>NZ_CP025696.1:4747500-5641488 GCF_002872435.1 Paenibacillus sp. lzh-N1 | reverse complement strand
GGAAATCCAATATACAATTAAACATCAACAGAAGAAACGAGAGTGTGACGAACTTGCTAAGAAGTTAAGTCGTCCCTTGTTTGTGTACATCACATATGCCGATTTACTATGTGCAAGTGTCTGCGAAGCCCAAGGCGATTATCAACAAGCTCTAGAATATACATATGCCTACACTGATTTAGATTGGGTATTGGAGACAGACGAAGATACTTTATATTGGCTAAATCTTTATAAGGATTGGGCGCAATGTAATAGTTACATTTATAAACTTTTGTCCGGTGATACAAGTGTGCTTCCAGATTATGTTGAATACATTGCCAAATCAAAAGTAGATAAAGAAATGGTAACTAAGATATTGAACGTACTGCTTGCAGCTAACCAGTATCAACTAGATATAGACGATATACTTAGACGTTTTGAAACTATAATTAATTCGTTTACTCAGAAGATGCAGCCATCATCCGACATGTATACTAGTCAAGTTATACCAGAACAATATGCACGATTTGGATACGAGTTAGCTTATTATTATTTATATAGAGGATCATACGGTGATGGCTTTAAACATTTGATGTATGCAATGGTACAGTCACATATAATAAATAACGAAACTTATTTTATAAACTGCATGGGGCTATTCGTGAAGTTTAGAACACATGCAGTTCCTGAGTTCAAAGAAGAGTTTTTAAATCTTATTGAAAAGGTGTGGTTAAACAATGTTGAGAAAAATGGTTCTTCTGATCGTCGCAGCTAGTTTTTTATTTATTGTGAGTGGGCCTAATCATGCTTATGACCAGCACCCTATTCAGCTTAATGCTACCGTTGGAGGTTCCTAAGCTTAGATAAACAAAAAAAGCTCTGCTAACCTCGCGGTCTTGCAGAGCTTTTCTTGCTATACAATAAACTCAGTGAACACCGGACTCCGCAGCAGCCCAGCCTTAGTCCAGTTACGCATCTTTACACGAGCCCTTATACGTGGTTCCACATAAACATACTCGCGATCCTCCCCAGTTATCAGCGCCTTAGACACACCATAAAACGCCTTCTTGTGTGTCGGCGTTGCTCCCAGTTCAATGATACCGGATGGACGAATTTTACCACTCTCATTCGGTACGCCTGCAAGCCACCCGAATTCCTCTTTGCGATAACCTGTTATAAATACGTCAACGTAGGACCAGTTAATGACCTTCTGCCATGCGCTATGTCGACGGTTATAGTACTTGCTGTCCTTCTTTTTCCCCACCATACCTTCCAAACTCAAATCCTGCATTTGTTTAAACAAGGCTTCCCCTGCGCCCTCTATAAAAGGGATGATACCAAAACGATCACTCGGTAAAGTTAAATCAGCTAAAAGTTCTTTGCGCTGCATTAACGGTAATTGCTGAAGGTCTTGTCCTTTATAGTGGAGCACGTCGAAAATAACAAAAGTAACGGGAAGTGTGCTGGCTAACTGCTGGATTTTTTCTGATTTCTTGGCCATAAAACGTGTCATAATTGATTCGAAATCAACTAACCCTGTTTCCTGATCGTAACAGGCTACTTCCCCGTCCAGTACAATGTCGTCGTCAAATGGAAGTAACAACTCTGGGTACTGTGAGGTGCAATCGTTATGATGACGAGTATATAGACGGATAACGCCTTGCTTTTGAGAAAAAATTAAACGATGGCCATCTATTTTCGGCTCATATATATAGCGCTCATCCGAAAAAGGGCCAGCTGCTGTTTCGAGTAACATCGGGGAGATAAACATAAAACCACCTCAAATTAATTATAACGCTCATTTGTGCTGTAGTGAGGCGGTAAGTATTGGAGAGCTAAAGCTCTGCTAAGCTTAATTGCTAAGCGAGATTATTTGTCATTAAAATCATGCGCATAAAATATGCATGTATTTTATTGACATGCATATTTTATGCGTGTTATAATAAATATAGAGAGGAGGATATGATTTGAACTACTCATCACGTAGCATGATAAAGATAATCGAAGCAGATGGGTGGTACTTAGCTAGGGTTAGAGGGAGTCATCATCAATTTAAACATCCTACTAAGTCGGGTCTCGTCACAGTACCGCATCCAAGAAAAGACCTTGACCCCAAAACAGCAGACACAATACTCAAACAGGCGGGGCTTAAATAGCCCCCCTCAAAAGGAGGTTTATATATATGGATAAATACATTTACCCTGCAATATTTGAAAAGGGAGAAGTAAAAGGCTACACAGTCACTTTCCCGGATCTTCCTGGAGCGATAACAGAAGGCGATGATATGTCTGAGGCTTTGCGAATGGCGAAGGAGTGCTTAGAACTGCAATTGTTTGGCCTTGAAGAGGACAACGAAGTGATTCCGTCAGCTTCTGATCCAGCGAGCATTCAATTGCCAGCCGATTCTTTCATCACTTTGATTGAGGTAAGAATGGGAACGATCAGGGACGAAATGATGAACAAAGCAGTGACCAAAAATGTCACACTTCCACGTTGGCTTGAGCAGGAAGCTACCCGTGAGAAAATTAACTTTTCACAGGTGTTGCAACACGCGTTGAAAGAAAGACTAGGTGTTAAAGATTACCCTACTGCAAAGTAAGTAAACACTGGCGAGTTTTATCCCCCTCAGTGTCGCGCTCCAAGTGAGTGCGTTAAAAAAGGATTAATTAAAATTCCACTAGGCATTCTGCCTTGTCGCACTCTACATGAGTGAGTAACTTGAAGTCCATAAGTGCCAAAGAAAGTACTAGCTCCACTGGCAATTAAACTGCCAGTGGAGTATTTTTTATGTTGAATAACGAACACATGTTTGCATATAATAGTCACAGAGGAGTGATCATCATGCTACCAGACATCGAACGAAAATTACTGCGGATACTCTACAACTATTCTGCTGGGCGAAGACGGTTGCCCACCATGAAGGAACTGGAGATAAAGACAGGAAGGCGTACAGAGGACATTAAAGCCGGGTTGCTGGCTCTTGAGAAGGATAACTATATTGTATGGGAAAACAAATCGGATACTCGGCATATCGTAATTATTGAAGGCTGGGACAGGGATCAGAAGATTGTAACGCCGCCTGGAGCGGCAAACCGATACTACACAGAGTATTGAGCCTCGGAGATATCCAAGGTTTATTTTTTTCTTCTGGAAAACATATCCCTTGTGAGGAACAGATGTTCGGAATATAATTTCTACATAACACAACAGGAGGCTACATACATGTCTAAAAAATTAGAGGAAAATGGGTTATGGGAAAGCTCTCGCATTATTATACCGGAGCATAAGGAAGCATACCTAAAGCTTATGAAGGACCGCCAGCGCCGCGGCAAACCGGAATTGGACGACCAAGAGGTACAGTTGATTGAACAGGCGCTAATAGAGTCTTACAACACACGTACAAGCGTTTCAGTGACCGTATTTAGCCCGTTTGACGACACGGTTATGACGGGTGTCGTTACGTCTATTAACACAGCTAGACGTGAAGTAAAACTGTTTCATGATGAGGATGATTTTAGTTGGATTAAGCTGGAGGATATTATTTCGGTAAATGCGTAAAATACCTTGATTACGCAATACGCCGCTATATAATTAAGATAGATTAATTAGATGGGCGGTGTGAGGTGTTAAGTAATGCGATTTATATATTACTTGGTATTTTGGATGCAATAGCTGTTATGGTGTTCTCCTTAAAAATATATATGTTGCCAGTGGCGTCATATAAAAAGAGGATTATTGGTTTTGGGGTATTAATAGCCGTAATTTCATTTTTTATGCGTGTTGTTTTTGACATTCCGAAGTGGGATCTACCTTTACAATATATACTTTTTATATTGTTTTTTAGATATCGAATGTCGATTAAGACGCATTTAGCGGCATTTATCCTAGGAGCTGGAATTAGTGCATATGCGATTTTGCAAGTCGGCGTCTACTATTTTTATAACTTTCTAGGTATTTTGCAGACTGGGGTGCTACAACAAAACACAACTTATCAGGTCTATATCCTACAAATAACATATATACTTATCTGCTTTGCTATATCGTTTATCCTTAGAACTTATTATACCGGCTTCTCGTTTATCGTTACTCCGCCGCACGATTTTATATGGAAAGAAAATTATTTATCCGCAGAAAATAGGAGGGTAGCAATTAGTGCTCTTTTATCCTCTGTCACCATCTTTATAGCAGAGGTTCTTTTATACCAGTCCAGTCCGTTTGTTCTTTTACTTATGTCTATATTTACCTTCGGTTTCTCCTATATTCTATCGAGAAAGGAGGACAGGGAAGATGCTAGAAAGGCTATCGAGGCGTATCGCGAACGGTTTAAAAAAAGCTGATCCGGATGGACCCGGCAGCGCCGACGTACTAACATATATAATTGCGATTAAGCTTAATTGGTATTCTGGCCTAATACTTACGCTATTGTTCGGATGGGTACTAAGTGATGTTTTAAGTGCCCTATTAGCCTTTTTCTCTTTTGTGGTGCTAAGAAAATATTCTGGAGGATTGCATTTCAAATCTTTAACGGTTTGTGCTGTGTTTTCGGCTGCACTCTTTGCCAGTATCCCCTTAATACATTTGGGGCATGATGGCACACTACTCCTTACATCCATAACGGCATTAGTGGTCCTATGCGTGGCCCCGAACAACTTTGAAGATATTAACCCTTCTAAAATAGACCCATATTTAAAATGGATTTCCTTGACTATTGTACTCACTAATTTTGTTATTCAATCTCCTATAATTGCTCTTTCTTTCGCGGCTCAGGCTATTCTACTCTTACCGCTACCGATTCTGAAGGGAGGTGAAAGAGCATGAAAAAGACTATTGCGCGTCTTGTGTCCAAACACTTAACTAAAGATGCTAACAAAGCTGCTGTAAGCCGCAAAACAATTATCGGAGCTTTACCGCTGCCGAAAGAACTAAAGAAATGATTTGATCTATGGACAACAACAGAGAGATTTTCGCACCAGAGATTATGTCGGATGGACAATATGGAGATAGGTTTTCATTTTTTGAGAGCGATTTAGTCAGTATCGAAAATTGGAAACCAAAATCTAACTATGAAATACCGTTTTTTTTCACAACCAGCGGTAATTATACAGTTCCAACTACACTCGGGGAATTCTCAAACGGATTTCCCGATTTTATTAGCTTGGATGCAGGTAATTTGGTTAATCTAAAAAATGTTTCCGCACACGAAACAGCTGATTATGGCGGCAAAGTTTTTTTTGGTGGTTCCCAAGCGTGTACTAGCGTTAATAAGACTAATTCTTTATTTTTGAGTGACCTTATTGATGCTGCTAAAAAGCGCCCTGATGATCGGCGGTTTATCTTAGGTGAAACTAAGAATTCGGGCGGGCTTTACCCCGCTAAAGATATTTGTTATTTCGATATGTGGGACCCCAAAAAAAATTATCATGTTCCGCGATTTCATACCCATAATGAGTACATCGCAATCATTTTGACTTTCAAAAAGTGCAAGAATGCTTTTCCTTATCTTTTTCCTGCTACTCCAAGTCACCTCATAAATTTATCTAAAGTAGCAGGATATGATGAGCAGAGTTATGGAACAGAAATTATATTTAAGGGCACAGACTATACTTGCCCTATATCTAAAAGAAAACTTGATATGCTAAAAAAAATATTAAAATTTAACTAAGCCCGGCCTTTGGTCGGGCTTATTATCATATAACAAAACAAAAGTCAAGATAAATTCACCCTAGGATGGCCCAAACCGATTCGACATGAAACGACATTTTTCCCCTTTACGCCACGATATGATAATTGATATAAAGGGTTAAGGCAACCAAAAAAACGTAATAGCGGGAAGGATGTGAAAAAACGCCTCCCTAAGAGAGGCGCTTAAATGTGGGTTGGCATCCCTGCCAGGATAGCCAAGTAAGTCCCACGGAAAAAGATTCAACGTGAGTATACAAGAAATTCAGTTGTCAGTAAAGACAAGTATATAAGGAGTGTAAGCCATGTCAGATATTTATAAGCGTAAAAGATCAAACAACCAAACCTTATATTTTGCCAGAATGCTGAGAGGTATTACAGTCGATGAAGCAGCAAATGCTGTCGGTCTGTCAGCCACTTCGTTGGAAAAATATGAGGGTGATTTTGGGACAACACCTTTATGCATCGCTCTAAGTTTATTTCAGTTTTATAATATCCCATACAGATGATTAAGCATTATTTTGAATGAATTTTATTGCCCCTTTTTTGCCCCCTACATAATGAAATGTAGTGATTGGTCAAGAAAGCATTCTTTTAAAAAAAACGAGTTTCTTCCTATTATAATAGGTTATGAAATCGTAAAAGAATCAAGTTCGAGATGGAAGGCAGTATTGGTTAAAACGCAGTAACCCTTGGTGTGACAAGGTTTTTGAGATATTTAAAACGGTTAAATCGGAGTCGTGCCGATTTTGTGCCGACTCCGATTTCCTTTTAGTGAAGAAGGCGAACTTTTTAAGTTCGCCTTCTTCTTATTTTTTCAGTGATACCTAAGTCCATAAGCCTTCTTTCTACTACATAAAAAAAATTATGCTTAGGACCGCAGATAGTTGCCTAGCACTTATGAACAGGACCAGCTATTCCAGTCGGAAATGGAAAACACGTACATTTTGTTACAGGCCAAACTACATTAAATGATGGTCATGTACACCAGTTTAATTTCGCAACATTGATTGAGGCACCTCTTATTTAATAAACGGTAGTTTGACTAAATCAAAAAGCTCTGCTAACCATAATTGGTCGGCAGAGCTTTTTGGTCTTACATTGATTCTATACTTCTTGTTTATGATCAGCTGTGATTTGATGTGCCTTATGATAAGCCGTCTTATGTGCACTGTAAGTATATATTTTTGTTTCATTTTATGGTTAGTGTCACCAATAAGCGATCTTTAATGTTGGGAAGACTCGTCTGTTACACGTTTATTTATCTGAAGTTTTATGGTCTAAGTCATGATGTAACTCAGTTGCTGGTATTTTGGCATTATAGATCTGGCCTTTGGCAACGGGGTTAGAGATGTATACATAGCTCCCGGTTCCATCCGGTGCACTTCCAGTTGCCCACAGACCTTCACTAGATTCCTCTCCTTCTGACAAGTTCCAAAACTCAAATGCTTCAGGCTGGGATTCTTGCTCTGCTTCAGGAGGAAAGGAAGCCGGTACCACAACACCATTTTTTTCTTCTAATTCTTGGATTGCTGCCATCCATTGATACTGATGATAACGGTCGCGTGCTAGCATTTTCCGTAATGTAGCCCTAACGCTTTCATCTTGTGTCATATGATATAGTCTTGCTACTTGCAATCGACCTTGACTCTCTGCATGCAAGTTGGACCGCATATCTGCCAAAAGATTACCACTAGCAACAATGTAAGAACCGTTCCATGGAACTCCATTTGAACTAGTAGGTAATCCGCCCAGACCACTGACCAGCAGGTGTTGCGGGTTAATTCCCCCCATAATGGCAGCTGTAACAGGGTCTTTGGCAGCTTGCTCCTGATCTTCTGGTTTAGCCCCATCAAGTAATTGACTAATTAAAGCACACAGCATCTCCACATGCCCTATTTCTTCTGTTCCAATATCCATTAACATATCTTTATATTTTTCATCACCGCGACAGTTGAACCCTTGAAACAAATATTGCATCATCACGGTCATTTCTCCAAATTGGCCTCCCAAAACTTCTTGTACCTGTCGGGCAAATAGAGGGTCAGGTCGCTCTACTTTCACTTCGAACTGCAACTCTTTTTGATGTCTAAACATAATTAGTCCTCCTATAGGTTAAAAAGCAGTTTAGTGAATCCAAGCTATATTAACCCATTCAATGCGCAACAAAACGAGGAGCTGCTTAACAACAAATAACTCTAATACTAGACTGATAGGAGCCTGCATATAACCTTTCTGTTTCTTTGTCTTGTATAAAAATGATAAAAATGGGTAGCATATGTTTCACTTCAAAATAAAAACTCTGAGGGGGTTTTGGTATTGTATTTTTATAAAGAAGATTTGATTAACTTAATAGTGCCCGATAAACCCGACCCAGCTGCTGCAAAAGTGATTCAGGAGGTATTGGGTGGTCGATTTGGAGAAATGCGTACGATGATGCAGTTTTTCTTTCAAAGTAATAATTTTCGTGGTAATGCTGTGCAGTATAGGGATTTGATACGAGGAGTTTTTCTAGAGGAGCTTAGTCATGTTGAACTGGTCCAACATACCATAAATCAACTTCTGACTGGCTCAGGCGAGGACCAAGCCGGCGATGCTGGAGTTGATCATGCTCCTTTGGATGAAGCAATAAAACATGCCAATCCTCATCATTTTATTATGGGAGCTCAAAGTTCCTTACCCGTTGATGCAAGTGGTAACCCTTGGTTAGGCAGTTATGTCTATTCCCACGGCAATCTGATTAGTGATTTGCTTGATAATCTCGTACTCGAATCTACAGGGGTTCTGCAAAAATCCCGAATTTACGAAATGAGCTCGAACAAAACATTCCGGGAAACATTAGCTTTTTTGATTGTACGAGATAATGCTCATCAAAATGCGTTTGCCAAAGCGTTAGAGACACTTGGAGTAGATTGGGGCAAATTGTTCCCGGTTCCAAACTACGATATTAACAAGTATCCAGAATGTCGGAAGTATGTTGAAATGGGCTTTCACAATGCACAGTTTAATTTTCGATTGGATTCTACCCGTATTGGAGAAATATTCAATGGGCAAACGCCAAGCAGAAACGGTGGAGATTTGAGTGTCATTGACCCTCCAGAAGGCTTTCCTCTTCCGTATATGCCTGAATTGCCTAATGAACATAGCCCAGGCCTACAAGATCTTAACTCCTAGGATTAAACAAGCAATACAGAGTAATTGGGCTAATGTTCGTAATACAAAAAGAGGCTGTCCTTTGTAGGAAAAACCTACGGATTAAAGGACAGTCTCTTTTTATTCGTGTAGCCTGTGCTTCGGTAAAACATTCCGTACAAACAAAGTAACGCCGGGTGGCAATGGTAGATCAGGATTCCAGATAAATTTCGTCAATGTATACATGGCGTTCCTTTGACAAATCTATATATTCATTATCGTTAATTCTTACTAAGGGTCTGAAGTAATCCACAGGATTGTTCAGAATAATGGTTCCTGTCTGGCCTGTAGTCAATAGAACCTGCTTATTAATAAAATTCGGAAGCATATGTCTGATGAACACTTGGGTAGTTTCTGGATTCAGATGTCCAAAACTCATACTGTGCAGCTCACGTAATACGGTGAGCAACTCCTGTTTTGTCTGATACACACGGTTGGAAATCATCGCGCTGTATACGTCGGCAACAGCTGTTATGCTGGCAAAAGGATGAATCTCTTCCTTGAACAGTCCGTGGGGGTATCCACTTCCGTCTTCGCGTTCGTGATGCTGCAAGGCGACAATTGCTGAAATATCATCGCTGGTTGAATTGCGAATAATATCATAGCCATACAGAGAATGTTTCTTCATCTCATGAAATTCTTCAGGTGTTAGTTTATCCGGTTTATTTAAAATTTCATCCGGTATCATGGACTTGCCTATATCGTGTAAATATCCAGCTTTGCCCGCGGCATATGCCTCTTCCTCTGTATATCCAAGCCAAGTGGCAATGTAATATGACAGTATACCTACTTGGAGAGAATGGTTATAGGTATAGTGATCTCCCCGTTCCATAATTAACAGCAGAGATACGACATCTTTTTGACGAGCCAGCTCTGAAACAAGAGGGGCGAACAGCTCATCAACTCGATGTTCATCAAATTTTCCAGTTGAGGAAGCTTCGAGGAACATGCTTTCAAAGCCACTGATCGTTTGCTCCATAAGGGGAACGGCGCGTTTGAGGGACTCGGGGGAAGCAGGAACATCGGGGGCAAAGCCAACCGGAATGCTCGTAGAACCAGCATCAATGTCAATATAATCGACACCATGCATAATAAGCTTGGAAATATCGTCATGCTGAAGCTCGGTGCCCTGAATCAAGACAGGTACACCGTGCCCATTGTATGTATCGGATTTGAGGCGATCTCCCGGCTTGGCATCGGTAACGTGAACTCTCATGTGCTAACCTCCTTGTCGTAAATTTGTCGAAAATACGAAACAAACTTAATATATCAAGAATTATATGGGATGACAACGACTAATTTACTATTATTCCAAGCTGTAAAATAGGTCCCAAGGACCCGTCTCCTCTGAGTTACATATAGAAGGCAATGTCAATGATTTTCACTATCTATGTCCACCTCATATGTACCATATTGCTAAATAACATGGTATGCTTAAACATTAGAAGCTCCAAAGTCGATATATAAAATATAGAGGAGGGCGGTTATGGAGATGACGACTCGGCAAACGTTGACCATTTTGCATACCAATGATATCCATAGTCATTTTGGCAGTATGCCTTCGATAGCCGCGATGATTAATGAACGAAAAGCTGCATCAGGGGATGCGCTTCTTGTGCTGGACATAGGAGACCACATGGATCGGATGGCCCCCGAAACGGAAGGAACGCTCGGTGGGGCAAATGTGGATGTGATTAATCTGACAGGATACGATGCAATTACGATCGGTAATAATGAGGGACTGACTTTTACCTCGGATATGATTGAACAGGCATATGCGGGCATTCATTGTCCAGTTGTATGTGGCAATCTGACAGAGCGTGCTACGGGGAGGATTCCTTTGTGGATGAAGGAATCTGTTATTCTAAACAAAGCAGGAATCAAGATCGGTTTACTAGGTGTGACGGCTCCTTTTACAGAGTTTTATCAATTGTTGGGCTGGGATGTGCTCGATCCGTTTGAGGTGCTGGGGAAGCAGATCGCGTCACTCAGAAAGCAGGTGGATGTGGTGGTCGTGATGTCTCACCTAGGTTTACCCTCTGATGAGAAATTAGCGTCCCAGTTTCCTGAGATTGACGTTATCCTTGGTGGTCACACCCACCATGTGCTGGAGGAACCGCTTCAGATCGGGAACACCGTTCTATGTGGGGCCGGGAAGTTCGGAACGTTGCTCGGTGAAGTGACACTAACCCGTAACCATAGTCTTGAACCGTTTCGAGTTACCTCAGGCGGCGTAGTTCCTGTGGATCAGACGCTGCTAGACGAAAAAGTGGCATCGGCCATTGTGTTGCATCGCAGACAAGCAGAACGCGCCATGGAGAGCACGGTAGCAGTAACAGATCGGGAATTGGAGATCGCCTATGATGAGGAGTCCCCTTTCGGGAATTTGCTGGCACAATCCGTGTCCCATTTTACAGGAACCGAAATTGCCCTCGTCAATGCAGGTCAACTGCTTGGTCCATTGCCTCAAGGAGATATTAGCAAAGGAATACTGCATTCCTTATGCCCATCGCCGATTAATCCCTGTGTTATGAAGTTGCGGGGAAGAGACATTCGGTTGGCCCTGGAGCAATCTTTGCTGCCTGAATTTACAGACAAGCCCATGTCGGGCTTTGGCTTCAGAGGCAAAGTGCTGGGCACGATGTGTGTGGAAGGGTTGACCATTCAGTATGATCCGGACCGTGCTCCTTATGAAAAAGTGACGGACATTCGTGTAGCGGGTCAACCTTTGGAAGAAGATGAGGAATACACAGTGGGCACGTTGGATATGTTCACTTTCAAAGCAGGCTATAAGGTGCTTGCGAACGGAACAGATCTCCGATTTATGCTTCCAGAATTTTTACGGGATTTGATTGAAATGGAGTTGAAGCGTCCGGGCGCGATGGAAGAATGTTTTGCAGCTAGGTGGCTTCAGGTATCAAAACAATCGGGAGAGGATTAAGCTGCGACTGGTACCTGTTACATTATTGAGAGCCGGCATGAAGCTGGGCAAAAAAATATACAATGAAAATGGAATGGTGCTGCTCTCGGAAGGTGTTGAGCTTACTTCGCGATTGATTGAACGTCTAGGCCAAGTCGGAATTGGATATGTATACATTGAGGATGCTGTGACAGAAGATATCGTCATACCCGAGATGATCCATGAACAGACAAGGGCGGCGGCGCTACAGGAAATCAAAAAGCAGTTTCAGGGTTTGTCATCCTACTCCGTAGATCATAAGCACAAATATTTTGGCAAGTCATTTTATAAGGTCATGGAATCGATTCTGGACGATATTGGAGGCCGCCAGGATGCCATCATTATGTTGATGGATATCGGGGCCGCGGATCAGGATTTGTATCATCATTCTTTGAATGTATGCTTGTATTCACTAGTCCTGGGGATATCCAATGGCTACGATAATAATCAGCTCATGGAGCTAGGGATAGGTTCATTACTGCACGATATCGGTAAAATGAAGATTTCACCTCAAGTGCTCTATAAGCCGGGTAAATTGACGGACGAAGAATATGAGCATATGAAAACACATACAGTGATCGGCTATAAGCTACTTAAAGACGAACCCGGGATTCCCTTGTTGTCAGCTCATTGTGCATTACAGCATCATGAGCGTATTGACGGTAGTGGATACCCACACGGTTGGAAAAAGGACCAAATCCACGAATATGCGAAATGGATCGGTCTGGCGGACTCGTATGACGCGATGACGGCAAGTCGAATCTACAAGCAGGCTTTGTTGCCTTATGAAGCAATGGAGGTGCTATACGCCGGGGCAGGAACGCTGTATGAGCAGCGGATGCTGGAAGCCTTTCGTGACTGTGTAGCTATTTACCCTCTGGGGCTTTCTGTAATGCTCAACACAGGGGAAGAGGGAGTCGTAGTGCGTATACATCCCAAAATCCCGCAAAGGCCTGTCATTCGTATTGTAAGAGACCGGGATGGGCAGGAACTGAAGGCGCCTTATGATGTGGATTTATCCGTATCCCTTTCGGTTATGATTACAAATACATTAGGCGCTGCTACCGGCCCTTTCGGAGGAGTACGCGTAGATTAGCAGAGGATGTGGAAGAAAGCATGCAGGCACTTTACACATCATGATATGATAATTATACGTCTTTTGAGGTTAATAACAGAAATAAGGTGAAAACATAATGACAGTTCTACAAAATAACACACTACCCCAAATATCGCCAACGTATGATCCGTGGGACCCGATTGTCTCACTGCGTACACATGGTCGTCATTTGCTTACAAGTGTGGAAATGACCGTAACACATTTATGTAATATGCGCTGTGAGCATTGCGCTGTCGGCGATATGCTGGTTATGAAGGAGGCCCCTTTCCTTCCTTTAGATTTGATGCTGAAGCGGCTGGATGAAGTTGAGCATCTGGAGACAATAAGTATTACAGGCGGAGAACCTGCATTGCTTGATAAAACAGTGGACGATGTGATCGTTCCGCTGTTGAAGTATGCTAAAGAGCGCGGTATTCGTTCACAAATTAACTCCAACCTGACATTGGATATCAGAAGATATGAGAAGATGCTTCCGTATCTGGATGTCATGCATATATCGTTTAATTATTTAAATGCAGACGATTTTTATGAAGTGGGATTTGCAAATACCGGACGTCCGACTCCACGCGCGGGTGCTGTGCGCCTGTATGAAAAAATGATAGAGAATGCACGCAGATTGAGCGAAATGGGGATGTTCATTTCAGCTGAGTCCATGATTAATTATCGGACACATACGAAGCTAGAAGGCATTCATCAGTTGATCAACGAAATGGGATGCCGCCGACATGAGGTTCATCCGATGTACGCATCGAATTTTGCTTCTGCCTTGCCTGTACTGTCCCTTGACGATATGCGGAACTCTATTGATAAGCTGCTGGATGTGCGAAATCAGGACATGTGGATGTTATTTGGTACACTACCGTTCTTTGCTTGTTCTGAGCGGGAGGAAGACCGTAAATTGCTTCGTCGCTTACGGCAAGAACCGAATATTACGGTGCGTAATGATCCAGACGGAAGAAACCGTGTAAATGTGAATATGTTCACGGGTAGCGTATATGTGACGGATTTTGCAGACATTCCAGCTTTCGGAAACATTCAGGAAAACAGTCTGGACAATATTTTCGGTGAATGGCTGAATGAGCATCCGCTGAATCAGACCGTGAACTGTCATTGTGATGCGGCTGCGTGTTGCGGACCGAATCTACTCGTAGCGGATATGTATTACAAGGGTGTAGACTTTAAATCAAGAAAAGCATTGCAATTATAAGCATTTTTACATGATTCCAATTCCAGGTTTCCAATCATAAATACTGAATTGAATAGCTTGCAAGTCGAATGGTGCAAAATGCTAACTAAAGAAATGGGGAGTTCGTATTGGATGGTCATACCGAGTTTCATTGGGGATTGCTAGGGGTGAATCTCTTCTTGGTACTGCTGCTTGTCTTTCTAAATGGTGTCTTTGTGGCCGCAGAGTTTTCGCTGGTCAAAATGCGCCAATCCCGATTGACGCAGCTCCAAAGTGAGGGTCATCGCCTGGCAGGCTATGCGCTAAAGGTGAATCAAAAGTTGGATGCTTATCTGTCTGCCACCCAATTGGGCATTACGCTGGCTTCATTGGGGCTAGGCTGGATTGGTGAGCCAGCAATATCCGGCTACCTGATAGAGCCACTCATGCACAAACTCGGTGTAACTGACGGTACACTGATTACAACGGTATCCGTTGTCGTCGGATTTTGCGTAATTACTTTTTTGCATATTGTATTGGGCGAACTGGCTCCCAAGTCTTTGGCGATTCAAAAGACCGAAGGAGTAGCGTTGTTTTTATCGGCGCCCTTGCTGCTTTTTTATAAGGTCTTTCTGCCTGTAATCTGGGTGTTGAATGCTGCCGCAAACATGCTGTTACGGGCATTCGGCATTCAGCCAGCGAGTGAAGCTGAAGCGGCACATTCGGAGGAAGAGATCCGGATATTGATGAATCAGAGCGCCAAAAGCGGTGTAATCGATAAGGATGAAATCAAACTGATGGATAATATCTTTGATTTTTCCGACTTGCTTGCTCGTGAAATCATGTTGCCGCGTACGGATATGGATTGTTTGTACACGAATTTGTCGTTTAAGGAAAATCTGAAGATTATCAGTGAAACCAAGCATTCCCGTTACCCGGTAGCGGTTGAGGATAAAGATCAGATTATCGGTTTTGTTCATATTACAGATCTTCTGTTAGCCGAGCAGGGCGAACAACTGGATCTGGCCTCAGTGGTGCGTCCAATTCTGAATGTGCCTGAGTCTATGGAAGTAAGTCATGTGCTGCGCCTTATGCAGAAAAAGCACTCCCAAATGACTCTCGTGGTGGATGAATACGGCGGAACCGCCGGTCTGCTGACAGCGGAGGAAATTCTGGAGGAAATCGTCGGGGATCTCTATGATGAGTTTGAAGATGAACGTCCAAGCGTGGAAATGAAGGAAGACTTCATCTCTGTGGACGGTCGTATGCTCATTGAGGATGTGAATGATTTGACTGGAGTGAACATTGAAGACGACGAGGTGGACTCCATCGGAGGCTGGCTGTTCAAGGAATTAGAAGGCAGTCCGGTGAAAGGGAAGAAAATAGAGTTTTATAATCTGACCTTTGAAGTGGAGGAAGCAACAAGGCTTCGCATCATGAGAGTGAAAATTCACCGCAAACCTGATCTGGTCAATGAAGATAATCTTTCTAGCGATGAGGAGTCCTGATCCACAGAGATAGGTATAATTAGTTCAGATATGTAAGTTATATAGAGTGCTGAAGAAAGAGCCTTTAAATCCACATTATCGTGGTTTTAAAGGCTCTTTTTGAATTTTATTTCTTTGAACCCATTTTTTTGTTCGAGACTTGGGCGATGCGGCATATGTTGAATAGTAAAGCAGATGGATCAATTAAAGGAGGTCCCGGCCCGTGAAATTTCCACAGCAAGGTCAGTATGCCCCGTTTGTCGGCCCGTTCGATCCGTGTCCGCCCATTCTATGCAAGACTTATGTGCTTCCGCCAAACTTGTTTATACAATTTCAGCCCCCTGGTCTGCCGCAATTCAGTCCAGAAGAGGCGCTGACGAAAGGAACGCTATGGCCGTTGCTTTTCAGTCCTTATGAGCCTAGGAGAAACCAGGGGGGAGGCGAATAATATGGAGAATCCAAATCAGGGTCAGTCCCCAAATCAATTTCAGCAGCAAGTTCAGTATGAGAGTGGTCAACAACCGCCGAATCAGTCTCAAAACCCTTTTTCAAATTCGTATCCATCTCAGAGTCCATATCCATCTCAGAGTCCATATCCATCTCAGAGTCCATATCCATCTCAGAACCAGTACCAAAACCAAGCCCAGGGTTATAGTCAAGCTATCCCCCCGGCTCAGGGCTATACATCTCAAACCAAGCCAGTTGATGCCCAGTTTTATGCGCTATTGGAGAAGCTCCAAGCGGTGGATTTTGTCTTGGTAGAGCTGAATTTGTATTTGGATACACACCCGGATGATTTGCAGGCCATCGAACAGTTCAACAAGCTAACACAGGAAAGAACGGCGATTGCCAACGAGTACCAGCTCCTATATGGGCCTTTGCAAAATTTTGGTCGCGCTTATTCCAAGTATCCTTGGGAGTGGAGTCAAGCGCCTTGGCCGTGGCAGGTATAAGCAGGTACAACCTTTAATAAAGGAGGAACATGAATGTGGGTATATGAGAAAAAGCTGCAATATCCTGTACGTGTCAGCAAATGCGACCCTCACATGGCCAAGTTGCTTATGGAGCAGTACGGGGGAGCGGATGGAGAGCTCGCAGCAGCTTTGCGTTACCTGAATCAGCGGTATACCATTCCGGATAAAGTGATTGGTGTACTGAATGACATCGGGACGGAAGAATTTGCCCACCTCGAGATGATTGCAACGATGATTTACAAGCTGACGAAGGATGCGAGTGTGGAGCAATTAAAAGCGGCTGGTCTGGGCGAACATTATGCGGCACATGATCGTGCGTTATTTTATGAAAATGCGGCGGGGGTTCCTTTTACCGCGACCTATATTCAAGCCAAAGGCGATCCCATTGCGGATTTATATGAGGATATTGCGGCAGAGGAAAAGGCGCGAGCTACATACCAGTGGCTGATTGATTTGACAGATGATGTGGATTTGCAGGATAGTTTAAAGTTTCTGCGTGAACGTGAGGTGATTCATTCGCTGCGTTTCCGTGAGTCAGTAGAAATTTTGAAAGGGGAAAGAGACCGGAAGAAAGTATTTTAAGGGAATTTAGTAGGGAGGGCCATCTGCAAATGCAGGTGGCCTTTCTTTTTTAGGATTAAATCTACATAAAAGCATCTGTTCATAATCTTAAACAATCAACTCGAACCTATCCCCTAATATCAACTGCTTGGAACGATGGATTTTTTGGCCGTCTGGATTACAAACAGTACTTTTAATACACAGCAGAGGATAGCCTTCCTCAATATTTAAATAGGTGGCTACATCAAAAGAGGCAAATTCCATAACTATATATTTTCTTGATATTCCAAATGTAATCTTGTGTTTATTTTTTAAAATATCATAAAGAGATATATTATTTAAATCCTCTTGTAACAAAAAAGAAAAAGAAGAAGGGAAACGTGAATACTCTACAGATACCGGCACATTGTCAGCATACCTGATTCTTTCTATATTGATTACTTTATCCCCTGGCATTAAACCTAAATGTTCCTGATCTGATGCTGTAGCATCTTCAATCACGCATTTTATTACTTTTGCACCAGGCACTTTATTTTGTAATTTACAAGTATCGCTAAATCCAATGGTCTCTACGACATTTTTTTTGATTTTATCTTTTGTAATAAATGTTCCTTTTCCCGGAATCCGTACCAAGTAACCTTCAGAGGTAAGTGAATCAAGTGCCGCACGGACAGTTACACGACTCACATTATTGGTTTCACTTAATTCTAATTCTGTAGGGAGTTTGTCTCCTGGTTTTAGGGTACCGTTGTGGATGGAATCTAAAATTTTTTCTTGCAGCTGTCTATATAACGGTGAAGATTCTGAATGATCAATCATGCAGTTCAACCTCCAAATCAAGTTTTTATAAATGTATTATATTGTTTTATATCAGCATGCTTATATTATAACAGCATATACAATTTATGAATAGCTTGTAAGCCCTTGCAATAAGGGGTTTATCCTTTAAAAATCGGGGGAATTGAAGCAGTACTCTAGAAAAAGTAGTAAAGTGTTATTGCCTAATGTATTGTTTTGTGTTATTGTTTCTTTATAACATTCCAATACATACACCGGTGTGGAATGAAAAACAAGAAAATGTATCATACAAGGAGGAAATGATAATGGAAATCAAAAAAATTATTGAAGAAATTTTAGCAAATAAACAAGAGGCTGGCGGTATAAAGCAGGTATATTATGTAGCTTGCGGTGGTTCTTATGGTGCTTTTTATCCTGCAAAAACATTTCTTGAAAAAGAAGCAAAGGAAGTTAAGGTAGGTCTCTATACCAGTAATGAGTTTGTGCATAACACACCTAGAGCATTTGGAGAAAATTCAGTACTGGTAGTGGCATCACATAAAGGTAATACACCAGAGACTGTGAAGGCCGCAGAATTAGGTAAAACAGCAGGAGTTCCAGTTATTGCATTAACATGGGTTGAAGATTCTCCTATTACAGAACAAGCAGACTATGTGGTGAAGTACACATTTGGGGATGGCAAAGATATTGCCCGCGAGAAAACCATGAAAGCACTAATGACGGCGGTAGAGGTATTAAATCAGACTGAGGGATATGAGCATTATGAAAAATTCCTGGACGGAGTAGGAAAAATAGATCGAATTGTTAAAAATGCATGCAAACACGTGGAAAAGCGTGCGCTGGCTTTTGCGAAAAATCATAAAGATGATTCCGTAATCTACACCATGGCAAGCGGAGCTGGCTACGGGGCTGCCTATATGCAAAGCATCTGCATTTTTATGGAGATGCAATGGATTAACTCTTCCAGCATACATTCAGGTGAATATTTGCATGGACCATTTGAGATTACTGATGCTGAAATACCATTTGTCATTCAGGTCTCTGAAGGAAGTACCCGACCTTTAGATGAAAGAGCGTTAAAGTTCCTTAACCGTTATACCAAGAGAGTAGAGGTTTTAGACGCAAAGGATTTGGGACTGTCTACCATTGACAGCTCTGTGGTTGATTACTTCAATCATTCTCTATTTAATAATGTTTACCCCGTTTATAACCAAGCTTTGGCCATTGAAAGAGCGCATCCGCTTACAACTCGTAGATATATGTGGAAGGTTGAATATTAATCTTTTAGCAACCTTTAGAGGGGATATTCTTATGGAACAATATAAGGTTATTGGCATTGGTGACAATGTAGTAGATAAATATGTCCACCAGGGTATGATGTACCCTGGTGGAAATGCCTTGAACTTTTGTGCGTATGCCAGAATGTGTGGTATGGAGGCATCTTATTTAGGTAAGTTTGGTAATGATCATATAGCTCAGTATATTCAAAAGGTTATAGACGATTTAGGGATAGAACGTAACCATTGCCGGATTTTTGAAGGGGAAAATGGGTATGCGCGGGTTACATTAGAAGACGGTGATCGTGTATTTCTGGGCTCCAATAAAGGCGGTATTGCAAAGGAAAAGGCATGGGACTTTACGGAAAATGACTTGAACTACATTAAAAATTTCTCCGTAATTCATACCAGTTTAAATAGCTATATAGAGCAGGATCTCGCAACATTAAAAATAACGAATGTGCCTATCTCCTATGATTTCTCGGTACGCTGGAATGATGAATATTTGGAACAAATATGCCGGTATGCGGACATTTCATTCCTTTCATGCAGTCATTTAACGGAAAGTGAAAGAAAAAGAGAAATGCTAAAAGCACAGAAATTCGGTTCTAAAATAGTGATTGGAACTGTGGGAGAAAATGGATCAGTTGCTCTATATAAAGATCAATGGATGCACCAGCCGGCGGTATTGACGGATACCGTGGATACGATGGGAGCGGGTGACTCTTATATAACCGCTTTTATTGTAGAGATGATTAGAAGTTCTAATGCCGGAAAGATTTTCTATGGTGAAGATGAGGATATGCTTCGGAGTATCAAAGCAAGCATGGAAAAAGGAGCGGTTTTTGCGGCTAGAATATGCCAGATAAACGGAGCTTTTGGCTACGGCACACCAATTCGTTGTTTGGACTCGGAAGAATAAGCATGATAAGAATTTTGTAAGCGTATTCAGTAAAGGGCGGCTACGCCCTTGTAGATAATGAAAGATCGGTAAAGTTCGTAAAATCAAAAAAAGGGAGAATTCTTATGTTTTGGTTTGAGCTATTGATCATCTTTTTACTCATTTTCTTCGGCGCTAGAGTTGGCGATGTTTTTATGGGCTTGCTCGGTGGAGTGGGCGTAGCGATTTTTGTATTTATCTTTCATGTCCAACCAGCGGCTCCTCCCATTGATGTGATGCTGATCATTTTAGCGGTTGTATTGGCTGCCTCTGCGCTGCAGTCTTCAGGCGGACTTAACTTACTCGTCCAGATTGCAGAGAAAATGCTTAGTAAGTCACCTAAGAATATTACAATAATAGCTCCAATCATATCCTGGTTATTTACCTTCTTATCAGGAACCGGGCATGTCGTATATAGTTTATTGCCTATTATCAATAAGCTTGCCATTGATAATGATATCAGGCCGGAAAGACCCATTTCAAATAGTATCATTGCTTCCCAGCAGGCAGTAACTTGCTCACCGGTTTCAGCAGCTACTGCTGCTATGATTGGATTTATGTCACCCCTTGGAGTAAGTTTGGGAACTATCTTGGCCATTTCCATACCTGCTACACTCTTAGGTGTCATTACAAGTGCGGTGTGCACGTTGCGTAAAGGGAAAGAATTATCTGAAGATTCGGAATATTTGCATAGATTGGCAGAAGGCTTAATTGAAAAATCAGAAAAGAAGGCTGAGAAAAAAGAAACTTCAAAAGGAGCGAAAGCCGCAGTTGTTCTCTTTTTGATGGGGGTTTTAGCCATTGTTATTATGGGCATGTTTACTCAGCTGCGTCCATCCTGGGTGCTGAATGGCGAGGTTACTAGTCTATCAATGCCGCATACCATTGAAATGATTATGCTAGTCTGCGCTACTATGATTATTATCGTATGCCGTCCGGCGATTGAAACGATTCTTAACGGACCCATATTTAGGGCAGGGGCGCTGGCTATGGTCTGTGCCTTTGGGTTAGCCTGGATGAGCAGTACCTTTATTAACGGACAAAGCGCTTTTATTCAAGATCATGTTGCTACGATTGTAAATAGTCACCCGTGGATGCTTGCCGTTATCATGTTTATCGTTGCTGCTTTAACTACAAGTCAAGGTGTCACGACATTAATTATGGTACCGATTGCCATTGCACTTGATTTGCCTACCTACATCATAATTGGAGCCTGGATGGCTGTAAATGCAAACTTCTTTTTACCAGTATCTGCTCAGTGTCTTGCTGCCATATCTTTTGATACAGCGGGTACGACTAAAATTGGTAAATATGTATTGAACCACAGTTTTATGATACCTGGAATGATTAATATTATTTTATCTGTAATATTAGCTACTTTACTTGGAAGCGTTTTAATATAGCGTTGTGTAAAAAGGAGGTATCTAATTATTATGATACAGATCTCACAAATTGCGGCTGCAAACTATCATTATAAAAGATATTCTATGGAGTATTTTTTAGATTCTGTTGCAAGGCTGGGATTCCATAATATTGAATTGTGGGCTTCAGGTCCACATTTCCATTTAGACTATTTTACGTATCAGGATATAAAAAAATTAAATAAAAAAGTAAAAGAAAGAGGGTTAAAGACGATCTGCCTTACCCCTGAGCAGTATGTCTACCCGGTAAGCATCAGCCATCCTGATCCGGAGTATAGAAAGAGAAGTGTAGAGTTTTTTTGCCGGCATATCGAAGCTGCATCTTTGCTGGAATGTGACAAAGTGTTGGTGACCACAGGCATCGCATACTTGGATGTTGATGAGACAGAAATGTGGAAATGGTGCAGAGAATCTTTAGGCGAAATATGTAAAACAGCAGAAAAAGAGGGGATTTACCTTCCTATGGAGGCTTTTACCTCTTTTACCACACAGGTGTTTAATAGAGTCGAGCACATTTCCAAGATGATAAAAGAAGTTGGGAGTCCTTATTTAAAAGGTTTAGCGGATACAGATGTGATGGAAACTACAGGAAAGGATACCATTCATGATTTTATAAGGGAACTGGGAAATAATTTAATGCATGTACATTTTGTGGATGGTAATCCTGGAGGACATCTGGTGCCCGGAGAAGGAAAATTAGCAATGGTGGAAGTGTTAAAGGAACTTAACAGTATAGATTATAAGGGATATCTAGGTCTGGAATTATTGGATAGAAGGTATGTTATGAATCCGGAAAAAGCCCTGAAGGATTCGCTCACGTGGTTCGAAAAACACCTGGAATGATATAAAAACGAGCGACTTTCAAACCAAGAAAGTCGATTCCCAGAAGGAATCGACTTTTTTAAGTGCGCCTAGCATGGGTATTAACTCTGGAGCAGGAAAACCCGAACGTGAACTGGCAGGTCCCTGCCTTTAGCCATTGTTCGTCTTTCTTATTTCTGCTGCTCTAGTTGTGCAAAATACTGTTCGTTATATAAAACACTTGGATGAGTAGGATGGTGCAACTGAGCTATGCGATGATGCGATTTTGCCTTTTCGATGTCACCGATTCGGTCATAACACAGGCATAATTGCAAGTGTGGAAACCAGGTATAGTACGACGAATTGGTTAAGGCCATTACATCTTGTAGGGGCTCGATCAGCGTCGCTTGACGAAACCAATAAATGGCTTGAGCATATTGTTCATCTTCAATGAACAAATTGCCGAAAACACAGCAGAACTGAGCGCGTGGTACATCGAGGGTAAGTGTGCGGAGCAAAGCCATACGTTGCTCCTGTTTTTGTCCTTGACGATTGTAGCAATCCGCAAGCTTAAAGCAAGCAGCAATCCGATCTTCTATCCATCCTTGATTTAGCCCTAGATAATGTTCGTACTGCTGAATGGCTTCTAGCGTGCGCCCGTTATCATATAATTCATTGGCGAAGTAGTAGTGATCTCGTTCAGAAAATACGGTACCCTGCTCCCGATGTTTGAGATATATGTGCAAATTACGGTCAGTATAAGCGCGTGTCTTGTTATGAGTCACCGCCATATTACTGTGAAAGATGCTGCCTGTTACATTCAGGAACTCGTGAACAAATCCGGTCCATCTGAATCTGCGATCACGCCGTACAATTCGGTTTCTTTTGAGCTTATACAACGGCTGTCCTTGTTCATCTACGGAAAGCACATAATCCATTGTAATGCTGTCATAAGAGAGGGTGGCTTGTTTTTTCCAGGTGAGAAAGGATAGTCGATCTTTTTCTTCCAGTATGTCATCGGCATCCAGCCAAAATTGATATTCTTGCGTGGCCTGATCAAACGCATAATTGCGAGCAGCGGAGAAATCATCGCACCACTCAAAGTTGTATATCCGAGCGTTGAATGCTGCAGCGACCTCTTGGGTTCTATCGGTAGATCCAGTATCAACGATAATGATTTCATCCACCAGGTCATGGACTGATTTCAGACAGGTATGAAGGGCTTCTTCTTCGTTTTTAACAATCATACATAAGCTGACAGTTACCATGCTCTTTGTCCCCCCAAAATAACTTGGTTTAATTTCCATTTTATTAGGATAGCTTGCTCATTATGTAGAATTCGGATGGAACGTGTAGAGGAGATGATGATCATAAATTCAGTTCTGTTCTAATAAATTAGAAAATCAAGTTGGATGTTTGGGGGGAGAGAATGGATTGAACGATGTGCGTGACATTCCGGGTTAGGACGTGCGACAGGATGGGTTTTATCGTTGAATGGGGAGATTGTATTTTGTATTGTTGTCGTTTTCAATGATATTTCCAGGTGTAAGTCCATTCATACCACGCTCACTCCCAATCGCTTGGTCGCAATTATGGTATGCGTTAGGACATGGAGGGGAACGGTTATGAGGCTTCCGCCTGATGGAGGCGTTGACACATGCGTATACTAATCGGCAGCCCGGTGCACCAGAAGCCGGAAATTTTGTCTTTGTTTCTTCAAGCCTTGGAGCGCCTGGAGACACCTGACGTGCTACCGGATTATTTGTTTGTCGATGATAATGACAATCCGATTTCAAGCCAGTGGCTAGTTGAATTTTCCAATCGGCTTCCGGGTCGGGTTTTGCCCTTGTTAACAGGCTCGCAGCAAGTGGAGAATCGTAGTGATGAGCACACTCATTATTGGCCGCCTGCTCTCGTCTGGAAAGTGGCTGGCTTTAAAAATCGTCTTATTGAATATGCCCTTCAGCACAATTATGACGCGTTGTTTCTGGTCGATTCAGACCTGGTTCTCCATTCTCGTACCTTGTGCAGGCTGGTGGAGACGGAGAAGGACATCGTATCAGAGATTTTCTGGACACGTTGGCAACCGGAAGGACCGTTATTGCCTCAAGTGTGGGTCAGTGATGAATATAACTTGTTTCACCGTGAAGATGGCGAAGTGTTGTCGAAAGAGGAGCGAGCGCAACGTGAGTTGCATTTTATACACCAGTTGCATATTCCTGGTTTGTATGAGGTGGGTGGTCTAGGCGCTTGCACCTTAATCCGCAGACGGGCGCTGGAAGCAGGAATTCATTTTGGCAAAATCAAAAACGTTTCTTATTGGGGAGAAGATCGACATTTTTGTATTCGGGCGGCTGCATATGGATTTCCACTTTTTGTAGACACACACTATCCGGCAATGCATCTATATCGGGAAGCCGATCGAATGAAGGCAGAACAGCTATTATTCACCCTAAAATATTTTACATCGAACCATTCAGAGCAAGTAACACATGCGGAACACTCCGATACTTCTCCAAGCTCTCCAGCCTTCAATCATTCAGCATCTTCAAGAACCCCTAAGTTCCCTGAACCTCCAGTTATACCCGATCATCTCCACGAAACTGCTGTCTTTGCCAAGTACACAGCGGATTCGTTTGTTGTACCACCAACGTTCACTGGTCCACGACAAAGTGAGCTTTATACACCGCCTGTCTCTAATCCTAAATTGACGCTGACCATGACGGTATACAATGAGGCAGATCACAAGCTTACAGACGTGCTGCTGAGCCACCGAAAATACATTGATGAAGCAGTCATTATTGATGATGGTAGTCATGACGATAGCGGAGAGTTGTGCCGGGAAATCTTACAAGGAATCCCACTGCGTCTGATCCGCAATGAAACACCCTCTTTTACCAATGAAGTCGAACTGCGAAAGCAGCAGTGGAGAGAAACATTGGCTTCCTCTCCCGAATGGATATTAAGCATGGATGCTGACGAAATGTTCGAATCCCGCTTTGCCCAAGGGGTCCATTCTTTGTTAGCGGGAACGACAGCGGATACGATTTGTTTCAGGTTGTTTGATATGTGGTCTTCCACGCATTACCGTGATGATGAATATTGGCAGGCTCATCGGTATTACCGTCCTTTTTTAATTCGATATAAAGAAGGGTTCCCTTATAAATGGAGGGAGCAGTCCTTGCACTGTGGGAGATTACCCGAAAATGTACTTGATCTTCCCACAGAGATCAGCAACTACCGTATTCAGCATTGGGGTTGGTATACACCTGCTATTCGCATGGCTAAATTTGAGCGGTACCAGCTGCTTGACCCAAGTGCTCGTTATGGATGGAAAGAGCAATATGAATCAATTCTGGACTCGAACCCACAACTCACGCTCTGGGTGGATCAGGACAACAAAAATACAGAAAAAGAACCTACACCAGAATATGAACCTGCCCATCAGGTGGACGCCTCGGATGTCGCCAAGGTGGCCAGTGTACAGGTTATGAACAAACCCGAACCACAAATAAAAAGTGAAACCAAGGACACCTTTTATGCTACGGAGAAGGGGAAAGGAGCAGAGCAGAGTGTAAAATGCAAACTGTGTGGCTCATCTGACACGGTAGTATTTCATGATTATCAACGCTTTACCTTGATGGGATGCGGCTCCTGTGGATTGGTTTTTCGTAAGGATGTGGATCATATTCAGTCTGAGGAAATGATAGCAGAGATTTATAATGCCAATTGGGTTGCTATGCGGGATAGTGCAGCGGCGTCCACCTATGGGGATCATGCTCTTTTTGGACTTATGTTGCTCGATATGTTCAGTCCCAGAAAAGGAAAATTGCTAGAGATTGGCTCAGGCACCGGAGAATTTATCCATGCTGCCCTTCAAGCTGGCTGGAATGCAGTGGGCATTGAGCCGTCCAGTGACTCGCGTGCCTACGCCAAAAGCAAATATGAGGTAGATTTATTACCCGGCTATTGGAACGGTGAAACAGAATTAGATGCTCAAACACAACAATCTGTGGAAGTGGAAATTCACCAAGCTCATGAAGCTCAGGAAGGGATTGAGGCCGAAAGTTTAGAGGAAGAACTGGACTTATCTTTGGAGCACCCATACGAAGCCATCGCATGCTGGCATGTGCTGGAGCATATCGCGGACCCAGTCGCATTTTTGACGGATTTGTGCGAACAGCTTCAACCTGACGGAACGTTATATATTACGGTGCCCAATAAAAACTCGTTTACCAACGAGGCTTACGGCGTTCATTCACCTTTATTTACGGAGGAAGATCATTTGTACCATTATTCAGATCATACGCTGACGCTCTTGCTGGAAAAGTCCGGCTTGCGTCCGGTGGCTTTGTTCACCCGCCAGCTTCCTGCTGGTTTGGATGCCTTGCTGCAAGCACATCCATTGTACGGTGAGCTTGCCTTTACAGAACAAATGGGATTGTTGGCTAAGCTTCAAGGCGAGAAACGGGGTCATGAATTATGCTGTGTAGCAAGAGTAATCTAAACATCTCCAAAGGAGGAGGCTACATTCATGAATATGGCTGACCCGTATCTGTCTCGCTTTTTTGTATATTCTGATCCCAACTCGTCCAACATGATTTACAGACTCCCTCAAAGCTGGTGGAGTCGTCCTTATGAGTATGAGTGGTGTCTCCAATTTATGTCTGGGCAAGATACAGTATTGGACGCGGCATGTGGTATCCCTCATCCATTCAAATTTGAGCTGGCCCGCCGTTGCGCTCAGGTCTATGCCTGCGATCTGGATATACGAATCGTTTCTGTAGATGCTATCTTGGCCGAGGTGCGGCGGGATATTGGAGAGGAGGCCGCTGAGCGCATTCAGGAGATTTTACCGGTTCGGCTCCACTCCGCCCATGCCAATCTGACCGCCCTGCCCTATGAGGATGCCAGTTTTGACAAAATTGTATGTATTTCAGTGTTGGAGCATTTAACGCCCGATGAATCTTTGGCAGCCTTGCGTGAATTTCATCGAACTTTACGGGATGACGGAATGCTTCTGTTGACGTTTGATTACCCTACAGTAGATCTTTCAGCGATGGAACAATGGATAGAACAAGCGGGATTTTCGTATTGGAGTGGTGTGGATCTCAAGCTTCCACGGGGAGCTCTACACACAGATATGTGGGGCGGATTACATTGTTTTAGGACCGTTCTAAAAAAATATAAGAGTTAACGGTATGCGCAATGAGGTTTACACGGACCTCTCTTATTGCTTATCATGAGAGGGGTCGGAGTGTAAACTTACATAGGAAAGGAATGACTGATAACTACATGAACAATGCACCTGTGTTGAAGAAACCTGAGGCTATGGTATTTGATATGGACGGTACACTTTTTCAGACGGAGACGCTGCTGCTTCCTGCGTATCACAAGCTGTTTGATACGTTGCGCGCCGAAGGGCTTTATGAAGGAGAGACTCCTCCGGAGGAGCTTATTTTGAATAGTTTGGGTATGCTGCTGGATGAAATCTGGAGAAGAGTAATGCCAGAAGCCAGTGAAGCAGCTCACAGAAGAGCGGACGAGTTGTTGCTTCAGCTGGAGCTGGAGGGGTTGAAGAATGGAAGTCATGCTCTGTATCCACATGTAAAAGAAACACTCCAGGCACTTCATGAGCAAGGTGTCCGATTATTCGTAGCCAGTAACGGGCTGGAGGATTACGTAAAGGGGATTGCTGCTGCGTATGAAATGGTTCCTATTTTTGAAGGACTGTACAGCGCTGGGGAGTACAGTACGCTTTCCAAAGTGAATTTGCTAGAAATTCTGTTGAGCAAGCACGATATTTCGAATGTATGGATGGTCGGAGATCGTTCCTCCGATGTGGAAGCTGGTAAAAAGAACGGACAGACCGTGATCGGCTGTGCTTACGCTGGATTTGGTGTGAATGATGAGTTGGAAGGGTCCGATGCGATTATTACGGACTTTACCCAGCTGCTTACGCTTTATAAAAACGCCGAGTAACTGTGAAAGCACAGATAAGAGTTATAAATAGCTGTGGCGTATCATATAAATAATACATGCAAACGATGTTGGGCGATAACAAAACAAAGGAAGGCAGCCACTTAGGCGGAGCCTTCCTTTGCTTTACTCTCTGTCTTATCTTCTGTTTGTTCTTCTGCTTTCTGTTCCGTCTGCGGCTTCGGATTAATCTGAGTGTGGTAGACCCACAGGGCGTATTCCATGGGCTTGGTGATGGCACGACGATAGGTTTCTTTTTCGCCAATGCGTGAAAATACCTCGCGAGCCGGCTTCGGGTTGACTTCGAGCACGTAGATATGACCGTCCTTATTGATTGCCAAATCGAGCGCAAGCTCACATAATGCCCCATAGCTTTCTTCCAGATACGCAGCAATGTCCAGTCCGAGCTTTTCCCCTTGCTTGATGATTTTCTCTCTCTGGTCTTCATCACGAATCCATTGCGTCAGCAATTGCTTCATCGGCACTGCCTTGCCTCCGCCATGTAGGTTGGAAGTGACACTCCGATGTGCCCCGATGCGCCCGGCACATCCCGTTAGCTCCCATACTCCCTGGCTATTTTTCTGTACCAGCATACGGTAATCATGGACCCTGCCATTCGGCAACTGCACAGGAATGCCTTCCTGAACAATGTAGTTATCCATGTTCCAGCTGCTCAGACGCGGCTCCAGACGATCTAGACGTACCCGCTGCTGAGGAATAATATGGCGTTTGCGATTGCGTCCCTCAATCAGATACAGGCCGCTCTGCTTGTTAACAGGCTCAATGCGTAAAATCCCGCGGCCTCCCGTGCCGTTAATTGGCTTGAGGTATACTAGTGAATTCTGTTTGAGCATTCGCTTTACACTATGAAATCCATCGAACGGCTCTGTTGCAGGCAGATGGGGGCGAAAGGCAGCCTTTCTCGCAAGCTGCTGATGAATGGCCCATTTATTGCTCAGCGGTCGGTTTAAATAAACAAGGTCTGTATACTGCAATCGGAATTTCTTTAATTGACGATACCGCTCACTGCGCTGCACTCGGCAGCGGTCGAAAATCATATCCGGAAATTCTCGCCATTTTCGTGTCCATTTATCGCTGTGTGGATCATAGATTTGGGCAAGGAGCAGTCTGCGATCCTTATGGACATCCGCAGGAGTGAATACATACATATCCAGCCCCAGCCTTTTTCCTTCTGCAATCATGCGTTCATATATGTCACGTTCCTCCAGTTGCTTCTTACTGTTCAAATACAAAGTCATGATGCCTAGGACAGGTTTTGGCACAGCATTCCACCTTCCTCTGCCGTCTGCTCATCTTCGGATAACTTCCCACAAAATATTAGCGTGGGCTTCCCCGTCGGTCCAGTTGTCATTTCATGTGCAATAAGTCCAGCACGAAAACAGGTTTTGAGACTGGCCATATTGTCGGTGGCTACGCTGCACGTCAGACGGCGCAGCTGTTGAAGCTGGGCGGACAGCAGTCTAGCGCCCAGTCTGCGGCCCCGGTAAAGCGGACGAACAATTACGATGCAAGCATCCTTCCCATAATTCAGAGCGAGGGAAAATCCCGCAATCCGCAGCCCCTTCTCTGTGCGCACATATGCGCACAGGAGGGAGGAGCCAGGGGTGTTCAATTGCTCCGGCGTTAAAACAGCCAACTGCCGCAGAGCATTGCGAGTAATGCGCATGCCGCCCGAGCTACGAGCCAGAAACAGCAACTGTCGTCGTCTCAGTACCCAACTCCGGGCAGGCAAATGTTGAACATCGCTAATTTGCGGCATAATTCCACTTCCTTGAGATTATTTCATTCGTTCGGCCAAAAAGGAGCTGTACTGAAATATACGTCTAAGTGATTTTTGACGGATGTCCGGCTCGTCGAATTTCATCGGTTTGGCATTGGCTTCAAAAAACCAGAGGGTCCCGAGTGTGTCTACGCCCAGATCCATGGACATTTCACCATGAGAAAGACCGGATGCGCGTTCAATTTGACGTGCAATCTGAATGGCCGTACTTTTAACCTTATTCAGCAAATCTGTGCTATCCTCAGGTCCAAAGAGTGAGGACAGCAGCATAAACGGGTCCTCCACACTTCCCCCGCGCGGAACATGTGTTGTAATACTTCCCTTACCCGCTAGTCTGGCACCTACTCCGGTAATGCTCCATGCGCCACGGGCATTTTTTTGCACTAGAATGCGCAAATCGAAGGGCTTTTTCTGATAGGTTGCTAGATCGATACCCTGCTGAATGATATAAGGGGAGTTGCCTGCTTCTCGGCGAATACGTCCCCATAACCGAGACAAGGATACAGATCGGTAGGTTATGCTTTTTTTGTCATGTTGAATGGTCAACCTGTATGCCATCAGATGCTCTGGGTTGAATCTGAGGATCATAATTCCCTTTCCGGCTTTACCGTTTTCCGGTTTGAGATACAGGTATGGATATGCAGACAGCATTTTTCCTAAGGATGACAGGTTGCTTAATCGTTTGGTAATCGGAACAAGTTGACGAGTGGATTCCGAGGTGCGGAGCCATTTGAACAGTTCCCATTTGTTAAAAAAGCCTGGATTGTACAGCTCAACGCCTGAGGCATGTGCAATTTCATCCAGCTTTGTGCGCACAGATGTTTTAAGTTCATAATTACGGTTGGGGATACGATTATAAATGACCTGTGGAGATGGGAAATTTTGTTCCTCCCATATCTGTGAGTTTTTGTTGTAGATGTAGCCCTTCACTGTTTCATCCGTCAGTTTCAAGTCCCTGACAGTAACAATGTATACCTGATAACCCATGCGCGTTCCCGTTTCAAGAATATCCCTGAAGTTTCGCTGATTTCCCTTGAAAAATTGTTCATCGTCGTGCACTGTCAATACAGCAACAACTGGTTTTTGCTCCGCCCGGGTATTCATAGTTCCTCTTTTCTGCGGAATTTACTGAGGTAAAGACAGTGGTCCAAAATATGCTCCACGGATGCTTTACCCTCCGCACGCAACGATGGATGCTGAAAAATGGATCGACCTGGCTTAGAATTGGCTTCAAACATCCATACCTTTTCATCCTGATCAATGCCCAGATCGAATCCGATTTCACCCAGTAGATGCTGGTGGTGATATTCAATGGCTTCTGCTAGCGTAACTGCTACATTCTTGGCACGTTGCAGCACTTCACCCGCCCGGTCTCCGAATACACGACCGAGCGCTTGCTCGGGTGTCATCAGGGAACCGCCGTTTTTGATATGGGTCGTGACACTGCCACGTCCGGCTTTTTTGGCTCCAATGCCAACGACGACCCATTGGTTATTACCGTCTTTGTGCATATGAAACCGAAAATCAATCGGGCAATTATCAATCTCGATCAGCTGAATGCCCTGCTGAATGACGTAGCCTTTTAGCGTCTGCCCCTTATTGGAGTGAAGCATCCTCAGCATGGAATTAAAAGAGGCGAACCGCAGCAATACATTGCTATTTTTTTTTCGGTACCTTACATAGTATCCTTGCTTGGGGACATAGGACAGGCGATAGATTCCTTTGCCGAGACTGCCGCTACTTGGCTTGTAATAAGCAAATTGATGCCGCTCCAGCATACCTCGAATACGTTCAGAGCTAGGATTCATATAGGATTCAGGGACATAACGGTTAACCTCTGGATTATTTTCTAGCAAATGATAGATATCGGATTTATTGAAAAAGCTCCAGTTAAAGAAAGGAATTCGTTTACGGGAAAAGCGTTCGCGTAGTTGATTGATCGCTGGGGAAAAATCAGAGCGACGGCTCGGCAAACGATTATAAATTACGTCCGGCAGAGGTACGAGTTTACGGGTAAACTCCCCGCTGGATGACAGAAAATAGCCGTTAATCGTATCATTTTGCCAGTTGATATCCCGTGGGGTGAAGGCAAAAATATAAGACTTTTTGCTGCCTTCCTTCAACAGTTGCTTAATAAAGCCTGTGCGTGATCCGAAAGGGCGGGTGGTGGAGCTAGTAGCATCAGACAATACTCCAATCAACGGTCCAAGCTGAACATCTCCGTCCAGATTCCGCAAATAGATAGACCCGCTTTTGGGAACACGGATTGCATTGCGTAAGCCGGAGGTCAAGTATAGATGACGTCCCGCCTTCTGAATGGGTTTTACTGTTGCGGGAATCTGATCCTTGCCAAGTCGCAAACGAATGGACTTGGCTCCAGATAACTTAAGGCTTTTCAACAAGGCAGTGGATATATACGCCACCTTGTCGGGCTGCTGTGAGAAATGCACATTGCAATGCGTTAAACTCATCTGTTTATCCTCCTATACCGTATGTTCAAGGGAGGCGCCCGCGCCCTTTGGCCCTGTCGCTTTGGAATGGGTCATTAAATATCGAGCATATTCGAGCGGGCGGTTGACCGACCGAAAAGCGCACTCTGGCTGACGAGTCTGAAAAAAGGAAGCCCGACCAGGGCGGGAATTAACCTCCAACAGCCAGATATTCCCGCTCCGGTCAATACCATAATCAATTCCCAACTCGCCAAGGCGACCATAGCGTTCCTCCAACGCCCCGGCAATGGTCAAGGACAGCTCCATCATCTGCCCGATGATGAGACGTGTGCTGTCCACGCCAAATTGTTCACGAAGGTAAGGCTCTGCCGGATGGGCTTCGCCCCCACCGTGCAGATTGGAAGTCAGAGTTCCTTTTCTGCCTTCTCTCACGGCAAAGCCCGTCAGGCGCCAACAACCGTTGCCGTCCTTTTGCATGAGCGCGCGAACATCAAAGGGATGATTGCTTTGGCTTGTTAATTTCAAATAAGGCTGCACGATATAGGCGCGTTTGTGTGCAATACCGTCGATCCATGACAATCCTGCATCCAATTCAGAAAACAAGCGACGGAACGGGCGATTTTGGGAGTTCCTGCCTTGTACGTACAGTCCCTGACCTCCTTCCGCCAGCCGGAGATACAGCGTGCCCTTGCCATGTGTTCCGGACTGTGGTTTCATAAATAGCTCCGAATGGCGTTGCAGCCACTCCACAAGCTGGAGCGTATCCCGGTATGGGGCCGTAGGCGGTACAAAGGGCCGCACTTTATCTACCGTATGCAGAGCGCGATATACCTGCCATTTGCCAGGCAAGTTACGCGACCAGTAGATGAGCTTGCACGATTTTTGCTCCGCTATGTCTCCCAGTGTGCGCTTGACATTCTGGCTCTCATGGACATGGAGACAGCGGTTATAAACAATATCCGGCAAGGGAAAGCGGCCGAATGTCCATAATCCAGCACGATAAACATAACCCCGTATGGAATGATCTTCAGGTGAAACTCCTTCGGCGGTAAACGCCATTACGCTAATACCAGAGCGCTTGCCCAACAAACTTAGCCTGCGGCAGAAATCGGCTTCGGTAATAGGGGGAGTAGCGTCCTGCTTTCGGCTAACAAGCACGCCCAGCATGCCTGGCATAACAAGAGACACCGACAACAGCTCCTTTGGCAGCCGGACTCTGAAAGAGATGGATTCATTTGAATCCGGCTGAATAACAGCAGTATTCAATCATTTTTTTTACGGACGGGCGGGTTTTCTGATCGTTTAACGGCGTATTGTCATTTTTTGATGGTTTGGAATTGACCTCCAGCAACCAGATACGCCCCGTGCTGTCAATCGCCAAATCAATACCAAATTCCGCGAAATGGGCGGGAATTGCCTTTTCTACTCCGCTTGCGATATCCAGTGCTGCTGTTTTGAGAGAGGTAAGACCATTCGATTTAACAGTTGCGGGCAGCGTGGTTTTGGCCAGTGCTTCCTTGACTGTACTGAGCGTACCGCCTCTTGCCAGATTGGATACAAAGTGGCTGCCTCCGGCGATCCGAGCGACAATGGATGTTACGGTCCAGGTTCCAGACGCATTTTTTTGTACAAGCGCGCGAAAATCGACCGGACGTTTACCGTGATCAATCAAGGTAAGACCCTGTTGCAGCTGAAAGCGTGTTGATTTCATTTTTCCCGCTAAGCTTTTGTACAGTTTATCGACGTTGGCGTACGTTTGCTTTCGGGGGGTGCCCGCTGTTGTGGATAGCACCGAAAAGGTACCATCGGTTTGCTTGTTAATGCGCATAATGCCTTTACCAAGGCTTCCGCGCACGGGTTTGAGAAAAACAGAGGGATACTGGTTGCACATTTTTTTGAAAACGGCAAAGGTTTGCAGCAAGTGGGACTCGGGTAAATACTTGCGCAGGGAAGAATTCGATTTGAGTGCATCAAACACTTCGTTCTTATCCAAAAACTTTTCATTAAAAAAGGCCGTGCCGTACTGCGATTTTACTTCTTTCATGAAATGCTGTACGCTAGTTCTGTTCTCGAGTTTACGGGAGGTAAGCCGGTTATTGACGACATCGCCGGCAGGCATGACCGTCTTTTTCCAGCCTCCGTCATACACCCATCCCTGAACTCGCCCGGGCTGACTTCCGATATGCTCCGGGGTGAAGAAATACACATATGCTCCTTGTCTGCGGCATTCCCCGACTAGTTCACGGCAGAACAGGGTGATCGACCCGAAAGGCTTGTCGGGCTGTTCGGGATAGTCACGACTAACCAGCACGCTAATAAGTGGGCCCACTCGAAGTGTCCGGCGGCCTCGGCTGTAGGTTACTCGCAGATTACAACTGTCATGACTGGCATGAAGCCCCATTTTTCGGGCCAGCACGCTTCCCACGCGTAGACCGCTGTATCGGGGTACCGATATGACGGTAACCTCTTGGCGGAACGAACCGAAGGCGAGCTGAACGGGGTGGCCTGTGGATATTTTCCATTTGCGAAGCAGGGACTCGCCGACCATGAGTACGTCATCCTGCAAGATGCCCGATCCGATGATTTGAATCGTTGTTTTTTTGATGGACATCGTGGATCTCCTTCCGGGCAGCAACTTGATGTCTTGAAAGTAACGGGAAACGTGAATGGGCTGTAATAGCACTGATTCATCATATGAGGACATATATACCTTGGTGATTGACGGACAATGTGAAATGTTGACACAAAACTTGTAATGGAGGAATGAACAATCATGAATATCTATGACAAAGCCCATGATTTAGCGAAAGCATTGAAGGAAAGCAAAGAGGTAGAGGAAATTACATCAGCGATGAAGCTGATTGAGACTGATCCGGAAGCCAAGAAAATGCTCGACGATTTCCGTGAACGCCAAATGGAAGTGCAACAGCGGATGATGAGCGGCGATATGCCAGCACAGGAAGAGATGGAAAAGATGGAAAAAATGTTCGAGGTACTCAGCTTGAACCTTAACATCCGTCGTCTGTTCGACGCTGAACGTCGCCTGGCAGTGATTATTGAGGACGTAAATAAGATTATTGCAGACAGTCTTCAACATTTGTACGGTTCGTCTCTGTAAGTTTGTCTCATATTCCTTCCTGTCCTCTCATAGACTAGATACATAGAGTCACAGGGAGAGGAAGGGATACGATTGGGTTCTTTTAAAAAATGGAAACACGGTATGTACACACTGATCGCATTGGCTATGGTATTGGTCGCGTTACCACGCATCTCGCTGGCAGGTGGTTTGAACTGGGTCAACGGCTTTGGGATGGTATGGGTACTTTTTGCGTTGCTTGTCATCGGAGCGAACCTGCATTTTTTGCTGGGTGTAGATGAGGAAAAACGCAAAACGCTGGAGCGTGTGCGACGGGCCAAAATGCAGCAGTGGCAGATGAAATGGGATAATAAAGCTGACAAAGGCAATATGCTGTAAGTTTTCCTCCGGATTGTCCTAAGCTTGCTCCTAAATTACAAATCAATCCTAGTACGAAGCGGTCTCTTGTAACAAGGGACCGCTTTTTTGTTATTTCCAAAGGAAAGATATCCTAATAACAAGGGTCTAAAACAAAGGGGTTTTGTGGTATAATAGATACAGAATGATACAGATTGAACGTTGGGGGTGTAACAGGTTGGACGGGCTAGATGAAACAGTTACGAAGCATGAGCAGCTATTGCGTCATATCGAGCAGTTGAAAATAGGCTCCAAAATTTCTGTACGCAGGTTGGCTAAAGAAATGAGCGTTAGCGAAGGCACGGCTTATCGGGCCGTGAAAGAAGCAGAGAATTTAGGAATTGTCATTACCAAGGAACGGATCGGAACAGTACGAGTGGAGAAGCGCCCACGTGGCTTGTCTGAGCAGCTGACCTTTGCGGATGTCGTGAATATTGTAGAGGGACATGTGCTGGGCGGAAGCGAGGGGCTAGAGAAGCCGTTGCACAAGTATGTGATCGGGGCGATGCGTGAGGAAGCGATGGCTCGTTATATTGACGCAGGCAGTTTGCTGATCGTAGGTAACCGGGAGGATGCACATTCGCTTGCATTAGAGCAAGGGGCAGGTGTGCTGATTACAGGGGGGTTCGGTACGAGTCGGGAGGTTAAGCAGCTTGCAGACCAGATTAGTCTGCCGATTATTTCCTCGCGCCATGATACATTTACGGTGGCATCTATGATTAATAGAGCAATATTTGACCGCCTGATCAAAAAGAAAATTATGTTGATTGAAGACATTGCGGCAAGCAAACCGAAGACGCTGACCTTGAAAATCAACAGCACGCTTACCGAATTTGAACAGCTATCAGCGACCACAGGATATCATCATTTTGCCATAGTGGATGAATGGAATCGTTTAATTGGTATCGTCAGCCGTAAAGATGTGGAAGGACTTCAACCTGAGCATACGATGGATAAATGTATGATCCGTAACCCAATTACGGTCACCTACCAGACCTCGCTGGCTTCTGCTGCTCAAATGATGGCATGGGAAGGTGTAGATTACTTGCCGGTCGTGGACCGCAACCGTAAGCTGCTTGGGTCCGTTACACGGCGTGAGGTGCTGGAAGCACTGCGTAACGCCCAAAAGCAGCCACAACTGGGCGAGACGTTCGACCAGCTGATTTGGAACGGTTTTGCTGAGGAGCGTAATGAGGACGGATCCTTATTTTTTCGCGGTTTTATCATTCCACAGATGGCCACCAATTTAGGGACGATCTCGGAAGGCGTACTGGTCAACGTGATGACACAAGCGGGCTACCGAGCAGCTAGAGATATGAGCGGCAAGGATTATGTGCTGGATAATTTGACGACTTATTTTATTCGACCGGTACAGATTGAGGATGCTGTCGTTCTTCGTCCGTTGCTGCTCGAGATGAGTCGCCGCACATGTAAGCTAGAAATTGCGATTTCACGGGAAAATCATTTGGTGTGTAAAGCAGTGATGACGCTCCAATCTATTGAACATGGTTGATCTACCTCTGGATTGGAGCAAAAGGTGGGGTGAAATAGATCGATTAGTGGCTTTGAGGCAGTCTTTCTTTGGCCTCCAGCCAAATTTGCAGCACACCTTCCATTACAAGCATCGTTTTGACCTGGATTGTATACTCCTTGTCACGAACGGTGTATTTTTTTTGGTGCAGCAACATACGTACCAGCTTGCTATCAGAGTCAATCTCAAACATATCTCTGCCGCGCAGCACCTCCAGATCACGACTGACGCGGCGAAGAAGCTCTTTTAGATTAATAGAGTCAATTTTTTCAGCCGAAGCTTCCTCCGCGATCAGCTTGATTTCTTTGATGACGGTTTGGCGCTTGCTGTATTTACGTAATGTTTTGTTGTCCTCTTCGGCTTGCTGGAGCTGGAATTGAAGGTCCTGGTTGTTCACCCACAGCTGATTGAAGCTCGCATGCCAGATGGCATTATAGATCATTCCTCCCGTAATCATACCGAGTACAAAAACGGAGGATAATTGCATAAAAGGGCGCAGGCGCTCAAAGGGGGGAACTCTCATAGTCGTTTCACCTCACGGCCGTCCGTTGCCGCATACCCACTTGACCAGCTCTGCACCCATATGAGCGCCTAGAAAGGCGAAAATCAAATACAATATCTGCTTAATGGCAGGTGACAAATTACCATCCAACATATTGCTCTCAATGACCCGGATCGGGTCCATCGTTCCCCCCACAGCGGCGGCAAGCGCCCATATTTTAATCCTTCCTGCAACCTCCAGCATCGTCTGGGTAGGTGGCTGAAGCGATACTACAGCTCCCATTCCGCCGAGCATGGCTCCTCCGAGCACGATGCCGAAGGCAATGAAGAAGTCGAGAATCGCTTTGGATATAAAAGTGCTCATGCCCTTTTCCTCCTTGGGTATATGAATCAGGACCGCGCTTGTCCGCCCGGGTCTGTACTTTTATTCTATGGGCGCTACTAACGCGGATATGATAAAATAGTTTGAAGAAAATCAAGCGGTGAAGGGAAGAGAAGCGCATGAGTTCATTTGTGCATTTGCATGTTCACAGCGAGTACAGCCTGCTGGACGGCGCGGCTCGTACCGAGGAATTGGTCAAACAGGCATCAGCTTACGGAATGAAGGCGCTGGCTCTTACAGATCATGGGGTCATGTACGGTGCCATTCCTTTTTATAGAGCATGTGTAGAGAACGGCATTAAGCCGATTATCGGGTGTGAGGCTTATATGACGGCAGGATCGCGCAAGGAGCGTGGCAGCCGGAAGGATCAGCCTATATATCATTTAATTTTGCTCGCCAAAAATAAAACAGGCTATCAAAATCTAATGAAGCTGTGCTCCATTGGCCATTTGGAGGGTTTTCACTATAAGCCGCGCATCGATATGGATGCTTTGGCTGCCCATCATGAAGGCATCATATGCTTGAGCGCTTGCTTGGGCGGTGAAGTGCCGCAGCATTTGCTGCATGGCAGAGAAACCGAAGCACGACGTGCAGCGGAACGATACCATAGCATTTTTGGCGATGACTTTTATCTGGAGCTTCAGGATCATGGTCTGTCGGAGCAAAAGCGCGTAAATCCTCAATTGATCGCACTGGCAAAGGAACTGGATATTCCGCTAGTGGCGACGAATGACGTGCATTACTTAACCGAGCCGGATGCTGATGTCCAGGACGTCCTGATCTGTATTGGGACAGGGAAGACAGTTGACGATGAGGAGCGCTTGCGGATACCAACACGTCAGTTGTATCTGAAAAGTCAGGAGGAAATGGCTCGTTTATTTCCACATGTAGCAGAAGCCATCGCCAATACAGTGCGTATTGCTGAGAAGTGCGAGCTGGAACTGGAATTCGGCCAATCTATTTTGCCTGAATATCGCCCGCTGCCGGAGGACATGACGTCTTCGTCCTATTTGCGTAGTCTGTGCGTGCAAGGGCTGGAGCGTCGCTATGGAGGCGATCCTGTGTGGGAGCAGCCAGAGGAGCGGGAAAGACTGGACCAGCGGCTGAACTACGAATTAAATACGATCGATAGTATGGGTTTCAGCGATTATTTCCTGATCGTATGGGATTTTATCGCTTTTGCTCATAAGCATAAGATTGCAACCGGTCCGGGACGGGGTTCCTCCGCAGGTAGTTTGGTTGCCTATGTGCTTAATATCACGAATGTTGATCCAATGAAATACAATCTGCTCTTTGAACGGTTTCTGAACCCTGAACGGATCAGTATGCCGGATATAGATATTGATTTTAGCGATGAACGCCGCGACGAGGTTATCGACTATGTAGTACAGAAGTACGGAAATGAGCATGTAGCGCAAATTATTACCTTTGGGACATTAGCGGCAAGAGCTGCAGTCCGTGACGTCGGCCGTGTATTGAACGTGCCGTATGGCGAGGTGGACAAGGCAGCCAAGTTGATCCCGGCGCAGCTCGGTATTAATATCCGACATGCGCTGGAGATTACCCCCGAGCTGAAGGCTCTGTATGAAACGAAGCCCAAGACACGTGAACTGCTGGATATGGCGATCAAAGTAGAAGGAATGCCTCGTCATGCTTCGACACATGCGGCAGGTGTTGTCATCTCGCGGACTCCACTGACCGATGCTGTTCCGCTGCAAGAGGGGAGCGAAGGGGTTCCTTTAACGCAGTACTCGATGGAAAATCTGGAACGCATCGGTTTGCTGAAAATGGATTTCCTTGGACTGCGTACGCTCTCCATTATTGAACGGTGCATGCGCTGGATTGCGGAGCAGCATGGAGAAACACCTGACTTTAGCCGTATTCCCGATGATGACCCGCATACCTATGACTTGCTGGGCAAAGGAGATACAGGAGGCGTGTTCCAGCTGGAGTCGGCCGGTGTACGCCGGGTGCTCAAGGATTTGAAACCGAGTGTTTTTGAGGATATCATTTCTGTCGTGGCTTTGTATCGTCCGGGTCCGATGGGCTTTATTCCTAACTTTATACAGGCTAAGCACGGACAGATTGAGATTTCTTATCCACATTCTGATCTTGAACCGATCTTAAAGGATACGTACGGTATTATTGTGTACCAGGAACAAATCATGCAGATTGCTTCGCGCATGGCTGGCTTTTCTTTGGGAGAGGCTGATCTGCTGCGCCGCGCGGTATCCAAGAAAAAGCGTGAGGTGCTGGATCGGGAACGTGGCCATTTTGTCGATGGCAGTATCAAGCAGGGCTACACGGAGGAGGAAGCTGGAAGGGTTTACGATATGATCGTCCGTTTTGCCGACTACGGTTTTCCGCGTGCCCATGCCGCCGCTTATGGTGTGCTAGCATTCCAGACGGCTTATCTTAAGGCTCACTATCCTGTACAATTCATGGCTTCCATGCTGACGGCCGTAATGGGAAGTCACCGAAAAGTGGCTGAATATGTCGTCGAATGTCGTCGTATGGATATCGCAGTGTTGCCGCCTGATGTGAATGAGAGTGGGGTGCTGTTTACCCCATTACAGCACGGTGATATCCGCTTTGGACTGGCTGCAATTAAAAATGTCGGCACACAAGCAATGGAAAGCATTCTTGCTGTTCGTAAGGAACGTCCTTTCGACAGTCTGCTCGATTTTTGTCGACGTGTTGATTTAAGGGTGTGTAATAAGAGAGTGATTGAATCGCTCATTCAGGCAGGGGCATTTGATTCATTGACAGGCCATCGGGCACAGTTGCTTGCCATGCTTGATGAAACGGTGGATGCAGCTGCCAAATGGCGCAAGGAACGTGACGATTTGCAAATTGATATGTTTGGGTTTGTGGAAATGCCTAATTGGGATATCGAATATCCCAATGTACCCCCATTTAGTACCAGCCAGCAATTAGAGCTGGAACGCGAACTGCTGGGACTGTATTTGTCTGGGCATCCGCTAGATGATTTTGAGTCGCTGCTGGAAAGCAGCCAAGCGGATCGTCTGATGGAGCTGAGCGATGTGCCAGATGAAACGGTTATTGTGACCGCAGGCATGGTGGTGTCACTCAAGACGATTACGACCAAGCAGGGAAAGGCTATGGCCTTTATTGAGCTGGAGGATCAGATTGAACGCTGTGAGGTTGTGCTGTTTCCTGAAGTTTGGAAGCGAAGCCAGCAGTGGATTGAAAAAGGTGCCTTGCTTGCACTTCGCGCCAAGATGCAGCAGCAGGACGAACACTTCAAGCTCCTAGCGGATGAGGCAGTTCCGTTGGCGGAAGACGCGCTGTCACGGCTTCTTCAGCGCCGGCGTACCGGAGCACGTTCGTCCGCAGCAGCTGGAACATCCGTGCCAGCTGCTGGCAATACGGGCGGGAGAGCGCCACGTGTGTCGACCTCGCTTTCGGCAGCAGCTCCATCAGCGTCGCCCCAGCAGAAGGAGGCTCGTCCCGTAGCGGCTTCTTCACAACGCAGAGGCGAAGCGGCTCACAGTGAGCAGGTGCCTTCCCCGCGCGGCTCGGAATCGCCCGCCCGTCAGCGGGTGTTTGTCAAAATCACCCGCCAGGCCGAGGAGGACGCCAGCTTGCTGGTCAGCCTCAAGGCATTGCTACAGGAGCATCCCGGTGCTGTACCTACCGTACTTTTTTACGAGAGCAACCAGCGTCTGCTGGCGTTGAGTGATGCTTACAGCATTAAGCCTTCTCCTCAGCTTTTTGATCGAATGGAATCGATGCTGGGTGAAGGCACCGTGAAAGTCAAATGACAGGCACACAGCAACTCGTCTTTATTGTAACGGTTTAATGAACATTTTCCTTCCCTTTCGCATACACTTGGAAAACTGGCGGAACAGGAGGTTCAACACGTATCCTGCACCATAAAGTCCCGCACGGTGGAAGAATAGAACTGCATGGTGAAAGCGGGAGGGAAATTATGTCCTATGAATATGCAGAAACCTTGTTAAATCGCAGAGGCATTCAGATCGAGTCCATTGCGGACATTGTTTTTCAGCTTCAGCTAAAATATTATCCTCATTTGACTATGGAAGAATGTGTAGAAAGTGTCAAAGCGGTTTTGCAAAAGCGAGAGGTACAATATACACTGCTGACAGGCATTGCGCTTGATGAGCTGGCCGAAAAAAAACTTCTTCCCCAGCCACTTCAAGCCATTATGGAGGCAGACGAACCGCTGTATGGAGTGGACGAGACAATGGCTCTTGGCATTACGAGCGTGTACGGCATGATCGGCTTAACCAGTTTTGGCTATCTGGATAAAGAAAAGATTGGAATTATCGAAAAGCTGAACCAAAAAGGCAGTGGTATTCATGTGTTTTTAGATGATCTTGTCGCCGGATTGGCTGCCGCCGCTTCTTCGCGTATTGCCCATCGGAGCCTTCATGCCAAGCATTATCCTGCATCATTGGATGTTTAATTGGCCTGAATAAACAGAATTAATGATTTTCTAGGCCCTCCGACGGAACTTGAATGATCAGGAGGGCTTTTGTTGCGGGAAAAAAGTAAGGTATGTTATCATGAGTCTATTATATGGGCTCAAAACTTGAGGCTTAGGGGGTAGAAACAAGGCATGTGGACGGTGATATATATTGCACCGACGGCCAGACTGGCTGACATGATTAAGCTCAAACTGTCTGAAGAAGGTTTTATGGTGCAGACCCGGGCCATCAGTGCATCCAAGCAACAGTTTGAGATACTTGTGCCTTCGGGTGAAGTCGAAGAAATACAGGAAGTGCTGAATTCGATTTTGCGCCCTTGAGTCCGGAACGGCGGAAGTGATACAGCAGCATGAATGGAACAAAGGATGCACGATCGGCGGTAATGTTGTATTAACTGGCGTTGACGTGTGTATGAACATAATGCTTAAGAGGTGCCGCATCGACGGCAGAGGACCTTGTATCGGTTACGGCTGACAAATAAACGGCTGGAGAGGTGTAGTTGTGTTTAAAGATTTATTCCAAAAGAAGCGTAAATACGCGACCATCCCTTCGGAACGGGCGCTGAGCGGCGATCAAGCGGACATGCCGGATCGTCCCAAACGGGAAATTCCCGAAGGTCTTATGACCAAATGTGGCAAGTGCGGAAGTATTCAATACAGCAAAGAGTTGGAGAAAAATTTGAAAGTGTGTCCGGTGTGCGGATACCATATGCGTTTGAATGCGATGGATCGCATTCGTATGGTGCTCGACGAAGACACGTTTACGGAATATGATGCCGATATGATTTCGGTTGATCCGCTGGACTTTCCGGGATATGCAAGTAAGTTGGAGCAACAGACCCTGAAAGCTGGCCTGCGCGAGGCTGTCGTTACGGGCGACGGCCTTATTCATGGGCTTCCTGTTGTCGTAGCGGTGATGAGCTTTGACTTTTTTACAGGCAGTATGGGCTCAGTCGTAGGAGAGAAAATTACGCGCGCCATTGAGCAGGCGATAGACAAGCGCTTGCCGCTTATCATCTTCTCCACATCCGGTGGGGCACGTATGCAGGAAAGTATTCTGAGTCTGATGCAGATGGCCAAAACAAGCGCTGCTCTCGCTCGTCTGGACGAGCAGGGATTGCTTTATATTTCTGTGATCACTGATCCGACTACAGGTGGAGTCTCCGCCAGCTTTGCTATGCTTGGAGATATTATTATTGCAGAGCCAGGTGCTGTGTTCGGTTTTGCAGGTCGTATTGTAATTGAGCAAACGATCAGACAGAAGCTGCCGGATGATTTCCAAACTTCCGAATTTAATTTGCAGCACGGACAATTGGATATGGTTGTACATCGCAAGGAACTGCGTGATACCCTTGGGCAATTGCTTGATCTGCACAGTGTGAAAGGGGAGGAATAAATGGCTGGCGAATTGCCTTATGAAAAGCCCCTGGTCGAGATGCGACAGAAGATCGAAGAACTTAAGCAATTCGGACAGGATAAGCAAATTGATTTTACAGATGAAATTAACCGCCTGGAAGAACGTTATCTCCAGATGGAAGAAGAAATATATTCTAACATTACAGCATCGCAAAAAATGCATCTGGCCCGCCATCATCAAAGGCCAACGTCCCTTGATTTGATCGAGCAGGTGTTTACGGACTTTATTGAATTGCATGGCGACCGCTTGTTCGGAGACGATCTGGCGGTTGTGGGCGGGATTGCCAAGCTAAATGGTATTCCGGTGACCGTCATTGGCCAGCAACGTGGTAAGGATACGAAAGATAACATTGCACGCTTTTTTGGTAGTGCCCATCCGGAAGGATTCCGTAAAGGCTTGCGGCTGATGCAGCAGGCTGACAAATTTAAGCGTCCTATTATTACATTTATTGATACGAAGGGCGCTTATCCGGGTAATACAGCAGAGGAGAGAGGTCAATCGGAAGCGATTGCCCGCAATTTGCGGGAGATGGCAAAGCTTTCGGTGCCTGTTATTTGTGTGGTCATCGGCGAGGGGGGAAGCGGCGGTGCGCTTGCGTTTGCAGTGGGTAACCGTGTGCTGATGCTGGAACATGCTATTTATTCGGCCATTTCTCCAAACGGCGCAGCCTCGATTCTATGGAAAGATGCTTCTAAGGCAGATCAGGCAGCTGAAGCGATGAAGATCACCGCTAATGACCTCCTGCGCATGGAGATTATCGAGGGTATTGTGCCAGAGCCGAAAGGGGGCGCACATCGTAACTATGAAGTGACTGCTGCTGCAATCAAGGAGTTATTAGAACGCCATTTGGCAGACCTTACGAATATGAGCTGCGATGAATTGAGAGAAGACAGGTATCAAAAATTCCGGAAAATAGGTCAATATACTTTCTTAAAACCTTCGGAATCTGAACCTATGTTGTAATACGCTGGAAACGGGTAACAATAAATATGACGAACTTCCTATACAAATAGGAAAAAGTGTAGTAGATTTAATTGTTGGAAAAAGATATAAAGAGTAGCACCTTTGAAAACGGAGGAAAAACCCAAATGCGCAAAACTAAGATTGTATGTACCATCGGTCCTTCCAGTGAATCATTGGAAAATGTGAAGAAACTGATTATGGCTGGTATGAACGTAGCCCGCCTGAATTTCTCTCACGGTGATTTCGAGGAGCATGGCAACCGGATTAAAAACATCCGTCAAGCTTGTAAGGAGCTTAACAAAAATGTTGCTATTTTGCTCGATACGAAGGGGCCGGAAATCCGGACAGGAAAGCTCGAAGTTGAACCTATTGAGCTTGTTCAGGACGAGTTCATTACGCTGACAACGGAAGAAATTCTCGGTACGCAAGATCGTATCTCCATTACGTACAAGGATCTTCCCTCGGACGTGGAGCCCGGCTCCACCATTCTGATCGACGATGGTCTGATCGGACTCACCGTTATTGAAGTATCAGGCACTGAAATCAAATGCCGCATTGTCAATGGCGGAACGATCAAAAGCAAGAAAGGCGTTAACGTTCCAGGCGTTGCTATCTCATTGCCTGGTATTACGGAGAAAGATGCTAATGATATCATTTTTGGTATTGAGCAGGACATTGATTTCATCGCAGCTTCTTTTGTTCGTAAAGCAAGTGATGTACTGGAAATCCGTGAATTGCTGGCGAAGCACAATGCAAGCCACATTCAAATCATTTCCAAAATAGAAAATCAGCAAGGTGTTGACAACCTGGATGAAATTTTGGAAGCTTCGGATGGTCTGATGGTTGCCCGTGGTGACCTCGGTGTGGAAATCCCTGCTGAAGAAGTGCCTCTGGCGCAAAAATTGATGATTAACAAATGTAATGTAGCTGGCAAGCCTGTTATTACAGCAACACAAATGCTGGATTCCATGCAACGTAACCCGCGTCCGACTCGTGCGGAAGCAAGTGACGTAGCCAATGCTATTTTTGACGGAACAGATGCAATTATGCTGTCCGGCGAAACAGCTGCTGGGAAATATCCGGTAGAATCTGTACTGACAATGTCACGTATTGCCGAAAAAGCTGAGTCTTCTCTGAACTACCGCGATTTGTTCAAAAAACAAAGAACGGCGCAAGAAATTAGTATTACAGAAGCAATCAGCCAATCCGTTTCTATTTCTGCTCTTGACCTGCATGCCAAAGCAATCCTGACGTCCACACAAAGCGGAACAACGGCGCGTATGATCTCTAAATACCGTCCAGAAGCTCCAATTATCGCTGTGACAACACAGGAAAGAACAGTTCGCCGTTTGGCTCTGATCTGGGGCGTACATGCAGTACAAGGCAGACCAATCGTCGACACAACAGATAGTCTGTTTGACAATGCGCTGGAAGGTGGTCGCAAATCTGGCCTCGTTAAAGAGGGCGATTTGGTTGTGATTACAGCGGGCGTACCTCTTGGTGATTCCGGTTCCACGAACCTGATCAAAATTAGCTGCGTTCCAGCACAAGCGTAATTGTAGTCTCCACGAAGTAATACTGGGACGGCATCTACTCGTTACAGTAAGCAAAAGAGCATTCAGGTCAATAAGGCCTGGATGCTCTTTTTTTTGTTAGCTAGTCCTTATTCCTTCTCGTCGTATAAAATCAAGGAATGCCTGTTGCATCATGTTCTTATGTGTATTTTGTTGATACACGATGTTTATTTGATAATGGCTCTTTGTGCTGTCAGTTTCGGGATAAGGAAGCCATTCCACCGAGGGGATAGTATGATCCTCGCTACGAACTCCGCAGGCAGGAAAGAAGGCAAGCGCTTCTCCACCACTAACCACTTGCTTTACTGCTTCCCAAGAGTTGATTTCCAGATGGGATTTAACTAGCGAGGAATAGGAATCTACAACGGATGCCCCGCTATATTTTACCCATATGTGTTTATCCAGCGTATCGGCCCCATTGATGTCCAGTGACTTGGATGTCTCTGCCGATGCAGAGCGGATAATTCCCACCTGATCTGAAGCCACTGGTTCTGCCACAGTATTCTCCAGAAGAGATTCTCCATCGTCGAGAAAAGCAAAATCAACTTCTCCGTCTTTCAGTAGCTGCTTGATTACATCCGGAGATTGAATTTCTAACTGAATACGACATTCTGGATATTGTTGAGCAAAATCAGCCATGATAGTCGGGAGAAGATACATGCCTGAAATCGACTCTGCGCCCAGATGTAAGAGGCCCTGTGATTGTTCTGTCATTTCATCTACAGCTTGTCTGGCTTCTTGCTCGAGAGAGAGAATCTGCTTTGCGTAAGGCAACATTTTTTTACCAGCCTCAGTTAGCATAATTCTGCCTTGTTGGAGAGTGAACAGGGTCGCACCCATTTCCTTTTCCAGACTTTTCATATGAAAGCTGACGGTGGGCTGTTTGATTTGCAAAGTTTCGGCAACCTCTGTTGCTTTATGGAATTTGTCGATCAGCACTAAGATGCGCAATTTTAAAATATTCATGGAATCGAACAATTCTCCTTACTTGATATTTATGCGTGAATTCACACTATAGATTAATTATATACTGAAAAACAATTTATCTATCAATATTTTATATTTGTTTTACAAAACCTAGTCGTTCGTCTAACATTCCAGGCCTACAATGTAAAAGTGTTGATGGTCATAAATAAAAAACCGTCACTTAACTAAGGGGAGGACAATAAAAAATGTTGAAAAAATGGCCGTTCATTCTGATGACTCTCACCATGGTATTTGCACTTGCAGCTTGCGGATCAGGTAACAATGCTGCACCACAAGGAGACGCTGCTGCAGGAACAGACAATAAAGCAGCTGCTGAACTGACAGGTAATATTCTGGCTGTTGGCTCCACTGCACTTCAACCATTGGTAGAGCAAGCGGGACAAAAATTTATGGCTGTCGATAAATATAAAGGCATTGCAGTTCAAGTGCAGGGTGGCGGTAGCGGTACTGGCTTGACTCAAGTTTCCGGTGGACAAGCGGATATCGGTAACTCTGACGTGTTTGCAAAGGAAAAACTGGAGAGCGGCGCAGAAGAGTTGGTCGATCACCAAGTAGCAGTTGTAGCCATGTCAGCGGTAGCGAATCCTAAAGTAGGCGTAACAGACCTGAAGAAAGATCAACTGGTACAAATCTTCACAGGTAAAATTACGAACTGGAAAGAAGTTGGTGGTGCAGATCAAAAAATCGTGATCGTGAACCGTCCAAGCAGCTCCGGTACTCGTGCAACCTTTGAAAAATATGCGCTGGGACAAAAAACGGAAGATCTGCCAGGCTCCATCCAGGAAGATTCCTCTGGTACTGTGAAAAAGCTGATTGCTGAAACACCTGGTGCGATTGGTTACCTGGCTCTGTCCTACATCGACAACACAGTTACTGCTTTGAAGTATGACGGTGTGGAAGCTAACGTTGAAAATGTAGAACAAGGTAAATATCCAGTGTGGGCATATGAGCATATGTACACCAAGGGTGAGCCAAAAGAACATGTAAAAGCATTCTTGGACTACATTCTGTCTGATGAAATCCAAAAAACAGACGTTGTAGACTTGGGATACATTCCGGTATCAGGTATGCAAGTGAAACGTGATGCTGACGGTAATATCACGAAATAAGGAGAGCGATCTCCTGTTCGGATGCACGCAGCTAACGCGAGTATATTCACGAAGAAGAGGCGGACTAGCGTCCGGCCTCTATTCTTCGGTTAAAGGAGTTACAGTATGGAACCAATTGAAGGGAAGGCATACATGGAACAGAATAAACGATCCCGAGTTATGAAAGAAAGACATTACTGGGAAGAATGGACCGGCCGCATCTATACGTCGGTTTGTGTCGTTTTTTTAGTTGCAGTCATTGTCTCCATCGTATATTTTGTTGCCTCCAAAGGTGTAGCTACATTTGCGGTGAATGGAGTCAGTCTGCGAGAATTTTTCTTTGGAACCAAATGGAGCCCGGATGGCGAGCCCAAGTCCTTCGGCGCGCTTCCGTTCATTACGGGTTCTTTTGCCGTAACCATATTAGCGGCCTTAATTGCCAGTCCGCTTAGCTTGTGTGCAGCTTTGTTTATGACGGAAATCGTGCCAAAATCGGGTAAACGCATCCTTCAGCCTGCCATTGAATTATTATCCGGCATTCCGTCGGTTGTCTATGGCTTTGTCGGCTTGACCGTAATCGTCCCACTGCTGAGAAACGTGTTTGGGGGACAAGGCATCGGTATTCTCGCAGGTTGCCTTGTGTTGTCAGTTATGATTTTACCGACAATTACGAGTATTATGGCGGATGCGTTGTCTTCTTTGCCGGGAGGGCTGCGTGAATCCTCTTATGCGTTGGGTGCTACCCGCTGGCAGACGATTGCCCGTGTTATTATTCCGACGTTGCTGCCTGCTCTTTTAACAGGAATTATTCTCGGTATGGCTCGTGCCTTCGGAGAAGCATTGGCTGTACAGATGGTTATCGGGAATGCTCCGCACATACCGCATTCCTTGCTGGAATCCGCTTCGACCTTGACCAGCGTCATTACACTTAGCATGGGCAACACAGCGATGGGCTCTGTTCATAACAATGCACTCTGGAGTATGGCGCTTGTTCTTCTGCTCATGACATTCATTTTCGTGCTGCTGGTTAGGCTGCTTGAAAGGAGAAACCGGGTTTGATGAAAGCTAAAACGACCGACAAGATCGCTACATTTGTAATCTGTTTCTTCGCCTTGTTCATTGTTGCACTTTTGGTGGGATTACTGGGCTTCATTTTGGCCCGCGGAGTTAGCCATATTTCTTTTGATTTTCTAACCAGTGCTCCGCAAACGTTACGTGCAGGTGGCGGCATTGGTCCGCAACTGTTTAATTCTGTATTTTTGCTAATCTTAACTTTGATTATTACCATTCCAATTGGCTGGGGCGCCGGCATTTACATGGCGCAATATGCAAAGCCGGGGAAAATTACGGACTTCATACGACTTGTCGTTGAAGTATTGTCCTCGTTCCCGTCGATCGTCATTGGATTGTTTGGACTATTACTCATCGTAAATACGTTTGATTTTGGCTTTTCCCTCTTGTCAGGGGCTCTGGCTTTGGCCGTATTCAATCTGCCGCTGATGGTTCGCACAACGGAGCAGGCTTTCCGCGCTGTACCGAAGGAGCAAAAGGAAGCCGGACTTGCGCTTGGATTGTCCAAGTGGAAAATCATTACCTCCATTTTGTTGCCAGCTGCGCTGCCAAGCTTGATTACGGGTACCATCTTGGCCGCAGGCCGCATTTTCGGCGAAGCCGCCGCATTGCTGTTTACAGCAGGGATGAGTACGCCGCCGCTTGATTTTACCGATTGGAATCCATTGCATGCCAGATCGCCTATTAATCCGATGCGGCCTGCTGAAACATTGGCTGTTCATATTTGGAAGGTCAACAGTGAAGGTATTGCTCCTGACTCCAAAGATATCGCGGCAGGCGCTTCTGCGGTATTGGTGCTGCTGGTACTGGTCTTCAACTTGAGTGCAAGATGGTTCGGAAGAGTCGTTTACCGTCGGTTGACAGCTGCCAAACGAATGGATTAGAAAGGGGATGGAGAACAATGGAACATGTGATTACACGAGCGGCAAAAACCGCCACACCAGCAACATCCGTTCAGTCTACGCGTTCAGAACAACTTGCGGGGCAAGCGCCACATCCGTTCAGTACTGAGGATTTGAGTATTTATTACGGAAGTTTTGAGGCCGTGAAAAAAGTAAACTTAGCTTTTCCAGAGCAGACCGTGACCGCCCTGATTGGGCCTTCCGGCTGTGGTAAATCGACTTTTTTGCGTTCCCTTAACCGAATGAATGATGAGATTGCGTCTTCATCGACAACGGGACATATTTGGATGGACGGACAGGATTTGACCGCGCCAGAGACGGACGTGATCAAGCTGCGTCAGCAAATTGGCATGGTGTGGCAGCGGCCTAACCCTTTTTACAAATCGATTTATAATAACATTGCCTTCGGTCCTAAATACCGGGGAGTGCGTAAAAAGAAGCAGCTTGATGAAATCGTCGAAAGCAGCCTGCGTAAGGCGGCATTATGGGATGAGGTCAAGGATCGTCTTCACGATTCCGCTCTTGCTCTGTCTGGCGGGCAACAGCAGCGGCTTTGTATTGCACGTGCACTTTCTGTCCAACCGAAAATTCTGTTGCTTGACGAGCCAGCTTCCGCGCTGGACCCTGTGTCTACAGGCAAGGTGGAAGAGCTTATTACCGAATTGAAAAAAGAACTGCGCATCGTTATTGTGACGCACAATATGCAGCAGGCTGCACGGATTTCCGATTATACGGCTTATTTTTATGTCGGAAGTTTGGTTGAACATGGGAAAACAAATGATATTTTCACCAATCCTGAAAACGAGTTGACTCAAGAATACATCATGGGTCGCTTTGGATAAGCCGTGCAGTTTGGCGACTTGTTATATATATGAAACATAAAAAAACATCTTACTAATCTAGTATTGGTAAGATGTTTTTTTATGTTAGTTTAGTAAACTCTTACATTTGTATATAATAAAATATATTGATTATTTGGTTATATTTTCATATAATACATGTGTTTAATAGTTCTTGTAATACCACAATCCAATTAAAGGAGAGGTTTGCAATGAGGTTTAACGTTAAAAAATCTGTCAAATGGATTGCTTTTTCTGGAATGGCTATTACCCTAACAACTTGACTTGTTAGCCCTTCATGGGCAGCAGCTGAGCAGAATTTGACTGATGCAGGTGCTAGTGTTACCCAGGCCGTGTACAATGATGCAAACGTTTACAAAAATGCTGTTGTTCCATTGGCTAGTGTGAATGTGAGTAGTTTGCTGGACAAGTATCGTGATTTTAGTAAATTTTCTACAGGGAATACATCCAAGGACACTACGCTTGCCTTGAATATTGTATCGTGGCAATTGCCGCATGGCGGATTCTTCAAAGCGATGGAAAAAAATTATAAATCCAAATGGGATGGCAAGGCAGCTCGCTCTACATGGAAGAGCAAGGATGGTGTTGAACTCGGAACGTTTGATAACGAGGCCACGACAACCGAGATCCGCTTTTTAGCGGATGTATACAAAAAAACCAAAAACAAAGACATTAAGAACAGTGTACAAAAAGCAATTGATTTTGTATTAACCTCTCAATATTCCTCCGGTGCTTGGCCGCAGGTATATCCTAAACGTGGTAATTATTCTGATGCCGCAACCTACAACGATGATGCAATGGTTAGAGTGATGGTACTGGCAGATGACATTGTAAACAAAAGGCAGCCGTTTGATAGCGATATTCTTGACAATACATATCGCTCCAGACTTCAGCAGGCTCTGAATAAAGGCGTACAGTACACAATTAAAGCTCAAATTGTAAACAATGGCACACCGACAATCTGGGGAGCACAGCATGATCCGGTTACTTATGAATCTGTACCTGCGCGAGCATTCGAGCTTGCTTCCAAAACAACTACGGAATCGGTAGGCATTACAGCCTTCTTGATGTCTCAACCGCAGACGGCTGAGGTGAAAAAGGCTGCTCAGAGTGCCTTGAAATGGTTTGATATGAATCGGATCGACGGTATGAAATACAACCGTCAAGGTCCGGAGTTTTTCCAAAAGGATGCATCAAGCGTGATGTGGTATCGTTTCTACAATGTGGAGGACAATAAGTATTTCTTCTCAGACCGAGATGGCAAAAAGTATACGGACATCATGAAAATTAGTGAAGAAAGACGACTCGGTTACGCCTGGGCGGGAAGTCAAGCGAAGAGCTTACTGAAACTGGCTTCGGAAAGTGGATATTATAAACTGTCCAAGCCGTTGCCACAATAATAAAGCCATCATTGTAAATGCTTTGAGAGGGGGGGGCCGTATGGTTCGGCCCTCTTTTTGTTCCCAGGCGGTAAATATGGTTTAATGGAGAGAGGGCAAAATAGAGATAAAGATGCACAAAGATAGGAGAGCTTGTATGACTCAAGAGGAGAAACAAACGCAACTACGATGGTATGGCGCACCTCTACGTGTCCGTTATCAGGAAAGCGACCAGATGGGGGTCGTGTATCATGCGAATTATTTAAACTGGTTTGAGATCGGGCGTACGGAAATGATCCGGCAGGCAGGCTTTAACTACCGGAGTATGGAAGATCGGGGAGTTTTGCTGCCAGTTATTGAAATCAATGCGAAATATGCGAGTCCTGCTCGATATGATGATTTAGTTACTATTTATACCGCTATTACGGACTTCTCCAGACTACGTTTGAACTATACTTATGAGGTTCGACGGGTAACGGAGGAGGAGCACCAAAAGAATGTGGGAAAGGTATGGACAGAGGCTGACACGCTGCCGGGAGAACTGCTGGTCACAGGAACGACACGACATGTGTGGCTGAATACCGACTGGAAGCCCGTTCGGCTCGATCAGGCACTACCTGAGTTGTACACTGCGTTAAGGTCTGCTTTTGCAGGCGGGGAGGGACAGAAGTCATGATGATGCGTAAACGTCTGTGGCTGTTGCTGCTGCTCATTCCTTTGGCGGAGCTGTACGGGTTTATATGGGTAAGTCACTGGATTGGAGCGGGGAAAACTATTCTGCTCATTATTCTGACGACCTTGATTGGCGCTGCCATGATGCAATTTGAAGGCCGAAAGGTGATTGCCGATGCCAAAAATGAAATGAATCGGGGCCAAATGCCCGGCCGTAAAATGCTAGATGGATTATGTGTGTTTTTCGGTGGGAGCTTGCTGCTCATCCCTGGATTTATAACGGATATTATTGGTTTTACGTTGGTATTTCCTTTAACACGAGTATTGTACCGACGTTTTTTATTAAAGTGGCTGGAGAAAAAAATGAAAAACGGCAGTATTACATTTCGGCGCTTTTGACTGAGCTGCCGTTATCCCCTATCCATGACTAACGGACTCTTCCAGCAAGAATATAGTTGCGCAAGTCCTGAATGACATTTGCGCGATTTAGTGCATCAAGGACGATGAGTGATACAGGTCCGATAATGAGTCCTAAAGCGCCAAACAGCTTGAGCCCGATGAACATACCGATGAGGGTGGGAAGCGGGTTCAATCCCACGCTGCTGGCCAGCACCTTAGGCTCCACGATCTGCCGTCCAATCAACAGGATGGCATATAGGATCGACAATCCAACCCCTAGTGCTAAATTCCCTGACATATACGCATACAGTATCCACGGAATCATCACAATGCCAACCCCTAAATAAGGTAACAAATCCACCAGCCCGATCATCAAACCGATAGTAAAGGCCGATTCCACACGCAAGATGAACAGCCCAATGATAACCGTTAATGCCGTAATGGAAATGATAATAAACTGTGCACGCAAATAGCCGTACAATGCTTTACGCAGATCGTGCCAAATATCTGACAATGGTTTGCGGATCGTATCTGGAACCGTATTCGAAAGTATCCGATAATGTCGATCCCAATCCTTACTAATAAAAAAGGCCGATAATACAATAACCATAAGCACAGCTCCCATATTAGGCAGAGAGGTTAGTAAATTCAAAACCCCATTAAAAAATTGACCAACTAGCGTAGTAACAGCCGAACTGACGGTTTGAGTCGTTTTATCAATATTGCTGTTGATGGTGTGTTGGTAATCGGGATTATCCCGAATAAAATGGTTGATTTCAATAATTATATTTTGGATCAAATCGCTTTGAGTCCAATCAATAAACAGGCTTTTAAAACGCTCGATATGCCCGTCAAAAGTCATGGCCAGCTTAATCACTTCTCGAACCATGCGGGTGATTGCAGCAGACAGGATGATTGCGATTCCGCCTAAATATACAAATAATGAGACCGTGACAGCTGCCCAACGCGGCATACGAGCCTTGTTACGCAAAAAAACGACCAGTGGGTTCATAGCATAGGCCACAAGCCAGGCGAATAGGAAAGGATAAACGAGAGGGAACAGCACATATATGCCCAGCAACAGAGCTACAATCACGATTACGACCCATAGAGCACGTAATATGCGATTCAGGATTAACCGGCTCAAGCGCTCACGACTCCTTTCTTTTCGATGGTGTCCCTTAAAATCAGTGCTCTACTATACTTATGCGGGGAGAGGGTAAGACAAGACCTATGTAAAAAAGTGCAAATGAGCTCATATTTTTTGTAAGGGGTTTCAAAAATTTCTTTATAGAAGCGATAAAACATTTGAATGTGTTGGAATAGCCCTCAATGTTCACATAAACGACAAAATCCAGTATAGTGAAAGAAGGTTTAAATATTGACATATGGCGTTAACATTACTCAGCTATTTAAAAGACATATCTTACTTTTGAAAATGTTTACATTGCAAGTCCGTTCACAATGTTTTTACAAAGGAGAGATGTAACGATGACGGCGACCAAAGGTCTGGAAGGGATCGTAGCGACCACTTCCTCCATAAGCTCTATCGTAGATGGCGTTCTCACGTACCGGGGTTATAACATTGATGATTTGGCTGTTAACGCCGATTTTGAAGAGGTAGCTTATTTGTTGTGGTTTGGAAAATTACCTGACCAAGAACAATTGCAAGAGCTTCGCAGCCAGTTAAGCGACTATGCTGCTATTCCGGATGAAATTATTACTCAATTAAAGTTATACCCGAAAGAATTGAGCACGATGGCTGCCTTGAGATCAGCTGTATCGTCTCTTGCTTTGTATGACCCAGAGGCGGATGATATGTCAAGAGAGTCCAATGTGACTAAAACCGTCAAGCTTCAGGCGCAATTGCCCACAATTGTGGCAGCCATAGCACGTATACGCGAAGGCTTGGAACCAATTGCGCCTAAAAAAGGTGTTTCTATTGCTGAAAACTTTTTGTATCAGCTGACTGGCAGGGATCCGGAGGAGACGGCTATTAAAGCGTTCAATCAGGCTCTCGTGCTGCATGCCGATCATGAATTGAATGCTTCGACCTTTGCTGCGCGTGTAACGGTAGCCACTTTATCAGATATTTATTCCGGGATCACGTCTGCCATCGGGGCCTTAAAAGGACCGTTGCATGGTGGAGCCAATGAGGCTGTTGCCAAAACGTTGGAGGAGATTGGCGGTCTGGATCAGGTGGACTCCTATATTCAGGCCAAACTGGATAACCGCGAAAAAATTATGGGCTTCGGACATCGTGTCTATAAAAACGGTGATCCGCGTGCCAAGCATTTGCACAAAATGTCCCGCGAACTGGGAGAAATGAACGGCGACACTACGTTGTTTGATATGTCAGTTCGAATTGAAAGTATTGTAACAGGGCAAAAAGGCTTGAAACCGAATGTGGATTTTTATTCTGCTTCCGTATATACCCAGCTGGGTATTAAGAGGGATTTGTTTACTCCTATCTTTGCTATGAGCCGTGTATCGGGGTGGACTGCACATATTTTAGAGCAGTATGAAAATAACCGTTTGATTCGTCCTCGTGCCGAATACACAGGCCCAATGGATCAAAAATATGTGTCACCAGAGTTGCGCTAACCTTTGGAGGAAGATTGAGGTTGTATACCCTGAATTTAAAAAATAAGGTACAATAGAAGGGTCGGCGAGAGATATAATTTTTTGTCTATGATAAAGATCATGTCTTTCGTCCTGTACCCATTCATATCTGAGGAGGAAAAGGAACTTATGGCGAAATTTGAAAAGTTTGAGCTCCCAACTGAAGGCGAAAAAATTACGATTGATAACGGTCAACTGCAGGTTCCAAACCATCCGGTCATTCCGTTTATCGAAGGTGACGGCACAGGTCGCGACATCTGGAAAGCTTCCAAGCGCGTACTGGACGCAGCTGTAGAAAAAGCATATAACGGCACGAAAAAGATTGCCTGGTATGAAGTATTCGCTGGTGAGAAAGCTTTCAATACATACGGTGAGTGGCTCCCTAACGATACGTTGGAAGCCATCCGTGAGTATATTGTAGCCATTAAAGGTCCACTTACGACACCTATTGGCGGTGGTATCCGTTCATTGAATGTGGCATTGCGCCAAGAACTGGATTTATACGTATGTCTGCGTCCTGTTCGTTACTTTAACGGTGTGCCGTCTCCAGTAAAACGTCCTGAGTTGGTGGACATGGTCATTTTCCGTGAGAACACAGAAGATATCTACGCAGGGATCGAATATGCCGAAGGGTCCGAAGACGTGAAAAAGGTGATTCAGTTCCTTCAGCAAGAGCTGGGCGTGAATAAAATCCGTTTCCCTGAAACTTCAGGAATTGGGATCAAGCCAGTGTCTTCCGAGGGGTCAAAGCGTCTGGTACGGGCAGCTATTCAGTATGCTGTTGACCACGGACGCAAGAGTGTAACGCTCGTACACAAAGGTAACATTATGAAATTTACCGAAGGTGCCTTCAAGAACTGGGGCTATGAAGTAGCCGAGCAAGAATTTGCAGATAAAGTATTTACTTGGGCCCAGTATGATGTCATCAAGGAAAAAGAAGGTGAGGATGCGGCAAATGCAGCTCAAAAAGCAGCTGAAGATGCAGGCAAAATCATTATCAAGGATGCGATTGCTGATATTGCACTTCAGCAGGTGCTGACTCGTCCTTCTGAATTTGATGTCATTGCTACGCTGAACCTGAACGGGGACTATCTGTCCGATGCTCTTGCTGCTCAAGTTGGTGGAATTGGTATCGCGCCAGGTGCAAACATTAACTATGTAACCGGGCATGCTATCTTTGAAGCTACACATGGTACAGCTCCAAAATATGCTGACAAAGACGTAGTGAACCCTGGTTCCGTAATTCTGTCCGGCGTCATGCTGCTTGAACACTTGGGTTGGAAAGAAGCAGCTGACCTGATTTACAAAGGACTGGAGACGTCCATTAATAAGAAGATTGTAACTTATGATTTTGCCCGTCTGATGGATGGTGCTACACAGGTGAAATGCTCCGAGTTCGCGGATACCATTATCAGTAACCTGTAAGGAAGGGGAATACTACTTGACCATTCAACGCAAAAAAATATCCATTGTTGGCGCCGGTTTTACCGGTGCCACTACCGCATTGCTGCTGGCTCAAAAGGAGTTAGGTGATATCGTACTCATCGATATTCCGCAACTAGAGAATCCGACTAAAGGCAAAGCGCTTGATATTTTGGAAGCTGGTCCAGTGCAGGGATTTGACACCCAGATCATGGGCACTTCTAATTACGAGGATGCAGCTAACTCGGATATCGTCATTATTACAGCCGGGATCGCGCGCAAGCCGGGTATGAGCCGTGATGATTTGGTCAACACGAACGCAGGAATTGTAAAATCCGTATGTGAGAATGTGAAGAAGTATGCGCCCGATTCTATCGTCATTATTCTGAGTAATCCGGTCGATGCTATGACCTATACTGCATACCAAACGCTTGATTTCCCGAAAAATCGGGTTATTGGTCAATCAGGTGTGCTGGATACAGCCCGGTATTGTACCTTTATTGCACAGGAACTGAACGTTTCGGTTGAAGACGTGCGCGGCTTCGTTATGGGTGGTCACGGTGATGATATGGTGCCGCTCGTACGCTATTCCAGCGTGGGAGGTATACCTATCGAAAACCTGATTTCTCAGGAACGTATCAAGGCGATCGTACAACGTACACGAGTGGGCGGCGGAGAGATCGTTAACCTATTGGGTAATGGCAGCGCATATTATGCTCCGGCAGCTTCGCTTGCGCAAATGACAGAAGCGATTGTAAAAGATAAAAAACGGATTATTCCAGTCATTGCTTACCTGGAAGGAGAGTATGGCTATCAGGACTTGTTCCTCGGTGTGCCTACACTTCTTGGCGGTAATGGCATCGAAAAAGTGTTCGAGTTGGAATTGACAGCCGAAGAAAAAGCAGCGCTCGATGAATCCGCTGAAGCGGTTCGCAATGTGACTAAAATAGTCAACGTATAGATCCGATTTTCTACTAAAACAGTATACTTTTACTTGAAGAGGTGTCCCCTAGCCATCGTTATGGCTGCTGGCCACCTCTTTTATTTTTTAATAGTCTATTCGTTTTCTTCCTTTTCATTTAATATTGAAAATTTCAGTTTGGGTTTGTACCCTCCCCCCAAGCTGAAACTTTCCCCGTCCTATTCCTTTGCTTTGATCCACTTCCCCGGTATAATAGAGTTCATATGCACTAATAGTTACATAGAAAAGCATGTCCCAAAACATTGCAAAGATGCTAGTCATTCGTTGGAATATGATCGTTCTATGGAAAAAAAGTTTGTAAGAAAACAAAGAACTGGGAGGTTGTAAAGAATGTTTTTTATTCACATTATTGGATCACTGGCAATGGGCTTTTATTTATTGCTTCCCTTTGTTGTGGGCAAAATCGACAAATTGGCTCCAAGCGCGCAGGAAGGGACGATATCGGCTGTACAGCTATTGAACCGTCTGGCTCAATTTGCACTGATTCTTGTGCTTATTAGCGGCATCTATATGATCTTTGTTTGGGATTCTTATTCGGTAGCATGGATCGTTGTTGTGTTGGTGTTGTTTCTTGCCATTTCCGGTATCGCTGGTGCTATGGGTAAGCCATTACGCTTGTCACTGGAAGCGGTTCGCAACCAACAGCCGATTACGCAATACACTGGTAAAATGCGGATGTTCAGCACGCTGCTGGCTGTCTTCATGATTCTAATTACGATTTTAATGGTATACAGCCATATTATTTAATGAACCATTTTAATCGGCCAATTAAATAATGACGAAGGCTAACGTTGAATAAAGCGGTCTGTGCAGAATAAGCACAGGCCGTTTTTTTGTGTGCTCAGATAGCTAGTTTTTTCTTTTTTCGTTTAACCGATAAGTTTGTGTGGTAAATCAGGAGTAGAGTGGATGCAAATGTTGCATCCTAAAAAATATCTGATTTTGAAGGGAGAATGTATAATGGCTAAAAGCAACCAACCTCAGCAAACCTTGCCCCCACAGCATCAGGACCAGCAACCGGGGATTGAATCCAAAATGACGCCTGCACCTCAATTTGAAAAACCAACTTACAAAGTGGCTGGCAAGCTCACAGGCAAAGTTGCACTGATTACTGGTGGAGACAGTGGAATTGGGCGGGCTGTAGCTGTCACGTATGCTAAAGAAGGTGCGGACGTAGCTATCGTCTACTTGAATGAGCATAAGGATGCGGAAGAAACCAAGCGTCAAGTCGAACAGGAAGGACGCAAATGCGTGTTGATTCCTGGCGATATCGGAGATGACCAATTTGCCAAAAAAGCGGTGCAACAGACGGTGAACGAACTGGGCAAGCTCGACATTGTCGTGAACAATGCGGCCGAGCAGCATCCACAGCAAAAGCTGGAGGATATCACCAAAGAACAGTTGGAGCGCACGTTCCGTACGAATATCTTCGGTATGTTCTTCCTGACACAAGCGGCGTTGCCGCATTTGAAGAAAGGGAGCGCGATCGTCAACACAACGTCGATTACCGCGTATGCTGGGAATAAGACACTCATTGATTATTCCTCCACCAAAGGGGCAATCACATCATTCACTCGTTCCCTTTCGCTCAATTTAGCGGATCAAGGTATTCGGGTGAACGCTGTAGCCCCAGGACCGATCTGGACACCGTTAATCCCGTCTACCTTTGATGCAAAAACAGTGAGCGAATTTGGAGGAGCACAGCCTATGAAGCGCCCAGGTCAGCCGGAAGAATTAGCGCCAGCTTATGTGTACCTTGCCTCAGACGATTCGTCTTATGTAAGCGGGCAGGTTATTCATATCAATGGCGGTGAAGTTGTAAACGGATAAGAGGATAAAGAAAAGGTTGGGGCAGTCTTTTGCTCCGGCCTTTTTTTCTTTTCACAGTGGAACATAATGCAGGTAGCCTGTAGAATGAGATTAACTTACATAAAAGGATGGGCAAATTTCTATGAAATCGTTTCGTTTCAGGCTTACCCTGATCATGCTGATTTTGATTGGCGTATCTGTCCTTGCTGCTGGGATCACTATGGGACAAATTTTTAAAAATTCGAATATGAAGGTGCTAGAGGAGAACATGGGTCGCGAGATCGACCTGCTTCGCGCTACTTTCCCATTTGTTAATGCTGATGCCCTATCCAGCACAGATTACGTCTCCTATTATTCTCAGAAGGCGAAGGAAATTGCCCATCTGACCGATTCGCGAGTGACCTTCATTCGTAAGGATGGAACGGTGGTGGGTGATTCGTTAAGCGATCCACGCAAGATGGAAAACCATGCATCGCGTGAAGAAATACGGCAAGCTACGTCGGAGGGAATCGGACGGACGATACGCTACAGTGAAACTTTGCAACGAAACATGCTATACGTCGCTGAGCCTGTTGTATCGGACAAGGGCTTTGACGGATATATCCGTTTGTCCATGAGTCTGAAAGCGGTGGAAGAGGGAATGCAGCGAGGCTGGACGGCCATCGGGATCGGTCTTGTGTTGCTGTTTATTGCTGCTGGACTGATGAGCTATCGTATTGCTCGCAGCCTCACCTCGCCCATTGAACATATTACAGGGGTAGCCAACCGCATTTCAGGACTAGATTATGACGCTAGGGTCGGTGTACAGCGCCGGGATGAGGTAGGACAACTGGGTGAAGCTATTAATCGTATGGCCGACAGTCTCCAAAACCAAATGAAAACGATACGTGACAATGAGGATCTCCTCCAGAGTGTCATGAGTAATATGACAGGCGGGATTCTGATGATTGATGCTCGTGAATGCATAGCGCTTGTCAACCGTGAGTCTGAGCGTATGCTCGGTGTCGTGGGTAAGCGGGTGACAGACAAGCCGTATCATGAGCTGAAGAAGCACTATGAGCTCACAAAGCTAATTGAGGGCAGTATACAAAGCCGAGAAAGGCTGCATGGTGAGGTGCATTTGTACAATCCTGAGGAACGACTCGTTTTGCTGGATGGTGTCCCTATGTATGAGGATGAAGGGGGATACCGGGGGATGCTGTTCTTGTTGCAGGATATTACAGCTATTCGACGGTTGGAAAATATGCGAAGCGAATTTGTGGCAAACGTATCCCATGAGCTAAAAACACCGATTGCCGCAGTCAAGGGTTTTGCCGAGACATTGCTTGGTGGCGGGGTTAAAGATGAGGAAACGGCCCGTTCCTTTTTGCAAATTATATATGACGAAAGTGAACGACTGAATCGACTGATCGGCGATATTCTGGAGCTTTCCAAAATCGAGTCCAAACGGTCCCCTCTGGATTGCTCTCCGATTCATATCTCATCATTCATAGAATCATTGCTGGAGAAACTGAATAATGTAGCTGCCAAAAAAAGAATTACGCTGCACATGGATATCCCGGATGAACTGTTTATGGAGGCAGATGAAGATAAGCTTCAGCAGATTTTCCTGAACCTTTTGTCTAATGGCATTAACTATACCCTTGATGGCGGCAAGGTAAAGATCAAGGTTATAACGTTACAACGGGACAATGACACGGAAAAGGTCGTATTTACAGTCAGTGATACGGGTATTGGGATACCGAAGAAGGACCTGCCACGTATCTTTGAGCGCTTTTACCGGGTGGACAAAGGACGCTCGCGCAACTCGGGCGGAACGGGACTGGGATTGTCCATCGTCAAGCACTTGGTCGATCTACATCATGGTACACTCTCAGTGGAAAGCGAGCTTGGTTTGGGTACCACGTTTACCGTTGAATTACCGTTATTGCAACAGGAAGAATGAACTATAATATTTTTTACATTGTGTTAACAATGCCGTGATAAAATAAACGGGTGTCGCATGAGTATGGAAAAGATTTCAGGATTTTGACCAATGCGCCTTTAACAGGTAAACAGGAGATGAAGTTATTAATGGGACAACGTTTGCTGGTTATTGAGGATGAACCAACGCTTGCCAGATTGCTATCCTACAATTTGATACAAGAAGGTTTCGAAGTGGACACGGAGGATCATGGCAGTGCTGGGTTTGAAAGAGCCTCCAGAGAATCCTACGATTTGATCCTGCTGGATTTGATGCTGCCGGGGATGAATGGACTGGATATTCTCAGCAGACTTCGCCATCAGGGGCTGACAACACCTATCATTATTCTAACCGCTAAAAACGGGGAGGCTGAGGTGGTCCAAGGACTGAAGTCGGGTGCTGATGACTACATCACAAAGCCTTTTGGCGTTTCTGAGCTACTGGCCCGCGTAACGGCTGTACTGCGAAGAACATCCGGAGGGGATGAAGGAGTGTTGTCTGAACAGAAGGATGGCTCCAAAATTCAACTGGGCGAGCTGGAGATCTACCCTGAGAAATATGAAGTCATTCTTGGAGGTCAGTCCATCAGCTTAAGACCGAAGGAATTTGAGGTGCTCCTCTATTTGTCCCGCAAGCCGGGTGTGGTCCTGACTCGGGATGATCTAATGAATGCCGTGTGGGGCTTTGACTACATCGGCGGTCAACGGACAGTGGATGTACACGTCAGTTCCTTACGTAAAAAGCTGGAGCTTGATCCCGACTCGGTTCATATTGATTCAATCCGTGGAGTGGGGTACAAGCTGGTTGTAAATAAAAAAAGAAGCGCTTCTCATTTGTTATAAATGAGGAGCGTTTTTCTCTTTCCAGGCAGTAGCAGTGACTTTTATGTCCATTTTGTGATTTTACATTTAGTTAACAAAAATAGCCGTTAAAATCAACAAATGACCGATATGATGTTCCCGTCACTTCAAGTAGTTAAAAAAAGGGGACTTCAGAACGATGATAACGGAACCAAAGACCCAGACGAGTTCCACTGCCGTGATTGAACGTGAAACGTTCAAGCCGATTACTACCTATGTGCCATGCCGGGAGGTTCCGATCATTGGCACGGATATGTCTTGCAAAGAACTGTTAGCACTCATGAAAACACAGGAAGATATTCCCTGTGTCATCGTCGTGGATAAAAATGATCTTCCTTTGGGCATCATCATGAGAGATGCGTACAATCGTCATTTTACGGGCAGGTTTGCTGCGGCATTGTTCTATGACAAACCGGCTTCTATATTTGCCGATCCCAATACATTAATTGTGGATCTGAAAAGTCCAGCAGCAGAAATTGTAGAACAGGCGATGATGCGTGAAGATCAGTGTTTTTACGATTGTTTACTAATAAAGGAAGGGACAAGATTACTCGGTGTACTCACAATTCGTGATATCCTGTCTGTCGTTCAGCGAATGCAAAGAGAAGCAGACGAAGACCGGGGCGATGTGATTCGACATAGCTATGACGGAGTCCAGCGTATTCGGATGACTGTTCTGGATGCAGCGAAAGAGGCCGATGACAGTGTGCAGCTAACCCGCTCAATGAGTGAATTATCCCGCCGTGGCAAAGTGGAACTGGAGGATGTTCTGCTTTCTTATCATGCAGTGACGGAGCAAATGAAGCGCCAGCATGAGCAGATGACGGCGTTAACCCAATCGCTCAATGATATTGCGGGCATGGCTTCATCCATTCGTGCACTGGCAGATCACAGCGGATTGCTGGCGATCAATGCGTCCATTGAAGCGGCTCATGCTGGTGAACACGGGCGTGGTTTTCAGATTGTGTCTCAAGAGGTTCGAAATATGTCACTCCAGACCAAAGCTTTTTCTGTACAGATTACAGGCTTACTCACTCATATCGAGCAAATGCTGCGTGATACCGCTGAACTGACGGATACGAGTATGCAGCAGATTCATACAGGGTCTAAATTTATATCTGCCGGAACCCAAACGTTTGCCAAATTATTGCAGGCAGTCGATGAAATAGAGGCTAAAAACAGCGAAATGTCCCGTTCCGCAGAAGAAGCGGCCTTGAATGCAGCCGGAATTGCACAGGAGCTTGAACTCATGCTGAGTTCTTGATCATTTTACATACCGTTAACAAATCCACCACACTGAATTTACACACAGCTTATATAATCTTCATATTGTGCAAATCAGGTGCAATGCTTGAGGACCATAACTGCAACACGAAGGAGATCATAAATCCATGAATGATTCCGTAATCCGGATTGATAAGCTGAATTTGTATTATGAAAAATTCCACGCGTTGAAACATATAAACCTGGATATTCCTGAAAAAACGGTAACAGCCTTCATCGGCCCATCCGGCTGCGGCAAATCAACCTTGCTACGTACGCTGAACCGGATGAATGACATGATACCGGGAACACGTATTGAAGGCACCGTGAGCATCGCAGGTCAGGATATATACGGCGATACCATGGAAGTAGAAATGCTGCGTAAACAGGTGGGAATGGTTTTTCAACAGCCTAACCCGTTTCCCAAATCCATTTATGATAACGTGGCCTATGGCCCGCGTTTGCATGGAATTCGGCAAAAGGACAAGTTAGATGAACTGGTGGAGCAAAGTCTGCGGCAGGCAGCACTTTGGGAAGAGGTTAAAAATTTTCTGAAGCGTTCTGCTCTGAGCTTGTCCGGTGGACAACAACAACGGCTATGCATTGCCCGGGCGCTTGCTGTACAGCCAGATATTTTACTCATGGACGAGGCTACATCTGCGCTGGATCCGATCTCGACGATGAAAATTGAAGAACTGGTTCAAGAATTAAGAGACACGTATACTATCGTCATGGTGACGCATAACATGCATCAGGCAGCGCGTGTGTCTGGTCGAACTGCGTTCTTTTTGAATGGGGTTGTAGTGGAGGCAGCGGATACTGAGACGATGTTTTCCACGCCACAGGATTCACGTACGGAAGATTATATTTCCGGGCGTTTTGGCTAAAGCCAAATTGATGATTATGCGAGAAGGGGTGACTTCGAAATGATACGTAGAAAAGGTTTTGATGAAGGATTAGAAGAACTGAGAGCCGTACTGCGCGAAATGGGTGCACACGTTTCGAAGGCGCTCGATCAGGCTATTGAATGTTTGCAGACCAAAAATACAGAAATGGCCCAGCAGGTAGTCAAAAATGATGCATCCCTCAATACAATGGAAGAAAATATTCTGGATATGGGCTCCAAGCTCATAATTACCCAGCAGCCGGTAGCGAAGGATTTACGCCGGATCATTGTTGCATTTAAAATTTCCAGTGATTTGGAACGTATGGGCGATTTGGCACTTGATATTGCCAAGGTCACACTTCGCTTGGAAGGGCAACAGGCGATGAAGCCGTTGGTAGATATCCCACACATGGCTTCCATTGTTAAAGAAATGATCGACAATGCGATCAAATCCTATTTGGATGAAAATACAGATCTGGCCTACAAAATGGCTAAAGAGGATGATCGGGTAGATTCCTTGTACAGCCACATGATCAGCGATCTATACGCTTTTATGGTAGAAAAGCCAGCAGAGGCTTCACAGGCCATGTTGCAATTGCTTGTAGGACGGTACATTGAACGTATTGGTGACCATGCCACGAATATCGGTGAAAGCACTGTATATCTCGTGACAGGGGAGAGACCAGATTTGAACCAGTAGAGCGATTGGTATATAGCGGTTGTTTCCAACCCAGACTTGTCTTTGAGCAAAAGGCAAATTTGGCTAGGAAACAGCCGTTTTTTTCTGAAAAAGAGTCTTGTATGTTAAGATAGGAAGAGGAATGAGTAAAACGTAAGAACGTTACGAATGCATTGATGAACTTGTGAGGTGCGAAATGGATAAACTCATGCTTATAGATGGTAACAGTATCATATACCGGGCGTTTTTTGCTATGCCGCCATTGACGAATTCAAGCGGACAGCAGACGAACGCGGTGTATGGATTTACGACAATGTTATTGCGGCTTTTGGAGGAGCACAAACCAACACATATCTTGGTTGCCTTTGATGCTGGTAAAATTACGTTTCGCCATAAAGGGTACGAGGATTACAAAGGTGGAAGGGAGAAAACGCCGCCGGAGCTGTCCCAGCAATTTCCGCTGCTGAAAGAGCTATTGACCGCCTTTGGCATTGCCCAATTTGAACTGGATGGCTATGAGGCAGACGATATTATAGGCACCCTGTCCAGAACAGCGGACGAAGCGGGTTTCAATGTGCTGGTTGTGACTGGCGACAAGGACATGCTTCAATTGGCTTCAGACCATGTCACGGTCGGCTTAACCCGCAAAGGGGTTACCGAGGTGGAAACGTACGGACCTGAGCAGATTCAGGAACGTTACGGCTTGAAGCCGCTGCAAATCATAGACCTTAAGGGTCTGATGGGCGATACGTCGGATAATATTCCTGGCATTCCGGGCGTGGGTGAGAAAACAGCGCTCAAGCTGCTGCATCAATATGGTTCAGTCGAAGAGGTGCTGGCGCACACGGATGAGCTGAAGGGCAAAATGAAAGAACGCGTGGAGACACATGCTGACGATGCACGAATGAGCAAGGAATTGGCGACTATTTATCGGGATGTAACGTTGGACAAACAGCTGGAAGATGTAGTTTTCAGCGGGCTACAGGCAGAGACGGCTGGACCAGCTCTGGCGAAACTGGAGTTCAAGTCCCTGCTGGAGCGTTTATCCTTATCGGGCGAGGTTGGCAGTGCTGAAGTTGGCGTAGAGGAAGCCGCGGCAGACGTGACTGTGCTGGATGAAGAGCGTATCAGCGAATTGGTAGAAGTGCTGAATAACATAGATGTGCTGCATGTGGAGACGCATGGTGATAATCCGCATCATGCTGAAATTGTAGGCTTAATATTTGCCGCAACGGGGCGGCAGTTCTTTATGACACTGAATGTTCTACAAAGTGATGCAGCTACCCCTATTCGCGAATGGCTTGCCGATCCTGAACGCAAAAAACGCGGTCATGATTTGCACCGTACAGACTTGGCTTTACACTGGCATGGAATTGAGTTTGCCGGAGCCGAATTTGATGTGCAACTGGCCGGATACTTGCTAGACCCGACAGACGCGAATCAGACGTTGAGTGGACTGGCAGCCAAGTATGGCTTGTCATCGATTCGTCCAGATGACGAAGTGTTTGGTAAAGGAGCTAAATATAAAGTTCCTGACGTGGATGTACTATCCGATCATGTGGCACGTAAGGCAGCGGTGATCGAAGCATTGGTACCCGTGCAGCAGGCGGAACTGGAAAAGACGGAAATGCACAAGCTGTTCCATGAGCTGGAGATGCCGTTATCACGCATTCTGGCGGATATGGAGAAGCAGGGGATTTTGGTGAATGTAGAGGAACTGCGCGCTTTGGGTAAAGAATTTGAAGCCCAGATTGCAACGTTGGTGGGTGAGATCTACAGCATTGCAGGGGTAGAGTTCAATCTTAATTCGCCCAAGCAGTTGGGTGAGATTTTGTTTGATAAACTGGGTCTGCCAGTTATTAAAAAGACAAAAACCGGGTACTCGACCGATGCAGAGGTACTGGAAAAGCTTGCTCCATATCATGATATTGTGCAAAATATTTTGCAATATCGCACCATTGCCAAACTCCAATCGACGTATGTCGAAGGATTGCTTAAAGAAATTTCGGAGAAGACAGGTAAAGTGCATACGTATTTCCGGCAGACGGTTGCGGCAACCGGACGCTTGAGCAGTCAATTTCCGAATTTGCAGAATATCCCGATCCGTCTCGAAGAAGGACGCAAAATCCGCAAAGTATTTGTTCCCTCGGAGCCGGGCTGGTCGATTTTGGCGGCAGACTATTCACAAATCGAGCTGCGGGTGCTGGCTGATATTTCGGATGATGAGCGTTTGAAAGAGGCTTTTGTCCACGATATGGACATCCATACCAAGACCGCATCCGATGTGTTCGGTGTACCAGCAGAAGCTGTAGATTCCGATATGCGTCGTTCCGCAAAGGCGGTCAACTTTGGGATCGTTTACGGGATTAGCGACTATGGTCTGTCGCAAAATTTGAATATTACCCGGAAGGAAGCGGCTCGCTTTATCGACCAGTATTTTGACGTGTTCCAAGGTGTTCGCCGTTACATGGATGATATTGTGAAGGATGCGAAGAGGGATGGATACGTAAAAACGCTACTGGAACGCAGACGATATTTGCCTGAGATTAACGCCAGCAATTTCAACCAGCGTTCGTTCGCTGAGCGTACAGCGATGAATACGCCGATTCAAGGTACCGCAGCCGATATTATCAAGCTGGCGATGGTGCAGATGGACGCAGCGCTGCGTGAACGCAATCTTCGCAGCCGCATGCTGCTACAAGTACATGATGAGCTTGTATTCGAGGTTCCGCCTGAGGAAATGGAGGCGATGAAAGAGCTTGTCCCGGCTACCATGGAAGCTGCATTAAAATTGGCTGTACCGCTTAAAGCGGAAGTCAGCTATGGCAGCAATTGGTATGAGGCCAAGTAAGATATTTCAATGAGCAGATAGTCCCAATTTGACGTTGCTTCCGTTATAATATAGGGTGAGGTGAAGACATCATGCCGGAATTACCGGAAGTAGAAACCATTAAACGAACATTAAACGAGCTTATCGTTGATAAACATATAGATCATGTAACCGTAAATTTGCCGCGTATTATCCAACGTCCCGATGATATCCACGCATTTGCGATGGAATTGGCCGGCCACCGGATTACAGGAGTGGAGAGACGCGGTAAGTTTCTTCGGATTTTGCTGGACGGGCTGGTGCTTGTCTCCCATCTTCGAATGGAAGGACGCTATGGATTGTATTTACAAGATGATCCTGTGGAAAAGCATACCCATGTCATCTTTCATTTTAAAGATGGTACGGAGCTGCGTTATCAGGATGTGCGCCAGTTCGGCACGATGCACTTATTTCCGGCAGGACAGGATTTGCTGGAAAAGCCGCTAAACAAACTCGGTTTGGAACCGATGGACGAGGCTTTTACACCTGAAATGCTGCGTGCCGCTGTTGGAACTCGTTCGACTTCGATCAAGGCAGCGCTGTTAAACCAGTCATATGTAGTAGGCATCGGGAATATTTATGTAGATGAATCGTTATTTAAGGCAGGGATTCATCCGGCACAGCCAGCCAAAAGCTTAACGGATAGTCAATTTCGCATACTGCATGAAGCTATTGTCTCCACGCTGGGCGCGTCGATTCAGGTTGGTGGCTCGTCCATCAAATCATTCGTCAACGGACAGGGCAAAACGGGCGATTTCCAGCATCAGTTGCAAATTTATGGACGTAACGCGAAGCCTTGCATGAACTGTGGTACATTGATCGAAAAATCCGTCGTAGCCGGACGTGGCACACATCATTGCCCGGTCTGCCAGCCTTTGCGCTAAACAGGCACAGTCACCCCAAGCCCATCCCTCTCATATATTGTTCCAAGTACCAATACTGCGAAGGAAGTAGGTTGCTGTAAGGCCCAGCCTTCGCAATGGGAGGGAATTTGGAGTGGCTAATCATTGGGGAGCCCTGCTGTTACTGGCATTTGCGCTAAGTTTGGACAGTTTCGGAGTCGGTGTTACATATGGTCTGCGCAAAATGAAAATTCCACTGTTGTCGATTGCCATCATCTCAGTATGTTCAGGTTTAGTGATCGGCATATCCATGCAGCTCGGCGCATTACTATCTCGTGTCCTGTCCCCTGTATATACGACGGTTTTCGGTGCTGTCATTTTGATCTGTATCGGATGCTACTCTTTGATTCAGGCTCTGCACCGCAAGGAAGATTTGACGGAGGAAGCAGCGGAAGTCCCGGGGAATCTTTGCCTTACGGAACAGGTTGATCCAGGGAATATATCAGCACTTGCGGAGAAAAAAAGTGCAGAGGATGCCAATACAAAGTCTCTAAGCAGCTCAGGAAAAGGCCTACCGAGAGAAACCTCTTTGGAGCTACAGCAAGAGGAGCGAACGTTATTTTCGCTGGAGTTCCGCAAATGGGGGCTTGTTATTCGGATTCTTCGAAGCCCATCTGCTGCGGATATGGATCGTTCCGGCAGTATATCTGCTACCGAAGCGGTTTGGCTAGGTATTGCATTATCGGTCGATGCGTTTGGAGCGGGATTAGGTGCAGCCATGCTTGGTTTTCAGCCCCTGTCTACTGCGCTGGCTATTACGTTATTCAGTGGTATATTTTTGATCGCTGGTATGAGGGCAGGGTTCTTCCTGTCAGCATTTCGATTTATGAAGGCGCTCGGTGTATTGCCGGCATTATTACTCATTATGATGGGCATATTGAAGCTGTTATGAGGTGAAGAGCATGAATATCGGATTAACCGGAGGGATCGCTACCGGAAAAAGCACCGTGTCGGCTCTTTTGGTCGCCAAGGGTGCGCTGCTGATCGACGCAGATGCCATTGCCCGGGAAGTCATGCTTCCGGGGCATCCGGTGCTGGCGGCGGTCATACAGCATTTTGGACAAGCTATAGTGAACAGTGACGGAACCCTGCACCGCAAAAGACTGGGAGAGATTGTATTCGGAGACCCTGTTCAGCGACAGGCACTTAACGATATTACGCATCCTGCTATTCGTGAGGAAATGCGTCTGCGCATGGAAGCTTATGAACGGGAGCAGCCGGACAAGCTTGTTTTGGCAGATATCCCGTTAATGTATGAGTCTGGGCTGGAGAGCCTGTACGAGGAAATTATGGTTGTATATGTACCACGTGATATTCAGCTCCGACGTTTGATGCTTAGAGACGGTCTGACAGAAGAGCAAGCCGAGCTTCGCCTGTCCGCACAAATGGATATCGAGCAGAAAAAAAGTTTGGCTGATATTGTTATTGATAATAGCGGAACACAGACTGAGACGAAGCGGCAAATTGATCAGTTTTGGCAGCGAAAGGGACTTGCATGAACATTTTACGTAAGAAAAGAGTCCTGCTCATTTTGTTTGTCGGATTTGTCCTGATTCTGTTCCTCAACTCCAATTGGATGTCCTGGTTTTACCCGATTCAATATAAGGATGAAATTCGGCAATATTCACAGACGTATGAAGTGGACCCATTTTTGGTGGCGTCTATTATCCGTGTGGAAACAAACTTTAAAACCAGCAAGCAGTCACACAAGGGTGCACTGGGGCTTATGCAGATTATGCCGAATACCGCCAATTGGATTATGGACAGTGCCCAGATTCAGAAGGTCCCGCTGGACAGTGTAAAGCACGAGCCCGGCACCAACATTGAGCTGGGAACCTGGTATCTGCATAACCTGTCTATGAAGTTTCAGGATAATCCTGTGGTCATCGTAGCGGCATACAATGCTGGTCCAGGTAAAGTTAAGGAGTGGCTGGATCAAGGGGTGTGGGATGGCAAAGAAGAGTCCATTAAGCAAATCCCTTTTGGTGAGACACGGCATTATGTACAGCGAGTCATCTACTATTACAGGCAATATACAAAAATTTATAATGAGTTTTAAGTGACAGGTTAATGACAATATGAGCCTTTTCGCTTTAAAATGAAAAAAGCGCAGGACAGGCTGTTTTTAGCAGCCTATCCCTACACTTTTTCGTATTACTTCTTGATTATTACCGAGATTATTGGTATTGACCTGCCAATTGTTGTTCGGCGATCGTTACGAGGCGTTTTGTGATGTAGCCCCCGATCGAACCGTTCTCATAGGAAGTCATGTTGCCTTGGTATCCATCTTGAGGAATGCTGATCCCCAGCTCTTGAGCGATTTCATATTTCATTTGCTCCAGAGCACCGGAGGATCTGCTGACTACCAGGTTGTTGGAGTTGCCATTGTTTCCTTGTGCCATTGTTGTTCACCTCCTCGCGACGTGGTAAACATATTATGATCCGTTTCGACAAAATTATTACTAAAAAGCTTCGGGAATTTATTGGAAAAAGGAAGTGATGAGATTATGAAGTGCCCATATTGTGCCTACAATGGCACGAAAGTGTTGGATTCGCGACCAGCGAATGATAATAAGTCCATCCGCCGCCGTCGCGAATGCGAACAGTGTGCCAGGCGTTTTACCACCTTTGAAATGGTAGAAGAGACCCCACTGATGGTCATCAAAAAAGATGGCAGCCGTGAAGAGTTTAGCCGTGATAAAATGCTGCGCGGTCTCATTCGAGCCTGTGAAAAGCGTCCAGTATCAGTCGAGCAACTTGATCTGATCGTATCTCAGGTGGAGAACGCTATACGCAACACAGCAGCCACAGAGGTGGATAGCCAGCAGATTGGTGAGCTAGTCATGGAACAGCTCTATCCGGTGGATGAAGTCGCCTACGTACGCTTTGCCTCCGTCTATCGGCAGTTCAAAGACATCAATATGTTTATGAAGGAACTGAAAACACTGTTATCCAAAGATACAGACAGCGACTGATCGCTGACTGTATCTTTTTAGGGCCGTGGTGGGAAGAGGATTATATTTTTTTTATAAAAGTATTGACACAGGGTCGAATATTTTATATGATATAGAAGTCGCTTGAAACGTTAATTCATTTACATGTGACGGGGCCTTAGCTCAGCTGGGAGAGCGCATCGCTGGCAGCGATGAGGTCAGGGGTTCGATCCCCCTAGGCTCCACCATAATTTTATATGGACTCTTAGCTCAGTTGGTAGAGCAGTTGACTCTTAATCAATTGGTCCAGGGTTCGAGTCCCTGAGAGTCCATTCTTTAGAAAAAACGGCAGAAATGCCGTTTTTTTTGTTGTTCATAGATCTGTTCCCAGCCTAACCAAGGACAGGTAAGGGTTGAATGAGCGCTTATCGAGTTTGATTATAAATAGCAACCCATTGTTTGTGAGTGTAACTTTGATCGTTGTTTCAACGCAGTTCATATTTTACAAATGAGTTGAGTTCCTTCAAATGAATTTCTAAATGAATTAATAGATTATGCTGAATTGAAATAGCTTTACATGGTGAGAATGTAGCTACTTTAGATATAATCGTAAACGAGGATGGAGAGCAACTGAAGGAGCTTTTGAAAAAAAGAGGGTACATCTTGCAGGATGGGAAAGAAACGACGTCCTATATGAATGTACCGCATGATGTAAAGCTGGAATTACCAAACGGGTTTAGAATTTCGGATGCGAATGAAGTTGCTTCTTTCACTACTCTCTGGTACGACGAGCTAAATAAAATAGGAATACTGGAGCCTGTAGGTACGATACCGAAGTATAGAAAAATGGGGCTTGGAAAAGCCGTTATTTATGAAGCCATAAAAAGAGTCAAGGACAAAGGTGTAGAAAGAATCTTTTCGATGGGGTTTTCATTAGCCTATTCCAAAGAAATATGGAAAAAAAGAATATCATTGTTTAATGCTGACTGACATAATCGGCAAGAATCTTCAGGTACTCACTATTCACCAATTGTCTCGGGGCAAATATGGCTGTTAAGAAGGTTAGGGGCTTGGAATGTGCGATTTGTTCATTCATCATGGAATGGTCAACTTCAGGCAAATGAATGACAGACAGCAGCTCTGGAGATATCTTTTGGCGATATACTCGCTCGGTGTCTTTTACATCTACGTTCATATCTTTTCCAGCCAGAACCAAGAGTACTGGGGATTTTAAGTAGCTTAATTCTTCCGTAGAATCAGAACGAAAATTTTTGCCTATAAAGCTCCATCTTTCTTTGGGAATTATATTCTCAGGATCGGCCATGCTTAGGTACTTTTCATAGGAAGCATGTTTTTTCAGTAGTTGTAGAATCTTTTGGTCGTAGTCCAGTCTCTTTTTAATTTGCTGCGGGCTAGCTCCTTCTTGTTCCAACTCTTTCCTGGTGTTAAATTGCCCTTGTGTAATCCAATTCACGGCCGGCGATACAAGGATGCTGAATGCAATATCATGCTCCTCTTTAACGATTTTCGGAATGACCCAGCCAGCTTGACTGGCTCCCCATAGGCCGATTTTGTGCTTATCAATCATCGGTAAGGTTTTGGCCCAGTCAACTGCATATCGAATCTCCTGTGCCCGGTCCTCCATGCTCTGCTCCAGCCAATTGCCTGGAGCGCCGTTAATACCGGGCTTATTCAGGGATAAGGAAGCATAGCCCTTAGAAGCGAACCTTTCCCACAGTGGTTTGTATCCATCATCATAGGTGTCATTGATTGGACCATCTCCATGGACAAAAACAACCAGTCCAATCTTTCCCGAGTAGTTCTTAGGCAAAGCCAGTGTACCTGTTAATACTCCTTTGGGAGTCGCAATTTGTATTTTTTCTTCCGTCATCTTGTAGGAATTTTGATATAAAACAATCAATATCAAGGCAACAACCAGACCTGCCACAATACCAAGGGTAAGCCTATATGTTTTGTTCAATGCTGTTCTCTCCTCGATTGCAGTTTCGTTCTTTCCAGCTCATTAGATGCCATACAGGCTCCTTGAACCAAAAATGCCGCCAATAATTATATTGGGACTGCTCTATTTCAAACGCTAGATTGTGGTACAAACGAATAGCCTGCTGGTTCTTATGTGCTACATGAAGTGTCAACGCATGGAAACCGGATTCAACCGTAAACTGCTGTGCGAAAGCTAAAAAACGTCGCCCGATCCCCTGATTGCGATGACTTGAGCGAATCGCCAAATGATCTATGTAACACTCATCTATGGCAGGCTTATATTCCAGCGCATGCATGCCTGTCAAAAATTTAAATACATTAAAGCAGCCAAATTGTTTTATAAGCGGAGCCAAAGAAATGAGATTGGCTATAGGAAGTGAAGAGGAGGGAGCCTTCCATTTGAGCGAAAGGACACCAACAACATCTTCGTTCTCTTTGGCGACAAATTGTTTCATAGATATACAATTAGCATTTTGAACCCAAACCTGCATTAATAAACGCTGTATATCTTGATCCTCCAGTGCAACAAGAACTTGAAATTTTGCTTTAAATGATTCCACTAAGAGCTTACATACGGCTTCATGGTCTTGCTCTTGATAAGCAACAATGTCATAGGATTGTGGACTCATGTAACGTCCTCCTGCACATCCGAAATTTGTACTTGAATCTCATATTGCAGCTCGTTGCTGTCAAATATGGATAGATAGGATTTTTCCACCACAATGATTTTGCTTAAGCATTCATACTGGTGCTGGGTCGCATAATGCTCCAGTTGTTGGACTTGGTGTCCTATCTCAGCGTCTTCAGTGGCGGAGAAATGCTTGTAGAGATAGGTACCTTCTTCCAGAATGTAGTCAGCTGTTCCTGATGTCGTTTCATAATATAGCTTCACCTCTCCAGAATCAGATAGATAATGTAGATCATTTTCAAATAATTGTGGCGGGGCAGGCCGCTGCTCAAATAGATTCCTGGCCGTGAGTTCTTGATCACTCTCCAATGCAAACCACAGCTTTAAATGTCGAGTGCCCTGCAGCTTGAGTCGATACTCATTGTTCTGCTGGGTAAGGGTATGATGTTCTTTTAGCACTTTGTGAATAAACTGTTCGAGCAACTTTAAGTTAGCGATTTCATCCTGTACCTTCTGTAACGAATGTTCTAAAAGCTGGTTGTAATCATCGGCAGTGTAGGAAGTCATACATTCTTCAATTTGACCGACAGGGATGTTTAGTTTACGTAGCATTAAAATATGGGAAAGTTGATAAATTTCATGAAGTCCGTACATTCGATATTGATTTTCATCTGTGTATAACGGATAAAGGATCCCCTTTTCCTCAAAATACCGCAGCTGATGTACAGATACATTCATGAGCTGAGCAAGCTGGCTGATCGTTATGTGTTTTTTCAATGATAGGTCTCCTTACTCATAATTGATAATTGAATAACTTCACTATAAACCTTAGGTCAGACCTATGGTCAATAGAAAATATCCGCAGAGTTTACCTCTCGTTCATAACCCGTTATAATCATAAGATTAGTGAGCATAAACCAAATGTTCAGGATGAAGGTTAGAATGGGGAAATCATGTTGAAGACTTTTAAGAAGGTATACATTGAGATCACAAGCATTTGCAATCTTGCATGCAGTTTTTGCCCTCAGACACAACGTGTCAAAAAATTTATTGATCCGGAAGTTTTTCGGAATGTGCTTGATCAGGTCAAGCCGCATACGGATTACATTTATCTGCATGTAAAAGGAGAGCCTTTGCTCCATCCCAAAATTGATCTTTTGCTGGAGAGTGCGCATGAGAAAGGCTTAAAGGTCAACATTACCACCAATGGTACCTTGCTGCCGAAGACCGGACATAAGCTGCTTGGTCAGCCAGCCTTACGGCAGATGAATTTTTCTCTTCATAGTTTCGACGGGCATGAAGGTTCTGTGGATCGAGAAGGTTATTTGGGTCATATTTTCACGTTTGTCAGAGAAGCTGTGAAGCACAATATCATTATCTCCTTCCGTCTCTGGAATCTGACTCAAGATAATTTGACTAATGTGCAGCGTCAGCGCAACCGGGAGACACTGGAGCAATTGGAGCAAGAGTTTGGACTGGATTATCGGATTGAGGAAAAAGTAATACCGGGCAGTGGGGTCAAAATCGCTCCTAATGTATATTTGAATCAGGACTACGAATTTGAATGGCCTAGCCTGAGTGCTCCGGAAGATGACGGAAAAGGCTTTTGTCACGCGCTTCGCAGTCAGGCGGCGGTTTTGGTGGATGGAACAGTGGTCCCTTGCTGTCTTGATGGAGAAGGTGTCATTAACTTAGGAAATGTGCATGAGCAAACTTTTTCCGAGATCGTGGAAGGTGAGCGTGCAAACCGTCTGTACTTTGGATTCTCCAGAAGAGAAGCAGTAGAAGAGTTGTGCCGAAAGTGTGGGTATCGCAAACGATTTGGAACCTAATCATAGAGGTGGAACTTTAAGCGACAATAGAATGGATCACAAGAAAGAGAGCCCTTTTACAGGGCTTTTTCTTATATTTGCATAGGGGGATAATCAGCGGCTTTGACGATCTAGAGGAAGTTAGACGTAATGATTGCTTGTGAGAATGATTATCAATTATAATAAATTTATTCTAATAAATTGGGCGGGATAAGCAACACATCGGTTTGGATAGGGGCTGAGTGGTAGTAATGAAGTTGAACGATCACATTGTATTGTGGAATCATGTGTTTATAGAGGTGATGGATGTTCGCCATAAGAAAATGGATAAAGGGGAAGAATTGAGGAGCTATAGACTTCCGGTCAGTACGTTTTTATATACGGTGCGCGGAAGTGCACGAGTATGGCTGGATGACAGTGTTCATAGGGTGGATCGTTTCCATGTCCTGCATGGGGGGGAAGGAATGTGTCTGAGCGTCCTGACAGAGGATGTGCTTGAATATTATATCATTCTGTACAAGGCAACTTTGGCCCTGCCTGGTCGTAAGGAGGTCGCACAATTGCTGGAAAGGGAAAATCCCTTTCAGAATCAGTATGCTTTCGGACCTCATTACCCGCTGCCCCTGTATGATAAAGTGAAGCTGTTGGAGCAAGAATGGCATAAGATAAGGGATCGGGACTTGGTAAACTGCATGTCAAAGCTTTGTTTCATCATTTTGTATTCGAGTTGTTACATCAACTGGATCGACAAGGTATTCAGCCCCTTAAGCCTGACTTGGTAGCGCAAGCTGTAACCTATATTCGTGAGCATTTTAGTCGGCCTATAACACTAGAATCTATTGCGGAGGACCTAGAGTGCAGTACCGGACATTTATCAAGGCTGTTCAAAAGTAAAATGCATACCAGTCCAATTCATTACTTGGTTCAGATACGGGCGAATCGGGCGGCAGAGCTGCTAATGCAGACGGATGCCACTTTGCAGGAGATCGCAGAGCGTGTGGGATATCCAGATGCGCATTCATTAAGTCGCAGCTTCAAGAAATATAAGGGACTATCTCCTATACGATTTAAAAAAGAACGGCAGCAGCATATCCAGGGACAAGATCAGGATATGCCCCAAACGAAGCTTAAATATGCCCTTTAGCGGACAGCCTTCACACGTTATACTTGACAGAAGTTGAGGAAGCGCTGGTGTTGAAATTGATCACCTCAACAACTACGGTAACGCCAACTAATAAGCCAGTATTTATGATTAGATTAGTAGCAGAAAGTGTCGTTAACCCGTCTCGCTGCAACGTTCCCAGATACAATACTGTCTGCTTCCATATAGATTCGGATAATAGACATAGAAATTCCACTCCTAATATTCCAGATGTATCTCATAGTCTATGTGAATATTTTAGATATGGATTGGATAGGGAGGAGTCTTCAAATTATTTCATTTTGTTCAAGCTTCTTTGGGCCCGAGTCACTATTCGCTTCGTTTCCTTTGTATCAGAAGTCATCAGCCATGTATCACAAACCTGAGTTACCCATTCCGGGTTAGTTTTGCTGGCATCATTCAGCCAATTGCCCACCGAGTCTTGAACATATTTGACTGGGTCGGATTGAACCGCTTCCAAAAGTGGAAGAGCCAGCTCGGGATGTTCTTTTAGTTCAGGGATATGCTTGGCCCAAACGCCTTGTGGCCGGGTTAATTCAATAGCAAAACGACGTATGTTAGCATCCTCATTTCGCACCCAGCTGTTTAATAGCGCAAGCGCCTCATCCAGTTGCAAGAATATAGGTTCTCTCATTGCCATCCAGGCTATTTCACGTACTCCGAAATGGGAATCCGCTGCAAATGGTCGAATGCCAGCTAATTTTTCTTCTAGACTTAAACGGGAATCAATCCCGATGATGTAGGCAGCCCAGCAGCGAATGCTGTCTGAAAGATGGGAGGCCATCGCGTCAAAGAGTCGAGTACGTTCTTCTAGCGCTTGTTGCTCAAACACATGAAGCCACGCCTGTGCTATTGCGGGTATCATTTTCATGATCTTTTTTTCCTTCAGATGATCCAATTCAGTCAAGAAGACATTGAATGATCGCTGCAATCCAAACTCATCCAGAGCGTTCCGCAGAAGAACAACATGATCCACAGCTAGCCATTCGGTAAGATTCACGGTCTCAAGCTGTCCCTGCTGTAGCAGTTGAAGTACATCAGGGGGGATATCTGTTCCTTTGCGAGCTCCTTTGCGGTGTAATATCGAATCTGGCATTAGGATCGGACTTTTAGAGTCCATATACTTCCTCCTTTTTTGTGTCTTTATGTATTCATGATGATTTTAGAGAGCGTAGAATCTGTAATACCTCTGCAGGCTCCATTCGTTTTTTGTAGTCAGCATCAGCAACTCTTGCACGAATCATACCTTCTGAATCAATGACATATGTAGCGGGTACAGGAAGCTCCCAAGTGCTGTCACCATTAAATGTATCCAGGGATATGTCTAATGATTTGTAAATTTCATGTGCGTATTCAGGAAGTCTAAAATTGAGGTTGTATTTTTCTGCTGTTTGATTATGCATATCACTTAGTACATGAAAGCTCAATTCATTTTTTTGCTGCATGTTCATTGAATGTTCGGACGTCTGCGGGCTTATGGCAATCAGTTGGGCATTTAGCGACGTTATCTCATCCATGTATCGTTGGTAGGCTTTGAGCTGCAAATTGCAGAACGGACACCAATGTCCCCTGTAAAAAATAAGAACCACTGGCCCCTTTGTTGTTTCCTCAGAAAGGGTTATAATGCGGCCTGTATAATCGGGTAAGCTAAAATCAGGTGCTTGGGTTCCGAGACTGAGTCCACTAGCGATATTCGAATCACTAATTTCTCGAATCGTTTTCTCAAATGTATCGAGTATCTCTTGAGGGAGCATTTTTTCCATATCAATTCTGGCTGAATCCAGTTCATTTTGCAATCTTGAATTGTTCATCTCATTCACTCCATATCGTATATTTTGGGGTAGGTATACGATACTTCTTTTCTTCGGAATATAGATGTAATGTAGTTTACAACTGCTGTGTTTGCTTTATAGGTCCCATACATTTCTAGTAGCAGATAATAGTTTTTCACGATGAATGTAAATGGTCTTAAAGCCGGTTCTAATGACCTTTTCATTGGCAAGCTCCTGAAGAGCAGTTGTTACGGCTTCACGGGTGGCCCCGACCAGATTGGCAATTTCTTGATGGGTGAGGGGAAAATTGATTTTGTAATATTCATCATGGCTTTGGAGGACAAACTGATCGGACAATTTCAGCAGAACATACATAATTTTATCTTGTAAATTCCCCAAAGCCAGATGCTGGGCTAAACTGCTCATTCCTGAGATCCGGTCACTTAGTACCTGAATCATGTTCATCATAAACCGGGGATGCTGGATTAAAAAATGTTCAAATCGGTCTGTGTCCATCAAGCAGATATCGCATTCTTCTATCGTTTCTATGTACATGTCCCGTGTCCCCAGCGAAATCATGTCCATTTCACCGAATACATTTCCCTCACTGAGAATATCCAAAGTGAACTGCTTCCCATCGGCATTCAGCTTGTAGAGACGTACCTTTCCCCTTTTCACAAAATAAAGCCCCTTGGAGAAGGTATCCGGGGTTTGAATAAATGTGTTTCTTTGTATAGTCGTAATAGAGGTCATTTGATCCATTTCAATCAAATCTTCTCGTGAGAGACTATGTAGCAAATTGAATTGGGATAAGTATTGAATGCTATTCATATGTTCTCCTTTTCGTTGCATCGAGTATACAGAATCATAATACTATACAATTATAGCTTCTCTAAGGTACTTTCACCTATACTACTCACTTGTTTGCATTAAAAGTGAGCAAATAAACTGGGAAGTCAGGCGGATTTATGTAAAGGGGAGATTGGTATAAAATAGATTTACATGATAATAGATACATAAAGAGTGAGGGTATACAATGATCCAATTAAAAGATATTGGCAAATTTGACGTTCTTCCCGAAATCGCAATGCATATTGTAGAAGGCAATATATCGGCATTACGCCAAGCGCTGACCGAAGGCTGGGATATAGAACAAGAAATTAAACTCAGCAAACATACGACGTTAAGTCCATTAGACCTTGCGCTTATTTCTCAGCGAATGGACGTGTTAAAGCTGTTGGTGGAGCAGGGAGTTCAACTCAATGCAAAAGATCGCCCTGCATTTTTAACAGCTGTTCGCTACTGCTCAGAAGAGATTGTCCGCTATGTGGTGGCCCATGGTGCCAAGCTGGACGGAAAAAATCAAGTCAAATCTGGTGCCTATGAGCAAGCCTATTATGGCAATAAAAAGAATATCCCGCTGATTCACGAACTTGGCCTCGATATAAAGCAGCATGGGGGAGCGACGCTGCGCAACGCAGTTAGTAGCCATGACCTGAACACTGTAGCACTACTGTTGGAGCATGGTGCAGATATTAATTACAATGCCTCTGATATGGTGTATCCCTATAAAGCGACTCCTTTAACTGTAGCAGCACGAAATAATGATTTTGCGATGGTTAAGTACCTGGTAGAGCATGGGGCTGACGTGACACTGGCAGAAAAAGGTGGAGATCGGGCATATACGATTGCTGTTAGCAATAAGAACGTGGAAATGGCCGAATATCTAAAGTCTGTGGAACCGCCAGCGTTTCATAATCTGGAGAATAAACAACATGCTTTAAAAAGCTACAAGCTTCCGAAGGATCTTACAGTCTTTCTAATGGGAGACCAGCGCCGTGTAGACCTGCCAGAAAATGATTTAGGTATCCAATTTGTTGAGTTTTTCTCTTTCATAGATACGGTTGAGATGAAATTAGGTCGGCAAAAGCTGTTGCGTTTGTCTCTAGAAGTAGATAACTATTCGGATATCCTTTTGGTGTGGAATCCCAAGCACAAGTGTCTGGGCTATTACGATGAAGAACATCAGGAATATGCGGATGTATGCAGCTTTGCTGAGTTTCTTGCGCAGCCGGGAGATTACCTGGAGAAGATGATTGAGGGTGAATATTTATCATAACAAGGTGAGTCATGAATGCGGTATGCACGCAGTCATGGCTCTTGTTATTAAAAGAAGGCGCAAGTGTACACAGGTATCCCATGCTTATCAAGAATGATTGCGAATAAGCTGGATGAAATTCTGGGTAGCCGCTGATAGTGGCTCATTTTTGCGAGTACAAATAGCGATTGAATTGAGAAGCTGGACACCCTCCACATATACCCGGCATAGCTCACCGCGTTCTACATATTCACGCACGACTAGTGAGGACACAAAGTTTGCACCATAACCGGCAATCACTGCGGTAATCGCCTCATGCAGCCCTGTGAAGTTAAGTGTGACTTTGGGAGCAGGGGCATTGTAGGTTCGACATAAGGAAAACAATCTCTCTCGTGTCGAGCTTCCCTTCTCACGCATAACAAAGGGCTCCTGCATCATTTGCAATAATGAAACCTGCTGATTCGCATACCGATGATCCGGCGCTACTACAAACCATAGCTCATCACGAAACAATTCTTCGGTCTGAATCGTATCGGAGTACTGCTCAGGCAGTCCTCCATAGATCGCCAAATCTACTTCGATATTCAATAGCTGCTGCAAGGCATCATTGGAGTTCGTGGTATGAATCGTCATTTCAACTTGTTCATATTGCTGTTTGAATTTTGCGATCCAGGCCGGAATGAGGAAATGAGCCGGTAAATAAGTAGCAGCCAGCCGAATATGACCATGGGCTCCGTCACGATAATCCTGTGAAAATTGTTCGATTTGCTGTTCGACAGCAAAGAGCCGTTTGGCGAGAACAGCAAGCTTTTCACCAGCATCGGTTAAGGTAATCCCTCTTCCCATGGGCACGAGCAGTGTGAGGGATATTTCTTTTTCGAATTTTTTAATCTGGGCTGTTATCGCAGGTTGGCTAATCTTTAATAGCTCAGAGGCACGTGTCACACTCCTTGTAGAGGCGACCACGTGAAATAAGCGTAATGCATGCAGGTTCAAGACCGGACTCCTTTCTGATTAACTCATACATTTAAATTATGAATAGAGTAAAAACATATATTATTTTTATAATAGTAATTCATTTACAATCAAATTGTAAGTTAAAGCCAAAGGAGAGTGGAGCAAATGCATTCAACGAATACGTGGGAACAAGTAGATCATTATATCTCGGAGCGTCTTATTCCGCATGATGCTGTCTTGGAAAAGGTATTGGCTACTAACCAACAGGCAGGATTACCTCCGCATGATGTGTCGCCTAATCAGGGAAAGCTATTAAATATCTTAGCTCAAATGCAAGGCGCACGACGTGTGTTGGAGATTGGTACCTTGGGAGGCTACAGTACAATCTGGCTGGGTAGGGCGTTGCCGACAGATGGAAAAATAGTTACGCTGGAAGCCCATCCGGTTCATGCTAAAATCGCTCGGTCGAATATATCGTTGGCTCAGTTGGATGGAATGGTGGAACTTCGAGAGGGAGACGCATTGGAGCAGTTGACACAAATGAAGGATGAGGGCGTTGCACCTTTTGATCTCATTTTTATTGATGCGGATAAACCCAATAATCCATTATATCTGGAGTGGGCACTTCGTTTTTCACGTTCTGGCACCGTTATTATCGGGGACAATGTTGTCCGTGAAGGGGAGATCATTCAAGCTTACAGCACAGACCCTCGTGTGCAGGGCGTAAGAAAGTTTTATGATTTGCTGGCTGAGGAATCGAGAATTACAGCTACAGCCTTTCAGACCGTGGGGAGCAAGGGATATGATGGTTTCGTTATTGGAATCGTTAAGGACTGAGTGTCAGGGACGTTAAGCGTCCAAAGAGCTAAACACTGAGGACGAAGTCCCGGTGATTAGCTCTTTTCTGACTAAATAAGGTTGGGACGAATGGTACGCAGAATGGTAAAATAGTACTAATTGAAGTGTCAGAACGTTTTTGAACGTTTATTGCTGAATTTCCATGTAAGAAGAATGAATTTACATAAAAGCAGATGAAATTTCTTTAAAATGTAAACGCAATCATGCTGATTAGAGTAGGAATTCACCATTTTGTAAAAAAATGAAGTTGGAATGAATTTTTTTGAATCTTTTTGAAGAAAAATGATTGTTTTTTGCTAGGTTTGTGGTACGATAAGAACAGTTGGGGGAATGAAGATGCTGACGGAAGAAAGATACAAGTTAATAATACAGCGCTTACAAGAACGTGGTGTTGTAAAGTTGCAGGAATTGGCTGATCTCTTGGGAGCTTCTGAGTCAACGATTCGGCGTGATTTGATAGATCTTGAAGGCCGTCAGTTGTTAAAGCGGATTCATGGAGGGGCAACCTTGCTGAATCAGAAAAGTCAGGAACCCGGCATGGAAGAAAAAACGTTCAAAAACGTTCAACAAAAAAACGCAGTCGCCCGTATGGCAGCTAAAGAAATTTTGGATGGTGAATGTATCTATCTGGATGCGGGAACAACAACGATGGCGATGATTCCTTACATTGAAGCTAAAGACGTGACGGTCGTGACAAACGGTCTCTCCCACGTAGAAGCACTGGTAAGCAAACGAATTAGAAGCTATCTACTGGGGGGGATGATGAAAATTCATACCAAAGCCGTAATCGGGAGTATTGCCCTACAGAATCTGGACAATTTTCGATTCGACAAGTGCTTTCTGGGAACGAACGGGGTAGATGTGGAGATGGGGTATACGACTCCTGATCCTGAAGAGGCGCTGATCAAGCGGCGTGCCCATCAGCTGTCCGGCAAATCATATGTGTTGGCCGATTCCAGCAAAATTGGAGAAGTAACGTTCGCCAAACTATTCGATCTCAAGGAAGCTATCCTTATTACTGAGTCGGTGCCAGAACGTTCACGCCGATCCATAGCTCAGAAAACTAAGATAATCGAGGGATAACAATGATATATACAGTAACACTGAACCCTTCCATTGATTATATCGTGGAAGTTGACGATTTGAAGCTCGGTGATTTGAACCGAATGAAACGTGATCTAAAACTGCCAGGAGGCAAGGGAATTAACGTATCACGTATATTGAACCAACTGGGAGCAGACAGCACGGCGATTGGTTTTCTCGGAGGTTTCACAGGCAGGTTTATCGACGATACATTGCGGGAAGAATCCATTAAAACTGATTTTGTAATGATCGAAGATGATACACGGATCAATATTAAGCTCAAGCATGGTGATGAAACAGAAATTAACGGTTTGGGACCTGCGATTCGTGAGCAAGAGGCCGATGCATTGGTACAAAAGCTGGCGGGTCTCCAGAAAAATGACATTGTCGTCTTGTCGGGAAGTATCCCGCCATCTCTTGGAGGAGACTTCTATGAGCGATTGATTCGCGTGTGTCAGGACACCGGGGCTGAATTCGTCATCGACACCACAGGTGAAGCGCTGATGAAGGCTTTGGTTCATAAGCCGCTGCTCATTAAGCCCAATCATCATGAGCTGGCTGAGTTGTTTGGCGTAACTATTCATTCAGAGGAGGAGATCGTCACTTACGGTCGTAAACTGCTGGAAGCAGGTGCAAAAAATGTACTCATTTCCATGGCAGGAGAAGGAGCTTTGTTCATTACGGCTGATGAAGTGTATCACGCAAATGTACCAGCAGGAACGGTGAAAAATTCTGTAGGCGCAGGTGACTCTATGATTGCTGGATTCGTAGGAACGCTGGCTCTTCATGGCGATCCGATCGAAGCCTTCCGTGCAGGAGTGGCATCCGGAAGCGCAACTGCGTTCTCTGACGATTTGGCTACGAGAGAGAAAATTGAACAATTACGGCCGCAAGTTACGATTTCAAAACGGTAATCCGGTGCATCATGAGCTTAATATGCGTGTGTCTACACGCTGATCGAACTTAGGAGAGTGTGAACAATGAGAATAACAGACCTGATGATTAAAGAAACGATGATCATGGACCTGCAGGCGACGACAAAGGACGGAGCGATTGAGGAACTCATCGCCAGTCTCGAAGCAAGTGGACGTATTAATGACCGTGCCTTGTTTAAAGAAATGATTTACAAACGCGAAGCCGAATCCAGCACTGGAATCGGCGGCGGTATTGCGATGCCGCATGCCAAGACCAAAGCTGTGAATGAAGCGACCGTTGTATTTGCCAAAAGCAGTAAAGGCGTAGAATTCGAATCGTTGGACGGCGAGCCAGCAAAAGTATTCTTTATGATTGCAGCTCCAGAGGGAGCAGCGAATACGCATCTTCGCACACTGGCTGCTCTTTCGCGGTTGCTCATTGATACCGATTTCATCGACAAACTGATGAACACGCAAACACCAGATGAAGTAACAGAGCTATTTGATACCAAACAGGCGGAAGAAGAAGCTGCCAAGAAAGCCAAAGAGGCCAAGAAAGAGGCAGCCAAAGCACAGCAAACACCGGAGGTAATCGTTGGCAACCCGGATTCTGACGAGTTTGTCGTTGCGGTGACCGCTTGTCCTACAGGCATTGCGCACACGTTTATGGCTGAAGACGCTCTCATTAAGAAAGCGAAAGAGATGGGTGTCAATATCCGGGTAGAAACGAACGGCTCGGAAGGCGCACAAAACGTACTGACAGCGGATGAAATTCGTCGTGCCAAAGGTGTCATTGTTGCAGCTGACAAGAAGGTCGAAATGGCTAGATTTGACGGTAAGCCTGTATTGCAAAGACCGGTAAGTGACGGTATCCGTAAATCTGAAGAATTGATTCGCAAAGCGCTAAACGGCGATGCGCCAATTTACCGTAGTGAAGGTAAAGGCAGCGCTGAAGAGTCAAAAGCCGAGAAGACCAGCGTGGGTAGTAAAATTTACAAGGATTTGATGAACGGTATTTCTCATATGTTGCCATTCGTTGTCGGCGGGGGGATCTTGTTAGCGATTTCCTTCTTGATCGAACAAGTGGCCGGAGAAGATAATGTACTTTTCCAACTGCTGCAAACGATTGGCGGGGGAACAGGTGCGTTCCACTTCCTGATTCCGATACTGGCCGGATTTATCGCAATGAGCATTGGAGACCGCCCGGCACTGATGCCAGGTATGGTCGGTGGTCTGATGGCTGTAAACTCCAATGCAGGGTTCCTTGGCGGTCTGGCAGCTGGTTTCATGGCCGGTTATGTAGTTATCTTCCTGCGTAAAGCTTTTGCAGGTCTGCCAAAAGCTCTGGATGGTTTAAAACCAATCTTGTTATACCCTGTATTTGGACTCCTAATTTCTGGCGCGATTATGTTCTACCTGTTCGATCCGATTTTCGGTGGTATTAATACGTGGCTTGTCAATGTTCTGAACAATTTGGGAACAGGTAATGCGGTTATTTTGGGTCTGATTCTGGGCGGAATGATGTCGATCGACATGGGTGGACCTTTCAACAAAGCAGCTTACGCATTTTCGATCGGTGTCTTCACTTCCAGCGGTAACACAAACGGGGCTATGATGGCAGCTGTTATGGCAGGCGGTATGGTACCTCCACTGGCGATTGCACTAGCTTCGACGTTCTTCAAAAATAAGTTTACCGAGCAAGAGCGCAAATCTGGCTTGACGAACTATGTACTTGGATTGTCCTTCATTACGGAAGGAGCCATTCCATTCGCAGCTGCTGATCCCCTGCGTGTCCTGACCTCTTGTATTGTAGGTTCAGCGATTGCTGGTGGTCTGACGCAATTCTGGCAAATCAATCTTCCAGCTCCACATGGCGGGATTTTTGTAGCAGCTCTTGCCAACCATGCTTTGCTGTTCTTGCTTGCAGTGGCGATTGGCTCCGTGATTTCCGCGCTCATTCTGGGACTGTGGAAAAAAACAGTTGAAACGAAATAACGAGTATCACCAGAGTATAAAATAAAAGAGGAACCGAACTCCTCTTGGCCTTATCATAGCAAAACCGCTAAACACTCGTATAACGATGTGTTTAGCGGTTTTTTTATAGGATTTCAATATTTTCAGCTCCAACGGGTGTCATTCCCCATTGCTCTTTAACCAACTGCATAAACAGCCTTCGGGCCGAAGTCAGGTATTGTGGATGCTGATTGTTTTGTAATAGTCCGATGGGAATATTCGGGTCTGTTAACTGGAGAGGGATGGCGACTAGGTCCTTCTGCAAAGGCATTGACGACAGAACCACTCCAACCGATGGAATCGTATTTACGAATGAGGGTATAGACGAAATTTGACTGATGGAATAAAAAAACGGCATCGACGGGAAGCCGGAAAGCTCTTTCTCCAGTCGTAAATGGTACAAGCAGTTCTTACCTCCGACGATAAGCGGATACTCATACAGATCTTCGAGCTGAAGCTTACTTCTTGCCGCGAAGGGATGATTACGGGATACGATAAAAGCAATTTGTTCGTGATATAAGTGTTCAAATTGTAAGGAAGGATTCGAGTGAGGTTCCCCGGAAATTGCAAAATCCAGCGTACCGTCTACCAAGCCTTTGGAGAGTGTATCCGTGTTTCCTACTGTAAAATGGCACGTAATATTCGGTTTATGCACTCGAAACCGTCGTATAATCAAAGGCAATGCGGTAGCAGTTGCCGTTTCAATCACACCGATATGGAGCGTGCCAATCTCCTCTTTTTTCAACGATTTTGCCTGATCCATTACAAAATTCCAATGCTGAATAAGTCCGTCAACTTCTTCGGCATACATTTTTCCTGAGGGAGTTAATTCCGCATCCCAGCCTCTTTTAAAAAGCTGAAACCCCAGCTCTTTCTCTAGCCTCTGGATTTGGTTCGTGACTGTAGACTGCGCGTAGTTTAATTTGGTGGCAGCTTTTGAGAAGGTTCCTTCTTCAATAATGGTACGAAACGTAGTTAACTCTTTTAAATCCATATGGACTCATCTCCATCGATGAAATTGAATATAATTATTATTATTTTCAATTATACAGATGGAGGTGAGGGGAGTACAATCATCTTATTCCCAAGATAGGAGAGATGAATATGCCCTTTGTACGAGTAGGCTACATGGAGCAGCAATACACAGAACAAGAGCTGCCTGGCGTTAGTCGCTGTATTATGACTGCTTTGATCGAACATTTTCAGGTCCCGCCCAAAGATTATTTTCAGGTTTTTCATGTTCATAAGCAGAGCGAGTTTTATTATAGTCCAGATTATTTGAATGTACCCAGAACAGACAAGCTGCTGTACATCCAAATTACAATGGGATCGGGTAGAACTACGGAACAAAAAAAGAGTTTTTACCAAACGTTAGCCGAACTCCTATCTATTGAATGCAAGATTAGATCAGAGGATGTATTTGTGACGCTGGTAGAGACTGAATTAGAGGATTGGTCCTTTGGCAACGGACTTGCCCAAATGATCTTATGAAGCATAAATTAATCAGATCGAGTGTTCGGGAAACGATAGGTGATTTTGCACCCGCTTTTGTAAGCTATACGGAGGATGTTCTTTTTGGAGATGTATGGAGAAGAAGTGAGTTGTCTCTTAGGGAACGGAGTTTTATTACAGTTGCCGCTCTGGTAGCGGGTGAGCATGTGAATCAACTTCCTTATCATCTGAACCTGGCCAAAGAGAACGGGATTTCGGAGGAAGAATTGATTGAGGTCATTACACAGCTAGCCTTTTACGTAGGATGGCCGCGGGCGGCCTCAGCAGTTCAGGTTGCCAAAGACGTATTTTGTAAAGAAAAAGAACGTTAACCATGAACTTGAATTACCGCTGAGCACAAGGATTTCGAGTGTTTGGCGGTTTTTTGGTATGATTGTATTGTTATTCTGCTTTGAAAGCGGTATAGTAAGAGTAATTGAATGAGGGGTGAAGTGCCCTTCGGGATTGTTACTGGTAGCAGGCGATACCCAAATAATGACTAATGGACTTAGTCGTTATTTGGTTTTTTTTGTTATTACAAACTTTGTCATTACATCAATGAGGTGAGCAGCTAGATGATCATCCGGCAAATATTTAACAACAATGTCATTCGGGCCGAAAATCAGGTAGGTCATGAGTTTGTTGTCATAGGGAACGGTCTGGGTTTTAAAAAGAAAAATGGTCAAAGGGTCGATGAAGAAAAAATAGAAAAAACCTTTGTATTAAAGTCCGATAAAATTCCGCAAAAATTAATTGATCTCATTGGGGAAACATCTGTAGAGTATTTAAAGGTGGCGGATGAAATTGTAGGGAGCGCCAAAAAAGAAATGGGAGATATTTTTAGTGATAATATCTATATTTCCTTGATTGACCATATTCAATTTGCCATCTCTCGATACAGAAAATCCGTGGGGCTTAAAAATTCACTGTTATGGCAGATCAAAAAATTTTACAAAAAAGAATTTATGATAGGTATGAATGCATTGGACATCATTCATGCTCAATTTGGCATTCAAATGGATGAGCATGAAGCAAGCTTTATTGCCATGCATTTTGTCAATGCAAGACAAGACGGTCAGGGCATGAAACAAACGGTTGAGATTACGGAGGTCATTGATGACATTTTCAATATTGTAACCGATTACTATCAGATTACACTGGATGAAACCTCATTTAATTATTCGCGGTTTATTACTCATTTGCAGTACTTTGCCAACGCTTGTTGAGCAATGAACAAGAGCAATTAGCTTCAGGGGATAACTTCTTGTATGACCAAGTCAAAGATAAATACGAGAGGGCTTTTCAGTGTACCCAATTAATTAATCAGTACTTGGAATTAAAGCATGAAAGTGCGATGTCGATTGATGAAAAAGTGTATTTGACGATTCATATACAGCGTGTAACCTCCAGAAACGATATGGCTGATTCTTAGAAAAAAAGCTTGCAAACGATTTCGGAGTGATTTATAGTAGGCTCACAACTTAAATTTAAGGATTGTTACTGATAAGCAGGCGATACCTAAATGAATGGCAGTGATCATTTTCTATGATCATGCATGCCTTTCGTTTAGGTATTTTTTTGTTTTCAGGCAATCTGCCCAAGAGGAGAATGAACATGGACCATAAGAAAATGGGCGAGGATATCGTACGTCTCGTTGGAGGAGAAGAAAATATCAATGGGCTTGTCCATTGTGCTACACGGCTCCGATTTGACCTGAAGGATTCACGAAAAGCCGAAAGAGAAGCGCTTGAGAAGCACGAGGGAGTCATTACTGTTGTTGAAAGCGGTGGACAATTCCAAGTCGTTATTGGCAGCCATGTTGCCTATGTATATACGGAGATTATGAAAAACAGGGATTTTGGGTCAGACACCTCTACGGCCAACGAATCCAGCGGAAAGAAGACATCGGTCATATCTACAATCTTCGAAGTCATTTCCGGCAGTTTCTCCCCGTTGATTCCGGCGATGGCAGGCTCGGGGATGCTGAAAGCCCTCTTGACGGTTTTGACCTTGCTAGGCTGGATGTCTGCAACGAGTGATACCTATCTGATCCTGTCTGCTGCCGGGAATGCTGTCTTTTACTTCTTGCCGATTTTACTGGGGATTACGCTCGGTATAAAGCTGAAAGCGAATCCTTATGTAGCTGGTGTGATCGGTGCGGCTCTTCTGGAACCCAACTTTACGGGGTTGATGGACAAAGGCTCTGATGTATCGTTTTTAGGAATACCGGTGGTCATGATGAACTACTCAGCGAGTGTTTTCCCGATTTTCATATCTATCAGCATCTATGCGTTGGTCGACAAGTTTTTGAAGAAAATCATTCTTAAGGATTTGCAGCTGTTTTTAGTTCCGATGCTGGCTTTAATGATTATGGTTCCGCTATCTGCCATCGCATTTGGACCGTTCGGTACAACGGTAGGAGATTGGATTTCTTCGGGTGTGACATGGTTAATCGGTGTAAGCGGCATTTTATCAGGAATTGTGCTTGGCGGTTTTATGACCTTTATGGTCGTCTTCGGACTTCACTGGGGCTTTACCCCGATCACGATTCAAAATATCGGTGTTGGCGGTGATCCGATTGAGGCGATGGCGGCTGCGGCTGTATTTGCTCAAATTGGTGTCGCATTCGGTATCTTCTTGAAGGCGAAAAAAGATAAAACACTTAGAACCCTTGCGGGTTCCACGAGTATTACAGGCTTGCTGGCGGGTGTAACAGAGCCGATTGTGTATGGTCTGGTACTTCGCTTTAAACGAGTCATTCCGATTGTCATTATCGCAGGGGCGATAGGCGGTGCCATCAATGGACACTTTGGAGTGAAAATGACAGCTTATGTGTTTCACAACATTTTTGCGATTCCGGTATATACGCCTACCTTGGTTTACGTGATTGCCATTGCATGTTCGTTCACAGCAGCTACGGTGCTGACTCTTATTTTTGGTTATGAAAGCAAGGTGAAAGGGGAGAGTGCGGCAACAGTTGAGTCTGTTAAGACGGAAGAACCCCAGCACGTTGCTACAGCAACCAAGGCTGTTGACATCAAGAAAGAAACGATATACAGCCCGATCACAGGCAAGACGACACCCCTGAGCCAAGTGAATGATTCTGCATTTTCTACAGAGGCGATGGGAAAAGGCTTAGCCATTGAACCGTCTGTCGGTGAGGTCGTAGCGCCCATAGATGGAGTTGTAACGTCGCTGTTCCCTACAGGACATGCCATCGGCTTGACTTCCAAGGCGGGTACGGAGATATTAATTCATATTGGAATTAACACCGTCGCGTTGAAAGGAAAGCATTTTAATCCGGTCGTTCAAGAGGGAGATATCGTAAAACAAGGGGACTTGTTAATCCAATTTGACAGAGAGCAGATTATAGAAGCAGGGTACGAAATCGTAACCCCTGTCATCGTCACCCTGACGAAACATAAAGTGGACGTATTTGAGACCAATCAGGAGCAGGTTCAGAAAAATGAAGTATTGCTAACTTTGGTTGTGTGATACAGGAAAGTCTACCACCACATTCATGAATTGCAAAATCACAAGGATACAACTATAACTGGAGGAACTAGATCATGAAACATAATCAATTGAAGGCATTTCCTGAAAATTTTTTCTGGGGAGGTTCAACTTCCGCTTATCAAGTAGAGGGTGCATGGGACGAAGATGGAAAAGGCCCCTCTGTCATTGACATGGCTAACCATGTTGAAGGGGTGACTGATTTTAAGGTAACCAGTGATCATTACCATATGTTCAAAGAGGACGTAGCTCTGATGGCTGAAATGGGCTTTAAGGCGTATCGCTTCTCGATCGCTTGGACACGCATCTATCCACAAGGCGCGGGTGAAGTCAATCCGAAGGGAATTGCATTTTACAGCTCATTGATTGACGAATTAATTAAATATGGTATTGAACCGATTGTTACCATGTATCATTTTGATCTGCCCTATGCGCTTGAACAACAAGGCGGATGGTCCAAAAGGGAAACGATTGATGCCTTCGAGCAGTATGCCAAAACGTTGTTTGAAAACTTTGGGGACAGGGTGAAATACTGGCTAACCATTAATGAGCAGAACATGCTGATTCTCCATCCCGGTTCTATTGGTACATTGGATACTAGCCTGGAAAATCCGCAAAAGGTACTGTATCAGCAAAATCATCATATGTTAGTCGCGCAGGCGAAGGCGATGGTGTTGTGTCACGAGATGCTGCCTGACGCGAAAATTGGACCAGCACCGAATATTGGGGTCATTTATCCAGCCAGTTCCAAGCCGGAAGATACGCTGGCGGCTGATAACTATGCAGCCATTCGCAACTGGCTTTACCTGGATATGGCTGTATTTGGTCGCTACAACCACATTGCCTGGAGCTATTTGGTCGAGAAGGGTTATGAGCCTGTTATTGAAGAAGGGGATATGGATATATTAGCGAAAGGAAATCCAGATTTTATCGCCTTTAACTATTACACCTCCCAAACCGTAGGGGAAAGTTTGGATGATGGAAATGATTTTTCACATACAGGCGATCAGCACGAAATTGTGGGTGAACCTGGAGCATATCGAGGTTCTGTGAACCCCAACCTGCAAACGACAGAGTTTGGTTGGGAGATTGATCCGGTTGGTTTTAGAACCACATTACGCCAGATATATTCTCGCTACCGCCTGCCTTTAATCGTGACAGAGAACGGCTTGGGCGCTTTTGACAAGCTGGAAGAAGGAGATGTAGTGAACGATCCTTATCGTATTGACTTCTTCAAGAAACATATCGAGCAGATTCAATTGGCTATTACAGACGGCGTAGACGTATTCGGCTTCTGTCCGTGGTCTGCGATTGACCTTGTGAGTACCCATCAGGGCTCCAGTAAGCGTTACGGATTCATCTATGTGGATCGTGAGGAATTTGATCTCAAAGATCTGCGCCGCATTCGTAAACAAAGCTTCTACTGGTATCAAAAGCTGATCGCTACAAACGGTGAAATTCGTTAATTAATGTAGCAGTGAAAAGCACCTCCTTGAAATGGATGTTACCATTTTGAGGAGGTGTTTCTATTCCCTTTTCCAGGAGGGTGATCATGTATTATATAATAGAAGAAACAATAAACGGAAAGGACATCATGCATTGACCTTACAACAATTAAAATATGTCATCGAGGTTGCCAATCGTGGCTCCATGAATGAGGCGGCGAAGCGGTTGTTCATCTCCCAGCCCAGTCTGTCTAACGCGATTCGCGATCTGGAGGAAGAAATTCATATCACCATTTTTGAGCGTACTAATAAAGGAATTTCTTTATCCAAGGAAGGCGTGGAATTTCTAGGTTATGCGCGTCAGGTCGTTGAGCAGGCGGAGCTGCTGGAAAGTCGCTATTTGGATGCCAAGCCTTCACCACAGCATTTTGCGGTGTCTACGCAGCATTATGCTTTTGCAGTGAATGCATTTGTAAATCTGGTGAATCAATATGGACAGGATGAATATGAGCTGGCTTTGCGGGAGACCAAAACCCATGAAATCATACAGGATGTCAAAAGCCTACGCAGTGAGATCGGAATCCTGTATTTGAACGAATTTAACGCCAAAGTCATCAACAAGCTGCTAAAAGATGCAAATCTGCAATTCAACAGCCTGTTTACGGCTAAGCCGCATATATTTATCAGTGCCAATAACCCGCTATCCCGGCAGTCTATCGTGACCATTGACCAACTTCATCCTTACCCATATCTGTCCTTTGAACAAGGGGAGTACAATTCCTTTCACTTTTCCGAGGAGATTCTGAGTACATTGTCGCACCCCAAAAGCATTCGCGTCAATGACCGGGCCACCCTTTTTAATCTGCTCATTGGCTTGAACGGCTATACCATTTCTACCGGAGTGATTAGTGCGGATCTGAACGGTAACGAAATTATTTCCGTCCCCCTGGAGTGTGATGAGTCTATTAATGTGGGATGGATTTGCCATAAAAACGTCGCGCTCTCCAAGCTGGCCACAGTCTATGTAGAAGCGTTGCATGAGGCAATAGGGGGATAAGAAAGTTTGATATAGCCTTAGGCTATAACTAGCTATAGTTTATTAGAGTTACCTTATAGCTGAAAATGTATGTTATCTTTCTTACAACAACTTCACTACTGAAGCGAAAAAGGAGATAACCCTAATGAGCAGCATCCTTGACAATGCATCCCAACGTAAAGTGACCCCTTTTAGACATGATATGGTTGGCAGCTTTTTGCGCCCGCAAGCGATTAAAGATGCCCGAATTCAATTTCAAAATAATGAAATCTCTGCGGACGAGCTGAGAAAGATTGAAGATGAAGAAATTATCAAACTGGTGGAAAAGCAAAAATCCGTAGGCCTTCAAGCCGTGACGGATGGGGAATTCAGACGTTCCTGGTGGCATCTTGATTTTATGTGGGGACTGGACGGCGTGGAAAAGGTACAGCTTGCAAACGGCTACCAATTCCAAGGTGTGGAAACAAGAGCGGAAACCGCACGTTTGTCCGGTAAAATTGGACATTCCCGTCATCCTTTCATTGAAGATTTTAAATTCCTGAAACAAGTCGCAGGAGAGGATGCTATCGCTCGCCAAACGATTCCGGCACCTGCGCAGTTCCTGGCTGAGCTGTTGCGTGGAGAAAATAAAGAATCAACCGATACGTATTACAGCAATCTGGATGAACTGGTGACGGACATTGCCAAAGCCTACAAATCCGTGATCCAAGCGCTCTATAATGAAGGCTGCCGCAGCCTGCAACTGGATGATTGCACATGGGGCATGCTCTGTGATAAAAACTATTGGGAAGCTAGACAGCATGCGGGTGAAAATGTGGAGGATACCAAAAAGCTGTTCGCTCGCGTGAATCAGGAAACCGTGAAGGATCTTCCAGCCGATTTGGTCGTTACAACCCACGTATGCCGTGGTAACTATCACTCCACCTGGGCATCTTCTGGCGGCTATGAACCTGTAGCCGAAACCCTGTTCGGCATCGATAACATCGACGGCTACTACCTCGAATTCGATACCGACCGTGCGGGTGATTTTACACCGCTTAAGCATCTGAAAGATGAAAAACAAGTCGTACTGGGCCTCGTTTCCTCCAAAACGGGTGAGCTGGAAGACAAGCAAACGGTCATCAACCGTATTAAGGAAGCAACTCAATTCGTAGACATCAACCACATCTGCCTCAGCCCGCAATGCGGCTTTGCTTCCACAGAAGAGGGCAATATTCTGACCGAAGAGCAACAATGGAAAAAGCTTGCTTTCATTAAAGAGATTGCGGACGAGATTTGGAAGTAAGAGTTTAGGGGAATTGAATTGGAGAGATTCGTGATTACTAAAACACGCCACTTGAGGGCGTGTTTTTGCATTTGAAAACCTACCTCCAGCACCTATAAAAAATGCACTCTTCTCTAGTAGTCTAAACGTCTTATTCACCACCATTTTGCTATAATTAATAAAAGTCTTAAACCGTTTGCACAATATCTATGATATTGCCTCATTGAGGAAACCGTATAGGCGATTAAGTGTATGATTCTCCTACTTCTAAAAGAACAGTAATTCCTGTGGGGGACTGAGACGACTTATGTGAAACTCATCCTAAGCGTCTCCATTAAGGAGCAAAATATGATAATCATTTTATTTATAGTAGCTATGATTTTAATATTTGTTATATTTATCATATTTTTTTTAATTGCAAAGCACCAGAATAATCAAAAAACAGAAATGGATGTTCTTAACTTTTTAATAGAAAATCCGAAAAAAGCTTCCTTATACATGATCAAAAATGGTATGGAGAAAATAAGCTACAATTCAGAAGTTAAAATGCCGCTTGCCAGTACTGCAAAAGTGATCATTGCTATTGAGTTAGCTCGTCAAGTAGCGGCAAAATTATTAGACGAACATGAACTTGTGGCTTTAGAGGAACTAAATAAATTTTATATTCCTGGTTCGGATGGTAACGCTCATAATAACTGGATCAAATGGATTAAGTCAAACCATAAAGAGGTTCAAGGGAAAATTACGTTATTTGAAATTGCTAGCGGTATGTTAGCGTACAGTTCCAATGCCAATACAGAATTTTTGATAGCGAGAATGGGATTAAGTGAGATAAATGATAATATAATGAAACTCTCGTTATCTTCACATGATAAAATCTTTCCCTTTTCATCTGCGGGTTTAATGTCCTCCTATATACAAGAAACAGAAAAAATGTGCTTTAAAGAATCAATACAAAAAATAAGTGAAATGACCTATTAGGAATACATGAAAAATCCATCGAAATACACCAAATATTAAATAGCGATAAGAGAATAGGATGTATTCAGAAATGGAATACCAAGCAGAATTATGCACGAAGGCTTCAAGTTCTAGAATCGCGAAGGCTTCCTCGTTCTACAACTAAGGAATATGCTCATATAATGAAGCTTATACACTAAGAGGAGCTAGTTCCTTCTTCTATAAATCCATATTTAAAACTGTTAGTTCAGCGACAAGTGGATAACTCCAAGCTAATAGAGTTTGGAAATAAAGGTGGATCTACCATTTCTGTTTTAACAGAGGCTTTATATTGTACAGATCGATAAGGAAATGAATTTCAAATAGCCATGTTTATTCAAGATGAATCTGGGGTGGATCATATTTGGCTCAAGCAGAAGCTTGATTTGTTTTTTTACAAATTATTGACGGATACTGAATTTCAAGAAGAGGTAAGTAGCAAATTAACATATGATAAGGGAAGAAGTGATTGTTTTATTCAGTAAATCAGTAATATATTTGGTCTCTCATCATATTGGAGTGTGGAGACAACCATAGTTGTAGAACCCACCTGTATTTAAGGAACAGGTGGGATTATATGGTTTTTATAATTTGGGGGATTACCAGCGAAGTTGACACCATCCGCAAAGTAGATATTATCAAATGGAAAATCTATTAATTACCTCATCATCAGTGCCTTACTTTTATAGCCAGGCTAAGAGAAAATGTCGCAGCTTTTGTGGAGACAGATTTTGAGTCATGCTGGCAGCTTCCGAAGATTTGGTTAGGATTTTGCAGACTCTCCAATCGGTGTATTTCTTCTTTTTGGAATCAGCATGCATGGCCAACATTTCCTTGAACGAATAAGGGAATGGTACAATACGATATCCTTCTTCCCCTTGCCACTATTAATGCGGATCTGACAGTAACGGAAATCAACATCGACTAACTTGATATTAATCAGTTCACTGACCCGAACGGCCGTATACAAAAGTGTCTTAACGATCATCATGTCTTGAAAATTCTTCACTTGCCAGACAACATCATAATAGCGCTTTAACTCCTCCTCTGTGGGTACATAGGGGAGCTTCTTGCTGCTTTGAGCACCTCGACTTCCAACTCCGCACGAAGGTGCTGGAAACCAGTGGAGTAAGTGCCCGTAAGTCTTCTGGAGTCATCATATCGTACCATCTTCGTTAGATAAGATGTTTTGTAACATGATGGTATTGATGTAAAACAATTATTTCTGCAGGAGGTGAAGCGACAGTGCGGCCATCCCTAATCCACTAGCCGGTTGATAGCTATTTCCCCGCCTTTTCCGCAAAAAATGGAGACTATTTGTCGAGTTCTAATTCTCCACGATATTCAAGCCTGAATTGATCTCCCGGCGCAAAATCCTCCGAGTAAAGATAGTTGCACAAGAATATCGTCAATATCGTCATTACTGCTTAACCAAGTTCGTCCAAAGCTTGCTAGGTTGGATGTTTTAAATTATTGCGTGGTTGTACTGCTGCCTAATCAGTGCCCAATTGATCGGGTTAGTCAGTACCGGTTGCAAATTCGGATAAGCATCGGCCATGCCTGGTTACGGTCTAATAGCCCAGGGGCGTTTTCCAATCAGCAATATATAGATCGAAACGTTTTTTGGTTCGTCTATATATTGTAACTACGAGCGTTGAAAATAGAATTATGCAAATGCTGAAATAAGAAAATGGCATACCTTTAATTATGAAATCATTGCAAAGTATCTAAATAGGTATCATGAGTAAATTTTGATATGTATATGATTTTATTCTAAAAAATGGTATGATAAATTGCGGAAAGACCTATCCGATTCATCTGATTGCAGTAGTTCTCGTTTCATGAGTTGATTTTCTATATGTTCCTGATAAGAGGTGGTTATTTTTGTACAATACACTTACAGTTTCGGGCAAAGTTTGATTATTATCTAAAACAAAACGATATGACACTGGCTCAATTTGCGGAATATTCAGTTGTCCATTAAAGAACACTTAGTAATTGGATATTCAGCATCGTTCTGTTTCCGTGCAGCAGCTTGATCGAATCACTGTGGCTATGGGTTTACCGGAAGGTCACTTTTACGATCTATACATAGAAAACTACATCATTGACCTCCCCCAAAACATGACACGAATTGAACCATTGATATATCGTTGTACGGAGCTGAACAAGCTGGAAGCGATCCGTCAATGATTGGACTTATGTACTTTCCCAGACTATATCAAATTGCAGAAACAAACATTATTTTCACAGCGACAACATGCTGCTGCACTGATGCTCTATTAGAATGTGGCAGAAGTGGAAAAATACCAGCACTCCGAGCGCTTGGCAGTCTGTCAGTATCGTATTTTCACGATTCAGATTGGAGACAATCAAAGCCGAAATTCAATATTTGATGAAACATCAACAAGAAAGTCGAGGGTGTGATGATTCTGCCAAGAAGCTAAGTTGTCCCATGTTTGTGTACATCACCTATGCTGATCTATTGTGTGCTAGTGTCTGTGAAGCCCAAGGCGATTATCAACAAGCTCTACAATATACATATAACTACGCTGATTTAGATTGGGTCTTAGAGACTGATGAGGATACCCCACACTGGATTGGTTTGTTTCAACAATGGGCGGAAGGTAATACTTACGCATTTAGGCTTTTATTAGAAGATATAAATGAACTACATGATTATGTTGAATATATCGCTGCAACATGAGGTAGTTCCAGCGTAGCTGATACCACCTCTAGTAGATGAACGTATTTTTATGGGTAACATCTCTGGTGCTGTTGATTGTTGCATTTCAAGGAGGCCCATACGTTTAAGAAAACGTTGTCTAGTACCAAAAATCACAAAATGAACAGGAGGTACTTGCTGCGCTAAAAAATATACCTTTAGGTATGAGATTTGGGAATACTGCGTGGCTATTGCAAATTATGGGGGATATCGGTGTATTACATGTGGAGACTGATTCGGTATGGCGTGATTTAATCTGCAAATATGTGAAGCAGCAGCCAGATATGAAATATATCGCAGGTATAGCAACGGAGAAGGAAGCCATTCATTTTGCAGAGCAGTATAAAGTCGATGTTATCGTGATGGATGTAACACTGACCTCTTCCCAGTACGATGGGTTGGATGCAGTGAGAGAGATTTTGATGAGAAAACATGTTAGCATTATTATTTTATCTTCAGAAGATAATTTGGAAGTGATTGCAGACTCCTTTAGCGTTGGAGCCGTCAATTATATTAAGAAGAAGAACTATACGGATATTGCTGCGGCTATTCGCGATGCGTATCATAATCGCGTAGCAATTCATCCCGATGCCGCTAGGGTGCTGCGCGATGAGTTCCGCAAACTAAGATTGGAAGAGCTTAAATGCTCCCTTACGCGGACCGAGCGACAAGTAATCGCGTATTTGCACGAAGGGTACTCTAAATCAAAAATAAGCGAAGTTCTGCATGTTGAACAGGAAACAATAAAAACGCATGTGAAACATATACTCACAAAGCTAGATGTGGGTAGTTGCAAAGACGCAGTCAAAGTAGCAAGACGGCGAGGATTGTTTGACAACAATTACGTTATGCGATAGGGGGGAGAAAAATGTCACCCTAGTAAAAAAAATGAAATCTATAATATAATTTGTAATAGAGGAGTTGGATCGCGCTATCTGTATTGGCGCCGGTATAGATTGCTATCACTGCTTCTCTAATTGGGAATTTGTCTAGTTTGGTGAAATACCAAGAGACAATGAAAATCTTAGGAGGTAGTTATTATGTCTAATAATCAATTTGATCTTGATGTACAAGTAAGCAAAAATGTTGGCAAAATCGAGCCTCAAGTTACCAGTTGGTTTGCTTGCACTGGAGGATGTCTCACTGGGTCTAATTGTGGATCTAGTGAATGCGGAACTGTGCCTTGTGGTAAAACAACGTCGAAATATTGTTAATAAAAACCAAGTATGATCATATGTAGTCAGTAATGTTAACGTTCTGCAGGCTTCTGTCTAGTTGTTAGTCGTGTGGGCTAATGCAAGACAGAGGTCTGCACTTTTTTGTAGTGAAATGAAGAGAGAAATCAATATAGCATACAGAGGTGTGAACTGATGACCAAGCTGATTCTGGAAGTGGATCGTGTGACGAAGCGAATAGGTAATAAGACTCTTATTCAAGAGACGTCCTTTAAATTGGAAAAAGGTATGATCTACGGATTTATAGGCCCTAATGGAGCAGGAAAAACAACATTAATGCGATTAATGACAGGGCTTATCCAGCCAACAAGCGGAGCGATTCGCATTGGGACATATGATGTGCAAAAACAGAGAAAACAGGCACTAGCTAATGTAGGGGCGATTATAGAATCCCCCATCTTTTTTGAGTATATGACCGGAAGGCAGGTGCTTCGAAATTTATCTCGATTGCACTCTGAAATTCGCTCTGCAGATCGAGAAAAGCACATCGATCAGTTGCTCCAGAGTGTGGAATTGCAGTCCCGAGCAGATGATAAAGTGAAGACTTATTCGTTAGGGATGAAGCAACGATTAGGTATTGCGCAAGCTATGTTAGGGTCCCCCGACCTGCTGCTTCTGGATGAGCCATCCAATGGACTTGATCCGCTAGGTATGCGGGAGCTTCGTAATCTGATCCTCCAACTGAGGGAATCACGAGGTTTATCATTCTTCGTATCCAGCCACCTTCTAGATGAGCTGCAACTCATGTGTGATCAACTTATTGTTATTCGAGCAGGGGTGGTCATATGGACGGGTAATGTGAATGATTTGATTGTGGATGGTCAGAGGCTAGAAGACGCATTCTTGGAGTTGATGTTGTCATGAAAGTGTTAATCAGGATTGAATTCGAGAAGTTGATCCACCAGAAATGGACATGGTTCATGTTAGTTTCTTGCATTCCATTTGCTTATGCATTGATAACATATTTTATGTGGGTTGATCAGCGGCATTTACCTGATAGCCCATTCTATGTAGCTGCGAGCATGTCGGCATCGAGAGGGATGAAAGAAAGTATATATTTATTTGGGAACTTAATGGTTGCGCTGTTGGCTGGTCTCTTATACACAGAAGAGTTTCAGGGTGGTAAATTGCGAATGTTTTTTTTAAGAAGCTATTCTCGGGGTCAAATCTTTGTTAGCAAATGGATGATAATGAATTTATTCATCCTATTAATGATGGCCATTTTAGGCGTATCGTTTACGATCTTTGGCGTAATGAAACTTCCATCTCCCCCAGAGGTAATGATATCAGGGAATAGGATTCCTTCCACAGATGCTGCAATACTATTCTATACTTTGAAACAATATGCACTTGATTTCGCTACATTGATCGGGGGGGGCGGTTTGTTTATTTGGATTGCTATGTACTGTAGGACTGCGGCTCGTACAATTGGTATTGCGACGATCTATATCATTATATCAATGTTTGCTACAAGTATTTTCGATCCGGGAAGTCCTTTAATAACGGAAAATGCATTCTTGCTTGCCTTGATTTATGCAGGGTTGATTCCAGGTATGCAGATTGTTGGTGTCGAAAAGGCATTGTCGGGCGATGAATATGCACAAATTTCAATAGCAGTGGGTTTAGTTATTTACTTTTTCGTATGTATTGTAGCTGCTCGTAGAAAATTTACGAGAGCAGATTATTTAAATTAGGAGTGTTGGCGTGTGAGCACTGGCTTGTGGATCAGTGAACTGGAACGGATATGGAAGGGGAAGCGGATTCGAACGTTTGGATGTGCTTATCTGCTCGCTCTATTGATCGATATTGGATTCTTACGTCTAACAGGCGGTATTCAAATTGACCTAAGCCCGTGGTTTTCGGTTGATGCACTAAATCTGCCCATATTTATTATGAAGGATATGTCGTTCTTGTTGCAATTGTTTGTGTTGCCAGGCTTATTTGTAGAGTCGCTTGCTGATGAGATACATTCGGGAGCGTATCGCATATATATGTTACGTTCGTTCGATCGCTATCAGCACTGGCTAGTTAAATTACTTACACAGATCGTTTTGATTGTCACGCTTATCTTTGGAACAACGCTGGTCTCGCTTGCGTGTGGATGGTTGTTCTTTTCTCATCCGCAATCGACAGAGGTGTACTTAGTGCCAGAATCGATTGGATATGCCGATGTATTGTGGCTGACGATCCAATACGATTTCCTTCTTGTGCTGACTAGCATTGCGGTTCTTGTGATATGCAGTGTTTTTTCTATCCTTATCACACGAGTTTCAATTGTGTATGCATGCACCATTTTAGGGTTGCTTGGCAGTTATGTCATCGTCTCTGAACTTCGTTTTCTGCATGATCCGTTTGTCAGTATTTTGAGAGTACTTTGCGGACAAGGAAGTATGATCTTCTGGGTGTATTTAACCGGGATTGTTGTGATATGTCCAACCATCAGTTTCTGGATTTGGAGTAAGAGAGGAATGTAAAAGCATGCATATGAAACCATTAAATGAAAAGAAGAAGCCCCCACGAAAGGAAGACAGAAAAAAGATAATCCGCTGTTTGTTTTAGGGTGTAGTAAAGGTGGATGAATAGATTGGACACATAGAATTGAGAAGATTACACCGTGGGACGGTACACATGTTCACATTGGCTGGGCGTTAAGTACCGGATGGCAGAATGAATTCGTTTGCCATTATAGAAGCAGGTAATTACTCGAATATGCTCTTCATGGCTTGTACACGCGTGATCGTAGCAATTGCCATTGCGGCTCATGTTGCTTTTTATCCCGTATTTCTGCAATCGTGCTTGGTATTCCAGGAAGGCATATTGGCTACCACGATCTGAATGGTGGAGAACTTCGTCGCGCGGTCCAGCATGTTTTCATGTACGGGGAAGTTACGCTTAGAGTTCGTAGTTGCTTTATACTTCTTGATGTTTCGCGATTTCAAGCCCAGTTCTTTCATGATGCGTCCTCAACGGTTTTTCCCGTCACATAAACGCCTTGCTGCTCTAGCGCTTCCTTGATTTTATCGGCTACCGTAAAGGCGACGCGAATCCAAAAAGATTCGGCGTATGCGTTGCTCGAGCTCAGACATTTTTGGGTATTTACCCATTTTATTATAGGTAACATTGATCATCCTTCTATTTGATTCCCGCTGTTACGTGCTTTCAAAATTTAGGATTATAAAAGATTTCGGGTATGTGTCGAATGTAAAGAGGTCTGCAAGTATTTAGACTCTATAACTACTCCCTAAATCTCTTATTTTCAGTCCGCTAAAACTAGGAGGAAAAATGACAAAAGAACCCAATATATATCGCGCACTGGATTTTTTTATGGTTCGCACGCCTGTTTTGCCGTTCAATTTGTTTATACAGTGTTTTCCTTCCGATTGGAAAGACCAAGAAGAGCTTAAGCGTTTTTCGCTAAATAAACTTGTCGAATTATCCAATGACTCGATTATTCGCGAAGCGATTGCGGTAGCGAGCCCGAGCTTGCTTGAGTCACTTTCTCATCTTGGCAATGACCAGAATGCACGGAAGAAAGCGCAGGCTATCAAAGGTTTTATGCGCTATCTGCTCCGCATGATGACGCGTCCCACACCATTTGGCTTGTTTTCCGGTGTGACTTATGGGCAATTCGCCGAACAGTCGCAGATGAACATAGAAGGCATCGCAATGTATCGCAAACGCGTGCGACCAGATATGGAATGGTTGTTAAAGATTGTTGATAAAATCGAGAAGCAACGTGAAGTTGTAGTTCAGCTTCGTATTCAGCGCAACTCTCTTATCTACCGGCAAGGCGAACGAGCAAAAATTCCTTACGTAGCCAGATATGGCGATCTCGGCGTCGGAGAAAGTGATAGCGTATCTGTACGAGCCTCTGCAGTATTCGATCTGGTGATGGAAGCTAGTATAAATCCAATTCCGTACCTAGAACTCGTATCCCGGATTAAGAGTGCTTTCATGGAGGCAGAATTAGATACGATTCATCGCTACATTTGGCAGCTTTTTGAACAAGAATTCTTAATTTCGGAATTGCGACCTCCGACGACGAGTATAGAGCCCTTTGATCATATCCTGTCTGTGTTGGATGGGGTAGAGGGTATAGATGAATGGAAGGTTGCTCTCAATGAAATTCGTCGGAATATTCGCTCGTATAATAACCGATCAATTGGGCAGGGCGAGGAGCAATTACTTCAGTTGCGACAGATGATGAATGCTTTGGCGGAGGTAAAGACGACGGTACAGGTTGACTTGTCCTTGGAAGATCGATCCGTGACCTTGCCCTATCAGGTTCGTGAGGATGTTGAGAAAGTTGCACAATTGTTTAGTCGAATTTCTACACGTAAGTACCGACACCTGGAGGAATACTGCAATGAATTCATAGAGAAATACGGCTCGTATCGAGAGATATCAATTTTGGAGTTGCTGGATGAGGAGATTGGGCTAGGGCCACCGGCCACCTATCAAAATCCGAGTAGCGTTCATAGGCAGTTAAAGAATCCGAGTGTGCCATTCAGTACGAAGTGTGAACAATTACTCTTCAAGTGGTTCGTCTCGTGTATGCATCAGGGTGAACAAGAGATCGTTCTCACGAACGAAAGGATTCAACAGATCTTGGAGGATGAATCTGATAAAACCACCAGTGAGTTAATTCCTACTCCGTCAATGGAACTCTACTTTTTAATGGTAGTGCAGGATCGGGAAGCACTCAATCGCGGAGAGTACACGTTGGTACTTGGACCGAATCCTGGATCGAGTGGCGCGGGGAAAACGTTCGGACGATTTATTGATTTAATGGGTGTCTCGTTTAAAAACATGTTCAATGAGATTCATGAGGAAGAGCAACGCCTATCACCAGGTAAACTGCTTGCAGAGATTTCGTATTTACCCAGTGCAGCGAGATCGACGAATGTCGTTCTCACGGAAAATTTTCGCACTTATGAAATCGGAATTGGCACGAATCACACTGTACCAGAGGATCAACAGATTCATGTGTCCGATTTGATGGTTGGGGTGCGAGACGATAAATTTTATTTGAAGTCACGCAAGCACAATTGCGAAGTGATCCCGACAGCTGGGCATATGTTGAACTACCAGGGTGCGCCGAATGTGTACCGATTTCTGGTGGAAGTTAGTCAGGAAGGGTATCGACAATGGTCGACATTAGAATGGGGAGTAATGGATCAATCCCCCTTTACTCCGCGTTTAAGATATGGGAACATCGTGCTAAGTCCAGCGACATGGCGTATACAATTGAGTGGCAAGACATCTGAGCGCGAGAGCGAGGAGCAATTGGAGCTTCTGGTTAGGGAATTTAGTATGCAGTGGAAAGTACCTCGGTATGTGTATATGACTCAATTCGATAATCGTATCTTGTTCGATATGGAGCATCCTCTGCATGTGGAGGAGATCTGCAAAGACTTGAAGTCAAAAGGTCAAGTGACGCTGATCGAGCATATAGGGGGGTTCGAGGATATGCCGATCCAGCGGAGCGATGGGCCCTTGACGGCGGAATTTGTCTTCCCGCTCGTTAGACGCACGGAAGAGATGGATCTGACCCAAGCGGAAGTGGCGGTAAGTAAGGAGACAGAAATCTCTCGCCGGACTGTTGTTGATGAATCGCAGCGTGTACAGTTGCCGGGTGGATCGTGGTTCTATGCCAAGTTCTATGGGATAGACAGTCGCCAAGATGAGTTCATTGGTCGTCAGTGGGGAGATTTTGTTCAGAAATGCCGTGAGGCAGGTGTAATTGAACAAGCGTATTTCATTCGTTACTCCGATCCAACTCGTCATATTCGAGTACGGTTCAACATGCCAAGCGGTAATGACATATCTTCGTTCATCCCAATCTTCCATGAATGGACGACTATGTTACTTCAAGATGGAATGATAAATAAGGTTGTTGTGGACACGTATGAACCAGAGATCGAACGATATGGTGGACCTGAGCTTATGCGGTTAGCGGAACGTATGTTTGCTTGTGACAGCGATGTCACAGCGAATTTGGTTCGGTTGCTTCGATTTAAGCAGATCCAGCTAAGTCAGGAGGTCGTGGCGGTGTGTGGTGTGATACAATACATGACTCAGTTTGGTTACAACGAGCAGAAGGTATACGAGCTCCTCAATGAGCGCTTCGATGTAAAAGAATATCTGGATGACTTCCGTAATGAACGACGTTTATTCCTGCAGTTGTTAGGGAGGGATTCATCCGAATTAGCACCATTGCATCAAGAAGGTAAGCTGATTCATCAGATTGGTCAGCACAGGGAAGAGGCTGTCAAGCGGTATCAGCAAGTACTTCTTGAGCATGAGCGGCAGGGCACTCTTATGAACAACAAAGACAGTATCCTGTTCAGTGTGATTCATATGTACTTAAACCGCTTGATTGGGGTTGATCGAGATAAAGAACGTAAGGTAATGATTATGGCTCGTCATGCCCTTAATAGCTTGTTGCAATATTGGAGGAAGAGCTAATGAACTTTATTTGGAAGGGATGTCAGCATGAATTAGCTTCACTCTGGAAGACGGTTCGACATGGGCTGCAACTCTTCCGATTGATTTTCCGCATGAATAAGAAGTATATGATTCCAAGTATGATGCTACACATCATTCAAGGCGCTGTGCCTGTGATGACATTAATGGTTACACAGAATTTGTTGAATAGTGTTTCCGTGGGATGGAAAGAAGGGGAATACAGGGTACTTTCTCATTTTGTTTGGTTCATCGTCATCTATGTTTTTAAGAATTTCATCGACGTCGCCCAAAGTTATGTGGAGGGGAACCTTCAGGCGGTCATTTCCAATTCGATGAATGTCATGATCTGTGAGAAATCAACCACGTTGGGATTGGCCGATTTTGAGAATGCTTCGATTAATGATCAATTAAAAAGGGTTTCACAAGAATCTACTTATCGCCCCTATCAATTGTATAGCCAGATGGCTGGCATAACTTCTGGAATCATTACACTTATTTCATCTGCTATCCTACTTGTTCTGTGGAAATGGTGGGTGGTGCTCGTGATTTTCATAATATCAACGTTTTCTATCTATTCGATTTTCAAAATCAATCGAGAACAGTTCCAAATCTACTTGGATCGTACTCCGAAGTATCGAGAATCGTGGTACATGACGTATCTCTTAACAAACGATAGTACATTTAAGGAAGTGAAAATATTCCAACTGGGTTCTTACTTGTTAAACCGATACCGCGATTTGTTGCATGGCTTCTTCCTTGTGGATCGTCGCATATTACTGAAGCGAATTCGAGTTACTTTTCTGTACGATATGTTAGAAATGGTAGCTTTGTTCTGGTTAATTGGGCTTGCAATTCACGAGACATTTATAGGAGTGATGATGATCGGGAGTTTGTATGGGTATATCCAGGCGATTATGCTCACGCAGAACCAGATGAATGGGGTTATTCAGGGGCTTGTCCAGTTCTCACAGAACAATCTTTACATGGAGCAGTTGCTCTTGTTCTTGCAATTGCCTACGTCGGATCCTGTTAATCGACAGAAACAGTTGCCCAGTGCAACAGAGCTATCGTGTCACGCAAATGCAAGTGTCCAGATTACACAGATTTCGTTCAATCAGGTATCTTTCGCTTATCCAGGACAAGATTCGGATACGATTCGAGAAGTGGATGTGACATTCAAGAAGGGGCAGACTGTGGCTATTGTAGGGAAGAATGGTTCGGGTAAGTCCACACTCATGAAGCTGTTAATGCAATTGTACAAGGATTATCGTGGTACCATCCAAGTCAATGGCCGTAATGTTCTCGACTACGATCTGCAAAAAGTCCAAGAACGTATGGGGGTTGTGTTTCAAGATTTTGTTCACTATGAAATGTCGGCTCGCCATAATATTGGCTTCGGCTCATTGGCTGAACTCGAACAAGATGAGCGATTGATGGATGCAGCCAAAGTTGCAGCTATTGACCAAGTGATTGCGAATTTGCCAAACGGTCTCGATACACAACTTGGCAAATGGTTCGATGAAGGACATCAACTTTCGGGCGGACAGTGGCAACGTATTGCAATTGCAAGAGCCATTCTGCGAAGTGCGGATGTATATATTCTAGACGAGCCGAGCTCGTTCTTGGATCCATTGGCTGAACGAGACTTACTACAATTGTTCATGCATTTAATGAGAGACACGATAGGGATTTTCATTACACATCGTATCTCGTCAGCGCGTCTAGCCGATCAGATTTTAGTCATGGAGGACGGCCGGATCATTGAGCAGGGATCGCATGCTGAATTGATACGTTTAGGTGGGGTATATGCGCAGATGTATCAAGTGCAAGCAAGTTCATTTGCAGAAGAAGTTGCGGTGAATTAGAAGGAGATGATTGAGGATGAAAGCGGCAAGTGCGGTATCGACACAATGGATCCCCTTAAGTGGGGAAGTTAGGAAGCAAGTAGCACAAGTGTTGCAGGCGATTGTGCAGCGTTATAAGGATCCTGATCAAGTACGTGCCCAGATGAAGCAGGTTCCTGGGCAAGTGATTGAAGGGAAACAGGTAGCACGATGGTCAGACACAAGCTTCTCGGGTGGATTTACGGGTATTTGTGTATTAATGGGACAACTGGATCAGTTATATCCTGATAACGGTTGGGATATGGTAGGGCATAGTTACCTGCAAAAGATCCAACAGGTAATCGAACAGCAAGGTATTCATACTCTATCTCTATACAGTGGGTTAGCGGGTATTTTGCTAGGCGTTCGTGCTCTGTCACGAAAGAATACGCGCTACCAAGGCATGCTAGATACACTGGCTAGTTGGTTCGAGGAAGCTGTGTTAAATTATGTAGAGATATGCAAAAACCAGTGGGAAGAAGGGCAATTGCGTATTAGTCAGTACGATACAATCGAAGGTTTGACAGGAATTGCACGAGTTGTGTTGGCTTTCTCAGATCGACCGCAGATGAAGATTATCTGGCAACGGATTGTTGAAGTATTCCATATCTTCTGCGGGGAAAAAGATTATCAAGGACATCGGATCCCTGCTTGGCATATCCTGTCTGCGAATCAGTTCCTCGAACATGAAAAGGTGCAGTATCCAAATGGGAATTTTAACCTGGGCCTATCCCATGGTATCTCAGGACCGCTGGCTTTTCTGAGTCTATCGCAATTGCAGGGCATGACAACAGAAGCGATGCGTGCAGATCTGCGGCGGCTCACCGAGTGGATATGTCGATGGCGAGTGAGCGGTGAAGCAGGAACGTTATGGCCGGGGCGAGTCGCTGTTGAAGAGGTACTTCAGGGTGAATTGCATCCGAGCAGTATCCGAGACCCGTGGGACTCCTGGTGCTATGGGGTGCCTGGGATTGCACGATCCATCTGGCTAGCTGGGCAAGCGATGCATAATCAGGAATGGAGCGCAATTGGGTTGCAGGCGTATGTAGACATTGAGAATCGCATCCAGACCATGGGAGGACTCACCGCCTCTACCTTGTGTCACGGTATAGGAGGCCTGCTTCATATGGTTCAACGTATGTATTCGGATACGGGTCATGTGAAGCTTGGTGCGATTCGTGATGAACTAGTTGTGGCTGTGCTGGATAAGTATGCGGCAGAGTCGAAGTTTGGTTATTATGATGAATATTTTGTAAATGGCAAGTATGAGCAAGTGGATGAAGCGGGCTTTTTGACGGGTGCCGCGGGCGTGGCACTTGTGCTAGCTTCTTTGCTTTGCGAGGAAAGCCCGGATTGGGATCAGGCTTTGTTGATACGATAGGTTAACACCACACCACCGGACACCGCCAGGACTGATGACAAAAGGGTCCGTGAAAAAATCTTCAGACCCTTTATGCATGTTCACAAACGATGTGATTCTTCATTGGTCTGGCTAGAGCTTTCAAGCATTCGTAGAATGTTGAGGGACAACGTCGAAAAGAGGCAGTACTCCTGTACATTACGGACATTCCTCTTATGGGTTTTCACGAGATTATGGGCTGGTATTATGGTCCCGAAAGCTCCTTCGCATTAAATACTGAGAAGGCGCATATGTGTCGCCCAAAAATACCAGTCATCCCAAAACACTTTCGCTTTCTCAGGCGTTTCCTGCTTCCATAACTTCGAAAATGAGCTCAAGTGATACGCTTTCGCCGTTTTCAGATCTTCTTCCTTGAGAATCTCAGCTTGTTTTAGAAGACAAACCCTAGTTCGATGAGCGAAGAAAAATGTGGTAGTGAATAAGACGTTTAGACTACTAGAGAATAGTGCATATTTTATAGGTGCTGTAGGTACGTTTTCAAATCATAACCACCAGTCAGACGGGGGTTTGCTCTGAGGCTATAAGCCTCTGGTTTTCCTGTTCTTGAATATACTTTCTAATGCTTTCCTCAAACAACCTCTTGGTATGCGCCATGCCATCTCTGCTTTGTGCCACAAAAACCACCTTCTCCTTTCGTTATACATAGTAGCTTGAACACTCCTATTATAACGATTGCATCAGGTGTTTTTTTGTTTCGCACGCTTTGCGTACTCAACTGGCTAAAGCAACTAAATAAAAACACGCCTTTTTGGTATTATCCCCTTCTAGTAGACAAGAGAGAAAAGACATCTGTTAAGATGGACTTAATCTTGTTGAACGGAGGGGATTTTTCATGGCTAAAAAGGGACAATCATTCCGGCAATACTCCTTAGATGTAAAGATGGAGGCAGTCCGGTTGGTGAACGAAGAACATATGAGTATTCGTGAAGTGACGAAACAATTGGACATTCGTAATAAATCCCAAGTGCAAAGCTGGGTGATGAAACATCGAGCGGGGGAGAACCTCCAGCCAACGACCACAAGGCAGGGACGACCCAAAACGAAATTTTCCAGTATGGAAGAGGAGATGGCGTATCTACGGGCGGAGATTGAATATTTAAAAAAGCAGTATCCAAATCTACACAAGGAGTGACGAGGAAAGAAGCGAGGTTTGAAATTATTGAGGGAATGCGGACACGATATTCGTTGAAATGGTTACTTGAATTAGCCCATGTTTCTCGGGCAGGATATTATAAATGGAGAAAGAATCAGCAAACAACCCAGCAGCGTAAGCAAGAAGAAGAGCTTCTGGAATCGCATATGTTGTCGATCCACCGGATCCATCCCTATTTTGGTTATCTCCGGATGACCGTTGCTTTACGTAGAGAAGGTATCTTGGTCAATCACAAAAAGGTGTACCGCCTAATGAAGAAATTAGGGATCCGTTCCGTCATTCGAAAGAAGCGGCGCTTTTTTGGCAAACAGGCATCTGTGGTAAATGCCAACCGATTAGATCGACAATTTCAGGCAGATTCTCCTTTATCCAAGCTGGTTACCGATATTACATACATACGAGCTGGAGAGCGGTTTGTATATCTCTCTGTCATTCAAGATCTGTTTAACAATGAAATCGTGGCTTGGCGTCTTTCGGAACGAAATGACCTTGCTCTAGTTAGCGAGACGCTAGACGTTCTAAGTAAGAACGTGAACATGGAGGGTGTCATTCTCCATTCAGACCAGGGTTTTCAGTATACCTCCAAGCCGTTTAACCGCAAACTTAAGCGGCTTGGAATACTTGGGAGCCATTCAAGGCGTGGAAATTGCCTAGACAATGCCTGTATAGAATCCTTCTTCTCCCATCTTAAAACAGAGAAGATTTATTTAACGAAACCCGGAACCCTAGCGGAGGTAGAACAACACGTACGGGAGTACATTTCTTTTTATAATGAAAATAGATTTCAGAAAAAATTAAACAACCGTTCCCCGATTGAATACCGAGAAACGGTTGCTGCTTAAAGATGTCTTTTTAGTTCTGTCTACTTGACAGGGGTATGACCATTTTGTGGGCGTGTTTTTATTTGAGAGTCCGCTAAAATTGACCAAATTCCCTTATAGTTGCATTTCATCTTTAAGGACTTTTATTATAATAGCTAACGCTGTAATATCTTCTTAAAGGAACGCCAGATATTTTTTATTACAAGGGAAATATGGAGGGGAAATCAGTGAATTACTTTTTATTGATTACTACACGGACAAACAAGTTCAATGCAGATGATATCAAAGGGCACTATGACCATCTGGAACAGTTAAAGAAAGAGGGAGCTCTTGAAAAGTATGGTCCATTTAGCGATGGAACGGGAGGAGCCTATCTAATAAAAGCAGCGTCACTTGAGGAGGCGACAAAGATTGGGGATTTAGATCCGCTCATTCAAAATGGTTCTTCTACATTGACAATAAAGGAATGGCTGTTGCGTTAAATTTCATCTGCAAAGAGTGATAATCCATCTAAGAAGGTCATGACAAATAACTAATGTGCCTTTTTGGTATTGAATAAAAAATGAGGACTATGATTTTCTGAAAATGAAAAGTATGGTCCTTTTTTTATTTCCCAAGAGATTGCTCTCACAATTTTTGAGAATCTTCTTAGTTGATAATCTCCCGTATCACATTCCTCGCCAAACGTACCTTTTCTGGACTCGATTTTTTGAGCATTGTAATAATTTCTATAATATCTTCATCAGACTCCACAATTTTGGGGTCCTCGCTTACATATGAAAACAACTGAACTAAGTTTACGTCTAGTGCTTTTGCGATTTTAGCTACATTTATCAAGGAAACATTCTTTTCTCCACGTTCGATCTGCCCAATGTATGTAAAATGAAATCCGCCTTTTTCCCCAAGTGCTTCTTGCGAGAGGCCTTTTTCTTTGCGTAAAACTCTTATTCTAGCCCCAACTAGCTTTAACACTTCTTTGTCCAGCATACATCTACACCCCTTCATACTAAAAAGTGTAGACAAGATCTTCTTTGGTAAACATGAGATTAAGAATCGTATATTCGTTATTAATTATATCTATAAGTATTATTTTGAGGTATAATAAGACTATTCTTGAAATTCTCTGGAGGAATAGATATGAAAGAAGCTCCTTCTACCTATATTCCAAGTCCCACTCAACCATCCAGACCCGTGCAACACCTAGATCATTCAATAACCGATTTCCACACTTAGCCCAATACCATATGAAACTAGCTCAAATACTGTACAAGCATAACCAACTCCAATGCTGTATTATCCTCTGTGACTGGGCGCTAACCTCCATGTTAAAAGCTCTATATATGAAAGAAACTAATAGCATTTTCCCTCCGAAACTCTTGTCGATGGCGGATTTGTTGCACTTATTACATACCGAAACCAACCCGGGATTGGATGTTGTCGTATTTATAGGCACCACTCAATTTCTTTCATCCCAGCTAGAAACCCCGCTCCTTCAGAAGATGAAGCAGAAGGATGTGAGCAGGCTGCTGCGCAGAACAGACGACATTCTTTGCCAGTTGTCATCCCGAGTCATTACCGACCCATCCGAAACATACCAGTCCATTTTCTAAGAGGCTCCTTCACACAAATAAACTTACCGATTCGCCCGGTCGTTATCCGCTTTTCTACATACAATAAGAGTAAGCTTTAACGCAAGGAGGGATTTAGACATGGGTGAAGTAGGTTACGGTGGAGCATGGACATCCACAGGCGCGATTTTGGTATTGTTCATTTTGTTGGTGATTATCACCAAATCTTTTCTGATCTAACGTTAGGTTAGCATCGCTCAAACTTACAAAGCGACCCTCTTTCACGACATCGTGAGGGAGGGCTTTTTTAATGCAGAATGGATGGTGGCTCTAGTATGTTGTCTGGTTCTACAAGCATTGTTATACTTTACATACAGGGATAATTTCCCTCAAATCTATAGCAATACGGATAGCGGAAGACGTGGGAAAACGGAAAATTCGCTGACTATTATCAGGAGGATTGTATGATGAACATGGCAATCAGTCCATTTCAATTTACGACAGACACGGCGACTCTTTGCCTATTTGATACGCAAGCTCTGAAGCATCGTTTGAACGATGAGCCGGATTGGTGGTCTATCGAAGCAGACGAGCTGGGGGAGTTAAATGCGGGAAACGCTGCTTTCTTGAACCTGGGAGCGGATGGGACGTATGAGGTTGTGATAACAGATCATATCGAGCAGCCGACGGTGCGGCTGTTTTTGAAGGTTCCTTCAGGGAACATATTTATTGGTGCAGGAGAGGAAGCCACAGGTGGTGAGTTAGAACCTGATTGTGTATGGGGAGGGTCATTCCTGTCTGTGCAACCCGGACTTTATGAATGCTTGGCAAGCAGAGGAGAAAACAACCGTATTTATCTTTCTTTAAAAAAAGGAAGCGAAGGCAGCAACAGTTTTACCAGTCTGGTTCGATTGTAGGTTGCAGGATCAACCCGTAACGGATCAGACAAACCGCTCGAACACAGGGGAGCCATAATAACCGGGACTGGGAAAAAGGAAAAAGCTATCCCCACGGCTTGCAGATCCGTGAAGACAGCCCTTTATTCGTCTATTGATACTTTACAATAATAGCGTTGCTGATCTGGCGGCCGGGTGTGGTGAGGTAAGAGCCGTTGTAGTACAGTCCGCTGGAAGCACCGCCATCCAGATTCATGGCCTGATAAGCGCCAGCCTGCTTCATCATTTGGGCGAGCTGCGGAATGGTCGCTCCGCTTGTAGTCAGGAGGATCAGCTTATGATCCCTAGTAATTCCAAGTGCGCTGCGGGCGCCGCCGCCTGTTAATATTTTAGGGTCTTTGAAGCCTTCGGCTTTGACATTTAGGGAAACCTGACCGTTCGTAACCAGACGAGGTCCAGCTTGAAGAGCACCTTCCACGCTGCCTTGACTTAACTGTTGTTCAAAGACAGAACCCGACACAAGCTTGGCTAAATGGTTAGCATCGTAGGTAAAGACGGTACGTTGGTCACCGGAGCTTTTTTTCAACATCTTGCCATGGCTGACCAGATAGCCGTAAGACGTCTTGTATGAGCTTTTGGTATAGGCGTCAAAGAATGTGCCATTAATGGCTACAACCGCTTGATTGCGTTTGGCAAGACTGCTTAAGTCCTCCACTTTACCAAGGGTATCGCTTGCCAGTGCTACGTCCAAACTTACCTTGGGATGGAGCATGGAGATGGTGACCACCTTAGCGGAAAAGGTACGAGATCCAACCTTGAAGCTCTTATGAGCTGTCGTGATGGGGGTAGTGTTTCCGGGTAGCTTGCCGGTAAGTACCGGAAGCGTAACAGACTTCGTACTCTGCGTAATTCGCACAGCTGAGGTTTCTTTTTGCCATAAGACTTGCAGATTTAGATATTGGCTGATGAACTGCAAGGGGACATAGGTAGCGCCGTTATCGGTAAAAGGTGCATTTTGCAAACGAATCGTTTGATCATTTACTTTAGCAACAGTTTGTCCCGTAAATAAGGTAAGCCGGGTATTGCCTTGCGCTATTTCTATTTTTTTGTCCGCTGGGTTCAGGTTGAGCGTGATCCCTTCATAGCTGTTCAGGAGGCGAAGCGGGATGAAGGAGTGGTTATTCTGATCCACATAAACCAGCATAGGTGCTGGTGCAGCAGCGTAGATCGGGGTTACAAGTAAGAGCATGGACAGGATGATAAGTGCGGTGATTCTTTTCATGAATAGATCAATCTCCTTATGTAGTCTTAACTATGGACGAGGTGCTTGTACTTATATCGGGTTTTATGAGTTATAAGTGTATGTTACGCGAATTTTGAGTGTTTGGATGATACAGAAACGGGGTGGCTGGAGATGAGCAGGTATGAGACAAGACTTGAGGATTACCGTCGCAGGGAGCGCCCTTCTTATCGTGTTTTTGAAGGAATGCAGGAATTGGTGTGCAGTGTGGGGCAGCTGCATAATAACTGGTTATATGTGAATGTGGATCAATGGGATCAGGACCCTGTTCATACACCGATTTATTATTTGGATGAGCATTGGCTGGAGGAATGTGCAGAGGACGGTACAGCCGCAACCAACGAACAGGACGAGTATATTCCCCTATGGATATCAGATCGTCAGGTTCAAACCTGGTTTGAGCTGGCCACCTTTGAAAGTGTTGTAGAAGTTCTTAAGGCTGCTGGAAAGCCAGTGACACTTCAGATGGTGATTGTGGCGGTCAAATATTACGACAAGCGCGATGCCTATCTGGACTATGACGAGGTAAAGGCAGTGACAGACCTGTGGTTTGTGTTGACGAAGGTGAGGAACCACCTAACAGAATGAATAAAGCCTGTAGAACAAATAAGACATACATACACTGGATGGGGGAAGCAGGATGAGTTGGTTGGATCATGAAATGGCGGCACAGTGGCGACAGGAAGGAAAAAGGTATGCCGCAGACGTGAATGAATTTGTCAGAATCGGTATGGAAAGTCAGTGGCAGCAGGAGCAGCCAGAGCCAAAGCAAGACGAACGCTCCAAACTAGCCGAAGATATTTTTTGTATGATTCAGGAGGCAAATCAGGCCGGGGAAATAGAGCAGTTACGTCAGGAGATTCCGGCTGCATCCTGGCCGCTTACACCAGCGTTTGAGGAGGCTTTGCAAGCCGTTAGGCCGATGGCTTTTATGAATGGAGGCAATGAAGTCATTCTACATGCAGGCAGTCCTCGAGAACGCGGGCAGATCTATGTGACGGGAAAAGATGGAATCAGGCAAATCCCTGGAATGCACCGAGTAGGTTGTTCGCCGGACGGGAGTTATTTTGCGTTGGTGGATGGACAAGGGATTCGGATTGTTCGTCAACCGGACCGAAATTTGCAAGGCGAAGAGACAGCGCCTGTTGCTGGTTTGCGGTTACGGTGTTTATTTGCTGGCTGGTGATCAGGTGGAATTGATTCATCCCACGGCGTCTGAACGAAGGGAATTGGGACTGGAAGACACGATTGTGGATATGGCGCATGGAGCTGTGTCGAAGGATGGACGCTGGCTCGCATATGGCAGCCGGATGAGTGAGCATTTGCTTATGGACTTAACCGATAAGACGGTGCATACATTGGAGCCAGGCTCCAGCTATCCGCATTATGCCCTATTTTCCAAAGATGATATGGATGTCTGGTACAATGCCTGTCATTTCTACAACGGTGCCACCATTCAGGTGCCAATTGCCGAAGTGGAGCAGGGAATTGCTCAGAATAAGGAAGAATGGCCGATAATAAATGAAGAAATGCGAGTATACGCTGCAGTAGCGCTGACACAAGGATCTATTCTAGGTGATGCCTACGGCTATCTCCGTCTTATTGATAGAGAGGGGCGTGAACTTTGGCGCTATTTTGTCGGCAGTACGATATCCGGGCTGGCAGTTACACCTGATGAAGGCATGCTGGCGGTTGGGACGTATGGCGGTATGCTTCATTTGATTGATTTGCAGAGTGGCTCAAAGGATGAATATAGCATTGGCACTGCTCCAATTCACGAGACAGAGCGTTGGTTGCTCTGGCGTAGTTATGAGCCATTGCGCTGGTAATACTAATATTCCGCAAATGGTGAAAAAAGCAAGTTCTGATAAGCTGAACATAAAAAGAGTAGTGGTATATGATTGCAATGCTATTTTCATATAGAGATGTGTGAGGCATACGCCTATGGTGCAAAATGCGAATAAAAAGGAAAGAGGTGTGAGAACATGGACAAGAAAGCGGATATTCGCACATCCATGAAGGAGTTATTTGCACAGATGAATGAAGCCTTTTTTATGGATGTGGAAGAAAATGTACCGTTCGAAATGCGTGATGGGAACGTCGATGAGGAGGGATGGATCAAGTGGAAACCTATTCCTTCACAGATTACAGAACAGGAAGTTCGGGATATGGAAGAAAAATACCATTTTGAACTGCCGCCTCTGCTGAGGAATTTTATCATGTCCTACCATTATGTATCTTTACAATTCGATAATGAATCTATTCCGGGAGTATACTGGAGCGATTGTACGTTTGTAGAGTTTCCACGTCTGCCGATAGGTCATGGCTTAAAAGCATTTTATGATTTGATCGATCAATGGTCACCTTTGCTGTCAGCAGGCTATATTCCGTTTGCAATTGCAGAAGACGATCAGGGTCCTGTGTGTTTAAATGCAGGCAGCAGACATAAGGACGGAGATTATCCTATTGTCTGGTTCTTTCATGAGGATCTAAGGCATTTGGATGAGGATGAGCTACGGATCAGGAGTAATCTGCTTCCTCATGTGCAGGGGCTGTTTCCATCCTCTGTCGAACTGTTTAACGTTATGTTTAAGCAGATCAGACACTAGCGATTTCCTGAAATGTAATTTTACTGTGCAGGTTAAGCAAGATATTGACATAAAAAATGAGGAATGTTATAAAAAAGGTAGGCTAGCACTCGAATGGTGGGAGTGCTAACAAAGTTGAATCGTTTGCATAGCTCTTATCCGCTGGCCTTACATAGGTTTATATTTGAAAGGAGATATCCGAATGGAGAAAAAACAGTTTCAGGCTGAGTCCAAGCGTCTGCTCGAAATGATGATTAACTCGATTTACACTCAAAAGGAAATTTTCCTAAGAGAGCTGATCTCCAACGCAAGTGATGCGATTGACAAAATTTATTACAAAGCACTGACAGACGATCAATTGGTCTTCGACAAAGAAAATTATTATATTAAAGTAATTGCTGATAAGGATAATAGAACGCTAACTCTGCGTGATACCGGGATTGGGATGACCAAGGAAGAACTGGAAAATAATCTGGGCGTCATTGCTAAAAGTGGTTCATTGGCATTCAAAAATGAAAATGAGTCCAAGGATGGTCATGACATCATCGGTCAATTCGGCGTCGGCTTCTATTCAGCTTTCATGGTAGCAGATGTAGTTACAGTAACTACCAAGGCTTTGGGAAGCGATACGGCTTATAAATGGGAATCAACAGGTGCTGACGGTTATACCATTGAGGCGGCTGAGAAGGACGAGGTCGGAACCGAGATTGTACTGAAAATCAAGGAAAACACCGAGGATGAGTCCTACGACGAATATTTGGACGAGTACCGTTTAAAAGCGCTTATTAAAAAATACTCTGACTTTATCCGCTACCCGATTAAAATGGATGTTACAGGCAAGCGTCTGAAAGAAGGAAGCGACAACGAGTTTGAGGATTACAAAGAAGAACAGCGTATTAACAGCATGGTGCCCATCTGGAGAAAAAATAAAAGCGAGTTAACCGACGAGGATTATCAAAATTTCTACGCGGAAAAACGCTATGGCTACGACAAGCCGCTCCAGCATATCCATGTCAGCGCGGACGGCGCGGTAGTGTACCAAGCTATTCTGTTTATTCCTGAGAACATACCGTTTGATTTTTACTCCAAGGAATATGAAAAAGGACTGGAGTTGTATGCCAACGGTGTACTGATCATGGAAAAATCTCCTGACCTGCTGCCGGATTATTTTAGCTTTGTGAAAGGTATGGTTGACTCCGAAAGCCTGTCACTCAACATTTCGAGAGAAATGCTGCAGCACGACCGTCAGTTGAAGCTGATTGCCAAAAATATCGAAAGTAAAATTAAAGGCCAGCTGTTGACTCTGCTCAAAAATGATCGGGAGAAATATGATCAATTCTACAAATCATTTGGCAGACAATTGAAATTCGGTGTCTACAACGATTACGGCAGACATAAAGAAACCCTTCAAGATCTGCTTATGTTCTACTCTTCTACAGAGAAAAAACAGGTTACTTTGGACGAATATGTATCTCGTATGCCAGAGGATCAAAAGTATATTTATTATGCTTCCGGGGAGTCCAACGAGCGTATTGAAAAGCTGCCGCAGACCGAATTAGTGGCCGATAAAGGCTATGAAATTTTGTACTTCACTGATGATATTGATGAGTTCGCTATTAAAATGCTCTTAAGCTATAAAGAGAAAGAATTCAAATCCGTATCGAGTGGCGATCTGGGGATTGAATCTGACGAAAATGAGAAAGAAACTGAAGCGGAACAAAACGACAACAAGGAGTTGTTCGAGTACATGAAGGGCTTGCTGGAAGGCAAAGTATCCAGTGTAAAAGCCTCCAAACGCTTGAAAACACATCCGGTATGTCTGTCCGCAGACGGCGAAGTGACTATTGAGATGGAGAAAATTTTGAACGCCATGCCGAATAACACTGATGTCAAAGCGAATAAAGTGCTGGAAATCAACGTGAACCATGCGGTGTTCAACTCTTTGAAAGAAGCCTTTGCCGAGGATAAGGAGAAGGTAAACCTCTATACGGCATTACTGTATAATCAAGCTTTGCTGATCGAGGGCTTGCCGCTGCAAGATCCGGTTGAATTCACGAACGATATTTGCAAAATCATGGTTTAATATGCTTTATTACGATGTAGAGCCGTTCCCGTACCGGGGGCGGCTTTATTTATTATGACACTTCTTAAAGCTCCATAATAGGTCGTATAGTGCTTACACTAGAAGTGTAAGGCTACAACACTATGTTGACTATAATCCATACCTAGGAGGGCGATTGTATGAGTCTGGACCGAAACCCATTGAAACTCCAAAAGTTAAACCGAAGTGAGCTTATACAGTTGGTGGACAAAATTATCAGAGGCGAGGGAACGGAGGAGGAACTTGACAGCATGCTGACTGAAGTCATGCAAAATACACCTCATCCGGGGATTAGTAATTTGATTTATTGGGATGACCGTGATTTGAGTGCGGCAGAGATTGTAGATGAAGCATTAGCCTATCAGCCCATTATTTTACCACCCCATGAATCTTCTTCATAGGACGCGGAGGGGTGGTCTTTTGTTCAAAAATAAGATAATATGATTTCTTTAAGACATGAGCATTATATTCAAGAAAACTTCCATTAAAGGTGTGCCGGATTCCTTGTAATGTATGGGGAAATGTTTGCTTTTGGCTCGCTTCACAAAGAATTTATGCATAATTTTGGGATTTGTAAAGTTTTTGTGACATGCTCCTGTGAATTTTGACACAGCAAATTGTCGTTTTTCTTGATTATTTGGTGGGATGTCTTTATAATCATTTTGTTTGCAAGAATGAATAGCGATTAGCGTATGGAATAAGGAGGTTATTTATTTTGGGAAAAGCATTGATTATTGGCGCCGGTGGCGTGGCCAGCGTTGTGGTGCATAAATGTTGCCAAAACCCAGATGTATTTGAAGAAATTTGTATCGCAAGCAGAACTGTTGAGAAATGCGATGCGCTTAAAGAGAAGCTGGGTGGAGGTCGTACGAAGATCCAAACGGCTCAGCTTGATGCTGACAACACCGACATGGTCATTGACTTGATTCGAAGCTTTCAACCGGATGTAGTTATCAATGTGGCTCTCCCTTATCAGGATTTGACGATAATGGATGCTTGCCTTGAGACAGGTGTTCATTACGTTGATACGGCGAACTATGAACCGCCGGATACGCCGAAGTTTGAATACAGCTGGCAATGGGCCTACAAAGAAAGATTCGAAAAAGCAGGAATTACAGCTCTGTTGGGCAGCGGTTTTGATCCAGGCGTGACTGGAGTATTTACGGCATATGCTCAAAAGCACTATTTTGATGAAATTCATACGATTGATATTGTGGATGCAAATGCAGGGGACCACGGATATCCTTTTGCAACTAACTTTAATCCGGAAATCAATATTCGTGAAATTACAGCGAAAGGCCGTTACTTTGAAAACGGAGAATGGATTGAAACTGAGCCACTTTCTGAGAAAAAGGTATACGACCTGCCTGAAATTGGACCGAAAAATATATATCTTTTGTATCATGAGGAACTGGAATCTCTTGCAGTGAATATTAAAGGCGTGAAAAAAATCCGCTTCTGGATGACGTTCTCGGACAATTATCTGAATCATTTGAACGTACTTCAAAACGTAGGCATGACTTCGATCGAGCCTATTGATTATGAAGGACAACAAATCATTCCACTGCAATTCCTGAAAGCTATTTTGCCGGACCCGGCTTCTCTGGGACCAAGAACAAAAGGCAAAACAAACATTGGCTGCATCATCCAAGGCGTGAAAGATGGAAAGCCGAAAACCTATTATGTTTACAACGTTTGTGATCATGAGGAATGTTATGCAGAGGTTGGCTCCCAAGCCATTTCTTATACAACAGGTGTTCCTGCCATGATCGGTGCAATGCTTATCATCAAAGGTCTCTGGAAAAAGCCAGGCGTTTACAACGTTGAGGAATTCGATCCAGATCCATTCATGGAAGCACTAAATAAACACGGATTGCCATGGCAAGAGAACTTTTCGCCAACGTTGCTTGATTGAGGTCTGCGATGAATATTGATATTACCGGACTCCCATCACCTTGTTATCTTGTTGACGAAAGACTTCTTGTCAAAAACCTTGAGGTTTTGAATTCCGTACAAGAGCGTACAGGTTGCAGTATTCTGCTTGCTCTTAAGGGATTTTCGATGTTTTCGACTTTTCCTCTGGTTGGCAAATACTTAAAAGGCGTAACCTCCAGTTCGTTGTTCGAGGCAAGACTCGGTCGCGAAAAAATGGACAAGGAGGTTCACGTATACGCACCAGCTTATGTTGACAGTGAATTTGATGAGCTATTGGAGTATGTTGACCATATTGTTTTCAACTCCTTTGATCAACTGAACCGCTTCAAAAGCAGAGTGCAAGGCGTAACTTCCAAAAAAATCGATATCGGCATTCGAGTGAATCCGGAATATTCGGAAATTGAAACACCGCTGTATGATCCTTGCTACAACAACTCCAGAATGGGTGTGACTCTGGCTAACTTTAGACCTGAGGATCTGGATGGCGTGGACGGTATTCATTTTCATACGATGTGTGAACAAAATTCAGATACGCTGGAGCGCACTATTAAAGTCGTGGATGAGAAATTCGGGCCATACATTAAGCAAATGAAATGGCTCAATTTTGGCGGCGGTCACCATATTACCAGAGAAGACTATGATCTGGACACACTGGTACGCTGTATCCAATATTTTCAGGATAAATACGGTGTGCAAGTTTATCTCGAGCCAGGCGAAGCTATCGCTCTGAACACCGGATATCTGGTCGCGACTGTACTGGATACGATGAAGAACGGAATGGATATTGCCATTCTGGATACTTCGGCTGAATGTCATATGCCTGATGTGCTGGCTATGCCTTACCGCCCGAATATCATTGGTGCTGGCAAGCCTGGTGAGTATGCACATACTTACAGACTTGGAGGACTTACGTGCTTGGCTGGAGATGTGATTGGTGACTATTCCTTTAAAGAGCCATTGAAGCCGGGAGACAAGCTTGTATTCTGCGACATGGCCCATTACACGATGGTCAAAAACCATATGTTCAACGGAGTCAACCTGCCAGCCATCGCCAGCTACAACGATGAAGAGGGCATCAAGGTAATCCGTCAGTTCTCCTACGAGGACTTTAGCTCGCGTTTGTCGTAAAGAATAAATAATGTAAAGTGACTTAACACAAGAAGCCGCGTCCCTGAAATAGGGGCACGGCTTTTGTAATTAGTATTTATTGATTATCTAAGCTACTAAGTAAATACATAATTTTAGTTAGGTTCAGTAGAGACTTTATAAAAGAACGCTCTGCCTGTGTAAGGTTCAAGTCCTGGTGCTTCGACGACTAGGTAGTATTCCTTACCTTTTTCAAATTCTACATCTAAAAAATATTGATCGTCTCTTGAACGACTCAATTTATGATGATTACTATTATAGACAGTCATTTGCAACCAGGAATCAGAGTATCTGTCTCCCTGAATTGTAAAATGAACTTTTTGCGATTCATAAGCCTTAAATTTATATACATCATAGGCTTCCCAGACTCCAGGAACTCCTTCTTTACCAAGGGTCCCAATGATAGAATCACCTACAAAAAAAGGGTTAGCTTGTTCGAAGGTGCCATTTGGTTCCTGTTCATTTCCAGTAAGGGTTGGAACAGCAATTAGTTGCTTGTTTGCTGTAGGATTTGTTTCTTCGGCTACAGCGATACCAGTAGTAGTACTCAGCATAAGTGTAAGACCTAATGAAGCTAACAACATTTTTTTCATAAAATAAAACACCTCTCTTTTTGGTATTATCCCCTTCTAGTAGACAAGAGAGAAAAGACATCTGTTAAGATGGACTTAATCTTGTTGAACGGAGGGGATTTTTCATGGCTAAAAAGGGACAATCATTCCGGCAATACTCCTTAGATGTAAAGATGGAGGCAGTCCGGTTGGTGAACGAAGAACATATGAGTATTCGTGAAGTGACGAAACAATTGGACATTCGTAATAAATCCCAAGTGCAAAGCTGGGTGATGAAACATCGAGCGGGGGAGAACCTCCAGCCAACGACCACAAGGCAGGGACGACCCAAAACGAAATTTTCCAGTATGGAAGAGGAGATGGCGTATCTACGGGCGGAGATTGAATATTTAAAAAAGCAGTATCCAAATCTACACAAGGAGTGACGAGGAAAGAAGCGAGGTTTGAAATTATTGAGGGAATGCGAACACGATATTCGTTGAAATGGTTACTTGAATTAGCCCATGTTTCTCGGGCAGGATATTATAAATGGAGAAAGACTCAGCAAACAACCCAGCAGCGTAAGCAAGAAGAAGAGCTTCTGGAATCGCATATGTTGTCGATCCACCGGATCCATCCCTATTTTGGTTATCTGCGGATGACCGTTGCTTTACGTAGAGAAGGTATCTTGGTCAATCACAAAAAGGTGTACCGCCTAATGAAGAAATTAGGGATCCGTTCCGTCATTCGAAAGAAGCGGCGCTTTTTTGGCAAACAGGCATCTGTGGTAAATGCCAACCGATTAGATCGACAATTTCAGGCAGATTCTCCTTTATCCAAGCTGGTTACCGATATTACATACATACGAGCTGGAGAGCGGTTTGTATATCTCTCTGTCATTCAAGATCTGTTTAACAATGAAATCGTGGCTTGGCGTCTTTCGGAACGAAATGACCTTGCTCTAGTTAGCGAGACGCTAGACGTTCTAAGTAAGAACGTGAACATGGAGGGTGTCATTCTCCATTCAGACCAGGGTTTTCAGTATACCTCCAAGCCGTTTAACCGCAAACTTAAGCGGCTTGGAATACTTGGGAGCCATTCAAGGCGTGGAAATTGCCTAGACAATGCCTGTATAGAATCCTTCTTCTCCCATCTTAAAACAGAGAAGATTTATTTAACGAAACCCGGAACCCTAGCGGAGGTAGAACAACACGTACGGGAGTACATTTCTTTTTATAATGAAAATAGATTTCAGAAAAAATTAAACAACCGTTCCCCGATTGAATACCGAGAAACGGTTGCTGCTTAAAGATGTCTTTTTAGTTCTGTCTACTTGACAGGGGTATGACCATTTTTAAGGGTTATATTCTTATATGAATATATCAGTAATTATTTTTGAACTATTTATATATCCTTCAATAGAAAAGGATATACACAAAATAAGTAGAAGGTACAAACGAGCCATAAAACGAAGAAGGTATGAACGTAAAAAACCGTCAGTTCTTCTACGACGATATAGCTATATTTGCCGTAAGATAATAGGGGGGTTCAAAGATGTAAACTCAGTAAAAAGGATCGCGTTTTTTGTTATACTTCAACTTTACTACTAATTGATTTGTTTAATCGTAGAAGTAACTCTATAGTCAAACAATTGACCAACGTCAGCATCAGTTGCTTCTACTAACAAGTAGTAAGTTTCTCCAGCTTTAAGATTTAAACCTAAACGGTATTGACGCTCTTCTGCACTTCTTTTGACGCTTCCATTACTGTCAGCCACACTAAGCCTCATCCATGCTTTGGGATATATCTCTCCTTGAATATTAAATTCGTAGAATCCAGACTGAGAAGCTGTAAACTTATAATAATCGACAAAGTCATAATAGCCTGCATATCCTCCAGGGATTTTTCTTCCTAAGCTCCCATAGATATCGATTCCATCTCCTACTGTTATTTCACTGGTAATCTCATCAAACCAGTTATTAGGCTCTGTGTCGGCGTACCAAGAATTAGAAGGCTGGATAGATTCCTTTTGTAATGCGGGTGCTACTTCTTGAGCTTCTTGAGCAGATGCAACGGCGGTGGATGTGCTTAATAGAAGTGCAAGACCTAGTGTAGAAAAAACTGCCTTTTTCATTTAATCATCTCTTCCCTTCTTTTATTTTGGGATTTATACGAATATATATAACCAATCCCATCCAGTATTATATATTGAATCCCAATAAATTGGAATAAAAATGTAACAAAAAATAAAAATATATATTTTTTTGTCACAATTATGAGATTTTACAAATTTATTCATTAAACTTCAATTAAGAGTTAGCCAACTTACTGTATACTATAGAATTCCATCTTAATATGCTTTTGTGAAAAGGGGCATCCTATTTTAGGAGTAACACAAGCTATGTTATACTCCATAATTGGAGGTGAGAAAAATGTTCGACCCGACCGTTTTTGATAATTTAAAAGTGGCTATGGAAAATGCGGTTTATGATCTGGATAATCTGGATTCACGTATTAACATTACACAGCGAATCGATAGATTGGAAATGTCGGTAATGTCGCGTGAATTTGGTGTACAGTTCAGTCTGAGAGAACAGCTGGGTGTGACGGCAGAACTTCAACTAAAAATGGATTTAAACAACCTGGCTGCAGAAATTTTGGAAATGGAAGATCAAACTCCGGGATGTAGCTTATTGCTGTATTTTGATATGAAGATTCGAGATATTGAGACACAATGCAGCCGGATTGAAAAAATACTGGCCGAAATTTGGAAGCCTGAACTTCGACCAGTACAGACGCTAAGTCAGATTTACGGAGAGAAGACATCTACATACCATAATAGGATTGAACTCCAATTTTCCAGGCAAATTAACGAAGATCAGATGGAGGATATTCCAGAGTTGTTGGAACATATGTTGCTGACGCTTACGGAATTAAACAAGATCTAAACATCCCTTTTCCTCTTAATAAAGACAGCCTGTCATTTGGGGAATTTAGAGGTAAAGGAGCTAGGGATATATGATAAATGAACACGATTTTCCTGAAATATATGCGATTATGGAGTCTTCTTTTCCAGCATCAGAATGCAGGACGTTTGAGGCTCAAAAGGCTTTGCTAAAACATCCTAGCTATCGCATCATGACTGAAAAGAATGAGCAGGGGAACATAGTGGCTTTCTTGGCAGGTTGGGAATTCGCGCATTTTCGGTTTGTAGAGCATATTGCGGTAGATTCCCGTATACGAGGTGGCGGATTAGGCAAAAAGCTTACGAGTAGGTTTGTCTCACGGTCTGATCAGCCGGTAGTGTTAGAGGTTGAGCCGCCAGTGGATGAATGGTCACGAAGAAGAATCGGTTTTTACGAACGATTGGGGTTCCGTTTGAACCATTTTGAATATGTACAGCCCCCTCTAAGAGAAGGACAGGCGGATCTGCGGCTTCAAATTATGAGCTATCCAGATGCGTTGGCTGAATCGGCGTTTGCTCCTTTTAAAGAGATTTTATATACCGAGGTTTATGGGCTTAAATAAGAGACTAGACAGTTAGTAGATAAAATTAAAAGGCTCTGCTTGTGCCGTATGGATACGGGAGCGGAGCCTTTGCTCTAACAAGTTAAAGGGTGCTTCATTATTATTAATGTTTAGTCCATATCATCACAAATTCCTTCTCCTCAGTTTCGGCATCCACAGATTCCGCTTGAATGGTAAATCCATTTTTAGTATAAAAGTTAAATGCTTTCGTGTTGGACTGATACACCTTTAATTGAATTTCGTCATGATGCTTCTTAACCCAATCTAATAGTAGCTTTCCATAGCCTTTTCTTTGAGAATCAACACGTATAAACAGAGCAGCCAAGTATCCATCCAACATGGAAACGAAGCCGCCAATCGTATGATCATCCTGTATGATAACGTAGTTTTGAGCGAGGGGAAGGTACTTGTTCTCCATCTCGGCAGCTTGAGATTTCCAATACTGTGGAGCAATAAAATGATGGGCTTCTACAGAAGCATCCAGCCAGATGGCTACCAGTTCTTTCAACTCTTCTACTTTCACAGGTCTAATCGACATTGTAACGCCTCTTTTCACATTATGTAATCTTATCTATATTAAGTATGATACTGAAATAAAAAAGACCGTCCGTGGACGGTCTTTCTACCCGTGGCGCTTAATTAAAACCTTGATCCGTATCCCGCGCCTCCTTCAACTCTGTAAATTAGAGAATAACGGACCGGGTAAGGGATACGCTCAACATGTGATTATTGATGTTGACGCACCTCCTTTCCTGATGCATTCATCTTACCATATCTGGTTGGTGATATCCAGTGATTTTATTATATTTGCTAGTATTATTCATAGAAAATATAATATAAAAATGGCTTGCTTTTAAATTCTATGCAAGATATAATCTTAATTACGGTGATTAAAAAAATTGCCATCAATACATAGTATGCGGTCGTGGCGGAATTGGCAGACGCGCACGGTTCAGGTCCGTGTGGGCTAACCCCCCGTGGAGGTTCGAGTCCTCTCGACCGCATTATACCTAACCATTACAGGTTCTTGGATTGGCTGGATGCCACCAAGAGCCTGTTTTTATATGGTTAAGATGCGTGTTGTAAAACAGCCATTTTATTTATACTGGAATATATATTTAATATAGTCCTTTGCGCTTTGGTTAATGTCTTCATCACTTGCTTGAAACGAGGCTCCAAAGACAGCGAAATAGGGTGATGTCGTGGCGCCAACATGTACTGCGCTTGCTTTGAAAGGTGCTATAACTTCATCTACCGTATAGGTAACGGAACCAGTAGATAAGTAGTTTTCTTTTTTATCACCAATCGACATGGCGATCCCTAGCTTCTTTCCTTTTAACTTATCACCTTTTGAACCATAAGCCCATTCATGCGTAAAAACATCATCAAACCACTTTTTTAACAGAGGAGGGTAACTGTACCAATATAAAGGAAATTGAAATATGATATTGTTGTGTGCTTCAAGTAACTTTTGTTCTTTCAAAACATCAATGCTCCAGTTTGGATACTCTTTATAAATTTCATGAATTGTAATTTCATTGGTATATTGAAGCAATTCTTGTTTCCATCTTTGATTTACTCTGGAATCTTCAATATTCGGATGTGCTAAAATCACGAGAGTCTTCATCATAAATCACCTTTCTTACATAGCATCATTTGCTTTTTGGGGATACGTCTTATTATTCTGTACGCTATAAAAAAAGTAAATACACACAATAAAGTAATATAGTTACTTGAAAGTGTGCATGGTACTTAGAGTAAAGATATGTGACTATAGAATTAATTGGATCAACTTAGTTATTTTAGCGGTGAAAAGGTGGTCGTATGAAACAATATAATTTAGGCATAGAAGCAACACTTGAGATCATCGGAGGTAAGTGGAAATCCTTAATCATATGTTTATTAATGGCTGGTAGAAAGAGGACAAGTGAATTACAGCGTAGTATACCAGGCGTTTCTCAAAAGGTTCTTATACAGCAGCTTCGTGAACTTGAGAAGGATGGCATCGTTGGCAGACATGTGTATAATCAAATGCCTCCAAAAGTGGAGTATTATATAACGGAATATGGTATAACAGCAAATGAAATAATTGATTTAATGTGTACCTGGGGAAGATCGAATATCAAAAAAAGACAACAGCAAGGAGAAGATGTGCGGTTGTTAGAAAGTGAGTCAAAATGAATAGTAGAGTGAAAGAGCGCTGTAGACTATGATGTTTACGGCGATTTTCTTTTTTATCATAGAGTCGGTAGATTGGGGATGTCTGTTGTCGTAGTATATAAACAGTTACCTTCAAGACTATGTTATATGTTGAGCCGCAAGCTGATTTGTAATATAGTTATGACTGGACAACCATTCCATCAATATTAAATGAATGCCAAAGTAGGGGGACCCTTGCAATGATTATTAAACCGAAAATTCGTGGTTTTATATGTACGACTGCGCATCCTGCAGGATGTGCGGCTCATGTTAATCGCCAAATCGACTACATCAAAGACAGCACGTCACTACAAGGAGCAAAAAAGGTACTCGTGATTGGAGCATCCACAGGTTATGGACTGGCTTCCCGCATTGCTGCAAGCTTTGGTATGGGAGCTGACACCATTGGAGTATCCTTTGAACGTCCTGCATCAGAGGGGCGCACGGCATCGGCAGGCTGGTACAATACAGTGGCCTTTGAAAGAGCAGCCAGAGCGGCTGGCTATATAGCGGAAAGCATTAATGGAGATGCTTTTTCCCATGAAATTAAGCAGGAGACGTTAAAGCTGGTCAAGGAAAAACTGGGCAAGGTAGACCTGATCGTGTATAGTGTCGCCTCACCACGGCGGACCCATCCAGATACAGGTGAAACCTTTAATTCCGTTCTCAAGCCGATCGGACAGCCGTTTACGAATAAAACGGTGAATACGAATACGGGTGTTGTATCGGAAATCACATTGGAACCAGCTACGCAGGAAGAGATTGAGAACACCATCACAGTCATGGGTGGCGAAGATTGGTCCTTATGGCTTAAAGTGTTGGAAGAAGCTGATCTGCTGGCTGAAGGAGTAACCACACTGGCTTACTCGTATATTGGTCCTGAAATTACGGAGGCTATCTATCGTAAAGGAACCATTGGCGCAGCTAAAAATGATTTGGAAGCCACAGCGCATACTTTAACAAAGCAACTGGAGTCTTATCATGGGAAGGCCTACGTTTCAGTGAATAAAGCTTTGGTTACACAATCCAGTTCGGCTATCCCTGTAGTGCCTCTGTATATTTCCTTACTGTTTAAGGTCATGAAAGAAAAAGGACTGCATGAGGGATGTATTGAGCAGGCGCAACGTCTGTTCGAGACGTTATACAGTGGGTCCACTGTGGAAACGGACGAAGAAGGACGCATTCGTCTGGACAACTGGGAAATGAGAGAGGATGTGCAGCAAGCTGTTAAAGCGGCTTGGTCTGAGATCACTACCGAAAACGTATCCGAACTGGGTGATCTTGAACAATACCGTCTGGATTTCCTTCAATTGTTTGGATTCGGATTTGATGAAATTGATTATGAATTGGACATTGATCCAGAAGTTCACACGAATTAAGTAAAATAGGTTCCAAGTCAAAAACGGGTACTCTCAAGCTGCGATGGCTTGTGAGACCCGTTTTTTATGTATGCAGGCAAATAAAAATGGGTTGGTTCACCAACAAATTTCATCGAGAATTAGACGTAGAAAGCGACTTCCGGTGCAGCAAGCGAAAAACGGCAATGGTAATGATAATCCCTGCAATGCCAAAAACCGTGACAGAAGTCAGTGCGCGATAAGCTTGCCAGCCGAACAAAAAAGCAATCCCACTGCCAAACGTTGTACCTGCCAGTAACCCGAGTGCGCAGGCAATGTCCGTTCCAAATTTCATCATCATGTTCCTTTCGAATGGTTGAATTGAATAGTAACTTGTACGTTTTTTCTGGACTTGTACCTACACTTGTGCGTACAATTAAATAGTAATCGTTTTCAAACGGAATCTATTTATTAGTATGGATCATTCTTGTACAAATTATTCCTTTTTCAGGAGGCTTATGAAATGAATATGAATGAGCAAATCAAACTGTGGAACGAAGAGGCGCAGGCTAGTAACGCTGATCATCCTCACCGAAAGGTTGAATTGTTTATCGAGGTACGGGATGGAGCACTTGAATCCATTGCTTCTTATTTAATTCAACAGAATTATCGGCATGTCACTCTGGTAGAGGATGAGCATACTTCAGCGGCAGCAGGGAAAAAAGTAGCTGAATTCATCCGTGAAGCAGGTTTGACAGTTGATGTAGTTCGGCTGCCTCCGAATGCGGTAGGGGATGTTATTGCTGATGAAACTTATATCATGAAGGTTCTGCTGGGTGTGGCGGATCAAAGTCAGGCTGTGCTTGCTGTAGGGTCCGGTACAATTCACGATCTGGTTCGCTTTGTGTGCTATAAAATGAATCGTCCGTTCTTGTCAGTCCCAACGGCTGCCTCCGTAGATGGTTTTACCTCCGCTGGTGCCCCATTAATTGTAGATGGCAGCAAGCAGACGTTTCAAGCCGTTCCGCCGGAGGCGATCTTCGCTGACTTGTCCGTATTGGCGAGGGCCCCTCAAACGATGACTGCTGCGGGTTTTGGCGATATGCTCGGTAAGTTTACCTCATTAGCAGACTGGCATGTGTCCAGAGATTTGGGAAACGAGCCGTATTCACCTGTGGCTAACCGAATTACCGAGGAGGCTTTACGTGCCTGTGTAGAGCATGTTGATGAGATTGCGGCAGGCAGCAAGACAGGTGTCGAGGTGTTGATGAATGCGCTGATTGCATCCGGTATTTCGATGTTGATGATTGATCATTCCCGCCCTGCATCAGGTGGAGAGCATCATATTTCTCACCGAATTGAGATGGATTTTATTGCAGAGGGGCGCAAGCAAGTTTTGCATGGTGCCAAAGTGGGCGTTGCCTCTGCTTTACTGTCTGATATGTACAGGGAATTGGCTGCCAATCAGGATGTGGAGGCTTTTAAAGTATATCGGACTTTGCCTACATCGGAACAGATGCGTGCATGGCTAGCTCAGGTTGGAGGTCCGTCTACCATTGCCGATCTGGGGGTTACGCAGGAACAGCTTGATCGTGCTTTGCGTACGGCACATACTTTGCGTGATCGCTATACCGGACTCAAGTATATGAATGAACACCAGTTGCTCCGTTCGTAATGTGTGTTACACCTACACCAGAATCCTTTAGATACTCAGTCTAAGCATGGGAAGGGGGTTGTGAATGGCTTTACGCCTCCGGCAGCTATACAACGATATCCTGCTCCTGTAACATTTGTATGTACAAATGGACGATATGCTATAATCGGAATACGAATAGGTACATGATATGGCAAGTACGGAGGAAATTATGGCACCCAAATATATACAAGTTAAACAGGAAATTTTATCATGGATTCATTCATGCAAACTGGAGCCGCAAAGCCAGCTTCCTTCTGAACATGAAATGTCTGAACAATTTGCAGTTAGTCGGCAAACGGTGCGTCAGGCGCTGGGTGAGCTGGTACAGGAAGGTTGGCTGTTTCGCATACAGGGCAAGGGAACCTTTGTCGCAACACGGGATCATAAGCAACCCGAAGATCCACGGACAATTGGAGTCGTTACAACCTATATATCGGATTATATTTTTCCATCCATTGTACAAGGAATTGAATCCAAGCTAAGCCGGCAGGGCTACAAGCTACTGCTATCAAGCACAGGTAATGACCCTGAACAAGAACGTCAGTGCTTGGAAATGCTGCTGAGTCAACCACTGAGCGGAATTATTATTGAGCCGACCAAAAGCGGGGAACGTAATCCCAATTTGAACTATTATTTAACCGTGGAAAATCGCCAAATCCCTTATTTAATGATCAATGCGCGTTATGAGGAGATGGACGCACCTTGTCTGCGTTTGGATGATGAGAAGGGTGGTTTTTTGGCAGCAGAGCATTTGATCAAGCTGGGGCACCGGCGATTGGCTGGTTTTTTCAAAACCGATGATATGCAAGGAATTCTGCGGATGAAGGGATTTGTAGCTGCTCACCGTAAATATGGAGTGACCTTACATCCGAACGCAGTAACGACGTACCGGACTGAAGAAAAAAATGAGCTTCCGTTACAACGCGCATCGCAGCTGCTGGCGATGGAGACAGGGGAACGTCCGACCGGATGGGTGACCTATAATGATGAACTGGCGGTGCGGCTACTGGATATTGTACGTTCGGCGAACCTGAGCATTCCCCAAGATCTATCGCTGGTTGGGTTTGATGATTCATTTTTGGCGACAGCCACGGAAATCAAACTTACAACCATTCGGCACCCTAAGGAAGAATTGGGGTTACGTGCCGCCGATACCATGCTATCGATGATTAAAGAGAAGGGGTATCGTGAAGAAGATCGTCAGTGGATTATACCTCCAGAGTTGATTGTACGCGAATCCACGGGACCAGCTCAGGCAATGTCTGGAGGATTTTGAAATGGGGCTATCAATCGTTTGGGTTCAACGCTGAATTTTGAATGGCATGCTACTCGCCATACCGAACAGCCTGTTTTCTGGATTGCAGAAAATGGGCTGTTTTTTCTATACATTTTCGAAAATGTATACATAAAACTATCAAAAAATACATAAAAAAGCTGGTTGAGTTGTACGTACAAGTGTGTGATGAGAGTGGTAACAGAAATGAAAGTAAGAAGAGTGACCTAAATATATTAGGAACATTAAATCAGGACGTTTGGGAGGACAGACTTGCAGCCGTGGCTGCAGGAGCTGGAGCTGGAGGGTACGACAATATCGTCGAAGCAGCGCGCCATATGGCACGTGTACGGGACGAGAGCTTCAAACACATCCCCGAGAACGCTGCCGTCTATAATAAGCTCTATGAGGAATACAGCCGTCTTCACGACTACTTTGGATGTGGGGGCAACCCAGTTATGAAAAAGCTGAAGGCTATCAAGGCAGAAGCTGGACGTTCAACTGAAGCGGCAAGCACTCATTCCTAAGAAGTATACAAATTATAAGCAAGAAGCATTTAAATTTTGCAATCTAAAAAGCACAGTACACCGAGGAATCGGCAGACTGTGCTTTTTTGCTTTTATATTCTGTGAATTACATGATGTGAAAGCCTTATGCATGAAAGATGGTAATGCGTTCCTTTCAAAGACTTTCATGAAAAATTCAATCGTTTTGTTTTAAAGGACATTTTTACTTTTTCAGCATGGCATCAGCAAACAAAATGGATTTTGGAATACGGAAAAACTGTTCCGCCTGATCCTGGAAAGTTTGCGAAGGAACGGTACCCTGATGCAACCATTTCCGAAATGTACCGGGGTGAACGCCAATCCAATGACTGACATCAGTCACCGAAATATCATGTACCATGCACAAACCCGCCAAAATCCGGTTTTTAACTGGAGAACGAGTTACAGTCCGTTTCATAAAACGGGACGGCGATGGTTGACAAATGAGCGGTGAACGCCGGACAACCTCTTCATTAAATAGAATATGGTGCGGATAACCAAGTGTGTTACACGTCTTTTCCAGATTAGTGTTGCCGGGAATACGACCTTCATATACCCACGCGCTGACGCTGCGAGAGGAGATGGAAAGCTCCTCGGCAAGTTGGGACAGTTTAATGTCATTAGCCATCAAAACGGCAAGCAGAACGCGATTGCGTACTTGACAGCGTGTTGGTTTGCGAAAACGTTTGACACGCACGCCTTTTCCCAAATATTTGCGATTGATCAGAGACCACGCCTGAATGGAATGTTTGTCTTGTTGTTTAGGCATATACCCTCCGATTTTTTTTAAACACATACTACTATACCCGAAGGGGGCTTTGCAAGTGACTCCTATCCTGATTTTCTTTTAATCCCATGGGCTTAACCGGTTTATGGAAAATAAGGTCCATTTGACCTATAAAAATGGAAATTTAAGGTGTCGATATATTAAAATGTGACATTTTTTGTGGAAATAGAGGTAATATGTTCTTCTCTTACGATTGTGAGGATGTCAGAGAGAAAAGTGGGTTTTTGCGCTATATGATTAAGGTAATGGTATGGAGAATGTAATTGCTTTACAGCAGGTACGAAGGTTCAAACAGACGAAAGGGAGAAGAATATCGAAGACGTTGAGGTCGGAGATAGGATTCTTTCCAAAGATGAGGCAACGGGTAAGGTAGCTTATAAAGAGGTTACGGCTACGTTTATCACAAGACGGATGAGATTTACCAAATTAAAGTGGGTAACCAAGTCATTGAATCGACCTTCAATCATCCTTTCTATGTGGAAGGCAAGGGATGGAAGTTCGTCAAAGATCTTAAAATCGGTGACTTGCTTGTTCAGAGTAACGGGAATACACTCAAGATAGACAGCATTAAAGTGGAACACAAGCACGTCACGGTTTACAACATGACGGTTGATGAGTACCATACCTACTTTGTAAGTGACCTTAATATTTGGGTTCATAATATAGGTGCGTGTGGATACACCAGTATTAAGAGTAAAGAAATTAACAACGTATAATAAACTTGCTAAAAAATATACAAGAAAAAGCGGATGCAGCTTTTAAGCAATTCAAGGAGAATCCGGAGCATCCAAGTCTGAATTTCGAGCACCTAAATGGTGCTCCAAGTGGTAGAAAGTATGTGTCTCCCTGATCGAAGGTTCTTTTGGGCTTATGGAATAATTCGAGAAAACGGTGTAAATGAGTGGCTTGGAATAAACAACCACGACTACAAGGCCGTCATTAGGGAATTAAAGGCTGCTTTTTGAGTGTAAGGAGGAGTCTTATGGGATGGAAACATATTGTTCTAGAGGCAAGTTGTTTCTATAAAGACAATGAAGAGAATCATGGTTCAAAATGCTGTAAGGGAAATATAGGTGTTCACTGTTTAACTTACAACCAAGATGGTCATCAAATTTGTCCCAATTTGGTTTTCGGTAAAAGTAGGACATCGGTTATTGCAACCGATAAAGATGGTAATGCTGTGGACTCTTCTACGTTTTGGACGGACGAAAAATTAAGTCCTGAAGAATGGGTGAGAAGAGAAGATGAATGGTTAGATGAGAAGAGAAAGCTAATGAATATGAATGGTAAGTAATGGGACTCAACAAAAAGTTTGGATAAGAGAAAGACCTTGAGAGTACATCATCTCAAGGTCTTTATTTTTACCCCCGCCCAGTGCCGAATGAATTGGGCGCTAAGTCTAACAAAATTACTCCTCCTTACTCCCGTTTAATTTTTCTCTAATACGCCTGTACACTATACCAGATAGTTTCGTGTTATGATCTTTTTTATTATTACTTCTTGACTGATAATAAATCTATGATCCTGACCAAATGTTCCAATAATTTCAATATATTGACCCTATGACAGGTTAAACTACACCGGATCACTATTAATTCAAATGAATAGGATGATGAATTTGGAAATAAATCTTAAACGGCCTTATGGTGTGATTAAGCATAATATGTCAACGGAGAATATTGCTGACTTGATAAGGTTATTCATTGAAAAGGATTCAATTGTATTATTTTCCTTTTACGAAAGGAACATGAATTTATTTGATGTGAATACACAGAATTTTATCTCAGAGAGATGTGTTTTTGTGAATTCTGAGTGGGTGTTGCCATGGAAGGAATCTATACCTCATTGGAATGAACCGAACCAGACACCGCCGAAAATAATGTGGTTTTCAGTGATGCAAAAAGAAGATATTATTAAAGCAATTGAAATTGATCATTTATTTAGATGTATTGTCTTAAAAAAGGATTCAGATTTTAAACAACATTTCAATGTTTTATTCCATCAGGAATATTATCCGTCTAGTGATGAGGATGACTATGAATATTTTTTAGGATTTACAAATAAGAATTTGTTTCTTGCTAATTATCTGGATAAAGTTAAAAAGAGGTTTGAGGTATCATTAATAGAATAGGCAATATGGAAAGACCTTGGGAAGCGGCAATCCACTAAGCTTTCTTTTATATCACCCCCTAATACCAAACCAAGTAAATACAGATATCACTGTATCTATCTCCAAGCACCTTACCTTCATTTCCTTCCAGTAGGCTCTAGGCTCCATCAAAAGAATCTACTACCCCTTGAATTCTTCTAAACACAGTCGATTTATTCACAACTTTGTAACTTTCTCTGGCAGGGGGGTTGCGAGATTGTTTTCAAATTGTTTTACTATATTTACCTACTATAGTCTGGTAATCTATTAATATGTATAGGGGGCCAAAAGACGTCCGGTTCAGTCGGTTGAGATGCGTTTATGTTCTTTATGTTGAGTGAATGTCTATATTGCCATGTCTATATCGTCATGTCTGTATAACTTCATAGACAAGCTAGAGATAGCTCCCGCACATTATAAAATACAGCACAGGATGGTGTAATGAATGAAGCTTTTAAAAGTAAAATGGATGGCTGTATGCTTGATGGTAATCTGTTGTTTGGGTTTGCTGGGTATACATACGAATACAGCGAGTGCACAAGCGCAGGCTCCTTTACTTGGTGTCAATGATGTTTTGCTAGATTCGAATACGATTAAGCCTGTAATGGAAAATGATAAGTTGTATGTTCCTATCGTGACATTAGGGCAAAAGATGGGCATTTCTACTTCTGCCAATGGAAATACATTGGTGCTGACTGGACATAATCGCAGCTTTACGCTGGATTTGAACAAAGGTGATGTGTTTGAGCGTGGAGGACGTACGATGGTGCCGATTCGCACTTTGACCGATGCGTTTGGCTTCACTATTACGATTCCTTCGAGTAATGTGTATCGAATTCAGAATGCAAATGCTAGTTTGTCTGATTCTCAGTTCTTGAATACATTTGCAGCAGAAATTAAACAGTACGTAGCCGCCAAGCCAGACAAAGCCAGCAATACAGGCAATACGGGAAATGCCAAGCCTTCCAGCCGAACCATTTATTTGAGCTTCGATGATGGTCCTACAGCGCATACGTCGCAGCTGCTGGATATTTTGGACAAATATAATGCCAAAGCTACGTTCTTCATGCTGGGGCCTGAAATTCGCCAACATAGCGCAGTGATGAAGAGAATGGTAGACGCAGGGCATGGTTTGGGCCTACATGGGATGACACATCAGGTGAAAAAGATCTATGCATCCCCGGCAGCAGCATTGGCAGAGATGAATCAGGATAACGATATTTTATTTAAGGCCACAGGGAAACGCACTTCTTTGATTCGTACACCTTATGGCAGCAAACCATATTTGAAGAAAGCATACCGTGATCAACTGACGGGTGCAGGCTATCATATTTGGGACTGGAACATAGATTCGAATGATTGGCGTTATACTAAAAATCCACAGCATTTTGTACAGACGGTCCTCAGTGATATTAAGAGACTGAAAAAGCAAGGCAGAACACCAGTCGTTCTTATGCATGATAAGCCATCTACGATCAAGGTGCTTCCACAAATTATGGCGGCCTTGCAGAAAGAAGGATATTCGTTCGAGCCGTTGAATGATAAGCTGACTCCGCTTAATTTTTGGAATGATCACCGTTAATAGAATAAACTTGAAAGGAAAGCAGGCTACCCTACTTCGATTTTTTTGATAGAGGGTAGCCTGTTTTTTATATAAATGATAAGCAAAAACCAAATGTCATGGATAAAATAGATAGACAATTATTATATTGCCCTAAAAATAAGTAAGGCATCTTTATCGCTCCTTTATGGGGCTTTGAGGGTGCTTTTATTATTTGCTCGAAAATGGTGAAATTCACAGCTCGTTTTATATGAATCTATGAATTCATATCTACGTACAGGTCATATGACTTTACGGGTGACCACGTCGCTGCATATATTACAATAACCGCCCCGAGAGGAGGAGCAGGTATGAATATTAATCCGAGTATGTTTAGTATGATTTGTGCCACCGCAGGAGCGATTATTACGTTTGCCTTTGGCGGCTGGAATCAGCTTATGGTGCTATTCACGGTTGCCATGGCTGTTGATTATGTAACTGGAGTCGCCGCCGCCGTGAAGACTGGGCAAGGGTTAAGCAGTAAAGCCGGCTTTTGGGGGTTGGCGAGAAAGGCTTTAATGCTCATGGTGATTTCTTTGGCGCATCATGTGGATCTCCTGATGGGTACGGAAATCATGAAAGGGGCGGCAACGTATTTCTATTTATCCAACGAATTGATCTCAATTACGGAAAACTGTTCACGAATGGGTCTGCCGCTTCCACCGAAGCTTAAGAATTTTTTTGCCCTATTAAAGGACAAGGAGTCTGATGGTAAAAATGGTGGAAAAGATCGTTAAGATCACAAAGTTTCTTTCCGTATGTGGGGCGTTATGATAAAATTTTCAAGAGAACATTTTTAAGATAAGGAGCCTATACGCATGATTAAACATATTGTTTTGTTCAAATTGAAAGATCGCTCTCCTGAAAGCATAGAACATACGGCATCTATATTGCGCAGCATGAATGGCAAGATCAAAGAGCTGCTGTCGCTAGAAGTAGGTACGGATGTGATTCGTTCGGAACGTTCTTATGATATTTCTCTTACCGCTGTGGTCGAAACACTGGAAGACTTGCAAACGTATCAGGTACACCCTGTGCATCAGGAAATTATTGTACACATGAATGAAGTGAAGGATGTATCTATCGCAGTTGATTATGAAATCTAAAGCGGTTACTGGAGGTGCAGAACTTTGTATTATGTCAACCGGGAACAAATTGAGCTTCGACTAGGGGCTGTTCCCGACATTGTCGCCGGACTTCGCCAGACATCCGCCGCCTGGAACGGCGATCTGTTGCAGGGGCTAGTGCAGGAGCGCTGCCTTCATCTGGCCATTGAGACGGTAACGGACGTAGGAAGCTATATCATCGACGGTTTTATTATGCGTGACGCCAGTAGCTATGAGGACATTATCGGTATCATTCATGAGGAAGGTGTATTGGATGATACCGTATTTCATTCACTATTAGAGCTGGTAGCCTTACGTAAACCCTTAGTACAGGAGTATTTCCATTGGGACAGGACAAGCCTTCACCCACTTACACCTAAGCTGCCTGGGTTGCTGGAGCTTTTTGTATCTAACGTGCACGATTATTTAAATAAGGAATTGGGTCCTCAGCCCGAGGGAGTGTAAAGGCAAAAGTGACGGATAAGTATATCGTACCCGAAATGCCCACTAGGCGCATGATCTTGACACTGTTGAAAACCCAGGGACCTGTGGGCGTCGGAAGCTTGGCAGCTCAATTGGGCATTACCGAAATGGGGGTGCGCAGGCATCTCAAATTAATGGAGCAGGATGGCCTGATTGTGGCTACGATCCTGAGACAGGCGATGGGACGCCCAACGTTTTTGTACAGCCTGAGCGATCAGGGAAGCGAGCAGTTTCCTCGTAATTATGATCACCTGTTATTGGAACTGTTAGAGGAGCTGGATGAAGAGCAGGGAATGGAAGCTGTACACTCGTTATTTGATGGTAGAAAACGTAAAATGATGAAGCGCTACGCCCCTCACATAGAGAGTGAGTCTACACTAGCTTCACGTGTGGAAAAGCTTTCGGGCATCCAGAACGCTTCAGGCTATATGGCAGAGTGGCGTGAGGAAGAGGATGGCAGTTACTCTATTATGGAATACAATTGTCCGATCTCTCAGATCGCCAATCGTTACCGCAAGGCTTGTGAATGCGAACAGCAAATGTTTGAGGAGCTGCTTGATGCCGAGGTTGTCCGTGAGGATTGTTTGGCGGATGGAGGTCGTTGCTGCTTGTATCGTATCCGCTCCAAAAATAAGTAGAAATTTTCTGGCTTGTTCTCTGTATCATGACAGGCTCTCCATGCTTATAATGCATTAACAGATGGGCATTCGCCCGGGCATAAGGGAGAGATGAATATGAAAGAGAACTGCAAAAGCTTTATCCGTGGCGCGTTGGTAGGCAGCATTGCTGGTTCGGTTGCTGCGTTGTTATTTGCTCCTAAGTCAGGTCGCGAGCTGCGTCAGGATATTACAGACCAGGCACGTCACGTGAGTGATAAGGGACACGAGCTTGCGGGGAAAATTTCAGATACTTCCATCGAGTATACTGACAAAATTAAGGAGACAGCTTCAGCCGTCATTCATGAATTAGGTCAATGGCGTAAAAAGAGTGATATTGCTTCAAAGGTTGGCATTTCATCCGTGCCTGTTCAAGAGAATACGGAAGAAGATGCTTTGTAACTGTCTGTATATCGTAGGTGAAACAACTGGCTATAGCTTGAGTTTGTGGCTTCTCCCGTTGGGGTGAAGCCTTTTTGTTGATCGCTTCCTCGTTTTAGGGTAATCTTTTGGGGTACCTTTTACGCTAATACGACATAAGTTATGTAGCAGCAGAAAGATTTCCGAGATGAAACAACTCATATTTAAACAAAAAAGGAAGCGGTGTGTACGTGCAGCAAGCGATTGCAATATTGGATTCCGGTGTAGGAGGTTTGACGGTTGTTAAAGAAGTCATGCGTCAGCTTCCGCGGGAAAAAATTATTTATTTTGGAGACACTGCGCGCACCCCGTATGGTCCCCGACCATCGGAAGAGGTTAAAAAATTTACAGAGCAAATGGTTGATTTTCTGATTCAGTTTAATCCGAAAGTCATTATTATTGCTTGTAACACAGCAACGGCTGCGGCATTGGAGTATATAAGCCAAAAGGTATCCATTCCGGTGATCGGAGTTATCCACCCTGGGGCTCGTGCTGCGATCAGTGCGACCGCTACCGGGTATGTCGGGGTGATCGGAACTGTCGGTACGATTCGAAGCGGAGCATATACAACTGCGCTCAAGCAGTTGTCTCCCTATGTAGACGTGGTGAGTCATGCGTGCCCTGCACTTGTGCCTTTGGTGGAACAAGGGTTGTTCCGCTCCAAGACGACATCGCAGGTTGTGGAGGAATCATTGAGGCCTATTCAAACGTATCCGATTGATTGTCTGATTCTTGGGTGTACGCATTATCCTTTTTTGAGGGAAACGATTCAGGAAGTCATGGGTCCTGCGGTGAAGCTTATTAGCTCGGCAGATGAAACTGCACGAGAGACGAGTACCATTTTGTATAACAAGGGCAAGTTAGAGGCCGGGGACGAAACGCCGGTGCATCAGCTTTTTTGTTCCGGCGATCCAGAGTTGTTCCAGCGCATTGCCGCACAGTGGCTTGGGGAGCAGATTCGGCAAACGCCTGTTGTCTGGCAAGTCACTCATCTGGATTAACGAGACAACCAACTTTTTTGTCATTGGACAAAAGGAGTTGGTTGTTTTGCTTTTCGCTACATCAAGACACGCAGCGTCTGCATAACATGCAGTAAGGCAGATGGAAGGGGCGTAGTAAGATGAGGGAATATATCGTTCAAAAAGGAGATACATTGCACCGGGTCGCCTCGGCTTTTAAACTATCGGCGGATACTTTGATCGCAGATAATCCGTGGGCCGCCACGCAACCCTATCTGATTTGTGGTCAATTGCTATATATTCGTCCGTCTACGGATCGTAAATACGTTATTCAGCCTGGGGAGAATGCAAGGCAGATTGCCAAACAGTTCGGTGTAGAGCTTGATGAGCTGCGGCTTGCTAATTCGAGGCTTGCGGAGCATGATTTTGTGGAAGGAAAGATAATTATCATTCCTGATGACTATCAGGATCAGATTGTACGGTTACGTGGAGAGTACAGTTATGAAGATTTAAAGGAAGACCTGGAGGCATTGGCCCACAAATATCCGTTTATTGAAGTTGGCAGCATTGGCACCAGTGTCATGGGGAAGGATATCCCTTATATACGGATTGGGCAGGGAACGAGGAAAATTCATGCCAACGCTTCTGTACATGCTAACGAATGGCTGACGACGCCTTGTTTGCTGCGTTTTATAGAACAATATGCACAAGGGATTAATGGGTCTGGAGAACTTGCTGGGAATTCTCAATGGGTGTATGCGGGCTCGCCGATGAAATTAATGGAACATACATCCTTATGGGTGGTACCGATGGTCAATCCGGATGGAGTAGAACTGGTGCAACAGGGTATACTCCCAACTCATCCGCTGTATCATGAACTCAGAAAGTGGAATGAAGGACGTGCTGATTACCGCGGCTGGAAGGCCAATATTCGCGGTGTCGACCTCAACGATCAGTTTCCGGCGTATTGGGAGGAAGAGGTGCGCAGACGCGGTAAAACAGGTCCGTCTCGACGAGATTACGCAGGACCTGCACCTTTGTCTGAGCCAGAGTCCAAGGCCCTTGCGGATTTAACGGAGCGCGAACAGTTCGACATGGTATTATCCATACACAGCCAAGGACAGGAAATCTATTGGAATTACCGGGATCTGGAGCCTAAGGAGAGCCGAGATTGGGCATTACAGCTGGCTGCTGCAACAGGGTATCGGGCGGTAAAGCTGGGGGGAAGCGATGCCGGGTATAAGGATTGGTTTATACAACGGTTTGGTAAACCGGGATTTACCGTTGAAGTCGGTCTAGGCGTAAATCCGCTGCCTATGCGGGATTATGATGATATTGCAGCAGAAGTAGGCATGTTAATGGCGACGGTGCTGTCATGGTAACAGATCGGACCTGCTGAAACGTATTGATTCATTTGCGCGTATTAGGAGGAGCACGTTTTTTACAAGTGTTCCTCTTTACATGTCCCTTCAATAGGGTATATATACTTAGGAGCATTGGAAATGGAGTGAACAACCTATGAAGTGGAAAAGACTACTATCTCTCCGTCAGTGGTCACATGTATTTCGTCGTATCCCCCGATTGATTACCTCTTCGAGGATTCCATTGGGTGAAAAATTACTTTTTGCGGTGCCTGTATTGCTCTATTGGATACTACCTGATGTCATGCCATTTATGCCCATCGACGATATTGGTGTGACGTTATTGCTTATGAATTGGTTCGTCACCCGTGCTGAACGAAAATATCCCGATATGCTTGAAAAACAGCACGTACGTGTCCGTTAGATGTAAGCTTATGATTTTCGTGATTGCGATTTTTTGCGATTTTCTTTACAATAGGAATATTGCCTTGTGCTATGCTGCACAACTTCTTTTTATCAAGGAGAGGGCTAATTATTGGAATTGTTGATTTTATCCGCTAGGTTGTGTGGTGTGGTTTATGTATCCATTGAACCACATTTCATTTAATGAATATGAAGGAGATGAAGTTTAATGAACTGCAAAATTACTCGTAATGCAGCTAAAGTATTGAAGCTTGAACTGGATAAGGAAGAGAACCAAGGGAAGAGCCTGCGTGTTGTTATTACTCATGCTCATGGAGATCATGCTCATTACGGGCTCGATTTGGACACGCCTAAGGAAACAGATACTGTTGTATCTACAGATAAAGGCATCGATGTAATTTTGGAAAGCGGTCAGCCGTTGCTGGATGGTGTAAAAATTGATTACTTGTACTTCCCCGAAGAAGGATTTGTTATTACTAACCCTTCCCAAGGTAATCACGGCGACCACTAAGCCGGAGCTCGGAGGGATGACAGATGGCTAATGATATTCGCGTATGTGATGAGTGCAATCATATCCGCTTAAAAACGATCTTGCCTAAGTTGAAAAAGATGGCACCCGATGCGGAGATCAAAATCGGTTGCAAATCGTATTGCGGTCCTTGTGGAAAACGGGCGTTTGTGTATGTGAACGGACGTTATGTGAGTGCGGCCACAGAGGATGAAGTATTAGAGAAGGCTGCACGCTTTATAAAATAGTTCGAGTGCGCATCGTTGGCACCTTTTGAATAGTTCCCCTCCTTCTGATCCATGCTAATGAATGTAGACCATGCCCAGAAGGAGGAGTAACTCATGGCCCAATATGATTCCAATCTCGACAATCACAGTGTCGAAGCTCAAACACAAAACTCGGTGGACAAGCTCCACAATGCCGTGTCTCAGGCATTGTCACATCCGGCTGAACAGCTGATTGAGCAAGCGGAGCAATCTCGCACTCATGCGGAGCATGCTATACAGCAGGCAAAGGATAGCCTTGGTGACGATGCAGTAGAAGTTGCTGAGGAAATGCTTGGTGAAGAGGTACAGCGTCTTGATCAGGCTAAAAAAACGTTGCGTTCCTGAGTATTTGTTAATGGTAACAAGCGCAGTCAAATGACTGTCAACACAAAAATCCCGATCCACAGCCCTAACAAGCGATGGATCGGGATTTTTGTTATATATCAGGTAGTTATGCAATCGATATCCTTGTTACTTCTTTGCTTCAGTCTCCCATTCGCGAATAAGATCGTATGTGATGACCTGATCGGATATCTTTAATCGATTGAGAGCCTCAGTATAGCCTGGTCCGCAGGCATTCACATCTGTAGGTTGACCTGTACTCAGATTGTAACAGGTTCCCTTGGAGAATGTACCGTCCTCAGATGGAATGTAGTACACTCGTCCATCCGTGAAAGCGCCAGTACGCAGCACAACCATACGAGGTTTTCCACTAAACAGATCGTTACCCATAAAATGATATGGTTTTGTAGAAATCCCAAGTAGATGCATTACGGAAGGCGTCAGATCCAGCTGTCCTGCCGGTTCTGTATACGTGCCTGCCTGGCTTCCGTCAGGAAGATGCACAAGTAATGGCACCTGATTCATGATTTTCTGCATGTCCAGATCTGTAAGAGGCTTGCCTAAAAACTTTTCATACAGTGCTTTGTCTTTAATGGAATTGTCGTGATCCCCGTAGAACATCAGGATCGTATTATCCCACAATCCGTCTTTTTTCATCTGATCTACCAATTCACCCAAAGCCTCATCCACATAATGGACGGATTTTAGGTAGTCTCCGAACATCGTACCTTCAAACTCGCCAACATCCAAATCTACAGCGTCAGGTGACAGGTTGTACGGATGATGGCTCGAAATACCGACCATATAGGCGTAGAACGGTTGCTTAACTTCGGTTGTGAGATCGTTGAGCGTTTGTCTAAAAAAGGATTTGTCTCCCAGGGACCAGCCCAGAGGCTCATCTATTTTAAAATCCTTTTTACTGTAGAACTTGTCGTAGTTCATCGCCTTATACATCGTGTAACGGTTCCAGAAGCTGCTGTCGTACACGTGAAACGCATTAGGACTATAACCTGTATCCTTCAAGATGGAAGGCAACGTATCGAATTTATGGTCCGCATAACGGATAAATACAGAACCCGTAGGGAGCGGATGCAGCGAAGCGTGGGTAGAGAAGTCCGCGTCCGAAGTACGACCCTGCGCAGTTTGATGGAAATAATTATTAAAATACATGCTTTCCTTCGTCAGTTTGTCAAAGTTAGGCGTAATTGCTTGACCGTTGATCTGTTTGCCGATAAAAAAGTTCATGAACGCTTCAGCTTGGATGACCATCACATTTTTTCCCTTATACTTGCCGTATAGGTCATTTTTTACCTGAAGTAAATTCTGGTGTTGATTGAACCATTCCTTATCCTTATCAGATTCCACCTGAGCCAATGTAGGCTGGGGCCCAAGATGATCCTGACCGTAGCGGTAGATATCATATCCATGAAATCCGATCAATCCGGTTACGTTGTACAAGGCCATTGACCACCAGTTGCCGACAAATATGCCGGTTGCCCAAGTGGAGGTATATATTTTGATCGGTCCAAATGTCAAAACATAGCCAATCAGGAAAGCCAATGCCCCCTTGGAGAAGCGAAGCAGAAATCTTTTAGTGAAAGAGCTTCGTGATGCTTCTAAGTAATGATCATTCGTTGTAAACCGACGCCGTAAGGAAGCTACGAATATGACATACGGAATGAATAAAATCCAGTCTGCAAAAAAGAAAATATCCCACCAGTACATAAGAGATGCGATACTTCCACCCAGAGAATCAACTTGTCCAGCTTGAAGCAAAACGGGAATCGTAATGAAATCCTGGAAATACCGATAATAAACCATGTCGGAATAAATGAGCGCGGTGAGCAATATATCGAGCACCACAAGAGCAATCAAACGTCCGCGACGTGGCAGCCACAAGGTCCAAAAGCTTACAAGCAACAGGGAACCAATAGCAATGACATAATCCAGCGGATTCATGTCAATATTTTGGGCATGCAGGTTATAGTGAATCAGTACAAGCTTGCCAATCATAAGTAAAAAAAACAGAACTAAACCGAAATATTGAGACAGCAGCAGTCTGCTGAACATGTTACCAGTGCGTCTTGCACTGGTCGTGCGAATAACCAACACTTTACCCCCTCCGGCAGAAATGTTCGGCTAGTATAAACTACACATTAACGTAATGTTAAAACCGAAATGCCTTTAATTATTATAGCGCTCATCCTGCGCATTTCAATGATTAAGTAAAGAAAATACAGCACAAATGAGGCCAGGACAACGAACAAAGGGTTCGTTTCCTGGCCTATAGCTCGAACATTTAGGACTGCAACGGTGAAGTATCTTTGCGGCGCGGAGGCAGAGGACCCAGATACTGATAGTATTGGCATTCAATTCGGCCGTTAAACAGCTTACGGCGCTTATCGGCTTTGCGGCCCCAATAATGCTCAAATTGCTTGGTGGAGCTGATGGCAAAGAAGGACCAAGTCTTCATTTCGGCTGCCGTGCGTGCAAGTGTACGGATCAGCTTTTCCACCTCGGCTTGCTCGCTCAGTCTTTCGCCGTAAGGTGGATTTGTAATCATAACACCATACTGGCCCTCAAGTCTAACCTTGCTGGCAGGCAGCACCTTTAGTGAGATGTCTTTAGCAAAGCCTGCTGCCTTTACAGCTGCTTCAGCAACTTGTATAGCGCTAGGGTCGATATCGCTACCTGCAATCTCAAAAGGAATGTCATCACGAGTCAGATCCATCGCCTCGTCGCGAGCCTGATTCCATAATTCTTTGCCAATGACAGGCCAGTCTTCCGAGTTAAAGGTACGTCTCAGGCCTGGAGCAATGTTCCAGGCTTGCATAGCAGCTTCGACCAATAAAGTACCGGAACCGCAACATGGGTCATAGAATGGTCGATCCGGGCTCCACCGACTAAGCTGAATAAGAGCGGAAGCCATTGTTTCTTTGAGAGGCGCCTCTGTAACAAGCTTGCGGTAGCCTCGTTTGTGCAGTCCTGGACCAGTTGTGTCCAGCGTTATCAGCGCACGGTCATTCAATAGGATGACCTCAATGACGTAACGAGGACCATCTTCAGCAAACCAGTCTGTATGGTAGGTTTCCTTGAGCTTTTCTACAATCGCCTTCTTGACGATTCCTTGACTGGCTGGTACGCTACTAAGCTGTGATTTGTGTGAACGTCCCTCTACGGGAAATTCACCATCTACAGGAATCCAATCCTGCCAAGGCAATGCTTTGGTACCCTCAAACAGCTCGTCGAAGGTAGTTGCAGCAAATTCGCCCATTTTAATAAGAACGCGGTCAGATGTGCGAAGCCACAGGTTGCATCGGCATATATCCTTATAATCTCCGGAAAAAACGACGCGGCCATTCTCGACGGTCAGATCCGTGTACCCCAGTTCTCTGAGTTCTCGGGCCACAACGGCTTCCAGTCCCATCGGCGCAGTTGCAATTAGTTGCAGTTGAGTCATTAAACGTATTCACTCCGTCTCATAATCATGTAAGCTTGGTTCAATCCCTATAGTATAGGTCATTGTACTCGAAGAGACAAATCGTTAAGGCAAATAATTTACGAAGGACACCGTGTCCAACCTGCGTTATGATAAAGCAAGAAGGAGAGATGAAACGTGGAAATCACACCCAATATGACACCTGAACAATATGTAGACCAGCTGGTACAGGAGGATGAAGCGCTGCGCAGTATTAGGGAGGCTATTGTTAAAGAAGGGATGCCGGAGGTATCGGTTGCTCATCCCTATGGAAAGCTGTTGACCTTTCTCATTGAAGTCTCTGGTGCACAGCAGGTACTGGAGATCGGAGCATTAGGAGGATACAGTGGATTATGCCTGGCCCGTGGGCTGGGAGAGAAAGGTCGCATCGTGTCCCTGGAGCTGAAAGAAGCGTACGCTGCGCTGGCTCATCAACATATGAAAAACAATGGCTACGGTGATCGTGTCGAGTATCGTATTGGACCCGCAGCGGACAGCCTGAAGAAGCTTCAGGAAGAAGGAAAGACTTTTGACTTTTTTTTCATTGATGCGGATAAGGAAAATTACCCAGTGTATCTGGAGTATGCGATTGCACTGGCCAATCCAGGCGCTATAATTGCCGGAGATAACTGTTTTCTTCGGGGACGCACACTGAACACCGACAAGAACGGACCTGCCGTACAGGCCGTGAGACGTTTTAACGAAACGATAGCAACGGATCCACGGCTAGTCAGTACGCTTTTGCCGGCTTATGATGGTTTGGCGTTGGCACGAGTGAAGTAACGGGCGTCCCTTGAATGTAGCTATACCAAAAAGAACCTCCTTATCCACAGCGTGGAGCGGAGGTTCTTGTCTGTTAAGACAGGCTGTCCTACCCGAAGGTTGTCTTACCTGAAATGGGGCGTAGCCTTACGATCAAAAAGCTTCATACGTACCCAGATTATATTGACAATCAGCAGCACACCAGACATGATGAACAGTCCTTCGATGCCGATAAATCCGGAAAGCACTCCGCCAATGACCGCACCCAGCATATTCCCGAGCGCCAGCGAACTGGTATTGAAACCGAAAGAGCGGCTTTCCATTCCTTCCGGTGTATAGGTGCGAATCAGCGCATTTACGCTTGGTAGCAGACCGCCCATAAACACACCCATGAAAAAACGGATAATGACAAGCTGCCATACTTCATTGACAAAAGCTTGCGGAATGAGCATAATCGCCGTTCCGAGTAGTGCAATGGTCAAGATCTTGTGTGCTCCTATTTTGTCACTTAATCGTCCAAGGAGCGGTGCGGCTACCATATTCGATACGCCTGTAATAGCGGTAACGAATCCGGCAACCAGTGCAATTCCTTCTGCCGAGCCATATAGCTTTTGCACATACAAAGGTAGCAGAGAAACTGTACTGATCATGGCAAACTGGAGTAAGAATGTCACGGTGAACAAAGCCGGAAGCTGGGGCGTATGGCTTAGCTCCTTTAATCCGGCAAGAACCGAAATTTGTGGAATTCGCGCGGCCTCCGCTTTGCTGAAATTTTCTTTAACCAAAAACATTGCCATTAGAGAGGCTAGGAAAATAAGAGCTCCTGTAATGTAAAAGATCGGTCTGAACCCGACCCAGTCAGCCAAAAATCCGCCTAGCAAAGGGCCGAGAATTGTGCCAGCCATTTGACCGGACTGCATAATTCCCATAGCAAAGCCGGTTCGCTCTTTGGGAGTGGTACCCGACACTAGGGAAATAGAAGCCGGGTTGAAACCCGAAATTGTACCGTTTAGCAGGCGAAGCGCTAGCAGCTGCCATGGGTGGGTGACCAAACCCATACATCCGATGACCAGGGCCATGCCGAAGCCTGAGCGAAGCAGCATGACTTTACGTCCATATCGGTCGGCCAGCTTACCCCATAATGGCTGAAATATAAACGAGGTCAAAAAGTTAGCTGCAAAAATAACTCCTGCCCACAGTCCTATATCGTGCTCGCCCTTCACATGGAGGTCTTGAGCCAAATATAGGGCAAGGAACGGAGTAATCATTGTAATTCCCGCATTGACCAGAAACTGACCGAACCAAAGCACAATGAGATTGATTTTCCACGTCTCCCACGTTTTCAATGTGCTTTCACTTCCTTTCTGCCATTCTCATCCTGTTGTAAAGGTACTTATTCATGTATAACTTTCCCGGAGCTTTAAAAAAGCCATTTCTCTAGTATAGCACACTTCATTGAAACTTTATCCAAATGTCATGGGTTTGTCATGGTTTGTTTGAGAGCGGCGGTTGTTACGACTCTTGAAAAAGGGCATAATAAAATATAGTATTTATGATTCGAACTGGAGGCTGAAGTCATGACCTACAATGATACTTTTATCCGCGCTTGCCGCAAGCAAGCTGTGGATCATATTCCCGTATGGTACATGCGGCAGGCCGGAAGGTATGACCCTGAGTATCGCAAAATTAAGGAAAAATACACGCTGCTTGAAATTTGCCGCCAGCCCGAGTTGGCCGCAGAAGTAACGTTGATGCCCGTGCGCAAGCTTGGGGTGGACGCTGCAATTTTATATTCTGATATTATGAATCCGGTAGCCTCGCTAGGGGTTGATTTTGATATTGTCAAAAATATTGGCCCGGTTATTGATAATCCGATCCGTACAGCTGCAGACGTAGACAACTTGCGTCCGATTGATGTAGAACGCGATTTGGGTCATATTTTGGAAACTATCCGTATTTTAGACCGTGAGTTGAACGTGCCATTGATCACGTTTGCTGGAGCGCCTTTTACTATTGCCAGCTATTTAATAGAAGGAAGACCCTCCAAGGGATATATTCGCACCAAAGCGATGATGTATGGAGAGCCTGAACTATGGCATCGTTTGATGGATAAGCTAGGGGATATGGTTATTACATACGTGCGGGCCCATATCGCTAACGGTGGCAAGGCTTTTCAATTGTTTGATAGCTGGGTAGGTGCACTTTCGCCTTATGATTTTCAAACTTTTGTGTTGCCGACCATTGTACGTATTTTCCATGAGTTATCTGATCTGAATGTGCCTAAAATTTATTTTCCGGGCGTAAGCTCTGGTGAATTGCTTCCGCATTTGAGCGGGGTAAAAGCCGATGTGATTGGACTGGACTGGCGGGTAAGTATACCTGAAGGCCGTCGTCGCTTGGGTAACAGTTTTGGAGTGCAGGGCAATTTGGACCCTTATGTGCTTACTGCGCCGATGAATGTGATCAAGCAGTATGCAAAAAAAATTGTAGATGAAGGCATTCTGGAGCCGGGCTATATTTTCAATCTCGGTCACGGCTTATTTCCTGAAGCCTCGCTAGATAAGCTAAGAGAGCTTACCGATTATGTACATGAGTATTCTCGCTCTGTTTTGTCAAAAAATGAACACAACTAGAAAAGATAAGAGGGATCTGCTAATGAAAACCAAAGTGGGTGTACTGGTCATGTCCTACGGGACGCCGGAGAGTCTGGACCAGGTTGAAGCGTATTATACACATATTCGCCGTGGTCATGCTCCCTCGCCGGAGCAGTTAAAAGAATTAAAAGATCGCTACGAAGCCATTGTGGGTGGCGTGTTTCCGTTGCGTCAGAATACAGATCGACAGGTCCACAACTTGCAGGAAACCTTAAATCAGGAAAATCGCAACCCGGACATAGAATTTGTCTGTTATCAGGGGCTCAAACACGCCAAGCCGTTTATTGAGGACGGTATCGAAGCGATGGTGCAAGATGGCATTCGTACGGCGGTGGGTGTCGTGCTGGCTCCGCATTATTCCGTTATGAGTGTAGGCTCTTATATCAAGCGTGCACAGGCTAAGGCACAGGAATTGGATCTGGCCATATCGTTTGTGGAGAGCTATTATCTTCATCCCAAGCTGATCAAGACGCTGACTGAGCGTGTGAACGCAAAACTGGCGCTTTTTGAAGAAGCGGGAGCCAAGCGGGACGAGGTTCGTGTTCTGTTCAGTGCGCATAGCTTGCCTGAGCGGATTTTGGCTATGGGTGATCCATATGTGGAGCAGTTAATGGCAACTTCGCAGGCTGTTGCGGATAAGGCGGGAATTACCAACTGGCAGTTTACGTGGCAAAGTGCCGGCCGTACAGCTGAACCGTGGCTGGGACCAGATATTTTGGATACCATGCACAGTCTTAAGGAAGAGCAAGTGGAGTATGTGCTGGCTGCGCCAGTTGGCTTTGTTTCTGATCACTTAGAGGTGTTATACGACCTGGATATTGAAGCACAGGCTTTGGCGAAAGAATTGGATATGCGTTTTCAGCGTATTGATTCACTCAACAGTGACCCACTGTATATGGAGACGCTTAGTGATGTCATCATAGACCAATGGAAAAAGGGATGAGGACATAATGGAGCAAAAGTTACGTAATATTGTAATTGTAGGTGGAGGCTTGACCGGGCTTAGCACTGCTTTTTATACACGAAAAATGTACAAAGAAGCTGGCTACACACCTCGAATTACGCTGGTGGAGAAAGCTTCCGCGCTAGGCGGAAAAATTGAAACATTGCATAAAGATGGTTTTGTCATAGAAAAGGGGCCAGATTCCTTTCTGGCCCGTAAAACGGCTATGATAGATCTGGCAAAAGAGTTAGAGTTGGACCATGAGCTGGTAAGCACGAACCCTGAAGCTAAAAAGACATATATTTTGCATGAAGGTCAGCTTCATCCGATGCCTCCTGGGCTGGTGCTGGGCATTCCAACAGAGCTAAAACCATTTTTACGCAGTGGCTTGATCTCTTTAGGTGGAAAAATGCGGGCTATGATGGATTTTGTCATTCCGCCTCGACGTGAACCGGGAGATGAGGCGCTGGGTGATTTTATTGAACGCCGACTGGGCAAAGAAGTGCTGGAGAATGTAACCGAGCCACTGCTGGCGGGAATCTATGCTGCCAACATGAAGACGCTAAGTTTGCAGGCAACTTTTCCACAGTTTGCAGAGGTGGAGCAGCAATACGGAAGCCTTATTCACGGGATGAGGACAGGTCGAAAACCAGCTGAAACACATACGGGTACGAAAAAAAGCGCCTTTTTGACCTTCCGTCAAGGCTTGCAAAGTTTGGTGCATGCGTTGCTGAATGATTTGTACGACTGTGATTTACGCACCGGAATTGCTGTTACAGAATTCACAAAGACAACGGAAACTAAAGGAAGTCCCTATCGCGTTATGTTGGACAATGGAGAGACGCTGGAGGCAGATGATATTTTTGTAACGACTCCCAATTTTGCTGCTGCGCCGCTATTGCGAGATCATGTAAATGTGTCTGCACTGGAAGCTGTTAATTACGTCTCCGTAGCGAACGTGGTCATGGCCTTTGATAAAAAAGATATTGAGAACGTCTTTGACGGCTCCGGTTTTCTGGTTCCTCGCAAAGAAGGACGTAGTGTCACAGCTTGTACTTGGACGTCCGCCAAGTGGCTACATACCAGCCCGGATGATAAGGTGCTGTTGCGTTGTTATGTAGGGCGAGCAGGAGCTGAAGAAACAGTAGACTTACCGGATAATGAGCTGATTGCGGTGGTACGTAAGGATTTGAAAGAGATGATGGGAGTTACAGCAACTCCGCTGTTCACGGAAATTACACGTCTTCGTAATTCCATGCCGCAATACCCGTTAGGGCACCCACAAGCTATAGCTAATCTGCGGGAAGAGCTACGCAGTGCGATGCCAGGGGTGTACGTTTTAGGCGCTGGCTATGATGCAATCGGTTTGCCGGACTGCATCCGTCAGGCTAAGGAATGGGCCTCCAAGGCTGTCCACACAGCACAACAGGAAGCCATTAAGGTCCAGGTATAAATGTTCGATAATGAACCCTTCGCGATCCAGGCGAGGGGTTCTATTTATATAGAAATTTAATATATAATGGAGAAGGTGTAAAAGTCGCCAGCTAATAAGGAATGCATGTATATGGAATAGCATAGAAGGAGTGAAGTATGTACCCTCCCAGGTCACAGAGAAATGAAGGTCGAAAGAGAGCAAGAAAACCCAAAATAGGCAAGGCATGGATCATTACGAATCTGGTCTTGCTGTTCATGATTGTAGGACTTTTCGGTTATTATTACATATTTGAACACGATAGTAGTGGTTCTCTTGCGGAAAACGCCAAGTATTCGCAAACTGAAAAGAACATCCAAACGGGGTCTGCTAATGATGAGAATTCTACTCCCTCAGGAAGTGAAGATGTTAATGAAACGAAGGACGCTACTGTTCCAGACACAAGCAGTCGTCCCGTAACAACGCCCGACACCAATACCTCCGAAGCCAGCTCTTCAGGAGAAAAATCATCTTCGGAGAAAGACGGGCAAGCACAGGAGGATTCGCCAAATAAGGATGTAAACAACGATGATGCACCCACCGAGAAGAGGGGAACGGAGGATGTCATAAAATCAAACACGGACGATGCGAATTCTCCAGCAGTTATCCTTCACTTCATAGGGGATGTGCAGTTCTCTGGTAAAGTTGAGCAGCGGTTGGAGCAGAACGGGTTTGATTTTCCATACCAATATCTCGGAAGTTTGTTTCATAAAGACGATCTGACGATTGCCAATCTGGAAACACCGGTGACTACTAATGGCGTCGGTGCGTTAAATAAAACGTATGTGTATAAATCTTCGCCTAAGGCGCTAACTGCAATGGCAGCGGCAGGGGTCGATGCTGTAAATTTGGCCAACAATCATATTTTGGATCAGGGGACAAGCGGATTACTGGATACCCTGAAATATTTGGATGAAAAGGGTATAGCCCATGCTGGAGCTGGACGCAATGCTAAAGAAGCGTATGCGCCGCATTATTTTGAACGTAACGGAATTAAAATTGCGTTGTTGGGGGCTACACGTGTCATGCCTGAAGCCAACTGGAATGCGAGTGCCAAACAGCCAGGTGTAGCAGGGGCTTATGATTCGACCGCTATCGTAAAGTCCATTCGTGAGGCACGAAATCAGGCTGATTTGGTGATTGTGGTTGCCCATTGGGGCAAGGAGCGGGCAACTACACTTGAACCCCATCAAACGGAGTTATCTCATGCTTTTATTGATGCTGGGGCCGATCTGGTCATTGGCGGGCATCCTCATGTGCTGCAAGGGATGGAGCAATATAAAGGCAAATGGATTGCATACAGCACAGGCAATTTTATTTTTTCTAAATCAACGGTGCCAGCCACTTGGGATACAGCGATATTTCAGGCCACCTGTACCCGAAACGGGGACTGTAAGATGAAGCTGACCCCTTACCGGACGGAGCTGGGTCAACCGATCCCATTGAAAGATGTGGAGGCCAGCAAAATTTTGCAGAAAGTAGCGGCACTGTCACCAAGTAATGTCTCGATAGGTGTAGATGGTACGGTAAGCGCTCAGTAGCAGTAAGAAAGAAATTGTCAATATAGACATGGACGGAACGATTGTATGAACGACTCCTTTGTGAATGGAGGTCATAACGAGATGGATCATTTGTGCGTGGCTCACCGCGGTTTCTCGGGAATTGCTCCCGAGAACACGATGGTAGCTTTTAAGCTTGCGCTGGAACAGCCTTTTGTGCACTGGATTGAACTGGATGTACAGCTGTCAAAGGACGGTGTTCCTGTGGTCTTTCATGATTTTACGCTGGAGCGGACGACAAACGGTACGGGACGAGTAAAGGATGCAGACTGGAAACAATTGCAACGACTCGATGCAGGTAGCTGGAAAAATGCACAATATCACGGGGAACCTATTCCTTCCCTCGCCCAAGTGCTTGACTTGTGCCAGGGGCGTGTATCGCTCAATATTGAGCTCAAAACTGCTGGTGATATGTATCCCGGACTAGAGAAAGCCGTCCTACGTGAAATTATAATGAGGGGGATGGAGGCTGAGGTGGTCTTGACCTCTTTTGAGCGTGCGGCATTGTGCCGAGCAAAAGAACTGGCACCCGAAATCCGTACTGGACTGATTATCGATGCCCGTCCAGACGATTTGGCAAAGCAATTAGAAAATCTGCAATGTTCTTTTTTATCTATTGGCTATCCACGGATAGACCGAAAGCTCTTGAAAGATCTGATCGGAAGGGGTATTACGGTCATGGCGTGGACGGTGGATGACCGGCGTATCATGCGGAGATTGTCCTCATTACATCCTGAATTGATGATTTGCACTAATTGGCCGGATCGCTGGGAGCAGGTTTTTTTGCTTTCTAAGTCCCGGATGTGGCACTATATACGTAAACTTATTCGTTAATCAATTGGACTACATACGCGGAAGGGTGACGGATCGTAATGAACGTAGAAATTCGTAATGTTTATTGTGTCGGACGCAATTATAAGTTGCATGCGGAGGAACTGGGGAATGAGGTTCCCACAGAGCCGATGATTTTCTTGAAGCCGTCTCATGCGGTTGTGCCGCTGGATGGTGCTACGCTGGAGCTTCCTCAAGGTAAGGGAGATATTCATTTTGAGACTGAACTGGTTGTCGCTGTAGGCCGTAACTACGAACCAGGCATGACCGCAGATGTGTGTCTGAACGCTTTTGCATTTGGCATTGATTTTACCCTGCGTGATGTACAAAGTACGCTCAAGAAAAAAGGCCACCCGTGGACTGCTGCCAAAGGCTTTAAATCGTCTGCACCTGTGACACCGTTCTTGCCTTTGGAGAGCTTGGACGTGCTGGAGCAGCAGGATTTTTCCTTATTCAAAAATGGACAAGAGGTGCAGCGTGGGCATGTCAAGGACATGATCTTTTCCATCCAGCACATCGTTGAATATATAGCGACTCAATATGGACTAGGTAAGGGAGATATTATTTTTACTGGCACTCCGGCGGGTGTAGGGCCTACAACGAGCGGGGACCACTTTGAGCTTTACTGGGGGAGTGAGCGTCAGGGAAGCTTCACCATCGGCTAAATCTACAGTGGCAATAATAAAGATACTTAAAAAAGTCTTGTGAAGGCCGTGTCCTGTGCGAAAGCATGGAGCACGGCTTTTATATAAGCGTACAGCATTGTACAATGATATACAGAACTACAAGCGAAAAACAGAGATTCATCTCAAATGCGGGGGTATATCATGGACTGGATCATCGGATTGCTTTCCGCTGCTGTGGTAGCGGGGGCTGCATTTTATAAAAAATCTTTAACCTTATCCGGCTTTGCTGCGGCTGTACTGATGGGAACTGTGTATTATGGGGCGGGCAACCTGTTTTGGTTTGGTACATTGCTCTTATTCTTTATCACGTCCACCCTATTGTCGAGGTTCAAAAAGGAACGCAAGGCTGAGCTCGAAAAATCGTATGCCAAAACAGGCAATCGGGATGCAGGGCAAGTATGGGCTAATGGGGGATTAGGCATGCTGCTATGCCTAGGTTATGCGATATGGCCTCATGTTGCCTGGCAACTGGCATTTGTCGGTGTTATGGCTACGGTCACCTCCGATACGTGGGCAACAGAATTTGGAAGCCTGAGTCGTAAGCCGCCTCGTTCGGTGCTTACCGGGAAGGTGCTGGCACCCGGAACCTCAGGAGGAGTATCTGTATTAGGAACGGCTGCGGCCTTGGCTGGTGGCATACTGATCGGTATTGGAGCATGGGGCTTTGGACACACCGTAGGAATGCCGGAATTGCCGTTATGGCTGTGGGCACTGATTGGGGGAATATCCGGCAGTGCCGGAGCTTTTGCTGATTCTTATCTTGGTGCTACGGTGCAATTGATGCGCTCCTGCCCAGTTTGCAAGCGGGAAGTAGAAGTAGACACACATTGTGGACAAACGACAGTTTATATGCGAGGCTGGCATTGGATGAGCAATGATCGGGTGAATAGTATTAGCTCTATTTTCGGAGGATTGGTCGCGCTTGCAGGCATTTTCTTTATACTCTGAACACGGGGCTGGAGATCGCTCTAGGGAATAACTGCGTGCTTCAATCATGGTTTCAGGAGGTGCAAAGATGGGTGAAATGCACGGAGATAAATATGAAGCTATTTTGAACGCTGCTTACACTGTCTTCGGCACCAAAGGCTTTTATGAAAGCAAAATTTCCGAAATTGCAGAACAAGCAGGTGTTGCTAAAGGCACGGTATACTTGTACTTTAAAAGTAAAGAGCAGCTATTTATAGCAGTCACACGTAGAGATTGCGAACAATACCTAGCCGAAATGCAAGACGCATTAGTCAATCGTACTTTGGGAGAGGGATTGCTGCGAATGGCGAGTTTGCATCTCCACTATTATTACAAACGCAAGCAGCATACTAAATTATTTTTTATGACTCCGAATAGTGATCCCGATCTCATAGAGTTTATGCGGGGATTTATTCAGGACTATACCGATCTGGTCAAAAATAAACTGGCGTCAGAGGGTGTATTGCAGCCCGAATTTCATGCGAAGGCATTCATTGGTATGATGGAACGCCTAAAAATGGATATTTTGTTGAATCAAGATTTCCGTGAATGTGACGTGGATCAGACGGCTGCATTGGCAGCTAATTTATTTATGCATGGCTGTGAAGCCGGAGTACAAAAATCCTGACATGTTGTCTTTGAAAACCGTACTGGCATTGTTCAGCTAACGGTTTTTTTTAATCATTGGCTGTGTCTGTGTTAAAATAGACAAGATGCATCACAAAATTGGGGAAGAGTAGGGAATCTGTAATGAATATTATGACCGTTGAACATATAACAAAAAGCTACGGCGAGAAAATGTTGTTCGAGGATGTTTCCTTTGGTATGGATGAGCGTGACAAAATAGGGGTTATTGGTGTAAATGGCACTGGAAAATCGACGTTTTTACGTGTGATTTCCGGCTTAGAGCCGCCAGATGAGGGTAATATTGCAGTGAACAACGATGTGCGAATTCAGTATCTGGCACAAAATCCGGAGTTTGATCCTGAAATGAAGGTACTCCAGCATATTTTTCATGGTAATCAGCCTGAAATGAAAGCAGTGCGTGAATATACGGAAACCATGGAGTTACTGGAGTTGAATCCGGGTAGCGAGGAGCTCCAAAACCGCCTGCTGCGAGCAAGCCAACAAATGGATACGTTCCAAGCATGGCAGCTGGAGAGCGAGGCCAAAAATATACTTACCCGACTGGGGATCACCCAGTTTGAGTCTCGAATGGGCGTTCTCTCCGGTGGTCAGCGTAAACGGGTTGCTTTGGCTGCGGCTTTGATCCAACCCTGTGAGCTGCTCATTTTGGACGAGCCTACCAACCATATTGATAATGATTCCGTTGCATGGTTGGAGCAATATTTGCAAAAAAGACGCGGTGCGTTATTAATGATCACGCATGATCGCTATTTTCTGGATAGAGTTGCTAATGTCATGTTAGAGCTGGATCATGGTCGCCTTTTCCGTTATGAGGCTAACTATACCCGTTTTCTGGAGCTGAAGGCAGAACGCGAGGAGCGGGAAGCGTCATCGGAACAAAAAAGGAAGAACCTGCTGCGTAATGAGCTGGCCTGGATTCGCCGAGGAGCAAAGGCACGTTCGACCAAGCAGAAAGCTCGTATTGACCGTTATGAGCAGCTCAGGGATCAGCAACCGGAAGCTCGTTCTGGATCTGTAGATATGTCCGTTGCCTCCACACGGCTGGGTAAAAAGATATTGGAGATCGAGGAGCTGTCCAAATCGGTAGATTCTCGTAAGCTGATTCAGGATTTGAGTTACATTGCGGTTCCTGGTGATCGTGTGGGCATCCTGGGACCTAACGGTAGTGGAAAATCCACTCTGCTCCAAATGATTGCCCAGCGTCTAGAACCAGATTCCGGCAGTGTTGTACTGGGACCGACTGTGAAGCTTGGTTATTTTACTCAAGAACATCAGGAAATGGACGAATCCTTGCGTGTCATTGAATATATTAAGGAAGAAGCCGAAGTGATTCGTACGGCAGACGGTTCGACGATTACAGCTGCGCAGATGCTGGAACGGTTTCTGTTTGCACCAAGCGCGCAATGGACGGTTATTTCTCGTTTATCGGGGGGCGAAAAACGTCGCTTGTATCTGCTGCGTGTCCTTATGTCCGCACCGAATGTACTATTGTTGGATGAACCGACAAATGATCTTGATATTCAGACTCTTTCCGTTTTGGAAGACTATCTGGATGAGTTCCCGGGCGTAGTTTTTATCGTTTCTCATGATCGTTATTTCCTGGATCGGACCGTGGACAAAATACTTGCTTTCGAAGGGAATGGGCAAGTACGTGTACATGTAGGCGACTATAGCGAGTATGCAGAATGGATCAGTAAAAATGCTCAATCTTCTGCGAATACGTCTGACTCGACGGGTACAGCTTCCTCGAATCGTTCTTCTACGCCTAAGTCTGCTGGTTCTTCCGATTCAGTCAAGGGGACAAGTAAACCCAAGCTTAAATTTACCTTTAAGGAACAGCGGGAATATGAGCAGATTGATGAGCTGATTGAACAAGCCGAACAGAAATTGGCCGATATTCAGCGACAGATGGAGGAATCTTTCAGCGATTCGGCACGGTTGCAGGAGCTCATGGCTGAGCAAGCGAAGGCCGAACAGCATCTAGAGTACCAAATGGAACGCTGGACCTATTTGAATGAGCTAGCCGAGCAAATTGAACAAAGTAAATCTTAAAAATAAAAGCAAGTCTCCATTTAGATGGAGGCTTGCTTTTTTGTAGAAATAGAAGTATGTGCACCTGTTTTCCATGCAGCATAAAATGGTTAAGCTGTTACGTAAGCCGCGAGCAGACGGGCAGTGTTCACTACGGCCTGCTTATGCGTGCGTTCCATTGCGTGAGAGGCGTGTACGCCAGGTCCGATCAGTGCAGCACGAATGTTATTGCCTGCTTTAAGCGCAGCCGAAGCGTCTGAGCCATAGTGTGGATAAATATCTACCGCATACGGAATATTCAGTTCCTTAGCCAGCTCAATCAGACGGGTTGTCATGTTGTAGTCGTAAGGACCTGAGGAGTCTTTGGCACAGATGGAAACGTCCGTTTCCTTGCAGCTTAGATCTTCACCTATGCAGCCCATGTCGACAGCAATCATCTCACTGATTCCATCGGGTATGTAAGCCGCTCCATGCCCCACTTCTTCATAGTTGGAAATGAGCAATTTAACAGTATGTCGAGGCTTCCAGCCTCCATGTACAGATGATTCTAATAAACCAAACAGTGCCGCTACGCTGGCTTTATCATCCAAGTGCCGCGACTTGATAAAGCCACTGGGCGTTACGACTGGGCGCGCATCGAACGAAATAAAATCGCCCACCGAAATACCGAGCTGAAGCACGTCTTCTTTCGACTCGACAAGCTCGTCAATCCGTACCTCCATATGGCTCTCCTTACGATCAAAGCTTCGTGCATCATCATAGACGTGCACGGATGGGTGGCTGGATAGAATAGTGCCCGTATAGGTTTGTCCGCTTCTGGTATGAATAAGGCAGTATTCGTTCTCAATGCTGTTCATCATGAAGCCACCCACAGATGTCAGGCGTAGGGTACCATGCGCTGTAATCGAACGTACCATTGCGCCCAATGTATCCACATGCGCGCTAAGCGCCACTGTACGGTCCGTTGCTTGACCTTCCAGAGTCAGGATAGCACCGCCTTTTGCATTCCATTCGAGGGGTACTCCTAGCTTTTCGGCTTCCTTACGAATCAGCTCCATTACATGATGTGTATATCCACTGGGACTAGGCGTGTTCAAAAGCTGATTTAAAAGGCTCATGATATAGTTTTCATTTAATTGAATTGTCATTTGTTGCTCCTCCTCATTTGGACAACCGATCAGGGTTAGAGGACGATTGCTCTATACCTGGGTCGGATGTAGACACCGTGCTGGAAGAACCAGTCGTGTTACTGGACACATTCGCATATGCTTCGACTGCCGATGTGTGCTCTTCTTGTAGTGTATGAAGCTGATTAGTCAGACGTTTAATCTCTCTCTGAAGCCTATATTGGCGGAAGATACCGAAAGAACCGACAATAAGTCCACCTAAAAGAGTGCAACCGAGAATAAGTAGAATCAAAGGGATGCTAACCCTACTAAACAGAAGGTTCACTTGAACCGAATTGACATTAATAACAGCAAAAACAGCTGTTAACAAAGCTATAACAAGTGCTGCGATCAAAGACCATTGTGTTTTCAAAATGCCACCTCCTTCCGTTACATTATAAAATCCCTTGTCCGCCATGGACAAGGGATTTATCCGTGCATCTTTTTAATGCGGGATTCTAAGTGTGCACGGTTTTACTTTCCTTCAGTTAGTTTTTCCATTTCCGTAATGACTTCCTCAAATACGCTCATTGCTTCGCGAATCGGCTGCGGTGAGGACATGTCAACGCCAGCTTTCTTCAAAATATTGATTGAATAATCACTGCCACCGCTCTTTAGGAAGCCTAAGTAACGGTCAACGGCTGGCTGGCCTTCTTCCAGAATCTGTTTCGAAAAACTGGTTGCTGCCGAGAAGCCGGTAGCATATTTGTAGACATAAAAGCTGTTATAAAAATGAGGGATTCGTGCCCATTCCATTTCTATGTCTTTGTCTACCTTCATGCCAGGTCCGTGATATTTCACATTCAGATCATAGTAAATCTCCGACAAAAGCTGCGGTGTAAGGGATTCTCCCTGTTCAGCACGCTCATGTACAATCTTCTCGAATTCCGCAAACATCGTTTGACGGAATACCGTTGTACGGAATTGGTCCGCATAATAGGTGAGGAGGTACATTTTCTCTTTTGGATCGGTAGATTTGTTCAGCAAATAATCCATCAGCAAGGCTTCATTAGTAGTGGAAGCCACTTCAGCCAGGAAAATAGTATATTGTGCATCCCGGTACTTCAATGCGTTGTCTGAATAGTACGAATGCAGCGCATGCCCCATTTCATGTGCAAGCGTGAACATGCTGTTCAGGTTATCTTTATGGTTCAGAAGCACATAAGGGTGGGTGCCATAAGCTCCCCAGCTATAGGCGCCTGTACGTTTATTTTCATTTTCATATACATCAATCCAGCGCTCATCATAGCCTTTTTGCAATGAAGCCAGATAGTCCTCGCCCAGAGGCTTAAGGCCTTCTTTGGTTTGCTTTTTGGCGTCCTCATACGTAATATCCATCTTATATTCGTCCACAAGCGGAGCAAATAAATCATACATATGTAGCTCATCCACACCTAGCAGCTTTTTACGCAGCTTGATATAACGGTGAAGCAGGGGCAAGCTTTCATGAATCGTATCAATAAGATTCGTATACACTTCCTTCGGAATATTGTCGCCGTATAGTGACATTTCCAGTACGGAAGGGTATTTGCGAACACGAGAATAAAAAATATTTTTGTTCACATTGGCACTCAATGTAGAAGCAATCGTATTTTTATTTTTCGCATATGTGTCATATACCGCTTTAAAAGCACGTTCACGTACTTCGCGGTGTGGACTTTCGAGAAATTGAATGTAGCTGCCATGAGTCAGCTCGACCTCTTTGCCATGCTCATCCTTGATTTTCGGAAACTTCAGATCCGCGTTATTGAGCATCCCAAAAATCGTTTGCGGGGCTTGAGCCAGATTGCCAACCTGAGCGAGCAGCGCTTCTTCTGTTTTGCCCAAAACATGTGCTTTTTCCCGCTTCATTTCTTGAAGTGTGAACTTATAATCCGAAAGCTTCGGATCTTCAATGAAGGCATCAAGCTGAGAATCTGGCAGCGCCAAAATTTCAGGTGTGACGAATGATAGGGACTCGCTGACTTCAACGCCTAGCTTTTTAGCTTTTTGCGAAAGACCTTGATATGTAGGTTCAGCCGTATCTTCATCATGATGAAGATGGGCATACACATATACACGCTCAGTTTTGAGCGACAGCTCATCTTCGAGTTTGAAGCAGTTGCCAATCGCTTCGGCTGAGTTGAGCTTGCCTTGAAATTGAGCAGCCTTTTTGGCCAATTGTTTGACTTCTTCGTATTCTTGATCCCATGCCTTGCGGTTGGGGAACAGGTCTTCCAGTTTCCATGTATTTTCCACTGGCGCATCAGCGCGTTTTACAATTTCACTCATGGAGAGCCTCCTCTGATCGAACGTAATGTGGGATAGGGCTGCGGCGGTAAGGGGCGGATGCCAAAACGAGGAAACCGCCACACTTACTGTAAGCAGCAGGGCAAGAGGTTTTACAGGATGCATGTAACGGCATATCCTCCTTATACCATGGCTTGTTATACCATAGTATGACCTTTTGCCCCTGAAAGTATAATTTTCCTTACTGTGGGTTGGAACCTATATTTAATAAGCTGTATACAATAAGATAAAAGGCAAGGCAAATCATGATTACGGCAGTGAGGGCCATCCACTTTTTGAGAGGAGCCGGTATCGTTTCACGCTTCATGATCAGCACTCCGCCCAGCGTGAAGGCCAGAATAATGAAGATGAGATAGCTGTTGGACACCATGAATAGGCTACACCTGTTTGAAAGCGTTCATGATCCGCTGCCACTCTTCCTCATTATCTTGAAAGGATTGCTTGGGAAAACGATTTTCAGCCCAATGCATAAGCGCAGGACGGCTCAAAAACGTGTGGGCTTCCTCGCCCCAATCATCAGATATTTCCCGCAAAACGATGTAACGGCCCTGCACCTCGACAGTCATCATATTCCACTTGTCTTTTTTGTATATTTCGTGTTTTTTCATCATATGCATGTCTCCGATTTTATAGATGTTTTGGTTCATGATACCGCAGTTTCCGCCGCAAAAGCAAATCATTCCAGACCGTAAAACCCGGAAAAACACCAATTGCAATGTGAAAAAGCATGAAGTATAATATGGATATTCGCCATAGATGGCGGTATTTTTAGGAGGTTGTTCACTTGAAAGGTACAGTTAAATGGTTTAACGCAGAAAAAGGTTATGGCTTCATTCAAGTTGAGGGTGGCGAGGATGTATTTGTACACTTCTCCGCAATCCAAGGCGACGGTTTTAAAACTTTGGAAGAAGGTCAAGAGGTTGAATTCGAAATTACTGAAGGCAACCGTGGACCACAAGCAGCTAACGTAATCAAACTGTAAGTGTAACTGAATTGTAAGAAATGTTCCGTTTTTACGGATGTCTTATATATTACGGTTAAACGATGAATTGAGAGCGCAGTTCCTTACATTTAAGGAGCTGCGCTTTTTTGCGTAAAAACGTTTGTGAAATGAGAAGATTGAGCTCGAATAGGGTATTATACGTAATAAAACTAAATATGAGTTATTGTAAGTTGAAAGGAGTTGAGAAAATGAGTGCAGCAGAGGCTAATCGTAATCCTTCCCTGATTGAAGGCCCCATTGCCAAAACACTGTTTATGTTCTCTTTGCCGATGCTGTTCGGAAATATTCTGCAATCCTTGAATGGAACGATTAATTCAATCTGGGTTGGAAAGTTTCTGGGAGAAGCTGCGTTGACTGCCGCTTCGAACGGAAATATTATAATGTTCTTTCTGATCAGCTCGATTTTTGGGGTCACTATGGCGGCCACTATTCTGATCGGACAAAATATCGGAGCGGGTGACATAGCGGAAACGAAGCGTGTAGTAGGTACAAGCGCTGTCTTTTTCCTGGTGCTCGCTTTTGCTATAGGTATTATTGGTTTTTTGGGCTCACCTTGGATTCTTCATGTGCTCAATACGCCTGCCGAATCAGTCGATATGGCGATCACCTATACACGCATTATTTTCGCGGGTATGCCCTTTTTGTACGGCTATAACTACATCATGACCGTAATGAGAGGGGCGGGAGATTCCAAAACACCATTTTATTTTCTGCTCGTTTCCGTCGTACTGGATGTATTACTTAACCCACTACTCATATTTGGATGGGGACCGATTCCTGCTATGGGCATCGGAGGCTCTGCCGCAGCTACCCTGATTGCTCAAGGGATCAGCTTTGTGTTGATTCTCATTTACCTATATCGTGTAAAATATTTTCTGCGCATTACATCTTCAGAGCTTCACTTACTTCGATTTGATTGGAAGATTATTTGGACTCTTATTCGTAAGGGAGTTCCGATGGGACTACAAATGATTGCTGTCTCTACCAGTGCGATTGCTTTAATGAATCTGATCAACGGTTACGGGACAGTCGCAGCGGCAGCCTATACAGCAGCTAACAATTTGTCCAGCTATGTGCAGATGCCGGCCATGGCATTAGGTGCAGCAGTATCTTCCTTCGCCGCTCAAAATATCGGAGCCGGACGCTGGGATCGAGTACGCAGGACAACCTGGATTGGGATTGTATATAATTTTGTATTGACTGGTGGGGCTGTGGTACTCATTTACGTGTTTAACCGTCAAGCCTTGCTGATGTTTCTCCCTTCTACGGGAGGGGCATTGGAACTGGGTATGCAGATTAATCTGATCACGTTGTGGTCTTTTATTATATTCGGTATTACCAATGTCATTACAGGCGTTGTTCGATCTACAGGCTCTGTAATGGTACCGCTTTTAATTACCATTATTTCATTATGGGGCATTCGTATACCTTTGGCCTATGCATTTGTCGATAAGTATGGTCTAGATGCTGTATGGTGGAGCTTTCCTGTTGGTTTTACGATCTCCGCCGTTGCAGTTATTTTCTACTACCTTTTCGGGAAATGGAAGCAGGCTAGCATGGGAGAGGGCAACCAAGTCATGAAGTTGGCAGAGGACAAGGGCTAGGTAGGACATTTCTACTATTTGCGATTAAAGTCTTATAAGGGTGAATCTTGTTAAACTCCTATTTTTGATTGATTCAATAGCACAGATACAAAGCGTTTTTGTGAGAAGAACTCATTTTTCTTGAAAATGAAAGAAAAAAGTGAGGTTGTTCATTTGTGCTAAAAGGTCGATCATATTATAATGAATATGGTTTGGATAGGTATAATTACGTAGACAACAATGTGGAGGCACCGTCATTTGAGTTATGTTGAGCAAGGACGTTATCAAGTACCGAGAGGCCCCATAGGTCTAATGAGCCGAATGTACAAGCACATTCTCCCTGAAACGAAACAAGAATTGAGTAACTGGAAGAGCAAGGCCGAACAGATTCCGGACCCTGAGCTGAGAAGCCAGGCGCTTGCGAGCATAGCAGAGAAGACGTTTCACTGCGTGGGGGGAGCGGTTTATGCTGCAGCCAATATGTCTGACCGGCAGACGCTAATTCCGTTGATTGTGGCGTACCAGACGATTAGCGATTATCTGGACAACCTGTGTGATCGCAGTACGTCGATGGACCCGGATGATTTTAGGTTGCTGCATCAGTCTATGCTGGATGCGGTTAATCCGGCGGCTAGGCCAGTGAATTATTATGAGTTGCGTCGTGAGCAGGAGGATGGCGGTTATTTGACCGGGCTGGTGACAACCTGTCAGTCTTGTGTAAGCAGGCTTCCGGGCTATGAGGCGGCAATGCCTTACGTTCAGGATTTGGCGCGATTATACACGGATTTGCAAGTATACAAGCATATTAAACCCGAGCTGCGGGAACAAGCGCTTTTGGACTGGTGGTCGATTCATAAGGACCGTACACCCGAGCTGCGCTGGAACGAGTTTGCTGCGGCTACTGGCTCAACCCTGGGGGTCTTTATGCTGTTTCTTGCTGCCAGCGACCGGCATCTCACAGATGCGGGGGCTGCCTCAATACATGCATCGTATTTTCCACATGTGTGCAGTCTTCATATTTTGCTGGATTATCTAATCGATCAAGACGAAGACCGGAAGGGCGGAGATCTTAACTTTTGCAATTATTATGAAGATGCCGACATGATGCTGGACCGGATCGCCTACGTTGTGAATCGGGCGCGGGCTGATATTGCAGATGTCCCTGCCAGCTCCTTTCACCGGATGATTATCGAGGGATTGCTGGCTTTATATTTATCCGACCCTAAAGTTAGTGAGCAGCAGGATGTTCGCGCTGTTTCGAGACGTTTAATGAAAAATAGTCCGCTCATGCGTTTGTTTTTCTTATTAAACAGTCGATGGATAAGAAGGCTTATATGATTATTTTGAGGAGGTCATAAATCATGACAGCAGTTAAGAAAATTGCAGTATTAACAAGTGGTGGAGATTCACAAGGGATGAACGCGGCAGTTCGCGCCGTTGTGCGTAGCGGATTGTATTTCGGACTGGAAGTATTCGGGATCCAACGCGGATATCAAGGTCTTTTGAACGACGATATTTTTCCAATGGACCTGAGAAGCGTCGGAGATATTATCCAACGTGGGGGTACTGTACTTCAATCTGCAAGATGCCTGGAATTTACGACTGAAGAAGGCCAGAAACGTGGCGCTGAAATTTTGCGTAATCGTGGAATTGACGGCGTAGTCGTAATTGGTGGCGACGGTTCTTACCAAGGAGCTAACAAGCTGACCAAGCAAGGCATTAAAACCATGTGTCTTCCAGGAACGATTGACAATGATATTTCCTTCACAGACTATACTATTGGTTTTGATACTGCGGTTAGTATTGTAGTGGACGCAATCAACAAGCTGCGTGATACGATGTCTTCCCATGAACGTTCTTCCATCGTGGAAGTTATGGGACGTCATTGTGGCGATATTGCTCTCCATGCAGGTCTGGCTTCCGGTGCAGAAACGATCTTGGTACCTGAGGTGGAATTTGATCTGAATGAAGTATCCGATCGAATGAAACAAAACTTCAAACATGGCAAACGCCACAGTATCATTATCGTTGCTGAGGGTGTAGGTAAAGGCGAAACAGTAGCAAAAGTAATCCAAGAAAATTGTCCGGATTATGAGCCTCGTGTTACAGTGCTTGGACACATTCAACGTGGAGGTACACCAACTGCGTTTGACCGTAACCTCGCAAGCCGTTTGGGTGACTTTGCTGTTCGTCAATTGATTGAGGGTGTATCTGACAAAGCTTGCGGAACGATCGACGGTAAGCTGGTAGCTACAGATATTGACAAGGTTGTAAATACCAAAAAAGATTTCAACATGGAGCTTTATGAGTTGGCTCTGCGTTTGTCCCAATAATAAGAACCTTTACGTTTAGTAGATCGGTTCTGATATGGGGAAAAATTAAAATTATGCGGATGACCTGAGTCATCCGCTATTTTTTTAGCATTGAATAGGGCCAGGAGGTAATCATGCATGTATTTATTCAAAATGGAAGTGGACAGCTCGGAAGGAGCTCTAACCGTCATTCTTGCTGCTGAGAATGAAGAACAGGCATTTGAGGAAATGGATCAACATGTGGAGAGGCACTTTTTATATCCCCCCGAGCTAAAGGAAGTGGCTATCGTAGAGAAAAAACGAATAACTGCAGGTACAGCATATGTCATCGAGACACGCAAAGACTAATTAGTCTCTGCGTGTTGTTTTTGTTGTGCAAAACGATGCTGCACTCTTACCAAACGCCAGAGAAGTAAAATAGCACCTACGGCCAGGCCTGTTATCAAGCCAATCCAATAGCCGTAAGGCCCCCATGTGGTCCAGCGTGCGAGTATATACCCTACAGGAAGCCCAATAACCCAATAGGACAGGAAGGTGAGTAAAAACGCCGGATTGACATCTTTATACCCACGTAGCGCACCTTGTGTTGGTGTAGCGACAGCATCAGAGATCTGAAAGAAAATCGCATAGATTAAAAAATGCTGGGCTAATTGAATGACCAGCAGGTCGGTAGAATAAAGCCGAGCGACCTGTTCACCCCAGATGAGCAGTACAATAGCTGTAATTAAGGATAAGCCCACTGCGCTGCTAATGCCCATTACACTATAAGTTTTGGCATCTCGTGGACGGGCAGCTCCTGTTTCATAGCCGACCAGAATCGTAAGTGCCATGCAAATACTGAGTGGAATCATATACAGCGTAGATGCAAAGTTCATGGCAGCCTGATGAGCGGCTATGGTAGCCGTGTTATAGCTGCTCATGAAGAGCGTGACAGCTGAAAAGACGGCAGTCTCAAAAAATATAGCAAATCCAATAGGTACTCCGATCTTGATAAGCTCTTTTAAAGCACCGGCCGCAATCCCGTATATTTTGCTAAAGATTCGGTATTCGGCAAATATTTGTCCATGATGAGCAGTAATACCAGCGACCAGCATAATAATCCAGTAGGTAGTAGCTGTTGCTACCCCGGAGCCTACACCCCCCAAACGCGGAAAACCCCAGTTACCATAAATAAGTAGATAGTTCAATAAAACATTGATGGGCAATGACATGAGCGTGATTAACATCGTAAAACGGGTTTGTCCCAATGCATCCATAAAGCTGCGAAGCACGGTATAGGCAAATAGAGGAACAACACCGAAGGCCATCGCACAAAGGTAGTACAGAGCCACATTATGAACTCTCAATTCCAGATTCATACTGTTTAATATAGGCTTTACCAAAATGATCCCGGCTATCAAGACGACGATGGATAGGGCGAGAGATAGCCAAAGAGCCTGAATGACATAGTAGGAGACCTTATCTTTACGCTGTGCTCCTAGCAATTGGGATACAATAGGGGTAATAGCCATCAGTATCCCATTAAGGCCTGTTTGTACAGGAACCCACAGGCTTACTCCGATAGCTACTCCAGCCAGATCAGCAGGGGAAAAGTGCCCCGACATATTAGTATCAAAAAAAGTCATGGCAGATAGTGCAAGCTGGGTAATCAGAATAGGAAGCAAAATGTAAAAAAGCTGCTTCCATTTCTGACCCATTGTTAGAGTCAATTGCATTTTTGTTTTCCTCATTTACTTGGGTTTATTATTTGTATATATCATAACATGTAAATTTTATTGTAAGGGATACTACAACAATTGAACAGCAATAAAAAAGACTGCATCCGTTCGTCAAACAACGGGGCAGTCTTCGATATATTTGATATAAGTTCTAAAATTCTTATACAAAAAGAAGTCCAGAGAAATAATTATTTATAAGTTACTCCGCTTGTATAACGGTTAGTGGCATTCCAGAGTAAATATTCGTCCACCTTCATGTCCTTAAGCGCGCGAATTTGGTCCTCGACTTGTGTTTTCCCATATTTGGCATAATGTCCGCTTCCTAACCAACTTGCGGTAAAATCCTGAATCCAAGGGCGAATAATTGGCTTTAGCTTGCCTGTAGGATTGAGTTTTTTGTGTGTATCGGCCATGGAGCCTTTGATCGTCTGATAGGGGTTTTTATCGGGGTCCTTTACACCGAACCAGCCTGTTGTGTAGTGACTTGGATAAACCATCGGTGAAATGACATCCACATTTTCAGAGATTTTAGTGAAATCCTGTCCGATTCCCTCGGCAGCAGGAACGGATGCGGCATATCCGAAAATATCTACCGATACCCTCACACCTAGTGGAGCAAGCTCTTTGCGGGCATATTGTACGAATTCAGCGACCGTATCCGAGCGGGATTGATCTGATTTGGTATATTTAAGTTTGTCTGCTCTTTTTTCAAAGCCCTCAGGAAAACGTACATAGTCAAATTGGATTTCCTTAAAACCGAGTTTTGCTGCTTCCTTGGCAATGGCGATATTATAATCCCATACTTCTTTATTATAGGGATTGACGAACCCATCTCCCTTACCGTTTTTCCAAACAGAGCCGTCAGCATTGCGGAAGGACATCTCAGGATTTTTGTTGGCCAGTACCGTATCTTTAAATACAACAATACGAGCAATCGGATAAACATTATGTTTTTTCAAACGGTCCATCAAGCCGGAAATATCCTTAATGAATTTTTGTGGCTTGCCCAATTTCAGAAGCTCGGGGTTGGTCGTTGGATAAGTGATGTAACCTGCATCGTCCTTAATATCGATAACCATGGAATTGAGCTCTGTCTTGTCCAGCAATTCGAGTAGCTGGTTCATACGTGAACCGCCTGCGCTATAGGCTGTGACATAGATGCCTTTAATCGCTGGCGTGGTCGGCTGTGGGTCAATTTTAACCGGCGGATTGGAGGCATCTACCTTTATATTACTATGTTGTGCCTGGATTATAGCGCTACTGATTGTCGTTGCCACTGTATCTTTTACATTTGGGACGTTGGCTGACGGGTCCCCATTTCCGCCTATTCCCATTGCGAATAGCATAATTGCCCAAATCATATTCATTTCCTAACTCTCTCCCTTATGTATGGCGCTTACCTGATTATACGTAAAGTTATGGATGGAAAAAACAACACGCTTGTAACCAATACTGGCATCATCAGGCATAGTCTTACATGATTAACCTAACTATCGCTCGATGAATCCGTAAATAGGCATAAATAATGCCGCTCTCTTCACGGTTGTGGATACAACCGGAAGAAGCGGCATTTGGCAAAAAAGATTTATTGAAGATAGTTATTGTCTTGGTGCTCACAAATACTGTACTGAATAATTTCAAGCGCATCCGTTGGCTTGAGTATGGACAACCCGTCTCGAAGCACAATCATCGAGTTTAGCTCATTCTTTTTGAGAGAAGGGAGCATTTCCGGGTACCATCTTAAGACAATGTCGGACAGTTTTACCGTTTCCATTTCCACAAAAATCACCCTTTCCTGCTCGGAATCATTCCAAAAGAATCATTCAATACGATTCGGAAAAGCAAAGTGCCTGTGAAATAGCAGGTAAAGCTGGTCTTTATATACTATGGGAACAGCGCACATATAGTGTACCACAAAAGCTTCATTTTGACACTTGGGTTTGTGCTTATCTTCGGCGAAATGAACCCATTACTCCAACCGTTTCCACAATATTGACAAAAGCAGAAGGGTCTACTTCCCTAATAATACGTTTTAATTCAACAAGTTCGTAGCGTGTCGTAACAGTCATCAGCATGTCCTTTTCGGTATGTGAAAATGCACCTTCAATTTTTATTTTGCTGACACCTCGAGGCGTGGTCAACATTCGGCTAAGTAGCTTGTCAGTGTGCTCTGTAATGATGTAGACGGTGATCTTCGTATGACTTACATAGATTTGATCCAACACTTTACCAGTCACAAAAATGGATAACATGGAAGCCAGTGCAATATTCCAATCATCGTTCAAATATCCTGCTGCGAGAATGACCAGTCCATTCAAGCCTACAAGTACAGTTCCGACGGGGAAGTCCCGATAAGTGGTAACGATGGAACCGATAATGTCAAAACCGCCTGTAGACCCTCCTACCCGAAAGGAAATTCCCGCTCCAATGCCTACCATGACCCCTCCAAAGACAGAGGCCAGCAGGGGATCAGACACAACAGAATGTACGGGTACCCAAGCCAAAATCCACGTGGTAACGATAACCGACAGAATGCTCAGACTAATAAAACGCTTGCCTAAAATAAACCAGCCTGCAATAAGCATCGGGATATTAATGATAAAATACATGGTGCTGATATCGAATTTTGTGAAATAGCCAATTAGCATGGAAAGTCCGGCTACTCCCCCGCTCAGCAAGTGATGTGGGACGAGAAACAGATTAAAACCGCATGCTATGGCAGCGGCTCCAAGAATAACAGTTAAGCAGTTTAACACTATTTTTAACAACTTTTTTTCACCTCATTTTAATTATACAGAAAGCAACTTACTGGTATTCATGAATTGTTCTGTGCTATAATGCGATGTGGATATTCTTGAGTAGGGACCTATGTCCAGAGAAACACTTAAAATTTAAACTGTTTTAAAAAGGGTAAATTCGTTTAAGATGTATCGGATAGGGTTCCCCAAATTCATTACAAAAAGATGCAGTTATAGAGTTAAATAAACTGTCACTGTATTGGGGAAAACTTATACAATAATATCGCTACTTAAGAATACAGACAACATTGTGGATTGTCCACCACATCCACCATTATGAAGGAGTTTGAATAAATTTGACGACATTTGCAGAATTTGATCTTGAACCGAAAGTAATTCAGGCGATTACGGAGCTGGGGTTCGAAGAAGCAACACCTATTCAATCCAAATCCATCCCGATTGCATTGCAAGGGAAAGACATGATTGGTCAAGCCCAAACAGGTACTGGTAAAACTGCTGCGTTTGGTATTCCGATGATCAATAAAATTTCTAAAAACGATGAAAAAATCAGAGCCCTGATTATGGCTCCAACACGTGAGCTTGCTATTCAAGTGGCTGAAGAAATCGAAAAACTCTCCCGCTTTAAAGGTCTTCGCACTTTGCCGATCTATGGTGGACAAGATATCGTACGCCAGATTCGCGCTTTGAAAAAGAAACCTCAAATTATTATTGGTACACCAGGACGTTTGCTCGATCACATTAATCGTAAAACCATTAAGCTAGAAGACGTAAACACCGTTGTTTTGGATGAAGCAGATGAAATGCTGGATATGGGCTTCATGGAAGATATTCAGTCCATTCTGAAGCAGGTTCCGGACGAGCGTCAAACGATGCTGTTCTCGGCTACAATGCCTCCTAACATTAAAAGATTGGCTGAGCAATTCCTTAAAGATCCTGAGCATGTATCCGTTATTCCTAAACAAGTTAGCGCTCCGCTGATTGATCAGGCCTATATTGAAGTTCCTGAGCGTCAAAAATTCGAAGCATTAAGCCGTTTGATCGATATGGAATCCCCAGAACTTGCTATCGTATTCGGTCGCACTAAGCGCCGGGTAGACGAGCTGGCTGAAGCTCTGCAAAAACGTGGTTATTCCGCAGATGGTTTGCATGGTGACTTGTCTCAAAATCAGCGTGATGCTGTTATGCGTAAATTCCGTGACGGAAGTATTGACGTGCTCGTAGCGACTGACGTTGCTGCCCGTGGTTTGGACGTTTCCGGCGTAACTCACGTTGTGAACTTTGACCTCCCGCAAGATCCGGAGAGCTATGTTCACCGTATCGGACGTACTGGACGTGCAGGTAAAGAAGGGGAAGCTTGGTCATTCGTAACGCCTCGTGAAATTGACCATTTGCACTTCATTGAACGTGTAACTCGTCACCGCATTCCACGTAAGCCTCTTCCAACGTTGGCAGAAGCTCTGGAAGGCAAACAACGTATCATCGCAGAACGCCTTCTAGAAGTTGTAGAAAAAGGCGAGCTGAACGAGTACAAAGGTTTGGCTATTCAAATGCTGGAGCAATATGACTCTGTTCAACTCCTCTCCGCAGCTCTGAAGCTGATGACTGGTGAGAAGAGAGAGGCATCTATTGAGTTGACTCCAGAAGATCCGATCCGTGCAAAACGTCGTAAACCTGACGTGCGTTCTGGCGGACGCAAGCCTTCCAACTATAGTGGACGCAGCAACGGTGGGTATAATTCCAACCGTGGCGGTAGCGGCAGTAAAGGTGGCTACGGTGGTTACAACCGTGGCAAAGAAGGCGGTGGCTACAACCGTGATTCCGGAAGCCGCTATAGTGGAGATCGCAAACCACGCCCGAGCAGCAATGGCGAAACTCGCCGTCCTGCAAGACGTGAAGATTCCTCTTCTGAATAATAAGAAATAAATGAATAAAAAGTCGAAGCTAATGTTAGCTTCGGCTTTTTTTGATCAGTATGTATGAAATTTATGGGATCAGCTTTAATGGACCACGTATGGATTTCACTGGCGCTTTAGGGCTGAAATACGGTATGATATAGTCAAGAGCCGGAATTAACAGGCATAGCAACATAAGTCTTGGAACTGCCAAGGCTTGCGGAGGGAGAGACTAACATTGGAATTTAAAGGAGCTATGGGGGGGATTTACCGCCTAACCGAGTGGATTACCCGGCTGGCGGCTAGCAATTTGTTGTGGGTGTTATGTTCATCGCCTTTTGTATTCTGCCTCATACTGAAATTACTTGTTATGAATCAGAATCTGGCGAATGAATCGTTACAAATGAACTGGGCGATGGCGATTTTGGCACCGCTTACTTTATTTCCAGCAACATCGGCTTTGTTCGCAGTGGTTCGCAAATGGGTGATGGGCGATACCGATACAGGCGTGTTTCGTACCTTCTTTAAAGGATATAAAGAGAACTATAAGCAGAGTCTGATCGGGGGTATCTTTTACACGCTATTGTTTGTCGTTATGTATGTGGATTACACTGTATATATGACACAGCTCAGCAACTTGCAAATCGTGGGCGTCATCATGCTGATCCTCATTATTATTTTGCTTGTGTCTATGTTTAACTTCTTTTCGATGGTAGTTCACTATCATATGTCTACCGGACAAATTATTAAGAATGCAGTTTTATTGACGCTGATTCGACCATTCCGTGTATTTTCCACCATGCTCGGCAGCGCCGTTGTTATATACATTGGAGTTAAATATCCCGTGCTTTTCTTATTTTTCATCGGCAGTGTAGTTGCCTGGTTCGCTTTTTTTAATTTTTACGGAACCTTCCTCAAAATGCAGGATCAAATGGAGAAGATGAAACAGAAAGACGAGGAAAAGGCAAGCATGGAAGACAAAAAAAGTGATAACCTCTAAAAATAAAACATATTTCTCCTAGCATTTACTTTTTGAGTGAGAAGCGCTATAATAAGGTCACATCCTGCGATGCACGTTACGGTCATTTGTTGTTTTGAACCAATGACAATGTCTAGGGAGATCTATACGAATGAATAGCTGAAAAGCCCTGTCAATTGCTGACAAGGGGACTTCAAAAGTTTATTCTGCGGTCACCCACCTGCTAAAGCAGGTTCAGAAGACGCTATGGTCGGACGGCATCGGCGGGTACTCCATAATGTAATGAACACACTCTGGTACTGCTTATGCAGAAACAGGGTGTTTTTTGTATGCAACAATGTTAAACTAAGACATGAGATACTAAGGTCGCATACCAAAGACATGATCGGACTCATTTTCGGTTGTTTATCGTATTTTATAAAGCGCTTGCAGCAGAGGAAGCCGATGTGTCGTATGATTAGGTAGCGATTATCGTGAAGGAGGAAATGTCTTGTCGTTGAAGAGGACTCTGGTAGGGATTGTGCGCAGCCAAGAAGGTACAAGCGACCGGGTCAAGGACCCCCAAATGAAGACACGCTATTATAACTTATCGAGAGACAAGGCTTGGGAAGAAGTATCATCTATCATGAAAAAGATTCCTGGCTACAAGGTACTCCATGAGGTAGCATCCGTAGGTGAGATTACGTTGGAGAAGCGAACGGCGTTCGGCAGAACCGTCGACATTACCGTTTCAATTTTATCTGTCTCGCCAGTTCGAAGTGCGGTGGATATTTATTCTGCTTCACGCGGATCGTTAGGGGACTTGGGTGCGAATTACCGCATTATTTTGCAACTGTTCGCTATGATCGACAAGAAGCTGTCCGCTTATAAGGTCGTACAGTAATAGCAGGTTGGGAGTAGTGATGTGGTAGACAAACATCAAAAAAGCGAGGAAGGCCATCCTTCACTCGCTTTTTTAATATTCGATCTTGATTTAGACGAGTTTTTTTACGGCTGCGATCGCCTGGTCATAGTCAGGATGCTCGGCCATCTCGCTCAAGTATTCTACGTAAGCGATTTTGTCATTTTGATCAATGACAAAAATAGCTCTATGATCCAAATGGAATTCCTTAATGAATACACCATAAGCTTCACCAAAGGAATGATCCTTATAGTCAGACAGTGTCAATACGCGATCGATACCAGCCGCACCGCACCAACGAGCTTGGGCGAAAGGCAGATCCACGCTAACCGTCAGGACCACAACTTGGTCCCCCAAGGAATCTGCTTCCTGGTTGAAACGTCGAGTCTGTGCGTCACACACGCCTGTATCTAGAGAAGGGACAACGCTAATCAGTTTGACTTTACCTGCAAAGTCTTGAAGCGTAGCTGCTTCCAATAAGTCTTTCTGTAATTTGAAATCAGGCGCCTGATCTCCAATTTTCAGTTCAGGACCTATGAGAGTCAAAGGATTGCCTTTAAAAGTAGCAACTCCTGTACGTTCTTGTGCCATATGTAATAGCCTCCTTTGGTTTTTGGCATTGGTTATCGTTGCCGAAATCTATTATAATCTTTTATAAAAGACATTGTCCAATTTGAATAAGGTGGAGACACCCCATGAAGGAAGGATTGCCTTGATTTTTTTACGTTATGAGAACTGGAAAAGTTATTTGCGGTTTTACCCGGTAACCTGTCTGATTTTGCTTATCAATATTGTGATGTTTATTGTACTGACCGTGCAAGGTGGATCAGAAAATAGTTTGACGCTGATCCGGTATGGGGCTTTGATTAATGAGGCGCCATTCACTGACCAGCTGTGGCGGTATGTGTCAGCTATGTTTTTACATGCAGGGTTTGATCATCTTTTGTTTAATTCCTTTGCAATACTTGTATTCGCTCCTCCGCTGGAGCGTTTGCTCGGGTCCTTAAGATATGTGTTGTTGTATCTGGTCACGGGTGTTGTAGGGAACATACTGTCCATTGCGCATTACAACATGGTGGCAGAAACGACAGTCTCTGTAGGAGCCTCAGGAGCGATTTATGGGATCTATGGGGCGTTTCTGTACGTTGCCTTGTTCCAACGTTCCTTGATGGATGATGCTTCGCGCAAAACGCTGTACACGCTGCTTGGGTTTGGTATTCTGTTTTCTTTTGCTGTAGCGAACATTAACTGGACCGCTCACTTTGGGGGCTTGCTCAGTGGGTTCTTCATGTATGGATTATTGATTAGATTGACTGGTCAACGCAAACGTCACTAAAGACAGCTTTATCGTAAGTTATCTGGGTAAGAAAGAGGATGATGTTCGATGAACATCTTCTTTCGTATGTTGAAAAACAGATTGGAGCGAATATCGGAGTGGAATTACGACAGTTGCAATACTTCATGAAAGTAGCGCAAAAAGAACATGTCACTCAGGCAGCTGAGGAGTTGCATGTGGCGCAATCTGCGGTAAGTCGGCAAATTCATCAGCTTGAAGAGGAGCTGGGAGTTAATCTTTTTATGCAAAAGGGTCGCAATCTGCAACTTACGCCAGTGGGACAGCTATTTTGCAAACGGGTGGAAACGATCATAAAAGATCTGGAGCGGGCTGTTTTGGAAGTGCATGAGTTTTTGGACCCTGAGGGGGGCGAAATCCGTATCGGTTTTCCGCACAGTTTGGGGATTCATCTTATTCCTACAGTGGTGGCTGAATTCCGTAAGCGGTATCCCAATGTTAAATTCAGATTTAAACAAGGAATGTACCCAAGTTTAATTCGTGATGTGTTAGCGGGTGAGGTGGATTTGGCTTTTGTATCTCCTTTTCCAGATCGACATGACCATGTCGAGGGGGATGTGGTGTTAACCGAGGAGTTATTTGCGGTTCTCCCACCTAATCACCCTTTAGCTTCAGCTGAACACATCACATTAAGCCAGCTTAAAGGTGAAAAATTCATCTTGTTCAGGGATGGATATTCGTTACGTCCGATTGTCTGGCAGGCCTGCCTGGAGGCTGGATTTACGCCGGATATTGCTTTTGAAGGTGAAGAGACAGATACGATTCGCGGTTTAGTAGCTGCGGGTATGGGGGTTAGTCTTCTGCCTGAAATGGCGCTGTTTCAGACTAACCCGCTTCAACCTGCAAGGGTATCGATTGTTGACCCAGAGGTGACGCGAACGATTGGCTTGATTCATCGTAGAGATGACAAACTTCCATTGGTTGCTAAATCGTTCCGAAGTTTTTTATTGCAATATTTTGGCCTTCATGGTAACGCTGCTACTTCGAACAAAACGGCAAAAGCAGATTGAGACAATTAAGTATAGTGTATTGGTTTAAGATCAATAAAAAAGGTTGTTCCTCTACCGTCTTGGTGGAGGAACAACCTTTTTTTGCAATACAAGTGATTAATCCCGGCTATTAAAGATGCCAATTAGGCGGATCAGTTCCAGCAAGGAAACGAGAGCTGCGGCCACATACGTCAATGCAGCAGCATTCAAAACTTTGGCTACACCACGTTCTTCATCATTACGGATAAATCCTTCAGAAACCATAATTTCCCGTGCGCGATTAGAAGCATTAAACTCAACTGGCAATGTGATTAATTGAAAAGCAACAGTAGCCGAGAAGAAGATAATACCCAAACCGATCAGGTTCGTAAAGCTAAATAAGAAACCAGCAATCAGCAGAAACGGTGCAATCCCGGAAGCAAAGTTTACGATTGGAAAGATCCGGTGGCGAAGTGCCAGCATAGGATAATGCTCTTTATGTTGGATGGCATGACCGACTTCATGGCAAGCCACAGCAACCGCAGAAATGGATTTTTCATAATAAACAGGCTCGGACAAGCGCACCACTCGTTGTATCGGATCATAATGGTCAGATAGCGCGCCGGGTACTGGCTCAATAGGTACATCATGTAAGCCATTACGATCCAGCATGTGCCGAGCTGCATCGTAACCAGTCAGCCCATTTTCATTTGGGACATCAGACCATTTGTTAAACGTACCTTTTACACGAAATTGCGCCCATAAGGATAATCCGAACGCAAGAATAATCAATATATACATACCCATCATAAAGCAACCCTCCAATATTGTTCATACTACTAGCCCGAGTATCTACATCATAGAACTATGCTCCAACAGATACTTCAAAGCCTCAATACAAGCAGCGCTTTGTGGCAAAAGACCAGTAAGCAGCTTGCGAGCTTGGACGGGCTTGAGCTGTCCGAGAAGAGGCTGTAGTTCATTGACTTCACGCTCTAGACGCTGCATATGCATTTCTAGACTCGTTAGTTTGTCAGTGACGTGCTCTTCTCCTGCAACCGAGTTCCATTTAATCAGAGTCTGTCTGATTTCCTCAAGGCTATACTTCTCTTGTTTCATTTGGTTAATACGTTCAAGCCTGTTTAACGTTTCACCATTATAAAGGCGATAATTTTTCAATGATCGTTCTTCAGGTGTGATCAAACCGAGTTTAGTGTAATAATCAATCGTTCGTTCGCTGACACCAGCCGCTTTGGCTAGCTCGCCAATTCGATATAGCTTCATATCCCCATCTGTCTTCACCTCGCGCTCTTCGTTCAACCTTCAATATTAGCATTTTAAACCGAGTGTTTATAAAGGATATTTTACATGATCCTCAACCATACAGTCAAACGTTATGCTTTTGTCGGGCTCAAACAAGCTACCTTTATGGTTAGTAAATGTGACATGTCAGGTTTGTAAGTTCATTTTTTTAACATAATAAAAAAAATCTTGTCAACTTTCATGTATTCTGATTATAATGACAATAAGAATTTCACGAAATGTAAAGAAACTTAACATTCGAGGAGTGGTCTTCATGAGAAAAAAGTGGTTAGTTGTATTATTGGCCATGCTGACGGTTCTAGCTTTTCCGGTAGGTGCGTTCGCTGCTGACGGGCCGACAAATATTCAACTTCAAGCTGGGCTAAACACGGCATTTACGTTCTTGGCATTTATACTTGTATTTTTCATGCAAGCAGGATTTGCATTGCTGGAGGCAGGCTCGACACGAATGAAGAACGCGGGTCATGTCGCTGGTAAAACGATTCTCACGACGGGTGTTGCGGCTTTGTCCTTCTGGGCCCTCGGATTTGGATTCGGTTTTGGCAATGACGGCGGTAACGGATTTATGGGACTGACGGGTTTCTTCATGAGCGGGACAGATGCTGCTGCATCGTTTGATACTCTTTCAGGTTTGGATGTTCCGATTACGATTATGTTTTTGTTTCACTTTGCTTTTGCTGCGGTTTCGCTTTCGATCGCATGCGGAGGGATGGCAGAGCGTGCAAAATTAAGTGTATACATTATTTTCGGTATTTTGTTCTCCATCGTGATCTATCCAGTTGTAGCTCACTGGGTATGGGGCGGCGGCTGGCTTGGCAAGTTGGGAATGCAAGATTACGCTGGTTCAACAGTGGTCCATCTGACAGGTGCTACGGCGGCACTCGTCGCTACGCTGCTGCTCAAACCGCGTCTGGGCAAGTTTAATAAAGATGGCAAGCCGAACATTATCCCTGGTCATAATCAGGTGTACTCTATCCTGGGTGTTATTATTCTCTGGTTTGGCTGGTTTGGATTTAACCCAGGTAGTGCTGTTTCTGCTATGAATGACGGATTCTTTGGATATGTAGCTCTGACTACAAATATTGCTGCTGCGGCAGGCGGAGTTTTCGCTTTGCTCGTATCTTGGATGGTATACGGAAAAGCAGATATTCCTGCTATGCTAAACGGTGTGCTGGCAGCCTTGGTTGCCATTACGGGTTCTTGTGCCTTTGTAGCACCTTGGGCGGCATTGGTTATTGGCGCAGTTGCAGGGATCGTCACTTTCTTCACAGCGCAATGGTTTGAGCGTGCGAGAGTAGATGACCCGGTATATGCTTTCTCCGTGCATGGTGTTGCGGGGATGTGGGGCGCGGTATCCACAGGGTTTTTCGCTACTCCTGAGCTTGCAAAAATAACAGGTGTAGGTCAAGCGGGTCTGTTCTATGGTGGTGGTTTTACACAATTAGGAGTACAGCTGCTTGGACTGATTGGTACTTTGGCATTCGTATTCGTCATTTCCTTCATTATTCTGGGTGCGATGAAAGCAATTATGGGTATTCGCGTTACGGAAGAGGAAGAAACGATGGGACTCGATATCAGTGAACACGGTACGTACGGCTATCCAGAGCAAATGAAGTTAGTTACCGAAGCTGAAAAGCGTTCTGGAATTGTCAGCTAATAGGTAAAATATAAAGAGCCAGTATGGATGAGCGGAGGAGATGGAAGTATGGAACTGCAAAATATGGCCCCTTGGGTGAGTTCCGCCGAAGCGATTGATCATGCAGACACACCTGAGTCGTTAAGGCAGGTCAGGGTGGATTCCCAGAAATGGCTGCTGGCTTCCCAAGCCTCCGCTCCGTTATCAGACTGGTTACGAACGGCGAATGAAATGCATGACCGCATCGCGGCCAGAGCTGTACAAATGTGCGAAAAAGGGATGGTTGAGGATGGCTTCGGCCCTCCTCCCGTCCCTTACGCATTTATAGCCTTCGGTAGCATGGGACGCTCGGAATCGACGCTGTGGAGTGACCAGGATAACGGTATGATTATCAGTGACCTTGTGTCTGCTGATAAAGAATTGTATTTTAACGAGTTTGGTCGCAGACTCTCTGCAATGCTAGAGCATTTGGGATATCCCAAATGCGAGGGGAAAGTGATGTGCTCGGAGCCATTGTGGCGCCATACATTGACTGGATGGCAAGACCAGCTATCAAAATGGTCGGAAGATTTTGCCTGGGAGCCGATTCGATATCTCATTATCTCGTCTGACATGAGACATATCGCAGGTGACGAGCAATTGTCTGTGGAATGGAAGCAAAGCTTTTATAAGTTGTTCCGCAAACAACCCGACCTACCTTCAGTGGTACTTAGAAACACGGTAAGGCATAAAGCGACACTTAATATTTTAGGTCAGATCGTTACCGAGCGGTTCGGTGAGCATGCAGGCGATTTTGATGTGAAATACGGGTTATACATTCCATTGGTGAACGCCGTCCGTTTTTTGGCATTGCAACATGGTGTAGAGGAAACTTCCACCCTGAAAAGACTCAGGCGTCTCGCATCACTTGAAGCGGCACCGTTGCCTTTACTCGATGCTTGCGAGCGAGCCTTTCGGATCGCACTTCAGCTTCGAATGGCTACTCCGGCGAGGGAGAAGGACGGGTTGCTGATCAGTAATGGCTATCTGGCTGTCAAGCCGTTGAAGCAAGGTAAAGGCTGGCATGAGCTGCGCGAGGCTCTTTCAACAGTACGACGGCTGCATCGTGCGTTGCAAAGGCAGTTGCGATTTATGGAAGGGAGAAGGTCATGAAGGAACCAGCGCAGGGAGGTGGCTTCTGGAGTGCCCTCCGCAGAGGAGGAGTGCCGTCGGCAATCGCATCTGTAATGGGGGCTCCTACGGCTCAGCAGATGGCGTTTATTCGGTCCTTAACGCGGGAACAACGGCGTTCTGAAGTATTGCGTACCCCACTGGAGCGTTTGGAGACGGTAGTTTTTGATCTGGAGACAACGGGGTTTTCGGCACAGCATGGAGATGAGATTTTATCGTTCGGAGCGATTCGGGTAGTCGGGGATGTAATTATGGAAAAAGAGCAGTTTTATACGCTTGTCAATCCGCGGACCGAGATTCCTGAACAGATTACTCGGCTAACTGGGATTACCCGGGAAATGACGGATGGAGCTCTGCCGCTTATGAATGGACTGCATGACTTTATGTCCTTTGTAGGTGGGCGGGTGCTTGTAGCGCATGCTAGCGCTCATGATAAGGCCTTTTTAAATGCTGCGTTATGGAAAACATCTAAAGTTCAGTTAACTCACCGTGTACTAGACACAATGATGCTCGCCAAATGGCTGGAGCCACAGCAACACCAAACCTATAGTTTGGATGAATTGCTGGCCTATCATTCCATTCCGATTGAAGGGCGGCATCATGCGTTAGAGGATGCGAAGATGACGGCTAAGCTTTGGGTGGCGTATGTTCAGGAAATGCTGAAGCGTAATGTGACCAATTTGGCAGATGTCTACGCGCATTTGAGTCATGCCTGATTCAGTACAAGGTATAGTATCTGACATCACATCATAACGGCAAGTTCGCGATTTTCGTGGGTTTGCTGTTTTTTTTGTGTCCTGTTCAGATTTAGAAGGTTAGAGGTGGGAATCGTAGGGGCATCCTATGGGAAGGATGAAGATCATTTAGATGAAAGACAGGTGATAAGACTGTGAAAAGATTTCTTTTCATCAGAGCGATAATTGTGCTGGTTATGGTTGGGTCTTCATGGGGGATTATTGCAAACACAGTTTATTCAGCAAGCTTGCCTGTGGAAAATGCACCACTGGAAGAAAAATATAAAGGTGAGAAAGAGCTTGATGTTGAGAAGAATGTAGGGGCTGAATCAGCAGCAGCAGAGGTAATAAAAAGAATCAAACCTGGGCAACAGCTTCCTTCTATGATTTTAAAGGGGTTAAACGGCAAGTCCTACGATGTAGGGGCTCCGCGAAATAAAGCGATGATCATTAGTTTTTGGGCTTCATGGTGCGATCCGTGCCGATTAGAAGCCCCCATGCTGAATGAATTGTATAGTAAATACAAACATGATGTAGATGTGTATGGCATCAATGTAACTCGCTATGACCGGTTGGAGGATGTGCAGAAGTTTTCCCGTTCTTTGAACCTCAAATTTCCCATATTACTGGATGAACAAGGAGCGTTGTTTGAACAATTTGAAGGAGTGGCTTTTCCGACTCATGTAACGATTGATGACCATGGACGGGTACGAGAAATTATAATCGGCATGCTCAGTGAACGAGAGTTGGAGTGTAAAATAGAAGCACTTTCAAAAAAATAAGGTGACTTTGGGGGCTGATATAGACCTCCAATGTCACCTTATTGTCTCATTGTAGTAGTTGATTAGTGGTTAACTAATCCGTGATGAGTAAGCTCTGTTTGTTCATTTTTTGGAGTTGGCGCTTCCAGCAATGCGTAACGGAAGCTGTCCAAGAGAGCTTCCCAGCTAGCTTCAATAACATTTTCGGATACGCCTACGTTACTCCAGACGTCCTCGTAGTTTTTGGACTCAATGAGCACGCGTACCTTGGCGGCAGTGGCGTCTTTTTCGTCGAGCACACGCACCTTGTAGTCAGCCAAATGCATGTCTCGCAAGGCTGGAAAATACTGAGAAAGAGCCTTGCGGAGTGCATTATCAAGTGCGTTGACAGGACCATTTCCTTCAGCTGCGGTATAGACACTTGTCCCTGCAACATTCAGCTTTAAGAATGCCTCGGAGACGACCGATCGCCCCGCTGTTTTTTCCACCAGCACCTTAAAGGATTCAAATGAGAACATTTCCTTCACTTCACCGCCGGCTTCACGAATAAGCAATTCCAGCGAAGCATCCGCGCCTTCAAACTGATAGCCCTGATGCTCAAGTTCCTTGATACGACTAATGACGCCACGTGCCTCATCACTGGACGGATCAAGGGTGATGCCCAGTTCTTGCGCCTTAGATACAACGTTGCTTTGTCCGGCCAGTTCGGAGACCAAGACCCGCTGCTTGTTCCCCACAAGTTCAGGAGCGATGTGCTCATAAGTTCGTGAGTCGCGCAGAATAGCTGACACGTGAATGCCCCCCTTATGGGCAAAAGCAGCATTGCCAACATAAGGCTGGTTGACAGGCAGATTGACGTTGGCGACTTCACTCACAAAGCGAGCTGTATTGTGGAGTTGTTTTAGCTTCTCGGGATCTAGACAGTCGTAGCCCAGCTTAAGCTGCAAGTTCGGAATGACGGAGCATAGGTTGGCATTACCGCACCGTTCACCGTAGCCGTTGATGGTACCTTGGACCTGTCTTGCGCCTGCTTGAATTGCACTGAGTGAGTTGGCTACTGCCAATTCGCAATCATTGTGTGTATGAATGCCCAACTGTGACTTCGTTAGCTGGCTTTGCAGTGTAGTGACAATTTCATGTATTTCATGCGGAAGGGTACCGCCGTTGGTATCACACATCACGAGCCAATCCGCGCCTGCTTCCTCAGCTTTTTTCATAACGGCGAGTGCATACTCGGGGTTGTTTTTATATCCGTCAAAAAAATGCTCGGCATCAAAAATAACCTCCATGCCCCCTTGCTTTAAAAAGGCGATGGAGTCGTAAATCATAGACAGATTTTCCTCCAGCGTTGTCTGTAATGCAGTGTGTACATGAAAATCCCATGATTTACCGACCAGAGTAGCGGCCTGAGCGCCAGATTCCAGAATCCGTTGCAGATTGACATCCTGCGCTGCGATGCTATCTTTGCGGCGCGTGCTGCCGAAGGCGACAATCTTTGCCTGAAGGCCTAGTTCTTGTACCCGTTTGAAAAATTCAATATCCTTGCTGTTGCTCCCGGGAATCCCGCCTTCAATATAGTGAACACCGAGATCATCGAGTTTTTTGGCGATTTTCAATTTGTCATCAGCAGACAAGCTAATTCCTTCTCCTTGAGTGCCATCTCGCAGCGTTGTGTCAAAGATAGAAATAGCGGTGGACATGAGGGACTCCTCCTTCGCGGATTGCTCAGATTGGTAATGCTCTGCTTTTTTAAGCAAATTAATTTAGTTGTTTAACGCTTAAAAACAGGAAAGCGTTAGTTTGTCGTGTTCGTATGATAGTCGATTATAACAACTAATGACTTCAAATGTAATATATAATTATCATTTTTGAGCGCAAAACCTATATTTTTTATGTAAAATAGAAATAGTATGCAAGGGTACTTTAAGTATAAAATCAAAGGACATATTCTTGGGCTAACAAATGAATTTACAGTTAAAAAGAAGGGTTGAGCATGAAAGATGTCAGTGCTTATTATCCGGTTGGTGGACGAGTTATTCTGCATGTGGATATGAACGCATTTTATTGTTCTGTTCATGCAGCGGAGGAGCCGGAAAAATATAAAGGATTGCCTACCGCAGTGGCAGGCAGCAGTGAGCTGCGCAAAGGTGTAATTGTAACTTGCTCTTATGAAGCACGACGATTGGGCATTTCAACAGGGATGGTTGTTCAGCAGGCTCGTCGGATTTGTCCGCAGCTCATCATAATACAGCCTGATTTTCATTTATACCGTCGTTATTCCAAAGCATTTATGAGTATTGCTTACTCGTATACGCCTATGCTGGAAGCAACTTCAATTGATGAGTGTTATCTAGATATTTCCGGTTCCAAGCAGTTTGGAACACCTTTGGATATTGCCGAGGAGATTCAGCGTAGAGTAGAAGAAGAGCTAGGCTTGCCTTGCTCAATTGGGGTAGCACCCAACAAACTGCTAGCCAAAATGGCCTCTGATCTGAAAAAGCCACGCGGGATATCTGTTCTACGTTTGCGTGATGTACCCAACATTTTGTGGAGCCTTCCATGTGGGCAATTGTTTGGTGTGGGCCGCAAAACAGCAGATAAGCTTCTACAAATGAACATTCGCACCATTGGTCAACTGGCTAAGGCAGATGAACACATGCTGGTTAGCATATTTGGGGTAACTGGTTCTTGGTTAAAATTGGCGGCAAACGGAATTAACCATTCTCAAGTCAGCACTGAACGGGAGCCGAACAAATCCATCGGTCACACAACCACTCTGCCTATGGATGTAGTAAAGTTGGAAGAAGCCCAAAGGGTACTGCTTAACATTAGTGATCAGGTAGCTCGGCGGCTTCGACGACAAGGGATGCTGGCAGGAGGTATCCAACTGACGATTCGGACCCCGGATATGAAGACCTTTACGCGTTCTCAAGTCAGGAGTACGCCTACGGAAAGTGCAGAAGACATATATAAGGAAGCTTGTGCATTGTATCGTCGCCATTGGGGAGAGGATAAGCCAGTGCGTTTGTTGGGGATTACGCTGCAACAGCTCATTCCAAAGGAGGAAGCGGCAGTTCAATTAGATCTATTTGAATACCAAGACCAGCCTAAAAAAGAAAGTTTACTGAAAACGATGGATGCGCTGCGGGATAAGTTTGGTGAAAATGCAATTTTGACTGCGGGGATGCTGGGAGATGATCCTTCAGTACTTCTTCGTAATTCCAAGCTGCGCGGAACTTCGCTGCAAAAAGACAATCTACCTACTCCAGAGTGAACTTAGGGGAGAATGATGGTCAGTATCAGTAACACACGTTATAAGCGTTTTTTGCATGAAGGATAAAGGAAAATAATTTGTAATAATTTTGGGTTTGTATTAATATGTGAATAGAATGCAAAAGCTGGTTTGTTCGATTGTATAGGAGGAAGAGAAAAGTTATGGCTAAATACACTTGGGTAGAAAAAGATACATGCATTGCTTGCGGAGCCTGCGGCGCTACAGCACCAGACATCTATGATTATGATGATGAAGGTTTGGCTGAAGTGATCTTTGAAGGGGATGCAAACCAAGGCATCAAGGCGATCTCAGAAGACCTGTTTGATGATATGCAGGATGCTTGTGACGGTTGCCCTACAGATTCCATCAAAGTTGCAGACGAACCGTTCAATAAAGAAGGTTAAGTGTAAGTTTTTTGGACAGGCATAGCACCGACAGTACCCTTCACCGTATAACGGTGAAAGCATGCTGACGGTGCTGTTTTTTTTATGTGCTGTCCATCAGGCCCATTGTGACCGATATACATACTAGTAAGCATGCAAGATTACACGATCAGGAGGATCCGATGGACCATTCGCCTCATCTTAAATCGTATGTCAAAAAGCACCCTGATAATAAAATGGCCTGGTATTTACTCGGTAAGGAGTATGAAAGCAACGGTCAGGAGGGCAAAGCAAATTATTGCTTCAATCGTGCAGGAGAAGTGTTCGAAGCCTTTGAGCATAAACGGATTCCGGCAGACGTATGGATGGAATATCAGGATAAACTGGTTCAGATGTCCAAGGAGAAGGAGCGGAGAACCGCTCGAACACGTCATCTTTTAACTGCCTTAATGGTACTTCTGCTCATCTGGGTCCCTTCAGCCAATTCACCGAGCACTTCACCTGAGAGCGCATCCGTTCCATCCGGAACTGAGCATGCAGCGATTGATCATGTCGAAGTTGCGAAAGTGGCTACTGCAGATCCAAAGAAGAGGGCACAAAACGGTGAGACTTATGCTGGTGATGTGTTTACAGCTCAAGCCAGGCAAGGAAGTGGGGCTGGAACAGCGCTTACGGATATGTTGGCAAAGACGAGTCAAATGCCGTCCAAGACCACAGTGCTGGGCATGGAGCAGAGTGGGGCGTGGCTGATCTGGAGAGAAGGCATGAAGCCGTTACTTAGTGTACAGAACAAGGGAAACGGCGGATTAGCTATTCAGTCTTACGACGCCGCTGCATGTGCTTGCAAGCCGTCGGACAGTGAGAATCTCCGCATAAAAGGTCTAAAATGGGCTGCCGGACAGGAAGAGCTGGCTGTGCTGAATAGCGCCATGCGTGCTTATCGCTCGCAGCATCAACGTCTTCCCCAGAGTCTTGAGGAACTGACCCGAGATTTTCCCAATAACACGATGTACGGTACGACAGACGGGATGAAGAAGGCTTTTACACCTATGCGCAATTTACTTGCTTCTCCAGCACAGGGAACAGGGAAGGCAGGAGATCAGAACGCTGGCTCAGCGGCTGAAAGCAGTCTACTGCTGGCATCGTCATTGCACGGACGGCCTTTTCTGGGGCAACCGCTACGAATTGTGGTAGACAAATCCAAACACAGGCTAGCATTGGTGAGCGGCAATATACTTATTCGCAATTATCCCATCGGTTTGGGCGGAGAAAGAACACCGGAAGGGAAATTTGTGATTACCGATAAAGTCGTAAATCCGAACGGCAAATCCAACGGTGAGTTTGGCAGCCGTGGTATGCAACTGTCTGCAACAAATTATGCTATCCATGGTACGAACGAACCAGACAGTATCGGCAAAAATGAGTCGCTGGGTTGTGTCCGCATGGGGAAGGAAGACGTGGAGGAATTGTTTGCACTCGTACCTTCAGGTACGGAGGTGGTTATTGGTAACGGGGGACTGCCTGATCAAGTGCTTGTACCTGGTTCCCGATTTACGAGTGAGCCGCAGCACGACCAGACGAATCCCCACAAAACCTATCACTGGCTAAATTAACATTTTGATGCCACTGCTACTTGTTGTTTAACGAGTTCCTGCTTGTGCTAAAACAATGACCAGAACAATCACAATGATGAGTAGAACAAAGCTGACGGCGGTCCAAACAATCGCTTTCTTGTTCACCTCATCCTTTTTCTTTTGCAGACTGGGCGGTTTGCGCTTGGTCTTCATATCAGCAATCCCTCTTTTCTTGCGGGCTAAGATCCTGTCTTACTATGTCCATTGTAAATGGTTTGATTATACATTTTCAATGACATCTCCATGACAACTGAATTGTTCTGATATTGGACCTCGCAAATTACTTTCTTTTTGGTATGGAAAAAGCTAAACTATTTTGTAGAGATGTTTTTTTAGGATTGTGCAAGGGCATAGAACGGAGTGGATGAATCGTGTTGTATCGAAGGATTGCGAAACCTGTTTTTTTCAAAATGAGTCCAGAGAGGGCCCATCATGTAGTCATTGACGGCTTAAAGCATGCGGGCTCTCTTCCCGGTGGAGCAGCGACGTTGCGAGGGATGTATGGAGTCAAGGAAACGGAAGATCTTGCCGTTGATCTGTTTGGTATTCATTTTCCCAACCCGATTGGACTGGCTGCGGGACTGGATAAAAATGCTGAAGCGGTTGTCGGTTTTTCTTCCATCGGTTTTGGTTTTATGGAAGTAGGCACGGTGACACCTGTCGGACAGCCCGGCAATGATCAGCCCCGGTTGTTTCGACTGCCTCCCGATGAGGCATTAGTCAATCGGATGGGCTTTAACAATCTGGGTGCTGAGAGCATGGCCCAGCGTTTGGCTACCCTTAAACATCGACCTGTGCCAATTGCTGTTAATATCGGTAAAAATAAAGTAACGCCAAATGAGGATGCCCATAAGGACTATGAGAAATGTATTTCCGCACTGTATCCGTATGCGGACTTCTTTGTAGTAAACATTAGTTCGCCCAATACCCCGGATTTACGAAAACTCCAGCATGGCAGTGAACTGAAGTCGTTACTGGAAGCGGTTCGGGCAGAGATGGGAGTTCAGGCGACAAAGTATGGTAAAGCCAAGTCTGTACTGGTCAAAATTGCACCGGATGTATCGGACGAGGAATTGGAATATATGACGGATGCGATTGCGGCCAGCGGAGTGGATGGCATTATTGCGACGAACACGACGATATCCAGGACGGGTCTGACGCATCGAAATGCAAGTGAAACCGGAGGATTGAGTGGTAAGCCGCTACGTGACCGTTCCACAGAGGTCATTGGACGGGTATACCGCCAGACGGAAGGGAAGCTGCCTATTATTGGATCAGGCGGTATTTTTACCAGTCGTGATGCCTATGACAAAATTAAAGCAGGCGCTAGCCTGATTGAAATTTATACAGCATTGATTTACGAAGGGCCGGAAGTAAACCGGGCTATACATGCCGGTCTGCGTGAGCTGCTTCGAAAGGACGGCTTTAGACACATTACCGAGGCTGTTGGTGCAGCTCATAGATAAAAAAGTGTTGTCGGAAGAGACAGGAGGTACGGGGATGGACGGAAGAGACTGGGGAACATTTTTGCTGCCATACGATCAGGCGGTGGAGGAACTTAAGGTCAAGTTCAAAACAATGCGTGCGGAGCTGAAAAAGCGCGAGGAATACGCTCCTATCGAATTCGTAACTGGACGGGTTAAAAAAATATCCAGCATCCTCGATAAGGCGAAGAGATTGCAGGTTTCACCTGATCAGCTGGAGACGGGGATCGAGGATATTGCCGGCATTCGCATCATGTGTCAATTCGTAGAGGATATTCGGCGGGTAGCCGAATATATTCGAAGACGTAAGGATTTGACGGTATTGTATGAAAAGGACTATATCACCAATTATAAAGATAGCGGCTATCGCAGCTTTCATATGATTGTGGAGTACCCGGTTCAGACAGCAGTGGGGTTAAAAATTGTGCTGGCCGAAATTCAAATCCGTACGTTGGCTATGAATTTTTGGGCAACCATAGAGCATTCTCTTAGCTATAAGTATCGTGAGAGCTTGCCGGATGATATGCGGGCCCGGTTGAAAAAGGCGGCTGAGGCAGCCTTTGTGTTGGATAATGAAATGTCTTCCATCCGTCTTGAAATATTGGAAGCGCAGAAGAAGTTCGAGGATGAAGCCAATATCGTATCCAAAGTTCTAACAGGCATGCACCGTCTTTATTTCTACCATAAAATTAGTGAAACGATTGAGGCGCAGCGCAGATTTAATGAACTGTGGGAGCGGCACGACATGGAAGGAATCAAGCAGCTGCATGATGAGGTCAAGGAGATGCTGGAAGCTTCAACTAAGGAAGAAGACAGGGATGAGTTTTAAATGGTGAACCCTTCCTATGAACCGTTGTACGTAACTTATTTGGTATACTTCAATCGGGATCGGGATTACTTTGAATGTCATGAGGTACTGGAAGAGCTGTGGCTTAAGCTGGACCGAGACCCTGTATATAAAGGTTTACTGCAAATTGCTGTAGGACTGTATCATTTTCGCAATGGTAACTATCGTGGTGGATACATGATGCTGGACAGTGCGGTACATAGGCTGGAGCATGCTGCTTCGCACGCGCTGGGCATTAATATGGCGAAGCTGGTAGATGAGGCGCGCGCTTGCGCTCGGCAGCTTGCTGAAGCTGTTATGGAAGGTTCGGAAGAGCTTCAACGTCAACCGCCGGTTTATCGGGATTTGACGATTGAAATTGTCGAGCCCGGACTGCGCCAGGCCGTGGAGAAGGCATCATCGTCCGTTCCAGTCAATATCCCTCAGCAGAGAGGTCCTCGGCGTGGGGAAAAGCATGAGCAGCGTCAGCAGGCGCTGGAAGCTTCGATTAGGCGAAGACAGGCCGCTGGGAGCTTACGCTCAGCTACAGTGGAAACGAAGGATGCGCCTTGATGTTGTAGCGCATAATAAACGAGCAGCCCGATCCGTTTTATAGGGATCGGGCTGCTTTATCATTGTCAGGTGTGAGGACATTTGTCTAAGAGGTCACGTTCTTTTTATATTTCTCAAAGAAGGCTTTGAAATCATCGAGTGTGTATCCGTTGTCTGAAGGACTTTCCTTCAATCCACCTACCATACGTTCCTTTTCCACGCCTTTTTCGTAATAAACAAGCGTAGGTGTATACTCAATCTTGTACTTGTCCCAGCCAGCCTCATACTCACGCAGGTTAAATTCGTGCATCGTAATGTTCTCCTGCTTGCTCAAAGGCATGAGCTTAGGAGTGGTGGCACGGCAGTGAACACAGTCAGACGCGAAATGATAGACGAAAAAGCTTTCCTTTTTGTCAATTTTACTTTGTAGATCTTCTGGCTTAATAATTTGCTGATAGTTCGGATCGTTTAGCAGTTCCTGGGTAGTAGGACTTAACGAAGCTGTGGAAACGCCGTACAGCTTGTTTTTAGTGCCTGAGTTTAAAGCGAGCAGCACTCCAAGCAAAATGATAAGCACAACAAAAAAGCCAATGACAGGTATAAGCTTTTTTTTGTTGGATTTTTGTGCGTTCAATGGAATCTCTCCTATCAAAATCTAAAATATGTAACTATGAACCTCATTATTATACAACATTACAGCTTGTAGTGAAAGTTTGTAAATCACACAGATATTGCCGGCTAACAGGTTGATTATGGTACAATAAAATTTATTTTAACAGGACAGGATGATTACGATTATGGGTGTACAGCTCCCCACAGCATTTGTAAAGCGCATGGAGCAACTGCTCGGCGATGAATTTGAGGCTTTTATGGCTGCCTATGACCACACGCCCCATGCGGGGATTCGTGTCAACACATTAAAAATTCCAGTAGAGGACTTTAAGGAACGTTCTCCGTTCGAACTGCGGCCGATTCCGTGGTGCGCCACAGGTTTTTACATTCCGCACGGTACTAAGCCTGGACTTCACCCCTACTATCATGCTGGGTTGTACTATGTTCAGGAACCGAGTGCCATGTCTCCAGTTGAACTGCTCAATGTAGCTCAGGGTGAAGCTGTTTTGGACTTGTGCGCTGCACCGGGAGGGAAATCAACCCAAATCGCAGCCAAACTGCAAGGAAGCGGCATACTGGTGACCAATGATATTAGCGCCGATCGAACCAAGGCGTTGGCTAAAAATGTGGAATTGTACGGTGTGCGCAATGCCGTGGTATTGAATGAGAGCCCTGATCGTATCGCAGATGCTTTTCCTCATTTTTTTAACAAGATTTTAATTGACGCACCTTGTTCGGGAGAAGGCATGTTCCGTAAGGATGAGGATATGGCCAAACAATGGGAGACACACTCGGTGGAAAAATGTGTGGTCATGCAACGGGACATTTTGCGTGTAGCGGCCTCAATGCTGAGCGATGGGGGAAGAATTGTCTATTCGACCTGCACCTTTGCCCCGGAGGAGAATGAAGGAATGATTGCGGAATTTCTGGATGCTCATCCCGATTTTAACGTAGTCCCTGTTCCTTCGGAAGCAGGCTTTGCACCAGGCCACCCGGAATGGATGAACGAAGAGATTGCATCGGCACATCCCGAACTGCGGGGTACAGCACGCCTCTGGCCGCATCTTGTAGAGGGGGAGGGCCATTTTATCGCTGTATTGCAGCATCAGGGTGGTGCTCGTGTGGCCTCGACAGCAGATCACACTGTATCGGGGGATATGGTTCCGTTTTCGAACAAGAATGACAGAGTATTAAACATAGAAGCAGCATATCCGCAGAAGAAGCAACATTTGCCCGTCAAGGAAGCGCTACTCCCAAGTGGCCAAGGAAGGCGCACGACTGATGAGCCTAAACGAACCGGAAAAGGAATGGGCGGAAAGTTAGCCAAAGGAAAGAACACGCGCGGCTTTGATGGCAGCAAGTCACGTATGGGCAAAGAAAATGTGAAATCTGCCGCACGCTCCCCGCATGATGTGCTGGAGTCCTATCACCAATTTGTTCAGGAGCAGCTGGAGGTTTCATTTGCAGGCTACACGGTGGTCTACGGAGATCGCATTTATCAATCGCCGCTGGCATCACATCGTTTGGACGGCCTTAAGGTGGTACGTCCGGGCTGGTTTATGGGAACCGATAAGAATGGTCGTTTTGTACCTTCACATCCGCTGGCGGTGGCTTTACGCCCTTCTGAGGCGGTTAGGAGCATCAACCTCTCCAGCTCGGATGCTGAAGCCATCCGGTATTTAAAAGGTGAAACCTTGTCCATCCCTGTTGAGAGAATAGAGCTTCGAAATGAAGTCCAACCCAAAGGCTTTACTCTCGTGTGTATTGATGGTTATTCGGCCGGGTGGGGCAAATGGCAGGACGGCATGCTTAAAAATGAATATCCTACAGGCTGGAGGTGGACATCGGTATGAGTGGAAAAGGAAGACAAACTCAGCGTTTGGACAAAATTTTAACCCATATGGGATATGGTTCCCGTAGTGATATCAAGAGACAGGTAAAGCAAGGTATGATCACGGTAAACGGACGGACCATCAAAGATAGCGGCTTACAGGTTCATCCATACCAAGACCAAATTGAAGTGAACGGAGAGCTGGTTGTATTTCGGGAGTTTATTTACATCATGCTGCACAAGCCTCCAGGTGTCATATCCGCAACCGAAGATACGAGGGAACGGACGGTGCTGGATTTGCTGAGTGCGGAGGAACGACATTTTGAGCCTTTTCCAGTAGGGAGGCTAGATAAAGATACAGAAGGTTTATTGCTGTTGACCAACGACGGCAAGCTGGCGCACGAACTACTGTCTCCACGGCGTCATGTCCCCAAAACGTATGAAGCTACGGTGTCGGGGCATGTAACGGAGGAGGATATTCTTCAATTTACAGCAGGAGTGGAACTGGACGATGGGTATGTCACCCTACCCGCGCAGTTGACGATTCTTCGGCATGAACAGCCGCATCAGGCAGATGGAGAAGTCACTTCCTATATTTCGCTCGTAATCCATGAGGGTAAGTTTCACCAAGTGAAGCGCATGTTCGAGGCGGTTGGTAAAAAGGTGACCTACTTGAAAAGAACAGCCATGGGGCCATTGAAGCTGGATGATCAGCTTCCACTGGGCAGCTATCGAGAGCTGACTAGCGAAGAACTGGCCTCGATCGGCCGTGATATAGCATCCGCAACTTCAGAAGTTTAATGAAGAGATTAAATACAAATGACGCACAGGCTCGTATGAGATTCCTGTGCGTCATTTTATGATATAGACAACCAGACGGAGCAGTATTCATAGGCAGTCTTTGATAACGAATCGAATTTGCGAATTATTGTGCGCGTGCTGCCCGACTTTGCTTCACTTCCGCTGCCTTATAAGCTGTAACCTTGTTTTTGCCTGTCGTTTTGGATATGTACATGGCTTGATCGGCCTGTTTGACGAGTTCATCCGGGTTTATTTCCTTCTTTGCTGTACTGTGTCCGACACTGATAGTGACGATGCTTTCCTCAGCGACACGTTCGCGGATTCGTTCTGCGACCTGCGCCACCTTGGCCCGCCGATCCACAACCATTGCGACCAGTTCCTCGCCACCGTATCGTCCGGTCAGCCCGATTTCATCCAGTTCCTCCTCCATAATTTGTGCGACCTGCTTGAGAACCTCATCCGCACGAGCATGGCCTTGCGTATCATTCAGCTTTTTGAAATTGTCAATATCGCAAAAAATGACCGACACGCGGATTCCCTGGTCCATATATCTCCGTAATCTTCCCGAAAAATATTTACGGTTATACAGCCCTGTGAGGCCATCGGTGATGGAAGAACGATAAATCCTTTGGAGTAGCTCCACAATCCGTTCAAACAGAATGATGAATAACGTAGTGTAGTACAACAATGGTAAAAATGACATCCACAGGACTGTGCTTGACCCGTTTGCTTCTTCAGGGATGTCATTTTGCAGCCAGAGAAAACCAAGCCAGAGCGAATAAGTGAATAAGCCTGCTATAAATTTCTTTGGCTGTCCGATCCGTGGGGTGATGAACAGAAGGCTTAATATAAGCACCAGCACTCGATAAAACAGAGTGAATCCAACCAATTTCACTGAGCTGATCCAAGTGGGTAACAAACCTAAAGTCCAAGCCATTACCGGCAGTATTAATAACGCAGCCAGCAACAGCAAGGCCCATTTTTCCACACGCTTTAGTTTTCGGTACAGCTGAAATACAGCGGCATTGATGAGCAAGAAGGCAAATGCCTCCAGCGCATTTTTCCGTACGATTCCCTGCAGTTGCATTTGGCCGCCGCCTGCCGAATAGAGATTCATCGCTTCATATGTCATAATAAAAATAGCGGCAACCGAAAAAAGGATATAGGCTTTTTTTCGTTGTCTGCTATATATGATCACGCACATTAGCGCCATCATGAGTATAATATACAAACCGCAGGCTGCACTTATAGCCCCGGCCAGAGATGGGGAGCCCAAGGTTCCCAATAAGGACAACAACGTCAACATCACCGACTCCATTTGTAAAATTAATCTATCTATTGAACAGACGATATCGTTCCGATACAATAGACAGGATTTATTGCAGTTAAAATGTTATAATTTTCTTTTGTGCCTAACATTTATTCTCAATATATCATCTTTCAGAAAATCCGGAAACCTATACATATATCCTGTGTTCCGGGCAGTTTAATGCTTGAAAGGGGAAGCACTCATGAAATTGCTACAGGCTCTCTTTTTCCCACCCGAGCAACCGGGAGGCGTTTCATCCATGATTCCATATTTGCAAGAGCGATTTACGTCCCCCCGTTGGGAAATGGAGCTATTTTCAATCCCTAAACGGATTCGTAACAAGGGTAGGGACCAAGTAATCTTTGATACCTTCGACTGGACGAGATATGAGCAATATCCAATCGTTCAAAAATATATTCAGACGTACCGTGATTATTTGTGGTGGACTCGGCTTCGTATTCAGAAGCCCTTTGACCTTATTCATGCTCATCATCCGATTGCCGGGCTCGCTATGAAAAACGTATTTCCAGATATCCCGCTCGTACAGACGATTCACTCTTCCTATGAGAAGGAGTTAATTCTAAACGGGAAAATAGAGGAGAACGGGCCTGAACACCAGTTCTTAGTGTCATTGTACCGAGAAATGGAGCATAAGGCGGATCGCCTGATAGCAGTATCGCAATCTTTTCAGCATTACTTAACACCTTATGTACAGCATCCGCAAGATGTTGTGGTTATTCCAAATGGATATGATGAGAAACGGTTTAAGCCCATTCCTCACGAAAATGAAGTGACACAGCTCATAACCGTTTGCCGACTTGTTCCCGCCAAAGGGCTTGATATTCTATTACAGGCTTGCGCTGAGCTGAAAAAAAGAAATCAGGAATTTGTACTCCATATCATTGGAGATGGTCCGATTCGACCTGAGCTGGAAGAGATGGCGCGACAGCTGGATATATACCATGAGACGATTTTTTATGGATATACTCTTCATCCTGAAGAGTTTATGCCTTTCTTTGATGTATTCGTATTGCCTTCGCGGGCGGAAGCCTTTGGCTCCGTATTTGCAGAAGCGGCGTTGAGCTGTCTGGCATTGGTAGGTACAGAAGTAGGGGGAATACCGGAGCAGATTGAGGATGGGGTAAATGGTCTGCTCGTGCCACCCGATAATCCGAAGGCACTGGCAGACGCATTAGAAAAGGTCATCGCTGACCCTGCCTATCGTTATGAACTGGCTAGATCTGCCTGCGACAAGGCTAAATCAAGCTATTCTTTAAGTCGTGCTGTTAACGAGCTGAAGAAAATGTATTTGAAATTTCCACACTAACCATGACGGGTATCACCTGGTTTGGAATCAGAATGTCGAAAGCTGGAACGAGGACGTGAGGAGCGGAAAGGTCTTCCGCGTCCTGCTAAGATCAGTTTACTAACCCACATTAGACTGAGCATTCCGAAAATAGGATAAAGAACAGATAACAGTGAGCTGAAGCCGAACTGACTGATTAAAAAACAGGTGAGCATAATGAATAATGTAATGAGCTTGGGCGAAATTTGGACATGCTGACGAATTTGTAGACTGACTCCATAAATGTCGGCTACAAAGGTACTGAAGATCTCCATGAAAATGAGTAGAATGTATATGATTTCAACAAGGGCGCCTAGACGGTAAGCGATGCTTCCCATAGGGATTTCAAATTGCTGAATGCCTGGCATTTGCGCTGACATGACAAAATGTGCAGCCATCAGCATAAAGCCAACACCAATTCCGCCCAATACACCGCCCCAGCGGATGGTTTTGCGGGAGAAAGTTTGACTGCCTAGAGGGACAAGCACGGCCTGAGCCATAGCCAGATTGAAGGACGTGTACAGGAGTGGAGAGATCCATGTTCGTAGCGCACTGTGGTCTGTTGTATTTGTGATAAAGCTTTGTGGATTGGGCATGGAAAGGGTGCTGTGAACGAGCAAAAGAGATATGGTGATCATCAGCGGGACAACAATGGTGTTCATATGCAAAATCGCTTTAATACCTTTATTCAGCAGCAAGTAAGTTCCAATTAGTGTAATGAGCAGTCCTGTTTGGTAGTGCAGGTGAAGGTGCTCCACAAAAACAGAGCCAGCTCCTGCGAGCATAACGCTGTTCACGCCAATCAGCACAATAAGTGTGAATATGCTGATCCATTTTCCGGCATTGGCACCAAAAAGGTGCTTGTTCAGATCCTCGTAGGAGCGGGCTGAAATATCATGAGCAATCAGCATCATTTTCGTACCCAACCATACAAATACAAGTGTGGACAGCATAATGGTGATTGTAGCCCAACGTCCATATTGCGTAAAAAATTGTAATATTTCTTGTCCGGTAGCGAACCCGGCACCGACGATTGTACCAATGTATGTAAAAGCAATCTGAAAAACATGAATATTACGTTTCATTCCCAGTCCCCCCTTGCTTGCTTGAATAACGCTGCAGCGAGCATATAATACAAACTATGTTCAACTGAAATGGGACATGACTGGATGAGACTGAAAATAATTATACTGAATTTAATGAATAGCTTGACGGGAGCGTAATTTATGGGTCAAATCCTTGCATGGATACTGGAATACGGATATTTGGCGATGTTCGGCTTGCTTGCCCTTGGAGTAGCTGGTATGCCGATACCCGACGAAGTGCTAATGATCGCCTTTGGCGGGCTCGTGTCTCAAGGACACTACAACTTTATTGCCGCGCTGGCAGTCACATTTTTCGGTAGTATGACAGGCATGATGCTTAGCTACACATTGGGTCGCCTGCTGGGCAAGCCACTATTGCACCGATACGGTAAATGGGTGAGACTTACGCCCTCCAGGATTGCCTCTTCCGAAAATTGGTTCGGGCGCTATGGTACCTGGGGAATTTTGTTCGGGTATTTTGTCCCCGGCTTGAGACATGTATCATCCTATCTGGCAGGCACAACCCGTCTAGGTGTTTTTCGCTATATCGGCTATGCATCGGCAGGAGCTTTGCTGTGGTGCGGTACATTTTTGGGGATCGGACATGCGGTGGGCATGCACTGGGAACAGGTGGCTAAGCTGATGGAGAAGGTGACGCACCGGGTAGGTTTGATCGTTATTCTTTTAATCGTTTTGGGAGGAATCATCGCATGGTTCTGGAACAAACGTAAAAAAAATATCACATGAACGCATGGAAAGTAGGCTATAGCTTGAAAGCGGCGGGTGAAGTATGGTACTTTTACCGCATAGGAATGCCGTGGGAGGTCATGGAATGGAAGTATTAAAGAAACGAATTTTAAATGAAGGCGTGATTGCGTCAGATCAGGTGCTAAAGCTGGATGGATTGCTTAATCATCAGGTTGATCCAGAGCTGACAATGGAAATGGGACGAGAGTTCGCAGCCCGTTTCCGGGAAGACAAAATCACCAGAGTAGTGACCGTGGAATCCTCAGGCATTGCCATCGGGTTTGCGACAGCGTTGGAGTTGGGTGTACCGTTGGTATTTGCTCGTCGTAAAAAGACTTTATTAGCTGATCCAGATGCGCTGTGTGAGCGTGTACCTTCGTTTACAAAAGGTATTGTCACAGATATTATGCTGTCTCGTCAATTTATTCATGAGCATGATCGTGTGTTGTTCATTGATGATATTATCGCTAATGGCGATGCGGCTCGAGGCATGGTTAAAATTATTCAACGCTCTGGAGCGGAGTTGATTGGATTCGGAGTTGCGGTTGAAAAAATGTTTCAGGCTGGAGCGAGAACCATCCGTGAGCAGGGCATCCGTGTAGAATCATTGGTTAAAATTTCGTCGTTGGCTGACGGTAAGATAGAGTTTGCTGAATAGTAACAATTCGAAACTCCGGATCCTTATTTCTAATAATAACCTTTGCATGAGCATCAATTTCGCTTATAATATATATAAGGTTTGGGAGAGGAGGCAGCAACATGGGGAATGAACAATTGACCGAACAGTTTTTTCTGGAAAAACTGGCAGCGGCTAAAGTGCATTTTGAACGCGCCTTGGATTGTAAGCATACGGAATTCGACGATTTGTATCCCTATATGATTGAACATCCTCAGTTTTTTTGGTATAAACGCTATGTGGCCTGGTCTGAGTTGTTGACATTGGTTAACCTATGCGAAGAATTGTCTTTCTCTTGGAAAGAAGAATTTACTGCTCACCAAGTGGAGTATGTAGAACAGCGAGTGTTGTCTGCACAAGTGCTGGACTTCTGGTACGAGAAGAACGATACAAAAGAACATGATCACAGTGTAAATCAGTCGGGATAATTTGTTGCTCTGTTGGCAATCCATATAAGTAGTAAACGGAAGAGACCTAAATGATTCGTTTAGGTCTCTTTTTAAACTTTTTTCATGTATATAAAATTATGGCCGTTGTGTTGAAAAAAATGGACAAGGAGGGGACATGGATGATAATGGATGAAGAATTGGATGCTTATCGACTTTCTGGTGAAAAGGTACGCGTCGTACGCGATGGATTGGAGTCCAACGATGTGGTTGGCATTGTACTGGCATGGGATGATGAACAGGTGCTTATTCGCCGCCAGAATCGACGTGTGGTCAAGTTGGATCGCAGCTATACATACCAGCCGTTCAGCGAGCCGCGTCACAATCCGATAGAACTGGATTAAGAAACGAGTTCTAATGGGGATTGGATAAAAAAACTGGGTGCTTCATTAGGCATACAGAAACTCTAAACCGGACACAGTAATGAAGCAAAACTCAACAGAGAGGGCGTGCTGTGTTAATGACGGTTATGGACGAAAAAGTACATGCATACAAGGATCAAATCAGCCATTTGGAAGATAAGTTGCCCGAGGTAGTTCATGCCTATCATCGCTTTACCGGAGAATGCTTTCAAGCCGGCAGTTTAGATGAAAAAACCAAGCAACTGATTGCGCTAGGAATTGGCTTATTTGCCAACAATGAGGTGTGCACGTTTTATCATGTGAATGAGGCGCGTTCCAAAGGAGCCAGTGATCAGGAGATTATGGAAGCCGTTGCTGTAGCTGCTGCAGTTGGTGGAGGACATGCTCTAAGTCAAGGGGTTACACGTGTACAGAAGGCGCTACATTAAAACGAATCATCCATACAGATAACTCATACTCGAAATAGGGGAAATAGATTGATCTGAACAAATGATAGTGATGTTTATGGAAAGAAGCTTCCGAGCACAGTTAGTGCCTGCGGAAGCTTCTTTTTGCATGTAGTGCGGGGATTATGCTCTTTTGCTTGCAGCAAAAGCAACAGGGCGAGGGGATTTATGCTTATAGGCAGAAGAGGATGCAATCCAACTTCGCCCAACAACGCGTAGGGGTTTGGGGGTTGAATTATTGGGTAATTCGGGGCGATATTTCTCTGGTAAAGGTAGAGACGCCGTATGAGGCATAGAGGTAGGGAGCCCCAAATAAGCTCGCATTCGTTCATACATTTCTTTGCGGAATGCGGACATAGGCATACTGAACTGCTCTTTAACGCCTTTATATATATAGGTGGCGTGAACGCCGGAGTGGTTTTGTTGTATGTCTAGAACACGAACGTGATACTTCTTAAATTCATGTTTAATTTCAGATAGCAGGATTCCGGTACGATCTATTCCTGCGTTAACCATTTCAACATAAAGATCAGGGGTTTTCAGAACGCCGCTTTCTTCAAGAATTAGGCTGTCACGCTCAAATACTTTTTGAATAAAGGTAAGGAGCAGATAACTTTTCACAAGAGAGCATGAATGCTGAGTAGTATCTGAAGAGATCATTACCATTCACCGCCTTAGGGAAATGTGATGATAATTCATAGTCATGGAAGTAAAGGAACTTTTGTTCCTAAGAACTTATGTTCTTATATTATCGTATTATTCCTTTTTTATCAAGAAGAAATAAAGAAAAACAAAAGATTTGACAACTTTATTTGAGCATGGTATGATCTATCTTGTCGCTAAGAAAGATTGATTCTTTCGAGATAGACGATCAAATATATATGCGGTCGTGGCGGAATTGGCAGACGCGCACGGTTCAGGTCCGTGTGGGCTAACCCCCCGTGGAGGTTCGAGTCCTCTCGACCGCATCCATTTAGAAAAGGTTTATAGAATTGCTATTGTAGCAATTTTATAAACCTTTTCTTATGTTTCGGAATTATTACAGACTTCCAGCAATGATTCCAATACGAGGGCTTGAACTTTATTCAAGTTCATAAGCAATTCTTTTATAAGTTTAATTTTTAAGATATGATAGAAAATAACGCATTTGATGATGAAGCTATTGAAAGGTTGGATGAAAGATGGAGAAAGCAACTTTTGCAGGCGGATGCTTCTGGTGTATGGTGACTCCGTTCGAGGAGCAGCCAGGCATTCATAGTATTGTCTCAGGCTATACTGGAGGGACGATTTCCGATCCGACCTACGAACAGGTTAAAACAGGAACAACCGGGCACTATGAGGTGGTGCAGATTACGTTTGATCCTGAGCTGTTTCCTTATGAAAAGCTACTTGAATTGTATTGGCCGCAAACAGATCCTACCGACGGAGAAGGTCAATTTCAGGACCGAGGCACACAATATAAGCCTGCAATTTTTTATCATACGGAGCAGCAACGAGAGCTTGCACAACAATCCCAGGAACAGTTGGTACAAAGCGGACGCTTTGATAAGCCAATTGTAACGGAGATTCTTCCAGCTGCAATTTTTTATCCGGCAGAGGATTATCATCAGGATTATCACAAGAAGAATGTGAAGCATTATAAGGAAGATCGAGCCCAATCCGGTCGTGATGAATTTATCGATAAAAACTGGTAAGCAGCTTTAATATACGTTATTATGCGCACTTCAAGGCAGATCAGAGATTATATCTCAGATCTGCCTTATACATATTTAAACGGTTTTACTCACACAATGAAGGGACAGAGAAGGAGGCTGACCCGCAAATGAGTACACGACGGAAGCTGCACATGAGAAATATAATAAAAAAGGCTTTAAAGGCATCACGCAACCGGAAGAATTCGTCTTATGCGCTTGTACACCATGCAAGATCTAGAATGCAAATCATCGTAGTGCTTTGTATTTCAGTCTGTATGTTATTTATAGTCTGTAAAACTGCTGTTGCCGAAGCAATAGACCAACAGAACCAGCAGCAAAAGAGGGTTGCTGTCATTATTGATGATCTAGGAAACAACATGAAAGGTACCAAGGAGATTTTAAATTTACCTGTCAAAATCACCGTTGCTGTAATGCCCTTCCTGCCAACAACCAAACAGGACGCTATGGAAGCGCATAATCGTGGTCATGATGTTATCGTCCATCTTCCAATGGAGCCCAAGCAGGGCAAGCCTGAATGGCTTGGACCTGGAGCAATCAAGGCTAATATGACGGATGAAGAAGTACGCGCCAAGGTGACCGCAGCAATCAAGGATGTTCCTTATGCCATAGGAATGAACAACCATATGGGCTCCAAGGTCACCTCAGACAAGCGCATTATGTCCATCGTTCTTGATGTTTGTAAGGAACATGGACTATTTTTTGTTGATAGCCGAACTAATTATTGGTCAGTGGTGCCTGAACTTGCCGCTAAAAAGGGAATGCCACCGGTGCGAAATGATGTTTTTTTGGATGATGTTCATACACTCGCTCATGTGAATCGGCAACTTAGCAAAGTGGTTGAATGGTTGGCAGAGCACAACACCTGTGTAACGATTGGACATGTTGGCGTGTCCGGCATGTATACCTCCTCAGGGCTTCATTCATCGGTTCCTAAATTAAAGGAACATGCTCAGTTTGTAGGCATTAGCGATCTAGTGCGTGATGTATAGGGGTGGACAGGAGATCCAGCCACGAATACTACCACGCCGTCAGATGGGCAATAATGCCTTCGGCAATAGCTTCAGCAATCCTTTTTTGGCCGCGATCCCCAGAAAGTAGGGCTCTGTCTTGTTCGTTGCTGATAAACCCCGTTTCGACTATTACAGCGGGATGTTGAATTTTATTCAGAAGATAAAAGGGTTTTCCGTACATGGTTTGTCTATTCATGCAAAATAAGCGGTTTAATGAACGCTGGATCTGCTCAGCTAACATATAGCTGCTGCCTTCATCTTGATACAGTACAATGGGTCCACGTTTTTCGGCACGTTTGGCCCAATTGACATGCAGGCTTACAACCACAGCAGTGGGCAGTTGTTCTGTTAAGCTTTTACGTTGGGCGAGGTCTTTAAGATGCCGGGATTTGGACTGCAACCAACGGTTATCATCACTCAGTGCGTAGTCCTTGTCCCGATTCAAGACAGCAGGGTAACTCTGGGAACGTAAGATCAAGTACAGTTTTTGAGCAATGGCGAGATTGATATCTTTTTCCAGAAGTCCTTTGTGATTTGTTCCACCATCCACACCGCCATGACCTACATCTATCAGGACCACGGGCTTGGCAAAAGCGTGATAGGAGCGATTAAACGGGGTCTCTGTATGCTTGTTTGTGTCGGTGCTTTTCTCGCCAGGCTGAGTAGTTGCATAAGCAAATGGGGCAAATACAGCGCTACAAAGGAACCCCAGCCCGATCAGCCATATCTTGTTTAACTTTTTATTCAACACGTTCTATTCCTCCAATGGACGAATTGATTGTTTACCTGGAAACTATGCATAACAGACATCAAACCTTAAGCAGCGTAGCTGCCTTCAAATATAAAAATAAACCTTGGGGGAACTGTTATATTGAAGATAGTATGTTCCATTTAAGGGAAACCATGCATAGTTATTCCGCAGGGATTAGAGTAGCTGAAAACTGTGCAAGCTAGTGGTATCTGAACCTAACGTGTAATTTGATATTTCCAAGGCACAGTGATTGGAAATGATAGGTGCAGATGGAGGAGGTCATGGAGGATGGCGAAGAGTGACGAACTGGTGACGTATATTACACAGCGGATTGTACGTTATATGGAAACGCCGCGTGAGGTTCGACGTAGCCAAAAACAAGCCAAGGAGCCATGGGTGAGCAAATGGTTTGGCATGTTGCCTCTCGCTCTGAAAATGTGGATAAAATCCACACGCAGAGGGCGAAAAGAGCAACGTTAAACACGCCAAAGAGACCACAAGAGGCAGGGGTATGCCATTTGAGGTCTCTTTTTATGTTGTTATAGGGGATAATTTCGAATGATTTTTGTTGTTCCTGAAATTACTAGGATTCCAAACGGTAAAATTGACCATGAGGCAACAGCTGTTTTAGTGGCACAAATCGGGAAAGTCCATCGTGGTAGGTTAATGCATATAAAATGGGTTCGGACGGATGATCTGGAGATATCCAAGCTTGAAACCCGCTAATGGATAAGGGTCCCCCAAAGGCAAAATTGATACTTGTGGCAGAAAAAATCATACGTGGTGAATTACTTAGCGCGTCCATAAATTGACCTGTGTCATAAATGGAAAGTTTTTGCTTAGCTTGAAGCCAACCCAGATCATCATAGGGATTGAAAGGATCGGACGAGATAGTAACTGTTTGTGCCTGCGTTTTCGAAAAGGGTGTAGGTGAAGAGATCGCGTTGTTCTGAAGCTTATGTTTCCAGCCCCCATCTGCTACTTCTACAGGTAGCGGATCGCCAGTAACAGCATCAATACATATTTGGCTACCCGTAGAGGAACGCACCAGCCAATAGGCTAAAAGTGGTTCCTCATACATAGGTGTAATTTGCAGCTTGTCGATAGAAGAAAATTCGGTTTCTGTGAGCAACTTGAGGGATTGGCGAAGTATATCCATACTATATGGTCCGCCTGGACCATTCCCGTATTCATTGAGTTGATAAGCGCCGTCTGGGTCAGATCCGATAATCAGGTAGCCAATGTATTCTCCTGCATGGTTCACTTGAACAAGCCAGCTATGGGTTCCAGGTCCAAGCGGATGGTAGCTGAGCTCGGCGTCTTTCCACGAAGCAAAAGGGGGTTGCGACGATAGGGATTGTACGGTGTCGGCTGCTGTCCGTTTCACGTCTTCAGGCACCCCTTGTTGCTGAGCAGGAAGCTTTGATGAAACGTCACCCGGGGAGGCAGAAGGAGTAGCAGGACTCATGGATTCCATTGGAGGAACCCACGAGCTTTCGTTGTAGTTGGGTGCTGAGCTTAAATTGCTTTCTTGAACGGCTGAGGGAGCCGCATGAATGGAAGCGAACGGACAGACTGCGGACAGGCCGATCAGTACAGCTGCGATCATACCTACGCTATAATGCCCGGAATGATTTTTCTTCAATGGAATCCACCTTTCTGTCGGATGACTTGCCGACGGAGGCATTCTTTTTTTAACTAGCATACAGCCTGTCCGATGAAAAGACTGCTGCACCCTGTCGGCGCAAATGTCGTATCCAGGTTCGCTTTTTGCTGTCGATACATAGGAGACAGGCTAGACTACGCTTGTGTTTGCAGCAGCGGAAACTGATGTAGGCTGAAGCAAGATGTTACAACTTGACGACATGTCTGCAACCAACCTGCGAAGGAGCGTGAGATATCAGTTACCGCAGATGAAATATTCCGCAGTTAATGGCGGATACGAGTACCTTTGGCTCATATTGCCATACCATTTCTTTACGACGGGCTTGATGCTGCTCTAATACGGATTCTTTTTTATCCTCTTCCTCTTTCTGTTCCTTGATTAGGTCATCGTAGTAGTGGTCTATGACCTCTAGTTCCTCGCGTAATCGTTCCTTCGCCTGCTCAGCCCAATCATAATCTTGCTGTCGGAGCTGTTCGGTGAGATAGTTTTCAAGCGAGGTGGAAGCCTCAGGGACAGATAGCAGTGCTGGCTGTACATGCATATTGCCTGCCAGTAGTGGGCTGAGCTGCCGAGTTTCGAGCATAGCGCCAAAATTGGTTACAATAATGCCGCTTTTGAGTGAAATCCCTAGCCACTGAAGTTCCTCACGCTTCAGATCGCAGGCAAACTCAATCTTGTAGCAGACGCTGAGCCAAGCTTCATAGACTACAGGAGAACGGGCAGACAATTGACGGGCATCAGGCTGCTCGAACAAATAAACATATTTTCCTCCATCCCGAGCGGCTTCAAAAATTTGATGCAGCCGACGGCTTCCGTATCGAAGCTCCTCCTGCATAATGCGACCAGGCCCTAATTGCGGTAACGTCGGTACATGACCGAAGTAACGCCCCATGACCTGATCTTGTGCTGCGTTGCCAGCTACAGGAGCTGGTGGCGTCTGATCCGCTAAACGTTCCTGCTCTGTCCGATAGGCTTCCCCATCAAAGATGAATGTGAAGGACATCGTCTGCGCTGGAACGCCAGTACGGTCTACGTATCCCCAATAGTAGGGACGATTTGTCAAGGCTTTATCTGCCTCCGGAGACAGCTTGACAGTTACATGGTGGGGAGACCTCTCAATGATGCTGCACCCGGTAGCTTCCAGATAGGTGTGGACAAAACGCTGGACTTGCTGTGCATTCATAGTCAAGGCTAGCGACCTCCTTTCACACTGCGCCGAGCTTTGGTTGGAGAAGCTGCATCACCTGCTAAGCCTAACAAATCCTCGGTGACACTTGAGCTTACTCCTGCTAGCCGTCCCTTAGGCTGCTTTGTTCCAGTTGACTTATCGGTTGCTACATTTGGAGTGACTGACGGGTCTGTGCGGATTTGTTCTATTTCTTGTTTGATGGAATCCAGCGAGTGGCCTAACTTCTGCATTTTTCTGCGAATTTCATCATCACTGCTGGACTCAAGCATGATTTTATATAAACTTTTTTCAATGGATTCTTTTTTCTCGAACTTTTCCAGAATAACGTCCAATCCGCCAATGACCATTTCGAACATATTAATCTTTTCATGCAGCAGGTGCAGGATATGCTCCTCAATCGTTCCGGTAGTGGACAGGTTGAAGATATTCACATCATGCTTCTGTCCAAGTCGATGCACCCGTCCAATCCGCTGTTCCACGCGCATGGGGTTCCACGGTAAATCGAAGTTAATCATGTGGTGACAAAATTGCAGGTTAATACCTTCACCACCTGCTTCAGTGGCAATCATAACCTGAATGCGACCACGGAACAGATCCATCATCCAATCCTTGCGGCCTCGGTTCATACCCCCTCGGTAAGGAACAGCAGACAGTCCGCGATCACGGAAATAGTTTAGCAAATACTCCTGTGTGGCCCGATATTCTGTAAAAATAATCACTTTTTCGTTCATCTTCCGGATAAGCTCAAGCGCTTTTTCAGCTTTGGAATTGGCCTTGATCGCTTTAATGTGTGCGACCAAGTCCCAGACACGATCACGTAGAGGAGAGTCTGGAGCCATCTTTTTGGACAAATTGACCAGCGTGACGAACACAGCGTCCCGGCTACTGCACACTTCCCGTTGAAGGGTAACGAGAGACAGCATGCTGCTTAAATTTCCGCCATTCGCTTGATATTGCTCTTTGACAAAAGAGGTCACCCCATCGTACAGCGCTTGCTCTTCTGGCGAGAGCTCCAAGTGAATGTTGGAAACATTTCGTTTAGTGAATTGAACTGGCCCTTCTCCACGACGATTGCGGATCATGACTTTAGACAGCTCATCCTTGAGCTGATCTTCATTTTTGGGCAGACGCTTATCTACAACAAAGTTTGCTGAAAAATCGCCTTGTCTTCCTAATTGACCGGGCTTGAGTAACGTGATCAGATTAAACAGCTCAGATAGATCGTTCTGTACAGGTGTAGCTGTCAGGAGCAAACAATATTTTTTACGCAACTTCATAATGAACTGGTAGTTGGATGTTTTTTTATTCTTCAGCTTATGAGCCTCGTCAATAATGAGCAGGTCATAATCGGTATCTAGCAGGATGTTACTATGTGGCTCTCTTTTGGCCGTATCCATAGAGGCTACGACGACCTCGGAAGACCAAGAATACGCTTTTTTCTGGGCGACTGCGGGAATGCCGAATTTGCTATTCAGCTCACGCACCCATTGCAGGACCAAAGAAGCGGGTACAAGAATAAGCACTTTGGAAGCCAGCCCGCGAACCAGATATTCCTTAAGGATCATTCCAGCTTCAATTGTTTTGCCTAGGCCGACTTCATCGGCAAGAATGGCACGTCCAGACATCTCAAACAGTACCTTCCGAGCGGTATCGAGTTGATGGGGCAGAGGAGTGAGGTCTTGCAAATGCTGAAGACATTGAAGCTCATCAAAGCTCGGCACCAGCTTGGCCTTTTCCGCCTCGATGGCCAGCTGATACAGATCCCAATCTCCCCAGGGGCCTCCCTTGTGCAGGCGTTGGTCCAGCTCGTCCTGCCAGCTGCGGTCAAATTGTACCGGAACAGGCAATGGTGCTTGGTTTTGTGTGTGCTGGGAACTTGTCGGTTTGGCTTTCATGATGATTCCCTCCCTCCTGGTAGTAGCACAGTTGAAGCTATCGGCTCTGTCACATATATGGCATCTATTTTGCACAGATCGTAGATGTAGTATGGACGGAAAAAGATATCTTCATAACAGGAGGGATGAAATCCTTTAGTTGCCTTCCATTAACTTTTGGAGTTTACTTTCCGTAGAAGTTTGCCCATTAGGGGTGTAAATGCTGCAACGGAGATCGACACTGCCTTGTACCTGAAGGGAAGTCAGGTCAAATAACATTTTGCCAGCCTTGGCATGACGAAATTCAATGAGCACTTCGGGAGCGGAGCTTACCTCACTCTGATTCCAAAGCTCGTTAAACTCTGGGTAGGCCTCGCTCATATTTTGTATAAATTGAGCATACCAGGGGTCTGTCACGTATTGCCCGTAATAAGCGCGAAAAATGGCAAGAAACCCCTTTACAAAGTGCTCCCAATTCACGGCCAGACTTTTAAACTCCTTTTTGGTAAATAGCAGTTCGATCATATTGCGTTGCTTATGTGGTAGCTCGGCAAAATCCATAAAAACATGAGCAGCAGCTTCGTTCCAGCCGACAATATGGCAGCGCCGATCTGAAATAATAGCAGGACAGTAGTGCAACTCTTGTACGATCTTTTGCAGAGATGGAGATATGATCGCCTGCTCTGCAGGAGCAGGAAGGTTATGAGACCCGGCTTCCAGCGCTAAATCGTACAAATATTTACGCTCATCTGTGTTCAACTGCAAGGCAGCAGCAATAGCATCCAACACGGAGGCGGATACTTTAATATCCCGACCCTGCTCCAGCCAGGTATACCAGGTTGTACTGACACCTGCTAGTTGAGCGACTTCTTCTCTGCGCAAACCTGGTGTTCTGCGACGTGACCCTGGGGGAAGACCAACCATATGCGGGTGTAGGCGGGCCCTTTTTGTTTTCAGAAAAACAGATAGTGCTTCCAGACGTGCTTCCGTTTTCATAGGTATTTTCTCTCCATTCAATGAGTGTATCTGAGGTAATTAAATCAGGCGCTTACTATAGTAGTGTTCATTATACCAGGATAAACAAACACTTGTAATAGGATAAGACGGGGGTAAAATGAGGATTATAAGTAAGCCATCGAGCAGGAGGAATGAATAGCTTATGCAAAGAGTAGTGATAACAGGTATGGGTGTCGTTTCGCCATTGGGCAATGAAGTAGACACGCTATGGAACAATTTGCTGGAGGGCCATTCAGGTATACGTAAAATTAATTCATTTGATGTGTCCGATTTAAAAGCACAAATTGCTGGACTGGTACAGGATTTTGATGCAGAAAAACAGTGGGGGCGTAAGGATGCCAGACGAATGGATCGATTTACTCAGTTTGCATTATATGCGGCAGAGCAAGCGCTCAAGGATTCTGGCCTGGAACTAGATCGCACTGATCTGGAGCGTGTAGGTGTATATGTGGGATCAGGAGTCGGCGGTTTGGATACGTTGGTAGACAATGTGGACGTGCTGCTACATCGTGGTCCAGGCAGAGTTAGCCCGACGCTGGTACCTATGATGATCTCGAATATGGCTGCTGCCCAAATTAGTATCGCGTTTGGAGCAATGGGTCCTACGCTTTCACCTGTAACGGCTTGTTCAATTGGGAACACTGCAATTGGAGAGGCATTTCGAACCATTCGTACAGGAGATGCGGATGTCATTTTTGCCGGTGGAGCTGAAGCGGCGGTGTCTCGATTGGCTTTGGCAAGTTTCGCTAATGCAACTGCCTTGTCGACACGTAACGAGGAGCCTTCCACAGCAAGTCGGCCGTTTGACAAGAATCGGGACGGTTTTGTCATGAGCGAAGGAGCAGGCATCTTGGTGCTGGAGTCGCTGGAGCACGCTACCCGGCGTGGTGCAGAAATCTATGGTGAGGTCATCGGTTATGGAGCGAGTTCGGATGCCTATCATATGGTTGCACCGCATCCTGAAGGAACCGGAGCTTATCTAGCAATGAAAGCGGCCCTTCATTCGGCTCGAATCTCCCCTGAAGAAGTGGACGTGATCAGTGCTCACGCAACGAGTACGGCTGTAGGGGATATCGCTGAAACCTTGGCGATTCACAAGCTGTTTGGTGACTATGCCTATCAGATTCCGGTAACCGCGAATAAGTCCATGCTAGGTCATATGCTAGGAGCCGCAGGCGGTGTCGAAGCGATTGCGCTTGTTCAAAGCCTTCGAGAAGGTATCATTCCGCCAACGATGCATCTGGACAATCCAGACCCTGTTTGTGATCTGGATTATGTGCCTCACGAAGCGCGCAAGGCTTCGCTAAATATTGGGTTATCTAATTCTTTCGGCTTCGGTGGTCATAATGCGGTCATTGTGCTGAAACGCTATGAGTCATAATATGTAATGAGTATTGAAGCCTCAGATGCTATATCCGGCTGGATCTAGCATCTGAGGCTATTTTAATTTAGGCATCATAGATTTAATTTAAATAATAGATAGAGTAAGATGGAGGAAAACATTTGGAGGGATGAAGCCATGATTATCATCAGGAACATAGAGCCAGCAGACGCTGAAGCGTATTGGAGTTTAAGACTGGAAGCCCTAAAAATGAATCCCGAAGCTTTTGGAACCTCCTATGAGGAAGCTGTACAAGTTTCGTTATTTGATATAGTGAAGCAAATACAAAATAAGAGAGATCATTACATACTTGGTGCATTTACAAAGGATCATCAGCTGGCTGGCATGACCGGGTTTAGAAGAGAACACAAAATTAAGACACGGCATAAAGGAACGATTTGGGGAGTGTATGTACCACCGATTTACCGAGGCCAGGGGATCGCTAAGAAACTTTTATTGGAAGTTATCAGTCGAGGTAGAAAAGTGGAAGGATTGAAACAAATCAATTTGAGTGTGGTGGCTGCCAATCAAGCAGCTGTTGAGCTTTATAGAAAATTGGGATTCAAAACTTATGGTATTGAAAAGAACGCTTTGGAATATCACGGTCAGGGATATGATGAGGAACTCCTGGCTTATTTTTATTAAGGGTGAAAGGTTTTGAAAAAATGAAAATCGATCGATTGCTTTCTATCGTCATTTTGCTGCTGAAAAGAAATAGAATACAAGCAAAGGAACTCGCTGATTTGTATGAGGTTTCAATTCGGACGATTTATAGAGATATTGAAGCGATTAGTCTGGCTGGTATCCCAGTAGTAACTTTTCAGGGAGCAGGTGGGGGGATTGGCCTGATGGAAGGATATCGTCTGGATCGCAGTATGCTGACGGATCATGATATCAAGGACATTGTGATGGGCCTACAGAGTTTGTCCTCGTCGTTGGGCGGTCCCAACGTATCCCGGTTACTTCATAAATTTGAAAGCATTATGCCAGAGTCTGAAAAAGAGCAATTTAGTGTCCGTACCACACAGTTTATCGTCGATCATTCGGGATGGGGAAATCAGTCTGTCCAGGAAGCTAAATTAATAAAGGTAAAAGAGGCAATGAGTCAAGCGCGTACGGTTGCTTTTATCTATCGAAATGCGGAAGGAACCCGAACGAAGCGGAATGTGGAACCACATACGCTTGTGCTGAAAGGGCAACAATGGTTTGTGTATGCGTATTGTCCCGACAGGGGGCAGTTTCGGTTGTTCAAGCTTTCTCGTATGAGTGAGCCTGTAGTTACAGAGACGGCTTTCACCCGCAGGGATCTTTCTGATGAAGTGCTGCCGTGGAATGAGGGACGGATGACGGCATCCAGAGATGTACAACCGTTTACGCTACAATTTAACCGCAACTCAAGACATCTGGGGGAGGACTGGTTTGGTGTGGAAGCATTGAACGAGCAGGAGGAAGGAATTTACACAGTTTCGGTCCCGTTTCCCGAGGATGCGTGGGTGTACGGGTTCATTTTAAGCCTCGGGCCGGATGTGGTTGTCAAAGAACCGGCTCATTTGCGAGACAAGATTCATAAGATGGCGTTGCGTATTGCGTCTAATTATGAAGAAGGCTAGGAATTATAGAGTAAATCTTAGATTAAAGTAAAACGAACCTGACTCATAGTTGTCAGGTTTGTTTCGTTATACTGGTGGCATACCAGATATGAGTTAGCGAAAGGGGATTTACGAGAATGGATAAAGCTTGTCAAAGCTGCGGGATGCCGCTGGAGCATGAGGATCAATATGGAACAGATGCACAACATCATAAAACAGATGAGTATTGCAAGTATTGTTACAAAGAAGGTGCGTTTGTACAGCCTGAATTGACGATGGAGGAAATGATTCAGCAGTGTGTGCCGTTTCTGGTAGAAGAGGGAATGCAGGCAGAAGAAGCGACTTTGATGCTGCGTAATTACCTACCGAATTTGAAGAGGTGGCGGTCTTCAGAGAATACAGAGCTTCAATTTGATGGACCCATTCGGGAGGAGTACCGAGGTGAAATCCATTTAATTGGTCTAAAAGCACGTACCAATAATCAGAAGGAACAAACGCCCCACGGGATCATTCCAAGCATGTGGGAACGTTTTGTAGGTGAGAATGTGGCAGGTCGGATCAGGGGTCATGAAGGACTTGCTTCCGTCTATGGTTGCTATACTGACTATGAAAATGGAGCTCTGGGCGAGTATACATTTTTTATTGGAAAGGAAGCGGCTGAGGACTTCCAAACTCCTGACGAGCTTGAAGAACTTGTAATTCCGGCTGCACGCTATGCTATTTTTCAGGCAACCCATGAACCTTCTTCTGTCTTCCGTGTATGGCAGACAATTTGGGCATGGGCTGCCACGGGACAAGGGGAGCGGACCTACACAGGTGATTTTGAAGTATATGGCAATCCAGATGAACCCGTTTTGATTTATATTGCAATTAAGTGATGATCTACAGTGATAGAAGAGAACCGCCTAGGCCGTTATTGAGGCCCAGGCGGTTTTTCGTTGATCCAAACCATATGGGTTTACTATCAAGTTGAACGTCGAGTCACCGCCCAAAAAATGAGAGCTAGAGCACTGACACCAGCCCCCAATAGACAAACTCCATTCCACCCAGCATAGGTATACATGTGAGTGGAGGTAATGGCTCCAGTGGCGCTACCGATGGAATAAAATATCATGTAGCCTGCGGTAAGTCGGCTCCGTGCTTCAGGGCGAACGTTAAAAATCAAGCTCTGGTTTGTGACATGTACAGCCTGTACGGCCAAGTCCAAAAGAATGACACCAAGAGTTAAAGCGAATAGAGAATGCTCGGTGTAGCCTATAGGTAGCCAGGACAGCAGCAATACAACTAGTGCGATACCTGTCGTTCGTTGTCCCAAGCCTTGATCGGCAAGCCGTCCTGCTTGTGCTGCTGCTAATGCTCCGGCGACTCCAGCCAAGCCGAAGGCCCCAATTGCAGTGTGTGAAAGAGAAAATGGGGGGGCACTGAGAGGTAATACAAGCGAAGTCCACAGTATGCTGAACGCTGTGAAAATGAGCAGCGCAAGGACAGCACGAATACGCAGAATTCGTTCTTGGACGAACAGTGTGATAACCGAGCGAAGTAGCTGCGCATAGGAAAGTGTGGCGCTTGTGGGTTCGTTCTTGGGGAGCACTCGCAATAGAGCCACAGCCATAAACAGCGTAAGTACAGCAGAAATAAGGTAAACTGAACGCCAGCCTGCCAGATCAGTTAATACACCAGCAACGGTTCGTGCGAGTAAAATGCCGATAACGACTCCGCTGGTTACCAGCCCTACGACCTGCCCGCGTTCAGTCGGATTAGCCAAGGTCGAGGCGAATGCCACGAGTGTTTGAGTCACGACAGCCAGCAGTCCAACCATTGCCATTCCCATAAGCAGTATTGTACGGGTAGGGGCAAAGCTAACCAGGATTAATGCCAGCACAGATAGCAGCATTTGTCCTGTAATCAATCGCCGTCTGTTCAAGAGATCGCCAAGCGGGACGAGCAGCAGCAGTCCTAACGCATAACAAATTTGCGTGACGGTAATAACGATACCGACTGATGAGTGTGTAATGCCAAACTCGTGCGCCAGCGCATCCAGTAATGGCTGTGCATAGTAAATGTTAGCGACAGCCAGCCCGCAGGCTATAGCAAACAAGAGTGCCACAGACCGGGACAGAACCGGAACGGGGGCTATTTCGGCAGTGTTTGCTATCGTTTGATGGGAGAGGGGGAGAGCGTTTTCTTCTGACGTCTTCATTTTCACATACCACGTCGCTTTCTGTGATTTGCATACTGATCAGTATAATATACTGATTGGTATGTAATGATTTTAGGTCAATGTAACTCTCATCCATAAGATTTGTCAAGAGTTTAACCCGTATATATTTGACAGCCGCTTCTGGAGATCATACAATCTTAATATACTGAACGATACGAAAAGAAGGGGGAAAGTATGGTTCGACCACGAGAATTTGATGAAGATCAAGCGTTGGATGCAGCGATGCAAGTTTTTTGGGAAAAGGGTTTTGAGGCCACATCTTTAAGCGATTTAACCTCGCGTATGGGAATACAACGCCCCAGCATATATGCTGCCTTTGGGGATAAAAAGCAATTATTCGAAGCTGCGCTGCGTAAATATACGCAATCTCATGCAGCTTGTGTAAGGGCTAAACTGCAAAATAGTTCAGCTGTAAAAGAAGCATTTTACAATTTTTTTGGAGGAGTGGTGGCAGAAGAGTACGAGGAGGGGTCCAATAAGGGATGCTTTTGCATCAATACAATGGTAGAACTAGCCCCTCATGATGAGAGGTTTGAAATTTTAACCAGAGAACATCAGATGTATCTCTCTGCTGTCTTTCAGGAGACCCTCGAACGTGGTATTCAATCTGAGGAGCTTGAGGTGACTATAGATGCACGAGCTTTGGCACACACGTTGGTCTCTTTGCTAATCGGGATAACCGTGATGATGAAGTCACGCCCAGAGCGTTCTTTTGTGGATCATGCGGTTGCGACCGCACTTATGTTGCTGGATGGAAAATAACTTAGGACTGGAGAACACCTGGATGCCACACATAAAAGCTATTCAAACGCCGCTTGGCGAATTGCATGGACGGGATGCGGTCTATTTGGATCAGGTTCATATGAATTATGCGAAGAAAGAGCTGGTTTTGAAGGGAGAAATTAATGGGGGGTTGGCGTCAGAAGCAGTAGACGATTTTGTACCCTATGAGCTTATATTTACAGGAATCTACTATTTTAATATGATTAAACTGGATGTGGCTTTAGACATGCCTGAGCAGAAGTATACGCAAGGTAGCAGTTTTGATGAGCTTACAGATACGCCATTATTAGCTACAATAGCTAGTGCACGGGGGAAGAATCTAAAACACTTTCTGTTGAAAACCTATGACGATGTTTTAGAAATCGCTTGTAGAGACTATAAGATGATTATATAACAAAGCTGGTTTTTAGAAGAGAAGGAGGACCAATGGATACCCAAATTGAACGATTTAACGTGATCATACGTGTGGTGCAAGGGGATATTACCTGTTGTAAGGCGGATATTATTGTCAACGCTGCAAATACAAGCTTGCTGGGTGGCGGTGGTGTAGATGGTGCAATTCATAGAGCTGGCGGTCCGGCTATATTGGAAGATTGTGTCCGAATCAGAAACAAGCAAGGGGGATGTCCGGTAGGAGGCGCAGTTTATACGACGGCTGGCAAGCTGGAAGCCCAATATGTTGTTCATACTGTCGGCCCTGTGTGGAATGGTGGAGACCATCAGGAAGAAGAGCTATTGGCGACATGCTACCGTCATACACTGCAATTAGCTTTAGAATTGAATGCACGCAGCATTGCTTTTCCCAATATCAGCACAGGCATCTACCGATTCCCGAAAGAAAAGGCGGCCGAGATTGCTATACAGGAAGTGACACGTTTTGTACAGGAACATGTTGGGTTGAATGAGATTATTTTTGTTTGTTTTGATGCGGAAAATGCTCAGTTATATAGCCGTAAGCTACAGTCACCTATAGGTTAAATTTTTAGTATACATACTTAAGCTCCTCATTTAACTTAATCCAACGAATGAATTGATGTAAGAGTGCTCAACTGGAGGTGTGTTATGCTGGTTAAGCTGATAAATAAGATTCCGCGGGATTGGCTTGTATTCATGTATAAGCATACGCCGTTCACTCGATTGAAAAATGCATTGGTGTACCGGGCACAACATAAATTTTTAGTTGCTGTGCTGGACATTTTCACGAACGATGCCGGGGAAGTGCTGCTATTAAAGCACGTATACCGGAAGCAACCGTGGGGAATTCCCGGCGGCTGGCTGGAGCTAGAGCAGCCGGAAACCGCCTTACGGCGCGAAGTCCGGGAAGAAACTGGGCTGGAGGTAGAGATCACCTCATTGGCGCAAGCCCAGTTTGGCCAGTTGCCGAACCGCGTGGATCTTATTTTTAAATGCCACCACACCAGAAAAAGCTTATTCAGAAGCTGCTGAAGTAAATGTTCACCCCATGCTCATGTTCAGTTCATGCGATGGAAAATCGGTTTACAGGCGTTTCAGGAATACGCTGATGCGTTCCAGAGCCGTTTCCAGCTGTTCACGCGATGACGCATACGAGCAGCGGATAAAACCTTCGCCGCCTGGGCCGAATGCGGAACCCGGGACCGTTATAACTCCTTGTTCTTCCAACAGTCGTTTGGCAAACTGTTCTGAGCTTAACCCTGTGTGCATAATGGAGGGAAAAGCATAGAAGGCACCGCCCGGTTCATGACATGGAAGTCCTGTCTGACAGAGGGCAGCAACGAACCATTTTCTACGTTGATTGTAGGACTCCATCATACGATCTTTTTCCTCCAGCCCGTTGCGCAGGGATTCAATAGCGGCAATTTGCCCGATAATAGGCGCGCACATGGCTGTATATTGATGGATTTTCAGCATGGCTGAAATCAACTCTTTCGGACCGCATACATAGCCGACCCTCCACCCTGTCATGGCAAATGCTTTGGAAAAGCCGCTGATGAGCAGGGTGCGTTCTTTCATTCCTGGCAGAGAAGCGAAACTTACATGCTGCTGTCCATAGGTCAATTCAGCATAAATTTCGTCCGATATGACGATCAGATTATGCTCCTCAACCAGACGGGCAATGGGTAGCCAATCCTCATAGGTCATCACCCCGCCAGTCGGGTTGTTCGGATAACAGAGAATAAGCACTTTGGATCGTGGAGTCAGCTTGGATTTGAGCGCCTCAGCTGTCAGCTTAAACTGCTGGTCAGCAGACGTTTCAACCGTTACGGTATGTCCTCCGTTCAAAAACGTAATAGGCGAATACGAAATATAACAGGGAGCTGGTATGAGTATTTCATCGTGTGTTGTGATGAGGGCGCGTAGCGCCAAATCCAACGCTTCACTACTGCCAACAGTGACCATGATTTCATCTGCCGGGTTATAGGATGTGCTGAAGCTGCTCTCCAGATATCCGGCAATTTCCTCACGAAGCTCAGGGAGACCTGCATTGGGTGTGTATGAGGTTTTACCATTTTCCAGTGCTGTGATACAGGCCTTTCTCACATGTTGAGGAGTTACAAAATCCGGTTCACCAACACCAAGCGATACGATATCTTTTCTGCCTGCACTATATTCAAAAAACCGACGGATACCTGAAGGCGGCATTTCCCGTACAGCCGGAGTCAAAAAATCAGTTATAGATACTGCTGTCGATACATTTGTCATGTTGATTCCTCCTTATTGAAAAACAAAAAAACCCGCCCCTGTAAAAGGGACGAGTTTATACCCGTGTTACCACCCTAGTTTCATTCCATAGGAAATGACACTCTGTTCACGTATCCATCAATACGTGTTCCGGTTAACGCTGGAAAGGCGGCAGAGCTTACTTCAGGTTCAGCCCGCTTCTCAGAGATGGCGTTCAGCTACCCTCGGAATGTTGGCTTTCACCTGCCCCAACTCTCTGCAAATCCGCTGTATAGCTTACTCGTTCTCGTCATTGAAATTTGTTGCCGTATCAATTTAGGTGTAATTATAAGCACAACATTTCAGAATGGCAAGTCTTTTTTTATAAATTGTAAAGACAGGGGCATCATCATTGACGACTGGAAGATAACGTATATAGTGGTATCAAGGGGAATTGTACCCCAAAATTCACTGTGTTAAGACTATATTGGCTAGAGAGGGATGGTATCCATATGAACGTATTTGAAGACTTTAACGACAAGGTTTTGCCTCAAGGATGGGGCTGGATCAACGAACCGACTGTATGGAGCTTCGATGAATTCAAGGCTTTACAAGTATCTGCACCTTCACAGGCAGATTTTTTTAGAGATCCGTCCGGCGCCGTTATCAAATCGTCCGCTCCTTTTTTGCATACCACCCTTCAAGGAGATTTTACAATATGGACGAGGGTTCGTGTCGATATGAAGCAGCCCTATGACTCAGGATGCTTGATGGTGATGGCTGATGATACTCATTGGGCAAAAGTGTGCTTTGAATACTTTGAGAATACCCCCTCGATCCTAAGTGTGGTTACACGGGATACATCCGATGATTGTATATCGGGGGCGATGGATGCTTCTAATCCGTATTTGCGAGTAACACGAGCTGGAAATTGCTTTGCCTTTCACTATTCATCGGATGGTCACCATTGGAAACTGGCCAGATATTTTGGGATGAATGTTCCCAGCCAGCTAAAAGTTGGGGTTGTCGCACAATCTCCAGTAGGGGAGGGGTGTAATGTTACCTTTGACGCTTTGACAATAACAAACCATGTGTTCGAGGATATACGAAACGTGGAATAAATAAAAGCCCTCTCTATATATGAAAGCGCTATAAGAGAAAGTTAAAAAGACTTAAATACGTGTTTTTAGGCAGGAGGTAGATGGAAGTTTGCTGTTAAGAAGGAAGGGTTACAAGCTGCCTGGTTTGTTGGGGGTGATGCTTGTAGCTACATTGGGCTGTTTCGGACTCATTATGTATTTACAGTCCACAAGCGGGACGAGGATATATCAATTTCTGTACTGGGACATATTCCTGGCTTGGGTTCCGGTGTTTATTTCATTGTTAATGGTGGCTTTATCCAAATTACGAAATGCAAAAGTGAGAAATATTCTTTTATTTTTCGCCGCATGGGTATGGTTGTTCTTTCTGCCGAATGCTCTTTATCTAGTGACCGAGTTACTACATGCATTCCGTTTTTACGATGTGAACCCTGGTACGCGTTTTTGGTTGAACACTCAATTTTGGCTAATCTTATTTACGTTCTTTTCAGCCGCTGGAATTGGTCTTTTTCTTACATCTCTTTGTGTATTAATGATCCACCGTATGTTGAGGAAGATTTGTTCAGAGTGGCTCGCATGGGTTGTAGTCTTTGTGATGTTGTGGTTGGCCAGCATAGGTGTATATATAGGCAGATTTGCACGCTGGAATAGTTGGGATGTGTTGCTGCAACCGCTGGTGCTTTTTGCGGATCTTTGGAGCTGGGCAGTAAATGCAGGGGAGAAGCTTCATTTACTGTCTTTTAGCTGGCTGGTGTTTGGGATGGCGGTCATCTTTTATCTATTTATCTATATCTCTTTACGTGAGGATTAGGATTGAGGCCGAGGACCTGTATTCAATGAATACAGACTTCGGCCTTTTTATCTGTGACGAGTTAGGAGTTGGAGTTATCTTCTTCGTGTACATCATAAAGCACGCGCACAAGCAAATCTTGGCTGAAATTTCCGAATCTTTTACCAAAAATAGTGAGCCCTCCTTTGTTTTGCGATTGATCGGATACGGATAAACGCAGTGTAATATCGCTTTTGTAATCAAGTCCGATATCGTCTATTGTGACTTCTGATATACGACACCCGTCAATGAAGCTTCCATGTTGATTGATGCGAATTAACTTCAGCATGCCGTACTGATTCAAGTGTGGAGGCCACCAGTCGGGATTGAGGACCCCCGGAACAGCTCCAAAATCGCCTGGGCTCGTCCAGTGACCGATGGCAATACCATTTACATGAAAACAAATATCAGACGGATAGTCCTCACAATAACACGGTGCTTCTGACCCCAGCTCCGCGGAAAATTGAATTTCGGTAAAGGATTGATTCGCTTTCAAGTAGTTAGGAATGCGGTATTCCAGAAAACCTTCTGCCATCCAGATCATTTCAGAGTCCAGTCGCGCGGGATCTGCAAAATAGCGTGGGTCATCAAAATCGCCGATAATGCTGTCTTTGGTCACTAATCCACAAGTAGGAACTGCCTGGTAGTTACTATAATGACCGATGCGAATTTCTACCTCATACACATTTTTTTGTTCTCTGCTGCGCAGATCTACCATTAGCTTTTCCTTATTTAAATAACACATTTTTCGGGTCCCGTGTTTACCGCTTACGGTATTGATTTCCACAAGTCCGCATTCTTCCAGTTTGCGAATATGCATCGTAATGGTGCCGTTACTTAAATTCAGCTTGCTCGCAATATCATTCATACTTTGTCCTTGAACAGCAAGTAATTCAAGAATTTGAATGCGGATTTCCGAGCCCAATGCTTTGAAAATATCTAACCCTGACATTAAGTCCTTAATATAAATCATAGCTATAGCCCATCCTTATCTATAAAAAGTGTGATGTAAGCGTTTATATTTTTACTTTGATTTATGTTAAAATAAAATCATAAAGAAGTAAACTGCTTTTCTGTAAATTTTTTTTACTAAAAGAAGAAGAGAGGAAATCGCGTTCTAAAATAAAGCATTTTTTATAAAAAAATCGTATTTAAGTTTTTTTAATTAGATTTTATTAATAAAAATACTTAAATGCGATTTAATTTTACTTTTTAAGTTACTCCAATCTATGTTTTATAATTATTTAAAAAGATTGAAAAATGCATTGACGAACCGTAGAATGGCGTGCTATATTTTATTTGTAAACGAATTCATTATTGATAAAGGTAAATGTTAATTATACGGTACATGAGAGGGATGATAATCACAGCGGCAATCAACAACGGGTTGTGTACCGCACAGTTAAAGATCAGGCCGAGTGGTATGAAGTTAATTTAACACTTAATGTATGCGGTTTCATTTTAATTTTAGGAGGGGTCGCGTTGACAAAGAAAAAAGGTTTTGCGCTAACAATGGTTGTTCTGTTGTTAATGGTTGCTGCACTGGCAGGCTGTAGTGGAGGAAGTTCCAGTAGCGATGGAAGCAAGGAATTGACTTTCATGTTCCGTGGAGGAACGGATGAGCAGAAGGCTTATAAGGATGTTATCAAAAAATTTGAAGAAGAACATCCTGGTGTGAAGGTTAAAATGGTTGTGACGGCAGCAGATCAATATGCTACAAAGCTTAGAGCTGCAATTACAGGTAATAATCTTCCAGATATCTTTTATTTTGCCCCTGGGGATTTGAAAGCTTATGTTAACAGTGGGGTGTTGAAGGATCTAACACCTTATATTGATAAGAGCAAGGATATAAATCTGGATAACATCTGGAAATACGGTGTAGATTTGTATCGCTATGACGGTAAAATGGCCGGTCAGGGAAATATTTACGGTATGCCGAAGGACTTGGGTCCATTCGCTTTGGGTTATAACAAAACCATGTTTGAAAAAGCAGGTGTTCCATTGCCTGACAAAGACAAGCCATATACATGGGATGAGTTCATTAAGGTTAACCAAGAGCTGACCAAAGATACCAACGGTGACGGCAAGCCAGATCAATACGGAACAGGCTTTAACGTTCAGTGGGCATTGCAAGCCTTTGTATGGAGTAATGGTGCTGATTGGCTGGATGAGAGCAAAACCAAAGTAACAATTGATGATCCGAAATTTGCGGAAGCGCTTCAGTTCTTTGCTGATATGCAAAACAAATATAAAATTACACCTGGTATTGAACAATCACAAACATTGGACACATATCAACGCTGGATGAAGGGCGAAATGGCTTTCTTCCCAGTAGGTCCTTGGGATATGAGTACATTTGAAAAACTGCCATTCGAATATGATTTGTTGCCTTTCCCAACTGGATCGACTGGCAAACCGGCAACATGGATTGGTTCTCTGGGTATCGGTGTTTCCTCTAAAACAAAATACCCGGATGAAGCTGTAGAACTGGTTAACTATCTGACTACTTCCAAAGAAGGCATGAAGCAACTCGTAGATGCCAAGGTACAAATTCCGAATCTGCTGGATATGGCTGATGAATGGGCCAAAGACACGAAAACAAAGCCTAACAACAAACAGGAATTTATTGATATCGTAAATGACTATGGACGCTCATTACCAGGTAACTATACGTATAACGCAGAATGGTACGATATTTTCTTCACAGATATTCAACCTGTGCTGGATGGCAAAATTACGGCAGCAGATTATGTGAAACAAGAACAACCGAAGATGCAGAAACTGCTGGATAAAGCGGTGGAGCAAGAGAAAAAATCACAGAAATAATGCGTAAATAGAGGAAAAAAGGATGATGTTAGTGGCTGAATATCATGCTGCTAACATCATCTTCATTCCAAATCAGAAACAGAGGTGAGCCCTGTGATAACCAAATCTAATCTCTACCGCAAAGAGAAGATATATGGATACTTATTTATTCTTCCGCCTATTCTCGGTCTGCTAATCTTTACGTTGTTCCCGTTTGTCTATTCGTTATACGGCTCTTTTACAGATTGGGACGGATTAGGACAAATGAACTTTATTGGGTTCGACAATTTTAAGGATTTATTTAGCGATGAACTCTTTTACAAATCGATGTACAATACTCTTTTTTTAATGTTGGGTATTCCAATCGGTCTTGTACTAGCTTTACTGCTGGCACTGGGGTTGAATCGCAAGATTCCAGGTACGACGACATTTCGTGTGATTTATTATATTCCGGTCATTTCTTCGTTGGCTGCTGTTTCTATTATGTGGAACTGGGCTTACAACGGAGATTATGGTTTGGTGAACCAATTCCTTGAACTGTTCGGTATTAAAGGACCTAACTGGCTGATGGATAAGGATACAGTCAAACCGGCCTTGATTCTCATGACTGTATGGAAAGGTCTCGGATATACAATGTTGCTGTATCTGGCTGCACTGCAAAGTGTATCTCGCTCTTATTATGAAGCAGCAGAGCTGGACGGGGCTAGCGGATTCCAAATGTTCCGCAATATTACATGGCCAATGGTGAAACCAGTAACCTTTTTCCTGGTCGTTACCAACATTATTGGTGGTTCGCAAATCTTTACTGAAATGAACATTATGACACCTACAGGGGGTCCGGAATATTCATCCGCCTCAATTGTCTTCTATATTTGGGATAAGGCATTTAAAAACCTGCAAATGGGATATGCCTCCGCGATGGCTATGATTCTCGGCATCTTCATTTTTATCGTAACTTTGATTCAATTTAAAATGAATGAAAAATCATCCTTTGATGGGGATTGATTTTCGCGGAAAGGAGTGAGGCTGATTATGTCCCATAGTCAAAAAACGAAAGTTACCAATATCATTATCTTTATTGTACTGGCGCTTGGAGCGATTGCGATGATCGCGCCGTTGCTTTGGATGTTGTCCACTTCGGTAAAAGAAAAGCAGGATGTCTTTGCACTTCCACCAGTATGGATACCAGAGGTGTTTCAGTTCGGTAAGTACAAGGAAATTTGGGAAGCAGGTCCTCTGTTAAGCGGGATCAAGAACAGCGTGATTGTGGCTGTAAGTGTCACGGTTGTGGGTACCTTCACATCTAGTGTGGCCGCTTTTGCATTCGCAAAGCTGAGATTCCCTCATAAAAATAAACTGTTTTTGGCACTCATCGCATCCATGATGATTCCTTACCCAACAGTTATGATTCCACAGTTTATGATGTTCTCCAAACTTGGCTGGATAGATACGCTGTTGCCTCTGATCGTTCCCGGCTTGTTCGGTAATGTAGTTATGATCTTTTTCCTGCGGCAGTATTTGCTGAGTGTACCAGATGCTATTATCGAAGCTGCTAAAATTGACGGAAGCTCTTATTTCCGACTTTATTCGTCGATTACGTTCCCACTCATTAAGCCGGCAGTTGCGGCACAGCTGATCTTATGGTTTATGGGGATTTGGAACGATTACTTGGCACCGATTATTTACTTGAACTCACCAGAAACGCAGACATTGCAGCTGGTTATCGCGAATTTTAATGCGACTTACGCCATTCAGACAGACTATCCGCTTATTATGGCAGCTTCCATTATAGCCTTGTTACCTGTGTTGATTATATTCCTAATCTTCCAGAAACAAATTATTGAGTCGGTTGCCATTTCAGGTGTCAAGGGTTAATTGACACTCGCACTTGGACGATTTGGATGAATGATGGAACGCAGTCACCATATGTATTGAGCAAAGGAAGGAGGAGAATAACAGTTATGGTTATGCTGCTAATGCTGGGCCTATCCGGCTGTGGGGATAACACTCCGGACCCTGTATATCCGCAGGCTCCGCCTCCTGATCACTTGTATGATCAAAGCACGATAGACGATGAACAGCGCTGGACTATTAACAATGCTCATGACCCAGCAATTATCAAAACAGATCAGGGATATTATGTCTATTCGACGGATGTAAAGACAGGTGGAGAACTGAGGCCGGGTGTCATGGTGCGCAAATCGACCGACCTGATTCACTGGAACTGGGTTCAATATGCTTTACCTGGCATTCCAAAGGAAGCGGGGGCATGGTCATCAGCAACGAATCTGTGGGCCCCGGACGTCATAAAGATGGGCGATACCTATCGAATGTATTATTCTGCCTCTACATTTGGCAGCACACGATCAGCCATTGGGTTACAGACATCCCATTCCCCAGAAGGTCCTTGGAAGGATGAGGGACTGGTTGTTAAAACGGATGAGCATGACAAGCTGAATGCAATTGATGCTAATCCGGTATTGGATGCTGATGGTAATCCATGGATGGTGTACGGATCTTTTTTCGGCGGGATTTATATTACACCGCTTGATCCGCAGACTGGAAAGCTCAAAGAATCTGGTTATGGTAAAAATATCGCTGCCAGAGATCGGGCAACCGAGGACGGGGCTGTGGAAGGTCCGTACATTGTGTACAATCCTGTGTTCCGTAAATACTACTTGTTCGTCTCGTATGATTCTTTGTTCGAGGACTACAATGTTCGCGTAGCCCGCTCGGATTCCATCACAGGCCCGTACGTAGATATGAATGGACATGATATGGCAGATACCAGTTATTTTCCTCAATATGAGATTGGGACCAAGGTACTGGGCGGTTATCGTTTCAGTGAAGGAGAAGGCTGGGTTGCGCCAGGTCATAATTCCGTGCTGAAGGACGGAGACGATTACTATATTGTTCATCATGCGCGGGGAGAAACGGATAAGAGCTGGCCTTACTTGCATGTGCGCAAAATATTGTGGACGGCTGATGGCTGGCCTATCGTATCGCCGGAGCGGTATGCGGGCGAAAAGGAGCAGGATATACCCAAAAGATTATTATCCGGCAACTGGGAGCGCATCGTGATCAGGCAAGAAGTAGACGGTCAGGTGGAAGCTGAACCGCTTCGTCTGGAAGATGGAGGGCGGGCAACCAGTGGTTCTCTGGAAGGTCACTGGAGTTTTGATGGCAGACGTACTCTAACAATGAATTGGAGAAATTCGTCCGAAGAGTCAAAGGAGGAATTGCTATTGCTTCCTTCATGGGACTGGGAGCTTGGTCGCCATACTCTAATTTTTACGGGTATGAATGAAAAAGGAATTTCCATCTGGGGAAAACGTATCAGCGATTAATCCTATGAACTACATATTACACATAGAGGAGAGAAAAACCATGAATCAAACTGTATCCTTTAATAATCCGGTCATTGAGCAACGTGCAGACCCTTGGATTTACAAGCATAGTGATGGGTACTATTATTTTACCGGATCTGTGCCAGAGTATGACCGCATTGAGGTTCGGCGGGCACGTACTATTCAAGGTTTGAATACAGCAGAGCCAGTGGCAGTGTGGCATAAATATGAAACGGGTCCGTTAAGCGCGAACATTTGGGCACCGGAAATTCATTATATTAACGACAAATGGTACATTTATTTTGCAGCAGCTCGTACCACAGAAACGAAGGAAGGTCTGTTCGACCATCGGATGTTCGTGCTGGAAAATGATTCAGCTAATCCTCTGGAAGGCGAATGGGTGGAAAAGGGACAGATCAAAACTCGCTGGGAGACGTTTGCTCTCGATGCGACAACCTTCCAGCACAATGGCGTTCTATATTATGTATGGGCTCAGAAAGACCCGGACATCGTAGGCAACTCCAATCTGTATATTTCAGAAATGAGCAATCCGTGGACGCTGCGCGGTGAGCAGGTTATGATCTCTACACCAGAATATGACTGGGAAGTCATCGGTTTTAAGGTGAATGAAGGTGCAGCGGTTCTGAAACGGAACGGCCGAATTTTTATCAGCTATTCAGCTAGTGCTACGGACCACAATTATTGCATGGGCCTGCTAACGGCAGACGAGAATGCAAACTTACTTGACCCGAAATCGTGGGCAAAGTCTCCTGCGCCGGTATTCTGCACGAATGAGGAGACAGGTCAATTCGGACCTGGTCACAACAGTTTTACTGTTGCTGAGGATGGTAGTGACGTTATCGTATATCACGCCCGCAATTACAAGGAAATTACAGGTGACCCGCTGTATGATCCGAATCGTCATACACGTGTTCAGCCGTTGAACTGGAATGAGGATGGAACACCTAATTTTGGTATTCCAGTGCCAGATGGCGTTTCCGTTAATAACTAAGCAGAATATATGCTAGACGATTGACGTGTCACACAGCGACGCTATAACTTTATAAAACATCGCAGGAAAATGATTTTGCTGCGTCTAACAATAGCAATGAGATATCTTCGGCCTTAGGCTGGAAGGTATCTTTTTGCTTTTGGGAGGGAGAGACGTCTCGGAAACTATGGGAACTTTAAATCAGGTTATGTGAAGCCTAGAACATGTCAAGCGATTAATTGATACAAATGTTTAATATTTTCCACGAGATGGAAGCTACAAATGTATGGTAAAGTGTAGGGTATACAAGATATTTTCCAAAGTCTCCTGTGCATACCGAATCCGAATCACACGAGGTGAGAAAAATGTTACAATCGTTAAAAGCCATTGCTAATTACAGGAAAGAAAGTGATCTGGCCTGGGATACACCGACTTGGCTAAAGCTGCTTGTTTCGGCTGAGGAGCGTATTGTAAATTTGGAGCGCATTCGATCCATAGGTGAGTTAAAGGATGCCAATCCTGTGCTGGACTACGTGGAGCGCACGTTGCTTATTTTGGACGGACTTCCATTGTCATTCTGGGTTAAAGAGCTACTAGAGGATGTATTGGTATGGTCTGAGACAGCCAAAGGAGGCACAGTCCGCGAACGGCTACGCTGGCAGCATGAGGGCATTAATTTATTTGTACATAATATTGGCTCCTCCCAACTGTATGTCAGACAGGCTCAAGCAGAGTCCCCTGCCTACCCGCGCAACAGCATGACCCGAATTTTGATTGAGACGCATGGATTGATCGGACAGTATATACGGGGAGAAATACCCTTTGCAGAAAATCGACTGCTGCTCGAAATCACTCGTAAGGGCTGGCTGAGCTCGGAGGAATTGGAGCTTGTATTACGAGCACTAAACGAATGCATTATCGCCGGTGTAGATCCTGCATTATGGGAACAAGTACGCGGTGAAGTGGAGCAGCTAATCGGCTGGATTGCCTGGGATAACGCACCTGTAGTCTGGAGTGTAAAGGAGCGACTGGAGAGATTGCGGTCGGTTTCGATTCATGAAGGTGAGCCGTTTGAGCAGGCTTACGCCGAGCTGGAGTGGGAGCTGAATGTAGAGAAGGCGCTGGCTCCGCTGGAGAATCGTACACTTTGGTATGTAGAATCAGCTTTGCAGGATTTTTCACTTCAAGAACTGGTTAAGGTATTTTTACTCACATTGAGGGATGGCACAGGGCAGGAACAGCCTGCAACGGTACGGCATATCAGTTTTGAATCACTTATGAATACGATGTATTATGACTATCGTGGTGTTAAGAAAATTAACGTATACAAAAAACGAATGATAGAAAAATATTTAAGCGCACTGTCTTGGCAGGATATCACAAAAGGAAAACGGAAGCATAATCCTCATTTGAGTGTAATCGTGGAGCATAAGGAGGAGCTGCCAAGTACCGTGTTTTTTAATTTTGTATTTTCATCAGCTGCTGAAAAATTGATCGACTTTTGTATTGAGGCAGAAAAGACGCCTCTGTATGACAAAGCAGTTCTGCTGCTGTTTGATCTGTTCGGATTACGGCGTGATGCTTATGATCGCTTTCACAATGAGGAGACGTACCTTACAGATATGAACCAGACCGCAGATTTCAAAAGGGTCATTCTGGATTACGTTACTGGAACCCGTATACTGGATATCGGACCCGGCGGGGGCGTACTGCTGGATCTGATCGAGCAGGAAAGACCAGACTCCAAGCCGTTGGGTCTTGATATTTCTGTGAATGTGATTGAGGCTCTTAAACGCAAAAAGCAATTGGAGCACCGTCGTTGGGATGTCATCAAAGGTGATGCGCTTCGACTGGAAGAATTTGTGGAAACGGAGAGCATGGACACGGTTATTTTCTCTTCGATTCTTCACGAGCTGTATTCCTACATCGAACGAGATGGAAAAAGGTTCAATTCACAAACAGTGGAGGCTGCTTTGCAAAGCGCCTATCGTGTACTTGCACCCGGCGGACGCATTATCATTCGTGACGGTATTATGACCGAACCAGTAGAGCAGCGCAGACGCATTCGATTTTTGGAGCCGGACGGAATGGAATGGCTGATGCGGTATGCGCAGGATTTTGCGGGTCGCCCCATTGAAATAGAGCGTATAGGTGAGCATGAGGCTGTTTTGCCGGTAAATGATGCAATGGAATTTCTATATACCTATACATGGGGAGCGGAAGCCTATGTGCATGAAGTGCAGGAGCAGTTTGGTTATTTTACTCCGTCACAGTATGAAGAATGTATTCGTAACACACTTGGTTCACAAGCGATTATCCGGGTGAGTCGCCACTATTTGCAGGAGGGCTATGCCGAAGCGTTGTCCAGTCGTGTTGAATTCATGGATGAGCAGGGACAGCTGGTTCCTTTGCCAGACAGTACCTGTCTGATCGTGATTGAGAAGCCAAATCATAGGGATGAAGCAACTAAATGATTTTAATTTGAACAAGAGAATGCCTTCTGAGGTGTGCCAAGCGCACTGGGAAGGCATTTTTTTAGAAAACCAATGGAGGTGCGTTCATGTCCAAGCAGGTAGTGATATCCGAATATAATCCGCAGTGGGTAGCAGAGTATACACGAGAACGAGCAAAAATGATAGAGGCCCTCGGAGACGTATGTGTCGGCGTAGAGCATATTGGCAGTACATCCGTTCCTGGTTTGGGAGCCAAGGCTATTATCGACATTATGGTTGGAGTAGAAGATTTGGCGATTATTCAATCCGAACAGCGAGAGCGTTTACTAGGTATTGAATATGAATATGTACATAAGCCGGATTTTCCAGAGCGAGCTTTCTTTCGCCGTGGAGAATGGGGAGCTGGGACCCATCATTTGCATATTTACAAGTATAAAGGAGAACATTGGGAAAACCATTTATTGTTCAGAGATTACTTGAAAGCGCATCCTGAGAGCCTGCGAGCGCATGAGACTCTAAAAAAAGATTTGGCGCATCAATTCAAACATGACCGCGCAGCGTATACCGAAGCCAAGGGACCTTTCATTCGGCAGATCGTTGAGCAAGCGAAGCTTGAAACACAAAAGCAGAGACAAATGGAATTTTAGTACGCATGGACAAGGTGGAGGTATGATGAAGAATATGATGCTTGATGCACAGGTAACGCCGAATGGTTTAAAAGAGAGAATGATGCTGCTGTCAGCGCTGGATATTATATTGTCTCCAGAAGATTGGTTACGCACGTATCGTATGCAGTCTGAATGGTCTGGTGATGTGTGTCTGGGTGAGGTGAACAACGGCGCTGGAGATACGATTCATATGCTATGGACACGTGGAGGTGTGTTGTTGAAGGGTTTTGACCACGAATCCCCTGTAAGTCCTCATGCAAGAGACGAATATGAGGTCTGGCCGGGCATGTACGACGGTGTGCCTGATGATATGATGGAGCTTTTGGAAGATGAAGCGCTAGAGAAAGAGGACGTTACCTTTTGTATGTGGAGGGAAGCGGGAGATAAGGAGTGGCGTATGGGCAACACGAACTTTCCTGAGGGATATGACGATGGCTCATCCTTTTTGCTGGGGAAAATTATAGTTACACCGGAGGAATATCAGGATTGGGCTGAAAGTTACTATGAGCTGCCGATTTCTCTAGGGGTGGTAAGCCAGATTTTCAACGGCGTTCCGATCACTGCCCAGATGATCTCTGCGCTTCATCCACAGCGTAACGTTACGGAAGTGGTAAAGGAGCTAAAACAGCTTGGCATTCAGGTGCATGAAAGCTAAGAATGCAGATTTGTTTTTCTTGACAAGTTTTGTATATAATACAGGAGAAATGGCTGGGTTAATCACCTCGAATTAAAGGAGCTGTGTTGAAGATGTCCAAACGTTTGATTCCTTACATCACGCTGGATGGAAATGCACGAGAAGCAATCGAATTTTATGAAGAGGCATTGGATGCCCAACTGCTTTTTATTCAAACCTTTGGGGAAATGCCGGAAAACCCCGATTTTCCCATTCCCGCAGAGGTCAAGGAACGTGTGGGACATGCTACCCTTAAAGTAGGTGAGACAGAGCTCATGTTTTCTGATACCTTTCCCGGCTCACCGTTTAGCAGCGGGAATCAAGTGAGTATCTGTATTACAACCGATAGTGTGGAGCAAGCTAAAAAAATGTTTGATGCTTTACAGCAAGGAGGACAGGTGGGAATGCCTTTGCAGGAAACTCATTTTAGTCCAGCTTATGGGAATGTAACAGACAAGTTTGGTGTCACCTTTCAAATGTTCACAGAAGCTCGATCGTAGTAAATAGAAAACGGCCCGATCCGCTACTATAGCGATCTGGCCGTTTTTTTGCGTGCATGTCCTTCGTCTGAAAAATAAATATACATACATAAAGGTATGGGGAGTGTTTGGATCTCTTTTTTCACGTATAGCTTAATTCCTAAAATAATTATTTTTATTATTGTTGAAATGGAAATAAAAATATATTATATTATGTTGTTAATGCACCAACGGGTGGGAGGACAGTCCATGAACAAAGAAGAACAGGTCATAATGGGTTTCAGGGACTTATATAACAAGATGGTTTGGCTCAATAAGGATAAGATGGAAGACAGTCTTAAAGGTTATAAGTCTTCTGAAGTACATTGCATGGAATATATTGAAAAAAATGTAGATTCCAACGTGACAACACTTGCGGAGTCCCTTTATATGACTAGCGGTGCCATAAGTAAAATAACTAAGAAGCTCATAAAAAAAGGCCTTATCGAAAGCTACCAGAAGCCGGATAACAAAAAAGAAATCTATTTTAGGCTTACTGAGCAAGGGAAAGTAATCTATAAAATCCATGAGGAACTGCACAAAGAGTTTCAAGAGCGGGATAAAGCCGTATTTGAGCAGGTAACTGATGAGCAATTTGACAGTATGCTTAGCTTCATAGATAAGTATAGCAGGCATTTGGATGCAGAAATAAAGAAAAAGGGTAACGATATTAAGTCGAAATAAAATTTGAATAATGAAAATCAAACCACAGGCAGCCGGGCTCTATTGAGAACGGACTGCTTTTTTTATTGTTTTTTTTTTTTTTTTATTTCCTGGGAAGGAAAAATATGATACGATAATTTTGTTTCCCGGGAAGGAAAATCGCAACTTTTGAGGGGAGAATTGAAGTGTTCAAATTTAGATCACATAATCAACAGACCACAGAACAAACCGTAGATAAACACGCTTTAATATTCGGCCTTATCTCTGTGTTTCTTTGCGGAATAGGCTTCAGTATCATAACACCTGTCGTCCCATTCTTAGTGCAGCCTTATACAAGCAGTCCAGAAGAACAAGCCTTAGTTGTTACGCTGCTGACCTCTGTTTATGCATTTTGCGTGTTTTTTGCGGCTCCCGTACTTGGAGCTTTGAGCGACAAATATGGTCGTCGTCCATTGCTCTTAATATGCCTTTTGGGTTCCGTAATCGGGTACTTAGTTTTTGGTATAGGAGGAGCTGTATGGGTACTATTTGCTGGGCGCATCATGGAAGGTATAACAGGTGGGAGCATAAGCACGATCTTCGCATATTTTGCAGATATCATTCCTCCAGAACAGAGAACTAAATACTTTGGATGGGTGAGTGCGGTTGTAGGTGTCGGCACGGTCATTGGCCCAACCCTAGGCGGATTACTTGCCAAGTTTGGTTATTCTGTACCCATGTATTTTGGAGCAATAATCACTTTATTGAATGTTGTTTATGGATTCTTTTTTATGCCGGAGAGCCTTGACAAGAAACATAGACTGAAAGAGATCACCTTTGTAAAACTGAATCCATATACACAGCTTGCAAACGTACTTTCCATGAAAAACTTGAAAAGGCTACTTGTCTCAGCGTTCTTACTCTGGATACCCAACGGATCTTTACAGGCAGTTTTTTCACAATTTACAATGGATACCTTCGGTTGGAAGCCTACATTAATCGGACTTATGTTCTCGATTATGGGATTCCAAGATATCATTTCACAAGGTTTCATCATGCCAAAGCTCTTGATAAAACTTAGTGATAAACAGATAGTAATTCTGGGAATGGTCTCGGAGATTATAGGCTATGGTCTCATTGCGCTATCTGCTTTGTTCTCATTCTATCCACTTATTATCGCTGGAATGTTTATATTTGGTTTTGGCGATTCGATCTTTGGACCTTCATTTAATGGAATGCTCTCCAAGTCTGTCAATTCTAGTGAACAAGGAAGGATTCAAGGAGGTAGTCAATCTATTCAAGCTTTAGCAAGAATGATTGGACCTATCATTGGAGGTCAAATCTATGTATCATTTGGTCATGCCGCACCCGCTTTTATGGGTATGATTCTTATAGCGGTGGCCATACCAGTTTTATATAAGAGAACGCATGCAAATATGTAAACTACCGCTCGAAGCTTTCCGTAACCACCTGCATAGCAGGTAGTTTTAAGAAAATAATAGGGTTTCAGAACTTAGGAATAAGTTCTGAAACCCTATTTGTTTACAGTCTGAGCCATCCGCATGTGGATGGCTCTTTATAGTATCGCCTTGCTAAATTCATTTTACGTATGTGTACTTATACGCCAAAGTTAAAATCATCATCTGTTAGCGGCTCTACATTCATCGCCCGCACATAGCCGTTTCCTTTTTTAGAAAAGAAATCGTGCTGCTTGGTGTGGGTGCTGATGCCGTTGAATACAATGGGATTGACTTCTTCTTCTTCAAAAAGTGGATCAAAGCCCAGGTTCATCATGGCCTTGTTGGCGTTGTAGCGCAAGAAGACTTTAACATCGTCTACAAGTCCAATAGGGGCATAAATTTGCTCGGTATACTGTTCTTCGTTATTGTGCAAGTAGCGCAGCAAGCCTACCAGCGTCTGGTAGAGATCGCGTTGTTCTTCCTCGTCCAGTTCCGCATAAATCTCCTGTGCCAGTACACCTACGTAGACACCGTGTATACTTTCGTCCCGCAGGATCAGATCGATAATTTCCCCGCTGCATGTCAGCTTGCCCTGACCCGCCAGATAGAGAGGGTAGAAGAAGCCGCTATAAAACAAATAGCTTTCTAATAGCACCGACGCAGCCATCGCGAGATACAGGTCTTTCGGTGTGTGAATGTTCATATAATACTGACGAATGGTTTCAGCTTTCGTTTGGAGATGCGGATTTTCTTCCACCCAGCGGAATACACCGTCAATTTCTTCCGTGGAAGCCAGGGTTGTAAAGATGCTACTGTACGACTTGGCATGAATTTGCTCCATCATCGCCATAAAGCTTAATACCGCTTTGCGTTGCAGTCCGTCCACATGCTCCATAATTTGCGGCATTCCCACGCCGCCTTGAATGGTGTCCAGCAGGGTCAAGCCACCCAGCACCTTCATGTAGGCTTCTTTTTCAATATCACTAAGGGTTACCCAGGACATTTTATCGTCAGACAGCGGAATTTCATCATCCGTCCAAAATTGCATAATATTCTGGTTCCAGAACATCAGTGTGAAATCATCGTCCGAGCGGTTCCAGTTTACAGCTTGTATACCTGTCATTGTTAGCATTCTCCCTTCAGCTTGCGAGATTCCCTGGAAACACACATGAGAGGTTACCGGAGAGTCATCGTATGCTTGACATACGGAAGCTGTATCCGCGAGGGTCTTGTTCAATCCTGTAAAGGCCTGAACCACGCGCTGGATACAGCTTCTAATGCCAAGCATTCATATCTATTCAAAATCTCATTTTATTCTATAGCTTGTTACCATGTATGCATTAGATGGAGCAAGTGAGGCACTCTTCCACAGACAGTTTTTTGGTACGTGTGTAGTATAACGATTTAAGTCCTTTATGTGCGGCGTACAGATAGCAACGTGCTAACTGACGCGTAGTCACGTCACTGTTCACATGAAGCACAGTCGAAATTCCTTGGTCCACGTGAGGCTGGATTTCAGCAATCAGATCAAGCACTTTGAATTGATCCATTTGATAAGCGGATTTGTAAAAGAATACATTATCCTTTTGCAAATACGGCATTGGATAGTAAGTTGTTGAATTCGCATAGGTACGAGTTTCAATCTGTTCGACAATCGGCATAACGCTGGACGTTGCATTTTGAATATACGAAATGCTGGCAGTGGGAGCAATCGCCATACGGTAGGCGTGATACAGACCGTTCTTCATGACGTCTGCTTTAAGTGTGTCCCAGTCTGCTTGAGTCGGAATATAAATATCCTTGAACAGTTCTTGCACACGTGCCGTTGTCGGACGATAATCTGTGTTCAGATATCGGTCAAAATATACACCTGTCGCATAATCCGATTCCTCAAATCCATAGAAGCTTTGTCCGGCTGCTTTTGCGATTTCCATACTCTTTTCGATGGAATGATAGTTCATCGTCATGAAGAAGGTACGGACAAAATCCTTCGCTTCATTGCTTTCATATGCAATCTTGTTCTTGGCAAGGTAGCCGTGCAGATTCATGACACCCAGACCAACGGAATGCATTTCACGGTTCGCTTTCGCAACACCTGGTGCATTAGCCACTTGGGTCATATCGCTGACCGAAGTGAGAGCAATCATACCCTCGTGAACGGACTCGCGGATTTTGCCGTGCTCCATCACATTTACAATGTTCAGGGAAGCCAGGTTACAGCTTACATCCCGGCGAATAATATCCTGTTGTCCATAATCGGCAATCTCAGAAGTTTCCTGTAGCTGGAAGATTTCCGTGCACAGGTTTGACATTTTGATTTGGCCCACGTTTTTAAGAGCATGCGCATGATTTGCGTTACTCTTATTCATAATATATGGATAGCCAGACTCCAACTGAATCATGGCAATTTTCGTCAGCATATCACGTGCACTCATCGCTACTTTTTTCTTTACTCGATCGTCGGCGAGCAGTGTGTCGTACATTTCATCCAGATCCATGTCGTCCAAATGCGTTCCATAAGCCTTGAACACACTATAAGGTGCAAATACATGCAGAGGTTCATTATCTTGAGCCAGCTTGTAGAAGCGGTTTGGCACCAGCAATCCGATCGAAAGTGTCTTGAGACGTACTCTTTCATCAGCATTAATTTTTTTACTATCTAGGAACTCCAGCACGTCCCATCCGAAAATGTTGTAATAGGCAGCGCCAGAGCCTTTACGTTGACCCATTTGATCCGCGTAGGAGAAACCATCTTCCATCAGCTTCAGCACAGGCATAATGCCTTTTGCTGCGCCTTCTACACCTTTAATCGCCTCACCGCGTGACCGCAGCTTCGACAGGTTAACCGCCACACCGCCGCCAATTTTGGACAATTGCATGCAAGTGTTCAGTACATAGTTGATTGAGTTCAAAGAGTCGTCCATTTCGAGCAGGAAACAGGACACCAATTCCCCACGGCGGCTTTTGCCAGCGTTCAGGAAAGTTGGTGTAGCTGGCTGGAGACGTTGCTCCATCATCGAGCGGGACAACAGGCGGGCCGTATCGGCGTTGCCGCGTCCCAAATGCAGGGCGACAGCAGCCACCCGGTCAGGGTAGTGTTCCAGGTAGACTTTACGGTCATTACTCTTCATTGCATAATCGGTATAAAACTTGGATGCTGCCATATAAGAAGGAAATTTAAAATTATAGCTATGAGTGATATGGAAAATATCGTTGATTTCATCAGCCGTATAGCTGTTATAGAAATTTTCGTAATAATCATTCTCAATCATATACAGCACTTGAGCAGCTGTGTCAGCAAACTTCAAACTCCGTTCTTGAACTTCCTTCATAAATTCTGCTACGGCCTCTTGGTCCTTTTCCAATTGGAAAAAGCCGTCTGTATCGCGTTTCATCAACATGTTGTTCAATTCAATATGCCGCAACTCGGCTCACCTCCTGTTTAAAACGCTCTACATCTCCGAACGTTCCAGATAATTCAAATTTGCTAATCACGGGGACATTATAATGGTCAGCAATCAAATCCGCACTTTTGGCAAATTTGTCACCCCAGTTACGGTTGCCGCTTGCAGCTACACCAACAAGGTTTTGTGCATTTTTTTTCAAAAATGAAGATACCCTCTCAGGTATCTGTCCAAACCCGGTTGTATATGTAATGAGTACGTAAGGTTCTTCTATAGTCATTTGTTCCTCAATCTGAACAGCCGGAAGCTTGAGCTTGTTTATAAATCTTTTTACATTGCCGGTCTTGGAATCATAAGCAATCAGCATGGTGTGCAACCTCCTTAACAATTAACGAAAAAAAGAAAACGGCATTGCCAAGAGACCCATTATAGCTGTAATCCCTTGCTGGCTGCGCCATTTAAGATTTTTGACTCTATATTTACATGTATTTTCATACCTTTATCTTCAAGATATCGGGCATAAATACGTTTTTTACACTATATTTAGAGTACATTCTCTATTTTATATCTATATATAGTTTTGTCAATCGGTCTAGAGAGGCTCAGAGGACCTAGATCCGGTGTAAGTCCAAGCAGGGTGCGGAAAAGAGCGAAAGAACTTTTTTTTCGTAAGTATGTTAAAAAAGTATTGGAGTTTTTGAGGCTGGAGATGTACGATTTGTCAATGGGCAATAGAATGTAAAATTTACATTTTACTGTAGAAAGGATGAAGTGGATGGAAAGTGGTTTTATGGAGGGGGTGAACGTAAGGAGCTGGAGGTGAAGGATAGGGACTTCGGAATGATTGTGATCGGAGATCGCGGGGAGGTTCATTATAAAGGTACACGTTTTCTGGAGTTTGTGAGATTAATGGGAGCGTAAAGAGATGGCGAGGTGTTAGCGTATTACCAGAACAAATACATATAGGGAGGAAGCTGACGATGCCACATATCATTGGAGCACGAATTGTTTTAAGAGAGTACCGTCAGGAGGATATACCTGATATCCGAAGATGGGTCAATGACCCGGAAATCACACATGGTTTAAGCGACGTATTTATCTATCCGCATTCACTGGCTAATAGTGAATCGTTTGTACAGATGATGATTGACGGCAACTCTGAGATCAAGGGCTTTATCATTGCTCATAAAGACACATTGGACTATATTGGACAACTCGATTTATTCAAAATCAACTGGGTGAATCGGCATGCCACCCTTGGGATTGTAATCGGGCGTGACGGTGACCTGGGCAAGGGCTATGGGCGGGAAGCAATCCGGCTGATACAAAAATTTGCGTTTCATTCGCTGAACCTGCATCGGCTGGAACTGGAGGTGTATGCGTTCAATGAACGTGCATATCGTTGCTATCTGGCATGTGGCTTCAAGGAGGAAGGGCGGCTACGGGAAAAGCTATTCAGGGAAGGACAGTACTATGACATTATTCAGATGGGAATGTTGCGAAGTGAGTATGAGGCTGTAGAGAAAACAAAGGAATCCTGAAAGTGAGGCCACATAAGCTATTTTACTCCGTCAGCTTTCTGCAATTTTTTATGAGTGAAATCACGGGAACTACGCTTATTCTATTTCTATTAGCTAAAGCACTTTCTCTGCAAAGTGCGAATTTCTTGCTGGTTGTATTCTTTGTAAGTATTTTTCTGTTTGAAATACCAACAGGAGCTATTGCAGACAAGTATGGAAGGAAAATTTCTGTTGTTCTGGGGCTTTGTTGTTTTCTAGTCTACAGTGTGTTGTTCGTTTGGGTAGATCACATGTGGCTGCTTGTGTTCGCACAAGTCTTTGGGGGTCTGGCAATATGCTTGCAATCAGGCTCGTTGGAATCCTGGGTTGTGGAAAACAGCGATAAGCCGATGGAAGTTCTTTTTACAACCTCTAACAGTATACAGTACATTTCGGGATTTATTTGCGGTCTGTTGGGGGCCTTCCTCGCAGCTTTTAACTATTCACTTCCCTGGGCAGCCAGCATTGTATCTATTATCCTATGTATATTTCTATGCTGCTTTTATATGGATGAGAAGAATATTACCCATCGAAAAGCATCAACTACTCACATTAAAACGATTATCGGGGAAAGTGTCCGTATCGGTTTTGAAAATAAGTCGATCTGGATTGTGTTTATCATTGGTTTATTTATCAGCTTTTCAAACTCGGCGGGGAATACATTTCAACAGCCACGTCTGGTCGGTCTTTCTGAACAAGGGATTTGGATTATGGGATTGATCAAGGCAGGTTATTCACTATGTATGACTTTGGGAAGCTATCTGGTTCGAAAGCTAGGCGCCCGTTATAGTGATGTACATATACTCATGTATGCTTGCGGGATGATTGGGATATGGCTCATTTTAGCGGGTGCTTTCAACACGTTTTATCCTGTACTGCTTACCTTTTTTATCTATGAAATTGGGCGAGGGATGTATCCGGTTGCCAAACAAATATTTCTGAACAAAAGAATATCTAATGAGTATCGTTCAACACTGCTATCTCTGGATTCTGCCATTTCCCAACTAGGCATGTGCATAGGTTTAATCGTGACAGGCATCGTAAGCCGTAATTTTACCAATCTTGCTTCACATCAAACACCTATCCAGATATCTTGGATGCTGTGTGGCGGGATTGCATTGATCCCAATCTTTTTGTTGCTTTATGTCCGTCGGGGGTCAAGGAAAAATAGTTCCTGGAAAGAAAAAACAACTAAGCAGAATGTTTAGTGCAAAAAGGGCTAAACAGGTTCTAGCTGTCAGCCCCTATGCACCTTCATTAGCAATCAGACTCTACTTCTCCCCGTACCATAGCTTCAGACGATTTTGGATCAGGCTAGTGAAGATTTCTTCAGCCTTTGGTACACCCGCCTGATCCAGCTCTTGGAGCATGCGGTCATACACGGCATCGAATTGATCTGGCTTGGCGAGTACGGCCTCAGGAATCCGTTTGCGTACAATGTCCTGCGACTTTTGATAAATAACATTGTAATTTGTATTGGTCGGAACAGGCATGTTGTAGGCGGCTCCCCACTCTTTTACCGGAAAATCCTTTTCGTTCGGGAATAAGTCTTTCCATGTCCGGGCTTTATATGCCTGAAGGGATTCTTTTTCCGCTTGACTATAATTTTCGGTAATCATCTCCGGATAATTGGTTGTGTAATAGTTGCCAGTAGGGTCTTTAACGCTATCGCCGTAATGTGGTCCCCATATCCAATACAAACCGATACCTGACTCTCTGCTAAAAGAAGCATTATCTTTGTTTTTGCGTTCTTGCACAGCCGCAGGAATGACTCGTTTGCCATTCTCTACATTGTAATGCTGGCCTTCAATTCCCCAATTACGCAAAATTTGTCCTTCGTCCGAGGCCAGGAAGTCCAGAAACTTGATCGCTCGCACCGGGTTTTTGCATGAAGTTGTGATGCCGATCCCGGACGCAGTATCGAAACCAATGGGCTGGAGGGAATGATCTTCGTATTGCTCATTTAAAGTGACTGGAAAGTGGGAGTAGGTGTATTCATCCTTACCTGCTGCCTTGAGCGCATTTTCGGCATCTTGGTAGTTCCATTCCTGATCAATCAGTCCAATGACACGACCTGCGGCGATTTTGGATTTGTACTGATCGCTTTTTTGTACAAAAGTATCCTTATCCAACAGACCTTCATTGTACATATGGTTTAACCAACGGAAATACTCTCGCTCTTCTGGGCGTTTGTAGTGAAGAGTGGCTTTGTGTGTTTTAGGATCAATATAATATTCGCCATCGTCTGGTCCACCTGTAGCCGTAACTGCCGGGTTTGTCACAGTAATCTGCATTTTCCAGTCCTCGGCATCGAGCGATAAGGGAATGGTAGGCTGGCCATTAGTAGTAGGGTATTTGGCGACATAATCTTTAAGTGCTTTTTCAAAATCTTGAACGGTGCGAATTTTGGGGTATCCGAGCTTCTTAAGGGCCTGATGCTGGATTTCGAAGCCTGCTTGTGCATCAAACGCGATGTGATCTACGCCCAGATTGGTCGGAATGGTGTAAATGGCGGGATCTTCACTACTATATTTAATACGGTTAAAATAATCTCCATACACTTTCTTAATGTTAGGACCGTATTTATCAATCAGGTCGGTTAAGTCAATGAGTGCCCCGGCATCGACCAGCTTGCCAATGTCTCCTTTGGGGTACACGAGATCAGGGTACTCTCCGCTAGCAGCCATTAAAGCAAACTTTTCCTCGCCTCGACCGTTGACAGCATGTTCGGCATTGAGTGTAACACCCGTTTTCTTGGTTATTTCCTGCCCGACAGCGTCCTTCATGTTGTTCCAGTTGGAGCTTGAGTCACCGCCAAAGAACGTAAATGTAATAGGACTGGTGTCATCGGGGTCTTCCTTTTCTGCCGTACCGCCTTTGCCATTCGCGCAGCCCGTTGTAACAAGCAGCAGCAAAGCCAGGAGCAGGATAGAGCATTGTTGTACCGACCTGTTCGTGAACATCTGCAAATCCCCCTTAATAAGTATGATTTACACAATGTAAGTGCTTTCAATAGTAAATTGTAGGAAATAAAGAACCTTATGTCAAGTTATTTATGTTTATTTGTTATGTGTTTTGTTTTTTATTAAGCAAACATATTTAAATGAAAGGTGTGGATTTGTGCAAATCCATCGTTTGATGATCTAAAACAAAGTATGCTACGATGGTACCAGTTTATAGGCATACCTGTATATTTAGAAGACTAAGGTAGAAAAAGATTTCGAATAGGGTTGGGTGAGGAGATGCGTGGAAAAGTAACATTACAGGAAATTGCGGATGCGGCGGGCGTTTCAAAGTTTGCTGTTTCGCGTGCACTGTCAGGCAAACCCGGTGTAAGTGAAGAGACAAGGGCGCTGCTGGTTAAGCTTGCTGCCCAGATGGGCTATTTTCGCAGTCATCCCAAAATGACTGGGGTAGAGCCTCGGGACACAGATGCCAGAGAATGGTCGGGTACGGTGCTGGTGTTATTTCCGAATATTCGGCACCAGAATCGGGAGTCCAGGTACTGGGGACCTGTATTTGAAGGGATTTCCGAACGTCTGAACCGCAAGGGATTGGATATGATCACGCTAACGGAGCCTTCAACGGACGATATGTTTTCTTTACTGAACCCAGAGGCCATTAAAGGGATTATCACTGTAGGAACGATTTCAACTACGTTATTGCTGAACATTTATCGAATGGGTATTCCGGTTGTCATGGTGGATCATTGGGATTCTGCATTTTTAAGTGATGCGGTGTTTACGGATAATCGCACATGCATGAATGAATTAATGAAGGATTTGCTATGCAAGGGGTATGATCACTTTCAATTTGTGGGTCATATTGACGATGCTCACAGTTTCTATGAACGTTGGGAAGCTTTTCGGTCCACACTGGAAATGAGCGGAGTAGAATTACGGCAAAACAAAGCCCTTATTTATGGGGGAGCGCAGGCGCTTGCTGAGGAAATGGACAAGTTGCCCGAGGATGAGTTGCCAGAGGTTTTTGTTTGCGCTAATGATGTGACTGCTTCGCAAGTCGTGGAAGTGCTGAAAGGAAAGGGGATTGACGTGCCGAGGCGATGCGGGGTAACTGGGTTTGACGATACGAATGATCAAATGCCGATTTATGCCACGGTGAGAGTGGATAAGGAACTGTTGGGGATGCGGGCGGTAGACCAATTATTATGGCGCATCATGAACCCAAACTCACCTGTGGAAAAAAAATTGCTACACGCTGATTTACTCGTACGGGAAGTTCACGCGCCACGGCTCAGCCGGGAAAATGATGATCGTGATCGTCCCTTTAGCACAATCAAATATAGTTGATGTCCGGATATGTGGGATGAATTTGATCCACAGTGAAGACGAGGGAAGTCGCTTTTAGCCTGTTTAGGGGTAGAGGGCGACTTTTATTTTGTGTTTTACCGATTGTTCCAAAAAAACAATTGACTGATTTGTTAGCTTAATGTTATTTTTGTTATGTTAATGAGTGATCCAGATGTTCCCAATCATCCTTATAGGGAGGCTTGCGACGATGATTAATGTGATAGGGTTGGATGGCTGGAGGTTTAGGGAAGCACATAGTGATGAGTGGCTCAGTGCGAAAGTACCGGGTTGTGTGCATACCGATCTTTTGCGACATGGCAAAATTCTTGATCCTTTTATCGGTATGAACGAGATGGAGGTACAGTGGATTGATAAGCAGGATTGGATATACGAAGCCTATTTTGAGATAGATGCAAATCAGCTTCAATGTCGATGTGTAGAGCTGGTGTTGGAAGGTCTGGACACCTACGCAGATGTAAGAGTGAATGGTCAAACTGTCATATCGGCCAATAATATGTTTCGGGTATGGAGACAGGATGTGAAGGCATTTGTTCAGCAAGGGAAAAATCGGCTTGAAATCCATTTTCGCTCTCCGATTACGGAAGATGTGCCTAAGCTGGAAAGGTTGGGCTATGGACTCCCCGCACCGAATGATCAGTCCGAGATAGGTGGCTTGTCTGATAAAAAAGTAAGCGTTTTCGCTCGTAAGGCTCCCTATCACTATGGTTGGGATTGGGGACCGAGGCTGGTGACGAGCGGGATCTGGAGAGAGGTCCGAATTGAAGCTTGGTCTGGTTTGGTCGTAAGAGACTTGTTTATTCGACAGGACAAAGTGAGTACCGAGAGGGCTGAACTCACAGCAATGGTAGAGATTGAAAGTGCAAATGAGATTAGAGATGCCGAGTTGTGTATTTCTGCTGATGGCAGGGTGTGGTCCAAGCCGGTTCGTCTTCTGAAGGGAAAGCAAACAGTAGAGCTGGAGCTAGATATGAAGGAGCCGAAGCTGTGGTGGTGTCGTGGGCTGGGGGAGCCGCATCAGTATACGTTTGTAGCCGAATTGAAGGAGCAAGCACAGGAAGCAGTAATTGCGGAAAAATCAGTGAAAACGGGACTTCGTTCGATCCGTCTTATACGTGAGCGGGATACGGCAGGGGAGAGCTTCTATTTTGAGCTGAATGGAATCCCCGTGTTTGTAAAGGGAGCCAACCATATTCCGAATGACAGCTTTGCTGCCGAAGTTACGTTGGAACGATACCGGCATGAAATTGCCAGTGCGGCCGCCTCCCATATGAATATGTTGCGGGTGTGGGGTGGCGGTATTTATGAAGAAGACGTATTTTATGACCTTTGTGATGAATACGGCTTGCTCGTATGGCAAGATTTTATGTTCGCATGCAGCATGTATCCGGGCGATCAGGCTTTTTTGGACAATGTAGCGCAGGAAGCCGAAGATAACATCAAGCGTTTGCGCCATCATCCTTGCATTGCGTTATGGTGCGGCAATAATGAGATTGATTCCGCATGGGCGCATTATGAAGAAAATGCAGGCTGGGGCTGGAAAAAGGCCTACACGCCTGAGCAACGGGAGCGTCTATGGGAAGATTATGAAACGCTTTTCCACCGGATTTTACCGGAGGCGGTAAATGCCTGGACTCCGCAGACGGCATATTGGCCCTCCTCACCGCTAATTGATCTGACCGGAGATCGAAACCAGCATGCTCATCCGTCCTCCACAGCGGGAGACATCCATTATTGGGGAGTATGGCATGCGTCTGAGCCGTTTGAAAATTATCACGTACATGTGGGCCGTTTTATGAGTGAGTATGGTTTTCAGTCCTTTCCTGAATACAAGTCTGTTCGCGCTTATGCGGAAGAGAAGGATTTGGAACTGGAATCTGAGGTGATGCTGGCACATCAGAAGAACGGCTCGGGCAATCGCCTGATTCAAGAATACATGGGACGGTACATGCGGCAACCCAAGGATTTTCCATGTTTTCTGCTCATGAGCCAGGTTTTACAGGCAGAGGCGATGAAAATGGCCATTGAGGCCCATCGTCGTCACAAGCCTTATTGCATGGGGACATTATACTGGCAGATGAATGACTGCTGGCCCGTTGCTTCCTGGTCAAGTATGGACTATTTTGGTCGTTGGAAGGCGCTTCAATATACGGCTAAACGCAGCTTTGCCGATGTGCTGTTGAGTGCAGTAGATACGGAACAGGGGAGTAAAGAGCTGCATCTGGTTAACGATACGCTAGAGCCGATAGCGGGTACGCTGCGGCTGACACTTTTGCATATCCGTGGCAGTCAGGCTATTCGTGAAGAGAACATTAAGGTAGAACAGCAAGCAGGCGGCGCAGGGATCGTACATATACTGCCTACTGACAAATGGCTGAATGGCCTGGATCGTACGGAGCATATGCTGGTCGCACGTCTGATACAAAACGGTGAGCAGGTGGCCGCCAGCGAAATTTATTTTGCAGGTACGAAAGAGATGGATTTACCGCAGGCGAAAATTGAAGTGACGGAGATACCGGGAAGTGGAGGCAGTAGGTTCACGCTTTGTTCGGATGTACTTGCCAGACATGTGTGGCTGACCGCAGAGCAGGAGGGGATTTTCAGTGACAACCATCTGGATCTGGCTCCCGGTGTTCCTAAAACCGTGGAATTTCTGGCCTTGCGTAACGGTGCCTCCGCATTTGAGGTAGCTGCGCCAGGTGCATTGACGGTGCAATCATTGATCAATTGGATACAAGGTTAGAGGACAGTTAAAGCTCATCCGCCTTGAAGTAGATGATGGACAATGAAGTTCCTCTTCATCCGGCCGGCTGAGAGCATGTAGAGAAATCCGTGAGTAGGGTTTGAGCAGGGGGAGCTGAATTACAGCATTACCCGGGAAATGCTGCCTAAGATTGAGCCTATTGGAGGGCTCCTTTTGATCAGAAGATATGCATTCGTATATCGCTTTACCTGTGAAATGAAGTCTGAAATACAGTAAGCATCTGTCTCCCAGGAATATGAGGTCAACCCCGGGAGAATAGATGCTTTTTTATCTTCATTTTATGCAGAGTGGAGCGCTTCCATTGAGCTTGAAGCCATTGTGGTGTACACTGTCCAGAATAGGTGTAAATTGGAACGTCAAGAAGGATGGACGGTTACAAGGAGGGAAAGAAACATATGTATGACCGTTTAAGATCGTTAAATTATCCAGTTAAACTTTATATTTTTATTGCACTGGTCTTATGCTCCGTAATTAGTACATTGTGGATCATTAACGTGCGACTGCCCTCAGGGGGCCGCCCTTATCTTTTTATTTGGTGGAATATGATGCTGGCCTGGATTCCTATGCTGTTGACGCTTTTGCTAGATGTCATTCATTGCTCGTGGAGAAGGGGAACAAGGACATTTTTGCTCTGGGTCATAGGGGCTGGATGGCTTTTCTTTTATCCCAATACGCCTTATTTGATCACAGATTTGCTGCATGTATTTGCCAGGTATCCATTTCTCGGGGAGCAGCGTTTTTGGGGCAATCCGTACTTTTGGAATCATGCATTAGGGATGCTGCTGGTAGCTGTGCTTGGTCTCACCATGGGAGTTGTATCACTTGAATCTGTACGACAGTTGGTGCAACGTGCACGGGGCGGGCTTGTCAGCTGGTTGTTTATGCTGGCGGTACTCCTGCTAAGTAGCCTAGGTATTTATATTGGCCGTTTCTTTCGAGGAAACTCATGGGATATTGTATCTGCACCGTCCCAGTTGTACACACAAGTATTCTCCATATGGGCGGATTCCTTGCAACGCACTCATTTTGTGGAGTTTAGCGGGATGGTCTTCGTTATTTTGCTCGTTAGCTATATATCCATGATGTGTGTGGCCTGGATGGGGAATAGCCGCAGGGACGAATGGCATCGCTGGTGATTACGATGGGGCTGAGTGGCTAAATATCATCATAAGATAAAATGTAAAAGCAAAGGAGGAATAGCTACAATGAATGGACAGAACCGATCTGATATCCGCGCTGGTCTTCAGGTGGATATTGTGCTTAAAAAGGATCAGCCCACGGGTAAGCTAACGCGAGGAACGGTGAAGGATATATTGACCAATTCCCCACGTCATCCGCATGGAATTAAAGTGCGTTTGGTAGACGGACAGGTTGGACGTGTCAAACATATTGTAATGAATGAAGGATAAGAGCTTTGGGCTTAGGAGGAATAATGTATGAATCAGGCAACGGCATGGTCTAAAAATGATCGTTATCCGCTTATTTTACTTGTACTGCTGGTGCTTGCTCTCATTTGGTCCTTGGTTCGTCCGGCGGATTATTTTACATGGGTACTGGAAGTTCTCCCAGCTGTTTTAGGAGCTATACTGCTGGCGGCTCTTTACCGTCGATTTCGGTTTACCAATCTGGTATACACCCTAATCTGGCTACACGCACTCATCCTGATTGTCGGGGGGCACTATACCTATGCCGAAATGCCTCTGTTCAACTGGATTCGGGATACGTTTGGGCTGGAGCGCAATTATTATGATCGACTTGGGCATTTTGCGCAAGGTTTTGTGCCTGCACTCATTGTCAGGGAAGTGCTGCTGCGTAAGACGGCTTTGGGAAGCGGGAGCTTGCTCACTTTTCTAACGGTTAGTGTGTGTCTTGCGATCAGTGCTGTGTACGAACTGATTGAGTTTGCCGTAGCCAAGGCAACCGGTACGGCGGCAGAAGCCTTTTTGGGGACACAGGGAGATGTATGGGATACTCAATGGGATATGCTCCTTGCGTTCATCGGTGCCCTGACAGCGGTGATTTTGTTAAGCGGGGTACATAACAAGCTGCTCAAACAGCTAAAGGTATAGCAGGGTTTCTTGAAAGTCCGATGTTTTTGAAGGCTATATTCGCGTCACAGGGCGGCTGTCGAGATGCAGGGTCGCTGCATCCATGTAGCTGTCCAGTAGCCGCTCAAAAATACGGTCCCACGTCTGCTCCAGGCTGTATGCTCTACCGGTTTTGGACAGAAAGTCGCGAAGTGGGATATCCTCGTACAACAGGTGTACAGCTTTGGCAAAGGCAGCGGCATCTCCAGCTGGACACAGTAACCCCGTTTTCCCATGGATTACATTATCTTTGACCCCGCCTTCATTGGCGCCGATCACGGGTGTGCCGGAGGCCATAGCCTCCAAAACGACGTTACCGAAGGTTTCCGTAGTGGAGGGAAAGAGGAATACATCGGCTGCAGCGTACAGTTCAGCTAATTCCGGTCCTTTTACAAAACCAAGCCAGTGAACTGCGTGCTCTGGCACCTCGATATCTGCTGCAGTTTTGAACTTAAACAATGGGCCATCTCCTGCAATGACCAGCACTGAGGCTGCGCGGACGTCGTCGGGTAACTGGAGATAGGAATCCAGTAACGTATCTATTCCCTTTTCCGGTGCAAGTCTGCCCACATACAAAATCACAAATGCGTCTGCACGAACGCCCCATTTTTCCCATATCGCTTCGCGATTCACTGTGGGCTGGAAGCGGTCGGTATCAATTCCTCTACCCCAGATTTCGAGCTGTCCCATTCCTTTATTGCGTAACAATTCCATGGTTGACCGAGAGGGGACATATACCCTTTCACAATGTCTGTGAAACCAGAGCATGTATTTCCATAACGCAGGTTCAAGCCAGCGAAGCTTGTAATATTCGAGGTATTTATCAAAGTGGGTGTGATAGGAGGCGACAAGTGGAATATGGTGTTTGGCAGCGTAGCTTGTTCCATACAGGCCAAGATTAAACGGAGTAGCGACATGAATTAGATGCGGGGAAAAGGCTGACAGGCGCTCGTTGATTTGTTTGGCGTTAGGGATCGCTAGTCTACATTCCCGGTACAATAAAAAGGGAATACTTCGAAATCGCTCCACGCCCGGCCCCGAGGACAGATGATGGTCTGCCTCCGGTGCGAAGACAAGCGTAGATACCCCGTGTGTCTCCAAATAGCCAATCCATCGTTCCAGTGTCAGAGCAGCGCCATTGACATCAGGCGTATACGTGTCTGTAAATAATGCGACTCGAAGCATGCCTTCATTCCTCCTCCGCCATTCTCATTTATCCTATGACGTTCCAGGGGAGTCCGCTTGGAGGCTCCGGCTTTTATTGTGTCATGATTTTGTTTACGGGCTTGCCGGGTTTTGTAAAAGTTGCCCTGCGGACGGGCGCTCTTCTCAGATTTTACTAATCCATGGCACGGTGAGATCCTTCTGCGATGTTGATGCAGATAGGGAAATTCTGTTGATATGTATCCTAGCAGGAACTATACATTTCATAAATATTCCTGATCTCCGATGGTTTTGGGTAATAATAAAACATGGACTTTGTCTTGAAATTTCATTATAGTAATTCGGTATGAATAAATTTGAAGGGTAAGCAGGAGGGATGGCTTTGGCTTTTGGAGCACGGGTGTTAAAAACGGGAATCGCAGTGACGCTCGCCCTTTTTCTGAGCACGCTTTTGAACACCCATTCGCCTGTGGGGGCAGCGATAGCCGCTATTTTTGCCATGCAACCGTCGATATATAGGTCGTGGCGTTATTTTCTGGATCAACTCCAAACAAGCACATTAGGTGCAGTCATGGCGTTGCTGGGCGGAATGGTATTTTCGAATGAGCCGATTGCGGTCGGACTGGTATGTGTATTGGTACTTATGATATGTCTGAAAATAAACATGGCTGATACGGTTGGATTGACACTCGTGACCGTTGTTTCTGTCATGGAAGCTTCAGGGGACTGGAAATTTGCAGTAACCCGCTTTGCGCTGACTCTGATCGGGATTGTGTCTGCTTTTGTCATCAACATTACTGTTTTTCCTCCCAAACCGAAAAGGCAGTTTATCAATCAGATTCAAAATGTATTTAATAGCATGTCCTTGCTGCTGCGAACCGCCATTTCCGATGAGATTAAGGAGTCTGTCTTTAGAGAGGAAAAGGGAAATTTGCAGGGAGCTATTAAATCACTCTCGGACAAATATCATTTGTTCGAAGAGGAGCAGAAAAAGCTCAAGCGCACCAAGTTTAGTCAGACCAGACAAATGGTCGTATACAAACAAATGCTCGAAAGTTTGCACAAAGGATACGAGGTGTTGGATGCGGTTGAAAGGCACTACTTCCAGTCTTTACGTCCAAAGGGAACAGATGCGTTTTTTGACGATCATCTGGAGCGGCTGATTCGTTTCCACGAGCACGCTCTGCTGAAATTCGAAAATAAACTGAAACCAAATGAGGATGAAAGTGAATTGTTTCAGCAGGCCAACGGCGATTTTATGAAGCATGCCATTACACGTTTTGACCATTGTGAGGAGGGAATGCTGCGACTTTCCATCGTAGCTGCGACGATGTACGACTATGGTCATCAGCTGGAGCGATTAAGCAGACTGGCCGATCATATTCATCCTGTGGAAGAGAGTCGATAGGCAATTTCGAAAAAAAAGAAAAGGCGACCGCATTCATCAATCAGATGGACGGTCGCTTTTTTATGTAATGAATTCAAGGATGTAGGAACAGGCTAATGGAAGATTGCCAGAAAATACAAAAAAAAGCCCACTGGTTGCGAACAGGGACTGAACTTGCTACAATAGAGGATGCTATGTTTTACATCGTAAAACCGTATTGCATAAGTTGTTAACACACTTCTTGTTACATTATAGCATGCTTCAAAGGAATAGTCAATTTTCCCGGATCAGGGGGATGCGATGAGTATGCCCGGGTCCATAATAGAGCATAGTTTGTACGCAAGGGAGCCCTGCGCGGAGCAGGAGGAAACGGAACAGGAGCGATGTCAGTGACTACTGAGCAGCAATGGAATGAGGAACAACGAAGAGTAGAAGATGTGACCGCAGTCATTAGCGGACGTATTCGGAAGCTGGAGACAGAGGTTGGTTCTGTGCGCGGCGATGTCGTCGATATGCGTAAAGACTTCTGGGATGAGGTAACGATCAATTTCAGTGAGGCGGATGATGTGGGTGAGACGTCCACCAGTTTGCGTCAGCAGTCTGAGATTTTGTCTGAGCGGGAACGAAGACACAAGCATTCCACTGAGGCGCTAGGTCGTTTGAAAAAGTTGCTGGACTCACCCTATTTTGCACGCATTGATTTTGCTGAGGAAGGGCAGACTGCGGAGCGTATTTATCTGGGCATTGCCTCCCTGCTGGATAATCAGGATGAGGAATTTCTGATCTACGACTGGCGTGCGCCTATTTCGAATCTTTATTACGATAACATGCCAGGTCCCGCTTCTTATAAGACCCCAGCAGGAGAGATGGAAGGAGAACTGACGCTCAAACGCCAATTCTCAATCCGTGACGGACAGATTCGCTTTATGTTCGATACAGGCGTCACCATTGGAGACGAACTCCTTCAAGCCGTATTAAGCCGGAGCTCGGATGCTCAAATGAAAAGTATTGTCGCTACCATTCAAAAGGAGCAGAATCGCATCATCCGTGATGACCGAAGCCGCATGCTTATTGTTCAGGGAGCGGCAGGAAGCGGCAAAACCTCTGCAGCGCTTCAGAGAGTAGCGTATTTGCTGTATAAGTATCGGGATCGCTTGCGAGCGGATCAGGTCGTGTTATTTTCGCCAAACCCCATGTTTAACAGTTATGTTTCGACGGTATTGCCTGAATTGGGTGAGGAAAATATGCTTCAGGCCACGTTTCAGGAATATTTGGAACGGCGTTTGGGCCGGGAGTTTCAGTTAGAAGATCCTTTTGAGCAGCTGGAATATGTGCTATCAGCGTCGTCACAGCCTGGGTATGAAGCTAGGATGGAAGGTATCCGTTTTAAGTCATCCAAGACGTTCTTACATGTGATTACAGGCTACAAGGCGCATCTGGAACAGGAGGGAATGCGTTTTAAACCTGTTCGTTTTCAGGGACGTGAGGTGATTTCAGTAGAGCAAATGGCAAGCAAGTTTTATGAATTCGACTCGGCTGTGCGGCTGGCGAACCGATTGGAACTGCTACGCGATTGGATGCTCAAAGAGCTGGCCCGCTTTGGTAAGGAAGAATGCTCCGCTCCTTGGGTGGACCAGCAGATGGATCTGATGGAGCCGGAGGATTATCAGCGTGCATATAACCGCATGCGCCGTAAATCCAAGAATAAAGGCGATACCTTCGACGACTTTACACGTGAAAGAGAAATATTGGCACGTATGGTGGTCAGTGACCGCTTAAAGCCCTTGCGCAAGTGGATTAAGGCACTCCGCTTCGTGGATACAACCCGTCTATACAGCGAGTTGTTTATGAACGAGACGTTATTAAGCCAACTGTCGAATCATGCAGAGCTACCCGTCAACTGGAGTGAAATTAGTCGGCAAACTCTGAAACGAATTCAGGCTGGAGAATTAGCGTATGAGGATGTGACGCCCTTTTTATATTTGCGTGAGCTGATGCTGGGCTTCCGTTCCAATAGTAACATCCGTCATGTGTTTATTGATGAGGCACAGGACTATTCACCATTCCAGCTGGCTTTCTTTAAACGATTATTTCCGCAGGCTAAAATGACGGCACTCGGCGATTTTAATCAGGCCATCTATGCCCATGCTTCGGTGCTTCAGGATGCAGAACCATTGTATGACCTGTATGGAGCAGACCAGACCGAGATGATTTCCCTGACACGCAGCTATCGCTCAACACAGGAGATTGTAGAGTTTACCCGGGGGATGGTAGCAGGGGGAGAGCATATTGTTCCGTTTAACCGTAAGGGTGAGAAGCCTCTGGTAACCGAGGTGAACTCGCGTGAAAAGCTACACCAACTGATTGCCGGGAATGTTACAAAATTGCTGGCAGAGGGTTATGAATCCATCGCAGTGATCTGTAAAAATGCTGATGAAAGCGCGGCAGCCTACGAAGCACTGGAAGGACAACTGCCAGTAAAGCCAAAATTAATTAAGAAAACAACCCCTGCTTTTGAAAAGGGGATTCATATCATTCCGGCCTACCTGGCGAAAGGCGTGGAGTTTGATGCGGTTCTCATTTATGACGGATCAGTCCAAGAATACCAGCGTGAGAGTGAGCGTAAATTGTTCTACACGGCCTGTACGCGAGCGATGCATTTGCTGCATATATATAGCATAGGGGAGATTACGCCATTCGTGAGTTCGCAGGAATCGGAGACGTATATCCGTAAAGTGGAATAAAGTGACCATGTTCTTTAGGGGCGGCTGGCATTGTTGAGCGTATTCCAGTAACATAAGCAAATAAGCCAAACAGGTAAGAAGCATAAACGGAGGTTACAAACGTAATGGACATGAAGAGAGTATTTCAACGCCCGCCGCTGGCGGACTGTGTACCCGAGTTGATAGCTACAGCTAGAGGGGAGCGCAAGGCATCGCTGGTGATCCGCGGAGGAACGCTGGTCAATGTGGTATCGGGCGAATTGTTACCGGGCATGTCTATTGCTGTGCAAGGCTCTCGTATCGCATATGTCGGTAGAGACGTTAGCCATACGATTGGAGAAGACACCGTAATCATTGAAGCGGAAGGCCGCTATATGGCACCGGGTTTGCTGGACGGACATTGTCATATCGAAAGTACACAGCTCACCGTAACTGAGTTCGCGAAGGCAGTACTGCCGCTGGGCGTGACGGGCGGTTTTTTTGACCCACATGAAATTTCTAATGTGCTGGGTCTAAAAGGGCTTCGTCTGATGCTGGACGAAGCACGCACGACACCGCTGGCTGCTTACATGCAGGTAGCTTCGTGCGTGCCTTCCACAGGCCCAGAGCTGGAAACAACAGGTGCCTCTTTCGGTCCGGCGGAAGTCGCAGAGGCTCTAAGCTGGGGCCCGGATATGATCGGGCTGGGCGAAGTTATGAATTTCCCTGGCGTCGTCTATGGCGACGACGTGATGATCGGGGAAATTCAGGCCACGCTGCGCGCTGGCAAAGTGGCGGATGGCCATTTTACATGGGCCTCCGATGATTGGCGGCTGCCGGTCTATGCAGCCGCAGGAATTACGGGCGATCACGAATGTGTCACGCCCGAAGATGTAGCCGAGCGTATCCGGCTCGGCATGTATGCCAAGATGCGGCAAGGCTCCGCATGGCATGATGTGGCCGAGACGATCCGTGCCAGCACGGAAATGGGTCTCGACACGCGCCGTATGATGCTGGTGACGGATGATCGCAGCGCCGAATCCTTGCTCCATGAAGGACAGATGGATTTCGTTGTCCGTCATGCCATTGCGCAGGGCGTTAAGCCAGTGACTGCCTTTCAAATGGCAACGCTGAATACGGCAGAGCGCTTCGGCGTAGCACGGGACATCGGCTCGATCATTCCTGGTGCGATTGCCGATATTATCTTGCTTGATGGCCGATTGGCCGAAGTGAATGTGACGGCTACCATTGCAGCGGGTCAACTGGTGGCCGAGTACGGTCAAATGGTCGCCGACTGGGACGGCTTCGTTTATCCTGCGGAAGTAATGGACACGGTCCATTTGGGTCGAGAGCTGAGTGCCGCAGATTTCCGTATTGCGGCTCCAGTGCAGGAAGGGAATGTACCTGTACGGGTAATTCGTGTCACGGAAAATCATGTGGATACGAAGGAAGTACGGATGACCGTTCCGGTGCGTCATGGCGAAGTTGCATCAGATCCTGCACAGGATTTGTGCAAAATCGCTGTTTTCGAGCGACATCATGCCAGTGGCAGCCACGCGGTGGCACTTGTGACAGGCGTAGGCTTCACCGAGCCGGCCGCAATTGCCATGACCGTAGCGCATGATAGCCACAACCTGCTCGTCATCGGCAATGATGACGAGCTCATGACCCAGGCGGCAAAGCAGGCCGTTGCACTACGTGGCGGCGTGGTGGTCGTATCCGCCTCGGGTGAGACGCGCTTCCCGCTCCCGATTGCCGGATTGATGTCCCCAGCTCCGTTTGCAGAGGTGGCTGCGCAGTCCGAAGGCATCAGCCGGGCACTTCAGCAAGCCGGCTGCATGCTGAACAACGCGCTGATGACACTGTCGCTGCTCGCATTGGTCGTTATCCCTGAAATTCGCTTGTCGGATCAGGGACTAGTCGTGATCGGAGCCGACGGTATACGGAAGGTGTCTCTTTTCGTGGAAGAGGATGCTACGGAAGCCTGATAGAACACATCGCTGGGGGTTGTCCTGCAGGTCTACTCAGACCTGAGGGATAACCCCTGTTTTCTTATATAGTCCAGAAGATATCTTTGATTTTCTTACACAGCGTTTTGTGGGGGGGAAGAGATGCAATTATATTATCGTTCATTAAAAAAAATGGCTCATCAAGGCTCAATTATAGATCATGATTGGAACAGATTTGTAGAGCAAACCCGTGTAAGGCATGTTCAGCAAGGAACATATCTTATTGAAACAGGGGAACCTGTGGAACACGCTTATTTTTGTTCGGAGGGATTATTCCGTTTGTTCTATACTTTGGCAGATGGCAGAGAATATAATGTTGGTTTTTCACCAGAAGATGATTATGTAACCTCTTATGGCGCTATGGTTCAAGGTAAACCATCCACTTTTACGATTGAGGCCATGGAAGATTCGGTTGTTATTGAAATTCCACATCATGTACTGAAGGAGCTTATGGATACAAGCCATATGTGGGAAAGATTCGTGCGTAAAAGCGTAGAAAGACTGTACATTCGCAAAGAGGAACGGGAACGCGAATTGTTATATCTTTCTGCTAGGGAGCGTTATGATGCCTTTCTTCTCAAGTACCCCGGGTTGGACAAACGAGTTGCACAATACCATATAGCTTCGTACATAGGTGTATCTCCTGTTTCACTTAGTCGTTTGCTGCGCAGCGATTTGCATTAACCTATGTTAATGTGGCTTAGCGACAAGCAGCGTACAATAACGATAAATCCATTCAAGCTTCACTAAAAAGGAGATAGGCATATGCGTTATATGATGATTGTATTATTGGAGTTCTACCCTTCTTGGTTGGCTCTTCCTCGGGAAGAACGCCGCAAACATGCGGGGGCCTTGCAGGCTCGTATTCAGAAGTACAGCGAACATGTTCAGGTTCGTTTTTTCGATGCAGAAGCACTGCCCGGAAGGGACTATACGGATTTCGTTGTATGCGAAACAGAGGATATGAAGCAATATCACTATATGTGGGAAGAAATTCGTGATTCGGAGCCGTATACCAGAGGATATATGAAGATTAAAGATGTAGTAATGGGGATGGAAAATGCATTTCAGTCCTATGAGTCCGAAATGCTACAGATGGACAAATAACTCCCCGTACTCCTTTACTATGTAAAAGTAGGAGTTGAGCTTGTACAGGTTTTAAACAAGGCGAGTTCCCATGCTGTTTTATTCAGCTGGGAATTCGCCTTTTATCTTTTGAAAATGATAATCAGAAAAACCACTTTATGCAACTGTATTACTTATAACCTTCAGAAATCCATTATTTGTAGCATTATTAATTAACTGATTAATAGATTTTGCTGCGCTATCGCTAAACAAGTACCACTCATCTTTGGATACGTCATGAATCAAAAACTTGGGATACCCGATTAAAACTTCGGATGGAAAGGACTGGATTAAAGAATACACATCAAAACGAGCTAAGCTTTTCCCCTTTTGGTCTAAAAAATCGTATTGTGCATTTTTATAATAAGACCCAGGTGTGTCAATAGTGAGTCTCCAAGAATAGTTTTCAGGTGCTTCGACTTTTTCGCCTTTGTTTTTTGCAAAAATATTATAAATGGCTTTGTTATATGCATTGCCATGAATTTGCTGAACTACGCCGCCCATAATCATATGGTATTCCTGTTGAAGTGCCTTTACTTGTACACCGTTGATGAACAATGGTTCAGTATTAATAGTCACTGCAAAGTTGCTGTAATTGACATTACAGCCAAATGTCTCTGCAATAAAACGAAGTGGAACATATATGTTGTTATTTTTCAAGTATGGTTTTACATCAAGCGGTATCTTTTGACCGTTTTTCTCCGCTGTGCTTTTGTTTACTGCTAATTTTACTTTCATATCGCTTTTAGCGAGAATAATCTCGGAATCGGACCATTCGACGCTAGCCCCCAAACTTTCGCTAATAACACGTAGAGGCACCATTGTACGTTTGTTCTTCATTTGTGGCTTTGCATCGGTTGCTATAGCCACACCGTCAATTTTGATTTGATTTTGTGCTGCATAAGCAGTGGACGATGAAATACATAAAAAGATAGCAAGAAAAGCGCCAAAGAATGCCTTGTTCATAAAAGATTGCTCCTTTTTTTGATTAATTTGTTGCACAGTAACTTTCCCCCATATTAAGACGCGACTGGATAAAATTTGTTGCGTTTTCCTGTTCATCAACTTGACGTAACAACCAGTTTGTACTATTCAATTGAATTCCGATATTTACCACCCAAAAAATTCTAATCTTCCTGGGGAATTATGTCGATAACATTGAATATTGTTCATAAAATTTACAAAGTAAATCCTTAGGGGGAAAGTTAATGAGAAAACAGCTAAAAGTTGCGATTTCTCTAGCATGTTTAATGATGTTTATAGGTTGTTCAGCATCACCAGTATCACAGCAGACGACCAAGATTACATTTTTGAATTCTAAATCTGAAATAAAAACCCAATTAGAAGAAGTCGCAAAGCAATACAATCAAGAGCACCCTGAAGTATCTTTAGAAATTATAACCGCTCCAGAGGGAACGTCTGCATATCAAAAGCTGATGTCGATGTACGGCTCAGGAAGCCCAGCAACGATGTCGATGCTTGACCCGGGTGACACGCAGACATTCCTGGATAAAGCCGTTGACTTAAGTAAAGAGAAGTGGGTAGCCGATACGATAGAAAATGGACTTGATGCAGTTAAGAAAAACGATGCTGTGCTGGGATTCCCATTTGCAGTGGAAGGCTACGGATTAATCTATAACAAGAAAGTATTGGACAAGGCAACAGGGGGTTCTTTTGATCCTTCTTCGGTCAACAGTAGAAGCAGCCTGAATTCATTAATGGCTAAAATTCAGAAGTCGGGAGTAGCACCAGTCATGCTTTCACCAATGGACTGGTCTCTTGGCTCTCATCTTCTGGCTCTGGCTTATTCTGTTCAACCTGGAGGTTTTCCAGAGTTTGTTAAAGGTATGCAGAACAACTCCATCGATATGTCCCAAAACAATGTAATGTCTGGATGGGTACAAACTTTAGATCTGCTCAAGGATAACAACATCAATAAACACGCGCCTTTGGACAGTACGTATGAGGATGGATCCAAAGCTTTGGGAGAGGGCAAGGTAGGGCTTTGGTTTATGGGCAACTGGGCTTGGAATGGAATAAAGAGCAATGATACGGCAAATGAGGAATACGGGTTCTTGCCTCTTCCGCTAAACGATAATACAGATGATCCCAACAATTCAAAGATCACAGTTGGTGTGACAAAGTATGTATTCATTGACTCCACAGCTACTACGCCGCAGCAGCAAGAGGAAGCAAAGAAATTTTTAAACTGGCTGGTATACGAAAAGTCGGGACAGGAACTTTTGGTTAACAAGGCTAATGTTATACCAGCCTTTAAGAATATTGACTTAGTGCCTTCCGATCCCTTGAGTAAATCGATCAAGTCATATATGTCGAGCGGAAAGACGCTGCCGTTTATGGCAACCCTTCCACCTGATCATGGGGCCATCACAGGAGCATCTATCCAAAGCTATATCAGTGGAAAGATAGATAAGGCTGAGCTGTTACGCCAAATACGCATATACTGGAAAGCTCAGCAGGGATGATACGAGACCAGTCACGGGAGGAAGATAAGGGTGTTTAAATTAACGTTAAAGAAAAAAATAATTAGTGCAGCGCTCATACTGGTAATCGTACTATCCCTTTCAAGTGTTATAGGCGTCATTAAGATGTCGGAAATGGGGGAGGCTTCTGATAAGGTAAATAACAGGTCGTTACCTGCGGTTATTCTTCTTCAAGGTATGGATAAGCAGATTACAGAAATCGATAGACTCACCGTTCGAATGATACTCGAAGAGGATGCAGCTGCTCGCAGCACTTATCAAGAAGAACTAGCCAAAGCTACAGCTTCAATGGATAAGAGTGTAAATAAATATCAAAGTTTGGCCTCTACGACAGAGGAAAAAGAACTGTTCACCAACTTTTATGGTCAGTGGGCAATGTACCTTCGCCATCTAAAGGTGGTTTCTGCGGCCATGGAAGAAAACGACAAAGTGATGGCCTACATGATCATTCATGGAAATTCTTCTATTTATAAGGCAGCATTAGACGATGTAAATAAACTGAAGCTGCTTAATGAGCAGTATGCCACTGAGGCAGCTAATCAATCGAGTCAATCTTACCATTCAGGTAGACTTTTGATGATTTCTTTGACTATCATATGTACGATCCTTGGAATTATCGGTTCTTTTTTATTGGCTCAATCTTTCACTAAGCCCATATTAAAAATAGCAGAACAGATAAAGCTGGTAACGAGAGGGGACCTGCAAGTGGAACCCCTTAGGGTCCGATCCAAAGATGAGGTTGGGGAGCTGGCATCCGATTTTAATGAAATGTGCGATTCGCTGCGTAACCTTTTAAAGGAAGTTGTGGATAATTCCTTGCTGGTTGCCTCTACGGCTGAACAGTTAACGGCCAGTGCAGAACAGACAAGCATTGCTACCGAGCAGATAGCTATAAGTGCCACTCAGGTTGCGGAGGGTTCTCAGACACAGCTTGCAGATATAGCTGAAACGCTGAATTACACGGTAGGCGTTTCTAAAAGTGTAGAGAGCATAACCAATCGCTTTGTGAATGTGGCGAACCTCACAACCCAAGCACAAGAAAAAGCAAACAACGGGAAAACCCAAATGTCTTCCACCGTCTCTCAAATAAGAGATGTGCATACCAAGGTAACTCAATCCGCTGAAGTGGTAAATATTCTAGGCGAAAAATCTGCGGAGATTAGACAGATCACAGCTATGATTAGTGATATATCTGCCCGCACCAACTTGCTTTCACTCAACGCGAGTATAGAAGCTGCACGAGCGGGAGAGCAGGGAAAAGGATTTGCGGTTGTCGCTTATGAAGTACGTAATTTGTCGGCACAAGCAAGTGAAGCAACGGGCAAGATTTCCTCTCTGGTCAACGAAATCGCATTAAGAACAGACGAAGTTGTGATTTCGATGAATGAAGGTGTTCAATCTCTAAATGAAGGTATGATGCTTGTCGAAGGTGTTGGTAACGTCTTTTCTGAAATTGTCGGTGCCGTGGAAGAGGTGAGTGGTGAGGTAGACACGGCGGCTGTAGAAGCAAGATCCGTAAATGAAGGAACCATTTCTATGGTGGAATCTATGAAGAAAATTGCCGAAATCTCCGAACGTGCAGCCGACTCTACTCAAACAGTCGCAAGCGTAGTCGAGGAAACTACTGCCTCCATGGAGGAAGTGTCCGCAGGTGCTAACATGCTTGCCAAGCGGGCGGAAGAGATGAATCAAACGGTGTCTGTATTCAAAATTTAAAATAAGTTAGCGGTAGCCTTGGACGAGAAAAACAAGTCCTAGACTACCGCTGTTGTATTCAACTCTTGTGTCTGATTTAATTTGCGTATAATTACGAATGAATTGCTTCAGCTTTTTTAGCAGCTTTTTTCAGATCTTGTTTGCGGCGTTCCTCTAGATACCGTTCTCCATTCTTCTTGTCAGCTGTTAGCGTAAAGCAGGAAATGATGGTGAACAGACCTGCAATGGAACCCAAAATAACATAAGTGATTGGGAAATTCAGAACTTCATACATATGTCCGACAATAGGTGAGAAAACAGATACTACCAGGGAGCCCATAAACAAATACAGCAGGTACATGGTGGACGATAAGCGCTGGTCAAAGTTGACGGTAATGTACTTGAAGATGGCTACCAGAATCAGCGGTTTTTCCAGGGAGTGAATCATCTTCATCGCAGCCACCCATATGGAACCGAACGGCAGCGAAGAACCGATAATACGCAACGACATGATCGTTCCTGCAATAATCAATGCCCATTTAGCAGTCGTTTTGTTCACAAACCATGGGGTAACAAACAGGAACACAAATTCCAGGAATACCTGTACAGCACTTAAATCGCCAAGGAATTGATTTCCTTCTGCTTTGGAACTGAACTGAGATACGAAATAGGTGGCAAATTGCTGGTCATATACCTCATAAATTTGGGTCACGCCAACCATGAATAGCATAAGAAACCAGAACTTTGTGGTGCGTACGAGATGTAGTACGTCAATGAGCTTCAACGATTCAGTTTTCTGCTGCTCCTGTCCAGAAATTTCGACTTTGGTCAGGAAGATGCAGATCATGGCAACAACAGCAGATACGGAGGCAATCCAGAAGGTCAGATTTACATTGATGTTGATGACCCGCCCCGCAACAAAAGTAGCGGCCGCCCACCCGAGGGAGCCCCACATACGAACTCGTCCGTATTCAAAGCCGTATTTGCGGGACACTTTGTCCATATAGGAATCGACGACACCGTTACCTGCATTAAACACCAGACCGATAAATAGTGCACCGACAATGGCACCAATGACGAACTGCGTTTGAAGCAATGGACCGTACACATAGATAAAAAAGGGTCCGACGAGCAAAAGGATCGTAAAGAGTATGTACAGCAGATGTTTTCTCAAGCCCAGCTTGTCGGATAAGTACCCAAACAGGGGTTGCATGATCAAGGCGACGATAGAGTTAGCCGCGTATAAAAACCCTGTGTAGGTTTCTGAAATCTCCAGGCTTTGTCCTAGCCAAATGACAAAAAAAGACATGGCGGCAGACCATGTAAACAGATAAGCGAAGTTAAAAACGCTCAAAGACCAATAGTTGCGTTTTGCCAAATTCCTCATGTTTAAGCACCCCTTCAAATTGTAGCCGCTCAATGTGTTGACAACGTCATTAAGAATTTTCTGTACTATTAATTGTAAGGATGATTCAATTGAATCCATAGGGCATTTTCCCAAGATTTCCTGTGCTTATTGCAATCAATTCTAGATGGGTTATACAGAGCTTTTATTATCTTGTAAGAATTAAGTCCTACGTGTAAAATTGTTCATAGTTCATTAGGCTCATTTAGTAGGAGGAGAAACATGGCACGAAGCAGAAGTGTTCTAAGGTCTGGCTGACATGGTCATACTGATAGCATAATAAATTGTTAGAGCAAGGGGATGAAGTGGTTCTTTTGCAAGTACAAAGTTACTTGAAACCGTGAACGTATATAGAGTATTGTGTAATGATGAGTTATCGAAACTCACATCTTGGATAATGTTCTTACACCGATCGGGAAGGGTTAGCGAATGGCTATCCCTACTTGGTGCTGCTATGCCCTATTCACATGTCCTATACAAAATAAAAAGAAAATGAATGATAACAAATTGTTGTGATTTCATGGTTGGAGGATTTATTATGTCAAAAAGTGTTTCTTCGTCCTTTATTATTATTATAGGATCGATGCTATTTGCCTTATTTTTTGGTGCAGGGAATCTAATCTTCCCACCTATGCTTGGTCAAATGGCTGGAAAGAATGTATGGATAGCCAATGCGGGTTTCTTGGTTACCGGAGTTGGTTTACCGTTACTAGCCATCACTGCCTTTGTTTTTTCAGGCAAAAGCAATTTACAAACTTTAGCGAGTCGGGTACATCCTGTATTCGGGATTGTCTTTACAACGATCCTTTATCTAGCCATTGGCCCTTTATATGCAATTCCAAGAACCGGTAGTGTGTCGTTTGAAATTGGAGTAAAACCTTTCTTTTCAAACCATACAGATCATCCTGTCGCACTTTTTGTATTTACATTTCTTTTTTTTGGAGTTGCATGCTTGTTATCACTTAACCCTACAAAAATTATTGATGTGATCGGAAAGTTTTTAACCCCCATTAAATTGACATTCATTGGAATCCTGGTGGTTGTAGCTCTTATTCACCCCATAGGAGCCTTCCAAGCACCTGCTGAAGGCTATACTTCGCACGTCTTTTTCAAAGGTTTTCAAGAAGGTTATTTAACATTGGATGCACTTGTAGCCTTTATTTTTGGAATTATCATTGTGAATGCAATTAAGGAAAGAGGAGTTACTGCCAAAAAAGAGCTTATGATTATTTGTGCCAAATCGATAACCATTGCGGTTGTCCTCTTAGCATTTATCTATACGTCTCTTGCCTACATGGGAGCTTCTAGCGTTGAAAAACTGGGTGTTTTAGAAAATGGTGCTGAGGTGTTAGCCAAGGTTTCATCCTATTATTTTGGATCTTACGGCTCCATTTTATTAGGCTTAATGATTACAGTAGCGTGTTTAACGACAAGCGTAGGGCTTATTACGTCCTGTTCTTCCTTTTTTCATACCTTGTTTCCGAAAGTTTCTTATAAAAGAATTGCTCTCATGTTATCCATATTTAGTACCATTGTAGCCAATATAGGTTTAACACAGCTCATTAAGGTTTCAACGCCAGTGTTAATTGCAATATATCCTATTGCGATTTCTCTAATATTTTTAACATTTTTACATTCCGTGTTTAAAGGAAAATCAGAAGTATATCAAGGCAGTTTAATATTAACCTTCATTGTTAGTCTATTTGACGGCTTGAATGCTGCTGGAATAAAAATCAAAGTAATTAATGACTTTTTCACTCAAATTCTTCCGTTATATGATGTAGGATTAGGCTGGTTAATTCCCTCTGTTTTAGGAGGAGTAGGAGGTTATATATTCTACTATATTAAACGAAGAAAAATTGTCCTTATACTTATGAAGCCAAAAAATAAATGATTTGCTTATTCGGTGAATTGGACATGTATAACAAAAAAGAAAGAACGAACGGAGAACTGGATCTTCCGCTCGTTCTTTCTTTTTTGTAACTTTACTGGCTGCGATTCAAATCAAAATCATGCTTTTTAGTCTGTTATAGCAGGGACAGCAAGCGCCTGATCTGCTTCGTGCTGCTTGCGGTATAGCGAAGGAGTCAGGCCGTTCCATTTTTTAAAGGTTGCAATAAAATAGCTTAGATTTTCAAATCCCACATCCAGCGCAATATCAACTACTTTGCGGTCACTTTGCTCTAGCAACCTGCAAGCCTTCTGAATCCGCTGATAGTTGATATATTCAACCGGACTTTTCTGCACCATCTGCTTGAAGAAACGACAGAAATGTCCCTCGCTCATCCCAACCTCATCTGAGATCTCTCGCAAACGAATGGGCTCATGCGCATGACTGTTGATGTACGCCAGTGCTTTTTTGATCCGTTCGACCTTGTTGCGTTGACTCGCCATAACCACGTCTTCTCCGTTAGCCGGAGTCATATGCGGGAACAGGCAGGCGATTATGCTATAGAGTTGTGCTTTGGTGGTCAGCTCACGGGCAGGCGCATTCTGTTCATGGCTGGTGATAATACGTTTCAACGCGGTCAATAGCTCCTGCTCCCAAGACTGTACACCGCGAATGTGAGGGGGAGGGACGAGCTTTTTATGGATAAACGGTTCAATAAACTGGGTCTGAACTGTATCTTGCGTGCGGCTGTGCAGCATGTCCGGGTGAAACACCACCGCAGAAAATACACAGCGAGGACTTTTTTGTAAATAACCGGCGTGAAGCTCGCCACTGTTTACAAAAAGGGCTTCACCTTCGCTAACCTCCGTATAGACCATATCCGTCTGAAATACAGCACTCCCCTGTTCTACTACGATAAACTCCATTTCCTCATGCCAATGGGACTCCAATATACGATTTCCGTTCAATTGCTCTACACTAGGATATACGCTGACTGGATACATGGGATTGCCGTGAATACGATTTTCTCGTAACATTTCCCTTTGCATTTCACTGATTCCTTTCGGCGCACTGATTTATATAGAAAACATCAAAATATTGATACTAAACGTCAAAATAGAAGAAGTAAACCCTTACATAAATCAATATTATTATAGTAAGGATTTCGAAAAAATCCAATAAGCGATTTGGGATCAAGGAATATAAAAGTTGAGACGGAGGAAGAGACAGATGAAATTTACTGATGGCTATTGGTTGGTTCGCAAGGGCTATGAAATACAAAATCCTGCTGACATCCGTGATATCGTGACGGACGATGCTTCCATGACGGTATATGCAGCAACCCACCGAATCGAGCACAAAGGGGATACGCTGAACGGAGCGTTACTGAAAGCGACCTACAGCTCTCCCATGCCGAATGTTATTCGAGTGCGTCTGAACCACCATAAGGGACGGGTGCATCATGGACCAGATTTTGAAATTCACACCTTGCCGACAGAGGTGGATATTACGGTGGGTGAGGACGTAGCGGTGCTGAAAAGCGGTGATTTGAGTGTGCGAGTCGGTCGTGGAAAGAGCTGGGACGTAGGCTTTTATGTCAAGGATCGTAAAGTCACAGGCAGTGGGCATCGGGGACCGGGCTTTATTACGGACCCACAGGGTCAGCCTTTTTTCCGGGAGCAGCTGGAGTTGGGCATGGGAGAGTACGTATACGGTCTTGGAGAGCGTTTCACTCCGTTTGTGAAAAATGGTCAGGTCGTTGATATTTGGAATGAAGATGGCGGGACCAGCAGTGAACAGGCGTACAAAAACATTCCATTTTATTTATCCAACAAAGGGTACGGTGTATTCGTGAATCATCCGGAAAAAGTATCCTATGAGATTGCGTCGGAAAATGTTTCGAAGGTACAGTTTAGCGTTTCTGGCGAATCGTTAGAGTATTTTATTATTGGTGGAGCAAATCCTAAGGAGGTACTAGACAATTATACTAAGCTGACAGGCAAGCCTGCATTGCCACCAGCCTGGACCTTTGGTTTGTGGCTGACCACTTCGTTCACGACTGATTATGATGAAGCGACAGTAAACCATTTTGTGGACGGGATGGCTGAACGGGATCTGCCACTCTCAGTGTTCCATTTTGACTGCTTCTGGATGAAGGAATACCAATGGTGCGATTTCCAGTGGGATCAAGATATGTTTCCAGATCCGGAAGGCATGCTGCAGAGATTGAAAGCTAAGGGTCTCAAAATTTGCGCATGGATCAATCCGTATATTGCAGAAAAGTCCATATTGTTCGATGAAGGGATGGAGAATGGCTATCTGGTCAAAACAGCCGATGGCAGTGTGTGGCAGTGGGACATGTGGCAGGCGGGAATGGGGCTGGTTGACTTCACGAATCCGGCTGCTGTCGCGTGGTACCAGGATAAGCTGAAGGTGCTGATCGATCAAGGCGTGGATTGCTTCAAAACCGACTTTGGTGAGCGTATTCCAACAGATGTAGTTTATCATGATGGCTCTGATCCAATGAAAATGCATAATTACTATACGCAATTGTACAACAAAGCTGTGTTTGATGTGCTGGAGGAAAAGCTGGGCAAAAATGAAGCCGCATTATTTGCACGTTCTGCCACAGCCGGGGGACAACAGTTCCCAGTTCACTGGGGCGGAGACTGCTCGTCCACGTATGAGTCGATGGCGGAATCCTTGCGGGGCGGATTATCGCTTGGCTTGAGTGGTTTTGGCTTTTGGAGCCATGATATTAGCGGCTTTGAACTAACGGCTGCGCCGGACTTATACAAACGGTGGGTACAGTTTGGACTGTTATCCTCCCATAGTCGTCTACACGGAAATGTGTCATACCGTGTTCCTTGGCTGTTTGACGAAGAGTCAGTCGACGTAGTGCGCAGCTTTACCAAACTCAAATGCTCGCTGATGCCACACCTGTATGCAGCTGCTGTGGAATCCTCGGTGAAGGGACTGCCGATGATGCGGGCTATGGTTTTGGAATTCCCGCAGGACCCTACCTGTGCCACGCTGGATCTACAATACATGCTGGGGGATTCCATTTTGGTAGCCCCGATCTTTAATAAAGAAGGCAATGTACAGTATTATGTACCAGAGGGTCAATGGACGAATTTGCTAACGAATGAAATCGTATCTGGCGGTCGTTGGGTCAACGAGCATCATGATTTTACAACTTTGCCTGTGCTCGTGAAGCCAAACACATTGTTGGCCATCGGTCATGAGGATCGTCGTCCGGATTATGATTATGCAGATCAAGTAGCGCTTCATTTGTTTGAACTAGGTGAGGGGCAACAGGCCCGCACGGTCGTCGTGAATACATCAGGTGAAGAAGAGCTAACGGTTACTGCCAGCCGCAAGGATTCTGTCATTACGGTGAAGGCCGAAGGTGCCGTTAAACCGTGGTCGTTAGTACTGCGCGGTATCCATGAGGCTGTTCAAGTGAAGGAAGGCAGCAGTCTGGCGGGAGAACAGGGGTTAATCATTACACCAGCCTCCAGCGGACAGCAAGAGCTCACTATTCACTTGGCATAGGTTAGGAGTTCATCCGTGGATGGATAGATTATAATGTAGCGATTATATTGCAAAAAAAAGGGCTTGCCTGATAAAAACAGGCAAGCCCTTTTTGATGTGGGATTCCGATAAAGAATATCTTCAACTTTAGCATTGATATCATACCCTATGCATTTTGCTGAAGTAGTAGTGGTACAAGGTACTGCCGGAAAATATCCACAGGAGTCCGTTTCTTTTTAAATTTATCAGCTGTGAGGACAATTACCAAGTCATAAGAGGGGACCACGATAGTATATTGCCCACCAAAGCCGAGTGCGTAAAAATAGTCTGTTTCCATTCCTGTCTCTCTCTCATCTGAAAAGGAAGAAGCCCACCAGTGAAAGCCGTAATATGCTTTTTGTGGTTTGGAGGCTGGAAGAAATGGACGGGTCGAATATCGGACGGTCTCTGTCTGGATGATCTGCCGTCCTTCCCAGCTTCCTTCGTTCAGATAAAGTCGCCCGAATTTGAGCATGTCCAGCGGTCTGAGATGCAGCCCAAAGCCCCCGGTGTGAGTGCCTTGCGGATCGGTTTCCCACTGATAGTTATCGATACCAAGTGGCTGGAATAATTGCTCCTCGGCAAATTCAGCAACGGCTTGTCCAGAGGCAGAACGCAGCAAGGTGGCCAAAAGTTGAGAACAGCCAGAGCTGTACTCCATTCGCGTACCTGGTATATCCGATAATGGCTGTGAAAGCACAAATTGTACCCAATCGGACGTTTTGCTCATGGTAGGAAAAGAATTTTGTCCCCCAAATTCCGTCCAATTAAAGCCAGCAGACATCGTCAGCAGGTGTTCAATCGTAATATCACGCTTTCGAGGGTCACTGTCTTTGGCTAACTGGGGGAAAAATTCGAGGATCGGTGTCTCTGGTTTGGGTACCAGTCGTTGATCCATAGCAATACTAACTAATGCAGAAATCACACTTTTGGTACAGGAATTTATTTTATAGAGTTCGTTGGCGAATTGAGGCTCACGGTAGTAATCCATGATCGTATGTCCCTGTTGCTCAATAAGACAGCTACGGGTTTCCAACTCGTTAAGAACGTGAATAAGTGGTTTGAGCTCCAGACTTTTCATGCAGATCCTCCTTGAGGCTTATAACATACCATTACATAGTATATCATTTTTAACCATCCGAGTCCGACAAGTATAAACGAATAATGGTTCTTATCTTTTTCCCTAATTTGAATTTTTTTGTTTTTTGATATTAATAAATATATATATGTTCACTAAAAAGACACAAATATATTTGAAAATCTATACACTTTTTCGGTTTCATTTAAAAAAACAGCTCAATAAAACGATATATAGTAAGTTGAACATTTTATTTTGAAACAACTGGGGGACCAATTCATGAACTTAACAATTAAGGCCAAAATGATTCTCAGCGCGATACTGATCCCAAGTGTGATTGCTGCCATGCTGCTGACCAATTACATTTTAAGTATACATAGTGAGAACGAGTACAAAGATATTATGAACCGTGAAGAGACGATTGCGTATAACTCCAAGTCTCTGCAATTTTTGTTAAACGGGATATCCAATGATGAGCGGGCATATTTGTTGACTCGTGACGAACAGTATGGGAACGAGATCGGAAACAAGCAAAGTGAAGTTGCAAAGTTGTTACAGGAGACAGAAGCTCTGCTCAATACAGGCAATGAGGATACAAAGAAGAAGATGACTGATCTCAAAACAGGGATTAATACCTATATGAATCAAGTTCATACTCTACTGACCACAGCGGGGTATAAGAGTACAAGAGATGATGCCTTCCCGCCATTTTCTGAATTGCTCGATGATTTTGAAAACGAACGGGTTTTGCGCAAGCAACTTGATACCAAGGTGGTAGCATTTGTCAAAGCGCAAGAAGATATGGTAACGGTGAAAATACAGCAGGCGCACCAAACGATGACGAACACAACCTTAATTACGAGCATTGTAGGACTTTTGGTAATTATTTACAGTATTGTTCAATCTATCGTTTTGATTCGTTCTATTCGTCCATTACACCATATGAATGAGCAGTTGTTGCAAATGTCTCAAGGTGGAGGAGATTTGCGAAGTAGACTGGATATTACGTCCAAAGACGAAATCGGTATGATTGCGAGCTCCTACAACAAGCTTATTGAAGGATTCCGCAATATCATTGTGGATGCTCAGGATACGGCTCGTACATTAACTGTAACCGCAGAGCGTGTTAACGTGAGTACTGAGGAAATGAATCAGGCCAATCGTCATACCTCCGGTGTAATGGAAGAGCTTGCGACTGGTATGGAGCATCAGGTCGATGATATTACACAAACTACAGATACCATAAAAGAGCTTGCCAACGAGCTTGAACGGATTGCTGCCACAAGCGAGCAGGTATATGAATTGTCTGATACAGCTGCTAAAGATGCAGAAGCAGGGGAACAATCGATTGGTAAGGCTATGCGTCAGATGGAGAAGGTAAGCGAAAGTGTAGACAGCTCTGCACGTGCTGTACGTTCACTTAGTGAACAGGCGGAGCAGATTGGCATGATCGGATCTGTTATTACCGGATTTGCCAAACAGACTGGAATGCTGGCGCTTAATGCGTCCATTGAAGCGGCAAGAGCGGGAGAACAGGGCAAAGGATTTGCTGTTGTGGCCTCTGAGGTAAGAAGATTGTCCGAGCAAGTATCGGTTTCAGCAGCAGAAATCACACAGTTTGTGCAAAATATTCAGGAGCATGTTGGGCATGTCGCTTCAACCATGCAGTCTGGAACAGTTGAAGTGCAATCTGGCGTAAAGGTCATGCAATCCGCTGAAACTGCATTTCGTCAGATTGGAAGTTCCATTCAACAAGTCAGCGAGCAGATTCACAGTGTAAACCGGTCTGTAGAACAAATGTCCGGTGGATCTGAGCGAATGGTGAAGGCCGCGGAACGCATCCGTGAAGTAGCGGAGCAGACGGCAGGAGGAACCCAAAGCGTCAGTGCGGCGGCTGAAGAGCAACTGGCTTCCATGGAGGAAATTGCATCGTCCATTCATACTGTGGCGGATATGTCGCAATTGCTAAACGCAAGGGTCGGTGGTTTTAAAGTATAGCCGTATAAATTCCCACCAATGTAAACACAATAACATCTGTTGAACGAATCTGGACAGCTGTGTGTTATTACTTTTGCAAAGGTGGTAACGGGATGCAACAAAATAAAGGGAATCTGGTTGCATTAGGTTCCATCCCGCTGATGATGACGCTGGGTAATTCCATGCTGATTCCGGTTTTACCGGAAATCGGACGTAAGCTACATGTAAGCTCCTTTCGGATTAGCATGTTGATTACAGTGTATGCGGTGGTGGCCATTTTACTGATACCGATTGCGGGTTATCTATCCGACCGATTTGGCCGTAAAGCAGTGATTGTTCCCTGTCTGATTCTGACTGTGATCGGAGGGGGAATTTCTGCGGTGGGAGCATGGTTGCTTCATGACCTGGCAGCATACTGGACCATTATTGCAGGTCGACTACTTCAGGGCGCAGGAGCGGCAGGTGCTTTTCCTATAGTTATTCCGCTTGTGGGCGATCTGTACGAGAACGAGGATGAAGCCAGCAAGAACCTGGGGGTAGTCGAGACCTACAACACATTCGGTAAAGTATTAAGTCCGATTCTCGGTGCTGCGTTGGGCGCTGTGCTATGGTTTTTGCCATTGGCAGTGATTCCGGGTCTCTGTCTGATTTCGCTTATTTTGGTCATTTGGCTGATCCATGTGCCCAAGCGTAAAAATCAACCGATTATGTTTCGAGAATTTGTGGGGAATGTGAAGCAGGTGCTTGCCGAAAAGGGACGCTGGCTCTACGCTATTTTTGCTATGGGCGGTATTTGCATGTTTGTCATTTTTGGCGTCTTGTTCTACTTATCCGACATACTGGAAAGTCGCTACAACCTCCATGGCGTCTGGAAGGGCTTTGTGCTGGCTATACCGCTTATTTCCCTCTGTCTGTGCTCTTATTTAGGTGGCAAAGTTATTGGCAAGCACAAAAAACGTATGAAATGGATCGGTTTCGGAGGTTTGGCCATATTGACGATTAGCTTTGCCATTCTCGGATTTTTTCAACATATTTATGCGGTGATTGGCCTGTTTACGCTAGGGGGCGGCGGTATTGGGCTCGCACTCCCTTGTTTGGATGCACTGATTACCAAGGGAATTGAAAAAGAGGAGCGCGGAACTATCACTTCCTTGTACAGCAGTATGCGCTTTGTCGGAGTATCTTTAGGTCCGCCGGTTGTATCTTTGCTGATAGGCAGCAGTGGGCATGGTCTGCTTTTTGGCGTCATGGCCGCAGTGGGGGGAATTGCGGCTCTGCTGATGCTATTTGCGGTCAAGCCAGAACAGGATGAACCAGCAGGGGACAAATCCAGTGATCGCAGCAATAAGAGTGAGGGAATGACATACATTTCTCGAGAAAAGCCTCTTTCTTCTAAGCTTAGACACAAAACCCCTGCGAAATATAAATAAATTGCAAATGAAAAAGCACCCGTTTTCCATGGAATAAAGCCATGGTAACGGGTGTTTTTGATATTTGAGCGAGTATAGATGGATACTCATTCTAAAGAATAGTTTTATCCCTCCAGAGGGACATTTCTTTTAGGCTTGCGGCTTGCGATGATCTGAATGACATAAATCAGCAAGAACAACACAACAAACAGCGACGAAAGACGATACATCCATGCATAATCACTGGCTTTGGCGATAACGCCAAGTATAAGCGCTCCGGCTGCGACCCCGAAATCGAGGGAATTGAGAAACATACCGTTTGCCATGCCTCTCTGTTTAGGTGACACAACCTGAATCATCCAGGTTTGCAGCGTTGGCTGCATAACACCAAACCCGATACCGTAGCAAAGAGCAGACAGATACATAAAGGCGTCACTGTGTGCGTAGGAAAGCAGGATCAGACCGCCAATGAGAAACAGGGAACCGGGGATGAGCAGCGCCTTTGCCCCTTTTTTATCATATATACGACCCGAGAAGGGGCGCACGATCAGTACAGATACCGCATTAAACAGGAAAAAGTAAGCCGGGTGCGCAAGATTAGCTTCATCTCCATAAAGCGCCATAAAACCGAGCAACCCGCCATATGTGATAGACATCAACATGTTCAATAAGGCGGGGATCCACAATTTACGGTTAAATGCTGGTTTGCGCCCTTCTTCCAAAGGAACCATAGGTGGTTCGACGTGCCCCTTAGGCAGTGTGCGAATGAGCCAGTAAGCTAGAGGGAAAATGACAACAATGACAGCGGATGTCGAATAGGCAAGCAGGTTAAAACTGCCGTATTGCAGCATCGAAATACCGATAGTTGGCCCAATAGACATCGCTAAACTTGTGGACAGACTAAAAAATCCCATTCCTTCACCAAGACGTTTGGTAGGGATGACGTCAGTGACCATTGTTGGAAAGGCAGTGCTGCTCATACCAAAGCCAATCCCAAACAGCATACGCATGAGTAGGAGCACCGCAATTGTCGGTGAAACACTATATCCCAGCGTTCCTGCTAATGCAAACAGCAGTCCAACGAAGATCAGGGCGCTGCGATGTCCTTTTTCCAGCATACGGGCAGAAAAAAGTCTTGCGACAATTGCACTTAATGCGAACAAAGTCGTAACAAGACTGACCTGCACGGAGGTAGCGTGGAACGCATTTTTCACATAGGAAGGAATGGAAGATACAATCATCTGTAGTTCCAGAAACAAAAATAAATTGGAAACCGTAAGAACGATAAATTCCTTGGTCCAAAGAGGTTGCTTGCCTTGTTGCATATTAATCGTTCTCTCCTTGTTGTTCTGATTCAGTCATGTTGGTATGAATTTGTAAAAGAATGTGGCGGAATTGCTTTAGATCGGCAGAGGAAATTCCTTTTACAAAATCGTGGTTGGCATCCCGTTCGACGGGAAGGGTCTCCTCCACAAGCTGTCGACCAGCTTCAGTCAAATGAAGCAAATAGGCCCGGCGGTCCTGCGGGCTATTCACACGTCGTACCCAGCCCTTCTTGTTCAACAAATCAATAATACGAGTCGTAGTGGGCTGATCCTTTACGGCCTTAGCAGCAATTTCTTTCTGATTTAAACCCTCGGCCTGATAGATTTGGTATAGAACCGACCATTGCTCTGGGGAAATATCATAAGGTTTAAGACGATGTAAGAGCTGTTGACTCATTTTACGATGAGTGATCCCGAGCAACATCCCAATAGAGCAATCGGGAGGCAAATTGTTCATAGGGCACTCCTTTCTATTTTCCGTACAGGGATACTTTGAAATTAATTAGTTGTTATAACAATTATATGGACAACAAGTTGTTTTGTCAAAAGAAGTGCAAAAAACAGCCCGTAAAAACGGGCTGTTGGGGTATTAGTACAATATAGTTTGCCATGACTGGCGAATTAAGCTTTAGGTACAGTTTCCCAATCCTTAAGGAAGCGTTCGATACCGCTGTCTGTCAGCGGATGTTTCCACAGGGAAGGAAGCAAGGAACCTGGAATGGTGGCGATATGTGCACCAGACAGAGCAGCATCTTCTACATGCTTAATGTTACGGATGGAAGCCGCGATGATTTCGGATTTCAGACCATGAATGTCCAAAATTTGTCTCAGATCACGAATCAGCTTCATGCCGTCAACGGCGATATCATCCAGACGTCCTACGAACGGGCTGATAAAAGTAGCGCCAGCTTTGGCTGCCATCAAACCTTGAGCTGCGGAGAAAATCAGTGTTACATTCGTTTTGATTCCGTTCTTGGTCAGCTCGTTACAAGCATACAAGCCGTCTTCCGTCATAGGAAGCTTGATCACCACGTTAGGTGCCCACTTTGCGATGTCATAAGCTTCTGCGAGCATATCTTCAGCCTTGAGGCCAATGACCTCAGCACTTACGGGACCTTCAACGATACTGCAAATCTCCTGAATGACTTCCTTGAACACTCGACCTTCCTTAGCGATCAGGGAAGGGTTCGTTGTTACACCATCAACCAGACCCAAACGTTCAATACGTTTGATTTCTTCAATGTTACCAGTATCCAAGAAAAATTTCATTTGATTTTCCTCCTCAGGTTTATATAGTACATAATACATATCATATGGCGCACATTAGCACATTTAAATGTAGCATATTGCACACGTTAAACTTATAATTAGTATGTATTACATTCTTAATTGTGACACATTTTAAATTTGAAAACAAGCGGTCTATGATTAAAATTTGATGAATTGTCGAAACATGCTGAAATTTACTGATCTGTGCTCATTTATAATGTATACTACCCCATTCCATAAGGAGGTAATCATTATTCAACTGTCAGAAAGACAGCGGGAAATTGTAGATATTGTCCAGCGCCTGGCGCCTGTTACAGGGGATAAAATCGCTGAAGAGCTGGGACTATCGCGGCCGACTTTGCGTTCTGACCTTGCTTTGCTCGTTATGCTCGGGCTAGTAGATGCCAAACCAAAGGTGGGCTACTTGCCAGGGCGTTATCCAAAATATGATAGCCATATCGGCAGTATGCTCAAAAAGCTGACGGTGGCAGATATACTCAGTGATCCGATTTTGATATCAGGTGATGCTACCGCCTATGATGCGGTATTGATGCTGTTTCAGCAAAATACAGGCACGCTGATGGTTACAGGGGAGGAGCAGGAGCTCATTGGTATTGTTACCCGCAAAGATTTGCTGAAGGTCATGCTGGGACATACTGATTTTCACACTGTCCCGGTGACCATGGCTATGACTCGCCGGGCCCAAATGACGACGCTTGCTCCAGGAGATTCTTTATTGGAAGCAATATCGAGATTGATTCGGCATCAGATTAATTGTCTTCCTGTTTTGGACGAGCCATGTACCTCCTCGGCTCCAATTCAGGGGTTGGTAGGGCGGGTTACGAAAACGGATATTATGAACGCCATTCTGAATTTGACGGAAGAAAAGACGTAAAACATGAATAAGGGGGCCTTATATGTACTGGTTGGCCATGCTGACGATGCTGATTGACCATGTCGGACTTGTGTTTTTTCCGACAGATCCGGCTTGGAGAATTGCCGGCAGGCTTGCTTTTCCAATCTACGCGTACGCTCTCTATATGGGATATACCCGTACCCGAAATATGCGGAGCTACATGCTTCGCCTGCTCGGACTAGCCTTGATCTCCCAGGTGCCCTATATGCTGGCCTTTGATGTACACAGACCCAATGTGATCTGGACGCTACTGACGTCGTTGCTCGCGCTGGCTGCTGCATCTCGCATGAAGCATTGGGTGGCTGTAACGGGTCTGTACGTCCTCACAGCGCTATTTATGGAGCTCAGCCAGATGGATTACGGAGCTTATGGTCTGCTGCTTGTTCTCATTTATCGATACACCCGTTCATATATGATGATTGCTGCCCATTTTGTTTTGAATGTTGTGTATGATATGGTACACCATGCGAATATTCAGCACTTTAGTCTGCTGTCCAGCATTCTGATTGTATGTTTTGCCACTGGGGAGAGCGGATTTTATCGTCGGGTACCGCGTTGGTTGTGGCGCAGCTTTTATCCGGCACATCTAGCTGTGATTGCGCTAATTCGCATCTGGCCCTAAACTTGAAACCATACAATAAAAGAACCTTTACAATCCTGACATAAAATGATTGTAAAGGTTCTTTTTATTCTTAAATAAACTATGGTGTTCAGGATGCCTCATTCGGACCTTGGGCAAAAGGAAGTGGGCGAAGGGGAGCCCCTTCTTTCATATATTGTACCAATACTTCGGGAATATTGTGTATTCCACCTGCATTGACGCGATAGCCATTCGTTTGTCCTGGCGAGTTAATTCCTCGTTTCACCGTGAACGTAACGTCAATTCCCAAGGAGCGGCAAATTTCCAATGTCTCCTTGGTATACCCACCATAAGGGAAGGCCAGTACATTCTGATCATTGTGTAGATGTTTGAAGAGCTTCTTATCAGCCATGTCCAAATCGGTATAAATCCGCTGTTTGAACTCCTCCTCGGTTTCCATTCGCCCCAGCTTTTTCGAATACACCGGACCCATCAGAAGCGGTTTTTGTTTGGTGCGCGTGGTGTTGGAGTATCCGTACGAATGCTCGTCATTGGTATGACTGTAAAAATCAATGCCCTCTGCATGCATCTGATGAATTTGATTCCATGTCAGCTTAGGTATACCAATATGTTTAGGATTGCTGATTGTGGATGTAATGAGAAAATTGGTAGCCGGAACATGATACTTCTTCAACACGGGAAAAGTGTCCGTATAAAAAGATTCATAGCCATCGTCAAATGTCATAAGAACCGCATTATCGGGAACTTTGCCTTTATGTAAAATAAAATCTGTATACTCTTTCATGGTGATCCAATGAAAGCCATTTGCTTTCATTTCGTCCAACTGTTTCGTTAAATTACTAAGCTTGAGAGCACCGGGATCAGGTGGAGTCTTGGTCACTTCATGATACATCAGGACAATGACTTTGTTTTGGTAATATACCCTATCTGGTGTTGGCGTCAGTGAAAATAAATGGCGTACCAGTCGATCTGCATTAGCAGTGCGTGTACGATGAGTTCCTTTGACTACAGGTGTGTGATAAATGCTACGTGCTTCATACACCAAAATCCCTAGAATAGCTACCAAGCTTATGATTAGCAATGTTCTTTTTAAAAAAGTGTGTTTCATTGAATGACATCCCCCGCATGCAAAAAATTCTGAAAGTATAGAGGTTTATACTAAATATGAAACTAGCAAAATCTAGTCTATCATACCGAAAACACGCGGGGGAAATATCACAACTTTGTTACCTCTGTGTTGCTTGTGCAGATACCGAAGATGAGGCCGGGAAGTAACCGATCTCGACAGCATGCTCGATCATATTGCGAATAAACTCCAGGTCGGTTACCGGACACTGGACGCCAGCTTGTTCCAGCAGAGCTGTGGTTACAGAGCAGCCGTAACGGTAGGCCGAATCCTTGGCGCCATCACCTTCGAGTTGTCCCATAGCAAGGTGAAGTGCATCTTCCTGAATGCCAGAAGACGGATTCAGCAGCCAAGCGCTGTAATCGTCAAAAGGCAGGGTTTCTACTGCGTAACCGAGTTGGTTTACCATAGCGATCAATTCATCATATGGCAGTGGGTTCGGATTACAGATGTGGAAAATGCGGTTCGCACTTTTTTGCTTGACGGACAGTTCTACAATAGCACGGCTGGCGTAATCAATCGGTGTAAAGTCTGTATGCCAATCGGCTTGTGGAGCTTTGCCCAGCAGCAGCATCGCTTTCATCATACGATAATAAGCATTGCTGTCGATATTACGCTGGAAGCGTCCGTTGGCCGAATGGGCGGTCAAATTACCGGCACGGTAGATCGAGACAGGCGTACCTGCTTGAGCTGCTTGGAATAATAGCTTCTCTGCCGCAAGTTTACTGTTCGTGTACAGGTTGTCCACGTGCAGTTCATCTGGGAAGGCAGAGAGTTCTAATGTTGATTCCCATTTTCCTTCGTTTGCAAGATCCTCTGGTATTCCCATAGTGGAAACGTGATGGAAGGAGACTCCTGGTTTAGCTTGAGCGATTTTTAGCAGTTCCAATGTTCCGGTCACATTCGTGCGATCGAAGGTTGCCGAATCACCAAAATGGCGAACGTCAGCGGCGCTGTGAATGATACCGTCGATGTGGTGCTCTAGCATATGGCGGTCGACAGAAGAGAGACCAAGATCAGCTTGCTCTAGATCCCCATAGACAGCCTTCACCCGTCCTTCCATCAAGCTGGAGATATCTTGACCAAAATATCCTGTCAATACGGATTGAATACGCTCAAAGCCAGATGGACCGTCCTGAGAAGGGCGTACCATTGCGTATACTTTGGCTTCTGTCCGGTGGAGCAGGTCATACAGAATGTGTGAACCCAGATATCCCGTGGCTCCGGTCAACAAAATCACGCGCAAGTCGCGGATTTCAGCTAAATCTGAAGTGCCAGGCAACTCAATAGGATGTTCATTCAAATCTGTTTTTTCCTGAGAAATCGCGAGTGACTTGCGCTGAGGCGCTTGTTCTGTACCTAATTGCTCTACATATTCAGCAAGCTCACGAACAGTTTTGTAGCGGAAGAAGTCACCAATACGCAGCGAGCCATGACGCGGCTTCAGAATAGCCAGCACATGAATGACACGAAGCGAATCGCCTCCGATCAGGAAGAAATCGTCGGTCGCGCCAATGTTATTTTTACCAAGCACTTGTGTCCATGCTTCGGCAATGAGTGTTTCGGTTCCTTCGCGGAGAGGCTCCCCACCAGACGTAACATCAGGCACTTCAGGAAGTGGCCGCAGGGCCAACTTTTTACGATCGATCTTGCCAGTTGGTGAAATAGGCATGGCTTCCAGATGAACAACATGGGTCGGTACAAAATAGGAAGGCAGCTTGCCTCCAATATAAGACTGAATAACGTCCTGTGGAATGGTCTGTCCGTCCGAAGTGGTGAAATAGCCAACTAACATATTCTGATCTGTGTGATCCTTGACGGCAACGACAGCTACGTCCTGAACACCTGGATGTTTGGAGAAATGGTCTTCAATTTCTCCTATTTCAATCCGGTTCCCCCGAATTTTGAGCTGCGAATCCTTCCGGCTTACGTATTCAATCGTACCGTCTGGCAGCAGCTTGGCGATATCCCCCGAACGGTACATTTTCTCACCCGGGACAAATGGATTGTCCACGAACGATTGGGCTGTACGCTCCGGCTGGTGGAGATAGCCTTGGGCCAACGCAGGCGTAGCAATGCATACTTCGCCCGGAATATTGACAGGGCAGAGCTTGTTATCGTCGTTAACGATGTACACTTTGTAATTGTAAATCGGCTTGCCGATCGGGATATTAACGACATGCTCAGGTACGGCACCACGGACTCGATGGGTCGTCGTCGCTACGGTGCATTCGGTAGGTCCGTATACGTTTACGATGTCGGTATCTGTACCGAATTTGCTTTGGAACGCCCGAACTTGTGAGCCATACAGCGCTTCGCCTGCTACAGTAACAATTCGAACATTTGCGAGTTTACGATAACCTTCGTCTGACAGGTACGTAGATAGCTGATTAAAGAATACGGTTGGCAAAATAGTAATAATCGTTGTGCCCGTACGTTCGATGGCTTCAGCGAATTCTTCAACAGATACGCGCTCTTCGGAAGACAGCAAGTACAATTTTGCACCGTAAAACAAGGCTCCAATCGTATCCCACACCGAAGCATCGAAGCTATAGGTGGCGAATTGGGTCAATACATCCTGAGGCGTAATGTCACAATCGCGTTGCACGACAGCTCCTAGGTTAACGACACCGCGGTGAGCGATCAGGGCACCTTTTGGTTTGCCTGTAGAACCGGAGGTATAGATGACATAAGCTAGATCATCTGAACTAACATCAACGTTTGGATTGCTTGCTGCATAACCTGCCAGTGGTCCATCAATAGCTAATATTTCTTTTACGGTTTCAATTGACCCGCATAGTTCAGCCGCTTGTTGGGTGAGTGCGGAAGTTGTTAAGACAAAAGGAGAACGCGTGTCCTCGACAATGTAGCTACTCCGGTCAGCGGGGTGAGCGGGATCAACGGGAACGTAGACCCCTCCGGCTTTCAGTATGCCGAGCAGGGAAATAACGGTCTCCAAGCTTCGTTCCATGAAGATGGTCACGAATTCACCTTTGGTGAGACCTTTGGATAACAAAACACGTGCGACTTGGTTAGCACGCTCGTTCAATTCACGGTACGTATACTCACCTGTATGGGAAGCAATAGCTGGACGATCAGGGTATTGGGAAGCCGCTTCTTCAAACATTCCGTGAATCGTCTGATGCTCAGGATATTTTACGACTGTATTATTTAAAGCTTCGTGAGCAGCTCGATCTGCGTCCGATAATATGTCAATGGAATTCACAAGTGCATGGCTGTTGTTGAGTGCACCACGCAGAAGGGTTACAAAGTATTCAGCGTAGCGGACCACCGTTGTTTCCAGCAAGAGTGATTGATCATATCGAATCTGTATTTGATAAGTGCCATTGCTCTCACTGACAGCCCAGTCCATAATACGGGATTCTACACCGCTGTCTGTAGGTAGTGTTGTTGAAAATGAAGTATCGGCTTGCGGTTCTGCCAGGAATGCATGAGGCTCACGGAGCATCTCCTGAAATAAGCTTGCCAGTTCATGAAAAGTCGTTTCCTTTTCAACTGTCAACGATGCTGTAAGCAGACCGGATTGAGGCATAAAAGTAGAGAAAGAAACTTCTTCCTCTGCGGATAGACGATATAACCATGCAGTATACGCTGATAAGAGCACAGCCTGTTTGTCTTCCGCAACTTTTTGTTGATTCAGTTGGTCCGAGATGGATGTTCCTAACTCTACTTGATAAGTAGAGGATGTATACTTGCGCTGTATACGTGCAAAATCCAAGGGAACTAGGAATGGGGATGGAGCTGTCTGTGTGCTGTTTTGTAGTAATGAAGCCATTACGCTAACCTCCTGAATGTTTGGTGTTTCAATATAAGTTGTAAATTTAGTAAATGCCTCCGATCCCTTCAAATGGATGAACAGGAGGGAGGCATTACCGAACGACTTACTTATGAAATATACATTGAAATCGATAAATGGATATTATGATTTGGTACGGTTTGTGTCTGCAATTTTGAAATAAGATGTAATTTCTTGAAGCTCTTCAGACATGGACGTCAGCTTATGGGATGACTCGATGATAGAATCCAAAGAAGCTTTTTGTTCCTCTACCGTTTGCATAATGTGAACACTGTTATTGGCTGTTTTGGTTACGGTGGAGGAAAGATCGTCTGCTGTCGCGGTCATTTCCTGTGTCCCCGCAGATATTTGCTCCGTAGCACTGGATACTTCTTGGATTTGCCATGCTAGATTTTTAGTTGCTTGAAGAATATCGTTGAACAACTCGCCTGCTTGTCCAGCAACGACGATACCGTTTTGAACTTCAACGTTCCCTTGCTCCATCGAATTCACAGCTTGTCCGATTTCACTTTGAATTTCTTCAATCAAAGAAGTAATTTGTTTAGTTGCCTCCGCAGATTGTTCTGCCAGCTTGCGTACTTCATTGGCCACAACGGCAAAGCCTTTACCTTCTTCACCGACACGCGCAGCTTCTATAGAAGCGTTCAGGGCGAGCAGGTTCGTTTGGCTAGAAATACCTGAAATGGTGCTAATGATATTGCCAATTTCCTGTGAACGGCTGTCCAGCAACTTGATGATACGGGAAGTATTCGTTACTGAATCGGTAATCAAATGCATTTGGGATGATACCTTATCTACAATCTCGTTACCTTCATTGGAACGCTTCTCTACCGAATTGGCTTCTTCGGCCACATTGGAAGAACTGGTAGCAATATTTTGGATAACTGATGCCATTTCAGCCATAGCTCGTGCACTATCGCCTGTCGCTTTTTCCTGTGAACGGATATTATCCGTAATTTCATTGATATTTTGGTTGATGATGTTGGAATTGATTCCGTTTTGCTCGCAGATTGCGAGTAATTCTTTCGCAGATTCATTGACTTCATCAGTAGTCTGCTTCACTTTGGTCATTATGCTGTTAATATGGCTTACCATATCGTTAAAGTTCTGATTCACGAGTCCCAAATCATCCTGGCCAGTATGAATTTGAACATCCAGGTTTCCTCTGCTTACTTCACTGATACCGTACATCAGTTGCTTAATCGGAGACAGTGTGCGTTTTACTACCCAATATTGAAGCGCCAGGCAGATCAGTAGGAATATCACCAAAATGGTAGCGCCGCTAATGAGCAGCTTGGTCAATCCGGCAGGTACAGCCCCAGCATCAGCATCGACCGCAAAATAAGCAAAGATTTTGCCACTAGGATCTTTGATCGGCGTCATCAAAGTCGTCCATGTGCCAAAAGAGTCATCATAGAAGCTGGTGAATGTAGGTTTGCCGGAATCCAGCATACTCGTAACACCTACAGCCACAACATTGGGTTGCTCGTACATAGCGCCGACACCCATCTTTTCTTTTTCAAATGATTCTCTCAGATCTGTTGGCATAGCGACAATGGATGTCTGATTCCCATTTTCCAGCTCTGTTCCGAAAATATAGGCGTGAGAGATATTCGGGTTCGTGGCCATGATGTTATCAAGATAGGTACGGAGTTTGGTTTGAATGGGTCCATCATAATTTTTTTCTTGAACCGCTTGGGATACTTCATCGGAATTAATGCCCTGCGCCCACTTCAATGTGATTTTTTCCACTTGCCCATGCAACTGGTCAATCAAAATCGTACGTTGGATCAAATAGCTAGACACAATAAGGACTAGCCCGATCAATACGATATTGAAGAAGGATAATAATAAGTTTTTGGTGAAGAATGATAAGCTACTCCACTTTTTCAAAATGTTCCACTCCCTGGTAGTATTTTTGTATATGGTGTTGAACCGCTTATCGAATGAGATAATCAAGTCCCCCTTACAAACATAATAAATAGAGATAATGACCCTTGATTTTTTTTAATAGGTCTTAAGTCTTTTTCGGACCAGTAAGATATCCCTATATATATGTCGTACAAAAAGCTCTTGAAATGAATACCTAACCCAATAAAAAATTAATTTTTAATAAGTAAACACTATGTGTATTTCAGTATTTCCCAATTTATGCTCACGCTTGAAATTCAAGTTCATTTCACTCCATAAGCAACTATTCAACAGAAACCATCATACTTTATAATAGAGTCAAATGCACTTATGAATTTGGGACATTTTTCATATTTGAAGCCGCAAATGCTTGATTTATCGCGGTTTACGTGAATTGTTTGCGAAATGAGTCCATGTATCTATGCATAGAGAAGAGGGAAGAGAAGAGTGTCCAAGCTTACGATTTTAAAGGTTGAGAGCGATCATGCTGATCTGCATGATTTGATTCATAGGCTGGATGAAGACCTGCTGGAAAGGTATCCTGCCGACCAAATTTACTTGGTTGATTTTTCCAATCCGAAAGTTAAAAATATGGTTTTCGCTGTTGTGTATGTAGATGAAAAGCCGGTTGCTTGCGGAGGGCTTAGGCCTATAGATGCGGAAGAGATGGAGCTTAAGCGATTTTATGTCGATTCCTCTTATCGCCGACAAGGAATTGCAGTTAGCTTATTATCTTTCCTGGAGGACGAAGCCAGTAAACGGGGGATTATAAGGATTAAACTAGAGACCGGAGCGGCTCAACCTGAAGCGATTGCTTTGTATACCAAGCAGGGATACGAACCTATCGAACGCTTTGGGGAGTATGAACATGATGAAAATAGTCTTTGTTATGGTAAAAAGCTGTCTCTGTCTTTGTAAAGCGTTCTCATATAAAATAGATGTTGATCAACACTAGCCTATATAGCGGGAGAGATGATAATGAATTTGAAGCAAAAAGCGGCTGAGAAAGCAGTAGAAGCGATTCAGGATGGCATGAAAGTAGGACTTGGTACAGGCTCGACAGCCTATTGGGCTATTCAAAAAATCGGAGAGCGTGTGGCACAAGGATTACATATACAGGCTGTAGCTACATCCCAAGCCTCGGAGGATCAGGCCAGGGAGCTGGGGATTCCCATCATTCCATTTGATCAGATTGGAAGACTTGACGTTACCATTGACGGTGCGGATGAGGTGAATGAGCAACTGGTTTTGGTAAAAGGTGGAGGCGGTGCTCTGCTGAGAGAGAAAATTGTGGAAAGCAATACCGACCGATTAATCATTATTGTGGATGAGTCCAAGGATGTGAAGGTACTTGGCGCATTCCCTTTGCCGGTCGAGGTGGTACCTTTTGCCAGTGAATGGACGTTGGAGGCTCTGCGGCAGACAGGCTGTAAAGCGGAATGGCGTATGAAAGACGGCGAGCGCTTCCTTACGGATAACGGTAATTATATTGCCGATTGTCGCTATGGTACGATCGAGAACCCGCAGGAGCTGGAAATTCGCTTGAATCAAATTCCGGGTGTAGTCGATAATGGACTGTTCATTAACATGGCGGACCAAGTCATTATCGCACGAGCTAATGGACAAATTGACGTACGGAATAAATAATGTCTGGTAACCGTCTGTTTTATAATTTGGCATTCGTGTTATTGATATTATATACAGGGCTTCTATTATATTGGATGTTTCTCGGTTTTGGTCGTACATTACGGCCAGGACCTCCGTATTCATATAATATGGTTCCATTGGATACGATCGGGCGATACTGGCGGGCAATGCATTCGTCCCCTTTTCGGGTATGGGGTGTTAATTTGCTTGGGAATATTGGTGTGTTCATTCCCTTCGGTGTTCTTTTGCCGATCATTTGGGTGTCTATGCGCAAGGTAGGCAGGCTGCTGTTAGTGGTGGTGGCCGCATTGGTCATTCTCGAAGTAAACCAAATGCTGCTGGGCGCAGGTACGATGGATGTGGATGACATCATACTGAATGTGCTTGGAGTATTATGCGGACGTGTTGCCTATGTATTTTTACGTAAGAAATTAAGAATTGAATCATAATCGCCCTGCTCTCGATACCAGTGTTTAATGACTGGTCGAGGGCAGGTTTTTTTTACATAATGAACAGCAATTTTCGCATAATAGATGGTAATTCCTACAATAACAGAGCGTAAGAGCAGGAAGGGAAGCGCTTAAACTTGACAAAAGTACGCAATTAAGATATCTTGGAATAAAGATATGAGTAACGGAGGCTGTTAATATGTCTGTAAAACCAGATGATCAGGACTTAGCGCTTAATTTGTTCGTTGTTCTGGCACGTGCCTATAATTCGGTCACATCTCGCACGAATCGGGACATTCATAGTCATGGATTAAATACAACTGAATTTGGTGTGCTTGACCTGCTGTATTATCGCGGACCGCAGCCTTTGCAGAAAATTGGAGAAAAGGTACTGATCTCCAGTGGGAATATTACGTATGTGGTGGATAAACTTCAGAAAAAAAACCTGCTTACTCGCCGTGCGTCACAAGATGATCGGCGTGTAATTTATGCAGAATTGACTGACGATGGACGTCATTTTTTTGAGCAAATATTTCCACAGCATCATCGTGTTATTATGGAGACTGTGGATGGCTTATCCGTGGAAGAGAAGGAGCAGGCTATTCATCTGCTAAAAAAGCTTGGACTAACAGCTGAGGGACAGAAGAGTAACGGATCATAAGTGTTGCATATTCTGGTTAATTCAGCTTTGAGATAAAATACCGACTTTTCGGTATTTTATTTTTTTGTCTAATTTTGGAGCAGTAGGTACGCAAATCAGGTATAATTGTCTAATAGTCTCGATCTGAGGTCATCCCTAGAACCTGTTTCATATACAAATACCTTGTCGGGGAAGGAGCTGTACATGAGTATACAGCAATATACCGCAGGTGAGTCGCTATTAATGCAAGCAGGAGGCTTGGCTGAACTAGTTACCCATAAACAATACGAATTACAGCCAGATCTTTTGGAGCGCTTTGGGGACAACGGTAAAATAAAGACAAAACAGGACTCCATATATAGTTTGAACTATTTAGCAGAAAGTGTAATCGTGAACAGTCCTATTTTATTTACGTATTATGTTTCCTGGTTAAAGAGACTTCTAGAAGGTTTCGGCATAACCCAAGAAGATTTGATTATCAATTTTCAATTAATTCGGGAGACGTTGGTAGAGCACTTTCATCACACGGATAAAACGACGGTACTGATGCATCTGGAATTGGGGATACAGCAAATTGGGAAGAAGGAGGAGTACGCCTCTTTTATTACAGATGATAATCCCTATGCTGCAGATGTGGCTCAATATTTGGAATATTTACTTTTAGGTAATCGCAGACAGGCTTTGGATTGGATCGTTCATTTGCTTGATGAAGGTACGTCTATTCAACATACTTATAAATATATTTTTCAAATTTCGCAATATGAAATAGGTCGTCTGTGGCATGAAGGCAAAATTACGGTTGGCCAAGAACATTTTTGTACTGCTGCGACTCAGTTTATTATTTCCAGCCTGTATCCCAGATGGATAGGTACTGGAAATAAGGGACGCAGCCTTGTAGCAGCATGTGTAGGCAGCGAGCAGCATGAAATAGGTCTGCGTATGCTGGCTGATATATTCGAGATGGATGGTTGGGATACGTACTATTTAGGTGCTAATGTACCTGATCGGAGCCTGCTTCAGGCCATTGTGAGTTACAACGCAGATGTGGTAGCTATCTCAGCTACCATGGCTTACCATGTCCATCTGGTGAAAAAGTTGATTACTGTTATCCGTCAAAATACAACTACTAGTCATGTGAAAATTATGGTCGGTGGCTTGCCCTTTAATCTTGATTCACACTTATGGCAGGAAGTTGGGGCGGATGGATATGCACCAGGTGCGGAGGAAGCGCTGGAGGTAGCAGAGGACATACTTTCGCTCAAGAGATAATGTTAGTGTTGGCAACCCGTAAGTCATTTTGTAAAGGGGGCCTTTTAATATGAAGGAACCGACAGCAGAAATGGCTGTCCTGCGGAGAACGGTCGAACAATTAACGGATGAGGTTCTGAAAAGCAAAGCTGAGGAAGAAAAGCTGCTGAATGAATTTTCAGCAATGAACAACGAGCTGGTCAATCTGCAGCGTCAGCTTGCCAAAAGCAATGCGGAATTAAAGCGGACAAAGGAAGAAGCGATACGGGCTAATGACCTGAAGAGCACTTTTCTCGCCGTGGTTAGTCATGAATTTAGAACGCCAATGAACGGAATTCTGGGGATGATCGAAATGTTAGCTTCATCCAAACTGTCTCCAGATCAGCGGCAGGCCATCGGTGTGATACGTGAGTCGGCCTCTCTGCTGCTAAACATGATTAATAATCTGCTCGATATATCCAAAGTAGAAGCAGGACAGATGGAATTGGAGATCGGAAATGTCAGAGTTCAAGCGATTATGAGCCATGTTGCCCAGTTGTTGGAGCCGCAAATTTATCAGATGGGCAACCAGTTGAGTATAGAGACTGATCCTGGCGTGGCAGAGCATCTCGAAGGAGATTCGGCAAGGATCATGCAGATCTTGCTTAATCTGTTGAACAATGCGAATAAATTTACAAGCGAAGGGATACTTGTTGTTCGGACAAAATTGGTTGAGGAAACAAAAGATTCCCAACGTGTTCGTTTTGAAGTACAGGATTCGGGCATCGGGATTTCACCGGAGGATCAGGGCAAGCTGTTTCAGCCTTATGTGCAAGCTGGTGAGGGCGGCGCCTCTCAATATGGAGGAACGGGACTGGGGCTGTGGATATGCAGCTCGTTTGTGAAACTTATGCAAGGAGAGATTGGGGTCGTCAGCGAAGAAGGCCAAGGCTCCACATTTTGGTTTGAAATTCCTTTCAGGAAGGCATCAGGACAGGCAGATAAAATAGAGAAACATGAAAATGGTGAATTGACGGCACGTAGCGAATTGCTTCGTGAGCATAGTCTTTCTCAAGCTATTTTGGTGGCTGAGGATAATCGGGTGAATCGTCAAGTGGTGCAATTACAGCTTAACCACCTGGGATTCCAGCATATTGACTTTGCCGAGGATGGGAAAGCCGCAGTAAGAGCGGCCTCCGAACGATCCTACGCCTGCATTCTAATGGATCACCATATGCCTCTGCTAAATGGTCACGATGCGACGAAAGCGATCCGCCAGTGGGAAGTAGAAAACCAACAGCCGCCCGTAACGATCATTTCTTTGACCGGAAATGTGTCCGAGGAAGACCAGGCTCGTGGGTGGGAGGTTGGAGTGAACGATTACTTGACGAAGCCGGTGACGATTGAAAATCTCTCAGAAAAGCTCGTCAAATGGCTACCCATTCCGGAATCCGAGCCTATTTTGGATGAGGATGTTATTCGGGAAATTATGTTGCTGGATGAGGATGGTAGCACGGGATTACTCGAGTCATTGGTTGAAATGTATACTAGTGATACACCTGCCAAAATCAACAAGTTAAAAGAATTGGTTGCTGCGGGCGAAGCCACAAAAGTAGTAGAGGCTGCTCATGAGTTGAAATCAGGCAGCGTGAGTCTAGGGGTCGGGCGTTTGTCCAAGTTGCTGTCTGATATTGAACAGCTTGCACGGGAGAACCGACTTGAGAATACGCAAGTGAAGTTGTCTGCGCTCCAGTCTGTCTATCAGGCAACGTGCTTAGAGCTGGAACGTTATATTCACCAGTCTAGACTGATTCCCCCTTGTTAGACTTGTACCTAGAAGGAGGACCTAAGATATATATATGAAAGAACAGCTGCGTTCCATTCACCCGCTGGCCTGGACAATTATAGCAGGTACGATTTTTGGTCGGATGGCGACCTCGATGAGCATCCCATTTTTGTCTATTTATCTGACCACCCGTCTGGGGGTCTCCCCCTTTCATACGGGGGTGATCGTATCGGTCAGCTCACTGGTCGGCATTTTTGCCAGCTTTTACGGTGGATATATTTCAGATCGGATCGGACGGCGTAAGGTGATGCTGGTATCCATTGCGAGTTGGGCGCTTGTATTCGTCGCTTTTGCGTTGGCAGAAGTGGCTTGGGCTTTTTTTGTCATTAATGCTCTGAATGGACTATGCAGATCCTTGTTCGAGCCAACTTCGCGGGCGCTATTATCAGATGTAACCCCCAAGGAGAAAAGATTGCTCGTCTATAACATGAGATATGCGGCGATTAATGTTGGTGTGGTGGCAGGACCGCTGCTTGGTTTGATGTTGGGATCGGCATCTACAGGTACGCCGTTTATGGTAGCCGCTGGTGTGTATGCTCTGTACGGGGTGCTGCTGTTGATCCAATTTACTCGGTATGCAGCAGATCTGCATGTAGGCACAACCGCAGGAGAGGCTCCGCTGCGGATGGGCGAGGCGTTCCGAACAGCCAGCAGAGATCCCGTATTTATGCCGATTTTGTTGGGAACCGTATTCTGCGTAATGGGCTATGCTCATTCCAATTCGACAATGCCTCAATTTTTATCGTTGTCCTTCGAGGAAGGTACCCAGTGGTTTACATACATGCTAACGGTCAACGCGGTTTGCGTATTGGCTTTTCAGTATCCACTGGTACGACTGGCAAGCCGCTTTTCTCCAGTGAATTCCTTAATAGCAGGGAATATATGTATTGCAGTCAGCTTGCTGCTGTGCGGTATGCTAAACTCAGGCTGGATGTTTATACTGGATATGGTATTGTTTACAGTAGGCGAAGTGTTATTATTCACGATGCTGGACGTACTGATTGATCAAATTGCTGATGCTCAATATAAAGGGACCTACTTCGGTACGATCGGCTTTAATAATTTGGGTAGTGTACTGGCTCCTTTATTTGGTGGCTGGTTGCTGGATATCTATGGTCAAACAGCACCGCTTGCCGTGTTTGTTCCGGTTGCACTGTCGGTTGTGATCGGTATTCCGTTCCTGCTGGTCGCACGCCGCCGTTTGGCGCAGCGTACAGCCCGGTTCGCGGCTCAAGGTGGGGAGTCTGTGCAGCAACTATCATCATAAAAAAAGGGAGCTGAGTACAGGATGAAGTCGGAAGAAGATGTGCTACGAATTATACAATATATGAATGATCCACAGGTCTTGGAAGACTTGCGTTATGTGCGAGAGCTGAAGCTTCCGCAAGGCTGTATAGCCGCGGGCTATGTACGAAACCGGGTTTGGGACAAGCTTCATGGCTATACAACGGCTACACCTCTAAACGATATCGATGTTATTTATTTTGACCCTAAAAATACGCTAGAGGAACGAGATGAGTTTCTGGAGCAGTCCTTGAATCGTAAACAGGCAGGACGCAACTGGTCTGTCAAAAATCAAGCTCGGATGCATATTCGCAACGGGGAGGCTCCGTATTCCTCGATAGAGGATGCGATGAGCCGCTGGCCAGAGACGGCAACAGCTGTAGCCATTCGATTGAATGCCAAGGATCAAATGGAGGTTATTTGTCCGCATGGGTTGGAAGATCTGCTGGATATGCGGGTACGCCAAAGCCCCCTGTTCCGTCACACTACGGCTTTTCGTCAGCGTGTATTTGAAAAACAGTGGCTAGATAATTGGCCGTTGCTTATTGTGGAAAACTAAAGTATAACCTCATTTCAGATTATAAGGAGAGACGACTAACGATGTTTAAAAATATAAAACCAGATTCAGATCGTGAGGAGGTGCTGGAGCTTCTTACCTATGCTGTGCTTGATCATCCTGAACGCGGAGAGGCGGCTTTGCGTGCTTATCAAGCCTCGGATGAATGGAAGTTGTTCGGTGTGGAAGATGAAGGACTTATTGTAGGTGTTGTCGGTTTTGAGGAGCGGGAAGATGGAACGATCGTGCTCCATCATCTGGCTGTATTACCTGAAAATCGTCATAGAGGCTACGGCAGAGGGATGTTGCTTACGCTTATTAAGGAGCGTAGCCCGAAGCGACTTACGGTGGACACAGATGCGGAGGGGGCAGATTTCTTCCGCAACGTGGGTTTTGCCGTATATGGATCGGAGGATTTGCCAGATGGTGGGCAATTCCATTGTATATATGAAATAGACGAAGAATAAGCGAATCTCCGTGTCCCACTTCCTTTTTTCTACATAATATATGTTATGTCGGAGGGAGGTGGGTTTCATTGGCGTATCACTACACAGCGATTGGAGATTCTTTAACGACAGGTGCAGGGACGTTGCTGAGTGGCGGCTTTGTACCTGTCTATCGGCGAATGGCGGAAAGACATCTCCGTACGCCAGTCAGTTACGAGAATCTGGGAATCAACGGATTGACATCGCAGGAGCTGCTGTCCATGGTCCGCAACAATCCGCTTTTTCGGTCGGCAATCAGCCGGGCTGAACTCATAACGGTGACGATCGGCGGGAATGATCTGCGTCCATATATCAGTACACTTGCTGGAAGCCCAGGCGCGTCGGGTTCTTCCATTCCGCAAGCGCTGAATCATACCAAAGAATATGTACGCCAAATTGTACATGCCCTGTATCAAATAAAGTCCGGTCAGCGTGAGCCATTTATCATCCGAATGGTGGGGTTATATAATCCTTTTCCAGGAGTAAGGGAGGCGGGAGTATATGTGCGCCAATACAACTCGTTTCTCTATACATTGGGCGGGCCGAATTATCGGGTAGCGAACATTTATCCCATATTCGAAGGCAATGAACGGGCACTGCTTTCGCTGGACCGGATACATCCGAACAGCCGTGGTTATCGCGTGATTGCGGAAGAGCTGAATCGGCTTGGTTATGCGCCGTTACGATGACCGTGAGAGGATGCTTTGGATCGGAAAAAGTATAATAAAGAAAGAGGTTCATCATGGCAGATTAACTGTTCATCTTGAACCTCTTTTTTGCGTTTCAGCGTGTGATTTAGCTGATTATTTTACGGAATAGACTGCGTGCAGCCCACTTGCGCTCACTTCGTTTGCGGTATTTGGGCAGAGAACGATAGACAGCAATAGACTGGTTAAATGCAGTGATGGCTTCATCCTTGCGTCCCAGCATACGGTACATCAGGCCTGTCAGATAATAGCCCTCGCTGGAAGAAGACTGAATCTCCTGAAAATGCTGTAGATAGTGTAGTGACTTATTTACGTCCCGTTCCTTGAAAGCTGCGGCTAAATGCAAATAGGGTTCACCGTATTGCACCCGTGGGTTAATGTCCAGTGCCTTGAGTAAATGCTGTTCTCCATCCTCCAGGTGGGTTGTGTGTACCTCAGCCGTACCCCGCGCGTTCCAATAATCTGCTGAATCTTCATATCGGGATTGAATTTCCAATAGTAGCTCCAAAGCCTGCGAGTATTTCTTGCTTTCGATCCAAATCCGAGCCAAATCAAACTTGGCAGCCACATCGTTGGTGTTTAACACAATCTGTTGACGCAATCGTGCTGCATTGCGTCTTCTTTTCCACGGTTTGCTGATGCTGGGCAATACACCGACAAAGCTGCGATCCAATATATAGATCACAATTAGGAGTACGAGCATTGCCAAAAACGGATTACCGAGCAAACTCCATAGTAGAGAGAAAATCAAAAATTTCCCAATCATTCTGCTCCAATCCTCCTGTACATGTAACTATCCATACTTTCCACATTATAGCATAGGTTACTTTAAGGGGCATTAGCATCATGAGATTTCGAAGGATGATAGCTTTCAGAATTGGTGGGGGACTTGTACATGCTTTTGATATATCGATGGGGAAAAAGAGGAGCATGAGATGTCTCAGCATTCCCGCCAAAAGGTTGAACAGTCGGCCTTATCCAAAATATTAAACTCGATTATTTTCTCAAGTAATGAGAAATCAACTGGACTATCCCACTGGATACGTATCAACTGCTTGGTGTGATGATAGCCAGCCTGCACAATTAACTCAGAAAAATGATTAATCCCTGCCTTTTCAGGGGCAACGGCTAAATGATGTTTGGCTACGCTAAAGCCAATAATAAATGTGCCGTGATCCATAAACATAGGCTGATTCCACGCAATTTTTGGCAATAAATTTGGAAAATTCTTGGTTACCCAAGCCAAAACCTCTTCCGTTCGGGCCCGATGTTGTGGGTTATCAATATGCGCTAAATATTCTGCAAAAACTTCCATGTTGTTCCCTCCTAAAATAAAAATTATGTCCTGTAATATTCCTCAGCAAGAATAGAGTACAAATATGAATCATGAAACTCGCCTTTGTAGTACCAATGTTCTCGCATTATACCTTCACGTTGCATTCCGATCTGTTGCATAACCTTCTCAGAAGCTTTATTTTCTGGACGACATGTTGCATAAATACGATGGACATCAAGTGTGCTAAATCCAAATCCTAGCAGGGCTTGTGCCGCTTCTGTTGCATAACCCTTACCTTGATAATCTGGGTTTAAAATATAACCCATTTCTGCATTAGTATCTTTGACATGAATACCAACACCGCCGATCAGAATTCCAGTGTCTTTCAGACATACGGCTAGTTCGTAGTCTTGTCGTGGCTTTTCCAGCTGTGAGACTAGAACTTGTTCTATATACTCCTTTGTATCTTCTTCTGTATTGGGTCCCCATGCTGTGTGCCTAGTAACTTCAATGACGTGTAGGTATGTATACTTCCCCAATCGGATCTGCAAATATCACGAATGATGAGCCGATCTGTCTCAAATTGCATAACGATTCCTCCTGTCTATAATTAGCGTATATATTCGTGTTTTCTAAAAAATCTATTAAACCTATTTAAGCAGATCTGATGGGAAAGATTCAAGATTTTGAAAGAAAACGTTAAAGAAGAGTATCGAATTACGTGTTGAACAATGGGAACGAATGAATTCTTTTGCCGCCTGAACGCAAACCGCAAGGGAGGCGTCCGGCAAAAGGCAATCAGAAGATAATGAATGTGGTAATGGAGCAGCCTACGGTTATGGGGTATCTGCTTGTCCTAAAACACCCTGCGAGCTGTTACGAAACGTTTCTTCCATTTACCGTCAAACGTGTCAAAATGAACGCCGCGTTCTTTGGAGAAAGTATGCAGCAATTTGTTGTTCCCTGCATAGATCGCCACATGGCCGATCTCCAGCCCCCGCGCACTGAAGAACAGCAGGTCACCTTTGCGCAGCTCGTTCAGCCCGACCTCTTGGCCATCTTTGGCCTGATCGTAAGAGACACGGGGGAGGTCGACAGAGAGCGTATGCCGGAACACTTCCCCGACAAAAGAGGAACAATCAAAGGTCGATGTCTGTCTGGTTGCTGCGCCGAATTCATAAGGGGTGCCAAGGAATTTCTGCCCGTAGGCGATCAGTTCATCTCCCTGCCGTTCTGCTAGGGAAGTGCTGGTATAGTCACTGTATTTTGGTTTTGCCGATATGTACCCGGTCAGGTTGTTTTTAGTGCGTACTTCCAGCCAGAGGGCATTGACCTCGCGGATGACATGAACCTTTTCACCGGTTGGAATAAGCCGCAGGGAAGGGGAAGTTTCTGATGAATCCGGTTTGCTACGCAGGTTGACTCCGGAAAGTACCGTTGTGAAAAAATCATCAGTGGAGGCAATCCGGATCGTACGGGTTAGTGCGTCCCACTTCACTGTGCTCCCAAGTGCTTCACTCACAAAACGCAGTGGAATCATTGTGTTGCCCTCAACAATCTGTCCGGGAACGTTCAGGGATAGTGTTTTGCCGTTGAGGGTGGAGGTGACTTCTCCAATGCGATAGGTCAGCGTCGTGTCGTTTTTGGTTGCTGTTACGGTTTTGCTGGATCCGTTCCAGGAAAGCACAGCTCCTTGCGCTTCAAACAACTGCCGCATGGGAACGAGCGTTGTCCCGTCTAGCAGTAGCGGTTGAGCAGTAAGCTCAAGCGGGCGGTCATCCACATAAACGGTTGTTACTGGAGTTAGCGGTGCCGGCTTGGCGTAAGATGGGGTTGCTTGAAGCAGTGGTACTGCCAGCAGAGCCAGCCATACTTTCTTGTTGATTGTCATGCTGTCATCACCTCGTTGTTAATGTGTTCCTCTAAGTTGTACGATACTGCCTCCGATTAGTTGTGTACCAATTATTGGAGTGATTCAAAAAACAAAATAAACAAAAATAAACCAAAGCAATATCTTTGTTTTTATATTGACATCAAAATCAAATAAAGATAGAATTACAATTGTGAAATATTTCACTTTAGAGTAGTTCTGTATTTAGCGAGGGATCAAAAGTGAATCCTTAGGAGGCAGATTTTTATGAGCGCACATGTATTTTTTGTACCATCTATCAATCTGATGGGAAAAGGCTGTTTGCATGAAATTGGACCCTATATAAAAGAACTACATTTAAACAAAGCACTGGTCGTGACGGATAAGTTTCTGATGAAGAGTGGAATTGCCGGCAAGGTCACATCCTTGCTGGATGATATAGGCTTGGACTATGCGGTATATGATGAGGTCAAGCCCAACCCGACCTGTAAAAATGTACATGATGGCGTCCAATTTCTACAAGAAAACGGCTGTGACTTTTTAATTTCCATTGGCGGAGGATCCCCACAGGATACGGCCAAGGGAATCGGCATTATTGCTACCAACGGGGGACATATAACTGAGTATGAGGGCGTTCATCAATCCAAGCATAAATCGCTGCCGATTATCGCTATTAATACAACGGCAGGAACATCCGCAGAAATTACAATCAATTATGTCATTACGGACGAAGAGCGCAAAGTCAAAATGGTTATGGTTGACAAGAATAGCGTAGCTACGATTTCAGTCAACGATCCTGAACTGATGGTAGACAAACCCGCCGCATTAACGGCAGCTACCGGACTAGATGCTTTGACCCATGCCATTGAAGCTTTGGTTACTCCGGGCTCCTACCCTGTTACAAATGCGACTGCGTTGGCAGCAGTAGAACTTATTTTTAACAATTTGGCCCGCACGGTGAGCGACGGTCATGATATAGAAGCACGTGAACAAATGGTTTTCGCTATTTTCTTGGGAGGACTTGCATTTAATAATGCCGGATTGGGTTATGTCCATGCTATGGCTCATCAGCTAGGCGGGGTATACGATTTGCCTCATGGGGTTTGCAATGCCATGCTGCTGCCGATTGTGGAGGAGGAGAATGCCAAGCATGTACCAGAGAAGTTTCGTGCCATTGCTAAGGTCATCGGTTATGAAGATAAGGGGAAAACGGATAAAGAATGCGCAGACTATGTAATTCAAAGAATCAAGGACCTGTCGAAGGAAGTAGGGATTCCTGCCAAACTTTCTGAACTAGGTGTAAACGAGGTGGATTTAGATTTGCTTGCCGAAAACTCCATGAAGGATGCTTGCGCTCCGGGCAATCCGTTCATACCTAGCAAAGAACAAGTTATCGAAATGTTTAAGAAAATTCTATAAATAATACTGTTATTATTTTTGTTATATACTTTGAGGGCTGTCCCAGGAACTGATCAAGAATACTGGGAACGGCCCTTTTGGCCTAAGTCATTACAGATTCCCATTTGTCCACTTTTTTACTTAAGAACTCCTGAAGCTCCCCCTCGTTGTTGCTTAGCTTATAAAATAAAGAAAGGGCAACCAGAATCACGTCTGCACATTCCTCTTTGACATCGGAAATATTCAATTGCTTATATTCGCTTCCGTTTGCATTCATATAAGACAGCATGGCTTGAGAGGTTTCTCCTACTTCTTCGGATAGTTTAAGAACCATCTGCTCTAATGTCTTCTTTTCGTGGGTGCTCAAGTATTGGATTTTCTTTAAAAGCTGCTCCATTTAACAACCTCCTAACTATTTTTTAAAATCTTATTATAACAGACTTAGATCTAGTTCTTTGAAGCATTTCATACGTTAAAATTAGATCAGACTGACTAAGTACTTGATATATATAGATGTCTATGTAATAATACTTGTATGTTAAAAAATAATGCAGCTGCACTTGTAGGAACCATTAGGGACTCGATCAATAAATTAATTGTATCTGAGCTCGAATCCTATGGAGTTGAAGGAATCGTACCTACCCATGGTGGAATACTGATGTTCCTGTATCAAACGGATGGACTTTCGATTAAGGAATTGACGCAAAAAATTGCTCGTCAACAGCCCACAGTCACTGTTTTAATCGACAAGCTAGTAAAATTGGGGTATGTGGAAAGGAAAAAAGAAAGGGAGGATAGCCGAGTTACTCTGATCTATCTTACCGAAAAGGGGAAAGAGCTGGAGCCTATATTTGAGGCGATCTCTAATAAATTAAAAGAAACTATTTATGGTGGTCTCAAAGACGAGGAAAAAAAACAACTGGAATATCTGTTGGAGCATATAAAAAACAGGTTTTAAATTTTTTTTGAGTAAATGTATAGATATCTATGCAAATGCCAAAATAACAATAAAATATCTGGAGGTCATGAAAATGAAACATCTTATCATCTATGCTCACTCTAACGCTGAAAGCTTTAACCACGCGATACTGGAAACGGTTGTAACTACCTTGAAGGAAAAAGGTGACGAAGTCGTTGTACGCGATCTGTACGCTCTTGATTTTCAACCGGTATTAAAACCTGAGGATACGGCTGCGATGAGAGCTGGACAAACGCCGGCTGATATCAAAGTAGAGCAGGAATATATCTCGCAGTCTGATACGATTACGTTTATTTCACCCATTTGGTGGACAGGTCTTCCTGCGATCCTGAAAGGTTACGTTGATCGTGTATTTGCCTACGGCTTTGCATATACGGCTGGTGCAGAAGGGATTAATAAGCTGCTTACAGGTAAAAAAGGGTTTATCGTGAATACACATGGTACGCCCAACGCGATCTACGATGAAATTGGTATGACCGCAGGATTGAAGCTCACATCAGATACGGGTATTTTTGATTTTGTTGGAATTGAATCGGTCGGTCACTTGCTGCTTGGAAGTATCGGCTACCTTGATGAAGATGGTTACAAAGGATTGTTGAAACAAGTACAAGACACGGTTAAAACGGTGCTGTAAAGTTAGTTCATATTCGTTCAAAAGCGTAGGACATTCTTTAAACGATAAGGTCAACCAGCATTTACGGGTTGGCCTTTTCTTACAAATGCTAGTACTTTTCCAATATAGTCCAGACAACGATCTGATCCTGCTTGTTATTATGGGGATATACAAAACTAGCCTTCGTACGATTTATTTTGTCATAATATACTATGGCGTTTAGGCTTTGGGCAGAGTCGTAGCTTTGATCCACGAAATGGTTGCCCAATTTATTTTTCACATCCTCAAGTTTCTGAAGTTTGTGGCCACTGATGCTAGAAAATTCGCTCTCGGACAAGGTTTGCAGTTTCATAATCTCTCCACTAGAACTATAGACAATTAAGAAATTTTCAAAATATCTGTGATCGGCATCTTTTGTGTGTTTATCGTTAAAATCGGGGTTCTTTTTATAAGCAGTCAAATCAATCTTCGCAATATTCTTGCTTAGTGGAATATTGTTTATTGACAATTCCGATAGATCCGTTGATTTTACCGACATCTCCGTCCTTAGATCTTTTGTGAAATATGCCATTAAAGCGATCAGGATAACAATACATATAATGAAGCTTTTTTTGGGGATTAGCTTAAGCATAGTTTGAAGACTCCTTCACTATCACAGAGATTAGCATGGTTTATTTTATCGCAAATACTGGAATATACTATTTATTGTATCGAGTCAATGAATGAGATTAAAGTATTTTTTGTTCTCGGCCTGAGAGATCTCTGGAGGTGAAGGGGGAGGATAATAATTCACAAATATTTCATTGTTATTATTGTTGGCAATTCTTTATAGTACATAGTATCCATATTTAGTTTAACGTCGAGATAATGGAATTAATTTCCCCTTACACCGAGATCATCTGCATGTATCCAGAACAAGAATTACGGCAGCGCTTACGGGAGTAAGGAAAAAGGCGATGTGGCAATAGAAATAGAAATGCCTGATGTGGTTAATTGAGCTTTCTTTGAATATGATGAATGCGGATTCTAGTGAAAAATAACATAATGTGAGGGTGTACTGGGTGAGATATAAAATCATAGCAGATAGTTGCTGCGACTTAACGACAGAGCTTAAAGAAAAGATGCAAGTAACTACGATTCCATTAAACATGACATTGGGTGAAAAATGCTTCATAGATGATGATACATTGGACTTGCCTCAGTTTATGGAAGAAATGAAAGCCTGTACAACCAAGATTGGTTCCGCTTCACCGTCACCTATGCTATATAAGGAAGCCTTTCAAGGCGCGCATACTTCTTTTGCCATTACATTATCCAGCAACCTGTCCAGCTCGTATTCCAGTGCATTGGTCGCAAAGGATATGGCGGAAGAAGAAGGGGCAGATGTTCATGTATTCGATTCGAAAAGCGCATCGGCTGGACAACTCTTGTTAGCTCTAAAATTACGCAAGCTGATTGACGAAGGATATCATAAAAGCGAGATTATCTCTTCTTTGGAGAGCTTTATCAGCAAGATGAAAACCTATTTTGTGTTAGAGAATTTGGATAATTTGGTCAAGAACGGACGAATGAATAAAATTACTGGAAAGATACTTTCATTCTTGCATATCAGGCCTATTTTAGGTTCAGACGGTGACGGAAACATCGCATTATTTACTCAAGCCCGTGGTCAGAATCAAATCATTGAAAAGTTGGCAGATACCATTGAAAAAAGTGGTCGGAGTACCGAAGGAGAAAGCATCGTTATTACTCATTGCAATAATCCCGGACTGGCACAAAAGTTAATGAATACCTTGAAGAACCGTTATCAATTTAAAGATATTCATATTGTGCCCACCAGGGGAATTAGTTCAATGTATGCCAATGACAAAGGGATCATTATCGCCTTTTAAAAAGTATTCAGGGTTTATCCTCGTGCGATGGATAAACCCTTTTTAGTATATTGGGGCTTTGCATGAGTCTAAGCCTATCCCAATTTTCTAATGAGAACAGAGGCATTTACGCTGGCTTGAGTTCCTCCGGCCTGTGTTTGCAGGGTAACAGCAGCAGTAGAGCTATGGTTACGCAGAGTAAGGACATCACCGCATGCCAAAGCAAGGATGGCTTGCCCGGTGTTCTGCTGTGTCCCGGCTCCTGAGCCGTACACGGTTCCCTCAGCCGGTGCGCCATTAATAAAGATGGCGAATTGGTTGGGCTCTACTCCCGACACCGAAAAGCGGACTTCATACTTCCCTGCATCGGCTACAGCAATTTGTGTAGTCCCTGGAAGGTGAGCAATCCCAGGTGTAAGTATGCCGTTCGTATCGAAAATAACCTCCCCTTCAATCGAAACGAGTTGGGGCCTCACATTATAAATGTAACCGAACTGCGCTAAATCACCTGTGGTTCTGGAATTCCCTTCAGCATCTTGATTAATATTCACACGTACAACTTGCTTTTTGACAATGATGTCTTTACCAAACGATTTCCGTTTCGAGCGGCCTCTTTTTTTGGGGGGCATTTCCTCAAACTTTTTTTCTAGCTTATCAAACCAGGCACGGACAAAAACATCTTTTTTACGGCCTTTTTTTCGGTTCAATTCAGGACGACCCAATACAAACACCTCCATATGGTTTGTTGTATAGTACTCCATTCATCTAGAGGAGGCATGGATATCTGTCCTGTGTTTCATAGGAAACAATCTATTTTGACTAAAAACAGGCTTCTGTACAAGGTACATTCGTCTAGTATGTAAAAAGTACCTCCAAATGTATCCTTGGTTGTCATCTAAGGATACACTTGGGGTGCCAGTAGTAGGTTAATATCATGATGAAGCGGTTTGAAGCCGCTTTTTGCGTACATATAGGGCGTACAGGATACCGCCAAGCAGGCACAGGATACAAGCAAATCCCGCCAGTAACCAAGCTGAAGCAACTGCTCCTCCACGATCCATACTGTTTCCAAGCCATAAGGGCAGCAGGGCACCTCCGACTCCGCCTGCACCGATAAGCAGGCTCGTAGTCGATTCTTCTGTGCCTGGCATCATTTTGCTGGCAAAAACAAGAGCGATGGAAAAGATGCCGGACATGCCGAGTCCCAGCAGTACGATAAGGACAAAGGCACCAGCAGTGCCTTGGATCAACGGGAACACACACAGCAGCAGGGTCGCTGCCAGTGAGCTCAGAGCGACAAAGACACCGTAGCCGTATCGATCGGCAATGTAGCCTGTAAATAACCGTCCGAAGGCCATTGCCAACCAAAAGCAGGTGACACTGAGTGCTGCTTCTGCTTGTGTGAGACCGAGTCGCTCGATAAACATGGAGGGCAGGAAATTGGCCAGGCTCATCTCAGTTCCTACGTAGATAAAGAAAAAAACGATAAATAATGCAAGTAGCTTCCAATTGCCTATAGGGCTGCTATTAGAAGCCTTTACGGTAGGTGACTCCAGTGAATTAGTGGAACGCTTATGGTTGTCACCTCGGTGTTCCTGTTCGTCCAATAGAGCGTCCAGTGTGCCGAAGGACCCACGCAGCCAAGCTATAGTGGCTACGGCTGCAAACAAGGAGATGATGGGAAATGCCAGTCGCCACCAACCTAGAGCAATGAATTGGCTAGCGATAGCGGGCATAGCCAAGGCGCCGATCCCGAAAAAGACTTCCAGACGGCTCATAGCCGCGCCCGTTCCTTGAGTAATACCTCCAATAACAATAGTACCAATGAGTGCTTCTACCATCCCAAAGCCAAATCCGGCTACTGCCCCGACGGCATATAGCCAGCCCCAGGGCGGCAGAAGTGAATACAGCACTTCAGCCGCACACAGCAGGAGTAGGGCAAATACCAGACTTCGGCGTTTGCCGAACGTCCGGGCAAGCCACGGTGACAGTAGAACTCCAGCCAGAAAGCCGGAAAATTGAGCGAAAATCAGGCTTCCGCCATCCGTATAGGTTCTACCGTAATGCTCTAGCAACACGGGCAGTAGGGAGCCTACAACCACATGTGCTAGACCAATTAAAAAATAAGACAAGCTGCCGATCCATAGTAGTCGTTTCATGATTAACTCCTTTGGTACTAAATTACCTTTATGCAGTAAAGTGAGTGGTATAAGTCAGATTGAATTGATTAGGATAGCTCCAGCACTTGAAAGCCATAGCCTTCAATAGAAATATCTCCTTCCAGGAATTTTCCGCTGATCAGCTCTTTTCCTTTTTGGTCATCCAGATGATATTGCTGTGTCTGGGCATTATGGTTGAGAACAAATAGATAAGACTTTCCATCTTTGGACCGCATAGTGGCTTCTATGCCCGCAGGAGCACGCAGCAGGGATGAAATCCCTTTTTGCTCACAAATGTAGCCCAGCAGACCATCAAGGAAAGGTTCCTCAGGGTCAGTAGCGACATACCACGCTTCACCTTGACCAAAGCGATTGCGTGTCAGTACTGGCATGCCCTGATAGAAATCATCGCCGTATTCCGCCAGCACCTCGGCTCCTTCGCTATGCAGCAAGTCGCAGAGCAACTCACACTTATATTCACCTTCTAATACGCCCACTTTTTCTTTCAATATAATGCGGTTGTGTGATTCAGGCAGAAGCGCATCAATTTCCTCCACCCAGATCCCGAGTAAATTACGCAGTTTACCAGGATATCCTCCGGTTGTAACCAGATCGTTTTCATTTACAATGCCACTGAAAAAGGTCGTTAAGAAGGTGCCGCCACGCTCTGTGAATTGTTCCAGTTTCTCAGCAGTACCCGGCTTGACCATGTAGAGTACAGGCGCGATAATGAGATCATATTTTTGGAAATCTGTATCCACAGAAATCAGGTCTACCTGTACGTTACGCCGGAAGAGGGTAGCATAATACTTATGCACCTGATCCAAGTATTTCAAGGCGACAGAAGGGCCGCTTGACTTTTCCAAAGCCCACCAATTGTCCCAATCAAACAAAATAGCTACTTTGGCATGAACAGTCGCGTCAAGCAGCGTGTTGCCTAAAGCGCCAAGCTCATTGCCAAGCTGTGCCACCTCGCGAAATACACGTGTGTTCTCATGCCCGGCATGCTCAATTACGGCCCCGTGGAATTTCTCGCAAGCACCGATCGAGCGGCGAAGCTGGAAAAACATGACCGTATCCGCGCCATGTGCTACAGCCTGATAACTCCATAAACGCATAACGCCAGGCCGTTTAAGTGAATTATACGCCTGCCAATTCTGTTGGCTCGGTGTTTGCTCCATCAGCATAAAGGGCTGCCCATCCTTCAAGCCGCGCATCAGGTCGTGCGCCATCGCCGTATAGCTTATCGGGGTATTAGCCCCGGGATAGCTGTCCCAAGATACTATATCCATGTGCTTAGCCCACTTAAAATAATCCAGTTGCTTAAAAAAGCCCATCAGATTGGTTGTTACCACGGCATCGGGAATATGTTTTTTAATCGCGTTATATTCCAGCAGGTAGCAATCCAGCATACTGTCTGAATTGAAGCGCGCATAATCAAGGGATATGCCCTGAAATGTGGAGTGATTTTCTCCCCAATGCTCACTCAGATTATTTGGAGGTACAATTTCATCCCAATCATAGAAGGTGTGACCCCAGAAGGAAGTATTCCACACCCGGTTTAGCTCTTCTAGTGATTCGTATTTTTGTTTGAGCCATACCCGGAACGCTGCGGCACAATTGTCACAATAGCAATCCCCGCCATACTCATTGGATACGTGCCACACGAGGATTGCGGGATGGTCTTTGTATCGCTCTGCAAGTCGGTCAGCCATCTGCTCTGCGTATATTCGATAGGTTGGACTGTTCGGACAAGAGTTATGTCGTCCTCCGAATTTTCGCTTACGCCCGTCAGCATCGACCCGAAGAATGTCGGGATAACGGGTAGCCATCCAAGCAGGATGCGCTGCCGTACTAGTAGCTAGACAAACGAAGATATCGCTTTCATAAAGATTATCAATCAACTGATCCAGCCACTCAAAATGATATGTGATTTCGTCAGACTGAATTTTAGCCCATGAGAAAACGTTGAGTGTGGCGATATCAATTCCTGCCTGTCTGAACATCCGTAAATCCTCCTGATGCGTGGCCTCATCCCATTGCTCAGGATTGTAATCCCCACCGTAAAATACTTTAGGAAGTTTGCTGCTTATCATGCCAATCACCTCTGTATATAAGAATAATCCTATCTTATAATACAAATAAATGCTTTTAAATATAATAAAATGAACATGTATATAACAATATGGATCTACATGAGAAATAGATACCGCATACGCCGGAGGTGCTTATTATGATTTTGACTCCCCATCATTTGCGATTTTTCCTGACTACTCGTGAGCACTCTTTACCCCTTTTTATTGAAAGTATCGGATTTAATAGCAGACAGGAGGATGTTTCCCGTCCAGAGGGCTATCCTTGCTTTCACTGGATTCAGACGGTGTCAGGTGAGGGGATGTTTACATATAAAGGGGGAACCTTCCGTTTGGGTGAGCAGTCCGGGGTTCTGCTACTGCCTGGTGAAGCCCATGCATACAGACGGGCGACCAAGGTATGGCGAACGTTATACATTACATTTGACGGACCCATCGCCGCGGCTGTATTGACTGCACTCGAATTGAAGCATACGCGAGGGTACCATTGGGACCCGGATAGCGAGCTGCACAGCTTTGGGGAAAACATGCTACACTCCATGGTTAGTGAACGTGATTTGTCTGGATTAGATGCTTCGGCCAATATGTACCGTTTTCTGACTCTGCTGCGTAAACATGGACAACATAGCTCGATGCCTTCCTTATCTCACAATGTGGAACGTTTAACCCCTGTACTGACCTTTATGGAGCAAAATTATGCCAGCCCAGATGTGGGTTTAAGGGATATGGCCGTTATGATGAATGTCAGCGCTCGTCATTTAAATACATTGTTTAAGCAAGCGTTCGGTGTGACTTCGTATGCTTATCTGATTGTAATTCGGTTGCGGAAGGCTAAGGAGATGATGACAGAGTATCCGCAATTAACGGTAAAGGAGATTTCTGAGCGCGTAGGCTTCCGGGATGTCAGTCATTTTGTGGCAACTTTCCGCCGGGCGGAAGGAATTACGCCGGAAAGGTTCAAAATACTGTATACATAAGGGTATTTTATCGAAATACTCTTTCTTACTCGGGAATGCTCTTTTTAGGGAGCATTCCTTATTGTTTTTTTCTGGATGAGGGAGTATAAAATAATAGTTCATTTGTTTCATCAATCTGATGTGCAGGTGACATAATAAATATCCGATTCATATTTCTTTTGCAAAACCCTCATCCAAAGAAGGAGTCAACGAAATGCTAAGTAAAGTCAAAAGGTTATTAATCGGTCGTCCGCGAAAATCGACGGCCCTTGAAGATGAGAAACTGAATAAGCTCAAGGCACTGGCCATTCTGTCCTCAGATGCATTGTCCTCTGTAGCTTACGGAACGGAGCAGATTCTGCTGGTTTTAATTACAGCGGGCTTTGCTGCCCTATGGTATTCTATCCCTATATCCATTGCGGTATTGGGTTTGCTTATCATTCTGATCCTATCGTATAGACAGACCATTTTTTCCTATCCTGGTGGTGGGGGAGCCTACATTGTTGCACAGGACAATTTAGGAAAGAGTCCGAGTCTGATTGCAGGCGGCTCTCTGCTGGTCGATTATATTCTAACGGTAGCTGTTAGCTCATCGGCAGGTACAGATGCCATTACATCGGCGTTCCCATCGTTACATGATCATCGAATCGCAATTGCTTTAGTGATGATTATCTTTTTGACTATTATGAACTTGCGCGGGGTGACGGAATCTGCCTCGGTGCTGGCTATACCGATTTACTTATTTGTTGTTGCCATTTTTGTTCTGATTATTAGTGGTATCATTCACTATCTGGCAGGAGGAGCCCATGCGGCGGCGCCGCAATTTGGAGCTACGGTATCTAACGTCAGTCTGTTTCTCTTACTAAAAGCATTTAGCTCGGGCTGTTCGGCGCTAACCGGTGTAGAAGCTGTCTCAAATGCCATTCCGAACTTCCGCAAGCCTGCTGCCAAAAATGCGGCAACTACATTGATGATGATGGGCTTGATTCTCGGCTGTATGTTTATCGGAATTAGTTTGCTGGCTTATTGGTACGGTGTTCGTCCTAATCCGCAAGAAACAGTGATTTCGCAAATTGCGAATGCTACTTTTGGGCGCGGTGTGATGTATTACATCATTCAAGGCGTGACGGCACTTATCTTGTTTTTGGCGGCCAACACAGCTTATTCAGCTTTTCCGTTGCTCGCTTTTATGCTCGCGAAAGACAAATACATGCCGCATATGTTCATGGTTCGTGGAGATCGACTCGGCTATTCTAACGGCATCCTGTTTCTGAGTATCTTCTCGGCATTGCTGGTCATCGTTTTTGGTGGCAACACAGAAAACCTCATCCCGCTTTATGCCGTAGGGGTATTTATTCCGTTTACCTTGTCACAGCTTGGTATGATGATTCGGTGGATTCGGCTCAAACCAGCTGGCTGGGTCGTCAAATTGGCTATTAATACGGTCGGGATGCTAACCACGCTGTCAATTACGCTTATCTTTATCTTTACTAAGTTTAGCCAGGTATGGGTAGTCTTTATCTTCCTGCCTTTGGTATTATATTTCTTTATGAAGATTAATAAGCATTACAAAAATACGGCTGAACAGCTGCGCATTGATATCACAAAGGACAAACCTATGGTCAAAGGCAACACGATTATTATTCCGGTGGCAGGCATTACACGAGTCGTCATGAATACCATCAGCTATGCCAAAACTCTGTCGGACAATGTGGTTGCCGTATATGTAGGTGTGGACGATGAAGCGATTCAAAAAATGGAACAGAAGTGGGAAGAGTGGGATGTGGGTATACGTTTAGTAGTGCTGAGATCGCGTTATCGCAGTATCATTAATCCGCTTCGCAAGTTCATTGATACAGTAGAGTGGAAAAAAGCAGACGAGGATCATATTACAGTTCTCATTCCACAATTTATCACTAAACACTGGTGGGAAAATATACTGCATAATCAGACCAGTTTGCTGATGAGAGCCTATTTGATTAACTACAAAGATGTCATCGTAACGACCGTACCTTTTCATTTAAACAAATAGAGAACAGCTGATTATAGCATGATAAAATCAACACTTTTTGACCGCATCTTGGTGTGGTCAGAGGGTGTTTTTTTACATAATGGGGATATTTACTTGAGTGATACATTTTGTGTATTATAGATACAAAATGTATCATTTGAATTTGTTATGGAGGGATACGATGCCCGAAGACAAGGGGAAGATGGAACAAGATAAGTTGCAATTTGTAGATACGCTAAGGGCGCTGGCGATTATGGGAGTGTTACTTGTGCATGTCAGTCAGCATGTGGACGGATTAAACGGTTGGTTGCAAAAAGGCTTGAGCATAGGAGCCAAAGGAGTCGCTTTATTTTATATGGCCAGCGCTTTTACGCTGTTTTTATCCCTAAGCAGGCGTTCGAGTGACAAGAGAGAAGGAATGGCGGCCTACCTGTTGCGTCGTTTTTTTCGGATTGCACCCTTGTATTACGTGATGCTAGGAATCTATTTAGCTGTGAATGGGACGGGTCCACGATTTTGGCTTGGGGATCAGGAGGGGGTTACTGCCACTAATATTGCAGCCCATGTTCTGTTTTTGAACGGTCTCAATCCGTATTGGATCAACAGCATTATCGGTGTGGAATGGTCTATTGCGGTGGAATGCATGTTTTATCTGTTTATCCCTCTCTTATTTAAGTTGACTCGATCGGTTCGCCATGCGACTTGGTTTGTCATGATGGTGCTTGTGGCAAGCTTTGGGCTAAATACGGTGTTTGCTCAATATCCACTAATTAGTGATCACTCTTTATGGGGGCACTATTTGTATTTATGGTTTCCGAATCAGTTGCCTGTCTTTGGACTGGGTATATTGTTGTTTTTCATTTGGAAAGACGAGCGTCATTGGAAAAGTGTAGACGCGCTCAGTGGCGGCTTGCTGCTTGGTACTGTGCTGTTTGCGTTTTTTGGAGGTATGGCGGATTATCTCTTAGGTGTCGGGTTGTTGCTGGGAGCGTATGCTTTGTATCATTGGCAGCCGATGTGGCTGCTTAATCAGGTGTGGTCATGGATCGGCCGCCTCAGCTATAGCATGTATTTGACGCATATGCTGGTCCTGGGGCTAATCATACAGATTAAATTACCGTTTGCTCCTTTGGTCAGCCTCACACTTATGTTCATCATGACGTTGCTAATCACCGCTGGACTTTCCTGGTTTACCTACATATGGATAGAACAGCCCGGCATCCGATTGGGGAAAAAGCTTATATCACGTATAAAATCTGTACGCAAGCAGGAAGATTCGGTCAAAGAAAGTGTTGCCTAGTTGCAACTTGAAGCAGCATCAGATAACATTTGGTTGAAGTGCTTGAATAAATCTACGAAATTATTGAAAAGACCCCTTGAAAAGTAGCTCCCAGCCCTTTATATTCGATGTACATCCAAGTTTTTGAATACACCGATGAGGTTTGTTGGAATTGTAAAGGAGATGCACGTATGCTTTTGGAGCCACTCGGCTTTTTATTTTTCTCTACACTGGAAGGAGTAGCTGTTTTTGCGCTAATTTTAAGTATCTTTAAAGTTAGAATGACTCCCTATCTATGGCAGGCTATTTTTGTAAACCTGATTATGAACCTGCAAAGTTATTTGCTCCGAGAGGAATTTTCACTTTCATATTTGGTACCTGTCATTAATATGCTGCTTTTTATTTTTTTACTTGCTACGGTGGTGAAGATCCCGATTGTTTGGTCAGGTATTATGACAGTTACCGGTTATTTTGCATATGCCGTTATTCAATCGGTACTCCTGAAGGCTATGTTCGGTAACCTGCCGATTTCTGAGCTGCAGAACGGGTCCTTGAAGGGCTATCTGTTACAAGTGGTTAGCGCAGCAACAGGACTACTTATTTCATTTATATTGTATCGAAAAGAGATCGGCTTTTCCCCAAATTTCAAAAAGCTTAAGTTCAAAGAGGAATATGGCATTGTTATTACCTTGATCATTCTGTCTCTCATTTCAACCTCTATTGTGCTTTACTATAGCGAAGTATGGTTGAGTATGATATTTTTTGCACTGGTATCGGGATTTTTTATCTACTATGCAGTCGGAAAGGAATACCGAGATGATTGAAACGATGGCCTTCAAAATTGCTAACCAGATTAAACGTATTGTGCCTGATCATCCGGCCTCCGTCCCAGTGCTTAAATACGCACTCGCTCTCATTCTGAATGCGTCTATGATCATCTTGTTGACACTATTCGCCTCATTCTTCACGGGGCGGATGGTAGAAGCTGCAACGATTCTCGTTGCTTTTGCTTTGCTGCGCCAAGTATCTGGTGGTATTCACTTGAAAACGGGTATGGCATGTGTGTTGGTGACCTCTGTAGCTTTTACATACATATCTTGCATTTCCTTAAATAATGGGTTGACAAACCTGTTTAACGGAATCGCGCTCATTCTTGTTTTATGCTTTGCCCCGTCCAGAATTGAAAAGCAGTCGCGCATTCCAGTCCGGTTTTATCCCCTCTTGCGATTGTTATCCTCCTTGCTTGTATGTACAAATTTTGTTATTGGTTCTTCTGTAGTGGCTGTTGCTTTTTTGCTTCAAAGCCTAACATTGATTCGGGGAAGGAGGTGAGTGGAATGATGAAAAAAGTAGTATACGGGTTAGCCACATCGTTGTCTATGTTTGCGACATTTGCTGTATCGGTGGCAAGTTATGTGTATGTTTATCAAGGGGATACACCCGAAGAACTGCTGAAATAAGCAAAATGCAGATTAGAAAAAATAATACATAAAGCTGCTTTAAAGCAGCTTCTTTTTATGTAAAAAAACAGGCGCTCTACGAAAGAGCGCCCGAATGGGAGAGGAGAAACCGGACGAAGAGCTTATGGGGAAACGTAAGTCTTCTCCGCGGTTGTCTACGACATTGGTTGAATGCCGATATCCTAAGGATGCCCAGGAGATGGTTTTTTATACCTGCTTCATCACTAAGTTTTTCAAACGGCGGTGCATGTGGTACGATAACGTCATAATCTTTATATGGTTATGAACACATATAGAAAATAGGTGAGTTTCAGCGTGAGAGTGGTATCGGGTAGTGCCAAAGGAAGGCCGTTAAAGGCAGTTCCCGGCACCGGGACGCGACCGACCACGGATAAGGTCAAGGAAGCGCTATTTAGCATGATAGGTCCTTATTTTGATGGAGGAGTCGCGCTTGATTTGTTTGCTGGCAGTGGCGGCCTGGGGATAGAGGCGCTTAGTCGGGGAATGGACAAGGCAGTTTTTATTGATATGGAATCCAAAAGCATTGATGTCATTAAAGAAAATTTGCGAAAAACTGGATTGGAAGGAAAGGCAGAAGTGTTCCGCAATGATGCCGGACGAGCGCTCAAGGCGCTGGCAAAACGTGGAGCTCTTTTTGATGCTGTTTTTCTGGACCCGCCTTATCGTCTCAAGCACGGGGATGAATTGATGAGCCGCATGGCAGAGTTGGACTTGCTTCGTTCAGGTGCAATCATCGTACTGGAGTATGAATCGGGACATGAGTATCCGATAAGTTTCGGACCGTTTGAACAGGTTAGAAAAGCGGTCTATGGTGAAACGGCGTTATCCATTTATCACTTTGCAGATGATGCTTTGTCAGACGCCGAAGAACATACAGAAGCCGAAGGGGGCAAATTCGGCATCACCGAATCAGACGGGGAGGACCATCATGATTGAGCACAAACCACGTGTTGCCGTATATCCGGGAACCTTTGATCCCGTGACGATGGGGCATCAGGATATTATTCAAAGAGCGGCCCGACAGTTTGATTTACTGATTGTCGCGGTTCTTAACAATATTAGTAAAAATCCGCTGTTTTCACTTGAGGAGCGAATGGAGCTGCTGCGGACGGTAACTCGCGATATTCCGAACGTTGAAGTGGACAGCTTTCGTGATTTGACAGCTAATTATGTACGTCAAAAAGGGGCTCAGGTTATTGTCAGAGGAATCCGGTCAGTGACCGATTTTGAATATGAGCTGCAATTGGCCTCTACAAATCATAAGCTGAACCCGGATGCGGAAACGATCTTTATGATGACCAATCCGGCTTATTCATATCTGAGTTCCAGTATGGTGAAGGAAATTGCGCATTTTGATGGCAAGGTCGTAGATCTGGTGTCACCAGAGGTGGAAGACGCACTGCGTGCAAAGGTTAGCGCGAATCGCGGTGGCTCCACCATGAAGTCATAAAGGAAACGGCGAGCAGAGCAAGTATAATCGTACTTAGAAGTACGACGGACAGTACGGTCAGTTGCCAGGGGTACATGGATGTTCCTTCTATTTGTGTTAATAAACTGCTGGCTCCGACCATGACAGATTGTACACCAGAGTCATTTACACTTTCCGAAAAAGAAGATACAGAACTGCGACTGATGTAAGCAGGAATTGTATTACTGACAATGTGGCTAAGCGGAGTCCATGCCGCCAAGGTCAGTCCAAAAGCAATGATCCCATGGAGCACTCGTGATAAGGTGAAGGTGATGCCCTTGTCGGAAGGTCTGGTGACGGCGGTAATTTGAAGCCAGCCGCACAAGCCGCCCCAGCCTAACACAGCGCTGATCAGCGCTGCTTGTGTACGGAGATCGTTGGGCAGACGGCTGATTTCATAGGAACCCAGATGGATTTCCATCCAGGCAGGCCACACCATAGAAAGCGTCACTTGACCTGAGTATAGGGTTAGCAGCCGAATCAGTACGGAAAAGAAAATAATGAATCCACCTGTCACCATCAGCGTCTGTACAGCATGGGATACGGTTTCGCCTAACAGTTTTCCAAAACTGCGACCGTCCCGTTCTTTGGCAGAGCGGGTAGCTTCCCATGCGGATCGGATCAGGGAGGTGGTAGGGCGGGAAACAGAAGCGCGCCGGATGGCAGCTGGCGTTTCCCGTTTTTTCGATTTTCTGGACGATTCAGGTAATCTGGCTGTGATCCAGCCTGCCAGCAGCCCAGAAATCCAGTGAACGGCAAGTAACAGCCCGCCTACAGCAGCATTGTGCAGCAGTCCTGTGCCAATGACGAGCAGGATCGTAATCGGATTGCAGAAATGAGCGATAGCCGTAAGACGTCGAAGCTGAAGCGGGGTCATATCCTCCTGCTGTGCCCATTGGCGTACCGCTTCCGCAGCAGCTGGGAATCCCGCAGTTAGGCCGAGGGCCAACACCCAGCCGCTTCGTCCTGGCAGCCGAAACCAAAATCGCATGAACGGCTCCAGCAGAACACCTAGACCATGTACCAGACCAAAGGCGATGAGCATTTCAGATAGCATCAAAAAGGGCAGCATGGCCGGGAAAATAATGCTCCACCATAACTTAAGCCCCTGGGTAGAGGCTTGAAATACTTCTTCTGGTGAGGCGACAATAGCCACTACAAGCAAAATGGCTCCGAGGCCAAGCAGCAAGGTTGTCCAATAAGGAGCAGGGCGGGCTTCCTTTTGCATCAAAGAGTTCACCTCTCATAAATATACTAAGGAGAGTCGGATGCTGTCTCCAGCGTTTATTCACGTTCATTGTCTGGGTAGAGGTTGCTCGTACACGTTGTCGTAAACAATGTATGCTTTTTTGGAAGGCTTGAGAACAGGTGGTGCAAAGGCACTTGGGTAAGATAGGAGAAGTTAGGCTGCAAGGGGGAGAAGCAATGATGCAAATTAACCGGAAAAGAGCCTTTTTTACAACCGGTTATGTCTTAATACTGGCTGCAATGGTCTATGTGCTGGTTTATATGCCAACCCCTTATCTGATCTATGGACCAGGTGGGGCAAACGAGATCAAACCGATGGTTAAAGTACAGGAAGGGGATAGCAGCGAACGGGGGAGTTTTATGATGACGACGGTATCGGCGAGATATGCCAATGTCATCATGCTAGCTATGTCCAAGCTGGACAGCAACTCGGAGATTCAGCGCAAAGAGGATCGTCTGCATGGCAGAAGTGAAGATGAATATGCAGCAGAGCAGGTATGGTATATGGGGGATTCCCAATCTTCCGCGATGGAGGCTGCCTATACCCGTGCTCATGTTCCCTATCGCATTGTGCCGGATTATGTATATGTATTTAAGGTTCCGGGACCGAACAGCGTGTTTGAGCCCGGAGATGAAATATTAGAGTTGAACGGTACGAGGGTAACTGATAATCATTCCATTCGGAAGGCCTTGGAGGATGAGAAACCGGGAACGCTGGCTAAAGTGGAGCTAAAGCGCGATGGAAAGTTGCTGGCAGTGCAAGCTCCATTAACAACCATCACGGACAGTGAGACGGGAAAAGAACGTTCCGGGTTTGGCGTCAGTATTGCCACGGTACAGAAGGTAGAGCCGAAGGATGGACGTAAAACGATTCATTTTACATCCACGGATGTCGGTGGTCCTTCAGCAGGTTTGATGTTTACTATGGAAATCTATAACCAGCTGACACCAGGTGACTTAAGTAAGGGATATCGTGTAGCCGGTACGGGTACTATTGATAAGGACGGTCAGGTTGGAGCGATTGGTGGTGCCAAGTATAAAATTGTCGCTGCTGACCGTCAGGGCGCGGAATTGTTTTTCGTCCCGGCGGATAATTATAAAGAGGCTAAAGCCAAAGCAGAGCAAATCGGAACCCAGATGAAGCTTGTCCCGGTTCGCAAGCTTGGCGATGCGCTGAATTATATGGAAAAGCTGCCTATTAAACCATAACGGGGGGCCGTAAGTAATCAGCATACATGTGACGGATGGCGGGACGCGGCATCCCGGCTGCATGTATGGCGGCGGCGGCAGTATCCCAGTCCAGATGGGCATGTGACCCGGCAGACGGCTTGACCCATACTGGCAGGGCGGCTGTGTCTTTCATTTGCGCCAGCAGCTTGCGTCCAGCCCTGTTAAAGCCGAGCACGCGGATATAGCCGGGACCTTTCGCCAGCTCAGCGGGAGTCATATCGGCTTTGGCATGATTCAGCAAAATATGTGTACACATTCGCTGAAGCTTCGTACGAGTATAGCGTTTTGTCTTGACAGCGGCAAACAGAGCCTCCACAGAGGGCTGGGGCAGCGTGTACAGCGATTGCTGCAGACGGTGCTCCAGTCCTTCGGTGACCTCGTGCAGCTCTGCCAGCTGCTGCGGGCTCCGCGTGATCAGGGCGTTCAGCAGTGGCTGGCAGAACGCTTCCCAATGCAGCGGGGCGCGTTCTTCTTGCCACTCGCGCTGCAAAATCTCCAGGGTCGCCGCAGGTACGTACGGCGATGCGGCCTCCGGCCCGCCGTCCAGCAGCAGACGGCGGATGGCCGTGGCGCTGGCGATGACTCCGTCCGCAGGAGCCACGGCTTCGTGGTAGCCCGATCCCGTGCGGGCTACCGTGAAGGGCTTGATCGTGCTGCCCAGTCGTTCCAGCGCAATCAAGTAATGCAGCCCCAGCGTATTGTTGGGCTGCTGCATGAGAGCGGCGAGCGCAGCGCCGTCCGCTCCTTCGGCCGCCAGCGCGGCTGCGGCTCCCGCGTAGGCGGCGGGATAGCTCGCGCCCTTGCTCAGGCGCTGGGCGATGCCGGCCTTGAGTTCGGCCGGCTCTGCCGCCAGCACACGGGCCAGCGTGTGCAGCGGGGCGATGTCTCCGCTCTCGCTGCCGAAGCAAAGCGCATCGACGATGCCCGTCGCGCACAGCAAGGTCACCGCGCCGCGGGCAAACCATTCTGCGGGCTGGACAGCATAGGCTACAGGCAGCTCCAGAACCAGGTCTACGCCCATGGCGAGTGCCATTTCGGTGCGCGACCATTTGTCTGTAATCGCGGGTTCGCCCCGTTGAAGGAAGGGACCACTCATCACAGCCACCGTGCGCTGTGCACCAGTGATACGAAGAGACTCCTTCCAGTGATGGACATGTCCGTTATGCAGGGGATTATACTCTACAATGATACCGAGTGTTTTCAAAACTGTATGTCGGCTCCTTTCTTTAGTAGCTTATTTGATAACTATTTTGAGTGGTTTACTACCAGCGAATGCATGTTTTCAGGGCAGCTATCTGGTATTTCATCATGCACTTCAACAAGACCATTGAGACCTAGAGCAAAAAGCTTTATACTCGCATTATTGTACACGAAGAGTGGCGGGGGTACGAATACTCACAGGTACATGATGAATACAACACATTTTTTCATCCGCATAGATCTTACCGAACCATTGGAAAACCAATGGATTTGTAAGTGGTGTAAAGTGAAAGGTGTTGACAAACGACTCGATCAGTCGTTATAATAATTTTTGTTTGTTTGGAGTGATAGTGATGCAACTATTTTTTCGCAAAGTAGCAACAAGTGACGGTCCCTTTCCTATCCGTGAATCTCTTAATGTGAGTGAATTGGTGGATGATCGTGCTGATGTTACAGCCGTTTCCCCGCTGGAGACCGACTTGGTCGCCGTTAGTCTGGGCCAAGGCTCGATGAGTGTGGAAGGCACGTTGACCGCAGGTCTGGACATGCTTTGCTCACGCTGTTTGAGCCCGATGCACGAGGATTTGAAAATTGAATTCCGTGAACGGTTTAAGCAAACCTCATCTTCAAGTGTTGAAGAGGAGGATGAAGATGGCGATTTTATCGCAGTGACGGAGGATTCCTTCGACATTGCACCGTATTGTGAAGAACTGTTTGTACTGCATGTGCCGTTTGCGCCTGTATGCAGTGAGGATTGTCAGGGCATCGCGCCAGCGGCCGGACAAGACTGGAGCCTTGGCTCCGATAACAGTAACGATGGTGATACGGAAAAGATTGATCCGCGTCTGGCAGGGCTTAAGGATTTTTTTAAATGAGAATTGAGTTCAATTCTGAAAAAAATCATCATCCGCTTGTGCCGGGAAGTTATTGAACCGATACGTGGATGTTGCATGCTTGATTCACCGGCTGTAAGATCATTGTCTTCTGGCATTTTCTTTCGGTCTTGAATGAGATAAGAAGTCATACCCGTTATGCGGGGTTGATCTGTTTAAGGAGGTGGGAATAATGGCAGTACCTCAACGGAGAACATCCAAAACTCGTCGCGACAAACGTCGTACTCACTTTAAACTGGAAGTACCAGGTATGGTGAAATGCTCCGAATGTGGCGAATTGAAACTTGCTCACCATGTGTGCAAAGTTTGCGGAACGTACAAAGCTAGAGAGATCATCTCTCAATAATGTCCGATAAGCGGATTCTTTGGAATATTCGCAGAGAAAGTAGCGCTTCACTACAGTGAGGCGCTACTTTTTTTATCAGCATGCTTTCTTTTTGCGTCAGCATGCTATATACTGTTTTAGTACCAGGTTCTAAGAAAGAAGGTCCTAAGAGGTTCCTTTATACATACAAGAAGACAAACCGGCTTGAAGTTTAGCCGTTAGAACGTAAAGTAACCTGAACTGTCGGCTGAACGGCAGTTTACTGTAGGGAAAGGAGGCGTCACTGATATCGAACGTTTGCCGAAGAGACAGAGACAGCAACGGCTGACTCAATTAATTGATGATAATCCGTTCGTGACGGATCAGGAATTGACAAGACAGCTGAAGGTAAGCATTCAGACCATTCGGTTGGACCGGATGGAACTGGGGATCCCGGAATTGCGGGAGCGGCTAAAGCTGATGGCTGAGCGCTCCTACGATCAGGTTCGTTCCTTGCCTTTACATGAAGTAATTGGGGACATCGTTGATCTCCAGTTGGATCGAAGTGGTATTTCGATTTTTGAAATTAAAGAGGAACATACTTTTTCACGCACAGGCATTGCACGAGGACATTATGTGTTTGCGCAGGCCAATTCATTGGCCGTTGCCGTAATTAACGATGAGATAGCATTGACCGCTTCAGCGGATATTCGCTTTGTTCGTCCGGTTCATTTGGGTGAAAAATGTATTGCCAAGGCATATGTACGCTCAAATCCAGAACAAAAAGGAAAGGCCAAAGTGGAAGTGTTTGCCTACGTAGGAGAAGAAATGGTGTTCCAAGGCAACTTTGTCATTTATCGCTCCACGGAGGAAGAGTATAGCGAAGGAGGAAGTCAGCATGCGGATCGCCATTGATGCCATGGGGGGAGATAATGCTCCTGAGGCGACAGTAGAGGGCGCGTTATCTGCGGCGGTGGAATGGAAGGATACAGACATTACGCTGGTTGGTGACCGGGAACGGATTGAATCGGTTTTGAACGGCAGGGCGCTGCCGACGAACCTCACCATTCGCCATGCGTCCGAAACGATAGATGCGCAGGACGAGCCTGTAAAGGCAGTGCGGCGTAAAAAGGATGCCTCAATGGTCGTAGCGGGTCGAATGGTTAGAGAAGGTGAAGCGGATGCCATGATATCCGCAGGTAATACAGGCGCTCTGATGACTACAGGATTGCTAGTGGTTGGAAGAATGGAGGGCATTGAACGTCCGGCTCTCGCGCCGATGATACCGACGATTGATGATCAAGGTATACTGGCGCTGGACTTGGGGGCCAATATGGATGCCAAGCCTGAACATCTTGCCCAGTATGCACTGATGGGGAGCTTGTACCGTCAGAAGGTTCACGGATTGGCTTCTCCAAGAGTGGGTCTGCTGAATGTTGGGACTGAAGCAGGAAAAGGCAATGAACTGACAAAATTGGCATTTCCACTTATTGAGCAGTTACCTGTCAATTTTGTGGGGAATGTTGAATCCCGAGATGTGTTAACCGGAAATTGTGATGTATTGGTGTGTGACGGATTCGCCGGAAACATTATGCTAAAATCGCTAGAGGGAACAGCCGGAGCGATATTTTCTCTCCTTAAAAAGCAGTTTACCAAATCTTTAAAGACCAAGCTTGCAGCGGCCTTGATTATGCCTGAACTTCGGGGTCTGAAGGGGAAACTGGATTATAAAGAGCACGGCGGGGCTCCTTTGTTGGGGTTGAGCGGACTCGTCTTAAAAAGTCATGGTTCGTCTGATGGCATTGCCGTCAAAAATGCGGTAAGGCAGGCTCGTACGGCCTTGCAAAACCGGTTGGTGGAAAGTATATCCAAGGAAATCAGCAGGAAGTGAGTGACGATATGAATAAATTACGGCCGGTTGGTGTTATCGGAACAGGGAAATACGTACCTGAGAAAATTCTGACCAATAAAGATTTGGAAGAAATCGTTGAAACAAGTGATGAGTGGATTGTTAGCCGTACAGGGATTCAGGAGCGCCATATTGCTGCTCCAGAGCAGGCTACATCTGATTTGGCTTATGAAGCAGCAGTTAAGGCGTTGGAGTCTGCGGGTATGACGGCACAAGATCTGGACCTGATTATAGTAGCTACGGTTACACCAGATATGGCATTTCCGTCAACTGCTTGCATTCTTCAGGACAAGTTGGGGGCCAAAGGCGCAGCGGCTTTCGATTTGTCTGCTGCATGCTCGGGTTTTGTGTACGGGCTGGCTACGGCAACGAGTTTCATTAAGACAGGTATTTATAACAATGCGTTAATTATTGGTGCAGACTGCCTTTCCCGGATTACAGATTATACTGACCGCAACACCTGCGTTCTTTTCGGAGATGGAGCAGGAGCTGTAGTGATTGGTGAAGTACCTGAAGGTAGAGGATTCCAATCCTTTGATCTGGGGGCTGAAGGCGCTGGAGGCACCTTGCTCAAGTTGGAAGCTGGGGGCTCACGTTTGCCTGCGAGTGCGGATACACTGGAAAATAAACAGCACTATATTTACATGAACGGACGCGAAGTGTTCAAGTTCGCGGTTCGCGTTATGGGAACAGCAACGGTTGATGTGTTGGAGAAAGCTGGGATGTCCAAAGACGACATCGATCTGTTCGTTCCGCATCAAGCCAATATCCGAATCATCCAATCCGCAATGCAACGTTTGGATTTGCCAGAGGAAAAGGTAGTTATTAATGTTAATAAATATGCGAATACATCCGCAGCATCTATTCCTCTCGCTCTTGTGGAAGCAGCTGAGGAAGGCCGCATGAAGGAAGGCGACCGTATACTAATGGTGGGCTTTGGCGGCGGTTTGACCTGGGGTGCGTCGGTTCTTATCTGGTAATTAAGTGGCAGTTTTGATATAATATTGAATTTGTCTGGTGTTTTACAGAAGAAGCATTGGATACAGAGAGGTGCATGCACGATGGGCAAAACGGCATTTATATTTCCCGGTCAGGGTTCACAAGCTGTAGGTATGGCTAAAGATGCTTATGAAGCAGTTCCAGCTGCAACAGAAGTATTCCGTAAAGCGGACGAACGTTTGGGTTTCGCGCTAAGCACACTGATATTTGAAGGGCCTGACACAGCCTTGAAGCAAACATCCAATACGCAGCCTGCACTGTTAACGGCGAGCATTGCGTTGTATGAAGCGTTCAAGGAAAAGGGCATCCGCCCTGATTATGTGGCTGGGCACAGTCTAGGAGAATACAGTGCGCTAGTGGCTTCCGGTGTTCTCACATTTGAGGATGCAGTTGAGACTGTTCGTGCACGTGGTCAGTTTATGGAGCAGGCCATTCCTGATGGACAAGGCGGGATGGCTGCTGTGCTGGGAGCTGATCGTGAAGCATTGGCAGCATTGTGCCGTGATATTACGGAGTCTGGCCAACTGGTTGAATTGGCCAACATCAACTGTCCCGGACAGATTGTTGTATCCGGTACAAAGGCGGGTGTAGCTGCCGTCGCTGAACGTGTGAAGGAAGCAGGCGGTAAGCGTGCTATTACTTTGGAGGTCAGCGGACCTTTTCATTCGTCATTGATGAAGGAAGCGGCGGACAAGCTCTCCGGTAAATTGGAGACTGTGAAATTTGCTGAAGCCCAGATTCCGGTTGTGACCAATGTGACAGCAAAACCTGTACGTGAGGGAAGTGAAATTCGCCAACTGTTGGTGGAACAGGTCTATTCTCCGGTACTATGGGAAGACAGCGTAGCATGGTTACTGGAACAAGGTGTGGACACCTTTGTTGAGTTTGGACCGGGAAGTGTTTTGACCGGACTGGTTAAAAAGATTGACAAAACGGTTAAGCTGTATAACATGAGTAGCCTGGAGTCGTTTGCTTCTATAACAGAAGCCCTGGAAGCCCGCTAAAAGTATTAATGATTGCCTTTACGGGTTAAATACTTGCAAGGGAGGACTATGATGTCTAAGCCATTGAGTGGAAAAACAGCGCTGGTTACGGGAGCGTCGCGCGGAATTGGCCGTAGTATCGCACTGGCGCTGGCTGAAGCAGGGGCTAATGTCGCAGTAAATTATGCTGGTAGCGAAGCGGCTGCGACTGAGGTAGCAGAGCTGATTCGTGCCAAAGGTGTAGAAGCTATTACAGTTCAGGCTAATGTGGGACGTGCTGAAGAAGCTGATCAGTTGATCAAGGATGTAATTGGCGCTTGGGGCAAGATTGATATCCTGGTGAATAATGCTGGCATAACAAGAGATAATTTAATCATGCGGATGAAAGAAGAGGAATTCGATCAGGTGATCGAAACGAATCTTAAGGGTGTGTTTAATTGTCTCAAGGCGGCCACACGCCCAATGATGAAGCAGCGTTCTGGACGAATTATCAATATCTCTTCCGTTGTTGGTGTACTTGGTAACGCAGGACAAGCCAACTATGTCGCTGCTAAAGCGGGAGTGATTGGTCTTACTAAATCCTCTGCTAGAGAGCTTGCCTCAAGAGGAATTACAGTGAACTGTGTGGCTCCTGGATTCATTGATACTGAAATGACGCAGGTGCTGGCTGATGATTTGCGTGACAATATGCTTAGCGGTATTCCGCTGGCCCGTCTTGGACGGCCTGAGGAAATTGCAGATGTGGTGCTATTCTTGGCCTCGGATGCTTCCTCATATATGACGGGCCAGACTTTGCATGTGGATGGCGGCATGTATATGTAGTTCTTGTTGCCAATCCGCATGCCCCGATGGAGAGTAGTTAATGAAAACTCTCTTCTATGGCATTTTAATTGTAATTTTCGTATAATACCATAAGGAGGAGGTGAGCCGGATGTCCGATGTATTGGAGCGCGTAAAACGCATTGTCGTTGACCGTTTGGGAGCCGACGAAGCCGAAGTTACACTTGAAGCATCTTTTAAAGATGATTTAGGCGCTGATTCTCTCGATGTAGTTGAATTGGTTATGGAATTGGAAGATGAGTTTGATATGGAAATCTCTGATGAAGATGCAGAGAAAATTACAACTGTAGGTGAAGTTGTGAAGTACATACAATCTCATACCTAATTCATGTCATCAAAAGTCCCGTTCTGTTACAGGCGGGACTTTCTCCTAATTATACAGATTGAACTAAAGACGGAATTGTCGCGTGTTTTTGACTTCATCTCAGCTTCACTTCGTCAAGGGCTGAGTCTAATGCGGCATTACTAACTTTAGTTGATTCTATATTATTTTTGTACACAAGCGTGTGCGAACTAAAAATACAATTTGCAGTAGACATAGAGGTGATTATCTTTGAAACAACGTGTTGTCATAACAGGAATGGGTGTAATCACTTCGCTGGGACAGGATTTGAACACACTATGGGATAATCTGATGGCTGGAAAATCTGGTATCAGTAAAATCGAAGCTTTTGATACAAGTGAATACACTACGAAAATAGCCGCTTCCATTAAAGATTTTAATCCAGAGGATTATATCGATCGTAAGGATGCGCGTAAAATGGACCGCTTTGTGCAGTTCGCGGTTGCTGCTAGTAAATTGGCGCTTGAGGACAGCAAACTCGTAATCGGAGAGAATGTGGATGCTGAGCGTGTTGGTGTATCTGTTGGTTCTGGTATTGGCGGATTGGGCACTTGGGAAGATCAGCATAATGCACTGATCGAAAAGGGACCTAAACGCGTAAGCCCTTTCTTCATTCCGATGATGATTGCTAATATGGGTTCCGGTCAAGTTTCGATCTCACTCGGTGCTAAGGGTCCCAATACATCGCCAGTTACGGCTTGTGCCACAGGTAGTCATGCTATCGGTGATTCCTTCCGCATGATTCAGCGCGGTGACGCTGACGCTATGATTTGCGGCGGTGCCGAAGCAACGATTCGTCCGATTGGTATTGCTGGATTTTGCTCCATGCGAGCGATGTCCACACGTAACGATGAGCCGGAAAAGGCAAGTCGTCCATTTGATACCGAACGGGACGGATTTGTTATGGGCGAAGGCTCTGGTGTACTGATTCTGGAATCGTTGGATCATGCTTTGAAGCGTGGTGCACATATTTACGGCGAAGTGATTGGCTATGGTCTTTCAGGCGATGCCCATCATATGACGGAGCCTGATCCAGAGGGAGCAGCACGCTGCATTAGAATGGCGATCCGTGATGCTGGATTGAATCCTGAAGATATCGATTATATCAATGCACATGGTACATCTACGCCGGTTGGTGACAAATCGGAGACGGAAGCAGTTAAGAAAACGCTTGGAGAGCATGCCTATAAGGTAGCGATCAGTTCAACCAAGTCGATGACAGGGCATCTTCTGGGTGCAGCGGGAGGCGTTGAAGCCGTAATTTGTGGTCTTGCGCTCCAACATCAGACAATTCCGCCAACAATTAATTTGGATAATCAAGACCCGGCTTGTGATCTTGATTATGTACCTAATAAGCCGAGAAAAGCGGAACTGAATGTGGTTATGTCCAATTCCTTTGGTTTTGGCGGTCACAATGCTACGGTTATTCTAAAAAAATATGAAGCGTAAGGGGTCAGTTCGTTGAGTGGAGACTTGAAGCAATTACAGCAGAAACTTCATATTCAATTCAACAATCGGCAGCTTCTGAAGCAGGCTTTTACGCACGCTTCCTACGTAAACGAACATCGGTTCAGTCAGCATGCAGATAATGAGCGTCTGGAATTTCTGGGTGACGCTGTTCTGGAACTGACGGTGTCTGAGCAATTGTACAATCAGTACCCTAACCGGCCCGAAGGCGAACTAACCAAGTTGCGTGCAGCTATTGTCTGTGAGCCTTCTTTGGTGAAGTTTGCTGTCGGGCTTGAGTTTGGGCAGTATGTATTGCTTGGAAAAGGTGAAGAGCTGACAGGCGGACGTACTCGTCCTGCTCTGTTGGCTGATGTGTTCGAGGCGTTCGTAGGCGCGCTTTATTTGGATCAGGGTCTGGAAGCCGTCCGGTCGTTTCTAGAACGTTATATTTTTCCTCAAATTGTATTAAACGGTAAGCTTCAGATGAGTGATTTCAAAACAGAGCTTCAGGAACTGACGCAGCATCATAACATGGGGATGCTTGAATACAAGATTGTCGAGGAACGCGGACCTGCCCATGAACGCGAGTTTGTAGCCGAGGTATATATGGACAGCGAACGGCTGGGGGCAGGTACAGGACGCTCCAAAAAGGAAGCTGAGCAGCAAGCGGCGGCAGTTGCTTTAAACCGTTTGAAGCTGGCGGAATCGTAATCGGTACCTGAGCGGCCCGAACGGGTGACGCAAGCAGAGGACACAAAGTAAGAGCAAAGGGCAGTCCGCGGGGAGTCCCGGCCCATAATGGCGAATGGACTGCGTTTTGCTCTTTTTTCGTGGCTTTACTGCTGTAAGGTGAACGTCGATACTGTGCTTTTTTCAAATTAGTCTTATGCTACAATAAGGATAATTCAATCAATCAGGTCAATGAAGTTGTACAAGCATATTTGAATGTTAGAGGTGAGATTGAGCATGTTTTTAAAGCGCATTGAGCTGGCGGGCTTCAAATCGTTTGCAGATAAAACGGAAATGGAATTTGTCCGCGGCATTACGGCAGTCGTCGGACCCAATGGGAGTGGAAAAAGTAATATTTCCGACGGAATTCGTTGGGTGTTGGGCGAACAGAGTGCCAAATCACTGCGTGGCGGCAAGATGGAGGACATTATTTTTGCAGGTAGTGATGCTCGTAAGGCTGTTAATTACGGTGAAGTATCACTTACGCTAGATAATGAAGATCAGGCATTGCCTCTGGATTTTGGTGAAGTGACGGTAACGCGACGTGTGCATCGGAGTGGGGATAGTGAATATTTCATTAATCGTCAATCATGCAGACTTCGGGATATTACTGAGCTGTTTATGGATACAGGGATTGGTAAAGAAGCTTATTCGATTATTGGGCAAGGACGTATTGAAGAAATTTTGAGTACCCGATCTGAGGATCGACGGGGTATTTTTGAGGAAGCCTCGGGTATCGTAAAATATAAATCACGTAAAAAAGATGCAGTTCGCAAGCTGGATGAAACAGAGCAAAATTTGCTGCGCATTCACGATTTGGTCAGTGAACTAGAGGATCAGATTGGACCTCTTAAGGAGCAGTCTGAAAAGGCGATTCATTTTAAAGAGCTGCGCAGTGAATTAAAATCAAAAGAAATTTCGATGTACGTCCATCAAATTGAACAAATTCATACTTCGTGGAGCGATGCGACTTCCAAACTAGCTTTGTTGCAGCAAGAGCAGCTTCAGTTGTCTACAGTAGTGTCCCGCCATGATGCAATGCTGGAAAACGATCGTAATGAATTACGGCAGCTGGAAGAGCAAGTAGAACGTCTGCAAAAGGATCTGCTGCAATACAGTGAAGCTACGGAAAAAAGTGAAGGATACGGTGAATTGCTCAAAGAGCGCACACGCAATTTGGAGGCCAATCGGGAACAATTGATCTTATCCCTCAGCACAAGTGAATCACGGCATTCCGAACGCAAAAGCGAACTGGATCAGCTGAACGAAAAGCTGTCAGCGCTGAATGTAGAGCTGGACGAGTTGCGTGCGCGTCTGTCTGATGAAGAGGCCAAACTGATTGGCGTCACAGGTGGAATCAGCCAGGAGCAGGAAGAAAGCCTAAAGGGTGGTCTGCTGGAGCTGATGAATCAGATGGCGCAGGCGCGTAACGAAATTCGTTATACCGACCAACAGAAGGAAGCGTTGGAACGCCGAGTGAATCGCGTCAGTGATGAATCCGGCAAATGGGAAGCCCAAAAAGTCGAACTTGAACAGCGCAAAAAAGGGTTGGAAGCGACGATTCAGAAGCTGGGACAGGAAATTAGCAGTTTGCGCAGTGGCTATATTCAGGGAAGTGAACAGTACCAGGCCCTGCAAAAACTACTGGAAGAAAACCAGGGCACGGTTCGTAAATGGGAACAAAAACGTGAGGCTCAAATTTCACGGCGAGATACGATGAAAGAAATGCAGGATGACTTTGACGGCTTCATGCTCGGAGTTAAAGAGGTGTTAAAGGCTTCACGCAAAGGAACTTTGCACGGTGTGCATGGAGCAGTAGCGGAGCTGATTCGGGTACCTGAGCATTTAGAGCAGGCGATGGAAACCGCTTTGGGCGCTTCAGTTCAGCATATTGTGATGGAAAATGAATCGGTATCCAGACAGGCGATCAGTTTTCTAAAGCAACGTCAATTGGGCAGAGCGACATTCTTGCCTATGGACGTTATCCGCCCGCGTCAGATTGGTGCTGGAGAACGTCAAATTGTGGAAAGCGCAGAAGGCTTTGTCGGGATCGGTGCAGATCTTGTTCAGTACGATGATCGATATGCCGGAATCGTAGGCAGTCTCTTGGGGAATGTGGTCATTGCCCGTACGCTGGAAGATGCCAATCGTATTGCGGCCCGTTGTCAATATAGATATCGTGTTGTCACGCTGGAAGGCGATGTTGTCAATGCAGGTGGTTCCATGACTGGGGGGAGCCAGTTCAAGAAAAATGCTAATCTGCTGGGCCGTAAACGTCAGCTGGATCAGTTGGATCAAGACATTCTAGACACGGAACAGCAAATTGCCAGGTTGCGCCAGAGTGCAATAGATACCAAACGACAGTTGGAGGAGACACAGACCCGTCTGGATGAATTGCGCCAGGGCGGCGATGTGAAGCGGACCGAAGAGCAGCAGATGGCAATGGAGCTCAAACAACTTGAGCATGAACTTCGTCATGTTCTGGAGCAGGTAGCTGCGTCTGGCCAGGAGAAAAAAGGCTTTGACCAGGAAATCAAGGAGTTGGAAGCTTCCCGTGCAGAAGCACTGGTAAAGTTGGCTGCGCTGGAGGAAGAAGAGAAGAAAACGCATCAAGCCATTCACGCTGCCGAATTTGCGCGTAAAGCGAATGAATCAGCCAAAGAGCAGTTGCAAGGAGAGCTCACCAATCTCAAGGTAAGAGAAGGCAAGCTGGACCAAGAGCGCTTTTCATTGGAAGAGCAGATTCGCAGATTGCGTGGGGATTATGATACCCTTGGTAAGGATTCAAGACAAAACAAGACCTTGCTTGCTTCCATCGAAGCGGATTTGCTTACCAATGAGCAGGAGACCGTGAAACAAATTGAGAATCTCAATCAATACCGTTTGAAAAAGGAAGAAGCTGCAGAGCAATTGGAATTCAAACGGGCTGCACGCAGCAGCTTGTCCAAAAAACTGGAAGCTGCTGAGAATGACACAAAAGAACAGCGAATTCAGCTTAAGTCGGTGGAGGAACTGCTTCGCCAAACAGAAATTGGAGTAAACCGACTTGATGTGGAACTGGAAAATGTTTTGAAAAAATTAAGTGATGATTATGAACTCAGCTATGAGCTGGCCAAGCAGCGTTACCCTATACCGGAAGATATTGAAGGTACGCAGAGTGAGGTGGAAAGGCTCAAACGCGGGATATCTGCGCTGGGTGAGGTCAATCTGGGTGCTATTGAGGAATACCAGCGTGTACATGAGCGCTATACGTTTCTTGATGAGCAAAAGTCTGATTTGGTAGAGGCCAAGACAACGCTCTATCAGGTTATTCGTGAAATGGATGATGAAATGTCCAAGCGCTTCAAGACCACGTTCGATGCGATTCGTCGCGAATTTGGAACGGTTTTCTCCAAGCTGTTCGGAGGCGGACGTGCAGACCTTGTGTTGCTTGATCCGGAACGTTTGCTGGAGACGGGCATTGACATTGTAGCTCAGCCTCCAGGCAAAAAACTTCAAAACTTACAGTTGTTGTCAGGCGGTGAACGGGCTCTAACAGCAATGGCTTTATTATTTGCCATTTTACACGTTAAACCTGTTCCATTCTGTGTACTCGATGAAGTAGAGGCAGCATTAGACGAAGCAAATGTGGTGCGTTTTGCTCAGTATTTACGGGAATTCTCAGAGCAGACACAGTTTATCGTAGTTACACACCGTAAAGGCACCATGGAAGAATCCGATGTGCTGTACGGGGTTACGATGGAAGAAGGCGGGGTTTCTAAACTCGTATCTGTCAAGCTGGACAACGATGAAGCTGAGATTGCCTGACATCAAATAACATACTTTCAGATCAACGGAGGGAATCCATGAGTTTCTTTAGAAAATTGAAGGAAAGCATCGCAAGTAAAACGGAATCGGTCACAAAGCAGTTCAAAGACGGTTTAGAAAAAACACGTAAAGGTTTCGTCGAAAAAGTAACGGACCTGATGATTCGCCGTAAAAAAATTGATGAGGAATTTTACGAGGAACTGGAAGAAATTCTGATCGGAGCGGACGTAGGCGTCAATACCGTTATGAACCTCATTGAAGACTTGCGGGGAGAAGTGAAAAAACGCAAAATCGAGGATGCGTCCGAGTTACAGCCTGTACTGTCGGAAAAGCTGTCTGAGTTGCTGCGGGGGAATGACAATAGTCAGCTCAAAATGAATCCAGACGGGATTACGGTCATTCTATTCGTAGGCGTCAATGGAGTCGGAAAAACAACGACCATTGGCAAGTTGGCTCATCGTTTTAAACAAGAGGGCAAAAAAGTATTGTTGGCTGCTGGAGATACATTCCGGGCGGGCGCGATTGAACAGTTGGAGGTTTGGGGCCAACGGGCAGGTGTAGAGGTCATCAAACAGCAATCTGGTTCTGATCCAGCTGCGGTTATGTTTGATGCCGTACAGGCTGCCAAGCAGCGTCAAGTAGATGTTTTGTTATGCGATACAGCAGGACGTCTTCAAAATAAAAGCAATCTAATGGAAGAATTGAACAAGATTTTCCGCGTTATCCAGCGTGAAATTCCAGACGCTCCTCATGAAGTGTTGTTGGTACTTGATGCGACGACTGGACAAAATGCACTTAACCAAGCCAAGCTGTTTGGTGAGAAGAGCGGCGTAACCGGTCTGGTACTGACAAAATTGGATGGAACAGCAAAGGGCGGGATTGTTGTTGCTATCCGTCAGGAATTGAATTTGCCTGTTAAGCTGGTGGGCTTAGGTGAAAAAGTGAATGATCTTCAACCGTTTGATTCAGAACAATTTGTTCATGCATTGTTCGCCGGTTTGATCCAAGAAGAGGCTGTCGAAGCTGGCGAGGAAGAGCAGAACTAATCCGTTTGATTAGACTTGCTTATAAGTCTGGGACTAAGCAGTGCTCCTGTTGCCGCGTAAGTCCGCCCAATTGTATAATGAAAGCAAAAGGTTTGACGATGCCGGATAAATTTCTTGTATAAAAATATTACTCAGGAAGCCGGGTGAAAAACGATGGCAAACACCTATACTTATTCCCGCCGGGAAGAAGTAGCTAACGCGATTACACATGGTATTGGAGCCGTTTTAAGTGTAGCAGCGCTTGTGCTACTCATTGTTTTTGCTAGCATGAAAGGAACTGCTTGGCATGTCGTAAGCTTTACAATTTACGGGATTACAATGCTGTTGCTGTATACCAATTCCACGTTGCTTCATAGCCTGCGTGAAGGAAAATTGAAGGATTTGTTCGAAATATTCGATCATTCTTGTATTTACCTGTTCATTGCAGGTAGCTACACCCCTTTTATGCTCGTTGCTTTGCGAGGTACTCTGGGATGGACGCTATTTGGGGTGATTTGGGGGATCGCTTTGTTTGGTGTACTGTTCAAGGCGTTCTTCACCAAACGCTTCCTGTTTATGTCTACTGTGTTTTACATTATAATGGGCTGGCTCATTACAATTGCCTGGAATCCGCTGATGGCCATTGTTCCCGCCGGAGGGATGACGCTATTGTTCGTGGGTGGTCTTATGTATACGCTGGGCACAATTTTTTATGTGTGGCGAGCATTTCCGTATCACCATGCGATCTGGCATCTGTTTGTTTTAGCAGGCAGCATACTTCATTTTCTAGCTATTCTGTTGTATCTTACTCCGGTAAGGGTTTGAGTGAGAGGGGCAAAAAAGTCGATCTATTCTCCCGTTTAAGGGCAGTGGATCGGCTTTTTTTTGTATGACAAGGGATAACGCTTGACATCTTCTTTTCTTTTATGTATGATAAGGAACGTTGAAAAGAACTGTAAAGTGTTTTTCCTTGACGATGGAGGTATACACGATGAGTCAGGAGAATCGGCTGGAAAAGACAAACCGGATTAACCGACTGTTTGACTTCTATGAACCTCTACTTACAGAGAAGCAACAGATGTTTTTAAAATATTACTTCCATGATGATTTTTCTTTAGGGGAAATTGCATCGGAATTTCAAATTAGCCGTCAGGCAGTCTATGAACATATTAAACGTGCTGAACAGGTATTAGAAATGTATGAGGAAAAGCTTGGATTGCTAAGTAAGCATGAACGTAGAATCCAAGATTTAGAGGAACTGAATGCGACATTATATGATGCATTCGGTAAAGTTAGTAAGCCCGATAAGGATACATTGCAACATGTCCAACAAATTGTAAATCGCCTGCAGGAATTGTAGGATATATAAATGAAGAACTAACAACCCTGGTAGACAAGGAGGTGCGAAAGTATGGCATTTGAAGGATTATCGACTCGCTTGCAAAATGTATTCAGTAAACTGCGCGGCAAAGGAAAAGTGTCTGAGGATGATGTAGCTCAGGCGATGCGTGAAGTGCGATTGGCTTTGCTTGAAGCGGACGTTAACTTCAAGGTTGTAAAGGACTTTATTGCCAAGGTAAAGGAGAAATCCGTTGGTAAGGAAGTGATGGACAGCTTTACGCCAGGCATGGTCATCATCGACATTGTAAACAAGGAATTGACTGAGTTGATGGGTGGCAGTCAGGCCAAGCTTGCCAAAGCAAACAAACCGCCTACAGTCATTATGATGGTGGGTCTCCAGGGCGCAGGTAAGACGACGACGTCAGGTAAACTAGCGAAGTTGTTGCAAAAGCAAAACCATCGTCCATTGCTTGTAGCTGGTGATATTTACAGACCTGCCGCGATCAAGCAGCTTCAGATTCTCGGTGAGCAGATTAACGCACCTGTATTTACATTGGGAGATCAGACAAGCCCGGTGGAAATCGCAAAACAGGGTTTGCAGCATGCTAAGGATAATGGTAATGACTACGTTATTATAGATACTGCCGGTCGTCTTCATGTTGATGAAGAACTGATGGAAGAGTTGCGCCAGATTCATACTAATGTCAAGCCGGATGAAGTTCTGCTGGTTGTAGATAGCATGACAGGACAGGATGCAGTTAACGTTGCGGAGCACTTTAACAATAGCCTTGAGTTAACGGGAGTTGTACTGACAAAGCTGGACGGCGACACTCGTGGGGGCGCGGCCTTGTCGGTTAAAGCTGTGACAGGATGCCCGATCAAGTTTGCTACATTGGGTGAAAAGCTGGATGCAATGGAGCCATTTCACCCTGAGCGGATGGCTTCACGGATTTTAGGCATGGGTGACATGCTGTCCCTGATTGAAAAAGCGCAGTCCAATATCGACGCGGATAAGGCGAAGGAAATGGAACGGAAAATGCGCAATGCCGAGTTTACTTTCGAGGATTTTCTGGAGCAAATGGATCAGGTTAAGAAGCTTGGCCCAATCGACCAGATTCTCGATATGATTCCTGGTATGGGCAACATGAAGCAAATGAAAGACATCAAAGTGGATGACAAACAGATGGGCCGGATTGAGGCTATCGTTCATTCGATGACTACACAGGAAAAGCAAAACCCAGACATGATTAATCATAGTCGTCGCAAGCGGATTGCTGTAGGCAGTGGAACATCGCTGGCTGAGGTAAATCGTCTCATTAAGCAATTTGACGAAATGCGCCGTATGATGAAGCAGTTCTCAGATATGATGGGTCCTAAGGGTGGCAAAAACAAGGCTCTGAAACAGCTGAAGAGTATGGGCAAAGGTATGAAGTTTCCTTTCCGCTAAAAGGTCGATAGGCCTTTGGAGTTATAGGATAGCAATATACAGTCTACTTTTTGAAGGAGGTGAATTTTCGTGGCAGTTCGTATTCGTCTGAAACGTATGGGTGCACATAAAGCTCCTTTCTATCGCGTCGTGGTATCTGATTCCCGTTCCCCGCGTGACGGTCGTTTTATCGAAGAAATCGGTTACTACAACCCTATTACAGTACCAGCGGTTGTAAAAATTGATGAAGATAAAGCGCTGAAATGGTTGCAAGATGGTGCACAAGCATCCGACACTGTTCGCAACTTGCTTAGCAAAGCGGGCGTGTTGAAAAAGTTTCATGAGCTTAAAACACAGAAATAAGGTGCTGATACGGAGGGTCAACCATGGAAGAATTAGTGATAATCATTGCTAAGGCTTTAGTCGATCATCCGGATGATGTGACCGTGAAGACCTTGGAGAAGGATCGACTTGTAGTGTATGAACTTAGTGTACATCCTGAGGATGTGGGCAAGATCATTGGCAAGCAGGGACGTATCGCCAAGGCGCTTCGCACTGTGGTTGCATCAGCAGCCGTTAAGATGGATAAACGGGTTACCGTAGACATCATATCTTAAAGATATACGAAAGGGGGTTAGGATGTATGTCCTAACCCTTTTTCGTACATGATGAAGATGATATGGAGCGGAGCCGATTATATGCAGGAGGAACACGATGCAGCAAATGTTTAATGTCGGGAAAATTGTGAATACACATGGAATTCGCGGTGAGCTAAAAATATTAACGACAACTGATTTTCTTGAGGATCGTTTTGCCAAAGGCAGCGAGCTATTGATTGTTCCAGCAGATGGCAAAGCACCGATTCCCGTAACTGTAGAAACAGCTCGTTTTCAAAAAAATATGGTTGTCGTAAAATTTAAGGAATATCACAACATCAATGATGTTGAGAAATATAAAGGTACTTTGTTAAAGGTCTCTGCTGAACGGTTAGGAGAATTGGAAGAAAACGAGTTTTACTTTCATGAAGTAGTCGGTATGGAAGTAGTAACGGAAGACGGAACTAAGCTCGGTGAGGTAAAAGAAATTTTGACACCGGGAGCGAATGATGTATGGGTAGTCCAAATGCCTAAAGGTAAGGAACTGCTATTGCCGTATATAGAGGATGTTATTTTGGATGTAAACGTGCGCGAAAAACGGGTTACAGTACGATTAATGGAAGGTCTGCTGTAATGCGGGTGGATGTACTGACCCTGTTTCCAGAGATGTTTGATGGCGTTTTTAATGCAAGCATTCTGGGAAAAGCAAGGGATAAGGGGATTGTATCACTGCAAGCGGTTAATTTTCGCCAGTATGCCGGCAACAAGCATGGGCAAGTGGATGATACGCCCTATGGTGGTGGAGGCGGCATGGTTTTGAAGCCAGACCCTATTTTTGCTGCCGTGGAAGCGCTGTTGGATAAATCAGAGCAATCAACATTTGAAGCTGCCGTTGAAGGTATTGGAGATGAAGATGCCGAACATAACGCAGACATAAAAACTCCGCGTATTATTTTGATGTGTCCACAAGGAGAGACTTTTACGCAAAAAAAAGCGGAAGAGCTTGCCAAAGAGGACCATCTTATTTTTATATGTGGACATTATGAGGGTTATGATGAGCGTATTCGAGAGCATCTGGTGACGGATGAGCTTTCGATCGGAGATTATGTATTGACTGGTGGCGAGCTACCATCCATGGTCGTCATTGATAGTGTGACACGGTTGTTACCAGGAGTGTTGGGTAATGAAACGAGTGCGGTAACAGATTCGTTTAGTACAGGACTGTTGGAATACCCACATTATACTCGGCCTGCTGAGTTTCGTGGCTGGAAAGTGCCGGATGTACTCTTATCAGGGCATCATGTCAATATTGACTCTTGGAGACGACAAGAGGCGTTACGTCGTACGATGGAACGTCGACCGGACTTGCTGGAACAGGCTGAACTGACAAGCAAGGAGCGCGCGTGGATTGAGGAGCAGCACCAATCGGACAGTTCGAGGGACAAGCGATAAAGCACTATTAACATGAGTGGATTTGAAAGCAGGCAGGGACCTGTTTTATAATGAAGTCAATTAAATAATGTTTGGTCAAATCCCTTTTTGTTGTTGCAATGCGGTAACCTCCATGATACAATACATCTGTTGTGTGTAATACGGTGGTCCTCTGTGGATGATGAAGGAAACGGAAGAGTTTCCAGAAGAAACATGAACACCTGTACGGAAGGAGGGAGTCATAGATGAATATCGTCCAAGCGATTACTGAAGAACAACTGCGTAAAGATCTGCCTAACTTTCGTCCTGGTGACACTTTGAAAGTGCACGTGAAAGTTATCGAGGGAACTCGTGAGCGTATCCAGTTGTTTGAAGGTGTAGTAATTAAACGCCGTGGTGGTGGAATCAGTGAGACTTTTACAGTTCGTAAAATTTCTTACGGTGTAGGTGTGGAAAGAACTTTCCCGCTTCATTCCCCAAAAATCGATAAAATCGAAGTGGCTCGCCGTGGTAAAGTGCGTCGTGCGAAGCTTTATTATCTTCGTGAACTGCGCGGTAAAGCAGCGAGAATTAAAGAAATTCGTCGTTAATACAACGAATAACGAAAGGGGCTTGGTTACAAGCTCCTTTCGTTTTTTCTACGTACATAGGGAACTGTGGATTATTGACCGTAAAGAAAGGACAGTGAGCTATGGAGCAAGAAGTAGGACAAGGAGCTGTGCAGCAGCCAACTGATCAGGATGGTACGCCCAAGCGTAAACCAAAAAATGAGATTTTTGAGTGGCTCAAGGCCATCATTATTGCGTTAGTGCTTGTCTTTTTAATCCGCTGGCTTCTCTTTAAGCCTTTTATTGTGGATGGCCCGTCAATGCAGCCTAACTTTCATACCGGAGAACGCGTCATTGTAAATGAGATTTTGTATGATTTTCGTGCTCCTAAACCGGGTGAAGTGATCGTGTTCCATGTCCCGGAAGAAAAAAGAGACTTCATCAAGCGCGTCATTGCCGTTGCGGGTGATACGGTCAAGGTAGAAGGTGACACGATTACAGTAAATGGTAAGCCGATTCAAGAACCTTATCTCAAGGCTCCTTTGGAAGAAGCACATCAAAATGGAGAACTTTACAACAAGTTTACCAATTTTCCAAATGAAAAGTTTAAGGATGGAAAAGTGCCAGAAGGGCATATTTTTGTTATGGGCGATAACCGTTCCAATAGTACAGACAGTCGGATGATTGGATATATTGATTTGAAGGAAGTCGTGGGCCGGGCTGATGTCATTTTTTGGCCTGTGAAGGATATGCAGTGGATTAACCACTAGAAATAACTAATAAGCAGCATAGCTGCCGTAATCCTAACTATGACCCTAAGGGTGAAAGTAGGAGTTACGCTCAATGGGGTGATGACGGTGACGATTCAATGGTTTCCTGGTCACATGACCAGAGCGCGCCGCCAAATTGAAGCAAAATTAAAGCTGATTGATTTGGTTATTGAGCTGATTGATGCTCGGTTGCCGCTTTCCAGCCGAAATCCAATGATTGATGATATTTTGCAAGGCAAGCCGCGAATGATTATTTTGAACAAGGCAGATTTGGCGGACCCTGTAGTATCACAGCAATGGATTGCCTACTTTAAGGAACAGGGGCATGTAGCCTTTCCGGTGGATGCCACGACAGGGACGGGGCTCAAAGAAATTCCGATTCAGGCCAAGCAGTTGCTTAAGGAAAAAATAGACCGGCAGATTTCGAAGGGAATGAATCCGCGTCCTATACGTGCTTTGATTGTCGGTATTCCGAATGTCGGCAAATCGACATTGATCAACCGAATGGCAGGACGTAATATTGCAGCTACGGGTGATCGCCCCGGAGTAACGAAGGCACAACAGTGGATCAAGACCGGAGAAATTGAGTTGCTGGATACACCAGGTATTTTGTGGCCTAAATTTGAGGATCAGAACGTCGGCTATCGTCTAGCAGTTACAGGCGCGATCAAGGAAGAAATTTTAAATGTAGAGGACATTGCCTTTTTCGCGACAAAATATCTTGTCCAATATTATTGGGATGCCATGGCAGAGCGCTTTGAGCTTACCGAACGCCCTGAGGATACAGAAAATCCAGATGATGTTGTGAGCGTTATGGAGGCTATCGGACGTAAGCGTGGCTGTATTGTTAGTGGTGGACGTGTAGATCTCGAAAAGGCGTCAAAAATTATTTTGCGTGAGCTACGTGCAGGGAAGCTGGGACGATTCAGTTTAGAAGCACCATATTGATAGAGCTGGTACATCTGATACAGAACATTGCATTTTGTGGCAAGGAAGAACCTTCCCCATCTCTCCGGAGAGGAGGAAGGTTTTTTGGTATGTAAAGGTAGATAGAAAAGGGTTTTGAACAGTAGAGGTCTGTGGTAAGCTGAATTCAATTGTTAGAGCTACGGCATGATGAAGCTTAAACTACGTAAAGATGGGCAGGTATTGAATATGGACGCTAAAGAGAACGCAGTAAAGGACATGCTACACTATGAAAAAAAATGCTGGGAACAATCTTGTGAGCGGATTGCAGGTATTGACGAGGTAGGGCGTGGATGTCTGTTTGGAGATGTTGTGGCGGCAGCAGTCATTTTACCAGTTGGTGAGTTATTGGAGGGGGTAGACGATTCCAAAAAATTGACGGACAAGAAAAGAGAAGCCTACTACGAACTGATTATGGAGAAGGCAATTGCTGTAGGAGTTGGTCATGTAGACGCGCGGATGATTGATGAAATCAATATTAAACAAGCGGCTCGTTTAGCTATGAAAAAGGCTGTTGAGGCTTTACATGTGTCTCCTGATTATTTACTTGTGGATGCAGAAAAGGTAGATGTACCTATTCCTCAGCTATCCATCATTAAGGGAGATGCGAACAGTCAGTCTATTGCGGCAGCTTCTATCATCGCCAAGGTGACTCGTGATCGGCTATGCAAAGGTGAATGGGATGCGAAATATCCGGAATATGGGATTGGTATACATAAAGGTTATGCTACCAAGTTGCATAGAGAACAAATTTTGGCGCTAGGACCTACAGAAATGCATAGACGCAGCTTTTTAGGCAATTTGTTGACTGAGCAACCGACGTTGTTTGATCTGTAGATACTTATTATGAATCAGGACAATACCGATATAAAGTATATCTAATATTACAGACCCTTTTGAATAGGGGCAGAGTGAGAGGAGGGGCGGTATGAACATCGGATCTGTATTCCGGGGATTACTTGGAGATGTGAAGGCGGGAGAGGCAAAAAAACTTGATATGCAGCCAGGCCAGGTCGTAAGAGGAGTCGTATTAAAGGTGTCTGAGGACGGTGACGAGGCTGTATTGCAAATACAGGGTTCTCAAGTCAGGGCAAAGCTGGAGACCCCTCTTCAACCTGGACAGACTGCAACGTTTCAGGTACAACCGGCTTCTTCCAGCGGAATGACTGTGCTTAAGCCTCTGAATGATGCTGCCAATATGCCACAGCAAACCGTAGCGCTGACAGACGTATTGAAATCGGTGGGACTGCCGGATACAGCTCAAAACAGGGAGCTCATACAGGCAATGCAAAAGAATGGTGTGCCGTTGACATCGGAAAATGCGGCTTCTTTGCAAGAAGCCTTGTCGAAGCAAAGCGGCAATGTACAATTGGGAACGTTTGTGCAGGCAGCGGCAGTTGCCTTTCAGCGGGGACTTCCATTAACGGCCGAAAGCATAAATGGATTGCGTCAAACGATGTTTGGGCCTCCTTTAAATGATTTGTTGTCATCGTTGGAGCAAGAACTTGAAGCGGTGTTAAAGCAGCAAGGACAGGGAACGCCTACTGACCGTTCAGTAGGGGAAGCAACCGCAATAAAAAGCACTGACCGAACGTCAGTTAGTCCAACAGGCACTTCTTCTGTGGTGATTGCAGATGGACAGGAAGGCCAAGCTTTAACATTGTCCAAGGATGCTTCTGCCTCTGCTACTACAAAACAGGCAGAAACAGGACAACAAGTCACAGGCGGCAAGGAATTGTTAAAAGGGACTCAGGCAGCCAATCTCGCTGCTACAGTAAGCGAAGCGAGTGTTTTGGCTACAGATTCGGATACTTCGGCGGGATCTACTGCATTTGCATCCAACGGGACTGCTTCAGAAGAACCGCAAGCAGTTAGCGGGCGAGGAGCGACATTGGTATTGGATGCTGGTGCCAATGCGCCTGAATCGGGCGCTGCTGATGCATTAAACGGCTCCCGCGTCAAAGCGGAGCAACAACAGCAAGCTACTGCGGCAGGTACGCAGCTTAAGGATGCCGATGGTGCTCCAACTCCGGCCACGGCAGAGCCTACGGGGACGAAGTCTGCCTTAAACGCAGTCATGGCAGACCGTCCTTCCGCACAGCAAGCCGCTGGCTCTGCGCCGCCCTCCGCGGCGGGCAACGCTGCTGTACTAGAGGCGCCGCTTCAGCGGCTGCGCCTCCTGCTGCAAGAGCTGCGTGCAGCAGTGCCACCCGAACTGAGCACGGCTGCGCCAGATCAGTCCTCAGCAGAGGTAACGCAGCCAGCGGCTGGCGCTTCGCGGACTGCGGATGCCACTGCTTCACAGTCTGCGGCGCCCAGCATGCAGCTCAGCCCCACGGAGGATCCGTGGGTAGGCCGTGTGCTGAAGCTGCTCGGTGCAGAGCACGAGCAGCAGGTACACCGCTCGACTGCGCAGCTCGCGCAAGGGGCGGCGGCACGTACGGAGCCGCCTGAGGGAGTGTCGCAGACGCTGCCAGGTTTAGCGGCTACCTCAGACAACTCCGTGTCAGCGGCCGCAGACACCGTTAAAGGAGCGCTGCTCCAGTTAATGAGCAGCGACGACCTGCCGCCCGCTTTGAAAGAGGCGGCTCAGCAGGTTGTACAGCACCTGACAGGCCAGCAGCTGCTGCTAAATACAGACCGAACGGCGCCTTTTGCACAAGTGCACATGTTTATACCGTTTATTGGACCGGACGGTCGCGAAACAGCTACAATCCAGATTCAGTCCCGCCGTGGCAAGCGCGGAGAGCTGGATGCCTCCAACTGTCGACTTTGGTTTGATTTGGACATGAAGGGACTTGGTCCGACGCTGGTGGATGTGCAGGTTGTAGATCGGATTGTAAGTCTCAAGCTTCATAATGATCAGGAATGGGCGGCTTCGCTATTAACGAGTGGGCGTGAGTCCATTCGTACCGCGCTGGAGTCGCTAGGCTACCAACTTCTAACACTGCGTACCGAGCCTATGCCCACAAGGGCTGAACAGAGCAGCCCCGCCTCTTCAGAGGTACAAAGCTATGTGCCTCAGCCGTACAAAGGAGTCGATCTTAAAATATGAAAGAGCCCTTGGAATCTCCTTCTCCTTCCATGAAGAAGGCGGTCGCCCTTAAATATACACCTGGTGAGAGCGAAGCGCCGATCGTCGTTGCCAAGGGGAGCGGCCGCATTGCGGATAGCATTTTGGAAAAAGCCAAAGAACATGGTGTTCCTGTTCAGGAGGATGCTGCGCTGGTTGAAGTGCTGTCCAAACTTGATTTGGACGAGCAAATCCCTGCTGAACTCTATCAGTTGGTAGCAGAGGTGCTAACCTATATATATCAAATGGATCGGCTTGCTCCAAGGGATGACTGGTGATGGGAAATGAAATGAAGACTAGAGGCAAGGACCAGCGGAAAGCCAAAGGAGCGATGGGCGAAGAAGCCGCGGCTTTGTTTTTAGAAAACTTGGGTTATCGTATCTTGGAGCGCAATTGGCGATGCCGTAGTGGAGAAATAGATCTGATTGCCAAGCAGGAGCACATACTCGTATTTATTGAAGTACGTAGCCGAAGCAGCTCTAAATATGGAACACCAGCCGAATCAGTTACTGCACGTAAAATAACCCAGGTTCGCCAAACAGCCGCAGTATACTTGCATATGAACGGAATGGGAGAATCTCCAATCCGTTTTGATATGATTTCTGTACGATTATCTGCTGAAACGGCTGTTGTTACGGACCATTTTATAGATGCCTTTTAAAAAAGTAAGAACTTCTTTGGATGTTGGAACACAGGACTGAATTCATATGTACAGGTTGACAGAAAGGAAAGCTGCAGGTATATTTTATTGAGAATAGTTATCATTTTCATTCTATAATGAATATCTAGTCGTTGTACCTGTGAAGGAGGATTTACGTGACAAAGCATACCTTTAGTGAACATGTCATAGATGTAATTCAGGAACGCCGGACGATTAAACGATTTAAACCTGACTCTATCCCGGTAGATACGATTAAAGAACTACTGAACGTCGCTGTATGGGCTCCTAATCATAAAATGCGTGAGCCGTGGCGTTTTCTGTTGTTTGCTGGTGAGGGACGGAAAAAGCTTGCAAAAGCCATTGCAGCCGATATTGGTAAAGACAACAAGTTTGAGAGTGGAATTCTGCACAACCCGATTCAGCTTTTAGTGGTGATGGAAGAAGATCCGCGTCAAGCGGTTTGGGATGAGGATTTTGCAGCAGTCAGTGCGCTTGTTCAAAACTTTATGCTTGCTGCATGGAGCAAAGGGATCGGAACGTTTTGGGTGACAAAACCATTTCTGTATTCGCCTAAATTCCGTGATTGCTTGGGAATTCAACCAGGTGAGAAGGTAATTGGAATGATATATGCAGGCTATCCTGAAGTTATCCCGGAATCAAGACCACGTACTCCAGTAGCCGATAAGCTAACCTTAATTGACAAATAATCTGTCGGCAGATAAGCTTAGTTGAGGATTTGAAATTAGGGTTGAGAGCTAATTTAGAACATTATATTTGCAATAAATGAAGATTTGGAAGCACCCTTTTTCATATAGGCAATGATTCCCGAGAGGGACATTTCAATATGAGGAGAGGTGCTTTTTTGATATGTATGGAAAATTACATGGAGCTTGTCTATATGGATAGATGGCGTTCTGACCGGACGGCCAAGCGACCAATCAAAATTGTACTGCCAATGAACAAGTCATAATCCATTCCTATGACCATTATCCCAAGCAGAGCATATACCGTTGCAAGAGCAAGAAGCGCTGATCAGTAATAATGGAGGATTACAGCGATGTATTGGGTCAGCTACACGCCAAACGTGCGTTAGTTATCGCTGCAGCAAGAATGCATAATATTCTGCTGATCCATAAAAGCGTCAAATTTACGGTCAGCGGATCTTCTCTAATCGTGCAGCTCTCGGTAATTCTATTCGTTCTCACGGAGTTCCTTGATCTTCATTTGTAGCGTGGCAATCCGAGCAGCTCTCTGTCGTTTTTCGTTCGCTCACTTCAATCAAGTTTTAGACCATAGCCCTGACATCGCGGGGCTTTTTTTATTGCCTAGTGATAAAGATAGTCACTTTTTCCAATCCGTTTGTCTGTTTCGATTCTATAAAAACTAGCATATTCTATATTATCAAAAAAGAAGGGAAGTTGATTCGAATGGGAAAAGTAAATTCTTCTAGAAAAATTCTGAAACCTACGCGTCGCCTAAGAACTAAAGCAGGTACCGCATTCATTTTTAGTCTCAACAATGTAGGTCCGAATTTGTTCCAAAGTCGCTTGAACCTGGCTGGGTTTGTTAATTCCTCAAGTAGGGTACTTGTCTCGATCACGGAAATTGGTATTTTTGGCGGTCAAGTTAAGCCGTTTCAAGGAGCTGCTACCATGACGATCCATAACGTCGTTCCGCATGACGACGGTATAGTAATTGTACGTGGGAATACTGGCTGGGGTAGTCCCCTCAATATACGACTTTCAGTCGTGGTTTTCTAATCGTTCAGACCTGCCAAACGCACTTCTCACGGGTGAAAACTGAAAACTCCCGCCACTACGCGGAAATAAAATGTCGAATTCGGGCAGCGCTCAGATCAAAAAAAGTCCTGACATCTCAGGATTTTTTTTGATCCTTCAATTTCTCATCAGACTTACCTAGCCTTCGGTTTCTTCTCTTCGCGCCGACCCAAAGGGAGACGGCTTACTTGTCTTCTTTTTAGAGTTACATCATCGTGGAAAGTAAACTCGACAATACATCGTTCCTGATAAATTTTAAATTGATAGTATTTATGAAATTATAAGAAAATCACATATGTGTTTAATAGAGCCTAAAAGAAAAAAGCAATCTCCCGCCGAAAGAAAAACTGTTTAGTATCGCCAAATCCTTGATATTACTTGGTTTTTCAATGCGTGACAATGTATCATAATATCCTTCTTATGGGACCGCCGGGTGTTGGAAAAACGATGCTCATCCGCAGGAGAGCCCTTGGAACCTTCTTCTCCTTCCATGAAGAAGGCGGTCGCCCTTAAATATACGCCTGGTGAGAGCGAAGCGCCGATCGTCGTTGCCAAGGGGAGCGGCCGCATTGCGGATAGCATTTTAGAAAAAGCCAAAGAACATGGTGTTCCTGTTCAGGAGGATGCTGCGCTAGTTGAAGTGCTGTCCAAGCTTGATTTGGGCGAGCCCCGGAATCAAGACCACGTACTCCAGCAGTCGATAAGCTATACCTTAATTGACAAATAATCTGTCGTCAGATAAGCTTAGTTGAGGATTTGAAATTAGGGTTGAGAGCTAAATTTAGAATATTATATATGCAATAAATGAAAATTTGGAAGCACCTTTTTTCATATAGGCAATGATTCCCATAGAGGGACATTTCAATATGAGGAGAGGTGCTTTTTTGATATGTATGGAAAATTACATGGAGCTTGTCTATATGGGATAGATGGCGTTCTGATCGAAGTTGAGACTGATTTGTCCAATGGCTTGCCTCAGACCGCGATTATCGGATTGCCGGATTCAGCGATTCGAGAGGCAGTAGAACGTGTGAGAGCAGCAATCAAAAACTGCGGTTTCAAATATCCGTCCCAGCGTGTCACGATTAACTTAGCTCCTGCAGATTTGCGTAAGGAAGGCTCATCTTTCGATCTTGCTATCGCTTTAGGCTTGCTGACAACCAGTGGACAGGTTGTCTTACCAGTAGGGGAACGAACGCTGTTTATTGGCGAGCTGGCACTGGATGGCAGCATTCGTCCTGTAAATGGGGTGTTGTCTATGGTTGATCTGGCCAAGCGAGAAGGATTCGATTCCGTGCTGCTTCCTCAAGAAAACGCAAGCGAGGCTCGTCTAATTGCGGATATACGTATTTACGCTATACGCCATCTGGTGGATCTTATCCCGGTTAATGATCATGCACAAGCCACCCCGGACGGCCAAGTGACCAATCAAAATTGTACTGCTAGTGAACAAGTCATAATCCATTCCTATGACCATTTACCCCGAGCAGAGCATATACCGTTGTGTGAGCAAGAAGCGCTAATCAGTAATATGGAGGATTACAGCGATGTATTGGGTCAGCTACACGCCAAACGTGCGTTAGTTATCGCTGCAGCAGGAATGCATAATATTCTTCTTATGGGACCGCCGGGTGCTGGAAAAACGATGCTCATCCGCAGGTTGCCCTCTATCCTGCCGCCTTTGACTGAAAAGGAGTCGCTAGAAGTGACCAAGGTATACAGTGCAGCAGGAAAATGGAAGGACTCATCGACTCATCTTATGCATGTTCGTCCCTTCCGTGCGCCTCATCATACGATCTCTGCTGCTGGATTGGTGGGCGGAGGAGGCATACCCAAACCAGGAGAAATCAGTCTTGCACACCGAGGGATTTTATTTCTCGATGAGCTGCCTGAGTTTAGCCGTCATGTACTAGAAGTGCTGCGGCAGCCTCTGGAAGACCACCATGTTACAATCAGTCGTTCACGTGCAGTGTTTAAGTATCCGGCGCATTTTTTACTTGCAGCTTCTTTGAATCCGTGTCACTGTGGCTTTTTCGGTAATAACACGGAACATCAGCGCTGTACCTGTTCACCTGCAGCAGTAGCTCGATACCGCTCACGTATTTCCGGTCCATTGCTGGATCGAATTGATCTTCAGCTTGAGGTCTCACAACCGAAGGATTGGCGGGAGGAAAAAGAATCACTGTCGTCTGCTGATATGAGAAAGCAGGTGTTGGCTGCTCGAGCAATACAAATCCGCAGATACAGCAAGCTTCCTTTTTCATGGAATAGTGAGCTGTCCGGTCAGATGCTGCGTAAATATGCGGTTTTAGAACAAAATGCAGCGGAGTTGCTTGACCAGACGATGGATGCACTTGGTTTAAGCATGCGTGCGTATGATCGAATTCTCAAGCTGTCCCGCACCATTGCAGACTTACAGGAGTCAGAGAAAATTACGACTTCACATGTGGCTGAAGCTATTCAATACCGCCAGATGGATAGAGCAAATTCCAATTTTCCCGAAATGTAAAAAGGCAATAAAATAGCAGATACAGTACATCATTTTTATGAAAAAGTTTTTCCAAAGGGTATGTATACGAGAGAAAACGGAAATAAGGACAAAAAAAAGCTCCAGGCAAAAAGACCTGGAGAAGCAAAAAAGATTATGACAATAGTGATTATACTATGAGTATATCAATTTCGTATATACGATTATGCATCATCTCCCATGTTACTTGATGGAAAAACAACAAGCCCCTCGACCAATATGGTTGAGGGGCTTGTTGTGAAATTCATTCTAACTCTATGTTACAAAACGTTCAGCTTCACTTCAATATTACCGCGGGTAGCGCGGGAGTATGGACATTGTTCATGTGCGCCTTCCACCAGTTTTACCGCAGTTTCATGATCAACGCCTTTGACCAGAACGTCGAGGTTTACTCCGATTCCGAAGCCGCCGTCTTCGACTTTGCCAAAATGGACCGTAGCTGTGACTTCGGTACCTTCATGTTTAACACGTTGCATGCGAGCGACCATATTTAAAGCACTGTCAAAGCAAGCAGAATAGCCTGCTGCGAATAGCTGCTCTGGATTCGTACCTGTACCGCCGGCGCCACCCATCTCTTTTGGAGTATCAATATCTAAACGAAGTTCAGGGGAAGAAGACTCGATATAACCGTTACGTCCACCAACTGCTTTTACTGTTGTTTCATACATTTTTTGTTGAATGGTCATCATAATCCAATCACTGCCTCTCGCTCAATTTGTATTTTACACAATTTAATTTATCAAAATAATTATTTTTTGTAAAGTATTTTATGCAATTAGAATGTACTTTGCTATATAATGTGCTAAAATAATGACGAAAGTAGGTGACTAGACAGCATGGAAAACAATTCCAATGAACACGCGGCGTTGAAACTTGATAATCAGTTATGCTTTGCCATATATGCATGCTCCAGAGAGATTACAAAGCTGTACCAGCCTTATCTAGAAAAGCTTGGTGTAACGTACTCGCAATATTTGGTACTTATCGTGCTCTGGGAGCGTGAAGAGTGTACAGTGAAGGAATTGGGTGAGGCGTTATATTTGGATTCCGGCACACTAACTCCACTATTAAAGAGGTTGCAGAATGCCGGGCTGATCGATCGGAAGCGTTCCACTCAAGATGAGCGTAAGGTGCTGATTTCTTTAACGACAGAGGGAAGAGCGTTGCGGGATAAAGCCCTGTCTGTACCAGGATGCATACAGGAAAAAACAAGTATGACTCATGATCAATTTGGGTCACTTCTGCTTCAGTTTAATGATCTGCTCGATCGTGTTCATCAAGCGAATGTACAAATTGAAAAATCATAACAGGTACTTTCGGTTGCTCTTGTGAATTTACGGAATGAGTTGTTCTTAACTGAAAGAAAAAATGCTATTTAAAGTCTAATGAAATAAAGTGCCTCTCATGAGGATTAGGTAATCCCATTTTGTGGAGGTGCTTTTTTGTGTGAATTTGTATTAAAAAGCAAAATCCAATAATATCCAAACATTCGATTTTGGGAATGATAATGATATCAAAATACTGTAATTCATGAGGTTGAATTATAAGGAAAGCGTTTTAAAAACATGTTACAATGATGTAGGTTTAGTATAGATTTCCTTGTGAACCGCCCTTGTTGCAGTCATGTTGATAGGAGGATTCCAGAATGAATATCCATGAATATCAGGGTAAAGAAGTATTAAAGCAGTACGGAGTGGCTGTACCGAACGGCAAGGTTGCCTACACGGTGGAAGAAGCCGTTGCTGCGGCAGAATCGCTTGGAAGCGCTGTTACGGTCGTAAAAGCACAAATTCATGCTGGTGGACGCGGTAAAGCGGGTGGCGTAAAAGTTGCCAAAGGCTTGGATGAGGTGCGGACTATTGCTTCTGAAATTTTGGGTAAGGTGCTAGTGACACATCAGACCGGACCTGAAGGTAAAGAGGTCAAACGTCTTTTGATTGAGGAAGGCTGTGATATTCGCAAAGAATATTACGTAGGCGTTGTCGTGGATCGCGCGACTGGACGCATCGTATTGATGGCCTCCGAAGAAGGCGGTACGGAAATCGAAGAGGTGGCTGCGGCTACTCCGGAGAAGATTTTTAAAGCAGTTGTTGATCCAGCCATTGGGCTTCAGGTGCATCAAGCTCGTAAGCTGGCGTATGAGATTAATATTCCCAATGAGCTGGTGAATAAAGCGGTCAAGTTTATGCTGGCGCTTTACGAAGCTTTTGTGGACAAGGACTGTTCGATTGCAGAAATTAATCCCCTAGTCGTTACGGGTGATGGGAATGTACTGGCGCTGGATGCCAAATTGAATTTCGATTCTAATGCGTTGTTCCGTCACAAGGATATTTTGGAATTACGTGATTTGGATGAAGAAGATGAGAAGGAAATTGAGGCATCTAAATATGATCTAAGCTATATCGCTCTGGACGGAAATATTGGCTGTATGGTCAATGGTGCGGGGTTGGCAATGGCCACGATGGATATTATCAAATATTACGGTGGTGATCCGGCCAATTTCCTGGACGTTGGTGGCGGTGCAACGACGGAAAAAGTAACCGAAGCGTTCAAAATCATTTTGTCCGATCCGAAGGTAGAAGGTATTTTCGTCAACATTTTCGGCGGGATTATGCAGTGCGACATCATTGCAAACGGCGTCGTTGAGGCTGCCAGACAGTTGGGGCTGACACGTCCGCTTGTTGTCCGTCTTGAAGGGACAAATGTTGAGCTCGGCAAACAGATTTTAGCGGAATCCGGTTTGAATATTGTGGCAGCCGATTCCATGGCCGATGGTGCCCAAAAAATCGTTGAACTTGTTCAATAGCCTGTTTGCATTCCGATATGCCGAATAAACGATAGGGGATGTGAAGATCGTGAGTATTTTGGTCGATAAGCATACAAAGGTGATTACACAGGGGATTACGGGAAAAACGGCGTTGTTCCATGCCAAAGGTGCACTTGATTACGGTACACAGATGGTAGGTGGCACCTCTCCAGGTAAGGGAGGCACCGAGGTAGAAATTACACTGGAAAACGGACAACAGGTCAAACTGCCAGTGTTTAACACAGTAAGCGAAGCCAAGGAAGCTACGGGCGCAACTGCTAGCGTCATTTACGTGCCGCCGGCTTTCGCAGCGGATTCCATTTTGGAGGCTGTGGATGCGGAACTGGACCTCGTGATTTGTATCACAGAGGGGATTCCAGTACTTGATATGATCAAGGTCAAACGTTTTATGGAAGGTAAAAAGACCGTTTTGATTGGCCCTAACTGTCCGGGCGTTATTACGCCAGGAGAGTGTAAGATTGGTATCATGCCAGGTTACATTCATCTGCCAGGTCATGTAGGCGTTGTGTCACGTAGTGGTACTTTGACCTATGAGGCAGTGCATCAGTTAACCACTCGAGGTATAGGTCAATCTTCAGCGGTTGGTATTGGCGGTGACCCGGTTAAAGGTTCAGAATTCATCGATATTTTACATCGCTTCAATGAGGACCCCAACACTCACGCTGTCATTATGATCGGAGAAATCGGTGGTACAGCCGAGGAAGAGGCTGCCGAGTGGATCAGGGATAATATGACGAAGCCAGTCGTTGGTTTTATCGGTGGTGTGACTGCGCCTCCAGGCAAACGGATGGGGCATGCAGGCGCCATTATTTCTGGCGGAAAAGGAACGGCAAAAGAGAAGATTGCAACGCTTGAAGCCTGCGGGATCAAGGTGGCACCGACTCCTTCCGAAATGGGCTCGACACTGGTAAGTGTGTTGGAAGCACGTGGTATTTTGAACTTGTGTACAACACATTAAATCGTGTTTCTTCATTAATATACAGGCTGTAAATCAACATCGAAATTTGCTGCTGGCTAGTGTATAATGAAAGAAAGGTAAGCAACCTTTTTATCTTCTGAAACAGGGGATGAAAAGGTTGCTTTTTTTTGTGTTGAGACAGGCTTATCAGGGAAACGCTTGCAAAATGATCCGTTGTGCCACAAAATAAGGAAGGGTTCACTCTTCCATGAATGGGGGAACCACAGTTTGGAAGAAAGATGGCTTTTATTAGGTCTACATGAGTTAGAGGGAATCGGAAGAAGAACTATTCAGCGTATTTGGTCGAGTGATTATCGATTGCAAGAGCTACTGCATTTTAGCGAACAAAAGTGGATTGAGATAGGCTTAAGTCCCACACAGGCACGCATTGCGGCAGAGTGTTACGATGAAGAATGGGTGCATGAACGATATCAGCGAATTCAATCCAGTGATATTGGTACGGTAACTTATGTGGACGAAGATTACCCCTTATTAATGAAGGAAACAGTTGACCCTCCTTGGGTGATGTATACAAAAGGGGATAAATCACTTTTGCACACATGTTCTGTAGCCATGGTAGGAACTCGCGTTCCTACTGCGTATGGTCGTAGAGCAGCGGAGATACTAACAGAGGAATTATGTAATGCAGGGATTACAGTGGTTAGTGGATTGGCGAGAGGGATTGACAGCATTTGTCACGAAACAGCCCTGCGCCAGGGAGGTAACACGATTGGTGTACTTGGAACAGCAATTGACCAAATTTATCCTCCCCAAAATGCCTCTTTGTTTGCAGAGATGGCTAGTAAAGGTCTAATCGTATCGGAGTATCCTCCAGGTACAAGGTCTCATCCCGGGATGTTTCCACAACGTAATCGCATTATTGCCGGGTTAACGAAGGGGACGCTCGTTGTAGAAGCAGACGCTAGAAGCGGTTCCTTGATTACAGCGGATGCTGCGCTGGAGGCAAATCGAGATGTGTTTGCTGTTCCTGGACCCATTACGTCACCGAAGAGTAAAGGCACACTGAACTTGATTAAGCAAGGAGCCAAAACGGTCACTGAAGCTTCGGATATTATTGAGGAGTATGAAGCAGATTTGCGTACAAGGCAGGTTTCTTCATACAATAGAGAACAGAGTCTTAATCTTAAGAAAGTCTCCAAAGCATCAGAAAGTGAGACTTCTGAGGAAAAGCGCGTAGTGCTGCTGCTGGAACAAGGAACCATGACACTGGATGAACTGCTTGATGCTACGGCATGGGATTTTGGACTTTTACACGCAGTTCTGTTATCGTTAATCATAAAAAAAAGGATCGCTCAGCTAGCGGGCACAAAATACAAGCTTATTTAGTCGTTGTTTTTGTCAAATCCTTAGTTAGTAAATGCGTAAAATTCAATTTTAAACATAGGTGGAGGGAAATTAGCGTTTATTCGCATCGCGGATTCCTACTCCTTCCCCACTTTCTGAAATGTGTTGAATTTATAGCTCGTATTAACGAACTATAGCTCACCACATTTCAGGAAGTCTATCATATTCATGTGTGTAATGAGAGGAGGAAGAGCCTATGGCGGATTCACTCGTCATCGTGGAATCGCCTTCCAAGGCGAAGACGATCGGCAAATACTTAGGCAGCAAATATATCGTCAAGGCTTCCATGGGTCATATCAGGGATTTACCTAAGAGCCAGATCGGTGTAGAGGTTGAAAATGATTTTAATCCCAAATATATTACCATTCGAGGTAAAGGCTCAATACTAAAAGAGTTAAAGGATGCCCGAAAAAAAGTAAAAAAAGTATATCTGGCGGCTGACCCGGATCGCGAAGGCGAGGCTATTGCTTGGCATCTGGCGCATGCGCTGGAACTGGACGATACGGCGGATTGTCGTGTAGTGTTTAATGAAATAACGAAGCAGGCTGTCAAAGATGCTTTTAAAACCCCCCGCAAGATCAACATGGATTTGGTCAATGCGCAGCAGGCACGACGGATATTGGATCGGCTTGTCGGTTATAAAATAAGTCCATTGCTCTGGAAAAAGGTAAAGAAGGGTCTGTCTGCTGGGCGTGTACAGTCGGTTGCAGTGAAAATTATTCTGGACCGGGAAAACGAGATCAATGAGTTTGTACCGGAAGAATACTGGACGATCACAGCTAAACTAGCTATTAAAGACAGCACTTTTGAAGCGAAATTCCATAAGCTACACGGCGAAAAGAAAGAGCTCTCTAGCGAAGCGGATGTACAAGAAGTGTTAGAAGCTATCGGAAAATCGTCTTACAAGGTGCGCGATGTGAAAGAGAAGGAGCGTTTACGCAATCCGTCTCCTCCATTCACAACAAGTTCCTTGCAGCAAGAGGCGGCTCGAAAGCTCAACTTCCGGGCATCTAAAACGATGTCTGTAGCGCAGCAGCTGTATGAGGGTGTGGATTTAGGAAAAGAAGGGACTGTGGGTCTGATTACGTATATGCGTACGGATTCCACACGGATCGCCACTTCGGCTCAAGAGGAAGCGAAAGAGGTCATCGTTCAAAAATATGGCGAAGATTTTGTGCCTGAAAGTCCTCGTCAGTATTCAAAAAAGTCGGCTAATGCTCAGGATGCGCATGAAGCGATTCGTCCAACCTCCGCCTTGCGTGATCCGGAAACTGTTAAGCCTTTTATGAGTAGAGATCAGTTCCGATTGTACAAACTGATATGGGAACGTTTTATGGCGAGTCAGATGGCTTCCGCTATTATGGATACTTTGTCCGTTGATATTGAAGCAGGCGAGGCGATATTCCGAGCAGCCGGTTCAAAGGTTCGCTTTCCAGGCTTCATGAAAGTGTATGTGGAGGGGAATGACGACGGTAAAACCGAAGAAGATAAGCTGTTGCCGCCACTCCAACCCGGCGATAAGCTGAAAAAGGAATCGGTTGAACCAAAGCAGCATTTTACACAACCGCCTCCTCGCTATACGGAAGCACGACTGGTGAAGACGCTGGAGGAATTGGGTATAGGACGCCCGAGTACGTATGCACCGACGCTGGAAACCATTCAGAAGCGCGGTTACGTCGCTATTGAGGAGAAGAAATTCTTCCCTACCGAGCTGGGAGAGTTGGTCATCGAGCAGATGGAAGAATTTTTTCCAGAGATTCTGAATGTAGAATTTACAGCCAATATGGAAGGTGATCTTGACCACGTCGAAGAAGGCGAAGGTGATTGGGTCAAGGTGTTGAGTGACTTTTACGAGTCATTCGAGAAGCGTCTCGAAGTGGCTGAAGAAGAAATGAAAGAAATTGAAATTAAGGATGAAGTATCCGACGTCATCTGTGACAAGTGTGGCAGCCCCATGGTGTATAAGCTGGGCCGCTTTGGTAAATTTCTGGCCTGCTCTGCTTTCCCGGATTGCCGTAACACCAAGCCAATTGTCAAGGATATCGGGATGAATTGTCCTACATGCGGTGAGGGACATGTCGTCGAACGACGAAGTAAAAAAGGACGTGTCTTTTACGGATGTGATCGCTACCCAGAATGTGATTTTGTATCCTGGGATAAACCGTCCATTAAGCCTTGTCCAAGTTGCAGTGGCCTAATGGTCGAAAAACGTACTAAACAGGGAACGAAGCTCAACTGTACCGTCTGCGATCACAGCGAAATGCTGGAAGAGAGCGATGAGAGTGTAGAGACTTCTTAAGAACAAAGATAGCAGGGGGATTTAAAAGTGAGTGAACTACAAAAGGTAACGGTCATCGGAGCAGGTTTGGCGGGCAGCGAAGCTGCCTGGCAAATTGCAAGCCGTGAAGTGCCAGTTAAGTTATATGAAATGAGACCGGTTGTAAAAACACCCGCGCATCATACGGATAAATTTGCCGAATTAGTATGTAGTAATTCCTTGCGCGCGAACGGTCTGACGAATGCAGTAGGCGTACTGAAGGAAGAGATGAGAATACTAAACTCTTTGGTTCTGAGTGCGGCAGATCGCCATGCTGTTCCGGCTGGTGGGGCATTGGCAGTGGATCGTGATGGATTTTCCGGTCATATTACAGATACGCTTCATCAACATCCTTTGATCGAGGTCGTTAATGAAGAACTCCAGGAACTCCCGCAGGACGGTATCGTGGTCGTTGCAACGGGACCATTAACTTCTCCAGCTTTGTCAGAACAGATCAAAACACTGATGGGAGAGGAGTATTTTTATTTCTACGATGCGGCAGCTCCGATTGTAGAGAAGGACTCCATCGATATGAGCAAGGTCTATCTGGCTTCCCGTTATGATAAAGGAGAAGCAGCTTACTTAAATTGTCCGATGAACGAAGCGGAATTTGATGCTTTCTATGAGGCTTTGATTACTGCTGAGGTGGCACAAGTCAAGGAGTTCGAAAAAGAAATCTACTTCGAAGGATGTATGCCTATCGAAGTAATGATGCAACGTGGGAAACAAACGGCATTGTTTGGACCGATGAAACCTGTAGGCCTCGTAAATCCACATACAGGAGAACTACCCTATGCAGTTGTTCAGCTTCGACAAGACAACGCTGCAGGTACGCTATATAATTTGGTTGGTTTCCAGACTCACCTCAAATGGGGGGAGCAAAAGCGTGTATTTTCAATGATTCCGGGACTTGAAGAGGCAGAGTTTGTACGTTATGGCGTGATGCATCGCAATACCTTCATTAATTCTCCACAGCAGCTTCACCCAACTTATCAGTTCAAGGGAAGAAGTAATCTGTTCTTTGCCGGACAAATGACTGGTGTAGAGGGTTATGTAGAGTCGGCGGCCTCAGGTCTGCTGGCTGGTATAAATGCGGCACGAGCAGCACGTGGGCAGGAAATGTTCGTATTTCCTGCGGAAACGACACTAGGCAGCATGGCACGATATATTACAACTGCTGATTTCAAACATTTCCAACCGATGAATGCAAACTTTGGTTTGCTTCCAAAGCTGGAGACACGCATTCGTAACAAAAAGGAAAAAAATGAAGCTCTCGCTAATCGCGCGTTGGAAAGTTTGCGCGGTTATATCAACCAAACGGGAGTTATGTCAACAGAAGTACAGGCATAAGGATGAAGGAAAAGGAGGAGCGCGTTATGGATATGTCCTTTCATGCTACCACCATCTGTGCTGTACGCCATAATGGCAAAGGAGCTATTGCGGGTGATGGGCAGGTAACGTTCGGCAACAGTGTTGTGATGAAGCAAACGGCTAAAAAAGTGCGCAGATTGTATCGTGGGCAGGTCGTTGCGGGATTTGCGGGTTCGGTGGCCGATGCTATCACATTGTTTGAAAAGTTTGAAAATAAGCTGGAGGAACATCACGGCAATCTTCAAAGGGCTGCTGTAGAACTGGCCAAAGACTGGCGGCAGGATCGTGTACTACGCAAGCTGGAAGCGCTGATGATTGTGATGGACTCATCCGGGATGCTGCTCATTTCTGGAGGCGGAGAAATTATTGAACCTGACGATGATGTGTTGGCCATTGGCTCAGGTGGTAATTTTGCATTGGCAGCTGCCCGTGCTTTCAAACGTCATGGCTCTGGTATGGAAGCAAAGGACATGGCACGGGAAGCGTTAGAGGTTGCTTCGGAAATATGTGTGTATACGAACAGTCAGATTATCGTGGAAGAATTGTAAGTCGGCTCTGAGTATTCAAGGGTGGAGGAGTGCAAAATGAATAATCAATCGTTGACGCCCAGACAAGTGGTATCCGAGCTGGATAAGTATATTGTCGGACAAAAGGAAGCTAAAAAATCAGTTGCTGTTGCCTTGCGTAATCGTTATCGGCGTAGTAAACTGCCGGATGATATTCGGGATGAAATTGTGCCTAAAAATATTTTGATGATCGGACCGACAGGTGTGGGTAAAACTGAAATTGCACGTAGACTTGCACGGCTCGTGGGAGCTCCTTTTGTCAAGGTAGAGGCCACCAAATTTACAGAAGTGGGTTACGTCGGTCGTGATGTAGAATCCATGGTGCGGGATCTAATGGAAACCTCTATCCGTATCGTCAAGTCGGAACGAACAGAGAATGTGAAAGACAAAGCGGAGGACATGGCAAATGAACGGATTGTCAATATCCTTGTACCTGCAGAAAAGTCAAATAAATCGCAACGTAATCCTTTTGAAATGCTTTTTGGCAATAACACAGGGACTTCGGTAGAAGAAGAACCACCACAACAGGACGGAACCTTAGCAGAGAAGCGACGCAAGGTTAAATTTGATCTGTTGTCCGGTAAACTTGAGGATGATGTCATAGAGATTGATGTGGAGGATACCGCACCCAATATGCTCGATATGTTTGCTGGGCAAGGGAATGAACAAATGGGTATGAATATGCAGGAGATGTTCGGAAGTTTCCTTCCTAAGCGGACGAAGAAGCGCAAGCTACCAATCAAGGAAGCCCGCAAGGTACTGATTCAAGATGAAGCAGCCAAGTTGATCGATATGGATGATGTGATTCAGGAGTCTGTGAAGCGTGCTGAGCAATCCGGTATTATTTTTATTGATGAAATAGATAAGATTGCCAGCCAAGGCAAGGGAAGTGGCCCTGATGTGTCGAGAGAAGGAGTCCAACGCGATATTTTACCTATTGTCGAGGGCTCTACCATTATGACCAAATACGGCCCGGTAAGAACAGACTACATTCTGTTTATTGCCGCTGGGGCTTTTCATGTGGCTAAACCGTCAGACCTGATCCCAGAGCTTCAAGGTCGTTTTCCAATCCGTGTGGAGCTAAGTAGTCTGACCTTGGATGAGTTTGTGTCGATATTGACGGAGCCTAAAAATGCGCTGACCAAGCAATACACCGAGTTGCTCCGCACCGAGGAAATAGAAGTCGAATTTTCTGCGGAAGCGATCCGTGAGATCGCTAGTATTGCCGAGTCCGTTAATCGCAACACCGAAAATATCGGCGCACGGCGTTTGCATACCATCTTAGAGAAGCTGCTGGAGGATCTGTCATTTGAAGCCCCAGAGCTTACATTGGATCGTATGATCATCACCCCGGAATATGTGCGTGAGAAGCTGGGAGATATTGCCCAAAACAGGGACCTTAGTCAGTATATTTTATGAACAGGGTGTCTAAAAATAGGGTGTGTGGTCCAGAATAACACTATCTTGCACCGTCGTTTAGTCCTAGACACAGGTTAAGTTGATGATTTTTCTGTCTATTCCAAAAGTAGGACGTATAATCTTTTACAGGTGTAAAGTGCTAAGAAAACATTCTTTTTCTTGAAAAAAACCTGAAAAATTTAACATTTTATGCATCTAAAGCCCTCTTTTTTAAAAAAGATAGGGCTTTTTTCTTATTGTAATTAGGTCCCAACTCTACGAAACTTAGAATATATGACAGAAAGTTAAGATTTTCTACTTAAGACCTAAAAGAAATGTATAATTATGAAATTTTATTGTCGAAAAAAAGTGAAAAATCTTGTTTTATTGAATCTTACTTTGGAGTAGACGCTGGAGGGAGGAGCTAAATGAATCTGCTGGGTGATGTAAGCTTTCAAAAGCTTCAGGCAGGTGTACAGGCGGCCAATACGAGACAACGTGTGATGGCTGATAATATTTCCAATGCGGATACCCCGTATTTCAAGCGTTCGGAGGTTTCATTTGAAGAACTGCTTCAGCAGCAAATGGACGGTGATGTTACGCCATTGCGTGGAAAAGTAACCAATTCAAGACATTTTCAAATAGGACCTGTGAACTCCATTCCTGATGCCACGGTCATCAAAGATGGGTACTCAGTCATGAATAACAACATGAACAACGTAGATATAGACAGAGAAATGAGTCTTATGGCTGAAAATCAACTAAGATATAATACCTACATCCAAGAAATTAATGAGCGCATCAAAATGATGAGAACAGCGGTAGAAGGGAGATAGGACGAGGTGAAGATTAACAACGGCTTTGATATTAGTGCATCTGCTCTTACGGCCCAACGGTTGCGGATGGACGTTATATCGAGCAACATTGCCAACGCAGAGACAACTCGGGCGAAGGTGGAGAATGGACAAGCAATTCCATATCGGAGAAAAACGGTTGTTTTGGAGCCTAACCAATCTGGCTTTGCCGATGTTTTGAAGGCTCAAATGGAAGGAAGTAGTACAAGCGCCGCTGGCGTTAAAGTTTCGCAAATTCAGGAAGATCAGTCACCTTTGAAACCAGTGTACAATCCGGGTCATCCGGACGCTGATAAAGATGGCTATGTATATATGCCTAATGTAGACATAATGAAAGAAATGGTCGACATGATTTCCGCAACACGCTCATACGAAGCCAATGTAACAGCTCTGAATGCTTCAAAGGCGATGGTTTCCAAAGCGCTTGAAATCGGTCGCTAAGTTCCAGGACTACTAACTACTTAATAGGGAGAGTAAAACATGATTCAGAACGCCATGTTTAACGTACAGACACCGGTAATACAGCAGATTCAATCGCCTAACAATGAGTTGACGAAAGCGACGCCTTCCGAATCCTTGAAGGATTTTGGCTCCTTCCTAAAGGATGCTCTCAATGAAGTAGGGCAGCAGGAAGCCGCTACACACCAGATGTCCGACCAATTCATGGCAGGCAAAGTTGATGTAGATCAGGTCATGATCACTTCACAACAAGCGCTGCTTTCCCTGCAGCTTACTACACAGGTCCGAAACAAAGCGATCGAAGCCTATCAGGAGATCATGCGTACACAGATGTAAAGTGAGGGTTTAGCAAAGTTTCGGATGGGGTGACGGAGTGAACGAGAGAATCGCCCAATACCGGGATAAGATTTCCGGATATTGGAATAATTTCAGCAAAAAACAGAAGATATTACTTGTTTCGACATTAGCATTCATCATTATCGCCATTGTAGTGCTAACGATGCAGTTTACCAAAACTGAGTATGAAGTGGCCTTCCAGGATCTAAATGCAAATGATGCAGCTGGGGTCATTAAATATCTCGATTCTGCGGGTATACCGTATCAGCTTAATGCTGGTGGGACACAAATTTCAGTTCCAACCGCAAATGCAGATAAGGCGAAGGTAGATGTTGGGTCTCAAGGCCTGATACAGAAAGGGTCAATCGGCATGAGCGCCTTTGACCAGTCCTCCTCGGCCATAGGTATGACGGAGAACGAGTTCAATGTGAAGTACAATAACGCATTGAACGGCGAAGTACAGCAACTGTTGGAACGGATGGATGGTGTCCAAAGCTCCAAAGCTGTCATTAATATGCCAAAGGAAAATATCTTTGCCGGACTTGAAGAAAAGGACAAAGCATCTGCTTCGGTTCAAATGGAATTCGAACCTGGCTTTACCCCCAATCAACAAGCGATCGACGGATATTTTAACCTGGTAAAAACGGCTGTACCGAATTTGCCAGTAGAAAATATTACGATCACGAATAAGGAATATGAGTTGATTCCAACGGCCAAGGGCGGCCAAGGTGGACTCACAAGTGGTGTTCAGGAAAACATGGCTCTACAGAAGAAGTTTGAGAGCGATGTAAGGAATAATGTTCAACAATTTTTGTCGAAAATTGTTGGAGACGACAAGGTAAACGTGCTGGTTATGTCCCAGCTAAATTTCGACAAAGTAACATCAAAGGAACAAATGGTCACACCTGTTGACCAAACGAAAATGAAGGGTATTGAAATTAGTGCCCAACAAATCCAGGAAAGTTATACGGGCAGTAGTGGACAAACCGGAGGAGTTGCAGGGACAGGAACGCAGGATGTCCCGGGTTACCCTGGAGGAGCCAATTCCGGCAATACCAGCTCGGATAAGAGCTCAAGTACGATTAACTACGAAGTTAACCGAATTGCAAGGGATATTATCCAAAGTCCATACACTGTAAAAGATTTAACCATTAATGTAGCAGTTGAACCACCAACAGGTCAGCAAACGTTGGATACTGCAACTCAGACAGCAATTCAAAATATCTTGGTTAATATTGTAAGAGCATCGCTGGCGAATTCCGGTACTACTTTTACAGACGCTGATTTGGCTAAAAAGGTTTCAGTGTTCTCGCAAGCTGCTCCGGCGCCTACGAGTACCAATACATTCTTCTCAGCTTCCAACCCGTGGATGTGGGGCATCGGAGCTGCAGTTCTGGCACTGTTGGCGGGTGTAATCTTCTTCATCGTACGCAGTCGTCGTAATCAGGAAGAAGAGTTGGATGAAGAATTGCAACTTATGCCAACGCCGACGGAATTCCCGTCCATTACCATGGAAAGTGTGACAAATGAAAGTCAAGTGCGTAAACAGCTTGAAAGTCTGGCGAAAAAGAAACCCGACGAATTCGTCAATCTGCTTCGTACATGGCTGGCTGACGAATAGAGGTGAGTTCATTGGCAAAGGCAAGCAGTCAAGGTTTAACGGGAAGACAGAAAGCAGCTATTCTTTTGATCACAATGGGGCCAGAAGTATCTGCTCAAATATTCAAGCATTTGCGCGATGAAGAGATCGAGCAACTTACATTGGAAATTGCCAATGTACGGAAGGTCGATGCCATTGAAAAGGACTCCATTATGGCCGAGTTTCATCAAATTTGTCTGGCTCAGGAGTACATTTCCCAAGGCGGTATTAATTACGCTAAAGAAATATTGGAAAAAGCGCTTGGATCGCAAAAAGCAGTTGAGGTCATTAACCGTTTGACAGCGACATTACAGGTGAGACCTTTCGATTTTGCTCGTAAGGCTGATCCGAACCAAATATTGAATTTTATACAAAATGAGAATCCGCAAACTATTGCTCTCGTGCTTTCATACTTGCAGTTCGAGCAAGCGGCGGCAATTCTATCGTCCTTACCACAGGAAAAGCAGGCAGATGTGGCCCGGCGTGTTGCTGTCATGGACAGTACATCTCCGGAGGTCATCTCTCAAGTGGAGAGAGTATTGGAGCAAAAGCTCTCGGCAACTGCAACGCAGGATTACACGAATGCAGGTGGTATCGAGTCTATCGTTCAGATTTTGAATGGCGTAGACCGCGGAACCGAGCGTACAATTCTCGACTCGCTTGAAATTCAAGACCCTGAACTGGCTGAGGAAATCAAGAAAAGAATGTTCGTATTCGAGGATATTGTCAATGTGGACAACCGGTCCATTCAACGCATTATCCGCGATATCGACAATGCAGACTTGCAATTGGCACTTAAAGTGTCCAGTGAAGAAGTACGCGATGTGATTTTCCGAAATATGTCGAAACGTATGGCAGAAACCTTCAAAGAGGAAATGGAGTACATGGGACCGGTGCGGCTGCGTGATGTGGAAGAAGCACAAACACGTATCGTTTCAACGATCCGCAGATTGGAAGAGGCCGGTGAGATTATAATCGCACGCGGCGGAGGAGATGACATCATTGTCTAACTTGATTAAATCTTTCCAATATGTGCCTGTAGAGGCTTTGAAAACGATTGATGTGGCACATACGTACGTGCCAGAAACGACGGATGAAGAAATCACAACTGAATATACGGAGCCAGAGCCTCAGCGAGATTATGAGGCAGAACGGCTCCGAGATGAAATGTTGAATGATGCTAAGGACTTTGCCGAACGTCAGGTACGCGAGGCGGCTGAAGAAGCGGAACGAATACTTCAGGAAGCACAGCAGCAGATTGAAGATTGGTGGCAGGAACGACGCGAGCATGACGATCAGTTGATTCAGTCGATAAAAGCAGATGGATTTCAACAAGGATATGAAGAAGGCCAGAAGTTGGCTGAGGCTGAGCTTCAGACGAAATCGGAGCAGATGATGGAAGAAGCACAAGATATTCTGCGTCAGGCCTATGAGATTAAGGAACAACTGATTCAGGAAGCAGAGCCTTTTCTGGTTGAACTGAGTAGTGCGATTGCCGAGAAGGTCATTGAAAAACAGCTTAGTCTTGAACCGGAATATACAATTGAGTTAATTCGCAAAAATTTGGCTCGTAAGCGAGAAAAAGGAATCATTACATTGTGTGTGTCGCCTCAGCATTTCGCATTTGTGCAAGGTGCGCGGGAAGAATTGTCATTAACTGTCGATTCGCAGGCAGAACTGCAAATTATTCCTGATGGTACCGTAAAGGATCGCGGTTGCGTCATCCGTTCTTCCTTTGGAAGCGTGGACGCCCGGATCGATACGCAATTAGCTGAGATTAAAAAGGAACTACTGCGTCTGGCACATGAAAATGAGGAGCGAAGACATGAAGGGGCTTAATGCGCAGCGCTACATGGATCATTTGCGACAGCTGGACCCCGTTCGGGTGAATGGCAAGGTTACACAGGTTATCGGCTTGATGGTTGAATCGGAAGGTCCGGACGCGAGTATCGGGGATGTTTGTTATATTTATCCAGGCAAAGCGGCAAAGCCATTGCAGGCAGAGGTTGTTGGCTTCAGAGACAATAAAGTGCTTCTGATGCCACTTGGAGAACTACAATCCATTGGTCCTGGTTGTGATGTCGTAGGAACAGGGAAGCCACTGAATGTGCAGGTTGGTTCGGAGCTGTTAGGCAAAGTGCTGGATGGTTTGGGTCAGCCTTTGGACGGATCACTGATTCCCTCGCGAATGGCGAGATATTCAACCTTCAATATACCGTCCAATCCGCTGAATCGTCCGCGTGTGCAGGAACCCATAAGTATCGGAGTACGTGCAATTGACGGGTTGCTTACGATTGGCAAAGGACAACGGGTTGGTATTTTTGCGGGTTCGGGTGTAGGTAAGAGTACTTTGATGGGTATGATTGCCCGTAATACGGAAGCAGATGTGAACGTAATTGCCTTGATCGGAGAACGTGGACGCGAGGTGCTGGACTTTATTGAACGGGATTTGGGTCCTGAGGGACTAGAACGCTCTGTAGTCATTGTGGCAACTTCCGACCAACCTGCGTTGATCCGCATTAAGGGTGCACTTATTGCAACGACGATAGCGGAATATTTTCGGGATCGCGGGTTGAATGTCATGTTAATGATGGATTCAGTTACCCGATATGCGATGGCCCAGCGTGAAGTCGGTCTAGCGGTGGGTGAGCCACCAGCAATGAGAGGGTACACTCCATCTGTGTTTGCTAGTCTGCCTAAGCTTCTGGAACGCGCAGGGACAGGTCCTACTGGCTCCATAACTGCTTTTTATACAGTGCTGGTTGATGGTGACGACATGAACGAGCCCATCGCGGATGCGGTGCGCGGGATATTGGATGGACACATTGTCTTGAACCGTGGGATTGCGAACAAAGGACATTTTCCCGCAATTGATGTGTTAGCAAGTATTAGCCGGGTCATGAAGGACATTGCACCACGAGATCAGATAGACGCTGCCGAAAACATTAAGCGCTTGATGGCCATTTACAAAGATTCAGAGGACCTGATTAACATTGGGGCTTATCAACAGGGTTCGAATGCAGAAATTGACGAATCTATGGAGCGCATACGGGATATATGGGATTTTACAAGACAAAGAACCGATGAAAAGGCTGAGCTGGACGAAGTACGAGAACGTTTGATTTCTGAATTTACGAGGAGATGAAGGTTGAACGATGAGATTTCAGTATTCCTTTCAAAAAGTTGTAGACTTGAAAACGAACGAAAAGTCACAGGCCGAATGGCTGCTTTCCAGTGCTGTTGGACAATTGCAGGTTGAGGAGCAGACATTAACACAGCTTATAGGCGAAAGGAATCGGGTCATATCAGCCATTCAAAAGGCTGCCGAAGATTGCGCGCCACTCTCTAGCATTCAGGAATTACAAGCTTATGTCAATCATCTGGACCAATGTATTACACGCAAGCATAGGGATGTTCAATATGCGCAGCAAAATGTGCAAAGCAAACAAACCGTTTTGACCGATAAAATGCTGGATGAACAAGTTTGGCTGAAAGCAAGAGAGAAGGCCAACGTGAAATTCCAACAGGAAATGCTCCTGCGCGAGCAGAATGAGCTGGATGAAATGGCTTCCGTGCGATTTGCCATGAAAGCCCGGTAAGCGGAACGTCATAGGATACGCATATCAGCTGCCTGAGGAGGAAGACGATGGCACAGAAGTTAGCAGAAAATGAACTGGATATGGATTTAGGAAAAGAATCAGGCGGGGGATTTGAGCGGTTTATGTTTTTCCTGATTCCGATTGTTTTCACAATCGTTCTGGTCGGGGTCTTGCTTACACTGTTCAATATGGACTTCAGAAGCGAAATGATCTCATTAGGGAACAAAATACCAATTGTTAAAAATTGGATTCCCGAACCGAAGGATAAGGCAACCCAGACAAAAGAGGCAGATCAGAAGGCACAGTCTGAAAGTTCTGAAGCAACCATTCAACAGTTAAAAGCGGATTTAGCTAAGCAGACGGAAGAACTTAAAAAGGCTACCGCTGCTAAGACGACACAAGATAAAAAGGTTACTGAACTTCAAAATCAGGTCAATACACTGCAAACGCAACAGGAACAACAGTCGCAGACGGGTCAACAGGGACAGGTCGGGCAGCAGGGACAAGCAGGTACGCAAACTACAGACGGAACAACAAATGAAGATCCTTATGTAAAACAGACCAGAGAACTTGCCAGCATGTATGAAGGAATGACGGCAAGTAAAGCTGCACCGATCATGGAGAATCTGACCACGGAAGAGACCGTACAGCTCTTAAGCTATATGGACCCTGCCAACAGTGCGAAGATTTTGCAAAAGATGGATGCTAAAAAAGCAGCAGATATTACGATGGCTCTGAAAAACGTAACGCCATCTACGGATTTATCGGTAGCTGCGTTGCAGTCTCGTCTGAAAAAAGATCAAGGTGCTACAGCCGGAACGACGAGTAAAAGTCTGCAAAGCACTCAAATCAGTAGCACATTTGCTTCCATGGACAAGAAAAGTGGTGCCGAACTTATTTTACAAACTTACAAAATCAGTCCGGATAAGGCATTAAACATATTAAATACAGTAGATGATTCGACACGTGCTTCTTTACTGCAATATATGTCTGCCAAGGATGCAGGTCAGACCGCGAAAATTTTGAATAAATTGATGGGTAGCAAGTAGTTTGAATTGAAGGGAGGTGAAAAATATATGACCCTTATTTCTCAAAGTGTATCTCTTAGCTCTAGTCAAACAGCTAACAGTACGACAGCATCAACAACAAGTACAGCCACGGCTGCTGGAGCAACCACGGGTGCCTTTAATCAAACACTGACGCAAATGATGACAGGCGGGCAAACGGGCTCAGCAGGAACAGATGCAAATGGTTCTCCATTAGTTATGGTACTACCACTTATTGCAAACGGAGAATCTGCGGAAACTCCAACCGAGCCGCTGGTTGAAACATTAGCTCCTTTGCTGCAAAATCTCGAGAAATTGGATGATCAGGTAGTTGCCGATCCTGCGCTGCTTGCAACTCTGCAATCGTGGATTCAGCAAGTACAACAGTTTTTGCAAGGCAATGGAACAAATCAACAGGCAGATGGTGGGGAAACGGCAGAGGCTACAGGCTTGACAGCTTTGGCAGCTAATCCGGCAACTCTTCGGTTTGCATTGCAGGACGCTTTGTCACAACTTGCCAATGTAGCAGAACAGGCTTCGGGAGACCAAAAGACTAAGGTGACACAGTTACTACAATCGCTGCAAAGCGCAACGGCTGGGACGGGAGCTATTTCCGATGAGCAGTGGCATGGAGTATTGAAAGCTGTGGAACTTGCTGATAGTGGAGATTCACAAGCGGCCCAGCCTTCTGCACAACGAGCAAATGGCGCTCAGACGTTAACTGCAGCATCTACAAACAAACAGGTTACTCCTCAGCAGCAAGCAAGTCAGGGTGAAACTAGCCAGCAAGGCTCAGAAGGACAGCGTTCATCAACGAATCTTCTCGTTCAGTCCGCAGTTAAACCTACTGTAACGGATGAAGCAGGTACATTCGTAGATGCAGCTGAGCAAGCGGATCCGGCATCAACTGATAATCAGACTCCAGTGATCACGACTGCGGGGCAGCTTTCAGTACAAGCGCAGGGAACAACACCTTCGGCTCCAGCTCAACCAATCGTACATGTACGGCAATTTGCCAAGGAGATGACTGAGTTTGTAGTACAGAAACTTGATATTGTAAAGCACACTGGTTTGACAGAAGCGACCATCATGCTTCGTCCAGATCATCTGGGCCAGCTGGAGGTTAAGCTAACGATGCAAAATGGTCATCTGGTTGCCCAGTTCATGACTGAGCATAGCGGAGCGAAGGATTTGCTGGAACAGCAAATGTCGCAGTTGCGCACGAGTCTTCAGAGCCAAGGTATTCAAGTGGATAAAGTAGAAGTTACGCACAATGAGTCGCTATCCTCCCATATGTATCAGGATGGACGTGGATCTGGGGCTAATCAGCAGCAATCCAACCAACGTTCTAAAGCTCGAGGTAGAGAAGAGAGCGAGGATGCTGTGAAGGTAGCTGAAATGACAGAAGAGCTTCGTAACTGGACAGCAGAACAACGCGCAGATGACATGAATCGGACAGGCTCCTTTACAGCACAAGCGTAATGATGGAGGTGAGAACACAATGACGACTACAGACAACAATGTATCCACCAGTAACGTCTGGCCGAATTACAATGTGAATAATGTCAAAACAGCAAGTGCCAAGGATACTAAAACGATGGGTAAAGATCAATTTTTAAAAATCTTGATCACTCAACTACAAAATCAGGATCCAATGCAGCCTTTGGAGGATAAAGAATTTATCGCCCAAATGGCACAGTTTTCCTCGGTGGAACAACTGATGAACATTTCTACGCAGTTGAATGCATTGGGACAGTCTTTGGGTACAGCTTCTGGTTTAATAGGAAAAGAAGTCAGTTGGATTGAGCCGGGGAAAAAAGATTCCATTACAGGTGAGACAGGCGCAGGTACGGTGAAAAGTGGAATCGTAGATTCCATCGTTATTCGCGACGGTGTGCAGTATGCCAAAATGGGAGCGGCTGAGGTGGCATTAAAAGATGTAACATCAGTAAGCCGGGCTAATACAACGGCTCCTGTTACAGAGACGTCAGATACTTCATCTTCTTCCTCTACTGGAAGCGGTGAGAACTCATGAATGACAGGATAACGGTCGGACGCCTTTTTCCTACCAACGTTCCCCCGGCAGCGATTTCTCAAAACCGATTAAATTCGGTAACAAAGGACACCAAACCATTTGGTCAGGTGTTGCAGGAACAGGTGCTCAAGCTCAGCAACCATGCAGCCAAGCGACTGGAGCAGCGAGGAATAGAGTTGAGAAGTGACCAAATGGCGAAAATTAACTCTGCTGTGGATAAGGCTGCTGCCAAAGGGGCTAAAGAATCTTTGATTTTAATGCAGGATATGGCTTTGATTGTTAGTGTGCCTAATCGAACAGTTGTTACCGCGATGGATAAGAAGTCCATGGAGGATAACGTATTTACGCAGATAGATAGTGCTGTAATTATTTCATAAAAAAATATACGAAGTGGCTGGCCCGAATAGGAAAGCCATGAAAAAGCCGCGGATCGACTGATGCGGTCAACTAAGCAACCAATCAGAGGAGGATTTATACTCAATGTTGAGATCAATGTATTCAGGTGTATCGGGCATGAAGGGCTTTCAAACAAAGCTGGACGTTATCGGTAACAACATTGCAAACGTAAATACTACAGGCTTCAAGTCCAGCCGAGTGATGTTCAAGGATATTTTGAGCCAAACCAGCTCGGGCGCAAGTGCACCTGATGCTACGACAACTGCAGGTCAAAATGCCAAGCAGGTAGGTCTAGGGGTGTCCGTCAGCTCGATTGATACGATGCATCTCCCAGGTAGTGCAATGACTACCAATAATCCAACGGATTTGCGGATTAACGGTGACGGTTTTTTCCTGATCAAAATGAATGATGCACAGGAAGTCCCTTATCTGACTCGTGCGGGTGATTTTCACGTAGACGCAAACCGAAATCTGGTGACTTCCGATGGATTTTTTGTAGGGGATGCAGGTGGCGACCCAATCACACTTGCTGACAACGTTACATCGTTCTCCATCTCGCAGGACGGCACGATTGTACAGCAATTAGATGATGGTACAGTAGATAATGGCACGCAAATTGGTATAGCCAGAGTTACTAACCCGGAAGGCTTGGAGAAAATTGGAGGCAGCCTGTATCGTACAACGGTCAACTCCAACATTGATGAACTTGAGCCTGGAGCAGCCAACTCAGAGGGGCGTGGAGCTATCATCGCGGGTCAGCTGGAAATGTCCAACGTTGACTTGACAGGCGAATTTACCGAAATGATCGTAGCTCAGCGTGGATTCCAAGCGAACTCACGTATCATTACGACTTCGGATGAAGTGCTTCAGGAAGTTGTAAACTTGAAACGATAATCTCATTTAAACGCGGAGGAGTAGAGGCTCCTCCGCACCTATCAGGAGGTTGGTGTTACGATGATCCCGTTAACGCGGCTGAACGGCTCGCCTATGTGGCTTAATGCGCTGCTCATTGAGACTGTGGAGGAAACACCGGATACATACGTCACTTTGGTGACGGGGAAACGGTTGATTGTATTGGAAAAAGCGGCAGATGTCGTCTCCTTGATCAAGGGTTACAGCCGTGAAATCGGCATGCATGCCGCCACGATAAAAGTGCAACAAATGGAGGAAGACGAATGAAGAAGATGCTGCCATGGCTCATTACAATTTTACTCGCGATTACTTTGATTGCAGGCGCGGCCTTTGTACTTATACCAGCGCTTAGCGGGAAGAAGTCGGAAGTCATACCGAATGCGCAAGCCGCTCAAGCAGAACAACTTCCAAGATTGTCAGCAGATGAATTGGTGGAAGTAAGCTCTGAAATTACCGGTATCAAAACAAATTTGGCAGACGCAGATTACATTGTGCAGATGAATCTTGCTTTTCAATTGAACGATGCCAAAGCCAAAGAAGCTTTTGAAAAAATCAAGGACATTAGTATTAAGCCTATCGTTATTCAATTACTTGCAGACACCAAACCTGATGAGCTCAGAACGGCTAAAGGCCGGGATCAGTTCAGTGACAAGCTGACGGATCTCATCAATAAGTCGCTCCCTGAAGGTCACCTGGGGAACGCCAAAATTACAGACTTTTTGCTGGCAGCCATTTGATTCCAGGTGATCTTGTCAGGAACACGTAAGGGGGTGAATAACATTGGTGGATGTACTGTCACAAGGGGAAATTGATGCCCTTTTAGCAGCTCTCTCGTCCGGTGAAATGGATGCGGAAGAACTCAAAAAGGAAGAAACCCAAAAGAAAGTTCGCGCTTATGATTTCAAGAGGGCGCTTAGGTTTTCCAAGGACCATATACGAAGTCTGACACGGATACACGAGAACTTTGCACGGTATCTGACCACTTATTTTTCAGCACAGCTTCGTACTTTTGTCCAGATTAATGTCGTTCAGGTGGAGCAGCTTCCATATGATGAATTCATTCGCTCCATTCCGAAAATGACCATTCTAAACATTTTTGAAGCTGAACCACTGGAAGGCCGAATGGTGCTTGAGGTTCACCCGAACGTAGCTTATGCCATGCTGGACAGGCTTCTCGGAGGAACAGGTTCGGCACCAACTAAGGTTACCGCGTTGACCGAAATCGAGACGACGATCATGGAGCGAATTTTCAGCCGTACCTTTGATAGCCTGCAAGAGGCTTGGAAAACGGTACTGGACATTGAACCACGTCTAGAGGCTATGGAAACAAATCCGCAGTTCATGCAGATTGTTTCGCCGAATGAGACGATTGCTCTGATTTCGCTTAGCACCAAAATTGGTGATACCACAGGGATGATTAACCTCTGTATCCCGCACGTGGTATTGGAACCTATTATGGCCAGACTGTCCACGCACCAGTGGTTTACATCCGAAAAGAAATCAAGGGCGCCTGAAGAGATAGACGCCTTGAGATTACGGGTCACCAAAGCAGAGCTTCCTATTATTGCGGAGTTGGGTGAATCCCGGATAAATGTAGCTGAGTTTTTGGGCCTTTCGGTAGGGGATGTCATTTCATTGAACAAGCCAGTCAAAGAAGGACTATCCATCCGGGTAGGCGAGAAGTTGAAGTTTATGGGAAGTCCCGGCATGGTAAGAGATCGTGTTGCCGTACAAATTGATGAAATTGTCAACGAAGGAGTTGAAGAAATTGACGAGTAAAGACTATTTGTCCCAGGAGGAAATTGATGCCTTGCTGAAACAGTCTGAAGCGGGGACGGATTCTACTCCCGCAGGCAAGACCGTTGACGATTTTCTGACTTCTCTGGAGCAGGATGCTCTTGGGGAAATCGGTAATATAACGTTCGGCAGCGCAGCTACGGCTCTTTCCACACTGCTCGGTCAAAAGGTGGATATTACGACACCTAAAGTTTCAATTATTACACGTTCTGAATTTGAAACTGCATTTCCAAAGCCGCACGTAGCCGTACATGTAAATTATGTCGATGGATTTGAAGGCATTAACTCGCTTGTAATTAAAAAGCGTGATGCGCAGGTTATAGCGGATTTAATGCTTGGTGGTGGAGGAAATCCGGCAGATGAAGAATTGAATGAAATTCACATCAGTGCCGTGCAGGAAGCGATGAACCAGATGATGGGATCGTCTGCGACCTCTATGTCTACCATGTTTAATCGTTTTGTTAATATCTCTCCACCAGGGATTGATATTTTGGATCCTCTGCACGGTGATGGAGTATCCAGCCTGCCAGATGAAGAGACGCTGATTACAGTATCCTTCCGGTTATTGATTGGAGATCTGATTGACTCTACACTGATGCAACTGTTACCTGTTAATTTCGCCAAAAAGATGGTGAGCATCTTAATGAATGGCGGAGAGGATGACGAGCAACCGCAAGCGTCCGCACAGCAGGCAGCTGCAACAGCTGCTCCCGAAGCGCCGACACAAGCTAGTACTCCGCAGCCACCGTCTGCACCAGCCTACCAACAGCCGCCTGCAGCCGCGCAGGCGCCGCAAGATGCAGGCTATGGGCAACAACCGCCAATGTATCCTCAAGATCCGGGATATGGGCAGCAGGGCGCTCCAGGGTATGGAACGCCGGGATATGGAATGCCAGCAGGTGTGCCGCCGCAAGTGCCTTATGGAACACCTCATCATTATGGGGCTGTACCGCCGGGACGTAATGTAAATGTGCAGCCTGTACAATTTTCTAACTTGCAGTCCGGTGGATTTCCGCAAGTGGATGAAAACAATTTAAATTTATTGATGGACATTCCCCTTAGAGTCACCGTAGAATTAGGAAGGACCCAAAAGCAAATTAAAGATATTCTGGAGCTTTCACAAGGTTCAATTATTGAACTGGACAAGCTTGCCGGGGAGCCGGTGGACATTATGGTTAACAACAAACTGATTGCCAAGGGCGAGGTTGTCGTAATCGACGAGAACTTTGGCGTGCGTGTAACGGATATTGTAAGCCAATGGGACCGAATTCAAAAATTACAATAAAAGCATAATTTAGGGAGGATTTATTTCAGATGGCAAACCGTATTTTGATCGTGGACGATGCTGCATTTATGAGAATGATGATTCGGGACATCCTGTCCAAAAATGGATTTGAAGTAGTAGGAGAGGCCCAGGATGGATCACAGGCCATTGAAAAATTCAAGGAGCTTCGTCCTGACCTGATTACGATGGATATCACGATGCCTGAGATGGACGGCATTGCCGCTCTGAAGGAAATCAAACAAATTGACCCGAATGCAAAGGTTATCATGTGTTCCGCGATGGGTCAGCAAGCTATGGTAATTGATGCCATTCAAGCTGGCGCAAAAGATTTTATCGTTAAGCCATTCCAATCGGATCGGGTTATCGAAGCCATCAACAAGACACTGGGTGTGTAAGGCGCATCCAGTATGGATACACAACAGGGTGCCTCTGACGCTTTGAGTACATCCAGCAATATAGGAAACATTGCTTGGGTCCTTTTCGTGCTGATCTTTATCATCGTACTGATCGTGTACTTGATACGGTTTTTGAGTAAAAGAAATCAGAGCTGGTTCAGCAACCGCTCCGTTCGCATACTGGGAGGCGTGGGGCTTGGCCCCAATAAATCCCTTCAGCTTGTTGAAGTTGGTAGCAGTGTGTACCTCATTGGTGTGGGAGAAGATATCCGGCTTGTTGACAAAGTATCCGATCCTGAAGAAGTGGAGCAAATTTTGGCCGCACTGGAGCAGGAAGCTTCTCTGCAGCGCGGCCCAATTGCCCCGCTATTCGCTAAAATTGCGGATAAGCTTCGCCGGAACAACGCGGCACAGCAGCAGCAACCTGAAGAGGAAACATCTTTTCATGAGATGTTTGAATCCAAGCTTCGGCAGATGCCGAATCGCAAGGATAAACTTGAAAAGTTGCGCAATGAGGAGAATACTACAGATCGGTCGGGAGATTCATGAGAAAAAAGATTATACTAGCATGTTTGCTGCTTGTCTTGTTCAGCTTCATTTCGGTGACGGCGGCCTCTGCGGAACCGATTCCGAACATTGATATTCAAGTCGGCAATTCGGACAAAGGACAGCCCGGTGCCACCTCGCTGTCTATTATTTTACTTATTACTGTCATTAGTGTAGCGCCCGCGTTGCTTGTACTTATGACAAGTTTTACGCGTATCGTGATTGTACTTGGCTTTGTGCGAACTTCACTGGGAACTCAGCAGATGCCGCCTAATCAGGTGCTTGTTGGACTGGCCTTGTTTCTCACCTTATTTATTATGGCGCCGACCTTCTCAGCTATGAACGAAACTGCGCTTCAGCCGTATCTCAAGGGGGATATAACACAGTCTCAGGCACTAGATAAGGCATCGGTACCGATTAAGACTTTTATGTTCTCTCATACACGTGAGAAGGATCTACTGCTCTTTATGAAATACACCAAGATGGAAAAACCAAAAAACTATCAAGATATTCCACTAACGGTGATGGTTCCGGCATATGCAATCAGTGAGTTGAAAACAGCATTTCAGATGGGCTTTATGATTTTTATACCCTTTTTAGTTATAGACATTGTAGTGTCCAGTACACTCATGGCTATGGGGATGATGATGCTACCACCGGTAATGATCTCGCTTCCTTTTAAAATACTACTTTTCGTACTTGTAGATGGTTGGTATTTGGTCGTCAAATCATTACTTCTGAGTTTTAATACATGAATACTTTCTGCAAGGACAGCAATCAAGGAGGACGGCAATGACTTCGGAGTTTATTATTTCCCTGGCTGGGCAAGCGGTGTACATTGTACTCAAGGTGAGTGCTCCGATGCTGATTTTGGGGCTAGTCGTGGGTTTGATCATCAGTATTTTTCAAGCGACAACTCAAATTCAGGAGCAGACACTGGCCTTTGTTCCGAAGATTGTCGCCGTATTGCTGGCATTGCTTTTGTTCGGGCCCTGGATATTGACCACATTAGTGGACTTTACGTATAACATTCTGGACAATTTGTACAAATATATAGGTTAGGCTGAAAGTTATGAACATATTGTTGCAGAGTTTTCCTGTTTTTTTGCTGATTTTTTGTCGGATTACCTCGTTTTTTGTAGTAGCGCCTATTTTTTCAACCCGAGGGGTACCTAATATCTTTAAGGTGGGAATTTCAGGATTTCTAGCTTTGGTCGTGTATCTTACTTATGGTACGCATCAACAGGTGCCGACCGATGTAGCGTATGTGCTGTTAGTAGGGCGTGAGGTGCTGATTGGGTTGTTGCTGGGGTTTACTGCATATTTGTTCATGACAGCGATCCAAACCGCAGGTTCATTTATAGACCTACAGGTGGGGTTCGGAATGGCCAGTGTATTTGATCCCATGACAGGGGCTTCAACGCCTCTTACGGGTAATTTCAAGTTCGCCATAGCTGTATTGTTCTTTTTGAGCATAAACGGGCATCATCATCTGCTAAACGCTATTTTATACAGTTATGATTGGGTACCACTGACCAATGATTTTTTTATAAAGCTGTATGGTGGCAGTGTAACTGAATTTCTGGTGCGTTCTTTTGCGGAATCATTTATGTTGGCCTTTCAAATTGCTGCTCCCATTGTAGTAGCGACCTTTTTAACGGATGTGGGACTCGGCTTTTTAGCTAAAACAGCACCGCAATTTAACATTTTTGTCATTGGTGTGCCGCTTAAAATTATTGTGGGATTGTTCATGTTATTGCTTCTCATGCCAAGTTTTGCTTTTATATTCGAAAGATTGTTTTCTGTGATGTTCGAATCCATGCGCAACTTGTTGGATATTATGGGTAATCGTCCTTAATGTCTGGTCTGGAGGAACGTAGTTTGTCATTTAAATATGCTATGAACCTGCAGTTGTTCTCAGGGGAAAAAACGGAAAAAGCTACACCCAAGAAGAAACAGGATGCAAGACAAAAAGGGCAGGTTGCCAAGAGCATGGAGTTGCCCGCTGCTGGTGTCTTGCTGGTTACGTTTTTTTGCCTCATGATTTTCGGCGGGTATTTTAAGGATCATGCGGTCCGCTTGTTTCGGGATATTTTTGTGAATCGGCTGTCTATGGAAGTAACACCGAATACAACGCTGCTGATGATGGGTGAGTATGGTGTGCAAATTTTGATTATGCTGGCTCCTATTTTTGTTGGTGCCATTGTCATCGGGATAGCAGCGAATTACATGCAGATCGGTTTTTTATTAACCGGAGAGGGCATTACACCCAAGTTTAGCAAGATTGATCCGATTAAAGGCTTTAAAAATATTTTTTCCATGAGGTCATTGGTTGAATTCCTGAAATCTGTTTTAAAAATGACTGTAATTGGTTATCTGGTGTACAGCGTACTTTGGAAAACAAAGGCTGACCTACCCAAACTAGCTGAGATGTCCGGCGACCAGATGTTGAGTTTTACGGCTTCATTAACAATGGAACTGGGACTCAAAATTGGTGTGGTGCTGTTCATTTTAGCGATATTGGATTATATGTATCAACGTTATGAGCATGAGAAAAATCTGAAAATGTCCAAACAGGACATCAAGGATGAGTACAAGAAAATGGAGGGTGACCCGCTGATCAAAGGGAAAATTCGCGAGCGACAGCGCCGTATGGCTATGCAGCGCATGATGCAGGAGGTTCCTAATGCAGATGTCATCATCACCAACCCTACGCACTTTGCTGTGGCTTTGAAATATGACGGTTCGGAGATGGAAGCGCCGCAGATTATTGCGAAAGGACAAGATTATGTCGCGCTCCGAATTAAGGAAATTGCCAAGCAAAACGGCGTTATAACGATGGAAAACAAGCCGCTGGCGCGGGCGCTGTTTCAAAGAGCCGAAATCGGGGATGCGATACCAGCTGATCTTTTTCAGGCCGTTGCCGAAGTGCTGGCGTATGTATATAAATTAAAAGGTAAAGTGAAATAAAGGGATCGGAGGCCAAGAGACCCGTGAAAATAAAAGATATAACCGTCCTTGCAGGCGTCATCGGTATCGTTCTTATGATGATTCTCCCGATCCCTTCATGGCTGCTGGATGTCCTACTCGTCATTAATATTTCTATTGCTTTAATGATTTTGCTCGTATCAATGAACACGAAGGAAGCTTTACAATTTTCTATCTTTCCTTCATTGCTGCTCATTACAACGTTGTTTCGTTTGGCACTCAACATTTCTACGACCAAACTTATTTTAGGTGAGGGTCATGCCGGCGAAGTAGTTGCTACGTTCGGTAGCTGGATTGCAGGCGGCCAAATTGCCGTCGGCTTTGTTGTCTTTCTCATTCTTGTGGTCGTACAATTCATTGTTATCACCAAAGGATCGGAGCGGGTAGCAGAAGTGGGCGCCCGGTTTACATTGGATGCGATGCCAGGTAAACAAATGAGTATTGATGCTGATTTGAATGCAGGTCTGATTAATGAGCAACAAGCCCGTGAACGACGTAGTAAAATCGAACGGGAAGCGGATTTTTACGGAGCTATGGATGGTGCGAGTAAATTCGTTAAAGGCGATGCGATCGCCAGTATTATCATTTTGATCATTAACCTGGTGGGCGGCTTTATTATCGGTATGGCCGTTCAGGGAAAAGGATTTCAAGAAGCGCTGTCAACGTATTCTGTTCTCACGATCGGTGATGGATTGGTCAGCCAGATTCCCGCGCTGCTCATATCCACCGCATCAGGCTTGATTGTTACGCGGGCTACGTCGGATGGCAACTTGGCAGAAGATTTAACCGGACAGCTCTTTTCATATCCAAAATTGATCTACATAGTGGCTGCCACCATTGCATTATTGGGCCTTTTCACGCCTATTCATATCATTACGACTCTTCCACTTGCGATTCTATTGTTTTTTGCAGCCCGAAGAATGCAGGGCAATATGGAACGCAAGCAAATTGCTGATGAACAGCTGGAGGAGGAGCAACAAATCGAAGAGGTGCGTAGTCCGGAAAGTGTCATTAACTTGCTTCAAGTAGATCCGATTGAATTTGAATTTGGGTACGGGTTGATTCCGTTGGCGGATACACAGCAAGGCGGTGATTTACTGGATCGGATTATTATGATTCGCCGTCAATGCGCCTTGGAGCTGGGGTTGGTTGTGCCGGTCATTCGTATTCGGGACAACATTCAGCTCAAGCCTAACGAATATGTAATTAAAATTAAAGGCAATACGGTAGGCGGCGGAGAACTGTTGTTGAATCATTATCTGGCTATGAGTCCGGGATACGACGACGACTCTATTACAGGGATTGAAACGACAGAACCGGCTTTCGGATTGCCTGCACTCTGGATTGACGAGAACACCAAGGATGTTGCTGAGCTGTCAGGTTATACGGTAGTTGATCCACCTTCAGTTGTAGCTACTCATCTAACAGAGACGATCAAGAAACATGCCCATGAGTTGCTTGGCAGACAGGAAACACGTTCGCTGGTTGACAATCTCAAGGAGAATTACCCAGTGCTGGTGGACGACCTTATTCCTTCTGTGCTTGCGATTGGGGACGTACAAAAAGTGTTGGCCAAGCTGTTGAAAGAAAAAATCTCTATACGCGATATGGTGACTATATTCGAGACACTGGCTGACTATGGTACTTATACAAAAGATCCAGACGTGCTGACTGAATATGTTCGTCAAGCGTTATCACGTCAGATTACGCAGCAATTTGCACAGCAGGGAGAAACGTTGCGCGTTATTACTGTGGGACCAGGATTGGAGAAGAAAATTGCTGAGAGCGTGCAGCAGTCGGAGCAAGGTAGCTATTTGGCTCTTGATCCGGTGTCAACGCAAACGGTGTATCAAAGGATGATGGAGCAAATCAACCGCCTCATTCAATCTGGACAGCAGCCTATTGTGTTAACGTCACCGACAATACGTATGTATTTGCGGCAAGTGATGGAGCGGACGATGCAGGATGTCCCGGTGCTGTCGTACAGTGAGCTGGAGCCGAACGTTGAAATTCAAAGTGTCGGGGTGGTGAACTTATGAGGGTGAAACGATATGTAGTGGATACCATGCCAGAAGCCATGCTGCAAATCAGGGGTGACTTAGGAACAGATGCCGTCATTTTAAGTACAAAGGAAGTGAAGGTCGGCGGTTTTATGGGGATGTTCAGTAAAAAGAAAATTGAAGTGGTTGCTGCAGTTGAGGAGCAGCAACCTCCAAAGCCTCGGCGGGCTGAACGCTCGTCACACCAGCTTGCCCAGGCTTCTTCGCCTCTAATGAACACCCCTGAGAAGCCGGAAAAACCATTAGTCCCTGTGGTCCCCAGACAAGCAGCTCCAGAAGCTTATCGACGGGTTACACAACAGATAGCCGGTAGTTCCAAAGAAGGACAAGCTGAATTAACGGTTAATACAGAACAAGCTGCATCAGCAACTGAGCATTTGTCGCCTAGGTCTGCTAATAACCTGGAGCCTATATCTCAGGCATTTGATCAAGAAGTATTGCTTTCGAACCTGAAATCATCCAGTGAGCTGCATAAACGGCCAATCGAAGCAAGTGTTCCAGACAAGAGTGGAGCTGAGGAAAATCAGGCTTTGCTTAATGAATTACGGGAAATGAAAGCGATGATGACTCGGTTTTCCAGAAACTCTTCGATGGAAAGTACTTGGCCGGAGGCGCTGCAAGAGATTTGTGAGCATGTGTTGGAACAGGAAGTGGAACGTGATTTACTGGAATATTGGATCGAACAGGTATATGTCCGTCGAAGTGAGCACCCTTTTGCACCTGAAACTTTTGATTGGGAACAAGCCTTTCGTGAGGAAGTGACCAGTTTTATACAGACAAGACTGGATAAAGGAATTTCCCAAGATACCAAAATTGTGTATGTTGCAGGCCCTACCGGAGTAGGAAAAACGACAACCATTGCGAAGTTGGCTGCGGAACAGTTGTTCAAGCATCATCGCAAAGTTGGATTTATTACTTCTGACACGTACCGAATTTCAGCCGTCGAGCAACTGCGTACATATGCAACGATTTTAAATGTACCGCTTGAAGTTGTGCAATCTCCCGGTGACGTCCAAAGAGCTATTCAACGTCTGGAGCATTGTGACTTGATCCTCATGGATACTGCAGGGCGAAATTATCGTAATGAACTGCTTGTATCAGAACTGCAAAGTCTGCTTTCACCTATTAATGAAAGTGAGACGTATCTGGTACTCAGCCTGACATCCAAAAGCAGGGATATGCTCAATATAACTGGACATTTCAGTAAGTTTGGTCTTGGTAAGGTTGTATTTACCAAGATGGATGAGACAGGCAGTTGTGGCGGAATGTTTAATCTTTTGCACCAGTTTCCGATGCAGTTGGCCTATATTACTAATGGACAAAATGTTCCTGACGACCTGCTTCATCCCGATGCAGAAATGGTGACAAATATGCTGCTTGGAGCCAAAGGATCATCAGGAGCTAACGGAGATTCCATATGAGTGATCAAGCCCAATCACTTAGACAAATGGCTTCATCCTTGAATAAGTATCGATTACCCCCACGTAATCGTCACGCAAAAATTATAACGATTACCAGTGGTAAAGGCGGGGTGGGCAAATCCAATTTTACGCTGAACTTTGCTTTGGCCCTGCAATCTCTTGGTCGAAAGGTACTTGTGTTTGATGCTGACATCGGTATGGCTAATATTGATGTGTTGATGGGGGCCCACTCACAATACAATCTTCTTCATCTGTTAAAACGTGAAAAATCAATTGATGAAATTATTCAAACGGGTATAGGTGGTTTGCCTTATATCGCCGGAGGTTCAGGTTTAAGCGAACTGTTTGCCTTATCAGATGAGAATCTGAATTATTTTGCTGAAGAAGTAGAAAAAATGGCAGCAGACATGGATTATATTCTTTTTGATACAGGTGCGGGTTTATCCAAGGAAAACCTTAAATTCATCACTTCAGCTGACGAATGTATGGTAGTAACCACCCCAGAACCGACGTCCTTAACAGATGCGTATGCACTAATTAAAGTCGTCAACGGGTTGCAGAAAGATACGGTATTCAAAATTATAGTCAATCGTGCCGATAACGATAATGAGGCCCGTCAAGTTGCTGATAAGATCGCACTTGTTGCGAAACGTTTTTTGGAGATCGAAATCCCGCTGCTTGGACATATCAGTGATGATACTCATGTCATGCAGGCAGTCAAAAGACAAGTACCTTTTATGGTTGCTTTTCCGGGATGTACGGCTTCAAGAGATGTACTGAATCTGGCACACCGTTTTGCAGCAATGCCACAGGTTCCACAATCAGGTGCATTGAGTGGAATTAAAGGATTTATGCAAAAATGGTTGCGGCGTTCTATGCATTGATTTTTGATGAGAGGAAACAGGGGTGTTTAACATGTGTGCTTACCGGGTGCTGGTTGTAGATGATTCGGCCTTTATGCGCAAAATTATTACAGATCTAATTGTAAGGGATGAGTCGTTCAACATCGTAGGTACAGCCGCCAATGGCAGAGAGGCTGTAGAGAAAGTGAAAGAATTGCAGCCTGATTTGGTCACCATGGATGTCGAAATGCCTGAAATGAATGGTCTTGAAGCGTTGCCACTGATTATGGCAGCCCATCCGCTACCTGTCATTATGCTGTCAGGCATCAATGAACAAGGCATGAAGGAGACCATCATGGCTTTGGAGGCAGGGGCTTTTGATTTTATAAGAAAGCCTTCCATTGCTCATGCGCAAGATATTGAGCAGGTGAGCAAGGCGTTGCTCGAACAGATGCATACTGCTATGCAAGCAGTACGCAGCCGCTTGGAGCGCAAGGAAGCTAATGAACGCAAAGCTGCATTGGAACAAGCGAAAAAAACGCCAATGGAAAAGCCACCTGGACAGGCTGTGACTGAGAAACGAGCTGGAAGTCAAGCTTCGGCAGACAAGCCTCCTGTTGTTCCGCTTGCTTCTCCACCTGCTGCATCGGCTCAGCCAAAGAAAGATGCTGGGAAGTCCGTCCCAACAGCTGTCAAGCAGGAAACTAAAAAACAGCTGTCTGGAACAGCTGCTACAGCTGATCGCATAGACAAGCCAGCTGTTCAGCCAAGGAAACCAGTGCAAGCACCTCATGTGCAGAAGAAAGAAGACTTGTCCATGGGTACGGGAATAACGTCGGGACAACTGAAGAGCTCTGATCCGACTGCTGGCAAATCGATGCAGGGTAAGGATAAAGCAGGGTTGGTCAAGCCGGAATCACGGAAGACGGTAACTTCATCAGCATCTTCCACTCCTGCGGCTACAACGCCTCCAGTAACAGCACCTACAGCTCCAGCCGCACCAAAGGGATTGTCACTTAAAAAAGGTGTGCACACGTCCAGCTTTCGAAAACTGGTGGCGGTCGGATGTTCTACGGGCGGACCACGGGCGCTGAAGACGCTGTTGGAGCGCATTCCTGGGGATTTTCCAGCTCCAATCGTTATCGTTCAGCATATGCCGCCAAACTTCACTCGTTCGCTAGCCCAACGTTTGAATACGTTGAGTCCACTACGAGTGGTGGAGGCTGAGCAGGGGATGACGCTGGAGACGGGAACAGCCTACATCGCTCCAGGGGGATATCAGCTAAGAATTGTGCCTGGAGCCGGTGGGAAATACACTGTGTCACTGAAGATGGAGGAGGCTCGCAATGGTCACCGTCCTTCCGTAGATACGATGTTCGAATCACTGCTCTCGTTAACCTCGCTGGAAAGACATCTAGTATTGCTTACTGGAATGGGGAGCGACGGGGCTAAAATGATGAAAAAGCTTTATGACGCTGGGGTTCAATCCACATTTGCTGAAAATGAGGAGACTTGTGTAGTGTACGGAATGCCCCGCTCAGCAGTTGAATTAAAATGTGTGCGCCACCTTCTGCCAATGCAGGAGATCGCCCCCAAGCTTGTACAAGTTGTGAAATAATCGGAGTGTAACTCATGGAGGAGGTGTCTCACAATGGACATGAACCAATATTTAAACATGTTTATTGATGAGTCGAATGATCATCTGCAATCTCTTAACGAAAATATGCTTCAACTGGAAAGCAACCCAACCGATCTAGGCATCGTTCAGGTGATTTTCCGTTCTGCCCATACCCTCAAAGGAATGGCTGCTACGATGGGGTTTGAAGACCTGGCATCGCTCACTCACCAAATGGAAAACGTTCTTGATCTGGTACGTAACAACAAGCTGGCGATGCATGAATTTATATTCGATACCTTATTTAAAGGTTTGGATGCCCTGGAATCGATGGTGCAGCACATTACAGAGGGAGGCGATGGAAAAGCGGATGTCTCCTCTATTGTATCTTCATTACAATCCATCGTGAGCGGGGATTTCCTAAAGTCCGGCTCAAATGCCGCCACTGAGGAGTCTCCTTCTACAAAAGCGGGCACTAACGATAGTGCTGGATTGGTTTTGGACCAATTCCAGTATTCTGTACTGGAGCAATCGATTTCAGAAGGGCATCGTGTTCACTATATACAGGTAACAATCAGTTCAGAGAGCCAGCTGAAGGCAGCACGTGCCTTTATGGTATTTAACACGTTGGAAAACTCTGGCGAAATTGTAAAGGCCTATCCATCCGTACAGGATATCGAGCAGGAAAAATTCGAACAAAGCTTCTCGTTATATTACATAACGCAGAAAGAAGTTGGGGAGCTGGAAAAGGAAATCGCGGGTATTTCTGAAATTGACACTGTCTCAGTGGTACAACTGGATCAGGAATCCCTTAAACAAATGAGCGAAGTTAATGCTGGACTCGCTGAGACAGCGGCGGTACAGGAAGCACCTGTTGCCGTGCAGCCACCTGCTCCATCCCAGCCGCAGTCTCCAGCTGCGGCCTCTGTCGCCAAGCCAGCCGCAGGTAAAGCGCCAGTAGCCAAGGCGGCTGCTCCTACGCACAACCGTACGATTCGCGTAGATATTGAACGTCTGGATGTACTTATGAATTTATTCAGCGAGTTGCTCATTGACCGTGTGCGTTTAGAACAGTTAGCCAGTGAGGCTTCCAATCCAGCACTGACAGAAACGGTTGAGCATATGAGTCGTGTGAGCAGTGATTTGCAAAATGTTGTTCTTAAATTGCGGATGGTACCTGTAGATACTGTTTTCAACCGTTTCCCGCGTATGGTTCGCGATCTGGCCAAGTCGCTGGATAAAAAACTGGAATTGGTTATTACTGGAGCAGAGACTGAAATGGATCGGACTGTTATCGACGAAATTGGCGATCCTCTGGTGCATTTGCTTCGTAACTCCGTGGATCATGGCATCGAGTCAGTGGCCGACCGGATTGCAGCTGGCAAACCAGAAACTGGAACGGTTCAACTGCGTGCTTTTCATAGCGGTAATAACGTATTTATCGAGATTGAGGATGATGGGAACGGGATTAACCGTGAAAAGGTACTAAATAGTGCTATTTCCAAAGGGATTTTGACAGCAGAACAAGCAGCTTCAATGACCGACGAGGAAGCTTATCAAGTATTGTTTGCTCCAGGCTTTAGTACAGCTGCAGTCATTTCAGACGTATCAGGACGCGGTGTCGGTCTGGATGTTGTTAAATCCAAAATCACTGCTTTGGGTGGTAATGTTACGGTTCACTCCACATTGGGCCAGGGCACTAATTTCTCTGTACAATTGCCGCTGACTCTATCCATTATTGCAGCCATGATGATACAGATCGGTTCTGAAAAATATGCGATTCCTTTATCTTCCATTGTGGAAACTGCGATCGTCAAACGTAAGCAAATCCGTTCTGTGCATGGCAATAAGATGATTGCTTTCCGCGATTCTCATATCCCGCTTATCTCCTTGAGTCAGCTGTTTGAGGTACCGGACTTCAACGAAGATGAAGAAGAAGAGACAGAGGTCGTGGTCATCCGTAAGGGAGACCGTCTGGCAGCTCTTTCCGTACAGGACTTTTTGGGACAAAGTGAAATCGTCCTTAAAAATCTGGGCAAGTATCTTCCAAACATCCAAGGAATTTCAGGTGCTACGATTCTGGGTGACGGTCAGGTTGCTTTGATCATTGACCCGAATGTTTTCATTAAATAATGTCTTCATTAAAAATGAAAGAAATGTGAGATTGCTGACATCAATAAGGAGGGTTTTTAGACATGGGAGAAGAAATTAAAGTTATCGTATTTAAGCTTGGTGAAGAAGAATACGGTGTTGAAGTAGAAAAAGTCCAATCTATTGAACGCATGGTGCCGATTACACGCGTTCCGAGAACTTACGATTTTGTTAAAGGCGTATTCAACATGAGAGGCGTGGTTATTCCGGTTATTGATCTTCGTGGCCGTTTTGGATTACCTGAAGCTGAATATACCGATCAAACCCGTATTATTATCGTTGCTGTGGGCGAAATGCAAGTCGGCTTTATCGTGGATTCAGCGAATGATGTAATTGACCTGAATACTGACAACATTGAGACACCACCGGAAGTGGTTGGCGGAGTTAAGGCGAAATACCTTCGCGGAGTTGCTAAAATTGGTGAAGAACGTCTGCTGATCATGCTGAACTTGTCCGAAGTTTTGAACCGTAGCGAAATGAACCAACTGGAAGGTCTAGAGGATTAATATATGGAAAATCTAGGAAATCTTGAAGACTTCAAGTTGGATGTATTGAAAGAAGTCGGCAACATTGGCTCGGGGAACGCTGCTACAGCGCTCTCCCGGCTTCTCAATAAACCAGTCGATATGGGTGTACCCAAAGTGCAAATGCTGCCCTTTGAGGAAATTGCGGACAAAGTCGGCGGAAATGAACAACTTGTTGTTGCAATATTTTTTAGGGTCGAAGGGGAAGCCCCTGGTAATCTATTCTTCATATTGCAACCTCAGGCGGCGAAAAGCTTACTTTCCCGTTTGGCGAATATTCCTTCGGATGACGAGGATAGCTTTAACGAAATGGAGCATTCAGCTCTGTCGGAGATCGGTAATATTTTAGCAGGCTCCTACCTTTCTTCGTTGGCGGATTTCACACGTTTATCCATGTATCCAACAGTCCCTGCGCTGGCACTGGATATGGCAGGAGCCATTCTCAGCTACGGACTGCTGCAGTTTGGGCAGATGGGGGATGCTGCTTTATTGATTGACACATCGTTTCTGGAAGGGCAGAATCAGATTGAGGGTCAATTTTTCCTGATTCCTGATCCAGAATCGTTCGGGAAAATCTTTAGGTCGTTAGGAGTCCCGATGAACGATGATTGAGGATAAAAGCATCATTAAAGTCGGCATGGCAGATTTAAATGTTACCAGCAACCCGAACTCGATTCGCACGACAGGACTTGGCTCCTGCGTCGGATTGACCCTCTATGATCCTCATTTGAAACTGGCAGGCATGGCACATGTGATGTTACCGTCCTCGGATATTGCCCGTGAAGGGCAGTTAAATATTGCCAAATATGCAGATACAGCACTGCCAGAGTTGTTGGAGCGAATGTTGAAACTGGGTGCTGAACGGCGCAGACTGATTGCCAAAATGGCAGGAGGAGCGCAAATGTTTGCCTTTGCGGGTAGCGGAGACACCATGCGGATTGGCCCGCGCAATGTAGAATCGTGCAAGGAAATGCTTGTAGATCTGGGCATTCCTTTAATTGCGGAAGATACGGGTGGCAATTATGGACGAACGATTGAGTTAAACTCTGAAACTGGCGTTTTGAATATTCGAAGCGTACAAAAAGGTGTAAAGGAATTATAAACATGTTATTTGGTAGCTTACGCATTAATCTTTGGTCTGGAGTAGTCGGATTTATTCTGACTTTTGTGTTGTCCGTTGGCAGCAATCTGCTGACCACGAGCTTAATTCGTGGCTTAATCGCCTTCGTTTTTTGGTTCCTACTTGCATTTGTGCTGCGCTGGACACTGGGTGTGGTAGCGCGGCCAGATCTGGGTAATGCCCAAGACCGGGCAAGCTCTCAGGTAGATGGCGTAGGGGGAAATCTGGACCTGACGACACCAGACGAAAATGAAAACCTGAATGAATTGCTGAAACCGAAACCAGAGCAGACGGGCGAGGGGAATAATGGTTTTGCACCTTTAAACCCACCCAAGCTGGTTTCCAACAAGGACCCTGAAGAATTGGCCAAGGCCGTTCGTCACCTGACAGACAAATAAGGAGGGTGAAGCCGATGAACGAGCGAAAAGCCGCTCATTTGAACCATTCCGACCTGTGGGAGCAATGGAAAGAACACGGTGACAAGGAAGCGAAGAAACAGTTAATTGAAAAGTATCTTCATATTGTGGAGTATGTGTCGGGCCGTCTTGCAGTAGGCTTACCTAAAAATGTATCCAAGGATGATCTGGCGAGCAACGGTGTTATGGGTTTGATTGATGCTTTAGAGAAATTTGATTATGAGCGTGGTTTGCAGTTTGAGACTTATGCTTCTTGGCGTGTTCGTGGAGCAATTTTGGATGGCCTTCGTCAAGGAGATTGGGTTCCTCGTTCAGTTAGGGAAAAAGCGAAAAAAATCGAAGACGCCTACCAACATCTAGAACAAAGATATTTACGCACAGTAAGCGACGAAGAGATGAGTCATTATTTGGACGTCTCCGAGAAAGAGTTTCAAAGTATGATCCAGGAGGTCGCCGTGATGTCGATTGTTTCACTGGAGGACCCGATCCGCGAAGAAGAGTCGGAAACACGGCTTTCCCTGTTGGTGGACGAAAAGGCGAAAAATCCGGACCATAAGGTCAATGAATTCACACTTCGTGATGCCTTGGCACAAGGCATTGATAAATTAACTGAAAAAGAGCGTATCGTTGTTTCTTTATTGTATTACGAGGATCTGTCACTCAGCGAAATTGCTGAGGTCATGTCACTTTCTCCTTCGCGAATTTCTCAGTTGCATTCCAAAGCAATATTACGTCTGAGAGCGACACTGGACAAACAACGGGATTTGCTAATGCGTAAAGATTAACGTACGGGAGGTTACAGTAACAGTTAGACGGAAGGAGCACCCATGTGGAGAAGCAGTATGCTTTGGATCAGTTTTTAAAAGTGGTTGTCTCACCTGACAAACAATCCGCCTACTTGGAGTTTGCCAAACGTGAAGAAGGCTTTGCCTGTTCTGTGCAAGAATTAGAACGTTTTCTAAGCAACCAAAAAATATCCTACGGTGTAATTACCGATGCAATTCGCACATTTGCGGCAAATCCGGAAGATCATTTCTTCGGGAAATTACTGATTGCTCAGGGGAAGCAGCCGATTCATGGTACAGATGGGAAAATAAATCTGGCCGATATTGTGACCGGTGAAGATGCACATAAGCCACTTGAAACTGTGGATGGACGGGTGGATTATAAAGAATTAACTCGTTTAAGAAATGTAAAACGTGGACAACTGATTGCCGAACGGGTGGATCCTCTGCCAGGTGTACCAGGGATTGCTGTAACCGGAGAGGAAATTCCTTTTCTTCCAGGTAAAGAGGCGCGTTTTAAAGTTGGCAAAAATGTAGTGATCCATCCGGAAGGCGTTGCGATGTATGCGGCTATTGATGGTTTAGTGACTACAACTGAAAAGGGCAAGCTTAATGTCTTCCCTGTGTATGAAGTGAACGGGGATGTCGATTATAGCGTCGGTAACATTGATTTTGTTGGAACCGTCGTCATTCGCGGGAATGTCTTGACAGGTTTTCGCGTTCGGGCGGCTGGTGACATTCGTGTCATTGGCGGTGTGGAAGGCGCTGAAATTGAGGCGGATGGTTCAGTGGAAATCAGCGGCGGTATTATCGGATACCATAAAGGATTCGTGAAAGCCGCACAAAATGTGAAATGCTCGTTTATACAAGATGGTAACGTGATCGCGGGAGCCGATGTACTTGTATCACAGAGCATCATGCATTCACAGATCAAAGCGAGTAATAATGTAATCTGCGAAGGGACAAAAGGGCTTATCGTAGGTGGCAGTGTACAAGCTGGTAAAAAGGTAGTGGCTCGTACCGTCGGTAATACGATGTCCACAGCTACCAATATTGAAGTGGGTGTGCTTCCCGAACTGCGTGATGAACTGACAGAACTCCGTGCACGGTTGAAGCAACAGACAGACAGCCAGGATAAAACGAACAAGGCTCTCACGATATTGGATCAGCTAGCGGCTGCCGGACAGCTTGCACCTGACAGAATGGCTATGCGAATCAAGCTGACATCTACTAAAAAATCTAATGAACAGGAACTTTTGGAAACCAAGTCCAGAATGCTTGAAATAGAACGAACTTTAGAAGATACGAGCCGCGCCCGGGTAGAAGTGAAAAATGTGATTTATGGTGGCTCTAAGATAGTTATCGGCAGATATACAAAATTTATTAAAGATTCTTTGGAAAGAATGGCGTTTTATTACCATGAGGGAGATATCAGCATGTCCTCCTACATGTAATTCATTACACTGATAATAATTCAATTTATTATATTTCTCGGTAGTCTGATACGGATGCCCAATCGGAAAGGGTGTGGTCCAATGAGCTTGAAGGCTGTTGAATTGCAAATTGCTGTACCTCGCACTAGTGAAGCAGGGAAATACCATAGTGAGTTTCAGCAGCGACCGATGAATGACCAGGCATTACTTGGACAAAAGACTGCGCTGGAGACGGAGAACATGCGTCAGCGAAGCGGTGCCATAGACCAGTCTGCAGAAACATTCGTCGGTGAGAGGCAAACAGGTGAGCAGAGTAGAGATTCTTCCCAGCAGAGTCGCTCCCGCTCAGATGAGACTGAGCTGCCTAAGGAGCATCCGGCAGAGCATCCGTATAAGGGACATCATATTGATTTTTCGCTCTGATCCGATGGGTGGAGAAGCGTTATAAAAGGAGACGATGGGCAGTGGATCAACCATGGATTTATATTGTTCTGCTGGGAGCCGCAGCTGTTGTCTACGCCTGGCTTATGCCAAAGCGCCAGCCAAGCCGGGGAACAGAAGAGGCCGTCGTTCAAAAGGTTGAGGCTACATTGGAGCAATATATGGCCGATATTGAAAACGACAATGACGAGTTGATTGAACTCGTATCTGGTATGAAGCAGGAGCACGCGGTTAAGCAGGCAGCATTACAGGAGCAAGTAACTGAGCTTCGGAATCGTATTGTGGAGCTTGAGCGTCAGGCAATGCTTGCTACCGTCTCTATGCCAATCTCAGATTCAGAAGCTTCTATCGTAACTTTGGAGGAGCAAACGGCATTGCAAGAGCCTCAAACTGAGCAGGAACAAGAGTCCATCCGAGATCGTTATCAAGAGTTGTTCGCGATGCATGAGCAAGGCAAGTCGGTGGATTATATAGCCAAGCAATCAGGCATCCAGCGGGGCGAAGTACAGCTCATATTACAACTCGCGGAACGGGAGGATGTGACATGATCAAAAACCGCTCATTTATGTTAGGCATGGGTACGGGTCTTATAATGGGGGCATTGTTGTTGCAACTGGCAATAATTGGTCAGGGGCAGTCGCAGCAATCTTCGACAGACCCGAAAAACATGACGCGAGAACAACTAGAGAAGGCAGCAGCCGAGTTAAATCTTCAGATCAGTGACAGTTCTGATCCGAAAATGACAGAAGAGGAATGGCGTAATAAGCTGATCAAGGAAGGCAACAAGACTCCCGTTGCACCTCAAAAGGCTAAACCAGCTCAAACGCCTTCAACACCAAAGGTACCTGCAAACAGCACATCCTCGGCTGCTTCTAAGCCTTCGACTAGCACGTCGGTACCACAAAGTCCGAACAAGCCACAAACTCAAAGAGCTGGCACTATAACCACTCCCGATATTCCCAAGCAGCCTGCCACCCCACAAGTGCAATATAGCATTGCATCGGGGAGTAATTTAAGAAGTGTGGCATCTGGATTGGAACGGGCTGGAGTCGTATCGGATGCTAGTGCATTTGAGGCAGCAGCTAAGGCTAAAAAAATCAATACCAAAATTCGTACAGGCACCTATCAGTTTGCTAAAGGTGAGGATTTCAGTTCTATTATTACTAAAATAACGAAGAAGCCGTCCAACTGACCTAATCGGGAAGAGGACGGCTTTTTATTTTTTTTCGATGCGAATAAAGAATTTTCTTAGTGTTTAGTTCAAAAGCGGGGATCCCCCCCTATAATAGCTTACAACATAGCCTATTGTAATTCAGAGCTAGTGGATATAAAAAAAGACCCCTGAAGGATTCTAAGGTCATCTCATGGCGGCTTACACCACGATGTATTGTTAAAACTGCCCTCAATCCGGATCAATGCAGCTCTACCGAGAGGGGGCATTATCGCCTTAATTCTCGGGTATAAATATTTGCCGAAATCCGGCCGTCATGAGGCGCCGAATCTGGACGTCATCGGCATGTGCCCGCGCCAATCGCCTTCTCCATGCTGGCGTATGGTGTAAGCGAAGTCGGCACCAGCTGGTCCAAGGCTTCGACGATCACGGGCTTGACCATCGGCGGCATTGCGCTCATCCTTTTCATCTTCGTGGAACTGGCACAGAAGCAGCCGCTGCTGGAGCTGAAGGCGTTCAAATCGTCTGATTTTACACGCAGCATCATCTTGACGTGGATCGTACAGCTCGCGTTGTTCGGCGCAATGCTGATCGTACCGCTGTACCTGCAAGGCGTCATGCACTACACCGTCCTTGAAACCGGCTGGATCCTGATGCCTTATGCGTTATGCGCAACCCGATCAGCGGCCGGCTGTTCGACAAAATCGGCGCGCGTCCGCTCGCCTTCGCCGGTCTTGCCGTCCTATCCATTTCTCTATTCATCTTGTCCAATATATCTGTGGATCCTTCGCTCTGAGTTATTATCTTATGCATCTGCACCATGGGTCTCGGAATGGGCTTCTCCATGATGCCGCTCAACACGCATGTTCTGAACTCTGCACCTCACCGCCTGGTGAGCCGAGTCACACCATTGACAACAGCAGCTCAGCAAGTTGTTCTCTCGTTGCGGTCGTGGGTCTGACGGGTTATCTGCCGTCGCAAATCACTTCCCACACCGCAAATGCGGGAGCGGACGCGAATCCGCTGAATGCTGTCGTTACGGGTTATGGCGATACGTTTTTCCTATCCGCGTGCCTTACGGCTGCGGCTGTAGCACTGTCGCTCCTTTTGCGTAAACCGCAGCAGTAGGAAGAAGGTACCGCCGACGGGGACAACCCGGACCCGGCGATGATGGGTCACTAATCGCGAATCGGTACGATTTTATTCGTGTGCAAAAAGCCTTGGCCGTTAGTCGGTCAAGGCTTTTTGCTGGTACGCCCAGCATGGCGTCGTCTATATATAAAAGACTAGCACAGATGCGGCTAATAGGGCACATATTGGAACTATCCTGCCCGTTCAATGCAGTGCGAGAGTCTAACACTTTATTTTCACAAACATTTTGCTAAGAAGCCAGGCAGATGGAAGTGTACGGACGTTTTTCACACGGTTTCGACTATTGTCGAAAAGCTGGTTGCAACGCTGCAAGTGTTATGGTATATTAATTGACGGTGTTAAAAACGCACGTCGGTTAATTTTATAGAGGGTGCTTCCAATAGGAAGTCTTTATAAAAAATGATGTCGGCGGAGGACACACAAAAAAACCAAACTTAGGAGGTGCGTGAAGATGGCAGTAATCTCCATGAAACAGCTTTTGGAAGCTGGGGTTCACTTTGGTCACCAAACACGTCGCTGGAACCCGAAAATGGATCGTTATATCTTCACTGAAAGAAACGGTATTTACATCATTGACTTGCAAAAGACAGTGAAAAAGGTTGAGGAAGCTTACAACTTCGTAAAAAGCATTGCAGCTGAGAATGGTACAATCCTGTTCGTAGGCACGAAGAAACAAGCACAAGATTCCGTTAAAGAAGAAGCAGCTCGCGCTGGTCAATTCTACATCAACCAACGCTGGTTGGGTGGTACACTGACTAACTTCCAAACCATTCAAAAACGTATTGATCGTTTGAAACAATTGGAAGCTTGGGAAGAAGATGGTACATTTGCTGTTCTTCCTAAAAAAGAAGTTATCATTCTTCGCAAAGAAAAAGATCGTCTTGAAAAATTCTTGGGTGGTATCAAAAACATGAAGGGCCTTCCAAGTGCTCTGTTCATCATTGATCCGCGCAAAGAACGTATCGCGGTTGCTGAAGCTCGCAAATTGGGTATCCCAATCGTAGGTATCGTTGATACAAACTGCGATCCAGACGAAATCGACTATGTTATCCCAGGTAATGACGACGCGATCCGCGCTGTTAAATTGCTGACAGGTAAAATGGCTGATGCAGTTATGGAAGCTAACCAAGGCGAAGAAACTACAGCATAATATTTCCGATCGGAAATACCTATACGAATTAAATGAAAAGGGTGGTTGGTAGGTGGAAAACCTCTCACTACCCTTTTTTTAAGGAATAAAGCTCGTATATACAACTGAAAATTAAATTTGGAGGGAAATAATATGGCAGTTAATGCTAGCGCAGTAAAAGAGCTTCGTGAAAAAACAGGCGCAGGAATGCTGGATTGTAAAAAAGCGCTTGAAGAAGCAAATGGTGATTTGACAAAAGCGGTTGAAGTTCTGCGTGAAAAAGGACTTGCAGCTGCAGCCAACAAAGCAGGCCGTATTGCTACTGAAGGCGTTGTTGAATCCTACATCCATGCTGGCGGCCGTATCGGCGTGCTGGTAGAAGTAAACTGCGAAACAGACTTCGTAGCGAAAACTGACCAGTTCAAAGATTTTGTTCGTGACATTGCAATGCATATCGCTGCATCGAACCCTCGTTATGTTCGTCGCGAAGAAGTGCCACAGGAAGAGATTGAAAAAGAAAAAGAAATCCTGAAAGCACAAGCTTTGAACGAAGGTAAACCAGAAAAAATCGTTGAAAAAATGGTTGAAGGCCGCATCGGTAAATTCTACGAAGAATTCTGCTTGCTGGAGCAATCTTTCATTAAAGATCCAGACAAAACAATCTCCACACTGATCAACGAGAAAATCAGTACGATTGGTGAAAACATCTCCGTACGCCGCTTTGTTCGTTTCGAACTGGGTGAAGGTCTGGAGAAAAAAGAAGACAACTTCTACGAAGAAGTTATGTCTCAAGTGAAACAATAATTACCAACGATCGGTAAATGCATATGAATAAACAGAAATGGAACACATCAGTGTTCCATTTCTTGCAACAGGACACCTATCCTGTTACATAAATAATATATGAAATTGGAGGGTGATCATTTGGAAAAACCTGTATTTAAACGTGTTGTTCTGAAAGTTAGTGGGGAGTCGCTGTCAGGTCCTAACGGTTACGGTATTGATGCGGATACAATTGCGTCGATTGCTGAACAAGTTAAGGACGTGGTGGAACTAGGAGTAGAAGTTGCTATTGTGTGCGGAGGCGGTAATATCTGGCGTGGTATTGCTGGAAGTGCCAATGGGATTGACCGGGCAACGGCAGATTACATGGGTATGCTTGCAACCGTGATGAACTCATTGGCTCTACAGGATGCTTTGGAACAGATTGAAGTGCCTACGCGTGTACAAACGTCCATCGCAATGCAACAGATTGCAGAACCTTACATTCGCCGTAGAGCTATTCGTCATCTGGAAAAAGGTCGGGTCGTAATTTTTGCTGCAGGTACGGGTAATCCGTTCTTCTCGACTGATACTACAGCTGCTTTGCGTGCTGCAGAGATCGAAGCAGAAGTAATTCTGATGGCTAAAAATAAAGTAGATGGTGTGTACTCCGCCGATCCGTTTAAAGATAGCACAGCTGAAAAATATGAGCAGCTCACGTATTTGGATGTGCTTAATAAAAATCTTGGTGTCATGGATTCTACAGCTTCCTCGCTGTGCATGGATAACAATATTCCGTTGATTGTCTTTGCTATTACAGAGCAAGGTAACATTAAACGTGTCGTACTGGGTGAAAAAATTGGTACGATCGTCAAAGGGAGTGTAAATTAATGCCACAATCTGTGAAAAAGAGCGCTGAAGAGCGCATGCAAAAAGCAATCCAGGCATTGCAACGTGATCTTGCATCTTTGCGTGCAGGACGGGCAACACCAGCATTACTGGACCGTGTGCAGGTTGAATATTACGGCGCAATGACTCCAGTCAATCAGCTGGCGAATATCAATACACCTGACAGTCGGACCTTGATGATTCAGCCTTGGGACAAATCTTCTTTGGCTGATATCGAACGCGCTATCCAAAAATCCGATTTGGGTTTGACACCTTCGAATGATGGTAACACCATTCGTCTGAGTATTCCTGCTTTAACGGAGGAGCGCAGAACTGATTTGGTGAAGCTGACGAAAAAGAGCGGTGAAGAAGCGAAAATCGCTATTCGTAACATTCGTCGTGATGCAAACGATGATATTAAAAAAATGGAGAAAAGTGATATTTCCGAGGACGAATCTCGTAAGCATCAGGAAGATATCCAGAAGACGACTGATAAGTTTATCGCTGAAGTGGATAAAGTTTTAGCTGCAAAAGAAAAAGAAATTATGGAAGTTTAAAAAGATTGGCAGCCCCTCCCTTACGGTGGGGTTTGTCTCTTTTCAAGCCTGAGGCACATTTTCAGAGAATGCTGGAGGAACTGGAATGATCAAACGGGTTCGGTCTTGGTGGAACGGGGAACAAAAACAGCAAACACCGGCCATTTCAAAAGACAATATTCCGCAGCATGTTGCTGTCATCATGGATGGGAACGGCAGATGGGCCAAACGGATTGGAATGCCGCGGATTGTAGGGCATCAAAATGGAATGAAGGCAGTGAAACGCACAGCAATTGCAGCGGATGAACTGGGTATTAAGTATTTAACTTTATTTGCTTTTTCAACTGAGAATTGGACGCGTCCAAAGGACGAAGTTGATTTTCTAATGAAACTGCCTCAAGAATTTTTGGCAATTGAGCTGGATGAGCTGATTGAAAAAAATGTGCAAGTGCGTATGATGGGGAATAAGGAACATTTACCTTCCCATACCGTTGAAGCGCTGACTGAAGCGACTCGACGTACTGAAAATAATACCGGACTTGTACTTAATTTTGCATTAAATTATGGAAGTCGGTTGGAAATCACAGAGTGCATGCAAGCATTGGGCCGACAAATTGAGGATGGAAAGCTGAAGCCGGAAGATATAACATCTGAGCTAATTGGCAACACGTTGCTTTCTACTGGTATGCCAGATCCTGATTTATTGATTCGAACAAGCGGGGAACTTAGACTCAGTAATTTTATGCTTTGGCAGCTTGCATATAGTGAGTTGTGGTTTACTGATATTTATTGGCCCGAGTTTAAAAAAGAGCATTTATACGAAGCAGTGATCGAATATCAGAAAAGATCACGACGGTATGGCGGACTGAAGTAAATGGAGGATGAAAGCCGTTGAGACAGAGATTAATTACCGGTATTCTGGCAGGCATATTCTTTTTGGCAATGGTCCTGTGGGGCGGCTTGGCCTACCATTTGCTTATATTGGTGATGGCCCTAATCGGATTTTATGAGTTCGCACGAATGACGCAGGTATCTCCTTTTGGAGGTACGGCACTGCTTGGCTACGTAAGCATATTAGCATTTGTATTCCCATATCAACCTCTGGGTTTACACACACCGCTATCCTTTGCCAGTTTGCTTTGGTTGGTAATGATAGTGTTTATGATGATCACGGTAGGAACGAAAAATAAAATCCCAATTCAAACGGTAGCTATACTATTTCTTGGTACTGTATATATAGGATTTGGATTTTCGTATATTGCAGAATCACGTCATATGGAACATGGACTGTTATGGACTTTTTTGTTGTTGTCTTGTATTTGGGCAAGTGATGCAGGGGCATATTTTGTAGGCAAAATGGTAGGAAAGACGAAGCTATGGCCTGCGATTAGTCCAAACAAAACGGTCGAAGGGTCCATTGGCGGAGTTGTTTTAGCTTTGGTTATAGCTCTGGTATTCGCTGGATTATCAGGTGGACTGCTGCCCTGGGGTAAAGCCTTCGGCATCGGTTTGTCATGTGCTGTTGTGGGACAACTGGGCGATTTGGTACAATCTGCATACAAACGAGTGTACGGCATTAAAGATTCTGGTAATCTGCTGCCAGGACACGGTGGTATACTAGACCGCTGCGACAGCTGGATTGTCGTTTTTCCATTTGTACATATGCTGATGCTGCTTCCATGAGTCTGGTAATTACAACTTATGCTCAGGATCAACCTTTATGTTGTTCCTCCTGCGCTATTAGAAGGATGGTAGCAGCTGTATAGTTGCCTGGGTAACAAACAATGAGCTCCTGATTAAAGTGATTTTCAGGATAGGAAGGTGCATCATGAAAAGAATTACGGTACTTGGTTCAACCGGCTCTATTGGAACTCAAACACTGGATGTGGTGTCCATGCACCCAGATCAGTTCACTGTTGAGGCTTTAGCAGGCGGCTCCAATGTAAAGTTACTTGCTGAGCAAGCACATCTCTATCAACCTAAAAAAGTGTCTGTTGGTACTCAGCAGTTAGCAGATGAAATTCGTCCTTTACTGCCTTCTGGAATCGAACTACACTGGGGAAATGAAGGACTCGTTGAGCTGGCCGCGAACACAGAGGCGGATATGGTTGTGACGGCTGTAATGGGCAGTGTCGGATTGCACTCCACGCTGGCCGCGATTGAGGCTGGAAAACAGATCGGTTTGGCCAACAAGGAAACACTGGTTACTGCTGGTCATCTGGTCACTGCGCGAGCTCGGGCGAAAGGAGTGCCGTTGCTGCCGATTGACAGTGAGCATTCAGCTATTTTCCAATGCTTGAATGGTGAGCGTATGAAAGATGTGGCACATATTACCCTCACAGCATCTGGCGGTTCTTTTCGAGAATTGACAAGAGAACAGCTGCGCGAAGTTACCGTGGAAGATGCACTTAAGCATCCTAATTGGTCAATGGGGGCCAAAATTACAATTGATTCAGCAACGATGGTAAACAAAGGGCTGGAAGTCATTGAGGCACATTGGCTGTTCGGACTTAGCTATGAGCAGATCCATGTGCTGCTTCATCCGGAAAGCATTATTCACTCCTACGTCGAGTTTCAGGATACAAGCATTGTTGCTCAACTTGGGAACCCGGACATGAGAGTACCCATTCAATATGCATTGACTTATCCTGAGCGGATGAAGTCTCCGGCAAAGCCTCTGTCACTGGCTGAAGTGGGAAAACTCCACTTTAAGGAAATGGATTTTAATCGTTTTCCTTGTTTAAGGCTTGCCTTCGAATGTGGTAAAATGGGTGGTACAGCACCGACCGCATTTAATGCTGCTAATGAGATTGCTGTTGCCCGTTTCTTGCGTGGAGAAATTTCTTTTCTGCATATTGAAGCTATTATTGAACAGGTGCTCGAACAGCATGTCAATATGGCTGATCCTGATTTGTCTGCGATTGAAACCTGTGACCGCGAAACTCGTAGTATAGCTGCGAGGTTGTAGGCTAATGTTGGGGTCAAGAACGAATTGTGATTCTCTTGTGCGGGTTCGGAGAATAATGATAATCTAGGAAGACAAACTTGATCTCATTGAAAGGGGGACGGAAACGATTGGAAACGATTCAAATAGTGTTGATGACGGTGCTCATGTTTTTCGTCATAGTGACGGTGCATGAATGGGGGCATTATTATTTTGCCAAACGCGCCGGGATTCTGGTACGGGAGTTTGCGATCGGTTTCGGTCCGAAACTGTTCTCTTATAAAAGAAACGAGACACGATTTACACTACGGTTGCTGCCGTTCGGTGGTTTTGCCCGCATGGCGGGAGAGGATCCGGAGGTCAATGAAATTGAAACCGGACAAACGATTGCTGTACGCGTAACAGATGGCGTCGTTAAGACCATCTATTTGGACCAACTGGATAACCGCAAGAATGTTGTGCGCGGTGAAGTGTTGGATATTGATCTGGAACAAGCGCTAACTGTAAAATTAGATGTGGATGGCGAAGATCAGCAATATACTGTGCACCCACAAGCGATGATGGTAACCAAAGGACAATCCATTCAAATTGCACCGAAGGATCGACAGTATGGGAGTAAAACAGTGGGACAGCGTGCGATGGCTATATTTGCTGGACCACTGATGAATTTTATTCTTGCCTTTATTCTGTTTGGTCTGCATATCCAGATGGTCGGCATACAAGTGGACAACCCAACTTATGTTCAAATTAGTGAAATTACAGCGGGTATGCCTGCTGCTGAAGCTGATTTGCATAAGGGAGATATCATTGAATCGGTGAACGGAGTTGCAATTGGTGCGAATGTTGAAAACATGATCAAACTGATTGCAGATTCTCAAGACAAGCCGATGAAGTGGACAGTTCGCCGTGATGATAAAACCTTTGATCTTACCATTACACCTCGTGCAATGGAAGGACAAAAGGGTGGCAAGGTGGGCATTGTGCCTGAACTTCCAAAGCGCCAAGCAGGTGTTGGGGAAACATTCAAATTTGCCGGACAATCCATGGTCAGAACGACAGATATTATTTTTCAAGGATTTAGCCAGCTTATCCAACGTTTTTCTATCAATGACCTGGGAGGCCCCGTACGTACTTTTGAAGTAACGGGACAAATTGCTAAGCAAGGCATTGAGCAGTTGACATATTGGACTGCGATCATGAGTCTTTATCTGGGGATATTCAATCTATTGCCTATTCCGGCTTTGGATGGAAGTAGACTTGTTTTCCTTGGGGTTGAGGCGGTAAGAGGACGTCCTGTTGATCCGAGCAGGGAAGGAATGGTCCATTTCGTTGGTTTTGCTATGCTATTCCTACTTATGATTGCGGTCACGTATAACGATATTTTACGCTTAATTAATGGTTAATTAGAGACGGACATTATAAAAATGGTCTGTATGGGAGGACATGCATTTCTATGTCGAACGATAAACAGTTTGTCGAGGAAATCACGCCGCAGAGCGAAGATTTTTCCCGATGGTATATTGATGTTATTAAAAAAGCAGAACTGATGGATTACTCGCCGGTTCGCGGGTGTATTGTATTCCGTCCCGATGGTTTTGAGATTTGGGAGCACATTAAGGAAGCTATGGACGTACGTTTCAGAGAAACGGGACATCGCAATGCTTATTTTCCAATGTTTATCCCAGAAAGCTTTTTCCAAAAAGAAAAAGAGCATGTGGAGGGATTTAATCCTGAACTGCCATGGGTGACTGAGGCTGGTGGGGAAAAGCTGGAAGAGCGTCTCGCAATCCGTCCAACTTCGGAAACCATGATCGGTCATATGTACTCCAAATGGATTCAATCCTATCGTGATCTGCCTGTGCTCATTAACCAATGGGCTAATGTGGTGCGTTGGGAAAAACGTACGCTGCCTTTCTTGCGAACAAGTGAATTTTTGTGGCAAGAAGGTCACACAGCTCATGAAACAGAAGAAGAAGCACGTGAAGAAACGATGAAAATGCTGGAAGTTTATCGTGAGGTCATTGAGGAAGTTCTAGCTATTCCGGTTATAACTGGACAGAAAACACCTTCTGAAAAGTTCGCAGGTGCGAAGGATACATTTTCACTGGAAGCGATGATGAGAGATGGACGTGCGGTACAAGCTGGAACATCCCACTATATGGGAACTAACTTTGCCGTAGCATTTGACATTAAATATTTGAGTCGTGAAAACAACCTGGAATTCGCGCATACGACATCTTGGGGAACAAGTACACGTTTGATCGGTGCATTAATTATGGTCCATGGAGATGACCGTGGTCTTGCACTGCCTCCTAAAGTGGCACCTACGCAGGTTATTATGGTTCCTATTGGACCACCTAAGAAACGTGATGCAGTTATCGCTCGTGCAGATGAATTGTTTGCTGAGTTGAAACAAGCGGGTGTCCGTGTTAAAATGGATGACCGCAGTGATGTAAGTCCAGGCTGGAAATTTAATGAATATGAAATGCGCGGTGTACCGGTTCGTCTGGAGATCGGCCCTCGTGATATGGAAAACGGTGTCTGTGTTCTTGTATCCCGTATCAGCGGTGAGAAAAAAATTGTACAACAGGACAATCTGCTTGAAGAAGTACACGCGATGCTCGCACAGGTACAACAAGAGATGTTTGACCGTGCGAAGAACTTCATGGAAGAAAACTTCTATTCCGTCGATACGTTGGATGAAATGAAGACTCTCATGGAAGAAAAACGTGGCTTTACTTTGGCTGGTTGGTGCGGATCTGAAGAATGTGAAGACAAAGTTAAAGAAGTGACAGGCGCTACAAGCCGTAACATACCGTTTAAAACAACTGAGCAAAAGACCACATGTTTGTGCTGTGGCAAACCAGCCAAGCATACAGTAGTGTTCGCACGGGCGTACTAATAAAGAAGAGCAATACCCTATACTTACTTCATTCTCTTCGCCAACAGGAATAGCTGTTACTGGATAATATTCCGGACTATCTATATCGTTGTGATGAGGGTTGAAGAAGGCTACGAAAAGCTTTTGCGGTCGGAGATGTTTTAGACGCAGAAGCTTTTCATGTTTTCAGAATGGTAGATTGGAAATTGGGGGGAGAGCCATGGGCGGAGCTGAAGAAAAGAGAAAGCGGCTGGAGCTGCTGATGAAGCAGGTTGTAATGCCGGCGGGAGTGGTTGATCCTTATTTTTTGGACGGTTGGATTGATCAGGTTGAGATTAGCCGTACCAACAAGGATTGGAATATCACTATTGCCAAAGAGACACTGGTCCCCGCTCAGGTGTATCGTACGTTCTGTATTCAAGTACAGGAAAAAATGAGCCATATCGCTAAAATCACATTCCGCTTTCAGTACAGTGAGCAGGTTCAACCTGGTGATATTATCGGTGAATACTGGAAGCTTTTTTTAGAGTGGGTGCACCGTGAAATTCCATCTGTGAACGGTTGGATGAACCGGGCTGTGCATGAGTGGGAAGACGGTCTATTATTACTAACAATGAGCGATAGTATGTCATTGGAACTGGCGCGCAAAAAGCAGATAGATCAAGCTATTATTAAGTTTTACGATAAATATTTTGGGATCTCTATGCGCATTAAAGTCCAGGTGGGTGAAAGTAACCAGGAGGCATTACAGGAATTCCAGGAAAAGAAGATGCAAGAAGAACGCGAAGTTATTCAGCAGATGATGGAAAGTATGGAATCCGAGATGCCGCCTTTGGAAGAAGAAGAAGGAGACGTACGGCTTCAATTTGGTTATGACATCAAAGAACCGGCTATTCCGATGCAAGAGATTCAGGACGAAGAAAAGAAAGTCACCCTACAAGGGACAATCTTCGGTTTGGACAGTAAAGAATTACGCAACGGCAGTACATTGTTTACGTATTATTTGACCGACTTTAGTGATTCCCTGCAAATGAAAATGTTTGCTAAAACTAAAGAAGATCTAAAAATTCTCAGTCTGTTGGCTAACGGTAAATGGGTCAAAGTGCGGGGAAGAGTTGAATATGACCGTTTTATGCAAATTCCCGAGCTGGTTATGATTCCTTCCGATCTAGTTGAAGTACAGGCTCCACCCGGACGTAAGGATAATGCAGCGGAAAAACGGGTTGAGTTTCATCTGCACACAAAGATGAGTGCAATGGATGCTGTCGCCTCGATTGATCAATATGTCAAAACAGCCGCCAAATGGGGGCACAAGGCGATTGCGGTCACCGATCATGGCGGTGTGCAATGCTACCCTGATGCCGCTAAGGCTGCAAAGAAAAATGGCATTAAGATGATCTACGGTGTTGAGGCCAATGTGGTTAATGATGCTGTTGAGGTTGTAATGCAGGCACAGCCATTAAATTTGAAAACAGCGACTTATGTCGTTTTTGATATTGAAACCACCGGTCTATCAGTTACACAAAATAAAATCATAGAGATTGCTGCTGTTAAAATGCATGAGGGCAAGGAAATTGATCGTTATGCAACCTTTGTCAATCCGCATGAACGTATACCATACAACATTCAGCAACTGACCAACATTAACGATGAAATGGTCAAGGATGCGCCGGATGTGGAACCTGTTATGAAGGAGTTCGTAGCTTTTGCTGGCGATGCTGTATTGGTTGCCCATAATGCGCGGTTTGATATCGGCTTTATCCAGGCCACCCTTCGAAAGATGGGTTTGCCCGAAATGACCAATCCGGTACTGGATACGCTCGAACTGGCTCGTTTACTGTTTCCAACAATGAAAAACCATCGTCTGAATACGTTGACGAGCAAATATAAAGTGGCACTAGAAAGTCATCACCGTGCCATTGACGATACAGTCGCACTGACTGAAGTGCTGAATGGCTTGCTGAATGATGCGGAACAAATTAAGGGATTAAAAATGCTCGATCGTCTGAATGATTATGTAGGTAAGGATCTATCGACTGTTCGTCCTTTCCACTGCTGCATTTATGCTCTCAATCCGGTTGGTAAAAAAAATCTGTACAAGCTGGTTTCCATGTCTCATACCGAATATTTCAAGCGTGTGCCTTGTATTCCTAAATCGAAATTGTCTGAGATGAGAGACGGATTGCTTATTATTTCTGGCTGTGAAAAAGGAGAATTCTTCGAGGCTGTGTTAAACAAGTCCGAGGAAGAAGCCGAGGAGATTGCACAGTTTTATGATGTGCTGGAGATTCAACCTTTGACGATGTATATGCATCTGGTGGAAAAGCAGCTTGTAAGCGGGCCTGATGCACTAAAAACGGCCATTCGCAAAGTATGTGACATAGGAAAACGCCTTGATAAGCCCGTGATTGCTACAGGCAATGTTCACTATTTGGAAACTCGCGATAAGCTGTACCGTGATATTACTATTCATGGCATTACTGGTTTTAGCCCGCTAAAGGACATCCGAAAGCCAGATGCTCATTTGCGGACAACGGATGAAATGCTGGCAGAGTTCGAGTTTTTGGGTGAGGAAAAAGCGTATGAAGTCGTTGTGAAAAACACTAGTGAGCTGGCAGAGCGTTTTGAAGAACTGGAACTGTTCCCCGACAAGCTTTTTACGCCATTGCTGGACGGAGCAGACGAGGAAATTCGTAATACATGCTATGAGACCGCTCGATCCATTTATGGTGAACCCTTACCTGAGGTTGTTGTAGCTCGCCTTGAAAAAGAATTGGAACCTATTATTAAATATGGTTTCTCCGCTAACTATCTCATTTCTGAACGTCTGGTTAAAAAGTCTAATCAGGATGGATACTTGGTAGGTTCACGGGGTTCTGTTGGTTCTTCTGTAGTTGCTACTTTTCTCGGTATTTCTGAGGTAAATCCACTGCCCGCCCATTATATTTGCGGTAATTCTGAATGTAGACACAGCGAATGGTTTTTGGATGGAAGTGTGCCGAGCGGTTTTGACTTGCCAGATAAAAACTGTCCGAATTGCGGTGGCAAGCTCAAGGGTGAGGGACAGGATATACCTTTTGAAACGTTCCTCGGTTTTAAAGGAGATAAAGTTCCCGATATTGACTTGAACTTCTCTGGTGAATATCAACCTGTTGCCCATAACTATACGAAAGTACTGTTTGGTGAAAAAAGTGTTTTCCGTGCAGGGACCATTGGTACAGTAGCTGAGAAAACGGCGTTTGGTTTTGCCAAAAAATATGAAGAGGCACATCATAAAAAATGGCGTGGAGCCGAGCTGAACAGGCTGGCTTCTGGTTGTACGGGTGTAAAACGTAGTACCGGACAGCATCCGGGCGGGATCGTTGTTGTTCCCGATTATATTGAGGTCGAGGACATTACACCGGTGCAGTATCCGGCTGATGATACGAGCTCGGAATGGAAAACGACGCATTTTGATTATCATGCTTTTGATGCGAACTTACTCAAGCTCGATATTCTGGGCCATGATGATCCGACCATGATGAGAATGCTTCAGGATTTGACCGGGGTTGACCCTACGACCATTCCAATGAATGATCCCAAGGTGATGAGCATGTTCAACTCCACAGAGGCACTCGGTGTAACACCGCAGCAGATTCGCACGCCTGTCGCCACCTATGGTGTACCAGAGATGGGGACAAAATTTGTACGCCAGATGCTGGTAGAGTCGCAGCCGAGTTCTTTTGCCGATTTACTGCAAATATCCGGTTTGTCTCACGGGACGGGTGTATGGCTAGGGAACGCACAAGAGTTGATTAAAAATAATACATGTAACATCAAGACCGTAATTGGTTGTCGGGATGATATCATGCTGTTTTTGATTTACAAGGCGGGGATGGATGCAGGTCTGGCCTTTAAAATTACGGAGAGCGTACGTAAAGGTAAAGGGCTTAGTGCCGAATGGATTGAAGAAATGAAAAAATGCAAGGTGCCACAGTGGTACATTGATTCCTGTCTAAAAATCCAGTACATGTTCCCGAAGGCGCATGCTGCAGCCTATGTTATTTCAGCAGTGCGTACAGCATATTTCAAGCTGTATCATCCGATCGAGTATTATGCAACTTACTTCTCAGTACGTGCAGCCGATTTTGATATTGACCTGTGCTGTCAGGGGTATGATGCGATCGCACGGAAGATTGTCGAAATTGAGCAGCTTGGTTTTCAGGCGCCACCTAAAGAAAAAGGGATGCTTCCAATCCTAGAGATGGCTTTGGAAATGACGGCTCGCGGGTTTAGTTTTAAATCCATTGATTTGTACCGTTCCGAAGCTACTCGTTTCAAAGTGGATGGGGACTCGCTCATTCCTCCGTTCGGAGCTCTTCAGGGTATTGGAGATAATGCAGCACGTAACATCGCAGCTGCCCGTGAACAAGGTGAATTTTTGTCCGTTGAGGATTTTCAACAGAAATCGAAGGCTAGTAAAACGATTGTCGAAATGCTGTCCCAGATGGGATGCTTTCGAGGTCTGCCAGAGAGTAATCAGCTGTCTCTGTTTTAATCTGAACCATAGTAGTCAAGCTCTGGCACTTGTCACATAACTACGGTTATGTTATAATTTTTTTGGTAATCATGGAGATAAAACCGTTGCTAAAAGAGTGGGGAAACCCACTCTTTACTGTTTGATATACAGGTACAACGTGAAAAAAAGGTTATTTTTGGGCAGGCAACCGGTACGCCGGTTTATTTGCAGTGAGCCCAAAATGAACATTACATCAAATGAAAATGAAAATGCCGGTGATGGAGAAGCATTGCCCACGGCAAGAGGGTATCTCTTTTTCACCACAGGAAAGTTCACTTTTGGAGGTTATAATCTTTGAGCACACCAAAGATCAAATCAGTAGTAGAAGAAATGGCCCAACCTTACCTCGATGAGCATGGTTTTGAACTGGTCGATGTCGAGTATGTCAAAGAGGGTAGCAATTGGTTTCTTCGCGTTTTTGTAGATAAAGACGGAGGAATTGATCTGGACGACTGTAGTATGATCAGTGAATATTTGGGTCAAAAGCTGGATGAAAATGACCCTGTTTCTACAGCATATTTTCTGGAGGTGTCTTCACCAGGCGCCGAGAGACCGCTGAAAAAAGCGGAGGATGTCACTAAAGCGGTAGGCAAAAACGTATTCGTTACTACATACGAGCCGATTAACGGTCTGAAGGAATTCGAAGGCCGTTTGCTTTCTTTTGAAGATGGGGAACTCACCGTCCAAAGTGGACAAAAGAAGCATACCATACCTTATGACAAGGTAGCTGGTGCAAGGCTCGCGATCATATTTTAATTCAGATTTGATTGTTGCTGTTTGACATGTACTACATGTTTTTTGCCTCGTGTGCCGACCAGTACGCAGGTGCCATCATTTGAAAGGGGGAGCAGTAATCCATGAGTATGGATTTTATTGAAGCAATGAACGAGTTGGAAAGAGAAAAGGGGATCAGTAAGGACGTGCTGTTTGAGGCCATTGAAGCAGCCCTGATCTCCAGCTACAAACGGAATTTCAATACCGCACAAAACGTGCGTGTTGATATGAACCGCAACTCGGGAGTCATTAAGGTATATGCCCGCAAGCTGATTGTTGAGGAGGTATTGGATCCTCGCACCGAGATTTCGTTGCCGGCAGCCCGTGAGATTAACCCACATTTTCAGTTGGAGGATGTTGCTGAAATTGAAGTCACACCACGTGATTTTGGACGGATTGCTGCACAAACAGCGAAGCAGGTCGTGACCCAGCGCATTCGCGAAGCGGAACGGGGACTGATCTACAACAAGTTTGTGGACAAGGAAGAGGATATTGTAACAGGAACTGTACAGCGCCAAGATCCACGTAATATTTATATTGATCTTGGCAAGGTGGAAGCAGTTCTTCCTTTGAGTGAGCTAATGCCTAATGAGAAATTCAACCATTTGGATCGGATTAAGGCTTATATTACCAAGGTGGAGAACACAACCAAAGGACCGCAAATTATGCTGTCCCGATCACATCCGGGTCTGCTTAAGCGTTTGTTCGAACTCGAAGTGCCTGAAATTTTTGACGGTGTTGTAGAGATTCGTTCCGTAGCGCGTGAAGCAGGCTTCCGTTCTAAAATCGCTGTTCATTCTCGTAACGCCGAGGTTGATCCGGTAGGTTCTTGTGTGGGACCAAGAGGAACGCGGGTGCAGACCATTGTAAACGAGCTGCGTGGCGAAAAAATCGACATTGTACGCTATTCTGATAATGTTGATGAATACGTGGCTAATGCTTTGAGTCCGTCCAAGGTGCTTGAAGTACAGGTGTTTGAAGAAGAGAAAATGGCTCGCGTTATAGTACCTGATTATCAGCTTTCTCTAGCTATTGGTATCAAAGGGCAAAATGCTCGCCTTGCTGCTAAGCTTACTGGCTGGAAAATTGATATTAAGAGTGAAACACAGGCGGAGGAAGAACTCGGCAGACCGAGAACATCCACCGATGAAATGCATCAGGATTCCGTTTCTGTAGATTAAGCGGAGTGTAGGGGGGGTTAATGCATGAAACAGAGAAAGATACCTTTGCGCAAATGTGTCGCCTGTCATGAAATGATGCCAAAGAAGCAGTTAATCCGTGTCGTCAAAACCCCTGAAGACGAAGTGTTGATTGACTTGACTGGCAAAAAGTCGGGACGCGGCGCTTACTTGTGCGGCAAAGCCGCCTGCTTCAAGTTGGCTCAAAAGAGCAAGGCACTGGATCGAGCATTGAAGCACTCGGTCCATCCTGATATTTATGAGCAGCTAAGTCGTGATTTTGCTGCCGTCGAGGAAGAATTCCTGGCGGCACAAGGCAGCGTGCAGGATGAATAAGGCGCTGTCTGGATTGGGGCTTGCCATGAGAGCTGGCAAGTTGCTAACAGGTGATGAGATCGTTTATAAAGCGATCAGGTCTTCAGAAGCCAAGCTGGTCATTCTTGCGAAAGATGCTTCAATGAATACTCAAAAGAAATTCCGCGACAAATGCGGGACGTACAAAATCCCCTTATTGATAGGATTTGACCGGGAAAGCTTGGGAAGCAGCATCGGCAAACCTGAACGGGTCGTGCTGGCTGTGACGGATCAAGGATTCGCGAAATTGATCATGAAACATGCGGGGATAATGTCGGAGGTGGAGTATATTGAGTAAACAAGAAAGCAAAGACAAAGTGCGGGTATACGAATACGCCAAATCGTTGAACATGAGCAGCAAAGAAATTATCACCATTCTTAAACGGCTGGATATTCCCGTGAACAACCATATGAGCGTCATGGAACATGATGCCGTAGGTAAAGTGGAAAATTTTTTTAAGAATATTAAATCCAATGCTGCGGTCAAGCAAGGCGAAGCAGGTACGGCGCAAGTAAGCTCGAATCAGACCGGTTCAAGCCAGAATAGTAATCATTCAACGGAGCAAACCAAAAATCAACAGGAAAAGCAGGTAAGTATGAATAGGACAAACAACAACCAAAACAGTAACCGAAGCAGCGCTCCAAAAGCGCAAAGCAGTCAGCAGGGCGGTCAAAACCGCAGTCAACAAGGTTCTAGTAGACCAGGCGGCCAGCAAGGCACTCAGAACCGCAGTAATGGTCAACAGCAGGGAGGACAACAGCGTACCGGTAGCAATAACACAGGTTCACGTCCTCAGGGAAGCAGCCAGGGTGGTGCGGCAGTAAGAACTTCTTCTTCGGCAGGAAGCAATAATTCCAACCGCAGTGGTGGCAGCCGTACAGGTGGCAACTCCAACAACAGCGGTAACCGTTCCGGTCAAGGACGTTTTGACGATAACCGTCAAGGCGGAGGACGCGGTGGTAACGGTGGTCGTGGAGGCAACAACCGTGGTGGAAACAATCGTGGTGGTAAATTCAACAACCGTGGTAAAGGTCAACAACAGGAGCGTCGCGAGAAAATCGACAACACGCCTAAGAAAATTATTGTGCGTGGTGAGATGACTGTAGGCGAAACAGCCAAGCTTCTTCACAAGGATGCTTCAGAAGTCATCAAAAAATTGATCATGCTCGGAACAATGGCGACCATCAACCAAGAACTGGATATGGATACCATTCTCTTGCTTGCTGGTGACTTTGGCGTCGAGGTAGAAGTGAAAATCCCAGTGGAAGAAGATCGTTTTGAAACTGTGGAAGAAAATGATGATCCAGCGGATTTGAGAACACGTCCACCGGTTGTAACAATTATGGGTCACGTCGATCATGGTAAAACAACTTTGCTGGATGCCATTCGCTCCACGAATGTAACAGGTGGTGAAGCTGGCGGTATTACACAGCACATTGGTGCATACCAAGTTGAAATTAACAGCAAAAAAATCACTTTCTTGGATACACCAGGTCACGAAGCCTTTACCGCTATGCGTGCACGTGGTGCTCAAGTAACAGATATGACGATTATTGTGGTTGCAGCTGATGACGGTGTTATGCCACAAACGGTTGAAGCCATTAGCCATGCAAAAGCAGCAGGTCTACCAATAATCGTAGCTGTAAACAAAATCGACAAACCGGATGCCAACCCGGACAAAGTAAAGCAAGAACTTACAGAATATGAATTGGTGCCCGAAGAGTGGGGCGGCGATACAATTTTTGTCAATGTTTCCGCTAAACAAAGAATGGGCCTGGAAGATTTGCTCGAAATGATTCTGCTCGTAGCTGAAGTGAATGAGTACAAAGCGAACCCAGATAAACGGGCACGTGGTACTATTATTGAGGCTGAGCTGGATAAAGGTCGCGGTTCTGTAGCCCGTATTCTCGTTCAAAACGGGACACTGAAAGTCGGCGATGCATTCGTAGCAGGTAACTGCTTCGGACGTGTACGTGCCATGGTTAACGATAAAGGTCGTCGTCTTAAGGAAGCAGGTCCTTCCACTCCAGTTGAAATTACTGGTCTGACAGAAGTTCCACTTGCAGGCGATCCGTTCATGGTGTTCGAGGATGAGCGTAAAGCTCGTGCTATCGCTGATAAACGTGCGATTACGCAACGTCAATCTGATCTGGGCAGTAATACCCGCGTAACGCTGGATGACCTGTTCCAACACATCAAGGATGGCGAGATGAAGGATCTGAACGTCATTATTAAAGGTGACGTACAAGGTTCTGTCGAAGCGCTGAAAGGCTCCTTGAACAAGATTGAAGTTGAAGGTGTACGCGTCAAAATTCTTCACAGTGGTGCAGGTGCAATCACCGAATCCGATATTATTTTGGCTGCGGCATCCAATGCTATTGTTATTGGATTTAACGTTCGTCCTGATAATCAGGCGAAATCTACAGCGGAAGCTGAAAAAGTGGACATTCGTCTGCATCGCGTTATTTACAATGTTATTGAAGAAATCGAGCAGGCTATGAAAGGCATGCTGGACCCTGAATATAAAGAAAATGTGATCGGTCACGCTGAAGTTCGTAACGTGTTTAAAGTTACTAAAGTCGGTACGATTGCTGGTTGCATGGTGACGTCCGGCAAAATTACTCGTTCAGCAGAAGCACGTCTGATTCGTGATGGTATCGTTATTTTTGAAGGTAAAATCGACTCACTGAAACGCTTTAAGGACGACGCAAAAGAAGTTGCCCAAGGTTACGAATGTGGTATCACCCTTGATGGTTATAATGATGTTAAGGAATCCGACATTATTGAAGCGTTCGTCATGGAAACAGTGGAGCGCTAACGGCAGAGAGGTGAGCACCCATGGCTAAAATACGTACAGGTCGAGTTGGCGAGCAGATTAAGAAGGAACTAAGCCTACTCATACAGACCGAATTAAAAGACCCACGTATCGGTTTTATTACGGTGACTGGTGTCGATGTCACAAACGATTTGTCCCAAGCGAAAGTATACTTGAGCGTACTTGGAGATGAAGAACAAAAAACTTCTTCTCTGAAGGCGCTGGACAAAGCGAACGGTTATCTTCGTTCTGAACTTGGCAAACGGATACGGCTTCGCCATATTCCTGAGCTGATTTTCAAAATTGACGAATCTATTGCTTACGGCAGCCGAATTGAAAAGCTGTTGAGTGATATCGACAAGGATGAGAAATGAGATAAAAATTTCTGTCAGTATGAAGAACCATGAACTGAATGTAAAGGAGACGGCAATGCATACCTATGAACAGGCGCTTCAACAAGCGAAGGAATTTATTCTGGAGCATGATGATTACCTGATCGTATCGCATGTACAGCCGGACGGAGACGCAGTCAGCTCCACCGTAACGGTGGGCTGGCTTCTCTCATGTCTGGGGAAGAAATTTACCATGCTGAATGAGGGACCTATTCCTAAACGTATGGATTTTTTATGGCATGCCGATGAGATTATGGATATGAGTCAACAACCGCCAGAACGGAAATACAACCGGATCATTTGTGTAGATTGTGCGGATTACCGTCGTGTTGGTTTGACAGAGCAGTTTTTTACGGAAGATGCCATTATTCTGAATATCGATCATCATCCAACGAACGATGCTTATGGTACGGTTAATGTGATTAAGTCAGATGCTGCGGCAACAGCGGAAATCCTTTTTGATTTATTGGAAAAGTTTGCAGTAACTTGGGACGTCGAAGTAGCAACAGCTGTATATACAGGGTTGTTAACAGATACGGGAGGCTTCCGCTACTCCAATACTTCACCGAAAGTGATGTCTACGGTATCACAGCTACTTGCTTATGGTGTAGATGGCCCATTTTTGTCCGAAAAATTGCTCGAGGAAATGACATTTCCCCAAATGAAAGTACTAACCAAAGCATTGCAAACGCTCACGATGTCGAAGGACGGTAAAGTTGCTTGGGTCGTTGTAACACCTGATGATATGACGGAATGTGGTGCTGTAAATGAGGACTTGGAAGGCATCGTGAATTATCCAAGAAATATTCGTGGGGTTGAAGTCGGCATTTTCTTTAAAGTTATTAATGATCAAGCGACCAAGGCTAGTTTGAGATCGGCAGGGAATGTTGATGTAGCTGCGCTGGCTCAATCATTTGGGGGCGGCGGACATGTACGTGCGGCTGGCTGTCGACTAGAGGGTAAGCTGGAAGATATCATTGAGACAGTTGTAGGGCGGGTGAAGTCTGAGCTATGAACCCAATAAAGAAGGAACAGGCAACTTGGGAGGGTGTTCTACCTGTTTATAAACCTGCTGGATTTACCTCTCATGATGTGGTGGCCAAGGCTCGCCGTTTATTGGGGATGAAGCGAATAGGACATACTGGGACACTAGATCCGCAGGTAACCGGTGTTCTGCCCTTGTGTCTGGGACGCGCTACCCGAGTGGTGGAGTACATGCAAGAGCGACCCAAGGAATACCGGGCTACACTGCGCTTAGGCATTGCCACTGATACCGAAGACCTGACTGGGACAATAACAGAAGAGAGCGAACGTCCGGTTGAGGTGACCGAAATGGAAGCCAAAGCGGTTTTGGAGCGTTTCGTTGGTACGATCTCCCAAGTCCCACCCATGTACTCTGCCCTCAAAGTAGATGGAAAACGTCTATACGAGCTGGCTCGAGAGGGCAAAACCGTGGAGCGTAAAAGTCGTGAAGTGAGCATTTACGAGCTGGAAATGACGGGATTTGCGAAGATGGGGGCGCATGTGGATATTTCTTTTCGTGCTTTATGCTCCAAAGGTACTTACATCCGTACACTATGTGTTGATATTGGCCGTGAATTGGGATATCCTTCAACAATGGTTAAGCTCGAGCGAACCATGTCTGCGGGAATTTCTGCAGAACATTGTTTAACATTTGAAGAAATTGAGCGCTATGTAGCCGATGGTAGCCTAGGTGAGCGGCTTATCGCCACCGATAAAGCAATTGACTATATGCCTGAGCATACAGTGGCTGAATCCAAGGCAGCTGCGGCTCTGCAAGGCCAACGCCTGTCGCTGAGTATGATTTCACCACCAGTGACAGACAACCAGCCTTTCCGATTATATAAAGAGGATAAAACGTTTTTAGGCATATATGGACGGGATGAATCAGGTGCGATCGCTCCAATTAAAGTTTTTTTAAGTTTGTAGAATTTATAAATTTTCATCGGAGCTGAATCATTCTATAATCGCCAGAGATTTTCTCCTAGACTGCGGCCTAGCTTCTGTGAAATTATGCTGATAGACGTTTTTCACCTTGAATTGTGCTATAATTTTTGACGAAGTTAGTCAAATGATGTGAAATGCAGGTGAATGAATATGATTACCGTATCGTTATCTTATCCTTTGAGTGATGAGCTATTGCAGCAATGGGGACGTCCACAAGTCACGGCGATCGGCCAGTTCGACGGCCTTCATCTGGGACATGCAAGTGTGATACGTAAGGCCGTCGCGCTCGCTCGTGAACAGAAAGTGCCAGTATCTGTCATGACATTTCACCCTCATCCGAAGGAAGTCATGAAAAAAGGCGATTATGAAGGTTATTTAACACCGCTTGCGGATAAGCAGACTATTCTGTCCGATATGGGTGTGGATGTACTTTATATTTTAAGTTTTAACGAAGAATTTTCCAAGGTTAGCCCGGAGGCTTTTATAACAGACGTGCTACTTCCATTACAAATTCTAACGGCGGTAGTTGGTTTTGATTTTAGGTTTGGCCACCGGGGAGCCGGGCATGAGGATACGCTTCGGAAGCTGGGAGGAGAGCTGATGTCTGTCTACACTGTACCACCGTTCGAACTGGATGGGGATAAGGTAAGCAGCTCAGGCATTCGCCGTGCTTTACAGACGGGGGATTTAGCACATGCCTCGCGCTGGTTGGGACGCCCTTATCGTATCCAGGGTACTGTGATGGATGGTGAGAAGCGCGGACGCACAATCGGTTTTCCGACAGCTAATCTCAAGCTGGATGATTCTTATGTCATTCCGGTTAAGGGTGTATATGCTGTACGGGCGCTTATAGGTGATCATTGGATAAATGGTGTAATGAATGTAGGGGTTAAGCCTACTTTTCATGAAGGTGTGCTGAATCCGTCGTTTGAGGTACATCTTTTTGATTTTAATCAACAAATTTATGGGGAGTCTGTGCTCGTTGAGCTTCACCATTACATCCGCCCTGAACGCAAATTCTCTTCGGTGGATGAACTGATCAGACAAATTGGCAATGACGCACAAACGGCTAAAAAGCTGTTGGGCTAATTTATTTACATAAGACAGGCGCTGTGTTATACTGACTTATGTTGTGTAAACAACGATGAACCTTAGCTTGGTTGTCCGCTTTCACCGGCGGTTACGAGGCTAATGGCGATTATAATGAAGGAGGTGAACAGGATGGCATTGACTCAAGAGCGTAAACAGCAATTGATCGAGGAGTACAAAACTCATGAATCCGATACAGGATCACCTGAGGTACAAATCGCTATCCTTACTGAAAACATCGTCAACTTGCAAAGTCACTTTCGTTCGCACAAGAAAGACCATCACTCCCGCCGCGGGTTGTTGAAAATGGTCGGTCAGCGTCGTAAACTTTTGGCTTACCTGAAGAAGACTGATGTTAAACGTTACAGTGCGTTGATCGAGCGTCTCGGACTGCGTCGTTAATTTTCAGACATGTAATGAGAAAAGAAGCCTGGTTGTTCACCGCTTGTCCCTGCTAAGGCGACGGCGGACAGCAGCCGGGTTCTTTTTTGAAATGAGGAATCTTTTTTTGAATTACATATCCTATTTTGTCTGTGAATTTCTTATGAATAAGACCTGCGCAGGAAATACTGGATGTGTATAGAACTTTTACAATGAAATGAAATGGAGGGATACCATGGAGCAACGCGTAGAAATGCAACTCGGCGGAAGAAAGCTGGTGCTTGAAACAGGACGTCTTGCAAAACAAGCCAATGCGGCAGTTAAGGTGAGTTACGGAGAAACAGTTGTGCTGTGTACTGTGACCGCTTCCCGTGAACCGAAAGATTTGGACTTTTTTCCGCTGACCGTGAACTATGAGGAAAGATTGTATGCTGTGGGGAAAATTCCTGGCGGATTTATTAAGCGTGAAGGACGCCCGAGTCAAAAGGCGATTTTATCCAGTCGTTTGACAGACCGTCCAATTCGCCCATTGTTTCCTGAAGGTTTCCGCAATGATGTGCAGGTGTTAAACCTAGTCATGAGTGTTGATCAGGATTGCGAACCAGAAATTGCAGCCATGATTGGAACCTCAGCAGCACTCAGTATTTCGGATGTTCCTTTTAACGGTCCAATTGGCGGAGTTGCTGTAGGTCGTGTAAACGGACAATTTGTGATTAATCCAGATATTGCACAGCAAAACGCAAGCGATCTGTATCTCGTTGTAGCTGGAACAAAAGATGCCATTATGATGGTAGAAGCAGAAGGCGATGAGATTCCAGAGGAAGTTATGCTCGAAGCTATTATGTTCGGACATGATGAGATTAAGAACATTGTGGCAGTTATTGAACAATTGGTGCAAGTAGCAGGTAAAGAAAAAATGCAGGTTAAGCTGCATGCTGTTGATGAAAAAGTGAACAGTGAAGTACGTGCTTATGCAGCTGATCGTTTGGTGGAAGCTGTTAAAATTGCAGAAAAACATGCCCGTCAAGAGGCGATTGATGCAGTTAATGAAGAGACCGTTGCCCATTTTGAAGCACAATACATAGAGACACCTGAGCTTTTGAGTGATGTGAGCGAAGTTCTCTATGATATCGTTAAGGAAGAAGTCCGTCGTCTGATTACGCATGATAAAGTACGCCCTGATGGTCGTAAGCTTGACGAAATTCGTCCAATTGAAAGCGACACTAGCATTTTGCCGCGTACGCACGGTTCAGGCTTGTTTACACGTGGGCAAACGCAGGCGCTTAGCGTTTGTACTCTTGGTGCACTAGGGGATGTACAAATTCTGGACGGTATTGATCTGGAAGAAACCAAACGCTTCATGCATCATTACAATTTCCCTCCATTCAGCGTAGGTGAGGCTCGTCCATTGCGCGCGCCGGGTCGTCGTGAAATCGGACATGGTGCTCTTGGTGAGCGTGCGCTTTCCAAAGTAATTCCTTCCGAAACTGAATTTCCGTACACGATCCGTCTGGTTTCCGAAGTGCTGGAATCGAATGGATCGACCTCACAAGCTAGTATTTGTGCAAGCACACTGGCCATGATGGATGCAGGTGTACCGATTAAAGCTCCAGTTGCAGGCGTAGCTATGGGATTGATCAAGGATGGAGATCATGTTTCCGTACTGACGGATATTCAGGGTATGGAAGATCATCTGGGCGATATGGACTTTAAAGTTGCTGGTACTGCGGAAGGCGTAACTGCCATTCAAATGGATATTAAAATTGACGGTATTGACCGCAATATTTTACAGGATGCGCTCAAGCAAGCCAGAGAAGGACGTTTGTTCATTCTTGGAAAAATGATGGAAGCGATCCAGAAACCACGTGAGCAATTGTCTCCGTATGCTCCAAAAATTATGACAATGCACATTAACCCGGACAAAATCCGTGATGTTATTGGAGCTGGTGGTAAAATCATCAACAAGATCATCGAAGAAACCGGCGTGAAAATCGATATTGAACAAGATGGTCGTGTGTTCATCGCTTCTACAAATCAAGAGATGAATGAGAAGGCGCGTTCCATTATTGAAGGTATCGTAAAAGAAGTCGTGGTCGGCGAGATTTACATCGGTACAGTCAAACGAATTGAAAAATTCGGCGCATTTGTTGAAATTTTACCGGGTAAAGATGGTCTGGTTCATATTTCTCAACTGTCTACTGAGCGTGTAGCCAAAGTTGAAGATGTCATTGCTATTGGTGATACGATTACAGTGAAAGTAACTGAAATCGATCAGCAAGGTCGTGTCAATTTGTCCCGTAAGGCAGTACTGACGGCTGAAGCTCCTGCTAAGTCCTAGGTTGTGGTTCGCATACCACAGGGAGTCTATACGTTTGTACAAAATAAGGGGTTTGAATAGCATTAATTAAGCTTTTGGAAAGAGGCAGAGCTACGTTTCTGGCTCTTTTTTCATACATATGCACAAGCTGCACCCAAGTGGGCTTCTATAGCTTACTACGTCATAGATCTTGTCCTTCTCGCATACAATGTGGACAAACGAGCGGGAGGATGAAGGAATGATGAGTAGGGTGAAACGAGCAGTGTGGGTGGTAGCTACTTTAGCCATCACACTGGTAATTGGGCAGTTTAGCGGGGTTCGTGACTACGCTAGTCAATTACGCAATGGAGACGCTACAGGAGCCGAAGAGCTTGAAGCTACACCTACGATGGCGGTAGTAGCTTTGCCTGATAATGCGCTTATGCAGCGACTAAAGACAGAAGCAACGCGTCAGCGAAGAGAACCAGTTGATGCTAAGATAGACAGGGTGTGGAAGGCTATTCCAGGTTATAACGGACTGGAGGTCGATCTGGATGCTACCTATCGCAAAGCCATTGCAGCTCCAAATCGGCCTATTCAATATGTATATCGCCAATTGGCACCCAAAATACATTTAAATCAACTGGGTAATGTCCCAATTTACAGGGGCAATCCTGAAAAACCAATGGTTTCCTTCATGATCAACGTAGCATGGGGGAATGAGTTTATCGTGCCTATATTGGATACATTGGATCAGGAGAAGGTTAAGGCTACATTTTTTCTTGATGGAAGTTGGCTGAAGAAAAATCCTGAACTCGCCAAGGAAATTCAAAGAAGAGGGCATGAGCTTTCGAATCATGCTTACTCTCATCCTAATATGAGTCGTTTGAGCCGAGCTAGAGCCGTACAAGAAATCGAAAAGACGGAAGAGCTTCTTCAACAAACTTTAGGTGTCAAAAATAATTGGTTTGCCCCTCCATCGGGTGACTTTAATCAACAAACAGTGGATATAGCAGCAGAACATGGGCTCAAAACTGTGCTGTGGACATTGGACACCGTAGATTGGAAACATCCGTCACCGCAATCGGTGGTTCATAAAATTAACAGCAATGTTGAGTCAGGCTCCCTGATATTGATGCACCCAACAGATTCGTCTGCTGCTGCTCTCAAAGGCATGATTCATGCCATCCGTAGTAAAGGACTTGTACTTGGAACTGTTAGTCAGACGCTTTCCCCTGATCGGCAGCTACCAGCTCCGGTTGAGTGAATGTCTTTTTTCTGTTAGGATTGAACATTATGGCTAAGTATGCAATTCAGTTTAGGAGGGCCAAGCGTGGAAAGAATTCAACTTAAAAACGGCCTAAGAGTGGTCATCGAAAAAATTCCAACCGTGCGTTCTGTTTCTTTCGGCATCTGGGTTAAAACCGGTTCCCGGAACGAAACATCGGACAATAGCGGTATTTCTCATTTTATTGAACACATGCTTTTCAAAGGAACAGAGCGTTTTAGTGCTAAGGAAATCGCTGAGCAATTTGACGCCATCGGAGGAAATGTTAATGCTTTCACTTCGAAGGAATATACGTGCTATTATGCAAAAGTACTAGATGAGCATCTACCGATCGCAGTCGATGTACTGTCTGATATGTTCTTTAATTCCAAATTGGATCAGGAAGAGCTAGCAAGAGAGAAAAATGTGATTTTGGAGGAAATCTCCATGTACGAGGACACACCTGATGATATGGTGCACGATCTTGTTTCTCGCGCGGCCTATGGTGAGCACCCACTGGCTTATCCGATTCTCGGAACCGAAGATCACCTGCTAGCTATGGATAGCTCACATCTCAGCCATTATATGAAGGAGCACTATACAATTGATAATACAGTTATCAGTGTGGCTGGTAATGTTGACGATCGTCTTGTAGAATTGCTGGAGCAACATTTTGGGCATTTCGATAATCACGGAACCGTTTCGCCACTGACAGTACCTGCGTTTAACGGTCAGCTGTTGTACCATGAGAAAGCAACGGAGCAGAATCACATTTGTCTATCCCTGCCTGGATTTGCAATAGGCGACGATCTCCAGTATGCTATGGTTTTGCTGAATAACGCGATCGGCGGGGGCATGAGCTCACGTTTATTTCAAGAAATTCGTGAAAAACGCGGACTGGCTTATTCGGTCTATTCCTATCATAGCTCCCATGCAGATAGTGGAATGTTCACGATCTACGCAGGTACCGCTCCTAAGCAAACAAAGGATGTGCTCGATTTGACACTGGAGTTGTTGCGAGATGTAGCTGTCAACGGTTTGGACGCTAATGAGCTTCGCAAAGGCAAGGAGCAGCTAAAAGGAAGTCTGATTTTAAGCCTTGAGAGCACTGGTAGCCGGATGAACCGTCTTGGAAAAAATGAGTTAATGTTGGGTCATCATTATACGCTGGATCAAATGATCGAACACATCGAGCAAGTGACGGCTGATGATGTGAACAAAGTGCTGGATCGGATGTTTTCGGAGCCGTTTGCTCTGTCAATGGTCGGAGCGAGTGATTCAGCGGTTAAGGATATGAGGAGGGACTATTTTGTTAACTTACGTTGAAATTAACAGACTCGGGGGCAATGAAGATATTGAGCTACCCCGCAAAATGTCAGAGCTTGCATCTGGGTTTGACTTGTATGCAGCAGTGCAGGAGGATTTGGTTCTGGAACCTGGCAAACGATGCCTCGTTCCAACTGGATTTGCAATAGCTATGCCAGCAGGATTAGAGGCACAAATCCGTCCGCGTAGTGGACTGGCTCTCAAGCATGGTATTACTTGTCTTAACACACCTGGGACGATTGATGCAGATTATCGTGGGGAGATTAAGGTGCTCCTTATCAATTTAGGCGATGAACCGTTCACCATTACGCGCAATGAGCGAATTGCACAAATGGTATTTCAGGTTGTGCCTGAGGTCGAGCTGAAACAAGTAGACCATTTGTCTGAAACAGTGCGGGGTGCTGGTGGGTTTGGTCATACAGGACGCTGAGTCTACGATTTACTTGCAAAACCTGTAATCCAACAATGTAATCCAATTGTCATTTTGCAAAAACTTCAATATTACTCGTTTAAGAGTAAAGCATATACATAAAAGTCGTCCCGTAGAGGGGCGGCTTTTTTTGTGTTTTTTCACCCCTCTCCGGGCATCTGCATAGACTAAAAGCATATCGTGTCTCGGAAAGGAGTGATCCGGATGCTAACAGGAATGCGCATCGTTGTTTTGGGTGGAGATGCGAGGCAGCTTGAGGTAATCCGCAAATGTGTGGACATGGATGCTACCGTCACCGTGGTCGGCTTTGACATGCTTGAAGTACCACTCAAAGGAGTCACACTAGAACCCATGTCTGTCAAGCTGCTGGAATCGTCAGACGCACTGATTCTACCGGTGGTGGGATGCGATGAGGAAGGCAACGTAAATGCACTTTTCGGAGCACAGAAGCTCCAGTTTCTGAATGAGCATGCTGCTGCTCTTCCACCGCATTGCGTTGTATATACAGGGATGGCGCGAGCGTACTTAAAAGAAATATGTACCAGACATGAATTGAAGCTGGTTGAGCTGCTGGAAAGAGATGATGTGGCCATATACAATTCTATACCTACGGCTGAAGGCGCACTGATGATGGCAATTCAGCATACTGATTTTACGATTCATGGTGCAGATTGTATGGTTTTAGGCATGGGACGGACTGGATTTACCATGGCAAGGGCACTACAGGGATTGGGAGCCAAAGTGAAGGTTGGAGTACGGCGGGCAGAGGATGCAGCGAGAGCTGTAGAAATGGGTTGGAAGCCTTTTATGACGAGGGATTTAGCGAATGAGACAAAGGGAGTTGACTTGATTTTTAATACGATACCCTCTATGATTATCACAGCGCAAATCCTGTCTAAATTGCCACTGAGTACCGTGATTATAGATCTTGCTTCTGCCCCGGGCGGTTGTGATTTCCGGTATGCGGAAAAGCGTGGAATTACGGCTATGCTTGCCCCCGGTCTTCCCGGTATTGTTGCTCCCAAAACTGCTGGTACCATTATAGCGAATACGCTGGTGCAGTTGTTAATGGAAGATAATCCTGATCGGGGGGATGCGCAATGAGTTGGCAAGGGAAAACAGTAGGTTATGCCATTACAGGCTCACATTGCACGTTTGAAGAGGTAATGCCTGTTATACAGCGCTTCGTAGATGAGGGTGCGAAGGTCGTTCCGATTATATCCAATACCGTACTAACAACGGATACTCGTTTCGGTACTTCGCAAAGTTGGCAAAAACAGTTGAAAGATATAACAGGGAATGATATCATTTCTACAATTGTGGAGGCTGAGCCACTGGGACCCTCCCAAATGCTCGATGTGCTGGTGATTGCACCGTTGACGGGGAATTCGATGAGTAAGTTAGCGAATGCGATGACAGATAGTCCGGTTTTAATGGCTGCCAAGGCGCAATTACGCAATGGTCGTCCACTTCTTTTAGCCATATCTACTAATGATGGACTTGGTCTAAATGCTGCTAATATCGCCAAGTTACTAGTAGCCAAAAACATCTTTTTTGTGCCGTTCGGACAGGATAATCCAGTTAAAAAGCCGAACTCGCTTGTAGCCAATATGGAGTTGATTCCAGAGGCTGCCTATGAAGCATTGCAGGGCAAACAGATTCAGCCGATGATTGTGGAACGCAAGACCCCATGAAGTACTATAGTTAACTGCTGAGCATCCCTCGCCTAGAAGATGATTCGATAATGCATCGAGTCTAATTTCTTGTTGGCGGTGGATGCTTTCAGAATAAAAAATGGTTTTTTAGTCGAGAAGGGGAGATACACCAGATGAGCAATAGAAAGTTTAATGTAGCTGTCGTTGGAGCGACAGGCGCTGTAGGCGAACAGATCGTAAATCTGCTGGAAAAACGAGATTTTCCTGTGGACAAAATCAAATTTCTTTCTTCGCCTCGTTCTGCCGGCACGTTAATTAGCTTTAAAGGTCAGCAGATTCCAGTAGAGATTGCTACTCCCGACAGCTTTGAAGGAATCGACATTGCTTTGTTTAGTGCAGGCGGAGACGTGAGTAAGGAACTGGCGCCGCATGCTGTTCGTCATGGGGCAGTTTGCATTGACAACACCAACGCATTCCGAATGGAACCGACAGCTCCTCTTGTAGTACCTGAGGTGAACAGCGATAAAATTGCCGAGCATCAGGGAATTATCGCCAACCCGAACTGCTCCACCATCCAGATGGTAGCTGCTTTGAAACCATTATATGATCAATATGGCATTTCTCGTATCATAGTATCCACATACCAGGCCGTATCGGGCGCTGGAAGCCGTGCTATTGATGAATTGAATCGTCAAAGCGCAGCCATTCTTAACGGTGATGAGGTTCAGCCAGATCTGCTGCCGGTAGGTTCTTTGCCAGTAAAACATCAGATTGCTTTCAATGCTATTCCGCAAATCGATAAGTTTCAGGATAATGGCTATACACTGGAAGAAATGAAAATGGTACGCGAAACGAAAAAAATACTGGGTGACGATTCTGTAGACGTAACAGCAACGTGTGTGCGTATTCCTGTTGTATACGGTCACTCGGAATCCGTCTATGTAGAGCTTAAAAAAGATTATGATCTAGAAGAAGTTCGTAATCTGTTGGCTTCCGCACCTGGAGTAACGCTGGTAGACGATCCTGCTGCCCAGCTTTATCCGCTGGCATCCGAAGCGGCAGGAAAACCTGACGTATTCGTAGGGCGTGTACGTCGTGATTTGGGCAATAGCCGTGGTTTGAACTTGTGGGTCGTATCCGACAATCTGCTCAAGGGAGCCGCATGGAACGCGGTGCAAATCGCGGAAATTATTGCTGCAAAAGCGGAGTAACGTTCCTAAAGCCGGGAGTATATGGGGGAAGAATAATGGGTATTTTGGTGCAAAAATTTGGGGGAACCTCGCTATCCACACCTGAAGCGCGTCAACTTGTGCTGGCACATGTGAAGCGGGAACTGAAGCAAAATTTTCAATTGGTTGTTGTTGTGTCGGCCATGGGGAGGAAAGGAGAGCCTTATGCCACGGACACGTTGCTGGATTGGGCGGCATCTAACGGCGACAGTCTTCCGAAGCGCGAACGGGATTTACTGCTGTGCTGTGGTGAAATCATTTCTGCTGCTACATTGTGCAGCCTGATGGAGAAGGAAGGTATCCCTGCTACAGTGCTGACTGGAGCACAGGCAGGCTTTATTACGGATGATCAATACGGCAATGCTCGGATTTTGGATATCAAGCCAGACCGTATTGTGGAAGAACTGAACCAAGGCAGAGTGGTCATTGTGACTGGTTTTCAGGGACAAACAGCTGATGGTGATATGACTACCCTTGGTCGGGGAGGCAGCGATACGTCAGCTACTGCACTAGGTGCTGCTCTACATGCGGATATGGTTGATATTTATACAGATGTGAATGGTATATTGACCGCTGATCCGCGTATTGTGGAAAATGCGAAGCCGCTTTCACATGTTAGCTATACGGAAATTTGTAATATGGCTCATCAGGGAGCAAAGGTGATCCATCCTCGTGCTGTTGAAATAGCCATGCAGGCTAATATTCCGGTACGGGTTCGCTCTACCTTCTCCGAGGGAGAGGGGACGTTGGTTACCCATCCGGAAGGCTTTAAAGATGTGCAGGCAGATATCGTAGACCGCTTCGTGACCGGTATTGCGTATGTCGGCAATGTTACTCAAATTACTGTTGAATTAAAGTCGGGTTTGGAGCACTTGCAATTACAAGTATTCAAATCTATGGCTGAACACGGAATCAGCGTCGATTTCATTAATGTAACTCCATCAGGAGCGGTTTATACCGTATTTGATAATGATGGAAGCAAAGCGGTTGAAGTACTTAACGGTTTGGGTCTAGAGCCTAAAATACTGGCCGGGTGTGCTAAAGTTTCGGTCATAGGCGGTGGTATCAACGGGGTACCAGGTATTATGGCGACAATTGTGGAGGCATTGACAGAATCAGACGTACAGATCCTTCAATCGGCAGATTCCAACACCACGATTTGGGTACTTGTTAAAAAGGAAGATATGGTGCAGGCTGTACGCGCATTGCATAATAAATTTGAACTCCATCAATAGGCGCATTGTCCGTGCTCGGACTTGCAAAAAAAGGAGGCAGCATGGTGAACTTCGGCAGATTGATTACCGCAATGGTGACACCTTTTGATCAGCAAGGAGAGATTGACTGGACTGCATTGTCCTCGTTGATTGATTATTTAATAGAAGAACAGCATTCAGAGTCACTTGTTGTATCTGGAACAACAGGGGAGTCTCCTACCCTGAGTGATGATGAAAAAATTAAGCTGTTTGCATTTGTTGTAGAAAAAGCAGCTGGGCGATGTAAAATTATTGCAGGGACAGGAAGCAATAACACACGTCATTCCATCCACCTCACCCGTGCTGCGGAGCAGGCGGGAGCAGACGGTGTGCTGCTGGTAGTGCCATATTATAATAAACCGAATCAGGAAGGGATGTATCAGCACTTCAAAAGTATTGCAAACTCCACATCCCTTCCAGCGATACTGTATAATGTTCCAAGCCGTACCGGTGCCAGCCTGACAGCTGAAACGACACTGCGGCTTGCACAAATTCCGAACATTGTAGGAACCAAAGAATGTGCATCACTTGCACAAGTTACACAGATTGCAGCGGCAGCACCAGAAGGTTTTCTGGTTTATTCCGGGGATGATGCATCTGGATTACCTGCCATGGCTGTAGGTGCTTATGGCATTATCAGCGTAGCAAGTCACGTGGTAGGTGCAGAAATGAAGCGAATGCTGGATTCCTTTGTAGGAGGACACGCTCAAGAGGCAGCAAAACTGCATCAGCAGTTGTTCCCGATTTTTAAGGGCATGTTCGGCTGTCCTCATCCTTTGCCTAATCCGGTGGCTGTAAAGTATGCATTGGAGTTACGGGGGATTAAGGTAGGTTCAGTTCGGTTGCCACTTATCCCGCCTACCGAGGATGAAGCAGAGTTTATTAAGAATTTATTTACCCGCTAAAAAGAAATAGACGAAAGATGTTGATGAATACAAGGAGTATCCTTGTTAAGGGCAGTCGGTAGGTATAATATCGACTGGGTTATTGCCCTGACAAGGTCTCCGATATGAAGGGCGTTCTTATAGAACGTCCTTTTTGCTATGCTGTTAACCAGGCATGTAGATAAAATGGCACATACTTATGGTTTGAGAAGGCAATGGGAAACCTAGCGTAACGAACAGGATGACTTGTTTTTTCGTATTTTAATCATGTATAATGGGGTCAAGTGACTGGGTGCGGTATTTTTTTGAAAATTAAATAACAAATCAAGGTACGACGTCCAACTACCATAGGAGGTTTAGATTCATTTGTCTAAAAAAACAAACAACGATAAATTGATGATTTTCGCTTTGGGCGGCGTCGGTGAAATCGGGAAAAATATGTATGTCGTTCAATACGGCAACGACATTGTCGTGGTGGATTCCGGTCTGAAATTTCCGGAAGAGGACATGCTTGGCATCGATATCGTTATTCCTGATATTTCCTACCTTACAGAGAACCGCGACAAAGTAAGAGGCATTGTGTTGACTCATGGTCACGAGGACCATATCGGCGGTTTGCCTTACGTGCTGAAACATTTGAATGTACCTGTATATGGTACCAAGTTGACGCTGGGACTGGTGGAAAACAAGCTGAAGGAAGCGAATCTGCTTGGTGAAACCAAACGCATTTTGATCAATGCTGATTCCGAAATCAAGCTGGGCTCCACATTGAAAGTAACATTCTTCAAAACCAACCATAGTATTCCTGATTCTGTAGGTGTTTGCATTGATACTCCTGAAGGCGCTGTTGTTCATACAGGAGACTTCAAATTTGATCATACTCCGGTGAACGGACAATATGCAGATTTGCAGCGTATGGCTGAGATTGGCACACGTGGCGTACTGGCTCTATTGTCAGACAGTACTAATGCCGAAAAACCGGGCTTTACACCTTCGGAAAAGAGCGTTGGCATTGTGCTGGAAGATATTTTCCGCAAGTCGAGACAGCGTGTGGTCGTAGCCACTTTTGCTTCGAACGTACATCGCATTCAGCAGGTCATTAATGCTGCTGAGGCAACTGGACGTAAAGTAACGGTTATTGGTCGCAGCATGGTTAATGTCGTAGGTATTGCTTCTGATTTGGGCTACTTGGAAATCCCAGATGGAATGCTGATTGAGCCTGAAGAAGTTGGCAAAATGTCAGCGGATCGCGTAGTTATTCTCTGCACAGGTAGTCAGGGTGAACCAATGTCTGCTTTGACAAGAATGGCTCGTTCTACGCATCGTAAGGTAGATATCCTTCCAGGGGACTCAGTGATCATCGCAGCTACTCCGGTACCAGGTAATGAAAAATATGTTGGACGCACTATTGATGAGCTGTTCCGTTTGGGTGCCAATGTATACTACAGTGCAGCTAATCCTGGTATCCACGTTTCTGGACACGGCAGCCAGGAAGAACTCAAGCTGATGCTGAATCTGATGAAACCAAAATTCTTCTTGCCAATTCACGGTGAGTTCAGAATGCAGCGTCGTCACGCTCTGCTTGCTGAAGGAGTAGGTATCGAGCCTGAAAATATCTTTATCACGGATATCGGTGAAGTCATTGAAATTCAGAATGGTGGAGCACGTAGAGCTGGTAAAGTTACAGCAGGTAACGTACTGATTGATGGACTAGGCGTAGGAGATGTAGGAAATATCGTGTTGCGCGACCGCAAATTATTGTCACAGGACGGTATTTTGGTAGTGGTTGTCACACTGAGCAAGCAAGATGGCACGATTAAGTCGGGCCCGGATATCATTTCCCGTGGTTTCGTGTATGTTCGTGAATCAGAAGGTTTGCTGGATGAAGCAAATCGTATTGTTTCAAGTACACTGCATAAGCTCATGAGTGAAAATGTAAATGAATGGGCTTCCCTCAAGACAAATGTCAAGGATGCACTGGGTCGCTTCTTGTATGAGCAAACTCGTCGCAGACCGATGATTCTGCCAATTATAATGGAAGTGTGATTCAATTGAAATATGTTCAAAAACTTGAATTAAAAACTTAAGTCACAGGCACACAGTCGCCTCTCTCCCCGCAGGAAATATTGGACGGTTTCCGCGGGGAGAGAGGCTTTTTTTGATTTTGGGGTTGAGGAAAGGCATGGAGTTGGGTATAAAATATTCCATTTCTATCCCATACTATAGGGTGAATACGGGGCACATAGATGCGTAAAGCGAAAGGAAGATCACCCATATGGAACATTACAGCAATTTCTCTTCTGGCAACGAGGAAACGGAAGCGCCAGAACAACCAGAAGTTGGACAAAGACCCGTTTTACCTGCTATGGAGGCTTTACAGCAGCTGGGTCAAACCTCCATGCCCGAAAGCGAGTCCAATATTTTTTGTATGACGATTATCGGTCAGATTGAAGGACATCTCATCTTACCGCCTCAAAACAAAACAACAAAATATGAGCACATTATTCCGCAGTTGGTAGCGGCAGAGCAAAACCCACGTATCGAAGGATTAATGATTTTGCTAAATACAGTTGGCGGTGATGTAGAGGCAGGTCTAGCTATTGCTGAGATGATCGCTTCCATGAGTAAACCAACAGTGACCATAGTCATAGGTGGAGGGCATAGTATCGGTGTGCCGATTGCCGTATCTTCTACTTATTCTTACATTGCCGAGAGTGCGACGATGACCATTCATCCTATTCGTATGAGCGGCCTGGTCATTGGAGTCCCACAGACTTTTGAATATATGGAAAAAATGCAGGAGCGTGTCGTCCGCTTCGTCGTTTCTCATTCCCGCATCACAGAAGAGCGGTTCAAGGAACTGATGTTCAAAACTGGAGAATTAAACCGTGACATTGGTACAGCGGTTGGAGGAATCGATGCAGTAAAATACGGGTTGATGGATGCGGTTGGTGGTATAGGAGAGGCGCTAAAACAGTTGAATACTATCATTGAGGCACGCCGTCAGCAAAACGGGATGACAGGGACTCCACAGCAGTCTCCATATGCCCCTTTTTCACCCAATGCTACAGGCGTCCCTACAGGAACCCCTTCAAGTGAGCACAGCAAGGAGCTACCCCAATGACATTATATACTGTAATGCCAATGGAATTGGTGTGGGAAGGGATGTGGAAGGAAGGAGAGGAGCTTGTAGAGGTCCGGGTAGACGGTCTGCTTATGCAGGTACAGCCGCTTGAAAGTCGTCGGGGGATCATAGTAAGGCTGTTGGACTGTCCGTTGGAAGCCTACCTCAATCCTCGTTATGGACCAGGTCAGGTCATCGAGTGGTCATAGAAGCTGTCGAATAGTACAGAAATAGGTCATTTGCTGCTGAAAAAGAACATATGTGCGGATAGCGAGTGACGTGGTATAATATTCTTCTGGGGGGTGACCTTGTATGTCCAGAAGAAGAAAAAGAAAAAAGAAAGCCATATTTGGCGGAGTTTTAAAATATGAAATTTACGGCATTGTGCTGATTACATTGGCGGTCATTGCGTTGTCGGGTGAAGCGGCGGTTGGTCGGTCGCTATCCAAGATGTTTGGGCTTGTACTGGGGAAATTCTATTTTGTGATCCCCCTGATTGGCATTTATTATGGTCTGATGGTGATGATTCACCGCAAGTGGCCGAACCAGTGGAACTCACGGAAGACGGGTTTGCTGTTGTTGGTATTTGCCTTTACACTTATGAGTTCTATTTCATCTATGGAGCAGCGTTTGGGACCGATCAACGCGCTTCAGCCGGGCGGAGTGATGACCCAGATACATATAGATATGCGTGAGCAGTTGCTGTCGCCTGACCAGCAAGGCCATACCTCCATGCTGAATAAGGATATTAGCGGGGGCTACGTTGGCGCATTACAGCTTACCGTTCTGTTGTGGCTGTTTGGTCTCACAGGAGCTAAGCTGATCATGATTGTCATGTTCGTCATTTGTTTTATGCTGATGACTCAACTGTCTTATGTGGATTTAGTGCGGATTGTAAAGACCAAACTGCTGACAGCCGGGGGAAGCGTGCGGAAAAAATGGACTGGAAAAGCCACTCCGCTTTCTGCATCAAGCAAGGGCAGCGGAAATAGAAAACCCAAATCTGAGCCTATTCCTGCCTATGAGGAGGATATGGATGATGACTTTGATGAAATGCAGCCTCCAGCACGCAAGCAGCCCATTTTCTTTCAGTTGTTTGGCCTTAAAAATACAGATAAGGCGGACAAGGAAGAGCAACCTGCCCATGCGGATGAAGATGATCATGATCTTCTATATGAGGCTGGTGACGTGCAGCCTCAGTGGAGAAATGGCAATCAGGGAGAAGAACTGTCTGACGTGATCGAACACGCTGAACAGGAAGCCTCAATTCCGGTAAAAAGATCGCCAATCATTAGGGACTTCTTCGAACAAGTGAAAAATGAGGAAAAAAGATCAGAGGCTGAACTTGAAGACTCCCTGACAGGTGGAGTGCGGAACGATTCCATTATTGATGAACACCTGGATAGTAATTTTATGGATGCTGATGCGGATATGAATAGAAATGATTCGGCAACGATCCATGGGACATCAGAAGAAGCTCAGGAACTGGCTCAGACGATTGCTAACGGGGTGACAGGCGAAGAAGCTGAAGGGACCAATGTAGCTATTCCAGCTCCACCACCGCCTAAGCCGTACAAGCTCCCATCGTTTCGTTTGCTTGCCAAACCGCAAAATGCAGGCAAAGGCATGGGACAAAAGGATTACATGCAAACAGCACGCAAGCTGGAGGCCACGCTGGAGAGCTTCGGTGTTCGGGCGAAAGTGCTGGAGGTTGTACGTGGTCCAGCCGTCACACGCTATGAAATCCAGCCAGACATTGGCGTGAAGGTTAGCCGGATTGTGAGTCTGACGGATGACATTGCACTTGCGCTTGCTGCAAAGGATATCCGTATGGAGGCACCTATTCCCGGCAAGTCCGCCATAGGGATAGAAGTTCCGAATAATGAAGTTTCTATCGTAACCATGCGTGAGGTAATGGAGACGACAGTTTTCCAGGAATCAGTTTCCAATTTGTCGATTGCATTTGGACGTGATATTGCAGGACAAACGATTGTCGGTAATTTAGCCAAGATGCCCCATCTGCTTGTAGCTGGAGCTACGGGTTCGGGTAAATCGGTGTGTATCAATGGGATCATCACGAGTATTTTGTATAAAGCGAAGCCGGATGAAGTGAAATTTCTGATGGTCGATCCCAAGATGGTAGAGTTGAACGTGTATAACGGAATTCCCCATTTATTGGCTCCGGTCGTGACTGATCCAAAGCGTGCCTCACTGGCATTGAAGAAAATTGTAGTTGAAATGGAAAAAAGGTATGAGCTGTTTTCCAAATCAGGCACCCGTAATATTGAGGGTTACAACAATTTGATGAAGGATAACCCGGATGCATTTCTGCCTTACATTGTCGTTATTGTGGACGAGCTGGCAGATTTGATGATGGTTGCTGCAGGAGATGTGGAGGATGCGATTGCGCGACTTGCCCAAATGGCGCGTGCAGCAGGCATCCATCTGATTATTGCAACACAAAGACCTTCAGTTGACGTAATTACCGGGGTTATTAAAGCCAATATTCCTTCACGTATTGCCTTCGGCGTTTCTTCGCAGGTGGATTCCCGCACCATACTGGATATGGGTGGTGCTGAGAAATTGCTCGGACGTGGTGACATGCTGTTCATGCCGATGGGTGCTTCCAAACCAGTCCGTGTTCAGGGAGCATTTATGAGTGATCAGGAAGTGGAAAACATTGTTAACTATGTACGTGAACAGGGTGAAGCGCAGTATGATGAAACGCTTGTGCCGGAGGTGGAAGAGGTATCCACTGATGCGGATGAAATGCTGGATGAGCTGTATGATCAAGCTGTCAACATCATTTTAGAGGCTAAACAAGCTTCCGTTTCGCTCCTTCAGCGCCGTATGCGGATCGGTTATACGCGTGCTGCCCGACTGATTGACTCCATGGAAGCTCGCGGTGTCATCGGTCCTTACGAGGGAAGTAAGCCCCGTGAGGTACTTATATCAATGGAACAATATCAGCAAAATAAAGTTAGCTCCTGAGCATTATCTTTTACAGCATTTCATTAAAACGCTGTTTGTACGCATGATGAGTTGTTAAGTATGACAACTCCATGCACGCAAATAGCGTTTTTTTGTGATGTTTTTTTGAGGTTTGGAACTGCCTGCTAAAAGAAGATTAAAAGGGTGAATAGCTTCTAGCGGAGCTTGTCATAATAAACGTAGCCATCCTGTTAATCCCACAAAAGAAAGGTAGAGCGCAGCATATGAAAAAGACAATGGTCTGGATTTGCACGGGTATTCTCGCAGCCTCGGCTATTACGTACACAGGACTTTTTAAAAACGACTCTGCACAGGAGCGAGCAGAGTCGCTGAGCACGCAGCAGAAAGTAACAGCAGCGCAGCCTGTTCAGCCGACATTCAGTTCAGAAGCGGTTGATTTTGGTTCTTATGGCCAGGATGTTTATGAGCTGCAATCACGATTGAAGTTGCTGGGTTTTTTTGGTGGGAAAGTGGACAGCCATTTTGGCAGTAGTACACTAAAGGCTGTCAAGGGTTTTCAAAAGGAGTTTGGTATCAGACCCGATGGAGTAGTTGGTGCGAAAACCAAATTAAAACTGGTGAATGCTACTCCACACTGGAAGCCAACGGAAACGCCAATGCATCGTAACAATCAAGGATCCGATCAGGGACAGGCAGCGAACAATAACAATAAATCAGATCAAAATGAAGAAACGATGGGATCGGCCAACACCATGGGGCTTTCTGAAAACGATCTTAAGATCATGGCCAATGCGGTCTACGGTGAATCCCGCGGCGAGCCGTTTGAAGGACAAGTTGCCGTGGCGGCTGTCATTTTGAACAGGGTCAAGTCGCCCAGTTTTCCAAACACACCGTCTGGGGTAATCTTTCAGCCGGGGGCTTTCACTGCTGTAGCAGACGGCCAAATCTGGCTCACGCCGAATGAGACTGCACAAAAGGCGGTACGTCAAGCCCTGAATGGCTGGGACCCAAGCGGAGGATGTCTCTATTATTTTAACCCTAGAACAGCCACCTCCAAATGGATTTGGTCCCGTCCGCAGGTGAAAACCATCGGGGAACATATTTTCTGCATGTAAAACGCCGAAGCAGCCGGGAGCTTGTCTCCGGTTGCTTCTTGGCTTTTGCATAGTTAGAATAAAGATTGGTACACTTTACCTCTTTATAGGAAAGAGATGTACAACAGCTAATGCTAATCAAAGGCTAGACGCAAATTGACGTCACAAAGGAGTTTTGGACTTGAACAAAACAGGTTTCGAGCGTGGTACACGCAGACAACTGAGGATTCATGTGCTGCCGACCAAGCGCTTTAAGACGTTTGCCATATCACTGTATGTAGGTACTCCGCTACGTGAGGAAACCGTAACTCGTGTGGGACTGGTACCTTTCGTTCTGCGACGGGGTACAGAATCATATCCGCAGACTACACAATTTAGAGAGCAGTTAGAGCAATTGTATGGTGCGGGTTTTGGATTCGATGTATACAAACGTGGAGATTATCAGATCGTTCAATTTCGTATGGATACGATTAATGACAGTTTTGTAAGCAGTCCAGATAGTTTACTGGATCGTTCGTTTGCTTTCCTAGGAGAGGTTCTGACGAAGCCTGCATTGGAAAACGGTGCATTTCAAACAGGATATGTACAGCAGGAACGAGAAAATGTTCGTAAGAAGCTGGAATCTATAGTTAACGATAAAATACGTTATGCTGGGGAGCGCTGTATGGAGGAGATGTGCAAGGATGAGCCTTATCGTCTGCATCCTCTTGGTCAGCGATCTGATCTGGACAGCATAAGTGCACAAAGTTTATACGAGGCTTATGGAGAATGGCTGAATAATGCCAGCATGGATTTATATGTTGTGGGTGATACCACGCTGGAAGAAGTTGAGAAGTTTGTTGATCGCTATTTTCAATTAAATCGCTCGACGGAAACGGAATATGTACTCGAACAGCCCAAATCGGTAGAACGTGATGTGCAAACTATAGTAGAGCGTCTTGATGTGAACCAAGGCAAGCTCAATATGGGACTGCGCACCCCTATAACGTATGGGGATGAACGTTATGCTTCCGCTCTGATGTACAATGGTATTCTGGGCGGGTATCCGCATTCAAAGCTGTTTGTTAATGTGAGGGAGAAGGAAAGTTTGGCGTATTACGCTTCGTCACGGTATGACGGGCATAAAGGCATTGGCACAATACAATCCGGTATCGAAATTCCTAATTATGAAAAGGCGGTTACTATTATCCGCAAGCAACTGGAAGATACGCAAAATGGAGCGATTACCGAGCTGGAAATGACCCAGACGCAGGCAATGATACGCAACTTGCTAAAGGAAATGCAGGACTCCGCTTTTGAAATGATTGCCTATGATTTTAACAGACAGCTTTCCGGCAAAGAGCGGACGGTAGAGGAACTGCTGAGCCAGGTGGAGGCAGTCAAGGTGCAGGATGTTCAGGATGCCGCCCGGACGTTCCGACTGGACACTATTTATTTCTTGAGAGACCAGAAGGGGGAATAGCGTTGGAGCATATATCGTATGAGCATTTGCAGGAAACGCTGTACTATGAAGTAATGGATAATGGCTTGCACGTTTATGTGTTGCCCAAACCGGGCTTTCAGAAGACGTATGCCACATTTGCGACTAAATACGGCTCAGTTGATAATCATTTCCGGGTAGAAGGTCAACAGCCCGTCAAAGTGCCGGATGGCATAGCCCATTTTTTGGAGCATAAAATGTTTGAAGAGCCTGAAGGCGATATTTTTGCTACCTTTTCCTCTAATGGAGCATCGGCGAACGCATTTACGAGCTTTGATCAAACAGTATATCTGTTTTCGGCAACCGAACGCATTCGAGAAAATTTGACCACGCTAGTCAATTTTGTTCAGCATCCTTACTTTACAGATGAAAATGTGGAGAAGGAAAAAGGCATTATCGGTCAGGAAATCAATATGTATGAAGATAACCCCGACTGGCGGAGTTACTTTGGTTTGATTGAGGCATTGTACAAGGTCCATCCGGTGCATATTGATATAGCAGGTACTATTCAATCCATCAGTACAATTACAAAGGAAACATTGTACAGTTGCTATGAAGCTTTTTACCATCCAAGTAATATGATTCTTTTTGTAGTAGGTGGAGTGGACCCAGCCGAAGTAATTGAATTGGTACGTAATAATCAGGCGAAAAAGGACTATAAGCCGCAGGGAGAGATCGAGCGGATTTTCGATGATGAACCCACTACAGTTGCAGAACCACGGCGTGAAGTAAAGCTGGCCGTTTCTTTGCCAAAGCTGCTTTTGGGATTCAAGGAGACCGAAGTAGGTCTAACGGGGGAAGCATTGCTTCGTCATGATCTAGAAACCAAGCTGATGCTTGATCTCTTGTTTGGTTCCAGTACACAGCTATATCAGAAGCTCTACGATGAGGATCTGATTTCGGACAGTTTTGGCCATGAGTACAACAGTACGCAACAGTATGCATTTTCTGCGATCGGTGGGGATACCAAAGACCCTGATCGGCTGTTGTCTAGGATAAGAGAAGAGGTAGAGTCTGTTCAGAAGCAGGGCTTTGCAGCAGAACATTTTGAACGAGCGCGCAAAAAGAAGATCGGCGGTTATCTACGCACACTCAATTCTCCTGAAAATATTGCACATGAGTTTACAAGACATCGCTTCCGCGGCAGTGACTTTTTTCAATTGCTTCCGGTTTATGAAAGTATCACGCTCGAGGATGTAAACCGCCGTCTGAAAGATCATATACAGTGGGATCAAATGGCAATATCGCTGGTGGTGAGTCCGTAATGTCTAGGGAGAGGGAACCGATGACCACCGAGGGCGGAGAATTAAAGGCTATTGGCGATACGACTGTGCTGATTACAGGAGCAAGTGGTGGAATTGGTGCGGCTATTGCCGAGCGTTTTGCAGCAGTAGGGATGAATGTGGTCATTCACTACATGAAGTCCCATGAAAAAGCAAATGAAGTTGCCCGTCGTTGCATGACTTATTCAGGCAAGGTAATGACTGTGTCAGCCGATCTGCGGAGTAAGGAGCAGATTGAACGCATGCGGGAAAAACTGGATAATCACGGAATGAAGCCAGATATTCTAGTGAATAATGCTGGAATATCTCATTATGGGCTACTTTCAGATGTTTCAGAAGAGGAATGGGACGAAGTGATGGCCGTGAATGTTAAGGGAACTTTTTTATGTACGCAGGTTTTTATGCCGCATATGATTTCCCAACGCTATGGCCGTATTGTGAATGTTTCGTCTGTGTGGGGCATATGTGGAGCTTCGTGCGAGGTATTGTACTCCACTACCAAGGGAGGCATTAACGCTTTCACTAAAGCGCTGGCTCAAGAGGTTGCGCCTTCTGGCGTAACAGTGAATGCTGTGGCTCCAGGGGCAGTAGACACGTCGATGTTGGATCATTTGGATGCAGGCGAAATTAACAGTTTGGAAGAAGATATCCCTGCCGGACGATTGGCGCGGCCTGATGAAATATCGTCCCTGGTTTATTTTCTTGCGCTTCCTGAGTCAGGTTATATTAATGGCCAGGTCATAAGTCCTAACGGAGGATGGGTGACTTAAGGAATACAGCGCATGGAGGAATTCACCAGTATAGTAAGCGTCTGTGAAGAGCATATTACAACTGTTGATTTTAAATCTGAATCATCTAAGGAGGATTTAAGTATGTCAACAGTTGTTCAGAATTTTGATGTTTGGAAAAAGTTCCTTGGTCAGCGTGTAGAGCAAGCGGAGAAGCTGGGAATCAGTCAAGATACCATTGCAGAGCTTGCTTACGAAATCGGTGATTTTCTGGATGAGAAGGTCGATCCAGCCAACCACTCCAACCGCGCACTGAAAGAACTGTGGGGAGTTGCCGATGAGAACGAGCGTCACACCATCGCCCGGCTAATGGTTAAATTAGCTAAGAGCAACGCATAAGCAGGAACCAACATGAAAAGCTCCCTTTTGGGGGGCTTTTCTGTAATGGTTACAGAGCTGTTCTTGTAATTCCATTGTAATTTATATATCATAAACGTGATTGAGGCTTACAACACAATATAGCCTATTAAATTTCAATAATTGGTTTTGTCGAATGATGCTATCTTATGATACAATTATGCTTTGATTTGGCATTGTTGACGGTTTGAATGTGAATGAGGTGCTAACGTGACGGAAGAGACGAAACAGTGGTACATGGAATACAAGATACATAAAAATCGACCCGGACTGCTGGGGGACATTGCTTCCATGCTTGGTATTCTGGGGGTTAATATACTGACGATTAACGGTGTTGAAGGCGAAAGACGGGGGATGCTTCTCGAAACAGACGATGACGAGAAAATACGCATTCTCGGAGATACGTTAAAAAAAGCCAGCAACATTACAGTCACGGCCTTACGTGCTCCGAGACTGGTCGATATATTGGCAGTTAGACATGGCCGTTACATTGATCGGGATTCAGATGATCGTAAAACTTTCCGCTTTACACGCGATGAGCTTGGGTTGCTGGTCGATTTTTTGGGTGAAGTATTAAAGAGGGATGGCAATCAGGTAATTGGTCTTCGCGGGATGCCGCGTGTGGGTAAAACGGAGTCCATTATTGCCAGTAGCGTATGTGCAATGAAGCGATGGACTTTTGTGTCGTCGACGTTATTACGACAGACGGTACGCAGTCAGCTTTCTGAGGAAGAAATGAATCCCAACAATGTGTTTATTATTGATGGCATTGTGAGTACAATTCGATCAAATGAAAGACATTATCACCTGCTTCAGGAAATTATGAGCATGCCAAGTACCAAAGTGATTGAGCATCCTGATGTATTTGTGCGTGAATCGGGATACAGCTTTGACGATTTCAATATCATTATTGAACTTCGCAATAATCCGGCTGAGGAAATTATTTATGATACCTTTACAGCCAGTTATACAGAAGATCTTTAAATAAGTGTAATTACACAAGGAGATGATGACATGTCAGAACTGGGTCAGCAATTAAAGGAGGCCCGGCTGCAAAAAGGATTGAGCCTTGACGATGTTCAGGAAATGACGAAGATACGCAAACGTTATCTGGAAGCCATTGAGACGGGCGATTACAAAGTGCTGCCGGGAAGCTTTTATGTCAGAGCTTTTATTAAAACATACGCCGAAACGGTCGGGTTGAATCCCGATGAGCTTCTGGAAGGGCACCAAAGCAATGTGCCTGAACCTGAACCGGAAGCAGTCATGGAGCCTGTTACACAGAAACGCTCCAGCCGTCCCGCGACGATTGGCAATCTTAAATGGTTGCCTACAGCGTTAATGTGGCTTTTTCTAGTTCTCATTGTTGGGGTTATTTATGCTTATTGGGTGAGTAACAACCATTCCACTCCAAAAACAGCAGAAAACACAACGCCGATTACAACACCAAGTACACCAAGTACAACACCTAACACAACGCCAAGTACGACACCAAACACGTCTACTCCAAATACAACTACGACACCGAATAATGGTCAGACAACGGCACCAAATGGTGCTGGCGGGCAGACCCCTGATACGGGGAAAACCGGGGAAACCCAGCCAGGTGGTACGGGAACTACAGATGCGACGACTCCAAATACTGGTCAGCAGCCGGATACGACTACGCCAGCGCAGGGAGTAACTGTGGCTCAGGATGGTAAGCAAGGCAAGACGACGATCTTCAAAGTCTCCAGTGCAACGGGGGCCACGGTCAAGGTTGATATTAAGGCAACGGGCGAAAGCTGGCTTGAGGTGTATAAGGGACAAAATTCCCGTGGAGAAAAGCTGAGCTATGGTATGACTAAAAGTGGAGATGCCATGTCTTTTGATATCGGTCCAGAAGGCTTATATATCAAATCAGGACGGTCTTCTGCCACGGATATTTCCGTCGCCGGCCAACAGATAACCGATAATAAATCGACGACTCGCGTGTTGATACAGCAAGGGGAAGCTTCTTCCACTGGAGCGAGTACTGGGGTGACGGGTTCAACGGATACGACGACAAATGGTAGTACGGATACTACACAAAGTGGGACAGATTCTAGTACAACTACTGATGGTGAATAAACGCCTTGTTGCGGTGAAATACTAATGACTGTAATTCTTGGAAAGTCAGTCAGTTCATTTTCCGCAAAGTGAGGTGTATACGTTATGACCGTCAGCTGGATTGTGACTGGGCTCGGGATTATTGTCAGTTTACTGGGCTATTATCTAACACCGAATGCATGGGGCTATGGCATATTGGGCTTTGGTCTTGCTCACATTGTGCTTGGAATTTTGGATATGTTTAGAAATCCAACACGAAGTCACTATTAGAAATATTAAATTGAAATTGTAAATAAAGGCGTTTTTGTCGGGGAACTGGCAACAACGCCTTTTTAGTGAACGGATTATTGGATTTTTGTAAATGACTAGCCTATAATTAGATATTGAACTTTGTTGTGGAAAGGAAAGTGAAATGATGGCTTCAGAAAATTCATTTGATATCGTCTCCAAAATGGATATGCAGGAGTTAACAAATGCGGTTCATCAGACGGAGCGTGAAATTGAAACGAGATTTGATTTCAAGGGGAGCAAAAGTAGCCTTAAGCTTGAGAAAGATGCCCTTACGATTGCATCGGAAGATGAATACAAGCTGAATGCGGTGATTGATATTTTGCAATCTAAAATGGTCAAACGAGGTCTATCCCTTAAAAACGTGGAATTTGGAAAATTGGAACCAGCTTCTTTAGGTTCAGTGCGTCAGCGTCTTTCTCTTAAGCAGGGAATTGATCAGGATAACGCCAAAAAAATTAATATCCTTATTCGGGATTCCAAGCTTAAAGTGAAAAGTCAGATTCAAGGTGATCAAATTCGAGTAACTGGGAAAAATAGGGATGATTTACAAGCCATTATTCAATTGCTGCGGAAAGCTGATCTGCCGTTGGAGCTTCAATTTACAAACATGAAATAAGTCGTTTTCTCTCATAGATTTTGTAGGACTAAACGTTGCTTGATGTGTAGCAGGTTATTTTGACATGCGTTTTGCGCCATATTATACTTGTAACGAAAATGCAGACATTGAGGTGTATAACGCTCGTCGAAAGCGATTTACATAGGATTGAATTCAATCCGAAAGCTGCCATTTGTAATCAAGTACGATAATCAGGGGAGAGTGTGTTGTGAATTTACCCAACAGAATTACAATAACGCGGATTTGCCTTATCCCGGTGATGATGCTGGCTTTGCTGGTGGATTTTGATTTTTATCCGCCACCGATTGAGATCGGTGCATTCAGGCTGCCGTATAATCAGCTGATTGCGGCTATTATTTTCCTTGTAGCAGCCAGCACAGATGGCCTTGACGGATATTTGGCTCGTAAAAATAATATGGTCACCAATTTGGGCAAGCTGTTGGACCCCCTTGCTGATAAGCTGTTGGTAACTGCTATTTTGGTTTCTTTGGTGGAAATGGGAAAAATTGATTCTTGGGTTGTCGTTGTGATTGTCAGTCGTGAGTTTGCGGTTACGGGTCTGAGACAGATCGCCTTATTGGATGGCTCTGTGGTTGCTGCAAGCAATTGGGGGAAATTAAAGACGATCATCCAGATCGTTGCTATTGTAGCACTGCTCATTAATAATTTCCCGTTTGTTTTTCTGGGTATTCCGTTTGATTTAATAGCGATATGGGCAGCTGTGTTAATCACCATTTATTCGGGTATTGATTACTTTGTAAAGAATATCCATTTGCTGAGCTCCTCTAAAGTTTAACAGGATAAATCTTATGGAAACAGCAATAGGGACTTAACTTATTGCTGTTTCTTTACATAATTCACATTATACGCATCATAGGAGGACGAATTGATGAAAGCTGAAATCATTGCAGTAGGAACAGAGTTATTACTTGGACAAATAGTAAATACAAATGCCCAATATTTGTCACAAGAGCTAGCTACTATCGGAATTGATGTATATTTTCAGACTGTAGTTGGCGATAACATGGATCGACTTCAGGAAGCGGTACGTCTTGCTCAGAAGCGTGCGGATATTATTTTGTTTTCTGGTGGGCTGGGGCCAACTCAGGACGATTTGACAAAAGATGCGATAGCGGCTGTACTGGGGCGAAAATTGCAGATAGATCGTCTTGCCATGGACAAGCTGGATCAGTTTTTCCGTAACCGCGGGGTAGAAATGACCGAGAATAACCGCCGCCAGGCGCTTTCTATTGAAGGAGCCACTCCGCTTGAAAATGAGACGGGTTTAGCTATAGGGGATGCCATTGCACAGGACGGTAAATTTTATGTGGTTTTGCCCGGACCGCCTAAGGAACTTAAACCTATGTTTGCAAATCATGCTAAACCATGGTTGCTTCAGCAGGCATTAAGCGGTGAGGAGATGCCGATTTATTCGAAAATGCTAAAATTCGCAGGGATCGGTGAGTCAGCTCTTGAAACGCGCTTGTTAGATCTGATCGAATCCCAGACGGACCCCACGATTGCTCCTTATGCCAAGGAAGGGGAAGTCACGATCCGTATATCCACCAAGGCGGCCAGTGAGAGTGAAGCTTTAATTAAGCTGACGGCTACGGAAGTACAAATTCAGCAGCGTCTTTCCGAATATATGTATGCAAGTGAGGATGTTACGCTGGAGAAGGTGATTGTAGATTTAATGGCCAAGCGCGGACTCACTGTGAGCGCAGCGGAAAGCTGTACAGGCGGTATGCTGATGGAACACATCACTTCTATACCTGGCAGTGCTGTTATGTTTCAAGGTGGCATCGTGTGTTATTCCAATGAAATGAAGATGAAATTGCTCAATGTGCCTTATGATTATTTGGAAGGGGATCATGCGCCAGGCGCAGTGAGTAAGGAAGTAGCCCTTGTGCTTGCAGAGCAGGCAAGAATGATTATGGACAGCGATTTCGGACTTTCTGTTACTGGTGTAGCTGGGCCCGGATATTCCGAGCGGAAGCCAGTCGGCCTGGTGTATATTGGTATTGCTGAGCGCGACAAGGAAACGGAAGTATATGAGCTGAATTTAAGCGGTAACCGTGAGACCATCCGTTTGCGATCCGTCAAAGCTATCTTGTACAGATTGTGGCGCCGATTGGTAGAGAACGAGAAACTCTCTTAAATTATCGATGAGTTGTTTTAGATAGATATTCATGATATAATATTCTTATTCGGAAGAACCGTTGCAAAGCTTTTTGCCAGCGGTTCTTTTTTCGTTTTAAGAGAAAGGTATAATTATAGAAGAGAGCTGCGGGAAATAAAAAAACGAATGTATGTTCGAAAAAATGCTTGGCAAGCGTGTCAAAACAAGGTATTATTAAAGTACAAACAATGAAGGATGTGAGTTTATTGTCAGATCGTCGTGCTGCGCTGGATATGGCGCTCCGTCAAATAGAAAAGCAATTTGGTAAAGGTTCCATTATGAAGTTGGGTGAGTCTACTCACATGCAAGTGGAAACAATCCCCAGTGGTTCGATTGCTTTGGATATTGCGTTAGGAACGGGCGGCTTTCCAAGAGGCCGGATTATTGAAGTATATGGACCGGAATCATCCGGTAAAACGACAGTAGCTCTTCATGCTATTGCAGAGGTGCAAAAAACAGGCGGACAAGCCGCCTTTATCGATGCCGAGCATGCGCTTGATCCGTCGTATGCGAGCAAGCTGGGTGTCAATATTGATGAGTTGTTACTATCGCAACCAGATACAGGTGAGCAGGCATTGGAGATTGCCGAAGCTCTTGTGCGTAGTGGGGCAGTGGACATTATCGTCGTTGACTCTGTAGCGGCACTTGTACCGAAGGCAGAGATTGAAGGCGAAATGGGAGATTCCCATGTCGGTCTTCAAGCGCGCTTGATGTCACAGGCATTGCGTAAGCTGTCTGGAGCCATTAATAAATCGAAAACCATTGCTATCTTTATCAACCAGCTCCGTGAAAAAGTAGGTGTTATGTTCGGTAACCCTGAGACTACACCGGGTGGACGTGCCTTGAAGTTTTACTCTACGGTACGTTTGGATGTTCGTCGTATCGAAAGCTTGAAAATGGGTAACGACATCGTGGGTAACCGTACACGTATTAAAGTCGTGAAGAATAAAGTCGCACCTCCTTTCCGTCAGGCTGAAGTGGATATTATGTACGGTGAGGGCATTTCCAAAGAAGGAAGCTTGATCGATATCGGTACGGAGCACGACATTGTCGACAAGAGCGGAGCATGGTATTCCTACGAAGGCGAGCGCCTTGGTCAGGGACGTGAGAATGCAAAGCAATTTTTGAAGGAAAATCCGAACATTGCTAGTACGATCGAGCAAAAAATCCGGGTGGCCAGTAATTTGATTACAACAATTGCTCCACCGACAGAAGAAGAGTTGGCGCAGGAGGCCAAGGAAGAACAGGAATTGCTGGAGCTTGAATAAAGCTTGCCCGAAACTTCGCTTCTGATCTGTCATGTGAACTGTAGCCTAGGGATTATGGTACAGTCCGTTTAAATAGCATGATTCTGATGCCCTGCACAGTTGTGCAGGGTATTTTTGCATCAAATAAAGTTTGCTTTGTCAGCAGAATCTAACTTTTGCGTAGCAGGTGATCGTAGGCTGCTTTCGTGAATTTCAAAGTGAGGGAAACATATTGCAGTTGGACGATAAAGATGAATACACTTCGGAAGAAAATAAACAGCAAGGGATTTCTCTTTTTCCAGATCATGAGGAATTGATGATTACTAGAGTGGAGCAGGGACAGGGACGCAAGCGTGGAAGATACATCATTCATTTTGGTCCATACTCACTGTCTGTCTTGGAAGATGTAATGATCAAGTACAACATGTTCAAAGGAACGTCATTCGTCAAAAAAGAACTAGAAGATATCGTTCTGGTAGATGAAAAACAACAGGCTTATGTACATGCGCTGCGCTATTTGGGGCAAAAGCCTCGTACATGTCAGGAAATTGCCCAGCGTTTAGCGCAAAAGGAAGTGGATCAGGCTGTTATTGATGAGATACTGGTACGATTGCAAAGGGAGAAGCTTGTAGATGATGATTTATACGCCCGTCAGTGGGCAAGACAGCGTATAATAAGCCAACGTAAGGGTAAGATGTGGATCAGGCAAGAACTTCGTCAGAAGGGCATCTCTAAAGCCTCTATCGGGGAAGCGTTAGGTGAGATCACCGACAATGAGGAGTGGGAGAGTGCCTTGTTGGTTGGACGTAAGAAATGGAATCAGGTACGTGGTGATATAATGGATAAAAAAAGGAAAACATTCCCGTTTCTTATGAGACGCGGCTATTCAGGGGATATGACACGCCGCGTGGTTAATCATCTCAGTGCGGCCGAGCAAGACGGAGCATTCGAAGACGAGGAATTACTGCATTGGGAGGAATAAGTTGCAAAACGGTAGCTGAACCTTTGGCTAGATAAGCCGGTTATTATATGGACAGCTGCGCGGTAGTCTACTAATGTTTGCATTCCCTTGACAATGCCATTTGTCAAATAATAAAATATATATGAAACGATATTTGTGGAGTGCCCTTTTTCCTTCCAAAAAAGCGGAATCCACAGTAAAGTTCTCATCGCCAAATAACAAGTGATGCCGCTATGCCAGGCGGAATTGTACGTGTGAAAGCATGTGCATATGAAATGAAGCGACCTTGTGTCGTTATCTTAGTTTGACGATCAAAGTAAATGTGACAATTTCAAAAAGTCCCAAGGAATGCCTTGGAGGAACCAACGGGGAGGTGAACAGTATGATGACTGCGATCTGGTTCGTTCTCGTTGCTGTAGCCGCGTTATTCTTTGGGTTCGGGATTGGTTATTTTATTCGCAAATCTATTGCAGAAGCTAAGATCTCCAGTGCGGAAGAGGCTGCCGCGCAAATCGTGGAGAACGCGAAAAAAGAGGCAGAAGCGCTGAAGAAGGAAACGGTATTGGAAGCGAAGGATGAAATTCACCGCATCCGTGCCGAAGCTGAAAAAGAAACTCGTGAACGTCGTAATGAAATTCAACGACAGGAACGAAGATTGCTGCAAAAAGAAGAATCGCTGGATAAAAAATTGGAATCGCTGGAACGCAAAGAAGAACAAGTGGCCAACAAAGAGAAACGAATCGATGAAACCCAGCAGCAAATTGATTTGATTTACAAGAGCCAGGTAACTGAGTTGGAGCGTATTTCTAATCTTACGATGGAGGATGCAAGAAGTATTATTCTGACCAACGTAGAGCAGGAAGTTCGTCATGAAACAGCTCAGATGATTAAGGAAATTGAACAGCAGGCCAAAGAAGAAGCGGATAAAAAGTCTCGTGAAATCATCACACTGGCCATCCAACGCTGTGCGGCAGATCATGTAGCAGAAACGACGGTTTCTGTTGTGACATTGCCGAATGAAGAAATGAAAGGCCGGATTATCGGACGCGAAGGCCGTAACATCCGTGCACTTGAAACCCTTACAGGAATCGACCTCATTATTGATGATACGCCGGAAGCTGTTATATTGTCCGGATTTGATCCGATTCGTAGAGAGATTGCGCGTACTGCACTCGAGAAGCTGGTAGCGGACGGACGGATACATCCGGCTCGTATTGAAGAGATGGTGGAAAAATCTCGTAAAGAGGTGGACGAACGAATCCGTGAGTATGGTGAACAGGCCACCTTTGAAGTGGGTGTGCATAGCTTGCATCCGGATTTGATCAAGATCTTGGGACGTCTTAAGTTCCGTACGAGTTATGGACAGAACGTATTGAAGCACTCGATGGAAGTTGCATACTTGACAGGTCTGATGGCCGGGGAACTGGGCGAAGACGTTGTACTGGCAAGACGAGCAGGTTTACTGCATGACATCGGGAAGGCGCTGGATCACGAAGTGGAAGGATCACACGTTGAAATTGGCGTGGAGCTGGCGAAGAAGTACAAGGAACACCCGGTCGTTATCAACAGCATTGCTTCACATCACGGCGACTGCGAAGCGACTTCAGTGATCGCCATGCTGGTTGGAGCGGCAGATGCCCTGTCAGCAGCAAGACCAGGAGCACGGCGTGAAACGCTAGAGACGTACATCCGTCGTCTTGAGAAGCTCGAACGCATCTCCGAATCTTTTGAAGGCGTTGAAAAATCATACGCAATTCAAGCTGGACGCGAAGTTCGTGTCATGGTACAGCCAGAGAAAATTGATGATGCGGAGGCATTCCGACTGGCTCGCGATATTACGAAAACGATTGAGAATGAACTGGATTATCCAGGACATATTAAGGTTACCGTTATTCGCGAGACCCGTGCGGTAGAATACGCAAAATAAAAGCATTTCAATGAAAAGTGGCCGCTGCTTGTAGGGCCACTTTTCATTATGTAAGGCAGACTAGGGAGGGTTTTCTATCAACGTATTATTTATTGGAGACATCGTCGGCAGTGTAGGCAGAAAGGCACTGAGGGAGAATCTCCCTTCGCTAAAATCAAAATACAACCCGCATGTTATTATCGTGAACGGAGAAAATGCAGCTTCGGGAAGAGGGATTACTCAAGCCATCGCCAGAGAATTTTTTGATTGGGGCGTTCATGGGATTACGATGGGGAATCATACATGGGACAATAAGGAAATATTTGATTTTATAGATGATGAGCCGCGGATCATCCGTCCCGCTAACTTTCCACCAGGTACACCAGGCCGGGGTTATACTGTGGTAAAAGGTGGGGGGAAGGAACTAGCCATTGTTAATCTGCAAGGTAGAACCTTCTTGCCGGCTATTGACTGTCCATTTCGTGCAGCGGATGACATTGTAGACGAGCTCCGCAAAAAGCATAAACATATTCTAGTAGACTTTCACGCTGAAGCCACCTCCGAAAAAATTGCTATGGGTTGGCATCTGGATGGACGTGCATCCATCGTGGTAGGGACACATACACACGTACAAAGTAATGACGATACGATTTTGCCACAAGGAACTGCGTATCAGACAGATGCGGGAATGGTAGGTCCTTATGAGGGCGTGCTTGGTATGCAGAAAGAGGCTGTATTACAGAAATTTCAGACCCAGCTTCCGGTACGCTTTCAAGTGGACATGGGCAAATGGCACTTTCATGCCATCAGTGTAGAGCTCAATGATCACGATGGAAAAGCCCGCAAAATTGAGAAAATCAGGCTTAAAGAAGACGAATGGCGGATGGATTAACTTTGTTTTGAGCTACTTAAGGAAAGAATAAGGAAAACTGTCACCAAAAAGCAGGAATTTTTTGCTGACCCTCGAATAACATCTAATAGTGGAATCAAACCATCATCATTCCCAGGGGAGGTACTTACTATGGATGTATTAAAAGTATCAGCAAAATCCAATCCCAATTCAGTTGCAGGCGCACTCGCAGGAGTACTGCGTGAACGCGGAAATGCAGAATTACAGGCGATTGGAGCGGGTGCACTAAACCAAGCCATTAAAGCGGTAGCCATTGCCCGGGGATTTGTCGCACCAAGCGGAGTGGATTTGATTTGTATTCCTGCTTTTACAGACATTGTTATTGACGGAGAAGATCGGACTGCAATCAAATTGATTGTAGAACCAAGATAATAAATGGAAGTTGCCTGAGCCTGTTTACGTTTTGTAAACGGGCTTTTTTGCTTTGTGGTTTAGTTATTATGGTTTTCAAAATAAATTTGTGGGCTTTAATCCAATGGAGGTATGGTGCATGAATGATAAGTTTGAAGCGAATTGGCCAGTTGTTGACCTGCACTGTGATGTGTTATGTAAAATGCAGCTCGATTCGCAGGTGGATTTCAGTCATTCATCACTTGATGTCACAAAAGAGCGTTTGCTAGAAGGCAACGTAAGATTGCAAACGTTCGCTATTTATATATCACAGGTATTGGGCACGCCAAGATTTGAGCATGTGGTTCGTCAAATTGAACTGTTCAGGCAGCATGTTACCTCTAGCTCAGGCGGGTTAAAGCCTTTACTGTGGAGAGAAGACTTGGCAGCACTTAAAAATACGTACGCTGTACGTCAAGTGGAGCAAGTACAGCATACAGACGTAGAGAAGCAAGCAGGAAAGATAACAAATGGGCATGGGAGTGGGACGAAACATACAGGGGCACCTTGGGCGTTGCTCTCACTCGAAGGTGTAGATGCGCTGGAAGGAAATCCGTTTTATGCGGATGTATGCTATGCCATGGGAATACGATTGATCGGTCTGACATGGAATTATGCAAATTGGGCTGCTGACGGTATTATGGAGCATAGAGGAGGCGGCTTGACCCGCAAGGGACGTGATTTGGTTCATCGCTGTAATAGTCTGGGACTGCTGCTAGATGTATCACACTTGTCCGTACAAGGATTCTGGGAATTGATGGAGGAAGCGGCCTTACCGCCCATCGCCTCGCATTCGAACGCCTTTGCGAGATGTGCTCATCCCCGCAACTTGCGAGATGAACAGATTCGGGCACTGATCGCCCGTAACGGACGAATTGGATTGACCTTTGTCACGATGTTTCTGAAAGAGCAGGGTACAGTGCACGCTGAGGACCTGCTACCGCACATTGAGCACATTTGTTCATTAGGTGGCGAAAGACATTTGATGTTTGGCTCTGATTTTGATGGTATCGAGGCCCATGTACGAGGACTGGAGCACGCGGGAAAATATCCGGCTTTTGCAGAACTACTGCTGAAGCATTACTCTGAGGAGCTGGTCAAGGGATGGCTGGGAGAACATGCACTGGACTATTTGCGAACGAATCTGCCATCTAAAATGTCTTCTTAAAATAGCTTAATATAGCAGTTGTTTTCGGCTGAGCATTTTCTTGACAAAGCGAGAATGATTACGAAATAATTGGAGCATCCGAGGCTTGCATGGTGCTAAAATAACGCTTTCCGAAATTGGACATACGTAGGAGCGAGCCTGACAGCACCATGCTATACCGCCATACAAGAGGGGAGCTCCGTTACATCATGTTGATAAAAAAGGTTACCTGGCTTGAACTCTTTTATGATTTATTGTTTGTAGCAGCTGTGTCCAAGGCGACTCATGTTTTACTACATGTTGAGCATGGCAGTGTTGGTTGGCATAATTTAGAGAAGTTTATTTTGATTTTTATTCCGATCTGGTGGGCATGGGTGGGGCAAACTGTCTATAACAATCGTTTTGGTCAAGACAGTATAACGCATCGAATTTTTATGATTTTGCAATTATTTTTTGTGTTAATTATGACTGCCAGCTTGAATGTAGATTTTGATGCGTACTATGCATCTTTTTTTGTTGGCTATATTGGTTTAAGAGGTTTGACTGTCGTTCAATATTTGCTTTCGGCCTCCAAAGAAACAGCTCATAAACAGGAAACAGCTCGTTTTTTTTGAACCTATCTTTGGGTTGGGATAGTCATCTCTAGCTGCTCCCTTTTCTTCGACTCGTGGGTTCGATATTTGATTTTATATACTGGCATTGCGGTGGATATCCTCGTTCCTTTGATCGGTCGTAAAAAGCTGGTGATCACACCTATCCATACAGAGCATCTTTTGGAGCGATTTGCACAGTTTACTTTAATCCTGCTTGGAGAATCAGTGATAAGTATACTTTCTGTTTTACAATCTGATCATTTCACAGTTTCCTCCATTGTATTTGCTGCTTTGACATTTGTGCTGGTCATTGCAATCTGGTGGCAATATTTTGAGAATATAGAGAAGCGTGTGGACAAATCAAAACAAACAGCAGGACAGACTATTATTTATGGTCATTTGTTTATTTATCTTTCTCTTAGCATGCTTGCAGCTTCCATACAGCTCTTATTTTTGGGGCAAGCAGCCTATACTTTTGTACTTTGCTTTACTTTTGCTTCTGTTTTGCTTTATTTTTTGTCAGTTTTGCTGGTATTCCATCAGTACAGATTAAGTCACCTTAAACCTCGTCTCAGAGTCATTCTTTTCTTAACTGGAATTCTCTGTGTCCTGTTTATTCTGAATATATTTATTGTAGTTCCTCATCTCATCGTAGCTGAGATCATGCTTTTCTTTCTCCTGTTTGCTAAAATGACGGTTTGATCCAAGTTTTATAGGGACGATATGTCTGGCTGGTTAGGGCGAAAAAGGGAACTTTATGTGCTATCCTTTTCTTTCTTGTCGAAATAGGAGTATAATAACATAGATGTGTAAAGTATTGTATAGAGAAAAAGGAGTGACCACACGATGACTAAAATCGTACCTGTCGGCGTTTCCGCCCGTCATATTCACCTGACTCAAGAGCATATTGAAATTTTGTTCGGAGCAGGCTATCAATTGACTGAATTTAAACCTTTGTCCCAACCAGGACAATTTGCTGCAAATGAAACGGTAGCTGTAATTGGTCCTAAGGGCCAATTTGATAAGGTTCGCATTTTGGGACCTGCTCGTCCCGCTTCTCAACTGGAAATCTCTCGCACAGATTCCTTTGCTATTGGTGTAAAGGCACCTGTACGCGAATCCGGTAGCATTGATGGTACACCAGGAATTACAGTAAAAGGACCAGCTGGAGAAGTGGAACTGCAAGAAGGCGTTATTGTAGCAGCCCGCCATATTCATTTCCATACATCCGATGCAGCTAAATGGGACATTAAGGATAAGCAGCTGCTGAAAGTACGTGTTGGTGGCGAACGTGGCCTTGTATTTGAAAATGTTATTGCACGTGTGTCCGATTCTTTTGCGTTGGATATGCATATTGACACGGATGAAGCGAACGGAGCCGGTGTGAAAAACGGTGACAACGCTGAAATCGTTGACTAATATACGTATTTGATCTGGAAGGTGTAAAAGTCCGACTCTTGCAAAAGAGTTGGGCTATTTTTATATGCACTAGAATAAACAAATATTTACCTATATACATAAAAACCTCAGCACATCACATGGCATCCGATTGGTATCCCGGGATGATCTATGGCTATGACCTATAAATCATGCTATAATTTAGTGTAATGCCTTTTTTAAAGGTTTTTGGAGCTTAAATAAAATAACAATGCCTAAAGATACAGCAAAATCACAAGTTAGCTCGTGAAATAGATGGTGTAAGGAGTGACCAGCGAATGGCTAAGGAAACAAAAGATTACTCCCAATATTTTGATTTCTCGGATGCGAAGATTATTTCTGAAGATGAGCATAGCAAAAAGATTCGCATTCGCGGACGTGAAATCAACATTATGGCGGAGCCGAACCATAGAAAAGAAAAACAGCGTGGTAAAGAGGACGTCCAGGTATTGTATGATAACGCAGTCCCGGATGAGCTAAAGCATATCGGTGAGGGCAAGCATTATATCGTATATACATTCGGTTGCCAGATGAATGAGCATGATTCTGAAACAATCAAAGGCTTGCTGGAGCAAATGGGCTACCAGGCAACCGAGGATCGGAAGGAAGCAGATATCATTTTACTGAACACTTGCGCTATCCGTGAAAATGCGGAAGATAAAGTGTTTGGTGAGCTGGGTCACCTCAAGCATCTCAAAACAGAAAAGCCGGGACTGCTGCTTGGTGTGTGTGGCTGCATGTCGCAGGAAGAGAATGTTGTGAACCGGATTATGCAAAAACACGGTTTTGTTGATATGATCTTTGGTACCCATAATATTCATCGTTTGCCTCAGCTTGTCAAGGAAGCCCTCTTTAGCAAAGAGATGGTGGTTGAAGTGTGGTCCAAGGAGGGCGACATTATCGAAAACCTGCCGAAGAAGCGTGAGGGTATGCGGGCTTGGGTAAACATCATGTATGGCTGTGATAAGTTTTGCACTTATTGCATCGTTCCTTTCACACGTGGTAAGGAAAGAAGTCGTCGGCCAGAGGATGTTATTGCTGAGGTACGGGATTTGGCCCGTCAAGGATTTAAAGAGATTACCCTGCTGGGTCAGAATGTCAATGCCTATGGCAAGGATTTAAAAGATATGAATTACAGATTCGGGGATCTGATGGATGATATGCGCAAAATCAATATTCCGCGTGTACGTTTTACGACCTCACATCCGCGTGATTTTGACGACCATTTGGTTGAAGTGCTTGGTAAGGGCGGCAATCTGGTGGAGCATATTCATCTGCCTGTACAATCCGGTAATACGGATATATTGAAGAAAATGAACCGAAAATATACTCGTGAGCGTGTTTTGGAGCTGGCAGCGAAGATAAAAGCGGCTGTTCCGCATGTTTCTCTGACAACAGATATTATCGTAGGTTTCCCGGGTGAAACAGACGAACAGTTCGAAGATACACTATCTCTGGTGCGTGAAGTGGGCTATGACTTTGCCTACACATTTATTTATTCACCACGTGAAGGCACGCCAGCGGCTTCGATGGAAGATAATGTGCCTATGTCGGTCAAAAAAGAGCGTCTCCGGCGTCTGAACATTGCTGTGAATCAAAACAGCCTACGCTTTAATAGTCGATTGCGTGGTGAGGTGGTTGAAGTGCTGGTGGAAGGCGAGAGTAAAAATGACAGCAAAGTGCTTGCTGGTCGGACTCGTTCCAATAAGCTGGTTCATTTTGAAGGTTCTAAGGACCTGATTGGTTCCTTTGTCCAAGTAAAAATTACAGAGCCTATGACCTTCTACATTAAAGGTGACTTGGTTCAAACGCCAGTAGCGGTTAACGGATAAAAAGAATAGTCTAGCGGCCTGCATGCGGTCTGATTAAAGGGCTGCATGCAAGACCATCTAAGTGAAAAAAAGGAGCGATGGACAATGACAGAGGAGCGGTTGCAACAAACAGAACTTCAATCGGCGGCGCGCCAACATGATCATTTGGTCAATCGCGATATGATATTGGCAAAGGCCAAAGAGTTGGCGGGTATTCTGGGCAGCAGTGAGGAAGTACAGGTGTTCCGGAAAGCAGAAGAAAAGATTCAGGATCATGAGCGCATCCAGCAACTGATTGCAACGATGAAGAAGAAGCAAAAGGAAATCGTAGCATTTGAATCTTTAAAGAATCAAAAAATGATTGCCAAAATAGAAGCTGAACTTCAGGAGCTACAGGAAGAGCTTGACGGTATTCCAATTGTAACGGAGTTTCAGCAGAGCCAGGTGGAAATTAATGAGCTGCTGCAAATGGTGATTACGGCCATCCGTGATACGGTTGCTGAAAAGGTGAACGTTGAAGAGGGAAAGATCACTTCCTCCTCGAATTGCAGTGACTAGAATAAGATTTATGGTGTGGAGGCTTAGCTTCCACGCCTTTTTTTCGGAAGCAATTACTCATTGTAAATGTTCATGAGATACCAAAAGAATTGCGACATCATAGATGGGATGAAAGCGAGGGAATGGTAAGTTGCGTAAGATGCTAGAGGGTGAAGAAAATACTTTTTGGGAGTACTTAGGATGTGAGCTGATTACAGCTGATGCTAACGAGGCACATATCGCTTTGGAGGCCAAACAACACCATACCAATGTGATGGGGATTGTACATGGGGGGGTGCTCACAACATTGATGGATCAGGCGATGGGGATGGTCAGTATGGCTTCACGAAATATGGATTCATGTGTAACAACGAATCTTAACGTTCATTTCTTGTCAGCCATGAGACAAGGACGGCTGGAGGTTAAGGCACGGATTGTTCATCAGGCAGGCCGCACCATAACCACTCAGGCAGAAGTGAGGGATAGTGAAGGTACGCTCGGTTGTACAGCTACAGCAACCTTCCGAGTATTGCGTCAACAAGCAAGTGATTCAGGCAAGGCCTGACGCTTGACAAAAATTTTTATTATGTCATAATGAATTTATCAAAACGATATAATATGGTGATGCCAATGGATAGCAATCGTATAAACGAAGAGGCGCAGAAGGCGTCTTATAACATTAAGAAATACCGTACCCCGGATGGTGCTCCGGCGGATATCGTAATGTTTACTTTAACGAAGCGTGAGCGCAAGACGGTAACAAAAACATTGCCGATTCGTGAGCTGAAAGTAATGCTCATCAAGCGCCGTAGTTGGCCGTTTGCGGGACGCTGGGCATTGCCTGGAGGATTTTGTCAAGAAGATGAATCCATATATGGAGCGGCCAAGCGGGAACTGTTAGAGGAAACCGGTGTAGACGGCGGACATCTGGAGTATTTGGGCGTATATAGTGGACCAGGCCGTGATCCGCGTGGGTGGATTATATCGCATGCGTTTTTTGCACTGGTAGAGGAATGGATGCTGGAGCAGCGCCAGGCGGCCGACGATGCTTCTGAGGTCGGGTTATTTACGATCAGAGAAGCGTTGGAGGAATTGGAGCTGGCGTTCGATCACCGGGATATCATAGTTGATGCTTATCGCAAAATTCAGTTGCAGATGCTTCAGACAACGATAGCCAAGCAGTTTTTACCGCCACATTTTACACTGGGTGAATTGTATCAGGTGATTCAGAGCGTCGTACCGGATTTCGAAGAGCCGAATTTTATTCGCAAAATAACATCGACTCGTAGCAGACAGGGAATACTGGAAGAGGTGCGGGATGAGAATGGCAAACCGCTCAGTTCCAATCAGTATTCACAAAGACCGGCCCAGTTGTATCGCTTTAGTGATAGAGTACCGCGTTTATCTATCTATACGTAACTTTTATTGGAATAGGTCACGCATAGAGCGTACAACCTCACTTTGATGATAAGGAGCTGACTGTACGATGAAGGCACTGATTGTTATTGATTACACGAAAGATTTTGTGGACGGTAGTCTGCCTGTGGGGCAACCTGCTATTGAGCTAGATGAACGGATCACAGCTATTACGCAGGCCTACGTGGATCAAGGGGACTTTGTTGTCATGGCTGTGGATTTACATGAGGAGAACGACCTCTATCACCCGGAGAGTAAGCTGTTTCCTCCACATAATATACGTGGAACCAACGGACGACAATTGTATGGTAAACTCCATAGCCTTTATAAGCACCAAAGTGATCGTATCTATTGGTTGGATAAAACACGGTACAGTGCTTTTGCTGGTACGGATCTGGAACTCAGGTTGCGCGAACGCGGGATTCTGGAAGTTCATTTGATTGGTGTGTGTACAGATATATGTGTGCTGCATACAGCTGTAGATGCTTACAACAAAGGTTTTGCTATTACCGTATACAAGGACGCTGTGGCGAGCTTTAATCAGGCGGGACATGATTGGGCTTTGGGCCATTTTGAGGGAAGTCTTGGAGCCACGGTGCGGTCGGCTGAAGATACGCTTTTGCTCCAGAAGAAGTAAAATAACCGAACGATTGTGCACCAATGTCCGATAACAAATTAGAGCCGGATATTGCTGAATCTGGGCAGATAAGACGGTATGCCGTCACCAATCCAGGGACAGTCAGAGAGGATGATACGATGAAGTCAACGAGCCTCGCATTACATACAGATAAATATCAGATTAATATGATGTACGCCCATTGGGTGAACGGAAGTCACCAACGTAAAGCTGTGTTCGAGGCGTATTTTCGTAAGCTTCCTTTTGGCAATGGATATGCCGTGTTTGCTGGTCTGGAACGCATTGTGAATTACATTTCAAACTTGCGGTTTACAGAAGAGGACATTCGCTATCTGTCAGAGCAGGAGGAAAAGTACGATCCCATGTTCATGGAGGCATTGCGCCAGTTTAAGTTTGGCGGAACGGTCCACTCGATGAAGGAAGGAGCGCTTGTTTTTCCGAATGAGCCTCTGGTACGTGTTGAAGGAACCATTATGGAAACGCAGCTTGTCGAGACGGCATTGTTGAATTTTATGAATTACCAGACACTCATTGCGACAAAAGCATCACGTATCAAACAGGTGGCAAGTGACGATACACTGCTCGAATTTGGCACACGACGTGCGCAGGAGGCAGATGCAGCTATTTGGGGAGCACGTGCTGCTTATGTTGCAGGTTTCGATGCGACTTCTAATATGCTGGCAGGCGAACACTTTGGGATTCCGACAAAAGGGACTCATGCCCATTCATGGGTACAAACCTTTATGACGGAGCAAGAGGCGTTCGACGTGTATGCGAAAGTTTTGCCAGATCAGGTTACGCTACTGGTAGATACCTTTGACACGCTGGAGAGCGGTGTTCCCCATGCGATTCGGACAGCAAAGATGCTGGAGAGTCAAGGCAAGCGTATGAATGCCATCCGTTTGGATAGCGGTGATTTGGCTTATCTATCTATTCAGGCACGGGAAATGCTGGATGCTGAAGGTTTGGATTACGTACAAATTGTAGCTTCCAACGATTTGGATGAAAATACGATTTTCAATCTAAAGGCCCAAGGTGCACGTATTGATGTGTGGGGTGTAGGAACACAGCTGATTACAGCTTCAGATCAACCTTCACTGGGTGGAGTGTACAAGCTGGTTGAGCGGGAAGTGGACGGTGAAATGCTGCCGACGATTAAAATCTCGGGTAACCCGGAAAAAGTATCTACACCAGGCAAAAAGGATGTATACCGTATTGTGGATAAGAAGAAAGGGAGAGCTGTAGCTGATTATATTTCTTTCCCGGATGAAGAACGTCCGCGTAATGGTAAGCGCCTGAAGCTGTTTAACCCTTTGCATCCATATATGAAGAAGTATGTAGAAAATTACGAAGCTGTACCGATGCTTGAACCTATTTTTGTAAATGGGCAGAAGGTATACGAGCTTCCTGAACTGGATGAAATTCGTGCCTATCATGCATCACAGTTGAAACTGTTTTGGCCAGAATATTTGCGGAAGCTGAACCCTGAAATTTATCGCGTAAATCTTAGTGAGAAGGTATGGGAGCTGAAGCAAAAGCTGATTGACAGCTACATGCAGCCCGAAGTTGAAGAAAAGGAATAATGTGAAGAGGCACCTCATCTATGTATGGGGTGCCTTTTTTGTATCTGCAATGTGTAAATAGGAGCTTATTTATAAATTTCTCTCATTACATGACGCAGCTCAGGGACAATAATGCGTTCCATTGCCAAACGAACGGCTCCGCGGGAGCCAGGCATAGAAAACACAACTGTCTGGCCCACAGTGCCCGCTACAGCCCGGCTTAATATAGCTGCTGATCCAATGTCCTCAGCAAAGCTTAAGTAACGGAAGATTTCTCCAAACCCAGGTAGTTCCTTATCCAGTAGAGAGGAGACGGCTTCATATGTAGTATCACGCGGAGAGATGCCAGTACCACCTGTTAAAAGTACAGCCTCGATGTCTTCATGTGCCGCAGCTTCGGCTACCAACTGCCGGATTCCTTCATAGTCGTCCTTGACGATAACATATCGAACAACCTTGTACCCATTCGTTTCTAGTAGTTCCTTGAGCAGTCGTCCCCCAGTATCGGTTTCCATGGTACGTGTATCCGAGACGGTCACGACCATGCAGTTAACCTGTTGCGGAGATTCCTGTCGGTGCTCCTCTACAGATGTTATATTCATTACAATGTTCACTCCTTGATCAGTGGTTAAGCATACTCTTTTTTTACAATAGAGGAATGATAGACTGGATGCAAGTCAGAAACGAAGGCTAAAAAGTTATGTGATTAATATCCTTGCGCTTACACCTTGGAATATAGTACACTTCCTTACATAAGTCGGGATTTTCTGGGTTTATTTTGTTGAAAGCGCGAACATCAAATGATTAATTTCAAGGTTCAGCGGGTAATAGTACAGCAGGATCAACAACTGGGAGGTAATGTATTATGAATCATTCATACCAAAAATGCGTGGATGCTTGCCTGGAATGTATGAACGCTTGCAATGTATGCTATGTAGCAAGTTTGAAGGAATATGATCTAGCTATGCTGCGTGAATGTATTCGAGTGAGTAGGGAATGCGCAGAGATATGTGGGTTTGCTGCTCAAATGTTGCAGCGCGGAACGGATTTTGCCGAGGAAATCTGTGAGCTATGTGCCAAAGCCTGTGAGGTATGTGCTGCTGAATGCAGCAAGCATTCCCATAATCATTGCAAACATTGTGCAGAAGCCTGCCGTCATTGTGTTGAGGCCTGTCGCCAATTGGTGGCAGTGTAATTACATATACAGAACTAGTCCCTGAAGAGGGAATAAAAGGTTGCTTTCTACTAAATAGGTTTGTATAATGGTGGGAATTAACGTCAAGGAACGGGAGAGTAGCAACGGAACCGTATCATTACAGCGAGCCGGAAAAGGTGGAAGCCGGTATGAAATCCGATGTGAAGCGCACCCGGGAGACGGTTGATCCAACGATAAGAGCTTCTAGTAGATCAGCCCGGCAGACACCGTTATTTGTCAATGGAGTGAAATCGCGATTTTGTGTAAGCTAGCTTTAGCTATACAACCGATTTACGAAGAGTGGTACCGCGGGATATCGAAGTTCTCGTCTCTTGATTATATCAAGAGGCGAGGGCTTTTTTTGTTAGATCTTATAAAAAGAAGGAGAGAGGAACATGTTGTTGATGATTGCTACCCACGCTATTGTAGCTCATACGGGCTTGGAGGAGAAAGAAGTTTTATCTTTATTCGAGGTGCCTCCGCAGCCTGAATGGGGAGATGTGGCGTTTCCCTGTTTTGTGCTGGCTAAAAAATTTCGAAAGTCTCCACAGCATATTGCAATGGAATTGGCAGAGCTAGTAAGCCGTGAAGCGGGTCTAACTGCTTCAGCATCGGGTGCCTATGTAAATATTACATTGGATCGATCTGCTCATATTCCATCGATGCTTGCTGAATTGCGCAAGGCTGAGTTTCTCAAGCCCAATATCGGATATGGACAGCGAGTAGTGATTGATATGTCCTCGCCTAATATTGCCAAACCATTTGGTATCGGTCATCTTCGCTCTACTGTTATTGGTGCCGCCTTGTATCGCATACTTGGTGAAACCGGATATGTGCCGATTAGTGTGAATCATCTAGGGGATTGGGGAACACAATTTGGCAAGCAAATTGCGGCCTATAAAAGATGGGGCAATGAGGAGCAGCTACAACATGATCCGATCGGGGAATCGTTGAAGCTATATGTCCGTTTTCATCAGGAGGCCGAGCATGATCCGTCTTTGGAGGATGAAGGCCGCGAGTGGTTCCGACGTTTGGAGCAAGGGGATACTGAAGCTCAACAACTGTGGGAGTTTTTTGTTGAAGTCAGTCTGGGAGAATTTGACCGTATGTACCAACGTCTTAACATTTCGTTTGACCATGTATTGGGGGAAAGTTTTTACAATGATAAGATGCAGGCAGTTGTTGCCCAATTAAGAGCAAAAGGACTGCTGGAAGAAAGTGATGGAGCACTTGTGGTTCGTCTGGAAGACGAGCAACTGCCGCCGTGTCTTATTTTGAAAAAAGATGGGACTACCATTTATCCCACCCGTGATCTGGCAACAGCGATTTATCGTCATGAAGTGATGAAGGCTGATCGCCTGCTGTATGTCGTTGGCGGGGAACAGAAGTTACATTTCCAACAGGTATTTGCGGTGCTGAAGCATGCAGGGGAGACATGGGCAGAGCAATGTGAGCATGTACCGTTTGGTTTAATGCGGTTTGCAGGCAAAAAAATGTCCACAAGACGCGGCAAGGTGGTGAAACTGGAGGAAGTGCTGGATGAAGCTGTAGCGCGTGCTCAAGACATCATTACGGAGAAAAATCCCAATTTGCTGGAACAACAGGCAATAGCTGAAGACGTTGGCATCGGAGCGATTATTTTTGGCGATTTAAAAAATAACCGTCTGAATGAAGTGGATTTTTCGTTAGAGGAGGCACTGACCTTTGAAGGTGAGACTGGCCCTTATGTGCAGTATACTCATGCGCGCATACGCAGTCTTTTGGAGAAAGCTCGCGCCCACTCTGATGTTGATTCTACTTCCAGTGACAACGTTCTTGCCCAAGACGGGCATTCTCCTGATTTGAATATCGTTTCGGATGAAATGCTGGGTGACGCAGGCTGGGCGCTGCTTAAGCAGTTGGATCGCTATCACGGACAGCTAATACGTGCTGCTAGGCAACTGGAACCTTCGGTTATTGCGAGATTTGCATTAGATACAGCACAAGCGTTCAACCGTTTTTATGCTAAGGAAAGGATTGTCGATGGTGGACAATGGCGCATTCAGTTGGCGGAACAGACTGCGGATATGCTGGCAAGTACACTGCGACTTCTTGGACTGAAAGCCCCTAACCGGATGTAAGCTACCACAAGTGGGTATTTTTGTTAGGTACACTGCTGCTTTTGCTAGCTAAATTACTGCGAGTCAGCTCTTTTTCTCTAAAAGGTGCTGCAAAAGGAAAACTGTCATAGACACTTTTGGGTTTGCATGGATATGGTGAGCGGAAAAGAGCAAGACGGGTTACACTAATAGCTAAGGTATTCCATTGTTTTGCAACCAATTTGTGCATATTTGAAACATTTGATGGTTTTATTGCGTCCGTAAGTATAGAAGCAAAGTAAACATGGAGGTGTATCTCATGATTAAACATAAAAGCGTGGCAGCTGCGCTGCTTGTCGTCTGTTCATTGGCTGTGGCTACGTCGGCTTCTGCTTTTCGAGATATAAAGGGAGCTGAGCAGGAGAAGATCGTAAGTTCACTTCAGAACAAAGGAATTATTCAAGGGATAACCAAGGATAAGTTTGCACCAGATCAAACACTCACGTATGCACAAGGAGTACACTTGGTTGTTCGTGGAATGGATCTTCAGGTTATGCCTGATTTCACCACGGGCTCCTTTGCAAACATTCCGGCTTCCGCATGGTATGCCGATTCCTATCGGATTGCAGTCCAGCACCAAATCCCTCTGTCACCGGATATTGATCCGAGCACCCGTATGACAAGGGAACAATTCGCGAATATTCTGTACAAAGCCGTGAGTGCAACAGGTGAATATCCTACTGTTCGTATGTTCATTAATGTAGCAGATGGCAAAAAATTAGACCAAGAGTCGAACGAAGCAGTGCAATTTCTCCTGTTGACCAAAATTGCAAAATTGGACAAAGAAAGCAACTTTAACCCGGATCGTAAAGTAACACGGATGGAGGCAGCAGAAATGGTCTACCATGCATCCGAGTTTGTACAAAGTTATAAACCGGTGCAAGCCACTCCGGAAAATCCAGCTGAGCCTGTAGATCCGGTCCAACAAACCAATATTAGTATGAACATAGAGAAGGCGAATGATCAGCAGAACAAAGTGACCATCACCCGTCTGCAGGCACCTAATCCAGGTTACGGCATTGAAGTGGATCACATCGACTACGTAGATGATACGAATGCAGTCATTTACTACAAGCTGACTAGTCCAAAACCGGGGGAAATGAATATTCAAGTCATTACGGATACCCACACCAGTACATTGGTAGACAGTAAGTATAAGGTTACGCTCAAAGCAGTCGATGGAACTGTGCTTCCGCCCACGGGAACAGGCACGTCTGTAGCTAAATAAAACTTTAAGCCATATGTCAATATATAAAATAAAGCCAGCGAGTTCCCCCATAAGAATGGAGACCGCTGGCTTTTTAATGCTAAATGTTAATTGTAAGCCCAAGCTCTAGTATCATTTAAGCTTTAAATGCGATTTTGCCTGTAAGTAAGTCATTTTGCGCAGAAGATGTAGCTGAGGAAGACACAGATTCAGCTGCAACCGTTCCTGACTGGAGTTGATACATTTGGAAGTAACGTCCGCCTTGGGCCATAAGCTCGTCATGGCTACCCCGTTCAACAATTTCACCCCGATGCAGCACCAAAATTTGGTCTGCACTACGAATGGTGGACAAACGGTGGGCAATGATAAAGGTCGTACGTCCCTTTTTGAGCACCTCAAGAGCAGATTGGATGAGTGCTTCCGTTTCGGTATCAATGTTGGCGGTAGCTTCATCCAGAATTAAAATGGCAGGATCAAAGGCTAACGCGCGAGCAAACGAAATAAGCTGGCGTTGCCCGGCGGATAAGGTACTGCCTTTTTCAATAACAGGCTCATCAAATCCTTGGGGCAAATGGGCTAACAGTTTGTCGGCTCCAACGTCATGCAGCGCTTTATTTACCTGCTCTCTTGTAATTCTGCTGTCTCCGAGACTGACATTAGAGGCTACCGTGCCTGTGAACAAATATGGATCTTGAAGAACAATACCCATATGATGGCGAAGCCATTGCTTAGGAATATTTTTGACAGGCGTTCCGTCAATGGTGATCGTCCCTTTTTGCGGATCATAGAACCGGAATAGCAGGTTGATAATCGAACTCTTACCTGATCCGGTATGCCCGACAAGGGCAACCGTTTGACCAGGCTGTGCTGTAAAGGAAATATGCTTAAGCACATCATCCTTTTTGTAGGCAAAGGAAACGTCGTTAAATTCTACCTGGCCTTTGTAACGCGGCATAGTACCGTCTGTCACCGGCTCTCCAGTTTCGTCCATCAATTCAAATACACGTCCTGAGGATACGATGGAAGTATCCAGTACGGCGAGCTGGTTGACCATACCTGTAATAGGTTGGAACAATCGACCCAACACATCGACGAAGGCATACAATACCCCTAATGATATCGCACTACCTGTAGTGCCAAGCGCCGCAGATCCAAAATACCACAACACGACAGCGAAGGCGAGGTTTCTCAATACGTTGACCAAATTATGCGAAGTAAAAGCGTTCAAATTCAGCATTTTATTCTGATGCTTCATATAGTCATCATTCAACTCTTCAAACTCTTGCTGTGTTTGTTTCTGATGCCGGAATACGCGAATAATGGACATCCCCTGAATGGATTCATTGATAATCGCATTAATCTCACTGAGTCTGGACCGAATGATCGTGTTATAGCGGGTTGCAACCTTGCGGTACAATATGATCCATAAGATCAGTAACGGTACAATAAATAGAGAGATCAGACCCAGTCTGAAGTCCAGTAAAAAGAGTGCAACATATACCCCTGTCATCGTTACAATCCCTGAAGTGAAGTTGGAGAGTACAGCCACAAACAAATCTTTGACTGCCTCCGTGTCATTCGTAACACGGGATACGACCTTGCCTGCGGGTAAGTTATCAAAAAAGTAAACTGGCAAGCGCTGAATGTGTGCGTAGAGATCAAGTCGAAGCTTCTGAATGACCTTGTTCGCCGAGGATTGCAGCCAGTATGTTTTGCCGAACTCGGCAAAAATCGAAACGACCAAAAAGAAGCAATACCACCCAATCAGCTGAAAGATGCCGGGCATTTCTGGTTTATAAAAGCTATACAGCTCATCAGCGGTTAAAGCCTTGGCTTTGTAATGAAAGGTGTCGGAGCCGCGTGTCACGGTCAACGTACCGTTCGTAAAGGATCGGTTACCATCCGCTACTTGGACAGAGCCATCGACAAATACAAAAGATTTGCCAACTTGTAAAATCCTCGCTTCGCGCCCTTTGGCCTCCCCGGCTTCAAAGCGATCTTCACGTTTAAAATGGGTTCCAGCATAACTTACACCGCCGTCCACACTAGTCGTCTCATAAAATGGTTTTTCAATAGCGAGCATATGGTCGTCAATCATCGTTTTGGCGATGAAGGGACCGGCCAGCTCGGCGGCTACTCCAATAGCCAAGGCGATAAGAGCGGCAATAAAACCCGCTTTGCTCGTCAGTGCATACTGGAACAGTCTTTTGCCGATATTGGGTTTCATTAGGATACCTCCCCTGAGGTCAGATCAGATTCCACTTGTTGCCGTTCATATTGTTGTCGGTACCATCCGTCAGCCTGAAGCAGCTCGTTGTGGGTTCCTTCCTCAATAATGCGTCCTTGCTCCAGCACGACGATCCGGTCTGCATGCTCTACAGCCGATAGACGGTGAGTGGAGATCAAGGTTGTTTTACCCGAGCGCTTATGCCGGATATTGTCAATAATACGTGCTTCCGTGCGAGCATCTACTGCTGACAGTGCATCGTCGAGCACTAGAATATCTGGATCACCGATAAAGGCGCGCGCAAGCGAAACACGCTGCTTCTGACCACCGGACAGGGCGATGCCTTTTTCTCCGACCAGTGTATCCAGCCCATCGGACAGGGTACCCAAATCTTGGTCAAAGGCAGCCGTACGGATCGCTTCCATGATGTCGTCATCATCTGCCCCGGGTTTCCCGAACTGAATGTTCTCGCGCACCGATTTGGAGAACAAGATTTGTTCTTGCGGCACGTAGCCAATCCAGCTGTGTAATTGTTCTACTGCAATGTCCTCCAGCCGGGTGCCGGAAATTAAAATATCACCACTGCCAGTCGGATATTCATGCAATAGCTGTTTGAGCAAAGTGGACTTCCCGCTGCCTGTTCGACCAACGACCCCTAGTGTTTCTCCGCGTTTGAGCTCCAGGTTCACATGTGACAGATTGTCAACAGTGGAGGTAGGATAACGGAAAGTCACGTCTTTCATGGTGATGGATTCGGGACGATCCACTGGAACAGGTTGAGCTACATTCTGAACGTCTGGCTGGACATCGAGAGTTTCATTGACCCGGTCCAGAGAAGCGCTACCGCGCTGCATAATGTTAATCAGCTCGCCAATAGCAAACATCGGCCAAATCATCATTCCTAGATACATGTTAAAAGATACTAGTTCGCCTAGCGTGATATCGTTATGAAATACCAGATAAATACCATACCCGAGACCGATAACGTAGCTAAGTCCTACACATAAACGGATCGTCGGTTCAAAGAGAGCATCCATCCGGGCAACTGCTAAGTTTTTACGAAACACATCCTCAGTAATATCGGCAAAACGTTTTTCGTCCATTCGTTCTTGCACATAAGCTCGAATGACACGGATACCTGCCACCGACTCCAGCACCTGGTCGTTCATATCGCCAAATGCATCCTGTGCCAGTGTGTAACGCTCATGTACGGCTTTACCGTAAATACTCATGGCCAGCGCAATAAAAGGAAGGGGCAGAATGGCCGCCAGTGTTAGCTTCCAGCTAATCAGGGTGCCCATGGCAACCAATACAACGGTAAGGTAGACAGTGGAGTCTGTTAATGTCAACATACCGAAGCCTGCTGTACTTGCTACAGAGCGAAGGTCGTTCGTGGCACGAGCCATCAGATCACCTGTACGATTGCGTTCAAAAAATGGAGGGGTCATCCGCAGCAAATGATTCATAAAACGTGTACGCAATAGGCGCTCCACCAGATTAGCACCACCAAACAGCTTGTGCATCCATATGTACGTAATGTAGTAGATGATGGCAAGAATCCCTATGATGTACAAAATATAACGCCAAAGCGAAGACCAGGAAATCGATCCACGTACAATCTCATCAATGGCGCTGCCTAGCAGCCGAGGTGGAGCGAGCTCCAAAACGCCAACCGCAATCAGCAAAAACAATCCAATGGAGTATCGGCTTCGTTCTCTTTTAAAAAACCAGCCTAAATTTTTGAGTACTGAAAACAAGAGGAATCCCATCCTTTCATGTCAAGTTCATTCGAGAGTTGTGTACCATTTTGAAGAAACAACAGCGGCTTGCTGCCACAAGTATGATTCGGCAACAGGCGCAAAAAAGGCATACCGTCCGCAGACGATATGCCTTAAATCTCAATATCATATGGCGCGCAGGTATTCTCAGCATACTCGCCACTGAAAAACTGCTTAAACGCAGGCAGCCACTCGTATTAAACCATACAACAGGAATGGCCCAATTCTGAAGGATGCGACAGGGGAGATGCTCCGGTATGAAGTTGTTGTGTTTGTAGATGTGGGTGAAATACAATCATAAATTTTAGCACCGGAAACACTCCTTTCTTCCTCAAAATGGGTTCATTCTTACATGAGTTATCGTTCAAATTGGTAATAAATTTCAAAATGGATCTCGTATGGTTGAATCTTAACACCCTCTTTTGCGAATTGTCAAACCTTTTTCAAAAAAATGTATATGACTTGTCCAGGAAGCCGCATGGGGAGAGACGGTTGGTCGTTATTCCAAAAGATGCTATGATATAGTTGGCAAGACGTCATTTGTACAAGGAGATGAGCATAACGCATGAGCATACAGGTAACTGAACCTGCGGCACAGTGGTACATTAAGGAGCTTGGTTTGAATCGTGGAGATTCCATCCGTTTTTTTGTTCGCTATAGTTCCGGCGGTGGGTTGCATCCAGGCTTTTCTCTGGGAATTGCCGTAGAGCCTCCGCAGCACCCCGCATTACAGCATGAAGCGGCTGGCATTACGTTTTATATGGAGGATCAGGATTACTGGTATCTGAAAGGCCATCATCTGGAAGTGAAGTATTTGGAGGAACATGACGACATTATTTACACCTATGAAAAGGATGAACAAGCTTAATGCCTCCACGTTAAAAATAGCGTGCCAGTAATGGTTTATGGACATGAAAAGCGGCGGAGTATCGTGTGGCAGGAGATGAACCTGCACATGATACTCCGCCGCTTTATTGTGGTTAGGGCAGGATGTCGTATGTTAAGGGTTGTTAAACATCGGACCATCGACTGCAAAATCAAAATCATCAATATCGTACACATGTACAGGTACGGAAGCTTCGATAATGCGGTGGATCCAGTCTAATTGATCAGTCAGGATGGGTAATGCTTCACGCTGAGCTGTCAACACCAGTTCGGTTTCAATCGGATCAAAATATTCTCCGTAATGCGCCGTATCAACTGCATTAATGACAATGAGTGATGTATTGGCATCGAATAGGATAGGCAAGCTTTTCGCCCAAGGCATCTGAAGGGCACGCCGAATTTTTTTCTGATTCAACGGTTCTTCAAAATAACTGATTAGCTCACTTACCTTTCGCTTCACATGTTGATCGTCCATAGGGTTATCCATGAGAGGCTCTGTGCTGTCCTGGAATTCGTACAGCTCTAGCAGTGATGTGTAGGGCACTATATATTCCACAGGGGCGGGAGATGTAAGCAACTGGCCGTATATAGCCACCATTACAGCTTCCGTTACAAATTGTCGAGACATCGGTCAAGCCTCCTGCATTTACCAAATTATGCGATATGAGTATAACACAAAGCGGGACTGAATTCAGCCAGATATGCAGATTGCTATCATTCATTTGTATATTTGTTGAACGGCTCTTTTCAATCCTGTGTCTAGAAATTTAGGAGCGACCGATTAATAAGGAGAGCAGCCCGGCAGCAATCAGAGGTCCAACCGGAACCCCTTTAAAGAAGGCAACGCCAATGATGGTCCCAATCAGTAGACCTGTCACAATAATAGGCTGTCCGGACATCAGAGTTACTCCGCGGCCGCCTAGGTAGGCTACCAGAATTCCGATACCAATCGCGAGCAGGGACTTCCAGTGCAGGAAGGACTCTGTCACCTGATTGATGCTGATTTTACCGCTGGCTAGCGGGGTCATGACCCCAATCGTCAAAATAATTATTCCGATCGTTAGGCCATACTTTTCAAGCCAGGGGAAAGCAGTATGAAAGCTGGTTACCCGCAGCAGTAGTAGTACAACCATAGCAATCGTCACGGTTGAGTTGCCACTGATAATTCCAAGGCCGGCTAGTACCAGTAAGATAAGTGAGCTGTAATCCATTCAGTTGTTCTCCTTCGATCGTTTAACTTTGGATATGTTCGGCGATTTGACGCCCGTGCCAGCGACCTGTTTCAATAAACACTTCATTGGCATTGCTGCCTGAAGCGATGACCCCGGCGACATATATACCTGGGATGTTAGTTTCCATCGTGGCTGGATTAAATTCAGGTTTGTCCAGATCCTCAGCCATGTGGACGCCGACAGACTCCAGTAGTTTTCGTTCTGGGTGAAATCCTGTAAGTGCCAGTACAAAATCGTTTTCGAGCTCGAACGCTTCTGTGTTCATCGGAGTGACGATGACATGATCTGCATGAATTTCGGTAATGCGTGCGCCTAAGTGAAGCGTGATCTTCCCTTTTTGTACCATACTGTCGAACAATGGACGAACCCAAGGTTTGATATATGGAGACAACTCGTTGCGACGATAAACCATATCAATCGTAGCCCCGACCCGCACCAATTCCATTGCTGCATCTACCGCAGAGTTACTGCCGCCGATGACTGCGACCCGGGTTCCTGTATAGGGATGGGCTTCGCTAAAATAGTGAGTGACTTTATCCAATTGTTCCCCAGGAATGCCTAAATAGTTCGGATGATCAAAATATCCCGTAGCCACTACGACATAGCGTGTCGAATAGCTCTTGGTTATTTCCCGTTTGCTTAGGGTATGTACGGTAAATGTACCGTCTTCCTGCCGCTGAATGGATTGAGCCTCCTCATAGTGCTGAATGTCCAGGTTATAATGTGAGGCTACTTTGCGATAGTACGCTAGTGCTTCATGACGAAAAGGCTTGTCATTGGGAGTGCTGAACGGAACATCACCGATTTCCAATAGTTCGGCGGTGCTAAAAAACTGCATATTTGTCGGATACAGAAAAATGGAGTGAACGATGTTGCTTTTTTCAATAATGATCGTTCGCAAACCTCTGCGGCTGCATTCGATTGCAGCGGATAGTCCGCAAGGTCCGCCACCGATAATGATTACGTCGTGCATTTGGATGAACCTCCAGTTATATTGGTTTATTTCGTCAAACGGATCTCAGAATTGATGCAAATAGCACAGTATGTGAGAAGTTTTCAAATAATAATCCTACCGTAATGTGTGCATAATATCCAGCCGTTTTCAGAAAGAGATAATGTGAGGGAAGAATTGACAGACACTTTTAACATACATATAATTAGATGAATATCTATTTAAATTAAGCGAATTCGCTTGCTTAGCAAACCTGTAGTAGTGAAAAGAGGTGCAGTTACAATGCAACTAGATAAAATGGTCAATTATCATAAAGCACTTGCGGACCCGACACGTATGCGAATATTACTCCTTTTATCCCGTGGGGAGATGCATGGCCAAGCTTTGGCGAAAAAGCTGAACCTATCACAGCCTACAGTTACGCATCATGCTTCCAAACTCCGTGAGGTTGGGTTAATTAAGGAACGACGTGATAAAAACACGGTGTATTTTACACTGAATCCAGAGCTGATTCGGCAGCATGCCGAGGCGACTGTGCGTTTTATCTTTGAAAAAGGAGAGGAAGAGGAAGATATGTCCGAACTGAATGAAACGTTGGAAGCAACGGTTTTACGCAATTTTTTTGCCAAGGACGGCAAGTTACGTCAAATTCCTGCCCAGTATAAGAAAAAATTGATCGTACTTCAGATGCTCGCCGAAAAGCTGGAGCCAGGCCGCATCTATCCTGAACGTGAACTAAACGAATGGATCAAGCAATACCATGAGGATTTTGCGACGATTCGGCGTGAACTGATCATGCATCAGTTTATGTACAGAGAACGGGAAATGTACGAATTGAACCCGCGTGAAATGTGGACACGATGGGATCAGGTACGTTAAACGAAACTTGAAATAGTTTAAAATGTTTGAAATCAGCCTTGACAGACAATTGATGGACTTGTATGATAAAGGAAATTTTAGGAGGAGGCGATGTTATATGCGTACGAACATGAGTGGATGGGTTCAGCAGCAGAATGACTTGTCTCCCGCACGGACGATGCATAGCTAAAGACTGTTAGATCTATAGTCTTAGCTCAGCAGTTGGTTGGACAGTAGAACCAACGAAATCCGCAGGGAGTGATTCCCTGCGGATTTTTTTATGGTCAAGTGTTTTGTTATCCGTTTGTTGGTTTTGGGAGTGGTCTATGTAAGACTGCTTGCATATGTGAACGAACGGATCACATCGCCTGAACTGTATATCCTCCGCAGGGGTTTCCCTGCGGATTTTTTGCGTTGTTTGTTTGCGGAGAGAAAATGTACACCTATCGAGTAACGTTACATCCAGAAAAATTAAACATAATTTCAGGAGGAAAATAATGAGTATACACGATTACGGTTGGTCTGATTACTGGAACGGTTTTTGGGACCAATGGAAGCAAAGCTATGAGGAAAGAGCAGGAAACACGCAGATACGTCCTGCCCGCTTGATTGCCGATTATGGGCAAAAGGTGAAGCTTATTACGATGGATGGGGAACGCTGGGGAGCTGCTTCAGGTAAGCTAAGGCATGCTATGGTTGATCCAGCGGAAATGCCAGCTGTAGGGGATTGGGTGGCCATCACCACGTCGGACGAAGTATCGGATGCAGTAATCCATGCTGTCTTGCCACGCAAAAGCCAAATATCTAGACAGGCCGCGGGCTTTGAGACGAAAGAGCAACTCATCGCAACCAATGTAGATACGCTTTTTCTTGTTAATGCGTTGAATCATGATTTTAATATGCGCAGATTAGAACGGTATTTAATAATGGCCTGGAATAGCGGCGTAAACCCGGTTGTCGTGTTGAGTAAGAGTGACCTTTGTGACGATGTCGAACAGCGGGTTGCAGAAGCGGAGGGAGTTGCTCCTGGAGTACCTGTTATCGTTATTTCTGCTTTGCAGAACGAAGGCAGAGAGCAGCTGGAAGCGTTTCTTCAACCTGGCTGTACGGTTGCTTTAACTGGCTCTTCTGGTAGTGGCAAATCCACAATAGTGAACTGGCTTTCCGGAGCAGAAGTTCAACTGACACAGGATGTGAGGGAGGAAGACAGTCGAGGCAGGCATACAACCACACACCGACAGCTTTTTCCCATTGCAAAGCAAGCTGTTTTGCTGGATACACCCGGGATGCGCGAGCTTAATCTGTGGGATGATTCCAAGGGTGTAGCTCATACCTTTGCCGATATTATAGAAACCGCGCAGCAATGTCGTTTTGCCGATTGTAAGCATAAGGGAGAAGCTGGCTGTGCGGTGGAGGAAGCTATCCAAAAAGGGGAATTATCAGAATCTAGAGTGAACAATTATCGCAAGATGCAGCGGGAACTAGAGTATCAGGCACGCAAGGAAGCAGACCGACGTAGAAAGGATAGCCGTTCAAGTACAACTCCGGGCCGTAAGGATCAGCGAAGCGGTTGGCGACGTGATGTGGAGTGGTAAGCCGAGCTGTTTTGTAACATCATTTGTAGAAATATAAGAAAATCTATGTGGTAGTCGGCATATGGTGTAAAGGGGTGAACATATGCCGAACTACAGCATTGTGGTGGATTTATCGGATCGTCGTCTATATTTAAAAGATGGAAGTCAGATCGTTCTTAGTTATCCAGTCGGTATTGGGAAGGTGGCTACACAGACACCGCATGGGCAGTTTACGATTATTAACAAACAGCCCAATCCGGGCGGTCCTTTCGGAGCGTTCTGGATGGGGCTGTCCAAGCCGCATTATGGCATTCACGGCACCAATGAGCCATCGTCCATTGGCCAGATGGTGTCACATGGCTGTATTCGAATGCAGAATAAGGATGTGCTGGAGCTTCAGGAGAAGGTAAGTATAGGAACGCCGGTCACGATACAGCCATAACGTCTAGACGATATAGGATTCCTTTGGCTGCCTAGTTACGATTTGGGTTGAATTTGGACACGGGCTTCAATCCGATTGGAGCCCTCTTTGTCGTCTGCGGATTTAACTAAAGATCCCGCAAGACGTTCTCCATTTGTACCGTAAGCCTGTTTGGCGTTGGTCCACATATCTTCGTTTGGTTCGAAACTTATGACCAGGGTGTAGCGGTTGGCAAGGCTCGGCTTTTTGACCCTCATGCTGAAGGAACCATCAGGCATGACCTTGGTTTGATCATCGTAGCCAAACTGCCATCGTCCCGGAAAATCAATTGTGAGCTTGACGTCCGAACCCTCGAGCAAATTGCTGCGTGCATATACATGATAATAATTTCCTTTCTGCTTCACATCAGGCTTAATCCACACTTGAGGGCTACCGTAGTCCTTTGGTTTGTTCCAGACAGGCTTGATTAGAGGGACATGTCGATCTTGTTCAGGATCAAACTCAGCACCTATCCGAATTTCTTGCAAAAGTTGTTCGTTTTCTTCGTATTGATATACATAAGGGCCTTCTAATTTATTGCCACCACTACCATACAAATTTCGTATTTCTTTGTCTTGGTCATCCGGGCGAAATAGAACAGTCAGATCCATACTACCCTGTATACCAGGTCGGTGCACTTGGAGTACAAAACTTCCGTCCTTTTGAATAGTTGCCTCGTCCGTGTATCCGGTTAACATAGAGTTTTTGACTGCAAGATTCCCTTTGATCCGTGCTCCAGAAGGCAGGTTAGAATGTCCTGTAACCTTCACTGTATTTTTATCAATACTTATGTCACCTGATATTTCGACATAGCTACTGCCTTGCTGATGGACAGGTGCATCGTTGGCGGCTCGTTCATCAAGGGATGATGCAGCTTGGTTCGGATTACCTGTCACGGTATAGGCACGTGCTTCAGCTTCGTGTTGGGCCATACTTCGAGTTGAGGCTTTCTCCCTGCTGCATGCAGCCAGCATAATTAGGATGAAGAACATACATAAAAGGTTCCAGCTTATTTTGGTCATCATGTGCTTACTCATGGTTTTTGCTCGCTCCTTGTCCGTAGCTTCCAGGCTATACTGATAAAACTTTCGAAACTTTATGTATTTACCCTATTTAAAGGGTATGTAATCCCGCATGCTTTATCCTAGTCAAAGCGTGCGTGTTTAAACAACAGGTGGAATGGTTAAAAATGGATAGCCTGACCATCCCCTTGAAAAGCAGGGGCAGCTTGCTGTAAAGGAGCCTGAGTCATATGTCCATTGACCGTTTTATCTTAAAAAAGCTGGACAACTGCCGGGAAGAGCATACACGCGCTAATTTACTAGAACTGTTTAGAATACGAATTGAGAAGGCGCAGAATAAGGAACGAGGCGGTAAAAAGGGTTATCGCAGAATACTATAAATAGAGTCCGATCAAATGCATAGGCTGAGGTAAGTCATATGTAGCATGTTTCAAAACCGCTGATTTGGAGAGGGTGCCGAAATGCCCCTCTCTTTTTTGTGTCTAATGCAAACAAAAAAAAGTCCCTCTTAATAGAGGGACAATGCCAATGAATCATTTTCACTAACGCTATGCAGGATGGCTTCACAACCGACAATCTCTATACTGATCAAAGAGTTAAGACATTTTTGAAGGGCACGCTTGCCGCTGGAGATTTTGTTCTCCAAAGTATTACTTAGAAGTTTTAAGGTTTTTTGTACCGGTTGCTTATTTTCTTGATTGAAGTATACGGGAATACGTTTGTTTTGAAATGTAATTAATGTTCTCACAAAAATCACCTCACCTGAGTTATTTCATGGCTTTATTGTAGTGCCCGTTTCTTAAAATTACCTTAAAAACACCTTATAAAAACATAAAGGTCTGAAAAATTTACAAAGTGTTCACAACAATTTGGGTAACAATCGAATTTAGTTCTAACTAATCGACAAAATAACGTAAGCACGCAAATTAAATTTTGTAAATACCTATTTTTGATTCATATGACTCTAGCATTAATTTTAAGCATGCCTAAAGTCATTGTTTTATTTTGAGCGTGGGTATTTTGTAACAAATTGACAGTCTAATAGACGGATGCTACAGTTACGATAGCCATATTTCCGTAGAAATAGGCTTTTTGCGTGAGTATTGCTGTATAAATTAAGGATCGGGAGGGATGACAGATGATCCTGACCGTGCTTTCAGGACGACAGGAAACAGAGTGGTTTGATATTGAGGTGGCTGATGAATACTCGGTGGAACATTTAAAATTGATGCTGGGTGTGCGTATTTTTGGTGAGCCTCCGGCTGAAGGCATGCAATATATTATGGAAGCAAAATTCCCAGAAGGGCTTTGGTTCAGAGTGGAGGATAACCAGCTACTCACAGGAGCAGGTTTGCGGGAAGGCTGTACTGTGCGCATTCAGCGAGCTTTTTCGACAACTCAGGACGAGGCGCCTGTATATGGAAGGCGTTCTTTGTTTCAAACTGAAAAAAATGGGTAAATACACACATGAAATAATATGAAACCTTGGTAAAATGAAATAGTAAGCGAAAAGGGGGACTTTTGTCTTGAATGTATTATACCAGCGATCCCCGAGATTAAGACCGGCCCTCCGAGAGGAGAAGCTGGAGATTTTGCGGCCTCCGGCTGAGCCGAGCAAGCCGTCTTTTTCTATTATATCTATACTTATTCCGTTAATGATGACGTTGGTGACTGTAGGCTTTTACGTATATATGAGCAGAACAGGCAAGATGGGCAACAGTAACTATTTGATGTTCCAAATGGTTACTGTGGTCATGATGCTTACATCTTATACGATTCCTTTTTTCGTCTATTTAAATAATAAGAAGGAATATAAGCGCAAGTTGGAGGAGCGGGACCGAATGTATCGGGAACAGCTCCAAAAGCATCGTGAAGAACTCGAAATGAAACGCGAAGAGCAAATTCGCACACTATATGAAATTCACGGTGATCCGCAAATATGCACTCAAATCGTAAAAAACCGCAACAGTTCTCTTTGGGAACGATCACCAGAGGATGAAGATTTTTTGCAGGTACGTATCGGGACCGGACAAGTTCCCTTTCATATTAAACTACAAATTCCACGACCTGACGGTTATGACCGTGATCCCTTGTTGGGGGCTGCAGATGAACTGGAGGAAGAATTTCGTTTGGTGGACGCTGCTTCCATCACATTACCGCTGTTTCAATCCAAAGTGGTTGGATTGGTCGGCGAGCGGGAGCATACCCTGGCTGCGTTAAGAGTCATCTTGGCACAAGTGACGGTTCGTCATTCGCCGGATGAAGTGAAAATTGCCTCCTTCTATGATGAGCGAGAGGAAAGTGAATGGTCTTGGATGCGCTGGCTCCCGCATGTGTGGGATGATGACCGAATCCAGAGAATGATGTCAGACCGCAGTAGTAGCGCCCATCAATTAGCTGACTTTCTGTTTGCCAGATTGAACCGCCGAAAAAATAATCGCAATGACCGTCAGGGCAAAGGTATGGAAGCGCCGTGTTATGTCATTGTTTTATCTGATACCCAACTGATTGAGGAAGAACCTTTGCTGCCGTTGTTGCTAGAGGACGGCCGAGCCATAGATGCGTGTACGATTGTGCTGGCTTCTCGTAAAGAGGCTTTGCCAATGCAGTGTCAGCTGATTGTGGAGGCTTCCAAGGAACAGGGTGTATATGCCCTTAAATCAGAATCAGCGGAGGTTGAACAGCAAAGTTTTAAACCGGATCGTTTGTCCAAAGAGGAAGCCGATGCATTGGCGCGGTACATGGCGCCTATTCGTTTGAAGCGTTCTTCGGCTTCTGATATTCCCGCTGTTCTGCCTCTTTTTGATATGATGAGTGTAGCAAGTGTGGAAGAACTGGATGTGGCAGACCGGTGGCGACGTAACCGCCATCCTGATACATTACCCGTGCCGATGGGCGTGCGGGCAGGCGGCAAAAAAATTATGATTAACCTGCATGATAAAATAGAGCGTCAAGGTCATGGTCCCCATGGCTTGATCGCCGGTACGACAGGTTCAGGGAAGAGTGAGGTTATTCAGTCTATCGTAGCCTCGCTCGCTGCTGAGTTTCACCCGCATGATCTTGCTTTTATGCTGATCGATTACAAGGGTGGTGGCATGTCCAACACGTTCGTTAACTTGCCGCATGTTGTGGGCACGATCACGAATCTGGACAATAATTTGATTGAGCGTGCTAAAATATCTCTTAAAGCAGAACTGGTTCGTCGACAGAAGATATTGAACGATGCGGGCAATTTACAGCATATTGATGAATATTACAGACTACTCCGGCAGCGGCAGGAACAACCGCTGCCTCATCTGGTTATTATTATTGATGAATTTGCACAGTTAAAGCGGGATCAGCCAGAATTTATGGACGAGCTAATCAGTATTGCCGCGATTGGGCGGACATTAGGTGTCCATCTGATTTTGGCGACTCAAAAGCCTGCTGGTGTTGTAGATGATAAGATTTGGAGTAACTCCAGGTTCCGGATCTGCTTGCGGGTGCAAAGTGAAGGTGATAGCCGTGATATGTTGAAAATACCGAATGCCGCGTGGATAACGAAGCCGGGACGAGGATATTTTCAAGTGGGTAGCGACGAAGTGTTTGAAGAAATGCAATTTGCTTGGAGCGGTGCGCCGTATATAGGCAACAGAGACATTTCTTCTGCCTTACCTGTTCATGAAGTGAGACTGAACGGGAAACGTGAAGCGCTATTGACGGGTGGCGAACGGGCAAGCTCAGGCTTAAAGGGAGAAGAAGCTCCTAAACAGCTTCAAATATTTATTGATTATATTGCAAAAGAAGCAGCTAAGGCAGGAATCGAACGTCTTCAGGGACCGTGGCTTCCACCGCTGCCAGAAATGTTGGATTTAACTAATCTACCGCAATGTACCGAAATAGATAGTACATCATCATCCTTGGAGCTCAAGTCTCTTATTGGGCTGGTCGATGATTTGCCGAATCAACGGCAGGAGCCGATGTATGCGTCGCTGGATCATGGTCATTGGGCTGTGTATGGCATGCCGGGCATGGGGAAAACGACCTTTTTGCATACGTTGCTGATGTCCACGGCTCTGCGTTACGCTGCGAATCATTGGAACGGTTATATCATTGACATGGGTCGAACCATGCGCGACTTTGGAGAGCTTCCACAAATCGGTGCTGTTATGATGGCCGAGGAGGATGACCGGATTAAACGGTTGTTCCGCTATCTATTCAAGATGGTGGCCCTACGCAAGGAAATGCTTTCTGAGGCTGGCGTCAAAACAATAAGTTCTTTTCGACGTTCTGCTGTCGAGGATGTTCCGCAAATTGTCGTAGTTATTGATGGATACCTTAATTTTCGAAATGCTTATCCGGATGAAAATGAACTGCTGGAATCTCTTTTGCGTGAAGGAGGCAGTCTAGGTATCACGTTCATCATTACAGCGAACCGGATTACCGATGTGTTTGAGAAGTTCCGCAGTAACATACCTAATGCTGTTTCTTTCGAATTGGCTGATCCTAGTGACTACTATTATGCGGTAGGACGACCAGCCAAAACACCAGGGCCGTTAATTCCGGGTCGGGCTCTGGTTAAAGGGCATGTTCCTCCGCTGGAGTTCCAGACGGCACTCCCTTCACCAGGAGAAGATGAGGCGGAACGATCAGCACAACTGCGTCGCAATATCGCTGGCATTGTGCAGGGATGGAAGGGCAAGCACGCACCCGCCATTCTCCCATTGCCTGAGCGCGTTCCACTGTTGGAATTACTTCAGCAGTGGGATCGGACGAGTGGACCATCAGGTGCGCTTCCTTACGAAGTACCTGTAGGCCTACAGAGTGACGATCTTGAGCCTTTTCTCCTGAATTTGAAAGAAGGGCCTAATTTTATCGTAGGTAGTCCAATGGAGGGTGGAAAAACCTCCTTCCTGATGAGTTGGATTATTTCGCTCGCTTATTACACGTCACCGGATCAAATGCAAGTCTATACGATCGATACACGCTATGGAGGCGGGGGACTATCCCGATTACGACATCTTCCTCATGTCAAGGCTGCTGCCGAAAGCGAGGAGGAAATGGGACCTCTGGTACAACAGGTGCATGATATCGTTCAACAACGGAGCAAGGATGGGAATGATCCCGAACTGCTCCTGGTCATTGATGATGCGGATATGTTAAGCAAGCAACTGAACGATTTTATGATAAAGGATCAGCTTTCCGCCATTGTACGGTTGGGACGTGATCGCAATGTGCATGTCGTGCTATCGGGTGTGCCATCTGATTTCCCTACCTTTGGTGTGGATTGGTTTAATGATGTCAAGGCAAGCCAAAGCGGTATGCTTTTTGGAACACTGGATTCGAATGATTTATCGTTCTTTCGTATCCCTTATTCGGAAGCAAATGCTGCTGCTGGTGGCCTAAAAGTCCTGCCTCCTGGGCAGGGATACTACGTACGACGCAAATTTACCAGGATAAAAGCGGCGATTCCCTTCTCAGAGCAAATGAGCTGTGAGGATTGGATAACGAAAATTCGTGACCGATGGCATGTTGTAGTTTGAAGGGAGGTGGCTCATAATGTTAACGTTTCAAGCTTCCAAGCAGAAGTTAATAACCCTCAAGGCAAAGGAACTGTTTTTTCTGGCAGGCGTATTGGGCTCTGACAGACTGCTTGGGGTGGAAGATCCGTTTAAGGGCTATCTAGCAGAGGAGTTGGCGGAAGAGTGGGAGCAGGTTAAAGCTGCTCTTCTGGAAAAGGGTTATCTGAAGCAAGCCGATAAGGGCAAAGAGCTGGCTATGCCTCCTACCGTTTTTTCAAGAGTTGCTATCGCGGGATTATCCAACAGGGCTTGCCGTATACGCTATGTAAAGGGAGGTAAGCAGTTTGAAGGCTATCTTCATTGCACGAATGAGCGTGTGGTGGAGCTTGTGAAATCTGTTGACGAACCCGATGAATATCGTCTGTACGATCTGGGTAATGTGGAAAAGGCTTGCGAAACATTGATTGATAAAATGGGCTGGGTTGATCGGCTTGTACCTGAATCTCCCGCGCTTATGTTTTCCAAGCAGGCTTTTAATAAAATTTACGAGCAATCTGCTGGAGAAAGTTTGTCTCAAATCAGCAGTAAGCTAACCGAAGCTAGCGGAGATGAAGAGGGGGCGATGAGACTGGCTCAGTCTTTGAGTTCCCGTGTAGCCGAGGGAGAATTGCAATTGCTGGTCTGGAACGGCAGAGAGTGGGAGTCACAACGGGCAGCTTTTGTCCTGTGTCCTGCAATGAACTGGATATTTCGGATGAGCTCTGCTGGTAACGGAGACTGGTTGATTGCAGCTATGGCTTCAAGAGAACAGTTTGTGGATTTATTATTGAATTGGTTGAAACAGTCGGCAGTGACTGAAGAAGTGACAGAAGAAGGGTGATGGATATGCGCATTCGAGTTGAACCGGATGTGCTTCGGGGGCTTAGCGGGCAGCTACAGCATGCGGCGGAGCAAATTCAACAGTTAACAGCAGGTTTGGAGCAGGCGTTACAATCGCTGGATTGGGATGTATCTGCACGTGAGGCGATCTTGAATCAGTGGATGCAAGCCAAGCGGATGTCAGAACAGATTCATGCTTATCTCCATACATCAGGTACACAACTGAACCGAAAGGCAGAGCAGTTTCAGTCTGTTGACCACAACTATCAAACGATTCTGCCATTTGCCAGCCAACCATTGGGACGACCCGTCACGATGCTCGATTGGTCGAATCAACAATCACCGTCTATTCTGCCTGGGCAAGCTTCGGAAGGAAGCAGTCTGATTTCCAACCCGCAGTCTGTCGTACATGCTATTGCAGGTGTACAGCCTTCGGATGTAGGCACCCTGCATCAGGATATTCTGAAGCAGGCGTCTTCTAGCAGTCCGCAGGATTGGTATTTTACTGACCCGTCTATAGCAAGAGATCAGCCTGTCGCTTAGTTCGGATCGTTCCGAGATGATCTGGATCGACTTGTAAATCCATATGAATTTGTTATACCATTCCCGGTTTTATGGGACTAATATGGGACTTATTAGGTGGTTGTTTTATTAAGATTGTACTGTTAGATGCTGCTTTCTAGTTAAAAAGTGGGATTATTGCAATTAGGTCCTTTGCCTTTTGTAGGGAATTAAATAGCCATAGTACAATTTGAACCAGCTAAACAAAAACATTTTTTATCATCAAGGAGGACGCAAAAAATGGCAGGACGCATTTTAATTACCCCAGAACAGGTTGATCAGGTAGCTAACCAATTTAAACAAAGTGGTGAGCAAAGCCAGCAGATCGTTTCCAGCTTGACTCAATCCATCTCCGGTATGGAAGGTCAATGGGAAGGTATGACTAAACAACGCTTTTTCCAAGAGTTCCAAGAAGCTAGCAAACAAATGCAAGCTTTCGTAACGACTTTGAATAGCATTAGCCAAGAATTGACAGCTATCGCTAACAAATTCCGTACGGTTGACCAAGCAAAATAAGTTGTCATGCCTGATCGGCATTAACTTATCATATATCACTCTATAAAGAAGCAATATGTGAACCCATTCCTCACGGTTTGGCACAGATTGTACAGGAAAAACCGGGCGATCTTCGGATACCCGGTTTTCTTGCCATCCATAGACGTATATAATAAGGTGAGGAAAACTAGCATACTGAACGATATAAGGAGAGGGATGTTTCATGTCTTTTCAACCGAATCCGGGAGACGAATTGATCATAAACGGCACAGCTTATGTGGTTGGACGACATCCCGCTGCACCCGGTTTAGCCTATGCACAAGCAGGGAGGCAGGGAATTGTATACCAGCTGATTGCCAAAAACGGAGCACCGCATGAGGCGAAAGCCCTTAAAGTGTTTTTTCCGAAGTTCCGCATCCCGGCTATGGTTTATCAATCTGAGCATATGGAAACATACGGGGATATTCCCGGTTTGCAGGTATGCAAGCGTGATGTGCTCACTCCAGAAAGAAACGGAAGTCTGATCGCTGAGCAGCCTGATTTGCTGTACGCGGTGCTGATGCCATGGGTTCATGGTATGACATGGTTCGATTGTCTCACAGATCAGCGTCAGCTTGAGGCTTCCGATAGTCTGGCTTTAGCCAGAGCACTGGCAGGGATCGGTTCAGCGATGGAGCAAAAAGGATTGGCTCACTGTGATTTATCGGCGCCTAATGTTATGCTTCCGTTTTTTTCTGAAGTGGAACTGCCTGAAGGCACGTCAGCTGTCGAATTGGTAGACGTGGAGCAAATGTATAGCACCAAAATGGATCGTCCAGATGCACTATTAGCAGGATCGCCAGGGTATGCTGCACATCGTACCGTTCACAGCGGGTTATGGAGTGCATATGCAGACCGTTTTGCAGGGGCTATCATTATTGGGGAGATGCTAGGCTGGTCTGACCGTGTGGTGGTCGATAAAGCGTGGGGCGAAAGTTATTTTGATCAGCATGAAATGCAGACGCCTTGCGAACGTTATTTTATTTTACGGAAATCGCTTGAATCCCGTTGGGGCAGCAAGGTGGTAGAACTATTTAGTCGTGCCTGGGATAGTCAGGATTTAAGTAGTTGTCCTACCTTTGGCGAATGGTTGGTTGTACTTAATGCGGTTACTGAACAGGAAATTCCTGTTGAGACTATAGAAACTGAGCCAGCTGTGACAGAAACAATAGAATCGGCGGCGGCGGGGTCCTCAAGTGAAACGGTATCCTCTTTGGCAACCCCTGCACCGCTCAAAGCTGAACAGGCTGCATTGCTAAATCAGGATGTCCTAGAGCAGGGAGAGCGTGGAGTAACGGACAAGCTGTTTCGACAGGCGCGTGAACTGGAGCAGCAGAACAAACCTGCTGCAGCGTTGGAAGTCTATCGTTCGTTGTATCACTTTGTAGAAGACGGCAGTCCTTTGCATGTGGAGGTGTCGGCTGCGATTACAGGACTGGAGGAGCAGCTGAATCCCAAGATGCCAGAGCAACCTGAAAAATCGAAAGCCTGGTATCGCTCCAAAATGTTTATCGTTACAGCTTCGGCCGCAGTTGTTCTTTTGGCAGCTGGAATCCCAACTGTGAGTATTCTTGCAGATCAGTCTAATCAGCGACAAATCGAGGCTACAAAGCAAGAAGAGGCATTGAAGGCTGCAAAAGCGGCCGAGGAAAAGTTGGCAGCTGAGCAGGAGGCCGCTCAAAAATCGCTAACGGAGAAACAACGGCAGGAAGCTGAACAGCAGGCCAAACAACAGGCTCTTGCTGCTCAAAAGCAACAGGAAGAGCAAAAGAAACAACAAGCTCTGATCGCTCAACAGGTTAAATATGAAGCTTATCTCGCCCAAAAGGAACAAAACAAGCAGGCTGCTGCCAAGTTGGCGAAGCAAAAAGCATATGATCAACAGGCAAAGTATGAAAAATACCTGGCCTTGAAAAAGGAGCAGGAAGCTCGTGCCGCCAAGGAAGAAGCAGCTCGTAAAGCAGCAGCTGAGGCGGAACAAAAGCGAAAAGACGCTATACAGTCACGTAACAAGGAGAATGTTCTCCAGCTTATTTCCTTGTACAACAAGGCGTATGCTTCTCAGGAAGGTGGAAGCACGACGAAGGCAAAGAGCTTTGCCAAACGTTTTAGAGCATTATATGACAGTAATCCTTCTTATTATCGTTCAGTAGGTGAAGTGGGCTATCGGGCTTCCTCTATTTATAACTTTTTAGGAGATACGAATTTTAGACTGCCTAAAATTTGATGTTTCATATGTTTATATATGGAAGAATGATAGATTAGGAAACAGAGGCAGATCGAAGGTAACTGAGGGGAGCATGTACAAACCATGAACTATACAATACAGGCTTCACAACGTACTCCCGCCCTGATCATTTACCTGATTGACATCAGCGCGTCGATGAACATGCTGATGGAAGGGCGGCGGCGTATTGACGTTGTATATGAAGCTATATCGCTGGCGATCCGACAGATGGTTTTCCGATCGACCAAGGGAAATCGGTTGACTGCGCGCTATCGGATTGCAATTTTGGCTTATAGTGACGACGTGTATGACCTGCTGAATGGTGTCAAGGGAATTGATGAAATTGCGGCCATTGGTTCGTTGCCTGATTTGACACCCAAACGATTCTCAGATTCAGCAAAAGCCTTCTTGCAAGCTGAACGTATTTTGCAGGCGGAATTACCAGGGATGCAGGATTGTCCTGCACCTTTGGTCTGCCATATGACAGATGGTGTTTCCACAGGCGATGATCCGGAACCGATTGCGAAGCGCATTATGAACATGAGTGTACCAGACGGCAATGTACTGGTGGAAAATATATTTTTATCCGACAGGTTGCTGGAAACGCCTATTCAGGACCCACGTCGCTGGAAAGGGCTGACGCATAATACGCCGTTGCAGGATGAACATGCTGTGAAATTACGTAATATGTCTTCTGTACTTCCTGAAAGCTATCGGGAAATGCTGTTTGAGGCAGATTATCAGTTAGGTGAAGGAGCCATTATGATGCTACCTGGAACCTGTGCGGAACTGGTGTCCATTGGTTTTCAAATGTCAGCGGCAACGCCTGTACGGTAAGGAGGTAAAAGCATGAATCCACTGCTGTCCCTGCTCCCCACGAGCAAAAAAAAAGGATTGAATGCAAGGCTGACTCAGCAATTTGCTTACATAAGCTCTCAGACAGGCGATCAGCCTTTATCATCTCATCACAGTCGCTTTATGTGTCGTTATGGCTATGGAAGGTCTGCCGAATCTGCCAGCATGGGGGAAAGCGGACAGGATTTTGCCGCAGTACGTATTCATAAATCTGTCTGTTGTTTTGTCTTGTGTGATGGTGTCGGGCTCAGTTACCGAGGAGATTTTGCAGCCCGCTATCTAGGGTCTTCTTTACTGGATTGGATGGAACAGAGGCAGGATCTGTCTGCTAATCAATTGAAGGAGTATCTTGAGCGTCTGGCAGGTACAGCTACTGAGGAACTGGATCGGCAGCCTCTGGATCACGAATCAGGCTTAATGCGTTCAGTACTGGAAGATAAACGTCGTCAGGGAAGCCAGTCCATGTATATTTGCGGTAAAATCGAACTGCCGAAACGAGGTACCCGTGGTCGTCTCCGACTTGCCTGGCAAGGAGATTCACGTTTGCGATTGTGGAACGGTGCGGAAGAAATCAGCGAACTGTTTGATCATACCTTCTCTACTGCGGAGCGCTGGTCTACAAGCCGTGGGCCGATTGGAGGGAAGCCGCATTGGTACGAAAGAAGCATACCCGCAGATATGCCAATGAGATTACAAGTATATACGGACGGTTTGTCCGATTTAGATCCTATTCGCGAGCCTGTCCCTGATGAGCAGATACAGGTATTGCTGGATGCGTCTCATACCGGGGGACTTGATGATGATGCTGCATTTATTGAGCTGCAGTGGTAAATGAATAAGCCAAAGGACGTATACATCCATTATTTATGGTTGTAGAACGTCCTTTTTTTGATCAATCTATAGAAAATTACGAATAGGCAAGATATTGACGGAATGTAGCGAGAGAGAAGAAGAAAAGAAGTACTAATGCACGAAATATTCGATCTTTTCCTGAATATCGCAACAGAACAGCAAAAAATGCGCAAAAATGGTGATTATAAAGTATACCCTTTTGGGTAATCTTGTGATTATACAGATTATTGAAAGGGAGCGATACATATGAGCTACACATATGCAGGAGGCGCACGGTTTGAAGGTAAAACTGCTCTAATTACGGGGGCTGGCTCTGGCATTGGTAAGGCAACGGCCATTCAAATGGCTAGAGAAGGAGCAAATGTCGCTCTTTTTGACGTAAGTAATGATCGTATTTTGGAGACGGAAAGAGAAATTAATGCCATACGTGAAGGGGCAGCCCGGGCTTTTGACGTGGACATTGCCGATCCGGTGCGTGTGGAAAAAGCAGTACTGGAAGCGGTTGAATTGTTTGGCGGACTGCATATCATTTTTGCCAATGCGGGGATTAACGGGGTCGTCGGACCGATCGAGGAGCTGAGCATTGAGGATTGGCGGCAAACATTGTCAACGAATCTGGATGGAACCTTCCTGACGGTGAAGTACACAATACCACATTTGAAAAAGAACGGTGGCGGCAGCATTATCATTACCAGCTCGATTAATGGAAATCAGCGTTTTACCAGCTTTGGGATGTCAGCCTACAGCACATCAAAGGCAGGTCAAACCGGTTTTGCTAAAATGGCAGCCCTGGAGCTGGCCAAGTTCCGTATTCGTGTCAATGTCATCTATCCAGGGGCTATTTCGACGAATATTGATGAAACCACTGAGAAATCAGAAGGGTTAAAGCAGATTACCATCCCTGTGCAATTTCCTGAAGGAGATCAGCCGTTGGCAGATGGACCGGGGCAACCCGAGCAGGTTGCTGATTTGGTGACATTCTTGGCATCTGATCATTCGCGTCACATCACTGGCGCACAAATTGTGATTGACGGGGCAGAGTCGTTATTGTTTTAGAAAATGGAGCAATATCTGGGATAGAGAGATGTTTTGTGGTATCTTAAGTGTATTCTTACTTACGGTGCGAATGTGAAGCTCACATAAAAACCCCAGATCCTTCGCACCTCGAAATTTGTCGAAATGGATTTATATTCATTTTATCGTTAGAAGTCAATAGTCGATTCAAGCTTTTTTAAGCATCGTTTTTTCGAAAATATGTGGAATTGATACCGTTAGGGTATTAATTCCTACATTTTCGCTGTCGCACTCTATATGAGTGCGTGGATTGAAATATATCTTTTTGCCAGTTACGTGGTTTATCTGTCATTGTCGCACTCCCTGTAAGTGCATGGAAGATATGAAAAAAGAAGTCTTGTTTCGTGATTCGCCCAGCAGTAAATAGTGCAAATTTCTTTTTAAAGAATTCCTTATCCGACAAATTCCCCCTTACTTTTATGCAATAATTAACTAACATTACTATGTTGAAGCATAAAATTAACTGGGGAGTTGCTTATGAGAATTTCCATGAGTAAGTTTCTAAAACGCTATGCAACGATTTTATTGAGCTACGCAATAGGTATATGGTTATTTTACGCTTTAGGATACAGATGAGCGCTATGGGCATCTATGCAATTTTGACAGGAATTGTGATTGGAGAAATAATCAACTTCGCATTATCAAAGCGCGAGAAGTAACCTTTGTATCCCTTGATTGCATCAACATCAGGGGATTTTTTATGTTATTAAAAGATCCAACAGAGTTTTTGAAAGGGACCTCTATATCATTTACTAGTGAGAATGCACATGGGGAAATGAATTAGTCATGTCAACATTGTTAAACATTTTATTTATTTAATGCCAAATATACAAAATGAAATCCTAACAAATGAGTGCATGACGTGCTGCTGAAGTCATAATACTAACCCCCCATCTCCAAACTCCAAACTCCAATAAAAATCCTAAATCCTATACTATGAAGAGGTGGTAACGCTGTTGAACAAACGGAATCCTGTAACCCCTTTTGGATGGAAAATCAAACAAAAGCTAGTTGAAATTCAAATGGACCAGAGAACTTTTTGTGACACCTATCATATTCCTGCTAGCCGCTTATCCAATCTCATTCATGGAACACGCAAGGCCAAAAAATATAGAGAACAAGTATGTCAGTTGCTTGGGATCGAAGAATAACCATCACTCTCCTACAGGAATACAGGACAACCTCATAATATGTAAGCTAGAGTGCAAAGGAATCCAGGTTTATTTAATATAGATTGTACATAGGATGCTTAATACAAGGAGTGGATGAAAATGTTCTCTAGAATGGCAGAGCAGAAGATTGCCGAGGCGATGGCCAAAGGCGAATTTGATCATTTGCCGGGAGCGGGCAAGCCACTGGTGATTGAGGATTTGTCACATGTTCCAGAAGAGCTGCGGATGTCGTACAAGCTGTTGAAAAATGCAGGTATTTTACCAGAAGAGCTACAGCTGCAAAAGGAATGTGTCCAGCTACGTGACTTGCTTCACGCTTGCCATGAGGCAGGAGAGCAACAGCGGATCAGTCGCAGGCTGACTGAAAAATCGCTTCGTCTTCGGATGCTGCTGGAGGAAAGAGGGATGAATACGTCGTCTGTATTTTATGAATATGAGTCTGCTGTGCGTCAGCGACTGGAGGAATAGAAGCGAAAGGAGCCAAGGGCTGAGTGCCCTTGCCCGTACATTTTGCTTTCCGTGCTTTGTCCCATTACCGTTGCAGTGCAGATAATTTCATGAGGCATTGCTTCGTTAGGATGACGGGTTCTTTGGGCAGTTTGTCCAAATGAAAGCCAGCGATTAAATCCACAGCCTTCACAGGCTCGGGAGTATCCAGCAGCCCGGAAAAGTAGGCGAGCCAGCCAATGACGGCTTCCGGTGTAACTCCTTGCCGACGCATGGCTCGGAGTGCTACGCCACCATGTCGCTTGGCCAGTCTTCGTCCATCCGGACCCAGGACAAGGGGAACATGTGCAAAACGCGGCGGCTGCAAGCCGAGAGCTTGGTATAACAATAGCTGGCGGGGAGTCGAATCAAGAAGATCATATCCACGCAGCACATCGGTCATATGCATATCCGCATCATCGATGACGACGGCAAGCTGATAGGAAAACATGCCGTCTGCCCGTTTGATAATAAAATCGCCCCCCTCCGCCGCACCGAAGGATACGTGACCAGCTACCTGATCATAAAAAGAAATAACAGCATCTGGATGTTGCGGTACTTTAAAACGAAGTGAAGGGAGTTTATGCTGTGCTTTAGCCAGGGCTTCATGAGAGCTAAGATTACGACATGCCCCTGAATATGTGGGTCCTTCACCAGACAGTCCGTGCGGAGCATGGGCGGCAGCCATAATGTCTGCCCGACTGCAAAAACAAGGATACAGTAAATCTTGCCCCTGAAGTTTCTCCAATGCAGATTGGAAGCTTTCCAGCCGCTGGCTTTGAGTGTAAGGACCGTAGGGACCGCCAATATCGGGTCCTTCGTCCCAATCCAACCCGATCCAGCGCAAATCCTCCATTATTCCTTGCGCCAATGTGCTGCGAGCTCGCGTCATATCAATATCTTCCATACGTAAAATATAGGTTCCGCCCAGGGAACGAACATGCAGCCAGGATAATAAGGCGGTGCGAGCGTTTCCTAAGTGTATCCATCCCGATGGTGTTGGGGCAAAACGTCCTCTAATGGGTTGAGTTTGTAATTCCATACGAAAGTTACCTCGATTCTGTATCCCGTGTTTCTATATTCCGTCCTTCAGCAATCCTTATTAACCATATTATAAAACGATCTTGGCGCGAGTGCATCTCGACAGGTATAGGAGCTAGCACCAGAAAGTATGCATACTTGCGATGACCAGACGGGAAATTTAAATATCTGTATAATAGATTTAGAAAACTTAGGCACAACAGGTCGAGGTGAAATCCCTGTACTGGGGACCAGCTTAACATTTTTTACTCGTTTTTCAATAATTACAGGTAGTGAAAAATTCACAATAATAAAGGAATTCAAACTTAGATTCTACGCCACAAGCGTATCATTGGAGAGATTTCATTGACAGATAAACAGTTGCCTATTATGCAAGTCATCCCCGAGCTTAAACATGCGTTACTATCCCATTCAGCGGCGGTACTGATTGCACAGCCGGGAGCGGGGAAAACAACAGTAACACCATTAGAACTGTTGCATGAGCCGTGGCTGGCGGGGCAAAAGATAATCATGCTGGAGCCGCGGCGTTTGGCAGCACGTGCGGCAGCAGCACAAATGGCGAAAGCACTGGGTGAGTCCACCGGGAAGACCGTGGGTTACCGCGTTCGTATGGATACCAAGATAGGGCCAAGCACGCGGATTGAAGTGGTTACGGAGGGTGTGCTGACCCGGATGCTGCAACATGATCAGGCTTTGGAGGGAGTCGGTCTGATTATTTTTGATGAGTATCACGAGCGCAGCCTGCATGCAGATTTGGGCTTGGCACTTGCCCTGCAAAGCCAGGCGCTGCTGCGACCGGATTTGAAAATATTAATCATGTCTGCCACCCTGGAGGCAGAGCCTGTATGCAGATTGTTAGGAGATGCACCCTTACTGGAATGTCCAGGCACCGTATTTCCGGTAGAAACCTTGCATATGTCCAAGCCTTCGTCAGCCTCATTAGAGTCTTTTACGGCTGAGACGGTAGAAAAGGCACTTTATGCTCATGAAGGCGATCTGCTGGTGTTTTTACCAGGAGCTAGAGAAATTCATAGAACAGAACGAGAGCTGACGTCCAGAAATTTACCGGCCTACGTCAAAATCATTCCACTGTATGGCAGCATGAAGCTGGAGCAGCAGGACGAGGCACTACGCCCGTCGGTTCCGGGCAGCCGAAAGGTGGTATTGGCCACCTCAATTGCCGAATCCAGCTTGACCATCGCCGGGATCACGGTGGTAATTGATAGCGGACTGTCACGGGAATCGGTATTTTCCGCGCGAACTGGCATGAGCCGTTTGACCACCGTCAAGGTGTCCAAGGCCTCCGCCGACCAGCGGCGCGGGCGTGCTGGCCGTCTCCAGCCGGGCGTGTGCTATCGGCTGTGGAGCGCGCAGGAGCATGCCGCGCTCCCAGATGCCAGCCGTCCGGAAATCGCGGCGGCCGATCTGGCCTCACTCGCACTGGAGCTGGCGACCTGGGGCGTGCGCGAACCCGCCGAGCTGGCCTGGCTGGATGCCCCGCCTGAGGCGGCATACCGTCAGGCCACAGGTCTGCTGCGTCAGCTTGGCTGCCTGGAGGCTGCGGCCGATGGTACAGCAGGCGGCATTACCGCGCATGGGCGCGAAGTATCCGCCTTGGGCACCCACCCGCGCCTGGGGCACATGCTGCTGCGCGCAGCGGACCTTGGCTTGGCTCCGACTGCCAGCCGTCTGGCGGCGCTGCTGCAAGAGCGGGACCCGTTCCGTGCTCATCGCGGAACGGATTTGCGCCCGCGGCTGGATGCTCTGCGCGAGGCGGCTCACGCCCGCAGTACGCATAGCTTGCTGGGGGCGGCAGACGATACGGTGATTCGACGTATCGTGCAGGAGAGTCGGCAGCTGCTAGTCACGCTGCCGGACGCAGCCGCAGCGCAGGACGAGCCTGACGGCTCCGCGGCCTGCGGGCTGCTGCTGGCCTTCGCGTATCCGGATCGGATCGCGCAGGGCAGAGGGGATGGCCGCTTTTTACTCAGCGGCGGCCGGGGGGCGCGACTCCGACAAGTGGAGTGGATGTCGCGTTCGCCCTATCTCGTCGCCGCCGAAGTGGACGACGAGGGAGCAGATGGTGCCATTCAGTTGGCGGCACCAGTTGAACTACAAGAGCTGATTCAGCATTGCAGCGATTTGCTGCTGGAACAAGCCAACGTATACTGGGATAGCTCCGCTTCAGCCGTGAGAGCCCGCAAGGTACTTCGGCTGGGCTCGCTTATCTTAAAGGAAACGTCCTATGAGCGACCTCCGGCTGAAGAAATCGCTGCCGCCTTAATGCAGGGTGTCCGGGAACGTGGTCTCAAACTGCTGTCCTGGAATCGGCAAACTCTTCAGTTGCAGGCGCGTTTGATTTTTATGCACTTTTCAGCACCCGAGGAATGGCCAGACAGCTCAGAATCCGCGCTGTTGGATTCACTGGAATCGTGGCTCCTGCCTTTTGCGCTTGGAGCCAAAAATATAACCGATCTGCAACGGCTGGATGGTAGCGAATTGCTGCTCGGCAGGTTGAATTGGGAACAGCGGCAACAGCTCGAACAGGAAGCACCGACGCATATACGTGTACCCAGTGGTTCACGTATTCCTGTTGATTATTCGCAACCTGAGGCTCCTGCACTGGCAGTGAGACTACAAGAACTGTTTGGCATGAAGGATACGCCCCGTATTGGGCGTGGACGTGTACCGATAGTGCTGCATTTATTGTCACCTGCCCAACGACCTGTGCAAGTGACTTCTGACTTGTCTAGCTTCTGGAGCGAAGCTTATTTTGAAGTCAAAAAGGATCTGAAAGGCAGATATCCCAAGCATTATTGGCCAGATGATCCATTGGAAGCCGTGGCCACCAACAGAGCAAAGCCCAAGCGTTGATTAAGTAGACGAACTTGAAAAAGATTTATTATGATTTTGTAAAATCGTTTAAACGTCAGGATAGTGGGGTAATAAAAAAACGAACCACTCAACAAAAACATATTGGGAGGTAACTATCATGGCTAATAACTTAAACGATTATAATGAAAAGAAAATTGTTGGTGTTTTTGATACCGAGCAAGAAGCATCTCGTGCGATTGGACAATTGCAGAGCAAAGGAATTCCAAGCAGTGAAATTTCTGTGATTACACGTGACCGTGACGACCTCAGGACGATTAGTGAGGAGACAGGCACCAAAGCACCAGAGGGCGTGGCTACAGGAGCGGCTACCGGCGGTGTTGTAGGCGGCGTCGCTGGCTTGCTGGCAGGCATCGGGGCTCTGGCGATTCCGGGTATTGGACCTATTCTTGCTGCTGGACCTATCGCGGCTACCCTTACGGGAGCAGCTGTCGGAGCGGGAGCAGGTGGCTTGGTCGGTGGACTGGTTGGACTGGGCATTCCAGAAGATGATGCTCGTCAATACGAGACATACGTCGATCAGGGCAAGATTTTGGTCCTGGTAGATTCCGCTGATCACCACCGGGATGTATATGATATTTTCCGCACCAACCGTTCTCTGAATGCGGATCGTTACAGAACATATGATGATACGGTGGCGGATACGCGGACAGATGCGTACACAGATACTAGAAGGAACCTGTAACCATCACATGGCTGGTGGAAAACGTAATTTACAATAATCTGGCTCCGTCCTCTTTTATAGGTTTTCTAAAGCAGCAGTCTCCCCATGAGGAGGCTGCTGCTTTTATGTGCTAGCTACTGATTGAATATACCTAAGATAGATGATGCTTTGCTTGGCATTGGCACCTTTATCCCTCTATATATTTTTACAGGATTGTCGTTATAATAGATTTATAAATTGCTAGATGTAACAGGAGAGTGACATGAGTCAAAAAGAGAGAATTTCCGAAGTCGCTTTGCTGAGAGGGTTGGCTTTTGCAGCCGTTGTTCTTCAGCATTCCGTCGCACACTATGCGGTTGCGCCGGGGGCGCGCATCCAGGACGGAGTTGTAATGACCCTATTACTGCTTTGTTCCAAATTTGCAGTGCCTGTGTTTGTGTTCATTACTGGAATGGTGCTATTTTACAATTATGATGGGGCCTTAAAATATGGAACGTTTTTACGTAAACGATTCATGGATATCATCGTTCCTTATATCATATGGTCTCTTTTATACGAGTTGGGGAATCAGCTTGCCCAAGGTGGAGGATTTATTCACCCGTTAGATTTTTTCCAGAAGCTGTTGAACGGGAAAAGCAGCTATCATCTGTGGTACATCATTATGATTATCCAATGTTATGTGTTATTTCCCGTGTTTCGTTATGCTGTACGTCGTTTGTCTGCGCTACTGCCGTCAACATGGCGACCCGCTGCATTGGCTGTATTCGGCGTCCTCTATATTTTGCTTATGTTGGCGGTGGGACCCGTATATCAAGTGATGGATCAGCTCCAGCTTCCCGTCATTTCTTCTTGGTTTACCATATATGCTGACCGGAATGTGATCTATTTTTTCTTTTATTTTATATTAGGAGCGGCAGCTGGGATGAATGTCAAGCGTTGGAATGCTTGGGTTATCAAGGCGCAGTTGATATACTGGCCGCTCTTTATCGTGATTACAGGATACTTGCTGTATGAGATGATCGGTCAGTTCCAGACGCCGCGAGGTACGGTCCTTTCTTTTAACTATTTGTCTCTGCTGCGTCCGGTTATGGCTGTATATTGCATCACGTCTATTTTTGTAGCTTATCGGGTAGCAACGTGGATTGCTCACAAGGGAGGACGTGCGGCGCGGATGCTGACCGTCATGGGAACGTTGTCCTATGGAGCATATCTGATGCACGCCTTTATGCTGCGCGTAACCTACTATTTTGATGGAACGTTGTTTACAGATTGGAGTCACGTTCTTCGTACACTGGCTTCATTCGTTCTCTGTATAATCTTTTCTCTTGTTGGAACATGGTTGCTGGCACATTTGCCTTTGGGCAAATGGATCGTGGGGCTTCGGATTCGTCCCCGCCCGGCTGGAAGTCCGCCAGCCTTCCAAAAGCAAGCTTGATTCAGCGATAAAGTTATATTATTTCACAAAAAGGCCGAGGGATACTTTTTTAAGTGTTATTATGTTGTTTCAACATATGAAAAATTCACAATAGAAAACCATAAAATCACTCCTCAGCGCTATGCACACTACTCTATAATGCTTCATTCCATAGCTCTCGTCACCTTCAAGCAGGTCTCAAAGGACGGAGAGTTCTCGTAAACTCTCATATTTATGAAAGGAAATAGTCTATGGACGCAGAGTGGTTTATAATGGAAGATATGAGACTTGAATAAGGTGTAGAGGAGGTTGTGAAATGGCGTTTATGATATCCCAGCGGGCTTTTATCAAAATTTATCTGATCACAATGGTAGAGAGGCATCGCGGATATGGATATCAGATGCTCGAATCGATGAAAGATGAGTTTAGTAGTTTCGGATATGTTCCGCCTCAAAGCGAGGTGTACCGGGCACTGCATGAACTGGTTCAGGAAGGTGTTTTTTATCGTACCAAACGATTAAAAGGAACAGACCCGCGTGTAGATTTTCAGGAGATTGTGCTTTATCATTTTACAGACGATGGGGAGGAGAAAGCCCGATTGTACAAAAAGCAGGTCAAAGCTGATCTGGACCGTTGCTTAGGTATGCTGCATAAAGCGGAACAAGACAACTATTCCTAACTACGAAAGGATGAGAATGATGGGTAGAAAGCTGAAATGGGGAATTTTAGGCACGGCGGAGATCGCCAAAATCGCTGTAATTCCGGCGATTCAGCAATCCGAACGCGGAGAAGTACTTGGAATTGCTAGTCGTAATGCGGATAAAGCCGCTGAGGCCGCCCGGGAGTTCGATATTCCGAGAAGTTATGGAAGCTATGAAGAGCTGTTGGCTGATCCCGAAATCGGAGCGGTGTATATACCATTGCCAAACCATCTGCATGAAGAGTGGACCATTAAGGCAGCGGAGGCCGGGAAGCATGTTTTGTGTGAAAAACCATCTTCGCTTAGCTCGGCCGGGACAAGCCGCATGATTGAAGCATGTCGCCGTGCCGGAGTGACATTTGCGGAAGCTTTTATGTATCGCTATCATCCCAAACATCGAAGAATTAAGGAAATCATCAATAGTGGGGAAATTGGTGACATTCGCGGTATTCATTGTACTTTTACATTTAACAATACTGATCAGGCAGATAATGTACGCTTTAATAAAAGCATGGGCGGCGGCTCGTTATATGATGTGGGCGTGTATCCGATCTCAGCCGCTCGTATGTATTTGGATCGGGAGCCGGAGGCAGTGACGGTACATGCTTTATTTTCCCCTGAGCATGATAACGTTGATATGATGGCCTCCGGTCTGCTGGAATTTCCGGGTGGAGTCAACCTTACTTTCGATTGTGGTATGTGGGCAGCCAATCGTTCCAATATGGAAATTCTCGGCAGCAAGGGTACGATTGCAATGCCCAAGATGTTCGGTTGGGAAAGAACATCTGTCGTACCGCAAATTTTCGTTCACGTTGGTTCGGTTACGCGTGAGGAACGTCTGAAAGGTTTTAATTCTTTTGAACTGCAAGCAGATGCTTTTGCCGAAGCGGTGCTTGACGGTATTCCGTTGCCATATGAGCCAGAAGATGCGGTAAGTAATATGAAAGTGATCGACGCTTGTATTGAATCAGCTCGCAGTCGAAAGCGGATAGAAATTGGGTAAGCGGGATTACCGTATTTCCGGAAGACATAGAAAAGCAGCCTGTCTATGGACAAGCTGCTTTTCTAGATGAACAAATACATAGATATTTTTAATGAGTTTTTGTACATTCGAGCATCACATATTTTCATCATAATCTGTGACATCACGCTTGGCGGCTGTCGCAGGCGAGTTCGATGTGCCGTATTTTTCCACCGCGTCCCATGCGCCCGCATCATCAAATCGTCCTGCATTCCGTTGGCGAACCTCACCTGCACCTCTGGGCGGCGGAGTCATAACCTGTTCCTCGATTGGACGGTCATTCGATAATTCTCGTGTTGGAGTGTGCTCGACTGTATAGGCTGTATATGGAATGGCTTGCAACCGTTCAAAAGGAATTTCTTCCCCGCTCTCCACACATATTCCATACGTCCCATCCTGCATCCGTTGCAGGGCTGCATTGACCTGCCCCAACTCGTTTTCTAGCGACTCATTAATCGCCAGATCACGGGAACGTTCAAAGGTTTCCGTCCCTATATCGGCGGGGTGGTTATCATAGGACGAGAGCTCACCTGTGGAATCTGTCAGTGTTTCTCCCAATTGTGTGTTTTCCTGACCGTTTTGTTTAAAATGTTTTTCTAAATCATTTTTCTGCTCCAGTAACATATGTTTCAGCTCTGCAAGCTGTGAATCGTTCAAATGGTTCATGATCATCTCTCCCCTTCATGGTCTGTATGAGTGGTGTGTATGCTCTTTTATACCCGTTCATAGACCTGAGCAATCAGCAGAGACTTTTATTCCCAGCCTAGAATGTGATATAAAAAGAATAGTGTGTTAAGGAGGGAAAACCGATGGATGAACATATGAAGCGTCGTCTGGATAAGCAAAAGCAGTTGTTTAAACAACTGGGCATTCAGCTGGACGCGCTCTCCATTCATGAGAAACAGTTTAAAAATAAAATGCGCGGCTATGATCCGGATGAGGTGGATGCCTTTCTGGATGAAGTGATCAAGGATTATGAACGCTTTTATGCCAATATAGCCGACCTGATGGACAAGTGGCAGGAGCAGCAGGCAACCATACGTGATTTGAAAAATGCACCCAAGCCTGCAGCCGACTTTAATGCACTTGACCGTCGTCAACTGGAGGATATCATTAAGCAGTTGGAATATAGTGTGCGCCAATTAAAAGTGCGAGTACGCCCGGAAAATGACTATTTTCCAGAGTAAGGAGTAGTAAGCACTGTGTCGCTGCCTCTAATGTGGTATGATGGAAACATGCATTTTATCAAACATTTAATGAGGCACACATATAAAGGTGGTTAACATGAGTACCCATTTTTCCGTTAGTATCCATTGTCTGCTTCTTCTGGCTGAAGGGGCACCCGAGCGAATGACTTCGTCACTTATTGCTTCCAGCATTAATACCAACCCGGTAGTTGTGAGAAGAATTATGAGCCGACTCAAGCAAGCTGGTCTGGTGGATTCGTCACCGGGAGCGCGCGGCTTTCGTCTAAGCATGTCGAGTTCAAACATCAATCTGAAAATGATCTATGAAGCGACCAAGGATGAAGGCCCGCTGTTCGCCATCCATACCGACAGCAACTGTAATTGCGAGGTTGGTAGGAACATAGACGCTTTGTTGGATGGTTTATACACCGTGGCAGAGCAGAAAATACAGGCGTTTTTCGAAACTGTTACGTTGCGAGATCTGGAGCAGGCTCTCAAACAGCGGGTTGGACAACAAAGTTCATCCGTGTAAAAGACGCCAGTAAGGAGAAATGATATGAAAATCATCGTACTTTCAGACACCCATATGCCACATAGAAGCAAAACGCTGCCTAGTCGGCTTGTACAGGAGCTAAAAGGCAGTGACCTCATTCTCCATGCTGGAGACTGGACGGATTGGTTCGTATATGAACGTCTAGCTGAATTTGCGCCTGTACAAGGCATTGCCGGAAACAATGATGGAACCGACATCGTGGAGCGTCTAGGCTATCAACGCATTGTTGAAGCCCAAGGCAAGCGGATTGGTATGGTTCATGGTCACGGCTGGCGCGGCTCGACAGAAAATATAGCACTGAATACGTTTAAGGGAGAAACGCTGGATTGCCTGATTTTTGGACATTCTCATATTCCTGTGGTCAAAAAGATAGATAATCTGCTTGTCCTTAATCCGGGGTCTCCGACGGACAAACGCGGTGAAGACGAATATTCATTTATCGTGCTGACGATTGAAGACGGGCAGATGGAAGCACAGCTTGTTCTTTATCCAGATAAACATTGATTTAAAAACCAACAACTGTTGATTAAAGGGGAAGCTATGGCTATTTTTGATTTAGAACCTATGAAGTATCATGTGTTGATTTGTAATGGAGGCACATGTATGCGACATGAGGGTGAAGAAGTTACCCAAGCAATTCGGGATGAAATTCGTAAACAACATGCAGAAGCATATATTCACACAACCAGAACTCGTTGTAATGGTCGCTGTCATGATGCGGCGGTTGTAATCGTATATCCGCAAGGGGATTGGTATGGTCAAATGACTCCGGCCTCAGGTACAGAGCTGGTGCAGAAGCTCGTAGCGGGAGAGAAGCTGGAGCCTCATCTTTTTCATGAGTGTACACGTAAATCCAGCTCGCAATAATCCAGTCAACTATTAATAAGAACATGAGTAGAGAAAATCTTTCGGAGATTTTCTCTTTTTTGCGTTTAATCCCCGACCTGAAAGGTAAAAGTATACTGTGGACACAATCCGATAGGGAGGGAAGAAAGATGACCCCATTTGAAGATAATCTGCATGGTAAGAATGAGCAAAAAAGCCAGACGGGGAAAGGAACAACAGAGTCTAAACATCAGGAGCAGCCGATCAATCGTGATCATGCCGAGCAGTATCCGACAGAGCAGGAAAGCTTGTTTGACCGTTTTGAAATTGAACAGACGGTAGATGCCATTCCCGTAGAGGATTTAAAGATGGAAAGACAGGAGGAAAGAGACAAGGATGCAACCAAGCACACCTCTTCCAGTGAGAAAAAATATAAGGACGGCGTATAATTTTCAACCAACTGGTAATATTTAAAAAGAAATCTCTTGACTTTAAGATATGTAGGATGTATATTAAGTTACGAAAAGTAATTAATTTTTCTCAGGAGGTAACAAAATGACTAAAGACTTCTTCACAGCGCTGAAAGACAGACGCTCCTATTATGGCATTAGCAAAGAACAAGTAATTTCTGACCAACGGATTCAAGAGATCGTAGAGGAAGCTGTGAAGTATACACCTACTTCTTTCAACTCCCAAACTTCACGGGCTGTAGTGTTGCTCGGAGAGCATCATGACAAACTGTGGAATATTACAGAAGATATTTTGCGGGAAGTGGTAGGCAATGAAGAACAATTCAAATCTACTGCTGAGAAAATGAACGGTTTCCGCAGCGGTTATGGAACAGTGTTGTTCTTTGAAGACAACAACGTGATAGCTGGTCTGCAACAACAATTTGAAGCGTATGCGGACAATTTCCCAATCTGGGCCAATCAATCTAACGGTATGCTGCAACTGGTTGTATGGACGGCTTTGGAGCAAGAAGGACTGGGTGCATCCCTTCAGCACTATAATCCTTTGATCGACGAAAAAGTGAAAAACGAATGGAACATTCCTGAGCATTGGAAACTGATTGCTGAAATGCCATTTGGTAAACCGACATTCCAACCAGGTGACAAGGAATTCCAACCTATTGAAGAACGCGTAAAAACATTTAAATAATGATCATAATAGTATGATTTTTCAGGTTTAACCTGAATACAGCACTGCGGATTATCCGTAGTGCTGTTTGTCGTTTCATTTTTTGGTTATGTAACCATTTGGATATATGAAGAAGAGAGGTTAATTCATCCGTAAGTAGGTGATATTATGTTTGAAATTGAATGAGAAGTTTACATAAGTGTGATTGCTTTTTTTGGCAGATGTTTAGCATTTGCGCGTATTTGAAGGAGGAATTAGGACATGAAATACGATTGCATTATTGTCGGTGGGGGAATCGCCGGATTGCAAGCAGCAATTCAATTGGGCAGATACAGCAGTCATCGGGTGCTGGTGATAGATTCGGGCTATGGTCGATCTACGCTGTGCCATCAGTATCATAACATTTTGGGTTTTCCTGACGGGATTTCTGGTGAAGAGCTACGAGGGCTTGGACGTAGTGAAGCCATGAAGCTTGGCACTGAATTTGTTGATGGCAAGGCGGTAAAAGCGACCAAGAGAGATGAGCTTTTTGACATTGAAGTGGAGGCAGGGGCAGTATATACGTCAAAAACGCTGCTATTGGCCACAGGGCTGACGGATCGCTTTCCAAAGCTGGAAGGGCTACAAGCCTGCCTGGGCAACAGTGTGTATGTGTGCCAGGACTGTGACGGGTATGAGGTTCAGGATCGCAGTACAGTCGTCATGGGGGCGGGCAAAGCGGGAGCTTCCATGGCCTTGATTTTGTCAGCACGTACAGATCACCTTGTCTATGTCAATCATGAGCGTTCAGAAGTACCGGACGAGCTGATCGTGAAGCTGCGGGAAAAAGGGATTGAATATAAGGAAGCAGCCATTTCTGAGATTATCACGGGACAACCGGGCTGTTTTGAAGGAGTACGGCTGGCTGACGGACAAGTGATTGGAGCAGAGCGGGGGTTCTTAGCCTTTGGAAGCAACCATGTTCATTCAGAGCTGGCGGAGCAACTGGGCGTACATCTGCTGCACAACAAGCATATTGAGACGCATCCCCGCAGCAAAATGACAAACGTGGAAAATGTATGGGTGGCCGGGGACTTAGGGGCTCATGCCGAGCAAGCGACGGTTGCGATGGGAGAAGGAGCTATGTCAGCGATCTGGATACACAAGGTATTATCTGGTATGAAAACAAAAATACCGCAACTCTGAGAGCTGCGGTTTAGAACGATGGGCGTGTACTAGGGTGAAGATGAGGCTCGAAGCGTCTTAATTGATCGCTCATGCCATACTTGCGTAAAATTTCCGTCTGTTTGTTACCGATGAGATCAAAATGAGGATAGGGCTGACGCTGATGTATATATTGGGGGTCCAATCCGTTATGCTTGCACCATAAGCGCAGCTTATCCAAGTCAGAGCACCCCACCTTGGTGACAGTTGTAATGCCTGGAAAGCGGTCATCCAGCCAGTAATGCGTTAGAAAAGCAATCTGGCCACGACTGACCTCTCTTTTCCAGCTCATCAGTTCCTGCCGGGTAATGCCAAATGCCATCGGTCTCATCCTTTCCTGGCTCATATCTAAAAACATGAGCTACTGCGCGGTTGTCCCATTATTTTCGTCCTATTGCTTGTATTATGATCCACATGGAGTAACACAATAACAGGAGAGCGTAATTGGCGATCTCCTGTTAGCGATTTAGAGCCATCTTTCGGCCCAGCTCTCCACACCATTCAATGCATCACCTAGCTCTTTACCCTTACGTGTCAGCGAATATTCGGTCCGCACAGGCCGCTCTGTGATGACATTGCGAAGGATTAGGCCGGAAAGCTCTAGTTCCTTGATGCGCTCGTTCAGCATGCGTTTGCTAAGATCAGGTATGGAAACTTGAATTTCACTAAATCGTTTGGGATGTTCCATCAAAGTATGAATGATGAGAGCGGTCCATTTTTTGCTGATGATCTGAAAGGACTGTTCCACCTTACCGCACAAAAGCTTAGGCTGCCTGTCGTCGCTCATCTGAATCCCCTCAATTTCATTGTTGTTTTAAACAGTATACTAAAAGTAACTCTGTATACCAATAGTAACTATAATGCATTGTATCAACTGTGACAATTTTAACAGTTTTTTCTCTTTCCTATCGTCAATCATACCACAGAAAACGTTATCATTACAGGATATATCGAATGTTCACGATTTCGCTAAAATTTGATTGACTTGCCCCTTATTTTGGGTGTATTATGGGTTACGTTAATTCCTCAGGTAACTTTTAATAACCTCATCTTTTATAATGGGAAGAAGGAATATTTCATGGATTCAATGACATTTGTCTTATTTGGAGCGACGGGGGATTTGGCTAAACGCAAAATTTACCCTGCCTTGTATAATTTGTTTGTAGAAGGTAAAATTCCGGCTTCCTTTTCTGTAATTGGGATGGGGCGTCGTGAAGTGGCGGACGAACAATTTCAAAGTAATGTAGAGCAATCTATTAAGGATTTTTCCAGACATGTGAATGATGACCGTGCACAGATGGATCAGTTCTTAAGTGCTTTCCGTTACTGTGCATTGAACGTTAACCACCCGGAAGATTATAAAAAGCTGCTACAGCTTGCTGAGCAACGTGAAAATGACTTGGGAATTCCGGGGAACCGCATGTTTTACTTATCGGTGGCACCGGAATTTTTTGATGTGATTGCCCACAATATTCGGGAAAGTGGTTTGGCTGAAACAAAGGGTTGGAAACGACTTATTATCGAAAAACCATTTGGGCATGATTTGGAATCGGCACGCGAGCTGAATGATCGCCTGAGCAGAACCTTTGCTGAGGATGAGATTTATCGTATTGACCATTACTTAGGTAAGCCCATGGTTCAAAACCTGGAAGCTTTAAAATTTGCTAATCCATTGCTTCAAGGGGTTTGGAACAATCAGTACATTGCCAATGTGCAAATTACCGCTTCTGAGACTGTAGGCGTAGAGGAGCGAGCAGGATACTACGATCACTCCGGTGCTATTCGTGATATGGTGCAAAATCACATGCTGCAGGTGTTGATGATGACGGCTATGAACAAGCCGGGACATATCACGGCTGACCAAGTGCGGGATGAAAAAAGTAAGGTGATGGACGCGCTTCGTGCCCTTGATCCTTCTGATATTGCTTCCAACGTGGTTAGAGGACAATATACCGCAGGTGAGATCAACGGAAAAGCAGTTCCTTCCTATAAAGAGGAGCCGGACATTGGACCTGATTCGCAAAATGATACGTTCATTTCAGCTCGCCTTTGGATTGACAATGAACAATGGTCGGGTGTTCCGTTCTATATTCGTACCGGCAAACGCATGAAAGAAAAATCCACTCGCATCGTTGTGGAATTCAAAAAAGACAATACAGATCTTTATGCTGCTCAAGGGCAGCCGACCGATCCGAACTTGCTGATCATTCATGTTAACCCGGATGAAAAGGTAACGCTCCGTCTGAACAGTAGAGATCCGCTGAACAATGGTCAGCTGGAGACGGTTCTGATGAATTATCATTCCGAGGCCAAGGATGTCCCAGAAGCTTATGAACGCCTCATCTTTGATGCGCTGCGCGGCGACTCCACCTTCTTTGCTCATTGGAATGAAGTGGAGCTTTCATGGGTGTGGGTTCAACCCGTACTCGAAGCTTTTACCCGTGGCGAAGTCCCGCTTCACACATATGCGGCAGGCTCTTACGGTCCAGAAGCTTCAGATCAATTGTTGGAAGAACAAGGCTTTACATGGTGGTTGGACGAAAAGTCCGAAAGCTCTGAAAAAGCAGTCGTTCGTGCTTAGTCCAACAAAAAAAGTTTGTACAGAAATATATTTTTGCTACGGCAGGAGGCCTTTATAATGCAAGTAGGATTAATTGGTTTGGGAAAAATGGGTTTGAATCTTGGTAAAAACTTAATCGATCATAAGCACGAAGTTGTAGCTTACGACGTTAATGCAGCTGCAATCCAAGAAATGAAGGAGTATGGAGCTGCAGGTGCTTCTACTTTGGAAGAGCTTGTGCAAGCAACTCAATCCCCTAGAGTACTGTGGATCATGGTTCCTCACCAAATCGTGGATTCTGTGCTGGATCAGCTTCAACCAATGTTGTCCAAAGGGGACATCATTATTGAAGGCGGAAATTCTCATTACAAAGAGTCCATTGCTCGCCATGCTCGTCTGAAAGAATACGGTATCAGCTTTATGGATGCAGGAACTTCCGGCGGGATGGAAGGTGCACGCAATGGCGCTTGTTACATGATCGGTGGCGATCCAGAAGCTTGGGCGGTTGTTGAGCCGATTTTCCGCGATACAGCGGTGGAAAATGGATATTTGTATGCTGGTAAATCTGGTAGCGGACATTTCCTGAAAATGGTTCATAACGGTGTGGAATACGGTATGATGGCTTCCATCGGTGAAGGTTTTGAAGTGCTGGAGAAAAGCAACTTTGACTTTGATTATGAACAAGTAGCGCGTGTGTGGAACAACGGTTCCGTTATCCGCTCTTGGCTGATGGGCTTGACTGAACGCGCATTTTCCAAAGATGCAAACCTGGACGAAATTCGCGGAGTTATGCACTCTTCCGGTGAAGGTAAATGGACGGTCGAGGAAGCGCTGGACCTTCAGGCAGCAACTCCGGTCATTGCCTTGTCCTTGCTGATGCGCTACCGTTCGCTGGATGTCGATACATTCAACGGAAAAGTAGTTGCTGCGCTGCGTAATGAATTTGGCGGTCACGCTGTAGAAAAGAAGTAAAAACGTTATAAGTTAGAATTTATCCCCGTAGCTTTCTGACTGCGGGGATATTGCTATATATTTTTGATCATCAGGTTTTTGTAAAATCCTCGCTTATGCATATTTTTCCTTGTATATCCGCACAATAGGTAAAAAAAGGCGGAAGGATGACTTGCATATGTGCAAAAGATTTTCGTTATCGGCTGATTTGGATGAGGTAAAGGATCATTTTGGTATACAACGTGTGATGTATTATTATAAAACACGTTATAACATGAGTCCCACCCAGCATGTTCCAATTGTGCTGCATCAGGATGGAGAACGGGTGCTTGATGAATTTCGCTGGGGATTTATTCCCTATTGGGGCAAGGATTGTGTCAATGCAGACCTGAATACCGTTCGGGTAAATCCTAGTTATTGCAAGATGGCGGAAACCCGCCGTTGTATTATTCCTTGCAATGGATTTTATTATTGGCGAAAATTAGGCAAACGCATGTGTGCCGTCCGAGTGGTACTGCCGGAACAGAAAATGTTTGCGGTCGCTGGGCTATATGAAATATGGCAGGATAGCAGAAAAGAGCCGTTACGCACCTGTACGATGATGACAGTTCAGGCCAATACGGATATACGTGAATTTGACAGCCGGATGCCCGCTATTTTGGAAGCAGAGCAAATAGATTCATGGCTAGATCCGTCGATCCAGAACATTGATGAGCTGCTGCCCTTATTGCGCACGTATGAGCAAGGTGATATGAGCATCTATCCGGTGACCCCGCTGGTGGCCAATGATGAACATGATAGCCGTGAATGCATTCAGGAAATGGATTTGCAGTGGTCCTGGATTAAACCTTAAATGTATGAAGATTTGTATCCATTATTGATCATAAGATTCCCGCCACCTGCATAGGTATGTATTGGGGAACAAGCGTCATAATCCGGGGAGAGGGGAAACGGCCGAAGGAGTATCTCATATGGGATGGAGGCGATTGGAATGAGTAACGATACACTCATCCAGCTGCTGGTGCTCATGGTGACGATCATCGGTCTGGTCCAAAACCGGTAACTGACAGGTTCCAGAAGGCGGGAGAATTGCCGTAGGCAATCTTCCGTTTTTTTTGCATAAAAAAGCTCGCAGATTCAGGAAGCTTGCGGTACAATAGATGCTGGGCTACAGGTGACAAGACACCTGAATATACGTCTACATACGATGCATTTTTAAGGGAGAGCGAATCATGAGTGAATTAACTTCATTACCCCCAGCTAAAAAAAGAAAATTGCTATTTAGCGCAGGCCTTAGCTGGCTGTTTGATGCTATGGATGTGGGACTGCTTTCATTTATAGTGGCAGCTTTGGCTAAGGAGTGGCATCTGGGATCTGAGCAGATTGGTCTGCTGACTGCGATGAATTCAATAGGAATGGTGTTTGGAGCCGCCTTGGCAGGGATTTTGGCAGATCGTTACGGTAGACGCGCTATTTTAGTGTGGACCCTGCTGATTTTTTCCGTAGCCAGTGGCTTGTCAGCTTTGGCGACAGGTCTCGGAATGCTGCTGGTGCTGCGTTTTATTGCTGGTGCAGGCTTGGGCGGGGAATTGCCTGTTGCTTCGACGCTGGTGTCAGAATCAGTGCCTGTAAAAGAACGAGGAAGAGCAGTTGTGCTGCTGGAAAGCTTTTGGGCGGCAGGCTGGATTCTTTCGGCTCTTATTGCTTATTTTGTTATTCCGAAATACGGTTGGCAAATGGCATTTATTCTCGGCGCAGTACCTGCGCTGTACGCTCTTTATCTGCGCAGAGCTATTGATGATTCACCGCGTTATAAGCAGCAAAGCGTCAAACTTCCGCTGCGTGCACGATTGGCTTCGATTTGGTCGGGACCCCATCGCAAGTCTACGCTAATGCTGTGGATTTTATGGTTTACAGTTGTATTTTCATATTATGGCATGTTCCTGTGGCTGCCAAGCATGATGTTTATGAAGGGATTTGAGCTGGTTAAAAGCTTTGAGTATGTCCTAATCATGACACTTGCACAATTACCAGGTTATTTTACCGCTGCCTATTTGATTGAAAAGCTGGGTCGCAAATTTGTACTGATCATCTACTTGTTGCTCACGGCAGTGTCCGCTATTTGGTTTGGAACATCGGAAACGGCAGGGATGTTGTTGGCTGCTGGTATCTGCCTGTCTTTCTTTAATCTCGGTGCATGGGGAGCCATGTATGCTTATACCCCGGAGCTGTACCCAACGTCTGCTCGTTCTACCGGTGTGGGTATGGCAGCTGCATTTGGCCGTATTGGCGGCGTGATCGGGCCTTTTGTGGTAGGTATACTCGTAGGACAAGGCATAGCGTTACCATCTATCTTTGCGATTTTTTTCGTAGCGATCCTGATCGGAGCAGCAGCTGTATGGTTGCTGGGTACCGAAACTAAAAATCAGGAGATTGACTAACCTTTACATTCACCTGTGTAAACATTCATAATACAAGAGAGAGGAGTGACCTGAAATGGAGCATACCTTTCTGCTCAAGGCAGACTGGAACGGGGGACGCAACAGCGATGGGCGTATTGAGGCCGGACAGTTGCGGACAGCGATTTCGATTCCGGCTGAGATGGGAGGCCCTGGTGTGGGCACCAATCCGGATGAAATGCTACTCGGTGCAGCTGCTACCTGCTATCTGATTACTTTGGCGGCGATGATGGAGCGTGCCAGTCTCCCGGTGGCATCACTGGCACTGGAATCCGAAGGGATTGTCGAAGTAACGAACAACATTTTTACATATCGCCGAATCGTGCATCGTCCACGAGTTCTATTGTCCGTCGATGCAACAGAATCGCAAGTCGAACAAGCATTGCGCCTTGCAGAGCAGGCTGAAACCTCATGCATGATCTCGCGTGCTGTAGCAGGCAATGTAGCATTGTCTACAGAACCTGTGGTGGAGCGCGACTCTTAAAACAGTATCTGTAATAGGAGCAATCATTCCAATTGCCCATCATTTTTTAATCCAAGGAGGACACAACCATGACAGCACAACAAAAATTGCTCGTATTCGCAGGCTCTTACGCCGAATTGGAAGGTAACGGAGTTTATTCGTATACTTTTAATGAACAGACAGGAGCCCTGACACTACAGGATGAGTTCTCCGGCTTGAAAAATCCTACATTCCTCAATGTAGACGTTAAAAATCGGAAGCTGTATTCCATTGGCGAGACGACTTCCGCTGCAGGAGCGAAGGTAGGCGAAGCCTCTGCTTTTGAAATTGACCCGGTTAAAGGCACATTTACTTTGCTGAATCGTGCGGAAAACGTAGGCTCCACAACATGCCACATTCAACGTGATCCATCCGATCGTTACCTGATTGTAGTCAGCTACCACGGAGGTATGGTAGGACTGGTATCTCTGACTGAGGATGGGCGTATCGGTGAATTGCTGGATGTAAAACAGCACGAGGGCAAAGGAGCGCATCCTGAGCGTCAGGATCGTCCACATCCACATTCCAGTTTCTTTAGCCCGGACGGCCGCTTCCTGTTCGTACAAGATCTTGGACTGGATCTGATCCGTATTTATACCATTGATGACAGCAAAGGGCAACTGGTGCTGCACGGTGAAACGAAAACCCATGCAGGTGCAGGCCCACGTCACTTGACGTTCCACCCGAACGGTAAATTTGCTTTTGTTATTAATGAAGTGGATTCTTCCATTACTTCTTTCGCATATGATGCAGAAGCTGGCAAGCTTACTGAGCTTGAGAGCGTACCGACATTGCCGTCTGACTTTACTGGCGAAAACACAACTGCAGAAATTGCGATTTCACAGGATGGCGCTTATCTGTACGGTTCCAACCGTGGACATGATAGCATCGTGGTGTACGCTGTAGATGGAGCCACTGGCAAGTTGAGCTTGGTTGAGCATGTATCTGCCGAAGGCGAGCATCCGCGTCATTTTGCTTTGACACCTAATGGTGACTATATGCTCGTGGCTAACCGCGACACCAACAATATTGTTACCTTCAAAGTGGACAAAGCAAGCGGTCGCTTGACCTACACTGGACAACAAGTAACTGTGTCCAAACCAGTATGCGTGCAGCCTTTTTACTTTTCCGTGTAAAAATAGGGCAACTTCTATATCATGCGGATTGCTAAAGTGACGGTATGCGGCTTGTGTTCGCTACGAGAACGGATTATTCTTCCGATCGCTGTTGCCCCCGGATTTCTTGGTTGTATGTTCAAGGGGAGAAATCCGGGGACAAAGGCGAATACTCCGCTTCTTCATAACAATTCCGTCCTCTCCGCTGCTTTATTTCTGTTGGCAACCATTTGTTTATACAGAAAAAATGAATATGCATATGTTGATGATTTCGGTGAATTAACCAGGCATAAAAATTTATTAGTAGAAACGGCTCGTAGGATAACCTGCAGCCGTTTTTATTTTAGCGCTTAGTCACTTCTAAGAAAGGTCATTGCCTACAAAATTATTCTGAAGTTTTAAGATCACAAATAAGATACGAATAATTTCGGTAAGAAAAGGGTACATATGTTATAAGCAGAACAGTTATCCCATTTGTAAATTTAGGACAGGCACTGTGACTCCATATAGAAGTTGGATATTTAATATGAAAATTTACATTTTAGCCTGAGCATCGGTACTAGTTTGCTAGATGGTTGTTGTTTTGAGACAAACTTATGAAAAATGAGGATGACAAGGATAAGCTGAGTACGAAGCGGACAGATGGGTTTGGAGCAGCGATCGGAGAAACCATCTATTTGCGCAGTGGGCTACAAACATTGCACGTGTTCTAAAAAGAGAGAGGGATTCAAATGAAAATAATCATTACACAAAAGGAAGCCGCCGACAAAGGAATCTGGACAGAGATTATGGGGATGTTTGCTGTAACCAAAGAGGATGAGGTATGGCAAAATGAAGAGTTTATTCTCACTGAGGAACAGGCACGTCAGGTGGGATTACTAAAATAACAAAGGTAAATAGGACATGTCATCAAGTTTTAAGACCAAGTCTTAAAAAATCGTAACTTATTTTTTATGTATCTGATACACTTTTTAACCGTTCAAAGTTTATGATAGGTACACAAGGGTAATGAAGCTTACAGACACCGTGTACATACCCAAACGGCAAGGAGAGATCAGACATGATGAAATTAGCTTCGAAATGGACCGTATTGACTTTGATGATGATGCTGATTACGACGGCAGGGGCAACAGCACAAGGCTACACACCTGTTGCAGATGCTGAAAATCAGGAGACCGTATATATAAACCAAATGGACATTCGCGATGGACAAATTTATTTGTCAGCAGATCCGATTGAATGGTACGAAGGAGCAGCAGCAGACAAAGCATTTGTGGAGCATGAAGGAAATACAGGATTGGACGGAGCGCCGGATGGCTACTACATCGTAAACAATTCCGTGCAAAATGACGTGTATCAGGTTGCACCAGATGCTTCGGTAGAGGTGCAGATTTATGATCACACAGGGAATATAGAAGATACAGACGTGCAATGGAACGAATCCATTCCTTTGGCACAATTTGAGAAGGATTTTGCCAAAAAGGATGTTCTGGACCTCAGCCAATTTCCATACCATGTTACGCTTCGTGACGGTAAGGTTGTAAAAATCGTGCAGCAGTTCATTCCTTAAACAATAAGCTTATACAGACACGTACTTCTTACTTGATCACAGATCAGGGAAGTACGTGTTTTTTATATTTTGTAACAAAAAAAGAGGATATCCATCCCATAAAGGGTGCGGATATCCTCTTCTCTTCATATATATAATTAGAACGATTTTGCTGCGTCTACTGCACGTTGTACGGCAGAAGCAACGATCTCTTGTGCTTGGTCAGGAGCTTGGTTATGTCCTTCCAGTACAACCTTCACGATGTCTTTTACGCCGAAGAAGGTTAAGATGTTACTCATGAAGTTCAAAGACATTTCAGCAGCAGCAGCAGGCCCTTCGGAATAGACGCCGCCTCTTGCATTCAACAGGGCTACTTTAGTGTCAGTTACAAGACCTACAGGACCTTCAGCAGTGTATTTGAATGTTTTACCAGCTTGGTTCAGGTAGTCAATGTATGTGTGCAGTACAGCTGGAATAGTCATATTCCAGAGTGGGAAAGCAAATACGACTTTGTCTGCTGCCAAGAATTGATCCAGGTAACCATTAGCGATGTTTGCCAGGCGAGCTTCTTCTGCACTCAGCTCCATGCCTCTTGCGGATTTGAACGTACCGTTGATCATGTTAGCGTTCAGATAAGGAAGTTCGACGGAGAACAGGTCCAGCTCAGTGATTTCATCAGATGGGTGAGAAGACTTGTAGCTTTCCACGAATGCGTTATACAATTTAACTGTTGCGGATTCTTCAGCTGTACGATCATTAGCTTTGACAAATAATACTTTAGACATGATTTTATTTCCCCCTAAGTAAGTTGAATAAGTAAGTTTAGTTAGTAAGTTACCACGTAATATTACAATATAAAGATAATATCTGTCAACACTTCTATATTAAATTTACTTTGGACAGCTACTTTATTTTTTACACTGTAAAATTTGCGTGTTTCTTTTGCAAAATATCATTTTTGCGGTAAAATTTAAATGTAAAGTCTAATGAAGAGAATGCTTGGATAGGCGAAGAAGGAAATGAACATGGTGCCAGCAAGATATAACACCATAGTTGAACGAAAAAAGGTGAGTAGCTTGAAGATAGGTTTTTTTGATTCGGGATTGGGTGGAATTACAGTATTGTCTGAGGCGCTAAGACGTTTGCCAAACGAAAATTTTGTTTACATGGCGGATACGCTTCATGTTCCTTACGGAACGAAAACACCCCAAGAGGTGCTTGGTTATGTCAAGGCTTCGGTACAAACGATTCTAAAAGAGGATATTAAGGCATTGGTGATTGCCTGCAATACGGCTACAAGTATCGCGGTAGCAGAGCTAAGGAAGGAATATAAATTTCCGATTATCGGAATGGAACCAGCAGTGAAACCAGCGGTCGAGATGAACCGTGCCAATGGTAAAAGAGTTCTGGTGCTGGCGACACCGTTGACTTTAAAACAATCTGGTTATGCAGCACTGGTATCCAGAGTTGACGATCATGGAAGTGTGGACTCACTGCCTTTGCCGGAGCTAGTACAATATTGCGAACAGTTGAATTTTGACCAAGCAGAATTGTTCAATTATTTTAACCATAAGCTGTCTTCGTTTAATCTAGATATTTATGGTACGGTCGTATTGGGATGTACACATTATCCATTCTATAAGGAAATTTTGAGAGAACTGCTGCCTTCTCATATTCAGCTCATTGATGGGAGCCACGGAACGGTCAAACGCTTGAAACAGGTGCTGTCCGAGCGTAATTTGCTGGCATCACCGGTAAAAGTGGGTCAACCGCAGGAGGGACACGTCACTTTTCTATGCACCAGTCAGGATGAGACCTATGTCCATAAGATGGAGCGGGCGCTTGAAATCTATGCGGAGCATGAAAAAATCTATTTTTAGGGAAAGAACGGCTGGCGAACAGGTGGGCTAGATCAGCAATCCGAAGCGCCAGCCGCATTATTTATGGATCAGATGCATAGGGAGGTTTTACATGGACATTCAATTCATCCTGATTGAGCTTTATGAAGCAGGCGTGCTTGAAAGCCATATGCAAAATCTCAAACCGCTGACTGGCGGAACTTCGAGTGAAGTGGTTGTTGTTATGGACGGTACCAGACCACGATATGTAATTAAGCAAAATGATCCCGCGATTGTAAAAGCCGAGGCAGAATTTTTACTTACCTATGCACAGATTGAGAAGCTATCTCGAGTGATTTATGTAGATTCCCTGCATCGTTATTTGGTATATGCGTTCAAGCCAGGATTCACTAGGCAATATAGTGAAGGAAATAAGGGTGATTTGCTGCTCAGTCTGGCGACAGAAGTCATTGCACACTACAAATCCCTTGGAGAAGAACGCGAGTATGGTTATTCGGATCATCCGTTTGTGGAATGGAGAGATTTTCTGCTTCACAGAACAAAAGAATCCGAAAAGATTATACAAGACGTTTTACCCCCAGAGAATCATCGGTTCGTCCATACTCTTGTGGCCGGATCGCCGCAACGGAATCTTAAATATTTGCTTCATGGCGATTTCGGAGTACATAATTTTGTGTTTGTCGAAAATGGTACATTGACAGGTATTATTGATCCTGATCCAGTAGTGGGAGAGCCTCTGTATGATTTGATATACGCCTTTTGTTCTTCACCGGATAGGCTGACCATCGATACCATTTTGCCAGCGGTAGAGACGCTTAGGCCAGAGATGACAGGGGAATATGAGCTGAACAGGGAAGTGTTACAGGGATTATACTTTCGGATAGCTACCTGCATTCGCCATCATCCGGGAGATTTAGGCCAATATACAGAAGCGTGGAACTACTGGCTGAACAGGGTTCGCTGAAAGGAATAGAAAGCATGAATATACAAGGATGGAATCACATTTGCTTTTCAGTGTCTAATTTGGAGAAGTCTATACAATTCTATCAGAATGTACTAGATGGAAAACTACTCGTTAAAGGACGTAAGCTGGCTTATCTGGATTGTCTAGGAATGTGGTTGGCTCTCAATGTGGAAGAGGATATTCCGAGAAATGAAATTCATCATTCCTACACGCATATTGCATTTTCGGTAGCGGAAGCGGATTTTGAAAGTATGCTTAACAAGCTGAGAACACTTAATGTCACCATTTTGCCTGGACGGGAGCGGAATGAACAGGATAAAAGATCAGTCTATTTTACAGATCCAGATGGACATAAGTTCGAATTCCACACAGGACAATTGCAGGATCGCTTGGAATATTATAAAAATGCTAAAAAACATATGACTTTTTATGAATGAGTAAGCGTTATCAAAAAATGATGAGCAAATTTTGATTTTACATACGGGAGCGGAGGAATACAGAAGTATGTCATTGTCGCAGGAAAGTGGCTCCAAGCAAGCGCAGGCCGTCAAAACGATGACGGTTTTCGCAATTACTTGGCCGATCTTCATAGAAATGCTGTTTCATATTTTGATGGGTAGCGTGGATACATTCATGCTGAGCCATGTTTCAGATGAGGTTGTATCGGCTGTCGGTGTATCCAGACAGTTGATTGAATTTACGATTATACTCTTCAATCTACTTGGTCTTGGAGTAGGTGTGATCATTGCTCAGTTATTGGGTGCGCAAAAGCATGTGGACGCAAGCCGTGTTACCGCATCGGCACTAACCTTTAATCTGGTATTTGGCCTGGCGCTAAGTTTGATGTTTATCGTAAGCCGGGATTTTTTATTATCCTTCTACCATATTACTCCGACAATCAAGGAAAATGCAGAAATCTATATGATGCTGGCAGGGGGTTCGCTGTTTCTGGAAGCCCTTATGCTAACCGCAGGACCGGTCATTCGCTCGCATGGTTTTACCAAAGATACGATGATCGTAGGTATCGGCATGAACATATTGCATGTTGTGGGGAATGCATTGCTCATATACGGCTGGTTTGGTCTGCCGCAAATGGGAGTGGCGGGAGCAGCGATTTCAACGGTTATTAGCCGCGTCGTAGCATGTGTGTGGATTTTTATCCTGCTGTACAAACGTGTAAGTGCGCCGATTCGTATCCAATATTATGTACAGCTTCAATGGAGCAAGCTGGTGGCGATCCTCAAAATTGGTATTCCTGCCGGGCTGGAATGGCTTTCTTATCAGCTTAGTCAAATGATGGTGACCCGATTTGTCAGCTTTATGGGTACAACAGCGATTGCAACTCATTTCTATACGAATACGATTGTGTATTTTTTTATGGTATTTGGAATGGCCGTCGGCGAGGGAACCGAAATTATTGTGGCTCGCCTGATTGGAGCTGGAGACAAGGAAAAAGCATATCATCAACTTTTACGTAGCCTAAAATGGTCACTAGTCATTACGATTGCTGTGATCGTGGCTGTATCCTTTTTCCGATATGAAGTGATGGCAATCTTTACGAATGAGCCAGCGATCATTCAATTAGGGGCAGCGATTTTGTTGTTCTGTATATTGCTGGAGCCGGGCCGTGTGTTTAACCACGTGGTCATTAACTCCTTGCGAGCAGCAGGAGATGTTCAGTTCCCGTTAATGATGGCCATCATTTCAATGTGGGGGATTAAAATCCCGTTAGCATATGTGCTAGGCATTCATATGGGATATGGTGTGCTGGGTGTGTGGATTGCACATGCATGCGATGAATGGGTACGAGGTATTTTTCACTATTTACGCTGGAAAGGCCGGAAATGGCAACACAAATCGCTGTTATCTAAGGCTGAGTTACAAGCGGAATCAGCATAAAGGTCATAGAGATACTAGAGCAGACATTTTCCGATTGAATTGGTTGGTGTCTGTATTTTTTTGCAAAAATAAGAAAATTGGGATGTTCAAACTTTTCAAAAATTGCTAGAATATAGTAACCTCGAACACAGTAGAGGTTTTCAAAGTTTCAAAGACGGATGGTTTCCGATTGAATCCATGAAGGAGGGAATAAGATGGAACGTAAAGTGCATATCATTCCTTACCAAGTGATCAAGCAGGAGCAACAAGTGAATGAAATACCGCGAGGGGTGGAGCTGATCCAGGCTCCTGCGGTATGGAACCAGACTCGAGGCCGAGGAGTAAAGGTAGCGGTGCTGGACACGGGCTGTGATTCGGACCATCCGGATCTGAAGGCGCGCATTATTGGTGGCCGCAATTTCACGGATGATGATGAAGGTGATCCGGAAATTTTCAAGGATTACAACGGTCACGGTACACATGTGGCAGGAACCATTGCGGCAGCGGAAAATGAGGATGGTGTCGTAGGTGTCGCCCCGGAGGCGGATTTGCTCATCATCAAAGTGCTAAACAAGCAGGGTTCCGGTCAATATGACTGGATTATCCAAGGTATCTATTATGCGATTGAGCAAAAGGCAGACATCATCTCGATGTCGCTTGGCGGCCCTGAGGATGTGCCTGAACTTCATGAAGCAGTAAAAAAGGCTGTAGCCAGCCAAATCCTGGTCATTTGTGCAGCTGGAAATGAAGGAGACGGTGACGATAGAACGGACGAGCTCGGCTACCCCGGCTGCTACAATGAAGTAATCAGCGTAGGTGCTATCAACTTTGACAGACATGCCTCAGAATTCAGTAATTCTAATAATGAGGTGGATTTGGTTGCACCAGGAGAAGATATTTTGTCCACCGTTCCGGGCGGAAAATATGCGACCTTTAGCGGAACTTCGATGGCTACTCCGCACGTAGCAGGTGCATTGGCGTTGATTAAACAGCTGGCAAATGCAAGCTTTGAGCGTGAACTCACCGAACCGGAATTATACGCCCAACTCATCAAACGCACGATTCCACTCGGCAATTCTCCTAAGCTGGAGGGCAACGGACTGCTGTACTTGACAGCAGTGGAGGAGCTTTCCCGTATTTTCGACACGCAACGCGTAGCGGGAATATTGAGTACAGAATCGTTGAAGGTTAAATAAGTCGTAACAACGGATTATAGCGACTCTCCTAAGCGGAGAGTCTTTTTGTGCGCTTCATATATTTGGCACACCTCCATTTACATCGCATTCATATGTCGGGTAACATGTATTTTAAGGAAATAGTAAAGAATAAAAAGTGGGGAATTAGCATGGATCATATGATTGAAAAAGCCAGCCAGCTAAGACATACAGGACAGGCCAAGTAAGCGCGTAAGCTTCTATTAGAGGCGCTGGAGCAGGAGCCTAAAGATGCGGAGCTTATGGTATCAGACAGCCTGAACGCATGACTCATTGGGCTTGGAGAGGGAGGCGGTTCCCTTTTATGAAAAAAGTCTAGGTATGGCACTATCCGCAGAATCCAGGAGAGGAGCCATCCTGGGATTAAGCAGTACATATCGTGTACTGGGAGAATACCACAAAGCCAAAGCGTGGCTGGAAACCGGGATAAACGAATTTTCGGACTACAGACCGTTTCGGGTATTTTACGCTATGGTGTTATATAATCTGGGAGAATACGGGAAGGCCATGGAGGGGCTGCTCATGGAGTTAGCTGAAACGACCGCTGACATATCCATACAGGAGTACTCCCGTGCAATTCAATATTATGCTGATAAGTTGGACCAGATCGAGGAATAAGTAGGCCGGAGCGAGGGCATAAGTGCATTGTGTATATGCGTTTCCTACATAAAAAGATCACAGTCAGAGAGCATGAAGCCTCTTTATCTGACTGTGATCGTTTGCTATTTATTGTCTAGCTATAGGACCGTATCTGGATGAGCTATGCTGCGATTATTGCGCACCCTCAGTAACAGCGATTTCTTTCTCCAGGTTTTCTCTGGACAGGTTGGCGGTCAAGTAATCCGGTGTATCGGGTAGCACAAGATGTAGATTGGATTTTTGGCAAATGCGAATTGTGCACTTGTCGACAACAAAATCAAAAACATGCCCGCCTCCAGTGCGTTCATCATTAATAAAATGGAGATGAAATCCGGCTACTCCAATCCCTTGGGCATAAGCAGGGGTCCAAAAGCCTGTGATCACGCCGGAAGCGTCATTAAAAGTAAAGGTAGGCTGCGACTTGGTTGCTTCGATAAAAGGTTTGTAAGGCTTCACTTGATGAGGCACGGTACGTGTCTTTACTTCACGAAAAGTGCCATCCATACGGAATGCATAGAACAGATTACGGCTTGGAAACAGTTTTAGCAGCAGAGCTTCCAGTTCTTCACGATGCATGGGATGATCAACAGTATATGTGAAATCTTCGCGGAAAAAGGTGACGGTAGAAAACGGAGTGGTTTCTTCCGGTTTTACGCGATGGGCCGTACCGTCTGGAAGCAAGTGATAAAATTCACCATCGAACGCGATCATCTCGCCATTCAGTTGATCAAAGGTACCGAGTCCGAAATCCCCGTGCTTTTGCAACTCCTCAAAGGCAACAACTCCGTCATAAAGACCATCTAATAAAGCAAGCATGGTGGACGTTTGGTAAATATCATGATCAGTTTCTTGCTTGGTTTCCAGTTCTGCAACGGTCATGGCAATACACTTCCTTATTATAATTGTATGCATTTATTTTTGTTCTTTTTCAATAATAAACGTAAAATTTCAGTAAATAACATAAATAACTCAAAAAAATCATTAAAAAAACCTCAAACTTCCTAATTGTCACAAAGCCGCCACGAGTGATCCGTAGTCAAGACTAGTTTAATTGGTTTGGCAGCAGCTTGCGTCCCAATTGGACATTATCCTGATAGTCAATCGGGATATCAACGACCACAGGACCATCCGTAAGAAGTGCCTGCTGCAATACGCTTTCTAGTTCTTCAGGAGAGTGCACGCGTAATCCGGTAGCCCCAAAACTTTCTGCATATTTGACAACATCGACATCTCCAAATTTTACGCCAGACGTTCTGCCGTATTTAATCTGCTGTTGAAAGGCAACCATGTCATAGGTACCATCTCTCCATACGATATGCACAAGCGGAGAGTTAAGGCGTACAGCGGTTTCCAGCTCCATGGATGAAAAAAGGAAACCTCCGTCTCCAGAAATAGAAACGACTTTTTGACCAGGGTTGACGAGTGTAGCAGCAATCCCCCAAGGCAGTGCTACGCCCAATGTCTGCATTCCGTTGCTGAATAGCAGACGCCGCGGTTCATACGAACGGAAATAACGTGCCATCCAAATGTAGTGTGAACCGACATCACAGGTGACTGTGACGCTATCATCAATCAGGCTGCGCAGTGTGCGAATAAATTGCAATGGATGAATCAGAAAATCGTGCTTGTGTGCTGGAACAGCTGCTTGCTCGTTCAGATCATGGCGCAGACGATCCAGTTGGTCGCAGGAGGATTTAGGTAGCTTTAAGGTAGGCAATTCTTCTGCAAGGCCACTTACAATCAGGCCTATATTCCCGATTAACTCGTAGTCCGGTTGATAATCATGATCAATATCTGCTTGACGGTCATCCAGATGAATGAGTGTTCGGTTTGCTGGAACGTTCCAGTTTTTTGGATCGTATTCGATAGGATCATAGCCAATCGTCAGTACCAGATCTGCGGCTCCAAGAAGCATATCACCCGGTTGATTTTGGAACAGCCCCACTCTTCCAAAATAGTGGTCTTCCAGTTCACGGGAGATGGCCCCGGCGGCCTGGAAGGTTTCGACAACAGGCAGATCTGTATCTCGAATGAGAGCACGGATAGCGGCGGTGGCTTCAGGCGTGCTGGCTTTCATACCTAGAAGAAGTACGGGCAGCTTGGCTTTTCTGATTTGGCCTGCGACTTGTTTGATAAGTCCGGCGGGTGCGGTTCCGAGTTGGGGAAGAGAAACCTTCTCAATAGCTGTTACTTCGGATGACGAAGTCAACACGTCCTGCGGCAGGCTGACAAATGTGGCTCCAGGCTGGGCTGAGGTCGCAATCCGAAATGCATTAGCAATTGCTTCGGGTACATTATCGGGGTGTTCTACTTCAACACTGTACTTGGTGATGGGTTCGAATAGTCCGGCATTATCCATAGATTGATGTGTTCGTTTCAAGCGTTCGGATCTTGGGACTGCACCCGCAATGGCGACGACAGGATCACTTTCTGCATTCGCGGTGACAAGTCCTGTCGCCAAGTTAGACGCGCCTGGACCTGAGGTAACAATGCATACGCCCGGTTTACCGGTTAATCGACCGACCGCCGCTGCCATAAAGGCGGCATTTTGTTCATGACGACATACGATCAATTCGGGCCCCCGATCTTGAAGAACATCAAAAACAGAATCAATTTTGGCACCTGGAATGCCAAAAATATGGGTAACCCCTTGCTTGATCAAGCAATCGACAACAAGGTCGGCTCCTTTTGTATCGGATATAGTTTTAGTTTCAACAGCTTGCACTTTTGTACTCAATGCTACCACCTCTTCTTCTTCGTCTGTGAAATAAATTAATGAAATACTTTCAATGTAAATCAATGGATGTATATTGCAATTATAATACAATAACTGGTATTTTCAAGAAAGAAATTTTCAGAAAAAAGAAGAAAATCATATAAAACGTTTTCAAAGTTTGATTTATCGTGGAAATTAAAATTTGTGGAATTTTCTTGTGGTTTCGGTTATCGAGAAGGGTTAAGAACAGATCTCCCCAAAGGGGGGGGAGATCATTTTTATCCGCTCACATGATAAAAATCACTTTCCTCTACAAAGGATAGCGGTTACAATGTAATTGTTGTTAACGTAAACATTAAATTTAAGGTGAAGTAAACCAGTATGACATGATGTACAGGTATCTTATTATAGCTGTATTGCCCTGTACAAATCATATGGATTTTTTACTGCTATGGACAATGTAATTGTTAAAAGGAAAGTAGTGTCTCGGGCATTTTTGTTAACGTTAACAAATAGCTAAGAAACATGATTATAGAAGGGATGAGAAAGTAATGACCAAAACGTTTTTAGACGAAAACTTTTTGTTGAGCAATCCAACGGCTGAAACCTTGTATCATCAGTATGCCAAGGATATGCCGATTATTGACTATCATTGTCATTTAAGTCCACAAGAAATTTATGAAAATAAAAAATTCAAGAATATTACGGAAGCTTGGTTGTACGGTGATCATTACAAGTGGAGACTTATGCGGGCCAATGGGGTCGAGGAGCGATTGATCACGGGTGATGGTGAAGATTATGACAAGTTTCTGGCTTGGGCCAAAACTGTTCCTACATTGATCGGTAACCCGCTGTACCATTGGACGCATTTGGAGCTTCAACGCTTTTTTGGTGTCTATGAGTTGCTGAATGAACAGAACGCACCTGTGATCTGGGAAAAGGTAAACCAAAAGCTGCAAGGACCGGGCTATGGGGCACGTGATTTGATTGTGAACTCAAAGGTAACTGTGGTGTGCACCACGGATGATCCGACCGACCATCTCGAATACCACAAACAAATTAGCAAGCTGACCGATTTCCCAGTAGCTGTGTTGCCAAGTTTCCGCCCCGACAAAGCTTTGGAAATTAATCGTGAAACCTTCCAGCCATGGGTGGCTCGATTGGGTGAAGTCAGCGGATTGGATGTTTCCGGGTTTGAAGGATTTTTGAATGCGCTGGCAAGCCGGGTGCGCCATTTTCATGCTGCCGGAGGTCGGGTATCTGATCATGCGCTGGATACTGTAGTTTTTGAAGAAACAACACCGGAGGAAGCAGCAGCCATATTTAGCAAGGCGCTGGAGGAAGGCCATGTGACTCCTTTGGAAGAGGCGAAATATAAGTCGTACGTTCTGGTCTTCCTTGGCAAACAGTATGCAGAACACGGCTGGGCGATGCAGTACCATATTCATGCGCTGCGTAACAACAACACTGCGATGTTCCGTCGATTGGGACCGGATACAGGCTATGATGCTGTAAATGATGGCTCCCTCGCTCGTCCACTGGCAGCATTGCTGGACGCACAGGAACTGGCAGGAGGATTGCCGAGAACCATTTTGTATTCGCTTAATTCGGTTGACTATCCAGTATTGGCAAGTCTCGCAGGCAGTTTCCAATCCGGCGGTACAGTAGGGAAAATCCAGTTTGGTACCGCATGGTGGTTTAACGACCATATCGAAGGCATGCAGGAGCAGATGAAGCTGCTGGCTAATTACGGAGTGCTGTCCCGCTTTATTGGCATGCTGACGGATTCCCGCAGCTTTCTATCCTACACACGTCATGAATATTTCCGCCGTATCCTTTGCGATTTAATCGGAACGTGGGTTCAGGAAGGCAAGGCCCCTGAGGATCTGGAACTGCTCGGAGCCATGGTACAAAATATTTGCTACAATAACGCCGAGCAATATTTTAACTTCCCAACGGTTGTTCATAGTAAGTGATGCTACTCTCTAAAGTGAGAACTCACTAACTTCAGAGAAAAGGAGCTCTTGCTAGGAGCTTGTACCAAACTCCCGGCAAGAGCCATTGAAAAACAAAGTAGATATCAATGAATATGTGAAAATAATTACAAGTATAGAGGAGTGTGTAGGTATGGGAGTGCCTATCGTGCAGGAGAGCGTCCAAACTGACAACAAGACAGGTGAGCATATTAGCCTGAAAGAAAAGATTTCGTATGGTATGGGTGACTTTGGAAACGGATTCATGTTTGATTTGGGGCAGCTGTATTTGCTGAAATTTTTTACGGATGTAGCAGGGGTCTCTGCTGGAGCCGCCGCAGGCATTTTCTTGGTCAGCAAGCTGTTTGCCGCCGTCTGTGATCCTATTGTCGGGTCCTTTGTTGATTATCGCAAACATATCGGTACACGTGGAAAATTTAGACCTTTTCTTATCGTTGGAAGCGTTATCCTTGCAATACTTACGATTCTTACCTTTATTTCGCCGAATATTTCACCCACAGGCAAACTCATTTACGCCTACGCGTCCTATATGATCTGGGGGATCGGCTACTCTATTGTTAATATTCCATACGGCTCGCTGGGTGCTGCCATTACGCAGGATACTCAGCAACGTGCTTCGTTGTCATCTTTCCGTCAGGCGGGATCACTAGGCGCATTGTTCGTAACCAGTGTCGTGGTCATGCCGCTAATTTTATTGTTTCCTAACCATCATGTCGGCTATCCGGTGGTCATGGGGATTATGTCATTCATTGGTGTGATCGCTTTCATCATATGTTACCGTGGAACGAAAGAACGTATCATTAGCCAGTCCGGGCCAAAAGAGAAGCTATCTTTAGGCGTAATTGTGCATACCTTTACGAATAATAAACCCTTGCTGGTACTCGTTTTAATGACGATTTTCACCATTTCCGCTTACAATATCAAGTCCGCACTGTTGATCTATTTTGCCGAATATAATTTGGGGCATGTAGAATTAATGGCGTATATGAATTTTATTATTATCGGTTCGTCACTGCTGGGTGTATTGTTCCTGCCCAAACTGGTGCGGCGCTTTGGTAAACGAAAAACAGCCATCTTGGGAATGCTGGTTAGCGTCATAGCCGATTCCATTAATTTTTTGATGCCTTCCAACGTATATATTTTCACAATTCTGGCGAGTATTTCGTTCATTGGTATTAGTATTCCCAACGGGGTTACCTGGGCATTTGTGTCCGATATTATTGATTACGGCGAATGGTCATCCGGAGAGCGCAAGGAAGGGATTACCTACTCCTTATTTAACTTTTCACGTAAATTGGCTCAATCCTTGTCTGGCTTTCTATCGGGTATTGGACTGGCGCTTGTCGGGTATGTACCGAATGTGGTTCAATCCTCTGGAACGCTGCTTGGAATCAAAGCCTTGCTTTGTCTTTATCCGGCTGTTGCCTTGGCTTTGGCCATGCTGGTAATCGGTAAAATGTACAAGCTGACGGACAGCAGACATGCAGAAATGGTTCAAGAATTACAGCGTCGACATGCGGACAACCGCGTATAATTTGTGAAAGTCTTCTTTTCCGGGCGGCTCCTGTGGTATGGTGGGTATATAATCTTTTTAGAGCCTCACTAAGGAAAGGATACGTATATGGCAGCTACTATTAAAGACATTGCCAAACTGGCTAATGTTTCCCATACAACCGTCTCCCGGGCGCTCAATAACAGCCCGCTGATTAAAGAAGATACGAAACGCAAAATTATGGAGTTGGCAGAGCAACTCAATTACATTCCAAATTACAATGCTAAAAGCCTGGTTCTCCAGCGCTCGCATACGATCGGCCTGTTTTTCACCAGTATTTCTGAAGGCACCAGCTCCAGCTTTTTTGCGGATACCATCCGTGGAGTTAATAATGTCATCGGGGTGGATTACAATCTGTTTGTGCGAGGAATTGACGATTACGCTGATTTTTCTGCTATTCATCGCAAGCGTTTTGATGGCATCATTCTGATGAGCCAGAGTGAAGCGGACAACCCTTTTATTTATCATGTGCTAGGTCAAGGCATCCCGTTAGTTGTACTGAACCGGCAGGTGTCCGGAGCCGGGATTGTAAATGTGATTTCTAATGATAAGGAAGGCTCCTATGAAGCTGTTTCCTTTCTCATTGAAAGCGGGCATGAACGCATTGCGATCATCGAGGGGGTAGAAGGCTTTAAGTCGACCCAGCAACGCCGCGAGGGTTTCATGAATGCATTAATTGATCGTGGTAAGCCAATCCGACACGAATATATCGTGCAGGGTCACTATGATACTGAAAGCGGAAGTCTGGCAATGAAGCAGCTGCTTGCCTTGAAAGAACCACCGACAGCGGTGTTTTGCTCTAACGATGATATGGCTATTGGTGCGATGAATGCGGTATTTGAACACGGCTTGAAAGTACCAGAGGATATCTCTGTCATTGGTTTTGACGATATTGGTTTCTCGATGTATACGACTCCACCATTAACGACGGTCAAAAGACCGATTGAGCAGATTAGCGAGCGCGGAGCCGCTTGCATTCTGGAACGAATTCAGTCACCGTCCAATGAGGGCGAGCTTATATTTATGGAAACCAGGCTCATGAAGCGGAAATCGACGGCAGACAGACCACGCTGAGTTTTGTTATGTAAAAGAGGCAGGAACAATGCTCAAGCACTGTTCCTGCCTCTGTTTTGTTAAAATGAGCACTGCTTCGTCATGTATTTAACGAAAGAGATTGGTTTTAGCCAGTTCAACAATCTCGTCTCCGCGTCCGTTCAGCACGGCTTTCATCATCCACAGTGTAAAGCCTTCTGCTTGCTTAAGATTAATTTTAGGTGGCATGGACAGCTCCTGACGGTTCACCACCACATCTACCACAACAGGGCCGTCATGAGCCAATGCTTGCTGAATGGCATCCTCCAGCATCGTAGGATCTTCAACCCGAATGCCCTTGAGTCCCATGGCTTGCGCTACAGCACCAAAATCAGGGTTAACCAGTTCAGTCCCGTTTTCCAGAAATCCGGCTGCTTTCATTTCCAACTCGACAAAGCCAAGAGCGCCATTGTTGAAAACAATAACTTTTACAGGCAGTTGATGCTGTTTTAGGGTGAGCAGGTCGCCCATCAGCATCGTAAGTCCGCCATCGCCTGAGAGGGCAATCACCTGTCGGTCAGGCTCAGTGGCCTGCGCACCGATTGCCTGCGGCAGTGCATTTGCCATCGTACCATGATTGAAGGAACCGAGAAGTCGGCGCTGACCGTTCATTTGTAAATAACGCGCTGCCCATACTGTGGGAGTACCGACATCACAAGTGAAAATAGCATTTTCCTCGGCGGTATCACTGATAACTTTGGCGAGATATTGCGGATGGATCGGCATATGACCTGGCTTACCAACCGCCAGATCGTCCAGCTCCTGGCGTACCTTGGCATAATGAGAGACGGTTTTTTCCAAATGCCTGGAATCATGCTCTGACGTTAAATGAGGAAGCAGCATTTCCAACGTTGCTTTTACATCTCCGCATAAACCATACGTCAACGGAGTGCGTCTGCCGAGATGGGACGGCTCTATATCTACCTGTAGGACAATCGCATCTTCAGGATAAAATTGTCTATAAGGAAAGTCTGTTCCAAGCATGAGCAGAACGTCACAATCCATCAAGGCATGGTACCCGGAAGAATACCCGATCAGTCCCGTCAATCCAGCATAATAAGGGTTGTCATATTCCAGATATTCCTTGCCTCGCAGAGCGGATACCAAGGGAGATTTTAGCTTGTCACACAGCTGCATAAGCAAGTCGTGAGATTGAGCACATCCAGCGCCACATAGCAGCGTAATTCGTTTACCGTTATTCAAATATTCGGCCAGCCGGGAAATTTCAGAAGCGGACGGATGGACGACAGGTGCTGTGGGGTGATAGACATGTTCAGGGGTGGGCACCTTTTCCGCTTCCAAAGCTGCTACATCACCGGGAAGAACAATGACGGAAACACCTGAACGTGAAACTGCCTCCTGAATAGCCATGGTCACTGTTCTTGGAATTTGACGCGGTGTCGTAATTACCTCACAAAAGTGACTGCATTCTCCAAAAAGATGCTCGGGGTGCGTAGCCTGAAAATATTCACTTCCGATTTCATCACTTGGAATATGAGCCGCAATAGCGAGTACAGGCACCCGATTACGGTGGCAATCATATAAACCGTTAATCAGATGCAGATTTCCGGGGCCGCTACTACCGGCACATACGGCAATACTGCCACTAAGATTAGCATCTGCTCCGGCTGCAAAGGCAGCCACTTCTTCGTGCCTTACATGAATCCATTCAATTTGACCATTGCTGCGAATGGAATCAACCATATTATTTAATGAATCTCCAACGATGCCATAGATCCGCTTGACCCCTGCATTGACCAAAACTTGTACAATAGTATCTGCGATTGTCTTCATAGATGCTCCTCCTGCCTAGTAAGTAGTGTTATCCTATCCGTGCTTTCTTGCGTCTATTCTGCTGAAATGTATATATGAACAAGGTCTCGGGAGAGGGTAATAGTTAGCCTTAACCGCCTTGGAACAGGTGCGAAACAACACATGAAGGACAATATACTTGCAGATTTTTATATAAACGTGTATGTTAACGTGTTCATATTATTGTCATTATTATTTTTTAAAACTAAAAATATTGATAAAACTATTTTGTTAACGTGTGCACTATGATAAAATAACGATGAAATCATTATGGTACTAGTGGGAGGCTACTCCGGATGAAACAAGTAGATGAATTAGACCAATTAAACAGAAAAAGCTTTATCGTTACAGAACCGCATCCCGAGAGGGTACTACAATTCGGGGAAGGGAACTTCCTGCGTGCTTTTGTAGACTGGCAATTTGACAAAATGAATAAGCTGGCAGAATGGAATACAGGGGTTGTGATTGTACAACCGCAGCCAGGAGGTCTTGTGGAGAAACTTAACGTGCAGGATGGTCTTTATACGGTTATCCTTGAAGGAATTAAGGATGGGCAGGCCATGAAGGAGCATACCGTTGTGGAGTGTGTCACCCGTGGAATTAATCCTTACGGTCCCGAATTTTTGGAGTATGAAGCGTTATCCCAAAAGCCAGAACTGCGCTTTATTGTTTCGAACACGACGGAAGCAGGAATCGCTTATGCACCTGAGGATCAATTGGAAGATCGCCCGCAAAAAAGCTTTCCAGGCAAGCTGACCGCCTTTCTGTACAAGCGCTTTCATTTTTTTGAGGGCGATCAAAGCAAGGGACTGGTCATTATTCCGTGCGAACTCATCGACCGTAATGGAGACGCTCTCAAGGAAATCGTGCTGAAATATGCGAACCAATGGGAGCTTGGGGCTGAGTTTATTGCATGGATAGAGGAAGCAAATACGTTCTGCAACAGTTTGGTGGATCGGATTGTACCTGGTTATCCCAAAGACCGGATTCATGAAATCCAAGCGGAATTGGGTTACAAGGACGATTTGGTTGTTGTGGGCGAACAGTATCATTTATGGGTTATTGAAGGGCCACAGTGGCTTAAAGAAGAATTACCTGCTTATTTGGCCGGATTGAATGTACTGATTGTCGATGATATGGCACCATATCGTACACGAAAGGTGCGCATTTTGAATGGGGCACATACGGCGCTTACACCTGTAGCCTATTTATATGGCCTGGATACGGTAGGGCAAGCGGTCGAGCATGATGTTATGGGCGAATATATCCAGTCATTGATTCGAGAGGAAATTATTCCGACACTGGACTCGCCAGCAGCGGAATTGAATGTATATGCCGACGATGTGATTGAACGGTTCCGTAATCCCTATGTAAGTCATTATGTCATGAGCATCGCATTGAATTCGGTGTCCAAGTTCAAGACACGGAACTTGCCATCCTTGCTCCAGTATGTGGCACAGCACAAGGCGTTGCCTGCCAAAATCGTATTTTCGCTGGCGTCCTTACTCGTATTCTACCGGGGAGACAGAAATGGCGGGTCGATTGCATTGGCAGATGAAGCGGAAGTATTGAGCACATTTGGCGAACTGTGGAGTACGTATGACGGAACTCTTGCCGGAGCGAAGCGATTGACTGAGCAGGTACTCAGCAAACAGACATGGTGGGGGCAAGATCTGAATCAGGTCGAAGGGCTGGTTGAACAAACAGCGCAGCACGTGTATGAAATTACAAGCAGAGGAATGAAGGAGACGCTCGATTCTCTAACCGGGAACAGCGTACCCGGAGCATAAGCAAGGAGGAGACTGGAATGCTGGAATTCATTCAAATTCATAATCAAGATAACGTGGCTGTCGCTTTGCGTGATTACAAGCAGGGAGAAACGCTGGCATGGGGAGCACAAAAAGAACAATGCGTGGAGCTGGCCGAGGATGTAGCGCGTGGGCACAAAATTGCGCTACAGGACATACCTGAAGGTGGGCATGTCCTGAAATACGGATATCCCATCGGTCATGCCATTCAGCCCATTCAGGCAGGTCAGCATGTGCATACGCATAATACGAAAACGAATCTGACAGGTGTGGAGGAATATACTTACAAGCCTAAGCCAGCTCCTCATATATATGAACAGGAGAGTCGGACGTTCCAAGGATTTCGGCGAAAGGACGGTCGTGTAGGGATTCGCAATGAGTTGTGGATTGTGCCGACGGTCGGCTGTGTGAATGGAATTGCCGAACTCATTTTAAATCGTTTTAAGCAGGAAGTGGGAGATATCTCACCTTTTGAAAATGCACTTGTGCTCAAGCATAACTATGGATGCTCTCAATTGGGCGACGACCATGCACATACGCGCACGATTTTGATTGATGCCGTGAAACACGCAAACGCGGGTGGCGTTCTGGTACTTGGTTTGGGCTGTGAGAACAATGAAATGAAAGAATTCAAAGAAACCATCGGTGAATACGACTCGGAGCGGGTGAAGTTTTTGCTTTCCCAGGAGGTGTCGGATGAAGTGGAGGAAGGGGTAAAGCTGCTCCATGAAATATTTGCGGCCGTACAAGAAGATCGACGGGAGCCTGTACCTTTGTCTGAGCTGAACATCGGCTTGAAATGCGGTGGATCTGACGGCCTGTCGGGTATTACTGCCAATCCACTGCTTGGGCGTCTGTCGGATTATATGGCAGCACAGGGTGGAACGACCGTACTGACGGAGGTGCCCGAAATGTTCGGCGCGGAGACGATTTTAATGGAACGCGCTGCCGATGAGCAAGTATTTGATAAGATCGTACATTTGATTAACGATTTTAAACAATATTTTCTGGATTATAAGCAGCCAGTATACGAAAATCCGTCACCAGGCAATAAAGCAGGGGGCATCACGACACTGGAGGATAAATCACTGGGCTGTACGCAAAAATCCGGGTCTTCCACGGTCACCGATGTCATTCAGTACGGGGAGCGTCTCAAGACCAAGGGACTTAATCTGCTCAGCGCGCCGGGGAATGATCTGGTTGCTTCTTCAGCTCTTGCTGCAGCGGGCTGTCAGCTCGTCATATTCACAACCGGGCGTGGCACGCCTTTTGGCTCCTTCGTTCCGACAATGAAAGTGTCAACCAACTCGCCGTTATATAAGGCTAAACCTTACTGGATTGACTATAACGCTGGTTCACTGGTGGAGGATGTCAGTATGGAAGAGGCGCTACGCAACTTTGTCGATTACATTATCGATGTAGCCAGCGGAACCTGGGTGAATAATGAGAAAAACAATTTCAGGGAGCTTGCTATTTTCAAAAATGGCGTTACGTTGTAAAGGGGTTGTAACCTAAAGGAGGCGGATGGATCCGCTTCCTTTTTTGTGTTTGAATACTTCTAAATACGCTGTTAAACTTACTGCAAAATATGCTATATGGATATTCGCATAAGGGGGAAATACAGTGCAACATAAAATTATTGCTTATCGGGAAGAAAATCATGATCAACTCGTAGATATTTGGCATCGGGCAGTACGCCAAACGCACACATTTTTGTCTGAAGAAGACATTCAATTTTACCATCACATCATAAGTAACGGCGCTTTAAGAGAACTTGAAGTTTGGATGGAGTGTACGGTACTTCAGGAGCCGATAGGGTTTATCGGGCTGGACGGGCAGAAAATAGAAATGCTATTTGTCGACCCTGAATGGCACGGACAGGGCACAGGCAGCCGACTCATCCAGCATGCTGAAAAAATAAAAGGGACGCACCTCAAAGTGGATGTGAATGAGCAAAACGAGAAGGCGCATGCTTTCTACAGACATTACGGCTTTGTACCAACAGGACGATCTGCGCTGGATGGATCAGGCCGGGCATTCCCTTTGCTTCATATGGAACTGAACAAATGAATGCTCTATAGGCATCCACATTTTGAAAATTGGAATATATTATAATTTCCTTGCCACATGTCTGATTTTATGATATAACTTAATTACGTAATAAATACGTAATTAAGTTATTTTTAGTTGGAATATAGATCATGTTTTGTTTGATGAGTACAAAAGTCGGACAAGGAGGTGGGGAGGGTGGATGATCTTGTTCACTCCGACATCACAGATCTAGACACACTTGTTAACATGATTAAGCTGTCCTTTTCATTTATGGATGGTACCAATATGATCGCTTTATGCGACCAGCTGTATTCCCATGTTAACCAGAAGTATCAGGAGTTGCAGCTCTACAAAGCGTGCAAGAAACCTATACAACCCATACATACCAAACGGCCGTTAGTCTACTACTACGGCTACAGTCATCTTATGAAAGGCATGGCCTTCCAAAAACAAGGCAAGTATGAGGCCGCTCGAGATTGCATTGAAAAATATGCAGAGTTGGGCTGGTTTAATGGTCTCGATCCGTATGGAGAAGCAGAAGTGGAATATTATCGCCATGCTGCAAGAGCCAATTTATATGCTCTTGATATTTTATCGGGTCGTTCCGAGGTATTGCAGGAATACGTTCAATTTCTTCGTGACAATCCAGAAGAACTGTTACCGGGGCTTCTTTCCATTGTTGAGGGGGCGGCCAGACACGACTATCCTTTAGAGCGTGTGCTTGAATCATTTGCCGAACAAATTGAAGATTTCAAATATTTTGAAGAGCCTGTGAATGTATCCTATTATTTTCGCTTCTGCTATCAGCTGGCTCTTTATTATATAAAGCTGCGACAGTTTACGGTTGCGTTGGGCTATATTCTGCAATCTCTCAAGCTGTCCGATACCCTGGGTATGGAACATGAGCATGAGTTTAGAAAATGTACTGCTATATTTGAGATTTTCAGATCCCAAGCTACAGCAACACAGCAAGACCAATATATAACGATTCTAAAAGGAGTGTTAAAGGATGAAAAAATTGATTTCACGGCCGCTATCGCTCAGTCTGTTTAGTTTGCTGGTGTTTGTTACTAGTCATGATCTCATCACTGTGTTTTATCATGGAGCCAATCATTAATAAGGGAAAATGGTAGAAAATTAGTTGTTTTAATTAACCCAATAGCAAGTAAGCTCATTAAGATCAGGGCTTGCTTGCTATTGGTTTTTTTTGCGAGGAATATTTAGGCAGTGGTAGGCTTGTGCAACAAACTTTGTTCTAATGGATGCAATGAAATCCTTGTCTGTTGGTAAACGGGGAATGTTTCTTCCGTACTGTATGATCCAATCTTTAACGCTGCGTCCAGTGCCCGTAGCAAGGAGCCCACGAATTGCTCTGGCGAAAAGTAAATACTTTTCCCGACCATATGAATGTGAAGCTCGTTATGGTCACGGTTGCTTACAGACAGCAATAAACCTTGACCCTGAAAACCCGTACCGATTGCACGTATTTTGTTTATACTCGATAGCAGCATTTCCGTTTTCAGCGCACGTCCTTGTTCCTCTACAAACACAGATATCAGCCGTTTGTCTGTAACGATAACAATTTGGTTGCCCTGAAACGTATGGCTAAGGTGCAGGAAATCTTTATACACTCCAATAGTCTGTTCATGCGGAGAAACAATCCCCATTCGTACAAACTCATCCAACTCTGTGACGTTAGGCTCCTGATGATTTTTAATTCGTTTTTTGATACTGAACTGAATGGTCAAGATCCCCAAGATAGCTATAAGAAAAGCACTAAGACGGACGTGATATACAAAGAACATCAGGACGATAAAGGCGCCGAGTATCCATTGTCCCCAAGTCAAATAACGCAGCTTTTGCTGTGCAGTACGGCGATAATAACCGTATCCCTTTCCCGGTTGATATTCTTTATTAAACTTCGTCATACCACGCATCATGGTTAATCCATAGATTGATAAGACTGTCATTGCGAGTCCCAGGAGCGCCATAAACCATTCCTCAGCTGCAATGCCAACTAAAGTACACAGGCCAAACATGATGAGTCCTGCCCAGCAGGCAAACCTTTTTATCCGAACCTGTTTCTGAATCGAACGAACCAATTCTTCCATTCTTAGTCCTCCTGATCTAGGTCATAGGTAATGATTGGAATTCCATATAGTCTTATCGTACCATCTGATAGCCTTTTTTGTAAATTAATAGATATAGAAAATCCAAAGTCTGGAAGGAACTTTTTACGTATTGTCCTATCTCCACCTGAACTTTAGACACCAAAATCAAAAAATCAAGTACTACTCATTAGAAGCAAAAGCCCCTAAAATAATAAATGTAAGTGCTTACATTATAGAGAAGGGAGGTCTTCTGTATGAGTACAGGATGGAAAAATCCACAACCACAACCACAACCACAGCCATCGGTTCGATCGGGGAGATGGACGTCACTAGCCCGCAGATGGGGGGGGCAAAAACATTTGCAGACCATGGCACTACTTGGAGTGGTATGGATGATTATTTTTCATTACATTCCGATGTACGGCATTTTGATTGCTTTCAAACATTTTGACATTATTGGTACTATATCAAGCGCACCATGGGCGGGGTTAGAGCATTTTCGCGCCTTCTTGGAGGATGATAACTTCTGGTATATTGTCAAAAATACACTGGGCATTAGCCTGCTTAAGCTGGCGATCGGGTTCCCGTTACCTATTGTATTTGCTCTGTTTCTGAATGAAATCCGGTCTACGCGGTTCAAAAAATCCATTCAGACCATTTCGTATCTTCCTCACTTTCTATCATGGGTCATTCTTGGCGGGATTTTAACCACGTGGCTAGCAGATACCGGATTGATCAATCAACTGTTACTAGCTTGGGGCTGGATCGACCAGCCGATTAGTTATTTAGCGGAGCCGGGCTATTTTTGGACTATCGTCGTCAGTTCGGATATTTGGAAGGAGCTTGGATGGTCAGCCATTATCTATTTGGCAGCAATGGCGGGCGTATCTACGGACATGTACGAAGCGGCCACCATTGATGGAGCAGGACGGTTTCAGAAAATGTGGTATGTCACACTTCCTGCGATCAAGGGCACAATATCCATTTTGTTTATTTTAGCGGTTAGCGGCATATTGAACTCCAACTTTGATCAAATTCTTGTCCTGCGTAACTCGCTGAATGAGAGTGCAAGTAATGTAGTTGACATTTATGTATATCAGGTGGGCATTCAGCAGGGACGTTTTTCGTATTCTACTGCGGTAGGATTGCTGAAATCGGTTCTTGCTCTCATTTTGCTGCTGATAGCCAATTCTGTAACCAAACGGATGAATAATACCTCTCTATTTTGAAGGAGGACGGATGTATGCAGCTATTGCGACGCAGAACAGCAGGCGAAGCGATATTCGATTTATTTAACAACGTTTTTATGCTGGTCATTTGTTTTGTAACGTTATATCCCGTGTGGTATGTGCTGGTGAACTCCTTTAACGAAGGGGCAGACGCAATGCGAGGCGGCATTTACTGGTGGCCGAGACTCTTTAGTCTCAGCAGCTATCAGGCTGTATTTGCCAACAGCGGCATTATGACTGCGATGGGAGTAACGGTCGCCAAGACGCTAATCGGCACGATTGTGCATGTGTTTTTTACTGCCATGATTGCATATGCATATTCTCGTAGAGAGCTGATCGGGCGCAAGCTGTATATGCTGATCGGCACCATTACCCTGTTTTTTGGTGGGGGTTTGATTCCAACGTATTTGCTGATTCGTGATCTCGGGCTACTGGACAGCTTTTGGGTGTACATTATTCCTGCGATGTTCAGCTTTTTCGACCTTATTATTTTTATGGCTTTTTTTCGGGAACTGCCGGATGCACTGGAGGAAGCGGCGAAAATAGACGGAGCCAACGATTTCGGCATCTTTTGCCGGATTGTGCTTCCTGTATCCATGCCAGTAGTAGCGACAATTGCCTTGTTTCATGGGGTGTACCAGTGGAACGATTATTTTACAGGAATGATCTATATCAATAATACGGATCTTCAGCCGATTCAGACGTATTTGTACCGGGTTGTTGCCCAATCCAGCTCTAATCAAATGATGTCTGCCGCACCCGGGATTGTCGCCCAGTCCGTTACTTCACAATCGATCAAGCTGGCGACGATGGTCATAACGACTTTGCCGATTGTGCTGGTATACCCATTCCTGCAAAAATATTTTGTCAAAGGGCTAATGATTGGCTCGGTTAAGGGCTAGCACATCATCTAAGGGGGAGATTTATGATGAACATTCGTAAATGGCAAAAGGGGCTGTTGGCTGTTGTTCTGCTGGTAGGACCGCTCGTGGGATGTACGTCCGGTGGCAATGGCGCTGCCACGGAATTGAAAGATGAGAAGACAAAGGCTACGGCAGATGCGCCGGGCTGGAAGGCGGATACAGAGCCGATAACGTTTGACTGGTATTTGAATTTTTCCTGGTTCCCGAACAAGTGGGGGACGGATATGACTTCGAAGTATGTGACGCAAAAGACTGGAGTCAGTGTTAATTTTATCGTACCCGCAGGAAATGAAAATGAAAAACTGAATACCATGCTCGCCTCGGGCAAACTGCCTGATTTTGTCACGCTCAGTTGGGGAGAAGATGCAATCAAAAAAATGATCGAGGGCAAGATGGTGCTCCCACTTAACAAGTTGGCCGAGAAATATGATCCATATCTGATTAAAGTGGCAGACCCAGCTAAAATGTCATGGTATCGTCAAACAGACGGAAATGTATATGGGTATCCTAACGCGTCCTCTTCACCGCAGGATTACCAAAAATACGGCCAAAATTTTGTCTCCAATCAAACGTTTATGGTTCGTAAGGATATGTACGAGGCGATTGGCAAGCCGGATATGAGAACACCGGAAGGATTTTTGAAAGCGCTTCAAAAGGCGAAAGAGAAATTTCCGGAGGTGAACGGTCAGCCGCTGATCCCGATAGGGTTCCACGAATTTACGGATAACGGAAATTATTCTTTTGAAGACTATTTACTTAACTTTCTTGCCATTCCTCACGAGAAGGGCGGAAAACTGTATGACCGTCGTTCGGACGAAGAGTACATTCGCTGGCTCAAAACATTCCGCCAAGCCAATGAGCAGGGCCTGATCGCCAAGGACGTATTTATCGACAAACGTCCGCAAATGGAAGAAAAGGTGGCACAGGGACGGTATTTTGCCATGCTATATCAGCGGTCTGATTTTGCTACACAACAGGTGACATTGCATGCGAAAGATCCTAACTCCGTCTACATTGCAGTGGATGGACCTTCCAACAGTAAGCTGGACCCGCCGACGCTGGCCGGGCCAGGCATTTCCGGATGGACAGTGACACTTATTTCGAAGGATGTGAAAGACAAGGAGCGGGCTATTGAATTTCTGACTTATCTGATTAGTGAGGAAGGGAACCGTGATCTGTATCTGGGAGAGCAGGGAAAGTTGTGGGACACAGTTAACGGTAAGCCAGCCTTCAAGCCAGAGGTACTGGAGCTGCTGAACAAGGATCGCTCTGCTTTTGACAAAAAGTATGGCGCCTCCTCCACCTTCTGGATGCTGATGGATACAAATATGAGTTTGCAGTGGGCGCCGCCCAGCGTCGAGCCGTATAAGCAGCCGGAAGATTGGACGAAAGGCAAGACCCACAGCTTCTCCCAATATGAAAATATCAAACCGACCGGAACCTCGGCAGAAGGCATTGCGTCAGGCCAGATAGACAAAATTTGGGGCAAGGCATTACCGAAGCTGTTGCTGGCTTCCTCGGATGAGGAGTTCGATCAGCTGTTTGCCCGCTTTTTGGAAGACCGCAAAAAAGCAGGCTATGACAAGGTATTGGCTTATCAGCAAAAAGCCTATGAGGAAAACATCAAAAAAATGGAACAGTTCACGAAATGATCTCGTTCAATACTTTATTTATTGAATGCTAAGGATGTGATTTCATGTCAGGCCGTGTACGTTCACAGATGAAGAGCCTGCTGCGCCGTCACATATGGCAGTGGCTGACGGATACGGCCGATCAGCTAGGCGGTTGCTCTCTTCAAGTCAAGCTCATTGTCGCTTATATCGGAGTCATTTTAATCCCGGTTGTAGTGTTCTCACTTTATACCTTTCATCAATTGTACGAGAACACCATGCACGACATTACCGTACAAAATCAGTATGTACTCGATACAGAACTGGCCCAAATTCACAGTAATATGGAAATTATGGAGCGGACCGCACAGCTTGCGATTTCAGATCGCAACGTACTTCATTATCTAACCGAGGAACGTGAAATAAGCAGCGATGAGCTGGTTCAATTTAACTTAAATGTGTTTCCCAATTTACAGCACTTGCTCTACAGCAATCCCAACATTGAGAATATCCGGCTGTATACAAATAATCCCCAGGCCCATGAAATATGGCCCATGATTTTCAATGAATCACGCCTGCCTAAAACTTCCTGGCTGACAACAGCTCAACATCAGCAAGGAAGAATATGGTGGGATATATACAAGGGACCTAAGAGCTTATTGCAGGGGCAAGCAGGGCAGGAAAATGAAGCGGTACAGTATATGGCATTGCTGCGTGAAATTCAGGCAAGCGGAGGAAGACACGCAGGTTTGGTGGAAACCAATATGAGGCTAGAGCTCTTTTCGCCTAGAGTATTTGGTACCCCACCACGTGATTATGCATGGCAAATGTTCATTCTAAACGCCGAGGATTCCATTCCAAACGGTGGAAAATTAGTGTCTTCTGCCGATATAGCTACAGCTTCCATTCAACCTGATCCCATTCCGATCCCTCTGTCCCATGTGCACCATCTGTTACAGTCCCGCGTTCAGGGACAGGGTGGTGCTTTTGACTTTACCTATGGGAATAAGCCTTATCTTGGTTTGTACCGTTATATAGAAGGGCTGGATGCCTATCTGCTAAATATAGTGGCGCTGGATGGTCCGCTGAGTGACCTCCGTCACAAACGCAATGCCATGCTACTCATTATTTGTATATTGATATTGTTAATGTCCGTCATTTCTTATACTTTGCACGCTCTTATTCTCAAGCAGCTGCATACACTGCGTGAATCTATGAAAAGAGTACAGCAGGAGGGCGACTTTCAGCTTACAATCCCGGTATATGGGGGGGGAGAAGTCGCGGAGCTGGCTCTATATTTTCGCAGTTTGCTAAGTCGGATTAACGTGCTCATTGCTGAGGCTGTACAGAAGCAGGCCGCTGCTCAGGAGGCAGAATTGCAAGGACTCAAGCATCAGATTGATTCCCATTTTCTATATAATACATTGGAAAATTTAAAAATGATGGCGGAGATGGAACGACAATATCCGCTGTCAGATGCTCTCACTTCCCTGGGTTCGATGATGCGCTATAATCTTCAATGGTCCCGGCCGTGTGTTGCGTTGCGCGATGAAATTCGTCATATTCAGCATTATGTGGCCATTATGAACATTCGCCATGACAACCAAATTGGGCTGGACATCCGCCTGTCGTCAATGTTTATGGAACTGGAAATGCTGAAAATGTCGCTGCAGCCTATAGTCGAAAATGCAATAAAGCACGGTTGGAGTACATTGCGAAGACCATTCCTCATCACCATTGAAGCCTACTCCAAGCAGGATATCGTTGAATTGCGTATACAGGATAACGGAGTGGGGATATCTGAAGAAAGAAAGAATGCCATTATGGCTGGTCTGATGCATTCGGATATGGATTCCTACGAGCCCGGAATGCATGGAGGGATCGGCTTGTATAATGTGCATCGCCGTTTGAGTATGCAGTATGGCGTAGGTTATGGCATTAAACTGGACAGCATTCCCGGCCAATCGACGACAGTAACCCTGGTTTTGCCTAGACGTCATATTACGAGGGGGGAGGACTATGACGACCAAGCTGTTGATTGCGGATGACGAAAAGAACATTCGAATGGGGCTTCAAGCCATGATCGAACGGGAATACTCCGGTCTCTATGAATTCGTGCTGGTTAAGGACGGAAAGGAAGCCTGGCAGCATGTAATGGAGTTTTCACCCGAGTTGGTGATAACGGATATCCGTATGCCGGTTATGGATGGAATTATGCTGATGCAGCATATTCGCAAGCTGGAGCCAAGAGACAGACCTTTGGTGATCATTCTCAGTGGATATGACGAGTTCCAATATGCGCGCGAAGCGATTCGCTGCGGAGCACGGGAGTATTTGCTGAAGCCGATCGTGAGGGAGGAGCTGTTCGGTGCGCTAGCAGTTTTGAACGAAGAATTGCAGCAACGGAACTCTCTATTAAATGATCGTGATGATAGCGGGGAGATAGATAGACAGCCTGGCAGAACGGACGTTGCTAGTGCGATTGCTGATAGAAGCGGCAGCATGACGCGAGCAATCCAGTACATCCATGCTCATTTCAGCGAGGATTTGAACATGGCGGTAGTATCCAATTCAGTATCCTTGAATTATACGTATTTTAGTCAGGCATTCAAAGCCTATACAGGTCTTAGCTTTGTTCAATATTTAAAAAGGCTGCGCATTGCAGAAGCCAAAAAGCTGCTGGGGCGTCAGGAGGGCAGGATTTATGAAATTGCGGCTACTGTGGGCTTTGACAATGCCAAGCATTTTAACAAGGTGTTCCGTGAACTGGAAGGGATGTCTCCGCAGCAGTTTCGATTGAAGAATCTAGGGGGTAATTGAAAGTGAGGATGGAGAAAACTTCACTGCCTTTTTACCCTTATCCTGATATAATGAATGAAGGTAAACATAACCATGGCCTTCGATAGTTTGTACACATATCAGATAGACGCCTAACGGAAGGGGATAGCATATGGTTATTTATGAAACGGATCAAGCTTATATCATGACGACGCAGCATGACCATGCCCATATTTCAGGTGAGTTGGCTTCACAGTGGGAAGACAGTGCCTTTAAGAATAGACGCCATAAACAGGATTTTATATATGCAGCGAGGGAGCATGACCGGGGATGGATTAGGCTGGACGCTGCTCCTTTCTGGAATGATTATGTGTCAGCACCTTATACGTTTATCGATTTTCCGCTTACTCCGCGTTTTGTTTTTTATCGTCTCGGGATTGATGAAGTCGAGCAAGAGAATGCGTATGCGGCGTTGCTGTGCAGCTTGATGTACAAGGAGCTCGTCGGACGGACCGAGCATGAAAAAGCTCAGGACAAGCAGATTACGCATGCTTATCAAGGAGCAGAGGAACAGCGTCGCCAGAGGCTCAGACAGGAGCTGACATGCGGCGTAACCTTCGAACATCAAGTGCGGACGGATGTACGGAGAATGTTGTTTTGCGACGAATTAAGTCTGTTTTTATGCAGCCGAGAGCCGGGTACCCCTACAGCAGATTATGAATGGTTTGCTGAAGGGTTGAGCTTCCCGGCTGTTCGTCATGAAAGCGAACGGGTTCGGGCTGAGTGGTTATCGGATCAGACGGTAGGTTTGTCCTTTTTTCCTTTCAAGGGCAATGTAGAGATTACTCATACCTTCAAGAAGGTGAGTAAAGAGAACATTCGTACCTCGGGTCTTCTAGAAGCGTACCGTTCCTCCGAATGCACGCATCGAACCTTTACCATTGAACATATCATGGAAGTAGAAGAACAGAAGGAGAATGCTTGACCGTCTAATGATTCAGCCTCGAACCGATGTGTTGTGCGTTGTTCGTGGTTGCAGAGCAGCGTCAGAGCAGAGCCTCCCTGAACAATTATTCAGAGAGGCTCGCGTGTTTCTTGCTTTAAAATTTAACGATTACGATTTTGCAGATGTTTTTGCACGGTTGACCATCGTCTGTACCTTATTCAATACCTTATCGCGTGCTCCTTTATTTTTCATCAGATACGTTACACCCATTCCCAATGCTGCTACTACCCATTTTTTATTCTTCATCAATAACGCCTCCTTATGATCATGCTGTCATACGCTAATGCCTAAAAAGTATCCAAAATGTGAAATGATGAACAGGATTTTACGATTTAGTGATTCCTTGCACTCGTTCCGCATAACTATCATTTACCCTTTCCATCACATCTTACCCGTTCCCTTGGTAATGAAACGATTACGACTGTCTTTTCACGTTTAATGGATATTATCAAATATCCTGCCACAATGGCTTCAGACGCACATGACAGGGAGGTCTTTGTTATGAGAAAGAAGGAAGTGGTTGCCATGCTGCTGGCCGGCGGACAAGGCAAAAGACTCAAAGGACTGACCCGCACATTAGCCAAACCGGCAGTGTTTTTTGGAGGAACTTACCGTATTATTGATTTTCCTCTCAGTAACTGTTCTCATTCAGGAATAGACACCGTTGGGGTGTTGACCCAATATGAACCGTTGGTGCTTCATTCCTATATAGGCGTAGGCAGCGATTGGGATTTGGACCGCCTGGATGGAGGAGTTTTCGTTTTACCACCACACGAGAAAGAAAATGGAAACAACTGGTACCGAGGTACGGCGGATGCGATTTATCGGAACCTGCATTTCTTGGACCAGTATGACCCGGAGCATGTGCTCATTTTGTCAGGGGATCACATTTATAAAATGGACTATAGTCGAATGCTCGACTACCACAAGGAAAAGGGAGCTGATTGCACCATTTCGGTCATCAATGTCCCCATTCAAGAGGCCCAACGGTTTGGGATACTGAACGCCGATGAGGACCTGAGAATATACGACTTTGAGGAAAAGCCTGAACAGCCGAAAAGCACATTGGCCTCTATGGGTATTTATTTATTCAAATGGGATGTGTTGCGTCACTACTTACTGGAAAGCGCAAGTGATTCTGAATCTTCACACGATTTTGGTAAAGACATCATTCCGCTATTGCTTCAGCATGGCCGGTCGCTGTATGCGTACCCGTTTGCTGGGTATTGGAAGGATGTAGGCACAATTCAGAGCTTGTGGGAATCTAATATGGATCTTCTGGTTCAGGACCCGCCGCTAGATCTGAATGACCCGTTCTGGCGCATCTATACCCGCAGCCCCAATCAGCCTGCCCAGTATATAACCCAACGGGCGATCCTGAAAAACAGCATCGTAAATGAAGGCTGCATGGTGGATGGAGAAGTAAGGCACTCCGTACTGTTTTATGGGGTTGAAGTCGGTGAAGGGAGCGTTATTACCGATTCTGTCATCATGCCGAATGTAAAAATCGGACGCAATGTACGTATTCATCGGGCTATCGTAAATGAGAACATGGTTATTGAAGACAACGCAGTCATTGGACCTGAAGATAGTCTGGATGAGATTATTTTGTTCGATCAGGAAAGCCAGCTTCATGCACGAATATAACTCGGATAAGGACGGTGTCCGCTATGAGCCGACTCATTGGAGTGATCAACCTGGATCACGAATTGGATCAATTGAAGGAGTTGACTTATTTTCGGTGCGGGGCCGCCGTACCCTTTGCTAGTCGATATCGGCTCATTGATTTCACCTTATCCAATATGATGCATGCAGGGGTGCATGATATTGCACTGTTTATCCGCCGCAAATACCGTTCGTTGCTGGATCATTTGGGTGAAGGTCGGCCATGGGATTTAGACCGCAGAAGAGGCGGGTTGTTTATTTTGCCACCGGACTGGAACGATCCGACGGACACATCACGTGGGGATTTGCAGCATGTGCACAACAATCTGGACTTTTTCCATCGCTCATCAGGGCAAACCATTGTTCATGCAGGAACTCAGCATATCAACAAGGTTGATATAGAGGATGTATACCGATATCATCTGGAGAAGAACGCGGATGTCACCCTCGTATACAAACCCATACACCAGCTCGAAACGGAGCATGCACCGTGTGTACGGCTGGAGATTGATGAGAGCGGACGAGTGACCGGTATTCATCAGGAGCAGGATCATCATAATATTTATCTAGAAATGTTTGTGATGGACAAAAGCTTGTATCTGGATCAGGTAAAGCATTGCATTGCTCATCAGGATAGTCATTTCTTTCGCGATGCGATTCAGAAAAATCCAAGTGGCCTGCGCATCTACGCGTATCGCTATGATGGTTATCATGCAGTTATTAATTCCATTGAAAGCTACTATAAAAATAGCATGAAACTGCTGGATCAGGAGCAATATCAAGCTCTGTTCCAGAATCAGCCGGTGCATACCAAAATCAAGTATGAAGCCCCGACTCGTTATACGTACAGCGCCGAGGTGGATCATTCCCTTGTTGCCAATGGCTGCACCATTGGGGGAAAGGTCGAGAACAGCATTCTTTTTCGTGGCGTGCGGGTAGAGGAGGGCGCGCGGGTAAGCAACTCGATTATTATGCAAAAATGCGTCATCCGTAAAGGGGCAGTTGTGCAGAATGTGGTTTTGGATAAGGACGTGCAGCTTTCACCGGATCGAACTCTGATTGGCGACATTAGAGTTCCCTATGTGATTGCCAAGAATAGCGTGATTTAATAGATCATACTTAGCCATAAAAACGGAATTAACAGGAGGTACAACTTTGTTCAGCAATAAAGAAGCATTTAAGCAGGCTTTTCGAGAGCAACTGGTCGGAAGGCTGGGTAAATCGATGCAGGAGGCTCAGTCGGAAGACGTATATAAGGTTTTGGGTGGCATGATTCGTGAACAAGTCGGCAAGAATTGGGCCGAAACAAACCAAGCCTACAAAGAAGGACAAGAGAAGCAGGTTTATTATTTTTCACTGGAATTTTTAATAGGTCGTCTATTGGGCAATAATCTGCTGAATTTGGGCGTATTGGATATGGTTCGACAGGCATTAGGGGAATTGGGCTGGGATCTGGAGGAAATTGAAGCACAGGAAGCGGATGCTGGGCTAGGCAATGGTGGTCTTGGCCGTCTGGCGGCTTGTTTCATGGACTCATTAGCATCCCTTGGCTATGCAGGACATGGCTGCGGAATTCGATATAAATATGGTCTGTTTGAGCAGCGTATTGTGGACGGAAATCAGGTCGAACTACCGGATTACTGGCTACAGAAAGGGAATGTATGGGAGGAACGCCGTCCTGACAAAAAGGTCGAGGTTCATTTTTGGGGACGCGTGGAAACCCGTGAACAAGATGGACGTCTTGTGTTCGAGACACGGGATGCCGAAACAGTCTGGGCTGTCCCTTACGATATTCCGCTGGTCGGCTATGGTCATGCGCAGGTAAACACGCTGCGGATTTGGAGTGCGGAATCCGCGCTTGATCCCGTTCGAGGACCAATTCGAGGAGAGGGCGGTTATTACCGCTTTCTCGACTACAATCGATCAGTAGAATCCATCTCGGCCTTTCTCTATCCGGATGATTCCAATTATGAGGGCAAGCTGCTTCGCTTGAAGCAGCAGTATTTCCTCTGCTCGGCTGGATTACAGAGTATTTTGCGTACGTTTGAGAAGCTTCGTTTACCTTACAGCCAGTTGCCCGATAAAATAGCACTGCACATTAACGATACCCATCCGACGCTGGTTATACCGGAACTGATGCGTATTTTGATGGATGTGAAAGGCTTGGGGTGGGATGAAGCGTGGGATATTACGACACGGGCCATTTCATATACGAATCATACGATATTAAGTGAGGCGCTGGAACAATGGCCCGTCAACATGGTGAGAGAACTGCTTCCTCGGATTTACTTGATCATTGAAGAAATGAACAAACGTTATTGCGCTATGCTATTAGAGCGTTATCCGGGTCAGGATATCAAAATTGGCGAAATGGCGATTATTCACGGTGAACAAATTCGCATGGCTCATTTGGCTATCGTCGGCAGTTATAGCGTTAACGGAGTGGCTGCATTGCATACGAAAATTTTGAAGGAACGAGAGATGAAATCATTTCATGAACTATATCCTGACCGGTTTAATAATAAAACAAATGGGATTGCCCATCGCCGTTGGCTGATGCACGCCAACCCGGAGCTGGCAAGCTTGTGTGATGAGACGCTCGGTGTACGCTGGAGAACCCGTCCACGCGAGCTCATTGACCTGCTTCGTTACAGCGGGGACGAATCGTTCCAAAAACGAATTCAGGCGATTAAGCAAAATAATAAGATCAGGCTTGCTGAGCATGTATTTGCAAAACAGGGTGTTCGACTGGATACATCCTCCATTTTTGATGTGCAGGTCAAAAGGTTGCACGGATATAAGCGACAACTGCTCAATATTTTGCATGTGATGCATCTATACAACCAGCTCAAAACTAATCCTGCACTGGATGCAACGCCACGCACATTCATTTTTGGTGCGAAAGCAGCCCCCGGTTATTTTCTCGCCAAACAGACGATTAAGCTCATTAACAATGTGGCAGACACCATCAATCGGGATATAGATGTCAAGGACAAGCTGAAAGTCGTTTTTCTTGAAAATTATTCGGTCTCGTTGGCGGAGCTGATTATTCCTGCGGCGGATGTCAGTGAACAGATTTCTACGGCAGGCAAGGAAGCATCAGGTACAGGCAACATGAAATTTATGATGAACGGCGCACTGACTCTGGGCACATTAGACGGTGCTAATGTTGAAATGCACGAAATGGTAGGCGATGCCAACATGTTCATTTTTGGATTGAAGGTAGATCAGATTGAGGACTATTATCGGAATGGACAGTATTCGGCACGCAAAACAGCCAACAGTGATGAAAGATTGCGTGAAGTGCTGGATCAACTGGTGAATGATGCTCCTTTTACGCGGCATGAACGGGAATTTGAGGCCATTTATCAATCCCTGATTGATCATAATGATGAATACTTTGTGCTTAAAGATTTTGCCGCTTATGTAGATGCGCAGGCTCATATTGAGCAGGTGTACCGGAATCCCTCGGAGTGGACACGACGTGCTATTGTAAATATCGCTCATTCTGGAAAATTCTCCAGTGATTGTACAATCCAGCAATACGCGACAGAGATTTGGGACCTTGTACCTTTATCGAGCGATGTCAATAAGCGAATTGTGTTCTAAAATAGCGAAACAGGCGGAATAGCATTGCTTTTCGAACGCTGAGGGTTATAATGACAGTATAGACTAAGTAAGGATGGGAGTTGTTCGACCTCATTCCTGAACTTGAATACGTACTGTTGAAGGAGTCCTCCTATTGATAAAGTTCAATCCGAAAAGGCTCAAACCTCATAAATCAAAGAAGAAATACAACGTGTTTCAAAATATATGGCGGGCAATTCGTCTGAATTTTATCAAGCTGTTGCGCGCCCCTGGAGGAGTTAAAAAGATCTCTTTGGGCTTCGCCATTGGCTTTGGTCTGGAAATGATCGTGATTTCCACGGCTTCTCTGGTATACCTCGTGTTTTATCCGATTGTTCGGTTGTCTGGTGGTTCGCTGCCTGCGGCCATTGTGGGAAACGTTGTAGGCAAGCTGACCTTTTTGCCGATTGTACTGATGCCATTCGCCAAGCAACTGGGAGCTTGGATTTATCCATCACATTATCCGGTGCATGTCAGGGGCGGTCGACTTCACGAGCATTCTTTTATGGAGCTTTTTCACGGCAACTGGTCTGTATTCAGAGACCTACTGCACGGAGGTCTCCACATCCTGATCGGCATGTCCATTTTCGGTATCGTGCTGGGTATAATTTCGTATTTTGTCATTCAGGTTTTGTATAACCGTTCGCTGCACAAACGGTTGGAAAAACGGAAGCTGCGTCATGGCGCAGGATTTTCGCCTACCCGATTGCTGAAGAATGGATAATTTAATGCAAAAGAAGAAGCTCCTTAAGCCTATCTTGTAGGCCTAAGGGGCTTCTTCTTTTGGATTTATGCAACTTTTTACTTTTGTGGCACGTCTAAGGATTATGTGTACTTGTATCCTATGAGTATTTATAGACACAGGAGGAATCGACGAAATGAACAAATGGAATTCTATCACAGCTACAGTCGCAGCACTCTCAATCCTGTTGGGAACGGCTCCAGTTGTAATGGCACAGCAACCCGCTGCTGCCACAACCACAGCTTCAAATGCACAAACTTCTGTTAACCTGGACCCGACCGCCACTAAGCGTCTGACGGATGTCCTAAACACATTAGCAGGGAAACAAACGATAGAGTTTACAAGTGCGGACACTGACGCATGGACGGTTTACGGTACCTTGAAAGGGACAGCAAATGCAGATTTCATCCAAAATTATGATTCCAAGAAAGGAATCGTGCAGTCCACCAGCATCATTTATAAGGCCGCTGATATGGATAAGGTGATGCCCCCTAATTTGCGCAGTAAAGTTGCGTCATTCCTGAAAACATTCGATACCGATAAAGTTTTCAAAATAGAGGCCATCTGGCGTGTATATTCCCCGATTGACGAAGGAGGATTCAAAAATTACTGGGTGCTATGGGGGAAAAACCAAAGCATTTATATTCACCTTGATCAAGGAAATAAAATAACGGCCAGCTTTTTGTACCCACTCAAAGACGTTAAAGCTGCCCTGATCAACAAAGCGAACCGTTCGCTAAAAACACTGGGCATTCCTACAATGAAACCGTTTGAATATACGCTTCGTCAGCGAGAGGACAACGATACCATCTGGCACTTTAGGGATGAGAGCGACACAAACAGCGTACAGATCGGCGTGAAAACCGGTAAAGTATGGGCTGTAAAAAATGAGCATGGCATGGACTGGGATGGAGATAAGGATTTTGCCAAAGCATTTGCCAAGCCCAAGCTCAGTAAAAATCAGGCCCTTTCAGCTGCCAAGTCGAAAGTACAATCCCTTTTTGGAATTAATTTGAAGGGATATACCGTGCAAATAAAGAAAAACGAATATACATTCTTGAAAAAAGATGCAGCTACCGTTGTGGGGAAAATCAATAAAAAGAACGTATTCTACTCACTGGAAGCTATACCTGCAAATGGAATTAGAAATTAAGTAAAAGGGATTTCATAAAAAGCGTATGATCTGTAAAAGAGTCGTACGCTTTTTAGCAATCATTTTTATAATATTCGCTTCTGCCGCTCAAATCGTTTACAATACGTGTGCATACAACACTGGACGAAAGGTTAATGTACATATGAGGAGTGGTGAAGTTGCGGAAGATATGGCAAATCTACTTAACAGACTGGAGAAATGTTTTCAAAGTATCGACCGGGACTTTATTAGTCTTTGGCATCATTCTTTTGCCTTCCGTCTATGCATGGGTGAATTTGAAAGCAATGTGGGACCCATATGCGAATACATCTGGTATTAAAATTGCAGTAACCAGCCAAGATCAGGGGGCTGAGGTGAATGGTAAAAAGATTAATATCGGTGACGAGGTTATACATAACCTTCATAATAACAAGAAGCTGGGTTGGACTTTTGTCAATGAAGCAGAAGCACGAAAAGGGGTGCTGAACGGTGATTATTATGCCAGTCTGCTGATCCCAAAGGATTTTTCAGAGAAAATTACGAGTGTGCTTACAGAAAATCCGCAAAAGCCGGAGATTGATTATGCTGTGAATGAAAAAATCAATGCAGTAGCTCCGAAAATTACATCCTCAGGGGCAACCTCTCTGACAAACCAAATTAGTCAAAACTTTATTGAAACGGCCAGCCAGGCGGTTTTGACGAAATTAAAGGAAGCCGGAGTAAAGCTGGAAGAGGAGCTTCCGACAATTCGCAACATTGAAAATCGGGTGCTGGAGCTAAATAATCGATTGCCTGATATCGATCGGTTGGGTAAGCAGGCATTAGAGCTGGAGCAGAATTTACCGAAAATTAAGGCTCAGGGCCAAAAGATCATTGCATTGAAGGAAAAAATTCCTGAAATCAACCGCGCTGGAGATCTGGTGCTCAAAATTGACAAAAACCTGCCTGAGCTGGACAAGGTGGGTGCAGTCATTTTGGATATCCAAAAAAGACTGCCCGATATTCAAAAAGCTGGTGATCGAATTGTTGAACTGGATCAGAACTTCAGTAAGGTAGAAAGTGCACTGGCTACCGCCTTGGAGGACACGCAAACGGCCCTTAAGGTCATTAATGCTGCCCGGACAGCACTGCCGGAAGTACAAAAAATAGCCGATACAGGCAAGGATTTTACAACTGGTATACTCGACTTTCTGGATAAAAACGAGGGTGCGCTTGATTCGATCGGAACCGTAGTAAAAGAAGATTTACAGCTGGTGCAACAAATTGCGAATGAAGTTTCACAGATTACAGGTATCATTCGTGGTGTGGATTTTGATCCCAAAGCAGCACAAGCTGCAGCGAATCGGATTAGCGGCAGGCTCACGACTGCTGTAGGTGTATTGGATCATATTTCTCAATTGCTGAACCGTGTGAATGGGTATTTGCCTAGCCAGCCACTGGATTCACTTATTTCCCGGATAAGCGGGGTAGAGGATCGCTTTCGCCGATTGAATAGCACGGTTACTAGCATCGGGGATGCTATTCAGCGCGGTGAGAAACCAGCCCAAAATCTGCTGGATGATGCTGACCGCCTTGCAGGAGAAATCAGTAGCGGAATTGACAGCATTTTGGACAATTATGATACGGAATATGCACCTGCCATTCAAAAGGCGCTGGATCAAATCAAATCCGTTGCCCGCAATACTGCCAATGTGTTGGCCACTGCTCAAGAGCAGCTCCCGAATATTGAAAAGCTACTAAATGACGCACAGGCCGCTGCCGAATTCGGGCAGCAAGAGCTAACACGTCTCCAGCAGGACTTGCCACAATATCGTCAAAAACTGCATGAAGCCGCTACGACGATTCAGGGACGCATGGGCGAGTTTACGAATGCTGTGAACAAAGCGGCAGACTTCGTGAAGCACGATTTGCCAACGGTTAAAAGTAAAATTCATCAGGCGGCAAACTTTGTACGTAATGATTTGCCGAAGGCGGAACAACAGTTTATTAAGATGGCGGACTTGATTGAAAACAAATTTCCTGAAGCTGAAAAAGCGGTACACCAGGTAGCCAATTTTGTCAGAACCGATCTTCCTGCTGCCGAGGATTCCATACGTCAGGCAGCAGACACGATCCGCAAGCTTAAGGGTGAAAATGCACTCGGAAGAGCGATTGCGTTGCTTAAGGGAGATGTGAAAAAGGAAAGTGATTTCCTCGGTAGCCCGGTATCGCTGAAGCAGGAGCGGATATACCCGATTCCTAACTACGGCTCTGCGATGTCACCTTTTTATACTACATTATCGATTTGGGTAGGTGCGATGCTGCTGGTCTCCATGTTCAGGGTAGATGTGGATGACCCGGAAGGTCAATATAAAAGCTACCAGGTATATTTCGGACGGCTAATGACCTTCTCCACAATTGGTATTTTTCAGGCGCTAAGTGTATCTCTCGGTGATTTGTTTCTGCTGGGAACATATGTGGATGCCAAAGTAGCATTTGTACTGTCCTCTATGCTGATCAGTCTGGTGTTTACGGCCATGACCTATACCTTGGTTTCAGTGTTCGGCAATATCGGCAAGGGTCTCGCAGTCATCCTGCTGGTGCTCCAATTCTCCAGTTCAGGGGGGACATTTCCCATTGCGACGAGTACAGTTTTCTTTCAGACCCTGAATCCGTTCGTACCGTTCACCTATGCGGTTAGTCTGTTGCGGGAAACGGTAGGAGGGATGTTGCCTTCAACGGTAACACGAGATGTAGTGATGCTGTTTGTGTTTATCGGAATTTGCTTCTTGTTTGGATTGGTGCTTAAGAAGCCGCTTAGCAAACATACGAAGAAAATGGCCGAGCGAGCGAAAGAAACGAAATTGATTCCTTGATTGTTGAAAAAAGAGTGAGTTACGGTGGTTAAGGTGAGCGGCTCCGCGAAGGATTTGATCTTACGATCGCTGACGCTTCTCCAGATTCAAATCTTTCTCTCCGCTGGTAACCACCGTAAAGTCACTTCTTTTAACATTCGGTGGGTAGTATGAGGAGGGCCTCCGCAAGTAATGCTTCGGCATGGTGCGGAGGCTTTTTTGCATGCGCTATCCACCTTTTAAAATGCATTTTGGGGTGTTTCAAAGGGGGGTTATTCTGGTGAATGAAGTAGGTATGGTCTTTTTTTATGCAATTTTTCGGAATTTAAAAAAATCCTTAAGCAAAGGCGGGAGACAGTATGGAGTATTCATACTTAGGAAAGTCAGGCTTGAAGGTTAGTCGGTTATGTCTGGGCACAATGAATTTCGGACCGGAAACTGAAGAAAAGGATGCTTTTAAGATTATGGATGCCGCGCTTGATGCGGGCATTAACTTCTTTGATACGGCTAATGTATATGGCCATGACCGTAAAGGCTGGACGGAAGAAATTATCGGACGATGGTTCCAGCAAGGCGGTGGAAGACGCGAAAAGGTCGTATTGGCGACCAAGGTTTACGGGGACATGAAAAATGAAAATGACGGACCCAATGCAGGATCAGGTTTGTCTGCTTACAAAATTCGCCGTCATTTGGATGCGTCGCTGAAACGTCTGCAAACCGATCATATAGAGCTATATCAAATGCATCACATTGACCGCAATGTGTCATGGGATGAATTGTGGGGTGTATTCGAGTCCGTGGTGGATCGTGGACAAGTTGGTTATATCGGTTCCAGTAATTTTGCAGGGTGGCATATTGCGGTGGCTCAGGCCGAAGCGAAGGCACGTCGTTTTCTGGGTCTGGTATCGGAACAGCATTTGTACAACCTGAACGAACGTTCGGCTGAGCTTGAAGTATTACCGGCAGCTCAAGAGCTGGGTCTGGGTGTAATTCCATGGAGCCCGTTGGCGGGCGGACTGCTGGGACGCAATGCGTTAGCAGGTACAGGTTCCCGCAGCGCACGTGCCAAGGAAAAGGTAGAGCAGAATCGTGCGAAGCTGGAACAATTTGCGGCGTTATCTCGCGAGCTGGGTGAAAAGGAAGACGTGATTGCCCTGGCTTGGGTGCTATCTCATCCGGCCGTGACGGCTCCAATTATCGGACCACGGACATTAGAACAGTTAGAGGATGCTCTGCGGGTACCTGAGGTTAAATTAAGTAAAGATGTGCTTGCCAAACTGGATGAGATTTTCCCGGGTCCGGGAAAACCTGCACCAGAAGCCTACGCTTGGTAATCATACCTCGTACTTATGATCAAGCAACATTCTTTTTAAAAATAATTTCCAAAAAAAACAGCAGATCTGGGAGTAGTCTCCTTGAGCTGCTGTTTTTATACTAATCGGAAAAACTAACAACTATTCGTTAATCTTTCGTACTATCCGTACATACTCCCTGGGGAGAAAGGGAATGCTTATTAGGACAGGTTCAGTGAAATGAGCTGATCGGAATTTGTAACTTTCAACTGCTGGTAACATCTGGCTCATAGCTATTTTTGTGTGAATATTATGTTCAAGTCCCCAGCCCACGATAAGCAATAGGATAAAGAGACTGGTGCAGATCATCATTTTGCGCATCAACACATGAACCACTCCTCTGTAAGAATATTCTCCATTTCTACAGGGTGCTATACGCAAAAAAAATTACCTTTACAATCTCCCCGGTAAACTATATAATTAGAACTAATTGTATATTGTTTTACCCGGAGGAGCCTGCCAACAGTGGGCTCTTTTTGTGTTTTTTTCGTTAAATTGGAAACAGGAGGCACAGAAAATGATGACGGAGATGAACAATGAGAGCATTATGGTGTGTGTCCATTATGGTCCGCACGGACAGCGGTTAATTCAAAGAGGCAGCGAATTATCCCGGTTACTCGGGGCTCCTTTATATGTGTTAACAGTGGATGCAACAACAGATCATGAATACAACCAAAACAAGGAACAATACCTCTCAGGATGGGAAAAGCAGACCAAAGATGCTGGAGGATCGTTTCTAATTCGTAAATGCAATGGGAAAAAGACAGCTGAAGTGATCGTGGAGACAGCTCAGGAAAAAAAGGTTACCCAAATTATCATTGGCCAGTCCAGTCAGACGCTATGGCAAGAGATTACCCGTGGTAATTTTGTCAACGATTTGATTGAACAGCTGGGTCCCATTGATCTTCATATTGTGGCTGTGCAGCGTTATCCCGAGCTCTTAGAGCACTCGCATGAGAAGGGATTTTCCGCTTATTTGGTAAAGCGGGATGGAAATTATGTACTGAGCGAAGAGCCTGGTGGAGAAGATACGATAAAAGGGATTTTTTTTCGTGAGCTGGATACTGATTTCAACAGCGGTCTATTCAAAATCGTTAGAAATGGGGAAGCCCAGTATTTGAGAATTCTACAAAGTGAATGGGTAAAGCCGCATTCCTAGAGGTCATATACAAAAAAAGTAAACTTATATAGGGGGAGTGCTCGATTGTGTTGCATGCTGCAATTTTGATTCCATTCATGCTGGCTGTCCTAATACCGTTGACCAAGGGCGTTTCGCGCTGTCATACAGGTTGGATAGTCTTGCCCGTACCCATAGCTCTTTTTCTGTACTTCCTGACAAGGATATCGGACATTCAGGCTGGAAATGATACGATATCAACTATATCTTGGATGCCTTCACTTGGGATTAATATTACGTTGCATCTGGATGGACTGAGCCTGCTATTTGCTCTGCTGATTACGGGAATGGGTGCGTTGGTGATTTTGTATTCCATTTATTATCTTAATAAGCGGACGGAAGCGATTCGCCATTTCTACATCTATTTGCTCATGTTTATGGGAGCAATGCTTGGTGTCGTTTTGTCTGACAATTTGATGGTTCTATATGGATTCTGGGAGTTAACCAGTATTACATCATTTCTGCTGATCGCCTTTTGGCACCGACGGGAGAGATCACGTTATGGAGCTCTGAAGTCGATGCTAATTACTGTCTTTGGCGGGCTGGCGATGTTCGCGGGGTTCAATCTACTCTACGTAATGAGTGGAACATACAGCATTCGAGAGATTATAGCCCAAGTCGGCTTATTGACTGAGTCCCCGTTGTTTATTCCGGCGATGCTGCTGATTCTACTGGGGGCGTTTACTAAGTCTGCACAATTTCCTTTTCACATCTGGTTGCCCGATGCCATGGAGGCGCCGACACCTGTCAGTGCTTATCTGCATTCAGCTACAATGGTTAAGGCGGGGTTATACCTTGTGGCGCGTCTTAGCCCCGTATTCGCTGGACAGTCCGAATGGTTCTGGTTGGTTTCACTTTCAGGTCTGGTCACGCTTTTTTATGGATCGTTTAAAGCGATTAAACAAACAGATCTTAAAGCTCTGCTTGCCTATTCCACTATTAGTCAGCTTGGTCTGATTATGTGTTTGCTCGGGCTGGGATCGGCTTCTGCCTTTTTTTCCGATACAGAGGAGTCGTTATTCTATACGACGGCTACTGCGGCGGCCATCTTTCACCTGATCAACCATGCCGTCTTTAAAGGCTCTCTATTTATGGTGGTTGGTATTGTCGACCACGAGGTGAACACTCGGGATCTGCGCAAGCTCGGCGGTTTAATATCCCTAATGCCAGTCACCTTTTCTGTGGCGTTGATGGGGGCTTTCTCGATGGCAGGGTTACCACCATTCAGCGGTTTTCTGAGTAAAGAAATGTTCTTTACCGCTGTGTTGAATATTCGGGAGTTGGATGTTCTGAATACACAGTCGTGGATGATTCTAATTCCGGTGATTGCATGGATTGCCAGTGTATTTACCTTTGTTTACAGTATGATTTTGGTCTTTAAAACTTTTACTGGTAATCTCCAGCCGGAGAAGCTCGATAAAATACCGCATGAAGCACCGCTGGGTCTGTTGATTTCCCCTGTCCTGCTGGTTTCACTCGCTGTGGTATTCGGCTTATTTCCTGATCTCTTGTCTTATTCTCTGATTGAGCCGGCTATGGGCTCGATCTATAACGAGCTATTGTCGCCAATGGAAACCTTCGGTGTCTCCATTCATTTCTGGCATGGTTGGACACCTGAGATATTCATGACACTGGGTGTTATCGCTGTCGGGACACTTCTCTATAGAAGACACAGCCGATTGCGGATTCTGGATCGGGAACGGAACGGTAGCAATTTTCTTAATCTCATGTACGATGGATCTCTTCAAGTGCTGGAACGTGGATCAAACCGCTTCACAAATCTCTACATGACGGGATCAAACAGACATTATTTACTTTATATATTTGGCTTTTTCGTCATTGCCTTAGGAAGTGCGATGATTGGTACCCAAGGAATATCGCTGGGTATGAGCCACTATGCTCCGTTAGGTTTCTATGAGGCTGTCATTGTTGTTGTAATGCTTCTAGCAGCGTTGGCCGTACCCTTTGCTAAGTCGCGGGTCAACGCGATTTTATTTACTGGTGCAGTCGGGTACATGGTGACTCTGCTGTTTGTTATCTTCCGCGCACCTGATCTTGCATTAACACAAATGATTGTGGAGACAGTATCTGTCATTCTGTTCCTTCTGTGCTTTAAGTATCTTCCGAAGTTAAAAAAAGAGAAGGAGCGTCTGAGCTTTAGATTGCCGAATTTGATTATCGCTGCAGGTGTAGGAATTACGATGACATTCATTGGGCTGGCAGCAATGGGCAGTAGTCCATTCGCTCCTATTTCGGAGTTTTTCCTTAAAGAAAGCTATTCCTTGGCCGGAGGGAAAAACGTAGTCAATGTCATTCTCGTTGACTTCCGGGGATTCGACACTCTATTTGAAATTATGGTTCTCGCTATTGCATCCCTTAGCATTTATGCCTTGATTAACTTGCAAGTGGAGCCTGGCATTACACCCGCCAACAAAAATAAGAAGGGGGGAAGAATGGCTTTTCCGCTCCGGAGTAATGATGTAATCTTGCGAACTATGTCCAAGGTTATCATAATCGTGATTCTCACTTTCTCGATGTATTTGTTCTTTGCCGGACACAATAATCCGGGAGGTGGCTTCATCGGAGCCCTGATGACTTCAGTAGCGCTTATTTTGATGGCGATCTCCTTTGGGATGGACACGGTTCGTAAAGTCCTTCCAGTGAATTATCGCATGATCACAGCGGTAGGGCTGCTCATTGCAATTCTGACTGCGGCTGGCTCGTTTGTTTTCGAGGCCCCTTTTCTCAGCCATGCCTTTGGGCACTTTGATCTGCCTATTATGGGTGATACCGAGCTGGCTACAGCAGTCCTCTTTGATCTGGGGGTATACCTGGCTGTAGTAGGTGTGACCATGAGTATTATTTTTACCATAGGGGGGGATGAGTGAAATGGAACTGATTATGGCTGTAGCTGTAGGTATTTTATTTACAATTGGGGTGTACCTGATTTTATCTAAGAGCCTTCTGCGCATTGTTTTGGGGACTTCCTTGCTAACTCATGGCGTTCATTTGCTGCTCTTGACGATGGCCGGACTAAAGACGGGAGCTGCTCCAGTATTAGGAGGTAAAGCGGAGACTTATGTGGACCCTTTACCGCAGGCGTTAATTCTGACCTCTATCGTCATCAGTTTTGGAGTCACTGCCTTTTTCTTCGTGCTTGCTTACCGTTCATACCAGACGTTGGGCACCGATGAAATCGACAGTGTTAAGGGGGAAGAACGATGAGCAATCTCTTGGCACTACCGATTTTAATTCCCTTATGTACCGCTGTTATATTGATTTTTATGAAGGAGAGAGTTCTGCTTCAGCGGTTCATTAGTACAGTTAGCGCCATTTTGAATATTATGATTGCTCTTGTGCTGATTTACCGCATTCATAGCGGAGGTATACAAACTTTGCAAATGGGGGGATGGGCGCCGCCGTATGGCATTGTGTTCGTGGGGGACATGTTTGCGGCTCTGCTTGTGTTAACCGCTTCGGTGGTAAGCTTGGGGATTCTTATCTACTCCTTCCGCAGTATTGATGCAGAACGGGAGCGTTTTTATTACTACACCTTTTTTCATTTCTTGCTTGTAGGTGTCTACGGATCTTTTCTTACAGGAGATATGTTCAATTTGTTCGTTTTCTTCGAGGTTATGCTGATTTCCTCCTATGCCTTGATTTCACTGGGAGGAACGAAGCTCCAGCTTCGGGAAACCTCCAAATATTTGCTTATTAACATTGTGTCATCCACACTTTTTGTGGCAGCAGTTGCTTATCTATATGCGGCTGTCGGCACCCTGAATATGGCTCATTTGTCTCAGCGGGTTGCTGAAGCGGGGCAGGGAGGCGTACTCAATGTGATCGCTGTTCTGTTCCTGATTGTGTTCTCATTGAAAGCGGGATTATTTCTCTTTTTCTGGCTGCCGGGTTCTTACAGTGCGCCACCGTCTGCTATAAGGGCCTTGTTCGGTGCGTTACTGACAAAAGTGGGACTGTATGCAATCATTCGGACCTTTACTCTTATTTTTGTCAATGATCCCGGACTCACGCATACGTGGGTCGCTTGGATGGCAGCGGCTACGATGATTCTGGGAGGACTGGGAGCGGTGGCTTATAACGATATTCCTCGTATCTTTAATTACAACGTCATTATCAGTGTAGGCTTTGTGGCCTTCGGTCTGGCTGCAGCGACACCAGATGCATTGAATGGGGCGATTTTCTATTTGCTACACGATATGTTGGCAAAAGGATTAATGTTTGTTCTTGGGGGTATCATTATCACTGCAGCGGGAACGGATCAATTAAAAGATATGGGGGGTCTCATCAAACGCTATCCTTTAATCGGCTGGATGTTTTTTACACTGGCCCTTGCACTTGTAGGTATTCCACCGCTTAGCGGGTTTGCCGGTAAAGTGTTGATAACTCGGGGCGGATTGGATGCTGGAATGCTGACATTATCCTTGATTGGGCTAGGATCGAGTTTCCTTGTGCTGTACTCGCTGATCAAAGTATTCAGGCTTGCATTTTGGGGGAATGAACCCGAAGGCAACTTGCCGAAGATAAAGCTAAAAAGTGTGAGTACTGTGGCGGCCGGTTTGCTCGTCCTGGTTATATTGATGGGCATCGGGGCGGATTGGGTCTATTCCTATGTTGCACAAGCTGGTGATGTGCTGGCTCATCCCACGCTATACATCGAAGCTGTAATAAAGGAGTAGATGAAGATGGTCTTTCAAATATTATTAAATCTGATGATTGCATTGCTGTGGATGCTGCTTAACAACGACTGGTCAGGGTCGCGGTTCACCATGGGCATTCTGTTAGGGATAGTCATATTGCTTGTTTTGCGTAAGTTCCGTCCAGAACCTTTCTACTTGAAGCGCATATGGGCCATCCTGAAGCTGCTACTTCTGTTTATGCGGGAGCTGATCGTTTCTAGCTTTGCGGTTATCCATCATATTCTCCGCCCGAAGCTGACGATCCGCCCAGGCATTTTTGTCTATGAGACTGCTTTAAAATCAGATTGGGAGGTCACTATTTTATCGTGCCTCATTTGTCTGACACCAGGAACGCTCACTCTGGAAATATCCGGAGAAGGTCAAATGCTGTATATTCATGCCATGGACATACAGGACGCGACACTGCTTTCTGAGCAAATTAGAGGGACCTTTGAAAAAGCGATCATGGAGGTGACACAGTGATAGTTCTGGCACTTATGACTGCATCACTAGCTATTCTCTCCTTAGCCATATTAGGTTGCTTATACCGTTTGATTAAAGGACCAACCCGTCCAGATAGGGTAGCCGCGCTGGACACGATAGGTATAAATCTGCTAGCTATGATTGCTGTGATTTGTATGCAACTGAGGACACAAGATTTTATTGAAATTGTTCTTGTTATAGGAATTCTGACATTTATAGGAACAACGGCGTTGGCGAGATATATAGAAAGAGATGCCGTCATAGACACTGGGGGTGATGAACTTGATCGGTGAGTTGTTTACTGCGATCCTTGTTTTGTTCGGCGCTCTGTTCTGTGGATTGAGCGCATTTGGGTTGATTCGGCTACCAGATGTTTATTTACGTTCTCACGCCGCAACCAAAAGTGCAACGCTTGGCGTGCTTTGTGTATTAACAGGAGCCTTTCTTTATTTTTTGTTTTATGTAGACGTGGTCAGCATCAAATTACTGCTTGCCATTGTGTTTGTCTTTATCACTTCTCCCGTAGCCGGGCATCTAAATGGAAGAGCTGCCTACCGTTCAGGAGTCCCTTTATGGGAGAACAGTGTTCAGGATGATCTGGCGCCGGTATTGGAACAAAATACATCTTCAAAACCATAGTGCAGGATTGCGTCATGTCTGTCTGGATTGATGCTAAATGTGGAGGGATCATGTGCACAATATCATTTCCGTCCAGCCGTATTACAAGGTGGAAAGAATCGTAACTCCGTTAAAACAGGAAACAGTTATCCATCGTCGAGTTTTACACTTGTATACAACTAAAATTATATCAGCGTACCGGGAGTTTGCTCTCAATGAGGTATATGATATATCGTTTAAAAGTATCGGGAAGGGTTATGGTGTTCTTTATTTGCATACGAAACAAGGTGTATTCCCTTATAATGTAGAATCAGATCCAAAAGACTTTATGATAGAATTCAAAAAAAATGTAGAAAAGTAAGATTGTTCAATTCAAAAGATTTAAAAAGACCGTATCTATTTTTTGCGGTCTTTTTCTAATGCCTGAAGTTACCTAAAGTTTTTTAGCATGTGTAACTTCTACTGTGGCCAGCTTTTGCATATTTGCACGTACCTGATTTGTAGCTTTGCAAAAATAAGACAGTAGCAATTACCCCTGAGAATACGGTCACCAGAGCAGACTGTATGGTCTGATTCTTCTTGGCATTCCTGCGCTCAACATCTCATATAACGAAATGCGATTACCTAATGGATAGGCGAAAGAGGCCAGAATTACAGGCAACATACCGAATAAAAAATCTTGAGTAGAAATAGATTGCGACTGTTCGACCTGCATCACAATAATTCCGATTAAAATAATCAGAGATATCAACAATCCTTGGATCGGGATTTTTCCTCGTACTTTGACAGGGCCGTTCTCCGTTTGGACAACCTCAGCAAATAAAGGAACAAGCAAAGAACCGGAAATAATGGTTATTTGCCAAGTCCCTGCAATCAACCACCCCGGTGAATATGCGGATGAGAAGCATAACGGAGCATAAAATAAACCAAATCCAATGAAGCTCCACCACAGCCACATTCCCGGTTGTTCCTTCATGACTTTCCAAAGAGGCTTGAGCTTATGTTGGGCCATTACAATGACGAACAGCATAGGAACCATAAACAGATAGCGTAATGAAGCACTCCAGATCCAGCTCCCCCCAGACAGCTCCATGGACCGGTTGAGAACAAATGTAAAAGCAAAAAAGAAAGCCGCTAACACACCTAACCAGATTGAGCGCATAGCATTCTCCTAATTCTTTAAGTATCGTTATTTCTCATATTAATTACTTTAGATCATTCATTTCAAGAGTTTCTTTACAGTTGACAAAGCAAAAGGAATGCTGTATATTTCTGAATGCTGATTTAATAGTAATTATTACGATTAATGGTTGATAATAAGCTAATATTAAGGGGAGTGAACCAGCAATGAATAAGAAACCAATCCCGGTAACCGTGTTGAGCGGGTATTTGGGTGCAGGAAAAACGACGATTTTGAATCATGTTTTAAACAATCGAGACGGAATGAAAGTAGCAGTCATTGTCAATGACATGAGTGAAGTAAATATAGATGCCGAGCTGGTTAAAAAAGAGGGCGGCTTGTCCAGAACAGAAGAAAAACTGGTCGAGTTGTCTAATGGTTGTATTTGCTGTACATTACGTGAAGATTTATTGCTTGAGGTCAAGAAGCTAGCGGAACAAGGCGAGTTTGATTATATATTAATTGAATCTACGGGCATCAGTGAACCTGTTCCCATCGCTCAAACCTTTACCTACGCTGATGAAGGAACGGGCATTAATCTAGCTTCGCTGGCAAAACTGGATTGTATGGTGACTGTAGTGGATGCGAACCGTTTCTGGCATGACTTTGAATCAGGAGAAACGCTGCTGGATCGTAAGCAAGCTACTGGAGAAGATGACACACGTGATATCTCGGACTTGCTAATTGACCAGATTGAAACTTGTGACGTATTGATTCTGAATAAGTGCGATCTGGTTCAGCCCGCAGAGCTGGACAAGCTGGAGGGTGTGCTGCGGAGATTGCAACCTGAAGCCCGAATCATTCGCACTTCCAAGGGAAAGGTCGCGCCTTCGGACATTTTAAATACCGGGCTGTTCAACTTTGACAAAGCTAGTCAATCCGCTGGCTGGATTCGCGAGCTGGAGCTGGAAAGCCACACACCGGAGACGGACGAATATGGAATCAACTCTTTTGTTTATCGGCGTAGAAGACCGTTTCATCCTGCAAGATTGGCAGAATTTATGAGCTACTGGCCGGAGGAAATCGTTCGCGCCAAAGGCTTGGTCTGGATTGCAGCCCCTCAGGATTGGGCGGCGAGCATCAGCCAGGCAGGGCCATCTATTCAATTTGGTCCAGCGGGAAGTTGGCTTGCGGCGTTGCCAGAAGAAGAACGGCAGGAAATCATTGCGGGCAACCCTGAGGCTCTGGACCATTGGGATGAGCAGTGGGGCGACCGCATGAACGAAATCGTTATGATCGGTATCGGAATGAATCGGCTGAACTTGGAAGAAGAGCTAGATGAATGTCTGCTGAACGATAGCGAAATGGATATGGACTGGTCCAGCTTTGAGAATCCGTTGCCTTGGCCAACAGGAAGAAGCTAGTTGATCCATTCAGTAATAAAGTCCATACACTTTTTGGCGGCTGGAGCCATGTTCTTTAAGGAGACCGTAGCAATACCGACGGAACGGGAATATCGTCCATCCAAGGGCCGAATACAAATGTCATAAGGGTTTTGGACTAAAATCATTTCGGGAAGGATACTTACGCCCAGGCCATTTTGCACCATAGCCATAATGGCATGATCATCTTCTAATTCATATTTGATTTTCGGAACAAGCTTGTGCTGGGAAAAAATTCTCTGTACATCTGTATCACAGCCTGAAGCCGGCATAATGAAGGGTTCATTGAGAAGCTGATCCACACGTATGCTTGTCTGCTCCCGAAGCACATGATTAGACGGAAGTACGCACAGCATTCTTTCTTTTTTTAACGGTAATACTTCCAGTCCATCGAGTGTAGGCAGATTAACGAAGCCAAAATCAGCTTCTCCGCTGGCTATCCAATGCTCTATGTCATGGTAGTTCCCGTCGAGCAATTTTAGTTCAATAAGTGGGAACTGCTCGTTAAACTTTTGGATGATCCCAGGCAACCAATGGATGGATACACTTGAGAATGTACCTATCTTTACAGTTCCGGTCTCCAGTCCTTTGATGAGGGCGACCTCTTGATACAGCTTTTCATTCATTTGGATGATTTCTCTGAAATGCTTCATCAGACGTTCTCCGTTGCTGGTCAATTGGATGCCTGAACGTCCTCTAATTAAAAGAGTTAGGCCCAATTCATACTCCAAAGCAGAAACGGCATGGCTAATAGCGGATTGTGTAAGATTGAGAAGTGCTCCTGCTTTGGTAAAGCTTCCTGCTTCTATTACGCTAAGAAAGACCTTATATTTAAACAAATTCATGTGTCCTCCAACATAGAATGAAATATATTCATACATAGTATCATATATATTCATTTTTTTTATCTCAGCTTTGTAGTTATAATCGAACTTGAGAAAAATGCCGATTAACCATTAATTTCTGGGAGGTACCTATGAGTTCAATTGCAAAAACACCACAGCCCCCTTATTATGCAGCTATTTTTACTTCTGAGCGTACGGAAGGGGATGGCGGATACGGAAAGATGGGGGACAAAATGGTGGAACTGGCTGCCAAGCAGCCTGGATTTCTAGGTGTGGAAAGTGTTCGTGACCAAAACGGAGTGGGCATCACCGTGTCCTATTGGGAGTCCTTGGACGCTATAAAACATTGGAAGGATAACGAGCTACACAAGCTAGCACAGGAGAAAGGGAAATCTGATTGGTATAAAGCATTCGGTTTAAGAGTGAGCAAGGTAGAACGAGATTATTTTTTTACAGTGTAAATAATTAAGTAAAAGGTCTGTTCATATTCAGTTCATAAAAGTGGATTATTCTCTCTATAGAAATCGTTGTAGGGAGGAAATGAAAGTGGATTATACAGACAAAAAAGAAACCCTGGCCATTGAAGCAAGAGGACTAGTTAAAACTTTTGGTGATAAGTATGCGGTACATGGTGTCGATCTAAATGTGCGTGCCGGCACGATCTACGGAGTGCTTGGTCCCAATGGGGCAGGTAAGACGACGACCATCCGAATGCTGTCAACGTTATTGCGACCTGATGGGGGATCGGCGCTTATTTTTGGACACGATGCAGTAAAGGAACCGCAGGTTGTTCGTCAATTAATTGGCGTAACGGGTCAGTACGCATCGGTCGATGAGTCGCTTAGTGCTACCGAGAATCTGATTATTTTCTCCAGGCTGCTCGGACTGGAACGTGCTGAGGCACGTCATAAGGCAGCGGAGCTGCTAGAGGAATTTGGATTGTCTGAAGCAGCCAAGCGACCGTTAAAGCATTTCTCCGGAGGCATGCGCCGCCGACTGGATTTGGCCGCAAGTCTTATTGCCAAGCCGCCACTAATCTTTCTGGATGAGCCGACTACCGGACTGGACCCGCGCACGCGTGTTCAGATGTGGGACACGATCCGGCGTCTGGTGAAGACGGGTTCCACCGTATTGCTCACGACCCAGTATCTCGATGAGGCGGATCAGCTTGCTGATCGAATTGCGGTGATCGATCATGGTCGGGTAGTCGCCGAGGGGACGGTAGATGAACTGAAAGCGGCAGTGGGGTCGTCAACTCTGCAACTCAGAGTGCAAAATCAACAGGATATCGGAAGGGCTGCTCGAATCGTTGAACAAGTGCTTTCAGTCAAGTCCAGCGTGTCGGTGGAGGCTGGAAAAATTATTTCTCCGATGGCTAATGCCGATCGGGTGACGGACCTGCTGATTGCTCTCCGTGCCGGAGAAATTCACCTGGCAGAGATGAGTGTGCAAAAGCCAACGCTTGACCAGGTGTTTCTGTCCATCACTGGCCAAGGCGTACAAGTAAATGAGCAGCAGACGGCCCATGAAGCACATGCCGTAGAGGGGGTGAGAGCATGAAAAACGCTACTGCTATGACAGCTTCTCATCGCACCTTGAAAAAGTCTGTGAGTTTCAAACAGGCGTTCGCCAACTCCATGACGATGGCCTACCGGGGCATTCTGAAGATCAGGCATACTCCTGAGCAGTTGTTTGATGTCACGCTCCAGCCGATTATTTTTACTCTTATGTTTACCTATATCTTTGGCGGGGCTATCTCAGGAGACGTGCAGCATTATCTACCGGTCATCATTCCAGGCATCCTCGTCCAAACAGTCATCTCGACCTCCGTCGTTACCGGTGTGCAACTGCGGGAGGATATGGACAAGGGAGTGTTCGACAGGTTCAAGTCACTTCCGATCGCACGTATTGCCCCTTTGGCTGGAGCTCTGCTGGCCGACAGTCTTCGTTATACTATTGCGACTGTACTTACCTTTGCCATGGGGTATATTTTGGGGTATCAACCAGAGGGAGGACTGCTGAGTGTTGCGATCGCTGCACTTCTGGTCATCGTGTGTTCCTGGGCGGTCAGCTGGATATTCGCCTTCTTTGGCGTGATTGCCCGCACGGCCTCAAGTGTACAGGGTATCTCCATGATTGTTCTGTTTCCACTTACCTTTATTTCCAACGCATTTGTGCCTGTAGATACTATGCCTGGCTGGCTACAGTGGTTTGTGAACGTCAACCCGATTTCACATCTTGTGAACGCGGTTAGAGAGCTTGCGAATACGGGGATGATTGGCGGAGAACTGGCGATCTCTTTGCTTGGGGCGGCAGTTATTGTGGCGATCTTTGCCCCGCTTACAGTTCGTGCTTATATGCGTAAAGCATAGGAAGGGGAACTCTTGACGAGGATGAGAGATTCAAGGCAGAGTTAGTCTGTAGTTAGGGGGTTAAAATGACACGTGTATTAGTGGTTGATGATGACCCGCATATTCGTGAACTCGTCGGACACTTTCTGAGACTGGAAGGTCTGGAAGTCGTCGAGGCGGTGGATGGTTTGGACGCTATGCGCTTGTTTGATGAAACTAAGGTCGATTTGCTTGTCCTCGATATCATGATGCCAGGGATGGATGGCTGGGAGCTGTGCCGTAAGCTGCGCGAGCAGACCGACCTGCCGCTGCTGATGCTTACTGCCAAAGGCGAGACGTCACAGATTGTAAAAGGCTTCGCGCTTGGAACGGACGATTATCTTGTTAAGCCCTTCGATCCTATGGTGCTTGTTGCACGCGTAAAGGCTTTACTAAAACGCTATCGGATCATGGCTTCAAAATCGGTGACTGTCGGAGATCTTGTCCTGCGCAGCGATACATTTGAGTGTCAGGCTGGAGAGCAGGGAATTACCCTGCCACGCAAGGAATTTGAACTGCTCTTCAAGCTGGCCAGCTATCCTGGCAAAACCTTTACACGCGACCATTTGATCGAACAGATCTGGGGTTATGATTACGAGGGAGACGAAAGAACGGTTGATGTGCATATCAAGCGCCTTCGGGAACGATTTCCGGAGGCAACCCAATCCTTTGCGATCCGTACGATCCGGGGATTGGGGTATCGGCTGGAGATAAGGCAATGAAGCGGGAACCGGGGTTCCTTCGTATCCTTGCAAGATTCATGCTCGTGTTATTGGTGCTGTATCTTAGCTGGACTGCTGCGTATTTTATTACGGCGGTGATCTATTCACGCTTGTCATGGACTCCGCATGAATTGTTCGTCTATCTTATTAATGCGACACTTGGCTTTTTCTTTTTCGGTATAATTAGTATGACTGTGAGGCGCTTTATCCAGCCTAGAGAACAGCATTTTTTTACCGAAATGATCGATGCTTTAAAGCGAATTTCAGAAGGGGATTTTCACATAAATCTGGGATGGAACTTTGGCACGAGAAACGGAAACCATGATAGGACACATCCTTATGTACAGCTGGTGGACAGCATTAATGATATGGCGGCAAATCTGAAGGTCATGGAAGAACTGCGGGAGGCGTTTATTTCAAACGTATCCCATGAAATTGGCTCGCCCCTGACCTCAATCATTGGTTTTGCTAAGGCGCTCAAGGACGATAATCTGGATCGGGAGCAGCGGGACCGATATTTGACGATTATTGAGACAGAGTGTATTCGTCTATCCAAGCTAAGCGATAATCTGATGAAGCTGGCGGTGCTGGATTCGGAGCGGCATCCGTTTCATCCGTCCTCTTATCGGCTGAACAAGCAACTGATCTCGCTTATCCTCGCCTGCGAACCGCAATGGGAGGCTAAACAAATTGACATGATTGTGGACACCCATAACGTTGAGGTCAACGCGGACGAGGATCTAATGGGCCAGGTGTGGGTGAATCTCCTTCACAATGCTATTAAATTCACCCCACAGGGTGGAAGCATATCTGTTTCTCTTTCAAGTAATGGTAATCAGGCAGTTGTCTGCATTACTGATACAGGACCGGGTATCAATGAACAGGATCAACAGCGCATTTTCGAACGATTTTATAAAGCAGACAAGTCACGAACCCGAACCGCAGGAGGTAGCGGCTTGGGACTTTCCATCGCCCATAAAATAACGGAGATGCATAGCGGCTCTATTTCTGTGTCCAGCAAGGTGGGGGAAGGAACGGCGTTTACAGTATTGCTGCCTCTGCAAGAGGAAACAGTAAAGGGGAACAGCAACCATGAAATGAGCGGAAATAGTGGTGATTAACCGGGCTATTGCTGACACTGGTTATGCAAGCGTTGATATAGGTTCGACACAGGCGAAAGAAGTTCATCATGATTTATACAACGGTGGGTTTAGACTACAAGCGCTCGGTACAATTACCTACAGCATGGCTGGTACTACTAAACAACAGCTTACGAGTTCATTTGGGAGAATGATTTAAGAAGAAATATGGGACTCCTTACCTTGTTGGGTCATATTAATCTGTAAAAAAATCAAGAAGACGTTTCTGGTACATCTGGAAACGTCTTCTTGATTTTTCATTTTCCAAATCCATTGGCTAAGTGTATGACGTTTAGGAAAGAGTCAGATGTTAGCGAATAATAATGTTTTAGACTAAACAATAAAGAACTAGACTGAGATCAATAAAGTTATAGACTGGCGCACTGGCGACGGCGGCCGGTGCAATTAGAAAATATAGTTTTAGACTGGAAAATAAAGTATAAAAGATATAAGCTACAAATATGCTTTATTCTTGAGCCCTCTCATATGATGAGAGTAATTCAGTATTCGAGGAGATGATCTTGATGAACAAGAACATAGGGATTAAGGATATTTTGGTAAGGTTCGACGAGATTTCGAAGCATTATGTTCGGGAGCTGGACAAGTATAGTCTGGCGGAACTGTGTCGCAAGCCAAGCGAGAACGAATGGTCGCTTGGGCAAATGTACCTGCATCTGCCCCATTCCACGCTGAACTTGCAGCTCCGTCTTGCGGAGCAGTGCATGGCGCTCGGTGGCGGCAGCGAGGAGGGCGGCGGGAAGACGGAGGCCGGTCATGCCGTGTTTGAGCAAGGGAGCTTCCCACCGATTCGCATTCAGGTACCTGCCGACTTGCAACATACGCCTCCTCAGCCAGAGAGCAAGGAGCAGCTTGTCGCCAAGCTGGAGGAAGCAAGGCGCCGCATGCATGAGATTGGGGCGTCGCTACAGAACATAGACCCAGAGCGGCTGCAGCGAAAGGCGACTCATCCGGCCGTAGCCTTCGGCGCGTTAAACGCGGTCGAATGGTTCACGATGGTGGAGATGCATTACCGTCATCATCTTCTTCAAAAGGAGCGGCTGGACGCTTTCTTACAAACTGCAGAGTTATTAGACTAACGGGACACGAAAGTTGAATGTTGACCACAACAGCGGCCAGTCTAGGATTTTATTTTCGCGTCCTTATCTGCCGCTGTTGCATTTGTCGGTCAGTCTAAAACATATTTCTCAAAAGATGACGACCTTTGAAGTGGACAATCGCGTAAAATCAGCAACTCCAGTCTACAACTTTATTTTCTTCGAACATCAGAGCCTTTACGTCGCTATGTTTGTTTCAGCAAATTTGATAGAAAGCAGGGGTGTTTCTGGAGTTTATTCTTACGGGCCATTCGTATGTGTCAGGAATTAGATGTATTTATCGGTTTCATCTCTTGAATAGCTTCTTTCAAACTTTGTGAGCATTGCTCGTATAGCTGTTTTCTTTGCTGCTCACTGGAACCAGATGCTAGCTTTTGCAGTTCTGTAGTGCATTGTTCCAAAAGAGTCAGTACAGCTTGATTAGAGTCTTGTACCTTGGACTGTTGTACATTATCACTATATTGGTCAATATATAGTTCTCCTTGCGTGTCCACCTGGGCAAAAAACACATCTTTGACCGTCAAACTCTTTTCCTTTAGCTTGGCATCCAGCCATTGCTGAGTAATCCCCATATATGCCATTTGTTGTTCCATGAGTTGTCCGTCCATAATGACAGCTGTGGGTTCCTTCTCCGGTAATTGCAGCATATTCAGATCCTTAAGCGTCACAGGCTGCTTGTCTTTGGTTAACAGCACATTGACTTCGCCACTAGTTTCCATAAGAGCAAATTCTACATCAGCTACTTTGAACACATTCTTACTTCGTAGCTGCTCCATCAATTCATCTAGGGTAAGTCGTTCCTTTCTCAGATTATCCTCTAAAATTTTGCCGTCTTTGATTAGAACTGTCGTCTTTCCATCTGATAAATCCCTGACTTTCTTGCTTTTAATTTGCAAAAATTCAATGCAAAGTGTTGTCAGTACCCATACGGCTAACGATACGGTACCCAAGTACCAGGAGGATTCGCGTTCCAAAGGTATAGAAGCAGCCAAGTTACCGATGGTGATTCCGGTTATATATTCGAACAAGGAAAGCTGTGATACCTGACGTTTTCCGAGAATCTTGGTAATCACAAAAAGAATAACGATGGCTAATAACGTACGTAAAGCTACAATGGTCCATTCCTGCATTTGTTCAACCTCATTTCATTTCGCCACAAGGGCGCTACTATTCCAAGGATGTCCGCGCCAAGTCCCATTTAAACTCCAATTTATCTAAATTTAAATATACAGGCTGTCACCAAACCGATTAAATACAATATAAAATTAAAATTTTCTATCGTTCAATTACCATTGTCTATTACACAAGCGATTGACGGAAAAGAGGGAGCAGGATACATTATAGATATAATTCTTATTTAATTCATCGGGATTATAAACATTAAACTCACGGAGGTATGTATATGTCGTCCAAACCTAAAGTTGTAGTGTGGAGCAAAACCGGCTGTCATTTTTGTGGAGAGATCAAATCGTACCTGAAATCCCAAAATCAGCCGTATGAAAATATCCAGGTGGACGGAAATGATGCACTGCGTGATGTGTTGGAGACCAAATATGGTATTCGTTATGTTCCTGTCGTAGAGATAGGTGGAGATAACAAATATGAAGCACTTCTTAACCCGGATCTGGAAGAGCTGGGTAAAGTGCTGGAAAGTTATAATCAAGCGGTATAACAATTATATTCAAGAGAGGTGGAAGAGCATGGCTAAGAATAGACAAATTAAATTGGGTGCGATTATTCACGGTGTTGGGGGAAGCATGACGACTTGGCGTCACCCTGATGTACCTGCGGATGCAAGTGTTAATTTTGATTTTTATAAAACGCAGGCACAAAAGGCAGAGGAAGGGAAGTTTGATCTCGTATTTATCGCAGACGGTCTGTTTATTAACGAAAAATCCATTCCTCACTTTCTGAACCGTTTTGAGCCAATTACGATTTTGTCTGCTTTGGCTGGGGTGACGAAGCATATCGGATTAGTTGGCACATTGTCGACTTCCTATAGCGAACCGTTCACGGTAGCACGCCAGTTTTCTTCCATTGATCATATTAGCGGAGGTCGTGCAGGCTGGAATGTGGTGACTTCCCCGCTGGAAGGTTCTGCTCTTAACTTTAACAAAGGTGAGCATCCATCGCATCCACAGCGCTATAAAATTGCCGAAGAATATTTGCAGGTTACTAAAGGACTGTGGGACTCGTGGGAAGAGGATGCGTTCGTTCGTGATAAGGAAGCCGGCGTATTCTTTGATCCCGACAAGCTGCACACACTGAACCACAAAGGTGAGTTTTTCTCTGTGCAGGGTCCGCTAAACATTGGACGATCCAAGCAGGGACAGCCGGTTATTTTCCAGGCAGGTTCCTCAGAAGATGGCAAAAACCTGGCTGCCAAGGAAGCGGATGCCGTATTTACAGGACATGAAACATTGGAGGAAGCACAGCAGTTTTACCGTGATGTGAAGGAACGTGCAGTACGCTATGGCAGAGCGGAAGAGGATATTGTCATTTTGCCGGGCATTTCGCCGATTATTGGCAGCACGCCAGAGGAAGCGGAACGTAAGTATGAGGAGATTACCAATTTAGTAACGATTGAGGCTGCGTTAAAATATTTGGGGCGTTTCTTCGATCATCATGATTTCTCACAATATCCGCTGGATGAGCCATTCCCTGAGCTTGATGGTATTGGCAGTAATTCATTCCGCAGCGGTACAGATAAAATCAAACGAACAGCCAAGGAACAGAATTTGACGCTGCGTGACGTTGCGCTACGTGCAGCTACGCCGAGAACCTCTTTTATCGGAACTGCTGAGCAGGTGGCAGATCGAGTGCAAGAGTGGTTTGAAAGAAAAGGGGCAGACGGATTCATTATCGGTTCCGATGTGCCAACGGGCCTGCATGATTTCGTAAATCTAGTTGTGCCTATTTTGCAGGAGCGTGGCATTTATCGTCAGGATTATGAATTTAACACACTACGTGAAAACCTGGGTGTGCCTATTCCTGAGAATCGTTATACAGCAGCCAGATCCAAAGTGAAAGTTGACGCATAACAGAAGGAGGGAAAGAGATGTCCAAGGTTGTCATCCTATCGGGCAGTCCGTCTACACAATCCCGTTTATACGGTTTGATTCACTATACAACTGAGCAGTTGCGAGAGGCTGGAGCGGAGGTTACATTACTGAATGTGGTCGACTTGCCCGCTGAGGATTTGATCAAAGCTAACTTTAATAGTCCCGACGTCACAGCAGCGCTTGCGTTGATTGCAGCAGCGGATGCCGTCATTGTGGCTTCGCCAGTATATAAAGCGGCCTATTCAGGGCTATTGAAAATATTTCTGGATCTGGTTCCGCAGGAGGGACTGAGAGGGAAACCTGTCTTGCCTTTATTTATCGGCGGTACACTGGCCCATCTGCTGGTCATTGACTATGCCCTGAAGCCGGTTCTAAGCGCACTGGGGGGAAGACATATTCTTGGTGGGGTGTATGCAGTGGATCAGTGGGTCGAGCGCCTGCCGGGTGGAGCATATGGGTTGTCCGAAGAGTTGATTGTACGATTGGAACGTTCTGTTAAAGAACTCAATGAGCTATTGAAGTTATAGATATTTTCAATATTTCCATTGACAGGTCGTTCAGTGAGTTTTATGATACAAAAAACCAAGTTAACTCATTGGATAAATGTATATAAAACTTACTGGGGGACTTGCGTATGAATATCGAGAATATTGAAGCCTTTGTATACGTGAATCATTATGGAAGCTTTAACAAGGCGGCAGAAGCATTGTTCTTGTCACAGCCCTCTGTCACAGCCCGGATTCAGACGCTGGAACGCGAGCTTGAGTGTAAGTTATTCGACCGCCAAAGCAAACAAACGATTCTGACGGAGGATGGACGAAAGTTCCTTCCTTATGCGGAGCAGATGCTGCAAGTGCTGCAAAAAGGGAAGCAAAAGCTTCAACAGCGCAAGAAAGCCCCTCAGCAAATTCGAATTGGCTGCACGATATCGGTGTCGAACTATATCATTCCTGAAATACTAAAGCAGCTTCGTGCTCGCTATCCGGAGGTTAACTACAAAATTGTGACCGCTACGACGGATCAACTGCTACATAAGCTGTTGAACCGTGAGGTAGACATTAGTTTTGTCCGTAAAGTGATGCATCCGGCTATTCGTACGCTTGCCTTTTATGAAGATCCGATTTCCCTGTATGTATATGAAGGCCACCCGTTTACGAAGACAGGAAAGGCCAGCATACAGGATATCCAGCGTGAAACCCTGGTATTTTTTGAATGCGGCTCATTAGATTGGATGAGGATTCATCGATCTTTTGAATCACTGGAGCAGCCACCGGATATTGCTTTTCAGGTAGACAATGTGGTCACGGCCAAAAAGCTGGTATTGCAAGAAGCGGGCATTGCCTTTTTGCCGGATGTCTGTGTGAACCGTGAAGTGAAGGATCAGAAGCTGTTCCGTGTTCATGTTCCGGAGGTGGCTGGGGTATCTATGCAGATTAGCATAATCGCAACCAAAGAAGACTGCGCAGTGTCCTCCGATTTTGCAGATGCACTGACAGAAGGCTTCAGGGAGTCTGTTTTGTTATAGAAAAGTCCTATAGGTTGGTGGATTGACGTATTGGATTACAGGTGTTAAATTAATCACATCTTAAAACCAATTAAGTTTATAGGAATTGTTAATTATTAAATGTTATAGCTACCATGTATGTCGCAAACTGCTGATATGCAAAGAGATGAGGGGGATTCATATGAAAAAGTGGTTTGCAATATTGTCTGTTATGGCAATCATTCTGGTGTTGGCAGGCTGCGGCTCCTCAGATGACACGTCTAGTGCGTCAGGTTCAAGCGGAGACGTGAAGAAAATTATTGTAGGCACAGGCACTCAATTTAAAAATGTATGCTTTATTGACGAAAACGGAAATTTAACAGGCTTTGACGTTGAGCTGATTAAGGAGCTGGACAAGCGCCTACCTCAATACGAGTTTGAATTCAAAACGATGGATTTTGGAAATTTGCTGCTCAGTCTCGATGCCGGCAAGATTGATCTGGTATCGCATCAAATGGAAAAAAACCCGGAACGCGAAGCCAAGTATCTGTTCAACAAAAATCCGTATAGCATTTTTCTAAACAGAGTAGCTGTAGCGAAGGATAATAATAGCATTCATTCCATTGATGATTTGAAAGGGAAAAAGGTACTTACCAGTCCAACCAGTAATGCGGCGTATGTGCTGAAAGAATATAACAAAACCCACGGAGATGCTCTGAATATCGTGTATACGAGTGGTGCAGCCAATGATACGGTGCAACAAATTACGAGCGGCCGTATAGATGCTACCGTTACGACAGACTTTGCGAACCGTTTTAACACCGATGAAAAAGGAGAAGTAGCTCTGAAAACCGTTGGTGATCCTTTGACTCAATCAGATGTACTGTATGTACTGAACAAAAATGAGCAAGGATTGGCGGATGACCTGGACAAAGCCATTCAGGAAGTGAAGGACGACGGTACGCTGTCGAAGCTGAGCATTAAATGGCTTGGAGAGGATTTCACGAAGTCCCTGGAGGATGTGAAAAAAGAGAGTACCAGCAGTAAGAAGTAAGGATAGACTTGGACATTTCAGCGGTCAGGGTACTTTATGTATTCTGACCGCTGATGTATAGAAAGGAGGCAGGCATATGAGCAGAGAGTTCAATATTGATTATGTTTTTAGCTTTATCCCGAAAATGCTGTCCTATTTGCACATCACCTTGTTTATTGTAGCAAGCTCGCTTGTGTTGGGACTGATCATTGGTCTGTTGGTTGCGCTGCCTCGCATGTATAACATTCCATTTCTCAAACGTGTTTCTCAGGTGTATGTTTCCTTTTTCCGTGGGACCCCGATTCTAATTCAATTGTTTCTGGTGTATTACGGCCTGCCAGAGCTACTAAAGCTGGTGGATATCAATTCCTCCAGATGGGATGTGTTGTGGTTTGCCGTAGCGACCTACGCGCTCAATAGTGGAGCCTTTATTTCCGAAATTATCAGGTCTGGCGTAGGTGCTGTAGATCGGGGACAAATCGAGGCTGCACAGTCAGTCGGCATGTCAGGCTATCAAACTTTTACACGTATCATCTTGCCGCAAGCGTTGGCTGTAGTGGTTCCGGTATTTTCCAATCTAGTCATTGGCAATCTGAAGGATACTTCGCTGGCGTTTACGATCGGTGCGATGGAGATGACAGGAAAATCGCAAACATTGGGTTCGGCTACCCAGCATTTTGTGGAAACGTATATCGCGTTGTCCCTTATCTATCTAGTGATCAGTCTAATTTTACAAAAATTATTCAAAGTGCTGGAAAATACACTTCTCCGGCATGAGCATAGAGATTCAGTACAGAAAGAGCCCGCCAAACGAAAAGGTTTTGTGGTGCGTTACCTGAGAAGTCCTCGTCTGAGTAAAGGAGGTAAAGGCATATGAGTCTGGACTTTGGATTTGTATACACCGCCTTTTTAGGATTGTTCTCCGCGTTGCCCAACACTTTAATCATTACAGTGGTTTCCGTGCTGGCAGGGTTGGTCATCGGGATTATAACGGCGTTGGCACGAATTTATAACGTTCCTGTGCTGTCCCAGATCTCTCACGGTTACGTTACTTTTATCCGAGGTACACCGATGCTGATGCATCTGCTGCTTATTTATTTCAGTTTGCCTTTGTTGATTGATGCAGGAACGAAGCATTTCGGATGGTCACAGCAATCCAAAGACGTTCCTTATATGGTATTTGCACTCATTTCGTTCTCCATTACCAGTGGCGCCTATATGTCTGAGGTCGTCCGTTCTGGAATCCAGTCGGTCAACAAGGGGCAGATTGAGGCGGCTTATGCGGTTGGTATGACGACATGGCAAGTATTGAGACGCATTGTATTTCCGCAGGCATTCGTGGTGAGTTTGCCGAACCTGACGAATTCTGTTATTGGGATGCTGCATGGTTCTACCTTGGCCTTCACCGTTTCGGTCACAGAAATACAGGCTCAGGCTGAAATTCTGGCATCCACAAACTGGAAATATTTAGAGGTGTATATTGCGGCAGCTCTGCTATTTTGGGGATTGACGGTATTGATTGAGCGAATATCCGGCTTTGTGGAGAAAAAAATCAATGTATTTAATGGAGGTCGAGCATCATGATCCGTCTGCAAAATATTACAAAGTCGTTCGGCAAACATGAAGTGCTCAAAGGCATTGATTTGACCGTGAACAAAGGCGAGGTCGTCGTTATTTTAGGACCAAGCGGTTCAGGAAAAACAACCTTGCTACGCTGCATTAATTATCTGGAAAAGCCGAATGACGGAGAAGTCAGCATTGGAGATTTTACCTTGAATTGCAAGCGACCTGCGAAGAAGGATGTTGTGGCCTTGCGTAAAAAGACGGCTATGGTCTTCCAGCAATATAATTTGTTCAAGCATAAAACCGCGCTGGAAAATGTCATGGAGGGACTTGTCGTTGTCCGCAAGTTTAAGCAGGAGGAAGCGAAAAAAATCAGTGTTGAAGTGCTGGAAAAGGTTGGCCTCGGCGAAAAACTGAATCATTATCCGAGCCAGCTATCCGGTGGGCAGCAGCAGCGTGTCGGCATAGCGCGTGCTTTGGCGCTGAACCCGGAGGTGATTTTATTCGACGAGCCGACTTCGGCGCTGGACCCTGAGCTGGTGGGTGAGGTGCTGTCGGTAATCCGTAAGATTGCGAAGGAAGGCATAACCATGATTGTCGTGACACATGAAATGGGCTTTGCGCGCGATGTTTCAAACCATGTGGTATTTATGGATGGCGGTCATATTATCGAGGAGGGCACACCAGACGCCATTTTTAACCACCCCCAAGAGGAGCGTACCCAACAATTCCTGAAACGAATTACACCAGAATATAACTATTCAATTTAGACGGGAGAGGGAGACATGAGCATTAAAATCGGAGTGTTGGATCAAAGCCCTATACACGAGGGTGAAACGGCGGCACAGGCCCTTCGTAACACGATTAAGCTGGCGCAGCGTGTAGAAGAATTGGGATTCACGCGCTTTTGGGTATCAGAGCATCATGATTCCGAGCAGGTTGCAGGCTCATCGCCAGAGGTACTCATTTCCCATCTGTTGGCACGCACCGAGCGTATTAGAGTCGGGTCTGGTGGGGTGATGCTTCAGCATTACAGCCCATATAAAGTGGCTGAAAACTTTAATGTGCTAGCCTCTCTTGCACCGGGTCGTGTAGATTTGGGCATCGGACGTGCGCCAGGCGGGTTGCCAAAATCCACACAGGCGTTACAACGCAACGTGCATGATGCACCTTCTCTCGAAGAGAAAATTGATGAAGTAAGTCGCTATATTCATAATATCCCGCCTGAAGAAGGACCGCTGGCCGGATTACAGGCGAATCCGATTCCGGAAACACCAGCAGAGATTTATGTTTTGGGTACAAGTACAGACAGTGCTGGAATTGCTGCGCGTTTGGGGTTACCCTATGTTTTTTCGCAATTTATTAATAGTAGTGAGCAGGTTGCACTGGATTCATTCCGTACGTATCGGGAGTCTTTCGATTACAGTTATGGACGTGAGCCGAAGGCACTTTTTGCGCTATCGGTTATTGTGGCAGACACTTCCGAAGAAGCAGCGGAGTTGGCAGGTGAGCAGAAGCTGTACAAGATTCACCTGGCCAGTGGCAAAACGGCTACGGTGGGTGCGCTGGAAAGTGCAGAGGAATTCGGTAAGCAATCGGGTGAAGAATATACAATTGAAGTTACACAAGCACAAATTAACAAAGGAAATAAAGATGAAATCTATGCTGTGCTGACGGAAATTCAAGCGAAGTATCAAGCAGATGAGCTGATTGTAACGACAGGCATACGGGATATCGACAAGCGTGTGCGCTCATTCGAGTTGTTGCATGAAGCTTTTGCCGGGTTGCCTGTGCAGTCCTAGATACTATTGACATAAGAAAGTTGTAACCAATATGGATTCACCAAGGAGGAGTAGGGATGAGTGGATCAACCGGGACGAAGGAGCAGGTTTTGGAGCAGAAGTTGGTAGAAATTCGCCGTCATCTGCACCGTTATCCCGAGCTGTCTAACGAGGAGGTTGAAACTACCGCCTATATTCGCCGCCTGCTCGAAGAACAGAATATAACTATTCTGGATGTGCCGCTGCGTACCGGATTGGTAGCGGAAATCGGCGGACAGCAGGACGGTCCAACTGTCGCGCTTCGTGCAGACATTGATGCACTGCCCATCCAGGAGGAGACGGGATTGCCTTATGCTTCGATATATCCTGGCAAGATGCATGCCTGCGGGCATGATTTTCATACGGCATCCCTGTTAGGTGCAGCCGTATTGCTGAAGCAGCGGGAGCAGAAGCTGAAGGGGACGGTTCGACTGGTGTTCCAGCCAGCCGAAGAGAAAGCCAAAGGCGCTGCCCAAGTGCTGGACAGCGGTGCGTTAGCAGGGGTGCAGGCCATTTTCGGCCTGCATAACAAGCCAGACCTGCCCGTAGGCACGGTCGGCATCAAAGAAGGTCCGCTAATGGCAGCGGCAGACGGATTTTACATCGAGGTGGAGGGTTTGAGCACACATGCGGCAGTGCCGCATGCAGGGATTGACCCCATCGTGGTATCGTCACATATCATTACGGCGCTGCAATCCATTGTGAGTCGGAGCGTTAATCCGCTCGACAGCGCAGTCATCAGTGTCACGAAGCTGCACAGTGGCAACGCCTGGAATATTATTCCAGACCGCGCCCATTTGGATGGAACAATCCGCACCTTTGACGAGAATGTTCGAGCCCAGGTGGCTGAACGCTTTGAGCAGATCGTCAAGGGCGTAGCTGATGCTTTTGGTACGAAAGCGAACATCCGCTGGATTGAGGGTCCGCCACCTGTGCTGAACGACAGTAAGTTGGCTGTGATCGCGGAGCAGGCGGCCGAAGCAGTCGGTCTGGAGGTCGTTCGCCCCATACCTTCCTCGGCAAGCGAGGACTTTGGGCTTTATCAGAAGAACATCCCCGGTGTGTTTGTCTTTGTCGGCACTGCGGGAAGCCAGGAATGGCATCATCCTTCCTTTGATTTGGACGAACGCGCACTGCCGGGAACAGCGAAGCTGTTGGCTTCACTGGCTGAATTGGCATTGAAATCCATAGAGTAGGAACCCGATCCTACTCTATGGAGCTGATCCCCTCTCTATTAAGAGGGGATCTTTTTGTTTGACGGTATATTATTCCAATGATAATATAAAATTGTTATTTAATTCAAAATTTAGAGTGGGTGTAGGTGAGAGAACAAACGTTGTCATTTTAAGTGTGCTCGTAAAAATAACAGGTACGGAGGTTGAAAAAATGCCGAAGAAAAAAGGAATGATCAGGACTTCTTTTTCATTGGTAATGGCTGCTTCTTTACTGGTTGGCGGGGCTAATGTCGGTTTAGCAGCCTCAGATTTGGAAAGCACTTCGAATACAGAAACAATGAGTAATAGCTTGGCTGCCGCTGAACTACCTGCTAAATTTAAGCCTTCGGTAGAATGGGTTTGGAAGAATAGGATGGTCAAAGAAGGCTCAACCAACCGTAAAAACTTGATTTTTGATCAAATTTATGCAGGCAAAGGAACACTCAATTATGTAGTTCGCTGGCAATCCTCTAAAAATATCACGCTTCAGCAGCGTAAAGATATGGCTTCCATGCTAAGTCGCCAAATAAATAACTGGAATAAGCAGTTAAAGGGATATGATGGCTGGCCGTATGATCATATTACTGTAAAAATAGTTGGTTGGGCCGTTGCAAATCCGTCGCAGATTCTTAATAAACAATCTAATGAAATCGTTTACACAGATACAATTACCGATGACTTAAGTAAAACAGACCCCAATATTCCTGCTAAACTTCCGGTTGCTCCTAATGCACTATCGAGATTTGAACATTTTATGGACCCTAACTATACTTATCCGGGTGGACTGGACAAGCGGTTTGATATGTACTTATGGGGAACGTCTAATTTTCAGGGTGGAGCCGGCGGTGACTGGGGACAACGTATGCCTGATGATTATATCCTGAACACCTTGAATTCGGATGAAGTACAGATTACAGAGCATGAGATGGGGCATGGATTTGGCTTGCCTGATTTCTACGAAGAGCACGAGCGTCCACCTGGCGGGTTCCCTATGCCTACGATTATGTGGGCCGGAAATTCTCCTAAGATCACCGAGTGGGATACCTGGATGTTGCGTTATACCTGGAGCCAGGTCAAGAAGGACACCTCTCGTTTTCCTATCCGATAAAAGATACGTAGAATAGAAATATAGGTATTCAAAGGTTGTCTCCTGCGATTCTTGGTGGGAGATAACCTTTTTTAGGATATTCGGATTTTATGGTGGAGAAGGGCTTATAGCTGATCCTTCTCCAATTTCTCGATCAAGGTGGAAAAATCGATTCCCAGCAAGATTATTTCTTCTGGCTCACGAACAACTCCAACAGGTGGCATATTAAGCATCGGGAAGTTTCCCTCCCGTAGATCGTAGCTATCAAACCGCCTCTGGTACTTAGGCTTACGTTGCTTTTTAAGTCCCTCTGTAAAGAGTATCTTGGCTCGTAGGGCTTCAAAAGAGTATCCCCTGCCTAAACGATTAATGACTCGAACAAGGCTGTTTAGAGATTCCGTATAAGCGTTTGTAATGCGATGGTCGAAGTAGGCGAATATTTCCTGTTCCCAGTTCTTCATAGCCTTTGTAAGTGGTTCAAAAGCGGATTGCAGTTCAGTTGGTATTTTAACTTTCCATTCGTTGTATTTAAGGAATGCCGTCTGTCTGCTATCACATTCCCAAATATCGAAATATGATTCCTTTAAGTCATAAGCAGTGCCGAGAGAAGGATGATTTTTTGTCCAAAGGTCAAGCGTAATCTTATCCATCTCTGTAAGCTCTATACGGCGTTTTAGGAGGATAAAACGGTCGTGCATCAGCCCGCGGCGCTCTTTTGGCGATAATCCTTCTCGGAGCTGCTTACGAATGGTTTCTAACGCTTGGTTTGCCATACGGACAACGTGAAACTTATCGACGATGATAAGAGCTTTTGGCAATATAGCCCTCACGGCGTCCTTATATGGCTGCCACATATCCATTGTGACGTATCGTATTTGTCCTCGATTTGGAAGGCGTGAGAGGTAGCCTACAACGGTTTCCTTGTTACGATTGGGCAAAACGTCTAACAAAGTATGTTCCTCAATGTTGGTTAAAACGCATCTTGGCTTAATAATGTGTATTTCGTCAATCCCAAGCCAATTAGGAGTTTCAAATCGAAGCGTTTCTTTAAGACGATTAATGTAATCACGAAAGATGTTACGTATCGTTTTTTCATGCAATCCAACATCCTCGGATATGCTGACAAACGTGCGTTTAAGGCTTTGCTTCTCTATATAAGACAATAATCGTTTGGTGCAGTTTCGCTTTTCGTCTATGGTGTGGTCTAAGTGTTCCCAAAAGGTTCGATTGCAGTCTCTACAGCGATACCTCTGACGCTTTAAAAGAAGGCCTACACGCTTGCCGTGAATAGGCAAGTCCATGTAGATCTGTTCCCTGCTATCGTGTTTGTAAAGGTTGGCTATGCATCCACAATGAGGGCAAGCCAAAGGTGGAGAGTTCGTCACCACTTGTATTAGAAAATCAAATTCATTCTCACTGATACTTAGGATGTTGAATTTTGAAAGATTTAGAATATCCATATGAATTTCTTCTATGCATTTATGATGCAAGTTCCTTTTTTGTTTTTGCGTGACTGGTCAAAATACCGCTGAATATAAAAGATAACAACGAACCGGCAAAGCATATAGCCGCAAACATGCCTACGGCGGAAAAACCGTTAAAAGTCGCGTAAATCAGGCCTGCGATCCAAGAACCGAGCGTTGTCGCAGCGTACATGATTGAATTGGCCAAGCTGGAGATCGTGCCGCGGATGGTCGGATTTAATGAATTCAGCATTCCCAATATTAGGGGAAAGGCGATCCCCATGTTAACGAATATGAAAAAGTAAACACTTTCGAAAGCCGCAACCGACGGCAAGAGAGGCAAAACAATAAAACATATGATAGAGACAAGAAAGCCTACAACCAGCGTATTGAAACGGTTTAACGTTTTGATCACATAGGCACCGCCGAAGCTCCCGACTATATTCCCAAGACCAAGAAAAAACATTACGTATCCCGCTTGATCAATTGAAAGGTGAAAGCGATCCGTCACCCATTTTCCAATGAAAGAAAAGGCAGCAAAGAATCCACATTGAAATAAGAAATGAGCGAGGAAAGCCTTTCTCGCCATTCGGCTATTCAATAGTGGGATGTATCTACTGAAAACCGGAGTCTTGGTTTTTTGGCCTTGATTTGGTTTCATTTCGGGCAAAGCATAGAAGATGAATACTGCTACCAATAATGCACATGCACCGATTGTAAAAAAAGGATAATACCAATGGTTTGAGGCAAGCAGACTTCCAATAGGGATGCCGAACGCTTGGGAAGCAGCCAAGCCTGCCATGACGATTCCTGATACTTTGGCGATTTTTGACGTTGGAAACAGAGCAGGGATCGAGGCCCAGACTTGAGGCGCCGTAAATGCTGCGCTGACTCCGGCTAAAAAACGGAAGAAGAACATTGACCAAAAACCTGTGGCAAAGCCGCATAACATGGTTGAAACCGAGAAGCATACCATGCCGGCAAGCATTACTTTTTTGCGGTCCCATCCATCGGAAAGCGGTCCAGCAATCAGTGCAAAAATGGCATAACCTAAAGCATAAGACCCCACCATCCAACCGGAATATTCAGTCGGGATATGAAACAAGCTCTGAAGAGTGGGGATGAGCGGAGAAATCAAAAACGTATCCGTACCGATAACAAACATGATGAGGAAAAATAAAGCAGTTAATTTGATCATTCTAATCACCCTTTTTAGTTAGTTCTATAGTTCAAAGATTATTGAACTAATGAATAAAAAAAAGAATTTCTTTCTACAACGTATCCAGAAATCCAGGTAAGTAAGTTTGAAATGTCTCCAAATCGATGCTCATATACTTCGTTTGAGCTTCTTTTCGTACCTTGATCAATTTCGCCTCCTTTAAAGCACGCAAGTGATACGAAGTATTCGATTTCGTAGTATCGCGAATATGTCCTACTTCTCCACAATTCATTTCCTTCTTGCTGGCGTATAGAGCTCGTATGATGTCCAATCTTGTTTCATCGGCTAACGCCTTAAATATTTTGACTCTGAGCTCGTCATTTATTATTTTTTGAGTAGTCATAAAACCATTGTACTAAGATATCGCTACAAATCAAGCCTTTAGAAAAATACCACCATATTCTCCGATTTTTAAGGCAAATGTTTTGATTTTGTCTCCACCATAAAATCCGAATACCCTTTTTTTGTTTTATGGATAAACAGTTTGACTCTAATGGATCTGGCTTTGGCTTTGCATCAGTAATGTGCTAAATTCTCGTATGAATGAATCACTAAGAATGAACGGATGTACGATAGTATGTATAATGGACATCAGATATGAAAGAAAAGAGGACAGAAAGCGATGAGTCACAACGTGAATGCTCCTTACGATGTACATGTAGCATACGGACCGGTGTTTGAACTGCTCAGCAGCTTACACACTTTTATTTGCCGCAAGGCTTACAAAAAAACTGATTTATCATCCGGGTGGGCGGAACAAGTGCGTGGAACGCTGTCTCCAAGTCTGTCTGCTTTAGTAGGGTCCATGGAAATCAATGCAGATTGGAAGGTTATTTATGGATTTGTCTGTATGCTTTCTGATCAGGGGGGCATTGAAGAGGTCGTAGACCGCTTGGAAAGCCAGACTTTACCGGAATTAAAACAACAGGCATCAGCCTATGGGATTCCGCTGTCTGACGACATAGAGAACCTCCGTAAACTTGCTTTGCAACTGCTATCCGGCTGGAACGAGGAGTATTTTCGTCACGTGGATACAAGGATTCTCAGCGGCTTGAAACTGGAAGCTGAACGCAGAAAGCGGGAGAAGAACGTATATGACTCTATGGAGTGGGTGGATCGTATAACTAATGGATTCCGATTCGAGCCTTCCGCAGGACTAACGCAGGTGTTGCTGGTACCGCAATATCATTTTCAGCCGATGAATATTATTTATCAATTTGGCTCACTTTTGTTATGTCATTATTCAGCAGGAGTATATGTCCAGGAAGATGATTTTTTATCACCACAGGAATATCGCATGATTCGAAGTTTGGGGGAGAAGAGCAGGCTCAAGATTTTAAAATATTTGTACCAGAGCCAATCTCCGCGAACCTTTATTGAGATTGTCCGTCATCTCCAGCTATCCAAGGGAATCACACACGATCATATATTTAAGCTCCGTGCCGCTGGCTTCATTCATGCACATTTTGATGGCGAAACATTGCTCGGCTACAGTGCACGGCTTGCAGCTGTGGATGAGATGCATGGGAGTATCCTTGGCTACATGGAGCGAATATAGAATTAATTATTTGTTTGCCAAGATCCCATCGGGGAGTTTGATCGTTTTTGATTGTGCAGACGATTCATTATATCCATGCTGTAAAAAATAATATAGTAATCAGTAAGAGACTGCCTCTCAATCTACTATTAGGGATTGAGAGGTTTTATTTATATTTGTACATGAATTCGGATCGATGTTTATGAGCAGATTTTTTATATAAAAAAATGCAGTTCTCCCTTTACAGAACCCTAATAAATTCCTATAATGAGGACTATCTTCTTAATCACAACTTGTTCTATCGGAATTTAATAATTTAATTCGGGGGGATTATGTTGAAAAAGAGTATTATTTTACTTAGCAGTCTACTTCTGGCGAGCTCTACCTTGCTGGCGGCTTGCTCCAATGGGGGATCGGATAGCGCCAACAATTCTGCTGCTCAAAACAATGGAGACACACAGACAGTAGCTACAGCGCAGCCATTAACAAGTCTGGTAAAGGCTTCTGATATGTCCAAATTGCCGGAAGTATCCAAAAAAAGAAACGACACCATTATTGTTGGTCTGACTGACCCGGCCGGGGTTTTCACCCCGTATTTTAATCAAAGCGGCTATGACGGCAACGTCATTTCGCAGTTATGGACTCCGCTGGTTACGGTAGACGAGAAGGGACTTCCGCTGCCCAATCTGGCGAAGAGCTGGGATATTTCCAAGGATAATCTAACATATACGTTTCATCTAGTTCCCGGTACTCAATTTAGCGATGGCTCGCCTTTGACAGCAGAGGATGTCGCTTTTACCTGGACGTTGATCTATGACAAAGCTTATCCTGGCGACAGCCAAATTCGGAAGCTGAACATTAAAGGCGGCAGAGCCTACACGGAAGGCAAGGCAAAGCAAATTGATGGAATTAAGGTAATCGATCCACAGACTGTTTCAGTAACATTGGAAAAGCCGAACGCGCTGGCTCTAACCATTCTCGGTGAATATGTGCTGTCCAAAGCTTACTACGGTAAGGATTATAAGTTCGGACAGCTGGATTATTTTAAAAATCTGCATGGTAGCCCATTGGGGAATGGGGCATATAAGCTTGAAAAATTCATTCCGGGGCAAGAAGTTCGTCTGGAGGCGAATGATCACTTTTTTAAAGGCAAGCCGAAAACGAAACACTTCATTTATAAGACAGCGGAAGGTGATGCATGGCAATTCATCGAAACAGGTGATACCGATTTTGCATCCTTCACTGCAACGCAGGAAAATATCGACAAGCTGAAAGGGCTTGGCTTTTTGAATATTCTTCCATATACCCCGAGCACCTACGGATATTTGCAAGTCAATCTGGAAAATGAAAAGCTGAAGGATAAAAAGGTTCGTCAAGCATTGACCTATGGATTGGATCGCAAAAGCATTTATGTTGATGCAGCACAGGGAGCAGGGGCGGTCGCCAACATTCCGGCTTCTCCTATATTCTGGTCATACACGACCGATGGGATCAATCCATACAACTACGACCCGGAGCAAGCAAAAAAGCTGCTAGATGAAGCAGGCTGGGTAGAAGGCAGTGACGGCATACGTGAGAAAAACGGTCAAAAGCTGACCATTCACTTGCTGACCTCCAAACGTCCGGAAACAGATACCTTTATTGCGCTTGCGGCTGAGAACTATAAAGCGATTGGTGTTGACCTGCAACCGGAAATCTTCGCAGATTTTAATGCGATGGTCGCTAAAGTAGAAGGCAAAGATTATGATCTCGCGGCCTTCTCGACAGCCATGCTGACAGACCCATCTGATGGAATTGAGCCATTCGTCAATGGTGAAATCAAGGGATATAACAATCCGAAGCTCAAAGAGCTCTATGAAAAAGGCTTGGCTACGACGAATATAGAAGAACGCAAGAAAATATATAAGGAACTATATGTGCTGCTAAATGATGAACTCCCTGTTATTTTCACCAACTACAAGAAGACAGTATATGCTTACAATGGTCGGATGGAACATGTAAAGGTCAGCCCATTCATTGGCTTGTCTGGTAATCTGTTCGAATGGTCCCTTAAATAAGCCACCTTTGCAGGCCCCTTGTGAAGAACGTCATGTTCGGATCAAGGGGTCTCCCAAATGGAGGATGCGTAATGGGTAGCCCGACCATGAATTGAAAGGAGTCTGTCATGAGCTCGTTTTTAACGAAAAGACTGACGTATATGATTATTATTTTGTTGGCCGCTTCAATGATGATTTTTTTCCTGTATGCCATGACACCGGGGGATTTCATTAGCGGTAATCTGAAGCTATCGCCAGAGAGAAAGGCGGAGCTCAGGGAAATTTACGGGTTGAATAAGCCTATCCTTGAGCGCTACGGAAACTGGCTAGGCAACGCGCTGCATGGTAATTTCGGCTATTCGCTCGCCCAACAGAAACCAGTGCTGACCTTGTTTAATGAATATATCTGGAACTCGTTCTTGTTAGCCATTGTATCGACTTTCCTGACCTGGCTGATTGCGGTCATTATTGGTGTAGTAGCTGCTTACAAGCAGTATTCATGGTTCGATACGTTGGTCATGGTGTTAATTTTTGCCGCGATGTCTGTTCCATCTTTTTTTATTGGACTATATCTAATCAAAATTGCGGCGGTCGATCTGAAGTGGCTGCCACCGGGCGGCATGCTTAATACGGGCAGTAACGCTACAGGCTTGGAGTATGTGAAGGAGGTTCTCCAGCACATGACCTTGCCGGTGATCGTAATGACACTGCTGGGATTGGGTTCGCTGACCCGCTACTTCCGCAGCAATATGATCGACGTGATCCAGCAGGACTATGTCCGCACAGCCCGTGCAAAGGGCTTAAAGGAAAGAAAGGTGCTTTTTACACACGCATTGAGAAATGCATTATTGCCTGCGATTACGCTCGTTGGCTTTGAATTGCCTGCGCTGTTTGGCGGATCTCTGATTATTGAAAAGATTTTTAACTGGCCCGGGATCGGTCAGTTGTACATGCAATCCTTTTCGCTTCGGGATTATCCGCTGCTTATGGGCTTTACGATGTTAATTGCCATATTGAGCGTGATCGGGACGCTGTTATCCGATATTTTGTATCGCATTGCTGACCCGCGTGTGAAAGTGTAGTAAGGGGGCTAAGGAATGTCATCCGTGAGCAGTAATTTGAGCACGAGCAACAGCAGACTGCGCACAACTGCCAAATCTTCAATGTGGCAGCAAGCGCTCCGACAGCTGTTCAGAAACAAGCTTGCTATGACTGGACTGCTTGTTGTGGTATTTATGTTTTTGCTCTGTTTTATCGGTCCGTTATTTTCTCCTTATTCCGATAACAAAACGAACATATTAATAATGAACAAAGCGCCGAATATCCATCACTGGCTAGGAACAGACAAGCTGGGACGGGATGTGCTGACACGTGTGATGCAGGCAGGTCAAATTTCTCTTACTGTAGGTTTGGCTTCTATGGTGTTGTCTGTTTTTTTAGGAGCAACGCTAGGGGTTATATCCGCCTATTTTCGCGGAATTGCGGATCAAATCATTATGCGCATTGCCGATTTGCTGCTGACGATACCCAGTTTACCATTGCTATTTATTATGGGGGCGCTGTTATCTGACTGGAAGGTTCCGCCTGATCAACGGATGTATATCGTCATGTTGATGCTGAGTCTAGTCAACTGGCCGGGGATTGCACGGATGGTGAGAGGTCAGATGCTTAGTTTACGGGAACGTGAATTTATGCAAGCCGCGACGGTGCTAGGACTATCGAATCGCCGAAAGCTCTTTAAGCATCTGCTGCCGAATATTTTGCCATTGCTGATCGTTATCGCTACATTGAACATTGGCGGAGCCATCCTGAGTGAATCTGTACTCAGCTTCTTTGGTCTTGGCGTGCTGCCCACGACACCAACTTGGGGAAATATGATTGATGCCGCCAACAATGTGCTTGATTTTCAGCAACGACCTTGGTTGTGGATACCGCCAGGCCTGTCTATTTTTGCTACAGTCATCGCTATTAATATTTTTGGTGACGGGCTGCGGGATGTACTCGACCCGAAACATAAGAGGTAGGTGATCATGCACCATGGACAATTTACTTTCTATTGAACATTTAAGCACTCATTTTTATACAGAAGAAGGAACGGTCAAAGCGGTGGATGATATCAGCTTTCGCGTGAAGCCGGGGGAGACGGTATGCATTGTGGGTGAATCGGGCTGCGGCAAAAGTATTACCGCCATGTCGATCATGGGCCTGATTCAGAGTCCCGGTGGTAAAGTGGCAGGCGGAAGTATCCGTTTTGAGGAAACCGATCTGCTAGAGCTTAGTAGAAATGAGATGCGCACGATTCGCGGACATGAAATCTCCATGATTTTTCAGGAGCCGATGTCTTCATTAAATCCGGTTATGACCATTGGTGAACAACTGTCGGAGCCACTGATTGAGCACTTAAAGATGGGCCGAAAGCAAGCTCGCAAGCGGGCACTGGAGTTGATTGAACAGGTCGGCATATCCCGACCGGAGCAGATATTAAAAAGCTATCCCCATGAACTGAGCGGAGGGATGCTGCAGCGCATTATGATTGCCATTGCTGTTTCTTGCGGTCCAAAGCTGCTTATTGCGGATGAGCCGACCACGGCACTGGATGTAACAATTCAGGCACAGATTCTCGACATGCTGCGTGAATTTAAAGCCCAGTCCAATATGTCGCTTATGCTGATCACCCATGATTTGGGTGTTGTTGCGGAGATGGCAGATTATGTAATTGTGATGTATGCGGGCAAGATCGTCGAGGAAGGCGAAGTGGTGCAGCTATTCAATCACCCCAAGCATCCCTATACGCAGGGTTTGCTCAAGTCCAAACCGGTGCTTAATCAGCGTCAAAAGGAGCTGTATTCCATCCCCGGGCAGGTGCCTAATCCGCTAGAGCTGACGACGTCCTGTTATTTTCATGACCGCTGTGGGCATTGTATGGACATTTGTCGTATAAAGGAGCCTACATTAAAAGAAGTTGCAGCTCAGCAGAAAGCATCCTGCTGGTTATATGAGGAGGCGGTTGTTCATGGCTGAGCCGTTGTTGGAAATAGACCGTTTAAAAACGTACTTCCCGGTGAAGTCGGGGTTTATGAACCGTACTTCAGGACATGTGCGGGCAGTAGACGATATAAGCTTTACGATCCGTCAGGGTGAAACCTTTGGCCTGGTGGGGGAATCGGGGAGCGGTAAAAGCACGGTGGGCCGCACGATTGTTAGATTGACGGATAAAACAGATGGTACCGTAAAATACAAAGGGGTGGATCTCCACAGCTTGTCGGCCAAAGGGATGCAGGAATTTCGTCCCAAAATTCAGCTGATCTTTCAAGACCCGTACAGCTCGCTGAATCCGCGTGTACGAATCGGAGATGCCATTGGTGAGGCGCTGCTCGATCACGGTATAGCTACCAAAGAAGAGGTCCGGCAGATCGTGCTGGACGTGCTCAAGCTGTGCGGATTGTCGGAATATCATATCGACCGTTTCCCACATGAATTTTCAGGAGGTCAACGTCAGCGGATCGGCATTGCCCGCGCGTTGGCGCTTCAACCGGATCTGATCATCGCCGATGAGCCGGTGTCAGCGCTGGATGTGTCCATCCAGGCACAGATTATTAACCTCTTTGCCAAATTGCAGGCCGAGCGGGGGCTGACATATTTGTTTATTTCCCACGATTTAAGTGTAGTTGAACATTTATGTTCCCGTATTGGCGTGATGTACCTAGGCTCTATGGTCGAAACAGCTTCGCGTGACGAGCTATTCGGCAATCCGCTGCATCCGTATACGAAGGCGTTGCTGTCGGCTGTGCCTATTCCGGTGCCGAAGCTGAAAAGAGAACGTATTTTGCTAAAGGGGGATATTCCAAGTCCGGTGAATCCGCCTTCGGGCTGCAAGTTTCATACTCGCTGCCCCTTTGCAATCGACCGCTGCTCTCAAGAGATTCCACGCTATCGTGAAGCTCGTCCAGATCACTGGGTGGCTTGCCATTTGGCTGAATGAACGAAGTTAAGTCAGCAAGTTTTGCAGCCGTTGACACAGCAGACCGTTCACCGCAATGAAACGGTTCTGCTAGATCAACGGCTTTTTGCTTTGAGGAATCCGTAGCTACGATCTTCCGTTTCGTGAGAGTCATGGGGAATCGTTACGATGGAATATATTATCATGAGTATTGATTCTCCTCAGTTGGTTAGGTAGAATATGGACGGGTTAAAAATAATACATAACAAGCGATTACATAATGTGGATATGTCAGATTATGTATACCTCAGGAGGAGCTACAAGATGGAAGTGAAACAGAAAGAGGACTCCTTTTGGAGTATGGTCAAAAAAGGAAATAAATCTTCAGGCTCGGCGGCATTGGGTAATACTGGCATTGCCCTGATTAAGGGGATTGCTTTTGCCTTGACAGGCAGCGGCTCTATGTTTGCTACGATGATGCATTCCATTGCGGATGCGGTGAACCAAATGTTTGTATTTGCGGGTAGTGTATTGGCAGAGAAAAAACCTACGAAACGTTTTCCTACCGGCTTCGGACGGGTAATTAATCTTTTTTGTATGGTTGCCGTTATTGTCGTAACGATTATGGCCTACGAAACTGTATTGGAAGGAATTCATTTGCTGCAGCATCCGGCCGAATCCGCACAAGGATTTTGGATTAATGTAGTGGTGCTGGTTTTGTCATTGGTGGTTGACGGATTTGTATGGAGCAAAGCGATGAAAGAAGTGCTGCATGAATCCAGAGTGGAAGCGAAGGGGCTAGGTATTTTTACCTCTGCCTTTCGTCATGTGGGACGTGCTGCGCCACCAACCCGCTTGGTGTTCTATGAGGATTTGGTAGCAACGACAGGCGGGGTACTTGCCCTGCTTGCTGTAGTTGTCACATCGCTGACAGATTTTAAGCTGCTGGACGGGATTTCGAGTATTCTCATCGGCTGTCTGATGGTCGGTGTAGCTTTCCGGGTCGGTTATGACAACATGGTGGGCTTGATTGGTGTATCTGCACCTCCTGATATCGAAGAACGTGTGGCTTCCATTATTTTGGCAGATACACATGTGACCGATATTTCTCAAATGCGTATTTTGCAGGAAGGACGTTACTATCACGTCGAAGGGGTGATCGAGCTTACTTCGGGCATGACGCTGGCAGATGCTGATGATATTAAATTTAGAGTCGAGGATGCTCTGCTGCGTGATCCTAATATTTCAGATGCCGCATTGGGGATTCTAGAGGATGACGGGATTAGAAACTGGAAACAAGAGAAGCCTAAAGCGTAGAAAAATGGACCAAAGCGAATTTGGACGGAACTCAAGAACGTAAATAAGAACCTTCATGACCACGACAACGTGGCGTGGAGGTTTTTTTATATTTTTCCAATTATATTCTTACCCCCCTTTGAATTTAGGCAGATTGTTAGATACAATGAAAGCGTTAACAAAAAAGAAAGTGAAACGAATGCTTCTCATGGGGAGGAAATGCGAATGAGTCTTCTGAAGGAGGCTTGGCCTGCTTCGCGGCTCGTCAACGCGCTGGCTGGCGGAGTGCAGAATTCGGCAAGACAACGTTTAAGGAGCAATTGGACTCAAAGGTTGCGGGCAACTGTCGATGAACCGGCATACGCCGAGCTTTGGAAGGACATCGAACGTATCTGCAATGATGTTCGGGAAGCACCACGGCTTGAACTACCGTTGTCTCTGTTCCAGCAATTTGCTAATACAGGGGAGCGCAAGCCGTATGAGGATGTATACTTTGAACGGCGCGGACGACTGGTTGCTATCGTGCTGGCAGCAGTTGCCGATCCGGAGCATCGGAAGATGAGAGAGGTGGAAAGCGGACTGCTGGACATATGTAGCGAGTACACTTGGGCGCTTCCTGCACATGTCAACGAAGAGGACACTGTAACACCGCCTTGGCAGCAGGTGGATTTATTCGCATCCGAAACAGCGCAAATGCTGGTTGAAATTTTATTGCTACTCGGAGAACGACTGGCTGATCACGTAGTCGTTCAGGTGCACAAAGAGGTCGAACGCCGTGTACTGGAACCTGTGTTTTGGCAGCCTCACCATTTTGATTGGGAAACGGCAGAGCATAACTGGTCGGCAGTATGCGCTTCAGGTTGCGGAATTGCTGCATTGCTGCTGGCAAAAGACGACTTTTCCAGAGCGGTAGCCATCGAGCGTATGCTGGGTGCACTGGATTGTTTTTTGGCAGGCTACAGAGAGGACGGGGGATGTCCCGAAGGCGTAGGTTACTGGGTGTATGGCTTTGGGTATTTTATATATTTTGCCGATATGCTGCGTGAGTTTACCGAGGGAGCTGTGGATATTTTGAACTCAGAAAAGGTAAGACAAATCGCAGCCTTTGCAGAACGAGTCCATCTGTCAGACGGTATTTTCGCTAATTATTCAGATAGTAGTGAAACTGAACGGTTGCCTTCTGGACTCATCTCTCATGTGAATTTTTTGCAAGGACGCCCATCTACACTCCCCTTTCGCGTACCTGGTTTGTTGGAAGATCCATGTCGCCGCTGGGCTCATGTATTGCGTAACCTAGTCTGGACCAATCCCTTGGTATATGGATCCGGTGAAGCCGTAATCGATTATTTGCCGCAACTCGGCTGGTTGATGTGCCGCAGCCGCAGTTACAGTCATCGCGAATCTGGGAGGGTGCAGGCTGAGTCAGGTGACGTACTTGCATTTTCAGCCAAGGCTGGGCATAACAACGAGCCGCACAATCATAATGATCTTGGACATTTCATCCTTCATGGCGGTGGCGAAAATGTACTCTGTGATCTGGGAGCAGGCTTGTACACGAAAGCCTACTTTTCACCAGGACGGGATTCGATTATCAATATTTCCTCCAGCGGTCATTCCGTGCCTATCATTAATGGGATCACGCAGCAATCTGGAGCAAAGGCAAGAGCCGTTGTACTCGATGCTGCTATGGATGAGATGGAGGGAGAACAGACGCTTACAAGGTTTAAGCTCGATTTGACATCTGCTTATCCTGTAGATGAGTTGACTGTTTTCACCCGCTCCTTTGTCTGGAGTGTACTGGAAGGTAACGAGGGAGCAAGGCTGACTGTCACTGATCATTTTGAGTTTGAGACGTCTGGTATGAACGTGAAGCCGTGGGATGTGGAGGAGCTTTTGATCAGCCGTATTCAGCCTCATACAGGAGTAGGCTTCGTGGAATGGAAGGGAACGAACGCAGTGGTTAGGCTAGATTATGATGCTGGCGTGCTAAGACAGCGGCTGGAGGCTGTGAAGCATATAGATCATGACGGAGTGGCTTTTGTGTTTTATAAGACATCACTGCAACTAGACTCTAATCGCTGGAACGGTTCAGCAAGCATCGATTGCAATCTGTTTTTTACCATACATCAATCTTCATGTTGAATGGGAGGCATACAGAATGAATAAGCTTCAAATAGGCAGCGTGTACCCTTGGCAGACGGAACTGGAGAGATTTATAGAACAGGAGGAAAGCGCACCAAATCGAGAAAATGACGGATGGACTCACGAACGTAAGCTGGCTGTGCTGGAAAAGCTAGTTCGTGCATATGCCTTGTATCAAGATGAAAACGGAGCTATCATTGATCCTCATTCTGAAAGTGAACGGTATTACTCCACTCCATCCTATGCGTTGGCTGCGGCTGTGCTGGTCAAAGAAGGCCGGCATGATTTACTTGAGTCTGCTGCTGCAGCCTTGACGCATAGCATAGCCTGTGTAGTCGAGGAAAAAGCACCAGATCATCACCCGGACTTTTTTCCAATTATGATGATGGGGGCGTATCGTATCCTTAAAAATCTGCTGCCAGAGCAGGCCACGGCTTGGAAACAGCAATTGAGCAGGATTCAGCCTGAGCAGACCTACATTTTTACGATGAGCAAAATGAAAAATCCAAACCGGATGATCAACTGGAATGCAATCATGATTTCCGGCGAGTTTTTGCGTGCCACTGAAGGGATTGCAGCCGATTCTGAGTGGATGGAGACGTATATCCGCAACTACCACTTACCTCGCTTTACCAGTTTGGGGCTGTACCAAGATGGTCCGCTGGATCGGCCCAATAGCCCATTCGCCTACGATATTGTCACACGGTTTCATCTGGGCGTGATGCTGGAGAACGGATATAATGGCGGCTGTGCTCTCGAAGTGCGTGACTACCTTCGCAGGGGAGCACTCAGCTCATTGCTGACTTTATCCCCGCATGGGGAAATTCCTCCGCGTGGAAGAAGCGCGCAACACCAATGGAACGAAGCGGCTGCGGCCTTTGTTTTTACAACACATGCGCAGCAGGCGTATACAGCAGGCGAGTATGGGCTTGCAGGTGCATTTCGGCGGGCAGCAGATCTATGCTGGCAATCGATTGGCCGTTGGCAGACCGATGATGGCAAACTGCATATCGTCCGCAACCATTATTCATCTGAGGCACGCCATGGCTTTGAGGTGTACTCGAATCATACCTGCTACAGTCTGTGGACGGCAGCTGTGCTGGCCCATACCCTCCTACATGGAAAGGAGATTGATCGCATTCCTCCAACCTCTATCCCGGCGGAGATCGGCAGTCGGGTATTGGCAACGGATGGCTGGTTTCAGACCGTCATTGCAGCTGTAGACGGGCAGCAAATGCTTGTGCAAACCTCAATCAACGATCCGTACAATATTCCGGGTATCGTACGTATTCAACGTTCTGCGTTGCCATCTCTGATCGGCCCATCCTCAGCAGGACACGCAGATCGCGGCTTTACGGGTTTCGCGGAGGGAGATATTTTCCCGCTGAGCTATACACCGGCCTGGCAAACCGAAGACGGAAAGTGGCACAGCTTGTCAGAAGGAATCCCTGGCACATTGGAGTTCGACCGTGATGGAGGGATTGATCCGCAGGATGGCGGAGGAAACGTACAGATGGAGCGCAGTTCAGCATCTGATGGAGAGACAGACTTTACTCTGCTGTGGGAAGGTCCATTCCCGGGAGTGAGGGAAATCCGAACGCATTATCGTCAGGTGCCTGGCAAAATTGAAGTGTCGTATGAGCTTCAAGGCAATATTCAGAATGTAGGGGCACTTATTCCATTGATGGCGTATGACGGTCGGGAACGAAGTGTGATTCATCATGTGATGACAGCCGGGAAAGAAACTGAAAGCATTCGAGTCGAATACGCAGGCGCAAGCCTTGAAGTCATCCCCACGACGGAAGGAACAAACGTGGTATGGCCGGAAGAATTGACTGCCGTAGCCTGCCGAAATGGTTTACTTAAGGGAGCGCGTCTGGAGTGTGGAGGCAGCCGCATTTCCTTTATCATTCGGTTACCTGAATAGATTAGGTCGGGAGCCATAGTTATCTTCAATCCTGTGGAAAGGGAGAGGAAAAAGAAATGACAAAATCAGAAGCATGGCTGGAACAATCGTGGGAGCTGGCATTGAATAAAACGCTTGCCTTGGCGGCAAGACTGGGGGACGCCTTTCCACATGTTGCAGAGGGTGGACGTTATGATAATTGTGAGGAAGCGTGGTGGACAGCAGGCTTTTATCCGGGGTTGCTATGGCTGGCCCATCGGGCACGTCCTGACAGTGAGACCGCCAAAATTGCACAACGCTGCGAGGCTCGATTGGAGAAAATACTCTATAATAGCGAAGCTGTAGACCATGATCTCGGTTTTATTTGGCTGCTCAGCGGTGTGGCCGCCCATCGGTTGACTGGTGATGCAGAGTCCAGAAGACGGGGGTTATTGGCTGCTAATTTGCTGGCTGCTCGTTTTAACGTGAATGGCCGCTTTATTCGTGCGTGGAACTTCCACTCGAAGGATATGGATACACGGGGTGTTGCGATCATAGACAGTATGATGAATTTACCCTTGCTCTATTGGGCCTCGGAGGAAAGTGGAGATCCACGCTTTGCTGCTCTCGCTGTTCAGCATGCAGATACCGTGGCACGTGAGTTCGTTCGTTCGGACGGCTCCATCGCGCATGTAATTGAGTTCGATCCGGAGATTGGAAAAAAGGTCGCCGAGCATGGCGGACAGGGATTTGCTGCCGGTTCCGCCTGGGCACGCGGCACGTCTTGGGCGCTGTACGGTTTTACGCTTTCGTACGGGTACACGCGCGATCCGCGTTATTTAAAGGTAGCCGAGAACACGGCTGACTTTTTCCTGTCCCAACTGGGCGATGCTTGCCTGCCTGTGTGGGACTTTAGAGCAGAAGAAGGGCACCGCGAAGCATGGGATTCGTCAGCTGCAGCCATTGCAGCTAGCGGTTTGCTGGAACTAGCAAAATATTCGGCACGTGCAGAGCAATTTACCAAAGCTGCAGAATCTATCCTCAAGGGCTTGCATCACACATGTACGGCATGGTGCCAAGAACATGAGGGATTGCTGATGAACGGAACCGTACATTATCCTGAGCAAAGACACATCAATGTGCCCATTATCTACGGCGATTACTTCTTTGTCGAAGCATTGGCAAAGCTGCGTGGTGAGGAAGGTTTGTTTAGTGTTGAAAGGCGAAAAGCATAGTGAGTAAGACGGGCAGGAACAATCCCATTTCCAATCGGGTGTCGCTTGTCAAATGCACGGAATGAATAGTAAGCAGCGTATGTGTAATCTCATTTACACATACGTTGTTTTTTTATCCGTGAAAAAGGCTGATTCTAATTCGATGCCAAAGTACTACGTATAGGTAGATAAGAGACTGTGGCGCGCTTATTTCGTGCCCACTCAGAGTAAAATTACGGTGTATAAGCGCTTAAATCCTAAAAGAATGTTCATTTTAATGCATGGAAATAGGTCTTTTCACTTGTTTATGAGTTTTTATTCGTAAATTGACAATTTAGGGAGGTGACCGTATGATATTTTCTTGGATAAAGGAATAAAATGGATTTTAACGAATGAAAAGGAGTTATACATCATTATGACAGTAGTAAGTGATAGTGTAAGAAAGATTTACGGAGGATTTTGGGTAAGAACGGCAGCGTTTATGATTGATCTGATCATTCTCTTTGCCATAGTCCTTTTAGTTGGGGGGACATTTTCCATAATTCCAGTTCTTCTGGATATAGAGGAGACGGGTTTCATACTAGAATTTTTTATTTGGATGCCGCTGATTCTTTGGCTTGTGCTACCATGGCTATATTGTGGTTTTTTGGAATCATCGAAAGTACAGGCTACGCCGGGGAAGCTTGTGTTTTCTCTAGTTGTAGTTAACAGCAAAGGAAACCGTCTAGGATTCTTACACGCATCCGGACGGTACTGGATTAAAGTCATTTCTTTTATGCTTGTTCATATTATTTACATTGTGGTTGCTTTTACTGCGAAAAAACAAGGAGTCCACGATTTATGTGCCAAAACCTTAGTTGTAAATAAAAAAGAGTTGCAGCGACATGAGCAGCAATCATCCTTGCCTCCAGCAGCTTCTAACATCATAAATTAAGGAAATTAACGTTGCGGAAGATGGAAGGGTACTTCCTTCATTTATCGGGGATGAACTTTTTATTCTGTCGGATCAGAGTCAAGAAACAATTGCAACAACCAGAAACCTGATGAATAGTGAAGTGTGAAAAACGATTCCAGCCGTTCAGAATAAACGGGTATATATGCTCGACAGCTCGTGGAATTTTGATGATGCCATTACGAGAGAGCGATTGCTGGAACAAATTCCAGATTTGATGAAGCAAAAGTAAACAAGGAACCAGCCAGTGCCTGAAAGCATTCGCTGGTTTCTTTGTTTTCTCATTATGTCATGAAAAAATTCCATTGTGACAAAATAAAAAATGTAAGTTATTCTTACAGTTTACATGTTCTTTTTAGCTTGTTTTGCGTTATAATGAAAGGATGCACATTATGAACGAATTGGAGGCACAGCCCGATTGACTACTTACCCTTTTGCCTTTGATCCGTCCAAGCCGTTTATTGAGCAGGCAAGTGACTGGATTGCAGATGTATTTTATGAAGTTTTGCCTGAAGTCGGCTTTGAGGTTCGGGATGAACAAATTTATATGGCATTCCAGCTAGAACGTGCCTATAAGGAAAAAAAGACCATTTTTGCAGAAGCAGGTGTAGGCACTGGTAAAACGCTGGTATACCTGCTGTACGCTATTGCATATGCCCGATACATGAGAAAACCGGCGATTATTGCCTGTGCGGATGAATCATTGATTGAACAACTGGTGAAGCCAGAAGGAGATATCGCCAAGCTGGCGCGGCATCTAAGCTTGACAATTGATGCCCGATTAGGGAAATCGCCAGATCAATATATTTGCTTGAACAAGCTGGATGAGGTGAGAAGCGGACTGGATGAGGACGCGGATGTTTTTCGCGATATTTATCAGGGTCTGCCTGATTTTGTCCATTTTCCAGATACGTTACAGTCCTTTACTCCATACGGGAACCGGAAAGAGTATCCTGAGCTAACAGATGGACAGTGGAGCAGACTTGGATGGGATGTATTTCAAGACTGTCTCGTCTGTCATCAGCGGCATCGTTGCGGACAGACGTTGTCTCGTGATCATTACCGCAAAGCGGCAGATCTGGTCATCTGCTCTCATGACTTTTACATGGAGCATGTATGGACCTATGAAGCGCGAAAGCGCGAGGGTCAGCTGCCGTTGCTGCCGGAGCACAGTTCTGTTGTTTTTGATGAAGGGCATTTGCTGGAGACAGCGGCACAAAATGCGCTTACTTACAAGCTTAAGCACACTCAATTTGAGTCTATTATTACTCGGCTGCTAGAGGGAGAAGTGCGGGAATCTCTGGCCATGACGATCGAAGATGCAATCTCCCAAAGCGAGGTTTTGTTTGCTGCGCTCAATAAGAGCAGTCAGCCAGTACAAGGGTCTAGCCGCAAGGAGTTTATCCTGAATGAATCGTTGATTCGGGAAGTGACCCGTTTTGGTGAACTGATCGGTACGATCGAGGAAGAGCTTGTGTTTGAAAGCGGGTTATTCTCGTTGGATGAGTATCAAGTCAAAATTGTAGAAGAACATTTGGAAATGATTCAAACTGCTTTGGCTTTGTTTAAGCGTCCTGAACTTCTCATTTCGTGGGTGACAGAGGATCAGGATGGATTAACGCTTGTGGTTATGCCGAAGATGGTAAAAGAGATTCTCAAAGAACGAGTATTTGCGCAGCATATTCCAATCGTATTCTCTTCGGCTACACTTTCCGTGGAGGGTTCATTTGACTATATGGCGCAGAGCCTCGGTATTGAAAACCCGCTAACGTTTTCCGTCGCTTCACCTTATGGCTACAGCGATCAGATGCAAGCCGCACTGTACCCGCTACAAGCGGGACATAACCCAATCCAGAGAGCGCTGACGCTGCTGGAGAAATCGCAGGGAAGAGCGCTTATTCTGTTTCCTTCTCAGGAGGAACTGACTGCCTTCCAAAGGGGTCTCGCTGCTTACCCAGAGGCATCTGCCTATCGTTTTCTGTATGAAGGCTCGGCTGAAATTAGCCATCTGATCTCCGCTTTTCAGAATGATGAGGAAAGTGTGTTGTGCGCTGTTACATTATGGGAAGGATTGGACATCCCTGGACCATCCCTGTCACATGTCATCATCTGGTCGCTGCCATTTCCTCCGAATGATCCGGTTTTTACGGCTCTGCGCAAGGATGCAGCAGATCCGTTTACTGAGATAGATATGCCTCACATGGCACTTAGACTCAGACAGGGCATCGGGCGTCTAATCCGCTCGCGTAATGATCACGGCTGGATCTCGATCATGGGTCAGGATTTGAATCGTCCAGAAGTACGCACACAAGTTGAACAACTACTGCCTGCCGGCGTAGAATGCACCATAATTGAAGGAAATCCGGAGGGAATAAAAACATGTTGAATTTTACAGCATATACAGTAGATCAAATTAAAGATGCTTTTGGTATTTTGAGTGGACAGCGTTATGAATTTATCATTGAGGTAGAGGTAGAGGAAGACGACGAGCTATACACTGAAAACGGAATATATATCCGTGCTCTTTATTTAGTAGACGAAGAAAAGACAAGACTGCTGAAGTATGAATTGTTTGAAAAAGCAACGGATCGTTACATTGAGCTTGAACTTGAAGATGATGAGCTGCAAGCAGTTGAAAACTTCTGTAAAGAACATGTACAGGATGGAGCAGTAAATTAACAGTAAGGACACTTTGCTAGCACAGCTAGCTATATATTGCAATCTATAATGAGGATATCAAGGAGCCTTGGCATGATCGGGCTCCTTTTTCCTATGACCAGTGAAGAAACTTATGTGATCTAACGCAGTCTGTCCCACACATTCACCATAAACAGCATAATACCCGCCGCGAGTAACACCCACCCTATGACGACCCACACTCCAGCCTCTGCTATCGCGTAATTTTTACCTATAATCCCCAATATCAACACTGGCAGACTGATGTTATGTATCCAAAAGTGGATACGTGCCAGAATCGTAACTGAAAGTGCAGGAAAGGTCACGTAGATTAGACCTATGATCCCAAGAGTCGTCCAGCCCAGCAAATGGATATGAGACTGAATAGGGGACAGGCTATAATTACCCGACACGCCAATGATTAGACTGAACAGCACACCGAGGGCAAAATATACAGCAGCTATCTTTAAACATTGCTTACCCATAGATGACATCCTCCTATGTTAGACGTGGGTATTTTGAGAGATATTTACCATCATATCGAGGCAGAATATCAAGGGTGTGGGTGTTGTGACTGGTCCATTTGACAAAAGCTTCAAATACACATAAAATCTTATTGCATCAATACTTACCGCATTACTATGTTTTTGGAGAAGACAGCGAATTTCTCCGACAATGGGCGCTAATTTTTGACCATTGGTTTATTTTGGATTCGCCATTAAAAGGAGCTTGAAATTATGAATGTATATCGCAATACCCTTGAACTCATCGGGCGCACGCCATTAGTGGAGCTGAACAGCTATTCTCTACCCAGAGGAATTCGCCTGTTCGCCAAGCTGGAGTTTATGAACCCCGGCGGCAGCGTAAAAGACCGGGTGGGAAAGGCTCTAATTGAAAAAGCGTTAAAGACAGGCCAGTTGAAGCCGGGCGGGACTTTAATAGAAGCAACAGCAGGCAATGCAGGTATTGGTCTTGCGATGGCCGCGCTTCATTATGATATCTCGGTTATTTTTGCTGTGCCTGAGAAGTTCAGCCAAGAGAAGCAGGACTTGATGAAAGCATTGGGAGCACGTATCGTTCATACCCCGACAAGTGAGGGAATGAAGGGAGCCATTGAAAAAACAAAGCAATTGGCAGCTGAAATCAAAGATGCGTACTTGCCGCAGCAATTTAGCAATCCTGATAATCCAGAGGCTTATTATACGACAATGGGACCTGAAATTTGGAACGATCTGGACGGTAAAGTCGACGTATTCGTGGCAGGAGCAGGCTCAGGGGGCACATTTATGGGAACCTCGCGTTATCTTAAGGAGCAAAATGCAGCCATTAAAACTGTCATTGTGGAGCCTGAAGGGTCCATTTTGAATGGAGGCGAGTCAGGCCCTCATAAAACAGAAGGAATCGGCATGGAATTGATCCCTGAGTTTGTGGACAAAGGCTATTTTAATGCCATTCATACCATTAGCGATGTGGACGCATTCAACCGCGTCAAGGAGTTGGCGGAACGTGAGGGAATTCTCGTGGGCAGTTCCTCCGGTTCTGCCCTCCATGCTGCTTTACTGGAAGCAGAGAGCGCACCGGATGGTGCACATATTGTCACCATTTTCCCAGATAGCAGTGAACGTTATTTGAGCAAAAAAATATATGAAGGCGGGATATAAAATGAAACGCAAAACAAAACTGATTCACGGTGGACTCCCTACCGATCCTCATACTGGCGCGGTTAACGTTCCTATTTATCAGGTAAGCACTTATGAGCAAGAGGAAATCGGCGTTCATAAGGGATACGAGTATTCACGTACAGGCAACCCGACCCGGTTTGCACTGGAAGAGCTGATCAAGGAACTGGAGGAAGGCAAACGTGGTTTTGCTTTCGGTTCCGGTATGGCAGCGATTCATGCAGTGTTTTCCTTGTTTAAAGCAGGGGATCATATTTTGCTGACCGATGATGTATACGGGGGCACTTATCGTATTGTAAGCAAAGTGCTTAGTCGGATCGGGATTGAGTCCACATTTGTGGATACAACTGATCTTGAGGCTATTTCTAAAGCAATCCGTCCGAATACGAAGGCATTGTATGTCGAAACACCAACAAACCCGCTATTGAAAGTTACTGATATCCGCGCAGTTTCAGAACTGGTGAAAAAGCATGAGCTTTTGTTGATTGTGGACAATACATTTGCTACCCCTTACTGGCAGACGCCAATTACACTCGGGGCTGATATCGTCGTACACTCCGCAACCAAATATTTGGGTGGACACAGCGATGTTGTAGCCGGTCTGGCTGTAGTCAACAGTGAAGAGCTGGGCGAGCAGCTTCATTTTCTGCAAAACGCCATTGGCGGTATTCTCGGTCCGCAGGATTCATGGTTATTGATTCGTGGTATCAAAACCTTGGGTCTGCGTATGGAAGCAATTGAGAAAAATGCAAAGGAAATTGCAAGCTTTTTGGAAATGCATCCGAAGGTTAGTAAGGTATACTACCCTGGGCTGGAAAGCCATGCACAGCATGAGCTGTCCAAAACTCAAGCTGAAGGCTTTGGCGGCATCATTTCCTTTGATGTAGGTAGCGATGCTAACGCGGTTGCCCTCCTGAAAAAAGTAAAGTATTTTACATTGGCTGAGAGCTTGGGAGCGGTTGAAAGTCTGATTAGCGTTCCAGCACGTATGACGCACGCCTCCATTCCGGCAGAACGCCGTGCAGAGCTAGGTATTACGGAAGGCTTGGTACGGATTTCGGTTGGGATTGAAGATCTGGAGGATTTGATCGAAGACTTGCAGTCAGCATTGTAAGAAAATAAGCACAATGATCAAGAGAGGTGGCAGAAGCTGCCTCTTTTTTTGTTGTGAGAATAGCTTCTTTTTTGAAAAGCACGGAGGAGTACGCAGAGGTGGTAACGAATAGTTTTATATAGTTCAATTGAATGTTAAACGGAATATAACGCGGCTACGTCTCTGAGGACACAAAAACCTGGAGGGGGAATGTTATGAGGTTCACACATCTGGAAAAAGCAACTACTGTGCTGTCGGATCATCCGGTACGACTGGCGTCTGCTTATGCAGTCGGCCCAGTCGAGCTTCCGGAAAATTGTGGTGTGGGCAGGGAATGGTCGAGTCATTTTACGCAAGAGGAATGGAATTTGGAAAAGGCTTGTGGTGAAGATGGAATCGAGCTTTCAGCAGGAGGAAAGGCAGTGTGCCGATTACTGACCGAGCTTGACCCTCGGACCTCTGAACTGAATCTAGGTGTTTTTCCGCCTTTGGCTGAACACGAAAGACTTTTGCTGGTTTCAAATCTACGTTGTATGACTGCACAGGAAGTGATTTTTAGATCGTTTGAAGGAACCGGACAAATTTGGATAGATGGCACATTGGTATATGCCGAATCCGGTCCCTTTCGCTTGTATTTGGAGGAAGGTGATCACACGGTCGTTATCATTGCTGCATTTATTCCTGATGAGGCCCGCTCTATTCGTATCAGTGGAAATCAGGTATGCGATGAACCAGATGTGATAGAACTGCATCGTGAATTCGTAGAGCGTAATATACGTAATCATATGGCATGGTTAGAGGTTGAGCAAAGTGCTGGCAGGGAAGGAGAAGACAGCCCGATTTTATTTTATTTGCTGCGTAAGGATCGGATACTTCTTCCCTCAGATCAAACGTTATGGGTCGAGGTAACGAATGATGAGGGCATGAAGCTGGATCAGTTTCCAGCCCATTGGGAGCAGGAGCAAAGCTACGCCTGGGATGAGGAGAAGATCGGGAATACGGGAATGCTGCACTTCACCGTTACCTATCGGGATTATGAGGCTGTAGAACATCATTTTGTGTATTCGGTACTTGTGCGGCCTTTGTCAGTCGTCGTGGAGGGCTTGCAGGAAGAGTATGACCAGTACATGCAAGCCAACGCTAAAGATGTTCTTCATTCTGCGCAGAAAATACAAATAAAGGGCCTGCTTGAGGAATTAAACAGGTTAACGGATTCGCCGGAAGATCCTTTTGAAATCTGGGATTCCCGGGTGGTGCGTGAATATATTAAGCTATTAAAACAAATTTTTATATCTGGACATACCGAACAGTCACAGCACCCATCGTTACTTCAGAAAGAACATATTTTTTTGACGGCCGACGGCATTGGTGAAAGTTTTTTTGTCTCCCGTTTGGACAATAGTTTGCAACGGTATACCATCCAGCTTCCCAGCAACTACACGGCTGAGCGACGGTATCCACTGATCGTTCTAATGCCTGGCAAGCGATATGAGCTGGGACTGCCGGATTTTCAGAATAGAGGTTTTGGGCGGGGTTGGGAAGACGAGGCTATATTTGTTACTTTTTCGTGTCGTGGCGTTACGCTGGGCAGTTATATTGGAGAAGCCGCTTTTTTGGAGGGGCTAGATGTCATACTGCAAGCGTACCGAGTGGACGAAGAACGTATCTATCTGACGGGTTACTCAAATGGTGCATATGCTGCATGGGCGATGGCACAGGCTTATCCTTCTCGGTTTGCAGCTATTGCGGTAATCTCAGGGACGCCACACCCCAAGCATCTGAAAAATTTGACCAATATTCCAATATTGGATGTGTGTGGTGACCAGGATTACTTATTTGCCCAAGCATACACAGCTCCGGTAACCGAGCTTTCATCGAACCATTTTAAAGGTGTGATAGAGCGGCAGTCTAATCATTGGGATACGCATGAGTTAAGACTTTTGGACGGCATACTGGGTTGGCTTATGCAATGGAAAAGAGTTGCTGTACCTCAGCGTATTGCCTACCGGACGGAACGGGGGAGACATAATCGAGCTTACTGGTTGGAAGTGACACGCATGGATGAAAACGAGGAATATGCGGAGTTGTATGGCGAAATGAGTTCCACGGGTGAATTGGATATTGAGGCTGTTCACGTCGAAGAATTTGTGATTCATCTCTCACAAGAGGACATGTCCCTGGAACTGGCCCAAGTTCGTATCGGAGCTCGCATTTTCATGTTGGATTTACGAGAATACAGCCGCTTTCGCTTTGTTAAAACACACTCGCACAAACGCCCCTCAGCCGAATACCGTTTGATTGCTGAACGGGAGGGAGAGAGCAGTGAGGATTCTACGCGAAAAGCGGATGCAGCTAAGAGTATTGCAGGTTTGCAAAGCGTGGGAAGAAATGGTGTGAGTCACGGTATGGGTGTACTTGATGTTTATATGAATCGACTTCACATTATTCTTCCTTCCAGTTATGCTACACCAGAGGAAGAGCAGGCGGTGAAACGAACGGCGAACGCCTTGGCTAGTCCGCGGACAGCGACCTGGAACCCGTACATTGGTGTTCATTATCCCGTGGTTTCTTCTAAAGATATTTCAGAGAAAGAACTGGCTGATAGCAACGTGATTTGTATCACTTCGGCCTTGTCCAGACATGAGCTGCTTCAAAAGTATCAAGCTCATCTTCAAATTGAATGTACCGAGGATGGGTATACATGGGGTGACGATTTTACGGCAGGCGAATACTGTTTGTCATATATTCAACCTAGCCCATGGTCTGCAACCCAGCAGATGCTTGTTGTAGCGACCAATTCACCCCGTCTGCTGGGTAAAAACCTTTTTATGCGCAGACTGATTATGCCCGGATATTTTAATGGTCTACACCCGTATTTAAATAAAGAGATTATTGTGTATGATAGCAAGGGAGTACGAGCATTTAACTTTACTTCCATTAAGCATGCGCAGCATAAACTGCAAGGTCAATAAAGATGCATGAGCGTCATTATAATCCATATTTAAAAAACCGTCTGGAGGCACATTGGCGATCCTGACGGTTTTTTTGCTGATCCATTGCAGTGATTCCTTGACTGGGATACGTCATATATAAAAGGGCATTATGGCAACTCAGCTTTTATACTGCTCCATCAGGTACATGATCTTCACTTCATCGGCCAAATCTCCAAAGGGTTCTAACGGATTCTCCTGAATGATATGATATAAACGTTGGATTCGTTCCTTTGGCAGCTTCCGAACATATCTGGAAATGAAAGCGGCATGGGTGACTATGTAGCGTTTTTTACGGACAGCGGCACTGGCTACGCGAACGAGAATATCTTCGCCTCCTGCCATCTCTAAAATACGGCGCTCATAAAAAGCCACATACCGGAATGTCCGATCCTTAATCAGCTCACGATTGAGTCTGGCAACCTCTCCAATGTATCTGACCATAAGGGGTTCAAAGCTTTTGATCAGGAGAGGATCGAGCGTTAATTCCATATCTTTGCGAAGAACAAATGATTGCAGCAGAGCGACCTGCTGGAGCCTTATCCGATCATTGTGAATGAGTATGGCAATTTCGCGTAGCATTTCATAGCAGACACGCTCACTAAGTTGCCGCAGGGCAACTGCATTTTTGTGATTCACGTTCAATCCTTCATGGATCTGTCCTATACGGCCTCTGAAAAGGCGTATAAGCTGCCTACGCTGTTCATAAGGAACAATGCGCTGCTGTAGAAGGATCAAGGGCAACAGGAGAAGCGCACCGACGATACCACACAGTAGCATTTGCTGTGACGAGTGACCGAAAAAGATAGAAGCAGCCAGTAGCGCGATGCCGACGGCAAGGTCTTTATGAAAATAACGTTTGGCTCTGAGTTGGGCATATTGCTCTACAGGAACCAGCGTATCTCGACCACACGATGTACATTTCTCTTCCCAAAGGGCGGTGAATTGTCCGCAGCGCTTGCAGACTCTCAGCTTTTGGAAGGCATGCTCTGTGCGGGTAAAGGGGCGAAATTGCACAGCCTGTTTGGAGCTATTCATTGCGCTCACTTCTCCGGTTCAGCAGTGCGAGAAGCTCGGTGTCGATTTGTGTAATCGACGGGGCGCGTCTTTTATGTATATAGTAGATTAGTGATTTAATGGCGACAAAAAGAAACATAATCGCCAGACATCCGTATGAGATCATAGTGTACTTCCTCTTTCTGCTTAGATTTTTATTTTACTGTTTTACATGAACGGGTTTCGCTAGGGTTATTTTTGTCGTATTAAGGAGAAGGCTGGTGCCCGATTGCCCTCGTTGGGGTATAATTATATCATTACTGCAGGATATTGGTAAAATATCGCGGTATAATAGGCTTTTTGGTCGTATTCAGGCCGCTCGGACAGGATTTTCAGCTGGCGCTCATGTAAAACTCATTATAATTTAATAGTAGTGGAGTACAACTGTAATTTAGAATGAGAATTAATCGGCAAAGGGGTACAAGCGATGTTTAGTAGAGACAGAAAATGGTTTTTGGTCATCGGAATCATATGTACAATGATCATGACCTTGATTTCGGCCTGGCAGCCACAGACGGCGAATGCCGCTTCACCCTCAGCTTCTAAAGTGGATGCGGTGCTGGTAGTCGATGTAAGTAATTCAATGAACACCAGTGATCCTGGGAAAATTGGCAATGAAGCCATGAAAATGTTTATTGATATGTTGTCAACACAAAATGACAAGGTTGGGATTGTAGCCTATACGGATGTCGTACAGCGCGAGAAAGCCTTGCTTAATATTTCATCCGAAGCAGATAAGCAGGAGCTGAAGACATTTATTGACGGGCTGAACCGGGGAGCGTATACTGACACCTCCGTAGGTGTCAAGGAAGCGATCCGTATTTTGCAGGATGGCAAAACAGCCGGGCATGCGCCTATGATCGTTATGTTAGCTGATGGTAACAACGATTTTAATAAGACGACAGGCCGAACTGAAAGCCAATCCGCTCAGGATATGGCACAGGCTGTAGCCGAGGCTAAAAAAAGCGGTGTGCCGATCTATACCATCGGTTTGAATGCAGATGGAAAGCTGAATAAAAATAAACTCGCCGACATCGCGCAGCAAACGGGTGGCAAGTCCTTTATTACAAGCTCGGCAGACGATCTGCCGAACATTTTGAGTGAAATTTTCGCCAGCAATTTGAAATTGAAAGTGGTGCCCTTGCAGTCCATTACGGCAAACGGCGACTATCAGGACGTTACAGTAACCATACCAAACGATAGCGTGCTGGAAGCCAACATTTCGATCATGTCCTCGAAACCGGTGGACGCGAGATTAATAGACCCATCGGGCAATACGAAGTCGATTCCTTCGAGCGATGTACTGCTGTCCAAGTCCAAAAGCTACTCGCTGATTAAATTGCTCAAGCCTGTGGCTGGCGACTGGAAGCTTCAAGTCAAGGGAGTGCAGCAGGATAAGATTGATATTAATCTGGTATTTAACTATGATTTGGAATTGAAGCTGGACGCACCGCCTGCCAAATCATACAAAAAAGGTGACTCGGTTCAAATTCGTTCCTATCTGACGAGCAATAACCAGCCGTATCAGGATCAGGAATTGTATGCGAATATGAATGCGGTCCTGAAGGTCAAGGACCTTGATACCGGCGCAACGAATGAAGTGCCCCTAACAAACGCAGGCGATGCTTTTACCGGCTCCTATACGATTCCGGATGAGCATGACTATGAGCTAACCGTCAGAGCAGAGGAGAAGAGCTTTTACCGTGAGACGCAGCCTGTAACCATCAGTGCCAAAGCTGGGGCAGCGAGCGGTACGAATACTGGCACAACTCAGCCTACGGCAACTGCTGAAAAGTCTAAGCTATTGCCACTCATTCTTTTAGGGGTGGGACTGCTCGTTCTGCTAGTGGCGGCATATTTCATCTGGAAGGCTGTCAAAAAAGCCAATCGTGGCTTTGTCGGTCAGATCGTACTGGAAATCCGGGACGAAAATACCGGCGAAAAGACATACCCGCAGTATAAGAAGCTGAACACCTTCCGTGGCAAATTCAATTTACACCAGTTGCTGCAACTGGCTCCGGAATTTGCCGGAACCGATAAGGTCGTGTTCACGCCAGCGAACCAGGATCGCATTGTGGTGCGTAGTACCCCAGAGATTACGATTGAAAAATCCGGGCGTGCTGTAGACGCAGGCAATGGTCTTGAACTGAAAAACGGTGATCGTCTGACGATTCCGCTGGCTAGTGTGGACAAAACCATTTTACTGGAGTTTATTTCAGTAAACAGCTAAACGAACCCTTAGGAGGTCATATCTATGAAACCAGTAGTTAGAGAGCATATCCAACAATTAGACGTATCACTCGGCGGAGGGATCGTAAGCGATAAGATCAGAGTAGATACCATCGATAATCCTATTTTAATTATCGGACTTGGGGGAACGGGGATTGACGCCCTTCTCCGCTTGAAATATCAAATAAACCGCAGATTCAAGCTGCCTGCGGACCCGATTTCCAAGAAAAAGAGCGAGAAGCCGGATAATGTGGAATTTCTAGCTTTTGAAACGAATGAACAAGACCGCAACAAAAAATACAAAGGGATTGGTTTGGACCCCATCAATGAGTTTGTACTGCTGTCCAATGCGGAAATCGGCGGGTTGCTGCAAAACCGCAGTATTTTGGAGCCGTACATCACTGACTGGCTGTCTCCCGAGCTGAGCATTACCGATGGTATGAACGGGGCGGCAGGGGTACGTCAGGCTGGACGATTACTATTGTTCACCAAAATCAATCAGGTCGTACAAAGTATTGACAAAAAAATCAAAACCCTGTCTGAAGGTACTAACAAGAAGCTTATGGTGTTTTTGCTATCCGGTTTGTCCGGCGGTACAGGAAGCGGTACTTTCCTCGATATCTCATATATCGTTCGAGGCATTATTGAGCGGGACTATGGCTCCGCAGGTGTAGACCGTGTAAACACGCTGGGTTATCTGTTCACACCGGATATTAATCTGGCCAACAAAAGCCTGAGCGAGCATACGCGTGAATATATTAAAAAGAATGGCTATGCTGCACTGAAAGAGCTGGACTACTGGATGAATGTGGACAGTCGTGGTGAACGCTTTAAGCAACAGTACGGTAACATTTTGACTGTAAACTCGCCGTTGCCGCCGTTCAATCTGTGTCACCTTATTTCGGCTACGAATACGGAAGGCAAACTACTGGAAAATGCTTATGATTACTGCATGAATGTCACCGCTGAGAATATCACCAACTTTATGGCGAGTGAGGAAAAACAGTCGGGTGAAGAGTTCGCCATTCATGACTATATCAGCAACATTCGTACCAACATCGCGCAAATGAATAAGGCGTATCCAGCAAACTACGATTACAATATTATCGGAGCTTCCTCGGCAGTGCTGCCTATGGAGGAAATGACGACATATCTGGCTTACCGGATGTTTGGTAAAATGTCCAAAATGTTTGAGCAAGCGCCAAATCAGGAGGATGTAGAGAAGTTTGCCCGTAAGCTGGGCGTGGATCTGGATAGCATGATCAAAAACTTTGAGTCCCGTGTACCTGAGCCGCTTCCAGGCTTTGAAAACAGTGAACGGCTAAGTTATAACAATGTTGTTAAGATGCAAGTAGTTAATATGGACACTGAGCTGGAGCAAACGTTCCTGACGCGTGCTCGCGAAGAATATATTAAAGCGAAGAAACAGCTTCCAGGCGAAATTGTAGGACAGTTTACGGACCAAATCCGCCGGATGTTCCTACATCCCGAGCAAGGGCCGTTTTATGTATCCCGCATGATATATACTGAAAAAGGGTTTAGCTTGCTGAAAATGCTGCTTTCCTATGTTGAAACGTTGCGTGAATCACTGCACCGTATTCCTACGGACATTGAATGGGCGCGAGAGCAGGCGAACGAGAAGCTGGGCGATGCCAAGAGTGCGTTTGTATCCAAGGATAAGAAGAAAAATGCATATATTGAAGCAAAAATCAACGAATATTGGCTGCGGGCTGATGTGGAACGTACAGAGCAGCTCATTGAATTCTATGAAGACCTGTATGACCTGCTAAACAAAGAAAATAACCGCATTTATAATGTATTTACTGAAATTTTGAACGCACTGAGTGCCATTTTCGAAAAGAATGGTGATCTGCTGATTAATGGCGAGGAACAATCCGATCACAAAGGTAACAAGACGTATTATTGGAATCTGGTAAGTGTACCGGATATTTCGGAAGTTGTGACCAAGCTGCTGGATAACCGCAATGGTGACGACTTGATTCGTGATTTTGCCCAAGAATTGCTGGAAAATTCAGATCAATGGGTGAAAGATCAGGATATGGACATCATCAGCTCAATCTCCAATTTCTTGACTGACAAATTTGGTGATCTCATTACCCGTTCTATGGAAGATTTCCTGGTCATGAAGTACGGGCAGGATGAAGCGATTGAAAAATTTGTGGAGCGTTACATTGCAAGCAAGCTGGATGAGGAGGCTGTACCTGTCTTCCATTTGAGCAACAGTTCTGGCAATTTGTATTTCCCATCCTGGGGATTCGTTTCGGTACCTGTACAGTCGCCTAATATCCTGAAAGGCGTTCGCAATTATCAAAATAATGCAATTGGCAAATCGCACTTCACTATTAAAGAAAGTGAAGTCCGTAACCGGATTTTCTGGCTCAATACGCGTAATGGTGTTCCTCTGTTTGTATATACGCCGCTCAAAGTGTATGAAGAGAGCTATGAGAAAACCATTCTTGACCGTGAAGGTATTGGCCGACATCTGGTGCAGACAGGTCAGAACAACTGGACGAATCTGCCGTCGCCGATTCCTGAAAAATCATGGGGAGAAACTTACATCAATTCGCGTGTGCAAGCTCACAATGCCCGCATTCGTAATGATTTCGACCGGGCCAAGGCACTCGGAGTGATTCGTGAGAAAGATGTCGATCAAAATACAAGCAGCCGTTTTACTGTAATTCGCTCACAAGCGCTAGATATGAATGCGCTACTGGCAGGCTACGATATGCGCTTACAGGAATCCAAGCCGAATTTGGGCGAGGTGAAAAGAGCATGGTCTGAGCTGAAGCATCTACTGGCTGAAGGGCTGGAGCAGACCGGAAGCAAGGACATCTTTGGCAGTATCAATGAAGAGATGGCCAAGGAAAACCTGATCCGTTCACCGGAGTTAACACAGGTGGTTCGTGATGAGCTGGCGAAATATATTCAAATCGAAGCAAAAGCCGCTGAATTGGAAGCTTTACTGGGCAAATATCAGGATGAAGAAAAATGGTTGGATCAGTTCATTCAGGCCCTCTATACAGACACAATTACGAAAAAAGGCGCTTTGTACGTCTATGATCGTGATGAAGAGGAAGAGGCGTGGGAGCCGTTTGCCAACGTCATGAAGAGCCGCAATTATGTGGAGTTTGAAGTGTTTACAAACTTCCGTGGATTGGATGAAAAGAAATTTGCAGCACTAATGCGTAAGGCGGATCGCCGTGATGCTGTATTGACTTCATCTGAGGATATTACACCACTGCTGGCGAAGTTGGATGAGCTGGCTGCCACTTACACAGAGGCACGCAATCAATTGGAATATGAAAAGGTAGAGCTGGCTAATGGAGCGGAACTTTATGCATTTTATGCTCAAATGGCCGGAAAATTAAACGACATCCGCAGAAAGTTGAAGTAAAGTATGAGAGAGCAGCTGTTACGTTATGCGGCTGACTATGCAGCCGCAGAGGACCAATTAATCGGAAGCGGGGATGGACGCAGCAGCATCCATTTCCCGTCCGTGTTTCTTTTTATCGGCGATCACATGAGCCCGGTGATGAACACAATTGCAGACATCAACCGGACCAAGTGGGATAACAGCACAGGAGTAACCTATATTCAGATTTGCTCGCAGGAAGAGCACGCGGCTGTAGACCGTTCGGTAGAGGCCATCGTTCATACGGTAGCTGTACCGGAAGAAAGTAGTCACCAAACGTTACGCCGTGACTTGCACCAGGCTTTTTATACACATGAATCAAAGCTAATTGAACTTAACACCGCGTTACGCCGGGCTAGTGGACATCTGGCTGATTATGGTCGGTTGTATTCCTCGTTTGAGCGTGTACATTTGTCGATCCTGACAACAGCGGATGATCCCATGAACGTATTAATTCCTGAAATTACGCTGTTGGCAGAGTATATTTTTGCCCAATCTTTTAAATCGGTACAAATGGATCTGTATGTGTTGATGAGCGAAAGCGACCAGGCTGCCCAATTTGGCTACAGAAGTGCAACATCCGTTGCTTTTATGCGGGAGTTGGATTACATCCAGAGCCCAGCATATACGTTTACAGCACCGCTTCATATGACCGAGGACAAATTGACCATCCCGGTATCTCATGCTCCATCTCCGTTGTTCGATCTTGTCTATGTGCTGTCCGACAAGAATGAGCGCGGCGTAACGGTGCCGAATAGTCTGCGCGAGAGTTGTGATATTATTTGTCACATTCAACTTCTTAAAAACCGTTACCAGGCAGGAGATTCCTATCGGTCACAGGATGGAGGCTACAATAATACATCGTTTAAGAATAACATCATGACGGAATCCGGGCGGCAGGGTTATGTGTCGGCTGGATTTTCCCGGGTTAACCGCCCTAATCAGTCGATTGCGCTTACGGTGTTGTATCACTTTTATGTGAAGCTGCTAGAGCGTATGAGAACAGAGCAGGATTGGGACATACGCGATAAGCTAAATTATTTTGGCTTAGATGCTGCTGAGCGCGGTCGTACACGAAATGATCTAGTACCTGGCAATGAAGCGATCATGGACATGAGCGCACTAATGACGAGCGGAGCCAGCTACGGCTCGCTGAAACGAATGTCATTACGTGAGGCAGAGGAAACCTTGTTTGGTCAGGGGTGTGAAGCCTTTTTCCGCGATAACTGTGAACGGATCGTACAGAAGCGCTTGGGAGATTTTCAGGCGGATATGCGTTTGCAGATGGCTGTGAATGCAGCTGCTAAGGAACATCCTCATATCGGCTTTTTCGAGCTGACAGATTGGACGGATGAAAATCAAACAGGGAATGTGCTTACGGCTGTTCGGGGAATGATTCGTGATACGTCCAATGATTTGCAGATCAGTGCGGCCGAACTGGATGCGCTGTATAGCGGACGAGTGGAAGATCAGCCTTTTCAGCGACTGCCGCTTATGGATAAACATAATGTGCGTAGCTTGATCCGTTACCTCACTGAAACAGTCTACGGGCATAAAATGCACATGCTGCGGATTCAAGTGGATTTGGAGCTACTTCGCCGCTATGAAATGGCACTGGAAAAATGGCATGCACAGGCGAAGCATATTACAATACAGCTAGCCAACCTGGAGCGTGAATTACATCAAGCTGCGACGGACAGTATTCGGCAGGCTGACAGTTACACAGGTCAAAACCTGTTCGAGTATTACGAGCGTGTGACGGAGGATGTCATGCGTGAGTTGGAAAGCAAGCGGGGGAAATCTGTATTCTTTGACGCCCGGCATATGGGACCTGTATCTGGGTTGCTGGATGAAGGTCTGTCTGCACTGGTGAATAGACTTACGCAGACCTGCCGTACCTTGATGCTCAGCTCACAGCCATTTAATCAGACATTCGAAGAAGAATTATTACGACGTGCCAATGTAGCTGCTGCATATGAAAATCGGCTGGTCGTTCCGAAGGATGAGCTGTTTAAAAAACTGTATCAAACGTTAGAAGAGCATGGCGGAATCAATGTACGTTTGCTCGACTATACCCATGAGCATCGGTATGAAGAAAAGTATTTTTTTGGTGACTACGAAGGCGAATTTCTTCCTTATGCGATGGACGTCGACATTACTTCGCGAATTTACAAGCTGGGTTTTGTTCATGAGCGTCGCAGTAGCGGGGTGGAAAAACTGCATTTGATGGGCGGCTTCCATCTGGAGGATCTGATGGTTTACCGCAACGGCAAAACGTATTATGAGACATATACTGCGAATGGTTTCGTGTTTCATGGAATCGACGTGGACCGGTTGCCGGAATTGCGGTAGCCATATATTATCCTACTTTAATGATGGAAGGAAGCAACGAATCTTATGAAGCAACGTAAATTTAACGTTCTCCTATTGGTGTTTGGCTTGCTGGGCGCTGTAGTAGGCTTCATCTTAGGAGAGCTTATTCTTCACAAATTGATAGGCCACTGGCCGCATATCATCGTGGTCGGGCTGTATTTTGGCATCATGGCGCTGTGCATTGGTCTAGGTTGCCTTATCGGCGAACTAATTTCGCCACAGTTAAATGGACATTCATGGCGACAACGATACTCAGGATTGTCCTGGAAATTACTAGTTCCTGCTACACTGGTCATGTTGTTCGTGGCAGGTCTGTTATTGGAACTGGGGTATCAGATTAACCCTGAAGGGCGCAAGAGTGTACAGGACCTCGTGCTTGTGATTGATAATTCCGGGAGTATGCAGCAAACAGATCCCGATAATGAACGCCTAACAGCTGCCAAGAGTCTAATTGGACAAATGGATGGAGACAAGCGCGTAGCCATTGTTTCTTTTGAATCCACTGCGCAGTTGGTACAGCCGTTTACTCCTATTGGCACAGACGCAGAGAAGCAAGCGGTATATTCCAAAATCGATAGTATGCAGACTATAATGTCAGGCGGTACAGAGATCGGGCTTGCTTTGGACGAGACGATCAAGGAGATTGAAACCCAAGGTAATGCGGAAAAAGGTTCTCTCGTTATTATGCTCTCTGACGGCTTTAGCGAACTGGATACGCAAACCGCATTGGCTCCTTACATTGCCCGTCAGATTCCGATTAATACGATCGGCCTGAAACTGGCAGAATCAGAAGGTATAGCTTTGTTGCAAAATATTGCCAGCCTAACGGGTGGAACTTATTCTAATGTAGCTAATGCCCAAGGACTTACGCAGGCGTTCGGTAAAATATATAACAAAATTGGTGATCGCACGCTGGTAACGGAGCGGACAGGTGAGTATGCCGACAGTCTGTATTTTGCTATTTATCGCGTAACGGCTCTGGTTATCATCGGAGTTCTATTAGGGTTGGCTCTTGGATTGATGTTTGATAACCGTTTTCTCGCGCGGAATTTCGCAATTGGTGGAGTTCCAGCCGGCTTGCTCGCTGGCTTGATTTTGGAAAGAGGGTTATCTGGGTCGCCTATAGGTGACTTGATGATTCGTTTGCTAGCAGCGCTCGTACTGGCGGCCCTTATTGCTGTCTTTTCACTTGTTCTGCCGATTGCGGAAAATACTCGCCGATCTTCTGGTGGTGGGAGCCAAGGTGGGCCATCAGGCCAACGGAGAGGGGCACCGGAAGGCCCGACGCGCAATCGACGCAGCAGTGGATTTTAGAACGGGAGGCTGGAACTTATGCAGTATAGGGATGCACAGCCCGGTGATCCTGTGATTTCGGAGCTGAGCCACAAAATTGACGACAACCGGGTAGTGTTACGCTGGCAGTGGCCTGAAGGTGTAGCCGTAGTCTATATTGCCAAACAATCAGCCGATGCAGGTGCGAACGGGCAGAATGAAACGCCGACTTCTGACCTGAAGCTTTTTACACGAGAGGAATATAAGGCCGCTGGCAGCTATCGTGACCGGATTGAAGGCATTGGACGTGTGCGGTATACCGTGTATCCGGCTGTTCGGGAGGAGGGTGACACCTTTGTAATCCGTCAGCCAGACGGAACCAACCAACTGGAGTTGAGCACGGGTAGAGCCAAAATTAAATATGCGGTTCACCATAAAAAAAGCTGGTTTCGCAGCCGCAAAACAGTCCAGATTCAGGTGACAGCCGAAGTTCCTGTTCCGCAGGAGGCGCTTTGCTACGTAAAGAAGCGTGGCGGCTATCCGGTTGACCGGGACGATGGCACCTTGTATCCGTTCACGGCACCCTTTGCTGCAGGACGGAATGTTTTACCCGCTATTGAAGTGGGGGGAGATGAGTATGTGCGGCTGTTTTTTACGGACGGTCAGAAGTATGGCACGATATATGAATTAGTTTCTGAATGAAAGGAGGCCACAACCGATGAGTTTTCTTAGCAATTTATTCAGAAGAAAGCCACAGGCCGAACCGCGGCCGTTATTCTATGATATTGTGTGCCCTTATTGCTTTAGTAAATTTTCCCCAGAAGAAGTGGTATTCCGTGCTTCCCATCACCGTGAAGATGATGAGGATTACGCTTTGGGTGAAGATGAACTGTTGAACAAATATCGGGAGCGTTTTGGCTTGGATAGTGTACATGATATGGAGGCAATTCTTCATCCCTATGATGTACCTGAGGAACATCGCTTGTATTCAGATCATGTGTTGACAGGTCTGACGGACCGTTACGGTGAGCTGACACGTCACCGACTGTGCCCACACTGCCATAACGAGCTGCCTGTGACCGCAGGCAAGGTGCCGAGTAATATCATTTCGATTATTGGAGCTTCGCAGGCGGGAAAATCTGTATTTATGACCTCTCTGATTCACACGCTGCAGCATGTGACGGCCGATCATTTTGATGCAGCTTGCATGCCGCTTAATGCAGAGATCAGCCGCAAGTTCCGCACGATGTATGAGGAACCACTGTTTGAACGAGGCGATCTGCTTACATCGACACAAAAAGAAAAGATGCAGGAGCCTTTTATTTTCCAGTTTGTATTTAAGGATGAGGAAAAGCCACCACTGACATTGGTATTTTTTGATGTAGCTGGTGAGGGTATGGTCGATCAGGACTATCTGGGACTTCATGGACAGCATATTAAAAATTCTGCGGGTATTCTTTTTATGGTCGATCCACTGCAAATCCGTTCTATCCGGGAACGTATTAAGATTAATCTTGGCGATAAGCCTGGTGAATGGGTCTCGCAATATGATGAACCGCGTGATGTCGTACTTACGATGTTCGGTGACTTTATTGCATACCAGGAAAAAGGCAAGACGGACATTCCGACCGCTGTGGTCCTGACCAAAAGCGACATGCTTACTGCGCTGGCAGATGAAGAAGGCACATATATCAAGACAAACAGCAATATTTTTAATCCAATGGAACATCGCAAATACATGGATTTGGATGAGTTCGCGAACATTGATGGCGAAGTTCGGCGCTTTATCGAGAAGGTGGATAAGCCGTTCAAGGGCACAATGGATGTATATTTTACAGATACAGCCTATTTCGCAGTTTCTGCTCTAGGTAGCAATCCAGTGGACCAAAAGCTGCAAGGGTTGGTTAGTCCGATCCGTGTAGATGAGCCATTCATCTGGCTGCTCTATAAGTTGAAGTACATTGAGGGGAGAGAATCACAGTGAGTTTATCTACCTCTCATATGATACAGCAGCAAATGTATACACGGGAACGGCGCGGTATTTTCCGTTCTACGGAAGGCTTCGATACAGTAGCTAATTCCAAAGGGTTGGATGCTTCATTTATTAAAAAGGTGTTGCATCCTTTATGTGTGTATGATGCGCCTGCGGCTTTGACAGCGCGTGGCGAGAAGCAGGAGAGTGTCTATCCCGAAGCTTTACATCTGGTACGGACAGAGTCCGGGGATGTAGTGCTCGGACGCAGTATTTATAAAGCGGCAGATTTCACTGGGCTTCGGAGCGCTTTTTTTACGCATAACTATGTGATTCCGGCCGGACATGGTGAGTCTCCGTCTGATTATAAGCAGTGGCTGAACACTTCGTTTGTCGATACCTATGATATTGAGCAGGGAACGGAATTACCGGAATTAGAGCGTCTACCAGGTGGTAGTGTATTTCCCGCTGTTGACCCGTCTGCAGTACTGGCTCAATTGCAGCTGAGCGAAGAAGTGTTCAAGCAACTTTTATACGCGGTCATGATGTCAGCTGCGGGTCGCAAGAAGGTATATGTAGCGCTGAATGTTCCAGCAGAAGCGGTAGCATCTTCAGCCAAACAGCTACTGGGTGTGTTGTATGCGGCACTGCCTTATGCATTTCGCAACAGACTCGGATTTCTTACATATGCGCAGGAACCGAATAGCAGAAAAGGCATTCACTTAATGTTTGTTGAGCCTTTCAGCTTGCGTCCCGGTGATCGGAATGTAGAAAAAGACTTTGTATTTGACCTCTCTAACAATAGTCGAATACTGAATGTGGATACAGAGCAGGCGAAGCAGCCGTATTTTGACTGGATTGTCCGTACGCTACTGAATGGCGAGGCTCCAGACGATTTTCTCAAATTTGCCGAGCAAATGCTGACAGGCATGGAGGCAGGGCGTGAACTAACACCTTCTAGCTATCATGAGCTCATTACGCTGTACAGAATTGAGCAGGGAGAGCGGTCATTATACAACGAGCAGCGAATCACTGTGTTACGAAGCTTGACTGATTATTTATCGCCATCTGATGCGCTGCCACGTAAAATGCGGCTGAATGATCTGTTTCTGTCCTTTTTTGATCACGAGTTTGATCGGGTGAAGGATGGACACATTCCAGATGTAGGGCTGGTTGATTGCTTCAAGGACTATTATAAAGTTCATGCACGCAGTAGCGAAAATCGGCTGGTGGAGTATTTAATCCGTTCGCTAAACAACGCTTATACTGCCAGGAATACGGAAGCGGTCACGTATATTTATCATACGATTGAAGAGAATCCGTCATTAGGCAAGGTCTATTTTACGAAAGTACTGGGTAATCCGGCACTCACGAAAATGCTGTTCATTCCCTACATGGACAGTCAGATGAAAAGAACGTCTGATGTAAAGGGTCTATTGGCCGTGGTGCATGAATGGGGCAGTCGGTATATCGAAGTGTCAGCGAATGCCGATTTTCAGCTGTTGGCTGAATCTGCATTAATGGGCAAGCTGCGTGCCGAGAGAAAGCCGGTAGAGGCTGTGGCTGCCATTCACCAACGCTTGCGTCAATGGGACAGTAGTTCTGCCGTGGGCACACTGTCCCCGCTGGAGCAATCCGGATTAACAGAGCGCTTACGGGAAGCATCGGATCGATATTTACTCACTGAAGTAGAGCTAAAAGAAATATCACCTGATCAGGTCGTACAGATTTCGTTTTTCACACGGTCCGATTTGGTGCAGTGGGTTGGAAAGTTGCCTGCTCCTCTCAAGGGACAAGCAGTGCGATTGATTGCGGCTTATGATTGGTTTAACACGGAGGACCCGGAACCATCGGTGCTAGACGGTCTGGAGCCAAGCGAAGTAGAAAAGGTGCAGGATTGGGCTTACGGTTGGCTGCCCCAGCAGCTTGCAGAAGGCCATTTTGCCCGTCTGTTGCCAGCTTTCTATCGTTCTGATGGTACTGGCGAAGGAATACTGGATTTTGCCCGCCTGGTCAGTTCGATCCGCAAATGGGCAAAGGATAACGATACGATGTACCGCTTTATCCGCTGGTCGGAGGAACACGCTGAGTTTGCTACTCCACGTGGTGGTTTTGAACCAGCCTACCGGCGTGCGTTGCTTTTATTCTTCCAAAAGGAAGGACGAGAGGGCCTGCATAAAAAGACGCTATGGCGTCAATATTTTGAACCAGCTAAGCCTGTTTTTAAAAATTTCTATCAGGCAGCAAAGCGTGAGACAGACACGCCTTTGGTCAAAACGCTTCGTCGTTTCCGCAAAGGCGGGGTGATTTCCGGGATCGTATTAATCGTTATTGCAGGAACATTAGGCGGTCTGAAAGCAACCGGGATCATTGGATCTGTTGATACACCAACGCCTGCCGCTGCTCCAAAGCCTGTACAACAGCCAGTAAAGCCTATAGTGCCCGTAAAAGAGGAGCCTGCTGCAATAGTGACACATGTACCTAACACCAAGTCCACTACGAAAATGGTCAAGCTGTTGTTTGCGTTTCAAACATCGGCAGAGCAGGCAGAATTTAAGCCTAAAAAACTCGTCATTGTCGGCGCGGATCAACAGGAGCACTCATACGAAAATTTTACGCTTACTGAACAGAACGATAAGGAAGCAGCCAGTAAAGCTAACAATGGTTCGTCCGGTGACGTTAACACTGAGGGCGCTACCACCAAAAGCAAGACAGGTGCCGGAGAATCCACAGGAAATGGTTCTACAGATCTGAGCGGTACATCCAGCGGAAAAAGCGCTGATCAGACTGGAGCAGTGACAGACAATACAGCCGGAGGCGCGACTTCAAAGATATCAACTGAGGGTAGCGGTATAGCAACCGATCAAACCACCACCAGCACGTCCGATGATGGTACAGGGACAACGGAATATGATCTCGACAAGTATCCTTATCGTACGCTGTTGACTATTTGGCAACGGCTAGAGCTAAATGATGCTAGCACGGTTACTGTGGATGGAAAAGATTATCCGCTGGTTCAAGTGAAAGCTGCGAACTAAGCAACTATAGACAGTAAAAAGACGGGTTCCTTTTGGAACCTGTCTTTTTATATGTATAAATTTATACATAAAATGTATTCGTGATTCTGAAACTGACTGTATTTAATAGACGATCATTTTACGAAGGTATTGACACCAAATAGGCAGCTGATTAAAATTAGTTGGAATTCAAACTATTAAAATTCGATGGATAAGGAGGTTAGTAGTGAAATGGGAAGTGAGGTGTATCCCGTTTGTCTTCCTTGGGAAGAAGAGAGCACGATGTACTTAATTAAATGGATTTTCACCACCGTCCGGCGTGAGATTGAAACAGCACTGCGCCCTTTGGGGCTTACCTCCCCACAATCGCAGACGCTCTATATACTGGCGATGTCGCCTGGAGTCACCAATACGGAGTTGGAAAAGCTATTGCTTATTGATAAATCAAGTGTTACCAGCCTGGTAAACGGGATCGTTAAGAAAAACTGGGCAGTACGCCAAAGTCATCCGGAAGATGCACGAATGAAGCAGATTTATTTGACCGAGGAAGGCTTGGAGATTCACAAGGTAGCCGAACGTACCATTGAGCAAATTAAAAGCTCCGTAGGCAAAACGTTATCTGTCGGAGAGTCGGAGGCGCTGCGTGGTTTGCTCAAAAAAATTCTTCACGATTACCGTCCTGCGAATGCTTGCGTTTGAGCGGATAATTAGAAAAGTTTGCCCGGCTGAGGAATCTATGAGTTATAAAATGTCACCTAGATAAGATGTTTACAGGAGAGGGAGAAACCAAATGATAAAAGAACAAACTTATCCCAATGCGGATAAGCTTATGCGTGTTTTGGCCTTCACACTTGTTTTTTCAGTGATGAACGCTTTTATGTTTAATGTTGTTATGCCTGTGATTCGGGAGGAATTTCATATTAGTGCCTCCGATGTAAGCTGGCTACTGACGGGTTATATGATCGTGTATGCAGTTGGCTCGGTGACCTACGGCAAGCTTGCAGATAAGTATCGTCTCAAAGATTTGCTGACATTTGGGATTATATTTTTTGCACTAGGTTCGCTTATTGGACTGTTGGCCAATCAATTTTGGATGTTAATTGTAGCCCGTTTGCTTCAGGCCACGGGGGCTGCTGTTATTCCGGCAACCGCTATGATTGTTCCCGTTCGCTATTTCTCAGCTGAAAAAAGAGGGCGAGCTTTAGGCGTCACAGCAATCGGCTTAGCATTAGGTACTGCGCTGGCTCCCATTATTTCCGGTTTGATTACAGGCTTTGCGAGCTGGCGTTTTTTGTTCGTCATTTCCATGCTGCCACTGATCGCTTTGCCGTTCTTTCGCAAATACCTGGACGATCAGCGAGGAAAGGATCAGAAGTTCGATTTTCTTGGCGGATTATTGCTGGGTGGAACAGTGGCCTGCTTGTTGCTTTCCATTTCACAAGCCAATATGATGTTTTTTCTGATCGGTGTGGTTTTATTTGGACTGTTTATATGGCGCATTCATACTGCCCACGATCCGTTCATCCAGCCGAAGCTGTTCCGTAACAAGCAATATTCATATGGGCTTCTTATTGCTTTTTTAGGGACGGGGATTAGCTTTGGATTGCCGTACTTGGCACCACAGTTTTTGAATAGTCTCAACCAGCTTACACCAGCTACGATTGGACTGATTATGTTTCCCGCTGCTATTGCGTCAGCTCTTTTAGGAAAAAAAGGGGGGCGTTTGGCCGATAGCAAAGGAAATTCAGTTCTGGTGTATACAGCCGTATCGCTATTGTTTATCTGCTTTATCAGCTTGTCTACATTTGTAGGTGCATCTCCGTATCTGATTTTGTTTTTGCTTATTTTCGGGAATGTAGGTCAGACCTTTATGCAGATTGCCATGTCCAACACGATTTCTCGTACTTTGTCGAAAGATCAGATTGGTGTTGGAATGGGGCTGTTATCTCTGTTGAATTTCATTGCCGGGGCGATCACAACAAGTATTTTGGGCAAAACGTTAGATAGTTCGTCGTCCTTTCATTTGAATCCGGTTGTATCTAATGTCCAAGTGTTCAATTTCAGCAATATATTTACGGTGCTTGCGCTGATTGCGCTTGTGACGATGGGGCTTTACGCATTGCAGTTCCGGCGGGATCCGCGCGGTAATACACCTGCTGTCGAATAAGGATAAACATTTTATGTAAGCTCATGCCATAACAAGGGTATAATATAGAAGGAGAAATTTTCTATGGAAGGATGGAGTGCCCAGCATGACAAGAAACCTTCAATATGTACCCTATGGTTATGAACCGCCAATCGAAACGCACAAAGGGACTATGGTCTACTATGATACGTTTGAGCAGACTACAGCTAGTGAGCTGGAGCTTTTTGCCGAAACGGGGGCTGCACTGTCTTTTACAAAGCTGGTGCTGTATCCGCTACATGAAGAAACGGTCAGAAGAATGTGGAAGCAGCCAGTACGCTCGTATTATAAGCGGGTCGACGAGCTGGGAGAGTGGCAGCGAGAGCAGGCTTTGAGTGCTGTTGTGATTGAGAACTGGGAAGGTAAGCGAAAAAAGTATACGCCAATTGAAGCAGCCATTCGTTTTTTGGCGGAAAAGTATGCAACTCCGCTTTTTTTGTATATGAGTCCTGAAACTGCTAATTTGTGCGCTTCCTATGCATCCTTTGGAGAATGGATTAGAAACGTCAGGTTGCTGCTTTCGAGTGAGCCTTTGGAACTTCATCCCAAGCTAGTACAGTACCGTAATCGCTGGAACACAGTAAAAGAAGCAACAAACCGCGACTCTAAGGTTGACAAAGAGGAGCATGAATTATAGAATAGAACTAATCGTAAAAATTACTATTGTAATTGTATACCATGTATTCCAATTGAGGAGGAAGAATAAATGCGCGTTATTGTTACCTTGGCATGCACCGAATCCGGTGATCGCAACTATACAACAACCAAGAACAAAAGAAATCATCCGGAGCGTATTGAAATGAGAAAATACTCTCCGCGTTTGAAAAAGTACACGATTCATCGTGAAACTAGATAATTTGTGGTTTGCTGCATAGCAACCTGAATGATCTCTTCCTGAGCGAAGCCTGTAAGTTTGCAAAATGCCTGCGTTATGGAACCGGCGAAAACTTGAATTAGTCCAGTGGACTGAGCGTCCAAAGTTAAAGCTAGCACCTAAGAAAACGGCTTCTTTTCATGGTTGTATGATGGATGCTGAGCTACAGTGGCACGCTTTGCCTTTTGAATCGAAAGCACGTGGTCACCGAGTTTTCCTATGCTGATGTCAGCATGCGGGACGAGCCGGAGGACCATTCATAATATGCTTATATAACGATGAAGGCTGACGAAAGATACGGAGCGTTCGTGTAATGGGCGATGCAATATATACGGCATCGTTTGCTTGTCGTTTACGACCTTGAGCACAACCGTTATGATCTGTCGTCTTTTTTTCTGAGACATAACCGTTCCTTTTGCCAACTGATGGAGCATTGCGTCAGTGCGTTTGAAGATTGAAACTAAAACTACATGAAAGATTAGGTGAAACAAATGAAAAAAGATATTCATCCAACATTGAACAAAGTTATCTTTTTGGACCCTAGCTGTGGATTCACTTTCCTGAGTGCTTCTACTAAATATTCGCAAGAAACGATGGAATGGGAAGATGGCAACACTTACCCAGTTATCCGTGTAGATACTAGCTCCGCTTCACATCCGTTCTTCACTGGTAAACAAAGAAACGTGGATATTGGTGGACGTGTGGATCGCTTTAACAAAAAATACAACCTTAAGTAAGACTCGTGGAGAGCTATGTTTACGGATTATACCAATAATTCGTAAGCATAGCTTTTTTATTATCTACGATTACTTGATACAGCCAAAGCCCAATAAGAACACGAAAGCAGCAGCTTCTCCGGAACAATCCGTGAAGTTGCTTCTTTTTTATGCTTAATGAAGCTGTACAATAGTCGACAATGCTAATCTTGGCAAACTGATCATTTTAAAACGTAACCCCATACTTCGCATGAGGCTGTCTTAACTTAAAAATAATCGCAGGTTTCTAGCCTGCGATTATTTTTTTATAGAACAAGTATTATGGTTAAGGAAATATCCGGATAAATCACTCGCGGAAATGAGTTATTTGAAGAATATAGTTGGGGACTTAGTGCAACCAGCATCAATTATATAAGATTTTGTTCAGAATTGGTTCAGAGCTTTCGTATATATTAATCGAAACGACATAAATCACTTATTTTCGACAAATATATGAATAAAAAAATGATATAAACGCATTATTTATCGATAAATTCCGTGAATAGGCTTTATTAACTTTGAATTAGGTAGAAACATTTCGAAGATTGAATAGGGTCGTTTTACTCAAAAGTAAATTAGGAGGTACAACCATTGAATGTTTATTCACTTAAGTGGGCAGCCGCTCTTGTTGCTCTTCAGGCGACGTTTGGTACTTCTGCTCACGCTGCAACGCCTGCCAATAATTCGTTTTCAGATATATCCTATGTGACGAATGATAAAATGGTGGCCATCCAAGAAGCTGTACGCCAGGGGCTTTTATCGGGAGATCCTCAAGGAACTTTTCGCCCTGCAGCAACATTAACTCGCCAGGAGCTCGCAGTATTATTGGTCAGAGCTTTAAAATTGGACCCTATTTCAAGTTCTTCTACTTTTAAAGATGTGCAAAGCAAACAATTTGCTGCGCCATATATAGAAGCCGCACAAAAAGCCGGGCTTCTATCCGGGGATGGATTAGGAAACTTCCGTCCGAACGATTCTGTTACGCGTGAAGAGCTGGCAGCTGTGTTTGTTCGTGCAGTCGGAGGGGTTAATGCAGAGGGCGGATCAAGCATTTTGCCTAAAGATCAGTCCTCGGTAAGCCAATGGGCGGCTGGAGCGGTAGATAAGGCACTTCGTTTGGGTTTAATTGACATTCATGACAGCAGGCTCAATCCCACAGGTGAAGTAAAAAGGGAGGATATTGCTCCTTTCCTGCTGGATATTTTCAAAACTCAAGAGCAAATGGCTACGATCAATAGCGTTGATGGAGATATTGTAACAATTGATAATGTTCCCTATTTAATAGAAGGAAAGTTGAAAGAGTTGATCGGAAACTCCAATAAAGATGCGTTAAAGGGAGCTATATTAAAGTTTAATTCGCGCAATCGTAATGTGGACGGGCTACAACAATTGGAGATCGTGCAAAAAGATGTTGTGTTAAACACCAATGGTCTACCGGAAAGCAGCCTGCTTCGAATTTCGGGTGATGGTGTTCAGATTAAAGGGGATACCAAAGGAATAATTGAGCTTAAAAACGGTGTCTCTAATATCCAGCTGAATGGCAACGTAAACCATCTTACTGTGAATTCCGGCAGTGATATTTCTATTAAAGGAACAGGGACAATTGGGGAGCTAAAAGTTGCCAACGCAAACGCTAAAGTGACGTTGAACCCGAATTTTAAAGTTGAAACGATTAAGCTACCTAAAGATATTTCTGTTTCACAAGTTATCCAAAATTACAACGAAGTACAAAAGCAGATTGGACAAATTCAGTCCGCTGACGGGACGGTTCAAAAAACGACTACAGTTACATCGAGTAGCGTGACATTTTCATCTGGAGGTGGAACTTCAACAAATTCAGTGACTAACCATGCGCCAGGCGTTACTACCGGGTTTACAGATATTACGTTAAGTACAGCAGATGAGCCTAAAAAGATTAATCTGGCAAATAGCTTTACCGATGTTGACGGAGACACTCTGACTTACACAGCGGAATCTTCGGTCACGAACGTAGCGACGGTATCGGTGAATGGAAGTCAGCTGACTCTCACACCAGTGAGCGCAGGAACAACCAAGATCACGGTTACGGCGAACGACGGCAAGGGCGGGACCATAAATAGCCAGTTCAACGTGACGATCACGCCGGTGATCCCGGAAGCTGTGAACCATGCACCGACGGTGGAAACGTCGATCAGCAATGTAACGGCAGGAGTTGCAGACGGCATCAAGATGGTGAGTCTTGCAGGTGTGTTTGCAGATGAAGACAGCGATGTGCTGACATTCACGGCAACCTCGACGAATGCAGGCGTGGCGACAGTAGCGGTAAACGGAAGCGACTTGAAAATTACACCAGTGAACGCGGGTACGACCACGATTACGGTAACGGCAAATGACGGTAAAGGCGGCACGGTGGATACACAGTTCAACGTGACAATCACGCCAGTGATCCCGGAAGTTGTGAACCATGCACCGACGGTGGAAACGTCGATCAGCAACGTGACGACAGGAGTTGCAGACGGCATCAAGACGGTGAGTCTTGCAGGTGTGTTCGCAGATGAAGACAGCGATGTGCTGACATACACGGCAACCTCGACGAATGCAGGCGTGGCGACAGTAGCGGTAAACGGAAGCGACTTGAAAATTACACCAGTGAACGCGGGTACGACCACGATTACGGTAACGGCAAATGACGGTAAAGGCGGCACGGTGGATACACAGTTCAACGTGACAATCACGCCAGTGATCCCGGAAGTTGTGAACCATGCACCGACGGTGGAAACGTCGATCAGCAACGTGACGACAGGAGTTGCAGACGGCATCAAGACGGTGAGTCTTGCAGGTGTGTTCGCAGATGAAGATAGCGACGCACTGACCTTTACCGCAACCTCGACGAATGCAGGCGTGGCGACAGTAGCCGTAAACGGAGGTGACCTGAAAATTACGCCAGTGAACGCGGGTACTGTCACGATTACGGTAACGGCGAATGACGGTAAAGGCGGCACGGTTGATACGAATTTCACTCTAACGGTGACTCCTTTACCTGCGGTTAATCACGCTCCTGTTGTTCAAAGCACGATAAATGATGTTTCTACAGAAGCAGGTGCTATGGACACAACTATTGGACTTGCTTCAACTTTTGCAGATGAAGATTTGGACTTGCTAACGTATTCCGCTGGTTCATCGGACCCTGGAGTAGCAACGGTTACCGTTACAAGTGACCAACTGAGTATTACTCCACTTGTAGTCGGGAGTACTACAGTCACAGTCACCGCAGATGATGGGAAGGGGGGGACCGTTCAAACGACCTTCCAAGTCACTGTTGTAGAAAAAAGAGGACTTTTCTTCTCTGAGTTGGCATGGGGGGAGGGCGACTCTATGATGCAGATTATTGAGCTTTATAATGCGGGTTTTGAGGAATTGGATGCTTCGAAAATTAGAATTGAACGCAGTGATAGTGGAAATTCGATCGAAATAAGTCAAAACGCTGGTGCTTCTATTTCAGGGGGAGCTACTTTTGTGATAGGAGAAACTATGTATTTTGGTGATGCGCATGTAGATTACTTCATGGATATGGGATTTTATAACGACGATTCAGCACCTGTCACTTTATCGCTCTATTACGATAATCAGTTGATTGATACGGCCGTGTTTCAGCCTCATACCACTATAGCTAGACAATCCGATGTTACCCATGGAAATGCAGGCCACTACGAGGCGAGTGAATGGTTTGATGAAGGTATCGATTATACGGATAATATCGGTATCTTTAACAGTGAGGCACCGTAATGAATAAAAAGAATAGAGGGAACATCATGAGTTCTAAGCCCAATAAATGGCTGATTACATTAGCCTTGGCTGCACTTGTTGCTCCAACGGCTTTGCAGACGATTGCATCTGCTGCCAGTGATGCGTCAAACGGAGTAGCTCTGGCGAGCCTGCCTTTTAAAGACATCAATAATATTGCTTCAGAGCAAAAGACAAGCATCCTGCAAGCCATTGAAGCCGGGCTTCTGCATGGCGACCCGTCCGGATCCTATCGGCCAACGGATTTGTTGACCCGTCAAGAAATGGCGGCTCTGTTAACTCAAGCTCTTCAACTCTCTATTTCTAAAGCAGCAAGTAGCAGCTTCTCGGATGTAGACTCGAAAAATTGGTCCAGTCCCTATATTGAGGCTGTACATCGTGCAGGACTCATGAATGGAGACGACGGCTCCAAATTCAGGCCCAAAGCGGCAGTAACCAGAGAGGAGGCTGCGGTTCTGCTTATGCGGGCTTCCGGGCTTCCTATTACAGCTAACGCCACGGAGTCTGCTAAACTTACTGATTGGAATCGGGTCAGCCCGTGGGCACGGCCATACGTTAATACGGCTTTACAGTCGGGCTCCATGAAGACGGATCAGTCCGGTTTCAAACCTAAATCGTCCGTTCAGCGTCAAGATATAGCCCAGTATATGATGTCTACCTTTTTCCCCAAGGACCATGTAGTCCAACTCCAAAAAGTAGAGGATGGAAAGGCCTGGATTAACGGGATTGAATATAAACTCTCGGATTCAGTTAAAGGAATCCTGCAAACCTCTAACCAGGAGATTCTTAAGGGAGCAGATATTCAATTTGTAGCATCACAGCGGACCATTGAATCAATCACCAAACTGGTCATCCATGCGAGTGGGCAAGCCCCGATAGGGCAAGCTTCCGAATTCAGCGGCAATCTTGTATTAGATGGTCATAACTCCTCGATTGACGGCGATTTAACTATTGACGGCGACTACATTTCGGTTATGAATTTGAATGTCAAAAATAGTTTTACAGTTACGTCAAGCCTTGAACATGATTTCTATGCCTCTAAATTTACGGTACAAGAAAAAACATATATTCAGGGCGGTGACCAAAACACCGTATTGTTTAACACATCTGAGCTGCAGGATGTCGAGGTATCCAAACAGGATGTCCGCGTAGTCATTCAAGGAAATTCAAGGGTAGATCAAATGACATTGACTTCCAATGCAACGATTGAAAATGATTCATCCTCAATGATACAGCAGTTAAAAGTTCTTACCGGTGCCCAGCAGGTAGAGTTGCAGGGGACTATTCAGCAATTGTCGGTCAACAGTGACCAGCCCGTAGCTCTGACAGGGCAGGCTTCCATTAATACATTGGTTGTGAACAATTCCTCTCCGGTCAGTTTGGAGGTAGCTGGAACCGTTTCAAATTTACAAGTAAATAACTCTGGAGCAAATATTAGTGTAAGCTCCTCCAGCCAAGTCACGAATACTTCATTTGCAGCAGGTGTGTCCTCTTCGACAGTATCAGGAGTCACTGCAACTTCTTCCAGCAGCTCTTCTAGTAGCTCGCGTTCTACGGTTGTGGCCAATACAGCACCGAAGTTAGTGACCAAATATGAAGATCAAGCCATAACGGTGGGCGATTCTGAACTTCGAATTGACTTGCTTGGGCATTTTACGGATGAGGAGCAGTCTGAGCTCAAATATACGGCTGTGTCGTCTAGTACAAAAATCAGTACAGTCAGAGTAGAGGGAACCAACCTGTCTATCAAGGCTGTTGGCAAAGGGACTGCGACTATTACGATCGCTGCAGATGACCAGGCCGGGAAAAAAGCGGGCACGAGTTTCAAGGTCCGTGTCAATGAATCTCCTGTTTCATTGGGTATCCCCGATCAAAGCGAACAGTTGGGAAGCGGCGACGTAATCTTATCATTAGGATCGTTTTTTACGGATTCTGAAAATGATCTCATGACCTATGAGGTAGCGATCGATGATCCTTCCATCGCTACCTTTACCCTGACGGGTGATCAATTGGTATTAACTCCGGCAGTTGTAGGACATGCCCAAGTTACTGTCAAGGCGTCCGATGGTCGGGGAGGCAGCACAAACCAGTCGTTTCAATTAGTGGTAAGTGCGGGACCTAATCAAAATCCGGTTGTAATTCAGAAGCCAGGCAACCAAACGCTCACTGTGGGGGATACGGACTACATCCTGGATTTATCCCCGGTGTTCCTTGATTCGAACAGTAACCCACTGACCATCTCGGCAGAATCCTCGGATTCTTCCATTGCGACGGTTTCCGTTAACGGAAACCAAACTACGGTTCACGCGGTTTCCTCAGGAACAGCAAGCATCCAGCTAAAAGCGGCTAATGGCCTTGGAGGCGAGGTTAAGACCAATTTTGATATTACCGTTAATGAACCTCCGGCATCCATGGGAATTCCGGGTCAAACGAAACAAATCAATTCAGGTGACATTCAATTATCTTTAAATGACTTCTTTACCGACCATGAGCAGGATTCGTTGTCATACAGCATTGATATTTCCGATTCTTCGGTTGCAACTGCAGTGCTCAATGGGGACACGCTTACCATTACACCGTTAAAGATTGGCAGCACATCAGTATCCGTTAAGGCATCCGATGGCCATGGAGGCAGCACAAGCCGGTCGTTTCAAATGGAAGTAACCGCTGTACCTAACCAAAATCCGGTTGTAGATCAGCAGCCGGGTAATCAGACACTGATTTTAGGTAATTCAGATTATACCCTGGATTTATCTTCGGTATTCCACGATCCTGATGGCGACTCTGTGGACGTTTCTGCAGAATCTTCGGATTCGTTAGTCGCTGCTATATCCGTTAACGGAAACATAGCCACAGTCCATGCAGTTTCCCCAGGAACAGCAACGATTACGCTTAAAGCAGAAGATGGCCGTGGGGGCGAAGTTGCTACTAATTTTGATGTTAGCGTCAATGAATCCCCGATTTCCACAGGGATTCCGGATCAGATGAAAGAAATAAATACAGGCGATATTCAATTGTCCTTAAATGATTTCTTTTCCAGTCCTGATAGCTATGTTTTAACTTACGATGTTCATAGCGTTTCTGACCCGACTGTTGTGACGGCTGCCGTTTATGGGGATATACTCACTCTTACATCATTAACGATCGGTAGCACATTAGTATCGATCAAAGCAACAGATGGCCAGGGAGGGCAAGTGATCGAAACTTTTAAAACCACCGTCACGGCTGGAACTCCGCAGAATCAGAATCCAGTAGAAACTAAACCTGCCGACCAGTCGCTTACTGTAGGTGATGCGGTTTACTCACTCGATTTAGATTCCGTTTTTACAGATCCTGATGGAGATACGTTGACCTTTAAGGCAACCTCTTCCGTTCCGTCTGTTGCTTCGGCGGAAATCACTGGAGACCAATTGAAAATTCAGGCACTAAGTGCAGGGACGACAAGCATAGAAATCAAGGCTACGGATGGTCGCGGAGGGGAAACTTCAACTACCTTCCAGGTCAATGTCCAGTCATCCGGTTCGTCTAACCCATCTTCAAATCAACGCCCTCAAGTAGAAGCTGCCATTTATGAACAAGTGTTGACTGCAGGAGTTACCAATGCAAGAAGCTACGACCTATCCCAATTGTTCAGTGATGCTGACGGGGATGCCCTGACGTTTACTTCTACTGTTGAATCAAGCGGTGTGGCAAATGCAGAGGTTAACGGATCAACGCTGACTCTTACTCCGGGTAATCAGGCAGGAAGTACCAAGGTAACGATTACTGCGGATGACAGGCATGGCGGAACAGCCACCTATAATTTTCAGGTAACAAATGCTCCTCTAGCGACGAACGGAATGGTTCAAATCCGAACCAAGCAAGGGGTCAAAGATCCGATTACTTATGACATGTCAACAGTGTTCCTAGGTGAAACTTCATTTAAAGTCTATTCGGGTACGGCAGATTCTACCTTTACTGGACCAATCCCTCTTAACGGGACAGTTTGGACATGGAATGGGGATATTTCTCAATACTACTGGGTAATCGGGGCGAACGGATCTGCCACTGTATTCCAAGTGATAGCAAATCCTCAAGGGCCAGAGGATCTATATTTTTCCCAGTATCTATCCTTGGATAAAACCCGCACTGCTATTGAATTGTTTTACAATCCAGTAGGGGATACTTCTAAACCTATAGAAAATGCAGGATACTCACTTGAGATTCATCAATACAATTTAGCTACAAATACTCCTAAAGTGTGGAGCCAGCCTATTAATTCGTTTTGGAAAGGCATGCCTTATATATATATCGATTCCATCTTTTATGACTTTTTCGACATTGTTCCTGTGGCCTACTATAATGAAGAAATAATGTTATCAGAATCAGATAAAAATGTAACGACAGGCTATGTCCTGAAAAAGAACGGTGTAACGATCGATGTCTTAGGTGATCCTGACGGCAAAACGCAATTTATGCCGAATAATGGGACTATTATCCGAAAATCGGGGATTAAGTCCGGTTCCTCCTTTTATAACCTTCCAGGAGAGTGGAACTCTTATCCAAATGGAACGCTCCAATATTTTGGCCATCATACTCCATAACATTTTGTTGAATTGACGGGAAGCCGGCGATAAAATCGCTGGCTTTTTTTTTATATTTTTCAGATTTAAGTCCTCTTGATTTGTGGTTGCTTAAAAGCCAGCCGAATTTGCACAACCTTCATCGGTTTTGGGGTTTGTTTTGATTTTAAATTAAACTCGAATTATTTTAGAAAATAACACTTGCTATATAATTTGATTATGTGTTATATTCTTATTCCGGCCAATTAAACAAGATATTTTGTCGGTCGGCTAATGAGCAGAACGAATTTGAAGAAAAAACGAAAAAAAAGTTGTTGCAAAGTTAGTTGAAAGATGATATTATATAAGAGTTGCTGTTGAAAAACGCAGCGAAAAAGAATTTGATCTTTGAAAACTGAACAACGAGTGAGTAAACTGATTTTGTTCGCAAAATCAACAATGAGATATTTTATATCGTCAGTTTCAACATGAGCTAATCGCTCTTTCTATAACCGACTTCGGTTGGTCTTTAATGGAGAGTTTGATCCTGGCTCAGGACGAACGCTGGCGGCGTGCCTAATACATGCAAGTCGAGCGGGGTTATGTAGAAGCTTGCTTCTACATAACCTAGCGGCGGACGGGTGAGTAACACGTAGGCAACCTGCCCACAAGACAGGGATAACTACCGGAAACGGTAGCTAATACCCGATACATCCTTTTCCTGCATGGGAGAAGGAGGAAAGGCGGAGCAATCTGTCACTTGTGGATGGGCCTGCGGCGCATTAGCTAGTTGGTGGGGTAAAGGCCTACCAAGGCGACGATGCGTAGCCGACCTGAGAGGGTGATCGGCCACACTGGGACTGAGACACGGCCCAGACTCCTACGGGAGGCAGCAGTAGGGAATCTTCCGCAATGGGCGAAAGCCTGACGGAGCAACGCCGCGTGAGTGATGAAGGTTTTCGGATCGTAAAGCTCTGTTGCCAGGGAAGAACGTCTTGTAGAGTAACTGCTACAAGAGTGACGGTACCTGAGAAGAAAGCCCCGGCTAACTACGTGCCAGCAGCCGCGGTAATACGTAGGGGGCAAGCGTTGTCCGGAATTATTGGGCGTAAAGCGCGCGCAGGCGGCTCTTTAAGTCTGGTGTTTAATCCCGAGGCTCAACTTCGGGTCGCACTGGAAACTGGGGAGCTTGAGTGCAGAAGAGGAGAGTGGAATTCCACGTGTAGCGGTGAAATGCGTAGAGATGTGGAGGAACACCAGTGGCGAAGGCGACTCTCTGGGCTGTAACTGACGCTGAGGCGCGAAAGCGTGGGGAGCAAACAGGATTAGATACCCTGGTAGTCCACGCCGTAAACGATGAATGCTAGGTGTTAGGGGTTTCGATACCCTTGGTGCCGAAGTTAACACATTAAGCATTCCGCCTGGGGAGTACGGTCGCAAGACTGAAACTCAAAGGAATTGACGGGGACCCGCACAAGCAGTGGAGTATGTGGTTTAATTCGAAGCAACGCGAAGAACCTTACCAGGTCTTGACATCCCTCTGACCGGTCTAGAGATAGACCTTTCCTTCGGGACAGAGGAGACAGGTGGTGCATGGTTGTCGTCAGCTCGTGTCGTGAGATGTTGGGTTAAGTCCCGCAACGAGCGCAACCCTTATGCTTAGTTGCCAGCAGGTCAAGCTGGGCACTCTAAGCAGACTGCCGGTGACAAACCGGAGGAAGGTGGGGATGACGTCAAATCATCATGCCCCTTATGACCTGGGCTACACACGTACTACAATGGCCGGTACAACGGGAAGCGAAGCCGCGAGGTGGAGCCAATCCTAGAAAAGCCGGTCTCAGTTCGGATTGTAGGCTGCAACTCGCCTACATGAAGTCGGAATTGCTAGTAATCGCGGATCAGCATGCCGCGGTGAATACGTTCCCGGGTCTTGTACACACCGCCCGTCACACCACGAGAGTTTACAACACCCGAAGTCGGTGAGGTAACCGCAAGGGGCCAGCCGCCGAAGGTGGGGTAGATGATTGGGGTGAAGTCGTAACAAGGTAGCCGTATCGGAAGGTGCGGCTGGATCACCTCCTTTCTATGGAGAATCGTTTCCTGCGATGGAAACATTCAAATCAGCAGGTACATGTACCTGCGACCAGATATTCAATTCGGTTCATCACATTCGTGTGAATGAAATGAATATCCTGAACTTACTCACTCGTTGCTCAGTTTTGAGAGTTCAAACTCTCACATATGACTTCCAAAATATACTTGTATTCAAGTGTTGAGGAATTTGATATGATGTTCTTCCGGGATTAAAACCGGTGAATATTGCACCTTGAAAACTGGATACCGAAACGAAATTGCGTTTTAGAATATTCCTTTAAGCTGATCTTGTGTAAACAAGTGAAATAAAGGTAGCCAATAAGGAAAGATATTTTGCTTATAGCAAAAATCATTTTCTTATTGAACATCGACATTTTCTTTCTGCGAAAGAAAAGTCTAGGTTAAGCTACAAAGAGCACACGGAGGATGCCTAGGCGCCAGGAGCCGACGAAGGACGTGGCGAACAACGATAAAGCCTCGGGGAGCTGTAAGCAAGCTTTGATCCGGGGATGTCCGAATGGGGAAACCCGGCTGTCTTCATCGACAGTCACTACTCACTGAATTCATAGGTGAGTGAGAGGCAGACCAGGGGAACTGAAACATCTAAGTACCCTGAGGAAGAGAAAACAATAGTGATTCCGTCAGTAGCGGCGAGCGAACGCGGATTAGCCCAAACCAAGGAGCTTGCTCCTTGGGGTTGTGGGACGTCTCACATGGAGTTACAAAGGAACCGGTTAGATGAAGAGGTCTGGAAAGACCCGCCAGAGAAGGTAAAAGCCCTGTAATTCAAAACTTGTTCTCTCCGAGACGGATCCCGAGTAGTGCGGGGCACGTGAAACCCCGTATGAATCCGGCAGGACCATCTGCCAAGGCTAAATACTCCCTGGCGACCGATAGTGAAGCAGTACCGTGAGGGAAAGGTGAAAAGCACCCCGGAAGGGGAGTGAAATAGATCCTGAAACCGTGTGCTTACAAGAAGTCAGAGCCCGATCTATGGGTGATGGCGTGCCTTTTGTAGAATGAACCGGCGAGTTACGTTCCCGTGCAAGGTTAAGGTGAAGAGCTGAAGCCGCAGCGAAAGCGAGTCTGAATAGGGCGAATGAGTACGTGGACGTAGACCCGAAACCGGGTGATCTACCCCTGTCCAGGGTGAAGGTGCGGTAACACGCACTGGAGGCCCGAACCCACGCATGTTGAAAAATGCGGGGATGAGGTGGGGGTAGCGGAGAAATTCCAATCGAACCCGGAGATAGCTGGTTCTCCCCGAAATAGCTTTAGGGCTAGCCTCGGAAAAAAGAATCGTGGAGGTAGAGCACTGATTGGGTGCGGGGCCCGCAAGGGTTACCAAGCTCAGTCAAACTCCGAATGCCATAGATTTAGTTCCGGGAGTCAGACAGTGAGTGCTAAGATCCATTGTCGAAAGGGAAACAGCCCAGACCATCAGCTAAGGTCCCCAAGTGTGTGTTAAGTGGGAAAGGATGTGGAGTTGCACAGACAACCAGGATGTTGGCTTAGAAGCAGCCACCATTGAAAGAGTGCGTAATAGCTCACTGGTCGAGTGACTCTGCGCCGAAAATGTAACGGGGCTAAACACACCACCGAAGCTATGGCTTGATGCTTGCATCAGGGGTAGGGGAGCGTTGAATGCGGGTTGAAGGTGTACCGGAAGGAGCGCTGGACTGCATTCAAGTGAGAATGCCGGTATGAGTAACGAAAAGATCTGTGAGAATCAGATCCGCCGAAAGCCTAAGGGTTCCTGAGGAAGGTTCGTCCGCTCAGGGTAAGTCGGGACCTAAGGCGAGGCCGATAGGCGTAGTCGAAGGACAACAGGTAGAAATTCCTGTACCACCGTAATCCGTGATGAGCGATGGGGTGACGCAGTAGGGTAGTGACGCGGACTGATGGATGTCCGTCTAAGCAGTGAGGCTGATGTGTAGGCAAATCCGCACATCGTTAAGGCTGGGCTGTGATGGGGAGCGAAAATTATAGTAGCGAAGGTCATGATCTCAGACTGCCAAGAAAAGCCTCTAGCCAGGAGAAGGTGCCCGTACCGCAAACCGACACAGGTAGGCGAGAAGAGAATTCTAAGGCGCGCGGAAGAACTCTCGTTAAGGAACTCGGCAAAATGACCCCGTAACTTCGGGAGAAGGGGTGCCTCGGTAGGGTGAATAGCCCGAGGGGGCCGCAGTGAAAAGGCCCAAGCGACTGTTTAGCAAAAACACAGGTCTGTGCGAAGCCGCAAGGCGAAGTATACGGGCTGACGCCTGCCCGGTGCTGGAAGGTTAAGGGGAGTGGTAAGCCTTCGGGCGAAGCTATGAACCGAAGCCCCAGTAAACGGCGGCCGTAACTATAACGGTCCTAAGGTAGCGAAATTCCTTGTCAGGTAAATTCTGACCCGCACGAATGGCGTAACGACTTGGGCGCTGTCTCAACGAGAGATCCGGTGAAATTTTAATACCTGTGAAGATGCAGGTTACCCGCGACAAGACGGAAAGACCCCATGGAGCTTTACTGCAGCTTGATATTGAATTTGGGTACGATCTGTACAGGATAGGTGGGAGCCGTAGAACTTTGAGCGCCAGCTTGAAGGGAGGCATCCTTGGGATACCACCCTGATCGTATCTAGGTTCTAACTTGGTACCGTAATCCGGTGCGAGGACAGTGTCAGGTGGGCAGTTTGACTGGGGCGGTCGCCTCCTAAAGAGTAACGGAGGCGCCCCAAGGTTCCCTCAGAATGGTTGGAAATCATTCGAAGAGTGCAAAGGCAGAAGGGAGCTTGACTGCGAGACCTACAAGTCGAGCAGGGACGAAAGTCGGGCTTAGTGATCCGGTGGTACCGCATGGAAGGGCCATCGCTCAACGGATAAAAGCTACCCTGGGGATAACAGGCTTATCTCCCCCAAGAGTCCACATCGACGGGGAGGTTTGGCACCTCGATGTCGGCTCATCGCATCCTGGGGCTGAAGTAGGTCCCAAGGGTTGGGCTGTTCGCCCATTAAAGCGGTACGCGAGCTGGGTTCAGAACGTCGTGAGACAGTTCGGTCCCTATCTGTCGTGGGCGTAGGAAATTTGAGAGGAGCTGTCCTTAGTACGAGAGGACCGGGATGGACGTACCGCTGGTGTACCAGTTGTTCCGCCAGGAGCACCGCTGGGTAGCTATGTACGGAAGGGATAAGCGCTGAAAGCATCTAAGCGTGAAGCCCCCCTCAAGATGAGATTTCCCAGTATGTAAGACCCCTTGAAGACGACGAGGTAGATAGGTTGGGGGTGGAAGTGCAGTAATGCATGGAGCTGACCAATACTAATCGGTCGAGGGCTTATCCTAAAGATAAGGCGCAAGGAAGTTTCGGATCCAGTTTTCAGGGTGTAACCTTGAAGTTAGAATTTGCGAGGCAAATTCATGTTTGGTGGCGATAGCGGAGGGGTTCCACACGTACCCATCCCGAACACGACCGTTAAGCCCTCCAGCGCCGATGGTACTTGGACCGCAGGGTCCTGGAAGAGTAGGACGTTGCCAAGCACGATAAGAGAGCACAACCTCAATGGGTTGTGCTCTCTTTTATCTTTTTCGGAATTAGATATTTAAAAATAGGATATGAAAACTGGATCGGTTACACTTAGTTGAACAGAAAAAATAAGGGCGAGTAGAATGAAAGCATATGAATTAGAAGCGGATCTACTACGCCAAGACAAAGACGTAATTTACAGCAGATTTTAAGAGATGAATGGTTCAGTTATACGAAAACGGAAAGCCGAGAATAGCCATTGCGAGAGAGTATGAGCTTAGCCCATCGGCTCTAGATCGCTGGATCAAGCAGGCTTAAACCTCCAGGTTCCTTCGCTGAAAAAGATAACCGAACTGCAGAAGAGAAGAGACGCCTTGGGCTCCGTAAAAAAATGAGCAACTCAAGATGGGAGAATGATATTTTAAAGCAAGCAGCACTGATAGTGGGGACGAAAGTAAAAATCATTAAGCAAAACAGTGATAAATACTCGGTATCAGCATTGTGTGAAGTCCTCAAATCGCTAGAAGCACCTTCTACTATGAAGCGAAAGAAAAAGACAACGAAGACGAAGTAACTACGGCTATCAATTCCAATGGTTTACCGCTTCCATATGAATAACAGTAATTTTCCAGTTAAGAGCAGTTTGATAAACCTGGTAAATATCATCTTTCCCCATAATCAGGGGTTCACCTTCAAGAAATTGGAGCCCAAAGCTTTTAAAATATTGAATGATAGAATAGAGTTGGTTGGGATTTCGCTTGAGAAATCGCAAAGGGGCGACAGCACATTTGAAACGTCGATCTCATTCTACGGGGAAATAGAAAATGAAACAGGACATGAGGAATGGAAAGCATACGATTCAGCAGGCAAGCAGTATGATGTGATTACGATGGGGGTATCATCGTTAGAAAATACTCTGACTGATCATTGGCGAGAGGGATACATCAGTATGGGGGATCGTAACTCACAGCAGCCTTATTAATTCCGGATTCCGGGGTTGGATCAGATTCCGGAGGAGCTTACCCTGGTAAGGGAAGTGGTGGATAAACGATACAAAGACCCTGACTGGTCAGTATTGCTAAAATAGTAGAAAAAAACGAACTATTCCTATCAGGGAAGGAGTTCGTTTTTTTCTAAGACTATTAGTTGATACGTTCAACTTCAGCAGACATTGTTGAATCGGATAACTACTTGAAAAACGGAGAAGTAAGTATTAGTAATTACCAGTAAAGCCGGAAAATTATCTATTTATCACAGCACCGATCAGCCGTAAAGGCAAAAGCTGGCGATTAACGCCGGATCAATTGGAAAGTTGATTGAGGAATATGCTGCAGCCTTTTAGGAGCTGCTACGTACGGGACCATATGTTATTTTCTTGAATTAGAGCTTTAATTCTAAAGGCCAGACGCAAACGTAAAGTTTCTTCAGGTTCTTTAAGGCTCCTACCAATGATCTCTTCACACTTTTCCAACCGATAAATTACTGTATTGCGATGCACATACAATCGCTTTGCGGTTTCGGCCAGCTGACAATGGGTTTCCAAGTAAACGGATAGAGTTTGTAGAAGTAAATGATAATCTTTTTTATACTCATTAGCAAAAGACTGAAAAGTATCCATATAAAACTTTTTCAGATCCTGATAAGGAACCATTCTTAAGATTTCGGGAATCTCTTTGGGCTGATAAATATCAATAAAACGTTGCTTTCCAGACATGCTCCCGTAATATAAAGCATCCATAGCTTCCTTATATGAAACCGGAAAATTGATTAAATGTTGTGCGTAATTGCTAATGCCAAATGATAACTCCACCTGGTAATGCACAGAAACTTTAATTTGGAGTGTTTTTAAAAATGAAATAAATTCATCTTCAATCTCCTTCCACCCCTCTTTAAGGGGCATAAGTAAAATGTACAGGTTGTTGGTCGTGAACAAATGTACTTCTTGATGAAAAAAACGGAGATCTGAATCAATTTTCTCATAAATGAATTCATGTTCCGTTTGGTACTTCATAAATGGAATGCTTTTCTCTTTTAAAACTGCTTTACCTACAGCACACACATAGCGCTGATCACTTAAAAGTCCAAATTCTTTCCCACGATTAATAATTTCTTCGTCAGTGGAAAAGGTGCCGTTAATAAAATTGGTGAAAAAATCATTTTGTATTCTTCTTTGATTTTGTTTCAAGGCATTTTCTTTCATTAATTCGAAGGCAATGACATTTGACGCCTGCTCTATGGTTAGAATTTTGTTTCGGTCAGTTAGTGGCACGAAGCCAATGATGCATAAAAAATTGGTTTGCTTATGAGTCGAGATGGGAAACAGTGTAATGGAATCCCTTGTCTCATTTAATAAAGAAAATGCAGATGGGCTTGTTTTGGATAATGGGTGAAGTTGGCTGATGATCACATCTTCCAGATTATCAAGAAGGGTGAGCTGCGAATAATTTTGAATTATGGGCTGTAAATAATGATTTAGTAATACTACTGGTAACTGAATTAAAGAAGATAAACTATCGAGGATTTTATCAATTCCCATTCCACTTAATATATGGTTTGTAAATTGGCGATGGGTTTGTATGGCATTATGCAACTCATTTGTACGGATATCAAGAATATAGCTTAAAGACTTGTTTACAATATCCCCCAATGAGGTTTGAATGGGTAGTTCTAAAAGCGGGAGTTGAAGTTCATTGGCAAGAGATACAGCCGCTTCAGGAATTTTGTCCAAATAACGTTTCGTTTTAATTGCCAATCCCGAACAGCCTTGCTTTGCCATCTCTTGAATAAGCTCTAGCAACAAATGTAAATCATCTTTAAAATGAAAGGCTGTCGTTATAAGTAGTTCATTCTTTTTTAGAAAATTAATAATATCGGGAGCATCCATCATATTGACCGTATTAACTTCACGTTCCATTCCTTGCGTTCCTGCAATTACTGAAGTTCCTTGAAATACAGGAAGATTTAGCAGTTCTATTAATTTCATACTCTAAATTCTCCTTTATGATATTTAATTTGACACAACCTCAATTCTTTTAGTTATTGTGTACAATAAATTTATAAAATGTTCTACATATTTGTGAATGATTTTAATGATTATTTATTTTACAATGAATTCAGAAAATAAACCATGTTAATATTTTTGACATTATATGAATATCAATTACCACTTGGAATAGGGGGATTAAGTTGGTATTTGTTGATAAGGAATCACCTGCCTTATTCAAAGAGGTTGAAGGAATGGTGGAATGGTTGGCTTCGTTTGGTAAAACGAATACTAATGGAGTCACTCGCCAACTGTATTCAAAGGAATGGACATTGGCTCAGGAAGCACTCAAATCGAGAATGGAAAGTGTAGGGTTAAATGCTTACTATGATGATGTTGGTAACTTATTTGGACGATTAACCGGTACACACACACACTCTGCATGCATATTAACAGGATCTCACATTGACACTGTCATCGATGGTGGGAAATATGATGGGGCTTACGGGGTGATAGCTGGATTAATAGCTTTGGAATACTTATACAAACATTATGGTTTGCCACGGAAAACGATTGAAGTGGTCTCGTTATGTGAAGAAGAAGGTAGCCGTTTTCCGATGACTTACTGGGGCTCAGGAAGTATTACCGGTATCAAATCATATGAAGATGTGTGCAAGTTGAGAGATCTGGACGGGATCTCCTTTGTAGACGCCATGAATAATGCGGGGTTTGGACAAGGGAAGTATCTACATCCCAAGCGCGAGAATATTGATTGTTTTCTTGAATTGCATATTGAGCAAGGAGAGATTTTGGAAAGAGAACAACGACAGATTGGGATTGTAAGTCATATAGTAGGACAACGAAGATACACTATCACTATTATAGGCGAGAGTAACCATGCAGGTACAACTCCAATGGTTTGGCGCAAAGATGCTTTGCATACAGCCTCAGAGCTTATTCAGACGCTTATGCAAAGAACAACAGAAACATCTTTGGATCTGGTTTCTACAGTGGGGCAAATTGAAGTTGAACCCAATCTATCGAATGTAATCCCCAAAAAAGTGACGTTCAGCATGGATATTCGTCACAGTAATGAACATGTTCTTAATACTTTTTGTAACGAAATTTTCAGAGAATTTGAGCAGATTGTAGGAAAGCATGGTACACAGTTAACCATTCATAATTGGATGAACGAGTTACCCGTAAAGATGGATGAGGCTCTAAATAAAATTGCTGGGTCAATTTTGGAAAAAGAAAAGGTTCCATTTAAAAAAATGAGCAGCGGTGCTGGCCACGATTCGCAAGTTTTTGGTCGCATCTGTCCGACCTTATTGCTATTTGTCCCAAGCCATAAAGGAATTAGCCATTCGCCTTATGAGCACACGAAAACGGAGGATTTGGTAAAGGGAATTGAACTACTAATCAAGATATTGTTTGAATTAGCGTATTAAGGAGAGAAGAGAGATGAACGGTTTTGATGAAATCAGTGCACCACTGCGGACGATAATGACTCCAGGACCCGTAGAGGTCGACCCGAGGGTTCTGCGCGCCATGAGTACACCAATCCTTGGACAATTTGATCCGGCATTTACTCAAATGATGAACGAAACGATGGATATGCTTCGTCAAGTGTTTCAGACCAAGAATCAGTGGGCATTTCCAATTGACGGAACATCCCGGGCAGGCATTGAAGCGGTAATGTGCAGTGTAATAGAGCCGGGTGATAAAGTTTTAATCCCCATTTTTGGGAGGTTTGGACATTTATTGACCGAGATTGCAGAACGTAGTGGAGCTGAAATCTATACCATTGAGTGCGAATGGGGGAAAGTATTCGATCAGCAGGAAATCATTGATGAAGTGAAAAAAGTGCAACCAAAGGTTCTTGCAATTGTGCACGGTGAAACATCAACTGGCTGTATGCAGCCCTTGGACAAGATTGGACCTGCCTGCCGGGAGCTTGATGTCTTGTCTATTGTCGATGCAGTTGCAACGCTTGGTGGTACAGAGGTCAAGGTAGATGAATGGCAGTTGGATGCGGTAATTGGCGGTTCGCAAAAATGCTTGTCCGTGCCTTCCGGGATGGCTCCAATTACGTATAATGAACGAGTGGAACGTTTGCTTTTTACTAGAAAAAAAGTGGAAAGAGGCGTTGCTCAGGCGCATGATCAAGTAAAGGTTAACCATCCTATTCGTAGTAATTATTTTGATTTGAGTCAGCTGCAGGATTACTGGGGACCGAGACGGTTGAACCATCATACCGAAGCAACGTCAATGCTTTATGCCTTGCGAGAAGGCTTGAGAATTGTATTGCAAGAAGGATTGAAGGAGCGGTTTGAAAGACATCGCTTGCATGAAAAATCTCTTACGGCAGGGATTCAGGCCATGGGCTTGCAATATAATGATGTTCTCTGGAAACTTCCTATGGTTACTTGTATTACCATCCCGGCAGGGATTGACGGTGATTCGGTCAGAAAGATGCTGCTGGAACAGTTTGGCATAGAGATTGCAAGTTCGTTTGGTCCTCTTCACGGCAAGATTTGGAGAATTGGCACCATGGGATACAGTTGTCGGAAAGAAAATGTTTTATTTGTACTTTCTGCTCTTGAAGCTGTATTGATCCGTCACGGAGCCTCCATTCAAATTGGTCATGCGCTGCAAGCTGCTTTAAATGTATATGAAGCTTACGTTTAGAATGAGCTGGAAGTGAGATTGATTTCTCATTTATATATCCAAAAGATTCCGAAACAATCGGGATCTTTTTGTACAGTTAAACAGATATAGAAGGTGACTCATAATGGCGTTGTTTAGAGTGGAAAACTGGCTGGCCGGATTACAGTGGCTTTTTTTCCTGTTCACTAATACCGTAGTAATTCCTATTACTGTAGGTGCAGCGTTCCAACTCCCGTCAGAGAAAATAACTTATCTTATTCAGACCTCCTTTTTTCTTACGGGCTTGGCCTGTATTTTGCAAGCTTTATTGGGACATAGACGCTCAATTATGGAAGGACAGTCCGGGTTGTGGTGGGGAGTTATTTTAAGTCTTAGTTATGCTGCTCCTTCTCAAGGCATGTCCATGGGAACTCTTGGGGGAAGCCTTGCAGTAGGAATCATTATTTCTGGTTTCATTACAATTGCCATTGGATTAAGCGGACTCTCTCAGCTCCTTTCCAAGTTGTTCAACGCTGGAGTGATGGCTGTCTTCATGTTTCTATTAGGTTGCAGGCTGAATGCTATTTTTTTTAAAGGGATGCTGGGGATTCCTTTCAATACGGATACGGAGATTCTCCATATTGATTTGCCTGTTTTTTTATTATCCGGTGTCGTTTGTGTTTTGGTCATCATTTGTAGTGTTAAGCTGCCCGCTTCACTTAGCAAGTATTCAATTTTAATGGGGATTATTGTTGGATGGGTATTGTTTGCATTGTTGTTTACTTCCAAGCAAGCATTAAATATGACCGGCAAAATGGAATTCATATCATTCCCTTTAGGTACACCTAGACTGGATGCAGGAGTTATTATAACAGCGGTTGTAGCAGGCATTATTAATACTTCGAATACATTTGGAGCTCTGAAGGGTACAGATGATCTTTACAAAACAAGATTAAGTCTTAAACATTATAACAATTCATTTACGATTAGCGGAATATTTGTGATAGCTTCGGGCTTTTTAGGGCAGGTTCCTTATGCACCATACGTTTCTTCCATCGGTTTTCTCAACCAAACGCAAATTTTGAGCAGAATCCCCTTTATAATTGGCGGTGGACTATTTATGCTGATGGGGTTGATTTCTCCGATAGGGAGCCTGATGTCCCAACTTCCTTTAAGTGTGGGAAGCGCAGTTTTGTTCGTTACGTATATGCGACTGCTACATTCGTCACTTCAATATTTTTCTAAAATCCAGTTAACAACGATCAATGTATACCGGTTGGCAGCTCCATTATTCATCGGGATTATTATTATGACTTTTCCTGTTTCTTATTTCGAATCGCTTCCCGCTATTTTACGTCCATTGCTGAGTAATGGGTTGCTGGTAGGTATTTTATTATCGCTTTTGCTTGAAAATATTCATTCTCCAAAATCATTGTTCAAAAATCTACGTCTATGGAGAGAAAATAATGAATGATCAATGGAATGTATTTGTAAATGGAAGATTGAACATAGAATCAACCGGAAATGGGGAGCTCAAGGGTTTAGCGTTTGCAGTAAAAGATGTTTTTGATATTCAGGGATATACAAGTGGTGCAGGAAACCCTGATTGGCTACGTACTCATGGACCTGCTGTTCAAAATGCTTACGTTATTGATCTTCTACTTAAACATGGAGCAGAGTTAAAAGGGACTGTGCAGACGGATGAATTGATGTACAGTTTAAACGGAGAGAATTTTCATTATGGTACGCCTATAAATCCCAAGGCGCCTGATCGCATTCCTGGCGGATCGTCCAGTGGTTCAGCTGTTGCTGTCGCAGCAGGGTTAGTAGATTTTTCCATAGGGACAGATACAGGCGGGTCAGTCCGGATTCCTTCCTCGTATTGCGGAATCTATGGATTTAGGCCCACTCATCGGGCAGTCTCAACTAAAGGGGTGATTCCACTGGCTCCAAGCTTTGATACAGTTGGATGGATGAGTCGAAGCCCGCAGTTATTACTTAAGATTGGCCAGATTCTGATAGATGGTCAAAGCAAGGAAGGTCAATTCAAGAATATCTATTTAGCAAAAGAACCATGGAAGCTGATGCTTGAAAAAGATAAAACAGCTTTATTAGATTTTCTTTCCTCAGAGGGGATAATTAATAAAACGAAAATGGTCAAAATATCAGAACATAACAACCTGACTGAATGGTCGAGTGCGTTCCGAATCCTTCAGGGGTTAGAGATATGGAGTGAACACGGCTCCTGGATTCAGAAGGAAAAACCGGATTTTGGATCAGATATCGCTGACAGATTCCAGTGGGCCAGTACTTTGAAGAAAAGTAAGAGCATATCTCAATTTGCGCTAAGAGAGCATGTAAAACTATTCATGTCAAACCTATTAGGAGAAGACGGGGTATTAATCATTCCAACTGCTCCCGGTATAGCTCCATTGCTGAACATGCGAGGGGAAGAAGCAGAACAATATCGAGCAAAGACCATGCAGTTATCCTGTATCGCAGGCTTAGCCGGTTTACCTCAAATTACGATACCTGTAGTTGGGGTGAACGGACTACCGTTAGGGCTGTCTTTTATTGCTAATCAATATCAAGATCTAAAGCTCTTAAGTTGGATGTTAACTATTTGCAAATAAAGGATAATGTTTGAGCGATGGTGTAAGGAGGGACGATCATATGAAATTGGCAACAGCAATTGTTAATGGTGAAGAAACTGCAGCGATCATCTTTTCGAATAACATTACAACAATCAAAACAATTAATGAGACGGAGAACAAAAACTGGAGTACGGACCTGTTTCAGTTGATACAAAAAGGACAAATAACGGAAATGATTCATTGGTACACAAGCGAGGGAAAGCACAAATTGTGTGGGTATCCTGCTGTCAAGGTAGAACAAACAGACTTTGGCCCGCTGTATCGTAACCCTCGAAAAATACTTGGTGTTGGCATGAATTTTCAAGAGAAGGCGGTAGAACTGTCAGGGAAGTTGCCTGAAGAAGAACCGGTTATTTTTATGAAACCAGATACCAGTCTGATCGGCATAGAAGAATCAATTCGACTGCCCACTCAGTCCAGAATTGTAACAGCAGAAGCAGAACTGGGGATTATTATCGGAAGAACCTGCAAGAACGTTAAACCAGAGGATGCGCTAAGTGTTGTCGCCGGATTTACTACTACCTTAGATATGACCGCAAAGGATATACATGCTAAAAATCCTCGATATCTCCAAAGATCAAAGAGCTTTGATACATTTTTTAGTTTTGGCCCTTATTTCATCACTTTTGATGAGTTGGAAGAAATCATGGATATTGAAATAGAAACAGTTTTGAATGGCAAGGTAGAACATCGAAACATAGTTAGGAATATGATGTATCCGCCTGAATACATCGTTTCTTTTTTTTCACAAATTATGACCTTATATCCCGGTGACATTATTATGACGGGTACGCCAGGATCAGTGCCAATACGTAAAGGTGATGTAGTAGGATGTAATATCAAACCGTTTAAAATGCTTTTCAATTCAGTAATTTGAAGAAAATCTGAGTTGGTCGCTTCAAACCAAGTGTCTGTTTTTACTAATGTTGCTATCTTATCCTTAATTAATTCACTCGGCTTCAGGCCGAGTTTTTTTATTTCAAAATGTTTGACTTGAAAAAAACTTAGTATAATAACCAGATAAATTACATTACATATAATGTTAGATTTTATTTGATTTTTGGTTAAACAGTACAATGAAAAAAGCAAAAATCCACAATTCATCTAATGATTTGTCGGGAAATTCAAGCTAAACTGTGACTATAAAGTATACGAGTTATATTTTATTACATTTCATGATATATAATTCGGGATTGAACAAGAAAGGATTGATATGATCATGTCTACAGGTTTAGCAAATCACGTAATGGAAGATAGGCAGCTCACAAAAGATACAGGTATTGTTGAATCCTTAAAGCCGAAGAATGAAAGTGACAGAACGGTCGGTTCAATATCTTACATGTTTATGTGGGTAGGTGACGGTGTTAATCTGGGCAACATGACATTGGGAGCCAGCTTGATTGTTGCGGGGACTGCGACACTTAACATTTTTCAAACTTTTGTAGCCGCTTTGATAGCGATTGGGATCATATCGAGTGTATTTGTTTTGAATGACAGGTTGGGTTACAAAACAGGAATACCTTATGTTGTACAGCTTAGAATGTCTTTTGGAATCAAAGGTTCGATTATCTCCTCATTTTTGCGAGGAATCCCCGGAATTATCTGGTATGGTTTTCAAAGCTGGATTGGCGGGACGGCCTTGAACGAAATTGTTAAAGTCATTTCTGGCGGAGCTTTCGATAACGTTGCTGTTTGTTTTCTGGTAATTCAGTTAGTGCAGATTGTTCTTTCGATGTATGGCTTTCATGCCATCAAGTGGGTAGAAATTTTAGCCTCGGTCGTAATTATGTTGGCTCTTATTTATGTGTTTGGAGTTCTGATCCAATCGCATCGTGATGTGATTGCTGAGAGATGGGTTTATTCCGAAGGATCATGGGGCTTACCGTTCTTTGCGTTCATTATGATGTTTCTGGGTAATTATGCTGCCATCTTTCTGAGCGCAGCAGACTATTCAAGAGAACTTAAATCCGGTATTGGTGATATCAAACGTGGTTTTCTATACTTTTCCCCCATTTTAATCGCATATGGTTTTGTATTGACTATAGGTGCAATGCTTGCTTCGGCGACAGGAATTTCAAATCCTGTGAAGGCCTTTGCAGTCGTGGTAGATAATCCATATATAACCGTTGGTGTATCTGCTTTTATTGTGATAGGTGCGGTTGCAGTTAACATGGTTGCGAATATCGTTCCACCTGCTTATGTTATTACCTTAATTACAAAATTAAGATACAAAGCATCCGTTGTTGTAACGGGGCTGCTGGCGCTTTGCTCATTTCCGTGGATACTTGTGCAGGATTCTTCGGCAAAAGGGCTTGGAATATTTATTTTGATTTATTCCGCATTTTTAGGGCCGATTGTTTCTATTTTATTGGTGGATTATTACATTTTACGAAAACAAAATGTAAATGTTGTAGAACTGTACCAAGAGAACGGGCCTTTTTCTGGATATAATCCATCTGCAATTTTTGCCATGCTAATCGGTGCAGGAGTTGCTTTTACAGAAGTGGAGATTGGATGGTTTTTAGGGTTTATTACAGCCGGTATTGCCTACATTCTTTTGACTAAATATGCATTTAAAGACTCTCGGTTTAAAAAAGGAACTATATTTGAAAATTAAATACTGTCAACATACATGACCAAGGAGCAATGGATATGGAACATTTGGATTTGATTATTACAAATGGTAAAGTAGTTCTACCGACAGGTGTCGAAGAAAAGGATATTGGTATTAAGGATGGGTTAATCGTACAAATAAAAAAAGGAATTACAAATACGGCGGATCGAAGATTGGACGCTGAAGATCAATTTGTTTTCCCTGGTGTAATTGATGTACATGTGCATTTCAGTGAACCGGGGAGAGAACACTGGGAGGGGTTCCGTACAGGATCAATGATGATGGCTGCAGGTGGATGTACCACATATTTCGATATGCCACTAAATGGAATTCCATCAACAGTAACCCAAGAGGCGCTTTATGATAAAGCTAGGCTTGGGAATGAAAAGTCATTTGTTGACTTTGGTTTATGGGGTGGGCTTGTACCTGGAAATGAGAAGGATTTAGTGCCTCTTGCAGAGTCGGGTGTGATTGGATTTAAGGCTTTTCTCTCTACAACGGGGAATAAAGAGTTCGAGGCCGTGGATGATATAACTTTGCTGAACGGGATGAAAACGATCGCTAAATTGAACAAAGTACTGGCTCTTCATTCGGAAAGTGCAGCCATTACAAATTGGTTGAAAGCAGAAAAGGAGAAAGAAGGAAAATGCAGCGCCAATGACTATTTAGAGACACGGCCAATACTTGCAGAAGTTGAGGCAGTGGAGCGTGCTATTTATTACGCTGAGATTACTGGTTGTCCGCTTCATTTCGTACACATTAGCTCAGCCAAAGCTGTAGAAAAGATTGAGCAGGCAAAGCAAAGGGGAATGGATATATCTGTTGAAACTTGTCCGCATTATTTATTGTTTAATCATGAGCATCTCAGAGAGAGGGGAACGGTCGCCAAATGTGCGCCACCTTTACGGGAACAAGAGGAACAGAAGAAATTAATTTCTTTATTCATTGAAGACAAGTTTGATATGATCTCTTCAGATCATTCACCGTGTCCTTATGAGTTGAAAGATCCTCACATTTATAATTTATTCCAAGCATGGGGCGGAATTAGCGGAGGCCAATTTACGTTGCTTTCTCTAATTCAGCTTGCCTTAAAGCACAATATTCCGCTTGAAAAGGTAGCACATTGGACAGCCATTAGACCAGCTGAAAGATTTGGACTTTCAAATCGGAAAGGGAAGATCATAGAGGGAGCAGATGCTGATCTAGCAATTGTAACTTTAAATGAATCATATGTGGTGACTGAAGACAATTTTTATGCAAAGCATAAGCAAAGTCTGTATGTTGGTCATACCTTCCCTTGCAGAATTGTAGGAACCATACTCAGAGGGAAAGTGGTGTTTAACAATGGCGAAATTACAAACGACCCTGCTGGAGGTTGCTGGCAGAAGCCTATGGGATACTACAACTAAATGTAATTTTTTAGGAGTTTAAATGTCCACTAAGTGCTAAAACTATGAAGAGATCATAAATCACCCAATCGCCCCTAAAAGGCGATTTTTTTGTATCAAGAAGAGGAAATGGGACAAGAATATTATCTCATTCCCTACGAATCAATCCGGGTTATTGAACCATTTCACGAGCGAGCAGCGACTATTCCATTAGCGCCGAAGCATCTAACAAAGCGTAGACCAACTTATACCGAAATTCGCTTCTCTATTCGTGTTCGTGCGGCCAAATCGCTTTTCAAAGTCGTACGACTACAGTCATTATGAGTCAAAAAAAAGCCGAGGCTGTTAAAGAAGCCTTCAAAAACGTATACGGCTATAATATGGACATAACGAGCAGCGAGAATTTCGGTATGATTTATAGCATTGTACACAATCGTATGGCGAAGCGGGACATGTTCTTAGCTATAGCGAATATGATGCGTACGACTTTGATGCTCGCTTTTGCTTTCTTATTTTACTATTTAGCGAAAATCCTGATTTTGCAAAGCGTGTTTATTACGCCGCATGTTGCTTTTATTGTTTTTGATTTTTGTCTAATTTTTCTCTTCCGACAAAGCTATAGTAAATTTAAAAGCTTCTCGGATTCGATTCCATTTGATGCGTTTCTGGCTTGGTACAAACAGCAAACGCTAAAAAAAGAAAGCACATCGTAATATTATGATCTCTCTATAATAGATAGAAAAAAAGAAAGACGATTAATCTATTAACTTATAGAGGGATTTTTTATGAGCTAAACGAGAAAAACTCACGATGAGATATTTAAGTAAAAGACAGTCGACCTCTACCTCAAAAAGGTAGTCTATCACTATTGCTTGGTTTTAGTTCAGGGCTATGAGCTTGATAACCATGAAACTCAATGAAGCAAGAATTGGCCGATCGAGCGTAGATGCCTTTGAACAAGATGATGAATTTCTCAACCAAGTGTACAGGGGATATTAGGATCTACGAGGAGTAGAAAAGCTGGTGAAGCTACTTACCTGTAGTTCACTGGCTTAAATTGGCTCTTCTACCATTAGGACATGTTCTTCTTATACATTCAAAGGAGGTCAAGGATATATGAGATAACAATAATATAAAAAGATAGAAGTAATAATTTGAGGCAGTCATGAAAATTTTGACCGTCCACAAGATGATAAATAATATTTCAAATCGTTCCAGAAACGCGCCGGGGAATTCAATTTGCTGTGCAAAAGAAACGACCGGCCATTGTAATCGGGAAACTTCTTCAACCGATATACAGCCAACGACCATCTTCACCTAAAAAACAGGTATAGAGGATGAATTTCATCATTCTTCTATATCCAAAAAAAGACCACTTCAAGGTTGAAGTGGTCTGGTGTTCTGACGGGCGCGATTCAGTAACAAGGATCAGCGCTCATCTTCATTTAAGGCCCAGATTGTGGAGGATATCTTCTTAAGAGAATTGGATATTTAATGTTAAAAAGATGGAGATTGTGAAAGAATTTACTGAATCTATAGGGGCAGATTAGTGATTTGGGTGCCTTTTGTTTACAATCAAAATCTTAAAAACGCATATATTTATTTTGGAGTCAATGAATTAACGACTAGTTGAGATACTCATTTAATATTCTTAATCCTACTTTTAACTCGTCTAATGAGTTTGTCGAAGAAAGGGCAATACGTAAATACTTATCCTGGGGAGTTTGCCCACTTAAAAAACGATCAGAATGAAAAGCTCGAATACCTAGCTTCTGTAGGTCCGTTTCTAACTCTAATGCATCAGAGTGTCTTTGAATTGGCAGCCAGCGATAAAAACTTAGAGGATGTCCAACGTTTTTGTCAAAAGGAAAATTATTGAAATAAATATCATTTGCTGTTTGCACAAGCTGCTTCTTTAGCAAAACAATTTCATGAGCTTTTCCTGATAAAATTAGTTCTGTAATAATCTCCGCATTGAAAGAAGAGGTTTTAACATTAATATTAAAAATAGACTGCAGAATCTTCTCGCAAAAGGCCTTCCCATAGACGATATAGCCAATTCTCAACCCTGAGCAGATTGATTTAGAAGTACAGCAAATATAAATCGTTTGTTCTGGAAGTAAGTTAAACATTGGTTGCTGATAATCTGAAACAATGCCTGCTGTCATAAAGGCATGAATCTCTTCCTCAATCAAAATTAAGCGATGCTTACGGATGACTTCTGCAATTTCTCGCTTTCGAAAATCTGACATCATAATGGTTGTTGGATTATTACAAGAAGGCATGAGGAAAATGCCATGAATATTTACTTTATTGCATTGTTTATCAAGCTCGCCTGGCAACATTCCAAATTCATCTCCAGTAATCGGTACTAATTGAATTCGAAACATTTTTGATAACTCAATAAAATTTGAATAGGTATATAAATCTGTAGCAATTCTGTTTCCAGGCTCAAACAAAGCGGTCAACGCAATAGCCAATGCATTTTGCGCACCAGATACAATAGCAAGATGTTCTTGATCTGTATGAATGCCGAACGATTCCATCCAGTTAAGTGCTGCTGCTTTTTGATGTGGAATGCCAGTGGGATCATTGTAATCTAGTAATTGTTCAAAATAACTCTTGTTCACAACTTGTTGAATACTATCCTTAACTAGCGCATTTGTTTGCTCAAACGATGATACAAGACCTAGCTCAATAAGGCTTGCCGTTTTATCCTTAGAAATGGTTATTGACCGAGAAGCATTTGGCGCTACAAAGGTGCCACTACCTGTAATTGCATATATTAGCCCTCTTTCCTCGCATATTTTGTAAGCACGAGTAATAGTCGTAAAGTTTAAGTCTAAGAAATCTGCCAATTCCCTTTGAGGCGGCAATTTTGTACCAGAAGCTAAAAAGCCATTTTTAATATCGTGTTCAAGTAAGGATGCAATGGATTGATAATAAGGACGCTTCAATGCGTTTTTATCAGGTTTCCAAGACATTGGATAGTTGTCGAATGAATTTACAGGCATAATGCACCTCTTCTGATAGATTACATACAATCAATGGTATGGTATGTATGTAGTTAAAAGATAATAAACAGTTATTTGGACCCCCATTTTTAGAGTGGAGGGTTTTTATATGTTTCTAAACAGAATTGTAATCTATACAATTATACAGTTTATTGTATGGATTTTGTATGTTAATTTAAATCATATTAAATTAGTCATTTAGGATGTGAAACGTATGAAAAGAAGAACTCAAATATTCACGGCATTTCGTAAAGCTTTCCCTCAAACATTACCTATTTTCTCAGGGTTCTTATTTTTAGGAATCTCTTATGGCATCTTCATGAATTCGTTAGGATTTAGCGCAATTTATCCGATTCTAATGAGTCTAGTCATCTTTGCAGGATCAATGGAATTTCTTACTGCCAATTTATTGCTTCTTGCCTTCAATCCAATTAATGCTTTTTTTCTCACTTTAATGGTGAATGCAAGACATTTATTTTATGGCATTTCTATGTTGGATAAATATAAGAACGTAGGAAATAAAAAGTGGTATATGATTTTTGGACTTTGTGATGAATCTTTTGCGATCAATAGTACCATTCATGTCCCAAACAATGTAGATAAAGGTTGGGTTATGTTTTTCGTCACGCTGCTCAACCATTTTTATTGGGTACTAGGCGCAGCATTAGGGGGTATTTTTGGATCGCTTATCCAATTCAATACTGAAGGATTGGAATTTGCTATGACGGCTCTATTTGTTGTTATCTTCATTGAACAGTGGTTGAAAGAGGAAAAACATTATAGTTCTCTAATAGGGCTTGGGATGTCAATTGTCTGCCTTATTATTTTTGGAGAAAACCATTTCATTATCCCTGCAATGATTGCAATTTTAGGACTACTTACTTTAACTAGAAAGTCATTAGAGAAAAAAGAGGTTCAACCAATATGACAATGCATTTAACCGAGCAAATTATTACGATTACGATGGTTGTCTTAGGTACTATGCTGACAAGGTTTCTTCCATTTATTGTTTTTTCATCAGGTAAAGCTACACCAAAGTATGTACAGTATTTAGGGAAAGTTCTACCTTCAGCGGTAATTGGACTTTTGGTCATTTATTGTTTTAAGCATGTGAGTTTACTTTCTGGAAGTCATGGAATCCCTGAATTTATTGCAGTGGCTGTAGTTGTAATGCTTCACATTTGGAAGAGAAACATGCTCCTCTCTATAGCGGGGGGAACGATTATCTACATGATTTTGGTTCAAATGTTTTTTAATCAATTTTATTGAACTTATGACCAAGATTAAGTGGTGCAAAGAATTATAGTTCAGAACTGTTCTTAATGCAGCTTGTTCTTTTCTAACTAATAGAGGACGAGAAAAATCCAATTTCTCAATTTAATACTGAGAAATTGGATTTTTTAATATTGTAATTCACTTAACGTTTTAAATCCGATTTATCCTGGCCTACCCCCTATAGCAATAGAAAGGTTTATGTTTTTAGAGATTTCAAGAAGTTCTCAAATTTTAGACGCTCATTCATATTTAACTTGTTGCTCTATGTATTATATTTACGCACATTTCGCCAAATACTGAACTTCACCTAAAAACAGGTGGATAGGATAAATTTCATCATTCTTCTCTATACAAAAAAAGACCGCTGTATACAAATGTGTGCAAGTTAACAAAAAGTAGCTCCTGCATTGCCTACAGGAGCTACTTTTTGTTTCAATTATTAATGAAATGTAGCGTTCCTAAAAGCATATTTAAAGGAACGGTTCTAAATTAGTCTATTTTACGTTTCAAAATGCTCGTAAATAATTTTTGGAACGTTTCAATATTAATCATCCCTTTTGGACTAAAAGGGGGAGGCATCATATATAAGTTATGTTTGCGTGTCGGCCAAAGACCAAGCTCCTTCCGATGTGCTGTTGATTAATCTGAGCAAGATACCAAAAAAACGTCGTATGCGTCTTTCGACTGCAGTAGATTTGGTCAAAGATTCACAGTGCATATAATGAAGAAAAAATTCCAAAGTATGAGGAGTATAGTAAAAGAAATGATTTTGATAAGTCACTTATCAATTGGTATAACTTACATGTAGTAATCAGCAAACCTAAATGATATATTATTCATCCGGCCGTAAGATAGGCTGTGATGTAATGGTTAAAAAGTTCAAAAGACCATGTGCGAGGCATTATTTACCAGTAGTATGAACCACAAAAGTATGATATATTATTTATCCGGCCCAAGAAAAGCGAATGAAGTTTTGATCTTTGAAAACTGAACAACGAGTGAGTAAACTGATTTTGTTCGCAAAATCAAACAAGAGATATTTTATCTCGTCAGTTTCAACATGAGCTAATCGCTCTTTCGATAAACCAACTTCGGTTGGTCTTTAATGGAGAGTTTGATCCTGGCTCAGGACGAACGCTGGCGGCGTGCCTAATACATGCAAGTCGAGCGGGGTTGTTTAGAAGCTTGCTTCTAAACAACCTAGCGGCGGACGGGTGAGTAACACGTAGGCAACCTGCCCACAAGACAGGGATAACTACTGGAAACGGTAGCTAATACCCGATACATCCTTTTCCTGCATAGGAGAAGGAGGAAAGACGGAGCAATCTGTCACTTGTGGATGGGCCTGCGGCGCATTAGCTAGTTGGTGGGGTAATGGCCTACCAAGGCGACGATGCGTAGCCGACCTGAGAGGGTGATCGGCCACACTGGGACTGAGACACGGCCCAGACTCCTACGGGAGGCAGCAGTAGGGAATCTTCCGCAATGGGCGAAAGCCTGACGGAGCAACGCCGCGTGAGTGATGAAGGTTTTCGGATCGTAAAGCTCTGTTGCCAGGGAAGAACGTCTTGTAGAGTAACTACTACAAGAGTGACGGTACCTGAGAAGAAAGCCCCGGCTAACTACGTGCCAGCAGCCGCGGTAATACGTAGGGGGCAAGCGTTGTCCGGAATTATTGGGCGTAAAGCGCGCGCAGGCGGCTCTTTAAGTCTGGTGTTTAATCCCGAGGCTCAACTTCGGGTCGCACTGGAAACTGGGGAGCTTGAGTGCAGAAGAGGAGAGTGGAATTCCACGTGTAGCGGTGAAATGCGTAGAGATGTGGAGGAACACCAGTGGCGAAGGCGACTCTCTGGGCTGTAACTGACGCTGAGGCGCGAAAGCGTGGGGAGCAAACAGGATTAGATACCCTGGTAGTCCACGCCGTAAACGATGAATGCTAGGTGTTAGGGGTTTCGATACCCTTGGTGCCGAAGTTAACACATTAAGCATTCCGCCTGGGGAGTACGGTCGCAAGACTGAAACTCAAAGGAATTGACGGGGACCCGCACAAGCAGTGGAGTATGTGGTTTAATTCGAAGCAACGCGAAGAACCTTACCAGGTCTTGACATCCCTCTGACCGGTCTAGAGATAGGCCTTTCCTTCGGGACAGAGGAGACAGGTGGTGCATGGTTGTCGTCAGCTCGTGTCGTGAGATGTTGGGTTAAGTCCCGCAACGAGCGCAACCCTTATGCTTAGTTGCCAGCAGGTCAAGCTGGGCACTCTAAGCAGACTGCCGGTGACAAACCGGAGGAAGGTGGGGATGACGTCAAATCATCATGCCCCTTATGACCTGGGCTACACACGTACTACAATGGCCGGTACAACGGGAAGCGAAGCCGCGAGGTGGAGCCAATCCTAGAAAAGCCGGTCTCAGTTCGGATTGTAGGCTGCAACTCGCCTACATGAAGTCGGAATTGCTAGTAATCGCGGATCAGCATGCCGCGGTGAATACGTTCCCGGGTCTTGTACACACCGCCCGTCACACCACGAGAGTTTACAACACCCGAAGTCGGTGAGGTAACCGCAAGGAGCCAGCCGCCGAAGGTGGGGTAGATGATTGGGGTGAAGTCGTAACAAGGTAGCCGTATCGGAAGGTGCGGCTGGATCACCTCCTTTCTATGGAGAATCGTTTCCTGCAATGGAAACATTCAAATATGAAGCATAAGCTTCAAAAATTACTCACTCGTTGCTCAGTTTTGAGAGTTCAAACTCTCAAATTGCACCTTGAAAACTGGATACCGAAACGAAATTGCGTTTTAGAATATTCCTTTAAGCTGATCTTGTGTAAACAAGTGAAATAAAGGTAGCGTATCGTATTTACATTGTAGATACTAGGTTAAGCTACAAAGAGCACACGGAGGATGCCTAGGCGCCAGGAGCCGACGAAGGACGTGGCGAACAACGATAAAGCCTCGGGGAGCTGTAAGCAAGCTTTGATCCGGGGATGTCCGAATGGGGAAACCCGGCTGTCTTCATCGACAGTCACTACTCACTGAATTCATAGGTGAGTGAGAGGCAGACCAGGGGAACTGAAACATCTAAGTACCCTGAGGAAGAGAAAACAATAGTGATTCCGTCAGTAGCGGCGAGCGAACGCGGATTAGCCCAAACCAAGGAGCTTGCTCCTTGGGGTTGTGGGACGTCTCACATGGAGTTACAAAGGAACCGGTTAGATGAAGAGGTCTGGAAAGGCCCGCCAGAGAAGGTAAAAGCCCTGTAGTTCAAAACTTGTTCCCTCCGAGACGGATCCCGAGTAGTGCGGGGCACGTGAAACCCCGTATGAATCCGGCAGGACCATCTGCCAAGGCTAAATACTCCCTGGCGACCGATAGTGAAGCAGTACCGTGAGGGAAAGGTGAAAAGCACCCCGGAAGGGGAGTGAAATAGATCCTGAAACCGTGTGCTTACAAGAAGTCAGAGCCCGATCTATGGGTGATGGCGTGCCTTTTGTAGAATGAACCGGCGAGTTACGTTCCCGTGCAAGGTTAAGGTGAAGAGCTGAAGCCGCAGCGAAAGCGAGTCTGAATAGGGCGAATGAGTACGTGGACGTAGACCCGAAACCGGGTGATCTACCCCTGTCCAGGGTGAAGGTGCGGTAACACGCACTGGAGGCCCGAACCCACGCATGTTGAAAAATGCGGGGATGAGGTGGGGGTAGCGGAGAAATTCCAATCGAACCCGGAGATAGCTGGTTCTCCCCGAAATAGCTTTAGGGCTAGCCTCGGAAAAAAGAATCGTGGAGGTAGAGCACTGATTGGGTGCGGGGCCCGCAAGGGTTACCAAGCTCAGTCAAACTCCGAATGCCATAGATTTAGTTCCGGGAGTCAGACAGTGAGTGCTAAGATCCATTGTCGAAAGGGAAACAGCCCAGACCATCAGCTAAGGTCCCCAAGTGTGTGTTAAGTGGGAAAGGATGTGGAGTTGCACAGACAACCAGGATGTTGGCTTAGAAGCAGCCACCATTGAAAGAGTGCGTAATAGCTCACTGGTCGAGTGACTCTGCGCCGAAAATGTAACGGGGCTAAACACACCACCGAAGCTATGGCTTGATGCTTGCATCAGGGGTAGGGGAGCGTTGAATGCGGGTTGAAGGTGTACCGGAAGGAGCGCTGGACTGCATTCAAGTGAGAATGCCGGTATGAGTAACGAAAAGATCTGTGAGAATCAGATCCGCCGAAAGCCTAAGGGTTCCTGAGGAAGGTTCGTCCGCTCAGGGTAAGTCGGGACCTAAGGCGAGGCCGATAGGCGTAGTCGAAGGACAACAGGTAGAAATTCCTGTACCACCGTAATCCGTGATGAGCGATGGGGTGACGCAGTAGGGTAGTGACGCGGACTGATGGATGTCCGTCTAAGCAGTGAGGCTGATGTGTAGGCAAATCCGCACATCGTTAAGGCTGGGCTGTGATGGGGAGCGAAAATTATAGTAGCGAAGGTCATGATCTCAGACTGCCAAGAAAAGCCTCTAGCCAGGAGAAGGTGCCCGTACCGCAAACCGACACAGGTAGGCGAGAAGAGAATTCTAAGGCGCGCGGAAGAACTCTCGTTAAGGAACTCGGCAAAATGACCCCGTAACTTCGGGAGAAGGGGTGCCTCGGTAGGGTGAATAGCCCGAGGGGGCCGCAGTGAAAAGGCCCAAGCGACTGTTTAGCAAAAACACAGGTCTGTGCGAAGCCGCAAGGCGAAGTATACGGGCTGACGCCTGCCCGGTGCTGGAAGGTTAAGGGGAGTGGTAAGCCTTCGGGCGAAGCTATGAACCGAAGCCCCAGTAAACGGCGGCCGTAACTATAACGGTCCTAAGGTAGCGAAATTCCTTGTCAGGTAAATTCTGACCCGCACGAATGGCGTAACGACTTGGGCGCTGTCTCAACGAGAGATCCGGTGAAATTTTAATACCTGTGAAGATGCAGGTTACCCGCGACAAGACGGAAAGACCCCATGGAGCTTTACTGCAGCTTGATATTGAATTTGGGTACGATCTGTACAGGATAGGTGGGAGCCGTAGAACTTTGAGCGCCAGCTTGAAGGGAGGCATCCTTGGGATACCACCCTGATCGTATCTAGGTTCTAACTTGGTACCGTGATCCGGTACGAGGACAGTGTCAGGTGGGCAGTTTGACTGGGGCGGTCGCCTCCTAAAGAGTAACGGAGGCGCCCCAAGGTTCCCTCAGAATGGTTGGAAATCATTCGAAGAGTGCAAAGGCAGAAGGGAGCTTGACTGCGAGACCTACAAGTCGAGCAGGGACGAAAGTCGGGCTTAGTGATCCGGTGGTACCGCATGGAAGGGCCATCGCTCAACGGATAAAAGCTACCCTGGGGATAACAGGCTTATCTCCCCCAAGAGTCCACATCGACGGGGAGGTTTGGCACCTCGATGTCGGCTCATCGCATCCTGGGGCTGAAGTAGGTCCCAAGGGTTGGGCTGTTCGCCCATTAAAGCGGTACGCGAGCTGGGTTCAGAACGTCGTGAGACAGTTCGGTCCCTATCTGTCGTGGGCGTAGGAAATTTGAGAGGAGCTGTCCTTAGTACGAGAGGACCGGGATGGACGTACCGCTGGTGTACCAGTTGTTCCGCCAGGAGCACCGCTGGGTAGCTATGTACGGAAGGGATAAGCGCTGAAAGCATCTAAGCGTGAAGCCCCCCTTAAGATGAGATTTCCCAATGAGTAAGGCCCCTTGAAGACGACGAGGTAGATAGGTTGGGGGTGGAAGTGCAGTAATGCATGGAGCTGACCAATACTAATCGGTCGAGGGCTTATCCTAAGATAAAGCGCAATAAGTTTCGGATCCAGTTTTCAGGGTGTAAGTTCAGTATATCGTCAGCTCAAGTAGCTGAAGTTACACGGACAAACACACAGCATTTGGCGATGCTGATTCCTGAAAAAGAATTTACACCGTAAATTCATGTTTGGTGGCGATAGCGGAGGGGTTCCACACGTACCCATCCCGAACACGACCGTTAAGCCCTCCAGCGCCGATGGTACTTGGACCGCAGGGTCCTGGGAGAGTAGGACGCCGCCAAGCAAATAATAGTATGACTCTGCATAGTCGTACTCAGGTCGTCGAGAAAGCTTCGACGGCTTTTTTTATTTTCCCATCATTAAACATAACGTCCTATAAGTATATAATGCGTATATGCAAATTTGTGATAGTTACGAAAAAAGGCTGTTCCATGACTTTTAAAGGTCAAGGAACAGCCTTTTATAACTTAATTTCGTAGACATTTCGGAGGGGAATTTTATCTTGAGCCGATCTGTCGATTACAGCGAAACAAAGCACTGTTCCCATTGGTCGGTAATGGATGCTTTGTCAAGCTGTTCTCCAATGAGTGTGACATATCCCTGGCTCACCGGAAGTGCGGTGGGTTGCCATTCCAAGTGACTTCCTGAGAATTGCAGAAGCATTGTGCCCTCATACGGGAGCACACAATAACCTTTCGCTCGAAGAAGCGAGGAACCTAGCCCGGTCAGGAAGTCTTCTAATCGTTGCTTATCTAATGGCCGAGGAGAATATTGATGCAGTGTTAAGCTCTCCAGACGGGAAAAGGAAGGGGGACGATTGCGATCATGACTGTGGTTATGAGGATGTGCAGAGATCACTTTGAATGCGGTATTTTTGAAGGTACTGCTAGGTCTTTCATTATCTTTGGTAGGAATTGGGATAGGCGATGCTTCTGCATCATTGGGCTGTACCTGTGCAGATGTATGCTGAAATACTTGTACAGGTTTCGGGTCAAGCATTACGGAGGTCAGGACAGGTTCCAGCAGTGGTCCGAGGTCAACGCGGCTGTATTCAGTAGTTTGTAGCTTAGCTGTATTGTTGAGCTTGCGGATGTTCTTGACGACCTTAGCCACTTCACGGCTACTTGCGACATCCGTTTTGTTCACCACAATGAAGTCGGCGGAGCGAAGCTGTCCATGCAGAGTCCGAACCAGCTCCTTGTCTGCAGTAAAGCGGCTGTTGTATTCATGGAACAGCACAGCATCCACCACACTAATGCTGTGAACCAGATACAGCCGATCTGCCAGCAGTGGAGAGCGAAGTTCCTCCAACACTTGCTCGGGGTTAGCTACTCCGGTGGTCTCCATGAAGATCACATCCGGCTTTTGGATGAGTAGGGTATGCAGTGCGCCAGCCAGCTCATTTCTTTTGCTGCAACAAATGCAGCCCTCTAGCAGTCCTTCCACTGTTACGTCAGGCATTTCCTCTGAAATAATAGCGCTGTCTACATCATATTCGCCCATTTCGTTCATTAAAACAGCAGCACGAAGGGGAATCTGGCGAGTATGGGCTAACAGCCGCAAAAGTAGCGTTGTTTTGCCGCTTCCAAGAAAACCACTGATTAATATAACAGGAACCTTGTTCATCATTTTTCCTCCTTGGTGGGTTTAGTTCGCTGCATTCAAGCGATCATAGGTTGCTACCGAGTCTGCCTGGGTATAGACATACGGAGATTCTGGCTGCTTGACAGTCGTTATTTTATTGGATTGAATTTCAAGTACGGGTGTATTGCCCTTTTGCGTTGCATGCAGTGTCCCTTCAATAGTCACCCAGGTATCCTTGTCAAAGGATGGAGGGTTCTGGGATTGGACGATAATCCCGAATGGCATAGCATCAGCAGTACAGCACATAACGAGGAATCTTCCTACTGCAAATAGACCTTTACCCGGTAGGTTGTCGTCCTTATAGACAAAGCCAGTCACCTGTACTTTTTTTCCTTGAAAAGCGTGATTATACAGTTCGATCGCTCCTATAGTTTCGGAGAAAATCTCCGGATGGATCTGTATAACGGGTTGCTGATACAGACGTTTCGCCAGCTCGGCGAACTCTACATTGTACTCATCCGGCGGAACGAACAGCTTATCCAGCGCTTCCTGACTCCATTTACCCCTTAGTGGGAGCGAAATTGGTGTGAAAGATGTAGTTGATACAAGGGAGGAGGCGGGTGTGTTCGTGGTTTGTATGTCTGTTTTTCGTCGGATATCCGGGTTGGGATAGGTGAAGGACATGCCTTTTTTGGCTGCCATATCACTGCCAAGCGCCTGATTGGGCAGCAGTGAGCCGAATAGCAGCGGAATGAGCAGCATTCCATATACGAGTGTTTTTTTAAACCAGCTTTGCGGTAACGGATGTTCACAATCGCATACATCTTGACCATCCGGCCCTCCCACGATTACGCGCCATGCCATCGCCAAAGCGATGAACATAAGTGGCACAGGACAGAGTAAAAGCAGCTTTTGCATGTGCGGAGCCAAGTAGTAATGAAGTGCACTCGTGCGGTGTAATGTGATGATGTATACAGCTAATCCGATCATGAGCAAGGAGCGCATGCCATATTGACAGCGGATGCTAAAGGTTGAATTCACGTTTGTATTTACCTCCCCAATAACCATTCAGCAGCTATAGAGCCGATCAGAACGAGTAAAATAATGAGCATGCCCAAGATTACGACAAATTTGGTGCGAAAGGTGCTGAGCAGCATGAGTGTGCCTTTGAAATCAAGCATCGGGCCGAGTACTAGAAAGGCTGCCAGTGGACCCAGTGTAAAGGTATGCGAAAAAGCAGTAGCTACAAAGGCATCAGAGGTGGAGCACAGCGACAGCACATAGGCAAAGCCCATCATAAAGGCGTACGAGCCGGCCGTTCCATTGCTTAAGGAAAGCATTTCATCACGTGGGATAAAGGTTTGGATGCAAGCTGTCAATAATGCGCCGATAATGAGATATTTACTCATGTCCAAAAACTCATCGCCAGCATGTACAAAAAATCCCCGCCATGTGCGGTTATGCTGATGAATCTGATTGTTCTGCTTTTGCTGGTTAAAAGAGAGCAACGACCGTTTGAGCGGATGCACACGCACAAAGGCATATACGATCAATCCGATGGTCGCGGAAACGACAAAGGCCAAACCCATTCGAACGACAGTGACCTCAGGGTGGGAAGGGAAAGCCATCATCGTGGCAGCCAGTACTACGGGATTGATAATAGGTCCGCTTAAGATAAAAGTGATACCCATATAGGCAGGCATTCCCTTGAGCATTAATTGGCGAACGACAGGGATCATGCCGCACTCACAGATGGGAAACAGCATACCTAGCAAGGAGGCGAGCAGGACACCCGGCACAGGATGCGCAGGCGCTATTTTGCGAATCCATGTCTCCGGTACAAGCCACTGCAAAAGGGATGAGATAAGTACACCGATCAGAAGAAACGGAACAGCCTCCAGAAAAATACCCATAAATACCGTCTTTAATGACTGCAGCTGCCCCATATCTAACAAACGAAGCCACTGAGGAGATAGCGTAATAAGCACAGGGATGAGAAAGGCAAACGGAATCATAAAAGGCAGCATCTTCAACAGCGTACTGTTTTTCATTCCACATCTCCTTGGGAATAAGGATTCTTATCTACATCCTATGCCTGTGATGGGACAATCATGCCGCAGGATTATGATTGAATCACCTCCTATATTGACAATTCAAAGCATGGTCATATATATTTATGTTTATTAATAGTAATTATTACGATTAAAATCGTCAAATGATTGCAAGAAGAAAACTTTTACGGTACGATCCATATTAGTGCTGTAAAGATAAGGAGGATTATATGATACCGATTGTTGTTTTATCCGGATTTTTGGGCAGCGGGAAAACAACTCTTCTTCAGCATGCGCTGGCTTACTACAAGGAGCAGGGTCTCAAGCCAGCTATTTTGATGAATGAGTTGGGTGATGTTAATCTGGACGGCAGTTTGGTGAACGACCAAGCCCCCATGAAGGAAATGCTCAGTGGCTGTATATGCTGTACCATTCGCGGGGATTTGGGCGTCGAGCTCATGAATCTTGCCGAGGAATATAAGCCGGATGTGATTATTGTAGAATGTACCGGAGTGGCTAATCCAATGGAAATTGTAGATGCAGTGACAGATGCCTCTATATATTCTTCTATGGTTTTACAATCTGTTATCACGGTCATGGACGCGCGTCAATTTCTGGATTTTTCCTTGGGTAGTGAGAGAAGCAAGTCGTTTCGTTTGATGCAGGATCAGCTACGGTGTGCTTCCAAACTGATTATTAACAAGACTGATTTATTGGCTGCGGGAGAATTGCAGAAAGTGCAGGCCTTTGTAAAAGAATTAAATCCTTATGCTTTGACTGTAAGCACGGAGCGGAGTGACGTAGACCCGGTTACCTTTTTCTCCATTCAAGGAGAGAAACGGATGGAAGTTTCGCGGCAAAAGGAGTCCACAGTCGATATAGGGAATGATCATCATCATGCGGAAAATCGTCTTCACATGTATGGTCATGATGACCATACAGACCATCATCCTCATGACTGTCAAGAGCCTGAGCACCACGACCATGACCACAAACACGGAGAGCATTATCATTCCTACGACCATGTAGTTGTTCATACGCATTTTTTTGGACGACCTGTGTCACGCTCGGAGTTTGAACAGTTGTTCCGCGGTTTGCCTGCTGAAATTTACCGGGCCAAAGGAATCGTGCAATTTTTGGAATCGGAGGGTCAGATGATGTTTCAATTTGCCTATCGTGAGCTGGAAATCATTCCGATCCGACCGCAAAAGCCAGTGAACGATGTTGCGGTTATTATGGGCGAGAATTTCTCTGCTTCTGAGATCGAGGAACGATTGAAAAGGCTGGAAGCGGCTGCAAAGCCACTGGCTAGTTCATGATTTCGAGAACAAGCAGCGATTTTTCATCCAAGGCTAATTCTCGAGCTGATCTAGCAGGGAAGCCTCCATGGAGATTTACAACAATTCTGTTGCTGCTAACTGCTGTGCTGGTGCTGTCAGTTACACTCGCAGTCATGCTGGGGCCTGTGGCTGTCGCTCCAGGGACAGTATGGCGAATTGCGCTGTCCCATCTGCCCTGGCTGGATCAGTGGGTACCCATGACATGGACCAAACCGGAGCAATATATCGTCTGGGAAATTCGCTTTCCGCGTGTGCTGCTAGGTGTTGCTGTGGGAGCAGGGCTTGCTGTTACCGGAGCGGCTATACAGGCATTAATTCGCAATTCGTTAGCGGACCCCTATATTTTAGGAGTCTCGTCGGGGGCTTCAGTGACAGCGACGTTAGTTATTGTGTTTGGAGCTTTTGGATTTTTGGGACGACTTGCGCTGCCCCTATCTGCTTTTATAGGCTCTCTAGCTGCGATGCTCATGGTGTTCGCGTTGGCTCGTGTGGCCGGACGGATATCGACGACCCGCTTGCTGTTGGCAGGGGTGGCGGTATCTATGATGCTGTCGGCTGTGACTAGCTTTATCGTTACGATGGCTCCGAATGAAAAAGGCATCCGTGACGCGATGTATTGGATGATGGGAAGTCTGGCAGGCGCTCAATGGGATACGCTTTTTATTCCAAGTCTCATTATAACCGTTGGAACGGCCGTCCTTTTAACCCGATATCGTTCACTGAATGCTTTGCTAACGGGGGAAGAAGCCGCCGTAACGCTCGGTGTGAACGTGCAGGCGTTCCGTGTATTATTGGTTGTTGTCGCTTCCCTTTTAACCGGGGCAGTCGTATCAGTCAGTGGCTCAATTGGCTTTGTCGGGCTTATGATTCCACACATCGTTAGGCTAATAGTGGGATCGGATCATCGACGTGTCCTGCCTGTCAGCCTGCTTCTGGGAGCTATCTTTGTCGTGTGGGCAGACGTATGTGCTCGGCTCGTGCTTGCTCCGCAGGAACTGCCGATTGGTATTGTAACGGCTGTATGCGGTGGACCCTTTTTTGTATGGCTGCTGCGGCGCAGCTCCTACTCGTTTGGAGGCGAAAAATGAATATAGAAGTCGAATGCGTGACCTTCAGTATTCACGATAAACGATTGATCGACGGTATCAGTCTCAAGGTGAGAACGGGAGAGCTGGTCGGGCTGATCGGTCCCAATGGCAGCGGCAAATCGACGTTGCTTAAGAATATGTATCGTGTGTTAAGACCTGATAGTGGTTTGGTGACGCTGGATGGCCAGGATTTACTACGGATGAAGTACAAAGAGACGGCACGACAAATGGCAGTGGTAAGTCAGGATGCGCCCCAAACGTTTGATTTTTCAGTACGGGACATCGTCCTGATGGGCCGCCATCCTCATAAGAAGCTGCTGGAAGCAGATACCGTCTTCGATCATGAACTGGTTGAGCAGGCGCTGGAGCGGGTAGGCATGAATGCTCAAGCGGATCAGGGGTTTGCTACTCTGTCGGGCGGTGAAAAGCAACGGGTATTGATCGCCAGAGCTTTGGCCGGACAGGCAAAATTTCTCATTTTAGACGAGCCGACGAATCATCTCGATATCCGGTATCAGCTGCAAATTCTCGATTTGGTCAAAACACTTCAGATCACTGCTTTAGCTGCACTGCATGATTTAAATTTGGCGGCATGTTATTGTGACCGATTGTATGTATTAAAAGAAGGCAAGGTGGTAGCCTCCGGCATAACAGAGAATGTGCTTCAGCCTGACCTGCTGCGCAGTGTATTTGGGGTGGAAACAGAAATTCGCATTCATCCGAAAACCGGGAAACCGAGTATTACCTTTTTACCGGATTCTCTCAGAGGTGGAGCCATCCACGACATTAGAAATGGTGATCCGATGAAGTCAGTTAAACTGTGAATGATAGAGGAGACGGTACATATGAATAAATATAGCAAACCCGCATTGCCGCTGGTTATGCTTGCTTTGGCGATGATGCTGTTGTTATCGGCCTGCACAGCAGGAAACACGGCTCAAACCACAAATTCATCTGCAAACGGGCAGCAACCTGATGCATCGCAATCAACGGCCCAAGAGAAGGCAGTAGAGATTGAGAATATGGGTGTAAAAATGATATTTCCCGAAGCGCCCAAACGCGCGGTTACATTGAACCAGCATGCGACAGAAGTTATGCTGGCCCTTGGGCTGGAATCTTCTATGGTAGGAACTGCATATTTGGATGATCAGATTTTGCCTAAATATAAGAATCAATATGATAAAATCCCGGTTCTGGCCAAACAATATCCGTCCAAAGAGGTGTTTATGGCTGCTGCACCGGATTTTGCCTACGCGGGCTGGAAGAGTGCCTTTAATGATAAAAATCTGGGTTCCCGTGAGGAGCTTGCCCAACAGGGCGTGCAAACCTATGTACAGGAATCCTCCAATAAGCCGGGTCCTATACTAGAAGATGTATATCGGGATATACTAAATATTGGACGTATTTTCCGGGTTGAGAAGCGCGCAGAAAAACTTGTAAATGACATTCGTGCACAAGTGCAGTCCATTCAGACTCAAATTGGTACGGTTGAACGGGCGCCCAAGGTTTTTGTCTATGACAGCGGCGAAGACAAGCCATTTACGGCTGCCAACAATTATCTGACGTCTTTGATTACAAGTGTGAAGGCAAAAAATATTTTTGATGATATCGACAAAAGTTTTACGGAAGTAAGCTGGGAAGAGGTCGTAAACCGCAACCCTGATGTTATTATTATTCTCGACTACGGAGATACTTCACTTGCTGATAAAGAAAAGCTGCTGTTGAGCAAGCCTGCACTGGCTGGTGTCGAAGCGATCAAAAACAAACGGTTTGTGGTGTTGCCTCTATCCGCAGCAGCTGAAGGCGTGCGTGCTCCGATTGCACTGAAAACCTTGGCTGTAGGCTTGTACCCGGACAAAGTGAAATAAACAAACAAAAGAGTTGCCAAAACATTGACGAACCTTGCCTAAACTGTTAAACTTGCTAATGCGTAAAGGTTACGTTTATCAAGCGCTTATTTTTTTATTACCAAATCGTAATAATTACGGTAGATGGTTAATGATCATAAACGACCTGGAGAATCTGCGCTATGATGACCGCTCAGATGGCTCCAGGCTTTTTAAAGGAAAAGGAGATTTATATCATGTTATTGGCCTCATTGGAACAGGTCACATTTGGCTACGGAGATGTTCCTAACTTGGTGGATGCCAATGTTGAAATTTTTTCCGGAGAATTTGTGGCTATTACCGGACCGAATGGTGCTTCTAAATCGACGATGCTCAAATTGCTGCTCGGTTTACTTCAGCCTTGGAAGGGCAAAGTGTTTATGTCCGACCGTACAGGTGAAGGCAAAAAGCTCGTTGTCGGATTTGTATCACAACAAATTGCTGCCTTCAATGGAGGGTTTCCAAGTACCATTCTGGAATTTGTCCGTTCGGGTAGATACACCCATGGCTCTTGGCTGCGCCGGATGCGGGCTGAGGATCATGATCTGACAGAACAGGCGCTTCGTCAGGTAGGGATGTGGGATTTACGGCATCGCAAAATCGGTGAATTGTCTGGTGGACAGAAGCAGCGTATTTGTGTGGCAAGGGCACTTGCTCAGGAATCGGATTTGCTCATTTTGGATGAGCCCACGACCGGAATGGATCAGGAAAGCCGACATCACTTCTACGATCTGATGAATCAACAGGTTAAGGAATATGGAAGAACCGTAGTCATGGTTACACATGGACTATCGGAAGTGCAACATTATCTGGATCGTATTATTGAGCTTGAAAGGAAGGAAGATGGCGGATGGAAATGCTGCACTACGACTTCATGCAGCGGGCATTTTGTGCCGGTGGGGTAATTGCACTGCTGGCCTCGGTGCTTGGAGTTTACCTGATGCTACGGCGCCAGGCTCTCATGGCGGACATGCTATCGCATGTATCGCTGGCAGGGGTGGCAGCAGGTGCCTATTTAGGGATTAACCCGACGATAACTGGATTTATTGTTGCCGTGATCGGCGCGATTATTGTTGAATACGTCCGCAGGTCTTATAAAACATATAGTGAGATTTCTGTGGCTATTATTATGGTAGGCGGCCTCTCGACGGCTGTTATTTTAATGAATCTGAATCAGAGCATCAACAAAGGCTTTTCCGCTTATTTGTTTGGTTCGGTAGTAGCCGTCAATCAGACAGAGCTGATGTTAATGATCGTTGTGGCTGTCATCGGTGGTATTTTCTTTTTTGTGTTCCGACGCCCTTTGTATCAGATTACCTTTGATGAAGAAACGGCAAAGACCAATGGTCTTCCTGTCAAGTCTATCTCGTTTGCGTTTAGTATTTTAACAGGGATGATTGTAGCTGCAGCCATGCCGATTGTCGGTGTGCTGCTCGTCTCCTCATTAATCGTGCTGCCTGCTGCCCTGGCGATTCGAATTGCACCGAGCTTTGCGGCAGCTATCTGGATATCCATGATCACCGCATTGATCGGCGTATTTATGGGATTAACCGCATCATATGAACTCAGTACACCCCCAGGGGGGACGATTGCTATGGTGCTATTATTATTCCTGATCGTAGGAGCTAGTATTCAAAAGCTGGTCCGTAAGCTTGGCAAGCAACAGGCTTCCCGACGTAAGAATACGGCAGGTCAGTGAGCTTATAAAAAACTAAAACATAAGGAGTTATGAATATGAATACATGGTTCAAAAAATCATTTGTATTGTCCACGGGGCTAGCACTTATTTTGGCCGGTTGCGGAGCTAAATCTGATAATGCAGCCACGAATGCATCCCAAACCGAACCTAATACGGCACAAACAGCGGACAGTGGTAAAAAACTGAATGTGGTCACCACTTTTTACCCAATGTATGAATTTACCAAGCAAGTTGCCGGAGATCATGCTAACGTAACTGCGTTGATTCCTGCCGGTGCTGAGCCGCATGACTGGGAGCCAAGCGCCAAGGATATGGCACAGGTTAAGGATGCTGATGTATTTGTTTATAACGGGATCGTCGAAGGTTGGGCAGAACAGGCTTTGAGCAGCGCATCGAATGATAAGCGTGTAGTAGTGGAAGCAAGCAAAGGGTTGAACTTGATGGAAGGATCTGCTGAAGAGGAAGAAGGAGAAGAAGCACACGCAGAGGAAGGCCATGATCACGATCATGTGCTGGACCCTCATGTATGGCTTGATCCGGTCTTAGCTCAAAAAGAAGTAGAAGCTATAGAAGCAGGGCTTGTAAAAGCCGATCCTGCAAACAAAGCAGACTATGAGAAAAACGCTGATGCTTATATCGCTAAGCTGAAAGAACTGGATAACGAGTTCAAAACGGGTCTGAAAGATGTAAAACGTAAAGACTTTATTACGCAGCATGCTGCTTTTAGCTATTTGGCGAAGCAATATGGTCTGACCCAAGTACCCATTGCTGGTTTATCTCCAGAGCAAGAGCCTACACCGGACAAATTGGCAGGTATTATCAAGTTTGCTAAAGAAAATAATGTAAAGACAATTTTCTTTGAAACATTGGTTGATCCGAAGGTTGCCGAGACCGTAGCTACGGAAATTGGTTCGAAAACGGATGTGCTGAATCCGCTTGAAGGGTTGACAGATGAAGACAAGCAGAAGAACCTAGATTACCTTGGTGTAATGAAAAACAATCTGGAGGCTTTGAAAAAAGCTCTGAATGAATAAGTAAACTTTAAATAAATAGTTCGAAAAAGACGTCTGCATAAATAGCAGCGTCTTTTTTTATGACTATCGGCACTTTAGTTACTGGTGATTCTCGTGTCTACTGACTAAGTTCAACATTGCCATTCATAAAAATAATGATAAAATATAGTTGAGCCTATCAACTATTAACCCTAATCAACTATATTGCAAAGAAGGTAAATGAAATGAGTGACAATTGTATACGGGTATTAGGAGCGAGGGAACGAAATCTAAAAAATATAGATGTGGTGATCTCCAAAAAAGAAATTACGGTTTTTACGGGTGTATCTGGCTCAGGGAAATCATCTTTGGTATTCGATACAATAGCGGCAGAATCACAACGGCAATTAAATGAAACCTATACAAGTTTTATTCGTCACCGTATGCCGCATTATGGAAAACCAGATGTGGATACCATTGAAAATTTATCAGTCGCTTTTATTATCAATCAAAAACGGTTGGGTGGTAACGCAAGGTCAACAGTAGGGACCGTTACAGATATTTATTCTCTATTACGACTGTTATTTTCACGAATCGGAACTCCGTTTGTGGGGTACTCTGATGTGTTCTCATTCAATAATCTGGCGGGTATGTGCAGCCAATGTCAAGGTTTGGGAAAGGTTGAAACAATTGATATCGAACGACTGTTAGATAAAAACAAATCCTTAAACGAGGGCGCAGTCTGTTTTCCCACCTTTGAACCTGGGGGTTGGCGATTAACACGCTATATTCATTCAGGTTTTTTTGATAATGACAAAAAAATTAAGGATTATTCCGAAGCTGAGTTGGAAATGCTTCTCTACGCTGATGGTATAAAAGTGAAAAATCCCTCACCTGAATGGCATAAAACCTCATTGTATGAGGGGCTGATTCCGCGCATTGAGCGGAGTTTTCTAAAAAAAGAAGAAAGAGAAAAGACAAGATATAGTAAACAAATTGAGCGTTTTGTTACCAAACAGACTTGTTCACACTGCAACGGGACACGCTTGAATGACAAGGTCCTGTCTTGTAAAGTGAATGGGAAAAATATCGCTGAATGTGCTGAAATGCAGGTGAGTGAACTTTTAGAGTTTATTGAGACCATTCATACTCCGGTGTCCGCCACAATCGTTTCTGAGTTAGCCAATCGGCTGCAGCAGATGGTATCGATTGGATTAGGCTATTTAAGTCTAAATAGAGAAACATCTACTCTTTCAGGTGGGGAGTCGCAAAGAATTAAAATGGTCTGTCAACTGGGAAGTAGCCTGACTGACCTTACTTATATTTTCGACGAACCAAGTATAGGTCTACATCCCCATGACATAAGCAAAATAAATGACCTTATGAAACTTTTGCGAGACAAAGGCAACACCGTGCTTATTGTGGAACATGACCCCGATCTGATAAAGATTGCAGATCATATAATCGACATGGGACCGGGTGCAGGAATTTATGGCGGTGAAATTGTATATCAGGGAGACTTACAGGGATTAAAGGAATCGGGTACACTGACTGGAAAATATTTGTCATACCAGCCTGAGTATAAACTCAATACACGCACCCCAAAAGACTGGCTTTCCATCGAAAATGCAACGTTACATAATCTGAAAAATATTTCGGTTCAAATACCCAAGGGAGTAATGACAGTTGTAACTGGTGTCGCTGGTTCAGGAAAAAGTACGCTTATCAATCAAGTATTACCTCAATTTTATCCTAAAACTGTATTCATTGATCAAAAAGGGATACAAGCGTCAAAGCGTTCAAATATAGCCACCTTTATGGGGATCTTTGATAGGATCAGAAAGTTATTTGCAAAAAAGAACGGTGTTAGTGCCTCCCTGTTTAGCTTCAATTCCCAAGGGGCTTGTCCTGTTTGTAAAGGCTTGGGTGTTACATACACAGACTTAGCTTTTATGGATACAATTGTTACCGTGTGCGAGGAATGCCAAGGGGATCGTTTTACCGATGAAGTGCTCCAATACAAGCTAAGAGGCAAAAATATTAGTGAAGTTCTTAAAATGACCGTAGCAGAAGCTTTGGAATTTTTTCAGGAAAAAGAAATTAGCAGGGTATTAAACATGCTTTCAGATGTTGGAATCACTTATATTCCTTTGGGACAACCACTAAACACTTTATCAGGCGGGGAATTACAGAGGATAAAGCTTGCTTCCGAGCTTGAAAATGACGGGCAAATTTATGTTCTGGACGAACCTTCAACTGGCCTGCATATGGCGGATATAAAACAGTTAATTGGTGTAATGAATCGCTTAGTGGAACAAAATTCAACCCTTATTGTAATCGAACATAATTTAGACATTATTTGTCAGGCTGATTGGATTATCGACTTAGGTCCTTTTGCCGGGCAAAATGGTGGTGAAATCATATTTACAGGCTTACCAGAAGATTTAGTTAAATGCAGACATTCACTTACAGGAAGTTACCTGAAGGAATATATCGGGCGCACATAGGAGGAAAAGCAATGCCAACAAAAGATTTAGAAGATCGTTATGTCCCTTTTCAATGTATGATTTTAGCATACTCTAACCGGTTCAGCGTAGAAGGTGTATCAACGGCACAATACTATATACTGGATACTTTGAATAAGCAAGGTCCAAAAACCACAAAGGAACTTGCTGAAATGAAAGGTATTACACAGTCGGGGATCTCTAAATTGACAAAACGCCTATTGGAGAAAAAGTATATAAATCAGGAAAGGCAAACCAATGACCGCCGCTCTTATAACATTGTACTTACCAGTGAGGGAAAAGCGTTTCTTAGCCGTGTTGACGATTTCGGGAATGAAATCATGAATTTAATTGAAGAAGCATTAACAGCAGATGAAGTACAGTCCTTTTCAATGATGTGCAAGAAAATTACGAGCTTATACGCTGAGAAGCTGTAGGATAGCCCGCAGCTTTTCAACCCGGCTTATATAGGGCTAAGGGTTTAAAAGATACTAGTACTTTGTAATCTTCATACTATAGAGATGATTTACGTCATTGCGAAACGTTTTTATTGAAATTAATGCTGTAGTAGCTAGTTTTAAATTCCTTTTATAATTCAATGGTAGCGTTTTTCTTTTTACAGATTCTTTCTATTAATATAACTAGTTTTTTCACCGATATTGAAGTTTGGGCGTGCATTTCATAAGACAACGGATTGGAGAGGTTAACTTGGCAACAGTTATAATAGTGGATGATTCTTTATTTATGCGTTCTGTGCTTAAGGATATTCTGTTGGATTTAGGTCACTCTGTTATTGCAGAAGCGGAAAATGGGTATGATGCAGTTTTGAAATATGCACACTTTCGACCGGATTTAATCACCATGGATATTAATATGCCTAAAATGGATGGGCTTGAGGCTGTTAAAAAGATTGTAGAGCTTGATCCTAAAGCTAACATCTTAATGTGTTCTGCTTTGGGTCAGCAGGAAGCCATTATACAAGCATTTAAGGCAGGAGCAAAAGATTTTATTGTTAAGCCATTTGAGATGGAAAGGGTCGTGAATGCAGTCACAAAAATGCTGGATAATTAATGAATCAAGCTTTTAATACATAATACTGAACATGTTGAAGCGGGAGTTCCATACTTATTTTTCACGAATATGGAGATGAATAGGATGAGCAATCGAGTATTGTCTCAAAAAGTATTTATAGATGAACTGATCGCTACGATCAAGAATGGGGGGCTTGTTCCTGTAAATTATGAATACCTCATCAGTGAACAAAGAAAAAAAATGGATGCTCTAAACAATGAACTCACCGTTCGTATTGAGGCATTAGAGACAGATTTGATCTCTGCTTCGACATTTTCCATTCCGTTTGCCAATGGTGAAATTATGTTTCTTGCTCGTTATATTGTACTCATTGGGGATTATACCGAGGGTTACTTTGTGTTTTATCGAGCAGAAGACTGCGAAAGTCCAGAAGAATATCAATTTTTAACAAGCTCTTATCAACTTCCACATGTATTACTCGAATTATCTCAAACTTTAAAAGAACATGGTACGAATGAGCCGCATGATATTCTGACTTATTGGAATGGCCCTGTGTATCCGCTGAAAGATTTGAGTAAAGAGGATATTAAGCTGTCCACCTACGAGTTTTAAATCCCTTGAGAGAGGCCACTCCCTCAGGGGATTTTTTTACATTGATAATCAAACGCATGTTCGCATATAATACAAACAAACGTTCTGATGAGGAGTGAAGGATGATGCTGGAGAAATATGTGGGACAGATCGTGGAAATCGTGTATATGGACCGAAAGGGCAAACTGTCTCATCGGCAGATAGAGGTGCATCGTGTGCAGAATGGCTTGATCCGGGCCACCTGTTTGCAAACTGGTCAGCCACGTGTTTTTCGATTAGATCATGTATTGGCATGGCATCCGGTAACCAGAACAGCATAGGAGGGCTTACGATGGGGAAAAAGCTTGAAGGAAACGGCATATGGGAAAGTTCGCGTATGATTTTGCCTGAGCATCGGGAGGCATATTTAAGATTGATGAAGGAGCAGGGAAAACGAGGCAAGCCAACACTGGACGATCAGGAAATACAGCAGATTGAACAGGCCATTATCGTGTCCTATAACGAACGGAAGCCAATTACGCTAAGAGTGTTCAATCCGTTTGATGATGAGGAATTGTGCGGACTGGTGACAGTGATTAACACAAGTCGGCGAGAAGTGAAGCTATCTCGTGGGGAAGAGGATTTTAGCTGGATTAAGTTGGAGGAAATTATCGAGGCGGATATCTAAAATGGTCTGGCCACGGGACTTTTTTACATTGATTCTGTCATTTTTATAATTAAGATTGTTGCTTTGTGGTTCTAGATTTACAATAAAAATGTAACTGCAAAGGGGGAGTTTATTTTGAAAATAAGTAAACATAGTGCTGAACATTATATATGGGGAGATCAATGTGATGGTTGGCGCTTGGTGAAAAATGATGATTTGAGCATTATTCATGAGCGCATGCCGGGAAATACACATGAAGTCAGACATTATCATCATCATGCGCGCCAATTTTTCTTTATTTTATCAGGTGCAGCGGTACTTGAAGTGGATGGTGAACGAGTCCAATTAGGATCTCAGGAAGGGTGTGAGGTTCCTCCTATGGTGCCTCATCAAATGTTTAATGAAACGAATGAGGATGTTGAATTTTTAGTTATCTCTCAGCCTGCCAGCAGAGGCGACCGGGTTCTGACCGAAAACTAATATTAGGGGACAGCCCATCCAAAACGGTATTTTGGGCAAACAACGTTAGAGTATAAAAAAACCAGCCTAGCACATCTCAAGTGCCCGACTGGTTTTTTTCATTAATAGATGTCCGTTGCATCTGCAGGGAGGGTGTTTACGTGATGGAGATAGTTGGTAACACGTTGATCGTCCTGAATCGGGTATTTATAACCATAATGGTTCGCCACTTTCTGGGCAACTTCTCTGAATAAATTACCCATGATAAAAAGAGACTGCCACATATGTTCATAGTCTGCATCCGCAAACGTTTGGATGTAGGCCGTCCAATGATCAGGCTCAAGGTGCTTCTCCAAGTATTTTCCCTGCTTCCCTGGATCTGCCGTGAAGTCGGATTGTATACCCATATGCCATTCCAACATCAAGTGAAGTGCATCTCTTACAGGTCGATCTAACATGAATTTGGCATAGGGAAGCTCATGCCGCCATAGTCCTTTAGCCACATAAGTACTGACCCACCAGAACTCATTGCAGGAATCTGCATAGGTTTGGGCGGTTGGAGGGACTGTCTTATAATCTTGAAGATTTGGCGGTGGAAAAGGCTTCATCAGTCCGTCTTTATCCAGGAGCAGTACACTTAAGCTGTCTCGGGGCCAATTGTCGATGTTAGCCACAGGGCAGAGGGTAAGATCTATGCGATTGCCATCCGTAAATAACATAAGAAAAGCAAAGCGATCACGGGACGTCACAGTAGGCTCCGCATGTTCATCGGGCGTCTGCATAATGATCAATTCTCCAAAGTGGTGAATCCAGCCACGTTCCTGAATAAAGCTGTCCATGGAAGATACGAGAAAGACGATGTCATAATCCTGAAAAATATCTCGTGGAGCATGTGGATTGGCGCGTGAACCATTCATAATCACAGCACGTACCCGTTCGTCCTCTTGAGCAAATTGGAGAATGGTATGCAGCATCTCTTGTTCACTTCTCACTATAGTCGTCTCCACAAGCGGTATCGAAAGGAAAAAAACGTAGACAAGACAGCAGTAGAAATAAAGGCCACCAGTTCAAGGATCATCAAGAAAAACGACCTCCTGTAAGTTCTTTTATCTGGGAAAAGTATCCTATCCTTACAATAGCCTATCCATGGAAGCCATTCAACTGTATGGGAGAGGTATGTTCATCACCGAATGTACACTTGACCGAATTGTATAGGCAATTCAAAAGGGTTGGATCAATATCCATCAGCCATATATCATAATTTTATTTATAAGGAAGCAAACAGCGGGCAAATTGTTCAGAATTTGTTCAGTGACGACATTGTATAATCCAAGCAGCAATCATAGATTTATTTCAATAGGAGGAAAGGTATGCATTTTTGCAAGTCTACTAAACGATTCACATATGCATTGACAGCAGTATCACTAATCTTCTCATCGGCCATCTCGGTGGCAGATGCTGGTGCGGCACCAACCGCACAACCCAAATTAATCCAAGACGGAACATGGAGCAAGTCTGACACTTGGATGGATGCTCCAGACAACTATGTTGGCAGGTCTTCGGACACAACGTTAGGATATTACCGATCAGCGATTCAGTTTAACATGCCTGAGCTGACAGACAAGGTTGTAACGAAGGCAACCTTGCGAATTTACATCACTTCCATTAATTATAGCTCTAACTCGAATCCTTTTTTAACTGTGTATGGATCGACTGCCGATGTTTGGAGCAACGGAGCTTTTCCACTGAACCCGACGGATCAGCCTTTGAATACGAAAACAGGCTCAGACCTTCAAGTAGGCTGGGTTGATTTTGATGTTACCCATTTTGTACAACAACAGACGGATGATATTGTCTCCTTTGCATTGCTTGCCAATGAAGAAGGGAACCCTGGAGACTATTCGGAAATTACATATTCAGCCGATGACAACGGCGTAGATATTCCCCAGTTGATATTGGAAACAGCAGCCCTGCCCGCTGTATCCAAAATGCCTGAGGTAGCTGCTGTAACTACTGAGGAAGATATCCCGACATCCAATATAACCATTACACCAAACCCGCAAGATTCAACGGTAGTGACACATTATCAAGTTACGAACGTTATCGGGGGCAAGCTGTATCATAGTGATGGGGTAACGGAGATTCCTGATGGAACTTTTATCACGGCAGCAGAAGCCAGCGATGGCGTGAGGTTTGTGCCTATGGCAAACGCCAACAATGCAGCGGGAGACACCTTCTCTTTCGATGTAAAGGCGGCTCAGAGTGCAACGGGGGATGGACTAAGCGATGCTACTAGGGCTGTTGTCCATGTTACGGAAGTAAACGATGCTCCGACAGCTCAAGACCAAACGCTATCCTCCATTTCAGAAGACTCAGGAGAGCGGATCATCCCTTTTGCAGAACTGCTTGCGCATGCGTCTGCAGGTCCGAATGAGAATGGTCAACATCTAACGATATCCTCAGTCAGCAGCATTGCAGGAGGGGCTGTACGTTTGGATGGAACCAATGTGATTTTTACACCTCAGCCGGATTTCAATGGAACCGCTAGCTTCTCTTTTACCGTCACCGATGATGGAACATCGGACGGCGTCTCAGTCCCGCAGTCGGTGGTCAAGCAAGCCTTCTTTGCGGTCAATTCTGTCGCTGATGTCCCTAATGTGACAGATGCTTTGACAGAGGAAGACAAGCAAAGCTTTGACGGACTGATCCTTACTCGTAATCAAGTGGATGGAACTGACGTGTCGTATTTTAGAATCTCAAACATTATTGGTGGAACCCTCTATAAAAACGATGGGGTAATGGAAATCCGAGATGGTCAATTCATTTCTGTAGCGGATGGCGAAGCAGGGCTTAAATTTATGCCAAATCTTTATGCTAACTCTCCATCAGGTGACCATTTCAGTTTCGACGTACAATCATCGCTAGATATGGCTGGAACAGGGATCAGCGAGCCGAACCAAGCCAGAATCACTGTAAGTGAGGTAAACAACAGTCCGATAGCTGTGAATGATACACTGCCATCGTTATCAGCAAATTCAGGAGCACAATCTATCGCTGTTGATGAACTCTTAGCGAACGACACGGCAGGCCCTGTGAATGAGAGCTTACAACATCTTAGCATCGCATCGGTAGAAAATGCGCAAGGTGGGACGGTAGTTCTAGACGGATCGGTTGTGTTATTCACTCCGAATTTAGACTACCAGGGCCCGGCAAGTTTTGATTATACTGTGATTGATAACGGCACAACCAACGGAGCATTAGATGTGAAGAACTCGACAGCTACCGCTTCATTCTCTATCAGCTCAGTACCAACGCCAGATCCAACACCAACGCCAGATCCGGTGCCAACGCCAGACCCGGTGCCAACACCAGATCCAGTGCCAACGCCAGATCCGGTGCCAACGCCAGATCCAGTGCCAATGCCAGATCCGGTACAAACAGATGACAATTACACAGAATTGCGTGCTTCTATCAATAATAGAAAAATGCTAGTAGGGGATACAGAACGGGCTACAGCAAGCGTTGTAAAATCAGATTCGTCAGAGATTGATGTCAGTGAAAAAGCAACTTGGACTTCCAGCAATACGAATGTCGCTACGGTTAATCAGGGAGAGATTAGAGCACTTTCAGAAGGGAACACGGTAATTTCCGCCACATACAGCGGATATAGCTTTAACGTTCCAATTACCGTAACAGCTGTTACTGCTCCCGCACCCAATAATGCTGGCAGTGATTCCAGTAGTTCCAGCGGTAGCGGGTCTGGCCATCGAAACAGTGACCATTCTAGCGATGATTCCAGCAGCAATACGGCAACATCAGCTGTATCATCTTCATCGGTAACTGTATCTAAAGAACCAGTAGCTGTACCTGAAGAACTGGTGACTGAACCAACTGTTCCTGTGCAAGACATATTCAACAGTAACGTAGTGGTTGCAGACAACAAAGTACTGCAGAATATAAAATCTAAAGCAGAATCTGCTTTAAATTCTTCTACTAATGTTAAATCGTCAGACCTACAAGGACATTGGGCAGAAAAGACGGTCGACACGTTTTCAAAGCTGAGTATCGTAAATGGATATAAGGATGGCAGTTTCAGACCTGATGGTGAAATTACCCGTGCAGAGTTTTCTACTATCATCTCTAGAATCTTCGATACTAGTGGTGGAAACCAGCCTGTGGTTTTGAACGATATTGGGGATCACTGGGCGCAGGATGCCATAACAAAACTGACCACAGCAGGAGTATTAAACGGTTATGAGGACGGTACATTTAGACCAGACCAAACGATCGTTCGTCAAGAAATGGCTGCCATTTTGGCGCGGATCTTGGATTTAGACCGATTGAAAAAGGACACCTCGAATGAAAAAAGCTTCACCGACCTGTCCACTTCTTTTGCAGCTGATACGATTAAACAATTAGCACAAGCTGGTGTGCTTTCGGGTATAAGTACGAGTCAGTTTGGACCTAAGTATCATGCGTCACGTGCTGAAGCCTTGACTGCGATTTATAATGCACTTAGTTTGAACAGCGAAATTAAAACCGTATTGGAAAGTTTGGAGCAGTAATCTGGAATGATGTAGAGGCGAGCCTATGTGGCTCGTCTTTTTGGTTGAGAAGCAACGTGACAATTGTTATGTTGTACAACAATCCATCAACCATATAGTTGATGAGCTTTAAGACTTGGTACCTACGGCAAGCATATGCGGGCTCATACCGATCACGGATTCCTGCTCTTCAACCTGCTGTGCTATATCCAGCAAACGTCTGCGATGGGAGGGAATCGCCCATTTTTCTTCAAATCCGGGTGCAATCCAGACGGGGCCTTCCACACCCAAAACACGAGGCTCCTGCAATCCAGCCGCCTGCCAGTCTGCACGCAAGGCATCCGGTGTATGAAAGTAGGAGCGTGTGATAAAAGAGGGATAAGCCGCCGGTCGTACATGCTGACCATCTGTTAACTCCTGTCTGACCATATCCATGAATGCATCTTCCTCTAAAATGGTATTGCACTCGCCGTACACCGATAGCCCCCACAGTAACGAGCCAAACCTGGAAATAGCCGAAGTAATCAGCGTTCCCCCCTTTTTTAAGACACGCGCTGCTTCTTGCAGGGCTTTTACTCGTTCCTTCTGTTCTGTTAAATGATATAAAGGTCCCATCAATAGCACGATGTCCGCGCTTTCATCTTTACGATCAATATTTCTGGCATCTGCGGTTTCCAGCTTGCTGATAATGGGTTTATTCAGTTGCTGCTGACGAGCAAATTCAATGGCTTGCGAAGAAAGATCAAATAGATGAACTTCATATCCCAGTTCTGCCAGCCACGAAGAGTAGACCCCTATACCGCCGCCGATATCATAAATAACATGAGTGGACTTGCTGAGATAACGGGAAATGATTTCTTTTGATCTTTCCAGCTCTATTTTTCCAATTCCGCGCTCTAATCTGCCTATTTCTGCACCGCCATCATAATAAGCCAGAATTTCATGCGTATCTTTTTCGAACATAGTGCATCTCACCTCATATGATTGGAATAATATAACAATAGCACTAACATTAAGAACAAGTCTACCGTACCTTTGAAGAAGTATCCACTTTTACCAACTATGAACTTAGGATACCTATTAAAAGCCAATTTGGGGTCTGGGTTGGCTTTTGCTAAGCAGTAAAGCTCATCATCCACGATTTGAACCCCACAAATATAAATTGCATATATTATCAAGCAAGTCGATCCATAAGATATGAGTTTGAGAGGGGAAGGATACGTGATCATACATGTATACGCATTATGCTGGAACGAAGAAAAGATGCTCCCGTTTTTTTTTAAGCACTATGATAATATAGCCGACCAATATTACATTTTCGATAATGACTCGACTGATAATTCTATATCCATGTTAAAGGCACATCCCAAAGTAAATATGAATAGATTTGAGATCGAAGGTAATTCGGTCGTGAGATCAGCACAAGATCTATTCAACCAATGTTGGAAAGAAAGCAGGAATAAGGCAGACTGGATTATTATCTGTGACGTAGATGAACATTTTTATCACCCTAACCTTAGAACATATTTGCAGGAATGTACTTCGAAAGGGATAACATTGATTGTCCCTAATGGTTATGAAATGGTTTCTGATTTTTTTCCTAATAGCCAGCAACCATTATATGAAACGGTAAGGAATGGTGTAAGAAGTCAAACGTACGATAAGCCTCAAATATTTAATCCAAGTGCGATTCAAGAAATAAATTTTAGCCCTGGTAGGCATACTGCTGAACCTGCTGGGAATGTAATAAAGCCATCTAATAATGAAGTACTATTGTTACATTATAAATACTTGGGATTTGACTATCTGAATTCACGTTTCTCAGCCTTGAAACAAGGGCTGCGGGAAGGGGATACCACTAATCGATGGGGATTTCACTATTTGTGGGATGAAAAACAAAAAATGGAACAATTTAAGGGTTTAAAAAATAGATCTGTAAGAGTGTTGTAGCATGAGCTGTTGTCGCAAGTGACATTTGTAAGTAACTATTATAACCTTCGCTGTTTCTGTGTAAACGTGCTTGCAAGAGAGTATAGTTTATTTGAAATTGATCTACAAGGATAAAGGCACTTTTTTCTCAGGGTGCCTTTATCCTTTTTTATGGTTGGAAAAGAAATTGGTGAATCAGCTTGCTTAATGCTCGGTCACTGCCTTTTAATGTCCCCAGAATTAAAAACGGCTTGAATAAGTAAATATCTATTTTAATTTTAATAGGTAAACAAACAATCATATGTAACAAGTTATTAATATGATACATGGAGCTACATTAATCCCTATTCTGTTCTATATAGATTGAACTTTAAAAAATATAGTAGATAAAGGTCTAAATATATTTTTTAGTTCAATATATATAGTATTTTTATATAATATGGATTTGTAGTTAATAAATAGAAAAGGAGAGATGGACTTAATGGCTGTATTATCAACTGGACCTATTGAGAATAGTCCTGTTAGTGGGATCAGGCCTATTCAGCAGGTTACCGTTAAAATAATTAACCGTGATTTGGTCAATTCTTCAACTATTTTAATTCAGGGCTACATTTTAAATGGTTTACGAACATTGTATGTACTAGAACAAATAGCTTTAGCCCCCAATGCAGTTGTTACGAGAAATTATCTAGCGAACTTCGACGCATATGAATTCGTTTTTACCACAAGCGGTTTAGCAGAAGAAAGTACTGATATTTCAGTTTGGGGAAAAAACGCGAGCGGTACAATCATTGATGTTCAGCGTATTGTTGCGGATGAGCAACTAGGATCTTAAAACTCAACATATGTATAGAGATAGAACCACAATCGCAGCAAATGGTTGAGACATAAAATAGAGGGAACAGGGTCTTGAGAAAGATCGTTGTTCACAAAAATAATTTGCTTTTTACTAGAGAGGAGGGAGTACCTAAATGGCAGTATTATCAACTGGACCCATTGCAAACGATCCTGTTCTAGGAGTCAGACCCACCCAACTAGTCACTGTAAAAATAGATAACCGAGATTCTGTAAATTCTTCTACTGTTTTAATTGAGGGTTTTATTTTAAACGGTAGCAGAACATTATATGTACAACAACTAGTGGCAGTGGGGCCCAATGTGGTTTTAACTAGGAATTTTTTTGCAGGTTTCGACGCATTTGAATTCGTGTTTACCACAAGCGGGCCAGCAGAGGATGAAACTCAAATTTCTGTTTGGGGTAAAGATGCAGTGGGGCAATTAGTACCTGCGCATCGGTTAGTATCTGATGAACTTTTAGGAACCGATCAAGGCGTCCAAGGACCTCAAGGTGTCCAAGGACCTCAAGGTGTTCAAGGGCCTCAGGGTGCTCAAGGACCTCAAGGTGTTCAAGGCGTCCAAGGTGTCCAAGGACCTCAAGGTGTTCAAGGGCCTCAGGGTGCTCAAGGACCTCAAGGTGTTCAAGGCGTTCAAGGCGACCAAGGACCTCAGGGTGTTCAAGGCGTTCAAGGTGACCAAGGACCTCAAGGCGTTCAAGGAGCCCAAGGTGACCAAGGACCTCAGGGAGTTCAAGGAGCCCAAGGTGACCAAGGCCCTCAGGGAGTTCAAGGAGCCCAAGGTGACCAAGGCCCTCAAGGAGCCCAAGGCGACCAAGGACCTCAGGGTGTTCAGGGAGCCCAAGGCGACCAAGGCCCTCAGGGAGCTCAAGGTGTCCAAGGCGACCAAGGACCTCAAGGCGTCCAAGGCGACCAAGGACCTCAAGGCGTCCAAGGCGACCAAGGCCCTCAAGGCGTTCAAGGTGTCCAAGGACCTCAGGGAGTTCAAGGCGTCCAAGGCGATCAAGGACCTCAGGGTGTTCAGGGAGCCCAAGGCGACCAAGGACCTCAGGGAGCTCAAGGTGACCAAGGCGCCCAAGGTGACCAAGGACCTCAGGGAGTTCAAGGCGACCAAGGCCCTCAAGGCGTTCAAGGAGCCCAAGGCGACCAAGGACCTCAGGGAGTCCAAGGCGATCAAGGACCTCAAGGAGTTCAAGGCGACCAAGGCCCTCAAGGCGTTCAAGGTGTCCAAGGCGACCAAGGACCTCAGGGAGTTCAAGGCGTTCAAGGTGACCAAGGCCCTCAAGGAGCCCAAGGCGACCAAGGACCTCAAGGCGTTCAAGGAGCCCAAGGCGACCAAGGACCTCAAGGCGTCCAAGGCGACCAAGGACCTCAGGGTGTTCAAGGAGCCCAAGGTGACCAAGGACCTCAGGGAGTTCAAGGCGACCAAGGACCTCAAGGCGTCCAAGGCGACCAAGGACCTCAGGGAGTCCAAGGCGATCAAGGACCTCAAGGCGTCCAAGGAGACCAAGGCCCTCAGGGAGTTCAAGGAGCCCAAGGTGACCAAGGACCTCAGGGAGTTCAAGGAGCCCAAGGCGATCAAGGACCTCAGGGAGTTCAAGGAGCCCAAGGTGACCAAGGACCTCAGGGAGTTCAAGGAGCCCAAGGTGACCAAGGACCTCAGGGAGTTCAAGGAGCCCAAGGCGATCAAGGACCTCAGGGAGTTCAAGGAGCTCAAGGCGATCAAGGACCTCAGGGAGTTCAAGGAGCTCAAGGCGATCAAGGACCTCAGGGAGTTCAAGGAGCCCAAGGCGACCAAGGACCTCAGGGAGTCCAAGGCGATCAAGGACCTCAAGGCGTCCAAGGTGACCAAGGACCTCAAGGCGTTCAAGGAGCCCAAGGCGATCAAGGACCTCAGGGAGTCCAAGGCGACCAAGGACCTCAAGGCGTTCAAGGTGTCCAAGGCGACCAAGGACCTCAAGGCGTTCAAGGTGTCCAAGGCGACCAAGGACCTCAAGGCGTTCAAGGAGCCCAAGGCGATCAAGGACCTCAGGGAGTTCAAGGAGCCCAAGGTGACCAAGGACCTCAGGGAGTTCAAGGAGCCCAAGGTGACCAAGGACCTCAGGGAGTTCAAGGCGTCCAAGGCGACCAAGGACCTCAGGGAGTTCAAGGCGTTCAAGGTGACCAAGGACCTCAGGGAGCCCAAGGCGACCAAGGACCTCAGGGAGTTCAAGGAGCCCAAGGCGACCAAGGACCTCAGGGAGTTCAAGGAGCCCAAGGTGACCAAGGACCTCAGGGAGTTCAAGGCGACCAAGGCCCTCAAGGCGTTCAAGGAGCCCAAGGCGACCAAGGACTTCAGGGAGTCCAAGGCGATCAAGGACCTCAAGGCGTTCAAGGAGCCCAAGGCGACCAAGGACCTCAGGGAGTCCAAGGCGATCAAGGCCCTCAGGGTGTTCAGGGAGCCCAAGGCGATCAAGGACCACAAGGAGTTCAAGGCGTCCAAGGTGACCAAGGACCTCAAGGCGTTCAAGGTGTCCAAGGACCTCAGGGTGTTCAAGGCGACCAAGGCCCTCAGGGAGTTCAAGGTGACCAAGGCGATCAAGGACCTCAGGGAGTCCAAGGCGACCAAGGCCCTCAAGGCGTTCAAGGAGCCCAAGGTGACCAAGGACCTCAGGGAGTTCAAGGCGTCCAAGGAGACCAAGGACCTCAAGGCGTTCAAGGAGCCCAAGGCGATCAAGGACCTCAGGGAGTTCAAGGAGCCCAAGGCGACCAAGGCCCTCAAGGAGTTCAAGGCGTCCAAGGCGACCAAGGACCTCAAGGCGTTCAAGGAGCCCAAGGCGATCAAGGCCCTCAAGGCGTTCAAGGCGTCCAAGGCGACCAAGGACCTCAAGGCGTTCAAGGTGTCCAAGGCGACCAAGGACCTCAGGGAGTCCAAGGCGATCAAGGCCCTCAAGGGGTTCAAGGAGCCCAAGGCGATCAAGGCCCTCAGGGTGTTCAGGGAGCCCAAGGCGACCAAGGACCTCAAGGAGTTCAAGGTGTCCAAGGCGACCAAGGACCTCAGGGAGTTCAGGGAGCCCAAGGCGACCAAGGACCTCAGGGTGTTCAGGGAGTCCAAGGCGACCAAGGACCTCAAGGCGTTCAAGGTGTCCAAGGCGACCAAGGCCCTCAGGGAGTTCAGGGAGCCCAAGGCGACCAAGGACCTCAGGGAGTTCAGGGAGCCCAAGGCGACCAAGGCCCTCAAGGCGTTCAAGGTGTCCAAGGCGACCAAGGCCCTCAGGGAGTTCAAGGAGCCCAAGGCGACCAAGGCCCTCAGGGTGTTCAGGGAGCCCAAGGCGATCAAGGCCCTCAAGGAGTTCAAGGAGCCCAAGGCGACCAAGGAACTCAAGGAGTTCAAGGCGTCCAAGGAGACCAAGGCCCTCTAGGTCCACAAGGTGTTCAAGGCCCTCTAGGTGCTCAAGGCCCTCTAGGTCCACAAGGTGCTGAAGGCCCTCTAGGTGCTCAAGGCCCTCAAGGCGACCAAGGCCCTCTAGGTGCTCAAGGCCCTCAAGGCGACCAAGGCCCTCAAGGAGTTCAAGGCGTCCAAGGAGATCAAGGCCCTCAGGGAGTTCAAGGCGTCCAAGGCGACCAAGGCCCTCAGGGAATTCAAGGAGCCCAAGGCGACCAAGGCCCTCTAGGTGCTCAAGGCCCTCAAGGCGACCAAGGCCCTCAAGGAGTTCAAGGCGTCCAAGGCGACCAAGGTCCTCAAGGCGACCAAGGCATTTTGTAAGCTTAAGGTCAAGGTATATTTAGAGGACTCAAAAGTTATTTATAACTTTTGGGTCCTTTTTTTGTTTTAAGTTAATATTTTGCAGTTCTGCTGTAAAAAAAACCTTTGTCGAAGCTCCATGGAAATAATTCCAAGAGACTTCGACAAAGGCATTGGAAAATAATTGTTGGCCAATATTCTATTCAGCATTGTTGTAATTTAGGGCAACACAACCACTTTCTCTTTACAGGACGCAACAAATTTTGCATATTGAATACAAGTTTCTAATGAATCATTTGGCTCCATAGGCCACCATCGTATGGCTCCCCTGGGAGCTTTGGAGGCATAGGTTTCGATTTCTGATGGAATTCGACCTACAACCACAATTTCGATCTCCCTAAAGTTGTTTTCAATGCCCTTTTGGAGTGTCTTATTTAATTGCGTATGCTCTATTTCAGGGCAGGAATGGGGGATAGGGAACAATATCGAGAATCTTGAGGTATCTTCTTGAATAACGTGAGCAGATTTCCGGGCAGGATCATCTGTAGAAGTCTCCCATATACGACGATAAGGCAATAGCTGTGGTAAATCGAATTCTTTCAATCTCATTTGAATCCTTTGAAAATTAGATCTATATAGTTCCCCTACAAGAATCTGAATCTGCTTATTTCTGAGGAATGTAGTGTTATTTCCTTGTTCGTTACGATATTGGATATATATCAAATCGGGGATGTTTACAAATTTAGTGCAAAGAAACGTCCGGACCAGCATATCGTAATCATCTGCTACCAGTAGTTCATTGCGATGGCCTCCGATCAGATGATAACAGTCCCTCGTCCACGCACGTGGATGATTGGGTAAACCGACCAGATGGCGAATGGTTTTGCCATTAATGGTCGTATGTTTTTGTACATTTTGCCATCTGTTCATATCATGCAGCCAGACTCGATAATGAACACTGTAACCAAAGCCACAATCCCAGCCGTACCAATGCGCATGATTGCTCCCTGCATACACCTCAGCACAATCCCCATAAACAAAGCCACAGTCAGGATTTTGTTGAAATGCTTTGACGATTTTCTCTAGGCAGTCAGGAGTTAGCTCATCATCATGATCAACTTCTACTAAAATTTCCCCTGTACATAGACCGGCTGCAAACCTTTTGATAGCCCCTATATAACCATTGCGGGAATCTTGGCGGTATCTTCGCACACGGTGATCCTCTAAAGGTAGTAAATACTCCTTGTATGTCTCATCTTCATCACCGGAATCATCCACGATTACCCATTCCCAGTTCTTGTAGGTCTGCTTTAATAAAGATTGATAAGGTCGTTGAATTTTTTCTTTTGATCTGTAACTGGCAGTAAACACGGATATTAAAGGTGTGTTTGAAGAGAAATGTGTTGGAGGAATCGTTCTATTCTCCGGAAGAGGATCTGTTGCCTTAAGCCAGCAGAAAAATAAATGCATAGGTTGAATTTCGTCTGGTGATTGGAAGTGTAACCAGCGTTTTTTTTCGTGACCAGGTAACGCTTTTAATGCTGAAAATTCTCCCCACTCTTCTCCGAGCGAGACGTAAACCCGAGGCTTTTGGAGGCTATTGTCTATAAGTGGTTGATCAGCCTCATACAAGTTTATTGTAATGTGGTTTTCTTCCAATCTATCTATCAATTCTTTTACATGATCCTTTAAAACCTTCTTCGATACAAATAAATGAGCTGTCAGTAGCGGAGTGAAATTCAATGACATGATCATTCCCCTTTACCAGTTTCGAACACCAACGAGAGGGAGGTGCCGATTCAGATGTTAGTATTGTTTTTATTGAAACATCCATTTTCCCGGCATCATTTTATTTCTCAGCAATATATATGTATATGTATGTGTATGTGTTCGGGGATGTGAGGAAAATGCCAGCCCATGTGAACATAGCAAATTAAATCGTTTGAAACCTCCGGCGTAGACACCTAAGCATAAAGGAAAGGTGGAGTAAGCGTGCAATGCCCATTAGTAAGTGTAGTTATACCTGCATATAATCGGCCGCATACACTAAAAATCGCCATCGACAGTGTATTGGAACAAACTTATCCGAACATCGAAATCATTATCTGTGATGACAGTACAACGAATGAAGTACAAGAAATGCTTGATTCTTATTTAGATTCTTTTCCCCAAATTAAATATTATAAAAATGATAAAAATCTTTTTCTCGAAAATTGGCATAAATGTTTTGATTTGGCGTCAGGTGAATATATCAATTATTTGATGGATGACGACATGTTTCAAAAAGAAAAAATAGCAAGGATGATCTATTTTTTTGAAAATTTCGAAAACATCACACTGGTTACCTCGTATCGGCAAACCATGGATGAATCAGGGACTATTCTCCCACCGCTCTATGCAACGGAAAGGCTGTACGAGGAAACAAGGATCATGGACGGAAGAATGTTGGCAAACGTTGCATTAACTCGTTGTTTAAATGTGATTGGGGAACCTACAACAGTGTTTTTCAAAAAAGCAGATCTTATCGAACGGTTTGGGGTTTATAAAGGAAAACAGTATTCTCTTCTTAATGATTTAGCTTCCTGGTTGAACTTACTATCCAAAGGAAAAGCAGTTTATATTCCTGAAGCACTAAGCTATTTCCGAATACATCCCAATCAAAATAATCAGACGCTTGGTCAAAATGCGTTCACGGAATGGTTAGATATTATGATTGCCTCAAGAGACGATGGATTTCTTGATACTGATGATTTGTTTAAAACTGCACTTCATGCTTATCAGGAACGTATAAGGGGTCGTCCACAATTTGTTGCAGATATCGAGCGAATTGAAATGATATTAAAAACATTGGAATCCTAGTCTGCTCATCCCATATGCGAAGGAGGCTGGCTCATGTTCGATATTCCCTTTTTACGACCTAATTTAGTAAAAAAGGAACGATTTATTTCCAATTTTGAGAAAATAGAAGAGACCCGGATTTACTCCAATTATGGTCCCTTAAATAACCTGTTTGAAGAGCGGGTCATTGCGCAAATGTTTGATGGAATCGGTTCGGCTGTGACCGTTCATAACGCTACTATTGGCTTGATTTTGGCGATCGCCCAAAGCAAGCGACCACAGGGCAAATATGCAGTTATGCCAAGTTTTACTTTTGCGGCCACCCCACTTGCTGCTGAGTGGTGTGGGTTAGAACCCTACTTCCTTGACATTGAACCGGAGAATTGGCAAATGAATAGGGAGCAGTTAGCGCAGACAGTCAAGCTGCTGGGAGATGAGATTGCGGTAATCGTTCCATATGCCACTTTCGGTACAGCCATTGATTTATCCGTATATAATAAGCTGCAGGAGCAGGGAATTCCGGTAGTCATTGATGCTGCTGCCAGCTTTGGAACGATAACGCCCGAGGAAGCCACCCATTTTGGCAAAGGTTTTGGAGGGGCCGTAGTATTCAGCTTTCATGCCACCAAATCTTTTGGTATCGGAGAGGGTGGATTGGTATACAGTCTGGACCAAGATCTCATTAAGCGAATTCGTCAGGCAGGGAATTTCGGTTTCTCCAGCAGCAGGGAGTCTGTCACCCAAGGTCTTAACAGTAAGATATCCGAGTATACCGCTGCTATCGCTTTAGCCACCCTCGATCATTTTAAGACTGTACGGGAGAACAGAAGGACGATCTACGAATATTATCTTCAAGAACTGCTTCAAGCAGACTTATTAGAACGAGGATGGTCTATACAAAAAACGCAAGGATCAGTTGTCCATCAATTTATCCCTCTCCTTAGTCCGGATTCACACACGAATCAAGAGGTCGTTAAGTTATTAGCCTCTAATTCAATAGAAGCCAGAACCTATTTTTCTCCGGCGTGCCATCAGCAGAAGCAGTTCCAAAGCTATACGCGGTCTACTCTTCGTGTTACCGAACATATTGCCAAACATATTGTCAGCCTGCCCTTGTGGGAAGAACTGGACGAGATTATTGTTCGAAGAATTGTAAACGTTCTGGGAAGCCTGGGAAAAGAGACAACCGGATGAGGAAAATCGTGATTTGGGGATCAGGCGGACATGCAAGGGAAATCAACTGGTTATGTGAAGAGCTAGGAGTGAAAGTGGCAGGTTTTTTGGACGAACGACCTGAGATGAAAGGGCAGATCGTAAATGGCGCTCCTGTACTGGGGACGTTGAATGACATTGAAGCGTTAAAATATGAGGTGGAGCTGATCTGTGCGGGGGTGGGTGACCCGGCATTAAAGAAGCGATTCGTTAATAATACAATTCAAACGGGATTTCGTATCGCAGCTCCGCTAATACATCCCCGTATTCGTTTGTCTCGAAGAAACACCATTGGAGAAGGAAGCATGGTCTTTGAAGGGGCTGTCCTGTCGGACAATATTAAGATCGGACAGCATGTAATTATCAATCGGAGTGTTAACGTGAGTCATGATGCGGTTATTGGCGATTATGTAACCATAGCCCCGGGTGTGAATCTGGCAGGCAATGTAACCATAGATGAGGGTGCCTATATCGGCATTGGTGCCTCGGTACGGGAGAAACGTCACATTGGTTGTTGGTCTATGATCGGTGGTGGGGCCTTTGTTAAAGAGGATATACCTGAATTTTCCATGGCTGCAGGTGTACCAGCAGTCGTTAAAAAACAACTTGATATGTTCTGATCTTCCTTCCTTTACAATAGAGCGTAATCAAATTTGCAGCAATATGCTTGGCAATAAAGTGATTTACCTGTCAAAAGGCTGTACCGGAAAAGGTTCTTATGACCTGACCCCGGCACGGCCTTATTATATTTTAAGCTAGACGATATATTCGTGTTACATATGGATAAAATTAAAATTTATTTTTGATTATTTTTGTATTTTATATTTTCAAATTAAAACAAAAGTGTTATAGTCTCCATAAACAAAAAATATCCACCTTAATAAAACAATTCAAAACAAAAACAGAACTTGGAGGTCTTTTTCCTATGGTACAAAGTCTATGGAATTCTTCACAAGCATCTGAGCAGAAAAGCACGCTGGAACAACTCGTATACCGTTCTAACCTGATTGGCACAGATAGGAGCGTGTGCAACTGGGGAGGCGGCAATACTTCGGCCAAAACAACGATAGAGGATTTCCGCGGGCGTGAAGTGGAAGTGATGTACGTTAAGGGTAGCGGTTCCGATCTTGCAACAATGAAAGCGCATAACTTCACAGGACTTCGTATGGAGGATATCCGTCCTTTGTTTGAGCGGGAAGATATATCTGACGAGGATATGGTTGCTTATCTGGCGAATTGTATGATTGATGCCAAGCATCCGCGTGCCTCGATTGAGACGCTATTGCATGCTTTTTTGCCTTTTAAGCATGTCGATCATACACATCCGGACGCGATTATCAGCTTATGCTGTGCGCATAACGGCAAGGAAATCGCTAAGGAAATTTTCGGTGATCGTTTTGTATGGGTACCCTATATCCGTCCCGGCTTTAAGCTGTCGAAAATGATTGCCCAAGGGGTACTCGATCATCCACAAGCTGAGTTGGTATTGATGGAAAAGCATGGCTTGGTTACGTGGGGAGACACATCCGAAGCGGCTTATGCCAAAACGATCGAAATCATCCAAGAAGCAGAAAGCTATATTAAAGCTCACCAAGAGGAAAAGCAGGGGTTTGGAGGCGCAAAATATAAAGCGCTTACTTCAGAGGAGCGCCGCAGCATAGTGTCCCAGGTCATGCCATCCGTCCGGGGTGCAGTCAGTGATGAGAAAAAGATGATCCTCACCTTTGATGACGCGGAGGATGTGTTGGAGTTTGTGAACGGCCTGGATTCTAGTGCTTTATCCCAGGTTGGAGCAGCATGCCCGGATCATCTGGTTCATACCAAAATGAGACCGCTCTATGTAGATTGGACACCGGATATAGAGGATGTTGAGGGGCTGAAAGTTAAGCTTGCCGAGGGTATAGCAGCCTATAAAGAGCAGTACCAAGCTTATTTCGAGCGTAATCGACATGAAGGAGACGTGAGATTTGAAGCAGGGCCGCGTGTAATCTTGATTCCGGGTGTAGGGATGATCAACACAGGCAAAAGCTGGAGTAATGCACAGGTAAGCGGTGCCTTATATCATCGTGCTATTGCTGTCATGCGAGGAGCAACGGCATTAGGGGAGTTTGTTTCGCTCAGTGAAAATGAATCTTACAACGTGGAATACTGGCCGCTAGAGCTTTACAAGCTGTCACTGGCGCCAGCAGAAGCGGAATTTTCACGCAAAATTGCGTTCATTACAGGCGGTGCAGGCGGAATAGGCAGTGCAACCGCACGGCGTTTGGTAGATGAAGGTGCGCATGTCGTGTTGGCAGACCTCAATCTGGAAGGTGCACAAAAGGTAGCCGCAGACATAAACAGCAGTTACGGTGAAAACCGTGCCATCGCCGTAAAAATGGATGTGACGCAGGAAGATCAGATTCAGGCTGCCTATGCCGAAACGGCGCTAACCTATGGTGGTGTAGATGTTATCGTAAACAATGCAGGTCTTGCTACATCCAGTCCGTTCGATGAAACATCATTAAAGGAATGGAATTTAAATGTAAATGTGCTCGGAACGGGTTATTTTTTGGTCGCACGTGAAGCATTCAAGCTGATGAAGGAACAGACGCTTGGCGGCAGCATGGTGTTCGTCGGCTCCAAAAACTCGGTCTATGCAGGTAAAAATGTAACGGCCTACAGCTCGGTCAAGGCGCTGGAGGCGCATCTGGCCCGTTGTATTGCCGCAGAAGGTGGGGAATACGGTATCCGCGTAAACACCATTTTGCCGGATGCAATTTTGCAAGGCTCGGCGATCTGGAACTCCAATTGGCGTAACGAGCGAGCCGCTGCCTACGGCATCGAGCCAGACCAGCTGGAGGAGCATTACCGCAAGCGAACGACGCTGCTGGTCAACATCTACCCGCAGGATATCGCAGAGGGCATTGCCTTTTTCGCCTCATCCAAGGCGGAGAAGACGACCGGATGTATGCTGACCATCGACGGCGGCGTCCCAGCAGCCTTTACACGCTAGGAAGAAGAGGCAGTTAATAGAACACTTAGGATCATAGCGAACTAATTTAATGTACTAATTTACTGCAATAATCCAGGCCACAAGCCCATAGTACGAAGAGGTTTTTAATTAGTTTCAAACACGTAAATAAGTTGTGTTAACTTATTTACGCGCGAATGCCTTTATATACACGCTAACACTTTAAAATAAAAGTGACTTTATGGGTGGTCAGCAGCGGAGCGGATGGAATCGTTCTGAAGAAGCGTAGCGTTCGCCTTTATCCCCGGATTTTCACCTTTAATATGTTCTATAAAATAAAAAAATCTGGGGATAACAGCGATCGGAAGAATGATCCAGACGCGAAGCAGCCTTCCCCCCCATAACGCACTTACTTTTCAAGGAGGAACCACGATGAGTGACAAAGCGTACGCCTTATTTGAGGAGCAGCAACAACAACGAGGTATTGACCTGGAGCAAGTAAAGACCAAGCTGAAAGCGCTAAGCATAGAAACACCGTCCTGGGGATATGGCGACTCAGGTACACGTTTTAAAGTCTTTCAGAAAACAGGCGTGCCGCGTGATCCGTTCGAAAAGCTGGAGGATGCCGCACAGGTTCATGCCTTGACAGGCTTGTGTCCGTCCGTTGCCATTCACATCCCGTGGGATAAAGTAGACAATTACGGTAAGCTTCGCAGTCATGCCGAAAGTCTTGGCCTGCAGATTGGGGCCGTAAATCCCAATCTGTTTCAAGACGAGGACTACATGCTCGGTAGTGTTACGAATGTAGACCCGGCAATCCGCCGCAAGGCTATCAACCATTTACTGGAATGCATGGATATTGCAAAGGAAACGGGCTCCAACGATTTTAGCTTATGGTTCGCAGACGGAACGAATTATCCCGGTCAGGGGGACATTCGCAAACGCAAAAATTGGATGTTGGAGGCACTCAGCGAAATGTATAAGGCGCTCACGCCAGACATGCGTATGCTGATTGAATACAAGGCGTTTGAGCCGGCCTTTTACCATACGGATATTGCCGATTGGGGCATGGCGTACCATTATGCGACCAAGTTAGGGCCGCAGGCACAGGTGCTGGTGGATACAGGGCATCATCTGCCGGGGGCCAACGTGGAGCATATTGTTGCGTTTTTAATGGATGAGAAACGACTGGGCGGCTTTCATTTTAACAGTTATAAATATGCGGATGATGATTTGATCGTGGGTTCTGCCAATCCGTATGAGCTGTTTTTAATCTTTTACCAAATTTTGAACGCAGCTCAGGATGTTGATGCAGATATCCGCCATACCGTTGATAAAATTGCTTATTTGATCGACCAGTCGCACAATATCGAACCCAAAATTCCGGCCATGATTCGCTCGGTACTGAATGTGCAGACTCAATATGCGAAGGCACTCTTGATTAATCATGCAGAGGTGGAGGAAGCGTCGAGCCGTCAGGATGTGCTGGGTGCGGAGGATGCGGTACGCCAAGCATTTGAGTTTGATGTGGCCCCATTGCTTAAAGCGATCCGTGAAGAGCAAGGATTACCTGTAGATCCAATGAAAGCCTACTTGGCGTCTGAGTATGGTACGCAGATTTTGCAAAGAGGCAAGGGTGGTGCGAGCTGGTGAGCATCCTCGCTTATGATTTGGGAGCAAGCAGCGGCAGAGTTCTACTCGGAAAATTGACAGATTCACGTATCGTGGTGGAAGAAATCCACCGCTTTTCCAATGACCCGGTCAAGGTTGGGGAGCGTCTGCACTGGGATATATTGCGTCTCTATCAAGAGGTTCAGCAAGGATTACTCAAAGCCAAGCATATGGGAATGAATCCATCCAGCCTGGCGATTGACTCCTGGGCGGTCGATTTTGGACTGATTGGAGAAACCGGAGAATTGCTAGGCAACCCTTATCATTATCGGGATTGGCACACCCATGGAGTAATGGAAGAAGTACAGGAACAACTGGGAAAAGAGTTTATTTTCCAGCGTACAGGTATTCAGTTTTTGATGTTTAATACGATTTATCAGCTGGCTGCTATGCGAAATGCAAGATCACCCTTGCTAGAGCAGGCGGAACATTTTCTGATGATCCCTGATTTGCTGCGGTATTTTCTGACAGGTGAAATGTATCATGAGTTTTCGAATGCAACCAGCACGCAATTATATCATCCGTTACAGCAAAAATGGGATGATGAGCTTTTGTCCGGAATCAACATTCCCCGCTCTTGGTTTGGAGAGGTACTGGAGTCGGGAAGTGTTGCAGGTACAATCCGTTCATCGGTCATGACGGATCTGGGCATTGGAGCGATTCCTGTGATTGCAGTAGCAGAGCATGACACAGGATCAGCAGTGGCGGCCGTGCCTGCGCTGGAGCGGTCTTTTGCGTACTTGAGCTGCGGAACATGGTCCCTGATGGGAACGGAGACCGCACAGCCAGTAATCAATGATGATACGCTTCGATTTAATTTTACAAATGAAGGCGGCGTGGACCGAACCTACAGGTTGCTAAAAAATATCATGGGGCTGTGGATACTACAGGAGGCGTGCAGAGAGTGGGAGCGGCAGGGAAACTCTTATTCCTTTCCTGAATTGGTTCATATGGCAGAACAGGCTCCAGCGTTCACTTGTTTGATTGACCCGGATGATGAACTGTTTTTGCATGCCGGAGATATGAAAACACGCATACGCCAATACTGCCGCAATACCGGGCAGCCATTGCCGGAAACGCCGGGCGAAATTACACGCTGTATTCTGGAAAGTCTGGCGTTAAAGTATCGTTACATTTTGGAGCTTACAGAACGAGTGTCAGGACAGCGTTTTAATGGCTTGCATATGGTCGGCGGTGGGATTCAAAATCGCTTGCTGTGCCAATGGACGGCCAACTCGATTCAAAAACCCGTATGGACGGGTCCCGCAGAAGCGAGCGCAATCGGTAATCTTGCGGTACAATGGATGACACAGGGAAAGTTCGCCGATATATGGGAAGCACGCCGGGTGATTGCGGATTCGATTACCGTAGAGGAATATGAACCTGCCGAGTCAGAAGCGTGGGAGGATGCCTACGGGCAGTTCCGGCGGGTGACAGGACTTTTTGTACATTAAAGATGTGGAGTGAGATTGTCATGCTGGTCGCAGAAAGATATGAGATGATTGTGCAGCTCGTGAATGAAAGAGGAAGCATACGGGTGTCCGAATTGAGTGAGCTGTGTAAAGTAACGGAAGAAACGATTCGCCGCGATCTGGATCGTCTGGAGCAGGCGGGACGACTGCGCCGTTCACATGGGGGAGCGGTTAGTGTCAAAAACGAGCAGCCTGAAACGCCATATGCGGTACGGGAAATTATGAACGCAGAGGAAAAGCGTCGGATTGCTGAGGAAGCGGTCAAGCAGATTCAGCCGCATGATCGCATTTTGCTGGATGCCAGTACGACTGCCTGGTATATGGCGTCCAGTCTGCCGGATATTCCTTTAACGATACTGACGAATTCGATTCGGGTAGCTACAGAGCTGGCAGGTAAGGAAAAAATCGAGGTCATTTCGACGGGAGGTCAGCTGCTTCAACGTTCACTATCGTTCGTAGGCCCGCTCGCAGAGCGTTCATTAGAAACCTATTATGTAGATAAGCTGTTTTTTTCCAGTCAGGGAGTTCATCTGGATCGCGGCATTAGTGAATCGAATGAGCTGCAAGCTCGTTTGAAGCAGAAAATGGTCAGCATTGCAGATCGCGTGATTTTACTGGCAGATGCGAGCAAATTCGGGCAGCAGGCGTTTACACATGTGGTGAACTTGTCGCAAGTGTCCGAAATTATCACAGATTCGCGGTTGTCGGACCCGATTCGCAGTCAGCTCGCAGAGCTGTCCATCCCGGTTACGATTGTGTAAGCATGTAGTTTCCGGGGTGAGGTCGCTCTGCGGTTCATTTGATCTTACGATCGCTGTTGCAGCGGGATTCTCTGGTGAGTATGACCTATATAGGTAAGAATCCCGCTGCAAGCTATGCTTATGATGAAAGTTTTCTTTTGGAAAATGGACGGAAGGGGTGTATCGTATGAAGGTATCTTTATTTATTACCTGCCTGAGTGATGCGATTTATCCCAAGGTAGGGGAAGCGATGGCCCGCTTGCTTGCCAGATATGGTGTCGAGCTGGAATTTCCCAAGGTGCAGACATGCTGCGGGCAGCCGTCCTATAACAGCGGCTATTGGGATGAAACAAGGGCTGCTGCAAAAACGATTTTGAAAGCGTTTAATGACAGTGATTTTGTTGTAGCTCCTTCCGGTTCCTGCACATATATGATTCATCATTACCCGGAGTTGTTTAAGGATGAGCCTGAGTGGCTGGATTCGGCACGGAGACTGGAGCAAAAGACGTATGAGTTTACACAATTTATGGTACAGGTGCTTGGCGTGACCGATGTGGGCGCGTCTTTTCCTCATACGGTAACCTACCATCCGTCTTGTCATGGAACACGTTTGCTCGGCGTAAAAGAGGAACCGATGAAGTTGCTTGGCAGCGTAAAGGGTTTGCAATTAGTGCCGCTTTCTTTTGCTGAGGACTGCTGTGGGTTTGGTGGTACTTTTGCGGTAAAAATGCCCGATATTTCGGGAGCGATGGTGACTGAAAAAGTGGACCATATCAGGGAGACGGAAGCTGAGGTGCTGGTCGGACTGGACATGGCCTGTTTGATGAACATCGCCGGAAATCTCAGATATCGGGAAGAGCCAGTTCGGGTAATGCATCTGGCAGAGCTGCTGTATGAAGGGGTGAAGCACGCATGACCGCTGTACATACCCATTCTATGAACCAAAAGGTCAAAGAACGTGCAGAGCTGGCTCTAAATGACGATTTTCTACGGAATGCAGTTCGTTTCACTACCGAGCGACTGCGCAACGGTAAACGGGTAGCTTCTGAGCAGCATGGAAATTGGGAGGAATGGCGTGAGCGGGGGCGCCAAATTCGGCTTCATACCATTGCCCATCTGGACTATTACTTAAATCTATTTGTAGAAAATGCCCGTGCCAACGGGGTGCATATCCATTTTGCCGACACAGCTGTGGATGCTGTACGCATTACACTGGACATTGCTGCGCATAATCAAGCACGTTCTGTCGTCAAATCCAAGTCGATGGTGTCGGAGGAGCTGCATTTGAATCAGGCGCTGGAAGGTGCGGATATCGAGACGATTGAAAGTGATCTCGGTGAGTACATTATTCAACTGGCAGGAGAGGCGCCATCTCATATCGTAATCCCTGCGATTCACAAAAACCGTTATCAGATTGCCGAGCTGCTGTCCAAAGAAGCGGGGGAGGAGTTGTCCGCAGATACGACGATTTTGGCGGGCTTTGTCCGCAAAAAGCTGCGTGAAAAGTTTCTAGATGCGGATATTGGCATGACAGGCTGCAATTTTGCCATTGCTGAGACGGGTTCCATGGTCCTGTTCGAAAATGAAGGCAACGCTCGTATGGTTTCCACTCTGCCCAAAACGCAAATCACACTGATGGGTATGGAGCGAATTATTCCATCCTGGACAGATTTGGAGGTGATGGCTACATTGCTGCCACGCTCCGCTACCGGACAAAAGCTGACTATGTATATGTCGGGGATTTCAGGACCCCGGCGCAGCCAGGATGCCGATGGACCGGAGGAAATGCACATTATCATCGTAGATAACGGGCGTTCGCTTCAGCTAGGCAATCCCGAATTTCAGGAGCTGTTAAATTGTATTCGCTGCGGTGCTTGTCTGAACGCTTGTCCGGTGTACCGACACATTGGGGGACACGCGTATGGCGGGACATACAGTGGTCCTATTGGTGCAGTGCTTACGCCTGCCCTTCACGGCAACATCGAAGAGTGGAACGATATAGCGAGTGCGTCCAGCTTGTGCGGGGCGTGTTATGAAGCCTGTCCGGTCAAAATACCACTGCATGATATGCTGGTTTATTTGCGTAGACGCAAGGTGGAGGCGGGAAAAGGGGATAATCTAGAGACGGCAGCGATGAAAGGTTTTGCGTCAGTAGTTTCCAGCTCAAAGCGATTCGCTGCGGCGATCCGACTCGGACAGATCGCACAGAAAGCGGTCGTTCGTAAGGGAGAAATTACTCTTAAGCTTGGCCCCTTAAAAGGCTGGAATACGTACCGTGTGGCCCCTAGTCTGGCAAAAAAATCCTTCCGTCAGCACTGGAACACACTGGCGCGTGAGCTGGAGCAGGAACGCAAGGTCATGCATCCGGACATTCTCAGCCGAATGGAGACGATCTTGGCGGATAGAAGAAAAGGAGGGATGCAGCATGAATGAACAGCGTAATCCTTCTGCGCATGCAAAAGCGGAGCATGAGGCGTGGCTTCATCAAATGCAATCAGAATCCCGTGTCAAGCAGGCACGCTTTATGGAGGGCATTGCGGCGCGCCTCAAGCGTCCGCGGCAGACGGAGCCACCGATGCAGCCGTTTCGCGGCGCACCAGCGTTTTGGCACGAATTCGAATGGAGTGCGGAGCAGCGCATCGAGGAGTTCACCGCCAACTTTACAAGTGTTGGCGGACATGTCGTGCGTCTGCCGGATCTGAAGGAGACGGCAGACTGGATCGCGAACAAAGCGCGAGAGCTGGGAGCGGCCTATATCGTCCGGCAGAATGAGCCGGACCTGGAGGCGCTCCAGTTGGAAGCAGCGCTGCCGGAAGTCCGACTGTCGGTGTGGAACACCGATCCAGCCGAAGACTGGAAGGCACGCGCCGCGGAGGCCGATATCGGCATTGTCATAGCCGATGAGGCCGCCGCCTATACCGGCTCGGTAGCAGTGCTATCCTCGCCGGAGAAGGGGCGCTCGGTCAGTCTGCTGCCGACCGTGCTCATCATTCTCCTGTCCGTGGAGCGTCTGCGAACACGACTGGGCGAGATTTTAAGCCGCTTTGACGAAGCAGGGCGCGAGCAATTGCCCGCAGGCATTCATTTTATTACTGGACCGAGCCGCTCGTCCGATATTGAAAATGACTTGACGATCGGCGTACACGGACCGGGTATTGTTTATACGTTGTTGATTGGTTAGCGTTACACTGCCCGTCTAACGGGTACGATAGAGCGGAAAACGGGTTTCAAAATCCGTTTGTCTGCGATTGCTCCTAACCGAAATGCGGCCATTGTGCAGCTCGGTAATGCTTTTGGTAATGGCAAGACCCAGCCCGGTGCCTCCGGTTTCCTTGGAGCGTGATTTGTCCACTCGATAAAACCGTTCAAACAGATGCGGGACATCTTCCTGTGGAATCGGGGCACCGTAGTTGGTGCAGATCACTATCGCTTCATCGCCTTCACGTCCGATGGTGATATCGAAACGTTTGCCATCCTTTCCATATCGAATCGCGTTGGAAAATAAATTTTCATACAGGCGTACCAGCTCGTCCGTGTCGGCCAATATCCGCACAGGCTCAACGATTCGGACACGATAAGACATGTCCGCCTGTTCCAGTGAGGGTACAAATTCCTCAGCAAGTTGAGTGAGCAATTTGCCGAGGTCTACAGGCTTCAGCTCCAGAGGCAGGCTACCACCGCTCACACGCGTGTACTCAAACAATTCGTCGATCAGCTTTTTCAGCGTCAGCGATTTTTCATAAGCAATGTTTACATAGTAGCGCAGCTCAATTTCGTCCCGGTAGCGGTCGGTTTCAATATACTCCAAAAAGCCAATCACAGAGGTTAGCGGGGTGCGAAGATCGTGGGATACGCCAGTGATCAGGTCGTTTTTGGCCTTGGCGGAAGCCCGTTCTTCTTCTAGTGAGAGACGGAGCTTGTCTGCCATGGTATTCATATTTTTCGCCAAGGTTGCCAGCTCATCCGCTGAAGATACCGGAATCGAATAGGATAGATTTCCGTCCGCGAATTTCTGCATCCCTTTCGTAATCTCGCGTAGATAGCCAATCGTATTTTTGGTAAAAAGGAAAAAGAAATAAATATATAAAGGCAGCCCGCTCACCAGCATGATCAGTGAGGAACCAATATGATTTACGGTCCAGCGGATCAGCCGGGTGCCGAAAAATGAACGGGAGGGATTCAGCCATAACAGCAAAGACGCTCCATAATAAAACACCATTAAAATCAGTCCAGTTAAAGTGAAGGCAGCAAGGCTAAGAGCTGCCAGCTTCCATCCCAGCGTATCATATCGTTTTGCCTTCAAGACGCAAGTCCTCCATTAATCGAATTTTTCCATTTTATAGCCGATGCCCCACACTGTTTTCAGGTATTTGGGCTTTCTCGGATCAGTCTCAATTTTCTCGCGAATTTTACGCACATGAACCATTAGCGTGTTGTTGGATTCCAGATATTGCTCCTTCCAGACCTTCTCATAAATCTGCTCCATGCTCAGCACTTGCCCCCGGTGTCGAGCCAAAAGCTCAACAATGGCGAATTCACGCGGAGTCAGCTTTACGGATTCTCCAGCGAGAGTGACTTCATGCGTAACAGTGTTAATGGAGAGTTCATCCAGTACCATTTCATGCTCCAATACAGAAGAGGAATGGGTATACTTCCGTACTCTACGTAGCTGGGATTTGATGCGTGCCACTAGCTCCAGCGGGCTGAACGGCTTGGTGACATAATCATCGGCCCCAACGCTAAGCCCTGTAATTTTGTCCATATCTTGTCCCTTCGCAGACAACATAATGATCGGAAAATGTTCGGTTTCCCTGATTTTCATGCAGGCTTCAATCCCGTCCATGTTGGGCATCATCACATCCAGCACCATCACATCTATCTGTTCCCGATTAACCTGCTCCAGCGCTTCCAGTCCGTCCCGTGCCATGAGCAAGCGATATCCTTCATTTTCTAAATATATTTGCATGAGCTTAATTATTTCAGGTTCATCGTCTACTAATAAAATGGTTCCGTTATGCATGGCCCGCGCACCCTTTCTGTTCTTTCCAGCAGTATACAATATGGGCGTATTATATACCTTTTTGGCGGTGGAGGCTATGGACACTCTTCTCAGGTCGTTTGTCGGGTATCATCAGCCTTTGAATAGTAACGTTTCGGGCGAAGACATACGCTCTTCTTGCTTGAAGTTCCTTTTTCCTGTACCCGGTAGCTGACCGAACAAAATCCACGCACATGGCAGGAAGCGGGCGATGAACGACACGACGAGCCAAGAGCAAAGAAGTGCACAGAAAAAACCTCCAGCGTACCACACATGAATAAGCTGCGGCGAACCGATGTGTGGTGAAAACTGCCGATACAGGAGCAGGAAAAACGGATGGATGAGATACACCCCAAAGGACAGGGTACCCAGACGTTCCAGCTTGCGAATGACAATGGAATGTTGTCTCCTATACATGAGAAAGGAAATCTGTAACAATACCAGCGTACTAGACAGGCTGTACATATTATACATAAGTTCAAAAACCAGCGAATTGTATGAAGTTCCGTACATTCTATTTTCATACCACATATAGACATGAATGATGGCTGAAATCAGCCATAAAGCCCAAATTGCAATCCAGGTCAGCACGCTGACAAAGCTTCGTTCCCCTTTACGCATCAGAAACCAAGTTCGGAGCTGGGGATAATAGTAACCGAGAGCAGCGCCCATCATGTAACAGGCCACATAGGACAGCGCCCAGCTGCCTTTATTTTGAACCTGAAAGAGAAATTTATTGCTAATTATAAATGCCCACTGTACCAGCAGCCCAATGACAATAGACCATTGCGGAAATTGCCGATAATGCTGAAACAGCCACAGTACGCATGGAAATGCAAGATAGAATTGCATCATGATAAAAATATAATATAAATGGGTGTAGGCTTTGCCTGTGACCAGCTTCAGAGCAAAACTTTCCGCTAGTGTAGTTATACTCCATGGTTCGTTACTGCCAGCCATAAGGGACAGGATGAAATAAAAGAGAGAGAACATGACATAAGGTACGAGAATATACAACAATCTCTGCTTATAAAAGCGGCTCAAAAGCTGTCGTCCCATTGGACGATCCTTATAGTTGTAGAACAGTACCATGCTGCTAAGCGCGATAAATACAGGGGTACCATACTTCATCAACACATTGAGCGCATTATATACAACATAAAGGCTGGAATGTGTAAGTTGAACCGTTGCATAAGAAGTGGCATGTACCATTAAGACGGCTAAAATCGCCATGGCTCTGACCAACTGTAATTCGGGAATTTTCTCTTTGGTCGTAGGCTTCATAAGCTTCATTTCCTTTCAGTAGTGAATAGTATCTTGTTGAACTCTTTCTATTAAAAGATAAAGTTCTTAATAATCTGAAAGGGAGTGGCTTAAGAATCGCTTATGAACTTCTTAACTTTTGTTAAGAATTAAGAAAAAGAACTTCCATAGGCTCAAAATGAGCAGCATGGAAGTTCTTTTAGTACTCATGTCCATTCGTTATTTGCAACGTTTGATAGGTGCGCGTCTGATTTGTCCACGAATGGCACCGTTCGGATGACGGATCGTGTGGACATTGACGTAGGCGTTGCCCTCTCTGATTTGGCATACCAAATCATTAATGGTTCTGCCTCTGAGCGGACCAGTAAGATCAAATGCACGCAGCACGCCGGTAACGACGCCTCTTCTTACGGTAATCCCAAACTTCGAAGGGCCAAACAGGGTAGCGACAACAGGTCCGTTTTCACCTCTTCGTCCCAGATGAATGTGCGCTTCAGTTACTCGTGAAATATTGCGGACCGTCAGTTCAAAGTTTAATTGCTGGCTCGCTGGACGGTAACGAAATTCCGCAGTTCCTGTCGCATTTGTTCTGACAGGAGGCACTTCATTAGCCCCCCTCAACGTGGCTCTAAACTTATTAGACATTACGTCCCTCCTTTCCCAGTGTTGGTTTAGTGTATTCACAGAACCAGAGAAAGGGCTGTACATTTGCCTATTCATCAGAAGTTGTGTGTTTTACAAGTTATTCAGTCCAAGCACAAAACGAATTTTTTCATAGTCTATGAGTATCTGGTAGACAGGAGGAGACACCATGAGAACATTTATTGATGGAAGAACATCCCAAAATGCTTCGACAGCCAACTCTATTGCCATTCCGATCACTCTTATAAATACGCCTTAATTGTTCGGGCAGATCGGATTAAACACACAGGGAGCCACAGATACGCCACGGGTTCTGCTCAAAGGGAACTATATCTCTTCAAATTCCACTTGATTTAGTTGGGCTACAATTACTATTGTAAGAGGTACGCAGGTAACGGATCCTGTTGTTTATTCGGCTACGTCAACTTTTTATTTGCATAAGAATTACATAGGTACAACCGTGCAACCATTGGTAGAATTTTATGTATGCGCTTACATTGAATATTCTTTGCTTCTTACAATTAAAAATCTGGAGGAGGAATGAAGAATGAAGTGGAAAAAAGGATTGACTGGTATGCTTTTAGCAGCTTTTTTATGTGGTGCGCCAGGGGTGGGTATAGCTACTCCGGCACATGCATCCAATGGCGAGTACAAGTTTGATTTTGGTGGAGGTACGGTCGAAACGGGTTATACCGGAGTGAGCGCTTCGCTGTCCTATGACTCAGCACGTGGCTATGGCTTTCGTACCCCTGAGAATATGCGTAATGTCAGTGCATCGGGGACTGGGGTGGCAAGTGATGCGGTACAATTCCTGACTACAGGTACGAAAAGCGAGAATACTTTTGACGTCGATCTTCCTCCAGGTTTGTATGAGGTGTCGGTTACTTTAGGAAATACTTCCCGTTCGAGTGTTGCGGCCGAAGGGGTGTATCAGATCATAAATATGACAGGGAATGGGGCCAAGGATCGCTTTCAAATTCCAGTGACAGACGGACAGTTAAATCTACTGATTACTGAAGGCAAAGAGGGCGCGGTCTTCACACTCAGTGCACTGGAAATCAGGCAATTGTCTAGCAATCCGGTTACGAATCGTACGATTTATATCGGCGGGGATTCTACGGTATGTAACTATTATCCGCTAGATAGCAGCGTGCAGGCAGGATGGGGTCAACTGCTGCCAGAGTTTGTAAACACGAATACTTTTCAAATTCGCAATATGGCGTCAGGGGGCCAAATTGCTAGAGGATTCCATCAGGACGGTCAGTTGGAGGCTATCGTTCAATATATCAAGCCAGGGGATTATTTTATTCTCCAATTAGGCATTAATGACACCAATCCAAAGCATAACGAAAGCGAAGCGGAGTTTAAGGATTGGATGCGAGATATGATCCGGCAGGTGAAGGCTAAGGGGGCGACGGTAATTCTGTCAACACCGCAAGGACGAGCCACTGACTTTAATGCTAACAATGTACACAACGCAGAAAACAGATGGTATAGAAGCGCTATTTTGGCGCTGGCTCAAGAGGAACAAACGCCTTTAGTCGATCTGAATGTGCTCAGTTCAGCTTATTTCACTTCTATTGGCAAAGAAGCTACGCTGGCTTTGTATATGAACGGTGATACACTACATCCAAACTTTGCAGGAGCAAGGCAACTGGCGCGATTAGTAGCACACGATTTAAAAAGACAGGGTCTGAGTGGATTTTAAATTTCAATGCTGGTTTTACCTCTGTTTCTTACATTTGTAGGAACAGGGGTTTTTGGCTTATGTTCAGGGTGCTATAATAATGGAAAAATGCAACAGTAATGCGGAGGAATTAGAACATGCAGCCTTTCACTGCCCGTGTGCTTCAAATTATATTGCTGATCCCTGAGGGAAAAGTAATGACTTACGGTCAAATTGCGGCAGAGGCCGGAAGCCCAAGAGGTGCTAGACAGGTGGTGCGAATTTTGCATACACTGAGCCAAAAACATCGACTTCCATGGCATAGAGTAGTCAACCGCTTGGGAGAGATTGCTTTGCAGGAGGATGAATCCGCCTCCCTGCAGCGCCTGTACTTGGAAGAGGAGGGCATACAGTTTAATGCAAACGGACGTATCCCGCTGGATCAATATCTTTATCATCCGCAGACGGAGACAGAAGAATAGGCGAGGAACACTAGTCTGAATCCTCGCCAAAAAGAGACGGGACAAATCATAGTTTTGATTTGTCCCGTCTCTTTTTTAAACTGGCGTATCATGTAGGTTAATGAAGAGTGGTGTTCATATATAGCACAAGATTTCCCAGTAAGCTTATCCAATCAGATGCTGCTGGTCACGCTGGGCAAGGTGAAAAGAAATACTGTTCATCAGCGGTATATCATTATTTCTTCGGGCTTCCCGAATGAGTTGTTTCTTTTTTTGTTCTGATTCGCGTAGAAAGCGAGTCATCCATAAATCAGACGGTTCGTTAGTAGTTGTCATGCGAGATTCTTTTATCATCTATTAACCCTCCTAGTGAGCGGCTGTTATTCTTTCTCTATTATATGTTCCAAACCTTAATAGATGCTGTTGGTTTCCTTAAAATTAGCTGAAATTTAGGTAAAGTTCAGGTAAAAACAGCTTAAATCTATGTCTGGTGGGACGTAAAGTAGTTTACAACGAGTAATCTGACAGTAAAGGTTACAAAAATGTATTGTTTTGACACCTTGTACCAACATAAACCTGAAAGTACAATTAGAATGCGAGGAATTCGTGGAAATTTATGTCGAAAAGAATGGAAAAGATTCGAAAGATGCACCGAAAGGGGAGAGATTCATTTATGAAGCAAAAAGCGGCTGCCGTGCTGCTTGTATTGTCCTTTTCTACAGGCTTGGTTACCACTGCACAGGCTGACAGTTCATCAGGAAGCATTACAGCAAATGTGTCAGTTAATTCATCATCTGCTGCGGCTACGGCGAAGACATCATCTGTCACGGGACAGACTCTACCTCCATTAACGCTCAAGCAGGCAGTAGAATGGGCACAGACGAACAGCTACAATACGCGTTCTGCCGAGCGGGATGTAGAGCGTCGCAGACTCGAACTGAAAAATGCAGAAAAGGATTTGGGAAATGCATTTGTTGATTTTATAGACGGTGAATATGTCGATGATAACACCTCTTGGAGAAATTATAACTCTTCGACACTATCCTATCTAGCTAGCAAAAAGCAGGCGCAATATGCCAAAGACCAGATTTATTTTAATGTAATGAAAAGCTACCAAAGTGTGTTTGTAGCAGAGAATCAGGTGAAAAATGATCTGGAGGCGCTTGAAATCGCCCAAGCGGAGGAAAAGATTGCACTTGCCAAATTTGCGCGCGGCAAGCTGTCTGAATATGCGAAAAATGAGAGTACACAAGCCAGATCCCAGGCGCAGCAAGCGGTCGAGCAGGGAAAAATTGCGTTGCAAAAATCCAGAGATGCACTCAACTTCCTCATGGGACAGCCTAACGGGACAGCCTATGAAATGGTGGATCGACCTGTGTACAAAGAACCGAAGAAGCTGGATATCGAATTACATATACAACAGCTGACAGACATGAATCCAAATTTGTGGAAGCTGGAGGATAGTATCAAAACTTCGGAACTTAATGTAAGATATTTTGATTTTAACAACGGCGCCGGTGCTTACGATCTAGCTAAAATGGATGTCGATACAGCCAAAGAGGAGCTTGCCAAAGGTCAAAAGGATTTTGCCGAATCACTCCGCAATTTGTATGCCACGGTTAAGGAAAACCAAAAGAAATACGTACAGTTGGAGGAAAGTTTGCGCACGGCAAAAGAAGCCTTGGAATTATCACGCAAAAAGTGGGCCAGAGGTCTGGTTATCGAGATGGAATTGAAAAATAATCAGTTGAAAGTGAACCAGATTGAACGGCAAATGGAAGAGCTGGCGATCGAGTTGGATCAAAATGAGTATACGTTGAACAAGCCATGGAGCACATAGGGAGGAAAAGGCGTTGGCAGAAACGGTTTTAAATGATGCTTTAATCAAGCTACGGAGAAAACGGAGAAAAAAGTGGATCTGGACTGCGATTGTTTTACTGGTTGTAGGCGGAGGCGGAGCAGCAGTATATCTGAATATGCCGAAAGAGCAGGCAGCACCTGTAGTTCAGGACGAGACGTTTAAAGTAGAGCGCGGCGATGTGAGCGAGAAGCTGGACACGTCCGGCACCGTGCAAGCATCCAAGGAAGTGAAACTGAACTTTACGAGTGCAGGCGATAACAAGCTGGCTGCGGTGAACGTGAAAGCCGGGGACAAGGTCAAAAAAGGGCAAGTGCTGGCGCTTCTGGACAGTTCAGAAATTAAAATGCAAATTCAAAGTGCGTCTGATTCTTTAGAGATATCCAAAGCCAAGTTGGCTGAATTGGAGAAGGGTCCGAAGGCGGAAGATATTGAAATTCAGAAAACAAATGTACTTAGGGCCAAAATGGCTGTCGATACAGCGCAAGAATCTTTTGAGTTGGAAGAGGCCGAAAGTCAGAAGAAAGCTTCCCAAAAGCAGTTGGAGCAAGCACGGAAGGCATATGAAGACCAAAAGTTTTTACATGATGCCGGGGCTGTATCCAACAGTGAATTGGAGCAGGCAGAGCAAGCATTGGATAAAGCACAAACGGACTATGATAATCTAGATTTACAGTTCCGCAAGATTATATCGCAAAAACATCGTACCATTTCAGAGGCTGAAATCGGGTACCGTGCCGCATTGGCTGAGCTTCGCAAGACTCAGGTTCCGGCTGATGCATCGAGTATTCAGTCCTCACGGATAGAGGTGCGAAGACTGGCGACTGAGCTAGAGCAGAAAAAAAATGAACTGAACAAGCTTCAGGTCACGGCACCGTGGGACGGAGTGATCTTGAAGGTAAACGGGGATGTGGGAACCAGTCCGACGGCTCCATTTATTGTCATGAATAACTCGGATTCTAACGATCTTAAGGTAGTTGTGAAGGTAAGTCAGAACGACATTGTCAAGGTCAAAAAGGGGCTTTCGGCTGTGTTGACGACCAATGCATATCCGGGTAAATCGTTTCCAGGCAAGGTGCAATTTGTCTCACCGGAAGCCTCTACGGATGAAGGGATGACGACGTATCTGATGGAGCTGTCTGTTCATGACCCGAAAGGTAAGCTTAAAACAGGCATGATTATGAATGTGGCCGTTATTTTGGGAGTACACAAAAATGTACTGTTCGTTCCTGCGACTGCCCTGAGATCCGAAGGAGGACAGGATGGCGTGTATGTTTCCGCTCATAACGCTGCGAATCCGGGTGCACGCACATTCAAGCCCGTAGAACTCGGATTTTACACGCCAGACCGAGTAGAGCTTAAGTCCGGTGTTAAGGAGGGTGACACGATTATTGTGCCTGCCCCTGAACCTCCGCCAGATCCTTCCGCAATGGGCGGCATGCAGGGAGGCTTTTAAACGGGCATGAGATATGTTATTCAGATTGAGGGTTTGAAAAAAGTGTACCATGTCGGAGATCAGGAAATTCATGCTCTGCGTGAGGTTCAACTTGATATTGCTGACGGTGATTTTGTTGCGATTATGGGACCGTCTGGATCAGGCAAGTCCACGATGATGAATGTTATCGGCTGTCTGGATTTACCTACGTCAGGACAATTTTATTTGGACGGATATTCGATCTTAGATGCCCGCGAGGATGAACTGGCTATTATACGTAATCAGAAAATCGGATTTGTATTTCAAAAGTTCCATTTGCTTCCGCGATCCACGGCTCTGGAGAATGTGGAACTGCCTATGATCTATGCGGGGGTTTCTGCCAAGGAGCGTCGTTTGCGGGCTATGGATGCCCTCACAAGCGTAGGTCTAGGCGACCGGATGAATAACAGGCCAAATGAATTGTCAGGCGGTCAGCAGCAACGGGTATCTATCGCACGCGCACTTGTGAACAATCCGGTTATTCTCTTGGCGGATGAACCGACAGGAGCTTTGGATTCTAAAACAAGTGTGGAAATCATGGGGATTTTTCAGCGACTGAACGATCAGGGGAAAACGGTTGTACTGGTTACTCATGATCAAGAGGTTGCGGAATACGCCAAGCGTCTGATTCATTTTCGAGATGGGCGGATTGAAAAGGATCAGCCTGTTGAGGAACGAAGAATGGCGGCAGAGGAAGTGAAGGCATGAAGTTTCAGGAAATTATTCGTGTGTCGCTCAATAGTTTGCGAACCAATATGCTGCGATCCTTGCTGACCATGGTGGGTATTATTATCGGAGTAGCCGCTGTGATTGCGATTGTAGCCATCGGTAAAGGATCAACCGCTACAATTACATCGCAGATCAATAGTATGGGAAATAATCTGCTGATGATCTATCCTTATGCTCCATATGATGGGTCAAGTTCCATGTCGTTCAATCAGACGAAAGGAATATCTTTGGAGGATATTGAGGCACTAGAGCAGCAAAAAGCAGTAGCCGAGGTGGCGCCAAGTGCGATGACCAATGCAGATATTACATGGAGTCGCAATAAGGTCAGCGGGCAAATCGAGGGGACCTCGCTGGGATTTGTTCATGTGAGAAAGTTGTCGCTCGCTCAGGGCAGATCGTTTACCCACTATGAAGTGGATAAACGATTGAATGTGGCTGTATTGGGGAGTGATGCGGCCCGTAATATTTTTGGCCCGGATGCTTCCAAAGCGGTAGGTGAGATCATTATGATCAAACAACTGCCCTTTAAGGTGGTTGGTGTGCTGGCTAATTCCAATTCAAATATGAATAATAGCGGACAGCAGGTCTATGTGCCAATCACAACGGGGATGGAACGACTAGGTAATATGAGCATTCAGCAGGTGAATGCCTCTGCAACAACGGAGGAGAAGATTGATCAGGCAAGTGCTCAAATTCGGCAGGTGCTGCGTGTCAGACATGAGCTAAAGCCATCAGAGGGCGATGATTTTCAAATTATGACCCAGACGGAAATCCTAAAAACAGTGTCCGGGGTTGACCGGGTTATGAATATGCTACTGATCGGCGTGGCTGCAATTGCGCTCGGCGTTGGTGGTGTTGGCATTATGAATATTATGCTGGTGTCTGTCACGGAGCGTACGAGGGAGATCGGAATTCGCAAAGCGATTGGTGCGCAACGCAGTGATATTATGCTGCAGTTTGTGGCTGAGGCTGTTTTTCTCAGTCTAATGGGTGGACTGGTCGGCGTTATGGTGGGTCTTGGGGGTGCAAAGCTGCTTGAGAAATTCGTCCAAATGCCGATTGTGTATTCGATAGAGCCAGTACTGTACTCTTTTCTGTGCTGCATGGGAGTCGGAGTGCTGTTCGGGGTATATCCGGCGCGCAAAGCCTCGAAGCTGCGTCCGATTGATGCTTTAAGATACGAATAAGAAAGCGGGTGCTTTGCCTTACTCGAAAGAGGGGGGGGATAAAGCGCCCGTTTTTTGTATGGAATAAGTGTTTTAAATGATAAAAAAACATGAATAACCACTTTAATTTTATATATGTGATGTTTTATATGCTTTTTTAGGTTGATTTATTATTATATATGACGTATTATATTCAATATCAGATCGCAAGCAAAAAAGGAGGGGCGTTCATCATCGACCTTACGGCAAGACAAGTAGAAATTTTAAACATCGTACAAAAGCATGCCCCGATTACGGGTGACCAGATTGCGGAAATGCTTAATCTCAGTAAGGCGACCATTCGGACCGACCTATCCAAATTGGGCATTTTGAATTACATAGATGCTAAGCCCAAGGTCGGTTATTTTGTTGGAAAGCGGGGTACGCCGAACCGGGAGGAAAAATTCCGGCTTTTGCAAATGAAGGTCGGTGATCTTCACGGGGTTCCAGTCATCGTACGTGAAACAACCACAATTCAGGAAGCTGTCGTAGCTCTGTTTTTGGAAAATGTGAGCAATTTGATCGTCACCGATGAAGATGGAGATTTGGCAGGGGTGGCTTCCCGCAAGGATTTACTCAAGGTCACGTTAGGCAATCCCAATGCAGCAACCATTCCTGTCAGTCTTGTGATGACCCGACAGGCGAATGTGGTCACTGTTTCCCCAGAGGATACCGTACTAGAGGCAGCACGCAAAATTATTGCCCGTCAAATCGACAGTCTGCCTGTCGTCGTCCCTTCGGATTCTGACAAACCAGGAGAACACTGGAAAGTCGTGGGACGTATTACAAAGACAAATATTATTAAAATGTTGCTCGATATGGTAGCAGAGGATTAATGGGAGGAATCGAATGGTTCAGGCGAGCAGTCATTTTATAGCGATCTGTTCAGACTCGATTGGTGAGACGGCAGAAGCTGTCGTACAGGCGACCATGCGCCAATTTGAGTTACCAGACACAGAGATCAAAAGATTTATGAATGTGAGGGATGAAGACGAGCTGAGTCGGGTAATGGAGGAAGTTGCCGAGCGTAAAGGCTTTGTAGCTTATACGCTGGTACAGCCGGAATTGAGAGAGGCGATGAAAGAGGAGGCTGTTCGGCTGAATGTGCGGGCTGTCGATATTATGGGACCGATGATGCAGGCGTTTGCCGATACGTTTCATAACGATCCCAAGGAGAAGCCTGGTCTATTGCACCGACTGGACGACAACTATTTTCGGCGTGTAGAGGCACTGGATTTTGCGGTTCAATACGATGATGGCAAAGATGTGAGCGCTATTCTCAAAGCAGATATAGTATTGCTTGGGGTGTCTCGTATTTCCAAAACTCCTTTATCCATGTTTCTCGCACATAAAGGTTATAAAACAGTCAACATACCGGTTGTACCGGAGCTGACACCACCTGTTCAGTTGAAGGATGTTCAGCGTGGCCGAGTGTTCGGATTGACGATCCAGCCGGAGCTATTGTTGAAAATACGCAGTGAACGACTGAAGGTAATGGGGCTTCCGAATAATGTGCAGTATGCTACAGCGACGAGGGTAGAAGAGGAAATCGCGTATGCGCAGTCTTTGTTTAAAGAGCTGAATTGTCCAGTCATTGATGTTACAGATAAAGCAATTGAAGAGACAGCAGGCTTGATTGTCAGAATGCTATAAAGCGAAGCAACTTAGAAGCAGCGTTTATAAAGAAAATATGAATCACGGGATACAGGAGTGTAAATATAAAATGGCAGCAAAGCTGCCGTGAAATATTATTTGCCTGTGGGTAACAATTATTTTTAGGAGAGGTGGAGGGATAGGTATGGAGAGTCAAATGGCATTGGAATTCGTTCGGGTAACAGAGGCAGCGGCACTGCAATCGGCACAATGGACAGGGCGTGGAGATAAGAATAGTGCGGACGAGGCGGCAACAGTAGCCATTCGTACTCATTTTAATGCGGTATCCATGGACGGCACGGTCGTGATTGGTGAAGGCGAAATGGATGAGGCTCCCATGCTGTATATCGGGGAGAGAGTAGGCAATCGCAGAGGGCCGGCCATGGATATTGCTGTTGATCCTCTCGAAGGGACTGAAACGGTGGCGAACGGTTTGAATAACGCACTGTCGGTCATTGCTGCTGCACCTCGTGGTAGTCTACTACACGCTCCGGATATGTACATGCAAAAATTAGCTGTTGGTCCGGCATTGGCTGGAAAGCTGTCACTAGAAGACACGATCCCGACTACATTGTCAAAAGCAGCGCGCATACTGGGGAAATCCTTGTCCGATCTTACGGTGTCGATTCTGGATCGTTCACGGCATGCCGGGATTATCCAGCTTCTGCGGGAAAGCGGCGTTCGGATCAAGCTGCTTGGTCATGGGGATGTGATGGGTGCAATTGAAACCTGCCTGGATAGCGGTGTAGATTTGCATATCGGCTCTGGCGGCGCTCCTGAGGGTGTATTGGCCGCGGCCGCGCTGAAATGCATGGGCGGAGAAATACAAGGCCGTCTGCTTCCTCATGGAGAAGAAGAGATTGCACGTTGCAAACGCATGGGTATTACTGATCCAGGGGCGTTGCTGTCGATGGAGGACATGGTCGGACGCCAAGGCGTGATGTTTGTCGCTACAGGCGTTACGCCTGGTGAGTGGTTGCAGGGGGTTCGTTCTCTGCCTGGTCACAGAGCTGAAACCCATTCAGTTGTAATGCATTCAGATACAAAAACGATTCGTTTCGTGCGAAGTATTCATCATACAGCTGATTCTTCCGGTACGCTTGCAGCCGCGGCATCCTCTTGAAATTTGAAGTCAAGACTTCCTTCACTGGTGAATTTAATCATAATAAATTTATAAAACAGCAAGTCTCTGACTAAAGGGAGACTTGCTGTTACTGTTTTTTGGGGATAAAAGAGTAAAAGCAAGGATATAAATTTCAAAAAAACAGGCACTTTTGAAGTGAAATTGAAACGTTTCTATTAGGGCTTGAAAAGAAAAAACATAGCTTTGGAAGAGAAAAAATCAATTCGAACTAATTTTTTTAGACGAAGAGTCAAAAAAAATTATGCATAATATAGTTCTTTGGAACTACAAAAAAACTCTGTTTATTAAAAATTTAAAGAGTTATTAATTTGGGTTTGTGTGTCGTTGTTTTAAATTAGTTCCATTATATAGGAGGTTGAAGGGAGATGCGGAAAAAGTCGGAATTTGTCGGATGATATCAGGTTGAATTTGTTACATTTATGTTAAAGGCATGTAAAGATAAAATTGTTATAGGATAAGGGCTTTAGGCGTAATTGTAAATCATAATGATTTTAGTTTTACAATGTTCGTGAAAATGTGAAATTATGTTTTAAGCCAAATTTGCAGATCGTGATGGGCAGATAATGAGCGAAAAAGTAAAATTGTTGCTTTTGTAGTTTGGAAACAAATAGCATAATATGGATTTTGGTTTATTTTTATGAAGTCTAGTAATTTAGCACTTTTGTCCCATGTCAAGCCGTTTTAAAGTTTGTATATTTAAAAAAGCTAGAAAGTGTTGGAAGAAAAAAAGATATATAAGGATTTAATGTAAAATTATTACTTCATAGAGGATGGAGGAATTCATATGACGACTCGATCACAATCTTGGTTCGCGAAAACAGAGGTCCAACCGACTGCGAAACTCCAATTATTTTGCTTCCCCTACGCCGGCGGCGGTGCTTACATATTTAACTCTTGGAAGTCCAGGCTCGCACCTGATATTACTGTGTTGCCAATACAACTCCCAGGACGTGAGGCCCGCTCCATTGAAGCTCCAATGGAAACCCTTCAAGACATCGTTCAATCGTTGGTTCCCGCTATGGCTCCATACATGCATAAGCCGTTTGCCTTTTTTGGACATAGCATGGGGGCACTGATTGCATTTGAAACAGCACGGCAGTTGTACAGCAAAACAGGAAAACTACCTGTGCATATCATCGTATCTGGCAAATCCGCCCCTCATATTCCATACTCCAAAAAACGACTCCATGATTTAGCAGATGATTCTTTCACCGAAGAGCTCCGTTTGATGCAGGGCACCCCCGAAGAGGTGCTGCAAAATGCAGAATTGATGCAAATTATTATGCCTCGTCTGCGTGCAGATTTTAAGGTATGTGAAACTTATGTTTATCAGCCGGGAAATCCACTGGCATGCCCGATGACGGTTCTAGGGGGAACGAAGGATTTTGAGGTTAGCACAGACTCACTCCGTGCCTGGCAGCAGCATACGATGTCACCTATGGATGTCCGGATGTTCGAAGGCAATCACTTTTTCATCCATGAACAAGAGCAAGAGGTTATGAGTGCAGTCGAGGACATTCTTTCCGCATCCTCGCCGATGGCCCACACTGCGGCAGCTCATACAGCTTGCAACGCAAGTACTCTACAACCACGATTTAGGCAGAGTTGACTGTCCCACACATCACGATGCACTTCGCTATCACCATCTCAGCAATAACCGATAAAACAACCCACCATGATGCATTTCCCAACATAGATTAAAATCCAACTTTACTGTACAGGCACTCATTCATTTCAGACACAGAGTTTACTTCAACGACGTCCATCGCCAATCTAAATAGTTCGCACTGCATAAAGTGTGGGCAATGAAAAAGAGGGATGCCCTTGTTTCGAGCAAATTCTGCTTTTAGGAGACTTACACGTTATATAAAACCGTATAACCTTTGGGTTTTTATAACCGTAATTTCTTCTTTGTGTTTGGCAGCTATTGACATTATTTTGGGTAAGGCCATAGAACAAATGGCACAGGGCACATTCTCCTCCACCCAGAACATGATCTATCTAGTTGTTGGTATGACGGTCATTGGAATGCCTTGTAAGTTTGTGATGAGGTACGCTTCAGCACGATTTAGTGTTAGTGCACTGCGTGACTTGAGAGGCGATCTCGTACATAAGTTTTATGATTTACCTGTTTCTAGCGTGGAGAGGAAGTTCACCGGAGATCTGGTATCCCGTCTAACAAACAATACGGCGCTGTTGCAGAACTTTTTTATCCAGCAATTTGCTAATCTGTTCTATTTGCCACTTGTGTTTACAGCATCATTAGCGTTGCTTTTACTGACAAGCTGGAAACTGGTTTTGGCAAGTCTTGCGCTTATGCCTGTAGGAATGATTATCACCTCACTGATGAGCAAGCCAATTGAAAAATACTCCAAGGAGCTTCAGGAGAAAATTGCTCATTTGAATGCGGTGGGACAGGATGCAATTGGAGGACTTCCTATCGTCAAGGCATTCAATATGCAGGCTGTGCTGTTGAAGAAGTATTTGGTGATTACGGAGGAGGTCATCCGGCGTGGGCTGCGGCTGGAAAAACGCTATGCGTTCATCACCCCAGTAGGTGTGATGATGCTGGCGACACCAATTATTTTGGTCATAGTGTGCGGGGGATATCTGATTCAACAAGGTGAGCTGAATGCTGGAGGCATTGTCCTTTTTTTATATCTGATTTCGTTCATCTTGCAGCCTGTCGCCATGCTGCCGACAATCATTTCACAAATGAAGGAAGCAGAGGGAGCTGCGAAGCATTTGTTTGAGGTGCTGGATTGGCCGGATGAACGGCAAGACGGGAAAATCACTACAATAAGCCAAAATCTCAAGGAAGACGATGCAGAAAGCAAGGACGACATTACTGTAGTCAGCTTTGAGCATTTGACCTTTGGCTACAACGAAGGGAACTCGGTGCTGAAGGATATTAGCTTTCAGGTAGGACAAGGTGAAACGGTAGCGATTGTTGGGGCCAGCGGTGGCGGTAAAAGCACAATTTTCAAGCTGCTATGCGGATTTAATGAACCTGGAGAACATGCTGGAGCCGTTCAATTATTTGGCAAGAATTTGACAGATTGGAACCTATCAAGCCTACGTAGCCATATCTCGATGGTATCTCAGGAACCGTCGCTTTTTCCGGCCACCATTGCAGAAAATATCGGATATGGCCGTCTGGAGGCGACTCGGAAAGAAATTGTTGAGGCGGCGAAAGCGGCACATGCGCATGACTTTATTGTTCAGCTACCAGAGGGATATGAAACTCTGTTGAGCGAGCGGGGAGGCGGATTGTCCGGCGGACAAAAGCAGCGTATTTCTATAGCAAGAGCATTGCTGAAAAATGCTCCGCTGCTTTTACTGGACGAGCCGACTTCAGCACTTGATAGCCAGTCGGAGGCTCAGGTACAGATTGCAATGAATGCAGCCATGCAAGACCGGACGGTACTGGTCATAGCTCATCGACTGTCAACTGTACGCCAGGCGAACCGCATTATCGTACTTGATCAGGGGAGCATTGTGGAATCAGGTACACATGAGGAATTACTAGGACGTGATGGTGTGTACCGAAAGCTGTATTTGCAAAATTTTGAAGGACAGCAAACGGAGGAAGACGGGTATTCACTGCCTGAGGAAAGGAGTGAGCGTCGTGACCTTCAAGCAGGGGTTTTATGAATTTAAGCAATTGATGTCCCTGATGAAGCCGCATCGAAAATGGTATTTTACGGGGTTGGTTGGCAACAGTCTAACCAATGCCAGCATCACAATTTTGCTTTCTTTTGTGGTGCATAATCTGCTGAATTTTGCGGTTAATGGCGATGTACAGGAGCTATATCGAGCGGTCTATCTGGTCAGCGGGACATTTTTGGCATTAAGTCTTATTTCCCCTGTGTGCAGCTATATGTATAAACGCTGTGTCAAGCTTGCGATTGCCGATGTACGAATGAAGCTATTCGGCCATGTTGTCAAGCTATCGTATGAAAAAGCCGAAAAACATCATTCGGGTAATCTTGTATCCCGCATGACGAACGATGTGCAAGCGCTGGAGCAGGCTTATACCGTTCATATTCGCTCGATTATACTGGAAACTTCGCTTTTCTTAGGCTCATTAGTCATTCTGATGGTGCTGGATTGGCGATTTGGGGCTATGGCGGTTTTACTTGGTTTGGCTTCAGCCTGGATAAATGCTCATTTCGCGAAGAAAATGCGACACACGAGCGAAGAATTACAGGGACGGATGAGCAGATTTACAGAACGATTGAGTGATTTGCTTTCCGGATTACAGACGGTGAAGTTGTTTGGGCTCAGGGCAAAGGTAGGCGGACTTTGCAACGATGCAAGCGAAGACATAAATCGCATTAGTATCCGACAGGGACGTCATATGGGCTTGCAGGATATGTGCAATTTTGTCATTGAATTTATTACATTGGGCGGTGTGCTTGTTGCCGGATTGATCCTGGTTTCGCAGAAGCAAATGGAACTTGGAGTTTTGGGACAGATTGTGCAGCTGCAAACGGGTATTTCAACGGTGTTTTTGGAACTGGGGGCGGCTGTATCCCTGTTACAAAACTCTTTGGCAGGCTTGGCGCGTATCCGCGAAATCTTGAATGAGTCGAAGGAAGAGGAACAGTTCCCTGCGGCGAAGCAGAAGGGATCAGTAACCGGGCTTATCGATCTGGAGGTATCAGCTTCATCCGCCCGTGAACCTAAGGAATCTTATGGCGGTGTCGAGACTGTGGGTTCAGACCTCGCCATTGAACAGACTGCGGCTGCGCTGGAACTGCATAACATTACCTTTGGCTATCAGCCAGACCGTCCAACGCTGCGAGGATTGAACTTGGTCGTGCCAGAAGGGCAGGTAACCGCGATTGTTGGTCCGAGTGGGGGTGGCAAAAGCACAGTGATGAAGCTGTTACTGGGATTTTACCCACCGGATGAAGGAGTGCTGCGAGTTCGCGGCCGCTTCGCAGAAGAATTTCGGTTGGATGAGGTTAGGGAATTGATGGCCTATGTACCACAGGAGGCTACACTGTTCCATGGTACAGTAGCGGATAATATCCGTTTTGGCTCACCGGATGCCACCGATGAGGAAGTAAAGGTTGCGGCCAAAACAGCCTATGCCAGCGGCTTCATAGCTGAGCTTCCGGAGGGTTATGACACGATTGTCGGTGAACGCGGAGCTAATTTGTCCGGCGGACAAAGACAGCGGATTGCGATTGCCCGTGCTCTGCTCAAAAATGCACCGATTTTGCTGCTGGATGAAGCGACCTCAGCCCTGGATGCAGAGTCGGAATACGAAGTTCAGCAGGGCTTAGATGAGCTGATGAAGGATCGCACCACATTAGTTATTGCCCATCGATTGTCTACGATTGAACGGGCGGATACGATCTGTGTCCTTGCCGATGGCGAGCTCAAAGAACAGGGAACTCATGACCAGCTCCTTGCTGAGGGAGGTCATTATGCGGAGCTGTATGAGCTTCAGTTTCGAAAGCATCCCGAGGAACAAACCGCATAAATATGCGAATTTTCTTTTTACCAAATATCTATTTTGCGAGGAGAGAGACGGATGACAAAGCAAGATGTTCAATTGTTTTCCTTAAGCCAGCCACAGCAACGTATTTGGTACACGGAGCTTTTGTATCCTCATCGGAACACTTCAACCATTATTGCTACTGTAAAAATCAGAGGAACTGTTCGTATAGATGCATTGCAGCAAGCAATGAACCGGGTGATTGCCCAAAACGATTCTTTCCGTATCAAAATCACTGCTCAGGATGGAATCCCATATCAATATGTAGAGCCGTTTACAGCGGAAAGTATTGAAACGCTTCAAGTAACCCTGGAAGAAGCGAATGAATGGTTAAAGCGCCATAATCCACAGCCGTTCTCATTGTTGAATTCGCAGCTGTACCGATTTGTTATTTTGCAGTTAGGGGCAGAAGAAACCTGGTTTAATTTTAAAATGCATCATATTATTTCGGACGGCGTGTCCATGAATCAGGCCATTAATGAAATCACTGGACATTATATGGATATTGTGCACGGTACAGGACAGGATGCATCAACCAAAGGCAATCCTTATCTGGATTTTATTCAGGTAGAGCAAAGCTATGAGCAATCTGATCGCTATCAAAAGGACAAGACGTATTGGACGGAAAAGTTTGCTGATTTGCCAGAGACCACAGGTTTAAAATCATATAACCCGCTGACACTGAGCACAGCTGCACGCCGGGAGAGTTTTATACTGGAACATGGATTGTATCGTGGTGTTACGGCTTTTTGCGAGGAACATAAAATCAGTATTTTCACGTTCTTCCTAGCCGCTCTGTATATTTATTTGCATAAAGTGACGGGTGAGCAGGACTTAACTGTAGGAACACTCTATGCCAACCGTACGTCTAAGAAAGAAAAGGATACCATCGGCATGTTCGTCAGCACCGTGGCTACGCGTCTGCTGGTCGAACCGGAATCCGAACTGCTGGCCTTCTTACAGGGTGTAGGGAAGGAGCAGGCGTCCATTTTGCGGCATCAGCGTTACCCGTACAACAAAATTATTCAAGATTTACGTGAACAGCAAAGCAGTATGGACATCCAGCGTCTGTTTGGGGCATCCATTCAGTACCGTACATTGAGTTTCTCTCGTTTTGATGAAGCGATTCAGCAGGTGGATAACGATTTCTGCGGAGATACAGTGAATGACTTCGATATTCACATGGTTGAAATGCTGGATGACGATAGACTCGTATTATACCTGGATTATCGTACCGAGCTGTTTAGTGAGCAGGAAATTGCTCGAATTATTCGACAATTTTTGAGTGTGGCGGAGCATATGGTACAGGGCCCACACAAGCGAATACAGGAATTGTCGCTGATCAGTGAGGAAGAACGGGCGGAAATCGTCGACGTATTCAATGCTACAACAGTGGAATATCCACACGAAGCAGGCATTCATGAGCTGTTTGAGGAACAGGCGGCACGTACACCGAATCAGACAGCAGTTGTGTCTGGCAATGCCTATTTAACTTATGGCGAATTGAATGTAAAAGCCAATCGACTGGCTCACACGCTGCGCGGGCACGGTGTTACTGTCGAGCGAACTGTAGGTATCGTTGCAGAGCGTTCCGCAGATATGATCGTTGGTATGCTTGCGATTCTCAAAGCGGGCGGCGCATATGTGCCAATTGACCCTGATTATCCGGCTGAACGTGTGCGCTACCTGTTGGAAGATTCGGGGGCGGAGTTGCTGCTGGTGCAGCATGCGGAACAGCAACCGGAGGATTACACCGGAATTGTGCTGGATCTGAGTGATGCCGCTGTGTACGGGACAAAGAATAACCAAGACGTGAATAACATACATGGGGAACAAAACGAAGCTAGTCATGCAGATTTTACCCATTATTTAAATCTGAAAAATGAGAATTTAAAAGAATCTTCTTCGTCTGTCGTAGACAGTACTACTGGAGCACATACATTTGGCAATCGACTAGCCTATCTTATGTACACTTCGGGTACGACCGGACAGCCTAAAGGAGTTATGGTAGAGCATCGCAATGTCGTGCGTTTGGTGAAAAATACAAACTATGCGCAACTGGGTGCTGACACGCGCATTTTGCAAACTGGTGCCGTTGTCTTTGACGCGTCCACCTTCGAAATTTGGGGTGCGTTGCTGAATGGAGGACAGCTTGTACTGGTAAGTCAGGATGTTATTTTGGACGCTCCGAAGCTCAAGGAAGCTGTCCGCAGCCATGGTATTACGACAATGTGGCTAACTGCGCCACTCTTTAACCAGCTATCCCAGCAGGATCTGGAGTTGTTCGAGGGGGTACAAGAACTGCTGGTCGGCGGTGATGTGTTATCCGTACCGCACATTAACCGGGTGCTGGAGGCTCATCCGTCCCTACGGATTATCAACGGCTATGGCCCAACGGAAAATACAACTTTTTCTACAACTCATGCAATTGCTGGCGTGCAATCGGAAGCGGTACCGATCGGGCGTCCGATCTACAACTCCACAGCGTATGTTGTAGACCGTTCCATGCAGCTTCAGCCTGTAGGGGCATGGGGTGAGCTAATCGTCGGCGGCGACGGGGTGGCACGTGGCTACCGGAATCGTCCTGATTTAACGGCTGAAAAGTTCATAGACAGTCCTTTCCGCAGCGGTGAGCGCTGCTACCGTACAGGCGATTTGGTGCGCTGGAATGAGGACGGAACGCTGGAATACAAAGGACGGATCGACGCACAGGTGAAAATCCGTGGCTACCGGATTGAGCTAGGCGAGGTGGAAGCGCAGTTGCTGAAGCTGGAGGCAGTGCAAGAAGCTGTCGTCATTGCACGTGAGGATGAGCAGGGACAAAAACAGCTCTGCGCATATGTGGTCACCCTTGCGGATATCACAGCAAGTGAGCTGCGAAGCGACTTGAGTCAGGAATTGCCGGGTTACATGGTGCCGTCGTATTTTGTACAGCTGGAACAATTGCCATTGACACCAAATGGCAAAGTGGATCGGCGTGCGTTGCCGCAGCCGGAGGGAAGCGTGGATTCCGGCGAGGATTATGTAGCCGCTCGTAATGAGGTAGAGCGGACATTGGTATCGGTATGGCAATCTGTACTGGGTATCGAACAGATTGGTGTTCTGGATAACTTTTTTCATTTGGGCGGCGACTCGATCAAGGCCATCCAGGTGTCTTCAAGACTGCTGCAAAATGGTTACAAGCTGGAAATGAGGGAGCTGTTCCAGTATCCAACGATTGCTGAGCTGAATGGACGGGTGCAGAGGGTGACCCGCGTGTCCGATCAAGGAGAAGTCAGAGGAAACGTGGCATTGACACCGATTCAGCATTGGTTCATTGAACAGCAGCCATCCCATCCTGAACACTATAACCAAGCTCTGATGTTGCACCGTGAGGATCGTTTGGACGAAACGGCGCTTCATCAAGCACTGCAACGCATTGTCGAGCATCATGATGCTTTGCGCATCGTATTCCGCCAGAATGCAGACGGTGGTTATGAAGCATGGAACCGTGGCGTGCAAGAAGGAGAGCTGTATAGCCTCGAAGTGATGGATTATACCACGGAGTCTGACTTTGCTCATTTGCTGGAGAACAAAGCCAGCGAAATCCAAAGCAGCATCCGTCTAGATGAAGGTCCTCTGGTGAAGCTGGGTCTGTTCCGTTGCATCGATGGAGACCATTTGCTGGTGGCGATCCACCATTTGGTGGTCGACGGCGTGTCATGGCGTATTTTGCTGGAGGATCTGGCATCCGGCTATGAGCAGGCTTTACGGGGCGAGTCTGTCCGCTTGCCGAATAAGACGGATTCCTTCCGCCTGTGGGCAGATCAACTGGCAGCTTATGCGAACAGCGCCGCGTTGGAGAAGGAACGTGCGTATTGGGAGCAGGTGGAGCGAACTGGTGCTGCTCAAGAGGCATTGCCTAAGGATTACACTCGTAAATCTCACGCCAAGCCACAGCTTCGTGATGATCGAACACTGACCGTAGCGTGGACGGTCGAAGAAACGGAACAATTCTTGAAACAAGCTCATCGTGCCTACAATACAGAAGCAAACGACCTGCTGCTGACAGCTTTGGGCATCGCCATTCAGGAGTGGGCAGGCATCCGTCAGGTGCTTGTAAACTTGGAGGGTCATGGACGGGAAGCCATTTTGCCGGATATGGATATTACGCGCACGGTCGGTTGGTTTACCAGCCAATTCCCAGTTGTACTGGATATGGGCGAGGACCGGAATGTGGGACAGCGTGTCAAGAACGTCAAGGAAGGGCTGCGCCGTTTGCCGCATAAAGGGATTGGATACGGGATTTTGAGATATCTTGCTGACGGAGAAGGGAAAGCAACTTTTGTTGCCGAGCCGGAAATCAGCTTTAACTATCTCGGACAATTCGATCAGGATTTGAAAAATAATGCATTCCGCATGTCTCCTTATTCCATCGGGGCTTCCATGAGTGACACATTGACCAAGCGGTATGCGCTGGATATCAACGGCATGATCACAGACGGCGCACTGGAACTGACGATCAGCTACAGCAACAAAATGTTCATGAAAAAATCAATCAAAAAGCTGGCTGATTTACTTCAGGAGAGTTTACGTGAGGTATTGGCTCACTGTGTGGCCAAAGAGTTGCCGGAGCTGACCCCAAGCGACTTGTCCTTCCGAGGACTGACGGCCGGAGAGCTGGATCATATTGTAGAGCAGACGGCTACTGCGGGAGAACTGGAAAACATTTATTCGTTAACACCCATGCAAAAAGGCATTCTGTTCCACGGCTTAATGGAGCCGCAATCCGGGGCATATTTTGAGCAGGCGACATTTGATCTACAAGGCAGCTTTCAAGTGGAGGCTTTTGCCGAAAGCCTCAATCAACTGGTGGATCGCCATCAAATATTCAGAACGAATTTTTATAGCGGCTGGAATGAACAGCCTTTACAGGTAGTGTACCGCCACAAACCTGCCGGGTTCCGTTTTGAAGATATACGCTTGATGGGACAAGAAGAGCAGGACGCATACATTGCTGATTTTGCTGAGCGCGACAAAGCCGAAGGCTTTCATTTCAGCTCAGGCGAGCTGATGCGGGTGTCTATTTTACGTACAGGCGAGGAGTCGTACCGTTTTGTATGGAGCTTCCATCATATTTTGATGGACGGCTGGTGCTTGTTCCTGGTTGTAGGGGAAGCATTTAATACGTACTTTGCTATCCTCGAAGACCGCAAGCCGGAGCTTGCCCCGGTAACACCATACAGCGAATACATTGAATGGCTGGATCGGCAGGACAAAACGGAGGCTGAACGGTTCTGGCGCGATTATTTTGCGGGCTTTGAGCAGCAGACGGTATTGCCGCAGGTCAAACAGCTGGACGGTCACGCAAAAGCATATGAAGCGGACAAGCTTTCGTTTACACTGGGCCGTGAAGTGACGGAGCGGATGAACAAGCTGGTTAAGCAGAAGCAAGTGACGGTCAACACACTTTTGCAAGCAGCGTGGGGCGTTGTACTGCAGCGGTATAACAACAGCCGGGATGTGGTATTTGGCAGTGTCGTATCTGGTAGATCAGCAGATATTCCGGGCATAGACAAAATGATTGGGTTGTTCATTAATACGGTTCCTGTACGGATTCACAGTGAGAAAGATATGACTTTTGCTGCGTTAATGAAGCAGATCCAGGAGCTGGCACTGGCTTCCCGTGCCTATGAAACCTATCCGTTGTATGACATTCAGGCCCTGACCGAGCAGAAACAGGATCTAGTGAATCATATTATCGTGTTTGAAAACTACCCGGTGGAACAGCGCATGGAGCAGATGGGTAGCCGTGGCGCGAATGGCTTTACGATTGCCAATGCTTCCATGTCAGAGCAAACGAACTATGATTTCAACATTACGGTTGTGCCGGGTGATGAAATTCATTTCCATTTGGAGTACAACGCGAAGGTGTTGGAACGTGCAGCTGTAGAGCAAATCCGTGAGCATTTGCTGCATATGATTGAAGAAGCGATTCACAGACCAGATGCACGGGTAGATGAGCTTCAATTGGTGACTGCTGCGGAAAAAGCAAAAATCATCGATGGTTTTGGATCAGTAGGCGTAGCTGCGTGGACTGATGAAAAAGAATCTAATTTGTTGTTCCACGCCTATGTGGAAGAACAGGCACAGCTTGTGCCGGATCACGTGGCCGTTGTATACGAGGAACGGCAGTTTACGTACCGCGAGCTGAACGAGCGTGGAAACCAGCTTGCTCGCAGATTGCGGAATGAGGGCATTGGACGCGAGTCCATTGTGGGTATTTTGAGCGAACGCTCGGTAGACATGCTGGTCGGTGTATTGGCGGTCTGGAAAGCAGGAGGCGCATATGTGCCGCTGGATGCGGATTATCCGTCCGAACGGATTCGCTTTATGCTGGAGGACAGTGGTGCGACGGTGCTGCTAACGCAAACCGGTTTGCAAGAGCGTGCACAGGGTTGGCTGGAGGCAAGTCGGCAGGCCTTGGTCGGAGGGCAGACTGAGGGTGAATTGAAAACAGCGGCTGGCGCTGAAACGATGGAAAGAGACAGCCTGAGTGAAGGCATAAGCTTGAAATTAGATTCGAAGTCTGACAGCGAAGAAGCATCCAAACCAGCAACAGGGCTGCGTCTGCATACCGTATTGGCATTGGACGATGAGTCGCTGTACACCGGGGATGCCACGGATGTTGAACCTATCAATGAACCACACGATTTGGCATATGTGATCTATACGTCCGGTACAACCGGACGTCCGAAAGGCGTCATGATCGAACATCGCAGCTTGGTGAATACGGCTGCGGCGTATCGCCGGGATTACCGTCTGAACCAGTTCCCGGTACGACTGTTGCAACTGGCCAGCTTTTCCTTCGACGTGTTCGTCGGCGATATTGCACGGACGCTCTATAACGGCGGCACGATGGTTATCTGTCCGAAAGATGATCGCATTGATCCAAGCCGTTTGTACGGATGGATTCGTGATTATCAAATCACGGTGTTCGAATCGACACCAGCTTTGATCGTACCGTTTATGCAGCATGTGCATGAACAGGGGCTGGACATGAGCAGCATGGAACTGCTGATCACCAGCTCGGATAGCTGCAGCGTGACGGACTACCGGGTGCTGCAAGAACGGTTTGGCGCAGATATCCGCATCATGAACAGCTACGGCGTCACCGAAGCGGCGATTGACTCCAGCTTCTATGACGAAGAGCTATCGAAGCTGCCAAGCAGCGGCCATGTGCCGATTGGTCAAGCGTGGCTGAACGCACGCTTCTACATCGTGGACAGCCAGCTGAATCCGGTGCCGATCGGCGTACTGGGTGAGCTGTGCATTGGCGGTGCTGGCGTGGCACGGGGGTACCTGAACCGTGCGGACCTGACCGCCGAGAAATTCGTAGCGAACCCGTACGTACCGGGGGAACGTTTGTATCGCACAGGCGATTTGGCGCGGTGGATGCCGGACGGTAATGTGGACTTTATTGGCCGGATGGACTACCAGGTCAAAATCCGGGGATACCGGATTGAGCTGGGCGAGATTGAAACGGCGATCCAGCGAGTGCCAGGTGTGCGTCAAGCCGTAGTCATCGACCGGACGGACGAGCGTGGAAACAAATATTTGTGCGGATACATCACGGGAGAAGCCGAGCTGCGGATGGAGGAAGTACAGACCGAGCTGGAAGCCGGACTGCCAGCACACATGGTGCCTGCACGTCTGATGCGACTGGAGACCATCCCGCTGACCAGCAACGGCAAAATCGACCGCAAGGCCTTGCCGGAGCCGGAAGGCAGCATCTATACGGGAGCAGCCTATGTAGCCCCGCGTACCACAGTGGAGCAAGTACTGGCTGCGGTATGGGCTGGAGTACTGGGCGTGGAAGCCGTAGGCACGCAGGATAACTTCTTTGAGCTGGGTGGCGATTCGATCAAAGCCTTGCAAGTCTCGTCCCGATTGATGCAAGCAGGCTATCGATTGAACATGAAGGATCTCTTCAGTAATCCGACGGTAGCGGCACTCAGTCCTTTGCTTCGTACAGATGGCAAGATGGCCAGTCAGGAAGAGGCAGTAGGCCCGGTGGAACTGACACCTATTCAGCGATGGTTCTTCGAGCAGCAGCCGGCTGACCTGCACCACAGCAACCAGGCGATGATGCTGTATCGAGCTGGGCGCTTTGACGTCGACGCGCTGCGCCGTACGATGGACCGTATGGTCCAGCATCATGACGCATTGCGCACGGTATTCCGTGAGGCGGAGCAGGGCTATGTCGCTTGGAACCGCAGTGTAGCGGAAGGCGAGCTATACACGCTGGACATTGTAGATTTCAGCGCAGTGGAAGACGAATCCACCGCTGTTGAAGCCAAGGCGAGTGAAATTCAAGCCAGCATTCATTTGAGTGAGGGCCCACTTGTGAAGCTTGGTCTGTTCCACTGCGCTGAGGGCGACCATTTGCTAATCGTCATTCATCATTTGGTTGTGGACGGTGTATCGTGGCGTATTTTACTGGAAGATTTGGCATCCGGTTATGAGCAGGCTGTTGCAGGTCAAACCGGCACAGCGATCCGACTGCCGCATAAAACAGATTCATTCCAGGTATGGGCCAAACAGCTGTCAGCCTATGCCAGCAGTGCGACGATGGAGCGGGAGCTTGCTTACTGGCAGCATATCGAACAAGCAGAAGCTAGCCTTGTGAAGCCTTTGCCGAAGGATTTTGCAAATGACAATGCACGGCTTGGAGACAGTGAGGTTGTGACGGTCCGCTGGACGAAGCAGGAAACCGAGCAGCTGCTCAAACAAGCTCATCGCGCGTACAACACGGAAATGAATGACCTGTTGCTGGCTGCGCTCGGAAAAGCAGTCTATGACTGGTCTGGTTCCGAACGGGTGCTGGTCAATCTGGAGGGCCATGGACGGGAAGCCATTGTACCGGATGTGGATATTACGCGCACGGTCGGCTGGTTTACGAGCCAGTTCCCGGTTGTACTGGATGGAAGTTTGGGACAAGGGGGATATACCGCTCGTCTGATCAAAAGGATCAAGGAAGGGCTGCGCCATATTCCGCAAAAAGGCATCGGCTATGGTATTGTACGATACCTGTCGGATATGAATATGCTGGAGAAAGCAGGCGTGCGGTTACAGGCTCAGCCTGAGATCAGTTTTAACTATTTGGGCCAATTCGATCAGGATTATAAAAGCAATGATCTGGAGCCTTCCACCTATTCTATCGGTGTGCCTGTCAGCACGAACGCGACTATGGATTTTGCGCTGGATATCAATGGAGTGATCGAAGATGGCGAGTTGATGTTCACGATTCGCTACGGCACAACGCAGTTCCGTCATGAAACGATTGAACGGCTTGGAGAGCTGCTGGCATCCAGCTTGCGTGAGGTGATTCATCACTGTGTTGCCCAAGAAAGAACGGTGCTGACCCCAAGTGATGTCCTGTTAAACCATGTAACGCTGGACGAGCTGGAGCAATTGGTGGAAGATACGCGAGATCTGGGCGAGCTGGAAAATGTATATGCCTTGACGCCGATGCAAAAGGGGATGCTCTTTTACAGCTTGATGGATGAGAATTCGGCGGCTTATTTTGAGCAGGCCACCTTTGAGTTGAACGGGCGTTTTGATGTGGTTACTTTCGGTAAAAGTTTTGATTTGCTCGTGCAGCGTCATGAGGCATTGCGGACGAACTTTATCAACTCCTGGAAGGATGAGCCTGTACAGGTCGTTTTCCGCAATCGTAGCGGACAATTATATTATGAAGACTTGCGCGGACTGGAGAAAGAGGAGCGAGCAGCTCGTGTTGAAGCTTTTGTCATCGAAGATAAAGCAAAAGGATTCCATCTGGCAGAGGATGCACTCATTCGTGTTTCCATTTTGCAAACCGGGGATGAAACGTACCACTTTGTTTGGAGCTTCCATCACATTTTGATGGATGGCTGGTGCTTGTCCTTTATGACACAGGAGGTATTCGGTAGCTATCTGGCACTGCGCGCGGGTCATGAGCCAGCGCTGGAGCCAGTCACGCCGTTCAGCCGATTTATCGAATGGTTGGAGCGTCAGGACCGTGAGGCGGCCTTGCAATACTGGAGTGGGTATCTGGCGGACTACGAGCAGCAAATTACGCTTCCACAGCAAAAAACACAGTCGAAATCTTTACAATCCGGGGAGTATGTCGCTGAAGATCTGGAATGTAACTTCCAGCCAGAGCTGGTTACTCAGATCGAACGGGTGGCGAAGCAAAATCAGGTCACGATCAACACACTGATTCAGACCGTATGGGGCGTTCTGTTGCAAAAATATAACAACAGTACGGATGTCGTGTTCGGTAGCGTCGTGTCTGGTCGCCCAGGGGATATTCCAGGCGTGGAGCACATGATCGGGCTGTTCATTAATACCATTCCAGTGCGTGTGCAGTCTGAACAAGGTGAAACCTTTGTCGAGCTGATGAAACGAACCCAGCAGCAGGCGCTGGCTTCCAATGCCTACGATGCATTCCCGTTGTATGAAATTCAGGCGCTGACCGAGCAGAAACAGGATTTAATCAATCATATTATGATATTTGAAAATTATCCGGTGGGACAGCAGGTAGAACAGTTAGGTAGCGAGGGACAGGATAAATTTACGATTTCGAACGTGGTGGCTACAGAGGAAACCAACTACGATCTGAACGTAGCTGTTATGCCGGGAGAAGGCATCAAGATTCGCTTTATGTATAACGCGCTCAGCTTTGATCAAGCAGGTATTGAGCGTCTGCATGGGCATTTAGCACGCCTGCTGGAGCAAATTTCGCTCAACCCGCATGTTCGGGTTGAAGAGCTGGAATTAGTCACAGCAGCGGAAAAGCAGCAGATTACAGGAGCGTTTAATGCGACGGCTTCAGCATATCCAAGCCATCAGACGATCCAAAAGCTGTTTGAGGAGCAGGCTGAACGCACACCAGATCATGTAGCTGTCGTTTGGGAGCATCAATCCTTAACCTATCGTGAACTGAACGAGAGAGCCAACCGTCTTGCACGCACCTTGCGCACAGAAGGAGTAGAATCGGAACAGCCGGTAGGCATTCTGGCGCAGCGCTCGCTGGACATGATCGTAGGCATCTATGCGATCCTTAAGGCTGGCGGAGCTTATGTACCAATCGATCCGGAATATCCGGCCGACCGCATCCGCTTTATGCTGGAGGATTCGGGAGCGAAACTCGTGCTGACGTCATCGCACCTGGCCGAGCAAGCATCGCTGAGTTTCGACGGCCAGGTGCTGGTGTTGGAACGCAACGACATCTACCACGAAGATAGCTCCAACTTGGAGCCGTTGTCGGGGCCACATCATGTCGCCTATGTGATCTACACCTCCGGTTCCACTGGAAAACCGAAAGGTGTAATGGTGGAGCACCATTCCGTGCTGAACCGGATTTTGTGGATGCATGATCGCTACGGCTTGAGTGCGGAGGATACAATTCTGCAAAAAACCACCTTCACCTTCGACGTGTCGGTGTGGGAGCTGTTCTGGTGGTCGATGGTCGGCTCGAAGGTGAGTTTGCTGTCAGTCGGCGGGGAGAAGAACCCGGAAGACATCGTTGACACGATTGCCCGTGATGGCGTGACCACGATGCACTTTGTACCTGCTATGCTGCATGCGTTCCTGGAGTACGTGGAGCAACAGCCACGGGAAGTGATGCAAGCGAAGCTGGGCACGCTGCGCCATGTCTTTGCCAGTGGTGAAGCCTTACCACCGCAGCATGTGGCGAGGTTCCAACGTCTCGTGTCGAGCCTAGCAGGAGCGAAGCTGATCAACCTGTACGGCCCGACGGAAGCGACGGTGGACGTATCGTACTTCGATTGCAAGCTGGATGAAGAATATACAGTTATTCCCATCGGGAAACCGATTCAAAATATTCGTTTGTACATCGTGAAGGAAGGCAAAGAGCAATTGCAGCCGATTGGGGTTGCGGGTGAGCTGTGCATCGGCGGTGTCGGCGTAGCCCGCGGTTACCTGAACCGACCGGAGCTGACGGCTGAGAAATTCGTAGCCGATCCGTTTGCTGGTGGGGAAGCAGGCTATGAGCGGATGTACCGCACAGGCGATTTGGCGAGATGGTTGCCAGACGGGAACATCGAATATTTGGGACGGATTGACCATCAGGTAAAAATTCGGGGTTATCGAATCGAACTGGGCGAGGTGGAAACGCAACTGCTCCAGGTGGAATCGGTACGAGAAGCCGTGGTCATGGCTCGTGCGGATGAAACGGGCCAAAACCAAATGGTGGCCTACTATGTTGCGGGGCAAGAACTCAGTGCCAGTGAGCTGAGAAGTGAGCTGGGCCGAGAACTGCCAAGCTACATGGTACCATCCTACTTTGTACAGCTGGAGCAGATGCCACTGAGTCCAAACGGCAAAATTGACCGCAAGGCTCTGCCGGTACCCGAAGGGAGTCTGCAAAGCGGTGCGGAGTATGTAGAGCCGCGCACTGGAGCCGAACGGGCACTCGTAGCAATCTGGCAGTCCGTTCTGAACGTACAAACGGTCGGTATTTTAGACAACTTCTTTGATCTGGGCGGCGACTCCATCAAGGCGATTCAATTCTCTTCCCGACTGCTTCAAGCCGGGTACAAGATGGATATGAAGGACTTGTTCAAATTTCCAAATGTGAAGGAGCTGGCTCCGCATCTTCGGTTAGCGGACAAGCAAACGACCGAGCAAGGCGAGGTCACGGGGAAAGTGGCGCTAACGCCGACCCAATACTGGCTTGCAGAACAAGGGCAAGTGCATGCGTATCCATTTAACCAGGCGGTTATGCTGCATCTGGAGCAGGGCTTTGACGAATCCGCTCTACGTCAGGCGCTCATGAAGCTAACTGAGCACCATGATGCATTACGTATGGTGTTCAGAAAGACGGAGCAAGGCTATGAAGCATGGAACCGTGGAGTACATGAGGGCGAATTGTATCATCTGGATGTATTGAACTTTAGAGATGTCACTGATGAAGCCTTGCTTAGTGCGACGATTGAGGCGAAAGTCAGCGAAATTCAAAGCAGTATTTATGTGCATGAAGGCCCGCTATTTAAAGCTGGTTTGTTCCACTGTGCGGATGGGGATCATTTGCTCATAGCCATCCACCATTTGGTGGCAGACGGGGGATCGTGGCGCATTTTGTTGGAGGATTTAGCCACAGTCTATGAGAAAGCCGTCCATCAAGAAGTGCTTCAGTTACCGGATAAAACGGACTCGTTCCGTTCCTGGTCTCAAAGACTGTACACCTATGCGAATAGTGCAGCACTGGAAGGCGAACGCGCCTATTGGGAGCATCTGAACGCATCCGCTTTGGCTGACCAGGTACGCTTGCCTGAAGATCAAGCACAGGATGGCAAATTTATCTTGGCTGACACGGGTAAAATGGTCGTTAAGCTTTCGGAAGAAGAGACAGAACGGCTATTGAAGCAAGCGCACCGCGCATATAACACGGAAGTGAACGATCTGCTGCTGACAGCTTTGAGCATGATGCTGTACACATGGACCGGTCATGAACGTAGCCTGATCAATTTGGAAGGATATGGACGTGAGGGCATTTTACCAGATACGGACCTTTCTCGTACGGTAGGTTGCTTTACGGTTCAATATCCAATATGGTTGAACATCGACAGTGATTCTACTTTATCGGGACGCATCAAACAGGTCAAAGAGAGTCTGCGTGATATCCCGAATAAGGGAATTGGCTACGGAATCTGGAGACATTTGAATGAATCCGGCCAAGCCACGGGTCAGCAAGCAGATGCACTGAATCTCGGTCAACATCAAGCTTTTGCCGAGCCACAGGTAAGCTTGAGTTATCACGGACAGTTTGATCAGGAGTTGCAAAACAGTGATATCCGTATGTCACCTTACTCGATTGGATCGGTCGTTAGTGGTCAGCTGGAGATGAAATACGATTTCATTGTGGACGCGAGTGTAACCAACGGTATCCTGAAACTGGATATTCGATATAACAGCAAGGTCTTCCGTAAGGACACCATCCAAATGCTGGCTAACCTGCTAAAAGCCAATCTGCTTGAAATTATCGAGCACTGTGTTGCAAGGGAGCAGAACGAATTGACTCCAAGTGATGTACTGTTTAAAGGTCTGACCTTGGAGCAATTAGATACGATTAAGGAGCAGACAAAGACGGTTGGGGAATTGGAAGACGTGTACCCGCTAACGCCAATGCAAAAGGGTATGCTGTTCCATAGTTTGATGAATACACAAACCGAAGTGTATTTTGAACAGTTGACGTTTGATCTTGAAGGAGAGTTTGAACCGAGCATGTTTGAGGAAAGCGTGAAGCTGCTCGTAAGCCGTCATGCAATTTTCCGGACAAATTTCTACAGTGGCTGGTATGGTCAACCGTTGCAGGTTGTCTATCGTCATAAAAATCCGAGCTTCCGTTACGAGGATGCCAGAGGGCGTGAACACACTGTAGCTGAATTTGTGACTCAGGACAAAGCTCGAGGCTTTGATTTAGGCAAGGATGCGCTGATGCGTATAGCTGTCTTCCGTACAGGGGATTGCTCATACCGATTTGTATGGAGCTTCCATCATATCCTGATGGACGGCTGGTGTCTGTCACTTGTCATGGAAGAAGTGCTAAGTGCGTATTCGTCTTTGATGAAGAACAGGCAGCCGGAACTACCACCTGTCAGACCATATAGCCGTTACATTGAATGGCTGGAACAGCAGAAAGCGCAGGAAGCGGCTCGCTATTGGAGCGACTATTTGGCGGGTTATGAGCAACAGACCTTGTTACTTGGTGAGAAAGCGCAGGCTTCTGTAACAGTGCAGAATGAGGATGCAGACGGAAGTGACGGGCGTTCGGATACAGGCTATGTTTTGGAGAAGGTGACCTTTGGGTTAGGTAAAGAGCGGAGTACCGCATTGAAGCGTATTGCAAAGCAACAGAAAGTAACAATTAATACGATTTTACAGAGTGCGTGGGGTGTTATTTTACAGAAATACAATAATAATCAGGATGTCGTGTTTGGTAGTGTGGTATCCGGGCGTCCGGCAGAAGTCGCAGGCGTGGAGAGCATGATCGGTTTGTTCATTAATACAATTCCGGTACGCATTTACAGTGAGCGGAATGCAACATTAGCTGAAATATTAAAGCGTACACAGGAACAGGCTTTGAGCTCCGGTCCATATGACACGTTTCCGCTCTACGATATTCAGGCGCTAACTGAACAAAAACAAGACCTGATTAATCATATTATGGTCTTTGAAAACTATCCGATCGGGCAAAAGATATCTCAGGCGATTGATTCCGGCGAAGCAGACGCACATACAGGCTTATCTATAGCCAATGTGGCAATTGCAGAGCAAACCAACTACGATTTTAACCTGATTGTCGTGCCTGACGAGGATATCACGATCCTGCTGGAATACAATGAACTGGTATATAACCGGTCCGAAATGCAGCGCATCAAGGGTCATATCGAGCATGTCATTAGGCAAATTGTGGAGAATCCGAATATCCGTGTGAGTGAGTTGGAATTGATAACATCGGAAGAACAAGCGCAGATTATTCAGGTTTGGGGCGATACTGCAACAGCTTATCCACAGGATCAGACATTAAGTGCGGTGTTCGAGGAACAGGTGGCACAGACACCGGATCAGGTAGCATTAATGTTTGGACATCAGAGTCTGACTTATCGGGAGCTGAATGAACGAGCCAACTCATTGGCACGAATACTTCAAGCACAGGGGGTAGGACCTGATAAGCTGGTCGGCCTGATGGTGCATCGCTCAGTGGAAATGATCGTAGGTCTGCTGGCCGTTCTAAAAGCAGGCGGTGCATATGTGCCAATTGATCCCGAATTTCCGTCATCTCGTATTCAATACATGCTGGAAGATAGCGAGGCCACAGTGCTTCTGACCAGTCGTGATCTGTTGGAAGAGCACCATTGCAACGCCAATGCAATATTTATTGAGGATGCAGAATTGTATCAGGGAGAAAGCAGCAACCTGGAGGCGATTGCCCGCCCAGAGCATTTGGCTTACGTCATCTATACCTCTGGTTCAACTGGAAATCCGAAAGGGGTTATGCTCCAGCATCGCTCAGTAATCAACTTTATTACAGGTATGCGCGAAGCAATTGACTTTGAAACGAGTCAAACCATTTTGTCACTGACGACCATTTCATTCGATATTTTTGTCTTGGAAACCATCCTGCCTCTGCTGGGTGGCATGACGGTTGTGCTTGGCGACCGCCAGCATCAGGTGAATCCTCAGGCACTAGGTGAGTTGATTACTCATCATCATATTGAGATGTTGCAAATGACACCATCGCGGGTGCAAATGCTACTGGGTCATGAAACAGGTTCCCACGCACTGCAAAGCGTGAAGGCAATTATGGTCGGGGGTGAAGCTCTACCGTCCAAGCTGTTGGGAGATCTGCAAAAGATAAACGGCCCTCGCATTTACAATATGTACGGACCTACAGAAACGACAGTTTGGTCGACTGTACAGGAACTGACCCATGCTCATCAAATTAATATCGGACGTCCTATCGCGAATACCCAAATATATATCATGAACGCGGATGGGGGATTGCAGCCAATCGGTGTGCCGGGCGAATTATGTATTGCAGGGGAAGGATTAGCCCGTGGTTATTGGAAACGCGAAGAACTAACGGCCGAGAAATTTGTAGAGAACCCGTTTGCCGGAGGCAAAGCAGGCTATGAACGGATGTACCGCACCGGCGATTTGGCGAGATGGATGCCGGACGGCAACATTGAATATCTGGGCCGGATCGATCATCAGGTGAAAATCAGGGGTTATCGGATTGAGCTGGGCGAGGTCGAATCGCAGCTGCTCCAGGTGGAATCGGTACGCGAAGCCGTGGTCGTGGCCCGTATGGACGAAATGGGCCAAAACCACATGGTGGCCTACTATGTCGCGGGACAAGAAGTCGATGCCAGCAAGCTAAGAAGTGAGCTGGGACGGGAGCTGCCAGGCTACATGGTGCCATCGTACTTTGTACAACTGGAACAGCTGCCACTGACACCGAATGGCAAAATCGACCGCAAGGCCTTGCCGGCACCGGAAGGCAGTCTGCAAACCGGAGTAGATTATGCAGAGCCGCGTACGGCGCAAGAACGCGCTTTGGTAGCCGTCTGGGAGTCGGTACTGGGGCTGCAGACGGTCGGTATTCTGGACAATTTCTTCGACCTGGGCGGTGATTCGATCAAGGCGATCCAAATCGCCTCCCGTGCGTTCCAGGCTGGCTATAAGCTGGACATGAAGGATTTGTTCCAGTATCCAACCGTTGAAGCCCTGGCACCGCATATGCATGAGGTCCGTCGTATGGCAGATCAGGAAGAAGTCAGCGGGGAAACGGCGCTACTTCCGATCCAGCATTGGTTCTTTGCGCAGGAGCGCGAGCGTCCACAGCACTTTAATCAGGCGGTTATGCTCTATCGCGCCGAGGGTTTTGAGGAGACAGCGGTTCGCCAAGCCATGGATCACCTCGTGAAGCATCATGATGCGCTGCGTACGGTATTCCATCAGACTTCCGCTGGTTATACAGCTTGGACTCGCCATGTAGAGGAAGGCACGTTATATACACTGGAAACGGTGGACTACCGTGAACGGGCCGCTTATGCGGAAGCGCTGGAAGCGAAGGCAACGGAAATCCAAAGCAGCATGGACCTGTCCGCAGGACCTTTGGTGAAACTCGGATGGTTCCGCACAGCGGAGGGCGACCATCTGCTGATCGCTATTCACCATTTGGTGGTGGACGGAGTGTCGTGGCGGATTCTGTTTGAAGATTTCTCGACAGGCTACGAGCAGGCGATCCAGGGCGAGTCCGTACGATTGCCATATAAAACAGATTCCTTCCAAATTTGGGCACGGGAGTTATCCTCTTATGCTAACCGTCCTGAGGCTGCACCGGATGAAGTCTATTGGAAGCAGCTGGAACAGGTCAAAGCTGAAGCTGCGCCGCTACCTAAGGATTTTGCCTACGAGGATTCCGTGAATGCAGATAGCGAAGTGCTGACAGTAGAGTGGACTGAAGCTGAAACCCAGCAACTGCTGAAGCATGCACATCGCGCCTATAACACCGAGGTCAATGATTTGCTGCTGACCGCGCTGGGACTCGCGGTGCACAACTGGACAGGTGCAGGCCATGTACTGGTGAACCTGGAGGGACACGGTCGGGAAGCGATCTTGCCAGAGGTGGATATTACACGTACAGTAGGCTGGTTTACGAGCTTGTATCCAGTGCTGCTGGAGACCGGCAAGGAAATGACACTGGCAGAGCGGATTAAAGAAACGAAGGAAGGATTGCGGCGTATTCCGCATAAAGGGCTGACCTATGGCACTTGGCGTTACCTGTCCTCTGCGTTGCCTGCAGATGAAATGGACACGATCGCAGCAGAACCGGAAATCAGCTTTAACTATTTGGGTCAGGTCGATCAGGATCTGCAAAACAGTGGAATCACGTTGTCCTCCTACCGTGCAGGGGAAACAGAGGATGCCCATTCACCGTTACTGTACACGCTGGATTTGAACGCAATGATCTCGGAAGGCACGCTGCGTTTGACGATCGCATACAGCCGTAAGCAGTATCGCAAAGAAACGCTGGAGCGTGTGGCGAGCCTGCTGCAATCCGCTTTACAAGAGGTCATTGCGCATTGCGCCGCTCAGGAGCAGCCGGAACTGACCCCAAGTGATGTGTCCTTCAAAGGTTTGACAACGGGAGAGCTGGAGCAGATTGCGGAACAAGCGGCACGTATCGGTGAGCTGGAAAATGTGTACGCACTGACGCCAATGCAAAAGGGCATGCTCTTTTACAATCTGATGGATTCGCAATCGGGCGCGTATTTTGAACAGGCCTCCTTTGATCTGCGAGGACAGTTTAATATTGCTGCCTTTGCAGCCAGTTTGGATGTCTTGGTGCAGCGGCATACGGTACTGCGCACGAACTTCTACAGCGGCTGGAAGGATGAACCGCTTCAGGTCGTGTACCGGAATAAGCGCAGCGAACTGTATGTTGAAGATTTAAGGGACATGGAGGACGAGCAGCAAAACGAATACATGCTCGAATTTACGCGTAAAGACAAGCAAAGAGGCTTTGACCTGGCACAAGACGCCTTGATGCGTGTCGCTGTGTTGCGCACAGGTGAGGAGACGTATCGTTTTGTATGGAGCTTCCACCATATTGTGATGGACGGCTGGTGCTTGTCGCTGGTGACAAACGAAGTGTTTGCAAGTTATTTTGCGATACTGGCTCATAAACAACCGGAACTGGCCCCTGTAACCTCGTACAGTCAGTATATCGAATGGCTGGAACAGCAGGATCGTCAGGCCGCATCCAGCTACTGGAGCAAGGTGCTGGAAGGATATGAGGAGCAGTCCCGCTTGCCACAGGCAAAAATCCAGGGCAAAACGGGGTATCAGGCGGAGCGTCTGGATTTTGATTTGGGCGCGGAACTAACCGCTCGTATTCAGCACATAGCCAAGCGTTATCAGGTCACCGTCAATACGTTGATGCAGACCGTTTGGGGCCTTTTGCTGCAAAAATATAATGGTACTGATGATGTCGTGTTTGGCAGCGTAGTATCTGGACGTCCGGCAGACATTCCGAATGTGGAGCATATCATTGGCCTGTTTATCAATACGATTCCAGTACGTATCCGTAGTCATAAGGACAGTGTATTCTCGGGCGTGATGAAGCACGTCCAGGAACAATCGATTGATTCCCATGTGTATGATACGTATCCGCTGTATGAAATTCAGGGGCTGTCGGAGCTTAAGCAGGATTTGATCAACCATATTCTTATTTTTGAGAACTATCCGGTAGAGGAACAAATCGAGCAATTAGGTAGTGGTGAGGCATCCAGCTTCACCATCACAGGAGCCGAGTCTGTCGAGCAGACCAACTATGACTTTAACCTGGTGGTGCTGCCAGGGGATACCATCCACATGAGCTTTGGCTATAATGCCCTGGCCTTTGAACGGGAAAGTGTAGAGCACATTCGAGGTCATCTGGTGCAGCTGCTGGAGCAGGTGACTGCGAAGCCGGACATCCGTGTACAGGAGCTGGATATGATAACCGCGCAGGAACGCGAGCAGATCGTTGAGGTCTGGGGCAATACAGCGGTAGCCTATCCAAGCGAGCAAACGATTCACGGCTTGTTCGAGGCGCAAACGGCACAGACGCCAGAGCAGACAGCCTTGTTCTTTGAAGGAGAAGCGCTGACTTACCGTGAGCTGAATGAACGCGCCAATCGATTAGCGCGTACCTTGCGCAGTCAAGGCGTGACGAAAGATCGTTTGGTGGGTCTGATGACCGAGCGGTCGGTGGACATGCTTGTGGGCATCTTCGGGATTTTAAAAGCCGGAGGCGCCTATGTTCCTATCGATCCAACCTATCCGGAGGAACGTATCCGCTATATGCTGGATGACTCGGGAGCGAAGCTGCTATTGACACAAAGTCATCTGGTGGACAAAGCCGTTATCGACGGTCAAGTGCTGGTATTGGATGGGGAACAATCGGTGTACCACGAGGATGGTTCCAACCTGGAGCCGCTGTCTGGTCCAAACGATTTGGCGTATGTGATCTACACGTCAGGTACAACCGGGCAGCCGAAGGGCGTGATGCTGGAGCACCACGGGCTGTGCAATCTGAAAACGTATTTTGATCAGACGCTCAAGATTCGTGCGTCGGATCATGCGCTGTTGTTCGCCAGCTACTCGTTTGATGCGGCTTGCTGGGAAATCTTCCAAGCCTTGTTCTGCGGGGCTACATTGTACGTGCCAACGACAGAAACGATTTTGAACTACGAGCGGTTTGAGCAATATATGGCGGATCACCACATCACGGTGGCCGCTTTGCCGCCGACTTATGCGGTGTATCTGAATCCCGAACGGATGCCACACCTGCGTATTTTGTTCACGGCGGGCTCAGCTTCTTCCACCGAGTTGGTATACAAGTGGAAGGATCAAGTGGCGTATTACAATGGCTACGGTCCAACTGAAAACTCGGTGGCAACGTCCATCTGGCCGGTATCCGAGGATGAAAGGGCAGGACAGCTCATTTCCATCGGACGTCCTATGCCGAATCACCGGGTATACATGGTGGATATCCATGGACATTTGGCGCCGGTCAGCGTAGCAGGTGAACTGTACGTGTCCGGTCCGGGTCTGGCGCGTGGTTATCTGGATCGTCCAGAGCTGACGGCGGAGAAATTTGTAGCGAACCCGTTTGCGGCGGGTGAAGCAGGCTATGAACGAATGTACCGTACGGGGGACTTGGCGAGATGGATGCCAGACGGCAATATTGAATATTTGGGCCGGATCGACCATCAGGTAAAAATCCGGGGCTACCGGATCGAACTGGGCGAAGTCGAGGCACAAATTCTGAAAGTGGAAGACGTGCAAGAGGTCATCGTACTGGCCCAAGCGGACGAGCAGGGGCAAAACCAACTGGTGGCGTACTATGTCGCTGAAAGAGACGTAAGCGCTGGGGAGCTGCGCAGCTTCCTGGGTGAGGAGCTGCCAAACTACATGGTACCTTCGTATTTCATTCAGTTGGAGCAGATGCCGCTGACACCCAACGGTAAAATCGACCGTAAGGCCCTGCCAGCACCAGAAGGCAGTCTGCAAAGCGGAGCGGATTATGTAGAGCCGCGCACAGCACTGGAGCAGACGTTGGCTTCGATTTGGCAGTCTGTATTAGGAACGAAGAACATCGGTATTTTAGATAATTTCTTTGATCTGGGCGGCGATTCGATCAAAGCAATCCAGGTATCCTCCCGCTTGCTGCAAGCGGGCTACAAGCTGGACATGAAGGATTTGTTCCAATATCCGTCCATTTCGCTGCTGAGCGGTCATGTACACCCAGTTAGCCGTACGGCCGATCAGGGCGAGGTTTCGGGCAGCGTCAAGCTGACCCCGATCCAGCAGTGGTTCTTTGGACAAGCATCGGCAGAGCCGCACTATTTTAACCAGTCGGTGATGCTGCATCGAGCAGAAGGCTTTGATATAGATGCATTGCATCGCACGGTGACCCAGGTGACGGAGCATCATGATGCGCTGCGTATGGTCTTCCGTCAGACCGAACAGGGCTATGAGGCGTGGAATCGCGGTGTGAACGAAGGCGAGCTGTACAGTCTGGACGTTGTAGATTTGACGAAGGTGCAAAACATGGCAGAGGTGGCAGCCGCAATTGAGATGAAAGCCAATGCCATCCAAAGCTCCATTTGTCTGGATGAAGGACCGCTGGTGAAGCTGGGACTTTTCCGCTGCATGGATGGAGATCATTTACTGATTGCCATTCACCATTTGGTCATAGACGGGATCTCATGGCGGATTGTGTTTGAAGATTTTGCTACTGGCTATGAGCAGGCCGTTCGGGGAGAAGCGATTCGCTTGCCTTATAAAACGGATTCGTTCTCCGCTTGGGCAGAGCGGTTGTCTCAATATGCGAACAGTCCGGCCATCGACAACGAACGCGAATACTGGCAGCGTCTTGCCCACATGGCAGTCGCATCGCTACCTAAGGATCAAGATAAAGCAGCAGGACAGCCTTTTTGGGTCAGAGATAGTGAGACGGTGACCGTGGCTTGGAACGAACAGGAAACCCGGTTGCTGCTTCAGGAATCACATCGTGCGTACAACACGGAGGTCAATGATCTGCTGTTAACCGCACTCGGTAGCGCATTGTACAACTGGAGCGGGCAGAAGCGTGTGCTGGTCAATCTGGAGGGGCATGGCCGGGAAGCTATTGTTCCAGATGTGGATATCACACGTACCGTGGGCTGGTTTACGAGTCAGTATCCGGTACTGCTGGATGTGGATGGAACATCAGAAGTAGGGCAGCGCATCAAGCGGGTAAAAGAGGACCTGCGCCATGTCCCGCATAAGGGCATTGGCTACGGTATTTTGAAGTATATGTCTTCGGATGATGCTACCTCTTCCTGGAGCCTGCAGCCAGAGATCAGTTTTAACTATTTGGGACAATTTGATCAGGATTTGGAACAAAGCGATATCGTGCTGTCTTCGCATTCAGATGGAGAGCCAATGAGTGATCATACCGTGCTGGAGCAGCCGCTGAATGTGAACGGCATGATTACAGCAGGCGTGCTGACACTGGAAATTCGCTATGACAGCCAAGTATATCATCAGCAAAACGTAGAAAAGTTTGCGCAGTTGCTACGGGAAAGCTTGCAGGAAGTCATCAAGCATTGTGCCTCCCAAGAGCGGAGCAAACTAACGCCAAGCGATGTCTTGTTCAAAGGCTTGTCGTTGGAACAACTGGAGCAATTGACGGAGCAAACGGCTTCTGTGGGTGAACTGGAAAATGTGTATGCTCTTTCTCCCATGCAGAAAGGGATGCTGTTCCATAGCTTGATGGAACCGGACTCAGGCGCATACTTCCAGCAAGCCTCGTTTGATCAAAAAGGCAGCTTCGATGTTGCTATTTTCCGTCAGAGCCTGGATCTGCTGACACAGCGCCATGAAGCGCTGCGGACGAATTTCCATCGGTTTGAGACCGGACACGGTCAGGAGCCATTGCAACTGGTGTTCCGTCACAAAGATAGCGATCTGTCCTTCAAGGATGTACGCGGAATGCAGCCAGCAGAACAACAGGCGTATATCCAGGCGTTGAAGCAGGAGGATCAGGCTCGGGGCTTTGATCTCGGTACGGATGCACTCATGCGCGTACAGGTATGGCAGACCGATGAAGAGACGTATCACTGGGTCTGGAGCTTCCATCACATCATCATGGACGGCTGGTGCTTATCGCTCGTTACCGGGGAAGTGTTTGGTACGTACTTTGCGCTGCTGGAGCAGAAACAGCCGGAGCTGGCTCCGATCACACCGTATGGCCAATATATCGAATGGCTGGAGCGTCAGGACGAACGTGCGGCAAAAGAGTATTGGAGCAACTATTTGGCAGGCTTTGAACAGCAGACGTTGCTGCCTGGATCGGATACTGCATCGAAAGACCACGTGACGGACAGCAGGGAACATGCGGTATCCTCGACAGCAAGCGAAGCCAGCGAATATGTTTCTGAAAAAGTAACGGTAGATCTGGATCCAACGTGGAGCGAAGCCATGTACCGGATTGCCAAGCAGCAGCAGGTCACGATTAATACGCTGATGCAGAGCGTGTGGGGCGTTATTTTGCAGAAATATAATAACAATGAAGATGTTGTATTCGGCAGTGTCGTATCTGGACGTCCGACGGATATTGCGGGTGTAGAAAATATGATCGGTCTGTTCATTAATACGATCCCGGTTCGGATTCAAAGTGAGCGGAATGCCACGTTTGTGGACATCATGCGGAACACGCAGGAGCAAGCGTTGGCTTCGGGAGTATATGACAGCTTCCCGCTATATGAAATCCAGGCGCTGACCGAGCAGAAGCAAAATCTGATTAATCACATTATGGTATTTGAGAATTACCCGGTAGAGGAGCAAGTCGAGCAGTTGGGTGAAGTTCGTCCGTCTGCATTTGACATTACGAATGTAGAGGTTGTTGAGCAGACGAACTATGATCTGGACTTGATTGTGATGCCGGATGAAACCTTCCGCATCATGTTCAGATACAACGCCAATGTATACGATCGGTCTACGATCGAGCGGATGCAGGGACATGTACTGCATGTCATCGAGCAAATCGTGAACAATCCGCATATCCGTGTGGATGAGCTGGAATTGGTGACACCGGAAGAACAGGCACAGATCATTCAGGTGTGGGGAGATACGGCGGCAGCCTATCCGCAGGATCAAACGCTAAGCGCACTGTTTGAGCAGCAGGCAGCAATTACACCGGATCAGGCAGCGGTAATATTCGGGTCGGAGATGTTGACCTACCGTGAGCTAAACGAGCGAGCCAACCGTCTCGCACGCACCTTGCGTGCGCAAGGGGTTGAACCGGATCAGCCTGTAGGCATTCTGGTCCATCGTTCGCTGGACATGATCGTAGGTATCTATGCGATCCTCAAAGCAGGCGGAGCTTATGTACCGATCGATCCGGAATATCCGGCCGACCGCATCCGCTTTATGCTGGAGGATTCAGGCGCGAAGCTGGTGCTGACGCAATCGCATCTGGCGGAGCAAGCATCACGGAGTTTCGACGGTCAGGTGCTGGTGCTAGATCGTCAGGAGCAGGCTGGCAAGAATATTTACCACGAAGATGGTTCAAATCTGGAGCCCCTGGCTGGGCCGCATCATGTCGCCTATGTCATCTACACCTCCGGTTCCACTGGAAAACCGAAGGGTGTAATGGTGGAGCACCATTCCGTGTTAAACCGGATTTTGTGGATGCATGATCGCTACGGCCTGGGTGCAGAAGATACGATCCTGCAAAAGACCGCCTTCACCTTCGACGTGTCGGTGTGGGAGCTGTTCTGGTGGTCGATGGTCGGCTCAAAGGTAAGCCTGCTGTCGGTCGGCGGGGAAAAGAACCCGGAAGACATCGTCGACACGATTGCCCGCGATGGCGTGAGCACGATGCACTTTGTACCAGCCATGCTGCATGCGTTCCTGGAGTATGTGGAACAGCAGCCACGAGAAGTGATGCAAGCGAAGCTGGGCACACTGCGCCATGTCTTTGCCAGTGGTGAAGCGTTGCCGCCACAGCATGTGGCCCGGTTCCAGCGGCTCGTGTCGAGCCTGACCGGAGCGAAGCTGGTCAACCTGTATGGCCCAACCGAAGCGACGGTGGACGTATCGTACTTCGATTGCGAGCCTGATGGAGCCTATTCGGTTATTCCTATCGGGAAACCGATTCAAAACATTCGTCTGTACATCGTCAAGGAAGGCACGGAGCAATTGCAGCCAATTGGCGTGGCAGGGGAACTGTGCATCGGCGGTGTCGGCGTAGCCCGCGGCTACCTGAACCGTCCGGAGCTGACGGCCGAGAAATTTGTAGCTGATCCGTTTGCCGGCGGGGAAGCAGGGTATGAGCGAATGTACCGTACCGGCGATTTGGCGAGATGGATGCCGGACGGGAACATTGAATATCTGGGCCGGATCGACCATCAGGTGAAAATCCGGGGGTACCGGATTGAGCTGGGCGAGGTCGAAACGCAGTTGCTCCAAGTGGAATCGGTACGCGAAGCCGTGGTCATGGCTCGTGCGGACGAAACGGGACAAAAACACATGGTGGCCTACTATGTCGCCGGGCAAGAAATCAGTGCCAGCGAGCTGAGAAGTGCGCTGGGGCAGGAACTACCAAGCTACATGGTGCCGTCCTACTTTGTACAGCTGGAGCAGATGCCACTGAGTCCCAATGGCAAAATCGACCGCAAGGCACTGCCAGCACCGGAAGGTAGCCTGCAAAGCGGAGCCGATTATGTCCCGCCGCGGACGTGGGTGGAAGTGAAGCTGGCGCAAATTTGGCAGGATGTGCTGGGCCTGGCGCAAGTTGGCGTGAAGGAAAACTTCTTCGAGATCGGTGGACACTCACTGCGGGCGACGACACTAACCTCGAAGATTCACCAAGAGCTGAACAAGCAGCTTCCTCTGCGCAGTATTTTTGAAGCACCAACGATTGAACAATTGGCAGCCGTGCTGGAAGGGCTGGATCAAGTGGCGTATGCGTCCATTCCGGTAACGGAAGAGCGTAGCTTCTATCCACTATCCTCGGCGCAAAAACGACTGTATGTGCTGCATCAGTTCGATCCGCAGGATGTGAACTACAACATGCCGTCGGTGCTGCAAGTGAGCGGTCCGCTGGACGTGAAACGAGTGGAACATATATTCCGTCAACTGATCGCCCGCCATGCGACCTTGCGTACCCGTTTTGAGCTGGTGGACAATGAGCCGATGCAATGGATCGAGGACACCGTACCGTTCGAGGTGGAATATACGAAGATACAGGCAGAAGATGTGATTGCGGATACAGATCAGGACACAACTACAGATACGTACACCAGGGTCAACATAGAGGCGCAACAGCTGGTGCGGCGCTTTGTCCGTCCGTTTGATCTCAAAGCTGCGCCGCTGCTGCGAGTAGGCTTGGTGGATCTGGGCGTTCAAGGAGTAGAACAGGAATCCCAACATCTGCTTATGCTCGATATGCACCATATCGTCTCAGATGGGGTGTCCTTGGAGGTCCTGACTGATGAGTTTGTCCGTTTGTATGGCGGTGAAGAGCTGGCGCCATTGCGGATTCAGTACAAAGATTATGCCGTATGGCAGCAAAGCGAAGCCCATCAGGAATGGATGCAGCGTCAGGAAGCGTACTGGCTGAACACCTTCCGAGGGGAACTGCCTGTGCTGGATCTCTCTACGGACTTTGCCCGCCCAGCGGTACAGAGTACAGCAGGGGATACGGTCGAATTTGTACTGGAGCGTGAGGTTAGTGAACGCCTGAAAGAACTGGCTGCCCAGACCGGCTCTACCCTGTATATGGTGATGCTGGCGGCGTACACTACACTCTTGCACAAATACACAGGCCAAGAGGACATGATTGTCGGTACGCCAATTGCAGGACGACCGCATGCGGAGCTCAGTAATCTGGTCGGTGTATTCATCAACACGCTGGCGATTCGCAATTATCCATCCAACGACAAATCGTTCCTTGAGTATCTGCAAGAGGTCAAGGAGCAGGCGCTTAATGCTTATGAGCATCAGGATTATCCTTTTGAAGAGCTGGTTGAAAAACTGAATTTAACCCGGGATACGAGCCGGAATGCGCTGTTTGACACGATGTTTGAGCTGAAAACAATGGAGCAGCAGGAGTTCGAGCTGGAAGGGCTGAGCTTAAGCTCCTATCCACTGGAAAATCATACGGCCAAGTTTGATCTGAGCTTGGAGGCGATAGAGCAACCGGAAGGCATTCTGTGCAGTCTGGAATACAGCACAGCGCTGTACAAGCGGGAGACTATGACGCGATTGGCAGAGCATTTTGCGGAAATCGTTCGAGCGATTGCCTATCATCCGCAGCAGCCACTGGCAGTTTTGAACATGGTAACCGATGAGGAACAAGAGCAACTCATCTACGGTTTTGGAGAAGTGGGCGTAACGGATGTTGCTGCGGTTGAAGTAGGAGCCCTGTTCCATACCTATGTGGAAGAACAGGCCCAGCTTATACCAGATCATGTGGCGGTGGTATACGAGGAGCAACAGCTTACGTACCGGAAACTGAACGAGCGTGCGAACCAATTGGCGCGTAGATTGCGAAATGAAGGTATCGGACGCGAGTCGATTGTCGGCATTTTGAGTGAGCGCTCGGTAGACATGTTGGTCGGCGTACTGGCAGTATGGAAGGCTGGAGGCGCATATGTGCCGCTGGATGCGGATTATCCGTCCGAACGCATTCGTTTCATGCTGGAGGACAGTGGTGCGACGGTACTGTTGACCCAAATCGGCTTACAGGAGCAAGCAAAGGCATGGCTCGAAGAAAGCCGACAGGCCTTGGCCGGAGGGCAGACTGAGAGTGAGCTGGAGACGGCAGTTAGCGCTGAAACGATGGAAAGAGACAGCCTGAATGAAGGCTTAAGCTTGAAATCAGATTCGAAGTCTGACAGCGAAGCAGCATCTGAATCGGCAACAAAGTTGCGTCTGCAAATCATGCTGGCATTGGACGATGAGTCACTGTACACCGGAGATACGACAGACGTTGATCACATCAACGAACCGCAGGATCTGGCGTATGTGATCTACACCTCCGGAACAACCGGACGTCCGAAGGGTGTTATGATCGAGCATCGCAGCTTGGTGAATACGGCTGCGGCGTATCGCCGGGATTATCGTCTGAGCGAGTTCCCAGTACGACTGCTGCAACTGGCCAGCTTCTCCTTCGACGTGTTCGTCGGGGATATGGCGCGGACGCTTTATAACGGCGGCACGATGGTCATTTGTCCGAAAGACGACCGACTTGATTTTAGCCGTCTGCACGGTTGGATTCGTGATTATCAAATTACCGTGTTCGAATCGACTCCGGCCCTGATCGTACCGTTTATGCAGCATGTGCATGAACAGGGGCTGGACATGAGCAGCATGGAACTGCTGATCACTAGCTCGGATAGCTGCAGCGTGACGGATTACCGGGTGCTGCAAGAACGGTTTGGCGCAGATATCCGCATCATGAACAGCTATGGCGTCACGGAAGCGGCGATTGACTCCAGCTTCTATGATGAAGAGCTGTCGAAGCTGCCAAGCAGCGGCCATGTGCCGATTGGTCAGGCATGGCTGAACGCACGTTTCTACATCGTGGACAGCCAGCTGAATCCGGTACCGATTGGCGTACTGGGTGAGCTGTGCATCGGCGGAATTGGGGTGGCACGGGGCTACCTGAACCGTGCGGATCTGACAGCCGAGAAATTCGTGGCGAACCCGTTCGTACCGGGCGAACGCCTGTACCGCACAGGCGATTTGGCGCGGTGGATGCCGGACGGCAATGTAGACTTTATCGGTCGGATGGATGATCAGGTCAAAATCCGGGGCTTCCGGATTGAACTGGGCGAGGTGGAAGCGCAGCTGCTGACTGTGGATGGCATTGAGAAAGCCATCGTTACCGCCTGGGAAAACGAAAACGGAGACAAAGATCTGTGCGCGTATGTCGTCGCCTCGGAGGCGCTGAATTTGCCGGAGCTGCGCAGCACACTCCAGCCCAAACTGCCGGGTTATATGATCCCGACGTATGTCGTACCACTGGATCAATTCCCGCTGACACCAAACGGGAAAATTGACCGCAAAGCGTTGCCAGCACCGGAAGCGCGCCTCGAAGGAGGTACGGAGTATGTTGCGCCGCGGACCCTGCTGGAAGAGCAGATGGTACGTATTTGGCAAAGCGTTCTGAATCATCAGCGGGTAGGCATCCAGGATAACTTCTTTGAAGTGGGAGGACATTCACTGCGTGCCACCACCCTGATGGCGAAAATCCATCAGGAGCTGAATCACAAGCTGGCCTTGCGAGATATTTTCCAATATCCGACGATTGAGCAATTGGTACAGGTGATGGGTGAAGATCAGGCCCAGCAAATGTATGTATCCATACCTGTGGCGGAGGAGCGCGACTATTATCCCGTTTCCTCGGCGCAAAAACGGATGTACGTGCTGAGTCATCTGGAAGGTGGAGAGGTGAGCTACAACATGCCAGGAGCTTTGATGATCGAAGGCTCCTTGGATAAAGAGCGACTGGAACAAGCCTTCCGCCAGCTGATTGCCCGTCATGAAACCCTGCGAACCCGATTCGAGATGGTGGATGGCGAGGTGATTCAGCGGATTGAATCTAACGTCCCATTCAGCGTGGAGTATGTGCAAGCAAGCGAAGAAGAGACACCGCAGTACGCACAGGACTTTGTACGTGCCTTTGATCTCGCACAAGCTCCGTTGCTGCGGGTTCAGTTGATCGAAAACGGACCGGGGCGTCACGTTATGCTCTATGACATGCACCATATTATTTCGGATGGCGTCACGGAAGGAATTATCGTGCAGGAGTTCTCTCAATTGTACGAAGGCAAGGAGCTCCCGCCACTGCGTATTCAGTACAAGGACTATGCCGTTTGGCAGCATGCAGATATGCAAAGTGAACGTCTTCGTGCGCAAGAAAGCTATTGGCTGAACACCATGTCTGGTGAAATTCCGGCACTGGATATGCCAACGGATTTTACAAGACCCGCCGTACAGCGTCTGGAAGGAACTCGATTTGAGTTTGCGATCTGCATGGAGGACAGCGAGCAGTTGAAGCAGCTGGCCGCGCAAACCGGATCCACCTTGTACATGGTATTGCTTGCAGCGTATAGCACACTCTTGCATAAATACACGGGTCAAGAGGACATCATCGTCGGCACGCCGATTGCCGGAAGACCACATGCGGAGCTCAGTAGCCTAGTAGGCGTATTCCTGAACACGCTGGCGATCCGTAATTATCCGTCTGGTGATAAAACGTTCCTGGACTACTTGCAAGAGGTCAAAGAGCATGCGCTCAGTGCGTATGAGCACCAGGAATATCCGTTTGAAGAGCTGGTTGAAAAGCTGAATGTAACGCGGGATACGAGCCGGAATGCGCTGTTTGATACGATGTTTGAATTGAAAACATTTGAGCAGCAGGAGTTCGAGCTGGAAGGGCTGACCTTTAAGTCGTATCCGACGGACGTTCATACGTCCAAATTTGATTTGACCTTGGATGCTGTAGAGCAGCCAGAAGGCATTCTGTGCAGTCTGGAATACAGCACGGCGCTGTACAAACCTGAGACCATCGCGCGCTTTGCACAGCATTTTACTGAACTCGTACGAGCCATTACACTGCATCCAAAGCAGCCACTGGCCGCTTTGGATATGGTAACTGTCGAGGAAAAAGCACAAATCCTCTATGGTTTTGGAGATGTAGGCGTATCGGATGTTACTGCGGTTGAAGCAGAAGCCTTATTCCATGTCTTTGTGGAAGAACAGGCCCAGCTTGTACCAGATCACGTGGCGGTGGTGTACGAGGAGCAACAGCTTACGTACCGGAAATTGAACGAGCGTGCGAACCAATTGGCGCGTAGATTGCGAAATGAAGGTATCGGACGCGAATCGATTGTCGGCATTTGGAGTGAACGCTCGGTAGACATGCTGGTCGGCGTTTTGGCGGTATGGAAGGCTGGAGGCGCATATGTGCCGCTGGATGCAGACTATCCGTCCGAACGCATTCGTTTCATGCTGGAGGATAGCGGTGTGACGGTGCTGCTCACGCAAACCAGTTTGCAGGAGCGTGCCCAGGCATGGCTGAGTGAAAGCCAAGGGGCTCTGGGCGAAGGAAAGACCGAGGGTGAGTTGGAAACAGCGGTTAGCGCTGAAACGATGGAAAGCGACCGCCTCAATGAAGGTGTGAGCTTGAAAGCAGATTCGAAGTCTGACAGCGAAGCAGCATCCGAATCGGCAACAGGGTTGCGTCTGCATACCGTACTGGCATTGGACGATGAGTCACTGTACACCGGGGATACGACGGATGTTGAACCGATCAATGAACCGCACGATCTGGCGTATGTGATTTACACCTCTGGCACAACCGGACGTCCGAAGGGCGTCATGATTGAGCATCGCAGCTTGGTGAATACGGCTGCAGCGTATCGCCGGGATTACCGTCTGAACCAGTTCCCGGTACGACTGCTGCAACTAGCCAGCTTCTCCTTCGACGTGTTCGTCGGGGATATTGCACGGACGCTCTATAACGGGGGCACGATGGTCATTTGTCCGAAAGACGACCGCATTGATCCAAGCCGTCTGTACGGATGGATTCGCGATTATCAGATTACCGTGTTCGAATCGACTCCAGCCCTGATCGTACCGTTTATGCAGCATGTGCATGAACAGGGGCTGGACATGAGCAGTCTGGAACTGCTGATCACCAGCTCGGATAGCTGCAGCGTGACGGATTACCGGGTGCTGCAAGAACGATTTGGTGCGAATATCCGCATCATGAACAGCTACGGCGTCACCGAAGCGGCGATTGACTCCAGCTTCTATGACGAAGAACTATCGAAGCTGCCAAGCAGTGGCAATGTGCCGATTGGTCAGGCATGGCTGAATGCACGCTTCTACATTGTGGACAGTCAGCTGAATCCGGTGCCGATCGGTGTACTGGGCGAACTGTGCATCGGCGGCATCGGGGTCGCACGGGGCTACCTGAACCGTGCGGACCTGACAGCCGAGAAATTCGTAGCGAACCCATACGTGCCGGGTGAACGTTTGTATCGCACAGGTGACTTGGCACGGTGGATGCCGGACGGCAATGTGGACTTTATTGGCCGGATGGACTATCAAGTCAAAATCCGGGGATACCGGATTGAGCTGGGCGAGATTGAAACGGCGATCCAGCGAGTGCCAGGTGTGCGTCAAGCCGTAGTCATCGACCGAACGGATGAGCGTGGGCACAAGTATTTGTGCGGATACATCACGGGAGAAACCGAGCTGCGGATCGAGGAAGTACAGACCGAGCTGGAAGCCGGACTGCCAGCGCATATGGTGCCAGCACGTCTGATGCGGCTGGAGACGATCCCACTGACCAGCAACGGCAAAATCGACCGCAAGGCCTTGCCGGAGCCAGAAGGCAGCATCCATACGGGAGCAGCTTATGTGGCCCCGCGTACGAAGGTGGAGCAGGTACTGGCTGCGGTATGGGCCGGAGTGCTCGGCGTAGAAGCCGTAGGCACGCAGGATAACTTCTTCGAGTTGGGCGGCGATTCGATCAAAGCCCTGCAAGTCTCGTCCCGCTTGCTGCAAGCAGGTTATCGACTGGAGATGAAAGATCTGTTCAGTCATCCGACGGTGTCTGCCTTGGCGCTGAAAGTCCAATCGGTGACAAGATTGGCAGATCAGAGCCAAGTGGTGGGCACTGTGAAGCTGACACCTGTTCAGCATTGGTTCTTTGAGCAGAACCTGACGGATGCTCATCATCATAATCAGTCCATCATGCTGCATAGCAAGGATGGTTTTGATGAGGCAGCACTACGCACAGCGATGGACCACATCGTTAGCCATCACGATGCACTGCGGATCGTTTTCCGTCCTACGGAGCACGGATATGAAGCCTGGAACCGCGCGGTGGGTGAGGGCGAGCTGTATACGCTGGATCAGGCAGACTTCAGGAAGGAGTCTGAAGTGTCTGCGGCGATCGAGGCTAAAGCAAATGAAATTCAGGCGGGCATTCATTTAAGCGAAGGACCGCTGGTGAAGCTGGGGCTATTCCATTGCCCCGATGGAGATCATTTGCTGATAGCTATTCATCACTTAGTAGTAGATACCGTATCCTGGCGTATTTTATTCGAGGATCTTACGACAGCCTATGAACAGGCACTGCACGGACAAGCGGCTCGTCTTCCGCACAAAACGGATTCGTTCCGCACCTGGGCTGAGGGACAGTCTCACTATACGAACGGTCCAGAAATGGCAGCAGAGCTCGCCTTCTGGCAGGAAGTGGAACAGGGGGCGTATGAGCCGCTTCCAAAAGACCAGCCGCAACCACAATCCTTGAATAAAGACAGCGAGCTTATGACGGTCACATGGACCACTCAGGAAACGGAGCAGTTGTTAAAACAGGCGCAACGTGCCTACAACACAGATATGAATGATCTGCTGCTGACCGCACTTGGCACGGCTATTCATCGCTGGGCGGGGATTGAACGTGTGCTTGTCACCCTGGAAGGCCATGGGCGGGAGTCCATTTTGCCCGAGCTGGATATTACGCGCACGGTGGGCTGGTTTACGACACAGTTCCCGGTTGTGCTGGATATGAGCGCAGGGCAAGACCTTTCACAGCACATCAAACAGGTGAAAGAAGGGCTACGCCGGATTCCGCAAAAGGGCATTGGCTACGGGATGCTGAGATACCTGTCTGCAGCATGTGAGCAAGCGCATTTTGGAACCGAACCTGAAATCAGCTTTAACTATTTGGGACAATTTGACCAGGATATGCAACATCAATCCATTGGCGTGTCTCCTTACGCTAGTGGTGCCGAGCTTAGCGCACATGCAGCCAGATCGCACACCCTGGATCTGAACGGACTGATTTCCGAAGGTCAATTGCAATTGACGATCAGCTACAGCCATCAGGAATATCGCAAGGAAACGATGGAACAGCTAGCCGAAGCGCTCAGAACCAGCCTGCAGGAAATCATCGCGCATTGCGTGGGTCGCAAACAGCAGGAACTGACGCCAAGTGATGTGATGCTTAAACCTGTAACCTTGGCCGAGCTGGATCAGTTGGTCGAACGGACGCGTGACATCGGGGAACTGGAAAATGTATATGCATTGACACCGATGCAAAAAGGGATGTTGTTCCATAGTCTAATGGATGCAGAATCAGGGGCTTATTTTGAACAAACGACCTTTGATCTACACGGACGCTTCCAAGCGGATATTTTCCAAGATAGCTTGAATCAACTGGCGCAGCGGCATGAGATCTTTAGAGCCAATTTCATCAGCGGGTGGCAGGATGAGCCCGTACAGGTGATTTTCCGCCATAAAGAGGTTGGTTTCAGATGTGAAGATTTGCGTCATTTGGATGATCAGGAACGTGACGCGTATGTGCAGGAATTTATTCGCCAGGACAAGGCAGCTGGATTCGATTTGTCCCGGGATGCGTTGATGCGCGTGGCGATTTTGCGGACAGGTGATGAGGATTATTATTTTGTATGGAGTTCTCATCACATCCTAATGGACGGCTGGTGTGTGGCGTTGGTAACGGATGAGGTGTTTGAGGTTTACTTTGCAGCCGTAGAGCATAGAGCACCGAAGCTCCCCCCTGTGACTCCATACAGTCAGTATATTGCGTGGCTGGAAGCACAGGATGTAGAAGCAGCAGCCTCGTACTGGAAGGAATATTTGCTGGGCTATGATCAACAAACTTCGATTCCGACCGGAAAAGTAGGCGCGAAAGCGGACGGCGAACAATTTGAGCATGTACTGTGCGACCTAGGTAAGGATTTAACAGGACGTATGGAAATGGTAGCCAAGCAGTATCACGTGACCACCAATACGCTCCTACAAACGGCCTGGGGCTTACTGCTTCAAAAGTACAACGGTAGTAACGACGCTGTCTTTGGCGGTGTAGTATCGGGTCGCCCGGCAGATATTTCAGGGATCGAAAACATGGTGGGCTTGTTCATTAACACCATTCCAGTACGTATCCGTAGTAAGGCTGAGGACACTTTTGCCGACCTGATTAGAGCGAATCAGCAGCAGGCGCTGGCTTCTCAAGATTATGAAACGTATCCGCTGTATGAAATTCAAGCCTTGACCGAGCAAAAGCAAGAGCTGATCCAGCACATTATCGTGTTTGAAAACTATCCGGTGGAGGAGCAGGTCGAGCAGCTTGGCGAAGGTGCGGAATCGGATTTTGTCATCAGCAATGCAGGGATGATTGAACAAACGAACTATGATTTCAATCTGGTCGTCATGCCGCAGGAAGCGATGAAAATCCGATTCGAATACAATGCGAAGTTATATGATCGGGAAGCGGTGGAACGGACGCAGGGTCATCTGGTACAGCTGCTGGAGCAGGTGGTAGCGCAGCCGGACATTCAAGTGCAGGAGCTGGATGTGTTAAGCGAGCAGGAACGCGAGCAAATTCTCCGTGTATGGGGAGATACAGCTGCTGAGTATCCAAGCGATCAAACGATCCATGGCTTGTTCGAAGCACAAGCCGTGCAGACACCGGAACAGCCAGCGCTGTACTTCGAAGGAGAGCAGTTGACCTATCGCGAGCTGAATGAACGTGCGAATCGTCTGGCTCGTACCTTACGCAGTCAAGGCGTGACGAAGGATCGGCTGGTGGGTCTGATGACCGAGCGTTCGGTAGACTTGATTGTGGGTATGTTAGGCATTTTGAAAGCTGGGGGCGCATATGTTCCAATCGATCCAACGTATCCGGAGGAGCGTATCCGCTACATGCTGGACGACTCGGGAGCAGAGTTGTTGTTGACACAAAGCCATCTGGTAGACAAGGTATCTTTCAATGGAAACGTGCTGGTGCTGAGTGGGGCACCGAGTGTGTATCACGAGGATGGCTCCAATCTGGAGTCGTTGTCTGGTCCGAACGATCTAGCGTATGTGATTTATACGTCAGGTACGACGGGACAGCCGAAAGGGGTTATGCTGGAGCATCGCGGTCTGTGTAATCTGAAAACGTATTTTGATAAGGAATTCCAGATCAGCGCGTCGGATCATACACTGCTGTTTGCCAGCTATTCGTTTGATGCAGCTTGCTGGGAAATATTCCAAGCCCTGTTCTGTGGTGCCACGTTGTACATGCCAACGTCAGAGACGATTTTGGACTATGAGAGATTCGAGCATTACATGACAGAACATCAGATTACGATAGCGACATTACCACCGACCTATGCCGTCTATCTGGAGCCAGAACGGATGCCAAACCTGCGTATTCTGATCACTGCCGGTTCAGCCGCTTCAACAGAGCTGGTATACAAGTGGAAGGATCATGTAGCGTACTACAACGGCTACGGTCCAACTGAAAACTCGGTGGCGACATCCATCTGGCCAGTATCCAAGGATGAGAGAGCAGGACAGCTGATTTCTATCGGCCGCCCTGTACCGAATCACCGGGTATACATGGTGGATGTACATGGACATTTGGCTCCAACAGGCGTAGCGGGTGAGCTGTGCGTGTCCGGTCCAGGTCTGGCTCGTGGCTATCTGGATCGTCCAGAGCTGACGGCTGAGAAATTTGTACCGAATTCATTTGCGGCTGGCGAAGCAGGTTATGATCGAATGTATCGTACGGGTGACTTGGCAAGATGGATGCCGGATGGCAACATCGAATATTTGGGCCGGATCGACCATCAGGTGAAAATCCGGGGTTATCGGATCGAGCTGGGCGAGGTCGAGACACAAATTTTGAAAGTAGAGAGCATACAAGAGGTCATCGTACTGGCCCAGGCGGACGAGCAGGGACAAAACCAACTGGTGGCGTACTTTGTTGCCGAATGTGACGTGAGTGCCGGTGAGCTGCGAAGCTTACTGGGTGAGGAGCTACCAAACTACATGGTGCCTTCGTACTTGGTACAGCTGGAACAAATGCCGCTGACACCGAACGGTAAAATCGACCGCAAGGCCCTGCCAGCACCAGAAGGCAGCCTGCAAAGCGGAGCCGACTATGTCGCACCGCGGACGTGGGTGGAAGTGAAGCTGGCGCAAATCTGGCAGGATGTACTGGGTCTGACTCAGGTCGGCGTGAAGGAAAACTTCTTCGAGATTGGTGGACATTCCCTGCGGGCGACGACACTGGCCTCGAAGATTCACAAAGAGCTGAACAAGCCACTTCCACTGCGCAGTATTTTTGAAGCACCAACGATTGAGCAACTGGCCGTTGTACTGGAACAGCTGGATCAAGTGACGTATGCCTCTATTCCGGTAACGGAAGAGCGCAGCTTCTATCCCCTGTCCTCGGCGCAAAAACGACTGTATGTGCTGCATCAGTTCGACCCGAATGATGTGAACTACAACATGCCGTCGGTGCTGCAAGTGAGCGGTCCGCTGGATGTGAAGCGAGTGGAACATGCATTCCGTCAACTGATCGCCCGTCATGCATCCTTGCGTACCCGCTTTGACCTGATCGACAGTGAGCCGATGCAATGGATTGAGGACACCGTGCCGTTCGAAGTGGAATATACGAAGCTACAAGCAGAGGGTGCGACTACGGATACAGACACGAAGGCCAGCAAGGAAGTGCATGAGCTGGTGAGTCGCTTTGTCCGTCCGTTTGATCTCAAAGCTGCGCCGCTGCTGCGAGTAGGCTTGGTGGATCTGGGCGTCCAGGGAGTAGAGCAGGAATCCCAACATCTGCTTATGCTCGATATGCACCACATCGTCTCGGATGGGGTGTCGATGGGGGTACTAACTGAAGAATTTGTCCGCTTGTACGACGGTGGAGAGCTGCCGCCACTGCGGATACAGTACAAGGATTATGCCGTATGGCAGCAAAGTGAAGCCCATCAGGAATGGATGCAGCGTCAGGAAGCCTACTGGCTCGATACCTTCCGGGGTGAACTGCCTGTGCTGGATCTACCGACAGACTTTGCCCGTCCGGCGGTGCGAAGTACGGCAGGCGATACCGTGGTGTTCGGACTGGAACGCGAAGTGAGCGAACGTCTGAAGGAACTGGCGGCGCACACCGGCTCTACACTGTATATGGTGTTGCTGGCGGCGTATAACGCCCTCTTGCACCAATACAGCGGCCAGGAGGACATCGTCGTCGGCACGCCGATTGCCGGACGACCGCATGCGGATTTGGAGCCGATCCTCGGTATGTTCGTCGGTACGTTGGCATTGCGAAACTATCCGACAGCAGAACATACCTTCCGCAGCTACGTGGAAGAAGTGAAGGTTCGCGCCCTGCAAGCCTACGAGCATCAGGACTATCCATTTGAGGAGCTGGTGGAAAAGCTGAATGTGAAGCGGGATATGAGCCGCCATCCGCTATTCGATACGATGTTTACCCTGCAAACGACCGAGGAGGGCGAACTGCAACTGGCAGACCTAAGCTTCCGTCCATACGGCCTGGAACAAACGCCAGCGAAGTTTGATCTGACGCTGGAAGCCAGAGAGGAAGAGGCAGGCATCCAGTTCGGATTGCAGTATGCAACTGCGTTGTATCAACGGGAAACCGTTGAACGGATGACACGTCACTTTATTCGCTTGGCCGAAGCTGTGGCGGCGAACCCGGATGCGAAGCTGGGTGAGCTGGAGCTCATTACGACAGAAGAAACCGAACGGATTCTGAAGGTGTTCAATGATCCGAACGCACATAGCGTGCGTGGAACACTCCAAGGCCTGTCGCTCAGCGAGCGTTTTGAAGAGCAAGCGAAAAACAGCCCTGAGCGGATAGCCGTTGTGTCTGGGGACATAGCGCTGACCTACGCTGAGCTGAATGAGCAGGCGAACCGATTGGCCCGTGTGTTACGTGCGAAAGGGGTTGAAGCAGATCAACCGGTAGGCGTACTGCTGGAACGTTCTGCGGATCTTCTGGTGAGCATTATGGGGGTACTGAAGGCCGGAGGCGCGTATGTGCCAATGGATACGATGTATCCACAGGAGCGCATCGACTATATGCTTCAAGACAGTGGGGCGAAGGTTGTAATCACAAGCAGAGCCGCCAACCTGTCACTCCAACTGCCATCGACAGTACAAGCTATCGTTCTTGACGATGAGGACGTACAGGCTCAATTGGGAGCACAGGATGCGAGCAACCTGATCCCTGTCGGCGGCCTGCACAACCTGGCCTATATGATTTACACGTCAGGTACAACCGGTCAGCCGAAAGGGGTTATGATTGAGCAAGGCAGTGTCGGCAATCTGGTAGACGCTTTATATGAGCGAGTGTACAGCCGGTATGATCAGCCGCTTCACATCGCATGGCTGTCCGCATTTGTATTTGACGCTTCAGTGAAGCAAATCTTTGCCAGCTTGCTGCTAGGCCACACCCTGCATGTGGTGTCCCGTGACGTCAGCCTGAGCGGAGAGCATTTGATCGCCTACTATCGCACGCACCGAATCGATCTGTCGGACGGCACACCAGCGCATCTGCATATTTTGAACGAAAGCGTCAATGTGACAGAAGCGCCGGATGTGAAGCATTACCTGATCGGGGGCGAGGCCTTATCCGTGCAGCTGGTACAGGGGTTCCTACACAAATGGTCCGGATATCGCCCGGTCATTACGAACGTGTATGGTCCGACCGAAGCGACGGTAGATGCGACGGCTTATACGATTGAAGATGTAGAGTCACTGAATGTACTGCTGGAAAAAGGGGAGCATACGGTATCCATTGGAACGCCGATAGCGAACCAGGCTGTGTACATCTTGAACACTCGACAACAGCTGGTACCGATCGGGATCGCGGGTGAGCTCTATATCGGAGGGGCAGGTATCGCACGAGGATACCTCAACCTGCCGGAACTGACGGCTGAGAAGTTTGTTCCGAATCCGTTTGCTGATGCGACAGCCGCTGATCCGGCGGACAGCAGTTACGCAAACCGGATGTACCGGACAGGCGACCTGGCACGGTGGCTGCCGGATGGCAGTATCGAGTATTTGGGCCGGATCGACCACCAGGTGAAAATCCGCGGCTACCGGATCGAGCTGGGCGAGGTGGAAGCACAGCTGCTGACCGTGGACGGTATCCAAAAAGCCGTGGTTACGGCATGGGAAAACGAAGACGGACACAAGGATCTGTGTGCCTATATCGTAGCTTCGGAGTCGCTGAGTCTACCGGAACTGCGGAATGCGCTGCAGCCGAAGCTGCCGGATTACATGATCCCGACGTATGTGGTACAGCTGGATCGTTTCCCACTGACGCCAAACGGGAAAATCGACCGGAAGGCGTTGCCAGCACCGGAAGCACGCCTTGAAGGAGGTCTGGAGTACGTTGCGCCGCGGACGCCGCTGGAGGCCAAGTTAGCGCAAATCTGGCAGGATGTATTGAAGCTGTCCAGCGTAGGCGTCACCGACTCATTCTTCGATGTGGGTGGACACTCCCTGCGGGCAACGACGCTGGTGGCCAAAATCCATCAGGAACTGGACAGCCGAATGACACTGCGTGAGGTGTTCCAGCACTTTACGATTGAGCAGCAAGCCCAGCTCATCGCAACGCACGGGACAGACACCTATACGGTGATCCCAACTGCGACGAAACAGGCGTACTACCCTGCTTCCTCAGCTCAAAAACGACTGTACATTTTGAGCCATCTGGAAAGTGGAGAGGTCAGCTACAATATGCCGGGTGTATTAGTCGTGGAGGGGCCGCTTCAGGCAGATCGACTGGAGGAGGCGTTCCGTCAGTTAATAGCCCGCCATGAAACGCTGCGGACTTCCTTTGAAATGGTGGACGGCGAGGTTGTGCAGCGGGTTTACGATCAGGTGGCGTTTGCAGTAGAACGCCTGCAGGTCCACGAGTCTGAAGCCGAAGCGTATATCGAGTCCTTTGTACGCAGCTTCGATCTTCAGCAGGCACCGCTGCTGCGTGTCCGTCTCGTTCAAACCGGACCCGAGCGCCATCTCCTGATGTACGACATGCACCATATTATTTCAGACGGTGTATCGTCTAACCATATCGTGCAGGAGCTGGGACAACTGTACGAGGGACAGGCTCTAGAGCCGTTGTCCATTCAGTACAAGGACTATGCGGTGTGGCAGCAGCAGGAAATGCAGCGTGAGTCCTACCAGCGCCGGGAACAGTTCTGGCTGGAGCATTTAGCCGGGGAATTACCGGTACTGGATCTGCCGATTGCTTATCCTAGACCTGCTGTTCGCAGCTTCGAGGGAGCAACGTATGAGTTTACCGTGGACCCGAATGTATCCGAGCAATTGCGCCAAGTGGCGGCACAGACCGGAAGTACGCTGTACATGGTGCTGATGAGCGCCTACACCGTTCTGCTGTCCAAATATAGTGGTCAGGACGATTTGATCATCGGTACGCCGGTAGCAGGTCGTTTGTTACCTGAACTGGAGCCGCTGATCGGCATGTTCGTCAATACACTAGCCATCCGGCATCAGCCGCAGGGCAACTCAACGTTCCACAGCTACCTACTGGAAGCCCGAGAGCGTACGTTACAAGCCTTCGAGCATCAGGATTATCCGCTGGAAGAGCTGGTGGAAAAGCTGGATATAGTACGGGATGCAAGCCGTAATCCGTTGTTTGATACTATGTTTGTACTGCAAAATACGGAGTCACAGGAAGCAAAGCTTGAAACGTTGTCCTTCAGTCCTTATGTGCAGGAGCATCGTATTTCCAAATTTGATTTGACCTTGTCCATGAGTGATGAAGACGGGCAGATCAAGGGTTCCTTTGAATATTGCACGAAGCTGTTTGGCGCTGACGCTATTGAACGATTAACCGGAGATTTGATAGCGATCCTGTCACAGGTTGCGGCCAATCCAGATTTGCAATTAAGCGATATTCAGGTGAACTTGGGTGAACAAGCAGAAGGCTTCTCACCGGATTCCATCGACTTTGTTTTCTAGATCAGTTTTCAGGTTTCTAAAAGGCAATGATTTCACTTTGCATGTGCAAAGGGCAGGCGGCTTCGTCCGACTGCCCTTGCCTGCAAAGTATTCTTTTTCCGATACAACGCTCATCTACGTAACAACGCACCATTCCAACCGGGGTACAGACCCCATAAAGCAGGAGGGATGTCATTGAAAGCCTTATTTGAGAAAGAGAAAAATTACTGGAGTCATAAGCTGGAATCCGAGGATCGTATCATCTGCTTGCCATATACCAACCATGTGTCCAGGGATACAGCTGCAACAGATTCTAATTGTCATACGTACACGCTGACATTTCCATCAGAAATATCCCAAAGAATATCATCTATAACAGGTGGGGCTCCATGGGCTGTATTTATGGTTCTGCTTGCTGGAGTAGAAAGTTTATTGCATAAATACACAGGTGAAGAAAGTGTGCTGCTGGGCATTCCTGTAGCCAAGTCTGGCAACGGTGCTACCAAGCCGATCAACCATCTGCTTTTATTGAAAAATACGCTGGATTCATCCACGACCTTCAAAACCTTGCTGTCTCAGATCAAAACCTCTGTCAGCGAAGCTATTGAACACCAAAATATTCCTTTTTGGAACTATACCGAGGGGCTTGAAATCCTACGTAACAAGGACGACAAGCCTCTTATCCACACCACGGCCTCCTTGCAAAATATTCACATTTCTGATTTTCTACATCACGTGCAATCTGAGCTGGATTTTCAATTTCAATGGGAAAATGCTGCAGTTTCTCTAAACGTGAAATACAGTAGCGACCGTTACGACCAGGTGACGATTGAACGCTTTGTTGAGCAGCTATTACGGCTGTATACCGTTGTTTTACATCAGCCAGAGTTGGAGATTTGCACAGCACAAGTGCTGTCAGAACAAGAAGTAGAGCAGCTGGTTCATACTTTCAACGATACAGCTGTAGATTATCCACGTGATGCTTCCATTCATGAATTGTTCGAGATACAGGCGAAGCAGGTACCACAGCAGGTGGCAGTAGTGTCTGGACCCAATAGCCTAACCTATGAAAAATTAAATGAAAAGGCCAACCGACTGGCTCATTTTTTACGTAAGCAGGGAATCCGTACCGAACAGACAGTCGGCATTGTAGCTGAGCGCTCGATTGAGATGATTGTAGGCATGCTCGCGATTCTTAAAGCAGGCGGGGTGTATGTTCCGATTGACTCTGATTACCCGGACGAGCGCGTGCGTTATTTGCTGGAGGATTCCGAGACCAAGATACTACTTGTACAAAAAATGGAGCATCGGCCCACAGATTTTAAGGGAATAGTACTTGACCTGAGTGATGATGCGATCTATGAAACAGATGATGCTGATCGCTGCAATTCCGTTTTGTCGTATGATAACGGGATGAGTACAAATACGGGTAATATGGGATATGTGGACTGCCTAAACCCACTCTATTCTATTTCTGCTAGTCCCGAACTTGCTTCTACTACAACTATCCCAACAGAAGCTACGCAATCAGAACAAGCTAAACCAATACAGCAGGTTTATGCAGCTGAAGAACAACCGAAGGCGACCGCAGCTGATCGATTGGCCTATATTATGTACACCTCAGGGACAACAGGCCAGCCCAAAGGGGTAATGGTGGAACATCGCAATGTCGTTCGTTTGGTGAAACATGCAAACTATGCACGTTTGGATGCGGACACGCGCATTTTGCAGACTGGGTCTGTTGTCTTTGATGCGTCCACCTTTGAAATTTGGGGGGCGTTGCTAAATGGTGGACAGCTTGTGCTAGTGAGTCAGGATGTCATTTTGGACGTGCTTAAGCTTAAGGAAGCCGTACGCAGCCACGGCATTACCACGATGTTTCTGACCACACCGCTCTTTAACCAGCTGTCTCAGCAGGATCTGGCGCTGTTCGAGGGGATACGGGAACTGCTGGTCGGCGGTGATGTGATGTCCGTACCACATATGAATCGGGTGCTGAAGGCTCATCCGTCCCTGCGAATCAGTAATATCTATGGCCCAACTGAAAATACGACCTTTTCCACAGTGCATGCGATCAACGGTGTGCAATCGGAATCTGTGCCAATTGGCAGACCGATCCATAATTCGACAGCATATGTCGTGGACCGTTCGATGCAGCTTCAGCCCGTCGGGGTATGGGGTGAGTTGCTAGTGGGCGGTGATGGGGTGGCACGTGGATACCGCAACCGTCCGGACTTAACGGCTGAAAAGTTCATCGACAGCCCGTTCCGTAACGGCGAACGCTGCTATCGCACCGGGGACCTGGTACGTTGGAATGCAGATGGGACGCTGGAATACAAGGGACGGATCGATGCGCAAGTGAAAATCCGGGGTTACCGGATCGAGCTGGGCGAGGTGGAAGCGCAGCTGTTGAAGCTGGAGGTGGTGCGAGAAGCTGTTGTGACTGCACATGAGGATGAGCAGGGGCAAAAGCAGCTCTGCGCTTATGTAGTAACTCATGCGAATGCACAGTTAAGTGAGCTCCGCAGCGCTTTGAGCCGGGAACTGCCGGGTTATATGGTGCCGTCGTATTTTGTGCAGTTGGAGCAGCTGCCATTGACGCCTAATGGCAAGGTGGATCGCCGAGCTTTGCCTCAGCCGCAGGGAAGCATAAGCTCAGGTGCAGAATATGTAGCTCCTCAAAATCAGTTACAAGCACAACTGGCCAGCATTTGGAAAGATGTGCTGGAACTTGAGCGCATTGGGATTAAGGATAACTTTTTTGAAGCAGGAGGTCATTCCTTACGGGCGACAAATGTCATCTCGCTCATCCATAAGGAATTGCATAAAAATGTGCAGCTAAAGGACCTGTTCCAGCACCCAACCATCGAACAGCTTGCGCAGGTTATTGAAGCACTGGAGCAAACCACCTATGAATCCATTCCTGTTTCGGGAAATAAGCCATTTTATGCGGTATCCTCGGCTCAAAAACGGATGTATATTCTCAATCAGCTTGATGGAGCGGGAACTAGCTATAACATACCAGGCGCCTTGACATTGACCGGTTCACTTGATTACAAGGCACTGGATAACGCGTTCCGTCAGCTTATTAATCGCCATGAAACATTGCGCACAAGCTTTGAGAGCATGAACGGTGAACCTGTCCAGCGAGTACATGACGAGGTTCCTTTTCGCGTGGAGTTGATTCATGCCCACGGAGCTGACCAAAAGGAAACGGATGAGCTGGTGCATGGCTTTGTTCAGCCGTTTGATCTTGCGCATGCTCCGCTGTTCCGGGCGGGTCTGATTGAAACTGGGCCAGAGCATCATATTTTGCTGCTGGATATGCATCACATCATTTCGGACGGCACCTCTATAAATGTATTGATTCAGGACTTCATCCACTTATATGCGGGGGACACGCTGCCGTCGCTGCGCATTCAGTATAAGGACTATGCTGCATGGCAGCAGGAACAGCAGCAAAGTGAACGCTATCAGGAACAGGAAAATTACTGGCTCAATACCTTCGCAGGAGAGCTGCCAGTGCTGGATATCCCGACGGATTATCCACGTCCGGCGGTGAGAAGCTTTGAAGGAGATGTACTGGAATTTACGCTCGATCAACGGCAAAGCGAAGGATTAAAAGGCATTGCGATGCAGACCGAATCGACCTTATATATGGTGCTGTTGGCTGCCTATACGACTTTGCTTAGCCAATACAGCGGGCAGGAGGATATTATTGTCGGCTCGCCGATTGCGGGGCGGCCACATGCTGATCTTAGCAGTCTGATTGGGATGTTCGTCAATACACTGGCGATCCGCAATTATCCGGAAGGCGGGAAAACATTCCGCGATTATGTGCTGGAGGTCAAGGATAACGCGTTAAAGGCTTTTGAACATCAGGATTATCCTTTCGAAGAGCTGGTAGAAAAGCTGGGCGTGGATCGGGATTTAAGCCGCAATCCATTATTTGATACCATGTTTGCTTTACAAAACCTGGAGCAAACAGAGCAGCAGCTGGCAGAGCTGCAATTAGCGCCCTATCCGAGTGAACAAACAACGGCCAAATTTGATCTAAGTCTGTTCGCGCAGGAGGATGGGGAACAAATTGCCTGCGGTTTTCAATACGGAACCCGGCTGTACAAACGCGAAACCATCGAACGACTGGCTGTACATTTACAGCAGCTAATCAATGTGGTTATAGAACAGCCGGAGATCGCTCTTGCGGCTATAGAAATGGTTTCGGCCCAAGAAAAAGAGCAGCTGGTGGAGCAATTCAGCACTACAGCAGCAGACTCTCCGTATCCACGGGATCAATTACTGCATGTGCTGTTCGAGGAACAGGTTGCACAATCGCCAGATCGACTAGCGATCACCTTTGCGGACACACAGCTCACTTATCGCGAGCTGAATGAGCGTTCCGATCGTCTGGCATGTGTCCTTACTTCCCATGGGATACGGCGTGGGTCCGGGGCTCAGATACAGCGAGTAGGGATAGTAGCTGAGCGTTCCATTGAAATGGTCGTGGGCATGCTGGCTATTATGAAGGCAGGCGGGGCTTACGTTCCTATTGATCCCGAGTATCCGGAAGAGCGTATCCGTTATTTACTGGAGGATTCCGGTGCCGAGCTGTTACTGTCACAGCGACGGGAACAGATTTCTTTTGAACCAGGTATTCCGGTTATCGATTTGAGCGATGCGCAACTATGGAGCAGCGAATTTGAAGGATACACTCATACTCATGAATCAGCTTCCATTACAAATGGGGGGTCTGCCTTAGATCTTTCGCATGTCATATACACCTCTGGTACGACAGGCAAGCCGAAAGGCGTTATGGTCAATCACCGTAATGTCGCACGGTTGGTGAAAGGCAATAGCTACGCCACGCTTGACGAAAATACGCGTATGCTGCAAATGGGCGCAGTTGTATTCGATGCCTCCACGTTTGAAATCTGGGGAACGCTGCTGAACGGTGGTCAATTATATGTAGTAAATCATGACACTATTTTGGATGCTGCCAAGTTCAAACAAGTGATGAACAAGTATCGTATTAACACCATGTTCATGACCACGGCTTTATTCAATCAGCATTCACAGCAAGACATTGAAGTGTTTGCATCCCTAAAGGAATTGCTCGTGGGTGGGGATGTGATGTCCGTACCACATGTTAACCGCGTGCTGAAGGAGTACCCGCAGCTTCGGTTGAGTAATGTTTATGGGCCGACAGAGAACACGACCTTTTCCACCACCTATGAAATTACAGAACCGCAAACTCAAGGTGTTCCCATTGGACGTCCGATTGATCATTCCACCATTTATGTGGTCAATCGTTCGTTAAAATTGCAGCCTGTCGGGGCGTGGGGCGAGCTCCTTCTCGGTGGCGATGGCGTGGCACTCGGGTATCTGAACCGGCCTGAGCTTACGGCAGAAAAGTTTATTGAAAGTCCATTCCGGCCTGAAGAATATTGCTATCGTACAGGGGATTTGGTGCGTTGGCGTGCTGATGGCGTACTGGAGTACAAGGGAAGAATGGATGAGCAGGTCAAAATTCGCGGCTACCGCATCGAACTGGGTGAAGTTGAAACCCGTTTGTCCACGATTGCAGGTGTGAAGGAATCTGTTGTTACTGTGCGCCAGGACGATAGCGGGCAAAAACAGCTGTGTGCATATTTTGTAACAGACAGCGAATTGAGCGCTAGCGACTTACGTAGTGTGTTATCACAGGATCTGCCGAGCTATATGGTGCCTTCCTACTTTGTGCAGCTGTCGAAACTGCCTTTGACACTGAATGGCAAAGTAGACCGTAGGGCACTGCCTGCACCTGAGCCTAATGTCGATACAGGTATGGATTATGTGGCACCTGAGACAGATGTCCAACTGGCCTTGGCTGCGGCTTGGGGAGCCATTCTGGGTATACAGAAGGTAGGCACACAAGATAACTTTTTCCATTTGGGTGGTGACTCCATCAAGGCTATCCAAGTATCGTCCCGCTTGTTTCAGGCTGGATACAAGCTGGAAATGAAGGATTTGTTCAAATATCCAACGATTGCAGGATTGAGCACATATATTCAGCCAGTTAAACGAGTAGCCGAGCAGGGTGAGGTTACGGGACATGTTGTGCTTACACCGATTCAGCGCTGGTTCTTTGAACAGTCAACGGATGAACCACATTATTTCAACCAATCTGTCATGCTCTATCGGCAGGAAGGCTATAACGAACGGGCACTTCGGCTGGCACTCCATCAGATTACAGCGCACCATGACGCCTTGCGAATGACTTTTCGTTCGTCGGAGAACGGATATACGGCATGGAACCGAGGTGTAGGGGAAGGCGAACCGTACCATTTGGAGTGCTTTGACTATAGGGATAGCGAAGTAATTGAAGAGAATTTGGAGAAAATGATTGAGGCTAAATGCAATGAAATTCAATCCAGTATTTCCTTGAGCGAAGGGCCATTGATGAGGCTCGGCCTATTCCGTTGCCCGGATGGAGATCATCTGTTGGTCGTGATTCACCATTTGACAGTGGATGGGGTATCCTGGCGCATCCTATTCGAGGATTTGGCGACAGCATATGAGCAAGCCGCCAAGGGCGAACAGGTGATTCAGTTACCGCACAAGACGGATTCGTTTCAAACATGGGCCGAGAAGCTGCACGCCTATGCCAACAGCCCAGCGATGGAACGTGAGCGGGCGTATTGGGAGGGGATTACACAAGCGAAACCGGCACCTCTGCCGCAAGATTATGGACATAACGAGCACGACAAGCCATTGATTGGCGATAGTGAGTCGGTTACTGCTTTGTGGACACACGAAGAGACAGAGCAATTGCTCAAGCAGGCCAATCGTGCCTACCGTACAGAAATTAATGACCTGTTGCTGACGGCAGTAGGAATGGCATTGCAAGCATGGAGTGGTCATGATCGTTTCCTAATTAATCTAGAGGGACATGGTCGTGAAGCCATTTTACCAGAGGTGGACATTACCCGGACGATTGGGTGGTTTACAAGCCAATATCCTGTTTTACTCGATATGCCAAAAGAAACGGCTCTTTCGCAGCGAATCAAGCATGCGAAAGAAGGATTGCGCAGTATTCCGCAAAAAGGAATAGGTTACGGGATACTGAAATATTTAGCCGAAGTATCTCCAGCCCTATGTGAGGTAGATCCTGAGATCAGCTTTAACTATTTAGGACAATTTGATCAGGATATGAAGGGAAATGACCTGCAGTCGTCTCCTTATAGTGGAGGTATGCCACTTAGCCCGACTATGGCTCGGACGTATACGCTGGATTTTGGCGGCATCATTTCAGGAGGCCAACTGGGGCTGACAATTAGCTATAGTCGCACCAGCTATCGACCAGAGACGATCGAGCGATTGGCCAGTTTATTGGAATCGAGCCTGCGTGAAATTTTGAAGCATTGCATTCATAAAGAACATCCAGAGCTAACCCCAAGCGATATTTCCTATAAAGGAATGCGTGTTGAGGAGTTGGACAGCTTGTTGTCTGAGATGGGTGCTACGGGTGAGATCGACAATGTCTATACCCTGACCCCAATGCAAAAAGGGATGCTGTTTCACAGCCAACTCGATAGTCAAGCAGCTGCCAATGACGCGTATTTTGAGCAGGTTTCTTATGATATGCAAGGTCAGCTGGACATTCATGCTTTTGCAGAAAGCCTGAATACTCTAGTTCGACGACATGAGGCGCTGCGTACACACTTTTATTTTGGACGGGATACGGAGCCTTTGCAGGTAGTGTATCGAAACCAAGATTGTGGCTTCTATTACGAAGATTTACGAGAGCTGGATAGCGATACAAGGGATACGCAGCTGACCAATTTCAAGTTGCAAGATAAAGCACGAGGCTTTGATCTGCGTCGGGATGTCCTACTGCGTGTAGCGATTTTGCGCACTGGGGAAGATCGTTATCATTTTGTGTGGAGCTTCCATCATATTGTGATGGACGGTTGGTGTCTGTCCCTTGTAAACAAAGAAGTGTTTGAGAGCTATGCAGCACTTCGGGAGCGCAGAGTACCGGAGTTGGCACCGGCGGTGCCCTACAGCCGCTTTATTGAATGGCTGGAAGCACAGGATCGCAACGCAGCAACCGACTACTGGAGCAGCTATTTGTCCGGGTATGAGCAGCAAACAGCACTGCCAGCTGTAAAATCCGGTCGCAAGAGTGAAGGCTATATGGCCAGTGACTGGATGACGGATTGGGAGCATGAGCTGGCTCTCCGGGTGGAGGAGACGGCGAAGCGGTATCAGGTGACCATGAATACATTATTGCAAACCACATGGGGGATTCTGCTGCAAAAGTACAACAACCATAGTGATGTTGTATTTGGCAGTGTCGTCTCAGGTCGTCCATCGGATATTATCGGGGTCGAGGATATTGTTGGTTTGTTCATTAATACCATTCCTGTTCGCATCCGTAGTGAAGCAGGGGAAACTTTTGCGGAAGTTATGAAGAAAATGCAGGAGCAAGCGCTGGCTTCTCATGCGTATGATACGTATCCGTTGTTTGAAATTCAGGCACTGACCGACCAGAAACAGAATTTAATTAACCATATTATGGTGTTTGAAAATTATCCGGTGGATGAGCAGATTGAAGAAATGGGTAGTGACGGGCAGGAGTTATTATCGGTTTCCAACGTGACGGCTACAGAGCAGACTAACTATGATTTGAGCATCGTCGTTATGCCGGGAGAAGGCATAAAAATTCGTTTTATGTATAACGCACTCTGCTTTGATCAAGCAGATATTGAACGTCTGCACGGACATTTTGTGCATCTGCTAGAGCAAATTTTGCTTAACCCGAATGTTTGCGTTGAAGAGCTGGAATTGGTTACAGCCTTAGAAAAACAACAGATTATAGGAGAATTTAATGACACGGCCTTAGCATATTCCTACAATCAGACGATCCAAAAACGGTTTGAGGAGCAGGTGGAACGCACGCCGGATCATATCGCCGTCGTTTGGGGTCAACAATCTTTAACTTACCGTGAACTGAACGAGCGAGCCAACCGCCTTGCACGGACTTTACGCGCGAAGGGGGTTAAACCAGATCAGTCGGTAGGTATTATGGTATATCGCTCGCTAGACATGATCGTAGGCATCTATGCGATCCTCAAGGCCGGCGGAGCCTATGTGCCAATTGATCCGGAATTTCCGGCCGACCGCATCTGCTTTATGCTGGAGGACTCCGGAGCGAAGCTGGTGCTGACGCAATCGCATTTAGCGGAGCAAGCATCGCTGAGCTTCGATGGCCAGGTGCTTGTGCTAGATCACGAGGACATCTATCACGAAGATGGCTCGAATCTGGAGCCACTGGCCGGACCGCACCATGTCGCCTATGTGATCTATACCTCCGGTTCCACCGGAAAACCGAAGGGCGTAATGGTGGAGCACCATTCCGTGCTGAACCGGATTTTGTGGATGCATGATCGTTACGGCTTAAGTGCGGAAGATACGATCCTGCAAAAGACCGCCTTCACCTTTGACGTGTCGGTGTGGGAGCTGTTCTGGTGGTCGATGGTCGGCTCGAAGGTGAGTCTGCTGTCGGTCGGCGGGGAAAAGAACCCGGAAGAGATTGTGGACACGATTGCTCGTGATGGCGTGAGCACGATGCACTTTGTACCGGCCATGCTGCATGCGTTCCTGGAGTATGTGGAGCAGCAACCACGAGAAGCGATGCAAGCGAAGCTAGGCACGCTGCGCCATGTTTTTGCCAGTGGTGAAGCCTTACCGCCACAGCATGTGGCCCGGTTCCAGCGGCTCGTGTCGAGCTTGGCCGGAGCAAAGCTGATCAACCTGTATGGTCCAACCGAAGCGACGGTGGACGTATCGTACTTCGATTGCGAGCCGGATGAGGAATATGCGGTTATTCCGATCGGGAAACCGATTCAGAACATTCGTCTGTACATCGTGAAGGAAGGTACAGAGCAATTGCAGCCGATCGGGGTCGCGGGTGAGCTGTGCATCGGCGGTGTAGGTGTAGCCCGAGGCTATCTGAACCGTCCAGAGCTGACGGCAGAGAAATTTGTGAAAGATCCGTTTACTGGAGGCAAAGCAGGCTATGAGCGGATGTACCGTACAGGCGATTTGGCAAGATGGATGCCGGACGGCAACATTGAATATCTGGGCCGGATTGACCATCAGGTGAAAATTCGCGGTTATCGAATTGAACTGGGCGAAGTGGAGGCACGGTTGGCAAGTGTGCCGCTCGTGCGGGACAGCGTTGTTATTGCTTTGCAGGATGGAATAGGTCAGCAGCAATTATGTGCTTACTTCACTGCTGATGAGCAGCTGACTGTCCGTGAGATTCGAGCTGTACTATTGGGCAGTCTACCAAGCTATATGATTCCATCCGTATTCGTACAGATGGAGCGTATTCCGCTGACGGCCAACGGCAAAATCGACCGAAAAGCGTTACCTACGCCGGACACAGCGCTGCGCACGGGTATAGAATATGTTGCACCGCGAACCGACGTGGAGCAGTTACTGGCAGCCATTTGGCAGGAAATACTTGATATTCCACAAGTGGGTATCCACGATGACTTTTTCACGTTGGGTGGACATTCCTTGAAAGTACTGGAGCTTATACGCAAAGTTCACCTTGCCACAAACATTGAGCTTCCTATACGTAGTGTGCTGGAGTTCCCGACCATAGAAGAGCAGGCGCTCACATTATTGAAAGCTGATCTGGAATACAAGGCCGATAGTCCAATCATTCGGTTGAATGAACACGGTCCGGTCTCCATCTTCTGCTTTCCGCCGATGCTTGGATACGGGCTGTCGTTTGCAGAGCTTGCGAAACAACTGGATCAAGACGCAGTCGTGTACGGGTTAGAGTTCGTAGATGATGCTGCGGATGAGCAGGCAATGTTGGCACGTTATGTTGATCTTATCGTCAGCACGCAAGCGCAAGGTCCGTATGTACTGCTTGGTTATTCCATAGGTGGGAATCTAGCGCATAAGGTTGCCTCTACACTGGAGCGTCAAGGTCATGCTGTATCCGACATTTTTATGCTTGATTCAGTCAAAAGAACGGAAGCCCTGCCTTTCACAGACGAAGAAACAGAGCAGGAAATTCATGCTATGCTGGAACAGGTTCCTGAATCTTACCGCGAGCTGCTGAATGAAACGTACCAGCGTAAAATGATCGCTTATGCGGTGTATGGCAATCAGCTTGTGAACACTGAAAAGGTTCAGGCGAATATTCATGGTTTTGACGCCGTTGGATCGGAAACGGTGAAGGGCACAGGAGATAATCGACTTTTATGGAAAGACGCTACACAAGGAAGCTATGAAGAACATAGCTTGATTGGGAATCATTATGAACTGCTGGAACCCGGATTTATCGAAGAAAATGTAAAAGGTATCCGTGCCGCGATACAAAAGATTACCCGGAACATGGACAAAGGCATGGCACAAGGTTTAACACATCATAATTCTTGAAAATCTACGCTTGACGAATGATTAGAAGTTATCACCAATTTTAATCTGTAACCCATGAATCCTGATCGAACAAGTAAGAAGCCTTCCACTTACGCGATTCGATCAGGATTCGCTTTATCATGTGCACTCCCACGATGGGAAGTGCGATGATTTCATAGCGCCATGCTGATGGCTTTCATGCGGAGTATAAAGATCTGCTCGCTATGCAATCACCGCACGGTTCAAATTATTAAATCAAACTCATACGTAAGGAGAGTACTTGAATATGAAGAATAGAGGCTTTTACTACCTATCCGCATTTTTAGCAGCGTTGTATCTCTGGAATCTACTCATTGCTTCGGCATGGGCAGCAGATAGTATAACACCTAATTCAGTGGAAAAAGCAGTGGACGACATCATGAGTACAGAATTGGAAAAATTGCATACTCCGGGTGCTGCGGTCGTTGTGACCCAGGAAGACCACATTCTTTTTAGTAAAGGCTATGGATATGCAGACCTGGAGCGGAAAGTGGCATTCGACCCAGCGAAGACTATTGTTCGTGTCGGCTCTCTAACCAAATCATTTAGCGCAAGCGCCGCAATGCAACTGGTCGAGCAAAACAAACTTGATTTGAATGAAGACGTAAACCGCTATCTCCACAGCTATAAAGCTTCGCAATACCAAAATCATCCTTTTAATCTACATCAGCTTCTGACACATACTGCAGGATTAGATGAAGCGATATACGACATCAACAGCTCGACTCGGGCAGGTGTTTTACCTACAGAGCAGTATCTCAGCACGTATTTTCAAAAGCAATCTCCTATCCGAAAACCTGGAATTCGGTATGAATACAGTAATGTTGCCTTTGGTCTGATCGGTAACATTGTGGAGCAAGTAAGCGGTCAGGGACTGAATGATTACCTTAGCACACATCTGTTCCGGCCGATGAATATGCCGAGTGCGACATTGGAATTGCCACTAAATAATCCGGCACTAGCGCAATCCTATCAGTGGAAGCGTGAAGCGTATCTAAAACAGCCTTTTTCGTATATCAATCTGCCGGGAGCAGGAGCGTTGAACGTCACACCCAACGAATTTTCCCATTATCTGATCACTCATTTGAATCAAGGCAAGTATAAGGGCAAAGCGGTGCTCCAGCCACAAACGGTAAAAGCGATGCATGCACAGCAATTTGCAGCTGACGCTCGTCTTGATGGCATAGGTTACGGATTTTTCCGCGGTCAACTGGAGACGGGAGTGCACATGTTGTGGGCTACCGGGAAAATTGATGGTTTTATTTCCAAAATGGTACTAGTTCCCTCCCAAAAGATCGGTATTTTTGTAATCAGCAACTCAGCGGATACGGACACCCTGCTTCATGGAAAAGTCATCAATGCGATCGCCCAAATACTGCCCGCCGAGCCGCAGGCCGCTTCTCAGTCACCGGTTCGTTCTGTCAAGGAAATAAAGCTTTTACCAGAAATCGAGGGTGTATATCAGCTGAATTTGAATCCTATTCATGGGTGGGGAAAATGGCTTCGGATGCTGGGAAGTGTTAAATACACCGTTCGAATTCAAGATGATCATACATTAATTGTTAAAGGGAAATTTCCGGATCAAAATGAAGCATCAGACAAAGTTTTTCAAGCAGCAGGTGATGGACTGTTTGTGGAGAAGGGAGGACAGCTTAAAATATTGCTGTATCAGGAAAACAGTACATGGATGATGATTGCCCCGGATAGTGAGACCATGAAGCAGACGACATTTATGCATCGTACCTGGACGCTGCTTGTCAGCTACGCCGCATCCTCTTTATTTTTCATCACAACCCTGCTGATATGGATGATAAGGTATGTGCTCAGAGCTATCCGTAAAACGAATAATCACATTTCATCCAATCTGGCATACATCGCGTTACTAAATACGATTTTTCTCGGGGTACAGGTCGTCTATGCTAACAATCAGATGGTCTATGGCTATTCCGCCTGGTTTATCTGGGGAATTTGCACGCTGCCGCTTCTTTCAGCACTTCTTGCCGTGTGGGTATTGATCGTGAATGGCGCAAATCTGATTACAGGGGAAAAAAGAACTCGGGCTGCCGGGAAAATTGTATTTGCGGTACTCACATTGCTGCATACAGCCTATCTTTATTATTGGAACTTCCTTCCCTTTCATTATTCCTAAAGATTTACAAAATAACGCATGTCCGCACATAAATGAATGCTAACATTTATATTTAGTGCCCCTCTGAGAGGGGCCTTAAACCAATTAACAGGAGGAATAGAATGGGAATCTTTCGTCGTTTTACATCCCGTAGCTTCAAATACGCAACAGCTATGGTTTTCACTTTATCGTTGTACGCTGGTGTTGTAGGCGGCATACAACCGGCACGTGCAGAAGGTCCGGCAGACCCTGCCCCTTTCATTGCAGCCAAAGTGGTCAATGAAAACGCTGGTAAAAAAGTATTGTTCGATAATACACATGGACAGACAGCCGGCGTAGCAGATTGGGTGATTGATGGTGGATTCTCAGATTTCGGACAAGCCCTTGCAAACAATGGCTACGATGTTCATGAACTTCGCCAATCTACACCTATTACTTATAATGATTTAAAGAATTATGATGTATTTGTGACAGCAGAGCCGAATATCCCTTTTAAACAAAGCGAACAGGCCGCAATGGAACAGTATGTTAAAGCAGGCAATAGCATTTTTTTCATTGGAGATCATTATAACGCCGACCGCAACAAGAATCGCTGGGACGGGTCGGAAAGTATCAATGGGTACCGTCGAGGCGCATGGGAAGACCCTGCAAAGGGAATGAGTGAGGAAGAAAAAAGCTCGACAGCGATGCAGGGCGTGGTTAGCTCAGATTGGCTGGGCAGCCAGTTTGGTATACGCTTCCGCTACAATGCATTAGGCGATATCACGGCTAATCAGATTGTTGAGCCTGCGCAGGCGTTTGGCATTACAGCAGGAGTGAGTAATGTGGCGATGCACGCAGGATCTACATTGGCGATTATTGACCCGACCAAAGCCAAGGGGATCGTATATCTCCCTAAAACCAATCAGGCTTGGGGGAATGCAGTAGATCAGGGCGTTTATAACGGTGGCGGTATAGCGGAAGGGCCTTATGCTGCTGTAGCAAAAGTAGGTCTAGGCAAAGCTGCCTTCATTGGGGATTCATCTCCTGTTGAAGATGCAACGCCAAAATATTTGCGTGAAGAGACAGGAACCAAGAAGACAACGTATGACGGATTTAAGGAGCAGGATGACGCCGTGTTACTGGTCAATATGGTAGACTGGTTGTCCAAGAAAGAGGAGTATACCAGCCTGTCGGATGTAAAGAACTTACATCTTGATCAGCCGACGGAATTGCTGTCTTTTGAAGATCCTCAGGCTTCCACGGAACCGCAAGCAGAGCCTTGGTCCGCTCCTGCAGCCGGCTACAAATGGTGGGATCAACGAACGTTCAAGGCCGGCTCCTATGGCGGATCTACAGCCAGCGCGCAGCCTGTGTACAGCATCGTTCGTCAGGAACAGCTGCCGAATGTACAGCCTTTTCAAATTCGCATTGTTGCCGACCAACTGGCTCCCAATAGCACGATTAGCGGATTCAGCGCAGGTATTTATGTAGCGGGCGGCAACCAAGTAGCCCAGATTCAGAATCCGGATGGAAGCTGGCCGACCTCTTACGGTTATAGCGGAACATTTAGTCTGGAATCCGACAGCAAGGGGCATGCCTATAGGGACCTGACGGTGCGTATCAAGCCGGGAACCAGTGGTTCGGCTAATCTTAGGCTGAGACAAAACGGCAGCAACCTGCTGACCCAATCCGTCGTGTTGGCTGATGTCCCGGCTCAGCCTTTGCCTGAGGATGGCAACACGATTCCTGCTCGTATCAGTGTCGCAGAAGCACGGACTCTTTCGGCTGGCAAAGTTGTGACCTTGGAAGGTGTTGTGACGACAGAACCAGGGGCTTTTGGCGGTCAAGCCTTTTACATGCAGGATGAAAGTGGCGGCATTTATGTATATCAAAACCAAAGCGGCTTTCACCCAGGTGATCGAGTAAAGATTACAGCAAGTTTGGCACTGTACAATAGTGAAGTGGAGTTGACCGATCCAGTGGCTATTGAAAAAACGGGAGAAGGACAACTTCCGCAAGCTGTGCAGGTCACCGAACTCAACGATGCGAACCAAGGACAGCTGGTTGAGCTTCCTACTGCCATTATTCGTAATGTGATAGATGCAACTCCTGTAGGTTCGTTTGAATTTGATGCAGTCGCGGGCGTTGTTAGCCATCATGTGCGAATTGATGCACGTACAGGCTTAACACGGACATCTTTTCCGTATCAAGAAGGACAGCAAGTGAAGCTGAAGGGAATTTCGGCGATTTTTAAAGGGAATTATCAGTTAAAGCCGCGCGGGCTAGATGACTTTTCAGCTCAGACAGACGCAACTTTGCAGGAAGTGGAGCTTTCACTGGATCAAACAACATTTAACGTTGGCGATACAGCAGTCACACATCTCAAGGGTACGCTGACAGATGGCAGCCAAGCTGATTTAAGTAATGCCTCTGTTCAGTATAGCAGCAGTCATGAATCCGTTGCACTGGATACGTATGGAGAACTTCGGGCCCTAAAAGAGGGGAGCGCCGAGATTACAGCCAGCGTCACCTTGGACGGTAAAACGGTCGTATCCAATCCTGTAACCGTTAGAGTCGAGAAAATCGCTGCAGGTGAGGTGCCGGGTAAACCGGTGCTGTCTCATGATAACGGTCAGGACACCGGACTGAAGGATGGAGACTACAACATCACCATGAATCTGTGGTGGGGCACGAATGGTGATGAACTCAAGTTGTATGAAAATGATAAGCTGATCGAAACCCAATCATTGCAAGCAGCTTCCCCTGGAGCACAGCATGCAGTCATTTCCATTACAGGCAAGAGCAATGGAACCTACACGTATACTGCCGAACTGATCAACGCTTCCGGTAAAACGGTCAGCGACCCGTTAACTGTCGAAGTGACCGATGCTTCTCCTGGCATTCCGGTGTTGTCTCATAATAATTGGGATGGTGACGGCGACTATACCCTGACAATGAACATGTGGTGGGGCACGAATGCTACCCAATACAACCTGTATGAAAATGGAAAGCTGATCGACACGCAGGATCTGCCGAGCCAAAGCCCGCAGGCTCAAAGTGCTGCGACCAATATCCAAAATCAAAAGCCGGGTACATATGAGTATCGGGCCGAGTTAGTCAATGCTGCCGGAGAGGTTTCCAGTCAAACCATAAGTGTAGAAGTAAAGGAACGTTAAATCGAAATGATGGGCTGTTAAAAAGAAGAGCATCTATTGACCTCGCGAGAGTCTATAGATGTTTTTTTTCGGGAATTATCATTTTAGGATTGGGTTGGCGAAGCGGAAAGTCCCTCTATATCTGAGGAGCCATAGAAGATCATGGCAACTAGAATCACAATGATGATAACCTCTGCAAAATATTCTCCATCAAACTCACTCACCACAAATATCTCCTTTCGCCACCTCTTAAGTATTTATTTATTTATTTATTTATTTTCTGTGAAAAGGCTTGTATTACCTGATCCAACGTCATATTGCCGTTATCATTTAAAAATTTCACCATATTATCGACATTAGTAGGGGCAGATGCTAATGTTTTGTATTTTCCTGTGAGTCCTAAAAATAAAGTTGCTTGTCTGTATAAAGTCACGGAATCGACGTTTAGTTTTCCTGTTAGTAGGAGGGCTGCGACTAGGACCTCCACATTTTTTCCTTGAAGTGCTGAAAAGATAGCCGAATTACTGTTTAATCCATTTTTCTTTTGACCGTTAGGGGGGGATTTGGATTTGCGATTCCCGTTCCCGTTGCCATTCTTTCCTAAGGAAGCCATTGAATCTTCCTCCCGCCATACACTGCTCCTGCCTGGTTTTCATGAAATTTGGGACAAGGGCAGTGGCACTGCACGTGCTCATTAAAATACGTTATGATCATACGATATGCGAGCAAGAAAGCTTTGGTTACCATATGAATCACTGTGGCCGAAGGTAGCTGACTGCTAAATTCCTGAATTTCTTTTCGCATGTTGGTCCAATTTAGAGTAAACTACAATAAAGAAAGCTAAATGAGCATTTTGCATTAATTCCAGGAGCTTTATCCAATCAGCAATAGATGGACCCTAACGGTTTAGCTCGTATATATTGTACCTTCGAGTATTGAACTTGAATTATGCAAAGTGCTGAAATAGGAGTTGAAATAAGTCCATGTCGAACGAAGAAGTATTGTTAACTAAAGAGGGATTAGCCAAGCTGGAGGAAGAGCTTAAGGAACTGAAGACGGTAAAACGCAAGGAGCTAGCCGAACGCCTCAAGTTGGCCATCAGCTATGGAGATCTGAAGGAAAATAGTGAATATCACTCAGCCAAGGACGATCAGGCGTTTATGGAAACACGGATCATGGTCTTGGAAAAAATGTTAACCAAAGCTCGGATAGTGGATGAAAGTAATCTGGACCTTAAAACGGTCAGTATCGGATCTACTGTTATTCTGAATGACATCGAATTTTCGGAGAAGGTGGAATACAAAGTTGTAAGTCCTGCGGAGGCAGATGTTCTGGACAACAAAATTTCCTATGAGAGTCCTTTAGGTAAGGCACTTTTGGGGAAAGAAGTGGGCAGTATCATTCATGTCGATGCACCCATGGCTGTAATCAAATATGAGCTGCTAGAAATTAAGCTCACTTAGTCCATTCCCGATTCCCTTTATAAGGGGGCCGGGATTTTTCATTCTTGCTATTTACATACCATCCCTGCGGAGTGCATTTGCACTCCACAAACTGGACAGGATTTTCATTACTTTGTATCGTATTAAGATTAATCTGTCATCAGGAAGCCGGCTTGTTCCAGTGCAGCACAGGCATCATTAATTTTATTTTCATCCGAGGCATGCAAGGTATGCAGGTGAATGCCTCCGGTCAGCTGGGACAAATAAGTGGCTTGGGTGGAACTGATCTTACGTATAAAATCGTCCACTTCTTTGCGAGTTCCGACCCGTATTGGAGCAGTCAGGTCTCCATATACTGGATGTTCAACTATAACATCCTGCACACTGACACCGTAGTCCACAATCAGTTTTAATTCTTCTTCTGTTTGTTCAGGTCGGTGATTACACACAATAATACGAGAGGCTAAGGGAGCGACTTGAGCCGTAGGCTCCATATAAATGTATCCTTGACTCGTTGCAAGGATAGGCTCTTGGCTTGCTTTTAACAGGGAAATATCCTGTACAATTACTTGTCTGGAAACGGAGGACCTGCGTGCCAGTTCGCTCCCGGTCAGCGGTGATTCGCTTTTGAGCCACAATAGCAGCTGTTCGCGGCGATCCGTACCTGACCGTTTTGAAGATTCAGTCAACGGGATAAGCTCCTTTCTTGTTGATGCGTCAGGTCTGTCAAAATATCTACCAGTACATTCAATTCCTCGATGGTGGTTGTCCTGCCGAAAGAAATACGGATAAATTGTAAGGCTTCACGGCCGGATGCTCCAAGGGCTTGTATGGCAGGGGAAGGATCGTGATGTCCGGCGGCACATGCGCTTCCGGTAGATATACAGACACCGCTGCGATTACATTCCAGCATAACATATTGTCCCTCGTAACCGTGAAAAAAACATCCTACAATATGATGCAGCACCGCTTTTTTTTCGCTTTCCTCTACGACCCAACGTAATGGAATCGATCTTTCCTGAATTTTCGTAATAAAGTATCTTCGCAGGGTAGCATACCGCTCCTGATGCATCTCCATCTGTTCGGTCATCATTTCTGCCGCTGCGACAAAGGCTGCAATCCCTGGAACATTAATCGTTCCGGGACGAAATCCCTTTTCATGCAGTGTATCAGGATATACCGGACGCCATGGGGTTCCGGGTTTGAGATATGCAGCACCGACACCTTTGGGGCCATACACTTTATGGCTTGATATAGAGAGTGCATCCACTCCCATGGCTTCTACATCTATGTGAACATTCCCAAATGTTTGTACCGCATCACTATGCAGCATAATACCGCGTTCGTGGAGCAGGGGAGACAAGGCAGCAAGATCCTGAATCAGCCCTGTTTCCGAATTGGCGTGTTGTACCGATACAAGCCCGGTATTGTCTCTAAGGTGGGGGATAAGAACTTCACGGGTTATTCTTCCTTCCCGATCCGGTTGTACAATGGTCAGCTCATAGCCCTGATGTTCTAGAAAAGTAGCAAGATTATACATCGAGTGATGTTCCAAAGCGCTCATAATCCAATGCTTTTTGTGCGGCGGCAACCCGTTCAGGATCGATTGCACGACCAACATATTGGATTCTGTGCCCCCTGTTGTAAAATAGATGCCTTCCTTATGCCCGCCAATCATATTTGCCATTCGTTGCCTGCTGTAATCTAGTGTGTAGGCTGCTTGACCGCCTGCATCATGGAGACTGCTAGCATTTCCGAACATTTCCTTATTCATTACGCTATATATATGCAAAGCTTCGTCACACATGGGTGTGGAAGCGGCATAGTCCAGGTAAATCACAGCAAATCCTCCCCACTTGAAAATAATTCCATTCCAAAAACCCTTGAGATTATTGTAGGCATGTGTAAATATAAGTGTCAAGACACATGTAAATATATTTGTACACATAGCGGTTATCTATTCGTGAGCGAGGGACAGTCAGCCGCAACGATATGGAGGGAATCTAATGTCTATGCTAGACGTTTTACAAGGAAATCGTGGACTTATGCCAGAGCATTATAAAACACTGACGGTTGCTGACATGGAGCAACGTGTAGCTGAGCTGAAACAAAAATGGGGCTCAAAGCTGCTCATTCCGGGCCATCACTATCAGAAAGACGAGGTTATCCAATTTGCTGATATCACAGGAGATTCGCTACAGCTCGCTCAAATGGCGGCACAAAATCAGGAAGCGGAGTTTATTGTGTTTTGTGGGGTTCATTTTATGGCGGAGACAGCGGATATGCTGACTACCGACCAGCAAACCGTTGTTCTGCCGGATATGCGCGCAGGCTGCTCGATGGCAGATATGGCGAACATGGAGCAGACGGAACGAGCGTGGAAGCATTTGCAGGAGTTGGTAGGCGATACGATCATTCCGTTAACGTATGTAAATTCCACCGCAGAGATCAAAGCCTTTGTAGGACGGCATGGCGGGGCTACCGTGACTTCTTCGAATGCGAAGCAGGTGCTGGCCTGGGCGCTGAAACAAAAGGAACGTATTTTATTTTTGCCGGATCAGCATTTGGGACGCAATACAGCCCATGAACTTGGAATTCCGCTGGATGAAATGGCTGTATGGAATCCTATGATCGATCAGTTGGAGACTGAACGAAACCCGGAAACCGTGAAAATCATTTTATGGAAAGGGCACTGTTCAGTTCATGAAAAATTTACGGTAGATCACATTCGCAACGTCCGTGAACGTGATAAGAATATCCGAATCATCGTTCATCCCGAATGTTCTCACGAGGTTGTACAGCTCGCAGATTGTGCTGGCTCCACCAAATTCATCATCGATACGATCCGTGCGGCAGAGCCGGGGACCCAATGGGCCGTTGGCACAGAGATGAATCTCGTGCAACGGATTAGACAGCAGTACCCTGAACAGCAGATTGAATCGCTCAATCCCGATATGTGTCCTTGTCTGACCATGAACCGGATCGATCTTCCGCATTTGCTGTGGGCAATGGAACAGATTGATCGGGGAGAGCCTGTGGGGGTCATTCGTGTAGATGCTCAGATCAGACAGGACGCTGTACAGGCACTGAATCGTATGCTTGCTATACGTTAAGTTTTTACCGTTACGTGAGCGTACTTTCTTGTTTGTGATTCAACCTCTATCTCTAATTAAAGATTAGTCGGTTGTCCAGTTTCGTGCTATAATTGTAGCAACATACCGAAGGAGGTGAATCCCTTGTTTGAGCTTCAGGACCTACTCCCCTATTTGCTTACGATCGGCTTGCTGTGCACTGTGACTTATACGTATCTTGCTCATTTGCATGGCAGTGTAGCTGAATGCTGGGTCGAAGGCGGGCCCGTTCGCTCGCATGCTTCTCCGCTGATGCCGATATCTGCCCGCGGACAGGACATGCCTGTACGGCTAGCACGTCACATTCGGCGGAAAGAAGCGCCAGATGAAGATGCATCCGATTGTTCCCCCTTGTTGAATGATGGCACAGTCAATCAACGAGGAGGAACATATGAAACGATTCAAGGGTTTCACTTTTTGGGGTAAACAAGAACGGATATTGGGTTTAATCGTAGCGTTGGCGGTGGTCATGCTGCTGTCTGGTTGTGGTGCGAATGCTGCGGAGATTAATGCACAGACACCTGGTTTTTTTAATCATTACGTGGTATTCCCACTTTCTTGGCTCATTCAGCATTTGGCGCAATGGTTTGGTGGAAGCTTTGGGCTGGCGATCATGACTTTGACATTCATTGTCCGTCTGGCCTTACTGCCGCTAATGATGCGTCAAACGCGTGCCCAGCAGGGGATGAAGCGCAAGATGAGCGCTATGCAGCCCGACTTGGACCGAATTAAGAAGAAGTATGAGAATAAGAAAGACGCCAACAGTCAGCAAAGTATGCAGCAGGAAATGATGTCACTATACAAAGAGCATCAATTCAATCCACTCAATATCGGTTGTCTGCCTATTCTCATTCAGCTACCGATTTTAAGCGGGATGTATACTGCCATCCGACTCACGCCGGAGCTGGCGTCTCACTCCTTCTTATGGTTCCGGCTTGGACAGCCGGACTGGATTCTGGCAATTGTCGTCGCAGTTGTATACTTGGCACAGGCCAAGCTTTCTCAGCTACAGATGACGGCTGACCAGCGTAAGCAATTTGCTATCATGGGTTATCTTTCACCGATTATGATGGCGGTCTTTTCCTTCAATGCTCCTGCGGCCATGCCTTTATATTGGACCGTAAGCGGCACCTTTTTGCTGCTTCAATCGTTGTGGTTCCGCAAACGCTATCCAATCGAGGAAGCAGAGAACAAGATTAAACTTGGTGAAGTCACGCCAACTTAATAAGAAGATGCTATTTGTTTGACATAGAATTGCGTTTGCAGTGTTTCATGTGTAATGACAGGATACTATTCGAGCCTATAAGGCTTAAATAGTGTCCTTTTTTTGTAGCTTTTTTCACTATTATTTTGCTTGCGGTTTTGTAATCATTATGAAATCCTTATATCATAAATATTCTTAAAAGTTAGGAGAGACTATATGGAAAATTCAACAACAACCACTGAATGGTATGAAAATCAAATAAGAGAAGACGGCTGTTTTTGCATGAGAAGCATGCAAAAAGCACCGGGATATGTACAAAAGCTGAATTGGACAGAAAAAGAATTCACTCAAGGTTTGACTTACATACAATTAAGAAAAGACAATAAACCAGTAGGATTCATTGAGTATGCATTGGGTGAACAAGCATGGAGAGCTGTTCATGCGGATGGATATCTAGTAATTCATTGCATCTGGATCGCTGTAACTGGTTTGGGGCTAGGTTCACAGCTTATTCAACGCTGCATTCAAGATGCTATTACGTTGGGGAAGAAGGGAGTGGCAGTTTTTACCAACATAGATACCTCCTGGGCACCAGGTCCCGAGATTTTTCTGAAAAACGGATTTCGGCATGTGGAGGATGCTCCATATTCTTTTCAGTTGTATGTTTACAAGCTTAATCAAGAGCATTCAGACCCTTATTTTCCTGATAATTGGGTTTTACGTCTGGATCGTTTTAGTGAGGGTTTAACCATTTTACGAACTCATCAATGCCCTTATCTGGAAATAGCCACGCACAATGTGATTGAAGCAGCTGAGACTGTGGGGATACAACCTGAAATTATTGATATACGAGATCGTTCACAATTGATGGAACTGTCCCCGACCCCGTATGGCGTATTTCATGTGATCTGTAATGGAGAATTGATTTCATATCACAGGATGACTCCTCGTTCTTTTGCCAAAAAGCTAACCATGCTTTATTCTAAAAGCTAATCTTTTCATGAAATGATACAAGAAAAGTGGGTAAAGTAAATACATAGACAATACGAATGCTACATTTTGCTTGATCAGGGGATGAAGATTATGGAGGACCTTTAAAAAATGAAGCAACTACCTACAAAGCTGCCAATTTCCGTGGCTCTGCTCACATGTATAGTATGTGCCATCGGTTTTGGCTTAATTGCACTATGGGTCAGCGACCATCAAGTACGGCATTTTGACCACAGGATCATTACAGCTATTGGACAACTGGAGTCGCCTGCCATCACACGTCTTATGAAATGTTTCACTATGATCGGCAGCGGGATTCCAGTAGTGATTATCATTTTAATTGCCATGTTCGTGCTATATAGCGTATTAGGACACCGCCGAGAATTGTTTTTTTTAGCGGTTGCTGTGCTGGGATCGGTGCTGCTGAATATGGTGTTAAAAATGCTATTTCAGCGTGCGAGACCTGAAATTAACCGTATTATTGAAGCGAATGGATACAGCTTTCCCAGCGGACATTCTATGACTGCTTTTAGTATGTATGCGGCGCTAACGTTTTTATTGTGGAAGCACGTTCCTTCCAGCAGAGGTCGTATCCTTCTTGTTGTGCTCAGTAGCCTGCTAATCCTAACGATCGGGGCAAGCCGTATTTATTTGGGCGTACATTATCCAAGTGATGTTGTGGGTGGCTATTTCATGAGTGGGTGCTGGATGGCAGCTTGCATTTGGTTCTACCAACGTTATGAAGAACGAATGCTATCCCTTCGTACCAAATCGACTGCATAATGAGCCGCATAGATGATGAGCTTAAAAAAGCAGACGCATTAGCGTCTGCTTTTGATTTGGACAGAGGAAGTGGATTCGGTCATCTTAGTTCTCGTTTGTGATCTAGGCTTAAGTCCCAGCTTCTGCTCCCATTTTTCATACAAAATAATAGCCGCCTGCATAAAGATGCCTGGAAACTTCCGACTGCGAATGAATTTATGAACACCAACTGCGCAACCTGCCCCAATAAGTGCGCCTGCCAAAATATCTGAAGGATAATGCACCCCGGTCCATACGCGGGATATTGCAATAAGCACAGCCAAGATAACCCACAGAACACGATATTTTTGATGATGAAGCCATAGAATTGCAGCCAGAGCAAAAGCTCCAAGTGCATGATTACTCGGAAATGAAGCATTTGGATCATGGTGAATAAGCTGAATGACAGAATGTCCAACAAAAGGCCGGTCTCTGTAAAACAAATGTCCAAGCCCCCAACTGATTATAAAACCGATACAAACCGTTATAACGGCTTCTAAAACCATCATCCGATGTGGCATTTTAAAGGTGAACCAGTATATCAGTAAGGCCACTCCGAATAAATACGGTGCATATTGCGCCAAGAAGCGCATGGTTCCATTCAAAAAGGCGAGGTGATCAGCCAGTTCATTGATCCAGTGAAACAAAGCAAAGTCTACATTAATTAACATGAATAAATTACTCCTTAACCTCAAAAAATTGAATTACAAAGTTATATTATAGAGCGACTATACGGATAAAAGCTTAAAATCAAATAAAAAATGAATGTTATGTGCATTGCTTATTAGTTTTTTCTATAGAAAATAGGTGGTTTTGCGATGGATAAGTCGGTGCTGGTCATTGATGATGAAGAGAAGATATCCAGATTGCTTCAGTTGGAGTTATCCCATGAAGGATATGTGGTTGAAATCGCACAAACGGGAAGAGAAGGGTTGGAAAAAGCATTAGCCCATACATGGGATATTATTATCCTGGATGTGATGCTGCCGGAGATAAACGGAGTTGAGGTGCTGAAGCAGATTCGAAAAGTGGACCATCATACCCCGATAATTATGGTTACTGCACGTAACACGACTCCTGACAAGGTCTCAGGTCTGGATGAAGGAGCTAATGATTACATTACAAAGCCTTTTGAAATTGAGGAGCTATTAGCGCGGATGCGAGCCAGTATGAGGAATCAATTGGAGCCGGTAGCTACCGCTTCACCAAAAGAGGATAAGCAGCAGTCCAAACTTCAAGTCGATAGCCTGGTGTTGGAACCCAAGACGCGGTCTGTGGTGAGGGAAGGAAAACGTATCGAACTTACGCCCAAAGAATTTGATTTGCTTCTTTATCTGATGGAGCACAAAAATCAGGTATTGCATCGGGAGCAAATGATTCAGGACGTGTGGGGGTTTGATTTTGTTGGTGATACGAATGTAGTAGATGTTTATATCCGATATGTTCGCAAAAAAATTGATCATGGATACAAAAAGAAACTGATTAAAACCGTGCGCGGCGTTGGGTACTGTATCCGGGAGGAAGACCATTGAAGCTGCGGACCAAAATTACCCTGCTTAGTTCTATTTTAGTGATGACGATTCTCCTGTTTGTGGATGTCACGGTTCATCTATTATTTGTCAAAATCGCTACTCGTAATGAAAGAGAAGTGTTACAAAATAAGTGGACTGAGATTATTTCCGAAACAGGACCTACGATGATTCTGAAAAATGCATGGGGGCCCAAGCTGAAAGATGAACTTTCGGGGGATACCATTCTGAGGGTATTTGATCAGCAATCTCGCCTTCTGTATGAAGTAAGCCGTCAGTCGCGCTTTAAGCTAGACGATATACGTTTTAACCTTTCTCAGAGCTCTCAACTGACGGATCTACAGAATCATAAAATTCTGATCATTCACCTTCCGGTGCTTTCCCCAGAAGGTAGTCAAAAGGGGACACTGGAGATTGTAGAAAAATGGGATGCGCTCGAAAACAATCTCGATATCTTAAATACAATTCTTATCACGTCGACTGTAGGAGCTATGTTGCTCAGTCTGGTGGGTAGCACGATTTTGGCGAATGCGATATTGCTGCCAATTGCCAGTAGTATTCAAACGATGCAGGAAATCGAAAGAAGCTTGAAATTCAAAAAAATTCCTGTCGGCAGCCACAATCAAGATGAATTGTCCCAAATGACCGCAACTTTTAACCGAATGGTGGAGAGATTGGAAGAAAGCTTTCAGAGCCAGCAGCAGTTTGTTTCCGATGCCTCACATGAGCTGAATACGACATTGATGATTATTGAGGGCTATGCCAACATGTTGCGGCGGTGGGGTACGCGTGACGAGGACATACGTAAGGAATCGATTGAATCGATCTATGAAGAAACTCAGCGAATGCGTACGATGACGCAGCAATTACTGACATTGGCCTCCTCACAGCAGCAAGCCCCCGAACCGTATGAGCCGGTAGAGCTGGTTGGTTGTTGTCAACAGGTAGTAGCACATCTCAAGCCTGTACATGAACGTCAAATTTCTATTTTTACAGAAGAAAAGGAAATTTGGCTGGACGCTAATCTTGCAAAAATCAAGCAGTTACTAGTCATCCTGCTGGATAATGCCTTAAAGTATAGCTCGGATGAAATCGAAATATGGATATCTACAGATGAAAAAGATGTCTACCTTCGGGTTAAGGATTACGGAATTGGCATTCCTGAGGGCGAGATCAAGCGTGTCTTTGAACGATTTTATCGGGTAGACAGCTCCAGACATCGTAAAACTGGAGGAACCGGACTGGGGTTGCCGATTGCCAAGACAATAACAGATGCTCACCAGGGTACGATACGCATGGAAAGCGTAGAAGGAGAAGGGACGGAGGTCATCGTTACGCTGCCTCAAAAACAACAGAAAAGGCTGTCCCTCCAGTAGACATCTCTACTCAGAGAAACAGCCTTTTTAATGTTAATTGTAAGTTAAGCATTCGGTGGATGGGAATCATCCAAAATGATCCTAAAGGACACGACGTGCTGTTGTGTAATGGGAGTTCCACCATCCCGAATTCAGTTTTGTAACCGTTACGCCACCTTTACCATACGTGTGCAGTATTTTCCCGTCTCCCATGTAAATGGCTACATGATGAATTGGGGCATAGAAAAAGACCAAATCGCCTTTTTTAAGCTGACTACGCGGTACATAAGTGCCTACAGTTGACTGCTGTTTGGACGAACGTGGAAGCTTGATTCCATTTTGTGCAAAAACATACTGAGTGAACGAAGAGCAATCAAAAGAGCTTGTACTGCCTGCAGGAGCTCCATATTCATAACGGACGCCCATATACTGGGATCCTTTTGAAATAATCCGATCAGCTTTACTTGTCGAAGCGGCATGAGTGGTGTCTGATCCAACGACGAAGCTCCCAGCGCTCAGTGCCAAAGTCATCGTAAAGCAAATACCCATCCACAATTTTTTAGAAGTACGTTTCATATATAATTTCCTCCGTTATTCGTATTGTGTTGATGTCCTGAAATGACAATAACACAAATAAAATATCCGGAATTTACCACTCGTGGTTACAATCCTGTTACCCCAACGTTTTGCCCTGCTTTATTAGAAAACGATGAGAATTTTCTCCTTAACTTTGACTTGACAAATTAAATAAGCCCCCCTTATGGCTAGGCTCGTATGACAAAAAGCGACTTGCAGACGATTGGCACAAGCAATCATGCAAAACATACATACCTATATACTACAATTTATAACCTGTACGGGAGTATGCTCAGATTCCCGTTGACATCGTAAAGATTACACCGTATCTCCGGTCAGGAAGGGGAATTCATATGGCTTCAAGGCAGAGTAAAGCACTCAAAAACCGACCTTTAACCATTGTGCAGGTCATATCCAACTATCCCGATGCACAGCCTGTACCCTCCATCAAGGGCGGAACGGAAAAGGTTGTGCATGAATTAACAGAGGAATTAGTGAGACAAGGGCATCATGTATCTCTTTTTGCCGCCCGTGGGAGCAGGAGCAGCGCGCGATTGATTACTTATCCCAAGGGTTTGAAACATAGTCAGATCCCCCAATATGTACTTCGGCATATGCCTTCCGGTACACATATCATTCATGACCATACCTTTCGTTCTGCGGTGGCGCGTAGGAAGCTGCCTTGCTCATCATTGTGTACCGTTCATCTACCAGTGAAGAGGCACGGTAAAAACCCCGTATATGTCAGTAAAAGAGCACGCCAACTGATGGGCGGGGGCAAAGGATTTTATATTTATAACGGCATCAACACCCATGAATACGAGTTCAGCAGTGAGAAGCGAGGCTACTTGCTGTTTATGGGCAGAATCATACCGGATAAAGGTGTACTGCAGGCCATTCAGGTTGCAGAGCGAACAGGAAAAAGACTGCTTATTGCGGGTCCTATCAAAGCCCCTGTATTTTTTCGCCGAGAGATTCAGAAGCGAATTCAGCGCAATCCGAATATACGCTATGTGGGACCAGTTGGGGGTGATCGGAAACAGAAGCTGCTGAAACATGCAGAGTGTCTGTTGTTTCCATCACTGTGGGAAGAGCCGTTCGGACTCGTAATGGTAGAGGCCATGGCTTGTGGAACACCGGTGCTGGCACTAAAAAATGGCTCCGTTCCCGAGGTGCTATCAGGCTTTCCACAGTTGATTTGCAAATCAGTTGGCCAAATGGCACGTAAGGCACAGCAAAAAAATTACCCGTCACCCGCCCAGCTTCGATTGTATGTTAACCAAAGATTTACCAACAAACAGATGACCAGCAACTATTTGAGACTATACCGTGAAATCATCCGTCGGCGAGAACAGAAGAGAGGACACTGAAAGCCTATACGGAGGTGAAGAGGATGCAGGTCAATCGATATATGCTTGGGAAGGGATCTTCTTGGGCGACTCCTTATTATGTAGCCATAGAGGGACAGAAAGGCCCGTGTGCGATGGTGGTTGCAGGCATACATGGTAATGAAATAGCAAGTATACGTGCGGCTGAGAAACTGGTAAAGCTTTTGAATGAGCAAAAACTGAGATTCAGCCATGGCAAACTTATTATTGTGCCAATTGTGAATCAAGAGGCTTACCGCAAGCGGATCAGAGGAAAACCTGATCTGAATCGAACCTTTCCGCGCCAGAAAAAGCAGGCGGCAACACATCCACTTTCCGCTGCTTTATTTAAACTAACACAAAAGCATCACCCTGAATGGTATCTCGATTTGCATGAGGCGAATGGATTATCACAAAAGGATGCCAAGGTGCTTGGTCAAACGCTGATCTCCAATAAAGGCAACCCGGTAATTCCCACGACGCGCCGGATTATTAAGCGAATGAATCGCTCGATCAAGGTGAAAGACCGCCATTTCAACATGCGGCTGCATGAGCTCCCAGGTTCCTCTCGTACCGCTGCAGCCCGTATTTTAGGGGCACGTGCAGTAACCGTGGAAACGGGGTGGAGCCTGTCCCAGAAAGTACGCATACACTATCAGATGAAGATTGTGCAGCACTTTTTAAGAGAGGCCGGGATAGTTAAGGCCAACAAGGTTTATTTATCTGACAAGGTTAAAACGGTTACTTTATGAAATGTAATGTTACAAAAAAAGTCGCTTCATGAGCAAGGGATCTTACTCACCTTGCTCAAGAGCGATTTTTTTGATGTGTGATTTTCGTGCAGAAATCCTATCTGTTTAGATGCTATAACTCTGTGTTGTCAGGAATCGGATTTATAGAAGGCGCTCACCAAACTGTGACCCAGGCGCACCTCGATCAGTTCCAGTGCGGTATCCAGATCTGCGCGGATCGTGTGATACGTATCCACTGGAATGCTAAATACAGAGCCGCTTGCCGCAGCAAAGCGTTCTCCGTTCAGCATAACCTCTCCCCGGCCGGACACGATCGTCCATACTTTAAGTCCGCTGCCGTGAATACGTCCATTCAAGCGATGATCTGGCAACACCGTCAGTCGTATGGCTAAGATGTCGTTCGGACTCCGGTGATCAAACTCGTCCAGCACCCGGTAACTGCCCCAAGAGGTTTCACCATGCATGGGGTGAAGTTGGAGGTTGCCTAGCTGCTCCTTGATCGCGTGAGCATGGCTTTTGGACGCAATGAGAATACCGTCAGGGCTTGCAGCAGCAATAATATCCTCCACGCCAATGACATGAAGTGGATAGGGCAGCTCATTCACGATGTGTGTGCCGTGAGTCTGACCACTGATTTGTCCACGTCCGATCACTTGGCTTCCTATCTGCTCTGTTAAGGCCTGCCAGTTGCCGATGTCGTGCCATTCGCCCTCGTAAGGCAGGACAACGGCCCGTTCAGTACGCTCCGCAATCTCCTTATCGAAACTGCGAACCGGGAGGCTATCATATATTGTGTACAGTTCTTCATCGTTCAGCGGCAATTGAATTTGCTCCATGCAGGACAGCATATACCGTAACGTAAAAGCGTAAATACCGCAGTTCCACAGCGCGCCTTGGTTAATAAGCTGCTGCGCCCTAGAGAGAGCCGGCTTTTCAGTGAAGCGAGCAACTTGTGCATAAGCCGATTTCCCTTCCTGCCTCATTTGCAGATCTGGAACAATATATCCATATTGGTCGGAGGCATGGGTAGGCCTTGTCCCAAGCATAGCCAGATCGGCTCCGCTCTCGAGCAATAGACCGGAGAGCGCTGCTATGCTGTGGAAGAAGTCGTCGCCTGCGAACATATCTGCTGGAGCAATACAGAGAACTTCATCCAGCCCCATGCCTCTGGTGTGAAAATAAGCAGCAGCGAGTGCGGCAGCTGTGAAGGTTCCCCGTTTGGCAGGCTCGCCAAGAACGGGCAGACGACCTTCAGTATGGCGAAATGCTAGATTTACCTGACTCCGATGAGCCAGAAGCAGGGCAGAGGAATCTAGCCCGGCTAAGGTAAGCTGACGATACACCCGGCCAAGCATAGATTCCTGCTGCCCATCAGGAGCGGGTAACAACCGGAGAAACAGCTTTGACCGAATATCGTTGGACAATGGCCACAGCCGTTTTCCGGCACCACCGCATAACAATACGATGCGCACGGACGTTTCCTCCTTCAATGCAGATCCATTTGGATTGCATCAACAATTGCGGGATTTTCTATTTTAGGAACTTATTTCAATACAGATGGAATCTTTGTTTTTGGAGCTAGCTGGTATACTTTGCGTTGATGAAAAGATAAGGAGCGGTAGCTTTGAGCGTAGAGATCCAATTGTTTTGGTGACAGCGAAGAAGCACGACTATGAAGCGCTTTATTCAATGACTTGCGCAAAATCATCCGAGAGGGCTGATTGCTGTATAGATAGTTGGCATACGTTTCATATTCGGAAAATCCAAACTGTTTTGTCCGATCTATACTTTGAATAATGGCGTTGTACCAAGGTTCCCCATGTCTGGTCTCAATAACTTGCTTGAGCTGGGCGAGCCGTGTTTTTTCAAAAAGCATATAGTGAGTGACAAAGGACTTTGGTGAGGGAGCTTTAGCACCCATCAGCTTACGGTAAGTGCGAAAGTACTCAGGTTGACTCCAGCTGCGATAGTAAAAAATTGTTTTCCCGTCTTTACGGAACGTATGTGGACGAATCAAAATGGTGTCCGCGTCTATGACGAGAAAAAAAGACGATTTACTGATTTTGTCGCCATTCATTTTGAGCAATTGCTGATACAGCCAGCCTGATCGATCCCAGCGCGTTGTTCCGTAACGAATATGCTTTTTAGTGATGGGCAACACCGTTCTTTCGTCTATAAATGTACACTTCTTGTTGGCACATAGACGGCGAAGTTTGGTGCTTTGCGGTGAAACGATATAAATGGTTGCAATTCGGTGCTGCACGTGACGGCGCAGACTGTCAATTACTAGTGGTAGTGTCGCCAGATCTTTTTCAATTGCGGGGATCAGAACATCGATTGAGAGGGAACCCTTTTGTGGCTCATCGGATTGCGCAGACATGTTATTCACTCCCTATACGTGTAAATATACGCTACCGGTACCTTATATTATTGTATGCCTGGACAGGCGCTTTCGACCGGGCAAGGCCAACTGTCTAATTCTATGTAGAAGAGGGCGAATGGAGCTTCGAATGGGGATTTGGCGCATACGATAGATTGATCTTTTTTAACAGGAGCGTTCTACCCTGAGAGTAGAGAGGAGAGGGGCAAGTGAATTCTTCACAAGCGCAGGCGTTGCGCAGCAAATGGCATAAAACCCAATTGTTGCTCCAGCATGGCAGCATCAAGCCTTTTGTACCTGAAACTCGTAAATACAGCAAAGCAAATGTAAAATCAATGCTCGAAAAATATGGTATGGTCTATGTAAAGCCTGAGCGAGGTACCTTTGGCAAAGGTGTGATGAAAGTCGAACAAGAGGCAGGTCAGCGTTTTGCCTACCAATATGAGGAAAAGCGTCTGGAATTCAAACATTTGGATGCACTAATCACCAGCTTATCGAAACACACGGGGAAAAAAAGTTATCTCATTCAAAAGGGAATCCATTTACTGCGCCATCAAAATCGTTATTTTGATATCCGGATCATGGTGCAGCGTAATGCAAAAGGGTCATGGGAATCTACCGGAATTATTGGACGCTTGGGTCATCCCCGTAAAATCGTGACCAATTATCATAGTGGTGGTAAGCCGATGGCCTTAGAACAACTACTGAAATCCCATTTATCGCAAAGTAAGCAGGCTGAGCTGGTCAAGAAGCTCAATGAACTAGGGATTACCATCGCCACACAACTACAAAAAACATATCCGAAATTCCGGCAAATTGGTGTGGACATTGGATTGGATCATCGCTTTATCCCGTGGATCATTGAGGTGAACACGAAGCCAGACCCATATATATTTAACCAATTGACAGATAAGTCTATGTACCGAAAAGTAATAAGCTATTGGCGACTGGCTAATGAAAAAAAGAAAGTTGCAGTCCCAAGCAAGGATAAGAAGAATAACAACAAGAATAAAGATAAAATTGCAAATAAAGTTGATCATACAAATAAAGAACCTAAATCAAAAAAAGGATGAATTGTTTATGATTCATCCTTTTTTTTCTTGCCTGTTTATCCTAATCCTAACCGCGAGGTGGCGACTCGGACATTCACGGTACTTCCTATGTCGATATTTTTAAACCCGGTGATGTATGGTATTTCCCCCGTGGTTATGGTCACTCCATTCAAGATCTTGGTTCTGGAGAGTGTCATTTTATCCTGATTTTTGATAATGGTGATTTTTCGGAGGACCATACGTTCAGCATTACTGATTTTATCGCTCAGACTCCCGCGGATGTTGTCATGCAAAATCTCGGACTTGCAGCCGACGAGCTGGCTCTTTTACCAAAGAAGGAAGCTTATTTTGCAGAAGGACCTGTCCCATCTATCGCATCTTATGATGCATATCCGCGCGCTTCTTCCGATCTAATTACTAAACACCGCTATCCTTTAATGGCCAAACAGCCCAGATTGGCACCGGGTGGAGGGACTCAGCGGACTGTTACAGTAGAAGATTTCCCTATTTCTTCGACGATGGCAGGATCTGTGATTGAATTAGAGCCAGGCGGATTGCGAGAAATGCACTGGCATCCCAATGCGGATGAATGGCAATACTATTTGGACGGCAGCGCAGAAATGACTGTATTTCTGGCAGAAGGGAATGCAGTGACAGAGCAGTTTGAAGCCGGAGATGTAGGGTATGTACCTATGGGAGCCGGGCACTATATTAAAAATACCGGACCGGACGTATGCCGTATTTTGATTGGTTTTAACAGTGGTCATTACGAGGCCATTGATTTGAGTGAGTGGATGGCTGGCAACCCTGTTGATGTATTGGCAACAAATCTGAGCCTGCCTCGGGAAATAGCGCATAAACTGCCTCATAAATCAGTCTTCATCGCCCGAAAATCTTAAATCTTAAATCATAAAGCAACTAAAATGCCCGCTTATGCTACCTTATTCCAGTTAGCCTAAGCGGGCTATTGAACTTGATTCTGTTTCTATTACTTTTGTAGAAAGTAATAGAGTGAATTTAAAATTGAACAACCTGCAACCCTGTGCTATTCTTATACGAAAGTGAAGATTAATGTAGTAAAAGTTATATTTTATTATGCTTATAAACATCTGATGATACGATGAATAGAAGGGATGTGCAGCCATGAATTCTGTCATTGAACTTAACAATGTAAGCTGGAAGAGAGATAACCGTACCATACTGGATCAAATCAATTGGCAGGTAGCTGAGGGAGAGCACTGGGCTGTACTCGGCTTGAATGGATCAGGCAAAACAACGATGCTCAATATGATTAATGGTTACATATGGCCAACCACAGGTAGTGTCGGTGTATTGGGTCATACTTTTGGGGATGTAGATTTGAGGGAATTACGCAAATCTATTGGTTGGGTCAGTTCCTCTTTACAGGAAAGAATTAATGGAAGCCAGCGCACGCAGGATGTTGTCATCAGCGGCAAATTTGCTTCCATTGGACTGTATGATCAGACGACGGATACAGATGATAAACAGGCTGTTCAGCTTATGACCCAACTGGGCTGTGCTCATCTCGTAGATCGGTTGTATCAGGGATGCTCACAGGGAGAAAAGCAAAAAGTGCTTATTGCTCGCGCGTTAATGGCCTCGCCCAAGCTGCTGATTTTGGACGAGGCGTGTAATGGGTTGGATTTTTTTTCTAGAGAAGCATTACTGGATAGCGTTCGTCAGCTGTCCGAGACGCCGGGTGCTCCAAATTTATTATATGTTACACACCATATCGAAGAAATTCTACCCATGTACACACATACGATTCTGATTCGTCGGGGTACGGTGTTTGCCAAAGGTAAAACGACAGATATCCTGAGCAGTGAAACGCTCAGTGCTTTTTTTGAAACACCTGTGCAAGTAGACTGGAGACAGGATCGTGCATGGCTCTCTATGGTATAGAGAGCCTTTTGTCTGTCTAACCTGCTACCAGCATAATCAGAATGGGCAAAATCAGGAATGAAGCAAGCGTGCTCCACAAGATGCAGGTAGAAACCAGTTTTGGGGATGCATTAAATTTTTCGGCTAAAATGACTGCATTCACAGCCACTGGCATCGAGGCCAGAATGAAGAGAACGGAAAACAAAAGTCCTGAAATTCCCAGTATCAGCATGGCAAGACAAGCCGCAAGCGGGGAGAGCAGAAGTCGAATTATCAGTCCTGCGTAGCTGGCTTTTTTAATAGATGGCTCGAGCCTGAATATTTTTACATAAGCCATCTGGGTACCGAGAATCGCCAGCACGACCGGAGAATAGGCGGCTGCAATCACCGAGACACCTGATTGAATGCCAGAGGGTAGATGCCAATCCAATGCTCGAAGTCCCAGTGCGAGAAGAGCCGCATAGATCGCAGGGAGAGAAAATACTGACTTCACGGCACTTTGAATAGAAAATTCAGAGCGGGCTGCAAAGTATACACCAATGGTATTGACCATAATCATCTGGATGACGACATATACGGAGGCTTTATCCAGGCCAAGCTGTCCAAAAGCAAGTAAAATAAGCGGCAACCCATAATTTGCACTATTAGTCAGTGTGGAGATTAAGGTGAGTCCCGCCGTTTCCGGGGGGCTCAGCCTGAAGATTTTCCCCGCTAATTGTGCAATTCCCCATAAAAGCAGCAGGTTCAGTAATGAAAAAGCGGCTGTCAGTGCCACATCATGCCAGGAAAGCTGTGCCTTGAGCAGTGTGTCCAGAATCATGGCGGGACTTAAAAAATATAAGTACAAAGTCGAGAGCGGTTTTGTTTCCAGCTTCATGAATTTGCCGAGTAAAAATCCGGCAATTACCGGAATGGACAGCGGAACGATAACGGATAAAAGAGTTGAAAGTACGATTTGAACCATGAATTCCACTCATCCTTTCTGTAATGACATTTTCCATTATAAGGCGCTACTTTCGAACCCGTCCAAGATGGATAAACAATTAAGGTTATAGGTATATGCTATGAAGCTTAGATCACTTATTCTGAAAATAACAAAAGGGATGTCCACAGCCATGTTAAACGGCTAATAGGAACATCCCTTTTATATGAAACCGAGTATTCTGAAGGTTTATGCAGAAGCCATAGTTTCCGCTTTAGTTCGGCAATCGTCAGAGCAATAGTGTTGATGCTGTTCTTCGCAATCTGGACACACGATATGTTGGAGATTGCACACGGGGCAGTTAATATAATGATCGTTTGTTGTTTCACAGTGGTAGCAATTACCAACAACAACGTCTTCATCTGTATGGTTGATTCGAACCGAAATTCGTTCGTCAAATACATAGCACTTACCGTCAAACAAACGTCCTTGTACTTCTGGGTCCTTGCTGTAAGTCACAATGCCGCCATCCAACTGAGCTACATCGTTAAAGCCTTCTTTAATCAGCAGACCAGACAGCTTTTCGCAACGAATACCTCCGGTACAGTATGTTAGGATTTTTTTATCCTTGAACCCAGTCATATTATCGCGAATCCATTGTGGAAATTCACGGAATGATTCAACTTCGGGGCGAATAGCTCCGCGGAAATGACCGATGTCATATTCGTAGTCGTTACGTCCGTCCAGAACCACGACATTTTCATCTTGGAGCTGTTCATAAAACTCCTTTGGTGATAGACGCTTGCCGCTAATTACATTAGGGTCCAGCTCGTCCTCATGACGTAGCGTAACCAGCTCCTGACGATGGCGTACAAATATTTTCTTGAACGCATGACCGTCAGACTCATCTATTTTAATAACGATATCGTGGAATTTCGGATTAGCGCGCAAATCACGGATATACTGCTCCGTTTGCTCTACTGTACCGGACAGTGTTCCGTTGATTCCTTCCTCAGCAATCAAGATTCTTCCCTTGACGCCCAACTCCTTGCAGTAAGCCAGATGCTCTGCCGTAAAGGTGGCAGGATCTTCAATATTGACATATTTGTAAAACAACAAAATTCGATAAGCATGTTCACACATGTAAAATCACCCTCTGATTCAAGTCAAAGTTTTTTAACAAGCAAGTTTAAATGTACCACATTCTTTAAGTTAGTCAACATAAATGTTTAAAAAGTGGAAACGGAAAAGATGACGAGCGACAAAAGTAAGGGGTTACATTATAATGGTATTGTGGGGTTGATGAGATTCGCAGTAACAGGTTGAGGTCTAGCAGATGAAAGGATGAATTCAATGAAACATCATTTGACAGCGCATACACCACCTATGGGGTGGAATAGCTGGGATTGCTACGGTGCAGCAGTACGGGAAGAGGAAGTGCGAGGAAATGCTCAATATATGGCGGAGCACCTGAAGGAATATGGTTGGGAATATGTTGTGGTGGATATTCAGTGGTATGAGTCAGGAGCAGTATCTTCACAGTATCGCCCGTTTGTCCCATTGGAAATGGATTCATATTCACGTCTTATTCCAGCGGTGAATCGTTTTCCTTCGGCAGCAGATGGACGCGGCTTCCAAGCTCTTGCGGAATATGTACACGGTCTGGGATTAAAATTTGGGATACATATTATGAGAGGCATCTCCCGCCAGGCGGTTCATCAGGATACTCCGATTTTAGGAACTACAGCTACAGCCAGACAAATTGCACTTCCTAACTCTATTTGTCCTTGGAACACAGATATGTATGGGGTAGATGCTTCCAAGGAAGGCGCACAGGAGTATTATAATTCGTTATTTGACCTGTATGCGGAATGGGGTGTGGATTTTGTCAAAGTAGATGACATTGCTGCATCACGTCTCTATGGTATTCATTTGGCGGAAATTGAATTGATTGAGCGGGCTATCGCCCAATGCGGACGTCCGATGGTGTTGAGTCTATCGCCTGGTCCCGCACCGCTGGAGCATGCATCTGATTTAATCGCAAACGCGAATATGTGGCGTATGACTGATGACTTCTGGGATGTATGGCCTTTACTGTATGGTATGCTTGAGCGCTGCGAGAAATGGGCGGAACATGTAGGTCTAGGTCACTGGCCGGATTGCGACATGTTGCCACTGGGCCATCTGGGTATTCGTTCGGTAGATTCAGTAGATTCCGGCAGTCATGATCGATGGACACGCTTTACGAAGGATGAGCAGCTGACAATGATGACCTTATGGAGCATTTTCCGGTCTCCACTGATGTTTGGGGGAGAACTGCGTGATAATGACGAATGGACACTTTCATTGCTGACGAACAAAGAAGTGCTCGATGTTCATCACAACGGTGTGAATGCGCGACAGGTCTACAGAAAGGATGAACATATCGTTTGGACTTCTCACAACGAGGAAGGTCACGTATATGCGGCTTTATTTAATGCTGGAGATGAAGCTTCCACAGTCCGTGTGTCCTTACAGGAGCTTGGAATTGAAGGGCAGGCAAGTGCCAGAGACTTATGGAACCATGTGGATTTAGGTGATATAGTGCAGGAACTGTCTGCAGATTTACCCCCTCATGGAGCTGCACTATTCATTATAAAATAACAGGATGTTAGGAAGGATCTAAGCTGTACGTTCAGCTCTAGTCACCTTATTGTAAAGTGGAGGATGTTTTTACGATAAGGTGATTTTTTTGTATGTGTAACTTTATGATATTTTTAACGGACTCGACATGATTCTTGGGAATTTGACATTTGGAACATGTTAGGTTTATAGAGTACCTATTTCTGCACAAATTTAAATCATTCTAGCGAATAGAGTCGAGAAAGGAGTCAAATGATGAAATTAAAAAAAATTCACAAAAATGAGCAGGACGAGCCTTGGCCCTCTAGTGAACAAATTCTGTGTATCGGAGGGGCCAATCTGGATCGTAAAATCATGATTAAAGGTACATTTCAGCTTCACACCTCCAACCCGAGCAGCACTAGTCTGCAATCTTGCGGTGGGGTAGCACGGAATGTGGCTGAAAATTTAGGGAGGTTGAGTCGACGGGTCAGCCTGCTGACCGCAGTTGGGGACGATGCTGAAGGTGAATTTATCATCGAACAGTCCAGCCGTTACATGCACGTGATTCCTCTTCAAGTCAAAGGTGAATCGTCAACCGGTGTCTATACTGCCTTGCTGAACGAGCATGGTGAAATGATTGTAGCGACAGCAGAAATGGAGATTTATGATCAGATTCGTCCTTCCGTAATTTTTGAAAATATTCCTTTAATCGCCTCGTCCCGACTCGTTCTGCTGGACACTAATTTTTCTATGAACGTAATAGCGGCCACCATACATGTCTGTCTGGAACATCAGGTTCCGCTTGTCGTTTCTTCGGTGTCAGCTTCCAAGATGAGAAAGCTTCCACGAAATTTGCATGGGGTGGAATGGCTGGTATGCCAACCGGAAGAGGCTGAAGCTTATTTGGGACTTGAACTTAAAGATGATCAGCAGATATTGGACGCAGCCCGAGTTTTTCACAAACTTGGGGTTCAAAATGTCATTATTATCTGCGGTGCTGAGCGTGTGTTGTTTGCTTCTCAAGATGGTACTTATGGACAAATCCCTATACACCCATTTCAACAGGTCATTGATGTCACAGGCGCAGACGACGCTTTTATTGCCGGGATGATTTATGGAATTACCCAAGGTTATCCTATGGAACAAGTGTGCCAGTTTGGAATCAGTTGTGTCGATTTAACCATACAAACGGATCGGACAGTCTCAGACACCATTTCTATGAATAAACTTCATTCTAGATTCCAGGAGCTGTATGGCACACATTCGCAAAATTTTGTTTTTTTTAAGGGTGTGTATTTTAAAAAGAAAAATACATAAGTAAAGAAGAGAACACTAACCTACAGCAGCGTGTATTTAGAGCTTCACGGACGTAATGGTCTCAATTATTGAATTTATAAAAGGAGCAGGTTGTCTGATGGACAGTGTGAAATACGCTATTGTTTTTCTACCGCTGTTCCTACTTTATTTGCTTTTAAAGGGAGGGGCTTTGGCAGTAGGTTTACTATATCGACTGATCTATTCCATTTCGACCTTACGTGCAGGACAAAGTGACGATCTTCTCGCTGTGCAGCATGCTAAGCGTATTATCGTAATCGGCTCACCGGGGAGCGGTAAGACTTTTTTGGCCAAACGTCTATCGATGTGGACTCATTTGCCGTATACCTCGTTGGATGATTTGTATTGGGGGCCAGAGTGGAAGCGGAGTACGGACAAGCAATTTCACAAACAGCTGGGAGAAGTCCTGCAAAGGGAAGAATGGATTATCGAAGGGAATTATCATGAGCGTTATTTTACCGAGCGACTCCAGCGTTCCGATACAATCATCGTGATGGATGTCAGCACGATTGAGGCAATATCAGGTGTTATCACACGTTCGCTTAACCGTTTTTTATTTTCCAAGGAGTTACCCACAGGAATAGAGCGGGAAGCCGTTCGTATTTGGGATATTTCACCTCGGTTTGTCCGCTTTGTTCTGGGTTTTCGCAGGCGTATCCGTCCTAAAATCTGGCCGCTCATTTTGCAATATGGTAATGAACGGAATTTGATTATCCTAAAATCTAAATATTGTTCATGTCCCTGGATGAGCCCAGATAGACAATTATCTCCTTGACTCAAACCTGCGTTTCGTGTAAAGTGGTGAAAATTGTAATATATAGGAATAGTGTAGACCAAGGATCAAAGGTTCAATTACCCGCTGTACAGAGAAGAAACCCATGGGCTGAAAGGTTTCTCGCCGCGAATGAACGTTTCCCTGCCTTGCGAGCTGTAGCGGTGCGTAAGATAAACCGTTACCGGCCAGATGCCGTTATCTGAAGAAGGACCGTCCCGTATATGGTTACGGTCAAATGAAGGGTGGTACCACGACACATTCGTCCCTGACGGATGTGTCTTTTTTGCGTACATTTTACGTTCTTACAAGGAGGAAGCCACACATGCGCCAAAGCCAATTATTATTGACAACCTTACGTGAAGCACCTGCAGAGGCCGAAGTGATCAGCCATCAGCTGATGCTGCGGGCAGGATTTATCCGCCAATTGGCGGCTGGAATGTATACCTATATGCCACTGGGCAGACGGGTGCTCAGAAAAGTGGAACAAATTGTACGAGATGAGATGGATCGTGCAGGGGCTGGAGAGTTGTTAATGCCTGCATTACAGCCAACGGAGCTGTGGCAAGAATCGGGGAGATACGATGTGTACGGTCCTGAGCTGATGCGTCTGCAAGATCGGCATGATCGGGAGTTCGCATTAGGTCCTACACATGAAGAGGTCATTACGTCTTTAATACGAAATGAGGTGAATTCCTATCGGAAATTGCCAGTAACACTGTACCAAATTCAAACCAAGTTTCGGGATGAACGACGTCCTCGGTTTGGTCTGCTTCGCAGCAGAGAATTTTTGATGAAGGATGCCTATTCGTTTGATGCCAATTGGGCAGGACTAGATCACACATATTGGACGATGTTCCAGGCCTACCAACGTATTTTCACCCGCTGCAGTCTGAATTTTCGCGCAGTCGAAGCAGATGCAGGCGCTATTGGTGGTGAGGGTGAAACTCATGAATTTATGGCACTGGCTGAGATTGGAGAGGATACCATTGTGGCATGTACCTGCTGTGATTATGCTGCCAATCTTGAAAAGGCGGAGCCACGGACGACGGGGAGCGTAGGAATATCTTCTGTCTCCAATGAAGATGAACATGACAGCCATCCTTCAATTGATACAGATAAAATGGAAAAACTGTACACTCCAGGTTTGCGAACCATAAATCAACTCGTTGAAACGCTTCACATAGAGCCGAAGGAAATCATCAAAACACTGATTTATATGGCTGACGATCAGCCGATTGCGATAGTTGTCAGAGGAGATCATGAGGTCAACGAAGTAAAAGTTAAACAAATTTTAGGTAGTGAAAAATTCGAAATAGCAAATGCAGATGCCGTCACAAAGGCGACTGGAACCCCACCCGGGTTCATAGGTCCATGCGGCTTGACAATCCCTGTGTGGGTGGATTACGCCGTTGTCCAAATGTCTAGCGGTTTTGCAGGCGCGAACGAGCAGGATTACCATTATCGGCATGTGAATCCAGGACGCGATCTAGATCTTCGCTATGTGGCAGACTTGCGCAATATTATAGAAGGGGATAGATGTCCTCGGTGTGACGAAGGGAAATTGGAACTTCATCGAGGAATTGAGATTGGACACGTATTTAAACTGGGCACCAAGTACAGTGAAAAGCTGGGTGCAACTTTTCTAGATGCGTCCGGAACTGATCAAGCGATGATTATGGGCTGTTATGGTATTGGTGTTTCCCGAATCCTGTCCGCCATTGTAGAGCAAAATCATGACCAGAACGGAATGATATGGCCGCATGCGCTTGCCCCGTTTCAGGTTCATATCATTCCGATTTCTGTGAAAGACAGGCTTCAGATGCAAATAGCTGAGGACTTATACAGCCAACTGCAGGATCGCGGTGTGGAGGTGTTGCTAGATGATCGTGAGGAACGCCCAGGGGTTAAATTTAAAGATTCGGATTTAGTAGGTATTCCTGTGCGTATCGTCGTTGGTAAAGATGCTGAACACGGAAAAGTAGAGTTCGTAGAGCGAAGAAGCAGCCACAAAGAGTCAATTCATATCCATGATGTAGAGAGACGGATACTGAACCTCATCCAACACTAAGCATCTGTATCCCGCAGAACATGACCTTCTCCAAGGGTAATCTCATGAAAGTCGGCCATCTGACGTGCCTGAAAACGAATGGGCTTGTCTCGACCTATCATAATGATATTTTGGATGTCAGCAATGCCTTCCGAGGGTAGGGAGAACGTGGTAACATAGGCGAATTCTTCACGCAGCGTTGTGTGAATGGCATGGATCAGATGATCGTGTTCGCTTTTGCCTATCAAATTCATAATTAGCGAGCCTTCTGCATCCAGCTTTTCTTTGGCCATTTTGAAAAATTCCCAAGATATTAAATGCAAAGGCGTACCCTGCTCCGTGAAGGCGTCCAAAATAATATAGTCATAAGCATCCGGGCTCTCCTTCTCCAGAATGCGGCGTCCATCACCAATAACTACATTGTCCTGGTCGTATCCAAAGAATGTTCGGCTGAATTCTACCACTTGTGCGTCCAGCTCGGCAATCTTAAAGCGTTTGTCTGCAAAATGACCCGCAATCGTGCCTACACCATGTCCGATAACAAACACGTCTTCAAATGACGGGTCGTTCAGCTCCATGAGATGGATGATTGCTCTGGGATATTCGAACAGTATACGTTGCGGATAATTCAAATCCATCGCACCTTGGATGGCTGCATTGGAGAATTGCATCACGCGAAATAATCCCTTTTCACCATACAGCTCCGTGGTTTCATATACCGTGATTTCATGGTTATTGCTCAACTTTTTATGTAAGACATCCAAGTGAATAATCTCCTTCAAGTCAGACTTCCTCCTCATCTTAGACATTCATAGGATTATTGTCCATAGATGAGAGGATTGAAAGTTCACATTCTTGAAGCATCCCTAATAAGGTAGAATTGTTTATTTTTCCATAACGGAGTTGTTTGAACTTGTTCGTATGTCCTTTAGGAGATATAATATACAAGGATATAATGAAGTTCGTTGTGTATATTCATACAGGAAGAGAGCGGGATATTATGGGACGTAAGTGGAATAACATTAAAGAAAAGAAGGCATCCAAGGATGCTAATACGAGTCGTATATATGCTAAATTTGGCGTGGAAATTTATGTGGCAGCCAAACAGGGCGAGCCAGATCCTGAATCCAATCGGGTACTAAGAGTCGTGTTAGAACGTGCAAAAACGTACAATGTACCGAAAGCGATCATTGACCGTGCTATTGAAAAAGCAAAAGGTGCTGGCGATGAAAACTACGTAGAGCTTCGTTATGAAGGTTTCGGACCGAACGGCTCCATGGTCATTGTAGATGCACTGACTAATAACGTAAACCGTACAGCATCGGATGTGCGTTCTGCATTTACTAAAAATGGCGGTAGCTTGGGCGTGAGCGGATCTGTAGCCTACATGTTTGATTCCACGGCAGTTATTGGTCTGGTGGGTAAAACCGCAGATGAAGTGCTGGAGCTACTGATGGAGGCAGATGTCGAGGTTCGTGACATCATTGAAGAAGATGAAGCCGTCATCGTATATGCAGAGCCTGATCAATTCCATGCTGTTCAGGAAGCTTTCAAGCAGGCAGGAGTAACGGAGTTTACTGTGGCTGAGCTCACCATGCTTGCCCAAAATGATATTACTCTTCCGGAAGATGCACAGGTTCAATTTGATAAATTGATTGATGCATTAGAGGATTTGGAAGATGTTCAGCAGGTGTACCACAACGTAGACTCTGAGGAATAATCGGATTGCATCATTTACATCTGAGCGTTTGGATAAAATAAACATCCCTAAACCATCGTATTTCAGTACGATGGTTTTTTTGTGAATAAAATGATATAAAATCAATTTCATTTTCTTGACTGATCAGTCTGTAAAAATTATAATCATAGTCAAGGAGGTGAACATGAGGTTTGGGAAGAGCTAAAGAATTTGATACTGAAAGTGTTCTGCGAAAAGCTATGGCTGTATTTGGAGAACATGGCTATGAGGGAACTTCTTTGACAATTTTACTGGATCAGCTGGGTATAGCGCGGCAGAGTCTTTATGATACCTACGGAACGAAATATGATTTATTTTTTTCGGCTATTCAGCTTTATATACGTGACAAAACTGAAGCCGTAGTTCATCTGCTCAGTCAACCTGGGAGCATTAAGGATGCAATAGCGACGATTTTTAATGAATCTGTTAGAGTGTTGACGGATAAGAGACTGTCCAAGGAATGCTTTATTATGAACAGTGCTATTGAACAGGCTCCGCATCATCATGAGATCAAAGCTTTTATTTCTGAAAATACTGAAAAGCTTGAACTTGCTTTTTACAACGCCCTAGTCCGCGCCCAAAAAGAGGGGGAGATTCATGCTACAGAATCTGAGCTATTGTCAATCGCCAGATTTCTAAATCATGCCCGACTATCGTTGACATTTACCGCCAAGACAGGCGCCAGCACTGAGGTGCTTAGAGATATTGTACGTACGACGCTGTCGGTTTTGGATTGATCTTTATGAACGCTTAATAGCGTTTATTTTTTGAACATTCCAGACCGATTAGTCAAATTTTTTTTTGAGTATTATAGACTATTCAGTCTAGAATGATTATGTTTATTTTCGCGTCTTGAATTCACTTTTTAAACAGAAATTAAAATAAATATGCGAGGTGTCTACCATGAATATCAATCCGAATACTGACGATGTAAAACAGCAAGCACAAGCAGTCATGCATAAATTTACGAGCAACCTGTTAGAAGAAAATATGGAGCAATGGATTTCATTATTTGATGATAACGCTGTTTTCGAGTTCCCTTATGCACCTAAACATTTTGTACAAGTGCTTCAGGGTAAAGCAGCAATTTACGAGTATATTAAGGAGTTTCCTAGTATACTTCGGATTCAGCATTTCTCTTCACCAACTATCCATACGACAACGGACCCGAGTTTATTCGTGGCCGAATTCGCCTCTGAGGCGCAGGCTGTGAGCACAGGTAAACCGTATAATCAAACCTACATTTCTGTTATTAAGCTGAAGAACGGAAAAATTACTCACTACAAAGATTATTGGAACCCTTTAGTAGCTCTAGAAGCTCTAGAATCGTGAATGAAAAAGTCAAGTCTCATAGGGATATAGAGATCTAGGCGAAAATAAAAATTAAAATAGGAGTTGAATTTCATGAAAGACAGAAATATAGCGTTGATTACAGGAGCAAACGGCAAAACAGGCAGCCGTGTAGCTGCCAGACTTATGCAACTTCAGTATCCGGTACGTTTGGCAGGGCGTACTAAACCTGGCAATTCGGAAGGGGCTGATTATGTATTTTTTGATTGGTATGATGAATCAACACATGCACAGGCGCTGATGAATGTAGGTAAAATTTATTTGGTAGTACCTGTGCTGGACGTCAATCCCGCCAAAGTGATGATTCCTTTTATTGAAAAAGCCTTGAGTGCCGGAGTGCAAAGATTTGTGCTGTTAGGGAGCGCATCTGTGCCTGAGGACGGACCAGTATTTGGACCTGTGCATCAAGCACTTCGTAGATTAGCTCCAGAGTGGGCTGTACTGCAGCCATCCTACTTTATGGAGAATTTCACAGAAGGCCAGCATGTGGGCACGATCAAAAACAACAAGGCCATTTATAGTGCAACCCGAAACGGGAGAATAGGCTTCGTAAGTGCAGATGACATTGCAGAAGTGGGAGTGAGGGCTCTTATTGACGATAAACCACACAACACGGCTCATGTCATCACTGGACCTCAATCACTAACATATGACGAAGTGGCTGAACTGATCGGGAAATCAACAGTCCAACCGATCCAGCATATCTCGTTGTCTGATGAAGAGTTGAAAGCGGGCATGGTTCACGCTGGAATGCCTGAGGAATATGCAGATATGCTGGCAGGATTAGATAGAAGGATACGTGAAAATGGAAGTGAAGACCAAGTGACCGATACCGTTAAGCTTGTCACTGGGCGCTGTCCGGTCTCATTTGAGCAGTTTGTTCTGAGCCACGGAAACAGCTGGAAGACATCATGACAAAGTGTTTCCTTTATTTCTTTTTAGGGTCATAAGAGTAACCAGGATACTTGACGACGGGCCATTTGACCTTTCGTAAATTAGAGATCACATCAGCGCCAACCTGTAAATTACTTTGAATCAGTTCTTTAGGCGTAAGAGCCATCCATTGATTTAAGGACACATCTGCAAAACGGTCACTTTTAAACATCTCAAGAAACCATAGTGTGCTAGAACCTGTATTTTGAATGTAATGACCGTAAGCAAAGGGCACATATCCAACATCCCCGGCTCTGAAATCAAATGTACGAGCTGCACCATTACCGCCAAAGACAGTCATCCGTCCTTGCCCGGCAAGATAGTATTGCCATTCGTCATTATTGGGGTGCCAATGCATTTCTCGCATGGCTCCAGGCTCAATCTCAACAAGGGCAGCTGCAATGGTTTTGGAAATCGGAAAATTGGAGGAGTCAACGATCCGTACGCTTCCGCCTGGTGTTTTGATCGGGGGCTGAGCTAGTAACTCATGCTTAAAGGATTGGGGCAACGTCCCGTAGGGAGAAGGAACCGCTTGACTTTGAATTGAACCGGGAACGGAGTCCTGATAGATGTACACTTGGTCTTGAGGAATCTCTGCAAAATCGGCTTCTGGAATCCCGAAATTTGCAGAGAGCACCTCTTTAGGTGTGTGTGCGAACCAATCCGAGATGGATAAGGTGTTCAGATCGGAGAAACTGCCATCGTCGAAAACCAGCAAAAATTCACAGCCTTCTTCAAGGCCCTGTATAGAATGCGGGATGCCAGGTGGAAAGTACCAGAGATCGCCAGGGCCTACATCAGCAATAAAATTACGTCCATCTTGGTCAACTGCCGTAATGCGAGCACTACCTAACAGCATATAAGACCATTCTGCCTGCTGATGCCAGTGAAGTTCGCGGACACCGCCCGGTGTCAAACTCATATTCACGCCGGCAAGAGTTGTGGCAATGGGTAATTCCCTTACTGTAACTTCTCTTGACCATCCACCATGATTAAGCTGCATATGGGCGTCTGAAAAAGAAAACCTCATATTCGGTAGGAGACCATTGTCCGTTACGGGAGGAACCAGCATATCTGGATTTTGTAAATCCCTCATCACATCACGTGGACCCTTGTCAATCCCCCCTGCGCCATCACTTCTTATGGGCTGGGGGATTCCGACTTTTTTCGAGCAATCATTATGCATTATTTGATCTTCCTCTCCAAGTTGAAGCATGATGAAGCATAGGATTAAGAGAAAATACGCATAAAGATTTTATGAGGACGTGATGAGTTTTATGCCGTGTGCGTTAGATCTGTAAACTGTGCTTGAATGATTTGGGCTAAATCATGCGGACTCAGCTCCACTTGGGTTCCAATTTTCCCAGCGCTTACGACGATCGTTTCCAGCTCAACTGCAGGCTGGTCGATATAAGTGGGATAGATCTTTTTCATCCCTATGGGAGAGCAGCCGCCGCGAATATATCCCGTATGTTTTTGCAGATCCTTAACTGGAAGCATTTCAATTTTCTTCTCTCCCGCAGATTTGGCAGCCTTTTTGAGATCGAGCTCTTTATGTACAGGAATGACAAAAACAAACAGATTTTGTTTGCTATGTGCAACCAAAGTTTTAAAAACAGATTCCGGTGCTCTTTGAATCTTTTCGGCTACGTTCATACCGTCTATTTTTCCATCTTGATGGTCATAACTCAAAATATTGTAGTGGATGTGTTGCCCGTCCAATATACGCATAGCGTTTGTTTTACTGATACTCATTTTAATTCTTCTTTTCTTAGCGTTTTTCCAAGTGATCTACATAATCTTTTGCATCCTTAAGAGAAAGATTTCTAGCGGTTCTTAACTCTTTTATGGCTTTAATCTTATTTCCTTCCCTGAGTAGTAGAAGCAGCCTTTCATTGATTTCTTCGGAAGCTTCTGCGTGTTGGATATGTGGAGCAGGAGGAGCGATTGTATTTGACATCGAGGTTCCCGTTAGTCCTGAACGATTCTCAAGACGCTCCACATCGGATTTCAAGTCATTAAGCCGAGATTGAAGGCGATAGACCTTGAACAAAAGTATGACGGAGAGGATCAATGCAATGATTGCTACAAATTCGCTAGTTGACAATAGAATCTCCCTTTTCTTGTTAGTTTTATCACTAAATTTTTGTCTCTTAAACATAGTATATCATGATGATTGACTAATCGAATTGAGAATCATATTCTTTGCGTACGGGGAGGGCAAATTGACTTATTACAGACCGAGCGTTATATTACAGCTTATTATTAAGCTTTTTATAATCACTTCAAAAGGGGTGTATTCAAATACAACCAGTTTCCAATAATACGATTCGGGTCAAACACATTAATGTAGAGCTAGTTAAAAACACACTGAAATCCAAGGAATATGCAACCAAGTCGTCTATAGCCAGTATTACAGGACTTAGTGTGGCAACCTGCGGAAATATTCTAAATGAGCTTCTTCAAACCGGAGAAGTATTAGAGATGGAATTGGAAGAATCGAACGGTGGGCGTCCGGCTAGACGTTACAAATATAACGCTGATTATTCCTATATTATTTGTTTAACTGTGAAAACGGAAGGCGGAGTAGATTCTCTTACTTATGCTGTTGCCAATATGCTTGGCGATATTATTGCAGAGAACACATCCGTTGTGCCTCATATTGATTATGAAGTAATAGATCACCAAATTGAAGAGCTGATTAACAACTACGAAAACGTTAAAGCGATTGGTATTGGCATCCCGGGGGTTGTTCATCAAGGGGTTATTGATGTCTGCGATCTTGATCTGCTGATAGGAGTCCCTGTAGGACCACGCCTTCAAGATAAATACGGGGTAGAAGTCACCATTGAAAATGATATGCATCTGACCGTCTATGGATTTTATAACATGCAAAATTATGATGAGGACAAAACCTTCGCTATTGTTACGTTTCCCAAGGATAATTTTCCGGGAGCGGGTTTTATTGTCGATGGACATTTGTTAAAAGGAAATACCAAATTTGCCGGGGAAGTTTCCTTTTTACCCTTTGGCATAACGAGAGAGGAACAGCTTAAACAGTTAAATAGCACACAGGAATTTGTTTTTTTGGCGATCAAAACGATAACATCCATTATTGCGATTATAGACCCTGTATCGATCGCTTTGACAGGAGAGTTATCTAAGCCAGCACTGTTGGATGATATTTATAACGGCTGTCTTAAAGATGTACCCAAAGAACATATGCCTGAGATTTTTATAAAAAACGATACGCACGATGAATACATGTATGGGTTGATTTCAGTTACCCTTGAAAGCTTGACCTACAATTTACAATTGGTGGAAAAAAGAAAATAGAGGCCTTCCACTTTGAAGAATAGCTCACCCAGTTACAATTGGTAATTAACGGATAGATGGGTGGGGACGTTGTTATAAATAGGGAAGTATGTATTGGAGATAATACGATTATAGACTCTGCAAGTTTTTAAAATAATACTTGACATGAAACGCGTTACAAACCTTAAGATTCAATTAGAAGTACTTTATAAACATTAGCGTAGAGGTAACGTGTTTATGTCCTAGTTAATGAAAAAACATCAGCAAAGGCGGAGAAAATATGAGTACACAGTTTCCAAAAGATTTCCTGTGGGGTGGAGCAGTTGCTGCTAATCAGCTCGAAGGCGCTTATCAAGAAGACGGAAAAGGCTGGTCCATTCAAGATGTAACTCCTCGTGGTGGTTGGGGACCGGTGACGGATGTACCAACAGAAGATAATATGAAGTTGATCGGTATTGATTTTTACCATCATTATAAAGAAGATATCAAACTTTTTGCGGAAATGGGCTTTAAAGTGTTCCGTACTTCCATTGCTTGGTCACGTATTTTCCCTAAAGGTGATGAGCTGGAGCCTAATGAAAAAGGACTGCAATTTTATGATGATTTGTTTGATGAACTTCATAAATATGGTATTGAGCCACTCGTTACATTATCTCACTATGAAACACCTTTACATTTGTCCAGAGAATACGATGGTTGGGTGAACCGTAAGCTTGTTGATTTCTATGAGCGCTATGCAACAACTGTATTTAATCGCTACAAAGATAAAGTTAAATACTGGTTGACGTTCAATGAAATCAACTCCATTCTTGAAGCACCATTCATGAGTGGCGGGATTAGCACACCAAAAGATCAACTTAGTGAACAAGACCTTTATCAAGCTATTCACCATGAGCTGGTAGCGAGTGCAAGAGCAGTAAAAATCGGTCATCAGATTAACCCTGATTTCAAAATTGGTTGTATGGTACTGAGTATGCCTACTTATCCGCTGACACCTAATCCAGACGATGTGATTGCAGCAATGGAATTTGATCACAGAAACATGGCATTTGCCGATATTCATGCAAGAGGTCAGTATCCAGGTTACATGAAACGTTTCTTCAAAGAAAACGGAATCTCTATTCATTTTGAGCCAGGTGATGCTGAAGATCTGAAGCATACGGTTGATTTTATCTCGTTCAGTTATTATATGAGTACTTGTGAGACGGCTGACGAAACCAAAAAAGTCAAAGGTGAAGGTAACATCCTCGGTGGGGTTAGCAATCCGCATCTCGAGGCAAGTGAGTGGGGCTGGCAAATTGATCCGCAAGGTCTGCGCTATGTGCTGAATACATTTTATGATCGCTTCCAAAAACCACTGTTCATCGTTGAAAATGGTCTGGGCGCTGTGGACGAGCTTATCACCAATGAAAAAGGTGAAAAAACGGTTGAAGATGACTACCGAATCAACTATCTGAATGATCATTTGGTTCAAGTTGGGGAAGCGATTGAAGATGGAGTAGAGGTTCTGGGCTATACATCTTGGGGCTGTATTGATCTTGTCAGCGCGTCGACTGCTCAGCTTAAAAAACGTTATGGCTACATTTACGTAGATCGTCATGATGATGGCAGCGGTACACTTGAAAGATATCGAAAGAAATCGTTCCACTGGTACAAAGAAGTTATTGCTACGAACGGTGAAAGCTTGAAGCGTTAATTTATAATAAACCAGTAATTAAGTTATAAAAACAGAATGATGTTTTTACGTGGCGACCGCTTCTGCTTTATTATGGGGGAAGCGGTCGCCAAATTTTTTCATAAGCGTCATTTACGACAAGTATCTAGCTACATAAACGGAGTGTGCTATGACAGAAAAAGAAAAATCACAATTAGGGCTCCTATACAATGCTAATTATGATGAAGAATTGATTGAGGAACGTTTATACGCCAAAGGTCTCTGCTACGAGTACAATCAGCTCCATCCTAGAAATATGGAAGAACGAGAAGCACTCATCAAAACTTTATTAGGAAAGACAACCGACAGATTCTTGATTGAGCAACCTTTTGTGTGTGACTATGGGTAAAGAAACATTTTTGCACAGATTTGTTCAGGGAATAGTGTAATAATGAACGTAAGAGGAACATTTCTAAATTACAGTGGTCTATTCAGAAAGGAAGGAAAAACTATGAAATTAATGTTTATATCAGATATTCACGGTTCGCTGTACTGGTTGCAATTAGCACTGGAAAAATTCAAGGAGGAGAAAGCTGACCGTATTGTCTTGCTTGGAGATTATATGTACCATGGACCGCGTAATCCGTTACCGGAAGGATATAACCCGGCGGAAGTGGCTGCTATGCTGAACCAATACAAATCCCACATTGCAGTGTCGGTGCGCGGGAATTGCGATGCAGAAGTGGATCAGATGTTGCTAGAGTTTCCAATGATGGGTGATTATGCTTTGCTGTATCATGAAGGACGGCGAATCTATGTCACGCACGGACATGGTTTTAGTATCGGAAATTTGCCGCCACTGGAAGCAGGGGATGTGTTCATTCAGGGACACACTCATATTCCGGTAGCAGATGTGGAAAATGGGGTCTTTGTACTGAACCCTGGTTCGATCGCATTGCCAAAAGAAAACTACCCATCCTCTTATGGTGTGCTGGAGGGAGCACAATTTACTGTGAAGGATTTTGATGGCAGTACAGTAAAAACAATCACCTTTTCAAAGTGATTCCCCCTAAATTTCCATGTGAATTATTAAAACTTTTCCGCTTCGATTGAGACAAAGATCATATTATTGTATGATAGGAGCGGAGTCTACATTTTGAAAAGAAAGAGAGCTTCAATACATGCAAATTAAGGATTCACATTATAAGATGCCGCCTGAATGGGCGCCACATGAACGTACGTATATTTCCTGGCCTGTACAATCTTCAATGGTTTACCCGGAGATGCATGCCGAGGTAAGTAAGGGTTATGCCGAAATTATAAGTGCCATGGCGGAATTTGAACCAGTTACCGTAGTCGTAAATCCAGATGATCTGGAGAGCGTTAAAGCGCTTGAACTTGGGGAACGGGTAGAACTGCTGCCGATAGAGCATAGCGATGCGTGGTTGCGTGACAACGGTCCAACTTTTCTGACAGACGAACATGGTCAGTTGGCAGGTGTAAACTGGAAGTTTAATGCCTGGGGCGGCAAATATGCTCCATGGGATCTGGATGACCAGGTTGCGCCGCAAATTCTGGACCAACTTGGAGTTCCACGGTTAGATGCACCGCTAGTAATGGAAGGCGGTTCACTGCACGTAGACGGCGAAGGCACCCTAATTACAACCGAAGAGTGCTTGCTTAATCCCAATCGCAATCCGGAACTAAGCAGAGAAGACATTGAACGGTACGTATGCGAATATACAGGTGCCGAGAAAATTATATGGCTAAAACGTGGACTCAGTGGCGACGAAACGGATGGTCATGTGGACAATATTGCTTGCTTTGCTGCTCCTGGCAAGGTCATTATGCAAGTATGTGATGATCCTGAGGATGAAAATTACGAAATCACGCAGGAAAATCTGCGCATCTTAGAGCAAGCAACGGATGCCAAAGGTCGTAAGCTGGAAGTGATTCAGATCGGCCAACCTCCGCGTGTGGATTATGAAGACAGCCGACTGACACTGAGCTATATTAACTTCTACTTTGTGAATGGCGGCATTATTTTGCCAGTGTTTGGCGGAACTGCCGCTGAGAGCGATCTTGCAGCCCAGCAAGTACTAGCAAAAGTATTTCCGAATCGCAAGATCCGCACTGTAGATGGTATGGCAGTTATCCGTGAAGGCGGTAACGTACACTGTACAACCCAGCAGATGCCTGCTGTAAAGCGTTAAACGATACAACATTCATAAGGAGGACTAAGGTGAGAAAAGTAAAAGTGGCAGCAACTCAAATGAGCTGTTCTACCAATATTGAAGAAAATATCAGCAAAGCAGAGAAACTGGTACGTGAAGCGGCAGCCCAAGGCGCGCAAATTATTTTGCTGCAGGAATTGTTCGAAACTCCGTACTTCTGCCAGAAGGAAAAGTCTGACTATTATGTATATGCAACTGAGCTGGAGCACAACAAAGCGGTTAATCATTTCAAGAAGATTGCCAAAGAATTGCAGGTTGTGCTGCCAATCAGCTTTTACGAAAAGAAAAACTATGCTCGTTACAACAGTCTTGCTGTCATTGATGCAGACGGTGAAGTGTTGGGTAAATACCGTAAAAGCCACATTCCGGACGGTCCTGGGTATGAGGAAAAGTTTTATTTTAATCCGGGCGATACTGGGTTTAAAGTGTGGAATACACGTTATGCCAAAATTGGGGTAGGCGTATGCTGGGATCAATGGTATCCCGAGGCGGCCCGCTGTATGGCGCTTATGGGCGCAGAGATTTTGTTCTATCCGACAGCGATTGGTTCTGAGCCACAGGATTCTTCCATTGACTCCAAGGACCACTGGCAGACCTGCATGCTAGGTCATGCAGCTTCCAATCTGATTCCAGTCATTGCTTCCAACCGCATCGGAATGGAAACAGATGAAGAATCCAGTATCAATTTCTACGGCTCATCATTTATCGCCGGACCTCAGGGGAACAAAATCACAGAAGCGAGTCGTACTGATGAAGAAGTGCTTACTGCTGAATTTGATCTGGACGAGCTCGAAGTAGGGCGGATCGAATGGGGCATTTTCCGTGACCGTCGTCCCGAACTATACAAAATGATTGCTACCTATGATGGTGATCTAAAAGTATAATCTGTATACAGATAGGTATATTTCCCTTGCCGTCAAGCCGTGATGTTTCTTTTCTGAACTCACATGGCTTTTCGAGCAAGGGATTTTTGGTTTCTAAATGGAATACATCTTGTGATAGATCGGAGGAAGAAGAATAGCAATGAGGCATAAGGGGATAAACCAAACGTTCACACACTTACAAACTTCGGCAGAAGAAGATCAAGAGTGGGAATACTCGCGTGCAAGAGATATGGCTATTTTGGGCTTGTGGGACGAATATACGCTATCTGCGCAGCGTTTATGTGAACGAATGGCTACCGTAACCCGTCAAATCAGACCTTCGGAGTACGAGACGTTCCCAACTCAGTTTGAATGGCTGGAACAAAGAGAAACAGACTTGATTATTGATGGAATATGGTCAGCTGATTTACATGGTGATCATTGTCTGTTTGTGAATATTGGGGAGCATCACCCAGAATGGCATACATCGATTGAAGCTTATATTTGCGATACGCAGGTGATTGACGAGGGATTTTTCCTTCAATATTTGAACACCTCTCCTAAAGCTAGGACCTACGCATCTTCATTCAGAAAAAATGGATATGCTACAATGTGTGAACTACTGGACAGATATGTCAGGGAAGGGAAATTGGAGCGTAGACCCTTCGGCTTCAAAAGAACGAATGCGTAGGTGAATAACGAATAAAAGTATGATTTTGGTTTGAGTCAAAAGGAACATTTCTCAAAGGGTTGTTCCTTTTTTTGGTGTAAGACTATATTTTACCCATAGACTGAAACTATGATTAAGTACATAAAATAGCATTAGAATTTATAGATTGGATGATATAAAATCAAGTCATAAGGAATGATCGTACTCAATAAAACTTCGATATCCTTTAAAGTGAAAAAAATCACATGTATGAGTTATTTAATGAAACTTGAAAATGAAATTTGCAAACCTGCAAGGAGGAAGAACAATGAACTACTATCCTGCGATATTTGAACCTCTGACCATACGGCGCATGACCTTGAAGAATCGGATTGTAATGCCCCCAATGGGAACCAACTTTGCTGCCATGGATGGAAGCTTTGTTCAGGATCATATTGACTATTACGTGCAACGGGCTAAAGGGGGGACTGGCCTGATCACAGTAGAAAATGTTTGTCTGGATTTCCCCATGGGAACGAACGGGACAACCCAGCTGCGGATGGATAATGATCAGTTTATTCCTGGACTGTTTAGATTAACAGAAGCCCTGCACTCTTATGGGGCATGTGTTTCTGTACAAATTAACCATGCGGGTGCTTCGGCTTATGCGGGACGACTGAACGGAGTTCAACCCGTATCCGCATCGAATATTCCTTCTAAAAAGGGTGGAGCGATCCCAAGACCTCTGCAAAAAGAAGAAATTTATGCCATTGTGCGTAAATACGGCGAAGCAGCGGGAAGAGCGCAACGAGCTGGGTTTGACTGTGTTGAAATTCACGCAGGACATTCCTACTTGCTGAGTCAGTTTCTTTCGCCAGTGTATAATAAACGTACGGATGAATTTGGCGGCAGCGCAGAAAACCGTACTCGTTTTGCCAGATTAGTCATTGATGAAATTCGTTCAGTGGTGGGTCCATTTTTCCCCATTTGCTTACGTTTTAGTGCGGAGGAGTTCACAGAAGGTGGGAACACCTTGGAAGATACACTGGAGTTACTGGAGTATCTCAATGATGAGGTAGATATTTTGAACGTTTCCGCAGCTCTAAATGATTCCATCCAGTTCCAGATTGACGGGATGAACCTGCCTGATGGTTGGCGCTCATATATGGCCAAAGCGGTAAAAGAAAAATTCGGAAAGGTCACGATGACCTCGGGTAATATACGGAGCCCACAGGCTGCTCAGGATATTTTGGCAAGAGGTGACGCTGATCTTCTGGCAATGGGCAGAGGTTTGATCGCAGAACCGAACTGGGTGCTTAAAGTGCAAAACGGCTACGAGCATTTGCTTAGAAAATGCATCTCCTGCAACATTGGTTGTGCCGATCACCGTATCTCCAAAAGTAAACCAATTTGCTGTACGGTTAATCCGGATCTGTTCAAGGAAGCTGAATACATGAAACAACGAGTTAGAAACAGTGTTCAAGTCGTTGTGATCGGTGGGGGCACAGCGGGGATGGAAGCGGCCTGTACAGCGGCTGAGGTAGGCTGCAAAGTAACTCTCTTCGAAGAAAAGCCAGAACTGGGTGGCCTCGCGCGTGATATTGCTCGCTTACCAGACAAAACGCGCATCAATGATTTCCCAGATTATCTGATTCAGCGCACCAAGCAGTTAACCAATCTGAACATTGTCACGGGTACAAAAGCAGATATGTCGATGATTAGTGCTCTGAATCCTGATATTATTGTCAATGCAACTGGGGCCCAGCCACTGCTTCCACCCATTGCAGGTCTGCACGATCAACTAGGCAAACCGGGTACAAAAGTATTTTCCATCTTTGACCTGTTGAACAACATGGAGAACTTTCAAGAGTTTGAAGGCAAACGTATTGCTGTAGTGGGTGGAGGAGCCGTGGGACTGGATGTTGTAGAATATTATGCGGAACGCGGGGCTCAAAAAGTTTCTATCATTGAGATGATGCCTTTATTGGGCAAGGATCTGGATATGATTACCCGCATTTCAATGATGAAAATGGTGGAGGAAAGGGGAGTAAATGTCCATACAGAGACGGCTTTGACAGAAGTGTGCAGCGACCGCTTCAAAGTAAAGCATGGAGAACAGGAGTTTGAGATTCCTTTTGATCTAGGGTTCGTATGTTTGGGTATGCGTTCATACACTCCACTGATGGATAGCTTGCTTCAATATGGAAAAGAGCATCAGGTGGAAGTTGTAAATATCGGAGACAGCAAACAAGCGCGTCGTATTATTGATGGCACCCGTGAAGGTCGGAATATTCTGAAAACCATTCAACGGGTAGACGAATTTAAAAATGAGTTCTCCTATTCTTACTAAATTGAGGGTATAGGTGATAGGTATTTATGACCAACAACTCACTTTATATTCAGGTTGACGTCTGTCTTTTCAGCCTTTTTTATTTGGATTTATGCTGGCAAGAAGATTGATTCCTTTGTCATTTTAAAGGTAAACTATGGAAGGTATAACAAGGCTATTAGCGTGGGGGGATGCGAGCGTGAGTCAATTTTTGAGTGAAATTCCAGGTGCCAGCGCATGGAGGAACGTGCAAGAAATTCATAAAGGCTGGTCCAGTGACAGCAAATATTTTATTCAAACCACTGACGGTAGAGATTTGCTGCTGAGAATTTCGAATATCACCCAATATGACAAGAAACAGCGAGAATTTGAATCCGTAAAAAAGCTGGATCATATAGATAATGTTCTAATGTCCCGTCCGCTTGGTTTTGGATTGTGCAACAACGGACAGTCGGTATACTCTTTATTTACCTGGGTCAACGGGGAGGATGCTGAAGGAGTTATCCCCACATTAAATGCAGAACAGCAGTACCAACTTGGAGTTCAAGCTGGAAAGGTATTGGCTAAGTTGCATGAGATTTACGCGGAGCAAGATCGCGTCCCATGGGCTGAACATTATAATGCCAAAACCAACAGATATATCAGAAACTATAAGTCATGCGGTATTGCTTTAAAAGGAGCAGATCAAACGATAAGTTTTATTGAGCAAAACCGTCATCTATTAGAAAATCGCCCCCAGACATTTCAGCATGGGGATTATCATGTGGGCAATATGGTGATTACCTCATCTGGTGAACTGGGTATCATTGATTTTAATAGACTGGATTATGGCGATCCCTGGGAGGAATTCAATCGTATCACCTGGTGTGCGGGATTAAGCCCATTATTTGCTTCTGGTCGTATTCACGGTTATTTCAATAACGATGTGCCGGATTTATTTTTTAGGTTAATGGCATTGTATATTGCAAGCAATCAGATTTCATCGATTCACTGGGCCATTCCATTTGGCAAAGAAGAGGTAGACGATATGGTGCAACGAGCTGAAGAGGTTTTGGAGGGGTATGATTACTTTCAAACGGTTATACCAAAATGGTATCTACCTCGTTCACCTGAGTAGTAAAATGTGAAGACCGCCGCTCCTGAGAGTGACGGTCTATTTATAGTGTTTTATGATTGTTTCTTAATCTTATAGGTGAATTCCCAAACGGCTTGATGACCTGAATAGCGTCCACGGTTTTCAGTAACAGTGACTCTTAACTTAACGGTAGAACCTTTCGAAGAAACCGAAGAGACCTTTACATTTTTGGTGGCTTCGCCTACATCAGGAATTTTGTCTTGTTCCTCAGCGTACGCATACAGCTTAATACTGCCACCCGACTTGGCCTTTACTTTTACGTTGTTACCTTCACTAATGGACTGACCAGCCACCTGGGCAGCGATGGCCCAATTGTTGCCTACGTGGTCATTTGATACCAAGGTTGCTTGTTGAAACGTAACGATATACGTTGATGTTGCTGAAGCTGCGAGCGCGTATGTTCCATTGAATATCAGGGATATCACTACCAATAAAATAGCCGATGCTTTCGTCCATACTCTATTCATTTGCCTGTCCCCTTCAGTTTGAAATATTGAGGAGAATCTCCTCTATTCTATTTATCGATTGCAGTCAAAAGAATTGTTAATGGTTGGTAAAAAAATAGTTTAGTATTTTATTGCATCACTTATGACCTAATATGATTATGACCTGAATTTTAGTAGAGAAAAGGATGGGGAAATCTGATGAAAAAAATATACAGAGAACAAGAAATCATAGAGATGACCATTAAGCTGCTCGAACAAACTTCGATGTACGAAGAACAATATGAGCAATATGTAAGACGACCTTTTCGTACGGATTTTTATGATGATCTGAGTCCGTATGTGAAAGTTGGCAAACAGGGGTATACGCTACAGATGTATGAAAGAGGCGTACAGATGCTGAATAAGCTTACTCAAGATGTAGAGGATGTGATGTATTGGATCATCGAAGATACAATTCATATCATTGCTCATCTAAATCTGCTTCGCAAATATAAAGTAGATAACCAAAATACTCATCTAAAATATACCAAGGAGATCATGAAGGAGCTGACAACAGCAATGAATAACGCATTTTATGAAATTGGAGGAATCTATCAGGAATGGCATGAAGCGAATAGAAGGGCAATGTTGGAAAACCCATTAAAGTAAATATGCCTTTTTACGATAAGTTTAATGGGATTCCTGTTATTGAAAAGTGGGAGACCGAGGAAATTATGAAATACGATCCTGATCTCATCATTACATATGACACAAAGGATTATGATAAGTTGTCCAAAATTGCGCCTGTTCTTGTAATACCTGAGGGTAAAATGACATCTGTGGAACGGTTGAAATTCCTTGGTCAGGCCACAGGACATGAAGCAGAAGCGGATAAAGTGATTTCACAGTTTGAAAGCAAGCTGAGTGAGGCCAAAGAAAAACTTAATTCCGATATATTCAAGGACAAAACATTTAGCATTTTCGAGGACTGGGGCAGTGGATCCTACGGAATATATTATGAAACAGGCTCACGGGGAGGAACGTTGCTTTACGATTTTCTAGGACTTCACAAACCGGAAAAGCTCAATACATTGATTAAAAATTCCGGAGAGAGACGAGGTTCTTTATCCTATGAGGTAGCTGCTGAATACTTTGGGGATTATGTCCTGTGGTTTAAGCAGGAAGGCAAAGAATCCGAATATGCGAAGACCAAAATCTGGAGCAGTATTCCAGCCGTCAAAAATGGGCACATTATCGAAATTCCAGCGAAATATGCAGGACTTTTCTATTATTCAGACGTTGCTAGTATGACAGGACAGCTAGATTATATTATTGGAAAATTACTGGAACAGACGAAGTAACGATGCATAATTGACCAACTAAGGGTGTAATCGATGTCTACTCACAAAGAACGAAATAAAAAAGGAATATTTCATTTTGTAAGCTACATGATCGTGGGCGTGTTCCTGCTCTTGGTAGTTTCCGCAGCATCCATCACCTTTGGTGCTGCGGAGATGAACTTGAAGCTGGCGTGGGGGGCTGTATTTCAATTTGATCCCAATATTACGGAACACCAAATCATTTATACTTTGCGTTTTCCACGCACTGTGGCAGACATCATTGTAGGGTGCAGCTTGGCTGTGTGCGGGGCTATTATGCAGGGAACCACTCGCAATCCATTGGCCGACTCGGGACTCATCGGTATAAGCTCAGGCTCGACATTTGCTATTGCGCTATGTATGGCCTTTTTACCAGGTCGCACCTACGGAGAGACCATGCTGTATTCTTGTTTAGGTGCAGCAATCACGACAGGAATTACGTACTACATCGCATCTATAGGCAAGCGGGGAATGACTCCTCAGCGCTTAGTGCTAGCAGGAATGTCCATTTCCATGCTCTTTGGTGCGTTTAGCACTTTTCTTGCTATTAAGTATGAGATTGGTCAAGCACTTGATTATTGGTCTGCTGGTGGTACTGCTAGTGCCAAGTGGAGTGAACTGGCTTTCATTTCACCACTATTTGTAGTGGGCTTGGTCTGTGCTATCGCCCTTTCTCCCTCCATTACGATCTTGAGCTTTGGAGAGGAGGTGGCGTCAGGCTTGGGAATTCGTGCGAATAGAATTAAGCTATTTTCAACCCTAATCGTATTAATTCTAACGGGGCTATCGGTTATTGTTGTCGGTCCTGTTGGCTTTGTAGGTTTGATCGTGCCACATATTATGCGATATCTGGTCGGTACAGATTATCGATATATTATTCCCGCCTCAGCGCTGTATGGCGCAGTCTTTCTACTGGCAGCAGATTTGCTGGGTCGTATGATTAATCGCCCTCATGAAACGCCGCTGGGCATTATTTTTGCTTTGGTCGGAGTACCCTATTTTCTCTACCTTGTGCGCAAGCAAAGGAGGGAGTTTAGTTGAAGCTGTCCCGCAATAGCAGGGGTATAAGCATTATTTTACTGTTAACCATGTTGACACTACTGGTTGCTGTACTTAGCATGAATGTCGGGAAAATGAATCTGTCCCCACTCGAAGTTTTCAAGGTCATCATCGGCGAAGGAACGAATAAGCAGAACCTGATCGTATTTGAATTTCGACTGCCACGTATTGTGCTTTCCGTATTAGTGGGTATTGGCATGGGGATATCGGGTTGTATTATGCAAAGCCTGCTCAAAAACGACATGGCCAGTCCGGGGACACTAGGAATCAGCTCGGGCTCAGGGTTATTTGTGCTTTTGTATATTACGCTGTTCGCTAGTGAGGGATTACTATCGCCTATTATTCTTCCAGGGCTGGCTTTTGCAGGCGGACTAACGGCAGCTTTCTTGATTTTTATGTTTGCTTTCAGGCGGGGAAGAGACATTTCGCCTACAGGCCTAATTTTAACGGGTGTTGCTATGGGGAGTGGCTACAGCGCATTGTCGCTGATACTGACGCTCCGACTAGACAAGCAACAGTATGATTTTGCTCTGCGTTGGCAGGCTGGAGACCTGTGGGGGGGACGACTGGAGCTATATAATGGTGTTGCTCCCCTGGGTGCTGATTATCTGCCTTTACGTTTTTTACAGGTCTAACACACTCAATACGCTGAATTTGGAAAATCAGACAGCATCGGGGCTCGGCGTAGCCATTAAAAGGGAATTTATCGGCTTGACGATCGCAGCAGTGGCTCTGGCTTCTGGTAGCGTGGCACTTGGTGGGAATTTCTTTTTTGTGGGGATGGTTAGTCCCCATCTGGCTCGCAGGCTGGTAGGTCCCAATCATAAGCTACTATTACCTACCACTGCATTGGTTGGTGCACTGGTCATATTAATTGCTGACACACTTACACGGACAATCAGTTTTGGTGCTGATATTCCAACCGGAATCATAATTACTATCCTGGTTACCCCTTATTTCCTCTATTTGTTGTCAAAGGCCAATTAAATGTAGATCAATGAAAGACCCTAACCCATGTCCATGGAAAATATGGCTGGGTTAGCGTCTTGTAATTAAACCTAATCTTTGGCATAATTTAAACCCAAGCGATAAGCTTGGTCCAGCAGTATTTCATAATGACCGGAATTTGAACCCAGTGTCTCATCTAAGAATTCAACCTTGGAATTGGAAACACCGCAATAATCTGCAATACCCACATTCAGCAAATGAGTAATCATTTCATCATAGTTGCGCTTTTTCAGCTGTTCTTTCGAAACGCCGGCCAAGCCAATCCATAAGATATGCTGATGATGAAGGTTATTCGAACCGTACGCAAACCCATTGTTCCATACACGATCAATATAACCCTTCAGCATAGCTGGCAAATGCCACCACCAAAGTGGAAAAATAAATGCCAACGCGTCATGCTCCTTCATCCGCTTTATTTCCATTTCTACTTCAGGGGAAAAGGACTGCTTCGCAACGGACCAATCCGGTTCGTCTACTCCTTTTAAAACAGGATCAAAACCAATCCTATGCAAATCCAATATCTCATAATCGTGGCCTGCATCGGCAAGACCTTGTACGAAACGACCAGCAACCTTAAAGGTTAAAGAATCTTTTCTCGGATGTGAAACAACGCTTAATACTTTCATATTTATTCACTACCTTTCTCAATAGCTGATTTCTGGGCATGTTCAATGGTTGATGCTATTATAAACAGTAGGAAAATAATCTGGAAGTACGCACTTTTACGTTCTATAGGATGATACAGGTGCCATAGGAACATGGAAGTGCCCTAGGTAGATTACCTAAACTGACCTGGGTCACGAATTGAAGTGATGGGTTGTTCTGAGCAAACGTAGCCTTCTAAAGGAGGATTAAGGAATGAATGAACCGACCAAAAATAGGGTTCAAAAGAAGTATCAAGTTGGAGTGGAAGCAGCTTTAGAGGTAATGGGAGGAAAATGGAAGCCTTTAATTATCTACCATCTGATGACAGGACGGAAACGATCGTCTGAGTTTCGTAGGTTAATGCCCGGTATTACTCAAAAAATGCTGACCACTCAGCTCAGAAGTCTGGAAAAGGATGGGATTGTTACACGAAAGGTTTTTAATGAAATCCCACCTAAAGTGGAGTATGAGTTAACGCACTACGGCTGGGGATTAAAACCCGCGCTAGATCATTTATGCTATTGGGGAGAGGATCACCTGGATAAGATCCATGGAGACAAATTCAAGGTTTTAGAAGAATTCCAAGGCTGCGACTGATATTAAGCCCTCACAAAGCATTCAATCAGATAGCTTGTGAGGGCTTAACTGTCCGTAAGACAATATAAAAGGCTAACTGTCGGTCATTCCGTTGTCATAACTTAATTGCCATTCAATTCCGAACCTATCCTTGAGGCTGCCGTAACATTTGCTCCAGAATGTTTCTTGAAGTTCCATGTTTACGGTCCCGCCTTCTTTTAACTTATGAAAGTACGATCGAATTTTCTCTTCGTCCTTATTGACGATGGCGAGGCTGATGTTGTTTCCCGCAACAAAAGGCATACCAGGAAAAACGTCTGAAAACATCACATTACTACCATCAATTTGAAGCCGCGTATGCATGACCAAATTTTTGGCTTCTTCTGGTAGAGGATAATCGGGGTTGGGCGGTGCTTCACCGAACGTCATGATCTTTGGTTTCTCAGTCCCAAATGCCTCTGCGTAAAATTCTGCTGCCTCGCGACAGTTTCCATTAAAGTTAAGATAAACATCAACTGACATGTGTTTCACTCCTTTAAGGATCATTATTTTCCCATACTATACAATCTCATTTCATTATTTACCTGCAAACAAACAAAAATACAATAAGATCCATTTTACAAAAGTATTTGCGGCTTAACATGTTCAATTTTTAAAACAAATGGGCATTATGATTAAAGTAATGGTATGATAGCTTAGTTAAATCTGAACGACTAGTCATGGAGTGATTATATGGGTGGAAAAAGTAAGGGTGGCGGAACCGGCAGAGGTACGGGAAGTAAAGGCTGGACACGCTGGAACAAAACGGCGAAGCCTGTAAGGAGAAAAAGCGCTGCTACCGGTGCACCAGGAAATACAGCGGCAGGAGCTGCAAAAGGCGGCGCTGCCAAACCAATTGGTAACAGAGGCGGCAGAAGTAAGTAGGCCGAGCATGTATAGGGTTGTTTTTAAAAGGCTAACATCTGATTACGTACGCATAATCAGATGTTTTTTTAGTGGATTAAAGACGTACCGCCTGTATTGATCCATATTTCTCATACTACAACGTAAAATAGGTGAATCATGCGAATTAACAAGTACATTAGTGAGACAGGATTCTGCTCACGTCGGGAAACGAACAGGCTGATTGCAGCAGGGCGAATTACAATTAATGGCAGCGTATGTGAAGCGGGAGCGGAAGTAGAGCCACTGGATATCGTGTTGATCGATGGGAAGCCTATTCCGATTAATCATAGTGAACCCGTATATTTGGCATTAAATAAGCCTATCGGCATTGTATGTACGGCAGCGGAGCAAGTGGAGGGCAATATTATTCGTTATGTCAATTATCCTTCACGTATTTTTGCCATTGGCAGGCTGGATAAGGCGTCAGAAGGGCTTATTTTATTAACGAACGATGGAAGCATTGTCAATCAAATGATGCGTTCCGAGCATGGTCATGAGAAGGAATATGTGGTGACTGTAGACAAACCTGTTACAGATGAATTTACACAGACCATGTCTCGTGGCGTTGAAATATTGAACGTCATTACCAAACCGTGCAAGGTTGATCGTATAAGCGAATACGAGTTCCGTATTATTTTGACACAGGGTCTAAACCTGCAAATTCGTAGAATGTGCAAGGCTTTGGGCTACAGGGTACTCAAGCTGGAGCGTGTTCGAATTATGAATATTACATTGGATCATCTGGAGCGTGGGCAATGGAGACATCTTGAGAAGGAGGAACTGGAGCTACTTCTCGCTAAATTGCAATAATGAGTACAACAAAAGTTTATTTGAAGGCAATATGTTCATACGGCCAACGCAACTTAGTGATACTTTTTACGTAATTTCAACGAGCCGCCTAACTTACCCACCAGCCATAGCACAATAGGAAACACAATACCGAAAATCATGGCGTAAAAAGGCCATACTGAAAAAAACTTGTTTATAAATTGCATGTTTGGCCAAATAGAATGAACCATTGCTATTGCGATTAGGATCAAAGGAACTAAGAGAGAGTTAGCGTTTCGAAGGCGAAAAGCATCTGCAAGCCCTTGTGCTGAAACATATAAAAGCAGTGCGAGTCGGAAAAAAATAGTGACAAACCAGAACACTGCAACGAAAATTTCAAACCGTTGAAGAAACTCTCCGCTACTGATTGTTCGGTTAATAAAAAAAGTAGGAAATGTCAAATTAGATACAACACCTTCACTCATCACGGCGATTATTTGTAGAACCATGAGAAAATACATGCCGCCGCTAATCAAAGCAGATGTTATCACTGTCTTTCTCCACTTTTTTGGATCAGGGATGTACTGTGCAAAAAAAGATACAGAAATGCCTCAAGATAGGGAAAGGCAAACAAATTGAACGAAGCGAGAACGATAGGGTTCAAACCATACTCAAAAATAGGGAGCACATTATCTATTTTGCTCTCAGGAAGAAGGGTAATCCTGACTAAAAGATACAGAACAAGAAGGAAAAAAAACAGGATTTCCGCACAACGGCCAATTACAGCGGGGCCTGATCGAACGGCGAAATAAATGACTATAAGCATGATGAAATATATGGCGTCGGGGGAGTTTCAGGCATAATAGCTATCGTGATAAAGTCGCCTAGATTTCGAAGCGTCATGATGAACACAAGAAAGGGAAAGAAAAAAATGAAAACGATACTGATCGTTCCGCCCAAGGGACCGAAGAGGCAACGGAGATACTCTACGAAAGATTTCCCCTGTATTTGCCTAGCGATGGAGGTATATAAAGGTATCAATAACAGATAAAACCCTAAGGAGATTGGGATGGAGAGCCAGGCATCTTGTTTAGCGGCAGCGGTAATTGCCGCTGGGAGTACCAGATATGCGCTTCCTATTTGATATAATGCAAACCACATAATAGCTTGCCGAACGGTCAAGTTGGAATTCACCTTAATACCTCCTTAAGATAACATTTCTGTAAGTAAACGGCATATCGGTTGAAATAGGATTTGAATGCCTGTTAGTGGAGTCGGCAATTTAATGCTGACGATCCGTAGGATAATCAATATAACGCCTATAATCAACAATATTGAGCTGAATACAATTTCACGTACATATTGTTTCTCTTTAAATTTTTTAAACTCATACAACGATGTTAAAATGGAAGTTACGAGAATCACATAAAGCATATGCATTCACTCCTGATTGTGTATTCCCATATCAATTGGACTAGTGATGTCTCCGAACCGAACTAAACGATAATTGAGCTGAATATCCACTTTAAGTGTTTGGAATTTTTGTGGCCAATCCTCTTTCCATCTATGCCATTCACGCGGGAATTTGCGGTGAAAAGCTTCTCCAAACCCGAATATATCGGAACCGATTTGTTGTGCGTGCGAAATGCCTTTCTTCAAAGACTGTTGCAGATGCTCTTTAGCTGATTCTTGAAGATCTCTAAATGTCTCTTCATTCTTAGGGTTGGCATTGCACGAGATTGTTCCGATATTGGATTCTGTATCCACAATAAGAGAAATGCGCGGCTCATGGTCTATTATTTCTGGATGTATTTTTACTTTGGAACGGATTACTTCAACAACAAATTTTCCTTTGGAATTCGGACAATCGATGGAAGCTACGGTACTGGAAACACGGTTGGATATATAGGTAAATGCTTTACTTTGTGAATCATCCATCCAATCGATAAGTCGATCGCCCTTGAAAACACCAATTCCAGTGAAAAAATATTTAACATGTTGAGGCGACTTTGTCACATTATCAATAGTTAGACCTTTTTCTAGGTTTGTCAGTCGAATACCTGTGAGGACTGGTTCAATGCCATCCTCCGTAAATTTCTGCAAAAGATCTTTTACATTGACCGCGGAAGTTGGAGCCCATGCTTTCTCAGAAATCTTTAATGCCTTATACATATCCATTGCAGGCAAAACCTCGGTTGGAGCTACAAAAGTAACGGCCTCCTTTGCCGAGTTTTCTCTGACAACGGCCAAATAGAAATCAGGCCGAACTTCATGATCACGGAATAGAAAGTCCAGCGGCTCCTTGATTCCTTTTTTTGCGGTTTTCTCATCAAAAATGACAAACTTTAAGTGAGACATATACATTTTGCGGGACGATTCCGTTGTTAATTTTCGAATAGCCTCAAATATGGTATCGGCGCGTTTGGAAAAAACGATCGTTGGCGTCCGTTCCGTGGGGGAATTCTGAGACATTTTCGATGGGTCAACCACCTGTAAACTGACTTCATATTGGTCATCAACAGCATCAATGCCCAGAGCCATCACGACGGAAATTGCGCTCAATTCCTTACTATTCCAACAACCCGTAAGAAACACCATTAGCCAGATGCACATAAACAGTAATAAAATGGTGGATCGATACGAATTCATGATGGTCTACTCCTTTAGTTTTTGCGATGTTTTTTTGTCCTATATGGAAAACGCAATATTGCGTCCCTCTGCTCCGACGATTTGTAATTGGCAAAGGGGCTCAAATACGGTACACCGAATGAATGAAGCCCATTCAGATGTACAAAGAGCATAAGAATACCAACAGTCAACCCGTACACACCAAACATAGCGGCTATGCCTATGAAGGCGAAACGTAATATCCGGATTGGAATGGCAAAGGTGTACGAGGGAATGACAAAGCTGGAAATGGCCGTTATTGCAACAACAATGACCATAACAGCCGAAACGATGTTTGCTTCTACAGCTGCCTGGCCGATCACGATGGACCCGACAATAGAAACGGCTTGACCAACCGTCCGTGGCATACGAAGACCTGCCTCCCTCAGAATTTCAAAAACTACTTCCATGATCATCGCCTCAACAAATGCGGGAAACGGTACTCCTTCACGTTGCGCGGATAAGCTTAATAATAAAACGGTTGGAATCATATCCTGATGGAATGTCGTTAATGCGACATAAATGGCCGGAGCCAACATACAGATTGCCAGGCAGATGTACCTTAATATTCGAATGATACTGCTGTAAACAAAGGATTGATAATAATCTTCTGCCGATTGAAGGAAATCTGCAAACACCGCAGGTGCAAGAATGGCGAAGGGAGATCCATCCACAAATATCGCTATTTTCCCCTCCATAATTCCTGCTGCAATAGAGTCTGGGCGATCTGAATTGTAAAAGAGCGGAAATATCGTGAGTTGTTTATCATGGAGACATTCTTCCAAATATTCGCTTTCAAGCACGCCTTCTACATGCATGTTCTTTAACTTGGATATCATGTCCTGCACCTTTTTTGGGTCAGCGACCCCATGTAAATACATGACGGATATATCGGTCCTAGTTTTTTCACCAACTTTCATGGTAGTTAGACGTACTCTTGTATCCTTCACCCTTCGGCGAACCATAGTCGTATTCGTACGTAAAGTTTCTGTAAACGCTTCTTGCGGACCTCTGACCACTGGCTGCGTCTTCGAGTCCGAAATGCTGCGTTCTTCCCATCCAGGCAAAGAAATGACCAATCCTTCATCCATATCGTCTAGGAGGAGGAGAAGACCACCTGAGAGGATCTGTTCCAAGGCATCTTCAAAGTTTTGAGTAAAGCTTGCTTCACCAATGTCCAAAATTGCGTTTTTCAATAACGGTAAAGTGATCTCGTCAGAGGAGACACGATCATGCAACGGACGGATCACATTGTCCTGTACCTTTTGCATGTCAGTCATTCCGTCCAAATAAAAAAGAGCGGCGTGTTTATGACCAGCTGTGATTTCACGAACAACAAAATCCGAACTATTACCCATGAAGTCACAAATGAGCTCGATATTCCGGCATAATTGTCTTGAAAATTTGGTATGTAACTTCATTGTTACCCTCCTCAGATTCGTAGTATTAACAATAATCCGAAATAATACCACAATAATCCATGATTAATTATTCAAACAGGCTACAGATGACTATCCTTTTTTGGAATAGTTTACTTGTGTAGTATAATATTTTTGATGGATATTCTTTACTGTCAATTCATTTAAACATCCAGATAGAGAGGGATTTGATCATGCTATTCATTACAAAAAAATTGATCGACAAGCTAGCAGAACCTCATAGAGAATCTGACATGCTCATCTGCTATTCAACTCCACAGAGCTTTTCGGCTTATACAAGTCGAGCCATATTACTCTTAAATAATGATCGGATTATTATCCTTTTCCTCAATCTATTTTCCACAAAAGTAGTACAAAAAGTTGAATATGAAATAGCTGATTTACAAGAACAAAAATATCATTCTGGACACCTGTCTTCTGCAGTATGGTCATTTAAAATCAAAGGCCAGCACAGTAGGTTCAGGATAATCAAAAAAATTCTTACGCTTGGCTCTATGCAAAGAGATTTTCTAAATTTCTTGCAACAAAATATCTTAAACTAGCGACCGAGTAGATCGGTAATTCCTGTCTGTCTAAGGCAGAGGCACTGGAAGTACTTAATAAGGATAAGTGATGAAGGTAATATTCGGTGTTTTTTTGTTATATATCATTGATATCATTGAAGGGAGGAATTCTACATGAATGAACTACTTATAAAAAGCGATGGAATAGAAATCTGTAGTGAGAGTTTCGGCGAGCAAGTTCACCCAGCAATATTACTGATTATGGGCGCTCAATCCTCACTGATCTGGTGGGAGGAAGAATTCTGCCAGCGTTTAGCTGATACAGGTCGTTTTGTCGTTCGTTATGATAACCGAGATGTCGGATGTTCTACAACTTATGAACCGGGTCAACCAGACTATACTTTTGAAGACATGGCAGATGATGCGATTCGAGTTTTGGATGCTTATAAGATTGAACAAGCGCATATCGTAGGGATGTCTATGGGCGGAATGCTGACTCAGATGATAGCTCTACGACATCCAGACAGAGTATTAACGGTGACTCTTTTAGCCACGTCCAATTTTGCTCTCGATCTTCCACCGATGGAGGAAAAGGTTATGGACTATTTCTCGAATATGGAAGCAATAGATTGGACGAACGAACAATCGGTGGTTGATTTTGTGGTAGGTAGATCAAGAATTCTAGTAGGTTCAAAGCATTCCTTCGATGAGAATAAGGTGTATCAACTGGCAAAAGAAGAATGGAAAAGAAGCAATAATATGGCTAGTATGAATAATCACGCAATGCTGTCAGGTGGAGAATCCTATTTGGCCAGGACAGGGGAAATAAACGTTCCTACACTGGTTATACACGGTACTGAAGATCCGATTATCCCTTATGAACATGGAATACATCTTGCTAACGAAATTCCGCGTGCGTTTTTACTGGCATTGGAAGGTGCCGGACATGAGATTCACTATGACGACTGGGATTTGATTATCGATTCAATTTCAAAACACACTTCGATGCCAAATTAGTTTAATCAGCCGAACAATTAGATCAGATAAATTAGAGTAGAAAATGCAACTTTTCAAAGTTGTCATTAGAAATGTAGAGCTCTGTCCTACGGGATAGGGCTTTTTTTGGTTTTTTTCTATTTAATAAAAAGTCTGTGCTTAATTGATTAATAGTTTTTTAATGATTCTTAGTGAAATATTCGCTAAAAAATCATTAGTGACATTACAATGGGATATTCTATTTTCAGGGAACAAAATGCATCTACGATTCTGAAATTTACACAAAATCTTATTTAAAAGGGAGAAGAAGATGAATATATGAGTATCTTGGAGGATTTATACTATGGAAAATGGTACCCAAGCCAACGGACCAAGCCTAAAAACCCTGAGCTTGAGCTAGTCCATCAGAAAATATCCGCTTCTATGAAAGCATTAAAAGCAAGATTGTCGGAACAAGATTACGAATTAATTGAAGAACTATCCGATTTAAATGATGTACTGATTTCTATATTATCTGCCTCAGATTATATTTCAGGGTACAAAGCAGGGGCTTTGACGATAATTGAAATAATTGATGGGATAAACTATCGAAATTAAAAGATCGAGCTTTCAATGTATCGGCTTATTTATATAAGGTGAATCATATAACTTAAGTAAGATGTATTTTAGGAATGGACAGCATAAGAGAAGCATTTATAAATATAAGTCATAAGTCATAGGGATTAAGCCTTCCTGTTCTTATAACAATTAGTAATAAAAATAGTTTTCCATAAATTTGAATGATGTTATTATGTCTTAATGAACCTAAACTGAGGTAAATTATGACAACAATTAAAGTGACACCTGAACAACTTATATCAGTCTCTAAGAAATTTGAGCTTGCACAGCAAACCGCGATGCAAATGAATAGTCAGTTATTGCAGCATATCTCGTTTATGGAACGATTTTGGGATGGTATAACAAAGGAGCAATTCTATTATAGGTTTCAAACATCCCAGAAGAATATGACTGACTTTGTTACACTAACAGATTCGATTGCAAAAGAATTGCGTCATCATGCGGATAAATTCAGGTTAGCAGATATGATGGAGGATGGAAACCTAGACCCAGGTTGCTTGCCACCTCCACCGAATACTTGCGCAGTTCCTGTTGCGGATACACGAAATGCGCTCCAGAAATCGGCGGATAGCTTAGCAGAGCTTGGTCAGGATTTTGTAGCAGCCAATTCAGAACGATATGAAAAAAAATTTGATTCTTTCTGGAGCTTCATGGATTACATGACGTTCGGTATACCCAAAGGAATGTATCAAGGGTACATGGAACGAGCAGCTAAACAAAACGATTCATGGAATGATATGCTCAATTTCGGTACATTTGGTGTAACGGGCATGATTCAGGGAGCATTTAATCCCACAAATGCATGGTCAAAAGAACATATGGCAAATTTGATTGGTACAGCTGGTTTGATGATAGGTTCTACGACAACTAAAGCGCTGATTAAGCCCAAGAATATTTTGGAGGGATCTGTTAAGTATGAAGGTGCTAAAAGTACAAATATTTTAAAAGAAAGCGAACAGCACCCTGCTTTTGTAAGAGGGCTCAATACAGATATTGATGATATATTCAGAAAGAATCCTGATGATCCTTTAAAATAAGTTATTGGACCTGGAAGAGAGTCACATCCACAAGAATGGAATAAAATTATTGATGAGTTACATTCAGAGGGAGTAGAAGTAATATATAAAGGTAACACAATGGCATATTCTCCTAGCAAGGGAGGGCCTGGCCAACTAATAATAGATGAAGATGCTTCTATAGGAGCGTTAATTCATGAGTATACTCATTACCTAGACGATTCAAAACAAGGATTCCCCGGAATGAGTTACCATTTTCAAACAATAAATCGTGTGAAGATGGAATTAAATGCATATATGAGAGAAATAAAAATTGCCGAAGATATGGGACGTAATGATATTGCAAATATGTTATTTGAAAATTATATTCAAGAAAGAAGATTACTAACCGAACATTTAAAATAAAATAATTCAGGAGGAATAAAATGAATATAGTAAAAAAAATAGAAGAAGGAAAAAGTTCAATAGATGAGTTAGAAAATTTGTTGGAAGAGAAAAACCCCATAGTTTTATATCATGCAATGACACATATCGGAAAAGAGAGCATTCATACAGAGGAAATAATAAAAAAATTAAGTGGATTATCTCTGAAAAGGGAACCTCAAGATAAGCTGCTAGGCCATTACAAGGTGGGAGACTTAGCAATAGCTACTATGATAAAACTTGGGGAAAAAGAAAGTGAAATATCCGGATTTAAAATTTTAGATGATTTTGAAAAAAAGATGGTTTTCCGTTTATTTGAAGAAGTTGAATGGTAAGGCCTCCTGTTCGTCTGAATGAATGCACTTAATTCAAAACTTATTTCACCTCGAACCATGAGGAGGAATAAGTTTTTTTCATATCTAATGGAGGTGAACCAAAGGAATAGGATACTTATTCAAGCTGTAGAGCGTTTGTATTCAATTCACTTTGAAAGTTTAGTCAAGTCCAAAATTCGCCAAAAATGTCGCTCTAGGAGAAACTACTTAGCTGCTGAGTGTGTAGAGTAAAAGCCTAACCAATAATGGGTAACGGATACGGATATTACGCAATATCGAGTGGGCGAACGCTGGTGGTATCTTTCTGCGATAAGGACTTACCAAAGCTTTGCAAGGAAAAAGACGTGACCGGGCTGATCATTCATAACGACTAGGAATTCCAGATACAAAATAACAATCGTTTATTTAATGTATGGAATTTCCAAATGGTATTATTGTCACCATGTTGACGATAATACAAAATGCTGTTATTGTAATTATAGTCAGTAGGGTGACAATAAAAAGAAAAGGATATATTTATGGAATATTCTAAAGCGCTTAGAGAGTTATATATAATGCAACAAACTTACGCTACTTTTTTTTCCGTTACTAATAAGTTGCAAATACAAGGTGACAACTATTTTGAGAAATTAACATCACGACAGTACATGATCATGCTGGCAATAGCTCATTTGTCAGAGGATGAAACGACACTTGTTAATATTGCAAGAAAGTTAGAAACAAGCAAACAAAGTGCACAAAAGCTTATAGTCAATTTAGAGAATAAAGGATACTTGATTACGACACCGAGCAAACGGGATAAACGTGCCATTAATGTAGAAATCACAGAATTAGGGAAAAGAGTCATGCTGGAATGTGGTGAGAAAGCAATATGCCTAATGGCAGATATTTTTAATGAATTCACAACTGAAGAATTAGAAGTGTTATGGAGTTTATTGAAAAGAATATATGGTACTCACAACGAAGAGTACGTTGGTTTTGAGGAAGATGTAAATTATAAATTTGAAGACTTGGAAGAGTTTCAAGAAGCACAACTTCGAGCTTTAGATAATTTTATTTTACGAAGAAAACATATTTAAGCGTGGAATTGAAATAGATAACATTTTTCCATCAAAATTCTTTACTACTTTTGGAGGTTGCGAGATGAAATTACAAGTACAACCGAGAATTTCACTAATTGATGAAAAAATCGATTTTTGTGTCACAGGGTTACCACCAGAGAGTAAAATAAAAATAACTGCATCCATGCATTTTCCTTGGGCAGTTAGTGAAAAGTTTCAGTCATTTGCTTGGTTTACTGTGGATTCAAACGGTAGTGTTGATTTATCGAAACACAAACCTGATTCTGGAACTTATGATTATATAGACAGTATGGGGCTTGTTGCTTCTTTACAGAAGATTAATAGTGAGGGAGGAAATATCGCTCATAATATTTCAATAGATGATAGTGTATTTATTGACATAGTATGTGAAAATGGACAAGATCGAGAATGCATGAGACTAGAGCGTATGTTTAAGTTACCGGAAGTGAAAAGACATCAGATTACTGATGAATTCGTTGGAGAGTTGTTTTATACTGAAAACTCAAATTATAAAACGATTGTAGTATTGGGTGGATCTGATGGTGAACGAAGTGGTCTTTCGCTTTTGTCAGGACCATTGGCATCTAGAGGTTTTAATGTTTTAACCGTTGGATATTTCAATGAAAAGGGATTGCCTAAAAAGCTTGAGGAAATTCCTCTTGAATATTTTGAAAAGGTGTTCTCTTGGCTTAAAAGGAATCCATTAACATGTACTAATGAAATATATGTACATGGTACATCTAAAGGTGGAGAATTGGCGTTACTTTTGGCATCACGCTATAATTTCATTGCTAAAGTTGTGGCTTCTGCACCTCATGCATATTGTTTTCAAGCGTTGGATGGTTTGATGAGTGGTAAAAATGTTTCATCATGGTCATATGAAGGGAGATCATTACCATTTATACCAGTTGATAATGACATTTTTTATGAGCATCATCGTCATTGCATAGAAAAGAATATCCCTTTTGGGTTTATTACTACATATAAAAAAAGTGTGGAAAGGGCAAGAAATAAAGAGGAGGCTCGAATAAAAATAGAGAATGCAAATGCAAATTTATTGCTGATTTCAGGTCAGCAAGATAATATTTGGAATACTCACGATGCATGTGTAGAAATAATGAGTATTTTGAAAAAAAACAATTATAAATACAAATACAATCTCTTAGACTATAAGGATTTAGGTCACTCATTACCAATACCGTTTATTATACCTTTAAGCGAAACGTTGAACTTAAAAATGGGTGGAGGCGTTTTTACTTGTGGTGGTACTTTAAAAGGAAATTCTTTTGGTCAATCAGATTCTTGGCAGAAAACAATAGAATTTTTTATGAATTAGGGCGTGTCTTCAAACTCAGGCAAGCCAAACAATAATGGTTGCCAAGGCAAAAAAAGACTTGAATGTACACGCCAATTTACATAGTAAGTCGCCAGACGACGATAAATTCTTTACTTTATTAAAGGGCATTCCACCAAATAACGTTTTTTGTTAACGATCTTATCATATTTTAGGATGACTCGGCGATTTTTTTTTCGGGAATCACTGGAATAGCCTGTTGTTCCTTCAAAAACATGCGAATGGCATGGATATCTTACGCGCGGTCGTAAAACACTTGGGATGAACATTCCCGGGATTATTCGTATTAGGCTCCATGTTTTTTTCGACAAACACTAATGATGGAAGGAGATAAAGGAGTGAACGGTGTTTTATCCCAGTTCGAATATTGATTTTCGAAAAAAAAGCCGCGGCTCGTTAATAAACGCTGAAGCGTGTCATTATCAGTAAAGCGACATGCAATTCGAGAAGTTGTTTTCTCCGATCCCCAATCACGGAACGTGACCCAGTGCATGATCTGGTTACTTGAATCATACGACTGTGTCCCAGTTACCTTGACTTTAATTCCATCTTTATCGATAAAATTTCCCCAGATGCTTTCCTCTTGGTTAGATAAATCGGCTCCCAAGGGGTTTCGTGTTTCAAAAATAAACATCCCATTTGACTCTAGGTGCTTATAGACGGTTTCAAGTAAGGCTCGTTGATCCTCATCGCTCAAAAATGCTTGGAATGCATTTCCTGTCAAATAAATCATGGAAAAACGCTTCTCGGAATCAAATGTACGAGCATCAGCTTCAATAAAATCCACAGGCAAACCTTGAGCTTTAACCCGCGCTATTCAAGCATGGATGAAGAAATATCAACACCTGTTATATGTATACCCGATTTTGATAAATGAATGGTTGTCAATCCTGTACCACATGCAAGTTCCAGAACTTCGCCTGGGTTCAATCTAGCAATATCAAGATAGAAATTGTATTTATTAGTCTCACCGCCAAATTCAAGATCATAATTAATCGGGTCTCGATACTCTTCAAGATTATCGTGATCTATCAATACGAATCATCCCTTCACTACAATACCGATTTCTTTAAATCATCCTTCATCATACCATACATTTCTGGGTATTGATATAAATGGAAACCGTGTTGAAGTTTTATGAAAACGGACTGACGCACCAAGACATTTAAAATAAAAAAGCCGCTAATTTAGCGGATCGGATGAGGCAATCGTTTCGTCTTTTCATTTGAAAAGTTTACCATAACCTTGACTGAAATCATAGTTTTATAGTTTGAAGACACACACTAGTATAAGAGCTGCAAGATTCGCTCCCGATTTAACATCAATAGAATGGATGACGCTACTGAGGGATGCCATAACCCGATTAAAAAGCGCTGATTTGCGTATACGTGATGTTAAGGGAGAACTTTATATTGAAGAACGATAAAGGGGCAGCGTTTAAAATGGAAAAAATAATGGATGTTAGTTTAACTTTTGAGTCAAAAGATGAAGGTACAATTATAGTAGGAACAAACAAAGGATTAGACCATTTAACCTACCCAGAAATAAAAAAATCATAGATGATAAAATTCTTATTAAAAATGCAGATCAAATTGAGACGGTATTAAGCGTTAGCTCTGTTCAAATTTCAACCTCAATGGCTGAAAGGAAAAATATTGGAATATGCATTGGCAAGTTAGCATCTCCTGATCTTGTTCAAGTTGGGGCAAGTATTTACAGTATAGAAGAATAATTAATATATTGTAGACAAAATGAGATTTGTTGCTGTCAAATAAAATGCTTTAAAAAGGTGGTTCCCCCAAAAGGGGAAACCATCTGAATTTTTTTATGCGAGAAATTTTAGTATTCATTCCTCTTTGTTATAGGAATTTCTTCATTTCATTAAATGCTAACTCCCTGTGACCTGCTTGGCAGTGTTGCTCACCCCCCGTTTCTTTAGTAAATACTTTGGTTGTAATGGAAGCAGCATTGATTAATTCTTGTTGGATTTGTGCGAGTCGGCTAATAGGTACGTATTGATCATCTTCTCCAGCTAGTAAAAGAACATCTTGATTAATGAACGCCCCAATGCCTTGCATCGTGTGCTTTTCAAAATTTTTAATGAGATCAAAAGGCGTTGCTTCACCGGTGTTTTCCATCCCTTTGGTAATCTTCCAATGCAAATCAATATTGTGAGTCATCATCTGTTCGAATAATGAATTCACTTGATCTACTTCATTACAATCGACTAACTGCACTATGCTCTGGTAAGTTTCTTCTGGCATTCCCATTTTTAAGGCATCTAAACCACAATAGAAAATGTTAAAAGCAACTACTTTATCGATTCTCTTTTCGAAGGCTGCTGCACGCATAGCTAAATAACTGTACTTGCCAATAATCGCTTCAATAATTTGTAAGTTTTAATAGCTGACAGTATCCCTATGCAACGCTTAGCCATGTTTTAATTTGGTCTAATGTTGCCCCGCTTTTGGCTTGGTTGTAAATATAATCAATCATGTCATGCTTTTTCTGGATACGGTAGTGATGTAACCCATCGTTTAAACTTCCTTGGCTGTCATACTGGCAATACAACGCAGAAAACATGAGCAGGGTCAAGTAACGGTCAATCGCCTGAGTAGATCGAACCTGGTAACGATCCATGGCCAGTTGTACTTTCGCAGTTCGAAAATACGTTTCAATGTCCCAACGTTTGCTGTAATAGCATAGAATCTCTTCATTGCTCAGTGAAATATCCGTGCTCAGAAAGGCCTTCATCTGCTTAGGTTCAAAGCCATCTCCCTCTTTCCAACATAGGAGCAGGGCGGCATTTTCCAAGAGATTGAGCTTCCCTTCATAGCGATATACTCGGTAAGCGGAGGAGCCGATCGTCACCAGAACGGTATCCGATTTCGAGATATAGGAAGCAAAGTTTTTGAGCGATTGCCGGATGCCTTGAGGGTAGAAGATACGGTTCGTTTTCAAACCACTAATCACATGAAAGCCACGTTCCGCGCTCGTTTGGAGTACTGAAGCAGACGGATACCAGGAGTCCATTAGAACGTAAGTTCGGCACGTCGACATCGGAACAGACCGAATCATTTCACAAGCCAAATCGATTTTGCTTTTTGCTTCCCGATCGTAACGTTCTGAGGCAAAGGGGAAAACCCGGTCACCCGAGCGAAGCAAGGCTTGGACAACAACATGCCCGTAGACGGACTGACCTTTGAGATGAGAATGTTGAAACGAAGCCCCTTGAATCCTATGCGTAGCCTGTGACGAAGGCTTGGTTTTTTCACATACGGTATCGTCAAGGATGACAAAAAGGGGGCCATGACCTCGTTGAGCGATTTCCCTCATCTGCTGGAAAGCGACATGTTGAATAATACGTTTCAGGTAAGACGCGTTTCAGTTTCCGTGAGTTAAGAAATGACTCAAGGTTCTGCGGTCTCGATCCTGTAAACTTTCTCGGTAAATATCCGTTAAGGTACCTGAAAATCCAGTCGAAAGCATACCGTCTACGAAGTGCTTGATGTGATGAAGCACCAGTTTTGAGAAATACAGCGGAAGTTTCCATTGTTCCGACCGATTGTTCCAATGATTTTGTTGTGATAAAGTATACGCATGAGACATATCTTGTTCTCCTCTGCGTGGAGTGGTTGGTGGTACTTCTATTTTACGCAGAGAGTCAAGGGTGTCTCTTTTTACATTTCATAGAACTGATTTTGGGCAAGTAAAGTTAATCAAGCTAAGGGGTGGGGGGTTCATGAAACAGGTAAGTAGGTTATAGTGATAGATGGAAAAATAGAGTGGAGGAGTTAAGTATGGTCAAAAAACGAAAGATTTTACTAACCGCAACTATAGTCTATACCATTATTGTGCTTTATTTTATGTTCTTCGCTTTCGGCAGAGGAGAGGCTTCGGAGCAAATTTCCAGCTACACCTTTATTTTTATGCCCGAGAACTTCATTAGTTTGCCGTCTCCAGCTGATCTCCTGCATCCCAGCCTAATGAGTATGGTGGCTTTCGGGAACACTATTGCGTTTATTCCTTTCGGTATATTGATTCCATGGCTGTACCGGGTCAGCTTCGTCCGGTTCATCACCTTATTCTTCATCGCGATTCTTGTGCTGGAAACGATCCAGGCCCTTACATTCCTGGGCAGCTTCGATATCAACGACGCTCTTCAGAATTCGATTGGAGCAGCCCTCGGTTTTGGGGCGTACAAGCTTGGTTTCCGTTACCGGAGTCTCGGGCGCAATCTGGTGGCAACGGCTATATCGGGTATGGTTCTTTTTATAGCTTTATGGGGATTAGGGGCGGCGGTAGACAAAATAACAACTAAAGTAGAAGGTCCGTTTGTGGCGATCACTGAATGGACGGACAACTCGGGCAATTCATCCACCGGAGACAAACCGGACAGTATTCAAATCAACGGACAGAAGATACCGCTCCGCTATAACCTATATGGCGCTGAAGGCGGAGATTCCAGAACGTTCACGTACAAGTCTGAGGGACAGACGATTTTCTCCTTCGATTACGGATGCCCCGAACCAACGGATTATTCCGGTAGTATCAGTGTTACTCGGGATGGCAAGGAGATCATGAGCAATTCTGGAGAACTTCAGCGTACTAATCCTGATCTGTTCCCTTCGCTATTCAAGATTCCGCTTGAGCCGGGGGATGAGCTGAAGATCACGATTAAGGGCGACATGAAAGCATGGGATGTCGGGTATACGCGGATGCAGTATTTCTGGAACTGAGTGCTTAAAGGGATTTCGCCGCCATTTTATCATGAATAACACCTAGCGCTTGGGTTTTCAAGCGTTTTTTTGTACTTTTGAGATCGGGATTTTCAGAAACTTGGTTATAACCTAGGCTGGTTGGTTGTCCAATTGGGTATTTTAAAGGAGCTGAAGGTCTGGAGAACGATCGGCTCCTCATGAATTTCATCATTTTAAGCATCTCTTCCATGTAAGAATCATACCCACCAAAGACAAGTAATGTCTTCGTAACTCCAGGCGCCAACAATTTTACAGCAGGAAGATAGGAGTCTTCATAGGGAATCTTGTAGGATTCATAATCAAAATCATGAAAGCCTTTATTGAATGTTTCTCTATATTTTTGATACATTTTTTCTTTATTGAGGTCTGTGGTTGCAAGATAAAATTCTGCTGCTTGATAGTAGACTAAGGCTAAGTCATAGTCCTTGCTGTCTTCGCGTTTCTTTGCAAAATTGAGCCAAGCTTTATACCAGCTATGGGTGTCTTTTAATTTCGGAATCATTTTTTCCAAGTCAGCTTGTGCTCGATCATCTTCTTGATAATAATCATTGATAAAACGATTAATTTGAAGATTGAACTGTTCGTTATGGACATAGGATTTGAACATATATTGTCCTCCTTCAATTTGGGTATGTGCTTACTATAGAGTATAGTTACTACATAAAAAATAATTAGTATCGCTAATCTGTAAGATATCTTACATGTGATATATGAAGTGTTCGAAAACTTACACATAAGGAGCAAGTGGTTAAATGAATGAAGATATCAGAATTTATAAAACAAAAATAGCTATTTAGCGAGCTTTCATTGAATTACTCCAACAACATGATTTTAAAGATATTACGATCAAAAAAATTTGTGATCAAGCTCCTATTGGATGTTCTACTTTTTATAGTCATTATTTGGATAAGTACGACTTGCTAGAAAAAATAGCTAAACAGTATGCTTCTGATTTTAAAGTTGAAATTGAGCAGCGTTTTGATTCCACGGAAGATGGCAAGGTTGCAAACGCCATAGAACTTGTAACCGATCAAATGATTAAAAATAAGATGGAAATTTCAACATTGTTAACCGTTCATGAAATATCCGCTGATTTACGTAAAGAATTTGAACAAATTTTGTTTAGTACTTGCTTAGCTTTTTTAAAGCAACAGAATTCTTCAATTTCGATCGCATTAGAGTATTTAGCTGAACTATATGCTGCTAACTCAATGACGTCTATTCAGTGGATTTTAAAAAATGGCAAAGATGCTAACATCATTCTTCTTTTAGATCAAATGCAAGAATATATTTTTAATCAGTTAAAGTCTGATCTATATACAAGTTAGCACGCGTGGAGTGATTTTTTTATGACCGATAAATCATCAATGGGTTGCAGAAATAAACTTTAAAGAAGGGGTTGAAGGGAGGAAACAGTAGAAGAATTAAAAGCATTGGTTCAATTCTTCTACGCTAACAACATCGTTTCACGAAAAGGTGACTTGCTGGAACTTTAACTTTATAATCCTTTGGTAAGTCCTAATATCTGATCATTCACATGTACATTACTTAATCCCCCGTGATAACAAACTATGGATGCAATGTCGAGATCTAATGAGAGACGAGCTGCACCCATATCCGGTGTGGTCGGGACATGAATCCCCCACCAGAATCCCGCTTACAATGTACATCGAATCCCCGGCAATAAGAGTCTCACTTTGCCTTTCGGGGGATCTCAAGGTGACTATCTTTTAAAAGGGGGATATCCCCCTGAATATACGGCTTATCTAGTTCGTGTGCATAGACTTTAATATGATTGCCACACTCCTGCGAAATCTCAGGAAGACTTCCTATATGATCCACATCTTGATGCGTCAAAATCACAGCTTTTAGTTTGTCGAACGACACGTCTTAGCTGAAGCATTTCTACTCCCTGTGAAATTTCCATAATATCGGACTTCACGAACACGAATTTTTGTCACATTGCCGTGAACTGCATCACGTACATATTCCGTATATTGTGTTTGAGTCGCAGAAATTGGTTTCGAGACACCAACAAGTAAATGCAACGTTGCATCATAGGTGTACGTTGTTGGTACACCCAACACGTCAACAGCGCGTGTGATACTACCATAGTCGTTATAAGTCTGTGATGTATTAACCACATACTTATTGGTATTTCCTGTTTCATCTTTGGTTTTACGAGTCTTCCAATACCGCAAGATCGAATTACAAAATTGTTAGGTTGATGTAAGGCAAATCGATAGCTTAGGCCAACCTGGCAGGATAAGATTAGAACAAACGAAAATAGAAATTTTTTAAAAGGAGAATCGAGATGAGGCTGTTTGAACTGTTGCTTTTATTGTCAAACATCGGCTTACTTGCATTAACCGTACTATTAAAAAAAGGACGGCATAGAATTCCAGTATTCGTTGCAAGCGGGATTGCCACACTTTTACTGGTCATTCATTGGACGGTGGAAGGATACAGAGTTCAGCTATTTTTCCCATATTGCATAACGATCATTTTTTTAGCCATTTCAGGTTATAGCTATTTTAAAAAAACCAGCTCAAAAAAAACCCACGATTCATGTTGGGTTCAGCTTATACCGCTATAGCAATAATGCTGGTCGCAACAGCGGGCCTCATGTATGCTTTTCCTGTATTTAAACTACCTGAACCGACAGGCGAATTTAAGGTAGGAACGCAAACTTTTCATTTCGTGGATACAAATAGGGAAGAGATTTTCGACGAAGCCAGAGAGGGTAAGAGAGAATTGATGGTTCAGGTCTGGTATCCGGCTCAAACTAGCACCGGCAAGTACGCTCCCTTTATTCCCGATACCCAGATTTTACGTTATATGGCCGCGAACTATGGCCTTCCCGAGTTTACGTTTCAACACCTGAAGTACGTATCCAGTCATGCTTATTCGGGGGCCGAAGTCTCCTCGGTACAGACTTCATACCCGCTGATCCTTGCGAATCCCGGCAACGGCTCTTCCAGGTTCCTCAACACGTCGCAAGCCGAAAATCTCGCGAGTCATGGATATATCGTGGCAGTGATCGACCACACCTACAATACATTTGCAACCGAGTTTCCGGACGGTCGAATCACGACCAGCACAACCAACGACTTATTCTCGCCCGACCATGATTACCAGACGAGTAGAGGAAATCGCGACAAGTTGGGAAAAGTTTTAACCGGCGATGTGGCGTTTGCGCTGGACCAATTCGAGTTCATCCAATCGGGGCAGATTCCAAGCCATCTAAAAGGGAGGATTGATCTCGGTCATGTCGGGGTGTTCGGTCATTCCATCGGCGGAGCGACGGCCTATGACGCTTCTTACGATCCGCGAATCGCGGTTGGAATAGACTTAGATGGAGGGCTTTATCGACTGCGTGACAGAGAGGGTCTGCGAAAGCCGTTTTTGTTCATCAACTCGGAAAGCTATTTCGAAAAATTAAAAATGGTGATGGATAACCGGGTCTACACGGATGCAGAGCTTAACCGTATGGGATCTACAAGAGAGTGGGAGGACCAAGTAACGGAAGATAAAAAGTTGGAGCTTGAACGGATGCGCGAAACGGTCGACGAAGGGGGACAAGTCCTCTATATCGAAAATACAGAGCATTTGAATTTTGCCGACGTACAGTTCATTTCTCCGATTTTCAAAATGTTGGGCATTACAGGAAAGATTGCGCCCGAAAGAGCGAACTCCGTTATCAATGCCTATATGCTGGATTTCTTCGATATGTATCTGAAAAATCAAGGCGGAAACTTAATGAAAGGACCGGATAATCGCTTTCCGGAGGTGAAGTTCGTAACCTCGCTATTATAAATTACGGAACAGAGTACCGATTTTGATATGCTCCCCTTCAAGTAGACAGGTTTAATAAATAAACCGCTACTTGAAGGGGAGTTTTCCTTTGTCTAAGAAGAACGAATACAATGCGATTGAGAAACTAGCCATCATACAGGAGTTAAAAGCAGGGCAGAGCAGCCGTGTGGGAGTAACAAAAAACATAACACAGCGTTACCACCTTAGTGAAGTGGCGACATCGCTATGAGTTGTAAGGAATTGAGGGCTAAGGTTTCCCTCCGGATAAGAAGATTTGTGGATGCTCACCGCCACGTGTCTTCTGGTAATCGTAGATGACCGACGGCGCTACACCGCGTCCGGTGTGATACAACGGGAGTTCTAATTGATCCGGATGCGTCTGTTCGCTGGAAGCACCGAAACGCTTCTTTTTCGCTAAGCGGAACTGCTTGCTCTTCGTACCCTTTGAGCTTCGACAGAACAATGATTTGCGGAGCACCAAGCTTTCATCGTGAGGCCACTTGCCTAATAGGCTGCGGTACGTGCTACTACGTTTGTTTTAATAGCTGTTAAATTTCTTATTGATTTATAAAGACAGGTTTTATCTATATCAGAAAGTGATTTTTAAGAAAAAAACTTAAATATAGGTTGAATATGGATTTTGTTTCCATTATACTCCTGCTTGAGCGGTATACTTTTTCAATCGTCTATCTACGATTCTAATTTATGAGCTGTCCAAGAAGAAAAATATAAAGAGAGGTGATCCCCGTTTCAATCGTCAATACAGCTTGAAGGCTTATTTTCCTGAAGTGTCTAAGAACTTGGATTATTATTATTGAGGAGGGAACTAATGCTAAGAAAAGGATTATGTGCGGTTGTGCTGCTCAGTCTCCTAACCGTTCTGCTTCCAGCAATGCATACAAGCGCAGCACCGAACTCGAATCTTGTGTGGAGCGACGAATTTAATGGAACTTCGTTAAACCGGTCCAATTGGACCCCTGAAATCGGTACCGGAAGCGGCGGATGGGGAAACAATGAACTGCAGTACTATACCAACCGTGCGCAGAATTTGCAGGTTACTGGAGGCATTCTGGTGATTACGGCACAAAAAGAAGCTTACGGCGGAATGAATTACACCTCTGCCCGGATCAAAACTCAAGACTTGAAAAAATTTACTTATGGGAAAGTAGAAGCGCGCATCAAGTTACCGTCCGGTCAGGGGATATGGCCAGCTTTCTGGATGTTAGGCAGCAACATCAGCTCGGTAGGTTGGCCGAAATGCGGAGAAATCGACATTATGGAACGTGTAAACAACAATCCTTCTGTGAACGGTACTGTGCATTGGGATGCGGGAGGCCACGCTGACTTTGGGCGGGTATCGGGCAATCTGGATTTTTCCCAATACCATGTGTACAGCATCGAGTGGGACTCCAAGTATATCCGCTGGTTTGTCGACGGACAGCAGTTCAATGAATTTTATATAGAGAACGGAACCGGGAACACCGAAGAATTTCAGCAGCCGTTCTTTATTCTCCTGAACCTAGCGGTCGGCGGAAACTGGCCTGGTGCTCCCAATAACTCGACGCAGTTCCCGTCCCAAATGCTAGTCGATTACGTGCGTGTCTATCAATAAAGTGTGGGTATTAGATACAATTCATATGAACATTATAAAAGCAACCCCGGTCATTTACGGGGTTGCTTCAATTCGCTATAAATTAACTCGCCACTAAGTCCTAATATCTGATCATCACATGTACATTACTTAATCCCCCATGATAACAAACTACGGATGCAATATCGAGATCTAAATACTTTTTCAATGAGAGACGAGCTGCATCCATATCCGGTGTGGTCGGAACATGAATTCTCCCGAGAACCCCGCTTACACTGTACATCGAATCCCCGACTATAAGAGTCTTACTTTGCCTTAAATAAAGACTGATATGACCAGGTGTATGCCCAGGCCTATGGATGACGCGAATCCTGCCGCAAAACGGCAGTTCCTGACCATCTATTAAGGTATCATCCACTTTGCCCTTCGGGGGATTCTCAAGGTGACTATCCTTTAAAAGAGGGATCTCCCCCTGAATATATGGCTTATCCAGCTCATGTGCATATACTTTAATATTGTTGCCACACTCCTGTAAAATCTCAGGAAGACAACCTATATGATCCACATCCTGATGTGTCAAAATCACAGCTTTTAGTTTGTCGAACGACACGTCTTAGCTGAAGCATTTCTACTCCCTGTGAAATTTTCATAATATCGGGCCTCCGTACAATGTAATTGACACCCATACTAAAATAGGTTCAAGGGGCGAATCCAACTCTGTGGCGTTGCCGTTCCTTAATGTCAATAGATACGGTGCGAATAGACGTAATAGGAATAACAAATGTCTGATATTGCGTAAGGTATTTAACGAACTTGTCGTCAATCTGATCCAATATTCCGTCGCATACATTTGTCCCATCTATAAAATGAATAGTTACTTCCTTACCTTGTAAGCTTGCTAACATAATATCACCTCGTTTGTTTTCTTGAAGTTTCTTGCCGGATCATTGAAATCTTGAACATACTCTACAAAGAAGTTATCACTTGATCAATAACACCATATTCGAGTGCCTCCTGTGCGGACATGTAAAAATCCCGGTCCATATCTTTTTCGACTTTTTCAAAAGATTGCCCGGTCCGTTCAGCTGTGATACGGGTTGCCTTTTCACGAGTCCATAAAATTCGTTTTGCGCTGATCGCAATATCGCTGGCCTGGCCTTGTGCGCCGCCGTGCGGCTGATGGATCATAATTTCACTGTTCGGCAGTGCAGAACGTTTTCCTTTGGCACCAGCCAGCAAGAGGATGGCGCCAAACGAAGCAGCAAATCCCGTACATATCGTATGCACCTCGGGTTTGATGTACTGCATCGTATCATAAATGGCAAATCCTGCGGAAGTAGAGCCACCTGGGCTGTTGATATACATGTAAATATCTTTTTCCGGATCTTCTGCCGCCAGGAACAACAATTGAGCAATAATACTGTTAGCCAATTGATCGTCGATGGTTGCCCCTACAAATACAATACGATCCTTTAACAATCTGGAATAGATATCGTACGATCTTTCACCTTGAGCAGTTTGCTCCACAACATAAGGAACATAAACACTCATTTTTCATACCCCCATTTTCTTGGTTCAGTTGATTTCTTCTTGTAAACGAACCCAGACCGTAAAAAGATACGGAGTTTTAATGGGAAAAATGATTTGCGTATATGGTGTAACTTCTATAACCCCTTGTTCGTTTACAATGAAGGTAGCAAATGGCTTTGCTTTAGCAGAGGGCAGAATATGACCGTAGAGGAGAAGGCCTATGAACATAGAAGATTCTGTACAGATGACAGACAATACACTAGACATCCAGAACTTTGATGAATTACAGGCGGTCCTGAAAAGTTACTGTCTGTCGCTTACGAAATCAAATTGGGATGCGGAAGAATTGGCGCAGGATACTTGGGTAAAAGCATTAGGAAAGTTAAATAAATTCGAGCATACAAATCCCAAAGCACTGTTGATGCGGATTGCTAAAAATACCTGGATTGATGATATACGGAGAAAAGCAGTCTACACTCGGATATTGAATAGGGAACAAGCGAAAGTAACAGTACCGGATCATGGATCTTTTGAAATCGAGATCGCGTTGCAATCCTTAATGAATCATTTATCTCCGCTTCAGAGAACTGTTTTTTTGCTGCGAGATGTGTTTGGATATTCGATTCGTGAGACATCCGACATGCTTGAAACAACGGAGGGAGCGGTAAAAGTTGCACTTCATCGGGCACGAAAATCGCTAGAAGCAGTTCAGGAGGAACTCTTAAAAGGCGAATTATCCTTATCAGAAAGTGAAAAATCGAAAACTTTTCTAAGGGCATTAACGGCTGCATATCAGATGGGAGATATTGCAACTTTGGTTATGCTTTCCTACCAGGATGTAATAGAACCAGAAGTTATGATCAGTATTGTCAATAATAAGTTGCTCTGGAGTCACATCTCAGCAAAACAAGCGAATTTCGATACCATAAGTATGATGGCAGCGTAGTTTTTCTTACCATCGTAGTATCATAGGATAGAATCACAAAGAATATTTTGATAAGGAAGACAACAACAAGCTGTTTTAAGCGAGGATAAAGTAATGATAAAGCAAAAATTGAAAATCGAGGGCATTCCGGCAATTTTGTGGGGTGGTGAATCAGATAAGATATTTATAGCTATCCACGGTAATATGTCAAACAAGGCAGATGATGTGATCGTTATATTTGCAGAAGAAGCAACGGCACAAGGGTATCAAGTCATTAGTTTTGATTTGCCTGAACATGGTGACCGCAAAGAAGAAACCTACGTCTGTAAAGTTCAAAATTGTGTTCATGATCTTGACATCATCATGCGTTACACACAAAAGCAATGGCATGAAATTAGTATTTTCGCTTGTAGCATGGGTGCGTATTTTAGTTTACTTGCTTATCATCATCTCTCACTAAAACAATGTCTGTTTCTTTCTCCAGTGCTAGATATGGAGAGAATAATCAAAAATATGATGACATGGTTCAGTGTAAGTGAGGATAGATTAAAAGTTGAAAAAGAAATATCTACACCCATTGGGCAAACACTTTATTGGGATTATTACTGCTATGTTAAATCGCATCCAATTGATACATGGAATAAGCCAACTGCCATACTTTATGGCTCTGAAGATGACTTGTGTGAATATGACGTCATATCTACGTTTGCAAGCCGATTTCATTGCCAGCTAAAAGTGATGGAACGTGGAAAACATTATTTTCACACCAAAGAGCAACTACAGTTTTATAGACAGTGGTTGAAAGAACATTTAACCGCAAAATAAGCATATGGGAAGCAAGGAGTTGATCTCACTGCTTCCCATTTAACGTACCTTCCAGCGCCGTATTTATCTTCAAAAGGTTACAAATAAGTAGCTGGTAAGTGAGTGTTTGAGATTGAAAAAAAGTTGAACCATGTGAAAGAGAATGATTTAGTATTATTGATAACGAGTCAAGAAGCCATCAACTAATTTGGCATTTGTCATCTGAATTACAGACTGATCTTCCAGTTCCTCGGCCATATCATCATCTGTCATGGACACGAAAAAAATAATATCTTCTTTGGACTGACCGAATTGAGTAAAAAGTACATCGTCGGTTTCTTTAACTACCTTGGCTATAATTTTTATCATTTCATCTTTATAGTCCAACACATTGTCGGTTGCATACAGAAATTTGCTAATATGATTGAGGTGTGTTGTATCGTCATATTGATATTCGCTTAATCCCCATCTGTAATAAATTTCATCTTCCTTGCTGTTGCACAGGTCTTGGGCTTTCATGTTTGTGATATGTCTAACAAGTGATTCCTCCGTATTAACAGCTAGAAATAAGGTGACAAAATCGCTGTCTGTGCCAAACGCGCAAGCGTAAACTTTCTCATCCTTCACTTCTTCCAGTATGCTTTTGAGATCTTCCAAAAATCCTGCTCTAAATCTTTCCTCAAATTCACTCAGAAAATTGCTCATCTGGTTCATATACTCCTTTATGGGTTTTATACTTTACTATTATTAGCACGACTCGTGTAGCCTACCACAATTATAGGAACTTGGGTTGAGCTATTGGTTGCTCAGCCAATAGCAAGATTTACAATGAAAAAAATACATGCAAGATAGGCTAGCCAAGAGAGAGTGTAAATCCGTGACATGACACCAAAGTCATAATAAAAAACTGCATAACAATGTGGTTTTTCGTAAATCGGTAAAGATACAGACCATGTAAAAAAGCGCTGGTTCCAGCCTGGGACCAGCGCTTTTTCGCGTTTCGCATTATGAACTTTCGCCGGGCCAAGCAGGCCGGGTCGGCGACTTATTTCCTAAAATGACGCATTGCCGACTGTTCGTCTTTATTCTTACTGGGCCGTTAAAATCAGTGGACCGTCCTGCGTAACTGCAATCGTATGCTCATATTGCGCCGACAACTTGCCGTCGGCCGTTCTCGCCGTCCACTGATCGTCGTCGATCGTGATACGGAACGTACCTTCGTTGATCATTGGTTCAATCGTAAACACCATGCCTTCCTTTAACCGAGTGCCTTTGCCAGCTACGCCGATATGCTCGTAGCTCGGCTCCTCGTGCAGGCTCCGCCCGATCCCGTGCGCAAGCAGATCGCGTACGACCGAAAAACCGTTTGCTTCCGCATGCTGTTGAATCGCCGACGTTATGTCGCCGAGCCGTCCTCCGGGGAGTGCTCGGGCGATCCCCAGATCCAAGCATTCCTTTGTCACCCTCATTAATTTTTGCGCCTCCGGTCGGATATTGCCCACCGCATAGCACCAGCACGAATCGCCGAACCATCCGCCGTATTCCACGACGATATCGAGCTTCAGCAAGTCGCCGTCCATAAGCACCTGGTTCGAAGGAATGCCGTGGGCCACCACATCGTTGACAGAAATGCAGGTTTCGGCAGGGAAACCGTTGTATCCTTTTGTAAACTGCTTGCCGCCCAGCTTGGTGATATGTCTGGCAACAAAGTCATTGATTTCCCGGGTGGTGATCCCAGGCTCGATCAGTTTAACCACCTCGCGGTAGCAGTCCGCAACGATTTGGCTCGCCGGTTTCATCTCTTCGATTTCCCTGGGTGATTTTAAAATGATCATCTTTGTCTATTCGCTCCTTATTAATTCTATAATTTTAAAAAACGGACGATATCTCTGGCCTCCTCGTGCAGCTTTCCGCGGCGAAGCGAAAGCGAGGCGCAGCCGACCAAGGCGGCCAGTAGCATTTCCGTGCGCTGTAGCCGATACGGCGGCTCCGCCGCGTTTCCGCCGGAAGCGGCAGTCCCGTCCGCCGCACGATCGGTTTCCAGCAGCGCGGCAAGCGGCGTGAGCACTTCCCGGCGAAAGGCGGCCGAGAGCGGGGCCGAGCGCCCTTCAGGCAGCGAGGCAAAGCCCTCACCGGCCAACTTATGCAGCAGGTACAGGGCGTGGTCCTCCGCCCAAAGCTGCAGCAGCCGGACGCCAGCGGCGGCGACGGGGCCAAGCTCTGTGGCAGCGGCCGTTTCGCGGCTTCCGCTTTGGGAATCCGCGACAGCCGAGTTCCCGGTGTCCGCCGCCGCAGCCAAGCCGAAATGCCCGCCTGCCGGCGTCTTCTCCGAAGCCGAAGCGGGCGGGGCTTTCGGTTGAGCCTCAAGCGGGGTCTCCAGCCATCCCCCGGCCCGCTCCAATGCGTCCCATAGCAGATCGTGGAGCAAATTGCCCTTATTGCTGTAATAATGGTATACCGTGCCATAGCCGAGTCCTGCCTGCACGGCGACATCGCGGATTTCCAGTAAAGGCCCTTTATTCAAAAACACATCGGCAGCGGCTTTCCGGATTTGCGCCAGACGCCGCAGCCGGATCTCTTCGTTTTGTTCCTTTGTTCGTGGAGACATCTTGTCCGTTCACCTCTTTTATTTTTGACCTACTATTATGTCAATATAAAACATTAGCTTGCGAATAACAAGAGTGAGCAAACAAACGTCCCGGCAACACCTCGTAAACGGATGAAGATCAGGTGAGTAGAGTTATGCTATACTTGCGAAGTAAAAGGGGGTGCCTACTGATGGAGAATCTATTGGGATTGTCTGTGACTTCTTACACTCATGCAAAGCCAATTATTAGGAAAGCGTTACTTTGTATGGGGCGAAACAATTTTTTAACGCTGAATAAGCTTTTTTAATATTTTTGGCTTTGCACCTTATTTTAAAAAGAATCAAAATAAGGAGCGAGCAAAATTGAGATATACGAATGCTACAAAAGTTTTACCTCAAAAACTAATTACGGAAATTCAAAAATATGTTCAAGGAGAGACTCTGTATATTCCTAAACCAAAAACGGAGTATATGAATTGGGGCAGTTTGAGTGGCGGGAGAAGGTTGCTTGAACAGCGAAATACCGAAATCAGAAATGCTTTTCAAAATCGCAGCAGTATCGAGCAATTAGCTAAGGAGTTTTTCCTTTCTACCGAAACCATTAAGAAAATTGTGTATTCACATAAAAAGTAGGGGATACACTGGTGAATATCGATCGATATTCAATTAAGTGAACATAAATAATACCTAATTTACAAAGTGGCGTGGTACTATACTCGCGTCAATGAATTTAATTTTGGCCTCATCCAGATTCCCAAATACTTTTTTGCATTTCAATTTCTATTTCAAAGGCTGTACTTCATTTTTACATTTATTATTTTTATGTCAAAAATGATTCTAACTCGTTGTTTTCATTTATAGAGCTTATTTTAATCTTTAAAATATGAATATAAACGACAGCAACAACGGATTTGGAACGGTGCCGATTCTGAATAAATGAAGGGAAACATGTGTTGATTCATTATCGTTGAAACAAGAAAGTGGGGAAGATTTATGGGGGCGCAAAAAAGTAGAAGCAGACATCTGATTGATCCAGAAATTATCAGTGCAGTTGATTTAATACCAACAACCGACCTTACCAAATCTACACTAATGGAATCACGTAAAAACCAATCTCAAATGATGCAACAATTAGATGTAACGCAGATGTTTCCTGTTACATTGGAAAAAAGGGTTGTGCCAAGTTATTTTAACGGTCCAGATATTCAAATAGAAATCATTAAGCCCAAACAATCAAAGCATAATAAGATGCCTCTATATTATTCGATACATGGAGGCGGGATGGTCTTAGGAAGTCCAGTCGTGGATCGTCCTGCTAATGCAGCTCTTGCTGCAGAACATGGTTTCTGTTGTGTATCTGTGTACTATCGCCTAGCGCCAGAGCATGTACAGCCAAGTCAATTACAGGATTGTTATTCGGGCCTAAAATGGTGTATTGAACATGCGGAAGAGTTAGGGATAGATACTGAGAAAGTTGCCGTCGGGGGCAGTAGCGCTGGTGGCGGTTTGGCGGCTGGCTTAGCTTTGTACATTCGTGATCAGAAGGAATTCGAAATCCATCATCTAAGATTAATGAGGCCAATGCTAGATGACCGCACAAGTATCGCACCGGAGCATCCATACGCAGGCGAGTTTATTTGGACAAAACAAAGCAATTATTTTGGCTGGAAATCTGTATTGGGGGTTGAACCGGGTTCCGAGGAGGTAAGTGAATATTATGTGCCGGCCCGTGCCAAGTCTTTGGCCGGGTTGCCACCGACTTATATAAATATAGGTACCATTGATTTATTCATTGATGAAGCCTTATTTTTTGCTAAACAACTGGTATTTGATGGTGTCTTAGTGGAATTACATGTCTATCCCGGGTACCATCATATGTCTCCCGCTTTTCCAAATGCGCATTTTTCAAAAGAAGGGGCTAGAACAAGTGAATACGCCTTACTGAAAGCTCTGAAGATATTTGATATAAATTGTAATGAGTATAATACTAAACGCTAATAAGGTATGATTGCAGTAAACAAAGCACTGTTGGAGAATATCCATCAGTGTTTTTTCATACCTACTTATGACCTGAACAAATAATTTATTGATAGATTCGGTTGAGAGTCATTATATTTTTTCTACTCTTCCGACTTTTACCACCCATTTAGGGTAAAATAATACCAAGCATAAAATCCAACTATGGAAGTGGTGATGCCCCATGTCAACGAGCAGCAAACCGAATAGATTAGCCAAGGAAAAATCACCGTACCTATTACAACATGCTTACAATCCGGTAAACTGGTTCCCTTGGTCAGATGAGGCTTTTGAAATTGCTAAGCGTGATAACAAGCCAATTTTCTTGTCGATTGGCTATTCGACTTGTCATTGGTGTCATGTGATGGAGAGAGAATCTTTTGAGGATCAAGAGGTAGCTGAGGTATTAAATCAGGATTACGTATCCATTAAAGTGGATCGAGAGGAACGTCCGGACGTGGATCATATTTATATGTCCATCTGTGAGACGATGACGGGGCATGGGGGCTGGCCGCTGACGATTATGATGACGCCGGATCAGAAGCCTTTTTTTGCGGGTACGTATTTGCCAAAGGAGCAGAAGTTTGGGCGTGTCGGACTTTTGGAGTTGCTGGGTAAGGTGGGAATCCGATGGAAAGAACAGCCGGATGAGCTGATGGAGCTGAGTGAGCAGGTACTTACCGAGCATGAACGACAGGACTTGCTTGCTGGTTATCGCGGAGAACTGGATGATCAATGCTTGAATAAAGCTTTTCATGAATACAGTCACACCTTCGATCATGAATATGGTGGCTTCGGAGAAGCACCGAAGTTTCCTTCTCCACATAACTTGTCATTTCTGCTGCGATATGCACAACATACGGGGAACCAGCAGGCACTGGAAATGGTAGAGAAGACGCTGGATGCGATGTCACGGGGCGGAATCTACGACCATGTAGGCATGGGATTCTCAAGGTACTCAGTGGACGAGAAATGGTTGGTGCCGCATTTTGAAAAAATGCTGTATGATAACGCTTTGTTGGCCATCACGTATACAGAAGCTTGGCAGGTGACAGGGAAAAGACTGTACCGACAGATCACTGAACAAATTTTTACATATATCGCAAGAGACATGACGGATGCAGGAGGTGCCTTTTATTCGGCAGAGGACGCGGATTCTGAAGGAGAAGAGGGTAGATTTTACGTCTGGAGCGACTCTGAGATAAAGGCTGTACTGGGCGATGAGGATGCCTCTTTTTTCAACGACTTGTACGGAATCACACCTTACGGTAATTTTGAAGGTCACAACATTCCAAACCTGATTGATATCAATTTAGAAGCCTACGGGAACAAGCATGACTTGACCGAGCCAGAACTGGAGCAGCGGGTCAGTGAGCTAAAGGCCAAGCTATTTACTGCCAGGGAGCAGCGGGTTCATCCTCAGAAGGATGACAAGATTTTGACCTCGTGGAACGGGTTGATGATTGCTGCTTTGGCCAAGGCGGGGCAAGCTTTTGGAGATACCAGATATACAGAGCAAGCTCGAAAGGCAGAGACGTTCTTGTGGAACCATTTGAGACGGGAAGACGGACGCCTATTGGCACGGTATCGGGATGGTCAGGCAGCTTACCTCGGCTACGTAGATGATTATGCTTTTTATGTGTGGGGTTTGATTGAGTTGTACCAGGCGACCTTCGATGTACAATATCTGCAGCGGGCACTGACGCTTAATCAGAATATGATTGATCTTTTTTGGGATGAAGAACGGGACGGGTTATTCTTTACCGGATCAGATAGCGAACAATTGATATCCAGACCCAAAGAAATTTATGATGGTGCGATCCCGTCGGGTAACAGCATTGCGGCCCATAATTTTGTGCGACTTGCGCGGCTAACGGGGGAAACTCGATTGGAAGACTATGCTGCCAAGCAGTTTAAGGCTTTTGGCGGGATGGTTGCTCATTACCCCTCAGGCCACTCAGCGCTGCTCAGCGCGTTGTTGTATGCGACAGGAAAGACGAGTGAGATTGTCATTGTAGGTCAAAGGAATGATCCGCAGACTGCCCAGTTCGTTCAGGAGGTTCAAGCTGGTTTTAGGCCAAATATGGTTGTTATTTTTAAGGATAAAGGACAGCCGGAGATTGCAGAAATAGCTCCTTATATCCATGATTACGATCTTGTGGATGGCAAACCAGCCGTATATGTGTGTGAACATTTTGCCTGTCAGGCACCTGTCACCCATATCGACGACATTAAGGCTATGCTGGATAGAATAGAATAAAGCGAATTTAATCCCCTTGCGGGTGGAGCATATGGTGATTTTCGATCAATGACCTTATGTGTGCCACCTTCAAGGGGATATTTTATGTAAAGAGGTAGGTATAGTGTAGTGAAACTAACATTTTCTTAACATCTACATTGCATTTTTTTTAATAATTTTTAGGTATATTATATCAAAGAACCGGTTCCGTTTAGCCTTGTGGTGTTCGAAAATAAGTACATATACCTATTCAACTAGCGTGTTTATATCTTTTTATATCCAAGCATTTCAGCAGGAGATGTGAAAAAACGTGAAAGGGAATCTGTCGGGTGACTGCCATCATAGACAAGACGAAGCGGCTCACCATAGGTTACGAAATTCAGGCGATGAAATGGAGATGCTAAGTAATGAAGAAGTTTTCAGGGGAAAAATGGAAGATAATAAGGGTACTCAGCAAAAATTTTAAAACAAAGCTAATGGTGGCCTTTATTGCCTTTCTGATCATACCATCCATGATTGTGGGGGCTCTTTCGTTTGAGAGCGCTAGTCAGCAGATTCGAAACCAGATCGAAGAAAGTGCCGAGCAGGCTATAATTCGTACTAATTTTATTATTGATAGTACTATTGAACCCAAGCTACATGATGCAGAATATTTTGCAGAAAGACTAAAAGGCAATCGGGTAGAGACCGAGGAACAAGCGGCTAAACTGAAAGAGTTGTTTAAGCAATATGCTGCACTTCACCCAGAAGCAGAATCCATCTATTATGGTACGAAAGACGCTAAACTTACAACCTATCCACCAAAGCAATTACCAGATAATTATGATCCACGTATTAGACCTTGGTATGATGAAGCGATAAAGGGAAATACAAAGACAGCGATTAGTTCACCTTATCTTTCGGCAGACTCAAAGCAGATGACGGTTACGGTGTCGAGAGCAACGACAGATGGATCCGGTGTTATTGGTATTGACCTGAAAATTAGTGGTATTAAAGAGACATTGAACAATATTAAAGTAGGTCATGAAGGTTATGCCATATTGCTGGATAGCAACCATACTTACATTGTTCATCCAACGAAGGCAGCAGGCGCTAAAATTACAGATATTGAATCACGCATGTTTCAGAGCGACACAGGTGAATACGAATATGAATATGAAGGTCAGCCCAAGTATATGAACTATGCGACCAATAAGCTGACAGGCTGGAAGATAGGCGGAACGCTATATTTATCTGAAGTTGATGAAGCAGCTCAGCCGATTTTGTTCAGCACTTTGCTTACTATTGTCGGTTGTCTTGTGATTGGTGTTATTATTGTTTATTTCCTAATCCGTTCCATCATCAAACCGATTTTAAAGCTTAAAGAACAGGCGGTAAATGTGAGCGCAGGAGATCTGACACAGGACATTCAAGTCATGAGCAAGGATGAGATTGGAGAATTAGGAGCAGCTTTTCAGAATATGCAGCACAACTTGCGATCCGTTATTCAGAACGTAGGAAACAGTGCGGATCACGTCGCTGTTTCTTCGAATGAGCTGACGATAAGTGCGGAACAAACCAGCGCTGCAAGTGAGCAGGTATCCCAGGCTGTGCAAGAAATTGCTAGCGGTGCGGAGAAGCAGACTACGGGGCTGGAAAATAATTCGGTTGCACTGGATGAAATAGCACAAGGAATCACCCGAATTGCTGAACGCTCGACTTCAGTAGCGGATTTGGCAAGACGTTCTGCCTTACAAGCTGAGGAAGGACGAAAATCTGTGGAACAGACAGGCGAGCAGATGAATTCCATTCACCAGTCAGTAGAGCGTTCCAACCGGATGATTCAGACCTTGCAAGCCCGCTCTCATGAAATTGGAGAAATTACGAAGGTCATTGGCGATATCTCCAATCAGACGAACCTGTTGGCCTTGAATGCAGCTATTGAGGCTGCCAGAGCAGGTGATCATGGTAAAGGCTTTGCCATCGTTGCGGATGAGGTGCGCAAGCTGGCAGAACAGTCTCAGAGTTCTGCCACCCAGATTGCCAACTTGATTGGCGAAATTCAGCATGAAACCGAAACTACGGTGGAAACGATGGATAGGGTAACGACTGAGGTGAAGGACGGACTACAGATTTCCAAAGAGACCATTGTGAAGCTGAATCATGCGATGGAAGGCATTCGGGAGACTACGCCTCAGATAGATGATGTTGCCTCGATTGCCCAGCAAATATCAGCTAGTGTACAAGAGATTGCAGCAACAGCCAGTGAGCTAGCGACGATTGCAACCGGTAATGCCGCCACATCTGAAGAAGTTGCCGCCTCCTCACAAGAGCAATTGGCTTCTATGGAGGAAATTTCGGCTTCTGCTCAGTTGCTTTCCAATATGGCTGCTGATTTGAAGGTGATGGTCAGTCGTTTCAAATATTAAATACGAGCTTGAACCTTATGGAATCTATAGTACAATGAATGCTCGGGACAGTTCTTTAAGCCTTATGGCATAAGGAATCTGTCCTGAGTTTTTTTTATATTTCCGATACAGCTTCTGGCAACATATGAGAGATTACAAGGAGGACGAACACTTGGTTCGAGATTTATTGCTATATACGATCGTGATATTATTGTTAGTTTTGATTTTTCAGCGTCAGCTCATTCGTCAGGCGATCACAGGCGTATTTTATGGACTGGCAGGAATTCTGTTCTTATATTTTGGCATAAGTGATAGAACACTGCTGACCTGTGTGTTGGAAATAGGGATTGGTCTATTGTTCATGACTCTGTTTGGGCAGGCCCTAACCCCCACCAATTATACATATGGACAGCGATTGTTGGACAAAAATCATGATCTGCTAACTTTACTTCGAGTTCAACCTGGCTTTACCTTCAGGCTGGAGAAAAGGGGTGATGAATTTTATTATATGCTGCTTGATGGTGAATTGCTGGAGCGTATGGGTCTGAATCTGCAAGTCAATTTCAATAAATGGAAGCATGTGAAGCGTATTGGGGATATTTTGGAGCTTTCCTCTGAAACACTGGAGCAGCTTACCGAATACTACAAACAGGCTTGGTTCGGGGATCGGACCGTATTTGAATTGGAGTTTTGGGAATATTCAGCTTTAATTACCTTGCATCCTGTCAGGGACGACGGGTTCACCAGATATGTCATCGGTCATGTATTGGATATTACGGAGTATAAAGCTTCCGAGCAGAAAAGAAAGGAGATGAGTGAATCTAACCATGCAAAAAGCATTTTTCTAGCTCATATGAGCCACGAAATTCGAACGCCGCTGAATAGCATCATCGGGCTCTCAAAGCTGTTGAGTAAGACTCAACTGACTGATGTTCAAAAAGATTACCTCCACAAGCTGCTCGCCTCCTCGCGTACTCTTTTAGACATGCTCAATAATGTATTGGATTTTTCCAAGATAGAGGCTTGTAAGCTGGAACTGGAAAGGGTCGAATTTGAGTTGGCAAACATGCTTCGGCATCTCGCAGATACTATTGGGACTTTGCTGGAACATAAAGAAATAGAGGTCGTTTTTATAACAGACCCGGAATTGCCGAAAAGCTTCAAGGGAGACCCGCTTCGAATGGAGCAAGTACTTTTAAATCTTATGACCAACGCCATTAAATTCACGGATCAAGGGCATGTTTTGTTACAGGTAAAAATGGTAGGCCAGCAGGACGGACGAGTGAGTGTCACTTTTATGGTAGAAGATACGGGCATAGGCATTTCCAAGACGGAAATGGACAAGCTATTTGTCCCTTTTACCCAAGTGAGTACATTAACCCACAGATATGGGGGTTCCGGGCTGGGTTTGGCTATTAGCAAGCAATTGGCTGAAGCTATGGGCGGTAGCGTAGAAGTAAAGAGCTGTTTAGGAGAGTATAGTCAATTTTACTTTAATGTGGAGTTGGATATCGGGGATTTAAATGCAAGAAGCACGCAGCTAGAGAAACCAAACGGCAAAGCCTTAATCATTGCACAGCATAAACTGGTGAGCCACAGCCTAAACGAATTACTGCAAGATTTGGGACTACAAACACTCACCGTTTCATCCTTTCAGGAATATGCAGATGCATTTCAAAAGGGTGAACATTTTGATTTTGTTATGATTGATATGGGGATGGAAGGCTTTAGAGAACTTGAATCATGGAGGCATTGGTTTCATATACTGGATAAGCAAATGACTCAGGTCATTGGGCTTACAACCGTGTTCCAGTTGGAAGAAGTAGCCGCTGAAGCTACAGAACATGGGGTGGATGCCTTTTTGTCTAAGCCAGTAACTCGGAACGCTCTTCTGGAGGTGCTCCGCTTTAGCCACGAGCAGGAAAAGTCAGTGTCGGTAGATCATCATAGTCTGGAAGTTGTTGCAACCATGAATTTGCAATATGAAGTAGGGGTCTCAACACAAAAGTATCAAATCCTCATAGCGGAGGATAACGAGATTAGCCAAGTAGTGATAACCGAGTTTTTGGCAGAACGCGGTTTTGAGGTAACGATAGTCACAAATGGAAGAGAAGTAATAGAGTTACTGGAGCGATGCTCCTGGGATATGGTGCTGCTTGATCTACATATGCCGGAAATGGATGGTTTTGAGACGGCCAGACATATTCGAAGAAACAGGGCTTTTAACAGACTCCCCGTTATCGCTTTTACCGCGGATGCTGTGCAGACTCAACAGGAAATTTGTCTTCGTGCAGGCATTAATGACGTATTGCTCAAGCCTGTACATAAATTGACCGCAACAAGAATATTAAATAGCTGGATCCATTTAGCGTGGCTGCAAGAATTACATGGCATTCACGCGGAGAAGGCGATAGCCGGTATGGATGGCAAGGTGTATATTTTTCAATTTGCCCTACATAAATGGATACAGGAATACCAGTATCTTGATAAGAGAGTTGTGAGAAAGATGGATAATGGTCAGTTATCCTCTGCTCTTCGATTAATTCACTCGCTGAAGGGAGGGACGGGGAATCTGTGTGCGACTGAGCTGCTGGCAAAGGTGATAAAGTTGGAGAAAGCATTGAAGCGCAGCAATGAAACCTCAGGGGGAGAACTGTATCCAGACTGGAGAGAGCAACTGAGTATAGTTCAAAAGGAGATTAATCAAATTAAATCATCCATTCCCTGGATCTAACTGTGTTATTGCATAAATTTGTAGCCGATTCCCCAGATGGTCTTAATCAATTGTGGTTTCTTGGGGTCTTTTTCGATTTTTCTGCGTAAATGGTTAATATGTACGTCCACTGCCCTCTCATTAATAAAGGAGTCTGTGCCACGGAGAGCCTGAATCAATGCATATCTACTAAATACAATTCCTCGGTTCGAATAAAAAAGCTTCATCAGCTCAAATTCCGAATAGGTCATCTCTACCATCTGGCCATTAACGATAACCATTCTTCTCGCCAGATCCAAAGAAATGCCGTTTTCAGGTTCAGCTTCAGGTGAAGTGTTTCTTCCTTGCAAGCGTGTGATTTTAATCCGACGGAAAAGAGCCTCGATCCTTGCTTTGAGCTCCTGCATACTAAAAGGCTTGCAAATATAATCATCTGCTCCCAACGTAAGTGTACGAATGCGCTCTGAAATGTTGTTTTCTGTCGAAATCACGATGATTGGCACGTCCGTATGCTTGCGTATCAGCGGGCAGGGATTCACGCCATCCAAATCTGGAAGCAACAGATCTAGAAGAATAATATCGGGCTGTTCTTTATCGAGTAGGGCAATTCCCTCAGTTGCTAGTTCCACTCGAGTAACGTTGTAGCCTTCCCCTGTTAAATATAAGGAGAGAGTGTCACCCAGCATATTATCATCTTCAATAATCAAAACATTAGACATGATATGTTTCCTTATCTATTTTTAAATTTAGCAAGTTCTTTTGATAGAGTAAACTCCTTTGGACAGTCTGTCAAAAACTCAGTTTTACTCTGGAAATCCAGTAGCCAGACAGTTTTGATATATATCTATTTGATATGAAAATGTACTTTTTTTGAGATTTATCACTATAATACGACATTTTTCATATCTATTTAACAATATACTGCAAGAACATAACCTTAAATTACAAAAAATTAACAAAAGATCTCAGAAACATGCATTGACTTTAAAGAAAATTATGGTATTTTATTACATAGGAGTTGACATCCTCTGACAGACCCCTTAGAAAAACCCACTATATTAATCTTCCATTTATCTGCTCTCAATATGCATCTCTGTATTCTTTTGTACTCTATATGTTCTTGTGATCGTACTCATGATTTTGTGGTGTGGATATCCCATTGTGAGTTCAGACTGTCTACTCATTTTAGCTTACATATTTACACTCTTTTGCATTTTTTTGCTTTCCATGCTTGTGTTTTTCAAAAATCAGGTCAGCGGGAGGACGAATTATTATGAACACATTCGAAACACTGGAGTCCAATGTAAGATCTTATTGCAGAAGTTTTCCAGTTGTTTTCAACAAAGCGAAAAATGATGTTTTGTACACGGAGGCAGGAGAGGGATATATTGACTTTTTTGCCGGGGCAGGGGCTCTAAATTACGGGCATAATAATGACTTTATGAAAAACCGGTTACTAGATTATTTAACCTCCGATCGGATCATGCATGGTCTGGATATGTACACCACGGCCAAGCAAGAGTTTATGGAGTCTTTTTCCGAGCGTATTCTCCAGCCTAAGGGCTTGAATTATAAGCTTCAATTTTGCGGACCAACGGGAACCAATGCGGTAGAAGCAGCACTGAAACTTGCGCGTAAGGTGAAAAAAAGAAATGGCGTTTTTGCTTTTATGGGCGGTTTCCACGGTATGTCGCTGGGTAGTTTATCTATTACCAGCAACAATTCTATGCGAGAGAGCGCAGGAGTCCCACTGAATAATGTTACCTTTATACCTTATAACAGCACGTTTAACGGAATGGATACGATTTTGTACATGGAACAGCTTTTAACAGACACTCATTCTGGTGTGGAAAAGCCTGCTGCGATTATTTTGGAAACGGTACAGGCTGAGGGTGGTATTAATATCGCAGATAACGAATGGCTGCGTGAGTTGCGACAGCTGTGCGATGATCACGATATTTTGCTCATTGTTGATGATATTCAGGTCGGTTGCGGCCGAGTTGGTTCGTTCTTCTCGTTTGAGCGAGCAGGAATTGTTCCTGATATGGTTGTCTTGTCCAAGTCGATCAGTGGATACGGTCTGCCAATGTCTTTGTTGCTACTTAAGCCAGAACTGGACATTTGGAGTCCAGGGGAACATAACGGCACTTTCCGTGGGAATCAGCTAGCGTTTGTCGGAGCCAAGGCAGCGCTGGAGTTCAGAGACACGGTAGGGCTAGAAGCACAAGTGAAGGAAAAAGAGGCTTTTGTTCAGCAGTTCTTGCGTGAACATATCCAAAAGATTGATCCACTCATTGAAATTCGCGGCTTGGGACTGATCTGGGGAATTGATGTGACCCATCTGGGAGAAGCCTTCGCCAAGGAGGTAGCAACTCTCTGCTTTAGTAAGGGACTTATTATTGAGCGAGCTGGGCGTAACGATACGGTGCTCAAAATTATGCCTGCATTAACGATAAGTATGGAGAACTTGAGCAAGGGTTGCAACATTATTAAAGAAAGCATGGCACAGATAACCAGTAACTTGGTTACGCTGTAAATGTAATTCCATTAGCAAAACCCCTTGGTTGGAGCAGCCGTCTGCTGTAAGGTAAGCAGGTGTGTGCCACCTTCCAAGGGGTTTTTTGTGAAAATTAAGAAATAACCGCCTGCGCGTATTTTAGTGCAGATTGCTCCAACTGCTCATCTGTCAAAGTTGCGGCACCATACTGCACGAAATAAGGGAGCAATTTAACACCAATCATATGGCCTGTAGCTTCAAAAGGTCTCAACAGTTCTTCGATCGTGTATCTGTTTCGTCCGCCATGTTGATAGTTTTCCTCCACGCTGGCAGCGGACAAGGCGATCAACAACTCTTTGCCCTGTAGCTTGCCACCTTCGCTTCCATAAGCCCAGCCGTAAGTTAAAACCTTATCCAGCCATTTTTTCAGCAGGGGAGGACTGCTATACCAGTAAAAGGGGAATTGCAGAACGATACGATCATGCTGCTCTAGCAGTTTCTGCTCATGGGCAACGTTGATTTGCTCATCCGGGTATACTTCATACAGGTTGTGAACGGTCACACTGGATTGCTTCTTGAGTTCTTGCATCCATCTTTTGTTAATACGAGATTCCGCAAGATCAGGATGAACAACAATAACGAGTGTTGACATGTAAAACCATCTCCTCAAAGCTTATTTTTCGTAAGTAAATAACCATTACGCATGTAACGATTTTAGTTTCAACCCACAAAATTGTCAACTCTTCTCAATTTTGAGTTCTACATACAAAAAACTCCGACAATCTATGCCGGAGTTGCATTAAATGCATTTTTTACATTAAGCGATATGGTCAAGAGCAACAATTTTATTTTTACCGGAGCGCTTGGCTTGATACAGATAGTCGTCTGTCTCCTGAAAAAATACATCTTTGTCTTTGTTCATATCCTCGGTATAGCTTTTTAATCCAATGCTTACGGTTACAGAAACGATTTGCATTTTCTCCTGAAAGGTCATTTTCTCCACTTCACGCCGAATGTTCTCCACAATCTGATAAGCTTCCTCAAAAGTATGCTCGAACATTAAAATAGCAAACTCCTCGCCGCCATAGCGGGCCGGAATGTCATTCGCTGTAATTTGCTCTGTGATGATTTGCGAGATGCCTTCCAAAATTTTATCTCCAAACTGATGTCCGTAAGTGTCATTGATCTTCTTGAAATTATCAATATCCACTAACGCCAGATGGATGATCGCTCCTTGTTCGGCATATTCGAGTGCTTTTTCATAAAAGTTTTGAAAAGACAAATGATTATAAAGCTTCGTCAAACCATCGGTCATAGACATTTTGCTGATAATCGCGTTGCTGATCATTAATTCCTGCTGGGCGCGCTTTGTCTTGTATAAATCCACTAACAAATCGCGGCCGCTGGCCTGAATAATAAGGGCAAGAAAAGTAGACATAATTAAAAATGTTGGAATCGCCACGATATCAAAGTCTGACAAATAGCTGCGGAATGATCCATCTATTGCTAGCAATAGAAAAAAGACGATCACTTGCAGTGCAAAAGAAAGCCATATTAAGCGACGATTGAAAAACAGAATCGAAGAAAAAATAGGCAACAAGCACAACGCTGGAATAATCCGGATATCATAGTTTAGGCGAATAATCATCCAACAAATGACGGTGCTTGCCATAAATAGAATCGCGAAAGAATACCTACTAAATTTAAAATGTGCCAGCTCTGCAAGTAAGTTGGATCCACTCATGATTAGTGTGGGAACAATAAGGACCCCAACGTAAAATTCATAAGGCGAAGCGGGATAATCAAGGAATAAGTAGCTGCCCAGCTGGACGATAAAATGTACGGTTATAATCATCCAGTAAAGTAATAACATTTTGCGCACCCAGCGGGCTTGCTTTGTTCTGTAATCCATGGTTTGAGTAAGCCGTTTTGTCTTGTTCATGATGTCACCACACTTAATGTATCTATAGCCATTCTCGTATTATAAGATACTATGTGGTGAAGTTGAAGCTAATTTTTTTGAAGGGCATGAACTCGTTTAGCCCAGCAACACTTTTACCTGGTGAATAGTTCCATCTCCTGCAACCGGTAGAATATTATTCGTTAGAACTGTGCCATCTACGGTAACTGTAGCTACACCTTTGGAGACGTGTTGCGGATTCGTGATATGAATCACATAGGTGTCGCCACGGAAGACGCGGGTGACTGTGAATTCTCCCCAAGATTTGGGGATGCACGGATCAATACGCAGACCGTCCCATTCCGGCTGAATACCGAGGATGGATTGAGTAATAGCTATAAAATTCCATGCCGCAGTACCTGTCAGCCAGGAATTTTTGGCTTCACCTTCACGAACCGCATCCTTACCCGCGATCATTTGAGCATACACATACGGCTCGGTACGATGAATGTCGCTGATGTCCTCTAGATAAGCGGGAGCAATTTTGCTATACAGCTCGAAAGCGCGATCCCCGCGTCCTATGACAGCTTCTGCCATCATAATCCAGGGGTTATTGTGACAGAAAATACCTGCATTTTCCTTATAGCCAGGAGGGTAAGAAGAGATTTCACCTAGATTCATATAGTAGCGGGAATAAGGCGGATGTTGTAGTACAATGCCGTAGGGAGTTTCCAGTCGATCACGTGTAGAGTCGAGAGCTTTATGAGCGAGACCTTCTTTAACGCCAATTCCTGCCATTACACAGAAGCCCTGAGGTTCTATGAAAATTTGCCCTTCTTCACAATTCTTGCTCCCTATTTTGTTACCATAATGGTCGTACGCACGTAAGAACCATTCCCCGTCAAACCCATGCTCCAATGTGGCTGTTCGCATACGATCCACATGTGCTTGAGCTGTGGCTGCTTCTTCATTCAAACCTCTGCGCTTACAAAGCTCAATAAAATCCGGTCCAGTATATACGAATAGTCCGGCGATAAACACAGATTCGGCTATTCGGCCCTCCAAATTCTGTGTCGTCTGATAGGACTCATCTGGTGTAGCGGAAAAACAGTTGAGATTTAGACAGTCGTTCCAGTCAGCCCGGCCAATGAGCGGAAGACCATGGGGACCTAGATTGTCTACAACATGGTAAAAAGAACGCTTCAAGTGTTCAAACAGCGAAGCGGCACGATCTACATTCCCGTCAAAGGGAACTTGTTCATCCAGAATGCCAAAGTCTCCGGTTTCTTTAATATACGCTGAGGTACCGACGATAAGCCACAGCGGATCATCGTTAAAGCCACCGCCAACCTCGTGATTTCCTTTTTTGGTCAACGGTTGGTACTGATGATATGCCCCGCCGTTTTCAAACTGAGTAGAAGCAATGTCGATAATCCGCTCCCTTGCCCGCTCCGGTATTTGGTGGACGAAGCCGAGCAAGTCTTGATTTGAATCCCGAAAACCCATACCACGTCCAATACCGGATTCAAAATACGAGGCCGAACGTGACAAATTGAATGTAACCATACATTGATATGGGTTCCATATGTTCACCATTCGGTTCAGTTTGTCGTCATGACTTTGAAGGGTATACTTGGACAACAGATCGTTCCAATAACATCGTAGCTCACTCAATGCTCGTTCAACATCGGTTTCATCCGCAAATTGCGCGATCATGGCATGAGCCCGTTTTTTGTTAATAATACCCGGAGACTCCCATTTCTCTTCCTCTGGGTTTTCCACATAACCGAGTACAAAGTTACAGCTTGTTTCTTCGCCAGGCTCCAGTGTGATCTCAATGCAATGCGATCCGATAGGGGACCAGCCGCTGGCTATCGAGTTAGACGCTTGCCCTGCGGTGATGGTTTGGGGCTGATCCAGTCCATTGTAGAGACCCAAAAAAGCTTCACGGTCTGTATCATAGCCCGCCAGCGGACGATTCGCAGAGAAAAAAGCATAGTGATTGCGGCGTTCGCGGTATTCCGTCTTGTGATAAATGACAGAATCCTGTATTTCAACTTCGCCTGTGTTCAAGTTACGCTGAAAATTGGTCATATCGTCATAGGCGTTCCACAGGCAAAATTCAACGAATGAAAAGAGTTTTATCTTTTTAGTTTGTAACGATGTGTTCTGAAGCTTGACCTGGTGGACCTCGCCGTCAAAGGAAAGGGGCACAAAAGCTAGTTGCGTAGCCCGAATACCTCTTCGTTCACCCATAATTGAGGTATAGCCAAGCCCATGAAGGCATTCATACTGCTCCAACTCTCTTTTAACCGGCATCCAGCCCGGAGTCCAATAATCTCCATCATCATAAATATAAAAATAGCGACCGCCATTATCAACAGGAATATTGTTGTACCGATAACGTGTTAAACGACGTAAGCGAGCGTCTCGGTAAAATGCATAGCCGCCGCCTGTATTGGAGATCAGTCCAAAAAATCGTTCATTACCTAAATAATTTATCCAGGGATATGGGGTTTGAGGGGTGTGGATAACATATTCTTGGTTGGCATCATCGAAGAAACCATACTTCATGGCGCAGGACTCCTCTCAAATTGGAAAATAAAAGACCCAACACATGATTATATTCAAACATTCAGCAGTTCTTCCTGAAAGAAGACATTTCCTGCCTTAAACAAAATGTGCTTGAATTCGTCAACCTTCTTTTTCGAATTTGCAAAATATTTGAAATGGGTAAATATACCTTTTTGTGCTAAACTAAAAAAGTTAGGATTTAGCAAGACAGGAGGTTGCAAGAATGGCACCTATCACATTATTTTTCATCCCCTATGCAGGTGGATCGGCATCAGTCAGCTTCAAGTGGAAAAAGCTGCTGCTCCCACAGATTAAACTTGTCCCTTTGGAATTGGCGGGCAGAGGTATTCGTTCTGGTGAACCGCTAAAGGATAGCATTGAGGAGATGAGCGAGGATCTGCTGCACCAAATCAGCCAAGAGTTAGTTCCTGGCGATCCTTATGCCATATACGGTCACAGCATGGGAACAATGATTGCGTTCGAGCTGTATTATAAGCTGGTGGCCGGAAGATATGGGAAGCCGGCTCATCTATTTGTTTCAGGTGGACGAGCACCGCATGTCCCGAGAAATGTCCCGTGGTTACATGATCTGCCCGCAGATCAATTTAGAACACATTTGCGACGGTACGGTCAGCTTTCGGAAGCCATTTTTGACAATCAGGAATTGTATGACTATTTTATGCCAGTATTAAGAGCAGATTTCAAAGCTGTCGAGATGTATAAGTATATGGATAAAGATACGCCTTTACATTGCCCTATCACCGCCCTGACAGGACTGACCGACAACACGGTGACCCTACAAGATGCGGAGGCGTGGGCACAGCATACGGATCAGCAATTTCGTGTGTTTACCTTTGAAGGAGGACACTTTTTTATTCATGATGAAGTAGAACGAATTACAAACATTATCAATGAGTCTTTGGAGCTGAGTACAGTGACTAGTAGAATACAAAATTAAAAAAGAGGTGATTTTTAGTGACAGTAGGTGTATTGGCACATTTGTTTGGCAAGTTGCCTTATCGTGAGTTGGCTGCAAAGGTAGGTGAAGCGGGCTTTACTCATGTTCAGCTTGCTCCATGGAGAGCGATCAGCGATGTCGATTTTAATAAACCTGGCAAGTTCAGTCCAGGATTAGCATCGTCTATCGCAGAGGAATTTCGTAAGCATGGGGTATCCATATCAGTGCTCGGTTGTTATTTGCATTTTTTTGTACAGGATGAGGAATTGTTACGTGAGAATGTAGAGCGTTTCAAAGAGCTGATCCGATATGCGGGTCTGTTAGGAGCACCAATGGTCGCAGCTGAAGTCGGACGCAATGAGGACGGGACCCCTTATTCGGAACGGGACTGGAGAGTTGTAAAAGAAGTTGTACGAGAATTAGCAGATGAGGCGGAAAAATGGGGGGTATTCGTAGGATTGGAAGCTGCTAACGATCACTTGGTCGGAACAGCAGCAGAGCTTGCTACCTTCTTGGAAGAAGTGCCCTCTTCACACATTGGCGTTGTGATTGATCCGGGTAATTTGCTAAAAACGGAAAATCTGGCCCGACAGGATGAGATCATCCGCGAAGCTTTTCAGCTGCTGGGACCTCGGATTATCGCAGCGCATGCCAAAGACCGGCGTCTGTCACCATCAGGTGAGATCGAGACAGTGCCGCCGGGCTTTGGTGACATGAACTATGGTCTATATATGGAACTGCTGGAGCAGTACAAGCCAGGGGTCCATATTATTATGGAAGCTGCTCAGGAGCATGAGATGGCTCAATCCAAACGCTATATCGAAGGTCATCGGATTGCGGCTCAGAAAGAACAGCAAGTGCAAACGAAATCATAGACACTTTCATATTCATCAATAATTCGGCCATGATTCAGGAGACTTGGAAACGCCTACTTTTCCAAGTCTCTGTTCATTTGTTTAGCCTTGCATTACCGCCACCATCACCATCACCCAGCTTGCCAAAAAAGCCAGCCCACCAATCGGGGTGATGGCTCCAAGCTTTTTCACACCAGACACACTAAGAACATACAGACTGCCGGAAAACAGGAGAATGCCCACCAGCATAACCCAACCAGCGGTTACAATAAGAGAAGAATGGACCAGGTTGCCTGCAAGAACTCCCAGCAGCAACAAACCCAAACCGTGAGCAATTTGATATTGAATTCCTGTCTGGAATATGCTCATCATGTCTGCAGAAAGTCTTTTTTTCAACGCATGCGCCCCGAATGCTCCCAGAGCTACAGCTAAAAACATCACAATACAGCCAAGCAACAGCAACAAATTCATGATTTAACGCCTCCTTGTGAAATAGTACCGATTCCTATCGATTTCGTCAATTTTCCTTGTGCAACTCTAAACATATAGAATTTTTCGACTCTCATTTGGCAACTAGTGTGGTATATTCTTGCCAGGGCCAATGTGAAGCATTTGGAGCTATGGAGACAGCGTGTCCTCCACCTTTGTAACGGGAAAGTGAGGTGATGGCGCTGTCTTTTTGTGCTGTCGTTTTTCGGAACCAAATTTTGAGTAAAGCCAAAATTGATAATGGAGAGGATGAATGCAAAAGTGATCAGTAGAAAATCTGTGTTCAGAAAATCTGTCTCTATGGTCATGTCAGCCATTTTGGTACTTCCGTTAAGTTTGGGCTTATTTCAGGCCGAACCCGACCGTGCATCAGCCGCAACCCCTGAATCGACACGCTTTCTGCAAATGTATAAACAGCTAAAGGATCCGGCTAGCGGTTACTTTTCAAAAGAAGGTATCCCTTATCATTCCGTTGAAACACTCATGAGCGAGGCTCCTGACTATGGACACTTAACAACCTCGGAAGCATACAGCTACTGGATGTGGCTGGAAGTTCTCTATGGTCATTATACCGGGGATTGGGGTCATTTGGAATCAGCATGGGACAACATGGAGAAATATATCATTCCTGTTAATGAGGGTGACGGTAAGGAAGAGCAGCCTACAATGAGTAACTATAACCCGAACAGCCCTGCCACTTATGCCGCAGAATATCCGCAGCCGGATCAGTACCCAAGCCGTCTGAGTGGTCAGTATGGTGCTGGCAAGGACCCGCTGGACTCTGAGCTGAAGGCAACCTATGGCAACAATCAGACCTACCTGATGCATTGGCTGCTGGATGTAGACAATTGGTACGGTTTTGGCAATCTGCTGAATCCGTCGCATACGGCGACCTATGTGAACACCTTCCAGCGTGGGGAACAGGAATCGGTCTGGGAGGCCGTACCGCATCCATCGCAGGATAATCACAAGTTTGGCAAGCCTAATGAAGGTTTCATGAGCCTGTTCACCAAGGAAAATAATGCTCCTGCACAGCAATGGCGCTACACGAATGCCACGGATGCGGACGCACGGGCGGTTCAAGCCATGTACTGGGCGAAAGAACTGGGTTACGACAACCAGGTATATTTGGACAAAGCGAAAAAGATGGGAGACTTCTTGCGTTACGGCATGTACGATAAATACTTCCAGAAAGTAGGAAGCGCTTCCAATGGAAGTCCGATTGCTGGCACGGGCAAGGATGCCAGTCTTTATCTAATGGCATGGTATACGGCTTGGGGCGGCGGGCTGGGCCAAAGCGGTAACTGGGCTTGGCGGATTGGTACCAGCCATGCGCATCAGGGCTACCAGAATGTCGTTGCTGCATATGCGTTATCCGATAAGGATAGCGGATTGATACCAAATTCACCTACGGCAGGACAGGACTGGGCGACCTCGCTCAAGCGCCAATTGGAATTTTATACTTGGCTGCAATCTGATGAGGGGGCCATTGCAGGTGGAGCAACGAATAGCTGGGATGGCGCCTACAAGGCGTATCCCTCTGGTACGAGCACTTTTTATGGCATGGCTTATACAGGGGCTCCTGTATACCAAGATCCACCGTCCAACAACTGGTTTGGAATGCAGGCTTGGCCTGTCGAGCGGATTGCGGAGCTGTACTATATTTTAGCCAAGAAAGGCGACACTTTGTCTGAGCAGTTTAAAATGGCTAAACAAGTGACGGAAAACTGGATCGAATGGTCCAAGAGCTATGTATTTGCCGACGAACGGCCTGTAACTGACGCGCAGGGATACTATTTGGATGCACAAGGCAAGCGTATTCTGGGTGGCAAAAATCCGAAGGTAGCCACTACAGCAGCTAAAGGTGAGTTCTGGCTGCCGAGCAATCTGGAATGGAGTGGCAAGCCTGAGACTTGGAGCGGATTTGCCAATCATAAAGGGAATGCCAATCTTCATGTAGTAACAAAAAATCCAGGACAGGATGCAGGAGTGTTGGGCAGTTATGTGAAAGCGCTGACCTTCTTTGCTGCCGGAACAAAAGCTGAAAAAGGAGACTACACCGAATTAGGCAAGGAAGCCAAAGATCTGTCCAAAGCCTTGCTTGATGCAGCATGGGGCTATAACGACGGCATAGGAATTACAACGAAGGAAGCACGTGAGGATTATTATCGTTATTTTACTAAAGAAGTATATATCCCGAGCGGATGGAGTGGCAAGACTGGGCAAGGAAACACGATCCCAGGCACAGACGCTACACCGTCTGATCCGGCCAAGGGTGGCAATGGTACGTATTCCAGCTATAGCGACATCCGTCCTAACATCACCAAAGATCCGCAATGGTCCTATCTTAAAGACAAATACACGACTTCATGGAACAAACAGACCCAAAAATGGGATAAAGGTGCACCAGAATTTACGTATCACCGTTTCTGGTCCCAAGTAGATATGGCAACTGCTTATGCAGAGTATGACCGTCTCATTAATGGTAGTGGACCAGCCGAACCTACAGCTCCTAAAGCTCCGTCAAATGTGAAGGCAAGTGCAGGGGATGCACAAGTTACACTAACTTGGAGCAAAGCGACAGGTGCTGATAGCTACACGGTTAAGCGCTCCACAACCAGTGGTGGCCCGTATACCACGGTAGCAACGGTAACTGACGCCACTTACAAGGATACAGGGGTGGTGAATGAAACCATTTATTATTATGTAACAACTGCAACAAACTCCTTAGGAACCAGCCCGGATTCTGCTGAAGTCAGCGCCAAGCCAACAGCAGCGCCGATTCCGGCAAAGGGAGATGTAATTGCCCAATACCGTGTGGGCGACACCAACCCGGGAGATAACCAGATTCGACCACTCTTCCGTGTCGTAAATAAGGAGAGAGAGGCTCTGGATCTGAAAAACGTTAAGCTGAGATACTACTATACCGTAGATGGCGATAAGGCGCAGGAGTTCCACTGTGATTATGCGCAATTAGGCAGTAGCAACATTCAGGGACGTTTTGTGAAACTGGATAAGGCCGTTAATGGGGCAGACTACTATCTGGAAATTTCCTTTGGAGCCGGTGCGGGAAGCCTGGCAGCTGGAGAAAATACGGGAGATATCCAGATTCGTATGAACAAGTCAGATTGGAGCAACTATAACGAAAGCGATGATTTTTCCTATGATGCAACCAAGACCTCTTATATAGATTGGGAGAAAGCACCTCTGTATATAAACGATAAACGTGTCTGGGGTCTGGAGCCTTGATTGTGAACTAAATGTTGAGCACGGCGGGCGGAACGTGAGTATGCTTGAATTCACTTCCGTCCGTTTTTTTGTGATCGGATTCGTGGTACACTATGATCGTTACATCATTACATATCTGACCGAGGTGACCTGAGACATGAATGACAATTTGGCACAGGCTCTGAATGAGCAAATGAACTTTGAGTTTTACTCTGCTCACGTATATCTGGCGATGGCTGCTTATTGCTCCAGTGAAAGTCTGGATGGGTTTGCAAACTTCTTCCTGGTACAAGCGGAGGAGGAACGGTTTCATGCCATGAAACTGTATAGATACATTAATGACCGTCGAGGACGCGCCACATTGGCAGCATTACCGGAGCCCAAAAATAGCTATGATTCCATGCTGGATGTATTTGAACATGGCTACAAGCATGAGCAGCAAAACACACAAAAATTTTATCATTTGGCTGACTTGGCCCTCGATGCACGTGAGCATGCGACGATCCATTTCCTGAAATGGTTTATTGATGAGCAAGTCGAAGAGGAAGCTCTGTTCGATAGTGTTATCCAGAAGCTTAAGCGCATTGAAAGAGACAGCAATGCCTTTTATATGCTGGACAGCGAGTTTGCCAAACGCAGCTTTGTTGCCCCTGCGGAATAACACAGCATACAGGTTGCGCATGAAATTCCCAGAGACAGGAGCCAGCATTCTTTGGGTCTACAAAGTAATGGAGCCCGGTTTTCGGGCTTTTTTGCTTTCATTTTAATTACGGACTTTCCAACCCTCAAGGGATATTGTTATTTTAAATGGAGTTATAGAAAAATTTAATTTGTCGCTGAATGGTTAGCATGCTACAGTTATGTTAACTTTTATATCTGATTAAAAAGATAGGATTAGTTGTAAAGTCGTTTGCGTACATTATTACAGCACTACAGGGAGGCGGGGGACTATGAGCGAGATCTATCGTCTGGCACGACAAGAGGACGCAGAAAGATTGCAGTATGTAACGTATGAGGCATATGAAACAATTCGGCAGTTGGAGCTTAAATGGCCTGCCGCTCAGGCAGACGTTGCTCTCATTCAAGAGAACATTAAAAATAATGATTGCTATGTGCTGGAAGTCGATGGTGTCATCCAGGCTACCGTTAGTCATCTAAAAAATAGAGCCCTTAATTTTATAACTGATCTTCCGTTTGTGATGTGGTTTGCCGTAGATCCGGCTGCCCAGGGCAAAGGATATGGTAAAAAACTGCTGAACTGGGTAGAACAAACGGTTATTCGTGATAAGGTCGGAGCTCCTGCAGTGACATTAGCGACTGCGGAAAAACATCCTTATTTATTATCCATGTATGAGCGTTGGGGATATGAACGCATTCATGCTTTTGACCATGGAACAGGGGACGGGACGATGCATTTACTGCGTAAAGTAGTGAATCCTGAATTATTCTCCACCTACATCCATGAAAAGAATGAAGCCGAGACTGCTCATCGAAATTAGACCCGATCACTGGGGAAGCCTGAATTCGAAGCAGAAATTCCAAAATGTCGTCAGACAGGCTGTGTTTGCAGAGGAGCTTGCTTTTAATGCGTATGGTATAGAAGAACGATAACAGATCAGACCTTCTCTCAAGAAAGCAACCGAAGCGGCGGTGTTTTCGAGTCATTGCGACTGAGAGAGGGTTATTTGAGCTATGGACAAATTGACAGAGATACATAAAAAGAGTAACGTAATTGTATATTTATTTAATTCATATAAAATTAATCGGATTAATGGAATCTGAAGTTGTAGAAATCTGACCATATTAAGGAGGAATTTATTTGAGCAACTCGCAAGCTGGCACGACCAAACGCCGTATAATAGCTGAGGATTTATATCGATTTCACTGGGTTAGTGATCCGGCTGTTCATCCCACGAGTGGCGAAATCGCTTACGTAGAGCAGTGTATTAATAAAGAACGGACAGACTATAACTCGGCAATTTGGCTGTTGCCGTTTGAAGGTGAAGCTCCGATACCCTTTACATACGGACCGAAAGATGAAACACCTGTCTGGTCACCGGACGGATCACAACTTGCTTTTCTCCGTTCGACAGACGGCAAGCGCCAGGTATGGATTATCCCAGCACGCGGGGGAGAAGCCCGACAACTTACGCACGTAGAGAACAATGTTCGTTCATTATCCTGGTCGCCGGATGGAGCCTACATATCGTTTGTAGCAAAAACTGCTGAGAACCAGTCAAGTTCTACATGCGATGTAGGTGAGCAGGAGACACATCTTGAGGGACGAGTGGTTAATCGAACAAAAGCTAAATCCGACGGCTATGGGCTGTGGGATGATACTCGTGATCACTTGTACGTAACTGATGTGACTTCAGGGCACACGGTTCAACTGACGTCCGGCGCTTATGATGTGGCGGAGCCCGTCTGGTCACCGAATGGCCAACTGATTTTATTTATCGCTAGAATAGCGGAGCATTCTAAAGAGGATACGGATTTACGCAAGCAAAATGATTTGTTTACGATAGCTCCTGCGTCTTCTAATGGCAATGCGGCAGCACCGTTTAAGTTGACTCATTCCGAACTTCAAATCGAGAGTGCTGCTTTCTCTCCCGATGGCACAATGATTGCCTTTTACGGTCATGATCGCCATGCCAAAGGCGCTACTCAGACTCGGCTGTATACGGTCCCCTCCAGTGGCGGGACGGCAGTATGTGTTAGTGAGACGCTTGATGCTCACCTCGGTAATGCGGGCATGAGCGACATGCGTTCACATCTTCATGTAGGACCGCCACGCTTCAGTGCGGACGGTCAATCCCTGTACACGCTGGTAACCATTGAAGGAAATGTGCACGTATATCAGTTTGCGCTTGATGGAACTTTTAAAATTTTAACCCAAGGAGAACGGGAAATTTATCAATTTGAGCTTACTTCAGATGAACAGCATATCATTGCCGCTTCCACTGACGTCGCTTTGCCAGGTGATTTGTTCCGAATTGCAATCCATTCAGGAAACGAAGAACGGCTGACACGAGTGAATGATTCTCTGCTTGATGAGATTGAGATCAGTGTGCCTGAGAGCTTCTGGACTGAGGTCGAGGATGGTCGACGCGTGCAGGGATGGGTGATGAAGCCAGCTGGTTTTAAGGAGGGAGGATCTTATCCTGCCATTTTGGAAATTCACGGCGGTCCCCATGCCATGTATTCCAATTCTTTTTTTCATGAGTTTCAGTTGCTGGCCGCTCAGGGGTATGCAGTCATCTATACGAATCCGGGAGGAAGCCGAGGGTACGGACAGTCTTTTACCAATGTTGTCCTTGGAGATTACGGCGGACGTGACTACACCGATCTACTGAGCGCCGTGGACGAGGCTATACGCCAATTTCCATTCATTGATCCGGAAAGACTGGGTGTCACAGGAGGCAGCTATGGTGGCTTTATGACAAACTGGATTGTCGGGCATACGGATCGTTTCCGAGCAGCTGTGACCCAGCGCTCCATATCTAATTGGCTGTCGATGTATGGGGTGAGTGATATCGGATACTCGTTTACTGAAGATGAAGTTGGCGGAAATCCATGGGATGATTTCGAACTTTTGTGGAGGCAGTCCCCGCTGGCTTATGTGCAGCAAATCAATACACCGCTGCTCATATTGCATGGAGAGCAGGATCTACGTTGTCCTATTGAGCAGGGGGAGCAGTTGTTTACAGCATTACGTCGTTTGGGAAAACCTACTCAATTTGTCCGTTTCCCAGCTTCAAGTCACGAGCTTTCACGAAAAGGGCACCCACAGCTTCGCGTGGAACGACTGCAACGTATTACCGACTGGTTTGTCCAACACAAAATTTAAGTCTCATTAGATTTGTAGTATTTTATGGAAAAATGTCAGGTCCTAATCTTAGGACTTGGCATTTTTTAATGTGTCTCGCATCCATTCTCTTAACCTCATTTAATGCTGGTGCTGGGTCACGATTAACGGTTATCATAGACGAAGATATTATTCGTTCATCGCTTCTTGCTTACATTCATATTCAAAAGGAGATATACAATGGCTGAGCCCTTAAAAAATATGTACACGGAGGAATTCCTTCGTCTATTCGGTGAAAGAGTACAGGCTGCATACAGTCCATTCGACATTGAAGGATTTATCCATCAAGTTATGGACAAAAAATGGGATGAGCTGGAGCTAAAAGAACGAATACGGCGTATTTCGTTAACATTAGGAGCGTTTTTACCTAGTAGTTATGAAGAAGCTCTTTTTATTTTATTTGCCATAGATGAGTACTGTAGCGGGTTTCCGTACTTGTTTTTCCCCGATTTCGTAGAGGTATATGGGCAGGGAGAAGAGCATTGGGACCTGTCCATGAATGCACTGGAGCGATTTACATCAAAATCCTCTGCGGAGTTTGCTGTGAGGCCCTTCCTTCTGCGTGAACCAGAACGGATGATGCGGCAGATGACGACCTGGGCGGCACACCCCAGTGAACACGTCCGCCGTCTTGCCAGCGAAGGATGTCGTCCACGGCTGCCCTGGGGACAGGCGCTGCCTGTCTTCAAACGTGACCCTGCTCCGGTATTGGCCGTATTGGAACTACTGAAGGCCGATCCATCATTGTATGTACGTAAAAGTGTAGCCAACAACCTGAACGATATTGCCAAGGACCATCCCGATATCGTCATCGCAACGGCTCAACGTTGGAAGGGGGCACATCCTGACACCGACTGGATTGTGCGCCACGGCTGTCGATCCCTGATTCGCAAATCCATCCCTGAAGTGATGGTCATGTTCGGCTATGCGGATGATACGGATGGGGTGCCGCTAGTTGCAGCCGCCTCTCTCACCACAGACCCTATCGTGTTAAAGATCGGTGATCACTGTGAATTAAGCTATGTGCTTCAGCTTCGAGAAGGTGAATCCGTACGAGTCCGCATCGAGTATGGCATCGACTTTGTAAAGGCGAGAGGACAGGTCTCACGTAAACTGTTTTTGCTTTCTGACAAAACCGTCTCTGGAGGAACCCGTTTAACGGGTACACGAACACACCGGTTTGCAGACCTGACAACTCGTCGCCATTATGCGGGAGCGCACCGAATTGTCCTGCTCGTAAACGGGCAGGAAGTTGCTTCTACAGTGATAGACATTGAGATGTAGATTACAATAATAGTAAAGAAAAGAGTCTGTATGCAGGCTCTTTTTTGTCGTTTGCGTTACAAATTTTATTTTTTTCCAAATAAATTAATTCTGGTATTAGAACCTGGTACTAAGACGTGTTATACTACTTAAGGGAAGTTGCTCTTATCTTATGTATAAAGGGGAAGGTATGATTTGACTGATCAGCAACAATGGCTTGCGCCTGAATATTACAATATGACTTCGGAAATGGAACACCATGAGGCTGGTAAGACAGCACTCAAGTGGTTAAGTGAGACAGGAGAATACGAAGAAATCACATACGGAGAGCTGTTGAAAAAAGCAAACCAGCTGGCTGGAGGACTTGCAAGTCTGGGATTTAACAAAGGGGACAGAGTTCTGGTCGTAGTACCACGGCGTATTATTGCATATGTCATTTACCTGGCATGCTTGAAGCTGGGGCTTGCTGTCATTCCATCTTCAGAAATGCTGCGGGCCAAGGATATTGCATATCGGCTTCGCCATTCGGAAGCGCGCGCAGTCATTGCCTGGACCGACGTAACAAGTGAAGTAGACAAAATCAGCGATGATTTGCCTGCTTTGGATTATCGCATTGTAGTCCCTGGGGACCGCACAGTAGGTGCGCAAGGCTGGCTCGTGCTGGATGAGCTGATGGAGGGACAGGAAGATATTTTTGAAGCTGTGAAGACACACCGTGATGACATGGCCATTCTGGCCTATACTTCGGGCACCACAGGCAATCCTAAAGGTGTTGTACACAGCCATGGCTGGGGATATGCTCATCTGCGGATAACATCACCATGGTTGGATATTCAGGCTTCAGACATCGTATGGGCTACAGCCGCACCTGGCTGGCAAAAATGGATTTGGAGTCCGTTTTTATCGGTACTGGGAAATGGAGCGACCGGATTCGTATATAATGGTCCGTTTCGTCCGGGGCGCTATTTGCAGTTGCTGCAGCAATATGGAGTTCAAGTGTTGTGCTGTACACCGACGGAATATCGGATTATGGCAAAAACGGCTGGTTTGGATCAATATGATCTATCCCGATTGCGAAGTGCTGTTTCTGCGGGAGAACCGCTCAATCAGGAGGTTATTAACAAGTTTCAGGAGCAATTCAACATTACGATTCGCGACGGCTACGGTCAAACAGAAAGTACATTAATTATTGGTAATCTAAGAGACGTACCTCTGCGCACAGGTTCGATGGGCAAATCCATTGCACCGGGACTTGTTGAGGTCGTAGACGAGGATGGTATTCCGCTGGCTCCAGGGCAAGTGGGCGATATTGCAGTGCGTGCTGATCTGCCGGCATTGTTTCATACGTACTATCATGATCCAGAGCGCAAATTAGCGAGTGTACATGGAGATTATTTTGTAACGGGCGACCGGGCTCGAAAGGATGAGGATGGATATTTCTGGTTTGAAGGACGCGGTGATGATATCATTATCAGTTCTGGCTATACCATTGGTCCTTTTGAAGTAGAAGAAGCGTTGATGAAGCATGATTCTGTGCAGGAATGTGCAGCGGTAGCCAGCCCGGATGAAGTCCGTGGACATGTCGTAAAAGCCTACATTGTGCTCAAAGCCGGAGTAGAAGGGTCACCAGAGTTAGTGAAGGAACTGCAGCATCATGTGAAAAAGTGGACGGCACCTTACAAATATCCACGAAAAATAGAGTTTATTCAAGAGCTTCCTAAAACCAGCTCAGGCAAAATACGAAGAGTGGAGCTGCGTGAACTGGAGAAACAGTCCTCACTGTAGTGATGAAATCATTCAACATAACCAAACGGGAACAGGAGCGTGGAAAAATGAGTACATTTGAATCATTGTTGGAGCAATATGCAGAACTGGTCGTTAGAGTAGGAGTCAACATTCAGCCCGGACAGGCGTTGTTGGTAACTGCACCACTGGAAACTGTTGAATTCACACGCCTGATTGTCAGCAAAGCCTATGAAGCAGGCGCTAAATATGTACAGGTAGAGTTTGAGGACGATTCCATTACACGCAGTCGTTTTGAGCATGGTGACGAAGCCAGCTTTGATTACTACCCTGCTTGGAAGGCAGAAATGATGGAGAAATTCGCCGAAGAGGGTGGAGCCACATTAACGATTAAAGTGCCGAACCCGGATTTATATCAAGGTATTGATCCGCAAAAAGTTTCTCGTGCGACAAAAGCGGCAGCTACGGCGAGAGAAGGCTTTTCCAAATATACCCGCAATCACAAAATTAGCTGGTGTTTGATTAAAGCTCCGACGAAAGCCTGGGCCGATAAAGTGTTTGCGGATGTAGCAGAAGAAGACCGCATTCGTGTTATGTGGGATACGATTTTCCAAATGAATCGTGTAGACGGCTCTGATCCCATTCAGAATTGGCAAAATCATTTGAAAAATCTTGAGCAGGTACAAGATAAGCTGAACCATAAAAAATATAAAAGCCTGCACTATCGTGCGCCCGGAACAGATTTGAGAATTGAGTTGGCTGACGGACATATTTGGCGCAGTGGTGGTGGTGAAAACGGGCGCGGAGATTATTTTGTCGCGAATATGCCGACAGAAGAAGTATTCACGATGCCTAAGCGTACTGGTGTCAATGGTCACATTACAAGTACCATGCCGCTTAATTTAAATGGGCAGCTGGTAGATCGCATTACATTTACCTTTAAGGACGGTAAAGTCACCGAATATACAGCAGAATCCGGTGAGCAGCATCTCACTCATTTGCTCGCTACAGATGAAGGAGCCAGCTACCTGGGGGAAGTTGCCTTGGTGCCGCATGATTCACCGATTTCTAATCTCAACCGCATCTTTTATAATACAGGTATCGACGAAAATGCTTCCTGCCACCTGGCTTTAGGCAGTGCGTATCCATTTAACATCGAAAATGGGACACAAATGAACCGGGAGGAACTACTCCAGAACGGTGCCAATGTCAGCCTGACTCATGTTGACTTCATGATCGGCTCGGCTGAGCTGGATATTGATGGCGAACTGCAAGACGGAAGCAAAGAGGCTGTGTTCCGCAAAGGAAATTGGGCCATTTAGACCTTTTTTCAACCTCAATTCAATCAACCCGCAAACGATCTGATTCGTTTGCGGTTTTTTTTAGCCTAATTTTCATATCTTTACTTGTTTTGTGAAATGTAAAGTGCTAGGATAAGTTCAAACGATAATTTAAACAACGTTTTAAATATAGTTTGATTTTTTGTTTGTTTTGCTTAAGTGGCCCGTTTCATTTGTCCGTTAGGATTAAACTAAATAGGAGGAGGAAAAACATGAGTCACCCAGACAAAAAACAACAGACCAAAGAAAAAATTCTACAGTCTACGCTGGAATTTATTCAAAGGGAAGGCTTCGAGGCGGTTACAATCAGAAAAATTGCTGACCTGTCTGGTACTAATATTTCTCTAGTTAATTATTATTTTGGCTCCAAGGAAAATTTGCTCAGTGAAGCTATTGAAGTGATCCTAAACAGCTTTCAGCACACATTTTCTGTTTTGGACAATACAGCGATGCCCCCGCGAGATAGACTGAAACAATTTTTACTTAACTATTTACAGGTCATTCGCCAATATCCAGAACTTCTGTCACGAATTATTGTGATGGGCAGCACACCCTTTACATCTCAACACGAATATGGAAGATTTTTAAACATGATGGGGTTTCCAAAGGTGCAGAACATGATCAAGGAGCTGACAGGTGAGCAACAGCCGGAGCGGTTGTTAGCCATGATGCTGCAAATATTCGGAGCTATTTTTCTGCCTGCACTGATGAGTCCGATTCTTGAGTCTGGAGCAGTTGTGGAAATGCCCACAATAGAGGAACAATTAAACCTGCTATTTGAAAGATATTTTGATTAAAAATAATATCTTAGAGGTGAGTGCTATGGATTTTTTGAGAAAATATTGGCAAGATGCAGGGGGCATTATCGGGGTGTCTGTATGTATTGTTTTACTTATGAATCCAGCCATCTTCTCGGATCTATCAGGAATACTGTGGTTAAGCTTTGTGGCTATTTTGTTTCACCAATTTGAAGAATACCGCTGGCCTGGATATTTTGCGGGTTTATTTAACAATATATTGTTTAAAAGTGAAGCCCCAGATCATTATCCCTTAAATACTCAATCAGCGATGATCATCAATGTGGCCATTGCCTATGTATTTTATCTGCTCCCCGTATGGTTCCCCCACATAATCTGGCTTGGACTCTCACCAGTTTTTATGGGATTCTTTCAGGTCGTCTGGCACGGTATTGTTGTCAATCTCAAAGCAAAAACGATATATAACCCTGGTTTGTGTACGGCACTTCTCCTGCATGTCCCTATAGGAATCTGGTATATTCATGAAATCGTAAAGAGAGACATCCCAACGGCAATAGACTGGATTGCAGGCACAATCTACTTTATTTTTGCTGTATACATCTTCATTATCAAAGGGAATATATGGTTGAAGAAGAGTGACTCCCCTTACGCCTTTTCTAAACAACAGCTAGGAATTTATGATCGCAGGTAGGATATGTTAGAAATTCACAAATGTGCTTGTTTACAAGTTGGATACAAGTAGAGGTATTCTCGAAACGAGGTTCGGTTACACTTGGTTTGTACCCAAGAACAAGGAAAGAGTGATCTTATAATGAAACCTACACATCAATCTCGTAATCGTAAAAAGTTAGCTTGCAAGCTGGTCACCACCAGCGCTTTATTGGCTATAGGTTTTGCTGTAATGACAGGATGCGGCAATAGCGGAGAAGCAAACTCAACTGCTCCCTCTACAACGAAATCAGCCACACCATCTGCCAGTAATTCAACAGATCAGAATACAGACATCAATACAAATGAGCAAGATACCCACAATAACAAGACGAGTACAGATAGCAGTAAGCCTAGTACGGATGGAGGAAATTCCGAGAAGCCTGGAAAAGAGTCTGGTCAAGGCGCAACCTCGATACACAAGGAACCCGCTAGTAGTACAGCCTCACCTGACAGTAAACACAGCTCTGCAGCTGCTATATTGAGTGCAGCCAAGCAGGGAACGTTACCCAATCTGCCTAAAGGTCTTGGTTTGGGAACGAGCAGCGATCTTTTGTTTGAGCTTTGGGGGAAATCCGATTCTGGTTCTACAGGCCCTATGAGAAGTTACGCTAAATATCATACAGATCTCGTACTGGATGGAAATGATAAAGTTACAGAAATTACTTCTTCCGATTCAAAATATAAGAAGTTGCTTATCAAACAAGTTATTGACGAACTGGGCCAGCCCACAGAAACAGTTGACACCTCTAGAGACATATCTGGCACAGCAGAAGCTAATTATAAAATCGACAACACATCAGGTCTTAGTTATTATTTAGTATTTTCCTATCAAACTAAAACGCAAAAGGTCAGTTATGTTCGATTATATTTTAACTCGATGACGCCATAATTAGATTTAGATGTATAAAAAAGAGAGTCGTTTCCATTACGATCATGGAGGCGACTTTTTCGGTTCATTGCATTTTTAGAGGATGACATTTATAATGTTAAGTGATTGATTAATCACTAATCAGAAAATTTGTGATAAACAAAAGGATGAGAAAATATGGCTAAAGCAACATCAACATCAATAAATCGCCAAAAGGAAATCATATCTGCTGCTATTGAAGTCTTTGCGGAGATGGGCTACTATCGAGCTACAACGGCCAAAGTTGCGGAACGGGCTAATATTTCTCAGCCCTATGTTTTTCGCTTTTTCGCTACTAAAGAAGCCTTGCTTATTGAAGCCCTAAAGGTATCATTTGCACGTATCATAGACTCTTTTCACCGGGTCATTCAATCCGCTTCTTCGGAACAGTTAGAGCAAGAACTGATTGCAGCCTATTCGCAGATTATGACGGAATATCGAAATGAAATACTTTTGCAAATGCAGGCACAGACAATCCGTGAGGATGTGGTTGTAACCGTGATGCAGCAGGGGTTACGTGAGATCCATACGACAGTTTATGACGCTTTCCGCCAGGCTGGTATTGAACAAGCCTTGGAAAGAACAATGCTTTTTCTCGCCAGAGGAATGCTATGTAATATTTCAATGTCGCTGGATCTGCCAGAACTGATGAAAACAGACGATTAATTGGTATGTATGCAGTAGAGTCGCGCTTTTGCGCGGCTTTTTTGTGTGCTTTTAATTGTACAAGACATGAATTGTTAGTTTGAATGAAAATGACTAGCTAAGTTGACAAGAGAAGTGGGCCTCGCTATTCTTATACCTATAGGGGTATATGTATTTAAAATTAAAATTATACTAAGCCCCACAAAAAAAGGCGGAGGTACCACTATGTCATTAACTAGTCATATCGAAGCAGATCAGATTCTTGATTGCAAAGGGCTTGCTTGTCCTATGCCAATTGTAAAAACAAAAAAAGCTATGGATGAGCTTCTTGCCGGGCAGATTATGGAGGTTCAAGTGACTGACAAAGGTTCGTTAGCAGATTTTCAGAGCTGGGCCCAAGGCACCGGACATCAGTATTTGGGCACTTTTCAAGAAGGAGTTGTCATGCGACATTATCTACGCAAAGCAAATCCGACTGATGTGAAGGAGGAGCAAGCATTTCCTTCCACGATAAGTCATAAAGAGCTGCAAGCAAAATGGTCTGCAAAGGAGAACTTCATTTTGCTGGATGTTCGTGAACCCGCCGAATTTGCTCTTCAACACATCCCAGGATCTAAGCACATTCCCCTCGGAGAACTGGAGAACAGACTCGCTGAGCTAAATCTGGAAGATGAAATCGCAGTGATCTGCCAAGCTGGAGCACGCAGTGAAAGGGCTTGCCGGTTATTGGCAGACAAAGGCGCTAAAAACGTCAAATCTGTGCTTTCAGGCATGTCCGGCTGGGCAGGAGAAATGATGGGGTACGATTCTATATGAGTACAGCCAAAACAACGATTATTTTATTCAGCGGTGAGCTGGATAAAGCGATTGCTGCATTCATTATTGCGAATGGAGCGGCAGCATATGATCATGAAGTAACTATTTTCTTTACATTTTGGGGACTAAATATATTGCGTAAGGATGAGCTCATGCGCACCCATAAGGGAATGCTCGAAAAAGCCTTTGGCTGGATCATGCCTCGTGGACCGAAAAAGTTAGCACTCTCCAAAATGAATTTCGTCGGACTGGGACCACAGATGATCAAGCATGTCATGAAAAAGCATAATGCGCTCTCTCTTCCAGAGCTTATAGAGTTAGCACAAGAGCAGGGGATCAAGCTCGTCGCTTGCACCATGACCATGGATTTGTTAGGACTTCAACAAGAAGAGCTAATAGATAGTGTGGAATATGCTGGAGTAGCTGCCTACTTGGGAGATGCATCGCAAGGACAGGTGAATCTATTTATTTAGGGTATCCTATTTACTTTTTTGGTTTATAATATACCTATACATGTATATGGTAAGTCAAAAAAGGAGTGCATTGCTTATGGATTACAATTACAGTGATGAACTGAAAACGCGCTTGAGAAGGATTGAGGGCCAGGTACGTGGAGTACTTCGTTTAATGGATGAGGGCAAGTCGTGCAAGGATGTAGTCAGCCAGCTATCAGCTGTACGCAATGCATCAGATAAAGCAATCGCCCAGATTGTAGCAGAAAATCTGCAGCGTTGCATATTGGAAGAGCAGGAAGCTGGAGGAGATACGGATAAGCTGGTTAAAGAAGCAATTCAGCTGCTGGTGAAAAGTAGATAATCGTATAATGTAGTTGAAAATAATATCTTGCGCAATTAATGATGTTGACAAATAAGATCCGTTGTAAATATAATATTTACAACGGAAGGTGATATTAATGCAAATTAGTAGCCGATTTTCAATTGCAGTTCATATGCTGTCCCTTATACATGTACGTGCTGATTATCTGACTTCTGAGCAAATTGCCGATAGCGTGAATACAAACCCAGTGATTATACGGCAAATTACCCGACTACTTAAAAAATCTGGATTAATGGATGTGCGCAGGGGGACTGGTGGTTCGTTTCTATTAAAAGACCCGGCGGCAATCTCTCTATATGATGTGTATAAAGCAGTAGAGGTAGTAGAGGATGATCAACTGTTTAATACCCATACCAATCCCAATCCGAATTGTTGGGTTGGAGCCAATATCAATCAGGTACTAGAACTTATTTTAATGAAGGCTCAAAATGCCATGGAAAGTATATTGAGAAATATTTCAATACAAGAAATTATAGAACTTATTATCCAAAAAAATAATGCTTCTTAAATTAGGAAGCATTATTTTTTTGAAGGTTGATGTAATAATTATTATTACATCAATACTCTAAATGTTATTTTTTTGAATTCGTTGTAAGTAACTTTATTACATTAATTCTGTTATAACTTTTTAGAAAATAAATGCTAAAGAATATGACAGGAGGTGAGGAAAATGTAATTTTAAAATGATGAAACTAATACTATGTCTTGTCTCTAAAAAAGTATTTTAATGGGAGGATTTGAACAGTGATGATGAACAGAACAGTTGAAGAAGAAATCCAGGAGCTGCAGTGGGAAGAGGATGTGAACTCTTACATACAATTGATTCCAAACATAGAGTTCTCTAATGTGGAGTGTAATTCCTTAAAATTAAATCTGTTAGTATACCGAGACCCTATGGACGCGTTATTCAACAGAGTGGGGAATCAGGAGAAATACCCCTTGATTATTTATTTACAAGGTTGTGGGTGGGGGTGGTCCCAACAGAATACCTTTGCTTTTGTGCCACAGCTGTCCGAATTTGCCAAAATGGGATATGTTGTTGCAAGTGTGGAGTATAGAACCAGCGACAACGCTATATTTCCGGCTCAAATTCAAGATGTAAAAGCTGCTATACGCTTCCTGAAGGCTAATGCGTCTTTATATAATATCGATCCGGAAAGAGTAGGCGTATGGGGAGATTCATCTGGTGCTCATCTAGCATTGCTGGCGGGGTTAACAGAAGGAAATGAGGAGTTAGCAGGAGACAGAGAATACCCGGATGAGTCGAGTACTATTCAAGCAGTTGTAGATTGGTTTGGTCCAACGGATTTACTGACTATGAGTCAGTATCCATCCATTTTTGATCACGATTCACCACATTCTCCAGAGTCCAAGCTAGTGGGAGGAGCTATTCAGGAGAATAAAGAGAAAGCAAGAATAGCTAGTCCTATGCAATATATTCGCCCAGAAGCACCACCAACTTTAATTATGCATGGAGACCGGGATGACGTGGTTCCCTTTGAACAAAGCATGGAGTTTTACAAAGCACTTAAGCAAGCGGGTAATGATGTCATGCTGTACAAAATTAAGGGAGCTGGACATATCGCCTTTACCCAGCCACATATATTAGACCTGGTTAAGAAGTTTTTTGATCAACATCTGAAAGACTAATTTTATAATACCGTGATTAAAAAAGTTCGCTGCCTCTAGTTGGTGGCGGGCTTTTTTTCTGACAACTTTAGGAATGAAATAAGCCTTTGTTTATACAGAAGTAGACAGGTGTAAATAACCCATAAAATATAACTTTTTTGGGAGGGCATAGATATGGAATTTTTTGCAACTATTGGCGTCAAATTGATCATCAGCTTTTTTGGCTTGTGGATCATTACTTTTATTACAGGTCGGAAAACACTCAGTCAGTTAACACCGCTCGATTTTCTGACATCATTGGTATTGAGCGAAATTGTGGGGAATACGTTATATGACGATGAGGTGACCATTTGGCAACTTTTATTTGCTTTAGCACTATGGTGCGCGCTGGCCTACTTTTTCGAAAAAGCGACGACCCATTTTGTGAAATTTGGATATATGGCAGAAGGTCGAACAGTGCTGCTCGTGGATAAAGGGCAGGTTAATCAAGAATTGCTGGAGAAATATGATATAGAATTTACACAGTTACTCTCCATGCTACGCCAGCAAAATATTTTTTCTCTGCGTGAGGTCTTGTACGCTACGTTAGAGACGAACGGCTCATTGTCAGTCATGCGCAAACCCGAATATGAGCCACCCGCTGCTCAGGATATGGGAATAGACGCACAGCCTGATCTTTTTTCTGTTACTGTCATTGATAAGGGAAGGTTGCTAAATGAATCTATGCGCGGGAAAACAATTGATGTAGAGCTGATAAAAGCGAAGGCGCGAGAGCAGGGATATGACAGCATCAATGAGATTGCCTATGCAGAGCTTAGCGAGGATGGAACGCTCCATGTAGTGCCGATGAAAGAGAATAAAAATCAAAAAAGTGGTGGATCTATTTAAATGAATGATCATCTCTTCATGAAGAGGACTGTTTATTTGTCTTTTTTCTTTTTTTAATAACAATAAAGATAAATAGTAACAAAGGTAGGAAAATTTGAAAAATAGGAAACCAGGAATTAAGAACAAATTTTCGACCGATTACCATGTGATGAATATAGTTAGGCGACAAAAAAGAAAGACCATAAATAAGTGCTGCAAGGGGAAGAATCCATTTTTTAAATCCGACTCCGGTTATTTTTTCAAGTCCTATCACAGCACCATTAAAAAATAAAGACATTTTGATGATCAAGCCAAGAAAAAGAAGCAAGGTGAAAAGGGCATCCATTCGTTCGAACAGATCTGCTAATTCAATCAACTGAACGGCTTCCAAAAGAGGAAGTGTGCTATTGGCGGCGATCTTGGGTCCGAGAACAAAAATTTCCAATTGATTAACAAATGTTAGAGCAAGTGCGGTCATTATATAGGCAAAAAAAACGGGTTTTGTGAGATTCCGGCCTTTATATGCAAGCGGATAAAATACAAGAAATAACACAGTTTGTCCGAATGGAAAAGAAATAAGCTCAGGAATAGCGGCCTTAAATATAGGTGTCCATCCTTCCTCTAAAACCGGAAGGGAATTTTCGAGATGAAAGAGACCGGTTGCCGGAATTAATATACTAATTAGAGCGTAGCCAAGAACAAAAAAAGGGAAAAGAAATAAGCAAAGCAAGAACAATGCTTTGTAGCCATAACGAACCGTGTTGGATACAACCACGATTGTGATCAGGATGATGATCCACAAGGGGGTTTGGCGGAGCAGAGTCATTACGGTCACCTCGCCTAAATCGCGTATGTTCCGAGAAGCTTCATATGTAAAATACATCACAAAAAGTAAATTGATGAGTGTACCCACATATTTCCCTGTGTAACGGCGAAACAACATGAACAAATCTAATTCAGGATCTTGATGGTGAATAGCAAGATGGAGCATTAGCAGAAGAAGTCCTGCTAATGCACCTATCAACATGACTAACCAAGCATCTTGCTTTGCTTCAGCCCCCATTAAAAACAAAGTTGTACTTCCAACTTCAAATAAAGACATACAAATGATTAGCTCGGATACTCGGATTGTATTTTGACGCATTGCTTCATTTCACCTCTCCCTGTTTATTTCATTTCAACAGTTCGTTAAAAGATTTTTCGAATAATCCTGGACGTGCAAGCTTCATTTTTACATCTATTTTTATATCCATGTTTGCGAACTCTTCAGGCCATGTCTCTTTTATTTTTTTCCAGTCTTTTGGGTACTTGTGATGAATTTTATTTCCAACACCAATAAGGTCGATATTCTTTTGCTGTAAGGCTTTCCAGCCTTCCTGAATTTGCAGTTTGATCGTTTCTGCTGCTTGCATCTGCAATTGACCTATGCTTTGCATATCTTTCATTTCTCTTTGCGAAGAGGCTGACAGAAGATCCCCGGTAGCTTTAACGTCAACGTTGAGGTAATAATGATTTAAATTCTTGATTGGCGTAACCTTAACCTTGGCTTTCCGGATGAGAAAAGCGGACGTAACATTCCCATCCACATAGTTTACAGTAGTGTTTTTAATCTGGTTGTTTAACCATGAAACCCCTATACTTTCCTTTTCATTTAGGAAGCCGACTCTCTTGTCTTTCTGAAAAATGCTTAAGCCCGATAACTTGAGTTTATTTTTGGCGGAGGTTTCCTTGAAAACATCAACAGAGTCTAGTTTCTCCGGCTCGGAACCCTCAAGAGATATTTCTGGAACTCCGGCTGCACTATCGGAGCTAATTTTCGAAATAAATTCATACATGGATATTGCAGGGTAAATTGATCCTAATTTGCTATCTCTTTCTATAATCTTTTCTAAAGCTTGACCAGGAATTTTCTCTGGTGGTACAAGCTTTTTTAAAAAATTACGAGCCTCTCCGTTGGCAATGAATATTTTTACAGTTTCTCGTGAATCAAGGTTGCGGAGGTAAATATCAATAATCTCTTCAATGCCTTGTTCAGCTGCTTTTTTTCCAATAACGAGTATATTATTTTGGGCAAAATATAGTTTGCGTGGGTATTCCAGGCTACTCTTCGTAACGGTCTCTCTCAATGTTTTTCCATGTGTAGAAAAGGTATGTACAGCGCTTTGCGATGCCCCGGAGGAAGTACCACCTGAGCCAGTCGTCATGGCTGATGGAATGATGATTTGATAAGTATTGATCCAGTCGCCCTTATGTCCATCAATTCCAGTTGCTGTTGTGATGGCTAATTCGTTCAATTCTGTTCGATCTACGCACCCTGTAAGTAATAACCCTGCAATAAACAGAACATAACTAACTCTTAATTGCCGCACCATTGATCTCTCCTATTTTTGGGTATCAGGCTTATGACCACCTTCAGTATCATCCGAACTAGCAGGGTATTGGTGAGCTGCCTGTCTTGTCTGGTTATGGCCTGATTTTTCGCTAGGTCTGGTTTTCATAGCCCACCACGGAACTCTGATGATAAGGTCCTTCATATTAGATTTAAAGGTGGGGCTGTAGGGCACAAAATAATCAACTCCGAATGATTTGAGAGATACAAGATGAACAAGAAGAGGGATAATTCCGATCAGAATACCGAATAATCCCAGAGCCCCTGCCAGTAGCATAAGTGCAAAACGCAACAACCTGACTGCTGAAGCCATACCAAAATACGGGATGACAAAGTTCGATATAGCAGTGAAGGCAACAACGATCACCATTGCACCTGAGACCAGTCCAGCTTGCACCGCCGCCTGTCCGATAACCAGAGCTCCTACGATGGAAACGGCTGGTCCGATGACCCGTGGCATTCGCACACCTGCTTCACGAATCACTTCAAACATTAATTCCATCATTAATGCTTCCAATAATGCAGGAAAAGGAGTTCCTTCCCGTTGAGCCATCAGCGTAATTAACAGCGTGGTAGGGATCATTTCCTGTTGGAAAGTCGTCAAGGCTATAAATAGAGAGGGAAGCAACAATGAGACTAGAAAAGATACTACACGAAGAGCCCTTAAAAAAGTTGAAATGTCATATCTCTGGTAGTAGTCTTCCGCCGTTTGAAAGAAATTAAAGAAGGTTACAGGTGCAATCAGAGCGAATGGCGTCCCATCAACCAGGACAGCTACTTGTCCGTCTAAAAGGCTACCTGCGACTGTATCCGGACGCTCTGAGTTTAGCATGGTGGGAAAGAGACTAAGTGGTTCATCCTGTATAAATTCTTCGATGTAGCCACTTTCAAGTATGCTGTCTGTATCAATGGATTGAAGCCGTTTTGTAATTTCCTGTATGACTTCTGGATTAGCGACATTTTCAATGTAAGCTAACATGACTTTGGTTTGTGTATATCGCCCAATAACATGACTTTCAAATTTAAGGTCAGGTGTCCGCAATTTTCTTCTGATCAGTGTAATGTTGGTTGAGATATCCTCGGTAAATCCTTCTTTAGGACCCCGTACTACGGTCTGAGTACTGGGCTCCTGAATAGCCCGTCTTACTCCGCCTGCGATGGAAACTACCAATGCATAGTTGTTTCCGTCGATGACAATGACAGCATTCCCGGAGAGGATGGCTTGATATACTTCATTTTGCGAATGTATCATTTGAATATTTCCAGACGGAATTGTGTTTTTTAACAAAGAAGCTGCAGTATTTTCCTTAAACATAAAAGTATCTGCGGAGCCCATCTCTGTAATCAAGCTCTCCATTAAATCGGAAAGCAAGTTTTGGTCAATCAGTCCTTCAATATAACAAACGGCGAGATGGCCAGCATTTTCAGGACTTTCGGAAAAATCACGAATGACAAAATCGGGACCTTGCCCAAGTTTTAATTTAAGTAAAGATAGAGTATGG
>NZ_CP025696.1:3115000-4742500 GCF_002872435.1 Paenibacillus sp. lzh-N1 | reverse complement strand
ACGAAAAGATCTGTGAGAATCAGATCCGCCGAAAGCCTAAGGGTTCCTGAGGAAGGTTCGTCCGCTCAGGGTAAGTCGGGACCTAAGGCGAGGCCGATAGGCGTAGTCGAAGGACAACAGGTGGAAATTCCTGTACCACCGTAATCCGTTATGAGCGATGGGGTGACGCAGTAGGGTAGTGACGCGGACTGATGGATGTCCGTCTAAGCAGTGAGGCTGATGTGTAGGCAAATCCGCACATCGTAAGGCTGGGCTGTGATGGGGAGCGAAAATTGGAGTAGCGAAGGTCATGATCTCAGACTGCCAAGAAAAGCCTCTAGCCAGGAGAAGGTGCCCGTACCGCAAACCGACACAGGTAGGCGAGAAGAGAATTCTAAGGCGCGCGGAAGAACTCTCGTTAAGGAACTCGGCAAAATGACCCCGTAACTTCGGGAGAAGGGGTGCCTCGGTAGGGTGAATAGCCCGAGGGGGCCGCAGTGAAAAGGCCCAAGCGACTGTTTAGCAAAAACACAGGTCTGTGCGAAGCCGCAAGGCGAAGTATACGGGCTGACGCCTGCCCGGTGCTGGAAGGTTAAGGGGAGTGGTAAGCCTTCGGGCGAAGCTATGAACCGAAGCCCCAGTAAACGGCGGCCGTAACTATAACGGTCCTAAGGTAGCGAAATTCCTTGTCAGGTAAATTCTGACCCGCACGAATGGCGTAACGACTTGGGCGCTGTCTCAACGAGAGATCCGGTGAAATTTTAATACCTGTGAAGATGCAGGTTACCCGCGACAAGACGGAAAGACCCCATGGAGCTTTACTGCAGCTTGATATTGAATTTGGGTACGATCTGTACAGGATAGGTGGGAGCCGTTGAATCTTGAGCGCCAGCTTGAGAGGAGGCATCCTTGGGATACCACCCTGATCGTATCTAGGTTCTAACTTGGTACCGTGATCCGGTACGAGGACAGTGTCAGGTGGGCAGTTTGACTGGGGCGGTCGCCTCCTAAAGAGTAACGGAGGCGCCCCAAGGTTCCCTCAGAATGGTTGGAAATCATTCGAAGAGTGCAAAGGCAGAAGGGAGCTTGACTGCGAGACCTACAAGTCGAGCAGGGACGAAAGTCGGGCTTAGTGATCCGGTGGTACCGCATGGAAGGGCCATCGCTCAACGGATAAAAGCTACCCTGGGGATAACAGGCTTATCTCCCCCAAGAGTCCACATCGACGGGGAGGTTTGGCACCTCGATGTCGGCTCATCGCATCCTGGGGCTGAAGTAGGTCCCAAGGGTTGGGCTGTTCGCCCATTAAAGCGGTACGCGAGCTGGGTTCAGAACGTCGTGAGACAGTTCGGTCCCTATCTGTCGTGGGCGTAGGAAATTTGAGAGGAGCTGTCCTTAGTACGAGAGGACCGGGATGGACGTACCGCTGGTGTACCAGTTGTTCCGCCAGGAGCACCGCTGGGTAGCTATGTACGGAAGGGATAAGCGCTGAAAGCATCTAAGCGTGAAGCCCCCCTCAAGATGAGATTTCCCAGTATGTAAGACCCCTTGAAGACGACGAGGTAGATAGGTTGGGGGTGGAAGTGCAGTAATGCATGGAGCTGACCAATACTAATCGGTCGAGGGCTTATCCTAAGATAAAGCGCAATAAGTTTCGGATCCAGTTTTCAGGGTGTAAGTTCAGTATATCGTCAGCTCAAGTAGCTAAAGTTACACGGACAAACACACAGCATTTGGCGATGCTGATTCCTGAAAAAGAATTTACGGTGTAAATTCATGTTTGGTGGCGATAGCGGAGGGGTTCCACACGTACCCATCCCGAACACGACTGTTAAGCCCTCCAGCGCCGATGGTATTTGGACCGCAGGGTCCTGGGAGAGTAGGACGTTGCCAAGCACAAAAAAAGAGCACAGCCTTAATGGCTGTGTTCTTTTTGTATATCCGATTCATTTATCATTCATATGAAAGGCTCATGGCATGCCCTTAGTTAAAAGCACTACAATATTCTGGTTGTTCCTTGTATAGTGCTACTGCTGAGAGGACACTTAAGGCTTGAAGTTTACGGTAATTTCCTTTTGCCACTTTGTATCTCCGACTTGTACGGCAAGATTAGAAGATCCAAATTCGGTTTTGTTTTAGAAAAAATCATGTTAAACTTTTCTCATAAAATAAACAGACTTTCAGAGGTGAGTTGTAGTGCTGGAACGATCTATGGAGAATACAAGGGATTTAAACAACGAAAAGGGAGTGATTTAAAGAAGAAAAGGAGACGATGAAGATGAGCACTTATCAAACGGTTATTAGTGATGGATTTGAGCTGAAATATACTATAAGAGGTAACGGAAAGCCGATATTGGTGATTGGCAGTAGTGTATATTATCCTCGCTTATTTTCAGACCATTTATATAAAAAGTTTCAGTTTATTTTCTTAGATCATAGAGGGTTTGCAAAACCGACTCGTGCTTTAAAACCAGAAGACTATACTTTGGATAAAGTCATTAATGATATAGAAACAGCAAGACGTTGCCTTCATTTAGATACATTTATTATATTAGGACATTCCGGGCATGCTTTTATGGCTTTGGAATATGCTAAACAATTCCCAGGCTATGTTGAAAAAGTGGTGCTATTAAATTCAGCACCTACGAACAGCCAAGAAAGACAGCGGCAAAGCTTTTCATTCTTTTATGAAACGGCCAGTCCAGAAAGAAAGGACCGTTTTGAAAAGGAAATTGCTTTATTAGAGAATGATATCAAAAGAGAGCCCGATAGAAGATTTGTTCACATGTGTATACGTATGGGAGCCCAAAGCTTTTATGATTATACCTATGATGCAGCTTATATGTGGAATGATGTACACACGAACATGCCTATCATAGATTATTTATGGGGAGAAGCCTTCGGAAAGATGGATTTGATACAGTCTTTGGGGGATGTCGATAAGCCCGTGTTTATTGGTCTTGGGAGATCTGATTACTTAGTCGCGCCTGTTTCATTATGGGATCGGGTCGATGATAGCTATACGAACGTAAAAAAGGTGGTTTTTGAACATAGTGGGCATAATCCGATGTTTGAAGAACCTCATTATTTTGATCAAACATTAACCGAATGGATTAATAAAAATCACTAGGATTTTAAAACGGTCGATTCCTATTATAAGGAGTCGACTTTTTTGATATTTGCAGCACAATAGCAAGGATCAGCAAGTTTAATTCAATTATGGCGTGTTCCATGACTTGACGAATCAATGAGGTTCTGTATAATTACCGGGAGATCATACTGTATTGATAGTCTATTTCCGTTTTTCTATATCCTATTTGGGACAAGTCTATAGTTCATGGAACTTAACCATATAGCAAAGTTATGACATGGAGGTTGGGGGTCGTTATGAAATACGAAATTATTTTATTTGATGTTGATGATACGCTGTTTGATTTTAAAATGGCAGAGAGTCATGCGCTACATAATACGTTTGCCCAATTTGGATTGCCGCAAGGGGCCACTGAGTATAAATCTAGCTATGATGAGATCAACAGTTCGTTGTGGCGAGAGGCAGAGGAAGGACTTATTACCTCGGCACAGCTGCGGGTGGAAAGATTTAAACGATTGTTTACTGTTCATAAGCTAGACTTCAATCCAGACGCCTTTAGTGCTGCTTATTTACGTTATTTGGGTGAAGGAGCTTTTTTGATGGACGGAGCGGTTGAATTATGTGACGTACTATCTGAGTGTCGTTTGGCGATCATTACGAATGGAATAAAAGAGGTCCAAACCTCCAGAATTCAGCTTTCCCCGCTGCGTCATGTGTTTGAGCAGATAATTATTTCAGAAGAAGTGGGTTACCAAAAGCCGCAGGCCGAAATTTTTGATTACGCATTTACCAAGCTAGCTATTTCAGATAAAAGTAAGGTCCTAATGGTGGGCGATTCTTTAACCTCGGACATTCAAGGAGGCAATAAGTACGGAATTGACACTTGCTGGTTCAACCCTTCCGGAAAAACAAATACATCCGGCATTCAACCCACTTATGAAATAGCAAGTTTGATGGAACTACCGAGTAGTGTACTTTCAATGCCTCCCGTACTGAACCATACATCTTTAGAATACTAGATAATAAGAAATTGAAGTCAGACTCTAGCAGGTTAAAATTGTATAGTATGATATGGAAAAGGAAAATCAAGGACTGTTATGAACTGAGATGTCTGAATAAAGAGAAACGGATTCGTTGTAGAACGAATCCGTTTTTCTTTTTATTTCCTATTGCGATATTGAAGCAAATCCCTTCATTTTGATTAGCAAGAGATCGCTTTAAGGCGGAAGGTAGAGCTGGCAAAATCCCCAGTAAGATCCGAGACAACAAGCCCAATTTTCATTAAGCGGTCACCTCCAAAAATTTCGCCGTCAAACGCTAGACGGAAAGGGGAAACGCCATCTTCAGTCGAGGTATTAATAGGATCTGAAGTATTGCCGGTCGCACCGGTTTCGATTATATACTTTTTGGCTGGGTCAAGTCCTTTTAGCGTTAGTCGCCGGATAGGTCCATTTGGCTCAGCCAGCACACGGAAGTAAGCGACAAAAGCTTCGGACTGGTCCTCGCTAACAAACATCCAGGCAGTATCGCCTCGGCCTTCAAACGGACTAAGAAGTCGATACATATCTCCCTGCTGTACAAGGGAGCGGATTTCTTTATACTGGGCAATTTGTCTGGCAGCGAGCTCTTTTTCTTCATTTGTAAATGCAGTAAGGTCAAGTTCGTAGCCAAAATTCCCGCTCATTGCCACGTCGCCACGTATGGCGAGGGAGGTGTTTCGTCCCACCTGGTGGTTCGGCACGTTCGATACGTGGGCCCCCATAGTACTGGCCGGATACACGATGCTGGTGCCGTACTGGATCGCCAATCTTTCAATAGCATCAGTGTCATCACTGGTCCATGTCTGCGGCATATAGTAGAGCATCCCTGGATCGAATCGTCCGCCTCCCCCGGAACAGCTTTCAAACAAGATGTCCGGGAACCGTGAGGTCAGGCGTTCCAGCAGATCATAAAGTCCTAGCATATAACGGTGCGCAATTTCCTTTTGGCGTTCGCTAGTAGCTGTAGCCGAAGCAATCTCTGTCATATTACGATTCATGTCCCACTTGACATAAGTAATTGGAGCGATCGAGAATACGGAGCTAAGCGTCTCGTACAAGTAATCGCATACTTCTTTGCGGGAGAGATCAAGCACTAATTGGGATCGACCTTCCGTCCGCCGCCGACCTTCCGCATGCAGGCACCAATCGGGATGGGTGCGGTACAGTTCACTATCAGGTGATACCATTTCCGGCTCAACCCACAAGCCAAACTGTAATCCTTGTTCATTAACCCGTTTGGCTAGGTCGGTAAGACCGCCGGGTAGCTTGCGACGGTCCTCAAACCAGTCCCCAAGCGAGCTATTATCACTGTCGCGCTTGCCAAACCAACCGTCATCAAGAACAAATAGCTCAATTCCTAGAGGTCCCGCTTCTTTGGCAATCGCTTCGATTTTATCGGCGTCGAAGTCAAAATATGTGGCTTCCCAATTGTTCACGAGAATCGGGCGTTCCTTGTCGCGATAAGTTCCCCGGCACAGACGTGTGCGGTAGAGTCGGTGATAGGTGCGCGACATGCCTCCAAGACCTTCTTCGGAAAAGACCAGCACGGCTTCAGGGGTCTGGAATGACTGACCCGGTTCAAGTCGCCAGGAGAAGTCAAAAGGATTGATTCCGATACTTACACGAGTCTGATTAAATTGCTCTACTTCCGCCTGTGCGACGAAGTTGCTGCTGTAAATTAGACTGAAGCCGTACACATCCCCACGATCTTCAGTTGCATCAGGACGAAGCAGTGCCAGAAAAGGATTCATTTGGTGACTGCTGGAGCCCCGTCGGCTTTCCAAGCGAATGGCGCCGGGCCCAAGATCGCGGCGCTGGATATGTCTTTCCCGAACCCAGGCACCAGATAAATAGAGAGCTTGGTAATTGGAATCGGCGAAGTCGACAGAGGCGCTCATCGCATGCTCAATATTCATGACAGCGCTTCCCTTATGTTCAAAAAGAGTAGACCTAGCAATTGCGCTGTGGTTCGCAAACACAGTATAAAGCAGTGTAGTCTTAAGGCCTGAGTGTTGATCCTCGAGGAACAACAAGAGAGTTGTTGCTTCATCATCTGATTCGGTATAGACGGAAGGAAGTCCTTCGAGCTTGGGTTTACCCGGTTCAATACGGTAACCACTATATTTTAGCTCTGTAGTCCGAGTTCCATCGGCAAGCGCAACTTGATAAGCCGGCTGACGGAAGTCGCTTGTTCCATACTGTGGATATTCCTGTGGAAGCGTATCCAAAGAAAGCGTACGACTGGAAGAATCGGGAGTGGGGGAGAAGGAGCAGCGCTCTCTAAGCTCCAATATACTTGCAAGACTTTGGTCATGATGAAGTTGAGCTCCCCAATAGACATGTGCAGGATATCCTTCTGCAAGTTGGATAATATAGCTGCAATCCTTGGACTGCAGGTGAAACAAACCAAGCGCCTCGTTAACATGAATGTTCATGATATTCACTCCTTAGGGGTTATCATCTCGATTGTTTTACGTAAGGATACTTATCAATGACAAATGACTCTTAAGAATTGATTTTACTGTTTAAGCATGAGCTTTCCCGTATGACAAGCTTAGTCCCGATCACGCTGTACGCAGGTGGTTCACGTCCCTCAAACCGTTCAGAGAGCAGCTGCACAGCAGCCTTTCCCATCTGTTCGGGATAGGCACGCACTGTAGTTAGCGGAGGCTGAACGAAGGCCGCCATCTCAATGTCGTCGAAGCCGACAACAGCCATATCTTCTGGTACCTTGACTCCATGTCCATGAAGGGCGCGGAGAGCACCGATGGCGAGCGGATCACTTGCAGCGAAGCAGGCTGTTGGTCGTTCCTGCTCGGCTAGGAGCTCATTCATCATGAGATATCCATCCGCTGTACTCCAGGCACCTACCCGGACGAATTGAGGATTGTACAATCCTCGTTCCCGCATGAATCGTTCAAAATAATGCGCCCTTCGCTCTCCATCGCTCTTGCCGCCGATAAATCCGATTTGTCGGTGGCCAAGCTCGAGCAGATGTCCGAGTGCCTGATCAACCGCTTGCCGGAAATGGAGTCGTACGGAATCGTATTCCAGCTGCTCATGGTACTGGTCAACAAGGACAATGGTGTTCTTGTCCGGATACAGCTTGGACACCTCTTCAGGATCAACGCCTCCTACGACAATCAGACCGTCCGCCTTCTGCAAGGTGCCGAGAGATGAGCGGCCTCTCAGCGTCTGCCCCAATGTCAGGCCAAGCTCTTCACAGCGCAGTTCGATTCCACGGCGGATTGAGGCGTAATACGGATCGTCCCTTTCCTCCTCAATGGAACACCACAGCAGGAGGGCGACCGTTTTCCCGGCACGTTCCGTATTCCGCTTTAACTGCCTCAGCCGGGAAGGCTTATACCCAAGCTGTTCAGCAATTAAAAAAATTCTGTTTTTGGTGTCTGGACTCACGGACAGTGACAGATCGTTATTTAAAACCCTTGAAACGGTTGCGGCAGACACACCCGCTTCGCGGGCAATGTCTTTAATGGTTGCCAAAGAGCTCACACCTTTTTAGTTAATAATTTTACTAAAAATCGACTTTATCCTAACATATCCTCTTGCCACTTTCAAGATGGAGCGTTGAATTTTTTTAACAATATTTTAGTTCTACTACTGTTCAGATTAGTTGTGTTAACATGATGAATATTCTTTGATGACGGAGGGGGTTTATTTGAATATTCTGTCCCTAGCTCGTAAGTGGTTTGGTCGCCTTCGCTTTAAAAGCAAGGTTATAGCGGTATTTCTCCCGCTAATCATTATTTCTCTGCTCATTCTTGGACTTGTGTCCAATCAACTTTTCAGCCGTTCATTGATAGAGCAAACTACCAGCAACGTAGTGGACGAATCGCAGCTTATCCTGTCCCGGACCGACTACATATTCAGTAGTGTGGAAACAGCGGCCAATATTATGGTCACGAATATTAACCGCATGTATGATTCATACGGCGCTAGACCTGATACTGCTATGGATCGTGTTCAATTTGGAAACCTGATGCAAAGCCGCCTATCTATTGACTTGTCTATCTTTCGCGAGGTAGATGCGGCGGTATTTATTGATACTGAAGGGACAATTTTCGCTTCTTATACCGAAAGTGGGGACGATAGCAAAGTCGATAGCATGCTCAAACGGGTAAGGGAATCTGAAAGTTATGGACAGGCACTCTGGTTTGATATGGAGAAAAGAGATTTCCTAACACCAGATCCAAACTCTCCGGTTTTGACGCTGGGAAAGATGGTCATTAATATAGACACCGGCGACCCCTATGGAACGCTTTTTCTTTTGGTAAAGGAAGAAGGTTTGTCTGATTATTTTCGTTCCAGCGATCCCGATACGAACAAATCTTATTATTTTTTAGATAACGAGATGCGTGTGGCTGTGGCAGAAGACAATGGGATGCTGATGAAGCCAGTGAGTTCACAGTTGGCGGAGGCCATCCAAGGCTGTGGATCTAATGTGTCCCCAAAAACATGCTCATTTGAGGACGGCGGCAATCTCGTAACGGTCAATGATTATAACCGAATGGGTTGGAAGCTAGTCAATATTGTTTCTCTTAGCCTGCTTACAGCTGATGTCCGGCAAAATGTAAGGCTTTCACTCTTAATCGGCGTATTCTGTCTTGCTTTTTCCTGGCTCGGTGCTAGCTTTCTGTCCAAAATGGTCGTTAGCCCGCTCGAACAACTGACTAGAGCCATGCGAAAAGTAGTAACCGGCGATTTACAATCGGTTGCGACAGTCCGAACAGAAGATGAAATCGGTACCATTGCTGAAGCTTTTAACTTTATGATAAGACGGATTAGGGAGTTACTGGATGAAGTTAGGCAGGAACAAAACCGCAAGCGTGAATATGAACTTGCACTGATGACCGCTCAAATAAAACCGCATTTTCTGTACAACACTTTAGATACCATTTATGCACTGAATGAGTTGGATCGTAATGATGAGGCTAGAGATACTACGAAGGCGCTGGCAGATTTTTATCGAATGGTGCTGAATAAGGGACGGGAACTCATTATTTTAGAGAAGGAAGCTCAGATTACGGATGATTACCTGACAATTCTGCAAATCCGTTATCCCGATGTGTTCCGCTATGAAGTGGATATCCCTTCAGAGCTTGCGGGTACACCGATTCCGAAACTCTCGCTCCAACCACTTGTCGAGAATTCGATTTACCATGGTCTTAAAAAGAAAGGAACCAAAGGTTTTATCCGTATTTTCGCTTTTAAACAGAACGATAGGGTGATCGTCCGGGTAGAGGACAACGGTGTGGGAATGAACGAAGTTCAAGTTCAGAACATTATGTCCAGACATTTACCGAAAGAAGGAATACGATCAATCGGTACCTACAGTGTTCAGCAACGGCTGAGCCTGTATTTTGGCGAGGAGTACGGGATATCCGTGCAGAGTGTTCTCGGAGAGGGAACCATTGTTGACCTGTCGCTACCAACGCTGCCAAAGGGGAGTGAACACCAAGATGTATAAAGTGATGATTGTTGATGATGAGCCGCTGTTCCGAGACTTTCTGCGAATTAAGATAGACTGGGAAAGTCACGGCTTTCGAGTTTGCTGCGAAGCAAGGAACGGGCGGGAAGCGCTTCAGGAAGCCGAGCGGCATCAGCCGCATCTTGCCCTCGTTGATATCAATATGCCATTTATTGACGGAATTGAATTAGCCCAGAGATTGAAAGTCAAGTTCGAACGAATCGTAATTGTATTCATATCCGGGCATAACGAGTTTGAGTATCTACAGAAGGCCGTTCGAACTGGAGTGCAGGATTATTTGCTGAAACCGTTCAATGCCGAAGAAATGCTTTCAATGTTGGAGCGTATTAAGCCGAAATTACCAGTGCTTCCACAGGAGAGCGAAAGCGCAGAGTTAAGGGGACAGGGCGGCGAAGCGTTGCATAGCAGAGCAGGTATGCCTGATTTGGGCCATCTACGCGATGCGGTTGTGCTTGACCTCCGAATGAAAGACAGTGAAACGCTAGAGGAGGTCCGCAAGGCAATCCGTCAGCTTAGTAAATATAACTGGGGAGACGAATACGCAGATGCGATGCTTATGGGAATCGTATCTTTAGCCCTTTCCTTTGCCAGTGAACGAGGCATTCCTTATGACCAGCTATGGGAAAACGGAGGAGACAATTCTCCTTACGAACGGCTGCGGGAGTTAGATTCCTGGGAGGCAGCTGAAGGTTGGATGCTCACCCTATACCGCAAGCTGATCCAACTGATGGAGAATATGCGTCCGACGAAGGCTTCCAATTTATTTGCGGCGGCGATCAACTATATTGAGGAACATTATGCAGACTCAGAGCTGTCTGCTGAGCAGGTTTCGTGCGGAGTATTCGTCGATCCCAGCTACCTGCGCCGCGTATTTCGCAAGGAGTCTGGCTTTTCCATAGTGGATCATATTACACACATCCGAATGAAGAAGGCTAAGGAGCTTTTGCTGAAAGGAAATCGGAAGCTGTCAGAAATCGCCGAAAGTGTAGGATACAGTGACCCTAATTATTTCAGCAAATGTTTCAAGAAACGCTTTGGTATGACACCCACAGAATATGAACAACTCAAAAAGAGGTAGCATCTGCCTTGTGAGGCAGAACACATCGATTTAAGCCTGGCGGTTTTCCTATATGGAGGACCGCTGCTCTATTTGTCCCGTTTTTTACTGATAATACCCGTTTTATTCCTTAAAGAAGAAAAGAGGCAGCGGTATACTGTAGTCAAGCAAATGAAAGCGTAATCATCAAAGACTCTTCATGAGGGGGAAAAACAAATGAAAAAAAATCTCAGAATCTGGAGTGCAGCCTTGCTAGTGCTCACCATGTCCGTCGGATTGGTCGCTTGTGGTGAAGACAACTCAGCCTCTTCCAATAACGGATCAGGGGACGGAACGATTAAATTGAAGGTGTATGCGCAGCATTTCGATGACGATACCATAAAGCCGTTCGATTATGCGGTGGAAGAGCTCAAGAAGAAGATGCCAGACGTAGAAATTGAACTAGATCCTGCCGTGCAGGACGGGGGACAGAAGCTTAAAACTTATGCAGCAACGGGCAACATGCCAGATATCTATTTAGCGGATTGGCCTGTCCTGCAAACTTTTGCAAAATCAAAAAATGTCGAGGTGCTGGACAACTATGACACAACTGCCGAATTCAAAAAGAATCTTAACCCAGGTGTGGAATCACGTTTGGTAGCTCCTGATAATCATGTGTATGCTTATCCTGAGACTGGTATTGAATTCCAAATAATCTATTACAACAAGTCAATTTTTGAGAAGGTAGGAATCAAGACACCACTTAAGACGATTGACCAGATGGCCGATGCAGCTAAGAAGTTGAAAGCTGCTGGTTATGTACCGATGTCAATCTTTGCTAAAGAAAAATGGATTACGACCGCTTTTTATAATGGGCTGGTTACAAGAGAGCAACCACGTGGATTCGGAGCACTTGAGGAGAAGGGTGTAAAAGCATTGCCAGAAGCATTCGTAACAGCGGCACAGCAGATGAAGCAACTGCAAAGAGCCGGATTGTTCGATGCCAACGCCACGAACACCAATTATGATCAGGCATCGTCCCTATTTTATCAGGGCAAAGCTGCCATGTTCGTAAATGGACAATGGGAAATCTACAGCTCCCAGGAAAAGCTGGGCGATCAAGTCGACTGGATGTACTGGCCTGCAAAGGATGAAGCAACCTACGAGAATTCCAAATACTTTATTGACGGCTCAGGTTCTCCACAAGGTTACGCAGTATCAGCGAATAGCAAAAATAAGGAAACAGCCGTAAAGGTAGCGGCATTCCTTGCCTCAAAATCAGCAGAGTACAGATACTCCCAGCTTGGAAGTCCAATTGTTCCAGTGAAAGTTGATAAACCAATGGCCTCCAATGTTCCAGCAATGATGCAGCGAGTTGTTAAAGAGTTGTTACCAAATGCGCAGGAATATGCTCAACTTCTGAGTAATACAAAAATTCAGAACACGATTAATGACAATACTCAGAATATGATGGTCGACAACTTTTCAGAAAACGATTTTGTAAGTAATCTGAATAACACATTGAATAAAGAAAACTGAGAATTCAGGGAACGGCAACCCTTGGCGCATAAGGCGCTGAGGGGGCTGTTCCAAAGATAAGGGGTGGAAGCAAGACATGAATAAATATTTGGGGAACAAACCGGCGCTCGCACTGTTTCTCCTCCCTGCTTTGATACTGTATAGCGTGATACTGATATATCCCGTTTTGCAAACCGTTCTTCGCAGCTTTTATGATTGGGATGGCCTCAGTACACTGACCTTTTCAGGATTGAATAATTACCGGGAATTGTTCTCTGATCCTCTACTTGCTACTTCGCTTAAGAACGGATTGATCTTTGCAATTGTACTGGCAGTCTTTCAGATCGGACTGGGAACGATATTGGCACTAATCTGTGCGGACCCACGTACACGCGGGCGGAAAATACTGAAAACCGCTTATTTTATCCCAGTTGTCCTATCGGTAACTGTGGTATGCCAGCTGTGGATTGCAATTTATGATCCAACCAACGGATTAATCAACCGACTGTTTGATCTCTTGAACATTCCGTATCAGCAAAATTGGTTGAGCTCCCCAACAACATCCATTATTGCCATCGCCTTTGTTAATGCTTGGCAGTTTATGGGATACCAATTCTCGTTGTTATATGCGGGAGTTAAGTCAATACCCGAAGACTACTTTGAGGCTGCCACGATTGACGGTTGCAGCAAATGGAAAGCGCATCTGCATGTTACGCTTCCTTTAATGAGAGAAACGTACAAATTTTGCTTCATTATCGCGATAACCTCTGGAATAGGGGCGTTTGTACAGATGCTGATTATGACAAATGGTGGGCCCGGTACTACAAACTATACACTGACATTCATGATTTATCGCTATGCTTTTATGGAGAGCAACTATGGTTATGCGTGTGCTGTATCCGTGCTACTTGTATTAATCTCGCTATTGGCAACTGTAGTTATCAATAAGCTGTTCGACCGCGGACAAACCGCCTGATAAGGCGTGTATTGAAAAGGAGAACGAAATGAGTAAAACCGCTTTGAGCAAGTTCAGACATGCTGCCCTGCAGATACCACTGTGGTTGTATCTAATTGTTTCGGTCTACCCGTTGTTTTGGATGGTATCCTACTCGTTAAAGAACAACGATGAGATCTTCGTCTCTAACCCATTTGGACTGCCAACGCATTTTCGATACGAAAATTACATCAATGCCTGGACACAATTTAATATTCCCCGTTACTTTCTAAACAGTCTGGTCGTATCAACGATTTCGACTCTGTTTATCCTTTTACTGGCTCTGATGTTTGCCTTTGCAGTGGCTCGTATGAGGTGGAGATTTCGTTCTACCGTTCGGACTTATATGACCATAGGAATGTTTATGCCACTTCAGGTTATCATGATACCGCTGGCGATTCTGGTTCGCGATTTTAATCTAACGAATACGTATGGAGCTCTTATTCTGCCTTATATCGCAATTGGCCTTCCTTTCTCGTCCATGATTTTCTATGGGTTCCTTACGGGAATCCCTAAGGAGATTGAAGAGGCAGCATGCATGGATGGAGCTAATATTTATAGACTGTTCCTGAAAATCATTGTACCCCTTGCATTACCTGCAATTGCGACTGTAGCCATTTTTCAGTTTTTGAACAACTGGAATGAATTCACTTTGGCCTATATTCTCATTTCTGATGAAAATATGAAGACATTGCCGCTAGGCTTGCTTTTCTTCCAAGGCTCTTATAGTACAGATTGGGGAGCGATGGGTGCTGTTATGACTATTGCCTCCTTACCGATGGTACTCGTCTATCTGTTCTTGAGTGAACAAGTAGAGCGGGCGATGACGGTAGGTTCCGCTGTAAAAGGGTAAAAATAGACTTTCAAGCAAACTGCCTGGGTTAAGGATCACCAACAGATCCTCTAACCCAGGCAGTTTGTTCGATAACGACATCAGACAATAAAATCGATATTTTCCACTATAATAGATAATAATATCCCCTTTTTTTGGGTGGTTTTTCTTTATAATGAAGGCGCACCCATAACAATTAAAGGAGCTGATATGTTTTGACTCGTAACCAACGCTTAAGAAAATGGTCCACGATCCTGTTAACGGTGCCTATGCTCACGATGTTCACCTCAGGTGCAATGGCCGAGCAGGATATGAACGGGCATAAGCCTCCGAATTCTGCTGGAAGCGGCGTGTTTTACGAAATTTATATTAATTCTTTTTATGATTCGAATGGGGACGGACATGGTGATTTAAAGGGTATTACACAAAAGCTTGATTACTTAAACGATGGCAATCCCCGTTCGGGCAAGGATTTGCAGGTCAGCGGTCTCTGGCTCATGCCACTGAATCCGTCTCCAAGCTACCATAAATATGATGTAACTGATTACTATCAGGTGGACCCGCAGTACGGGAATCTGAATGATTTCCGCACCTTGACGAAAGAAGCGAAAAGAAAGGGTGTCAAGGTGATCATCGACCTTGTTATCAATCATTCGAGCAGCGAGCACCCTTGGTTCAAGGAGGCCAGCGCCAACCCGCAAAGCAAATACCATGACTATTACGTATGGGCAGATGAGAATACAAATCTGGATGAGAAGGGATCATGGGGCCAGCAGGTATGGCATAAAAATCCGAATGGCGAAGGGTATTTCTACGGTACCTTCTGGTCGGGGATGCCGGATCTGAACTTTGACAATCCCGAAGTCCGCAAGGAAATGATCAAAGTCGGCAAGTATTGGCTACAGCAGGGTGCAGACGGATTCCGGCTTGATGCGGCGATGCATATTTTTAAAGGGCAAACGAAGGATGGCGCAGATAAAAACATTGCGTGGTGGAATGAGTTCCGTTCCGAGATGGAAAAGATAAATCCAAATGTATATCTGGCAGGAGAAGTATGGGATAAACCGGAGACAATAGCTCCTTATTACGAATCGCTCCACTCTCTGTTTAATTTTGATCTGGGCGGAACGATTTTGAACTCCGTGAAAAACGGCCAGGATCAGGGTATCGCAACATTCGCAGAGAAAACGCTAAAGCTGTACAAATCATACAATAGGGTGGCACTCGATGCTCCGTTCCTAAGCAATCATGACCAGACCCGTGTTATGAGCGAGCTGGGCGGGGATGTGCGAAAAGCCAAACTGGCTGCATCCATTCTTTTGACGTTGCCGGGCCAGCCATTTCTCTATTACGGGGAAGAGATCGGCATGAAGGGAGAGAAGCCCGATGAGTTTCTTCGGGAGCCTATGCGCTGGTACAAGGGAGAAGGTCTCGGTCAAACGAAGTGGGAGGAGTCCAAATACAACAAAGGCGAAGTATCGGTGGAAGCGCAGTTGCGGGACAATGATTCCCTGCTGGCAAGCTACCGTACGCTTATCCGCCTGAGGGAAGAACATGAGGCTCTTCGCAGCGACAATCTAGAACCGTTCCAAGCAGGTTCTGCCAACGTGGCGGCATACAAACGTTCCTCAGGCAAAGAAACATTGTATGTATATCATAACCTGTCAGGAGAGTCGGTTACCCTCCAGATGAAAGATCGGGATAAGCAGAAGAGGAAAGTAGTCTTCTCCAGCTCAAAGGATGTGAAAGTAAAGAAAGATACGGTGAAGATTCCCGCCTACAGCTCTTTGATTACCAAAGAAGATAGAAAGAGCTGAGCTACGCAAACTTACAGCCACAATAAGGATGGACATTTATTGGTAAACCCATGTGGGGGTGTGAAAAACACCCCTCGTAAGGAGGAAGCAACATTCTAAAAACGAATTACTGATTCATGATTAGGATCAAGAGTCATATGAGGAAGCTTGTAAAAAAGCAAAATTTGCAGCAAGGATGGCCGATTCCATGCGAGACTACTTAATAAATATGCTCCAAGAAATAGGATTGCAGATTTTTTGAAGGTGTCGCATGTACGTAATTAATTGATTCAGACTGCTCGTTGTTACATACAACTTCTTTAAACCACCTAGATCATAATAACCCCCTTTTTTTGGGGAAAGATTTCCTTTATAATGAAAGCGTATGCAATAACATCTTACGGATGACCTGCTTGGCAATAACCGATTTACAATTGAATTCGATCCGTGAGCAACCGTTTGATAGGTGGTGGCTCAATTTAGGAGTGGAAGGAAAATGAAAATGGACAATCGGAAATACAATGTAGTTATTATTGGTTATGGAGGTATGGGAAGCTACCATGTTCAATTAATTGAACCTATTGAGCAGCTTGCCATTGGCGGTGTATATGATATTGTTGATTATCGGATGGAATTGGCTGCAGCAGCCGGCTATAAAACTTATGCCAGTCTAGAGGCTGTTCTCGGCGATCAGGACGTAGATATTGTATTAATAGCAACGCCTAATGACGTTCATAAAGAAATCGCGATCCAAGCACTGCAAGCTGGCAAACATGTCATTTGTGAAAAGCCAGTTACGATAACAAGCGCAGATTTCTTAGATATTGTCGAGGTGGCCAAGCAAGAAAATCGTCTGTTTACAGTACATCAGAATCGCAGATGGGATGAAGACTTCCGGATTGTCAAAGATATAATCAGTAAGAAGACCGTTGGCGATCTTTTCCACCTGGAATCGCGGGTTCAGGGAGCTAACGGCATTCCAGGAGACTGGCGGCAATTAAAGGCGTATGGTGGAGGAATGCTGTTGGATTGGGGAGTGCATCTGTTGGACCAGCTTCTTCAGATTACGGACAGCCAAATCGAAAGCGTGACTGCTACCTTAAGTTATATTCTGGGGACAGAAGTGGATGACGGCTTTACCAGCTTGATTGAGTTCAAGGATGGTCTTACAGCGGTCATTGAAGTAGGTACAACGAATTACGTAAAGTTGCCGCGTTGGTATATTAAAGGAACTGAAGGAACAGCAGTGATCAAGGATTGGGATTTGAGCGGAGAGATTGTCACCCGAAATCCAGATGTCGCTCACGTGGAACCCAAACCGATTCAAGCAGGTCAAGGGTTGACGAAAACGATGGCACCGCCGTCTGAGGAATCCACCCTTAAGTTCCCGATTGAGAAAATACCTGCTGCAGCAGAAAGCTTTTACGAAAATTTTGTCTCCACCATCGAAGGAAAAGCCGAGCTTGCGATCAAAAGCGAAGAAGTGCACCGTGTGCTGGTGCTGATCGAAACCATTTTTGAGGCAGCAGCGACCAAAAGCGTGATTCGAAGATCGATTTAAAAGAAACGCAGAGTCTTTCACAGATTCTGGAATGAAATAATTTGAGAGCATGGCCAGGCGGATATGGCTCGTGAAAGCACCCCCTTTATCCTCATAGTGAGGACAAAGGGGGTGCTTGTTTAATCTACCCTGAATATAGCCAGCAGAAATTTTAGTCTGTTTTACACTTCAACAGCTTCGGGTCTTTTCACTTGGAGAGGAGGTGAAATTAACCATCCTTTTTCTTTAGACATTTGAAGAATCTTAACGCCTAAAGCAGTTTTGGTGGCATGATATTTTGCAAACAAGGCCCCTATATCCTCTCTGATGGATTGACCCATCACTTGACTACAAGCCACCAGTCCCAATGATGTATCAGACGCAATTTTAGCGGCGATCTCCGGGTCAGTAAACCGCGCACCTACAGGAATATCTTCAAGTTTCACTGGAGGTCTTTCTGGTAAGGCTGGCGCTGGGGCAATCCCATTGTCAGTAAGGAGCATATCACACTCCTTAATTTCAAGTTTTGCTTGATCAATGAGTGCGTCCAATATTTTTTTCAAATCCTTATCACCTGCATGATTCAGGAATGCTTGGTAGAAAGACAGAGCCCCTTTCGCGGCCAATGAAAATTGCCAAACACCGGAAATTTCACCATAGTGCATAGGTTCATCTTTTGGATTCCCACTTAATATTCCCATCATAACCGCTCCTTTAATATTTTTTACACCAATCTTATAGTTCCAATTAATGATTAAAATCATCCAAATAAATTTGTAAATACACAATAGAATAAGGAGCGGATTTTTGGAGAAATTATATGCATCACACTTTCAGGGAGGATTCCTTTTTATGAAGAAACAAATAGTCACAGCGGTAACTTCCATTTGCTTGTTTGCAGCTTTAGCCACCCCTTCTTTAGCACAAAGTCCAAATGTAAATGCAGCCAATGACCCAGCTCAAAACCCTTATCAAAGTAACAATCCAACTTATAACGCTAACAATGTACGAGCAAACGCCGTAGATAATGACAACGATATGGATTGGGGTTGGCTTGGCTTGCTTGGTTTGATAGGACTGGCTGGAATGCGCAGAAAAGTATCTGACCATAAATAATTTGCAAATTAAAATCAATTTCAAAACAAAACACCTTCAGAAGATGCATTCCTAAGCATGGAAGCTGATTTGAAAGGTGTTTTTGTGTTGTTTTGACCATTTCCAGTAACCCTGATAGAATTAATTATTCCCTATGGTGACTCCTATAATGTGTGTAATTTATACTTCAGAATAGAACGGATGAGTCGAAATGCATAACAACAATACTATCGAACTTTTAAATATTTGGCTGTCCCTTACTAAACTCCAATCGAACATAAACGATGAATTGGAACGTGCACTTCAAGAAAACTATAGTTTATCCTTAAATGAATTTTTGGTTCTGTATTTCTTATCTCAAACTGAGGAAAAGAAATTGAGATTGCAGCATTTACAAGAGATGGTTGGGTTAAGCCAAAGTGCATTATCTAGACTGGTAGTCAGAATGGAAGCAAAAAGCTGCGGAGCTTTGCGAAGACATATATGTGAAGATGATCGTCGGGGAATCTATACAAGCATGACCGATTTTGGTGAAAAGAAATTTGATAGAGCGCTCGAAACCTTCAACCAGATTCTGGAGTCAGTCCTTTCAAAAGATGAGTTGAAGCAAAAATTACAATCACTTATTGAAAAAATATAATCCTTTCATATAAATTAAAACTTAATACGAAAGTTAATGCTTGAATAGAGCAAGATTTAATCCTAGGTCTAGAGAATACAATCTCTGGGCCTTTATTACGTAAACGCATAGTTTAAACGATAGTTGACAAATAAAAAATGTATGCTGTATTATATGCATGTGCATGCATTTAATATAGTGTTCACTATAAAACCTAGAAAGGGGTCTTTCTTAATGAAAGATTTATTTAGTGCTTATAAATTTAAAAGCTTGGATTTAAAGAACCGGGTCGTCATGCCTCCAATGTGTCAATATTCTGTTGAAAAAAAAGATGGTATAGCTACCGATTGGCATTTCATGCACTACGTAAGTCGTGCAATTGGTGGAACTGGATTTATTATAATTGAAATGACCGATGTAGAACCGGATGGACGGATTTCTGATTTCGACCTGGGATTGTGGTCTGATGAGCAAATTCCTGCATTGAAAAGAATTGTAGATGCCTGCCATAGTTATGGAGCAAAAGTAGGTATCCAAATTGCTCATGCTGGACGTAAAGCAGAAGATGCTGAGGTGCCTGTTGCTCCGTCCGCTATTCCATTTGATGAGAAATCTAAATTACCTAGAGCTCTTTCAACACAAGAAGTTAAAGAAATGGTGGAGAAGTTCCGCGGTGCTGTAGCACGTGCTGTGAAGGCCGGAGTTGATGCCATTGAATTACATGGAGCTCACGGATACTTAATCCATCAATTTCACTCTCCTCTGACCAACCAAAGAGATGATGAGTACGGGAAAGATCTTACAAAGTTTGGTCGGGAAATTATTCAGGCAGCCAAGGCAGAGATGCCGGAAGACATGCCGCTTATCATGCGCATTTCCGCTAAAGAATACGTAGAAGGAGGATACGACATTCAAGAAAGCATTTCTTTTGCCAAAGAATATCAACAAGCAGGAGTAGATATTTTTGATATTTCTTCAGGCGGGGAAGGACCTATCGCTGCGTGGGGTAGACCAGGCAGTCACGCAGCATACCAAGTGACACTTGCTCGAGAAATCAGACAAGCACTCGAAGTTCCAGTCATTGCAGTCGGAAGACTCGATGATCCGATCCTGGCAAACGCTGTAGTAGGAAATGAGGACGCAGATCTTGTGGCTGTCGGGAGAGGAATGTTAAGAAATCCTTATTGGGCTCTTGAGGCGGCAACAAACTTGAAAAAAGAAACAACGATCCCGAAACAGTATACTACAGGTTTTTAGATACAGTTTCTGCTGGTAGAAATATAGGAAACTGCAATTATCGAAATAAAAATGACTCAAAAGCAACCGACATATCGGTTGCTTTTTTATTTATTGTGGTCAAACATTTAGTAAGCATATGTTAACAAAATTCACTATACTGGAATGGTTATAGAGCTTGAATAATGTAAGTAAATAAAGGAGGTCTATATGTATGAAGAAGACTCATACCTCTGACCATATTAAAATTCCGCCAGGATTTTGGACGGGATTACACGAATTAGGAATTTCTGCTCACGACGTAGCTCATAAAGCACGGCTACCGCTTAACATTATGACAGAACCAGTAGTTACTCCGGCCCAATATTTCGCGATCTGGCAGGCTTATTCTGATCTCATTGGTGACACTGCCAAAGGAATTATCAAGCTTGCAACCGTCTTTGAAACAGCGAAGTACCCACCGACCGTCTTAGCGACTTACCACGCTCGTAACTATCGCGATGCTCTAAACCGAATGGCTCGGTACAAACAATTATGCCCCCCCGAAATCTTACGTATCACCGAGGAGAGCGAGCACTGTACAATCGAACTGGAATGGTTGTATACCGAGCAGCCTGGTCCACCGATGCTGGTCGGTATTACGCTGGCATGTCTTCTAGAGCTTGGGCGCCGGGGCACTGGTCAACCTTTGACGGCACAGCTTGTGGAATTTTCGCAATCAATGGGCGATGTACAAGCTCTTGAAGCTTACTTCGGTTGCCGTATCCGGATTGATGCAAAATGTAATCGAATGACGCTACATCGAAGAGATCTGGACCTCCCTTTTGTTTCGTACAACGAAGAATTGCTGGAGATTCTCACTCCCGTCCTAGACCGATCTCTGGCTGAACAGCAGCGCAACTGCTCCATTACCGAAATGGTCAAATGGATTATAAAACGGAGCCTCACAGGAGGACGCCCTGATATTGAGGCTATCGCGAAGGAACTCAACATGAGCGATCGCACGTTGCAGCGCCGGCTCACTGACCAAAACACGAACTTTAAGCATTTGCTGACACAAGCTAGACATGAGCAGGCACGAAAGTACTTGGCAGACCCATCGCTTGATATTAAAGAAGTGGCTTTCTTGATTGGATATGAAGATCAGAACTCATTCTATCGGGCTTTCCGTCTTTGGGAAGGTGACACTCCTTTAAATTGGCGTACTAAACATTTAGCTGCAAACTCAATATCAGAAGGACAGCTCGGAAGACCGTCTATTCATTAATAGATTCCAGACTAGCCAATTGTTCAGAGAGCTAGTTTTATTGAGTTTTATCAATTGGCGTGTGAAACAAGAATTTTGGCGCAATATGCTAGTTACTGAACAATCCAGGCAAGGTAATATAATCAGGACTCTTTAAAAGGCTGATCTTAACATAGTTTGGAAGTAGAGAAAAAGGAGAAATGTATGATGGATATGGGTTTAAACAATAAAACTGCTTTAATTACAGGATCAACGAAAGGTATAGGTAAAGCAATAGCGATTGAACTTGCCAAAGAAGGTGTGAATGTACTTATTAATGGACGGAATTATGATGAGGTAGAACAAACAGTAAATGAAATAAAGTCAAAGTTCCCAACTACCTCTCCCCAAAATGCTACGGCCGATATTGTGGATAAAGAGCAAAGAAAAGCATTATTTGAAAAATACCCCGAAGTTGATATTTTGGTTAACAATATGGGTATTTACGAAATAATGCAGTATGAGGACGTTGACGATGAAGTGTGGGAAAAATACTTCCGTACTAATGTTCTTGCTGCAAATGGATTAGCTAAATTTTACTTATCTAAAATGTTGAAAAACGATTATGGACGCATTGTTTTCATTGCGAGTGAAGAAGCAATTATGCCTTCAGGACAAATGCCTCAATATTGTATGACCAAATCCATGCTGCTATCATTGTCAAAAAGCTTGTCTAAATTAACAAGAGATACAGAAGTTACCGTTAATACGATCATGCCTGGACCAACACTTTCTGAAAAAGTACATCAAATCATTGAGGGGATTTACACCAATGAAAATATGACTTTTTCAGAAAAAGAGAAACAATTTATGGCCGCAAACCTGCCTCAATCCGAAATACAGCGATTTATTAGACCTATTGAAATTGGTAGATTAGCCGCATTTGTATGTAGCCCATATGCGTCTGCATTTAAGGGTTCTCCAATCCGTATGGATGGGGGAATGGTGCCAACTATTTTTTAATATTTTTACTGGGATTTGAGAGCTGGATTAGGGCTGTGAACTGGAATTATTGTCACCTACCAATCGCTACCAAAAACAGCCGATTGCTCGGCTGTTTTTTAACTAAATTCCTTTCTCTTTCGTTGAAAAATTAACGTTAAATAAAGAGTAGAGGGGTTTATTTGAAGAAACGGTGAACCTATGACTCTCGCAATTGTCCTGAATCCAGGCGTCGCCGACTCATGAATACCAAAGTCAATGCAATTACCGTAAGGACAATCCCAAGCACTTGAAATCCCTCGAAGCTGAACTTACCTCCCATTACGATACCTATCAACAATGAAGAGAAAATGGTTCCCAGATATCTTGATGTATTAAATAATCCGGATGCTACACCGATTATTTCTTTTGGAGAACTTTGGAACAAGGCTGCTTGCATACCTACATTGTTCAGTCCGTTGCTAATACCGAATGCAGCCAAAGCCAAACACACGCTGATCACCGGAGAAGTTGGATTTAATGTTACAAGCCACACAGATCCCAATGTCATCAGGATTGCCGATACCAGTAATGCCGGTCTGGGTCCTGATTTATCAATCCATCGTCCTGCTATTGGAGAAGCAGCTAGCGAGCACAAGCCTAAGCTTAGCATGAGAATCCCTGTTTGGAACTCGCTTACATGCCTTACCACTTGCAAATAGGACGGAAGCCCGAAAAAAAGCGAGTAATAGAGTACGTTAACGAACATGAATTCGACATTAACCCAAGTCAACGCAGGATATTTGGCGAACGTGCGTAAAGGAATAAAGGGTGACGTCGCTTTTAACTCATATCGTACGAATGCCCCCAGCGCAACGAGGCCTATTAACCCGACAATGACGTTTTCTAACGAGATATGCCCAGATGATTTTGCCGAGAGTAATCCGACGAGCAGGGCAACCAGCCCTAATGTGAAGAGTAGGATCCCTCTTGCATCAATTAAATCAAACCATTTACGAAAGGACATGTTGCGTGCAACAGATGTTGGCGATTCGTCCTTAGGAATAGTCCTCCAAGCCAATAGAAAGCTGGCTACCACAAACGGAATATTGATGAAAAAGATGGCAGGCCAATTCCACCAATGAACCAAAACCCCGCCAATAAAGGGTCCAATTGCTGCCGCTCCTGATAGGAAAATGGACAAAACAGACAGCGCAGTCGCTTGTTTCTCTGTAATATGAATTCGAACAATGGCCATTCCAACCCCAACCATCATACTTGTTCCGATGGATTGTACAATGCGGAACACGATGAGCCATCCAAAGGTTGGTGACAACGGAGCTAATAATGATGCAATGAAGGCTACAACAAGTCCAATAAGAAACATCTTCCTACGGCCGAATAAATCGCTGGCCTTTCCCATGATAGGTTGAGCTATGCTACTTGCAATGTAGAAAGAAAAAATAATCCAGGAAACACCTGTAAAGTCAAGTTGGAACACATTTTGCAGACTTGGAATTGCAACAGAAACCATCGAAGAATTTAATGGGTTCAATAATATCCCTAGACCAACTGAAATCATTAACCACCAGCTGCGAACACTCATTTCTGGCCCCCCCATAGCGAATTAATGTCATCGTACTTGAAATCGATTATTTATTCCAATGCATTTGATGATATAATCTCATTGATTTGAGGGAATGAATGGGGGATGCGAAATGGAACTTCTTCAACTGCAATATTTTCTCACGGTAGCTCGTTTGGAACATGTAACCGAAGCTGCACGAAGTCTGCACGTTACTCAATCGTCGCTCAGCAAAACGATTCAACGCTTGGAGGAAGATTTGGGAGTCCCTTTATTCGATCGAACAGGGAGGAAACTGCGATTGAATGAGTTCGGAAGCAGATTCCTTTACCGTGCAGAAAGGGCTTTATTTGAATTAGAACAGGGGAAGCAGGAGCTTAGCGACTTATCCAGCCCAGAACACGGAACTCTCGAATTGGCAGTGACCACCGCAAGCACATTACCAGGTATTCTTCGAGAGTTTCGGAGAAAACGACCCTATATTCAATTTCATGTACAAATGCTGACCACACAGGAAATGGTTACACTTCTTCATAGAGGAGAAGTTGATTTTTGCTTGTCTTCACCTCCTGTTGAAGGGGATGACATCGAATGTAAAATCGTATGTATCGACCCCATTCTTGTAGCTGTTCCAAAGGGGCATCGGCTTGCGGATCGAAATAGCGTATCCTTGACAGAGCTAAGGGAAGAATGGTTTGTCGGCGTAAAAAGAGGCTATGGTACTCGTGATTTAGTGGACTCTGTATGCATGTCGGAAGGATTTGTGCCTAACTATGTGTACGAGGGGGATGAACCTGCAAGGCTTAGTACTCTTGTGGAAGCCGAAATTGGGATAGCTTTCATACCGAGCACGGCACGAAATTCGCAGGAACATCTCAAATATCTCCAGGTAGAGAATCACGAATTGATACGTGAGATTGCTTTATTATGGAACAGGAATCGGTATATTTCGCGGGCTGCTCAGGAATTCCGCGAGATAGTTGTAGAATATTTTGCGACGAATTCCAAATAGACAACCTAACTCCATATATGTTTTTTTATGATCTACCATTGAAAATAAATAAGTAGGAGATTGCGTTAATAAGATAGCGCAGAGGCTAAACATTGTTATCCAACGAGCAGGAACTAACCGTTTTTGCTTTACCTCGTCATGAAATGATTATCGTCAAAAATAACAGGTGATATTTTTATTATTTTAGTGATAATATGGTTAGGTAATTGCAATTAAACAGATTTTTACTTTTATTTTGTGGAGGCGTTAGAATGAAGTACATAGTGAAAAGAAGGGCACAAATTAAAGGGGATAACGCATCACTGGCCCTATAAACTGCGTAATCCCTGGCCTTTTTAAGGGGTTTGCATAATGGAAAAATCGATTGAGAAACGTATTCCTAAATCTTTGATTTGGCTGTGCGTGCTTGCATTTTTCAGCGTATTGAATGAGACGGTGTTCAACGTATCGTTGCCCGACATTGCCGCTCAATTTGGAATTAAGCCATCCGCTGCAAATTATGTTAATACCAGCTTCATTCTTTCTTTTGCCGTAGGAACGGCCGTTTACGGAAAAATATCGGACATTTATGGCGTAAAAAAACTGGTTCTCATCAGTATGATGATATATAGCGGGGGATCGCTGTTTGGCTTGCTTTTTCATGCCTGGTTTCCGATTTTGCTTGTTGCACGATTTATCCAAGGAGCGGGTGCTTCTGCCGTCCCCGGACTGATTATGGTCATCGTTACCAAAAGTATCGAAAAGCAGCATCAAGGAAAAGCTTTTGGAATGATTGGATCGACCGTTGCTCTGGGAGAAGGTTTTGGTCCTATACTTGGAGGCTGGATCGCGGACTATGTACATTGGTCCTATCTGTTTTTTCTGCCAATGATGACGCTAGTCACACTACCTTTTTTTTTACGGACGCTGCCTGACGAACCTATGAAAAAAGGTGGGCTTGATGTTCTGGGAGGCCTGCTCTTTGTTCTTGGAATTGTTTCGTTCACTTTATTTACGACACATTACGAGTGGTGGTATTTGACCAACAGTGTCATTCTTTTCATAGGATTTGTGCTGAGAATTCGAAGAGCTAAGGAACCTTTCGTAGAACCAGCTTTATTCAAGAGGAGAAGGTTTATTGTCGGCGTATTTGTAGGGGGAATACTTCTAGGTACCGTTGCAGGATTTATGTCTATGATCCCTTACATGATGAGAGAAGTACACCAGATGTCGACAAGCCTTATCGGAGGCGGTGTTCTGTTTCCAGGAACGCTTAGCGTGATTCTTTTTGGGATCGTTGGCGGTTCTTTGGTCGATAGGCAGGGAGCTCGTTTTGTCATGGTTGCAGGGTTATTGCTTCTCGTGATGGGGCTTTTCATCGTTTCACTTTTTGCCGATCGTAGCCTCTGGATCATTTCAGGAGCATTGGTTTTGATTTTTGGTGGATTATCCTTTGTCAAAACGGTCATCTCAACCATTGTGGCAGGCTCGTTAAGTGCTGACGAATCAGGCTCAGGTATGGGGTTTTTAAATTTTTCCTGCTTTCTGGCGGAAGGGATTGGTATCGCAATTGTAGGAGGACTGCTTACACAGCATAGGTGCAACTTTCCTATTCTCCCGATCGTTACTGACGTTGCAGCATATTTGTACAGCAATTTGACGTTACTACTTCTAGCTGTAGTAATTACAGGCGGTGCTATTTTTATGATCGTATTTAAGGGAGAAGAGGCTTCCTTGGACATTAATAGAAATTAATAATTTTTATAGAGCTGACATTGATATGTAATGATGTCAGCTTTTTTGTACAAAAAACTAAACTTTTTAAAGGGTGCATACATTGATTATTTGGACATCAACTAGATGTTTTTTCGGTATTACTGAACGTTTCCTATGAGGCTGAGCATCGCGTATAATATATAGTAAATTGTTATGTACCGAGTGTGAGATTCGTTTATTTTGGTTTGGGGTGAGTGTAGTGGCATCTATTCATGAGGTGGCGAAACAAGCAGGGGTATCGGTGGCAACGGTATCCAAAGTGATTAATAATTATTCTGATGTCAGCAGCAAAACGAGGAATAAGGTGAACAAGGCGATTGAATTGCTGAACTACCAGCCGAATGTGGTTGCCCGAAGCCTCGTGAAAAAGCGTTCCTGGACGGTCGGGATGTTCCTGCTGGATTTCTTCACGAATCCTTTTATTTCGGAGCTTCTTGATGGGTTAAGAAAGTCTCTTGAAGATAGCAGTTATGACCTGCTCTTTCTATCACCGAATCTTAGCAATCCCGATTATACCTTCACTAAGCATTGCATTAGCCGCAATGTAGATGGAGTTGTCATGTTTGGTGTCGATCGAACTAATCAAAATTTTTTGGATCTACTTCAGGCTGAGATGCCGACGATGATGATCGATATCGATCTGCTGGGACCTAGAACCGGATATGTAACAGCCGACAATCGCAGAGGTGCTTACTTAGGTGTTCAGCATTTGGTGGAACTCGGACATAAACGCATCGCTTTTATTTCAGGGGATTTGGGATGTCTGGTTGGTCAAACGAGATTTTCCGGGTATCAGGAGGGGCTGCGCTCGAACGAGCTTCCTTACTACGACCAATATGTGGAGGTAGAGGAATACAGCATTGAAGGTGGATATAAGGCGATGAAGCGCCTGCTACAGCTTTCGGAAGCACCGTCCGGCGTGATCTGCTCTTCAGACTATATGGCGACCGGTGCGATCGAAGCAATTCGCGAAATCGGAATGCGAGTACCTGATCATATTTCCGTTGTTGGCTTTGACAACACATTCTATGCGGAACTGTCCATGCCCAAGCTTACAACAATCAATCAGAACATTACGCTAATGGGAATGAAAGCAGGAGAGCATCTCATCCGAATGATTGAGAATCCTGATTATTCACCGCCAACGGAGATTGTCCCGGCTAATCTGGTTGTACGAGACTCGACAGGGCAGTATAAGGAATAGTTTTTTAAGAATTGACAAACACAAAAACAAATTGTATTTTAATTATGGTGTAAGCGCTTAATATAAGGTCCCTTGAATCACTTCTGCTCGTTCTTGTTTCATTCCCGAGTTATGGACAAAAGGGAAAGTCTCATATTGCGTCAGAGGGGAGGAAACTGGAATAGATATGATTTTAAAAGAAGGTGGTGACCCGGAAGGCGTAGGGCGATATGTTGTTAACCTGAGGAAAGCGTGAAGATGTTAATGGTTGAATCTAATTGAATCTATTGGAACAGGAGGTTTCACTAACATTTTTATTTCATTTTCGAAAACGTTTTCGCAAACAAATGCTGTCACTGTTCTTGAATCCAGCCGATATGCAGATGAATATCGGGGCTATTTGCCGAAATTTTTCGCGTAATCATGCCATATTAAAGGGAGAAGAGAATTATGAAAATGTCGTTCAATTCATTCACTAAGCCATTAATCATGATCCTACTGTTCAGTTTATTAACGCTAATTTTTCAAGCGGCCTTACCTGCAACGCCCGCTTCTGCAGCTGCCTGCGCAAACCCTGTAAGTTATTTCGGTGAAATGAAAGCAAGTGGAAACAAGATTAACGGCTCCAAAACGAATCGGCCTATGATGGTCAAAGGGTCGAGCTTCTTCTGGAGCAACTGGTCCGGTCCATTTTGGAATACCGCCACGGTGAATCGGATGGTGGATGAATTCCAAGTAGAGATCGTAAGAGCGGCATATGGCGTGGACCCCAGCGGAAAACCGTATAACACGGCCGATGAATCCAAAGTTCGTGACGTGGTCAATGCGGCAATTGCTAAGGGGATCTATGTTATTATCGATTGGCACTCACATGACGCGCACAACAACGTCAACTCCGCTAAAAGTTTCTTCAGCCGCATGGCGCAGGAATACGGAAGCTATGATAACGTCATTTTCGAGATCTATAACGAACCTACGCAAGTCTCGTGGGGGACAATCAAAAGTTACGCTGAGCAAGTTATCCCAGCCATTCGTCAACATTCTGACAATCTAATTGTCGTTGGTACGCCATTCTGGTCTCAGAATGTAGACCAGGCAGCGAACGATCCCATTACATCCTCTAGTAATATCGCCTATACAATGCACTTTTACGCTGGAACTCATTTTCAGTCGCTCCGGGACAAAGCCAACTACGCAATGAGTAAGGGCATCCCGCTATTTGTTACCGAGATGGGCTTTGTTAACGCGGATGGCGACGGCGGCATTAATTACGATTCCACGAACCAATGGCTTGACTGGATGAACCAGAATAACCTGTCATGGGCCAACTGGGCGATTAATGACAAGACAGAAGGCGCCAGTATTTTCAATACGAACGGGAGTCTCACAGCAGGAGGTAACTATCTGAAAAGCATTCTAGCCGGGCACGCTCCGTATGCCGAGTGGAGGCAGAATGCGGCTTGCGGTGGCAGTAGCGCAAACACATTATATGACTTCGAGGGTAGTACGCAGGGCTGGACCGGTTCGAATATATCCGATGGTCCATGGAGCGTAAACGAGTGGTCATCCAAGGGCAGTAATTCTCTTAAAGCGGATATCATCATGTCTGCTAATTCCCAGCACTACCTGCTTCTCTCACAAAGCCGCAACCTTAGTGGTAAGGCAACGCTAAGCGCGACCGTCAAACATGCATCTTGGGACTCCGCAGGTGACGGACTCAATGCCAAGATTTATGCCAAGACAGGATCAGGTTGGGCTTGGTATGCTGGCAAAGCTGTCAAGATTAATTCTTCTGGAGGTACGACGCTGTCGTTCAACCTTGCATCTGTACCCAATCTTGACGATGTTAGGGAAATCGGCGTACAATTTCTTGCCTCGGCGAACAGCAGCGGTAAGTCAGCAGTTTACGTTGACAACGTGACACTTCAATAATACACTCCTAACTTTTCCTGCTAAGGGACTTCATCGCTATATTGTGGGTTTGTCCTTTCGACCAAGTTATTTGCGAATAGTGGAGAAATGATGCTAGTGATAGTTGATTGATCCATAAAACATTGCCAAATTAAAGAGGAAAGACGCAAGATAAAGCTCTTGCCCAAACCAAGTGACAAGAGCTTTATCTCATTACCGATTGTGTCAATAATATGATCTCATTACTCATGGTCTTCATGAAGTACCTGTGTTTTGTAGTTGGGAAATATAAGGCTTACAAAAGCTGGTACATATACCGAATTACAAACCAAACACCTCAGTAATTAAAGAGAATCAATAAGTCTCCTTTTAAGTACAACCTTATCTTAGTCTTCGGACTGGAGGAAGGTTGTTTTTCTTTGTTATAAAATAGGCATCCTTTGTTGTGTCACACAATTATTCCCTAACTAATCATTCACATTATGATATCGCGGATTTACGAGAGAAGACGGGGATTATGATGAATAAAGCAAAATTCTCATTATTGAAGATTTTAGTAGCTGTCCTATTATCTAATAACATTATGACATGTACTTTTATCACAGTGACATTCCAATACATAAGAATTGTTAGATATACTTGAGCTGCCTAAGGTTAGGTCCTCAACTTTATGACATGTCTTGAGGGAGGCGTGAAATGAGAAATAAGAAGAGGGCACGTCGGAGGCCAGTATTTCGCTAGGAATGAGAAAGGATGAAATCAGGTGACTTATATTGCACAAGAGAATCGATACGAACAAATGAAATATCGGCGGATTGGACGGAGCGGTGTCAGGCTCCCGGCCATTTCGCTCGGCTTGTGGCAAAATTTCGGTGGGGACAAACCGTTTGAGGATAGTCGTGCAATGATACTACGCGCCTTTGATCTTGGTGTCTCGCACTTTGATTTGGCAAACAATTACGGACCGCCTCCCGGATCGGCCGAGGAGACCTTTGGACACGTTTTAAAAAAGGACCTCGCACCTTATCGGGATGAGCTGTTTATTTCAACAAAAGCTGGCTACTATATGTGGCCTGGACCGTACGGTGAGTGGGGATCGAGAAAAAACCTGCTTGCAAGCTTGGATCGCAGCCTTCAGCGAATGGGACTAGACTATGTCGATGTCTTTTACCATCATCGTCCCGATGGTGATACCCCCTTAGAGGAATCGATGGGAGCGCTTGCTCATGCTGTGAAAACAGGCAAAGCACTGTATGTCGGTTTATCCAATTACGGACCGGAGGAGACGAAGCAAGCAGCTGCGATCCTTAAAAACCTTGGTACACCGCTGCTCGTCCACCAGCCTATGTATTCGATGCTGAACCGGTGGATTGAGAACGGATTGCAGGACGTGCTGACTGAAGTAGGAGCCGGCACAGTGGCTTTCTGCCCGCTTGGTCGCGGACAGTTGACGGGAAAATACATCGATAAGCTGGAAGCTGAGTTTAAAACAGGCCTGCGCACGTTGAAACTAGAGGCCATATCTCAGGAGCGGATTAACAAATTCCGTGCGCTGGAGGCGATCGCGAAGCGCCGGGGTCAAACGTTGCCGCAAATGGCGTTGACATGGGCGCTGCGCGAAGGAGGTGTGGATTCGGTGCTAATCGGTGCAAGCCGTGTAGGTCAAATCGAGGAAAACGTGCAAGCAGTACACGCGGAACTGCTATCGGCAGCGGATCTTCAAGAGATCGACCAAGTTATGCATAATATCGGGGATGTCCCCTGGTAATGTCATGGCAACAACACGATTCATTAAACGAACAAATCAGTCGAGACTTGAAAGACCCATTGAGCTGTCTCTTTTAAGCCTTGCGCGAAAGTGTGATGGAGAAAGTCCCTTCACTTTTTTAAACATTTTGGAGAACAGTAGCGGGTCGCTATAACCAACAGAATAGGAGACTTCCGTGATGGACAGCTGCGAATTGTCCAGCAGATCGCCTGCTTTGTCTATGCGGAGGTTCAACAGGTATTGTTGTGGAGAAACATTAAGAATTTCCTTGAAAAGGACGGACAGATAGACACGATCAATCCCAACTATGTGTGCGACCTCGGAAATGGTAACTCTTTGGTTATAGTTCATTCGAATAAACTCGACCGCTTTACGGATGTAGGTGTCCTTGGGCCGTACCTCGGGCAGTAGCTGACTCGTAGCGACCAACATTTCGATCCAATCGGCGAGTAACCTGAACAAAATGCTCTGTCTTCGTAGTTCACTGGTGCTGTGGTTCACGTCGCAGGCAGAAAATTCATCCAAATAAAAATCAAACCAAAACAATGGGGAGTACCTGAATACGGGATGAAGGGGAGAAATGTGCGCCTGCTCGAATAGAGGTATAACCCCGTTACCCGAAAAGGCTATCCAAGAATAAATCCAAGGATCAGTTGGGTCCGCTTCCATGTAACAAAGAATGTTGTCGTATACGATAAAGCCTTCGCCTTGCTGAAGATGAAAGGTCTTTCCGTCAATCTGGTAAACGCCTCTACCCGCATGGATAAACATGATTTTGTATTGTCCTTTGATGCCGGGCCCCCAAGAATAGCTGGGTTCACATACTTGTTTGCCGTGATAACAGTAACAAATATCCATCTGGTTGCTTTCCTCCTATAATAGTACATCATGACATATAAGATCCTGAAAGTCACTTGCGAAATGAGTTCACTTATAAGGAGTATAATGCTTGATCAGTTCCTTACGGACTATACGAGTCGTCAAACAGATGAATACGGTGGATCCATTGAAAACCGGATACCAGTTATTGCGAATGGCCAGCTTGATGATCCTGATAAGGCTGCCACAATCATTGGGCAAGGGTTTGCTGACGTAATTGCGTTGGAGAAAGGCGTACTTGCAAATTATGATTGGATAAAGAAGGTTAGAAATGGTAAACCGTTATCTGAGCTGGATCAAAATAAAGTTTTAAGACCGGATGCAACCATTAAGGATTTCGAGATTAGTCAATAAGATGATCATTGCGTAACCAACCATTTGGAGGTACGGATATGATGAGGACGTAGCTGGGATAAAATCGGAAGAACCATCGAAGGATGAAAAGTCCAGAGCGGTGGTTCTTTTTTTCTTTTGTTACCTATGCCATCATTATAGATGGAGGGTGATGAACAATGTTCCAAGATTTTAAGCTCGTTGGTGACCGTCCGGTCGCGATACAAGTAAAAGAATATATTAAACGTTTAATTATAAAAGGGACGTTTCATAAGGATCAGAAGCTACCCTCCACACGAGAAATGAGTAGTGTGCTCAAGGTGAGTCGCAATACAGTTATTGCAGCCTATGAAGGCCTAGAGGACGATGGATTTACGTATACAATACCGAGTAGAGGCAGCTATGTGGCCGCTATGGTGGACCGTTTGGTTGCGGATAATGGAGGGGATGATGCCTCCTTCGCCTGGCAGATTGATTGGAAGACAAGAATGAGCAAGTACGCTGTATCGGCTGCAGAGCTTGATATGATGAAGCAGGGCATTCGCGCCCCAAGAGGAATCATCTCGTTTACAAGCATCGCACCGGATGAGCAGCTGTTTGATCTGGGAGATGTAAGGCGAGCCTTTATGGATCGGATGGCAATCGAAGGGCAGGTGCTGCTCAACTACGGCTATGCCAAGGGTTACAAACCACTGATCGATTACCTGATGAGATATATGGAGAATAAGGGCGTCGATATAAGCGGCAAGGATTTACTGATTACAAGCGGTTTTACAGAAGGCTTCGATATTGTGCTGTCGGCACTTCGCCCTTCAGCGCGCCGCGGTACAGTAATTTGTGAAAATCCGACCCATCACACAGCGATCAAAAATTTAAAGCTACAAGGCTTTGAGATTACCGGCATTCCAATGGAGCGGGATGGTATTAATGTGGAGCAGCTTGAAGCGGTATTGCAGAAGCAGACAAATAGCTTCGATCTCGCCTATTTGACTCCTTCCTATCACAATCCTACAGGCATTGTCATGTCGCCGGCAAAGCGCAGCGCTGTAATGAATTTAATGATGCGCTATCAGATTCCGGTGATTGAGGATGGTTTTAATGAGGAGCTTCGCTATTCAGGAGCGCATATTGCGCCATTAATAGCAACAGCAGGGCGAGGGAACGGAGTCATCTATATTGGCAGCTTCTCCAAGGTGCTGTTTCCTGGCTTGCGAGTAGGCTGGGTGCTTGGAGATCGAGCGCTGATTGACACTCTAGAAAGCATTAAGCGTGCGCGCACCATTCATACCTCAACAATCGACCAATCGATATTATATCAATATTTGCTCAATGGAAATTTTGAGAAATATGTAAAAAGAGCACGTATGGAATATAAGCGCAAATACGAGCTTACGAAGGCATGCTGTGATACCCATCTCTCTGAGGCGCAACTATCTGGCGATGGGGGCTTGCATGTGTTTCTTACCTTCCCGGCAGGTGTAAATACGCGCCAGTTGCTTGAAGCATGCATAGATCAAGGTGTTATATATACACCTGGAGACAAGTTTTTTATACATGAAGGTGAAGGGACGAATACTTTGCGGCTTGGCTTTTCCCGAGTAACGGATGAACAGATCGAGCGGGGAATTCAGATTATAGGCCAACAGGTGCGTAACTTTCATAAGGCATGTGGTCATAAGAACAATCCGTAACTGCACTATGATTTTTTAAGAAAATGGGGTGTCATGATGAAGATTGGCGTTATTATGGGGGGGACTTCCACTGAGCGTGAGGTTTCTCTGCAGACAGGTCAAGAGATGCTGAATCATTTGGATCGCAGCCGCTATGAGGTGGTTCCAATTGTGATCGATCAGCCAGCAGATTTAATCGCACAGGTTCAGCAAACAGACATCGATTTTGCGTTGTTGGCGCTGCATGGTCAATATGGCGAAGACGGCACGGTGCAGGGAGCGCTGGAAACACTGGGCATTCCCTATACAGGGAGCGGTGTTCTGGCAAGCGGCCTGTGCATGAATAAGCAGCTGTCCAAGATGCTGCTGAAGTCGGCAGGGGTGCTTACGCCTGCAGGCCTCTGCTGGCAGGGAATGGGCGATTATGATCAGCAAGCGGTAGAGCAGTTGGGTTATCCCGTTATTGTGAAGCCGAATATGGGAGGATCCAGCATCGGCATCCAGCTTGTGCATAATGAGAAGGAGCTTCACTCGGCTATTCAGAAGGCTTGTGCTTTGGATCAGACGATTTTGGTTGAGCCTTTTATTCAAGGGACGGAGCTTACCTGCTCAATTGTGGATGGCGAGGTATTACCGATTATCAGGATTCGCTCTGCCCATTCTGAATGGTTCGACTATAAAGCGAAATATGAGACCGGCGGTGCTGAGGAGAAGGTGATCCAGCTTCCTCCCGTTATTGAGCAGCGTGTGCGCGAGACGGCGCTTGCCAGCTATCGGCTGCTGCAGTGCAAGGTGTATGCAAGGATCGATATGATTTTGTGCCAGGATGTACCTTACGTTTTGGAGGTAAACACCTTACCCGGAATGACCGCTAACAGCCTACTTCCGAAGAGTGCAGCTGCAGCAGGCATAACCTTTACGCAGCTGCTGGACCGTATTATTACTAGCTCACTTCATGAGCGAAAACGGGAATGAGAGAAGGTTTAACATGTTTGATGGATTAGACCAGCTAGAATACCTTGATACGGAAGCTTTCATCTGAGAGAACATCGGAAGACTTTTTGTTCATCCTAAAGAGAATTTAATGGTCTATAAAGTAAAGGGATTAGACAGAAAATGGCGAAATATTGTTATAATGGTTAGAACGGAACAGCGTTAAACTGATGTAGATTTGAAGGATGTTGCAGCATTAATGCAACTTGATTTTGCTTCAAGATGGGGGAGGTGTTCACATCTCTATTCGCACCTTATAAAACTGTAGGAGAACGAATACGAAAATGAATATTTTAATCAGAAAAGTGAAGGCTGAGGACGGTGAGTGTAGCACTAACATTGATGGTAGCTTTATCGTGGATTCTACCCTTGTTTTGCAATTAACGGGACAGCAAATCGAATATACGGTGAAGGAGAGGCCTATTAGTAAAAAAAGCTACGATGATGATCAGTTTGAGGAAGACACAGTTGAGGATTATTCGAATTATATCGACAATCCCGATCAGATCATATATTTAGCGCTCGTAAATAATCAAGTCGTAGGTCAAATTGTTCTGAAAAGGAATTGGAATAAGTATGCATATGTGGAAGATATCAAAGTCGACAAGCTATATAGAAGCTTCGGTATCGGTAAGGAACTAATCGAACAGGCTAAACGCTGGGGGAAGGATGGCGGAATGCCAGGAATCATGCTGGAGACACAAAGTAATAATGTTCGCGCTTGTAAATTCTATGAAAGTTGCGGTTTTGTGATCGGTGGATTCGACTCCTACGTCTACAGAGGCCTAGATAAAGAAAGTGACGAGATCGCGATCTATTGGTATCTGATGTTTGATTAGAACGACAAATTTATTTGAATAAAGGAGGACAAAAAGATGACTAAAAAGAGAATGGAATGGGAGGAAGGGAATTGGATCAATTCACCTCTATATGCCCGGAAAGAAGGAGATTTCCTTAAGGTTGCGCCTGAAAAGGGAAGAGATTTTTGGAAAAAGACATTATATGGTTTTGAATTTGAAGATGGGTCCGCTTTATTATCGGATTGGAATAATAACACGGCGGTGGAAGTATCGTTTCAACTCGCATCCTTTACGGAGCTTTATGATCAGGCAGGTATTTTGTTATACCATGGCCCCGAGCAATGGATTAAAGCGGGGATAGAAATCAATGATGGCATTCCTCAGCTTTCCACAGTCGTAACCGCTGGGTATTCTGACTGGTCGCTTGCGGCTGTGCCGGAGTGGGTTGGTGAAGAAGTCACCCTCCGCGCTTCCATCATCAAGGATGCTGTGGTCATTCGCGCACGGACGGAGAATCATGGATGGCGAACGATTCGTGTGGCGCGTTTTCCCTACACCACTGGAAATCAGGCAGGTCCATATACCTGTTCGCCAACCCGTGAGGGCTTTGAGGTTACCTTTACTCGCTGGCACTTTACAGAGCGGGACCAAGACCTTCATAGTGATCCTCCTGTAGAACATCATTGAAGAACGAATGCACAGCTGAGCACAGCAATATGAGATACGATAAACTAGCTTATATGCACATAAAATAATGATTAAGAGTAGGTGTCTCATAATAAAATATATTGTAATGGACCCAAAAGGGAAGATGTGTATTTTGGTGTGAAATCCGGGACTGATAAGGAAGACCAAAGCGGAAAACTACTACTTGATACAATAAAATACATACTCTAAAAACTCCGATTTTGTCTTTCCTAAGTTCAGTTTTTTACGCAACAGACATGAGGTTGAAAAATATTTGATGTAAAGCACGCCCCATAGAGTACACACAGGGTAGTCTAAATGACATACTCTACTGTGTATTCTATGGGGCATAATTATATCTCTTCTCATCCATTTTAAAGATCAGCGGTTTAATATATTTATAGAGGAGTTATGCCTACCAGCATCTTACGGTCCTTCTCTTGGCAGATAACTATTCCCCGAATGGCAAGCTCTCTTTAAGCGCCCACAGGTCATCATAGCTGGAAATACGGTGATCTGCCTTGGATAAATCCTGCTGGCCCGAGCCTGGGTTGTGTAAACCAATGCAGCGCATACCAGCACTCTTGGCTGCATGAACACCATTTCGTGAATCCTCAATAACAATACAATGGTCCGGGGCTATGCCAAGTAGTTCGGCGGCATATAGGAAGATGTCTGGTGCCGGTTTACCCTGGGATACCTCTTCTCCAGTGATTCGAATATCAAAGTAACGGCCAAGTCCCGTTTTTTCCATAATGAGATCAATCAGCGACCGCGGAGAGGAAGAGGCTACTGCAATCGGAATTCCTTTTTCCCGTAGCCAGTCCAGCCACCGTTCCAGTCCGTCGATCGCCATCAGGCCCTCATATGCTGTTATGGTCTGCATCACATTTTTTCGGTGATAGGCAAGTGCCTCTTCCAATGTATTAGTAAGTTGATGCCTGTCCAGCACTTGACGCCACATGGATTCGAGTGTCACTCCAACATAGGTGTGATGCTCTTCTTCCGTCATGGGTGCACCGAAATGGGCAAAGGAGCTGCGTTCAACCTCAAAATAAATCGGTTCGCTGTCTACCAACACCCCATCCATGTCGAAAATGACCGCTTTGACCGGAACGGACGCTGATAGATCTCCTGTGCATTCATGATTCGTCGGTGTAACATGATGGATGCTCGTCATGTCCATTCTCCCCCTTGTAAGTGGCTAATTTAGTTGCCGGAGCCATTCGATTGTAGCACAATCTTGATTGCCTGGGATGAAGGCTGAAGTGTCCGCTCACTGATATTGCATCCAAGTGTCTTAAAGGCTTCATGGAAGTCATCAAGCGGATACGAGTGGGTTATGATTTTTTTGGCAGGAATGATTTGCTGCTCAATCAGGTAATGTGCCGTGGAGAACGTGCCCAGAGAATCAATCGAGCCGATGATTTTAAGGCTACGGTCAACTACCTCTTTCGGATTAAACGAGCTTACACCATCTCTCAGCCCTACCAGCATCAAATACCCGCCGCTCGCAAGCTGGCTTAGTACCTCAGTGCCGACCACTCCTGTGGTATCCACAATCATGTCCACCTGATTTTTTTCCGGAGCCAGCTTATGAATGGCCGCTTCCAGCGTGGCATGCGCGGACCACCGTTCGGGGGCAATGGAATCCGCTATGGCGAGCCGCTCCTCCGAGATGTCAACGAGGCAACCAGTTACTCCTTTCGAAGCAAGAGCATAGCTGTACAGAATCCCGATTGGACCTGCGCCTATAATAACAGTGGTGAAGTTCGGCAGCAGGTTAATCTGGTTGATCCCGGTTAGCATACAGCTCAGCGGTTCGGTCAGCGTCGCTTCTTCGTAGCTGATATGATCCTTCAGCTTGTACAAAAAACGGTCCTCAGTCACATAATAATCGGTGAACGTACCGTCGGCGCTGACTCCGGTCTCTGTTACGGATTTGTGTGTACAATGATTTTGTCTTCCTGTCCGGCACATTTCACATTGACCGCAGTAGTATGTTGGATCAATCACCACCCGGTCCCCAGGCTTGAGTGAACTGACGGCTGATCCAACAGCGACAACATCCCCGGCTGACTCGTGACCCAAGATCGTGGACGGCACGGCATGATATTTGCCACTAATGATACCTAGATCCGTACCGCATACGCCTGTCGCCCGAATCCGGACGAGTACATCGTTATCCTTTTTAATCTCCGGGATCGGTCTTTCCTCAAGTGCGACATCCCAAGCTGATTTGTATACTAGTGCAAGCATGAATAATTCCTCCTTTTGCCTATTGGGCAGATCGTTAGTGAATGGTAGAAAGAACGGCATCAAGCCGTTTAACAATTTCGACAATCTCATCTTCTGTAGCTGTGAGAGAAGGTCTCACTTTGACCACATTGCCATAACCGTAACGGGAACCTCTGAGAATTAATTGCTGTTCCTCAAATGCACGATCGATAATTCCATTGCTTTTCACTGCATCCGGGGCATCGTCCTCGTCTACAATTTCCAGTCCCCACATCAGTCCGACACCGCGAGCCTCACCAATGCAATCATGCTTGTCGGCCATCTCGGTCAGCAGGGATCCGAGCAGGCTACCTTTGGACCGTACGGCTTCCAGAAAACCGGGTTCGGTTACAACCTCCAGCGTGGATTTGGCCGCCGTGACCGAGATCAGATTGCTACCCGAGGTAAAGGAATGCTCGTGCTTCTCCAGGACATCGAGACGAGACTGCATCAAAACCGCCGCAACCGGGACACCAATACCGCCCAGACCCTTGGCGAGAGTAATAATATCCGGCTGGATGTCAAACAGTTCACTTGCGAACATGTAGCCTGTCCGCCCAATACCAGTCTGCACTTCGTCAGCAATCAGAATCATCCCGTGCTCGTCGCATAACTGACGGAGGCGCTTGAAATACCCTGCAGGCGGGATGATATTACCTCCGTTGCCCAGAATGGGTTCGATAATCATGCAGGCCACAGACCCTGAGCTTGCATATTCAATCGCGTCCGATATGGCGTCAATACAATGATGACCACACTTGTCTGGTGAAGAATTAAAGGGACAGCGATAGCAGTAGGGGGCAGGCACATGCAGAGAGTTTGCTGCAGTTGAATTGGGAAAATTCTTGCGGCGGAAGGCATTGCCGGAAATGCCTGTTGCGAATTGGGTTTGTCCATGATGTGACAGATGCAAGCTGATGATATCAGTAGCTCCGGTATATTTCTGGGCCAGTTTCACAGCACATTCGTTCGCTGTTGAGCCGGTAATATCTCTCATCCACCCAGCGTCGATACCGTTCGGGGCGTACTGGATTAGATGATCTAGGACTTCTTCGACATAAGGCTCTGTAAAAGACGAAGACATGTGAGCAAGATTGCCGACCTGCTCCTGTACTTTTGCGACGACATGAGGGTGGTTATAACCGAGCGACAAGTTGAAGGTGCCGGATACGCCATCCAAATACTCCTTGCCCGAATCGTCAATCAGAGTAATGCCTTTACCATATCTGAAACGTTCTTTGGTTAACGTATGCACGATATTTCCCCTCCATATCAGAATATACATTCTTATTAAGTCATCTTATAAAAGTGTACCACCCTATTAGAGCATCACGCGGCTGAACTCACCTCCCCAAAATAAGAAGTTTATCTTCCTTGCCCTCATGGGCAAGGGAGCACAATCTGGTGCTTCTGCGATTTCACAGATATGAGAGATAACCGCAGTAACAGAATCAGCCCGAAAAGCAAAAATGCGATAGGCCTCACCTCCCCTAAGAACTAAGCGATGTCATCCTTCCTTGCTCTGATGGGCAAGTGAATCAACTACTCGGCTACCCCGATTGTTCCACAGATGCGTGAGAATAAGTGCCAGCAGCAAAATCAGAGTAAACCCTCCTAAAATCCAGAGGCTAGCCGCCACCGGCCATTCGCTCATGCTCCAGCCAATAACATATTGAAGCACCGATCCGCCAATTCCGCCTGACGCAATCAGAATGCTGGTCGTCCGTTCGGTCATTCCTGGAATCATTACGTTGGCGTAGACAAGCGCGATACAGAAGAGGCCAGACATGAATATGCCTGCACCAAAAATGAGAAGGTATGTAACCCATTGGCTGGATATAAACACCATGGCAACCAGAAAACAGAAAGTTCCAATTGCACTCCATAACAGATAAGGAATATATCCTGCTGATTCTGCAACCTTTCCTGAGAACATACGACCAATGATCATTGCAATCCAAAGCACGCTGACACCTAGCGAGGCAACAGATCCCTGAAGTTGTAGCGTTTCTGTCAGAATAGAAGGTAGGAAGTTCATGAGCCCCAGTTCAAGACCCATATAAACAAAGAAGAAAATAATGAAGATTCCTAGCAATACACGGTGCTGTCCTGAGTAACGAGCTTGTTCAACTGAACGCTCAGTAGTGCGGATGTCTGCTTGTGTGAGGTGAGTGGAGGCTGAAACAGGCATGGTAAGCCAAAATAGCAACAGGATAAAAGTAAGAAAGGAGATGGTGTAAAAAGTTAGATTCCATATTCCAAACCAGATATATAGGCTAACGATGGCAGGCATAAGCAGTGCACCAAGTGCAAAATAGACATCCAGCTTGGACATGGCCACGGCTTTTTGCTCCTCCGTAAACTCAATTGTAAACGCTCCGATGGATGATTCAATAATGCCTGAGCCGAAGCCAATGCAGATTGCCATTACGATGACCCAATTCCATGAGGGCAGTACACCCAAGATAGTACATGCGATGACAATACTCCCCAAGGCAATAGCAAGCATGGACTTGCGGCCCATATGTAGAGCCATGAAGGGAGTGAGTAGAACGCCGACAAGAAAGCCGAAAAACTGCAAGAACAGCAGTAATCCACCATCGCTGTATCCCCGTCCATAGTGAGGCAGCAAAGTCGGCAGTAATGCCCCCAGCACGACGCTGGTGACGCCGATTAACAGATAGAAAGCACAACTTAAAGCAAAAAGTCTCTTCAAGGCCTGTCCCTCCATAAGGTCATATTTTTTTATATGAGCATTGTTTTTACTAGAATATACCATCACTCTGGAAATGTATATATATAATTCCACAGAAATTGTAAAAATAAATCGATAGACTCTTAATAATATGCGTCATGCTCCTTATCAACGTGATACACATCAGTTTTATCTTGAAGGCACTATATACTTTCGTACAATTGACTTTGATTTAGAGGTTGGTCCATCCTTCAGATGAACGGTTGATTAAAAACATTGGAGGGATCTTTCATACGTTTGGCAGGAAAAGTTGCGGTCGTTATGAGAATTACAAATCCCCCTGACCAAAGTTTCGTAGCAGGGGGATTGCTTTAATATAAGTTCTAATTCATATACTTCTCTATCGTACTTCGGACTGCTCCGGGACCTGCCAGCATTTCATGAAACATGGCTTCAATCTTGTCGCCCAGACCAATCTCATATAATCGGACGCCGAACAGTTTTTCATCCTCAAGGAGGTAGCGAATTTCGGAGGTCTGATCGCCTAGCTTCGTACTCTGCAAATACCCCTGCAATGTATCCAGTAACGGGTCCGGACTGAGTGAGAAGGGAGCACCTTGATCATCAACCCCCAGCAAATAACGACACCAAATCGCAATGGACAAGGGAATAGCAGTCAAGTTGGCAGGATCAAGCCCTACTGTGCTAACATAAGACTTTATGGTTTCCCCAAAACGGATGCTCATCTTTTGAGAGGTATCTGTTGCAATCCGCTGTGGTGCATCCGGAATATAGGGATTGGCGAAGCGTTCCTGCAATACCTCGTCAATGAATGCTTTCGGTTGGATAATTCCGGGATCAACCACAACAGGCAAGCCTTCCTTGTAGCCGATGGTTTCCACCAGACGACGCAAGGTGTGATCCTTCATTTCATCTGCAATGAGTTGATACCCGAGTAGACACCCGGAGAGGGCCAGCGCTGTATGTAGCGGATTGAGACAGGTAGTCACTTTCATCTTCTCCACTTTGTCCACCGTATCCCGATCCGTGAAGATGATGCCAGCTTCCTCTAGGGCAGGTCTCCCGTTTGTAAACTTGTCTTCAATGACCAAATACTCGCTAACCTCAGCATTGACAAAGGGGGCCGTATACGTACGCCTGGTGGTAACGATCATCTCCATGTCGGCCAACCCCAGCTCCCGAAGAGCAGACTGTACCTGTAAGGAAGGGCGGGGGGTGATTTTATCAATCATAGTCAGCGGGAAGGTTATTTTCTCCTCATTCTGCAGATAGTCTACAAATCCTTTCTCTACCAGGCTTCTGCGTGTCCACTCCTTGGCGATAGTAATCATACTATCCTTTAACAGATCGCCGTTATGGGAGCAATTATCCATGCTTACAAAGGTCATTGGAAGCTGTCCCTTCAGGTAACGCTGATAGACAAGCGAAGTAGCTATGCTCATCACATGCACCGGCTGTTCAGGACCATTCGCTAAATCCCTCTCTACAACAGCCAGATACTTACCGTCGGGCCCGGTGAGGACGTATCCTTTTTCCGTGACAGTGAAGCTGGCCATTTGCAGAGTCGGATTTTCAAATATTTCAATCAGACGGAGGTAATCGTCTGGACGATTCTGCTCTGCTGCGAGACCTTCAACGATGCTTGCGACCACACTCTTGCAAAATCTTCCGTCTGCACTCATCGACACCAGTAGGGTTAGATTGTCGTAAGGCTTATAGGCTTTGTCGATCATTTCAAAATCAAAGGCTTCGGCCGCAATTATACCTGTATCCGCTTTCAAACTATTCAGCAGCTGTTGCTGTGCATTGGCTACGAACCCCCGAAAAATATTGCCTGCGCCGAAATGCACCCATTGCGGTCTAACTCGGGTATTATGGGCTACAAGCTCCAAATCATATTTTGGCAGTTCAATACCTGCTGCTTCCCAGGCCGTCCTGTCTAAAAGGCTTTTCCGGTTAAGCTGGAGCATCTATTTCACTCCCTTGTTGTTTTGAGCCAGACTATCCCAGACACCCAGCAAGTACATAACTCCCAGTGCACGGTCATACAAACCGTAGCCTGGCCGACAATTCTTTTCTTCTCCCCATAGATGTCTGCCATGGTCTGGGCGCACATATCCCTGATAGCCGTTCTCGTGATAAGCTCTAACTACTTCCGGTACATTGACGCTTCCGTCCTTTCCACGGTGTGACACTTCAATAAAGTCGCCATTTTCGAACACCTTAACATTACGGATATGCGCAAAATGAATACGATCATGAAATTCCCGAATCATAGCCGGCAAATCATTCTCAAGATTAGTCCCCAGTGAGCCTGTGCAGAAGGTTAGACCATTATATGGACTGTTCACTGCATCCAGGATACGCCGGATGGTCTCACGACTCCGAACAATTCTCGGTAACCCGAAGATGGGCCATGCCGGATCATCAGGATGAATGGCCATCTTGATGTCAACCTCCTCGCAGACGGGGATAATGCGCTCAAGAAAATACTTTAGATTGTCAAACAGCTTGTCTTCAGTGACTTCCGCATAAGCAGCAAATAGTTCATCTAGTCTCGCCAACCGCTCCGGTTCCCAGCCTGGCATCGTGAACTTCCCTGCTCCCTTGAGAATCCGATCCACCATTTGGCGGGGATTATCGGTAATGGCAGCCTTTTCATAAAACAGAGCGTTAGATCCATCAGGTAGTTCTTTATACAACTCTGTTCTGGTCCAGTCAAAGATAGGCATAAAGTTATAGCAAATCACCTTGACTCCCACCTTGGCTAATTTGCGAATGGTGTCAATATAAATGTCAATATATTGATCGCGGGATGGGAGGCCGATTTTGATATCATCGTGGACATTTACACTTTCTACGACCGCCGTACTAAAGCCCTTGCTTGTGATCTGCTCAGCTACCTTCTCAATTCGTTCCATTTCCCATACTTCACCCGCTACCTTATCATGTAAAGACCAGACAATACCCATAACTCCCGGAATTTGCCGGATATGATCCAGTGTAATATTGTCGTTGCCTTCTCCATACCATCTCCAGGTCATGTTCATAAAGATACCCTCCCTGATTTTATTGGCAATCTTGTATACAAGATCGGTTTGATCATAAAGTACAAAGTTTGCCCTTGTCAATGACAATTTTAGAGGGGTTCAACACATCAAAATGTTTTATAATAAGTCTAGATTTATAAAGTGAAGGCAGGAATGATATGTTTACAAAGGAAGAAATCAAGCAGCTTTTGAAAAATGATATTTTGTCGATGATCTTAAAGCCTGGTACTCTGCTCAGCGAGACGACCTTGTCAGAACGCTTCCAGTTGTCCAGAACTCCGCTGCGCGATGTATTGAAGCAGCTTGCACTAGAATCTTATATTGATATTTATCCCAAAAAGGGGAACGTTGTCTCTTATATCGATCTGGAGTCCGTAGAACAAATGAGCTACCTGAGAAGCGCAGTGGAAAAAGAGATTATGAAGGAGCTTTCTACGCAATTTGCATTAAGCGATATACAGAAGCTGAGCGAAATTCTGGACAGACAGAGGGCTGTCATTGATGAAGATCATGCTACGGATCAATTTCTCATTTTGGACGATCAGTTCCACCAAACTATGTTCCAATTGGTAGGCCGAGAATTTCTTTGGCAGCTAATTCAGCAATCAAATGTTCATTATATCAGATATCGCAAGCTGCATATGCTGCAAGCAGGGAAGCTGATGGAAATCTGGCATGAGCACCAAACCATGCTTGAATATATGTTGAATCAGGAAACGAGCAAAATGGATGATCTGGTTCACCATCATCTCAGAAAGGATATACATTCTCTCGAATTTCTCCGGCAGTTCGCTGACTATATCAAGAAATAATGCTGGTGTGTGTTATTCATTTTTTGCTTATGAGTTTAGTTGTTTGCCGTCAAGTGGTGGTTGGAATTGAAGGATTTTCATAGGAATTCGAGATCTTGTATACAAGATAGGGCGTTGTTGACACACTAAGCCCCTTGCCGCTTCGCAATTGTAAAATAGAAGGGCAAGGGCTGGAAAATGAAGATTCTATACCCCCGAATAGGCCATGAAACCACCATCGATAGGAATGACTGCACCTGTCACAAAACCGGAAGCGGTTTCATCGACCAGCCAAAGTAGCGTTCCGAGGAGGTCTTCAGGTTCACCGAAACGGCGCATTGGGGTGTGGGCAATAATCTTGGCCGAGCGCTCGGTAAGCGAGCCGTCCTCGTTGGTGAGCAATTGTCGGTTCTGCTCTGTCAGGAAAAATCCGGGGGCAATGGCATTCACCCGAATGCCGGATTCGGCTAGATGTACGGCCAGCCACTGGGTGAAGTTGTTGATGGCGGCCTTGGCAGCGCTGTAGGCGGGAACCTTGGTCATCGGGCTGGGAGCGCTCATGGAGGATATGTTAAGGACCACAGCGCCGGGTCGCCCGATCATGCTTTTGGAAAAAATCTGTGTTGGGATTAAAGTCCCGATAAAATTTAAATCAAGTACATTGCGGAAGCCAGGCACACTGAGATCGAAAAAGGTAGTGATTCCAGGCTGGTTCAGATCTTCAGGATGAAACGTCTCCAGACTCGTATTCGCACTGGGGTGGTTGCCGCCTGCTCCATTGATTAGAATATCGCACGGACCGAGCAGGCGGCGGACCCTCTCCTCAGCCTGCTTCACGCTTTCGACATCGGTCACATCGCAGGCAACCGCGATGGATTCTCCGCCGCTTTCACAAATTTCCTTTGCTATCCATTCGCCCTTATCAGCAGTACGGTTCAAAATGGCGACCTTGGCACCCTGGCGGGCAAGCTCCTTGGCCATGGAGCTGCACAACACGCCGGAACCGCCGGTTACCACAACTGTTTTTCCGGACAAAGCCGGATGCAGGGGAAGACTAGTCAATTTACATTCCTCTTTTCGTTGGAAGATAAGCCCGTATTACGCTTATACGCGTCCTACAAGCTGTCATGAATTTTAGTCTAAAACGATAACAGATGATCTTATCTAGCTTTCTTTCTAAATTCGCTAGGTGTCATGAATATCGTTTGTTTAAAGATCTTACAAAAATACATGGACGAGTTGAAGCCACATTCGTTACCAATCTCGAGTATCGTTAACTTTGTATTGATCAGCAAGTTGCAAGCATGTTGAATCTTAATATTATTTAAATATTGAATAACCGTAAGTCCCGTGACTTCTTTAAAACGATGACACAAATAATATTTGGACATGTAAAACGACTTTGCAATATCTTCGATTTTAGTGATTTTGTTATAGTTTTGGTTGATGTACGACAGAATAGGTCCAAAGTTAGCATACTTGGAAGACTGCTGCTCCACGGTTTGGGAATCCTTATTATTATTTAATAGTGATAACAGTTCAGCTAAAAGTATAAAAATACGATCACTCTCACCCGAGACGTTTTCTTTCTCCAGGGATTTCAATAGCCTTTTCACTTTCGCAAACACTTCTTGGTTCAAAGAGATGATGATTTCTGTGTTAAAGCAGCCTAATAAAGATTTTATCGCCCGCTCCGTAAAATATAATCGCAAGAAACGCTCCGTGAAATAGACACATGTTCTGGCACAGCCTTGATTTTGGTAGCTTCTATGGAACAAATTTGGTTTGAACAGTGCAACATCATGCAGCTCAATGTCATAGATGGAGTCCTGGATCAAAATCTGATGGTATCCTTTTTCTAGAAAATAAAGTTCATATGCATCGTGATAATGAAAATTGGTCATGTTGTGGTCTGCATCATGGACGACATACTCGATTGAAAATAGGGGATGCATATGACTTACATCAGCAATCATCGCTCAACCTCCATCCTATAGCAATATAATATAACAAATCGATAATTCGGCAACATATTAAAAGATTATTGCTTGGTATTCAGGTATAGTTTAGCTACCAGATTTTCTTCCGAATGGACCACATGAGGAGGTTAGACACTTGAAATCACACCAAGGAACCCAGAATGAATTTGAACTGTTGAAAAGAAATCACACGGTGCCTGTTTTTGTTTCCGAAACGGAAAACAGCGCGGTGCATCTTGCCTTTTGCAATCTTATGCGAGATATTGATTGGGTTTGCGGTTGTAAGCTATTGCGAGCAAAAGAAATGGATCAAAGCAGCATCGTGATCGGCACGATCACAGACAATGAGCCGTTACTCGCTTATCTGCAAGAAAAAGGGGTATCGCTGAAAAAACTAGCGCTGGAGGATGGCTCATATCGGTGGGAAGCGTTTCTTCAGGAAGTCATTGACGGTGTCTTATATATCATAGGAACCGACAGGCGCGGTACCATCTTCGGAATCTATGACTTGTGCGAGGCAATGGGTGTGTCTCCGTGGTATTACTGGGCGGATGTACCGGTGAAAACCTACGATGTACTTTGTCTGCCTTTGGACTACTCCAAAGTAGATTGGCCAGCGGTTCAGTACCGGGGAATTTTCCTGAATGATGAGGAAGAGCTTGATGACTGGGCCAAGATTCATACGCAAGATGGCACCATCGGGCCTGCCGCGTATCAATCCATTTTCGAACTTTTACTTCGACTGAAGGCCAATTTCATCTGGCCTGCCATGCATGTGAATTATTTTAATGAGAATCCCGAAAATGGAGCACTCGCTGAAAAAATGGGGATTGTTGTAGGCACGTCGCATTGCGATATGTTGCTTCGCAGCAACCAGAATGAATGGGAGCCATGGCTTGCAGCCAAGGGTTATGACGACGCCTCATACGATTATTCCATCGAAGGCCGAAATCGCGAGATTCTACAGGAGTATTGGCGGGAAAGTGTCGAGAAGAATAAAAATTACGAAGTGTGTTATACGGTTGGCATGCGTGGAATCCATGATTCGGGATTTTATACGCAGGCCATTGATGAGGACAATTCCATGACTAAGGAAGAACGGGCAGAAGCCAAGTGTTCTCTGCTAGGAAAGGTCATACAAGATCAAAAGCAAATTCTCAAGGACGTGATCGGCGAATCAAAAGAAAATGCTTCACTACAGACATTTATCCCGTACAAAGAAGTACTAGAGCTATATGACCGAGGTCTTGATATACCTGAAGGTGTGACTCTCATTTGGGCAAACGACAACTTTGGGCATATGCGCCGATACCCGAATGAGAAGGAACGTCAACGCAGTGGAGGCAACGGTTTGTATTATCACAACTCTTACTGGGCAGCTCCAGGAACGGGGATGAGCTATCTCTTTATCAATTCAATTCCATTGGCCCATACAGAGAATGAATTGAAAAAATCGTATGAATCGGGAATTCGAAAATTGTGGATTCTGAATGTTGGTGGGTTGAAGCCCCTTGAACAGGATATGGAATTCTTTTTGCGATCTGGCTGGGAAGCCGGCAAAGAGGAAGGAATGACCAAGAATGCATCCCAATTCGTCGAATCTTGGATAAACGCCAATTTTTCCGGCAACCACGGACCTGAAGCTGCGGAATTATATGAAACATTTGCACAGGTCACTAATGTACGAAAGATCGAACATATGCAATCCAATGTGTTTTCACAAACTGTATTAGGTGATGAAGCAGGGCGCAGATTAATGCGGCTGGAGGATATTTTTCGTCGAGGCAATGCCATAATGTATAGCCTTCCGGTCCAGGAGCGGGCTGCATTTTTCCAGATGTTTCTCATGAAAATTCACGCGTCATATTATACCAACCATGAGTTTTATTTTGCCGACAGAAGCACGCTTTCTTACGAGCGCGGAAACATGCAGGCTGCTGACCAATATGTGGAGCTTTCGATAAAAATGGCGGACTACAAACGAAGAATGCTTCATTTTTATAATGCAAAAATGAGTGAAGGCAAGTGGAATGGAATCCTCACACCGGAAAGCTTTCCACCACCGCCTACCGCCTTGTATCCTGCGCGAAAGCCCGCATTGAGAATTGCTCAGGGTGGCATGAGAATCGACCTTTGGAATGAAGAAACCACACTGCGCTTTTCCATCCATGGTCAAAAACAAAAATGGTTTGAGATTGGAAACCAGGGGGACGGGACTATTCCATTCACGATTGAGGTAATGGAAGGCGAAGATTGGATCATTCTTTCCGAAAGTGAAGGATTGATCCAAACGGAGAAAAGAATTCTTGTCTCGGTCATTGATCCGCATCAGCATGCTGGAAAGACTGGACAACTGACCGTCCGAAACCATAAAGATATGACTTCTGTTTCAATAAAGGTGCAAGTTGAGGAAAGTGTAAATGTTCCTGAAACGTTTTACGGACATATAGAGGCAGACGGATATGTGTCTATCCCAGCAGCCTCCTACGACCATAATGTTCCCGGTGCAGATTCGACCGATAAGTCTGGTTGGGTGGTCATACCGGGGATGGGAAGATATGAGGGAGCCGCGATGATGGCCTGGAACGGTGAACTATGACCCCTTGGAGGAGAGCTTAAGAATCATCCATATTTAGGATACGATATTTTTTTGAAAGAGGCTGGGCAGTTTACCTTAGAGATTCACCGTTTTCTTACTTTAAATTCGACAGGCAACATTCGTTTCGGTATCGGAGTCGATGATACAGCACCTATTCTGGTAGAATCAGAGACTCGTGACGAGTGGCTGGGCACCTGGCAGGAATCCGTTTTTAATAACGGTGAGAAGATAAGAGTGGAGCTGCCTTACCTAGCTTCCGGTATACATGCCTTAAGAATTTATATGGTAGATCCTTATGTCACGATTAACAAGTTAGTGATATATACGAATGAGCCAAAAACGTGCAATTTAGGACCGATTGCCAGTCAGCATCATCATAGGTTGGTTACCGATCACGGTCTGGAAACTCCTACTGTGAATTGGAATGAAGTCGAACAATTATGTAATCAATTTTACGAAACGGGAGAGCATGAAGTACCTCTTCCCGTCGTCCTTTATGCCACAAGAGATTTTTACGCCACCATCGATGAAATCTTCTTGAAATGTTTTGATGTTCCGCAGACCACGTTGGGGGACAAACGCTATGTGGACATCTGTGATGCTGACGGTACAAAGGATATTATAAAAGAATTTGGTGCGGGTATGTTTATCGAATCAAACGGGATCGTTGCGATCGAAGCCGAATATGCATTGGAAAACTCTAAAAATGCGTATCTCACGTCCAGTAAAGACGATAATGCTATTGATTGGAGCCACGTACAGGCCGAAACCAATGGAAGAACAGGTTTCGCCATGCATGTCTCTGAGCCTGGAAGGCAGTGGGAGAACCCGGAGATTGCTCCAGGGATGCATTACAAAATAAACATCACGAATTCAGGTGATTACCATATTTGGATTTTGGTTCGACATCATAACGGCCAATCCGATTCATGCTACTTATCGCTGGACGGCGTAGTAAGACCTTTATCCGAACAACTGGGCCAGGGCACACTGCATACGTATAACACAGCTCAAGTGTACTATTGGTGTTTACTGTCTGATTTGCAATTGACCCGTGGTGATCATCTGTTTTCGATCTTAGCTCGAAAGTCGCAACTCAGAGTCGACCGGATATATATGACAAAAGGGAACGAATTACCGCCTGTGGATGCACTCTGGACGGATTCGATAAGAAAACAGCCCTAAGTTAAAGTAGCGCCTCCATGCTGAAAGAGCGGAATTTAGATACATGTTGAGATTCCGCTCTTTTTTCGATAATAGTAAAAGAAACAATTCATTCCTGAAGATTGTTTAATATGAGTTTCAAGTATTCTCTAGCTGATGGATTCAATGGTTGTAAGGGTAAAGGAAGACTGGGACTTGAGATCAAACCACTTATTTCTGCTGCTGCTGAAACAACACGAAGGCTACCATATTGATGAAATAACGTCCAAATAGGTTCAAGTAGTGCCGAGAGTCGTTCTGCTTCGTCAGCAAAACCGTCCTGCGCCAATCGGGTCATATTTAGACACGCTTGTGGGAACAATCCGCCAAGAACTGAGAACCATGCTTCACAACCTGCATTCAAGCCGGTGACTGCAAATGAATCTCCACTTACTCCTATAGTTACATGGGGAGGAATCGACCCTCGTAGTTTTTTGATGCGTGTCTTGGCTGCTTCGGGATCAGTAGGTACTCCGGGAATCTTAATCGAACCAATATTAGGTAACTCAGCAATTCGGCCGTGCAATTCATCACTGAAATGAAAATGGGAGGTACCCGGATTATCATAGACACAAAGTGGAATGGAGAGTGAACTGGTTACCTGTTCATAAAGTGAAAATACTTCTTCATTCGTTAGTGCTTGATAGGAGATGGGGGCTAGCAGCACTGCACTTGCTCCTGCTCTTTGTGCATCTTCCGCTAATCGAAGTACTTCTAAGGTACGAATCGCACTTATACTTGTCATCACGGGAATCCCCTCGGCTGAGTGGACAGCAAGTTGAAGAACACGTAAACGTTCTTCTCGATTAAGATATGCATAATTTCCAGTTGATCCTAATGCACCAATTGAGTCTACACCAGCTGCAACTAATCGTTGAATCAGCGTCACAAATGCTTTTTCGTCAATGCCTGTCTCATTAACCGGTGTGAGTGGAAAAGCAGATAATCCGTGGAACATAAAGTTACACTCCTTTATGAATTGACCTTCAAAATATAAACACATTATAAAAATGAATAAGACACAATTAAAGTACCAATTAAGAGACAAATAACTGTACCAATTCTTCTAGAGAAACTTAAAATTGAAAATAAAGATTCTGTATCAAAATTAATGTAATGATATTACGCCTTCAGATCAGGTTAGTTGAATTAGAAAGACAAAAAGCATTCTACATTGAATGCTTTTTGTCTTTATCATGATTTGGTGATGTACCAGAGTGTGTTAAGATGCGATCTAATACTTTTCCAGTGAGGGGCATGAAATAATTGAGTATTAGCCCCCCTAGACCAACAGTTAACAAAGTTCCGATGCCAATGGGTCCATTTAAAATGAACGCTATGACCAAGAATATGAGGTAAATGAATGTTCTTGAAAAAAATAGATTTGTTCTAGTTAATTCCTGTACGATTATTGTTAATCGGTCAACTGGAATGGGCGCAAAGTTTGTCTGTAAATATGTTGCAGTTCCTAATCCAACAACAATTAAACCAATTCCAAAACAAACAACTTTGCTGTACCATAGTTCAGGCGTTAACACATCCTGCAATAAAAAAAGCCACATATCAATACCAATCCCCGTTATAAATGCTGTTAACAACCCCAAAACTTCTGGTCTTTGTCTATTTAAAAGTGAATTACAACAGATCAAAATCAAAGCCATTATGATTTCCCAACTTCCTACAGTAAGCCCCACATTTGTGGATAGTCCTACCAAAAGTGCATCAAAAGGTGATGTCCCAAGGTCTGATTGTATAGTGAAAGAAATACCAAGGGATAATATAAAAATACCTATTACAAAAAAAACATATTTCACTTTACTCGACCTCTTTAATATAATTTTATATTGCAAATGCAACAAAATTAGGGTAGATTAAATATATACTATGTTTATTGCATTTGCAACAAAATAGGGGCAAAGGAGTTCATTATGAAGGAAGTACTTCGTGAAATTGGGATGATAGCCAGAGCATTAGATTCGATAAGTAATATTGAATTTAAAGAATATGACCTTACAAAAGGACAGTATTTATACCTTGTACGAATATGTGAAAACCCAGGAATCATTCAAGAAAAGTTAGCTGAGATGATAAAAGTAGATCGAACAACCGCATCTCGTGCTATCCAAAAACTTGTAATTAATGGGTTTATTGAAAAGAAAGAGGATCGGCATAACAAAAAAATTAATAAACTCTTTCCAACAGAAAAAGGGAACAATGTCTATCCTTTCATAAAAAGAGAACATGATTATTCGGATAATGTTGCCTTAGCGGGATTTTCGGAAAGTGAAGTAAACACCATTTTTAATCTACTTCAAAGAGTAAGAAAAAATATAAGCGATGAATGGGAATTTGTGAAAAAAGGGAACAAACGAAATTACTAATTGATTTATATGAAGGAGCATAAATTTATAATGAATGCAAAAATTATCAAATGCAGCCGTGCAGATTTACAAACACTCCAAGAAATAAGCATTGAAACATTCAACGATACTTTTAAAGAACAAAATTCACCTGAAAATATGCAAGCCTATCTGGAAAGAGCATTTAACTCGAAACAGTTAGAGAAGGAATTGTCCAATGTCTCTTCAGAATTCTTTTTCGTCTATTTTAATGAAGAACTTGCTGGATTTTTAAAAGTAAATATAAATGATGCCCAATCCGAAAAAATGGGTGATGAGTCACTCGAAGTTGAGAGGATTTATATCAAAAACAAATTTCAAAAACATGGGCTTGGTAAATATCTGTTAAATAAAGCTATGGAAATTGCACTGGGACATAATAAAAAGAAGGTCTGGCTCGGGGTATGGGAAAAAAATGAAAATGCCATTGCTTTTTATAAGAAAATGGGGTTTGTTCAAACGGGTGCACACTCTTTTTATATGGGGGATGAAGAACAAATTGATTTCATAATGACCAAATCAATGATACTATAATTGAATTTAAAAATGTTTTCTAGGGTTCCGCGATGTCATATCGGCTGGTCCGAGAGAAAACTCACAGTCGTTGTACTGTGTCACGGAGGGATAAAAGCCTGGGAGAAAAACTGCTGTATGCAGCATGATCTCAGGCTTTTTTTAGTTGCTGCGTTAGATCCATATTACATTTGCAGCATTATCAAAAAGGAGGAAGTACAAAATGAACAAGACATGGTTATCTGTTGTAATTGCGGCATTATTTGAAGTTGTATGGGTTATCGGGCTGAAACATGCCAGTGGATGGTTAGAGTGGGGAGGGACTTTGGTTGCTATTTTTGTAAGTTTCATACTCATGATTTGGACTAAAGCTTTTAGGCTGAACAATGATGGGATTTGAAGACAAACTCCCTATACTGGGAAAGCAGCTAGGGAGTTTGCTAATTTATGTTCTATGATGTCCTTCGTCATTGGGGTAATGTGACAGATTTGATTTGAGCTGCGGTATTTCCGTAAATATCCTTCGCCAGCACGAGAATATGCAGTGTTTCGGCTTGGGAGGCGCCACCCTGTTTGTATTTAGTAGTTGGGAGCGCTGCTGACCAATTAGCTTTATCTTCTGTAATAGCGACACGCATGCCATTCACATAAACTTTGAGCTGCGCGATTTCGCTTTGATCTGTGACTGAACCTTCCAAAGCGAGAACATCGTCTTTGACCGAAGCATTCAACTTAAGTGCAGGGGATCCTGTTTCCTTGCGTTTAGAGGGTGGAAGAGCAGTTTGCGGGTTATAGGAAAAGGTTTCATCCTCAAGCACTGGCGTGCGTGTTGCAATAGGACGGTTTTTGGTTGCCTGCTCATAGGAATAAGCGTATCGAAGCAGGTCGTTATCGCTATATGCGGCACCTGCCATCGTCAGATTGACGGGCATACCGGTATCCTTCATAGCGCCCATACTCACAGATACACTCGGGATTCCGTACTCGCGTAGAAGGAAATTCGTATTGGAGAAATAGTTGCCATTCTCCCAGGCTTCCTCATAGGATGTTTCATTCACATCGGAGTCCGCTTTGCCGATATTCGAATTGGCCGGGAAAGCAATAAAATCAAGGTTGTTTTGCTTCATCCAATTTTCAAAATCAATCTTTCGTACATTTTCAAGCCCCCGTAGCCCTTCTTGAAATTGAGGGATTTGTTCGTAAGGGGTGACGCCTTTCTTTATGGTGTCAATGAATACGTCATAGTGACCAAGGTCTCTGCCACGTTTGGCATCAACCGAACCGGGCGGATTCGGGAAGACGGTTGCAGGGTCGATATTAGCCCATGACGGGAAATTCGGATCGCCCACACTTTTAAGGAATTCCTCAGCTACATAAGGATTAAGCAGTCCGAATTCCTTTTCAGCCCACTTTGCCGGCATCAAACCGCGTTCTTCAGGTGTTTTCGCTGTTGGTCGGTCCTTCTCACTGTTCACTTGCAAGGGGAAGTCAACTTCCACAACTTTAGCTCCAAGAGCAGTTAAATCCTTTACAGCTTTTTCCCATAATGCCTGTATTGAAGGTCTGAATTTAATCGGAGTTGTGGTTTCAGGGTCCTTACCGATATAGATTTTTGGAACACCAATGCGTTTGCCTTTCAAAGCCTGCGTATCTCGCAACTCCAGATAGGAATTGGGACGGACACTGTTGACAGAAGGGAGGCGAACAGCTTTCTGTTCTCTCCAGAAATCACCCTTGGTGATTTTGTCCTCTACAACGATCACGTCAAGCAAGCGGAGCATGTCCTCGACAGTCCTCGTATGTGGGACGACGACATCCCGTATAGGGAAGAGCGGCCAATTCCCCCGAATGGAGATTAGGCCCCGCGATGGGGTGTAGGCAATTAAACCATTGTTCGATGCTGGTGATCTTCCCGAGGATACCGTTTCTTCCCCCATACCGAAGGCAGCGAGGTTGGCGGCTGTTGACACGCCAGATCCGTTAGAGGAGCCAGAGTACCAGGCTGCAGCCAAATAATCTGGATTGTACGGACTTTCGGCACGACCATAAACGCCTCTTTGCATTCCACCGGCTGCCATTGGAGGCATATTGGTTTTACCAATGAGCACCCCACCGGATTTGCGTATCTTCTCTACTGTAAAGGCATCATCTTTTGCCATCAGGTTTTTGAAAGCCGGAGATCCAGAAGCAACAGTGAGTCCCTTAACCTTGTAACTGTCTTTAACCGTGTAGGGGATGCCTTGCAGAGGCCCGGTATTAATCCCCTGTGCCCTTTGCTGATCAGCCTGAGCGGCTTCTTTTAGTACGTCAGGATTCAGAACAGGGATGGAATTCAGCCGAATGCCACTAGAATCATAGGCATATACCCGGTTAAGGTACATGGCTGTGAGCTCGACACTCGATAGTGCTCCTGACTTCATCGCATCCTGCATCTGAGCAATCGTAGCCTCTTGCAATTGAAATGTAACCAGGGAGGAGGTAGGTTCACTAGTTTTACTTGAGGATGAGAGTGAGGGTGAAGGAGCGGCGGATGCAAGCGAGCATCCCGTGAGAGTTACAATCATACCAGCTGCGATCCATTTGTAATAGCTACCGATTACATTCCTTGTACTCGCTTTTAACGTTCGTGCGCGCATAGCATTTTCACTCCTTAAAATAAGATAGGTAGGATCAAGAATTTGAATAGAGGGGAATGAGGAAAGGACTCTTTTTTGTATAAATCTTTCTATTTATACTACTTATTTTCATTGGAAATGTCAATTTTTGTAATGTTGAAAGCAAGAAAGTAAGTTTTGGAACTAGAAGCCTCCGGCTGCGTTTAGGGGCATAGTTTGTTGTTTAAACCTTTTTTTATGAAGAGGACTGTTTATTCGCTTGTTTTCTTTTTTTGATAACTATAACCACAAATAGCAACAAAGGGAGGAAAATTTGAAAAATAGGAAACCAAGTATTAAGTACAATTTTCCGACCGATTACGATGTGATGAGTATAGTTAGGCGACAAAAAAGAAAGCCCATAAATAAGTGCTGCAAGGGGAAAAATCCATTTTTTAAATACGACTCCAGTTATTTTTTCAAGTCCTATCACGGCGCCATAAAAAAAGAAGACATTTTGATGATCGAGCCAAGAAAAAGAGACCAGTCCAGCTTGCACCGCCGCCTGTCCGATAACCAGAGCTAATACACCTTGAGAATATTTTTTTGCAAACAGGGAAAAATGACTTTATTTTCGAAAAAAGCTGAAAATTATCTGAAATTTATACTTAACCAGCCAGAGAATGATTTTTATATTATTTTATGCGGTTATCCTTTCCACTAAGAAAGCTGAAACATAACTTAGAGTTTGAGGTTTTTTGAGTGTTATTACATAAGATCGAATCTTAATGCAATCTTAATGCTGTAGGCAAATTCATAATACGGTACTGATTTTGCTCATGATATACTAAGGATTGAGAGAGAATTTAATAGAGGGTGGGCACAGGATGGCAGCAAAACAGAACGATGCCGGGTCCATACTTAATCGAATTACCGACATGTCGGTAAGGAAAAGAAGAGGAAGGCTAAAAATTTTTATTGGATATGCACCAGGTGTTGGGAAGACCTGTGCGATGCTTAACGCCGCCTACGAAGAGCAAAAAGAGGGTATGGATATCGTAGTTGGGTGTGTTGAACATGATGCCCGGCCGTACACTGCGGCGCTGTTGGAAGGACTTGAACTACTTCCTTACATCAAAATTTCAAGTGAAGAATCCTCTACTAAGGAATTTGATGTTGACCAAGCACTCCAGAGAAGTCCTGAACTTATTTTATTGGACGATTTGGCCCACGCCAACGCGGCAGGATGCCGCCATAGAAAAAGATATCAGGATGTAGAAGAGCTTCTTCGTGCAGGAATTCATGTATATACGACGATGGATATCCAGCAGATCGAAAGCCTAACAGATATTGTTTACTCCATTACTGGCATTTCCGTTGAAGAACGCATACCGGACAGTGTGTTTAACCGTGCTGATCAGGTGGAATTAGTCGATATTGAACCGGATGATTTAATAGAACGTTTCTATAGGGGAAAGATTTATCGTGAGAATGAGAATATACAAGCTCATTTATTTACCAAGGAGAAGCTGACGGCTCTACGTGAAATTGCTTTGCGTAATACAGCAAGTCAGTTAAACCGAATCGCGTTGCAAATCAGTGATCAGACGAAAACAAATGAATGTAATACAAAAGAACATATTCTGGTTTGTTTGTCTTCGGCAGATTCCAATAAGAAAGTAATTCGAACAGCAGCGAGAATGGCGGCAGCTTTTCATGGTCATTTTACAGCGCTGTTTGTGGAAACACAGGAAGCGAGAGAATTGACAACAAAAAATAAATCGGATTTAAGGGAAAACCTTAGACTGGCTGAGCAAATGGGTGCACAAATCGCAACGATGTATGGAGACGATATTCCAGGGCAGATTGCCGAATATGTAAAAACAAGCCATGTATCTAAAATTGTCCTAGGACGCTCCCCTTATAAGAAGAGAGGGCTTGCAAAATCCAATGTCATGGACAAATTAACGACCTTGCTTCCTAACATTGAGATTTATATTATTCCTTCTACTGTTCCTTCCTTTTATAAAAAAATGAATTATTACGCAAAATACCCGAACCTGTCGTTAGCTGACACTATCAAGACTATTGCTATCTTGGCTGTGTGCACAGTCATTGGCTTGTGGTTCAAATATTTAGAATTCCGAGAAGCCAACATTATTACCGTGTACATACTAGGGGTTCTGTTAAATGCAATTGTGACCAAGGGCAGAATGTATAGCGCCATTTCTTCGATTATGAGTGTGCTTGTGTTCAATTATTTCTTTACCGAACCTTATTATTCTCTACAGGCTTATGATTCTGGTTATCCGGTCACCTTTCTGGTCATGCTGGCTGCTTCTTTCATGACGAGTACAATGACCATGCGGATAAGAGAGCAAGCACGGCAATCCGCACATAAAGCCTATCGTACCGAAGTGCTTCTTGAAACAAGCCGGAAATTGCAACAGGCCAAAGATTCTCCGGGAATTATCAATGAAATGGCGTATCAACTGGTAAAGTTATTGGATAGAACGGTCATTTTTTATTCTGTTCACCAAGGGGCACTGTTGGCGCCGCAGGTTTTTTCAAAGAAAGAATCTGCATGTGATCCAGGGGTCTACACAGGAGGCAACGAACGTGCGGTTGCAGAGTGGGTGTATAAAAACAACAAGCGTGCAGGAGCTACGACGGATACTTTTTTTGGCGCTAAGTGCCTATATCATGCGGTGCGTGGAGGAGATCAGGTTCTTGCAGTGGCAGCTATCGTAATGGACCAGGAAGAACCATTAGAAGTTTTTGATAATAGCCTAATGCTTGCTATGCTGGGAGAATGCGCGCTGGCGCTGGAAAAAGAAAAATTGAACGAAAAACAACAAGAAATCTCCATGCAAATCCAGCAGGAACAACTCCGTGCCAGTCTGCTTCGGTCCATTTCTCATGATTTGCGCACTCCTCTTACCAGCATTTCAGGCAACGCGGGGATTCTTCTTGGGAATTCTGAGGTACTAAACGATGAACAGAAAAAGGGTCTATATACGGATATATACGATGATTCCATGTGGCTAATCAATTTGGTAGAAAATTTACTTTCCATTAGTCGAATCGAAAATGGTACTCTGAATCTGAATTTTCAGGCAGAATTAATGGAGGAAGTCATTTCGGAGGCTCTACTTCATGTGAATCGCAATAGTGTGAAGCATGTCATCCAAACGGAATTGGATGATGAATTGATGATGGCCCGAATGGACTCCCGGCTCATTGTGCAGGTTTTGATCAATATGATTGATAACGCAATCAAGTATACCCAAGATGGCTCCCATATCACGATTTCTGCAAGACGCGAGCGACATAGGGTCGTAGTAGAAATTTCAGATGATGGCCCTGGCATTTCTTCAGAAGAAGTCAAGGACAGACTGTTTGATATGTTTTATACGGCGGATAACATTCATGGGGACGGACGTCGTGGGTTAGGCTTGGGACTTTCTCTGTGCAAATCGATTGTGAATGCCCATGGCGGGAACATTGGTGTTAAGAACGATGTCCCCAAAGGGGCGGTTTTTTATTTTACCCTGCAAGCTGAGGAGGTGAATGTTCATGAATAAACCTTTTATTCTTGTTGTGGAGGATGATAAGCCCATCCGCAAGCTGATTACGACAACGCTGGAGACACAGGGCTATAAATACCATACGGCTGAAACAGGCGAAGCATCAATTTTGGAAGCAGTATCCCGGCAGCCGGATCTAATGATTCTGGATTTGGGGTTGCCGGATATGGATGGTGTAGATATCATAAAAAAGCTTCGTGAATGGTCGAATATGCCTATTATCGTGGTCAGCGCACGCAGCGAAGATCGGGATAAAATAGATGCGCTGGACGCCGGAGCGGACGATTATCTAACAAAGCCCTTCAGTGTAGAAGAACTTCTGGCCAGACTTCGAGTCAGTTTACGAAGAATTCGAGTTAACGGTGATAAGATCCTGAAGGATGCTTCCAGTTTTATCAATGGAAATTTGAAAATTGATTATGCAGCAGGATGCGTATGGATCGGTGAAAAAGAAATTCACCTGACCCCAAGCGAATATAAACTGCTTTGCCTGCTTGCCAAGCATGTAGGCAAAGTATTGACTCATAATTTTATCCTGCATGAAATCTGGGGTAGTCATAGCTATGATATTCCTGCCCTGCGTGTGTTTATGGCAACGCTAAGAAAAAAAATAGAAAAAACATCATCACAGCCAAAGTTTATTCAAACGCATATCGGAGTTGGTTACCGCATGCTTCAGGTTGGAGATGATGCTTAGGAAACATTATCCAAATGTAATTAGAGATCATGCTCTTTTGAGCGTGGTCTCTTTTTTATCTGCCATCTAAAATCTTAAGGTGATCTTTATACCTGTATGAAAACCCTAATCCTAAACTAATGGTGAAAATGTTACGCTTAACCCGGAAGTAGAGAGGATAAGGAGGTTTGGCATGTGAGATGGGCATTGCTTTGTTCGTCTATTTCATCGGCTAAACTGTCAACTGAGTGATAGGGAAAGAGGTATGACGGGATGAATGAAATTTTAACAATTGCGGGTCTGATCTTACTTGTGCTGGCGGTGTTGTTTTCTGTTAAAAAAATATATGATTTTATTGATATGCAGAAGGTGATACAGAGGGATACCTATGAGAACTATGATATCTATAGAGCAGCTCAGAAGTTTGCTTTCGGTACACCCGTCGATGAGATCAGAGAAATCTTGACAAACAGCTATGAGTTAGACGATAAGCAGATTGAAGAGACCATGCTTCTGGCTCTTCCTCATCGGACCGATACCGATGGTGGTTATCTTGCCTTTATCAAGGCTGTAAATCGGGTGCTGGGACAAGAGATTTACAGCTAAATCTCAGACTTTGCTGAATCTCCCGTGATGGCTGTTCCAGCACTGAGTATCCTAGCCATGAGCCGGCCGGGAGCGTTGCCTTGTACATCTCTGAGGAATACTCCTGCCAGCTGCACTCGTTATCCGTTTCGAAGGACGGGTATTCGCAGGATGAACTCCCGAAGAAGAAATTAAGGAATTTGGAGCCGTACGGCTGTTTTGGATCGTGTGCGTCTGTCGGCTCCTGCGGGATGCTGCTTATGAATGACTATGAAGAATAAAAGTGAAAAAATGGTGATCAAATTACAAAGCCTCACTTGACATTTGTTTTAACCTGTAACTATAATTGTTTCAACGAATGGCAGTCATTAATGAAAAAAAATGGCATCTATTCAATGGAGGTCACATTGTTTCCTTGCTAGCTACCCGCAAGCGGAAGAGGCAAGATCGTTCTTTTTGAAGTCGTTGTAAATGATATCATTACAACGATAAACCTTGGAATTTGTGCGAGGACGTGGGGCTGTTGCGTGCTGGCTTGCAGGCGACATTCCGGCATTAAATATTGAAATATTTCGACTATAACAAGGAGTGAATTTATCATGGCAACTGTATTATACATAACCGCTCATCCTTTCAAAGACGGTACTTACAGCTTATCGGTCGGTAAACAGTTTATCGAAGCCTACCAGGAGGCTAACCCAGGCGATGAAGTTATTCATTTAGACCTGTACTGCATGGATCTTCCGCAAATCGACGCTGATCTTCTAAGACGTTGGGGGCAACCCCTAAGTGGTCCTTCCTTCGATGAATTGAGCGAGGAGTCTAGGATCAAAGCGGAACGGATGTGCGAGATAGTCGATCAATTCATGGTGGCGGATAAAATCGTCATAGTCAATCCGGTATGGAACTTATCTTTTCCGTCGGTTCTGAAAACGTACATTGACGCAGTTACGGTTACAGGAAAAACCATTAAGCGATCCGAAAATGGGCTACGTGGTTTGTCTGGTTTGACGGGGACTCAGCAAGGCAAAAAAGTAATGCACATTCAGGCTTCCGGTACGGTTCTCTCCCACGGGAAGTTTAAAGATGTCGAGTACTGCCACAGTTATATAAAAGCTATCATGAATTTGCTGGGTATTGATGATGTGCAGGCTATTTTTGTTGAAGGTATCAGTGAACAGCCAGACCAAGCACAGAGCATAAAGGAGCAAGCAATCCGCCAAGCCATATTGGCAGCACAAGAATTTTAACGTAACAGCCTAATGATCTCGGCACAATATCTTGCTACAACCCGATGGGTCCCTTCACTTATAAAGGTCATTTCCTAAAAAATCCGTATACATTCTTTGGCGTTAGCGGCACTTATGCAGGCAAGATCAGTGCACCGTTTGACGGGGTCGCTTTGTATGCCAATGCTGAGTATGCATCATATTCACAGTATTTTGCCAACTCTATGCATAATATCTCAGTGCGGGGGGCTTCAATTTAGGAAAGGACACGAGAAAAGTACAGTTTAACTATTATACCAATGGAGTCGGTGGGCACGAGAAGATTATCAATCTTGGCTTTGATGCTTCAACGAGCTTCCATACCTATGCTTTCGATTGGCAGCCAGGATATATTAAATGGTACGTTGACGGGGTTCTGAAACATACAGCAACCACGAATATTCCGAGTACGCCAGGCAAAATTATGATGAATTTATGGAATGGTACCGGAGTAGATAGCTGGTTAGGGTCATATAATGGAGCAAATCCGGTGTACGCCGAATATGACTGGGTAAAATATACGAGCAATTAGTATGTAATTTGTAATAAAAAAATGGTTGGTATTCTCTCGTATGGAGAATCCTAATTGTTTGCCGTATATCGTTCAAGAAGTCGCCTAATTGGCGGCTTTTTTGTGTTAACAACCTTTTGTCTTTCAAATTCTTCAGCTAACAGTTCAAAAGAACTTATTACTATTATCAAACATCGAAGTACCGATAAACATAATAGCGCAGAAAAAACAGGTATATATACCAACTCAAAGGAGAATTACATAAAGGAGGGATCGAGGATAAAATAGCGGAGGGTTTATTTTAAACACACTAATATAAGGGGAATATAAATGTTGAAAAGAATACTATTAGTATCCATTGTTTTTTGCCTAGTAATAAGTACGTTTGGATTCACTGAGAAAACATTGCCTAAAGCTGCAGCATCCACTGGATTTGCTCATCCTGGCCTATTAATGCTGATCGCTACTTAGCGGCGGGAATTTATGGATATGAGTTGGCTAATGCAGCAGAACTTATGAGAGATTATCCGGGGTTTAATGTGGAACAAATGCAGGACATGCTTCTTACCGTATTTTACAAACCATTGAACGAGAGATTCCTTATTGGCAATGAATATGGCAATAGTCATAATGATTCATATATACAGAATTACTGGGCGAACTGGGATCTAAGCAATATGGCTGCCACCATTGCAATCGGAATATTCTGTGACCGCCGGGATATTTATGATATCGGTGTTGAATATTTTAAAAATGGTGCAGGAAATGGGTCCATTTATAATGCGATCCCATTCCTTCATCCTGATGGTCTTGCCCAATGGCAAGAGTCTGGAAGGGACCAAACGCATATCAATTAGGTATTGGTTTAATGGCCACAATTGCTGAAATGGCGTGGAATCAGGGAGATGATCTTTATGGATGGGCGGACAATCGTTTCCTGCGTGCTGCTGAATATGTTGCCAAGTACAACAATGGCGAGGATGTGCCATTTACAACTTATGAATGGGGATCAGGTAGAAACGGCGCGATAAATAGTCAATCCGGAATATCGCCTGCCAGTCGTAATGAAATGCGGCCCATCTGGGCAATGATTTATAACCACTATGTCAATCGAAAAGGTCTGTCTGCACCCAATATTGCTGCCCGAATGGCCCTGGAAGGTACAGAAGGTGGTCCGAATTTGAAATATCCATCAACGTTTGACCAACTTGGTTTCGGAACTCTTCTCTACACCCGGCCTGCTGGCAGCGGAGATAAAGCAAGCATTCCTGATGGAAATGTTTCTAATGGTATTTATCGTTTCAACGTGCGTTTGGACGGCAAGGTCATGGAAGCCGATAATACGATAGAAGGTGCAAATGTAATTAAATCAACCTATGCAGGTAAAGAAAATCAGCAATGGAGTGTTACGCATCTAGGTGGCGGTCAATACAGTATCAAGAATGTGCAGAGTGGACGTTCACTCGAGGTAACAAATGGCTCTCTGGATCATGGCGCTAAATTCCAACTGGCTGCTAGTACTGACCAAGATCAACAAAAATTTGCTTTTATCTCTACAGGAGATGGTTACTATCGCATCACTCCTGTAATTTCCAATAAGCCAGCTGATGTCACAGGCCTATCAACTGCAGAGGGAGTTCCTATCCAGCAATGGCGGTATACATCCAATTATAATCAACAATGGAAGCTTGAATCTATTGAATAGCACTGATCAGTAATTTGCCTAAAAGCATCAATCTAACATCGTTTATTCAATCGGTTGAATCTCATTCAGCATTTCCTTAGTCAAGCCACTATATTGGGAAAAGCTGTGCGGCAAAAACTGGTGTCGATATTCCGTCGGCGCCAGTTTTTTATTTTGGTACTTGAAAGATATATTACTCCAAGACAATAGTCCGTCTGGTCATAAGCGCCTCCTCTTTAACCAACCTCTTTATTGTAAACAACATAAGTTGTATAGTTGATTTTGAATGAAACTCGAGTATTATTTAATCGGCAATAGTGCTTCATTTTTGCCTAGACAACATGTATAAAAAATTGTTGAAAATAAGGAGAGCAGCCTATCGCGTCTTCTTGCCACTTTGTTGCTTGTTGAACTACCAATAGATCTTCAAATTTTCAACTAAAAGGAGGATTTAAAAGTGTTTGAGACTGAATTGACGCGTACTCTAAAAATTCGATACCCGCTTTTTCAAGCGCCGATGGCAGGTGGCGTTTCGACGTCTGAATTAGTAGCGGCTGTTTCAAACGCTGGTGGGCTAGGCAACCTAGGAGGCGGATACTTAACGCCGGAACAACTCCGCAGCGAGATCCAAAAAATCAAGCAACTAACGGATCAGCCATTCGGAGTAAACTTGTTTGTGCCTGAGCAATTTGAAGAGTCGGAAGAAGCTATCTACCGGATGACAGATTATCTCAATAAATATCGTATCGAACTTGGCACTGCTCAAAATCCATTGATTTTGAAGTCTGCAGAATCGTTTGAGGAACAGGTACAGGTATTATTGGAGGAACGTGTGCCCATATTTAGTTTCACGTTTGGCATACCATCTCCAAACGTGATTCAAACCATGAAACAGCATGGAATATTCGTCATTGGAACTGCAACAACCGTTGATGAAGCCAAGCAATTGGAAGCAGGGGGTGTAGATGCTATTGTGGCTCAGGGGAGCGAAGCAGGCGGGCATAGAGGGACCTTTCTGAAAGACGCCTCCCATGATGCTTTGATAGGCACCATGGCTATTGTTCCGCAGGTCGTTGACCATGTGTCGATCCCGGTCATCGCAGCGGGGGGAATCATGGATGGGCGGGGACTTGCAGCAAGCCTTTTATTAGGAGCTTCTGCAGTACAGATGGGCACTGCGTTTTTAGCCTGTCCTGAGAGCGGTGCCCACGAAAAGTACAAGCAGAAAATCCTCTCGACAAATGAAGACTCCACTCAAATTACACGTGCTTACTCCGGCAAAGCTGCAAGAGGCATTAAAACAAAATTTATGATTGACATGCATCAGTACTCCGGTACAATCCCTGCTTACCCTATTCAAAACGCGATGACCCGGGACATTCGTCAGGCGGCTGCAAAAGCAAACAACCCCGAGTATATGTCACTTTGGGCTGGCCAGGGGCTTCGGTTAGCCAACGACCAACCTGCTGCTTCAATTGTAAAACAAACCATTGATGAAGCCAGTATTCTTGTCCAAAGACTTTTGGTGTCGAGATAATTTTAGATACCAGCATACTTGAGAAAATAAATGCGTGAAGACAAAGTCTATGGACTTCTGGAGGAGAAGCAGTGGTCTTCTCCGGAGATGTACATCACACTTATAATTTACTCTCCCATGAGTACGAAATAGATGGTACCTAGTCACTTGGCTGGGTATTTTTTTATTGAATAATAGAAAAAACATTCTAGATAATGAAAGGATAAACATACCAGCAAACTATTTGAACTGTTTGGTGGAAATCATAACCTGATTTTGATACACTTCTAATCGTAAAGATTACTATTTAAAGGGGAAGGTAAAGACCGTGAACAATAAAAACAAAAGCAATGCTGCTGTGCGGCTCCCGCGTGCCAAAGGCATTGATATGGCGACCATATATACACCAAAGGAGTGCGCCCGCAAGGTCAAACGAATCGTACTAGCCGAGAAAAACCAGACAATTGTGGATGAGTTTATTACGATTTTGGGAATGAAAGAAAAGTTTGAGGAGCAGGATGTGCCCATGCCTAACAAGATCGTAATGTTTGGTCCACCAGGAACTGGAAAAACACTAACGGCTTTTTATTTGGCGCAGCGCTTGGATCTGCCGCTTATATTAGTGAGGCTTGACGCGATTATCCATAGTCATTTGGGGGAAACAGCGAGCAATGTGCGCAAGATCTTTGACTATGCAAATGGGACGCCTTGTGTTCTGTTTTTTGATGAATTTGATGCTCTGGGGCGTATGAGGGATTCAAATGATGAGGTGAAAGAGATGGCACGAGTGGTGAACACGCTGCTACAATGTCTAGACGAGTTCGGCGGAGAGAGTGTTTTTGTCGCAGCCACCAACCTTGAGGAAGAACTGGATACAGCGATATGGCGCCGTTTTGACACGAAAATGACGTATACATTGCCAACGCATGCGGATCGGATTCAATACATTGAACTGCTGATCGGGGAGAGCCTTGCTGGACAGGCTGCAGATTTGCTTGCCGGATGCAGCTTTGCTGATATTGAGCAGATTGTGTTAAAAGCAAAACGAAAAGCGATTATAGAGAACCGAGCACTTAATTTTGAAAACATAGAAAATGCACTGTCGGAGTATAATCCTCGCATGAAGGTATAGAAAGAGAAAAATTCAAAAATACCCAGACGCCTATTAGCTGATTTGGGTACTCACTGGGTATTGTCATTATGGAGCCAATTTTTGATTGGGTCTCATATGTATTTATGTATATGCTATGTAAATAATCTTGGGCGTCGATAATTGTTTAGTGTGAAACAAATGTGGGAAGTAGATTTATAAACCCATGTTGTATTGACATGTGGACAAAACAGGATTATAGTTTTTGTTAATCGTAATTATTACTATTTAAATAATTCATCCTACAATCATGCAGGGTGAATACAATGATGTAAAAAAGGTTCATGAGAAACGACACCCCATATCTTGATCTGTGAAACTTATTCTAGAAGGAGCGCATGAAGTGATTTTATCTGACCGCACGCTGCGAACGCTGATCAGGCAAAAAAGGATGACCGTATCTCCGCTGACAGAGGAACAGATTCAGCCTGCTTCCATTGATAGTGAAGAGACCTTGATTCCACCGTTATCCTTTATGCTCGCAACCACGATTGAAACAATTCGGCTGCCGGGTTATATTACGGCTTTTGTCGAAGGGCGGATTTCAATTGGACGTATGAGCTTATTTATGAAGCGTTCCGATCCGACATGCATTTAGTCTAATCACTAAAAGGAGCTAGAAAAATCAATGGCCAAAAAATCAAAAGTAGTACGTGAGAAGAAACGTCAGGAGACCGTAGCCAAATATGCAGAGCTGCGCCGTCAGCTGAAAGAAAGAGGGGACTATGAAGCATTGCAGAAGTTACCACGTAATGCATCCCCTACTAGACTGAAAAACCGTTGTGAACTGACGGGGCGCCCGAGAGGATATTTGCGTAAGTTTAAAGTATCACGGATTGTTTTCCGTGAACTGGCTCATAAAGGACAAATTCCTGGTGTTACCAAGTCGAGTTGGTGAACAGAACAGAAGTCCAAGATGAAGCAATTGCTATTTTGACCGCATGTCTTGTTGCATTACCTACCGTGCATTAGGAAATGGCGAACATTCGCCGCACAGCTCACGAGCAGACAACTGCTAACCTCTGTGGGGGAGATTTTTCATGGCCTGCTTCATAGAAGATGTATAAAAAATCTACATTGAAGGGGTTTGAGCATGGAATAAACATGTGAAAAGTCTGATTGGGAGTTTGCAAGGAATGTACAGTTTAGAATTAGGACCTTAAGGGGGGGAATTACATGGAAACGGAACAAGATCCACGCATTCCGGTAACGATAATTACGGGATTTTTAGGAGCTGGTAAAACGACGCTGCTTAATCATATATTGAAGGCAGATCATGGTTATAAAATCGCTGTTATTGTGAATGAATTTGGAGAAGTGGGCATCGATAATGAACTAATTGTGGAATCTGGCGAAGAAATTATTGAAATGAACAATGGCTGCATCTGCTGCACAGTACGAAGTGATCTGGTGGATATTATGAAAAGTTTGTTGCATCGCAAATTTGCAGAGACTCCTACACCTGTCGAATATGATCGGATTGTTGTTGAAACTACGGGTTTGGCTGATCCGGGACCGGTCATTCAGACTTTTCTTGCGGAGCCACTGATTTCAAACTTTTTCAAAATTGATGCTGTTATAACCGTAGTAGACGCTAAACATGCTGAACATCATCTTGATAACGGACATGAGGCAAAGGAACAAGTCGCTTTTGCCGATGTCATATTATTAAACAAAATAGATCTTGTCGAAAAGGAAGATATTGCTCGTTTGGAATCCCGGTTGAAAAAGATGAACTCACATGCCCGATTGACGCATACACATCAATCCTTAATTGATTTGGATCAGATTCTTGGAGTTAATACATTTGATCTTGATCACAAACTCGAAGTCGATCCGCATTTTCTGGAAGAACATCATCACCATCATCATGATGACGATATTTTCTCCATTGTTCTCACTGAAACGAGACCTTTGGATCTAGATAAAGTGAATAAGTTTATAAACGATTGGTTGGTGGAGCATTCAGCTGATACGTATCGATACAAAGGAATTCTTAATGTACAGAAAACAAATAAAAGGGTCGTATTTCAGGGAGTTCACATGATATTTGGGGTGGATACTGACAGGGAATGGAATGTGGATGAAGACAGAACAAGCCGCATCGTTGTAATTGGAAAAGATTTGGATGAGGACTGGTTCAGAGCACGATTTAGCGAATGTGCGGTTGCCGACGGAAGCGTCTGACAAGGAGCAGGATAACATGAGTAAGAGTGTGACACATTCATTTGTACTGCCTGACAAGGCTGAAAGGCTTCGGCTATTCGGTTCAGTTGATCCAATTCAGGGAGACAAACCTGTTCTCAAAGAAGAGATGCAAAGATTTGAAAAATAGCAAAAATGATTTTCTGTTTGAGTTACAGCAAGTAGGCATCGAAAATTTGAAGTATCCTATCGATGTTATTTCGGTAAAAAGTCCTGTAAAGGTGTCCAGCATTGGCAATTTTCGACTGACTACCTCACTGGAGCGGGAATTTAAAGGCATTAATATGAGCCGATTGGCAGAACAGCTTCAGTATAGTCGCAATGAGGGACTGAGTGACCAAATTACAGATTTACTTAGACTGACGCAGCGAATTGCCGAACAGATGAATCAACAGAAATCACAACTGGAAGTTACCTATCCCTGGTTCTATAACCGTGCTGCACCCATAACAGGTTTATTCGGGTTAAACCATTCATTGGCTTCGATTACTGTGACATGGGAGGCAGGTAAGTCTCCTATTATTAAAACAGGTCTAAATATACAGATTACAACGTTATGTCCTTGTTCTAAAGAAATAAGTGAATATAGTGCACATAATCAGCGTGGTATGCTACGAATTCAGGTACAGGGCAACCCTGGAGAATTATTGCCAAGTGATTGGAAGGAGAATCTGTTGGATGCCGCTGAATCCAATGCAAGCAGTTGCCTTCATCCCGTATTAAAAAGGCCTGATGAGAAACAGGTTACAGAACGTGCGTACGAGAATCCTCGATTTGTTGAAGATGTAGTGCGGTTGGTGGCTGCTGATTTGTATGAAAAGCACTGGATAAGGAAAGTTGATGATTACTTTACTTTAATCTAGATCATCAGAAGATGATAAACATCAGAGTGAACTGCATCCCAATTTTTAGACGCGATCTAACTTTGGAGGTGCAGTTTTTTGTGTCAAGTTGCAATGAAGTATTCCTCTTCGCATTCAGGTCGTGAGTGGTCATGAAACTTCAACCATTACATATTTTCCCGAATTGACTTTATGTCCGGATATTATTATTATCTTACAGTATAAGATAAATGCAGAAGGTGGTACTGCCAATGGACTATAAAGCGTCAGCAGCAGAACTATTCGAGTGTATCGTCAAATCGCGCAAACCGGTGTTAGAGGAACGAGCGCATTTCTCTCGTGGTGAAATGGGGATTCTCATCGCTTTGAGTCATCAGGATGGGGTTACTTCGGGCCATTTAAGCGAATACTTGTCCGTCAGTACGGGACGGATCGCAACGGCACTGAAAAGTTTGGAGAAGAAAGGGTTGGTTGTACGACGTACGGATGCCAACGACAAACGTAAGGTGATTGTATTCATTACGGATTCAGGCAAGCAATTTATGATGGACAGGTATAACGAAGGAGTCGCATGGAGCGAGAAAATTCTTCGAAAGCTGGACGAACAGGATGCCAAAGAGTTTATCCGACTCATCAAGCTTATTGTCTCTAAAAGCTGAATTCCTATGTAGAGAACGTATGCAGGATACGTTAATTGCACCAAACACCTAAGATTTTCAGATAAAGGAGAAGAACAGAATGCTGAAGATATTCAAATATCTCAAGAAAAATGAATGGATGTTCGTGCTTTGCAGCTTGGCCTTCATCGTTGTGCAGGTGTGGCTGGATTTGAAGCTGCCTGATTATATGGCCGAGATTACAACCAAGCTGCAAACCGCAGGAACGCCGATGTCGGAACTGCTGATTCCCGGTATTTATATGCTGTTATGTGCTGTCGGCAGTATGATTGCATCTATTATTGTCGGCTATTTTGCGGCAAAGGTCGCGGCAGGGCTGGCCATGCGTCTGCGTGCGATGGTCTTTGACAAGGCCTTATCTTTTTCCATGGAAGAGATGAACAGCTTTTCAACAGCCAGCCTTATCACCCGCTCCACGAACGATGTTACCCAAATTCAAACGGTGGTTGCGCTGGGGCTGCAGGTGATCATCAAGGCGCCGATTCTGGCCGTGTGGGCCATTGCAAAGATTGCGGATAAAAACTGGCAGTGGACTGCCTCTACAGGAGTGGCTGTGGCTGTTCTGATCCTGATGCTGAGTGTCATTGTTATTTTCGCTCTTCCGAGTTTCCAAAAAATCCAACGTCTCACCGATAATCTGAACAGGGTAACACGTGAGCATCTGACCGGGCTTCGGGTGGTGCGCGCTTATAATGCAGATCAGTATCAGGAGGAGAAGTTCGGGCAGGCTAATGCCGAATTGACGAATACAAACCTGTTTGCGAACCGGTTAATGGCAATGGTTGGCCCGGGTATGACCTTTATTATGTCGGGTCTGAGTGTCTCAATCTATTGGATTGGCACTTACCTGATTAACGGAGCGGCCGTGCCGGACCGCATTACGCTATTCTCTAATATGGTCGTATTCTCCTCATATGCGGTGCAGGTGGTCATGGCCTTTATGATGGTAAGTATGATATTCTTCCTGATGCCTCGAGCTTCGATTTCTGCCAAACGGATTATGGAGGTATTGAATACCGAATCTCGCATCATCGACGGACATGAGACAGCTGGAGAAGAGGGCGTTATGGGTCAGGTGGAATTCCGTAATGTCAGCTTCAAATATCCGGATGCGGAGGAACCTGTGCTTCGCAACATTAGCTTTTCGGCAAAACAGGGCGAGACAGTTGCCTTTATTGGCGCAACAGGCAGCGGCAAAACCAGCGTAATCAATCTGATTTCCCGTTTCTACGATGTGACTGAGGGAGAGGTGCTTGTGGATGGCGTGAATGTCAGAAATTATAAGCAGCAGACACTTCATAACAAAATCGGGTATGTCCCACAGAGAGCCGTACTTTTCAGCGGTACAGTGGCGTCCAACGTTTCGTATGGCGATAACGGAAGGGCAGAAGCATCGGAGAAACTCGTCAAAGCCGCCGTGGGGATTGCCCAAGGTACGGAGTTTGTCGAAAAAATGGACGGTCAGTATGAAGGACGGATTTCACAAGGTGGAGCGAATGTGTCCGGTGGTCAAAAGCAACGTCTGTCCATAGCGCGTGCCATCTACCGTCAGCCGGAGATTTATATCTTCGATGATTCCTTCTCGGCACTGGACTACAGAACAGACCGGATTCTGCGCTCCGCGCTTAAACAAGAAACCGGCCATGCTACGACACTCATTGTTGCTCAGCGCATAGGCACCATAAAGGACGCTGACCGCATTATCGTACTGGACCAGGGCGAGATTGTAGGAAACGGCACACATGAAGAGCTGATGGCGAATTGTAGCACCTATCAGGAGATCGCTTATTCGCAGCTTTCGAAGGAGGAACTCGTACATGGACAAGAATGAACACACCGTCGACAGTGAGCATATCAAAATGAAACAGCAAGGTCCCATGGGTAAAGGTCCTACGGAGGGGATGGGGACTGGTAAAAAAGCGAATGATTTTAAAAAGAACATCCGTCAGCTCTTATCCTACATCAAGGCCTATGCGCCTATGATTATCCTCTCTATGCTGCTGGCGCTGGCCGGTTCTGTCTTCAACGTGATTGGTCCGGATAAGCTCAGCGATATTGCCAACCTGATCCAGGAAGGAATCGTAACAGGAATTGATGTGAATGCTGTTCAGAAGATTGTTCTTGTATTGGTGGTTTTATATGGTCTCGGCCTTATCTTTAATTATTTCCAAGGATTCATTACGGTAACCGTGTCACAGCGCCTTACAAAGAAGATGCGGACAGAACTGTCCCGAAAAATTAATCATATGCCTTTGAAGCATTTTGATGCTACGAGCTATGGTAATGTGCTAAGCCGTGTAACCAACGATGTCGATACCATTGGACAAACATTAAACAACAGTCTCGGCACACTTGTCAGCGCCTTGGCAACCTTTGTGGGTGCATTGATTATGATGCTGTATACGAACTGGATCATGACCATTACCGGGATTGTAGCTACGCTGATTGGTTTTTCACTGATGACCGTAATTATGAAGCATTCACAAAAATATTTTGTAGCACAGCAAGCGGAGCTTGGCCAGATCAACGGTCATATTGAAGAAACCTATGCTGGTCATAACGTAGTCAAGGTATATAACGGAGAAAAAGCAGCCAAGGAAGTGTTCCATGGCATTAATGGCCGCTTGTATACAAATGCATGGAAATCCCAGTTCATGTCTGGCCTGATGATGCCGGTTATGATGTTCATCGGGAATTTCGGTTATGTAGCGGTCTGTATCGTGGGCGCTTTGCTGGTGAACCAACATGTTATAACGATCGGAACTATTGTGGCCTTTATGGTGTATATTCGTCTATTTACACAGCCCTTGTCACAGTTGGCGCAGGCTGCAACCAATTTGCAATCGGCGGCTGCTGCCAGTGAACGTGTATTCGAATTTCTGGATGAAGAAGAATTGAAAGATGAAAGTGACAAGACCATGAAGCTAGATAACGCCAAAGGGGATGTTGAATTCAAACATGTTCGTTTCGGTTATAACGAAGACCATATGATTATCAAAGACTTCTCTATGAAAGCTGAAGCTGGTCAGAAAGTCGCCATTGTTGGCCCGACAGGTGCTGGTAAGACGACGCTCGTGAATTTGCTCATGCGGTTCTATGAGCTGAACGGAGGGGAAATTTATATTGATGGAACTCCGATCAGCCAATTAACACGTGAGAATGTTCATAAATTATTCTGTATGGTACTGCAGGATACATGGCTGTTTGAAGGAACGATTCGTGAGAATATCGTCTTTTCCCAAGACCATGTTACCGATGAACAGGTAGAAGCCGCATGTAGAGCAGTGGGTCTGCACAACTTCCTTAAAACTCTGCCGCAGGGCTATGATACAGTACTAGACGACAAAGCCAATCTCTCTGCTGGCCAAAAGCAATTGATTACCATTGCAAGAGCCATGATTGAAGATGCGCCTATGCTTATACTGGACGAAGCCACAAGTTCGGTCGATACGCGTACGGAGTTGCTGATTCAACAAGCGATGGACCGACTTACTGTAGGGAAAACCTCTTTTGTGATTGCCCACCGTCTCTCAACGATTAAGAACGCCGATCTGATTCTGGTCATGAAGGACGGTAACATTATCGAAACGGGTAATCATGAGGAATTGCTGGGTAAAGGCGGATTCTATGCCGATTTATATAACAGCCAGTTTGAACATGCATCCTGAAAAATACAATTTTCGGGAAAAACGATAGGAACACATGAAACTGGACAAATGTCTAGGGACAAGAACGTTGAAGCAAAAAAAGTCGCTACATTGGTATTATCCCCTTCTAGTAGACAAGAGAGAAAAGACATCTGTTAAGATGGACTTAATCTTGTTGAACGGAGGGGATTTTTCATGGCTAAAAAGGGACAAACATTCCGGCAATACTCCTTAGATGTAAAGATGGAGGCAGTCCGGTTGGAGAACGAAGAACATATGAGTATTCGTGAAGTGACGAAACAATTGGACATTCGTAATAAATCCCAAGTGCAAAGCTAGGTGATGAAACATCGAGCGGGGGAGAACCTCCAGCCAACGACCACAAGGCAGGGACGACCCAAAACGAAATTTTCCAGTATGGAAGAGGAGATGGCGTATCTACGGGCGGAGATTGAATATTTAAAAAAGCAGTATCCAAATCTACACAAGGAGTGACGAGGAAAGAAGCGAGGTTTGAAATTATTGAGGGAATGCGAACACGATATTCGTTGAAATGGTTACTTGAATTAGCCCATGTTTCTCGGGCAGGATATTATAAATGGAGAAAGACTCAGCAAACAACCCAGCAGCGTAAGCAAGAAGAAGAGCTTCTGGAATCGCATATGTTGTCGATCCACCGGATCCATCCCTATTTTGGTTATCTGCGGATGACCGTTGCTTTACGTAGAGAAGGTATCTTAGTCAATCACAAAAAGGTGTACCGCCTAATGAAGAAATTAGGGATCCGTTCCGTCATTCGAAAGAAGCGGCGCTTTTTTGGCAAACAGGCATCTGTGGTAAATGCCAACCGATTAGATCGACAATTTCAGTCAGATGCTCCTTTATCCAAGCTGGTTACCGATATTACATACATACGAGCTGGAGAGCGGTTTGTATATCTCTCTGTCATTCAAGATCTGTTTAACAATGAAATCGTGGCTTGGCGTCTTTCGGAACGAAATGACCTTGCTCTAGTTAGCGAGACGCTAGACGTTCTAAGTAAGAACGTGAACATGGAGGGTGTCATTCTCCATTCAGACCAGGGTTTTCAGTATACCTCCAAGCCGTTTAACCGCAAACTTAAGCGGCTTGGCATGCTTGGGAGCCATTCAAGGCGTGGAAATTGCCTAGACAATGCCTGTATAGAATCCTTCTTCTCCCATCTTAAAACAGAGAAGATTTATTTAACGAAACCCGGAACCCTAGCGGAGGTAGAACAACACGTACGGGAGTACATTTCTTTTTATAATGAAAATAGATTTCAGAAAAAATTAAACAACCGTTCCCCGATTGAATACCGAGAAACGGTTGCTGCTTAAAGATGTCTTTTTAGTTCTGTCTACTTGACAGGGGTATGACCACACATAGCGGCTTTTTTGTTTTATTGAACAAGCTTTTGTGTCGTGTCAAGGACAAATGCTTGTTCCAATTATGAAGTTTATAAACATCTATGCAGATATGCGACTATTGATAATCTATAACTAAAATTCTCTTAATCGAGACCTTGCAGACTTCTTTCCATACTTTCTAATGCTCGTTGCAGCAAAGATCTAGGGCAAGCAAAGTTGATTCTTTGAAACAACTCTCCGCCAGCGCCAAAGATAAATCCATCATCCAATGCAACCTTGGCTTTTTTCTGCATTAACTGTTGCAGTTCAAGATCCGAAAGCCCGAGCTCTCTAAAGTCTAGCCACGCCAAATAGGTCGCTTCCGGTTTGATCAATTTTACTTTGGGCATGCGTTCTTTCACAAACCGATCAATAAAAGTCAGGTTCTCCTCAAGATAGGTAAGCAGCTGCACAAGCCATTCTTCTCCATCATTGTACGCAGCAATTTGGGCGATAGTTGCAAAAGAGCCCGGGTCAATATCGATGGTTGTTAATTTGTGGTTCAGCTCGTTCCGAAGTCTTTCATTCGGAACAATGATATTCGATAATTGCAAGCCTGCAAGATTGAACGTTTTAGAAGGAGATGTACATACGATAGAGTTCATTCTGAATTCTTCGGATATTTTTCCAAAAGGAGTATGATGATTGGGCTTAAAGATCAGATCAGAATGAATTTCGTCGGAAACGATAAGCACATTATTCCGAATACAAATCTCACCTAAACGTTTCAATTCTTCTTCAGTCCATACGCGGCCGATAGGATTATGTGGGCTGCACAGAAATATCATTTTCGTTTTAGAATCCTGGGCGATTGTTTCCAATTCTTCAAAATTGATTTTATATTCACCTTGTTCATAGATTAGCGGATTGTTTGCAATATGGCATCCATTATTTGTGATAATGTTTAGGAAGGGATAGTACACCGGGCTTTGAATAATGACCTTATCTCCTTTATTGCAGAACATCTCCACGATAAAGTTCAGTGCAGGAATGATTCCAGGGGTGAATAAAATCCATTCTTTCTCAATGTCCCATCCATTTCTTTTTTTCTGCCAGGGTGTGCACTTCGACCATGTTGATCTCTTCGCCAGTACCGTAGTCCCGAATGGCTTTAATAAAATCGCTATACGTCATAACAAATTTATATATGATACTGGCCTTATTATCTAATTCATGATATTTGTCGTCTTGTTCATGGAGTTCCATCGATTGCACCTTGTCTTTCATTAAGTATTTAATTGTATCGTACCACATGGTTCAAGCAGGTACATAATCCATTGAGAAACATTACAGTTGACTTTCATCAATCTAGGTTCAGCATTTTCAACGATACATATCCCATGAGGGAAAGCGGAATCGAGCTAATAAAACCGACTACAAAAGCCTTTAAGCCCATTCGACGAAAGATACATATATCCGCATGAGGTCAAGGCCTGTCTTGGCCATAGCAATGAGTAAATAAGTGATGTCCCGCATACAAGGTATCATATAGTGATCCCTTAGAAGGCAAAGCAAAGGTATCTTAAATTTGCACTAACCACAAAACCTTTCTAAATCAGTTTGAAGGTGATTAGATGTTTCACATATTAGTCCATATAAAATGAGAAAAATCTCGGGATGTATACACTTAAATAGATGCATTTATCCATACTTGTCTAGATGATAATTCAACCAAGTATATTCAGAACCTCATACATGCTAGATTGCTTCGATTTAGTTATATAAATAAAACTAATCTCAATGCAAAGGAGTATATAAGAAATCGTAGATACTCAGAAATACGGGGAGATGTATTTGAGTTATATCAAGCTTGGGAAGTCACCTTAATCGGCTGCGGCTTTGTGTAGTGGGAAAGGATTATGGCATCTACCATATTAAACGGTTTCTATATAGAACCGTATTTTATACATTTTGTTTAAAAGAGAAATTTTTTTAATTTCTTGTGAACCAAATCAAATCCTTGATGATCTAATTTATAGATAAACTTTAGAAGGAAAGGGGGGCCATTGCATGGATTTAACAGAGAAAGCAGAGCTTGGCAACACAAGGAGACAAGGAAGCATTCGTGGATGTTATACGAGCTGTCCAACAAAGCCTATATGTAATAGCAAGATCAATCGTTAAAAACGAAGAAGATTGTGCAGATGCTATACAGGAGACCATTGCCAAAGCTTTTTCAAATGTACATAGACTGAAAGAGCCTGCTTATTTTAAAACATGGATCATTCGGATTTTGATCAACGAGTGTAATCGGATTATCAGGAAAAAGAAGAGAGTATCCCCTGTCCCTTATGATATAAGAAAGTCATCATATAAGGGTGATTATGAACAAATCGAGCTGTTTGGGGTAATTGATGGACTGGATGAACAACTTCAAACTACAGTGACGCTTTTTTATATTGAGGATTTATCGGTCAAAGAGATATCCAAAGTGCTCAATGTATCCGAAGGGACAGTAAAATCACGCTTATTTAGGGCCAGACAGCAATTATCCGAGTTAGCCCTTGGGGAGGGAGAAGCCAAGTATGAACTATCATGATCCGGTTGACCCTATGCTTAAACAATTTCTAAAGTCCAGAGCACAAGACTTGGTCATTCCTAATACAGTAGAGAACGCGGTGGGATACGCCCTTTCATCACTTTCTGATCAGAATATGAAAAAGAGATCCTTCCTTAAAAGATGGAGATGGGCAGCAGCGGCCGTTGCTTTCTTTTTCGTTCTGGGTGCAGTTTCTATCCTTAACGTTCCTACATTTGCTGAAGTATTCAGGTCTTTATTTGCCAAGGACAATCCGGATATCGGACTTATGCGTGCACAGGAATTGGGATTGGTGATTAATCCTCATATTAAGGTGAAGGACAAAGGTTACACGTTGGTGATTAATGAAGCTGTTGCTGATCCTACCCGAGTGACAATTGCACTTCAACTTTTTGATGAAAATGGAAAGCATGATCGCCACAAACTGGCCATTGGCGAAGCGAATAAAATTACGATCAAAGATGATAAAGGAAACGTAGTGGGCAGCATGTACGATATGGGGTACACGAGTGATTTTTATTATATGGTTGATTTCTTTAGTGATCCGCTGAAAACAGATAAGATCACGATAGAAGGGAGTATTGGATCGCTTGGACAAAGGAGCGAAACCTTAATAAAAGGAAATTGGGACTTTAGCTTTGACATTGATATGAAAAAGGCAAACAAGCAGAACAAAATAGAGGAGCTGGAAGGTAGTTACACAACGCCGCACGGAATGACGGTTACATTAAAAAGACTAACGAGAATGGTGCAAGGAGTACGTTTCGAACTGGAGACTGAACTTGATGATGCGGCAATGACAAGATCCTCCGGTGATTTATGGAAAAAGCAGATGTTGAGCTTTCATTTCGAAACTACGGGTGGGCAAGAGATTCACTCGGTGAATCCAAGAAAAAAGAATTACAGGGACAGCTTAATGACATCTGATCGTAGAGTTATTGGAAACGGAAAAATGCATTGGAGTTATACCTTCAAGTACCTGCCTGAGGATAAACCATACCGCTTTGTTCTGGATGCATATTCGGTTGCAGAAATGGACGGAAACAAGATTTCCTTTAGACCATCGGAGCTGACTAAGCCCAAAACTTTTAAAATAATGAATGATAGACTGGAGTTGGTTAGGGCTTCACTTGAGAAATCGCAAGTCAACAAAGGCGCATATGAAACTGTCATCTCATTCTACGGGAAAATGGATAATGAAATAATGCATGAGGAGTGGAGAGCATTTGATTCAGCAGGTAAGCAGTATGACGTAAGTGCGGTGGGGGGATCATCGTTTGAAAATACGCTGACTGATCATTGGAGAGAGGGATATATCAGTATGGGGGATCGTAGGGCAAAGCAGCCTTACGAATTTCGGATTATGAAGCTAGATCAGCTTACCCTGGTAAGGGAAGTAGTGGATAAACGATACAAAGACCCTAACTGGTCAGTATTGCTAGGAAAATAGAATAAACGAACTACTTAAATCTTCAATACCCAATGGATCCAAATCTTCCATATTCCTCATCATGGGTGTCTCCATTAATTCCTTCCCAGAGAGGGTATATAATTTATTTGCTAATCCCATATAGCGATTGTTCTGATCAATATAAGGGCTTCGGGGGTTGTGAACAAGACTGCTTTTTTATGAAAATCTGTGCACTTAACTTTAAGAAAAAAAGGACATTTGGATGTAGATGTAACTTTCTAAAATTTATCATGCACTAAAATCTTTATCAAAATGTCTTCTTCACCAATATAGTCAATCTTTTGGACCACATCCTTATCCATTATGATAATGTGGTCTTTTTTTAGTTCGATTTTTCATTATTAATATACTGGGTACAGCTGCCTGTATACATATAGTTGATTTCCACAAAATCACGCGTATGCAGGTTTTATCCCTTCTGATCACAGCGCAGAAGGTTTACTCGGTCGTGATGCGCTCATCACAAAAACGATTCGATTTGTATAAAGTAATCATCACAACGACAAATATGTTCAGTACTTTTGCTGTGTCAATCTTCACTTCATTAATAAAGGATTAACTCGTCAAAACTTAAAAAATAGCAAGTTTCTTGCCACATGGAGACTTGCTATTTTATGTTTTTGGGTCAATAAGTTTCACAAAAGAAATGGTCCAAAAGTTATAAATTTTCTGAAAATCTAAACTTTTAATGAAAAATCCAAACGTTTCTATTAATAAAAAAAATAGAGTTTATAGCTCAAATGAGAGAATATTTAACCTAAATCGAAATTCTGAGAGAAAATTTAAAGAAAATTTTGCTCGGTAATTAGTTCAAAAGATCTAAAAAAATCACTATCTATTTAAAAAGTGAAGAGTTATTAATTTTGAATTAATTCAGCTTGAGTAAATAAATCCCATGATTTAGGTAGTTAAAGAATATTGCTGAAAAAGTTGAAATTTGTCGGATGGTGTCAGGATCGGCTTGTTATATTTGTGTTAATGATATGTAACGTAAAATGTGTTTTGGTACAAGGGTTTTGGACTTCATGCAAGCACACAGCATTTTTATTTTATCGATTATAAAATCAAAAATTTTGTTCTAAATCATATTAACTTGTCGTAGTTAGTATTCAATTTAATAAAAAAGTGGAATTCTTGCATTTAAAGATATAAAAATAATAGAATAATATGGGCTGTTTATTAATTTTATGAAATCTATCAAATTAGAACTTATGTCCCATGTTAATCGGTTTTAAAGTTTGTATATTTAAAATAGCTAGAAAGTATTGGGAGAAAAGAAGATATATAAGGATTTATTGTTATATTGTGGACGGAAAGAGGATGTGAGAAATTTGTATGGCAACTCGGTCGTCTCTTGTTTGGTTTTTAAAAAATTTCCGGTAAATCCGTCCCACGTCTTCCATATTCCAAAGACAACTCCAATTTTATTCAGATTAATCTTTCACCAAAGAGCTTCGTTTGATGCAGAGAACACCGGAAGAAGTACTGTAATTCATCCATGTACAAAATCAGGAAGTCATAAGCGCAGTCGTGAGTATTTTTAGCTCCTTTCAGCCTAGAATTACGCTCCTAATCACGCTGCAGCAGTTCATGCGTCTCGTAGCATCGATACCCTCAAGCCAAGATTCAGACAGCACACATCACGACACACTACGTTGTTAACATTGCGGCAACCATTCTACAACCCACCACCAAGATGCACTCACAGCATAATTCGAAAATGTTCCCATTCCATGCACATATTCATACATCCAGAGTCAGAGTTTTTTCACCATGACCGCCCAACTAAAAAAAGCTTGCACTGCGAAAGTGTGAGCGATGAAAAAGAAGATGTGCTTATTTCGATTAAAATCAGCTCTTCGAAGCTCCGGGGGGCTGAAGGAAACCAGCTTTCAGATAGGAGAAGGAGAAACGGTAACGATTGTCGTCGCGTGCCGTGGCGGCAAAAGCACGATCATCAAACTGCTACAACAAGTATGCGAACTCAGATCTCAATGGTATATCAGGAGTGGTCGCTTTTGCCGACTTCCATTGGTAATTCAATGCCGGAAAAAAGGATCGCATGACCGTTTCTTGCCAAGGGCGGTCATTTTAGCAGAGTTACTTTTACACATATCTATTTTGCGAGGAGAGGGACGTATGACTCAGCACGATGTTCAATTGTTTGCATTAAGCCAGCCACAGCAACGTATTTGGTACACGGAGCTTGTGTATCCCAATCGCAACACGTCTACGATTATTACTACTGTTAAAATCAAGGGAACGGTTCGCATAGATGCATTGCAGCAGGCAATGAACCGGGTTATTGCACGAAATGATTCTTTTCGTATCAAAATCACGGTTCGGGACGGCATTCCCTATCAATATGTTGAGCCGTTTGCTAATCAAAGCATAGAAACCCTTCAGGTAACCCAGGAGGAAGCTGAGCTATGGGTGAGTCATCATAACGCACAGCCGTTCCCCTTACTGGATTCGCAGCTGTATCGGTTTGTTATTTTGCAGCTGGGGGCAGAAGATACCTGGTTTAGTTTCAAGATGCATCATATTATTTCTGACGGCGTTACCATGGAGCAGGCCATTAATGAAATTACGGGAAATTATATGAATATTGTGCATGGTACAGGTTCAGATGCGCCGGTCCCAGCGAACTCATATCTCGATTTTATTCAGACAGAGCAAAGCTATGAGCAATCAGAACGCTATCAAAAGGATAAGATGTACTGGACGGAGAAATTTGCCAATTTGCCGGAGGTTACAGGTTTAAAATCGTACAATCCGCTCACAGTAAGCACGGCTGCACGCCGGGAGACCTATACACTGGAGCACGAATTATATCGTGGTGTCACGGCTTTTTGCGAGGCGCATAACATCAGTATTTTTACATTTTTTCTGGCTGCTCTGTATATTTATTTACATAAAACGACAGGTGAACAAGATTTAACGGTTGGTACATTGTATGCTAACCGTACGTTGAAGAAGGAAAAAAATACAATGGGCATGTTCGTCAGCACTGTGGCTACACGTTTGCAAGTTGAGCCGGAATCCGAGCTGCTTACTTTCCTACAGGGTGTTGGCAAGGAGCAGTCGTCCATTTTGCGGCATCAGCGTTATCCGTATAACAAAATCATACAGGATTTGCGTGAACAACAAAGCGGCACGGATATTGGCCGCCTGTTTGGCGTTACCATTCAGTACCGTACGCTGAGCTTCTCTCGTTTTGATGAAGCTGTTCAGCAGGTGCATACCGATTTCTGCGGAGATACGGTGAGTGACTTTGATATTGCCATGATTGACATGCTGGATGACGATAAACTTGTATTGCAACTGGATTATCGGACCGAGCTGTTCAGCGAGCAGGAAATCGCCCGAATGATTCACCAATTTTTGAGTGTGGTAGAGCATATGGTGAAAGGGCCACAGCAGCGGATTCAGGAGTTGTCACTGATGAGTGACAAAGAGCGGGCACAAATTATGAATGTATTTAATGCGACCACAGTTCCCTTTCCAGACGATGTGGGGATTCATGAGCTATTCGAGAAACAGGCAGAATGTACACCAGATCAGACAGCGGTTATGTTTGGAAGTCAGAGTCTGACTTATCGGGAACTGAATGAACGGTCGAATTCATTGGCCCGAATGCTTCAAGCACAGGGAGTAGGACCTGACAAGCTGGTCGGCCTGATGATGCAGCGCTCAGTGGAAATGATCGTAGGCTTGCTGGCTGTTCTAAAAGCAGGCGGTGCTTATGTGCCGATTGATCCCGAATTTCCGTCATCTCGTATTGAATACATGCTGGAAGACAGCAAGGCTGCAGTGCTTCTGACCAGTCGTGATTTGGCAGAAGAGCACCATTGTCAGGCCAATACCATGTTTCTTGAGGATGCAGAATTGTATCAGGGAGACAGCAGCAACCTGGAGGTGATTTCTCACCCAGAGCAGTTGGCTTACGTCATCTATACCTCTGGATCGACTGGTAATCCGAAAGGAGTTATGCTCCAGCATCGTTCGGTACTCAACTTTATTACCGGGATGCGTGAAATCATTGACTTTGAAGCTGGTAAAACCATTTTGTCACTCACGACCATTTCATTCGATATTTTCGTCTTGGAAACTATCTTACCGCTATTGGCTGGAATGACGGTTGTGCTTGGCGATCACCAGCATCAAGTGGATCCTCAGGCGCTTGGTGAGTTGATTACCCATCATTCTATTGAGATGTTGCAAATGACACCATCCCGGCTGCAGATGCTGCTGGATCATGAAGCTGGTTCCCGCGCGCTGCGGGGCGTAAAGGAAATCATGGTGGGAGGTGAAGCCCTTCCTTCCAAGCTGCTCGCAGCACTGCAAGAAATAAATGGCCCCCGTATTTATAACATGTATGGACCTACAGAAACGACGGTTTGGTCGACCGTACAGGAACTTACTCATGCTCAAGAAATTAATATAGGACGTCCCATCGCGAATACCCAAATATATATCATCAATGCGAGTGGGGAATTGCAGCCAGTCGGTGTGCCGGGCGAGTTATGTATAGCAGGGGAAGGCTTGGCCCGTGGGTATTGGAATCTGGAAGATCTGACGGCAGAGAAATTTGTAAATAATCCGTTTGCCGGAGATAAAGCAGGTTATGAACGGATGTACCGTACAGGCGATTTGGCGAGATGGACACTGGACGGCAACATTGAATATTTGGGACGGATGGATCACCAGGTGAAAATCCGGGGCTACCGGATCGAACTGGGCGAGATCGAATCGCAGCTATTGCAGGTGGAGTCGGTACGAGAAGCGGCCGTCGTGGCTCGTGTGGACGAAACAACGGGCCAAAAACAAATGGTGGCATACTATGTGGCCAGTCAAGCAATGGAAGCCAGTAAACTGAGAAGTGAGCTGGGGCGGGAGCTACCAAGCTATATGGTGCCGTCGTATTTCATTCAGTTGGAGCAAATGCCGTTGACACCGAACGGTAAAATCGACCGCAAGTCCCTGCCAGCACCGGAAGGCAGTCAGCAAAGCGGAGCGGATTATGAAGCGCCCCATACTGCGCCGGAACAGGCACTCGTAAGGATCTGGCAGTCCGTCCTGGGCGTGCCAACCGTCGGTATTTTGGACAATTTCTTTGACCTGGGCGGCGATTCGATCAAGGCGATTCAAATCGTATCCCGTGCGTTCCAGGCAGGCTACAAGCTGGATATGAAGGATCTGCTTCGGTGTCCAACCATCGCAGCATTGGCACCACTTATGACAAGTCGTATGGCAGATCAGGGAGAAGTGAGCGGGGAAACGGCATTGCTTCCGATCCATCATTGGTTCTTTGAACAGGAGCAAGTGGACGCGCATCATTTTAATCAGGCGGTTATGCTGCACCGGGAGCAGGGCTTTGACGAAGCTGCTTTGCATCAAGCGTTAATCCAGTTGACGGAGCACCACGATGCACTGCGGATGGTGTTCAGGAAGACCGAGCAAGGCTACCAAGCGTGGAATCGCGGAATACAGGAAGGCGAGCTGTATCATCTGGACGTGCTGGACTTTAGGGATTTGACGGATGAAGTCACCCTGAGCACGAAGATTGAAACGAAAGGAACTGAAATTCAAAACAACATAAACTTGTCTGAAGGACCGCTGGTAAAGCTCGCTCTGTTCCGTTGTACTGATGGAGACCATTTGTTGGTGACAATCCACCATTTGGTGGTCGACAGCGTATCATGGCGTATTTTGCTGGAGGATCTGGCATCCGGCTATGAGCAGGCTTTACGGGGCGAGTCTGTCCGCTTGCCTAATAAGACGGATTCTTTCCGCCTATGGGCAGATCAACTGGCAGCTTATGCGAACAGCGCCGCGTTGGAGAAGGAACGTGCGTATTGGGAGCAGGTGGAGCGAACTGGTGCTGCTCAAGAGGCATTGCCTAAGGATTACACTCGTAAATCTCAGGCCAAGCCACAGCTTCGTGATGATCGAACACTGACCGTAGCGTGGACGGTCGAAGAAACGGAACAATTCTTGAAACAAGCTCATCGGGCCTACAATACAGAAGCAAACGACCTGCTGCTGACAGCTCTGGGCATCGCCATTCAGGAGTGGGCAGGCATCCGTCAGGTGCTTGTAAACTTGGAGGGTCACGGACGGGAAGCCATTTTGCCGGATATGGATATTTCGCGCACGGTCGGTTGGTTTACCAGCCAATTCCCAGTTGTACTGGATATGGGCGAAGACCGGAATGTGGGACAGCGTGTCAAGAACGTCAAGGAAGGGCTGCGCCGTTTGCCGCATAAAGGGATTGGATACGGGATTTTGAGATATCTTGCTGACGGAGAAGGGAAAGCAAATTTTGTTGCCGAGCCGGAAATCAGTTTTAACTATCTCGGACAATTCGATCAGGATTTGAAAAATAATGCATTCCGCATGTCTCCTTATTCCATCGGGGCTTCCATGAGTGACACATTGACCAAGCGATATGCGCTGGATATTAACGGCATGATCACGGACGGTGCACTGGAGCTGACGATCAGCTACAGCAACAAAATGTTCATGAAAAAATCAATCAAAAAGCTGGCTGATCTGCTGCAGGAGAGCTTGCGTAAGGTGTTGGATCACTGTGTGGCCAAAGAGTTGCCGGAGCTGACCCCAAGCGACTTGTCCTTTCGAGGACTGACGGCTGTAGAGCTGGATCATATTGTAGAGCAGACGGCTGCTGCGGGAGAACTGGAAAACATTTATTCGTTAACACCCATGCAAAAAGGCATTCTGTTCCACGGCTTCATGGAGCCGCAATCCGGGGCATATTTTGAGCAGGCGACATTTGATCTACAAGGCAGCTTTCAAGTGGAGACTTTTGCCGAAAGCCTCAATCAACTGGTGGATCGCCATCAAATATTCAGAACGAATTTTTATAGCGGCTGGAATGAACAGCCTTTACAGGTGGTGTATCGACACAAACCTGCCGGGTTCCGTTTTGAAGATATACGCTTGATGGGACAAGAAGAGCAGGACGCGTACATTGCTGATTTTGCTGAGCGCGACAAAGCCGAAGGCTTTCATTTCAGCTCAGGAGAGCTGATGCGGGTGTCTATTTTACGTACAGGCGAGGAGTCGTACCGCTTTGTGTGGAGCTTCCATCATATCTTGATGGACGGTTGGTGCTTGTTCCTGGTTGTAGGGGAAGCATTTAATACGTACTTTGCCATCCTCGAAGACCGCAAGCCGGAGCTTGCCCCGGTAACACCATACAGCGAATATATTGAATGGCTGGATCGGCAGGACAAGACGGAGGCTGAACGGTTCTGGCGTGATTATTTTGCGGGCTTTGAGCAGCAGACGGTATTGCCGCAGGTCAAACAGCTGGACGGTCACGCAAAAGCATATGAAGCGGACAAGCTTTCGTTTACACTGGGCCGTGAAGTGACGGAGCGGATGAACAAGCTGGTTAAGCAGAAGCAAGTGACGGTCAACACACTTTTGCAAGCAGCGTGGGGCGTTGTACTGCAGCGGTATAACAACAGCCGGGATGTGGTATTTGGCAGTGTCGTATCTGGTAGATCAGCAGATATTCCGGGCATAGACAAAATGATTGGGTTGTTCATTAATACGGTTCCTGTACGGATTCACAGTGAGAAAGATATGACTTTTGCTGCGTTAATGAAGCAGATCCAGGAGCTGGCACTGGCTTCCCGTGCCTATGAAACCTATCCGTTGTATGACATTCAGGCCCTGACCGAGCAGAAACAGGATCTAGTGAATCATATTATGGTGTTTGAAAACTACCCGGTGGAACAGCGCATGGAGCAGATGGGTAGCCGTGGTGCGAATGGCTTTACGATTGCCAATGCTTCCATGTCAGAGCAAACGAACTATGATTTCAACATTACCGTTGTGCCGGGTGATGAAATTCATTTCCATTTGGAGTACAACGCGCGAGTGTTGGAACGTGCAGCTGTAGAGCAAATCCGTGAGCATTTGCTGCATATGATTGAAGAAGCGATTCACAGACCAGATGCACGGGTAGATGAGCTTGAATTGGTGACTGCTGCGGAAAAAGCAAAAATCATCGATGGTTTTGGATCAGTAGGCGTAGCTGCGTGGACTGATGAAAAAGAATCTAATTTGTTGTTCCACGCCTATGTGGAAGAACAGGCACAGCTTGTGCCGGATCACGTGGCCGTTGTATACGAGGAACGGCAGTTTACGTACCGCGAGCTGAACGAGCGTGGAAACCAGCTTGCTCGTAGATTGCGGAATGAGGGCATTGGACGCGAGTCCATTGTCGGTATTTTGAGTGAACGCTCGGTGGACATGCTGGTCGGCGTACTGGCGGTGTGGAAAGCCGGAGGCGCATATGTACCGCTGGATGCGGATTATCCGTCCGATCGGATTCGCTTTATGCTGGAGGACAGTGGTGCGACGGTGCTGCTAACGCAAACCGGTTTGCAAGAGCGTGCACAGGGTTGGCTGGAGGCAAGTCGGCAGGCCTTGGTCGGAGGGCAGACTGAGGGTGAATGGGAAACAGCGGCTGGCGCTGAAACGATGGAAAGAGACAGCCTGAGTGAAGGCGTAAGCTTGAAATCAGATTCGAAGTCTGACAACGAAGAAGCATCCGAACCGGCAACAGGACTGCGTCTGCGTACTGTATTGGCATTGGACGATCAGTCGCTGTACACCGGGGATGTCACGGATATCGAACCGATCAATGAACCGCACGATTTGGCATATGTGATATACACGTCTGGGACAACCGGACGTCCGAAGGGCGTCATGATCGAACATCGCAGCTTGGTGAATACGGCTGCGGCGTATCGCCGGGATTACCGTCTGAACCAGTTCCCAGTACGACTGCTGCAACTGGCCAGCTTCTCCTTCGACGTGTTCGTCGGCGATATTGCACGGACGCTCTATAACGGGGGCACGATGGTCATTTGTCCGAAAGATGACCGCATTGATCCAAGCCGTCTGTACGGCTGGATTCGTGATTACCAGATTACCGTGTTCGAATCGACTCCGGCCCTGATCGTACCGTTTATGCAGCATGTGCATGAACAGGGCCTTGACATGAGCAGCATGGAACTGCTGATCACCAGCTCGGATAGTTGCAGCGTGACGGACTACCGGGTGCTGCAAGAACGGTTTGGCGCAGATATCCGCATCATGAACAGCTACGGCGTCACCGAAGCGGCGATTGACTCCAGCTTCTACGACGAAGAGCTGTCGAAGCTGCCAAGCAGTGGCCATGTGCCGATTGGCCAGGCATGGCTGAACGCACGCTTCTACATTGTGGACAGCCAGCTGACTCCAGTGCCGATCGGCGTACTGGGCGAGCTGTGCATTGGTGGAGCCGGGGTGGCACGGGGGTACCTGAACCGTGCGGATCTGACCGCTGAGAAATTCGTAGCGAACCCGTACGTACCGGGGGAACGTTTGTATCGCACCGGCGATTTGGCGCGGTGGATGCCGGACGGTAATGTGGACTTTATCGGCCGGATGGACTACCAGGTCAAAATCCGGGGATACCGGATTGAGCTGGGCGAGATTGAAACGGCGATCCAGCGAGTGCCAGGTGTGCGTCAAGCCGTAGTCATCGACCGGACGGACGAGCGTGGAAACAAATATTTGTGCGGATACATCACGGGAGAAGCCGAGCTGCGGATGGAGGAAGTACAGACCGAGCTGGAAGCCGGACTGCCAGCACACATGGTGCCTGCACGTCTGATGCGACTGGAGACCATCCCGCTGACCAGCAACGGCAAAATCGACCGCAAGGCTTTGCCGGAGCCAGAAGGCAGCATCTATACGGGAGCAGCCTATGTAGCCCCGCGTACCACAGTGGAGCAAGTACTGGCTGCGGTATGGGCTGGAGTACTGGGCGTGGAAGCCGTAGGCACGCAGGATAACTTCTTTGAGCTGGGTGGCGATTCGATCAAAGCCTTGCAAGTCTCGTCCCGATTGATGCAAGCAGGCTATCGATTGAACATGAAGGATCTCTTCAGTAATCCGACGGTAGCGGCACTCAGTCCTTTGCTTCGTACAGATGGCAAGATGGCCAGTCAGGAAGAGGCAGTAGGCCCGGTGGAACTGACACCTATTCAGCGATGGTTCTTCGAGCAGCAGCCGGCTGACCTGCACCACAGCAACCAGGCGATGATGCTGTATCGAGCTGGGCGCTTTGACGTCGACGCGCTGCGCCGTACGATGGACCGTATGGTCCAGCATCATGACGCATTGCGCACGGTATTCCGTGAGGCGGAGCAGGGCTATGTCGCTTGGAACCGCAGTATAGCGGAAGGCGAGCTATACACGCTGGACATTGTAGATTTCAGCGCAGTGGAAGACGAATCCACCGCTGTTGAAGCCAAGGCGAGTGAAATTCAAGCCAGCATTCATTTGAGTGAGGGTCCACTTGTGAAGCTTGGTCTGTTCCACTGCGCTGAGGGCGACCATTTGCTAATCGTCATTCATCATTTGGTTGTGGACGGTGTATCGTGGCGTATTCTACTGGAAGATTTGGCATCCGGTTATGAGCAGGCTGTTGCAGGTCAAACCGGCACAGCGATCCGACTGCCGCATAAAACAGATTCATTCCAGGTATGGGCCAAACAGCTGTCAGCCTATGCCAGCAGTGCGACGATGGAGCGGGAGCTTGCTTACTGGCAGCATATCGAACAAGCAGAAGCTAGCCTTGCGAAGCCTTTGCCGAAGGATTTTGCAAATGACAATGCACGGCTTGGAGACAGTGAGGTTGTGACGGTCCGCTGGACGAAGCAGGAAACCGAGCAGCTGCTCAAACAAGCTCATCGCGCGTACAACACGGAAATGAATGACCTGTTGCTGGCTGCGCTCGGAAAAGCAGTCTATGACTGGTCTGGTTCCGAACGGGTGCTGGTCAATCTGGAGGGCCATGGACGGGAAGCCATTGTACCGGATGTGGATATTACACGCACGGTCGGCTGGTTTACGAGCCAGTTCCCGGTTGTACTGGATGGAAGTTTGGGACAAGGGGGACATACCGCTCGTCTGATCAAAAGGATCAAGGAAGGGCTGCGTCATATTCCGCAAAAAGGCATCGGCTACGGTATTTTACGATACCTGTCAGATATGAATATGCTGGAGAAAGCAGGCGTGCGGTTACAGGCTCAGCCTGAGATCAGTTTTAACTATTTGGGCCAATTCGATCAGGATTATAAAGGCAATGATCTACAGCCTTCCGCCTATTCTATCGGTGTGCCTGTCAGCACGAACGCGACTATGGATTTTGCGCTGGATATCAATGGAGTGATCGAAGATGGCGAGTTGATGTTCACGATTCGCTACGGCACAACACAATTCCGTCATGAAACGATTGAACGGCTTGGAGAGCTGTTGGCATCTGGCTTGCGTGAGGTGATTCATCACTGTGTTGCCCAAGAAAGAACGATGCTAACCCCAAGTGATGTCCTGTTAAACCATGTAACGCTGGATGAGCTGGAGCAATTGGTGGAAGATACGCGAGATCTGGGCGAGCTGGAAAATGTGTATGCCTTGACGCCGATGCAAAAGGGGATGCTCTTTTACAGCTTGATGGATGAGAATTCGGCGGCTTATTTTGAGCAGGCCACCTTTGAGCTGAACGGGCGTTTTGATGTGGTCACTTTCGGTAAAAGTTTTGATTTGCTCGTACAGCGTCATGAGGCATTGCGGACGAACTTTATCAGTTCATGGAAGGATGAGCCTGTACAGGTCGTTTTTCGCAACCGTAGCGGACAATTATATTATGAAGACCTGCGCGGACTGGAAAAAGAGGAACGAGCAGCTCGTGTTGAAGCTTTTGTCATCGAAGATAAAGCAAAAGGATTCCATCTGGCAGAGGGCGCACTCATTCGTATCTCCATCCTGCAAACCGGGGATGAAACGTATCACTTTATCTGGAGCTTCCATCACATTTTGATGGATGGCTGGTGCTTGTCCTTTATTACACAGGAGGTATTCGGTAGCTATCTGGCACTGCGCGCGGGTCATGAGCCAGCGCTGGAGCCAGTCACGCCGTTCAGCCGATTTATCGAATGGTTGGAGCGTCAGGACCGTGAGGCGGCCTTGCAATACTGGAGTGGGTATCTGGCGGACTACGAGCAGCAAATTACGCTTCCACAGCAAAAAACACAGCCCAAATCGATGCACGTCGGGGAATATATCGCTGAAGATCTGGATTGCGAATTCCAGCCAGAGCTGGTTGCCCAGATTGAACGGGTGGCGAAGCAAAATCAGGTCACGATCAATACGCTGATTCAGACGGTATGGGGCGTCTTGTTGCAAAAATATAACAACAGTACGGATGTCGTGTTCGGCAGCGTTGTGTCTGGTCGACCAGGGGATATTCCAGGTGTAGAGCACATGATCGGGCTATTTATTAATACGATTCCAGTGCGTGTGCAGTCTGAACAAGGCGAAACCTTTGTCGAGCTGATGAAACGAACCCAGCAGCAGGCGCTGGCTTCCAATGCCTACGATGCGTTCCCGCTGTATGAAATTCAGGCGCTGACCGAGCAGAAACAGGATTTAATCAATCATATTATGATATTTGAAAATTATCCGGTGGAGCAACAGGTAGAGCAGTTGGGCAGTGAAGGACTGGAGCCCTTCACAATTTCGAATGTGGTGTCTACAGAGGAAACCAATTACGATCTGAACGTCGTCGTTATGCCGGGAGAAGGCATTAAAATTCGTTTTATGTATAACACGCTCAGCTTTGATCAAGCAGGCATTGAGCGTCTATATGGGCATTTCGCACGTCTGCTGGAGCAAATTTCGCTCAACCCGCATGTTGGGGTTGAAGAGCTGGAATTAGTCACAGCAGCGGAAAAACAACAGATTACAGCAGCATTTAATGACACCGCTTGTGCATTCCCATGCAAACAGACGATCCATCAGCTGTTCGAGGAGCAGGTAGAATATACGCCAGACCAGGTGGCATTGGTGTTTGGACATCAGAGTCTGACTTATCGGGAACTGAATGAACGGGCCAACTCATTGGCACGCATACTTCAAGCACAGGGAGTAGGACCTGACAAACTGGTCGGCCTGATGGTGCATCGCTCAGTGGAAATGATCGTAGGTCTGCTGGCCGTTCTAAAAGCAGGTGGTGCTTATGTGCCAATTGATCCCGAATTTCCGTCCTCTCGTATTGCATACATGCTGGAAGATAGCGAGGCCACAGTGCTTCTGACCAGTCGTGATCTGTTGGAAGAGCATCATTACCACGCCAATGCAATATTTCTTGAAGATAAAGAATTGTATCAGGGAGAGAACGGCAACCTGGAGACAATTGCCCAGCCAGAGCATTTGGCATACGTCATCTATACGTCTGGTTCGACTGGAAATCCGAAAGGAGTTATGCTCCAGCATCGCTCGGTCCTCAATTTTATTACAGGGATGCGCGAAGTCATTGACTTTGAAGCCAGCCAAACCATTTTGTCACTGACGACCATTTCATTCGATATTTTTGTCTTGGAAACCATCTTGCCTCTGCTGGGTGGAATGACGGTCGTGCTTGGCGACAGCCAGCATCAGGTGAATCCTCAGGCACTAGGTGAATTGATTGCTCATCATCATATTGAGATGTTGCAAATGACACCATCCCGGGTGCAAATGCTGCTGGGTCATGAAGCAGGCTCCCGCGCGCTGCAAGGCGTGAAGGCAATTATGGTCGGGGGCGAAGCCCTTCCGTCCAAGCTGCTCGCAGCACTGCAAGAAATAAACGGTCCCCGTATTTACAATATGTACGGACCTACAGAAACGACAGTTTGGTCGACTGTGCAGGAACTGACCCATGCTCAACAAATTAACATTGGACGCCCTATCGCGAATACCCAAATATTTATCATGAATGCGAATGGGGAGTTGCAGCCAGTCGGTGTGCCGGGTGAGTTATGTATTGCCGGGGAAGGATTGGCCCGTGGGTATTGGAAACGTGAAGAACTGACGGCCGAGAAATTTGTAAATAATCCGTTTGCTGGTGACAAGGCAGACCATGAGCGGATGTATCGTACAGGCGATTTGGCAAGATGGATGCCGGATGGCAAGATTGAATATTTGGGTCGGATGGACCATCAAGTGAAAATCAGAGGCTACCGGATCGAACTGGGCGAGATCGAATCGCAGCTGCTGCAGATGGAGTCCGTACAAGAAGCGGTCATCATGGCCTGCACGGACGAAACGGGTCAAACCCAGCTAGTGGCGTACTACGTGGCGAGTCAAGAGCTTGGAGCTAATGAGCTGAGGCAGGAGCTGGGACAAGAGCTGCCAAGCTATATGATGCCGTCGTATTTCATCTGGTTGGAGCAGATGCCGCTGACACCGAACGGTAAAATCGACCGCAAGGCACTGCCTGCACCGGAAGGCAGTCTGCACAGCGGTGCGGATTATGCAGTGCCACGCACTGTAACGGAACGAGCACTCGTAGCGATCTGGCAGTCCGTCCTGGGCGTGCCAACTGTAGGTACTTTGGACAATTTCTTTGACCTGGGCGGCGATTCGATCAAGGCGATTCAAATCGTGTCGCGTGCGTTCCAGGCAGGCTACAAGCTGGACATGAAGGATTTGTTCCGCTATCCCATCGTCGCAACACTTGCACTGCATATGCATGAGGTAAGCCGCATGGTAGATCAAGGAGAAGTGAGCGGGCAAACGGCATTGCTTCCGATCCAGCACGGGTTCTTTGCACAGGAGCAAGTAGACGCGCATCACTTTAATCAGGCGGTTATGCTGCACCGGGAGCAGGGGTTTGATGAGTCTGCTCTGCGTCAGGCACTTGGCAAACTAGCAGAGCACCATGATGCACTGCGGATGGTGTTCAGCAAGACCGAGCAAGGCTACCAAGCATGGAACCGTGGAATACAGGAAGGCGAGCTGTACCACCTGGATGTGCTGGACTTTAGCAATTTGACGGATGAAGTTATGCTCAGCACGGCAATTGAGACGAAAGCCAGTGAAATTCAAAGCAGTATTCAACTGCAAGAAGGGCCGCTGTTAAAGGCTGGCTTGTTCCACTGTGCAGACGGGGATCATCTCCTGATGGCAATTCACCATTTGGTCGTGGACGGGGTATCATGGCGTATTTTGTTCGAGGATTTGGCTGTAGCTTATGAACAGGCCATCCGTGAAGAGGCGCTCCAGTTACCAGACAAAACGAATTCATTCCGTTTCTGGTCACAAAAACTTTCCACCTATGCGAATAGCGCGGCCATGGAAAGTGAACACACCTACTGGGAACAATGGAACGCAGCCGCTTTGTTAGACCAAGTACGTTTGCCTGAGGATCAAGGGCAGGCTGAGCCATTTACCCTAGCTGACACGGATACAGTGGACTTCCAGCTTACGGAAGAAGAGACAGAAAAACTATTGAAGCAAGCACACCGCGCATATAACACGGAAGTGAACGATCTGCTGCTGACCGCATTGGGCATGACGCTGTACACGTGGACGGGTCATGAACGTAGTCTGATTCATTTAGAGGGACACGGCCGTGAGAACATTTTGCCGGATACAGACATTTCTCGTACGGTAGGCTGGTTTACGAGTCAATATCCGGTATGGCTGGACATCGGCCGTGGTCACGCTTTGTCGGAACGCATCAAACAGGTCAAAGAGAGTCTGCGCCATATTCCTAATAAAGGAATTGGCTATGGAATTTGGAGATATTTGAATGAATCTGGTCAAGCCGTTGGTCAACATCAAGCTTTTGCCGAGCCGCAAGTAAGCTTTAACTATCTCGGCCAGTTTGATCAGGACTTGCAAAACAGCGATATCCGTATGTCTCCTTACTCGATGGGATCGGTCATTAGTGACCGGACGAAGATGAAATATGTGCTCGAAGTGAGCGGAATCGTAACGAACGGCATCCTGGAACTGGAGATTCGGTATAACGGAAAAGCCTTCCGTAAGGACACCGTGCAGATGCTGGCTGATCTGTTGAAATCCAATCTGCTTGAAATGATCGAGCATTGCGTCACACGGGAGCGGACCGAATTGACTCCAAGTGATGTGCTGTTTAAAGGTCTGACCCTGGAGCAATTAGATACGATTAAGGAGCAAACAAAGACGGTTGGGGAATTGGAAAATGTGTACCCGCTAACGCCAATGCAAAAGGGTATGCTGTTCCACAGTTTGATGAATGCAGAAACAGGCGTGTATTTTGAGCAGGCGACCTTTGATCTTGAGGGCTACTTTGCACCGTCTATATTCGAGGAAAGCTTGAAGCTGCTGGTTAGTCGACATGCTATATTACGGACGAATTTCTATAGTGGCTGGCATGGTCAACCGTTGCAGATTGTCTATCGTCATAAAAATCCGAGCTTCTTTTATGAGGATGTCAGAGGGTGTGAACAGGCTGTAGCTGAATTTGTGGCCCAGGACAAAGCTCGAGGCTTTGATTTAAGCAAGGATGCGCTCATGCGCGTAGCTGTCTTCCGCACGGGTGATCGCTCATACCGTTTTGTATGGAGCTTCCATCATATTGTGATGGACGGCTGGTGCCTGTCCCTGATGACGGACGAAGTGTTTGGTGCATATGTTGCCTTGCTGGAGAATAAGCAGCCAGAGCTCGCACCTGTCAAGCCGTATAGTGACTATATCGAATGGTTGGAACATCAAGATGCACGGGAAGCGACCCGTTATTGGAGTAACTATTTGGCAGGTTTTGAGCAGCAAACATTGTTGCCTAGTGAGAACGTGCAAGCTTCTGTAGTAGAACGCGATGAAGATACAGACAGAAGCGGTGGAAGTTCAAATTCCGGTTATGTTTCGGAAAAGCTGCCATTTATGTTGGGTAAAGAACGGAGTGCCACATTAAACCGAATTGCCAAGCAACAACATGTAACGATTAACACATTGCTGCAAAGCGTTTGGGGCGTTATTTTACAGAAATACAATAATAATCAGGATATTGTGTTTGGTAGTGTTGTATCCGGTCGTCCGGCAGAAATTGCAGGCGTAGAGAACATGATCGGTTTGTTTATCAACACGATTCCGGTACGGATATGCAGTGCACCGGATGCTACATTTGCTGAAGTATTGCAGCGTACACAGGAACAGGCTTTGGCCTCCAGTGTCTATGACACGTTCCCGCTGTACGACATTCAGGCACTGACTGAACAAAAACAAGACCTAATTCATCACATCATGGTCTTTGAAAACTACCCAATCGGGCAGCAGATGAAGCAGATGGGCGGTTCCGGCGAGACAAAGGCACAAACAGGCTTCTCTATTGCCAATGTGGCACTTGCAGAGCAAACCAACTACGACTTTAATCTGATTGTCGTACCTGATGAGGATATCTCTATCCTGTTTGAATACAATGCGCTGGTGTATAACCGGTCTGCAGTGGAGCGTATCTATGGTCATATCAACCACGTCATCGGACAAATCGTGGACAATCCGCATATCCATGTGAATGAGCTGGAATTGGTGACACCGGAAGAGCAGACACAGATCGTTCAGGTGTGGGGAGATACGGCGGCAGCCTATCCGCAGGATCAAACGCTAAACGCATTATTCGAGCAGCAGGCAGCGAACACGCCGGAGCAAGTGGCGGTGTTGTGCGGAGCGGAGTCGTTGACCTACGCAGAGCTGAATGAGCGAGCCAACCGTCTCGCACGCACCTTGCGTGCCGAAGGGGTTGAACCGGATCAGCCGGTAGGCATTCTGGTTCACCGTTCACTGGACATGATCGTAGGCATCTATGCGATCCTGAAGGCAGGCGGAGCCTATGTGCCGATTGATCCGGAATATCCGGCCGACCGCATCCGCTTTATGCTGGAGGACTCAGGCGCGAAGCTGGTGCTGACGCAATCGCATCTGGCGGAGCAAGCATCGCTGAGTTTCGACGGCCAAGTGCTGGTGCTGGATCGTCAGGAGCAGGATGGCAAGCACATTTATCACGAAGACGGCTCGAATCTGGAGCCGCTGGCCGGGCCGCACCATGTCGCGTACGTCATCTATACCTCCGGTTCGACCGGAAAACCGAAGGGCGTAATGGTAGAGCACCATTCCGTGCTGAACCGGATTTTGTGGATGCATGATCGCTACGACTTGAGTGCGAAAGATACAATCCTGCAAAAGACCGCCTTCACCTTCGACGTGTCGGTGTGGGAGCTATTCTGGTGGTCGATGGTCGGCTCAAAGGTGAGCCTGCTGTCCGTGGGCGGGGAAAAGAACCCGGAAGACATCATCGAAACGATTGCCCGCGATGGCGTGAGCACGATGCACTTTGTTCCAGCCATGCTGCATGCGTTCCTGGAGTACGTGGAGCAGCAGCCACGGGAAGTGATGCAAGCGAAGCTGGGCACACTTCGCCATGTCTTTGCCAGTGGTGAAGCGTTGCCGCCACAACATGTGGCCCGGTTCCAGCGGCTCGTATCGAGCCTGACCGGAGCGAAGCTGATCAACCTGTACGGCCCAACCGAAGCGACGGTGGACGTATCGTACTTCGATTGCGAGCCGGATGAGGAATATACGGTTATCCCGATCGGGAAACCGATTCAAAATATCCGTCTGTATATCGTGAAGGAAGGCACGGAGCAATTGCAGCCGATTGGGGTTGCAGGGGAACTGTGCATCGGCGGTGTCGGTGTAGCCCGCGGTTACCTGAACCGACCGGAGCTGACGGCCGAGAAATTCGTAGCCGATCCGTTTGCCGACGGAGAAGCCGGGTATGAACGGATGTACCGCACCGGCGATTTGGCGAGATGGATGCCGGACGGCAACATTGAATATCTGGGCCGGATCGATCATCAGGTGAAAATCAGGGGTTATCGGATTGAGCTGGGCGAGGTCGAATCGCAGCTGCTCCAGGTGGAATCGGTGCGCGAAGCCGTGGTCGTGGCCCGTATGGACGAAATGGGCCAAAACCACATGGTGGCCTACTATGTCGCGGGACAAGTAGTCGAGGCCAGCGAGCTAAGAAGTGAGCTGGGACGGGAGCTGCCAGGCTACATGGTGCCATCGTACTTTGTACAACTGGAACAGCTACCACTGACACCGAATGGCAAAATCGATCGCAAGGCATTGCCTGCACCAGAGGGCGGCCTGCAAACGGGGGCCGATTATGCCGAGCCGCGCACTATGCAAGAACGCGCTTTGGTAGCGGTCTGGGAGTCGGTACTGGGGCTGCAGACGGTCGGTATTCTGGACAATTTCTTCGACCTGGGCGGTGATTCGATCAAGGCGATCCAAATCGCGTCCCGTGCGTTCCAGGCTGGCTATAAGCTGGACATGAAGGATTTGTTCCAGTATCCAACCGTTGAAGCCCTGGCACCGCATATGCACGAGGTCCGTCGTATGGCAGATCAGGAAGAAGTCAGCGGGGAAACGGCGCTACTTCCGATCCAGCATTGGTTCTTTGCGCAGGAGCGCGAGCGTCCACAGCACTTTAATCAGGCGGTTATGCTCTATCGCGCGGAGGGCTTTGAGGAGACGGCAATTCGCCAAGCCATGGATCACCTCGTGAAGCATCATGATGCGCTGCGTACGGTCTTCCGTCAGACTTCCTCTGGTTTCACGGCTTGGACCCGCCATGTAGAGGAAGGCACGTTATATACACTGGAAACTTTGGATTACCGTGAACGGGCTGCTTATGCGGAAGAGTTGGAAGCGAAGGCAACGGAAATCCAAAGCAGCATGGACCTGTCCGCAGGACCTTTGGTGAAACTCGGATGGTTCCGCACAGCGGAGGGCGACCATCTGCTGATCGCTATTCACCACTTGGTGGTGGACGGGGTGTCGTGGCGGATTCTGTTTGAAGATTTCTCGACAGGCTACGAGCAGGCGATCCAGGGCGAGCCTGTACGATTGCCCTATAAAACAGATTCCTTCCAAACTTGGGCACGGGAGTTATCCTCTTATGCTAACCGTCCTGAGGCTGCATCGGATGAAGTCTATTGGAAGCAGCTGGAACAGGTCAAAGCTGAAGCTGCACCACTGCCTAAGGATTTTGCCTATGAGGGCTCCGTGAATGCAGACAGCGAAGTGCTAACGGTGGAGTGGACTGAAGCTGAAACCGAGCAACTGTTGAAGCAGGCCCATCGCGCCTATAACACCGAGGTCAATGATTTGCTGCTGACCGCGCTGGGACTCGCGGTGCACAACTGGACAGGTGCAGGACATGTACTGGTGAACCTGGAGGGCCATGGCCGGGAAGCGATCTTGCCAGAGGTGGATATTACACGTACAGTAGGCTGGTTTACGAGCTTGTATCCAGTGCTGCTGGAGACCGGCAAGGAAATGACACTGGCTCAGCGGATTAAAGAAACGAAGGAAGGCCTGCGGCGTATTCCGCATAAAGGCCTGACCTATGGCACTTGGCGTTACCTGTCCTCTGCGTTGCCTGCAGATGAAATGGACACGATCGCAGCCGAACCGGAAATCAGCTTTAACTATTTGGGTCAGGTCGATCAGGATCTGCAAAACAGTGGAATTACGTTGTCCTCCTACCGTACAGGGGAAACAGAGGATGCCCATTCCCGCTTGCCGTACACGCTGGATCTGAACGCAATGATCTCGGAAGGCACGCTGCGCTTGACGATCGCTTACAGCCGTAAGCAGTATCGTAAAGAAACGCTGGAACAGGTGGCGGGGCTGCTGCAATCCGCTTTGCAAGAGGTCATTACGCATTGCGTCGCTCAGGAGCGGCCAGAGCTTACCCCAAGTGATGTATCCTTCAAAGGTCTGACGACTGGAGAGCTGGAACAGATCGCGGAACAAGCGGCACGTATCGGTGAGCTGGAAAATGTATACGCACTGACGCCGATGCAGAAGGGCATGCTCTTTTACAATCTGATGGATTCGCAATCGGGAGCTTATTTTGAACAGGCCTCCTTTGATCTGCGAGGAGAGTTTAATATCGCTGCCTTTGCGGCCAGTTTGGATGTTTTGGTGCAGCGGCATACAGTACTGCGTACGAACTTCTACAGCGGCTGGAAGGATGAACCGCTTCAGGTCGTGTACCGGAATAAGCGCAGCGAACTGTATGTTGAGGATTTGCGGGATATGGAGGAAGAGAAGCAAAACGAGTACATGCTCGAATTTACGCGCCAAGACAAACAAAGAGGGTTTGATCTGGCGCAGGATGCTTTGATGCGTGTCGCTGTTTTGCGCACAGGTGAGGATGCGTACCGTTTTGTATGGAGCTTCCATCATATCGTGATGGATGGCTGGTGCTTGTCGCTGGTGACCAACGAAGTGTTTGCGAGTTATTTTGCGATACTGACTCATAAACAACCTGAACTGGCCCCTGTAACGCCGTACAGTCAATATATCGAATGGCTGGAACAGCAGGATCGTCAGGCCGCATCAAGCTACTGGAGCAAGGTTCTGGAAGGATATGAGGAGCAGTCCCGTTTGCCACAGGCAAAAATTCAGGGTAAGACGGGGTATCAGGCGGAGCGTTTGGATTTTGATTTGGGCGCAGACCTCACAGCTGGTATTCAGCGCATAGCCAAGCGTTATCAGGTCACCATCAATACGTTGATGCAGACCGTATGGGGCCTTTTGCTGCAAAAATATAATGGCACCGATGATGTCGTGTTTGGCAGTGTAGTATCTGGACGTCCGGCAGACATTCCGAATGTGGAGCATATCATTGGTCTGTTTATCAATACGATTCCGGTGCGTATCCGCAGTCAGGTGGATAGCGTATTCTCCGACGTGATGAAGCACATCCAGGAGCAATCGATTGCTTCCCATGTGTATGATACGTATCCGTTGTATGAAATTCAGGGGCTGTCGGAGCTTAAGCAGGATTTGATCAATCATATTCTTATTTTTGAAAATTATCCGGTAGAGGAACAAATCGAGCAATTAGGTAGTAGTGAGGCGTCCAGCTTCACGATCACAGGAGCCGAGTCTGTCGAGCAGACCAACTATGACTTTAACGTGGTAGTGCTGCCGGGGAATACCATTCACATGAGCTTTGGCTATAATGCCCTAGCCTTTGAACGGGAAAGTGTGGAGCACATTCGAGGTCATCTGGTGCAGCTACTGGAGCAGGTGACAGCGAATCCGAACATTCGCGTACATGAACTGGACATGGTTACGATGCAGGAGCGTAAGCAAATCGTTGAGGTGTGGGGCAATACAGCGGCAGCCTATGCAAGCGAGCAAACGATTCACGGCTTGTTCGAGGCGCAAACCGCGCAGACGCCAGAGCAGACAGCCTTGTTCTTTGAAGGAGAGCAGCTGACTTATCGCGAGCTGAATGAACGCGCCAATCGATTAGCGCGTACCTTGCGCAGTCAAGGCGTGACGAAAGATCGTTTGGTGGGTCTGATGACCGAGCGGTCGGTGGACATGCTTGTGGGCATCTTCGGGATTTTAAAAGCCGGAGGCGCCTATGTTCCTATCGATCCAACCTATCCGGAGGAACGTATCCGCTATATGCTGGATGACTCGGGAGCGAAGCTGCTATTGACACAAAGTCATCTGGTGGACAAAGCCGTTATCGACGGTCAAGTGCTGGTATTGGATGGGGAACAATCGGTGTACCACGAGGATGGTTCCAACCTGGAGCCGCTGTCTGGTCCAAACGATTTGGCGTATGTGATCTACACGTCAGGTACAACCGGGCAGCCGAAGGGCGTGATGCTGGAGCACCACGGGCTGTGCAATCTGAAAACGTATTTTGATCAGACGCTCAAGATTCGTGCGTCGGATCATGCGCTGCTATTTGCCAGCTATTCGTTTGATGCGGCTTGCTGGGAAATCTTCCAGGCGCTGTTCTGCGGGGCTACGTTATACGTGCCAACAACAGAGACGATTTTGAACTACGAACGGTTTGAGCAATATATGGCGGATCACCACATTACGGTGGCTGCTTTGCCGCCAACTTATGCAGTGTATTTGGAGCCGGGGCGGATGCCGCACCTGCGTATTCTGTTCACTGCGGGTTCAGCCTCATCCACCGAACTGGTATACAAGTGGAAGGATCAGGTGGCGTACTACAATGGCTATGGTCCAACCGAAAACTCGGTGGCGACGTCCATCTGGCCGGTATCCGAGGATGAGCGGGCAGGCCAACTCATTTCCATCGGACGTCCTATGCCGAATCACCGGGTATACATGGTGGATGGGCATGGACATTTGGCGCCGGTCGGCGTAGCAGGTGAGCTGTGCGTGTCCGGTCCGGGTCTGGCGCGTGGTTATCTGGATCGCCCAGAGCTGACGGCGGAGAAATTCGTAGCGAACCCGTTTGCGGCGGGTGAAGCAGGCTATGAACGAATGTACCGTACGGGGGACTTGGCGAGATGGATGCCTGATGGCAACATTGAATATTTGGGCCGGATCGACCATCAGGTGAAAATCCGGGGCTACCGGATCGAACTCGGCGAAGTCGAGGCACAAATGTTGAAAGTGGAAAACGTGCAAGAAGTCATCGTCCTGGCTCAAGCGGACGAGCAGGGACAAAACCAACTGGTGGCGTACTATGTCGCTGAAAGAGACGTAAGCGCTGGGGAGCTGCGCGGCTTCCTGGGTGAGGAGCTGCCAAACTACATGGTGCCTTCGTATTTCATCCAGCTGGAGCAGATGCCGCTGACACCGAACGGCAAAATCGACCGTAAGGCCCTGCCGGCACCGGAAGGCAGTCTGCAAAGCGGAGCGGATTATGTAGAGCCGCGCACAGCGCTGGAGCAGACGTTGGCTTCGATTTGGCAGTCTGTATTAGGAACGAAGAACATCGGTATTTTAGATAATTTCTTTGATCTGGGCGGCGATTCGATCAAAGCAATCCAGGTATCCTCCCGCTTGCTGCAAGCGGGCTACAAGCTGGACATGAAGGATTTGTTCCAATATCCATCCATTTCGCTGCTGAGTGGTCATGTACACCCAGTTAGTCGTACGGCCGATCAGGGCGAGGTTTCGGGCAGCGTCAAGCTGACCCCGATCCAGCAGTGGTTTTTTGGACTATCGTCGGCAGAGCCGCATTATTTCAACCAGTCGGTGATGCTGCATAGAGCAGAAGGCTTCGACATAGGCGCATTGCATCGCACGGTGACCCAGGTGACGGAGCATCATGATGCGCTGCGTATGGTCTTCCGTCAGACCGAACAGGGCTATGAGGCGTGGAATCGCGGTGTGAACGAAGGCGAGCTGTACAGTCTGGACGTTGTAGATTTGACGAAGGTGCAAAACATGGCAGAGGTGGCAGCCGCAATTGAGATGAAAGCCAATGCCATCCAAAGCTTTATTTGTCTGGATGAAGGACCGCTGGTGAAGCTGGGACTTTTCCGCTGCATGGATGGAGATCATTTACTGATTGCCATTCACCATTTGGTTATAGACGGGATCTCATGGCGGATTGTGTTTGAAGATTTTGCGACTGGATATGAGCAGGCCGTTCGGGGAGAAGCGATTCGCTTGCCTTATAAAACGGATTCGTTCTCTGCTTGGGCAGAGCGGTTGTCTCAATATGCGAATAGTCCAGCCATTGACAACGAACGCGAATACTGGCAGCGTCTTGCCCACATAGAAGTTGCATCGCTACCTAAGGATCAAGACAAAGCAGCAGGACAGCCTTTTTGGGTCAGAGATAGTGAGACGGTGACCGTGGCTTGGAACGAACAGGAAACCCGGTTGCTGCTTCAGGAATCACATCGTGCGTACAATACGGAGGTCAATGATCTGCTGTTAACCGCACTCGGCAGCGCATTGTACAACTGGAGCGGTCAGGAGCGTGTGCTGGTCAATCTGGAGGGACATGGCCGGGAAGCTATTGTTCCAGATATGGATATTACACGTACCGTGGGCTGGTTTACGAGTCAGTATCCGGTGCTGCTGGATGTCGATGGAAAGGCAGAGATTGGGCAGCGCATCAAGCGGGTCAAAGAGGACCTGCGTCATGTGCCGCATAAGGGCATTGGCTACGGTATTTTGAAGTATATGTCTTCGGATGATGCTACCTCTTCCTGGAGCCTGCAGCCAGAGATCAGCTTTAACTATTTGGGACAATTTGATCAGGATTTGGAACAAAGCGATATCGTGCTGTCTTCGCATACGGACGGAGAGCCGATGAGTGGTTATACCGTGCTGGAGCAGCCGCTGAATGTGAACGGCATGATTACAGCAGGCGTGCTGACACTGGAAATTCGCTATGACAGCCAAGTATATCATCAGCAAAACGTAGAAAAATTTGCGCAGTTGCTACGGGAAAGCTTGCAGGAAGTCATCAAGCATTGTGCCTCCCAAGAGCGGAGCGAACTAACGCCAAGCGATGTCTTGTTCAAAGGCTTGTCGTTGGAACAACTGGAGCAATTGACGGAGCAAACGGCTTCTGTGGGCGAACTGGAAAATGTGTATGCTCTTTCTCCCATGCAGAAAGGGATGCTGTTCCATAGCTTGATGGAGCCAGACTCAGGCGCATACTTCCAGCAAGCATCGTTTGATCAAAAAGGCAGCTTCGATGTTGCTGTTTTCCGCAAGAGCCTAGATCTGCTGACACAGCGTCATGAAGCGCTGCGGACGAATTTCCATCGGTTTGAGACCGGACATGGTCAGGAGCCATTGCAACTGGTGTTCCGTCACAAAGATAGCGATCTGTCCTTCAAGGATGTACGCGGAATGCAGCCAGCAGAACAACAGGCGTATATCCAGGCGTTGAAGCAGGAGGATCAGGCTCGGGGCTTTGATCTCGGTACGGATGCACTCATGCGCGTACAGGTATGGCAGACCGATGAAGAGACGTATCACTGGGTCTGGAGCTTCCATCACATCATCATGGACGGCTGGTGCTTATCGCTCGTTACCGGGGAAGTGTTTGGTACGTACTTTGCGCTGCTGGAGCAGAAACAGCCGGAGCTGGCTCCGATCACACCGTATGGCCAATATATCGAATGGCTGGAGCGTCAGGACGAACGTGCGGCAAAAGAGTATTGGAGCAACTATTTGGCAGGCTTTGAACAGCAGACGTTGTTGCCAGGATCGGATACTGCATCGAAAGACCACGTGACGGACAGCAGGGAACATGCGGTATCCTCGACAGCAAGCGAAGCCAGCGAATATGTTTCTGAAAAAGTAACGGTAGATCTGGATCCAACGTGGAGCGAAGCCATGTACCGGATTGCCAAGCAGCAGCAGGTCACGATTAATACGCTGATGCAGAGCGTGTGGGGCCTGATTTTGCAGAAATATAATAACAATGAGGATGTTGTATTCGGCAGTGTCGTATCTGGACGTCCGACGGATATTGCGGGTGTAGAAAATATGATCGGTCTGTTCATTAATACGATCCCGGTTCGGATTCAAAGTGAGCGGAATGCCACGTTTGTGGACATCATGCGGAACACGCAGGAGCAAGCGTTGGCTTCGGGAGTATATGACAGCTTCCCGCTATATGAAATCCAGGCGCTGACCGAGCAGAAGCAAAATCTGATTAATCACATTATGGTATTTGAGAATTACCCGGTAGAGGAGCAAGTCGAGCAGTTGGGTGAAGTTCGTCCGTCTGCATTTGACATTACGAATGTAGAGGTTGTTGAGCAGACGAACTATGATCTGGACTTGATTGTGATGCCGGATGACACCTTCCGCATCATGTTCAGATACAACGCCAATGTATACGATCGGTCTACGATCGAGCGGATGCAGGGACATGTACTGCATGTCATCGAGCAAATCGTGAACAATCCGCATATCCGTGTGAATGAGCTGGAATTGGTGACACCGGAAGAACAGGCACAGATCGTTCAGGTGTGGGGAGATACGGCGGCAGCCTATCCGCAGGATCAAACGCTAAGCGCACTGTTTGAGCAGCAGGCAGCAATTACACCGGATCAGGCAGCGGTAATATTCGGGTCGGAGATGTTGACCTACCGTGAGCTGAACGAGCGAGCCAACCGTTTGGCTCGGACGCTGCGTGCGGAAGGGGTTGAACCCGATCAGCCGGTAGGCATTCTGGTCCATCGTTCGCTGGACATGATCGTAGGTATCTATGCGATCCTCAAAGCAGGCGGAGCTTATGTACCGATCGATCCGGAATATCCGGCCGACCGCATCCGCTTTATGCTGGAGGATTCAGGCGCGAAGCTGGTGCTGACGCAATCGCATCTGGCGGAGCAAGCATCACGGAGTTTCGACGGTCAGGTGCTGGTGCTAGATCGTCAGGAGCAGGCTGGCAAGAATATTTACCACGAAGATGGTTCAAATCTGGAGCCCCTGGCTGGGCCGCATCATGTCGCCTATGTCATCTACACCTCCGGTTCCACTGGAAAACCGAAGGGTGTAATGGTGGAGCACCATTCCGTGTTAAACCGGATTTTGTGGATGCATGATCGCTACGGCCTGGGTGCAGAAGATACGATCCTGCAAAAGACCGCCTTCACCTTCGACGTGTCGGTGTGGGAGCTGTTCTGGTGGTCGATGGTCGGCTCAAAGGTAAGCCTGCTGTCGGTCGGCGGGGAAAAGAACCCGGAAGACATCGTCGACACGATTGCCCGCGATGGCGTGAGCACGATGCACTTTGTACCAGCCATGCTGCATGCGTTCCTGGAGTATGTGGAACAGCAGCCACGAGAAGTGATGCAAGCGAAGCTGGGCACACTGCGCCATGTCTTTGCCAGTGGTGAAGCCTTGCCGCCACAGCATGTGGCCCGGTTCCAGCGGCTCGTGTCGAGCCTGGCCGGAGCGAAGCTGGTCAACCTGTATGGCCCAACCGAAGCGACGGTGGACGTATCGTACTTCGATTGCGAGCCTGATGGAGCCTATTCGGTTATTCCTATCGGGAAACCGATTCAAAACATTCGTCTGTACATCGTCAAGGAAGGCACGGAGCAATTGCAGCCGATTGGGGTTGCAGGTGAACTGTGCATCGGCGGTGTCGGCGTAGCTCGAGGTTATCTGAACCGTCCGGAGCTGACGGCTGAGAAATTTGTGAAAGATCCGTTTGCTGGCGGGGAAGCAGGGTATGAGCGGATGTACCGCACCGGCGATTTGGCGAGATGGATGCCGGACGGGAGCATTGAATATCTGGGCCGGATCGACCATCAGGTGAAAATCCGGGGGTACCGGATTGAGCTGGGCGAGGTCGAAACGCAGTTGCTCCAAGTGGAATCGGTACGAGAAGCGATTGTCATGGCTCGTGCAGATGAAACGGGACAAAAACACATGGTGGCCTACTATGTTGCCGGGCAAGAAATCAGTGCCAGCGAGCTGAGAAGTGCGCTGGGGCAGGAACTACCAAGCTACATGGTGCCGTCCTACTTTGTACAGCTGGAGCAGATGCCACTGAGTCCCAATGGCAAAATCGACCGCAAGGCACTGCCGGCACCGGAAGGTAGCCTGCAAAGCGGAGCCGATTATGTCCCGCCGCGGACGTGGGTGGAAGTGAAGCTGGCGCAAATTTGGCAGGATGTGCTGGGCCTGGCGCAAGTTGGCGTGAAGGAAAACTTCTTCGAGATTGGCGGACATTCGCTGCGGGCGACGACACTAACCTCGAAGATTCACCAAGAGCTGAACAAGCAGCTTCCTCTGCGCAGTATTTTTGAAGCACCAACGATTGAACAACTGGCGGCTGTGCTGGAAGGTCTGGATCAGGTGGCGTATGCGTCCATTCCGGTAACGGAAGAGCGTAGCTTCTATCCACTATCCTCGGCGCAAAAACGACTGTATGTGCTGCATCAGTTCGATCCGCTGGATGTGAACTACAACATGCCGTCGGTGCTGCAAGTGAGCGGTCCGCTGGACGTGAAACGAGTGGAACATATATTCCGTCAACTGATCGCCCGCCATGCGACCTTGCGTACTCGCTTTGAGCTGATCGACAGTGAGCCAATGCAATGGATCGAGGACACCGTACCGTTCGAGGTGGAATATACGAAGGTACAGGCAGAGGGTGCGACTGCGGATACAGATCAGGACACAACTACAGATACGTACACAAGGGTCAACATAGAGGCGCAACAGCTGGTGCGGCGCTTTGTCCGTCCGTTTGACCTGAAAGCTGCGCCGCTGCTGCGAGTAGGCTTGGTGGATCTGGGCCTTCAAGGAATAGAGCAGGAATCCCAACATCTGCTTATGCTCGATATGCACCATATCGTCTCAGATGGGGTGTCCCTGGAGGTCCTGACTGATGAGTTTGTCCGTTTGTATGGCGGTGAAGAGCTGGCGCCATTGCGGATTCAGTACAAAGATTATGCCGTATGGCAGCAAAGCGAAGCCCATCAGGAATGGATGCAGCGTCAGGAAGCGTACTGGCTGAGCACTTTCCAAGGTGAACTGCCTGTACTGGATCTCTCTACGGACTTTGCCCGCCCAGCGGTGCAGAGTACGGCAGGGGATACGGTCGAATTTGTACTGGAGCGTGAGGTTAGTGAACGCCTGAAAGAACTGGCTGCCCAGACCGGCTCTACCCTATATATGGTGATGCTGGCGGCGTACACCACACTCTTGCACAAATACACAGGCCAAGAGGACATGATTGTCGGTACGCCAATTGCCGGACGACCGCATGCGGAGCTCAGTAATCTAGTCGGTGTCTTCATTAACACACTGGCGATTCGTAATTATCCGTCCAGCGACAAATCGTTCCTTGAGTATCTGCAAGAGGTCAAGGAGCAGGCACTTAATGCTTATGAGCATCAGGACTATCCTTTTGAAGAGCTGGTTGAAAAACTGAATTTAACCCGGGATACGAGCCGGAATGCGCTGTTTGACACGATGTTTGAGCTGAAAACAATGGAGCAGCGGGATTTCGAGCTGGAAGGGCTGAGCTTGAGCTCCTATCCACTGGACAATCATACGGCCAAGTTTGATCTGAGCTTGGAGGCAATAGAGCAGCCAGAAGGTATTCTGTGCAGTCTGGAATACAGCACAGCGCTGTACAAGCGGGAGACTATGACGCGATTGGCAGAGCATTTTGCGGAAATCGTTCGAGCGATTGCCTATCATCCGCAGCAGCCACTGGCAGTTTTGAACATGGTAACCGATGAGGAACAAGAGCAACTCATCTACGGTTTTGGAGAAGTGGGCGTAACGGATGTTGCTGTTGAAGCAGGAACCCTGTTCCATACCTATGTGGAAGAACAGGCCCAGCTTATACCAGATCATGTGGCGGTGGTATACGAGGAGCAACAGCTTACGTACCGGAAACTGAACGAGCGTGCGAACCAATTGGCGCGTAGATTGCGAAATGAAGGTATCGGACGCGAGTCGATTGTCGGCATTTTGAGTGAGCGCTCGGTAGACATGCTGGTCGGCGTACTGGCAGTATGGAAGGCTGGAGGCGCATATGTGCCGCTGGATGCGGATTATCCGTCCGAACGCATTCGTTTCATGCTGGAGGACAGTGGTGCGACGGTACTGTTGACCCAAATCGGCTTACAGGAGCAAGCAAAGGCATGGCTCGAAGAAAGCCGACAGGCCTTGGCCGGAGGGCAGACTGAGAGTGAGCTGGAGACGGCAGTTAGCGCTGAAACGATGGAAAGAGACAGCCTGAATGAAGGCTTAAGCTTGAAATCAGATTCGAAGTCTGACAGCGAAGCAGCATCTGAATCGGCAACAAAGTTGCGTCTGCAAATCATGCTGGCATTGGACGATGAGTCACTGTACACCGGAGATACGACAGACGTTGATCACATCAACGAACCGCAGGATCTGGCGTATGTGATCTACACCTCCGGAACAACCGGACGTCCGAAGGGTGTTATGATCGAGCATCGCAGCTTGGTGAATACGGCTGCGGCGTATCGCCGGGATTATCGTCTGAGCGAGTTCCCAGTACGACTGCTGCAACTGGCCAGCTTCTCCTTCGACGTGTTCGTCGGGGATATTGCGCGGACGCTCTATAACGGCGGCACGATGGTCATTTGTCCGAAAGACGACCGACTTGATTTTAGCCGTCTGCACGGTTGGATTCGTGATTATCAAATTACCGTGTTCGAATCGACTCCGGCCCTGATCGTACCGTTTATGCAGCATGTGCATGAACAGGGGCTGGACATGAGCAGCATGGAACTGCTGATCACTAGCTCGGATAGCTGCAGCGTGACGGATTACCGGGTGCTGCAAGAACGGTTTGGCGCAGATATCCGCATCATGAACAGCTATGGCGTCACGGAAGCGGCGATTGACTCCAGCTTCTATGATGAAGAACTGTCGAAGCTGCCAAGCAGCGGCCATGTGCCGATTGGTCAGGCATGGCTGAACGCACGTTTCTACATCGTGGACAGCCAGCTGACTCCGGTACCGATTGGTGTACTGGGCGAACTGTGCATCGGCGGCATCGGGGTCGCACGGGGCTACCTGAACCGTGCGGATCTGACAGCCGAGAAATTCGTGGCGAACCCGTTCGTACCGGGCGAAAGACTGTACCGCACAGGCGATTTGGCGCGGTGGATGCCGGACGGCAATGTAGACTTTATCGGTCGGATGGATGATCAGGTCAAAATCCGGGGCTTCCGAATTGAACTGGGCGAGGTGGAAGCGCAGCTGCTGACTGTGGATGGCATTGAGAAAGCCATCGTCACCGCCTGGGAAAACGAAAACGGAGACAAAGATCTGTGCGCGTATGTCGTAGCCTCGGAGGCGCTGAATTTGCCGGAGCTGCGCAGCACACTCCAGCCCAAACTGCCGAGCTATATGATCCCGACGTATGTCGTACCACTGGATCAATTCCCGCTGACACCAAACGGAAAAATTGACCGCAAAGCGTTGCCAGCACCGGAAGCGCGCCTCGAAGGAGGTACGGAGTATGTTGCGCCGCGGACACCGCTGGAAGAACAATTGGTACGTATTTGGCAAAGCGTTCTGAATCATCAGCGGGTAGGCATCCAGGATAACTTCTTTGAAGTGGGAGGACATTCTCTGCGCGCTACAACACTGATGGCGAAAATCCATCAGGAGCTGAATCACAAGCTGGCCTTGCGAGATATTTTCCAATATCCGACGATTGAGCAATTGGTACAGGTGATGGGTGAAGATCAGGCCCAGCAAATGTATGTATCCATACCTGTGGCGGAGGAGCGCGACTATTATCCCGTTTCCTCGGCGCAAAAACGGATGTACGTGCTGAGTCATCTGGAAGGTGGAGAGGTGAGCTACAACATGCCAGGAGCTTTGATTATCGAAGGTTCCTTGGATAAAAAGCGACTGGAGCAAGCCTTCCGCCAGCTCATCGCCCGTCATGAAACCTTGCGAACCCGATTCGAGATGGTGGATGGCGAGGTGATTCAGCGGATTGAATCTAACGTCCCATTCAGCGTGGAGTATGTGCAAGCAAGCGAAGAAGAGACACCGCAGTACGCACAGGACTTTGTACGTGCCTTTGATCTCGCACAAGCCCCGTTGCTGCGGGTTCAGTTGATCGAAAACGGACCGGGGCGTCACGTTATGCTCTATGACATGCACCATATTATTTCGGATGGCGTCACGGAAGGAATTATCGTGCAGGAGTTCTCTCAATTGTACGAAGGCAAGGAGCTCCCGCCACTCCGTATTCAGTACAAGGACTATGCCGTTTGGCAGCATGCAGATATGCAAAGTGAACGTCTTCGTGCGCAAGAAAGCTATTGGCTGAACACCATGTCTGGTGAAATTCCGGCACTGGATATGCCAACGGATTTTACAAGACCCGCTGTACAGCGTCTGGAAGGAACTCGATTTGAGTTTGCGATCTGCATGGAGGACAGCGAGCAGTTGAAGCAGCTGGCCGCGCAAACCGGATCCACCTTGTACATGGTGTTGCTTGCAGCGTATAGCACACTCTTGCATAAATACACGGGTCAAGAGGACATCATCGTCGGCACGCCGATTGCCGGAAGACCACATGCGGAGCTCAGTAGCCTAGTAGGCGTATTCCTGAACACACTGGCGATTCGCAATTATCCGTCTGGTGATAAAACGTTCTTGGACTACTTGCAAGAGGTCAAAGAGCATGCGCTCAGTGCGTATGAGCACCAGGAATATCCGTTTGAAGAACTGGTTGAAAAGCTGAATGTAACGCGGGATACGAGCCGGAATGCGCTGTTTGACACAATGTTTGAGCTGAAAACATTTGAGCAGCAGGAGTTCGAGCTGGAAGGGCTGACCTTCAAGCCGTATCCGACGGACGATCATACGTCCAAATTTGATCTGACCTTGGATGCCGTAGAGCAGTCAGAAGGCATTCTGTGCAGTCTGGAATACAGCACGGCGCTGTACAAACCTGAGACTATCGCGCGCTTTGCGCAGCATTTTACCGAACTCGTACGAGCCATTACACTGCATCCACAGCAGCCACTGGCAGCTCTGGATATGGTAACTGTCGAGGAAAAAGCACAAATCCTCTATGGTTTTGGAGATGTAGGCGTATCAGATGTTACTGCGGTTGAAGCAGGAGCACTGTTCCATACCTACGTGGAAGAACAGGCCCAGCTTGTACCGGATCATGTGGCGGTGGTGTACGAAGAGCAACAACTTACGTACCGCACACTGAATGAACGTGCAAATCAATTGGCGCGTAGATTGCGAAATGAAGGTATCGGACGCGAATCGATTGTCGGCATTTGGAGTGAACGCTCGGTAGACATGCTGGTCGGCGTACTGGCGGTGTGGAAGGCTGGAGGCGCATATGTGCCGCTGGATGCAGACTATCCGTCCGAACGCATTCGTTTCATGCTGGAGGATAGCGGTGTGACGGTGCTGCTCACGCAAACCAGTTTGCAGGAGCGTACCCAGGCATGGCTGGAGAAAAGCGATCAGGCCTTGGTCGAAGGGCAGACTGAGGGTGAGCTGGAAACAGCGGCTAGCGCTGAAACGATGGAATCAGGTGCTCTTCATGGAAACCTAAATGGAACAGCAGATTCGAAGTCTGACAGTGAATCAGCATCCGAATCCGTAGCGAACTTGCGTCTGCATACCGTACTAGCGCTGGACGATGAGTCGCTGTATACCGGGGATACGACGGATGTTGAACCGATCAACGATCCGCACGATCTGGCGTATGTGATCTACACGTCGGGGACAACCGGACGTCCGAAGGGCGTCATGATTGAGCATCGCAGTTTGGTGAATACGGCTGCAGCGTATCGCCGGGATTACCGTCTGAACCAGTTCCCGGTACGACTGCTGCAACTGGCCAGCTTCTCTTTCGACGTATTCGTCGGGGATATTGCACGGACGCTCTATAACGGGGGCACGATGGTCATCTGTCCGAAAGACGACCGCATTGATCCAAGCCGTCTGTACGGCTGGATTCGCGATTACCAGATTACCGTGTTCGAATCGACTCCGGCCCTGATCGTACCGTTTATGCAGCATGTGCATGAACAGGGGCTGGACATGAGCAGTCTGGAACTGCTGATCACCAGCTCGGACAGCTGCAGCGTGACGGATTACCGAGTACTGCAAGAACGGTTTGGCACAGATATCCGCATCATCAACAGCTATGGCGTTACGGAAGCGGCCATTGACTCCAGCTTCTACGACAAAGAGCTGTCGAAGCTGCCAAGCAGCGGGAATGTGCCGATTGGTCAGGCATGGCTGAACGCACGTTTCTACATCGTGGACAGCCAGCTGAATCCGGTGCCAATCGGCGTACTGGGCGAACTGTGCATCGGCGGCATCGGGGTCGCACGGGGCTACCTGAACCGTGCGGACCTGACAGCCGAGAAATTCGTAGCGAACCCGTACGTACCGGGGGAACGTTTGTATCGCACAGGCGATTTGGCGCGGTGGATGCCAGACGGCAATGTGGACTTTATCGGCCGGATGGACTACCAGGTCAAAATCCGGGGATACCGGATTGAGCTGGGCGAGATTGAAACGGCGATCCAGCGGGTGCCAGGTGTGCGTCAAGCCGTAGTCATCGACCGGATGGACGAGCGTGGACACAAGTATTTGTGTGGATACATCACGGGAGAAGCCGAGCTGCGGATGGAGGAAGTACAGACCGAGCTGGAAGCCGGACTGCCAGCACACATGGTGCCTGCACGTCTGATGCGACTGGAGACCATCCCGCTGACCAGCAACGGCAAAATCGACCGCAAGGCCTTGCCAGAGCCGGAAGGCAGCATCCATACAGGAGCAGCTTATGTGGCCCCGCGTACGAAGGTGGAGCAAGTACTGGCTGCGGTATGGGCCGGAGTGCTGGGCGTGGATGCCGTAGGCACGCAGGATAACTTCTTTGAGCTGGGCGGCGATTCGATCAAGGCTCTGCAAGTCTCGTCTCGCTTGCTGCAAGCAGGTTATCGACTGGAGATGAAAGACCTGTTCAGTCATCCGACGGTGTCTGCCTTGGCGCTGAAAGTCCAATCGGTGACAAGATTGGCAGATCAGAGCGAAGTGGTGGGCGCGGTGAAGCTGACACCTGTTCAACAATGGTTCTTTGAGCAAAACCTGACGGATGCTCATCATCATAACCAATCCATTATGCTGCATAGCCAGGATGGTTTTAATGTAGCGGCGCTGCGTACAGCGATGGATCAAATGGTTAGTCATCACGATGCACTGCGGATCGTTTTTCGCCTTACCGAGCATGGATATGAAGCCTGGAACCGCGCGGTGGGTGAGGGCGAGCTATATACGCTGGAACGTATAGACTTCAGCCATGAGACTGAAGTGTCTGCAGCGATCGAGGCCAAAGCGAATGAAATTCAGGCGGGGATTCATTTAAGCGAAGGACCACTGGTGAAGCTGGGGCTGTTCCATTGCCCCGATGGAGATCATTTACTGATGGCTATTCATCACTTAGTGGTGGATACCGTATCCTGGCGCATTTTGTTCGAGGATCTTACGACAGCCTATGAACAGGCACTGCACGGACAAGCGGCTCGTCTTCCGCACAAAACGGATTCGTTCCGCACCTGGGCTGAGGGACAGTCTCACTATACGAACGGTCCAGCAATGGCAGCAGAGCTCGCCTTTTGGCAGGAAGTGGAACAGGGGGCGTATGAGCCGCTTCCAAAAGACCAGCCGCAACCACAATCCTTGAATAAAGACAGCGAGCTTATGACGGTCACATGGACCACTCAGGAAACGGAGCAGTTGTTAAAACAGGCGCATCGTGCCTACAACACAGATATGAATGATCTGCTGCTGACCGCACTTGGCATGGCTATTCATCGCTGGGCGGGGATTGAACGCGTGCTTGTCACCCTGGAAGGCCATGGACGGGAGTCCATTTTGCCCGAGCTGGATATTACGCGCACGGTGGGCTGGTTTACGAGTCAATTCCCGGTTGTGCTGGATATGAGCTCAGGACAAGATCTTTCACAGCGCATCAAACAGGTGAAAGAAGCGCTGCACCGTATTCCGCAAAAGGGCATTGGCTACGGGATACTGAGATACTTGTCCGCCGCATGTGAGCAAAAGCGTTTTGGAACCGAACCTGAAATTAGCTTTAACTATCTCGGACAATTTGACCAGGATATGCAACATCAATCCATTGGCGTGTCTCCTTACGCTAGCGGTGCCGAGCTTAGCGCATATGCAGCCAGATCGCACACGCTGGATCTGAACGGACTGATTTCGGAAGGTCAATTGCAATTGACGATCAGCTACAGCCATCAGGAATATCGCAGGGAAACGATGGAGCGGCTAGCTGGAGCGCTTAGAACCAGCCTGCAGGAAATCATCACGCATTGCGTAGAACGCAAACAGCCGGAGCTGACGCCAAGCGATGTTATGCTTAAACCTGTAACCTTGGCCGAGCTGGATCAGTTGGTAGAGCGGACTCGTGACATCGGGGAACTGGAAAATGTATATGCATTGACACCGATGCAAAAAGGGATGTTGTTCCATAGTCTAATGGATGCAGAATCAGGGGCTTATTTTGAACAAACGACCTTTGATCTACACGGACGCTTCCAAGCGGATATTTTCCAAGATAGCTTGAATCAACTGGCGCAGCGGCATGAGATCTTTAGAGCCAATTTCATCAGCGGGTGGCAGGATGAGCCCGTACAGGTGATTTTCCGCCATAAAGATGTTGGTTTCAGATGTGAAGATTTGCGTCATTTGGATGATCAGGAACGTGACGCGTATGTGCAGGAATTTATTCGCCAAGACAAGGCAGCTGGATTCGATTTGTCCCGGGATGCGTTGATGCGCGTGGCGATTTTGCGGACAGGTGATGAGGATTATTATTTTGTATGGAGTTCTCATCACATCCTAATGGACGGCTGGTGTGTGGCGTTGGTAACGGATGAGGTGTTTGAGGTTTACTTTGCAGCGGTAGAGCATAGAGAATCGAAGCTCGCCCCCGTGACTCCATACAGTCAGTATATTGAGTGGCTGGAAGCACAGGATGTAGAAGCAGCAGCCTCATACTGGAAGGAATATTTGCTGGATTATGATCAACAAACTTCGATTCCGACCGGAAAAGTAGGCGCGAAAGCGGACGGCGAACAATTTGAGCATGTACTGTGCGACCTAGGTAAGGATTTGACAGGACTCATGGAAATGGTAGCCAAGCAGTATCACGTGACCACCAATACGCTCCTACAAACGGCCTGGGGCTTACTGCTTCAAAAGTACAACGGTAGTAACGACGCCGTCTTTGGCGGTGTAGTATCGGGTCGCCCGGCAGAAATTTCAGGGATCGAAAATATGGTGGGCTTGTTCATTAACACCATTCCAGTACGTATCCGTAGTAAGGCTGAGGACACTTTTGCCGACCTGATTAGAGCGAATCAGCAGCAGGCGCTGGCTTCTCAAGATTATGAAACGTATCCGCTGTATGAAATTCAAGCCTTGACCGAGCAAAAGCAAGAGCTGATCCAGCACATTATCGTGTTTGAAAACTATCCGGTGGAGGAGCAGGTCGAGCAGCTTGGCGAAGGTGCGGCGTCGGATTTTGTCATCAGCAATGCAGGGATGATTGAACAAACCAACTATGATTTCAATCTGGTCGTCATGCCGCAGGAAGCGATGAAAATCCGATTCGAATACAATGCGAAGTTATATGATCGGGAAGCCGTGAAACGGACGCAGGGCCATTTAATACAGCTACTGGAACAAGTGGTAGCGAAGCCGGACATTCAAGTGCAGGAGCTGGATGTGTTAAGCGAGCAGGAACGCGAGCAAATTCTCCGTGTATGGGGAGATACAGCTGCTGAGTATCCAAGCGATCAAACGATCCATGGCTTGTTCGAAGCACAAGCCGTGCAGACACCGGAACAGCCAGCGCTGTACTTCGAAGGAGAGCAGTTGACCTATCGCGAGCTGAATGAACGTGCGAATCGTCTGGCTCGTACCTTGCGCAGTCAAGGCGTGACGAAGGATCGTCTGGTGGGTCTGATGACCGAGCGTTCGGTAGACTTGATTGTGGGTATGTTAGGCATTTTGAAAGCTGGGGGCGCATATGTTCCAATCGATCCGACATATCCAGAGGAGCGTATCCGCTACATGCTGGACGACTCGGGAGCAGAGTTGTTGTTGACACAAAGCCATCTGGTAGACAAGGTATCTTTCAATGGAAACGTGCTGGTGCTGAGTGGGGCACCGAGTGTGTATCACGAGGATGGCTCCAATCTGGAGCCGTTGTCCGGTCCGAACGATCTAACGTATGTGATTTATACGTCAGGTACGACGGGGCAGCCGAAGGGTGTCATGGTAGAGCATCGCAATGTTGTGCGTTTGGTGAAAAATACAAACTACGCGCAGTTGGATGCTGACACGCGCATTTTGCAGACAGGCGCGATTGTTTTCGACGCATCCACCTTCGAAATTTGGGGAGCTCTATTAAACGGTGGACAGCTTGTGTTAGTGAGTCAGGATGTCATTTTGGACGCGCTCAAGCTTAAGGAAGCTGTCCGCAGTCATGGCATTACCACGATGTTTCTGACCACACCGCTCTTTAACCAGCTGTCCCAGCAGAATCTGGCGCTGTTCGAGGGGGTACGGGAGCTACTGGTTGGTGGTGATGTGATGTCCGTACCACATATGAACCGGGTGCTGGAGGCCCATCCGTCCCTGCGAATCAGTAACATCTATGGCCCTACTGAAAATACGACCTTTTCCACAGTACACGCGATCACCGGTGTACAATCGGAATCGGTGCCAATTGGCAGACCAATCCATAATTCGACATCGTATGTTGTGGACCGTTCGATGCGGCTTCAGCCCGTGGGGGTATGGGGTGAACTACTGGTAGGCGGTGACGGGGTAGCACGTGGTTACCGCAACCGTCCGGACCTGACATCCGAAAAGTTCATCGACAGCCCGTTCCGTAGCGGAGAACGCTGCTATCGCACAGGCGACATGGTACGCCTAAATGCGGATGGTTCGCTGGAATATAAGGGGCGGATCGATGCGCAGGTGAAAATTCGGGGCTACCGGATCGAACTGGGCGAGGTAGAAATGCAGCTGTTGAAGCTGGAGACAGTGCGAGAAGCTGTGGTCATCGCACGGGAAGATGAGCAAGGGCAAAAGCAGCTCTGCGCTTATGTGGTCGCCGATGAGGAAGTTGTCGCAAGTGAGTTACGCAGCGCTTTGAGCCAGAAGCTGCCGGGTTACATGATTCCTTCCTATGTGGTACAGCTGGAACAAATGCCGCTGACACCGAACGGTAAAATCGACCGCAAGGCCCTGCCAGCACCAGAGGGCAGCCTGCAAAGCGGAGCCGACTATGTTGCACCTCGGACATGGGTGGAAGTGAAGCTGGCGCAAATCTGGCAGGATGTACTGGGTCTCACTCAGGTCGGTGTGAAGGAAAACTTCTTCGAGATTGGCGGGCACTCACTACGGGCGACGACACTGGCCTCGAAGATTCACAAAGAGCTGAACAAGCCACTTCCACTGCGCAGTATTTTTGAAGCACCAACGATTGAGCAACAGGCCGTTGTACTGGAACAGCTGGACCAAGTAACCTATGCGTCCATTCCAGTAACGGAAGAGCGCAGCTTCTATCCCCTGTCCTCGGCGCAAAAACGACTGTATGTGCTGCATCAGTTCGATCCGCAGGATGTGAACTACAACATGCCGTCGGTGCTGCAAGTGAGCGGTCCGCTGGATGTGAAGCGGGTGGAACATGCATTCCGTCAACTGATCGCCCGTCATGCGTCCTTGCGCACCCGCTTTGATCTGATCGACAGTGAGCCGATGCAATGGGTTGAGGACACGGTGCCGTTCGAAGTGGAATATACGAAGGTACAAGCAGAGGGTGCGACTACGGATACAGACACGATGGCCAGCAAGGAAGTGCATGAGCTGGTGAGTCGCTTTGTCCGTCCGTTTGATCTCAAAGCTGCGCCGCTGCTGCGAGTAGGCTTGGTGGATCTAGGCGTCCAGGGAGTAGAGCAGGAATCTCAACATCTGCTTATGCTCGATATGCACCACATCGTTTCGGATGGCGTGTCCATGGGGGTACTGACTAATGAATTTGTCCGCTTGTACGACGGTGAAGAGTTACCGCCACTGCGGATACAGTACAAGGATTATGCCGTATGGCAGCAAAGCGAAGCCCATCAGGAATGGATGCAGCGTCAGGAAGCCTACTGGCTCGATACCTTCCGGGGTGAACTGCCTGTACTGGATTTACCGACAGACTTTGCCCGTCCGGCGGTGCGTAGTACAGCAGGCGATACCGTGGTGTTCGGACTGGAATGCGAAGTGAGCGAACGTCTGAAGGAACTGGCGGCGAACACAGGCTCTACACTGTATATGGTGTTGCTGGCGGCGTATACCGCCCTCTTGCACCAATACAGCGGCCAGGAGGACATCGTCGTCGGCACGCCGATTGCCGGACGACCGCATGCGGATTTGGAGCCGATCCTCGGCATGTTCGTCGGTACGTTGGCATTGCGAAACTATCCGACAGCGGAACATACCTTCCGCAGCTACGTGGAAGAAGTGAAGGTTCGCGCCCTGCAAGCCTACGAGCATCAGGACTATCCATTTGAGGTGCTGGTGGAAAAGCTGAATGTGAAGCGGGATATGAGCCGCCATCCGCTGTTCGATACGATGTTTACCCTGCAAACGACCGAAGAAGGCGAACTACAGTTGGCAGACCTGAGCTTCCGTCCCTATGGCTTGGAGCAAACGCCAGCGAAGTTTGATCTGACGCTGGAAGCCAGAGAGGAAGAGGCAGGCATCCAGTTCGGATTGCAGTATGCAACCGCGTTGTATCAACGGGAAACCGTTGAACGGATGACTCGTCACTTTATTCGCTTAGCCGAAGCCGTGGCGGCGAACCCGGATGCGAAGCTGGGTGAGCTGGAGCTCATTACGACTGAAGAAACCGAGCAGATTCTGAAGGTATTCAATGATCCGAACGCACATAGCGTGCGTGGAACACTCCAAGGCCTGTCGCTCAGCGAGCGTTTTGAAGAGCAAGCTAAGAATCACCCTGAACGGATAGCCGTGGTGTCTGGGGACATGGCGCTAACCTACGCTGAGCTGAATGAGCAGGCGAACCGGTTGGCCCGTGTGTTACGTGCGAATGGTGTGGAAGCGGATCAGCCAGTAGGCGTACTGCTGGAACGTTCTGCGGATCTTCTGGTGAGCATTCTGGGGGTACTGAAGGCCGGAGGCGCGTATGTGCCGATGGATACGATGTACCCACAGGAGCGCATTGACTACATGCTCCAAGACAGTGGGGCACCAGTCGTGATTACAAGCAGAGCCGCCACTCTCTCGCTCAGACTGCCGGCAGCAGTACAAGCTGTAGTTCTGGACGATGAGGGCGTTCAAGCTCACTTGGGAGAACAGGATGCAAGCAACCTGGTTCCTGTCTCCGGCCTGCACAACCTGGCCTATATGATTTACACGTCAGGTACAACCGGTCAGCCGAAAGGGGTCATGATCGAGCAAGGCAGTGTCAGCAATCTGGTAGATGCTTTATATGAGCGGGTATACAGCCGGTATGATCAGCCGCTTCACATCGCATGGCTGTCAGCCTTTGTATTTGACGCCTCGGTGAAGCAAATCTTTGCCAGCTTGCTGTTAGGTCACACCTTGCATGTGGTGTCCCGTGACGTCAGTCTGAGCGGGGAGCATTTGATCGCCTACTACCGCACGCACCGGATTGATCTGTCGGACGGCACACCTGCGCATCTGCATATTTTGAACGAAAGCGTCAGCGCGACCGAAGCGCCAGGTGTGAAGCACTACCTGATCGGGGGCGAAGCCTTATCGGTGCAGCTGGTCCATGTGTTCCTGCACAAGTGGGCCGGGTATTGTCCGGTCATTACGAATGTGTATGGTCCGACCGAAACGACGGTAGATACGACGGCTTATACGATTGAAGATGTAGAGTCCCTGCATGTCCTGCTGGCCAAAGGGGAGCACACGGTATCCATCGGAACGCCAATAGCGAACCAGGCTGTGTATATCCTGAACCACCAGCAACAGCTGGTGCCGATCGGTATCGCAGGTGAGCTCTATATCGGGGGTGCAGGTATTGCACGAGGATACCTCAACCTGCCAGAACTGACGGCAGAGAAGTTTATCCCGAATCCGTTTGCTGATGCGGCGGTTGCCGATCAAGCGGGCAGCACTCACGCAAACCGGATGTACCGGACAGGTGATTTGGCACGGTGGCTGCCGGATGGCAGTATCGAGTATTTGGGCCGGATCGACCACCAGGTCAAAATCCGCGGCTACCGGATCGAACTGGGCGAGGTGGAAGCACAGCTGCTGACCGTGGACGGTATCCAAAAAGCCGTGGTCACAGCATGGGAAAACGAAGACGGACACAAGGATCTGTGTGCCTATATCGTAGCTACAGAGTCGCTGAGTCTGCCGGAACTGCGGAATGCGCTGCAGCCGAAGCTGCCGGATTATATGATCCCGACGTATGTGGTACAGCTGGATCGTTTCCCACTGACGCCAAACGGGAAAATCGACCGGAAGGCGTTACCAGCACCGGAAGCACGCCTTGAAGGAGGTCTGGAGTACGTTGCGCCGCGGACGCCGCTGGAGGCCAAGTTAGCGCAAATCTGGCAGGATGTATTGAAGCTGTCCAGCGTAGGCGTCACCGACTCATTCTTCGATGTGGGTGGACACTCCCTGCGGGCAACGACGCTGGTGGCTAAAATCCATCAGGAACTGGACAGTCGGATTACACTGCGTGAGGTGTTCCAGCACTTTACGATTGAGCAGCAAGCCCAACTCATTGCAACGCACGGGACAGACACCTATACGGTGATCCCTGCTGCGACGAAACAGTCTTACTATCCTGTCTCCTCGGCGCAAAAACGACTGTATATTTTGAGCCATCTGGAAGGTGGGGATCTCAGCTACAATATGCCGGGTGTATTAACAGTGGAGGGACCGCTTCAGGCAGATCGACTGGAGGAAGCGTTCCGTCAGTTAGTAGCCCGTCATGAAACGCTGCGAACTTCCTTTGAAATGGTGGACGGCGAGGTTGTTCAGCGGATTTACGATCAAGTGGAGTTTGTCGTAGAACGCCTGCAGGCCAGTGAGTCCGAAGCGGAAGTGTATATCGAGTCCTTTGTACGCAGCTTCGATCTTCGGCAGGCACCGCTGCTGCGTGTCCGTCTTATTCAAACCGGACCCGAGCGCCATCTCCTGATGTACGACATGCACCATATTATTTCAGACGGGGTATCGTCTAACAATATCGTGCAGGAGCTGGGACAACTGTACGAGGGACAGGCCTTGGAGCCGCTGCCAATTCAGTACAAGGACTATGCGGTGTGGCAGCAGCAGGAAATGCAGCGAGAGTCCTACCAGCGCCGGGAACAGTTCTGGCTGGAACATTTAGCCGGGGAATTACCGGTACTGGATCTGCCGATTGCTTATCCTAGACCTGCTGTTCGCAGCTTCGAGGGGGCAATGTATGAGTTTACCGTGGCCCCGAATGTATCCGAGCAGTTGCACCGGATAGCGGCACAGACTGGAAGCACATTGTATATGGTGCTATTGAGCGCCTACACCGTCCTGTTGTCCAAATACAGCGGTCAGGACGATTTGATCATCGGTACGCCGGTAGCAGGCCGCTTGCTGCCTGAACTGGAGCCGCTGATCGGCATGTTCGTCAATACACTAGCCATCCGGCACCAGCCGCAGGGCAACCAAACTTTCCATAACTACTTGCTGGAAGCCAGAGATCGTACGCTGCAAGCCTTCGAGCATCAGGATTATCCACTGGAAGAGCTGGTGGAAAAGCTGGATGTAGCGCGGGATGCAAGCCGTAACCCGTTGTTTGACACTGTGTTTGTACTGGAAAATACGGAGTCGCAGGAAGCACAACTTGAAACACTATCCTTTAGTCCTTATGTTAAGGAACACAGGACCTCCAAATTCGATTTGACCTTGTCTATGAGTGATGAAGACGGGCAGATCAAGGGTTCCTTTGAATATTGCACGAAGCTGTTTGGCGCAGATGCTATTGAACGATTAACCGGAGATTTGATAGCGATCCTGTCACAGGTTGGAGCCAATCCAGATTTGCTATTAAGCGATCTTCAGGTAAACTCGGACGAGCAAGCAGAAGGCTTCTCGCCCGATTCCATCGATTTTATTTTCTAAATTAGTTTTCATTTTTCTAAAAAAAATGATTTCACTTAGCAGGCAAGGGCAGCGGCTCCGTCCGATTGTCCTTGCCTGCTAAGTATTTTTTTCTAATATTACAACGATCCAGGCTTGTGATCTGGACTATTTATAAATGATAAAACCCTAAGGACCTTATGCAATAACCAACCCCATGTAAATTGCAGATTGCCCACCACAATTCTGTTTACCGGTGCTGCAATTTCTCTTAATATGAACAAAATCAAGCCAAGTAGGGCAGAAGAGCTTTTGCTCACTAATCCTACCAGATAGTCTGCCTTTAATTTGCCCGGCTACAATCAAATTCAAGGTTACATCCCTTTTGGTGTGCTCTTTTTAAATTAGAATGATATTGTTATATTTGATAGAGTATGGTATGATTATCCCAAATAAATCCATTATTCTATATCCAATTACATATTAATACTCAATTTTTTATATTTCTATATTTTATTAAATTAATACTGACATCATAAGGACAGAGATAAGTATTTAGTGATTCCTCTTGTAGAATGTTTCCAAACAATACTTTGTAAGCGATTTCAAAGCAATTCTATCTCTTACCATTCTTCACGTCATTCTCCTTACGGGTAAAGGTCTGAGCATATCCATAAATTTGATATATTTACGGATAGCTCGGCTTTAGACCATATAAAAAACGGAGGTTATGTTATGATTAGAAAATGTCTAGTTTTATTTCTTTCCTTCGCTTTATTGCTGAGTGTCTTTCCCATGCTAAATGTAGATGCTGCCAATCGACCACTGGCTAAACTACCTGGAAATTCCAACCCTCTAATGGATCACAAATTGGGAGCTGACCCGTATTCATTGGTATATGATGGAAGAGTGTATATTTACATGTCAAGTGATACGTACGTGTATAACAAGGATGGATCGATTAAAGAGAACGACTTTAGTAGGCTGGATCGTATCCAGGTAATATCCTCCACAGACATGGTGAACTGGACGGATCACGGAACGATACCAGTCGCAGGTGCCAACAACAAAAACGGTGGAAGAGGCATTGCCAAATGGGCCTCTAACTCCTGGGCTCCAGCAGTTGCGCATAAAAAAATAAATGGCAGAGACAAGTTCTTTTTATATTTCGCCAATGGGGGAGCAGGTATTGGTGTCCTGACAGCGGACACGCCTATCGGACCTTGGACAGATCCCCTTGGCAAAGCACTTGTGACACATAGTACACCTGGGATGGCTGGTGTGACTTGGCTTTTTGACCCGGCTGTACTGGTAGATAATGATGGCACGGGATACCTGTATAGCGGTGGCGGAATTCCTAATGGATCCGATCCGGCTTCCATTGCAAATCCGAAAACCGCCAGAGTCATCAAATTAGGCGCAGATATGACAAGCGTTATTGGAAGTGCCACCACTATAGATGCTCCTTACCTGTTTGAAGATTCCGGTATTCATAAGTACAACGGCAAATACTACTATTCGTACTGTATCAACTTTGCCGGAACACACCCTCCACAGTACCCTGCTGGTGAAATCGGCTATATGGTTAGCGACAACCCGATGGGTCCCTTCACTTATAAAGGTCATTTCCTGAAAAATCCATATACATTCTTCGGCGTTGGCGGCAACAACCACCATGCTGTATTTAATTTCAAGAATGAATGGTATGTCGTATACCATGCTCAAACGGTCAGCAAAGCTCAAATTGGAGATGGAAAAGGCTATCGCTCTCCGCATATTAATAAGCTGGTGCACAAGGAGGACGGAAGCATCTCTGAGGTGCAAGGGAATATGACAGGAATTGCTCAGCTATCCAATATGAACCCGTATACCAGAGTTGAAGCGGAGACCATTGCCTGGCAAGCAGGCATTGCGACCGAACCCACGCAAGCCAGCGGCGGCCCGATTGGCAATCTGAATGTGACCAACATCCATAATGGGGACTGGATCGCTGTTGGAAAGGCTAATTTTGGCTCTACCGGAGCGAAGACGTTCAAAGCTAATGTGGCCACAAATGTCGGTGGCAATATTGAAGTACGGCTTGACAGTGAAACAGGTCCTCTAGTCGGTTCCTTGAAAGTGCCATCAACTGGAGGTATGCAAACCTGGAGAGAAGTAGAGACCACGATCAATAATGCAACAGGAGTTCACAACGTTTATCTGGTGTTTACCGGGTCAAGTAACGGTAATCTGTTGAATTTGGATGCCTGGCAATTCACTCCCAACACGGGGGAAAATACGGTAACAAAGGTTGAAGCCGAGAATATGAATATTGGCGGCACTCATGCAGGCAAGATCAGTGCACCGTTTGACGGAGTCGCCTTGTATGCCAATGCTGACTACACTTCATATTCACAGTATTTTGCCAACCCTACGCATAATATCTCAGTGCGGGGGGCTTCAAGCAATGCTGGTACGGCCAAGGTGGACTTGGTTATTGGAGGAACAACTGTAGGTTCCTTCAATTTCACAGGCAAAACGCCGACTGTCAAAACCTTGTCCAATATTACTCACGCTATCGGAGATCAGGAGGTCAAACTCACCTTGACGAGCGATGACGGCACTTGGGATGCCTACGTGGATTTCATTGAATTTTCGTTATGATCGCTCGTCGAAACAGTAGTTGTTCTGGACCTTTTGTAAAATCGAGAGATCCGCCTGTTATTCCAAGCGAGCGCAATCGGCGGGTGAAATGTCCAGGCAAGCTCTATTAATTGGTTTTTGGCAGACTGTATCACGTTGCTGGAAACCGCATTCCACAACTTTATTCATATTTGAAATTATTCTTGGAGGTGTATTTATGAAGAAGAAGTATTGGTTTACACTGGTGATCACGGGTATAGTTTCTCTGTTTTTTTCGGTAAGCGCTTTTGCGGCGAATGTGTTCTGGGAACCATTAAGTTATTATAATCCGAGTACATGGCAAAAGGCAGATGGATATTCCAATGGGGACATGTTTAATTGCACTTGGCGTGCCAATAATGTCAATTTTACTAACGATGGCAAAATGAAGCTTAGCTTAACGAGTTCTGCGTATAATAAATTTGACGGCGGAGAGTATCGTTCGAAGAATACTTACAGATACGGCTTATACGAGGTCAACATGAAGCCTGCTAAAAATACAGGAATCGTATCTTCCTTTTTCACATATACGGGACCTGCTAATGGCACGCAATGGGATGAAATAGATATTGAATTTTTAGGAAAAGACACAACAAAAGTGCAATTTAACTATTATACAAACGGGGTCGGTGGTCATGAGAAGGTTGTCGATCTGGGTTTTGATGCATCAAGTGGCTTCCACACCTATGCATTCGATTGGCAGCCAGGATACATTAAGTGGTATGTTGACGGGGTTCTAAAACATACAGCAACTGCAAACATACCGAAAACACCAGGCCAAATTATGATGAATTTATGGAATGGCACCGGAGTAGATAGCTGGTTAGGTCCATATAACGGAGTCAATCCATTGTACGCCGAATATGACTGGGTAAAATATACGAGCAATTAGTATGATTACAGCAGAAGAGGCAGCCCTGTAGGGCTGCTTTTGCGTGTTCAGGGGGAGATAGCTGAATAGACCCGCTAGGGGATTTTTTAGTTAACATAATGATGGTATTGAAAAACTGCAAAAAAATAAGTGATTTTACTTAAATTTTTGAATAGATTTAGAAATAGAATTGTCTCGAAATTCTTTTGGTGTTATAACCTATTTCGTTTTCAATCCCATAAATAGGAATATCAGTATTTTCAAGTAAGATAGATGCTCTAGTTAACTTTTGAAGTAATATAATTTCTGAAAAAGATCTTTTGGTAGTTCTTTTAATTAAATTACTTAGATAGTTTGGATGAAAATTGAAATGCTTAGCTGTGGAAATTAAAGTACAAGTCATATAATTTTTCTCTAAGTAATTAAGTATTTCTATAACAGGTGTATTGTTGAGTGATTTTGAGTTAGATTGGCTAGAGTCGTACTGAAATACCCTCAATAGCTCAGAAAATATAAGCACCATAAAGCAATCAATTATTTCATTTGAACATAAAGATTTATATGAGTTTCACCTGAAAATGCTGGACTCCTTGTAATAGAGTCCGGCATTTTTTGGTTCTCACCAGTCTAACATAACTATTTAAACGGTTAGTTGAGAAAAAGCATTGCATTAAATACTTGACTCTCCCCATTAGGGGATACATTAAACTCAATTTGTAAGCTAATCAATTAAAAGGAGGAATCAAAATGAACTTAGATATTAGAGACATTAGAAAAAAAGATATAGAACCTATTAAAGCAATTATTGCGGATACTTGGAACGCAAAGGATTTTATAGAGGATGAGGGCGTGATAAATGCAGCAGTTACAATGATGTTCATAAGTCCAATATTAAATAAAAGTACTTTTGGAAGAGTAGCTACATTAGATGGAGAAGTCATTGGTGTTATTTTTGGTTCAAGAGTTGGTGAAACAACATCTTATAGAATGCTTCAGGAAGATTATACAAGTGAATTACTACAACTCTTAAATCTAAATGACATAGAACGAAAAGTATTTGTTGAACTCATCTCTTACTTAAGAGATACAAAAGCAACTAAAATTTATGTGTATACAGACACAATGAGTAACTATGGATTCTATGACCATAATGGATTTGTCCGTCTTGATGAAGCAGTAACTGTATTTAATCTACCTATCGGCAAACTCGAAAATACAAATTTTATTTATGAATACAAACTTTAAGCTAAAAGTCAGTCCACCTTGAGTAGGTAAACTTAAAAAGTATCTGTTTTCAAATGTCTGAATATTAAATCCATTATTCATAAGTTCATCTTCAGATGAATGAATAGCTGTCCTTAATATTTCTATTTGTTTATTAAATTCCTCTAATTTCTTTATTTCTTTATTTCTTTATAAATTTCTTCATTTTTCTGCTCTAAGTAAAGTTTAAGGTAATTAGTATAGGCTTTAGCAAATAAGGCTTTAATTTCTTTAACACTTACATTACTTTGCTTACTAATTTTTATAATATCCAGATAGATGAATTGATTAATTGTATAATAGCGATAACCGTTATCGGGATTAATGTATGCAGGTATTAACAAGCCAATATTATGATAATAACGCAAGGCTTTTATCGTAACATTTTTCAATCTAGAAACTTCCCCAATTGAAAAATACTTTTTGTTCTCCATAAATTCCTCCAATAAGGTTATGTGTGAAAGTCGTCGTTCTGCTAATACATCAATTCCTACTCTCCTAATAAATCACAAGTTGTGCTCTTACACAATAACTCGCATTTAAGGGATTTGAATTTGCGTTTTATCCAAAAGCTATGTATAGAATATTAAAATATTGTATACTGTTCAGACTATAATTCCACGCAACATGCAATGGGGAAGAGGTGTATGGCATTTATGTATAGAGTAGCTATTTGCGATGATGAGTACAAGCAAAGAGAGCTTGTTAAAAATATGCTGATTGCTTTATCCATCAAAACAAATATAGAATTTAAAATTGAGTTATTCAACTCTGGAGAACAGCTGGTAGCTCATTATTTAAACCATGAATCGCCATTCCATATCTTAATATTGGATATTGAAATGAACGGCATGAACGGAATTCAAACAGCTCAAAAAATAAGGAGTTTACGTCACCTTGATGAACAGATCATTTTTTTAACGAGCTATCCCGAATATATGCTAGAAAGCTTTGACGTAGTTACCTTTCAGTACTTAATAAAACCGATTGCTTCCCATATCTTTGAAGAAAAAATGATAAAACTGTGTCAGTATTTTCAATCACTTGATAAAAAATTCGTTATCATCAAGTCAGCTTATGAAGAAGTGCTTTTAAAATATGATGATATCATTAGTATTGAAGTGGCCAAAAGCTTGACCATAAAAAACAAACTGCATTTTGTAACCTCTACACAAACCTATGATAGCAAAGGGATTCTTTCAGATTATGCTTTAGCATTAAAGGAATATAATTTTCTGCAAATTCATCGTTCGATTATTATAAACTTAATTCATGTCAAAAAATTTGCTGGCGGTGATGTTCTGATGTCAAATGATGTGAAGTTGCCTATTGGACGTTCTAAAATAAAAGAAGTTAAAGACCTATATACCAAATTTATGATCATGAAGATGCATTAATATGATGGAATATAACTCCCTGTTTCTTAACCTATGTGTTGTACTGGTGATGTGCTTTCAGGTGAATTTTTACTTCAACTCGGTTTTTGATAAGTCCAGTCGAAAGCCGAACAGAATGATGTATTTCATTATTTTCGGGTTGATGAATTTTTTATATTTAAGTGTTTATCTGTCTCCTACGTTTTCCTCCATTTTGGCGTTATTTGTCATATTTAGCTTGGCCCAGTCTTATACTGTGGAAATAAAGACAAAGATCATTTTTTCCATCCTTTATGCTGTGTTGATCACCATCGTTAATTTTATATCTCTTTATATTTTATATACTGTAGACTCTGTTAAAGTTAGCAACCTTAGCCATTTGAGCAGTCAAGATCACTTGATATTTTCTAAGGTTATGTTACTCAGCTGTATTATCATGTTTGCTGTCATTCAGATTATACGATTATTTGCCAAACGCAGAACCTTCCCTTTGCATGCCCGTTATTACATTTTATTTCTAATCGTTCCTATTATAAGTATATACCAGGTCAATGTTTTATCGGTTTATAGTGAGAAGAATATGTATTATTTTGTATCTATTATTGGCTTTATTTCCTTAAATGTTTTTATCATATACATCTTCGATAATGTCATTGAAAAATTCCAGTTAATGCATGAAAATGCTCAACTACAACATCAGATGGACTACCAAGATGCTAACTATGAAAAAACGGTTCACAGCTTTAAAAATATGAAAAGAATCATTCACGACACACACCAACAGTTTTTGTATATTGACGAATGTATCAAGAGAAATGAATTAGCTGAGGCAAGTGAACATATTAAGGTCACATTAAATAAAATCGAAGGAGCCTATCAGAGGGTTAACACCGGTAATCTGGTTATAGATGCTCTTGTCACAAATAGTCTTAATATTGCTCAGGCCAATGGCATCAAGGTGGATACCCAGCTCAACTTATACTCACAAAAAGTAAGTATTGAACGTTATGACTTGTGTGTCGCTCTGGGTAATATGCTGGATAATGCCATAGAAGCATCTAAAAAGATCAAAATTGCGGATGATAGGTACATTCTTATTAAAATACATTCCAATGAATCTGCGCTTTTCATTCACATTCTGAATCATATGGAGAATGAAGTTGCCCATTTGCATAGTCAAAAATCAAACCCGGATATTCATGGTATTGGCTTAACGAATATATCCAGAATATGTGACAGATACGGTGGAAACATGACCATTGAAACGAAAAATAAAATATTCAATAATATGGTTTTATTGCCATTTTATAAGGACAGTCCTTAAACATAATGCTGTTTAGGGATTGTTTTTTTCGTTTTAGGATGACTTTGCTATATGGAATCCTCGTTCATTGTATGATCAGTCCAGAAATAAAATCTGGGAACCTATAAGAGGAGGAAATATGGTATGAAGAAAATAATAGCTGTGTTCATTTCGGCCATGCTTTTTGTACTGCCGATGACGAATGCTTTTGCTCAAGACAATCCTAAACCCATTAAGGAAAAGGCGCGTAATCTGGCCTCGGAGCTGGTATCCAAATACGGTGTTAGCGGTGTGCAGTATGCCATTATGGACCATGGAAACATCGTATTATCGGATAGCGTGGGTGTAAAGAATAAAGCAACCAACGAGCCAATCACTAACGATACGATGTTCGGTATAGGCTCTACAAGCAAAATGTTTGTATCTGCTGCAACGATGATGCTGGTAGATGCCCATAAGGTAGATATTGATCAGCCACTAACAACATACATTAAGGATTTTACAATGGCTGATGAAAGATACAAAAAAATCACACCGCGTATGCTGTTAAATCATTCGTCAGGCCTTTACGGTGCTCACTATAAAAATAGTATGTTATTTAATGACAATGATACAGAAAATCATGATAAGCTCTTACTGAGATTACAATCAGAAACTTTAAAATCCAACCCCGGCGAATATTCTGTATATAGTAATGATAGTTTTCAATTGCTTGAAATATTGGTTGAACGGGTGAGTGGTCTAAGTTATACCGAATTTCTGGCAAAGCATGTTAGTGCCCCTTTGGGTTTGAACTCTACGAAAACACCACTCGATCAGTTTGATAGACAAAAGCTGTCCAAAACTTATTTTCCTGCGATTGAGGGAGCCTTACCCGTTGAAAATGCCAATGTCATCGGGACAGGGGGCTTATACTCTACCGCAGAAGAATTGACCCAGTTTGCAGAAGTATTAACAGGGAATAGAACTGATATTTTATCTGAACAATCAGCAAAGTCCATGCAAAGCCATGAATATCGAAAAGGAATCTGGGTATCTGAAGAGACAAACAGCTTTAATTATGGCCTTGGCTGGGACGCGGTTCGTTTGGCACCATTTAGTGATTACGGAATAACTGCGTTGTCCAAGGGGGGAGACACTGTTTTGTATCACTCTGTCTTGATCACCCTACCAGAGCATCATATCTCTATGGCTGTGCTTTCATCTGGAGGGTCTTCCATCCTAGATAGTATTTTTGCTTCTAATGTTTTATTGGAGCATTTAAAAGACAAGGGCATCATTAAAGACATTCTACCGGATAAAACATTTGAACCTCCTGTAAAAGTGGAAATGCCATCTGACTTGCTTTCTTATTCTGGATTATATGGCACTGTGGGTACAACCATCAATGTAGAGATTAAAAATGGAGAGTTTGAGTTACCAGCTTTTCTGGATGGACTCGTCCCGGCGCAAAAATATGTGTATGCAGGCAATGGAGCATTCAAAAGCAGTGATGGCAGTGTAGCCATAAGCTTTGACAAACAAAAAAACGGAAATACGTATATTAAGGCTAACTTCTATTTAAACTTTCCGGGATTAGGTCAAATGGTTATGGTAAATTATGAATATCAAAAGCTTGATGCCAATCCTCTAAATACTACAGTTAAAAAGGCATGGGAACATAGAAACGGGAAAAATTATTATGCCCTGGATGAAAAGATATCTTCTATTTTTTATTTGGCTCCATCATTTATTACGAAAAAAATATCTGTTGATCATGAGGGGTACGCAAGTGGTACTAAAATTGTGGATAAGAATAAAGCTGTTAATGCCGTTGAAATTCCAGTTATGAGTGGAAGAGATGCATTTGATTTGAATTTTACTACCAAGGATGGTTCAGAGTATTTAACCATAGATGGACAGTTCTACATCAGTGAGGATGCTATTAAACCTATCCTAGGTGGGAAATCACAGTACACTATACCATCCAATGGCCAAGCCACATGGTTTAAAATAGATAAAAACGCAGCCCATAAAACGATGACCGTTGATGTTCCAACAAGTGGAGGGTTCGCTGTCTATGATGAAAACGGAGCGGTTGTAGATTTTTCAACTGCCAGCCATAACAATTCGGTTGTTCTGCCCCAAGGGGGATTGATCGTTTTGGGTGGCAAAGCAGGGGATGGATTTAAAATCAATATAAATTAAGCGTGTAGCCGCTCCTGAAAATTCAGGAGCGGCTTTTAATCTCAAAACGCCTTGACGCTATGAGCACGAGGGAAAGCAGGGCAACTTAGTACTTGGAAGCATCTTCAGCCAATTCATTGATGGGATGACTTTAAATGTAAACCTTTATTAAAAGCTTATATGAGAAGAATGGAAGAGCTAATGTGTATACAATATTCTTGATGCGTATACAGCACGGAATGCTGAAGACATGTTTTTCACGTTTAACCATGTTAAAATAATAGGATAATTGGAGACTTGGCATGGAGAGAAGGCAGGTTGAAACAATGAAACCAAAACTTAACGATGTTGCACAATTAGCTGGAGTTTCACCGACCACGGTTTCTCGCGTACTTAACAATCGTGGCTATATCAGTCAAGAAACAAAGGATCAAGTTCATAAAGCGATGCAGGAGCTAAATTATTTTCCTAATGATGTAGCTCGGTCATTATTTAGTAAACGAACAAATCTGATTGGATTAATCATTCCAACAACAAGCAACCCATTTTTCGGAGAGCTGACTTTCCATATAGAGAATATTTGTGCGTCATTAGGCTATAAGCTGTTGCTTTGTAACAGTTTAAATCAACTGGATAAAGAAGAATCTTATGTCGATATGCTTATGCGAAATCAAGTTGACGGTATTATCGTCGGTACACACAACCGAGGTATCGTAAATTATGAACAGAAGAATATTGCCGTCATTGCGATCGATCGCTTCCTATCCGATTCAATCCCAGTTGTAGGATCAGATAATTATTTGGGTGGCAAACTGGCGTCAGAACTGCTTATTAAAAAGGGGTGCAAGCATATTTTTCACATAAATGGCCCTGTTGAATTGGAAACACCAGCAAGCTTAAGAAGAAAAGCATATGAAGATGTGATGGAGCAGTATGGTCGAAAGGCAATTACCTATGAAGTACATGATCCCTTTCACCAACAGAATCACGATGAACCGATTAAACGCTTGCTCGATGAACATCCTGAAGTAGATGGATTGTTCGCGAGTAATGACATGGTGGCTGCGTCTTTTATTGCTGAAGCAAGAAGAAGAGGAAAACGGGTTCCTGAAGATATCCGCGTAATTGGATATGACGGAACTGAAACAACCCGCAATCTTCTCCCTGAATTAACGACAATTCAGCAACCAATACAGGAAATCGCGAGATCTTCCATAGAGTTACTTATTAAAGAAATTGAAGGTGGATTCAGTGATGTCCCGCGAGAAACCTATCTACCAGTGAAACTTATTGAAGCTAGTACAGCTTAACAGAATTTTCATAGTTTTCAGCATTGTGATATAAGATGGGCTATCCTTATTAGAGTAATTGAAATCAAAGAGGAGAGCTCTTTTTCTTTTGAATTTATGTCAAGCGGTTGACATATGAAAGCGGTTGACATATAATCGATCTGTAAATACGAAAGTGCTTTCATTTACATTAAATGTCCAACTTAGAGGAGCGTTCGATATGAGAAAGTCAAAGAGCATGTACTGGAAACTAAGTGCTTATTTCTTCTTTTTCTTCTTTACTTGGTCAGCAAGTTATTCATTGTTCTCCATCTGGCTAGGGCAAGAAATCAGTCTGAATGGCGCTGAAACAGGTGTTATCTTTACTGTAAACGCTATCTTTGCGCTATGTATGCAACCGCTTTATGGCTATATATCTGACAAAATCGGATTGAAGAAGCATATTTTATTTCTAATCAGTTCTTTACTCTTATTTGTGGGTCCTTTCTATATCTTTATCTATGGACCGTTACTTCAATACAATGTATTTCTCGGCGCCATTGTAGGTGGATTATACTTGGGTATTGCTTTTTTGGCAGGGATTGGAGCCATCGAATCTTATGTCGAGAAAGTCAGCCGAAAATATGACTTTGAATACGGAAAATCTCGTATGTGGGGCTCGCTAGGTTGGGCAGCAGCAACATTTTTCGCTGGTCAACTCTTCAATATCAACCCTAACATTAACTTCTGGATTGCATCAGTATCTGCTGTCATTCTGTTTATCATTATGATGACAATTAAAGTTGAGATGACAGATTCCGAGATGGAGCGAGCAGAATCTGTTAACTTTAAGCAAATCGGCTATTTGTTTGCAAATAAGCATTTGTGGTTCTTCATTTTATATGTTCTTGGCGTTACTTGTATTTACAATGTGTATGACCAGCAGTTCCCGAATTACTTTTCATCGACGTTCTCAACGGTTGCTTTAGGCAATCAAGTTTACGGTTATTTAAATTCTCTACAAGTATTCCTGGAAGCAGGCATGATGTTCTTAGCGCCTTTCATTATCAACAAAATTGGGGCAAAAAAGGGTCTGATATTGGCAGGATTCTTGATGGCGTTCCGGATCATGGGTTCAGGCTTAGTTATTGGACCTTATGGTATCTCAGCTATGAAATTGATCCACGCATTGGAACTGCCAATCATGCTGATCGCCGTATTTAAGTACTTGGCTGCTAATTTCGATACGCGTCTGTCTTCGATCCTATATCTGGTGGGATACCAGTTTACGAGTCAGGTAGGAGCTTCGATCTTCTCGCCAATCGCCGGTATGTCTTATGACATTAGAGGCTTTGCAAATACGTACGTAATTATGGGTGTTTTCGTATTCGCCTTTACAACCATCTCAATCTTTACCTTAAAGAAAGAACCGAAAAAGCTAGAACCCAAGCCTAACAAGCATATTAAAACAGCATAGGAGGAAGACAAATGAACAGCACATATATTAACAACACGAAGCAAGCTGAGGAAGCATTAAAACAAGCAGAAGCGAAAATGAACAAGCGGTACCGATTAGGTTATCATATTATGGCACCGGCCAACTGGATTAACGACCCCAATGGATTAATTCAATTTAAAGGTGAATATCACGCCTTCTATCAGCATCATCCTTATGATGAGAACTGGGGTCCAATGCATTGGGGTCATGTGAAGAGTAAAGACCTTGTACACTGGGAGCATTGTCCGATTGCATTAGCACCTGGAGATGCGTGTGACCTTGATGGCTGCTTCTCAGGCAGCGCAGTAGATAATAACGGCGAACTGACATTGATCTATACTGGCCATCACTATATTGATCAGCCAAACAATATCTTTTTCCAAAATCAAAATGTGGCAGTTAGTACAGACGGTATTCATTTTACAAAACTAGGGCAGAATCCCGTAATCGCTGAACCTCCGACAGATAGCTCCCAGCATTTCCGTGATCCGAAGGTATGGAAGCATGAGGATACATGGTACATGATCCTAGGTAACAGCACGAAAGAAGATCTGCCGCGTGTTATTCTATATACATCTCCTGATCTTAGAACTTGGACCTATCATGGTGTGCTTCTGCAGGGAGATAAAAATATGGGCTTCATGTGGGAGTGCCCTGATTTCTTTGAACTGAACGGTAAGCATATATTTATGTTCTCCCCACAAGGTATTGATGCACAAGGAGATAAGTACAATAACTTGTTCCAGACGGGATATTATGTTGGCGAATATAATTATGATAGTAATGAATATAAACATGGAGAGTTCATCGAGTTGGATAATGGTCATGACTTCTATGCGGTTCAAACTTTTCTAGATGATCAAGGTCGCCGCATTGCGATTGGTTGGATGGATATGTGGGAATCGGGTATGCCGACGAAAGCAGACGGCTGGTCCGGAGCACTGACGATCCCACGTGTAATTACGTTGGGTGCCAATAATAAATTGCTGATGAATCCAGTAGAGGAAATGAAGTTGCTTCGTCAAAGCGAACATGTTTTGTACCAATATCGCGCTATTTCTGGAAGTTACTTGACGGAAGTTGAAGCGGATCTGCTTGAAGTGAAGGTCGTGTTCGACCTGACGAAGTCAAGTGCAGACCTGGTAGGCTTGAAGCTTCGCGGAACAGGTGAGGAGGAAACGGTTATCACTTATTCTATCGCGGGTCAGAAACTTATGCTTGATTGTTCTAATTCGGGCAAAAAGACGGATGGAGTACGTCAAACAGCCTTAAGTGCAGAGGGGCAGCTGACGTTACATGTATATCTGGATCGCTCATCCATTGAAATATTTGCGAATGAAGGGCAAGCTACGATGACAAGTCGCATCTATCCGAGTGAAAAACTGCTAGGCATAGAACTCGTAGCGGAGCGCGGAGAGGCTCTAGTAAATGAGTTGACATACTGGAAATTGAAAGATATCTGGCAAGCTGAATAACTCGATGAAAAGGTTGCTTTCTGAGTCCTTGTAATGACTTAGAAAGCAACCTTTTCGGCAATGGCGACTTTCCCCGGAAATGCTCACCTACATGATAGCCAACTAAACCGAGCCTGGTTTCTGCGTATCCTCAATCATACCCTTTTGGAAAAACACAAGAGAACGTTTCCATTATTCGGCGTCGGATTCGCTGAAAAGGCCATCCCAGCCGGTTAAGCACTTCCAGTAACCGCGTAGGAGCATCAAAGGTTAGGATACTCCATGTTTTGTAATGCTGTCCCGAATTTCTAACTGATGCGATATGGACCAGTGGACAGCTGCTAATTCTTCTCCTCTAATAAGCTTAATGAGATTGCGGGCGGCAACCATGCCCAGTTCGGATGCTGAATATCGGACAGTTGATAATTTAGGCCGGATTATTGTAGCCATATCAATGTCGTCAAATCCCAAGAAGGAGACCTGTTCAGGTATTTTCACACCATTTTCGGCCAGAAAGTTCATAGCACCTATGGCAATTCGGTCCGTTGCGCAGAACACCGCACTAGGCAATGGGCCTGAATGATAAAGTTTTCTCATAGAGGTTATGCCGTCTTCAACTGAAAAGCCGCTTTCCAACACACGTTCGGCACGCACTGGCAGGTGAGCGGTCTTCAATGCCTGTTCATAGCCCAAAAAACGCTGATTGCCCACTGAAATATCCCCCGCTGGTCCCTGCAGCATCGCTATATCTTGATGCCCCTGCTGAATTAGATAAGTTACCGCCTCAAAAGCAGCCGTTATGTTGTCAACATGCACGGAAGGAATGGATTGGTCTCGAAAATCCCGTCCGACAAGGATGCAGGGAATTCCCGCCGCTTCAATGAGCGCAAATAGCGCATCCCGGATTTCGCTTACCGATATAATAATTCCGCTCGCCTGCATTTCACGGAACATATTGTAATAGTGTATTTCAGAATCCTCGTCCCCCCCTGACAAGGCGATTATGACATCGAAGCCGTATAGGTGCGCTACTTGATTGATGCCTTCAACCATGTCATCAAAGACGTTGTTTTTAATCGCGGGCAGAAGTACCCCAATCAGAGATGTATCATTCTTTACCAGTGTCCGTGCTATGGCATTTGGACGGAATTGAGTGGCTTCAAGGACATCCTGAACTCGTTTGCGTATTTCACTGTTCACCGTCTGGCTGTTATTGATTACTCTGGAAACCGTTGAAATGGAGACGTTGGCCATTCGAGCCACATCTTTTATAGTCATTTTCATTGTACACACCGACTTTCAAGCAAGTATTTATTTAGAAAAAGTTTCTCAAAGTGGATTGAATTAATTATATCAGTTTATTGAATTGTTTATTGAGTTTAACAAAGATTCCAGAGCAAAGAAAGCGCTTGACCTTGGTTTATAAGGAGAGTATAATCAACCCCGGAAAACGTTTTCTAGTATTTTCTGGACAAAAACAATTGTTTTTACCAATAATCAGCTGGATTCAAGGTATTTCAGCTTGTTTTTTTGATGATTAAGAAAACGTTTTCTTGATGGCATTGAATTGTAGAGAATAACAAGGGAAAAGGAGCATGAGCATGAGAAGTTCGAGCGATATTGTTGTAATGGGAAATGAGACTTCAGTGCAAACCGGTTCAAATATTACGCTGAAAGAAAAAATTGGTTATGGATTCGGTGATTTTGCCAGCCAGTTGCTGTTTGCCGCCGCAATGACTTTTCTGTCCTATTTTTACACAGATGTAATCGGGATCAGCGCTGGTGTCATTGGTACTTTAATGCTAGTTGCACGCGTACTGGATGCGTTTATTGATGTCGCGATTGGGGCTTTGATTGATAAAACGAAGAGCAGACACGGAAAGGCCCGTCCTTGGTTACTGTGGATGTCCGGGCCATTTGCATTGTCTGGAATTCTTTTGTTCACGGTTCCAAGTGGAAATATGACGATCACTATTCTATACATTTACGTTACCTATCTGCTAATGAACTTTATCTATTCCAGCATTAACGTCCCTTATGGTGTGCTTAATTCCATGATAACGCAGGATTCTTACCAGCGTTCTCTGCTTAATATTTTTCGTATGAGTCTAGCGAATATTGGTGCCTTGCTAATTAATTATTTCACCCTCCCGTTAGTGAAGTCATTCGGCGGCGGTCAAAAAGGGTGGATTTACACCTTTATTATATTTGGCTTGCTCGGAACCTTTTTATTTCTCGTTACCTTCTTCAGTACCAAGGAAAGGGTTACTCCATCTGTTGTACAAAAGCCAATTCCGTTTGGACGCGCTTTTGGAGCGCTGATGCGTAATAAGTATTGGAAATTGATCCTTGGGTTTGCTGTGGTCTATTTTATAAATAACGCACTGGGCACAGGTATGAATATTTACTACGCACGTTATGTGTTAAAAGACGCCAATCTGATTGGAGTCCTCGGCATATCCTTACTGCTTCCTTCCCTGTTTGGTTATATGCTATTGCCCCCCGTCGTCAAGCGGATCGGTAAACGAAATTCCTCCATTATCGGAAGTATCCTCCTGATTGTCGGATCGCTTGTCATTGCCGTCAGCCCCACAAGTCTGATGGCGGTCTGTCTGGGACTCGTTATTAAAGCGCTTGGGCATGCCGCTATTCTCGGAACCTTCTTTGCTATGTTGGCAGATACCATTGAATATGGCGAATGGAAGACAGGGATGCGCACCGAAGGACTGGTGTACAGTGCAGGCAGTTTCGGCACAAAAGCGGGAGGCGGTTTGGGAGCGGCACTTATCGGTTGGGGACTGGCATTGGGAGGATATGCTGGTGGACAAGCTACAATCAGTACTACTGCGCTAGCGTCTATTCATTTCATGTTTATCTACGTTCCAATTATCTTGGCTATCCTGCAAATTTTATTGCTGGCATTTTACAATCTAGATAAATTATTTCCCGGTATTGTCAAAGAGCTTGAATTCTTAAAAAACGCTGAATAGCTACTTGTAAATGAGGTAGCCCATGAATGAATTCATCCTATTGTTGAAGTGACTAGCAGTAAGGCAGTTCAAGAGGGGCTGCTTTTTTCATAGAGGGGTATTCGGATTTTATTCATTTATAAAAGGACAGGGCAGCTGGTATTATCCCCTTCTAGTAGACAAGAGAGAAAAGACATCTGTTAAGATGGACTTAATCTTGTTGAACGGAGGGGATTTTTCATGGCTAAAAAGGGACAATCATTCCGGCAATACTCCTTAGATGTAAAGATGGAGGCAGTCCGGTTGGTGAACGAAGAACATATGAGTATTCGTGAAGTGACGAAACAATTGGACATTCGCCATAAATCCCAAGTGCAAAGCTGGGTGATGAAACATCGAGCGGGGGAGAACCTCCAGCCAACGACCACAAGGCAGGGACGACCCAAAACGAAATTTTCCAGTATGGAAGAGGAGATGGCGTATCTACGGGCGGAGATTGAATATTTAAAAAAGCAGTATCCAAATCTACACAAGGAGTGACGAGGAAAGAAGCGAGGTTTGAAATTATTGAGGGAATGCGAACACGATATTCGTTGAAATGGTTACTTGAATTAGCCCATGTTTCTCGGGCAGGATATTATAAATGGAGAAAGAATCAGCAAACAACCCAGCAGCGTAAGCAAGAAGAAGAGCTTCTGGAATCGCATATGTTGTCGATCCACCGGATCCATCCCTATTTTGGTTATCTGCGGATGACCGTTGCTTTACGTAGAGAAGGTATCTTGGTCAATCACAAAAAGGTGTACCGCCTAATGAAGAAATTAGGAATCCGTTCCGTCATTCGAAAGAAGCGGCGCTTTTTTGGCAAACAGGCATCTGTGGTAAATGCCAACCGATTAGATCGACAATTTCAGTCAGATGCTCCTTTATCCAAGCTGGTTACCGATATTACATACATACGAGCTGGAGAGCGGTTTGTATATCTCTCTGTCATTCAAGATCTGTTTAACAATGAAATCGTGGCTTGGCGTCTTTCGGAACGAAATGACCTTGCTCTAGTTAGCGAGACGCTAGACGTTCTAAGTAAGAACGTGAACATGGAGGGTGTCATTCTCCATTCAGACCAGGGTTTTCAGTATACCTCCAAGCCGTTTAACCGCAAACTTAAGCGGCTTGGCATGCTTGGGAGCCATTCAAGGCGTGGAAATTGCCTAGACAATGCCTGTATAGAATCCTTCTTCTCCCATCTTAAAACAGAGAAGATTTATTTAACGAAACCCGGAACCCTAGCGGAGGTAGAACAACACGTACGGGAGTACATTTCTTTTTATAATGAAAATAGATTTCAGAAAAAATTAAACAACCGTTCCCCGATTGAATACCGAGAAACGGTTGCTGCTTAAAGATGTCTTTTTAGTTCTGTCTACTTGACAGGGGTATGACCACAGCGCGCCTGTCCTTTTTGGAGCATTCCACGATCAGATTAGCTCCAGTGCGGCAGTAGCTGACGACCTTTTTCTATATAGTCACAGAAGAATCTGTCAGTTCAAAATACCACTCTAAGAAGGAGTTAAAGCTTTTCCATTGCGAATTCAATTTGCCAGCAAAAAAATCCTCCATCTGCTGGCCCAATCCTAAGCCTACCACTTCATCTGTGTTCTTATTATAAAAAAAGCCGAACTCCCCTTCAAAGTTATCCAACGGAATATATTCTTCAGGCATGTTTAAAACGACATGAGTTCTCCCCATGCCTAACATATAATCCGAAGAATTAATCATAAACCAACAAATTTGGTAGATTTCACGTCGTCTATTAAAGAAAGTCGGTCCATCCTCTGCATGCAAATAAAACGCAGCAAAATCTGAACCCAAATCGATGCCTAACTTTGCTAATGCGTGTTCATACTCTTCTGTAATGTCTTCAAACCACCAGTTTTTGCTTTTGCAATAATTGACCACTTTTTCCGATAGCATCTCGACTACTCCTCTGAGATAAAATAAACTTTCTAAAATTATCCCCTAAGTATATCACATCCCTTTCCATATCGTTGTTCGTACCTTGCCAAATTGTGCTTCATAAGTAATGCGGGTACAGTTGTTAAAATGGTTAACTATACATCCCCGATTTATCAAGGAACCATACAACGGGTAGACCCGCAATTCTATTGCAGGCCGTTAATCACACAGCAACAGGCTCAGGAACTGGAAACTCCAGAGCTTATCAATAAAATGTATGACGGTGGTGCCGATAAACTGATTGTTTCCATTTTAGGTCACCGAAACTTGTCGTCCGAAGAGATTGCTAAGTTGAAACGTCTTGTCGAAGATCTGGAAAGAGGTGAGTGAAGTGGACATTCAGAGTATAATCCTTTCGGCATCATTACTGATTCTTATAATCGCTGCGGTTCGAACTGTGGGGATCCATAAATTTGAAAATGACTAAAGGAATTTCAAGTCATTTCCTGCAGCTGATCTAATAGGCGATAATCTCATTGTTATATAGGTCTTTGATGGCAGATAGGTTTTAACTCCTCATCTCGTTCATCAAGCTTCTTCTCGACCTACACTTTGACCCGTCGATAGTCGTAGATTCCTCTTACCTCTTTACAACATCCGCTATCTTCATTTTGATCTGTTCGTCCTCGAGCTACGTGGAAGAAGTAAACTGATTCGTTTTCACCACTTAAGTGTGTGAGTATGAATCCTCTATATAGTACAAGAATAACAATAATTTAAATCAAAATTCATAAGGGTGAATTAAAGATTCATAAAAATGAAACGGCAATATTCTCTTTATCACACACTTAGTCTCTACCACTCTTTGCAGAAATTGAAAGTTTGTTGTTATACGAAATAATTTTCACTCCAATAGAACTATTTCAATTTTTTTCCTTGAAGTCGATATAATTGAGGATTCGCCAAAAACCTTTTCATATAGGAAGATGGGATCAACTCGCTAAACAAAAAAATAATGTACTTTGCGATTGATGGTATCAGTCAACCAGCCGATTCTTAGGGAGGGAGTGTATTAGAAAAATGGATTATGTTATGCACAAAAAAAGGAGGCTAAAACAGAATAAAATACTTGAGATCGTGGGATTAGGTTTTTTGATAACTTCTTGTTTCTTACATAACAGACTTTATCTTGTGATAACAGACAGCAAGATATAAACATTAGGAGGATAACCAATATGAATTCATTCAAAAAAAAGAAGAGCTTGATCAGCGCCCTGACCGGGGCAGCGTTATTATTCTCGCTACCAATAACGGCAGGCGCAGAGAGCAATATTAACTATTTTGCTCATGCATCCGAAGAACCGGTTACCGTGTCTGAAGCTGTGTATGAAGCAGGATCAGGCGTTCTGAACGGGGGGGTGGCCGAATTTCAAAATCGACGGTCACTAAGCAACATCAAGTTAGGAAGACACTCGTAAATCCCAACGCTTCGCCTGAAGCCAAATCGTTGATGAGTTATCTTGTCGATCAATACGGCAAGAGTATACTATCCGGTCAGCAGAACAGCTCTAACATTAGTTGGATGCAGGACGCGATTGGTAAAAAGCCAGCAATTGTCGGATTCGACCTGATGGATTATTCACCGTCTCGAGTCGAGCACGGCGCCTCCTCCTCCGAGATCGAGAATGCGATCGATTGGCACAGCCAAGGTGGTATTGTCACCGTCGTATGGCATTGGAACGCGCCGAAGGGTTTAATTGACCAGTCCGGCAAAGAGTGGTACAAGGGATTCTTCGGGGATTCCACCACTTTCGACGTTGATTACGCGTTGAATCACCCGGAATCCGAAGATTATAAACTTATTTTGCGGGATATCGATGCCATTGCGTCACAGCTTCAAAAGCTAAAAGATGCGAAAATCCCCGTGCTCTTCCGGCCGTTGCATGAAGCGGAAGGAGGATGGTTCTGGTGGGGCGCGAAAGGTCCGGAGCCGTCAAAGAAACTTTACCACCTGGTGTATGACCGCTTAACGAACGTGCATGGTCTGAACAATTTGATTTGGATCTGGAACTCTAGCGCACCGGAGTGGTATCCGGGACACGATGTTGTAGACATCGTGAGTACGGACCATTATCCGTCTGCGGGCGATTATAGACCAGTCACTGACAAATATGAGGCACTCGTCTCGCTTGTGAACGATCAGAAGCTGGTCGCATTAACCGAGAACGGCGCGATCCCGGATCCGGATTTACTCTCCAGTGACGGAACAAACTGGAGCTGGTTCACTACCTGGACAGGAGAGTTCCTGACCGATGGCGTAAACAACAGCCGGGAGCATTTGAACAAAGTGTTCAACCATCCAAATGTAATCACACTTGATGAGCTACCGGATGTAGATCATTACGGCCAAAACAATTAACGGTGTGTCGTAAGTGCACAATGAACAGCCAAAGTCTCCGTTGCGGATACGGATTACTGATCGAACCAGCTTGGGCATCTGTAGCAAGGAGGCTGGCTTCCGATTTGGTGAACAAGAGAGGCAGAGCAGGGAAATAGGCTCATGCAACTGATTTAAATGGCGGCAAGAGCGTCCGCCTAAGAGTCAATACACACCGCTCTTCGTTCCTGTCGTTCGTTTTACGCTGCCAACGGCGTAAGGATATCAGTAGGTCTTATAATCTTCTAGAAAAAATTTATATATATGTTAATTTCACACCCAGAGTTCATATTGGGAAGATGTGCGCCAAGCTTATGATTATGTCTACTGGTCTGTAATTGATAATATTAAATTTTATATAAATCGTCCTACTGGATTATTATGCTTGTTCCTGAAGATATGTGAAAAAATGAAATGCCGTATATAGTGTAAAATAACCCGCTGTATTAAGGATTCAGTGCGGTTTTATAAGGATAAAAAATCCAGGCACTCGCGCGTACCCGCTTGGGGGCACTTACGGGTGAAAAGTAATTCCATTCCTATCCATGCAGGTAGATGATCTCTGCCGTTGCCAATATATATGTTAATAACGTGAATCGGCCTTGATTATTCAAGGCCGATTCTTTAGTTTAGAGGAAATGTTATGTCCTTATCTATTCATGAACTCATAGATTTAGAATAGCTTCCTTCAGATGAGAATTGTGCAGACTATTGCATAATTTTATGAGGACCTTTGTAACTTAATTTTTCATTATAAAATTCGTCATAAAAAGTGTGACATCAGGTTGCATGCTAGAACTTTGATCTTCCTCATTTACTTGGCATACATAAAATGAAAACTGGGTCTTTATATCGTGGAAAAAAAGGGTTTCCAGAATTAAGTCAAGAAACACTGACTTTAGAAGTCCTGATAACAGCCAACTTAGGCGGATATGAGAGAACCATTTATCGTATATTACATTTTCATTTCTTCATAAATTACTACATCAACCTAGCTTTATTATTTTTAATCCTCAGTTAGCCGAAAGCATGATTGATGCTGAGTTTATGTTGTATAACATTTTTAGTGGCAGACACATTCATTTGGGTATAAAGAAAGAAAATAATTCGGGCTTTTACGTTCCTGTTACTTTTTTGGAGCGTAAAACCCCTTATCAAGGAATGACTGTTGTTAAAATTTATGACATAAATATTTTACCTGAACATTCAGATAACTTAGTGCAGACAAACAGTATCTGACCTACGAAGCGTACGAAACGATCCGGCAGTTGGGAATCCAGTGGCCTACCGCTCAGGCAGATGTTGCTCTCATTCGTCAGAACATTAAACACAATGATTGCTATGTGCTGGAAATTGACGGGGTCATTCAGGCTACTGTCACCCATCTGAGATATAAGACCCTTGATTTTATAACCGATTTGCCGTTTGTGATATGGTTCGCTGTAGACCCGGCTGACTGAAGTAGTTCCGATTACAGGGAACGGACGAAGCTAATTCATGTAACGGAAGGGGCTTAATGATCCGTGCCATGATCTGTTATTACAAACCATGCCTGATTTTTTAGACAAAAAAGGACATGGTTTGTGTGTATAATATACTTAACATTATATTGCCATACTTTAATTTACTTTTAGGCTTAATGTAACAAAAACATTCATGTCTCATCATTTTCTCTTATTAAAGGAATTGGATGGATATTGACATTTTTCGAGTCCATATTTAATATATAAATAAAATATTCCATATTTAACGCTTACTTATAGAAAAACACCCTGTATGACTCCAGTAATTTCACACCATTCATCTATGATGCTGAATTTTAGCTTTCAAGCCTGAAATTTCAGTATACTCCAAGGTTTTTACACTTCCAAGTCTACTCACACACCTGACTTTTGTTCACAATCACACCACGAACGGAACCCTATTACCAATTCACTTCCATATGTCGATTACTGTTTTTTGGCAATCTACTTCGTTGCTTTTTACTGCAGTTTTCTCTACATCTTAATGTCACCATACATATGTATACATACATGAAATGTAAAGATACCTTTGTTCTTCCATAATTTTTGTGGAAAGGGGTTTGATATGAATCGTATAGCTTTGGTTTTTCCTGGACAAGGATCTCAGTATGTAGGAATGGGGGCTACATGGCATAGCGGCTTTGCAGAAGCGGATTGCTTGTTCGAAGAGGCTGCTGATATTTTGGGATATGATCTGAAAGCTTTATGCATGGCAGGTCCGATGACCAAGCTATCCAGAACATTCTATACGCAGCCCGCACTTCTCACGATCAGTGTCATTGCATTTCGGCGTTATATGCATGAAATCGGAATTATCCCTGAATTTTCAGCTGGTCATAGCCTAGGTGAATATTCAGCGCTGGTAAGCAGCGGTGTTCTGTCCTTTGGAGACGCTTTACGATTAGTCCAAGAGCGGGGACGCTTTATGGAAGAAGCCGCAATGACAAAGCTGGGCAGCATGATTGCCATTCGCGGAGCTGAGCTGGGCGAAGTGGAAGAATGCTGTCGTTTGTACTCCACAGTCGATCAGCCTGCAGCCATTGCATGTTACAATTCACCTAGCCAAAACGTCGTTTCAGGTCATCATACCTCTGTCGCTTTGGCAGCTGGCGAGTTAGAACAGCGAGGAGCCCAAATTACGCGGTTGCAGGTCAGCGGCCCTTTTCATAGTCCGCTTATGCAGCCTGCTGCGGACAGACTGGCCGAAGAGCTGCAAAAGTACACTTTAAATGAAGCGAAGTGGCCCGTGATCTCCAATGTGACCGCTCAGCCATACCGCGATCTTGACAGCATACGTCAAGGATTGATTTTGCAAATGACTCACCCGGTTCGATGGATTCAAACCGTGCAATATATGATGAATCATGGCGTAAAACAAGGCATCGAGTTAGGTCCACGAACAGTGCTGAAAAATTTAGTGAGGGAAATAAGCCCTAATATCGAAGTGCTGTCCTTGGACAGAGACTTGGATCGCTTTGAACTGGGCCGCCGTTTCTCGATCCGTGATTGGATTGCCTGTTCCCTGTCACTAGCAGTGTCTACTCCCAACGCCAATTGGAATGAAGATGAGTATCGAAAGGGTGTTATTTTACCTGTGCGCAGACTGGAAAAATTACTGCGAAACTTGCAATCAGGCAGTAGTTCGCCTCCTGCTTCTGAGCAAAGACAGGAAATACTGGAGTGTATTTGCCTTGTGTTGCAAACCAAACAGGTCTCCGAAGGAGAGCGGAAAGCAATGCTAGAGCAATTGAGGAGGGATCAGGATGGAGCAGTTTCAAACCTTAGTTGAAATCATTCAGGACCGTGCAAGCCGGGATGAGAACGGAATCATTTTTATTTCCGGTGATAAACAAGAGGAATACGTATCCTACAGGAAACTTCTGGAGCAAGCATTACAGGTGCTTTATGAATTACAGGAACAAGGAGTAAAACCCGGCGATGAGCTGATCATACAGATCGACGACAACCATAACTTTTTGAATGTATTTTGGGGTTGCCTGATTGGTGGAATCGTTCCTGTACCTGTAAGCATAGGGAATAATGATGAGCATAAAATGAAATTGTTTAAAATCTGGAACACACTCTCCCGCCCATATATGGTTGCAGATGACAAGGTATTAGAGCAGCTTGAAAAATACGCGCAAGAGCACGAGCAGCTGGATTCCTTTGAGCCGGTTAAAAAAGCGACTTTTTCAAGCCATAGATTCGATTATTCCACTCAGAATAAAGGTGTAGTTCATGTATCCAAACCGGAGGAGCTAGCTTTTATCCAATTCTCCTCGGGTTCTACAGGCGATCCCAAAGGAGTCATGCTGACGCATGAAAATCTAGTTTACAATATCCGGGATATTGTAAATCAAACAGACATGAGCTCCAAGGATGCTTATTTGGGCTGGATGCCGCTTACGCATGACCTGGGATTGATCGCATTTCATTTAACCTGTGTGATTGCTAATGCCAAACAGCTGATTATGCCGACGGCACTTTTTATCAGGCGTCCGTCTTTGTGGCTGAAAAAAGTATCGGAGCATAAGGTTACTCAAATATGCTCTCCCAATTTTGGATATAAATTTTTTCTCGATCAGTATAAACCTGAAACAGCAGCTAACTGGGATTTGACGAGTGTTCGTATGATTTTAAATGGAGCTGAGCCAATATCTGTAGAGCTTTGTCATGTGTTTATGGATGCAATGAGTGTTCATGGTTTGAATAAAAATGCCATGTTACCCGTCTACGGGCTGGCAGAAGCGAGTGTAGGTGTTTCCTCTCCGCCTCTGGACAAAAACACTTTTATTCCCATTCATTTGAACCGGCACCAGTTACACGTTGGTGAGCCTGTAGAAGAAGTGGACAAGTCTGACAAGCGGTGTCTTACTTTTTTGGATTTGGGTTATCCATTGGCTAATACCTCTGTCCGTATTTGTGATGAACAAAATCAGGTGCTTGATGATGGGGTGATTGGATACACGCAAATCCGCGGCAAAAATGTTACATCCGGATATTATAACAATCCAGAAGCTACCGCAAAGGTTATAACGGAGGATGGCTGGCTTATCACTGGAGATTTAGGGTTTATGCGAAACGGACGCCTGACTATTACCGGTAGAGCCAAGGATATCATTTTTGTGAACGGACAGAATGTCTACCCACATGATATTGAGAGAATCGCCGAGGAACTGGATGGTGTGGAACTCGGAAAAGTAGCTGTGTGCGGTGTACATGATACGCAAACGAGGCAGGATCGTATTATAGCCTTTGTAATGCACGCAAAAAAAATAGAGCATTTTGTACCGCTTGCCCAAAAGCTGAAAAGCCATCTGAATTACCGGGGAGGCTGGCATATTCACAAGGTGGTTCCGATCCGGCGTATACCTAAAACAACCAGTGGAAAGGTTCAGCGCTTCAAATTAGCCCAGAGTTATGAGCAGGGCGAATTTGATGAAATATTGACAGCACTGGCCGAGGCTGTTCGGGTCACACAATCAGCTGAGCGTGCGGTCTTGCCTCAAGGAGAAGTAGAGAAGAAGCTGATTGGAATATGCCAGGATATTTTAAATATAAAGTCGATCGGGACAGACGACAGCTACTTTGATATCGGAGTAACTTCCTTGCATCTTGTTCAAATTGTGGACCAATTGGAGGATCAATTAGGGATTCATATTGAGGTGACGGACTTCTTTTCCTATCCGACCATCGCCAAGCTGGCTGCGTATATCTCCAGTCAAAATCTAAACGGAGATGCAGCTGCAACAGCAGAGTCCAAAGCCAAGGAAGAAGCAAATGTCCGGGATATCGCCATCATCGGCATGTCAGGCAGGTTTCCTCAAGCGGAAACATTGGAGCAGTTTTGGGCGAATGTAGCATCAGGCGCTGATAATATCGGCCCGTACAGCGACGAAAGAAGAAAAGATGCCGAAGCTTTTCTTTCGCGTCTGAATACGGAAGGACGGAATATGCAAATTGCAGAAGGCGGTTATCTGGATGAAGTAGACAAGTTCGATTACTCCTTCTTTAAACTGACTCCAAGAGAGGCTTCGCTCATGGACCCGAACCAACGGTTATTTCTAGAAACAGCCTGGAGCACGATTGAGGATGCAGGGTATGGGGGAAAGCAACTGGCAGGCCAAAAGGTCGGCGTATATGTCGGCTTCTCCAAGACCAGCTTTGAATATGAGCGTTTGTTGTCCGAGGTAGAACCAGGCGCGCTGCCGAACTTTGCCATTGGTAATTTACCGTCCATTATTTCCAGCCGGATTGCATATTTGCTCGATCTGAAAGGTCCGGCAGTAACAATTGATACAGCATGCTCTTCTTCACTCGTGGCAGTGCATTTGGCCTGCAAGTCCATCCTTAATGGAGACTGCGACATGGCCTTGGCAGGTGGAGTGAAAACGATTTTGTTACCGCTGAAAGCCGGTATTGGCATGGAATCCTCCGATGATCGGGCACGCGCCTTCGACGACCAGTCGGACGGAACAGGCTGGGGTGAAGGAGTTGGTGCTGTTTTCCTGAAACCGCTGCGCAAAGCGGAACAAGACGGCGACCACATTTTAGCCGTGATCAAGGGTAGCGCCATCAATCAGGACGGCAGCACGATTGGTATTTCCGCGCCTAATGCGCTGGCTCAGGCAGAAGTCATTTTGCAGGCGTGGCGCGATGCACGGACTGATCCTGAAACGATCAGCTATATCGAAGCTCATGGAACCGGAACCAAACTGGGCGATCCGGTTGAAATTGACGGCATTGCCAAGGCTTTCCGCAAGCATACACAGCGTAAGCAGTTTGCGGCGATCAGCACGGTCAAAACGAATATCGGTCATTTATACGAAGCCGCCGGGATTGCGGGCTTGATCAAATCCGTGCTGTCCATGAGGCACCAGCAAATTGCGCCGCTTGTTCATTTTCGCACACCAAACCAGAAGATTCATTTTGAGGAATCCCCGGTATATGCCAATACGAAGCTGAGGGAATGGAAGACGGACGGATTCCCGAGAAGAAGCGGGGTGAGTTCCTTTGGATTCAGTGGGACGAACTGCCATGTGGTGCTGGAGGAGTATATAGAGAAGACAAAACCAGATCCAAGTCCAACGGGCAGCAACAATAAATCATCACCGCTGCTGTTGACCCTGTCGGCGCGGAGTGAATCCGCTTTGCGCCAGTTGGTCGGACGGTACGCAGAACGGTTCGGGCGCGTGGAAGAGATCGTGATGGAGGATGTATGCTATACGGCTAACACAGGCAGAAGCCATCTGAATCACCGGATTGCTGTGACTGCTGCAGGAGCGGATGCGTTAAAAGCGAAGGTGCTTCAGTTGCATGAACAAGGCAGAGTCGTCGAAGGTGTATACACTGGAATAGCGGATAGCATAGGCAGCGCAGAGATGGTCACTGGAAGCTTGGACACGCTCCAATCCCTGGAGCAGCTGTCTGCCAAGTATGTGCAAGGAGCGCAGATCAATTGGAATGCCCTCTATGCAGGTAAGCGTTATAAAAAGGTTTCTCTGCCTACGTATCCATTCGAACGGAAAAGATGCTGGATTAACGTGCCTGAACAGGTTCGAGCGGAACAGAAAACGTCAGTTCATGAAAACTCAACAGTAAAGGAGTCTGGAATGATGGGGAACGAGTATTCAGCGCCAGCATCTGCTGCCGATGATCAGCATAAATCATCTATACTTCTAAAGCTAGCGAAAATGATCGGTAACGTGTCCCAGCTCAGCCTGGAGGAACTGGAGCCGCAGACACATTTTCTCGAGCTTGGGTTGGATTCCATTAATTTGTCCCAGGTTCGCCACAGTATCAAGGATACCTTCGGACTAGACATTCCAATGAACGAATTTTTCGAATCGTTGACCACGCTGGAACGGTTGGCCAGCTACGTAGCCGAACGGGCGAGCATTTCTACTTCTGTTGAACTCCCGGGTCAGTCTATGGAAAATCGTCCAGAAGCAACGCTGAAACAGTTTCATCATGCAGCTTTTCCGTTAACCCAACCGACTCTTGAGTCCGCCGTTCCGGCTGGGCCCACACAGGCTCCAAGTTTTCCGATTGCTACAGCTCCTGCGGCTGTAGAGCGAATTGTGCAGCAACAGCTGCATCTGATGTCACAGCAGCTTGATATTCTCCGGCATCAGCCAGTTGCATCCGCAATAGCTTCCCAGCCATTAAGCCCGGAAACGAGCGTTTTTTCATCGGAAATTAGTGAAAGCACGCAGATCATCCATACTGAACCGAAGCAGAAAGTTGCGGCTGGATTAGCACCAGCTCCAGCTCCATCCGTAAAGGCTGCTTCCAAGCAGGCAGGTCATGAAGCCAAGCCGTATACGCCCTATAAAAAGCTGGATGTTAAAGCACGTGAATTGCTTTCACTCCGTCAGGAACAACACCTGCAAGAGCTGATAGAGCGCTACACGGCCCGTACGTGCAGCACCAAAAAATACACTCAGCAGTACCGTTCCGTATACGCAAATAACCGGAATGTGGCTGGCTTTCGGCCTGTTTTGAAGGAAATGGTGTACCAAATTGTAACCCAACGTGCAGACGGGGCTAAAATCTGGGATTTGGATGGCAATGAATATGTCGATTTGACGATGGGCTTTGGCGTAAATCTGTTCGGGCACAATCCGGCCTTTATTCGTGAAAAAATTGAGGAAGAGCTGAAGCACGGCATGTGTATCGGCCCCATGTCCAACATAGCCGGACAGGTGGCCGAACGAATATGCAAGATGACCGGGGTGAAACGAGTTGCCATGTATAATTCCGGCACCGAGGCCGTTATGGTCGCGCTCCGTTTGGCGCGTGCTGCCACAGGACGAGCTAAAGTCGTCATTTTTGCTGGCTCGTATCACGGTACATTCGACGGGGTGCTGGCGCTGGGGAGTGCAGGTGACAACAAGGAACATTCGACACCTCTAGCTCCAGGCATCTTGCAGCATATGGTAGACGATGTCGTCGTGCTTCCTTATGGGACGGACGATTCCCTGAATTATATTCGCACTCATGCGCATGAACTGGCCGCGGTCATGGTGGAGCCGGTGCAAAGCCGCCGACCTGATTTTCAGCCCAAAACTTTTTTACAGGAAATTCGCCAGATTACGGAACAGTCGGGCACTGCCTTCATTTTTGATGAAGTCATCACAGGCTTCCGAATTCAGCCTGGAGGGGCTCAAGCGTGGTTTGGAGTACATGCGGATCTCGTGACCTACGGTAAAATCATTGGCGGTGGGCTACCCATTGGGATCGTAGCCGGAAAAGCCGCCTTTATGAACGGGATTGACGGAGGCACATGGAGATTCGGGGACGATTCCTATCCACAGCATGAGCAGCAGCGAACCTTTGTCGCAGGAACCTTCTGCCATCATCCGCTGGCCATGGCTGCATCTTTAGCGGTGCTGGACCATTTGGAGAAAAATGGCGAGGAGCTGCAAAATCGCTTGAACAGCCGTACCTCGGCGTTAGCGGCGGAGCTAAACAGCTATTTCACTGACGAACACGTACCTATGAAGGTCGTTCACTTTGGCTCCCTATTTCGCTTTGTGCTCAAGGGCGATCTGGAGTTGTTCTTTTATCACATGCTGGACAAAGGCATCTATATTTGGGAAGGACGCAACTGCTTCTTGTCCACGGCCCATACCGAGGAAGATATAGCGAGAATCGTACAAGCTGTCAAGGATAGCGTGGACGAGCTGCGCAAAGGGGGCTTTTTACCGGACCCGCCCCCGAATGGGAACAGCCCGGGGCCGGGCAGACAGCCTGTAACGGTACCTGCAGAAGCTTCAGCAGCAGACACTGTTATTGCGTTAACGCCAGACCAAAAACAGCTTTGGTTCGCCTCTGTTTCAGAACGCAGTGATTCTCTATCTTTACACGAAACCGCCTTGTTGCGGTTTCGTGGTCCGCTTCAGCAGCAGGCGTTCAACGAGGCTGTCCAGACCATTGTAAACCGTCATGAAGCCTTACATATTTATATGAGCGGAGATGGAGAAACTCAGGTGATCGCTCCTGAGATGAAAGTGGAAGTCCCGCTCTATGATTTTACCACTCACCATCCCGATGAACAGGAGCAGCATCTCCGGGCATGGATGATCAAGAACAGCGAAACCCCGTTTAACATGATACCAGGTGAGCCGCTATTCCGGATTCACCTACTAAAAATATCAGATGAGGAGCATCTGAGTGTCTTTACGTTCCATCACTTTATTGCGGATGGTTGGTCAATCGGTGTATTTATTGAGGAACTGGAACACATCTATTCTGCGCTTGTCCGGCATGCTGACTACAACCTTCCTGAACCGATACCTTTTCGGAATTATGTGGTTTGGCAGCAGGACCAGTTGAAAGCAGGAAAGGAAGAGGCCCTGGCTTTTTGGTCGGCGATGCTGGAAAAACAGCAGCCTGTCCTCCAGCTGCCATCTCCAGTGAGGGGAGTGCAGATTCTGTCCTCTAGAGGAAGCAGACATACCCTAATTCTTGAGACGCCGCTTGTTAAACAATTGAGGTCTGCTAGCATAAAGCTTGGCAGCAGTCTTTTTATAACGCTGTTATCAGCCTTTCAGATTTTTCTGCATCGCCTGACAGGGCAGCGGGAAATAACGGTGGGGGTTCCCACCGCAGGACAATCCCACATGGACGCATTCTCTTTGATCGGCAACTGTGTCAACCTGCTTCCGGTCATCAGCGAAGTGCGTCCTGATTCTACTTTTATGGAGCATGCTCACACGGTCAAAAAGCGCATGAATGAACTGGAAAGCTATCAAAAGTACAGCTTTGCCGGACTCGCTCAGCTGGGGCTAAAACATTTACCTATCATAAAGGCTGTATTCAATATGGATCGACCGATTCCGCGTTTTCAATTCCATAAACTGGAGACGGAGCTCGTTGAACATGAGGTATCATTCAGCAAATATGAGTTGTTTTTGAACGTGACAGAGACGCAGAAGCAATTACGTCTTGATTTTGACTATAATGCAGATCTTTTTCAGCCAAACATAATCTTGGCCTGGTCAGGATATTTCCTGAATCTGCTGCATTCCCTTGTAGAGGAAGAAGGGGCTCGCGTTTCCGCGCTGACGTTATTCCGTGCGTCGGAGACCGAACAACTTCGAGCCGCATGGGCAGCGAATACCGATGCCAATGGAAACTATCTTTGCGCCCTCGGCACCTCTAAGCATCTGGCACCTGTCGGAACAGCAGGGGAGGCGTATCAAGCCTCAGCAGCAGGTCTGCTGGGAACGACCCAGGAATGGGTTTATGTGGAGAACGATGGCAAGCTGCGGCATATCGGAAATTTGAATCGGGTCATCCATATTCGCGGGCATCAGGTTAATCTGGAGCAGTTGGAGAAGCATCTGCTGCAGGTTTTCCAATTGGAGTCCTGCGTCATTACACCGCAAACGGACGAAACTGGAAACGTCTCGTATATAAGTGCCTATGTGGTCGCAAACGCATCGAAGCCTTGGGAAGCAGACACATTAAAAAAGGCTGTAATTGAAATGCTTCCAGATTATACGCAGCCCCGTTTTTGGATTCTGATGGATCATATTCCTCTTCTGCCGAATGGCCAGCCTGATCTACAGGCTTTGCCAGCACCGGGACAAGCAGGCGTATTCGCTAAAACAGGCATCGCTTCAGAGAACCGAGGTATGGAAGATCAACTTGTGGACATTTGGAAGAACGTTCTGAATGTAACGGATATCAGCCATGACGATAACTTTTTTCAACTAGGCGGTGATTCGCTAAAAGCGACGGTGATTCTGTCGAGAGTCGGTAAGGAATTGGGGGTACACATTCCGCTTAGCCGCATTTTTGAGCTGCAAACGATTGCTGATCTGACTGCATATATTGCGGGTGGGAGCAAGAGGGCCTATGAACCGATTGTAGCTGTGAACACACAAGCCTTTTATCCGGTATCTTTTGCCCAAAAGAGAATGTACGTGCTTGAACAGCTAGGAGCCGGAATGGCCTATCATGTCCCTGGCCAGCTTTTCATAGAGGGAGCACTGGAGGTTCCCCGCTTCATTGAAGCCGTTAAGGAAGTTATTTCTCGTCATGAATCTTTTCGGACATACTTCGATCTGGAAGACGGGGAAGTGGTGCAAAAAGTTCGGGACACCATTCCATTCGATATCCCGCATACCCGTATTTCCAAGGAAGAAGCAAAACAGGCCCGGACCTTGTTTGTTCAGCCTTTTCAGCTGGGAACAGCTCCTTTATTCCGCGCTGAACTGCTCGAATTTATCGAAGGTGGCTTCAATCTGCTCGTGGATATGCATCATATCGTGTCTGATGGCTTTTCCATGGCTGTACTGCTTAATGAAATCATTCAACGGTACCAGGGTAGACAACTTGCGAACATTCAGCTTCATTATAAAGACTTTGTTGCTTGGCAGAAGCAGCAAATAACTGATGAGGCATGGAAAGCGCATGAATCATATTGGCTTCAGAACTTGAATGGGGAGCTTCCTATTCTAAATATGCCAACAGACTTTCCACGTCCGCAAGTACAAAGCTTTGAAGGTGACAGCTTTACCGTCACATTGGAATCCAAACTAGCGAGCAGACTCTATAAATTGGCCCAGGATACAAAGTCCACGATCTTTATGGTGCTTTTGGCGGCTTATAATGTCCTGCTGGGCAAATATGCGGGTCAAGAGGACATCATCGTAGGTACACCTGTTGCCGGAAGACGGCATGTAGACACGCAAGCGATGATTGGCATGTTCGTCAATACGCTGGTGCTTCGTAACCAGCCGCAATCTTCTTTAACGTTCCAATCCTTTTTGCAGGAGGTTAAGCAAAACTTGCTGCTGGCACTGGAGCATCAGGAATACCCGTTTGATAAGCTTGTAGACAAGCTGGAGCTGGTACGCGATGTAAGTCGAAATCCGATATTCGATACGATGTTCAGTTTGCAAAATGTCGGCACAGATGTTGTGGAAGCAGGAGGTATTCGTTTTAAACCGGAGGAATTCAACGCGGGCATATCCAAGGTGGATTTTTCATTGCATGTGACCGAAGAAAAAGAACGATTGTCCTTCACTTTAGAATATGGCACAAAGCTGTTTAAACCGGAGACCGTCCGGCGGCTGGCAGAGCATTTTGTACGAATTTTGGAAAAAGTAACGCAGGATGCAGGGATGCGGTTGGCCGATATTACGATTATTTCAGATGAGGAGAAGCAATTACAGCTAACCTTATTTAATCGTACCGTCGTACCTTTCCCGTTTAATGAGACAGTACACGGGCAGTTTGAAAAGCAGGTTGAACAGACGCCGAGTCATACAGCATTGGTGTTCGGAGACCAGCGTCTGACCTACCGGGAGTTGAATGAACGTGCTAACTCACTGGCACGGGTGCTTCAAGCGAATGGTGTAGGACCCGATAAGCTAGTCGGTTTGATGGCGCCGCGTTCAGCGGAAATGATGATCGGCTTGCTTGCCGTGCTAAAAGCAGGTGGTGCTTATGTGCCTATCGACCCTGAATATCCGTCAGCCCGTATCGAATATATGCTGAGTGACAGTGAGGCTGCCGTACTCCTGACCAGCCACGATCTGGCAGGAGAACATCATTATAACGCCAACATCCTGTTTATTGAAGATGAGGAATTATATCAAGGAGAAAAGACGAATCTGGGAGTTACGACTCAGCCGGAGCATTTAGCCTACGTTATCTACACCTCTGGCTCAACCGGAAATCCGAAAGGAGTGATGCTCCAGCATCGCTCGGTGCTGAATTTTATCACTGGGATGCGTGAAGTGATTGACTTTGCAGCAAATAAAACGATTTTATCGCTAACTACCATATCGTTCGACATTTTCGTTTTGGAAACGATTCTGCCCCTGTTGGGCGGCATGAGCGTCGTGCTGGGCGACCGCCATCATCAGGTCGATCCTCAGACACTTGGCGAATTGATTACTACACTCCACGTTGACATGCTGCAAATGACACCATCCCGGCTGCAATTGCTGCTGGGCCATGAGGAAGCTTTCCGTGCGCTGCAAGGTGTGCAGGAAATTATGGTCGGGGGAGAAGCGCTTCCGTCTAGGCTGCTGGAAGCATTGCAGAAATTGAACGGTCCCCGCATTTATAACATGTATGGACCTACGGAAACAACAGTTTGGTCGGCAGTGCAGGAACTTACCCATGCCAAACAGATCGACATTGGGCGCCCTATCGCGAATACGCAAATGTATGTCATAGATGCGCAGGATAGATTACAACCCATCGGCATACCGGGCGAGCTATGCATTGCAGGGGAAGGGCTGGCCCGCGGCTATTGGAACCGCGAGGAGTTGACGGCGGAAAAATTTGTGGTTAATCCATTCTCCATAAGCACACGAATGTACAGAACGGGTGACCTGGCTCGCTGGAAAGCAGATGGGAACCTGGAGTTTATCGGCCGGATCGATCATCAGGTAAAAGTACGCGGATTCCGGATTGAGCTGGGCGAGGTCGAACATGCCTTGATGAGCCATTCTGCAATTCAGGAGGCTGTTGTCACTGTCAATGAAAGCCAAAATCATGAATCCGTACTATGTGCCTACATTGTACTGAATACAGAAAAAGCACCTAGCTTGACGGCCATTCATGAACATGCTGCCAAACTGCTTCCCTATTACTCGGTTCCGTCTCACTTCGTTTTTCTGGATCAGATACCGTTGACACCGAACGGCAAAACTGATCGAAAAGCATTGCCAGAGCCTGAAGAGCTATCCCGACCGGGTGTGGCCTATGCAGCGCCACGAAATGATGTGGAAGAGGCTTTGGCCGCCGTATGGCAAGATGTTTTGGGACGCGATCAGGTAGGCATTCAGGATAACTTCTTCCTGCTCGGAGGCGACTCTGTTAAAGCCGTTCAAGTCATCGCGCGTATGCGTCTTCACGGGTATTCGCTGGATATCCGGCACGTATTGGAGCATCCGTCCATTGAAATCCTGAGCGGCTATGCAGAAGCACTGGCCCTTCCGATTGAGCAAAGCCCAGTAGATGGGGAGGCGCTACTGACACCGATACAACGACATTTAATCCATTGGTTCGAACGGTGTTCAGCATCCGAGGCACTTCCTGCTGCAGCGTCAGTACTACTGTTAGCAAAGTCGGGCTTTGAAGAGCCGCCCTTGCGTGCCGCATTGAAGAAAATTGTAGAGCACCACGATGCTCTGCGCCTTGGCTTATTACAAGAGGCTGACGGATCAGTTGTGCAAACTCACAAAGAGTTGAATGAGGAGCTAATCACTTTGGAGGTGCTGTCGCTAACGGGAACGGAAAGCGAAGCACGCAGCCAATTGTCAGCTGAATGTCAACGTCTTCAAAGCAGCCTGCGGCTGTTTGAAGGACCGCGAGTTCGAGCAGGGCTTTTCCGAATGGGTAGCGGTGATCATCTTTTCCTTGCTATAGACCCGCTAGTGGCTGACGCCATTTCATGGAATATTTTGCTGGAAGATCTGGCAACAGGCTACAGGCAAGCGCTGGACAAGGAAACGATTGTCTTACCGTACAAAACGAACGCTTACCAAACGTGGGCAGAGCATCTAGAGCATTATGCGAATAGCAAAGAGCTGCTCAAGGAGCAGGATTATTGGAACAGGATAGAGGTCTCTGAGTGGGGGACGCTTCCCAAAGACCATGGAGTCATTACGGATTCTGGATCGGAGAGACCGACACACCAGCTCCACCTGCAATTATCACCAGACGAAACCCGGCAACTGATGACACAAGTTAATCATGCCTACAACACCGTGCCAGATGAAGTGCTGCTGTCCGTACTAGGTCAGACAGTATCCGAATGGTCAGGACTAGAACGGATTGCGCTCTACGTGGAAAAGCCGGTCCGAGAGCCGGGAGAACAGAGTTCGCTGGATTTCTCTAGAACGGTGGGTCAGTTTACGTCCGTGTACCCAGTTGTACTGGACATCAAATCTGCAGATGATATTTCGATGCTGCTCAAACGTGTGAAGGAGACCATTCGACAGGTTCCCAACCAGGGGCTGGGCTACGGTGTATTAAAATATCTGACCAAGGTCAGTAATCAAACGAATTCCAGCATTTCTCGTTATCCGGAAATCGGGTTCCGTTATATAGACTCCGTGGACCCGGAAACGGTATATTTTTCAACATCGCCGCTGGAAGCTGAGGTGGCATCAGGTTCCCAGGCTGCAAATAGCCCTTCACTTTATGCTCTCTATATAAGCAGCCGAATGGAAGATGGAAAATTAAACATCCGACTAACCTATGACCGAAATGCATACGAAGAGTGCACGATCAAGCAGCTTCTCTCTCGCTTTAAAACTCACCTGTTAAATGCCATCCGTCATTGCCTGGATCACTCCGGTCAGGAACTGACACCAACAGACGTAGGCGCGGATGATCTGGACCTGGAAGAGTTTGAAGAGATGAAGCACTTCTATGAAAGCCTATAATATTCGGCCGAGGGGGAAATCCGATGAGTAAAAAACTTGAAATCGAAAAAGTGGCTAATTTAACGCCTTTGCAGGAGGGGATGCTCTTTCATACAGTGATGGAGCCAGAATCACAGGCTTACTATGAGCAAGTACGAATGACCATCCGGGGTGAACTGAACCTGGAGGCTCTGCAAAAGAGCTTCCAGACTCTGGTGCAGCGTCATGAGGCGCTTCGTTCGAATATTTATCATCAAAGCGCCTCCCGTTCGCGGCTCATCGTGTTTAAGGAGCGAAATGCGGTGCTTCGTTACGAGAATTTGATAAATATTCCCGAGGCAGAGCAAGCTGCAGCCATTCGCAGCTATGCAGACACAGATCGGAACCAGCGTTACGATCTGAGCAAGGATTTACTCATTCGTCTGACGGTGCTTCAAACCAAAACGCACGTATATACGCTGATTTTAAGCTTTCATCATATAATTATGGACGGTTGGTGCCTCGGCATCGTTATGGAAGAGCTGTTCGCGGCTTATGAAGCACTGAAAGCGGGTAAGACTGTACAACTGCCGACACCGCAGCCTTATACGGGCTATGCCCGCTGGCTGGATAAGCAGGATAAGAAGGCGGCGAAGGAGTACTGGCAGTCCATTCTGAACAGCTATGATCAGCCAGCCGTGCTGCCAACCCTGCCTGTAGCACATTCACTCCTGGCAGATACCGGGTACCTGCTGCATGAGCATAAAATAACACTCACGGATGAAACAACCCGTCATTTGCGAACGGTGGCAGAACACAACGGCACAACCCTTAGCAGTCTGTTTCTGGCCGCATGGGGAGTGGTGCTTGGAGGATACAACCAAAGTGAAGACGTCGTTTTCGGCACCGTTGTTTCCGGTCGGCCGCCGGAGCTTGCAGGTGTAGAACAGATGTTGGGACTTTTCATAAACACCATACCGATACGAATCAAATGGGATGCAGACCAGCCGTTTTCAAGTCTGCTTCGTGAAGTGCAGCGCAACATGGTTCACTCGCGAGCATATGACTATTGTTCACTCGCTGAAATACAGGCCCAGTCAGTGCTCAAGCAGCAACTTATGGATCATTTTGTTGTATTTGAAAACTACCCACTGGAGGATATAGTTGGTCGGCCTGATTTGCAGGAACGGCTTGGATTTGTCGTAGAGGACGCCCAGTTGTCTGAAGAAACGCCTTACCACTTCAATATCGAAGTAGAAGACGGAAAAGCACTGGGTTTTATGCTGTCCTACAACAGCTATGTCTACAGCGATGAAGCCATGAAACGGTTAGCCGGACATTTGGAGCACGTACTCGTTCAGATTGCACATGCACCTGAACTCCCGCTGGAGGACATTCGCCTGCTGACTGCTAGCGAGAAGGCTGAGCTCACCAATGTATGGAGCGGACCGGTTGCCGCCTATCCTGCTGGGACGTTCCATGGAATATTTGAGGCGCAGGCAGAACGTGTCCCGAAACGGACTGCTGTCATCTACGAAGATACCGCACTGACCTATCATGAGCTGAATGAGAAGGCCAATCTGCTTGCTCAAGCGCTACAAAGTCGCGGGGTCGAACACGAGCATCTCGTCGCCGTGATGCTTGAGCGTTCAGCAAATATGATTATCGCTGTGCTAGGCATTATGAAAGCGGGAGCTGCCTACGTACCTGTCGATCCGACCTACCCGAAGGAGAGAATTACTTACATGCTGCAGGATAGCAGGGCTACGATTATGCTCACGCAATCTTCCCTGACTGAACTACTGGCAGATGTGGATTTTGCAGGTGAAGTGCTGGATTTGCCAGTATTACTTCAACAAGCTTCGCAAGCGGAGCAGGCCTACCAACAGGGGCCCACTTACACACCTATCCATGATCCTGAGGCTTTGGCTTACGTCATTTACACATCGGGAACGACGGGCAACGCCAAAGGCGTGATGATCGAGCATCGCCATTACGTAAATACGGCGTGGGGCTATAGAGAAGCTCACCAGTTAAAAGAATTTCCAGTCAAGCTCCTTCAGATTGCCAGTATGTCGTTCGATGTCTTTGCAGGTGATCTGGCCAAGACATTTGTGAACGGGGGCACCATGGTCATCTGCCCGCAGGATGTGCGCAACGATCCTCCAGCTTTGGCGCAGGTCCTCGAGCAGCATAAAATTACGACGTTTGAAGCTCCGCCAGCCTTGTTGACGCTGCTTATGGACTATGTATATGAACACGGTACAGATGTCAGTGCCATGAAGCTACTTACTACAGGCGCGGACAGCTTTGGCGTTGATAATTATCGGACACTATTGAATCGCTTCGGTGATACGATGCGCATCATGAATACCTATGGTGTAACCGAAGCGGCAATTGATTCCAGCTTTTATGAAGAAACTGCTGAACGTCTGCCTTCATCCGGTATCGTCCCGATTGGAAAGGCACTGCCCAATCATAAAGTATATATCCTGGATGAGGCTTTGCGTCCGCTCCCGATCGGTGTAGCCGGGGAGCTGTGCTTGGGCGGTGCCTCAGTAGCCCGCGGATATTTGCACCGTCCTGACTTGACGGCGGAGAAATTTCTACCGAATCCTGTTGTGAACGGAGAGCGTCTGTACCGCACCGGAGATCTGGCACGCTGGCTGCCGGATGGCAACATTGATTTCATCGGCCGAGTTGACTTTCAGGTGAAAATTCGTGGCTACCGGATCGAGCCTGGGGAAATTGAGTCGGCCTTACTCCAATTGGATGAGGTACGCCAAGTGGTGGTCACGGATAGAACGGATAAGGGCGGACAAAAGTATTTGTGCGCCTACGTAGCAGGTGCAGCCAACAAATCCTTCCTGCGGACAGAGCTGGCCAAGCAGTTGCCGAGCTATATGGTGCCCCAACATATTATCGTGCTGGATCAATTGCCTTTGACCCATAACGGCAAAATTGATCGTCATGCGCTTCCGGAACCCGAAGATTTTGTGTTGACCGATACCGAATATGAAGCGCCGCGGAGCGAATTGGAGCAGACACTCGCTTCCATCTGGGAGGAAGTTCTTGGCGTTAAACCGATTGGCCTGCGCAACAACTTTTTCGAGCTTGGCGGAGATTCTATCAAAGCACTGCAAATTGCGGCCCGGTTGAATGCAAAGGGCCTCAAAATGGACATGAAGGATTTGTTCCGTCATCCGCAGATTGAATTGATCGTTCCTTATATTAAGACAATAACACGGATCATCCCGCAAGGGGCAGTCCAAGGTGCAGTGGAGCTGACGCCAATCCAGTGGGAATTTTTTGAGTATCATCAAACCGAACGTCATCATTACAATCAGGTTGTCATGCTCCAGAACACCGAAAGATGGAATGAAACCTGGCTGAGAAGCGCCATGGATAAGCTGACCACGCACCATGATGCCTTGCGAATTACCTTTGATGAGCGAGAAAAAGAACCTGTCGCCTATAACAGAGGCACAGCCGAAGGTGAATGCTTCACATTGGAAAGCTACAACTTATTATATGCTGATCAACCTGAGGCAGAAATCTTACAATTGGCTGACGCGTTACAACGCGGCTTTGATTTGCGTAACGGCCCGCTTGTGCGTTTGGCTTTATTCCGGCTGCAGGAAGCCGACCATTTATTAATCGTCATTCACCATCTTGTCGTAGACGGTGTATCGTGGAAAATTCTGTTGGAAGACCTGGAAAAAGCCTATCAGCAGGCTGCTAACGGTCAAAAGCTACAACTGCCTGCCAAAACTGATTCCTATAAGGAATGGGCAGCACGTTTATCCAAGTACGCGCATAGCGCGCAGGTGCGTCAGGAAATAAACTATTGGAATGAGGTAGAAGCCCGTGAGATACGTCCTCTGCCAAAAGATCATGAGGTTTCGGTTAGCCTCATCCGTGACGCACACCAATCAGAAGTGACACTCAGCCGGGAAGAAACTGAAAACCTGTTGAAACACGCGCACCATGCCTACAATACAGAAATAAATGATATTTTACTGACGGCGCTAGGATTAGCTTTTTATGAATGGAGCGGACATGCTGAAATTGCAGTCCAGGTGGCTAGTCATAACAGGACGGATTGGATTAAAGACATTGACGTATCCCGTACAGTTGGCCGGTTTACGTCCGTATATCCGTTTGTGATACATGTGAGCAAGCCCGAAGATCTGGCCTATCAAATCAAGCTGATTAAAGACAATTTGCGGCGTGTACCCAACCAAGGTGCTGGCTATGGTATTTTACGCTATTTGACCAACAGGGAGCAGCAGGATAAAACAACCCTTTTTTCTGCCAAGCCACCTGAGATCAGCTTTAACTTTGACGAAGAAGCCAGAGAAGGTACAACATGGCGTACCTCGGCACTATCCATGTTTGCCGGTTCTGCAATCAGCCCTCTGACTGAAAAAGCACCCTGCTTTGGTATTCATGGTGTGGTGGCTAATGAAAGACTCAGCATTGTATTCGAATATAACGCGCGTGAATATGAAGCATCGACGGTGGCGCAACTTACAGCCAGCTTTAAGAATCATCTGATCGAACTTATTCGCCATTGCTGTGCTAAGGAAACAGCAGAACAAAGCCCGACGGATTTTACATATGGGCAATTGTCTTTGGACCAGTTTGAAAATATTGCAAATCGTTTGACAGATAAGCTGTTAAACTACCAAGTGAAAATTAAAGACCTCTATCCGCTTTCCCCGATGCAGGAGGGAATGCTATTTCATGCCATAGCTGATGAAAAGTCAGAGGCTTATTTCGAACAAACGATTATTACCATTCATGAAGCTATGGATACCGACCTAATCAGCCGAAGCCTACAAAGGCTGATTGACCGCTATGATATTTTCCGTACGGTATTCGTGTATAAGGAGACGGATCGTCCGCTTCAGGTTGTACTGGAGGAACGATCAGCTACTCCTGTGCATACCGAAGATGTGCGCGGTCTACCAGAGGCGGAAAAGCAGAGACGACTCCAAGCCATTTTACAGGAAGAGCGGCAGAGAGGTTTTGACCTGGAGAAGGAAGTTCTTATCCGGTTAGCGCTTGTGCAGTGGGATGAGGATATCTCGAAGCTTATCTGGATTTCTCATCATATAATTATGGACGGCTGGTGCATGCGAACGGTAGCCAAAGATTTTTTTGAAATTTACACATCACTTCGGGACGATACGCCTTTAACATTAGAGCCCGTCTATCCATTCAGTAGCTTTATTCAGTGGTTGGAAAGACAAAATAAAGAGGAAGCAGCAGCATACTGGAACCATTATGTGGATGATTTTGAAAATGAAACCGTCGTGCCCGGCTATACCCGCTCCGTTGATTCTTCGTTTCAGGCAGAGCAGCTCATATGCACATGGGGAGAGCAGCTGACCCAAGGCATGGAGCAAATGGCCAAGCAAAACTGTGTTACCGTCAGCACTTTATTTCAAACCGTATGGGGCTTGTTACTACAAGCGTACAACAATAGTAATGATGTCATTTTCGGGTCCGTTGTGTCGGGCAGACCTGATGAGGTCCCTGGGATTGAAAATATGGTCGGATTATTCATTAATACCATACCTGTACGTATTAAAAGCTCCGCAGAACTTCGATTTTCCGACTTGCTTACGTCTATACAGGATTCCTTGATGGAGTCCAATCGGTATTCCTATTTTTCCTTGGCTGATATTCAAGCCTATAGTGTACTAAAACAAAACCTGATCCAGCATATTGTTGCCTTTGAGAATTTCCCCGTTTCGGAAGAACTTGCGGACACGGAAGTAAAATCCAAATCTCTCCGTGTTGGTAAAGTTGAGGATATTGAACAGACCAACTATGATTTAAATGTAATCGTCATGCCTGGGCGCGAGCTGGAAATCAAATTTAGTTATAATGCATTGACGTATAACAAAAATGCGATCAAACAATTGGCTGCCCACCTCATCCAAATTATGGAGCAAGTGATTCAGAACCCAAATATCCGGGTTTCGGAGATTGATCTTTTGACGGCAGAGGAAAAACAACAGATTTTGTTTGAATTTAACGATACACGAAGACCGTACCCATCGGATCACACTATACATCGCGCCTTTAAAGAACAAGCAGAGAAAACACCGGAAGCAGTAGCGGTTGTATTTGAAGATTGTGAGCTAACCTACCGCGAATTAAATATAAAAGCTAATCAACTGGCCTCGAAGCTGCGGAAACTGGGCGTTGTGACGGATACCATCGTAGGCATTTTGACTGAACGTTCACCAGAAATGATTATCGGTATTCTTGGTATTTTGAAGGCGGGTGGAGCCTACTTGCCGCTGGAGCCTTCTTATCCGCAGGAACGGATTATGTTCATGCTTCAGGATAGCGGCAGCGAAATTTTGCTAACCCTGTCCGGCAAGGGAAAACAGATGAACACTTTCAATTTCTCCGGTATGGTTCTGGATCTGGCAGACATCAACTCCTACGATTCAGACGACTTCATTCTTTCTGAATCGATGACGGCAGACGACCTGGCGTATGTCATGTATACATCCGGTTCAACCGGGCGTCCCAAGGGTGTCATGATTGAACACCGGAATGTCATACGGCTAGTGAAGAACACCAATTACATGCCGTTTGCCGAGAACGAACGCATTTTGCTAACAGGGGCGCTCGTGTTCGATGCCTGTACTTTTGAAATTTGGGGAGCTTTGCTGAACGGATTGCGCTTGTACATTGTACCAGAATCCGTAATCTTGGATGCTGTTCAGCTTGGTGAAGCGCTGGATCGATATCATATTACAACGATGTGGATGACATCGCCTTTGTTTAATCAGCTCACCCAGCATAAACCAAATCTCTTTGCTTCGCTAAATCACCTGCTAGTGGGCGGGGATGTGCTTTTATCCGGGATCATTGATACAGTGAGATCACATTCTCCGGGACTGAACGTTATCAACGTTTATGGCCCTACGGAAAACACCACCTTTTCTACTTATTTCCCGATTGATAAGGAATATAACCGCATTCCTATTGGCCGTCCGATTGGCAATTCAACCGTTTATATTATGGATTCTTCAAGCAGGCTGCTGCCCATTGGTGCTCAAGGAGAAATATGTGTTGGCGGGGATGGTCTCGCGCGTGGCTACCTGAACCGGGATGATCTGACCCAGCTAAATTTTGTCCCTAATCCATTCATTCCGGGCGAAAAAATGTATCGGACAGGTGATTTGGGCAGATGGCTACCCGATGGCAATCTGGAGTATCTCGGACGGATAGACCAGCAGGTTAAAATCCGCGGATTTCGTATTGAACCTGGGGAAATTGAAACCCAGCTCATGAGGCATGATGCAGTTCAGGAGGCGCACGTAACGGTAAAAAGCACAAACGATGGTCAAAAAACGCTCTGTGCTTATATCTCAACCGACGTACCGCTATCTAAGAGTGATATGAAGACCCATTTGACTGGCCAGTTGCCGGATTATATGATTCCTGCCCAGTATGTGTTCCTGCGGGCTTTTCCTCTGACAACGAACGGTAAAATCGACCGCCAAGCATTGCCTGAACCAGAAATGGCCAGCGGTACCGATATGGAATATGTTGCTCCGACTAATGAAGTGGAACAACAGTTGGCGGACCTGTGGCAAGTAGTGCTTGGCGTTGAAAAGGTCGGCATTGACGACGGCTTTTTCGAGCTTGGAGGTCATTCATTGAAGGCCATTCAACTGGTATCCAAAATGCAGGAATCGAACATTCCACTGGATATACATCAATTGCTGCGATATCAAACGATCAGAAACCTGGCCAAGCTGTTACAACGTGGTGAAGAGGGCGGAGAGAACACGGATACGCTTATTGCGAAAACTCAGGAGGTTGAGCAGGCAATTGCCGATGCGTTTGGTGTACAGGCATGGCTTCATTTCGTATCCGCCGATAAGCAAGACTATTTGTTCCTGCAAGTTAAGCCTTTTCACACAGAACAAGTTCAGGCAATCACAGCGTTTATCCAATCTCGTATCCATCCAGACCTTCATCCCCATTATATCGTTCGCTGGGGAACCGACGAACCAGATAGAATTTTTGGGACTCTACCAACTAACGAAGAACAAGAAACCTTACTTAAACTACAAGCCGATGAATGGCTTGCTAGCATTGCCGAGTCAAATATAAGCTGGAATACCAATATATTAAGTCTAAATGCTATTGGGTGCTATCCGCTTGCACCAGCTCAGCAGTATCATTTGCAGCATTTTACAGGCTCGGGCATGGCAATACAGTTAGATAGCTACTTGGACACCGAGCGTTTGACCGCAACAGTTCAGCGGCTTCTTCACCGCCATGAATTGCTAAGAAGTGTGCTTGTTCAATCGTCCGGAGCATGGGAATGGGAACTGCATCCAGCTCCAGAGCATCTTTCTTTACCGATTGTTGATCTCTCGGATCAGCCGATACAAGCACAACGCAGGCTACTTTTATCTATCGCTTCCAGCCTGTTTTTAGAACCTTATGAACTTACACAATCGTTGCAGTACCGGATTGTCCTGGTTCGCTTAAATTTGCGTGAACATCTGTTGTTATTTCCTTGCTCGCACATCATCTTTGATGCTACGAGCAGCGACATCTTACGCAGACAGCTTTTTGATGAATATCATCACCCGCAACAGGAATATACGACAGAAGAGGTGCAGTACCGGGATTATGTGAACCATATCCGTCAAGGCCCTCAAGGAATCAGAGATCAGGAAATCAGCGAGCAATTCGAACTTCAGAGGTTTGGTGAGAATAATGAACGTATCCACGCGCTGACCGAAGAACGCAACTATGCTGACACTACTAGATATCGCTGTACGCTGAATTTAAGCGGAATTTCAGAGCAGCACGGCCCTACGATGATGTGGGAGATTTCTCTTCAAATGGCTGTACGTTTTTTCAGCAGCTATTTCGAAGGCTCTGATGTTCCGCTTTGGCTTACTAATTATGGAAGACAATATGGCGACCGGAATTATTTTGGAATCGTAGGCGAGTGTATTGATCATATACCTGTTGTACTGCAGGAAGATGACATGAAACCCTATGAAAAGAGCATCCATACCCATCTGGACTTTGCTTCACGCTATCATTTGAACTTTTTCAACCTGATCTTTAATGCGGAAATGGAGGAAGCTTACCCGGTATCCAGTAGCTTTTTGAAAAAGGGACTTGGGCAGCTGCCCATCGTATTCAACTATTTAGGTGAGGGACGCGATGATGCAGAATTGCTCGACAATCTATATACCGAAAGCACACAGACTAATGTCAACAAGGTTATTTTCTTCGAGTCAGAGCATGTAGGGGATATTCTGAAAATTTCACTTACCATTCCATATAAAGAAAACCGGCAGTATATCCATCAAATCTTCCAGACTGCTAGTGACAGGCTTTTGAATGCTCTGACTATTTTGCAGTAAGAAGATGAAGATGTGAATCTATTGTTTAAGGATAGCCGTTTTAGCCGTTTCTTCGCATCTCGTACTTCTGCCAATATCGCGGACAGCATTTATTCTATCGTCCTGCTGTATTTTGTTCAGCAATCGACACAGTCGGTGGCGATGACCAGCTTCACGTATACGGCCGTATCTGCGGCGTCGATTTTCAGCTTTCTCGGGGGTCCTTTGGTGGACCGTTATTCACCGCCTTTGTTAGCCAGCATCGCTTTGTTTACGCAGGCTGTGTTAATTTTGGCCGTCCCGTTTCTCATTCAGGGCGGGATGGCCAATCTGATCGCTATTCTTGTTATTGTATTCATTGCATCATGCTGCCGCAACTGGTAGACTCGCAAAAGTATATTAAAGCAGCTCGGAGGTGCAAAAGTGCAAAAAAAGATATTAGTTGTAGATGATGATAAAGATATAGTAAAACTCATAACAAAGAGTTTAAGTTATGAGGGATTTGAAACGATTCCAGCATATTCTGGGAAAGAAGCCTTATGTGCATTGAAAGAAAATCACATTGATTTCATCATTCTTGATATAATGATGCCTGGTATGAATGGTCTTGATGTCTGCCGAAGCATCAGAAATTCTTATAATGCTCCAATTCTGTTTTTAAGCGCTCGGGATAAGGATATTGATAAAATCGTTGGGCTCGAAATAGGGGCAGATGATTATATGACAAAGCCCTTTAGCATTCAGGAGCTTACTTCCAGGATAAGGGCCAACTTCAGAAAAGTTGACAGGCTGCTTAAAGAGTGGAATGAACTTAGTCCCAATAGAGAAAGGACTGATTCTCCTCTCATCTTGAATGATAAGACCTTTGAAGTATTTCTAAATAACAGAATGCTTAACTTATCAACAAAGGAATTCCAAATATTGTCCATGCTCATGCATAACCCCAATAATGTATTGACTCGTGAGCGGATATATGAATATGTCTGGGGAGACGAATACGGAGAATTAAATACCGTAACGGTTCATATAAAAAATATCCGTAAGAAACTTGGTCCTGAATATGACTTTATTAAAACAATTTGGGGCATCGGATATAAGTACAAGGAAAGAGAGTAATGGTATGAAACTGAAAATAAAGCTGCCTTTACTGTTCCTAGTGATGTTTATAGTTTTTATGGTTTCAATTGGAATCTATTTAAAGTTTATCTTTGCAGCATATTCACCTATATCCAGTTCATTACTGAATCCCTCATATATAGGATTACTCTTTCCTATATTTGCTATTGCCTGTTTCATCTTTATTATTTTGATTATGTATATTTATTTTTTTATAGAAAAACCAATCGGACTGCTTAATACCAGATTGGAAAGAATAAATATTGTGCATCCATTGCCTCCACTTGCATTAAGAAGTAATGATGAAATTGGAGACCTTTATAATCACTTTAATAAGATGGAAAAGAGGCTCCAACTAGCACACAAAGAGCAAACGGATATCATTGCTGCCATTGCTCACGATCTAAAAGCACCATTAACATCTATTAATGGTTTTGCTGAACTGTTAGCTATGCAAAAGGGTCTATCAGAAAATGAAAAGCAGGAATATTATGAGTTGATACAAAAAAAGTCAAAGTATATGGCTGAACTCATCAATGACTTTGTAAGCTTCACCAAAGAGAAACAGGATTTAGAATCCATGACTGTGAAACCCGTTGATGCATCAAAATTATTTGAAAACATTGCCCTAGAATATGAATATGAGCTATCAGGACTTGACTGTGAGCTTGTTTACAAACATTTATTCACGGGAAATGTAATGCTTATGGTCAATGAAATTATGATAGGTCGGGTCTTTGGTAATCTCTTTAGTAATGTCGTAAGATATGGAGGAAAAAATGAGTTGAAAGTGTATATGACTGGATACTCACAAGGTTCTTATGCCTATTTTGAAATTGAGGATAATGGGACTGGAGTGCCGGATAAGGATATCTCTTCACTATTTTTTAAATTTTTCACTGTGGATAAATCCCGGCAAATTGAAAATGGCGGGATAGGGCTTGGACTTGCAAGCTGTAAATCAATTATTGAACATCATGGTGGAGAAATCTATGCATATTCTTCTGAGTATGGCGGTCTGGGCATAAAGTTCAGCCTTCCACTTGCAAAACACTAATTTTATTTTTTTACAATAAATTAAAGGCCGCTGCTGGTTGAAAGTACAGAATATAGGCAGTGGCCTTTTTGCTTTTTAGTACTTTATGATTTTTTATATTCTCTTTATAAAGATTTATTTTCCTTTTAGAGAAGCTTTATTTTTATATCTTAAAATTTACTTGTAGCTTAAACACTACAAGTAAATTGATAGGAGGAAATGATATGGTAGAAAATCAAGTTTGCGGCACCGACATAGATAGGTGCTACCATTTCGAAACATACACCCTTGCTTAATCAGAGAAGGACGGGAGTAATCAATAGAACTAGAAAAGGGGGATACTGCAATGTCAATTGAATTCAGTCGTTGGCCAAACAACTATATGATGTCATATCAAGTAACTAAAGCTCTAGGCATGGCAAGTCTTGGTGCTACTGATGTCACCGAAATTTATGAAGCATGCAAAAAAATAGATCCCAATGATAAGGAAACATGGCATAGGGAATGGCTCATAACAGCAGAGGCCTTGGAAAGACATGGCAAGGAGGCAGAAGCTTTTGGAAACTGGTATACAGCACGTAACTGCTACATTCGTGCTTGCAATTACCACCGAATCGCTGAATATGCTGTGATGGATAATGACACCGAGAAAATCCGTATATTTAGGAAGGTAAATGAACTCTTCGAAGCTGCCGGAAAGTACTTCGATGTCAAACCCGAGAAAATCCAAGTAGATTATGAGGATGTCAAGTTGGATGGGTACTTTTTCTCACCTTCTTGGATAAAAGGTCCGAAGCCCACAATTTTGGCTCTCAATGGTGGTGATGAGTGGTCAATTGAGAACTATTTCTGGTTAGGGCCTGCCTTTATTTCGTGTGGATATAACTTTATGGTCTATGACCAGCCTGGGACCGGTCTCTCAATGTACGAAAAGGGAAAGGGCAGACGAGCTGACAGCGAGGCTTTTCATTCAAGAGCAATCGACTTTCTTCTGACTAGACCGGAAGTGGATCCTAGCAAGATTATTGTCCATGGTGAGAGCTTTGCGGCATACGACTCCCTTAGATTTGCTTCCTTCGACCACAGGATTGCTGCCGTCATCTCTGACGGAGGCACCCACGCATTCGACTGGGAAGCAATGCTAAAATGGATGCCGCCGAGTTTGGCTGCTCACGGCATGAGAATCCTGGGTGCAAAAAGCTTGGATGACTTTGCGGAAAATCCTCGTTTTGCCTACAATCTCGAGGGCGTGCTTCATCAGATAGAATGCCCGCTTCTTGTGATGCACGGTGCGGAAGAGATATTAGTTCAGCCCAATCCACTAACGCAAGCTCTTAAAAATTACGAGCAGGCTGGTTCGAAAAACAAGACGTTCTTCGCCATAGAGGATAGAAGACTTGGCGGATTAGAACACTGCCAGGTAGACAACATCAACGTGCTGCATGAGGTAGTACTGAATTGGCTTTGTTCCATTGGTCTTGGCCCTTCTGCACCTAGACCAAGTGATTGCTAGGACATTTTTAAGTTAATTAGAAGGTGAACATACTTTAGTTACAGGTGGAAATGTGTTTGTTAGAAAGCATGTAGCGAGATATTATAATTTAAGGATCATGAAGTTTAATATAAGGGGTCTCGCCAACATTTTAACCGTTCTATACGCTTAGCATTAGCGGACATGCATTTTTGGCTGCAAATTATTTCTTTTAATTCATTAATGTGTGTCTCATGATTTGATTCAATAAATCATATTTGTTCTCATAATGAAGATAAATCGTACCACGGTTTACGTTTGCTTGGTCTGCAATGTCTTGAATGGCAATGTTATCGAAGTTTTTTGCAGCCGTTAGCTCTATAACAACAAGAAAGCAGCCGACCAATGTGATCAGCTGCTTTCTTTGTTTTGTTGCCCACCAAGTTGTTGTGGAAGCTTTTGACGTTCCTGAGCGAGATCGTTACCAAATCGTTCACGAACACCCGGCGGACCATATGATTATTGAGGATACTGGGCTAGGATTTAACCGTACCGATAGTCTAGTTATTCTCTCCATAATAAGCAAAGCCCGGCCAAAAGAGAAGAAACAAAAGCTCTATTCCTTGCTGGCTGAAAGGTTAGAAGCTGAATGCGGCATCGCACCAACCGATTTAATGGTATCTATTGTTGAAAATAATGATGATGATTGGAGTTTTGGACTGGGGGAGGCACAATTTTTGACCGGTAAGTTAAGCTGATTCAATGCTAGTCATTTCGATCTTAATCGGTAATATCTCTAATTCTAATCGCCCTTCAACTGGCCTGGTAGGCTAGTTGAAGGGCGATTTCCATGAGGTTTGGTATTGAGATAGTAAAATAGGCTTATGGATGGTCCAAAATTACAATTACATCCAATCATTCTGATGTATAACAACCCAATTGATAGTAAGTATTATTGTTGAAATCAAAGCTTTTAATCACGTCAAGACCAAGCTTTTTGGTATGGGCAGCGTAAGATCTATGATTGATGTGGTTTATAAAAGTTATCAATATCGGATATTTTTTACTCATTTGCATTCTGGAAAAATCAAAAACCTTTCGGAGTACTACCGTCCCCCTGTAATCCATATCAATGCAAATTGGCCCATACTGATAAGTGTTTTCAGTAGAAAGCGTAATTCCCTTATATTCTGTATCTTTCAAATCGTCAATCATAAATTGAAAAAGAGGCCACTTAGCCCAATACTTCCATGAGGCAGCCATCACATAAGCAATAATCTTCTGGCCATGACATGCAATTGTAATTCCATTTTCTTTTTCAATTAATTCCTTAAATTGTTCTTCTGTAAATAAGGTTGTTACGAAGCCATCGGGTTTGTCTTTTTCACTAATGGTTGTAATGTGATATTTTTTTTGTAATTCCACTATAGCAGATATATCATCAACAGTAGCGTTTCTATAAATCATTGTTATCCTCCTATATGAAATGAGCTTAAAAAAACTTTACTTCAGCATTCGACATATTGCAACCATTTTAAGTTATAGGTTTTTGCGAGAGGAAGGCTACACTATGATCAGGAGAGCGTTAACAGGGGGAGAGCGACTGGAATTTCTATTATCCTACCTGTCTTACAAGGGAACATTGGAAAAGTTTTTTAACAATTTTCCCAAGAGGGAGAGGATTTTCAGATCGACCCACTGCAGATTAGTGTAGCCCCTGACGAATAAGCAAATGGAGTTAGAATTGATACAGGGCTTGGGATTGATAGTATCAAAAGAATAACAGAGCAGTTGACATCTTTACCTCTAAAAGTTATTACGACGCATGTCCACACTGACCACATAGGTAACCATGGCGAATTTGAACGGATCTTTGTCCATAAAGGAGATGAAGACTGGCTAATTAACGGGATTCAAGGCTTAACAATATAGCAAATCAGGAAGAATATTAGAAGAGATATAACCTTGCCTACTCCAGAAAGGTTTAATCCGGATACATACCAACCCTTTAAAGGAAAGCCGACAGGTTTGTTGAAGGATGGTGATATATTCGATCTAGGGGACAGAAGATTAATTATATATCACACTCCAGGACATTCTCCTGGTCATATTTCAGTTTTCGATGAAACAAAAGGGTATTTATTTACTGGCGATCTGCTCTATGATGAAGCGCCAATATATGCCTTTTATCCTTCAACGAACCCTGTTGATTTAGTGAATTCATTAGAAAAGATTGCAAGAATACCCAACGTCAAAATGGTATACGGTTCTCACAATACATTAGGACTTAATCCAATAATTTTAGTTGAAGTAAAAATTGCAGTTAAATTTCTGAGGGAACATGATCTCGTCAAATTTGGAACTGGGATTCATAAATTCAACGGATTTAGTGTTCAGTTCTAATAATCTTGTCAAACTAACGGGAAACGTTAGCTCAATAAAATAGCGACAGTCTAGGACTTTATTTCGTGTTATTAGGTCAATCAGAGATTTCTGGTTGGCCTTTTTTCTTAGGCATCATATGATGGCGGTAGCCGAGAGAACGTTGACTTTATTGAGGCGGGCCCGTCGTGAAAACAGTTCTCTCACTGCCCTCAATGACCATGTTTGAGCTGGTTGAGACAGGGATCTCGTATCACAAGCGAAGCTATGGGGGAACCATCGTGGGAGTGGCCGCAACTTTAATATTAGGGAGTGTGTTCTGGAGCCGGTTGTAGGATTAGATGTGGATTAGTTTCCTATTTTAATACGCGAGGAGTGCAAGCATTTTATAATCAATCCACTTCAAACTAAACGTGCGAGAAACACGCAACTGCGAAAAGTAAAAACCGACACTGCAGATGTCAAAAGATTGAATTTATCAATAAATAGGCAAAATGAATAAAGTCCCTGGACTCTTAATGCGATGTGCATGCGGATCGGGGACTTATCATGTGAAATACTCAATATAAGCGGTTTGCTTAATTTTCGAAAAACACTTAAAAACACTTAACAAAAAGCGTTAAATTGCTTATGATGAATATAGGGAAAGGGGGAGGGATTATATTCACCAAGAGGAACGACTTTTAAAAATTTTGGAGTATCTCCAAAGCCGTAACCAATTATCAAATTCGGAAATCTGCGATTTATTGAACATCTCGAGAGATACGGCAAGAAGGGATATTATTAAGCTTGTTCATGAAGGGGGGGTTATCAGAACCCATGGAGGTATTGCCTTACCCTTATTAAAAGAAGAAATAAGAGCCTACAAGGAACGTGTAACCTCAGCAACAAAGCAAAAGATGCTTATTGCAAAAGCAGCTTCTGAGTATATCGCTGACGGAGATGTATGCTTCATGGATGTATCGACTACCATTCAACTGCTCTGTGGGCAATTGGACAAGAATCTGACGGTTTACACACACTCGTTGGATAATGCAGAAGCTTTATCAGCAAAAAGTGAAATTAACATAAATTTGCTCGGGGGCAAATTTAATCATGAAAACCGTTTTTTTTATGACTACGACACGGCTATGCAGTTGAACGAAGTTTTTTTTGACAAAGCTTTTTTAGGAGCTGCCGCCATTATGGAAGACGGAGTGTATTTTGCGAACCGTGATGATGCTTTAGTTAAAAAGCTGGTATCGAGGCGTGCCAGAGAAGTATTTTTACTTGCCGATTTCAAAAAATTTAATTTAACAAGCCCGTTTAAAGGTCTGAATTTTTCCGAAATTGATATTCTAATTACAAATCAGGATGCCCCGAAGCATTCATTGCTGATGTTGCAGGATAGCGGAGTAGAAGTTATCAAGGTGCTTGAGGAAGAAAAGTGATAAAAAATCGCAAGGGAGCATGGGCCATGATACAAGCAATCTTTAGCGATATTGACGGGACGTTGTTAAATTCAAAACATCAAATTACATTCGACACCAAAAATACAATCCAAAAGGTTGTGGGAGGAGGAAATATCCCTTTTGTACTCGTTTCAGCGAGAATGCCAAGCAGCATTTTTCCTCTTCAGCAAGAGCTCAATATTAACGCTCCCGTCATTTGTTATAGCGGTGGTCTAATATTGGGCTGTAATAGGGAAATCCTCCATAGCATCTGTTTATCGAAAAAGAGCATTAAACAAATATACGATATTGTATCGGATCATTATCCTTCTATTAGTTTTAACTTATATGGCTATGACCAGTGGATCGTTGATAACACTCAAAATCCTTGGGTAATTCAGGAAGCGGGAATTATTAATGGCTCTCCCATACAGAGGGTGCTTTCCTCATATATAGAAGAAGATCATGAAACTCACAAAATTTTATGCATGGGACCTCCCGAAGACGTTGAGCGGCTTGTACAACAAATCAAAAATGAAGTTACTGGTATCAGTGTCTATAAATCCAAGGGAACCTATCTGGAAATTATGGATGAGATGGTGTCCAAATCGTATGCCATTCAGGAACTCGAGGGGATATTTAATATTACTTATCGTGAATCGATGGCCATTGGAGACAACTATAATGACATGGATATGATTTTGTACGCAGGCCTAGGAATTGCAATGGGGAATGCGCCAGAGGAAGTTAAGAAAATTGCCGACTGGGTCACATCGAGTAATGATGAAGACGGTTTGAAAATAGGCTTGGAGAAATACATTTTGTCCGTTTGAAATGATCCAGTGACATTGGATATCCAAACACCAAAAAACTGTAGGCATTAGAAATAGAACAGAGGGGGACACATAACCCTGAGGATACTGAGTTTGTATCTTCTCGGTCTGCGAGTGACGAGAACGGTAGAAAAAGAAAAGCAGAGTGAGACGACAAAAAGAGATCAACGTGTTCCGACCGTTGATCTCTTTTTGTTGTGCTCAATCAGCACGACAGATTACAAAAGAGATGAGGAAAGTTAGGTTGGGAGTTTGGTTGTCTGGATTTGTAGTGAAGAGCTTATTTACCTGTAATGCAGAAGAGCAGAAAGGCACGTTCTTATTATGGGCATCAAAAGTCAAGTTTAATGAATATATAAGTATACTAAATATCACATTCACATAGGAAATCATACGAAAAGGTCCCTAAATATCCATTTTTCAACAGCAAGATCAGAAAATAATTTGGCAAAGTTCATTTACTTCTAGATGGAGGTGAGTTGCATTTTGTATTAGGTGTGTTTTTAAATAATGTTCTCCAGCTAATTGACAATTTATCATTTGTCGGGTGACAAGAACATTGTTACATTCCCGATAGGATTTCATCGACGGCGACAGAGGCCCTTTTATTAAACTAAAGGGCAGGATAGTCAATTTTTCACGAATACTTTACATTTGAAAGAAATTTGCGAAATTCGTAGATAAGAGGTTATGAGAAAAGTGATGTAAGCTTTTGGGTGCTAGGTGAACAAGGAGAGCCTGCTTGCCTTATGACGGATTTTCTTATAATGGACTGATTAAAACCCATGAAAACGTGGGTTCTTTTTTATGCAACATTAACGTTATCTTTGTGTGATCAAACATAGGGCTTTAGCAGTTAGACACCATTCATAGATATAGTGAATAAGTGGATAGTGTATAATGAAGAAAATAGGAACGGAGGACAAATCGGTGAAGATACAACTATTGGTACTAATCATTTCTATTGGTGGAGTAGTATTAGCGACATTCATTTCTGTGTTTGCTGTGCTTCGATTGAAAAAGAGTCATCAAACGGCGAGTGACGAACAGAAGAATAGCAGAAAAGTAAACTTAGCCATACCGTCTAAAACATTTGAAGTTGAACTCCATCAATCACTCTTTCAGGACTGGGGAAGTGGTGTGGAGGAATCATCGTTTCAAGACGATAAATCTAGTGTTTATCTAGAAGTTTATAATCATGGAAATATCCCAGCAGAAAATGTCATGGTTGAGATTGCGGTTGATTTTGATGAATTAAATGATTTTATGAAAGATCATACCGCTTTCAATGATGAAGATAATCATTCATTTTATCTTTCTGAGGAAGAAGAAAAAGTCGTTATTTCATTTAATAAAGTAGAAAATATCAAACATGAAATCAGTTTTCATCTTGAGGAATTGGGAACGATTCGTCCTGTTGGCGCAGAAAAACACGGTATAAAAATACATCTTCCTAGATGGTACATATACTTATTGAACATAAAGGCATTTAATGAAAACTTGGATTTATTCAGTTTGAATATCATATTGGTGTACAAAGATCCGAATAATGAAAGTAAATTATGTACAGAAGAGTTTTTGATTGAACCTGAGATACATATGGCGAAGAGGGAAGAAGAGCATTCTAATAATAAGGTGAAGTATAGAATTAAGGGTGAGTTAATAATAGAATAACTGTTTGGCACGGTTTATACGGCTTCCAGTAGGTAGTCGTTCTTTTTTGTTTCAAAAGATACTTAACAATATCCTGGCAGCCAGCTACAAGGCAATTAAAATGAACAAATGGACTTCAAGGATCAATGTGAAATCGGTGAACCTATTTAGGTAACTTTGCGTCATTAATGTAGGAACATTTTTGTCATTGGATAAAAATGGGGAGAATATGGACTAAGTAATTGTAGTGACACAAATCTTCCCTAAGTCTAGCCTCAGGGCTAAATACAGTGAGATTGATGAATTTTACCTGATTTATATCATGAAGAATCCACATTGCTATGAGGGTTTCCTAAGACATCTTCACAAAACCCGTATTTCTTTTAGTTTGATTAAATTATTATTTAGTCTTTATTTAATAAGGATTTTATATATTTGATTGTAAGTATAGGTTTAAGCCATAGACACATCGGCAGAGGGATAGCCACAGAAGCAACAGCGAAAGCCATAGCTTCTATCCATTCTGAAAAGAAACATGAATTCATTCATGCTTTTGCAATCCTGCTTCTAATGTCATTTGTCGCAAGCTTGGCTTCTTCTTATTGGTGAATGTGATTTTGAATACCCTGTTGGTACTACCATACGATGTAATGACTGGAGGCTGAGGGTCGGGGACGGCTTATCTTAGTTGTGTAAAATAGATATTAATTGTAATTTGCAAGAAATATGTCGTACCGTTCGGCACAATAGCATGCAGCGCTTCCATGAGCTTGAGTGAGGAAACTAAATCATTTCCAGGGAGCTTAATGATTAAGTGGATCAATTCGAAAGATCCCAGGAAATAAAGAAATGATCTCGCCAAATTTGGAACTGGGATTCATAAATTCAACGGATTAGCATTCAGTTCTAATAATCTTGTCCAACTCACGGGAAACGTTAGTTCAATAAAATAGCGACAGTCGGTAAGAAGTTCTCTTGTTTTCAACTATCCATTCCCCTTTATATATTAATACCAATTACAAAAAAGTCTCAAAAACAAATGTTTTTGAGACTGGGTTAAAAACCAAGTATTCTTGTTTACTGACTGGTATCCTATGCTACATATTCATTTTTTCCTGCGCCTATACCCGTGATAAAGATAATAACAGAAGTTAAAACTAACATCAGTAAGGAAGTATTCCAATTATGTGTCACATCATGCAACCATCCAAATAAGACAGGGCCGATAGCAGACAAAAGATAACCTAATGATTGAGCCATACCGGATAATTCTGCTGCCTCATTCGTATCTTGAGTACGTAAACTAAAAAACATCATAGCTAAACTAAAGGCAAATCCCACTCCAATTCCAACCATAATTATCCATATTGGAATAAGGATCGTGCTTCCGTGTAAGATACCGAATACCCCTCCAATAAGCAAGACGACTGAAACCAGTACTAATGAATGCTGCTTCTTTAAACGTCCAGCTAAAATAGAGACAATAAACGTAGTAGGAAGCATAGCAAATTGCATTAAAGACAACATCCAGCCAGCTTCATGAGTGTTCAGCCCTTTTTGTTCAAGAATTTCAGGAAGCCACGTTATCATGGTATAGAAGATTAAGGATTGAAAACCCATAAATAACGTGACATTCCATGCTAGTTTAGAATGCCATAAGTTTATAGATTTAACTTTCTTTTTAGTTTGTACAAATCTAATAGATTTATGTTGATTTTGTATTAGTGGTAACCAAAAGAAAAGTGTAAGAAGAGATAAGATTCCCCAGCATCCGAGACCTCCTGACCATCCTAACCCTGATAATGAGGAGATGGGGATACTTATACCGGATCCAATAGCTCCACATAAATTCATAGAGACTATATAAATCCCTGTTATCATTCCTACATTTTGTGCAAAGTTATGTTTAATGAGACTGGGAAGTAATACATTACCAATGGCAATACATGAACCAATTAAGATTGTTCCTATAAATAAGGTTATTACACCACCAAAAGAACGTATTCCAAATCCAATGGTTAATAAGATTAAAGAAATAAATAGGATAAACTCCGTACTAAAACGTTGAGCTAACTTAGGGGCAAAAGGGGATAAGAATGCAAAAGTAAGTAAAGGTACTGTAGTTATTGTCCCTGCTAGTATATTAGATATGCCTAAACTGTCACGTATAGAATTTATTAGTGGACCCACTGAAGTTAGTGGGGCTCTGAGATTGGCTCCCATTAGGATGATACCTATAATAAGTAATCCTATTCTAGGCTTTAGATCCGGTTTCGGTTGTCCTAGTTGATTGGTTTTTTGTGAAATACCCATGATCGCTATAGATCCTCCGTATTTAATACTAAAGCTTTTCTAAATTAGTAATCAATTCATTTATTGTTTGGATTGCCACACTTCTATATTGTTCCACAATAGTAACCGTAAAGCAGAGAACATAATAAAATGTTGTTTTCTACTTGACGGTTACTTTTAAACATTTTAATTAAATTAAGCGAATTTTTGGACTTCTCCCGTTAGTTAATAGGAGAACGACAAGCCCCTACTTTTATACCTAAAGAATTATAGTGATTTTTTATGTTTATGATGGCTTGACCACTTGTAACTTTATTAATTAATTGTTTTATCTTCCAAAGGTCTACTGGTTTATTCATTAATAAGTCATTAAAAATTTGTTTGATTTCTTGTGGGTAAACATTTCCTACCATACTAGAAAGTCCATTACATCCATTCATTATCTTTTCTGTAAGATTTACATCTCCACCAGCGAACATAATGAAATCATCTGGTAAGTCAGTATTATGGTGACGTTTGGCATCACTCTCTTCTTTAAGTCCTACAAGGTTAGAGTACTTTTGGTTAATAACAGTCTTTAATGATTCAGCACTTAGCTCAAATCCTGTTCGGAAAGGATTATTATAAAGGACAACGTTTTTGGTGGTATGTTGTAGCAGCTCATTGATATAAGAAATAGCTTGTTGTTGTGTCGGCTGAATGTAAGGTGGAAACTGAATTAGAATAGAATCAAAAACAGATTCCTCAAGCTTTTTAACCAGTTTTATTGCATTTCTTGTTGTTGTAGCTGATACGCCAAACATCAGTTCAACATTTTCAAATTTTTGTTGATTAAAATAATCAATAATATGGATACGCTCTTCAATGCTCATTGAATTTTGTTCGCCTGTCGTAGCAGACACAAGTAGTGAATCTATCCCGTTATCTGTTAAATGTTTAACAATAGGATTGAATCCTTCTAAATATAAGCTTTCATCATCACGAAAGGGAGTTGGAATAGCAACATTAAAATTTTTCATCAGTTATATCCTCCAGTGTATATACATTACAAGAACTAATTTGTACATAAGGTCAAATACTAAATCCTTTCAGATAATTTTTAAAAGGTATATTTGAATGACTAAATTGTTCTATGTTCATGTTGTTTAAAGTTTGGTTACATTCTTCAGGCCAAAAGTATTAACTAATCTTTTCTAGTTATTCTTTGTTTGTGTATCTGGTTTGACTATGTGACGAGGTGTACTACCCACCGGTTTCTCTAAAAACCAAGTGCCCATTGAAGTAAGAACCGGTACATTTTGAAACGTGTAAATAATAGCATCCTCTGTTTGCTAAGTGTTGCAATGCTCATGAGCAGAGCAAGGAGGAGCTAAGAATAGGTCACCTTTTTTCAATTCAATCTTTTCTCCATCCACGATACTTTAACCCTCGCCCTGAAATACTAGATTGAGAGCTACATTAGTATGACGATGAGCTTTATTATGCCCACCAGGTTTAAAAATTTGGACGACTACTTTCATAGTTGATGAAGTTCCATGCGTATCCCCTGTATGATTATGAATGAGTGACAATGTTCCACGGCCACTTTAAAGAAAGCCTTCCGATACAGATTAATTGAGTAATGGATAAATGTCTTTCCATTTCCATGAACATGCTCGAACGGCAGGCTTACTACTCTTTATTAAAAACTCACTGTAGTAGATAATCTCTGTTTTTTGACTACCCATCTTATCACCCCCACAAAATTTTTACACAGTTTAAAGAATGTATACTTTTAGGATTAAAGACTTTACTTGGATCTCTGTGCAACTAATAGTCTAAGACAGTTCAATCAATAGTACAATTCAATTATTTATATAATAATCATAGGTTTAACCTATGATATAATGTGTAATATCTAAGATTGTTTATAGTATTCCTATTGAAATTCATGTTAATGAACTTGCAAAATGCAAAGGTAGGAACTATTACCGTTTAAATCAGGAGGCTTAAGAATGGAGTTAAGACAACTTGAATATTTTTACGCTGTGTGCCAAGAGCTACATTTTACAAGAGCAGCAGAAAAGGTAGGGATTTCTCAACCTTCTTTAAGTCAACAAATTCGTTTGTTAGAACATGAAATTGGCACACTTTTATTTGATCGCATTGGTAAAAAGACGGCTCTTACGGAATCAGGGGAATTACTCTTAAAGTATACACGTAACATTTTTCATGAACTGGAACAGGCAAAAACCTCAATAGATGAACTAAATGGTCTTCAAAGAGGAACCATTTCTATAGGCACCTTGTTAACCGTTGAAAATTACCTCATTCCGCCCACATTACGTAGTTTCCATCATCTATATCCTGGTGTTAAGATATCTGTGTTTGGATTACGTACTGGGGATATTCAAAAACAACTGTTAGAAAATAAGCTGGATATAGGCATTGTTTTTTTACCTATGAAAGGGGATGAATTAGAAACCATTTCTTTATATAGAGAGGAAATGGCGTTTGCAGTGCCTGTTGGACACCCGTTAGAGAATCAGGATAAATTAGGTATAGAAGTCTTGCAAACAACACCTTCCATCTTACTTCCTGAACAATACTTTATAAGACAGCTTATAAATAAAGCTTGTAAAGATGTGGGGTTTATTCCAGAACCGGTCTTTGAAATTACAACCATGCAATCTTTAATTAATATGGTTATAGATAGGATAGGGGTAACTATATTACCGCGACCTTACTTAGAGTACCTTAACCATCCTCGTATCAGAATTATTCCCATTTTAAATGTTAATCTTGCTCGATATATAGGAATTATCTACAGGAAAGATAAATACCTGAGTGCTGCGACACGTATTTTTATTAATACTCTAAAAGAGACTTCACTCCATTTGACTCAGAATTTTATGAAAGGCACTGATTAAACAGTCCACTCATTTTATTAATCTTTATTTATATACTACTGGACATATAAAAGAAAGAAGCTACGACGGTCAATTCTTTTTTGGATTGGAAAAGTCAGAGGGAATAGCTTCAGGTGCTATTAATATGTAAAGAGAACGGAAAAGTCACCATTTCAAAAATAATAAGGTCACCTTGAATCACTGATTGAATCGTATCAAAGGGCAATCGCGTAGGTAAAGATGCGTACGAAAAACCGTATTGTGATGGTGGGCAGACTTGAATTATCTCGATTCAGATATGAATTTGACTTTTGAGAAAATAATGAGGTTTATACTAGATGCCATCGCTCCATTTAAGAAGGAATGACCCATTTTGCGTTAACAGACTTGGATCTTAGTCTACAGAACAAATTTCCAAGGAGTGCATTGGTACTTAGGGGAGCGGTCGAGGATTCAGCCGCTCCAAAAAAGTCAAACAGTCCTCCTTTTATTAATGGCCATGATGTGCATGTGCATCCGGCGCACCTGACTCTATAGTGCACAAAATGGATTCATCGTGTCTATGCTGTTCGGACTCGATCTGCAAAGTAGAGTGAGGAATGTTCTTATGCTCCAGCATATGCTCGATACTATGCAGTAGGGCCTCGGTTTCATGCACTGTTTTATTTCCATCAACTACAATATGCGCAGTCAGAGCGTTTAAGTTGCTAGTAATTGACCAAATATGCACATCATGTACGGCTTTCACACCTTCGAACTGCGAAATGGCTTGTACGACTTCCTCTACATCAATGTTACGGGGTGTTCCTTCCATAAGCACATGCAGGGAAGACTTACTAACAAAGTAACCACTGCGAAGGACAAGTACTGCGACAATTACACTAGCAAGTGGGTCTGCCCAACCCCATCCCAAGAACATCATCAGAAGAGCGGCAATAATCGCTCCAACAGATCCCAGCATATCGCTGAGGACGTGCAGATAAGCACCTCTCATATTCAGGTTGTGCTCTGTATCGCTACCTCGCATCATAATCCAGGCAACGAGTATATTAATGAACAGGCCAACAATACTGATAACTAGCATCCCTACTGTAGCTACTTCTGGAGGATTTATAAACCTTTCAATCGCTTCGTAAAAAATGTATAAGGCAATCGCAATCAGAGTAACACCGTTTAGCATTGCAGCCAATATTTCAAATCTCCTGTAACCAAAGGTTTTTTCCTTATTGATAGCTTTCTCTCCAAACTTAAACGCGAACAAAGCGATCGCCAACGCAAGAGAATCCGATAACATATGACCTGCATCCGAGAACAAAGCTAAACTATTGGTAATAAATCCACCAAAAGCTTCGACCAGCATGTAAGTAGTGATGATGATGAAGGAGATCAGCAATACTTTTTTATTGTTGTGTCGATGTCCATGATTATGTCCTGCCATACATATCCCAGCTTTCTATTTTATTAACATATGAGCAACTGTTCATATGTTTTATTGACTTTAATTATATGTGGGGAAAATCTACACGTCAAGTGCAGCATGGCGCAACATCAGTATTTAGTTGCCTTTAAGTTTTATAAAGCATTAAAGCACTTCCGTATTGAGAAAGTGGTTAATAGGTCTAACGTTGTTTTAGTGTATCTATTTTATGGTGTATATAAAGAGGGGATATTTTAAACAGCTTTAAGAAGTCGAGTAGGAGCGTCAAATTTAAAAAATAGAAACAAGCAATCAAAGCTTATTGTGAACAATATCCTAAGATTAGCTATGCTTTTAATGGTGAGCTACATACAAGTATTTTTGACATGTGGATTCAGTTGAAAGATGAAACTGTAAAATGTTGTGAGGTTAAATATGAATTCGAGTTAAATCCCGAAAATCCGCGTAACTCCCGAACGTTGAAACAAATAAAGGCACAGAAAATTTGGTGCGATAATAACGGGACTATACATGAAGTTGTTACAGACAAAGATCTAAGAAAGAACCACTTAGAATTGGAAAATAAATTAAAGGTTTGTTATCTCTATAATTTAAATGAATTACGGGGTTTCCCTTATACATATTCACAAAACCCGTATTTTGTACATATGTATTACATGAGCTGCTGAGATAAAACTTCTTCTCAACGATTGTACATCTGTCCAGTGACACAAAGCTTACCTCTTTTTTGACACAAAGTTTGCCCCTTTTGAATTAATGACACAAAGTTTATCCTCTTTTATTGCAAGTTGTTAGCTAGAACTAGGTCGATATAGAGAAACTTGCGCTATTACATCTTGTAAGGGTACCGCCGGTATACCCTTGAAAGGCGACATTTGTTTGGAAATTGTCAGCGAAGAGTGTCAACCATTATTCGACGAAGTTCAGGCCTACCTCAGCCAATCCAAGGATGTTATTCCTTTGGAGCAACTTTATCAAGTCATCGTGAGCTATGTTTCCTTTTTGGAGTCGAAAGTCCCCTGGCTTTGCGCCGTCAGCCGCGCATCTACCGGACATCGCCCGCTTCATTCGCCGCTATGTCAATGGATGCGTACAACATGTAGATATTTATATAACGAGGCTTCAGCAAAAGGAGATATTTCGGACGTTGACATTGTATACACCGTAGAAGCTTTACTGGCAACTCTCCACAACATTGATTTTCATTTAAAAGATGAAGGACTTTCGACGAAACAAATTTTGAAAGGAATTCGCAGACTTTACATTGATGGCTTGAAAGCGTCAAAAAGTGGATGACCCTACGATCAAATCGAAATGACACTTAAGATCGGAAACGACAAATAAGCGCCGCATAAATCGGCGCTTATTTGCATGCGTTGTCATTTAGGTGGCAATTCGCTTAATGAAGTTCTATAAACATTCCAACGACTAACAAATGGGTGCAGTTTTTTGCCTAAATTCAGTTTAGATGAGAAATTCAAGGTCATTCGTAGGTATCAGCGTTGAAATTATTAACATCATTCTGATTGTGCGTCAGTCGGTGTAGTAGTGTATGTATCTGATAGCACATCAGTCGGTGCAGCCGCAGGCACATTCTCCGTTGCTGATTCACTGTTCTGGATTAGTGCTCTCGGATAGGTCCGTGCACGTTCATTGTACCAGTCAAACAAGAAACGGGCCATCGCCTGACGTCGCGTATCCCCATCCCACTTTAACCCGGCCGTTGGGTCTGCAAATGAACTCCTTGCTCCTGCTTCCAGCAGAAATCCATTCATGTGTGCGGTCATGCTGACATTACCAGCTGCTGTAAAAATCGACTTCGTGTTTTTCCCAAATCCATCATTAGAGCCGTTAAACAAGTTCCAATACTCTGAGTCGCCGGGCTGAGTTTTGAACCAGGTAAACTCTGTAATATTTATTGGGTAGGCTTGAGCTGCCGCTTTAATGTTGGAATTCCATTGCGATTGTAGCTTGTCCTTGTCATCATGTGCTCCGTAGCCCGGATACCAGTGGACAGCATAGCCGTAGTTGTTCAATGGGTCCATCAGCGGGTGTTTTGCTGCCGGACTGTAAAATTGGTCGTATCCAAGCCCTGCAGCCCATATAACATTATCCGCTCCTTTACTTCTAATCGTGGAAATGATAGAGTTTTGGAATCTTCTGAGATCATTCCAATGGTCAACAAAATCATTTTCGCCGGCATAGCCCCCCCAATGCCCATTCGCATACGACTTAATGGGCTCGTTGATTAGTTCAAACATGACGTTATCCGCGCTCTTAATAGCTGGCTGCGAGGCAAGATACCCCCATATTTGATTGAATTTGTCTAAATTGGATTGTGTGGTAGCTTGGTCGTTAGCCAAAGTGAAATCGAGACCAAGAGTCACATAAATACCCTTTGTTTTCGCATAATTGATATATGGTATAATCACATTTTGTGTAGCTGCTTGTAAACCTGAAAAGTTGTATGAACCTGCGGCCACATCTCCCATATCCTGACGATCAATAAACAATCGAACCTGATTCATATACCAGCCGTGGTTGCTTCCATACTTTGGTCTGGTGTCTGTAAAGGTGTCGGTGATATCCTTCAAATAGGCCAAAATTGCTGCATGACGATTGTTACCATTCAAATTGAGATAATAATTACTGTTTTGATAGGTCCAGTATGCACCAGACGGCTGATGCCAGCCATTCAAAACAATAGGTTTTCCGCTGCTGTTCACCAATTGATTGCCCCTGACATGAAGCTTTCCCATAGGCATACCTGACCATGCATCTACATGTTGACCAAAGGTCGGTGTTAAAGGCGTTAAGAATACAAGTATCAGAACTATTTTACATACCATCCCTAATTTTTTCAAAGAAAGACCTCCTCTTTAAAAATTAATTGTCCATTATGCCAAAACAATAAAATGGTATAAACATGTAGTAGCCTGCTTCCTGAAGCTACCCCAATTCAAAATCATCATTCCCCCCTTTAAAGAATATTTTAATTCTAATTTGCATTTCTTGTATCTAATTGTAGTACTTACATTTACAAACCACAACTTGATAAATTTTTTTTTTTTTTGAAATTATTAGGTTTACTTTAGTGTTCGCCCTGATTACAAGCCACGACAACGATACCAAATGTGTAATAACTAAAGACTGTCCTCTTTTGTACGATCGTTATTATCTCAAAAAAATTATTACGTAGTTCGTTAGTTTTCTAAGCAAACGGGACATGATAGTTTAAAAGTAAAAAAACAGGAACCTGCGGTCCGAGTAACGTAGGCGCTGTTGAGGGCTTAACCGTCGGGAGGGGCTGCTCACCAATCGGATCGATCTTGGCATTGTTTATCTACCGCTGGATCACAAGCAGCTAGAGAGCAATTTTGTTGAACCCTTCCATTTAGCATAATGCCACTATTAGTCTATAACTTTATTTTCACAGTCTCATGTAGTGCTTCCTCTGTTAAGTTCTTTGTTTTTCTATGCAAAAAAACCTGTCATTTCGACAGGTTGAATAATCATAAAATATGCAGCGTAAAAAACATGGAGCGCATCATTTCTGTTAAAGAAGTCCAGAGGGATGTCCTGCCGGCTCCAAACCTATGTTTCTTATTGGCTATTCAATAACTCTTTAAAAGCTTTTAGATTTGTATCAAAATTAGGCACAGTTTGAGATTCTTCTGCAGATTTGACTTGGGCTACAACTAAATCATTAAATGGTGTTGAAATACCAGTCCCTTCTGCCATTTTGGGAACCACACCATTAATGTAATCAATTTCAGTTTTACGTTTCTTCTCAAGATCCTGAAGCATACTTGCTCTTAGCAGCCTGGACGGTTCCATGACTACCCTAGAGGTTTGGATACGTTCAGGAATATCATTTTCGCTTCTTAATTCCAAAGATTCTATATCAAATCCACCCATTTTAGCAAATTTGACACCCTTTGCGTGTCCAATCTTGATCGTCTCATCTGCGATATGAACTGCACAAATAATGCTAATTTCATTGTCAAGAATGTCTCCATATTCTCCGTTTAATGCTGCAGATAAACCACTGAATGCATTATTGATCAGTAATTTTGACCACTTCGTTCCAACTAGGTTATCGGAAATGTTTGTTCCGCCGACAAGGTCTAAAGCCGATTTAATACGTTGTATTCTTTCTGTGACTTCGCCGTTTAATTCTCCAATTTGAAAAGCGTACTTTTTAAATTGCGTATACTCGGTTGTAAGGCTAGATACGCCTGGTTCAATAAACGTAGCACCAAATTCAACAGAACCTGCAATAACACGTTCTTCACCAACAATTGAAGCAACGTTCTTTTCGGGTATACCGTTTTGTAGAGAACATACAACACTATCGTCCCTTAGAAAAGGAAGTAACTCTTTAAGAACAGAGTCGTTATATAATTGTTTTGTTAGCAGTAAAACTAAATCATACTTGCCTGACTTGTTTTCAGGGATGATGGCTTTTACCTTTGCTTGAAATTCCGTCGTACCCACTACTTTAGCACCTATTTGATTTAAAGTATCTACATGTGCTTTGTATGCATCAATCAACTCAACATCCATTCCGCCAGCAGCAAGATATGCTCCAACTATGGTTCCTAAAGACCCTGCTCCTAAAATTGCAATTCTCATCTCAAAGTCCTCCTTATTTTTCCTCTAAGTAGTTGTATACAGGTTGTGCAGCGTTTAAGGTTAAATCCGTAAGGATATGAGATGCTGAAACGACTTCTAATACAGGCAAATCTGCAAGAGGTGCCAGTGCATGCTCAAATAATTGAAGTCGAGCAGGACCTGTCCAAGCCCCTTTAACCTCTATATTCGTTATTTGTGTTCGTACTAAGTCGCAGATTCTTAAATCTCCATTGTAATCAGTAGCAATCTTAACCATAAAGTTAGGTCGACAAATTTCATTTTTAGCTAGTTCCTTATCCATCTCAAAATGCTTGTACCCCATGGTGGCTGTGGCTACGCGAAGTGTACCGTAATCAAGTGTGCCAACAAGAGTATCTGAATCTACATAAAGCTTGGGAGCACCTAACTTCTTCGGATATGCAGTTAGCTCCCGACCACTTGCAATCGCTGGAAAGTTGTCAACGTACATCGAATGCACGTAATCTCCGTCCTCTCCATTAAATCGGACAGGAATTACTTGTCCAGCCTCAGTATAAGCACCTAGTCCGGAAACATCGGGCATCCACATCACTTCGAATTTAACCAAGGGATCACCGATTTCTAGGGGTTCCGGCACTGCTGTCCGTAAAGCTTTTTCATCCGTTCGGTAAATAATGTTAAGATATTCACGATTAACAAATTTATAGGTTGGCACCGAATATGCCGGTGCTGTTAATGGTGTATTGAAATTTTTGAATGTGTTATTTACATCAATTCTCATAGAAAGTACCTTCCTTTCTTGCTCAAATTTTGCACTTTTCATTATATGTCGCTTGAGTTTGATCTTGTTCACTTCACTTGATGACATTATCTTATATCTATATTTACATTTAATCTAATACATAATAAGGTATGTATATATTTATCATAATAAATAAGGAGACAAGCTAAATGGAGTTGCTTCAACTCAAATACTTTCAGACAGTTGCTTATACCGAGCACTTTACTAATGCAGCCAGACAATTGAATATTGCTCAGCCCTCTTTAAGCCTGACTATTAAAAGACTTGAAGAAGAATTGGGAACAACCTTATTTGAAAGGAAAGGGAGAAATATTCAACTGAGTTCGTCAGGAAAGATTCTTTTGAAACACGTAAACAGGATTTTTACGGAGATTGAAAATGCGCAAATGGAAATTAGATCGGAGGAACATCAAATTGCCAACACCATAAGAATATCAATTTCCAATTCAAGATTCCTTACAGGACTCATCAGTGAATGTATTACCCGCTTTCCTGAATCAAAAATACTTCAAACCATCGGAGTCAAAAGCGAAATATTGACAAGTTTAAAAAAAGGAGAAATGGATTTAGGAATAACAGGTCATCCTATTCAAGATGAAGAGCTAGAGAGTTGTTTACTGGTAAATGAAGATATTGTTCTGGTTTTACCTTCGAACCACAAACTTACGGGTAAAAACGAGATCTCATTAAGTCATGTAGCCAATGAACCATTTATTACTCTTGCTAATAATGTAGAATATAGTGACTTTACAACCATGCTTTGTGAAAAAGCTGGATTCATCCCAAATATTTCCTTTGAAGTCGATTCTTATTTATTGGTTGAAATTTTAAAGGTTAATCAGGGAGTGGCTTTACTCCCTATTTCAATTTGTAGAACACTAGGGTTGAATTATATTAAAATTACGGATAAAGCTTCAAAATATCCTGTCAGCTTATCTTGGAAAAAAAATAAATTGTTATCTTCTTCAGTGAGAAATTTTCGTGACTTTATTATTTTGTTCTATAAAGATAATTATGTAATTTTCAAGATTTAAAAAATATAGTTACATAATTATCTTAGATTATCCTACATTTCCCGGATTGTTCCCGAAAACTTCTTTTAAAAATGAGGCACAAAAACCTTATAGTTGATAATCCTCTTCAATTACGGTTAACCATACATGTTCTTGTTTTTTCGGCTAACGATATCTGTTCTTGGCTTTTGGTTTGGACAAAAACAGATATTGTTAAAACAAAAAGCCGCTGCAACGCGACTATTAAGCTTGTATATACTTGTCGTCTTATATATAACAATAACTGTAAAATCCGTCCCTCAAGTTGTCATACGTATACGAAAACCTCATCCTCATCATAGACCAGTTCATAGAAGATCAGGTCACCTTCAACTGATTCGGCACACCCATGTCGAGATTCGCCAGAAAAAGCTTCCACTTTTCGAGATTGTACATCTTTCCGTTTAAGTGGTAAGTAGTTGCATTTAATTAAACTTCCTCATTTATCCATTACAGAATTTCGATATATCCTTCAGTTCCATGCACGCGAATTCTTTGCCCATCTTTTATCGATTTGGTCGCATTTTCCACTCCCACAACGGCTGCAAGCCATATTCACGTGCAATAACGGCTCCATGGGTCATTAGTCCGCCCACCTCTGTAATCAAGCCTTTTATGGATAAAAACAATGGAGTCCAGCTCGGGTCGGTAAAAGTGGTGACTAGTATATCGCCATCTTCCAGTTCAGCCCCTTCTATATTCAGGATCACACGAGCCCGCCCCTCTACAACGCCTGAAGAAACAGCAAGGCCTACAATAGCTTCACTGGGAATATTTTCTCGTTTGTACTGACCCGTAATGATTTCGCCGTCAGACGTGATAACACGTGGTGGAGTTAGTTTTTCATATAATCTGTACTCATCTTTTCGTTTGTCGATGATCTGGTAATCCAGTTTATTTGTGCGTATGGTTTCCTGCAATTCTTCAAAAGCAAGATAGTAAATATCTTCTTTTTTATGAAGAACGTTAGCCTGTACGAGTCGTTCCGCTTCCTTTAATAAAGCCTGTTTATAGATGAAGTAGCGACTGACAATGTCGTATTTCGGATATTCACGATAACCGATGAAATTCCGGATCTGGTCGATCATTTGTTTTGTCTCTTTGGCTTTTTGTTCACCATTCGGTAATTGTTTCAATCGAGCTAATAAGTCCTTGGACGAGGATAATCCTAATTGCTCACGGCATTACGTGCATCAATAAGCATAACCCTTAGGAACTGAGTAAGATCTTTCGTTTGATTGACGCACAAATCTACGTTCTCATATTGGTCGTCCTTTTCTACTTCAGACGCAGATCCAGCACGGAAACACCAATGCTCCGCATGATTATCAAAATCGATTCCATACCTTGCATTCAGAATAGACAAATCTCCTCGTTCGATTTCCTCCAATTGACTGCTATCGGCATAGGTAGATACGAGTTTATAAGCTTAATTACCTTTCCACGGGTTGACCATCATTGGGATATACTCGCGTGAAGCTAATCCAAATGCAATATATTCAAATATCTTGTAGCTTGAAGGATTTGTAATTTTTATCGCCTAAATAGAGCTCGTCAGCAGACGAATAAATTGGGTAATAAATCATCTTTGTGCCATCCCCATTGTCTTTTGTCATTTCTCTCAATGGAGCACGAAGACGGGTATCCTTGTTTTTGGTCAGATAGAAGATGCTACCTGCTGTAGAATTCGTTTTTACTCTCATTTGGAGATAAGGAACACCGTTAGATGCCGTGTAAGGCTCAACAGAATAAATATCGTGCAGTAACTTAATAGGCAGGTCAGATTGTTTGAAGATCATGACTTTGTTATATGGCTGTCCGGTTACATCGTTTAAAAGGGCAGGTATAATAGTGGATCTATGTGTTCGTATACTGTGTCTTCACTTGGCCTGAAAAATATGAGATCTTTCCAATTTCGAATTCTAGGCATTAGGTTGATCCCTAACAGGTACGCTAATGCGAAAACAGGAGTAGATTGTCCTTGGGTATCAGCGTGCAACGTATCAGGTTGGATGTCTGATTTGTTCTTTAGTAGACCATCTATTATGTAGACAGCTTCCCATACTCCGCAGGGAATGAAGTGACTAAATAAAGCAATGTAGGTATCTGAAATATGATGATAAGCAATTCCGCCATACCCACCATAACGAATATGATATTCAGATAACAAATTTTCTTCGTACAAATCGAACATCGTTCCGTCTGCAGCAGCTGTCTTCCCGTCTCCCCATAGTTTAGGCAGGCTTAGTGTATTGTATTGATTCAGAATGTCACGTATGGCTGCATCGATCTTCTGGGCAGTTACATGTCGGCGGTTTACAAATGAGAGCATATGGGGTGTAACTAAACTTCGCATATGTTTGGATGTTTGGGCTGGCCCAAGATTGCACCCGTATCCATCGGTAATCCGATCAGGAAAATGTCCCATGCGTTCGCGCAGGTGTGAGTTATAACGTAAATTGAGACTGTTTATCTCGGACATTCCGTCGCGGGCAGAGGAAACGGTCGGGGCCGAGATGGCAGCAAGCTGGCACCGGAATAGGAAATTTCCGGTGCCAGCTTGCTGGTGTTCTTAATGTGATGAAGAGCCAATGAGTTGCTCGGCAATGCTTTTGGAAAGAGGCAACGTATTAATTTCAGAAGGCATCGCATTGATATTAAGGGTTTGTACATAATCCCCGCCGCGAGTTCCACCTGCGAACGTTGCGAATCCTGGAAAGTTGCCGCCATGCCCCCAAATCATAATACCATTCGTCAGCTTTGTTCCAAGGATCCCCAAGCCGTATTCACCTGCTGGAGTTTCAACCCCAGTTAACATCTGATCTAAAGTAGCTGGTTTTAATAGCTTGCCACTAAGTATAGCTTTGAAGAATGTATTCATATCATCCGCTGTGGAGATCATAGATCCCGCAGCATCTGCCCAAGAGGGATTCATTTCAGTTCTGTCTATGAATTGACCGTCGAGTACGAAGTATCCTCGTGCATGTTCACCTGGAATAAACGAGTAGTCGTCGGGTACATAAGTGTTCGTCAGATTAAGGGGAGCTATAAAACGTTTCCTAATATGTTCCCCGTATGTTTCTCCAGTAGCCTTCTTAATAATCATCCCTGCTAGTACCGTATTCGTATTGGAATAAACCCATTTCTCTCCAGGCTTAGAGGTTGCCTTCATGCTCAGTCCGGTACGAACTAATTCGTCTGCAGTAAAGGAATGTAACGGGTTTGGGAGTAATTTATCGAGAATATCCTTGTGTTCTGAATAGTCAGGAATACCGCTTGTTTGGTTTAATAGTTGCCGAATCGTGATATGTTCCCCTTCATATTCTGTACCCTTAACAACATCAGGCAGCCATTTTTCTATCGTGTCATCCAGGCTCAGTTTTTGTTCATCAACAAGCTGAAGAACGACCATTGCAGTAAACGTCTTTGTTAGACTACCGATCCGGAAAGTAAAGTTCGTCTTAACCGGGTCGGTACCGTAAATGCTTGCTTCACCGGAAGCATATGCCCATTTTGATCCTTTGTTTGAGGAAGCTACAATTATGCCCGGTATATTTTGATGGTTAGCAGCTTCATCGATAAGTTGCTTGGCTTTGGTCTGTGAATTTTGACTGTAAGTAGTAACGAGGGGATCCGCCTGCTTTGCAAAACCAGTTCCTTGTAATGGCAGTAATAGAGCCGCGGTAATCATTGCCGATACAGTGAGCATAGAAATTTTGTTCATTTCGTTTCTCCTTTTGATTAAGGATTCGTATTATTCATTCATTTGTGATGGAGTGACCTTTTTGATATAGAAAAGGATGTCAAATGTCTTGCCGAATGCAGCGTCTACAAACAAAGGTACTTCAGGTCCCAATTTTGTTATTCCGGCAAATGTAGGACGGGTTTCATCTAACCAAGTTTTCACCGAACCGCTTGCTTTGCGCAAGTCTACAAAAAATTGATCATGTTTGACTTGTCCGACGGTATAGTTAATGCTATTAGGGTCATCGATTCTAACCGTTCCGTAAGGACCGAATTTGCCGCTTTCATTAACAACGTTATATGAACCTGAATGGATTGAAGTCCCGATGGATACGTATTTGTCGCCGTAATGTTTAGCCAAATGTTGTCCTGACATCTCCGGATATACGAATGGAAGAGTATTGGTTTTGGATATATGTCCGTTATGACCCCATACAATGGTTTTCCCCCATTGTTCTTGTGTCCACTTCGCATTTTCATACATTGCAATATCATGTCTTAAGAAGAACTCCGGCTGTTGTTCAGCTGAAAGCATATGAATAAATTGCTCGATAATACGGGAGCTATGCAATGCCCATGCGTAAGCTTCTTTTTGCTTGCCGGCATTAGCTTTATTTTTTTCTAGCAGCTCAATAATAGACCGGGCATTGGAAAGATGCTTTTCTTTCTCATCTTTCGGCAGTTTCTCAAAACTTTCTTCATCTTTTGCTGCGGAAATAAGCTCTTTCATTTTGTCATTTAATTGAGAAACCAAATCCGGATGATATTGTTGGATATAGTCCGAAATTTTGTTAAACACAGGTTCATCTAATTTTTTTTGATCCATCCCGATTACACGTATTTTGTTGGGATGTTTGGGATTGGCATTGTAGTCACGAATCCATTCCAACATTTGCGTCATTTCTTTATTGTTAAACACGGGGCTAAGAATTTTGTCTGGATGCCCTTTACCTGTAAGAACATATTGATCAAGCATCAATCCTTTCCCCCAGTCCTCCTCTAAGACGAGGTTTGTAAACCCCAATTCCGTAACCATATACTGTACGATACGGTGTTTCATCGTGAATACTTCATGCATGCCATGAGAAGCTTCGCCTAAACCAACAATAGAAGCAGACCCTATCATCTCTTTAAGTGGTTGTAAATCTTCCAAAGAAGCACGAGGCTCTGTTGTTGTTAATTTGCTTGCATTCTTCTCCAGCCACTGTAATGGAGTCTGGTTGTCCTTCATGGCAGTTTCAAGTTTAGATGCAGGCGTATTGCCCGAACTGGATGGTGTTGATGGGATTTCTTCTGTGGAACAACCGGCCAAACTTATACTACATATTGTAGTAAGTGCCAGCCTCGTTAATAATTTCTTGTTCATTTTTTTCCTCCCCAGGGTTATTGTTTGACATTCGTTGCGAAGCGATTTGTCTCCCCGAGTATTGCAAAGTAATTGTCATACTGCCAAGATGCCATTATGTCACCATGATGCGTTTTTACTGTCATATGACGGCTTATCGCCCGATTAGGACGGGATTATGATGGTCCTGACCAGCATTTTGTTCAACAAGTCCTCCAGCTCGGTTGACGGTCGTTGTGACTGAACCCGTTGAATAAGAATTGCTCACGATTCCGATAGGATTGTATCCGACTAAACCACCAACGCGGGATAGTCCATCCACTTGGCCAGTTGCATAACTTTGGCTGACGGTGCCCCGCACATTATAGCCTGCAATTCCTCCAACGTATCCAGCAGATTTGGTTCCCCTCACGTTGACAGCCGATATAGACTGAGTAATCGATGCGTTGTTAACACCGACCAGACCACCCGCATAATCATAGGCGCCCTCTCCGAGCGCTTCTACACTGCCGGATGCAAATACATTACTGATTTGACCGAAACTTGTACCGGTAACACTTCCTACGTTCCTATTTCCGATTATGTTAACATCCATTAACCGGACGTTACGAACAACACCTGTAGCCGTTAAATTGCCAAAAAAACCGACATCCATTGACAAGGGCTGATTAATCGTCAAGCCAGAAATCGTGTATCCGTTCCCATCGAACGCACCCGCGAAATTGGCAATCGAGTTCCAAGTATAATCCGTTAGTTGGATATTAGCACCCAATTTGTAATAAGCGCTCGGATTAGTCCTGATGTCATCCAGCATCGCTGCCGTCGTGATGATATAAGGGTCCTGTTCCGTACCGTTTCCCGTTCCGGAAAACGCATGTGCCCGTGAAGGGGAACGGAAACAATAGCTACGGCAAGAATAATGACCACTAGGATTAATTTTAAATAAGAAGTAAGATTTTGGTTTAAGCGAAATTTCTTAATTAATGGTAACAATAAAAGTTCCTCCTTCTTGTGCGACAAATAAAATCATCTGAATGGTTTAGGCTAATTCCACCTCATCTCATATAGTACTAAGTACAGCGACTCTATTTTCTCTCACGTGAAAATTTAAATTTAAGCATGAAAAATAACCGTTCATTGAAAGAACGGGTACCCGCTTTTCAGACTCTCTTTATTTTATCGCCGCTGCCCTATAATCAAATAACATTTCTCTGTTATACCAAAATTAGGATGTTACTATATGCATTGCAGTATCGACATACATTTAATAAATATTTATATGAAACAATGCTGCTTCCCTGTTCACAATCACTCTCTCTCCTTATGTAGGTTTTGGCTGTTATTTTGATACGAAGATTTTAGCATGGTATGACTGAACAAATTCTGAACATTCACACTCCTGTTTCTTCGAAGAATGCACTAATCCAAAATCTGGCTTAGATTATAGAATATTTGAGAAGAACAATAAAACTCTTTCTAAGAAGCCAAAGACTGGTGAGGATTTATATAAGTTTTTAGTTGATATTTACTATCAGCGATACAGCAGTATATCCCCTGTAAAGGATAACCTTCCCTACATCAATGATGATCAGAAGAATGCACTGGCCACGTATTATGGTTCAGGACAGCAACAACATCAACAGAGAAAATGCACGCACGAGGCATTTGGTTGTACAAGGGAACTGTTTAGAACAATTCCAGGAGAGCCTGAGAGTTAAGATTAATCAATTTGGAGGGGCATTAGAGGAGTTGGTGATACAACCTGACGTGGAGTTCAGTGAACCTAATGTGGAGATTGATGGAGTCATTCCGTGGCCAATTAATGAAATCACCGAGCTAGTTCTTAACGGGTTGGCAGTCGCGCTTTAGACAAAATGAAGGGTAACATCAATAGCAACATGACGATTAGCCTATTGTTCCCGCGGCTTAATGGGGTAGGATACTTTAATTTTGGATTTGATCATGTGGATTTTTTGAGAATAGTTTAGTAATCGTCACAGGTATTGCAAGTGATGATTAACATCCTTGGAATATGATATTTCTTTAGAATTAGTGGAAGCTTTGAATGGAAAAAATTCAGAGTACCGCCTTTTTTTTGTTTTTGAACTGTTGATCAAACTCACATGTATGTCAGTTATCCGTTGAAGGCGGGCAAAGGGAAAGAAAGTAAAGAACTGCCTGCGGTTAAGCCGGCATGACCAGGCTGAGACTCCCCTTGGTATATTACCGGTTCAAACCGAACGATGTTTGTTGAACAAATGTCTCTGCGGTGATGAATTTTTAAAGTTCATATCATTTAGACGTTTCAGGCTTTGAGCCAGCAACTCCCCATGTTTCCCCGTCAACTTTATAATCACCGCCTCTCCAATGAAGTATGTAGTCTCCAGAACGCAAACCATCGCTGAAACCTTGGTCGTTAGAATTCCAAGTCACTGTATCGTGAGGAGCGATTACTAAACTTTCGATATATAATTTGTTTGAATCAATGTGAGTTAAACTTACCTTTACTGGATGATCAGAATGATTCTTCAAACAAAGTTTAACATGACCCCCGCCTTTAGGGACACTAAACACTTCTCTTACTGTTGCGCTTCCGCCCGATCTTTGAGAAATAATATTGTCTCCGCTATTTTTACTTGGTGAGGCTGCAGCTTTTTCCTTCATGGTTTTCCACACCTATCTCTTGATATGGTTTACCAATTAGGGACTAGTGAATACAATCTGGTAGTCGCTTTTCTTATCTTCTCTATATTCAAATGCACAACTCTATAGACAAAAACGCCAAGGATAATGAATGCGATTTTTGTTGCCCAGAATACCACTTTTCCACTTTTTGAAAACACAAATAGGTCACTCTGAGCCCAAGTGACCTATTTGTTAAACAGTTTTATACCAGACGATCTAATACAATCATTGGCTCAGTCTCTTCCCACATCGGGTGCACGATTTATCCACGAACGCTCTACTTTGCGAAATATTTTGAACATCGGAAACCGGTGGAATGTCTTCTTCTTTCAGATGGGCAAGAGCAGGGTTTTTGGCCCACTCCCGGTATGATGCTAAATCCTTCCATCCCATCTGCCAGGAATCAACAGCATTAACAAAGCCCTAATTAATGATTACGCTTGAAGATTTGCGGAGTAGTCCTGTGTAAAAAACCGGCAATATTGCACCGGGCTTAACGCTTAATTTTATTTCCCGAAAATATCGTTTAGTTTTGTACCGACCACTTCCTTTATGGTAGAAGCCATTTTGCATTTTTAAGCGTGCAGCGGAATTTACAATGCTTATCCGGTACGACAGCGACATCCGATAAAAAGGAAAGTTTGAAAGTTAGCGTGATTAAATTTTTATTGCCCTGCAACCGCCGGTGTAGTATTCTACATCCTGAGTATTTTAACCACTTCATTACCGAACCTCAGGGGGAAGACATCATGATGCTTCGAACACGCACGAGACGATTCGCCGCGCTTATCGCGGCGGCAGTAACCTTCACTACACTAGTCCCAGGACTCCCGGCAAGCGCGGACGCAAGCCCGAACCCGATGGAGGGGATCGTGCTCACGAAGCATGAACGACTCGGTCCCGAAGGGTTTGGGACCATCAGCTATGAGGATGGGATCTTCTACCTCACTGGAAAGAACAACCGTGCGTACTCCGACGACGGTGGGTCGAGCTGGAAGAAGCTGTACGGCAATAACGCCCAGATGGACACGGCCGGCGACGGCAACGGGAATTTCCTCACCGTCGTCGGTTCTGGCGGATATATTCGCTGGGATACGACCACACGGGCATTGGAATCGTTCGAAAAAACCATCTACTACCCGGGATTTAAGCCGTCCATGCCAAGCGTGGCCTACTTCAAGGGGTCTTTTTATGCGGCAGGCTACGAGACGGCCACGATGCCGCAGCTCGGCAGAATCTTCAAGCTGAACGACGACGGCGAATCCTGGGAACACATCGCGGTGCAAGGTCCTGCGCTGGAGAACAAGCGGTTCAATAAAATCAGAACGAACGGAACCACGATGGTCGCCGTCGGGGAGTACGGTCTGATCGCGACCTCGACGGACGGCGTCACGTGGACCCAAAGAGAATCCGGGTCGAGTCAGCACTTGGTGGACGTCACGGTCCCGGCCGACGGAAGCCCTATCATGGCCGTGGGCATGTACAATACGATCACGATCTCCGAAGACGGCGGGGAAACTTGGCAAGCGTATGGCTTCAAATATGATGACCCGGATATTTACAGCGTTACTTATGCACGCGGGTATTACGTCATCTCCAATGAATACGGAAAAATCCTTTACTCAACCGATGCTCGGAATTGGTCGGAATTCAATCACGGCTTCGGAAGAATAGGGATTAACGCCATTAATATCGACCTGCCGGGGCAGATGGTGCTTGTCAGCGGAGGTGGCTTGGTATATTCCGTAAGTAAGGCTACTACCTCTACGGCGTTAGCAAGCAGCGCGAATCCAGCTTCGGTCGAACAAGAAGTCGTCTTTACGGCAACCGTGTCGAAGCCGTCGAATTCCCCGGTGACGGCCGCGCCGACGGGGACGGTTACGTTCAAGAACGGCGAATCGGTACTGGGCAGCGCTCCGCTCACGGTAGGACAGGCGACTTATTCCGTGTCGGATTTAAGCATCGGGACGCATCAAATTACTGCGGTATACAGCGGCGATGGAGCGTTTGGGACAAGCGCCTCCGCTCCGCTTGGTCAAGTCGTGACCGACGCAGTGCCGAAGAAGTCCACGACCACGACCGTGACGAGTACGCGAAATCCGTCTACGGTAGGTCAGTCCGTCACGATTCACGCGACGGTAACGGGACCCTCCGGTACGCCGACAGGTACCTTGACCTTCAAGGATGGCGACACGGTGTTGGATGCCGTACCGATGACGGTAGGCGCGGCAACCTACTCGACGACGCAGTTCATGGTAGGCGTGCATCCCATTACTGTGACGTACAGCGGAGACGTTCAGTTCGAAGGCAGCACCTCCGCCACGCTCCATCAGACGGTAAACGCCGACGATTCCGGCAACTCCGATAACGGGTCCGGCGGAAGCAGCGGCGGAAGCGACGGCAAAAGCAGCGGCGGAAGTGGCGGTGGAAGCGACCCGACGACGGGAACGACCCCGACGGCGCAGCCAACGACGCCGGAACAGCCGGATGCGCAGAAGCCGGAAGGAAACGGGGAAATCCCCCAAGACCCGAACGATATTTTCAGAAGCCAAGTCGTTCGTGCGGACAGCAACGTCATTGCCGGCGTTCAAGCGAGAACGGCAGAAATCTTAGAAAACGGCGGACAATTCGCGTCGATTCAATACAACGATCTCGGGGATCACTGGTCTATCCCGAACGTCGAGAAGCTGACTAAGCTCGGCGTCATCCACGGGTACCCTACCGGTGGCTTCGAGCCCGATGCGGTCATTACGCGGGCCGAATTCGCGGCGATGATCGACAGGGGCTTCGTGGATATGGCTAGTAGAAAAGTTGAGATCAATGAGGAAGATTTCGCGGCCTTCAGCGATATCGAGGGGCATTGGTCTTCCGATAACTTAAAGCAGCTTGTAGCGGTCGGCGTTATGACGGGATACGAGGACGGCACGATCCGTCCGGAGAAGTTGATAACGCGCCAAGAGATGGCCCTCATGATCACTCGAGTACTGAATGCATATATTTTGAACCGCGATACATCTGATGTAGCGTTTAGCGATTTGGACGGCGCGTACGGCGCGGAGGCGATTAAGAAGGCTGCGGCACTGGGCATCTTCACTGGGAAGACGAAACAGCGCTTCGACCCGTTTGCGGGTGCGACGCGCGCCGAGTCCCTCCAGACGATCATCAACACTTATACGTTAAGCCCAGCCATCAAGGAAGCATTGGACAGCTTGAGTTGATGTCGGGCGTCTATAACATAAACCGATAGGACGACCCAAATATATAAAATCAGCGGCAGTCAAGGACCTGAAAATAAAGTCTTAGACTGCCGCTGGTTTATTGAACTAACGTTCTCTGTTAATTCGACCATATCTGGCGCACGGGTCAGCACTTTCCGATACGACTTGCCGAGAATCCTCTGATATTCCTCGAATCTTCGTTCGATGAAATGTTGAAAAACCGCTCTGTAAACGGGCGGTTTTCTTATGCTTGCATGAATGCTTCTAACGGCTCCAGAGTCGAGAACGTCTTCTTTGCATCCTTCTTCCGTTGCTCATCATAGAGTTTGGTTAACTCTACGAATGATTCAGCTTTAATCTTCGTATAACTCGATTTGGTGTATCTGATTATGTACGTCTTTTGCCCTTCCTCTTCAACCCATTCGTAAACGACGTCATATTTGTCCCTCAAATTCTTCAAATGAAGTGCCCGGCGCAACACTGCATAGTGTTCTTCAATGGCTTCATCGCATTCCTCCATAATCTTCTCGTATGAGCAGCCAACTCGCATCATAATCTCTAATGCCCGTTCATCGCCGTATCTCGCGAGAAATTCCTTCAACGAAACCAGCGCATATAGCGTTATTTGTTCCTTGTCATTCGGATTTCTGTATTCATAACAGCCTACAACCAAATTGCGGTCGGTCATTTCCTCCTTACTGAATTGCATCTTAAACAAATACTCGAGTGTCTTCTGCTTCATAACGGTTTCCAACATCTGTTCTTTATCAATCCTGATGCCCGTTGTCACCCACGGAAACGGTAGTTGGCCGTTACTTTCACGCGGTATGCTACCCCTAATATCCAAAATCGGCAAACCCGTAGCAATTGCGTACGACCTGTTATATCCTTCGTCCGCGAATATTTCCTGTTCTTCTCGCATGTGTCCTGCCCCTCCTTTTAGTACCAAGTTCCATTCGGCGCGAAGTGCCACCAGTTGTCTGCGAAGTGAATCTCCGCTCGATTGTATCATATGAGAACCATAAGTTCATCTAATGGTTGCATTATCCTGCCCGTTGGCTAATGCCGGCTGCCAGTCTACAACTTTATTTTTCAGTCTAACACTTTATTTTCACAGAACAGCGGTAACACGGCTCTCTGGCAGTCGCTTTAAATAAAGGCGGCTTACAAGGTGGGCTTTAAGAGGAAATACTTCTGCATAAATGCTTGTATTAATGTCGGTGTACATATTTTTCATAGATTAAGGTAATGATAGAAAAAAAATTATGGGAGTGAGCATGAGATGTTTAAAGACTGGGTGTACAATATACCTTCTTTGAGACACTGGCTAAGTAAGTTGCCATCCTTACCTTATCCATTAAAAGCATTGTTGATTGTAGTGGTTGGAATTATGCTGTTTCGTCTTGCTGGAAAAAGATCGCTCGCAGAAATGACAGTGGCCGAAGCCGTCATAAGAATAGCCATAGGTACGGTACTTATCCAACCCCTTGGTATGAAAAATGAGTGGGAGGCAATTTATGGAGGCACTCTGCTCATTATTGTAGTTATAATCATAACGAAAATGATGCAATACATACCGAAATTTAGGGTCTTATGATCGCCGTCCCTTCCGTAGTTATTAAAGACGGTGAAATGATGCTGAAGGAGATTAAAAAGGCCAAGTTAACCACTGGTGAGGTGGAAGTTAGCCTACGACAAAACAAAGTCGGTAATATAAAAGATGTAGATTTGGCTATTTTCGAATCAAACGGTAAATTATCGACTATTCTAAATAATGAGCAAGCTGAGGCAACAAAGAAGGACATCCAGATGACCCTGGATGTCCTAGCCAACAATGGTTTTCGCATTCCTGAAGAAAAAATTACCGAAGGGAAAACAGCACCATTATTTGAAAGAAGCTTATAAGGAGGCTGAAAAAGTTGATAACATACCAAATCAGTATTGAGTTTGACTCATATTTTTTTCTGCTGACTGGTTATGTAAACAGCTTACTATAAGGTATCCGAGAAATCCAGGCAGGTACGTGTAAAAAATTTCCAAATCGATACTAGCATACTTCGTCAGAATTATCTTAACGCAAGAATTTATTATAATAGTGCTGATCGCCAGCTTTCTGTATCCCATGAAAAATCTGATTGGCCTTTTAACACGTTTAGCCTTGTTCGGAATGATGGCCTACACTCTGTTTTCAGGCTCCATTCCGAATTGGGGGGATAAATTATTGCAATGGTCATATTGTCCTTGCCTATCCTCATAAATTTGTTGGTTAGATTCCTGAAAATGAAAATAATAAAGGCTTAAACCGTCCTTTCAACAGGACATTTTTTTTTCAACACATAACAAACTAAATGTCTGCTTTAAATACTCTTATATCAAATTTCAACTTACATGTGCCCATGCATGAAGCGAAGCTGCAGGACGATTATGAACAGCTGCCTGTCATGACCTATGAAGAGATTGTAAAAATCTCCAACATGCTGTCCCTGCTGTGCAACTATATTGTAGAGGAAGCTCTCAATAAAAACTTGCTGGTGGAGATGTTCGAGAAGGCTTCCGGCTCCCAGGAATCCGTTAATCTATCCAAGATTTTGCCTGGGTACTCCATTCGCAATATTGAATCCATCAAAAAGGAAATGACCAATGCGATTGCGCATGCCTATCTCAAAAACTGCCCAAGCGATAATGCATGTACCAGCCCTGCGTTACAGCCTGCTTTCGAATATATTCACAGTCACAAGAGTGAGCAGGTGACATTGAAACACATGGCAGATCTATGCCACCTTAGTCCAAGCTATTTCAGCAGACTATCTGCCAAGGAAACCGGGGAGAATTTCACAACCTATCTGGCCAAGCTCAAAATCAAGTGGGCCAAGCAATTGCTGGAGGTTACCGACATACCGATCTCACAGATCAGTGATGAACTGGGTTTTAACGAATCAGGGTACTTTATCAAAATTTTCAAAAAATTCGAAGAGATCACGCCTGCCCTATATCGCAAATACATTCAAGAGCAATCTGTCACCTAGTCTGACTATTTCATCTGTTCCTGAACCCAGATCGCAGAACCGGCCAGCATCTCCATCAATCCGTTAAAGTGAGGCGCTACCTCCTGAAATGGATAATCTCCTGCATAGTCGTGGATAAGCATCAGAACTTTACCCGAATTCCGTTCCAGAACAGCAATGCTTCCTTCTCCAAAACCGCCAATCGGGAACGGATTCAGGTCTTCAGGCAGGTCGTACTCTTTCTTATACTCATGATACGCTTCCAAAAATGCAGGGTATGCCCAGTCCAATTCCTGTACGGAATAGAGCGCAGGATCACCGAAGTGGCAGGCACCGTAGTACAGCAAAAGGTCCCGGTACGACTCGGGAAGAATAACGTTGTGCTTTTTCTCAAAATCAACGATCGCCTGCTCCGATTCCCGCGTACAGCTCTTCCCCATTACGGTCTGATATGCCTGATTCAAAAGAGCCCGAATTGGTTCTAATGCCGCTGATTCCATGAAACATCCTCCTTTTATAGGTGAGATAAAGCCTGCCATCATTGTACCGATGTAAAATATTATTGATTAGGCCCTCGATCTAACGAATTCGAGTTCGTCCCTCACTGTTAATAACAATACAACCCCGATAGAGTTTTATGAAATAGAATTTTTTAGCCCCTGGTTGTCATCATCTCCAGCAAGCGACGTAATGCGGCCGATAGATGTTCACTTTGGGCATGTACAAGTCCCACTTCCAACCTGCAGTATGGCTCTGGCAAAGATATCACTAAAACCTCTCCTCTTAATTCGGCTTGAACAGCCGAAGATCGCGGGAGTAAAGATACCCCTATTCCGGCAGATACACCACTTAGGATCGTGTTCAGTGTACCAAATTCCATTACATTGAGCGTATGGACACCACGGCTATGTAGAAAAGCTTCAGCTTGAATTCTGTGTGTACACTCGATCTCAAAGAACAACATCGGTTTACCTAATACTTCGGGCATCTGATGCAAGCCGGGTTCCGCAATCAGAACCAGTTCTTCATCAAACACCTTGATTCAAGGATTCCAATGAAGTAATCGGAACATTCATTAGCAAAAACCGGTTCATTCTCTATTAACATACCAAATTCATAGTTCTTATAGAAACCATTAAACGTAAAGTTAGCAGATCTGGTAATAACCGAAGTCCCATCGAATATATATAGCTTTGAGTGTAGGTCCTGCAGCGCATATATGTTGGCACCAGCACTTAACAATCTATCTAAGCCATCAACCGCACTTCAGAGACCGGGCACGCTCCTTCAATAACAAGGGGCTGGTTAACGAATATCGCAAACCCAAGCTTGCCTATCGTGTGGTGAAGGGTATTTACACTGACCACAGTGATCCGTATGACTGGGGTTCTACACTGAAATGAGTTTGTAGAGATTCTATAAGCTTTTTTGAACTCGCACTAATTAGGGGGTACTTTTGGAACACGTACTTATATGGTCATAGGGGAATACTCTAATCCAGAGGAATTCTTACGATTCCCTGTTTGGCAAACAGGTCGAGAACAGGAGCATGTTTCCCCTTGTCTCGACCTTTTGTGCTTGCTTTAAATAGCCCTATCGACTTACCCAGCAGCTCTGCTACGCTTACTCCAGAGCCTTAAATGCCGCCTTGGCTGCCTCAGCGATTAGGGCATTGTTATACTCTGCATCTTTGGTATCACGGCTGGACATTACAGCAATAATGATCGGCTCCCTGTCCGGAGGCCATACGATGGCAACATCGTTGCGTGTGCCATAGCTTCCTGCGCCTGTCTTGTCACCAACTACCCAGCCCTCTGGCACAGCCGCCCGAATTAGTTCGTCGCCGGTAGTATTTTCCTTTAACCAGCCGATAAGCAGTTCTTGTTTGTCATTAGGCATGGAATCGTCAATCGTCAGCACTTTTAAGCTGTTGGCAAGGGCGTTGGGCGTACTCGTATCACGGTGGTCCCCAGGAATCGCTTCGTTCAACTCTGTCTCATAACGGTTGGCCATAACCACATTGTCACCGTTGTCTCTCATCGCTTTTTCGAACCCTTCGGGCCCGCCGAGCGCCTTTAGCAGCAAATTTCCTGCCGTATTGTCGCTATAACGAATAGCCGCATCACTGATTTCCTTGAGATTCATCCCGGTATCCACATGCTGTTCCGTAATCGGTGAATACGTGACCAGATCATCCTTGGCAAACTTAATGACTTTGCCCAGTTCATCGTTAGACTTCTGCTGCAGGACCGCGCCTGCTGCCAGTGCCTTGTAAGTGGATGCATAGGCAAAACGTTCATCGGCCCGATAGGCAACCTCTTTCCCTGTTCCCGTATCAATAACATATACGCCCAGCCGTGCGTCAAACTTGATTTCAAGCTGTTTAAAAACCACATTCGCTGCGTTTGAGTTTGGCGGCTCCTTTTCAGTCGGCGGAGTTGAAGCCCCCTGTTTTGTACAGCCAACGAGCAGCACAAGAAAGAGTGTCATCGCAAATAAAGCTATTCTATTTGTATTTAATACGTATTTTTTCAAGATTTTAGCCTTCTTTCCCTAAAAATATATCGTCTGTTTGAACCCCTGCCAGCAGGTTATACCCGATGTCCTCCTCTCTTCTCATTTCCACATGTATTACAAATGTAATATTTCAGTTATTATATTTGTGGTTTTTAAAAGTCAAGTTACAGAATTTTGATAGTAGAGCTCACCGACCGAATATAAAATACGCCGTCGTTATGTCCCTAGTACATCTTATCTATTTGAAGTCGTTTTCTTCTGAATGCTTACATATGTGCCTCGATTGCATAAAACGACGGTTAATTATAGCAGAAACCGACATTCGCCCTCAAATAAAGGGCGTGATGTCGGCTTTAAACTTAACGGCCAAACTCCTTATCGATTATTTTATTGTGAGCCGGCTCCACTTCCGGGGCTACCGAGTTGATGCACGTTACCAAAATATGCTGCCCGCCTAAAGATCCGAAGGCTCTTGATTCAAATCCGAAAGTACCGCCGGTATGTCCCCAGAATGATTGCCCGTCAGAAGTGCTACTCCTTTTCGAATGGTGAATGGTTTCATAACGCAATCGCTCCTATTATTTTAGAATGTTGTTCTGCTTTCCCCTCACCTTACCTCCGATATTGTTAAATCGAACAGTGATAAAACCGCCAAGCTTTTGATGACATCGTACTTGGACCTGTCACATATACCGCATGACAAACTGTCAACTGTCTTATATGACGTGCTTGTTAAGATAAGGATCTCTAGTACAAAAGGTGTTAGGACAAGAACCTTTACCGATAGGCAAAGAAACATGCCCAGAATGAGTTGTTGTTCTAACTATGTTATTTGATAGAGCTCATACAATTTAGTTAGTAAGGATAAACTAGTGTACTTTCTTTTTTGATTGCAATCGTAGGAGTCCTGCTTGAGAAAAGCCAGCAGCCCATGAAGCACATCTTTAGAGGCTAAGAAACCGATATAGGCCAAGGTGTTGTTGCTCGGCGGAATGGAGAGCGCGATGAAGTTAGCTGCAAGCCGATGAGCAAGACCAGGTATCCATATTCGTGAAACAATTGTTCAACTAACCCGATCAGGTCCATGAGCATTCTCCCTCTTGTGCTGCAATGTCCCGCGAGCCGAGACAAGCTTGTTTTGCGGCAAAATTAAATAAAAAAGTGCAAGAACAGCCAGTAAAGCAGCGCTGATGCTAATGGCAGCTTCATTCGTATACTGGCTGGCTATCCATCCCCCGATGACCGGACCAATCATAATACCGAGCCCTTCAATCCCTGAGAGTACTCCCCACCCGGTCCCCTTCTGATCCTCCGGAACAAGGTACGACAGCACCGCATTCCAGGCCGGAAGCACGGCTGAGTAAGACAATCCCAGCATAAAGGCAAACAGCATCGTTAATGCAGGCGGCGGCATGGATACGATTAACAGAGCCAATATGACCGTAAGCGATACGAAACCGGCGAACAGCATTTGCTTGTGCCCCCATCGATCGGCCAGCTTCCCCATCGGGACCAGAAACAGCATCGCACCGGCCCCGCCGAATATAAGCATTATCGAATATTGCGGCTGGCTCAGACCGAGATGGTCAGCGGCAAAACCGGGCAGTATCGGCAGCAGCAGTCCCGCGGCGGTCATCTGCAGAACCATGCCTGGCAGTAGCCATTTCAGCTGAACGAGTCTTCTTCGCAGTCTTGTCGCTTGTTCGGCAAAGCTGACGTTCTGGAGGTGCAAGGGGGTTGTTCTGTTAATCCCGAACGATGCAATGCAGCCGACGGCGAGCAGCGCAGCCATCAGCCGGAAGGCAGGTACGAAGCCATAATCGAAGGTGAGATTGATTGTGATCGGCCCCAGACCGATGCAGGCCAGCCACACGGTGTATATCGCCCCAATCTGGGCTGCCCGCTCCGTCAGCCGGATTTTCTCCAGACAAATGAGCCATATAGGCGACGCCCCCATCCCAAGCATCACGGAACCGGCAACGAGCCCCCAGGCATATGGACTAACGAACACAGCGGCTAGTCCGGACAGCATCAGGACGAAAGTGGCGGGCAGCAGCCAGCGCAGCGAAAACCTGTCCAGCAAATATCCAGCCACACATTTAATCAGCGTATCGGCTGTATAATGAAGCGAGACGGCAAGACCGACCAAAGCAACGGTTTGCCCCGATTCGTTGACGGCAAAGTTCGGCAGGAACGAGAACAAGAAAGCGCTTCGGACAAACTCTGTGCAAAAAAGCACTGTGAACAGCATCAGAGTAGAAAGCTTGAACGCGCTCCTCCCGCTCATCATATTCCACCCCTTCTTAAGGGGCTTGCCTCAGGAAACAAATGCCGAACAATATGGTCCGCAGACGTTTTCTGCCTTGCTGCGAGCAGCCCGTTCATCATTGACTGCTTGATCGGCTCAGAGGAGATCATCGCTCGTATCTGCAACACCAGATCATGAATCGTAAAGGCCACGGCTGCCGCTCCTTTGCGCTGCAAATACAAGGCATTTTCCTTCTCCTGCCCCAGAAACGGATTTAGGATGAAAATCGGAACCCCGGCCTGAATCGCCTCGGATAGTGTAACGCCTCCCGCTTTCGTGATGACGCAGCAGGCACTGCTCATCAAAACATGCAATTGATAGGTGAAGCCGAATATATCCACTCTTGCATCATCCACCCAGCTCTCCGCAAGTCTCCGTCTCCATCTTTTCTGCCGGCCACAAATCACTTGAATGCGGACGCCTGACAAGAGTAGCAGCTTCCCGATGAGCCTCGATAGCGATTGTAATGTGCCGCAGACGTTGGCCATAAGCAGAATCACATGCTCATCTGCCTCTTTAACGGAGCTGGAACCGATCATTGCCGCATCATAAAATGACTCCCTGACCGGAATTCCGGTCACGGTAATACGACTCTCGGGGACGCCCTGCCTGACCATGGCCTCTTTGACGTCGCTGGCAGGGACAAAATAGTGATCCGGCTTGGCGAACAGCCATCTTCGGTGAACGTCAAAGTCCGTTATGACAACAGCAGTCCGGGGACGGATCGCAGATAATGCCTCGCTGCTTGGCAAGCTGCCGAATGGGAATGTATAAATGATGACCTCCGGCTGGTACTGGAGGATGATTTTCTTAAGCCTGTCGCCGCCAAGACTGTTCATCCAGGCCGCAATCTTTCCCTTCATGGGAAGCCGGTTGGTCAGATGGTAGATCCATCCGTAATAGGGAATGCCTAAACTGGCTGCATGCGAGCTTTGCCGGTATAGAAAGCGGATTATTTTGTTCAGCACAGGATAAGCTTCCCGGAACAAGTCGACAACCGCCACCTCGCTATAACCATTGCGAATTAAGCTTTGCTGCAACACCTTGGACACCTGATGATGACCTTCTCCGTAATCGGCCGTTAAAATTAAAATTTGTGGTTCCTGTCTCACTATTGTCACCTCATTCACTTGTCAAGCCATTTCATCCAGACGAACGAATTGCAAGTTGCGTCCCTGTAATTGATGTAGTACTTCCTCCAGAGCCTGAAGCATAAAATATGGCGCGTGACGGTCCGCTCCCGGCGTATCTCCGCTGTCATGCAGTAAAATAACAGATCCGTCCGTAATTCCGTTCAGCAGCGTTGCCTTCAGCTTCTTGCGGCAGCTCCTGCTGCGCCAATCCCCCGCCTTCAAGGACCAGAGTACGATGCGGTACGATTTGGGATGAAAGAAATCGAAAGCGTTCATGAGCCCCCATGGCGGACGATAGTGATTCGGCCTTTTTCCAATTATGGATTCAATAATATCTGCGGTCCGTTTCATATGATCACGCCGCACCGTCCAGGGAAGCATCAGCCAATTGGAGGTGTGAGCGTAATTGTGGATTCCAATCTGATGACCTTCACGATCCATTCTTCTGATTAGATCCGGGTGCAGTTCCGCCTGCGAGCCAAGCACGAAGAATGTGGCCTTCACTTGATAATCCTGCAATAAATCCAATAATTCCGGTGTATACCTCGGATGCGGCCCATCGTCGAATGTGAACGCTACCTGGTTCTTGGTCGTTCCCTTACGAAAGGCTCCCAATCTGACTATTCTTGGCAGAAAACTGGGAATTAGCATATACAGACTGATGAAGCCTATGAGCCCAATCAACAAATATTTAACAAGCAACGTCTTTATCCCCCTTAGTGAAAAATAAGTTTAAGCATATTGCTGCAAGGAGCAAACCCATTTTTCTTCCTGGGTATCGCTCTGCATGTTCAGAATTTGCAAGACCGCATGTCTGGCGGAATCCTGCTGTCTGCACAGCCCTGCATTCTCCCTCATTTCTTCCATTAGGGAAGGCTGTTGAACCAGCCGCTGAAGCTGATCCTGCAAACTGTCAATCTGACATAGATACGCTACTCCCGCTTGAATCAAATAACTGGCATTATCCTTTTCCTGCCCCATTTGTGGCTCCAACAGCAGCATGGGAAGCTGAAGCGCCAGCGCTTCGGAGGTCGTCAGTCCGCCCGGCTTGGTAATCAATACGTCTGCGGACGCCATCCATTCATGGATTCCCTCCAGGAAGCCTGTCAGCATGACGTTATCCCTGTCTCCCAACGCTTCATGCAGACGGTTCAGCAGCTTCACATTGCGTCCGCATACGATCACAAATTGCACGTTAGGGGGAAAAGAGTCAGATTGCATTTGCTCTATGAAGGATTTATCGATAATCCCGCAACCGCCCCCCATCACCAGCACGACAAAGGCGTCAAGAGGCAAGGCCAGCTTCTCGCGCAGCCGGTCTTTATTGTCGGTCTGACTGTAGGATGGGCGAACAGGGATGCCCGTTACAGCAATTTTGTGGTCAGCAACGCCTTTTCTCTGCAGAGCTGCACGCACACCTTCGGAGCCGACCAGATAAAGATCCGTAAACGGATGTATCCAATAACTGTGATCGGAATGGTCTGTAATGACTGTTGCCGCAGGCAGATCCGTCATCCCTTTTTCCTTAAGCAAGGAAATGGCGGCTGATGCCAGCGGGAACGTACTGACAATCAACGTCGGCTGTTCCTCATTCAGAAGTTTGAGCAGCCGCTGTAGGCTGGTTGTGAGAAAATGCTTCAGGAAGAAAGTAAGTGTACTGTCCGTCCGGGTCTTCTGATACATATATCCGTATGAGGAGGGAAAATGCTTCACCCATTGCAGGAAGCAATACCGTTCAACCACATGCATGCGGGGATGGATCCATTGCATAAAGTCGACCACCTCTACTCCCTGTTTGTACAACACCGATGCCTCCAAAATCGCCTTGGCCGCCTGCATATGTCCATCCCCGAGCGCGCCGGACAAAATCAGAAGCTTTTCCCGTTTTATGTTATTCATCAACAATCGCCTCCTTCGTGAAATTTAACTATGTATGAACAAAATAACCAGCACCGCCGTTAGGAATCCGACCATCCCACCAGCCACACAATCGATTGGATAGTGATAGCCCCAATAAACCCGGGATATGGCCACCAACAAGGCCAGACCAATCAAGACAAGCATAATTGCCGGCGATGAGGCCAACATAAAAGGTGTAACCAAGGCGAAAATAGCGGTTGTATGGCCGGATGGGAAGGAATAATCTTTCAACGGGAATTTGCCTACCTTTACCTGCTCCAGCTTGCGGAAAGGCCGGTCTCTGCGCACCTTTCTCTTGATCAGAACAGCAACGATATGGCTAACGGCCAGTGCGATCAAGCTTTGCAGCCCGATTCTGCTGAACTCCCCCTCGGCGAACCATGCCAAGGACACTGCGCAAATGATGGTAAATAAAGCTCCGCCCAAATGGGTAATCCATCCGAACAATCGGTCCAAGACCCGACTACTCAGCCGATGGTTGCACCAGAAGAACATCGTTTGATCAATTCGCCTTATCCACTGCATCCTTCTTTCCGCCTCCATTCCCTTTTTTTTTCATAGATTGATGTTCACCCCTTATCTTCCTCCGCTCAGACAGCTTCCGTATTAAGAACCATATTGCCGCAATCGCTATACCAACGCCCACCAGCATAATCGTGAGAACTTGGTTCACCATATTCTCTGCCGCGCGGCCATATATATAGAAGAGAAAACCGACTACATAAAACTTCACCGCCCGGCCAATGGCCGCATAGCTGAGCAGCTTCCATAACGTATAATTCATGCATCCGGATAAAATAGTAAATATTTTAAACGGGATCGGAGTGAACGATCCGATCAGGATTGCGGCCTCGCCATGGCGGGCAAATAAGTCGCTTGCCGAATCCAGCCATTTTTTCTTCATTACACTGCCTAAAACATGCTTTCCCGACAGCTTGCCAATCCCATAACCGATCGGTGTTCCAAGCAGGCTTCCGGCAAAGCCAACCGTAGCGAGCCATAAAGCCGACTCCGGTTGCATCGCGCTTAAAGAAAGCTGCAGGAAGAACGCCGGGATAGGGAAGATAATCGCATCGAGCATAGCGTGAATAAAAAGTCCCGTCGCTCCGAAGTTCTGTAAAAATTCCATAATTTCATCCATGAATGCCTTCCCGCCTTTGTTACAGAGCATGATGAAAAATAGGTTACCTCTGGGTGGTATGGGTTTCCAGTCGCTGTGTTTCAACTCCATACCGCCCTCCAGGAACTTACCCACCACGCTCCTAGTTTCTTTTGTTTTTAATTAATTGGATCTTGATTTGGGTAGACATAACTCCTTTGAAACGGACTGTCTCTTCATCGTCATAAATCGGTTCCTCAGCGAGCTGCGGGAGTGAATCAGCATCATCGGTATCAATTGTTCAGTCTTGCGGCCAATCCGCTTATTGCCTTCAGGGTGCATGACGGATAACAACAATCGTAGATAAGCCGTTGTAATGCATTGGAACAGATCGGATTTCATCGGTTGTTGTTCGAAACCAAGACCATGTATCAAACCACGATGAAGCAGCGTAATGGCGACTAACGCCTTCACCTCTCTGAACTCCGGCTGACTTGCGAATGCCTCGCTGATCTGCTGCATGGATTTCCGTGTAAGCCGGGCCGTCATGAGCGCCGCGCGGTCTGAGTCTTCGGATTTGGTCAGCATCAGAATCGTTTCATTATTGAGATGGAGTTCCCCGACCAGATCGCCTTTATCGATGATGGTGGAGTCCGCACAGACGATGCTCTCCCCTCGGTGTTTCTTAATCATGACTTTGCAAATTCCAAAGTGCGATGTATGCGATCCGCGAAAGCGTGAAATCCAATCGAACCCTCTTTCCCACACCATCCAGACTGCCTGCATTGAAGATTTGCGTAAACGAAGCAACATTGATCCAACCATCCCTCATTTTTATTTTAATCGAAAAATTCCATTGAAATTGTCAAACTGAAATAATATTTCTATGTGAATTCCTTATCTCTGTTAACTTTATGATAGAGGATTTAACCAAGAGAACATACGGGCTGAAGTACTGGCAGGGCCGGATACATCCGTTGCCTACTGTATATGATTAAGTATGGAAAACAAGTCTTAATTAAACGTAAAGAAATTCTTAAAAAAAAGTTAATTTTTGTATCGGGTTGGGGGTCCGTCACACAATTTGATCCAAATCGCTGCTCGCTCAAGTTTTCATATATAAGTGCGACCCAAAATAGTAAGCCAATAAGAAACACTTAAACTTTGATGAGGTAAGTATCAGAGTGGCAAATAGGTCGGAATGGTATTGAAAATCTGCCATATTTCACTCCTTTTCGAATGGTGAAGATTTCATAACGCAATCGCTTCATTATTTTAGAATGTTGTTCTGCTTTACCCCCTCACCTTACCTCAGATATTGTTAAATCGAACAGTGATAAAACTGCCAAGCTTTGATGACATCGTACTTGGGCCTGTCACATATACCGCATGACAAACTGTCAACTGTCTTATATGACTAGGTCTGAATCATTCGAAAATTGATTTGCAAAAAAATATAAGAAGGTGTGCGTAATTCGTGTTCTCGATAATGAAAAAAAGGTTCTGATTATAATAATGGAATTTATTCACTCACTTTCTAAGGAAATTCTGCCCGTTAAAAAAGGAGCCGATCACGTTGATCAGCTCCTTTTTTTTTATTAATTTAGCGTTTGCCGTTATAGTTTAATGGATCACATTTGTTGTCTTAATGGAACCTGCCACTTATTCCATTAATTTCCCTTTACTTCATTATCATTCGGAATTAATTCATACAATGTACGAACATCACAACCGATGGAATCGGCGATTGATATGGCAATTTTGAGTGGCATCACTCTCTTGTTTTCAATAAAGTCGTAAACTCGTTCCGGTTTAAAAAGCAAGTCTTTTGCCAGCCATTCTGCTGACTTTCCGGATTCCATCAATCGTTCACTCAGTAAGCAACGTCCTAGTTCAAATTTCAAGAAGCGATGACCTCCCGCATAAGATAATATTTAACCTAAGCGTTGTCCATTGCCAGCATGAATATACTTCATAAAGGGAGCCATAACGATAAAGTTCCTCATGCGTCGGCCCAATTGTTGGGTGAGCTCCTTCCCGTCGCTATCGTTTCCCCTTATTTATCCATTACAAAAATTCGATATACCCTTCTGTTCCATGCACGCGAATTCGTTGCCCATCTTTTATCAGTTTGGTCGCATTCTCCACTCCGACAACAGCTGGCAAGCCATATTCACGTGCGATAACGGCTCCATGGGTCATCAGTCCGCCCACCTCCGTAACCAAGCCTTTTATGGATAAAAATAATGGAGTCCAACTGGGGTCAGTAAAGGCGGTGACTAGTATATCGCCATCTTCCAGATCAGCCCCTTCTATATTCAGGATCACACGTGCCCGCCCCTCTACAACGCCCGAAGAAACAGCGAGGCCTATAATTGCTTCGGCGGGGATATTTTCTCGTTTGTACTGACCCGTAATGATTTCGCCATCAGACGTGATAACACGTGGCGGAGTTAGTTTTTCATATAATCTATACTCATCTTTGCGTTTGTCGATGACCTGGTAATCCAGTTTATTTGTGCGTATGGTTTCCTGCAATTCTTCAAAAGCGAGATAGTAAATATCTTCTTTTTCATGAAGAACGTTGGCTTGTACGAGTCGTTCCGCTTCCTTTAGTAAAGCCTGTTTATAAATGAAGTAGCGACTAACAATGTCATATTTCGGATATTCACGATAACCGATGAAATTCCTGATCTGGTCGATCATTTGTTTTGTCTCTTCGGCTTTTTGTTCACCATCCGGTAATTGTTTCAATCGGGCTAATAAATCCTGTTCTTTTTTCATTGCCTCCTGTCGCCCTTGCTCAAATTTTCGTTTACTGGCGCCAGGCTCAAGGTTTTTGATGTTACTGAGGATCATAGGTACCAATATATTTGGTTTTTCACTCCAGCGTGTTCTTGTAATATCGATCTCCCCGGCACATCGCATTCCATATTTGTCGAGATAAGCAGTAATAACATCACGCACCTGCTGTCCACCTTCGAATTGAACCAGTTCTTCTAAAAAGTTATCATCCTTTACCTGTTGTAAATACTCAATTATTTTCGGGTAGGGACGAATCACATCTGCAACATCCAGTAGCTCCATACCCATTTCAGAAGTGACGTTGTTAGGTACAGATAGGGAAAGTGTGTCTGCTACGTTTTTTTCACCTAACCATTCATCCATTTTTTCATTGATCCATGCTGAAGCATGGATGGCGGACATAATCACACTCAAGTTTTTCAGATCTGACGCACGCCGCCTCCGTTGCTGCATATCTTCCAGGATACAATCTAATACATCCAATCCTGATTTCGTTTGGATGTTATGTTTTAAAGCTGATAACGATGTCTCACTACTCTTAATCAAATCGGCAACAATTGCCGGGTCGTTTCCTGCTTCTGCCAGAATATCCGCAGACGACATACCCTTATGGCTTTTAACGGGTCCCGGTTCGCTTTTGTCAGATGGGTCCAATTTTATGAAATCTCCCCGCTCTATGATGGTAATAAGCTAGTTGTAAAATTTGTTGATCCGTAAGGGTTTGCGTTTTTTGCTGATCAGGATTGAGCTGCTTGGTCTCTGTTCCGCCTTCTTTTCGTCCATAAATAGCCATTTTTTTGGTTTCTATCCTCTTGCTGACGATTACCCCATTCTGTACTTGATAACAATCGGCAGATACCAAGCCGGAGACCAGCGCTTCTCCAAGTCCGAAACTTGCATCGATAGAGAGCAGCTTTCGGTTGCCATTGATGGGATCAGCGGTAAATAAAATCCCTGAAGCTTGTGGGAACACCATCCTTTGAACGATGACAGATAAATAAACTTGGCTGTGATCAAATCCATTCAGCATTCGGTAAATTACCGCGCGTTCCGTAAATAAAGAAGCCCAACATTTGCGGATATGCTCCAGGATGGATTCTTTGCCGATAATATTTAAATAGGTATCTTGTTGACCAGCAAAAGAAGCATGCGGCAAATCCTCAGCAGTCGCACTAGAACGTACGGCATAAGCATATTCATCACCAAACTGGGAGAGATAGTGAGCAACTGCTTTCACAACATCAGAAGGAATGGCTACTTCCATAATGGCCTGTCGAATCTTCTTGCTGATATCATCAATTTGTTCTCGATCTTCTACTTTAAGCGTAGCTAGCTGATCCAGAAAAGCATGAACTATTTCGTTTTGTTCGATGGCTTTTTGATATCCCAATGTTGTAACACAAAACCCTTCTGGCACTTGTATTCCTTCCATTTTGGTTAATGCCCCTAAGTGCAATCCTTTTCCACCAACCAGCAAAAGCTGAGTGTTATCCATTTCTTGAAAATCGAGAACCAGTGAATTCATTCAACATCTCTCCTAACCATTAATATAGAGAAAAAAGCGAACAATCATGATCATGCCTAGTCACCGCCGAAGTAAGTCGCCGCGTACTTCTTCTCAAAACCGCTTGATTATGTACGCAGCCTGATTGCACATTCCATCTTCCTTTCTATTTTCTGGGGGGGTAAAAAAAACATTGACAAATCAAAGTTCTAGATGTACTATAATAATAGGGATAATATTTTTTTCGGTTGTTTATATGATTTGTCAATAACGCTATCGATTATATCATAGCTATTTTTTGTGTTCAATTATTTTATGTAAAAAGAGATGATCCTTGAATTTATCAGGGTCATCTCTTTTTGTGATTACTCTTTTACCGATCCTACAACAATTCCAGTCACAAAATATTTTTGAAGTAACGGATAAATCAGCAGTAGCGGGATGACAGCGACTACGATTTTTGCCGCATTTAGATTTTTATTTGAAATTTCAGTCAAGTTGCTAAGTTGTGCTGAGTTGGTGCCGGATTGAAGAAGTTCCGCAATATTCACGTTAAGGGACTGAATATACGTCATGAGCGGATAATTGCTGACTTGAGTCATATAGATCAAACCGCTGAAGAAATCATTCCACGTTCCCACGATACTGAATAGTGCTACCGTCGCCAGCGCAGGGATGGACACGGGAACATACACTTTGAACAGGACCTGCAACGGACTTGCCCCATCGATGAATGCTGCTTCCTCTAGGGCCTTAGGTACAGCAGAGAAGAAGTTCATGACAAGGATGACACTGAATATAGGGACAGCTCCTGGTAGAACAAGCGACCAAATTGTATTGAGCATATCGAGGTTTTTGATCAATAGATAACTCGGGATCATCCCACCGCTGAACAGCATGGCAAAAATCATGACGTTCATATAAATGTTTCTGCCCTTAAATTCTCTTTTTGACTTGGAGAGCGGGTATGCCATTAGAACAATAAGAATCATGTTGAGAAGAAGTGTAAGCACAACACGTAGAACAGATATGCCAAAGGAACGCCAGAACTGAGCATCATCGATAATTTTCGTATACGCTGCGGTTGTAAAATTGACCGGTACGAGACCTACAGCATTAGCTGACACGGCCTCGCTGCTGCTAAATGAAATCGCAACGATATTCCATAATGGAAGTAGGCAGATCAATGCCAGCAATATGACGATGGCATAGATGACTAACCCGCCAATTCGATTTTTTTGGCTTACAGAATATGACACAGGCATCGCCTCCTTAAAATATTTTTCGGTCGGTGTATTTTTTGGCCAATTGGTTGGCTGACAATAGCAAAACAATACCAATCACTGACTTGAACAGGCCAACAGCCGTACCGAAGCTATACTGTCGCCCAACGAGTCCAATCCGATATACATAAGTATCCAGAATATCTCCCGATTCATAGACAACTGGGTTATACAGATTATAAATTTGATCGAAGCCGGCACTCAAAATATTGGTCAGACTCATCACTCCCATGAGCAGGATAATAGGCAGCATGCCTGGCAACGTAATATGCCATACTTTTCTCCACCAGCTGGCTCCATCCATTCCTGCCGCTTCATACAGACCCGGATCAATCGAAGTAATTGCAGCCAAATAGACGATGGAACTGTAACCGAACTCCTTCCACACGTCTGTCCCAATAATCAGCGGCTGGAACCAGGTGTTGCTGCCGAGAAAATTAATATTCTCCAGACCGAAAAAAGCCAAAATTTGATTCACAATCCCATCCAAACTGAACATGTTAACAACCACGGAAGCTAGAACTACCCAGGACAGAAAGTGTGGCAGATAAACAATTGTCTGCACGGATTTTTTAACGAATTTGATGCGGATCTCATTTAACAAAATGGAAAAAATGATAGCCATCATTGTTCCCAATAGAATCTTGGCAATGGCAATTACCAACGTATTACTAAAAACCTGTGCGATGTCCGGCAGCTTAAACATATAAATAAAGTGCTTCAGCCCTACAAATTTGGAGCCTAACATTCCCTTGGCTGGTATATAATCCTGAAACGCCGTAATGACACCGACCATCGGAACATAGCTGAATACCAGCAAAAATAAAATACCCGGAAGCATCATCAGATGATATATGGCACCCGTGCCGAACCGGATTTTTGCTTTATCGTTTCCCTGTTTCATGGATGGACCCCTTTCCTAAAAGCAGGGCTGCAATACGCAGCCCTGTTAGCAGTTTAAGATTGTTTATTTTTTGGATGCAACCTCGTCTTTAATTTCCTGAATTACCTGGTCACCGCCTTGCTTCTTCCAATTGCTAACGAATGTATCGAAGTAATTCAGAGGTTCTGCACCTGTCACGATTTTGATAAAAGATTCCTGCTCCATCTTGGTCAGATTAGCCCAGGTCTGTTTCATGCTTGGTGTAGTTCCGGAGAAAGCGGGTGTCATCCATACAAATTTGTTTTCCCGTGTCAGTTTGTCAATGAGTCCCACTCCGTTGATACGCGAGTGATATTTCGACCAGGCTGTTACGTTATCCGTATCCATATTACTTAAGTAAGTCTGGATACTTTTAATATTGTTCTTTGATTCTGTTGTCCGGACCTGATCCAAACTTATCTCTCCTTTAATCCCTCGAACGATATCAGAGTAGTCATCCAGTAACGAGGTCGCCGAGTTGACTTCAATATTAAACGGTCTGGTAGAACCGTCTACGCCGTTCTCTTGATACTTGGCAGCTTCTGGCATAGATGTTCCCACATTTTTATCATTTGCCAGTTTATCGTAGAAAAGGTTTACGATTTTAACGGCGAGTTCCGGGTGTTCGTATCCTTTTCTTACAACGATAAACTGATTAGCTGGATTGGCGTGTGCCACGTTTACCTTTCCATCTGCATCTTCCAAAGTGTAAGCCGTGAATTTCGCATTCTTATCCTTCTGCTTCACGTTGCCCAGACCCCAGTCGGGAATATGCCATGGTCCAAAAGCAATACCGCATTGGCCGTTGGTGTACAGTGCCGTAATATCATCAAATGTGCGTGTTCCAAATTGCGGGTCGATGATGCCTCTCTTGAACCAATCTGCCATGACGCCTAGCATCTGCTTGGTTTCCTCTGTTGTTGAGCCATAAACAATGCTGCCGTCTTTACCCTTCATCCAGTACTGAGGGAATGAACCCTTCGTTGAGGCCACTCCCAGCATGGTATAGGCAGAACCATTGTAGTCAGTTGTATTTAGGGTGTTCACAAAGGGAATACCTACTGGTTTCCCGGTTTGACCAGGATCTCTTTTTAAGAATTCCTCGGCCGTTTTCTCCACATCTTCCAGCTTGATAGCACCATCTCCGTCTGCGTCAAGTTGGATTCCCAGTAGATCCAGCCAATCCTGACGAACCCAGACCATGGTTGGTGCGGAATCTAGGGAAGTAGCCGGAAGCCCCATTAAACGTCCATCTATCGTCGCATTGTCTAATGCACGGCCCTCATAAGAGTCGTAAATATTCTTGATATTATCTGTGGCATACTGTTTGTAAATTTCCGTCATATCTTCAATCAGATCATTATCAACCAGTTCTTTGAGTTCATCCTTGGAATCGACACGCATCATGTCAGGCAGTTCTCCAGAGGCGATGGCGAGAGAAACCTGACGGCTATAATCTTCTCCGTTGGCTTCAAATTGGTCTTTAATCTGAGCGTTAAACACTTTTTTGACCAGTCGAGTATACGCATTGTTCTCATACGAATCTCCAGCCGGCAGCTTCGGGTTGGCCGTAGTCACACGACCCATCGTGACGGTTATTTCGTCTTTATAGGCACTGAATGGGTCTCCGGGTGTTACCTCATATTTGCCCGCTTCCTTCGCAGTGGGAGGGTTGGATGAAGCCCCACAGGCTGCAAGGGTTGAAATCATTAGGGCAGATATCGACAGTACGGCCAGACGTCTCGTCAACAATTTGCTTTTTACGGACCATTTAGTTGTCATCTCATTCGATTCCCCTTCGTTGTGAATATTTCTCTATCATTGTTGTTTACGCTTTCATTATAAAACTCGATGAAGACAAAACGAGATAGGGATTAAACGTCTGTTTGGATAGAAAAATGTATGCGGTTTCACGCCAGGCAGTGAAGTCATACTTGGCTTGTAAGCATTTATCCTACCTGCCGACATACATTTGTCTATCTTTACTTACTAACCAAAGTAAAGCACAAAAAACCGGCAGCTCCTATCAGGAATCTGTCGGCTTGACTGAATTATAAAAGAGTACGCTTTTTATCCCCTCTGCCCAGCTGTCGATATTCACTTGGAAGCAGGCCTGTCAACTCGCGGAAAATTCGGCTGAAATATTTTTCATCCGTATAACCCACTCGCTCAGCAATCCAGAAAATCTGATTATTTGTATTCAATAAATACTCTTTAGACTTCTCTATTCGTATAAAACGGGAGTACTCATTAAAGGTTTTCCCCATCAGATCCTTGAAGCATTGACTGAAATAGCTTCGGCTGATGTTCAGTTGCCGGGACAGACCTGAAGCAGTAAAAGCTTGATCCAAATCATTTTGCATGATCATAATCGCTTTTTTCACGGCGTCTACAATTTCCTGTGAATACGAGGTCTGTTCATCTGCCTTACGAATGTCCACAGAGGTCTGCTTGATCCAAGCTTCTACCTCGTACCACGATAGAAAAGAATGGATCATTGAGATTCTACCAAGCGTAGACTCGGCAAAAAGGTGATTCCATTCCATAACTATCGAGTATAGCAATCCCATCAACTGGCTTTTTTGCAGTCTTAGTGATTTGAACTGTTCAATCAGTTGGTTGTAGTAACTGTCGTTATGTGTCCATGGTGATAGAAACCAACTTTGCTTAATTCGATCCATGTCTTCATCCTGCGGTTCTATTGGAAATGATTCCTCCACATTCATCGAAACGGCAATGACAGGATCATAAGGGTCGTATGCATAGAATAAGGACGTTTCTGTATAATTCATAATCCAGTTTTGGATTTGCGACCACGTTCGCTCTTGTACATCGGACATAACTAGCAAGGCGCCTTGGGGAACTTGGTCCCGGTATTCCTTCAGTTTGTGGAACAGTTGATCCTCTAAGTCCATGGGTGCCGCCCACATCCAACTGTTCCGTTCAACCTCCCATCGGATCTCATCTACACTGGATGTCGGTTCAATCGGCCAGCTCTGTCCTAACTTGCGATCCAGTGAAACAAGTGCATACACATGGCGGTAATGGACATTAGTCTCACTAAGCAGCGGCAGCTTTCGTTTTTTATTCGCCAGCTCGTCAATCCGGATATGTATTCGATGCAGCACGTGTTCGAATTGCTCCTTCTCGAGCTGAACCTTGGCTATATAGTCGATGGCTCCCAGCCTGAGCGCTTCCTGGATATAATCGAAATCTTGATGCAGTGTTAATACGACAATATGAAGCTCTGGATAGAGTTGCCTTGCAGCTCGCATCAGTTCAATACCTGACATCACCGGCATCGCGAGATCCGTCAACATCAGATCGACCGGTTGGGATTTCAGAAAATCCAGTGCTTTCAACCCGTTACTTGCTTCTCCTACAACTTCCATATTGAACTCATTCCACGGCATCGCGGAGCTTATGCCTTTTCGTACCAATTTGTCGTCATCCACAATCAATACTTTAATCATCCCCGAACATCTTCTCCTTTGATAGGAAGTATGAGCAGAATACTTGTCCCTGTACCCAATTCACTTTCGATCACCAGTTGTGCTTGATCTCCGTACTGTGCCCTCAACATGCGGTGAACATAATTGAGTCCGATGCCCATCCCTACTTTTTTATGTTCTGCTATACGATTGTTCAAGAGTTTTTGAATCGCTTCCTCGGTCATGCCGGCTCCATTATCCTGTATCAGAATATTCAGCGTTTTGGTGAGTGTAACTTCAATTTGAATAAAACCTTCGTCACTCAGTCCATGATAGAGAGAATTTTCAACCAACGGTTGCAGAATAAAACGAGGCACAGGTATTTGAAGCACATGGTCATCTGCTGAAATACGCACGTCAAATTCAAAGTCATATCGAATTTGCTGCAGGACTAGATACTGTCTTAGCGCATCAATTTCCTCTTCCATCGTCGATACTTGCCCTAATTTACCCAAATTGTAATACAACAGCTTGTTCAAGGATTGCACCAACTTGTCAATCTCCCCTTGTCCATTCATGACGGCCAGCCAATGTACAGTATCTAGCGTATTCATCAGAAAGTGAGGATTGATCTGATATAACAATTTTTCCACTTCCAAATCTGCACGGATCTTCTCTTTCTGCTGCACTTCCTTGAACAGGTCACCGATTTGGTGCTGCATATTTGAGAATTCTCCCAATAGAAAATCGAACTCGGGAATATGAGTGCGAGTCTGGCTACCTGCCTTTTGTGGATTCTGAGACATTCCGTTAATTTCCGAATGGAACAGACCGAGTGGCTTGTAGACCATCTTCCACAGAAGCCAAGCAAGAAATACAGTAAAGCCGAGAAAAAATAAAGCGACCAGTAATATTTGAAGCAACCACTGGTTTTTCTCCTGTTGATACTTAGCCTGCGAAATTACCGAGATGACGCTCCAATTCTGAGCGGAGTCCTCCTTAAACCAATGGTAGTCACGGGATATTCCGTCTTTTGCAGCACTTTTTGATAAGCTGAAGAAATTCTCCCCCACTTTCATCGTTTCCGGAATTTCACTGTAAACAATTTGACCTTCACCATTTAGGATCAAATGCGATAAAGCTCCTTGGTATTGGTTGTAACCTAGTATATTCTGGGTAAGACGAAAGCCGGATTCGACGTAAATATATACATCGTCCCTTTGAGGCAGTTGTACCTTTCGCATGGCAGATAAAACGAGCTGGTCATTAAATCGGTTCATACTGATATGGGGACCATAGTACGAAATGCCATAAGATTTGAAAAGCACAGGCAAAGACTCAGGGGCAAAACGATCTTTGATGGGAAAGTTAGCGAACTGTGTAGCGCCTTCTTTCTGGAAATAATATAAGGTCAAGCCTATATTCGGATTAGTAAACGTTACAACATTTAACTCATTCTTTAATTCATCTCTAGCCTCAATCAATTCAATTATATTGGAGGAAGGTTGCAAGACTTCATCCAGTTTTTTGCCTAAAGTACCGCTATATGATAATTGCTGAGTAACATGATTCAGATTGGTAATTGAATTTTCCAGTGATGAAGTTACCTGCTGTAGATTGCTCCTAATTCCATCATTGATTTTATTTACAAAAATGGAATCAATGGTATAATAAGAAATTGCAAATATACTAATAAAGGGAATAAACGCGCTGAGAAAAAACAATAAAAAGATTCTTTTTTTAAGTGTCATTCCGCCCCATTCTCCTTAGGTAAATAAAAGAGCAAGCCCCTGATTATGGAGCTTACTGTTTATTGAACAACAGCTCTATCAATTATCGTATTCCTCATAGACAGCGACCTATTTGAGAATAGACAACATCTACATCCGATCCAGACTGGAATAATCAGGATTTTTCCATCTCGGTGAGGTCCAATTCTGTTCATAATTATAGAATGATATTCCAATATGTCAAACGCTTTCATGGAATTCATAGAACTTATTCTCCCTTCCTCTTTGCATACATCGCATCGCATTGTATTCGTTCTTTTTAGACAAAGAAAAACTCCCCTTCAATTAGCGGTTTATTTATTAAACCTGTCTACTTGAAGGGGAGCATATCAAAATCGGTAGCCTGTTCCGTAATTTATAATAGCGAGGTTACGAACTTCACCTCCGGAAAGCGGCTATCCGGTCCTTTCATTAAGTTTCCGCCTTGATTTTTCAGATACCTATCGAAGAAATCTAGCATATAGGCATTGATAACGGAGTTCGCTCTTTCGGGCGCAATCTTTCCTGTAATGCCCAGCATTTTGAAAATCGGAGAAATGAACTGTACGTCAGCGAAATTCAAATGCTCCGTATTTTCGATATAGAGGACTTGTCCCCCTTCGTCGACCGTTTCACGCATCCGTTCAAGCTCCAACTTTTTATCTTCCGTTACTTGATCCTCCCACTCTCTTGTTGATCCCATACGGTTAAGCTCTGCATCCGTGTAGACCCGATTATCCATTACCATTTTTAATTTTTCGAAATAGCTTTCCGAGTTGATGAACAAAAACGGCTTTCGCAGACCCTCTCTGTCACGCAGTCGATAAAGCCCTCCATCAAGGTCTATCCCGACTGCGATTCGCGGATCGTAAGAAGCGTCATAGGCCATCGCTCCGCCGATGGAATGACCGAACACCCCGACATGACCGAGATCAATCCTCCCTTTTAGATGGCTTGGAATCTGCCCCGATTGGATGAACCCGAATTGGTCCAGCGCAAACGCCACATCACCGGTTAAAACTTTCCCCAACTTGTCGCGATTTCCTCTACTCGTCTGGTAATCATGGTCGGGCGAGAATAAGTCGTTGGTTGTGCTGGTCGTGATTCGACCGTCCGGAAACTCGGTTGCAAATGTATTGTAGGTGTGGTCGATCACTGCCACGATATATCCATGACTCGCGAGATTTTCGGCTTGCGACGTGTGGAGGAACCTGGAAGAGCCGTTGCCGGGATTCGCAAGGATCAGCGGGTATGAAGTCTGTACCGAGGAGACTTCGGCCCCCGAATAAGCATGACTGGATACGTACTTCAGGTGTTGAAACGTAAACTCGGGAAGGCCATAGTTCGCGGCCATATAACGTAAAATCTGGGTATCGGGAATAAAGGGAGCGTACTTGCCGGTGCTAGTTTGAGCCGGATACCAGACCTGAACCATCAATTCTCTCTTACCCTCTCTGGCTTCGTCGAAAATCTCTTCCCTATTTGTATCCACGAAATGAAAAGTTTGCGTTCCTACCTTAAATTCGCCTGTCGGTTCAGGTAGTTTAAATACAGGAAAAGCATACATGAGGCCCGCTGTTGCGACCAGCATTATTGCTATAGCGGTATAAGCTGAACCCAACATGAATCGTGGGATTTTTTTTGGACCGTTTTTTTTAAAATAGCTATAATTTGAAATGGCTAAAAAAATGATCGTTATGCAATATGGGAAAAATAGCTGAATTCTGTATCCTTCCACCGTCCAATGAATGACCAGTAAAAGTGTGGCAATACCGCTTGCAACGAATACTGGAATTCTACGCCGTCCTTTTTTTAATAGGAAGGTTAATGAAAACAAGCCGATGTTTGACAATAATAGCAACAGTTCAAACAGCCTCATCTCGATTCTCCTTTTAAAAAATTTCTATTTTCGTTTGTTCCAATCTTATCCTGCCAGGCTGGCATAAGCTATCGATTTGCCTTACATCAACCTAACAATTTTGTAATTCGATCTTGCGGTATTGGAGGACTCGTAAAACAGTAAGTTCAATCATTCAATCATATATGGAGAAATACGGGTATCGAGCTGAAGCGGTCTAATTGTTTATTTGCAGTCAATGCTATCAACCTTTCTCTATAGAAAAATAATGTTGCGCCTAGAATGCCTCTCCATAGCAACAAGCAATCGGTGATCATAATGTGACCCTCGAATTAAATGATAATAATTATCATTATCAATTATGGTGTATCAAGAACTACGGAAATTGCAAATACACAAATTGTGAATGCTATATATAAAGACAAAAGCCCTCGCATCTAGAGGGCTTTTGGAATAAATCAGCTATTCATTTGAGTCGCCTCATCCCGTCACTTGCATCAACGGAGTATCAGCACGCACAGGACTCCAAGAGGATCAGATTTTGCATAACCCGACAAAAACTCTAGCTTTGCTTCACTCATCCGCACCGATATTCACGGCTTTCCCTTTCACACGGGGTTCCCCGTCGATATCCTCGGTTCCGATGATGGCGTTATCCGTTGATCCGGAATCGATCGCTGGTGACGAAGACTGCAAACGGAAGTCGCCATTCGTGGCATTCACGAATTTAGGATCGGCAAACAGAGAATGCGCATCGTTGCCCGTTCCCGATTTGTACGTGGGGAATCCTGTATATTCTTTATCTTTCCAGGTCCAGTTGGCCCCCGAACTGCCACCAGGTGCAAAATATAAATTATAATCAACAACATTGCCCGAATTTTGAGTATATCCATTATAGATCAACACATCAGTCGAACTGGCTACGAAAATATTGTTCTTGATCACGTTGTTTCGTGTATCATACTGAACCAAAAGCTGGCCGCTCCCGTCGTCCAATGTATCGTTCTTGTACAGCGTATTGTTCACGATCTTGCTGTTAACCGTTGAGCCACGCTCGTCATCGTAGCCGCCCATAGCGATGCCAGTTAACCGGTTGTTATATATCACGTTACTGCGGACCGTAATATTGCTGGTGGTTTTGCCGGCATGCTCGGAGGCAATTTCGACGCCGATGTCATTGTTATAGCTGTAATTCTGCTCGATAATGTTGTCCTTGCCCCCATCCACATAAATGCCGCCGGCCGAGTTGTCATCGCTCTTGTAGGATGGGTTATTTCGAACCGAATTATTGTACACTCGATTGCCTTTTACCACCCCGTTCCGCACCTGATCGTAAGCAGTATTCGGCGCGGTTCCTTCAAAGCCGATCAGATCGATTCCAATGTTGTCGTTATCGTGAATGAGGTTGCTGGTCACTGCAAAGCCGCTCACATTCCCGTTTAAAACAAGCGATTCGCTGGAGCCGAGCACGAGATTGTATAGTTCATTGCCGTTGATTGTAAGGTTGTGAATCGATGCAGGAGCTTTCGTGCCATAAACAGCGATGCCGTGAGCGTCCCGGCCTAGCCGGTCTTTTCCAGTTGGGGTGGCCGTGTTTTTGATGTCGTGGATTTTGTTATCAGACAGATTAATGAAACCCCCTGCACCGTGAACGTAAATGCCTGTAGGCACTGCGTTCTTGGAAGCAGTGGTAAAATTGCGGATTTCAAACCCTTGGATGGTGACGTAATCGACATCGGCCAATTCGATTAACCCTTCGTTCCCACTGACCGATAGGCCAGTACCGTCAACAATGGCGGTTTCCGTGCCATAGCTTGCGAACACGGTTGGGCCTTGCGAGGCGGAGCCAGAGCGGGTGATTTTCAGTTTCTCCTTATAAACACCACCTCGGACATAGACCTTGCTGCCCGGAGGGACTGTGTCGGCCGCATGCTGGAGCGTTTTCCACGGCGCGTCGCTTGTTCCCGCGTTGGAATCGCTACCACTTGTCGCCACATAATATTCGGTACCAGCGGCAGAGGCGGCAGGAGTCTGCACATTACCGATTGCAAGGCCCAACCCCAAGCTTAAACCTATAAGCAAAATTTTACCGAATTTCTTCAAGAAATTTCAACTCCCATCCTAATTCAGCTTTCGTCAAACTAACGTTATCATCACTTTACGGCTTCTTGCAAGCGAAGAACCTCCTCTACCGTCCATGGGCCAGGCTTTCCGTGCAAGAGTCGATAGCGCCCACACGCATTGGTGAATTGCAGTAATTCTTCGCCTTGACAAAGAAAACTAAATAAAAGCAACCCTGAAAATATTATGTATATTTTCAGGGTTGAACGGCTAACTCAATGTCTCCAATAACACTGAACACTCTGAAATAAAACTGTTGGATGTTGCCTGTATGAAGGGCCATTATGATCACACACCATGAGAAGACTGCCGATAAATTTCATCGACAGCCCTTCTCTTCCAAGTAGTATACTCCTCAATCTTGTTCGCTGGACAATTCCTTGAGCGATTTGATTTTACCATGGGGATGCTGTTCTTGCTTTCGTGACTTCCATGCAGCTTCTTTCCTTCTCTTCTGGTGAGCCATAACAGATATCCTCCTTTGGAAATTGTGAATATATACTACTTCCTTAAGTTGTCATTTCTCGACTCTGTTCATTCATAAAATTAAATTCGTTGGGTTTTGTTTTTAGTTAACGGGCATCTCGTTAAAGAATGTGATATCGTCTATCGGCAGCCGAGTTGTCTGATGACCCGGTTGTGCCGCTTTACCGAGCGCAATCAGCATGATTGGAATGTATCGGTCACTAATACCGAACGATTGCTTAAGCTCGGCCGCATTATAGCCGCCCATCGCGACGGTATCGTAGCCGTGAGCACGTGCAACCAGCATAAGCTGCTGGGATACAATACCACCATCAATATGAATGACTTTATGAAGTGTTTCCTCTGGCAATGAAGCATACGTATGAATCGATCTTTCCACGAACGATTTGGCGGTATCTTCTGCTATATAGCCGTGTTTTACTGCTTCGCCGAAAACTTCATCGAGCTTCTTATATCCTTCCGTATCACCAAGCACAACGATCACCGCTGCAGCCTCAGTAACCTGGGATTGATTGTAGGCGATTGGCTGCAGTTTTGCTTTCAATTCCTCTGTCTCAATAACCAAGAAGCGCCAGGGCTGAACGTTACTCGAAGAAGGCGCAAGCGTCGCTTCTTTCAGAAGATCCTTAATCTCCTCGTGAGACAGACGAACCGATTTGTCGTAATGACGCACAGAGCGGCGCTCGCGGATGACATCGGCGAACAAGGCGGAGCTCTGACCAGTATGAGTTGAAGTTGACATTATGAATCCTCCTTTAAATAAATACTGTTTTTTATTCAGCACAGTTAAATCCAGACTAAGCGATTAGTCAAAGTTTGAAATCTATTAAAACGAAGTGCCTTGAAAAAATTCCAACAATATTTCCGCTTATGCGCACAGGTATAACTGTGTTCATTATCACACAGTATAACCTTAAAAATTAACGTTGCGCGCGGCTTGCGTTTAACTGTTGTTTATATTGCACAGTATAAAATCTAAGCAAGCCGCTGTCAACCGTCTTTTTCCAGGTTCATCTAAAGCTTGGCTTCCAGTTGATTGGCGAGATCAGCAATCGTGTACTTACTTAATACTCCACGTATGCTATCGTCCATTTCTTGGGTAATATCCTCAAGCGTAGATTTCATACATTTACCGAGCGGATGCGTGCCAGCTGTCTCGGTAATACCAAAGGAAAGCCTGCTGTCTGAACGGAATACATCGTACACATCAACTAGTCGTATAGACTCTGCCGGTTTCCTAAGGTGGTACCCGCCGTCACGGCCTTCCCGGGTTCCGATAAGCCCTTCCTTGGCGAGAACGGAAAGTATGCGGCGCAGCAAAGAAGGCTCCGACTGAAGATATTTGGCGAGTTCAATACTTGGACAAGCTATGCTTTTGTCCTCCTGCGACAATATAACAAGCGCTTGAACAGCCAGTCCAAACCACTTTGGGTGCTGAGTCGGTGTACAATACTCCTGCTTCAACCTTTACTCTCTCCTTCCAGCTTACTCTTAAGTAGTATGAGTAAATTGTACCGAATTCCCTAATATGCTGCAATAGACGAGCTTACATCCAATTTATATATTTAAATATAGTATTGACTTCTGTGCAACAGCTTCTTTGAAAGATGGAAGGCTTAACACATGATCTGCGGCTTCACGCAATTGATTTGAATTCAAGCTTTCCATTTGTAACTTAATGTCTGCTCCCATATTGGCGACTTGCCCTGCGATGATCGGCTTGATCCGTGTTCCCAAATGCCTCAAAACAAAGCTTATAGAAGTCAATTGCTTGGTTAAAGACTGTCTTGTTTATTATTCTTTTATTGTTTGTAAGCTGGCAGCTCATGCAACAAAAAAAGCCGCCAACTTGGCGGCTTTGTGTACAGAAAAAGCTTGTTTTCGTACTGAACATTGTTGACTAACGTTAAATACTCATGGTTTACTGGATGACTGTTTGTTGGCTGAATCGCTATAAACCGAGCTTAATTTTGATGTCGCCCTAATACCATTGGGACCTTCAATGATAATACGACCTTGTTCCGTTAAGCTTGATCCTTGCCAGTCAGTAGTCATATCCAGATAATCAAGACCCGGACTGTTTCCTTTCCAAGACCATGCAAGATAACCTACTCCCTTTTGCTCAGCGTAACTCATAATGGTAGCCTCATCCACATCACCGCTCGTATGCTTGATCCCGAATTCTCCAATCAGCAGAGCTAGGTTTTTATTCAGTACATTATCCATATTGCTCTTTACTGTGGCGGCATTACCTCCGGCATATTCGTACATATGAATGGAGAACATCGTATTTTTAAGCGGATCTGCATTAAAGACTTCTTTTCCGTAGTCAAAAATAGATTGCGGATACTGTCCCCATCCTGCACCATCAACAATGATTGTATTTTTGATGCCAGCATTTCTGAGCTTAGGTATAACAGACTTATAACCTTGCGCCCAGCCTCCGCCATCCCATGTTCCATACCATTCGTTCGCGATATTGAGGATGACGGTGCTTTCTTTTCCAATGAGTGCACTTTTCATTTCAATCCAGTAATTAGCGATATTATCCAATACAGCAGCGCTGTCAGACCCTGTGCCATCATGTACTTCTAGAACAACGACCAATTTGTTTTGCTCTGATAAAGTGATTAAATTTTGTATCGCAGACAGATCATCTTTTGTCCATTGCTGACCATCCGACAGTACGATTCTGACAGTGTTCGCTCCCGTTTTTGCAATGGCAGGGATCGCTACAGACTCTTGCCCCTTATACCAGGTATAAGCGTGATTGATTCCCCTCATAACAAACGGATTCCCCTTGGCATCGTAAAGCGTTGTTCCATTAATATAAAAACCTGTATTCTCCGTTGTAGAATTCGTCGTAACCTTTAGGACATTGCTTGCTGTTGAAATATTTCCTGCTGCATCCCTGGCTTTGACAGTGAAGCTGTATGTTGTATTGGCGCTAAGCCCTGTCACCGTATAACTTGTCGTAGGGGTTGAATCGACCAAAGTTGTTCCATTGTACACATCGTAGCTGATAACATCGACATCGTCTGTTGATGCTGTCCATACAAGGCTTACCGAAGTGTTTGTTTTGGAGTAGCTTTTCAGGTTTGCTGGTGCTGTTGGTGCCGTTGTATCAGGGGTTGAGTCAACAAGCGTAAACTTCCATTTCTGCTGATCATTTCCGTTATCCGTCCATTGCTGCACATTTGCCCCGTCATTAGTATAACCTCCGATTACATCCAGCGCTTTACCGCTAGATTGTACAAGCAGCTTATAATATCTACCGCCGACGTCAATCATTTTCCATTTTTGATTAGTTAAATCGCTGTCTGTCCATTGCTGTACACTAGCCCCATCTTCTGAAGAGCCTCCGGCCACTGTTAATGCTTTACCGCTGGATTGCACAATCAATTTATAATATCCATCGCCAACGTCAATGACTTTCCATCTTTGCCGAGCGCTACCGTTGTTCGTCCACTGCTGCACCTTCGCTCCATCGGCAGTTGAGTCTCCTGCTTCCAGATTTTTTCCGCTATGCTGTGCCGTTAGTTTATAAGTTTCACCTGAGACAATATTTGTGTCAGCTGCGCTGGTGGTAACATCAATCACATTGCTTGCATCTGACACATTACCTGCGGTATCTCTGGCTTTCACATAAAAGCTGTACGCCATGTTGGCTGTTAGGCCGGTAACGATGAAGGATGTCGACGCACTGGATCCTACGAGGTCTGATCCTTTGTAGATGTCGTAGCTGGAAACACCTACATTATCTGTAGATTCCGTCCACTGCAAGCTTACTATTGTATCTGATACCGAGGAACTAGTCAGGTTGGAGGGAGCTGTTGGAGGTGAGTTATCCTCCGGTTCATCAGCTGAATGCACTTCAAATTCCCAAAGGGAATATCCGTAGCTGGTAGCTCTTTCGATACCGTTCATTTTTACATATCTAGCGTCTGTTGCTTCGAAAGATATCTTATCGATTCCTCCATCTCCAGTCGTGGTGGAATAGACGGTAGTCCAATGATCATCATCCGTCGATGTCTGAACTTGGTAGGACTTCGCATAAGCGGCTTCCCAGTTGAGCGTAACGCCATTGATTTTGGTGGTGCTACCAAGATCTACACTTATCCACTGCGGATCTGAATATTGTGAGGACCATCTAGTTTGCGGGTCACCATCGATCGCAAAATCAGCCGCTTTACTTGAATCTTCGACGGAGCTTGCGGTTGCCGATTGGGTAAGCCTAGCATTTTCGAAAGCGCTCACATTTTTGAACGGCAACATACTCATCAGCAGTCCAAACAAAATCAAGCTTGTTATGGTTTTTTTCATTCCCAAGCCTCCTATTTACCATCATAAATAGCTAATTGGTTACCCATGCATTCTCATAGATTTCAATTCCATTCTCCATCCCTGAGGCACGGTAAAGTCTTCTCCTTTCCGATCATAATTGGGACCAAAACAAACGTAGAACAACCCTAAAGTAACCGCTTTCTTTTACCAACAGCAATTATTTCGCTTTAATAGAGTTTCTGTATCATTCCCAGTGATGAGATTTTATCAAAGCGACCTAAAGCATATATATTTTTGTTTTCCAGTACTATTCCTTGATGATTAAAAAGTTTTAAAATCTGTTTTCCTAACTCCATAGCATGGGTCCTAAAATTGCAAAACAAGACAACTTTCTCCCAGCAGTTGTCTTGTCTAGTATTTTTATATTTGTATAATTGTCGATTCAACTCGTTATTCTCAGGATTGTAATCTTGTTTAACAGAAATATAAATCGCTACCCTTGAGCTTGAATATAGCCTCTATGACAAAATAATCGCCGTAAATGATGGATTGATGATGAAGTGGTCTCTAGGTTCTTTGGCTGGAAAAAGATGGATCGGCAAGTTCGGAGCTTCTGTCTCCAGAGTCGGGTAACTTGCCGCCATGACTCAGGCGCAGCCAGCCGTCTTCAGTCCATATACACTTCTGAATCGCTGTTTCCCTGCCGAATGGATTCATTAAAGAAGTACCGGGAAAAGGCCGAGTACATAGATGGGCCATATACCATTCCCATGTTGCGTTTCGACCAGCGTCCCATGACCCGCCTGCCAGTAGAAGGATTAGAGCTTCTAGACATTGCTTTGCCGGATGGAAGCCTCAACTTTGTAAAAATGCTATCTGCGTCTACTACGTGAGGGATGAATATAAAAACACTCCTTTCCGCTTCTTCAAGCTGGCCATGATTGAGCCGCAAAGTACGATGTTGAGATCAGTGAATTGCGAATTTACGGTCAACGTCATGAATTTTAAGTAAAGTGCCCCACACCAAACAATCCTCTACCTATTTGGTAGAGGATTGATGTTTCTAGACTTCCTATTATGTATCTGTGCGCACATCATCCCAATCCTGTCCCATGTAACTGGTGAGCCATTTAAGCACACGATGACGTTCATACACTACACCATCATCCAGATTTCCAGGGGCTGGCTGTTTATGAATGCGGCTATCCACACACATCCAATCGTAACGACAAATTAAATCCGCTTCATCTAAAATTTCCTTGCTGCTGCGCAGTCTTGAGCTTGACAGAAAAGCCTCAAATGAGTCGAATTGCTGCAGCTTTGAAACAGACAACGGCACGTCGCAAATCCCAGTTGGGTCACCTAGCTTCTCAAGATGGCCCAAAGCCCATAACAGAGTCCAAAAGCCTTCATAACGCCAGGAGAACTGGATGCCCTCCGACTCATCGACATCATCATTGGATAAGAACCTCTTCTCTTCCGGTGAAAAGAAACGGTCCGCGCCATACTGATCAGTCACTTGATTTATCATCCGTTTCGTATCATCCTTGCTTTCGCCCGCACCGATACACTCGCCTTTCAGTGCTACAATACACAAAGCAACGGCACGGCCAGCCACTTCCTTGAGAGAACGGATGCTGTCTGCTGCTTCATCTCCTAGCCTGCCTGGGATCGGCGGCATTTGCGTAAAGCCTTGATCGACCAATTTCTTTTCCGACCGCAGCTTCCGCTCCATCCCGGATTCGGTAATTGGGTCCTCTCCGTGCAAATAACTGACATGAGCAGTAACTGTATAATCTTCCACTTCCGAACGCCCATTGACATCTAATAACAGACTTCCATCAGGTGCAAGCAAATTACCGCCACCCCAGAACATCAGCCCGTCCAACGAATTTATGATATCAAGTAATTCGGCAAAAAATGCTTCAGATATATCCTCCTCGGTCTCCACACCAATCACCATATTTAGCGTACTCATCTTGATCAGCAACTTTTGCTGCAACTGTTCGTTTTCAGCAGGAATCTGACTGAAAAAATTTATCATTCCGTTAAGCATGGAGGCAAACTCCTCCGGATTCGTTTTGCTGGTCATTATGTTAAAGCCTTTGACTTTCTTATTAAACCAGCCCTTGCTTTTGACCTCAACTCTAGTTTTGCTTTCATTCACGTGTATCTTGTTATTGGGATAAATCGACTCTAATAGTCTCTCAACCTGATCCAGATCAAAGGTCGAGCTGTATAGCGCACAATTTCTCATGATGACCTCCTTATGGCAACACTACGAATAGTCCATGTTTGTTACTTGCTCGATTCAATTAACTCTGCAAAAGCCGATGCAGTAATGCCTCTCCCTCATTCTCAAACCTTCGCTGTTCCTTCAGGAATCCAGGAACATCTTGTAGCCGGGAAGGTCTGTACCCAGGACCGTCACATCCGCAGGAATGGTAAGAGTATCCGTTTTGGTACAAAAGCTCTACCTTTTTCCACTGCTTGATATCCGTTTGCTTCGGGGCCTGAAAATCATGCCCCATGTCATGCATGGGCGTCTGGCATTGCGGACAGACATGGACAATCCCCTCATATTTTTCCTTTGGAATCTCAAAGCGGGATGTTTGCTTATATACCTTCCTACAAGCAAAGCAGGCAAAGATATCTTTGTATGGACCGTACATTGCATATCTACACATATTTTCACCCTCCTCAAAAATTTCAATTGGTCTGATTTTTTTCGCTCAAAATTTAGCAATCTATAAATCTATTTTTGAAAAATTAAAAATACATTCACATCACCGTAGTATTAAGAGTGCATAGATGTCAAGCTGATGTTTCTTTTATATTAGAACGACACTATAGAACTAATCAAGCTAAAAGGTCCATTCTAGCGCATTGCTCGCAGTAGTGATGTTATTTTTATAGCATTAAGATCTTGTTCAAGGCGCAAAATTATGTAGCATGATGTTTCAAAAGTTAACTAAGAAGACTCCAAAGCCGCAGTCAAAGCAGAGCTGGAGCCTTCTTTTTTATAGTAATTAATATCAAAGCAGAATACGCAAATCCCCAGACCGAATTTTGGGACAGCCCCTCCAGTCTTATAATTCTTGTATGCTGCAGGTCAGCTTCAGGCTGGTACTTGTTTTATACATCTAACGTATATAAGGGCAGGTTTTCCGGTAAAGCCGCCGGGCGCTGACATGTGCTCTGCATCGTATAAAAGGTCTGCTGATCGGAAGAATCATGGAACGCCCACATCGCTTCCAGCACATGGTAGGCCAGTTCCCCGCTGGCGCGGTGAGGTCGTCCGTTGCGGATAGCATAGGCCATATCGGCAACTCCGATACCCCGTGTATTTTCCTGGTAACCTGGCAGCAGCGGTACCTCTGTCCAATTGTGCTCGCCTAGCAGCCTGAAGCGAACTGGCCCTCCGAATGTGTTCGGGTCAGGTACCTGCAACGTGCCATGCGTACCATACACCTCGATCGGTGGCAGAGTGCTACCTCCAAAAATGTCAAAGCTGGTAATCAGCGTACCGACAGCTCCCTGCTTGAAGCGCAACAATCCAGCCACATGGGTCGGAATATCGACTGGGATAGTCTGGCCTCTCTTTTTCTCGCTCGTAATCGTTCGCTGATCTATCGCCTTGCTTGTCATGCCCGAAATGGTGGCAATCGGTCCCAGCAATTGCACCAGAGCTGTCAAATAATAAGGGCCCATATCAAACATCGGGCCACCGCCGACTGCATAATAAAATTCAGGATCGGGATGCCAATGTTCATGTCCACGGCTCATCATGAAAGCTGTAGCGGCTACCGGATTCCCAATGACTCCGTCTTCAATCAACTTCAATGATGTCTGTATACCGGAGCCGAAGAAGGTCTCCGGTGCGCAGCCAACAAGTAGTCCCTTTTGATGAGCAAGATCCAAGACAGCCTGGCCCTGCTCACGAGTGACGGCAAGTGGCTTCTCCACATAGACATGCTTGCCAGCCTCAAGAGCTCTGAGACACACCTCGGCGTGAACGGCCGGAATGGTCAAATTAATGATGAGTTCGATCTGCGGATCAGCCAAAATCTCATCTACCGAATATACGTTCGGAACGTTGAACGCTATCGCCTGCTCCTCTGCCCGACTTTGGTCCAGATCCGCTACTGCGAACAGCTCCAGAATGTCGAAACGATGGCAATTTTCCATATAAATTCCGCTAATTTTACCGCAACCGATAATGCCCACTTTCATTTTTTTCATGCCTGGACTCCCTTCTCCTTCAGAAAAAATGGATAATGGCATTCTTTTATTACATCGGATACTATCCTGTTCACGCTACTGTTGCTGGTTGTCTGCCATACCCGTGTATGCCTCTGCCAGCGAGCTACCTCGGCTGGTCGCAGCCTGTTTGCCTGCCGCAGTCCACAGGAATCCGCTGCGCATCATCTCGGTCACTTGAGGAATTTCTATGATATCTGCGTGATGACCTAGCGAATTGTAGAACACGCGGCCGTTTCCCCACCGCTTTGTCCATACAACGGGCATATCCACTGGCCCATTGGCCGAATGAGGTCCCGGAACGACCGGGAAGCGTGTGGTTGCCAGCACCTCAACCGCAGGGTCTACATGGAGGTAGTACTGCTCGCTTATGACCTGAAAATCCTCAATATGGTCCAACAGCGGGCTCGATCCACGCTTTATGTTTACCATGTACTCCACCCCATCATTGCCGGGATGTGCAACCCATTGCCCACCTGTCATGAATTGCCAGTCCACGTTGTTTCGAAAGGCATCACACATGCCACCGTGACAGCCTGCCAGACCTACGCCGCTTTGAACCGCTGCTGAGACATTATTGATCAGTTCCTGCTCAATCTGTCCCATGGTCCACATGGGAACGATCAGGTCCAGGCCAAGCAGTTTCTCCGCATCCTGATACGCTTCAAGGGTACTGGACACCTCCACCTCAAACCCTTCTTCCTTCAGAATGCGTTCAAAAATGGCCGCCACCTGCTCCGGTTCATGTCCGTTCCATCCACCCCATACAATCAGTGCCTTGCGCATCTGTAATCCACTCACCTTTCGGAATGTGTTGTTAACCTACATTTCTTCAATGGATACCCAACGGCGTTCCTTTATAGATCGTTCTACTGCTTCAAGCACGGCCTGGCAAGCGACCCCGTCATGAAAGTTTGGTGAAGGTTGCCGTCCTTCGGAGATAGCACTCAACATCTCTAGCATCTCGTGGGTGAAGGTATGCTCGAATCCAATTGTATGTCCTGCAGGCCACCAGGCTTCGGAATACTTGTGTGCCGGATCGGTGGCGAGCACGCGGCGGAAGCCTTGAACACCTTCCTCATCCTGTGTGAAATACACTTCCAGCTCATTCATTCGCTCAAAGTCAAACCGTACACTGCCCAGACTACCGTTGATTTCGAATGAATTTGTGCTCCGATGTCCGGCTGCAAAGCGTGTGGCCTCAAAGCTGCCCAGCGCACCTCCAGCAAAGCGTGCTAGGAACAACGTGGCATCATCAACCGTCACTTCTCCCATCGGTGCATTGGCCTCGGTACTCCTTTTGGAGCTCAATCCGCTCATCTCCGTAGCCAGCGGACGCTGTTTGATGAACGTCTCGCTCATGCCGATGACTTCGTGAAACTCGCCGACCAGAAACCGAGCGAGATCAATCAAATGGGCGCCAAGATCACCATGAGAGCCAGAACCGGCCACTTCTTTTTGCAACCGCCATACCAGCGGAAAGGACGGGTCCATAATCCAGTCTTGAAGGAAAAAGGCGCGAAAATGATAAATCTTGCCCAGGCGACCGCTTTCGACGAGCTGCTTCGCCAGCTGGACAGCCGGAGAAAAGCGGTAGTTGAAGCCAATCATATGGTTGACCCCTGCTTTCTCTGCTGCTTGCAGCATGTCACGGGAATCCGCCAATGAAAGCGCAAGCGGCTTCTCACAAAACAGATGCTTGCCATGGAGGGCAGCCTCAATGACAATTTCCTTATGGGCATTACTCGGGGCGTTAATGTCAACAAGATCAATATCGCTACGTTTCACTAGATCACGCCAATTCGTAACACTTTCGCTCCAGCCGAACTGGCGGGCAGCTGCCTGAACCCCCTGCTCGTTACGTCCACAGATAACGGACATCTCTGGTTGCAGCGGGGCATCCGGGAAGAACATGGGTAGACTACGGTAAGCGTTGCTGTGAGCCTTGCCCATAAATTTGTAGCCAACCATTCCAATACGAAGACGATTAGACATGTCGTGATCCTCCTTATGGGTATGAGTTTCAACGAATTATTGATGAATGATGTTATTGACGAATGGATGACGCCCTAATAATCAGCTCTGTGGACAGGAGTTCTCTGATTAAGTCGCACCCAGTCAGTTCCAGAGCCGGAGTGAGATCCTGAGAATCGGGTATAAGCTTCGAGGCTGCAAGTTCCCCCATCTCATAAAATGGAACACGGACACTGCTTAGTGGCGGAACAGCCATCTCAGCTGCATCCGAGTCATCATAGCCTACAAACGCTGGAAACCGCTCAACTGCCAGCCCGCGCTCACGGAGACCCTGCATTACACCGAGGGCCATCCGGTCGTTCGCCGCAAATACGGCATCAATATCATCTAATTTGTCTGCGATTGTAGCCGACGCTTCGAGCCCGCTTCGACGACTGTAATTGCCTTCCAAAATCAGCTCATGGTCATATTCAATACCAGCCTCCTGAAGCGCGATGAGATAACCCTTCAATCGCTCAGTACTGTTGGAATAGATATCCGGACCGTTGAGAAAGGCTATCCGCTTGCATCCCTGCTCAATGAGATGACTTACAGCCGCCCGGCTTCCTTCTACATGGTCTGCATCCACTTCACAGAACGACTGCCCTTCAAAATGGTGATTCATGACACAGAACGGTCGCCCCTCTTGCTGAAGTCTCTTCAGAGCCTCCACCTCATCGTGGTCATCCCTTGCTCCAAGGATGATACAACTGTCGACCTTTTGCTGACGGAAAAGACTGCTGTAGTCCATCCGTTCGCCCGGTTTTCGGAATAATAGTAGTAGATCGAGCCCGCTGTCTCTGGCCTTGTTACCGATGCCGCTCAGCATCTCGGAGAAAAAATAAGCAGAGAACAGGTGCGCCTTCGGGACATAAGGCATAACCACACCAAGATGGCCGCTTTTGCTTCGGGCAAAGTTGCGGGCCAATGCACTGGGAACATATCCAAGTTGATTGGCAACGTCCAGGACCCGTTTCCGCGTATCTTCCTTGATAGGACCGGTCGCGTTCAATACCCGAGACACCGTCGCTTCAGACACGCCAGCGAGTTCTGCTACTTCCTTGCGCGAAACGATATTGCCCACCTCCAATCATTTTATGTACGCGCGTACATTTTCTCATGCTGCTATACCTCTGTCAATCCCGAAAAGCGTGCCCTATTGGTATATAGGCTTTTTCTCCACAAATTCTCTCTAGGGCTTAAGCAGGCTAATCATTCCTACTCCTATCATCAGCACCGTAATTCCCACAAGTATAGCTAACCATTCATAAAGACTTTTCTTTTCCTTAAATAATAAAATGCTGCCGACACAAGCAATTGCAATGCTCGCTTGAGAGATCGGAAAACTAGCCGCCATGCCGATCAGACCGTTGGAAATAAATAGTGCTAGATTAGCAATGCTCCAAACCAATCCTGTAAACAAATTGCGAAGCACTGGAGAGAAGCGTAGCCGATGTTTGCCTTTCAAATTTATGACCAGGGCCGAGCATAACATCCCGAGCGATTGCGGCAGAATGACGAACAGCCCAGATATGTTAAAGTACTGATTGATAACTACATAACTGCTTAACGCTAACCCGGAGCAAACCAGCATCATGATAATTCGTAACGGCATAGGCTTAGACAGCCCAGCAGACTTGCCCTGATAGCTGGTCAATAGAACTCCCGCTAAAATACACAGAAGAGAACCAACACCCATCCCATATTGGTAACCTGTTATCCATTCACCCAAGATCAGTGCGGCAAATAACGTCGTCCCTATCAACTGTAGACCGCAAATAACAGGAATGGTGATGGATGCGCTTACTTTTTGGAAAGATCGAAACTGGAACAATTGTCCAGCAGCCCAGAAAATACCGGATATAAAACTTACCACGAAAGGAATCGGTGCTAATGAGGCTGGATGATTGATATACACGCACAGGGCAAACAGCACAGCACCAATAACGGTACCTGTCAGCTGTTCTCGGGGACTGGCTTTAGTCATATACGCCAATATCGGCATGACTCCCCAGCCGACAGCTGGAATAAAGGTGGTTATGAAATCCACGCGCGGTGCTCCTCCCGTAAAAAGTATTTTTCCTACAATCGTTAAAAATACCATGCAGGGAAAAACCAATAATTTTACGATAGCAAAGAAAACCGCTTCCAAATACCAATATTTTTATAGATTAATATAGCAAAACCAAAGAAATTGTTCCCTATATGCGCCTATCCCACAATTTTATAGAATCAGATCCGATATATTTTCATGCTCTGAACTGGGATGTGTATCTACATCCTGAATCGTATTCTGGCCCATTCGCACCCTCCCCGTACTTTGCCCAATATAGAATCTATGTTTGTTAATTTATCAGTATAGCATAAATTAAGGATGACAAATGCCTAGAAAAAAGGTTGGATCTAACTATAGATTTCCTTTGAAGGTTTCTTTGTTTTTCCCATAATACGCTTAAAAAAAGTAATGTATTTTCTCCCCCTGGCTTTGTTATGCTGAATTCGATAATAACGCTTTCAACAGGTCTGCTATATTTTGAAAGGGGCTATGTACATGGCTAGTATACAAGTTAACCCAAAGGAACGTACATTTCACTTAACGAACAAATACTGTAGTTATCTTTTCCGTGTCATGGAGAACGGGCAATTGGAGCATTTGTATTATGGCAAAAAAATGGAGTACCTAGGTCAATATGACCGTTTTATTGAACGAAGCTACCGCTCTGTGTCTATCGGTGAATTTGATGGTGACTTGGTAACATCATTGGAAAGCATCAAGCAGGAATTTCCTTCTTCGGGAAGTGGAGACTTTAGAGAACCAGCAGTTGAGATCATACAGGAGGACGGTTCTCATGTCATGGAGTTCATCTTTGACCGTTACGAGGTCATCACGGGGAAACCTAAAATCCCCCATCTCCCTGCTACGTTTTGTAAGGAAGCAGATGAAGCAGAGACACTCCAGATCACGCTGACCGATTCCCTTACAGGAGCGGTTGCCGTGCTTGCATACACCATCTTCAGTGAACTGCCTGTAATCACGAGATCCGTATCCATAACGAATTCCGGAAATAGTGTTCTGAGAGTCAACCGTCTAATGAGCATGAGCCTTGATCTTCCTGACTCCGAATATGAAATTATTCATTTGTCGGGGGCATGGGGTAGGGAACGACATGTGGAGCGTACACCACTCAGACCAGGTGTTCAGTCCATTGGGAGCACACGAGGAATTAGTAGTCATATTCACAATCCATTCTTGGCGCTTGCCAAACCGGGATCTCAGGAACACCAAGGAGAAATATATGCAGTGAATCTCGTCTACAGCGGAAACTTTCTTGCCCAGGCGGAAGTGGACAGCTACTCAACTACCCGACTGAGCCTCGGTATTCATCCTGACAAATTCTGCTGGACTCTGAAGCCTGGAGAATGTTTTTATTCACCTGAAGCAGTTATGGTCTACTCACAGAGCGGTTTGAACGGCATGAGCCAGGCGTTCCATCGCCTGTACAATAAACACTTAATTCGTAGTAGCTGGGCTGAACGGGAACGACCTGTATTGATCAATAACTGGGAGGGTACCTACTTTGATTTTACCGAAAAGAAAATAGTGGATATGGCTAAAAAAGCAAGTGAACTAGGGATTGAGCTCTTTGTCTTGGATGACGGTTGGTTCGGTCAAAGAAACAATGATACCTCCTCACTCGGTGACTGGTTTGAAAATCGTGAAAAGCTACCGAACGGAATCTCGAATTTGGCAAAGAAGATCAATGAGCTTGGTATGAAATTCGGTCTTTGGTTTGAGCCGGAAATGGTTAACTCCGACTCTCATATTATGAGGGAACATCCGGATTGGGTTGTGGGAACACCCGGGCGTAAACGCAAGCATGGACGACATCAGTATGTTCTTGATTATTCCCAACCGCCTGTTGTGGATTACCTGTTTAAGTTAATGGATGACGTGCTCTCTTCTGCTCATATCGAATATGTAAAATGGGATATGAATCGCTGCATTTCAGAAGCCTATTCATTATCTCTGGGCAAGGAAAGACAGGGCGAGTTTTTCCATCGTTACGTCCTAGGCGTGTATGCTTTATATGAGAAACTGATTACCAAATACCCTGAGGTTTTGTTTGAGTCCTGTGCTTCCGGTGGAGGACGATTTGATCCAGGGATGCTTTATTATGCTCCGCAAACATGGACGAGCGACGATAGCGAAGCTATTGAACGTCTTAAGATTCAGTATGGCACTTCCATGGCCTATCCGCTTAGCAGCATGGGTGCTCATGTGTCAACCATTCCGAACCACCAGGTAGGCAGAACCGCACCGCTGCAAACCAGATCAAATGTCGCCTACTTCGGTGTATTCGGTTACGAACTTGATCCATTAGCTTTAACCGAGGAAGAGTGCAATATAATCAAAAAGCAAATACAACTGTATAAACGTCACCAACGATTAGTTACCCAGGGAACGTTTTACCGTCTGCTAAGTCCCTTTGAAAAAAATGAGACAGCTTGGATGACCATTGATGCAGAACGTGAGCATGCTCTCGTCGGCTGGTACCAGGTACTCTCACGCCCCAATGCAGCTTATTCACGGCTAAAGCTCATCGGACTGGACGAAATGGCAGTATATTTCGTGGAAGAACTGGATCGACGTTTCACGGGCAGCGAGTTAATGAACATCGGACTTATACTCACCCCGCCTTATAAGGCTGACCAGGATTTTAATATTGCGGAGAAATATGATTTCTCATCTCAATTATTCACTCTAACTAAAGAGACTTCCTCGTGATTGATATAAGTTTCATTAAGGGATAGACTTTAGTTAGAACGCTATGATTGTGCTATTGATCTTAAATACGTCATACCGGGTAAAATCATTTTCGTATAAATTCGATGATTTTACCTGGTACGACTCTCTGAAAAAAAGGTATTCCATCAATTCAATCTCCACAGCTATGAAGAATTAGATCATAGGCCTGTTCTTCTCTCCAACTCCTCCGTATATCTCGCGCCCATCAAAGGGATTTGTGAGGCTGCATTGCTAATGTTCCGCACATCTTCAGACGTAAGCTGAAGACTCACCGCGCCTAAATTTTCTTCCAAACGACTCAATTTCCGCGTGCCCGGAATCGGAACGATCCACGGCTTTTGGGCAAGCAGCCAGGCGAGCGCAACTTGAGCTGGCGTTGCTTTTAACTGCTCAGCCATCTCCTTAAGCAGGTCCACTAGTACCTGATTGGCCTCCAACGCTTCTGAAGTAAAACGCGGAAGAATACTGCGCAAATCGTCATGACTGAATGTCGTGTCTGTATTAAAACTCCCCGTCAGGTAACCCTTACCCAAAGGACTGAACGGAACGAAGCCAATGCCGAGCTCCTCAAGCGCAGGAATGAGTTCCTCTTCGGGACGTCTCCACCACAGAGAATATTCACTCTGAACCGCGTGTGCTCGACGGATCGTCTGCACTCCTGCTTCAGATAATCCCCAGTGCTTCACCTTTCCTTCTCTGATCAGATCTTGCACGGCTCCTCCCGCCACCTCTTCGATCGGCAAATCTGGATCGACCCGGTGCTGATAATACAGATCGATGGCTTCAATCTTGAGACGTTTAAGCGATGCTTCAGCAACTTTTTTGATATGCTCAGGGCGACTGTTCATTCCGAATGGCTTGCCATCCTGAATATTAAAGCCGAATTTGGTGGCAATTACGACTTGATCGCGAACAGGAAGAAGTGCTTCGCCCAAAAGTTCCTCATTCGTATAAAGTCCATATACTTCAGCGGTATCAAAGAAAGTCACGCCGCGCTCGACTGCTTCCCGAATGACTGAGATCATTTTCTTTGGATCAGAAGCCGGGCCATAGCCGTAGCTCATTCCCATGCATCCAAGCCCCATCGCGGAAACTTCCAGACCGCTATTTCCCAATTTACGAAGCAGCTCAAGCGAGTTGCTTCTTCAATTTCAGGTACAAGCATTAAAGATTGTGTTTATCGGGACCAAACACAAGATTGGCCGACTGTTTGGCCTTCTCAATGACATTCATGACCTTTTCGCTATGTTCAAGCATATCCGAGACTTTTTCCAAATCATTTTCTCGGATGATACGTTCGAATTCAACGAATTCGTCATACATACGATGCGAATGATCTTTCAGGTCCACCTGGATGGGCGTTTCCTTATTAGGAGTGTATTCAAAATAATCGCATATATTAGCTGAACTCGCCATGTGTACATAGCCTTTATTGCCTTGAATGTTCACTGCATTGGGTGCCGTACTGTCTTTTGAACCTATGCAAACACACTTAAAATCGCCGTAATCAAGCAGCAGTATGCCTGAAGTGTCAATTCCACGTTCCATGTTCGCCAAATATTCTACCTTCTTAGGGCTCCCGAAGAGGCCAACAACAAAATGAATATTGTATAAATTGATATCCATCAATGCTCCGCCAGACATTTCCGGATTAAACGCAGGCTGGATTACTCCCGCTTTAAAAGCCTCATACCGGGATGAATATTGAGAATAGTTGCATTCAACTATTTTAATCTCGCCAAGTTTAGGCAGATACTCCTTTATGGACAAATAATTTTTCAAATATTGATTCGTAATAGCTTCCACCAATACCAGTTTTCTTTGCTGAGCAATTTCTTTTAGCTCTAGAAATTCATGCACATTGGATGTAAATGGCTTCTCACATATGACATGCTTACCACTCAGTAATGCTTCTTTGGCATATGAATAATGGAGATGATTAGGCAAACCAATATAGACAGTATCTACTTCATTATTCCTCAGCATTTTGCTGTAATCCGAATAAATCTGAGAGATTCCATATCTATGTTGCCAAGCTAGTAATTTCTCTTCATGGCTAGGCCTAGAACAAATGGTCTTTAATAAGATCGTCGGGATTTCCTGAATAAAGCTCAATAGATCCCCTACGATCATTCCTGCTCCGACAATTCCCAATTTCATTCTAGTTACACTCCTCTATACCCTTCTCAAGTATTTCCATTGAAGTTATGGTTTCTTCATCTGTAATCGCTTTTTCTTTGCCGTGTATGATCGAATGATAGAGATCGTCATACACTCGGGCATAATCTCCTTTTTCAGAAACCACTTTTTCTTCATGGTACTGACCATCATCATCCAGGTACGTTAAAATGCCATAATGCTCAGGCTGGTCGATGCCAAAATCGGCGTGTCCCTTAGGCAGATAGTATAATTTAAGATGCTCCTCCTGACGATCCTTTGTCTGCTTTATAAAAACGCCTTTTTTGCCGTATACTACAAAACTCGGCCGCTCTTTTAAACGAAAAAAGCTGGATTTAATGGATACCTTGAGTGAGGGATAATAAAAATCCAGATCAAAATAGTCATTCATTCTTCCAGAACCGAGCAATTGGCGCACGTCGTAATGGATCGTGTCAGGTTTCCCAAAATAGGAAAGAACCTGGTCAATGGTATGAGCGCCATGTCCATAGAGGTAACTGTTATATTTGGAAAAATGAGAGGTGGAGTTGGGGGTTTCAGGGCGGTAATAATCGAAATGCATTTCCACCTCCAACAAATCACCGAGTTTTCCTGATTCAATGACCTTCTTGGTAGTAAGAAAATCCGAATCGTATCGTCTGTTTTGGTAGCACTGTATAATCAGATTTTTCTCTTTGGCATATTGGAAGATGGACACTGCTTCTTCTTTCGTTAACATAAAGGGTTTCTCAATAAGTACATTTTTTCCGTGGTCGAGTGCCATTTTCGCATAAGTGTAGTGGGATTCTACAGGTGTACAGACAACAATCAACTGAATTTCCTTATCGTTCATTAAAGATTCAAGATTATCTGTATACTGCACGCCAGGGATTTTCTCCCACTCCCCTTTATCTGGATTACGGGCGTAGATCGTCTTTACTTTCAAATGATCTCTGGTCAATGAAAAAGGAAGATGATACCGATTGGTGCTTTTGCCATTCCCAATATAACCGATGGTAAGCATATTAATTCCCCCTAGGCTCTTTTTCATTTATTATAGTAGAAGAACGTCGATCGTAAATAATTTGCCATCAAAATGGTACATTTAACCGAATATTTGTAAGCATGACGGCTTGTTTTTAAACAAAATGTTTATTGGGTATCTTTTATCAAACGTTATTTCAATTGAACCGGGGGGAACCTGTTGAAAATACTGATGCAATTATCAGAAATGCAAAACTTTACACCAAACGAAAAAAGCATTGCTTCCTACATTTTGGTCCACAAGGAATCGATCCTGCACTTAAATATTCAGGAGCTTGCCAAAGCTACGTATACTTCGCATTCCGCCATTAATCGATTAATTCACAAACTTGGGCTATCCGGCTTCAAGGAGTTTATAATAAAACTCGCTCGGGAATTCCAGCAAGATACCCAGAATATTTCCAATGTAGACCCCAACTATCCATTCGGGTTTGATGAAACCCCACTTCAAGTGGCGAAAGAAATTGCTGAATTAATGAAGGAAACGATTGAAAAAAACTTTACATTCATGGATGATCACTTGCTGTCACAAACAGCCCAGTTGCTGGATCAAGCAAATAGGATCTTTATATATGCGTTAGGCGATTCACAAATCCGAGCGAAAAGTTTTCAGAATAAATTAGTAAAAATCAACAAGTATGTGGTTATAGCCACGGAGCTGTCTGAATGGGCTTACCATACGGCTAATCTAACTTCAGAAGATTGCGCTATTTTCTTAACTTACCACGGTAAGTCACCGATTTTTTTAAAAGCGGCACGACATTTTACGCGTGAGAATATCCCTTTTATCACCATTACAGCTACCAATCAAAGTGAGTTGGCCAAACGAAGTAGTATATGTATCCAGGTACCTAATGACGAAGTAAAGCATGCCAAGATTGGAACATTTTCGTCGCAAATTGCCTTTGACTATGTATTAAACGTGATCTACTCCTGTATCTATAAAATCGACTACTTGAAAAATATGCAAACCCTGACACAATCGTTGGAGAATTCGCATCTCAACGACATGATGAATGACGTGTAGAGGGATCAGCTTCTCTCTAACTGCAAAATAAGCGGCAATTTATAATTATATATGGTTGTTCTTCGACAAATAAGGTCTAGTTAGTTTTATGCTAACTAGACCTTTTTCTTTTATTGCTTCAAGCCCATCAGTACGGCCGACAGCAAGCTAGGAAAGCGTTCATTCAAATCATCGTAACGGATAGAGATAAAGCGTTGGGTTCCCTCTATTCTCGTATGAATAACCCCTGATTCCCGAAGAACCTTAAAATGATGAGACAAGGTTGACTTTGGAGCTGAAATATCTATCGAGCTGCAGGATTGCTCCCCTTTTTCGTCTAAAATCTGGATGATATTAAGCCGAATGGGGTCACTTAGAGCATATAAAACTGTAGGTAGAGTAATTTCAATTACGTTGGGATGATACAGCGTTCTCAAGATCCGTTCACCTGCCTAACAAAGAATTATAGTTGCATTATAGCATATTGGAATGCTATATTTCTATTATTCGAAAATATTCAAACTATAGAACAAATGGAGGGTTTCGTTTTGAATAAAATTATCACCTTGTTTTTCTTGATCATGTTTTTCATTGGTACGGATACATTCATTGTGTCGCCTCTTCTACCTATTCTTCGTGAAAGCTTCGGCATTTCTATCGAACAATCGGGCTGGATTGTTTCAGCCTATGCTTTAGGGTATGCTCTGTTTGCCTTAATTGCAGGACCGTTGTCAGATGCATGGAATCGAAAAAAAGTACTACTGTTCGGCTTACTTGGTTTTGGTATCTTCACTCTACTTTGCGGCTTTGCCGTTGATTTTTGGACCATGTTTGCTTTTCGCTTATTGGCTGGCATTAGTGCCGCTTTTGCCTCACCTCAAGTTTGGGCAGCCATTCCTCAGTTAGTTCAACCACATAAAGTGTTAAAAGCCATGGGAGTTGCCACCGCAGGATTAGCTTTTTCCCAAATGCTAGGCGTGCCCATTGGCAGCTATCTCGCTACCGCCGGGTGGCAAACACCCTTTATTATGATTGGTTGCTGCACCTTCCTGATCGTTATTTGGACTGCTGTTCTCTTGCCCGCCTTGCCTCCTTCTATACAGAAGCAAAAGGCTCTCTCGATTAGGAACAGATACCGTTCATTGCTGCAGGGGTCAACACCTAAGGTCGCTTTTCTGGCCTACTTCCTGTTCCAACTCGGAAATTTTGCTGCCTTCTCTTTTATTGGCACATGGCTGTCCGACAAATTCAGCCTCAATGTTGCAAATATTGGCACAGTGATATTATTCCTTGGTTTAGGAAATACGATCAGCAGCTTATTTGGGAGCAGCTTAGTTAACAAAGTGGGGCCTAAGCACTCTTTGATCTATGGCGTAATTTTCATCGGTCTGCTTTATTTGCTTCTGCCCTATTTACCTAGTGTGACCTATGTCGAAATTACATATTTTCTGATCTTCCTTATCCTTGGAATGATTTTCCCGCTTATGATGAGTATGCTTCAAACCTTATCTGCCACAGCACGCGGAACAGTTTCATCACTTGCCAATTCTTCTATGTATTTTGGAACAATGGTTGGCTCTTTCACAGCAGGAATGCTATACGCGCACAGCGGTGGTTTTATTTCCGTTAGCCTGTTTTCTGTGATTTGTTTCGGTGTGTCACTAATCTTGTTCCTACGTAGCGGGGTTTTACTAGGTCTAAGACTAAAATAGAAACGAGTAACCTTAAAAAATCGACATAAGCTCTATCTTTGGGCCAGGAAAAGAACTTATATTATTAGAAAAGCCGCCAGTATGGCGGCTTCTTATGCATATCTACTGTTGTCCAGCTTCAAGGATCAATCTTCATCAATAGCATTTTGAATATCATAATCATCGATGTTGATATCCAAAGCCATCCCCAGTGCTAACTTTGCCAGTTGGCTTCCAATAAAGGGACCCATGGTCAGCCCGGATGCTCCAAGCCCATTGGCAGCTATAAGGCCGTTCCAGCCAGGCACAGCTCCAAGCACCGGTAGAAAACCGGGGGTAAAAGGACGGAAACCGACTCTTACCTCCTGAAAAGTGCTATTTGCCAAACCAGGTGCTAATTCTAAACCTTTATTTAGGATTTCCTGCATTCCACCTGCTGTTACTCTTGTATCGTAGCCTTCGATTTCATTTTCGTGAGTCGCACCTATTACGATCTTCTGTTGATCAAACGCCAACAAATACTGGTCAGAAGGCGGTATGATTACAGGCCAGGTGCCTGTATCTTGTCCGGCAGGGATCTGCAAATGCATGATTTGTGCCTTTTGAAAACTAACTTTAAAGCGAATGCCCAAAGGCAGCATCAGTTGATTGGCCCATGCACCAGCACAAACAATGACTACGTCAGACGAAAAACTATGTCCATCGACCGTTACTCCGGTTACATGGTCGGAATTATATTGAAGCACAGCATCCCCATGGATAAGGGTTGCCCCATTTCTTTGGGCTGATCGGATCAACGCGTCACGTAGCGCACGACCATCTATACGAGCAGCACCGCTAATATGAACAGAATGATATCGATCTTCTAATAAAGGAAACTGTTCATGGGTTTCCTTTTCATTTAGTTGCGTAATTTCACCGATTTCCGGTGCATCTGTATGTCGTAAGTGTGCCCGTTCCTGCATTTTTTTGATTTTCTCCAAATCATCGTGAATACTGAGAGCCCCAACTTGAGCATAGCCAGTTTCTGTTTCTCCCTCGCTTTTGAGTTCTTCAATCAACCCGGGGTAAAAACGTGCGCCCGCTTTGGCTAGCTGGTACCAAGCCTGATTGCGTCGCTGTGATAGCCAGGGACAGATAATGCCAGCAGCTGCATCAGTCGCCTGTCCTTTATCTTTGCGGTCTACAAGAATGACATCAGCGCCTATTTTTGCTAACTGGTATGCTGTCGATGCCCCCAGAATTCCTGATCCGATTACGATAACCTTCTCCATGATTACATCCCTTTCCTAAATCACTGTATCCATTATAGCGAATACTGCATGAATGCATAAAGTTTGAAACATTAATATTTCAATCCTTATAAAGTTCTTAGAATTGATCTGTAAAGTAGTTGTCAGAACGAATGAAAAGGATGAACTGATATGGATAATATTATTTTACAGACTAAAAATCTCTGCAAAACCTTTGGACGACAGCAGGCAGTGAACAACGTCGCGTTGTCTATTCAGGAGAATTCCGTGTATGGATTGCTCGGGCCAAATGGGGCAGGAAAATCAACTACCTTAAAAATGCTAACCGGTATGCTACGCCCGACAGCCGGTGAGATTTTATTTCAAGGGAAACCTTGGTCCCGAAAAGATCTTGCTCAGATCGGCGCGCTGATCGAAGCTCCTCCACTCTATGAGAATTTGACAGCTAGAGAGAACCTGAAGGTTCGCACAACGTTGCTTGGACTACCTGATTCGCGGATTGATGAAGTGCTGAGCATTGTTGATTTGACCCATACCGGGAAAAAGCGCTCCGGCCAGTTCTCGATGGGTATGAAGCAACGGCTGGGCATTGCGATTGCTCTCCTCAATCATCCCAAGCTATTGATCCTAGATGAGCCAACCAATGGACTAGACCCCATTGGTATTCAGGAGCAACGTGAACTAATTCGCTCCTTCCCGAAGCAAGGAATTACCGTAATTCTTTCCAGTCATATTTTATCCGAAGTCGAACAAATCGTTGACCATGTTGGTATCATTGCCGGCGGCGTATTAGCTTATCAAGAGGCGGTCACTCCAGGGCAAAACCTGGAATCGTTGTTCATGCAGATTGCACAGAAATATCGAAAGGGAGGTGAGTAGGATGCAGCAATACATAGCCGCCGAACATCTAAAATTAAAGCGCACCTTCACGAAAAAGTTGGTCTGGCTTGCCCCCATCGTTACTCTTACTCTGTGTACCGTGCTCATGGGGGGACGTATGCTCCAAAGCGCCAGCTACAATTGGTGGTATTTCATGCTGCTACCAGGTGCCCTCACCTTAATGTGCTCAGGAGTGATCCAAAAGGATGGCAAGAAGCTGAAATACCGTGCTGTCCTTGGCATATCTGTAGATTTGGCTCGGGTATGGTACGGTAAAATCGGGGTTTGCGTAAGGCTCTTAATGGTTTCCTCTATTATCCTATTTATAGGGATAACTCTTGGCGGATTCGTATTCTCAACTTCCGTGACACTAGCAGAAAGCGTCGCTGCAACTCTGCTACTCTTCATCACCTTTTTGTGGCAAGTTCCACTTTGCCTGTTCCTAACGGATCGAATAGGCATGTTTGCCACCCTAATCATCAACATGCTGGGCAACGTAGCCTGCACCGTCTTGTTCGCTACGTCTTCTGTATGGTGGGCGGTACCCTATGCTATTCCAGCGCGATTGATGTGCGCCGTCATTCAAGTGCTGCCTAATGGGCTTGCCGTTCCTTCAGGAGATCCACTTTTGGATAGAGGCATAATTGTTCCCGGCCTGTTGATCACAGTATGTCTATTCATGATTCTGTCAGTGCTGACGGCCATGTCTTTCCGTAAACGGGAGGCTAAGTAAGATGATATCTTTCTTCCGCAATCTGAAATCTGATGTGCTCAAACTTAGAAGGCAGCCCTTATTGCTGGTGCAGCTGCTTGTGCCACTCTTAGGCATAGCAATCTTTCTAGCCTATTATTCCTTCACTCCATACTCACCGATTTCGAAGATAGACGGCTATTTGCAGGTCCTGGCTGTGGTTCTTCCTACCATGATTGGTATTGTATGCTCCATTGCTGTTGAGCAGGAGTCAGTCGCTGGAAATTTTCAACACCTCTTGACCTCGCCGGTGAAGCTGTTACCTTTTTTGAGCAAGCTTAGCCTGCTTCTGTGCTTGGGATTTGGTAGTGTGCTGCTTGCCTCAGGCGGCTTTGGAGCTGGCTATATATATCTGTTGAAAGAGTCCCCGTATGGCTTGAAGTTTTATGTGTTGGCTGCCTGCATTCTGTTTATGTCGAGTGTATTCCTTTATATTCTGCATTTTTTCATTAGTTTGCGATTCGGTAAAGGAGCTTCTATCGGTCTGGGCATCATGGAGAGTCTATTGTCCGCTTTGCTTCTAACAGGGCTGGGTGATCATAATTGGATATTCATCCCCTCTGCTTGGGCTGCCCGCTTCATCACGATCTGGGTGCAATACGGCGTAAGCTCAGCAGATTCTATCCCTGAAACTATACAGCTTGATTTGGGAATCAGATATTGCGTAGTAGGGACCTTAGTCATCATGGTATTATTAGGGTTATGGATTTGTCGTTGGGAAGGACAAAATTCATCCGAGTAAAGATTAGAGAAAGAAAGCAAGGGAAGTGAATAAAGCATGGCAAACTTGTTGGCCGTTGATGATGAACCCGCCGTTTTGGCACTACTTCAAAATATTTTGCAGAAAGATGGCCATGTTGTCACGGTAGTCTCCACCTCCCCACAGGTTCTCACCATGCAGCTTGGAGCCTTTGACCTCATCCTGCTGGACGTGATGATGCCGAGCATGGACGGATTCACACTCTGTCGGGAAATTCGCAGCAAGGTAGACTGTCCGATCCTGTTCCTTACAGCAAAATCCATGGAGAACGATGTAATGTTGGGCCTTGGGGAAGGAGCCGACGATTATATTGTCAAGCCGTTTGGGGCTGGAGAGCTGCGCGCTCGAATCAACGCCCATCTCAGACGAGAGAATCGTGAACGGCGTAATGTATTCTGCATCGGGGAAGTTCATTTCAATCTGTCGGGTAAGGAAATCACCGTTCAAAATGTTGTAATCCCGTTTACCAAAAGTGAATATGAGATATGTAAGTTTCTAGCTCTGAACTGGGGTCAAGTGTTCTCTAAAGAGCAGATTTACGAAGCCGTCTTCGGCTTTGATGGAGACAGCGACTCCGCCACCATCGTGGAGCATATCAAAAATATCCGGGCCAAGCTTGGCAAAGTAGAGGTTTCGCCAGTGGAGACAGTTTGGGGGATCGGGTACCGATGGAAGTAGCCAAAATACAGCAAGCACATAAGACAACCAAACTGCGAACCATTTTTCTGGGTTATTTAGTTATGTTCTGTATCGGGACGATTGCGCTAGCGCTGTTCCTGGTGCTCATCTTCTATATCCTGATGTCTTGTGGAACCATTCTTCCCGCGAACTATGCTGAGAATCAGGTACGGGAGGATAAGGCAATCCTTGAAGCTGGCAAGACCCTACAACCGGATACTCGGCAGAAACTATATAGATATGCGTTATTCACTGCGAAAGGCCGTCACATTGAGGGAAATCTTTCTGAAAAGCAGGCTCAAGCCGCTTGGAGTGTTACGCAGCAGAGCAATACTGCCTATCAATTTCCCTATAACTATGTAAAAGTTTCACATAATAATGAAGTTACTGTGATGCGCTACTCTGTCTCGGCACAGTTTGAACTTCCTATTCTACGTCAATATCTGCCGAACGCGGAATTGTCCTTTTTTGCCGTGTTTTGTATCGCCTTCCTGGGGGGAGGAGCCCTACTCGCTTCCTCCTTCGGACGAAAGCTGACGCGCAAAATGAGTGGATTGCAGCAGGCTACAAAGCAAATTCAGGCACAGGACCTGGACTTCTCAATTCAGCTCAGTGGTGTGATGGAGATCGATCGGGTGCTCCATTCTATGGATAAAATGAAAGAAACGTTAAAGACTTCGCTTCAGAAACAATGGAATCTCGAAAAATCCCGTCGTGAGCAAATATCCGCCCTGGCACACGATGTCAAAACACCACTCACTATCGTTCGCGGAAACGTAGAGCTGCTGTCCGAAACCGATCAATCGGAGGAGCAAAAAAACTATACCGATTATATAGCGGAGAGCACCAGGCAAATGGAGCAGTATATTAAGACTCTTATTGAAATTTCAAAAGCGGAAACAGTAGCCACCCTGCAGGCGGAAACGATAGATACTGACTTTTATCTAACTAAGATAAAAGATCAGGTAATGGCTCTGGCCGCTGTCAGAAAAATATCTGTCGTATTTGCTACATACAACCTCCCTAGTACGTTGTATGTAGACCCAGTTCTGCTTGAGCGAGCCATCATGAATGTTGCTTCTAATGCGGTAGAGCAAGCGCCGGAATATAGCGAAATCCGGCTGACTGCGGAGTCTGCCGAAGAGTGTATTCGTTTAAGCATCGTAGACGAAGGCCCAGGCTTCTCTCCTGAAGGCCTCAAACAGGCAGCGGAGCAATTTTATATGGGCGACTCGTCCAGAAGATTAAGTGGACATTACGGCATGGGTCTGTATATAACAAAATCCATTGTGAACCTACATGGCGGACAGCTGCTCATCACCAACTCCACCCAGACAGGCGGCGGACAGGTAAGCATTGAGATACCAATCCGTGCAGCATCGACATCATGATAAACTCCTAACAAAAAGAGTTCTAAAGTTTTTTTACTTTAGAACTCTTTTTGTTAGAGTATTTACTTGGTAATCGTAATTTGTTTGGATACACTATTATAGTTTACCTGATAACCCGAAAGCTCGCTGATGACTCGTAATGGAACCAGGGTATAGCCGTTAACAATAACCGGAGCAGAGATGTTCGTCGAATAATTTCGGGAGTTGTTTAACTCATATACAGCAAGGGTGGAATTCTTAACTTGAAGTACTATTTGTTTGCCGTCTGTAGGACGATTCAGAATGATCTTTTTAGTCCCTTTTTCATAGTTTACATCGTAACCCACCCGTTCACTGATAAAGCGTAACGGGACCATTGTTACCCCATTTATAATTTTTGGCGCCTGAGCTATCGTTGTAGCCCGACCATCAACATAAGCTGTTTTAGCTCCTGGTGTCAGGGTGAACGATGTTGTATATGAAGCAACCGCATTGTTCGTGTAACTCGTCGTAGTGCCGGAAGTCGCTGTAGTTGAACTCGTCCCGGACGATGAACTACTGGTGCCTAATGCCCTATTGCGAATAGCCTCCAGTCGATCTAGCAGATCGCTTTTACGTGTACCGGTTGGCAGATCACTTATCGCATCTCTGGCAGAACGCCAGTCGGACGCATTTAGACTGTTCTCCGCAATCCGCATTAAATCTCTCGCTTTCTCATAGTTCGATGAACTAGAGGATGAAGAATAGTAACCATCCGAATTCGTGCGTTCGGATATCTTTACACCACTAGATTCCCTTCCACTACTATTTACGGTTATGACCTTAATCTCATACCAGCGTCCTTCTCGTAAATCCGTTATTTTATAGGATTCTGAGGTTGTAGTTCCCTTATAATCACCATCAACATATATTTTCACCCTCTCAGCTCGACTGGGCATATCGTAGGTGATTTTGATCCAGGTGTCGCTTTTGCTATCGACTTCAAGATTGGACACCTCTGACGAATTGGAGGATGTACTGTCCGTTGTGGCAGTCAGCTTCACACCGGAGGACAACGCACCTGTGCTCCGCTTGGATTTTATCGTGAACGTGTATGTCTGGCTTGCCGAAAGATTATTAAATGTATAGGATGTTCCTGTTGAATCAGTTACCAGCTGCCCATCCTTATATAGACTGACCGTACTAATTCCGCTAGGTCTTGTCCAGGAAACAGTAACGCTATAGTTGTTTACTGATGTCACTGAAGCACCTGTTACCTCGGGCACGATATCGGTAGAGACTGAAGACGTTGTAACCGGAATACTAACTCCTTGAGATATGTTTCCGGATTTGTCTATCGTTTTGACCATTACAGTGTAGGCTGTAGCAGCATTCAAGACATTAAACGTGTAAGACGTGCCTGTGGTTTTCTGAATTTCTGTACCATTTAAATAAATAATCGCTTGGCTTAAGTCAGCATCCTTAGGCAATATGTAATTGATGGTAAATCCATTATATCCTATATTTGTCGCTGTCAGCCCGCTTACTTCTCCTGGGGGTGTCTTATCCACAGGGGCATCAGTGGAAGCTGTTTTAACCTGTACTGTCGTACCTAGAGATTCGTTGCCGCTCTTATTCACTGTCTTTACTCGAAAGGTATATGTCGTATTCGGCTGTAATCCACTCATCATATAAGAGTTACTTCGAATGTTATCAACATATACATCGTTAGTGACATTAACCACTTTTACGTGGTCAAAATTGATGTCCGATGGATTAGTCCAAGACAAATTTACTTTTGTTGTTTCTGTAGGAATCGCTGTCAGATTGCTTACCTCTGCTGGCGCAATATTCGCAGTAACCAATTGGGTCGACATTAATTTCATCACTTGGTTAATATTAGGCTTCTGACCGGTTAATGTAGTCAATTTCGTACTAGAAGTGATCGGTATTTGACGTCCTTGAACGGTCGCTAATTTGGTATGTGATTGTGGTATGTTCAAACCTGTCAGAGTTGAGTTATGCCTTTCAGTCGGCAACGCGCTAGCCACTGCATCGGGTCCCAAAATGCCATACCCCGTATTCAAAATCAGCGTAGCCGTTGCGAACGGAGCCATCCATTGACGCAAACGTTTTTTATTCATGTTTTATGCTCTCCTTGATACCAGTATTGAAATTTTATGTTGTCAAAATAAATAAGTAAACTCACAAATCCTTCTGCTGTAATCCAGCTTTTAAAATATATACCATAACGTACAGACGTTCATTTAACTGTTATCGGAATTTCCATACCAAATGTTTAGACCTGACACTAGCATTCTTTAGTAATTGGGTACATGTTAACCTCGAAATGTCCATATACACAATGCCTTCGAGCTTGGCTAACTAGACATTTTTTTCTTGCGCTAAGCCATACAAAGCAAACCTTGTTACCCTAGTCTCAGAGGAAATATTAAGAGCTAGCTGTAAATATTCGATATATCGTAACTTTCTACCGTTTAATAACATTGCATTATAGGATATATTAAATTTTAAGTAATAGAAAAAGGAGGTGTATTATGTTCAAAAATGCTTTTAAGACGTTTGGTGCCATTGGTAATATTGAAGCGATTTCTTATCTGCTGCTTGTGTGTATTGCCATGCCACTTAAATACGCAGCCGGAATGCCGCAAATGGTAAGCTGGGTGGGAATGATCCATGGGGTACTGTTTGTGGCTTATGTGGTTGCCACTATTGTCATGCTGATTTTGCGTAAAATTACGCTACGGCAAGGGCTTGCAGCCTTAATTGCCTCGCTGTTGCCGTTCGGCCCCTTCATTTTCGATCGTAAGGTGCTTAAGAAAGCCGAAGCCCGTGCCAGTCATACCAGCCCGATCAAAGCTACATAAACCCATACCAGGCCTAGGTCAACGCAGCAATGCGGTGTTCTCCTTACCACTTATACAGCAGAATATAAAAAAACAACCGATGGCTGTAAACCACTCGGTTGTTTTTTTATTCACGAATAATAATTATTAGTTCCTGGCATTTTCCAAAAATTCATAATAGCCATCATTTGACGGATCATCCTGGCTGTTACGTTTGAGATATCCTGCTGTAGCTAGATAAGCAAAAAGTCCGAACATAGCAGCAGAAACAGCTATATATACTTTAAAACCGAAAATTATTGAAAAGATGATCATAAAAATACCGATTGTAAGGGAGACGCCTAACTTTGACATTCTTTCATCCCTTTCTGTTATATTTATGTAATCACAACTAATCTCTCGGGTAATTTACACTCATGATATCCATAAAAGGAACTTTATCCGTTTCTCCATTACTCTCTACATGAACCTTGCCTGTTCTCGAGTCCATTTTAACGATTTGTCCGCGGGTTGCTTCTTCGCGTCCCCATACTGTCAATACAACTTCGGATTGCTCTTGTTGTGCTTCTACAAGCTGATTCCCGATTTCCTCCAGTACAAATTCATCCCGAGTAGGCCGTTTGGGTACCTTCGCTTTTGCCACTTGCTATCACTCTTCCTTTCGCGCAAAATCAAATTCATTCCATTTTACCATACTTTTCATCAATTGGTGCTGGTAATGTGAGTAAAATTACGTCCCAGGATGCACCAAAAAGCCGAGTTCTCAAAAATGAAAACATCGACTCTCTAAAGTCGCTTGTTAGAGCTCATTAGGGGCGCATGAAAACCGACCAGCTAAGTCATTTGACCAACTGTGGAATGTAATCCACGATATTATAAATAGGAGCACTGCTCTGTTGTGTAACCGCTAAAATTAATGCCCCTTCGAGCATCGAGATGATCAGTACCGCCAGACTGTGTGCCTTTTCCTCGTCCAAGCCCGATTCCTGAAGGCGTTCCATATAGATGTGCTGCCAATCTGTAAACGTATTCACACAGGCATGACGTAGTGATTCACTAATACAGGAAGTTTCCGCGGCAGCCCAGAAGCCAATCGGCATGAAGCTGTCAAAACCAAGACGGTCAGCCTCCTCAGCTGTATGACGAATAAAATCCTGAATGGCTACTACAGGATTTTCGTTTCCACTCAGTGCCTGTTTTAATTTTTGCTTAATAAACTCATTCCCTCTTCTTATGCACTCCAAAGCCAACTCTTCTTTACCATGTGGAAAATAATAATAAAGTGATCCCTTCGGTGATCCACTCTCCGCAAGAATCTGATTCAGTCCGGTAGCATGATACCCCTGGTGAAAAAAGAGCCTCGACGCCGTTTGTACGATATTCTCATATGATTCGGGTTTAGCAGCCATATACAGCATCCTTCATTATATAATATTTGAAACTTTTACTTTGACAAAAAAATAATAGCATGTTTATTATATATAGACCGATCGTTATAATTCAATACCCATTAATTTATTGGAGGAACAAAAACAACATGAGTACAATGAGTCAAACAAGCTCACCCTCTGAACCCAAAACGTTCAAGGTGCTACCTATTATGATTGCCCTGCTCCTTAGTGGCTTTATTGGGATGTTCAGTGAAACGGCACTTAACATTGCGTTGAATGATTTGATGCAGATTTTGCATATTACAACTGCAACAGCTCAATGGCTGACTACCGCTTATCTGCTGACACTTGGTATTTTGGTGCCTGTATCGGGATTGCTGCTTCAAACCTTTACCACAAGACAGCTGTTTGTGACATCGTTGCTATTTTCAATAGCTGGTTGTCTCGTTGCAGCGCTTGCCCCTACCTTTTCAGTGTTATTGATCGCACGCATTTTGCAGGCTATGGGTACAGCGCTGTTATTGCCGTTGATGTTTAACACGATCTTAATTATCTTCCCAGCTGAAAAGAGAGGCGCGGCTATGGGAATCATCGGATTGGTTATTATGTTTGCACCTGCGGTAGGACCTACCATTGCAGGACTGGTACTTCAGAATTTATCTTGGCACTGGATCTTCTGGATCTCTCTTCCTTTCTTGGTCCTCTCGCTGATCTGCGGTATTTTGTTTATGCAGAACGTCTCAGAACCGACCAAGCCCAAGATTGATCTTTTATCTATTATCCTGTCTTCCATTGGCTTCGGCGGTGTCGTGTTTGGTTTCAGTAAATCTGGTGAAGGTGGCGAAGGCTGGACCAGCCTGGTTGTTTTGCTTCCTGTGATCATCGGCGTGATATCGTTGATTCTGTTCTCTGTACGACAGTTGAAAATGAAAGCACCTATGCTGAATTTGCGTGTATTTAAATATCCAATGTTTGTGATCGGCGTTATCATGGTGTTCTTATGTATGATGACGATCCTTTCTACGATGCTGATTCTTCCACTCTTTTTGCAAAAAGGGCTGGCCTTGTCCGCTCTAACAGCAGGTTTGGTGCTTCTGCCAGGTGGGATTATCAACGGTCTCTTGTCGCCTATTATGGGCTCCTTATTCGATAAATTCGGTCCCAAATGGCTTGTGATTCCAGGACTTGTGATCGTGGCCGCTGTGTTGTTTTTCCTGTCCGGCATTACAACGACATCCACGCTCGTACTCATTATTGTGCTGCATAGCTGCTTGATGATCGGTATTTCTATGATTATGATGCCAGCCCAAACTAACGGTCTAAACCAGCTCCCTATGGATCTATACCCAGATGGAACGGCTATTATGAGTACGCTCCAGCAAGTCGCTGGTGCAATCGGTACTGCCGTAGCGGTAAGTATTCTCTCCAAAGGCATGGACAGCTATTTGAGCCAATCCAGCATGCCTCAATCCGTAAATGAAATGGCTAATGCCATGGTAATCGGATCTCAGAATTCATTTTTCTTTGCAATGGTCATCAGCGTGATCGGTCTGATCCTTGCGTTTTTCATCCGCAGAGTTCATGTTGAACATGGCACTGCTAAAGCACCCATGCACTAATTAATTATTATTTTCATTCCAAATGTAATACCTGAATAAACCTAAAGGCTGCTAACCATCTCATTTATGGTTAAGCAGCCTTTTTTTACGAATCTAGATAGGTATTCATATAATTACATATTTACAAATCCTCCTCATTTGGTTACGATATGACTCACGGAGTAAAGCGTAAAAATTACGATTAATATTAAGGAGGTTCCCTGTTGTTTAAACGTTCATATTTCAAACTATTTATCCCTTCGGTCATGGCGGTGATGATGACAGCCTGTGCTACATCTCCATCAGCTTCATCCACATCCTCTACGGCACCACAAGATAAAAGTGTCACCTTATTGTTCAACGTGCAAAGCCCTTCTATTGATCCTCATGCAGATATCAATTACACAGCCGTTCGTGCTGGAGTAAATGAAACACTGATCAAAGTGAATAAGGATCTCAAGCTGGAAGCTTGGCTTGCAGAGAAATGGGACAGTAAGGACGGGCAGCACTGGACCTTTAGCATCCGACCAGGCGTGAAATTCCATAGCGGTAAAGCCGTAGATGCCGCAGCTGTCAAAGCCTCTTTGGAAAGAGCACTAAAGCTCAATCCATCGGTTAAAAATGCGCTACATATCCGTGATATTCATGCAGAAGGGCAGATCATGAGCATTACGACGGACAAGCACTTCCCGGAATTTGTATCTGAGCTGGTTCATCCGAATACCGCAATTATGGACACCACAGCCGCAGGTGACTCCCCATCAGGAACGGGGCCGTTCAAAGTTGTTAGTTTCCGCGCCGGAAGTGAACTGAATCTGGATCGCAACGAGGACTATTGGAACGGTGAAGTAAAATTGAAACATGCCAAATTCATGTTTAACGAAGACGCCAATGCACGTCAGCTTGCTTTTCAAGCTAAGACGGCCGATATTGTGTATCGTCCGCCCGTTGAAAGTCTGGAGCTTTTGAAAGCTGATTCTACCGTTAAAGTTGACTCTCTTCCTAGCCTGCGGACGCACCAACTTATTTACAATATGAACAATCATGATCTGAAAAAAACAGCTGTGCGCAAAGCATTCGATAATCTGATTAACCGGGATGAGATTGCAAGCGGTATTATGTCTGGTCAGGGAACCCCTGCTCAAGGTCCGTTCTTGCCGGACTTTCCTTTTTCACCGAAATATACCACGAAAAAGTTTGATTTGAATGCAGCACGAGAAGGCTTCAAAGAAGCTGGATATACAGTGGAGAACGGAAAAGTTACGAATTCTGACGGGTCCTCCCTTCATCTTACATTGTTAACCTACCAGTCGAGAGCGGAGCTTCCACTCATTTCACAGCTGATTCAGGCTAACGCTAAGGAGCTTGGCATCACGATTGATATCCGTCAGGTTGATAATATTGATGAATATCTGGCCGCTCATCAGGATTGGGATTTGGCGACTTACAGTAACATTACAGCCCCGCGCGGTGATGCAAGTTATTTCCTGAATGCGGCCTATATGCCGGAGGGAGCATTGAATTACGGTCATGTGCATGTACCAGAACTCGCGAGTATGATTACGCAGCTGAACACAACCGTGAATGAGGAGCAGCGCAACAAGCTAGCGCTGCAGGCTGTCACGCTGATTGACCAAGAAAATCTGCAATCCTTTCTAGTTCATCCAAACAACGTAGTGGCCTATCGTAATTACGTACATAACTGGGTAACCAGCCAAAGTGAATACTATCTGTTGACCCAGGACTTGGATGTGAACTAGCATGCTTCAAACTATTGCCAAAAAGTTTCTGACGCTTATATTGTTCTTTCTTATTCTTTCCTTTGTGAGCTTCTGTCTGCTTAAGCTTGTTCCGGGCGATCCCGTTCGGAGCATTCTCCGAGTAGATGATGTAGCTGTATCCAATCAGCAAATTGCGGATATGCGCAGCCAACTGGGGCTGGATCAACCATTACCTGTGCAATATGGTAAGTGGCTGGTTCAGTTGTTACAGTTGGATTTTGGACAATCTTATCTAACCCATCGTCCAGTCTTGACAGAGTTTATAGAAAAGTTGCCTTATACACTCCTCCTGACTGGAGGCTCCCTGTTCATTATGCTGCTGATAGCTCTCCCGTTGGGCACAATGTCCGCACTGTACCGTAACCGCTGGATTGACAGTGCCAGTCGTGTGTTTGCCTTAATTGGTTCCTCAATTCCCAGCTTTTGGTTGGGGCTTTTGTTTATCGAATGGTTTGCAGTAAAATTGCGTATTTTTCCGTCTATGGGGGATGGAACCGTTTTTCATTTAGTCCTCCCTTCTCTTACCCTCGGATTGGCAATGGCGGCTGTTTATGTACGAATGATTCGTGCAAGTCTGATTGAAAGCTCGGGACAGGATTTTATCAAAGCAGCTCAAGCCCGTGGAATCAGTCCGGTTCGCATTTTTTTCAGACACATGTTCCGTCACAGCTTAATTCCACTTATTACGGTATTCAGTGAGAGCATAGGCAGCCTACTGGGAGGTACGGTGGTAATCGAAGTGCTGTTCGCCTATCCGGGGCTTGGCAAATGGATTGTGGATGCAATTGCCGCGAGAGACTATCCCATTATACAGGGCTATACAATTTTTATGGCCATATTCATTATATGCCTCAATATCTTGGTAGAGCTGTCCTACCGTTGGGTCAATCCTGAAATTGCTTTGAAGGAGAAACGTTTATCATGATAAAATCCGTACATGCGGAAAACAGGCAGTTCACCAGGGCACGATTGTCCAAAGCATGGATCGGATCACTCTCCATCTTGTTCATTCTTACAGCCATTACAGTCATACCCTTCCTAGCTCCACAAGATCCGTATCATATCCAGATGGGGAGTCGACTTCAACCGATCAGCGCAATGTACTGGCTGGGAACCGATCATTTGGGTAGAGATGTGCTATCGAGGGTCATAGCAGGACTACGGACGACAGTCGGAACCAGTTTGTTGATTTTGATCGTTTCACTGGTTGTCGGGGTACCCCTCGGTCTGCTGTCAGGATTTATTGGAGGCTGGATGGATCGTGTATTCCAACGTGTGGTCGATGCCTTCATGACTTTGCCTGATTATATTTTTGCCATTGTACTAAGCGGCCTGCTCGGACCAGGCTTAGGAAATCTTATATTTGCGGTGTCTGCAGTAAAATGGGTTGGTTATGCCCGACTGGTGCGCAGTACCGTTCTGGCTGAAAAGCAAAAGGATTACATTTCGTTATCCATACTCGCGGGTACCTCCTCCCTGCGAATTGTCATGCGGCATATTCTGCCCCATGCCATTGGGAATGTACTGGTACTGGCTACGCTGGATATCGGCAAAATCATTTTAATGATCGCCTCTCTATCTTTTTTGGGCTTAGGTCCTCAGCCGCCCATTCCCGAATGGGGCACGATGTTGAATGAAGGGCGTGCATATTTTCAAATGGCCCCCCATTTAATGCTGGGTCCCGGCATAGCTGTCGTGCTCACGGTGCTATTAGCGAACGTGTTTGGAGACAAGCTACGCGACCGTTATGATGTTAAAACCCGGTCAGAGGAGTGAACTACATGCTGACTATTGAAGACTTAACGATTCGGACAAAAGCGAAAACGATTGTAGAACAACTGGAGCTTGCCATTCGTCCGGGAGAATGGTGTGCTCTGGCAGGAGAAAGCGGAAGCGGTAAAAGCATGACTGCGTTCGCTATTGGCGGTCTCCTCCCCGCTTCTGTTAGCGCTGAAGGCATCATAATGTGGAATGACGAGAATTTGCTTGCCCTACCCGTTAAACAAAGACGTTCCTTGCTTGGTAGTGAAATATCTTACGTTTTTCAAGACTATCACGGGGCTTTTACCCCTTTTTTGCGTGTGGGCAGCCAACTCGACGAGCTGATGCGTGCTCACGGCAAGCAAGACCGTAAAGCGCGTAAGCAGCGCTGTCTTGAGGTGTTGGAGCACGTACAGCTTCCCGCCGAGCGTGTGTACCGCAGCTATCCATTCGAGCTCAGCGGCGGTCAATTGCAGCGAGCAGCTATTGCAGCTGCACTGCTTCTAGAGCCAAAGCTGCTCATTGCCGACGAGCCAACAACTGCGCTGGATACGCTCACTGCACACCGAGTACTCCAGCTCATTGACCAAATCCGGATGGAAACGGGGATTTCCGTCTTGTGGATCACTCACGATCTACGGCATGTACGGAAGTATGCGGATCGAGTTGCAGTAATGCGTACAGGTGTTTTGCTTGAAGCTGGTCAAACGCAAGCGGTGCTGGACCATCCAGCCCATCCATATACGCGTCGCTTACTGGCGGCTATTCCGCCGCTGTCTCCAGACGCTCCTTCACGTTTGCCATGCAACAGCACCGATGAACAGCTTGCACCGGAAAGGAGCATATTACATGAATAATCAAGCCGCCTGCGCTCAGTGGCAAGACAGCCCCCATCCTGTTGTTACCGTCTCCGGTTTGACGAAGGCTTACGCTGGGGGCAAAACTGTACTGCACGATGTTGCTCTGTCGGTCTCACCCGGAGAATGTCTGGGTGTTGTCGGAGAAAGCGGCAGTGGGAAAAGCACACTTGCTCGCTGTATTTTGACATTGGACACGTTTGATCAAGGTGAGCTTAAACTGGATGGACAGTCCATTCGAGGATTAAAGCGAAGTGAATTAAAACGGATTCGCAGCAGACTGGGGGCGGTATTTCAACATCCATCCGCAGCTTTGAACCCCAGACTAACCATTTTGCAATCCCTGCTGGAGCCATTGGATCAGCTTAAATGCTATGTTCCTTCCTTTATGGCGGGGATGCCCTCTGGACGTTGGAATATAGCAGAACAACTGCTAGGTATGGTAAAGCTTCCGGCAAGCTACCTGGATAAGTTTCCACATCAGCTCAGCGGTGGGGAAAAGCAGCGTGTAACCATTGCACGCGCCATTAGTACAGAACCGGAATTTATCGTATTGGACGAGCCGACTGCAAGTTTGGATGTGACCACACAAGCCACCGTTTTAAATCTGCTCAAGGATTTGCAGGATGAGTTTGGACTGGCTTATCTGTTTATCTCGCATGATCTGGCGGCTGTGCACTTTATGAGTGATCGAATCATGGTTATGAAAGAAGGCCGTGTGCTTGAGCATTTTTCCAAGGAAGCATTATTTCATTCGGATCGGCATTCCTATACACAATCATTACTGGAGGTTTTTTCAACATGCTGCCTTCCCACCGAGCCTATCTTGCTTTAGCAATCCCTTTAATTATTTCGACGATTACTACCCCGCTACTCGGTGCGGTGGATACAGCAGTAATCGGTCATTTGAGCCAGTCTGCCTATTTAGGCGGCGTGGCAGTCGGTACTCTTATTTTCAATACTTTATATTGGCTGTTTGGCTTTCTGCGAGTCAGTACGTCAGCTTTCACAGCACAAGCCGCAGGTGCACAAAATAACGACCAAGGCATAGCTGCTCTCATGCGCCCACTGGCTATAGCTCTACTCATCAGTGCAGTATTTATTGTCTTGCAAAAGCCCATCCTGCTAGCTTCTCTCCAGCTTATCCGTCCAGCTCAGGATGTGGCAGAGCAAGCTGCAATTTATTTTAACATCCGCATTTGGGGAGCACCCCTTACATTGGTGAACTATGTGCTGCTCGGATGGCTGATGGGATTGTCCCGCGTGAAAGCTACATTATTTTTACAAATATCAATGAATGTAATCAATATGCTATTAGCTCTTGTATTTACACAGATCATGCATTGGAATGTCACTGGGGTCGCAAGCGCTACTCTGATTGCAGAAGCTCTTGCATGTGTATTGGGTCTTGCACTGGTGTTCCGTTCACCGATTTGGAGAGAATGGAAGCGCAGTGGACAGAGGAATTGGCGAGAATGGTTCGGTGCCTCAGAGTTGAAAAGTGTCATGGCGACGAACCTTGATCTCATGATTCGTACAGCCTGCCTGTTGACGATGTTTAATCTGTTTACGGCGCGCAGTGCGAGCTTTGGCACCGATCAGTTGGCGGCAAATGCTATTTTGTTGCAGATCCATTACATTATGGCTTACTTTTTTGATGGGTTCGCCAACGCCAGTAGCATCATGACGGGTCAGGCTCGTGGTGCCGGAGATCGTAGAATGCTGCAAAGAATTATTCATTTATCCTGGTTTTGGACACTGGTTACCGGTGTAGTGACGGGAGGATTGTACCTTGCACTGAAAGAACCGCTGATCTCGCTATTTACGGGGAACGCTACAGTGATTAGCCTGACAACTCCTTACAATGGGTGGCTGGTGGTCTTTCCCCTAGCAGCCGGGCTGGGATTGGTATTCTATGGTGTATTTACAGGGATGACGGTAACGTATCCGATCCGTAATTCGATGCTGATTTCACTGGTCTGCTTTTTGATCGCTCTCTTCTGGTGCGTTCCGCATTATGGGAATCATGGACTTTGGTTATCCTTTATCATCTTTGCCCTGGGACGGTCACTGTTTCTGGTGGTCTATTTGCCTCGGTTGAAGAAGATTTAGCAGACCTGCTTTACATCGCTCTCAAAAACAAAGGATGTCCCATCCACCATGTACGTGGTGTGGGGACATCCTTTTATTATTTATTCATACAGCTTTCAGGTTAGGAGTATACCAATCCTTCTACTCGCCTTGTGGAACGGTCAAGCCCAGACCATCCGCTACACGACGTCCGTATTCAGGATCAGCTTTATAGAAATGACCGATCTGACGCAGTTTGATTTCATCACTTTCTACAGGCTTCATCGCATTTACGATGTTTCGGACCAGGCGTGAGCGCTCCTCTTCACTGAGCAAGCGGTACAGGTCCCCTGGTTGTGTGTAGTGATCGTGATGATCATAGGCTACACTTTGTGCCTCGCCAGACACTTCAAAAGGAGCAATTTTGTGAGCTGGTGATTCTTTCGGTCCACCGAGACTATTAGGCTCATAATAGACAGATCCCCCGCCATTACTGTCACTGCGCAATGCACCATCGCGTTGGTAGTTGTGTACTTCCGCATGCGGCCGATTGATGGGCAACGCATTATGGTTTGCGCCTACACGATAGCGATGTGCGTCACCATAGGCAAACAGGCGTCCTTGCAGCATCTTATCCGGGGATGCCTCAATACCAGGAACAAATGAACCGGGTGAGAATGTCGCCTGCTCTACCTCAGCAAAGTAGTTCTCAGGATTGCGATTCAGCACCATGCGTCCTACCTCGATCAGCGGGTAATCCTTTTGAGACCATACTTTGGTCACATCGAATGGATCAAAACGGTACGTATCCGCATCTTCTATAGGCATAATCTGCACATAAAGTTTCCATGCCGGGAAATCGCCCTTTTTAATCGCATTAAACAAATCTTGTATATGATAATCCGGGTTTTCACCGGCAATTTTCGCAGCTAAATCCACATCAAGATTTTGTATACCTTGTTCTGTTTTAAAATGATATTTCACCCATACGGCCTGTCCCTGTGCGTTTACCCACTTGAATGTATGGCTGCCAAAACCATGCATATGTCTAAGTGTAGCGGGAATACCGCGGTCAGACATCAGGATACTTACCTGATGCAGTGATTCAGGAGATAGGGACCAGAAATCCCAGACCGCATTCGGGTTTTTTAAATGCGTTTGGGGATGACGTTTTTGCGTATGAATAAAGTCAGGAAATTTAATAGCATCCCGAATAAAAAAGACAGGTGTATTATTGCCCACGAGATCATAGTTTCCTTCTTCTGTATAAAACTTTACCGCAAATCCACGTGGATCACGTACAGTATCGGACGAGCCTAACTCACCTGCCACAGTAGAAAAACGGATAAACATCGGTGTACGCTTGCCCACTTCGGACAAGAAGCTTGCTTTTGTATATGAAGACAAATCATTAGTGACTTCAAAATATCCGTGCGCCCCCGCACCTTTAGCATGAACAACACGTTCCGGTACACGCTCCCGGTTAAAATGCGCCAGTTTCTCCAGCAGATGCACATCCTGAATTAATGTGGGACCACGTGAGCCTGCTGTAATCGAATTCTGATTATCTCCAACAGGAGCGCCCCAGCTTGTAGTCAGGTTCGTTGGTTGGTTACTCATAATTGAAATCACCTCTTGAATGAATTGGTTGACCATGTGCTTTTCACTATAAATTGTGCACAAATAAAAATCAATACTTTTTTATAATTATTATAATCTAGGATTTAGAATTAGTTTAAATTAAAAAAAGAAAAAGCAAGCCCCATAAGGCTTGCCGTAATACGTGCTCTATTTATTTACAATAAAATGACTTGAATTTTTTACGTTCTGTAATAATTACATTGATCACTTCTTAGGTTTTGTTATGGAGACTTTCAGACAATATTCATATGGAATTCATCATAAAATCATAATAGGAGCTGCTTTCTATCGAGAAAGTCCAGAATATCCTGTACCGACTGACTTACCTCCCGACCTTCAGTGGATACGATTAAATCAGGTTCCAGCGGTACTTCATATGGAGCATCAATCCCCGTAAAATGATGAATTTCTCCGGCTCGTGCTTTCTTGTACATTCCTTTTGGATCACGACGTTCACATTCCTCTAGACTGCATTGGATATAAATCTCGTAGCAGCCTTCCTGTTGTAAAATGTCCTTTACCATTTCACGATCCTCACGATAAGGCGAAATGGTAGCGCAAATCGTTAGAACCCCCGCATGTGCCATTAGCTTGGACACTTCCGCTATACGACGAATATTTTCTTTGCGGTCAGCGGGTAGGAAACCCAAATTGCGATTCAAACCATGCCGAACATTATCCCCATCCAAAATAAACGTACGTATCCCTCGTGCATATAACGCTTTTTCGAGTGTGGAGGATACCGTTGACTTTCCCGAGCCAGACAGCCCCGTAAACCAAAGCACCGGACTCTTATGTCCGTTCAGAAGCTGTCGAGCTTGCTTATCCACTTCTGATACATGCCAGGTAATGTTGGAAGATGGGTTCATTCAGCACTCTCCTATTTCATCAGTATTAATGGTTAATATGTCTCTGATATCAGGATAGAGCATTTTTAAAACTGTTTAAAGTACGCTGCTCTGTTTTGTGGTCCAATACTGCAAACACAATCTGTTCAAACAGCAGTCCATATCCTTCAGCTACAAGCACTTGCTTAAACCAGTCGGCAACCTCTTCCGGCTTATTGCGGAATACCCCACAACCATAAGCACCAAGCACAAGATGTTCTACACCATTTTGCATGGCCATTCCCAAAATATAACGGATACGCTCCAACATGACTTCTCCAATCCGATTGACCTGCTCTGGCTCCCGTTCACGCACGACTCCAGCATTCACAGCAGGCGCGGTCAGGAAATCGACTAAATACGGATTTTCCAGCAATGTTCCCTGATCATCCCGAAAAACAGGAACTTGGGGAGAATAAATCATATAATCTGAATAAAAACAGCTCCGCAGCTTCCGATTATGTTGATACATTTCCTCCATTTGTGAAATGCAAGGATACAGCGCGGACGAACGAGCCAAGCTTTCCTCTTGAGCCTGGCTGCCTCCAAGGAATCCGCCCCCGGGGTTTTTGGCTGATGCAAAATTCAAACACGCTACGTGTTCCCGCTTCTCTTCGACCTGAAGTCTATGTGCGGCCTGCAACGTACTTTCTCCCGTAACTTCTATCTTTCCAATGACCGCCTGTTCGACTACATCGGAAGAAGCTCCCCATATACTTTTTATTCTTTGCTCTGCCTCTTGCTTTATGGCTACCAGTTGAGAAGGTCTATATAGCTTCGAGCCTGTGACCGCATTTTCTACCTCTTTTGCTATATTTACTTGTACCTGTTTGGTATTCGTATAATGCCCATTTTCCAAAATGGACAGTGTTTCATGCGCCATATATGATCGAACATCCCGATTACTCCGGGAATTCATTGTGTTTTTCATGGTGACTAATCCTCCTTTTGCAATAAATCCTCACGTAAATTCGTCAATATTTCCCCCAGCCAGTTCGTACCCCGCCATAGCTTCCGGTGCCGTATACGAGCATCATTTTCAGCCAAGCCTACACCCCAAATGGTGTCCGTCGGACTTGCCTCAACCAGAGTAGTTCCCTTCGTTTTAAGCAGGTGCTTGAGCAAATTCTGATTTTGGGTAAACTTGGCATAATTTCCGTCATACACAATTTGCTGGCAATTTGCTTCCCACAAGGATTGGTCAAATCCGCGCACACTGCGACCACGGGCTTTTTGCTCCCTTGGGGTGGGGGCTTGCATAATTTTCAGGGCTGCCTCTTCGTCTCCAAAAAGCTGCGCTTTTTTTAGCATCATATATTGCTCGGCACAGTTAAACTCCAACCCATCCACGACAAATTCACAAGGGTACCATTGCGAAAATGGCGAATGACTGCGATAAAAAAATGTAAACTTTTCCATAAATATTCCTCACTTCTTCTTTCTTTTATGCTATATAAAACGTGACCGTGGCTTAAATCGGTATAACTTGGACGGACGATGCCCGGCCGCCTTCCTGTATTCATTGGTTTCTTCCACGAGATCTGCTATTTTACGACGAAAAGCTGCGGCCAACAGCTCCTTACCTAAAATAATTTCATACACCTGCTGAAGTTCACTCAGTGTAAACAGAGCTGGCATCAGGTGAAACGCAATATCTGTATATTCAATTTTGCTGCGCAGACGCTCAATACCATACGCAATAATTTTGGCATGATCAAAAGCAATTCCCTGTGACTCCAGCACTTCTCGCTTGATTTCTATGGTTTTCCCCTTAAGAATTTCAGTTACTTTCACTTTGGCTGACAGGAGGATGTCCGCATGCTTCAATGTAATGTCAATGTTTTGCTCCCATGTATAACCTTCCGGTTGATTCGTCCGCGTCTCCTGAACCACACTGTAATCCAGTTCAAACCATTGAGCATCTGCGGCATCATCCCCTGCCTGTACCTCCAAGGATTCATGATCAACTAACGCCATATAAGCGCAGCTGATCACCCGCATACGCGGATCACGTGCCACATCTCCCCAAGTATACAGCTGCTCCATATAAATCTGATCTACATTGGTTTCGGTTTTAAGCTCGCGTCGTGCAGCTTCTTCGAGGCTTTCATTCATGTCTACAAAACCGCCAGGCAACGCCCATTGTCCTATAAAAGGGTGCTCTCCTCTTTGGATCAATAGAAGCTGAAGTGTCTTCTCCGGTAGCTTACGGTAATTTTGCTGGAGCTGATCCATTACAGTAAATAGCAGCATATCTACCGTTACGGATGGGCGTTCATATTGATTCGCATCATAAAGGGCCAGAAATTGCTCTTCCGTCAAGCCACTGTGATTGTGTTTCAATTTATCTTTCATTTGTGTCACCCACCTGCTCATATTTGGGGCATCCTCGCTTTTGCTTCACAAGCAAGCAACGAATGCTTTATGTAATTTTTAATTTGAATAAATTGATAAAAACAAAATGTTAATATCAATACAATAATATATAAATAATGCTTCGTCAATAGGGTGTATAGACCTATTTTTGATCATGTGATAGTACTATTAGACTGTTTACTGAATTTTTCTTGTTGCTTATTGTCATATCATGTATGATGTTTTGGTCAATATAGGAAACACAACATACTAAACACGTAGGGAGAAGATTCAATTGTCTAACCAGTTTAATCCGCAACACAATCAACAAGGAGCACCATCCAGACCAGCCCCTGTTTACCCGCCACCTGTTTCATTCAAGGAGTGGATGATCAGTTTACTCCTGATGGCTATACCGGTAGTTGGGCTTGTTATGCTGTTTGTGTGGGCTTTTAGCGGCTCGACGAATCCGAGCAAAGCGAACTACGCTAAGGCAGGTCTTCTTTGGGCTGCTATTGTAATTGTGATCTATATCATTATGGCTGTTGCTCTATTGCCTGCTATTATAAGCTCATTGAACTCCAGCAGCTACTATTGATTTCAAGTACATAGCAAAATAACCTTCCGATGAATCAAACTGAACCATCAGAAGGCTTTAAACTAAACTGCCGATCCTGTCGGCAGTTTTTTTATTTGATCTCTTTCACTTTACTTGTACCAAAGATCATCGGTTTCGAGCTCCTGTAGGCTGCTCAAAAACGATTTTGAGTTATCAACATAAAGTTCGGTGTCGATATAGTACAGCTTTTTATCTTGTAAGCATTGATCAATATACTCTGCATTCAAAATACTTTTATCTTCTACATTGGCGGCAAATGCTTGCAGTTTGGGAAGTGCAGTTTTCTGATATTCAAGCCACGAATGATGGAATCCAGCCGGCTCCTTCAGACAATAAATGTCATGATACAACGCTTCAGCAATCCCCTTTTTCCTGAGATAATCGGGTGAGAAAGGCATACTTTTGAAGTAGCGTCCGGTCATAGCAAACACGCGATAGCTCCAATGAGGAGCACCATGATTAGATTGGCAAAAAAGATTCAGGAAAAATACAGAATAGTGCATTTTTATCGTCATAATATGATTTTTCTTCACTTCCGCAACAATACGATCCGCCATCCGGCTGTCAATGATCTCATCGAAATCAGCCAAGATGATCACATCATCATCCTCAACCTTTTCCTGCAAAATAAAGGTGCTCCTGTTTCTTTGGCAAGCTTCATTGTGAAACGCACTGTTATGACTGAGCAGACTCCAGTACCAGTGGTCAAAGTGATCTGCGCCGCAGCGATCCACATCAAAATACAATGAATGCTCTTCAGGTGCGCGAAACAGTTCATCCGCATGAAATGGATGGTGAAAGACCTTTGGACCTATATAACCTGGATTAAAGTTGCAGGGCTTATCCAAATAGCTGAATGTCTTGTTGGCTTCGATTACGTGCAGTTCGTCGATCCAGCTGGCATTTTCTTTTATTTTAATCTCTGCAATGCGATTTTCATTGAAAAAAGGGCAAAATTCATATATTTTCATAATCTGTGGCTCCCTCCATTATCATGCTATATGGTCGAACACCAATGCTTCGATACAGATATTCGGATATAAAGCGTATTAGCTCTGCGATCGTCTGATCCTTATAATGCAGTGAACTATAATAGCAGGTTAAACTTAATCTATCTCGTCTAAGGTCTGCCGTCATATTTAACTTGTAAGCAGAGGGGTTGTCCGCCGCATTCGTGCTTCCGTAAGAAATCGATAAAGGCTCATACAAATCATCAGCTATTCCGTTCATTTCCTCTGATTGGTAATGGAAAAGCATGTGCGTTCCGTCTCTCAGTGGTTTCGTATTTGGATAAACATCCTGTATCATATAACGTAAAATAAAGTAATCCATGCCTTCAGATGGAACATGCTGCAACATGTGTATGACATGTCTCAGTGCCATTTCCCAATTGTCCGACTGATCTCCTGCCGGGATCTGAATACGAAGGGGATATGCTCCAGCAAAAAAACCAATAGTACGATCAATCACAATACCCGGCAAAAAGGACTCACGTTGATAAGACATGACATGCAGCAGCAAATCCGATTGGTTTTTCAATTGAAAACAAGCCTGTGATAATGCCGTTAGTAGGATGCTCAGTGGTGTAGTTTGATGCTTTACAGCCAATGCCTTTAATAGCTGAAGATGCTCTTCTCCTTCAAGTAAATCAAGCGTTATAGTTTTCATGTGGCGATGGAGAGGCTGTGCCTCAGATTCCGTGTCAACCTGCAAAGATTGTCCGCCTTCTACAATCCTGTTCCAAAAAGTGAATGCTTTAGAAAAAGTGTCTTTCGCCGCATATTGCGTCAACGCCATGCACCAATCCCGATAACTGCTTCCCTCCTCCACATGTAGCGCCAGATTACTCCCTTGTCCCGGCAAGAGAAGATGTCTCAAATCCTCTAAAAAAATGTTTATAGAGATTCCGTCAAAAATTAAATGATGGAACAGAAGCAATAACACCTGTTGGCTCTCGTCGTAATAGTGCTCAAACCATACAACCTTCCATAAAGGTCCTTCCTTGATATCGAATTCATGCTGCACTTTCGAGCAGTAGTCGGAAATATAGGCGTCATGTGATCCCGAAACCATGCGCAAATCCACGTAAGAAACCACCTGTTGTACACTTATTTTCTGCTCAAATTGATACCATTCATCATCCTCCAGTTGAGCAAATGACAGCCGTAACGCCCCATGTCTGCTCGATAGTTGTTCAATCGACGGGTTCAGCAATTCTGTAGGAATGTAATTTTTGAGCCGAGCCAGGTAAGGTACATTAAACATGTTGCGATTCACAAGATCTCTTTGGAAAAAACGTTTTTGTACAGCAGACAGTGGAAATCCGTCATACGGGTATGTTTTTCTTATAGACTGAATATACGGGTTATCCATGTTTGGAAAGAGGGCGGCCGCTGTATCCGTCATTGCATTGCTCAACGAAAGTGCCAAACGTTCGATCGTCTGTTCGCGAAATATCTGGTTAACCGTAACTGAATATCCGCTTTTTTGCAGCAGGCTGGCTATGCGCAATGCATGGAGTGAATGTCCTCCCAACGTGTGAAAGTCTTCATTCTTGCCAATGTAATCTAGCTTCAGGACCATGCTCCAAACTTCTTCTATGGTTTGCTCCAATTCAGTCCACGGTCCAGCACTTGCTTCTTTATCGCTATGGATTTCAGGTAAAGGAAGCTTTTTGCGATCAATTTTCCCGTTAATCGTTAATGGGAACGATTTTAGCCAAATGTAACGAAACGGCAGCATATATGATGGCAGAACGTCGGCCATAAAAGCATGAAGCTGTTCCTCTCGTTCTTCCTCTTCCGTTGTATAGTAAGCGAACATTCGGAGATCACCATGAACCTCCTGCATAAGGACCAGGCATTCTTTTATCGCAGGATAGCTGCTAAGACGGAACTCGACTTCTCCGAGTTCGATTCGATATCCGCGGAGTTTTACCTGATCATCAGCCCGTCCGATATACTCGATATTCCCGTCTGGCAACCATCTCACTCGATCTCCCGTACGATATAATACTAAATTTGTGCCTCTTTCACGATCTTTGGCAGAGCGGTGTGGATTTGGAGTAAACGCATGCTGTGTCAATTGGTTTTGCTGCCAATACCCCCTCGCCACCCCGTCTCCTCCCACGTATAATTCCCCGACTGCTCCGACAGGCTGAACACGGCCCCGTTTGTCCAAAATATAACAAGTTGAATTACTTATGGGCTTACCGATAGGAATATTCTGCTCAAATGGCTTTTCGATCCGGTAGCTCGTCGAAAAAGTGGTGTTCTCCGTAGGACCGTATGCATTGAGAATCGAGAGTTGCGGATAGGCGAGCCGGATACGATTGATATGTTTAACCGACAAAATTTCCCCACCTACGACCAACCATTGAAGCCCAGCAAACAGCTTTTCATTTTCTTCAATCCAGTGATTACACAGGGCAGAACTTAACCATAGGGTATTAATTCTCCACTCCTTTATCCGCTGCTCCAGCACATGGATATTTAGAAGATCGTCTTTGGAAATCACAAACAGCTGGCCGCCATTCAGCAACGTCCCCCAAATTTCAAACGTAGAAGCGTCAAAAACAGGCGAACCCGTATAGAGTAATCTGATGTCAGAGGAAAATGGGAAATAACAAGTGTTTTTGACCAAGCGAATGACATTGCGATGTTCCACCATTATGCCTTTCGGTTTTCCCGTCGATCCGGACGTATACATGAGATAAGCAAGGTCATTGGGAGCAACCCTATTTTCCTTCTTTTCCTGTTGTACAACTCCATTTTGGTCAAAATGTTCTGTATCAATCAATGTTAAACGGATTCCCTTACAAGCTTCCGAGATACGTTTTGTTCCTTCCTGTGAAGTGAGGATAGTGTCCAGTCCAGCATCCTTGATTAATTCTCGGGTTCTTTCTGCCGGAAAATCAGGATCAATAGGAACATAGGCATATCCCGCTTTCATGATCGCCAGGATGGAAACAATGAATTCAAGAGAACGCGGCAAGTAAACTCCAATAAACTTTCCATGACTACTGGCATTAGCATCATCCGCTAACCTGTTGGCAATGTGCTGAGACATGAGGTTTAGGCTGTGGTAGGACATAACCTGATTGTGCGCGATTACTGCTGGCTGTGAAGACCGCAGCTTTGCTTGCTCCTGAAATAAGTCAACAATCGAACGATCTCTGGGATATGCTGTATACGTATTATTCCAGTCATAGACGATTCGATCATATTCATCCTTATTCATGAAGCAAACGTCTCCGACGGTGTGATTCGGATATTCCAGCACATACTGCACCGTATTTTGTAGTTGTTCTGCCAATCGGCTAACCGTTTCTTGCTTCAGTCGATCTGCGTCATATATAAACTTGATGATGATCTGTTCCCCGTCATGAGCCACGGTGATCGTCATTGGATAATTCGTTTTCTCTCGTTCCTCCATAGCTGACATCTTCAATTCATTTTCAGGCTGCCGATAGTCGTTCAAATAATTTTCGAATGCCACGATGCTATAAAACATGGCATGTCCTTGAATACCAGACCAGCTCTTCAATTCGTTCAGACTCACATAACTGTGGTCGTTTAGTTTCTGAATGGTTTGGTGCAGCTGTTGTACATACTCCGTGATGGTTTGCTCCACATTCCAGTGCATGACTAAAGGCAGTGTATTAATCAGCATACCTGTGATCCGATCCGCTTGTGCAAGATCCGATCCTCTCCCGGATACCACCATGCCAAAAATGGTTGTATCGGCATCATGATAGACTTGTAGCATTTTGCCCCATGCGAACTGTACCAGTGTATTTAGCGAAACTTGTACTTGCTGTACAAAATCAGCGATCTGCTTGGTTCGTCTTGAATCGATAATAAGCGTTTCGATCTGCTGGTTCTCTATCGGTTGATGTACATCGGGAAGTGTACCTTTTTCTATCGGTGGTCGTGTCGGCTCCGTTACGTCGGCCAAATATGCCCTCCAGAATGTCTCGGCCTCCGTGCGATCCTTATTATTTAGCCAACGAATATAAGATTCAAAAGAACGGTTCAAGTTACGTTGAGGTATCCGATTTTGCAGGCTGCAAGCATAGAGCTCATGTACCCGATTCAGTAGTAGCGGCAGGCTCCAACCGTCCAGCAAAATATGGTGGTAACTCCAAATCATCGTCCATTCGTTCGAAGCAATCTGAATTAGGGTTAGGCGGAACGCAGGCTGAGTTAGATCAAAACGGCGATTACGATCCATTGTCATCCAGCGTTCGATATGCTCTTGTTGCCGCTCTGGTTGCTCTGCTTCAAAATCCAAAAACGTCCATTCCAATTCTGCATTTCGGACAATACATTGTATGGGCTTGTCCAACGTCTCCCAAATGTAGCAAGTCCGCAAGCTATCATTTTCGGCAATGACGCTGTTCCAGGCTTCCCGGTAACGATCTACCTCTAGCCTGCCATGATATTTCCAACGAACCTGCACGAAATATTGATCGGAGGCGGGATGGTCCAAGTAATGGAACAGTAGTCCTTCCTGTAAGGGACTTAGATACAGCATTTTATCAAGACCATGTTGCAAGTGATATGTCTTTACGATCTGATCGAGCGAATGCTGTTCCAGGGACACGGATGGAAAATCACTAGGCGTGAATTCTTCGTATTCAGCCTGGCTGCAATGCTCGATAATAGCAAGCAGACGTGTTATAAAAGCTTCTAGCAATTGAGTTATAGTTACTTCTTCATAGTGACATTTGCTATATTTCATAAACAGATGCAGCTTGCCATGAACTATGGAACAATTGAGTTCCAATAGGCTTGTTCCATGATTAAGCGGTGAGCTATAATCCTGTGCTGCGTCACGTGTAAACTCTAGCCATTCGTCTGAATCGTTCATATTACCCTGATCAAATTGGCCCAAGTAATTAAAAAGAGCCTGAGGTTCAGAAGCTGCTAACTCGGAACGGACTTCTTCGTGCGGGTGGCAGTATCTCAAAGCACCATATGACATACCACGGTGAGGAATATAGCGCAATTGCTCTTTGACAGATTTAATCGTCGCTCCCAAAGAGCCGCTATCCAGAATCCGAATGCATACCGGAAACATAGAGGTAAACCAACCGATAGTTCTTGTAAGGTCTATATCGGATACAAAATGCTCACGTCCATGACCTTCTAAGCGAAATGCAATCGTTGTCTGTCCAGACCAATCGGAGAGTGCCAAGGACCAAGCTGTAAGCAGCAAATCGTTGATCTCAGTATGGTAAGCCTGGGAGCAATGGTGCAAAAGCAGCTCCGTATCGTCGAAAGTAAGCATCGTAACCAATTCCGACGATGCACTGCTCTTTTTATGAGCCGGGTAATGGTCTACTGGCAGCACAAATGCTGCAGCTTGGTGCTGTACTATTTTCCAATACTCAATATGACTTAACGTATCCTTATGTTCAGAATAACTCATCAATACAGAGTGCCACTTTTTGTATGGATTTAAAACGGGCGGCAGTGCAGTCCCCTGATACAATTGACACAATTCCTGAACCAATATTCTCCAGGAAACTCCATCAATGACCAGATGATGTATAGTCATAAATAAACGAGCTTTACCATCAGGATGACCTTGGATTACTCCTGCATATATCATAGCGCCGGTCTCATAATTCAATTGTCTGTTCCACGCATCACATATGCTTAAAATTTCGGATTCAGTATAATCAATTTGTTGAAGGGTATAGCTAGCCAGTTGGATGGAAGTATCCGTTCGGTAGCGCTGCCAATACACATGTTCCCTGACCACGATCTCCGTCGAAAGCTCTGGATGTAATCGAATCAATTGATTAATGGCAGTTTCCAATCTCACAGGATCAAAATCACGGAGCACAAACAGCTGGGATTGATTGAAATAATGCGGCTCTACAAACTGTTGCTCGAAAAACCACTGCTGAATCGGTGTCAAGCCAAATTCGCCTGTCAAATCAACCATAAGCTCTTCCGTTTGATTACTGTTTGTCCAAGTAACAACAGTAGCTAATTTCTTAATAGTTGGATGCTCTGCCACTAGTCTTGGAGTAAGTATCATACCGTGATCTCTGGCTATAGATACGACCTGAATGGCAAGAATTGAATCTCCCCCAACAGCGTAAAAATGGTCGTTAACTCCGATATCTCCCCTTTTTAAAATCTGTCGCCAAATCCTAAGCAAACGCTTTTCAAGATCATCCTCGTCTGCTTCCACAACTTCATCAGCTTGAAGAAATAAGATGCTCTTCGGATCAGGGAGAGCCACACGGTCGACTTTTCCATTTCTATTTACCGGAAAATACTCCAAATAACAAAAATATGATGGAACCATATAAACTGGTAATACAGCACCCAAGTGCTGCGTCAATTCCGCCTCTTTCAGTTCTTCTAGAGCAGTATAATAAGCTACCAGTTTATGGTATGACCCGTCCTTCCAGGTTTGAACGACACATTGACCGATGTCAGGATGTTGGCGTAGCTGATATTCTATTTCACCCAGTTCGATACGATACCCTCTGATTTTAATCTGTTCATCACTACGCCCTATAAATACCAGTTCTCCATCCGGCGTCCATTTCACAATGTCCCCGGTTTTATATAACCGCTCACTGTGTGACGGATGTTCACTGCTGACTGCAATCTCTTTGTGAACGAATCGTTCTCGAGTCAGTTCCTCACGATTCAAATATCCTCTAGCAAGCCCAATGCCCCCTACCCATAGTTCGCCGGGAACGCCGACAGGCACAGGATTGCCGAATGAGTTCAAGACGAATAAACGTTTGTTATAAACGGGTTTGCCAATCGTAATTTCTTTTCCTGGCTGGCAGACAGAAGTAGCACAAATAATCGTTACTTCGGTCGGCCCGTAAGCGTTCACAAATCGTCTTCCTCTTCCCCAATAGTCGACAATATCAGGTGTACAGGGTTCTCCAGCAGATACAAGTGTACGCAATTTGGGCAATTCTCTATGTTTCATTGTTCGGAGCACCGATGGCGTCAGCATGGCAATATGGATCTTCTTCTCTGCAAGAATATCTGAAATGTCTGCATAAGGTGGTAGTTCATCGTCTGAAAGGACAACCAAAGTCCCGCCTACTGATAACGTGCCGATCCATTCGTAGACCGAAGCGTCGAAACTCATGGAGGCGAATTGCATGACTCTTGAGTCGGACGTAATACCAAACTTTTCAACAAGATAAGGGATCAACGTAACCAAGCCAGCATGTTCAATGAGAGTTCCCTTCGGTTTTCCGGTAGACCCGGATGTGTAGATGACATAAGCCAGATCATTCTGCTTCAGCCCGATCTGCAAATTTTCGTAAGGATAGCAGTCCTGTTGCTCCGAGCATTCATCCACACAAATCAGCGTATGTGGTTTCATACCCAGTTGAGAAATATATGGATTTATTCTACTTACTAATTGACTGTGCGTTATAATCATTTGGACCTGTGCATCTTCTAAAATAAATCGCAACCGCTCTCCAGGATATTGGGGATCGACCGGAAGGTAAGCAGCTCCTGCTTTCATAACTCCGAGCATTGACGGGAGCACATCTGCGCTCCTGTCCATAATGATAGCAATCAGCGTGCCAGCCGGCAGAGAGCCATGTCCTTGCAGCAAATGCGACTCTATAATCATGTGGCTGATTTGATTTGCCCGGTGATTTAACTCATAATAGGTCAGCTTCTGCTCACCAAACTCCAAAGCGATCGCATTGGGTGTTCGATCAGCTTGCTCCTCGATCAATTGAACCACCGTTTTATCCAAAGGATAGGCTTGTTCTGTATCATTCCATTGTTGCATCTGTTCGCGTTCTTCCGTGGTCAGCATGGGGTGAAATAGTATCTTTTTCTGCGGAAAAAGGAGTGCATTTTCCAGCAATGTTTGAAAATGGCCTGCGAAGCTAGCGATTTGTTTTTCTCCAAAACGATTGCCATCATACTGTATTGCGCACTCCAATACATCCGCATCATAATGGTAGCAGAGTGCGATTTCTCGCTGATCTATATTTCGTAAGAGAGCCTGTGCTTTCACATTTGAACCTGGAGATAGGAAATGATCATCACACATTTCTGTGATACCCACATTGAAGAAATCCTTCTCTCCCCCTGATCGAGGATCGACTTTAGTCTGCTGCGAAGAATCCTCTTTCCAATCGCCGCTGGTATGCCGTTTGTTCCAATCCAATTGTACCCTTTGTATCAAAGAGAAAAGATCATCTTCCCTTTGTATATGAATGAGTAGCGGATAATCCAGACGATCTCCTTTTTCTTCTTTGTCGGATATCATAGAATATACAACAGGCAAAGTATATTGATTGGCGTAATGGGATACCAGTACGGACCATATGGCTGTTATAAAGGAAGGCATGCCCATTTGATGATCCTGTACAAATCCTATAATCGCTTGGACCTGTCTTGTCTCCAAACGAATGCCGTAAAGCACTTGATTGTGGCCTGCGGACTGTGAGATATTTCTACTGGAGTGAGAAAATAAAGGCAAATAACGTCGTGGTCTATCAGACCCACTCTGACTAGGTATAGTGGATGACTCTATCACTTATTGTACCTCCCCTATCCGGGATGCTATACCAGCAGCTTGATAAAAAGCGGTCCTGACTTCCTCTACTTCTATCTCGTAACTGCATCGTATAGAAAAGATAAGACCATCCGTGTAGGAAGAAGCAATGCAATTGAACAGTGAATGGATCGGCAGTGGATTCGGTTGCTTTATAACGGTATCATCATAATAATTGCTGTATTTTGAGCCTGCCTTCGTGCTGTTTCCTAAATAGTTAAACATGAATAAATCCAGTTGCTCATACTGCTTCCCCAACTGTGCAAGTGTTCTGCTCCGTTTCCACTTGTCTTCGTAATCAGGGCTTGTAAGAAGATGCATAAAATTGATCGTATGGTATTTTAATAAATCCAGTCTGCTTCTGACAGACTGCATCATTTCATCTGGATTTTGCTTCAGATCCAACAGCATAGGCACAAAATCAATAAATTCACCGGTCGTGTTATAATAAGCTTCCTCGTCGTATCTTCTTCCATCATATAAAAATAACAATGGCAGCTTATCCATACCTAAATAAGTTTGCAGGCCCCTTGTATAGACATAAAGCGCCAGCTCTAAAGAAGGATTTGCAGCGGGAATGCATACGTTAAACAGGTAGGCTTCTGTGCTCGTTCGAAGCTTCGGGGCTTGGAAGATGTATTGCTTGCTTTTTTGGAACGCTTCCAAATTAAAAGATGATATTAATTCTGGTTCCGTGATTCCTTTTGGTCCACTTTGGATTTGTCTAACATACTCCACATAGGGCTTCACTTCATCCGTAGGAAGGGAGCGATTTTGAAGTAGACTCCTGTAGCAAGCAATCAGCTGTCGCTCAGCTACTTCCGAGGTCACCCGGTCGCATATCGCATGATGATAAATAGTAATGACATAATGTTCACGCAGGTTCCGTTTCAGCACAAACATGTGGAATAACATTTGCTCTCCGGCGAATCGGGTATTTGTAACATAATCATTTATCATTTCCATAAGGGGGCCACATGGATTGTAAGCTGATACGTCAATAATGTTAAGTCTTGGCACATTATCACTAGGCAGTACGTATTCCCTCCAATAAGTCCATCCATCTCTTTGGGTCGGAACACTCCTTAGTAATCCTTGACTTTGGACAAAATGATTGTAGGCCTGATTCAAAAAATTATAATTTACACACTCATCCAGCCTAAATACACCTAAACTTGGTGGTGTTTGAAACGAAATTTGCATTTGTTGAATTCCACTTAGCGGATATTCTTGTGCCGCTTCCCCTCTTTTAAGAAACTGATCTTTTTTCAAATAATCATCTTCCAATTGCTTGCGTAAACTTTCCACTGGATTCGAATTCATGCTCTTTAAGCCTAGACGCTGGAAAAATTCCTCTTCATCCATCGTCCAGTATTGATCAGCCATTTCAGCTCTTAGATGCAGTGGTACAATATAGTGTGGCAGTAGCTCTGGAGCTACTTTTCCGTCCATAATCCGCATGATATGGTTAACGTCAGCCACCATGTCGGAGTAAAGCACCTGAATATCTCTAACTTCGTGAATAAAATCCCTTACTTGGTATTTCACCCACTCAAAAACACCATCCGTTTCTTGGTGAAGCCAAGACATCAGCTGATGCCTTGTTTTAATGATGCCCTGCTGCTGTTGGGACCCGATAACACTATTCTGTGTTGAACGAAGGTAATCAGCGAGGGCCCGAATCGTTTTATAGTGATAAATGTCTGTTAAAGTGACGTGATATCCTGCCCACTCCATCCTTGACATTAATGTAAGCGCATGAATAGAATGTCCACCGAGGTCGACAAAGCTATCTAAAACACTGATCTGCTGCAGTCCCAATACATCCTGCCAGATATCCATCAGCTTCGTCTCCAGTCCCGGCTCAGGAGGGACATATTCTGCTCCAGCATGCATATTTCCTTGAAGGGCCAACAGTGCCTTGCGATCCAGCTTACCATTCAGTGTCAGTGGCATCTGCTCTAATTGAGTAAAAAAAGAGGGAATCATGTAATTCGGCAGTTTTATAGAGAGAGCAAATTTAATTTCATCTGTTGTCAGTTTTGTGGTCGCTGTAAAGTACGCTTCCAGTTGCTTCTGACCGTCCTCATTTTCGCGGGTAATAACAGCCGCTTGTTGTATATCATTTATTTTTAATAGATGCGACTCTATTTCTCCTGGCTCAATTCGGTACCCCCGTATTTTCACTTGACCGTCGATCCGGCTAATATATTCGATGTTTCCGTCCGCTTGCTCTTGTACCCAATCTCCGGTACGATACAACCTGCCTCCAGGTACCCGTGAAGACTGAATAAACCGCTCTGCTGTCAGCTCTGGACGATTCAAATAACCTTTAACTAATCCATCGCCAGCGATGTACAATTCGCCTGCAACTCCCTGCGGCAGAGGACGCTGCTCTTGATCCAAGACATAAATCTTCGTGTTGCTAATTGGTTTGCCGATCGGCACAGTATTTGCATTTTCGTCCAAATGATCAATCGGATAATACGTAGCAAATACCGTGCTCTCCGTCGGCCCATAGACATGAATTAAACGGCCGGGACCCAGAACAGCGAACGCTTTACGTACATGGCTGACCGACACCTTCTCACCACCGAATAGCAAGGTTTCAATGGTTGCAAAGCAGCCGGGGTCAATATCCACCAATGCATTAAAAAGAGCCGTCGTGACAAAGCATTTTGTAATCTGTTGTGTACGTAGTATATTTGATAGCTCCCGTGCATTCATAGATTGATCCTGTGTACTCAAAACAAGAGTGCCCCCATTAAGCAAAGCCCCATAAATACCAAATGTAGCACCATCAAACGAAAAACTGGACACTTGCAATATCCTATCTTTTGTCGAGAAATGGATGTAATTTGGCTTTTTAACAACACGTGTAATGTTGTAGTGCATCGTTAAGGTTCCCTTAGGTTCGCCCGTAGAACCGGACGTATACATAATGCATGCGAGCGTATCGGAACCTTGAATAGATGTGAGATTGCCTGTTTCTTTTCCATAATTCCGCTTGTCCATCAAATCCAGTACAAGACTGTCGAGCTCCAATGGGTTGTGGATTGGAAGCCGGGTCAACAGGAGGGTTGCGCCGGAATCCGTCAGCATATAGCGTATACGTTCCTTGGGATATTGCGGATCAATCGGCACATAGGCTCCCCCGGCTTTTAAAATTCCGAAAATCCCGATAATCATCTCCAACGAGCAGTCAACCATGATCCCGACGGGCTCGTCTTTATCTATACCTTTGGCTCGCAAAACATGCGCAAGCTGATTGGCCTGTTTGTTCAGATCGGCATACGTCAAGTGCTTGTCCCCAAATACAACCGCTACGTGGTCCGGTGTACGCTCAACCTGCTCCTCAAACAATTGATGAATCGTTTTCTCCCGCGGGTAATCCGCTAACATACCGTGTAACATGTTTAAGATCATCTCCTTCTCCTGTCAGCCATAATCCAGATATTACAATAGGTTGGATATTTAACTGGAGAAAAAGAAATGACATCAGAGCTTGTTTTTCGACTGAAAATTTCTTTAAAATAAGTATATAGCTACTTCTTGCTCTACAATAAAATACCACAGATTGGTTACTCGACTGGAGGAAAAGAAATGACATCGGAGTGGCAGAGATTACAGACCAAACTGCCGGAATGGGTAGAACAAAGCCGTCATGAGTATATTCATGGCAAGGTAGCAGCATATATTCCCGAACTGTCCAAAGCCCCGGCCGACGCGCTGGGTATGGTGGTAATGAACGGTGCGGGTGAGACCGTGGTAGCCGGAGATACGGAAGTACATTTTACGATGCAGAGCATCTCAAAGGTATTTACGCTCATTCTGGCCTTGATGGATAATGGAGAGGACGTTGTCTTCTCTAAGGTGGGGATGGAGCCTACCGGGGACCGTTTTAATTCCATGCTAAAGCTAGAACTGGTTGAGCCGGGGATACCGTTTAATCCACTGATTAACGCTGGAGCAATTGCTGTCTCCTCTCTGATTCGCGGAAACAGTCCAGAAGAGAGATTTGCCCGTGTCCTTCAATTTTTCCGTCTGCTTACTCATAATGACACATTGGAATATGATCAGGATGTCTACGATTCAGAATCAGCCACAGGCCATTTAAACCGTTCCCTTGCTTATTTTCTAATGGAAAAGGGGATTTTAAGAGGTCATGTGGAGGATGTGCTTGACGTCTATTTCAGACATTGTGCTGTCAAATTGAACTGTACAGATTTAGCACGTATGGGACTCATACTAGCCTACAACGGCCGTGATCCGGTCACAGGTATACCTCTGATTCCCCGTCGCTATGTACAGATCGCCAAAACATTTATGACAACATGCGGTATGTATGACGCCTCTGGTGAATTCGCCATTCAAGTCGGGCTCCCTGCCAAAAGCGGCGTATCTGGCAGTATAATGACGATGGTACCCGGACGATACGGCATCGGGCTAGTGGGTCCTTCATTGAATCGTATGGGCAACAGTACAGCGGGGGTACACTTGCTGGAGACAATGTCACGGGATTTGGATTGGAGCTTGTTTTAGTATAAAAAAAGGGTATTCCCAGCCAGTACGGCTTGTAGGAATACCCTTTTTTGTTACGTTCCTGCTATGTTAAATGGTTTGACCTTGAACCAATTTAATTTGAATGCGGAACGGGTCAGCCACATACAGGGCCCCATCACGTTTTTGTAATCCATAACCTGCCGCAGTCAAACGAGCAGTAATGGCATCCAATTCTTGTTGGTCTGGAACAATCAGTTCAAAATAATCCAATCCAGCAGCCTGCTCGGGAGCTGGTGGTGCTCCTTCACCTGCCCATATATTCAAGCCCATATGGTGGTGGTAGCCACCCGCGGAAACGAACAGGGCTGAAGATCCGTATCGGCACGTAATGTCAAAGCCAAGCACATCGCAATAAAATTGCTGTGCTGTGCGCAAATTAGATACATGGAAGTGAACGTGCCCAATTACTGTTCCCTGTGGCAGCCCCTGCCAAGGTATATTTTCAGAAATGGCAATCAGGTCTTCTGCATCCACGGAACCTGTTCCCATCATGTAAAATCCATCTGCATCTCTTTTCCATTGATCACGAGGACGATCCGCATAGATTTCAATCCCGTTATTATCGGGATCATGGATGTATAGTGCTTCACTTACATCATGATCTCCCTGTCCAATTTCAATCTCATGAGCCAGCAAATTACGCAAAGACAGGCCAAGAGCTACACGGTTCGGTAGAAGAATAGCAAAGTGATATAATCCGGCTACGGACTGGCGCGGCAGAATAACTGCATTTTCAATATATTTAAGAATCAGTAGCGCATGCTTTCCGTCGACAGTCAATTCAGCCGTATCCGCCGTTTGACGCAGAAGCTGTAAACCAACGAACTCAGTGTAAAATTGAATAGAACGCTCCAAGTTACTAACTTTTAATGAAACCTGCCCGATTTTAGTGTTGTCATGAATATGTGCTGTCATCAGATTTCCCTCTTTCTACATGGATTGGAGGACTAAGGATGAAACGAAATTATTGTTCTGTTGACCCACGACGACTGAACAAAGAATCCAGAGACAAGCGAGTTGTCGGTACAAATACGAGATGAAGAGCTACCAGAATAAAAGCAATATCCAGCTCATAGCCAGCTCCTTGACCATTCCCCATCAACCCGCCGGACAATTTGGCCGTGAAAATGGCACCGATCAATACAATAACTAAAAGTCCGGATACATAGCGAGTAAGCAATCCAAGAATTAATGCAATCCCGCCGACCAACTCTATCACCGCAACGACATAACCTAAAAATCCTGGGACGCCAATGCTGGAAAACCAGCCCGCAACATTACCCAACCCCATTTGGAATTTAGCAATTCCGTGTGCCAAAAACAAAATTCCGAGCGCCACCCGCATAATTGTAGAAACGTTTCTGCTTGCCGAACTCATGTTATCTCTCCATTCTGTTTGTTTTATTACACTCATACAAGCGTATATGAATAATTAATTTATATTACTAATAACTTAGTTAAAAAAATAATAACGTTCGAATCTATACGGCAACATATATGTGTGAATCAAACTCAATTATTAGTAATAGTAATAATTATTTTGTAATGTGAATTTAGCATAAGAAACTATAGTCTGTCAACAAATTATTTGGTATGATAAATAATAAATTAGTATACATTATATTTCCCAAAAGGAGGAACGCTCAATGGGTATAGGATGCAACATTCGTGCCGCTCGTAAACGTAAAAATTTATCCATCCAGCAAATATGCGAACGAACCGGACTATCTCAAGGGTTTATGAGTCAAGTAGAAAATAATAAAACCTCCCCTTCCATCGCTACATTGGACAGCATCGCTAATGCGCTTAATGTACCTCTCGCTTTTCTGCTTCTTAAAGAAGAGGAACGAATGCAAGTGATTCGCAAGGACGAGCGCCGTAAAACGTTGTATGGAAAAAACAAGCTCCAGGTCGATCATTTGGGAGGGCAGGGTAACGTCAAAATGATGCTCGTTGAAATGCCGCCAGGCTCATCTACAGAAGAAGAGCATGCTCATGCAGGAGATGAGATTCATTTTATTTTGGAGGGCACAGTATACGTGGAGCAGGGTGAGGATTCAGCTACTCTGGAAGCAGGAGATTCCTTTAGCTGGAGAGCGGCCATTCCCCACTATGCCAAAAATGTAGGAGAAAACAACGCTCGTATTCTGATCTCCGTATTCCTCGAAGCAGAAAATGATGCCTAATCAAGATTTGAGCACATCACAATATCAATTCCCCATATCATTGCAAAAAGCGTGTACCTGGAAGTTAAATTAACTTCAACGATACACGCTTTTTTGTAGTAGCTGTTTAACTTATTCCATCGCTTGCTGAGTATCTGTACGCGATTCCCACGGAAGCTTGAAGGTTTTCATGATCTTTTTGGCATTGGCTGAGAGTACGGTTACCGGATCACCAGTCATTCCCAGCAGTTCTTCTTTTTTATCTATAGTAACACGCCCATAAAAAGTAGTGCTGCTATCTCCCCATCCTGTAGTATACTTGTAGATCAGCGGCTTATTAAATTTCGGATAGGTTCCCCACTGATCTTTGGCTTTATTGGCCAAAAACAGCTCCAGTGGATCGTATTCCATCGTAAAGGTATTATCAAAGGGAGCTCCCACATACCCTTGATAGGTGACCATCGGAAAATCGTCCTTCACTTCAACCAGACTCAGCACATCCCCGTCCACTGTAAAATACCGTAATGCTTCACCTTGAGGAAACATGTAGACACTAGACAAAAGCTCAGTGTTGGGACGGTGAACTTCTATATAAGGATGAACAGAACGTGTTTCTAAGTGGATTAACGCTTCGCGTGCTGCTACGAGATCCCCCTCATACAATTGTTCTTTTAGTTTACCGTGAATCGGTGGCTCGATCTGAATCTGTGTGTTTGTCTTCTCCAACGTATAACCTAATTCAAGCGACACATCTCTAAGAGGTACATATACATCTTTACCTACAACCTTAAAGGTCAGCTGCTGCTGGTTCTTACGTAATTGCTCTTTAAGAATTAAGGGTTCTGCCCACTTTTGCAGCGTAATCTGCTTTTGTTTAGCGTCCCAATGGTAGCTTGCACCCACAGCTTCAGCGTATGGTTTGAGAGGTACCATCAGCTTACCGTCGATCAATAGCGGTTTGATTTTGTTGTTTAAGGGCTGACCGGCTATAACAATATCGGTTAGCTGTGTTGCTTGAGGTGCTGTGCTTTCCTGTTTAGCCGCTTCGGCGTCTCCTTGGTGTATTGTTGTCAAGAGTAATGGTAGCATCAGCAAGGCGACAAACAATCGCTGAAATCCTGTTCGATCTAGCTTCATTATTAGTCTCCGTTCACTGAATAGACTTGTTCATTCCCGCTCTATCTCTTTTTGGCTGCATCAATGTCTCCAGGTCTCATCCCTGCCCATATGTTCGGGATACTGACGGTCTCTGGATGCTCAAATACGAGAAACGCAGTCGGCAAATACCGTTCACCGTATTCAGAGGAAGGCTTGTTGACAATGGTGTTGTCCTTGACGAGCACGGTTGACGAACCTCCATCCAGATTAGCACCGATAACCGCTCCATGTTTAAGTAAAATATTTTGCATATCATACAAGTTGGCACCGATGCTGTACCCAGGCTGGCGACCGTCGACGGTTACAAAAATAATTGCCCCGTCTGCTCTCTGCCCCATTGCAGTTCGGGGAGCAATTCCCCATCCCTCGCTTGCATTGCGAATCAGACCTTTTCCATTCACGATTAGGCGTGGCTGAAAGGTAACCGCTTCTTGCACATTCATTTTGGACAACTCGGACAACGAATAGTGGCCGGCTATCATTTTTCCCTGTTTATCAATACCTACGATTTGAACAGAGGCATTTTTACCCATATCGTTGTAGTATATCTGACCTTGAGAAATGACAACACCAATCGGTTTAAAGCCATTCCCGTTCCAGTTGGGATCAGCGAATCCACCGCCATTCACCCCAGCAACAGCCCCCAAACGCTCGACCATGCTAGATACATGTTCTCCCCGGCCGACTTTAGCAGGAACCCCGAGCCTAATTTTAGTGGGGTCATGCACCGTCATAACATAGCCATGATAGTTACGACCTGACACCTCTTCCACTTCAACCAACGGCGTTTGTTGTACTTTAGTAGGTATCAGATCAGGCAAGTTGATTGTATGTCTATCCTTCTCTTCACCCATCTCTTCGAACCGGGCCGAATATTCAGCCACTCGTTGCTTCGCCTCTGCTTCGCCGATAAAATATTTCGCCCAGTGACGATGCTGAGTCGTAATCAGCGTGTCTGCAGCCAAATAGCGCATGTCCTTGCCAGAAGGGGTTAAAAACAACCATGCACCACCTCCAATTCCCGCTAACAGGAATACAATAAAAAGTCGCAGCATAAAGCGACCAAATTTTCCTTTCCGTTTCTTTTTCTTATTTTTCTGCCTGCGAGCTGCTGCACGCTGTGGCAAGACTTCCGGTTTCATTCATCATCTCTCCTGTTTGGTGACTTCTATCGTATTTCATCACTATTGCCCATCAAATGATCAGTAACGATAGGCTGCGACATCTAACGACAATATCATAAACTAATTTTGTAGAATGATAGTGTCAATTTTTTAACAGATTCATCCACTCTGAAAAAGAATACAGCAAAAAGCCCTTCACATAAATGTGAAGGGTTGTAACTATAGGGGGGATATCCGATTTACGGAGCAGCCTCCGGTTCGAGCAGCATGAACAGCTCTTTCATCTGCTGTCGCTTGAGTTTGGGACTAAGCACATACAAAGTATCGCCCGGTTCAATCACGGTCGTGCCTCTCGGGGCAATAATTTGCTCGTCCCGAATAATGGCTGTAAATAAGATATCTTCAGGCAGCTGTATATCCTGAATCGCCTTGCCCGCTATCGACATCCCCTTTTGTACCTGAATGTGGTTGATTTCCGAAGTGGTTTTTCCCAGAGAAACTAATTCCAGCAGTGAAGGAGACGATGTCTCGTTAGGGTCCATCAAGCCAAGCTTCACCGCTAGCCACGAGATTGTGGTACCTTGGATAATCGCAGAAGTGAGCACGACGAAAAATACAACATTAAAAAATAAAGGTCCTACATCCATTTCATCCAGTAATGGATAAGTTGCTAGTACAATGGGTACCGCCCCCCGCAATCCTGCCCAGGATAACAGTGTCTTCTCGCGTACAGAGTACCTGGAAAAAAGCAAGCTTAGGAACACGCCTATTGGACGAGCCACGAGCATGAGGATGAAGGAAAGCGCCAAGCTTTGCCACGCGATACCCAGCAATTGATCGGGAAAGACCAACAAGCCGAGCAGGACAAACATCATAATCTGCACCATCCAGGCGAAGCCATTGTTAAAATGAATAATGGATCGCTTGTAGGTTAAGTCGGAATTTCCCAATACAATGGCCATGACATAAACCGCCAGCAATCCGCTCGCCTCCAGTAACGATGCCGCCGCATACGTCAATACCGCAAATGCCAATGCCATCACAGGATACAAACCGGATGAATCAAAATTCATTTTATTAATCGCATATACACCTAAGCGTCCGAGTACAAAACCAACGGCTAAACCAAAACCCATTTCCCATAAAAACAACAAGATATGTATCCAAATGGATTGTTCAGGGTGATGTATCAGCTCAATCAATGTTACTGTGAGAAATACAGCCATCGGGTCATTGCTGCCGGATTCCGCTTCAAGCGTCGAGGTAATTCGCTTTTTGATGTTTTTACCTCCTAAAACGGAAAACACTGCTGCCGCATCCGTCGAACCAACAATAGCGCCAAACAGCATGGATTCCATCCAGCTCACGCCTAAAATAAACTTGGCGCAGACGCCAATGACTACAGTCGTAATGATGACTCCTAACGTTGATAATGACAACGCAGGTCGAATTACTGGCTTAACATCTGCAAACTTTGTCTGCATCCCGCCTTCAAACAAGATTACAATGAGCGCAAGAATGCCCACCAGCTGTGTGATAAAGGCATTATCAAAATAAATAAACTGACTGAGCACCATGCCTACGGCAATAAACAAAACAAGCGCAGGCATACCGAAACGGCTGGAAAATTTGGTAGTCAGCACACCGACCAGCAGCAAGCCGGACAGCAAAAGCACAATCAAATTAATCACGGTTGTCTGTTCCATACGGCTTCTCCTATCTTGAAAATAAATGTTCATTTTTTCGCCTTCTAACTATATACCCTCAAATCACATAGAACACTAATCTTAAGTAAAAAAAATTATAGGAGAAAATTAAAAAATCCAGCTCATGGTCTGTGCTAAATCGGCACTCCATAAGCTGGTCTGTAGGTGTTAAGCTGCGACAAATGTTGTGCTTTAGGCTTTAGGATGAATCATATGCGCTGGTACAACATATTGGTCAAACTGCTCTTCAGTCAGCAGTCCGCTACGGAGTGCCGCTTCCTTTAGAGACAGTCCTTCCGCATGTGCAAGTTTGGCGATTTTAGCGGCATTTTCATAGCCGATATGTGGATTCAATGCTGTCACCAACATCAGTGAATTATTCAAATTGTGCTCAATCTTAGCGAGATCAGGCTCGATGCCGACGGCACAGTTGTCATTAAAAGCAATGATGGAATCAGCCAGCAGATGAACTGATTGCAAAAAATTGTATATGATTACTGGTTTAAACACATTTAGTTCGAAATTTCCTTGACTTGCTGCAAAGCCGATGGCTGCATCATTACCCATGACTTGCGTAACGACCATCGTTAGTGCTTCACTCTGGGTCGGATTTACCTTACCAGGCATAATAGAGCTACCTGGCTCGTTAGCAGGAATCGTGATTTCGCCCAAGCCGCTCCGTGGACCACTAGCCAACCAGCGAACATCATTGGCGATTTTCATCAAATCTGCAGCTAACGCTTTGATTGCTCCATGTACAGCCACCACTTCATCGTGACTGGTCAGTGCATGAAATTTATTAGGTGCAGAAGTGAACGTTTTACCAGTGAAGCCGGATATTTCCGCAGAGGTTCGGGAACCAAACTCTGGATGAGCATTAATTCCTGTACCCACTGCTGTTCCGCCAATCGCCAGCTCCTTCATATATTGAACCGTATCGACGATCATTCGTTTGCTTTTATCCAGCATGGCATACCAGCCGCTGATTTCCTGACCCAGTGTTAGTGGTGTCGCATCCTGTAAATGGGTTCGGCCAATTTTGATGATATCCTTGAATTGTTCTGACTTCTGTTGAAAAGTCTCTTTCAGCTTATCAATGGCAGGCAACAAACGTTCCTCGACGGCAATAACACCTGCTACATGAAGGGCTGTAGGAAACGTATCATTTGAGCTTTGTGACATATTCACATCGTCATTCGGATGCAGCTTCGCATCTTTTCCCTGTTCTTGAAGCCATTGGCTGCCCAGATGAGCAATCACTTCATTGACATTCATATTGGACTGCGTTCCGCTCCCTGTCTGCCATACAACCAACGGGAAATGGTCATCGACTCGTCCAGCCAAAATTTGGTCCGCTGCATAAATAATGGCGTCCTGCTTTTCCTGAGATAGCTTACCCAACTTATAATTGCTGATCGCCGCACTCTTTTTGAGCACCGCGAACGCCTGAATGACCTCTAATGGCATTTTCTCCGAGCCAATCGGGAAATTTTCCTTACTGCGCTGTGTTTGCGCTCCCCACAAACGGTCTGCCGGTACTTTGATTTCGCCCAACGTATCCTTTTCAATGCGGTAGTTCAACTCATTTCCTCCTCTTGGCCTATGTAATTCAGACAAAATATGGTGATCTTCTTTGCCTATTATACATTAAATTTCAAATGTTATCATATATTTTGCAAGCGCTTTTTTTACAATAGGGTCAGAGGAGAGACAGAAGAAAAAATTCAGCTATGAGCTTGATTACCAGCCTCAGCTAATCGTGATGTTGCTTTTGGCATGAACTTCTTTTCTGCCCAGTAGCTTGTTTAACGCGTCAATATAAGCTTTAGCGCTAGCTTCCAAAATATCTGTACTTGTACCTCTTCCCAGTGCTGTGTATTCACCTTGCCTCAAAATAGCGTGGACTTCCCCCAATGCATCTTTGCCGTACGTTACAGACTGGATGGAGTAATCCTCCAACTCCACCACTTCCCCACTGGCCTTGTCTATCGCATTGAAAATCGCATCTACAGAACCATTACCCATCGCTACTTCATCAATCGATATACCATCTTGCTTATTCAGCCGTATGGAGGCGACCGGGACAGACTGATTACCATAAGACACCTGAATGGAATTTAGCGTGTAAATTTGAGGCGAGGCATTGCGGCTTTCATCCATCAGGACGAGTAAATCTTCATCCAGCACCTGTTTTTTCTTATCCGCCAAGGCTTTGAATTTGTGGAACGCATCCTGAAGCTGTTCCTCTGTCAAAACATCAAAGCCCATGTCCGCCAGCTTTTCCTTAAACGCATGACGTCCCGAATGCTTGCCTAATACAAGTTTACTCGTCTTCAGACCAATGCGCTCAGGGGACATGATCTCATACGTTGTACGCTCCTTCAGCATTCCGTCTTGGTGGATACCGGACTCATGCGCAAATGCATTGGCCCCCACAATAGCCTTGTTTCCTGGTACCGACATCCCCGTACGTTTGCTTACCAATCGACTGGTGGCATACAGCTCCTCCAAAATCAGACTCGTTTGTGCACCATAGAGATCGGTTCTCGTATCAAGGGCCAGTGCGACCTCTTCGATAGGTGTATTTCCGGCTCGCTCACCGATGCCATTAATGGTACCTTCAAATTGATCTACACCGTTACGGATAGCTGCCAGCGTATTGGCTGTTGCCATGCCAAGATCATCATGACAGTGTGTGCTAAGCTGTATTTTTTCGATACCTGGTACTTGTTGTTTTACGATTCTAAACATTTCTCCAAATTGATCTGGCGAGGCATATCCCACCGTATCCGGCAAATTGACGACTGTCGCCCCAGCGCGAATTGCCATATCTACAACTTCACAAATAAAGTCCAACTCGGTACGACTGGCATCCTCTGCCGAAAATTCTATCTTGCTAAAATACTTGCGTCCATAACGAATGGCAGCGGCAGCGGTCTCTAATACCTTCGCTTTATCCATTCGCAGCTTATGCTGGCGATGAATAGGTGAGGTAGCTAGGAACAAGTGAAGACAAGCGTCCTCCGCGCCCCGTAGAGCTTCTCTGACAGCATCTATATCCTGCTCTTTCGAGCGTGCAAAACCAACCAGTGTTGCTTGGGTGACCTGTTTGGCAATTTTCTGCATGCTGACGATCTCACCAGGTGAGGTTGCCGGAAAGCCAGTCTCAATCCGATCTACGCCTAATTTTTGAAGCTGAAGAGCTATTTCCACCTTTTCTGTGCTGGTTAAGCTAACTCCTGGTGATTGTTCTCCATCTCTTAACGTTGTATCCAACACCCATATTTTTCGCATAAAGATACCACCTTTGGTTTGATTTTAGGAGATGCTCATAGTAGAAGGTTTATACATCATTCTATTCATCTGATCATCTGATGTTTAAGATTAAAAAAATTAAGAACTTCCCATATGCTTTTGCAGCTCCAACTTGGTGCCGTCCAAATGCTGAATACTATACAGTTCTGCAGCTTTGCCATCCTGATCCAAGATCGCTTCATAAATTTTTTCATGTTGAAGTGTAAAATGATTTTGCATTGCTGGATCGGTAATCAGATTGCTCAGCGCCTTGCGAATAGCCTCTACAAAGCTGCGGTAGACGTCCGTAAGCACCTTATTGCCTGTAGCTGCTGCAACAGCTAAGTGAAAAGTGATATCCGCATCCAAGTACCCATTCATATCTCCAGCGGCCAATGTCGCAGCTCGACGGTCCAGCGCCTCCCGCATCAAGCGTAAATCTTCGTCATTACGACGTAACGCAGCTAATCTGGCAATCTCCAGTTCCAGCACGCTCCGCACTTCATAAACTTCAATAATTTCAGCGCGGCTTAGTCGGTAATCCAATGGTTCTTGAGAAGTCGTTGGTTGGCAGACAAAGGTTCCGTGTCCTTGCTTTTTCTCTAATAGACCGGCATGCACCAGTACGCTAACCGCCTCACGAACTGTAGATCGCCCGACTCCAAATAGCTTCATAAGCTCGGGTTCCGTTGGAATCCTAGTGCCCACATTCCATTCACCAGCAGCAATTTTTCGTTGCAGCTGCTCAGCCACTTCATCGGCAATTTGCTTGCGTTTGACGGCTTGAAAAGGCACCATTTCATAATTCATCTGATCATCTCCTGTTTCGTATCATACTATGACACATTCTTTTCTGCAACCTATTTCACCTTCCTTCCCCATTATCTTTTATATAAGACCTTACCAACCGAAAAAGCTTGCACCGTTCATCACGATGCAAGCTTATGAGGATAGAGAACATATTAAGATTTCGTTTTATTCGGAGTAACACAATACAGACGGCTGGTTGTTTCAAAAATATGCCCCGGAGCCAGTGCAATTAACCCGATGTCTTCCGCAGGCAAGTCTGGTCGATTCGGCGCATTGATCATGTTCATTTGCGGTTCAGGACAGATAAATTCCTTGTTCGCTTTGTTGTTCCAGATCATCCAATGCTTATAAGCAGTGCCTACATCGTATACAAGGGTAGCACCTGTCTTACTGTGTGTGAGTTCCATGTAGTTACGTCCATTTTGCGGAGCCGCCGTATAATGATTATCCATAGAGGCAAAATAAGGGCTAACTCCTGTTGTCTTCATCAATTCCTCTTCCGGGGATAACGGTTGGAACTGCCCAGTGGCCAACAATCGATCTGTCAGCTCACGCCGCTCACCGATCGTAACCTTAATCTTGTAATCCTCAGGCGAGCTATCAGGTACAAACGGTACCCGAATGGCTGTGTGAAAGGCAAACAAGTTGGGAATCGGCTGATCCCCCTCGTTATGAATCACATAACGCTGATGCAGGCCGAATTCGTCCAGGCTGTACGTCAGCTTCATTGTAAAGGTGAAGGGTAAATAACGGAACATAGGATGCCCTTCCCTTACATGCTGATTCATTACTACATAACTACCTTGCTCCCCGGAACCGTAGTCCTCAACCTCCCACCGAACGGTGTGTAAAAAGCCGTGCAAATGGTTATGGGTAGCCTCTTCATTAATTGGCAGCTCATATGTAACACCATTCCACAGGAATTTTCCATCCTCATACCGATTCGGAGGGAACAAAAAAGGAATTCCGTAAACGGATGGGCTTTGCTTAAAAGCCTCTATGCTCTCAGCATCCGGCTCACGTAGAAAAGAATATCCCGCCTCATTGTCACGAAAAGAAATCAGATTTGCGCCGTTTCCTGGCAGGGCAACCGCTTCATATCGTCCAAATTTAAGACGAATCGCCGGTATTCCATAATAAAGATCACCAATTGCAGTATGCTGTTGTGTCATCAAAAATCCTCCTTGATGAAATGACGATGTTTAATGAAAGCGTTTAGCTTTTGGCTTGACTATACCATGTCCAGCAAAAAAATTCCACGTCAACACAAAAAAACGATGCCCCGCAAGGCATCGTCCTTCACACATATTACACATAGCGTCCCTGTTTGGGTACTGCCATGTGTTCAAAATTCCCAGCCAGCCGTTCCAACTGATCGGTCAGCTCCGTACCTTGCATGAAATGTCCATGCCCTGTAACTGCAATTGCGGGCTTTAAACCAGCTAACATTTTCACTGACCGCTGTGCAGCTTGCCAATCTGTTGTAAAATATGCAGGCGGTCCGTGGATTTCTTTTTCCTGTAAAAGCACAGCCAATGCCGATTCCTGCTTTACCGTGATAAAAGCGTCACCAGCCACCATTAAGCGTCTCTGATCATGAAAAAGCGATACATGACCAGGTGTATGTCCTGGTGTATGCAGCCACTTCCAACCAGGGGCGCCGGGGATACTGCCATCTTTGGGCAAGGAGGTGATGCGATCATCGAGATCTATAGCATCATTGGGGTACAAAAAGGAAATTCCCGACATCAAACCTCCCCCCACACTAGGGTCAGGTTTTTGATAATCTTTCATTCCCGTCAAATAAGGTAGTTCCAAAGGGTGTGCATAGACAGGCGTACCCCAATGCTGTACCAACTCAATAACCGAACCTACGTGGTCAAAATGACCGTGAGTAAGCACAATAGCAACCGGAGGACCCGTAAACCGTTCCTCAGCCAGGCGTATAATCGAGTCTGTGAATCCTGCCATCCCCGTATCCACCAGCACCCAGGATCGGCTTCCCGGCTCTCCGATAAAACACACATTTACAAACAGCGTCCGTAAGCTCAGGAGATCGGGAGCAGCCTCTTCATTTGCCGTCATTCCTTCGGTGAACAGATGATTTGCCAAAGCTTCACCCTCCTATTCACATGGAATTTCTTGTTATACTCGACCTATAGGCTTCCCCCATGTCAGCAGATTATGCGGACACTGCTAAATATAATCCGCTTGTCACGAAAATAGACCATGTTTACATTACTCGGGTAATTTACTCCATGCCGCATCCAGCAAATAGTCGAAAAGATCATCATTCTCTTCAATCCAGCTATCCATCTGTAGCATTTCTTCCTCCAAGCGCGGCTCTCCAGCAAAATGGAGACTATAATCCCACTCCTTTCCCTTTTTACTGTGGAAGGTAATTTCATATATAGAACTCTGTCCGTTTACTCCAAATACCACTTGACCTAAATATGCACCGTTCTCATCTCTTGTCATTTGTGCCTGTTGAATATGTACTTCTTTCAATTCCTGAGAAGAATTTTGCTCTGTCATTTATTTAACCGCCCTTTCATTTTCACTAAAAAGTACCAAAACTGATTTGTGAACCTTTTCGTTACATTGTACAATATATAAGCTATGTGTGGAATTTGCAAAAAAACTGTGCGAATTACCCTATTCTTATTTGAGGCTTTTTCGTGAAATGGAGGAAAGTTACATGTCAGATTTTCAACAAAAATTGCAGAAATATGCGGAATTAGCTGTTCGAGTGGGCGCGAATGTCCAACCTGGGCAGACACTTATCGTTCATGCGCCAATCTCGTCCGCCGAACTCGTACGACTTATCGTTAAATCAGCGTATACTGTCGGAGCCAAGCTGGTAAAAGTAAAATGGAGTGATGAGACGGTTACCCGATTACAGTATGAACTAGCTCCTGATGAAACTTTTAATATTGCTCCCAAATGGTACGCAGCCGAAATGACTGAAGAAGTGGAAAATGGCGCTGCAGTACTCCATGTCATTGCCGAGAATCCTGATTTGCTTCAAGGAATTCCGTCCAGCAGAATTACCGCTGCCCAGCGTGTGCGATCACATGAATTACGGCAATACCGTGAATACCAAATGGCTGACAAGTTCAGCTGGTCTCTGATTGCTTATCCTTCAGCAGAATGGGCAGCCAAAGTGTTCCCTGATCTGCCAGCTTCCGAGCAAATGGATAAACTGTGGGAAGCCATTTTCAGCACTGTACGTGTGGATCTGGACAACCCTGTGGAGGCGTGGAATGAGCATTTGAAGACTCTTTCCAGCAAAGCTGATATTTTAAACTCCAAACGCTATAAAAAGCTGCATTATCTGGCTCCAGGCACAGACCTCACCATCGAACTTGCAAAAGACCATCTGTGGGTAGCAGCCGAAAGCATCAACCAACAGGGACATAGTTTTGTAGCCAACATGCCTACTGAAGAGGTATTTACTGCTCCACTTAAAACGGGAGTAAACGGTAAAGTCAGCAGCACCAAGCCACTCAGCTACAGTGGCAACATTATCGACAACTTCTCACTGACCTTTGAAAATGGACGTATTGTCGATGTACAAGCCGAAACCGGCTTGGAGACTCTCCAGCATCTCGTAGAAATGGACGAAGGTTCACACTACCTGGGCGAGGTTGCGCTCGTGCCTCACAAGTCACCGATCTCTGACAAAAATATTTTATTCTACAATACATTGTTTGATGAAAATGCCTCGAACCATCTGGCTATCGGTAATGCCTATGCATTCAACCTTAAAGGTGGTAAAGATATGACTCAAGAGCAGTTGGCTGCCAACGGTCTGAACTCCAGTCTGACTCACGTCGACTTTATGATTGGTTCAGGTGAAATGGACATCAACGGCGTTACCGAAGACGGTACTGAGGAACCGATCTTCCGTAAAGGAAATTGGGCGATCTAACACGGCAAAAAAGGCTCTCACCGCTTTATGCGGGAGAGCCTTCTTGCTTCGTCCGTTAGGATATGTTACCTATATTCACAGTGTATTAATCCAATAGTTCGCTGCAAGTCCAAAAACGATTTGTACTATGCTGATGATGAAAAAGACAATAAAGCAGCTTACGACTCTTCGATTAATGGTTTGATGTAAGGATAAAGATGATTTCACATAGAACATACTACCTAATATCCCTAAACACAGACCAAAGACGCCTGCAAATAACCACCCTATAACCAAGCTGACCACGACAAAAGCCCAACTCCATTCAGGAGCCTTACTTACTGGAACATAAGGTTGATTGGACCCAAGATATATACCGTTCACAGCTAAATCTGCTTTGTTGCCAATGACTACAACATTCAGAGCTTTCTCCTTTAATCTTATTGGAAAATCAATCAAGTTTAAAAATGCGTTCTGGCTTTTCACCTTCTGCTCGCTACCATTCACAATGACTTTTCCACCGTTAAAGCCACGCTTATACTCAATAGTATATTGAGTACCTTGATCTTCTACATTCCACTTTGCCATCGCTAAACTCCTTTCAAAATTTAGGGGAGCCGTAAATATACTCCCGGGATTTCCTAATTATGTACCATGAAAATCATACCATAAGCTGCAAGTTAAATAATGGAAAAAGGCCGCTTATTAGCGACCTCTGAACCTACTTTATTAGTATGGGATTAGTTTCAATGTCCAATTTTAGCCTTGTAGGCAACTGAATACTGGTCAGCTGCTAAGATTGCATCAAGCACATCATCCGCTGTAACAGCAAATGGTAAATTGTGAGCTGTTTCGCCTTCTTTGGTAGCAGCCTGAGCTACCCGGTACAAATCCTCTCGTGAGGCTTCTTGCAGCTTAATGTCTTTCAGCGTAACCGGCAAATCCAGTTTTAGGTAAAAATCAATATACCGCTCCACCTCAGTTAAAGGTCTTTTTTCCAAGGCAAGCTGTACTAAGGTGCCAAAGGCTACTTTTTGACCATGCGTCAGGTGATGAATGTCTCCTTCGAGTACGGTAAAACCGTTGTGAATGGCATGTGCGCCTGCCAAGCCACCGCTTTCAAAACCCAAACCACTTAGCAACGTATTGGCTTCCACCACCGCTTCAAGCGCCGGTGTAACAACTTTGCGTTTCACAGATTCATAAGCTTGCAGTCCGTAATCGAAAAGAACTTCCTCGCACTTGGACGCAATGGCTTCTGCCGCCAACGTTGGCAAACCACCAGCCATAGTGGTAGCACGAGCTTCAATGACTGCGCGGGCTTCAATCCACGTTGCCATAGCATCCGCAATGCCTGAGGAGAGGAACAAAGGCGGTGCTTGAGATATGACTTTCGTGTCAACCAGGATTAAGCTTGGATTTTTACTGAAAAAGGAATACGTATCAAATGCACCCTCATCGGTGTACAAAACAGATAGTGCACTGGTGGGTGCGTCTGTAGAGGCGGTCGTTGGAACAATCACAACTGAGGAATCGAGTAGCTCATTAACGGCTTTGGCGGTATCCAACGTTTTACCGCCACCTACACCAATGACAATATCGACCTGGCCGCTTCGTCCCTCATCAGCAATACGGTTTACTTCATTTTTGGATGCTTCCCCTTGAAACTCAACCTTTACCACCGTAATCTCAGCCTGTTCTAGACTTTTGACCACCCGATCGGCTGCAATCTCCCAAACCAGCTTGTCCGCAATAACCAAGGCCGTATGACCTAAAGGCTTAACATATTCACCTGTTTTATCAATCACATTTTTCCCTTGCACATATTTACCTGGACTAATAAATACTTTTTCGCTCATCATTCAACTCTCCCTTCCATATTTGTACAACCTTTATTATACGGCTGAAAGAGCACACATCTCAATTTCAAAGCCAAGATCTTCTATCATTTGATGATCAGCGGTAACTTCTTGGCCTTCTGTCGTTAAATAATCTCCTACAAAAATCGAATTTGCTGCATAAAGGGATAGCGGTTGTAATGAACGCAGATTTAACTCCCTTCCGCCTGCAACGCGTATTTCCTTGGATGGACAGATGAACCGGAACAGTGCCAACACCTTCAAAGCTTGGATCGGCGAGATCCGCTGTGCTTCTCCTAAAGGGGTTCCGGGGACTGGGTTCAGGAAATTAATCGGAATAGAGTCGGCATCCAACTCTCGTAAGGCATAAGCCATTTGAACGATTTCCTCATTCGTCTCCCCCATACCGATAATAACGCCAGAACATGGAGACATTCCGTGTGATTGAGCCATTTTCACAGTTTCGACGCGTTGATCATATGTATGTGTGGTTGTAATCGAGGGATAGTTGGCCTTGCTTGTATTTAAATTATGATTGTAACGGTGTACCCCCGCATCTGCCAATCGCCGTGCTTGATCTCCCTTGAGAATCCCCAAGCAAGCGCAAATCTTGAGCGGCATGGTACGAGTAATTTCCTGTACAGCATCAATTACCTGATCCAGCTCCCGATCTGTCGGACCTTTGCCGGAAGCTACAATGCAATATGTCCCTGCTTTTCGTGCTACGGCTTCCCTTGCCCCAGCCAACAGTGATTCCTTGTCCAGCATACTATACTTGCTGACAGGTGCCGTGGAAACGATGGATTGTGAGCAATAACTACAATCCTCCGGGCACAGACCACTTTTGGCGTTCATGATCATATTGAGCTTTACTTTTTTTCCGTAAAAATGATGCCGCACCTTAAATGCAGCTTGCATAATCGGTAATATTTCTGCATCGTCCGCTTCCAGTACCGCCGTACCTTCTTCCAGCGTCAGATTGCTGAAATGGATCGCTTTTTCAGCTAATCGGCCCCAATCTACATCCTTATTGAATACATCCTTATTGAATAAATTCATATTTCTTCCTCCCTCATTTAAATGGACATGTAACCAGATGAGATTTTTAGCGTAAGGAAATTCGCTCTATTGTCAACCTATTGATATGCGATTAGGTTGACAATAACACGAATATCATATCAATTCATATCCTTTATGTAAAGAAGGCAAATTAAAAAGCGACCCCACATCATTGAAGGTCGCTTTCCATATTTATTCCATTATGAGACTCCTGCTTCCTCCACGACGATAGGCTGTTTAATTAGCCGAATACGTGAAATCCGCTTGTTTTCAACTTCTTCCACAATGAACATACATCCTTCAAACACTACAGACTGGCCTGGCTGTGGAGGAATAACCTCTACATGTGAGTACAGCCAGCCTCCTACTGTATCATAATCCTCATGATCAAGATCCAGTCCAAAGCGATCGTTCACTTCATCAATTAATAACATACCGTCAATGGAAAATTCCTCGTCATTAATCTGCTCACAACTCGGACGTTCTTGGTCGAACTCATCCTGAATCTCACCGACGATTTCTTCCATAATATCTTCCAGCGTTACCATACCCGATGTGCCACCGTATTCATCAATCAAAATTGCAATTTGCGTCTTGCTACGCTGCATGCGTTTGAGCAGATCACTAATTTGCGTTGATTCAGGAACAGCAAGAATCGGGCGAATCATCGTACGGGTATCCAGCGTGTTTGCACGTAGAAGATCTTTAATATGGATAAAGCCGATAATATGGTCCTTATCTTCGGCGCAGATTGGATAACGGGTTCTCATGCTTTCCGTCGCAATCGCGAGATTTTCTTCTGTAGACTCATTACTGTATAAACAGATCATCTCCGTGCGCGGAATCATGATTTCCCTGGCGGTCGTGTCGGCAAAATCAAATATATTATCAACAAGCGCCAATTCCGTATTATCAATTAGTCCGCTCTTATTGCTTTCTTTCATCAGAATGCGTATTTCATCCCCCGTATGCGCGGAATCATCATATTCGGATACCGGCTCCAGACGAAATAAACGCAGCAGGCTGTTCGCCATTCCATTCAACGCCCATATGAATGGATACATCAACTTGTAGAACCAAGTCATCAGCATGGCCGAATACAGCGTAATAGTCTCAGATTTACGAATAGCTATCGTTTTGGGTGCCAATTCACCCAATACAATATGCAGAATCGTAATGATAATAAATGCAATGACCACGGCAGTACCGTGCACGTATACCGCTCCCAAGCCAGCGGCAGTAAATATAGGTTCAATCAAATGTGCGATGGCCGGCTCTCCGATCCATCCCAGTCCCAACGATGCTAGGGTAATACCCAATTGGCAAGCAGACAAATAAGCGTCCAAATTGTGTATCATATTGGCGGCGTATACGGCCTTTTTATTGCCCGCCTCCACCAAGGTTTCTATACGGCTGCCCCTAACCTTCACCATGGCAAATTCCGCAGATACAAAAAATCCATTCAATAATACTAATGCAAAAACAATAAATAAGTTAAACATACTCGGTAAAGGGTCACTCAATATGCTCCCCATCAGCCGTCATTACGGCAGACAGGCGCACCTCCTTCGGATAGTTTCATCATAGACAGAACGATAACACATCATAAGCAGCGTCAACTTCCCAACACATTCACCCCTTCCGGCTTCCCTAAGCCATATTCCGCAAAATGATTAAATCATTTATCAGCTTATATTTAATTATATAACTATACTCTATACAGTCAAACCACAAGCAATGTCAGAAAAATCAATCCCTCTATCATTTAGGTCGGAAAGCTCTCATTTTCGCCTCTTACCACCAAGAAAGCAACTATATTTGAGAAAGAATATAAACAAAATACATCCCCTGCCGTCTGGCAGAGGATGTAAACTCATATATATGAAGGCATCAGCGAACCGGAGATCCGCCCGGGTTCCCGATGACGCCGGGATATTGGTACAACAATGGCTCATCAAAAGTTGCATAATCCAGGTTTAACATCAGCAGAATGGTCCGTTTGCCTGTCGCCGGATCACTAATAATAATGTGGTCCCGACCTGCTGCTTCTAGAATGCCTTTGAATATTTTAGCATTCCATTCCCGGTTATTTTCATAGGTCATATAAAAGGTTCCCGTTTTGCCCAAGTTCAAGCGTAAAATATTCTCGATGTATGATTGCTCGTATTGCGGAGTCTGAACCTGCACCACTGTACCCGTTGGTGTCATAGGGCTGCCACTACTTACTTGAGGTGGAAAGCCAGTCATAGGTTGCATAGGTTGCATAGGTTGCATGGTTCCGGCTGGAGCCATCCCTCTTGGCCATTCGGGATATCCATTACCGGAAGCATAAGATACGGGACGGTAAGCTTGCTGTGAAATCATGTAAATTCCTCCTAAGATGGTTTTAATTTAACTTTAATTCTTCAAGCCATTCTGAAAGGTGTCTAATATACATTAGGACAGTCCTGTGCAGTCGGGCTAAAAAAGCAGTGGGCTTTAAAGCGTCCGGTATTGGTCTGGTTATACCAGGTACCCGGGCATTCACCAGTCGGTCTGAAAAACCATAATGCATTGGATGCCGGACGTATTTTTTCTCCATTAATTACACGCTGGGCAAGTCGAATGTCCCGATCACGGGCTTTCTGATAAAAATACCCCTTCTGAGTAGCTTCAAAACCTCCAGGGCTTTGAAACACCATGTCATTCATGAGGCGTATCCCTTGGAAATCCAGGCAATTGGATAAAATTCGGTTCACACCGACATTACCAACCATGAGCATTCCCATCTCACCTTCACCTTCGGCCTCAGCCCGCATCAGCCGGGCGAGGGTCCTCACATCCCCTGAGTTGGTCTTGATTACAGCCACCGCGTCCCCTCCTTGCTTCTCAATCACATACCCTATCCTATGGTACAAATGCCCAATAAGTGACAGTCCAGAAAATAAAAAAATAGCCCCAAGAATGGGACTACTTATTTAGGCTTTTATAATGGCTCGTAAACCATCTTACGCGTCATGCCACCATCGACCACCAAATTCGTGCCTGTTACAAAATCATTGCCCGGTTGTGTCAAATACAGACAGGCTCGTGCGATGTCTTTAGGGGTCCCTACTCGTCCAGCCGGGTGCTGTTGATGGTCTTCAGCACGCAATTGCTCGTAATCCCCGGTTTCAATCCATCCTGGACTAATACAATTGACCTGAATCCTATCCTTTCCTAACGATATGGCCATCGCGTGTGTAAGGGCGGCTATGGCTCCTTTGGATGCCGCGTAGGCTTCTGTATCCGGCTCTGACATGAAAGCTCGTGTAGAGGTCATATTAACCACTGAGCCCCCTTCTGCGTTCCGCTTCATTACCTTAGCCGCTTCTCTTGTTGCAATAAAACAGCTGCGTACGTTTGTGTTCAAAATGTCATCCCATTCTGCTACGGTTAACTCATATGGAGATTTCCATCTGGACACGCCTGCATTGTTAATCAAAGTATGAATTGTACCGTATTCTTCTTCCGTGGCACGGATCAGCGCTACAATATCTTCTTCCTTACGCACATCACAAGGGATAAAAATGGCCTGATGACCCTCGTTCCGGACTGCTGCAGCAGCTGCGGCGCCCTCTTCCTCATTGCAGTCAGCAAACACGACTCTGGCACCCTGAGCAGCGTAGGCAAAAGCGACCTCTTTCCCGATACCATGCGCTGCTCCTGTTACAATAACAACTTGTCCTTCAAATGACACGACTTATTCCTCCTCTGAACTACTCTGTTTTAGTATATATGTACCAAAATGTGCCGTACAAGAAACATTCACAGCCCCCTACCCTGACTCCTAGCAGAAGGCTGTAAATGAGCATGAATGTTTTTGACTGAATCCTACATTTTAACTTGCTCCAAGCTATAGCGATTAAGACGCTGAAATCCAATATACCTTGTACCTTGAAAAGTAAGCCGTCCCTCATCCCCTTCAGCACATTGACCATATTCTTCCCCAGATACTTTGAACTCCATCCGGTCGCCACTCTCCACCTCAAAGGTTACATAATAGAAGGTATAGGTACGAGTGCCTTGTTCCTCCTGGCGCCTCTGTTGGAGATGTGTCCTTCTGGCCGTAATGCGGGAACCCACCGTCAACACAGGCTGCCGCTTGTTCCGGCTCCATTCCATGACTTCCCTGCCCGCAGACAACACGACAATACCCAACACAACTACGAAAAATACGGGCAATACCGTACCCAGCCAATCGAACATCCATAATGACTCAAATCCCATGCACCGCACTCCTCTCCGCCAGGCATTCCACAGGGAAACCACCGGGCATCCTGACCTGCCTCAAGCCTTCTATAACAGTATATGTATGTTGCTGCCCAAATTTGATAGTAACCCTCAAGAACGCCAAGAGCCTCCACGGATTAATCCGGGAGGCTCAAGATATGGCGATATCAGAATAGCTCATCGATTTACACATGTACAAGCTGGAGATAACGTTGTGTTTCATCCAGAACTTCATGATCTTCTTCCTCGGCGTAACGCTCTGCGCATTGCTTGCAGTCCTCTTCAGTCGTGCAACCGTAGGCATCCTGACAAGTGTAGCAAAATTGAAGGTAGTATTGGGTTAACATATGATCCTGATTCGCTCTCATGATTATCACTCCTATCGTTGTTTACAGGTTTAGTATAACAGTGGCTTATTTGTTAGTTTGTGATTTTTTTCACATGTTGTCGTATAAAATTTAAATTTTTTAAAAATAAAACGCCCTGGGAAGACAGCCCAGGGCAATCACCTTTATCGTGATTATAAAATTCTCCAGTTTGCACCACCGTCCGTTGTTTTTAACAGCAGTGATTTCTTGTCGTCTAGTCGTTCCAAAAGCAGCCAACCTACCGATGAAGAAGCAAAACGTAGCTTGACTGATCGTGGATAGTCTTTTAGCTTCGAAGGCAGCACCTTGTTGCCTCTGAGACTTGTCCACGTCTTCCCTCCATCCATTGTACGGCTCATTCCGTTTACGGTTATAACCCACCCTTCTTTATCGCTTAGAAAGGTACGCCCAGGAGTTATAGAAGTATTATTGCTACTCAGACCCAATGGCACATCATTCCATTGTGTTCCTGTATTATTCGTAAATAGCCCGTTATATTTTGTACCTTTATCCCCGTAGCAGAGAACCGGAATCCAATATGAAGAACTGTTACCTTCAAGAGACTGCTGAGCTTCTGCCTTAGCCTGAGGGCAACCCTGCATGCTGTTAGCGACCGGAGTCCACGTTTTCCCTAGATTCGAAGTTTTATACAACTTCACCCTGCTGTCCACATTAATCGCCACAAAACCCTGATTGTTGGAAGAAAAGCTCATTCCCGCCACACTGCCCTGATCGGGTAAACCTGAGCCTGACTTGTTGGATGTCATACCAGAACTTTGGGCAACTTTATTCCACGTGGCTCCTCCGTCGGTGGTGTGATACAACATTTTTTGTTGATCCTGCTCATTCAGTTTTATATAAGCCATGATCCAGCCTGTAGTTGGATTTACATATTGAATCGAGCTTACATGGTCTCCGCTTGGTAGCGCTGATACATCCCAGCTCTGTCCTCCATCTGACGTTCTTAGAATGACCGTTGCTGTTTGGTCCAGATTTTGACGGACAACCCAACCGTGACGGGAATCTGTGAAGCTGATATCCTTGCCATATTCAAGCTTGTCTTGAAATTGAACATTTTCGGAGGGAGAAATATTATTCCATGTTTTCCCACCATCATGGGTATCATAAAGGCGCAGCTCATTATGGGTAACTCCCCAAACCAACCCTTTATTGTTATCGATTAAATGAAAATCCGCGATTCGTGTTTGTACAACATATTTGGCGTTTGGATCGCCCGCCTTCGGGGTCACCGGCGGATTAATAGTTATCGTCTGTCCCTGGTCATCTGGTTCCTCAATCGAAGGTTTAGTTACAGTTTTTGGGGGTTCAGCAGAACAGGCAGTTAGCAAAATACCCGTCAACAGCATTATTCCTCCCAAGAGCGCACGCCAGCGCAGTTTCATATCAAAATCCTCCCTCGATGGCATGCGGTAATCACGTGCCAAAAGCTTATCTGAAACAGAATTATACCATAAACACCCCTATGTGACACTTTTCGCGTAATGACAAAAAAAACCGGCTCCTTTACAAAAGTGAAGGATACCGGCTTTTTTTATACTAATATTGTTCAGGATTTATGGTTCAACAAACTTTTGTGATATCCATAGAAGAAATAAATCAGTAGTCCAAGCAGTAGCCACACGATAAATCCGATCCAGGTGCTGATATGAAGCTGAAGCATCAGACCGATGCAAACCAAAGCACTCAGTAGCGGAAGCAACGGAACCCATGGTACGGTAAACCCTCTTTTCAAATCCGGGCGTGTCTTGCGCAGAACGATGACCCCGACCGAGACTACAGCAAAAGCGAACAGAGTTCCAATACTCGTCAGATTGGTCAGTGCATGCAACGGGAACAAGCCGCTAGCCAATGCGATAATGCTACCCACCAGCCATGTACTTCGAATTGGTGTTTGGGTTTTGGTATTTATTTTAGATAAAAAAACGGGTAAAAGGCCATCACGTGACATGGAAAAGATTAATCGTGTCTGGCCGTACAACAGAACCAGTAAAACGGTCGTCATCCCTGCAATCGCACCGACTGAAATTAATCCAGCTACGAAATCCTGATGAATAAAGCGGAGAGCAAACGCAACCGGATCACTAACGCCCAACTGCGTATAAGGTACCATCCCCGTTAGCACAACTGAAACGGCAATATACAATATCGTGCAGATCGCTAGAGAAGAGATAATGCCGATGGGCATGTTACGTTGCGGATTGCGTACCTCTTCGGCTGCAGTTGAGATAGCATCGAAACCCAGATAAGCGAAAAATACGATTGCCGCAGCACTCAATACACCAGAAAATCCATAAGGCAAAAATGGTGTCCAGTTGGCAGGCTTAACATAAAAGATTCCAATCGCAATGAATAACAGTACAACCCCAACTTTGACACAAACCATAATGAAATTGAATCGGACCGTTTCCTTGGCTCCGAGACTTAGCAACAGTGTGATGAGCATGATGATGCACACCGCTGGCAGATCAATAATGGTCCCCTTGGTCGAATCAAAGGCTGCGGTTAAAGCTAACGGTAGATGTATATCAAATCCGGCCAGCAAGCCTTGAAAGTAAGCAGACCAGCCACTACTCACAGAGGCGGCCGCTACTCCATATTCCAGAATCAAGTCCCAACCCAGTACCCAGGCCAGAACTTCTCCAAAAACAATATAACTATATGCATAAGCGCTCCCAGCCGCGGGAACTGTAGATGAAAGCTCTGCATAGCACAAGGCTGCCAATACGCAGGCAATCCCTGCAATAACAAAAGAAAGCATCAAGCCGGGACCTGCATTTTCTGCTGCTGCCTTGCCAGTAATAACAAAAATCCCTGTTCCGATGATGCATCCTACTCCTAGCATGGTGAGATCAAAAGGCCCCATTGTTCTCTTTAAGTCACCTGTAGATCCGCTTTCCTCGTGCGAGAGCAGTCCTGTTTTTTTTCGAAATAAGTCCATATTTCTAATCCTCTTTCCATAATTTCATGCGTCAATATCGGTGCTGCAACGCTTTAGTGCGTGTTCTTATCATTCGATTAATTATTAGCGAGCTCGCCTTTGAAGTCAAGGAAAAATGTCATATTTCTTTGCGGTGGGTTAGTATATAGGGTACACTAAGTTGGAAAAATAAATTTTTAAGTAATATCCTAAAATGAAAAGGTATACAACCCGAGAAGGAGATGAGGATTTTATGAGCTTAAAACCTTACAAACGAAGTAGAGTGGCTATTGTCGGCATGGGAGCGGTTGGCACAACAACCGGCTACACCCTGCTGCTGCGCCAACGCATGCAAGAACTTGTCTTTATTGATGTCAACGTCAAAAAGGCGAAGGGGGAAATGCTCGATATGAATCATGGGCTTCCTTTTCTCGGCGGTGTCAAAGTATGGGCGGGTGATTATGAAGACTGCCGTAATGCAGATATCATCATTGTTGCAGCGGGAGCTTCACAAAAGCCGGGAGAAACACGTATTGATCTTCTCAAGCGTAATGCCGAAATTTTTGAAAGTATTATTGATAATATCGTCAAGGTCAATACACATGGCATTTTGCTGATCGCAACCAATCCAGTGGACATTCTCTCCTACATCTCTTGGAAACGCAGTGGTTGGCCTTCAAGCAGAGTCATTGGATCAGGAACGTTGCTGGACAGCGCACGCTTCCGCTATCTGATCGGGAAGCAAAAGGGCATCGATCCACGAAGCATCCACGCCCATATTATTGGAGAACATGGTGACTCTGAGTTACCTGTATGGAGCACAGCCAACGTGGCTGGAACTCCACTGGAGTTGGACGAAGGAACGAAAAATGAAATTTTTGAGAATACGAAGAATGCTGCCTATGAAATTATAGATGCCAAAGGCGCTACATCCTACGCCATCGGGCTGGCTCTTGACCGTATCGTAGCCGCTATTCTCGGAGACGAGGGGTCGGTACTTAATGTGTCCACCCTGCTGGAAGATTATAACGGTGTATCTGACGTTTATTTAGGTGTTCCAAGTATCGTGGATCACAATGGAGTACGTGAAATTTTGGATCTTCCGCTCAATGACGAGGAACGTGCAAGGTTGGTTCAATCTGCGGACAAGCTGAAAGATCAAATTAGTAAAGTGCATATGTAATTCAGTAAGTCAAGAATATAAAAGCTAAACAAAAACGGACCTCCACAGCGGATACATCCGTTGTGAGGTCCGTTTTTTTATAATATAATTTCGTTCGTTTGTCGCCCTGCTATGCGTTCCAAATTACCAAGGTGGTGTATCGCCATCCACACCCTCATTTTCATGCTGCCTTTTCTCTTTCAGCCGCTCAGCCACTGTTTCAAAGGATTCAGGTTGTAGTAGTTCAATCGGAGAAAATCCCTTTTCAAACGTAAATGCATCACCTTCAATAATAAGTGCATATCTATCATGAAGTTTTGTGATATGCAGCTTGGCACCAAAGTCGGATAGTAAACCACGCACAGCCGTATCATCCAGTTTGAAACGAACTTCAATTTCCGGTTTTAGCTCGACAATATGCTGCGCAGCCTCTACGACCTGAAGGGGTTCCCACTTCCCTTGCAAATCCCGTTTTTCGCTGGCTGCCCACAGTTCCAGATCGCGCTCTTCCTGCTGTCTTTCCTCATTAGATGCATCCGGCCATTTGGTTTCTACATAGTTCTGAACAAAGCCCATGACATGCTCATTAACGATTTCCGGCATGGATTGCTCATAAGTGACGAATTTCAAAAAGTCTTCAAAATACCGTGCATGCGAAGACTGATGTATTTTAAGCTCCCATTCATCGTTCATACCCTCCTCCAGCATGTAAGGATACATGATGGATTTCATATTACGGGCTGAAATCGCCATTTCGACCTCACTTACCAGACTACTCTCAGTAATCCGTGCAATTTTAGGTTCAAAATCACATTTGAGTACAAAAATAAACGGGTCGTCAGAGTGGGTATTTAATGTAGCCTGTACAATGATCAGTGCTCCACCTCGTACCGCGCTTGTATCCAAATACATCCGCACCAGATCATCACATGCATTTTTAAAATCTTCCTTATCCTCTGCTGCACGTAGTCGGGCGAACATATTGAAATTCGGATTACTGCTCAGTTCATGTTCCGGTTCGACGATAAAGCGGCCGATTTTGGTCGGTGCCTGCTCTGTGCTGGGATTTTTTTCAACCTTTCGCTTGCTAATACGAGCAAATTCCCCGTCCAGAAATTTTTTGACATCACTCTCGTCGTAATCATAGTCATCCATTGTAGCATAATGCTTGTAGGACTTACCGCCTTGTCCTTCTTTCCCGTCTACCTGAATCACAAAAAAAGATAAAAAGTCCACTTGAAAGTTCATTTACGTTCTATACGCTCCTTTTCAGGCATGTACGCGTAATTATATCACTATGATTTTAAAAGGTACATCGGATTCAGATTCTGATAGATAAAGATGCGCTTCTTAGTTAACATAATATTAATTATGTTTATATATTTTATTTGAGTATAATTTCCAATTTATAAATATGTAGTGACTCATTCCCTTCTATTCTAATCCGCATTCTTTAGCATGATTGATCACTTCCTTTTTCCTGCTCTACTTCATTCATAATCACAAAAAAACATTTGACTAAATAGTAGTAGATTTATTATATTATCTATTGTTATATAGACAAATATTAATTTTGTTTATAAAAAACAAAAAAACACAGACCTTGAGGGTTTTACCCCCTGAAAACTGGAAAGGAGAGTTTGTTGTTGTTTAAAAATCCATATATAAGGACTATTATCGCCTCCAATGCGTTGCTAAATTTGGGCATCTGGGTGCGGAACTTTGCCATACTGTTGTATGTAACAGATCTGACCCATAATGATCCCGTATACGTATCGCTCATTTCGGTTGCTGAATTTGCGCCTATCTTTCTGTTTGCCATCATTGGAGGTACGTTTGCGGATCGTTGGCGGCCTAAACGGACAATGGCTAGTTGCGATCTGCTGTCGGCTGCATCCATTTTTATCGTGTTGCTCGCATTGTGGTACGGGTCATGGCAAGTGCTCTTGCTATCCACTTTCTTCTCGGCCATTCTATCTCAATTTTCTCAGCCATCTGCGATGAAGATATTAAAGCAGCATGTAGCACCAGAACAGCTTCAGGGAGTGATGGCTCTTTTTCAGTCTCTCATGGCATTATTTATGGTTATCGGTCCTGTCGTCGGTACATTTATTTATCAACACTTTGGAATTTTCTCTTCATTGTCTATAACAGGAATGTTGTTTCTCATCTCTGCGCTTTTTCTGACTCGTATCCCACAAGATGAACAAGCAATTGAGATAGATCGACCAACTCATTTTATTGAAGAGCTTAAAGAAGGAATACGTTATGTATGGAATAACCGTACACTTCGCACGCTTGGAGGAACATTTACCATAATTGGGCTGGCAGTCGGACTTATTCAACCATTAATGGTTTTTGTCGCTATCGAGAACCTCGGACAAGATAAGGAATTTTTACAATGGCCGTTAATGGCAAACGGAGCGGCTATGCTGTTGGGCGGCGGTCTGATTATGGGGATTGCCAAAAAAGTTCAGCCGCAATTGCTGCTGGCGACTGGACTTCTGGTCAGCACACTGACAACCTTTGGAGTAGGATGGTCGCACAATATTGTGCTGACAATGGCATTACAAGTACTTAGCGGTCTATTTTATCCTTGCATTCATATCGGTATCAACACGATGATGATGAAAAATGCCGAAGCTGCTTTTATCGGTCGTGTCGGTGGTGCCCTCTCTCCCCTGTTCTCCGGGATGATGGTCGTCGGTATGAGCATCGGCGGAACACTCAAACGCGAATCCTCCCTGTACACCGTATATATCGTGAGCGCCGGCTTATTTTTAGTCGGATCGATGTTGTTGTTACCGCTGCTTCGTGACAGACAGCCTGTACAAGCTGTCACATCCGTTGATTCTAAATAAGAGCACAAGAAACCGCCCTGGGAGATATGATATGCCAGCTACTAGGGCGGTTTCTTAATGTTAGTACTTGTTTCATATGGATGCTCTATTCCTGCTGGAGTGGGATCATTTTCATAAATCGTTTAAACGAAATTAGTTAACATAATATATATTTTGTTAACTTCTTGTCCTCATGATCACTTTTTCATCAAATTGATGAAGTCAGCCTTGACTTCCATACCTGTCTGATTGTATATTGTGGATATATCTTCAATTAAGGGAGAGATTTTAATGTCGGTGAACGTTCTTAACTAAGCAATTGCATATTCAGGGAAAACCATCAGGCGCTTGTACCCTTCAGGGACAGGTTTGTTTGTTGCTGAGTTTTCACCCTGGTATTAGTTAAGAACATGCGGATATCATAAATCGCCTTAGGGATTATTTTCATTTAGGCCTTATTCCGTGCTGTGTTCAGCACGGTTTTTTTGTTTCCAGCTTTGTGAACTCCTTTTACACGTTTTTCTATTCATAAGCCAATTAACTGATATGTTGGTTGGCCTGTGGTTTAAAACGCAGAATTGGTGAGTTCACATGCTGGATTATAGGCTTATTTGATGATACATTCCCTCTTCCTTAAAGGGCGGAGAATGAACGTTTTGTTCATTCTCCGCCCTTTTTTTGTTTTTCAGAAAAGTTTTAAAAAAATCCTGTCAATACACAACTAAAGGAGAGATTTATTCATGAACGAAACTACAATGCTGCGTTTGGAATATGATCAGATTAAAACAAGAGTATCTGAATGTGCTTTTTCGTACCTGGGTAAGCATCATGCCGCTTCCATGCAACCAATTACAGATATCCGTACAATCAAAATTCGTCTTAACGAAACGAGCGAAGCTTTACAGCTCATTCGCCACGGAGCTAGCGTACCCGTTCCTTCATTGGAAGGAATGGAGCACATTCTGCACCTCTTGGGAACCGGCTATATGTTCAGCGAGCGTGATTTTTCTCATTTGGCCCAATTCATCAGAAGCTGCATGCAGCTGATGAAATATATGCATGCCAAGGCGGATGCAGCTCCAACCGTCAGTGCTTATGCCTCTTCCATGTATGGTATGGAGTCACTCCTATCCGAAATCGAGAGATGCATTTATTCGGGTCGAGTGACGGATAACGCCAGTAAAGAGCTAGCTAAAATTCGCAAAAAAATTGCAGTTACTGAAGAACGTATCAAGAGGAAATTAGACTCTCTCACCAGCCGTCATCGATCCATCATGCAAGAAAATATGATCAGTCAGCGCAATGGCCGTTATGTACTTCCGATCAAAAAGGAATTCCGCAAACAGGTGAAAGGCAATGTACTGGATGAATCGGGAAGCGGTCAAACGGTCTATGTTGAACCTGCAGAGATCGTAAATCTACAATTCGAACAAAGCGCAAACATGGCAGAGGAATCAAAAGAGGAAATGAAAGTGCTGGGAGATCTGACCGCAATGGCTGAGTCATACAACCGGGAACTAAGCATTAATACAGAGACGGTAGGCATACTGGATTTTTTATTGGCTAAAGCTAAATACGCCATGACCCTGGATGCTGTTTCTGTCGAGCTTAACGATGAGGGGATTATAGATATCCATGGTGCACGTCACCCATTGATGGCGAATACTATGGTGCCGCTTGATTTCTCAATTGGTGAGGGTTATTCCTCGCTTATTATTACCGGACCGAATACAGGCGGAAAAACGATGGCTCTCAAAAGCGTCGGTCTGTTAACACTCATGGTGCAATCCGGCCTGCTGGTACCTGTTTTGCAAGGCAGCCGCATGGCTGTATTCGAGGACATTGTGGTAGACATCGGGGATGGCCAAAGTATTGAACATGCTTTGAGCACCTTTTCTGCACATATTCGCAACATGATTGGCATTTTGGAAACGGCAGGCAGCTCTACTCTGATCCTGATCGATGAAATGGCTTCTGGTACTGATCCGGGAGAAGGCGTAGGCCTATCTATCGCACTGCTGGAAGAATTTCATCGTCGACGGACGACAGTAGTGGCTACCACCCACTTTAGCGAAATCAAGCATTTTGCTGAAAACACACCGGGATTTCAAAATGCTCGTATGGAGTTTGATACCGAAACGTTGCAACCCTTGTACCGACTTCGCATCGGTGAGGCTGGGGAAAGCTATGCATACGCAATTGCTTTGAAACTAGGCATGTGGACTCGCATTATCGAACGTTCGGAGGCCATTTCTGCTGGAAGAACGTCTCAGAATACACAGAAGTCTTTGGTTCCTCCCCCTTCTTTTGACGATAAAAGGCCTGAGGATGTATGTAAACCTACCTCTAAAAAAGCATCTACAGACCGTACAGTCGCAAAACAGGAAAAACAAGAGAACCCACTCATAACCAGGTCGTTTGCTCTTGGAGATAGTGTTTATGTCGGCTACCTAGATCGAACTGGTATTGTTTGCAAAACGGAGGATGAACGAGGCAATGTTGGAGTTTTGATTCAAGGACAAAAGCTGATCATAAACAAAAAGAGGCTCGTTCTTCACATCGCAGCAACAGAATTGTATCCAGACGATTATGATTTGGATATTGTTTTAGAAACAAAGGAAAATCGAAAAAAACGAAAGCTTCTAGCACGCAAGCATGTTCAGGGGCTAATCATTGAATCTCCTCCGGAAAATGAAAAGTAAGCGTACGTGCATATTCTTCATTGAAAAATAAGTTGCTTCGGAATGTTATATGCACCAAATAAACATAATATATATTATGTAAACTAGGTGAATACAAAAGAGCATGTCTTAAGCTTAAAGACACGCTCTTTTGCTTTTATTTTATCTCATACTTCAAGATGGTGTGATTGCATGTAGTTGTATATAGCACCTAGCAAATTCGCTTCATTGCCTAATTTACTTTGCTCAATATCTGCACGCACAAAATTTAAGATTGAATGCAAATAAAGCTTCTCTAGCTCTTCCTTAATAGTAACAACCAGCAAAGGATTGGCAGATATGCCTCCCCCAATCACAAACTTTTCAGGGTCAAGAATTGTTTGTAGGTTAATAATTTGTGTTGCGATGTTCCTGCAGTATTTTCGAAAAATCTTTTGTACCGTGTGATCACCTTCTTCAATGAGCTTGAATACTTTTTCACCTGTAATAGAATCTGCTGGAAGTCCTTTAGCCTTGGCAACCGTTTTAGCTAAAACAGAACTACTACCCTGCATACCAAGCAGATAATCCACATTGTCTGCATGCTCGTTGTTAGTTCTGATGAAGGTGAATTCCCCAGCCGATAAATGATGGCCTTTCAGCAATTTACCTTGAGAGATGATTCCACCGCCCATCCCTGTTCCAACAACCAAAACAACACCATCAGCGATCCCCTGTAGTGAGCCGCGCCATACTTCTCCAAGAGCAGCACACTTTCCATCGTTTTCAATGGCTACGGGTAAATGAAACGCTTTCTTAAAAACTTCAATCATATTGATATCGTTTATATACCTTAATGAACCACCATGCACCATATGACCAGTGACAGAGTCCACAATACCTGGCATGCTGACGGCTATACCTTCACATTCATCTATAAACTGACTGTGAATTTGCTTCAAAGCTATAAGCAGATTCTCTAGTGAATCTAACGGTGTAGCAACTTTGCCCTTTGTCATAAATTCACCTTGAGAATATAAACTGAATTTAATAAAAGAGCCGCCAATATCAAAAACCAGTATTTTATTTTTCATGCTGCGTATAGTCCCTTCATTCGGTAGTGTGAAATCTGGAGGTCTATCTCTCATAAACGATAATTAATATTAGTGCTTTTGTAAATCCATCATTTTCTTTATCGTTAACAATACACCGTTTTCTTCATTGGATTTGGTAATAAAACTTGCTGCATTTTTAGTGTTCTCACAAGCATTTTTTACAGCAAAACTGTATTTGGCAATACTCATAAGCTCCACATCATTTTCACCATCTCCAAAAGACATGGTTTCATCCATAGTAACGCCCAATATCTCTTGGAGTTTTCTTACCGTCTCCCCTTTATGAGTATGAAGCGCTGTTATATCCAGCCAATTTGCTTCAGAATCGACAATATAAATTTGATCTAGCAGCGTTTCTTCAACATGTTTTCTTAACAAGGAACTCCTCCCGGATGGATCGTAAACCGTTATTTTAAGAAAGTTGCTGTTTATTTGATCAAATGAATCAATCTTTAGCACTTCCTTGTAGGAGCCCTTCACAATTTTGTAATATTCCTCTTGAATATGAGAGTGAACATAAGCTCCTTCTGTTGTACATGCTATGATAATAAAATCCTTAGCAAAAGCTTCAATTTGATTGATCGCTTGTAATGCTAAATTACGTTCAATTGTAAACTCTTTTACAACGACTCCATCCTTTTTAATGCGAGTCGCGCTGTCTCCTAAAATCCAGATCCCTTTTCCATGTTCACCAAACAATTCTTCTACTCTTTCACATTGCTTACCTGTACAAGCAACAAAGGAGATATTATTTTCTTGCATTTCTTCATACACTTGATTGAATAATTCAATATCAAACGTGCCACTATTGTTCAGAAAAGTACCATCCAAATCACTTACTACCAGTTTAAACATAAATAAGCCTCCCTTAGTTGTTTGATACACTCATTGTCAGTTCATACTTACGTTTTTTTATGTTCATTCCAGGGATCAACATCAAAGTCTCTATTAAAATTCTCAAACTTACGTGCTGCAAGCTTTTGAACAAAAGAAGAATGGGCCAAACTACTGATTATGAAATACGTAATGCATAAAACGGTAACGCATAAGACTCCTTCAATCCCCACATTGTCGCACTCCCTTCTGTCGTATCTGCAACTTTTATACAACATCTAATCCATTTAAACAGCTCGATACAGTTCCAGTCCACTTCATAAAAGATTTAATTAAAGACGTTAATAAAGATGGTAAAAAAAGTACCTTTATTAAGTGATTATAAAGCTACTCAAAAAAATCATCGATGGAGCGGTAAGGTTTTACATCCATAGGCTGTCTTGATAATGCTAAGCACCAGTAAGTACCACACCATATAACTAAACATAATAAAATGAGTGAGATCATAGAGTGCTCTCCTTTCTCTTTTAGGGTATACATTTACTTTAACTGATGAAACGCGTTTCAAGTCAAGTTGTAATTTGTCTTAACCCTTCAAAATTCTCTTTCTCAGTATACGATTCACTTGTTCTGAACTGAGTAGCATAAAAAGAAGGAAAACAAGGACTGCAACCGGAAAAAAATGAATACTTACCTGAGATGCTATCAGCCCAACAATGGGCGGGAGTAATGTTGTGCCTGTATAAGCAACTGCCATCTGATAACCCATGAGTTTGGCGGAGTTTTCCTTACCGAACCGTGTTGGCGTTTCATGAAGAAGTCCAGGATAAATCGGTGCAAGCCCTAATCCAATAAGGATAAAACCGGGCAATAAAAAGGCAACAGGCAACGGAAACAGCAAAATGAGTCCGCCTGCAACAGCAGTAAGTTGGCCAATCCGGATTAGGATACGATTATTTATTTTTAAAGTTACAAACCCCGTAATCAGCCTGCCTACCGTGATTCCACCGTAGTACAAAGATACCCAACCAGCAGCAGTTTCAGCTGGGATGTTTCTAGCCCCTACCAAAAAGCTGGCTCCCCATAAACCTACCGTTGCCTCTACACCACAATAAAACAAAAAAGCAACGAGCGTGTTCTTAACTCCTTTCATTCGAATTAGATTTTGTTTGGGTGTGTTCTCAACTTGTGCTATATTGTGATCCATCTGTGAGTAGTCTGATTGAGCTTCAGAAATAATCGAATCTTGTATCGCGTTTACACGTTTCCATAATGGCAGTGTAATAAGCAAAATAATAACAAGTCCCCACTGAATCATGGATACGGCTGTATAGCCACTTCTCCATGAATTGTAGTTCGAAATGTAGAAAGACATAATGATTGGTCCCATCGTAGCTCCAACACCCCAAAAACAATGCAGCCAGCTCATATGATGTGCCTTATAATGAGTAGCCACATATTGATTGAGTGCTGCATCTACAGCTCCCCCGCCGAGGCCAAGAGGAATTGCTAAGAGTACGAGCCAGAACAATGAAGGTGCAAAAGAAAACCCGAGTAACGCTCCTGCAGTCAAAAAGCAGCTCATTAGAGTAATCTTGCCTGTACCTATTTTTTCAATGATAGTTCCACTGGCTAGACTTGATACAATGGTTCCGCCTGCAACGACCATGGATACTATTCCGGCTGACCCAAAATCAGCCCCGAGTTCCGGCCACATCACAGGCCATGCTGCCCCAAACAGGGAATCCGGGATTCCCAAGCTAATAAACGCTAGATAAATAATAATCAGAAACCAGGTTGCCATCATGTTTCTCCTCCTCTGCTCAAACGATAGATGTCATTATCTAAAAACAATAATAGGACGCTCTAATTCTTTTAGGGTTAACTCTCTCAACCCTGTTTTAAAATCCTCATAAAATAAATCGGAGAGAACAATGTCAGGATACAAAGGCATCTCATGCTTAGCTTTGTAGGTTTCCAAAAAACGAAAGAAAGAGTCTTCTTCTATATTCTCTCTATAGACTACAATTTGATCAGGATCAAATATAGATTGTAATGTTTGAATTATTTCACATATACTATTGAAAAAAACTTCTCTTCCCTTGCTTTCATCCCACACTATAGACGGGAGGAATTTGATTTCACCAGCCAATCCATGTTTGCCCTTTAAAACTCCATTGCGTAAATAAATCCCCATCCCTGGTGGAGAATTTTCAGGAAAATAGATAGCTAGCACACATTGATCTTCATCTAACTGTTCTCTGTAAACGTATCCACATACAGCCGCATTTACATCATTCTCCACCATAACGGGCAAACCAAATTTGCTCTGCACATCCTCTGCCAACCGGATTCCATTCAACCTTTCATGGCTGCTGACTGTAATCTCTCCATCAACCGATTGTCCCGGGATTCCAATACCAATAACCTTAATAGAAGGATAAAGTGAAATGATGCCTTGAATCGTGGAATAAAATTGTGCATCATCAAAAATTTGAAAGGGATGTTCTTCTTTCATGAGAGCGTCCTCGTTTAAATTAACGACCGTGGTTGATACTACATCCGTTCCTTGTTTTTCATTAATATGTATAATCAGTGCCAGACTATACTCATAATTAAAACGATAGGTTAATGCATGTCTACCACCGTTGGAAGGCACAATCTCATCTTCAAAAATCTCTCCATTATTAAGCAATTCCTGCATAAGCGTATTGATAGTCACCACACTTAAATCAGTCAATACGGCCAGTTGGGGCTTTGTGGCCTTGCTGATCTGCTTTAATACTTTACGAACCAGATTCAGATTTATTTCTTTAATTAAATTTGTATTAGCTTTTTCCATACCGTGCTCCTTCTTTTTACAAAATTAGTGGAACCACTTCATAAACCATATTTATAAAGTGGTTCCACTAATTTTGTAGCAAAATATTACCTTTGTCAAGACCAGAGTATGCTGGGCATTAAATAAACAAAGCTGTAAAAATAAAGACAAAGCTTATGATAAAGATTACAAGTTCATAATATTAAGAACATAGTATCATGGATTTAATTTACAAGTCAGGTTCAATTATTTTCTAGTTTGTTTACGTAAAAATAATTATGTAAACTAACTCTAGATAAACTATACAATATAATCGTGGAATATACTTACAATCCCGTTATAGGTATCTGAATATCCAGTTTATCCATCGCTTTTTCTTTTTCCCGATCAGTGACATGTGTATATACCGTGGTCGTCTGAATGGATGAGTGCCCCAGCAGCTCTTGCACTGTACGCAGATCTGCTCCCTTGCGTAAAAGCATCGTGGCAAATGTATGTCTCAGCTTATGACTGGAATAAGCCTCCCGACGTTCTGTGCCCTTATCTTGCTGGAATCGTTCAAACGTTTCTGTAGCAATCTGTTGAATAGAACGCACCGCCAGACGGCGACCTTTTTGGGATATGAACATCGCGTCTTCCTTACCTCTCCACGGCGTCAATCTTTCCTCCAATGCATGCTCTACAAAATCACATACAGCCGCTGGCACTGGCAGGGTGCGCCACTTACGTCCTTTACCGAACACATCTAAGGTGCGTCTTTCTCGGCTGTAATCTGAGACATTCAAAGAATGAATCTCCCCCACCCGTAATCCCATGTAAACCATAAGTAGAAAGATAGCCATATTACGATTTGCATACTTCCCTTCCACCGCAAGCAAAAACGGCTGAATATCCTTCTCATCCAGATAGACAGGCATACGATTCTTTTCAGTTTTCGCTTTTTTGATTCCCGCTGCCGGATTTGTGCTGCATAACTCAAATTCCTGTAGCGCTCTAAAAAAACTGTTCACCGCTGCATGCTTCCGGTTCCGCGTACTATCTCCGGCGCCTCCTTCCCGCGCTTTAGACAAATACGACATCACATGAATCTTTTTCACCTGGTCAAGTGGTTTATCACGCAATGTACGTAAAAACTGTTTTACATCCCCTGTGTAATTTTTTTGCGTATGTATCGTATACCCCGCATCCTTCATCCAAATCAAAAAAGCTTCCAGCTCTTCAGTATACACTTCATCAATTTCTTCTGTCGTATCTAGCTCCATATGTCGCAAATCTTTTTTCATCCCGCTTGCCTCCATTCAGTTCAAATTCCAAAATATGCTGTAAAACGATCATCTTCGTCTGATTTTTATCGACAATCCAATCGACATCTTATGCAGGAGAGCATATAAAAGTCGTTTTAAATCTAAACTGCGTATAATTTATATTATACGCAGTTTTTTTGAGCACTTTTTAAGTATAAATAAAGCGTGTCCCTCTTGTCCAGCCTATGTACTTACCCTTTTTTGCTCATCCGATTATACATCAGCACGTACTGGCCTTTGTGACGGCAGATTCCTGCTGGACGCCTACATGCCCTATCATTTAAACTATTAGAAATTAATTTTTGAAAGTGTGGGATTACTGCGAAAGCATGAGGTTCCATCACCCCATCTTACAAATGAAATACAAGCATCACTTTCTGCCAGCTGAATTCCGTTTATAATTACATAATAATTATTATGTAAACTAAGACTGGAGGATGATTGTATGATTAACAAATTGTACTGGTTACCGGTCGGTCAGCTTGATATTGATCGCTCCTCACTCAACCATCATGCACAGCCTGGTGAACTGGTGCGCCTGCAAATCTGGTCGTATCTGCTGGAGACAGATCACGGTCCGATTCTCATTGACACCGGTATGCCGGATTCGTTTATCAACAATCCAGATTATTTTAAAAATACACCGTTTGAAGGGCGCTTCATTCCCCATATGTCAGCCGATGATAGTATCGTAGCTGTACTGGATCGGATCGGCTATCAACCAGACGATATTCATGCCATCGTAATCTCTCATATGCATATGGATCATGCCGGAGGCAATCCGCATTTTCCGAAGACACCGATTTATGTGCAGCAGACCGAAGCAGACGCTGCGATCGGTAATCTGGAGTATGCGCCGCCGGAATGCGTGCAGACGAACTTGAATTACCGACTGCTCCAAGGGGACCATGAGCTGGTTCCGGGCTTGCAACTGCTCTATACTCCGGGTCATTCGCCGGGTCATCAGTCCGCGCTGGTCACAACAAAGGAATCGGGTCCGGTCATGCTGACGATTGATGTTGCCTACACGCAGGAGAATTACGCAAACGACGTGCCGTTTGACGGCTTTGACCGTGAACAGGCACGCCAGTCAATCGCCCGCGTTCAGCAGATTGTGCAGGAGGTTAAGCCGAACCTATTGTTCTTCGGTCATGATCCTGAGCAGGTAGCCGTTCAGCCGGTATATCCACAGTACAAATAATGATAAATGTTATAGCCTCTTATTTTTTTCTTTTCATTAGGTAGTTGTAACGACTTCGACATTTAGGGCTGCAAAATTTGGTCACCTGAGATCGCTGATATGGAATAAACAAAGATTGCATTGAATAACCTTTGCTGTTCTCGTTGCTCCTCTCCATAGCTTCCAGAAAACTGATAAGTGATTGCATAAACATGAAGCTAATGTCCCTAATCTCCTGTTATCGCCAGCATAAGGAAGTATATCTAAGAACTCAGGGGGTGAGCAGCTGTCGACGCGGTATGGATGATGAGGATAAGTATTTTGCTATCTCATTCTGTTTTCCCTTGATCATCCAGCACGATATACTTAAAGAAGTCGAAAGGCAACCTTATATTCAGTCTATGCTTATTTCTAAAATGTAGATTTATTCATGACAAAGGGAGTGTTCATTTACTTATGAGTACCGAAATGCTGGAACGTCGAAGTGAGATTTTAAAACGAAACATCCATCAGTTGCTGGTTCAGGAAAATCAACACGGCGTGACACGGCAGGAAAATTACACGTTGCATAAAATGATCAGAGAGCTGCATCAAACCTCTCATGCCTTGAATACTTCCCGTTGAGATGAAAGGCTGCTACATCAAACAAAAAATAACCTTCAGCTCCACTTCTTTAGTGGTGTTGAAGGTTATTTTTTATGTTATCCTTTTGAGCGACTCAAAAGATATAAGAAGTATGGCGCACCTATGATGGCAACAATTAATCCTGTCGGAATTTCTTTCTGTAAAGGTAAGGCTCGTGTGATCGTATCCGCTACAAGTACCAGGAGTGCTCCGACTAAAGCACAGGTTACCAGCAGCATTTTATGCTTCGGACCCACTAGCTTTCTTGCCAAATGTGGAGCTACCAAACCGACAAAACCGATCCCGCCACTAACCGACACACTTGAACTGGCTAGTCCAACTGCAGCCGCGAGGAGAAGAATGCGTTCCTTTTCAATAGGTGTACCTAACCCGGATGCCGTCTGATCCCCCAAATTAAGCACATTCATTACGTTTGCTTTATAGTATGCGAAGGGAAGCAATACAATTATCCAAGGCAGCAGAGCCATTACGAATTTCCAGTTTGAACCCCATATGCTTCCTGCTAACCAATTAGCTACAAACGTGTAGCTTTCAGGTGTCAACTTAAGAGTCATAATGATCATGGCAGCACTGATGCCCGCCGCTACCCCAATTCCGCTCAGCAATAGCCTTGTCGGAGAAATGCCTTCGCCTTTTTTGTAAGAAAGAGCATAGATCAGAATAGCAGCCGCTCCCGATCCAATTAGTGCAAGAGCGGGTAGTAAAAATAATGAATTCATAGTTTGCATAGATGGGAAAAGTAGTACAAACAACATCACCATCAGCCCGGCGCCTGCATTAATCCCCAGAATACCAGGGTCTGCTAGACTGTTGCGTGATACCCCCTGCATAATACAACCGGAAACAGCCAAACCTGCACCGATCAGAATGGCAATAATCATTCGCGGTAACCGAAATTCAAGGAGAATTAATTCCTGCTGTGGAGTCCCTTGTCCGAACAAGGTTCTAAAAAGCTCCATTGGCGAAAGTCGGATCGTTCCCGTGTTCGCGCTCACAGTGAATGCAGCAATGAGCAATACAAGCAAAATGATAACAACCATCCAATCATGGATTTTTTTACGGTGACTTGCTTTGGCAATAGCCCCATTCGTAACGTTACTCATCTTACAGTGCCCTCCTTTCTTTACGTGCTAGGTAAAGGAAGAATGGAACACCAATTAAGGCAATAAGTACACCCACTGGTGTTTCCTCAGGTGCATTAATCATACGGGCCGCCAGATCGGCAAACACGATAAGTAAAGCTCCCATAATAGCCGAACAAGGAATAATCCAGCGATAATCGACCCCAACCAGTTTGCGCGTGATATGGGGAATAATCAACCCTACGAACCCTATAGAACCAACCAACGATACCGCAGCACCCGCCAGGATTAATACGAGAATCATACCGGCGACCTTTACCATCCCAGTTCGCTGACCAAGGCTCAACGCAATTTCGTCTCCTAGACTAAGTAACGTAATGGAGCGTGATAACATGAGGGCACCGATAAAAGCTGCCACAACCCATGGAACGACAATGCCTAGCTGAACCCACTTGGTCCCACTAAGTCCTCCAGCATACCAAAAGGCCAAATCCTGTCCAACATTAAAGTATAAACTGATCGTATCTCCTAAGGCAGACAGCAATGCCGTGACAGCTGCACCCGCCAATACAAGGCGAACTGGCGTAATACCTGATTTGGAAATAGCGCTTGTACCATAGACCAACATAACCGCCAAGGCTGCACCCACAAAAGAATACAGCATTAACTGCAAAAAGGAAGTACCCGGAAAAAGAGCAAAGCAAATCGCCATCGTCAAGCTGGCGCCCGAATTCAGCCCAAGCAAGCCAGAGTCCGCAAGCGGATTGCGGGTCATCCCCTGCATAATGGCCCCTGCTACGGCGAAACAAACTCCGATTAACACACCACCCAGAATCCGAGGTAGACGGATTTCCCATATAATTTGATGGTTTTGCAGCTCAGGATTAAAATGAAAGACGGCGTTCCAGACCTCCTCCAGTTTGATTGAGGCTGCACCAAATGATAAAGACAGAGCGATACCGAATGCTAACAGTGCTAATCCGGCTGTCAGGATAAGCGAAGCCGCCCATGGCCGCGATTGAAATTGAGTCGGCGGCTGATTACGATTGCTTTGAGCAGAGCTATCCGAAGATTCTGATAATTTCATAACTATGGTTCACCCTTACTGTTAAATAGTATGTAGGCTATCACGAAAACCTGTAGTGAAGATAATATTTGATAATGAGAATTATTATCATGCAATCTTTACTATTGTAAATTAATGCGGCAACAGCTTCAATAGCAAAATTTCGACGATTTTCTTATGTTCAGCTGTTTGTGAAAAATAAAGCCCTCTGGCAAAAATACCAAAGGGCTGCCAACATTACCGAAACAACTACTTCTGTGAGACGTTCTCTTTATTCCGCTGGACGATCATATCTGCCAATTCTTCAGCTTGCCCCGCAATAGCGATAGGATCGAAGTACCAGTATCGATCCTCCTGAAGCTCAAAAACCTTCCCATTCCGGACCGCACTCAGTGATTTCCATATGCTGTCTCCTTCATAACCGCTCAAATCCTTATTAACCGTCAGGAAAATATAAGAGCCAGCATATTGATTAATAACTTCCTTGGAAATTGACTTCCATTGCGTCTCGCCTAATAGTTCTTTTTGGACTTGTGGTGGAGGTGTCAAATTCAATCCTCTATAAACCGCCTGTCCGCCTCTGCCAAAATTATCACCGTATACATAGTATTCTTTTTCCGTGGCTTCCATTACCGTGAAAGTATCCCCGGCTTGAACAATTCCTTTTAATTTGTCACGTGCAGCTTGCAATCGCTGATCATATTGGGCAAGCCACGTTTTGGCTTCCTGCTCTTTTCCCAGTAGCTCACCAAAAGCTGTCAGTTCTTCATGTACATTCTTGTACGTTCCATAAGGAATGACTATAGTCGGAGCAATTTTACTATATTTTTCATATTCAGAAGTATCTTTAGAACCAATCAGAATCATATCCGGCTGTAAAGCCAATACTTTTTCAATAGATACACTGCCACGGTCTCCAATGCTTTCAATGCCTTGTACAAGATCCTTCGAAAACGGATTATCCAGATAATACTTAACACTTCCCACAGGTTTAATTCCTAGTGCTAATAAATCATTCTGGTACATATCTACTACAATCCGCTGAGGGTGAACCGGAATCTTAATATCTCCATGAATTGTCTTGACTGTTTTCGTTGCAGCTGACTTTGATTCACCAGAAGCTTGATTCTGCTTTTCGTCTGGCTGATTTCCCCTTCCACCACAGGCGCTAAGAAAAACAATGACTGACAAAAAAAGCATCGTCACCATCCACATTTTCTTTGTCAAAATCATTCATTCCTCTCTCTATTTACGATGTTGCAGTTGACTCTTACGTTCCATATTGAGCTTGGTGCAGGCGGCTATATGCACCTTTTACGGCCATTAATTCTTCATGTTTTCCTTGCTCGGCAATCCCTTGATCTGCAACTACAATAATACGATCAGCATTTTTGATCGTTGCCAGACGATGTGCAATCACGAGTGTCGTGCGACCCTGTGATAGCTCTGTCAAGGCCTGCTGAATTGCAGCTTCTGTCTCTGTATCCAATGCTGATGTAGCTTCATCCAAAATAAGAATTGGCGGATTTTTCAGAAACATCCGGGCAATTGATAAACGTTGCTTTTGACCACCGGACAGCTTTACGCCTCGCTCACCGATCATCGTATCCAGACCCTCTGGGTAGGATCGAACAAGTTCTTCAATCTGAGCTCGACGAGCAGCATCCCAAATTTCATTTTCTGAAGCATCAAGTTTGCCGTAAGCGATATTTTCACGAATCGTTCCATCAAAGAGGAATACATCCTGCTGTACGATACCAATCATGGATCGCAGCGAATCCAGCTTCATTTCGCGGATATCCATACCATCAATCGTAATACTGCCTTCCTCGACATCATAGAAGCGAGGCAGCAAGCTGCAAAGTGTCGTTTTACCTGCTCCTGAAGGGCCTACAAGGGCTACGGTTTCTCCCGCATGTATGGATAGGTCCACTCTATGCAAGACCTTGTCTTTATTTTCATAGCCAAATGTTACACCTTCAAATTGAATATCTCCCTTGAGATGCTTAACGGTCTTCGCGCCTGGCAGATCCCCTACGTCAGATTCACTCTCCAACAAGTCCAGGTAACGTCGGAAGCCGGCAATTCCTTTAGGATACGTTTCAATAACAGAGTTAATTTGTTTGATAGGTGCGAGGAATACATTGGACAACATTACAAATGCGATAAATTCCCCATATGACATCTGTCCCTCAATAACAAACCATGTTCCGCATACAAGCACAAACAATGAGACCAGCTTCATCAGAATAAAGCTAATTGAAGAATTCCACGCCATAATGCGATAAGCGATCAGCTTTGTTTTACGAAACCGTCCATTATTTTCAGCAAAACGTTCCATTTCATGGGCTTCGTTGGAGAACGCTTGAACAACACGGATACCGCTAACATTATTTTCAATCCGGGCGTTGTAATCTGCAATATCAGAAAACATACGATGGAAAGCAGCATTCATTTTGCGACTAAAATACAATGACAGGTAAATCATTAGTGGAACGATAATAAATGTCAGCACAGCCAGCTTCCAGTTAATACTGAGCATAATACCGAAAGCCCCGCCCAGAGTCATCAGCGCGATGAACAAATCCTCAGGTCCATGGTGGGCAATTTCTCCGATATCCATCAGATCGTTGGTCATACGGGAGACCAGATGGCCTGTTTTGTTATTATCAAAAAAGCGAAAGGATTGCTTTTGTACGCGATCAAACAGCTTTTTGCGCATGTCCGATTCAATGTTAATTCCCAGCTTGTGTCCCCAATACGTAACGACGTAATTCAATCCGGCACTTACAACATAAATCGCAAGTAGAGCCAGACAGGCAAATAAAATCCATTTCCAGTTTCCGCTGGGTAGCAAATCATCAACCACCCGATTAACTGCAAGCGGAAAAGCCAACTCCAGCAGTGCAGCTAGTATAGCGCAAGTAAAATCAATGATAAATAACGTCCGATAAGGACGGTAATACTCAAAAAATCGTTTAAGCATATGACTTCTCCCTTCCTATTCAAATGAACTGGTTATGTAGGATCGACGGAAAGCATCTTAATAGCCTCATCCAGTGATTGATCGATAGCCAGTGGTGAGTAGGTAAACCAAGGATCGGCCTTGATGAAATACATTTTGTGGTTTTTGACAGCCGGGAGATTTTTCCACAGTGCACTTTGCTCAATTTGCTTAAGCATTCCGTCCTTGCTCGCTTCATCATAAACCAGCATAATAATTCGGTCTCCTGACAGTTCAGGTAGCTTTTCCATTGAAATAACATCATAAACATAATTAAATCTCGGGTCCTTTGCGAGCTTCTGACGTATGTACTCTGGAGGATTCAATTCCAGTGAACGGTAGATGACATGTCCTACATTTCGCGCCCCGTACACTCTTAGCACGTCCTTACCGTAGGTCATATAAATGGTAATCGTTTCATCCTTTTTGAATTTTCCAGCCAGCTTCTTTCGACCTTCTTCAGCCTTTTTGTCGAAACTAGCGATCCATTGCTCGGCTTCCTTGTCCTTACCCAGCACGGCTGCGACATCTCGAAGTTGCTTAAATACATCCCCATCTCCAAACGAAACGGCTACAGTTGGAGCAATTTTCTCCAGCTGCTCTTTTACTTCTGGCGGGGTATCTTCTGTTGCTATGATCAGGTCAGGTTGTAGCTCCAGTACCTTTTCCACATTCGTCGGGTTTCCGATATCAGCAATCCCGTCAATCTTTCCTTTCAAATAGTCGCCTTCTAACACATGAGAAGCAACCCCTACTGGCTTAACACCTAAAGCCAGCATCGCATCTAAGTATTGTGTCGTGACGACTCGCTGTGGATTTGCAGGAATACTGATCTTTTTGCCAGTGGCATCAACATATTCACGCATAGCAACCGATTTTGATTGCCCGTTAAGGGTATCCGTTCCACTCTTTTCATTGGTTTGGTTGTTACTAGCTGTGCTTCCGCATGCAGCCAATACAACCATCAAAAAAACGCCAAGACCAAGCATGATTCCCCATTTTAAGCTGTACTCTTGTTGCACAATATACGTCCTCCCTAGATATCTGTCTTTATAAAATGATAGTGATTCTCATTATCATACAATTGTTATTCTATCTTTTACCATCCTTTCTTACAATACAAAAATTAAAAACTTCCATTTATGTGTATAAATCGTCTGGGTAGAATAGCCAAAAAAAGGACTGATGCGCATTACAGCATCAGCCCGAAAAGCTTAATATGTTGGGTTCAAACGCCCGTTTTATTTCGATTGATCCACTAACTCCAGCTTAGCGGGAATGGATGTTTTCACGGTTTTACCTTGAAGTACATCCTTGGCTGCCTGTACCGCCAATTGACCAATCAGCTCGGGTTGCTGAGCCACGGTGGCAGTCAGCTTCCCTTCCTTAATTGATTTGAGCGCATCCTCGTTACCATCAAAGCCAATGACTGGAATATTCTTACCAGAGCTTTGAATGGCTTCAATGGCTCCCAACGCCATTTCATCATTGTGGGCAAATACAGCCTGAACATCCGGGTTGCCTTGCAGCAGATTTTCCATCACATTCAAACCTTTGGTCCGATCAAAATCGGCCGATTGTTTGGCTATGACTTTCAGATCCTTATCTGCTACTTCATGGAAGCCTTTCCCACGTTCGCGGGTAGCCGATGCGCCTGGGACGCCTTCCAGTTCAATGACCTTGGCACCTTTTCCGACTTGATCAATCACGTATCTGGCAGCCATCCGTCCTCCCTCGACATTGTCCGAAGCGACAAGTGCTTTTACATCTCCTTTGTCAGCAGATCGGTCCAGTGTAATAACCGGGATGTTCAAAGCATTCGCTGACTGCACGACAGTTGAGATAGCTGACGAATCTGTCGGGTTAATGAGTAATGCGTTCACTCCCTGCTGGATCAGATCATCCACGTCATTACTTTGTTTTGCAGAATCATTTTGTGCATCGACCACAATAACCTGCAATCCTTGTTTTTTGGCCTCTGCAACAACTCCGTCTTTAAGAGAAACAAAGAATGGATTATTCAATGTTGAGATCGACAAGCCGATTTTAATATCCTTCAGGTCTGCAGTCGCTTTAGGCTTCGCCCATTCGGGCGGCTCCAGGGAACACCCTGTCATGAGCAGGAGCAGTAAGGCAGTCATGATTAATGTAAGCTTTTTCATATTTGTGTGTCTCCTTCTATGCAGATTAGGTGTATTATGCGGATTTTTTACGGTCAATCAATACTGCAATAGCAATAACGATCCCTTTTACAACCATTTGGTAAAAAGAGTTAACCCCCAGCAAATTCAAGCCGTTGTTTAGAGTACCGATGATAAGTACACCAATTAATGTACCTACGATTCGTCCGCGTCCTCCCGAAAGGCTTGTTCCACCTAATACGACAGCCGCAATGGCATCCAATTCATAAGAAGTACCCGCTGTCGGCTGCGCCGAGTTCAAACGTGAAGTCAAGATAGCTCCCGCCAATGCGGAAAGCATTCCGGCCAATGAGTAGATCCAAATTTTTACACGTGGTACTTTAATACCAGATACAATCGAAGCCTTCTCGTTACCGCCGATGGCATACGTTTTACGTCCGAATGGTGTTTTATGCAAAATGATCCACAGGACAGCAAAGGTAATGAGCATCGTAATCGCTGGAACCGGAATACCAAACTGATAGCCACGACCGAATAATTGAAATACCAGACTGTCTCCGAGCCCCGTAATAGGGTTACCGTTGGTATAAACTAAGGTTAATCCTCTAAAAATAGTCATGGTTGCGAGTGTCGCGATAAACGGAGCCATTTTACCTTTCGTAATCATTAAGCCGTTGACCATCCCCATCACGCCACCCAATGCACAACCAATAATAATTGCCAAAATCGGATCAAAGCCGGCCAGCATCATATTTGCGACAAACGCACTGGATAGTGCTAATATGGAACCGACGGACAAGTCAATTCCACCTGTGAGAATAACGAAGGTCATACCGAACGCGATCAATGCATTAATAGATACCTGGCGCAACAAATTCAAAATATTAAGCGGTTCCAAAAAACTGGGATTTAAGGCCGATACAATGATCACCAAAATAATGAGTCCCAACAATGGGCCAAGCTTCTGTGTGATTTGTGATATTTGAATGCCTTTGCTACCTTTTGCTTCATTCTTAGTTGTCATATTACTGTCCTCCTGTAGCTAGCGTCATAATATTTTCTTGTGTGGCTTCTTCCCTGTTCAGCTCTCCGCTGATCTTTCCCTCGTGAACCACGACAATACGATCACTCATGCCAAGTACCTCGGGAAGTTCTGAGGATACCATGATAATTGCGACTCCACGTTCGGTCAGCTCGTTCATCAACTGGTAGATTTCCCGTTTGGCTCCCACATCCACGCCTCTTGTCGGTTCATCAAGAATGAGCACATTGGGACCAATACCCACCCATTTGGCAATGACCACCTTTTGCTGATTGCCGCCTGACAAACTGCCAACCGTTGCTTCGGCTGATTGGGTTTTAATTTGTAAGCGCTTAATTAATGTATTAACAAAATCCATCTCTTTTTTGCCTGAAATAAATCCTTTTGATGTAAAACTGAACAGATTCGTCAGCACCATGTTTTCCCGAATGGAAAAATCCAGCACTAAGCCCTCATCTTTTCGGTCTTCTGTAATGAAGCCAATCCCTAGTTTCACTGCATCATCTGGCTTGCGAATAGACACCTTTTTCCCACGTACGTGTATCTCACCACTATCCAAAGCATCCAGTCCAAATAACGACCGCATGATCTCGGTCCGTCCCGAACCCATCAAGCCCGAAAAACCTACGATTTCCCCAGAGCGCACAGTAAAATTCACATTTTCAAATAGACCTTTATGCGATGCGTTTTTGACCTCTAGCACCACTTCTCCCAAAGCAGGCGTTCTTACCGGGTAGCGTTCAGTCAGCTCTCTGCCAACCATTTTCCGTACAACCTCGTCAAAATTCGTATCAGGGATTGCTTGAGTATCTACGGTTTTCCCATCACGCATAATGGTAATCCGATCACAGATTGCGAATATCTCCTCCATCCGATGGGAAATATACACGATTGAAACACCATCTTTTTTCAAGGAAGTAATAACCTCAAACAGCTTTTGTATTTCCCGTTCGGTTAAGGCTGCTGTCGGCTCATCCATTACGATCACTTTAGCATCCGTCATGAGTGCTTTGGCTATTTCAATCATTTGTTGTTGACCCACTGAACACTCGCCTGCTTCACCGTTCAAAGGAAGATTTACTGAAAGCTTGCTAAATTGCTCATTTGCTAGCGCTTTCATTTTAGAGCTATCTAGTAATCCCCACTTGGAAGTCATCTCCTTGCCGATAAACAGATTTTCCAGTACCGTCATCTCCGGCCACACATTCAGTTCCTGGTGAATAAAAGCAATCCCTTTTTGCTCCGCTTCCTTGGGGTTGGCAAAATAGGTTTCCTGACCGTCAATGATGATCGTTCCCTCATCGCGTCGATGCAGTCCGATTAAAATATTCATCAGCGTTGATTTGCCTGCACCATTTTCACCCATGAGGGCATGTACTTCTCCTTCACGGAGATCAAAGTCAACACCACTTAGGACCTGATTGGTTCCAAAGGCTTTGTGAATTCCTTTCATTTGAATCTGCATGCTGTCCCCCCCTTTTCATTCCACACTGATTTATCCAAAATGAACTCCTGCCTGTAAAATACAATTGGCAAACGGCGTAGCCTCTCCTGTACGAATGACAGCTTTGGCTTGTCGGGTTAATGCCTTAAATTGTTCATGTGAGCAAAACTCAATGACGGCAGTCGGCTCAATAATCTGTGAATGCTCTAGTTGCTCCCCTGCAAAGGTGCGCATAATATACTGCAATGCTTGTTCATTTTCTTGTTTGATTTCTTCGGCTAATGTTACTTTTTCAATCACCATGTCTGCCGCAATGACATCAACAACATCCTGAAAGGAGGGAACCCCCAGTTTCAACGCCAAATCAATTTTGGTAACGCCTTCAGGAACTGGTAAGCCGGCATCAGCCACGACAATAAAGTCCGTGTGGCCAAGATCCGCTAGTATTTTGGATATGTGACTGTTTAGAATTCCATGTTTCTTCATTATAATTGCTCCTCCACTTCACGACGGGTTGGCATTCCGCCTTGCGCTCCAAATTTGGTAACGGACAATGACGCAGCCCGATTAGCAAATTTCACACTGTCTGCCAGCGATTTTCCTTCAGCCAGTGCCACCGCAAATGCAGCGTTGAAAGTATCACCTGCACCTGTTGTATCAACGGCTTCTACCTTGTAAGTAGGAACCACAACTTCCTGTTCTCCGTCGAAAAACCGTACACCGTTGCTGCCTTCAGTTACAATCAGCTTATTTGGATATTTGCGCAACGCTTCTTGAAGACTCATGTTCTTAAACATGATGGCAGCTTCATGCTCGTTTGGCGTAATGTAGGTTGCATTGGCAATTACACTTTCTTCCACCTCACGAGCTGGAGCTGGATTCAGCAACAATGGTACCTGATACTTCGCACAAATTTCGCTTACATAGACAATTGTCTCTGGCGGTATTTCCTGTTGAATTAACACAATATCCGAATTTCGAATGACATCAAGCGCTTCTTCCACGTAAGCGGGTGTAACTTCATTATTTGCTGCTTTTACCACGACGATACTGTTATCACCCTCGGCCAGTACAATGTGCGCTGTACCGCTTTCCATATGTGTAACCGGTTTCACATAGTCAATATGAACATGATTTTCTTCAAAATTGCGTAAAATCTGTTGTCCAAAATGGTCATCCCCTACACGTCCAATCATCTTAACGTCCGCGCAGAGTCGTGCTGCGGCTACTGCCTGATTGGCTCCTTTACCTCCAGGCACGGTTGTAAAGCTTTCTCCTAATACGGTTTCACCAGCACCGGGACGCTTGGATGAAGTCACTACGAGGTCCATCGAACTGCTTCCGATAACCGAAATTTTAGCCATGATGATCCACCTTTCTCGTCGTTTCCCGTTCGATAAATTTGACGGGCAATTGTATGCTTGAATAGGTAAGTACTTTCGAATGAAGATTAGGTACACTTGTTTTCGTTGCTTGCACTTGCTCAATTAACTGAATGAGCAAACCTGCCGCCTCCCAGCCCATTTCATAAGCAGGCTGTCGGATCGTTGATAATGGCGGAAATAACAAGCTGCTTAATGGTATATCATCAAACCCGATTATTTGAACATCTTCCGGGATTTTCTTTCCTAATCTATGTGCCTCATGCATCACCGCTGTAGCTACAATATCGTTACTAGCAATCACTCCGTCCGTATCCGGATACTTGCTGAACAGCTCTTTGGCCCACGATTCAGCCTCCTTGAACGAAAAAGACGTTGTCTCGACGACATGGTAAGCAATACCGGAATGCTGAAGCTCTTCCACCGCCCCGCGAAAACGATCTTGTGCTGGACGAATATGAGCAGGCCCCTGCATAACTGTAATTTGTCTGCTGCCACGGGCAACCATGGCCTGAGCAGCCAAGCGGCCGCCATGAGCTCCATCCGCATAAACGGAGAGACTATCACTGGAAGTCCGGTCGAGAAAAACGACTGGTATTTTCAGTTTGGCGTAACAGTCGGCAGCAGGGTCATTGGTAGATGAAATAACCCCAACAACATTATTCTGAACAAAAGTATCCATGTAATCTAATTCTTTTTGGCGATCTTCATCACTATTACCAAAAATAATCCGAAAATCATTTTCCTGCATTCGATCCTCCACCCCACGAGCCAACAAGGGAAAGTAAGGGTTCGTAATATCCGGCAGCAGCAGGCCGATTAATCTGGATTTCTTTTTATACAGAGAACGTGCAACTTCATTAGGCTTGTAATTTAGCTGCTTCACTGCAGCTTCAACCTTCCGCCGTGTATCCTCGTGGACATATCCGGTTTCATTAATAACTCTGGATACGGTCGCTACGGAAACACCTGCAAAACTTGCTACCTGCTTAATTGTTGTCATAATGTAGGTTCAACTCCAATTGTGTAACCGGTTACACATATAAAATATCATAGCATTTATTTTTTGACAAGCATTAATTATTTGCACGTCGAAAGCATTAGCCGTATAATTCATTTTGTAACTGATGAAGTTTCACCTTTTTTACTTACACTAAAGTAGGCAGATTCACTCCCAGTTGCTCAATAAAATATGTATACATGGAGGCATTTCCTGATGAATATCGAAGTTTGGTCTGATTATATGTGTCCGTTCTGTTATATCGGCAAACGCCGTTTGGAGCAAGTTTTACAGCAGTTCCCACACCATGATGAGGTTCAATTGACATTTAAGAGTTTTGAATTGAACCCTAATGCTGTGAAAGATAGTGGTAAAACGATTAATGAAGAACTATCAGCAAAATATGGTGTCAGTCTGCAAGAGGCTCATGCCATGAATGATCGCATGACCGAAAATGCTCGTTCTGCGGGTCTGGACTACAATATTCATGCCATGGTGCCGACAAACTCTCTCGATGCTCACCGCCTAACGCATTGGGCTCACACACAAGGCAAAATGTTGGAATTGAGCGAGCGTTTATTTCAGGCTGTCTTCATGGAAGGCAAGCATACCGGGGAACATGAAGTGCTGGCAGCGTTGGCAGCCGAGGTGGGTTTGGATCATAACGAAGCCGCTGCTATTTTAGCCAGTGACCGCTTTACCAACGAAGTTAGAGCTGATGAAGCTGAAGGCGCTAAGTTAGGCGTTCAGGGTGTGCCATTCTTTGTATTTGATCGAAAATTTGCTGTTTCTGGTGCTCAGCCGGAAGAGGTATTTCACGATGCGCTTCAAAAAGCATGGGATGAACGTTCACCTTTTACTATGATTAGCGGCAGCTCGTCCAAACAAGATGCAGCTGGTGTATGTACCGATGACGGTTGCGAGCTTCCAAGCCGTGAGAGCTGATCAGTCAATAAATTAAACCTCTCTCTAAATAACTTATGAAAAAGCGTACCAGCACCAATTACAGCTGATGCGGCACGCTTCTTTATTTTTTTATAATGATTTAATCATTCCGCCGTCCACAAGAATGGTGCTGCCAGTCAAATAGGATGAAGCCGATGATGCCAGAAAAGCAACGACTTTACCGAACTCTTCTGGCTCTCCATACCGTCCCAACGGAATGCCCTCTTCTGCTTGTTTGCGAACTTGATCCGTCGTTTGGTGAGATTTTTCAGCTCGATGCTCGTCCAAGCTGCGTACGCGATCGGTTGCAATTCTCCCTGGTGCTACAGTATGTACCAGAATATTGTAAGGGGCTAATTCCATAGACAAAGTTTTCGCCAATCCGGCGACCCCAGTACGTAGTGTGTTAGAAATAATCAGGCCCGGAATCGGTTGCTTAACTGATGAGGAGGCGATGTTTAAAATTCTACCGCTTTGTTGTTTTTTCATATAGGGTAACACCTCACGGATCAACCGGATATGACTAAGTAAATTTTGCTCAAAGGCCTGCATCCATACTTCATCTGTAAAATCATCAAAGGTGCCCGCAGGAGGGCCACCCGCATTGTTAACCAAAATATCGACGGTGCCAAACCAATCAACTGTACGGCGGATGGCCTGGGAGATATGTTCAGGTTTGGTTACATCACAAACTACATATTCAACGCGACCACTCGCTGTTTCCCGTAATTCGGCTTGCGTCCGCTGAAGCTCTGCTTCATTTCGTCCCGAAATAACTACATTTGCACCTTCACGTGCCAATTCGCGTGCACTTGCTTTGCCAAGTCCTTTACTGGAACCTGCAACAAAGGCTGCTTTTCCCGTTAATCCTAAATCCATTTATGATGACACTCCCTTTTCTGAGACTTCTCTATTTAATTGTACACATGACCAGAACATAATGCGAATAGCTCGGTACAAAATAGCAAAACAAAAAGGGACCTGACATTCAGCCAGGCGCCCTTTCTGTATACACCATTTTTGTTGACAGCACGTTATAATGCTTCAGATGTTGTTGCCTGCTCATATACAACAACAGACTGGCTCTCAGGCACCCATTTAACATTTGCTCCCAAAGCCTCTCCGATTACCCTTACAGGTACCATTGTTGTTCCATCCACTATGGATGCTGGCTGCTCGATAGAATATGGCTGGCCGTTAATGTAGGCTTTGGCGCTATTCACGAATAATTTGACGGACACACCGTTACGCGTGACAGTAACAGCCTTTTCTTTCGGATCCCAGGAAACCTTGGCATTCAGAGCTTCGGAAGCTGTTCTAAACGGAACAAGTGTGGTGCCATTGCGGTTAATCGGTTCGGCATCGTATTTTTCACCATTCACGAACAGCTTCATACCTGATGACCGTCCAGTCTTCCTCGAGAATAAATCCAGCTTTTTGTAGCTTTCCAGATTGGACACATCAGCCAATACTGCCTCTTCCTGCATGTAAACGGCATCTGTTACATTTCCGTTTTCAGCTAGTAGCTCTGCAGCCTTAGTTAGTGCTGTGTCAGAATTTCGGATCAATTCAAGTTCAGTTACCTGCTCCGGGGTCAAACGTTCCGGGTATTTTGTAAGCAACAGATTCGCAATAACCGCTCCTGCCGGCTTATCTTTTGTATTTTCTACCGCTTGAAGCAGACCATTGTACCCGTTGTGTCCCTTGCGACCTTTTTGGTCTTTGGACTCCCCGTATGTATCATCCGTTACTGCAACAGGGGTATTCTTTTTGATTTCGTCGTGTTTATCTTTTTTGCTGCTCTTTTCATTCCGGTCTTTATCAGACGCCTTTGCTTCCTGTTTGTTCTCCTGACCATTTCCGCGCCCCTGCTTGGCTTCGGCGGTTCCCGCTGCCAGTCCCAAGACCAGTATACACGCTAATAATGCTGTCCATGTGTTTCTCATGATGCGATTCCTCCTTATAGTAAAAGACCAGGTTTAAATGTAACCTACATATATTAACGGCTACTATAAGCTAAATATGAAGCTCTTTTTTTCTAGTGTTGCATTTTTAGGGGCTGATGGCTAATCCAATATAATAAATTTTATTATGCGCGAATCTGTTTCCACAGTATAATGGAAAATGCAAATGCATTTTAAAGATTAACCTTTCCATTCGCATAATAGAAAGAAGAGGAGACAGACATGTTCGGCACCATTCTTTTAGACGTTGTTTTACCTATTTTTGTCCTTATCGGTTTTGGCTGTATCATGCAATATTATTTCCGACTGGATTTGTATACCTTAGCTAAAATTAATTTTTACTATATCACCCCTGCAGTTGTGTTTACCGGTCTTTATAACTCTGAAATTTCTTTAATCCTCATGGGTGAAGTCTCACTTTTTTATGCCTTGTACATAGCTATTTTGTACGTAATCAGCACTACCGTTGCCAGATCTCTGAAATACAGCCCCGGCATGCGTGGAGCTTTTACAAATAGTGTAATGCTTGATAATTCAGGAAATTATGGTCTACCAATTAATCAGTTGGTGTTTAAAGGTGATCCGTTGGCTATTTCCGTCCAAGCTCTGATTATGACTTTTCAAAGCTTTGTTACATTTACATACGGTACTTTTGTTGTACAAAATGGTAAGGCCAATACACGAAAAATTTTAATTAATTTTTTGAAAATGCCTGTGCCCTACGCGCTTGTGCTGGGCTTGCTCCTGAATCTACTGCACAGTCCATTGCCTAATTTGCTGGCTGAGCCTCTAAACTATATTAGCCATTCGATGGTCGCAGTGGCTCTACTTACTTTGGGAGCACAAATTGTGCAGTACCCTTTTCATTTGCGCCGGACAGCCGTGTATATCAGTATGGTATTACGCCTGATTGCAGGTCCAATAGTTGGTTTTATGCTCGTGTTCTTCCTAGGTCTTAAGGGGATTCCCGCTCAAGCATTGCTCATTGCGTCAGGTATGCCTACCGGCGTTAATACAAGTATTTTGGCGGAAGAATATAAAAATGAACCTGATTTTGCAGCACAGACAGTATTACTTTCTACGATTGTGAATGTCATTACGATGACCCTGTTAATTTCAATATCCCGTCATCTTACTTGAGGTGTATGATAAATATAAACTTGATTTATGACGCTTTTTGTCTGAGGACAGGAGCGTTTCTTTTTCAACAAAAAAAGAACATACGTTCTTGTTCTTATCTTTTTTTCTGTTTGAAGTGGTGTGTTGTGTTATGTAGATGGTATGCGAGAAGGATCTTTTTCTATTATGAATTTTTCATATAGTGAAATAGTTATGTGTTTGAATTCAAACCTCTGCTGATTGCTGTTTTTAACTTGAACTTCTTTTATTTTTAGATAAGAATGAGGAGAACTAATTCCTCAAAAAATAAAGCCAGCTCGCTCATTAGAGTGGCTGACTTTAGAGTATTTTTATGAAGATTTAGGGCTCAATTCCCCATTGCTTGATCCCAGACAGGTAAGCGGTTATTTTAGTAGAATCTTGTAAGCTGTTTGCTGTGGGGTTAAAGGAATAATCATCAGTCTGTGTATAATTGCTCCAATCCGCTTTGGATATCCGGGTTTGTAGCTCAACACTCTGACCAGGCTCTAAAGAACCCGCTGCCGACTTAAAACCAATTTCCGCATAAGAATCTGCACTTGGCTTTGCATTGGTTAACGCTTTGAAGTTAGCAATCACATTCTCTGTACCGATGCTTGACCAATCTGTAAAGAAGTTCTGCGATTTCTCACCGTTAATGGTGTAATAATAACGCAATGTCACGTCTGCTAGGGAAACGGGTGAGCTTCCTGTATTAGTTATTTTAAACTTGGAGCTGATCGTATTACTTGTTGCAGATATATTCCCATTGAAAGATTGCACCTTCAGAGCGCCCTCGCCTGTTCCCGGCTCACTTGGCGTATCCCCTTTTACCGTAATCGTGAACAACGCATCATTGCCTGTACTAAAATGGAAGTTAAGCGTTGTCTCTCCTTTGGGAAGTTTAGATAAATACTTGTTGGTAAGAATGACTGTTTCTCCACTAACCGTATAATCTTCACCTTTGCTCAGTGTCACGCTTCCTTGCTTGATCGCATCTAGTGTATTACCGTTAAGTGTAAGCTTTACAGTAATATCGCTATTGCCGTTAGCCACTCCATAGGTTGCAGCTGTCGGTGTAATACTTGCTTGCCCGGTCGAAGGCTGATCCCCCCCTACACGATCTGCCACCAGAATGCCGCGACCATTCGTTCCCAGATAAGCACGTCCGTAAACCCGAGGATCCCCAATAATGGTGGTCACACGAGCATATTGATGCTTGTCATCATTAATGCGTACCCAGTTTGCGCCAGTATCATCCGAGCGATAGAATCCACGTGTACCGTCAATTTTACCAACGATAAACACTGCTGCATTGGTGCGATTGGGTGCTGCTTTGCCAAAGCCTACAAAATCCGCCTCCTGTACATGATCAAGCTTGGTGAATGTAACACCTGAATCCTTGGAATGCCATAAGCCGTATGGCCCTCCGTCCTCGGATCCTCCAGCAAACCACACATCCCCTTCCGCTCCTCGTACAGCACCAATATCTGCATTCCCTACACTTGGCAAACCAGTAACTGTGGATGCTGTGAAGGATGCGCCTCCATCAACACTTACATATATTTTTCCAGCAGCAAACGCGTAGTATTTGTTAGAATTTACTCGGTCAGAGGCGATCTTTGCATTGGCTGGTATTCCCGTGCTTGCTGTCCATGAGTTTCCTCCGGTTTTGGAATAAAATACACCTTTGTCCGATGTACTCCACAGCAATCCATTACCATTTGCCGCAACAGCGATGCTGCCTCCTCCTGCTGTACCAGAAGGCTCGCTATTTGCTTTGTACCAGTTTGCTCCGCCATCATTGGAAAATCCGATGGATTTGGCATTTGGATCTTTTTTATAGTCTGCTTTACCCACCCGAGCCATAAAAGAAGGGTTCAGCTCGGCATAATCAATGCTTTCGCTGCTTGTAAAGGTTGGATTATCCAGCATTTTAGCGGGAGCCTTGAACAGATCATCATGTCTGAATCCGGAAACATCACCCACTGCACTCACTAGAGGAGCTCCAGTAGGAGGGCTCACCAGATCCAAAATCGCCGTTTCCTCTATCCCTTTAGCGGCTACCGAGATGTCCAGCTTATCTCCCTTGTCCCAATTGGTCAGATTTTTAGAGCCATATATCGTAGCCCCTGTGCCATACAGTATATGATCTGAGTTAAGTGGATCTATCTCAAGATCTCCAATCATCCACCCTAGCTTGGGCGATACTTCTGGCGGAGCAGGGTTGGCATTGAAAGTCAGCCAAGGCGCACCGGATATATCCAGATTGTATTTGAGCTTACGAGACGGGTAACCGACGAATTCCCAAATAGGGCTCCAGGTTGCTCCACTATCAGTACTGCGGTAAATCGTTTCATCTGGCCACCAGGCATTCAACGTTGCAACCATAAGGGTACCAGGCTTCTGGGCATCCACCGTCAGTCCACCATACCCAAAATGATTGTCCGCGCTGCTGCTGGCAACGGGGCTAATGTTAGTCCACTGTCCGCTGGCTGTATTCAATTTCCACAGTTCACCCTTTGTTCCGTCATATGGCCCAGCTCCATCGCTGTAAGAAATATACAGGTTGCCATCTGGTGATAAAACACCGTGATGTGGCAAATAACCTGTAGGCTGTCCTGCTACAGCAGACCAGGTTGTCCCGCCATCTGTACTGCGGTAGAGACTTTGCTTTTTGTCTGCGACACCCACATAGATGGTCTGTGTTGCTTTGCTGGAAGAGCCCGTTTTTTTGTCAAAGGTGATCCAGGCTAAACCGACAATATCACTGGTGTATTCATTTGAAGGGTCCTGTACATACGTCCCCGGATTCGGGAAACTGCTCACCTTACTCCAGGTTGCCCCGAAGTCGGAGCTTTTCCACAGTCCATTACCACTTCGAGCTCCGAAGAATAATATATTGTTTTTATTCGGGTCAATTGTCAGACGTTCACCCATCGAGCGTCCCGGCATATTGCCTCCTACCTTAAAGGGAAGCTTCGTAGTCTGCCACGTATTACCCTTGTCGGTGGAGCGCATAATTTGCCCGTTATGTTTATCCCAGGAATTAGTATACGTACCTGTAGCTATATATACACGATTCGGATCCACAGGATCTGTGGCTAATGCGTCGACACCATTTTTGTTCCAATCTTCCCAGCCCACAGAATCGGTCAGCGGAATCCAGCTTTCATTGGCAGGATTCCAGCGGTAAGCTCCTCCAATATCTGTGCGGGCATAGATCAGATCTTTTTCCGTTTCATTAAAAATAATACCAGGTACAAAACCACCTCCACCACCTGTAACGACACTTTTCCAAGTATATTCGTCACTTGGAGCAGCATGAGTGGGTGCTATCATGCCTGTCCAGGAAGCACCCGCTACTACAAGCGCCAAACATGCAATTCTCAACCTGCTTTTTGTCTTAGTCAATGAATTCAACCTCCTTCTCTGTAATCATTTGAATTGGCAAGCCATTTTGAGCTAAAAGTAATCAGACAATTGCGGATTCATTCCTATCGTTATTATTCCATTCATCAATCAAACGAGCATTCTTTCAAGCTCACCTCCAGTATCCAATAGAAAGGCAACATCTAATTGATAGCGCTTACATAGATGTTTGCTCAATAGATTCGTCATCTTTCTCTCATTTCCTTGTGTGAAAAATCAAGATAATGTCATAGGATCTCTTGGTTGACTACTTGTAATATAAGAGTAAGCTTTCCCTTACCGTTGATACCTCTTATAATTTACTATAATGAATTTTTCATATAATGAATTATTTTCTTGTTTTTTATTCTACCTAGATGCCAAAATACTTTGATTTATAGCAAAAAACCGCGCTATGCGCGGTTCGAGCTTCCGTTAATGCTACGGCTAACCATTAAAAAATATAATTATTGCAAATATTCAAGCGCCAACGCTAGAAAAATATGTCCTGAGATGAGCAATGCGCGCTCATCAAAATCAAAGTGAGGATGGTGATGAGCAAAATGCGTTCGTTCATCCTCATTACGTGCACCCACATGAATAAAAGCTCCAGGTCGTTGCTCTAGATAATAGGCAAAATCCTCTGCTCCCATGACCGGTTTCAAGTCCATAAAAGCATCTGCCCCATACAGCCTGCTGACTAGCTCACGTACCCGTTCTGTTTCGGCCTCGGCATTCACCAGTGCAGGATAGCCATTCAAATAATCAATTTCGTATCCCGCATGATAAGCCTCCGTCAGACCTTTTACGATACTACGAATTTCGTTCTCGACTTCCTTGCGTACATCCTTATTAAACGTACGTACGGTCCCTTCGATTTTGGCTTTATCTGCAATCACATTAAAGGCAGTACCCGCTTGAAATACCCCAATCGTTAACACCGCTGATTCAATAGGGTCCACTCTGCGACTCACCACCTGCTGCAATCCGTTCACAATCTGACTGCCGATGACAATGGAATCCACTGTCTGATGTGGCCTGGCGCCATGTCCACCTTTGCCGTTGATCTGAATTGTGAAAGCATCGACTGCAGCCATTGCCGGACCACTCTTTAAACCAATTTTGCCCAGCGGGATCTCCGAGGAAAGGTGGATACCATATACTGCTTCCACCCCATCCAGACAACCATCCTCGATCATGAATTTGGCTCCGCCAGGCGGTTTTTCTTCGGCATGTTGAAAAATAAACACAAGCTTTCCCTTCAGTGTCTGACGGTGATGGCTTAACACTCGTGCGACTCCTAGCAGCGCAGCCGTATGACCATCATGTCCACAAGCATGCATAACACCAGGAACGGTCGATTTATAAGGCGCATCCTTTTCATCCTGAATAGGAAGTGCATCAAAATCAGCACGAAATGCAATCGTTCTACCTGGCTGGCCACCTTCTAAAAAACCGAGCACACCATTTCCACCGACATTCATTCTTACTTCAATACCAAAAGAGCGTAATTGATCGGCGATAAATGCAGATGTATTCGTTTCTTCAAAAGAAAGCTCTGGATGCTGATGCAGATGTCTTCTCCATGCAATCAGTTCTTGTTCACCATCTTTTAGTTCCTGAACCCATTTCTCCAGCATATTACCCTCTTTTCCTATTGAATTTATATACTTACATCCTTATCTTACCATAGATGATTCCAATAAGTTATATATGAATTAGCAAATAGCTTTATACCTGTGTTTATATAGTGTCAATGCAGCTTCTAATTGGAACGATCTATGGATAGAAGACTGTAATTAACAACAAAAAAAGCCGACAGAATATTCTCCTCGGCTCTTTTCTGATGATTTTCTATTATGAATTTTTCATGTATTGAAAAACTGACTTATATTTCCTCGCACTGGATGTGTCTGCTCCCTATACTCACCATTCGTATAGCTTCCAATTACCTTGCGCCAAAAGGATTGGGCTGGTCTATTCGTGCTCATCTGCGTCACCTTCCACCGCCCGTTAAAACGTCCAAACAGCTCATGAGCCGCCCATGTACCCACACCATTGTACCGATAAGGACGAAGTACAAAGAACTCAGCCATGTAATAGTCAGCTTCTCGATTGCTAGACATTCGGTCAACGAGTGCAAAGCCCACAGGAATATCCTGTCTCCAAATCAGAAAAGGTAGCTTCTGTTCGCCGCTCGTCCAGTATTGATACAAGTCTGGATAAGCCGGGAATGTTCCCTTCTCAGTGACATCAATTCGCAGATAGGCTGTAAAATCGTATAAGTAAAATTGCATGAGTTGGACAATAATGTCCTTCTGCGACTCTGGTACACTCTTTATGGACAGCTTCAATTCTGATTTGATATTATATCCCATACTTTCACCTCTCTTGGCGGTCAGCTTGTTCTTTACTTTGATTACTCCCATCCAGTGCTGTTCAAAATATGCTAAAATACATGTATTATGACCGGACGAGGTGGACCCTATGAATATACAAAAGATCATCGACCGGCGCAAACTGGATGAAAAGATGCCGGATCTGCCATGGTACGTACAGCAATTTATGGATTACAAGCTTCCCGACCTATCTCCCTCTACTTTGCTGGAATATGTACGGGATTACGAAGCTTTTTTTTCATGGCTTCGCTCGGAAGGCTTGTCTGCCGGAGAAGCGAATGCCCAAGTTACACTGGAAGAATTAGAGACACTTCATATGGATAGCATTACAGGCTTTCGCTTGTTCCTATCTACCAAACGCGAAGGCTCCAATTCCCGCATCACCATTTCACGTAAGTTGTCGTCCCTGCGTTCACTCTTTCATTACTTGAGTCAAATCGCTGAGGATGAAAACTTTTATCCGTTGCTCAAGCGCAATATTATGGCCAAAGTCGAAATTAAGCGCGTACATAAACCCAAGGATACAGCCGCCAAGCTCAAAGGAAAAATACTGGAAGAGGAAGAGCTGCTTGAATTTATCGGCTATATTTATGAAGGCTACGGACAAGATTTGGCTGATAACAAGCAAGCCCTATACTCCTATGAATTAAACAAGGAGCGGGATGCCTGTATCGCAAGTCTTATTCTGAACTCGGGGCTACGTGTATCCGAAATCGTCAACTTGAATCTGGATGATCTCGATATAAACAATAAATTACTGTATGTGTACCGGAAAGGAAATAACGATGAAACTTTTAAAACGCCAGTATATTTCCGCGAGCAGTCCAAAGATGATCTCGCACTTTATTTGTCCTTAAGACATACCCGTTATCGCGCTCCAAAAAAAGAAAAAGCTCTTTTTGTCGCACGTCCCAACGGCAGTACGGAGGGCAAACGGATGACTAAAAGAGCGATTCAAGCTATGATCATCAAATATGCCAAGCGGTTCGGCAAGCCCTATTTGACCGTTCACAAGCTTCGTCATTCCTTTGCTACTGACTATTATTTACAAAATGATATTTACAAAACCAAGGAACAGCTGGGTCACGCTTCGACTGAAACAACGGAAGTCTATGCCCACCTGACTGACAAAACGATGTCTCAGGCGATCGAACGGCGGCTAGAGACTCAGACTGACCCAGCCGATTAATGGCCCTCTCACCCCTGCTCTGTCTGGAATCCTGCTCTGTGCCTCTGAATTTGTTCGAGTAACCAGCGGCCTGCCGGGTCGCTGGCATCGGCAGGATATATCTGCACCGTTTGTTCATCTGAGTAGTAATCCTGAGCCCAATCCATATGGCACTCCCAAACTACTACTCCCTGTACATTTGTCAGCTCCTGAACAAGTCGGGCATCCGATTGTTCTCGCACCATGACCAGCTTCGGATATTTTTCCTGCTTGAAGCCTTCCAGCAACACACAGTCATACGCCTGAAAATGCCGGATGAGTCCGGTCACAGGCCGACTTTGTTCCTCTAAAATCGCTGTTCTTCCTGCCGAAACAATCGCTACGCCTTCGGCGCCTGCCTGTCGGTGCTTGTACGTATCTGTTCCCTCATGATCCATCTCAAATTCATGGCCATCATGCTTGATCACTGCTACACGTAGTCCTGACTGCTGCACATATCGAATTAAACCTCCGAGGAAGGTGGTTTTTCCTGTATTTTTGAATCCGACGATTTGACATACAAATGGATGTTTTGTTTTCACGTCACCTGTCCGCCTTGAAGCACCAATACATGCACCTCTTCACCTTCGCGCAAGCCTTCTGTTATGGGAGGAACTACGATCAGACAATCGCTGTCCTTAATCGTGACCATGGCACTGGATTCATCTACTCGCGCAGGAATCGCATATACTTGTCCACCACGTATCTCCAGAGAACTGCGTACAAAGCGGGTATAGTTGTTTACCTTCGTATAATCTGCTCCTAGCTTCGCTGTCCAGGTTTGCAAATACGGATGTGCCGAAGATAACATCATTTGAATAGTTGGACGTACAAACAGCTCACAGCCTACAAAGCATGCGCCGGGATTGCCTGAGAGCGCAAATAACAGCTTGCCGTCTATCACTGCGGCTGTGGTTACACTACCTGGACGCATCGTAACCTTGTTGAACAGCATATTCACATCTTCCTGTCGCACGAGGTCACCCATAATATCAAAATCACCCACCGACACTCCACCACTCGTAACCACGATATCATAGGTAGCTATTGCTTCTCTGACAGAAGCCCGAGCAAGGTTCAAATCATCATGAATGGCTTGCAGAATGAACGGCTCTCCTCCTGCCTCTCTAATTTGAGAAGCCAGCATATATGTATTACTGTTTCGAATTTTCCCCGGTTGTAACGGCTCATCCACTGCGAGCAATTCTGACCCTGTGGAAAAGACGGCCACCCTTGGCTTCCTGTAAACGGGCACCCGATGTACACCAAAAGTAGCCAGTACCGAGATGTGCCCTGCTCCCACACAAGTTCCCTTACTGAGCAAAAGCTGACCTTCCTTAATCTCATGACCAATTTGTGTCACATTTTTGCCAACTTCCATACGCTTCTTCAAGCCAACATATGTCTGTCCATTTTCCTCACGCAGCTGTGTCGCCTCCAGCATAACCACCGTGTCCGCTCCTTCAGGTAATTGTGCTCCTGTCATGATGCGGGCTGCCATTCCCGTCTCCACCCGCTTGTCCGATACGGTGCCACAAGGAATTTCATCAATCACATGTAGCCAGATTTCCTGACCAGTCGAACAGACTTCAGTGTCCGAGGCAAGGATCGCATAGCCGTCCATACCAGAGCGACGAAAGCGGGGATACGGATGTGGCGCAGTCAAATCCATCGCCAGATAGCGACCATGTGCTTGCTCAAGCCCTACGTCCTCCCTTTCGCTCTGTTGAACATAACTAGCTATCCTGCTTTGTGCCTCTTCCACCTTAACTGCTTTACGTTGGAATTTTTCTGTATTTAATGGCGTCTGATTCATGTTCTCACTCCGTTCTTCTAAAATACCCTCTTTCTGTTATAACGCTAAAACCGTTATCTGGCAAATCCGAACGGTATTTATTGGATTGCTGCAAGTCTCTATCCGCCAAAAAACAGCCTGAATATCATATCGCGGCTGTTTTTGGTAGATTTTAATCCTTGGTTTTTGGTTTTGTATGTCATCACGTCAGTTTTCTACGTATATTAGGTTATATTATTTTTACCGAAATAGATTGAATCTATTGTAACCTCATATAACGAGGACATTTGCTGCGCTCGAGCTATTGTTAAATCGGATGAATCTTCCTCTATATGTTTTAATTCATTCATTGACATACCAAGTATATTGCAAGCTATTAACTCACTATATCCTGAAGCGAGTCGTGCCATCTTTATTGTATAAAAGCTAGTGCAAGTTACATTTTCATTTTTATCTGCAACCATCCAATCAACTCCACAATATAATTGATAAAAAAGTAATTTACCTGTATACTCTGAACGAAACACTTTTCCCCTGTTAGGAGCAAGTAAGGTGCAAAAACTTACTCGGGGGAAATGCCTTTTGAAAGAGGAGCTCAAATCTCATGGACGCACTCAATCATGGCTCGCCCGACGAACTGGATATTCGCGGCAACAAATATCCAACTGGATCGCGGGACGTGACAAAATGTCATTCGAGGCGGCAGTCCTCATTTCTAGGATATTGGAGTGTAAAGCTGAGGACTTATATGAGTGGGAACTTGCCTGACAAACAGGCATTTCCTTCGGGGCATTTGTACATGCCGGCATTTACAATATATATCCCGCTTTCACCCTCCTTTTCTTATATGTAGATTGTTTTCACCTTAATTTAAAAGATTGTTATTTTTTTCATAATCAATTTTATCACATGGAAAATGATTAAAAACGGGAAATATGTCGAATTAAATCGAACCCGTCCGGCTTATCCTAGTCTAACTGATTATTGACTTATTCATTTAAATCTGGTAATAAAAATGACCCCTGAATTTTCATGGGTCATTTCCACAGTTTTTTAAGCGCTTTAAGTTTATTATGAGACATCGAGCAAGTGAAGTCAGATCCTTCGAATCGTACCAGCCCTCCAAATGCGTTAGACTCAATTTCACAAACCAAGTCGAGATTTATCAGGGTATCTTTATAAGCTGGATATAGATACGGAAAAGCTTCCCTGCAAGCCTGTGCGGTTAGCCCGATTGTATAAGAGCGATCTCCAGAGTGGAAACGCGGGACATAGTAATTTTTTTTAGGTTCCCACATATCCACACTAAGCATATTCCCTACCTTAAAAAAACCGCTCACTGTTGCCTTACCCACTACCTTGATTTCCGATCCGAAAATATAACGAATTTCTCTATCGGCATTCATTGCATCCGCATATATTTGTTTCCATCGAGATAAATTGGCTGAATTTATACTTTCTTTGATGTCTTGATTTTTAAAAACAACCTGCCCCCCTCCATAATCTCCCGTAACGATCTTGTCCACTTGTGTGATGTTAACCAAATTAGATCCGTCCAAATTGCAAAAAGTGGGTAAGCCTACGGAACATTCATGGAGGGTGGTGGGAACTGTAAATCTTCCATGAGAAGTATGAAAAAGCGGGATGTGATAATTGCTTTTAGGCTTCCACAATTCAATCGCAACTAGGTGATTTTCACAAAAGAAAGAGCAATCTCCAAGTGAATTGTCATCAAGCAATGGAGTGGCTAGGATTCGCTTTCCCTCTTCCATTAAATTCAGTTCTTTTCTGTCTTCTTCAGCTCAGCTGGTACCGGTTTAGCGCCAAATATTGTTTTTTCTTTTTTGGTAGACTCGTTAGCGTATTTCCCAAGGCTTATACTTAAAACTCTCGCCAATTTCTTATCCATTTTCGCTCACCTCCTTTCCATAAAGGAAGAATACTGAATGCTTGTATAACTATAGATAAACATATTATGTGAGATTGTACAAAAAAATTTAATATGCAAACCAAAATACATATCGTTTTATAATACTTGTGATATTTGGTCTTATTAATATAGATAAAATGATTGGGAGCATATACTACAAACACTAATAATGAACAAGCGTTAATTATCAAAATTGTTGATAAACCTAAAGAAACAAAAGGTATAGTTACACATATGGCCGTTGTAAAACAGACACAAAGGGTAAGGTTGCTGAAGTGTACCCCACCTGAAAATCTCCTTACAAACATGATCGTAGCCAGAGCTAGTAATGCCCCCCAAAAATGTCCTGTTATCCAGGCTATAACTGCAACCATTAGTACTGCCGAAATTTCGGTTATTTTTATACCAATCGCATACTCCATCACTTCTACACTTGTAGGTCCATCAGGATCAGCTTTCTTTATTTCTGATGCGATGTGCCTCGATAGCGTTTCTAGCATCCTCGTAATCTCCTTTCTCTGAAAAGAAGTACGAAATTCCAAAAGTTAGCAATGAGATGGAAAGTAGTCCTATCGTATTGGAGTTATAGAGCATATACAAAGTAACAAGAATAGTGACAAATGATATTAGGGAGCCTATGATGAACATTTTATTAAGGGGTGATAGGTAATTTTCACCTTTCAAAAAATCATGTGGGGGCTGAATGATAAATGAGAAACCAAAGTTGTATTTCCCCATGACAAAAGAAATAAAGTACGCAGTAAAAATAGAAGCTAACTGTATAACGTAAATGGAAGAACCAGAAGTATTATTAATAATATCAGGTTGTGCTACTCCGAAAAAATTTGCAAATATATATACAAATAGCTGTAGGTTAATGTAAGCTGTTAGACCAGAACCAGCAGAAAATGCTGCAAGATATGTTTTGATCCCTAAACCAAATCTTAAAAAGAGAACCATTAACAAATACTGAAGCGGAAAATCAAATTTAGGCATGCCTATAACTTCTCTCATGAGAAAGGAAAAGAAAGCTATGCCAATTGCATAGAAAAGTATTTTTCTTCGATTTTCCCACACCGGAAGCATATAAAGCTTCAAGACCAAAGTAACTGCCGCTAAAGCATCGAAAAAACCAAGTAAAATATATAAAAAAGCAGATAACACAGTTACATCATCCTCCTATTTCGCCTGATGTAATTGTATATTTTACTAATAGATGTGGCAATGAAATAATCTAGTAAACTGGTAATTTTTGTGCAATTTGAGGTAAATATTTTTCCATTTGACTTTTTTCTTCAAATTCTATATCCATTTGTGCTAATAAAAAAGCCCCCAAGTGGGCGACGTTGTTTTTGCCAATGTATTATGTTGGTTTTTTTTCGATATCAAGGTTATAATCTACTTAATTTGGGGTGGAGGGATTATAGTGGCTTTAAGTGACAATTTTAAAAAATTACGTATAAAATATCATTTGACTCAACAAGAGCTTGCTGAGATCGCTGGGGTTACCAATAAAGCAATTTCAGCTTGGGAGAGCGGACTTTCTGAACCACGAATGGGTGCTATAGAAAAGATAGCTCGTCATCTCCATATCAAAAAAAGCAACATCATTGAAGACGATGGCATTGAGCACATAAGTTCTGATCAAGTGTAGGTCAAAGTAGACGGTAATAAAATCGAAGTGAGAGCATCCGTTCAATTCACTGTAGGTTATATCAAACAACAAAAAGGAACTGTGCATCAGCTCCACAGTTCCGCAAACAACTTTAGAAGAATATAAAGTATTACCATTATCGTCGACTACGCCGGCTAATTTTACCTGAGCCGCTGCGTGTTTTAGGCTTACTATACGATTTGCGCGGCGAATCAAATATGCTGGAACCGCCGCTGCTGCCTCGGTCACGTGAAATCGAGCCTCTGCTCGGTGAACTGCTGGAGCCTCTATCGAATAAACTCCCGCTTGATCCAACGCTGGAATCCGAATTTTTCCCTCTACGGGTAACTGAGCCTTTTCGCTCCACCGTTATCGGTGGGATCGCTTTTTTCTCCTGTGCTGTTGGAGCACGATATTGCCCTTGTGAAGGTCGGTATACATCTCTGCTCGAATAACCTCGATAGGAGCCAGACCCCCGCAACGAATCGAACAGAGCATCCAGCACAGTTGCAGTTAAGTATCCTTTTAGAAAGCTGGAACTGTAATTTTGCTCGACATACTTTTTACTGTCAATTTCAATGAGTGTGTCTTCCTTCTTAGCTGGATCCTGCTGCAAATGGTACCACTCATCACTATATACCAGAAACATTCGCTCATTGCTCTGAGGTGACATTTGTTCCGGTGTACGCTGTTCTTTCAATTCCTCCGCTACTTCGGGAACCGTTTTGCCTGCTGCGCGATACACGTACGAGGTCGAGTTTCCGCTACCACTAACGGATTCCAGCGGATACGTATCTTTCACATTTGGCGCGCCGCAGCCGCTTAACACGGATACGAACAAGCTCAGCGCCACAATGACCTTTAATGCATATTGCCAGGTGCGTTTGCTCATGTGTAACCCTCTCCTAGCTTGCCCGAATAACCTTGACGTCTCCGGTAATCACTTCTTCTCCTTCATAAAGCATAAAGCGACCGTCCTGCCATTCTACCCGCAATAGATGGTAATCATCAGACTGGTACTGCCAAACATGTTGCTCTCCACCCTGCCGGAAAGGAGCACGGCCCATAACGGTAACATGCCCAAAATACTGTTCTTCCAAATGATACGTTATATTATCCAGTTCTAAAATGGTCGGTACTTCCTCCGGGTTGTCTAGTCTGCCATCGATGGCCTGATAAAGCCCGAATTGCAGTGTTTCCCGTTCCTCAATATGAAGATAACTCACTTGATTACCATCCTGAAGCGTCAAAACAACGGCATTCCGAGCACGATTATGTACACGACCTACCACTTCATAGGTGACAAGCGACACCTCACAAATATCCCCTGGATTTAAGTGAAGCATGCTTTTTTCCGCTTTCGGCGGTTCAGGTTTGGCAAATAGATTTGAAATTCGTTTCCATACACTCATGGTCATATTCCCTCCTTACTTTGCCTAGAAGCATGCTGTAATGATTAAGGCACCAACCAAATGCAGCGCTCCCGAAAACAGACCGAAACCAATTTTACCTTCCTGGGTACCTTTATCCAGATCAAACTGTGCCCAATACCGCAACAGCAGGCGCACAATCACTTCTAAAACAAGCAGGATAATAAAGGCAATCACAGAATACACAAGCGCTTCGAGCAAATTATTAGCTGTAGCAATTGAACCTGATAAAATATATCCTTGTGCAATCAGCTTCATAATCATCCGTACCGTTACGGCCATATTTCCGGCTTTTACTTCGGCAAAATCCTTATACTTTGTAAATAAAGAATCGACATACATTAATACGAACAGCAAAATAGCACCCGCGCCCGTCCATACCAGCATCGCTTTCATCGTTTCTAAAAAATGCATTTGCTACCATCCTCCACATCTTCTTGAATACATATATTAATTTACGCCCCCAGGCAGGGAAAAGCGAAGGAGAAAACGTTTCTCCTTCGCTTACTGAGCCATCACACTAGCGGCAATGCTTAAAAGTTCTTATTTGTTTTCGTATTGTTTCAGCAAAGCAGCAAGTTCATCGTCCACAGCACTTTTCTTATCCAGCTCTTTGAACTCTTCATCCAGCGATTTTTCCTTGGAAGCCATTTCGTTGCTCGCTTCAGCACGTGCTTCTGCTTGCAGCATTTTTTCCTCCATACGCTTCAATCCAGCAGTTGCCGTATCCGAGCTAAAACCGTTCATAGCTTTGTTAATTTCAGTTTGCGCTTTAGCTGCGTTATAACGGGCAACCAGTGTCTCGCGCTTGTTTTTCATTTCAGTCAGCTGTCTACGCATTTCATCCAGCTTACCACGCAGGTTGTCAGCTGCAGCTTTGTTTTGCTCATAACCAGCTTGGAACTCGTTCATTTTTTGTTCGGCAGATTTCTTTTCTTCCAGCGCACGACGAGCAAGATCCACATTTTGTGCTTTTGCAGCCGTATGAGCCTGTTCTTCGCGTTTTTTCACCAAAGCTGCCTGTTCTTCGTATTGCTGTTTGAATCTCTTTTCAATAGCAATTTGAGCGGCTACCGCTTTCTCTGCGTCTTCCAGATCCTCTTGCATATCACGAATGTATTGATCCGTCATTTTAACTGGATCTTCTGCCTTGTCGATAATGGCGTTAATGTTAGACATCGTAAGATCTCTTAATCGTTTGAAAATAGACATGTGAAGTTCCTCCTAGAATTGAATGCTTAAATTTTAAGCTCTGTACACATGTTTACGCAAGCTTTGCAAAGAGGTTTCAAAAATATCTAAAAACCGCGTAGATAAGGCTCTGGGATATCTGCCTGTACTTTTAGCGCCCGTGAAGCATGCAGCGCCCAATAGGGATCACGCAGCATGGCACGCCCTATGGCTACCAGATCAGCTTCATTTTGCTGAACGACTCGGCGGGCATCCTCATAATCATCCAATAAGCCGACAGCAATGACAGGCACATTCAATTTTTCACGGACGGTATGAGCCAAATCGACCTGATAACCAGCACGCGCAGACGGGCCTCCGCTGGAGCCTATCGGACCCTCACCACCAGAAGAAATATGGAAAATGTCCACACCTGCATCACGATATCGTTCCCCTATGGCTGCTATGTATTCAACATCATATCCGTCTTGGACATATTCTTTGGCAGATATCCGCATTAGCACAGGCATATCAGCAGGAAGTACCTCTTTAACAGCACGGATCACCTCAACACCAAACAGTGACAAATCCTGCCCATACTCATCTTCTCTGGTATTGGTTAAAGGGGAATGAAATTGATGGATCAGATAGCCGTGAGCACCATGAATCTCTACCGTGTCAAAACCCGCTTCTACCGCCCGGCGAGCCCCCTCTTTGTAGGCCTGAACCAGTTCCTTGACTTCTGCTCTCGTCAAAGTGTGGGGATCTTTAAAGCGTTCACTAAAGGGGATCGAGGACGGGCCTACAGGTGTCTCAGCATCCTCGGCCTTGCGTCCGGCATGGCCTAATTGAATGGCAATTTTGGCACCATACTTGTGGACTTCCTCTACAATTTTGCGATATGCAGGAATATGTTCGTCACTCCAAATGCCCAAATCACGATCCGTAATGCGTCCATCTGGATGAACCGCTGTCATTTCCACAATTATGAGCCCAGTCCCTCCTACCGCGCGACTCACATAATGGACATAATGCCAATCCGTCGGTTTGCCGTCCTTGGCCTCCACGCTGTATTGGCACATTGGGGGCATGACAATCCGATTTTTTAATGAAAGCCCCTTTAATTGATAAGGAGTAAACAAGTCGGTCACTTTTATCCATCCTTCCCTCAATTCCAAGTATGTATCATTATGAATAGCATCCCCATTATACACCAGCTGTCACGGCATACCGAATCCTTTGTAAGGCTAAAACTTGCGAAAATGCTTCAGTTTTCGGTCATGTTTAAGAGAATATGTACGTTTACTTCGTCATCTTCACGGATACCCGCTTCATGATGTACTTCTCTTCAGCCGTGGAGGGCTTCACTCAATCACCAGCATAATTTTAATAGGACAGGTACATAATAGCTGAGAGCCCACTAGGTACCACTGCACGGAAAGGGGGAATACAAATGCGGTACAGGGGAGTGTTGCCATGTTTAGCACTGTTACTAGCATTTTCAAGTTTTCCCGTTCACGCGGACACGCCTCCCAACATTCGAACGCCCCATCCCAAGGAAGCTGCTGCCGCTACTTCGGTATATCAAAGTAAAGATCGAGCTACTCCAACATTAGCGATGCTACGAAAAAAGCATGCGGACATTTTTAAAATGTGCGGCCCGCACACCCGCCAAATTGCCTTAACCTTTGATGATGTGCCCGATTCAAGGTATACGCCGCAGGTTTTGGACGTATTACACGCAAACGGTATCAAAGCTACCTTTTTTATCGTCGGCCACCGTGCGGAAAAGCATCCGGGGATCATACGCCGCATCATCCGCGAAGGTCATGCTATAGGAAACCATTCCTATACTCATCCGGATTTCAGGAAGGCCACACCAGAACGTTTTCGCCACCAGATTACAAAAACAGAACGCATTTTAGAAGCCAGCATAGGTTTTCGACCCAGATTGATACGACCACCCTATGGTGAAATCACGGAGCCTCAAATCCAGTGGGCACGTCGTCATGGGTACATGATCGTCAATTGGAATGTGGACTCTCTAGACTGGAAGGGATTAAGCAAAACACAAATTCAGCGCAACGTGATCCCGGCTACCGGACCTGGCTCCATTATTTTAATGCATGCAGGTGGAGGTCAAAGTTCCAACTTGCAAGGCACTGTCCAAGCTTTGCCGGGTCTAATCCACTCTCTAAAAGCTAAGGGCTACAAATTTGTCACTGTCCCCCGGCTACTTCACACATCGGAACGAAAATAACAGTATGTCTAAGCTTCAAATATACCAACAACGTAAAAAGGCTGCCTTAACGAACAGAATGCTTCTGCTTGTAAGACAGCCTTTTTTAGCGATAAACGACCGGGCCTAATAAAAAGTCGTCCCAGTTATATGTTGTATGATAGATCAAGTTTACATAACTTATATTATGTTTAATCAAATCATACATAAGCACAATGCTATTTATCAATGACGTACAGTTTCACATTCTGGAAGCCGAAGTCGTTCACGAATGATTTATTGCCAGGGATAAAGATATCAATCCGCTTTCCGGTAATAGCACTGCCCTGATCACGGGCAACGGCCACAAAAGAATGATCTGGCAATCCGGGATGGGAATAACCTGTAACTAGCACCTTTGTTCCCATAGGAATGACTTTCGGGTCTACCGCAATTGTACCTAGCTTAAGCGGATTGCCGTAATAATCAACCGCACCCCATTTGCCATTTTCATCAGCTGCGGCAGAATATGCTGTAGCTTTAACATCAACTACTTTACTGTAATTGAATGTTTTGCCCCATGCTTCAATTGTTGGCTTCTCATTCGCTGGTGCTTTCTCTGTAAGAAGCTGTGGCTTCGAATCCGAAGCCGCCTTTACACTTTTTTCGTCTGGCACTTTAATTTGCAGACCTGCATATATGTTGTTGGACGCAATATCCGGGTTAGCCTTCGTCAACTCATCTACTGATACCCCATAACGTTGAGCAAGCAAAAAGAAGGTATCGCCTTCTTTGGCAGTATGAAGCGAAGCAGCATCTGCTACTCCAGCTGTCTGTGCCAGCCCTGCAATAGCTGCAGCAAGCACCGCAAATTTCATAGTTTGTCCAATATGTTTTAAATGTTTCAAAGATATGTACCTCCTCTGTTATGCCTGCGAAGTTAGCTGTCGGATTCGGACTCAGGAGAAGCCCTATGCTTGTGCAATTCACCCCTAGGCATATCCACAACATCTTATGATGCATTGGAATCATTGCCGTTGTTACGTCCCCCGCACTTCCCATGGTTTGAGCCCAGCACCTGAGTATTTATTATCATTACTGCTGCCCCGGTAAGTTTTGGCTCACTGCATAATATCACAATTTTGTAACCTTATCTGCATGAAAATGTTGGTAACCTTGAATATCATACTATACTCATTACAATTTTGTCATCAAGAATCCGTTTTCTGTTACGAAAATATGGAGATATGGTGACAAAAAGAGAAAAGCCCTCCGTGAAACATCATCACGAGAGGGCTTTGTTAATATTTCATAAAAGCATTTTCTTACAGCACTTTAGCAAGAAAATCACGGGTACGGTCATGGCTTGGAGTACCGAATACTTGCTCAGGCGTACCTTGTTCTATAATTTGACCGTTGTCCATAAAGATGATTCGATCCCCTACCTCACGGGCAAAGCCCATTTCATGCGTCACGATCACCATCGTCATGCCGCCCTCAGCGAGCTTCTTCATCACGTCCAGAACCTCTCCAACCATTTCAGGGTCAAGAGCAGAAGTAGGCTCATCGAACAGCATTACGTGCGGCTGCATGGCCAAAGCACGTGCTATCGCAATACGTTGTTTTTGACCGCCAGATAACTGGTTCGGGTAGGTATTCTTCTTATCCTCAAGACCCACGGTCCGCAGGAGCTCCAGCGCAATTTTCTCCGCTTCTTTCCCCGACTGCTTTTTCACCTGCGTTGGTGCAAGCGTCAGATTCTGCAGTATTGTTTTATGCGGAAACAGATTAAAATGCTGGAAAACCATCCCCATCTTCTCCCGAGTCGCATTAATATTATGACCACGGGCCGTAATCGGCTCACCCTCAAACAAAATTTCCCCTTCTGTTGGCTGTTCCAACAGATTCATACAACGCAAAAACGTACTTTTTCCTGAACCACTCGGACCGATAATGACGACTACTTCACCTTTGGCGATATCTATATCAATGCCTTTTAAAATTTCATTCTTACCGAATGATTTACGCAGTTGTTTAACGGTGATCACTGGCTCTCAACTTCCTTTCCCATAAACCCAACAGCTTAGATAAGCTGAATGTCATTACAAAATAAATAGCGGCTGCGATTACGAACGGACTCAAGCCTTCGTAGGTAATATTCTTAATGACCTGGGCTTGATACATAATATCCACCATCCCAATGGTCGAAATAATAGATGATTCTTTAATAATCGTAATGAACTCATTACCAATAGCAGGCAATATAGATTTAAATGCTTGCGGTAAAATGACATGACGCATTGCTTTGCCTCGTCCCATCCCGAGCGAGCGGGCAGCTTCCATCTGTCCACGGTCTACTGCCTGAATACCAGCACGGAAAATTTCAGCCAAATATGCCGAACTATTCAGTGACAACGTAATTATGCCGGACTGGAGTGGCGTAAAATTAACACCCAACGTCAAAGCAACTCCGTAATGAATGATCATGAGCTGCACCAGCATAGGTGTGCCACGCAGTATCTCTACATATGCGGTACCTAACCACTCGATAATACGAATCCCACTCATCCGCAGCAAAGATATGATCAGACCAATAATGAATCCGAATAGTACTCCAAGCGCAGACAGCAATAGAGTGTAGCCGATACCCGTAGCGTAGAAACTGCGATATTTCAAAAATATATCTACAATGCTATTCGAAGAAACTTGTCGGTCTGCAGACAGTGCACTTGCTTCTGTAGAAAACTTCTCAATCGAACCGTCTGCTTTCAGGCGAGCCAACGTTTTATTTACTGAAGCAAGCAATTCCGCATTTCCTTTACGAATGCCTACAGCAGTTTCTGCTCCTTCATCCTCAGGTACTGCCTTGGCAAGTGTTACGGTACCGTCTAGTGTGTATCCTTTAGCAACGGTATCTTCGATTACAACCGCGTTGATACGGTTGGTCCGAAGCTGGAGTACCAGATCGGATATTTTATCCAATGAGGTCACAGAAGCATTAGGCACTTTTTGCGCAATTTCTTCCTGGATACTTCCCTTCTGCGCACCGAGCTTCTCTCCTTTTAGAGCAGCCATCGTTGAATATTTGTCTTTATCCTCTGGACGTACCATAATGACTTGCTTGGAACGATAGTATACATCCGAAAAATCAATGCTCTTTCTGCGTTCATCCGTCGGTGTCATACCGGACAGTACCAAGTCTACGCGACCACTTTGCAGAGCAGGCAGCAAAGAGTCAAAACTCATGTCCTCTGGGACCATCTCCGCATTCAGATCCTTGGCGATTTCCTTGGCAATTTCAACATCAAACCCAACAATGGTATCCTGACCGTTAATAACTTTATGAAACTCATACGGCGGAAAGTCAGCACTCATGCCCACTACAAGTTTTTTCTGTGGCTTTTCTTCCGATCCGTATGCAGTGAGCATGGGAAGACCAGCCAACAGCAAGATAACCGCCGACAAAACCAGGGCGGTAAAACGATATGCCTTTTTCAATCTTTTTTTCTCTCCTTAAATTCTTTATAATAAATAAGATTGTGTCATTATAAATGAATATGCATGATTATGCAATGAATCTTATAGTACAATTTTAGTATATCTATCGCAGTACCTACATTACAGCATATATAAAGGAGTTTTTAGCATGAATTTCAAACAGACCATTCAACACACCATTGAACAGCACGCCCAGCGGTTTAAGGACATTTCGTTATATATTGGCGCAAACCCTGAACTTGGAAACGAGGAATTCCTGGCCTCTGCCCGTTTAAAAGAAGAACTTGCTTTTCACGGATTTGAAGTTCAGGCACCCGTATTGGGTATAGAAACAGCCTTTATTGCTACTTACAAAGCAACAAAGCCTGGACCAATCATTGCTTTTCTGGCAGAATACGACGCTCTGAAAGGGCTAGGACACGCCTGTGGGCACCATTTGATATGTATGATGAGTACAGGCGCTGCCGTCGGTCTCAAATCAATTATCGACGAGACTGGTGGAGAAGTACGTGTATACGGCACACCTGCCGAAGAAACACGCGGTGCAAAGGTTCCGATGGCGGCGGCCGGGTTGTTTGATGATTGCGACATAGCTATGATGACACATCCCTTTGACCGCTACGAAAAATCAGGCAAATCGCTAGCGATTGATGCTGTGCAGTTCGAATTTTTTGGTCAATCCGCTCATGCTGCGGCCAGTCCGCACGAAGGGATTAATGCTTTGGACGCTGTGATTCAAACGTTTAACGGGATTAACGCATTTCGGCAACAGGTGAAAAGTACGGTACGTATCCATGGCATCATTAATCAGGGTGGGCAGGCTGCCAATATTATTCCTGATTACGCCTCAGCCCAATTTTACGTGAGGGCCGCTACACGCCAAGAGCTGAACCCGCTTACCCGCCGTGTTGTTCAAATTGCTGAAGGAGCTGCTTTACAAGCCGGGTGTCGTTTGGAAACTTCCAATTATGAGACTTCTTACGATGAAATGGTGACTAATCGTGTACTCTCCGACACCTTTACCGCAAATTTGGTGCAGGCTGGCATTGCGCAAGAAGATATTACGGAGGGTGAAGATCATGGCTCTATGGATATCGGAAATGTATCACTTCATTGCCCTGCGATCCACCCGTACATTCAAGTTATTGACGAGAAGCATGCCTTGCATACACCAGAATTCCGCGATTTAGCAATGCAGGACCGCGCAATGGAAGGAATGCTCTTGGCCGCGAGAACCTTGGCATGGACGGCTTGCGATGTAATCACAAATTCTGAGCTGCTGGCACAGATTAAAAAAGAATTCGCTCTACTGAATAGCAAAAGCTAAAATCGGAAATGCCGTCTTCTTTTAGAAAGGAGTGCCATTATGAATAGTATGACTAGCTTTTGGACGTTGTTTATTGTGGTTGGGCTCATCATTCTTTGGTTTATATTTCGTGCTATACGCAGGAATCGTGGAAACAGAAGTACGCGGCGCCGGAATGCATTTTTCCTTAGCTCTCCGTCTCCTTCGTCACTCACGCAGGAGCGTCATCGAGAGATTACGGAGCTGAAGGAGCTGCTGGAGCGATCCATTCCAGCCTCCTATGCTCATAACGTAAAGCAACGTGTCATGGACGCCAATCCTAGCCTGACGGAGCAAGAATATAATTGGCGCTGGCATGAGCTAAAACGATACTTCATGCTATGCGCCATTATGAATCGGGTGCCTATGTTCAGTAGTGATGTGGATGAACTATGGCACGAAATGTTAATGTTTACGCGTGAATACCAGCAATTCTCCGAAGCTTTTTTTGGTCGTATGCTTCACCATGCACCCCATTCGGGCGGCTCTCAGCCGATGCCAGAGGAGCGGGCGTGGTTTGACTGGTTGTATGTGGAATGCTTTGGTTGGAATCGTTATAGTGCCAGTTTGTGGGGAACTTTTTTTAATCATCCGCTACCGAACGATGAGCTTTCACACTATTACAAACTGACAGCTTCGACGCAGCCAATAGGTGACCGATGGAATTCCCATGAAAATGTAGACATTTCACAGCAAGCACAACAAGCGGTTCATAAGATAATCCAACACCTCCGTGAGCGGGTAAATAAAGCTGTAAATGATCCGGAGGGCAAGCAGCTACCTAAGGTCAACTATTTGCAGGTTGACTATCTGCTATTGGCTGCTGTGTGGTATTCATGGTATCAACCTGAACAATTTGCCATACACATGCATCCAGATTCTACAAACAGTGCCGCACTAGCCAGCTCATCCGGCTGTAGCTCCGCAAGCGGCTGCTCGAACTGGGATACACACCACTCGCACCATCATTCCTCCCATGACAGTTCTCATGGTGGAGGCTCTTCTCACCACGATTCAGGCGATTCCGGGAGCCATTCCTCGTGTAGTAGCGGGTCTTCGTGTGGAAGCAGCTGTGGTGGCGGGGGCGACTGACCAGCAACAAAAAAGGGAATTCCTCAGCCAAACCATGGCTAAAGGAGTTCCCTTTTTCATTAGCATAAATATGGTATTTATGTGCTGTTTAATCGGTCTTTGCTAGCGAACGGTAAATATCCATATACGCCTCGGCCGATACATCCCAACTGTACTCTCCTGCAAAGGCCGTCTGTGTAAGCTTGTTCCAATGCTCAGGTTGACGATAGTAATGAACAGCACGACGAATGGTATGCAGCATGTCATGTGCATTGTAGTTCGTGAAACTAAAACCGTTACCTTCACCTGTAGATTCATTGTAAGCCTGCACAGTATCGTTCAGCCCTCCAGTTTCTCGCACGATGGGGATACTTCCATAACGAAGCGCCAGCAGTTGACTAATCCCACAAGGCTCAAACCTCGATGGCATAAGATACATGTCACTTGCCGCATATATTTTTCGTGACAGTGGTTCGCTAAAAGTAAGCTGCGCTGACATTTTCAGAGGATATCGTCCCGCTGCTTCCCGGAACCAGTGCTCAAAAGCCGGGTCCCCTGTTCCCAGCACGACAAACTGAATATCATCATAATACAAAATTTCGTCAAGCACTCTCGTTACCAGATCTAGCCCCTTCATATCCACAAGCCGGGTTACCATGGCAATCATAGGTACGTCCGGACGCACCGGCAAACCCAGCTCCTTTTGTAGAGCAATTTTATTTTCCTTTTTCTTTGCCAGACTTGTGCGGTATTTCGTATAAATACGATTGTCTGTGGCAGGATTGTAGCTTTGGGTGTCAATTCCATTCACAATCCCCGTTAAGCGTCCCTGCTGTCCTAATTTACGAAGTAGACCCTCCAGTCCGTATCCGTAAAATTCAGTTTGAATTTCCTCTGCATAGGTTGGACTCACGGTCGTGACATGATCCGAGTAAGTAAGCCCACCTTTCATAAAGTTCAGTCTGCCATAATACTCCACACCCTCGGGGGTAAAATAGCTTCCATCCAAGTTAAGCAGCTCCGTTAAGACCTCATATGGAAAATCACCCTGATACAACAGATTATGTATCGTAAACACCGTGCGAATATCGTTGTAAAAGGGCAAATGTCGATAATCGGCATTCAGAAGTAGCGGAACCATCGCCGTATGCCAGTCATGACAATGCACAATATCTGGCCGAAAATTCAGTTCAGGCAGCACTTCCAAAATCGCCCGGTTGAAGAAGGAGAAGCGTTCGCCATCATCCATATAACCGTAAATACCGTCACGACCGAAGTAATATTCATTATCTATAAAATAAACCCTGATCCCGTCCAACGTCAGCTCCTCTACTCCACAATATTGATCACGCCAGCCTACAGCTACATGCTTGACCGTTACCGGACGCAGAGACTTCTTATAGGTATCGGGAATACCCGCATATTTAGGTAAGATGATTCGGACGTCACACCCTGCCTGATGAAGTGCCTTTGGCAGTGCGCCAATAACATCAGCCAACCCGCCTGTTTTAATAAATGGATGTGCTTCTGCTGCCGCAAACAAAATGTTCATATGTGCTTCCTCCTTATGTGGTCAATCTGCTTTTTTAGACCTACGTGGTGGTGTCTTCTTGAGTATAACGATGCTTAGGGGTGGAATAGTCACCTCCAAGCTGTGAAGCTGTCCGTGGTAAGGGATTTTGGAAGTACGTATCGCTCCGGAGTTTACCTGACCACTTCCCCCAAAGTCCTTATGATCGCTGTTCAGCAATTCCATATAGCTTCCTGCCTTTTGCAACCCTATTCGATAATTTTCTCTTTGCACAGGCTGAAAATTAATAAGGACAACCAGTGTATCCCCCGTTTTTTTGCCTTTACGTAAATACGTAATCACACTCTGCCCACGGTCTTCAGCTTCAATCCATTGATAGCCGTCCCACGAATGGTCCAATTCCCATAATGCTTTCTCCTGAAGATATAAATGATTCAGTGCTTTCGAATATGTGTGCAAAGACCGATGACTGTCATAGTCCAGCAAAAACCAGTCAAGCTGATCCTCATCCTTCCATTCAATAAACTGGCCAAATTCCCCTCCCATGAATAAGAGCTTTTTACCTGGTGAGGTCATTTGGTAGCCAAGGAGCGCCCGTAGTCCGGCAAATTTTTGTTCATAGGTGCCCGGCATTTTATCAAGCAGCGACTTCTTACCATGAACAACCTCATCATGCGACAATGGCAGTGTAAAATTTTCGCTGTATGCATAGGCTATGGGAAAGGTCAGCAAATTATGGCGCTCGGCTCGTTGATCAAACTCCGATTCCATATAATCAAGTGTATCGTTCATCCACCCCATATTCCATTTGTAATTAAAACCGAGCCCTCCATCGCTTACTGGGGAGGTCACCATCGGCCAAGCGCTGGACTCCTCTGCCATCATGAGTGCATATGGATAATAGCGGAATACCGTCTCATTCAGCTGTTGAAGGAAGGCGATAGCCTCCTCATTTTCAATCCCTCCCTTGGAATTGAGACAATATTGTCCTTCCTGCTTTTCAAAATCCAGCCGTAACATGCTCGTCACCGCATCCACACGCAGACCATCAATATGGTACACATCCATCCAGAACAATGCGTTGGAGATCAGAAAAGAACGTACTTCTGGCTTGCTATAATCGAACGTTAGGGTTCCCCAGCCGGGCTTTTCAGCAATTAGCGGGTCCGCGTATTCGAACAGTGGCGATCCGTCAAACCGTCTCAATCCATGAGCATCCTTGGCAAAATGAGCCGGAACCCAATCCATAATCACTCCAATTCCCGCCTGATGGCAACGATCCACTAAATACATAAAATCATGTGGTTCACCATAACGGCTTGTGAGTGCAAAATATCCTGTTAATTGGTAGCCCCAGGAAAGATCATACGGATGCTCACTCAGCGGCATCAGCTCAATATGTGTATACCCCATATCAGTTACATAAGGCACAAGAAGCTCAGCCATTTCCCTGTATGTATAAAACGTACCATCTGCTTTTTGCTTCCAAGTGCCTAGATGAAGCTCGTATATATGTAGAGGTTTACCATAAGGTGCTCTACGTTTACGGCGCCAAGCTGCATCGTTCCAAACATAACCATCCAATGAAGATACCACTGAAGCCGTAGCCGGTCTCACTTCAGCACGTACGGCGTAAGGATCTGCTTTTAGAAATCGTTCACCATTTGGACCTGTAATGTCGTATTTGTAAAATGTTCCTTGGGATATCCTCGGAAAAAAACGACTCCAAAAACCGGATTTGGGAACCCTATATAAGGAATCCTGTTCCCCATTCCAGTTGTTGCGATCTGTAGCAAGCCCGACATGGAGAGCATGAGGAGCCCAGACCGTAAAACGAACGCCCTGTTCTCCGTTCTCCACAGTAAGGTGGGAACCCAAAGATCGGTAGCTGTGATAAAGCGTTCCTTCATGAAACAAATAAATATCTTCCGATGAGATAGTCTGTTGCGGAAGAGTTTGGTCTGTCATCACGTCACCACCCTTTTATGTTTGTAAGTAAAAATGTATGAATCGGTAATGCATTCGCTTTTGGGTCAAAGCTGACCTGAGTTATTACCCCATTCTAGCCACAATGAACAGAAAAATGACTAGGAAAAAAATAAACCTTAGTTTTTGGGGAATCTTATATACCTGATGGTTTCAAGAGTACCCCATACCGTTTATGTATGTACTACAACAGACAACTAAACCGGGAGGGAAACGAAATGTTTAATAAAGAATGCATTGCCATGCTGCTGGCAGGCGGAGAGGGACGCCGTCTTGCTCCCCTTACTTCAACGATTGCAAAACCCGCCGTACCTTTTGGCGGTCATTACCGGATCATCGATTTTCCTCTCAGTAATTGCGTAAATTCAAACATTGATACTGTAGGTGTACTGACGCAATATGAGGCAGAATCCTTGCACGAACATATTGGGGATGGAACTCCATGGGGCCTTACAAAAACGGATGACAAAGGAATTACCCTGCTTCCATCTTATAATACAGGTAACGCTGAATACTTAGGAACGGCAGATGCTATTCATAAGAATATCGAATATATTGACAGCCAAAATCCAGAACATGTGCTTATTTTATCCGGTGACCATATTTACTATATGAATTATGGCGAGATGCTGAACTACCATAAGGAAAAAGGAGCTGCGGCAACCATTTCTGTCATGGAGGTTCCTTGGGATGAAGCACACCGTTTTGGTGTTATGAGCGCCGATGAAGATCTGCGCGTCACTGAATTTGCAGAGAAGCCGGAGAAACCGGAAAGTAATTTAGCCTCTATGGGGATTTACCTTTTCAAATGGGATTACTTAAGAAATTATCTACTGGAAGACGCACAGGATCCTCAATCCAGTCATGATTTTGGCAAAGATATCATACCTAAAATGCTGGCAGACCAAGAATCACTATACGTTTATGAATTCCAGGGCTATTGGAAAGACGTAGGTACAGTTAAAAGCCTATGGGACTCCCACATGGACTTGCTGCAAGAAAATTGCGCGATTGACCTTCAGCGTCAAGACTGGCCAATGTATACACGTGAACGCCGCACAAGGCTGAGCGCGCAAAAGGTGCCTGGTCGTAAAATGCAGTCATTGGACAGCCTCCTGCATGATTCCTGCCAAGTCGAAGGCCAAATTGAGCGCTCCGTAGTGTTTAGCGGCGTCGAGGTGGGAAAAGGCTCTTCCATCAAGGAAAGTATCGTTATGCCTGACACACGTATTGGGCGCAACGTGCATATTGAGCACGCAATTATCGGTGAAGGTGCTGTGATTCGTGACGGTGCTGTTATTAAAGGTAATCCGAGCGAAATTGTGGTTATCGGACCCAATGAAACAGTATTTGGCAAAATGGCAGTACGGCCACAAACTACACGTATGCTAAAAGAAGCCTATGAGCGTAACACACGCTTGCGTGCAGAAGGCTTTACTTCATAACTCTCCCCTAAATTTCAAACAGCCAGCCCTCCATTATGGTGAGGACTGGCTGTTTTTATGGTTACATCTTACATTTAACTTTAAATCTGCCCTTCCGAGAGTTGTGGTGGTTCCACCGATGGCTCTGCTTGCAGAGCAGGCAATGAAACCGTAATGGTGGTTCCAGCTCCCAATTCACTTCTAATGAGCATCTGCCCGTGATGACGCTCAACAAACTGTTGCGAGATTGCCAATCCCAGTCCAGTCCCCCCATTTTGGTGGTCTACCTGGAAAAAGCGATCTCTTACTCTGGCAAGATTTTCTTCACTAATCCCAATTCCTGTATCCTGTACCGATATCTCGATATTACCCTTAACACGTTGAAGAGACAGATAAATAATCGAGCTCTCGTGCGAAAATTTGATGGCATTATCTACAATGTTCAAAAACACCTGTTTCAGACGGTTACCGTCTCCATGAACAAGATATGCCGTTTCCTCGGAATCCAGTTGTAGCTTAATCTGCTTCATTTCTGCCTTGGCCCATACATTCAGCATAATTTCCTGCAAAAGCTCTCGAAGATCAACTGTTCCCATCACAAGCTTCATGGCATTTTGTTCTAGTTTGGAAAAATCGAGAATTTCCTCCACCAAGCCAATCAGCCGGTCCGTTTCCTTAGAAATAATCTGCATTCCGATCTTGGTCTCTTCCGGGTCATATCCGCCAGAATTTAACGTTTCACTCCAGCCCTTAATGGAAGTAAGCGGAGTACGCAGCTCATGAGAAATGGAAGAAATAAAATCATCCTTGATTTGATTGGTTCTGACAATTTCCTGTGCCATGTAGTTCAACGTCGATGCCAGTTCACCCAGTTCATAGCGATAATCGCCTTTGATACGTGCATCAAATCGACCCTGCGCCATCTGAGCAGATACATCGCGAATATTGTTAATCGGTCTCACAATGGAATTGGCAAGCCCTGTACTCACTACAAATACAATAATCAATACAGCTGCCATGATTCCCACCGAAAATAATGTAATGATGAATAACTTGTCATTTACTAATTCCAACGAAGTCGTATACCGGATTATATACACCTGATCCCCGACAATATTGTCCAGTTTTTGAGATACCGCCATTACCTGTTGCCCCGTACTCGGTTGTTTACCGATCCATTTGCCTGTATCTCCAGCTAAAGCTTGTGTCACATCACTGGTTTGCACACTTAGATCCGCAGCAAAATTTGTCGAGTTATCAATTACATTTCCCTGTTCATCTAGCAATTGCAATTCAGTGTTGGGCAGTGAAAATGTATCCAACAAATACGATTGTAATGATTGTTCCGGCTCCTTGAATTTGGATGCAAATTCACTTACCGATTGGATACGGTTCTCGATCTTTTTATAAATAGTGTCATAATAATATGACCGGAGTGCAAACATAAAAATGACTTCTACTAACAGAAGCGCCAAAAACACTACGAAAAAATAGTGAAGCACAATCTGTCGGCGAATCCCCTTTTTGATCATTGAGACTGACCTTTCCATTTGTATCCATGTCCCCATACGGTTTGTAAGAAAGCCGGCTCGGATGGATTGTTTTCAATTTTCTGCCGCAGACGTCGGATGTTCACATCTACAATTTTCGGATCGCCCATATATTCCTTGCCCCATACGTGGTCAAGCAGAACATCCCGGCTGAGCGGCGTATTTTCCTTTTCGAGAAAAAACTGAATCAGGGAAAACTCTGTCGGTGTCAGCTCGATCAGCTGCCCGTTTTTCTTAAATTGCTTAGCTATCAAATCCAGCGTGAACGGACCGGACTGGAAGGACACCTTGGCTGCTGTTTCACGATGTACATTCACCCGACGCAATAACGATTGAATACGTGCAATCAGCTCTGTCGGGCTGAAAGGCTTGCTCACATGGTCATCAGCCCCTACAGACAAGGCATACACCTTATCCTGTTCCTGTACCTTGGCTGTCAGAAAGATAATGCCAATACGCTCATTCGTTTCCCGAATTCTCCGACAAACCTCAAAACCATCCATGCCCGGCACCATCACGTCAAGTAACGCAATATCGATATCCCGCACCGTATTCAAAATATTCAAAGCCTCGTGTCCTTCTGACGCCTCCAACACCTCAAAGCCGTTACGTTTCAAGTTAATGACGATAAAGCTACGGATAGATTCCTCGTCTTCCATGATTAAAACTTTACTCACTCTACTCTACCTGCCTTTCCCCCAGCTTGTTTTTAATGGCTTTACGTGGCTCCAGCTCGCTGGATCGTTTTATACCAACTACCTGTGCATTCGTTCGCCACAGTTGGCTATAGCCTTCGTTATTTCGCTCCCATTGTGATAACGAGAAAAATTTAATTTCCGCTATCGTTTTGTCTGTATCATCCAAAATAAACCGCAAATAGCTGTCCTTCCTTGAAACCTTCGGATCAATAGTCACCTTGCCATGCAGCTCTTTTGGCAGCCTGAAGTAGACCTGTTCATTAGAATCACGATACTGTTGCTGCTTGAAAATCGTCCCTTTGGCCCCATCCCACTGATAGAACGATACAAAATAAGGAACTTCATCGAGCGGCCTGTTGCTCCAGCCTTTAGGCTTCTCCAAATTTCCAAATTCGAGAATACCGTCACCGTCCACATCACCACTGGCGATGGTAGCATCCTTGAAGGTAACATCCATAAGATTGAGCTTTCTAAGTTTGCCGTGATCCATCACGATAACATTGGATACCGTAGTCGTCTGAGCAATCTTTGTATCTATAATGATTCCCTGCCTACCCTGGGCTACCTTACCAGCGACCACATTATAGACACCTAAAGCCTGACTGTCCAAATCCAACGATCCGATCTCCTTAAAGGTTCCTCCGCTGAACTGGAACGTTTTTACAGTAAAAAATTCATTGCGACGGAGCAAGATAATCGTCAAGTCATTCAGATTGTCCCCGTTCAAATCCATCTTCTTATGGTTAAAATCGTCTACAACGAAGTCCGTATAGCCCGTTGCATATATTTTTTCTAACGTTCCTCCAGTATAAGAGTAAACGATAAGACCCTTCTGCTCCCCGTTCTCGCCACTGTCTCCGCTCGAAAAGCCTGCTACAATATCAAGCGTACCGTCATTTGTTAGATCCACTAGTTTAAATGATTCCAACACTGTGCCTTCCCCATCAAATGTAAGCTTCTTTACCCACGTTCCTCCTTGATCTTCAAACAAGACACCATGTATTTTTACGCTCTCATCTGGCGTTTCGTAAAAGAGCACTGCTTCGTCTATACCATCATTATTCAAATCTCCCGTCCGAATTGGCGTAGGATCATCCGGATCATTCGGCCTTAAAGGCTGTACCGCCCCTAATTGCGTATTCACTGCTCCATTCAGCTGTTGTTTCTCGTCAGACATCGTTGGTGTCTGCATCAGCGAAATCGGATCGCTAATCACATTACAGCCGCTTAAAAATCCAGCAAGAAGCAGCAAGGAGCAGCAGCAAGCCACCATTTTCAACAGCATTTTTTTCACTTCTCTTGCCGTCCCCTTCACAATTTGTTCTTTTCTGCCTGTGTCAATCGTCTTCCCTGGATATCAAACACCAGTTTACCCTCATTCAGACCCCAGATTCGGGAAGCAAAACGTTCAGCCATTTCCAGCGGCAGTACAGTAATGATTGTTACTCGCTCGCCAGAGCACAGCTTGCGAAAGGTTTCCAGTACATGCGCTGCTGAGGCAGGATCAAGTCCATTTACAGGCTCATCAGCTAAAATAACCTTAGCTCCGTGAACGAGAGCACGCGCTGTGGCTACCCGCTGCCGTTCGCCGCCGCTGAGCTTGTCGCATTTATCATGCGCCTTATCCAGCAGACCCAGATCCTCTAGAACGTCCATCGCTCCCATATAATCGTCGGAACGCACCATGCCAGTCACCATTCTCCACCAGGGTGTTTGACCCGATCTGCCAATGAGCACATTTTTAAGAGCGGTCCGATTCATATTAAGATGCGGATTTTGTTCCAGGTATGCCCACTCTCGCTTTATTTTCATCTTGCCCGTCCACCCGGATCTCAGTACATCATTGCCACCAACAATCAAACTGCCTTCTTCCCAAGGCTCTTGTAAAGCAAGACAGCGAAGAAGTGTCGTTTTACCGCTTCCGCTTGGCCCCACTATAGCAATGAATTCACCCTGATGAATTTCAGCATCAATCCCTCGAAGCAACGGGGTACGTTCAGGCCCCACTTGCTTGGTCAGCTTCCGAATTTTAATCATCTATGATTCCCCTTTGTCCGCCATCAATACATGTTTATATTTTATAGTAATTGTGAAACAAATACCATGCAAACCGCAGTTTTATACCGCTGGTACTCTTTTTCGGGAAAACAGACCTAACAATCCGAAAACAATATAACTACCTCCAAGGACTAGAAACATACTGCCTTGAGTTCCAAGGTCCAGCAACCCTCCGCTAATATTAGGTCCGATCACACTTCCCAGATTAAAATGAAAGGATGCCAGCACATTTGCAGCCGCCAAAAATGATTTGGGCAACAGGTCAGCTGCATAGGCCAAACCAAGTGAGAAAAAGGAGCCTACCAATCCACCTGCGATGGTCAGCAATACCAATGTGAACATAAAATGATTGCCACTCCATGGTAGTAACATAAAGGTCAACCCTCCTGCTATACCTACGCTCATTAGCACCTTTTTACGTCCCCAACGGTCACTTAATATACCTAAAGGCAGTTGCAGCACTAAGCCTCCCAAACTGACGAAAGGCAGCAAGGCAGCAATTTCATCGGTATGGAAGCCAATACGCAGGCCATAGACTGGAAAATTACTGTTCAGGCTCGCTTCCATATAACCGTATAGAAATGCAGGCAACAGAGCGTACCATGCCCAGCTATAGCTGCGCCGGAATCTTTGTGCGGGACGCGCCTCAGTCTCCTGCTTCTCGGGTCTTGAGTCAGGCAGCTTGATTAACACTAACAGCAACACAAGCAAGCACAACAAAGCCAACGCAGCAAATGGAACCAGCATTCCATAATCAAGTAGCCACAATCCCAATGGGCCTAATGCAAAACCCAGACCATAAGACATACCATAAAAGGAAATGTTGCGGCCTCGATTCTCTGCTGGAGTTACCAGCAATATCCACAACTGCGCAGAATAATGCAACGCACTGTCACCAATACCTACTAGCAGGCGCAGTACGAACCAAACCCGAATATCAGGGATTAGCGGGAACAGCAGCAGCATGATCAGCACAAGCACAAGACCACCAGCCATCAGCTTTTTAAATCCCAGCCACCCCAAAGTCCGTTCAGCCACCAGTGTCATTGCGAATGAACCAATATACAGTGCAGCCGCGTTCATTCCGTTTAGCGAAGACGAAACCCCCATTTGTTCCAAAGAGATCGACAGAATGGGCAATAGTAAACCCTGACATAATCCAGCAACAATAATAACTGCAATTAAGATAAAATAATGAACACGTAACGACGACGACATCCCAGCTCCTCCTGCTCGAACAAATAAATTATTAACATCATAAAATGAATGTTTAGAAATGATTTGCATTTGATACCATAATCAATAATAAATCTTATCACGATGTGTACCATGACTTTCTAAAAATCGATATATTACATATTAAGGTGTTTTTAGCATGTTAATTTTAGTGTATTAAAGAGAGAAATAAAAAAATCGCCATCTGAGATGACGATTTTACGGATAGAGCTAGTCTGGTATGTATCCGACTCCTCGGTTAAGAGCCTCGTATGTTCAATCCGACCAAGTTCACGTCACAACGTACTATTTCATATTATAGTGGACAATGCCTGGCAGAACAAGCCATAATAAATGAGTGGGCAATTTCAAAATGCTCATGTTTTGCTTATGGACGGGCTTTATTTACGTTCACCGCTCTGGGCTAGAAGACAGAATAGGAGGCATTTGATTCCATGAGTTATCAAATTAAAATAGACACTTCCCCAATTTATGAATTGCTCGGCAGCTTTATGGCCTATGTAACTAAAAAGTGGGTCCATGATATGGACTTGGGCCATGAATGGATCGACAAGGTGGATGCACGATTACAACAGGAAGTTCGTACTGAGCTAGCTACAGCTCAGGATTGCCCTTTTAGCGATTATGACGCACTCTATGCCTGGGCGTTGCTTCGACCAGAAACAGATGAAATATCCGACTATATTTCTTACTTGGATCACGGACCGGATAAGGATATGTTTGAGCTGCTTGTTCCGCATATTCCTTTTTTAACCTTTGAAGAATCTTTACGCATTCGTAAGGTATATGCACCGCTCCTCAGATTGTGGGATCGTGATTATTTTCGGGCCTTGGAAGGCGAACTGCGTGTATTGGCAGAAGAAGATGCTGCGGAAAAGCGCATGTTGTTAAGTAAAATGGAACCGGAAGCACTTGTTGAATATGCGACAGCTGGACTAGTCGTGCCACATATGGAAGACCTCGATACAGTAGTGCTGTTTCCGGTCGTTCATAATCGCCCAATTAATTCATACTGCTTTTACACCCGTACACTGCTAATCCAGTATCCGGTAGATATTCCCGAAGAGAGTGAGGAAGAACCGCCCACGCTTCTACTACGACTCACTCGTGCAGTCAATGATCCACAACGGCTGCGCATTTTGCGTTATGTAGCTCAAGGTCCTAAGTCTCTTGAAGACATGCGTCATGATTTGAGCCGATTGGAAGATACACTAATGTCTGATATGATGATTTTGCGTGTGGCTGGTTTGCTCCGCATACACATTGGACGCTATCACAAGGAAAAATTCAGCATCCGTCCCGACGGTGCGGCTGATTTGCAGGTATTTTTGGAATCCTATATTGGATTGTAATTTGAATCGCAACTTTAGTTATAAACTGAACACCGTTAAAGCTTTGGCTTGGAAGGAGTATGCATCATGTCGTATCCGAAACAGCACATTTTATTTGATCTTGATGACACTTTGGTCCACTGCAACAAGTATTTCGACCTTATTCTCAACCACTTTTTCGATTTGCTTCAGGAATGGTTTGCAGCTCATAACCTAACGAGAAATACAATCCGTGAAAAACAAATTGAAATTGATGTGGCTGGGGTTCATCAGGTGGGTTTTGCCAGCGAGCATTTTCCACAATCCCTAATAGATACGTACCAGTTTTTCTCTGAACAATTCGGACGCCGTACGGATTCTCGGGAAGAGCAGGAGCTTCGCTCGCTTGGCCGAAGTGTGTACGAGCAGGAAATTGAACCGTATCCAGGTATGGCCGAAACGTTAAATTCACTCCAAAAAGCAGGGCATTCCCTTCACCTTTACACGGGCGGTGAGCAGGTCATTCAAGAAAGAAAGATTGAACAAATGAAGCTGGCTACTTACTTTGATGACCGTATCTATATTCGCCAGCATAAAAATGTCGAAGCACTGGAAGAAATCATTCAAATAAATCGGCTGGACCGAGGCATCACCTGGATGATTGGGAATTCTTTACGCACCGACGTATCTCCAGCCCTTGCGGCAGGTATTCACGCTGTGTATCTTAAGCAGCCTAAAGAATGGATTTACAATATGGTTGAATTGCAAAAAAACGTGAACTCTGTAATGTATACAATACAAAAGCTAACAGAAGTGCCACGGGTGATCCACGAAAGCATACAATTGCATCAACAAAAAAGGACCCTCGGATAGGGTCCTTTTTTCGTGTTTAAAAAGTCATTCAACCTTCACATTCTACTATGATAGACGGCTTTATTTCAGGATTCCTCACGAACGCTAAGTTGTCCTGTTCCTGGTACATCCAGAACTATCCGCGCCTTGACGGTCGATCCGTCCTTCCGTTTAAAAGACAACAATTGCGTCTGCCCCTTCGCGAGCAGGGACTTGAGCATCGTTTCGGTAATCTGCTTGCCAGCATATTCCTTCCAAATGACAAAGCCACAGCCTTGCTTAAAATGGCTACACCCATACCCTTTACGGCCTTCAATAATACTCCCACCGCAATTGGAGCACGGGCAGCTGCCTAACGCCTGCCTTTGGCTCACTGAAGCATCTGACTGTCCATCAGATGAGCTCCGCACTGCTTTTGTAGCTGAACTGCGTCTTGTTGGTGGTGCTGCTTGCTTTAGCGCAGCACTTCCTGCACTACTACCGCCTCCTGATGGTGTGCGGTCCATTCCTTTGGCGGTGGCACGTCCACTCGCGCCTACACTGCGGGCGTTCCCCTTGCCTCCCGAGCGATTACTCCTTGCCTCCTCGCCAAAGGCATTTGCGGGAGCAGGTGGCTGCTGCCTTACCTTATCAATGATGGACAACGTGAATCTTTTAACGTTATCCATAAACTTCTCCTGAGCTGCCTCACCCTTGGAAATTTGATGAAGACGGCGTTCCCATTGACCTGTCATTTCCGGTGAGGCTAATAGATCTACCCCGGCATGACGGATCAGGTCAATAGCCATCTTTCCCTTATCTGTAATAAGAATCTTTTTGCCCTTCATTTCAATGTAGCCGACCTTCTTCAATCGTTCAATTGTGGCAGCTCGTGTCGCAGGCGTACCTAAGCCAGCGTCCTTCATAACCTCGCGTAATTCCTCATTCTCCATCTGCTTGCCGGCGCTTTCCATCGCTTTAAGCAATGTGCCCTCCGTGTAGCTTTTAGGGGGCTGAGTCGCCTTTTCTTTCATCTCGGCGCGAACACAATCCACCGGACGCCCTGCATCAATTTCAAACTTCTTGTCCGTCCACTCGTCCGTTTCCTCTTCATCTTCTTTTTTTAATGTTTTGCTCTTTTTACCTTTATCCTGGTCAGCCTTGCTCAAAACCACTTTCCATCCCAAGGACAGAAGCTCCTTAATATTGGTTTTAAACAAATGCTTGTCCACCTGCGTCATTACGGTATGCATTTTATATTCAGCCGGCGGGAAAAAATGCGACAGAAACCTACGAATAACCAGGTCGTATACATTTTGTTCCTCCTTGCTTAGCGTCCCCGGTCTTTTTAACGTCGGCAAGATAGCATGGTGATCCTCAACACGAGACGGATTGCAGACCGATTTATTCTGTTTATGGACCAAATTAGGGTTTGCTTGTTGAACCAGATCAGCATAAGGGCCTGTCCCCAGCATCCGTAATGCCTTATGCATGCCGTCTATATTCTGCTCTGTCACATAGTTAGAGTTGGTACGCGGATAGGAAATGACCTTGTGACGCTCATAAAGCGCTTGTGCCACATCCAGCGTTTTTTTGGCCGAATAGCCGTACTTGGCATTCGCCTCGCGTTGAAGCAGCGTCAAATCGTACAATTTAAAAGGATACTCCTTTGTCTGCTTCGTATCATACTTGGTAATCTTCCCCTCTTTCCCGCGTACCGCCGCAGCGATCCCCTCAGCTTCTTCCGGTTTCGTCAGCCGATCTCCCTGCCATGCCCCTTTGTACTTAATCTGATCTTGCTTAAACTCAGCCCACACGTCATAGAAGGTTTGAGACTGAAATGCTTCAATTTCCTTTTCTCTATCATGAATTAGTGCCAGCACGGGAGTCTGTACCCGTCCTACCGACAGCAGGGTGTTATGACGTGTTGTGAACGCTCTGGAAGCGTTCATGCCAATCAGCCAGTCCGCTTCACTTCGTGCCCGCGCAGCTTGAGTCAGGAATTCAAACTCCGAGGCATCTCGCAATCGTTCAAAGCCTGTCGCAATACTCTCTGCTGTCAAGTCCGAGATCCACAATCGCTTAACCGGCTGTCGTAGCTTTAGCTGCTGCTGAATTAACGCAAAAATATGTTCACTAATGGAAAGTTCGCATATGCATGTTGTGAAAAAACCTTTTATATGTCCTACTCCGTTTAATCCAACGACATCTAATAATTTCATAACTTCACTCCTCGCATAGGGATTTTTTCGTCTTTTAGAGAGCTGGATTAAACCAGTTAAAGGATACATAGAATCAAATGCATATTTATACATTTTGAGTTGTAGTACTTGAGTCATAATGACGCACGCTTTTCAATAAAAAAAGAGCAACTTAAAAGAAATCATACGGGACTCGATTGAATCCTGTAATGAAATCTTACAAGTGCTCTTTTGCCGCCTGGCTAGAGCTCGATGCAACTCTTGTCACATCTCGCATAATGATTCATAGTCATACGTTTAATTTAATTATTTTACCTAGTCTTGTCAAGATAATATCCTTACTTCGGTTTAAATTCAAAACCGACCCTACCTTCTTCCTTTTTCCAGACAAGTGCGGCCTCGAAAGTTTTGTCACCTTTTTTGAATCCCTTAATAAGGTTTGTCCTCCCTTTCCCCAAAAACCTCTTGATCTGCGTTTCTGTTATGATTTTACCCAATACTTTTTTAGAAAATGAAAAATCGCATCGCGGCCTTGCCGAGCAACTATAAGCCGCCCCTTTATCTATAACATCCTCTTTGCATTTCGGACACGGACCAAGACCTAAACCTCCAGAAACCTTATCCGCTTTTTCAGTCTGCTCTTTACTCTCCATACTTTTTGCTGTAAAAGTCCAAGTCATCGAGTTTCGAATTGCATCATCGACAATTTTTTGCGACAATCTTTTAGCCTGCTCCATAAACGATTGCGGGGACGCATTGCCTTGCCCGACATCATGAAGTCGTTGTTCCCACTTGGCTGTCATTTCTGCGGATGCTAATATGCTGTCGCCTAAAGCATCGATCAATATAATCCCCTTGCTTGTAGCATAAACCATGTTTTTCTTTACCTCAATATACTTGCGGTCTTTAAGAACTGAGATGATACCGGCACGCGTGGCCTCCGTGCCCAATCCTTCTGTTTTTTCAAGAATTTTCTCTAACTCTGCGTCTTCAAGATGCTTTCCAGCCGTCTTCATTAAAGTAATCAATTGCCCTTCGGTGTATCGCTTTGGAGCCTGAGTTTTTCCTTCTTTTACAAGTAATTCTTCAACTGTTCCTGAGTCGCCTTGCTCCAATGGAGGTAATACATCTGGTTCGGATTCTTCCTGAGAATCAGAATCATACAGAACTTTTCGCCAACCTTCCTGCACAATAAGTCTTCCTTTGGTGAGAAATGTTTCTTGATCACCTACGACTGTAATTAAGCGCGAATAATCAATAATAGCCTTATCATAATGCGCAGCTATCAGCCTCTTGACAATCAGCTCGTATAAATTACGCTCTTCTGGTTTCAATCGTCCGATTTGGGGGATCACTTCTGTTGGAATGATCGCATAGTGATCACTTACTTTTGCCGCATTGACAAATCTCTTATTATTGGCAATAGATTGTATGGGCAAAGGAAAGAAATCCTTGAATGATTCTTGACGACTTAACTTTGAAAGAATCTCAGGAAATTGCCTGGCTTCTTCAGGTGTTACATAAGCCGAATCCGATCTCGGATAGGAAATGTATCCTTCCAGATAAAGCTGCTGCAGCGCATTTAAACAATTTTGAGGCGAATATTTATAAATTTGATTGGCAACTGCTTGCAATGAAGATAAGTTAAAGAGCTGTGGCGGTTGAAATTCTTTTCGCTCTCTCTCAATTTCATTGACTGATGCCAGCTTATTTTCACAGTTTCTTTTGACGGACTCCGCTTCATCCCGACTTGCAAACCGTGTTTGCTTCTCCCGAAACCATGTGCCTTCATAGACAGTATCATTTATTAGGAATTTGGCTTTTAATTCCCAGAACGGTTCCGGTTTGAAATTCTGAATTTCTTTCTCGCGTGCTACGATTAGCGCCAATGTCGGACTTTGTACACGCCCAGTTGAGAATACTTCTCTAATTCCTCTACGCTGGAACAGAAGTGAATATACCCGTGAACCATTCATTCCAACGAGCCAATCAGCGCAAGAACGGCTAACGGCTTCATAATATAAGGACCGGGTATCCTCTTCACCTTTCAAATTCATAAAACCTTGTTCGACGGCTTTGGGTGTTAACGATGATATCCATAGCCGTTTCATAGGTTTGTTCACTCCAACAAGCTGAACCGCTATGCGGACTATGTACTCTCCTTCCCTCCCGGCATCCCCGGCATGGACGATTTCTTTGATATCTGGACGCATTAAAAGGGATTTAATCACTTGAAATTGCTTGGCTTTAGAAGGAGAAACGCGATGTCTAAATTTTTCGGGTAATATCGGCAAAGTGTCTAGACTCCACTTCTTAAGACTAGGATCGTATTCCTCTGGAGGCACCAATTCGCAAACATGACCAACAGCCCAAGTCACTAGGGCTCCTTTTGGAAATGTATCGTTCGGTGAGATTTCAATATACCCTTGTTGTTTTTTATGTTTAAAAGGTGAAGCCAACTTCGCCCCTTGATCCGGTTTTTCCGCAATAATAAGTTTCAATATGTCACGGACCTTTCTGAGAGAACTATAAATTGATTATATCAGCAAATCGGTTCAATTTCATGACTTAGAATTATATACAGCAAAATGATAATAAGTGGTATGAAATAGTTGCTGGGCTTCACTCCCTCTTTTTTTATATCCATTCTTAGGTAAATTCAATTTTCTTTTCAGACATCACATTGAATCTTGATAATTAGGGCTTTCTTAGCGGATCATGTTTTACGATGTTACGAGCAAATGAACGGCGAGCCTTGACAAAAACCATTGCAAAAGAGGCAAAAAGAGACCCCGAAGTCTCTTTTCAGGTTCATCACCAGCAGTTGTGTAAGCGCAAAATAGCCCCCACCTTGTTCCCAAGATGAGGGCCTGTTAGTCTTAGTTTGATTGAAATAGGCGGCACGTCAGTGGGAGCGAAGGCGACCATGGCAACAATTCGTCTAGCTCAACCGGATCTTTCGGATTCGCAAGCTGCGGAAGCTGTTCGAGCAGGTCCGTCAAATACTTGAAAGGATTTAGCCCGTTTTTCTTCGCTGTTTCAATGACACTGTAGATCGTTGCACTGGCTTTTGCTCCGTGTGGCGCATTGGAAAAAAACCATTTTTTTCAATGATAACGAGCGAATACCAGCCGCTTCCGTCCGGTGAAGAATAGACGGTCGAGTACGCAAACCACATCGCCCCGGCATCGTGTCCGCTGTCGATATGCAATTTCACCTTCAATTTGTCATTAGTCCTATTGGCGATCCGCCAACATTTTAACTTTATCTTGACTAGCTTAAACCATGCTATTAATAGTAAACAAAGTAACGAATTTCACCGATAATGTTACTTTGTTTACGGGATATCTTAACTCTGTAAACAACGTATTCAGCGTAGTGGTGCCTTTACAATGAGAGGCATCGGATAACCTTGCTAGGTAGGGCTTGCTGAACGGGTCACATTTTACAGTGGAACGAGCAAGCGGACCGCGAGTCTCAACCACAGCCATTGCAAAATAGACAAAAAGAGAACCCGAAGTCTCTTTTCGAGGTTCATCACCAGCAGTTGCAGCCCGATCACGGTCTCGCTCGTCGTCTGAAGGTGTGCTCGAATACGGCCAAACCCATAACTGCGCTTGCCTTCGCCGAACTTGCCTTCCACCGCATTGCGTGCGGCTGCATCCGTCTTGGCGATTTTCTTTTTCTCCTGCTGATCGGCTGACGGACGACCCAACTGCGGTCCGCTTAAGCGAATTCCCTCTTTGCAGAAGCGCAAGTTGTCGCGGGTTCGATAGATCTGGTCGGCCAGCACCGCTTTGGGATAATAACCAAATCTGGCGCGGTAACGCTCTACGGCGTCCTGCAATGTCTGCCCTTCGTTGTAGCTATCCCACGACAGATGCTCGCGGAAAGCGTAGCCGTTCACCACGCTAATCGCCAGCTTCTCTCCGAACTCGACGTTTGCCCTGGCTTTGCCGCGCACGATCGGTCTGACATGTGGCTGTGCGATACTGACAATCCGATCCGATATGCTGTGTGTCCGCTTGTCATACATCGTTTGCTGCTGACGATAAAGCTCTTGAATGACCAGCAGTTCCTTGTACAAACGCCGCGGCAGGCCGCTCGTCATATCGGCGAGTTCGGCGATCATGCGCAGATCACGGGAAACGAACCTGAGCTGCTTGCCGATCGCTTTTCGCATCGCGCGCGGCTTCACGCGCCGCTGCTTGGCAACCGCCAGATAGGCTTTGCGGGCACGCTCTCGGTATGTTCTGGGCTTGCGGGTCTTTCCACGTTCCGGTTCGTGCAGGATGTCGATGATCTTCTCCAGCTTTTCTCTGGCCTGATTCAGTAACGACAAATCCGTCGGGTAGGCGATATCCGCCGGCGCGCAGGTAGCGTCCAGCAGCAGTTCGCCCTCGTTCGTCAGTTCCATCTGCTGTGGCTGCGTTTCTGAAGGCTTACCGGACGCTGCGTCAGTTCCGCTGCCAGGTTCATCGTCGTCCGATGAATCATCCGACACTTGCGCGCTTCTTCCAGAGCGATCCATTCATTCACTTCATCCAGAATTTCGCCACCCAATCGCTTGCGGAAATGCGTCATGAGAGAATGATGAAACGGACGGCGGTACCGATATTCCGGCAGACCGAGGAAGTACTGCAGATACGGGTTCTCCAGAATCTGACGAAGTGTCTCCCGATCATCGGTGCCAAGCCGCTCCTGGATGATGAGTGCGCCGAGCGCGATACGGATCGAAACGGCTTTTTGGCCCTTGAGGCTTTTCTTGAAGTTTTTCGCATACTTCTCTTCGAGCATCCACCACGGAATCATCTGGGCCAGCAGCACCCAGCGGTTATCTTCTGCGAGCTTTCCGCCGAACGGCAGAAAAAAGTCGACGGGCAGGTTCATCTGGTTCTCGGTTCGCTGATACAATCCTGACGCCTCCAAGTGCACGGTTTTTCACGGGCTGCCCCGTTTTCCTTCGACATAAGAGGCCCTAAACCCTTGTGCCTGTTGGAGTTTTGATTCGTTCAGCAAGCCCTAGGTAAACCGTGTCCTATGGGCATCGGCGCACGTGTTTAGACTCCGATGCCGCGAGGCTCATTGTCAAGGCGAATACGTTGTTTACATGTCTTCGATGTACACGCCCTTGATAATCAAGGATTTTCTAAAAGCGAGTTGAGATAATTAACGAAAATATACGCTAAGTATTAAACGGATTAATGACCCTTTGGCGGCTCAAACATCATATTGTTTAACTGGTTCACAAAAATACCTTCGTTCGGGCCCGGGTTGTTTCGAAATACTTTCGCTTCTTCCACTAGAACCTCGTCCGCATCCGTACCAAGTACCTTCATCGTTTCATCAATGAATGATGCTAGTAGCATAGAGCTCGGATCGTTATTGAAATACGTTTGAACCCCTGGCGGCGCAATTTCCAGGATTTTCACCGATGTGTCTTTAAGCATGTACCGTTGGGATAGCGTATAGGAATGGAGCGCTGCTTTCGTCGCACTATAAACAGCAGCACCCGCCAGTGGCACGAATCCAAGTGACGAAGTCGTGTTGATAATAACCGCTTCTTCTTTGGACTTCAAATGCTCGAGTATCTACATAACTTTTCACAAATAGTATATTGTACATATTTTTTAGAGAGAATGCCTGTTTTAGAACCTTCTCTTTGTTCTTATTCAAAAATTTAATTGTACAATTCTCTAGGGCCTGTACGCAAACCTATTTGAGCCATAAACGAATTGAAAGCAGCGTCAAAAAAGCCATGAACATGTTCGCTGTTTTTTCATAGCGAGTGGCCAAGCGTCGATAGTTTTTTACTTTGTTGAAAAAGCATTCAATTAAGTGTCGCTCTTTATACGTTTCAGAATCTAACGGGCGCTTTACCCGCCGATTGCGTTTGCTTGGGATAACCGGAGTGATCGCTCGGCTTTGCAAAAGCTCCAGAATGGCATTGGTATCGTAGGCGCGATCAGCCAACACTTCGCCCGGGCAGAAGTCCAGTTCATGAAGAAGGCGATAGCCGGTGACAGAATCGTGGTCTTGTCCTGGCGTCAATTCGAAACGCAGCGGATAGCCGAGCGCATCCACCATCGCATGAATTTTGGTAGTTAATCCTCCGCGCGAACGTCCGATTGCTTGCCGGTCCTGCCCCCTTTTGCGCCCGCTCCATGTTGATGGACGCGGACGATGGTGGCATCGACCATGACCTGCTCCCAATCCGGCTCGATGGCGACATGCTTCAGTATTTCACCCCAAATATTCGCTTTTTGTAGCCGCCAGAAAAAGCTGTAGGCTGAAGACCAAGGGCCATAGTAACTCGGTAAATCCCGCCATGGCGCGCCCGTTCGAGCAACCCAAAGCACGGCATTGAGCATCTGGCGCCGATCCTTGGGCGGACGTCCTCCCTGTTTTTTTCGGGCTGGGGGCAACAGGGGGTCAACTATATTCCATTCTTCATCCGTTAACTCGTATCTTCGTCTCATGTGCCTTATTTTACTAGATTTCTACGAGTTGTACAGTTTGCGTACAGGCCCTAAAAAAATCGGGCTGAAAAAACGCATTTTTCAGCCCGATTTTGCTTATCTTTTTTTAAAATCCACCTTAGTTCTTACCGCCATAGCCCTTATAAGTAGCGTAAACTGCATCTGCATATTGATTGGCCAGAATAGGACGGCCATAAGAGTCTGTAGCTCCCGGATACCAGTTATCTCCTCCGTTATAGTGTAATAAGCCATTATATATGTTGCCGAATCTAGTAATCTTTTCATTTAAAATCAGTCCGCCCAAGCATACCTGATCTTGTTCACTGCCGTGATTATAAGCACGGCCAAATTTTGAGCTGAATTGAGATAAATAAGCATTACGTGTGTTTGGTTCTACCTGCATCAATCCGTCGCCGGCTGATGGACTGCCTGGTAAGCCTGCTCCAAAGCTGCTTTCCTTTTTGATCACAGCACTCAGCAATAAAGCAAAATCTCCGCCTTTACCGAATTTATCGCCCGCATTCATTGTGTATGTCCATATGTGGCTTGGAACTTCGGAAGGCTTTGTTACTGAAGGACCTGTTGGTGGCGTTGTTGGCGGTGTTGTAGGTGGCGTAGTTCCGCTGCCGCCTTTCTCCCATAAAGCAGGAACAATAGGTGGTTCCCAACCTACGAGGGAAGTATGTGCCTGACGACAGGTATAAGTACTTCCACTATATGTTACTGTATCATTTACTGCATAGGCCGTATTTGGTGCCCATGCTCCCCTAGCGGCTGCGCTCACCGGCAAGACTGCGCAAAAGGTGGATAAGAATACTGCTAAAACTACCAAAAGTGATGTGGCTTTAAAAGAAAACTTTTTGCTAGTCATTTTCAAACCTCCTTGTATTTTTCTTCTGATATTTTCCTGTGTTGCTCATTTTCAACATTTATCAGCACTATTTCCCCCCTTTGTTTTCACAAATACTTCAAGTTCATTCCATAATTAAAGCGCTTAAACAAATGATTACAATTCTGATAATACAGAAACATGAAAATAATTCCAATAGGACGTAGGTTCTACTTTCTTGAAATTTTTGATTAGACTGGAAAGAGGCTAAGTCTACAGGTCATTAAAGTCAACCTAAAAACTTAGCCTCTTGATTTCATATTAAATTTTAAATAAACTTCAGTCTTCACATACCATTGTCTGCAAAGTCGATGAGACTACTATTTATTATTGCTGCTACATCCTTTTTGTAATCGTGTATAAAAAAATGATCCCCGTCAAACATATGAATTTTACAACTTTTGGACGTATAATCATGCCATTTTGCAACGTCAAAAATAGTGGCTCCCTTTTCTCTTTTTCCCCACAATACACTTATATCGCAGTCAAGCTTAGCGTTTTTTTCAATGTGCCTGTATGTGTCAGTAATTCTAAAATCCGCTCTGAGTATCGGTAAAAACAACTCCATTAATTCATTGCTTTTCAGAACCTCTTTGGGCGTGCCTCCCAGCTTAAATACCTCATCCACAAACTCCTTATCCGGCAAATCATAGAGTACCTTCTTCTTACTTACAAAACCCGGAGGATATCTGCCGGAAATAAACATATGGACAGGATATGGATGTCCGAGCTCCTTTATTCTATAGGCAAGTTCATATACAAGTACACTGCCCATACTGTGGCCAAACAACGCATAAGGTTGTTCTTCAAGGTTGCTTATGATAATACGGTGTATATCTTCAAGCGCTTCCTCAACACTTCCGTAAAACGGTTCACCAATCCTGCTGCCTCTTCCCGCAAGCTCAATCGGGAAAAGCTCAATCCTATCATGCAAGTATTGTTCCCAATATTTATATACTGCTGCAGAACCTCCTGCATACGGCAGACAAAACAATTTAATCTTATCCATTATATCTACCCCTTATATCTGAACTATTGGTTGATCTCTTCCAATATTTCTTTAATAATAGCCGCATTTTTATCTATATATCCTGTACTTAACATATCAAAATGACTGCCAAATCCGTTATATACTTTGAACTCTCCCGTTGTTGCCTCTCTCCATCCTTCACATAAATCAGCTTCACCTTCATTGTCTTGCTGCTGTGATATAATAAGATGGATATTGGAGTTTATCTGTCCCGAGTTTATAACACTTCTAGTGTATTTATGATAATTTCTCATTCTTTCAATGGCCTTTTCAATAACTGCCTGGTTATCTCCAAACATGCCTTTTATAAGTTTCTCATTTTCTTCTATAAATTCTTTATCCTGTTGCTCAGCAAGTTTCTTAGCATCTTCGCTTTCTTCCTCAATAAGGACAAATGATTTAGCCGAATCCAGAAAGATTATATCGGATACATGATGTCCAGTTTCAATTAATACTTTAGCAACTTCAAATGCCAGATTACCTCCTGCCGAGTAACCAAATAGAATATATGGGCCCTCGGGTTTGACAGAAGTAATTGCCTTCACATACTCCTCCATCCTGCTCTCATTTTCTATAAAGTCAAAGGAATATATGGAATAAGCATTCATTTGTTTTGATAAACTACCATAAGCTATTCCATTTCCTCCTCCTGGAGGGAATGCAAACATAAGACTCTCCATTGCTGAATTAAAATGAATTGCCGGACTTGGTGTAATATAATCATTGGCGTACGTATTGTGTATAAAACGGGCAATTTCCTTTATGGTTGGGGCCATATAAAAGTCTTTTAGTGGTACCTCAACATTTAACTGTTCATAAATTCTGCTTATAAGGGATATTGCCTTCAGTGAGTATCCTCCCAGTTCAAAGAAGTTATCATTCACACCAATTTTTTGTACTCCAAGGGCATCATGCCACAGCAGTGCAAGCTTCTCCTCAACTTCACCGCAAGGCTCTACATACTCTACTGATGTAGCTAAAGTACCGTCATTTTGGGGTAAATTATTCCGATCTATTTTGCCATTGGCTGTCAAAGGCAGCTTTTCCAGCTGAACAAAGTATTGTGGTATCATGTAATCGGGAAGTTCTTTTAAGAGAAGCGCCCTTAAATCTGATATTGTAAATTCACTTTCCCCTGCTATATAAGCACACAAATACTTGTTGCCCTCCTGGTCTGTCTTTGCAATTACCGCAGCTTCTTTTATTGAAGGATGCTTTAATAGCTGCACTTCTATTTCCCCAAGCTCTATCCTAAAGCCCCTAATCTTTACCTGATGGTCTACTCTGCCTATAAATTCGATGTTTCCGTCAGGAAGCCACCTTCCAAGATCACCGGTACGATACATTCTTTCTCCAGAGCTGAAAGGATTAGCTACAAATTTTTCCGTAGTCAATTCAAGTTTGTTCAAATAGCCTTTTGCCAGCCCATCTCCAGATATATATATTTCACCAGTTGTATTAACCGGTAAGATATTCATGTCTTCATTAAGTATATATATCTTATAATTCTGCAATGGCATACCTATAGGTATACTTGTTAGATTTCTCACCTTCTCACGGCTTAAATGGTAATAAGTTGAATCTACGCAGCATTCTGTTGGACCATAAACGTTTGTTATAGTAGGGTTATTATCTTTAAACCGATCATAGAAACCTTGTATACCTTTACATGAAAGTTCTTCCCCTCCGATAATAAACTGCATAACTGAAAGACTTTCGCCAGGCCTGGCAGTATCTGTTAAAAGCTTTATATGTGCTGGTGTTCCGTCTGAAACAGCAATTGAATTCCTGTTATAGTACTTTAGAAGGCCCTCACCATCTAGCCTTGTATCCTCAGGAACTATAAACAGCGTATGGCCAAGGAGAGAAGCCGCAAATATTTGTTTTACAGATGCGTCAAAAAAGTAAGGGGACACAAGGGCAACATTTAAATAATTATCATAATTTTCATAGACAAGCTTTCTTAGTCCATAAACCAAGTTAACTACACTTCGATGCTCTATCATTGAACCCTTCGGAACTCCAGTAGATCCCGATGTATAAATGATATAAGCTAAGTCCTCTGGTTTATTTATTTTATCAAGGTTTTCAGCACTTCCAATGTATATTTCAGGGGAATCAAGCAGTAATATATTACCGTAAAACTCTGCTTTATCCGCTAAATGTGATTGCGTCAACAGCATAGTTGCATTACTATCTTCCAGTAATTTTTTTATTCTTAGTTCAGGAAGTTTGGTTGAAATTGGTAAATAGACACCTCCTGCTTTTAAAATTCCCAGTATTCCAACCTGCATATCTACGGATCTTTCTACCATTATTCCAACTATGCTGTTTTGCTTTACACCATTACTTCTAAGTGCTCTGGCAAGCTGATTTGCCTTTTCATTGAGCTGCCTGTAGGTTAATTGCTTGTCCTCAAACACTACAGCTACATTATCAGGTGTCCTTTCCACTTGGTCTTGGAACAGCTCATGTAGAGTCTTATCCCTAGGGTATTCTGCCTTTGTATCATTAAAACTATTTAGTATTTGCTGTTTTTCATCCTGAGATAGTATATTTATTTCGGACAGCATCTTTTCGGGGTAAGCTGTGATCTCTTCCAGTACATTGATGAAATGGACCCCAAGTTTTTCTATTGTCTCTTTCTTAAACAGACGAGTAGCATACTTTAACCCAAATACAATATTATTCTGGGTCTCTTGGGCGTTTAGGGTCAAATCAAATTTGGACGCCCTGAACTCATTATCATAGGGCATGAACCTTAGCCCATTCATCTTAAATTCTGATGCCTCTTTATTTTGCAAGACAAACATAGTATCAAACAGCGGATTTCTGCTCAAATCCCGCTTAATGCTAAGCTTCTCCACAAGTTCCTCAAATGGGTAATCCTGGTTTTCATAAGCCCTTAGAGCATTTTCTTTTACTACCATCAAAAACTCGCTGAAATTCTTTTTACCTTGAGGGTAATTCCTCATAGCTAGGGTATTGACAAACATGCCTATGATGTCCTGCAAATCTGTATGTGGCCTTCCTGCTATAGGGCTTCCAATTACGACATCTTCCTGTCCGGTGTATTTGAAAAGAAGCACATTGTATGAAGCTAGAAGCACCATATACAGTGTTGCTCCATGATCCACGGCAAGCTTGTTCAGTTTATGTGCAAGTTCCCGGCCTGTTTCAAAACTGACCATATCGCCTTCAAAACTCTGTATAGCCGGCCTTGGGTAGTCTACCGGCATATCAAGTACTGGTATTTCTCCCCTAAATGCCTGGAGCCAGTATTCTTCTTGTTTACTGATTGTGCCGTCAGCAAACAATTTATTCTGCCATACGGAATAGTCCTTGTACTGAATCTGAAGTGCTGGAAGATTCATTCCTTCATACAAGCTTATGAATTCTCTTACCAGTATTTCATCCGACACCCCGTCAGATATGATATGGTGTTTATCAAGCATCATGACATGCCTGTCTTCTCTAATTTTTACGAGCCCTGCTCTTAGTAAAGGAGCCTTGCCAAGGTCAAATGGCCTTATGAATTCATTTGCTGCTTCTGAGGCTTTTTCTTCGCCGGTTTCCATGTACATGATACTAAATTCCACCTCATCATGGACCTTCTGCACCGGTTCACCATCTACCATATGGAAGGAGGTCCGGAAAGCCTCATGCCTTTTTACCAGCTGATCTAAGGCTTTCTCAAAACGTTCTATATCAATACTGCCTTCTAACAACATAAACTCTGGCATATTGTATGCCACCCTTGCTCCTTCAAGCTGATTTAATATATACAGCCTTCTTTGGGAAGACGACATAGGATAGTATTCCATTTCTCCAGTGGGCTGGATAGATTGATAAATACTCTCTTGGGCTTCCTGGATGTACTTGGCAATTTCTGCAATTGTCGGCAGCTTGAATATCTCCTTAAGAGATATATTTACATTGAACTCTTTGTGAATTTTGGCTGCAAAGTTTATTGCTTTTAATGAGTGCCCCCCAAGCACAAAGAAATTATCATTTCTCCCTATTTTCTCAACCCCCAGGATATCCTGCCACAATTGTACAAGCTTCTCTTCCACTTCACCTGAAGGTGCTTCATACTCTACTCCAGTATTTAAATGAGCAGCAGGGTGGGGCAAGTTCTTCCGGTCTATCTTACCATTGGCTGTCAAAGGCATTTCATCCAGCTGCATGAAGTATGCCGGGATCATATACTCGGGCAATTCTTTTGAAAGGCATTCCCTTAGTTCAGTTATTGTCAGTTCATTTTCCCCAACGAAATATGCACACAGATCCTTGTTCTTCTGTTGGTCTTCCTTTACAATAACCACAGCTTCTTTTATTGAAGCATGTCTTAATAGCTGAGCCTCTATTTCTCCAAGTTCTATTCTAAATCCCCTTATCTTTACCTGGTGGTCCATCCTGCCTAAAAATTCTATATTCCCGTCAGGCAGCCATCTTGCCAAGTCCCCAGTACGATACATTCTTTCTCCCTTTATAAACGGGTTAGATACAAATCTTTCTGCAGTAAGCCCCGTCTTGTTTAAATAGCCTTTGGCAAGACCATCCCCAGATATATATAATTCCCCAGCGATACCTATAGGATTTACTTCTAATTTCTTACCAAGTATATATGCTCTGGTGTTTGGCAAAGGACGGCCTATGGGGATATTATCCAATCTACTAAGCCCCGCCGCAGTAATCAAATATTCCGTAGAATCCACACAGCATTCGGTAGGACCATAAACATTTGTGATGCAAGGTTGCACATCCTCAAATCTGCTTAGGAAGTCTTTTACTGCATCAAATGGAAGAACATCTCCGCCTATAATAAAATGTCTCACTTTTAGGTTATTATCTATAGGAGGAGAATTTAACATCATATTTACGTGTATGGGCGTTCCATCCGAAATATCAATCCTATTTTCACTATAGAAGTCCAGCAGCTTTTTACCGTCTTTCCTTGCTTCCTCCGGTACAATGTACAATGCATGCCCCATTAGCAGTGCTGCGAAAATCTGCTGCACCGAAGCATCAAAAACATAAGGGGCAATGAGGCAAACATTCAACGGTGATTCATATTTGCTATATATTCTCTGGAACAGACCCTCTACCAGGTTTAATACACTCTTATTATCAATGCAAACACCTTTAGGGTTTCCCGTTGAGCCAGAGGTATAGATGATGTACGCTGTATCACCAGGCTTATTTATACATTTTATATTCACATCGTTTATAAAATTATAATCATAATCAGATAAATCAATAATCTCACCATCGAAATCATCACGATCCATAAGATGATTTTGGGTGAGTAAAATTTTGGCCTTGCTGTCCTCCATCATATACCTTTTTCTTTCCAATGGATAATTAGGATCTACAGGAAGGTACGCCCCCCCAGCCTTGATTACTGACATTATACCTATAACCATTTCAGGCGAGCGGTCCACCATTATGCCTACAATATCATCAGGCTTTACTCCCTTTTCTCTTAATGCCCTGGCCAATTGGTTTGCCTTTTGATTCAGTTCTCGGTAGGTTAATTGTTTACCTTCAAAAACCACTGCAATATGATCAGGAGTCTTTTTCACTTGCTCCTCAAACATTTGGTGTATGGTTTTATCCAGGGGATATTCGAGAGCAGTATCGTTAAAGCTGTATAATACTTGCTGTTTTTCTTCCTGTGATAACATTTCGATTTCATAAAGCCTTTTTTCGGGGTATGCTGCAATTTCTTCCAGCAAATTGATGTAATGAGCCCCAAGTCTTTCAACTGTTTCTTTCTTAAACAGTCTTGTACAGTATTCGAGTTCAAAGGCTATACCATCCTCAGTCTCAAATGCATTTAAGGTGATGTCAAATTTTGATATTCTGCCTTCTATCCCTTTGTTGTACGGCTTGAAGCTTAGATCAGACGTTATGAGCTCTGCTTTTCCAACATTGTATATGGCAAACATGGTATCAAAGAGGGGATTCCTGCTCATATCCCTCCTTATGTCCAGCTTATCCACTAATTCTTCAAACTGATAGTCCTGATTGTCGTATGCTTTCAAAGCATTTTCTTTAACTTCTTTCAAGAATTCAATAAAAGTCTTTTCTCCTTGCGGGTGGTTTCTCATGGCCAGAGTGTTTACAAACATACCTATGATGTCTTGAAGGTCAGCATGAGGCCTTCCAGCTATAGGACTTCCCACAATAATATCTTCCTGTCCAGTGTATCTAGATAACAGCACATTGTATGCAGCAAGAAGCGTCATATATAATGTAGCTCCATTGTCTGATCCAAGCTTGTTAAGTCTAACCGCAAGCTCGCTATCAGCTTCAAAGCTGATGTAGTCTCCTTCAAAGCTTTGTACTGCGGGTCTTGGGTAGTCGGTGGATAAATCCAGCACAGGGATCTCTCCCTGAAAGGTCTGGAGCCAGAATTCCTCCTGCTTACTTATGGCAGCTCCTGCAAACAATTCCCTCTGCCAAACTGAGTAGTCCTTGTACTGTATACGCAGTGGAGGAAGTATTTTCCCTTCATATAAGCTTATAAACTCTCTTACCAGTATGTCGTTGGACACTCCATCCGATATGATATGATGCATGTCAAACACCATAATATGTCTGGCTTCTCCAATCTTTACAAGTCCAACTCTTAATAGTGGAGCCTTTCCAAGGTCAAAGGGCCTTATGAATTTCTCCACTATTTCGGGAACCTTCTCTTCACTGGTTTCCAGGTACATGATACTTAGGTCCGCCTTGTCATGGACTTTCTGAGACAGCTCTTCCTCGATCATATGGAAGGAGGTTCGAAAGCTCTCATGCCTTTCTATCAGACTATGAAAAGCCTGCTCAAAACGTGCTTTATCAACAGTACCTTCCAGCAATATTATGCCAGGTATATTGTAGGCGATTCCAGCTCCTTCAAGCTGGTTTAATATATATAGTCTTTTCTGGGCGGATGACATGGGATAATATTCCATATCCCCAGCACGTTGAATGGACTGATATAGGCTCTCCTTTGAGTCTTCAATGTAGCTGGCAATTTCTAAGATGGTTGGTGTCTTGAATATTTCCTTAAGAGGTATGTCTACATTGAACTCTTTGTGAATTCTTGCTACAAGGCTTGTTGCCTTTAACGAGTGTCCTCCGAGCATAAAGAAGTTATCATTTCTTCCTACCTTCTCTATTCCAAGGATGTCCTGCCACAGCAGCGCAAGCCTTTCCTCCACTTCACCTGAAGGCGCTGCATACTCTGTTCCTGTATTTATTCTTCCATCAGGCAGCGGCAGCGCCTTTCTGTCCAATTTTCCATTTATGGTTAACGGTACTTTTGCTATCCTCATAAAATAGGATGGAATCATATAATCGGGCAGCTCTTTAGATATAAGCTCCCTTATTTCGGTCACTGTCACTTCTCGGTCAGACACTATATAAGCGCAAAGATACCTGCCTACACTTGAATCCTCCCGGTCAATGACCACCGCCTCATTTATATCAGCATGCTTCAAAAGGGCTGCTTCTATTTCCTCAAGCTCGATTCTATACCCTCTTATTTTAACCTGGTGGTCTTTTCTGCCGGCAAATGCAATATTCCCGTCAGGAAGCCACTTTGCAAGATCTCCTGTTTTATACATCAGTTCTCCAGGCATAAATGGGTTCGGTACAAACTTTTCCCTGGTAAGTTCCGGTTTTTTGAAGTATCCTCTCGCCAATCCTGCCCCGGAAACACAGAGTTCACCCTCAACACCTATGGGCTTAAGATTATTGTTTTCATCAACTATAAACACCCGGGTATTGGTAATAGGTTTACCAATAGGTACCGACTTATCGGCCGTCTCACAATCATCTGCTTTCCATACCGTTGCACATACGGTTGTCTCAGTAGGTCCATAAGCATTTATATATGAAATCCTGTTGCTCCATTTCTTTAAAAGTTCGGGAGTGGAAGCCGAACCTGCTGCAATTACCTTCTTTAAGGAAGTTACTTTTTCCGGGTCCAGATTTGCCAGATACGGAGGTGGTAAAGTAGCAATAGTTATCTCATTTTCATTTAGGTATTCTTCAAATCTTCGATAGTCATTGATAATATCGCCTGAAGATATATATAGTGTTGCTCCTGCCAATAGTCCCATAAATATTTCCCAAACTGCAGCGTCGAATGAAATTGATGCAAATTGAATAATCCTATCGCTTTCACTTACATTTAAGCGGGTCTTGAAAAACGCCTCCAGATTTGCTACCCCTTTATGTTCTACCATAACCCCTTTAGGTTTTCCTGTAGACCCAGATGTATAAATGATATATGCCAAATTTTGCGGTGAACATACCACTTCCAGGTTCATAGGGTTTCCGGCATAAAGGCTTTCATCTTCTATGTCTATATACTTCCCGTAAAACTCCACTTTCTCCAGGAATTGCTTTTGGGAAATCAGCACCCCTATCTCGCTGTCCTCGAGTAAATATTCGATTCTTGCCTTAGGGTAGTCAGGATCTATAGGCATATATGCCCCTCCGGCTTTAAGTATGCCAAATATACCTATGACCATCTCCAGTGAGCGTTCTACCATAATACCCACTATGCTGTCTGGTTTAACTCCCTTATCCCTCAACACTCTTGCAAGCTGATTTGACTTCTCATTGAGTTCCCTATAGGTTAGCTGCTTACCCTCAAACACCACTGCCGCATTGTCAGGTGTCTTCACCGCTTGTTCCTCAAATAGTTGGTGAATGGTCTTTTCCCTGTGGTATTCCTCCGTTGTATTATTGAAGCAGTGTACTATTTCTTTCTTTTCCACTTCGGTGAGTATATCAATATTCCTAATATGCATATCGGGATTATCGGTTACAATTTCTATTACCGACTGAAAATGTCCCTTGATTTTTTCTATGAAATTACCATCATATACCAGTGAGTTGTAACTGAATTTAATAGATAATTCCTTACCGCCATCAACGAGTATCCCAAAATCATAATTCGTCTGCTCGAATATTTCCATTCCAACTACATTTAAAATGCCATTACTGGATGAAGCATTAACCGCTTCATCCATAGGGTAATTTTCAAAAGCCATGACATGATGTATCAAGGCATCTTTCAAGCATGTTTTTGACTGCACATCCGCCAGAGGATAGAAACTGTACCGGTCAGATTCAAGCACCGATTGCTGCATCTCTTTGATCAGTTCGGTAAAAGTTTTATCCTCATCACAACTCACCCTTACTGCAACGGTATTTATAAATAAACCCACCATGCTCTCAATTCCCTGTATTTCATGAGGCCTTCCCGATACCACCTCACCAAACACCACATCATCGGTATTGTTATACCGCTGTAATAATATCCCCCATATGGTCTTTATAATGGTACTCATGGTTGTATTGTTTTTGGCTGCAAACTTCTCAAGATCGCTAGTTATTTGTTCAGATATTTTAAACTCCGTTTCTTCAATCCTGAAATCATCACTTGCAGACCTGCCGTTTTGGGGAAGGACTGTCTGATGCTCGTAACCTTTAAGATAGGTTTCCCAGTAATCTGCGGCCTCGTTCTGATTTCTGCCTTCCAACCATTTGATATAGCGGCTGTAAGGATATACCTTTCCTGACTCCGGATCCCAGCTATTCATCAGGGCTTCATAGTTTTCCATAAATTCTCTAAATATATTTGCGAGACTCCACCCATCAATAATGATGTGATGAAAGCTCCATACCATGTTATAAGATTGGTAGCCTGTTTTAATTACACTTAATCTTGTTAAAATATCCCTTGATAAGTCAAAGCCCTTTTTTCTGTCTTTAACCCTGTATTCTTCTATATACCTATCCCTTAGTTCTTCGGCAAGGGAGGTAATATCCTCATAGCTGACAGACAGCTTTCTTTCCTTCATGACTACTTGTAAGGGCTTGGCTACATTTTCATACAAAAAAATTGTTCTCAAAGCGTCATACTTTTCAATAATGATATTAACGCTCTTTTCAACACAATCAATGTCCAGGATGCCTTTTATAGAAAGTGATATCTGCTCAAAGTAGGCGTCTGAATTTTTATCCATCATATAGTGGTACAATATCCCTTGCTGCATAGGAGTGAGCCGGTACATATCTTTTATGTTTTGTTTCTTCAAATCACTCATAAGTACTCCTCCTTAAATACAAACTCTTTTTATTCGAAGTTATTCAATACGTCTTCAAACTCATCCATATTCAGATCGTCTACTGTAAAATCACTGAGTGTAGCTTCTGAATAGTCCATTTCTGCACAATGGGTTATTATGTTTACTAAATGCTTTTTAAAACTCACCGCTACCCCTTCAATAGTACTCTTCTCATACTCGCCCTGGTTGTAGCTAAAGTTTAATTCCAGCTTCCCGCCTTCTACAGTTCCGCCGTTAATATCAATACAATACTCACTTTTATAGTTTGGTCCTGTAGACTCTCCGGCAGGAATATCAGACACTCCAAATAAATTGTCTACATTATCCTGGTTGAATTGACCGAGGTAATTGAAGCTTATTTCAGGGTTTAGATTAAAGTTTAAATCGGCTTTGTTTTCCGGCAAGGTAAGATATTTTAGTATGCCGTAACCTATCCCTTTGTTAGGTATCTGCCTGATGTTTTCTTTTACCGATTTGATCATGCGGGAAATATCGAGTTGTCCACTGACATCTAACACCACGGGATACTGGGTGGTGAACCATCCCACGGTCCTGCTTATGTCAATGTCTTTAATGATTTCCTCCCTGCCGTGCCCCTCCAGACTGATCAGAACCTTATCATTTCCGGTCCATTCCCTCACTGCTAATCCCAAGGCGGTAAGCAATATGTCGTTTACTTCTGTGTTATAAGCATGGTTTACCCGCTTTAGCATCTTCTCAGTCTCTTCAATACTCAGCTCGATCTTGACGCTATTGTTATTCATATACCTTCTTTCTTCAATCTCTCGGTCTTTTGGAAGCGGTATTGTTTCAGTTTTTTCCAAATTGGTCCAGTAATTTATTTCTTTTAATAGTTCAGGGCTATTGGCATACTCATCAAGCCTCTGTGCCCAATCTTTGAAAGAGTCGGTCTTGTTGCTGAATTTTATTTCATCATTGTTTAGCGCCTGTCTGTATCCTATGTCCAAATCTTCCAGTATGATTCTCCACGATACCCCATCAACTACAAGGTGGTGAATAGCTATTAGCAGGTGGTCCCCTTCTTTAGTCTTAAACAGACCAACCTTAACTAAAGGACCGTTATACAAGTCCATGCTCCTCTGAATCCTCGACGCTTCCAGCTCTATTTTTTCCCGGTAATTATAGCTGTCCCTAAGGTCTACAATTTCCAATGAAAAATGTTCACCTTCAAGGTTTTTGTTGTATTGGAGTATATTTTGATCCTCTATTTTTACCACTGTTCTAAAAATATCGTGGTGCTCTACAAGCTTTGACAATACTTTTCGAATAATAGCTTCTTCAAATCCGTTACGCCCATATATCATTATTTCCTGATTAAAATGATGGATATCCTTGCTGTCTTGTTTATACAACCATCTTTGTATAGGTGTTATCGGTACTATGCCTTCTACCGGGCCTTGATGAATTCTTCGGCTTGTAGATTGTATATATTCGACGAGTTCCTCAATTACAGGATGTTTGAATAAGTCCCGCATTTCAAGCTTTAGCCCATGGACGTTAAGACGCGACATTACCTGTATGGCTTTTATTGAGTCTCCTCCAAGGCTGAAGAAATTATCTTTTACCCCGATGTTTTCAGTTTTTAGTACGTCTTCCCATACTTTGGCCAGTATTTCTTCTCTTTCGTTTCTAGGAACTACATGCTCTACTCCGGTATTAATATTCCCCTGTGGTTCAGGCAATGCTTTCCGATCAATTTTACCGTTGGCATTAAATGGAAACTGTTCCAGCTTCATGAAATATGCTGGTACCATGTAGTCAGGTAGTTCGTTTAAGAGATGCTCCCTTAGCTCGGAAATGGTCAATTCATTTTCCCCTACAATATATGCACACAGGTACTTCTTCCCTTGCTGCTCTTCCTTTGCAATAACCACTGCTTCCTTAATAGCAGTGTGCTTCACCAGATGTGCTTCAATTTCTCCAAGCTCTATTCTAAAGCCTCTTATCTTTACCTGGTGGTCGATCCTGCCCATGAATTCGATGTTCCCATCAGGAAGCCGCCTTACTAAGTCCCCTGTGCGGTACACTTTTTCGCCGGGAATAAACGGGTTAGGTACAAATTTTTCTGCTGTCAGTTCAGGTCTATTCAAATAGCCCCTTGCAAGACCGCTTCCACCTATCACAAGTTCACCGGCCACTCCTACAGGAGTTAATTGGTTGTGCTTGTCCAGTATATAAAGGTATACATTCTGTAAAGCTTTCCCTATAGGTACTGTTATAAGTTCTTCTGCTATTTTCTTTGTTATACTGTAACCCGCTGCATATATCGTGGACTCTGTAGGCCCATAGATATTTTCCAGAGATGTGTTCTCTGAGACATCGAAAAGCTCATGGACAAGCTTTTTGGGCAGCGCTTCTCCAGCAGCAAAAATATACCTGAGAGTTGATGGCAGTTTTATACCATTATCTTTTAAAGTATGTACCATTATATTCAGCATTGATGGTACAAAGTTTACATGGGTTATCTTATGCTTGTTTATTACCTCTACTAACTCCATAGCTTCCTTTTCCACACCTTGGCGTGATATTACAAGCTTTCCTCCGTTGAGGAACCAGCCAAATATCTCAGCTACGGATACGTCAAAGGTATAAGTTGTTTTAAATAGAAAAGCGTCTTCCGCTTTAAGCGGATACATGGCCTGGAGGGCTGTAATTATGTTTACAACGCTAGTATGCTCAATCATTCCACCTTTGGGCTTCCCTGTCGAACCTGATGTATAAATGACGTACGCAAGGTCCGAGGGTTTGTTTACATTTTCAAGCTTTGAGTTCTCTTCATTTAAATATTCTTCCTCCAGATATATAATATCCGCATCAATCTGCTTATTTTCCATAAAGGTCCTGGAGGTCAAAAGGATCTGGGAACCACTATCGTCCAACAAATACTTTATCCTTGTATCAGGATAATTAGGATCTATCGGCAGATACGCCCCTCCAGCTTTCAATATGGCAAATATCCCCACAATCATCTCAAATGAACGTTCGGCCATAATTCCTACAATACGGTCAGGCTTTACCCCTTTGTTCCTCAATACTCTGGCCAAATGATTTGCCTTTCCGTTCAATTCCCTGTAAGTCAAGTGCTTGTCTTCATATACCACAGCTATGTTGTCAGGTGTCCTTTCCACCTGCTCAGCAAAAAGCTCATGTATGGTTTTGTCCTGCGGATAGTCTTTCTTAGTATCATTAAAGTCTATCAGCAACTGCTTTCTTTCTTCATGACTTAATATAATAAGCTTGTCAACTGACCCTTTGGGGTTATGGATAAACATATTTAAAATATTAATAAAATAGTCTATACACTCTTCTGCCTGTTTTCTTTCCAATACTTTGTCCGAGTAGATCAAGCTTATATTAAGATCATCGAATGTATTACTTACTGTAAAGTCAAGACTTGTATTGGTTGCTTCATATTCATCAACTGAAATTCTATCTTTAACATCACCGATTTCTTTGTTTATTATCTCGTTATATATATGAAAATCCACATAATTGAATATGGTATCAAATAAAGGATTTTCCTCTTTGTTTTCTTTTCCGCCCAGGATATTTATGATCTCAAATAAAGGCAGTCTTCCATAAAGCTTTAAGTTTATTAATTTCTTTTCTGCAACTTTTATCAATTCCTCCCATATATCGATTTTATCAAAACACATTTTGACGGGAACCGTATTTAAGAAGCACCCCAGCATCTTATCTCCATCTTCGCATACAGGTCTGTTATTTTCTACCAAACCTACGACAAAGTCATCCTCGTATGAAAGCATATTGAGCATATAAGTGTATGCAGCAAAGCAAAGTGTCTTTAAGCTTACATCATATCTTCTGGCAGTACTTCTTAAATCACCTAAAAATTCCTGACTTAAATGGCGTGTTACATGGTCTACTTTATAAGATTTTTTTGTTTTTCCATGAATATTTGCAGGCATATTCAACCTTTTATATTCACTTAATTCCTCTCTCCAATAATTAATTACTTCCTGGTTGTCCTTAATTGTCATTTGGTCTGCTATATAATCTTTATAGCTGCATTTAAGCCGTGTTGGTATATAATCTTTTTCTTGCTTAAGCTTAGAGTATAGGTTTGAAACTTCCGTAATCAATGAAGCAACACTCCAGCCATCCAGGATAGCATGGTGGAATATCAGAACCAGACAAATATGGTTTGCGTCAAGTTTGAATATTCTTATCCTCCAAAGGGGCTTTGATATATCAAACGGATTCGCTCTGTCATTTTCCAAATATTTGTTTATATACTCAACCTGCCCTGTCCTGCTAAAATTCATGATATCTATCTGCTCAATATCAAGACTACTGCCCTTGTAAACAATTTGCACAGGAGTTTCAAAATCCTCTAAATTAAAAACCGTCCTTAAAATATCATGTTTTGACGTCATTAGAAGCATCGCTTCTTTAAATGCTGGGAAATCAAAGTCTTTGTCATTCAGATGAAATGCAAATTGGTCATGATAAACTGCATTTTCATAGTCTTTTTTGGAATGATAAATCATACCCAGCTCTATGTGACTCATCGGATATATATCTTCCATGTCCGAAGGTAACTTTTCTGAGAGAGTTTCATTCATCAATATTCGCTGTTTAAATAACTCCAGTTCTTCCCTTGCTTTACCCATCTTACTGTTAAAAGCTTCCGTATCTTTTACTTTTAAGAATGCAGACAATCTCTCAATATCAGGATTCATGTATATATCCCTGATTTGGATGTTTATATCCAACTTTTTGCATATTGTGCTGACTAATGATATTGCACGTATAGAATCTCCGCCTATTTTAAAGAAGTTGTCCCTTATTCCTACCTGTTTTGCTCCAAGCACTTCCTGCCATATTTCAACCAGTTTCTCTTCCACTTCATTCCGCGGCGCTACATATTCTGTTCCCGTACTCATACTTCCGTCAGGCTCGGGCAATGCTTTCCTGTCTATTTTTCCATTAGGGGTCAATGGCAGCTTTTCCATCTGCATAAAGTAAGAAGGGATCATGTAGTCCGGGAGCTCTTTTGACAAGTGTTCCCTCATCCCCTGTACGGTTATTTCTTGATCCGGTACGACGTACGCACAAAGATACTTATTTCCGTCAGCTCCTTCTTTGTCCAATACCACTGCTTCTTTTATTGTTTCATGCTTTAATAACCGGTTCTCTATTTCACCCAGTTCTATCCTGTAGCCTCTTATCTTTACCTGATGGTCGATCCTGCCCAGGTATTCTAGGTTGCCGTCAGGCAGCCACCTTGCCAGGTCACCTGTCCTGTACATCCTTTCACCCGGTGCGAATGGGTTTGCTGCGAATTTTTCTTCTGTAAGTTCCGGTCTGTTCAAGTACCCTCTTGCCAGTCCATCCCCTGCTATACATAGTTCTCCCGCTACTCCTATCGGCTGCAGGCCCTTTTCCTTACTCACAACATATAACTTAATGTTATCTATGGGCTTTCCTATTGGTACAAGCTCCAATTCTTCTTCCGTGGAGCAGCCAAAGTAGGATACATCTACTGTTGCTTCTGTTGGTCCGTACAGGTTATGCAGGCTTGTTCCTTTTTCTTTGTACAGCAGCTTGTTGAACTTTTCTACTTGCTTCAGGTTCAGTGCTTCTCCACTGGCAAATACCTGCTTTAAGCTTGCTATTTCCTCTATTATCCCCTTTTCCTCTACATACTCTAAAAATACACTCAACATGGATGGTACAAAGTGCATTGTGGTAACTTTATTTTTTTCGATTGCCTTCACGATTTCTTCCGGATTTTTTTCTCCTCCCGGTATCAGCAGGCAGACTTTGGCCCCAGTAAAGCTCCACCACAATAATTCCCATACCGATACGTCAAAGGTATAGGGAGTTTTCTGCAGGATCACATCACCTTCAGCTATCGGGTATTGCTTCTGCATCCAGTTGATCCGGTTGATTACGGAGTAGTTCTCTATCATTACCCCTTTGGGTTTGCCGGTAGAACCGGATGTATATATTACATAAGCCAAGTTTTCAGGTTTACTAATTAACTTTGGATTTGATACATCCCCAGTAAATAGTTCCTGATTTTCTATGCTAATAAATTCAGCATTTCTGTAACTACCTTTAGCATTTATAAATTTATCCTGTATCAGAATAATTTGGCTGCCACTGTCATCAAGCATAAACTGGATCCTGTCTTCAGGGTATTCAGGAGCTATGGGTAAATAAGCCCCCCCAGCTTTTAGGACAGCCATGATCCCTATGATCATTTCCGGGGAACGTTCTACCATAATTCCCACTACACTATCAGGTTTTATTCCCTTTTCTCTTAATTTTCTGGCCAGTTGGTTTGCCTTTTCGTTTAGCTCCCTATAAGTCAGCTGTTTATCTTCAAACACTACAGCAATATTATTGGGTGTCCGTTCCACCTGTTCCTCAAAAATCTGATGGATGGTCTTTTCCCGAGGGTATCCTGCTTTTGTATTATTAAATTCATATAATATTTGATGTTTTTCGTCTTGTGACAGCATATCAATTTCTAATAGCCTTTTTTCAGGAAAGGCTGCTGCCTCTTCCAATACATTAAGGTAATGGGCAATAAGCCTTATAACTGAATCTTTCTTAAACAACCTGGTAGCATACTCCAATTCAAATGCAATACCGTCCTCTGTTTCCTCAGCGTTTAAAGTCAAGTCAAACTTGGATATTCTTACTTCACTGTCATAGGGCATAAACCTTAGCCCATCCATCTTCACTTCTGATGCCTCGATATTTTGCAGTACAAACATAGTATCGAAAAGTGGATTTCTGCCCAGATCCCTTTCCAGGTTAAGCTTATCTACCAGTTCTTCAAATTGGTAATCTTGGTTTTCGTAAGCCCTTAAGGAGTTTTCTCTTACTTCATTAAGGAAGTCCACAAAAGTCTTTCCACCTTGAGGGTGATTCCTCATGGCTAGCGTGTTTACAAACATACCAATAACGTCCTGAAGATCAGTATGCGGCCTTCCTGCAACGGGACTTCCAACTATAATATCTTCCTGTCCGGTGTACTTGGATAAAAGGACATTGTATGAAGCTAAAAGTACCATGTAGAGCGTGGCACCATTATTCACTGCAAGTTTGTTCAGTTTAACAGCAAGCTCCTTGCCTGCTTTGAAACTGATCACATCTCCCTCAAAACTCTGTATAGCTGGCCTAGGGTAGTCTAGCGGCATATTAAGCAAAGGAATTTCTCCTTTGAATACTTGGAGCCAGTATTCTTCCTGCTTACTAATTGTCCCATCAGCAAACAGCCTGTTCTGCCATACGGAAAAATCCTTGTACTGAATCTTAAGTTCCGGAAGTTCCTTACCTTCATACAGGCTCATAAATTCTCTTACCAGTATGTCGTCAGACACCCCGTCAGATATAATATGGTGCTTATCAAACATCATAATATATCTGTCTTCTCCAACTTTTATAAGCCCAACCCTAAGTAAAGGAGCCTCATCAAGGTCAAAGGTCCTAATAAATTCACTGGCTATTTTCGCAGCTCTTTCCTCATCGGTTTCCATATACATAACACTAAAATCCACATTGCTATGGACCTTTTGTACCGGTTTACCATCTATCATATGGAATGAGGTACGGAAAGACTCATGTCTGTCAACAAGCTCCCTAAAAGCCTGTTCAAAGCGCAGTTTATCGAGTTTGCCTTCAATTAGCATAATACCAGGCATGTTGTATGCCATCCCAACTGCGTCAAGCTGGTTTAGAATATACAGCCTTTTCTGGGCGGATGAAATTGGATAGTACTCCATCTCCCCAGCCGGCCCAATAGAATGAAATACACTCTCCTTTGCAATCTTGATGCACTCGGCAACTTCAGACATATTTGGGCTCTTAAATATTTCTTTAAGCGGTATGTTTACATTGAACTCTTTGTGAATCCTGGCAATAAGATTTGCTGCCCTTAAGGAATGTCCCCCCAGCTCAAAGAAATTGTCGTTTCTTCCCACTTTCTCTATACTAAGGATATCCTGCCACAACCCCGCAAGTTTCTCCTCCACTTCACCCAAGGGTGCGACATACTCTATTCCAGCATCGATATTGCCGTCAGGTTCGGGCAATGCCTTCCTATCTATTTTGCCATTGGGAGTCAGCGGCAGCTTTTTTAACTGCATAAAATAGGATGGTATCATATAGTCTGGAAGGTCCTTTAAGAGATGTCCCCTTAGTTCTGCTATTGTTAATTCATTTTCCCCTGCCACATAGGCACACAGATACTTGTTTCCCTTCTGATCTTCCCTTGCAATAACCACTGCTTCCTTTATTGAAACGTGCTTTAGCAGTTGTGCTTCTATTTCCCCCAGCTCTATTCTAAATCCCCTTATCTTTACCTGATGATCTACTCTTCCTAAAAATTCCATATTCCCATCAGACAGCCATCTGGCCAGATCCCCTGTACGATACATCCTTTCCCCTGGTATAAACGGGTTAGGTACAAATTTTTCAGCTGTCAGTTCGGGCCGGTTTAGATATCCCCTTGCAAGCCCTTCTCCCCCTATGCACAACTCACCCAAAACCCCTGTAGGCTGAGGTCTCAAGTGTTTGTCAACAACGTAGTATTTTATATTTTGCATTGGCTTTCCGATAGGTACACTCCCGGATTCCAAATAGCTTCCCAGTCTCTTTTCGTAATAACTGGAATCTATGGTGGACTCAGTAACCCCATAGCTATTAACAACCCGCAGTTTCTCTCCATACCAGGATTGTAATCTTTCATAATCTTCCACAGAGAGAGTATCTGATCCAAGTATAAGCAACTTGAGGCTATCAATAATCAAAGCATTATCATGGATATAATCCATAAGAGGAATAATCAGTGCCGGTGTGGATTCAAAGATGGTTATTTTATGGGTTTTAATAAGTGAATATAATCGTGCAGGATCGTATCTCTCCTCGGATGAACAAATAACCATTTGGCCTCCGTTGAGCAGCGTTCTCGAAACATCTCCCACAAATACATCAAAAGAAAAACTTGCGATTTGCAACAGCTTTACATCCATATCCGCAAGCCTATATTCCTTTTTCCATGCGTAAGATATGTTGACAAGACTTCTATGCTCTATCATGATCCCCTTTGGCTTTCCTGTGGTTCCTGATGTATAAATGACATATGCTAAATTACAAGATTTATTAATGACAGGAAGATTTTCTGTTCTCCCGTTGTAATTCACACAGTCATCAAAGCTTATAATATCAAGATCAAATTTAATTTTTTCTTTATGATGTTCTTGCGTAAGAATAATTCCAGCCAAGCTGTCATCGATCATATATCTGATTCGTTCTTCAGGATATTCGGTGTCTATGGGTAAATACGCGCCTCCTGCTTTAAATACAGCAATTACACCTATTATCATTTCTATGGACCGGTCTACCATTATAGCTACTACACTGTCAGGTTTTAATCCCTTGTCCCTTAAGATCCAAGCCAGTTGATTGGCCTTTTCATTAAGTTCTCCGTAAGTCAAGTATTTATCTTCAAATACTACTGCTATGTTATCAGGCGTCTTTTCCACTTGTTCTTCAAATAGCTCTTGTATGGTCTTATCCTTAGGATATTCTACTTTTGTATCATTGAAGCCATAGATTATTTGCTGTTTTTCCTCCTGGGACAACATATTTATTTCCGACAACCTTTTAAACGGATTTGCGGTTATCTCTTCCAACACGTTAAGGTAATGAGCCGCCAACCTTTTTATAGTCTCTTTTTTGAAAAGGCGAGTACAATATTCAAAGCTAAAAGCCATACCATCTTCACGCTCTATTGCATCAATGGATAGGTCAAATTTTGATATTCTATACTCTAGCCCGTTATTAAAAGGTCTGAAGCTTATACCAGGTACTGCAAATTCTACCTTAGAGGCATTTTGCATGGTAAACATAGTATCAAACAGTGGGTTTCTGCTCATGTCCCTCTTCAAGTTAAGCTTCTCAACCAGTTCTTCAAATTGGTAATCCTGATTGTCATAAGCCCTTAGAGCGTTTTCTCTTACTTCATTCAAGAATTCTACAAAGGTACTATCTCCCTTGGGGTAATTTCTCATAGCCAAGGTATTTACAAACATACCAAGGATATCCTGCAGGTCTGAATGTGGCCTTCCGGCTATAGGGCTTCCAACGATTATGTCTTCCTGTCCGGTGTGCTTAGACAGCAATATGTTGTATGCCGCGAGCAGTGTCATGTAAAGCGTAGCCCCATTATCCCTTGCAAGCTTGTTTAATTTATTCGTAAGCTCACTGCCTGCTTCAAAGCTAAAAAAATCCCCTTCAAAGCTTTGTATTACAGGCCTTGGATAGTCTAGCGGCATATTCAGTACAGGTATTTCTCCCTGGAATGCTTGGAGCCAGTATTCCTCCTGGCTGCTAATTCCGCCCTCATCAAACAGTTTATTCTGCCATACAGCGTAGTCCTTGTACTGTATCCGAAGTGCTGGAGGGTTGTTTCCTTCATAAAGATCCATAAACTCACGAATCAGTATGTCCATGGAGACACCATCGGATATAATGTGATGCATATCAAACATCATAAGATGCCTGTCTTCTCCCGTTTTTACAAGCTCTACCCTTAGCAGAGGAGCCTTGCCAAGATCAAAAGGTCTGGCAAATTCCCCAGCATACTCTGCGGCTTTTTCTTCGTTAGTTTCAAAGTACATCACGCTGAATTCCACATGGTCATGAACCTTCTGGACCGGGTTACCATCGATCATGTGGAACGATGTTCTAAGAGTCTCATGCCTTTTTACCAACTGCCTGAAGACTTCCTGGAAACGCGCTGTATCAATGCTTCCTTCCAGCAGCATAATACCAGGCATGTTGTATGCTGTCCCTGCCCCTTCAAGCTGGTTTAGTATATACAGCCTTCTTTGTGCAGATGACATAGGGTAGTATTCCATTTCTCCTGCCGGTTGGATTGACTGATATAGGCTCTCCTTTGAGTCTTTAATATATCTGGCAATTTCTAAGATGGTTGGTGTCTTGAATATTTCCTTAAGAGGTATGTCTATATTGAACTCTTTGTGAATTCTTGCTACAAGGCTTGTTGCCTTTAACGAGTGTCCCCCAAGCATAAAAAAGTTATCATTTCTTCCTACCTTCTCTATTCCAAGGATATCCCGCCACAACAGCGCAAGTTTCTCCTCTATTTCTCCCGAAGGTACTACGTATTCTACGCCGGTATTAACATTGCTATCGAGCACAGGCAATGCTTTCCTGTCTATTTTTCCATTAGGGGTCAATGGCAGCTTTTCCATCCGCACAAAGTAGGAAGGGATCATGTAGTCCGGGAGCTCTTTTGACAAGTGTTCCCTCATCCCCTGTACGGTTATTTCTTGATCCGGTACGACGTATCCACAAAGATACTTATTTCCGTCAGCTCCTTCTTTGTCCAATACCACTGCTTCTTTTATTGCTTCATGCTTTAATAACCGGTTCTCTATTTCACCCAGTTCTATCCTGTAGCCTCTTATCTTTACCTGATGGTCGATCCTGCCCAGATATTCTAGGTTGCCGTCAGGCAGCCACCTTGCCAGGTCACCTGTCCTGTACATCCTTTCACCCGGTGCGAATGGGTTTGCTGCGAATTTTTCTTCTGTAAGTTCCGGTCTGTTCAAGTACCCTCTTGCCAGTCCATCCCCTGCTATGCATAGTTCTCCCGCTACTCCTATCGGCTGCAGGCCCTTTTCCTTACTGACAACATACAACTTAATGTTATCTATGGGCTTTCCTATAGGTACAAGCTCCAATTCTTCTTCCGTGGAGCAGCCAAAGTAGGATACATCTACTGTTGCTTCTGTTGGTCCGTACAGGTTATGCAGGCTTGTTCCTTTTTCTTTGTACAGCAGCTTGTTGAACTTTTCTACTTGCTTCAGGTTCAGTGCTTCTCCACTGGCAAATACCTGCTTTAAGCTTGCTATTTCCTCTATTATCCCCTTTTCCTCTACATACTCTAAAAATACACTCAACATGGATGGTACAAAGTGCATTGTGGTAACTTTATTTTTTTCGATTGCCTTCACGATTTCTTCCGGATTTTTTTCTCCTCCCGGTATCAGCAGGCAGACTTTGGCCCCAGTAAAGCTCCACCACAATAATTCCCATACCGATACGTCAAAGGTATAGGGAGTTTTCTGCAGGATCACATCACCTTCAGCTATCGGGTATTGCTTCTGCATCCAGTTGATCCGGTTGATTACGGAGTAGTTCTCTATCATTACCCCTTTGGGTTTGCCGGTAGAACCGGATGTATATATTACATAAGCCAAGTTTTCAGGTTTACTAATTAACTTTGGATTTGATACATCCCCAGTAAATAGTTCCTGATTTTCTATGCTAATAAATTCAGCATTTCTGTAACTACCTTTAGCATTTATAAATTTATCCTGTATCAGAATAATTTGGCTGCCACTGTCATCAAGCATAAACTGGATCCTGTCTTCAGGGTATTCAGGAGCTATGGGTAAATAAGCCCCCCCAGCTTTTAGGACAGCCATGATCCCTATGATCATTTCCGGGGAACGTTCTACCATAATTCCCACTACACTATCAGGTTTTATTCCCTTTTCTCTTAATTTTCTGGCCAGTTGGTTTGCCTTTTCGTTTACTTCCTTATAAGTCAGCTGTTTATCTTCAAACACTACAGCAATATTATTGGGTGTCTTTTCTACCTGCTCTTCAAACAGTTGATGTATAGTCTTATCCTTAGGATACCGGACCTTTGTATCGTTAAAGTCATATAGTATTTTCTGCTTTTCTTCCTGTGAAAGCATATCAATTTCTGACAACCTTTTTCCAGGATAAACCGTTATCTCTTCCAGAACATTAAGGTAATGGGCTGCAAACCTTTCTACAGTCTCTTTCTTGAACAGCCTTGTGGCATATTCCAAATCAAATGCAATACCTTCCTGGATTTCCCGAGCATTTAATGTCAAGTCAAATTTGGATATTCTAAATTCATTTGTATAGGGTATAAACTTAAGCCTATCTATCTTCAATTCTGATGAGCCGGTATTTTGCAATACAAACATAGTATCAAAAAGAGGATTCCTGCTCATATCCCTCTTTACATTAAGCTTTTCCACCAGTTCTTCAAACTGGTAGTCCTGATTTTCATAAGCCCTTATAGAGTTTTCCCTTACTTCCTTTAGAAACTCAGCAAAGGTCTTTTCTCCCTGGGGATAGTTCCTCATGGCTAAAGTATTTACAAACATACCTATTATGTCTTGTAAATCTGTATGAGGTCTTCCAGCTATAGGGCTTCCCACTATAATATCTTCCTGCCCAGTATACTTAGACAGCAGTATGTTGTATGAAGCAAGCAATGTCATGTAAAGAGTAGCCCCATTATCCCTTGCAAGCTTAATAAGTTTTCCCGTAAGCTCACTGCCTGCTTCAAAACGGATAAAACCTCCGTCAAAGCTTTGAACCGCAGGCCTTTGGTAATCTACTGGCATATTCAGCACAGGAATTTCTCCATTAAATTCCTGGAGCCAGTATTCCTCCTGCTTCTTTATTTTGTCCCCAGCAAATAGTTCCTTCTGCCAAACAGAATAGTCCTTGTACTGTATACGGAGGGAAGAAGGGTTATTTCCTCCATACATATCCATGAACTCATGTACCAGTATATCCATGGACGTACCGTCAGATATGATATGGTGCATGTCAAACATCATGACATGCTTGTCTTTTCCCGTTTTCACAAGGCCTACTCTTAGCAGCGGAGCAATTCCAAGATCAAACGGCTTTATAAATTCTTTTACGATTTCCCCCACTTTTTCTTCGTCAGATTCTAGATACACTACACTAAAACCCACAGGATCATTGATCTTCTGGACGGGTTCACCCTCTATGAAATGGAAAGATGTTCGAAGGGTCTCATGCCTATTTATAAGCTGTTGGAAGGTCTTCTGAAAAAGCTCCAGATCAATACTGCCTTCAACCAGCAAGCTGCCTGGCATATTGTATGCTGTCCCTGCTCCTTCAAACTGATTTAATATATACAGCCTTCTTTGGGCTGATGACATAGGGTAGTATTCCATCTCTTTAGCAGTTTGGATGGATTGATATATACTCTCCTTTGCTTCCTTCATATACCTTGCTATTTCCGCTATAATTGGAGCCTTAAATATTTCCTTAAGAGGCATGTCTATATTGAACTCTTTGTGAATTCTCGCTACAAGGCTTGTAGCCTTTAAAGAGTGTCCACCTAACATAAAGAAGTTGTCATTTCTTCCTATCTTCTTAATTCCAAGGATGTCTTGCCAAATCAGTGCAAGCTTCTCTTCAAATTCGCCTATAGGCGCTTCATACTCTATTCCCGTATTTATATTACCTTCGGGTTCAGGCAATGCCTTCCTGTCTATCTTGCCATTAGCTGTCAATGGCATTTTTTCAAGCTGCACAAAGTATGATGGTACCATGTATTCGGGCAGTTCTTTTAAGAGATGCTCCCTTAGTTCTGATATTGTCAGCTCATTTTCTCCCGCTATATATGCACACAGGTATTTACTGCCCTGATGGTCTTCCTTTGCAATCACCAAAGATTCCTCAATTGAAGGATGCTTTAGCAGTTGTGCTTCTATTTCACCAAGCTCTATCCTAAAGCCTCTTATCTTTACCTGGTGGTCTATTCTACCCAGGTATTCCATTTCTCCATCAGATAATAACCGGACCAGGTCTCCAGATCTATATAACCTCTCTTCCGGCTTGTACGGATTTTGAACGAACTTTTCCTTTGTAAGCTCCGGTCTTCCAAGATATCCTCTGCAAACTCCATCTCCTCCTACACAAAGCTCTCCGGCTACTCCAATGGGAACAACTTTCATGTTCTTATCCATTACATATGTTGTAAGGGTTGGTATAGGCCTTCCTATGCTGCTCACATTAGATCTAATTTCTTCCTCTTCTATCTCTTTATATGTGACATGCACTGTTGTCTCGGTTATTCCATACATATTGATGAGTCTAGTCTGCGGGTACTTCTTTCTCCATTCCTTCAACAATGCAGGCTTTAATGCTTCCCCTCCGAATATGACATATCTTATCTTAAGTTCTTTTTCTTCATATGATACTTCTTCATTGGCTATATTATAGAAGGCTGAAGGTGTCTGATTTAATACGGTCACCTTCTCATTCCTTAGAAGTCTCAGATACTCTACATTGCTGCGTGCTGTCATTTTAGGAACTACCACCAATCTGCCCCCATATAACAACGCCCCGTACATCTCCCATACGGAAAAATCGAAACTCATAGAATGAAACATAGTCCATACATCATTTTCGTTAAAATCAAACTGCATTTTACTGTTAAATAACAGCCTTACTATGTTTCTATGCTCTATCATTGCCCCTTTGGGTTTACCTGTAGAGCCTGAGGTATATATTAAGTAAGCTAGATCGGAAGGTTTATTTACCTCCGATAAGTTATATTGTTCATCTGAATATTCCTGCTCATCTTCTAAATTTATTACTGTACCTATTGATGTATATTTGTCTATAAAATGTGATTGGGTCAACAGGATCACTGCCCGGCTGTCTTCCAGCATATGACTTATTCTTTCCTCAGGATAATCTGGATCTATGGGAAGATATGCCCCTCCTGCTTTTAATACCCCTAGGATTGCTACTATCATCTCAAGTGAGCGTTCTGCCAGAATACCTACGATACTGTCCGGTTTGACTCCTTTAGCCCTTAATACATGGGCCAACCCATTTGATTTTTTATTGAGTTCACTATATGTAAGCTTTTTACCCTCAAATACCACAGCTACATGATCAGGGTTCTTCTCTGCCTGCTCTTCAAAAAGCTGATGGATAGTCTTGTTTTTAGGATACTGTGCCTCTGTAGCGTTAAAGGTATATAGGATTTGCTGTTTTTCTTCCTGTAACAGTACATCAATTTCCCACAACCTTTTTTCAGGGTATGCCGTTATCTCTTCAAGAACGGTTATATAATGGGTTCCAAACCTTTTTATTGTCTCCTTCTTAAACAGCCTGGTACAATATTCAAGGTTAAATGTTATACCTTCTTGACCCTCTACCACTTCAAGCATAAGGTCAAATTTTGCCTTTCTGCCTTCCAGCCAGTTGTTGTATTGTTTGAAGTTTATACCCGATGCTGCAAATTCTGTCTTGTTTGAAGTGCGCAGTGCAAACATAGTGTCAAAAAGAGGATTCCTGCTCATGTCCCTCATGAGATTAAGTGATTCTACAAGTTCTTCAAACTGGTAGTTCTGATTTTCAAAAGCCAAAAACGCATTTTCCCTTACTTCCTGCAAGAATTGGACGAAGGTCTTTTCTCCCTCAGGATAGTTCCTTATGGCCAAGGTATTTATAAACATACCAATGATACCCTGCAGGTCAGCATGGGGCCTTCCGGCTACAGGACTTCCAACTATGATGTCTTCCTGTCCAGTGTATCTGGACAGGAGTACGTTATATGCAGCCATCAGTACCATGTATAAGGTAGCTCCATTATCTGTTGCAAGCTTATTTAGTTTGACTGAAAGTTCAGGGTTTATTTCAAAGCTTACAGCATCTCCTTCAAAACTTTGTACCGCCGATCTTGGATAGTCAGTAGGCATATCCAGTACCGGTATATCACCCTTAAATGTCTGGAGCCAGTATTCTTCCTGCTTCTTTATTGAGTCTCCGGCAAACATCTCCTTCTGCCATACAGAAAAATCCTTGTACTGTATCCGTAGTGGCAAAAGGGGCTTCCCTTGGTACAAATCCAAAAACTCACTCATAAGTATATTGACTGATATACCATCTGATACTATGTGGTGCATGTCAAACATCATAACACGCCTGTCTTCGTTCGTTTTTACAAGTCCTACTCTCAGTAATGGAACTTGGCTAAGATCAAAGGGCGTTATGAATTCTTTGACTATTTCTGCTGCTTTTTCTTCATCCAGTTCCAGGTACGTAATACTGAAATCCACGTAATCATGAACCTTTTGTACTGGTTCACCCTCAACCATATGAAATGATGTGCGCAGAGCCTCATGTCTTTTTACTAGCTCCTTGAATGCCTGTTCGAAGCGTACTGCATCAATGTTTCCTTCCAGCAGTACGACGCCTGGCATGTTATATGCAGTACCTGCTCCTTCAAGCTCGTTTAGTATATACAGCCTTTTCTGGGCAGATGACATAGGGTAAAATTCCTGCTCTCTGGCAGAAGGTATTCCAGAAAAGGCATTTGGCGTATATTTTGAAACATCTTTTCCTTTTTCTTTTAGCATCGTCTCAAATAGCTTTCTTTTTTCTGGAGAAAGAGATTCTATTCTTTTCATCAAATTATCCATAACTTCGTCCCTCTTCTCTATTTCATCTCTTTTAATTCCTATTTATAGATTTTCAATCATGCTTAAAATTTCTTCGATTTCCACTGTATCGTTAAGTCTATTTTTAATACTTTTTGCTATTGCCGAAATTGTAGGACCCATAAACACTTCTTTTAATGCAAATTCTATGTCAAATTCTTTATGAACCCTTGATACAAGATTGGTTGCCTTTAATGAGTCTCCTCCTAATTCAAAGAAGTTATCATTTACTCCAATCTTCTGGACTCCAAGGATTTGGCTCCATATCAGTACAAGCTTCTCCTCAATTTCACCGAATGGTGCAGCATAGTCTACCCCTGTATTAATATTTCCATCAGGGGCAGGCAGGGCATTTCTATCTACCTTGCCATTCGCTGATAAAGGCAGTTTTTCCAACTGTACAAAATATGAAGGGATCATGTAGTCTGGCAGATCTTTGGAGAGATACTCCCTTAATTCCGGTATTGTCAATTCACTTTCTCCAACTATATATGCACAGATGTACTTGTTCCCTTGGGGGTCTTCCCTTGTTGCTGCCACAACTTCTTTTATTGAAGAATGTTTTAGAAGCTGAGCTTCTATTTCTCCAAGCTCTATTCGGTATCCGCGGATCTTAACCTGATGGTCTATTCTGCCCAGGAATTCGATATTCCCGTCAGGCAGCCATCTTCCCAGGTCTCCTGTTTTGTACAGCCTTATCCCCTTTTCTTTTCTGAAAGGATCTTCAAGGAATACATGGGCTGTTTTTTCAGGGTCATTTAAATAACCCCTTCCTACACCTGTTCCAGAGACGCAGATCTCTCCTTTTACTCCGATAGGGCACAGGTTCATGTTTTTATCTGTTATATATAGATTCATATTTTGTATAGGCTTGCCTACAGGAATGTTCTCTCCTTCATGAGCAGCTTCCATAGTATATAGAGTAATATCGTCCGCTGCCTCTGCAGGTCCGTAGGCATTAACTACTTTAGTATTTGGACATAGGTCAAACCATTTCCTTACTATGCCGGATTTTACGGTTTCTCCCGTTATCAGCAAGTAATGAAGTTTTTCCGGTTTATTCCCTGTATTTTCCACATACTCAAGCATTAAAGCAAGGTATGAAGGTACCACCTCAAGGACCGTTATGCCATCTTCTATGATCCGATTCGTAAACCTTGCAACATCCTTTACTATTTCATCTGGATAGATGATAATTTGAGCTCCTATGGTTAGGGCTGCAAAGAACTGCCATACAGATACATCAAAGTATTGAGGCGAGTTCTGGGATATTATGCTGTTGTTAGTTATACAAAGTTCCTTTATTTCCGCATGGATGTGGTTTATCATGCCAAGATGCTCTATCATAGCTCCCTTTGGTACACCAGTTGAACCAGATGTATATATAACATAGGCCAAACTATTTATGTCTATATCTAGATCTAGGTTTTCGCCACTTTCAGCCTCAATCTCTTTTTCACACTGGTCAAGGTATATAATTCGGCCTTTATAGTTCTCACTAAGCTGCTGGGTCACATAATCTGATAAGGTCAACACATAGGCAGCTTTAGATTCCTTAAATATATCAAGCACCCTTTGTGTAGGGTATTTTGGATTTACAGGTATGTAAGCCCCCCCTGCTTTCCATATACCAAGTACCGATTCTACAAATAAGGGTCCCCTCTCCAGCATGACAACTACGGCTTCTTCTCTACCAGTGCCAGCCTTTAGCATGTACCTTGCTATCCTGTTTGCCCTTTGGTTGATCTGGCCATATGTAAATCTACGGCCTTCATACGCTACTGCTATATTGTCTGGACGTACTTTCGTCTGCTGCTCAAACAGGTGGTGTACCGTCAGGTGATGTTCAAATTCAACCTTCGTATCGTTAAAGCCGTATATTATTCGCTCCTTTTCTTCTTGGGATAACATATTGATTTCTGATAGTTTTTTTTCAGGGTTTGAGGTTATCTCTTCAAGGATATTAAAGTAATGCTGAACAAGCCTTTCTACCGTCTCCTTCTTAAACAGACGTGTAGCATATTCCATCCATAATATTATTTTATGACCATCTGGTATCAACTGGAATGTTAGGTCAAATTTTGATGTTTTACTTTCAACCGGATATTTGGAATACTTTAATTCACCACGATGTTCCATAATATGCTCATCAGAAGGAACAATATTAAACATAACAGTAAATAAAGGATTTCTGCTTGAATCTCTCTTTACGTTAAGTTTTGTCACAAACTGATCAAACCTGTATTCCTGATTTTCATATGCTTCTAAGGAGCTTTCTTTTACTTCTTCCAAGAACTCAGTAAAGGCCTTATTTCCCTCTGGGAAATTCCTTAATGCCAGGGTATTTATAAACATCCCCAGTATTCTTTCAGTATCAAAATGAGTTCTTGCCGCTATAGGAGTACCAATAATTATGTCTTCCTGTCCTGAGTATTTATACATTAGTGTATTTAATGCCGCAAGAAGTATCATATACACGGTGGCTCCTGTTTGGGAGGAAAGTACATTTAATTTATCCATCAAATGACTGTCTAAATCAAATAGCAACCTATTTCCTTCAAAGCTTTGAAGGACAGGCCTAGGATAATCTGTAGGCATATCAAGGATAGGAATTTCACCCTTGAACCTATTAAGCCAGTATTCTTCCTGCTTTTTGTAAACCTCAGTGCTAAACAAGCCATTCTGCCACTGGGCAAAATCCTTATATTGCACCTCCATTGCCGGAAGGCTTTCACCACTTAATATAGAAACTATTTCATCAAAAGTCCTGATTATTGAAGTTCCATCCGAGACTATATGATGTACATCAAGCAAAAGTATTTGCCTGCTAGCATGGATTTCTATAAGACCTACTCTTATTAAGGGTGCTTTGCTTAAATCGAACGGTCTTACAAATTCATCGATTATTTTCTCTACTCCGTCTTCCTCAGACTCAAAATATTCTATAGTAAAATCAACTTCATCTTGTATCCTTTGCACAAGCTCCCCATCAATCATCTCAAAGGATGTCCTAAATGCTTCATGCCTTTGTATCAATGTTTTTAATGCTTCCCCAAGGGCAACCCTTTCAATCCCACCTTCAAATAAAATTCCCACAGGTATGTTATACCCAATGTTGTTACCCTCAAGATTATTAATGATATACATCATCTTTTGTGCAGATGAGGTTTCATAGTACTCTTTTTCAGAAACTTTAGGTATTCTTTCAAGCTCAGCCTTACCCATATTTAGGGAATCCTGTTCTGAAATCTTTCCCGATTCGTATAGCTTTGATATCATTTGCTCGGAAAGATCGTATATGCTGGAACCCTTAAGAAGTTCTACTATGGAAACAGGTGTTTTAAAGGCAACCTCCATCCTGTTTTTTATTTCGGTGGCCATTAATGAATCCATCCCAAAAACAGTTAGTGGTTGTTTGGTACTTAGATCCTCAGGATTATAACGCAAAACCTTCGCTACTATTGTTTTAATATGCATTTCAACGATATTCTGCCTGCTCTGTATTGGAGATGAAATAATATCCTCCAGGATATCAACATCCACCTTTGATTTATTTATATTCTCTTGTTGTCCTGACTCATCTTGCAAAAGAGTTTTAAGCACATGTGGAGAACTCATGGGTGAGAACCATTTTTCCCCAAACGTTTGCCACGAGAGTATAGGTAGAACCACAGACTGTGCAACAGCTTCTCCAACAAGGTGCTCCATAGCCCTAATTCCCTTTTCTACCGTTACAGATTCTATGGATTTTTGTATATAATACTCCGGATCACGTTTCATAAACCTTGCAGCCATTCCAACCTCTGACCATGGTCCCCAATTGATACTCAGTGCAGGAAGTCCTCTCGATAAACGGTAATGTGCAAGTGAGTCCAAAAAGGCATTCCCAGTTGCATATGCTCCCTGGCCTGGTGAACCAAATACAGAAGCAACTGAAGAAAATAAAATAAAGAAGTCAATAGGCCGTCCCTCTGTCATACGGTGAAGGTTCCATGCACCATTTACCTTAGGCGAAAGGACCCTATAAAAAGTCTCATCTTTACTAACCTCAAGAAATTGATCATCCGTAATACCAGCAGAATGTACAACACCTCGAATAGGAGGCCTTTCTTCCTTATCAAAATCTTTAAAAAATCCAGCAAGCTTTTCCTCATCAGTTACATCCACTGATCCAATATATACTGTTGCCCCCTGGGACTCCAGCTTACGAACAAACTCAATCCTCTCTGCAAGGCTGCTGCCTGGCTCTACATTGTTCCATTCAGAACGTTTTGGAAATTCTCCGCGTCCAAGCAGTACCAGATGTCTTGCTCCCTTGGCAACCATCCACTGGGCTGTAATCATACCTATGCCACCAAAAGCACCTGTAATAACATAACTTCCATCGGGGCGAAGATGTACGGGTACTTGATGCTGCATATCAATCCGCAGTTTATCGATTCTTGCTGCAAGTCTATTCCCATTACGGAAAGCAATTTGGTTCTCTCCATTACCTAAGACTTCTTTTAACAGCATTTCCATTTCACCCGCATTGGCCTCTATGTCAAGGTCTACAAGGCCTCCCCAATTTGAAGGCAACTCATGGTAACCTATGACGGTGCCAAGGCCCCATACCAACGACTGTAAGAATGCAGAATTTGGAGTAGCCCTGTTGATCATTTGGGCTCCTCTTGTAATAACCCACAGCTTAAAATTTAATCCCAGATTTGTGGTTGCTTGTACCAGGTGTTTTAATACAAACAGGTTTTCAAAACAAGCTTTTTCTATAGCTGTATTGCTAACTTCCTGGATCTCAAGGATATTGAGGCTCCACATATATACAATACCTGTTAGCTTCGTTTTAATTTTTGAGAATTCATCAAACAACGCTCTAAGATCCTCAATGCTTCGAGGGTTTATATATATCTCACGTTCTTCATACTGCCAACCAAAATTCTCACCAGGATATACCATAAAGCATTCTTCTCCCCTTTTTTCAAGGAGATTTGCCAGTTCTTTTCCTGCTGCTTTATGATCCACAAAAATAAGCCATGCTCCAGAGTTAGCAGCAGCTGTGCGGGTATCAACTTCTTCACTTTTTAGAAGCTCCCAGTTTATCTCATAAAGATAATCCTTAACTCTTCCAGCATCAGACCCTCCACTATTTCCAAGTTCCTTAGTTCTTATGCCCAGTATTTCGGCGATTAGATTTCCGTCCTCACTATATAGACGGATGTTGGCGTTCAAATTATTATCTTTCCTATCTACCATCTGCGTATGACAAAGCATGACAGGCTCCGGCCTTCCATAAAGCTGCACCCTGTCTATTCCTACAGGTAGGAATGATTGGCCTTCGTTATTTTCATCTTCATTAAGTGGTGCAACTGCCGCAATGGTAACCTGGAAACAGGCGTCCAATACCGCCGGGTGAAGACCGTAGATAGAGCTATCAATCTCCAGTATTTTAGGGATCTCGATCCTGCCAAGAGCTTCGTTATCACCTTTCCATATCTTGTCTATACCTTGGAAATAAGGACCATAATGGAAACCCATTTGATAGAAGGTTTTATAACATACTTCTTTTCCGTATTCTTTGGTACAATTGCCAAGTATTTGAATCAACTCATCTTTAGCAGTGATCTTTATGTTTTGCCGTTTTCTTATTGTGCCGGATGCATTGCATGTCCAAGTCTTATCTTGTCCCGGTATCCTGCTTGAAATCTCGAATTTTGCGGTTTTTGGATCCAAAACCACCTGCACCACAGGTGATACTCCTTGATTTAAAAATAAAGCATTTTCAAACTTTATATCTTCAACTGTATAAAAACCCTCTCCAAAATAGCTTCTGGCACAAGCCATTCCCAGCTCTACATACCCTGCTCCGGGGAAAACTTCTATACCTTGTATTTTATGATCAGAAAGATACGTCATATAGGTAGTATTAAGTTCAATCTCCCATATAGGGCTGGAAGTTTTCAAACGGCGTCCTAAAAACTTGTGCTTATTTTTTCCCTGCCTAAATTCACTTGATTCCTGCGTTTCCATCCAGTATTTATCCCATTGCCATGGATAAAGAGGGAGACTTACAAACTCACCTTGGTACCGGTAAATCTTGTTCCAATCTATAGGGTATCCCAGTGCATATAGATTCCCTAAGTTCTCCAGTATTGAAACCTGTTCGTTTTCATTTCTTTTTATAGAGAACAACTTCTTACCTTCAACGTTTTTAGCTGACAGACAATCAGAAATAGAAGCTGCTAAAACAGGGTGAGGGCCCACCTCAATAAATAAGTTATAATTCAACGAAATCATTTCATACATTGCTGCTTCAAAACGTACCGGCTCTCTTACATTTTTATACCAGTAATGTCCATCACACTCTGTACCCGTCAGCATTTTCCCTGTAACCGTGGAATATATCGGTATCCCGGCAGGCTGGGACTTTATTCCTTTTAATGCCTCCAATAGCTCCTGCTCATATGGTTCCATTTGGTAACTGTGATACGCTACATTGACCTTTAAAAGCCGCGCAAAAACCCCCTTATCCTGCAACTGTTTTTGGATCTGCTCAAGGGCATCAGGATCACCTGACAAAGTTACCGAATTTGGGCTATTGATTGCTGCCATTGAAACACCTTTTATGTTCTCATCCAGCAGGGCCACAACTTCTTTTTCTGGTAAACCTACCGCCAGCATTGTGCCCTTGTTTACTGCTTTTTGCTGTGCACGGCTTCTGTGAATACTTACCAACATGGCATCTTCAAGGCTGTAAATTCCTGCAACATATGTAGAAGCCACTTCTCCAACACTGTGTCCTACCACCGCATGGGGTATAATACCCAAGGATTTCCATACTTCAGTCAAACCCACCTGAACAGCAAAATTGGCAGGTTGAGCAAACTGGGGCTGGTCCAGACGTGAATTCTCCTCATCGGCGAGAAGTTCCTCCAGTAGAGACCATCCAGCATACTGACGTGTAAGTTTATCGCATTTTTCTATCATATTTCTAAACACAGGGTCTTTTTCAAGGAGCTCTCTGCCCATAGCCCACCATATGGGCCCCATACCTGTATATACAAAAACAGCTTTATTGTACTTTCCTGCCTCAACATTTCCCGCAGACATCCCCTGGCGTGCTTGTCCTTTAATATACGCTTCCAGGTTTCCTGCAAGTTCTTCCTTTGAAGATGCCGAAACCGCTAGTCTATAGTCATGATGGGTGCGCTTTTTGCTCATCATGCTTCCAATATCATATAAAGAAATACTTTCTCCACTTCCATTAATAAAATCAACATACTTTTGCGCATAGTTTTTTAGCGCCTTTTCTGAGCGCGCAGATATGGGAATCATATATGGCCATCCGGTATTTACATTAACTTCAGGAGTACCCTCTTTTTGGAGATCTGTAGCTTCCTCCAAGAGGATATGGGCATTTGTTCCTCCAAAACCGAATGAATTTATGCCAACCAATGCGGGTTGCGGCAAAGGCTCCAGGGTCTGAGGAATTCGTATACATAAATCGTCAAAGGGAATTTTAGGGGTTGGATTCTTAAAGTGCAGATGTGGAGGTATTTGCTTATGCTTTATGATTAGTGAAGCTTTTATCAGTGCGGCAACTCCTGCAGCGGCCTCAAGGTGGGCAATGTTTGTCTTAACAGATCCGACAATACACTTTTTATCTTTTGGCCTGTCTGTTGAAACCACTCGTGCTATTGCATTAGCCTCAATAGGGTCTCCAACCGGAGTGCCGGTGCCGTGAGCTTCAATATATGTTATATCTGAAGGTGATATTCCTGCCTTTTTGTATACCTCCTTCATTAAGTTTTCCTGAGCCTGCCCGTTTGGAACAGTAATCCCGTCTGTGTGGCCGTCCTGGTTTACACCCGATCCACTTATTACGGCATAAATCCTATCTCCGTCTTCGATAGCATCTGACAGGCGTTTTAAAACCACAACGCCGGCTCCTTCTCCTCTTGCATAACCGTTTGCACTGGAATCGAAAGTTTTGCACCGTCCATCGGGAGATAAAAAACCACCCTTACTTTCCGCTATGGTATACTCAGGTGTAGCTATAACACTTACTCCGCCTGCTATTGCGAGATTACATTCATTATTCAATAAACTCCCGCATGCAAGGTGTGTTGCAACCAAAGAGCCCGAACACGCTGTATCTACAGACAAACTTGGACCTCTGAAATCATATATATATGAAATCCTGTTGGACAACATTGTCATCATCATACCCGTTGCCGAATGTGTATCTAAACTTTCAACCGATTCGTTTTTAAATTGTATTGCTTGATAGTCAAGGGTGAAGCCCGCTACAAAGACACCGGTATTGGTTCCTGCTAGCTTGGCCGGATCCAAGCCTCCATCTTCCATTGCTTCCCATGATGTCTCCAGCATCAGTCTTTGCTGTGGATCAAGAAAGGCCGCTTCCCTTGGAGAAATACCAAAAAACAAAGGGTCAAACTCATCTATTTTATCTAAAAATCCACCATGACAGGTGTAATGCTTGCCTGGCTTTGATTTGTCAGGATCATAAAACTTTTCTAAATCCCAGCGGCCTTCGGGTAAATCGGAAGTCATATCTTTTCCCGCAGTCAATGCTTCCCAGAACTCCTCAGGCCCCCTTATTCCTCCTGGCAAACGGCATCCTATTCCTATAATGGCGATTTTATCCATAACTTTCGACCTCCAATACTTTATTTATATTCTCTTGAATAGCTTGTCTGATAATTGAACAACCCTGCTGCAAAAGTTCAAGCTCGATGGTTAACGGAGGCATAAGTTTTATAACACTGTCTTTTCTTCCTGCGCTTTCGATGATTAAACCGTTTTGGTAACATTCCTCTACTACTTTTTGCGTGATTCGCTCATCCTCCACATTGGAAAAATCAATACCCCAAATCAAACCTGCACCCCGAATGGTCAGGCCCTTATGTAATGACAAAATCTGCTTGGTTAAACATTCTCTTACAAATGCTTCCTTATATTTCACAGACTGTTCCAAATTATTCATTTCCCAATATTCCAACGCAGCTGTAGCTCCAATGAAAGCAAGCTGGTTTCCCCGGAACGTACCGTTATGCTCACCAGGCTTCCAGACATCAAGTTCCGGTTTCATCAGCAGAATAGACATGGGAAGGCCATACCCGCTGATTGACTTGGAAAGCAGTACAATATCAGGGATCATCCCGGCACGTTCAAATGAAAAGAACGGTCCGGTGCGTCCGCAGCCAACCTGAATGTCATCGCAAATCAGTAGAATACCGTGTCTGTCGCTAAGTTCCCTCAGCCTGAGCATCCATTCGGGTGAAGCTATATTTACGCCGCCTTCCGCCTGAATGGTTTCAAATATAATAGCCGCCGGTTTTTCGATTCCCGAGTGACCGTCGTTTAGAACGGCTTCCATGTATTCAATAGTATCGAATGAGTCAATTGGACTCTCGGAGTATGGGAAAAAGGTAACATCGGATAATGCTATGCCGGAGGAAGATCTTTTCTGAATGTTGCTGGTAACAGCCAGACTCCCCAGCGACATTCCGTGAAATCCTCCCATAAACGCAAATATACCAGTCCGTTTAGTGATCTTTCGGGCAAGCTTCAGCGATGCTTCTACAGCGTTTGTACCTGTAGGCCCGCAAAATTGAATTTTATAGTTTAACTTTCGGGGTTCCAATATGATCTGCGAGAATTTTTCGATAAATTCACGTTTCGCTTTTGTGTACATATCAAGCCCATGAGTAATACTGTCCGATTCAAGATAAGCGAGTATCTTTTGTTTGATGTATTCGTTGTTATGTCCATAATTTAAAGCTCCTGCTCCTGCAAAAAAATCAACAAATTTCTTTCCGGATTCTGAATAAATCAGTGCACCTTTAGCCCGGTCAAACACATCGTAGAAGTTTCTACAATATGCTCTTACGTTGGATTCATACTGCTCAAAAATTTCCATACTCATAATTCCTCCCTTAAACTGAAGTTAGTGTTTAAACACTAACTTCAGTTTATTTTTCCGGCCCAATCCACATCCATGTTCTCTCCCGGCTTGTGGTGGATGTGCATCGTTGCCTTTGTCCTCCCCCGCCCACTCCCGGTATTACTTACAAAACTGGGTGTACATGTACGGTAGGATTGTAAAACCTGCAAGGGTGGAAAATAAATAACATCTTAGTTCTTACCGCCATAGCCCTTATAAGTAGCGTAAACTGCATCTGCATATTGATTGGCCAGAATAGGACGGCCATAAGAGTCTGTAGCTCCCGGATACCAGTTATCTCCTCCGTTATAGTGTAATAAACCATTATATATGTTGCCGAATCTAGTAATCTTTTCATTTAAAATCAGTCCGCCCAAGCATACCTGATCTTGTTCACTGCCGTGATTATAAGCACGGCCAAATTTTGAGCTGAATTGAGATAAATAAGCATTACGTGTGTTTGGTTCTACCTGCATCAATCCGTCGCCGGCTGATGGACTGCCTGGTAAGCCTGCTCCAAAGCTGCTTTCCTTTTTGATCACAGCACTCAGCAATAAAGCAAAATCTCCGCCTTTACCGAATTTATCGCCCGCATTCATTGTGTATGTCCATATGTGGCTTGGAACTTCGGAAGGCTTTGTTACTGAAGGACCTGTTGGTGGCGTTGTTGGCGGTGTTGTAGGTGGCGTAGTTCCGCTGCCGCCTTTCTTCCATAAAGCAGGAACATTGGATGGTTCCCAGCCTACAAGGGAAGTATGTGCCTGAAGACAGGTATAAGTACTTCCACTATATGTTACTGTATCATTTACCGCATAGGCAGTATTTGGACGTTCACACAATATTTATACCATAACGAACATTGTTCGTAAAGAACAATGTTCGTTATGTGTTAGAACACCTACATGTTCTAACTTTAGAACTCTCATCTTTTTCGCGCCTCCAAAAGGCGGAATTTAGGAGAAGAGGATATCTTGGTGTCGTGTGAAAGTATATCGCAACGCTCCACTACCCGCCGGATATATATCGCTAGCTCCAGAAGTTTGGGCTTACCGGACGCGCTGGGGTTATGGCGGCAGCCGCAGGACCGATCGATGAGGATCGGACGGATTGACGCGGCATCAATGCGTCAAAGTCAAGAGGCCGCTGAAGAGCTTTCGTAAGCTTTTTTCTGTTGCGGACGGAACCACGAGGCAGCAAGAGCGAGTAGAGAAGTCCCTATTAGTGCGATGATGACCCAGCGGTAACCGTGAATGACGAAAGCAAAATCAACGGCAGAAATCACATTGTTCTTTCCGGAATACAGCACGTTCTTCAGGTGGGCTGGCAGCGCTGCGCCGACGATGGTTAAAGAAAGAGCCGTACTCAGCACTTGACCCAAGTTATATAGCATGGACCGCAGTCCATTCGCCACCCCGCGGCTTTGCTCCGGAACGCTTGACATGATCTCCGTCGTATTGGGGGTAAGGAATAAACCGGTCCCGACCCCGATTAACAACATGCCGCAAGCGGTGACCCCGTAAGAGAAATTTCCACCGACCACGAATAGGAGTAGTAGTAGTCCTGCTATAGAAATAAGAATTCCAAGTGAGGCCAGAACTCGAATGGCCGCCTTCTTAGTCAACATGCCAGCAATCGGAGAAATGACCAACATCCCTATCGTAATTGGAAGGATCCTTAGACCGGCATTAAGCGCGTTTTGGTGGAAGGCAAATTGGTAATAGAGAGCGAAGAGCAGAGCAACCGCCGTACGGGCAAAAGAATTAAAGAATGTAGCGATGTTCCCCATACTGAACGTCCAGCTTTCAAAAAGGCTTAAATCTAGTAGAGGTGATGCTGAACGATGCTCATGCCATAAAAATATAGTAGTAAATATGGCGAATATCGCAAAACCTCCGATCACCTGCTTGTCTCCCCAGCCCAGTTCTCCCCCCTTGGATAAAGCAATGATTAGACCCGCTAAAGCGACAAAGATCATGATGCCTCCATATCCGTCCACTTTTTTATGGAGCTGCGCTAGGGGCTTCACCCTTAGAATCCAGAGCCCCCAGATGAGAGCAATGATCCCGAAGGGAACATTAGACCAGAACACCCACCTCCAGCCTCAGGCGGTCGTGACCACGCCGCCGACGACCGGGCCAAGCACCTGCGCGACGGAAGCGGACAATAAATTCAGACCGAGACCGGTGCCCAGCTGCGATTGGGGAAACGCATCGGTAATCAGCGGTGTTGTGTTCGTCACTACAAGCGCTCCTCCGGCAGCCTGTACGATCCGAAGAAGGATTAGTACCTCTACATTAAAAGCATAACCGAGTAGTAAACTGGATACGGTAAAGATGGCCATTCCTATTAAATACATTCGGCTTCTTCCGAAAATATCCGAAATTTGTTCGAAGATTAAAATCAGGATAGTGTTTACCAGCATATAGGAAAGTAAAATCCAGCTGGAAGCTGCCGCATTCGCATGAAATTGCTGGCTTAATTCCGGCAATGCGACATTAAGCGTTCCGATATTGACCAGAACCAGGAACGCTCCGAGACTGGTTACAGATAAGACATACCAGGGGTACATCCTATCGGACTTGGGACTTCTCTTTTGGGTCATAGAGACCAACCTCCTGAAATAAAAAAACGACCCCTGGAACCTGATAAATCCAAGGGCACATCTCCTTTGGGTTCAAACTTCAGCAAAGGCAGAAATGATTTCCTGTGTTGTCCGAACACGCCCGATGCGTGGAAAAATAAAATTTTTCACGTGATCGTGCTCGGCTTGAGAAAACCCGGTCATGGCATCGATCGCCAAAATCAGCTGATACCCATTCATAAACGCTTCCCGCGCGGTCGTATCCACGCCAAGCCCGGTAGCGATGCCGCATAAGACGATGGTGTCGATTCCCCGGCGACGCAACTGCAGGTCGAGCTCCGTTCCGTAAAAAGCTCCCCATTGCTTTTTAGTAATGATGTGGTCTGTTTCGGCGACTCACATTTATGTTAATTTATATTACATATATTTAAGTTTTCAGCTAATTATTTTGTAAAATAAAAGTATTTTTCTTTAAAAAGGCTACACACACCCTCCTTATTTATGTTATGATCACTATAAATAACAGTTGCATGATTAAAGACTCAATTCAAAGTCATTTTATATGACATTAAATTTACACCCTTTTGTACACCTCCCTAGAAAATTGGATTCAACAACTAGCGACAATGCTTGAAACACAAATAAAGCCCCATCCTAAGATGGAGCCTTTACTTGATTCGTAAATTAAATTTATAATTACACCAAAACAGTAGTACCCATGAGGTATTTATCAACTTCACGTGCTGCTTCTCGACCTTCATTAATAGCCCACACAACCAGACTTTGTCCGCGGCGCATGTCACCCGCAGCAAACACCTTATCCACATTCGTCACATATTTCCCATAACGTGCCTTAACGTTGGAGCGACGGTCCGTTTCCAAACCGATTTCCTTCACAATCGTTTGCTCAGGCCCATCAAACCCAATTGCAATCAGCGCAATTTGTGCTGGGAATACACGTTCCGTACCTGGAATCGGTTGATAGATTTTACGTCCAGTTTCATCAACAATACGTTGGATTTGAATGGTGTGCAGTTCTTTCAGATTGCCATTCTCATCACCTACAAATTTGGTTGTCATGATGGAGAACTCACGCGGGTCTTCCCCGAACAACGCTTTCGCTTCTTCCTGTGCATAATCGAGAGAGTACACATTCGGAAACTGCGGCCAAGGATTGGCAATCGGATCACGTTCCAGTGGAGCTTTGGTGTGTGTGCCAAATTGAGTGACACTCCGGCAACCATGCCGCAAAGAAGTAGCTACACAGTCCGAACCTGTATCACCACCACCGATAACAATAACGTCCTTACCTTTGGAAGACAAATAGTTGCCATCTTCAAGGTTAGAATCCAGATAACTTTTGATGGTGCCATTCAAATAATCCATAGCATAATGGACGCCATTCAAATCACTGCCTTCAATATCGAATTCTCTCGGCTTTGTAGATCCACCGCATAGCACAACCGCATCATAGTCGGCAACCAACTGTTCAGTAGGGATATCCTTGCCAATTTCCGTATTCGTGATGAATTGAATACCTTCAGCCTCCAGCAAGTCTACACGACGCTGTACAACCTTCTTATCCAGCTTCATGGATGGGATTCCGTACATCAGCAACCCACCTACACGATCTGCACGCTCATATACAGTCACGCTGTGCCCTGCTTTGTTAAGCTGTGCTGCCGCAGCCAATCCCGCAGGACCCGAGCCAACAATCGCCACTCGTTTGCCTGTACGTTTTTCCGGCGGGTTAGGAACAACCCAGCCTTCCTCAAAACCTTTTTCGATAATCGCTTCCTCAATTGTCTTAATGGTAACAGACTGCCCGATAAGGCCAACAGTACATGAGCCTTCACATGGCGCAGGACAAACACGGCCCGTAAATTCGGGGAAGTTATTCGTTTTGTGCAGCCGGTCTAACGCTTCCTTCCACAAACCACGATATACGAGATTGTTCCATTCCGGAATAAGATTATGAACCGGGCAGCCTAAAGTTGCTCCCATGAGATCCATCCCCGTATGACAATAAGGAGTTCCGCAGTCCATACAACGCGCCCCTTGGGTACGCAGCTCTTCTTCAGACATATGCTTATGGAATTCTTCCCAATCCTTTATACGCTCTGCCGGGTCCCGGTCTGTAGGAAGTTGTCGTGTGTATTCCATAAATCCAGTTGGTGTAGACATGTTACGTTCCCCCATCTCTTCGCTTATGAACCCCGATCATCCATTCAGAATTCTAATCAAATTCGAACTTGTCTGTTTGTGTTATGAAAGGGTCTGTTCTCGTTGAATTTGATTTATTGTATCACAATACAGCGTAAAAGTAATGAAAACTTATGCAACTTTCTGCATCTACAGCCAAAAGGATTTTTTATATGGTTTATTAATTTTTCAAATGAGCTAGGTCGAGTTCATCTATTGTTATCCTGTTCTCTCGTAAACAACAAAACGGTAGTCATACAGGTTTTTGTCGTCCTTGATACCTGGCGTCTCACTGACTATAGTCCAGCCGCTCCAATCCAGCTCAGGAAACGTCGTATCACCTTCAAAGGTCTCCTCAATTCGAGTCACAATCAGCCGATCAGCATGTGGCCAAAACAGTGAATAAATCTCCGCTCCGCCAATGACCATTAGCTCTTCTTTCTGGGCAAGTTGGAGCCCTTCTTCCAGCGTATGGATTACTTCCGCACCTTCCGCCTGATAGCGCTCATCTCGAGTCAAAACGACGTTGCGGCGGTTTGGTAGGCTTTTCCCGCCAAAGGATTCCCACGTTTTGCGTCCCATGAGTACCGTTTTATTAATCGTCTGCTCTTTGAAGAAGGCCATGTCTCTGGGAAGGCGCCAAGGAAGACTGTTATCCCGGCCAATCACACCATTTTGTGCCATAGCCCATATCATCGAAATGCTCATCTTTCCACCTCCTCTAATCAGATGGCGACAGGCGCCTTGATCCCTGGGTGATGCTCGTAATTCTCAAAAACAAAATCCTCGTAAGTGTAATCAAAAATGGATTCCGGCTTGCGCAGGATTTTTAACTGTGGCAAGGGATAAGGATCACGCTCCAACTGCGTATGCACTTGTTGTATATGGTTTGAATAAATATGCACATCGCCGCCTGACCAAATAAACTCTCCGGGCTCCAAACCGCACTGCTGTGCAACCATATGCGTCAGCAATGCATAACTAGCGATGTTGAATGGCAGTCCAAGGAAAGTATCCACTGAACGCATCGTCAGCATACAGGATAACTTTCCTCCAGCTACGTAGAACTGGAATACAAAATGACATGGCGGCAACTTCATCGATTCAATTTCAGCCACATTCCAAGCACTGACGATATGTCGACGTGAATCCGGATTGTTTTTGATAGCCTCAATGACATTCGCAATTTGGTCAATATGTTGTCCGTCCGGTGTTTCCCATGCGCGCCATTGCGATCCATACACAGGTCCCAGATTCCCCTGCTCGTCTGCCCATTCATCCCAAATGCTAACTCCGTTCTCCTTGAGATAAGCAATATTGGTATCCCCTCGCAAAAACCATAACAGTTCATGTATAACGGATTTCAAATGTACTCTTTTAGTGGTCACCAACGGGAAGCCCTTGGCCAGATCAAAACGAAGTTGCCTTCCGAACACAGATAATGTTCCCGTCCCTGTCCGATCCTCTTTTTTCACTCCGTTCTCTAAAATATCCTCCAACAATTCCAAGTAGTTGCGCACGTTGTTTCTCTCCTTTGAGCATGAATAAAAAACAGCATCGTCAGTTTTTAATTTTTAAAATTCTCGATCTACCCCATTAATCTATATTTAGTTTATCATGTAGGGTACTTTTTTGACCATGTGCTGTGTGAATTTTCATGATAGTCCAATAATCTTAAAGTTTGAAAAAAAGAGACAAAGAGCGCAGATATAGCGCTCCTTGCCTCTTTTTTCATGTATGAAAACCAAAAACAAGATAATGAAATGGAATTAGCGACGTGGCGCCAATGCGTGGATCGGATGACCCATTACGACTTCTGCAGCTTCCATCACAAGTTCGCCCAGTGTAGGGTGAGCATGGATAGTCAAGGAGATATCTTCGAGTGTAGCACCCATTTCAATCGCCAGACCCAGCTCAGCAATCAGGTTGGAAGCTTCCAGACCTACGATTTGCGTACCCAGTACCAGACCTGTATCTGCGTCAGCTACGATTTTTACAAAGCCTTCAGCAGCGTTCAGGGAAACGGCACGACCGTTTGCTCCATAAGAGAACTTGCCAACTTTGACATTATAGCCTTTTTCTTTAGCTTGTGTCTCTGTGTAGCCTACGCTAGAGCATTCTGGATCTGTGAACACAACAGCCGGAATACATTTATAGTCTACAACAGATGGTTGGCCAGCAATTACTTCAGCAGCTACTTTACCTTCGTAAGAAGCTTTGTGAGCCAGAGCAAGACCAGGAACAATATCGCCGATTGCGAAGATGTGAGGGATGCTTGTGCGTCCTTGGTGGTCAACTTTCACCATTCCGCGTTCATCCAGTTCTACACCGATCAAATCCAGACCCAGTTCACCGTCTGTATTTGGACGACGTCCAACAGTTACAAGCAGGTACTCAGCAGTTACTTCTTTGCTTTCACCGTTAACAGAGAATTTCACTGTTACATCTTTATCAGTTTGCTCCGCAGTTTCCGCTTTAGCGCCAGTGAAGATTTCGATACCTGTTTTCTTCATGCTTTTCGAAACGATGGAAGTCATATCTTTATCGAAGCCAGGAAGAACAGTATCCATACCTTCAATGATCGTTACTTTGGAACCGAATTTGGAATACATTTGTCCAAGCTCTGCACCAATATATCCACCACCGATAACGATCAGGCTTTTCGGAATTTCAGGCAGGTTCAATGCTTCAGTAGAAGACAGAATGCGTCCGCCAAACGGGAATGGCTTCAATTCGATAGGACGGGAGCCTGTTGCGATAATTGCATTTTTAAAACGGTAACGTGGTGATTCATGTTCGTTGAATACACGCGCTTCGTTTTCGTTGATGAACATGCACTCACCGTTGAAAACTTCGACTTTGTTGCCTTTGAGCAAGCCGCTTACGCCGCCAGTCATTTTCTTAACAACACCGTTTTTGAATTCTTGTGTTTTTGCAAAATCTACTTTTACATTTTCAGCCGTAATACCGAAAGTTTCGCCATGTTTAGCTGCTTCGTATTGATGAGCTGCAGAGATCAAAGCTTTGGATGGAATACATCCACGGTTCAAGCAGACACCGCCCAGCTCAGATTTGTCAACGATCAATACGCTTTGTCCCAACTGTGCGGCACGGATGGCAGCTACATAGCCGCCAGGACCCGCACCGATAACCAATGTGTCAATATCCAGAGAAGCGTCTCCTACTACCATTGATTACACCTCCATTACAAGCAGCTCAGGGTTAGCGAGCAGCTGTTTAATATAGTTCATGAAGTTTTGAGCAGTTGCACCGTCAATAATACGGTGGTCAAAGCTCAGGGAAAGAGCCATTACTGGAGCGGCAACAATTTCACCGTTTTTCACGACTGCTTTTTCACTGATGCGGCCAGTACCCAAAATTGCAACCTCAGGAAAGTTGATGATTGGAGTAAAGAACATACCGCCTGCGGAACCAATGTTCGTGATGGAAATCGTGCTTCCTCTCATTTCATTGGCAGCCAATTTACCATCACGACCGCGTACAGCCAGGTCACGAATGGAATCAGCAATCATCCAGATACTCTTACGATCAGCATCTTTGATAACAGGAACGATCAAGCCGTTGTCTGTATCTGTAGCGATACCGATATTGTAGTATTTTTTGTAGACAATTTCGTTAGCTTCTTCGTCGATCGAGGCATTCAGAGCCGGGAATTGACGGGAAGCAGCAACCAAAGCTTTTACGATGAATGGCAGGTAAGTTACTTTTGTGCCTTTCTTCTCTGCAATTGGTTTGATACGAGTACGGAAAGCAACCAGCTCAGTTACATCCACTTCGTCCATAATTGTAACGTGTGGAGCCGTGTAAGCCGACTTAACCATAGCATTGGAAATTGCTTTACGGATACCTTTAAATGGTACGCGTTCTTCCTCAGCACGCGGGTCTGCAGCTGGTGCGGATGGTGCTGCAGCTTTCGCTTCTTTTTTAGCTGGCTCTTGCGCTTTTGCAGCTTCTTTCGCTACTGGTGCAGCCGCTTGGCCTCCACCATTTTTGAAAGCTTCTACATCTTCTTTAGTGATTTTACCGTTTTTGCCGGAGCCACTCACTTGAGCGATGTTAACACCTTGCTCACGTGCAAATTTGCGAACGCTAGGTGTAGCCAGTACGTCTTTGTTCGAAGCAGCAGGTGTTGCACTTGGTTGCGTGTTCGCTCCACCTTTGGCAGCATCCTCTTCTTGTTTAACAGCAGCTGGTGCTTCTTCTTGCTCAGGAAGTTCACCTTCAGCAGCGATGACAGCCACAACTTGACCTACGTTAAAGATGTCTCCGTCTTTGGCAAATACTTCTTGAACCGTACCATTAACCGGACATGGAACTTCAACTACAGCCTTGTCGTTTTGTACTTCCATGATAATATCATCATCAGTTACTTTGTCGCCGGGCTTGATGTGCATCTTGATGATTTCGCCTTCGTGAAGACCTTCACCCAGCTCTGGGAATTTATATTCAAATCTAGCTGCACCTGCAGCTCCGCCTTGTGCAGCAGCACTTGGCTCAGGGCTAGCAGCTGGCGCTTCTGGTGCATCTTCTTGTTCAGGAAGTTCACCTTCTGCGTCGATGACAGCCACAACTTGACCTACGTTGAAGACGTCTCCGTCTTTGGCAAATACTTCTTGAACCGTACCATTAACCGGACATGGAACTTCAACTACAGCCTTGTCGTTTTGTACTTCCATGATGATATCATCATCAGTTACTTTGTCGCCGGGCTTGATGTGCATCTTGATGATTTCGCCTTCGTGAAGACCTTCACCCAGCTCCGGGAATTTATATTCAAATTTTGCCACGTTTAAAACCTCCCAAATTTACGGTGTGCTTTAATTAAAATTCCAATACTTTATTAACCGCATCAATGATACGTGTTGGCGTTGGCAACCAAGTATCTTCAATTTGAGCAAATGGATAAACGGTATCCGGACCTGCTACACGCAGAACTGGTGCTTCCAGATGCAGGATTGCTTTTTCGTTAATTTGTGCAATAACTTCAGCAGCAACACCGGCACTCTTTTGCGCTTCTTGAACAACGATAGCACGATTGGTTTTTTGAACAGAGGCAACAATGGTATCAATGTCAATCGGGCTGATTGTACGCAAATCAATGATTTCCACTTTAATACCCTTTGTTTTTTCCAGCTCTTCAGCAGCCTTAACCGAAGTGTGTACCATCATACCGTAAGTAATGATCGTCACATCGGAACCTTCACGAACTACATTTGCCTTGCCCAGTTCAACTGTGTAATCATTCTCAGGAACTTCAGCACGGAATGCATGGTACAGGTTCAAATGCTCCATGAAAAATACTGGATCGTTATCGCGAATAGACGCGATCATAAGACCTTTTGCATCGTAAGGGTTGGAAGGAACAACAACCTTAATACCTGGTGTTTGAGTCAAAAGACCCTCCAAGGAATCTGTATGCAGCTCGGCTGCCTTAACACCGCCACCAAAAGGTGTACGGAATACGATTGGAGAATTGTAACGTCCGCCGGAACGGTAACGCATACGGGATGCTTGAATTGCCATTTGATCGAGTGCTTCAAAGATAAAGCCTACGAACTGGATTTCAGCTACAGGGCGGAAACCTTGGATACCCAGACCGACAGCAAGACCCCCGATTGCGGATTCCGCCAGCGGAGTATCGAATACACGTTCTTCGCCAAATTCTTTTTGCAGACCTTCTGTAGCGCGGAATACGCCACCTACATGACCTACGTCTTCACCGAAAAGCAGGACGTTAGGGTCGCGTTTCAACTCTACGCGCAGTGCGTCACGAATCGCTTCTTTCATGTTCATTTGTGCCATTTGCTTCATTTCCTCCTTAAACATTGACAGATCAGTTTCAGTTCAGGTCAATCGAAAAGCAGACCGGATCGGGTTGCCGCCCGGTCTCTTTCAAGTTCAATTATTTAAAATCAGCTTTTTGTTCTTCCAAGTGCTTAGGCGTAGTTTCGAACATGCTATCGATCAGGCCAGGAATTGTCATTTTTTCTGTTTTCTCAGCCTTTTTGATCTCTTCGTTCACTTTTGCCTTAGCTTCTTCTTTTACGCGAGCTGTATCTTCTTCAGTCCAAAGACCTTTTTTCTCAAGGTATTTCGCAAAGCGGGCAATTGGATCTTTTGCATTCCATTCGCCTTCTTCTTCTTTAGAACGATATTTCGTCGCATCATCAGAAAGGGAATGCGGACGGAAACGGTAAGTAACGGCTTCAATCAATGTTGCACCTTCGCCATTACGTCCACGCTCTGCAGCTTCTTGAACAGCTTTAATAACTGCAAGCACGTCCATACCGTCAATTTTCACGCCTTTAATACCAGCAGCTACTGCTTTATGAGCGATCGAAAGGGCAGCGGTTTGTTTCGAGAATGGAGTTGTGATCGCGTAACCATTGTTTTGCACAAAGAAAATAACTGGCAATTTGTACACACCAGCATAGTTCAGACCTTCGTAGAAGTCACCTTCGGAAGAACCACCGTCACCTGTATATGTAATGACGACTTGTTTTTGTTTTTTCAGTTTGTAGCCCATTGCAATTCCCATAGCGTGCAGAATTTGCGCGCCAATGATGATTTGCGGCATCAATACGTTAACGCCGTCCGGAATTTGACCACCATGTTGATGACCACGGGAATACAAGAAAGCTTGATATAATGGCAGGCCATGCCAAACGAGTTGCGGAATATCTCGGTAGCCTGGTGCAATAAAGTCTTCTTTTTGGAGCGCAAATTCACTACCAACCATTGTTGCTTCTTGTCCGGATACCGGAGCGTAGAAACCGAGACGTCCTTGACGGCCCAAGTTAACAGCACGGTCATCCCAAGTACGTGTAAATACCATACGATACATAATTTCTTTCAATTGATCATCTGTAAGTTTAGGCAATTTATCTTTATTGATAATTTCACCATCCGGAGAAAGCACGGACAGAGCCTCAACTTCCTCTGTGTAAACTTCATAAGGAACCTTGCTCATTTTCTTCACCTCAACAAAAAAATTTGAATATCAAGTTCCGCTGTTATAGGATTATTATACACCTGTTATATCGCTCGCGTCAAAGATTTAGTTATTTTTTTTGAGTTTGGCACAATTTTGTGTATGTAACAGGGTGCGTTTTTTACTATAACAGCTTAGTACATGATTGAAATTTTAAACATCTATTGCAATCAGGGTAATCTTAACTTATTGTGATCCTTAATGCAAAATAATACCCAAGAAAGGTGACGAAAAATGACGGATTCTCGGTATTTAAAACGAACCATCCTTAAAGACGAAGTAGATAGCCGCTTACTTGGCGAAACCCGAATTCTTCGGATTTATTTGCCGCCCGGCTATAATGAAATATTGAGCTACCCGGTCGTCTACTGTCAGGATGGAGAGGAATTCTTCAACTTTGGACGCATTGCAACACACGCCAACCGTCTCATACTGGATGAAGGCGTGGAACCCTTCATTATTGTAGGCGTGGAAGTGAACACCAAAATCAGAACTCAGGAGTACGCTCCCTTCGGCAATCGTTTTGAGGCATACACTGCCTGTTTTGCAGAAGAGATTATTCCCTATGTGGAACAAAAGTATCCTATAAGAAAAGATGCAGCTTCCCGCATTCTTGCTGGGGATTCACTGGGAGGCAGTGTGTCTTTGCATTTGGCGCTATTGTATCCTGAGCTGTTTAATCGCATTATTAGCCTCTCAGGTGCCTACTATGAAGCTTCGCAAGAAATTATTGCCCGTGAGAAAGAACTGTCGCATCTAAATGTATGGATGACAGTTGGCCTTCAGGAAGATGCTTTTGAGAGTGATACCGGCATTTACAACTTTGTAGAGCTAAACCGTCAATGCGCAGATTTACTGCGCGAGCGGAACGCCGAAGTTTCTTACCGTGAAAAGGATGGTAAACATTTATGGGGCTTTTGGCAAAACGAGTTACCTGACGCGCTAATGTATTTTCTGGATCGTGCCTGAGTAAAAAACATCCCAGACAATGATGAGGAATGAGCATTGACCTAGGAGGTCATAAGGCTCCTTCCTCTTTTTTTATATTTTGATTACGCTTTCAAAAATATATAACGAAAAACGGCAATGATTGCCGTCATCTGTCGTTCACATTATAGCTTTTCTTCTATGATCTTGTCCAGCAAGGCCTCGCATCCTGCGTCCAATAATCGATAGGTCTCTTCAAAGTTCCCGGTAAAATATGGGTCGGGTACTTCTCTTAACTTTTCTCGAGGAAGCAAATCCATGAATTTTAGAATATCAGCATCTGCTCCACCTGCAAGTTTACGCACGTTTCGTTCATTAGAGTCATCCATGCACACAATATAATCAAATGCGTCAAAATCACGATCCGTTATTTGCCGTGCCTGTATGCCTTGTTCGCTGATTCCGTGCAGTTTAAGCTGCTTTAGCGTTCCCTCATGCGGAGGATTTCCAATATGCCAGTCGCCTGTTCCAGCCGAGTCCACCCGAATTTCTGCGTCTAATCCCCGTTCCTTTGCTTTATGTCTCAGTATTGCCTCCCCCATGGGAGAGCGGCAAATATTGCCCAAACACACAAACAAAACGTTAATCATTTCGTTCCCCTTCCTATTCACGTCGCACTTTTTTTCTGTTCCATTGTAGCCAGGTCCTCCAAAATTGTGCAAGCCATATTTAACGCGGTATACTTAAAATGATCGTATATCTGGAACCGTATGCAGAAAGAAAGGATGTTGGTTATGACGAAAAAGCGAGCCATTGTATTTTCAGGCGGTCGTCTTAATGAAGAAGATTTACAACAAATACAACCCGATGATTTTATTATAGGCGCAGATAAAGGTGCCCTTTTCCTGATAGAACACGGTATTACACCACATGTCTCTGTAGGAGATTTTGATTCGATTACTTCAGAGGAACAAGAACAGGTAAAATCAGCAAGCCAACGTATGATTGCGTGCGATCCAGTACATAAGGACCTAACTGATACAGAGCTTGCTTTAGAAATTGCTATGGAAGAACAAGTAGATCATGTACTCTTGCTCGGTGTTACTGGCACTCGAATGGACCACACCTTAGCCAATGTTCAAATATTAGTACGGGCCATGCAGCATCACATTAGTTGCGCTATCATGGACGCACATAATTATATTGAGCTGACCGGATCAACGCTCGAGATCCAGCCCATGGGCTATACATATACATCCCTGATTCCTATGACCGCCGAAGTAACAGGTATACAACTGGAAGGATTTATGTATCCCCTTCATAATGCCACCCTCAAAATGGGACAATCACGGGGTGTCAGCAATAAGCTAACGGCTGCAAAAGGTACTATTTCTATCAAAAGCGGTCTACTACTCGTTATTCAAAGCAAGGATTAATTATGACATTGTTGTAACTATTTAAAAAGTTGTTCACACACTCAAAACCCTTGACTAACAAGGGTTTTTCGGTTTTTTGAAGGTACTAGAATTAATTTATTTTTTACAAATTGTAATTTTTAATCGTTTTTTAATAATTGCGACGTAAGCCTTGCCCCACAAGCATTCGAGAGTAGTTTTCCAACTATTAGGCGGCTTCAAAACTGTTATACTCAACGCTGTCAGTTAGTTAGCAACTCAGCAAAATATTGCACAAATCAATTTTTGGAGGTACTTACAACATGAATATGCATAAAATCATAAAAAAGGTAATTATCGCAGGAGTCGCTGCCACTATCGGCTTTGGTACTTTTGCCATTGAGGGAACAAATACAGCACAAGCTGCTACTGCTACTACTACTGTAGGTCAAAAAGTAATTAACTACGGCAAAAAATATATGGGTACTCCTTATAAGTTTGGAGCTTCCACAAGCACTACACGCAATTTTGACTGTTCTTCTTTCATGAAGCACATATTCAAGAAATACGGAGTCGATTTGCCGCGTACTTCTGTTCAACAGTCTAAAGTCGGACATGCCGTATCCAAGGCTAATTTGAAAAAAGGTGACTTAGTGTTCTTTTCAAGCGGTAGCCGTGCCACAGGACGCAATATTACTCACGTAGCAGTATATATGGGCGGGGGTAAAATCCTACACACTTACGGTGGACCTGGGGTGACCATCTCTGATTTGAACTCCGGCAACTGGAAAAGAACGTACATTAAAGCACGTCGCGTGCTGTAATGTAGAACTCATTTAAATTGGTAAGCCGGGACGAAAGGTCTCGGCTTTTTTTATTTATACTTTATGCTATTTTGCTTCAGTTGGCGTTCTGAGTGAATAGCCAATGCCTCGTTCCGTTCGAATCATTTTAAACTTTTGCCCTCTATCTACTTTAACCCTTAAATGCCTGATGTACACATCTACTACGTTCGTATCAGCGATATAATCATGTTTCCAAACATCCTTTAAAATTTGCTGCCTGCTACAAACTTGGTTAAGATGTATCGCCAGATGTAGCAAAAGATCGAATTCTTTCGGAGTTAATTCCAGCTTTCGCTCCCCTCTGCTCACCATTCTGCTTGCAGTGTCTATATGTAAATCTCCTGCCTCGATTGCTCTTTTCACATCACGTTCAACACCAAAAATTCGTAATAAATTAGCTACTCTAGCCTGAAGAACTCTAGGATAAAAGGGCACTACCATTACATCATGTGCTCCTTGTTCAAAGCAGTAAACCATAAGTGCTTCCTCATCTGATGAAATCATTACAAGCAGTGGAACATGAGGATAGTTCTGCTGCAAAATGCGAATCAAGCCTTGAGTGTCCGCCTGTTCATCTTTAATGTTCAGGAGTAGCAAACTCACAGGATTTTGAGCTATATAAGGGCTTACATCCGATGTATTACGAACATGAACCACCTGATAACCTGCCTGCTCCAATGGATGAACGAATACAGCGGGCGCTTCATTTTCATCCACAAGTACAATTAACGGGCTCATCTTTTCACCCACCTGGTTTGGACATCGCATTACATATTGGATACGAACAAGTTTGTTATAAGCCATTTAAACATATTTGTGTTAGTGTAACAAAAAAGCAGAAAATCATTCTCAAAGAATGGTTTTCTGCTTTATGGTTTTCAGCCCAAATAGCGATGATATAGACTTCTTGCTTTTGCCAAGTCCTTTGTCCCATGGATCAGCGCTCTGCCATCTGCAAAAACAACCAAGCGATGCTCGCCCACACTAAAGGAAACCAGATACGAATTCCACTCTACGTTCCCCTCACCCAATGCTGTAAATCTATTTGCTACCTCTGCGAGATTCAGATGTGTCCGGTTGGCAGGTCTTATTTGAACGGTATCCCTACCGCACAAAACATCTGTTTTCTGCCGATAAGAGGCTGATAAATAGGGATACGTCGGTTGGCTACCGCAAGAAGGACAATTCGCTTTTTTTAGACGATCCACTGCTATTGCTACATACTCATTTTTCCACAAATCAAACGAAAGCAACTTTCCTCTCAAGTTCTCAGGATATCCACCAAGAAGCTTGAAAGCTTCCGTAGTCTGGTTAGCGGTGACCATTTGTACTGCCTGCGGAATAATCCCGGCCGTATCACAGGTCTCCCCTCCAAGCGGTACAGTTCCCATCAGACAGTGTAGACAAGGTGTCTGACCCGGTAAAATAGTGTAAGTTACACCATAGCTACCCACACATCCTCCATAAATCCAAGGAATGCGATGCTTGAGTGCCATGTCGTTCATAAGAAGCCGGGTATCGAAATTATCGGTTGCATCCATCATGAGATCTACCCCCTGGATCAACTCTTCCAGCTCTTCTATCCCAACATCCAAGACATGTGCATGTACAATTGTTTCCGAATTAATATCCTTTAATCTTCGCTGGGCAGCTACTGCTTTGGGACACCTTTGCACAGCATCACTTTCCTGAAAAAGCTGCTGGCGCTGCAAATTGCTCCATTCCACATAATCCCGGTCTACCAGGCTTACCGTACCTACGCCTCCACGAACTAACGTTTCTGCAATACCAGTGCCCAGCGCTCCAACACCTATGATTAGTACATGAGAGGAAGCAAGCCGGCGTTGGCCTGCAGGCCCAAAGGGTGCAAACCTTTCCTGTCTGGAATAACGGTCACTTTGTGGTGGTTCAGCAGCAGATTTTTTAGTAATCCTCATCCCTGAACCATGCCTTCTATCGGACTGCTTGCTGAAGCATAACGTTTTACAGGAATCATCCCCGCCTCAAATCCATATCTGCCTGCACGTACAGCCAGCTTCATGGCCTCAGCCATTTTCACAGGATTCTTCGCTCCTGAGACAGCTGTATTCAGCAGAACACCATCTGCTCCCAACTGCATTGCCATTGCTGCGTCACCAGGTGAGCGAATACCAGCATCGACAATGACCGGAACTTCCGCTTGCTCGATAATCAACTCTAACGAAAACGGATTGAGCAAACCATGTCCTGTACCAATCGGCGACGCTCCAGGCATTACGGCATGTACTCCAAGCTCTTGCAACCTCTTCGCTAGTATCACATCATCCGATATGTAGGGTAGCACGACAAAGCCTTCCTCTAGCAACTTTTCACTAGCTTTCAATGTTTCAAAAGGATCAGGCAACAGCGTCTTGCTATCCCCAATGACTTCTACCTTAATCATATCGCACAAGCCGGAGGCTTTTGCCAACTTGGCAATACGGATTGCCTCCTCTGCTGTTGTTGCCCCCGCTGTGTTGGGAAGAAGTGTATACCGGCTCAAATCCAGTGTATCGAGAAAATGCTGCTTATCCCGTTCCTCCAAATTCAGTCTGCGCACAGCGAACGTTAATATTTCCGTCTCAGCAGCCTCTACGGCTTGGGATTGGATATCCAGATCCGAAAATTTCCCTGTTCCTAGCAACAGCCTTGAGGTAAAAGATGCTTTTCCAATGGTTAACATGATCAACCGCCTCCTACAAAATGTACGATTTCTAGGCAATCTCCATCCTTAAGTACCGTTTCATGATGATCTTCACGGGTCAATATATGCCGATTCAGCTCTACCACTACGGTTTTCACCTTTAAATCAAGTTCATGCAGCAATTGATCCACACGAGTGATTCGATTGGAAATGGTCATGCTCTGTCCGTTAATGGTCAGCTTCATAAGCTTTCCTCCTTGAAAAGTTCAGAAGAAAATTTACTTATTCCAAGTCCAGCTGCACCAGCCCCTTTAAGCATAGCTGCCATCGCTCGCCCAGTCGCATCACTAAGCAGGACACCGTTGCGATAATGCCCGACTGCAGCATAGACGCCCTCTACTCCAGGAACAGGCCCAATGAAAGGACGCTCCGCAGCCGCCTGCGGACGCAAGCCTGCCCATGCACGTACAAAAGAAGCTTCCTGTACACGCGGTAACCAGGCAGATGCACGTGCTAACAACCCCTTTAAGCCTCCTACGGTCACCTCTTTGTCATATTGATGCGGAAGACTTGTGGCACCAATCCAAAGCTCGTTATTCTGTTTAGGCACGAGGTAAATATCGTCAGCATAAATGGTATAATCCAACGGATGATCCTTCGAGGAGACTGCTACCGCTTCGCCCTTGACCGGGTATAGTGGATAATCAAACCCAATTTGTTCTAGCAATTTCAAGCTGTCCAAGCCTGCGGCAATCACGACCTGATCGCAGGAAAAAAATCCACTATCCGTTCGCACACCACAAACTCGACCATCCTGTATGACCAGTTCCTCAGCTTGAGTTCCAGACCATATTGTTGCTCCCAGCACCGCAGCTGCCCCTGCATAAGCACGGCAAAGCTGGACAGGAGACACTTGTGTCTCCTTTGATCGGTAGATAGCCCCAATTACTTGATCTGCCAAGCCCGGAATCCGTCGGGCCAACTCCTTGGCATCCCACCAAATGGGACGATCATCCTCTCGCATATTCGCAGCATTCCAGCGTTTTTGGCCCTCTGCTTCCGAACGAAATGGGGTCACAAATCCTCCTGTACGAAAGTCCACTGAAATACCCGATAAACGTTCCAAATCACAGACAAGGTCAGGGAATGCATCTCGACTTGTACGGGCAAATCGTGCCAGCTCAAGGTCTGCAAACTCTTCACTTTCCGCTGCCAGCATTCCCACCGCTGCTCCTGATGCTCCCTCACCAGGGATCCATCGTTCCAGCATGATCGTACTACGTCCCTCCTTAGCCACATGATAAGCAATGGAACTGCCGATCACACCTCCGCCTATGACCAAGCATTCAGCGTGTCCTATCGCTTTTTTCTCTGTATGTGTCTTTGACATATGTTCCGTGTCTCCTCTCCAGTAAGCATTCTGCTTTCCCTTCGTCTTGTTTTCTTGCTACAGGTCGTGAACTACAAGATCTACCATTCGCCTATATTCCATCGCTGCTGCAACGGGTGACTTTGCTTCCCATATACCAGACATCACCGCAATTCCGCTTGCTCCAGCATGATAAAGCTCTGGAACATGATGGGGTTGTATGCCTCCCAGCGCTATCACCGGAATGTCCGACAATCTGCAAATGCTTTCAAGCTGTGCTATACCCCGCGGTACAAGACCAGCTTTACAATGGGTCTCATATACATGACCAAATAGTACATAGTCTGCTCCAGCCTGCTCGGCGGTCTGCACCTCCTCCAACGAATGTACAGACACTCCACAGCGTGTACCCTCTGAAAGTAGACTTTTCGCATCCACCACAGATAACCCATTAGCTGGAAGCTGGACAGCTCCTGCCGAGGTAAGTAAAGCTACGTCCACGCGGTCATTTACTACAATTTGCCGCAAAGGAACTTCCTGCTTGATCATGCTACGAGTCAAAGAAAGCAAAGCAGAGGCACCCTTCTGTTTCGAACGTGCGTGTACATAATGAATATAAGGACAAATAGCGGCAGCCACTTGGGGTACATTCACACAGGAGACACTTTCCATCGTAATTACGTGTAATTCGATCTCATTTTCACCTCACTTGGACTAAAGAATATGAACTTGTGTTATCAAAAAATCGTATTAGCTGAATCTATACTGTTGTAGCTCCATATTGGGTAATATCATACGGAGCCAGCCACTTGTACCAGCAATAATGAAAGGAGATCATATGTAAATCCGTCTACGGAAAATCGAACAAATGAAGATGAACGAAACGCAAAAAGCCACTTCCCAAAGGAAGTGGCTTGACAAACGTTCAAAATCAAACGGACTATTATATCCGTAAACGTATATCGTTCCTGCGCAAACAAAAGTAAAGAGCTACTACCTTGTTTGTACAGTACTCACTTCCCTACGCTGGCATAACCCAGATCAGGTACAAAGGGTCCGAAATCCATTTATTTCGTCTCAGCCGCATGGGCGGCTCCCCTAGTGTGACTATTTTATTGTATCAGCTAAAGATAGCTTAGCATATTTTCCTAATTCTGCAAACCCCACCTTGTGTGAAATCTGTCAGAACTGGATTTTAGTTAACTTTACTAGACCACTCTTCTACATTCCACGTTTTGGTTACCCAATCCTCGTAAAAGTCCGGTTCGTGGGATACAAGCAATACGGTCCCTTTGTATTCCTTCAAAGCGCGTTTGAGTTCATCCTTTGCTTTGACATCCAAGTGGTTGGTAGGCTCATCAAACAGTACCCAGTTGCTCTCACGCATTAGCAGTTTACAAAGGCGGACTTTAGCCTGTTCTCCACCACTAAGCGCAGACAAAGGCCGCGTGATATGCTCATTCTTCAAACCACAACGCGCCAAATGCGCTCGTACTTCATGCTGATTCAAATGTGGGAATTCATTCCATACATCGTCAATTGGTGTAATTTTCTCTGCCTTTACTTCCTGCTCAAAATAAGCGGGCTGCAAGAAATCTCCTTGATAGGTTTTTCCGCTGATCGGAGGTATTTTCCCCAGAATGGTTTTGAGTAACGTAGACTTACCAACACCATTGCAGCCAACAATTGCGATCTTTTCGCCACGTTCGATCGTCATGGACATTTTAGGCAAAAGGGCATGAGTATAGCCAATTTCAAAGTCAATACCTTCAAAAACTGTTTTCCCGCTTGCACGGGCTTCTTTGAACTGAAAGGTTGGCTTTGCGGCTTCTTCAGGCTTATCAATACGTTCGATTCGATCAAGCTGCTTTTCACGGCTTTTTGCACGACCTGATGTAGATGCGCGCGCTTTATTGCGCTGAATAAAGTCTTCCTGTTTCTTAATATATTCCTGCTGCTTCTCGTATGCATCAATATGCTGGGCTTTGTTCAGATCCGCCATTTCAAGAAACTTTTCATAGTTAGCTGAATAACGGGTCATCTTAGCAAATTCAAGATGGTAGATTACATTAACGACTTGGTTCATAAATTCAGTATCATGTGAAATTAGGATAAAAGCATAGGGATAATCCTTCAAATATCGCGTAAGCCACTCAATATGCTCCACATCCAAATAGTTGGTAGGCTCATCCAGCAGCAATACATTTGGCTTTTCCAACAGCAACTTCGCAAGCAGCACCTTTGTCCGTTGCCCACCACTAAGGGCTGCTACATCCCGATCCAGTCCGATGGCGGAGAGACCTAATCCATTCGCCATTTCTTCAACCTTCACATCAATGAGGTAAAAATCCCCCATATCCAGTTGCTCTTGAATTTCTCCCATCTGTTCCAGCAGGACTTCCAACTCTTCGGGAGAAGCCTCTCCCATTTTGTCCGTAATCTGCATCATTTCCTTTTCCAGTTCCAACAAAGGAAGAAACGCGTCTTTTAATACATCACGTACTGTTTTACCTGGCGTTAGCTTGGTGTGCTGATCCAGATAGCCATAACGTACACGTGGAGTCCATTCCACTTTGCCTTCATCTTTAAGCAATTTTCCAGTCAGAATGTTCATGAGTGTCGATTTACCAACACCATTTGCTCCTACCAATCCTACACGTTCCCCCGCAAGTAATCGAAAGGAAACATTTTTAAATAACGCACGGTCCCCAAAGTTGTGGGATACATTTTCTACAGTCAATAAACTCATAAGCTGTTTTTGGCTCCTTATTGTCTCATCGGCATTGCCGAGTGTTCTTATTTCATATAGCTATCGTTTCTTTCAAAGCTTTATTGTAGCACATCCGGCACCCTTATCGGAATATTGAAAACAGCGAATTTTAAGGTTTTCAGATGGATTGGCCTAAAAAAAGAAAAACAGTTAATCGTAGTAGCACTTAAGCTCCTCTTCGGTAGGTACGTAAGGAGTTTCTTGCTGCTTTGGTAATCTAAGCTTCTAGTATACAGAAGCTTACAATTCCCTAGCAATGAATGCCTAAATAATTGATAAGTTCTAATAACAATTAATAAAAAGGAACTCTATGTAGACAGTCCTCATGAGTATCGGAGGAATAATAAAATGGAGAAAATGTAATCATCCCGGTCTGGGTTCTTGACCGGGATGAAATAAAATTAATTTATAATTGGCTATCTTTCAGCAGACATGGCAATTTCTTTTGTTTCATGAACTGTACCAAATGGATGCTCAGGCGGTGCATAGATAACGTATATCTTAAGGGGCGTATTTCCTGTATTAATTACATTGTGCCATTTTCCAGCAGGTATCATAATTGCATAGTCATCATAGGCCATCACTTGATAATCTAATTTGTCTTTCCTATCCCCCATTTGAACAAGTGCCTGACCTTCTTCAATACGTATGAATTGATCAGTTGTTGGATGAGCTTCTAAACCGATATCATCGCCAACATTAATACTCATCAGAGTCACTTGAAAATGTTTCCCTGTCCATATAGCAGTACGATAATTTTTGTTTTGATTTGCAGCCTGGTCAATATTCACTACAAATGGACTTTGTCCATAATCTCTTAATATTATCTTTTCATTGAGATTACTGTCGTTGTTGTACCAATTGTAGTATTGAGGATTATAACTCCGATAGTTGTAATTACAGCTGTTATACATAGGAATATGCCATGGGAAGTGATGGCATGATTTAGGGTACATACTCATTCTCCTTTTTTTGATTCAGTGTTTACTTATCATATGCGGTTGCCTATATAAAGGACTAAAAACCTTCAACATTAGGCAAGTGCCTAAATGATGCCAAGACAAAAATATTCACAAGCGGTTTCGTCTTTTACTTCAACAGATATTAGCACTTAAATTTACATATAACTGCATATACTTTGCGAGTGGTGTCAGCTTCGTTGGAACTCCCCCGATATGTCGAGTATCAAATTCCATTTATTTGACTCACTCTTTAAAATAGCAGTGACCATAAAATCGAAAGACTAGGCTGTCACTGCAGGCCAACCTTTTAGTTGACCTAATAATACGAAACCCACCCCGGAGAGTGATTAATTTAAGCTGTTATGATATTTGTATTCGAAATACCCAGCAGCTGCCGCAGATTTTTCATCCGTAAAACGCTCAACCGCTTGAAAAGGAGCTGGATATGAATCTCTATAAAAATATTTCATTCCAGTACCCGGTTCTATGCCTCCAATAATAGATTGCTTTCGGACGACTCTTCCACCACCAAACCCATAGTTATTGTAATATCTGTCTCCAACTGGAATGCCTTGGATAAACGCGATCATACCCACATCATCTATCGTGTTATACCATTCCTCTTGTGGAATGAGTGGAAGAGTGAACGTATAGGAAATGCCATTCCGTGCTGCTTTTTCGTTATGGACGTTAATCATTCGAGCCAGATCTTCCTGAACGGTGCGAACGATGGTAGAACGGCGCATTTGCTCAAAGGTTAATGAATTGTTCAGTAACGAAATGGGGGTCTGACTCTCAAGCTCCTTTTGAAAACCCTCCACCCATCTCTGATTCCGCGCATCATATGCGTGCAGATAATTGTCCAGGGTGAATCCCACACTATTGCCTGCTGCATCAACATAGGCATAAGGCTTTTTTTCGCTCCACTTGTGGCCTATGACCGCTTGTCCATACGCATCTTTATAGGTTGCTGAAGCGAACGTATAATAACCATCATAGTCCAGAATCACAATGACTGGTATGTAATCCAATAACGCACGTTGTGCTGCTGTATCCCCATCAATGCCCATATTAAGGAAGAAAGTGTGCAGGAACGTGGTCAGTGCTTCTTCTTTATCTACACGAAAAAACTTATCTGATCCATATCCGGCCTCGCGTTCCTGACGTTCATTCTGTGAGAGCACAACACCTGCATCCTGAACTGCGGTACGGAGAGCAGACGTATATTTCATTTCTAGCTGCTGTACTTCACGCTGATTCTGCACTCGTAAATCACTAACCACACCAAAGGGCAAAAAGAGTAGGACAAATATAACTGCAAAATCAGTAATCTTCATTCAAAACCATGCCCCCGTAAGAAGCTGAAACTGCCGGCTTATCGTTATCTATTCCACCCAAAATCCAGGATTTGTATAAATCCGCAGGAGTTCGATTCGTATTATGTAATCGTACTGTAAAATAATCTCCGGCCATCAAGGTATACCGACGTGTCTGTTCCGACTTGGGCTGCGAATTATCAGGAAACAGTACAGGTAAGATTTGCGGGTTATAGTAGCCATCGTATACAGCTTCATAATTACCCAGAAAACTGTCTGGCTTTGCCGCATCTGCATAGTTCGGTACATATTTTTTGTGCATATGCTCCAAATCAACTTCGTACGTATTGCCTGTCAGCTCCAGATCACGCATAAAATCGTTATACATCGTCGGTGTAATGTAACCTTTGGTTCTTACCATATCAACAAAATGTACAGTCGAATGATATGTATTTAACCCGGATATATCATCCTGCCGTTCAGCAGCTTGAGCTGCGGGTACGATGTACAAAAGCAATACAGCGAGCAACGCCCCCAACAGCTTGGATATTGTTTGAACCACTTCAGTCCTCCCCCAATTTCTCAAAACGTACAGATGTTATGTCTCCGTTCCCATTACGCTGTGGGTATATGGCATATATAGAGGAAGCATCCAAGGTAGATACATCAGGCTCAAACGGTTCAGAGTATACATCGTACTCTAAACCGTCAACTTGAACCGAAATCCCCTCCTGCAAGTTCATCCGAATGGTCTGGATAACTTGAGTCCCCTTAATCCGTTGTGGCGTCTCCACCTCTATAGTTCTGGATATCCGCCCCTCTGATTGCTCCTCCCGCTGCGACCTTAATTCCAGTGCACTACCCAATTGACTGGACAAGTTTGCTGCTGCTGCACATGCGGTTATAAATAGAATAACTGACACACCAAGCCACAGCATACTTGAAGCGTGATCAGACATGCTCACATCTCCCTTATGACTATCATCTTTGCTGTACTTCTTAAGACTGGGTAAACAACAACCCACGTACCACGTTTGATTTGTCTTTAACGATTTCAGCCTTGAATTTACCACTTGGATTTACGTATTCATTCTCCTTTTCATTAAGTGTATTCGCAATTTTTCCCGTCTTATCACTGCCGCCATTCACAGCACCATACTGCTCGCTGTCTGGACTAATGTTCAGAGCATTTCCATACCACTGTCCTGCCATATTTTTGCCGGTTTTAATCTGAATACCAAACTGGTCCTTTCCCTGAAACTTCCGCAGCGCATTGGTTACCTGGGAGCCGCTAATTGTTGTGCCGTCGTATACTGTAAAGGAGGCTTGAGACAATTCGGTCTGGATATCGGCGAAATTGTTTTGTGCTGTTTTAGTAGCTTCCTGAGCTGAGATAAACAGTATGACTACAATTGTAATTAGTGCGATGGTCAAAAATATCCCAGCAGCTACCTTTAATGCTGTTGATGCATTGTTCATTTCTTTCTCTCCTCAACTTGTAATATTGGTTAATCATCATTGAATTTACTTACTAAATTTTTTGTATTTGCTCATAATAGCTATCCATTTGAACAAAGCTCATACCGATCAGCGGAATCACCAAATATAAAAAGATAAGACCATACATCGGGGCAAAACCAATCATCCTCCCCCAGATTGCCTTGCTGTCTATTATTTTTTCATACTCCTGTTTTCTTTGTTCAAAATAGTAGGTCATCTGGGATTCCAAATCATCAAACGCCTCTCTAATGGTAATTTTCCCCAAAGATAAATAAAGCTTGTCCACCAGACGTTGAAATTCCGGCAAAGGTGCTTCTTCTTTCAACAAATCGAGAGCTGCCTCTGGTCCATGTTCATAATGAAGCAGACATTTTTGCAGAGGTCTTTTGAAGATAACTGAAAATCTGTTCAGCCACTCCAATATTTCCTCGACAGACATTCGTTCCATAACCCGTAAAATGGAAATAACCGTTTGAAACTGATACACCTCATGCTTCATGTCCAAATAACGCATTTTCCGTTGCAAATATAATAAAAGCATGGGCATTTGGTAGGCTACATACCCAGCAACTATACTAATCAGTACTTCCCACCATTTGATATATTCTTCATTCCAATCTTTCAGCTTTTGGAGAATTCGTTGAGTATTTCTGGATAGCTGCTCTGGAGTAGCTGTGCCATTAGCATAGTGTTCTAAAGCAGCGTACGCTCGCTCGTATGTGCTATCCGCTTTCATGTTCAACGTTTGTATGATTTTGCGGTCAATCTCACTCTGCTTCAAAGCTTCCTTTTCCTCTATCGGACTTAAACGTCCAAACATTTGACCCGATTGTACTGGTGCGTGAAGGATATGCGTTTTTTCAGCTTCATGTAAAATAAATATGGTGCTGATACTAAGCACTAATCCTAAGATAAAAAGAGCAATTCTACGTATGTAGAGCCACTCAAGCTTTACCTCCGCACCACTTTCCTTTAATAGTCGGGTTATCTGGGAATAAGATGTCATATGCTGCCGGGGAATTAAAGAATCCACCATATTACGAATGATGGGCAGACGATATAACTTCTGCTCCCACACCCTCCGCCCTTTACCCGCACGATATCCTGTCTCGTCCGACTGTTGCAGTTTCTGTAACAGAAAGTAGGATAGGATGATAACAATGTAAACGGTCAATTTTGTGATATAACCCAATTTCCCCTGATAAAACTCATCCATGGATGGAAAGCTGGATCTCGCCCATCTCTCGATTGGGGTAGTAAAGAAAACGGGAGCCAGTGCGATCACGTTTAAACTTTTTAGTAGGTAGTCCAGTTTATTTCTCCGCAGTAACTCCAACTGGATTTCACGTGCAAGACTGCTTAGCCCCTTTAAATAAATGGAACCACCATCCTCAACCCGATCACCAAACTCCATTACCATATACGAAATACCAGCAAAGGCTTTTAAAAACCGATTTGGAGCTGATTCATAATATCTTTCGAGTGCTTCGTGCGGATCAGCATCTGTCAGCGCCTCATGGATGAGCCGTGCATGTCTTCCAGCCTCTGCTTCTGCTAAATCGGCCGCTTCAGATATGGATTCTTCTACCATACCGTGCTGATGATAGTGATGACGTACATTGGCGAACAATTCGATCATTTGAGAAAGTAGCCTTTTTTCCATTTGGCTAGTGGCCACATCTATAACAAGACTGTTGATTACCACTCCACATAAAACGGCCAATATAGCAAACTCTATTCCTGGTTTCATCATCAACAGCACAACGCCGCTGCAAACAAAAATACCCCAGATGAACAGTATCATCTTCATGGTCTGCAGACGAAGCTTATACTCATCGTATGCATGCTGACCAGCTAGTCGCTTACGTACACTTGTGATGTATCCAGATGTGATAGGGACCCTCATACACAGCGTATACAATTTATGCATTAAAGTTTGAAGTTCCCGTTGAAGTACCGCTTTTCCCTTTCGTGCTTCCTGTACAGAATGAATTCTACCTCTGCGAACTGCATAGCTCTTATGCTTATGCAACCCATACAAAACTGTATATAGAACTGCAAATCCCCCACCTGATATAAGCAAAACCCACAATAAAATTTCTTTAAGACTCATAGTCTTCCTCCCAATAACGGGTCAAAAAACTGCGGAAATCTGTAGCATCCTTAGCATTCATTTGCTCACACATTTCTTCTACGCTTTTAGCTGTTAAGGGCTTCATTGGTATATAACTTCCATTTCGATATTCCATAACATGGCGATAGCTATAGCTCGATGAAGCATTGGGACCTACATCCGTATGCTCTAGATTACGCGGTACACATTCTGTGATCCGTTCGATATAACGCCGCCCTTGCGCATCACGCTTGAGATGCACATCAAAATTAATGACATGCACTACCTGTTCTTCAGCAATGCCTTCATGCTGAAATACTCCAGTTTTGAGCAGTGAATTACGAAGCGAAAATACAAGATCACGAAATGTTTTAGCATGGTGAGTAAAAATAGTGAACAGACTAGCAACCTGCGACATTTGAATCATCCAAGCAGCTACTTCATCACTCGCTACTTCGCCTAGAATATTGACGGTTCCATCTGTTTTTTTCTGCAAGTCAAGACCTTGTTGTCCTGAAATATGATCTGTTTCTCGAAAGGTAAGAATATTACGGCGACTGTAGATGTTGCGTAGATGCAGCTCAAAGGCCATTTCCTGAACGCGAAGCGTATACGAAGCGTAAATATGCTTGACCATCGCCATTAACAATGTTGTTTTTCCTGAACCCTGCGCACCTGTAATTGCAGTAATCCGACTGCCTTTCATTAGATAAGATAATAGCTGGATTGGAACATCAGCGTTTTGCCCCCTAATTAACTGTTCCAGCGAAGCGCTTTGAATATCAAACTTACGAACAAAGAAAGCCCATGATTCAGAGAAAGGCGGGCGCACTACTACTACCCGTGATCCATCCTTCATTTCGTTGACCTTATAACCATTCGCTTCAGAAAGCTGTCCTGGATAATTGTATTTGTAAATATTTTGACATACCCTTTTAAGCTCACGTTCCGATCCGAAGGAAAGGAATGAAAGATGGATAGTTTTACCTTTATAGAAAATCCACACACTCTCATATCCATTTGTAGTAGGCGCAGAGGTTTGTTCAAATACAAATCTATCTGAAGACCAATGTGGTGATGAAGGAATCCCACCTTCCGGTACACCACTGACACCCCCGCTTACACCATCGATCTTTTGGTCACGAATATCATCAATGACAGAAAAGCCTTTATAATTTTGATAAATCCGCTGCACAATAATATCCACTTTCTCCATAAAGGAAAGGGGACGGTATTCACAGTCATAGATATAGCGGATATCCTCTGTCGTTACGAAATAGCTTCCATCCTCTTCACCTTGCTGTGAATACCTCATTTCGGCTAAGTCATAAGTATCCAGTAAACGTGATAGTGCATCCGCCCCAAACTTCTGCTGATATTGGTAAAAAATAATTTCGAATTGATCCTGTGTGTCAAACAACTCAGGTCTGGAGAATGGCATAACAGTATCGGCGATTTTCTCGTTCAAACCGTAACCGTTTATCAGAAGCTCACTCATCAGATTTTTAACAAAACGTTTATCTCCACTGCTGCCATTGGCACAGTCCTTTAACGCCCTTCGTAGTTCCGCCCTTTGATGGATACGCCGCCTATATTCCTCTTCATGTAATCCGGCATCTGCCATCTGGCTGTGACTTAGTTCATGAAGCGCATTTTTGATATATTCTATCAATGTTTCGAATGTGGCATCTTCGTTCTTTGGTTCTACCCGAAGAGCTGAATGTTGCGAGTAAAGATTCCCTCGATATTTAACAATAATCAGTACGATGCACAACAACACAATGCAGGTAACAATTAACCCGTTGATCATATGAGCGGACAGCATTAAGCGCCCCTCTCCAAAGCCTTGAGCCGAAGATCGGACTCTACCGCCTCCAGAATAGCTTTGCTAATCTGCCGTACGCTCTGCGCCCATCCTACAGACATAAAAAGCTTGCGTTGCTGATCTTTTCCACTTCGCACCTCGCGCTGCACATGGCCAATCACATCCCTGCGGTTCCATGCGTCCATAAATTCGGTGCTATAAGGAACTGTATACAAAGTACCCTTGTAGCCATATCTCCTGCGTATATTCGCTTCATTCGCTTGTGAATGCACATCATATTTTCCAAGGACAATTAATAAGGGTAATGACGAATATGTGGATAACGGAGACACAGATTCAAAATAAGCGTCCAACTCACGCATATTCTGAGTGAGCGAAAGAACAGCCAGTTTGGCTCGTGCACATGCTTCATGCTGTACAGCCCCCCAGCCTCCCCCACTCCCTGCATCAATCAGCGTTAAATCATAATATTGATTCGCTGTATCAATTACCACCCTTACAAGATCAGGGGAAAGTAGCGGCGGTGCAGCTCCAAAGCCGGAGGTTCCCTCAAGTACATCTAGAGTGTGTTCTAACACAGGTATTGTATAGTTACGAATATTTTCTCTAGACAGCGTCCCTCTCAGAACTAAACGTGAAACAGCCTCCCAGCCCCCTTCCTGAATCTGTAGACTCGGATCGTCCATGCCGTACTCCTGTATAGGAAATCCTGATTCAATACCGGTATGCCTACGGCCTAAATGAGTCAATAAAATTCTTCCTCTATATAAATTACCTATGGTAATTGCTATTGCTGCCGCTAAAGAGCTACTCCCACTCGCTCCCTTAATTGGACTCCAAAATAAAATGGTGCTCATGCTCTCCTCCTTTCCGCACGCTTTAGCGCACGATGACTCTCTTTTATCTCCCAACTCATCCATTCCCCAATGCAACGGCACAATTCTCTCTTATATATTCTGGATAGAGGTTTTAGCAGAAGCTGTTTTTTATGCTCATTTTCCAGCTTTAGAGCAAGCTGCCCCTCATCCCATGGCAGTACATACGGCTCTTGCTGCCATAACGCAGGGAAGCGGTTCATGTATTCCCACAAATACGCTTCCTCCACACCACAATCCACTGCTTGTATAAATAGCTTGTGAAATACAAGATTTTTGGGGAAACCAGGTTGGTCAAACAAATGCTCAAGCCAATTCTGTCCGTTGTGCATTAACATGTGGCTATAATCACTGACCCAAACTCGCAGTTCTGCCGTTTTCCAAACCGAAATTGGACAAAAATCAGGCAGCTCTACATCCAAAATAACAATGTCATAAGTCTGTTCTTCATTTTGATCAGCCAGCATATCGATATGCAGATCTTCCCATGCTGTAAATCCAATTGCCACATCGAATCCACAAAACTGCGTAATGGGTAGTGGTTTATCAAGCATTCCTATGCTATACCGATACCGTCCCCGCAGTGTAGCATCCACAAGCAGTACCTGTTGACCGGAAGCTGCCAATACGCTGCTGATGTATAATAAGGTATCGCTTTTGTCACAAAGACCGGCAAATATCCATGTTTTCATACTTCCGTTCCTTTTCTCTCATTTATTTGGCATACGGATCAGAGCTGCCGCCCTGCGTTAGAATCTTCGTTTGTTCTTTGTGATCCTGTTCCTCACTCCCTGTATCATCAATTCCGCTTGCTGCATCTTCAATAGCTGTGCCCGCATGCTGAGCTGCAACCTCCTCACTTAGGACTCTTTCCGCAGGTGTTGAAATCACATTGTTTGATGAACCAATCGCATTTTCTAGAGAATCTCGTAGCTGCTTGGACAGTTTTTGTTCAGCAACACGGACTAAATTCGGATCACTATTCATTAACGCTAACACCTGCGCATTAGGCGGATAGGTCGGGATTGCCTTGGGCTGAAATTGGGGATCTACATATGTCAGAGCATAGATGGATGCTTTATGCAGATAGGCATCTACAATAGCACTCGAAAGCGATAGTATTTCCTGCTCATTCATAGTAACCCATACGATTGGGCCTTCCAGCCGGGAAATCTTCTTTTTGGATAATAGAATGTAATCCTGACCTGTTGGAAATTGAATGCGGATATCTACTTCGTCCCCTGACTTCAGGCTGCTGGGCAGTACCACCACTTTTAACTCACGGTTGCGTAAATCCTTAGGTGTCGGTTCTTTAGCAGTAATCATAGCCGATGTAAGCACAGATCCTTTTTTTAGTTCTATCTTGGCTGTAGTGCCGGAAACTTCATTTTTATTTGCCAATAAATTAGACGGGGCTTGAGAACCAGGAACCTTAATTCCCTTCAAATCATTAGATGTAATCTGCTCGCCTGGTGAAATGTCACGAACAACCGCCCAGCCTGTTTTCGCGGTCCGTTGCTCTTGTTCATACAGTTTCCATTTCTGCTCTGCCTCCACCTCTGCCTGTTTCCTGATCTCACTCATTTGATGGGTATTCAGTATAAGGTAGCTCACAAAGATCATGCCTACAATTCCCGCGCCAATACAACCTGCGGATAGTTTTTGTTTGCTGCTTTTTCTTAGCTTAGACACACAGCTTCTCCCCTACCTCTTTTTGATATATACATGTCTATTTATTTAGTGCTGCCGTTTAAGGAATCCGAAACGTTTTTTCCGGGTGTCTGTAATGACTCCACGAAAAAGCTCATCCAATACCTGATCCATTTCATCATCCTGTTCGAAGGGGTCTGAGTGGAACGGCAGCGCAAATACTTTATCGTGTTCTAGCTCCTTTCGTAACCTGCGGACAGCCTCCGAGGATGCCAATGGCAAGCAGTAATTCCATTTATGTTGCGGATGACGCTGAAGAGATCGGGCTAAGCCCGTTATATCCTGAACTCTCCATTCGGCTCCTGAGCCAACAACTAGCGGGTAATCAGCTCTCAGAAATTCTTCCAGTCGTTCATTGTCCTGCCCATTCCCCAAGTCCAGTACGATAAATCTGTAGGAGCCGCCCAGCAAAGAAATGACATCCGCACGAGATGTTTGCCGCCAATAATGGACTCCATCGACTTCAAAACGCCGACTTGAACTCGCTTGTCCAACAGGTATGCCTTCCACGACTTCTTGCAGTCGGGCGAATGCCTTAGCTGTACTATGTAGCTCAACCAAGGCTACAGAGTGGGCTCTTCGAGCCAAGTAGTGGCTCACCGCAATTGCTGTGTGCGTAGCACCGGAGCCGGAAGACACGCCCAGCACAGCCACTACCCTTGTTCCAGCATAATCCATTGAAGCATTACTCATAGATTTTCCTGGTTGAGCAGACTGAAAATCAGCACTGCGCCTCAGTTCTCCAATGACCTCCTCAGCAGACTGAAATCGTTCCTCAGGATGATGCCGCAGCAGCTTTCGAATTATCGGAATCAAATGTCGAGGCAATTCCCCACGAATATACCCTTCAACTCCTGCAGTCCACTCGCTATATTTACCACCTGTACATAGATACAATAGTAACGCCCCCAGACTGTACAAGTCCGAACGAGCATCCGTCTGTCCTGTTCCATATTGCTCTGGGGCAGCGAAGCCTACTGTGCCCAGCTTTATCGTATCCTGATCCAGCTCGGACTTATAACTCCTCGCTATCCCAAAATCGATCAGCTTAAATTCCATTTCTGGTGTCAGCATAATATTCGCCGGCTTGAGGTCCCGATAAATGACTGGTAATTGACGGGTATGCAAATAATCAAGTACATCCAATACCTGCAGAGCGAGTGGAATGATTTGTTCCTGTGGTATATAGCCTTGGTATCCCCTCATGTATGCTTCCAGCGTAATTCCTTCGATGTAGTCCATAACCAGATATACCGCACCAGATGGAGGATACTCAAAAAAATCAACAATTCTCGGTAAGCGTGGATGGCTTAGCGAAATCAACATTTCGGCTTCCGTCCGTACAATCTTCATTATTTTTGGATCGGCAATCGACTCCTTCACCGCCCAATGCTTGCCCGGCAGCTTTAAATCTTCGGCCATGAACACGCGGCTCATGCCTCCCGAACCTAACGTGCGAATTATTCGGTAACGCTCACCGACAATTGACCCGAACTCTAATCGTGATGGTTGATTCATCATTCTCTTACCTCCCTTCTAAAAGCAGACAACGCAAAAAAGGGAAAGCCACCGCAAAATGAAGTCTTCATGCTGACATGAAAACAATTTTCGCGGGATGCTTTCCCTTGATTTAACACAATTATTTTTTTAAAGGAACAATTTGGCTTTATTATATAGCACACCTGTATCTATTGTAAAGAATTATTTTCCATACTTGATCATATACAGGGTAATCTCGTCTCGGTTATGGAAAAGCTGCTTAGCTCGCTGAATCTGCATGCCGGACTCCTCAAATGAAGCAATCACATCATGAATGAGCGCTAAGGGCTTTTTATGCATTAGCTTGACTGTTACGATAGCCGTACCACCACTCCGCAAACTATATAGTAAATCAGTAACGAGCCTTGCCATCTGTTTTGGACTCCAGCTCATATCACAAACCAGCAGATCGAACGAATTCTCTTTAAATTTGACTTCACTTGCATTTTTACGCAAAAACGTCAGGTTGGCGTACTTCATCAGTGATGGCTCCATCTTGGCCGGATCAACCGCTGTAACTTTCAGTCCACGCTCCAGCAAAAAGGAAGTCCATCCACCCGGTGCTGCCCCAATATCTAGTCCCTGATGGAAAGCGCTAAAATCAATACCGAACGTTGCTTCTGCTTCCAGTAGCTTGAATTTGGCACGAGAGATCTGTCCGTCTTCCTTCTGAAAACGAACTGCACCTCCACTCCAATCCGATAGGTTGTCCTGAGGATGTGATACACCTGCGTACCACGTATCCGTATCTGCAAAAACGGACACAATAACATCGGCGCCTTGTACCACCAACTCCATAGGTAGTTCACTTAATTGTTCACTCAAAGCCAGCCTGAGTGCACCTGCGCTTTCAGTCCAACTGCTATTAGTTCCTTTGCGTACTTGCAAAGAAACTCGTTGATCTATCAGTTCCCTGCGGTTACGGATAAATGCAACCAGACGCTCTTGCACTTGAACCAGATCCGTTCCTTCCTCCTGAAAATGAACAGGAAACAAGTGGCGAAGAAACATTGGTGGCTGGCCTGTAATCGTCCTCACTGTTTCAATTTCTCCCGCGGGTAGTGTTGCTAAAAAAATTTCACCAGGTAGAAGCATTGTACTTTTTACAGACCCAAATAATCTTCTAAGCTCCTCTTGAGCATAGGGTGCAAAACCATGGTTGGCCGTACAAACAAATCTTGATGATGACAAAGCGCATTCACTCTGTTCATCTGTATTCATGTATAGTTCTTCCAAAATAACGTTACCCTCCAGTGCACACCCGAATCCAGGGACGTTCACCATCCCATTCCAGCTCAACTGGAACTTCATAAGTGTGCATAATCAATTCTTTCGTTAAAACTTCTTTTTTCGATCCAGCAGCTGCGACTTTGCCATCTCGAATCAACGCAACATGCGTAAAAAGAGGGACAATCTCCTCAATGTGATGAGTTACATAGACCACTGATAAGTCTCGCTTGCGAAGCCGATCAATCTCGACCAACATCTTTTCCCGTTCAAATAAGTCCAATCCGGCACAAGGCTCATCCATAATCAGCAGACGAGGTTCAGCCATCAGCGAGCGGGCCAGCATTACCTTTTTACGTTCTCCTTGCGATAATGTGCCCAACGGGTGATGAATCAGATCGCCTAAATTCATACCCTCCAGAAGAGATACGGCTTTTTCTTTTGCCTCCGTCGGAATCTCCTGATAAAAACGCAAAAAAGCATACGCACCTGTAGCCACCACTTCCCAAACGGGATCTTTTAGCGCCAGCTTTTCCAGTAATGTCTGGCTAATGTATCCGATCTGCTTGCGAACTTCTCGCACATCACATTGACCATACGTTTGCCCAAGCACTTCAACCGTACCACGACTTGGAAACATATACCCTGTCATCATTTCCAACAATGTTGTTTTGCCGGAACCATTGCGACCCAGAATAGCCCAGTGTTCACCTTCTCGTATTTCTAGGCTTACATCGTCCAGGATACGTTTTTCTTCCCGCTGTAATGTAATGTTCTTTATGGATATCATTCCATCACGCTCCTTATCCTGCTCAGCAAGTGTCCTACAGATTCCATTTTGTAGATGATTTCAGGATTTTTGTTTTCACCATTATATATAAGAAGCGCGGGGACGCTGGAAATCCGATACTCCTGAACCAGTTCAGGAATATAGTTAATGTTGCTCTGCACCACTGCTCCTTCGGGGAGCAAATGCTCTGCTACCTCTAACATTCTACGGGCAGCCGCGCATGTTCCGCACATGGGAGTGTATACAAACAAAGCCAGCTTACATCCTTCCCATATGGCACGGCGCGCCTCTTTTTGTCCGATCTCTTTCATCGCTTAGACTCGTTTAGGATCTCTTGCATACGCACCTCAGGAATTGGCCCGTTATGCACAGTGACTCCCTCCGGCTTACTCGCATAAAGCAGATCATACATGGCTCGCCGCCCCTGCGGACTGGAGGAATGCAAGTAAATTTCACGCGGATATAACTGTTTACTTGCAATAGCAGCAGCTACATCCTTTCCCGTCGGTTGCCCTGGACCCAAATCATAATCTAACGATAGTATCGAAATAGGGTATTCATGAAGTAGAAGCAGACACTCATCCGCATCCCTTGCCAGCTTAAAACCTGGAGGACAAGGTCGATAATCGTCCATAAACAAATACACCAACTTCTCCTCCTTCTTCCCAAAAAAGTAAGCTTACACCATTCTCTAAGATCACTATTATCTATTTAAAATAATTCACTCCCAGCTTTGAATCATTTGAATGTCCTCCTGATGTGTCCCATCAGGTCCCGCCTCACTCTCCAATACGACGGGAATACCTCTTACAGCTTCTTGTTCTGTTATCCAGCGCATGCCCTCAGTACCAATGTAACCTTGCCCCACGCGCGCATGTCTGTCTTTTTTAGAGCCGTACGGGTATTTGGAATCATTCAAATGAACTCCGCACAGTGCTGGCCAATAGCCGAGTCGGTCCCCTTTTTCAAGCAAAGCCTCGTCCATTCCACCGTTCCACAATCCTGCTGCATACGCATGACAAGTATCCAGGCAAAATCCGATGCTGCCAGGATCTCGACACAACTGGCGAATTTGAACCATTTCCTCCAGCGTGGTTCCCATGGGACCGTGATCCCCAGCCTGATTCTCAATTAATATTTTAGCATTTCCCTGCCAGCCTTCCAGCACATCATTCAGACAGTTAATAATATTACGATAGCCCTCCAGCGGGTCAGACGAATGCATATGCCCAAAATGGACAACTATCCCCTTCGATCCACAGGCTTCAGCAATATCCAGATCATTGCGTAATGAAGCAACCATCAGTTCATAAAGTTCCTGACCGCGTTCGCGACCATGAGCTGGATTCACGGGATATGGCGAATGAGCAATAGATTGAAGTTGGTGCTCTGAGCAGTAGGTTTTACAAGCAGCAGCATCTATGGAACTCCATTCCTTCAGCTTGAGACTACGAGGATTTTTCGGAAAATATTGAAATGAACGTCCTCCCTGCTCTCGTGCACGTATAGCAGCTTTGGAAAAGCCACCACGCGTACTCACGTGAGAGCCGATAAGCAATTTAGGCATCATGCTGCTGCACCGGGCAATAAAATGCTTTTTTTCCCGCCAGCTCGACTCTTACAATTTTCCCACCGCTTGGAGATTCTTCTCCTTCACGGTCATATACTCGACACTGATGATCAAAGCCACCTGTTAGCGTGTCTCCCTCCATTAGAGGCATTTCCATATAACCGCCCTCCGCAGTAGCTTCACGAAGTACGGATTGAGTAGCATGATATAGCTTTTCCACTTTTTCTGGAGACTGTACAATATTTTGTACCTTGGAACCCGGTGTAAATCCGGCGATATAAGCAATTTCGTCCGAATAGCAGTTTCCAATCCCCGAAAAAACCTGCTGATTTACCAGTGTTGTTTTCAAAATTCCCCGTCGTCCTTTTAGACGTGCTGTAAAATTCTCCAACGTCATACGACGGTCTAACGGATCTGGTCCCAGGTCTGACAAAGCTTCATCTGTTTCTTTAGCCGTCAGCAAGTGCAGATAACCTAAGCGCAGTCCGATAAAATAAAGCTTCACTCCGCTAAAATCCAATTCGATCTGAATCGTACGGTCTGGACGTTGCTCCTCCGTTCCCAGATACAACAGTCCTCCCAACATTAGATGAAGCACAAGTCGTTTACCCGTGTTTAAATGAAAAATCAAATGCTTACCCCGACGCTCTAAATATACAACGGTTGCACCCAGCAATTGCTTTTTAAAGGTTTCCACTTCAGTATTAATGGACTTTTCGCGGCTAACCGTCACTCCAGTAATCGGAATGTCCAAAATTTGTTTTGACAATAAGATTCTGTAGTTTTCCATTTCAGGAAGTTCCGGCATATCAACATCTTTCCTTTCGTAGCTACATAGCTTTTAATTCTCGCAAATTTCTAAAACATATATTTTTTTATGACTTCAGCTCTTCTTTCATCCATTCCTGCAGTTCGTCCAAATTTTCAAACATCAGGTCAGGTTTCACTCCAACGGCACGAATATGTTCATCCATATTAGCGCGAGTCGTCACGCCTGACAGAATCAAAGCTGTCTTACAACCTGCTGCTGCACCTGCCGCAATATCTGTAAGCATATTATCGCCCACAACCAGAGCTTCATCCGCTCTAATGTTCAAGCGATTCAGTGCATAATTCATTAGCACGCTTGAAGGCTTGCCGATGACGATCGGTTTGACCTGTGAAGCAGCTTCAATGGCAGCTCCAATTGTACCTGCACCTGGTGTAAGTCCGTCATGCGAAGGCAATTGTAGATCCGGATTTGTCAAAATAAATGTGGCTCCCTCACGAATCCAACGCATGGCAGCTGCCAGCGTTTCATATGTAAATTGACGATCTATCCCCTGTACCACATAATCAGGATGGTTCTGAACAAGCTGCAAGCCAGCCCCCGTGAGTGCCTCGCGTAATCCCGTTTCACCAATACAATATACATGAGCTCCAGGGCTTTGCTGTGCAACATATTGTGCAGCTGCTAACGCTGAAGTATATACTTCATGACTAGCTGCTTCAATTCCCATACCAATCAAATGCTCAGCCACCGATTCGGGTGTGCGTGAAGCATTGTTTGTGACATATGCATAAGGGATCTGCTCTGAGCGTAATCGGGAAATGAACAGATCCGCACCCTTGATCATCCGATTACCATGATAAAGGGTTCCATCCAGATCAATTAGTAACGATTTTATCGTAATCCCCTCCCCCACTTCAATTTCATACATCATAACATTGAAAATAATAATTCACCCCATGAATGGTGTTCTCCTTTTTATTTAACCACCTGAATGATTCAGGTCATTAAATAATCGGGCATTTCCACTCATCTCATCTATCTTAAGTCAAAAATGCTCATGAAGTCCATGAATTGCTGGTAAACCATCCAAAATAGCGTCAACCCTCGCTAAAAGCCGTCGCTTCCCCATAGCATAAGATCATTTCTTCGTCGAATTCCATCGAAGATGCTACGTCTTCAAAGAAAATTTCCTGTATTTCCTGGGCATACTCAAGCAACTAAATTCTTTAAATTCGATATATAGAAACTCAAATATGACATGCCTCCATATGTGGTAGAACAATTTCATTCATCCTCATACTGATACGTCTCACCTCTTGTCGCATCCTGCGCTTTCCCGGAAAATAATTTCTAGTGAAAAAGAAAAGCACCGGAGCAAGCCCCGGCACCTAAGCACATACCTTTCTCTCCAATCGTTTATTGACCGATATCAGGTACCGGTAACAACACATGCTGCTCCGCAAGCAATGAATTGGGGAATAGGCTTCGCGCTTCCTCCAGCAAAGGCTGAAGCTGCTCTTGATCTTTATACCTAGAACTAAAATGCGTCATAATTAACTGCCCCGCGCCTGCGGCTTTGGCAGCTTCCGCTGCCTGAAGCGCCGTACTATGATGATACTCGTACGCCGTATCCGCCAGATCATGCAGAAATGTGGCTTCATGAACGACGACAGTTGCATCTCGTGCCAGCACTACTGTATTCGGACAGGGTCTCGTGTCACCTAAAATAGTGACGATCCGCCCTTTTTTAGGTGAACCCAATACATCCTGAGGATTCAGAATAACTCCACCCTCTACTTCCACACTTTCTCCACGCTTTAATTTACCGTACACTGGGCCAGGCTTGATCCCGTATCGCTCCAACAGTTCTTGGTTGAGCTTACCGGGCTTATCCATCTCTACAATTCGGTAGCCATAACTGTCGATCCGATGATCCAGCAAAGCGGATTCCACCCGAAATTGACCATCATCGAACAGGACCCCGCCCGTATGCTCCACAATATGTAGTTGGTAATTGATACGAGATTGGCTGATCCCTAAAGATAGCTCAATATATTGTTGAAGCCCAGGCGGTCCATATACAGTCAGAGGTGCCGTACCCCCCTGATATGCCCTACTCGACAAAAGGCCCGGCAGACCAAAAAGATGATCCCCATGCAAATGAGTGATAAATATTTTTTCAAGTCTGCTCAGCTTGAGCGGCGAACGCAATACTTCCTGTTGAGTGCCTTCACCGCAGTCAAACAACCACATGCTTCTTCGTTCCTCCAGTAAACGAAGAGCAATGGATGTTACATTTCGCTGAATTGTAGGTACCCCTGCATTTGTACCGAGAAAATATAATTCCATGACATTTACCTTCTTCCTGCTGACCAGCAAATACCCTCCGAAGCTCGGAGGGTATTTGCTATCCCATCTGATAAAGGTGTTAAACCTTTTCGACGTTAAAATACTGCGCCTGAGGGTGGCTGAACACCATGGCTGATACTGAAGCCTCCGGTTCCATCATAAACCCTTCTGTTAGCTCAACGCCAATGTCCTCAGGTTTTAACAATTGGAACAACGGTCCCTGATCCTCCAGATCCGGACATGCCGGATAACCAAAGGATACCCGTATACCTTGATATCTAGCGCCGTGCCGCTGTTTCATCGTCATATCGGCTGGGTCCGGGAAGCCCCAGCTATCCCTGATAATATGGTGAAGCCGTTCTGCTAGCCCTTCTGCCACTTCGAGCGCTACCGCTTGAAGTGCGTGTGAGCGCAGATAATCTCCTTTTTCTTTCCACTGGGTAGATAGCTTTTGTATACCATGACCAGCGGTAACAACCATGAAACCTACATAGTCCATAACCCCTGATTCCACAGATTTCAAAAAATCAGCCAGACATAGATAAGGCTCTACCTGCTGACGTGGAAACGTAAATGTGTGCAGTACCTTGCTTACATCCGACGGATCATAGATTAGAATTTGGTTTCCTTGGGACTGAGCCGGGAAGAACCGATACATAGCACTCGCCTGAATAATTCCGTCTGTAACAGCTTCAAACATAATGCTGTCCACGGTTTCCTTCAACTGAATCGCTTTCGAGTCCCTCGAAGCTAGCAGTTGCTCTACATTCCCTTTTAAGCCAAGATGATGTCCCATCAGCATCTGCATATTCACATAAGGCAGAATATAGTTCAGTGGATAGTTACGCAGTACATGGCGATCCGTATCCGGTGGGATATAGACGGGCAAATCCTGAGCAATGTTAGAGCGTACAGCCCGAGTTAACTTAGGGAGCGGCTTGGCCTCCACGACCGTTGCCGCTTCTGCCTCCTGCTCAGCCTTCATGTCCTCGGCCATTTTTTTACGGGACTCAGGGTCCATAAGCTTATTGGCAATATCCAGACCATCCATAGCATCTTTCGCGTAGGCTACCAGTCCATCATATTCAGGGCGAATACGATTTTTAGTAAACTTACGCGTTAAGGCAGCTCCACCAACCATTATTGGAATATCAATGTTCGCATTTTTCAAATCCTGCGCGGTTAGCACCATTTGTTGTGCCGATTTAACAAGCAGACCGGACAGGCCGATCATGTCAGCCTTTTCTTCACGATAAGCCTCAATGATGCGTTCTGGTGGTACTTTTATACCCAGATTTACAATATGGTAACCATTGTTGGATAGAATAATCTCCACCAGATTTTTACCTATATCATGCACATCACCTTTGACCGTAGCCAACAAAATCTTACCTTTTACCGAGGATTCATTTTTCTCCATGAACGGCTCTAAATAAGCCACGGATGCTTTCATTACTTCAGCGCTTTGCAGAACCTCCGCAACAATCAGCTCGTTGTTGTTAAACAGACGTCCTACTTCTTCCATCCCTTTCATTAGCGGTCCGTTAATAATCTCCAGAGAAGAATATTTGGCGAGAGCTTGCTCCAGATCCGGGATCAGTCCCTCTTTACTTCCCTCCACTACATAGGAAGCCAGCCGTTCTTCGAGCGAAAGGTTTGATATCTTCTCTTTTTTCTCCACTTTCTTGTTACGAAAAGCTGCTACAAATGCAGATAAAGTATCGTCATTTGTATTATAGATCAGATCTTCCGCCAATTTCCGTTCATGCTCGGGGATAGATGCATAGCGTTCAAGCTTCTCCGTATTTACAATCGCATAATCCAGTCCAGCTTTGGTGCATTCATACAAATAGACAGAATTGAGCACTTCACGACCCGCTTCCGGTAAACCAAAGGATACGTTACTGATGCCCAATATGGTATGAACCCCAGGAAGGGCTTCTTTAATGATACGTATGCCCTCAATCGTTTCCTTAGCCGAACCGATATATTGCTCATCCCCTGTTCCTACTGGGAATACGAGCGTATCAAAAATGATATCCTCCGCTGCCAGACCGTAACGGTTCACCAACAGATCATAAGAACGTTTAGCTACCTCAAGCTTATCCTCACGCGCAATTGCCTGTCCACGTTCATCAATCGTTCCGACAACAACAGCAGCGCCGTATTTATGAATAATAGGAGCCATTTTCTCAAATTTCTCTTCACCATCCTCCAAATTAATGGAGTTAATAATTGCCTTACCTTGCGAATATTGAAGTGCTTTATCGATAACTTTAATATCCGTGGTATCAATCACCAATGGTACTTTCACCTTGTTTACAACCAGTTTCAAGAACGCTTCCATATCAATCATTTCATCCCGGTCCGGATCTTGCACACAAATATCAATGACATGTGCTCCGCTTTTTACCTGAGCGCGGGCAATTTCAGACGCCTCTTCATATTTGCCTTCTACGATCAAACGCTTGAATTTCCGGGAGCCCAGAACATTTGTTCGCTCACCAACCATATACGGACGATTATCCTGTTCAATATATACTGGTTCAATGCCTGATACGGCAGGAGGATGATGACCTACGAGCTGGCGAGGCTCAAACTGCGCCATACTTTCACTCATTACTCTTATATGCTCTGGTGTAGTACCGCAACAGCCTCCTGCAATATTCAACCAGCCTTTTTCAGCGAAAGCAGCCATTTTACGAGCTAATGAATCCGGCGATTCATGGTATTGACCATTTTCATCGGGCAAGCCCGCATTTGGATAACAACTAATAGCTGCAGAGGACATTTCAGACAAAGAACGAATATGATCACGCATAAACTCTGGACCTGTAGCACAATTCAGTCCAATCGAGATTGGGTTTAAATGTTCGAGTGATATGCAGAAGGATTCGATATTTTGTCCGGCCAACGTTGTTCCCATCGGTTCAATCGTGCCAGAAATCATTAACGGAAGCTCAATCCCTGTCTGCTCAAAAGCCTGACGAATTCCAATGCTGCCTGCCTTAACGTTAAGCGTATCCTGTGAGGTCTCCAACAGAAGAACATCCACCCCGCCTTCAATAAGCGCCAAAGCCTGCTCCTGATAGCTTTCAATCAGCTCTACAAATGTAACACCGCCTGTGACAGACAAGGTTTTCGTGGTTGGACCCATAGCTCCTACAACAAAACGAGGCTTGTCCGCAGTGCTGTATTTATCCACCGCGTTACGTGCCAGTTTGGCCGCCACCAGATTAATTTCACGGGCACGTTCTGGTATATCGTAATCCGCCAAAACGACGGATGTTGCTCCAAATGTATTCGTTTCAATCAGGTCTGCCCCGGCCTCCAAGTATGCTTCATGAATCCCTTGAATGACATCCGGTCTCGTTAAGACCAACATCTCGTTGCAGCCTTCCAACTCTTCTCCACCAAAATCAGCGGGAGAAAGGTCTTCCTGCTGAATCATAGTACCCATAGCCCCATCAAGAAGGAGTATTCTTCGTTGTAACGCATCCTGCAAGCTAACTTTATCCAAAATTTCTTCACCCCCGCAAAACGTTAAATCCTAGTTTAGCAGAAACCGTATCATTTAGATAGATTGAAGTAAAAACATACGTTTTATGCAGGCTATTCTTCTTCATAAACGACTTAGCTGATCTATTTTTGTAGTATGCATCGTTATAGACGAACGTCTTTAAACTGTATCGTTTAGCTATAGTCGTTCCCATATAAATGTTTCAGCCTGTATTGTGCAACTGGATAAGACATGGTATTCTTTATACAACATTAATCCAAGTGGAAAAGAGGGATTTATATATGGCAGAAATTTTTATACGCAATACGAATGAGCGAATTAGTGGTGAAGAACAAGTACGTGAATTTTTGGAGAGCCACCAAGTATTGTATGAACACTGGGATGCTTCCAAGCTGCCAAGGGAGCTGCAAGAAAACTTTACTCTGACAGATGATCAAAAAGCCGCTGTGCTTAAAACATTTGAACCTGAAATCAAGGATTTAGCCGCACGTCGCGGATATAAAATATGGGACGTTATCACCTTATCTGAAGCAACGCCGAAACTGGACGAGCTGCTGGCCAAGTTCGAGCAAATTCACACCCATACCGAGGATGAGATCCGTGCCATTGTTGCTGGTAAAGGCATTTTCATCATTAAAGGCTCTGAAGAGATCGGCTATTTTAATGTAGAGCTTTCACCAGGTGACGTTATTTCCGTACCTGAAAATACACCTCACTTCTTCACTTTAATGGAAAATCAAAAGATCGTCGCAGTCCGCTTGTTCATCGAAGAAAATGGCTGGATTGCCGAACCGTTCGAAGATCCAACATTCACTACAGCATAATTAAGATCTATGGTGTCAATAAGAAAACTCCCTCCGCTCTGTAGCATATCGAGCGAAGGGAGTTTTCTTGATACTTGTTTTAGAAAACTGTAGATTTCTCACTTTAAAGATTGAATAATTCCATGCAACTCAGACAAATGCTTGATTTGGAACTTCGGCTTGATTTCTGTAGTATTGGTTTTAGCGTTCCGATTCACCCACACCGAATGGACACCAGCTGCCAAAGCCCCTTGAATATCAGTCGTCAGCTTATCTCCTACCATTAAAGCTTGTCCAGGTTCAATTCCTAGAAGTCCCAAAGCATGCTGGAATATAGAAGGGTCAGGCTTGCCCCGACCAAAAGAACCTGAAATGACAACATGATCAAAAAAAGGAGCCAATTGAGGAACTCCATCCAGCTTCTCCTGTTGTAGATCAGGGGAACCATTTGTCAGCAATAACAGCTTGTATTGCCCCTTCAATTGTTCCAGAATCTCAAACGTTTCTTCATATACATGTGGACGTGCACGTCTTTCCGAAGCAAATTGGGCAGCTAGCTTTTCCGCCAACTCCTCATTATCTATCCCCAGTTGCTGAAGCCCTCTGCGCCATGATTCCTTACGATAAGCAGGAGCCAACTGTTCCAATTGGCGGAATTCAGGTTGCTCACCTGCTGTAAAATTCGCCCACAGTCCTTCAAACGGATTAATGCCAATCATTTGAGTAAAACTAAAGGTTTCATAGGACTCATACAAAGCGCGCGCTTCCTTGCGTACGGCTTCTTCCAGCGTTTTCGGATCAGCGCCTGTTTCTCGGGAGCCTGTTTGACACGCTGCATCAAATGCCTCTTCTACACTACGTTCATCCCACAGAAGGGTATCATCAAGATCAAACATTATCGCCTGAATCGTCATATGAATTATCCACTCTCTTTCCACTGTATATGTAAGATTGTCTGTTTGGTCACGAATCAGATCGTTATGTGTGCCCATATTAAGCAAGTGGCCGCACCATGTTATATGAAAAAATAACATCATACGGCCTTACTTACAGAGCTACAGGCTAAATCGGTTATTTCTTATCTACCTGTATCTGATTGGATAGTGCAAACTTTTCAAGGCGCTCTGCGATGGCATCCGTATCATAGCGTCCCAGTGATTTTGTAAAAATAAAATTACCGCCCTTCCCTTTTCTTTCAACGGTAACGTAACCCTTTTCAATTTTGATGGCTTTCATGTCCCCTGCCGTCATCGGCCGTTCTCTGCCACCTTTTAACATATAAAGGGTATCTTTTCCCACTTTTAAATAAGGACGGCGAATGAAGAAGATAACAGCCAGCATCAAGTACAAGCCAAATACCAGCCAATCCATTCCCCGCATGCCGGTCTTAGTCAAAAAGTAACTCATAAGCATGTACAATACAGCAAGACCAGCCAGCATGATTGGCACAGTAATATTACGGCCACGGAAAATGTCCATTGCTGAACCTACGCCGTTAATGGTTTGAATGCCTTGTTTCTTGCGCGTTTTATTTAAATGCGCTGTGTTTTTACGTACTTTTCTTTCAAATGATCGGGCCATCTCTCAATTCCCTTCCCAATAAATATTACATTAAAACAACTGCCTTAAAGCTGATCTATATAGATACCAGGAAAGATACCTAAAACAAAGGCAAATGATGCAGGCTTTAGCGACATTAATGCTTCAGCCCGCCATTTCCCTTCGACGTATCATCGTCCACAAATTCAATGGTTTCAAGCTGCTGCCGAAAATTACGGCGAATGTTGCCTAAATAAATTTCCCGAAGGTTGGCGCGCTCTGTGGTTTCCTCTTCTGTCAATCCTTCGGCTTTTGCTTTGCGTGCTAATTCATTAATGCGCTGTACCAAGCTGTCTATATCCAAATTGTGTCCCCTCCATAAAAGCAAAGATATAATACACTTTGACATGTAGAAAAGAGCTTGTCAAGGCTCCCGCATTGCGCTCCTTGACAAGCTCTATAGTCTTATAGATCAGAAGTGTGGAAGCTTAAGCACCTGACCTGCCTGCACTCCCCGATCCTCCAAAGCGTTAATACGCATAATTCCTTCAATATATACCCGTGTATCCATTCGTTCCGGTTTATGATTCACGGCAATCTTCCATAACGTATCTCCAGGTTGTACGGTCAGCTTAATCACCTCTTTATTAGAAACTGAAGGTGCTGCGAAAACCGTAAGTACACCTGCCCCTGCAACCCAAACGATAATTACTAGAATAAGAAGCTTGAGTAAAAGAGTATTGGTAATAACCTGTAACAAACGCACCTTACCCTCTTTTCGAGTCTCCTGTAAATTCTCTAAGTTCATCGGGAAAATACTTTGATAAGTGCTATATTTCATAATTGGCCGCGTCCTCCAAACGTTTGTTCTTATGTTTTTCACAATATAACACGAACGTTTGTTTTGTTCAATAGAAAACAGAACAAAAGTTCGTAAATATTTTTAAGGATTATTTAGAACTTACGTTTGTACGAACGGAGGTTCTATGCTATAATTTTCCCAAACGTTACTAAATGGGGTTGATACGGTATGTCTAAGATTTCGAGCCGCCAGCAGGCCATTCTTGAATTTATCCGCAATGAAGTGCGTCTAAAGGGATACCCCCCTTCTGTACGCGAAATAGGCGAGGCAGTCGGATTGGCCTCCAGTTCTACGGTTCACGGTCATTTGGATCGTTTGGAGAAAAAAGGACTCATTCGCCGCGATCCTACGAAACCACGGGCTATTGAATTACTTGGTCAAGACGAATCGGATAACAGCAACTTGATTAATTACTCCATTAGTCGTGTTCCCGTCGTCGGCAAAGTAACCGCTGGTCTTCCTATTACGGCGACAGAAAATATTGAAGATTACTTTCCTCTTCCCCAACACTTTGTTGGTGAGGATAAAATATTCATGTTATCTGTTGTAGGCGAAAGCATGATTGAAGCTGGTATTGCTAACGGAGACTATGTAATCGTACGTCAGCAGCAGACCGCTGATAACGGAGACATTGTAGTAGCTATGACAGATGAAGACGAGGCTACAGTTAAAACCTTTTACAAAGAAAAAGATCATATCCGGCTTCAACCTGAAAATCCAGCCTTTGAACCGCTTCGCCTGACACACGTCAGCATATTGGGCAAGGTTGTTGGACTCTTCCGGGACTTCCACTGATTTATCGTGCTTTCTTCCCCGTTATACTACCACGAATATAAAACCGGCCGCCTAGGCGAGCCGGTTTTATATTATTATTATGTTTACTATGTGTGTTTCACAACTATTCTTTCCTTTTCAGCAACCTATATTGTCTCTACTATTATATCCCCCCCATTATCCGAAATAGTTCCCCTCTGATCTTGAACTATTTACTTTTATTAGCTAAACAAATGGAAATTTGACTCATGTGAACCTACTGTAGCCTTCCCCTATAACGTAAAGTTGGGAAGGCGAACGCAGGCTAGTATGAGCTTTTTTTGTTAAACATTTAGGAACATAGGTACTAGCTTCTTTTTTGTCTTTAGTAGATTTATGCTGATACATTACTAGCACAATTGACATATGTATATAGCAGACCTAAAGCAAAGGAGTTATGCAGATGATCAGAAATAGAGTTAAAACGTATAAGCATCGCATCGGGAAAAACAGATATCTGGTCGTTAAAGTCTTTCAAGCCGCAGCTGCTAAAACAGGAAGCGGAAATGCACTCGCAACTAACGCATTAAATATCAAAATTTCCAAGCGTAAGCATAAACATCATTAAGATTTAACCGTACCTTCATTTCTTTGAAGGGAGGTGATATTATGAGCAGAAGACACAGCAACCGTGAATTGAGAAGAAGAAGATTAAACATCCGTTCCAATCAAAGAGCCACTGCGCGTGCAAGAGGTAACGCACTGGCTGTTAATCTGTTTAGCGTGAATGATAGACAACGCAGACGTTAATAATTATTTTCAAGCAAAAAGCAGGAAGAATTCTTCCTGCTTTTTTTGTGTTAAATGATCACCAAACTACCAATCCCGCCAGTTATAGCTTCTTCAAACTTGTATCAGCTTAGGTCCCACTTGCCCGCTTTTCTTTATAAATTTTATAAACAAGGCTCTAACAGCTGGACCCATAACCAATAATTGTAATGGATAGGCGGAGTCTTTTTTTATTTTAAAAAATCCCCACTACCTTAGCTGGTCGGCGGGGATTTCGCTTATTTAGAGTATTCACTTACACTACACATTAGGAATTTTCTAGTATTTGATTATAGCTGATCCCGCTTTAGCCCACTCTTTGGATTCTAATTGAATCTATCCATATACTGGTGAGTCAGAGTTGATTTTTTGTTTTATCAGTGAAAGGTTTTCATAGTTGCTGAAACTGTAAAGCGACCCTGTTTTTGGCGCAATTTTTACTGTCAGTATATTTTTTATATTTGGTTCTTCATCAGTACTAGTCCAGACTAATCGATTATAATAATTAGCGTTAAACGGGTTTTCTAAACCACTAATCGAAAATTTCACTCTTTTCCCGACAATAGATACATCTGTATATGCTGTGTCATCTTTAAAAATTACTAATTGAGATGAAACTAATTCTTGATTTAAAGAGTTTGTATAGGTGTCATGAGTAACGCTTGCTGCATCTGCCGAAGCTGATAGCGGGGACAAAACTGAAAATAAGAGAGCAATTGTGAAGTAGTTTTCCTTCCTATTTATCTTCATCCATAAACATACGGCTTATTGATTGTCAAAGTAAGGGGAGCTTTGTCTGACATAAAAAATACACATTCGGGCAGATTACATTGTCCACTTCTACTCTATATTCAAACTGCTTACGAAAGAAATAGAGACCGTTAATCAACGATTGGAGTTACTCTCAATAGAGAAATTATTGTTGTTGGCTATACCATTTCCGAAGTTGATTTATATTTGCTTGGTGATACCGGCTATGATCAGATATGTGCCAGATTCCAATAAATTAATCACAAAATTATAATTCGCTAAGAGATCCTTAAGTGAAATATCCCTGCTTTGCGGAATATTATTATGTTTATCAACCATAGGACCATACTTTTCCTCAAGATATTCAGGAATATCTTCTCCTTTTATTCTGTAAACCCATTTCAAGTCTACATATGACAAATGCCTAATTAACTGGGAAGTGCTGTTATACTTATGATCTGGCCCTTTATAATCTAACTCGCTTTGCTGCATATCTTGAACGATGGATTTTAATCGGTTGTAATTACCCTCCACCATTGAATAAAAGATGCCCACCTGCGGTGTCATAGATTCAGACCCTCTTAGATCAAAAATCATTAAAAAACCTCATTTCATGGGAAGATATAATTTGTCATAACTTTGTACCATCAAAATATTTATATGTATGCTTTAAAACTGAACACTCAGTGACTCATTCGGGGCATAGTGTAACAATTCCTTTAACCAAAAAGCTCTACCAACCATAAGGTTAGTAGAGCCTTTGCATTTAAGAACCTCCAACCTGTACAAGGATCTGAATATGTTGCGTCAGGACGGGAAAAAACAAAAAGCTACTTGCAACGATTAACAGTGTCATTTTTTTCAACATTGTCTAACCACACCTTTTCTGATAGTTTAAAATACTCTTCTCTGGCCTCTGGAGACGCGTATGCTTGGAAATGTGCAAAGAGACCCGTACAGTTTATAAAGTATGTTTCATTGTTTAGTATATGTGCTTTTACCATAGCACATAATAATTGTTTAAAACCATCATTGTACTTCCCCCTGTTTAAATAATAGTAGGCCACTTCGTAACAAAACCATGCAATATAGTCAGGTACCACTTGTTGGGTGTACATATCAGTAGATAGCGGAAGATGGGTAAAGGCATCAATGTCTATCTTAAATCGTGATAGTACATCATCTACATTCAAATTATATCGGTTAGCCGCTATCATAATGTTCAACAACTTTGAGAGTTTTTCATCCTCCACAGTATGTGCTGTTTCAGCTATGTATTCAACATAATCTGCAAGCACACTTGTATCTCCAGATAGGAGTTTATTAACGTAAATATTGCATCGTGCCCAGTCTTGATACATTTCTACCCAATATAGGGTATCATCATCAGTCTCTCTAACCCACTCCAAGTCTGCATAGGCATATGTATATTGTAGAGCTTGTTGATAATCGCCTTGGGCATCACAGACACTTGCACACAACAGGTCAGCATAGGTAATATATACAAACATGGGGCGACTTAAACTATTTTTAGACTCGTCATCCTTTAGTTTCTTCTGTTGATGTTTCAAAGTGTATTGGATTTCCGCTTTAGCTCTCAATTTTCTCGCTATTTCATCAACCTTATCCCATTTACGCAAAGACCTGTACACATTAGCTAAGTCCTTCAATGCATCAAGTTGTTCTATTTCATCTAGGCGCTCGACATAAGGCTCGAAAAGTATGGCTGCCCTAAGATTGCGGCTTTGATCGTCATCAATCTGAATCGTGAAAATCCGATATTGACAGATGGCCAAGCGTTCAGAATGTTGATATTTTTCCACTTCTGCTACACTTTCATAGAGCAATAGGGCAGCATCATATCGTCCCTGCGCTAACAATTCTTCTGCAATGTCAAATAGTTTGGGTGAGTAGAGTAGATTGTCCATGATAGCTCCCACCACTCGACGGATCGCATCCAACTTGTCCAACTCTGCACAGCGATACAAAAATGGTTCGATTCGCCTCATATTAGGGGGAATGTCGATAATATAGTTTTCTACATATAAGTCGTAAAAATAGCCTTCTGGTAAACCCATAGCCTCAGTGATTCTATCAATTTGGTTAACAGACATAGAACTATTTCCTGTTACAATGCCACTTACTATCCCCCTATTAATGCCTGCGATATGCCCGAATTGCGTTAGGTTCAGACCCTCTTGTTTTAGGTATCTATCTAATTCCGCCCGAATCGTAGGTGTATGCTTCATGTCATATCCACCCTTCACATAAAAATTCCAAAATTTTTATATTATTGTTATCTATTTTTCTCTAAAATTGACCATATGTCAATATATTATGCGAATAATGTGAGATTTCATTTTTAACATAAAATGAAATAAAAAAACTTCGGTAAGTAAGGTTTATGCTGATCACTGACAGTAGAACCCAATAAGCGCAACAACCTAATGTGGCAGGGTTCCCTAAGTAGGCTGTAAAAACTTAGTTAACAGGAAGAGAATACTATGGTTACTGCCAAATAACCTATGCGCCATTGGGTTCAACTTTTACCATCTTAAAAAAAGTGAAGTGTGATAACAATTTTTTCACAAAATTAAATCCAAAATGCTTTAGTAATTATAACCAAGAGGATAAAAAGCACCAAAATTGCCGCTGTAGAAGTCCACACACCGTAGCCACCTTCACATGCCCCTATGGTTTTAACCTCCTTTAATTGTTGTACTTCTAATATATGTATAGATACGTTTTGTGACAGGGCATACAGATTAAACAAAACAAAGACTCAACCAGCTAAACCGGCAGAGCCTAATCACCTTTTTGTAAAAACATTACAAGCTTGTGCCATTAGAGTATCATCGGTCCAACAGGATCACTTGCTTATCTCTCTGTCAATAAGGAATATGGGATATACACCTTGAAAACGCTATATTTAACATTTCCTGGTTATAAACTAAATACTTACTGTTTTGGTCTAGCACCCAGTTGGCAAAACCTAAAGCTCTGGTGTAGCTACCATAATCGTAGGGATTAATTTTAAACTCAAGAATATCCAGCATAATCTGGTTCTCTTCATCTGATAATTCCAAGCCCAACTTACTAAACTGTCTTTGACGAATTCTCCGAGCAGTAGCATCTTGTATAGCTTTGTGCTGATTGGACACTTGTCCATTATGTTGACGATAATACAATACGTTTATGGGGAGGTTTGCCATTTGTACCTGGAAAGCTAGTCGGTTCCACAGCTCGTAGTCTTCGGCATGGGGATAATTACTATCATATTGAATGCCAAGCCGACGGATCATGCTATTGCGCATGATTACAGCAGGATGGCAGATACAACAGTGAAATAGCAACCATGTTTTAATTTCGTCATGACTGGCCGGATTTACCTTTATTGATCCTCCACTAGATGAAGTAAAAGCAGCACCGCATACATCAACCAATGGATTTTGATCCATAAATGCGATTTGTACAGCTAGTCGATCTGGTGTAGAAATATCATCGCTATCCATACGAACGATATATTCACCATTGGCCCTTTTTAATCCTTCGTTTAAAGAAGCGATCAACCCTCGATTGGTATTATGGAAGATTTTTATCACTCTAGGGTCTGATATTTGTGAAATAAGAAAGGTAGATCCATCTGTCGAACCATCATCAATAACAATTAATTCAAAATCCGAATAAGTTTGAGTTAAAATACTGTGTATTGCTTCCAAGACAAAAGCCGCATTATTGTAAACTGGCAGTATGACCGAAGCTCGTGGCACAATATTCCCTCCATTTCATATTTTAAAAATAGAATCAGTAATAAAATCACAAAGCAGCTCCCCTATTTTTGATAGCTGTTCCTTCTATATTCTTATGTTCTAAGATATGTTCTGAAATATATTTTGAAGCGGCTTCCCGGTAATATAATATGCCCTTTTGAAAATCTAGAAGCTTTCCACTCCTAGAAAGCCGACCCTCTTATCAAAAAGACACCTCCGTATAATTAATTAACAAAAAAAGATTCGCTAGTGCCTCAAAGATTGATTGGTTTGAATTTCATGCCTCAAAGTCGAGTTATTTACTTCTTAGATTATATTGACAAAATAAGTAATAAATTTGTACAATTAGGAAAAATATTTTACTTAGATTCCATTCTTCATCGGTAATAAACATATTTTAAATAGAAGTAATATTTTCTTAGATATGAGTATAATGGCTCTTTTTTGCCTCTCCTTTTGCAAATGTGCTCGTATTCAAATTAACGTAAGGAGACTTGTTAGATATCACGGCTCCATATACTACTGTATATCTATATCTAAGTGGAAAACGGACTGTGAGATTTAGCCGATGATCATATCTGCATCTTAAAAAGGGAGATAGAATGATGGAACGAAATGTAACATTCGTAGAACACTACACTCCAATTTTGATTGTCGGTACGGGTATCTCGGGACTTGCTGTCGCTTATTATTTATCGAAAAACAATATCAAGTATACCATCACAACAAAAAAGAATGCCCCCAAACAAAGCAACTCCTTTCTTGCAGCCGCAAATACACGTGTTCCATCGGAGAATGATATTAACAATATTATTAATCTTACGATTAATAAATGTGGAGCAGATCGATCGGTTATTGAAACGCTATATAGAAACTCCAACATAGTTATAAATTTTTTCGAGGAATTAGGAATCTCTTATGAGAAAACATCCTTTGGTATCATGCCTGAATGTTTGATTAAATCACAGGGAGGAAAAAAATTAATTAATTGTTTGTTACAACATATTGAACAACCGCTGTGTAATAAAATTTTGATTGATTTGGAAAAGTCTGATGATGGAATTATCGCATTATTTTATGACATTCAATTAGATCAATTTATCAGGATATATACTAATTATTTGGTATTAGCTACAGGAGGATATGCGGGACAATTTAATTACAATGATAATTCACCGGGTTCGACTGGAGAAACGCTTATCCTAGCTAAAAAAATAGGCGCAAGATTAAAGGGAATGTCTACTGTAATGTCTCATCCTTGGTCAATATATAATGGAAGACAAATTTTATTGGGCGGAGTTGTATCTTTAAGTCAAGGGAAAATAGTAGATGAGGAAGGAATTCAACTATTAAAAGATGAGTATATTTGTGATGCTATTGCTCGAGATGATTACCACGAAATGATTGACGAGATTTTACATTTTGAACTAGATTGCATCAAGCAAAAAAAGGATATGTACTTGGATATGAGCCATGCTGATGAAACTATATTGAATGAAAGATTTAAAAAATATGGATTTAGCACTAAGGTGGTTAAAAATAAAAGAATCAAAATCACACCAACAATGCACTATTCTTCAGGAGGAATCGAAATCAATGCTAATGCTGAAGTTATAAACTTGAATCGTGTTTTTGCTACTGGAGAAGCTCAATTTAATGGTGATCTAGGTATGGGAAGAATCCCTGGGCAAGCATTTGCAGCGGGTATCGTTTTCGGGAAATTAATTGCTGACAAAATAGCTAATGAAGGTGTCTTCAATACTCAATACCCGATTACATTTAAAGATCCACTTGAACCTATGCAACTGTACTCAAAAGAAAATAATGACTTTCCAATTGAAGAGTTTCAGAAAAAGTTGTCAACTCTAATGGTGGATCTGATCGCTCCTGATTCATCTGTGGTTTCTCTATCACTCCATAAAAGAGAAATACAAGAAAGTCAAAACATAATATTGAGTAGCGCAAGAGGATCAGGAAAACGATATGAGGATATTTTAACATTATTTTTTGGATATTTTGTTGCGTTAGAAATTATAGAAGATCTTGAAGAAAAGGCATTCGGTATAGGCTAATAAACCCTTCAATGAGACGTTCCCCTTTCCGACGAAACCCAATAAGCGCAAAACTATTATGGCAGAAATTCAGCAAGCACCCACCAAAAGAACAGCGAATGCTGTGGCTATTGCCAAATAGCTTATGCGCTTATTGGAATCAACCTTCTTTTACACTCCATGAGTGAAGTGATATTATCCAACAGTTCTTTTCACAAATTAAACCCAAAGTGATTTAGTGATGATAACTAAGAGAATAAAGAGCACTAAAATCGCCGCTGTAGAAGTCCATACACCGCCGCCGCCATTACCTTCATATGCACCCATGCCTTTTAACCTCCTTTATCTGTCGTCACTTTAATATATGTAAGAATACATTCTGTGATAGGGCGTGCTGGTAATTAAAAAACACCACAGAAACATTTCCCCCTTTATTTTGAATATATCCACTCTTATTCCCGTTTTCATTAACATTGGATACTACCTCTCCGTTAGAGCAGGCACCATTGATAAAAATACCATTGACGCATGAAAGTGGATCATAGCGCTTCTGAGTTATTAAAGCTAATCAAGAAAATGCTCAAATAAAACAAGCTCTACTAACCTTAATCGGTCGGCAGAGCTTGTTATCTAATCTGATTTCGGGCAGATTACCAAAGAAATAAGGGTATTGAACTTGTTGATGGGGCACTATACAATTTTCTTCACAAAATTAAACCCAACACGATTTAAGGATGATAACCAAAAGGATATAAAGCACCAAAATTGCCGCTGTAGAAGTCCACACACCTGCACATCCACTCATAGCTTTAGCCCTCCTTTAATTGTTTTCACCTTAATATATGTATAGCTACGACTCCGTGACCGGGCATTCAGTTAAATGGAGAATACACCCAACCAGGCGAATCCAGTGAAAATGCAGTTGTAGACTAAGCATCGGCGTTAAAGTAACTGGCAGGTTAGTGGTGGAGTTGTAAATTGACTCATGTTACATCGCGTGTTAGTATGATTTTAGCCAATAACTGAATAAAAACGTTTTCTAGGGTTCCGCAATCGCAAGATTGGTCTGGTCCAAGAGAAAACGCACAGCCAAGTGGCTGTGACACGGAGGGATAAAAGCCTGGGAGATAACCGCATTGCGGTTTATTTTCGGGCTTTTATCTTTTTCTTTTTTGCCCAATTTTTAATAAGAAGTTTAAGGAGGAGCGTGTTATGAACAAAACGTGGTTTTCAGTCATTGTGGCGGCTATATTCGAGGTTGCTTGGGTCAGTGGGTTAAAGCATGCGGATAGTTTTTGGGAATGGAGTGGTACAGTAATTGCAATTTACATCAGCTTTTATTTGATGATCAAGGCGTCTCGTTCATTAGCGGTTGGAACTGTATACGCTGTATTTGTCGGGCTAGGGACAGCTGGAACTGTAGTAGCTGAAATTCTATTGTTTGGCGCAGACATAAGTGTTTCGAAAGTAGCTTTAATCGGGCTGCTACTTATTGGAGTGATTGGACTAAAAATGCTTAGTAAGAAGAAAGAGGAGGTAAGTGGACTATGAATTGGGTGTATTTGATCTTAGCGGGCATTTTTGAAATGATCGGGGTTCTGCTTATAAACAGGTTCAATCAAACCCGCAGTTGGAAATCGCTGACTCTTTTGATTACTGGTTTTGGCCTAAGTTTTATATTTTTATCGTTGGCAATGCAAACACTCCCGATGGGGACAGCTTACGCTGTATGGACTGGAATTGGCGCTTCTGGAGGCGCTATCCTCGGCATGATCCTTTATAGTGAGCCCCGCGGTTTAATGCGCATTTTGTGTATAGGGTTGGTCCTTAGCTCTGCTGTGGGGCTGAAACTAGCTAGTTAAAAATATATATTGATGCAGCTCTAAAGTTCGTTTCCTGAGCAAGCTAACGATGAATGTTAATTTTAATAAAGCTACGGCAGTCTAGGATTATATTTCCTCTTCCAAGGCTGCCGCTGAAATAAAATTCTACGAGAGTTTAGAACTGAAATTGCAGAAACCAACCTCAGTGTCATCTTTAAAACGCAATTGATCAAAATTATGAAGTCGACAAAATATATTAGGTAAATCTCTAATATTAAGAGTCAACATTTTGGCTTGTATATACTTTTGATAAAGTTCTTCTTGTGTGCATATAGGACTTGTGAACAAGCTAGAACTCCCTTGCTACCATATTTGCTTATGGTATCCTCTACTTTTCCATTAATTTATTGAATATCTCTCTATCTTTGGAAGTAAAGTCAGAAATCCGTTTCTTTTGCTCGTACGTGTTGGTACTTGAATCCAATTTAATGAAGCCATTTTCCCCAACCACATATACGATATTTTTTTTTATCTTATATGACACAATATTATCAACAGTATTTTCCAGCGGATCAGCAAGATGATTATAAAGAATTAAAGGGTCGTGCGGCCCCCCTCTATAAATTTGAAAAGTCCCGTCACCAAAATATTCTACGGTATCTTTGCCTGATGGGTATTTATACTTCGTATTATCCCCCAAATTCACTAAAAAAATTATAGTAGTAGTTATAACTAGTAGAGAGAGCAAGATCAAAATAAAGATATATCTACGCTTCATCCGCAATTCACACCTCACTTCCAAGCTTTTCTTGTATCAGTTACTGTAACATAAGACGTATACTCATTTAGTGTTCCCCATGATTCCATTAAATTTGTTAGGTTTGCTGCAGCCCAACCAAGTTTGTTGTTCCCAGTAAACATTTGTTTAAAATTATACTCAAAATTATAGACATCAGAATACGTTGTAGTAATTTTCCATTGCCCGTTTACATATGTTCCATCTATTTTGTACTTCATTTTGTGAAAAGCATTATATAAATCTTTATCACTTTCTAATCCCTTAGAACCATTATATGAAAAACTTTTAACTTTTTTAGCATTAGCTTTTTTAACTTCATCATTAACTATTGCGATGTGCTCTTTAGATTTTTTAACTTGCTGCGCCTCATATGACCACTCGTTAAAGTGTAAATTCCCTGGTTTGTAATCAAGGGAATGTCGAAGTAAATTGGCTGTGATGTCCCCGTACTTCTTTCAAGCTATAGGAACAGCTACTAATGCAAATGCTTTACGATCAGGATAATGTATTACAGTATCTGTTGAATTCTTTACCTTCTCTACGCCTCGCACCCAAGTCTTTTCTAGTTCTACCATCGGATTTTCAAACGGAAAAGTATTATTTCCTGCATACACTAACATATTCTTACTGTATGCACCTTCCAATACTTTTTTCGAGGCATCAGACTCATCCTGTTCTCTTGTTTCCTTAGGTTCTACCTGAGGACTGTACTGAATTTTTCCCAATTGATCTTCTTTTTGTTTTAAAACAAGTTCAAACTCAAGGATCTCTTTGCTAGTATCAATCTGTTCTTGATACTTATCTACATAAGCGTGTGTAAATGTAATATCTCGGATTGTATTGATTTGGATATTACATTTGCGATAGTAATCTTCACTATCAGGTTTATATTCTGTGGTTGCCCATGTATACAGCATGTTGGAATTATCCGCATTGTCTACAACTGAAGGAAGCGAATGAAGCGGAATTTTGCTTCGAATATGTAGCGAATGATTCAAGTTTGGAGACTTAGCTGAAAGCTTTATGGAACTATTATTATTATAAGTAAAGCCAATGATCTCACCTTTTACAAACTCGATTGGTTCACCACCGGATTTGCGTTCTATTCTTAATGAAATGCTCAATGAAATAATCTCCTCTGTTAATTCAATCTAGCTTTGTAGGAAAAAATTGTGAAAGAACTAATTTCCAAATATTAATATAAACGAAAAATATTAAATAGTAAACATATTTTCAACGTGGTAGAGGACGTAAAAAAAGCCCCGGTTACCTAGGGCCTTTTATGTACTGCAGAAATAATATTCTCCAACTTAACCCAGCTAAAATCACCTTCACCGTGTGGCAGCCGTACGTGAGTTGTAGGAATTTATTAGCGCTTGCTTGATTAGCTGCACTTTCTGATCATCCAATTCTGGCTTGCCGCGCCGTTAACTGTCGTTCATGAGTTTTAGATACGCTTCCTTATATTCCGGTATGATGCGGCTGCTTTCCCTTAATCCATTACCTTCGAGTCTTATTGACATGACATGTATGCAGCCTCCTGATGTGTTATGGACAAATTATATTCTTAGTACAGAAAAATAAACTTCAGATCATTGGAGGTTTAATACCGTATAATGGCTATTTCCAAACGAGAAATGTAATGATCTTTTGGCACCATCCTAGCCCTCTATGATTACAATATAGAGCGTATCCGTCTTCGCTCAGCAGAATAATGTAGAGGATTGGTGGTAGCGTTCGATATCAGGTAACAAAGCATTCAACATCTTTGTTACCCGGCGTTTCTGTATACTGTATAGATCAAAACAATGAACGACGAAAGCGGACACAACTATTATGCAACAATTACGGAATAGACGTTGCCAAAGTTACACTAAACTTTTGCAGAAGTTTACGATGGCGCACGTGAAGCCATGGAAAGATTATGGGGGCGATATTCCTGAGCCAGTAGGATAAATCAAGAACAGCAGTAATTTTAACGTGTGTATTCCTAAAAGCCTACGTCGTCCATTGCCAAAAGGGGCTACCGAAAATTCTCTCTTGAACTAGCATTGCCTTTACAAATTGAGCAAATGAGGGATTTACAATAAAGTTCGTCCCCCTATTACCCCAGTCTAAACAGACGCATCGCAGTTCGTGCCAACCTCAAACGGCAAGTCATTCACCGCATTGGTGCCAAGATGCGAAAGGCTAAGAATAGCTGCGAGTTCCCAAAAAACAGTTATCAATAAAGCGTACAATCATAGCACGTTTATACATTTAAACTAATCAGGAAATTATCCAAGTAGGAGGAAATAACCATGGCATTTGAAGGTTATGGAGAAGACAAGCGAGAACATTGGTTTGACTGGCCCTTCCCCTTGTCGGTATCAATACTGTATGTGGATGCGGATGCGGATGAAGCAGAAACGAAATGGTATCTCATTGACGAACAAGAAAAACACTTGATCCGAATTAGGGATGAAAAGCAAATTGAACTGCTTCATCACTGCATGTATGGAGTCTTGTTAAATGACGAGAAGATCAACTGGATTATTGATAAAAATGGCGGTAGATTTACCTATCACGATAGTGTGCAAGATTTTATCAATTTCCAGAAAGAATACCTTGATACACTATAAGAGGCGTGAACAGTTAAAAGCTCTACCGACCAATTAAGGTTAGCAGAGCTTTTAAATTTATTTAGAATATTCACTTACTTCAAATGTTAGGATACGATCATACAGCATGTAGTCCTTACGGCTACTGAACGGGCCTTTATTGTTATCGTGCTTATTAATGGCATATGAAGCCGATCCAGAACCAGCCTGCTTACCTTCATACCAAGCGATAAAGTCATTTACCTCTTTCATGCTCAGATCGAATTCTTTCTCTAAGCCAGTTGTCATGGTGACTACTAGAATAGCATGATCCCCGTTTGAAGTTTGGTCCGGGTCCTCTGTTCCTGGATTAGGAGTGGAACTCGATACTTTAGACATCATCTCTAATTCGCTAAGAGCTAGATACTGACTTCCATTATTGCCTGTAATATTAATTCTATAATCTTTGTATGAATTAGGGTTAGAGAAAGTGAATTTTTTGGGAGTGCTATCTACCCATCCAGTGATATTTGACTGAGTGTCTAGCACATTCCAAGTAACCCCATCATTTGAGCCTTCGAAAGTCCAATCTTTAGGGGCACGGTCAGTTGCCGTTGTCTGTGGATATATCACATATTGCTCAATAACTTCGGCTTTAGGAAAGTCATATCTTAGCCAAGCAGAAGTTGTACTTGATGTCCACGCACTAGCAATAGTAGCAAATTCTTTGTTAAACGCCTCATATGCGTATGAATATTCATTACTAGCACTCGCTACTCCAGATGGAAAAATGTTAGTTGTCATATGTGGAACTAGATTTTCTGAATACTCTGCTTCAGCTGCAAAAACATTCGACAAGGGAAGAGATAAAAGAACTAAAAATAAAACTGTTATACATGCTTTCTTCATTAAATAATCCTCCAATATTTTTAATAGAACTAAGAATAATTTAATTGAGGAAATGTGTCTAAACATAAACTTGCTTATCTATAAATATATTCTATATTTTTGCATATTTATTTTTTATTGGGTATAAAAAAGACTCATACCATTTACCTGGGGAGTCCTTGTTTTTATTTCACATACCTTACCTTTGTGCCATCAGCATACTTATCTAACTGATGACTTACCCAACTACCTGCTCCCCGGTTATCACTAGGGGTTATGTATTCTTATATCAGCACCTGCGCCACCTTCTGCACACATTGCCATTGGCCATTCATCACGGTCATATCCTTTTTTGGTCGGATAGCCCTTAAGTGACTCCTTTCTGTTTTCTTCGGCTCTATCTCTGTCAATCGTACATACAGCAGAATGTCCGGCTGCTGCTTGTTGGTTGATTGCTGTCGGTTCAGCATAAACGCCTTGAACGAAAAAATAGCAGCTAGTAAAAATACGATTAATCCTCTTGCAATCCCTTTATCATACGACACCTCCATAGTATTTAAACTTTCTCTATACTAATTGAAGAGTCATGTCGGAGTATCGCATAGCTTGTCGCAAAACAAAAAAAAGACCTTTCAGTTATGGTGAACTTGAGAGAGTATGAATTAAAATCTACTATCAAACTTTATTTTGAATATATAGACATAAATGTTTAGACATTCCTCTTTATTATTTGTATGCTTACTAAGCAAATAAAACAAAAAGGGGATTTATTCATGAAAAGAAAGCTTAATCTAATTTCGTGCTTCGCCTTACTTATTACCATTTTTATTCCATGGTCATCTGTGAGTGCCTACACTGGAGGATATGCTAATGGAAAAAATGCAGCTATTACAGCAGCAGCAATGTATATATACGGAGCAACAAGCCCTGAAAACACATCTCTTGTTACAGATAATAATGAAGAAACAAGTTACTCAATGCCTGCTGGTAAAATGATTGTAATTGATTTAGGAGAAATCAAAAATATCGATTCTTTTAAACTTAAAAGCGATGCCAAAGTATCCAGAATAGTTTTCTATGGACGTGATACTGGTTATCTAGGTTCTTATGGTATAAATGAAAGTAACGATAGTGCTTTTACTGGGCAACTCAATAAAATTCCGTTACAACAAAATGTTAGATTCGTCTCTTTTATGGGGTTATCAAAAGAAACAATTAACATCAGGGAAATCGACTTTTTTAACAGTAAAGACATAGTAACAGCACCCGAACCTTCTCCAACGCCAGATCCTAAACCGACACCTGATCCGTCTACAACGCCTGACCCATCAACAAAGCCTGATCCGTCTACAACGCCTGGATCATCGGATACAGATGGATTGTCGCAACCAACTGGTGACCGCGCTATTCTGACTGTAACAATGGATAATGGATTTGATAAAGAATTCGATCTAAGTAAAAAAGAATTGAATGCCTTCGTCGCTTGGTATGATGCTAAAGATGCAGGTAGAGGCCCTTCATTCTTTGCGATCGATAAACATAATAACAACAAAGGACCATTCAGCAGTCGTAATGACTACGTAATATTCAACAAAATACTCACGTTTGAAGTAAGAGAGTATTCAACTAAATAATAAACAATAAAGGACTCCATACTGGTTACATACCAGCGGAGTCCTTTTTCACATCTACTCTAAATTCAAATTGATCAACGAAAAAAGCTCTCCCGACCAATTAAGGGAATTAATTCACTTGCTGGCTCGAACAGTTAACCTTTCTCATCAAATGGCCAGAAGGACAAGTTGTATTCCTAGGGAATTTAGAGGTTTCCAGGCTGTGAATCAGCTACTCCCCATGTTTCTCCGTCAACTTTATAATCGCTGCCTCTCCACTGAAGTATGTAGTCTCCAGAACGCAAACCGTCGCTAAAACCTTGGTCAGTAGATTTCCAAGTCACTGTGTCATGAGGAGCTATTACTAATGCTTCAATATATAGTTTGTTTGAACCGCTGTGAGTTAAACTTACTCTTACTGGATGATCAGAGTGATTCTTCATACAAAGTTTAACATGACCCCATCCTTTAGGGACACTAAAGGCTTCTTTTACAGTTGCGCTTCCGCCCGATCTTTGAGAAATTATGTTGTTTCCACTAGTTTTACTGGGTGAAGCTGAAGCTGCACCTATCGTAGTTGCTATAGATAAAGATAAAATCAAGAACAGAAATATTCTTTTCTTCATCATTTTCCCCTCCTATTTTTTGATATGGTCTACCTTTAAGGGACACCGTCTACAATCTGGTAGGTTCTTTTACTTCTACTCTAAATTCAAACTACATATGAAAGAAGTAAGATCCGTTAATTTTGATCGGCTCTGGTGTAATTTTCTCCACTACTCCACCGTAATCCACAATATCTATCAAATCCCCACCCAACGACTGTACTACATATACTCTTACTGTCTTAATGCAGCTTGTAAATAGTTCTATATCCGACTTTAACATTTTATATGTATGGTTCATGCTGATCACCTCAGATAGTTATTCTGCCGTATGTGTGGTAATTCCTGAACTAAAGAAAGCCCTACCAACCATAAGGTTGGCAGAGCTTTAGCTTTTAAAATCCTCCAATGGTAACGTTAGGCTGAATACTATGGTGGTGGTTAAAGGCTTGATCCGGCACAGTAACAATCAACAAAAAGCTAGCCGCAATGATTAGAAGCACCATTTTTTTGAACATTGTTTTCCCACACCCTTTCAATAAGATTGAAATACTCAGCTTTAGTTTCAGGAACCGCATGGGCTTGAAAACGAACAAATAACCCCATACAGTTTATAAAGTAAGTTTCATTATTTATTATATGTGACTTTACCATTGCATTCATCAAATATTTAAAGCCATCAATGTACTTCCCTCGATGTAAATAATAAAAACCTAACTCGTAACCAAACCACGCGATATAATCCGGTATCACTTGTCGGGTATACATATCATCTGATGATGGTTGTTGCGAAAAAGTCCCAATAAGAGTTTCAAATCGTTTAAGTATATCGTCTACATCTATGCTATATTGGTTTGCGGCAATTAAAACATTAAGCAGTTTTGATATCTTTTCATTTTCGTTAGTCTCTGATGTCGCTACAATATATTCAACATAATCATGCAGCACATTTATATCTCCAGATAAAAGCTTATATACGTAAGTATTACCTTCTGCCCACTGACTGAACAAGTTCATCCAGTACTTAGTATCCTCGTCGTCCTCTTTAACCCAGTCTAAATCCGCATAGGTGTATGTATATTGTAAAGCTTGCTGATAATCGCCCCGGGCTTCACAAACACTGGCACACAACAGGTCAGCATAAGCAATGTATCCAAATAACGGTCCTCTTGTTTTCTTTTCTGGCGTTCCAACTTTGTGTTTCTCGTTATGGACAAACGAATATTGGATTTCAGCTTTAGCCCTCATTTGCCTTGCCATTTCGTCTACCTTGTCCCATTTACGCAAAGACCTGTACACGTTAGCTAAATCCTTCAATGCATCAAGCTGATCTATTTCATCTAGGCGTTCGACAAAAGCCTCAAAAACGGCTGCTACCCTAACATTTCGGCTTTGATCGTCTCCGATTTGAATGGTGAATATACGGTATTGGCAGACTGCCAAACGTTCAGAATGTTGATATCTCTCTGTTTCAGCCACCCCCTCATAGAGCACCAATGCAGCCGCATTTTTTCCCTGCGCCAACAATCCTTCTGCAATTTCAAATAGCTTGGGTGAATACAGTAGATTGTCCATGATGGCTCCCACTACTCGACGGATCGCATCCAACCTGTCCAACTCCGCACAGCGAAACAAAAACGGCTCGATTCGCCTCATATTCGGGGGATGGTCGATGATGAAGTTTTCTATAAACAGATCGTAAAACTCTCCCTCTGGCAAACACATAGCCTCAGTGATTCGGTCAAGCTGGTTAACAGACATTGACTTATTCCCTGTCACAATAGCACTTATTATTCCCCTATTCATGCCTGCAAGTTGTCCGAATTGCGCTAAGCTCAACCCTTTTTGTTGTATGTATCTATCTAATTCTGCTCGGATCGTAGGTGTATGCTTCATATCATATCCACCCTTCATACAGAAATTCCAAACTTTATATATTATTGCATTCTATTGTTGTTCATAATTTAACAGTTGTCAATAAGTTTTGAAATATTTGTCATGCAATATTCAAATGAAATATGCATTTTCGAATATTTAATATTTTTTTACCATTTTGTTAATATAAATGTACATTTTATTCCTTTTTATGTGCTATGATTGGTCAGTAGTACAAATTATACCATTCGGGAGGACGGATTTTGATGAAGTTTAAAAACACATTAATCATTCTTACAGGTCTATTGGCTCTTACGGCAGTAGCTACACTGGCTGCTTCCGCCACACCATTTATGGGGGTTGAATTACCAAAGGGGCATGGAGGTATAGTTATCCAGTCAACTGGTCAAGAAGTACATGAGGTTCTTGGCGGGACAAGTCCGACGATGGAGTTTACTGTCAAAAAAGGTTATGGACATGTAAAGATTAAAGTGAAGAATACAGGAAGCAACACAATTTCGTGGAGCTTGCAGGGTAACGGGAGAGAATGCCTTAATAAAACTGTTGGCAAAGGTGATACATTAACGTGGACTAGTCTTAATTCATACCCTAACGGGATGCCATCAGGGGAATACGTAATTCAATTCCGAGCTGGCGGTAACAAAGTTGAAGGCGAAGCTTGGGGTACTACTGGTCAGTACCCTTCAGACATTAACTAACCAACCTCAAGCAGGGGAGTATCTTGGAGTTATATCCGAGACACTTTATGAATACAATGTTGCCATACTTAGTGTCTAGCAAAAGCCCAGCTACACGATTATCCTTTGGACTTAATTTCCCCCAACTGAATGCCTCCCTCTAATACAAAAAGATACCCCGCCAGCACAGCTAGCAGGGTCAGTGCACGTTTTTTGGAGTTGTACTGAGTGAAGTAAAAAAAGTGTGTGTGGTCCAACAGCCTTTTCTTCACAAAAATTAAATCCAAAGTGATTTAGTGATGATAACCAACAAGATAAAGAGCACTAATATTGCTCCTGTAGAAGTCCACATACCACCAACTGGAGCTGGAGTTGTGTTGTCACATCCACTCATAGCTTTAACCTCCTTTACTTGTTGTACACCTTAATATATGTATCAATTCGTATAGTGACAGGGTATGCAGGTAAACAAAACAAAGGCTCACACCAGATAAACCGGCAGAGCCTAAAAACTTTTATAAAAGGGTTAATGTTAAGATAACTACCAACAAAATAAACAGTGCCAGGATAACAGTTATCGACATCCAAACTTTCCTGTCAGTATTCCCGCCACCTCTTTCAGCTCCACTCACACATAACGCCTCCCTTGTTTACTCCACAGGTTATGTGAGACATTGTTTAGGGAATGGACTTCTAGGTAAACAAAAAAACCCCACCAGCGTATGCTAGCAGGGTATCACCGATGCTTTCGGATTGCACAACGGTGCTTCCGTATGTGCTGTTACGATTATAGTACGTTTGGATTATTTTGTAAATAATTATTCCAACTATCGTCAAAGAAGGTCAAATGATGTAGAATTATCAAGTGCGAATTACCTAAGACATTTCTACTATGTGGGGGAGATGATCAATGGATATATCTGAAAGAGAATATCTTGCCGAGAGACTTGATGATCAGATTAATTGTATGATAAAAAGAGTATAGAGTGTCAAAAATACTACAAACGGTGGAAAAGAGCGGAGATAGTTGCCGCTGCTCTGATTCCTGTTTTAACAAGCTTTTCCTCCGGATTAAGATGGATCGCCATTGTTATCGGCGCTCTAGGAGCATGTATAGCATTATTCGAAAGCATACTTAGTCTACACAAATACCATGAAAATTGGATTGAATACAGGGGAATTTGCGAAACTCTGAGGCAAGAAAAGTATATGTATCTTACGAGAACAGGAATTTACAAGATCGCAGACGGGGCATTTAATTTGCTAGTAGAGCGTGTGGAAAGTGTTATTTCAAAAGAAAATGTCAATTGGGCTAATTTGCATGCAAATGAACAAAAAAAAGAGAGCCATCAGCAGCAAGCGCCTGCTCTGAATTTATTCATACAATCTCACCTCTGCATTATATTATCATATGGAAAAGGAGCTTCATTTATATGGCATTATACAATATTTTCATCAGCCACGCTTGGAAATATACTGAACATTATGAGGATTATCAAGACCTAATTTTAAAAAAGATAGAAAATTTAAAGGGTTCTACATAATTAGATATGACTAATATGTAGAACCCTTTCTTCTTTTACTAAAGCACCCGTTAGTACAATAAGTTCAATAAAAAAGACCATCAAAAATGATGGCCCTACTTCACAAACTATTACACAGTCATTAAAAAAACAAAGACATTAAAGCTAATAAAATCCTTCAACTTTAATTTTATTGTTCCATAACATTTCTAACAAACAATTGCTTGTTTTTATGAGCAATTGTACTTACTATCGCAAGTAATAGCCCCGAAATAACGAATACAATTCTAATTCCTAACAAATCTGCTAATACTCCCATAACAAGAGAGCCAACGCCAAAAATCCCAGTTCCGATAGCACCTAATGAGGTATAAACAGTTGATAACTGTTCTTTTGACACACTAGTTTGTATAACCGTTTGTTGAGGAATTTTTTAATTTGTCCAAAAAGCCCTACACAGAGCGATAAAAGTAAGGAAATCATTGGAATGCTGTTTATGCTAAATAATATTGTGAATAAGAAACTTGCAAATGAACCGACAAAAATAAAGGTTCCTATTTTCTTTTCAACAAAAGAAGAAAATTTAATACAAAAAGCACTTCCTAAAATCAGACCTAGAAAGTTAGCTCCATTGATAAATCCCCACCATTTTTCATCAACGTTCAAAGCCTCGTTGACAAACACATATAAAATAGCAGCTATCCAAACCGTTGCTGCAATTGTTTCCAAAAATTCTATCCAAGCAATCCTTCTTAATACTGGAGTGTTAGATAAAGTTTTCCAACCTTCTTTAATTTTTTCTAGTTTCCCTTTTTGCTCGGTTGTTTTATAGTTTACACTTTCTAAAAGGCAAAGTAATATGCTTGCAATTACAAATAAACATCCAACTAACCAAATAAGTTGTTGAGAACTCATAATAATTAGCAATGAACTTCCTACGAACCACATACCTGCTTGTATGGTCTGCGTAATTGTTTCTGCAATTCCATTAGCTTGAATTAGATGTTCAGGTTTAACATAGTATGGAGTTAATGTCTGTCTTATTGGATTTGCACATCCGTCAAAAAAAGCAATCAATCCTATTATTAAAAAGATAAAATAATAATTAGCTGCTGTTAAACCAATTAACATAAACCCTAGAATAAAGAGTAAAATCGTCTTTACAATTTGTGACCCAGCAAGTAACCATTTAAGATTTAATTTCTCAACCAAAAGAGGAGTCAGCAGACTGGATATAAACATAGAAGAAGCAATCGTAAATGGAACAAACGATGCTGCAATTGCAGAACCTGTTAATACAAAAATTGTACTTATAACACCGACTATATATAATACATCGCCTATATTAGCGAGTGATTGACCCAAAAGTAATAAAGAAAAATTTTTATTCAATTTCATTATATATCCCCTATTATTTCATTCGAATTTGGCTTAATAGGGGTATATTAGATTGGACTATTCATTAAAATTTGACTCCTATCATATATGGGATAAATCTGGGGATATAGATTTATCACAAATTTTGTATCATTGATTAATATTTAAATGAATTATAGCATATTTTTTCACTCCCATAGTAATTATATTCATACACCATTTTTTCCTTACGATTCTTTTATTTATATTCAGTAAATTCTCCATAAAATATAAAAATCCTACTTCCGCTAAACTGCCCCGTTAGTTGAATAAGAAGTTATGAGGGAGAATAAAGTTCTCCCTCATAACTTCTTATAAACTTCTGCGTAAGCAACTTTCAGTTGTTCCCTTAATTGCTTGTTTTCTTCTTCTAACTTTTGATTTTTTCTTTTTAGAGATACAATGAGGGCATCTTTATTGTTTTCGTTCATTTCTCGCTTCACTTGTTTTGGTGTAGGTACTTGTGATTGCTGATTTCGTAATGTTTCAATTCTCGAACGGAAGTCCTTATTGTTATATAAGGTTGCTTTTGAAACATCAGCTTCACTTGCTACACTGTTAAAGTTTATTTTCTCATTGGCTCTTATGAGCCTTTTAATGGCTTCATCTACCTTTTGAGAAGTAGTAGCCTTACGATTAGTATGAATGGCTTTCAAGTGGGCAGAACGGTTATATTCAGCATTGCCTTCGTGGTTGTTTTAATATGAAGCTCATATTTTTGCTTATCTAACTCCGAAAAACCAACAGCTAAGTCTTTACATGGGGTTTGATTGTCACCACAAGTGAGGCATGGGGGAGCTTCCATATGGGTGCAATTACCATTCAAACGAGCGTGGCACGTTCCATAGGGGTTATCCATCGCATTTAGTTTATGGTCTTGCCATAAAGCATCCAAAATATCTGTTGGTATATCTTCTCCTTCCTTAATTTCTTGAATTTCACCATTTAAATCGAAACTGAATACTCCTTGCTTCACAGCGGATTCAAAGGCTTCTCTTTTGGTTTCATCTAATAGTTTAGCGTATCGCATTGTCATTTCTGGAGAAGCATGAGCTAAAAGCTCTTGAACAGTTAGAATATCTGCACCACTATTTATCATTTTCACTCCATAAGTATGTCGAAACTGAAGCATCGCGAAATGAAAAAGATTGCCGTTTTCGTCAGTGATATTCACTTTTTTTGCTAATATATTTAGTGCGCTATTAACCTAATTTTGCCCATATGGTTGTCCTTTTCGTTTTCCACGATATCGCACAAAAATATAATCCTTTGAATTATTATCTTGTTACTATTTTTTTTGATTTATCGATTAGAACGGCAAGGATTCCTGCTAACTCTTCATCAATTGGAATACGATGTTCTTTCACATAGGTTTTTCTTATATCTGTTACTATAGAGTATTACCCGTTTAGTTGAACTAAGCAGTCAAAGGTTAGTTCTAATGCATCGGATATTCTAAGCCCTGTTTTAAATGCCGCCCAAACTATCGGAACAATATCTTTATGTAATTCATCTAGGGAGAAAAAAGCTGCTTTAAGACAAAATCCGGAATGTAATATATTTGGTCAACAGATTTCTCTCGTGGTTTAGGCTTATCTTCAGGAAAAATCAACAATCTTACATGTTTTTCAGGAGCTATTTCATACTCATATCGTTGAATAACTTCAAGAAATTTTTGTATAGTGCCTAATGCTATTGATATATATGCTTCAGGATGTGCATTCTTTTGTTTCAGTTGAATTTGAATATTCATGTAGAAATTCGATGTATTTTTCTATGTGCTTTCGCTTTAAAGCTTTTAAATCTTTCCATTTTGGTTCTAGTGTAAATACAAATGTAAAAAAAGATGGTAAAAACGTTATATAATTTAATACCGTACCCCATGCGAATTTATTTTTACTAAGTAATCGTTGCTTAAAATACTTTTTGACTTGCTCACGAATGGTAGTAGGTATCTTTGAGAAATCAATATAATATTGGCATTAGTTTAGTCTATTTAATAATAAAGTAGTTCAGTGGATCAACGAGGCCCAAGCTGATGGGCAATTGACTTGGAAAAACTATTCTGTTCCCGAACATGACCCAGCAATCGACCCTAATACTACAGTCGGGAAGAAAAAACTTCAAGAAATATTAGACAATCAGATTAAACCAGCATCAAAGATCATCATCCTTGCTGGTATGTACGCCGCCCATAGTGACTGGATTATTCACGAAACTAACACCTCTGTTTTACAAAAAAAGTACATCGTTGGCGTGAAACCTAAATGTCCTAGCTACGGCTGTAAGCTCCGCTTTGCTTAATCCGGACTTGTTGGACTCATAATCCATAACCGGCGGCAGATCGAAAGCCGCGATGCCTTCGGCTGAATTAATGGCGCTCACAAAGTTTGCAGCTTCCTTTCGGGCATCCTCTGGCGTTTTCGCAGAATCGTCTAAATAGTGATAGGCCCCGACCAGGACTCCGACAGCTCGTGCAGCCTGTGCATTACCGATGAATGTTTTGTCGCGGTATGACTTACCCTGACTGGCCTTAAGAAAGGCAAAGGAAATGCCGCTTGCCTTGACCGCCTTCCAATCAATCTTTCCTTGATAACGGGATACGTCTATTCCTTAGGCATTACCTTTTTCCTTGCTTGCATCTTCCCTATCCCCTTCCTGACTTCCGCTTTTACTTTTTAGAAACCTCAACCGCTTGTCGGATCACTGGTGGTATTGGCGCTCCAAGCCTGCCCCCGTTTTCCAGAATCGAAAGCAGCTCATTTGCCATATAAAAATAGGCGACCGCATCCCGGAATAGGTGCGAATCGCCTAAGACTCCATCAATCAGATGGGATACTGATACCATTGCAAAAATAAATACCTTTCGAGCGATACCGATAAGACCAATCTTGCTTTTTAAACCGGGCCCGGTTCCCTTCTTACCTTCTACGCCAGCGGCAAATAATCCAGTCACATAATCAATAATGACCAGAGCAAGTAACACCCCCAATACTCCCGACCACCCACCGTAAAAATACGTCACAGCGCTGCTTCCTAAAGCAGTACTGAACTTAAAAACCTCCCACTTGTCCACCTTGCTTCCCCCGTCTCTCCGTTCAGGAAACTTTTCCTGAGCTATCATCGTCTACTTTCTGTTCCTTTTCTTCCTGGGCCTGTATCTCTGCTAATGCATTTCCTACTGCTATATCCAACCCCTCAAGTATTTCTTTACGTTTATGTGGCTGTGAAGCAATTACAGCAGAAATGATCTCAGTTAAATCCTCAACAGGTCTGGTTAGATCCAGTTGTATGTCCAATGTGGATTTTATCTTTGCCATGGGTTTCATCACCTCCCTCTTACACAAAAAAAGACACCTTTAGTTTACAGATGCCTTTAATTGCTCCTTATTATAAATTTTCAAAAGCCATTCACGACCCAACTGAGTAAATCTACGGTGATAGATCACTTTACCGTTATCAAGAACTTCTTGTTTGATTTCAACATAGCCGCAATCCGCATATCTGCTATACAACAACCATGTGTCATTCTGCCTGAATTGAATCTTTCGATTGCCTAAATCATGGTTAAGAGCAATTGCTGACTTAAATCCGAGTTCTTTGGCAATCTCTGTGGCAGTATAGGTTTTGTTAACATACATTAGGATTGCATTTGTTCTTTCCGCCTGTACTCTGGCAGCACGTTCTTCCTTGAGCTTAGTCAGTAGTTCAATTCCAAAGTCAGGATTATTGAGGATATTATCAATCACATTATCCGTAGCATATATTCCATGCTTCCTGATCGACGGCAGTATTTCATCAGCTACCTTAATCTGAAAGGCTTCTGCTACTTCATTTTTTGCTTTCATTGCTAAGCGATAAAAGATGTTTTCAGTAATAAATTCAGGCAGGCTAACTTTCCCAACTTCATCACTGTGCCCACTTGTGGGTACGCCAAAATCTTGCAGGTACCCTCTCACTCGCTCCCACCTTACAACTTTATTGCCACTGGCTACTGAACGAACAAGCCCAAGACCACGGGAAGCATCCTCTAAACTCAATTGTGCCGTTCCGTTTCCATCAATAAAACCTCGTACTCCGTGAATTGCATGTATATCCATACCTGTTCTCACCTTTCTTTGAACGCAAAATAAGCCCCTGAGTTATCAGAGGCTTTCATACTTATATCTTAAATTGGTTTTGTTACTATAACGCTGCGGATTTTAAAGGGAAACATTGTTCTATTTATCCCCAATAAACGCCAATCTAAAATCACTACAGATATTAGAGTTACAGAACAATTTATGGTAATATTAAACTATCAGCTGAAATTTATTAAAGGAAACAACAAAATGACTAAAAGTAAACTTATTCTCTTTATATTGTTTTTTTACATAGGCTGGACAATTAAGGAGCTAACATTCCATCCCAAAATATCTGATTTAAGGCTTTATTTGATATCCGTTTTGATAAAGCTGATTTTTTGGATTGGGTTGGTGGTTATTTATTTCGTATATATCGATCGAGTAAGGTTGCAACAAATCGTCAGCTACTTGAAATTAAAACACAATGTTATCAAGGGAGTATTTACAGGCGGAATTATTGGATTCGTATTGGTAGTTATTGAGCTAGCCATCTTTAAAGGTTTTAATTTTGACATAGGAATCAGATGGATCATTACACCGTTAGCGGCGTTTTCTGAGGAAGTGGTGTTCCGGGGATTCGTTATGAATAAACTAAGAGACCATCGGGTAAAGGGATATAACTTTGTACAAGCAATACTTTTTATGGGAATACACTTTCCAATAGGTATTATTTCAGGATATTCACTTCTTAACTATGTGACCATATTTCTCGTAGGATACATTCTTGGATTTATATATAAAAAGACTTCTTCGATATGGGCTCCAACGATTGCACATAGTGTCTACAATATTCTTATTTATTTAAGGCAGTGAATTTACCTATTCCTTTTAAGGTGGCAATCATTATTGCACTTTCGGAGAATGAGAACTCAATTGAAAAGGGTGGATAAGAATGTGGAGAGATGCCCAACATGCTTGGAACCCAAACCAAAAGGAAATTAGAGTATGGGCATACAGCGATATGAAAATACCCGACCAGGATTGGGAACTAGCTGTGAATAGCTTTGAAAACATACCCATGATATGCAACTTTATCGATGACGAAAAATGCAAACACATTCCTTTTTTTCTAAGTAGTCTTTATGTTTTCACTGGTGATGTTGTTGAATCTGGAGAAGAGGAAGGTATAAAAGAATTATCCGTACTATTAGAAAAGGTGAGCACCTTCGCTAAGACTGAGGAGCTTAATGTCTGGATTGAACGCTCAAAACACCTTATACAACATCCAAGGGATTATAATTATGATTATTGGGGCTTGGGATCTAAGTATGTGTATAAATAAGAGTAAAGAGCTCTCCAGTACGGAGAGCTCTTTCTATATATGTCTGTTGTATTTTATTTAATACCTTGGTAATACTGATTTTATTTCAATGCCGCTATAGCTTTATTTATTTCTTCTAGTTCAGTCTTATATTTAGCTATATTAGTTTCAGCTTCTTGTAATACTTCTTCCGTGCCTTCTGTCTTGGAGTCCAGAGTGTTCATCGCCTTTTTATTTCCTGCGTATTCTTCTCTAAATTTGCTGTATTTTTCAAGAGTTTTTTGCAAGTTTTCTTTATCTTTTTCTGTATCAATTACAAATTTCTCAAGCTCCGACTTTCTAACTTCCAGTTTAGAAACAGGCCATCCTTGGTATTTATTCGAAACAGACTGTATCACATCAGCAGTTTGTTTTGAAGAAAAGTTATCCGATGATTCAATTTGAATCGTTTTTCCGTCCACTTTTAAATTCGCCCCCAAAGAGTCGGTGACAGCGCGAAGCGGAACATGCGCCTTTCCGTCAACAACAATTGCGTTTTCTGATAATGAGTTGCCATTGACCTTGACTGTATATTCCCCTGCTACTGTCTGCCCAATCATTGACTTAATTTGATCCGCAAAAGCGCTACCAGCTGTGGTAATAACCGTACCGATTAGCATCCCGCTAAGTAAAACCAGCAAATAAGACCATTTTTTCATGAAACGTTCCTCCTACATAGTATATATGTCCTAATATTTCGATTGGTAGGAGGTGCAGTAAACATTATTTTGTCGAACTGCTAGAGCTTCCACCAGCAGGAATATTAACTGTAGCCACGGTTTTGCCTTGGCTGAACAATTTTAGATTCCTGGAACCAGGGTCGAATGTTGCATTAACGATCAAACCATTAAACAAATCTCCATGTATTTTGTCAATATCGTTACGTAAATCTCTAAGTTTATTTTCGAGACCATTAATGCTCCCTACCTCTAAAGCAAGTCCGCTCACAAACGCTTCAGAAAAATCCACAGGTCCTTTTAAATAAGTAGCATCATCAACTGATCGGATGATAACAGGTCCCATGTTGCCTAAATGAAACCGTCTCTATCTCCGTAGACGCTTCCTCTTGGCGAACCATCATTCATAAACAATAAGCCGCCACCATCATTATACTGACCTAATGAAACAGCTTCTCCGCCACGTGAATTATAAGCAGTAAGACCATTAGAATTTATTTCTATGCGCCTACCCTCTTTTGCTGTACAGAATAAGGCACCTGTAATAATACCGCCCTCTATCTCATTACCAATTAACTTACTGGCTCTAATAATCATCTTGGGCCCGTATCGCTGCTAATGCATTTCCTATCCTATATCCAAACCTTAAGTATTTCTTTCCGGCGTGCTGGTTGCGAAGCAATGATAGCAGAAGATAGTTGAATAACAGTAATCAATCTAAGGAGCATGTCGACCTACGCGAGGCTTCATCCTAAATGAAACTAACGCAGGTTGTAGTTAAATTACTATTGTGATAAACTGGATGTAATTTGATGATGGGAGTTGAACGGATACATGTAGAACTTTCTTGCTTCGAGATCACGAAAAGAACGGACTCAGCGATTGGCTAGGGTCGTTTTATTTCGTCTCTGCAAGAAAGGTCTGCGTTTCGTTTGCGCTCCCTCTCCGGACAGTCATATGGCCCCCTTGTAATGGGGTCTTATTTCCTCGTATGGATTAGAGCCGCAAGAAAGCACCTTTCTTGCGGCTCTTTTTTATTTCCAAACGAAAGGATGATTGCCATGCCCGCCATTCAGGTAACCAATCTTACTTTTGCCTATCCAGGCAGCTATGACCCTATATTCGAAAATGTTCATTTTCAAATTGATACAGACTGGAAGTTGGGCTTTACAGGACGAAACGGTCGGGGTAAAACGACGTTCTTAAACCTGCTGCAGGGGAAGTACGAATACAGCGGTACGATCTCCACACCAGTCGCCTTTGATTATTTTCCGTTTCCCGTCGAACATCCGGAGTATTTGACTTTAGATGTCGTCGAAGAGATCGTGCCAAGCTATGAGAACTGGAAGCTGATGCGTGAACTGAACCTGCTTAAGGTTTCAGAAGACGTGTTGTACCGACCATTCGAATCGCTGTCCCAAGGAGAACAGACGAAGGTATTGCTGGCTGTGCTATTCATCCAAGACAATCGATTTCTGCTCATCGACGAGCCGACCAATCATCTCGATTTGCACGCACGCAAGCTTGTCGCCGATTATCTGAATACGAAGCGTGGTTTTATTCTTGTTTCACACGACCGTGCTTTTCTCGACCGCTGCGTGGATCATATTCTGTCGATCAACAAAACGAATATTGAAATCCAAAAAGGCAACTTCTCCAGCTGGTGGACGAACAAAACTCGCCAGGATACATTCGAAATGGCACAAAACGAAAAGCTGTACAAAGACATACAGCGTTTATCAGCTTCCGCTAAACGTACTAGTAGCTGGTCTTTCGAGACCGAAAAATCGAAAAACGGCACACGAAATTCCGGTTCCAAACTTGACAAGGGGTACGTCGGACATAAGGCAGCCAAAATGATGAAACGCTCAAAATCCATCGAACAGCGGCAACACACTGCTTTAGAGGAAAAATCGAAACTGCTCCGAAATATCGAACAGTCAGAAAGCCTTGCGATCTCTCAGCTCGTGTATCCCAAATCGGAATTGGCGATACTGGATCATGTTACGATTTACTACGGGGAAAGAGCAGTATGCAAGAACGTTAGTCTGACGATTGAACCAGGAGATCGGATTGCAATTTCAGGTCCAAATGGTTCAGGTAAGTCTAGCTTGCTTCACCTGCTCAACGCTGAGGAGCTATACTATACAGGTACGTTTCAACGGGATCCGCAGCTTCGCGTTTCCTATGTATCCCAGAATACTTCTGATTTGCGAGGTACGCTTTCCGATTATGCAGCAGAGCACAGAATTGACGAAAGCTTATTTAAAGCCGTGTTGCGTAAGCTAGATTTCGCCCGCATCCAGTTTGAGAAGGATATATCGGCGTTTAGCGGCGGGCAGAAGAAGAAAGTTCTGATCGCGAGAAGCCTATGTGAGGAGGCTCATCTGCATATTTGGGACGAACCGCTCAACTTTGTTGACGTGATTTCCCGGATGCAAATTGAGGAGCTGCTGCTTGAATACACGCCCACCATTGTATTCGTAGAGCATGATCGGGAATTTCATGACCGGGTCGCCACGAAAACGATTGAACTCGGTGGGGATTAGAATTTTACAAATTGAATTGGATTAAGACATGATTTCAACGATAGAAAGCTTTGTTCAACAACTTTTATGAAAAGGAAAAAGATTGAACTAAAGGCACACGATAGTTCAATCGAACATCGGCAGTCTAGGATTTTATTTTTTCGTCTATGGCTGCCGATGTTTTTATTGAAGACAGTTTAATAGTTATCTCACTAAGACTAAGAAGCTTATATTATTTTACAGTGGGTTTTGCTTCTTCTACTCTACTCTCACTGTCCATTTTGGGAAATTCCGCTTCAAATGCTATTGCAAAACGGACAATTGGATCAATAAAATTTGATCAAGAAAGTATAAGCCAACTTGTTTTAGCTGTTTGTGACTTTTACCAGCAACCGAGATTACAATGTCGCCAAAGTAATATAAGTTTGGTAATCCCTCAATTGAAAGAAAAAATATTGAGTGAGTTGAATTTGTATTTGCTTAAGAGTGTAGAAAACTTATATACAGATATGGAGAAAGATTTATTCGTATCTATTTATTCGAACGTAATCTATGAGGCTGGTTATTTATGGGCTTCCGGAAAAGTAAAATTAAACAAAGAAGAAATAGCTAAGAAAATTTCGTTATTCGTATTAGGTGGGCAGAACTCTCTTTAATGCTGCTTTTGCTCACTTTCTTAATATTGCTCATCCTCCTCCCAACAGATAAGAAACAATAAAAAAACACAAGCAATTACGCTTGTGTTTTGATGCAGCCTATATCAGATCACTCTCAAAGAGACAAGACCCTGAAACTGTACCACGTAAGGCTTCAAGCTCATCCAGAGCTTTCTTTAAATCACCGTCCATCGCTCATATCCTATTTTCATTAAGCACATTCCCCTCTGTACAATTCATGATTACTTTAGAATAATCCGCAAAAACGTTGCGCTTGCCATGCAGGTCCAGTCGCGAAACAGCCCCGGCAATTTCCGTAACTCACCGTGTGGAAAACGACACCCCCATTGAAAAGGATGCCTCAACACTATGAATAAAGTAACAAATTTCAGGATAAAAAATCATAGTTCCTAATGTCAGAAGAAGCCAAAGTATTAGACTGACCTTAGAAATTGAAACAGCGACAACTAAGACGAGGAAATAGGGTCCTTGATTGTCGCTATTTCATTGAACTAACGTATCCCGTTAGTTCAATGGATTAATATACAACTAAAATCCAAACTCTGTTACTCTTTCAAGCCACTCACGCATAAGTGACTCAAATAATAGAGTCTGTTCAATCTGAAGATTATGGCCTGCTCGATCTAGAACGGCAAAGGTTGCTCTAGGATAATTGTCTAAAATTCTAAAAGCATCTATGTAACCAACAACTGCATCTTGTCGCCCAAGAGTAAATACTGTTGGTTTATCGAAAACTAATTCATCTATATTGGTGGAAAATCCATAGTTTCTTTGAATCTTGTTAAGAAAATCAAAGTCAGCGATCTTACAACCTGACACGATCTCTTCTGAATACCTTTTCCAATTATATTCATTGAGGACGACTTGATTTGCGCTAAAATCGCTTATTTGCTCTTCACTTAAGGTGTCCATAAACTCGCCATCACAATGAACAACAAAATGCTCGGGAAGTATTCTTCTTTTGTGTTCAGGAATAATTAATGGACAAATCAGTGCAGCCCCACCAATACGATCTTTATGTCTATTAATTATTCCTCTTGTAATATATCCACCGTATGATTCGCCTGCTATGAGATAATCTTGGTTTGGGACAAGAGTTTCAATAAAATTTATAACTGTTTCTAGCATATCATCTGAATTACATATTTGATCGTAATCCTTTGTTTGTCCCATTCCAGGCAGGTCAAGATAGATACGACGCCAATTGGAATTATCTTCAAATATCGGTTCCATGCACCCACTCATTAACCGATGATCTGGTGTAAAACCATGGATCATTATAATTGGTTTGCCTTTACCAATTTCCTCGTAATATATATTGGCATTCTTGACTTTACAATATGGCATACAGACTCCTCCAAAATTGAGTTATTATTATAATATTCTTACACTAAAGAAGAATCTACATGTTTTATCAAGCAAACCAGATCTCCTTTCCGTTTCGTTTTGATTATATACGCATATATAATATATGTAAAGAACACTTGTTCCCTATTCTTGTTTTCGGAGTTAAACTAACCTGCCCGTTACTTCAATGAAAAAAAGCAGCCCCTCATGAACTGCCCTACTGCTAGTCACTTCAACAATAGGATGAGTTCATTCAAGGGCTACCCCATTTACCAAGTAATCCAACCGCTCGTTCGTTTGTAACTGTGTAGGATCTCGTATTCCTCACTACGCATCAGTCGTTTCATTTTTGTTCTATACAGCCGATAATCATCTTTTCTTGCTACTTTACATTCTTTGTTGTAATGAACACTCTTGATTCCTTTACGGAAATCCTTAAGCTTCTCTTTTCTTGGATCTTTGGGCTTATTATTGATCTCCAGACTACGCTGTTTCTCATCTTCCCAGGATTGAATCTCTTCCTGTGTAAACATCTTCATCCCCGTTGTGCCGGGTTAGATTTTGGCATTTGAAGCCATGACCTTAGACACAACTAATAGAAGAAGATCTTCGGATTGAACATTAAATCACCTCTAAATTTATTCGCCCTTATTTTAACATATTTATAACTATCCTTCCCGTTTTACGCCTTCAATCAGTGTTTAGACAATCATTTTACATATTTGAAATTTGCAACTTTCCCCTCTAAACCTTCCTCATCCTGGTCCCTTCCTCTTCCACTATGAGCTCCCTTCTAAAGGAAGTCTTTATGCATAGGTATACTCCGGTCCCAATCGTTCGATAACTCGATCTAACTGTCTGGTTAGATAAGGCGAAACGTCACCAATGCCAGACACTGCTTCTAACAAGGGAAAGGATTGCCCACCCCACGGGCCTTGTGGATCAAAGACTTGTCTACCGATTCGCAAACCTTCTGTTTCCCTGAAGATGTTCAATCGTTCCAATCCTTCAATAAGCAGCTTGACCGGCAGCGTTTTGTTCCTACGTCGGGACCATTCTACCAAGAAGGACATGCCACGTAATATATCATATTCAAAAAACCTCGGAAAACAAGGCTTCAGCCATTCCATATCGATGACGCTTCTATTTTGTTTAGAACATACAAGACGATGCTCAATTAAATAACGTGCGCCTTCATCTAAGAAAACGGCTTCCTGTTCAGTAAATTCACGGTCAGTATGCCATAAGATAGCTTCAAGCGGAGGAAGTGTTGAAACAATAGAGCTCTTTTTTGAATGAATATAAGCTTCAGGGTCGCAGTTCAGCCCGCCATCAGGTAACTGATGCTTTAAGAGCCATTCACGAATCCAAGGCAGTTCCTTGTCCAAATCACAGCCATACGCCATTAGAATCATATAGTATACGGCAAGTTCACAATGGCAGCAATCCATCTTCATCTTATCACTTTCATTTGTTGGATGGTCATCGGTGGATATGATGAAGGTCGGCCAAACCTGAGTTTCGAGTAAATATTTTGCTCCAGTAATAGCAGACTCGGGAATTAGTTTCACCTCTCCCATTTCATAAAGAGCAGCCATATGCCACCAAGCTCCATCCCATTTTCGACGGCTGCACTCGCCGTGCGTCATCCCCAAATGCGAAGTAGATTCAAGGAACTGTATAGATTCTTCGATTGCTAAACGAATATTTTGATTTGTTTCCATCTGGGTATCTCCTTTTTTTGATTATCTCTACTTCACGCTTCAGTTAAGCAACGCCTCATCTGGTATACCCTTCCACTCTTAAAAAATTCGATTTGTTATTAAACTATCCTGCCCGTTAGCTTAATGAGGCATCGTCAGAATATTACTTTATTTTTCAGTCTAGAACATTATTTTCTTCTGACAGCTATAATAAAGACCGCAAAGGCTTAAGCCCTTTGCTTCTGGCATTCTAAGTCCAATTTCTCCTTCTTGGTTTCGCCCCCGACCATAGTCGATCATCACAAAATCCAATGTTGATGGGACTCCGATCCCAAAATCGTCTTTGTTCAATTCATTTTCTAGGATAATAAAACGAGCGGGCCTCCCCCCCTTACCTATCCATTCTCTTCGACATACGCACGCAGTATTGCAATTAGAAGCTGGGGCTGAAATGAAATATGTGCAGGAACGTTTGGGACATGGTAGCATCCAAATAACTTCTGACATCTATGCACACATTTCTAAAAAAATAGAGATGAATAACATGGAGAAATATGAGTCTTTTACTGAAAATTTATTTCGATAAAAAAATTTTGGGGGCAATTATAAACCAACTTAATAAAATTCTTTACCTACCCCCGAAATAAAAATCCCTCAACGCTTAGAGCGCCAAGGGATTCCACATTTTAATAAAGCGTCAGATATTGATCACGTTCCCATTGATGTACTTGGGTGCGATACATATCCCATTCAATTTCCTTAAGCTCATAGAAGTAAGCCAGAGCATGATCACCCAGTGCGTCAGAGATCACCTCGCTCCGAATAAGCTCAGACAGAGCTTCTTTCAGGTCTGCAGGCAGACTTGGAATACCTTCTTCAATTCGCTCTTCCTCGGACATCACGTAGATGTTGCGATCGATTGGGGCTGGCAAAGCCATCTGACGTTTGATACCATCCAAACCTGCTCTCAGCATTACAGCCAAGGCTAGATAAGGATTCGCTGCCGGGTCAGGGTTCCGAACTTCGACGCGAGTGCTCAGGCCACGAGATGCGGGGATCCGAATCATCGGACTCCGATTGCTTGCAGACCAAGCAACATAACAAGGCGCTTCATAACCTGGTACGAGACGTTTGTAGGAATTTACTGTTGGATTCGTGATCGCTGCCATTGCACGTGCATGTTTAAGAATACCTGCCATATAGTGGCGAGCTGTCTGGCTTAATCCGAGTTCATCCGTCTCATCATAAAATACGTTTTCATTGTCCTTAAACAACGATTGGTTGCAGTGCATACCGGAACCATTCACGCCGAACAAAGGTTTTGGCATAAAGGTTGCATGCAAACCATGCTGACGAGCAATGGTCTTAACAACGAGCTTGAACGTTTGAATCTGATCGGCAGCTTTAACTGCATCTGCATATTTAAAGTCAATCTCATGCTGACCAGGTGCGACCTCATGGTGGGATGCTTCAATTTCGAAGCCCATCTCTTCAAGCTTAAGAACAATTTCACGACGGCAGTTCTCACCCAGATCCATTGGAGCCAGGTCAAAATATCCGCCTTGGTCATTCAGTTCTGTGGTTGGATCGCCTTTTTCATCGGTTTTGAACAAGAAGAATTCAGGTTCTGGTCCGACATTCATCGAAGTGTATCCCATTTCTTCGGCTTCCTTAAGTACACGTTTCAAGATCCCCCGCGGGTCACCTGCAAATGGAGAGCCGTCTGGCTTGTAAATATCGCAGATCAAACGAGCTACACGATCTGAGGTTACCCATGGGAATACAACCCAAGTGTCCAAATCTGGATATAAGTACATGTCAGATTCTTCGATACGTACATAGCCTTCTATGGAAGAACCGTCAAACATCATTTTGTTATCCAATGCTTTTTCCAGCTGGCTAACAGGAATTTCAACGTTCTTAATGGTGCCCAGCAAATCGGTAAACTGCAAACGAATAAAACGAACATTTTCTTCTTTCGCAATCCTAATGATATCTTCTCTGGTATAACTCACACTAACCTCTCCCTTTCTGTAACGACTATATGCAAATCGACTGTATCATAAATGACTTAAATGATGAGACCGTTTTTAAGTAGAATAAACTTATGCCAAAAGGTAAGCCACAGCATTATCTTTTGTTGAAAAACCGTGATAATTCGCCTTGGATCAAAGATACCTGTCCTGGTCTTTTGCCTGCAACAAGTTGTTGCTTCAACAAACGATGAAGCTGAGTGTCGGACATTTCACGGCGTTTGACTTCCGTATCTGCAGTAATAACTGTAGCTTCCTCCGATTCCTTGGTAACCGGATTCATGACTTGTTTAATTCCTGCAATGTTTACACCCTTCTCGATCAACGCCTTAATTTCGAGCAGACGCTCTACATCATTAAATGAAAAAAGTCGTTGGTTACCTGATGTACGGGCAGGAACTATCAAATTATGCTGCTCATAATAACGAATCTGACGTGCTGACAAGTCCGTTAGCTTCATGACAATACCTATTGGAAACAAGGCCATATTTCTGCGAATTTCGTCGCCCATTTGTCATCAACCTTCCAGTGATCTATTATTCACCTTATTGTACATTTAGCTGATGCAAAGTGTCAATGATATGTTAGAAAAACTCACAATAATTTACGTTCTTTCATCGTTTGCAGAGCCATAAGTACTCCATATTTGACATGAGAGTAGGTTAAGCCCCCTTGCATGTAACCAATATAAGGCTCCCGAATCGGAGCATCTGCCGATAATTCCAAACTTCCACCTTGTATGAACGTACCTGCTGCCATAATAACCGGATGCTCATAACCCGGCATATCCCACGGCTCTGGCACCACATGGCTATCCACGGCGGCTGCGCGCTGAATGCCCTGTACAAAAGCAATTAGATGTTCTGCTCCGCTAAAAGAAATGGCCTGAATCAAATCCGTACGCTCTTCATGCCAGGCAGGTTTAGTCTCAAAACCCATTTCCTCAAAGACCGCAGCTGCGAATATGCTTCCTTTAACCGCTTGCCCCACCAATGTAGGAGCAAGGAATAGTCCCTGGTATATGCCTCGTGTAGTACCTAGCATTGCTCCTACTTCTCCCCCGATACCGGGTGCTGTTAATCGGTAAGATGCCAGCTCTACATATTGATGTTTGCCGCAGATATATCCACCCGTTTCTGCAATGCCACCACCGGGATTTTTAATCAACGAACCTGCCATCAAATCAACACCGACCTGAGTAGGTTCCAGCTTCTCAGTAAATTCCCCGTAGCAATTGTCTACAAAGACAATAACGTCAGGCTTTATCTTTTTCACTCGTGCCGTCATTTCTTCAATATCTGCCACACTAAAGGAAGCTCTCCAATCATAGCCGCGTGAGCGCTGGATACCAATCACTTTGGTATTGTCATGGATTGCGGACTCCACCGCTTTCCAGTCCACTTTACCTTCTGCTGTCAGGGCTATCTCTCCGTAAGTAACACCAAAGTCCTGCAATGATCCTGTTCCGTCGCCGGGCTTACCAATCACTTTGTGTAAGGTATCATAAGGTCGCCCTGTAATGTATAACAACTCATCCCCTGGTCGCAGCACACCAAATAAAGCCGTGGCGATGGTATGCGTTCCCGAGGCAAAATGCGGACGCACCAACGCTGCCTCCGCACCGAACACATCTGCATAGACTTCTTCCAGCACTTCACGCCCCCGGTCATTGTAAGCATATCCCGTTGAACCTGCAAAATGAAAATCGCTCACTTGCTTGCGCTGGAAGGCCTGAATGACCTTCCACTGATTTGCATCTACAATATGATCTATGTGCTTTATACGTTCTTGTATTTTATGTTCTACCGTTTCCTGAATTTGCTGAATTTCCGGACTAAAAACTACCATTTACCTTCTTGACCCTCTCTCTTCCGCAGCCTTAGGCTAATCATGTTATATTGTTGTTCAATTTTGAACGATAAGCATTATCATCTTATTAACCCAAAAACGTCATTAGATGTTAACTTTCTGTGAACTCACTGAGAGCATGACCATACTTTTCGTATTCGCCCCTTTGAATTTCTACCTCATAAATGACATCATTGCCATCATACTCTGTCAGCAGTACATCTCCAATTCGATAAAGCACAGATGTTAAATCCCCACGTTCCGCAGGAATACGGAATCTCAGTGTGTCACCGCTCAGATGCTCCTGAACCAGTTCACGAATGCGTAGCAAATCCGCTTCATCAAAAGCACTGATTTTCAAATAGCCTTCCCCGGAAGGAAGCATTTCCAATTGCTCAGGAGTGCAAGCATCTTTTTTGTTAAACAGTACAATCTGAGGCTTGTCCGCAGCCCCAAGCTGTTGCAGGATTGACTCTACAACTTTCATTTGTTCGTCACGCATGTCTGAAGAGGCGTCCACGACATGTAAAATGAGGTGGGCCTCATTGGCCTCCTCCAAAGTGGCCCGGAAAGAGGCTACCAAATCATGAGGCAGATTTTGAATAAATCCTACTGTATCTGTGAGAATAACTTCTTTGCCACTCGGTAATTCCATTGTTCTGGAGGTAGGATCGAGCGTTGCAAACAGTTGGTTCTCAATATATACATCGGCAGCTGTCAGTTGCTTCAACAGTGTTGATTTCCCGGCATTCGTATAGCCAACAAGTGCCACCTGAACGATGCCAGCCTTTTGTCTGCGCTCCCTGTGTAAATACCGATGACGCGTCACTTCCTCAAGTTGGCGTTTCAGATCACTAATTCGGTCACGAATGTGACGACGGTCCGTCTCGAGCTTGCTTTCACCAGGACCACGTGTTCCGATTCCGCCACCGAGCCGTGAAAGGTTTTTACCGTGTCCAGACAGTCGAGGCAGTAAGTATGACAACTGCGCCAGTTCAACCTGGATAATACCTTCCCGTGTTTTTGCACGCTGAGCAAATATGTCCAGAATTAACTGTGTTCGGTCAATTATTTTGAGATCCAGGCTCTCTTCCAGATTTCGTACTTGAGCTCCCGAGAGCTCCTGATCAAAAATAGCTGTATTCGCTCCCAATTCTTCAGCAACTGCACGCAATTCATCTACTTTTCCTTTGCCAATAAACCATTTCGAGTCTTTGGATTCCCTATTTTGTGTGAGGACGCTCAGGACTTCAACTCCCGCTGTTTCAGCCAGCTTCACCAGTTCTTCCAGCGAATATTCCGTATTGATGCCAGATCGTTTGACTTCATCCGTAATTAAACTGACCAGTACCGCCTTATCCTGCATTTCGGTTTGTGTATCATGAGTGGAGTTCGCCATATTGTTTGCTCCTTTATTTTCATGTCAACTCTCGAACAGAAACCGACCTGATGTCAGGCCGGCCCTCGTTCGATGTCATACAATTCGATATGATTCAGATTCCTATTATCGCCTATCTTTTGTCCATTTTCAAATCCTCTGGTCGCAACGTCATCAACTCCTGCTTACCGGGTTGCCCGCTCCTGTACTGATTAAGCAGCCTGACAGCTTGGTGTCGAATCGCTTTTTCAATCACATTACGAACATAACGTGCATTACTAAATGCATGGAGACTGTCATTTCGCTCATTTAGCAAATGCTCCTTCATTTTGAGTATAGACTGAGGCATGAGAATATAATCCCTTTCCTTAGCCATCATCTCCGAAATTTGAATGAGCTGATCCACAGTGTAGTCAGGAAAATCCAACTGGATTGGAAAACGAGAAGGAAGACCAGGATTTGTCCGTAAAAAAAAGTCCATTTCTCCCGAATACCCTGCGAGGATCAAAATAAATTGATTTTTTTGGTCTTCCATGGCCTTTACCAGGGTATCAATCGCTTCTTTTCCAAAATCCTTTTCCCCTCCGCGTGCTAAACTGTAAGCCTCATCAATGAACAGCACGCCGCCAAGAGATTTCTTTACCAGGTCCCGCGTTTTTTGTGCGGTGTGGCCGATATACTCACCTACCAAATCAGCCCTTTCCACCTCAATCAGATGGCCCTTACTCAGCACCCCCATTTTTTGCAGCATTTTAGCGATAATGCGGGCTACTGTCGTTTTCCCCGTACCTGGATTTCCTTTGAAAATCATGTGATATACGTGTGCGTTGCTCAACAGACCTGCATCAGTGCGCATGTGGGCGATTTGTAAAAAGGCATATACCTCAAATACCAGCTCTTTGATGTTATCCAAGCCGACGAGATGATCGAGTTCTTTCTGAATTTCCTGATAAAGACTGAGATACTGCGGTAGCGCCTGCGACTTGGTCGAAGCCACTGCTTCCGTCTCGTCCACAGTCACCGAAGCGATCGGCTCCGGGCTACGCAGCACGACATTGATTTGTCTGGAAGGTCTCTCCTCCGACCGCTTGCCCGCGGCGATTCCCCGTCCGTTCATGCATCCATCACCTCAACATTTCTTCAGGCACAGCTTACCCTATTAATGTATTCGGTCCAGCATGTCCTTATTAGCATAAAAGCAACGAGAACGTGCACTAAGCCTTCCCTCAATTCAGGCAATCCACGTTTGAGCACTGATCCACCACCGTTGCAGCGTCCATTTAGCGTAAGCCAACACTTCTCTTGATTGATGGATTGGCATATTTAGCACTTTGGATTCGGTCAGAGCCATCTGAGGATGATCAAAATTCAAAAATTGAGCAATCTCCATCGCCCGAGGTCCATGATAGCTATGTGTGATGATTACGGTGGAGTTCCAGTCATATTCCTTCATGATACGCTGGCTGTAGAGCAGATTTTCGTAAGTACTGGTCGCCTGGTTTTCTAACACAATATGCTGTACAGGGACTCCCCTATCTACCAAGTAGCGTTGCATCCCCTCGGCCTCCGTATACGGAAAATCAGGTTGATCCAGTCCTCCACTTACAATTAGCCGTTGCACCGTCCCGTTGCGATATAATCGCAAGGCTTCTTCTAACCTTTCTTTTAAACCAGGACTGGGCTCAGCTCCCCACATAGAGGCACCTAGTACGATACCAATTTGTGCATGCTGGAGTGGAGTGGTAGAGGTAGCTGTATTCATATTCCATACTCGGATACCTGTCCATACGAATCCGACCAAAATAAAAATCATCAAACCAAGTATGAAACGCTTCGATACCATAAATATTTTCCCATTGCGACTTTGCCTGCTTTTTGGCTCATGGCGTTGGGGCCCAGTGCTTTTAATCCACTGCAAAAATTTCACCGTTCTCTCTTAAAATCACCGTTGTGAAACCATTCAGCCCGGTGTTTCAGCGACATTTTAAAATAGGGGAACATATGAGCATCGATCTGATGTAACAAGTCAGCCGCCGTTCGGTTAGCCAATTCTGCTTCTTGCGTAGAAATATGTCCCCGTTGTAGCGCCTCCTCCAGTTCATCCTCATCCACCAGAAAGATTTCACCGTTTTTAAGCACGACCACATCCAAATACAAATCATCAAACCAAGGAACTCCTTGATCGGTTACTCCTTGATTTCGGCAGGTGTCAATGTACCATTCAACGATTTGCTCTCGATTGTCAAACATAGCAGTCACCACATAATGCTTACCTTTGGGATAATATTGTAACCAGGAATAACCTTTATCGGCTATGCAAAACGTATGACCACCATAACTTTTCCATAATGGCTCCTTGAGACTCAAAATAGTATACAGGGTCACATATCCTGTAAACGCATCACTTTCTACATACCGGCAAGCAAACTTGCGATTGGTGATTCTGCGCCAGTTGGCCCGGTCTCCGAATTTGCGCTTCATAAATGATGTTCCTCTCCAACATTGGTAAAACCAGCTTACCATATTTAAACTGTACACTCAAAAATAACCCCTGTATTACAGCAAAAAAGGTATTTTCAGACTGTCAAAACAGTCCGAAAATACCTTTGATTTGAAGCCACTATCATCTTACATAAAACATATTTGCTAATCCCGGTTGTGACGTCCACGATTGGAGTTTGAATGACCGTTGGATGTGCTTTCCTGACTTCCATCCATAATAGCACCTGTGGTAGATGCATCTGTATTTTCTGGATTGGTCATAGTATTTTCATCAGTTATACCTGAATCCGGTGTAGTCGTCTGACCATTCCCTGTATTTGTATCGTTTCCGTTCCCAAAATTGTCGTTACTGTTGCCTGTGCCTCCAGTACCATTTCCATTGTTACCTCCAGGAGACGTTGGAACTTGCTCAGAACCAGTACCGTTATCAGTACCTCCAGGAATCGTATTCCCCTGGTCCGTACCATTCTGACCGTCTATATTCTCGCCATTATCCGGTACGGTTCCATCCTGATTAGGATCGTTTCCTGGCTGCGGATCTATCGGAGTAGTCTCTGCCGGAATTTCTACACTAATCGTATTGGAAGCTGCGGATTCTTTACCATCCGCTCCATAAGCTACGACATAGTATTGATACGTTTTTCCAGCTACAGGAGACGTATCTTCACCACTCGTGCCTCTCATCGCCTCCATAATCGTCCGGAAGCTTCCTTCGGAAGACTCTTTACGATAAACACGGTATTGTACATTGTCTCCCTCTGCCGCATTCCAAGACAACGATACAATTTGGGTATCCTGACTATAAGACCCGCTCAGTCCGCTTGGAGCAGTGGCCTGAACCGGCTCTTCTGGCTTCTCCTCAACCGGTGGTTCATATCCCTTCGGCTCGCTAAATTGCGTAACCGGATGCCCCTTGAGAGCTTCACCCATGACCCTACCGAAAAAGGCAGCCGACTGTCCACTGTAGTTTCTCAACATATGCTTACTGTCCGGCTTGTCATACCCCATCCATACCGCTCCGGTATATTCCGGCGTATAACCGACAAACCAAATGTCCCGGTTACCACTGTTGCCGCTGATTCCACTTTGGGTCGTACCCGTTTTACCAGCTACTGGCCAGTCAATACGTGCTTTGCGACCTGTACCGCTATTGACCACATTTTGCATCATTTTTGTCATTTCATAAGCCGTTTTCTCACTCATAACAGATTTGGATTCCTCATTATGAGTATAAACTACTTGATCATCACTATTGTTAATTTGCTTAATAGAGTAAGCTTTTTGAAATTGTCCCTTATTGGCAAAAGCGCTATAGGCCTGCGCCATTTCGAGGGTATTTGTTCCTTTGCTTAATCCCCCTAATGCGATAGCAAGCGAGTGATCATTTTTGTCCATCGGTATGCCTACGCTCTCGGCGAATTGAACCCCTTTTTCCACACCGATTTGGTTCAACAACCATACAGGTGGTATATTTTCAGATTTCGTAATGGCATCAATCATGCTGATGGTCGAAGAGTAACCATGCAAGTTTTTCGGACTGTATCCGTTAAAGCTCTGCCGTTCGTTACTCAAAGGAGTATCTATCGTAAATTTACCGGATTCAAGAGCTGGCGCATAGGCTACAATCGGCTTAAAGGCCGATCCTGGCTGTCTGCGGCTCTGTGTCGCACGATTGAAGGTTCCCTTTTTGTAATCCCGTCCGGGTGCCATCGCGGCAATACCACCTGTTTGGTTGTTAATAATAACCATAGAGGCTTGAACAGGCTGATCGTCTGGACTCTTTTCGAACATATCATCATCTGCCATCGCTTGGTCCAGCGCATTTTGAGCCTGAGCATCCATTGTCGTATGAATTTTATAACCACCAATAATCAGATCATTGCCGCTGACTCCTGGCAAGGCATCCTCTGCCTCATCCATGACATATTCCATAAAATTTTGATACTTTTGCACTTTTTCCGGTTGTTTGTAATCGTAATTTATAGCCTTGGCTTCTTCCATTTCCTGCTTGCCAATCATTCCCTGCTCAAACATCAGCTGGAGAACCACAGCACGTCGGGCCTTTGAGTTTTCCGGGTTACTGATCGGGTTATACTTGGAAGGCCCTTTTGGAATAGCTGCCAGTGTAGCAATCTGCCACAATTTTAGTTCTTTTAAGTTCGATTGCCCAAAATAGCCTTCCGACGCTGCCTTAATTCCAGAATATGAGCGTCCAAACCAAATCCGATTCAGATATAACGTAATAATTTCATCTTTAGTCAAATTCCGCTCCAGCGCCATTGCGATGGATACCTCTGTCGCTTTACGGAAAAAGGTTTTGTCACGTGTCAAAAACAAGTTTTTGGCCAACTGCTGAGTCAGCGTACTGCCGCCCTCCACCGCAGAACGAGCAACGATATCCTTCACTGCCGCCCGACCGATAGACCAAATATCAACTCCTTGATGCTCCATAAAACGCTTATCCTCAGTTGCGATAAAAGCTTTTTTGAGCAACGGTGGAATTTCTTCACTTTTCACTGGGTCACTTTTTTGCACAGACAGCTCACCCATGAGCACACCGTTGCGGTCATAAACCTTTGATGTCTCGTTCACTGTAATTTTGTCCTTGTTGGCTTTGTAGATTTTTTCGCCATTAACCATGACAAATAAATAACCACCAAGTGCGCAAAATATGGCTAATGCTGCTGTAATAAACAGCGTCCACCCAACTCGCTTACCTGTTATTTTCTTTTTCTTGCCCTTCGGCTTCTCTTTAGATGTGTTTCTATTGCGATTGCCGGATCTGGACAATGAATCGTTTGGCATTCCCCTGACTCCCTTTCGCGAATAATCATTATGTCACCGAGCCTAAGCTTAGAGCTAGCTGTCGGCAGCATGAAAGTAAACGGAATGAAAAGAACAACCCTGATCAGGTTGCTCCCGGTCACATTCCTATACAGTTAGACGAGACGGACGCCTGAAAAGTTTCATTACCCGGGCGTCCGCCCAGCCGTAATCAGTTATCGCTAGCGTTATCTTGTTGTACAAGCGATACGTTGCGTTGCGGTGTAAAGGTGGAGATGGCATGCTTGTAGATCAGCTGTTGCTTTCCATCCGAATCGATAACAATTGTAAAATTGTCAAATGCTTTAATCGTTCCTCGCACCTGGAATCCATTGATGAGGTATACCGTTACAGGTATAGAATCCTTGCGCAATTGGTTCAGAAACGTATCTTGGATATTAATAGACTTGTTCATTTTAGCCGTACCCCCAATAATCATTTGGATTGTTTTGAAGTATATTCAAGGTCTGTCCGGAACTTTCCTGCTATAATTTCGTGTATTCGGGCTACATGAGCAGAAAAATTTTCGAAATCAGTGACATCTACCCACTGGATATCCTTCATATGGCGAAACCACGAGAGCTGTCGCTTCGCAAAATGACGCGTATCCCGTTTTAGCCAAGTCACCGCCTCCTCCAAAGACACCTCTCCCCGCAGGTAGGAGGATATCTCTTTATAGCCTAGACCTTGCATGGAGATGGCATCGCTTCGCACTCCCCGTTCCATTAAGGAGGTTACCTCAGCAACAAGCCCTTGATCGAGCATCCCGTCAATTCGGTCTTCAATACGTTTATATAGCATTTGCCTATCCATTGTCAAACCTACGATGCAGAGCTGGTAGGGAGATTCCTTTTTTTGACTGGCAAGTTGAGAGCTAAGTGTTGTTCCGCTAACATGGTAAATTTCCAGCGCTCTCACGACTCGACGACGATCATTAGGATGCAAACGAAGTGCACTTTCGGGATCAACTGCCTGTAGTCGCGCATGAAGCGCTTCGGCTCCAAACTGATCGGCATAGTCAAGCTGTTCCTGGCGAAAAGCTTCATCAGCCCCTACCTCAGAAAATTGGTATTCATAGCAAACCGATTCTACGTACAAACCCGTTCCGCCTACGATGAAAGGTAGCTTTCCCCTAGATTGAATATCAGGTATGAGACGACGACAGTCTTCCTGAAATCGGGCTACTGAATATGGGTATTCAGGCTCATGAATATCGATTAAATGGTGCTTGATTCCTTTCATTTCCTGTTCGGAAATTTTGGCAGTTCCAATGTCCATATGACGGTATACCTGCATGGAATCCCCGGAAATAATTTCCGCGTCAAATTGTCGAGCCATTTCGATGCTTAGTTTCGTCTTGCCAACCGCAGTCGGGCCAACAAGAACAAGTAGTTTAGGCTTAGATGCCACTGTCAATATCAATCACTCCGTACACTGTTTTCGTTGTGCCCCGTTGCTCCACACGGAAGCCGAGGCGGGCAAACTCTCCGCTACCCCTTTTTTCTTTCAATACAATTGTTTTTCGTGCAACCCTTTTCGCATGAGCAATACTTTCTTCATTCAACGCATCTGGATTAGCCAATCCTCTCAATGGACCGATTGCACTGGAATCAAGCAACGGATCACGGAACATGGGGTCAAAATAAATAATATCGACACTTCGATTCGGCAAGCTACGCAAATAGTCCAGATGATGACCATAACGAACGTCAATGTCTGAAAAGGCTCTATCCACTGCAGCGTTACCGGAACGGTAATGCCTCATCCCATCCTTGATTAATGCATAGACAGGGAAGGAACTCTCCACAGCTGTAACTTGTCCAGAGCTTCCCGTTCCAATCGAGAATAGAAGAGAATCCGTACCGAGCCCTGCCGTGCAATCGAGCACGGTATCACCCGGGGCAAGTCGGGCAGCCGTCAACATCGGATCAGCCTCGCCCTTTAATACCCTTTTAGCTCGAATGAATCCCATGCTTGGATGAAAAATCATCGGTGATTGTTCCGGGCCAATCAGCCTCACCCCGCCCTGCACCAGCACCAGAGCCTGACGGACTCTGTGAGCAGCGATTAGCTTAGCTACTGATATGCCGCGACGTGGAGCGTACAGCACCCCAAGCTCGGCTGCAAGCAACTTTGCGCGCTCCACAACCTCGTCCGAGGGAGAATCTCCTGTCGTGACCAGTAATTCAGCTTGCTTCTCACGAAGCATCATCTGCTTTTCTTCTTCACGGTTTTCCCAATCCTGCAACATATTTATACTCCCTTACATTACTCTTTTAAATAGCTTCTCCAGATCATATGTGGAAAAGGAAACAACGATGGGGCGCCCATGGGGGCAGGTATAGGGTTGTTTGCAGGCTGCCAAACGCTCTAGCAGCACGGAAGCCTGTCGGTCAGTCAGCTTCTGATTTGCTTTAATCGAAGCCCGGCAGGAGCACATGATTGAGGCAGCTTCCCGCAGTTTAGCAAGATCAATGGCTTTTTCCTCCAGTACCCATCCGGCCATTTCCTCAATGACATCCGCTTCTTCTCCTTTGGGGAGCCAGTACGGATATGAGCTGACACGGAAGGTTTGCCCGCCAAAATGTTCCAAATACACCCCCGCCTGTTCAAACCAGTGCAACCTCGTTTTCAATTTTTCCGTCTCGGAAGGCGTAAATTCCAATGTAATTGGCAGTAACAACTCCTGTGATACTGATTCAGGGTTGCCAAATTTTTCGTAATAAAATTCGTAATTGACCCGCTCATGGGCGGCATGCTGATCAATTAAATACAAGCCCTGGTCATTCTGCGCAATCAGATAGGTCCCATGGTGCTGACCGATTAAATTCAGCTCAGGAAAAGTAGGCACCTCAGGGGCTGCCCCCGACAACGCTGTCAATTGCTCTGTATTTAGATGCTCCTGGCGCGGCTTCTGATCCGTGAATTTAGTAGTGTTGTCTGCAATTGGTGAAACAGCAGGACGGTAAGTAGCAGAAGCAGCCGTTTCCTGTATCCCTTCGCTGTACGAGGAAGAGACATCTGTTTCGGCATGATCTCCTGTGGATATCCGAGTAGTCGTCCCATCAGGAAGCGACACGCCTCCTCTAACATCACCCTCGTTGTTTTCTTCCACAAAATCTGCATCCAGCTCATCATCACTGATACTTTGACGAGCGAGAGTGTTGGCCTGTCCAATGACGGAATGGCTCCCCCTATTCGGAAGTTGCTCATGTTCATGGCTAAACTTCTTACTCTCTTCATTACTTTCATTACTTTCATTACTTTCATTACTTTCATTACTGCTTATATTATCTGCAGAAGTATCTACTTTTGCACTATTTCCTTTCGAGAAATGAAACTGCTCCTGCACAAATGAGCTGCTATCCTTGCCGCCAATTTCACGTTTGACTGCCTTTGGAATCAGCACTTGCTGCCCTAAAACAGCTTTTACCGAATCTTCAACCAGCTGAAACAGTTCAGCTTCTTTACTGAACCTCACCTCCAGCTTGGCTGGATGGACATTAACATCCACCAAAGAAGGATGCATGTCCAGTTGGATCACAGCCAGCGGATAACGATTAATCGGCAACAAAGTATGATACGCCTTGAGCAGTGCCTGATTGAGCCCATAGCTCCGCACAAATCGTCCATTCACTACTGTCGAGATTGCATTTCGATTCGATCTGGTCCACTCTGGGCGACTGACATAGCCGCTAATTCGGTAATCAAGGCTCTCTCCTTCCACCATCAACATTGATTTCGCCGCAGAAGTTCCGTAAATAGCAGCAATCACTTGGAGCAAATCACCATTGCCCAGCGTTTGCAACAATGTATTACCATTATGCCGCAATGTAAAGGCCACTTCTGGGTGCGAAAGCGCCATTCGGTACAATACATCCGAAATGTGTCCCAATTCCGTCTGGATCGTTTTCATATATTTTAGCCGTGCAGGTGTATTATAAAACAGATCGCGTACGGTAAAATCCGTCCCCTGCCTTCCAGCAGCATCCTCGTGAAGCATCAGTTTACCGCCCTCAATCACCAATTTACGGGCACGGCCGTCATCTCCTGCTGCTGTGAGTAGCTCTACTTTTGAGACAGCCGCTATACTTGGCAATGCCTCTCCCCGGAAGCCGAGACTTGTGATCTGGAACAAGTCTCGGCCATGTCCGATTTTGCTTGTCGCATGTCGATAAAATGCCGTTTCCACGTCCTCAGGCTCTATCCCACTGCCATTATCCGTCACCCGAATACTTTGCAGGCCGCCCTCTTCTACCCATACGTCCACTCGTGTACCGCCCGCATCAATCGCATTTTCCACCAGCTCCTTCACGACGGAGGCTGGACGTTCCACGACCTCACCGGCAGCAATCTGATTCGCAATATGCTCATCTAGCACTCGAATTTTAGACATCCTTTTAACCTCCTCCTGACTTCAAAGTGTGATGAAAAATAAGCAAAATAATAATATCTAATATTCTTAATTACAGACCATTGGCCTTGTTCTTTAATTCATTTAACAGTTGCATCGCCTGTAAGGGTGTCATATTCATGACATCAGCATTTTTCACCTTCCGCAAAATTTGGCGCACGATCGGATTAGCTTCTACCGTCTCTGAGTGTGGCTTGGAGGGAGCAAGGTCCTGCTCTCCGAAAATGGACAGCTGTACCACGTCAGAAGCTGCATGCTCCAACTCACCTGAATCTTCCACATTCTGTAGTGTATCTTCTTTTACCAGGGTAGCTTGCTGTGATCCAGACTGGACTGGTGGTGCAGTTTCTCCGTTTGCTTGCAATGTCTGGTCCGCATATTTTGCGGACATTGGAGAAATCTCTTCTGTCCCTGGCACTGTACGAAGATCAGTCCCTTCCTTCGCTACTCTTGCTGTCTCGGTGCCTGCCGTTATTTGAGCTGCCGCCTGTTCAAAACCATACAGTAGACCATTTGCTCGCTCAATAATGTTATTAGGCAAACCTGCAAGTCGGGCACAATAAATACCATAGCTACTACTAGCCGCGCCCGGTATGAGCTTGCGTAGAAAATTCACCTTATCGCCGCTTTCCTGCACGGCCATGGAATAATTTCGCAGCGAAGATAGACCTTGCTCCAAATGGGCCAGCTCATGGAAGTGCGTAGATACCAGCGCCTTACAGCCAATCGTATCATGCACAAATTCGATGACCGCTTGTGCAATTGCCATCCCTTCGCTGGTGGACGTTCCTCGTCCCAGTTCATCAATTATAATCAGACTTCGTGGAGTTGCCTTGTCCGTCATGACTTGAATATCTGCCATTTCGACCATAAACGTACTCTGTCCACCAATGAGATCATCCGCTGCGCCGATCCGTGTGAAAATGCGATCCAGCATCGGCACTTTAGCACGTGCAGCCGGGACAAAGCAGCCAATTTGAGCCATAATCGCAATGAGTGCAACCTGACGCATATACGTACTTTTCCCAGCCATATTCGGACCGGTGATGAGTAGAATATGCGCATCGGATTCTTCCAACACTGTGTTGTTGGCGATAAAGCCGCCATCTTTCATGACGGCTTCCACAACGGGGTGCCGTCCCTGTTCCACTACAAAATCATATCCTGTTGTCAGCTCAGGCTTCACGAATCCACGTTCCGCGCTAACCGTTGCCAGCGACTGATACACGTCAATTTCAGCAACTTGCTCTGCCAGCTTTTGCAGACGGGGAATTTCAGCGTTCAGTTTACTGCGTAGCTCTGAGAAAAGCGTGTACTCCAGATCCACCATCTTATCCTCAGCTTCCAAAATCAGCGATTCCTTTTCCTTCAATTCCGGTGTGATATACCGTTCTGCATTCGCCAATGTCTGTTTGCGTTCATATCGACCTTCCGGTAATGATGCCAAATTGGATTTGGTCACCTCGATGTAATAACCAAACACTTTGTTGTATCCGATTTTGAGTGACCGAATGCCGGTTGCTACTCGTTCTTTGGCCTCCAGCTCAGCAATCCAACGCTTACCGTTCACACTCGCCTCACGCAGTTCGTCTAGACGCTGATGATAGCCTTCCTTTATAAGCCCTCCATCTCTTACGGAAATCGGGGGTTCATCAGCCACTGCTTCCTCAATCAGCGTACACAGGTCTGCACAGCTGTCCAATGTTTGTGCAATCCGTCTCAGCGTATTCGACGGAGATTCAGCGCACAGCTCGCGTAAAGACGGAATTTGGGCCAGAGACAGCTTGAGGGCGATCAAATCTCGTGCATTAGCACTACCAAAAGCGATCCGTCCTACCAAACGCTCCAGGTCGTAAATCTCTTTAAGCTGAGCACGTACATCCTCGCGGAAAATAAACTGGTGGTATAGCTTGTCTACCGCTTCTAACCGTTCCTCAATTATATTGCTACTCAACAGCGGCTTGTCGATCCAACGACGTAACAAACGTGCGCCCATGGATGTCTCTGTCCGATCCAGCAACCACAGCAACGAGCCTTTCTTGGAGCGCTCACGCACCGTCTCCACCAGTTCCAGATTCCGGCGGGTAAATGGATCCAGAATCATAAAATGATTAGGCTCATAGACCGAGATTTGGGTCAGTTGACCTAACGATCTTTTTTGCGTTTCATTTAAATAGGAAATCAGGCGCGATACGCACCGTCTGCGTTCCTCCGTAAGCCTTGCCCACGTGGCTTCACCAAATTGATCCCGTACCAGATCATCCTTGGATTTGTCCCACGCCGTATACACAACCCGCCTTCCAACAGGGGACATACGGGAGGTCACGAAATCAAGCAAATGACCATCCCCCAACATTTCGGACGGCTCATAAATGTTAATTTCATCTAATAGCCATTCTTTCGAATCAGGTACGGAAGTCACATAGAGTTCACCTGTCGACAAGTCGCATGCCGCCAGCGCCAGCATCCCGTCCGTCTCTGTGACACATACCATGTAATTGTTGGATTTATCACCCAACACCTTGCCCTCCATAACTGTACCCGGGGTCACAACACGGACAATATCCCGCCGTACCATTCCCTTGGTAGCTGAGGCTTCCTCCATTTGTTCACAGATGGCCACCTTATAACCCTTCTCAATAAGGCGTTGTATGTAATTTTCTGCTGAATGATAAGGCACGCCGCACATCGGAATTTTCTCCGCGACGCCACCCTCACGACCAGTCAGTGTAATTTCCAGCTCCTTGGATGCAAGAATCGCATCATCAAAAAACATCTCGTAAAAATCGCCCAGGCGGAAAAACAAAAATGCGTCTTTAGCCTGCTCTTTTATAGATAAATATTGCTCGATCATCGGTGTATATTTAGACATACCGTTACCTAACCCCCACACTTTGTTCCGTTTAAACTTACAATTACCTTTCATTATATCAAAAATGACAGTCGATAACATGAAACCCTCTCGGGTGTTGACACTAGATTTTACGAAAGCTTCCAGTACGGGCGCAAATCCCGTGTTTCATCCCATTGTTTTCCCTTGCGAAGGCTATCCAGCAGTGGCGCTATATAAGCTTCATATTGAGAAAAGATCTCTAATGAAATCATATCTAAAATAAGTGGCTCCATATACTCTCTAAGTACAACCTGATTCCCTTCATAAAAAGCTCTGTGAGCCTCTTCTTCTCCCAGCGGCCTACGCTGCAAACGTGAGTATTGGGAAGCAATCAGAAACGCCATCCCAATCACACCTTTCGCCAGCTGTGGCGAGATTAGAAAACTGGGCAGTGTACGATATTCAAAGCCTCCGTAAGACTGACGGCGAAAATCGCCCAAATTGCCATAATGCGGTCTGCGCCGAGCCGAGCGCTTGTCTTCCAGCAGCGCCAGAGGCAACGCCAAATAGTTATCTAGCGCCCTGAGCAGGGCACCATTTAGCGGAACCCCGCTGAAATGCAGGTGTCCGCCCAGGGGAAAACCTGGTTGCGGCATTCCGCCCGCCTGCCAGATGAGCGTATGGTCATCTATCCGCCGAGCTGCTATCGCAAAAGCTTGGCGCAGGTGCCTCAGCAGACGGGCCGGATCTTCGCTCGGTGCAGGACGAAGCTCAGCGACTGGGTATAGCGTTCGTCCTCGGCGGGTAACGGCATCGCAGCCGGCTACGCCTAATCGGCCCAAATATCGAGAGGCCGGAACAACCCTCCCCTCTGGCATACGAACCAGCACAAATTCGGGATCCATTCCGATTAATAGTCGCGCTCTGCCCCGTTCCGCTGAAAGTTCCTCTCCCGGAGCATCCTCTTCACGAGCAGCAGCTTCATATAGCGTGGCCAAACGTCTATCGTTCAGCCATGGCTGTGCCAAGACATAGCGAACCTGACAACTACGTTCTCCCAGCGGCGTCAGCACTACCTCACCACTGTCCAAACCGAGAGTATACAACGCACGTACAGCCAGCCGCTCCATCCGGACATAGAGCGGTGATTGATAATCTAGTTCAGACCGATCATATGCACTAACCTTAGTAGAACCTTCGAGGGAACGTCTACGGATTTCCAGCACCCGTAGTTGATGGATTTGCACCGCGTAGCCGATCGCAAAATCTGCTGTACTCTCATCCAGCCAACGAACCGAAATACCTGAGCGCTCCAATCTGCGCATTTTTTCATCGTCCGTCATCTGTCTGAAACGTCTGAGCGCCTGTCCCGGTTGCCGCATCATAACTCCCCCTTACCGATCTACGTACGGACTTAAACAATCCAAACGACAAAAAAGGAGGGCCTTTGCCCCCTGCGCAATATCAGCCGGCGCAAAGAGTAAAGTGGCCCTCTTTTTGGTCACTCCTGTCAGAGCTCGTCGTCAATGAGGTCGGGGTCGAGCTCCTCATAGTCCCCCTCTTCCGCTCCAAAATCAAAGTCCTTGTCAAAATCGTCACTGCTACCATACGGGAATACTTCTACAACAATCTTCGTTTCCGCCACCAGCTCCACCGCAAATTCCCGCTCGACCCGGATCATTACGCTGCCACCTCCAGAAGACACACTGGCCTCGACGCAACTTGGCTCCTGTGTAGCTTCGGCGGATACTTCCACTGTAGACGCCCGGTGCTTCGGATCAAGATACGAGAGCGGCACATTTTCTACGTACGACACCGTTTCCTTAGCCACATCGGTCTGCGAGTTTTTATCGTATGAGTACCAAATATTGATATCATACGTCCCGATGACCTCAATGCCGTCTCCAGCCGCCACAGCTTCATACTGGTGGTTAATAATCCATGCCCCCAAAATACTGGTCGGATTATTCGGCGGAGTTACGGTATGGGTTACGGTAGAGAATCTGCGACCTTTACCACAGATCGCTTTGGTAATAATCTCTCTACGATTTTTATGACTTAATGCCATTCTTGAACCTCCTCCATACAATCAATCATTCCATACATATGTATGCAGGTTGTGGGCGAATGTTGAGTGAATAGGCGAAAAGGAAAAAATATTATTTGTATAAGCATATGCCGCCATGGCTTGAACTCATGCACGCCAATGTGTTACATGCTGCTCAACGATCTGTAAAAATTCGCTGAGAGCTGGCGATTTCCACTTTTTCGTGTGATAAGCGACCTGAGTAGCCACCTGCTGTTCACTGTCATCCCAGGCTAGACGTGCCATTTTCCCTTCTCGAAGCTCATTCTGTACCGTAACCAGCGGAAGCAGCGCAATACCCAGTCCAGCCATGACGCATTGCTTGATGGCTTCTATGCTCCAAAATTCCAGACTAGGGTCTGCAAAAATACCGTGTTTGTTCAAATACTGCTCAAAAAGGATTCGGTACGTACATCCAGCCTCCGTATGCAAAATGGTTTCGTCCTTCAAGTCGGCAGGCTCTACCTGTGTATAGGCAACCAGCGAATGCTTCAGTGGCGCAACCAGCGCCATCGGCTCATGAATAAGCGTGGTGATATTCAGTTCCCTATCCTCCGTCTCAGGTTGAAGCAAAAAAGCCAAATCCAATTCACCGGAACGGATCAAATCACGTAATTCCCAGCATTCGCCGGGTTTAAGTACAATTTTAACCTTTGGGTACCGCTCCCTGTACTCACGGATCAGACTCGGCAAACGAAAAGCAGCCAGAGACTCTGGTGCTCCTATTTTTAGCGTTCCTGCTAATTCTGTTTCTGAACGAAGCGCATCCTTGGCCATAGCATGCATCTTGGAAATTTCCTGCGCATAGGGCAGCAGGCGTCGTCCGGCATCGGTCAGCATAATTTTCTTGCCAATGCGATCAAACAGCGGCGTACCCAATTCCGTCTCCAGTGTTTGAATTTGAGCAGTAATACTTGACTGTGCATAATCCAGTATACGCGCTGCTCGCGTAAAACTGCCTGCCTCCACTACATTTATAAAGGTAAACAAATGCCGCGATTCCATAATCCGCTCCTTCAATCGATTTTTCCGATGCAAGCAATCGTAATATTCCGTTTTTCCGATAGATTGATTATCTGATAAGCTGGAGAAAATAACAAGAGAAAGAAGGCCTTTCTGCATGACGAATGAAAATAAGCTTCAATCCACTATTGGTCTTCCACAGGCCATTGCGCTCTATATCGGAGCTGTATTGGGTTCGGGGGTATTGATTGTGCCTGGTCTTGCCGCCCAAATGGCGGGTCCAGCATCGTTGCTGGCATGGGGATTCATGACCCTGCTCATTCTGCCAATGGCGCTTTCCATGGGACTTCTATCCGCGAAATTCCCAAATGCGGGAGGGGTATCGCATTTTGTGACGTTGGCCTTTTCCCCACGGGCTGGTGCTTATATCGGGTGGTTTTTTCTCATGTCGGTTCCAATTGGGGCCCCTGTTGCCGCACTTACCGGAGCCGGCTATATGACCGCAGCTATGGGCTGGGGAGAGGAAAGCCGCATAATGTTGGCCGCTGCCATGCTGGCGGTGGGCCTGGTCATCAACTGGATTGGTATGAAGGTTGCCGGACGTATTCAGATTGCCGTCGTTATAGCCATCGTTGCCGTCCTGATATTCGCTATTGCCGCAGCACTCCCTCAGATGAAAACTATTCACTTCACGCCGTTTGTTCCACATGGCTGGCTTTCTGTCGGCCAAGCAGCTGCGATTCTGTTCTGGTGCTTTATCGGCTGGGAGGCTGTGTCCCATATGTCAGAGGAATTTACCAATCCCGAGCGGTCTGCCGTTAGAGGTGTGACCATTGCAGCCGTCATTGTAGGTTTGCTTTATTTCCTTACTGCGCTTGCTACGGTAGGCACACAAAGTTACCTTGCAGGGGGTTCGGATGCTTCGCTCATATGGGTGATTAGTCGGGCTATCGGGCCATGGGGTGCGATCATTGCGGGCTTGACGGGGATCTTTATTTGTACCGCTACTATTATTGCTTACGTGGGTGCCGCTTCACGAGTCGCTTATGCTTTATCTCGACAAGGACAGGCCTTTCGCTGGATGGGCGTGTTATCCCAACGCTTCTATACCCCCATCGGGGGCATTGCTTTTCTTAGCGTCTGCTTCGTGATCATTATGGTGTTGTACAGTAGCGGTGCTGTTTCACTCACCAACCTGATCCAATTGCCGAACGCTACCTTCATTCTGACCTATCTAGGGGGTTGTGCAGCAGGAATCAAGCTCCTACGTGGGAGTCGTTGGGGAGTTTCCATTAGTTGGATTTCCTTCATTTCCACGGCAGTTGTTTTCCCCTTTGTCGGGTGGGCCATGCTTTACCCTTGCCTGATCACCGTTGTCTTGTGGATCACAGATCGAATTCGGCATAAACGGACTTTCACTCATCCGAATTCTGCCGTTACTGAACAAGAAAAGGCTACTGTCCGTCGTGGATAGTAGCCGCTCAAGGTCCTTACTCTAATTTTTCACCGGAGTAGGGGCCTTGTCCTTTTTAGCGATTTTCAAATACTGGTGAAGCTCATGTGTAAGCTGCAATAATGCTGAACGAATCTCAAATTCCTCCCGAGTTGCGGGAAGCTCCATGGCTTTAAATTCTTCACGAACCTGCTCCAACAGCTTCTCGGTCTGTCCTGTATAATGTCCAGCCAAAACGTCGTTGCTAAGCTGGTCGAACAGCTCGGCCAGAAGCTTGGCCTGCGGCATGTGCTGATACATTTGTGCGATCAACTGCATCATGTTTTGAATCGAATCCAGCTGTTCTTTGCGCATATAAAAATACACATTCCAGCCTTCTTGGGGACGAAGCATTTGATTTTCCAATGAACGACCCGCCTCAGTGACCCCTTTGGTGATCACGCTGTCCGCTTCAATAACTTCCTTGCCATCCCATATGTATGCCGGACTACGCAGCGTGTTGGCCATATTTCTGAATATAACAGAAAATGTCCGATCCACCTCCTGCCGGATTTGTTGCATTGTATTATCAGAACGCGGCATATAAGCTAGATTGACAACCATCGCAGAACCCAGCCCAATCACCAGCAGAGCCAGTTGGGTCAGCAGTACCTCCATATCAATCACACCGCCGCTGAATACTCGGAAAACCACGACCGAACCCGTGACAATGCCTTCCTTAAAGCCCACCCGTACAATGACCGGAAACGCCGTTAAAATATATAATGCAAGCACCCAATCATGGAATCCGAATACCACAAACAAAACACAAGCAAAAAGAAGTCCCACGACGGATGCAAAAAATCTCGCCGAAATGGTGCGGAGACTTCTCTTGCGTGTGACATCCACCCCCAAAATTGCTAAAAGCCCTGCCGAGGTGGCTCCGTGAATGCCTACTCCCTCCGCAATAAGTACGGCCATTAATGCGGCAATAGCCGTTTTAATCGTACGAAAGCCCATGAAAAAATTCTGTCCCCTCTAGATGAAATCTGTTTTCTCATTTTTATAAATATTAAGTATTTCATTTTCATGGTACTTTATTTTCACGTTTTACACAAATATTCAGAAATTTAATAATTACCGATGAGGGCGACCTGAAAGCAAGCGGTGCTCCACATACACGACTGCCTGATACATCAATGTAGCTACGACAGCAATGATCAACAGACTGGACATGACCAGTGTGAAATTGAACACCTGAAAACCATAAATGATCAAATAACCTAAGCCATTTTTAGCAACCAAAAATTCACCAACAATCACGCCAACCCATGCCATGCCGACATTCACTTTCAGCGTAGAGACAATTGCGGGAAAGGAGGCAGGCAAAATCACCTTTTGAAACGTATCCCGGCGTGTTCCTCCAAACGTGCGAACCACTTTGATCAAATTCGAATCAACTTCCTGAAAGCTGTTGTACACCACAAGGGTCGTAATGATAACCGTAATGGAGAGGGTCGTCATCAGAATCGCGGTAAAACCCGCCCCAAACATGACGATAAAAATCGGACCCAGCGCTACCTTCGGCATACTGTTAAACACAACCATATACGGGTCAAGCACCCTCGACAAGAACGGCGACCACCAAATAAGTACCGCCAGCAGTGTACCGAGCAGTGTGCCGAGCAAAAAACCTGCCATCGTTTCTCCAACAGTGACACCTACATGTCCCCATAATTCCCCGCTGACCGCATCCTTGCCAATCTGAGTGAAAATTTTGCTAGGGTAGCTAAACAACAGTACATCAATCCACTTCAAACGACCTGCAATTTCCCACAATACAAATAAAAGCAGCAAAATAGCTGTCTGCACACCTGTTACTAACCACTTTTGCAAACGCCTGTTACGCAAATACGTCTGATGCAGTCCTTGAATCCAACGTTGCTCAAGCTGATCAGCTTCGTTCTTCATACATTAACTCACTCCTTTGCTCCCGAAGCCTCCAGTTCCCCCCATATCTCATGAAAAAGCTCATTAAAGCCCGGCTGCTCGCGTGCATAAAAAGGCTGAGCTTCCCGGATGGAAACCGGAATCTCGAAAGTACGCCGGATATGACCAGGATTTCGCCCCATCACTATAACCCGGTCACTGACTGCAATCGCCTCGGCCAAATCGTGCGTGACTAAAATCGCCGTTTTCTCTCGCTCGCGCAAGGTTTGCACAACGAGGTCCTCCAGCTGCAGCTTGGTTTGATAATCCAGCGCGGAGAACGGCTCATCCAGTAGCAGCAATCCCGGATTCGTCGCCAGCGTCCGTACCAGCGCCACACGCTGGCGCATTCCTCCAGACAACTGGGATGGATGCAAATGCTCCTTTCCTCCCAAACCCATACCTTCCAGCAATAATCGCGTCCGCTCACGCGCAGCTTCATCTACTCTGTTGCTTAGTTCCAGACCTAACAATGCGTTATCCATGATCGTCCGCCACGGGAAAAGATAATCCTGCTGCAACATGTAACCGACCTCAGGACTCGGGCCACTTACTGGCTGACCTTGCAACATAACTTGACCTGCCGCTGGACGCAGCAGCCCGGCGATCATAGATAGGATCGTCGTTTTGCCGCAGCCGCTTGGACCGACTAAACTGACAAATTCCCCTGTATTTACGGAAAAATCGATATTCTCAACCGCCAATGAAGCTTCCCGATCTGTTACGTATACATGGGTCACTTGCTCCATTCTCACCATCGGGATCGTCACATCCGCAGTGAGACCACTCTGTTCCTCCGTCATGGTGAACCTCCTGCATCCACAGCTGTATCCGTAGCTTCGGTTGTGCTCTTTTTCACATCTGTCTCAGTATTCCCGATAGAGTTGGAGGAGATCGCCTGTTTTGCAAAACTTGGGTTTACCAGCTTATCTAGTGCAACCGGGCTTTTCAGCTCACCTGCCGAAGCCATGACATCCTGTAAATTCTTCCATTCCTTTTCCTCAATCATCGGGTTCATTGCATAGGTACCCTGTTCCTTATAGCGCTTGATACTACTCGTCAAAACAGCTAATTCTGTATCCTTAAAATAAGGTGTAATGGCTTCGGCGATCTGTTCAGGTGAATGCGCAGCAATCCACTGCTGTGCCCGATATATGGCATTTGTAAATTTCTGTGCGGCTTCGCTATTGGTATTTAGATAGCTTTGCTTCGCCATATATACCGTATACGGCAACTCGCCACTCTCTACGCCGATAGAGGCAACTACCCGACCTCGACCTTCCTTTTCAAAAATAGACGCCTGTGGCTCAAACAGCTGCACATAATCCCCTGTACCCGAACCAAAAGCAGAAGCGACATTGGCAAAATCAATATTTTGAATCAGCTTCAGATCCTTATGAGGATCAATGCCGTGTTTGCGAAGCGTAAATTCAAGTGACATTTGTGGCATTCCGCCCTTGCGTTGTCCCAAAAAATTTTGTTGTTTCAGCTTTTCCCAGTCAAAGCTATCCTTTGTTTGCCGAGCAAACAAAAAGGTTCCGTCCTTCTGTGTCAGCTGAGCGAAATTAATGATAGGGTCCTCTGCTCCTTGCTGATACACATAAATAGATGTTTCCGCGCCGATCAGCGCGATATCTGCCTGATTGGACAACAACGCCGTCATCGCCTTGTCTCCGCCAGGGATCGTAGCCAGTTGGACATCCAGTCCCTCCTGAGCAAACATCCCCTGGCTCAAGGCTACATACTGCGGCGCATAAAAGACCGTACGGGCTACCTCGCCAAGTCTGATCTCAATCGTCTGCCCCCCCTTGGGGGCACACCCACTGAGCAACAGTAATCCGAGTAGTGCCGCAGCCACCACTGCTTTGCAACGAGCGCCGTATTTCATCCTTGTTCCCTCCCCACCTTTACATCGTTGACTTCATATATTGTTATGCAGCTGACGTTATAATGGTTAACTGCATACAAAAACCCCGCATTTGCCTATGAATGCGAGGTTTTTGTGTGCGATTGTATAAGAACTCTAAATCAGAGCTTGTATATGGATGTATATTTATCTTCCAGATAGTCGGCGAGATAATCAGGATTCAGATCCTCACCCGTAATGGCTACAATCAACTCAGACGGCGTCCGGCTCTTGCCGTAACGGTAAATCCGTTCAGTCAGCCATTGCTTGATCGGCTCCAGCTCACCAGCAGCAATCAGCTCATCCAGGTTCGGTAGCTCCTTACGCAGAGTCGCCAAAATCTGGGCTGCATACATATTGCCAAGTGAGTAAGAAGCAAAATAGCCAAAATCACCACCGGACCAGTGAACGTCTTGAAGTACGCCCAGCCCGTCGTTCGGGGGTAGAAGCCCCAGGTATTCTTTATATTTTGCATTCCACACTTCGGGGAGACGCTTTACATCCAGCTTTTCATTAAACAGCATTTTCTCAATTTCATAGCGGACAATGATATGTAAATTATATGTCAGCTCATCCGCTTCAATACGAATCAATGAATTTTCCACGCGGTTGACTGCCCGGTAAAATTGCTCTGCCGTGACCTTCGCCAAACGATCAGGAAAATGCTTTTGCAGATCATCGTAATACCGATCCCAGAAAGCACGACTGCGTCCGATTTTATTTTCCCACAAGCGGGACTGGGATTCATGAATCCCCATAGAGGTTCCTCCGGACAGTAGTGATCCTGCCAGCTCAGGAGCAATGTTTTGTTCGTACAGTGCATGGCCTCCTTCATGCAGCGAGCTGAAAATAGCACTGGTTACATCATCTTGCAAATAGTGTGTTGTTATACGCACATCACCTGGATTTAATCCTGTCGCAAAAGGATGCACACTCTCATCCAAACGACCTGCATCAAAGTCATAACCCATCTGCCCTAAAATGAACAGACTGAACTTTTCCTGCTGCTTCACATCAAATACCCCGTCTAAAAAGCTCTTATCCGGCTGGTTGGGTGAAGCCTGAATTTTAGACAAAAGGGGTACAAGGCGCTTTTTGAGTCGATCAAAGACAGCATCCAGCTTTTTAACCGTCATCCCTGGCTCATATTGATCCAAAAGTGTGTCGTACTCTGTATCCTTAACACCCCAGTAGCCGATAAACTCACGCTTCATGTCTACGATTTTAGACAAGTACGGTTCGAATCCAGCAAAGTCGCTGTGTTCCTTTGCTTCCTCCCACTTGCTTTCTGCCTGAGCCGCTAAAATGCTATACTCCCGGTAGCGGTCTGCTGGGACTGAACGATTCAAGTCATAATTTTTGCGACATTCCTCTACCAATCTGCGATCATTGTCCTCCAGTTGCTCCAGCTTGTCTTTTGCGGCAAAAAATTGCAGCAACTGCCCCATTTCATCTGAGATCATCAGCTTGAACATTTCCGTGGACAGCATCCCCAACGTCTCGGACCGAATGTCAACTCCCTTGCGTGGAGCTCCTGTCCGTAAATCCCAGTGCAGCAAGCCGACTGCTTCGCCATAACTGCTGATTTTGTGTGAGATTTCCTTTAAAGCCGTCCATTGATCCAACGTCTGTTGCTCCATAATTAGGGTCACCTCTTTAACTTAAAATGGTTAAAACTTTACAACTACCTATACTTGATGATACTTATATTAAAAAGTATAATCAACACACAACATGTACGACCAACTCCTAATACCTGGATCAACGTTGGGCAGTACATATTGCACTTTATTAGAATCTGGAGGGAACTATCGTGGATCACATCCAAGAAATTTTAGAGTACAATCGTGTTTTCGTAGAAAACAAAGAATACGAGGCCTATAGAACGGGCAAGTTCCCTAACAAAAAAATGGTCATCATAACCTGTATGGATACGCGGCTAACGGAATTGCTCCCCAAAGCCATGAACCTGCGTAACGGGGATGTCAAAATTATTAAAAATGCGGGTGCCATTATTTCACAGCCTTTTGGAAGTGTAATGCGCAGTGTGCTAGTCGCTTTATATGAGCTGGGAGCAGACGAAGTACTCGTTATAGGTCATTATGAATGCGGCATGGCTGCACTAAACGCTGATCATATGGTTAATGAGATGCTGGAACGTGGAATTTCGCAGGAAGTGCTAAGTACATTAGAAAATTCAGGTATTAAGTTAAATAAATGGTTGAAGGGTTTTGACAACATTGAAGAAGGGGTACAGACTACAGTGAAGCTTATTAAAAACCACCCCCTTCTCCCTCCCAATACGCCCGTTCATGGTATGGTAATACATCCGGATACAGGCGCGTTAACCCTTGTTGTTGATGGGAATAACCAGTAAACAGAATCCTCATCCTCAAAAGTTATCAGGGTAGTTCAGGCGCGTATATACGTGCTTAAACTACCCTGTTTCTATGAAAAAAAGCACATATACATACCGAATGACCCCAGCCAATTTTGGCTAACCTGTGAACGACTGGTGTGAAAGTTGTCAAACCATACAGTTTCAGTGTACACTTTTTATGGAGCCGCAGATTACCTGCCGCAGAGCTGTTACAACCGTTACTTTGATGGATGAAGGAGATAAGATATATGAATTTACTATCGTATGGTCTGTTAGGACTTCTCGCCAGAGAGGAATCCTCCGGCTATGATCTGATGCTGCGTATTCAGCCTTTTTGGCAGGCCAAGCACAGCCAGATCTATCCGCTACTGGCCCGTATGGAGAGCAAGGAACTGCTAGCCTCCCGATGGATTCAGCAGTCCGACAAGCCTGATAAAAAGATGTATACCATTACGGACAAGGGAATCCATATGCTTCAGCAATGGTCTCAGGAAACGTTAGCTGCTCCGGTTACACGGGATGAATTAAGCCTTCGACTATTCTGTCTCTGGTTGACGGACAAAACTAGCGCCAATCGTATGCTAGAGGAACGCAAACGTTATTTTATTCAGAAAATCCGTCATCTAGAGGATATACTGAACGACATTCCCGCAGAAAATTTACACTTTGGCAGTAAGAATTTCGGTGACTATATTCTAGTACAAAAAGGGCTTATGAATGCCAAAGCAGGCCTGGAATGGTGCCAAATGGTGCTGCGCATGCTGCTTGCCGGTGATGTCAGAGCGGACACTAATCCGTTTTTACTTAAACCCTAAAGCAAAATGCTTTTATCAATCCATGCATGGGATTTATGTACGTTATCGTTTAATTTTTTAAAATTTAAAATTCTTTGAAACCCTTTTCCATGCTATATCGTATTACGGGTAAGCGGTTGTTTGACCTATAACACAAATTACTAGGGGGATTATATTTACATGAAAAAGACATTCACTTTGAAAAATATGATGATGCTGATGATGGCTTTCACCCTACTCATTGCTATGATCGCACCATCTACAGCTGATGCAAGGCGTGGTGGTGGATTTAAATCCGGACCAAAATCATACCAATCTACACCAAGCAAGGCGAATGACAGCAGCGGCATCAATAAGTCTGATAGCGGAACTAAATCTAGTGCGGCTACGGGCAACACAAGCAGAACCGGTGGGTTCCTCGGTGGCGGTGGCGGGTTCCTCAAAGGTATGATGCTGGGCGGCTTGGCAGGTATGCTTTTCGGCGGATTGTTCGGCAACATGGGTGCATTGGGCAGCTTACTTGGCCTGGCCGTTAACGTTCTAGCTATTTATGTCCTGATTATGGTTGGTGTAGGGATCTACCGAGCTATCAAAAATCGCCGTAGACCCGATGATTCTCGTGGAGGACGTTACTAAGTTATGATTTTAAGCATGGATGAGATTGTCAATGCCATTTGCCTGCATATGGCTGAACGCAAGGGCGTACGACCGACCGATGTGGTTGTGGAGCTAAGCTGGGAAGAGGATACAGGCTATACAGCCGAAGTTCATGTCCAGGGACGCAGTCAATATCTGGTGGAAGCCAATATGATTGAAGCCATTCTGAGATATCTTCATTCCGAATACAATATTCGTGCCTATCGCGAGCAGGTCAGATTGGATCTGGATGAAGAAATTACCGCTATTGTCCAAACTTAATTAAATTGCATAGGACCGTCGTACAAACTTGTTTCAAAATAAAAGAACCGCTCTTTGCCTGGTGGCAAGGGCGGTTCTTTTTCTGCTCTTTTCTCTCTAATAGATCGTCATGGTTGTACGCGGCACCCTTTCAAGCAAACCACTACCATACATTTCCCGAAATGGCTGCTCTTCCATATGGATATAACCGATATAACAGCCACATTCTTTCATCCGGCACGGACGCTGAGCACTCAGCCCCTCCAGACCGTCTCTGTACAGGTGCCCAATCACACGTCGATCCTGATAGCAGTGTTTTACTCGCCCGTCACCTTGGACGTAGAATACATCTGCTCCCGCGCGACATGCTCTCCCCTGGCTGCTATAATCCTTTAAATTCCATTGAAAATAGGGATCTATCTCAGTTAAATCGGCAACCTCGGCATCCGTATAATAATGTGGTCGGTCCTTGTAGGCGTTGATCCACATATAAACTTCTTTTGGAAGTTGCGCCCGCAAGGAACGAATAGCCGGGAACACCTGTCTCAATCCAACTGTACCGACACTATAGGAAATGCCAAGTTCATATAGCTTCATAGCCTGCGATATAAAAGCTTGCTCTTTGGTTTCTCCAGGATGATAAGTAGCCCACAGTGCAGCCGTATCTGGATTTAATTCGTTTGTCCAATCCAGCTTAGCCGATAGATTCGTCTGCACCGCCACTTTTTCCACATGCGCCATGTGAGAAAACTCAATCATAGCCTTACGATACCAGGAATGAATCAAGGCTTCTCCGTACGGATTAAAAAAAATGGAGAGCTGGTGCCCTAAAGCCCCCTGCTCCCGTACCCAATCAGCAAAACGCTCCAACTGCGCCCGATCCTTGTTCAACGTTTCCCGACTATCGACGTTTTTACTGAATGGGCAGTACGGGCAAGCATAGTTGCATGAGGTCAACGAACCACGATAATATAAGGTCGCTCTCATGCGCCTACATATCCTTCCATACGCTCGCGTACTGATGTGGAGATCATCCAGTCTCCAATCGCATCGGAATAGGCCATTCCTTCCTCCGTAAGTCGAAGCGTGCCCTCCTCGACCACAGCCATACCCGATTCCAGTAGCAGCGACATTCCTGTAAAATCGTCTTCCAGGGATACACCAAAGCGCTCTGCATAGGCACATAGCTCCAAACCTTCCCGATGAAGAAGCGCCTTCAGGATAAAGCGCCGCTTACGCTCATCCGCATTTAAAATAAAGCCGTAGTCAGCCAGATCATGACGCTCCGCCGCCACATAATCCGCGATAATACTACGTGTAGCTGCTGTACTGACACCATACCGGCTGGCATAGTGTACATCGCGTGTATAAGAGCGTGCACCACACCCCAATCCAGCCATGCCCTCCTCCTGGCAACTGTAGGGTAAAAGCTCTTTGCTAGATGTACCCTCATTTTTAGCAAAACGGCGCATGGAATATTGTACATATCCTGCCTGTTTGAGTCGTTCGCGCGCTACTTCATACAAGCTGAGGCGAATATCATGATCCAGCCCAGTATAGCCAGGCTTTAAAATCGTATTTTCACGAATGTATAACGGGTAAAGAAAAATCTCTCCTGGCGAATAGGACAGGGCTTCCTCGAGAGAATACAGCCAGGTTTCCACCGTTTGACCAGGCAGACCATAGATCAGATCCACGTTGAGCAAAGGAAAATTGTATTCTACCAGCCGCTCAAGTGCATCTCTAACAAGCTTGGGCTTCTGAGGTCGGTATATGGCGGCACTTTCTGATTCCACAAAGCTCTGGATTCCCATGCTGACACGGTCTGTACCGCGGCGCTTGAGCACCTCCAGCCTATCCTCAGTTACAGTATCGGGAGAGGTTTCGACTGAAATAGAAGCTCGCTTGGGGTCCAATCCCATAATATTTTCTGCAATGTCAAATAAACGCTCCACCAAAGGAGCCTCCAATAAGGTCGGCGTACCACCGCCAATCGCAAAACGCGAAAAAGGCCGACCGCCCATAATTGGGGCCCATTGCCGAGCTTGTCTTTCTAGCGCATCCACATACTCCTTGTGCACATCCTGGCGCTTATCCGGTAAAGTGAACAGGTTACAAAATCCACAGCGAGCTGCGCAAAACGGTATATGCATATACAAAAAATAGCTTTCCAACTCTTCTTTCTCCCACAATTCCTGCAATGAGAGCGGTGTATCGAACGAACGATAGGCCGTTTTATGCGGGTAAGAGTACAGATAGGAGCGATAGGGAGCTTCTCGGATCGTACGTGCCCATTCTACAGGAGTATCCGGCCACTGAAATCTAGTCGTTACTAATTTTGTGTCCATTCCTGGAGAAGTTTGGGTTGCTGCGCCCATCGGATGTAGGTGATTCAGATTCATGGCTTTCATTTCTGCTCCTTTCTCGCGCTGGATTGGATTCTTGATCATTTATCAGTGCAAACTACTTTTCTTTTTGTCCTACAGTATAAAATCGCGGTAAGGCACATTCCACACTACCTCATGCGCCAGACGATGCCCTTCGTAGCCGTCTTCGCCATAAGCTGTACCATGATCGGAAAAAGCCATGCAAAACGTCTTGCCACGCTTACGCAAAGCATCAAACAAGCGTCCAAGTTCACCATCCACATACCGCAAAGCTGCTCGTTGAGACTCTACTGAATCTTTTGAAGAGCCCTTTACAAAATAATGATTAGGCCCATGGATTGCTGATACATTCAGAAACAAAAACAAGCGCTGTGCAGGGTCTGCCTTTTCCAACAGCTTCAAGGCATGATTCACCTGATGCTCTGTTGAACGAGGGTTGGTAACGCCAAAGTTCATGCGCCAGTAGCTCTCTTGAAAATATCCGGGCAGCACCTTGGCCAGCTTGTTCTTCTTCGTGAAAAAAATAACGCCACCGATACAGATCGTCCGATAGCCCTCGTTCTCTAGCCCGGACACAATGTCCGGAGCATCGAACAGCCAGGTATGTGGATGCGTTCGCAGTCCCGTATCCTTTGTGTGAAACAGCCTGACATGTGAAGCCTTATCCGTATTGGCTGGAGTCGGTAAAAATCCGCCAAAAAAAGCATGGTGTGCAGCATATGTAAAGCTCCCTGGTGTATGGCGCTTTTCCCACGACCCGGAGCCGCATAAATTCGGGCAGTTTTCTTCCTCCAGCTTGGCTACGTCATAACGCAGGGTATCCAGTGTAATCATGACAATATCATGAGAGCCGACAATTTGATTCATATCAGTCATTATCTGTCTTTCCTTTCCAAAACTACGCTCCTATTAGCAAGGTGCAGCATTTCCCATTCATATGGATTCCAACCCTGATACTCAACCCGATACAGTAAATCACCGAACGGATTAACATCCAATACATAGGGACAACCACCGTGAGCCGGAACGAGCACATCCAGTCCAGCAACCATAGATGCCGGAAAAACCCTCATGGCGGCTTTTGCAGTATGCTGGACCGATTCTACCGTATTCTGTGGTAGTCCGGCTTCCTCCAGCAAGAGTCGCTCATTACGCAAATGTAGATTTGTAATGGGGCTGTGACTCAAACGTAAAACCGCATGACAAGCTTCTGATTCACACACGAGTTGACGCACATCATAAACACGTCCGTTCAGGATCGCTTTGGGAATCCAGCGTTCCACATGTACCCCTTCCAAACATAGCCAGTTAAGGATGGCATGAATGTCCTGCTTGTCTGTATAACGACGCAATCGTCCGGCATTATAATACACACGCTGTCCGTGTATGATCTCTGTTCCAATCGTAGTTACCGCCAGCTCTGCATGTGTCTGGGGATGTACCTGATATGCCATAACACCAGAAGCACCTGACCCGCAGAATATTTTCACAAATACGCGGTGAAACCCACTCTCTTTCATAGCTGTATGCAGATCGACAGCATCACGAAATACACCGCCTGAAGCTGTAAGCACAGGCGGGACCCTGATGTCTGCCTGGTCTAATACGGCGCTACAACGCCGTTTGTCAAACATGACGGCTACTTCCGCAGGATCGTTCATCCAGCGTGACGAAGGCCAGAGCCGATCTACTTCATGCCGCAGCCAAGCCAGCAGACGGCAATAGCCCCGGAACCATTGTGCCGGGTGCCAAATGCGACCATGCTGCTCCTGCAAACGGCGCGCTTCTGCCGCCAGTATACCTGTGCCATGTGCCCATTCCGGCCATGGCAACAAAGAATCGTCTCCCTCGGCATCCGGGGCGCCCAGAGCAATCAATTCCCGCTCTACCTCAAAGTTTTCGCCCGGTGCATCCAGACGTAGCAGCGGACCACTGTCCAGCCGCCCTGCCAGTAGTTGATCAATGCTCTCTTGTACATGGACACTGCCATTCACGCTATCTTGCGCAGCTTGTGCAGCTATCCTGACCATCAGTTCGCTCAGACTGTGCTTCTCTCGAATGGCCCACAACACATCTGTATAGGAAACCTCCAGAGCTGGCGGAAGCATTAATCTGCTTCGTGCTTTCTGCAGCCCCGTAGTTCGACGATTCCCCGAATTACCGAACAAGATAAACGGCTCGTTGACATTACTATCCCACATCTTCATCATAGAGCCGCCTCACTTTTATTCTTTTTAATTTTAAATTCAATCCGTTTTAGAAATCCATTGGAGCAAATTACTCTGTCAGTGATGGATAGCGCCAATCATCTTCTTCATCTGCTTCTTGTTGATCTTCTACGTTCACAGATAAACCTGAGTTTTTCCAGCGTTCCATCATTTCACTAGACATATAATGATAGCTCAAATCCAGATGTTTTAGCCCTTTTATACTTTCACTAGCCAGCAACGCTTCTGCACCTTGATCAGACAATGTACCTTGTGAGAGATCTAGCACTTCCAGTTGTCCAATCACAGGGGCATTAGCAGCAGCAATGGCAATTTCATCCTGTATCTCACTGTCTTTGAGTCCCAAGTATGTAAGTTTGGGAAAAGGATTGCTGTCTAAAAACGGTAAAATATCTTCCAGTTTACCGTCAAAACCATAATCCTCGACACCCAAATACAGCTCCAGCTTGCGCAGTTCAGGCAGTTCGGCATTACGGATTTGCTGAAGGACGCTCACAGGCAGACCGCCACAAATAATAACTAATTCTTGAAGATGATTATGGCGAAGTGGTTCCAAGCTCAGGTCCTGGCTTCCTTTAATATGTAAGGATTCAAGCTTTGGAAACGCTTCTAACAGCGGCGACAGATTCGTTTGGTTAATCCATGATACCTCACACTCATCATATTCCATATCACCAATAAACAGCTTGCGTACCTTAGGAAATTGATCTTTTAGCTTCACTAACACTGGTATAAAATCATCTGGTGAATTTTCATAGGCGCCGCCCCAATCTCCAATGATCAGATCCGTAACTTGGGCACTCTCCGGCTTGGCTGCCAGTTCCTCAATAGATTTAGCCATCGTTTGGCCATTCTCATAAGCTTCATAATCTACAACCAATTTCACTTCCATCTCACAATTCCTCCGATCGCTTGTCTGAGATCTCGTAAACTATCTATTTCCAATTTAGTCTATCCTATTCTACCAATGTTCGTCAAAAAAAGTCCCAGATCGACATTAATCCTATGTAAAATGTGCAAATGAAGTAAAAACAAGACAGCCCACTTACGGGCTGCCTTGGAATGTATCCATAATAAATTTCTACTATTATAAAGAACGCAAGTTTAGAACCAAGTTATTGGGTAATTGTAATCGGTGAGTTATCGGACAGCAATGCCAGATTATTCACGATCACATTCTCTTCCTTGCTCAAGCCACTGGTAATGAGTGTTTGTGAACCTGTCGTTTGAACAGTCTTCACTTCCTTGCGTTTCGCATGGTCGCCGTTTACCACATATACATATTCTTTACCTTGATCCTTTTGCACTGCCGCAGTAGGAACAACAATACCTTCTTGCGCATTGGCAGCGACAAAGCTGATATCAGCCAACATGCCGGATTTCAGTTTCATATCTGGATTGGCTACTGAGATTTTTACAGGATAGCCTTTTCCGCTTGCATCCAACGGGCTTACATTTTTGACTGTACCTGTTGTTACAATGTTGGAAGCTGCAACACGAACCTGCACCTTGTCACCTGCTTTTACATTGTTGATCTGTTCCGCAGGGACATAGATCAATGTATTGACCGTACTCAGGTTAGCAATGACAAGCGCAGGAGACTGAGCGGATACCATTTCGCCCACTTCTGCATTTTTCGTACCCACAATACCGTTGATCGGTGATGTAACAACGGTGTCATCCAATGCATCCTGAGCAATGTTTACATTCAGTTGTGCCTGCTTAAGAGATTGTTGGCTAGACTCAATGCCAGCCGTATTTTGAGATACTTTAAGTTGATTTTGCGCATTGCTGTAGCCGCTGTTAGCATTACTGTAGCTATTTTTTGCTGACTCATAGCTGTTGCGGGCTGTAGTTAGGGCCTTTTGAGCCGCTATCAATTGATCTTTTGCATTAGCCTGCGCATTTTGTGCATTATTATAAGCCGCTTCCGCATTCACAACTGCGGTTTTTGCTTGTTCTAATTGTGCTTGGGTGCTCGCACCAGCATCAAACAGACTTTGTGTACGGGTTACATTCTTTTGTGCATCTGCCAATGCTTGCTGTGTTTGTTTCACCGTATTGGCTGCCGAGGAGACACTATGTGTCGCTTGTTCTACGGCTGTAGTTGCTTGATTAATAGCTCCCTGAGCCTGATTGATTGCACTTTGGGATTGAATCACACCGCTTTTGGACTGCACTAAGCCCGAAGTTGCTTGAACCATCGTTGATTCATGGGATGCTTGAGCGGTGCTTACGCCTGCTGCTGCTGCGGCGGCGGCGGCACGGGCTTTTGCAACATTGTTACGCATATCCTTATCGTCAAGCTTGAATAGTACTTGACCCTTTTTAACCTCAGAACCAATATCCACAGGCAGCTCAACCACTTTACCGCCTACTTTAGGCACAATATTGACTGTTTCCGAAGGAGTTACCGTACCTGTATAAATATTGCCCTGTCCGATAATCCCCTGCTGTGCTTGACTAATTTTAACCGGTACGACCATGTCCTGAGCCGCTCCGCTATTACTGGAGCAGCCTGCCAGCACTGCGCCGCCGAGGACTAAAGCCGCTAATGTACTTTCTACTCTCAATATTTTCATGATAATTCCCTTTCTTTCTGTCCGTGGAAATAATGTAAGCCATCCAGTCGATATTTTTGTATTTCTCTTTATTAAGCTTCCGGCTGTGTCTTTGCTTTCTTCCTCTGAATAAACAAAAAGATGAGTGGAATCGTGCAAAACAGCGGTATAGATGAAATGAGGAACGTATCCCCAATTCCTCTCGATGTAGCATCCAGTGTGATTAAACTACTTATGGATGACATCCATGAGCTACCCAATGTCGCTTGTAGCGTATGAGCCGAGTCTTGTGTAATGGACTCCGAAATTTGCTGGGCATGGGCAGCTGAACGGCTTTGCATAATGGCGGTCAGTACCGCAATCGCCATAGATGCAGCCACGGTACGTACCAGATTGGACGCTGTAGACGCATTGGCTACCTTGCTCGGATGAACAGCATTCATGCCGACCGTGGACAATGGCATCATGCAAATACCAATTCCCAGACCCCGTAATGCCATTACGGTTTCCAACCAGGCATGCGAAGTATCTGGCGTAAGCTGATGAAGATGATAGGTCATAAAGCTGGTTAACGTCAGGCCCACAAGTCCCAAAGGCACAATGCCGAACTTATCGAACAGCTTCCCGGCAATAGGCATCATCGCCGCCATGGCAATGGCCTGTGGAATGAGGATAATACCAGTATCAATCGGTGACACGCGCTGAATATTTTGCAAAAATAACGGTGTTAGGAACGTTCCTCCGTACATCCCCATCATGACCAGACTGGAGGCGATAACACTAATCGTATATTTTGAATTCTTGAATAATGAAATTTCAATTACAGCATTATCCTTGCCGCTTTCTACATAGATGAGAAAGACAAGTGCCCAGAAAGAAATAAATAGTAGAGATACAATCCCAAAAGAAGTCCAGCCATCACGCTGGCCGTTTGTCAGTGCGTACAAGAGTGTTCCTGCACAGGTTGCCGCCAGTAAAAATCCTGGCAGATCAAACGGTTTCGGCGTAACCTTAGGCGGCTCCTTGATGAGAAGGATGACCATTAAAATGGCAAATAAAGCAACCGGCAGACTGACAATAAACAAGAAACGCCAGTTAAACCATTCAATTAAGTAGCCACTCAGCGTAGGCCCTACAGCTGGTGCGGCCATTGCAGCGATACCCCATATACCAAGGGACATCCCGATTTGTTCACGCGGCATAATTTTGTAAATAATCGTCATACTCAGCGGCATAATGACACCGCCGCCCAGACCAGCCAATACACGCGCTGCAATCAGGGAAGAATCACTCCATGCAAAAATACATATTCCTGTCCCCAGCGAGAACACGCTGAGCGCAAGAATCAAAAACTTTTTGTATCCGATACGCTGCTCCATATATCCGGTAATCGGAACGATTACGCCGGATGCAAGCGTGTAACCTGTAATAACCCACTGAATACGTGTCGTCGTTGACCCTAAATCCGTCGTCAATCGTGGAATGGCAACATTGATCAGACTGTTGTTCAGAATGGCGACAAAGGCGCCTAAAACGATAGCAAAAAAGGCAAGCCAGCGTTCTTTGGAAGAATCTGTCGAAGGAGCAGCAGCAGTTTCATTGGCAGCCACATGGACCCCTCCTTTTTAAGATGTATGAATTTTTACTTCCACGTTCGTTCCAGGGATAAGCTTCATGTCCTTCGGCTTGTTCACAGCAATTTCTACAGGTACACGTTGAGTCACCTTATTAAAGTTACCACTTGTGTTCACAGCAGGAACGAGCGAAAACACTGCATTGGAAGCTTCGCCCACTTTACGAACCTTACCCTGAATGACCTGATCGCCTGCAGCATCAAGCGTAATGTCAACAAGCTGTCCTGGTTTAATACGGTTAATATCGGTTTCTTCAATATTCGTGGATACATACAGGTTGTTCATATCAACCATAGTCGCTACAGCACTACCCGGTGTTCCAATTTCATGTTCTTTTGAATAAATCTTAATAACAGTTCCGTTAATCGGCGCACGCAGCACAGACTTGCTAATCATGCTTGCATCCAGTCCTGATACATCCTGTTCGGCAATCGGTTCATTGCGTTGCAGCACATCGCCTTCTTCAACATCAATGTGGCTAATCTCACCGGAAATTTGCGGCATCACCTTATACTGATCGGCTTGAATGCGCGCATCGTCACTTTTAACAAAGTGTGTTGCCTGATACCAATAATAGTAGCCAATAGCTCCACCACTCAGAATGAGCAGCACGATGAGAATCGGCAATACAGTTTTCTTACTCACTTGTTCCACCCCTGTTGTCCAAAAAATTTTTATTATTCAACGCTAATATTTTAAAATTGAAATATTAGGGCATTAAACCAAATCTAGAGCATAAATAAACACATGGCAGCAAGCCATGCACAAGACAGGACTTATTTATGTACGTAGGACAAACTGATCCATAGTCCACAAACCGTCTTTATTATATTTAAATATTTTCATATAACTATTGTACATTGAAATATTATAGATATATTTATCTATTCAGGCAATATAAATTTTCAGTTTTTTCAGAATTTTTTTTCACAAAAAAGAACCTTGTTTCCAAGGCTCTTTCATGAAAAGGGATAGTTTACATTTAAAGGTTCATACAATAAACCTAAGAGAAAAGCGTAGGTCCAAATGACCGATCCCTACAGTTTTTCGCCTCTCGCTCTTCCTTTTTGTCCTTATTCGCTCTGTTCTGCTGAGAACCTTGCTGCCCCATACATCCCCTACAACGACAGCGTTCTGCCATCCCATGCATATCCTCTCTGGAGTCTTTTAATAGTCGTACGTAATCCAAAGATTGCTGTAAAGAAGCCGAACCAGGAAGAAAACGAACCTTCTTGCCTTCTAGCAGACAGTATACTTCGATAAGCTGAGGGAGAGCTCCAAATGCATAATAACAAAATACATTTGTTAAATGTTGAAAAGTACTAATAACGTTAGGGTTGTAGTCCACCATATACTTTTGAATCAGTAATGAATCCGCTTGTTCTGATTGTTGCCAGGCTGCCTGAATAATCAGCGAAATATCAACCTCCAACTCAGGCACCGCTGTACAAAATTGTTCATACAACATCACAGGCACCAATAAGTCATTATTTAAGGCACATATTTTTGACAACTCGCCTGACACTTTATTTTTGACATCCCAGTAATGGAACAAGGATTCAAAACTGTTCGACTGCTTAGGCCACCACTTCTCCAGCACATACTGGACAGGGACTTCTCGCCGTACCTCTACTTCCATTCCAAAGTATTCGTTCAGCGCATGCCCTATCGCATATTGAACCCGTTGCCGCCAATTCCAACGCTCACGCCCTCGTTTTCTCTGTGATTGACGGATTGGCTGCGGAGTTCTCCACATCTCCTCAAGCTGATAGTCGTGCAGAAGAGGAAAGCCGCTTAAGCTATCGCTATTGCGCATACCTATCCCTCACTCTCTTCTCAGGACACTCCAATACCAGCCTGCGCAAATTGTCTTCCGTAAGCCCGGCAATTCTCCTTCTCATCATCGAGTGGATTGAATTCAATCTTCAGACTCTCCTGAATGACCGATGCGCCGCGTTCTTTGACTTTTTCCTCTACTAAGTCCACTGCGCCACAGAATTGTGTATAAGATGTATCTCCACTGCCAAATACAGCAGTCTTTTTACCAGACAGATCAAGCTCGTCTAGTTCCTCATAAAAATCTAAAAATTCATCAGGAAGCTCACCATCTCCCCATGTATATACACCCAAAAGGAATCCATCATATGCAAGCAATTCTTGCGCGCTGCAATCATACGAAGCCTTCAACTCCGCCTCATGCCCTGCCTGACGAACACCCTCGGCGATCAATTCCGCGATTTCCTCTGTATTACCGGTCATGCTAGCATAAGCAATCATGATTTTACCCAAGTTCATCCCTCACCTTTATTTGAAATATGGGATGCTTTCATTCCCTATTACTCAAATAATATTTGATAATGATTCTCATTGTCAAATACAAATTTCAATTATCAACTGTATTTTGGTAAACATATACGCAAAAAAGTCGCATTATATGCGACTTTTCACAATTAGAATCTATGGATAGATGTAAAAATATTATGTACGTACAACTGAATCCCTTCTTCACAAATAGAATGAAAATCGGATAGTTGTACGTACAAGTGGGATTGATTTCATTTTAATATGGAAGCGCTCTAATTACAAGTACATCCGAAAAAAATATTTTTGCTCTGTCTAACTACTTACTTATTCATGGAATCATTCGATTGTTGCTAAGGTTTGTTGTACAATAGACTCCATATGGGGATTTTACGCAGCTTACTGCCTAAATCCTGAATTGACTGCTGAAGGATGGATTGTACATGTATGTAGCACAAGAGTGGAAAGACTATGAAGTAATGGATACAGGCGGTGGTGAAAAGCTGGAACGTTGGGGCAATATTGTCCTGCGTCGTCCCGATCCGCAAATCATATGGCCTTTGACCCAGGAAACAGCGGAATGGCGGAATGTTCATGGGCATTATCACCGCAGCTCTTCCGGGGGAGGCCAATGGGATATGAAAAAGCCTATCCCCGAGCGCTGGACGATTAGCTATGGACCGCTTAAATTCCACATTAAACCGACCAGCTTCAAGCATACTGGCCTTTTCCCAGAGCAAGCAGCCAACTGGAGCTGGATGATGGATAAAATTAAAGGCGCGGGCAGACCCATTTCCGTACTGAACCTGTTTGCATACACAGGAGGGGCCACGACCGCCGCAGCGTATGCCGGAGCCAGTGTAGTTCACGTGGATGCCGCCAAAGGTATGGTGCAGTGGGCAAAGGAAAACGTTCAATTGTCCGGTCTGGCTGACCGTCCGGTGCGCTTCATTACAGACGACGTGTTCAAGTTCGTGCAACGGGAACAACGTCGAGGCAACCGTTATGATGCCATTATTATGGACCCTCCTTCTTACGGACGTGGACCTAATGGAGAAACCTGGAAGCTTGAAGAAAGCTTATATCCGTTCCTTGAATCCTGCATGAGCATCATTTCAGATCAACCCTTGTTTATGCTGATCAACTCCTACACGACGGGTATTTCACCTACTGTATTGCGTAACATGCTGAGCATGACGATGCAACAAAAGTATGGGGGCCAAATTAGCGCTGGTGAAATCGGATTGCCGATCACACGCTCAGGATTGAATTTGCCTTGTGGTATTCTCGGACGCTGGGAGGCTTAATTCCTCTTATGAATCAAGATGAACTTACTCGGCAAGAGCATGCACAGCCGAATATTCCCGTACTATATGAGGACAACCATGTCCTGGCGGTTGTAAAGCCTGTCAATGTTCCGACACAGGAGGATGCCAGCGGTGATCCCGATCTGCTGTCTTTACTCAAGGAAGATTTGAAAATCAGACACAATAAGCCTGGTAACGTCTTTTTAGGTTTAGTTCACAGGCTAGATCGGCCTGTAGGCGGAGCCATGATTTTTGCTAAGACGTCCAAAGCTGCTTCTCGCCTGTCAGAGTCGGTTCGAAGTCGTCATTTTCACAAGCTGTATACAGCTGTTCTGAATGGCGTTCCTGCGGCTCTTCAAGGCCGGCTAACCCATTACCTGCTAAAGGACAGCCGTACCAACACGGTCAAAACGGTTCGACCCGGCACGGCCGGTGCCAAGGAAGCCATTTTGGAATACCGCGTTATCGGACAGGCTGCTGGACTCAGTCTTGTGGAAATTAAGCTACACACCGGACGCTCGCACCAAATTCGCGTACAGATGCAGGCAATCGGCTGTCCACTCTATGGGGACCAAAAATATGGCGGTAATCTGAGCCGTCCTGGTCAACAGCTGGCCCTCTGGTCCTTGCTCGCTGGAGCACCGCATCCGGTCAGCAAGGAAGCGATGAGCTTCCACTCACTGCCTCCCGTCCAATTTCCTTGGAGTGAGTGGCCCTTATCGCTTTATGAGAAGATGATTACGTCGGAAAATTGAGCAGACTTACTACAAAGAACCCGCACTGCATGTAAACAAACATGCAATGTGGGTTCTCTTTTTTCACAAAAGCAAATTAAAATGTATCCATGCTTATGATGAGGAAGCCACGGTCTTCCCCTTCTCGCTGTTGACCAGTTGTTGACGGGAACGAGCGTTTTGTGCATTCGTATTTTTGATGAAAAACGCTAAAACCAAAGCTGTCACGCTCAATAGTGTAGCAATAATAAAAGCCGAGTTAATACCGTAAATCGTAGCTTGATTGCCAGCAGCCAGCATTCCCGCTTTGTCCGTAACGTTCAGTCCTTCAGATGCAACCATCGTGGTCAAACGATTGCTGGTTTGAGTAGACATTACCGTCACTAGAATTGCTGTCCCAATCGAGCCCGAAATCATACGCAGCGTATTGCCCATCGCTGTACCATGGGCATTCAATCGTTGTGGAAGCTGATTCAGTCCGGCTGTTTGGATCGGCATCATCAGCAACGACATCCCGAACATCCGTACCGTATAGTTGATTAAGAGTGTCAAATAGGTGGTTGATTCGGTTAAACGTGTGAATTCCCAAGTCGTTATAGTCATGATCAACAACCCAATTACAGACAGCCAGCGCGCTCCAATTCGGTCAAAAATAGCCCCCGTCACAGGAGACATGATCCCCATCAGAATCGCTCCTGGTAGCATTAGCATACCAGACTGGAGTGGTGTAAATCCGCGAATATTTTGCAAATAAATCGGAAGCAATATCATACCAGCGTACAGAGCCATCGTCACAATAACATTAATGATTGTCGTCAAGCTGTACACATCGTATTTAAAGATACGGAACTCCAGCATAGGCTCATCTACCTTCAGTTGTCGGACAATAAATAAAATAAGCGCAATCGTCCCGACGATGAGTGTAGACAGGACTGGAATACTTCCCCAACCTGATGTTCCAGCATCACTAAAGCCGTATAACAGCCCGCCGAAACCGAGTGTAGACAAAATAACACTGAGAATGTCCAGCTTAGGCTCGGATTGCTCGGTTACATTTTTCAGAAAAATAAATCCGATCACAATCGATATCACGGAAATCGGCAGGATAATCCAGAACAATACTCGCCAGTCATAATGCTGCACTATATAACCAGATAAGGTTGGTCCAATGGCTGGAGCAAACCCCATCGCAAGCCCCAGCGTTCCCATTGCACGGCCACGACGCTCTATTGGGTAAATGTTCAAGATAACGACCATCATTAATGGCATCATAATCCCTGCACCCGCAGCCTGAATAAGCCGACCGATTAGCAAGATACTAAAACTCGGCGCTATTGCACATAACAGCGTGCCGATTGAAAAAATAGTCATCGCACTAATAAACAATTTACGAGTAGAGAAACGGGCAATCAGGAATGCGGTCACCGGGATTAATACCCCGTTTACGAGCATAAAGCCTGTGCTAAGCCACTGAGCTATATTGGCATCTACATTCAGATCACTCATCATTTTCGGTAAAGCCACACTTATCAACGTCTGGTTTAAAATCGCAACAATTGCGCCAATCAACAGAGCGGCCACAATGGGTGCTCTGCGGACATTACCTGGTAGTGTCATTTGAGGACTGCTCAAGTTGATTCATTCCCTTCGGTGTTAATTTCATGATCATTTGTTTATGAACATCCAAGAGCAACTCTAGCTGCTCCTTCGGGATGTCCAGAATTGGCAAGACGCGCTCCATCCACATGGCGTCTACCTTTTGCATGATATCTTTTCCTTCTGGCGTAAGCGTCAGTACTAAAGATCTGCGATCATGCTCATGCCGTCCACGAGCGATATATCCCGCCTTGGTCAAGCGGTCAACCACCCCGCTCATAGAGCTGCTTCCCACATGAGCTATCTCTGCCAGCTCGGATAACCCAATATTGGGACGTTTATTTAGAATGGCCAAAGCCATGTGCTGCATCGCCGTCAGATCCAAATGCTGCTCCTCATTCCAGAAAGCATAAAATATTGTCTTGTTAACCTCCCTTACCGATTGAATAATCCGGTACACCTCAAGTCTGTCTTCCTCTCTGTCACTCACTAGAACCATCCTTCTTCCCAATACATATTCTTTACCCATATACACAAACTAGTAACTATTCGTATACGAAATGTTATTTATTTATAACTATTATTTTATCATCTCTTATGTAAAAGTCAACATTCCCCCAAATACTACCTATGCTTGAACACAAAAAAGCGCGGAAATGAATACCACGATCGGCATTTACCCGCGCATTTCTATTCGCCTTAGAAAGCTATTCTGCTCGCTCTATTTGTTCCTTTATTCCCTCGTTTTCACTGGCTGATACAGCAGTTTTCGACTTCGTTGTAATTTTCCCCAACAAATAAACCAGCAAATTCTGATTGTGCTGAGATATTCGGTTTAGCGCAGAACCCAGAAAATCGTCCCTGATTTGCAATCCACGCTCCACTTCTTCTCTACCTTGATCTGAGATAACAATCCATACAATTCTACGGTCCTTTACGTCTCTGAACCGGGTGACCAGTCGATTCCGCTCCATCCGATCCAATAGCATCGTAACTGCCGCAGGTGTGGTGGCGAGATATGGGATAAGTTGAGACGGCTTCATGCGGCCGTATTCGTTCAGAACCTCCAGCACCGTGAGTTGAGCCTCAGTTAGTGATGGAGCTAGTTGTTGCTCCATATGAACCTTGTAGTCCTTAGCCATTCTGGACCAGATTTTTGCAAATTCGGTCGTTTGCATTTTGCCTCACTCCTTTGAATAACAGGGTCAGTAAAAGCATCAATGTTACCGTATGGGCCACCGTCCGGATTGTATTTCATCACATTAAATTTTCGCCATTTCCCTTCAGTTTCCTGCCCTTTTTGGAGCATCAAATGAAAAGGGGAAGGAAGTCTCACTTCGGATTTGGAGGCAGGTCAAGGTTCGACAGCATGACGGCAAAAAGGTCCTCATTCGTGCCGGAATGGCACGTGAGGACCTCTCTTTTTCGAGCTAAAAAACGCTTGACTTTACAATTATTCTACTGTCTGCGAACTCTGAGGTTCACTACGCGGCAGCACATTTACAATTTCGTCCTTCTTCTCCACAGGAGCCAGCAGCTTGCCTGTATCTTTGCGGTCGGTTAAAGGAGCTTTTTCCGAAAGGAAGGACATCGTCTGCCCTTCTGATGTGATGACAAATAATTGAACAGCTTCACGACAATAGAAAGCAGCCACAATTCGTGTTCCGTTCGAACGCACCCGCTTGCCTTCCTTGAATTCGAAGGTGCTGATTCCTTTACCGCCTCTTCCCTGAGAAGGATAATCCAGCAGTAGCGTACGCTTACCGTAACCGGATTCGGTCAGTACCAGTACCTCTCCTTCATCCTCTTCTACCCATAGTGCTGCGACAATTTCATCGCCTTCCGCCAGTTGTATACCTTTGACTCCCGCTGAAACGCGGCCCATGGCATTAACCTCTTGCTCCTTGAAGCGTATGCTCATCCCCGCACGGGTAATCAACATAATATCCTTGCTATTGTCGCTTAACGTTACTGATAATATCTCATCGTCGCCAGCCACCTTGCAGGCTGCTACAGCACTGGAGCGCTTTGTAGCATACTCCGTAAGTTCTGTTCGTTTGACCTGTCCTTTCTTCGTTACAAACACCAGACTTTTGCCGATTTCCTCCATGTTTTTGATCGGAATAACGCTTACGATCCGATCTTCCTTCGCTAGCGAAATGACATTGACAATTGGAGTGCCCGGCTCTTTCCACTTATACTCTGGTACCTGGTGCACAGGCAGCAAAAAGTATTGTCCACGCTGGGTGAAGACGAGCAGCACATCGAGTGTATTCACGTCAAGGAACTGGGTAATGTAGTCCCCTTCTTTAACACCTGAGTTTGAACGTTCCCCGCCAGAACGAGTGAACGACAGCATACTCGTACGTTTCACATATCCATCTTTCGAGAGGGTCAGCAACACATCCTCTGCCGCAACCATGACCTCCAGGTTTACCTTAATCTCTTCTACCTCACCCTGTATCTCCGAGCGGCGGTCAATACCGTACTTTTCACGAATTTCCAGCAGTTCCTTGCGGATCAGACTGATCAGCTTGCGGTCGCTATCCAGAATAGAACGATATTGAGTAATTTTCTTCTGAATGTCAGCAAGTTCTTTTTCGAGAGTTGTAATTTCAAGATTCGTAAGACGGTACAATTGCAGAGTCAAAATGGAATCCGCTTGTCGTTCACTAAAGCCAAACATCCATTGCAAATTATTTTGTGCATCCTGACGATTTTTAGAAGCTTTAATAGCCGCGATGACCTCATCCAGAATGTTCAGCGCCTTGACTAAACCTTCCAGTACATGTGCGCGATCCTCCGCCTTTTCCAGTTCAAACTTGATACGGTTTGTGACAACCTCGCGCTGGTGAGCTATATACGCTTCCAAAATGGACTTTAATCCAAGCTGGTGTGGTGCTTTGTTTACGATGGCTACCATATTGAAGTTATAAGCCACCTGGAGATCAGTTTTTTTCAGCAGATATGCCAAAATACCTTCTGCATCCGCTTCCTTCTTCAGCTCGACAACAATACGCAGGCCATTTCGCCCGCTCTCGTCACGAACCTCGGCAATCCCTTCTACCTTTTTCTCCAAACGGATATTTTCCATAGCGGTTACAAGCCTGGATTTAACAACCTGGTATGGAATCTCTGTAATAACCAGTTGCTGCTTGCCTCCACGCAAAGACTGAATTTCCGTTTTGGAACGGATATAAATACGTCCTTTGCCTGTTCTGTAAGCATCCTTGATGCCTTCGCCACCCATAATGAGTCCGCCAGTCGGGAAATCCGGACCTTTAATAAAGGTCATAATCTCTTCTAGCTCGATCTGCGGCTTTTCCATCACTGCGATGGTGGCGTCAATCACCTCACGCAAACTATGAGTTGGAATTTCCGTTGCAAATCCCGCTGAAATCCCGCTGGATCCGTTTACCAACAGATTAGGATAACGGGATGGCAGCACAACAGGTTCCTTTGCCGAGTTATCAAAGTTATCCTTGAACAAAACCGTACGTTTTTCGATATCACGCAGCATTTCCATTGCGATCGGAGACAAGCGTGCCTCCGTGTAACGCATAGCTGCCGCAGGATCGTCGTCCTGAGAACCCCAGTTGCCGTGACCATCCACCAGTACGTGGCTCATTTTCCAAGGCTGCGCCATCCGTACCATCCCATCGTAAATAGATGAATCACCATGAGGATGGTAATTACCCATAACGTCCCCAACGGTTTTGGCGGATTTGCGATACGCTTTTTCCGGGGTATTACCCGAATCGTACATCGCGTACAGTATTCGGCGTTGCACAGGCTTTAATCCATCCCGTACATCAGGTATCGCCCGATCCTGAATTATATATTTGGAATATCGGCCAAAGCGGTCACCGACCATTTCCTCCAGATAAGCTGGCAAAAATTGCTCCGATAAGCTCATGTCTACACCTCATTTAATAGCACTACTCTACGTATTCCGTGAAATCCACGTTTTCCACGATCCAGCGCTTACGTGGATCCACCTTATCACCCATCAATGTGGACACACGGCGTTCAGCTTTGGCAGCATCCTCAATCTGAACGCGCAACAGGGTGCGTGACTCGGGATTCATTGTCGTTTCCCATAACTGATCAGGGTTCATCTCCCCGAGTCCTTTATAACGTTGAAGCTCAAAATTCCGTCCAAATTCTTTTAAGTAATTATCAAGCTGCTCGTCAGTCCAGGCATAACGAACCGTTTCGAGCTTACCCGACTTGCGGGTTATTTTATACAATGGCGGCTGAGCAATAAATATGCGTCCTGCATCAATGAGTTCTTTCATGTACCGATAAAAGAACGTCAACAACAGTACTTGAATGTGCGCGCCATCCGTATCTGCATCAGTCATAATGATGATTTTGGAATAATTGCTGTCTTCCAGCGTGAACTCTGTTCCTACCCCCGCGCCAATCGCTGCCGTAATCGCACGGTACTCATCATTTTTCATAATATCCGCCAACTTTGATTTTTCCGGATTCATCGGCTTGCCCTTTAACGGCAAAATTGCCTGGATTTTGGAATCCCGTCCTTGTTTGGCCGATCCTCCAGCCGAATCGCCTTCCACGATAAATAACTCATTACGTGTAAAATCCTTGGACTGCGCAGGCGACAGTTTGCCATTCAAATTAGAACTTTCACTGCGTTTCTTGCCAGAACGCATTTCGTCCCGAGCCTTACGTGCAGCTTCACGCGCTTTGGATGCTTGAACTGCCTTTCTGATCAAGGTTTGCGCTATCTGTGGATTTTCCTCCAAAAAGCGCTGCATTTGTTCAGATACGATGGCATCCACTGTACTCCGCGCCGAAGCACTACCCAGCTGATCTTTTGTCTGACCGACAAATTCAACCTCGGCCATCTTGACACTGATTACAGCCATCATACCCTCACGCAGATCGTTACCCTCCAGGTTTTTATCCTTTTCCTTCAACATCGCTGTTTTACGTGCATAGTCGTTCATGATACGAGTGTAAGCGGTTTTGAAGCCTGTTTCATGCGTACCCCCGCCACGTGTCGGAATGGAGTTAACGAACGAAGCAATCGTCTCTGTGTAGCCGGCATTGTATTGGATGGCAATCTCCACTTCAATGTCTTCTTTCTCGGCATTAAAGTGAATAACATCATGCAGTACATCCTTACCCTCATTCAAAAAAGAAACAAACTGACTTGCTCCACCCTCATAAAAATATTCATCTGACTTTCCGCTGCGTTCGTCTTTAAGCTGAATACGAAGGCCAGAATTCAGAAAAGCAATTTCCTGAAGGCGTTCAGCCAGCGTATCGTAGTTAAAATGAATTCCTGACTGAAAAACGCGAATATCCGGTTTAAATGTAATTTTCGAGCCCGTCTTGTTAGTATTGCCCAGCACTTCAAGGCCTGTGGTCGGTTCACCGACATGCTCCACGCCCTTCTTGTCCTGCCAATATTCAAACCGCTGACGGTGAATCTTGCCGTCCCGGTAGATTTCCACTTCAAGCCATTCCGAAAGAGCGTTCGTTACAGACGCACCTACCCCATGCAGACCCCCGGACTTTTTATATCCCGAACCGCCAAACTTACCTCCGGCGTGCAAAATGGTGAATACAACTTGAGGCGTAGGAATTCCCATTTTGTGCATTCCCGTAGGAATACCGCGCCCGTTGTCTGATACTGTAACAGAACCGTCCTTATGCATTGTGATATCAATGCGAGAGCAAAACTTGGCGAGATGTTCATCCACCGCGTTGTCTACAATTTCCCATACCAAATGATGCAGTCCCGAAGAACTGGTGCTCCCGATGTACATGCCCGGCCGTTTGCGAACTGCCACAAGCCCTTCGAGCACTTGAATGTCGTCCGCGCCATATTCTGAAGCTCCGTTCTGTGTACCGGAAGCTCCCGCAGACAAGTCGATTTTGTCGACCATTCATGCTCCCCCTTTGTCTAATCGTAACCGTGTTTTGCCTTATTCTTGATGGTTTTCACCAAAAATGCAAACAGATGTTTTCTTTTACCTTGTCCATTTTAATTCAATATATCCCGTTTCGTAAAGACGGCGAATGAAACAATCAACGCCGCAGCCCCCCAAATGCCCAGTACAGCTAAAGAAAACGGCAGGGTCATTCCCTCAATCGGGGCAGGGCTTCCAGATAAATAATCGGTTAATCGGAGGTTAACCATAAATAAATATTTGGCGCTCTGCCAAGATGAAGCCATGTTGGTCAGTATAGTGCCCGAAATGAGCGCGGCCATCATGACCACGATACTTGCAGCTGTACTACGTACCAGAACAGATACCATAAAGGCTAACGAAGCAACCACCAGACTGACAAACCAGATCAATCCGGCTTGCAGCATCAGGTAATGCCATTGTGGAATTGCATGTACAGCAGACAAATCCACCGTCGATCCAACAATTTGAAAGCCGGTAAATACCGGAACATTAAAACCACGAAAACCAAAAAACAAGCCTGATATGAGATAACTAATGACAAATACGGCCAAAATGATGAGCGAAACGAACATATACAGTGTCAGCAGCTTGCTCAGCAGTATTTTCCACCGCCTGACCGGCCGAGTCAGCAACATTTTTATCGTGCCTGTCGTCCGTTCTCCTGAAACCAAGTCCGAAGCAATGGCCATGATCAACAACGGAACGAACAGATTTATGGAGTTATCCATAAACTCTCTGGTAAAAGTGACGCCACTCGGCTCATTAGGATTCACGTCATTTTCCAGATAATATTGCATCTGCTGCACAAAGACCCGACGATAGGTCTTCCATTCTTCGGGAACCCTATCGCTGCCCAGCGAGTTTTGGTTATCGGTAATGGCTTGACGCAGTTCCAGCCGCCAATCATTGCCGAATTTCTTGCGATTGTTTTCTGCCACTTTCATCTGAGCGTACGTAAAAATCGGCACAAGCACAAGCAAAACAAGTAAAATGACATAAAATCGTTTCTTCTTGATAATTTTAAGGGTTTCATTTTGTACGAGCGGTAAAATATTATTCAAGTATCTCACCTTCCGTCATTTTCAGGAATAGTTGCTCCAGTGTAGGATTAATTTTGGTTACACCTTTAACGGAAATACCGGAAGCTGTCATGTGTGCGACCAGCTTCGCAATATGCTCTTCATCCATTTCTGTAAAAATAGCATCGACTCCGCTGCCTGCAACAATGCTGTCATCAATTAATTCATCGACGTTCGTAATTATGTGCACATACGGAGAATTTTGCAATAGGGCAAGGCCTTGATCGCGAGGCTCCAGCTGCCATACAGCCATATGTGAGTGTGTCTCAACCAGTTCCTGTACCCCACCAACAGCCAGCACCTTTCCCCGACTAATAATTGCCACACGATCACATAGCAACTGGATCTCGCTGAGCAAATGACTGGAAACAAATACAGCCATGCCTTCTGCCGCTAACAAACGGATAAAAGCTCTCATCTCTTTGATTCCCTTGGGGTCTAGCCCGTTCGTCGGCTCATCCAAAATGAGTAGCTTAGGTCTGCCAAGCAAGGCTTGAGCTATACCAAGACGTTGGCGCATCCCCAGTGAATATGTACTTACCTTATCATGGATGCGACGATCGAGCCGAACCAACTCAACCACCTCGCGGATGCGCTGTTCATCTACGCCAGGCTGCATGCGGGCAAAATGTTCTAAATTCTCCCATCCTGTCAGGTAGCTGTACACCTCTGGATTTTCCACAATAGAACCAATATGCCGTAAAGCCTGCTCAGGGTCACGATTTACATTATGACCGCATACGGTTATCGTCCCTTCCGTAGGCTTAATTAAATCGACCAGCATACGAATAGTCGTCGTTTTTCCTGCTCCATTGGGGCCGAGAAATCCGAAAATTTCACCTGCGCGAACGTCGAACGTTACATCATGAATGATCATTTTGCGTTTAATGCGTTTTTTAACATGCTGAACAGAGAGCACGATTTCATTATTGCTGCTGTCTCTGTCTGCGCTACCAACCTGATTGGAGGAATGAAGACTGGACACTGCATTCGTGGATGTCGAATCTTGGGTCACGCCAGCCTCGGTCTTGTCAGCAGATTGGATGCTCATTACTTGTTCCCTCCCTTTTTCGCTTCTGCAGGTTGGCTACTTGTAGACTGTTGATTAGGATTTACATGATCGGTACCCTTCGTTGCGGTAACAGCAAATCCTTGTGCGATACGTTCAGCGATTGCCTGATAGCCTTGTCCGTTGGGATGAAAATGATCGGATGATAAATAGACGGGCAAATTTTGCTCGAATAAATCGAAAGTTGGAACCAGCGTCATGTTACTGTTTTGGTTGGTAATTGCCATGGCAGCCATATTCCATTCAGTTACCACAAGATTACCGGGAATTTTCATTTCCCGCAGATCACTGAATGGATTATACAATCCTACATAGACAATTTTAGCATTCGGATTGATTTTCCCTACCTTTGTTAGCACCTTTTGCAGACGTTTGGCTGCATCAGGCAGAGCTTTGCGCAAACCGCTGAGTGTAGGTGGCTCTTTGCCGGTTTGGGCCGCCTGTGCGCCCTGAAATAAATCATTTCCGCCAATCGAAACTATAATCACATTAGCCTTCTTCAGTACATAAGACACACCAGGCTCATCCAGCTTGGTTAATAGTCCTTGAGTCGTCAGTCCATTAATCCCTAGATTATTTATGAGCCGAGCTTTATGTCCTTCCTGATCATTTAACAAAGTCACCGACCGACGCACAAAACCACTTCCGGAGTCATCCCCCGTTCCTTTGGCTAACGAATCGCCAATGGCAGCTACACGCAACTCTTCCGTCTGAGCAGTAGCCGATGGTGCAGTTTGTGTCTGCGATGAACCGGATTGTACAGGTTGAGTACTTACCAATGGCTCTGGAGCCGTAATACTTCGTACTGCTGCAATAAATCCGTACAATAATAGCAGTGTGGCGGCAATGGAAACGGAACCGACAGACCGCCAAATCCATTTTGATGAATTCACTCGTGTTCCCTCCTGATAGCTTGGTGAAATAAACATAAAGCTTCTCCTGTCATTTTGCAAATAAACCGTTCTGGTTCAAGCGAAAATCAATGATTACAATCCCATATAATTTTCCATGAACATACTAAAAAAGGATGGCAAATTCCCATCCTTTTATTATACTTTTTGTGCGAATAGCCCTTCCTCTCATCAGCGGGATTAGACGGAAGGAACTATTTGCTATCAGGGATGAAACTTCTAATCCATTGTCCAAAACTACCCGGATTTCGGCTTTGAATCAGTACTGTGCCTTCACCGCGAAAACGGCATACAAGGGCTTCCCCACTCGTTACGCTGGACAACCAACCTTTAGATGCTTTTTCAATTCTATAATCCATATAATCCGGCCACGCCACTAGATGAGCATTATCAATAATACGCTCCTCTCCTGGCGCAATATAAATAGGGTGAATGGCTCCATAAGAGGATAGGAATACTGTGCCTCGGCCACTGATTTCTACAATAAAAAAACCTTCACCGGAGAATAAACCTTTCATCAGGTTTTGCATTTTGGTACTAACCTCAATACCTTCTGTACAGGCCAAAAAACCGTCCTTTTGGACCAACAGCCTATACGTGCCATCCAGTTCCACTGCTTGTACATCACCTATGCTTGCGGGGGCTAGCAGTACTTCAGCGGGTCCCCGGGCTGCCCTCAGCTCTTGAAAAAAGAATTTTTCTCCGCTCAGCATTCTGCCTAAACCACGTAACAGTCCACCGTCTACCGTCCCCTTTATATCTACACTGGAAGACATGGAAACCATCGCTCCCATTTCCGCTTTAATGGTTTCTCCGGGGCTCAACTGTACCTTGAGCATAGCAAAGGCACCTTCATGCACGATTTCGTAGCTCATTTGTTCACCTAGCTTTCCAAAAGTAGTCTGTTATCCATTCAGCTTACTGTCATCATACTATAAGCGCGTCCCATATGTCTTTTCTGGGATAGAGAAATGGTTTATGCTTGAAGAGTCATAAGCGACATAAAAAGACCCGCTGAACGTTGTCAGCGGGTCTCTAAATTACGTTTCGTCATTATCTTTTTATAAACAGAAATGACGTTTGAAACGTTTTTTCTATCAACTTAGTTACGTGTGAACTCTTGTACCCAATATCCATTGTAGTAAGCCACACCGATTTGTGTATATTCTGCCTTCAAAATATTTTCACGATGTCCCTGACTATTCATCCAGGCCTTCATTACTTCTTGTGGTGTTTTTTGTCCCATTGCAATATTCTCACCCGCATACGTATAAGTTACACCGAATTTTTTCATCATATCAAATGGTGAACCGTAAGTCGGAGATGTATGGGAAAAGTAATTGTTCGTACTCATGTCCTTCGCCTTCGCTAAGGCTACTTCTGTAAGCTTCGCATTGGAGGTGAGGGGCTTCAGACCTTTTTGGCTGCGCTCGTTGTTTACAAGCTTTACCACCTCGGCTGCAAATTGAGACTTGCTCAGTTGGGCATTAGAATCTGTAGACTGACCTGCACCTGAGTTGGCGTTTTGTGTTTGAGTCTGTTGCTTGGTAACAGTCTTTGAAGCCTTTTGGCTACCCTGATTCGTCGTTTGCTTGCCAGAAGAAGGATTTGCTGTTTTTGTTTTAGCCTTGTCCTTTTCAGAATAATCCTTAATGACAGTCTTCGTTATTGTTGTCGTCCCGTTGGACATATTGACTGTGTATCCGTTATTTTGAAACCATTGTTGTAATTGGGCAGACAAATCGTCAGCTGGTGAAGCTGATGCCGGAACGATGAATCCTGCGGATAAAACGGCGCTTAGGCTCCCCATCACCAGTGTTTTTTTCAACATATTCTTCATTTCGTCATCTCCTTGTTGTATAAGTGCCTTGGTGTAAACGTCTCAGGTTACAACTTTGTAATCTTTACTCTAGCAGTATATCATGTTTTATAGCATCATCAATGGTATAAAAGTTGGAAAAAAAATAGCCTGCTCGGCAATTGCGAACAGGACTAAGTTAAAAAATATTGAGGCTTTAAGTATTAGATTGTTTGTTGCAAGCTGATTATCTAAGCTTTTTGCTGAAACGGTAGCCTTGCTTCTCAAAGCCGATTCGGTTGTAGAAAGCACGGGCCTCTACTTGTTTGATGCGGTTATTCGCTCCAGTAATGAATAAATGATAGCAGCCTTGCGCACGCCCCCACTCCTCACCACAAGCAACCAATCGTTTGCCAATGCCTTCGCCGCGATACTCCCCGCTCACGACCAGCATGGTGATTTGTACAGCAGGATCAGGATAGGCCAGGCTTTGAGCCGTATGCATGCCGATTACTCCGACAACACAACCATCCATTTCTGCAACCATCATATTCGCTTGACTGTCCTCCTGCGCTGTTCCCATAACTTCTTTCATAACGCCACAAGTCATCGGGTATCCGACTTCTCTAAGTAGTCCAGTTACGGCTTCACAATCGCCAAGCTCTACGGAACGAATTGTCAGTACTGGAATCATCACACTGTTAGACATGATTTACCTCCACTTTCAGCATATTGGCAGCTTCTTTGGCTGTCTTCCGTGCTGTCTCCACATCTTCTGCAGCGCTAAGCGCTACAGCCATCCGGCGTCCCGGCTTGGTTTCAGGCTTCCCGAACACTCGCACCTGTGTCCGGGGTAGCAATAGTGCATCATGCAGACCGCTTATTGCGAAATCGCGCGTAGCCACTTCTGCCTTCAAGGTAGCTGAAGCTCCTGGTGTAAGCAGCGTGACCGAAGGCACCGGGAATCCGAGAATCGCCCGTACATGAAGCGCAAATTCAGACAAATCCTGCGTGATCATGGTTACCATACCTGTATCATGCGGACGCGGGGATACTTCACTAAATATGACGCTATCAGCCGTTAAAAACAGCTCTACGCCAAACAATCCGTAACCCCCCAGTTCATCCGTAATCGTACGGGCAATGTCTTGCGCCTCCGAAAGCTGCTTGTCCGTCATGCCATGAGGCTGCCAAGATTCGACATAATCCCCATCTTTTTGAATGTGGCCAATCGGTGGGCAAAAAGTCGTGCCTGATTCCGATCTGACGGTCAATAAGGTAATTTCGCTCTCAAACGGGACAAAAGCTTCAACAATGACACGTGTCGTTTTGGCACGCGCGCCTTCCAGCGCCGTATTCCAGCAGGATTCTGCGTCTTCGAGTGTCCGGCATACAGACTGCCCTTTACCCGACGAACTCATTAAGGGTTTGACCACACATGGCGTGCCCAGCTCTTGAACCGCCGACCGTAACTGCTCAAAATGATCTGCAAAACGGTAGGCGGCAGTCGGAAGCTGTAATTTCTCGGCAGCCAACCTGCGGATACCCTCCCGGTCCATCGTAAGACGGGCGGCCCGGGCCGTTGGTACTACGTGAAATCCCTCTTGCTCTAATTCTTCCAAAGCACCCGTAGCAATAGCTTCGATTTCAGGTACAATTATGTCGGGCTGTTCCTTGCGAATTAGTGCCTTCAACGCCTCAGCATCCTGCATATCCAGACAGTGAGAGCGATGGGCCACCTGCATTGCTGGAGCCAGCTCATAGCGATCTACAGCAATACATTCCACGCCAAGCCGCTGAGCTTCAATAATGACTTCTTTTCCCAATTCGCCGCTACCCAGCAGTAGCATCTTCTTAGCCTTGGCAGAAAAAGGAGCACCCCACATCTTGAACTCTTCCCCCTCTGACGATATTGCTCTGATCTCTTTTCATCTTTATTTTCAGGGTTTAGCTCCAAGAATGCAATAGTGCTCGGCATTTTAATTTACAAAAAACGCGATTTTTTGATCTTTTTTTTACAAAAATCTGAACTGTGCTTCCACCAGCCCCCGATATATTCCATGTTTTTTCATCAATTGTTCATGATTACCACTTTCCTGGATTTCCCCATGGTCCAGTACAACGATATGATCAGCATTCCGAATAGTGGACAAACGGTGAGCAACCATAAAAGAAGTTCTGCCTTCCAATAGAACCTGAAGAGCCTCCTGAATTTTCAGCTCCGTTTCCGTATCAATGCTAGCTGTGGCCTCATCCAGAATAAGAATTCGCGGATTAGCCAGTAAGGCACGAGCAAAGGATAAGAGCTGGCGCTGGCCCATGGACAGCATCCCTCCACGCTCCTCTACCTCTGTTTCATAGCCATCTGGTAAGTGAACAATGAATTCATGAGCATTGACCGCCTTCGCAGCCGCTTCGATTTCCTCATCCGTTGCATCCAAACGGCCAAATCGGATATTATCGCGTATCGTCCCCGAAAAAATAAATGTATCCTGAAGCACGATGCTAATCTGGCTGCGCAAGCTCTCCACCGTGACATCTCGCACATCATAACCATCAATGGTAAGTCGCCCTGACGTAATGTCATAAAAACGACTGAGCAAATTAATAATTGTACTTTTACCTGATCCAGTATGACCTACAAGCGCTATAGATTGACCCGCCTCGACAGAAAGATTAATACCTTTAAGCGCCTGACGTCCCTTTTCATATTCAAAAATGACTTTTTCAAATTGAATATCACCCCGGATAGGCGGTAAGGCTTTTGCTCCCGGTTTGTTTGCAATATTCGGCTGTTCATCCATGAATTCAAAAATTCTTTCTGAAGAAGCCATCGCAACCAGTAGCTGATTGTACATTTGACCCAGCCGATTGATTGGCTCCCAAAAGTTCCCTACATAGTTGGCGAATGCAACCAGCAGCCCCACCGTAAGCTGATCTGTCTGAATTAAATGCGCTCCAAACCAGAACAGCACAAGCGTACCTAATCCTCCGGTAATATCAATAAGTGGGCCAAAGACCTGATTCATAGCAGAAGCCTTATCCCACGATTTTTTACTGGAGCTGTTCATATCGTCGAAATAAGCCATGTTTTCCTGCTCCTGCGTATACGCTTGTGTCACACGAATTCCCTGAATAGATTCATTCAAATGAGAATTGATACGCGAGTTCTTCATGCGTACTTCTTGCCAGGCGCGACGGATGCGTACTCGCAGCTTGGTCGAGATCAAAAACATGATCGGAACGGTCACAATCACTGCCAAACCGAGCTTCCAGTTAATAAGCAGCAAAATAACAATAATTCCGAAAAGCTGTACGCAGTCAATCAGGACATTCACTGCACCATTCGTAAATAAATCCTGTAGCGAGTTAATGTCATTCGTCACACGTACTAATACAGACCCCGCCGGTCTTTTATCAAAAAAGTTAAAGGAAAGCTTCTGAATATGCTTGAACAAATCTTCACGTAAATCGTAAATAACCCGCTGACCAATAATATTGGTGAATTTAATGCGATACGTACTGGCTGCCCATTGAATTAAATATAACAAGAGCACGGCACCCGTAATGAGCAACAATAACTTTACGCTCGGCAGTGCAGGCCATGCGGGAGCAATGGCCTTGTCAATGGCCAGACTGATCAAATATGGAACCGTCAACTTAGTAATCGTGCCGAGAATCATCATGACCAGAAGAATCGGCAGAATCTGACGGGCATAAGGTTTCATGTATGCTAGCAAACGTTTGAATTCCGCCCAGTTAAACGGTTTATCAATGACCTCATCATCTTGATAGACAAAGCGCTCATTGGTCGGCTTCTTTAACGGTTTGGCTTTTTCTACTGGAATATTCATGGTCTCACCTGCCCTTCGGATACACCGTCTGGAGCCTCCGCTATGTAATCGGCGTATTGAATATGATACACATCTTGATATGGACCTGGAGTAGCAATGAGCTGTTCATGTGTTCCACGTTGGACGATTCGTCCTTCCTCAAGCACTACAATTTCATTGGCATGACGAAGCGAAGAGATTCGATGAGCTATAATAAACGTTGTGCGTCCACGCATAACCTCTTGAAAACCGGACTGAATTTCATGCTCCGTCTCCATGTCGACCGCACTGGTAGCATCATCCAGCACGAGAATTTTCGGATTTTTGAGTAGTGCGCGCGCGATGGCGATCCGTTGTTTCTGCCCTCCAGACAGTCCCAATCCACGTTCACCAACAACAGTGTCGTAGCCCAGCGGTAATTCAGTTATAAATTCATGCGCCTGAGCCAGCTTGGAAACGCGTATGATGTCATCCATACTGACATGACTTAACCCATATGCAATATTGTTGCGTATAGAGGACGAGAACAGAAACGTCTCCTGAAACACAGAAGAAATTTGAGCACGTAAATCACGAATTTTCAAATGACGTATATCCGTCCCATCCAGCTTGATGCTTCCTGCATTCACATTGTAGGCTCGCATGAGTAGTTGAATAATGGTCGACTTCCCGGAACCTGTTCCTCCTAAAATCCCAATGACCGATCCCGGTGGTGCATCCAGATTGATGTCAACAACAGCAGGTAGCTTATTACCGTAAGCAAAGGTAACATGTTCAAACGTCACATGTCCCTTCACCTGATCGGCGTTGAGTGTAAGTGCATCAGCTTCATCGGTTACATCTACAGACTGATTCAGCAACTCCAAAACCCTTTCACCGGAAGCTTTGGACTGCGTATAGTTATTGATATGAAAGCCAATGCTCCAGATGGGACCGATAATATACCAAATTAAGCTAAAGAAAGCGACGAGTTCCCCCAAGGTCATTGACTTCTGGATAACTAGATATCCACCCATGCCCAAGAGAAGAACCACACTGACCGAGGCAATCAGTTCCATCGCGGGAAAAAATCGACTCCATAAGGAAGCAGCCTGAATTTGGTTACTTTTGTACTGCTCATTACGTACGGAGAATTTTTCTACTTCATAGGATTCGCGAGCAAAAGATTTAACGGTTCGCACACCTGTAATATTTTCTTGTACCGCTGTCGTCAGGGCGCTGAGAGCAATTCGCATTTCCTGAAAGGTGGGATGTATCCGAGATTCAAATTTGAATGTGACGAAGAGTAGCAATGGCATGCTGATCATCGTAAAGAGGGTGAGCTGCCAATTAATATACAGCATCATGATAGAGCCGAATACGACCATCAGTAGCACATTGAGGAGTTGCGCAAAACCAAACCCGATAAAGTTGCGAATCGCCTCCAAATCACCAGTCAGACGGGACATAAGATCCCCCGTTTTGGCGGTGTCATAATATCTGAAGGACAGAAATTGCAGCTTTTCGTAACAGGCATTGCGAAGTCGATACGCCAGATAGTTACCTAGCCGTCCGCCAAAAAAACCATGTAAAAATTGCATAAACCCTTTGATGATCACGACTCCCAGTACAGTCAGAGCCAGAACCGGAACTTTCTCGAAGTCACCGGGAATGATAGCGTTATCAATGAGCCGTTGGAGCAGGTTCGGATAAACCAGTCCCAAAGCCGTCGCTATCGCAAGGCATAGAATGGAAAGAAATAGATAATGTCTCCTCTCACGAAAAAAAACTTGCAGTTGCCTGAGCACTTCCATGTCAAGTCCCTCCATTAGTTGCACGACGTTGTTATATGGCTTAGTGAAGTTTACCATCCGTGTTCCAAGGCGGCAAAGAGGATAACGGGCCGTTTTCAGGCAGGTTCGCAATTGGTAGGTGATTAGACAAATTAAATCGCTTTCTTATCATTGAATATGGCTATTTCCTCAGTTTTCCTTTCTTTTTGAAGTATGCTTAAAACACCGGATTGTCCCACAACCCGGTGTCCTGAACTTAATACAATCATGAACATATTTATATTGACTCTAAATTCGCGAGCTGATCAGCAAGCTCTTCCCAAACTTGTGGCTCCTCACCGCCCTTAAGTGCATGTTCCATACCACGAATCGTCTCCAGCATTTGCTCTCGTAGCTGTGCTTTCTGCCATGTTTGTTCCTCTTGCATCATAGCAACGTAAAAAGAAGACATTCGTTCTCGCTGCTGATCCACAGCTTCTCCGATTAACTGGCGTAATATGGGCTCCAGTCTAGTTTGTAAATTCGCCCGACCCGTCCCTTCAAAAAATAGCTTTGGATTTTTAAAGCTATTCCAATAATTCTTCCACTGAATGGACTCCTGTAGGGAAATATCGCTCAGTTCGGGGACAGCCCATTCTCTAAATCCAGGAACTGTGCAATCTAGCCCATTCAACTGAAGATTCATGTGATCTACGCACTGTTGGATAGCTTTACCCACCAAGGCTTGCCCCATTTTTTCTAGTCTGAGGGTGGTTGCCAGCAATTCCTGAGACAACTCCAGTTCGATCAATCGCATCAGCTCACGACCACAAGATGCAAAGGCCAAACGAAGATCACCTACTCCTTCACGCAAAACAGATGGATGGAACGCTTCTGCCATAAATTCACCCGTCCGGTAGGCTAGCCTTTGGCGTACATGATACAACAGTTCATCGGTTTCGTCCGACAGCACAGATCCACCATTGTTGTCAGTCGAACCAAGGAGCACATTCTCCAGTTCCCCACGAATTCGAGTTAATTGCTCTAATCGGAGCTCACGCTCTTCAGCGCTATACCGGGCATCAGCAGCATGTTGTTCTATTCGGCTCCGCAGACGTCCCAGCTCCTGCATAGCAGATGCAATAGACAAACCTGCCAGCTCTTCGGCTGCAAATGCCGAAAAATCATTTTCAAACACATCAAACCGTGAAGCTGCACGTAGCGAAGCCTCTCCCTGCTCGGCTGCTTCCAACGCCAGCATGCTGGAAAGCGGATAAATACGCGGCTTGCGGATTCCGTTCGCCTGAAGTTGTTCCTGTACATGCTGAGTCACAGAATATAGTTCATCTTCAGAAGACGCCAAATCGGATGCGTTGACGATAAAAAACGTCTGATTCAGCGCCAATGTCTCTTTGACTCGGCCCAATTGATTCAAGAACTGCCGGTCTCCTTGCGTAAACGCATGGTTATAATATGTCACAAATACAAGAGCGTCTGCATGCTTCATATAATTGAAGGTCACACCTGTGTGCCGTGCATTCACAGAATCGGCACCTGGCGTATCCACCAGCACGATGCCCTGACGAGTCAAAGTGCAATCATAATAAAGGTCGATATGCTCCACGAAGCATGATTTGCGCTCGGATGCGACAAAATCTCGATATTGCTCTAGATTCACCTGAAGCTGTTGTCCTAGCAAGCTTTCAGCTTCTTCCCATCCAGCTGCAGCAGCCTTCAAAAAGCTGTAATGAGGCCTTCCCGCAGGATGAATACCTTCTGGTGATAACGAATTTACGGCTTCTTGCCAGCCCACGGATGCTGGCTCTCCCAATCCTAATAACCGAAATGAGTATTTAAGATCTTCCCGCAACGCATCCACTGATTTCATGTGGACGTCAGCCGTGGCATGGCGCTCATGACTTGTAGGCGCCATAATGCGATTAATCGCCGCTGTCGTCGGATGGGGCGATACGGGTAACACCGCTTCGCCCAGCAAAGCGTTGGCAAAGCTGGATTTGCCGGCACTGAATGCTCCGAATAGCGCCAGTGTAAAGCGCCCGTCCTCCAGTGCAGCAGCTCGCGCATGTAAATCCCGAACAGCCGCCTGCATCGCAGGGTACGGGCTTACCAATGCAGCGGCCGCCTTCAATCTTGTCGCTGCTGCATCCAGCCGCGTACGGCGGCCCCCGGCGGCAGACTGCGCTGTTGTCATGCCTGCTTGTGGCTGCACCGATGCGTTGTGCGAGCCAGCAATGTCTGGACGCACGGCACCTGTTGAAGCCGTATCTGTCGGGGCAGCAGCGGCAGTATCGGCCGCAGGAGCAGGCGTGCCCACACGGGGCAACCCGCCAGGCGCGGAAGCCTGCGGCAGCATGCTACGCAGCAGGTCGGCGTGCGAAGCCAAGGCTTGCAAGCGAGTGCTGTAACGGCTCGCAGCTTCCGCCTGCGCCAGCAACGCAGTGCGCGCATCCGCGAGAGCCTCGCGGCTGGCTTCGGCCCGTACCGCAAGCTGGGCCAGCAGGCGGTCTACCAGCGCCAACGCCTTGCGGCGGCAATCAGCGGTCACAGCAGCGCGCAGGTCCTTGCAATAGTTCAACGTATACTCCGGAGACAAAGCATTTTCCTTTACTGTCTGCTCTACCAGTTGCCGATCCATTGCAGGGCGGATTTCATCCAGCTCCTGTTCCATCGCAGCGGTCCACAAACCTTGACCTTCTCCCCATGACCTCAGTAACTCACGCACATGAGGCAACAGTTGTCCCTCCACCTGATCACTCAGCATCCCTGCCAGCCGGTCCAAACGGCGCTCCTTTTCTCGCTCCGTCTTTCCTCCGGCAAACCATAACCCTGTTTTAAAGCCCGGCTTGCGGCTTTCTAAATATTCGCCAGCCGCTTCACGTAGCTCCGCAGGCGTGAGATGAGCATGTTCCAGTAGATGATCCAGCTCTTGACGAAGCCGTTTATGCTCCTGCTCTGGAAACATCCTCCAGTGTTCATCCTCTTGCTGTAAGGCCTTCTGCTCTATGTCCAGGCGCAAAATGGCCTCTTCTCCACCTGCTTCTTTGAGCAGTGCGTTCAGTTCCTCTTCTTCAGCGGCCTGCACCGTCTCCACATGCTGCTCTACCAAATGGTGCATAGAAGACACTAAACTATAAGCCAAAAGCTCTGCTTTGCGCTCCAGCAAATTCGGAATCAAGTACGTCAACTGCTCCCACTGATTCCAGGGGTGATTCTGTTCCTTCAAGGAAGTAAACAGAATGTCCGTGTAATGTACCTGCCAGGCATGAAAGCTGCTTTCCACCTCATTACGATAACGTGTAAAGGATAGCTCCCGCTCTCGGTGCTTATCGATTTGATTGATTATCAAATATAGTGGCTTGCCCCAATCCGACAAACTTTTGGCAAAAGACAAATTATTTTCAGATTGGACATGATTGTAGTCCATCACATAAAAAACAATATCAGCCCAATGTAAAGCTGAATGTGTCGCCATCGCGTGTCCGTGGTCTGTGGAATCTACGCCGGGTGTATCCAGCAGCACTCCTCCGCCAGATAATATCGGTATATCCTCCCATACTTCAACTGATTCATAGGCTCCACCATTTTTACAATACTCAGCAAGCTCGGACAGGGAAGCTTCCACGATTTCCGGCTCCGGGTTTTCTACCGATCGGGCTGGATGAATAAGCACTCTCGAACGTCCATGACGGATGGACACTACATTAGCGCTTGTAGGCACCGGTCCAGATGGCAGCACGGTTTTACCGCACAGGCTGTTAATCAAGCTCGATTTACCTGCTGAAAAATGTCCACAAAAGGCAATGGTCAACTCTTGCGCATGCGCTTTTTCCATCAAATCCCCTAGCGCCCTCGCTCCCGCTTCATCCCCTGCTTTACGCAAGTTATCCTGTATCTGTTCTATCGTATTCAACCACTTGTCCGCATCTCCTGTAATCGTTTGCATCATAAGCTACGGTTTCACTCCTTGTTTCTTATCTGCACCAAATAGCTATATTGTAGCATTCCTAAGCCACTGTGAGAATCATCACATTAAAAAAACTAAAAAAGCGCTCCCTGCCTGTACCTGGCTTTCGGGAACGCGTTCTTGTAAATGGCAAACCATAAGTTTATTTTATAATGTCCAAAACAGATCATCACAGTAATGCTTCAATATATTCTTCCATATCCAGAGGGTCTGTCGTTGCTTCAAATCGTTTGATCACTTTCCCGTTCCGATCAATCAGGAATTTCGTGAAATTCCATTTGATCGAATCTCCTGGTAAGTACTCAGGATGACGCTCATGAATTAAAGGAATAAGTATTTTGGCAACCGAATGTGTTTCATCAAAGCCCTCAAAGGGCAACGACGAAGCAAGATATGTAAACAACGGGTGAGCCTGCTCATCACGTACATTCACCTTTTGGAACATGGGGAATGCGACCCCATAATTCAGAGTACAAAATGTTTGCACACTTTCATTGGAATCCGGCTCTTGATCGGCAAATTGATTGCATGGGAACCCGAGAATCACCAAGCCTCTATCCTTATATTGATCATATAGACGCTGCAAATCCTGATATTGAAATGTAAAACCGCACTGGCTGGCCGTATTTACAATCAACACTACTTTATCTTTATAATCACTAAGGGTGATCTCCTTGCCGTTCATCGCAATGGCTGAATAATCATAAATGCTCATTTAAGAAACTCCTCTGAAAATGTAATTGAAGATTTCATATTTAAATATGTGAAATCATCCATATCCAGCGTTTTATGACGGTCTTCAAGGTTCGTATATGCGCCTGCGGGCTGGTTAGACCAGCCGAGCCGCCTATACCGGAACATGCAACGCATGTCGTCCGCTAATTACACTTAATTAGCTGCAGTCTCAAGTACTGGCAGCAAAATTTCAAATACTTGACCATGCTGTAAGATCGTAATTCCACGGGATTTATCCTTCATTACGACCACTTCTGGTTTTTGTGACATACGCTCCAGGTAATGCTCAGGGACATCACCAGAATGACTAACTGTGATTCCCTCTAGCTCGCGCTCTTCGTTTTCAGCAAACTCTGTTGTTACAATTTGCTCAAAAATATCGGAGAACGCCTCAAAATTATCTGTATATACCGAAATGCACTTCATTACTCTTCATCCTTTTCTACACATAAATGGTTAAACCCTCTATTACCTTTATAGGTCTTTCGGGTCTTTAAGCTCTACGTTTCTTATCTTTTCTGATAAGAGACGTTTTCATACGTTTCTTGCCTTCCCTGCACACATCCAGCAATGGACACACCTGACATTGAGGGTTTTGAGCTTTGCAATGGTAGCGTCCGAAAAAAATGAGCCGGTGATGGGTCACAGACCATTCATCCCTAGGTACCCTTTTCATCAGCTTTTTTTCCACCTCAAGCACTGAATCATCCCACCCTGCAAAGCCGAGCCGTTTGGAAACGCGCTCTACATGCGTATCTACCGCAATAGCTGGTACATCAAAGGCAGTAGATACTACGACATTAGCCGTCTTGCGGCCAACACCGGGTAGCTTGACCAGTTGATCATGCTCCGAAGGTATCTCTCCCCCGTACTGGTCTATTAAAATCCGGCAGAGGTTATGAATATGCTTGGCCTTGTTTCGGTACAAGCCGATTCTACGAATATCCTGCTCCAGTTCCTCAAGAGGAACAGCCAAATAATCCTCAGGTGACTTGTATTTTTGAAACAGGTCTGCCGTTACTTTATTGACCATCTGATCGGAGCATTGAGCAGACAATAACACGGCAATCGTTAATTCAAAAGCATTGTCATGGTTCAGCTCACAATGGGCATCCGGAAACATCGTACCGATGGTGTCCAATATATGACGTGCGGTTGCTGCATTCACGGAAATCCTACCTCCTAGCAAAAAAAACGTCTTGATACGGGATAGCCCGCATCAAGACGGTCACTCTAAATAATCATCCGGAAAGAAACGAATACTATTTGTGCATGACTGCCTGCATAGGCGAGAAATACACTCCTATATTATCATTATCTGTCACAGATTGCACGTGAAAAGTGTGTAAATTCTCAAGAAATTTTCATACAGTCTGATCAATTAACGGCTCATTGGATGCTCCAAATCTACATGTCCCATTAAGGACTCCAGAGATTGACCATCTACGAGCAAATCCAGCGTTTTGACTTCCTTGAATTGGAACATCGTTTGCTTCAAAGCATCGATAGCCAATTCCTCGCCGCCAGCTCCCAATCGAGCCTCATCCGGCAGGGAAATATCAAAGGTCAATGCACCGTTATCCAATTTGATCTTATGCACGGTAATTTTCTCGGACCACAACGGAATCAGAGCAGAATCACCGCTCTTTTGTAGAGCTTCAAACGCTTTTTGGAATTTTTCCAGCTCGCTCGGATAGGTAATTTCCTTTTTTTGTTCTTTCAAACCGTTCTCTTGTGTATCCGTATAATACACCGTGATCTGCTGTGTTTGACGATCTCCTGACTTTTCCGTGTCCGTCTTGGTCTTTGTAGGCTCCGTCGACGGAGTTGCAGGTGTTTGACTCGCTCCATTATTTTCAGCAGACTGAGCTGATGGATCAGGGGTCGTCTGTTCGGGTGTACTATTTTGTGCAGCTGAAGTTTGTGTTTCCTGAGATGGAGTCGCAGGAGCCGATGTTTGCTTAGAGGCACACCCTGCACCTGCAATGGCAAACAGTGCCAGCAGACCTGCAATTACGATTTTCTTGTTCATATGTCTGTCCCCCTCCTTACTTGACGTTGGCAAGCGATTTGTTGAAGATTTATTTTACGTCGAGATACTCTGTGATTCCATCTGCAATCCCTTGAGCTACCCGGTTTTGAAAATCTTCATCAAACAGTGTTGCTTCCTCTTTTGCATTACTCAGATATCCTACTTCAAGCAAAACAGCTGGCATAGTCGTTTCCCGAATTACATGGAAATTTCCATAACGAATGCCGCGGTCTGTCAGACCCGTCGCAGGAGCAAAGTACTTATGCATAACGTTGGCGAACGCTTTGCTTGCACTACGCTGGTAATACGTCTCTGTGCCGTTGGAAGCTGAGCTACCGCTGCTGTTAGCATGAATGGACACAAACACGTTGGCTTTAAGATTTTCAGCCACTTTTACGCGCTGTTTAAGCTCCAAAAATGTATCATCGCTACGTGTTAACACAACCTCAAGCTTGGGGTTTTGTTTTAATATGCTTTCTACTTTCAGAGCCATCGCAAGGTTGAAGGTCTTTTCATAATTTTTTCTTGAAATACCAACTGCCCCGGAATCTTTTGCTCCATGTCCAGCATCAATAACAACGACCTTTTTACCATTGCTATTAACTGGAGATGTCTGCGTATCGTCCGGCTCTGACCCATCCGGTAACGTTGCGTCTGGCGTTGTATTCACTGAATCCTTGGAAGCCAGATCGACGATAACACGATTCGATCCATCATTATATGCGGTATAATTCATGGCATGTTTCAAATCAATAACAACTCGCACCGTTGATGGTTCCTTTTGGAATAAAGCATATCGGATACCGGACACATCCGCTTCATTCTCAATGTCCAGCGAACCATTTAAGTTGCTATCCAGCTTCTGCTGGTCTCCAAAATTGTCCGCAAATGCAGTCGCTGGCAAATCCACCACTACCCGATCAGGGCCTGTCATCGTAAACGCTTTCGGCTTGACAGCACCCGCTGTTGTGATGGTTAAGCGGTTTTGGCTGAAACTGACTCCCTGCACCTGCGTCACACCTGAACTCGCATTATTGGTTGGCGCAGTTACACTTCCTGTACCTGTACTGTTATTTCCGGACTTAGGAGGTGTAAATTCCCCGTTTCCAGACCCACTATTGCGGGTATATAATTTTACGGACTTGGAGCTGCTGTCCCATTTTACGTCCAGTCCCATTTGCTCGCCGATAAAACGAAGCGGTACAAGGGCATAATTGGAACGCAGCAGAGGCGAAGCATCCAGACTAATGTCGCTTCCATTGACAGTCGCCGTCTTACTTCCGATTATCATTCGGATCAAGGTACTGTCCTTCTCAATCGTTATGGTTCGCGCCTGCTGCTTCCATGTCACGTCATATCCCAAATTTTCAGAAATTACGCGCAGCGGAACCATCGTACTTCCGCCAATTACTTGTGCCTTAGCACCACTAGGGACACTTAACTGTTGATCGTCGAGATAGATTTGTGTTCCACTCGAAGCCGCATGTCCATAACCCGGAACCGCCCACATGAAGACAAATAATAACAACAAAAAACCAAATTTCTTCATTCGTCACCCTTCCATTCATAATTTTTTTGCCACATGCTCCGGTGCGGCGACCTGATATACGCGCTTATGTAATATCAGACAACCTTATAGACGTTATCTCACACCAAAAGTTGCGAATATATTCCATCATAACAGAAATATACGTGCCAAAGAACTATTTTTGTCGAATTTTGACTAAAAATATGGACCATTTGCTTCCCGTCAAAAGTCACAGCAAAAAAATAAAAAAAGCTACTTTTCACCCTCATGAATTTTCATTAAAAGGTGAAAAAGCAGCTTTTATTGCAAACTTTCTTAGTTGAGTGATTCAGTTACTCCTGTGCCTGTTCCAAGGTACTCTTTCAGGCCATCGACAATACCTTCGGCAATCTTCTGCTGTGTTTCTTCTGTGAACATGGCCGCTTCATTTGACAGATTACTAAGGTAGCCACATTCCAGTAATACAGCGGGCATTTGTGATTTTCTCGTCACCACATGGTTTGCCACCTTAATACCGTTATCCTTAAACTCGGTTGCTGCTACAAGATGCTTGTGCATGATCGTGGCCAGGCTCAAACTTTCCTGACGTGCATAATAGGTTTCAGACCCATTAGCTTTTCCGTTATTAGAAGTTGGCATACTGTTACCATGAATGGAAACAAACACGCTAGCCTGCTGATTATTAGCGAGCTGTGGCCGTTCATCCAGTGTGGGATACGTATCTCCATTGCGAGTCAATACAATTTGAATATCAGGATCATTTTGGGCAAGCTGCTGGACTTTTAACGCTACCGCCAAAGTAAATTCCTTCTCATGTCGTCCAGTCACACTGCCTGCTCCAGGGTCCTTACCACCATGTCCTGGATCAATTACGACGATTCGCCGTCCTTCGACATTCGTTGGAGCTACTATCTCCGGGTTCACACTACGTTCACGCAACTGAAGGGTGATATCACCTATGCCATTTGTTGAAAGATTGTAATCACGTGCCTGATTCAAAACAATGACGATACGTGCGCCCCCTTTTGTTCCATCCGCAGGAGCAAATCTGATTTCCTGTACATCCTCACCGTAACTATTCACCAACGCCCGAGTGCCATCCTTACGAACCGGGAACGACTGGAGAAGATCTGTCGACAGTGAAGTCTCCGGTAAATCTACAACTATACGGTCAGGTCCTGTCATTTTGGATACTTTAGGAGTTAGGTCTTTGTTCAGAGAAATCTTTAACGTTTCATTCTCAAAAGAAATGTTTTGTACAAGCACCGCATTTGTAGTAGTCTGTTCTACATTCTGCTCCTTGGAAGTTGAAGGTACGGCTTCCGTATGCTTGTCTGCTTCAACCGGAGTTATTGTTCTCGCTGTTGCTGTAGGCGTTTTATTTGTGCTTTTTGTACTCTGTGTTGACGTTTGCGACGGTTGTTGGGATTGAGACTGTTTATCCGCTGGTTGAGTTGCAATCTTCTGACTGAGATTTACGGATTTATTTTGATTATTCCAATCCACTTTTAACCCCATTTGCTCCCCGACAAAACGCAATGGAACCATGGTCGAGCTGCCCCGCAGCACAGGTGGTGCATCCAAACTAACTGTTTTTCCATTCACATCAGCGGATGTACGGCCTACATACATAGACATATCGGTACTGTTTTTTTGTATTGAAATTTTATAGGCTTGTGGCTCCCACTTAAACTGATATCCAAGCTGCTCCCCAACCACCCTGAGCGGTACCATGATTTTACCATTGACCATTTCAGGCTTGGCACCCGCGGGCGCTTCCACCCTTTTGCCATCCAAAAACAATTCTGCTCCAGCCGCATTCACATGAGGGGAGGACGGCCACAACCAAATCAAGATAGCCGCTAGTATCACCCAACCATATTTCTTCATCCTCATTCCCCTAACTTATATATGTATTTTTTGTGCTACTTACAGACATAGTCCTTCAACCATTTTACATTTACAATACCATGATGAGTCGAACCGTCAACCCCTTATTTACCAATTTATTTTCTAAACATGATAAAAGCCCGTAGGCAAAAGAGTTGCCAGTACGGGCTGTCTGTCTATCAAATAAATTAACTATATTTCTTCATATTGAAATTGGACCGGAAATGAACATTATGCGCCTTGTTTCGCAGCACGTTTTTGCTCATAAGCCAGAATTTCAGACTCATGCTGGAGGGTCAAGCCAATATCATCCAAGCCTTGCAGCAGGAATTGACGGCGATGTTCATCCAGATCGAATTCAATACGCAGACCGTAATCGTCAGTGATCGTTTTTTCATTCAGGTCTACGTTTAATTGGTAATTATCATGCTTTGCCGTGCGCTGGAACAATTCCTCTACTTGCTCTTCAGACAGTTTGATCGGCAAAATACCGTTTTTAAAACAGTTATTATAGAAGATATCCGCAAAAGACGGTGCGATTACACAACGAAACCCATAGTCCATGATTGCCCACGGTGCATGCTCACGGGAGGAGCCGCAACCAAAGTTGGCGCGAGAAATCAGTACAGATGCCCCTGCATAACGAGGCTTGTTCGGTTCAAATTCAGGATTAATATTGCCCGCCTCATCAAACCGCCACTCATAGAACAAAAACTGCCCAAAGCCTGTGCGCTCGATTCGTTTCAAAAATTGCTTAGGAATAATAGCATCCGTATCCACGTTCACCCGATCCACAGGCGCTACAATTCCTTTTAAAGTTGTGAAAGCTTCCATCGTTAATTCCTCCTCCGTATCCTAGCGGACAACTTCTTCTTGCTTGAATTTCCAATCTCGTACATCGACAAAATGTCCATGAATCGCCGCAGCGGCTGCCATTGCTGGAGATACAAGGTGAGTACGTCCTCCGCGTCCCTGACGACCTTCAAAGTTGCGATTAGAAGTTGAAGCACAACGCTGCCCCGGTTGAAGTACATCTGGATTCATCGCAAGACACATGCTGCAACCCGCTTCGCGCCACTCAAATCCTGCTTCTTGAAAAATGACGTCCAGTCCTTCTTCTTCAGCCTGAATTTTCACACGACCCGAACCTGGTACCACGATTGCCGTGACTTTGTCAGAAACCTTGTAGCCTTTGGCTACTTCGGCTGCAGCGCGCAAATCTTCAATCCGACCGTTGGTGCAGGAGCCGATAAACACATAATCAATTGCAATATCCGTGATCGGTGTGCCTGGCTTCAAATCCATATATTCAAGCGCTTTTTCAGCTGCTTTACGTTCGTTTTCTGTCGGCAATTCTGCCGGAATGGGTACGGTTGAGGAAATATCTGTGCCCATACCGGGACTGGTGCCCCACGTTACTTGTGGAATTAAGGAGTCCACGTCAAACTCCAGCACGACATCAAACTCGGCGCCTTCATCGGTGACAAGCTCTTTCCACTCAGCAACCGCCTGCTCAAATGCGTCACCTTGGGCTACATGTTGACGTCCACGCAAGTAGTTGAAGGTCGTTTCGTCCGGCGCAATCATACCTGCTCTGGCTCCGCCTTCAATAGACATGTTACACACTGTCATGCGCTCTTCCATGCTCAACTCGCGGATGGATTCACCCGTGTACTCAATAACATAGCCTGTAGCGAAATCTGTACCGTATTGGGCGATGACACCCAAAATCATGTCCTTTGCCGTCACACCAGGTTTGCGACGCCCTACAAAACGAACTTCCATCGTTTTTGCTTTTGCTTGCTGGAGACATTGCGTTGCCAATACGTGCTCTACCTCACTGGTTCCGATACCAAAAGCGAGCGCTCCGAACGCCCCGTGTGTGGAGGTATGGCTATCACCACAAACAATCGTTTTTCCCGGATGAGTCAGCCCCAGTTCAGGCCCCATAACGTGAACGACACCCTGATCCACCGTATCCAGATCATATAGTGTGACACCGAAATCGCGGCAATTTTGAGTTAATGTATCAATCTGCTGCTTGGAAATCGGGTCCGTAATGTTATAACGATCTTTTGTCGGCACGTTATGATCCATTGTGGCAAACGTCAGCTCTGGACGACGCACCTTGCGACCGCTAAGACGTAGTCCCTCAAACGCCTGCGGCGAAGTTACCTCATGTACGAGGTGAAGATCAATGTACAAAATACTCGGCTTGCCCGCTTCCTGATAGATGACATGGTTATCCCAAATTTTCTCGAACATGGTCTTTTTACTCATCAATATTCACCCCTGTGTTTTTCGAACCTAGTGGAGAGAAGCTGTACGGCTCTCTCTTGGATGTCAACAATATACCACGACGTGTCTGATTGGTCTAAGATATGATATCTATAGAAGTGATAGTCTTGACCTATAAGCGCACTTAAGAAAATATTGAGGCAAGACTAACACACCAAAGGCCTAAGGTTATTTTTCCTTTTGACCTTTGGTATGACTCTATTTTTATATCATTATCGTTTTGCGCTAAAACATTGAGATTGAGTGCATCACCATACCGTACACCGTCAATCTCCGATGACTGCTTACTTCAAATAGGTTCCCGTTTCTCCAATTCCACCACTGCCATTCAAAACATATACCCTTGCATTTCCTTTACCGGAGCAATTCAAGGTAATTTTGCCATCCGTAACTTTTTTGGAATCACCGGTCACTGCATCCACATAGGTTCCGTTCGGAATTCCGGAAAACGTTGCGTTTCCCGAAATCGTGACCAACGCAAAGCTGTCAATGCCTTTGGCGCTGTCGGTATATCTTCTCTTAAACGCAAGATTACCCGTTACATTTTCTGTAGAATACTGGCCTTTTTGCAAGGCAGGAACAGCTCTTCTAATTAAATTTAGCTGTCTGATATGTTTCGCCAGAGGATGGTTGAGTGATTCCGCAAGCGTGCCAGTAGCGTTTGTGTATTTGCCATAATCTTGTACCATAACACTGCCTTCTATGTGATCGCCGTAGTAAGCCCGTCCCGTTTTGCTTAGCGGTGCATTTGGACCCGGATCAATGACTGCCCCCTTTTGAAATTCGATTTCGGAGCCATAGAAGATGGCGGGTATTCCGCGGAAGGTGAACATCAGATCGAGATTCTCGGCCCAAGTATCTTGTGTGCCCGCAAATCTTTGATTTTCCGGAGCCTGGTCGGGCGCATAGTCATGGGAGTCGACATAGGTTACATTCCAGGTGGCATCATTGTAGTATTGATCTCCACTTCTCATATTGAAGGCTTCATGCGCGGTCTTGAATGCCCAATGCATAGGAAAATCTATCACATCCATACCCGATTTCATCGAATAGTCAGGCGTATGATAGGTATTGCCGATTAAGAAAGCATTGTTCGAGGTTGGCTGTCCTGCTGTAGTAGAGTTATCCGTCCACTCTTGTTCAACCGACATTTTATTAGAGGCATAGTCATTTTTCCCATCGCCCGGATATGATTTTGAAGCCTTCCAAGTATAGAATGGCGTTGAAATCGCTGGAATTCCGCTGTTCCAAACATCTCTGTACCGGGTGGCTACTTCTCCAAAAACATAGAAATCCGAGCCGCCTCTTGTCTTCCAGGCAGGAATATAGTATTTATTGAAAATATATCGGCTCACATGCTTCACTGTATCGACACGGAAAGCGTCAACGCCCATGTCTATATAGTGATTGTAGGTATCAATTAAATATTTGTTAACTGCAGGGTTTTCCGTGTTCAAATCCACGCAATCTCCCGCTATCTGACCAGTCTGAACAGTATAGGACTCCCAGGAAAGACTTTTCTCTGTATGGTAAATATTATTATTCGTTTCGGCGGTCTTCATTAAAGCGAGCCTTGCCTTATACTGCTGATCGGGTGTCATGGAATCATAGTTTGACGGCAGCTTATCCGTAGTTTTCACCAAGTTGTTACCGGTATCCGGTTTAGCCGGATCTTTCTTAAACATGGGGTACAGATTCTCTTCACCAAAATTACCGGTATGATTGACGACGATGTCCTGAATAACCTTCAGCCCTTTGGCATGGGCCGCATTGATCAAATCCTGATAAGAAGCTCCTGCCGATTCATACCTTGGATCTACTTTGGCAAAGTTTATAGCATGGTAACCATGATAATCATAACCGCTGGCATTCTGCACAACAGGTGTAATCCAGATGGCACTAAATCCGAGGGCTTTGATATAATCGAGCTTTTGAATCAGTCCCTTAAAATCTCCTCTCCAAGCCGGGTCCGAATCCGGATTACGCGCCTTGGTATCATCCCATGCATGCACATTGTTGCTTGGATCACCGTCATAGAACCGGGAAGTAATCACGAAGTAAATAGTGTCTTCCCGAAAATCCCCCTTGTCTCCAATATTATAAACAAAGCTCTGTTTGGTTTGATTCCCAGCACCGTCTATAACAAGAAATTTTAATGTCGTGGTCCTGGAGATAAGGATGGACGGTCCGGTCAATCCGGTCAGTGCGTTACCGTGGATGTAGACTTTTGAGCTTGTGGTCGGTTCCGTACCATCCTCCGTGTAGTATGCCTTGGTCGTTGCCGCCTTGTTATCTTTCAGGTTGAAGGATATCGTCACAGAGGAACCGGAATGCCCGGCAGGCAAATTAGCCGTGATTGTCGGAGCTTTCAGATCGGCATTTAGGTCAATTACATAATCGAAAGAGGATGCATTTCCAGTTTGACCGATTGAATTGACAGCGATGGCTTTGATAGTCAAAGACGAAGCAACCTTGATTGGAGTGGTATACAAGGTCGAGGAGGTCGTAGGTGTCGAACCGTCTATCGTATAATAAATCTTATCGCCACTGTTGGTGCTGGACAGCGTTACCATTTGGGCCGAATCGTATGTTTTCGGCTCGGGAGAGATGGAAACCACCGGAACTTTTGGAGTTTCCGGGTTGGCATCATACCATACGTTATCCGTGTAATACCAGCCCTCTTTCACACTGCGGGACAAGTCGGCCGTCTGTTTGCCACTACTATCATTAAAGATGAGACTTGAGCCTGTCGCCTCGGCAATGGTATAGCTATACCAGTCGTTTCCGTCCGACTTCATCAGAATCCCGGGCCACGCCCCACTAATCGGAACGGTTGCCGGATTCAAATTCCAGTAATGGATTCGAATTGCTGAATTCCAGCTTGCAGGCTTTTTAAAGTGAACCGTTAATCCGTTTTGAGTTGATGTAGGTGATGCTGTAGGTGCATACGTCGCAGTAACGGTAGAAGTGGCCGATGCGGTTGGCAGTGGAAGAGCATTCACTGTGGAATGCGTATAGGCGGCTGTATAATCGGTGTTACTGGCCGAAGCACCGCCAGGTAAACCGAAAAAGTTCAAGCAAAGCGACAATATAATCAACCAAGAAATAAAACTCCCTGTTTTTTTTCTTAGCAAGTTAACACCCTCCTGATAAAATTTAGTAGCTAGATCGTGCAACCGGTTGCATAAAAAATAAAAAAAAAGAAAGACACTTATTTTGGATAAAATGAATCCATTGATCGCCTCCCCCGTGTTATGTAAGGAAAACCATTGTACGCGCTTACAAAATAAACTCTTAAAAAAGCCCGTTTAAATACGGATCTAAAATAATCAATGATTTTTCCTTTTTTGATTATATCATCCATACTTTTCCTTGGTCAATGTATTTGCTAGTGTGTAGATTTCCTCCGACCATAATCACTCTTTATGAAAAACCAATGGCTACTTTTCCAGAACTCTCTCGCTCGCTAAATTCCCAGTATACCTACCTCCAATCTAAACTATGTAAAATTTTGGTTGGGTGTAATGAATTTCACATCTTTCCGGGTCAACCTGTTCTACCATAGAAGAGTGATACGCCGTGCTGGGCAGACCATTTTGGTCGGGACGTTTACTTCCTGTTCTAAATTAGCTACAGAGGCTGTCTAGCATGCGCGGCAAGTACGCCTTTATTTTGATTCGAAGCGGAGTGTCCAGATGTTGAATACCGAATTGGAATACCGTGAGCGCATCAGGAAGCTGGCCGTATGTATTGTCAAGCATTACCGAGGAAAAGGACCGGACAACGTTAAGGTTTCTTTGAACTCACCACTCCGAGTTACAGTAGAGATCCAAGGTACTTTGTCTAATCTGTCCGAAATTCTCGTTCATGAAGGCGCTGTGGAAAAGGTCAGTGATTACTGGAATGTCCTTCGTCCTTATCTGGAAAAGGAGTTTATGAGGGAAGCCGAAAAAACACTTGGCAGTCCCTTCACTTACACTTGGGAGGTCTGCCCCTCCGTCCATGGAGACGGACACATTATCATTACTCTTGAACTACAACACATACCCCGGTTGGATTAGCGGGAAGGAGATTATCTCCTCGCTCGCGGATAAGCCAGTACAGAATGCAGCGTAAAGCGGCATTTTTGTATTGGCTTTTTTTATGTTACGAGTTTCATCTATTTCATATAAAAAGAGGTGCTGCACACATGGCAGACAAGGTATTAACAGTATGTCCCTACTGCGGAAGTGGTTGTCAGCTTCATTTGCTAGTGGACAAAGGACAGGTAATTGGCGCAGAGCCGGCTAATGGTCGTACAAATGAAGGAACATTGTGTTTGAAAGGACATTATGGGTGGGATTTTCTGAATGATCCACAGATTCTGACTGCACGCTTGCGCAAGCCCATGATTCGCAAAAATGGAGTCATGGAGGAAGTGGAATGGAATGAAGCCATTCAGTATACTGCCGAACGGCTGTCAGCAATTAAGGAAAAGTATGGACCTGACTCTATCATGGGGACGGGTTCCGCACGCGGTCCGGGGAATGAAGCCAATTATGTCATGCAAAAGTTCATGCGGGCAGTCATTGGCACCAATAATATTGATCACTGTGCCCGTGTTTGCCACGGTCCTTCCGTAGCAGGCTTAACCTACTCGCTTGGGGATGGGGCTATGTCCAACTCTATTCCTGAAATTGAACATTCTGATCTCCTTTTCGTATTTGGATACAATGCGCCAGAAACGCATCCAATCGTCGCAAGACGTATTGTAGCTGCCAAGCAAAGAGGTGCCAAAATTATTGTATGTGATCCTCGTATGACTGAAACAGGGCGCATCGCGGATATGTGGCTACCTCTAAAAGGCGGCTCGAACATGGCTTTGGTGAACGCCTTTGGTCATGTGCTAGTACATGAAGGGCTGTACGACAAAAGATATGTCGAAGCAAACACAGAAGGCTTTGCCGAATATGTAGAAAACATTAAAAAATATACACCTGAATATGCGGAAGGTATTACGGGTGTCAAGGCTGCTGACATTCGGGCGGCTATGAGGGAATATGCCAAGGCTCCTACCGCTACAATTCTATACGGAATGGGCGTATGTCAATTTTCACAGGCCGTTGATGTGGTAAAAGGTCTCGCTTCCCTTGCCCTGCTTACTGGTAATCTGGGCAAGCCAAATGTAGGTATTGGACCTGTACGTGGACAAAACAATGTCCAGGGCTCCTGCGACATGGGTGCATTACCCAATGTGTATCCTGGTTACCAGGATGTCATCGACACTGCAGTTCGCAAAAAGTTTGAAAAAGCATGGGGTGTTGAACTGCCGCGTAAAAAAGGATATTCACTTACAGAAGTACCGCATCTCATTCTGAAAGAGAACAAGCTGAAGGCTTATTATATCTTCGGCGAAGATCCTGTACAAAGTGATCCGAACGCTGCCGAGCTGCGTGAAGCGCTGGAAAAATTGGAATTTGTCGTGGTGCAGGATATTTTCATGAACAAGACGGCACTGCATGCGGATGTCATCCTCCCTTCTACCGCTTGGGGCGAGCATGACGGGGTGTATTCTTCGGCAGACCGTGGCTTTCAGCGCATCCGCAAGGCCGTCGAGCCTCAGGGTGATGTAAAGCCAGACTGGGCTATTATTAGCGAGGTTGCTACCGCTATGGGCTACCCTATGTCCTATGCAAACACAGAGGAAATTTGGGATGAAATGCGAAGCCTAAGTCCCTTATTCGCTGGTGCCAGCTATCAGAAAATGGAGGAACAAGGCGGCGTACAATGGCCATGCCCTACAGAGGATCATCCAGGTACACCGTATTTGTACAAAGGCAATCAATTTTCCACACCTAGTGGTAAAGGCCGATTATTCGCCTGCGAATGGCGACCACCACAAGAACAGCCGGATGTACAATTCCCGCTTGTCTTATCTACAGTACGTGAGGTAGGCCATTACTCCGTACGTACTATGACTGGTAACTGCCGTGCATTGCGCCAGTTGTCTGATGAGCCTGGATTTATTCAGATTAGTCCGGAAGACGGAGCAGATCTAAACATTCTAGATGGCGAAATTGTGGCTATCTCCTCGCGTCGGGGACGCATTATGGCACGGGCACAAATCAGTGACCGTGTGCAGAAAGGTGCGACCTACATGACCTATCACTGGTGGGTCGGAGCATGTAACGAGTTGACCGCCGATTTTCTCGACCCGGTATCCAAAACCCCGGAATTAAAATACTGTGCCATCCGGTTGGAGCGGATTGCCGACCAAGCGCAGGCTGAACGTGATGTACATGAATCATACCAACAGATTCGTAAACAAATGAACGTTCAGGAAGCCGTTTTAGCTGACAAGGTGACGAGATGAGCGGCGCGCGCAACACGCTGAGCCGTCCGACAAACAGAATGGGGTCAGCCGATAGAACAAGTGCTATTGCTTCCTCATTCGTCGTTGCAGACGGCGGGCAATGTATTGGCTGCAAAGCCTGTGAACTGGCGTGTTTTGCCGTTCATGGGCAGGCGGGCGGCATAGGCGCTTCGGTCGGAACCGTCAGTGTGCCTGTGGTTCCCAAGGTATATGTAGTGCGCGCCGGAGATACGTACGTGCCAGTGCAATGCCGGCATTGTGAAAATGCCCCCTGTGCACATGCCTGCCCGGTGCAGGCCATTCGCCAGGAGGATGGCGTAGTCATGATTGATGAGGAGCGATGCATCGGCTGCACCTCCTGTGTCTTGGCCTGCCCCTTCGGAGCAATCGAGGTGCCTCCAGTCTATCGAGCCGGACACGTTATCACGCAGTCCGGTCTGACTAACCGTGCAAATCGAACCGCGCTTCCCCGCACTGCGGCAAGCAAATGCGATCTGTGCGCGGAAACAGAGAACGGACAGCCTGCTTGTGTAGAGGCCTGTCCAAATCATGTGCTACGGCTGGCCAATGGTATATCCGACTCGCCTCCAGAGCCTCGGCGGGAAGTCTTTTTCCCACGCCTGTAAGGTCAAAATCAGCCGCAGAAAGGTAGAAAAACATGTCAACAACAGACAAGATCTCTTCGCCTCCATGTATGAGGACGTCTGATTCTACAGACCCCGTCATTCATATTGACCCAACGCTCTGTACTGGATGCAGACGCTGTGCGGGTGTTTGTCCGGTAGATGCCATAGAGGGACTGCCTGGAGAACCTCAAACCGTGAACGCAGACCGCTGTGTTATTTGCGGTCAATGTGTGCAAATCTGCAGCGTATACGCCACAGATTGGGCAGATTCATCTCCGCAGGCATCCGCCATCAAACGTCAGGAACGTATACGTGAACGCGATATGCCTGCCGACACCGGCGAACCGCTCTTTGCTGCCTATTATAGCTACAGCCTGAATAAGGTAGCTGACATGATGAAGAAGCCAGGACAGCTTCGAATCGTGCAGTGCGCCCCAGCCATTCGTGTGTCACTCGCGGAGGAATTTGGCATGCCGTTTGGTACCCTAACACCCGGCAAAATGGCCGCTGCCCTTCGTCGCCTCGGCTTTGATCGAGTATATGATACGAATTTCGGAGCTGACGTAACCATCATGGAAGAAGGCACTGAGTTGATTCGCCGCGTAACCGAGGGTGGACCGTTACCGATGTTCACATCCTGCTGTCCAGCTTGGGTCCGTTTTGCCGAGATTGAATACCCCGATCTGCTAGACCATCTATCCAGTTGCAAATCGCCAATGCAAATGGTGGGAGCGCTGGTCAAGACCTATGGTGCACAGCTGGATGAGGTGGAACCTGCGAATATTTACAGCGTCGCGATCATGCCATGTACCTGTAAACAATTTGAATGCGATCGTCCCGAAATGGAATCCGACGGTTATCGTGATGTGGATGAGGTATTGACCACGCGTGAGCTTGCATACTGGATCAAGCAACAAGGCATTGATTTTATGAACCTGCCTGATGAGGAATTTGATGCACCGCTAGGTCAATATTCAGGCGCAGGTACTATTTTTGGTGTAACTGGAGGAGTTATGGAAGCTGCCATCCGCACAGGTTATGAACTGCTGACGAATGAGAAGCTGCCAAAGCTCCAGCTGGATTTTGTCCGTGGCGAGGAAGGCATTCGAGTAGCGGAGGTACAGGTGGGCGAATTGCAGCTCAAGGTAGCGGTCGTCGCTGGACTCCAGCATGCCTATCAGCTCCTGGATCGTGTGCAGGCAGGCGAATGTGATTATCATTTTATTGAGGTGATGGGCTGTCCAGCTGGATGTATCAGCGGAGGAGGGCAACCCAAGCTCATGTTAGAAAAACAAAAAATCGAGGCTTATCGTGCGCGTAAATCGTCTATCTATGGACATGATGCTGCATCTCAGGTGCGCAAATCGCATGAGAATCCTTTTATCATCAAGCTGTACGATGAATTTCTAGGTGAGCCGCTAGGTCATGTATCACACCATCTGCTGCACACGACCTTTCAAAAGCGTGGACCCGGCAGGCAGAGCCGCAGCAGCAGTGATATGTCCGTCAAAGGACATAACGATTATCCCATTCATTAGTACGTTCAACACATAGATATAATCATTAGAAATTATAATTTGCCGTTAGTTAGAGAGGAGTCGAGTTAGTATGAATCGCTTTGTTTTAGCTGATCCCGATCAGTGTATCGGCTGTCGTACCTGTGAAATCGCATGTGTTATCGCACATTCATCGGAGAACCCTTTTATCTCGCCAGATGACGAGTTTCATTTTCACCCTCGCTTAAAGGTGATCAAATCCTTTGGAGTCACCGCACCTGTCCAGTGTCGTCACTGTGAGGATGCTCCATGTGCTAATGCTTGCCCGAACGGCTCCATTACGAACGCAGACGGCTGCATTCTTATTAACAGCGAAAGTTGCATTGGCTGTAAAACCTGCATGATCGCCTGCCCTTACGGCGCGATTACCATGGTGCCTCAATACAGAGACGGACAGCCGGTCGTGCAAGACGGACTGTACACTAATGTGTCGGGTCGTTTGCAACCCAAAGAACGCATGATTGCCAGCAAATGTGATTTGTGCGAAGGTGTGGATGGCGGACCGGCCTGTATTGGAAAATGTCCAACGCAAGCCCTCAAGCTGGTCGAGCCAGATCTGGTTCATGCACGGGTTGAGGAAAAACGAGCTGCAAGTGCACGTCAGCTGCTGCATATGACACGTATTCCGGCGACGGGTCTATAACATGACTCCGTCTTCTCCTCTGGTCAAAGTTATGCGGACCGAACGGGATGCACTAGGAGACATGGAAATTCCTGCGGAGGCCTTGTACGGTATTCACACCGCACGTGCGATGAACAATTTTGCAGTCAGCGGCAGGCCCGTGAACAGAAACCTGATTCACGCTCTTGTATTGGTGAAAAAAACGGCCGCTCAAGTCAATGGTGAGCAGAAACGGCTACCTACTCACCGGGTGTCTCCCATTGTAAATGCCTGCGATGAATTACTCGCTGGACGGCATCAAGATATGTTTACCGTAGATGCCATGCAAGGCGGCGCAGGCACCAGTACCCATATGAATGTAAATGAGGTCATTGCTAATTTGGCCATCGTACAGCTAGGGGGGCAGCCAGGGCAATATGAGCTTGTACATCCGCTGGATGATGTGAACTGCTGCCAATCTACGAATGATGTCTATCCTACGGCGCTACGAATTGCTGCGATACGCCTGCTGCGCCCTTTATGTGACACGATGTCTTCGTTACAAAATACTTTACAGCAAAAAGAAATAGAATATGCCGACCTGCTCAAGCTAGGCCGCACACAGCTAATGGATGCCCTGCCTATGATGGCCGGGCAAGGCTTTGGTGCCTACGCAAAAGCTATAGCGCGTGACCGTTGGCGCCTCTATAAAGCCGAAGAACGGCTGCGAGAAATCCCAATTGGAGGCACGGCGATTGGCACAGGTATGAATGCGCCTCGGGCTTACAGCTACCGGATGGTCGAAAAGCTGGCGGACGAGACTGGATTAGGACTATGTCGTAGCGACCACCCCATGGACCCGATTCAAAATATGGATGTCTTCGTTGAGGTATCGGGTCTACTTAAATCCGCTGCCGTAAATCTGCTCAAAATATCTAGCGATTTTCGTCTGCTGGCCTCTGGTCCTTTCGGTGGTATCGGTGAATACATGCTGCCTCCGGTCCAAGCTGGCTCCTCTATTATGCCAGGCAAGGTCAATCCGGTGATGGCAGAAATGGCCGGATTGACAGCGATGCGCGTGATGGCCAATGATGCGGCTATCACGATGGCTGCTGCCTCTGGACAGCTGGAGCTGAACGCGTTCCTACCGTTGATTGCCGAGTCGCTGCTGGAATCTCTGCACATTCTCAGCAATGCCGTTCAACTGTTCGAGGAACGGTGTGTGCGCGGTCTGATCGTACATGAGGAACGCTGCTCTGCTAATCTGCACAGCTCAGCTGTGATGGCTTCTGCGCTAGTCGCGGAACTTGGCTATGATGAAGCTGCTTCCATTGCATCAGCAGCCATTGCACAGGGGCGCTCACCAGAGGATATTGCAGAGGATCGCGGTCAACTGACCCGTGCGCGGATTGACCAATTGTGCCATCCCTATACCGTTACCAAGCCCGGAATTCCGGGGCAGGAAGAAGGAACTCACCATGGGAATGAATGATACCCCGAGAAGCAACCGACCACATATCGTTCTGCTTGGTCGCCGAAATGCAGGCAAATCCAGCATTCTGAACACCTTGACCGGCCAGCCCGCCGCTGTGGTATCACCTATAGGAGGAACGACTACGGACCCCGTTTTCAAGCCGATGGAGCTACTTCCTGTGGGTCCCATTCTTCTGGTGGATACCGCCGGACTGGACGATGAGGGTGAGATCGGGGAGCTGCGCCGCAACAAAACGCTAGAAATTCTTAATAGTACAGACTTGGCTCTGCTGGTCATCGACGCCACTGTTGGCGTCGGACCATTCGAGCATGAGCTGCTTGAAAAGCTACGCACTAAAAAGATTCCTGTCATTGGGGTACTTAATAAAATAGATACCCTTACTGAATCAGATCCGATGGCTGCAACGCTGGGGAACGAATTGAATCTCACACTGATTCCTTTCAGTGCCGCTATGCTTCGGGGGGACACTGAACTGAAAAAGGCCATCACGAATACACTCCCCCAAAACGAAGATCGCTTCCGCATCGTAGGTGACTTGTTGTCACCTGGCGATCTGGTCGTGCTGGTGGTTCCCATCGATAAAGCTGCGCCAAAGGGTCGATTGATTCTGCCGCAGCAGCAAACGATCCGTGATACGCTAGAGAGCGATGCCATCGCTGTAGTGACCAAAGAGCATGAACTACGTTTGACGCTGGAGCGACTGGGACGCAAGCCCCGCCTGGTCATTACCGATTCACAGGTCTTTATGAAAGTCGCAGCCGACACACCCAAGGATGTACCTCTTACCTCTTTCTCTATTCTGTTTGCCCGTCATAAAGGCGATCTGGACGAACTGGTGCGAGGGGCAAGAGCCATTGATCGCCTCAAGGATGGAGACCGTGTACTCATTGCCGAAGCCTGCACTCACCAATGCCAATCTGACGATATTGGTCGAGTGAAGATCCCTCGTTGGCTCCGCCAAACGATAGGCAAACGTCTCATTATCGAGCATGCATCCGGCTCCAGTTTCCCTGACGATTTGAGTGAATATGCGTTGGTTATTCATTGCGGTGCCTGTATGCTCAATCGGCGTACAATGCTTCACCGAATGTCTGAAACGAAAGCGGCCGGCGTGCCGATTGTTAACTATGGTGTTTTTATCGCTTATGTACAGGGGGTCTTTCCCCGCGCTATTGAATGCTTTCCATCCGCTATGCTGGCCTGGGAGCAAGCGGCTGAAGCCGGAAGTTATTCCTAAAATAACTCGCCATTAATATTTTTTCTCTAGACATACAAAAGCAGCCGCGCTGATTCCAACGCGACTGCTTTTTATGTTCAAATGCTATTATTATAAATAATAAGAATTTTCATAGCGTGAAATGATACTACCCATATTATATAATGCTAAAAATACAAATCGCGCTCGCCTGCTTCTAATCGTTCAAGTCTGTCAAGCGTCAAACGGCGTGTCGATTCACGTGGAATACGCTCCAGATTCTCTCGCAACGCGGCAGCTCCCAGTTCACGTGCCTCCTCATCCCCATAATCCAGTAGATATTCTTGGAAAGTCAGCAGCGAATTCGGCTGGCACACATTGTGAATTTGTCCGGATTTGGCAAGCTCCATGAAGCGATCTCCGGTTCGCCCCTCACGGTAGCAAGCTGTACAGTAGCTTGGCATATATCCGCCACGACATAGACTTTTAATAATTTCCGATGGTGAGCGATGGTCTCCCACCTCAAATTGAGGCTTATCTTCCGTGTCCTGTTTGGCATAGGCCCCTACGCCCGTAGCTGATCCAGCACTAATCTGTGACACGCCTAAACCAATGACACGGTCTCTATATTCCGGCTCCTCGCGTGTAGACAGAATCATACCAGCATAAGGGACAGCCAGTCGAAGGACGGATACAATTTTCATAAAATCATCATCGTTGACCAGGTACGGATATCGCTCCAGGTCTACATTTTCAGCCGGACGCAAGCGTGGAACCGAGACCGTGTGAGGCCCACAGCCAAAGACTTCTTCCAAGTGCTCGGCGTGTTTCAGCATGGCTACAGTTTCATAGCGGAAATCATACAAACCGTACAACACACCGATCCCCACATCATCTATACCTGCACGCATAGCCCGGTCCATTGCGGTGGTGTGCCAATCAAAGTCCCGTTTTGGTCCTTGTAAGTGAAATTTGCGATAGCTTTCTCGGTGATACGTTTCCTGAAATAGAATATACGTTCCAATACCCACCTCTGCCAACTTCCGATAATCCTCTTCGGTAGTGGATGCAATATTCACATTGATCCGCCGAATGCTGCCATTATCTACTTTGACCTCATAGATCTGGCGCAGACAATCAACGATATAGTCAATGGGACAATGGACTGGGTCTTCCCCCGCTTCCAGTACGAGTCGCTTGTGTCCCAGTTCTTGAAGTACTCTGACCTCTTCCACCAATTCCTCCGGGGTCAAGCGGCTACGCGTAAAGCTATCATTGGTATGTTTATAACCACAATATTCGCAGTTATTAACGCAGTGATTGCTTACATATAAAGGAGCAAACAACACAATCCGGTTGCCATAAATCTGCTCTTTGACTGCCCTCGAAGATTTGAACATCTCTTCCAATAATTCAGGATCATCCACATGCAAAAGAGCCGCCGCTTCACTTGCATTCAGTCCGCGGCAGGCTCTACCCTTTTCTAAAATTTCCAAAATGCGCTGTCGATTGGTTGCCTCTTGTTTCCCCTGCTCCACTGCAGCCATAATCTCTGCTTCATTAATAAAATCCGCCGACACTTTCTCCCGTACTCCACTCACGTATACCCATCTCCTTATTTATGGTTACTGCACTGTTTCCGTCACGTTTCACACTGTCCCCTGTCTCATAAGCTGTCGTTGCACTCTCAAACTATCGCCGCGCCCCATATCAACTTCAAATCCAGCTCCACGGATCCGCAGCTCCAAGCAATGTCTACATTGGGCAGACTCATCACCCAAACATATTTTATTCTCATAAATCGCATACTTAGGCCTCACCGCCAGTGGCGACAAATTAGGCATCACCACATTCGCTCCCGCCTGAAGCGCCTTCTCCCTTCCTTGGGGATGAATCGTCCCCATGGCCGTGGATGCCGGAATAAGCGCATCTGGAACGACCAATCGGGATAATGAGATGATATCAAGTGCCTTTTCCATGCTCCCCTGGCTGGCCTCACGAAGTGGCGTGTTGCTATGTGGTAAAAAGGGGCCAATCCCGATCATATCTGGGGACAGACTATGCAAATAGACCAAATCGTCTGCTAATTCAGTGTTCGTTTGTCCTGGCAATCCCACCATACATCCAGCCCCGATCTGAAAGCCGATACGTTGCAAAGCCAGCAGACGGCTACGCCTGCTTTCGATCGTCATCGTCGGATGCAGCTTGGCGTACAAACTGGGTGAAGCTGTCTCATGCCGGAGCAAAAAACGGTCCGCACCCGCCTCGTATAATCGCTCATAAGTTTCGTCATCCCGTTCACCGATGGACAATGTAACCGCCACATCTGCAAAACGGCTTTTAATTTCCCGAATTAGTTTCGTCAGCCGAGCAGCCGTAAACCAGTAATCTTCCCCACTTTGCAAAACAAAGGTCCGATAACCCAGTTCATACCCCTCCGCGCAGCAGGCCAGAATTTCTTCCGGCTGCAAACGGTAACGGTCAGCCTGTTTATTCGAAGCACGCAGCCCACAGTACATGCAATCCTGACGACATATACTTGAGAATTCAATTAATCCTCGTAAAAAAACACCTTTGCCATAACGCTCCAATTTGGTGCGAGCTGCCAGTTGGCGCAGCTGAGCTCGTAGCGTCGGCTCACTATCCAGACGTGTTAGCAGTTCCGCCATTTCTGTATGCGTCCATTCCTTGCCATCAGCCAGACGCAGTAATAATTCGTCCGTGACTCATCCCTTCTTCCCTCGTCCATCCGGACTTTACATCATCAGCGACTTATATCGTACATGTATTATTCTAGCAACATTAGAGAGAATATAACGTGACTAGTTTCACAAAAAATCCCATTTTCTGAAAACCAATTTCATTCTCAACTTAAAAACTACATATTCATCTCTACACAAAAAAAAAGCTGCCTCCTCCCTTATGGAAGAAACAGCTTCTGTCGATGGTTCTGTTTATCACTGAATCAAATCAATCGCTTGCTGGGGTACAAAATAATCAACGCCGTTAAATACGACTACACCGTTGAGCGTAGAATTTTTACCATTGAGTGTAGCAATATTTTTGTATACTGGAAGCTCCAGCTTGTTACTGCCTTTGGTCACTGTAATGACTTTCGTGTCTGCAGTAAACTTGGCTCCTTTAGCTTCAAAAGCGGCTTTTGCAGGAACAAACAGTTGCTTGCTGACTGTATCCAAATCCAGTCCAAGTACACGTGTCATATACTTATTTACATCCGTATTGTCGATTACACCGGATGGACGGTCTCCGTTCGGCGCGTACGTGTACAACACAACATCGCCTCCTGTATGTCCACCCGTAGTCCAGCCAATATTGGCACGTTTGCTAATCATCGGTCCGACGGCATAATTCACGCTACCTTCTTTAGCATTTTTAATTGTCTTTACTTCTTCGTCTGTCAAATCGGTGATGCCAAAATACGTGGAAAGCACCTCTTTAATATTGCTGCGATCTGCATTCAGCTTGGCTTCCAAGCCTTCCCCCGTTAGCTTCGCTTTTTTCAGCGGGTCTATAAAAGAAGCCAAAGGCGTTTTGTCATAATTGCTAGTTGTATCACTGCTACCAATCGTCAATCCACCGTTTCCGTGGTCTGTCACTGCTACGACGACAGTATTTTGATTTTGCTTGGCGTAATCCAGAGCCACTTTCACTGCATCGTCAAATGAAAGCACGTCACTAATAATTCCCGTTGGATCATTAGCATGTGCAGCCCAATCCACTTTACTGCCTTCTACCATTAAGAAAAAGCCTTTATCATTTTTGGATAACACATCAATGGCTTTCGTTGTCATTTCTGCCAAACTAGGTTCCTTGGATGCATCGCGATCCAAGTTATACGCGAGGGCTTCGGGAGAAAAGCTGCCCCAGAGCTTGTTGGAGGTCGAATTTTTCAGCCCCTCAGGTGTTGTGACAAAATCATAGCCCTGGTCTTTAATTTGAGCAATTATATCTTGGCCGTCCTTACGCCCTGCTGGCTCCAAAAACTTGCCGCCTCCACCTAACACAACGTCAACTCCGTTGTAGGCTTGTTGCATGCTGAGTGCATCATAATTTTTACGGTCAGGATAATGTGCGGTAAAATCAGCTGGTGTCGCATGCATAATCTCCGAAGTAGCAATAATTCCGGTCGATTTCCCTGCTAGCTTGGAAGCCTCCAGAATGGAAGCTACAGGTTTTTTGGCATCACCTGCTGCGATCGGTTGTTGTCCAGGCATCGTCGCTTCATCCGGAAGAACACCTACATAGCCAGTGTGTGATTTATGTCCTGTGGCAAAAGCTGTACCCGCTGGAGCAGAATCGGCAATCGGTGCATCCGCGGAATGCGTGCGCACCATGCCGCTTGCCATGCTGTCTAACGTTAAAGATGATCCTTTGTACCATCTAGCCAGTGCAGTAGCGTCATTAGCCATACCGTCTGGAATCAGAATAATTACATTTTTAATTGATGTATCCTTCTCGACTGCCATCGCTGTCCCGCCGCTTACGGTTAGCATCATTGTCGCTACGAGTGCAGCCACCGATTTTTTCGTATGTATCCCCCAACATTTTAGCATTCATTTTCCTCCCAGACCTTTTTTGTACAACCAGAACTAAGATTAATTAGGTTTTATCAGGAGAATGTTAAGGGAATTCATTATCTGTATTAAAAGGAGCTATTTGTGAAAAAACACTTCATCTATATAAAACTTGTGACACATGAGATTCGTTAGGATTGGGCATTTAATTTTATTATTGTATAATCAGTCTATAATGTAATAGGAAAAGCTTATAAGATAAGGAGCATGAAATTCGATGGAGTTCAGACAGCTTCAGTACACCCTGCAAATTGCAGCGGAAAAAAACTTCTCACGTGCCGCAGAAAAACTGCATATTGCCCAGCCTTCTTTGAGCCAGCAATTGTCCAAACTGGAAAAAGAGCTTGGGGTGCTGTTGTTTCAACGCAACACCAGCACGGTGGAATTAACACATGCCGGAGCAAGCTTTGTGGAAAAGGCAAAAAAAATAGTCGACGCGGTGGAGCAACTCCGACAGGAAATGGACGATATCTCTCAACTGAGAAAAGGGAAGGTCGTCGTTGGCAGCATGCCTATCACGGGCTCCCATTTGCTGCCGCATGTGCTGCCTGTATTCAAGAGGGCTCATCCAGACATTGAAATCGTGTTAGTCGAAGATTCCTCCATGAATCTGGAGAAAAAAACGGCAAGTGGCGATACAGATCTCAGCCTGCTCTCTCTTCCCTTAGTAGAACCTACACTTTCTTATGTGCCCATCGGTGAAGAATGGATTGATCTCGCCGTTCCTCCGGGTCATCCCCTAGCCGTGCGTAAAATCGGTGACCAGCCGCAGCCCGTGCATATGGAAGAACTTAAAGACGAGCCTTTTGTCGTCCTGAAAAAAGGGCAAGGCTTTCGCAAGCTGACGATGGATCTGTGTCATCAAGCAGGCTTTGAACCCAACGTGGTGTTTGAAAGCACTAATATGGAGACACTCCAATCGCTCGTCGCGACAGGTATGGGCGTGACACTCGTCCCCCGTTTTATCGCACGGGCCGCCAGTAGCGAGTTTGTTCCAGCATTGCTGCCACTAGCCGAACCTACCCCCAGCCGCACCCTAGCGATTGCTTACCGGAACGGACGTTATTTGTCTAAAGCTGCCGAAGCTTTTATTGATACCTTCCGAGAAACGGTCAAGCAACTTTCTCAAAAGTAGCCTCGAACGTGAAAAGGACCGTCTTCCTCCCCAGCCCAAGCCAGAGAGGAAGACGGTCCTGGGGCTTCGCCCCTATACTTTCAATACTGCAATTAGATCACGGGTTCGATTACACTGTTGCGATGTTGCTTCCATCTGTCTTCAACGAACCACATTTCATGTTCATTTGAAATTCATGTCAGCCTCGCCTGATTACTCTACGCTTGCTCGGAAACTCCACTTTATCCATCCCGCATCACTTCTTTCCTTAAGGTCTCTAGTCTTGGTATCCAAGAATGTCCTACCTCAGTTCCAATGTGCTGTGTGATCCCAAAGTGTCTGTCCTCGCCTTGTTGTGATCAGGGTCTCCCTAGATGTGGTGGACTTTTGTCCTGATCATAGCCCATTTCATAGTTGTTTCCGACAACCTGTCTATTTAAGCCTCTCGGCCGTGACAGGCCATCCCTATTCGCCAGTTCGGATCTACTTTGGTTATCCATCGTTATCAACCTCCTGGTGTCGGGATACTATTATAATACACCTATAGGCTGTATCTGAAACAGGCGGAAAAATTTTTTTTAACGGGAAGAACCAAATGCTTGCTGCACGTCAGCTTCACTCACTTGTGTCTTAAAAACCAGTTTCGAAGGATCTTGAGGCGAATATATAACCTCTATAATACTTCCCTGCTGCAGTTTGGATAGTTGGGAAGAGAAAACATCCTTTTGCGTGGTTACATTAAATGTTTCTCCACTGCTTTTCGTCACCGTCAGCGTAAATTGAAGCTTGATTTTATTGGGCCCCGCTTCCCCCATGGGTGTGACATCCAGTATCTTCGCATAGGCTTGCTCACCGGTTTTGGCAATTTCCATCAGCTCAGGCGATACGCCCTGCTTGACCATCTGCTCATTCATTAACGCTTGCAAATCCATTTGCGACACCTGACCTTTCAGGTCAAGACCTACCTTCATTTTGTCTTTCTCAGATACGATCAACGGAACGATCGAGCCCGGCTGAAATTGAGCCATGGAGGTCAAAGGAATAATTGTCGTCAAAGCAGTATCATATTTATCTTCTCCCTGTTTGGTTACGGTCAACCCGAGCTTTACCTGCGGCTGATTATTTACATAAGTCCCTGTTTGTTGAACACTTGTAATGATTCCCACTCCAGGAACACCCTTCTTGACTTTACCGCCTCCAAAAAATAGACCTAAAATACCCGGTAGAAATATAAGCGCAAATCCTGTATAAATTAACGGCCGATACCACGGAGCATCCATAATCAAAAATGGATCATCCCATAAATATTCAGCCAGAAAAGGCGAAAACCCTACGCCAAACACCAGAAGTACCCCAATCAGACTCAAAAATCCTTTCATCCTCCAAAACCCCTTTTTCAATCATCTATTTTAAAAATATGCCCGCAAGAATGGTGAAACGCTCCAATCATTTATGCTGTCACCAGCCCCATATAAATCAGCTCTGATGGATTTACCGGATTGCTCCCCAGCCCCACTGTATCTCCTGGCCGCGGAATTTGCAGCTTGGAAACGAGTGTTTCCAGTGTTTTTTGGTATCGATTGCCGTTAACTTCCGTCACATCTAGTACAAGCACCACAATCGGATCAAAATTTACGAGCTTCCCGGTATCTGTTACCGAAATGACAACCGCAGTCGCTGCCATCGCCAATCCACCGTTAGCCGCTGCTTGAGCTTGTCTTGCCGAGTTTAAGCTCTGGTTGATCTGTTCCCGATGCTCTTTGGGGATCAGACCTTTCATAAATAATCCGGATAAGCCCTTATTCATCAGTTGATCTGCATGTTCTATCGCATCCTGCTGTTTTTTCTTCTTGCCGAAAAAGTTCATCATGTGGCTGCACCTCATATTTTGTATTGTTGTTGTGCCTTATGAATTCAGTATAAAAGACGGTATCCGGCATCACAATATGTTTTGGCACATACAAAAAAACCGAAAAAACAGCAGCTTTAAACTGTATTTTATCGGTTTAGTTTTGAACTTTGGGGCGGTTTGCACAAAATTTTGCGCACTTCGGAGCATTCTTTTACACGATCATCTGATCGTTTTGTGAAAAACGAATGCATTCAGACTATTTTTTTCGCAAAAGATAGACCAGTTTACGATAATACGCTGATGATTCTTTATAACGACGACTGTCCTCGGACACTACAGCCAGCGTTTCATATAGTTGCTCAAGCCGCGCAGGATGCTGGAGGGCTTCAAAATAAGGCAAGCATTTTTGAGCATGCTTCCAAAAAGCATCCTGTTTTCCCTGGGCAAGCGCAAGCTGGCTTTCATAAAAATCAAGCCCCATTTGCTGATCCGTTGTCAGATTAGTTTTACGCAGCTGATCCAGATGCTGTGAGAGCAGCCCCCAGTTTTTCCGGGCAAACGCAATCTCGCAGCGATATATCAGCGTAACGGGCAGCATCATTTGTTGCATTTCCTCTCGCTCCCGACTCACCAGTGCTTCAAAACGCACCACTTCCTCCAAGGCCTTATCCAGCTCGCCAATCGACGTCAGCATAATAATCCGATTGTTCAGGATCGTCGTGAGCATATCTGCTGCATTTTCCAAATAGACCAAATTGGCCTCCGCCATAGACAACGTTAACAGTGCTTCCTGTACAGAACCCATAGCAAAACAATATCCGCTGTAAGCCACATACAGACCCGTCAAACGGTGAAAAAGCCGATCATCATATACTCTGCGCATCGTCTGCTCAAATACCTGCTTTGCCTGATCAAATTGCTTGACCTGAATGCAGGCCTCCATCATAATGTTTTGCGCATTGAGCCAGTTTTCCGTCCCTTCTTCCACCAGGCGGATTAGCTGCGTAACATTATTTAGTACATCATAATAATGATTTTTAGAGCGGAAATACTGAATTTTATAAAATAAAATTGCTTTTTTTAGCGGTACAGGCAGCTCCACCTCATCCGAGCGACCAAACTTCTCCAAGTAAAAATTCAAATAGGTTTGATGCAAATAATCATAGGCCGTTGGGTCATTTAACTGTTGAAAATAAACAGCCTTCATTAAATAAGTCGTCATTTCCACCACGAGCGAATCGTTGCGATCCTCCAACTGATCCACATAGCTTTCCGTAGCGGGATTAGCCAGCTTGGACAGCTCTGTGAAAATCTTATCCGCTGTAGCCAGCGTCTCCTCGTCCTCTGCCGATGCGCGCAATAGGTAAGAAGGTTGTACACCTAGGCGCTCAGCAATTTGCTCAGCTAAATCCTCAGCCAGCGGGTAACGGTCAGCCAGTATATTCGCAAAATGTGCAGGTGTAACTAATCCGTCTACTAACTCTTTACGGGATAGGTTTTTCTTTTTACACAAAAATTCAATGCGTTCCTTAAGCATGGATTATCCTTTCTACACTAACTATCGGTCATACAGCAGGGGACGCCGATCTTCAAACACCGGAATACGCCCGCGCACGTCCTGAACCAAGGCTGATTCAATTGATCCTGTGAGAATTTCCTCCTGTTCTCCGCCCTCGGCAATCATTTCTCCCCATGGATCAATGATGAGCGAATGCCCGAAGAAATCGGTATCTCCGCTACGACCTACCCGGTTACAAGCGATGACATACATCTGATTTTCAATAGCCCGTGCGGTCAGCAGGGTACGCCAGTGATGAAGCCGGGGATGAGGCCATTCTGCGGGTACGATTAGCAAATTTGCGCCGGACAGAGCCAGACTGCGGGCCAGTTCAGGAAAACGGATATCGTAGCAGATTGACGCCCCAGCCTGAATCCCGCCATCCAGTGCGAATACAACCTTTTCCTCGCCAGGCTGTAAATATTTCTCTTCATCCATAAGTCGGAACAGATGAATTTTGGAGTACGAAGCTATCTCTTTGCCTGTACGGTCAAAAACGAGCATCGTATTATACACATGACCGTCGCTTTTTTTCTCTGCGATTGACCCTGCTACTACATTCACTTGATGGGTGGCGGCAAATGCTGCTATCCATGCCCTAGTCTCCGTCCCTTCTTCGTCCGCCAGCTCATGAATGCGATCCAAGGCATAACCCGTATTCCACATTTCCGGTAGAACAATCAGATCTGGCTTTTGTTCGGCCTTCACCGCTTGTTCCATTAAAGATCGGATATGACTGTGGTTTTCGGGGGGATTTCCTATCTCTATATGAGCTTGTATAAGTGCCACACCGAATGGCTGAGCTTCCTGATACGTCAAAGTCCTTCATCCTCTCTGTGAGCCGGAACTTCCCGTGTCCTGTCGTCCGGTATTTTCTCCCATCATAGCCCGATTAATCTGGATTACGCAACCATGAAAGCTCAATTCCCCCTATACAACTCGGTAAAATCGTGATAGATTGTTTCTTAAACTATTCCAAAAGGTCGTGTACATTGATGACTCATTTTTCTATTCCCTCAGCTGACGTCATGAAACAGTTACCCACTCAATTTTTTGCCACACTTGTACAAAATGTAAATCGTGAAATTGCAGCAGGGCATGATGTCATTAATCTCGGTCAGGGAAACCCGGACACTCCTACTCCACCCCATATTGTAAAAGCTTTACAGGAATCAGCGGATAACCCGCTGTATCATAAATATTCACCTTTTCGCGGCTACAGCTTTCTCAAAGAAGCCGTTGTCCAGCGCTATCAGGAGGATTACGGTGTAACGCTTGACCCGGAAAGCGAGGTCGCCATCCTGTTTGGCGGGAAAACAGGCTTGGTTCAGCTACCGCAAGTCTTACTCAATCCGGGCGATGTGTGTCTCGTCCCTGATCCCGGCTACCCGGATTACTGGTCGGGCGTAGCCTTGGCTAAAGCGGAAATGTCATTTCTCCCCTTAAAGGAAGAGAACCGTTTTCTGCCCGATTATGAGGCCATTGCCGAAGAAGATCGCCGCCGCGCCAAATTAATGTTTCTTAATTATCCGAATAATCCCACTGCGGCAACTGCCCCACTCTCCTTCTACGAGGATACGGTTGAATTTGCGCTACGTAACAATATTGTGGTTGCCAGTGATTTTGCCTATGGCGCTATTGGATTCGATGGCGAACGGCCAGTGAGCTTCCTTCAGGCTGAGGGGGCTAAGGACGTGGGAATTGAGTTTTATACCTTGTCCAAAACATACAACATGGCCGGCTGGCGTGTTGGTTTCGCGCTCGGTAATGCCAAAATTATTTCACTGATTAATCTGCTGCAGGACCATATTTATGTAAGCCTGTTTGGCGGCATTCAGGCAGCAGCGGCGACAGCTCTGACGTCTTCGCAAGAGTGCGTAGGCCAGCTGGTGGCCCGCTATGAATCACGCCGTAACGCTTTTTATGATGCACTTGGGCATATAGGTTGGAAGGCGCCACGCCCAAGCGGCTCCTTCTTCAGTTGGTTACCTGTGCCGCAGGGCTATAGCTCGGCTTCTTTTGCCGATCTGCTACTGCGTGAAGCCAAGGTGGCTGTCGCTCCAGGGATCGGCTTTGGTAACGGCGGCGAAGGGTATGTGCGGGCAGGGCTTCTAAGCTCAGAAACCCGACTGACCGAGGCAGCTGATCGAATTGGCAAGCTAAACCTGTTTGGTTAAGCCGTATTTTCCAGCTACAACTTCTTTGCCAAACCTGGTCTTTTCGTGGTATTCTGTATCCAATATCATTTAGCGCGTTGAAGGGACTATTAAGAGAGACCCGGTCCTGTTCAGAGAGTAAATTCCGATAGGCTGCAAGAATTTACCTGGACTCTCTCCCAACTCCTATCCCCGAGCGCCCTGCGCAATCAGGCGGTCCCTGCCGTTAACAGGTCTTAAGTGGGATGATCATGAATCATCAATGAAGGTGGTACCGCGGAAGCACAAACTTTCGTCCTTTGCATACAAAGGATGGAAGTTTTTTTGCATTAAAAAGAGTAAAATTAAGGAAGTGGACGTCTTGTCAACACGTATCGTCATTAAAATTGGTAGCAGCTCACTGACTGGAGTGGAAGGTGGCCTGAATCGGGAAGCTATCGCTTATTTTGCTAGGGAAATCAGCTTGCTTCGTGCAAAAGGCCATGAAGTGCTGCTGGTTACATCAGGCGCTGTAGCCGCCGGATTCCGAGAGATTGGGTATCCCTTTCGGCCCAAACTGCTGCATGAGAAGCAAGCGGCAGCTGCCGTCGGCCAAGCTCTTCTCATGCAAGCCTATGAGCAGGCTTTTAAAAATTTTGACCTCGTGATCGCACAGGTTCTGCTCACCCGTAGTGACTTTTTGAGCCGCAAACGGATGAACAACGCCGGAATGACTGTAGAAGAATTGCTGCGCCAGCAGGTTATCCCGATTTTTAACGAAAATGACACCGTATCGATTGACGAATTGAAATTCGGCGATAACGATATGCTGTCTGCACTAGTTGCCAATCTGGTCAAAGCCCAGCATTTGATTATCATCACGGATACCGATGGTGTATATACGGCTGACCCGCGCAAGCATCCAAACGCCGTACGTTTTGAACGTATCGAGGAAATTACTGAAGAGATTTATGCATTAGCCGGAGGTTCTGGATCAGCAGTAGGGACTGGCGGCATGCGCTCCAAAATCGAGGCTGCCAAAGTTGCTACACGCGGCGGTGTGCCTGTATATGTCGGCCGAGTAAGCGCAAATGGTGATCTGAACGCAGCTGTCGAAGGACACGGACCGGGCACTTATTTTGATACCCACCTCTCTTCACTGCCGATGAAAAAACAATGGCTTGGATTTATGTCCACCCCTCTGGGCTCGGTGCATGTAGACCAAGGGGCCGAAGAAGCGTTGGTACACGGAGGACATAGTCTGCTTCCGGTTGGCGTACGGCGTGTCGAGGGCAGCTTTCATGCCGGAGATGTCGTTGAGGTACTGGGACCGGAAAATAAGGTGTTAGGACGAGGCATTGTCAATTATGATGATGAACAGCTTAGAATGGTACAAGGTTTACCTAGCGGCGAGGTTGTGGGCAAAATTGGTCCCATCCATCGGCTTGAGGTGATCCACAGGGATGAATGGATTACATTATGTATGTAGGGAGGCCATAATATGAGTGATTTAACAACAAACACAGTGACAACAGCGGATAACCAATTCAGCGAAGTACGCACCAAAGCAAGTCTTGCGAAAAAAAGTGCCGGGGTTATGAACCGACTGACTACAGCACAAAAAAACGAGGCATTGCTTGCTATGGCAAAAGCTCTAGTGAACCATGCAGAAGAGCTGATTGCAGCAAACCATAATGACCTGAAACGTGGACGGGAACTGGGAACATCCGAATCACTGCTCGACCGCCTCAAGCTGACCGAGGAGCGAATCGGGGCTATTGCCGAAGGATTACGCCAGATTGCGGCGCTACCTGATCCAGTCGGCGACACGCTTGAGCAAATTGAACGTCCCAATGGTCTACGAATTGAAAAAATACGTGTACCGCTGGGTGTCATCGGTATCATATATGAAGCGCGTCCAAATGTAACCGTGGATGCAGCGGGCCTGTGCTTGAAAACAGGCAATCCGGTTGTACTGCGCGGTGGTTCGGCTGCTCTCTCCTCCAACCGCAAGATTATTGAAGTGCTTCAGCAGGCGCTAGACGCAACAGCCGTGCCACGCGAGGCGCTTCAACTCATTGAAGATTCAGATCGTGCCTCCGTCAATGAAATGCTCACCTTGAACGGCTTGCTGGATGTGATTATTCCACGCGGCGGGCGTTCACTCATTCAAAATGTTGTTCAGAATGCTACCGTGCCTGTCATCGAAACCGGGGCTGGCGTATGCCATACATTCTTGGACGCTACAGCAAATACAGAAATGGCCGAAGCGATTACACTCAATGCGAAGGTACAAAGACCGTCCGTCTGTAACTCGATGGAAACACTGCTCGTACACTCGGATTATGCACAAGCACATTTAACAGGATTGGCTGAACGTTTTCGTGATGCCGGGGTTGAGCTGCGCGGCTGTGTACGGACACGAGAACTGGCTCCTTGGGCTGTTCCTGTCACGGAAGAGGATTATGGCACCGAGTACAATGATTACATTTTAAACGTTAAAGTCGTACACAATTTGGACGAAGTACTGGAGCATATTGCCCGTTATGGTACGATGCATTCAGAGTGTATTGTCACTGAGAATAAAGCTCATGCCGATCGTTTTCTGCAAGAAGTGGACGCGGCAGCCGTGTACCACAATGCATCCACCCGCTTCACGGATGGCTTCGAGTTTGGATTTGGGGCCGAGATCGGAATCAGCACACAAAAATTACATGCCCGCGGCCCCATGGGATTGCCTGCCTTGACTTCAACCAAATACCGCGTGTACGGTACTGGACAAATCAGGGAATAATATCATAAATCAATCCGTATCTTTGGAGGTATGAATCCATGTGTGAATCACAAACAAAAGTGTTAATTAACGAGCAAATTACGTTTTTCGGGGCAGGTTCAATGGCTGAGGCTATTATTCGTGGGATGACGAATCGTTCTGTCGTCAAACGTGGCGGTATTACCGTCATCAACCGCAGTAATCAGGCTCGTCTTGAAGAACTTCAACAGCAATACGGAGTATTGTTCCAAACTGAAGATGCCGCCAAAACAGAACTGCTGCGTCATTCTCCAGTGATCGTGCTTGCCATGAAGCCTAAAGATGCTGCCGGGGCACTTGAACAGCTTGGTCCCCTCCTGTCAGATGAACAGCTGATCATTTCAGTCATCGCCGGATTGTCTATTCGTACCATGCAAACGTTGCTTGGTCGTAAGCAGCCAATCGCGCGGACGATGCCCAATACATCCAGCTCGATTGGACTGGGAGCCACAGGCATCAGCTTTTCCAAGGAGATCAGCGAAAGTCAACGTAAAAACGTGCTTACAATGTTCGAATCTGTAGGTACAGTCACGGTTATAGAAGAAGAGAAAATGGATGTATTGACCGGCATTTCCGGAAGCGGCCCTGCCTATGTCTACTACTTAATGGAAGCCATGATTGCTGGGGGAATCCGCGGTGGCTTGACTCCTGAACAAGCGCACGAACTAACAGTGCAAACTGCGCTTGGTGCAGCACGCATGGTGCAGCAAACCGGAGAGGAGCCTTCTGCCCTTCGTCACAAAATCATGTCTCCTAATGGTTCCACGGTAGCTGCATTGGAGACACTGGACAAAGGTGACTTCTACGAAACAGTGATTGCGGCGGTGCAGCGCTGCGCTGAACGATCCCGCGAGATGGGAGCTGTACTTAAGGAGGGGATTGAGTGAGCTATTGCCTGGCGACCTACCGAATATACGATGACAAAGCTGATTTTAACCAAAAGGCCCAATCTATTGCCATCGGCATGACGGTGGGTAGCTGGACTGAGCTCCCGCAGGCCAAGCGGGATGCGATGCAAAAACATCTCGGCTCTGTTCAATCTGTAGATATTCACGATGGAGGCCCCGGTGAGCGATACGCCGACTTGACGATTGCTTACCCGGATGTCAATTTCAGCCGAGACATTCCCGCTTTGATAGTTACAGTCTTCGGCAAAATTTCGATGGACGGCCGAATTAAGCTGATGAAGCTGGGGTTCTCGGAAGCATTCCTCTCTGCTTTTTCAGGACCGAAATTCGGTATCAGCGGCTTGCGCGAGCAGCTTGGCGTGTATGACCGGCCTCTGCTCATGAGCATTTTTAAATCCGTGATCGGGCTCAATTTGGACGAACTGCGTGAACAGTTTACCCGTCAGGCTCTCGGCGGCGTCGATCTGATCAAGGACGACGAGATCTTATTTGAAAATGCGCTGACGCCGATTGAAAAACGTGTCGAAGCCTGTATCCGAGCTGCCGAAGAGGCGGAGCGTGAAACTGGTAAAAAGCTGCTGTATGCTGCTAATTTAACCGGTCCAACCTCGCAGCTCAGGGCGCAAGCCCTCAAAGCTATCGACGCAGGCGCGAACGCGTTACTGTTTAACGTACTAGCCTACGGTTATGATGTGCTGCATGAACTTAGCAGCGATCCCGCCGTTTCAGTACCGATTGCAGCCCATCCTTCATTAGCGGGTGCTGCTTACCCCTCGCCTCATTATGGCATATCAGCGTCCGTCCTGCTCGGTCAGCTTATGCGGCTGGCTGGCGCTGATCTCGTCCTCTTCCCTTCTCCTTACGGTTCAGTGACGATGCCGCGTGAGGAAAACATGGCGATCCGCGATGTGCTGATCACCCCTGATTCACCGCTGAAGGCCTGCATGCCTGTCCCTTCCGCAGGGATACACCCCGGTCTAGTGCCGCTAATTGTCCGCGATTTTGGTACCGATGTGGTGGTTAACGCTGGAGGCGGTATTCACGGACATCCGCTGGGTACGGAAGCTGGCGGACGCGCCTTTGTGCAAGCGATTGAAGCGGTCCAGCAAAATGTCCCGCTGGCACAATACGCCCGCACTCATCCCGAGCTGCAATCTGCGCTCGACACGTGGGGAGGCGAACGATGAGCACTGCCAAGAAGCCTGTCATTTTTTGCGATTTTGACGGGACCATTACAAACAGCGATAATATTGTCGCTATTATGAAGCATTTTAAGCCTGCGGGCTATGAGCCCATCATGCATCAAATCGTGAGCGGACATATGTCCATTCGTGAAGGCGTAGATGCGATGTTCGCCCTGATGCCTTCAGAACTTAAGGAAGACATCATCACATATGTACTTGGACAAGCGGGTATACGTGAGGGCTTTGCACGCTTTTTGGACTTTGTACGAGAGCAGCAGATTGAATTTTTTGTTACTAGCGGGGGCATTGATTTTTTTATTGATCCATTGCTAGAACCGTTCGACATCCCGCAGGATCACATCTTTTGCAACGGAGCAGATTTTTCCGGGACTCACATCCAGATCACGTGGCCGCATCCATGTAATGAGCCGTGTAAGAATGACTGCGGCATGTGCAAAACGACCGTCATTCGTCAATACCCTCCCGAGCAATACGAACGGATTTTGATTGGCGACAGTCTGACCGATTTTGAAGGTGCCAAAATTGCCGATCTTGTGTACTCCCGCTCGCATCTGACATTAAAGTGTCAAGAGCTTGGCGTACCGCATGTACCCTTTGAGACATTTGATGATATTATCGAGGATTTAAAGCAAAAACAGGAGCAGGGGGTACTGTAATGAGTTTTAACTTGGCAGACATTTCATTCGAGGAAAAACGCCGTTCGTTGGAAGAACTCGCTGATGTCAAGGAGCTATTCGCCTCTCGTAACTGGTTCCCAGGTACAAGCGGCAATCTGTCGATCCGAATCGGTGATTTTCATCCTGAACAATTTTATTTTGCAGTCACCGCTAGCGGCAAGGATAAGACCAAACGCACTCCTGAGGATTTTCTGTTCGTAGACCAATACGGAAAAGCAGCAGAAGCCACAAACCTCAAGCCAAGTGCAGAGACGCTCATCCATTGCGAAATTTACCGCCTGACAGGCTGTGGAGCAGTTTTTCATGTGCATACCGTGTTTAACAACCTGATTTCTGAATACTACGGCGAGCAGGGCTTTGTACCTGTGCAAGGCATCGAGCTCATTAAGGCTTTTAACATTTGGGAGGAAAATGCCGCCATCCAGATTCCCGTGCTGCCAAATTATGCCGATATCGCCTTGATTGCCAAGCTGGTACCAGGCGTGCTGAATGATCAGGTTCCAGGAATTTTATTGCGTAATCATGGCATTTATGCATGGGGTCGTGATGTGTTTGAAGCTAAAAAGCATCTAGAGGCGTTTGAATTTCTGTTTGAAACGACCTATCGCTCCCTACTACTGAAAACTTCGAAATGAATAAATCATAAATATTAAAGATGCATATCATTGAATTGTAAAAGTGGTCATTGAATATCGAGAACGGAACCTAGCGAAAGCACGGAACGTTCTTTTTTTATTAAAAAAGCAACCTGTCCTACTGGCGACATAAAATCTAATCTTTTTTTCTCAAATTGAGCTTTTAAATCCGATGAAGGTATCACTGAAAATTGAAAGGCAACTGGGGTGATAAGGTGAGTAAAGAATTAGAGGATACCATTTGTGATTACTGACTTTAACATAAAGGTGTTATCTTCAGATTTTGTACATGCAACATACTGTACTGAGTCGATTGATACCGGAAATAAGTCATTAAGAAGTTCCATTTGGAAATTAAATGAAGGGCAATGGCAAATGATTTTTCATCAGGGAACCCCAACCCAGTAGGAGCCCATTCTAAACCCTCGATCTCCTAAATCCTACAAACATCTTTGAATATTTTCATTGCCTGGCAAATTCCTTTTACTTGATGTTGTAAAAAAACGTCCCCTATTGGGGACGTTCCAGCGTGAATTGCTCTCCTAGCTTCGCATAGTTGTTTCCAGCCAACCGACTCACCGGACGCAACTCCTTGGCGATCACATATGTATTTTGGTACGCTTCCTCCGACAAATGATACTGCACTACACGCCCAATTAATAGATCACAGGCAGGTGTGTCCTCCTTGCCTCCCAGCGGTATCACTTTCTCCAAAATACATTCCAACCGTATTTTCGCTTCAGTCACACCAGGAACGGCGATTTTTGTACTCTTAATCGGGGTAAGACCTGCCAGTGCAACCTCACTCTCCTCCGGCGCCAGACGGGAAGCCGTCACATTCACCGCCCCCACATTGTCTTCGTCTGTAATATGTACGACAAAAGCATTATGCTCCATGGCATTACGTGCTGTATCTTTGGAAACTCCATCGACACGCTGTACAGATACAGACAGCAGTGGCGGCTCGGCGGCAACGATGGAAAAATAACTGAACGGAGCACCATTCAGCACGCCTTCGCTGCTCAAAGTCGTTACAAACGCTACCGGCCTTGGGATAATACTTCCGGTCAACAGCTTATAATTTTCACGCTCTGTAAGTGTGTCAGGATTCAATGAAATCATTTTTTCCCTCTTTTCCGGTTACATTCGCTCTTCGAATGCATATCATCAAGTTACGCTCCCTTACAAGTATCGCGCGTATAATACAAAATGTAAAGCTGAAGCTGGAAACATTCTCTATTTTTCAATCACATTTCCCTGACTGTCACGCACAGTAACCGCTATTCCCTCAGGTACCGCAATGGTAACGTCCAGCTGATGATGTGTTTGCATAAAACGTGTGGGAACCTGGCTGAGAAGTACATATAGTGTATCTCCAATATGCTTGGTCTGATACAGCTCGGTTCCTTTGAAATCATCCTCATTGCCTGTATATACATAACTCCCGAACACATGCACCTCCGGTGAGGTGGTTGCGTCAATTTTGACCGCATAAGGATCTTCACCCTGCACAATCACCTTAGTTACTCCGGCAGGCAGTTTTTCATGCCAGTCTGGAAGAATCCTTGTTTCCTGAACCGAACTCATTATTTCTCTAACTTGCGGAGTGATCCCCAGTGAACTGACCAATGCAAATCCGATACAACAAAAAACCAATACCGCCGTAATAAACATACTGAACAGGTCATAGCGAATGCGCTCACGTGTTCCTTTCCAAGCAGTATACATTAAAATTTCCAGTCCCAGCAAAACAAATACGACAGGCCACCAGGTTAGCGCCTGATCCAGTATGCCTGCTCCCCAAAACTTGGAAGCAAACGTTATACCGCCCAGCAGCACCAAGAACAGCCCCATGGATAGCCTTCCGACTTTCCACACCCCTGTTGGCGCGTTGGAGTTCTTAGAGGGACCATTCTTATGGGATGAAGTGCCCAATAAGCCTATCGCCCCATTTACATCGTTCTGAGAGTGATGGGCTCCCTTGAAGGAAGCCTCACTCTTTGAAAATTCAGTATCCATTTTATCGTTTCTCCTTTGCTCGCTTAGATTTGGAATTACCGATCATCATCCAAACACCGCCGCCAATTAGTAGGAAGGAGACAATAATGGTTCGTAAATACATGTCAACTATATTGTAAATTTGTCCATCCGGGAACAGACGGTCCAGTGTGGGAACAAGTACGTTAATCAGGATGTAGTATGCACCTAGCAGAAGGAGTCCGAAGCCTACCCAACGGTGATATTGAGCAAACATACCGATCACAGGCTTGTCGATCAGCTGCTCCTGTCCATAACGGCTTACCTGCTGCAATGCATCAAAAAAGCTGTAAAACCACACCACCGGGATTAGGAACAAAAAGAGTGAAAGATGCAGCACATCCAGTATATAGATAAATCCTAAAAACAGTAGCATGAGCTGGAGTCCACGTTTTTGCAAACCAATATACATATGCCCAGCACCGGGAAATACCGATAAAATGGTAGCCAACATTTTACTACGACGTCCCTCAACTCTTCCATACTCCAGTTCCTCAAACAAAGTCCGGTCCTGAAGAATGTCTCCGGCTTGTTTACGATGTACATGCTGCACCGCATCAAACATGCAATACAACCAAATAATCGGCAACACGCCCGCAAACGCCAAAAATCCGGATTCGTTCGTTATGCTCGTAATAAAGACGAGGATCGCGCCAAAGCCAAAGAAGGATAGCAGAAAAGACAAGCCACGCTGCATTAGCCCCAAATGAAGGTGTCCCAATCCAGGAATAAATGACAGCAAAATCGTAAAAAATCGTTCATTGTCCGATCCTTTTTGAAAAGCAGGTGATCCTGCCATACCATAATGTCCTTGTTGATAATGGTTATACCCCGGCGCATATCCCATACCTGCCCCCGGGGCATTCGTGCCTGTGTCTGTTGCCCCCTCTGGTACCTCTCCTGTTAAATCCGCCTGTCCATAAGGTCCACTTTGCGAGTAAAAGCCATATGGATTGGGTCCTGCATGAGGGGGATAAGGAGCAGCGACTGCGCGAGGATCGTAACGTAATAAGCTAATCACGATATGCAGCATGCTGAGTCCCCATAAAAGAGCAGCAATAAAAATACTCACCAAAAAAGGCGTTCCGTCACTTGCTACCACTGAAAAAAATATTCCCCCTGCCAGACATCCGAAAAACAAAATGGTATATACAAACGCATTGGCTTTTCTGGTCCAGTAATAGTGTCCTACACCCGGAATAATGTTCAATAGAAATGCCAAGAGCTTGCTTCGTTCCGTATAAGGCATTGCTACACTTCCTTTCTATTTACGGGATCTTGATACAAATTCCCAACAGATGGTTGACTTTAAACTTGTTCATCTTACCCTTAACTTAATTTAGGGCTTTAATTTATCGAGCCAGGTTGTCGTAGCTTGCATGACTTCTTCACTGTAAGAGACGCGTTCTTTTGGAGGAATCGGCTTATCGCCTGTTTGCGGCATCATTTTGTCAAAGGCTCCACTGGAAAGCAAGATCAACGTCAGACTTGCGGCAACAACATAGTGAAACACAGGTTTTTCAAACCAGCGGCGTTTTTTGAATAAAACTTGATTTGGTTCCATTTCTATCTCGGGAAGAACCGCCATTACCTGATCTGTGAAGCGCTCCGTGTCCATCCAGGCAGAGTAATCTTTCAAGGTTGGCTCTAATTGCTCCAGTGCGACAAGATATAGCATAAGCGCCTGTTCATCTTCCAATAAGAGCTTTTCCAGTCGGGTAGATTCCTCTATCGAACAAGCTCCTGAAATGTATGCATGCCAGTCATTCGTTTGCCCTTCCATCCACGGTCTATCCTGTTGGTCAGTCATTGCCATTCCTCCTCCTTCCAGTGATTTCGAATCCATAGTCGTGCCCGGTAGAGTCTGGACTCTACCGTTTTTAAAGCTACCTGCGTCTCTTCTGCAATTTGGTCGTAGGTTTTACCCTGCATATAGTAAGCTTGAATAATATCCCGATGCTGCTGGGGTAACTGGGCGATTTTTTGTGATAGTTCTACCGTTTGCTCTTCGCGAATGAGACGGGCCAGTACATCCTCATCCGGGGAAGGGAGCTGCACAAGGGATTGCGCCACGTCTATAAGCTCTGCGGGCCGCCTATCTTGTTTACGTTTGATATCCAACGCTTTATGAAGCGCAATTCGGCTCAGCCACGTTTTAAACCCTTCGTTCCGGTACTGGGGGAGAGACTTGTACACCTGAACGAACGACTCCTGCGCGGCATCCTCCGCTTCCTTGCTGTCATGCAGTACCGAATAAGCCACATGAAATACATGCTTGCTGTACAGCTCTACGATCTCACGGAACGCCTGCCGATCACCAGACCGGATTCGTTCAATGATTCTCTCTATATCAATGACGCTCTCCCCCTTCCCAATACTATAGACGCCAGGAATTTTTCTCCCCCTGCATATTTCGAAAAAAAAATTTAAAAAGGACACACCCTTCAAATCGGAAAGGTGTGTCCTCTATCATTAAAGTCTACTTAATCACTTTAATTTTCTGCCCTTCATCTGCACAGGCGAAACTCCCCGGTTGTCCATGTATCGCCCTTTCAATGTGAAAGCCATAGTGCATCAATTTACTACCTAAAAGGCTCAGTCTGCTACTTTAATTGCGACCGCCACCACGGAATCGCTGGGCATATTCTTTCGCATCCTGTGCATTACGGACCCGGTTTCGGCTCCATTCTAGCAAAATACGATCTATATACCGGAAATGTACCTTCCCAGCAAACACCGCTTCCTTCAAAGCCAGTAAAATCAGTTCCTCCGGATACCGATCCTGATCCACCCAACTGCTGATCGTCTCGTACTCCATCGGTGATAATGGTCGTCCGAATTCTTTCTCAAAAATCGTAAATAAATTTCGTTCTTCTGTAATTGGGGATTCTGATAATCCATTCAGTAAATCGGGCTTCCCGGCAAACAAAATGTCATCTTCATCGCGCTGCTCCGAACGCTCGGCGATCATACATTCAGCCAGCTTGCGATACAGACCCGCCAAGTTATAACGTTCAAATTGGACGGATGAGCTGCGGTCTTCCACGGAATCTATTCGCAAAAACCCTTCTTTCATGAGCTTACTGAAATAAAGCGCGATTTCGTTTGCAGTGCATCCGATACGAGCCTGCAATTGCTCCCATGTCGGAAATTCATTACGTTCCGCTTGTTTAAATGCAAGTAACTGCATCAGTAGCAGCATTTCACCATCCGTCAGCCGAAGCGTCCGATAATGCTTGAGCAGAGCGTAGGGAATTTGAACCATTCCGGTTTCCATAGCATAGGCTACTCCCTCCGCCCATTCTGCCGCTGATGTCTTGTCGAATGATCCTGTCATTGATTATGGATACAAACGATACAGCATGCGTGGGAACGGAATCGTTTCACGTACATGATCGAGTCCACAAATCCATGCTACTGTACGCTCCAGTCCCAATCCAAAGCCAGAATGCGGAACGGAACCATATGTGCGAAGATCCATATACCATTGATAGGCTTCACGTGCCAGGTTATGCTCGTTAAAACGTTCTTCCATCAATGCTGGATCATCAATCCGTTGGGAACCCCCGATAATTTCGCCATAACCTTCAGGAGCGATCATATCAGCACACAGAACAACCTCTGGGCGGGCTGGGTCAGGTTTCATATAGAATGCTTTAATGTGAGTCGGCCAATGCGTAATGAACACAGGCTTGTTATATCTTTCGGCAATAGCTGTTTCATGAGGAGCACCAAAGTCTTCCCCCCACGGGATATCGAATCCTTCACCTTGAAGGAAGGCAATCGCCTCATCGTACGTAATCCGTGGGAACTCGCCTTGAATTTGCTCCAGCTTCGAAACATCGCGTCCGATGGCTTCAAGCTCCTTCGCACAATTTTTCAGAACTGACTGCACGATATGGCTTACAAACTGCTCCTGAACGCGCAAGGATTCTTCATGATCCACAAAAGCCATCTCAGGCTCGATCATCCAGAACTCAATCAGGTGACGACGTGTTTTGGACTTTTCCGCACGGAAGGTTGGACCAAAGGAATATACTTTACCCAGCGCCATTGCCGCAGCTTCCATGTACAACTGTCCGCTTTGTGTCAAATAGGCATCTTCGTCAAAATATTTGATATGGAACAACTCTGTTGTGCCTTCTGCAGAAGAAGGAGTCAAAATAGGCGGGTCTACCTTCGTAAAACCGTTGCCGTTGAAAAATTCCTGTATAGCACGGATAATTTCCGCCCGTATGATCAGGACTGCACGTTGCTTGGCGGAACGCAGCCACAAATGGCGATGATCCATCAGGAAATCTACACCGTGCTCTTTAGGGGTAATCGGGTAGTTTTCGGTCAAATGAATTATTTCTATACCTGTAACCGTTAATTCATAGCCCGATTGACTGCGCGGCTCCTCACGCACGATTCCAGTTACATATAGGGAGCTTTCTTGAGTCAAGGATTTGGCATCATTCCAAATATCCTCAGACACTTCGCTTTTTACGATAACCCCTTGAATATACCCGCTACCATCACGTAGTTGCAGGAACTGAATTTTACCGCTAGATCGCTTATTGTTTACCCAAGCGCCGATTGTAACCGTTTCCCCTACATGGCGGCCCACTTGGGCAATCGTACTTTTATTTGTCATGACCGTCTCTCTCCTTGAACCGAAATCAAACAGCCCTTCCCCTTGGGTCAGGCTGTTTGCTCTCGCTGTTTGGTGCATGTGGTACTTAAACCATAGTTCCACATGTATAAAGTTTAAACTTAGGGACCGAACTACTGAACCAGACGGAACGTGTCACGGGCAATTACCAGTTCTTCGTTTGTTGGAATGATCAGTACTTCTACCTTTGAATTTGCAGTTGTAATCCGACGAATCTCGCCAGAACGAATAGCATTCAATGATTCATCCAGCTCGATACCGAGGAATGTCAGTTGTTCCAACACTCTCTTACGCAGAACGATGGAGTTCTCGCCTACGCCTGCCGTAAATACAATTACGTCTACCCCGTTCATTGCGGCAGCATACGAACCAATATACTTGCGCAGACGGTATTCATACATTTCAAATGCCAATGTAGAATTAGCTTCGCCTTTTTCCATACCTTCAGTGATTTCACGCATATCACTGCTGATACCAGAAATAGCTAGAAGTCCACTATGCTTGTTCAGCATCGAATTGACCTCATTGACAGTCAATTCTTCTTTGTTCATGACATAAGGTACGATTGCTGGATCCAAATCACCACTACGAGTACCCATCATCAGTCCTTCCAGTGGAGTCATACCCATGGAAGTATCTACAGACAAACCGCCTTGAACTGCTGTTACACTACCACCATTACCGATATGGCAAGTGATAATCTTCAGGTCTTCCAAAGGACGGCCGACAAATTTGGCAGCTTCCTTACTTACAAAGTCATGGGAAGTGCCGTGTGCACCGTAACGACGAACCTTGTACTTATTGTACAACACTCTTGGTATGGCGTACATATAAGCTTTTTCTGGCATGGTTTGATGGAACGAAGTATCAAACACCACAACTTGTGGTACTTCTGGCATATTCAATTCAGCCGCTTTAATCCCCATCATGGATGCGGGATTATGCAGTGGAGCCAGGTCGAACAAGCGACGGATTTCACTCTTCGCTTCAGGAGTTACGAGCGCTGACTGTTTGAAGATTTCGCCTCCATGAACCACACGATGGCCCACAGCCTGAATTTCGCTAATACTGGAGATAACACCATGCTCTGCATCTGTGAGTGCATTCAGCACTTTACGGATGGCAGTAGTATGCTCCAAAATTTCGCTAACTTCAGTGTATTCTTCCTTATTGGTTGGTTTATGCGTCAGAATTGAAGAGTCCATACCGATACGCTCTACCAATCCTTTTGCTAAAACGGACTCGTCCGTCATATCATACAATTGGTATTTCAGGGAAGAACTCCCTGCGTTGATTACGAGAATTTTCATATCCGGTCACCATCCTTGTCATACTTAAAGAAGCCTTCGCCCGATTTCACGCCCAGATTACCTGCACGCACCATTTTCTTCAGGACGATGGACGGACGGTATTTCAGTTCGCCAAATTCACGGAACATCCGCTCCAAAGCAGCCAAAACGGAATCCAGACCAAAGCGGTCAGCCATTTCCAAAGGACCGTTTTGGAAGTTGTAGCCGATGCGCATAGCATCGTCAATATCTTCCGCAGAAGCTACGCCCTCTTGAAGTACATGAGCTGCTTCGTTAATTAGCAGACAGATAATCCGGCTAGTTACAAAGCCAGGAGATTCATAAATCATGACTCCTTTTTTCTCCACGATTTCTTCTACGAACATTTTCGTGTTTTCAAAGGTATCGTCTGAAGTTTTCAAACCACGAATAATTTCTACAAGATCAATACGGGATACTGGATAAATAAAGTGCATACCAATAACACGCTCTGGATACTTGGTCGAGCTGGCAAGCTCGGTCAGGCTCAGCGTGGATGTATTACTTGCAAGAATAATGTTGCTTGGACACACATGATCCAGCTCTTGGAAAACAACCTTTTTCTCGTCCAGATTCTCTGTAATGGTTTCAATGACCATATCACAGCTAGCGAGCTCCGCCAGATGGGATACTTTTTCAATGCGAGATAAAATCAGTTTTTTCTCTGCTTGGGTGATTGCCCACTTTTCCAGTTGCTTGTCTAGACTTGTTTCAATCATATTATAAGCGTAGTCTAGTTTCTCTGGTGTCTGCTCTACTAGCAGCACATCGATTCCTTTGGACGCGAGCATTTCAGAAATACCTTGTCCCATGGTGCCGCCGCCAATGACGCCGATTTTTTTAAATTGCATGGTTCTTAACTCCACCCTTTCCTGGTCACTCTCATATATTGTATCCTTCTTTGTCGAAAAATACATGTTTATGTCCCAATAGATAATAATATCTTAGCACGGACTAAAAGTAAAAAAAAATAACCAGCATAAAAAATTATGCTGGTAATAAAGCATTTTCACTAAATTGACATCTAAATTGATCCCCGGACAGAGTTTCTTCCTTCATCAGAATGTCAAGAGAATTGTCGAACACAGGACGATGCTTTTCCAGCAACTCCAAAGTCCGATTATGCAGGTCATTCATAATTTCGCCATTTTCCCGCATAAGTTCCTCTTTTGTAACCATTTCCATGTTAATAATCCCAAGAGAAGTCAAACCGGAAGTCATCATCGTATGAACAATGTTCAGCGCCTGCTCAAAATCATTACTTGAGCCCGTACTTCGACCGCCATAGTACATTTCTTCCGCAGTAGCCCCTGCGAGCGAGATCATAATCTGCTCCTCCAGGTACTGCTTGGTATATAAATAATGTTCTTGCTGTGGATTGTGACGCACGTAACCGAGCGCTTTCCCACGCGGGCTGAGCGCTACTTGACTTACGCTACCGGGACGGACGATTTCAGCCATAATAGCATGTCCCAGCTCGTGAATCGCTACACGCTTTTTCTCTTCCAATGTTGATTCTCGGTCTGTTTTTTCACCCATCATCACCTTGTCAATCGCCATGGATAGATGACTCTGCGCAATCATTTGACGATCCTGTCTCATTGCATAGATGGCCGCTTCATTCATGACGCTCTCCAACTGTGCACCGGAAAAACCGTAAGACTCCTCAGCGATTTTGTCCAAATTAGCATCTTCCTGAATCGGTTTGTTTTTGGCATGAATTTTAAGGATATGAAGACGGCCCTTCTTATCAGGCAAGTCTACTTGAATATGGCGGTCAAAGCGTCCTGGACGCGTTAAGGCGCTGTCCAGCATTTCTTTACGGTTTGTTGCCGCAATAAGTAATATCCGCGGTGTATCTGCCGAATAAATGCCATCCATTTCTGTCAGCAACTGATTCAAAGTCTGATCATATTCTCGTTGCTGTCCACCCTCACGCTTACCACCAATAACATCAATCTCGTCAATAAAAATAATTGCATTTTCTTTCTTTTCCTTGGCTGCACGAGTGCGAGCCTCCCGAAACAACTCACGGACACGACCTGCACCGACACCCACGTACATTTCAACAAATTCACTGCCTGAAGCTGCAACAAACACAGAATTGGTGTAGTGTGCAGCTGCTTTCGCCATCAGCGTTTTTCCTGTTCCCGGAGGGCCTGTAAGCAAAACGCCTTTCAATGGACGAATACCAAACTTGGAAATTTCATCATGCCGATTCAAAAAATCCAAGGCTTCACGCAATTCCTGTTTAGCGCTTTCTTGTCCACCAATTTCCTCAAAAGTCAGCTTGTCCGGACCATTTTTTTTACGTTTGCGCTCTTGCCCGGCACCTACGGCCAAGCCGCCACGAGCATGCATGAGCATTAACAAGCCGCTGAGCATCACGCCCGCAACCAGAAGAGGGATAATATTCACCCCAATAAAAACGAGAAATATAATGGTCACCGGCACAATACCGATTAATATTTCCTTGATCCATCTAGGCATTAGGCCATACCCCCATTTGCTGAGATTGACGTGGCAAAACGATAAACTTAGTCGCATTGCCTTCGCTGAGTCGGATATAGACATTGTTTGAATCCATATCGGTATCAGCCTTGATACCTGCTTTTTTCTTTTTCATCTGCTCAACTGTAGATGAAATTTGAGTATACTTTTTATTTTCCATCGCTTCGGCTACAGGAAACATAGCCTCAGACCACCATTGATTCAGTGCTGAATTGGAACGATCTGCGATATCCAGCTTAATGGTACGGCTGCCAATGATGGATTGCCCTTTTTGCTTAACCACATCAACCAATCCGGCCACATCCGCCTGCGGTTTGAGATCTAGTTTCAATACGACCTGATCCTGTTTAATATCTATTTGAGCGCTTGTCACGCCTGGATATTGAGATACCAGTTTTTCCAGAGGACTTTGCATTGTAACCTGACGGTAAATGAACCATCCCCCAAACATCAACAAGGCTGCCACAACGGCCGCCACAACAATAGGAACTGCACGCAATTTCAAACAACATCCTCCTCTCAAAATGTAAAACCCAGAAGAAACGGGACGAATGTCAACAAACAACCAAATTGCATGATCTTATAGAGATCAGCAACTCATTTTTCTATCATTTTTGTCTATCACTTATAAAATATAGTATATCATAACGTGAATCTAATATCGAAGGCAATGTGTGGAGGAGTTGTGATTTTCGTAGCAGCAAAAAAAGACGTAAATACGATTTAAATCGCATTTACGTCTTTTCAACTTCAATCAGTTATTCTTTTAACAATACATTGCTTTCACCATCATCACTACTCCCATAACACGCTAGTAATTAGGCAAAGTATACTTTATCCCCGTCGATGCTCCATCTGAGAAACGGTAAAAGGTATAGTTGTGATGGCTTTCATCATCGTAAAACAGTTGCCATACATATTCGCCATTGAACACACTCGGTTGGAGCCTTACAATTTTTGCATTTGGAAGTTGCTGCTGAATTATCGCTGTCATTTTTTGCTCGTCGACTCCGTTTTTCATCAGCTCGGTATGAACACCGCTTGGATCTGCGACAGGTACGTTAGGTTGTCCTTCCATTTTTTGAAAAGGGACCCACACCATTATATTTTCATTCTGTGCGTTTTTTCCTTGAACCACCCAATATATCTGATCCCACACAGACTTCCATGTCTGAGTCGTGCTAACCAGACCACCTGATTGCTTGGCCTTAATGATAGCGGCATTTTTCTCAGCCACCTGGTCTTGAGTAACATAGGAATAATACCAGAAAATGCTGACCAGAATCAGTATTACGGCCAAAATGGCGACCGCTATCCATTTCTTCTTATTTTTCAAACCTGTGCTTCCTCTCTAAGGGGATGTGACACCTGAATTAGCGCGACAGCAGCCCTTCAAAGGCGGCTTGTGCCTCATGTTTGATACGTTCCTCGTCCATCGTCAGGCATTCGCCGTTTTTCACAACCTGTCGACCGTCTACCCACACATGAGCCACGTCTTTGGCACTTGCAGAGTATACGGCATGGGAAATAAGATCTGTACGCGGCAAGAAATGGGCCTGATTCAGATCTAGCGCGATAAAGTCAGCCTTGTTGCCTGCTGCCAGCGTTCCTACTTCTTTTAAACCAATCGACTTTGCACCATACTCTGTTGCCAGACGCAGTGCTTCATTTGCAGGAACTGCTGTTGGGTCGCCAGATACTCCCTTGTGAATGAGTGCCGCCAGACGCATTTCCTCGAACATATCCAGGTTATTATTGCTGGCAGGACCGTCTGTTCCAAGAGAAACAGTAACTCCTGCACGCAGCAATTCAGGCACTCTAGCTACACCACTTGCCAGCTTCAAGTTGCTGCCTGGATTATGTGAAACCGCCACACCTCGTTCCGCTAATAAAGCTATCTCTTCGTCGTTCAAGTGTACGCCGTGGGCAACAAGTGAAGGGCGGGAGAAAAAGCCAAGCTTATCTAAGTGTGCAACTGGACGCAAACCGTAGTCGCGTACGTTTTGCTCAACTTCGGCGATCGTCTCGGACATGTGCGTATGCAATGGTAAATCGAGATCATGTGCTGCTTGAACAAATTTCTCAATAAACGCTGGCGGGCATGTGTATGGGGCATGCGGAGACATCATCGTTGTGATACGTCCGTCTGCTTTTCCATGCCAGTTACGGGCAAAAGTCACGGCCTCAGCCAGCTTGATCCGCTGTTCTTCTTCTGAACAGAGTCCAATGGCTCCACGCATCAAACTTGCACGGATGCCCGACTCTTCAGCTACACGTGCCACCTCATCCATATGATCGTACATATCCAGGAAAGTTGTGGTTCCACCTTTCAGCATTTCCAGCACTGACAAGGATGTTCCCCAATACACATCCGTAGATGTAAACTTGGCTTCCATAGGCCACATTTTTTCCTGAAGCCAGACTTGAAGTGCCAAGTCATCTCCATACCCTCGCAGCAGAGACATCGCCGCATGACCATGAGTATTAATCAGACCAGGCAAAAACAATAACCCGTTACCGTCGATTGCTTCCGTCTCTTCCTCACCCGGAGGCAGAGTCTCGCCAATGTAAGTAATACGGCTATCCTCCACAATCATAAAACCATGGATTACCCCAGCTTCAGGTCCATTCACGGCAAAAGAACCGTTTTTAATCATCCATTTATTCACTGTCATATTGTGCTTCTTCCTTTCCGTCCTCCAGGTAATAAGCGAGGCTAAGCAAATCAGTTGTAAAGTCTGTGGCATGTATCCGAATGTTAGCCGGTGCCTTGAGAATGATAGGTGCAAAGTTTAAAATCGCTCCAATTCCACTCTCAATGAGCCTATCAGCTACGTGTTGTGCCTCAAAATCAGGTACAGTAATAATCCCGATTCGAATATTTTTTTCTTTTACAGTCGTTTCCAATTCATCCATCGGCTGAACGACTAAGGTATTGATTCTGGTCCCAACCTTATCCGGGAACGCATCAAATACCGCCACAATCTTCATATTGTCTTTTAAATAAGCGTTATAGTTTGATAGGGCTTGACCCAGATTACCCGCTCCGACCAATACCACATTAATTTGCTGGTCGATTTTCAGGATATGGCGTATTTTCTCAATTAGATAAGAAACATCGTAACCGATACCCTTCCGACCAAAATCGCCAAAATAGGCAAGATCTTTACGAATTTGGGCTGGATTTAAATCTAACCTCTGTCCCAGCTCTTGAGAAGAGACCGTAGCCACCTCCCGTTTGTGCAGTGCATTCAGATAACGTAAATATACGGGTAATCTCCGTACGACAGCCTCTGAAATTTTATCTGATTTCATACTTGCTCCCCCTAATTGTAACGGACTTTAGGTGTCCGTCCGTTGTGCCTCTGTCTCCGGGGCGGATTGGAGCCATTCGGCGATGCGGGGCACCATTTGCTCCGATGGCATATGCTCCATTTTTGGTCCCGGTAACGAGTACAAAAAGTGCTTTCCATAATAGGATTCGATCACACGCGTATCGTAAACGATAACGACTCCGTGGTCGCTCGCTGTACGTACCAATCGTCCAAATCCCTGTTTGAAGCGAATAACTGCTTGTGGTACAGACAGCTTCATAAATGGATTCTTCTTCTGCTGCTGCAGCAGCTCGCTTTTTGCCTCCAGTAACGGGTGATTGGGCGGTTGAAACGGCAAGCGAACGATGGCCAGACAAGTCAAAGCCTTCCCTGGAATATCAACGCCTTCCCAGAAGCTGCTGGTTCCCAGCAATACAGAAGCCTTGGCTTCCTGAAAACGACGGGTTAGCTTGCTGCGGCTCCCACTGTCTACACCTTGTCCTAACACGGTAATATCGCTGGATGCTAACGCCTCTTTGAGTGGCTCATACACTTGCCGGAGCATCCGATAGGAAGTAAACAGAACAAGCATTCTCCCCCGCGTCGCCTGGGCAGTCGCTCCTAGAGAGCTAACGAGCATCTCTACAAAATGTGCATCCCCTACACTGCCCTTCACACTCGGAAAGTCTCGCGGAATGACCAGCAACACCTGATCCCTGTAATTAAAAGGTGATGGGAGCTGTGACGTCATTAATCGTCCTTGATCCGCTGCCTCCTGCAAGCCGAGTTGATCGGTCATGTACTGAAACGACTTATCTACCGATAAAGTAGCAGATGTCAGAATAATACTTCTTTTTTTGTCAAAAAACATTTCTTTCAACTGGCGGCTCACATCGACGGGCACTGCATAAAATTGCAATGATTTACTACGGAATTGCCCACTCGCTTCGAGCCAATATACGGTTGTTTCATCATCGAGTCGTATAAAGAAGCGCAAATTTTCCCTAATCCCCGCCAAATCCTTAAGCAGACCCGTGATATCTGTAATGAGACTATCCGCCGCATAATCGTCGTGTTCTTCCTTGACATCCAGCATCAGCTTGTCGCCCTTGCGCAAAATTTCACTCAACGTTACATAAAGCTGATTTTCCAACGCCGCCGCATGATCCCACTTTGCAGGCTTGGCCGACGGTTTGAGACGCGAAGAAAATTGCCCCGTTTCACCCGGTGTGGCATCAGACCGCTCTGGCAACATACCAAACAACTTATCGCTTAGCAGGTCCCAAGTTTCCTTAACCTCTAACACGAGTGGGTACAGCTGATCAATGGTCGAGGCCCATTCCGTCGACTTCTCATGCCCCGACTTTGCCAACTGCTGACGTAACGAAGGCAATTGTCCGTTCTTACTGTCCTTGAACAATCGAGTCAGCGTATGCACGAGTGTGAAATATTTCATATGCATGCCCAGGTGCTTACCGGCTACTTCCTCTAGATGATGTGCTTCATCAATGACCAGATGTTCATAGCTGGGCAATAGCTGGTGACTTGCTTTGACGTCGGTGAACAGCTTGGAGTGATTCGTTATAACCACATCCGCTGTTCCTGCTTCATGACGTGCACGATGATAGTAGCATTTGCGGAACCATGGGCAAGAACGACCAAGACAGGACTCGGAATCACTAGCTACTGTTTCCCAGAAATCCCCTCCACGGTTGCTCAGGTTTAGTTCCTCATCATCACCGGTTTCTGTCAGAGTCAGCCAGACAATCATTTGAGCCGCTGTAATCAAGTCTTCCTTTGGTGTCGCGAAGTCTCTTCTGTTTATTTTATGTTCAAACTTACGCAGACACAAATAATGCCCCCGACCCTTAAAAATGGCAGCCCGGAACGGGAACGGAATCACTTTTGTCAGCATCGGAATATCACGCTCTCGCAATTGCTCCTGCAGATTAATGGTATGCGTGCTTACTGTGACCCTCTGCCCATATTTTACACTGTGGTACAGTGACGGAAGCAAATAGCCTAGGGACTTCCCTGTTCCTGTACCCGCCTCGATCAACAAATGCTTATCTTGAGTCAGGGCTTGATTTACACCCTCAATCATTTGTGTTTGCGCCTCGCGCTCCTCATATTGGCTCAAGGATGAACGCAAATTGTCCCGCACATCATCCATATACTCCTCAAAGGAAACGCCTGAGAGTGGATTCGGATCATCTTCTCTTCGTGGAGTAGCCAGTTCGGTCCAATCTTCCACTTTAAGCGCAAGCTGACGAAAAAACTGATGTTTCTCCAAATCCTGAATAGGGTCTAGCTCTTTCTCTTCTCGTATGCCGTCAAGAAACCAACCCAGGTCACTGTCTTCCTCTGCGAACAAATCGCTGAGCCGCTGTATCGTTATCAGAGGTAATGCCTGAAGCTCACCCAGACATTTTAAAAACACCTCAGCCGTAGCCAACGCGTCGCTGTCTGCTTGATGAGGGCGGTCATGCGCCAGCCCAAACTCTGAGGAAACAAAACCCAACTGATAAGAAGATAACGACGGAAACATAATTTTCAGAAAATCCATCGTATCCAAAATTCTACCGCTAAAGGGTAAATATCCACACCGGTCCAAAGCGCTTTGCAAAAAATTGAAATCAAACGCCACGTTATGACCGACCAGCACGACATCGTCCAGCATAGGCACGAGCTCCATCATCATTTCTTCGAGTGCAGGTGCATCCTTGACGTCATCATCTGTAATTCCGGTCAATCCGGTGATAAAAGGTGGAATAGATCTGCCAGGGTTTACATAAGAGCCGTAAACACGGGAAATGCTGTTATCATGATCTATAATTGCAAGTCCGACTTGAATGATGTCATCCGCGGACTGGGTGCCTGTCGTTTCAAAATCCAATACCGCAAATTTCATTCGAGCTTAATCCTTTCTTATGACACATACAAAAATAATAACTCTGTATAATAGCATAGCAGAAGATTGTCTGTTTGGAAATTAAGACAGTCAAAAAAAGACGATGCACACACCGCCTAAGGAGGTGAGCATGCATCGTCTTACTCGGTGTCTGACAACTACATCCAAGTCAACAAGGAACTGTCGTAGCGAAGCTTTTCGGCACCGGACAAACAGGCTTGCATATTGTGCAGTGGCTCGGGCAGCGTTGGATCGAACTGATGAGCGAGAGCAAAATATTTTTGCGCCTCTTTTACGTCTGCCTGCTTTGCCATCAAACAGCCTAGCGCATTATAGATGACCGCTTTTAGCCCTGGCTGTTCAGTCAGGTGTAGCACCTTTTGAAACTGGCTTATAGCCTCTGCTGGATCATCCAGTTGAAAATGCGCCATTCCCATATACATGCGACTCTGCCAGCTGTTCGGAAAATGCTGTAGCACCTGCTCAAATTGCTGGATTGCCTCCGGGTACATAAGCAATCGATAATACCCCTGCCCCCGGTCAAATGCCGGTAGCTCCTTTTCAGGCAGCTCAGCGTCAGACATGTCGGCCTCTGCGGAAAAGCCGGCTGCACGCAGGCAAACCATTTTTTCCTCAAAGGCCAGCCACTCATCCATAATTCCGTCACTCATTCTCCGCAGCAGACTCCAGTGCTGTAGCAGCTCCTGTCTGCGGGGGCCCTGGGCTGATGGGTAATGCTTCACGATATCATCTAACATGCTGTTCATTTCTGCGAATACATGCTGGAACATGTGCATCCCGCCCTTACGAAAGATGGATTAATACACTCACATTTTTCGCTTAAAAGACGGGTTTCATCCGCATTCCCATTCATTACATGATCGTTGCGTGTACTTCCTTGCTCATCGTTTGGGCTGGTTTATTATGTTCATCCACAAATACCACAGTTGGTTTGTATGTTTTGGCCTCTTCATTTGACATGGAAGCATAGGAAATAATAATGACTGTATCACCAGGCTGGACCAAACGGGCTGCCGCACCGTTAAGACAAATCACACCGCTCCCACGTGGTCCGGGGATCACATAGGTTTCCAATCGAGCTCCATTGTTATTGTTTACAATTTGAACCTTTTCATTCTCCAGCAGATCCGATGTCTCCATTAAATCTTCATCTATGGTAATACTGCCCACATAGTTCAGGTTGGCTTCAGTAACCGTCGCGCGGTGAATTTTAGATTTCATCATGGTTCTAAACATGGGAAAGTACCTCCACTTTCTGTATTCTTATATTATCAATCAGTCGGGTATTCCCAAATTTTACGGCTAGTGCAACAATGACATCTTCTTGCACATCACATAGGCGCTGCTCAGGGCGAAGAGGCTCCAGGCCAGGAAATGTTAATATTTCAATGTAGTCAATATCTGCCAAAGGAGATGAGGAGATGGTCGACTCCACCATTTGATGTAACTGCTCAATCGTAATGGTGTTCTGTACAATATCTTCGCTCACTTCTTGCACCTTGCGCAGTGACTGGGACAGCACTAACGCCTGCTCACGCTGTTCCGCACTTAAATATACATTGCGGGAGCTAAGAGCCAAACCATCGGCCTCTCTGACGATAGGACAAGGTATGAGGGTCACATTCATATTGAGATCGGCCACCATTTGTTGAAGCACAGCAACCTGCTGCGCATCCTTCATTCCAAAGAAAGCCAAATCAGGACCTACCATGTTAAACAGCTTAGCTACCACTGTAGTTACACCATCAAAATGGCCAGGACGGGAAGCGCCGCACAAGCGGTCTGTCAGAGCGGATACGTGAATTTTAGTTTGAGTTGGCTGCGGATACATTTCTGCTACAGTCGGCATAAATACAATATCCACGCCTTCACGTCGCGCTACTTCCAGATCACGAGCTTCATCGCGAGGATAGCTGTCTAGATCTTCGGTAGGTCCAAATTGAATCGGATTTACGAAAATGCTAAGCACCACCGTATCTGCCATTTCACGCGCCTTTTGCATCAAGCTTGCGTGCCCTTCGTGCAGGTATCCCATGGTTGGTACAAAGCCGACTTTATGTTGCAGTAAAGAGGCAGAATCGTGTAAAGTTTTTGCTCCATTGGCTCCAAGTTGGCGACGTTCGGCAATAACCTTGCGTAGTTGAGCCACTTCTCTTACGATGATCATGACTGAGATTCCACCTTTTCCTTAGCTTGTTCCTGCGCTTGTCCTTTTGCCTGTCCGTACAAGGACTCCAGGGACTCCACAACACAGTCATCCGCGCTGAACACATGCTCTGCGGCCGGGAATGCCCGCCCTTTTACATCGCTCACATACTGCTCAATGCTGCTGCGGATCATGCCGCCTACATCTGCATAAGTTTTTACAAATCGTTTACTGAAATATGGCGATGCATATTGAATCAGATCGTGGTAAACGAGTACTTGACCGTCACAGCCACGTCCTGCACCGATTCCAATGGTTGGAATAGAAAGTTCTTTAGAGATCGCCGTTGCCACTTCCTCAGTCACCAATTCCAAGACAATACCAAAGGCACCCGCCTGCTCTAATGCCTTGGCATCTGCCATCAACCGGCGTGCGTCTGCTTCGTCCTTACCTTGAATGCGATAGCCGCCAATTTGATTAACCGATTGCGGAGTAAGCCCGATATGGCCCAGTACAGGCACACCTGCCTGAACAGTCGCTTTTACGACATCGGCAATCCCAGCTCCGCCCTCCAATTTAACAGCATGCGCATGTCCTTCCTGCATCAGACGGCGGATGCCTTGAAGACTTTCGGATATGCTGCTGTGATATGTCATAAAAGGCATGTCCGCTACGATAAATGTATGCTCAGCGCCTCTTGCGACTGTCCGGGAATGGTACACCATATCATCCAAGGTCACAGGGATGGTTGAATCGTAACCAAGAACTACGTTACCCAGCGAGTCACCCACGAGAATGATATCAATTCCCGCCTCCTCGGCTATTTTAGCCGATGGATAATCATAGGCGGTCAGCATACTGAGCGGAATGCCCTCTTGCTTCATTTTTTTCATTTTTACAATATTCAGTGCTTGTTTTCCTGCCATTGCGAATGGCTCCCTTCCATCTTTTTTTGGCACAAAAAATAACCTTTTATGAACGCCTGTACATCTGCGTCATCAAAAGGTCCGAACAGCCAAAAAAGACACTCATTTTGAGATCGTCCCTTCTGTCTCGGTCCTGTTCGGCTCAGAGCAGAATCCAACGTAACCTTCAAATGAAGTTATGATGGTCTTACAAACTTGCTAAAGTAGAGCAATGTGCCCTTGGAGTGCAGCTCGGACCGTCCGATGCCGCCTCCTGCACAGTATAACAAAAAACACCAGCTTTTTCACGTGAAGTTTTACACAGGAAACAGAAAGATTGTGGTCGTATACTCAGCTAGGGTCGCTTCTACAATTGTATATCCCCTGAAATAACCTGAATCCGCTCACCCTGGTTCGTTTCTATTACGAGCGCTCCTGAAGGGTCCAAGCCAACCGCTGTACCTTCTACCGCTATCCCTTGTCCTGTATGTGCCCGTACGCTGCGATTCATCGTCACAGATAATGCCTCCCACAGCATGGCTATTGGCTGGAACCCCTGCTCGGCATATAGCTTGCTTAGCAGCTCCATTTCTTCCAAAACAGCAGCAATCAGCGCAGTACGGTCAACTTCAAGCCCTGCCTCTATTTTCAAAGATGTCCCTACATGGGATAACTCTTCCGGATAATCTTCTACATTCAAATTAACGTCGATGCCAATGCCTGCAATGCAATAGCGAACCCTTTGATCCTCTGTTGCAGATTCCAACAGAATACCGGATACTTTGCGACCATGAATCAGCAGATCGTTTGGCCATTTGATGCCTGCCTCCACACCCGTCAGACGGCGAATAGCCCTACACACCGCAACACCTGTAAGCAGCGTTAGCTGGGGGGTAAAGGCCAAGGGCTGGGCTGGGCGCAATACAATGCTCATCCAGATACCTTTGCCGCGAGGGGAATACCATTTCCGCCCCAGACGTCCCCGACCTGCCGTTTGTTCCTCCGCAAGCACTAACGTTCCCTCCGGCGCACCCTCTTCTGCCAAACGCATAGCATCCTGCTGGGTAGATACCGTTGAATCCAGAACGACGATACGCTGGCCAAACGATTGAGTATTCAACATATCTGCCAGTTTGGAGGCTTCCAGCCGATCTGGCTGAGAAATCAGCCGATACCCCCGACGTGAGGAAGCATCGATATTATAACCCAGTTCACGCAGTTTGTTGATCTGCTTCCATACCGCTGTACGACTAACCGACAGTCGTCGGCTAATTTCCTCCCCGGATACGTAATCGGATGAACCTTCCTCCAGTATGCCTAACAATCTTTCATGATTATTCACTACTCATCACCCGTTTCACTTCCTGAAGCAATGTTTCTGTTTCATTCGGGATATCTCCGCAAGCGACCGCTTGTAAAAGCCGTTCCATCATCTGGCCCAGCCAAGGTCCACCTGGTCGATTCATTGCCTGAACCAGTTCATTTCCAGTAATATTTAAATCTTTGATACGAACGACGACAGCCTGCTGTGTCCACGAGTTAGCCAGTTCGGCAATTTTCTTTACATGCTTTTCTACCCATGGCGGTAATCCACGGAACGAAGAAGGCAGTGTCTTGTGAAGCTCCAACCAGTCTGAAGCTGTATCCTTTCCCAGCTTAATTAACAAGCGAATCCAGTTACGACGCAGCACCTCGTCGTTGATAGGGTCAGAATCTCTCGAATTAGAGTTGTCAGCTATGGCAACAGCATGGCTGATGAGTTCGGTCTCCCATTCCAATAAATGAACCAAACGCAAACGTACGGCGTTGGAGAAGGTCCAAGCTCTTAAAAGCTCGTCCGCTGCCTCGGAGCTAAGTCTACAAGACATAAGGAGCAAACCCCACCGCAGCTCTGCTGGCAGCTGCACGATCTCCTTGAGCGCCTGTGCGTCACATTGTTCCCAGGGAACCGGAACTTTTGTACAGCCGAGCAATCCGCTACGACCCAGCATCTCTAACCCACGTAATGGGTCAGGCCCCGCTAGCATCTTTTCTAACTCGACTCGTACCCGTTCCATGGCTATGTGTCGAAGTCCCTCTCTGCGACGGATCATACCTTTCCAGGTATTGTAGGCCACTCGGAACCGAAATACAGAGGCAAAACGGATGCAACGCAGCATTCGTAGCCCGTCCTCCTCAAAGCGTTCCTCGGCTCGTCCCACACAACGAACGAGAGCGGCTCGCAAATCAGCTTCCCCACCAAACGGGTCCACTCGCTCCCCATGTTCAGCCATCGCTATTGCGTTCATCGTGAAGTCCCGCCGCATCAGATCCTCACGGATGTCCTTCACAAAGGATACTTCCGTTGGACGACGGTGATCGGTATAACCGCTTTCCGTACGAAAAGTGGTCACCTCGAATGCATGACCATCCTGCATGACCGTTACCGTCCCATGCTGGATTCCTGTCGGAATCACATGAGGGAACAGCGCTAAGACCTCTTCAGGCTCAGCCGAAGTGGTCAGATCCATATCATGAATAGCTCGTCCTAATAGCTCATCCCGCACACAGCCACCAACCCAATAAGCTTCGTGGCCAGCTGTGGTTAGTGTATGTATAACCTCTCTGCCGCGAAGAGCCATTTCTGGATCAGCATGTTGCCAAGTATTTGTATTCACAGGGTTTCCCCCTTTGCAAGTATTCAATAAAAAAACGGACGCGAGTCCGCCTCCTTAAACGCTGATCGGTTTAAGATCCGGCACCTCGCGTCCCAACACACGGTAATAGATTTCTTCATATTGACGGGTAATCAGCTCATCGCAGAATACGGTACGTGCGCGTGTCAGGCACGCTTCACGGAAACGTTCCGCCATCGCTTCATCGGAGAGCAGTTCTACTGCATAATCCGCCATCGCCTCGGTATTCCCGATTTCAGCAAGATACCCCGTACTTCCATGCACGACAAGTTCAGGTACTCCTCCTGCCTGAGAACCAATTGTTGGTACTCCACAGGCCATGGCTTCCAGTGCAACTAGACCAAAACTTTCTTTCTCCGAGGGAAGCAGCAGCACATCCGCCATGGAAATCACTTCTGCGATTTGATCCTGCTTACCCAAAAAGAAGACTTTGTCCTGCAAGCCTAAACTTTCGATTTTACAACGAATCTTTGGAAGATCCGGTCCTTCTCCCACCAGCAGCAGCTTCGCAGGTATCTTTTGTTGCACTCTGTCGAATATATCCAGCACATCTCCCACCCTTTTGACAGGACGGAAATTGGAAATATGCATCATAATTTTTTCGTGCGGTTGGGCAAAATCTCTCCTAAGCGCAGCAGCATCTCGTGGATAATATACCCGTTTATCTACAAAGTTGTAAGTCAAATCAATAGGTCGTGTGATTTCCAACGCATCAATCGTCTCACGAATCAAATCCTTGGAGACCGCTGTCACAGCATCGCTTTTGTTAATAGCCAGTCGAATCAGATCCTTTAATGATTCATCCTGTGCCAACACTGTAATGTCTGTACCGTGCAGGGTGGTCACCACTTTCAAATGATCGCCCACCATTTCCTTCGCTAAATAAGCGCATACTGCATGCGGGACAGCATAATGGACATGGAGTACATCCAAATTCTTCATTTGTGCCACCTGGGCCATTTTTGTCGCTAGCGACAAATCATATGGCGGATATCTAAACACATAATAATCGTTAACCTCAACTTCATGATAAAAAATATTCTTCTGGAACGCCCCGCCTAATCTAAACGGAATGCTATTGGCAATAAAATGGACCTCATGCCCTTTTTCTGCCAGCAACTTACCCAGCTCAGTAGCCACAACGCCAGAGCCACCCAGCGACGGATAACAGGTAATCCCAATTTTCAGTTTGTCATTCAAGCTAAGCTGCCTCCTTCCGTCCATCCGTAATCACTCGTATGCCCATGTATTTCAGCATTCTACAACATGCGTAAGTATAAAATCCTTATGTGAATAGCTTAACCAGATGTGGCGTTTTGGACGCAAATCCTTCTGCATATGAAATCAGCTTACGTTGACCCAACAACGAGTCCCGAGCTTTTACACGTTCCACGTACCCCTGGTTCAGTGGTGTGGATACCGTGTCCTTCCCAGGCGCTGCCTGAAATTGCGAAGCATAACTCAACAACGACTGCTCCTTCGCTTCATAATGCTCGGTAATGTCCACGATCAAGTCCGTTCTGCCGATGTCATTAATAAAATAAAAATATAATTGCTCTACCTGTACCGCAGGACTTTCTGACATAAAACGTCTCAACTTGGCGTTAAACACAGCTTCCTCTACTAACTTGCTGCACATGACATGATCGGGATGCCGATCCTCCCAATAAGGGGCAAATACAACTTTTGGTGCATGGCGCCTGATTTCTGCTGTAACTGCAGCTACATGTTCAGGAGTTACATATAACCCACGATCAGGCAGACCCAAATTCGTCCGCACAGCAAGCCCGAGCACTTTCGAAGCGTGTTCAGCTTCTGCCATGCGAGTATCTACATCACCATTAGATGACATTTCAGCCCGTGTCAAATCGCACACCCCCACCTTTAACCCAGCGGCAGTATGCTTGGCAATCGTGCCTCCCATTCCTATTTCTGCATCGTCGGCATGGGCTCCGAAAATCAGGATGTCCAGCGTCATTTTACATCACCCTGCTGGTCAAGGCCCGGTTTATATTTATGTACCAGCTCACGCCAAGCAAAATCGCCACGATCCAGCGCTTTAACCAGTATTTCAGCGGTTGCAACGTTGGTTGCCAAAGGAATCCCCTGTACATCACACAGACGTAATAATGCGCTAATGTCCGGCTCATGCGGCTGTGCCATGAGTGGATCACGCAAAAATATAATCAAGTCCATATCATTTTGCGCAACCATAGCCCCGATTTGCTGATCTCCACCAAGCGGCCCAGACATGAAGCGGTGAATTTGAAGCTTGGTTTGATCCATAATGCGCTGACCTGTTGTACCTGTTGAATATAATTGGTGATCTGTAAAAACATGCTCATATGCCGTTATAAAATTAACCATTTCATCCTTTTTGCGATCATGCGCTATAAATGCAATCTTTAACATTCCAAACTCCTCCTGCCTCATTCTATAATTCCATCCATCAATTCATTCGTATATTCTTAATCGATGTAATGCTCAAAACCATATACAAGCCCCGGGTGCTCCATTACCTTCTGGATACCGATTTTAACACCAGGCATATAACCAGCTCGTTCATAGGAGTCCTGACGAATTTTCAGAGATTGTCCAAATCCTCCAAATACGACTTCTTGCTGTGCGAACACACCGGGAAGACGAACACTGTGAATGCGGAAGCCTTGATAGTAACCGCCACGCGATCCTTCTAGCGTTTCTTCCTCTTCCGGGTTGCCTTGTCGTAGCTCCTCACGCTGCTCAGCGATCAGTTCTGCAGTCTTAATGGCTGTGCCTGATGGCGCGTCCAATTTTTGGTCACCATGATATTCGATGATTTCTAGATGCGGGAAATATTTCGCTGCCTGAGCCGCAAACCGCATCATCAAAATGACTCCGATCGAAAAGTTGGGCGCAATCAGACCCCCAATTTGTTGCTCACGACACTGCTTGTCCAGTTCATCAATTTGTTCAGGAGTAAACCCTGTCGTACCGATAACCGGACGAACTCCATGCTTAATAGCAAGCGCTGTATGTGCGTACGCGAAGCGCGGCCCCGTAAAGTCGACCATGACATCTGCTCGGCTCTCCAGTAAAGCCTGCTCTACATCCTCCATAATAGCGATACCAGCTTCCGGTAGTCCGACGAGAAGGCCGGCATCACTGCCGGCGTGTGTTCTGTTCACTGCGGCTACAAGCTGTAGTTCCTCATCCTGAAGAACCAATTTGACCACCTCACGGCCCATACGCCCTGCTGCTCCAACGACAGCCACTTTTATTGGTTCTGACATATCCCTACAACTCCTTATGCATCCATTTGTGCTAGATTTGTTCATTCATCTGCTGGCATAATTTCTTCATGAGGTTGGCAAGCTGAACATTGTGAGGAAACAGCGCTGCCGCCTCACGAGCAGCCTGCACAGCCAGCTTATATTCATTCAATTCGTCATAAATCAATGCGAGCAGCAAAAATGCGTCACCACATAGCGGATCAAGAGAAATTGCCCGTTCGAGCAGCAAAATCGCATCCTGGTGCATCTGTGGCGTAGCTCTGTCGACCTCCAGCATTTTTCTGGCCTTTTCTGTATACTGCCTGGCTTCCTGCGCATGCAGATGGAGAACATATTCATCCTGATGTGGCGCGAGACGAACCGCATGCTCTGCATATGCAAGGGCCTGCTCCAAGCGTCCACTGCGAGCGTAGGTAACCGAGCAACGGAAATAATGCTCCGCATGATCAGGCTGGGCTGAAATCGCTTTTTCAAACCACTCCACCGCCTGCTCAAAATCGTTCTGCAAAATGCACTGATAAGCTTTCTGAACGTATTCCTCCGCCTTCATGACACTGCACCTCCGGGTAACCGGTTTGGTACAGCATATGTACAAAATGCCTAATCGGTGTCCTTTTTGGTCCAGCGATTCGCATCACGCGTGTTAAATTTATGCATAACCTTATCATGTGCCTCGGTCAAATTGATACCTAGTGAGTTCGCAAAGCAAACTGTGATGAACAAGATGTCCCCCAGCTCCAGCTCAATGGAATTGTCCGCCTCATCCGTTTTTTTCGGCTTCTCACCAAAGGAGTGATTAACCTCCCTTGCCAGTTCACCGACTTCCTCGGACATCCGGGCCAACATGGCCAGAGGGCTGAAATACCCTTCTTTAAATTGAGAGATATACTGGTCTACCTCACGTTGAATTTCATCTAACGATTTTTCCATGAAACACGCAATCCCCCCATGTGCAGGTTTATTCATATGTTATCGTAAAGCACATTTTAAAACAAATTTTTTTTAATTGTGAACTGACGATGCCAACTTACAGTCATCTGTCTTTTAAAGCTGCCGCAAAAAGGTATACTAAACATAAGGGCCTGCGATTTAGCAAAAATTTGCATTCAGTCGCTCATCCTTAAACTGCTACTGTGAGGGATCTTATGAAAATATCCAAGTCCATGGAACAGCTTAAATTGATCTTGCCCATCGTATTCGGCACCGCCATCTATGCATTCGGTCTGCTTTATTTTATTATACCCAGTAAACTGATGGAAGGCGGTATTACAGGCATCACCCTGCTGTTAAATTATGCTTTTTCGATTTCACCTTCTCTCTCCACTTTGTTTCTGAACATTCCATTATTTTTAATTGGATGGAAAATGCTTGGGGGCAAGCAGATTATATATACGGGGGTCGGTATTGGGTCGCTCACATTCTTTCTGTGGTTATTTGAAAAAATGATTCATTTCGGATGGATGGGGACGTTTCAGACTGAACACGATTTTATACTTTCTTCATTATATGCGGGGGTTACGCTGGGGGCCGGGTTAGGTATTGTGTTCCGCTTTGGCGGCACTACTGGCGGCTCGGATATTATCGCTCGTATTTTAAACCGGAAGTTTGGCTGGAGTATGGGAAGGATTATGCTGGTCATTGACATTGTCATTATCGGCGCTTCACTACTTTACATACCCAAAGAAAAAATTCTATATACATTAGTCGCTGTGTTCATTGCGTCCAAAATTATTGATTTTATACAAGAGGGGGCTTATTCCGCCAGAGCGTTTATGATTATCAGCGACCACACGATGGACATTGCAGATATTATTACCAGGGACATGGATCGCGGAGTTACGATTATTCCGGCTGTAGGTGCATTTTCCAAACAGGCCAAGCATGTTGCCTATTGTGTCGTGTCCCGTCAGGAAATACGGCGACTGCATCAAATTGTTAAATCAGTTGATCCACGGGCGTTTATTATCATTCAGGATGTGCATGATGTGCATGGCGAAGGGTTCAAAGAGGAATAGCCCGGTAATCCGGGCAATGGGCTGACATATATGGATGGATCCACAGCCAACGATGCGAATGTTCAAACTTTCATCGTTACCCAATGAAACCAGCCCGATATTTACGATAACCTGCGTAAGCCAGCGCCAGCAGAACAATCATGCCGATGGCCCATTCAGCCCGGCGCTCACTCTCACGCGGGATAAATGGCGCCAGTGCGGTAGCGTCTTTCTCACGTCCAAACAAGGCATTAAACGTCGGGTTGCCTTGGTCCAATGCTCCTCTAATCGCTGAGGCATCTGCATTTTGCTGATCTCCCAATCCTTTGACGTAGGAAATCCAGGAATCAGTCCGCACGACCTCGGTTGTTCTGCCATGGATCAATGCTGCTGTACGAATCGTTTCATAGTGGTCTTCCAGCACTTCGGTACCAGCTTTGAATCCCTTCATGTTCCCTTTAGCAAACTGGTTATTCAAGCCGCTAACATCTTCTCTTAAAATCTTATAATACTGCTGCCATAAGGGCTGGCGCGGGTGCGCAAGCGCATCTGTCGCAAGCCGTAAATTCGCAGCTGCCTTCACCCATTCATCCGGTGATGCTTGAACCGACTGTGTAGCTTGCTGCACCTCCAGAATGCTGCCGGATAGAGCATGAATGGCCTCTACAGATAGCGCTGCCTGCACCTGTCCAGTGCTGAACCATCTGCTCACCTCGGCTACATCCGCGCGTGCTTTTTCAATATTCCCGTCCATTACGTCACGGTACAGTGTCGCAGCTGCATGATCCAGTTCTTCAATTTCCTTGGTATTACCTTCGGGTTTTGACTGATCGCGCGCTTCTGCCATACCTGGAGGGACGTAGACGGACAGCAGCAGGACTATGGATAACACAATACTCAAAACCACACGTAACGTAATACGAACCCCCCGACCCCTAATCATGGGACATCCCTCCTCACCTTACTGTATGGCAAGGTTAACGGGACTAGAACTGGCTTTAGGTGAAACGTTAGAAACCGGCTATGCTCTGGACAAAATAGGAAACATAAGTGGATTTTCATTACATCTGTTGGGATGCTTAGTCATATAAAACAGCGTAGTATCTTCCTGCTTCAGCACAGAAATTTCGCAGCCGTCCTGTTCTTTTGGTGTAAAGCCAAAAACAACCTTTTTCGTATCTTTTTTCATGACTGCCCCTAGAATTTCATCTAAAGAAATGTCGCCCGCTCCAAAAATATCGTAACAATTCATCGCATCCCCTTCGAAATCTGCAACAACAATCGTATCGTATTGAGGTATGTGCCAGAACTTGTCTTTAAAAAATAAGGTACTATAAAATAAAACCAACCACTCATTGTTTTCCGCAGAAAAAAGTGAATACGGATTGAAGTCAGCACTCTTCATCTTCAACAACTGCAAATCCGACATTTCTTCTGTATTCAATTTCTCGATCCTTATGTCCAAGCTGTTAGGTGCCTTCCGGCTATATTGATACTCGGGTGCCGCAGCGAAGCCGAATTTAGGATAAAAATCCCTCACACTATCATTTCCAAACAGATAGATACCATCACAATTGCCATGCCAATCTTTCAGCGCTTGCTCTACTAAAAACCGACTCAAACCTTGATTCCTGTAGTTTGCATCCGTCATTACAGTCCCGATCTGAATATATTTTTTCTTCTCGCCTGATACATCAAAATCCATTAGACTTACAGATACATTGGCCACAACACAATCCTCATCCAAAAGGACATAAGGAATATATCTATCCTCCCAATCCCCCAATTGAAACCAGGCTTCAAAATCAAAGCCAAAACTCTGTTTTGCTAATTCATTAAAACTTGTTTTTATTTTGTGATCATCACGGATGCCCTTTTGGAATACATATTCCTTTTGATTTATAACTATATGCATCTCTATTTCTCCATTCAAAAGACTCAAGCTATATCACGATGAGACGATACCTTTCGATTACGCGCCAACATGGCAAGCCATGCCGCTACAATACTAACAAGGGTCAGCATGTAGGTAAAGACACATACTTGCGGTACATCATCCGTTAGTGTTCTGGGAAGATAAGGGTATATGCCAAAGGTATAATCCATCGTATCATTTAACAAGGTCCACAGTGCGGCTAAGCATAAAGCAATCCATTTGCAGGTAAAAAAACGTACAAACAGTAACGCTTCGACCGCCATTGCTGTGTGAGATGCCATCAGCATCCAATCCTGCCATACCATAGGTCCGCCCTGCGCAACTCCCCACAAAATAATAGCCGAAGCCCAAATGCCATACTTTACACTCGTGACGACAGCCAACGCTTCCATAATCTGGCGAATGACCTTCAAGCTTTTGAGATGCGGAGGATAGAGCAAAAATGCTATGGAAATTGTAAAAAATAGGCTGGCTGTCGGACTATCAGGCACAAATACAATCTGCCACATCGGGTGATAATTCAGTGTATATTCCAGCTGTCCTCCATACCATATGTATCCATACACCGTTCCAACTAAATTACACCAGAACAGCAGCCACAAAAAGGGCCGGCTCGTCAAGAACGACCGGCTCCACAAATAAGATAACGACACGCCCTTCATCCTCCGTTCATACGACAGATACCTTGCACAGGCACTATCTTACAAAGACTATATCATATCCAAGCGTATCAAAAAAACCTGACCGCCGTTACGGGTCAGGTTTGATGATATAATCTCAAACTGGCGCTTGGCCATTTATGACCAACTTAAGCTTACCAAAAGCGTTCTAACTCATTGCTTTCAGCTCATCCGTAAGATGACGAAAAGCTACTTCATCTCCGGAGGCTAACGCCTCATCAATATCCTTGTAAAGTTTTTCACTCCGGTGTTTACGTAATGCCTCGTCCAAAACCATTTCAGCAGACAGGCCCAACATTACCTCATAAGTAACCTTCATTTTATCCATAGGATGCACCTCCAACATGAGTTTAAGAGATCCTATATTCTTTTCCTTTCGCCACATAGCTGAGTGTCGTTCGTGACATCCGCTGCAAATCTGCATCTGTCAATTCGCGCACCACTTTGGCAGGTGTACCGATAGAAAGAGTATAGGGTGGTATTTTGGTATTTTCCGTAACGACCGACCCTGCTCCTATTAAAGCATATTCACCAAGCTCCGCTCCGTTGAGTACAATGGCCCCCATACCAATTAAAGTGCCTTTGCCTATCGTACAACCGTGGATAATGGCAGCATGTCCTACCGAAACATCATTCGCCAGCAGCAGGGGCTGATCCGTGTTCACATGTCCCACGACGCCGTCCTGAATATTGCAGCGTTCACCGATGATGATAGGCGCCATATCCCCGCGCAGTACGGCATTAAACCATACGGAGGACTCTTGGCCGATCGTTACTTTTCCGACAACTTTTGCTCCTTCTGCCACATAGACAGATGAATGGAGCTGTGGCATGTTTCCGTTGTAGCGAATGAGCATCAACTTCACCCTCTCATATTTTGGGTGAAATTCTATCAACATGTGTACTGCTTGTCAATGGAGCCGTATACCCGAGTCGTTTCGCCCAAGGCGGCACTCTCCCGCCAACTTCTGCCCCCAGGCCGTCATTTGTACAGAAGGTCCTGTTGAATGCTCACCTTGTCGAAGCATACCCAAGTGAAGCATCATTCGTATAATCCTCTGATCAAAGACCGAACGGGGGGTATCATAGTAAAACGGTCGGATCAGTGGACCAATATGCATAAAAAGCGACTCCGAGGATGTCCATGGCCTGGCACATTCTCCAATCCAGTAGACTAGTGAAAGCAGATTGGGTACGGCTCCTTTATACAATCTTAACCAAAACCTGAATAGCTGTATCATTTCATCCTCAATTGCGAGTTCTTGTTGTGCCTCCCCTTTTGCGGTCAGCTCAACCCGGTCTCCCTTCTCCTCAATATACTTGGAGTGACGGGCGTAATCGTACAGTAATGCCATTCGATCCGGATAAAACTTAAAAGAGGAACCATAGCCAAAACGCCATCCTCCTTTACCCAACAACGGCTCCGCAATGTGCAAATGCTCCATTAGCTGCTGCTGATTACGACGGTACCAAGCTCCCTCAGGATTAAGCAGAACCTCATGCTGCCTCATATATTGAAGGAAAAGCCGTAAATCCTCCGCCAGTAGATGACCTTCATCCCGGTACGACGACGGTTCGCTTACCCGAGTCATCCCGTTTTGAAAGTCATGTACCATAACACGCCGGAAGCGCTCTTTCATATCCGACGGAATTTGGTACAAATACCTCGTATTGTGCGTCGAACCGTTGAACAACCAGCCGCTAGAACGCAGACGGGTCACAATATCTCGTGGTCGCTCACCAGCATCCTCGTCATTCTCAACCGACTGTTTGGCAATCGCAATCAATTCCTCCATACTGAAATAAGGTCGGTCATCGAACAATAGCGCGTTCAAAAACCTTACCTCTGACAACCTCAGCTCCTTGACCTGCGTCTCAAAGAAACTACTACTGCCGAGCTTTGTCAAAATCCCTTGGATCAACTCATGCTTGGAATTAGGTTTGCAGTCACAATCGTAATACACTGCGATTCTGTTCAAATGCACAATATCCGCAAATGTCAGCATATCCGCCAGATTCATTGTTCCATCGCCTCGTCACTGGACTGTCATCCGGAAATGATTCTTACCTGTTGTACCCACAGCTTTGACGGAATCTTCAGACTCTAAACCTCTTTTTTCGCAAAGGTATAATTAAAAAACAAAAAGACCACGACTCTATGATGAATAGAAGCCGTGATCTTTCACAAATTATTTAAGTTGCAGCTACTTTTTCTCTTGCAAATGCTTTGTACAATTATACAAAAGCGGTTCCCAGTCCGCATCCTCACGCTGGAGTACACTTAGTGACAAATTACCAATTCGCTCTGTGAATTTCTCCTGATACAGAGCCTTATACAAATTAGCCAAAAAACCGCCGTGGGAAACGACCAGCAGATTCTTGTCCCGATTTTCCGTCCAAAGAGCCTCCATAAAAGCTAGCGCGCGAAGCTGAAGATCTGCATCGCTCTCCTGCCCCAAATCCAGCAGATGCCAGTCAACTCCCCACTTTTCTTCGCGTTCGGCCTGTGTCATCCCCTCGACCTGACCATAAGCACGCTCTCTTAGTCGATCATCAGGTTCCAGCAACGGCAAATGCAGAGCAGAGGCAATAATATCCCCCGTCTCTTTCGCTCTGGAGAGACTACTTGTAATAAGTCCGTCCCAATGATAAGGCTCTTCCTTCAATCGTTCTGCCAGCAAGCGTGCCTGCCGACGTCCTTCATCATTCAACGGAATATCACTGTGGCCCTGGATTTTACCTACCGCATTCCAATCCGTCAATCCATGTCTGATCAAGCCAATAAGCATTATGTTAGTCCCCCGCTGTTGTGTTATTCAGGCATTATAATGAATTTTATATGGAGCCCATCTGCCAGCTAATTTCTAACTCTTCTCGTCCGATGGATCCAGCCCAGAGAAAATAAAGCAAGCGCAAGTGCCAATACAGACAGCAACATCCAGTATTGCGGGTAAGTAGGAACAATGCTTGCAACCAGCGGATCCATAATGCCACTGTTCACATCTTTAATGTGGTATTGATACTGTGGAGATGTACTTGTAGTTTCCAGCAGGCCTGTCGGTAAAATACCCGTGTCCATGACAGGAGCCGCTTGGGGGGGATTTTCCTGAGAGGAGCTTCCATTCCAGTTCAAAAATAAAAAGCTGCACAAGAATACGGCCAAGAAGCCGGCGATCCATACAGACATATACTTACGGGCTGCTGGGTTCACTCGCGCACGTCGATGCTCGCCCGGAACAAGCCACGGTGATTCTTCATAAATTCGATCCATGACTCTACGATTCATTGCCTCTAGCTTATCATCTGTTATTTCAAAGGAAATATCACGAATAGCTGATCGACTTTCTTTTGACAAATTCCAATCATTCTCTTCCGAACCATGCTCCCACCCGGCAGACGAGCTTTTGGCCCGTCTGCGCTCCGAGTCTTGTTTCGATACATTTTTGCCTGTAGCGAACAAATCCTCAGCGTCCCTGGATTTCATTGGCTGCTCATCCCTTCGTTTTCCTCATAGAGAGGCTCAAAAAAATAAGGCTCCAACTGCGTCTTCACACTGGTTCTTGCCCGGAAAAGCAATGACTTCACCGCACTGACCGTCTGTCCTAAAATAGTCGCAATCTCCTGATAATCTAATTGCTCATATTCACGCAAAATCAGCGCAGATCGCTGCTTCTCAGGCAATCTGTTGATTGCTTCACGAACCATCTCTACCTTCTCACCGCGAAGAACAGCCTGCTCCGGAATCACATCCGATGGAGCTACCGGTACATAACCGCTCTCTTCCAATGGAACCTGACCACTACGGTGCTTGCGAAGCTCGCTTAGCACCGTATTGCGTGCAATTGTATATAGCCAAGTGGAGAACGATGCATCTACCTCGCGAAAAGAATGCAGGCTCCGATACGCTTTATAAAACGTCTCCGAGCATAAGTCTTCAGCAATCATTTCCAGGTTCGAACTTTTCAGCATATGATAAACAAAAGCTAAAATTTTACGTTGGTGTCGCCTCATTAATTCTGAATAAACCTCGACATTACCTTGTTTGATTTCCTGAATCATCTGGGAATCTGTCATCATCCGAGTGAGACCCTCCTCGCCCATACATGTGCTGTTTTCCCGTTCGATTCTGTCTATATATACCGAACAGGTCAAAAAAAGTTGCGCCCTCTGCGCAAATGGATGAAACAGCATCATGGAACATTTGTTATTTTCTTACCCTATGTAGTGCCAACATTAACGGTGCTATCCCCAACAATATTCAATATCCAAAATGGACTTACCCATTGTACCACAAAATGGCCGCCAGTAAAAAAGTCCAAAATCCCCACGATTTCCATCAAAGGCTCCCTAACGCTGGCAGCTAATTCATTTAAACAGCTTTTCAATGGATTTTTAGTTTTTTCAAGATAAATGACAAACCCAATGAAAGTGTTCCATATAAAGCACCAGTAAGGATAATTACACAAAAAAAGAAAACGCTTTAAAAAAATATTGACAAAATGAAAACGTATACATATAATAAAAGTACAGTATGGTTTCTCTCCACTCCTATCCTACTCAGCTACTTTACTGAAAGTAGCTACCACCCGGGGCTTTACCAGGGTGGTCTTTTTTTGTTTTCCAATACTCCTCTTTACCTTACTCACCTACCCATATGTGGGTTGATAAAATACATCAATAATTTACCAATTATTTGATTATCCTATTGAAACACATTATTATATAATAAATTTTTTCAATAGGTAGGGGGCAGGTAATGAATAATAAGTGGAACAAGGCTGTATATAAGATTTGGTCTCCAATTTATGATAAGTTTTTCAATTCAGGCAGCTTCCTCAATTCTAGAAAGATCATATTTCAAGAAAAGTCATTTAATAGCGAGCAAAAAATACTTTTTGTAGGTGTAGGAACTGGAGCAGATTTAGAATTAATAAATCACTACGGGCTGGATATTACTGCCATAGATTATTCACCTGAAATGCTTAACAAAGCAAAAGAGAAATTTATTAAAACCTCCATAAAATTCTTAGAAATGGATGCTCAACAAATGAATTTTATGGATGAGCAATTTGATATAGTAGTAGGAAGTTTAATTCTCTCAGTAGTACCTAACGCAAATAAATGCTTCGATGAGATGGTGCGGGTTTTGAAAAAAGACGGGGAAATTATTATTTTCGATAAGTTTTCTCCTAAAGGAAAAAAGCCCTCATTATTCAAAAAAACGATAAGACCCGTTATTAAGGTGTTAGGAACCGATATAGGGTTGAATTTTGAAGAACTGTTTGAAACCCAAAAAACAAAACTGCGTATCAAAGAGGATGCACCTATAATGTTTAACGGTATGTATAGAAAGATAGTAATTACAAAATAAGGCGTAGCTTCACCCCCTCTTCAAATAACAAAAAAGCGAGCGAAGAGAACCTTCGCCCGCTTTAGATCTTTTCTTACTACTCACTCCCAGAAAGTGTGGTCCTTTTATGGCGGCTGTAGCGTAGAGGTTCATTTGAATCTGGAGAAGCGTAGCGTTCGCCTTTGCCTACGGATTTTCACCTTTGAACATATAATCAGAAAATCCGCAGGCAACAGCGATCGTAAGATCAAATGAATCGCGGAGCGGAGTATCTCTTTAACGAATACTCATTCCACTTCACCCTTCACACCACCACTTTATAGCCCATCGAATCCAGCAAGCTTTTGGCACGTTCCCAATCCTGCTCTTGACGAAAGGAAAGCCGCATGATGCCAGGAACATCCTCCCGGCTTTCAATGATTCGCATATTGCTCAGATTAATGCTGTGATTTCCCAGTTCCATTGCAATTCTTCCGATAATCCCTGGGGTATCCGGTACATCAATATACAGATCAAACGTAGAGACAATAACTCCTTTACGACGCTCTGGCAGTTCACTACGGAAATGCCCAGCTGTCAAAAATTCGTCAGCAATTCCCTCTCCGTCTTGTGTTCTCAGCAAGTGAGTAAAACGCTCAATCTGCCCATTCCACTCTTCCAACAGACCCAGTAAAACATCACGATTACTCAGCAAAATGTCCCGCCACACAACCGGATCACTAGAGGCTATCCGTGTAATATCACGAAACCCACCAGCAGCCAATGTACGGTACAACGGATTTTCATCATTGTGCTTCCGCACCTGATTCACCAGCGCTGCTGCAATAATATGCGGAAGATGACTAATCGCACCGACAATATCATCATGCATATCAGGTTGGACACGCACAACATGAGCACCTGTATATTTCAACAAATGCTCCAGCGAGCTGTATGCTTCCTCAGGCACACCCTCTGCAGGGGAAAGTACATAATATGCGTTTTCAAACAACAACGCAGAAGCAGCCTTGACACCGGAACGCTCCGAGCCGGCCATCGGATGACCCCCGATAAAATAAGCGTTGCGCAAAGAAATTTCTGATGCTTTTTTGGCAATCGCCGATTTCGTGCTGCCTACGTCGGTAATAATACAACCCGCTTTAAGCGGTAGCTGACTTAACAACTCGAGATAATGCTCCAGTAAACCAACCGGTACGCATAAAAAAATAAAATCGGCATCCTTTGCCGCCTCTTCAACCGAAAGAGTCGCAGTGTCTACGACACCACGGCTTAACATTGGTTCCATCAGTTCAGGGAGATGAGCGTGGCCGACTACCGTAATATCCGGTTTCCCTTTAAAACAAAGTGCGAGGGACCCGCCAATCAGTCCCACGCCGAAAATAGCAATCTTCATCTAATATCAAATCCCATCTGCGGAAATTATAGGCGTACTTTCGCCGCTTCCGCCCCTAGGACCTGTTCCAGCGCGCGAATAAACAACTCATTTTGCGGCTGTGATCCAACCGACACCCTAATATAAGTCGGATATTTGTGATGACCTGCGCGAATGATCACACCTTTACGAAGCAACTCCTGAAATACCTCACTGGATGGACGACGTACATCCAGCATAATAAAATTGCCATGTGCCGGGAAAGACTCCAAACCCAGACGTTTCAACTCATTTTGCAAATAAGCTCTACCCTCTGCATTACGATCTCGGCATTCCTGAACAAATTCCTGATCTTCCAAGGCAGCAATGGCTGCAGCCTGCGCTACCCGTGAAGTATTAAATGGCTCCCGAACCTGATTGATCAAGCGAATAGTCGACTCGGCTCCCATACCATATCCGATACGTAGCGAAGCCAGACCATAGATTTTGGAAAAGGTACGTAGTACAACCAAATTTTCATAAGCTGACAACAAGCGAATGCCGTCTGGATACGAACGATCTATTACAAACTCAGCGTAGGCTTCATCCAGCACCACCATGATATGCTTGGGTACTTGGTTCAGAAACGCTATCAACTCGGCTTCGGGTACAATCGTTCCTGTTGGGTTATTTGGATTACAGATCCAAATAATTTTTGTGCGGTCATTGATATGAGATAGCATGGCATCCAAATCATGTACACCGTCACGCAAAGGCACCTCAACTGCAACTGCTCCCTCAATTTCCACGTTACTTTTATATACGGAAAATGTCTGATCAGCCATGATGCTTTCTTCCCCTGGAAGGAGAAATGCACGCGTAATCAACGCAATAATTTCGTCAGAGCCACAGCCATAGATAAACTGTTCTTCTTTTAAACCCGTCCGTTTAGCTAGTGCTTGTGTCAGAGCAACTGCACTTCCGTCAGGATACACACTGATGTTAGCAAACTCCTGCTGAATGGCCTGCAACACTTTAGGAGAACTGCCATACGGATTCTCGTTTGAGGCGAGCTTGATTACTTCATCGAGTCCCAGCTCACGTTTCACATCCTCAATCGGTTTACCGGGCTGATATACTGGCAAATGTACAATATGCGGTTTAGGTTGCATGCCCCTACCTCCTCTATCCAATCAGAACTATATTTAAAATTTTATTTTGACCCTATTACTGCTTTAATTGTGCCACAAAATCACGAATTTGCAAAAGCCCTTCTTCTCTGCGTGCAGAATCCTCCAGCAATGGAATGGCTTCCTCCACCTGGCGCACAATGGCACTGCCAACCACAACTCCATCGCAAATGTCTGAAAACCGGACAACCTGCTCACGATTTGAAATACCAAAGCCTATCGCCACCGGAACACTGGTATGCCGTTTGACCTGCGCGATAAAGCCCTCTATACCTTCAAAAAAAGAAGCTCTTTCTCCGGTTACACCCAGCGAAGATACACAGTATACAAATCCACGGGCCTGACGGGCAATTCGTTCGATACGCTGTTCAGACGTTGGGGCTACCAGCGGGATCAGATGCACACCCACCTCAGCTGCACGTCCTCCCAGCTCTTCTGCTTCTTCAAGTGGAAGATCCGGAATAATAAGACCACTGATACCGTGCTCCTGCAAGCCAGCAAAGAAAGAATCCATTCCCATCTGCAATACAGGATTATAATATGTGAACAGAATAAAAGGCAGGTTTGAACCTGCCGCTCTAGCCAGAGACGCGGTCTCCATACAGGTGCGGATCGAAATTTGCCGTTTCAATGCACGTTCAGACGCACGCTGAATCACAGGACCGTCAGCCAACGGATCCGAATAAGGTACGCCTAGTTCCAATATATCGGCTCCGGCCGACTCTAACTGCCGAATGATCTCTATCGTAGTATCTACGTCCGGGTCGCCTACCGTCAGAAAAGGAATTAATGCCGTTTTGCCTTCATTTTTAAGGCGTTCAAACGCCTGATCAATTAAATTCATGACGGATTTCCCCCTAAATACTTGATAATGGAGTCCACATCTTTATCCCCGCGCCCAGACAAACAAATAACGATAATATCATCTGCGGTCAACGTAGGTGCCAGCTTGGCGACCTGTGCAACGGCATGCGCCGACTCTAATGCAGGAAGTATTCCTTCGGTACGGCAAAGGAGCTGAAGTGCATCTAGTGCTTCCTGATCGGTAATCGGAACATATTTGGCCCGCTCAATATCTTTTAGGTATGAATGCTCCGGTCCAACACCTGGATAATCCAGTCCAGCCGAGATGGAATGCGCAGGCTGCACTTGTCCGTACTCATCCTGAAGCAGATAACTCATAGAGCCTTGGAAGACCCCTTGTGTTCCCTTGCTCATGGTAGCTGCATGGAATTCCGTCTCGACGCCTTTTCCAGCAGCCTCCACGCCAATCAAAGCGACACCCTGATCCTCTATAAAAGGATAAAACATGCCGATAGCATTGCTTCCACCACCGATCGCTGCCACGACTACATCCGGAAGTCTACCTTCCTTCTCCAAGATCTGACGGCGTGTTTCATCGCCTATCACACGTTGAAAGTCCCGCACCATCATCGGATACGGATGTGGGCCGACAGCCGAACCCAAAATATAGAACGTATCATGGACGTGGCTCACCCAATAACGCAAAGCTTCATTCCCGGCATCCTTCAGTGTACGCGTACCGGATGTCACCGGAATCACTTCTGCACCCAAAAGCTGCATCCGAAATACATTCAACTTCTGGCGAACTGTATCCTCTTCCCCCATAAACACCTTGCATTCCAATCCGAGCAATGCAGCCACAGTAGCCGTCGCAACACCATGCTGTCCAGCACCTGTTTCGGCAATAACCTTCTGCTTACCCATACGCTTCGCCAGCAATCCCTGGGCCAATGCATTATTAATTTTATGGGCGCCAGTATGGTTTAAATCTTCGCGCTTCAAGTAAATTTTAGCCCCGCCCAGATGTTGACTCAGTCGCTCCGCATGATAAAGCGGCGTTTCCCGACCCGAATAGTCTTTTAGAAGTCCATTCAACTCTGCTTTAAATTCAGGATCATCCGCATACTTTCGGTAGGATTCCTCCAATTCAATCAGTGCGTTCATCAACGTTTCCGGTACATAACGTCCGCCAAAAGTTCCAAAACGTCCGTTGTTATCAGGTAATTGTGTCATGCCTGCTTCACCCTTTCTACGAATGCTGTGATTTTTGCAATGTCCTTGACTCCGTTCGTCTCTACACCGCTGGACACATCCAGCCCTTCGGGATGATACTCGTTAATCAGCTTTTCTGCGTTATCGGCAGTCAGTCCCCCGGCTACAAACAAAGGAATTCCATGTTGATGAGTCCAAGCCTGATAGGCAGGAATCCGATCCCACGCAAACGTTTTTCCAGAACCGCCACCATACAGGGGATCGTATGTATCCAGCAGTAAAGCATCGATCGTTCCGACATAAGCCTCCAATTCGTCCGCTCGGTGTTCGATCTTCCCCTTCACGGTCTGCCCTTGGCTATCCACAGACCAGGCCTTGAATACTTGTATGCCAAAACGTTCCTTAAGCTCCCGACAACGCTGCGGACTCTCCTGTCCATGCAGCTGGATGACATCCAATGGTGCTTTCTCCATCACATCGTTTAACAGTGCGTCACTAGGGTTCACAAATACGCCCACGCTACGAGGTCTGCTGCCTGGAGTCCATTCATCCAATACGCGAAGCAACTCTCCAGCATGTGCGCCGTCAATCCGGCGCTTGCTGTCAGCAAACACAAAACCTATATAATCGACCGGTAAGTTTACCATAGATTTTAGCACTTCAACGCTTTGAAGTCCACAAATTTTTACGCCCGTTTTGTTCATGCTCTAACCCCGTCCATCAATTCGGCTACAGCCTGTCCTACATCTTCCTTACGCATCAAATGCTCCCCTACCAGAATGCCGTGCGCACCTACCGAATGCAGATACTTCACATCTTCCGGTCCTGCAATGCCGCTTTCGCTGATGAATGTAACCCCTTTAGGGATCAGTGAGATCAGCTCCTCTGTCGTCTGGAGACGGGTCTCAAATGTCCGAAGATTACGATTGTTCACACCAATTAAGGTTGCTGTCCCCAGGTCCAGCACTGTTTTAAGTTCCTCACTGTCATGCACCTCTACCAATGCATCCAGACCAAGATCCTTGGCGATTTGTAAGAATGACCCTAATACATGGGGTTCCAAGATAGCCGCAATCAACAGTACCGCATCTGCTCCTAACAGACGAGCTTCATATATTTGCCGTTCATCAATGATAAAATCTTTTCGCAGCAGCGGAATTTTCACCTGATCGCGAATTTGCTGTAAATATTCAGGACTTCCCTGAAAATACGTCACATCTGTCAGTACAGAAATGCAATCGGCTCCTGCCCCCTCATATGCACGTGCGATATCCACCGGATAAAAATCAGGTCGAATCAACCCTTTTGACGGGGAAGCCTTCTTCACTTCAGCAATCAGCCCGAGCGGACGGTTGCGTCCGCTGGCGAGCGCATTTTCGAATCCTCTCGTCACAGGTAAATCCGCAATTAAGCGTTCGGCTTTATTAATTTGAAAATGCTGCTTCAGCTGCTCCACTTCTTGTCGCTTCGTCACCACGATTTTATCAAGATACATATTGATATTCCCCCGTTGCCTGTATTAATTGATCCAGCTTGGAAAGTGCCAGTCTGGAGTCAATGGCTTCTGCTGCTCGCGCTACTCCGTCTGTCAAGCTAGCTGCTGCGCCTGAGACATAAATACATGCTCCTGCGTTCGCTAGCACAACATCACGATAGGCTCCATGCTCTCCGTTCAAAATTCGTCGTATGATATCTGCGTTAACCTGTGCATCGCCGCCTAACACCTGATCTAGAGAATGTGTCTGCAAGCCCAGATCGGACGGATGAAGCTCGAACGTGTGAACCTTGCCGTCCTTGAGCTCGGATACTCGCGTCGTAGCCGAGATACTAATTTCATCTAGTCCATCCAAACTGCTGACAACCATGGCTCGTTTGGAGCCGAGCTTGTTCAATACCTCGGCAATCACTTCCGTTTTGCTGGCATCATAAATGCCCAACAGCTGTCGATCCGCACCAGCCGGATTCGTCAATGGACCGAGCATATTGAATACTGTCCGCACACCTAGCTCGCGACGCGGCGCTGCGGCATGCTTCATAGACGGATGATACAGCTGTGCGAATAAAAAGCAAATGCCAATGCGGTCCAGACACGCTCGCGCCTGATCACTTGTCAAATGAATGTTGACTCCGAGTGCCTCCAGGACATCAGCGCTTCCGGCACGGCCACTTGCAGAACGGTTGCCATGCTTTGCTACCCGCACGGAAACCGAAGCCGCGATAATAGCAGATATCGTGGAAATATTAAACTTGTGAATACCCGAACCCCCGGTGCCGCATGTATCCAGTAGACGACTGTTCCCTTCTCCAGCTTGCACTGGACTAGCGTAATTGCGCATTGCTTCGGCAAAACCGGTGATTTCATCTACCGTCTCTCCCTTGAGGCGAAGAGCCGTCAGGAGCCCGCCGATTTGCGCCTGTGTAGCACTCCCACTCATAATCTGTTCCATCACGCTACGGGCCTCCGTACGTGAAAGATGCTGTCCCTCAATGATCCGGCTTAACCCTACTTGCATCATGTCATGTCGTTCCATTGTCGTCTCCTCCTCAGAATCAGATTTTTGTGTGTTACGGAGTGTACAAATAATCTTGGTTGATGACGCTGTTGTAAGGCTGTGTCGTTGCTGGGAACATCGCTTCCGCCGTGCGGATTGCTTTCAGCAGTGCCTTTGCTTTGTTCACTGTCTCCTGATACTCGCTTTCCGGTACCGAGTCCCACACAATCCCAGCCCCTGCCTGGACATAGGCCCGGTTCTTTTTAAACACAATTGTGCGAATCGTAATGCAAGCATCCATATTGCCTGAGAAGCCCAAATATCCAATTGCTCCTGCATAGGTTCCGCGTGCTTCCCGTTCCAGCTCGGCAATAATCTCCATGGCCCGTAGCTTTGGAGCTCCTGATACGGTGCCGGCAGGCAGGCAAGACAGGAAAGCATCGAAGAAATCTTTGTCCTCACGCAGCTCACCCGACACATTCGATACAATGTGCATCACGTGGGAATAGCGTTCAATCTCCATGAACGTATCACATTTTACGGTGCCAAACTGGGATACACGGCCCAGATCATTTCTTCCCAAATCGACCAGCATCAGATGCTCTGCACGTTCTTTTTCATCCTTCAACAATTCTTCAGCAAGTGCCGCATCTTCTGTTTCCGTTACACCACGCGGTCTCGTTCCTGCAATCGGCCGGGTCTCTACGCGGCCGTTTTCCACCTTGACGAGTGCCTCCGGCGAAGTGCCTACGATGATCTCGTCATCCATTTTCAAATAATACATATATGGCGACGGGTTCATCGTGCGCAGCACGCGGTATACCTGTAGTGGAGAGGCCTCTGTATCAATGTGAAAACGCTGGGACAGTACAACCTGAAAAATATCACCTGAGCGGATATACTCCTTTGCCTGCTCCACGTTTGATATAAACTGTTCCTTCGTCACATTGGATTGAATCTCACCCAGTTCCACATCATCAGGAATGGAAGCTGATCCTAATCGCTCCGGTGGGGACTGCTTGCGCAGATACTGCGCCGTGTTCTCCAACTTGCGTTCCACATCTGCATAAGCAGCACGTATGTCCTCCTCGCGGAACCCTTCACCTATATGAACATTGCCAACCAGCAAAATTTGCTGTTTCACATGATCAAAGACAATGACTTGATCACAGAACATAAAACGAATATCATCCATATTCAAATCATCTACCGAATGCTCCGGCAGCTTTTCGTAATATTGAAGAAGGTCATATCCAAAAAATCCGATAGCCCCGCCTGTAAACGGAGGCATTTCTTTCAGTTTCGGACTACGGTATTTACGAAGCAATGCTTTGAGCGCTTCAATCGGCTTGTCGCTTAATATTTGCCGTTTACCGTGCTGTTCCAGAATCAATCGACCTTTTTTACCTGAGACCATTAGAAACGGGTCTGTTCCGATGAAGGAATGTCGCGCCCACTGCTCGCCTCCCTCTACACTCTCCAGCAGAAAGGCACGGTCCCGCTCAGCATACCGACGGAATATCCGAATCGGCGTCTCCATATCAGCCAGCACTTTTTTGTACACAGGAATCAGGTTAAATTCATTCGCCATCGCTATCACTTGCTCCACATGCGGCGTTAACATGAGATCACTTCCTTTCCAAATTGGCGCAGAACCAATGGAGAGAATAAAAAAGCCTCTACCCGTAAGGTAGAGGCTGTCAGTTATTGAAATTATAAGAATGCTCCATATGTAAAATGATTACAGCAAATAGACAAAAGCATATACTCATCCCTTTGCATAACCACGCAGGTTACCTCAAATAAGCTTCTCTTTAGAAGAAGGTCTCTTCATGGACAAAAGCTTACCCGCTACCGCCGGTCTCTGTAATCTCATATGGAATTGGCTAAGGCTACACTCTTCTCATCTCAACTCTGCTCTGGCTAACTCTACTCTACTCAACTCTGCTACACACACTATATCTCATAGAATGTTACTTTGGCAACCATCAACTTTAAAAACAGGCGCTTATTTCCCTTGGGAAGCCAGATCCGGTCTTAACATCTGTGCTCCGTTCAAATATACATGTTTCATTTCACGCTGAGATTTATCAGTATTCACCTGTACCATTAAACGGATGCACTTGGGCAAGCTGCCAGCCACAGGAATTTCTAATGCACACATGAGTGGAACCATATCCCAGCCGTCAAGCTGACGGATGGCCATGGCTGGAAAGGCAGCATCCAGGTCATGGGTCACCGTTATCCATACATTACTAATATCGTCTGGCTGAATTTCATTGTAGGATACAATTTCCTCCAGCAGTTGGCTTGTTGCTTCCAAAATTTCGTTTGCTTCATTATTTGCAACGGTCGTCGCGCCACGAATACCACGATTGTACATCGTTACGCCTCCTCTTTTAACTGTTCAATGACTTCCCGGATGTAAGAGACGGAAATATCCTTCACAACCTCCACACGCCCAATACTGCGTGGGACAACGAAAGTAATGCTGCCTTCCTTGAACTTTTTGTCATGCATCATCGCTTCAAGCAGTCGATCTGTATCGAGATGTGATGGAAGAGAAGTCGGTAAGCGCAGCGAAGACAACATCTCCTTCGTTTCGTTTACCAAAGAAGGATCTGCCCCTAGCTTCACACCCAGAAGTGCGGAGCCGACCATACCAATAGAAATGGCTTCCCCGTGTAAAAACTCACCATATCCCGCAATCGCTTCAATCGCATGACCAATCGTATGACCTAAGTTTAGAATAGCGCGCAAATCGTTTTCTCGTTCATCGCGCGATACGACTTCAGCTTTAATGGAACATCCCTTTTCCAGTCCATACTCCAGTGTCGCCGCATCCAGTGCGAGCAAATCCGTCGCATGCTCACGGCACCACTGAGCGAAATCGGCATCCCAGATCAAGCCATGCTTGATCATTTCAGCTAGTCCCGCAGATACCTCGCGAGGAGGTAATGTTGACAACGTATCTACGTCATACAGTACGAGTTCCGGTTGGTGGAAGGCTCCTATCATATTTTTTGCCAAAGGATGATTGATGCCGACCTTACCGCCCACGCTGCTGTCATGAGCAAGGATTGTAGTTGGAACCTGTACGAACTTGATGCCTCTCATAAAAGATGCCGCCACAAATCCAGCCAAATCACCCACCACACCACCACCAAGAGCGATAACGGCTGAATTCCGATCCAGGCCGCCCTCAATGGCTGCTGTTATAACCTGCTCAAATACAGCAAGCGACTTGGATGTTTCACCTGGTTTAACGACAAATGATACCGTTTTGTATCCCGACTCCTGAAGATTGCTCTCCAATGCTGCCAGGTAAAATCCCGCTACATTTTCGTCTGAAACAATCAATAATGGGCTTTTTTGTGCAATTCCTCGTTCCTTCAACGACTCTCCGGCCTGATGCAACAATCCACGTCCGATATGAATAGGATAAGAACGTTCGCCAAGCTGTACCGTCAGCGTACTCATCTTAGTACTGCTCCAATTGTTGTTCATAGGATGCAATATTCGCGCGGATTTCTTCAATTGAATCCCCGCCGAATTTCTCTAGCAAACCTTTGGCTATTTCCCAAGCTACCACATGCTCCATGACTACGCTTGCCGCTGGTACCGCACATGCATCCGAACGCTCAACCTGTGCAGTGAACACTTCCTTCGTATCAATGTCGACGCTTTGCAGCGGCTTATAGAGTGTAGGGATTGGCTTCATTACGCCACGAACCACCACGGGCATTCCGTTGGTCATGCCACCCTCAAAACCACCCAAACGATTCGTACGACGGTGATACCCACGTTCCTCATCATACAGAATCTCATCATGCACCTGTGAACCGCGTAATTCTCCTGCTTCAAACCCGATGCCGATTTCAACACCTTTAAATGCATTGATCGACATGACTCCTTGTGCGATACGCGCATCCAGCTTCCGATCATACTGTACATGACTACCTAGACCAATCGGAACACCTTCCACGATACATTCCACTACCCCACCGACGGAGTCACCTTCTTGCTTGATCAGGTCAATATATGCTTCCATTTTCTTCTCCGTTTCCGGATCGGTTACTCTCACCGAAGAAGCTTCTGTTACAGCAATCAGTTCATCAATCGGCAAATCGTGATAAGGAGCTTCGATTTCACCAATACGGATGACCTGACCTGCCACCTTGATTCCGAACTCAGCCAACAATTGACGAGCCAAACCGCCACATGCCACACGAATTGCTGTTTCACGTGCACTGGAGCGTTCCAACACGTTACGAAGATCCTTCAGGTTGTATTTCATTCCGCCATTCAAATCCGCATGGCCCGGACGTGGCCGATGAACCCGACGCTTCTCTTCATCACTGCCTTCAATAGGCTCAATATTCATAATATTCTGCCAGTGCTTCCAATCGTTATTTTCCACAACTAGCGCAATTGGTGCACCTGTGGTATATCCGTGACGTACGCCACCGGCAATCTTCGCCGTATCTTTTTCAATCTGCATACGCCGCCCCCGTCCATATCCTTTCTGACGACGGTGCAACTGAAAATTCAATTCCTCAAAATCCAATTTTAAATTACTCGGCATACCCTCTACAATGGCAGTTAGCTGGGGACCATGCGTTTCCCCCGCGGTTAAATAACGTAAACTCATGACGCGTTCCCCCTTTAAACTGTTAAACTGTGCATCGCTAAAATCTTTAACTGTGCTTCATTATAGTATACGCACCTTTCTTTGACAAGAAAAGCCACGTGTGAGGCAGATAAACAAAAAAACACGTCCCTCAGCTAGAAGAGCTAAAGGACGTGCGCTGTTGATAAGCCAGCCATCCATTACTTAAGGATACAAATAAGTTCCTACGAAACGATGGATGATATGTACAGACTTATGCTTTTTTGCGATAAAAAAAGGTTTCAGTCGATTCCAGCCCGTATTGGTTAGGAGAAAAGATTTGCTCGGTACTGCCGACAAATAGAACACCGCCGGGACGAAGGCTGGCAGCAAACTTTTGATATAACGCATGTTTGGCCTCTTCTGTAAAATAAATCATAACATTTCGACAGATAATGAGATCATACCCATCCTCAAATCGATCCAGCAGCAAGTTTTGCTTTTGAAATTTCACAGCCTGTTTTAAACGGTCATCAATCCGATACATGGCACCATCTGGTTTAAAATATTTGCTAGCTACCTGCTCAGGCACATCCTTGAGCGAACGCTCCAAATATTTACCTTCCTTGGCTTTAGCCAATGCGCCATCATCAATATCGGAAGCTGTAATGGAGCAATTCCCCAAAATTCCTTTACCGTCGAGAACCATAGCTAGGCTATAGGGCTCTTCACCAGTCGAGCAGGCCGCACTCCACAGCTTAAGCTTCTGCTTTCCCACAAGCAACTGTGGCAAAATGATGTCCCGTAGCACTTCCCAACGATTGGGATTTCGCCAAAACTCGGAAACATTGATCGTCATACGATCCAGAAATTCATAGAATAGAGGTTTTTCCTTCATCATGGCATCATAAAAAGAAACAAAACTGGGAAACCCGTTTTTGTTGCGAAGCGTCGTTAACCGCCTTTTCATCTGTGCTTCTTTGTATTGTGCAAGATCAATACCTGTGCTGTCCTTGATTTTGCGGATAAACGCTGTGTAATCGGGGTCCGTCTGACCCAGTTCCAGATCTGTCATGCTACCATCCTTCTTCATACGTAATTAAACTTACACCCAGGTCGCTACCGTTTTTTCATACCGAACTAATTCTTCCGGTGTGAAAAAATTTGCAATCTCGCGCTCTGCGCTCTCCGGTGAATCTGATCCATGAATGAGGTTAAACGGTGTATGTGCAGCAAAGTCTCCACGAATGGTGCCCGGAAGAGCTTCGGTTACTTGTGTTTTACCAATCAGCAAGCGGGAAAGCGTAACAATGTTATCCCCTTCCCAAACCATGGCAAATACAGGACCTGATGTGATAAAGCCTACAAGCTCTTCAAAAAAAGGCTTGCCCACATGCTCCGCATAATGCCGTTCTGCTTGTTCTCTAGATACCTGCACAAGCTTGCCAGCCGCCATTTTGAAGCCCTTGTCTTCCAAACGACTGACAATACGTCCAATCAGTCCGCGTTGTACACCATCCGGTTTAACCATCAAAAACGTACGATCCATCGGCTCACTCCCAATCCTATCTAATGTATTTATACAGTACTAATCTGTATTGTAACAGAAAGATTGGAAACGGTTAAAGTATTTTGTCACAGCAAACCTAAAATACAACTTTAGTAGGAGCGGCGTGTTACAAAATGAGCAATATCGCGCAGCGTCTTTTTTGTTTTGACATCTGGTAGTAAGTCCAGCGCGTTCAGCGCTTTATTAATATATCGGTCGGCGAGAATTTCAGCTTTAGTGATTCCTTCACTTTTTTTGATCATATCCACCGCTTTACGGGCGTCTCCCTGCCCGTCCCCATCCTGAATCCGCCGGATTTCAGCCAGCAGATCGTCCCGCAGTTCGGGTTGTTCAAGCGCATAAATGACCGGAAGCGTAATATTGCCCTGTCTCATATCGCTGCCTGGCGGCTTGCCGATCTTTTTTTCTGTTCCACACAGATCAAGCAAATCATCCTGAATTTGAAAAGCCATACCTACGTTATAGCCATAGGTGTACAACAGAGAGTTGACTCTTTCCCGTGCTCCTGCAGCCATAGCTCCCAATTGGCAACTAACTGCAATCAACAATGCCGTTTTGCGCCGTATGCGCAACAAATAATTGCGCACACTCTGATCCACATTAAAAAAATCACGTATTTGTTCCATTTCACCAATTGACATCTGTACCAACGCCTTAGACAGCACCCGGTGAATATCGGGATTCGGCAGTCCAGCAGCAATAGATAGTGCGCGTGCATATATGTAGTCTCCGGTGTACATAGCCACCCGATTGTCCCATTTGGACTTCACGGTGGGTTGGCCGCGTCTCATTTCCGCATCATCAATCACGTCGTCGTGAACGAGAGAGGCAGAATGAATCAGTTCCAGAGGTACCGCTATGCGCTTGAGCTTGTCCAAATCATATTCTCCAAACTTGCCTCCCAGCAATACAAACACGGGACGCAAACGCTTGCCCCCTGCTTTAAGCAGATGAAGCGACGTATCATTAATCAACGGCTCCCTACTGTCAATGCTGCGGTACAGCTCTTCTTCTATGAAGTTCATATCCTTTTTTAATAAACCGAACAAATCCAATCGTTTCATTCTTTCACCCGTGTCAGCGTATTGTCACTCCAGAGAAGCGGCTTCACTCGTCGGTCAAGCAGCCCCAGTTCATATGCATACTGAAAATAAAGCTCTAAACCTTGTTGTTGCTTCTCTCCAAAATCATAACACAGATTCGTAAAGTAGCGCTCCCAATAATCTTCCGAACCTCCAATTTCCTTGCAAGCTTCAGAAATAACAGGTACCAGGTCAGACAGACTACGCTGCTTGCTTATGCGGAACGCACTCGCAATTTCAGCCACCGTAGCGGGATTCTGAGCAGCAACAGCACGTCGAACTGCCCATACAGCAAATGTCATGCTGTAGCCCGTCCAGCGTTTCCACTCTTCCCCAAGGTCGGTTACATACAGGCCTTCACTTCGCCAGGACGCCTTGATCGCGTGATCTCCAATCAGCAGCCCCGCATCTGCCTGTTCCAGCATCAAATCAAGATCTGGTTCACAGTCAAAGTAAGTAGGCTGGCCTTCCCATGCCTTTTGCATCAAAATTTTCAACAAGTTCACCGATGTTGCTGAAGTATTCGTCAGTGCAATGGTGCCGTTAATGATTTCATTTAGCGGCTTGCGTGAAAATAGTAAAATGGATTGGACTGGACCGTCTGCACTAACGGATAAATCCGGCAACAACAGCATTTCCTCAGCACCTGATGCATACGCAAAGGAGGACATCGCACTCATATCCAAACTCCCATTCAGCATGCCTCGATTCAATTCAGCCGGAACTTTGGAAACCATCTCCGCCGAATGGAGAAGCTCTGAAGGATTAAAGTAATGAAAAATAGGCCAAGCGTTTGTATATTTAATTTTTCCGATTGTGATTGTCTTGGTGTCCGGTATCGGCATCGGAATCCCCCCATCTCGTAAACAGTTGATGTTCTATACGCAAGCTGTCTAATACTTTGCCTACGAGGAACAATACAATATCATCCAGCGTCTTTGGATGAAAATAAAAAGCTGGCATGGCCGGAATCATTTTGACGCCGAGTCTCGCAAGCTTAAGCATATTTTCCAGATGAATAGCATGCAATGGTGTCTCACGAGGCACAAGGATCAGCGGACGACCCTCCTTCATCATCACATCTGCTGCACGTGCCATGAGATTATCAGACGAACCGTGCGCTACCGCTGACAACGTCCCCATCGAGCATGGCATGATAATCATGGCATCGACCAAATAAGAGCCGCTTGCAATAGAAGCTCCAATATCTGTAAAGGGATGGTATACAAGAGAACCGGGACGGTCTCCGAATTGTTCATTCAAAGCTCCTTCCCGGTCAGTCACATTCCAGCCCAGCTCCTCTTTCAATACCCGCCAGCCAGCATTAGAAACAATCAGGTGAACTGTATACTGCAAGTCCAGCAGTGTCTCTACCAGTCGTACACCATAAATGCTTCCGCTCGCACCTGTAATCCCAATAACGATTCGTTTGCCTTGATGGTTGCTCACCTGATTATTCATTAGTATAAACGCACCACCAAATCAATCAGTGTAAAAGCAAATACGACAATGCTAAGTACACCGTTCATCGTAAAGAATGCCGTCTGCAAGCGACTTAGATCTTTTGGAGAAACGATATAGTGCTCATAAAATAAAATAATGTATGAAATAATCATGCCCGCCAGATACCACCAGCTCAAATCTGCAATAAAGAACAGCACAATAAATCCGATCGCCGTAATGACATGGAACACCCGGGCGATGTTCAGAGCACCTGCTACACCAAAACGGGCAGGAATAGAATAAACCCCTTCACTCTGGTCAAAATCAATATCTTGACAAGCATAAATAACATCAAATCCAGCTGTCCAAAATGCAATCGTGAGATAAAGTACGACAGCAGTCAAATCCATTTGTCCTGTTACTGCAACCCATGCGCCTAATGGTGCCAAACCAATGGTCAAACCGAGTACAATATGGCACAGCCAAGTAAAACGCTTGGTGTAAGAGTAAAAAACAAGCATAAAAAAGGCCAGCGGGAACAGCTTGAACGCCAGCGGACTTAACTTGAATGAGGCCCAGAATAACAACAACAAGCTAACGATGATGAAAATTACCACTTCGCTCGATTTGAGCAGCCCTGCCGGGATGGCGCGTCCTGCTGTACGCGGATTTTTCCCGTCAATTACACGGTCAATCATACGATTAAAGCCGAAGGCTGCGCTACGAGCGCCAACCATAGCCAACAAAATCCAACCGATCTGCGGCCATGAGGGAAGGTTGTCCGTCACGACAACTGACCCCAATACAGCCCCCATAAATGCAAATGGGAGCGCAAATAAGGTATGTTCAATTTTAATCATTTCCAAAAAAATAGCAATTTTCTTAAACATGCAGACTCTCCTTGATTCCAATATGCAATGCCGCAATGCCTCCGGTGAGAGAATGAGCCTGAACATCCTTTAATCCGACTTCACGAAAGATGTCAGCCAGTTCATCCCTTCCTGGAAAAAGCGCCAACGAATCAGGGAGCCATTTGTACTGCTCATAACGTTTGGCGAACAATTTGCCGAGCATGGGCAAGATGTGTTGAAAATATGCGTAGTAAATTCCCTTGAACGGCTGCCAAGTAGGTTTAGACAACTCCAGACATACGACCTGCCCACCAGGCTTAACGACTCGTTGCATTTCCTGCAACACGCGGCGCAGATCAGGCACGTTGCGAAGACCGAAACCAATCGTCGCATAATCAAATGAATTGTCTTCAAAAGGTAGATCCATCGCGTTGCCTTGAACAAGCTTGATTTGCTTTTCACGGGATTCTGATGTAATCTTTCGCTCGCCAACATTTAGCATGTTCTGGCTAAAATCCAGTCCTACGATGTGACCACTTTCACTTGCACGCGCCATCGCAAGCGTCCAGTCACATGTCCCACAACAAAGATCGATTGCCGTATCGCCGCGATGCATGTCCATCTTTTTCATTGTAAATTTCCGCCAAGCCTTATGTCTGCGAAAGCTCAGTATATCGTTCATCAAATCGTATTTACCGGCTATACTTTCAAACACGCCATGAACGAATTGCTCTTTCGGCTTGGTGTCGCTTGATCCCATGACGTTCACCTAACCTTCCCTCACAACCGGGTGCGAACTATGTAGCAGCTTTAGGAAAGGCTCAAGCATGCATTCAAATTCCTCAATCCCCGTGTTTTGTTCATCTGACAGGGTCTGCCGGATGTGTGTAACAGCCGTGCGAAGCTTGTCCAGTATCGCATCCTCGGCTTTGTATTTCAGCACAAGCTTACGCCAAACTTCTGTTTCAGTACCCCCCTCTGAAAGCAACGCCTGCTCATGCTGGTCTCCGTTACCGTAAATATGCCAGAACATATATCCGAAACGGGACTTGTCTGGTTCTGCCCGCTTCTCCCATTCCTCCACCAGCGTATCACAGAGAGCGAATTCGTTAAGAAGCTGCTTCCAGACTTCCTGATCCTGTTCTGCAATAAGTGAAGTCAATGATAAAAAAAGCTCCTGTTTGAAGCAAACCATCTGAGATAAATACTGAGCAGCATCCAAACGAAAATGCTTCATCTCCCAGTACAAGCTCATTTTCCCTGCGTTCACTTCACATACAGCATCACTCAGCTTCGAAATGGCCTCGATTCGGCCTGCCAGTGCAAGTAGCTGATAAAAACGGCTGCTGAAGTAGTCACCGGCTAACACTTTCAGCTGTCTGGAACGCATCTCTTCCGGGCTTCGTATACCGGATAAAGTATCAATCATATCATGCGTATCCAGTCCCATCTGCACAAGTGATGTAACCAAAGCGTACAGTTCATCCTCACTGGCATGCAGCCCTTGCGCATTCCGGTTCAAAAACTCAAACAGCAAACGGGTACGGCTGTCAGGAAAAGCCGGCATTTCCGTATGTTGTTGAATCATGTCGTATTCCACATATTTCCTTGCTAATTGAGGTACGCGATACGGTTTCATCCTAAGCCTCCGAGCCATGACTTTCTGGTATACTCAAATAATTGCAATGCCTTATATTATATCACAATTTAAAATGATTCGCGACTAAAGTACTGTAGGTCCAGCGGTAGAAAACATCTAGTTTGTATATACACCGCTAAACCTGTTTTGCCACATGGGCGTTACTGTAATGCGGAAACGAGATTTCAAATCTTCTGGCAGTTCAGCGCCTTCCCGATTTCTAAGTTGTTCCAGTGCCTCGTTCGTCCACTCGTTCCGGCGTATATCGGATGCTAGCAGCAAATGGCGTTCTCCTGACCATTCGTCCTCTGTCACCACCCGCAACAACAATTGCCGTACATTCGACGTTCCGTAGAAGCTAAAGGCGGCAAGCTCCGCCATGTTTTGATAAATCTCCAGTGGCGTAGTTTCTTCCTTGGACAGCTTAACATCCAGGGTCAGGACTGAATGTTCCCAGCTTACACTTGCAATCGGTGTGGTTAATGGAAGCTCATTCAGTGTATCTACCAGATTGTCATCCGTCAGCAGTACTCGTTGCTGGGGCGAAATTGTCGCCTGTGTTTCACGAACTGCTGCGGTACCCGAGTCCAGCATCTGTAAGGACGGCAGCAATATTGCTGCTGCGGTGGTTATGAGAATGGAACCACCGAGTACAGTCCAAGGTTTCATCAGAGCCTCCCCTGACCCCTACCCCATAATGTGGGTTTGCTACGGTAAAGGTCCTCACTCTCATTGTACAACAAAAAAAAGCAGGCTATGCCTGCATTTTACTCCTCCGTATCTACAACCCCGTGCTTGGTCATCACAACGGCCTTGCCGCGGATTTTGATGGCAGAAGTATGATCCGTAAATTGGACGATCATTACCTCACCCTTGTCCAATTTTTCTGAATGATGCAGGCGTGTATCCTGACCTCTGGTCAGACCAAAAACCTGACATCCGTTGCTTTTTGCTTTAATTACGACGTACTCACTGCTGCCCGTCACGTTATCTTCCATGTTCTTTTCCTCCCTGAGAGCCGAAACTATATTTTTATGATGGAGATTTAAGATTGTTTTGTCAACTACATGCTTTCCACGCTGCCTGCAACAAATAGTGCTTCCTGTGCCATACTATCTGTGCAATCCGATCTATTAACGAAAGGAACGGATCTGATGGAAAACTATCGTCCCGCCAATCTCAGTCCTGCACAGATTGAGCAGCTTCAACGGATGGAACATGAATTTGCCGAGCTGACAGGTGAACCCCTGGTGCTGATCGCTTATGCCTCCCGAAACGGCAGGACAACTTCCTCTTCTTCAGTCCATGGCACCACTACCACAAAGTAAATAGGACAAAAAGAAAGGGCCGTGAATCAAATTCACGGTCCTTTCAGCGCATTGGGAATATGTAAGAAATCTTATTTAATTCCGTCTTTGAGCGCTTTACCCGGTTTGAATGCCGGAATTTTGCTCGCAGGGATTTCGATTTCTTCTCCTGTTTGCGGGTTACGTCCTTTACGTGCGGAACGTTCACGAACCTCAAAGTTCCCGAAACCTACCAGTTGTACCTTGTCTCCGTTTTGCAGTGCACCAGCGATCGCCTCAAATACTGCATCGATTGCTTTGGTTACGTCCTTTTTGGACAATTCAGTGCTCTCAGAAACCTGATTGATCAAATCCGTTTTATTCAACATATTCACCTCCCAATTCAAGTGTAGTCCAGCATTAAGGTTATCGGTGTTCTCCACCGATAATGAAGTCGCCTGTATAAAATAACCCGGGCGGCATACTGCCTTCCATAATGTTATCATCTGTTTCCGTTTCGTCGTTAAATATACATATAATATACCTAACCACCGCCATATAGGCCGAAACTGGCGTTTTATGGCACCCTTCTTGCGTGGAACAAGGTTTATAGTAATACAGTCGACAGACAATTTCAAGTACGACGACGGTTCAGCACGTAAAAAGTAACAGCCAGCGCAAGCACCAGTACTACTCCTTTGACAATGTCATGGGCAAAATATTGCACATTCATCATGGTCAGTCCATTAACCAATACGCCGATCAACACCGCACCAATAAATGTACCAATAACATTGGGTTTACCCGCTCCAAACACTGAAAAGCCGACGAATACTGCAGCTACCGCCTCCATGAGCAAGGGAGAGCCAGCGTCAATTTGACCCGAGCCTACACGCGAAGCATACAAAATACCAGCAATTGCTGCAAATACGCCTGAAGCAATATAGGCCAGTGTACGGACTTTTTTTACCCGTATACCCGACAGACGAGCAGCCTCCTCATTCCCGCCAGTTACATACATTTGACGCCCGTGCTTCGTATAGGTCAAGAAAACATGCACCGCTGCCACAGCTAGCAACAGTAAAATAACAGAAATCGGGATACCCAACCATTTACCTTGACCTAGTAAAAGAAATGCTGAAGATATCTCGCCTGGGGCCTTGCTGCCATCCGGAAACTGCATATGATTGTAGATGGTATAGCCCTGTGCGTACGTTTGATGAACCCCGCTTACAATATACATAATGGCTAGAGTTGCGAGCAAATCGGGGATACGCAGTTTAATAATCAAAAGTGAATTTAATAGTCCAACCAAAGCTCCAACAACCAGAGCCACAATAATGACCACTGCAACAGGCTGTTCATACCAGACCATCAACGAAGCTGAGACGACTGTCGTCAAAGATACCGTTGCACCAACCGACAGGTCAAAACCGTCCACGATAAGTGACAATGTCACACCAATGGCTACAAAAGTTACAATCGCAATTGAGCCAAGAATATCCATTAAATTATCATACGTCCAAAAATAAGGTAAGGTGGCTGAGAAAAACGCCAACACACCTATAATGACCACTACAGCACCGTAACGAAACGAGACATTTAACCATTTTTCCTTCATGAATGCACCTCTTCACCACCGCTGGCGTACAACAGAAGCTGTTCCTGTTCGACTTCGCCTCGCGCAAATTCCCTTATTATTTTCCCGTCATACATGACTGCTATCCGATCACCAATGCCAATACCTTCTGCAAATTCACAGGTTAGATAAATGATTGCTTTTCCTTGTGCTGCCAATTCTCCAATGATACGGAAAATATCGCTTTTTGCCCCTATATCTACACCCTTGGTTGGTTCGTCAAAAACAAAGACATCCGCTCCAGAATGAAGCCATTTTCCTATCGCAACCTTTTGTTGATTCCCACCGCTCAAATACTTAACATGCTGGCGCAGTGAAGGCGTCTTAATACCAAGAGAGGCGGCAACCTCATTACCGTTATTACGTTCTTTATGCCGACTAATGAAACCAAGAACACTCAGCTTGCCCAAGAGCGGAAGGCTAAGGTTTCGTTCCACGCTTTCCTCAATCAAGACCCCCTGCTTACGCCGCTCCTCGGGTATGGACACAATTCCTTGAGCTACCGCGTCCGCTGGCTCACGCAAACGAATGCAGCGACCCTTGAAGGTCAGTTCCCCCACATCTGGCTTGTCTGCCCCTGTAAGAAGTCGTGACAGCTCCGTCTTGCCCGCACCGACCAAACCCACAATAGACAGAATTTCGCCGCGTCTGACCTGCAAATCAACACCGTGAACCCGCAATCCCTTTCGGAGCCCTCTTGCTTCCAATACTGTTTCACCAATAAGCACCTCTGTTTTCGGAAATTCCTCATCAAATGTTTTCCCAAGCATATACGTGGCAATGTCGCCTACATTTAAATCAGAAGCAGGTCCCGAGAACACGCGCTCACCATCACGCATTACCGTAACACGGTCACTGTGCTCGATGACCTCCGGCAATCGGTGGGTGATAAGAATACATGCTACTCCCTCATCCTTGAGGGTATGAATGGTACGGAACAAACGTCGCGTTTCTTCCTCGCTCAGCGGTGCCGTTGGCTCATCAAAAATGATAGTACTCGCTTGCTGTGTCAAAATCCGTGCGATAAGTACAAGCTGCTTTTCTGCCAGCGTCAATTCAGACACGTATCGTCGTACATCTATATCAACCTCCAGACGCGCTAATGCCTCACGTGCTCGTCTGCGCATGGACGCTGGTGCAACCCACCACCGACCATCAAGTGCAGACAAATCGTCCATTACAATGTTTTCAGCGACGGTTAACTGAGGCACAAGTGCTGAATCGACTTCTTGATACACACAGTGAATTCCGGCTCTTTTGGCTTCCCACGGTGAACTAATAATCAGTTCCTTGCCATCCACAACGATCGCTCCCTGATCGTAACGATACGCACCGGACAAGATTTTCATTAATGTGCTTTTCCCTGCCCCGTTGGCACCGAGCAGAGCGTGAATTTCGCCACCCTGAACCGCAAAATCCACAGCTCGCAGCGCATCTACACCAGCAAACCGTTTGCTGATGTTCTTCATCTCCAATGTATATACTGGTGAACTCATGGTGCCCCCTCACTCCCGCTTATGATAAAAGCGCGCCGAAGCGCGCCATTGCATTTGCGTTATGAATCAATTTATTTGGACGTTTCATATTCCTTCATCCAATCCTTGTAACCCTGCTCACTCTTGCCCCATCCTTTCACATATTGAGACAACTCGGATGTGGAAATTTGCTTATCTGGCAACTCTTCGCGCTGCACATATACTGCCTTCAGCACAACTTTCTCCTCAGGGTTATCCCCATGCAACTTTTGGTATGCATAGCGCACTTGTACACGTCCAATATCTGTTGGATCTACGGCTGCTGAAGCCACCCACGGGTTTTTCGGGTCCTGAATCATTTGCAAATCTTCATCACTCATATCAATCCCGTAAACTTTAATTTCCGTACGCCCAGCTTGTTGTATCGCCCGAGCTGCACCTTTGGCAAATTCATCCCAAGCCGCCCAAACTGCCGTAATTTCGCCCTTAGGATATTGCTTTAGCACAGCTTCCATTTTGGCTTGCGTATCCAAAGCAGGATTCTGAGCCGAACCAAAAGTTGCAATCTCTTTAATATCTGGATTGGATTTCAAAAATGCATCATAAGCAACCTGACGGCGCTCCATTGGCGCAAACCCTGCAACCCATACCTTCACAATATTTCCTTTGCCACCGATGTCCTTTTTCATTTGCTCCAGCGTCAGTTCCGCCATGCTTTGATCATCCTGTGAAAGCACTACCGCGCCCGGAACATTGACCGCAGCATCGAACACGATAACCGGAATATTGCGGGAAATTGCTTTTTTAAGTCCTGGCTCCAGCAATGCGTCACCGTGATCAGTCAAAATGACATCAAATTGCTGGTTAATCGCACTATCTAGCAAGGAAGCCATTTTTGCCTTATCGTTATTTGCAACAAACTTGGTCAGCGTACCGCCAAATTTCTTAACCTCATCTTCCACACCTTGAACATACTGCTGCGAAAACGTACCTGTGTTAAACTCCATGATCAAAGCAACCCGTTTACCCTTTAGATTCGAACTATCTGTTTTTCCGTCCCCTGTATTCGTTCCTGCAGTGCTTGTCCCTTGAGCGCCGCTCTCTGTTTTAGGCGCGCCACATGCTGTGACCAGCAGAATCAGCACCAGTAGCATAATGGCTCCCAGCCCTAGCTTCTTGTTTTTTTGGAGCCCTTTTTGGATATACATGATCTGTTTCCCCCTCGTTCCATCCACTAATATGTTTCAAATTTGATACTTAATATATCGCGTTAAACCAAGTATGTAAATAGGTTTTATTAAATATAGAAAAATTCGCGATCTCTCATGGCAAAAAACTACAAATCCCATAAAAAAATACCGCAAAGAGCAGTCAGCAGCCCTCTACGGTATTTCACTTACACATTTTTGGTTATGGATTAGCCTTAAAGAATTATAGCAATAAGACCACCAGAACCTTCATTGATAATGCGACCCAGCGTTTCCTGCAGCTTATAGCGTGCATTGTCTGGCATCATGGCAATCTTGCCTTGAATACCTTCACGAACAATGGAATGTAGCGAACGTCCGAAAATGTCTGATTCCCAAATTTTGATTGGATCATTCTCAAAATCCTGCATCAGGTAACGCACGAGTTCCTCACTCTGCTTCTCTGTTCCGATAATCGGAGCAAATTCCGATTCCACATCGACACGGATCATATGAATGGAAGGGGCTGTCGCTTTAAGCCTCACTCCAAATCTTGTACCCTGTCGAATCAACTGCGGTTCGTCCAGTGCCATCTCAGCCAGTGACGGAGCAGCAATACCATATCCTGTTGTCTTGACCATTTCCAGAGCCTCGGCAAAACGGTCATATTCCCGTTTAGCGTGGGCAAAATCCTGCATCATCTGCAGCAAATGATCCTTGCCGCGAATCTCTACCCCGACGACTTCAACCAAAATCTGGTCATACAGTTCATCAGGCGCATACAAATCAATTTCCGCGACGCCCTGCCCCATATTCATTCCGCTTAATCCGGCCCTGTCGATGAACTCATACTCCATAAACTGGCCAACCACCCGATCTACATCACGCAGGCGCCGAATATCTTTAACCGTATCACGAACGGAATTTTCATAGTTGCTACGCAACCAGTGATTTTCGTTCAATACCATAACCCAGCTCGGCAGGTTCACATTCACCTCATGCACCGGGAATTCATACAATACTTCACGAAGTACACCCGTAACATCATCTTCCGTCATGGTTGCCGCGCTGAGTGTCATGACTGGAATATCGTACTTGGCAGCCAGTTCACTGCGGAGTTGAAGTGTTTCATCACTGCGTGGATGCGTGGAGTTGATAACCAGAACAAATGGCTTGCCAACTTCCTTCAACTCTTCAATGACGCGTTCCTCCGACTCTACATAAGAGCTACGCGGGATTTCAGCAATGGTGCCGTCTGTGGTGACGACCACACCGAGTGTCGAATGTTCTTGAATAACCTTACGTGTACCAATTTCTGCCGCTTCCTGAAAAGGAATGGGTTCTTCAAACCATGGTGTAGAGATCATTCTTGGACCATTTTCATCCTCGTAGCCTTTTGCACCTTCTACTGCGTATCCTACACAGTCAACCAGACGTACATTCACGTCCAGTCCTTCCGTTACTTTGATCTGGACGGCATTATTCGGTACGAATTTAGGTTCCGTCGTCATGATCGTCTTCCCTGCCGCACTTTGCGGCAACTCATCTACGGCACGGGCACGGTCCGCCTCACTCGTAATGTTGGGCAGTACAATCGTTTCCATAAACCGCTTGATAAACGTTGATTTTCCTGTTCGGACTGCGCCGACGACCCCAAGATAGATGTCTCCTCCGGTGCGTTCGGCAATGTCTTTAAAAATGTCCACTTTCTCCAATGAAATCCCCTCCTCAAAAGTCTCCGAAGGAAAAATGCTTAAAGAGCATCCGCTTCGTGTTCAACCAACTGCTTGATCCCAGATGCGGCAGAACAGCCTTTAAAATGCCCGGAAGTCGTCCGCCGCCGAGATTCAGGAGACTGATGGAATCGGCGAAACGGCGTAAACTCGTACATGCATTTGGACTGATACCATCATATGTATCCCCTCCGTAAAATATGTTTAGTTTTTTTAAAAATAGATTACGTTACAGTGATCAATGCAGAAAGATATTTTACGTTTGGGTCCACTCACTTAATATATGCACAGCAAGATTTCCCCATGACTTTGTTGCTAGACTTAAATAAAAAAAGGATATTTCTCTGACCGGTTCTAGCCGTCGAGAAATATCCTTTGTTTTTTGTTCTACTGATATAATCGATATTACCACAGTTCGTCATCCAGCCCCTGACGCTCCAGTTGCCGTCTAATAGCTGCCTTGAGCCTATCCTCCGGTATGGTTACCTCCATATCACCCTGAGCACGGGCTTGACAGGATAAACGTATTCCTTCATTCAGTAAAGGCCCCAGCTTACGCTGCTCTGCATCATTAGGGCGACCTGCAAGCTCAGCCCGTTCCGGTGCTATCTCTACCTTACACATCAGACAGGCTGCTTTTCCATCACAACGTGTGGGAATATACACACCTGCTTTACGGGCAGCCTGGAGCAATGACGTACCCCGACTGACCTGTACGCACCTGCCTGACGGCTTGAACGTAATCTGCACATTCATGAACGGTCCTCCATTCACCTTTCCTCTTAATACGCACGCAACTTATATTTCATTACTCATTCGGATGAAGGAGTGAAGTTCTGGCCAAGGGAGAAGCTCTCCAAGCTTGCCCAACTGCTCCTTATTCCAAATGTTACTGACCAATAGCTGTTTTAGTATCCCTATGTGTCGTTGCGGGTCTCGCTTCATGACATTTGCAATCGCTTGATAGCGGTCGGGGCGATTTCGCAACAGATTGAATAGCAACTCGTGGCTGAGAGGCATCAAACGCAATGAGGTATTTTCCAGATCAAGCTGTATCCCAGCCGACCAGAGTAGGCGCTCGACCTCTAAGCGGTATAAAGCTCCATCACATAAAACCTCAAATCCTCCCACCAATTCGACTGGAAATCCCTTCAGTTCATAGTGGCTTAACAATGAAACGTAAGATCCGCTACGATCAACCTGCTGTTGGTCTATACTCACGCCCGGCGAGTGCGCGTGTAACAGCTTTGCTGCATGAATATCCGCATAAATATCAATGTCCCGAGGCAGACGATCCAATTCAACTTCTTGCACAAGTAGTGCACAGCTCCCCCCCAGCATCCATGGAACCGACACCGCTGACCAGCTCTCAGTCAAGCTACCCAGCGCAACTGCCAGATCATGAGGAAGCCTGTCCACTAACACTGATGATATTGCCTCCTTCAACATCGTTTCCTCCTTTGCTGTCTTTCCTCCCGTTTCCTGATGGGCATCATTATAACATGTTCGACATGGCAGTTCGACATTTTGTGTACTGGAATAGTACTTTCCTGCCTCAAAATATAAAAAAACCGCGAACCTTCCCAGTTCACGGTAAAAAAACGAACCATCGTGCGGCCAGCGTTTTATTTTTTCATCATCATTTTCATTAACGCTTCCATATTGGAAGGATTCATTCCACTCTTTTTGACGGCTCCGACAATATCCCTGACTGTATCTTCCGATACCGGAATGTTAGCCATCGCAGACACCTGTTTTATAAGCTGACGCAACTGTGTTTCACTTTGAAGCGTGTCCGGCTTTACCGTGCCTGCCAGCTTTTTCACTGCATTTTCGGATATGTTTTTGCCGCCTTTTTTGTTAATGGCCTTCAATGCATCTTTCGGAAAGTTTTTACTCACAATCTCCCCTCCTCCGCCATTGCTCAACTCAGTCTATGAGTGACGGAGACAAAAGGTGATTAAGCATACAAAAGACATGCCAAACGCCTAACTAAAAAAGGCTATCTCATCGTAGAAAAATCTACTCATGAGACAACCTTTATACTTTAGAAGCTCCTCTGTACTCTTATGAATGCCATTGCTCCCAAGTTTGAAGCGGCATGACTTCCATCTCGGTTTTCGGATCGCGACCCATTAATGCCTCAACAGCTTTGCGGACGTCACGTCCTTCAAACAACACTCCATACAGCACCTCTGTAATAGGCATTTGAACACCTAATTTTTGTGAGATAGCGTATGCTGCTTTTGTCGTACGAATTCCCTCTACGACCATACCCATAGATTCCAGTACGGCATCAAGCTGTTGGCCCTGTCCCAATAATGACCCTGCACGCCAGTTGCGGCTGTGACGACTCGTTGCCGTCACAACTAAATCACCTATACCCGCAAGTCCGGCAAAGGTTAATGGATTAGCCCCCATCTCAACTCCGGCACGGGTAATCTCAGCCAATCCACGGGTCAACAAAGCCGCTTTAGCATTATCACCGAAGCCAAGTCCATCCGACATTCCCGCACCCAGTGCGATAATGTTTTTTAAAGCACCGGACAGTTCGACACCGAGCAAATCTCGGTTTGTATAGACGCGGAAATAGGAGTTCATGAACAGCCCCTGAGCAGCCTGTGCTGCCTTCTCATTGGAAGAAGCTACAACAACCGTTGTAGGACATTTCTTCACCACTTCCTCCGCATGACTCGGGCCTGATAGCACGGCAATATCGTCCTCCGCGATTTCCAGCTCTTCCGAGATCACCGTGGACATACGCTTGAGTGTCTCTGTTTCAAAGCCCTTAATGGCATGTACTACCAGCATATCCTTGGTGAAATGAGCCTTCAAACTACGTGCAACCTGCCGAGCGGCAGACGAAGGAGATACGATGATCACCGCTTTTGCTCCAGATACCGCAGTCTGCATATCCGTTGTAGCTGAAATGCGATCAGACAAAATAGAGCCTGGTAAATAATGCTCGTTCGTATGCTTCTCATTGATCTCAGCAGCTTGCTGTTCGCTTCTCGTCCAGACAGAGACATCGTTGTTATTGGTCGCAAGTACGGAAGCTAGGGCTGTTCCCCAACTACCTGCTACCAGCACAGCTATTTTCTCAGACAAGACGATCTCCTCCTTTGGAGCCAAGCTTATTCTCATTTCCCCGTGCCAACTTGACTATATTAGTACGGTGTCTCCACACAGCGAACAGGCAAATGATTAGAGCTGTCCAAAATAACGGCCAAGCATAACCAAGTACGAGTAATATCCAAGGGGTCAAAATAACAAAAATTAGCGATCCCAGGGATACATAACGCGTTATTACGATGGCAAGTATCGCAATGATTCCGGCATATAATGCCGGCAGCAAGGCAAGCGATGCCAATACACCAATGGCAGTCGCAATCCCTTTGCCTCCGCGAAAGTGAAAATATACCGGCCAGTTATGGCCCGCAATCGCCGCAATGCCACACAAACCCGGTAACCAGGATGATTCACCACCCAACCAGTGCCCTATCAGCACCGCAATAACCCCTTTAAGTACGTCCAGCAGCAGTACCAGAATAGCTGGGCCTTTTCCAAGCACGCGCAGCGTATTCGTCGCACCGGCATTGCCGCTTCCATGCTGGCGAATGTCGATTCCTTTTAATTTTCCATACAGCAAACTAAAGCTGACAGAGCCAAGCAAGTAACTGAGTACGATGGCAACGATCTGTAAAATCAACCTATTCGCTCCTAACTTTCGTCAGACTTGCGCCGGGTAAATATACGAATTGGAGTTCCTTCAAAATTAAAGGCGGCGCGAATTTTGTTCTCCAGATAACGCTCGTAAGAGAAGTGCATTATCTCTGGATCATTTACGAATACAACCATCGTAGGCGGTTTAACAGCAACCTGAGTCACATAGTTAATACGCAGACGACGGCCCTTATCTGTTGGTGGTGGATTGATGGCAACCGCGTCGGAAATGACATCATTCAGCAGATGTGTCTGAATACGCATGACATGCTGCTGTGCCACATGCTGCACAACTGGAAGCAACTTTTGCAGACGTTGCTTTGTCTTTGCAGATAAGAACACAATCGGAGCATAGGTCATGAACAGAAAGTGGTCACGGATTTTCGTCTCAAACTGGTGCATCGTTTTATCGTCTTTATCTACGACATCCCATTTATTAACGACAAACAACGAGGCTTTACCCGCTTCATAAGCATAGCCTGCAATGTGTTTATCCTGCTCAATGATGCCTTCCTCGCCGTTAATAACGACCAGTACAACATCTGCACGCTCAATGGCACGCATCGCACGCATTACACTATATTTTTCTGTCGTTTCGTATACTTTACCACGTTTGCGCATACCTGCCGTATCAATCAGTACATACTTTTGTCCGTCTTTTTCAAAAGGCGTGTCAATTGCATCACGTGTTGTACCTGCAATGTCACTGACAATAACCCGTTCTTCTCCTAAAATGGCATTAACGAGTGAAGATTTACCTACATTCGGACGTCCGATCAAAGCGACACGTATAACGTCTTCGTCATAATGATCTTCTTCTAGCTCAGGTAAATTGGACGTAATTGCATCCAACAAATCACCGATCCCTGTGCCATGACTACCAGAAACAGCAATTGGATCACCAAATCCATAAGAATAAAACTCATAGATCAGATCGGCGCGACTGAGGTTGTCCACCTTGTTTACTGCTACGATGATCGGTTTACCCGAACGATATAGCATTTGAGCTACCTCTTCATCCGCTTGCGTTATTCCTGCTTTTGCATCGCTCATGAACACAATAACATCTGCTTCTTCTATTGCAAGTTCGGCCTGCATACGGATGGACTTCAAGATAACATCCTCACCATCAATCTCAATGCCGCCGGTGTCAATAATACTGAAGGATTTACCATTCCACTCCGATATACCGTAAATACGGTCACGAGTGATTCCCGGTTTATCTTCCACGATGGACAAACGATCCCCGATAATCCGATTAAAAATCGTGGACTTACCCACATTCGGACGACCAACGATAGCCACAACGGGTCTTGCCATAAATTCACTCCTCCTGTCAATTCTTCCGCTATCATCATAGCAAAAAACATACCTATTGGCGATATAGTGACGTAACAACAATCGGCGAACCCTCTGGGTCCGCCGATGGTGTACGTTATGCTTATAATAAAATGTATTGATTTAAACTCATTTAAATTTGTTCAGCTTATCGCCAAAACGCTCGCCAAGCGTAATGCTCAGTCCGGAATTGTTGAGGGAAACGTTAGGATTATTCAGTTCCTCACGAGGCGCGCGTGATGCACGTGGTGCTCTTTCTGCTTTTGGAGCGGCTTCAGGAGCTTCCTCAGTTTCTTTAATGCTCAGGCTAACACGTTTTTCAGAAGGATTCATTTCAAGAATTTTAACTTTAACTTCTTGTCCTTCTTCCAGAACTTCTTGTGGAGTTCCAATGTGTTTGTGGGAAATTTGAGAAATATGAACCAAACCTTCCACACCAGGAGCAATCTCAACGAATGCACCGAAGTTAACCAAACGTTTAACAACACCAGTTACGATGTCATTGTTATTGAATTGTCCAGCAGCTGATTCCCAAGGACCAGGCTGTGCAGCTTTCATGCTCAGGCTGATTTTTCCTTTTTCAGGATCTACTTTCAAGACTTTCACTTTCACTTGATCTCCTTCGGAAACAGCGTCAGAAGGCTTATCAACATGAGTCCAAGCAATTTCAGATACGTGAACCAGACCGTCCACTCCGCCAACATCTACGAAAGCACCAAACTGAGTAAGACGTTGAACCGTACCAACAATTTCTTGTCCTTCTTTCAGCTCAGCCATTACTTTAAGCTTGTTAGCTTCGAATTCTGCTTCCAGAACGTCTTTTTGGGAAAGGATCACTTTGTTGTTTTCACGATCCAGTTCTTTTACAACAACACGCAATGTGCGGCCTTTGTAATCACTGAAATCTTCAACAAAATGGCGTTCTACCATGGATGCAGGGATGAATCCGCGCAGACCCACGTCTACTACGATGCCGCCTTTAACAACATCATTCACAACAACTTCAAATACTTCTTTGCTTTCGAACAGTTGCTCCAACTTTTCCCAAGCATTTTCACTGTCGATTGCACGTTTGGACAGAACAAGTTTTTCCTTGCCGTCGTCGATGCTGATAATTCTAGCTTCAACCTCTTGGCCTACTTGTACTGCTTCTTCTGCATTATCCAGACCAGAAGACAATTCGCGAATTGGAATAACTCCATCGTATTTATATCCAATGCTTACTACCGCTTGGTTATCTTCCAATTTCACAATTGTACCCTTAACGGTGTCACCTTTTTTCAGGGAAACGATTTGATCGAGCTCGTCTTGATTTGCCGCTTCAGCAGCTTCTTGATTTTTAATTTCTTCCGACATGTCAATACCCTCCTCAATTCAAAAAAACCATTTATTTAAACCTGCGCATAGCAGAGTTCAAAACAAAATACATTTTTGCTCTAGTTTTCCAAGCTTAGACACAATTCATGCAAGCCTTTTAATCATTCGTAGGCTCACCAGTTTCCTTCATTGTGCGAATACGTGACATAATTGCTTCTGTTGCCAGTTCAAGAGGATCTCCTTCGACATCGGCACCCTTTTGGTAAGCGTCCAAATTAACAGGTTTACCGTATATCACTTTCGTTTTACGGAAAAGCTTGTAATCACCAATAATGGCGACCGGAACGGCAGCCGCTCCACTACGCAGTGCAAAACTGGCAGCACCCTTTTTACCAATTCCTCCAGCTCCTCTGGAGCCTTCGGGAAAAATCCCCATAACCTTACCGTCACGCAAAATGTTCAATGCCAGCTTAATGGATTCCTTACTCACACCACCACGTTTGACTGGAAAAGCTCCCAGTTTGTCGATCAGTGGTCCCAGCACAGGAACATTAAACAGCTCTGCTTTAGCCATAAAGTGAACCTTTCGCTTCAGCAAAATGCCAACTGTAGGAGGGTCAAGATTACTAATATGATTAGAACACAACAGCACTCCACCCTCAGCAGGAACATTTTCCCTGCCTACCGCCTCAAGCCTAAACAGAAAGCGGTAAATGAGACGCAAAATACTGGCGCATACAGTATATATCATTGGCTGATCTCTCCATCCTTCTCCGTTAAGCAATAAGATACGATCGTATCAACGACATCCTGAATGCCCATATGGGTCGTATCAAGCACGATGGCGTCCTCACTGCAACGAAGCGGGGATACCTCCCTCTCCTCATCAAACTTATCACGTGCCGCAATGTCACGTTCAAGCTGTTCCAGAGTGATATTATCAGTTTCGCTCAGTTCTTTAAAACGACGTGAGGCACGTTCCTGAACACTTGCGGTCATGAACACTTTAACTTCCGCATCGGGAAGCACAGTTGTTCCAATATCGCGTCCGTCCATAACGACACCCTTACGCGCAGCCATTTCACGCTGGTTTTCGGTCAAGCGTGTACGTAAACCAGCAATACTTGAATACTGTGACACATTGCTAGTCACTTCCATCGAACGAATCACAGTGGTTACATCTTCCCCGTTACAATAAACCTTTTGGCCTGTAGGGTCCGGTACTAATTCAATCACCAGCTCAGGTACATGTTGAAGCACTTTTTGTACATTTTCTGCAGGAATTTCTTTGCACATCATGTACCACGTTGCTGCTCGATACATGGCTCCGGTATCTACATATACATAGGAAAGTGCTTTCGCCACCAGGCGGGCCACTGTACTTTTCCCTGCGCCAGCAGGTCCATCAATGGCTACATTTATTTTGTTAATTGAAGATGCATGTTGCCTTGCCAACAGGGAATTCCTCCTAACCTAACCTCAAGAAAAAAGCAGGCATTGCCTGCGACGTGAAAATTATACCACACATTTATAGGCGATGCAAAATAAGCGACAGGTTTACTAAAAAAGAAAAGCTTCGGATGATTACGATTTCCCCCGGAACTCCAACTGTCTTTCAAAACAATATTTAATCAGTTTTTGGCGCTCTTGATCAGCGATTTTCTCATATTTCAGCATAATGAGTTCGCGGCCATTTTCCATCTGCTGAATGCGTACAATTTCAGATTGGAACGGAACATGCTCTTGAGTGCCGTTTTTATATGGAACCAAAATCCAGCAAGACAATGATTCTCCTTCTTCAAGATGATGTGAGCCCTGAGTCTGAAAAGATACGCCTCCACCTCCCACATCATGCGTCTCTGCTACAAATCTAGATTCGTTTGCACCATGCTTAACCGCAATTTCCAAGTTGGCCTTTACCCTAAGAAAGTTTCGACGCTGAATTTTGCTGATGCTGTCCGGAGCAGGCTTGTGAATACGAACCATCCGGAGGACGTCATCTTTAAAGCCCGTAACGTGGGTATTAAAATAGTTTTTAATTCCACCCTCACTCATAAAAAATATAGACAGTTCTTCCCCAAGAAACAGCTTTTTCAAGTGTCCGCTTGTTTGTGACATGGGAATTTCAATTAGAAAGTTCTGTGAGTCCTCTTCCGCAATACGCGACTTATATTCAAAAGATTCCTCCTTCTGATCGGTACCGGCAACTTGTATGTATAACACATCATTAATTTTTGGAAACAAACGATTCACCATCCTTGTCCATTCAAAACTATAATTAAGGTATATAATACCACGACTTTTTGCCTATATTAAGCATTATATTTGCTAGAGCCATGACTAAAGCACAAAAAACCTCCTTAATAAAGGAGGCTTAGAGTGACTATAGATTCATTTCAGTGTAATCAACTAGGCATTACTTGCCGTAACTTGTGCTTCATCTGAATCTTTTACCTGTTCAATCGTTTCTTCCATTCCCGTGTTCGCGTTAATGTAAATTCGATAAATGGAACCGTTAATTTTACCGCCAAATTCATAGCACAGAACTTCATTCGACAGTTCATTTTCAATTAGTGCTTTGCGGTGGTAAGTTTCGCGAAACTCAGGATTCAACTTCGCTCGCGCTTCATTCAAATTCAGTTTTGCCTGAGGAATGCGACGGAGGTGACTGTGCTCATATACATAATCGCTGCATTGAAAACCAATCACTTGTCCGTTATCTAAGCCTGATCTGACTGTGATTTTTTCTGGATAGATAATCACATCCCCTTGTTGGCTCGCAAATGTAATGTTAGCTAAATTCCCGCTTTCATCATATGCTACGGGCTTCATTCCTTTGTAGCCCTTTTGTTCAAGATACTCACTTGCATAGCGAACCGCTTCATTACGAGTTGCTTTTTTAGGACCTACTGATCTCATGTCATGATAAGAAATGAGCTTGCCGCCCTTTTTCGTAAAATCCATCGTGGCCACAGGCTGCTGCTTATTTAACAACGTAGCCGTATAAGACGCCCATTCTGTTCCTTTACCATTTTCGTTCACACGAATCTGACTTTCTGGTTTTCCTGTAAAGTCAGCGGCATTTCGCTTAATTTGTCCAGCATCCAGCGCCGGGAGACTCAACTTTTTCACTGAGCGCTTATCATAGATGCTCGCAACAGACGGTCCCCAATCCAATTCTTTGTAGTTCTCTACTTTTTTGTCCACGGTTTTGAAGCCATCAATAATGGTGTTATCCTTCGGTCCTGTTTGAGAACCTGCCGCCATATCGACATCCATCCAACGCAAGTTTTTGCTAATGACCTTTTGCTGCACCTCATGCATGTTTTTCGAAATTTCCTTGGAATTGTTATATAACGTTTTTAGATTCGAAATTTCTTTCTCGTTTAAAGGCTCGTGATCCAGATCACGAACAGCGGTCTGATACGAAAATGCAGATAGATGTGACAGCAAATCTTTAGCATGATTAAAAGGCATTACATTGAGAGGCAACTGATTAACCTCATTTTGGGCTTCACTTGCAATTCTCCACACGTTCATCAAGCATTTGCGGTGCATCGCATGTGAAGTAGTATGGACAGCAACCGCGTTACCGAGTTGGGAATGCAACTGATCCATATGAAACGACAAATCGTGAAACGCACGCTGGTATTGATTTTCCGCTTTAATTGACATTCTATTTGCCTGAGAAGACACCTCTCTTCTCATCTGGCTTTGCTGATAACCCCACACAAATGCTCCTATCATAATCAGGGTAACCACCGGGAACAATACGGCACTAAGTCGCTTATACATATTGGGAGTCTCCTTTCTTCAAATACACTACCGATAGTGTGACAAGAAGAAAGCTCTCTTATGCATGGTTTTCCATGACTTCAACAATAAACTCACAGTTATCGCAAATACAGCGTTTAAAGCCGGTCTGAATCTGCCCTTGCTCCATTCGCCCTCTCAGCACAAAGCGTTCTCCGCATCTTTTACAATGAATTCTTACTTTTATACGCAAAAAAGACACCTCTTTCTCTAACAGGTTTGTCAGATCAGTGTGTCCCATTTCGTTACATATTAACCTTTTCTTCCCGTTTTAACATTCGAAAAGGAGAACGATTATTCGCTCGACTGATTTTTGCCATCCCTCCATACCATAGAAATGCCATCAGTGGAATGATAAACCAGATCCAGTCGTGTGAAAATTTCGTTAAAATTAAATCATATACTCCGTGCCAAAACCATGGAAGCACTAATGACAGAAGCAGCATATATTTACTCTTCAGGTCTACCGAAAACTTGGCTTTCCCCATATAGTAGCCCATCATAACGCCAAACATCGCATGACCGGATACCGGTAGCAATGATCTCATTAACATCATGCTGATCGAAGCATGCCCCGCCCAGGCATATAGCAGATTTTCAACCGTGGCAAACCCGAGTGAGACTGCAGCTGCATACAATATCCCATCATAAGGCTCGTCGAACTCCGTATGGTTATAGATGATGTGATACAGCAGGAACCATTTAAAAAACTCTTCCACCCCAGCGGAAATACCGAACACCTGAATTAAAGTGTCATCTCCTAGCCAAAGCAATAGCCCACGTTGAAAAATCATAACCGGAAGCACCACTAAAAAACCGAGCAAAAATACTTTAATAACCATGTGCAGGGGCTCCGAATCATAGCGATCCTTTAAGTAAAAGTACATCAATAAGGCGAGACCCGGCGCTGTAGCTGCCGCTAAAACAGAAAACAGAAGCACCGATCATCCCTCCATAAAAATGAGTCGGCCCTGCTTTCAGCGCAGAGCCGACAAATTAACTTCATTATCGCTTTCTAAAAAATCAAGAACGGCTGTCAAAATGGGTGCAGATGACAGCAACTGCCTGTTCAGGAATGACCAACTTTCCATACTCTTCCAGCATAGCTGGTGTTACGGATGAACCTTCTCCAAATTCAGCCAAAATCGCGATTAAGGCTGCAAGCTTGGACTCTTCTACTTCTTCTGGCTCCAAATGCAAAATCCATTTTCCTCTATAATGATACAGCTTACCTGCTTCCGTAGTGTTGCTGCGGAGCATATGAGCCGCTTCTATGAGTACTTCGAAATCGCTAAACGCGTAAACGATGGAATCACTGTGCTCCATTGTGACTTCCATTTCGTAGACTTCCTCTGGAAGCTCCTCATCGGGACCCGAACCGTACTGCTGGTGATCGTATTTTCCCCGAGTGACGATAACAACCATTCCCTGAGCAGGAAGCGCAAAGACTTCAACAGCTAACGGTCCCGTGGCATCGAAGCCCAGTTCGCTGTATGCCTGATCCATCATTTCAGTAAACAGCTCATGAACTCTTGGAATTTCTTGCCACATATCATCCTTTTGGATACCCCGTTCGCTTAAATCGTCAAAGGTAAGGAAAATCCGTATCTTGTCCTGACTTAATCTTTCTATTTTCATACTGGACCCTCCTCCTGGCAGCCGAGTGTTATTAGCAGATTATGATTCAAATATGATTCCTGTGATGAAAATGGTTCTATGTAATCATGTTATCATTTTATAATCGTAAATGCACGAATAAAAATGATAAAAAAAAGAATCATTTGAACGGCTTTAACAAAAAAGCCGCAAAATGATTCGGAATAGAGGTTTCGGGTTACAATCCCGGTACGGCTGTATGAGTTTCTTTCAGTATTTGCTCGACCTCACGTTTAACATCGGGACTTGTGCTAATAAACTCTTTAATCAACTTCATATTCTCTTCCTTGCTCTTGGCAGTTTGGGCGTTATGCACGGTTTTATCTGCTTGTGAACGATGATCATGATCCTTGTGGGTGTCTTGTGTATTCAGCGCAATATCACCCATGCCTGGAAAAGCGGCGTCCATCATTTTTGTACGAGCTTTCTGCACCAAATTTCCGCCTTTTTTTCCGCCCATGTCCATGGATAAGCCCAAACCATTGCGGTTACGAGAGATCAGAGAGCTTGCGACAGCCCCCAAGACGATTCCCAGGAAAAATGAAGATGTTTTCACAATTAGAACCTCCCTTTGTGGTAGAATCAAGCATAGTGTTCGTCAGCAGAGACAAACTCATACGGTATAAATATAGGAAGGTGAGATGAATTAATGGGTACAAAAACAGCAGTCATTTTGCTAACAGTATGTCTGCTGCTTAGTGCTTGCACTGCGACGAAGCCGGAATCTGCGGATTCCAGTAACCATCAGGATTCAGTAACTTCTGATTCAAGTAACAGTGCCAAAGATCAGAGCAGTATATCTTCCCCAAAAGGAAGCAGTAAGCAAGCAGACAGTGATGAGCAAAAATCAGTGAGTACAACAAATACACAAAATGACAAAACCGCCGTTGGGAGTAACGGAACTACAGTTTCGACAACTGCGGTTACCACTAACAAAATGTATCGCTTGGACAAAGCTTATAATGTAATTCCTAAACAACAAGGTGCCGAAAAAAGAGTGGTGTTGCTGACTTTTGATGATGGTCCGAAGGAAGCGGTCATGATTAACAAAATCATAGATATTTTGGATAAGCACAAGGCAAAAGCGATTTTCTTCGTAAACGGTTATCGTGTAAAAGAACATCCTGAGTTGCTCAAGCTTATCCATGATCGTGGACAGCCCATTGGCAACCATAGCTGGGACCACATCGTTCTCAAGAACAAGTCTGAGGCTGAGGTCAAAAAACAGATTGAAGCGGTACAAAAAATCGTTAAAGATACTACAGGCCAAGCACCCGTATTCTTTCGTCCGCCTCATGGTGCTGGTGGAGACGTAGGTCGCAAGGTGGCGAAGGAAAATGGGCTCTTGTATATGACATGGTCCGTAGGTTCTCTGGACTGGACCATGAAAAAAAATCAACCTCATAAAACGGAGACACTTCTCAAAAACGTAACAGAACAACTTCATCCAGGCGGCAATATTTTGATGCATGAACTGCCATGGACAGCGGAGGCACTGGACAGTCTATTGACGCGCCTTGAGCAGAAGGGTTATCAATTTGTCGATCCACAAAGCATTGAGATTCCTGCCAGTTAATAGTCACTTGTGCATATGCTCGTATGGTCAAATGTAGATGACGTAAAAATAAATAATGTAAAAAGGCCTCCATCTCCACATAACTTGTGGGAGATGGAGGCCTTTTTAGCGTAACGTTGCACGCACGTACTAGACGCACGCTGTCACAATGCCTTTATATCACCACAGCATTTCACTAATGGGTGGTGCACCCTTAATTCCCCACCATAGTAACGCTGCTGTAATAAGCACAAAAAGAGTGCTCAAAAAATTTAAAAACCACTTACTTACCCGAATACGGCGGGACGGAAACATTTCTGTCCGTGTTCGGTACTCACTGGCAGGAATGTCTTCCTCCATTGTCACAGCAACTTCTGGTGCAGCGGCAACGTCAGCCAATTCTGGCATGGGCCGTGAAGCACGGGAGCGAACCGGTTTGGGCTTTGACCTGTCCTCCTCCTTGCCTTTGCGACCATTTCGGCGGCTACCATAGGTCTGCACTCTGCTAAGTTCCTGATTCATTCTTCATACCTCCGAAAACGTAACGCTAAGCCAGATATAAGGTCAATCACAAAATGACAAATGATTGGTGCCCACAGGCTGCCTGTCTGCACATATATATATCCCAATCCATAACTGCTAAGGAAAACCCAGCCCGTGGGAATCCAATGCCGTAAATATCGGATATGAATAACCGCAAACAAAATGCTTGTCCAATAAGGACCAAAGCTGTACTGAATCGCACCTCTAAACAAAAGTTCCTCACAGATGGAAACGATAGCAGCTATACAAATAATATGCCAAACCGGTCGCTTTTGAAACAGCATTTGATTAATACCACCGTCATCCATGGCATCCTCAGGCATGATCCGAGATAGCAGCAGATCCACTAATAGCATAGCGGCCGCCAGTCCCAATCCCCACCATAAGACGTGTACAGTGTTGGGCAATGCAAACAGTTCAAACACATTTCTTTTCTGAAATATAATCCAGATTGCGCCAATCAGCAGGGTCAGACCCTGAGTTAGATATAAATTGTAAAGCAGCAAGCGGTCGTTCAATTGATGAATTTGCGCTCTTTTCCATTTCACTTTAAGCTTTTTCATAGTTAGTTAGTCCTCTGCTTAGTCTTCTTTAGCATCATAGCCAAAAAGTCGGGCGGATTCAAGAAGACTTAAATCTTAATTTTTCCGCATTCTGTAGCTATGTATCTAGTCGTCTATCCACACATGTCGCATGTCCTATTGACATGCCCATGTAAGCCATGATACATTATGAAAAAATTATTAGCGACAACAACAATGATGGAGAAAAGGTATTGATTTCGTCCTCAGAGAACCGGTGCTTGGGTGGAAGCCGGTGGCGAAGTAACTACTTTCAGCGCTCCTGAGTTATTGCATCGAGGTCTAGGGAATCATTTTCCGACATTAGATGCAATCGGCAGAAAACCGTTATCCTTTCGGTCATTATATGACCGCTGAAGGCAGTCCATTGCGAAATGGCTGCGAATTAGGGTGGTACCACGATAACTCTCGTCCCTTACTATGGAGATAGTATGTGATTCGGGAGTTTTTTTGATGCCCGAAAACCGTAAAGCGACTCCGCATAAGGCCTTTGGTTGTCAGTTTGGTGCAAAATACTATTTTATTCCTTTTCTGCGTCAATGCGTTATCACACTAGTGTTTCGACCGCTCTCCTGTACTTTTTAGAAGCATTTCAAGTTTTTTCATGTTCTTTATGGAATGTATTTCAGTTTGAAGTACATCCTGTCCATAAAAGAAGTTAACTTTGAGGAGGAAACCAAATGTTTAAAGTGTTAGTATCCGATCCAATCAGTGACCTGGGCATTCAGCAGCTGATGGATGCAGACGATGTCACGGTGGACAAGAACACAGGTCTCAGCGAGGATGAATTGGTTCAAATTATTGGTGACTATGACGCATTACTCGTCCGAAGTCAAACCCGGGTAACCGAACGCATCATGGCGGCAGGTAAAAACCTCAAGGTTGTCGGACGTGCTGGGGTCGGAGTGGACAACATCGACCTTGAAGCAGCAACACAACGCGGGATTATCGTTATTAATGCTCCTGACGGCAATACAATTACGACATGTGAGCACACTTTTGCCATGATGATGGCACTGGCTCGCCATATTCCACAGGCTTACGCTAAAACCATCGGTGGTACATGGGATCGTAAAACATTCCTCGGTGTCGAACTGCGTAACAAAACACTTGGAGTCCTCGGCATGGGACGTATCGGCAGTGAGGTAGCTAAACGCGCCAAAGCATTTGGCATGAACATCCTCGGTTATGATCCGTTTCTGACTGAAGAACGCGCTGAGAAGCTGGGCATCAAGCTGGCCAGCGTGGACGAAATTATCCGCAACGCAGATTTCATGACCGTACACACGCCATTAACACCAGAAACCAAGCATATGATCGCACGTCCGCAGTTTGAAGTGATGAAGAAAGGAATGCGCATCATCAACTGTGCCCGAGGCGGAGTTATCGATGAAATGGCACTTGTTGAAGCTATTGATGAAGGTATCGTTGCCGGTGCAGCCTTTGACGTATTCGAGTCGGAACCACCAGCACAGGATCATCCGTTCCTGAGCCATCCAAAAATTATCGTTACACCACATCTGGGTGCATCGACTGTCGAAGCTCAGGAGAACGTGGCGATCGACGTGTCTGAGCAGGTGCTGCATATTTTACGGGATGAGCCGTTTAAAAATGCGGTCAACATGCCTCCAGTACCATCCAATGTCATGACGCAATTGCAGCCATATTTCTCACTCGGAGAGAAGCTGGGCAGCTTTGCCGCTCAGATCACCAACCAGGCTGTACGTGAAATCCAGGTGGATTACGCTGGCGATTTGTCTTCTGTGGATACACAGCCGCTCACACGTTATATTTTGAAAGGCGTACTTAGCCGTCATCTGGGCAGCGATGTGAACATCGTAAACTCTGTGCATCTTGCCAAAACACGTGACGTTCATCTCATCGTCTCTCAGGCGCCTGCCACCAAGGGCTTTACCAACCTGATCACCGTTACGCTCAAAACGCAAAGCGGTGAAGAACAACGTGTTTCCGGCACCCTGCTCGCAGGCTATGGTGAACGTATTGTTCGATTGAACCAGTTCCCAGTAGATGTGGCACCGGAGGCTCATTTCCTGCTCATCTCACACAATGATAAACCCGGCATTATCGGCCGTGTCGGCACCTTGCTTGGGGAGAACAGCGTCAACATCGCTTCTATGCAAGTAGGTCGTAAAATTGTTGGCGGTGAAGCTATCATGATCCTGACCGTTGACAAAGCTGTGCCTAAAGACGTACTGATTCAACTCGTAGGCTTGCCAGAACTGAATACTGCCCAAGAAGTAGTGCTGGATTAGTTCCAGTCAGTGTGAAAACTTCCTTGGTTTTATTTATAAAGAGAGGCGCCCGGCTACCGAGGCGCCTTTTCTTATACCCTTATCTAACATAGAAGCATCCATCTTGAAACTGAATGTTCCACGTTGAACAAGATAAATGTTGATTTTTCAACAAAAAGCACCCTCTTCCGAGGATGCCTGCAAACTGGGACATATGAGCCGTCGTTATAAGCTTGTTACAGAGCCCTGTCTTGTTTTGATGGAGATTGGCAGCAAAATAGTAAATTCCGTCCCTTCTCCCAGTACGCTAGCAGCTGAGACAGAGCCTCCGTGAGCCTCTACGATGTTTCTAACAATGGCAAGCCCCAGACCAGTCCCTTTGTCCTCACCACGTACTCTAGCCTTGTCTGCCTTGTAGAAGCGGTCAAAAATATAAGGTAGGTCCTCACTGGCAATGCCCACACCTTCATCTTTAATACGAATGCGGATTAACTCATTCCGTTCTCCCCGAATTTGATCCGCCGCAATGGTAACTTTTTTCCCAGAGGGTGTATGTCTGAACGCATTATCCAGCAAATTGGTCAACACCTGCTCCAGTCGGTCTTCATCTGCCTCAGGCAACAGCAAGTGTTGATCTGACTCATAATAATCGAGTGTCAGTCCCCGTTCCTTGGAACGAACCGTAAATTTCCGGTGAACACGCTCGATCAGTTCATTCACATCCACTTCCTGACGGTACATGTCTGTATGACCTGCCTCCATTCGGGCCAGATCCAGCAGATCCTTGACTAATCTTCCCATACGCAATGATTCATCATGGATAACCTGTACTAGCTCCTCAGACTCTTCCGGTGAACCCGCCATGCCGTCCAGCAAAGCCTCACTGTATCCCTGCATCATAGATAAGGGTGTACGGATTTCATGGGATACGTTGGCTACAAAATCGCTACGCATCTTCTCAAGTTTTACTTCTTCCGTAATATCTCTAAGTACAGCTACTGCACCACGAATAGCGTTATCTGTATACAGCGGCGCCATTTGCACTGACCACGAGCCTTTCTTGACATGGATGTAGTCTCCGACATCCTCGCCTCTGTCCATAACCGTATGGAACAAAGGCAGCAAAGGCTCAGGCACAGAAGCTCCGAATTCCTCCAGATCACGCCCCTGCCACTCCAGCTTTTCCCAAATATCCAGCAAACTTTGTGCAGGCGGATTCGTCAAGATGATTTGTCCACTTCTGTCGAAGGTAAATACGGCATCAGACATACTTCGCAGCACACTGGATAAGTGGTTTTTCTCCTCATTCAGACTGCGGATCGTCGCTTCCAGTTCCGTAGACATATGGTTAAAAGTTTTCGCCAGCTCTCCAATTTCATCGCTGGTCACCAGCGAAAGCCGAGTATCATACCTTCCCTCACGGATGGCATTCGCCGCCTGAATCAACAGCTGCATAGGCTGTGTGATTTTAGTAAAAAGAAATAGAGCAAAAAAGGTCGTCAATAAAAATCCGACAATACATGTATAGGTGAATAAATGCTTGATCTCCGTCGATTCATGTGCTGCAAAATTTCTGTTGATGTACGGCAATAAAAAAAGCCCTAGAAAAATAAGCACAGAACCTACAAGACAAATGATGGTGATCCACAGCTTGCCTACCAGCGATCTCCAGAAGTTCACGTTATTTTGGAACCTCCAGCTTATAACCTACGCCCCATACGGTCGTAATCATAGCCGCTGCCTCTGGCGATACCTTATTCAGCTTTTCACGAAGCCGTTTCACATGCGTGTCCACAGTGCGTAGATCACCAAAAAATTCGTAATTCCAAACATCTTTCAGCAGTTCTTCGCGTGAGAAGACTTTATCTGGCGACACCGCCAAATAATGCAACAGCTCGTACTCTTTAGGCGTTAGACTGATTTCAATTCCGCCTGCAGTTACCCGGTGTGCATCATGCTCAATAATAAGATTTGGAAAAACAATACTATTGCTTGGCACAGCCTCTTTCGTTAAAAAAGCAGTCTCCGACGACCGTCGTAAAATTGCCTTTACCCGATAAATGACCTCTCGCGGGCTGAAGGGCTTGACCACGTAATCATCAGCTCCGACTTCGAAGCCTTGCACGCGGTTCACTTCCTCGCCTTTGGCTGTCAGCATAATCACAGGTGTAGATTTGGTTTGGCGCAGCCGTGTACACACTTCAATCCCGTCCATACCCGGAAGCATCACATCGAGCAAAATAATACTGTAATCGCTTGCAGTCGCTTTTTGGAGAGCAATCTCGCCATCCTCAGCTTCTTCAATCTCGTATCCTTCTTTTTCCAGATACATCCGCAGAAGGCGGCGAATGCGTTCTTCATCATCTACAATTAATATGCGGTTGCTTTGTTCTGACATATTCCCAGCCCCTTCGCTAAAAAAAGCATTCTCTCTATTTTACTATTTTCCCGTGCTTGGTCAAACTTTACTCTCATCCAATAGTCTCTTTACGCCAAAAAGGCCGGGGTTATGACCCCCGTCCTGTCCGTTTCTTTTTCGTGTTGTCTGATTTGGCAAGTTGAATGAGACGGTTGATTTCGTCCTTGGTTAGGGGTCTGGTGAGACCACGCTTCAAGTTTTGAAGCAATAGATCCCCAAAAGCAATCCGCTTGAGTCTGATGACTGGGTGCGAAATGGCCTCAAACATCCGTCTTACCTGGCGATTTCTGCCTTCATAAATGGTAATCTGGATCACAGATTCCTTACCGTCCGGATCTACATCCTTATATTCTACCTCGGCCGGTGCAGTAATGCCATCCTCCAGCACGATTCCTTTTTTCAGCTTGTCCAGCTCAGTACCGTGCGGAACGCCTTTGACTGTAGCCACATACGTCTTCGGCACATGATGCTTGGGATGGGTGAGCAGATTGGCGAACTCTCCGTCATTGGTAAGCAACAGCAGCCCTTCGGTGTCGTAATCAAGACGTCCGACCGGATATACGCGTTCCTTGACGCCTTTTAGATAGTCAGACACAATTTTGCGACCTTCCGGATCGGAAGCGCTTGTAATGACCCCTTTGGGTTTGTTCATCATCAAATAGATTTTTTTCTCAGTTTTGATCGGGCGTCCCTTTACTGTAATCATATCTTGATCAGGGTCTGCTTTCGTTCCCAGCTCAGTTACGGTAACCCCGTTTACTTCCACACTGCCCGCCTGAATAAGCTCCTCACATTTACGTCTGGAAGCTACACCGGCTTGGGCCAATATTTTCTGCAATCTTTCCATGTTCGCTAATTCACCTCATGCTAATGATACCCATCCATGAGCAAAATCACAACCCCCGTTCAAAAAACGATGCAAAATTCAAAATACAAGCAAACAAATGGCAATAGCCGCCACAAAACCAACCACATCTGAAAATAGTCCCACCTTCAAGGCATATCGTCCATTGCGGATACCTACCGCACCAAAATATACAGTTAATACATACAGTGTCGTATCTGTACTGCCCTGAATCGTTGAAGCAATCCGACCGATCATGGAATCGGGACCATAAGTGCGAATTAGATCCGTCGTGAACGCAAGTGAACCAGTGCCTGTCAATGGACGGAGCAAACCTAAAGGCAGTACCTCGCCAGGTACGCCCCAGTTTTTAATCCACGGGGTTACCCAGGATATTACATAGTCCAAAGCGCCGGATGCTCGAAAAATGCTAATCGCCACCATCATACCTACAAGATGAGGAATAATGCTGATGGCGGTAGAAAAGCCGTCTTTGGCTCCATCTACAAAAGAATCGTAGACAGGGACCTTTTTGGCATATGCATATAAAGGAATAAAAGCGAGAATAACCGGGATGGCCCAAGTCGATACGAGGTTAATAAAATTTAGCATGCCTCCCTCATCCTTTCCAAGTGGTGTCCCTGCCCTTGGTAGCTGTGATTCCCGTTCGCGGCACGGCAGGTGAAGATATGGGCGGTACATGTGAAGAAGCCACAGATGTTGGTGCTTGCGAGGTACGTGGCGCCAAGGAGGTCTGGGATGGCGGATTCGCTGGAGGACGGCGGCGCAATTCTCGACTACGATACCAACGATCCGCCGCAATGGCAGCAAAGGTGGCTATTGCGGTCGCCACCAGTGTCGTTCCGACGATTTCTGCTGGGTGTGCGGAATGAAAATTTAGCCGAATGGCGATCAACGTTGTAGGAATAAGCGTAATGCTGGCTGTATTCAGCGCGAGTAGCGTACACATGGCAGGTGTAGCAGTTTGCTTATCAGGATTGAGTGTTTGTAACTCTTGCATCGCTTTGATCCCCATGGGCGTTGCTGCATTCCCCAGTCCGAGCAGATTGGCGCTCATATTGGACAAAATGTAGCCCATAGCGGGATGATTACGCGGAACATCAGGAAAGAGAAAGGCGACCAAAGGAGAAAGCAGCTTAGATATTTTCTGCAAGAGCCCACCGTCTTCAGCCAACCTCATCATGCCCATCCAGAATACCAGCACACTTATCAGTCCAAAGCATACTGTAACACCCGTAGTTGCCCCGTCAAAAGCCGCCTTCGTCACCACCTCTATATTTCCCTGTGCGGCTGCAAATACAAATCCTATACAAATCAAAGCCACCCATATGAGATGAATCATGACTGATTCCCCCTTTTCCCAATGATGTGACACCGCAGCTTTATAGCATCAAGCCTACTTGCCTTATGATCTGAACAGATTTTTAAGAATTTCATTCCATTTGCTCGTCCAACCTCGTGGCTGAGTATGGTTTGCAGGAACTTGTGCAGTCGGAGCCTCCTGCTGTGGCTGTACAATAGTTTGAGTAGGCAGCTTACTACCTTTTTCATATACAGGAACAGAACCGATCAATTTACCTTCCAGTAAAAATTCGACCCGTCCTCGTAAACCAAAAGACACGTCAGCTCTATCCGCCGAAGCGGAATTTTTAAACAACACCAGTCTTTTGTGCAATTGAGTCTTCTCACCATCATGTAGAGGATAAGAAAAACTCGCCCCTGTCAAGAGGGGGTAACCATCAATAGGCTGCTGCTTGTCCGTAATCGGAATGAGAGGATAATATCGAAAGCCGTAATCAAGCATACGGGCATGGTCATTCCAATCGTCCCCGTCATTCAAGGTAACAGCAGCGAGCTGGCGCCCCTCACGTGTGGCCGAGCTGACCAGGCAACGAAACGCTTTTTTAGTGAAGCCTGTTTTTACACCGTCAGCTCCCTCATACAGCCGCAGCATTTTATTTTTATTATGCCATGAATAGTCCCAGGAATCGTTGGGGTTCGGTGCTTTTTTCAGTTCTGTTTTTACGATACGGGCAAAAGTTGGGTTATGCAGCGCATAAGCAGTGAGCCGGGCCATATCGTTGGCTGAGGAATAATGTCCATCGGCATCCAGCCCATGAGGATTAGCAAAATGCGTATGGTTTAGCCCAAGCTGAACCGCCTTGTCATTCATTAAATGGACAAACCCCTCCTCTGTCCCCCCCACATGCTCGGCAATGGCAGAAGCTGCATCATTACCCGAACGGAGCATTAAGCCGTATAGCATATTTTCCAGCGTCATTTGTTCACCCATTTGCAGAAAAAGCGAGGAGCCTTCTTTGGCATACGCCGTTGAACTCACTTTTACTCGGTCCTGCAAGCGTCCATGTTCAATGGCTACAATCGCAGTCATAATTTTAGTTAGGCTAGCTATTCGGAGCTCCCGGTCACCTTCGGCTGAATATATGATCCGTCCTGATGTGACATCAATTAAAGAAGCAGCCTGTGCATGAGTTCCTAACGCGGGTGGTGTTGCTTCTGTTGTCACCGCTCCCAGAACAGGCTGTGGACTCAGCAATGTAAGCGGCAATGACAAAACAAGCATAAGCGCTAGCGGTAAAACAAATGCGCGTGCCTTATTCTTAAAATGGCTGTGGTCCGCATGGATATGTTGTTTTTTTTTAAACATTTGGATTCCTCCGGTTTTGAGCAAGTCTTGTACCATTCTATGTCCAAGCTGTTCAAAGTATGTCCACCTTTATAACAGAAAATTCCTTGTACAGGACAGTCATTAGCCGCTCCTCTTTTGCTTTCTTTCTATGTTAACCAAGCAACTTGCACTCCTGAACACATATAATATTAGTTACTAAACGTTAAATATGAATCGGGGGGTTACAACATGCAGCGATTACAGTTTGAAATGATTTTAAGATCGCGGATTGTAGAGTCCGCACAAGCATTGCATCAAAGTGGTGTATCCTTCGCCACTTTTGCTACCGCGCGTTGCAACCCACAATTTTGGGAGTTAACGGAAAAAGGCGGTTTCCGGATCAAAGCAGGTGTCACTCCGGCGCAAGGAATCAAAGATATCTTTATAAACGGTCAACAATACGCTTTTGAATGTGCAACAGCAATGGTTATTGTGTTGTACAAAGGAGTACTGGATTCCATTCTAGAAAGTGAGTTTAATCAGATTTTTGCAGATATGCTGTTGTATGATTGGCACTATGACAGTGATCTCAGGCTTATACAACAGCAAGGCAGCCATAAAGCGGTTCCTGGGGACATTCTGTATTTTAACAATCCAGATGTGTCGTCCGATGCATTGGAATGGAAGGGAGAAAATGTCGTCAAACTGAAGGAAGATGCTTTCTATGGACATGGGATTGGCATCTTGCCGGCTCAAGGTATTATTGATTCTCTTAATCGCCATCGTCGCCCGAATGCCACGGTATCTGCTTATTTGACGAATGAAGTGATCTACCCTGACTTCGTTTACCTATCCCAGTTCGCACCCGAAGAAAACCGAAAAAATGAACTATCAGTGAATACATTTTATTACCAAGAATTCAGTCACTGTATACATGCTGTCATTGGTGGAAGGCAGTATATTCAGGAATAGGACCGAGTTCATACTAAAAAGAAGGTATTCCTAGGCCACGCTTGGCTTGGGGATACCTTCTTGAGAGCACACTTTTAATTTCAATAACTTTTACAAGTAAGCCGGTCCAGATTGACTTTGGTCAGTATTAGCATTTGCAGGTACCTGTGGAGGTGGAGTCTGCATGTTGCTGCCTGAATTCTGGAAGATAGACTGAACCTTATCGATCAGGTATGGTGTGGAGTCGATGATTTTCTCAAACAGATGCGTTTGATTGTCCAGCGGAACGATTTGTGCTCCCTGTTTGCCAACAACTAGAAAGGCAATGGGATGAATAGATACACCACCACCGCTACCGCCACCAAAAGGATGTACTTCCTTCCCACTATGATTACCGGATGCTGAGGAAGTATGGAGCGCCTCTTCATCTACGTTAAAATCACTTCCCCCGGCTGCGAACCCAAATCCTACCTTACTGATTGGCAAAATAACGGAACCATCGGGTGTTTCCACCGCGTCTCCCACAATCGTATTCACGTCCACCATGGCCTTGATGTTCTCCATCGCGGTTTGCATGAGCCCTTGAATCGGATGATCTGACATGTTTTATTCCTCCTCTGCTTATCTCAAGCGTAGACTGCTTTTCTTTCGCTATTGTGCGCAAAGGTTCAGGGAAATATGTATGTCAATCCTCTACACTGTTTATTCCTCACTGCTGGCTTGTTGATTCTCAGGATTTTTGGAAATAACCCGCTTCCATGCCTCTGGTCCTCCCGGAACACGCCATATGCGGAAAGCTAATCTGAGCATGGAAAAGATTAAATAACCGAGCGATATTTTTGCTTCACAGTTCAAGATGGTAGTAAAACGTAGTCGGTCCACCCAATAAGGCACAACAAACACCTTTGGGGTACAATCCATGCGCACAATGCTGGAAGCAAAACCGATCAAGGTCGTTTTTAGCCCCCATAACATACCAGTTGAGGTCGCTGTATAAGCTGCGTCAGCCAGACTAATATTGGTAGACCACTCCATTTTGGACACTGTTACATGGGCCAATGTATGTCGCAGCCATCGCTGTAAAGATTGTGTTCCCTTGAGCAAAACCCGTATATCATGTATAAATTGCTTGATTTTTTCGATATCAATATTTCCGCTATCCACAGAAGCATCCGTTTTATGTATGTTTTTATTGCGGTCAAGCCGATAGAGAAGCCCTTTTTTCAAACCTGTTATGAGAATGGCTGGAATATCGTAATCCATTTTGACCAACCCGTATAGAATTCTGATCTCTAGATGCGCCCGATCATCATTGTCATGCTTGGCAATTTCCAGCTTCAATCGAATACGAGAGAGCAGAATAGCCAGTACGATGAATATAAAGATGATGATGGCGATACTGATCCATTTCCACACTGGCGAGTCCTCCCTACCCTTTTGCTATAGAATATCATGGCAAAAATAGTATGACCCTTCGGCGGAAAATCATGCATCTTAAATGCCAAACAGCCAGCCCTCAACAACGTAAGGACTGGCTGTCTTTTGAATTTTATGAACTTAGGATTCCAGATCCGAATCGTTCTCCGCAGGCTGGCTGCTCTCCAAACGCTCGAACAATAGCTGTGTCTCTTCTTCCAAATTGTCTGAATCCTCGAACTGCTCCGGTTGCGGTAGATCTTCGAGAGAGCCTAGACCGAAATAATCCAAGAATGATTTCGTCGTTCCATACAATATTGGTCGTCCGATGGCTTCAGCTCGACCTTTCTCTTCAATGAGCTCCTTGTTGACCAGTGTATGTATGGCCCGCTCGGATTTGACTCCCCGAATTTCTTCGATTTCAACTCTTGTAATGGGCTGGCGATAGGCCACAATAGCCAGTGTCTCCAAAGCAGCTTGAGACAGTGAGGCACGTGCCGGAGAGTAGGCGAGCTTTTCAAAATAGGGTGCATGTTCGGATAAGGTTGCAAGCTGATAATGACCAGCAATACGGACAAGCTGCAGGCCTCTTCCTCCCTGCTCCATGTCCTGTTTCATATCCTCCAGACACTTTTCAACCAGCTCTTGCTGCTGCTCTACAATGTCGGCGATCTGCTTGGTGGACAACCCTTCCTCTCCCGCAAGAAACAGCAGCCCCTCAATAATTGATTTCAGCTTCAGATAATCCATTAACCCGTAAATCCCCTCTCCACTCCATTACAATATCATCGAAAAGCTTCTCCTGATAACAGAAGATTTGCTTCATTTTCATCAATTCAAGGATAGCCAAAAAGGTTACAACCACCTCATGCCGATACATGTCCACATGCATCAGCTTGGAGAACAGCAGCCGTCCTCCAGTCCCCACCATCTCTAACGCCCCGATAACTTGCCGGATACGGTCCTTGACTGAAATTTCGTCCCGATGAACACGGGTTACCGTCGTACGTCGTTCAGCTTTGCGCAATGCACGCTGAAAGGCCGCGACCAAATCACTTGCATGCAGCCCATGCACCGGATTCGCGGGTTCGGTTGGCAAGAATGCGCTCAAATCTTCCGGCTCCTTGCCATAAATCAGACTCCGTTCCCACTCACGTTCACTCAGGTGGCGAGCAATCCCTTTGTATTTGCGATACTCCACCAGCTTGCGAACCAGTTCCTCGCGTGGATCATAGTCCTCTTCTCCATAATAATCCAAATCGTCATATTCCATTACAGGTGGCTTGGGAAGCAACAATTTACTCTTAATGGATAAGAGCGTCGCCGCCATCACTAGAAACTCGCTTGTAATGTCCAACTCCAGCTCCTGCATACTGTGCAAAAAAGCCATGTATTGATCAGTAATATCGCTAATCGGGATATCCTGAATGTCGATCTCGGCTTTATCAATCAGATGCAACAGTAGATCCAGCGGACCCTCGAATGTTTCCAGCTTGTAATTTACGACTGTCAATGTGCTTCCCCCTGCCTTACTCCAATCATCATTCAACAATACCTTTCCCCATTAGCACTTATGCTCTACATTATCAATCCCTCTTTCTGTAGTATATACGTCATCGCCTTGCTTAACAATCCAATCCCTTTTCCACTTTGCAATTTATGCCGTTCTTTCAGCCATTTATATCATTAGAACTGCTTACCGAGATTGGCCATTTCAATCGCAGCCAGCGCAGAATCCCAACCTTTATTACCAGCCTTCGTACCTGCTCGTTCAATAGCCTGCTCAATATTTTCCGTAGTCACTACACCAAAAATAATGGGGACACCCGTTTTCAGACTGCTTGCCGCCACACCCTTGGCCACTTCATTGCAGACGATATCATAGTGTGAAGTAGAGCCACGGATAACCGTGCCAAGCGTAATGACGGCATCATATTTTCCGCTTGCAGCCATTTTTTGTGCAATAAGTGAGATTTCAAATGCACCCGGCACCCATGCTACATCAATTTCATCTTCCTTTGCACCATGTCGTTGAAGTGCGTCAAGCGCACCACTTAACAGTTTGCTTGTAATAAACTCATTAAATCTGCCCACCACAATACCATACTTTAAACCACTTGATACAAGATTACCTTCCAGAAAACGTGCCATGCTTATCAACCTCTCTTTTTTTTGAATTTTTTACAATGACAAACGACGACGGTATTCAATTAAATGTTGAATGCTAATCAGCTTCAATTGATGTCGCTTGGCGATCACGGCCAAATCAGGCAAGCGGGCCATTGAGCCATCTTCCTTTATAATTTCGCAAATGACCCCGGCGGGATTAAAGCCGCTGAGTCGGGCCAGGTCGACAGCCGCTTCAGTATGACCGGCGCGTTGCAAGACCCCACCATCACGAGCAATTAGCGGGAACATGTGACCAGGTTTGCGGAAATCGCTGCCCGTGATTGCTTCGTCGGCTAAGGCGCGAACAGTCAAAGAGCGCTCGGCCGCTGAAATCCCCGTTGTTGTCTTCATATGATCTACCGATACCGTAAAGGCGGTACCGTGAAAATCTGTGTTTTGCTCTACCATAGGATGCAATTCCAATGCCTCGGCTCTGTGCTGTGTGATCGGCACGCAGACCAACCCGCGACCTTCTGTAATCATGAAGTTGATGACCTCAGGCGATGCTTTCTCAGCCAAAGCGATAAAGTCGCCTTCATTTTCCCGCTGTTCATCATCCACTACAATAACGACTTTGCCGTTCTTTAAATCCTCCAATGCTTCTTCGATGGAATCCAATCGAATCTCTTCGTCATGGTGCAACTCGCCCTGCTCCATGATATTTGTCGTCGCACTTGTTTGGATGCCTCTATCCATAACCCTCTCCTCCTTATGTCTTATGTCACGAATGCTCCTGAACCAAATTTTCTATCATTCTGTATCAGGCTGTATCAAGCAAAGCCGTGTTTCGCCAAATAGTCCAAACTAAGAGGAGCTTGATCTGCTCTCTCCATCGGTACTGAACCTCTGTAATGTAAAAGCTGCTCCACATATTTGCCCAATATGTCGCATTCAATATTCACAGTGTCTCCCTCACGTTTGGCTTGTAAGGCCGTTTCGGCTAAGGTATGGGGGATAATAGATACGGCAAAGCTATCTCTCGTCCGCTGCGCGACTGTGAGGCTGATACCATCAATTGTAATTGACCCTTTGAGGAGAACATATTTAAATAATGCTTGATCAGAAGGCTCAACTTCGAACACAACTGCATTCTGGTCTGATGTTACTCCGCGAATTGTACCCGTCCCGTCCACATGTCCCTGTACGATATGTCCTCCGAACCTTCCATTCGCCGCCATCGCTCGCTCTAGGTTGACTCGGCTACCGGATCTGAGTTCCCTTAGATTACTGCTGCGAAAAGTCTCTGGCATCACATCAACCTTAAAATCTTTAGTACCAATCTGTATTGCCGTCAGGCAAACACCATTTACCGAGACACTATCGCCGATTTTCAAATCGCCCAATACCACAGAACCCGAAATCCCCAGCACCATCGCTTCACCGCTTTTGGAAATACTTTGAATGCGACCCACTTCCTCGACCAATCCGGTAAACATGCTTTCACTCCTTTCCACTACATTTCAGTTTATCCCTAATTCATCTGCTGTAAGCGCAAACAACCCCCAGTCAGGATTCAATCCGTCATGGGGGTGATGAGAGTCACATATGTAGTATACAAGCGCAGTTCATGTATGTCTTAAAATGACATGAAATCATAGGTTTGCCAAAAGAAAGCATGATCGAAGATACAGCAATTACGCTCAGAACGTTATCAAAAAGAAAGCTAAAAAAAGCTATCGTCTGATGCTGTCCTACAACGAAATAAGCCGTACGTACTTTTAAGTATGCTAAAAATTGGCACATGCCACGTCATGCACATGCGCTTCGTATCCTTCTCCCATCCAGACTATACTGTCGGTCCCGGAATTACACCAGGTCCACCTTCTGCTGATTGTTCAGCATCCGGGTCACGGACTAAGCCATGCTGTGTTCGCAGAAGCGATTCACAAACATGCCATCACCGCCGGTGGGGAATTTCGCCCCGCCCCGAAGGATCTTGCTCTTATTTAATTGAATTAACATTAAACTTGTTACGTATATTAGCACCGACTTCAAAAAAAAGCAAGTTATCTAATAGAAGCTCCTGCTTTGGTTTTGACATACTGGCTGGAGAGTTCTTCAAACCAGGTTTTATCATTCATATGAAGTGCCAGATCAATCAGATCGGCCAGTTCGTCGACTCCAAGCTGTGTATCATGGTCAAAGGTAATAACGGCTGTAGCGACAGGTCCTCGCTCTCCCTCAGAGCATGCTTCATAATCCAGTCGTACATCCACATGCCCATCAATAAACTCGCATTTTAGAAAATAAATAATTTCACACATTAAAATAGGGCGCACTTGTGTTTCTAACACACAATCCATCACCTTGGCAGAATAATGCTGGTTCGTCAGCGTGAATTTGTGTTCTGTTGCCGCCAGCGATGCCCGTCCAAAATCATCCGTAAACTTGAGTTCCACTGGCGTGATGTTCATAACCTTGGGGATTTGCTTCTTTATAACTTCAATTATTTCAACTGTATTCAGCTTAATCATTACCTGCACCTCATTGCATCTTAAAATTCAGAAGAAAACTTTATAACATGCCTTCTATAGGCCTCCACTCCTATATCGGAAATCATTACCTGTTTTTTTATGCCTCAATCCATAAACGCAAAAAAAGATTCCTTGCGCAGCAAGCGCAAGGAATCTCAATCGAACTGGTGCCAAAACAGCGGCTAACAATGTTACACGATTATTATGCAAAAAAACAGAATTATAACTCCGAAATTTCATGTTTCTTTTTCAGGATAGTCCAGCGACGCTCAATCTCCTGCTCAAAGGTAGCCATCGTTGCTTCCTCTTTGAGAAGATGCTTCGTTTTACCCATTAATTTCAGCCATTCTGCGGCTGGAATCCGTTTTCCCTTGTCTTCCGGATTGTACGTAATCGTCGTACTTCCCTGCTCGATTTCGTACAAAGGAAAGAAGCAGGACTCGACTGCGGCGCCCACGATGCTAGTACCCAGTCTGTCTTCGGATTTCCAGTTGAGCGGACAGGCGCACAGAATTTTACCATATGCCGTACCCACGTTGTTGGCATACCATTGAGCCTTGGCGGCTTTGCGCAGCATATCCTGCGGATGACTTTCGGCTGCTGTAAAGGCATACGGGATGTTACAGGCGGCCATGATTTGCACGGTATCCTTATGATGCCCTTGCTTCCCTTTTTGCATTTTCCCTACACCCGACGTACTGGTCATATGCCCCATTGGAGTGGAGTACGATTGCTGCGAACCTGTATTCATGTACCCCTCGTTGTCATATTCCAGCATAATCAGTTTATGGTTACGCAGAGCCGCACCAATCGCAGAACCCATACCAATATCCATCCCGCCGTCACCACTGATCATGATAAAGGTTGGATCATCCGACATCTCAATTTCATTACGTCGCTTCATCTCCATGTAAGCTTCCAGCGCACCTGAAAGGGTAGCGGCCCCGTTTTGAAAAAGATTGTGGATCATCGGTTGCTTGTGTGATGTATATGGATACCCTGTCGTCACCACATAAACGCAGCCAGTCTGGAACAGTACGACAATATCGCCTTCAATTCCTTTAAAAAATAGCTCAAGCGCAGACAAGGCTCCACAACCAGGACAAGCCCCATGCCCTGGTGTAAGACGACGTGGTTTGGTTGTCAACGAACGCAGAGGTGGTACCTTGACTTTGAGCTTCCCGGTCGCCTCGTCCGGCGTAACCTGAATCAGACCCGTACGGTATGCATTGCCACGTGGTGGCTGCATGACTTGCGGCATCACTTTGTCCGGTGAACCCGGATTAATCCCGTAATAATCAAAGGGCTTTTCCGCTCGTCCAGCCTCTGCCGCCTGAATAGCAAGCTGGAAGAACGCCTCTGCATCTTCCGCATAAAAATCCTTACCACCCAAGCCAAAGATACGGCTTAATACGATGGTTTGGTTCAATGGGTCCTCTTGTAACGCCGCCTTGATTTCATGCGTCAAATTACCACCATCTGACCCGTACGAATCTGCACGTTCACCCACCAACAGCGCCTTGACATGGCGCAATGCCTCCCGCAGTTGTGCAGCTGGGAATGGCCGGATGATATTCGGACGAATCACACCGGCTTTAATGCCGCGCGTGCGGAGTTGATCTGCCACATCCTTGGCCGATTCAGCCGCCGAATTCAGCAAAAATACCGCAACCTCAGCATCCTCCATATGATACAGATCCAAAATCGGATATTCCCGACCGGATAAAGCGGCATATTCTGCTGCTACCTGCTCATATACTCCTTCTGAAAGCTTCAACGCTTCGGACAGTTGAACGTGATTATTCGTCAGGTCATCGCCGTTCATATGCGCACCCACAGTGACAGGACGATCAAAATCCGTAATATTCGGATAATTTAGGTTCGGGTTGGGGCCTACAAAATCGCGCACGGTCTCTGCATCGGCAAAATATTGCACTTTACGTTTTTGATGGGACGTATAAAAACCGTCGTATGCGACCATTACAGGCAACCGTACATCGCTATGCTCTGCAATTTTCAGGGCCATAATGTTCATATCATACACAGCCTGTGGCGTACTTGCCGTCAAAATGACCCAGCCTGTATTCAAACCATAATACAGGTCCGAATGATCCCCCCGAATATCCAAGGGACCACTGACAGCTCTTGTCACCAGATTCATAACCATAGGAAAACGGGTACCCGACTGAACAGGCAACTGCTCCAGCATGTATAGGAAACCTTGCGAACTGGTAGCGTTCACAACCCGCGCTCCTGCTGCCGCAGCTCCATAACAAATCCCTGCCGATCCATGTTCTCCATCTGCTGCAACCAGTTTAATATTATGCTGACCACGCGTTTTCATTTGATCCAGATACTGTGCTACCTCGGTCGATGGCGTAATCGGGAAATATCCCATCATATGATAATTGATCTGCGCAGCCGCTGTAGCTGCCATTTCATTACCGGATTCGAATGTTGTCACTTGTGCGGCGCCCGTCTGTTTGAGTTCTTCCTCCAGCTTTGCCATTACGCACGCCCTCCTTCATATACTGGAAATTGGTGGGCAACGCGATTCTGCTCCGCCCAGCCCCATTGTTCGCGACGCGAGCTTAATGCCCCCGACGGGCAAATATCTACACACTTCAGACACCCTTTGCAATACTGGTAATCAATCCCTTGCAAAAACGGCATCATTCTTCCACGTTTGTCTGCTTGCTCTTCCCATACAAAGCAGTAATCCGGGCAAATCGAATCACACTTGGCACAATGAGTACATTTATCAGCTTCATACTCAGGTACATAACCCTGACGTGAACCACTAACATCTTTCGTCATGCTGTTGCCCTGAGTTGCAATAACGCCCCCCAGCAATTGAGTTTCGTACCCTAGCAAAGGCTGCGGACGTTCAAAAACCCGATCCTGCGCATCAGCAGTAACCGGATATACATGTAGTTGCATTTCTTCAAAACCACGATTAAACGTACGCAGATTAGGTTCCACTAATTGTGGATTTTTCTTTTCAAAAGTACTGCGAATAACCGATCTCATTGCTTCCGGGTCCAGGAAATCACAGACACGGAACAAGGCACCTAGCATGGACGTATTTAGTTTGGTCCGCTCTTCCAGTGCGATGCCCATCGCATCCACCACTGCTAATGTACCGGATACCAGTCCCAAATCAGCCCGTATTTCTTCTGCCGGACGTGTGGAATTTACGACTACAATCCCATCTGCTGGCAGGCCGCTGATTACATTTACCGTTTTGTATAACGTTTCATGGAAAATGCCTACCACATGCGGTTGCTCGATCGGACTGTGATCGCGAATATCCACCTCCGGCTCACAGAAGCGAACAAAGCTTTTAACTGGAGATCCCTTCTTTTCCGAACCGTAGGATGAGAAATTTGAAGCATTCAGTCCCAGACCAAGTACCCCGGTTTCGGCCAACATTTTGCCAGCCAGATTTGCGCCGAGTCCACCAATGGATTCCAGCCGGATTTCAAAAAATCCGAGTCGATTTGTGCGCGTTAAAATAGACAATGTGATAAGCCCCCTTCTTTTCCAACTCTTACTGAGCTGAATACTCATATAAAATAAATGGAAAATGCATTCTTATGAAAAGGCTATCACAACACTTACTTTTCGAATGTGATCTTACGCACTGTAATACCTACGTGATTGTAAAAATCAGCAAACCGTCAAACAAAAGACAACAAAAGCCGCCCTGTCCAAAGACAGAACGGCTTAGGTGCAACGCTATTTAAAGGAATTCAAATCATGCATGTAATGGTAAATTACACGTCAAATACTTTAACCTCTTTCATTTTGTCGCCTTGTTTTACAGTATCAATGAATTCCATACCTTTGGTTACTTTACCAAATACAGTATGTACTCCATCTAAATGCGGCTGTGGAGCGTAGCAAATAAAGAATTGGCTGCCACCTGTGTTGCGACCTGCATGAGCCATGGACAGAACGCCTTTGGCATGCTTTGTTGTATTCGTAGCTGTTTCACAGTCAATGGTGTAGCCAGGACCGCCAGTACCATTACCGATCGGACAACCCCCTTGAGCAACAAAGCCCGGGATGACACGGTGGAAGCTCAAACCATTGTAGTAACCGCTGTTTGCCAGCTTTTCAAAGTTAGCAACGGTGTTTGGAGCTTCTTCTGGGAAAAAGTCAATTTCGACGATACCGCCGTTTTCAAGATCTATTCTACCTTTTTTCATTGTTTGTATCTCCTTTTCAACCTGTTTTGAGAACTAAATAACATCAAGTTCCAGTTTACTATGAATTGGCGCGCTTAGCAAAGCCTTGTCCAAAAAAAAGGGGCCATTGTCCCCGGTCTATTATTACCGACGCAATGGCCTGCTTGAATTTAGAATTCCACAATCAGGACGAAACCGTAATCTTAGCATTGGGCTGAACCACTGAACTGGCTTGATCACGAACCAAGCGCTGTGGCAAAACATCATTGCGAACGATATCCTCGTAGGTTTCCCGACGCACTACCAGCTCGGCCTCACCGTTGTTGACAAATACAACTGCTGGTCGGCGTATCCGGTTATAATTGCTCGCCATGGAGTAATTATAAGCTCCGGTTGAGGCAACAGCGAGCAAGTCTCCGCTATTCGGGCGAGGCAGTTCTACATCCCAAATAAGCATATCGCCGCTTTCACAGCATTTGCCTGCAATGGACACTGTCTCTTCGTTCGCATCTTGGGCTCGATTAGCCAGCATTGCTTCATACTTGGCCTGATACAGTGCAGGACGTGGATTATCTGTCATTCCGCCGTCTACAGAAACGTATTTACGAACCTGCGGAATATCCTTGATGCTTCCTACCGTATACAAGGTTGTACCTGAATCACCTACAATACTGCGTCCCGGCTCAATCCAAATTTCTGGAAGTTCATCGTAAAGCCCTGAAAAATGAGTTTTTACCGCTTCACCGATAGCCTGTACATAGGTGGATAGTTTCAGCGGTGTGTCCTCCTCTGTGTAACGGATACCAAATCCCCCACCGAGATTAATCACCTTGAAGGAATACTGAAGCTGTTCCTTAATCTCCCTGCAAAAAACTGCGACCCGCTCGGCAGCCATTTGGAAGCCATTGACTTCGAAGATTTGCGAGCCGATATGAGAATGTACTCCCAGCAGATTAAGATGATCCAGCTTGATAGCCTGTTCCACCGCTTGACGGGCTGTGCCATTCGCAATGTCAAAACCAAATTTTGAATCTTCTTGACCTGTGGCCATATATTCATGCGTGTGCGCCTCAACCCCCGGCGTAACCCGCAGTAAAACATTGACCTGTTGTCCTTTTTCAGAGGCGAGAGCCTGTAACAAATGCAATTCCATCTTGCTATCAACGACAAAGCAGCCAATTTGCGCCTCTAACGCCATTTCAATTTCTTCCGGCGTCTTGTTATTGCCATGAAAATGGATTCGTTCTGCCGGGAATCCTGCTTGCAGTGCTGTGAACAGCTCTCCGCTGGAAACAACGTCGAGCGACATCCCTTCTTCAGCAGCTAAAGCGCACATTGCCATAACACAAAATGCTTTGCTTGCATAAGCCACTTGAAACTTTAAACCGGTCTCACGAAATGCTTCTATAAATTCCCGGCAGCGCCGGCGGACTAACTGTTCGTCTACAATATATAGCGGCGTGCCAAAACGCTCTTTCAAAAGCGTGGTATCACATCCGCCAATCTCCAAATGTCCATTGCTGTTAATTTTACTGCTTCCATGCAAATACATGTTCTGGCGCCTCTCTTTCTGGAACAAGCTAGTCATATTCCATCGAATGTTTACACCAGTATAGCAAAAAAAACATCAAGAACAATGGATTTTTATTCAGAACATTTACATTAATGCTCCTGTCCATTGCCTGAGTTCGAATCTGTGTTGGCATCCGTATGGGGCATACGCGTATTGTCCCTCGTTTTATTAAATGACGGGCGGTTAGGCGCATCAAGTACAGGCATACGGAACAAGATGGAAGCTAACGCTTTGGCATTAAAAGGAATAAACGGCCACAAATACGAAGAATTATATGACCGATGCAGCGTCAGCATCAAAATGATCAGTGTCGTGCCCACGACAAAGCCTGGTACGTGAAAAATAGCAACAGCAATCAGCAGGAATAGTCGAATCAGTCTATTCGCGAGCCCCAGCTCATAGCTCGGTGTTGCGAACATTCCTATGGCAGCAACAGCCATGTACAATACGACTTCATTTACGAACAGTCCCGTCTTAACCGCTATATCACCAACCAGAATGGCTGCAATCAACCCCATGGCGGAAGCCAATGGTGTCGGAGTATGCACAGCTGCCATTCGCATAAGATCGACCCCTAGTTCCACAATGATAAACTGGGCAATCAGCGGAAAATGTGCTTCCTTTTGAGGGCCGATAAAATCGAGAAACCCCGGTTTTAATTCGGGATTGATAACCATTAGCAGCCACATCGGAAGCAGAAACATCGAGGCGAATATGCCTATAAAACGTACCCAGCGTAAATAGCTACCCATAAAAGCGGTTTGCCGATTCTCTTCTGCATGCTGGCACAGGTCAAAAAAAGTGGTAGGCAAAATCATTACGCTGGGTGAGGTATCAACGAAAATTACGAGCCTTCCTTCCATAATATGCGAAGCCACAACATCTGGTCGCTCTGAATATCGTACTAATGGATATGGATTCCAACCTTTATTGATAATCGTCTCCTCTAATTGCTTATCAGCCAGTGGAATACCATCCAGATTAACATTTTTAATTTTGTCTCGTACCGTATCCACCATGACCTTATCCACAATATCATCAATGTAGCCCAAGCATACATCTGTTCGAGTTCGGCGTCCGACCTGCATGGCCTCGAATTTAAGTCCGGGGTCTCGCAAACGCCGACGCACTAAACCTACATTTGTAAGCATCGTTTCAGTAAAACCATCACGTGCACCGCGCACAACTCTCTCCAAGGAAGGTTCTTCTGGGCTCCGTACAGGGTAATTACGAGTATCCAGAATAACAGCAAAACGCTCGCCTTCCATGAAGAGAGCACTCATTCCCGTCAGTACCTTGTTTATGACAACGGACATCTTATCCGTCTTCTCCACCTGTATATGTGGAATAAAATTTTCGAAATACGCTTGAAGTCCAGCTGAAGTCATGTCATCCGGCGTCAGATAGGTGAGCCGCTTTAGCACCTCAAGCATGATCTGATCCTTGGCAAAGGTATTCAAGAACAAATACCCGATATGGCGGCCACCTGTTGTCATTTCCCTAAATACAACATCAAAGGTTTCTCCCAAACCCAATACCATCTTAAGGGTTTCACGATTTTCCTTCATCTTTGGCGAAATATCATCCTCAATCTGCCAATAACGAATGGATTCCTCTACATTATCAGAACGCTCGCTTTCTTTTTTGTGCTTAAGACGGGCGGCTTCCTGCTCCTGCTTTTGCTTCCAGGAGCCCAAACTTTCCCCGTCAGTATGATTTTCCCTTCCAATTGCTCCGTCTCCATGATAATGCTCCTGCTGATCCTGATCCGTTCTATGATCCATACTTCTTGCCCCCTTCTCTTTCACTATTAACGGTTGTATACAAACCAATCAAATAAGGAACCCGTTACCTTGCCAAGCACCATTGCCATTAACAGACCAAACATGTATACAGTCATATGGAGTCGCTTGGCCAGTATGGGCAGGAGATTCAGCACCTCTGTTAGAGCCGCGGCGAGCAAGCCAATAAACACTCCGCAAAACAAACCAGGTATCCATGTAAATATGCCCGGTAATGGCAAGCAGATGTTCCAAAAATCGGCCACGGTTCCCACCACTGAACCTAAAATCATCGCCTTTTCGTATGCACGTGATTTTTTATACGTCCGGGTGAGTTGTGCTAATCGCGGCATAATATCCAGCACAATAAAAAAAGCAATCACACCGCTACCTACCGCCAGCCCCCCAGCGATACCCAAAATAATCTGAAGTGCAGCCTGTACAAATATCATGGTTTCTTATCCTTTGGCTGCAAACGAGCCATCTTTTCATACTCCTCTGCCACAACATACTGATCCACATTTTCCTGATACAGATACATTTCCACCTCCAGTGGCGTCGGCTCCTCATTCCATTTTTTCTTGAACAAGTGATTAAAAAATACGATCATACCAAAGCCGATGCCGATCGAGTAAGCAATTTGGAACAAGTACGGGTGCTCATCCTTTTGTCCCGTAATCATTTCTACAATCCGAACCTGTACCTCCATCATGCTAACGTCAGCATGAAAGTTCATAATCGTCAGCGCAGAGCCAAAAAACAGAAGTAACCATACCAACACGAACAGTATTTTGGATGGCTTACGGGGTCTCTCCACGAGTTCCACAAGTACATGCGGTTTCCCGAGAGATTCAATTACAACTCCCGGAATATGATCTCTAATTTTTGATATGATCTGTAGCATGTCCACCAGTATCAGGTTACCGTCCTGCTTCTGCGGCCGCTTGAGAACAAGTTCAAGCAGATCCTTTTCCCATTCGGGCTCCGTCAGCAGATGGGCTACATCGCCCAAATGTAAATCCTGCCCTTGGATCATACGCACACGGCTGCGGAGCCGCAAGTAGACAATAGGAGCCGGACTATGATTCATCCGATTCCCTCCTTATCCTCGTAATTACCGATTAGTATGGAGCGAAGCAAGCAAACCTATTCTGTATATTGTCTTTTGTCACACGCAAAAAAGAGTACTCCTGGCCATTAAAATGGCTTTGGAATACCCTTTAAAATGCGTAAGCATAAAGTTTTACTAAAATCCTGCCCTTTATTATTGGGCAATCTGATCGCGGATCAGTTGTAAAATCTTTTTTTCCAATCGTGATACCTGCACCTGAGAAATACCAAGACGACTTGCAACCTCTGATTGAGTCTGATCCCGATAATAACGCAGGTACACAATCAATCGCTCCCGCTCAGATAATCCGTCAATGGCCTCATTCAGCGCCAGCTTGTCGAACCATCTTTCCTGTGATTCGTCGGCAATCTGATCCATAAGTGTAATCGGGTCCCCGTCATTTTCAAACACCGTTTCGTGAATCGAGGTAGGAGGCTTATTCGCCTCCTGCGCAAAAACAACATCCTCCGGTGTCACTCCCAGCTCATCAGCAACCTCCTTGACTGTAGGCAGACGATTGAGCCGTTTGGATAGCTCGTCCTTCATTTTACGGACCTTATTGGCTGTTTCCTTCAAGGAACGGCTAACCTTGAGTGTACCGTCATCTCGAAGGAACCGTTGAATCTCACCGATAATCATCGGTACCGCATATGTTGAAAATTTGACTTCGTAGCTGAGATCGAATTTATCCACCGATTTTAACAATCCGATGCAACCAATTTGAAAAAGATCGTCAGGTTCATACCCCCGGTTCATAAAGCGCTGCACGACAGACCAGACGAGCCGGATATTACTATTGACCAGTGTCTCACGAGCATCATTATCACCAGATTGGCTCAGTGCAATAAGCCGCTTGACCTCTGTATCCTCCAAATAGCTGTGCGAAGTTTTTTTTCCTCCTGCTTCCATAGGATCAACTCCTAATTATATAAAGCTTTCTTGGATTCAATCCTTTTCTTCATCCGGACCGACGTGCCTCCGCCCGGCTCACTGACTGCTTCGAACTCATCCATGAAATTTTCCATAATCGTAAAGCCCATCCCAGAGCGTTCCAATTCAGGCTTGGACGTATAGAGAGGCTGCTTGGCCAGCTCCAGATCCTCAATTCCCCGTCCTGCATCCTCAACGACTAACGTGATCACGTCCGCTTCAATCCCAACTTTAATCGTTACAACACCTGACGGATCGCTGTCATAACCGTGAATAATACTGTTTGTCACCGCTTCAGACACGACGGTCTTCAAATCGCTAAGCTCATCCATCGTGGGATCAAGCCTGGAAATAAAGGCTGCCACAGCCACGCGGGCAAATGCTTCATTTTCCGATTTGGCGGCAAACTGCAAGCTCATGAAATTGTTCCCCGTGCCTTCTCTCATGACACAACCTCCAATTCCGTGAGCGCATTTCCCTCGTTGTCATAGATGGGCATGATTTTAAATAAGCCTGACATATCCAGCAATCGATGTACCGGCGGATTGACATCACAGACTGCCATTTTCCCGCCCTTTTGCTTGATCAGTTTGTATCGTCCCAAGATAACGCCAAGGCCGGAACTATCCATAAACTGAAGATTCTTCAGGCTGAGCACGATATGCTCGCATTGCCGGTGCTGAATCGCCTCATCCATTTGCATACGGACCATATCCGACGTATGGTGATCAAGTTCACCAGACAGCCTTACAATAAGTACTCCCCGGTGATGCTCCATTTCAATTTGCAGGTTCATGCTTGCTCACTCTCCTCCCGGTCTTGGACAAGGATTTCTACGTAGTCGCAGACGATTCCTGCCCTCCGACAAAACTAGAAGAAAACCCCGTAAAATCTACAAAGAAAATAGGTTTGACATGGTACGTTTAAACAATTTCCACCAGCCGGCCTTCTCGATCGCCACAGGCGAAGTGATATTAAACTCCTTAAGGCGTTGTCCATCCTGATAGACGACCAGCTTACCAACAGGGTCACCCACCCGGACAGGAGCTTTAAGGCTTGGAGTCAGTTGCAGCTCGTGACGCAGTGTTTGTTTGTTGCCGCCTTTTTTCACCAGCACACTGTAAGAACGGTCAGCCTGAATTTCCAGCTCTGGTAATACACCTTTTTCAACTTTTACACTGCCCAGCTTTTCACCTGGTTTATATATGGATTTCATTGTATATTGAGAAAATGCGTAGTCGAACATGGAAGAAACCTCATTGTTGCGTATCTTCGTGTTCGGCTCACCGAGTACGACAGCTACGACACGTAAGCCATCACGCTTCGCCGTAGCGGAAAGGCAGAACTTTGCTTCTGACGTATAGCCCGTTTTCAGACCGTCTGCTCCGGTATAGAAGCGAACAAGCTTATTCGTATTCACCAGCCAAAAGGGCTTGACCGAGGATTTGCGCAAATAGTCCTGATACGCTCCCGTATATTTCGTAATTTGTGGATATTTCAACAGTTCCCGGCTCATAACCGCAATATCATGCGCAGAGGAATAGTGATTTTCTACGGGTAAACCGTTGCAATTGGCAAAATGCGTATCTTTGAGTCCGAGCTGCTGCACCTTGGCATTCATCATCTCGACAAAAGCCTGTTCAGACCCCGCAATTTTCTCCGCCATCGCTACAGAGGCGTCGTTGCCCGAAGCCATCGCAATTCCCTTCAGCATCTCATCGACCGTCATTTCTTCTCCCGGCTCCAAGAAAATTTGTGAGCCTCCCATTGAAGACGCATACTCACTGGCCCGTACTTTATCGGTCAGCTTGAGCTTGCCATCATGAATGGCCTCCATTGTTAGCAGCATCGTCATGATCTTAGTGATGCTTGCTGGAGGAAGCTTTTCACGACTATTTTTTTCATAGATGACTGTGCCTGTATCTGCATCCATCAAGATCGCCGAAAGAGCCTCGGGAGCCAGCTCAGCTGCTGATCCTACTTTGGTTTTGCTTTCAGGTCTGCTTTCTTCGGCCCAACCGCCGACAGGGACGGCAGTCAAGGCTACCAGACAAGCCAGGATGAACGCCACCACTTTTTTCTTCACAATCGGTCCCCTCCTCAACATATTGGCGTAAAGCACCGGAGTCCATTTACTGATCTCTCCGGTCTATTCGCGTGCTGCTAACCATTGTCGTCAGATTGAAAGAAAAATATTCCATATGGATAAAAACATCAAATAGCACCAAGCTGAGCCAGCATGGTGCTATTTTCCAATCTATAAATGACACAACATGTATCGTCTGTAACAGGATCTATAAAAATCGTTCAAATCCGGCTAACGGTGAGGTATGTAATACCTCCACCCGGTAAAATATCCACTGCATTTTGACTAAACACCCGTATATCAATAAAAGAATTCGCTTCAAGTCTAAGTTCCATTGCTCCACTCAATGCACCATAGTTCAGCCCGCCAATCACCCTGTCATCGAGATATGCATAAGCAGAACTTCCGGCAAGCTGCTCATCATTCAGGTGAAGTGCCAGCCGTGTCCGGTTACCATCTACTTGGGGATCGGTCGAAACGTATACTTGTATTCTGTATTTCCCAGCTCGTTTGGCTCGCCACCGACTATTCGAACCATCGAATTCGGTCAACTCATCATGATTGATTTGATTGAACCTTACTTTCTGCCAGCTACCTGCAGGGATATTTTGCCTTGAACCAAGGTAGGCTTTGACAAAGGTTTCATTCAAATGTTCAATACCGTTATTCGAATATTTCTCTACGAGCAACAACGCTTGCCCTGTCCCATTATTTTCGTCATAACGATGATTGCTATAGCTAAAATCCAAATGTGAGCGAAGTGTCACCTGCTGTGTGGAGGAGCTACCAGAGAAACAAATAAGCTGTTTTAGATTACGGGGATATCCGCCCACCTCGTCCACCAAAACTTTTTTGCCAATGACCACATCCACAAAATAATTGCACACTGATTGGGTGTCATCGTATTTGTCTGCTATCGCCAAAATAGAGTCGCGCAAGGCAACATTTTTGGTTTCTTTCGTAGCACCAATTTGAATAAAAGAAGGTACTGTCACCTTGTGTTCTCTGCTTAGTCCCTCAAACCAGCAGCCTATAAATTCTGCATTCATAAAATCATTTATTAGAATGGGAATATCACTGGGGCTCCCATCCTTAATGTGCTGGCTAGCCATGAATCTCGCCCCGTTAGAACTATTCAGGTCCAGCGCCGTATCGTTTCCGAGCGTAAAAAGCGCAATGCTTGTAAACTGTGAACTTCTGTTCTGCAAGTGAATCCCTATTTTATTGTAATTTATCTCCGTGCATTTAAATAAGTTCACATCACTTTCATAGCCCCAAAAAGCCGTTTCAAAATGCTCAATCAACACGTTATCCAGGACAACGCCGCCGCCCTTCCAATCCTGAATGCCCGTAGTACCTTTGCCATAATACCCGCGCTTCACTGACTGCGAAAACGGATTATTTAAGGTAGCTCTGTCGGTCCCTTCGTACCGGATCGATAAGTCATGGAACTGCACATTTTGAAAGCCACTAAACGATGGCAGACTTTCGTCTCCAATTTGGAAACAAGGGCCCTTGCCATAATATTCAATCGATGTAACTCCCTTACCCTGTCGGTATCTGCCCTTATGAATACCAAAAATGCGCATACCCTGCTTCCGAATCTGAAGGGTAGATGTTATTTTGTATCGGCCGCTGGGGATGTGAAGAATGGAGTAATCGGGGGTCTTGTTAATCAATTCTTGCAAAGATGCCGTGTCGTCCTGAATACCATCACCAGCAGCTCCAAACCAGCTTACGTTTACACTGCGTTCCATGAATTCTTTTTCAATGGCTTTAAAATTGTCATTTAACTGCTGAGGCGTTAACTCTTTGCCCGTACCGCTCAAATTCAACTTCAATCGGTCTGTAAAATCTGCCACCCAAACACCCCCATTGTTAAAAACGTGAAAATACTTTCAGACTATGCCGAAGAATTCTTCATTTTCTTAGCATGGACTGAGTATATGCACAATAAGGCTTGCTCTAGGATCGCGAAAAATGAAAATAAATATTTTATATGATTGTACAAGGAGATACATTTTGTATATTATAGATACATAACGTATCTAGGCGGTGAAACCGTGAAACACATACTCACAGTAGCCGGTTTACTGGCTTTCTCGATCCCCTTTGCCTGTCAGGGTTTGTCTCCCAGAGTGATCACGATTTCCCTGCTTATCTTGTTGTTCAGCTACACCATGCTTCTGCCTTCACTCAAGTCATTAATCGCAACCCTAGCTGATAATCCGTTGCTGACTTTACTCATGATGTACATCGCCGCCTCCTGTATATGGGCTGAACAAGAGCAGACTTCTTCCGTGCTCATGGTTCTCAAATTTATTGCCTTCTCTACCTTTGGACTTTATCTGGTCACCCATTATACAACACAGGGCTGCATACGCCTCTTAGTCGTTACATTAAGTATCCTGAGCGTACTCAATCTACTCGCCGTTGTACTCGTTCCTTCCTTTGCCATTCATGGCGGTGTAGAACATACTGGACTGTGGAAGGGAATCTCCGGCCATAAAAATACACTTGGAACCCTCTCTCTGTTAAGTTTTGTTTCACATGTCATTTATTTTTTCAGGGGCACACGCAAAGCTTTACATATTGGCTTCATCTTACTCAATGCCTTATTACTCATCGAATGCCAATCTACCACCTCATTGGTGCTGACATCTTCACTGTTCGTATTTATTTTGTTTATATTGCTATTCAAAAGAATTCGAAGCATCGCGTTGCGGGGGTTCTTTGTTAGCTGTTCCTGCCTACTTGTTCTTTTGGGTTTGGCACTTACCTTTACTTATGGAGATGCGATTGCCTCGGAATTCGGAAAAACAACAACCTTAACCGGAAGAACGGAAATCTGGCAGGGAATTGATGGTGCTATTCAGAGCCACTACTGGTTCGGCCATGGTTATGGCTCCTTCTGGGCAGCCCGGCCCAGCATTTATGCGAACGGCATCCGCTTTGATCTGACCAGCAGCCATAGCGGCTTTCGAGATCTGTGGATCGATGTGGGCCTTATAGGACTACTGGCAACGGTTATACTCGTCGTAACTACCTTATTTAAATTCAGAATCGGCAAAACAGATATGTATACTTGGCTGACGGCAGCCGTCTTCTTCCTGTTCATCGTGTTAAATAATATAACAGATAGCCGTTTTCTGAACTCATTATCCATCTACTGGATTATATTCATGGTCATTGTGATCAAGGTGCAAGAGCGACATAGACTAACTGTGGCAGAAAAAGCGAATACAGCTGCATGGAGCACACGCCCTCTTCACTAGGCAATCTTACTCAGCTCAACCGCGGTATGTAAAAGAACCCCGTATCCCACGCCATCAAAAGGCGCTCGGATATGGGGTTCTTTGAATATAACCACCGTTTCGAGTGGAAAATTATACTTAATCTACATTTGTGGAATAATCGCCAGTACCAATTTCAGAAATTGTTCACGTACCTTCTCTGCCGTCTCCATCACTTCACCATGAGACAAAGGCTGGTCCAGAATGCCTGCAGCCATATTGGTAATACAGGAGAAGCCCAAAACCTCAATCCCCGCATGACGAGCTACGATAACCTCAGACACGGTCGACATCCCTACTGCATCTGCCCCCAGTGTACGCAGCATAACGATTTCAGCAGGTGTCTCATAGTTGGGTCCCAGCAATCCGGCATATACACCTTCCTGCAGGCTGAAGCCTTGTTGGGTAGCTGTTTGTTTGGCAATTTCACGCAAGCGGCGGCTGTATGCCTCTGACATGTCTGGGAAGCGAACACCCAGAGCAGCATCGTTCGGTCCAATCAGCGGATTTTGTCCGGTCAGATTCAGATGATCCGAGATGACCATCAGATCGCCCGCTTTGTAGGAAGTGTTTACACCACCTGCCGCATTTGTCACGAGTAGGCTTTGAATCCCGAGCTGCTTCATTACCCGAACAGGAAAAGCCGTCAGTTGCGGGCCATAGCCCTCATACATATGAAAGCGCCCCTTCATCATGACGACAGCGCGACCTTCAATAGTGCCTAACAGTAACTCCCCCTCGTGGCCTTCTACCGTTGATACGGGAAAATGGGGAATATCCTGATAGGGAATACTAACTCCATCTTGAATCAAATCTGCCAAAATACCGAGGCCCGATCCCAGAATAAGACCAATCTCTGGAGTTATTCCGCTCTTGGCACGGATATAGTCTGCTGCTTCCTGAATTGTAGCTTGGTTGGCTGTTGACATAAATATCTCTCCTGACTTGTACAATCGTAAAGTTATATCATTATCACACTTTCTATAATAGCAAAGCGACGTTACGTTTGATCCTTGCTATCATGAGAAGTGCGGTTACCGCCGTGCGGGTGATGCATTTCATATACTTCCTTCATGTTCCGTCTAGCGGTCTGTGCATATACCTGCGTCGTTGCTAGATCAGCATGACCCAGCATTTCCTGTACAGAGCGTAAGTCCGCTCCGCCCTCCAGCATATGTACCGCAAAGGAGTGCCGCAGCGTATGGGGCGTGATATCCTTGCTTATGCCTGCTTCCTGAGCGTACTTCTTAATTATTTTCCAGAAGCCCTGTCTACTGAGCCGCTGACCCGATACATTCAAGAACAAGGCTTCCTGCTTTGTCTGAGCCTCTTCACCCTGCCCGGGTCGCAGCAACGCTGGACGCTGCTCGTCCAAGTAGGCTTGTGCCCACTGTGATGCCTCACGACTGATCGGTACAACACGCTCCTTGCCCGCCTCACCGCCACAGTGTACAAAGCGCAAATCTATGCGCACATCACACACGTTCAGGGCAATCAGCTCTGATACGCGGATGCCCGTCGCATACAACAACTCTAGCATGGCCTTATCTCGTCCCCCCTGCGGGGCACTCACATCCGGCGCTGCCAGTAAACGCTCTATTTCATCCTGCGTCAACACCGAGGGCTTCTTTTTAGTGGCTTTGGGCAGTTCCACCAGAACGGACGGGTCATGGATTGCGATTCCCTCCCGAATGAGAAAATGAAAAAAAGAGCGTATCGAGGCGACGCTACGTGTAATTGTCGCCGCGGCTTTTCCCTGTTCCTTCAGATGCCCCAAATACAGCACCAGATGTGACCGCTGTACATTGTCTGGCTGCTCAAGGCCACAGCTTTCTGCGAATTCGGCAAACTGCTGTACGTCCCGCTGATACGCTTCCAATGTGCTGCGCGACAAACCTTTTTCCTCTTCCATATATTGAACGAAAGGTTGAATATACATTTTCATGAGTTCCAAAAGTCTCCTTGTCCTGCATACAACGATTCAAGTTGTTGCGCCTGCTTCTTCGTGTGCGGCCTTCATATCATCATCTCATCGTGAAGATTACATAGACTACTCACCATACCAATAAAAGAAACGTAAACGTTCCAACACTCCGATTCGTTGCTCGGACCCTTCATTCACTGTTTGTCCGCCAAATACCTTAACTGCATGTCCTTCCGGTATTCGGTAATGATCTACAGGTGTTATCCAATCTGTAAACAGCCTGAGGCTATAAAAGAACATACATGCCAACACCCCGAACAATATCAGCAAGCGCAGCCATTGTAGTCCTCTCCGTAATGATAGTACCATGTGGATCAGCCGCCTTCCCAAAATATAGTCCCTATGTAGGGCTCTCTATGGAAGGGTATGACAAGCTATTCTGTTTTATACCACTTGATCCTACACAGTAAATTCCGAACCAAAAAAGCTCCCCCGAACGCGTCTTCGTCGGTGAGAGCTTGGGTAGTCAGCTTATTAATCCTGGGATTTGTTTTTCTTGGTTTTGCCCGAGGATTTCTGGGCAGTTGTATCGTTCTTCGCCTTACAACGATAACAAATACCGTGGAAGTCCAAACGATGGTCCACTACAGTAAAATTATATTCCCGTTCCAAACGCTCCTCTAACGGTCCAAGCCAATCTTCCAGTATTTCATCTACACTGCCGCACTGCACACATATCAAATGGTGGTGGTGATGTTTGGCTGTATCGCCGCGTAAGTCATAACGCGCAACGCCATCGCCAAAATTAATTTTCTCCACGACATGCAGTTCACTTAGCAGTTCTAGGGTACGGTATACGGTTGCCAGACCGATTTCGGGAGCTTTCTCTTTGACGAGCATAAATACATCTTCCGCACTCAGATGATCATCTTCGTTCTCAAGTAAAACTCTGACGGTGGCTTCCCGCTGAGGCGTTAGTTTGTAGCCCTGGGATTGCAGCTGCTGCTTAATTTTTTCGATCCGTGCTTCCATGTGTCTCCCTCCCCCTGCAAAGCTACTGCCTACTGCACTTTTTTTCACTCCTATTATTATAGGGGGTCTATACAAATAAAGTCAAACATTTTGAAATGAGTTCAAGATGTCACGGAAGCCGTCAGCATAGGAGTGACCCATTGCATCATAACCGGGGTGACCCAGGTTTCAAAGGATGCACTGCCGATAAGCAGCACCATCATCACAGCAGTCAATCCTGCGTAAGAAAGCAACGGACGCAACATCCCGTCTGATGGTCGAGTAGCAAGTATTTTAGTTTTGATCATATGAATGGAAAAAGTCATCGCAGCCACGCTACAGACGAGCAGTACCGGAATCACGAGCAGGTTATGTGGAGCAACGGAAACCAATGAAAATAATAGTCCTTTCCACGAATATTGCCCTACCATATAACCTACAGAAAATCCAATCAGCACACCCTTGAGAAAATTCAATACAAGAATACCTGGGAGTCCGATGACCGAAAGCCCGCATACCCAGATGAGGCCCACCCATTTAAGATGTAGTGATACGCTGTCCCAAAAGGTCGAGGCCGCCTGCGAATCAGCAAAGCCCTGCTTGTTTTGATTGACCGTCACAAAAAAGTCCTTCAGGTAACGGGACAAATCCTGTAACTGTTCCAGGGAGAGTGCATTTACCATGAGTGCGCCAAAGACAACTCCCACTAGAAACAGTACAGCCAAGAAAACATAATACGGCGTCTGATCCTTTAACGTATGACGAAACCATTGCATCGGGTCCTGCCCCTTTCATCTGCTTGTTTGTCCAAAAAACAACCGTAATCCGACGGCTGATGGCTAGAAATGGGGCAGCTTTCGCTGCAAATCTAACATCACGAATGATGCACCAAGCCAACGGCAGAGATATTTTATGGTTATGAACAAGCAGACGCTGATATGCCTTTTTAGGGAGACAAGACTTGACTAGGACACTTTACTAGGACTTCGCTATTTTTCCGTATGTTCCACCACCACCGGATAACAGCGCCAGGCGTCCTTCGCGTGAAAGCACAATCTGCTCTGCCAACACTGTACCGACGACCTCTGACAGTTCCTCTTGCGTAACCTCATGTAAAATATTCATTTCTGTCCCGAAGGCTGCTAACAGCTGGTTCAGCTTGGCTTTACCCAAGCCTGGAATAAATTCCAGCGGAATCTGGTAAATGTACGGAGGACGATGGGAGGGAATTACGGGCTGTTCACGATCGGCAATGCTCCAGATTCGATCGAGCACACCCCGCACCAGCTTGGTATGCCCACAGTTAGGGCAACGTTCGTCCGCCATCTGCTGCTCATCAATAATCGTACCGCAGCTTTGACAGTAAGAGCGATGGTATTTTCCAAGTTTGGGATTCAAACCGTAGTTGGCACACACTCGTCGTCCTTCACGCCGCTCCAAAGCCATCCTGAATTCATCAAAACTCGGCTTCGCCAATGATAATTTGTTGTACTCTCGTCCAATTTTCCCGAGTGAATGGGCATCTGAATTCGTGAGAAAGCTGAAACGATCCAGCTCCGAAATCAAACCAGCCATAGATGAATCTGCGCTCAGCCCCAGTTCCACCCCGCTAATGAGCTCCATATCCAGCAGTTCCTCCATACGGGCTGCAGAACTGCCGTAAATGCCCTTATGCGGAGTGAACACATGCGCAGGCACCATAATGCCTCCACGACCGTAAATTTGCTGCTGCAACTCACGTGGCGGTGCGTAGATCCGTTGTGAGCTGAGATTGACATTTTTCATATGCTTACTCAGCCATTGGGTAAAATCCTCCATCGCCGCCAGATCAGGAAAATAAGCCAGTACGTGTGCTTCGGGACGACCTTCAGCCCGTATTTCCAGCTCCGTGCCAAGTAGAATCACTGTATCTCTGTATGCGATGCCACCACCGCTGATTTCTTCCATTTCACCTGTATGCAAATAGCTACGAATATCTTCCTGTACATTAGGCGCATGGCAGTCAATAATCCCGATAAGCCCAATCCCTTTGCGACCGGAGGCTTCCTTGGCTATATTGGCAAACGTTAGATCACGGCTACCACTAATTTTGACTGGAGCTCCTTTCTCCGTTCTGCCAATATGAATATGCAAGTCTGCAAAGTAGTTGTTAAGTTCTATTATATTTGTATCCATCCGCTTAGAAGCTCCCTGTTTGTTGGCGAAGTTGCCATGCATAGACGGCCAGAATCGTTTTGGCATCACTAATGCGTCCTTCACGAATAAGCGTGTGCGCTTCTTCCAGGGTCACTTCATATAGCTCCAGAAATTCATCCTCATCCGGTTCCATCTCACCTCGCTCCAGGTCTTCGGCCACATACAGATGTATGATTTCATCCGCAAAGCCAGGAGATGTATAAAAAGAGTGCAGCAGCTTCAACGATTTGGCTGTATAGCCTGTTTCTTCTCTTAATTCACGTCCCGCTGCTTCCAGCGGGTCTTCACCTTGCTCCAGCTTGCCTGCGGGGATTTCAACCTCACATCGCCCCATAGCTTGTCTGTACTGATCCACCACCAGCATTTTCCCTTCATGCAGAGCCAAAACTGCCACCGCACCTGGATGCTTTACGATTTCACGCTTTCCAGTGGAACCGTCGGGAAGCTCTACCGTGTCTACCTGTACCGTAATGACCTTTCCTTCAAAAATAGGCTGTGTGGACACGGTCTTTTCCTCCAGCGCAGGATTGGAAAAAGGCTTGCGAAGTGTATTGTTTGTTGGATTGTTCACTTGTTCGTTCGTTTGGTCGTTCATCAGACATGTTGCCTCCTTCGTCTTCTATCTTTCTTTCATTATTAATTATCTCCAACATTAGTCTAACTTGTCCACTTGGGACATATGCTGGGGGTAGTATATCAAAACTTCTGCTATAAGGAGATTTCAGAACATGAAAAGTTACCGAACTGAAACCACCCTTCATATTGTTGGCAAAGCCTGGCAGATACAAGCCCTCCTGCGTCAATGGCAAAAGGAATACGGACCTACAGCCACTATTGCTTCGCTAACTGTTCCAAAAAAGGTTCAGATCTAAAGGAGGAACACCGTTCCTGTCTTTAGCCTGAACCCTTTTTTCTTGGTATATTGTAAATGTAAGAAGTAAGTCTTACTTTGTAGTTTCTTGGATCAGAGCTACGACTACTTCAGCAACCTTCACTAGATCATCGGCCTTGATCTTTTCCTCTGTGGTGTGGATGTTCTGGTAGCCTACCGCCAAATTCACCGTTGGAATACCAAGCCCGTTGAATACATTGGCATCTGAGCCGCCACCGGAATGGAAGGTTGATGTTGCCATTCCCAGTCCTTGAATGGCACGCTGTGCAACCTGTACAACTTCATCATGCTCCGTAAAGCTGAATGCTGGATAGATGACTTCACTGCGGAACTCTCCCTGAGCACCAAATTCACGCGTAGTGGTTTCGAGCGCTTCACGCATATGCTGAATCTGATGATTAACCTTTTCCTGTACAATACTGCGAGCCTCCGCACGGATCAATACAAAATCGCAGACCACATTCGTCGCGCCGCCGCCCTCGAAACTGCCGATGTTAGCAGTCGTCTCCTTATCAATGCGTCCCAATTTCATTTTAGAAATTGCTTTAGAAGCGACTTGAATGGCACTAATGCCATCTTCAGGATTGACCCCCGCATGAGCGGACTTTCCAGTAATTCTCATTTCAATACGTGCCTGTGTGGGAGCAGCTATACAAATAGAACCGACTTCACCGTTCGAATCCAAAGCGTATCCGAAGTCAGAATCCAGGACTTCCGGCTTCATCGCCCGTGCACCCATTAAACCAGATTCCTCGCCAGCCGTAATCACGAACTGAATTTGACCATGGGGTATGTTCTGCTCGCGCACGACACGAATCGCCTCGAACAAAGCAGCAATCCCAGCCTTGTCGTCCGCACCCAGAATTGTTGAACCATCACTGCGAATCCAGCCATCCTCACCCAACTGCGGTTTGATTCCTTTGCCTGGAGTCACGGTATCCATGTGACAGGTGAAAAATATTTTGGGTGCTTGCTCCACACCTTCCGCTTTCCAGGTAACAATCAAATTGCCCGAACCATGTCCCGTTCTTTCGCGAGAATCATCTTCTACGACTTCCAGTCCAAGTGCATTAAACTTTTCTTTCAGAACACGTGATATTTCCTGTTCATCCTTCGTTTCACTATCCACCTGTACGAGTTCCATAAATTCCTGTACGATTCGGTCTTTTACTATCTCTACTGTCATTAAACTTTCCTCTCTTTCCCGATTACGTTACAATACGGATAGATGTTCTTATCTATGACTTAAACCTATCCTAAAGGAGTTACACATGTCTAACAAAAAATGGGTTCGTTTTTTCGTCTACGTTATGCTCGCAGCTATGATTGGTTCTACACTGTTCATGGTGATTGAGCCGTTTATTATGCCACTATAATAGCTATACCGCTCAAGGTTGAACTACTTCAAGATCCGTTGAAGCTATGTGTGGACGAGCTGCTGCACAAGCAAAGAGGCGGGCTCCCGTGTTAATTACACAATTGCCCGCCTGACCTTTATTGGAAGGAATGCGTTTGCCATTGCGCAGCAAATGAAAATTGCTGTTCAAAGTACGGTACAATTTCCTTCGCAATCTGTTCCACCGAAAAAGACTGCTGTGTACAGTCCTCTAATGATGTCACACCGTATTCCTGAATTCCGCACGGAACAATGCCTTCAAAGCCCTCATGCTGTATTCCTGACTTGATGTTAAAGGCAAAGCCATGGCTGGTTACGAAGCCCCGGCGGTGCTTACATTTGTTAAATTTGACACCAATGGCCGCAATTTTAAGATTCCCGATCCATACCCCCGTATATTCAGGCTTACGGCTCCCTTCAATCCCATAAGATGCCAGCAACTGAATGATCACTTCTTCCAGACTTCGAAGGTATCCGTGCAGATTTAACGCCTCTCGGTTGCCAAGCACAAGTAGGGGATATCCGACAAGTTGCCCTGGTCCATGATATGTAATGTCTCCCCCACGATCAATCTGAAAGACGCTGATTCCCTGCTCTTTCAGCTGCTCTGGTGTAAGGAGCAAATGCTCAGGATGCCTCTGGGAACCAATGGTGTAGGTTGGTGGATGCTGGAGAAGCATAAGCGTTTCTCTCGCCTCCCCTGCATCCAGCTTTCCCACAATCTCCTTCTGGACATCCCAAGCATGGGCATATTCCATCCTATTCGTATAGGTTACATCAAGCGGTCGTCTATTCACGGCCTGTCACTTCCTCTCCGTCCATTTACCTAACTGTTCGGATGATTAGTACAGCTTCGTATCCAAGGTGTAGCCTTCTAGATTTTCTTTAACCCGTTGCAGGAATCGTCCGCAAATCACTCCATCTAAAATACGATGATCCAGCGACAGACACAGATTAGCCATTGAGCGCACCGCAATCATATCATCAATAACCACTGGTCTTTTGACAATGGATTCAAAGGTAAGAATTGCAGCCTGCGGATAGTTAATCACCGGATAAGATAAAATTGAACCAAAGGAACCTGTGTTGTTGACGGTAAACGTTCCACCCTGCATGTCGTCCAGTTTGAGTGTACCTTCGCGAGTTTTACGTGCCAAATCGTCAATTTCACGAGCTAAGCCAGCAATATTTTTCTGATCGGCTTTTTTAATAACAGGAGTAAGAACGGAGTCCTCTGTACCTACGGCCAACGAAATATTGATGTCTCTTTTGATGATAATTTTATCCACTGCCCATACCGAATTCATGATCGGATATTCCTTGATTGCATTCACAACTGCTTTCATGAGAAAAGCAAGATACGTAATATTGATGCCTTCTTTTTGTTTGAACTCGTTTTTGATCTTGTTACGGAGCATCACTAGATTGGTCACATCCACTTCAATCGTCGTCCAGGCATGAGGAATTTCCGAAACACTTTGCCGCATATTGCGGGCAATTGCACTACGAATGGGTGTAACATCAATAAAATACTCGGATCTGTTATTGTTGCCACCCTCAACTTCGATCATAGGAACTTTTGGAGCTTCCGTTAAATGAATGCCGCTGTTGCGCACCGGAATCGCAGGGTCCATATTTTGAACTGGTGCACTATGCTGAACGGCAGACTGCTGGAGTCCTGTAAAAGGAGATCCTTGTCCTTGCGTGGTTCCACTCGTCTGACCAGTCACTCCAGTTGGAGCAGAGCCGCCCTGCTGCACAAAATTCAACACGTCTTTGCGGGTAATTCTTCCCCCCATGCCTGTACCTGGCACTCTGCTTAAGTCTATATTGTGCTCAGCAGCCAGTGTTTGGACCGCTGGAGAAAAACGTCCGCGCATGGACTGATCCGATCCAGCACTCTGCTGGGATTGTGCTTGCACGTTGCTTTGAGATGCTGATGCCGCAGGTGTCCCTCCTGTTGATGCTGTAGGTGCAGCCGACTTCGTCTGGATACGGCAAATCAACTCGCCTACCGCTACCGTCTGACCTTCCTCTGCCAACAGGTCACCCATAATCCCATCCAATGTGGAGGGAATTTCTGCGTTCACTTTATCTGTAATGACCTCGCAAATTGGCTCGAATTGCTCTACTGGGTCACCAGGTTGTTTCAGCCATTTGGCGATTGTCGCTGATACGAGCGATTCAGCCAATTGCGGCATAGTCACGTCGTTCCATTGTGTTTGGTCTGACATTTTTTTCAACTCCTTAACATCATAGAAGGGCGCGTTTTATCGCTGCCCCACTACACTTTTGGAATGCTTTCGCCCGAATCTGCTCTATATTAATACATTGCGAGACGACGCATGGCTTCCTTCACTTTATCCTTGTTTAACATATAAAACTTCTCCATCGGTGGACTGATCGGCATGGCTGGCACATCAGGAGCGCACAGACGCTCAATCGGTGCATCCAGTTCGAACAGACACTCTTCATTAATAATAGCCGATACTTCGGCACCGATACCGCCCGTTTTGTTGTCCTCATGAACGATTAAAACCTTACCTGTATGTCGTGCAGCCTCAATAATGGCTTCGCGATCCAAAGGCTGGAGTGTGCGCAAATCCACAACATGTGCGGTAATGCCCTCTTCCTTCTCCAATTCCTCAGCTGCCTGCATAACAAAATGCAACGGCTGGCTATATCCGATGACCGTAATATCGTCACCCTCACGTAGCAGATTAGCCTTGCCAATTGGAACGATATAATCATCCTCAGGCACTTCACCCTTAATCAGCTTGTAGGATTTTTTATTTTCAAAAAACAGCACTGGATCAGGGTCACGAATGGCTGCTTTCAACAATCCTTTGGCATCATAAGGTGTAAATGGAGCAACAATTTTTAAACCCGGTGTACCAAAAAAGATAGATTCTGGACACTGAGAATGATATAAACCACCAAAAATACCGCCACCGATGGGGGCGCGGATCACCACAGGGCAATTCCAATCGTTATTAGAGCGGTAGCGGATTTTAGCCGCTTCACTAATAATCTGATTCGTCGCCGGCAGCATGAAGTCCGAATACTGCATTTCGGCAATCGGCTTCATTCCGTACATTGCCGCACCAATCGCAACGCCTGCAATCGCCGACTCTGCCAATGGCGTATCCATGACACGTTGCTCACCGAATTGGTCCATGAGCCCCTTAGTCGTTGTAAAAACACCGCCTTTTACGCCGACGTCCTCACCTAATACAAAAACCGTTTCATCCTGCTCCATTTCTTCTTTCATAGCAAGACGTATCGCATCAATATATTCCATAATCGCCATCGTTACCGACCCTCCCCATCGCTATCAGCATACACATGCAGCAGCGTATCTTCAGGCTTTGGAAAAGGCGCATTGTCTGCATATTCAATGGCTTCCTTGACTTCGAGCAGCAGCTCGGCCGACAGATCTGCATCTTTGGCCTCGTCCCAAATGCCGCATTCAATCAAGTAACTCTTCATGCGGGCTACGCCGTCCTTGGCCCAGTTTTCATCCACTTCCTCCTTGGTCCGGTAAGCCAGATCATTGTCCGAGGTGGAGTGAGGGGACAGACGGTACATCATCGCTTCGATTAGCGTAGGACCTTCACCGCGGACAGCACGTTCACGTGCTTCCTTCACCGCGGCATATACGGCTAGCGCATCATTACCATCGACACGAATACCAGGGAATCCGTAACCCAAGGCCCGGTCGCTTACCTTGCCTGCCAACTGCTTATGAATCGGAACCGATATTGCATATTGATTGTTCTCACACATAATGATGACTGGCAGCTTCTGTACACCTGCAAAGTTACAGCCTTCGTGAAAATCCCCCTGATTGCTGGAGCCTTCCCCAAACGTAACAAACGACACAAAATCCTTTTTCTGCATCTTGGCGGCCAACGCAACACCCACTGCATGTGGAACCTGTGTCGTTACTGGGCTGGAGCCTGTCACAATACGCAGCCGTTTACTACCAAAATGCCCTGGCATCTGGCGCCCTCCACTATTAGGGTCATCTGCCTTGGCAAATGCCGACAGCATCAATTCCCGCGGCGTCATGCCGACTGCAAGCACAAATCCGTAATCCCGGTAATAGGGAAGGAAATAGTCCTTTTCCCGGTCCAGAGCGAAAGCTGCACCTACTTGTGCCGCTTCCTGTCCAATGCCGGAAACGTGGAAATTAATTTTCCCTGCCCGTTGCAGGAGCATGTTGCGCTCGTCAAATCTTCTTGCGAGCAACATATATCTGTACATATCAATTACTTGTCCGTGAGTAAGTCCCAGCTGCTCATGTCTGAAGCCAGCGTCTACAGCGCCTTTAGAACTCATTGAGGCACCTCCTTAAATGTCAAACATCCTACTTTCAGCACCTAGTACCATCTTGTCTTAAAACCTGGTACTAAACTCTGACTAACCCCATTATAATCCTTTTCGCCCCAAAAAGAAAAGTACCGATTTATTTGAAACGTTTATATGCCTATCGCTTGTCCATCAACTGCCAGCATCGCTTCTCCCAAAATCTCCGACAACGTTGGATGCGGATGAATAAGCTGTCCGACTTCCCACGGCGTAGCATCCAGCAATTGCGCAAGAGCGGCCTCGCTGATCAGATCCGTTACATGCGTACCGATCATATGTACACCAAGAATATCATTGGTTTGCTGGTCCGCCACCACTTTCACGAAGCCGTCTCGACTACCGTATACTAGCGATTTTCCGATAGCTTGGAAAGGGAACTTCCCTGTTTTCACCTGGTGTCCACGTTCACGGGCTTCCTGCTCCGTCAAGCCGACGCTTGCGGCTTCAGGACGTGTGTAAATACACCGCGGAATCATATAGTTGGGTACGCTGTGAAACTCTTCGCCCGCCAAATGATGAACTGCCTGCAAGCCTTCATGACTCGCGGCATGGGCCAGTTGTAAGCCGCCGATGCAATCCCCGATGGCGTAGATATGTGGCTCATTTGTCTGCAAATGCTCATTAACCGAGATAAAGCCACGCTCCACGCGGATATCCGTATTTTCCAGCCCGATATTTTCCACATTCGCCTGACGACCTACAGAAATGAGCAGTTTGGAAGCACTGAGGGTTTCGGTTTCTTCACCTTTTTGCACGTCAATCTGTACGCCTTCCTCATCCTTGCCGTAGGTTTCAGCCAACACTTGTGCCCCCGTCAGCACCTTGACACCACGCTTGGTTAACAAGCGCTGCATTTCACGCGAAACGTCCTCGTCCTCCGTAGGAATAAGTCGATTCGCGGCCTCAACCACCGTAACCTCCACGCCAAAATCATTTAGCATGGAAGCCCATTCCACGCCAATGACCCCACCACCCACGATAATCAGGGATGCTGGCAGGTTCTCCATAGTCAATGCTTCGTCACTGCTCAAAATAAATTCGCCATCTGGCTCCAGTCCAGGCAGCACACGCGGACGTGATCCTGTTGCAATAATGAGGTGTGCCGGAACAATCGTCTCCATCTCACCATCTTCTAGTTCCACAGCCACTGCGCCGCTTTTAGGAGAAAATATAGACGGTCCAATCACGCGTCCCTTACCGCTCAGCACCGTAATTTTATTTTTCCGCATCAAAAATTGAACGCCCTGGTGTAGCTGCTCCACAACGGCTTCCTTTCGTTCCTGAACCTTGGGAAATACAAGCTGTGCTCCCGATGTCTCAATACCATATTGCACACTTTCTTTAATCGTTGCATATACTTCCGCACTGCGCAGCAAAGCCTTGCTCGGAATACAACCACGGTGCAGACAGGTTCCGCCCAGCTTGTCCTTTTCGATGATCACCACTTCCTTGCCGAGCTGGGCTGCGCGAATTGCTGCTACATACCCTCCGGTTCCTCCACCCAAAATAGCGACATCACAATGTATAGTCATGTTTCTCCTCCATTAACATTGATTATATATAGCTTATTGTACTCTCTTTATTTCACTGTACAAAATTTAGCGTTTAGGCATAGGCTGCAAATCATCATCTACCTAATCTAGATATCTCTCCATATCATTCATACAGTGCATCTCGTAATTTGGTAGCCATTCTTGGACTTTGTGCTGATTTGGCTCGCAACGCCTTGCGAAACGATTCATTTTGCTTGCTCAGAAAATCAAGCTCTGTCTCCAACTCAATGATTAGCTCCAGAGCTTGCCGGCTAATCAGTCCTTGTTCCAGTAATACTCTTTTTTTGGCACTATAATCCGTGTTTTTTTCGTCCATGCCTTCCACTCTTCCCTTCATTCCACTACGCTTCACCATATCATGCCCGCGGCGGCAGAGCAATGACGACCACATTTACGATTTAGGAATAGACATACAAAAACATGTCGAAAAACAATATATTTTCTCTAGTCTGTATGTGGCTCGTTATGGTAATCTATAATGGCGTTTTCTTTCGGAGATGAAGATTTACAGCGTTATGTACATGTTAAGAGAGGGGAATTCGCTTTGCCTACAGGACGAATTACGATTATAACAGGCCCCATGTTCAGCGAAAAATCCGGCGAATTGATTCGCCGTTGTCAGAAACTAATCCAATACGGGCATCGCAAGGTGGTCGCTTACAAACCAGCTGAAGACAACCGTTATGCGGAGGATGAAATTGTAAGCCGAATCGGATATCGGCTGCCCGCTATCTCTATTCCAAGAAAACTCACGGATGAGCTCGTTCAGCGTATTTTGCAAGAAACGAAAGATGCCGATGTGGTTGCCTTTGACGAAGTCCAGTTTTTCAGTCGGCATATTATGTCGCTCATACAAGAGTTAGCTTATTGCGGAAAGCATGTCATTGCCGATGGGCTAAATCTGGATTACCGAGGCAAGGAGTTCGGCTATGTCGGTGGTCTGCTCGCTATGGCAGATGACATCGAGAAACTGACTTCCTTCTGCGCTGTATGCGGCAGCTCGGAAGCAGTATTTACGCAGCGTATGGTCAATGGAAAACCTTCCACTGTAGGACCTATCGTGATGATCGGTGACTCTGAGGCTTATGAGCCTCGTTGTCGTAATTGCTTTATACCTCCTCATAAAGTGAACTGCGAATAGTAAGCTACATGGGGCGGCAAACTCCATACGCCCACTTGTTTTCCATTACTTTTTTCTTGCATTTTTTTGGAACGGTTCAAGCTATTTCCCCGTATATCCGTTAAGCTGTACAAGTTTTTATTTTTTTGTGCATAATAACCATAAGATTATCGGGGGGACGGAATGATGAGTTTCTTTAACAAGATCTTAGCAAGTGCAGGAATCGGTTCAGCCAAAGTCGATACGTTGGTGGATCAGACTGTATATGTGCCTGGAGAAGAACTTAGTGGCATCATACGTATCAAAGGCGGTAAAATTGATCAGGAAATCGGCAAAATTGATATTGAACTCAAGACTGAATATATCGTAGAGCACGATGATAAAAAAAACGTCACCACCTGCTGCATTGCGCGGATCAAGGTATCTGATGGTTTTCATCTAAAGCAAGGACAGGAGCTTGAAACTCCTTTTTCCTTTAGGTTGCCTTTGGAAACTCCTGTTACTCATGCCAAACAGCCTGTCTGGCTGGAAACAGCATTGGACATTGGCATGGCTTTGGACCCGACCGATCGTGATTCACTCAAAATCGAGCCACATCCTTATATGAGTACGGTGTTTGAGGCGGTTCACCTGTTAGGCTTCCGATTCCGTTCCTCCACCTGTGAACGTCACCCCAAGCTTGGACGCGGTGTTCCATTCGTGCAGGAGTTTGAGTTTACGCCTGGCTCGGAGTATGCACGGGATATCGAGGAGCTAGAGCTGATTATGCAGTTGGAACCCGAGGGTGTCCATGTGCTTGTAGAAGTAGATCGTAGAGGCAGAGGCTTGTCCGGTTGGCTGGAAAATGCCTTTGATATGGATGAGCGTCATGCCTGGTTGAGCTTAAGCCGGGAAGAACTATCCTATGGACCAGATCATATAGCTGATGCGCTAGAGGAATTGATTGACAGGCAAATTCGCTAACAATGTAGTAAAACACTAACAAAAAAACTCCTAACCAATTTACTTACATACGGTTGGGAGTTTTTATTAATTATAAGAATTATTTGATGATGGTTCTCCATAGTCTGTATAGACTAAAGTGGCAGCATATCCTGTCTTTCCGCCTTATGCTTACACTCTTTACATACCCCATACAGCGAACCATTATCATCGGCATAAAAGGTTAATTTTTCTTCTTTTTTACAAAAGGAGCATTTTTGTTTACTCGTGCTCTGAATGGAGTCAGACAGTCCAAATCCAGCTTGGGCCTGAATATCTGCCGCTTTTGTATTCGCGCGTGTACCCGAAAACACTTTAGACTTCATTTCATTGCCAGTGCGGGATTGTCGGGCGGGCTTACGAGGGCGAAATTCAACAACATTACTGCCCCGATGTTCATCCGATTGTTGTTGATTGCCGCTACGTCCACGCCATGCCATAACAATCCAACCCAACGCCACCAACAACACGCCGACGATCACCCAAGTCAGACTATTCCACATGCTCTCATCCCCTCTTTGCTTTAAAATCTTTTACATCCATACCACTAGCCCGTTCAATGCGATGACTTTTGCCTATAAAATATGATTGTATATATCCGTGTATACAGCCTCTGTGTTGTTCATTCGATTGCTACCCATGTAAAAATCTACCCTCCAGGGCAACATCCGACTCTCCTCTTAACGAGACATTGATCACGTTCGGTAAATCTTGTTATGCCGAGGAGTATATTGATCCTTTTTACAAATTGTACATGATTCTTTCGAAAAACGGTAATATCCACTCCATGGACACCGTTCTCCTTATCATAATGCTTATCTACTTTCCAAAGGTGAGGACAAAAATGTCCCAGATGGCTACATTACTCCCCTTGATAATAAAAATCAATGAATCTTTTCGTCAACGGATTAAATTTATCAAAACGTTTGCGATGCGGTAAAAAGCCTGACTTATGTACTTGTTCTGCTAGGGTTTCTACATCTTCAAATCGCTTGAAAAAAGGCAACGCGAAAGTGTAGATATCTTCCACAATCTCTTGGATCACTCGTTCTCTTTCTACTTCTGTGGACACAAGGTAATCCCTGTTGCCCGTATATTTCTTGGTTAGAGCGATCAACTCACTGTGAAAACAAGCCCCTGTACTATACTTCTTTTTTATACTTTTGGATTCCACGGTAATGTAAACTTTTAATGCACTATATTTGGTCGCGCCGAAACAAATTTCAAATATAAATTCCTTGTTTTCTTTTTTCAAAACTTTTCTGCTTTTCAGATATTTAAAATCATTCAAAAATGGTGTAGCTATGATTTTGTCTATCGCTAACTGACGCAGGTCGCTTGCTTTAAGTTCAGTTTTATTGTCCATGATATCACTCCAACCCAAAAGAATTTCCCACCATTGTATCATATCTTTCCAATTACAGGCTCCGCATATCTCCATCTTTTAATCGCAAATATATTTATTAAAAAATGAATAGAAAAAGCCGCTTACAATAGAGCGGCTTTTCCCCTGAAATATAGAACCGGTATACGATTTATACTTTAAATTTACCAATTTGTCCTTGTAGGTCTTCTGCCATTTTGGACAGGTTTCTTGCAGAGGAAGCAATTTCCTCCATCGATGCCAATTGCTCTTGAGTCGCGGCAGATACGTGCTGCGTCCCAGCTGCAGCCTCTTCAGCAATCGCTGAAATTTGTCTAACAAAGCCAACAATCTCATCGGTACTTGCAGACATTTGCTCCGATCCAGCAGAGACCTCTTCAATTTCACTGGCCACTTTATTAACGGTTTCCTGAATAAGCTCAAAGGATGCACCCGCATTTTGTACGACTTCCCGACCTGTCATGACATCTCGCCCATTGGACGCTACCGCCTCAATAGCATGCGAGGTATCCTTTTGTATCAATCCCACCAGCTCCGTAATTTGTTGAGCAGAATGAGCCGATTGTTCAGCCAACTTACGCACTTCACCTGCAACTACAGCAAATCCGCTACCGTGATCTCCTGCGCGGGCTGCTTCAATGGCCGCGTTCAGGGCAAGAAGATTGGTCTGACTTGAAATATTGGTGATGACATCAATAATCTTCCCGATTTCATCTGAACGCTCTCCCAATCCAGCCATAAGATCAGCCAAGCTATTCATAGAGTCATTCACACTATTCATTTGGACAACAGCCTGCTGGATCATCTGATTACCTTCAGCTGATTTGTGAGCCGCATCCTGAGCTGATGCAAAAACATTTTGCGCACGGATTGCAATTTGTTCTACACCGATGGACATTTCCTCAATAGCCTGGGACGATTTGGTCACCATATCCACCTGGTCACCTGTCCCTGTAGCAACTTCTTGCACTGTTTCGGTGATTTGCGCAGTTGCTTGGCTATTTTGCTCTGCGCTGGCCGTCAATTCCTCCGAGGAAGTGGTTACCAGCTCGGTCGTACTACTTACAGACTGAATCAGTTGACGAAGATTTGCAACCATCGTATTAAAAGAATGGGCCAAAATACTAATCTCATCCTTGCCTTTCACGACAATGGCTTCCCCAGTAAGGTCACCGGACGCAATGCTTTCAGCAGCACGACTGATGCGCAAAATGGGCTTAGAAATAATTTGGGCTATAATGATCGCCATGATCAATGCTAGTATAACGGCTGCAATACTCAAAACGATAACTAATTGTCTGCCTGAAATAAAGTTGTCAACAGCTTCTTTCGTAATCAGTTTTGATCCATCTGCATTCAACTTAATGAGCTGACTGATCATATCGTTTGAACTATACCATAACTTATAGGATTCTTGGTGTAGAATGCTTGATTGAGTGTAATCATTAGCTCTCCCTGCTGCAATCATTTCTGGTAACTTAGTCAAATACTCCGTATAAGTTTTGGAGAATTGTTCATACATTTCACGTTCCTTAGGAGTAGCAATTAATTTTTCGTATGTTTTTCGGTCTTCTTCAACTTTCTTTAAAACCTTATCATATTCGGCCTGAACCTTCTCCATTTCCTCCGGGTCACGTTCTACAATAATGTTTAATGAGAGCCGCTCTACATCAGATATATCACCATTTAGTGTTCCGAGGATGGTCACACTTGGCATCCAATGGCTATCAATTTCTATTGAAGTATCGCCTAACTTTTTCATTCTCGAGATCGATACTGTACTAATCACAACCAACAGGATTATTACCGCAAGGAAACCCAATAACAATTTTGTTCGAATGTTAAATTTCATATATTCGCTCCTCAGTTCTCTTTATAATAGATATTATATCGACAAGAATCGACACATTGTTTATATCAAAATTAAAGAGAATTTCAGAACTGTTTACAAAAGGAAAATTTCTCTTCTTGATCGTTATATAATGATTGACGCTTATTTTATAAACCGCGTGAGAGTATTATTTTTCGTCCATCCAATTCATCCGTTAAAGCATTGCAAGCAAAAAAGAGATACCCCAAAGCGGGTATCTCTTTATGTTTTACTTCCTAGCTATAATCATAAATCGTTCTGCATTTGTCCTAATTCCTTTTGGAGTTTGGTTGTCCAGAATGAATTGTTGGAGTATTTCAAAATCCATTTGTTTTTGTCCAAAGTCAGGAATAATGGGAGTGTGTTTCAAAAGAAAAACTAAGTCTGCAGGAGTCTGATAGTATTCGGTTGCATTAAATTCAAATGACTGAATATCGTTAAAGCCCGCTTCATTGAGATCTGTAATACATTGAGTTTTCAACGAGTCTTTCTTAGTACCCAATGCCTGCCCTCTTCCAAACGCTTCTTTAATGTTTAATTTGTCATTTTCGCTCACTTGCTGTGTTAAAAATATACCACCCTTAACTAACACCTTAGCTATTTCTTTTGCAGAGAAACACGAATGTCGAGAAGAGATTACATTAAAGAATTCCTTGGGAAAATTCAGATTTTCAGCATCCATCTGTAGAAAACGAACATTCGCTATGTCTGCTTCAGTAGAATTTTTTCTTGCCGTATCAATCATTCCAGCAGATTGGTCAATTCCGACTAAAAGTAATGCAGAAGCCGCTATTGACAAAATAGCTTCCCCGCCACCCGTGCCGATATCAAGCAATATGTCCGACTTCTCGCACGTCTTCGACACTTCATTATAGAAGTCCCATTTTACTCCTTCAGAAATACATTTCACATTGCTAAAATCCCATCCGTTGATTTTTCCAACCTTATCATAAAACTCTTTATATTCAATTGAATTCATTTTTATCCACCTTCAAATAAGATAATAAACTACAGAATAGCAGACCGAGATCATTCGAAATTTTAGTTTTGTAGTCAATAAGGCAGACTCCCCCCTTGACAGCTGGTACGCGTTTTTTTCCAGCCCGGAAACTAAATACTTCGAACAATACGGAAAGACATCCATTCACCTCATTTGAAAGTTTGCTTTAATTATATTTCTAATCAGACATGCCACAGTAACCCATATAGAGACAAGTTTAACATAAAAATATAAAGATTTATTAAAAAATTCTATAGCAACCTGCGTAGAAAACTCATGTGTTACACCTCAACGTAATGTGAATACAAAATGTCCTCAAAACCCGCAGATGCGACAGAATTGCCTACAATAGTCGCTGACCGCATCTTACCTGTGATAGTATTGCCAGCTATTGAGATATTTTCTAGCCTATTAGCTGTATTGGCCACTAGATTAACCCCTACACTATTTGCATTATTGAGTTTTATTTGATTGTCTTTAATGTTTGCAGTCAATATTGATGTATCTTCGTCCTTACCGATTGCTATTTGTGCTCTAGCCTTATTCAAGCAATTAATTGCATTTTTTACTACACGTATATCTCCTGCAATAGATTGATCATGCCCAAGTTGTAACACCAGTTCGGACATTGAGTTGATTTTGTTATTCTCTATAGTTACATTTTTTGGATTAGTTCCGTCCAGTAGCAACCCCCATATCCCTAGGTTTTTAGCTCGATCAACTTGGATTGTGGCCGTCCCATAGGTGTCTTGAAGATTATTACTGATAGAATCTCTCATGGTTATATTTCTCGAACCGCAAATGTCTACGAAATGTTGATCATGATTTAACGATTGGACACGCTCAATAAGTACATTATTCGCATGTCCCAACGCAATCAAGTCCCCGTAAGTCCTCGGCTTGGAGGTAACATCACCGTCTGTAATCGTGAAATTTCGTAACACGATATTGCCAGCTGCTTTATATCCACCCTTTGTGTCGTAGCCTTTATTAACGAGCAATACGCCGTTTTGCTTCCGTTCACTACTAATCCGTTTGATGATGGTGACACCCATACCAGAGCCTTCTATAATCACTCCGGCGGGTATGACAATACATGCCTTACTGTGAATACTCTTAGCGATACTTAGGAGATACGTACCTTTGCCAAGGATAAGCTTACCGCCTCCCACTCTCTCGAGGTAGTCAAGTGCAGACTGGATAGCTTTTGTCTGATCAGTCCCGTCTCCACTGGCACCAAACATATTAGATGTAACCGTGTTTTTTATTCCTCTATCCAGTTTAGCTTGTAGATCAGAAATGCCGGTAGTGAAAAACCAAACAATCACTAACAAAATTATTGAAATTTTCACCCGCATCATCTAACAACCTTCCCTAGTAATAGTGTATGTTAATACCTTACATTTTAATGGGAAGTAAAGTCAATAATATAATAACATTGGCAGATTTACACTCTGATGCGCATAAGGAGATAGACCGGTTAACGTATATCGACAGCATGATTCGTAGAGTCCATTGCAATTGCAAGATTACATCTGTTCGATCTTGTAATGATATTCCTACTATAAAATAAACTCTCCGCAATTACCTCGCTCGTAGTCTCTCCATAACCTTATTCATTAAATGCTTGGTATAATTCAACCTTGCATCTCTTAATTGCTCTTTGAACGTTCATACGATGAATCCAAGTATAGGGGCCCTCTATCGGTGAGTTACCCTAATTTGATGGATTTGCAAATTTGCGACATCTTGCAAAAAAATAACGCCCACCTCCGAAGAGATAAGCGTTATTCAAATAATTTTCACTTTTTTAGTATTAGTTTCAGCAAAAATACCTATTGATATGTGTGTAAAGCGTAAAATTCAACTCAATTGCGAAGAGCTTCATCGGAATCTCCGGCGCAACGATCGATAAATTATTGAGAATTTGCGTTCTACTCATGTTCATTTTTTCGCGTCTCATCAGACTTTCAGGACACCTTATTCTCAATCCGCAGCTTGTCTGCGACCATCGCTATAAATTCTGAGTTGGTTGGTTTGGACTTGCTGATATTGATAGTGTAACCGAACAGGTGGGAGATGCTGTCGATATTTCCACGGGTCCATGCTACCTCGATAGCATGACGAATGGCGCGTTCTACGCGAGATGCCGTCGTTTTGAACTTTTCGGCAATTGCCGGATATAGGGTTTTGGTGATGGCTCCCAATATTTCGATATTATTGTACACCATCGTAATGGCTTCGCGTAGATATTGATAGCCCTTGATGTGAGCTGGTACGCCGATCTCATGGATGATAGCCGTGATGCTGGCATCCAGGTTTTTCGTCTTACCCATAGGCACAACGTTGGACCGCATGGATGAAACGGTTACCGGGCTATTGCTGACTAATTGCGGTCCTACCAATTGGCGTATACGGTTAGCAAGCACTTCCATGTCAAACGGCTTCAAAATATAATAAGATGCCCCGAGTTGAACGGCCCTCTGTGTAATATTTTCTTGACCGAATGCAGTCAGCATAATGATTTTCGGTTGTGGAGTCAGGTTCATTTCTCTTAAACGCTCCAATACACCGAGACCATCCAGATGAGGCATAATAATATCTAAAATAAGTACATCAGGTATGTTGCGGGATTCTGCGATGCGTTGGAGTACTTCTTCACCGTTAAAGGCGATTCCTGTAACTTCCATATCCTCCTGATCGGAAATATATTCAGCAAGCAAATTCGTAAATTCCCGGTTGTCATCAGCCAACAATACCTCAATTTTTTGCAATGTACTTCCTCCTTATTGAGTGTTATTCCATTGGGACATCTGTTTGCATTAAATAAATATTTCTTGTCGGAGTATATGATTTCGACATCGAATTATGAATTCCTTCTGTCGAAAATTATTTTTATTTATTTTTTTTATTAATTCAATTATAATTGAATTTTTATCTTGCAATTCTGAGTTATTCCTCTGCTTTTCGACAAAAAAATCTTAAGGCCACTAGCTCGCCTTAAGATTAGAGGATGACTTCAAGCTCAATTTATTATGCATGATTCCTGCATCACGCAACATCCATTCGATAAAACATCCGTAACCTGATTTAGGATCATTAACGAATACATGTGTTACAGCTCCGATCAGCTTACCATTTTGGATAATCGGACTCCCACTCATTCCTTGCACGATTCCGCCGGTCTTATCTAATAGCTTAGGATCTACAACCCGAATCACAAGCCCTTTGGTTGCCGGTTTACCCTGCTGAGAAATGTGTACAATTTCTGCCTGAAAACGCTGAATTTGTTGACCTTCCAATACAGTCAATATTTCTGCCGGTCCTTCTTTTACTTCATTCGCAAGTCCCACCGGAATGGGCGTCGAATACAATCCATTCTGCGGCTCATCTGACATTTTCCCAAATATTCCAAAGCTCGTATTTCGTTCTATATTTCCTAATATCCGATGATCTTTGAGAAAATGAGCACGTTTTTCTCCGGGTTCCCCACTCTGGCTCTTCGCAATTGACGTCACATTGGATTGCACAATCTCTCCACTACCCACAACAATGGGAGTTTGAGTATTCATATCGGTAATTACATGACCCAAGGCCCCGTAAACCCCCTGGTCCGGTGCATAAAACGTTAATGTACCTACGCCTGCAGCCGAGTCTCTAATATACAACCCAAGCCGCCACGCTTTATCATCTTGATCATATGCTGGGGTTAACTTGGTGGAAATCGTCTGCTCACCTCGACAAAGCGTGATGTTCAGCGGCTTTTTGTTTTTACCTGCCTCGTCCACGGCTTCAGCTACCCTGGCGAGACTATTGAGGGGTTTGCCGTTCATGTGTGTAATCCGGTCCCCTAGGCGAATACCAGCAATCTCACCAGGTGACACCTTACGATCATTGCTTTCCTGAATGATATGGTGACCTACGACAAGCACTCCTGAAGATTTTACTTTGACCCCGATCGTCTGCCCCCCTGGGTATACTTTCAAATCGGGAACCACGCTTTCTTGGGTTGTTTGCATGCTTTTAGTGCCGAACAAATCCAAAGAAGCTTGTAGAGGCAGCGCTGCTTGCACATGCTGAGCGTTACCGAGAGAACACATAAGAAAAACAAGCAAAAGACCGAGCAATTTGATCCTGGAGTAAAAATTCAATGGCTGTCACGCTCCCTTTGCTTCTTTCGCTTGACGAGTAAAGGTGGTCGCCAATTGCGTACCTATAAGGTAACCTTGCCCCCAGGCTTTTATAACTGTTAATCATTACGCCAGCCGCTCTTTTCAGGCTTTCTTTCCTTCCGCCAAATTCAGCATTTCCTGTGCGTGATGCAATGTTTTTTCGGTAATTTCTACCCCGCCCAGCATCCGTGCCAATTCCTTAACACGACCTTCCTCCGTTAGTCCCTCAATTTGAGTCATGGTCCGTCCGTCATGAACATTTTTCTCAATCAGGTACTGATGATCTGCCATACACGCCACCTGCGGCAAATGAGTAATGGAAAACACCTGACAAACAGAAGACAAACGATAAAGCTTCTCGGCTATGGACTGAGCTGCACGACCACTTACCCCGGTATCAACCTCGTCAAAAATGAGCACCGGAATTTGATCATGACGCGCAAAAATACTTTTCATTGCCAACATGATACGTGATAACTCACCACCAGAAGCAATTTTACCGAGTGGGCGAAGTGGCTCACCTGGATTGGGCGAAATCAGAAATTCCGCATTATCTATCCCTTGCTTGGTAGGTCGTACCTTTAGACCTTTATATTCATATCCACGTGGATCCTCAATTGGATCAATACGCACCTTGAGTGACGTTCTTTCCATTTGAAGATCTTTTAATTCCTGTTCTACTTGCTCTGCAAGCTCTTCAGCACAAATTTCACGTGCTTCTGTAAGCTCTTCAGCAATCTCCAGCAAATCCGAAAGCAACTCATCCCGCTTTGCAATGAGTTGCTCCAGCCGCTCATCTTTATTTTCCAACAGATCGGTTTCCTGCTCAATACGGCTATAGTATTCCAAAATCTGCTCTATACTATCACCATATTTTCGCTGTAATCCGGTAATTTGATTCAAACGTTGCTCCACCTCATGCAGCTTACCCGGATTAAATTCAATATCCTCACGATAAGAGCGTAATTGAAACGCTGCATCCTCCAACTGATAGAAAGCAGATTGAATCTGCTCCGCAATGGGCTGAAGGCTTTTACTGTCGTAGCTCTGAACATCATTTAATCTGGACAACACGTTATTGACCGTATCCAGACCACCTCTGCCACTTAACAGCTCGTATGCTCCTGATACTCCATCCATCATTTTCTCACTATGGGATAGCTTGACCCGTTCCTCTGCCAATAATTCATCTTCACCCAATTTTAACTCCGCCGCAGCGATCTCTTCCAATTGGAAGCGATACATGTCCAATAGCTGATAAGCCTTTTGACTGGAGCTTTGCAATTCTCTTACTTCTTTTTCCGCTTTGACAAAAGCATTGTAGCGTTCCCGGTAAAGCGCTTTGACTGGACCAATGACCGAGTCACCGAACGTATCCAGCAGCGCAAGATGGCGATCCGCACGCAGCAAGCTTTGATGCTCATGCTGCCCGTGGATATTAACGAGTTGCTCACCTACCTCACGCAGCATCGTTAAATTAACCATCTGACCGTTAATTCGAGATGAGCTTTTCCCCTGAACCGTAAGTTCTCGACGAATCAGCAAATGTTCTTCTGGATTAGCCTTAATCCCTTGTTCCTCCAACGTATTCCAAACGGGATGTTTGACCGGCAATTCAAACAAGGCTTCCATTTCGGCTTTATCACATCCGTAACGCACTAGATCAGCAGATCCCCTGCCGCCCGCAATCAGCCCAAGTGCGTCGATAATAATGGATTTACCAGCACCAGTTTCTCCGCTCAATACATGAAATCCTTTATAAAAATGAACATCGACAGCTTCTACGACTGCCAAATTCCGTATAGACAAAGTGACCAGCATCGTTCTTTCACCTCTATGATGTACAAATTAAAACGCCTAATATGCGTACTTTATAATTAGGAAATGTAGCCCATAAGACGATTCACGATAGTTTCGCTATTTTCTTCCGATCGGCAGATAATCAAAATGGTGTCATCCCCGCTAATCGTACCCATGACCTCAGACCATTCAATATTATCTAATAAAGCAGCAATCGAGTTAGCTGTTCCTGGCAGGCACTTCATCACAATCAGATTGGTTGTGTAGTCAATATGCAAAAAGTTGTCAACCAATGTACGTTTCAGTTTCTGCGTCGGATTGTAGCGCTGGTCTGAAGGCATCGAATATTTATATCTGCCGTCGTCCATTGGAACCTTTATGAGCAGCAGTTCTTTGATATCCCGGGATACAGTTGCCTGCGTAACCTGGAAACCAGCCTCACGTAATGCTTCAACTAAATCATCCTGCGTTTCAATCTCATGTTGTGAAATAATTTCCCTGATTTTAATATGTCGTTGACCCTTCATATAATCCTCCTATGGATTAGCCTTCATATTCCTCTTCTTCGAGGTCTTCCACTAATGTAATAAGGCGAATACTTTTCTCGTCCGTATCAACGTACAATACCCCCGCACAGCCCGGATAGAGCAGCAAATAAGGCATAAGCCTGTCCCGTAAATCAGGACCGTTCCACTCCATCGGTTTCTTGCGGCGTGACGTTTTGACCATATATGTCGAACCGTTACGTACAGCTACGTAGTCAATAAACAAACGGCTATACACGGTATGTCCATTCACTTTAAAAGCAAGCGGTATTTTCATTTTCCCGCCCACCACTTCATATCCTGCTTCTTCTAGCTGATCCACAGCAGGTCCTTCGTTCAAATCCTCGTTAATTGGTATCGTTTTTAGTACAAGCGGTCCCGGCTCTTTTAACCAGGCACGCAGGCTATATAAAGCCCATATCCCTAATATCACCCCGATCACAGTGATGATAACCGTATCGTATCGCGTGTCCATGAACCGATCACCTCATGGACATATTCTAGGACAAGATATAAAATCCCTTTTCCTCATACAGGTACGCTGTACCTGCGACCGGATATTCAATTGGGTTCATCACATCTGTGTGAATGAAAATGAATATCTGCAATTATACATCTCATTATAGGCGAACGTGAGTTCTACAAGCAATCCCTCACACCAAAAAGAGGTTCTCTTAAGTTCACAGAACTCATGGAGAACCCCTGAATGTCACTTACGCGATGGGCCATTATTAAATGTCTGACCTGCTTCCTGAACAGTTTGTTCAATCAGTGGACTGAAATCCATCTTCTCCAGCTGCGATTCTGCCGCCGGAAGCCCATTCAAACGCCAATGCGCTAAAAATTCAATATTTCCTTCGCCACCTGTTATGGGGGAATAGGCCAAGCCTTGCAATGAAAGTCCAAGCTCATGTGCAAACATCAAGATGGTCTGCAGCACTTCTTTATGCGTAGCAGGATCTCGAACCACGCCAGATTTCCCAACCTTTTCGCGTCCAGCTTCGAATTGAGGCTTAATTAGAGCTACAATATCAGCAGGTTGATGCAGCAGTGCAAGCAACGGTGGCAAAATAATTCGTAACGAAATAAAAGAAACATCAATACTTGCGAAATTAGGCACAGGACCGCCCAAATCTGCAGGTGTCATATATCTGAAATTTGTTTTCTCCATAACGCATACACGTTCATCATTACGAAGTGACCAATCCAGCTGATTATACCCCACATCAATGGCATACACGTACTCAACTCCATGCTGAAGCGCACAATCCGTAAAGCCTCCGGTTGATGAACCGATATCCAGCATCGTCCTGCCCTTCATGTCCAGCTCGAATTGACGGATGGCCTTTTCGAGCTTCAACCCTCCACGGCTTACATACGGATGCACCGCCCCTTTAACTTTAAGCTCGCTGGAACGTGGTACCTTCATTCCCGCTTTCTCGATCCGTTCGCTGTCCGCCAACACTAGACCTGCCATGATTGCGGCTTTAGCTTTTTCACGGCTTTCAAAAAAACCTTGTTCTACAAGCAATACATCAATGCGTTCCTTCGGAACAGACATGTTAATCTCCCTTTAGGCAGCCAGGCTGCTCTTGTCATACTTTTTATAATATCATGTTGTTTACTTTAAGTTACCCTATACAGATTGCCCCATGCCATATGCTGGCTCAGCAGACCACTTACGCAGCTTTAAGCACACAGCTTCAACGGTAAGTCCCACTTCAGCGCGCTGCTCTTTGATGGAGCCGTGCTCCACAAACAGATCGGGAATCCCCATTAAGCGCACCTGTGCATCTTGTATTTCTTCTTTAGCGTAAAATTCCAGTACAGCGCTACCCAAACTTCCCGCTTCAGAAGCTTCTTCCAATACGATCAGCTTCGTATGCTGGCGGGCCAGTTCACGCAACATCTCCTCATCCAAAGGCTTGAGGAAGCGTGCATTCACAACGCCCACTTGCATACCCTCACGTTTCATCGCCTCCGCAGCCTCTGTCGCCACTTGGAGCATTGGTCCTGAAGCGATTACAGCGAAGCCCTCACCTTTACGCAGAAACTCCCAACTGCCGATGGGAATAGCCCGCAATTCATTATCCAATGGCACACCAACCACGTTAACACGTGGGTAACGATAAGCAATTGGACCGTCTTCGTAGTCAAGTGCTGTTTTCATCATATGGCGCAGCTCATTTTCATCCTTTGGCATCATAAGCACCAGATTCGGGATATGACGCAGGAATGCTACATCAAACACGCCATGATGAGTTTCACCATCAGCACCAACAAAACCAGCACGATCAATCGCGAACATCACGTTGGCATTATGACGACAAATATCGTGCACAATTTGGTCATATGCACGCTGCATAAAAGTGGAATACACCGCAAATACCGGCTTCATCCCTTCCATTGCTAACGCTGCACACATGGTTGCAGCATGCTGCTCAGCGATACCGACGTCAATCATACGTGTAGGAAACTCTTTACTAAACGGTACTAGCCCTGATCCACCAGGCATTGCAGGGGTGACCGCAATGATCCGCTCATCCTGTTCAGCCAGCTCAATCAGCGTTCTACCGAAAATTTCTGTATACATCGGATTGCCCACGGCTTTGAGTACCTGACCTGATTCAATTTTGTATGGACTGATGCCGTGCCACTTGTGCGAATCGGCCTCCGCAGGTTTATAGCCTTTACCCTTGGTGGTTACGACATGCACTAATACGGGGCCAGTAACGTTATCAGCCTGCTGAAAAGTCTCAATTAGCTTGGACAAATCATGTCCATCGACCGGACCAAGATACGTAAATCCCAGCTCCTCAAACAGCACACCTGGCACCATCATATATTTAAGACTGTCCTTGACACGGCCAGCCGATTTGGCAAGTTTACCGCCTATAGCGGGTATTTTTTTCAGCAAAACCTCCAGCTCATCCTTTGCCCGCAAATAGTGACGGTCCGAGCGAATTTTGCTCAAATAATTATGCATGGCCCCTACATTCGGGGCGATGGACATTTCATTATCATTCAGAATGACCATTAAATTTTTACGTTCATGACCAATATGGTTTAATGCTTCGAAGGCCATGCCCCCAGTCAATGCTCCGTCCCCGATCATTGCAATAACTTTATTGTCCTCGCCCTTTAAATCTCGTGCCAAGGCCATCCCCATTGCAGCCGAAAGGGAAGTGCTGCTATGTCCAGCTTCCCATACATCATGCTCGCTCTCGCTTCTTTTTACAAAACCACAAAGTCCATCACGCTGACGAAGTGTATCAAAACGATCCATTCGCCCTGTCAATATTTTGTGCACGTAGGCTTGGTGCCCAACGTCATAAATCATCTTGTCCTTTGGACTGTTATAGCAATAATGCAGGGCGATCGTGAGCTCAACCACTCCCAGATTCGATGCCAGATGCCCCCCAGTCACGGACAGCTTCTCAATCAAAAAGCTCCTGATTTCCTCGGCTAGAGAAGCCAACTCCTCAACCGACAGTGATTTCAGATCGCCTGGTTGCTTTATGTGTGGAAGCAGCACGCATATCTCCCCGCTTTCCTTCAAGTTTGTGTGTAAAGTTAACAAGTATTATATCACACTTTTGGACTGTGCTTAAACGCAGACAAGTCAAACCAGTTCTAATGCTACTAATGATCACGCTTCATCAGGTAATCCGCTATCTCCAGCAAACGCGAAGAATCGGGAATGCCACCTTCTGCAATCACTTTTTTGGCAGACACTGTGAGTTCCTCCACTTGTCGCAGAGATGCGTCCATACCGATGAAATACGGATAGGTAACCTTCTCTTGTTCAACATCACTCTGCGTTTTTTTTCCCATTTTGCTTTCATCGCCTACGAGATCCAATATATCGTCCTGAATTTGAAAGGCCAGGCCCAGATCTCGTCCAAAACAGCGAAGCGCCTCTAGTTGACTCTTGTCTGCCCCAGCAATTCGTCCACCTGCCAAGAGTGAGAAAATGATCAAATCAGCCGTTTTATGAAGGTGGATATATTCCAGTTCCTCGATCCCCGTCATTCCCTGCTCGCCTGACATATCTGCGACCTGTCCACCTACCATGCCTCTGGCACCGCTCATTTCGGATAAATCCTCAACTATGGACAATAGCGCATCGGAAGAAACCCCGTGACGACGACCCGCCTGCACGATGCTATAAAATGCATGGGTCAGCAAAGCATCGCCCGCAAGAACAGCAACCGCCTCGCCGTATACCTTATGATTCGTCAGCTTTCCTCGCCGATAATCATCATCATCCATCGCCGGCAAGTCATCGTGAATGAGGGAATACGTATGTACCATTTCTACCGCACATGCTACTGGCAACGCCGCTTCCCTGCTTCCACCAAATGCTTCCGCAGCGGCGATCACAAGCAGAGGCCGCAGCCGTTTTCCGCCTGCGGTCAGTGAATAGTTCATAGATTCTCGAAGGACATCTGGAATGTCCCAATGCGCCGGAAACTGCTCGGTCAATGCAGACGAAACTGCATCCGCCGTCACAGCCAAATATTCCTTGAACGACAGTCTATTCAAGCCCTTCACCGCCGTTTTCATCCAATCCGCCACCGAAAGGCTTCTTGCGCAAATCTCCATCCTCTTCCACAATCATTTCAATTTTACGTTCGACCTGTTCCAGCTTCTGGCTGCAAAGCTGAGACAGCTTCATCCCCCGCTGGAACAAATCAATGGCTTGCTCCAGAGGAACGTCTCCATGCTCCAGTTGTCCGACAATTTCTTCAAGAGCGGCCATGGCCGCTTCAAAATTCAATTCCGCTTCATTCGCCACCGTGCTTCGCGTCCTCCTTCATTCCCCATACTTGACAGTCTAACTGCCCGTCACTCACTTTTATCTTGATGGAATCTCCCGGTTGTACATCTTTGAGCGACTTGATCAGCCGTTTCTCCTGCTCATCGTATACCAAGCTGTAGCCTCGGGCCATGACTTTGAGCGGACTCAGCGCATCCAGCTGACGAATTCCGGTATGCAGCTGCTGCCGTCCCGTTTTTGTGATCGCACGCATCGCAGACTCCAGCTGACGTTGTGCCATATCCGTCTGCTTGCGCGCCGAACGAATTTGTTCGCGCGGATTAAACCGCTCTAGTACCTGACGCATACGCGCATTTTTCTCTGCGTTTAAGCGTGAACGGTTAGCCGCTGCGCGGATCAGACGCTGATGCAGCATATCCATCCGCTCTGCATGCTGGAGCATGTAGCGGCGTGGATGCAGCAGCACTGGCGAACGCCGAAGCCTCAGCAAGCGTTCACGACTGGCTTCCAGCCGCTGCCTAAGGGCGTTGCGCAACCGTTGCTCCCGCTGGAGCAGCTGATCCCGAAGCTCTCCCTGGTGAGGCACAGCCAGCTCAGCTGCTGCGGTCGGCGTCGCTGCGCGTAAGTCAGCCACAAAATCGGCAATGGTAAAATCCGTTTCGTGTCCAACTGCCGAAATCACAGGAATGACCGATGTGTAAATGGCACGCGCAACCGCTTCCTCATTAAACGCCCACAGTTCTTCTAAGGAGCCACCGCCCCGTCCGACGATCATCACCTGAACCTCCTGCATACGATTCATGGCTTCAATTGCCTTAACGATCGAGGGGGCAGCACCCTTTCCTTGCACAAGAACAGGATACAACACGATTCCAGCCTGCGGGTATCGGCGTTGAAGTGTGGTGATAATATCACGCACAGCCGCTCCGGTCGGTGACGTAATTACACCGATGGTTGCCGGGTGAGCGGGCAGATTCCGTTTGCGAGCGGTATCAAACAGCCCTTCTGCATCAAGCTTTTGTTTGAGTTGTTCATAAGCCAAATAAAGGCTGCCTATACCGTCAGGCTGCATTTGCGTCGCATAAAATTGATATTGTCCATCCCGTTCATACACGGATACGTTTCCCCGGGCGATAACACGCGTACCTTCTTTTGGTACGAAAGGGAGCCGTCTATTATGGGTCGCAAACATAATCGAACGTATCCGGCTCCCCTCATCCTTGAGCGTAAAGTACATGTGACCACTCGAATGATGCGTAAAGTTAGAAATCTCCCCGCGTATCCATACATCAGACAGCACCTGATCGGATTCCAGTTTCATCCGGATATAACGATTCAGGTCCTTTATAGAATAAATACGTTGTTGTTCAGCCACAGGCAGCTGCCTTTATGCCAAACCGTACGACCGCTTGGCCGCTACGAGCGTATTTTGCATCAGCATTGTAATCGTCATTGGGCCTACTCCGCCGGGAACAGGCGTAATCGGACCGGACACTTGCTTTACGCTCTCAAAATCAACGTCACCCGCCAACTTTCCGTTCTCCAGACGATTCATTCCCACATCGATAACTACTGCGCCTGGTTTTACGAACGAAGCATCAATAAAATTGGCTTTGCCGATGGCAACGACCAAAATATCCGCTTGTCTGCTGAGCTCGGCCATATTCGCTGTACGAGAGTGACACATCGTAACCGTAGCATTTTCACGCTGCAGCAATAAAGAGACTGGCTTGCCCACGATATTACTGCGACCAATAACAACTGCATGTTTACCGGCTATCTCTACTCCAGCACGCTTGATTAACTCAATGACTCCAGCGGGAGTACAAGGCAGTAGGCTATCATCGCCGATGACCAGGTTTCCTACGTTTACCGGATGAAATCCGTCAACATCTTTCTCCACTGCAATCGCGTCAATGACAGCTTTTTCCTGAATATGCTTTGGCAATGGCAATTGCACCAATATCCCATGGATATTACTTTGATGATTCAGCTTATCCACCAGTTTCAGTAATGCTTCTTGCGAAGTATCTGCCGCCAGTCGATGAACCTCAGAGTAATAGCCGAGATCATGACACGCCTTTTCCTTATTTTTAACATACACTTGAGAAGCAGGATCTTCGCCTACCAGTACAACAGCCAGTCCGGGTTGAAAGCTGTGTTCTTTCAAACGAATGACCTCTTGCTGAATGCTTGCCCGGATATCCTGAGAGATTTGTTTACCATCAATGATCGGTGCTGACATGTTTAACCACTCCCCAACCTGATTCAGTAGTCTCTAATTAAAAACGTGCTTTCAATTGCTCCAGCTCTTGTATAACTCGTCCCAGCACACCATTAACAAATTTACCCGATTCCTCGGTACCAAAGTGCTTCGACAATTCAATGGCTTCATTGACTGCTACCTTGGCTGGAACATCCTCGCGGAAAATCATTTCATATACCGCAAGCCTCAAAATTTGACGATCCACACGTGAAAGTCGGCTGATCTGCCAGCCTTTCAGGTAATCCGCCAACAGCCCGTCAATAGCTTCCTTATGCTCCCATGTGCCACGCACATGCTCCAAAACATATGCTCTTAACACTTCCGCGTTTTTAATCACAACTTCAGCTTCGTTTTCCTCAGCCGCTTCCTGAAGCAGCATGTCTACAGCTGCCGCCGCATCCACTTCATTCATTTCCATATGGTACATACTCTGTACCGCTAATTCCCTCGCCAGACGTCTTTTCATGCCCTGCCTCCTACGCTTGCCTATATCTATTTTTCATTCTAACCAATTTCCACAAAAAAACCTGTGAACGCATCCTCCAAAACCGTTGGGCGCAAATAAGCTACAGCTGTATTTTGGAGAACACGTATCACAGGGTTCATTTAAAAGGACGCCAACGTTGCGATAACCATTCGCTCCATTCTTTCCAAGGGAGGAATGAACCAAGCGCTGAATCGCTACGTCTTCCTAGCGTATATCCGATGAACACCATCAATGCAAAGAACAACATATTCCAAAAGCCTGCCCACAAATAAATAAAACCGAAAAAAATACCGGCCGTGATCCCCATGATCCGGCCCTTGTAACTTCCCCATATTTCTTTCCAGGGCATCAGGGAAAATCACCTCTATTCCACACGACTCTTAAAGCTTGGTGACTGAGAAACATTAGCGATGTACACCGACACATTGGATACTGGAATTCCTGTAATTTCTTCCACATGGTCGTGTACCCCCTTTTGTACCTCGGAGGTTAACACCGGAATGGAGCTTTCCCCGTCAACAATCGCCCGAATCGTAATATCAAGTCCCGATTCCAACACACGAACGCGTGCTTTCAGATCCTGCATCCCGCGAAATCGGGAAGCCGCTTTGAGGCACAGGTTTTCGATGGTATCCACCGAAATCTGAATGTCACCATATTCGGTTCGCTGATCAATAGAATGCTGTACGGTTTGGTTCCGTCGAATAGAGATATAAAAAAACCGAAGACTCAATAACAACAGAACTCCTGCAATAATCAAGCTGGTAAACCACACCACTCGCTCATCCTCAATGCTTAAAACATACGGAATGGCCCCGCTCAGGAGGAGGATGGCGAGAATGGAAATAATTCCGATACTTAAGCTGTACAAAAACAGCAGAAGTCTGTCCATAACTTTAGCCACGAAACGCACAGCCTCCTTAAATTAGAGTAAACCCTCGACCCATAAGGGTCGGGGGTTTGTACAAAGTATCGCTCTATTTAACCCGTCCGGCGCCCAGCACTTCCGGCTCTTCTACTTTTTCAGCATTTTTGAATTGAACATCATGAATTTGCACGTTCACTTCTACCACGTTAAGACCTGTCATGTTTTCAATGGAACGCTTAACATTATGCTGAATAGCAGCAGCCACCTCAGGCAGACGGTTACCATACTCAATAATGACGGAGACGTCTACAGCAGCTTCACGCTGTCCGACTTCCACTTTTACACCTTTAGATAAATTTTTGCGGCCTAGCAGTTCGGCAAATCCGCCAGCAAATCCGCCACTCATTCCCGCTACACCTGGTACTTCAACGGTAGCCAGTCCGGCAATGACTTCAATAACTTCCGGGGCAATTTGAATTTCCCCAATTTCTGTACGTTCGAATTCGGTTGGCACTGTGCTCATACCTTCAACACCTTTCGGTCAAAATAAGTTTCATTCCAGCTTTGGATATCAAAGCAGACATGCTCACTTATTATCCATACTATATCATTTGGCGTTCATTATGACAAACTGAGGAAATATACCGATTAAACTTCGTTTTCCTCCAAAAATTTAATATCAAAATCGCCTTCAATAAAGGTCGGATGCTCTAGCAAGCGCTGGTGAAAAGAAATCGTTGTGGGTATGCCCTCAATAGCAAACTCAGCTAAAGCACGCTTCATTTTGGCAATCGCCTCCTGCCGTGTAGGCGCCCATACAATCAGCTTGGCAATCATAGAGTCATAATAAGGAGGAATGCTATAACCTGGATAAGCAGCGCTGTCTACCCGTACTCCAGGACCGCCTGGAGGCAGATAAAATCCGATTTTACCCGGTGCAGGCATAAAATTACGATCCGGGTCCTCAGCGTTAATGCGGCATTCTATTGCCCAGCCATTAATCGTGACTTCTTCCTGAGTAAAGGAAAGCGGATGCCCTTCAGCGACCGAAATCATTTCTTTAATCAGGTCTACACCGGTAATCATTTCTGTTACTGGATGTTCTACCTGAATACGAGTGTTCATTTCCATGAAATAGAATTTATTATCCGGGCCAAGCAAAAATTCAAGCGTACCTGCACCAGAGTATTGAACGGCCAAAGCTGCACGAACAGCTGCCTGTCCCATTTCTTCACGAACGTCCTGCGAAAGTACTGGACATGGTGCTTCCTCCAACAACTTCTGACGACGACGCTGTACAGAGCAGTCCCGTTCGCCCAAATAGGCAACATTACCATGCTTGTCCGCTATGATCTGTATTTCCACGTGTTTCATGCCGGTCAAATATTTTTCCAGATACACACCCGCATTGCCAAAGGCCTTTTGCGCTTCCTGCTGAGCAGTAGTGATTTGTTGAATAAGGTTATCCTCATCTTCGGCGATACGAATACCTTTACCACCACCACCTGCTGTGGCCTTGATAATGACCGGATATCCGATATCACGTGCGATGCTGATTGCATCCTGCACATCCTCAACCAGTCCGTCTGAACCTGGAATAACCGGAACCCCGGCATCCTTCATGGTCTGCTTGGCTACAGCCTTGTCTCCCATTTTGTTAATTGCTTCAGGAGAAGGTCCGATAAACGTAATATTGCACGATTCGCAAATTTCAGCGAAGTCTGCATTTTCCGCCAAAAATCCGTAACCTGGATGAATGGCATCACATTCAGTTAATGTAGCAACACTCATCAGGTTCGTAAAATTAAGGTAGCTGTCCTTAGACAACGTCGGTCCGATACAGTAAGCCTCATCTGCGAGACGCACATGTAGCGAATCCTTGTCAGCTTCCGAATAAACGGCAACTGTCGAAATATTCATTTCGCGGCAAGCGCGAATGATACGAACTGCAATTTCTCCACGGTTCGCGATTAATACTTTTTGAAATGTCATGACTTTATCCTCCCTGGGAGCAGTCTTGCCGAACCCTCAAAAAAGGGGACAAACAAGCTTCTTACTCCGGTTTCACAAGGAACAATGGCTGGCCATACTCAACCAACTGTCCGTTTTCGGCCAAAATTTCAACAATTTCGCCCTTCACTTCAGCTTCCAACTCGTTCATCAACTTCATCGCTTCAATAATACATACCGTTGTTTTATCGCCTACTTTACTGCCGATACTCACATACGGGGCCGTATCCGGGGATGAAGAACTATAGAAAGTGCCCACCATCGGAGATACGATTTTATGTAGATTGCTTGCATATTCCTTCGGTTCCCCAGCAGTTGCATGTCCAACATCGGACTGTGCTTGTGGATTCGGAATTGCAGCTTGTGGCGCCACTGTATAAGCAGGTGCTGTTACAGGAGCCTGTACCGTAACGATCTCGCTTTTGCCCGGTTTACGGATCATGAGGCGAGTTCCTTCATTTTCAATTTCAAGCTCATGCACAGACGTTTCATCCACCAGCTTGATCAATTCCTTAATCTCGCTTAATTTAAACATCTCTATTAATCACTCCTTCAGCATTTTGCCGGTTGCTGATAACATTTTTGAAACAGCTTTATGTATTATATCACAATCATTAAAAATAGAAAGAGCCCGGGATTGTGCAGAAATCCGGGCTTTTTCGCGTTTTTTGTCTTATTGTGTAACATACTGGACACTGATCTTGTCCTGCGTAACGTTTAATTCCTTCATGACTTTATCGACAATCGTTACCGCTTGCTTAGCATCCAATTTTTCACTCAGAACCACTACTTTGTATTTATCAGCATCTTCCTCGCGGACGACTGCATTGGCGAATTGCTGCTGTAGCTCTTCTTCGATACCGGTAATTTTGGCCTGTTTATCTTCAAGTACATGTAATTCCTTTTGCGCCTCTGCAGCTTTCTGAGGTGTACTATCATTCATTGCGGTAGTCAGCTCGTCATTTTTCTTTTGATTTTCCACATCCCGCTCCAGCAAATAGTTGTCAATCACAGCTGCCGCTGTTGGTTGGGCTGCTTGTTCGTTTGCTACTTGATCAAGTACCTGCTTGTCGGTTTTGGCGCTAGAAGCTGCTTTGTCATCACTTTTAGCTGTCGTGTCTGTCTTAGCTGTAGTTGTGTTTTGATCGGATGCAGTCGATTCAGTAGCAGGGGCGGCGGCTGTGTCTTTATCACCTTTTGATGATTCTGTTGCTGGATCAGTTGTAGAAGCTGTGTCCTTTGTGGAAGTCTCTGCCGTTCCGTCAGTTACTTCACCATTGGTTACCACTTCATTTACTTTTAGTTCGTTCATTTGTTCTTCTGCCTTTGTCGTTGTTTCCTGTGCAGCATCCTGTTTAACCTTGCTCACCTGCTCGCTGTCCGCTACTGGTGGATTCGCCGGACTTGAGTCCTCCGTAAACAAATAATATGCAGACAGTACCACCATTAAACTCAGCATGGACACCAGCCAAACGGTTTGTCTTTTATTATTCATGTTCTGTCCTCCATATTCATAAGTGGTTTGCAATATTAACTTCTTTGTTCTCCAATTCCATATTATCCCTGCTTACGCGGAACGACTGATATTTTGTATGAAGGTACGTTCAGTCCCTTCTGCACAGCATCTACAATGAGTTGCTTCACCGTAGGGTTTTCTGCCCCCATAGCCACCACAAGCACTCCCCTTACCTGTGGTTTTACTTTTTTGGTAACAATCGGAGTATGCTGACCACCCGATGATTCATAGGTGACAATCTCACCATCGCGTGTATATTGAGTAGTGTGCCTTTGTCCACCATTGGCGTCCGTCTCGTTATTTTCTTCCTGCATGTCCTTCACATTCCGTTGAACGATCACTTCTTCGGTAGAGTCTACCGTAACCATGACATCGACGGTTCCTACGCCAACAATCTGCTCCAGCATCTGTTTCATATTGTCCTCAAAAGCCTTCTCGATTCCGGCAAAGGAACTGTCCTCACCTACCGTTGTTTCTAACGCAGGCTCATTTTTCATTACGCCAGGCGGTTCTCTCCCTACGTTTTCCGGGTCGACTTTTTTCACATTAACGAATGAATTAAAGAGCATGATCGCTACACCGATAAGGCCAAGAATAAGTAGCCAACGAAATGAATTGAACTTTTTCGCTCCGTCTCCCCCTCCACCCATCCATTGCTCCAGCTTTTTCCTCCATTTACCCATTTCGGTTCACCTCCTGTTACCATTCATGTGTTCCATCCTGCGAATTAATCACCTGAACATGTGTGCTGTCGATCCCCCATTTTTCACGTAGAATGCCTGTGATTAAGCCAAAAGCTTTCTGATCCGCAGGTTTGCCATCCTCTGTGGTTTCGTCAGGACTACGATCATCTTCTCGCGTTCCTTCATTATGATTAGAGGTTTTTGACTGTGTCGGCTCTACACGAATATTCACTGTCTTTTCAGCTACAGGCTCCACGATAACCGGCTTGATATCTGTATCCGGCGGGACGTTTGTGTTTTTTTCTTTTTCTGCCTTCTGCTCCGCCAATTTGACCACTACTGACTGAACACCCGTTCCTGCCTCTAGCCCCGATTCTTTCTGCTGAATCTGCGCAAGGGTCACCTGGACCGACTGAATTGCTAACCCAGTGTACTGCTCCAATTGCCCTTTCATTTCCTTAGCTACCTCTTTGCCTGCCCATTGCAAGGAGCTTTGTTCCTGCTGTTGCTTTAGCTTGTTGCCTTTGGCTAAGATTTCCTCCAATGTCGGTTCCCTGTTACCTGTCTCTGCCTGGCGTTGCAGATCCAATGCTCGCCCCAGAACCTCTGAGGGACTGCTGCTCAGCAAGCGCACAATCGGAGATAGCAATGTCAGCAAAACAAGCAGGCTGAGTACGAGTTTGACATACCTTTCCATAGATCGGCTCGGTAAGATCATATCGACAAAAGAAGCCAGCAGCACGATTAGCACTAGTTCCTTGAGCCAGCCTCCCAGCCAGGTCACGTCACTCGCCTCCCTCTCGTTGGATTATGTGCATGTATTCACCTCATCATGACCGTCATATTGCCTGCTGCGAGCATGACGGTAATCGCAAGGAAGGACATTAATCCCACTGCCGCCAGTGCCGCAAAAACATAAATCATACTCTTGCCGATGGCATCCAAACATTCCACAATAGGCGTATCTCCCAAAGGCTGCATGATTGCTGCGGTCACTTTATAAATGAGAGCTAGTGTCAGAATCTTGAGAGCAGGAAAAGCGCATAGGAACAAAATAATGATGACTCCCACAAGGCCGATGGCATTTTTAACGAGCAGTGATGCCGAAATGACCGTATCAGTTGCATCTGCCAGCGCCTTGCCTACCACCGGAACAAAGCTACCTGTAATATATTTAGCTGTACGGATTGTTAATCCGTCAGTAACCGAAGAGGTTAATCCCTGTACCGAAATGACTCCTAGAAAAATAGTCAGAAGCACTCCCAGCACGGCAACACCAGCGTTCCGCAGTAGGTCAGCTAACTGGGTCAGCTTGTATTTGCCCGTGAGCGAGTTGACCAAGTACAGCACAGCCGAGAAGAAAAGCAGCGGGAAAACAAGCGTATGAATGACTGTTCCGACCGTGTTGATCATAAATACAATCAGCGGGTGGGTCACCGAAACTGTGACAACGTTACCCATCGAGGCCAACATGGTAAACAGCAAGGGCAACATCGCCATCATGAAATGAATCATGCTGTCAATTGCTTCTTTGGCATAACCAATCGCTACACTAAAGCTATTAATCGCCAAAATGATAATGACCATGTACACGATAGCGTAGGCAACTTTGCTGACCTGCTTGCTTTCAAAAGCGCTTTGCAGCGTTTCCAGCACCATACTCATAATGCTGAGCATGACGATGGTGACGAGCAGCTTGGCATTCACCCGGATTTCATGGATGAAAAAATCAGCTATAGCCATCAACACACCTTTTATGGTGAATCCTTCACCACCCGGAAGCAGCATGTCCATGAAAGAAGGCGTTTTCTGGTCAGGGAAAAATCCGCCGTATTGCTTCATGAGTCCGTCCCAATAATGTTCAACATCATCTTTGGGCATTTGCTCCGCCTGTTGTCTGATCCATTCGTTTGTAGGTGTATCTGCGAAGAGGACCGCAGCCGAGGCGCACCAGAGACATAGCAGCAAAATCACAATAACTTTGAGATTCGGCATGCCCCCCAGCCTTTTCATGGCATCACCCCCTCAGGCGGGCATCAGCTTCAGAATGGTATCAATAATAATGCTGATAATCGGGATTGCGAGTACCATGATGAGTACCTTTCCAGTAAGCTCTATCTTGGAAGCAATACCGTCTTGTCCCGCATCCCGTACGATCTGTGCTCCAAATTCAGCAATATAAGCGATACCGATTATTTTTAATACGGTTTTAAAATAAATCATGTCCATGCCTGAAGACCTGGCCAGTCGCTCCAGCACGGCAACCACAGATCCGATCTTGCCAATCAGCAGCAAAAAAATGACGATTCCCGCAGCTGTTGCAATCAAAAAGGCAAACATCGGCTTCTGTTCCTTGATAACTAAGATGAGGACTGTGGCAACGAGGGCGAAGCCCACCACTTGAATGATTTCCATGTGTTCACCTACTGAAAAAGAAAAATAGATTTGATCTCTTGCAGAAGGTTATCCAGCATTCGCACCACCATGAACAGCACTACAACGAAACCGATGACCGTCACCCAATGGGCCATGTCTTCCTTGCCCATTTGCTTTAGTACGGTATGAATCATAGCGATAATAATGCCAATTCCGGCAATCTGGAAAATTGCGTTCACTTCTAAATTCATTCGAGCACCCCGCTAATAGATCAAAATGACGATCAATGCTCCGATCAGCAGTCCCAGGCTTCTGCTCATACGCTCGTATCTCACCTGATCTGCCTGCGCCTGCGCTTCTTCATGGGATAACTGCTGGATGGTCAGCGCAATGTGCTTGATCTGGTCCTCACGGTCGCTGGTTCCAAGGCTGTAAGCAAGCTGACGCATCGCTTCCTTCTCGGCCTGCTTCATAGAGGAACGGCTCCACGAGACTTCAATCGCTTTATGCAAGCTTTCTCTGGCGGTCAGGCCAAACGAGGGGTGCATCCAGCGTGAGGCTTGCTGAAACAGAGAGCGCAGCGGCTCTCGCAAGGGCTCTCCTGTCTTGGCGAAAGCATCTGGTAACGGAGACACCCCGTAAGAAACCTCGGTGGTCAGTCTTTGCAGTGCGAGAATTAACTCTCTGATTTGCTGGGGCCTCATGGCAAATTGCCTTGCCCGCTGCCAGCCTGCCAGTGTGGTGGCTAGTATAACCAAGACAGCTCCCAGTAGCTTAAGCATAGGAGATGCCCCCGCTCTGCCCTTCCCCAGGCAGTGTCAGCCTGCGCTGCTTGGCATCTGCCAGACGAAAAGAGAGGCCCCGGCTCGTCCGCTCCAGCATGACGTAGAGCTGGAACAGCTCCTGTCCTGTAGCTAATCCAGCAAAGGCAGATCGGCTCGCCATTTCAGCCACATCGCGACCATGTGCGGAAGCAATGACTGCGATGCCTGCGTGAAGTGCTTCACGCACCGCCTCTGCATCTTCTGGCCGCCCGATTTCATCAACAATCAGGACATCCGGTGACATCGAGCGAATCATCATCATCATGCCCTCTGCTTTCGGGCATCCGTCCAATACATCGGTGCGAGGTCCGACATCAAAACCGGGGATGCCCTTGTGACTGCCAGCAATCTCAGAGCGTTCATCTATAATACCCACCTTAAGTCCATTTCGTCGCCCTCCGTTGCTTTCCATCCCTCCGTAACTCAGTTGCCGAGCCAAGTCCCTAAGCAACGTCGTCTTGCCATGCTGAGGCGGTGACAAGATGAGCGTATGCCGTATCATTCCAGATTTTCGATCCGCTACATAAGGCAATATCCGATCAGCTATGCCAGGAATGGCCCGAGCAATTCGTACATTAAAGCTGCTTATATCTCGCAAATGCTCTACTCGCCCTCGGTTGAGCACGGTTCTCCCTGCCAAGCCAATACGATGACCGCCAGGGATCGTAATAAACCCTTTGCGAAGCTCCTCTTCCATGGTGTACAGGGAATGATTACTGATAAAATCCAGCAATCGGTGAGCATCCTCGCGGTTAGGCTTATAGGCTTCAACAGGATTCAAAGTCAGCCGACCAGCAGTCGTTACAAAATGATGATCACCATTCGCATTAACTTCCAGCGGCCTTCCTTCCCGGATCCGGATTTCTTCCAGTTGCTTAAATACGGTTTCTGGAAGCCTTCCGAGTATACCGTGCAACGGTTCCGGAAATAACTCCAGCCATTCCATACCAGTGCCGCCCCCTCACAGTTGTCCTTTTTCTTTAAGACAAGTCTATGGCTGACTCTCGCTTTTTATGCCGAAAATATATTGAAAATTCAGTCGAACATTTGCTCACTCCTATCCACGCTCAGCGGACCTTTCCCCCGCTCATTCAAGCCCCTTTCCCTGCTTTATATAATAAAAAAAGGCTCCCTCTAAGCCTTGGCGGCTAAGGGATACCCTTAAATAAAAAAGCTAGATTTAGAGCAAAAAGAGGCTGCTCCACAGTCTGACTCTCACTGATGGAACAACCTCTTAACCTACTGCTGTATTCTATGATTTATCCATCTATAACTAGGGAGCGTATAATATATCGACCTTTCCCCGTCATAGCGTTTCCCTAAATCATTTGATGTTATTAACGACGGTCTTTAGGTCCGCCCACAAACGCTTGCTCCTCGGTATCCAGATTATAAGCTGTATGCAACGCTTGAATAACCTCATGAAGTTTTCCAGCTTCAATTACACACGATACCTTGATTTCGGATGTGCTTACCATTTTAATGCTAACGCCTTGCTCGGCCAGCACGGCAAACATTTGCGCTGCAACACCCGGGTGGCTAACCATTCCCGCACCTACAATGGATACCTTTACCAGATTTTCCTCAGACGTTACTTCACGGTATGGAAGCTCTCCGCGAATACCTTCCAGTGTCTTAAGGGCAGCTTCACGATCCGTCAGAGCTACTGTAAAGGAGAAATCTGCTTTTCCAGCTTCAACCCCGCTCTGCACAATAATGTCTACATCAATTTTGGCTGCTGCCAGTGTTCCGAAAACTTTTGCCAGTACACCAGGGATATCTGCAACGCCCAAAATACTGATTCTTGCTACATTTTTATCATATGCAATTCCACTGACTACAACGCCTTGCTCCATTACTGCATCCTCCTTTACGACTGTTCCTTCATTATGGTTAAAACTGGACCGCACAATCAACGGTACCCGGTTATGTTTGGCATACTCTACCGCACGGGGATGTAAAACAGCCGCACCTAAATTGGCTAATTCCAGCATCTCATCATAAGAAATTTCTTTTAGCTTACGTGCCACCTTCACGATTCGTGGATCTGTTGAATATATGCCGTCCACATCCGTGTAAATTTCACAGGCATCCGCTTGAATCGCCGCCGCCAGCGCAACGGCCGTCGTATCAGAACCACCACGTCCCAGCGTAGTAATATCTCCATCTGCAGACATCCCCTGGAAACCAGCTACAACAACAATCTTGTTGCTGCTCAGTGCATCCAGCACACGCTGAGGTTGAATATCCGTAATCCGTGCCCGACCAAAGTCAGATTCAGTACGGAAGCCAGCCTGCCATCCTGTAAACGATACCGCTTCATGACCCAGCTGCTGAATAGCCATCGACAACAATGCGATTGAAATTTGCTCGCCTGTCGTCATCAACATATCCAGCTCACGTGCAGGCAACTGCTCATTTAATAATTTAGCCTGGTCAATCAATTCGTCTGTCGTGTCTCCCATTGCGGAAACGACCACTACACATTGATGCCCTTCACTCTGTTTCTCAACGACGCGTTTTGCCACGCGTTTCATGCGCTCCGTGTCACCGACGGAACTGCCTCCGAATTTCATGACATACAAAGACAACGATATTCACTCCCTCAGACTCACAGTATGTAACCTTGAGATGGCACCAAACGATTTGAACGTGACATCCTGCGGCATAACTTTAGTACAGTATAATACGAAAGTGCTGTGTGGAGCCAATGTTTTTTAATATTCCTAATATAAAAATATCCCCTGCCCTTAACAAGGACAGAGGATACCAGAAAATGTAAATTCTATGCGCGAGACATGTATTTGCCGTCACGAGTATCAATTAACAATACGTCATCTTGGTTAATAAACAGAGGAACTTGAACATTCAAGCCTGTTTCCAGTTTGGCATTTTTGGTTGCACCTGTAGCTGTATTCCCTTTAATACCTGGTTCTGTTTCAATTACTTTGAGCTCCACGCTGGTAGGCAGGTTGATACCCAGGATTTCTCCGTTGTAGCTTATGATGTTTACATTCATGTTTTCTTTCAGGAAGTTAAGCTCCCATTTCAGTTGATCGCTGGACAATGTAAATTGATCATATGTTTCGTTGTCCATGAATGTGTGATCGTCTGCACTAGCATACAGATAAGATACACCACGATTTTCGATTTGCGCCCGGCCAATTGTTTCACCCGCACGGAATGTACGTTCAACCGTATTACCGTTACGCAGGTTTTTCAACTTGGAGCGTACGAATGCTGCGCCTTTACCTGGTTTTACGTGTTGAAAATCCAGAACTGTAAAAATATCTCCGTCTACCTCAACGGTCAAACCTGTTTTAAAATCATTAACGTTAATCACTAAAATACCCCTCCTACAGGACTGTTATCGTTATTAAACGACTGTAAATTCTTTGCTCGAATGCGTTAATACTTTGATGCCGCTATCTGTAATAACGATATCATCCTCGATCCGTACACCGCCCAATCCAGGCACATAGATACCTGGTTCGACCGTTACAACCATGCCCGGCTCCAGAATATCATCACTTGCCTTCGACAGACGTGTAGATTCATGCACTTCAAGACCCAGACCATGACCTGTACTGTGTCCGAAATTGTCTCCATAGCCATGGCTTGCAATAATATCCCGGGTCAACGCATCCGCTTCACGGCCTGTCATGCCCGGCTTAATATGTTCGAGTGCGTGTAGCTGCGCCTTAAGTACAATATCATAGATCTCGCGCAACTGAGGCGCCAAATCCCCTTGTGTAGCCACTGTACGGGTCAAATCGGAGCAATAGCCATCCAGCAACGCACCAAAATCAAACGTAATCAGCTCACCTGCTTGTACTAACTTTGCACTGGCTACTCCATGAGGCAATGCCGAACGAACTCCAGATGCCACAATCGTGTCAAATGAAGAAGAAGTAGCTCCCTGCTTGCGCATGAAGAATTCCATTTCCAGATCCAGCTCACGCTCGCTGACTCCTGGTTTGATGTAAGGTAAAATGTGTGCAAATGTAGCATCTGCCAAATCCGCTGCCCGTTGCATCACTTCCAGCTCTTCCGCATCCTTGTACACCCGCAGCTTTTCCACAATGCCCGATACCGGAACCAGCTTAATAGGTGACAAATCTTCGCTATAAGCTTTATGTGTCGCAACAGTTACATCATCCTGCTCAAAGCCTGTTTCGCTAATCTGATGGGAGGACAGCAATTCTTTTACTGTTTCCATGACCTGCGCAGCGTGCTGCACTACCGTAAAGCCTTGGGCTTGTTCGGTCGCTTGTGTCATATAACGAAAGTCAGTCAGCAAATAGCTATGGGATTCTGTAATCAGCACATAACCCGCTGAACCTGTGAAGCCTGTCAAATATCGACGATTGACAGGGCTAGTAATCAGCATAGCCCGCAGATTATGCTCGCCCAGCGCCTGCCGCAACTTTAGCACCCGGTCATTCTTCATCTTCATTCCGCTCCCCTCTGTCAAATAACCAAATGCTATTTTAACACAGGGGATAGGCGCTTGAGAAGTTTTTGTTACGTTCTGCCCCCAGCCTTCTCAGGCTCGCGCATTCTTTCATCCGTATACTCGACTGCAACGGTATATCCGATAAATAGTCCCCACAGTATAAATACACAAACTTCCGTATATATGGAATTCCATGTTAACCGATGAGGGGGGTTCATCATCCCTAACTTAGGACCTGTTAACACAAATAAAACAACCCACCAGATCAGACCGTATATAATACCGGGTATAGGGCCATTAAACCTGCGCAAAATCAAAGTGTACACCAATGACGCTACAACGGACAATGCAATAAAAAACAGCAGCCCTACCAAATGACCTGCCATGGTGTTCATGAACGAATGCTTAAAAAACGGCTCTGCCAGAAAGCCAGGCGCCACTACTGTAAAGTGCAGCGTATAAAACAGCCAGCGCAGCAATCCCCAGAGCAAACCCGCAAAAAAACCCAGCTCAAGTGCAAAGGGTATAAGCGGTGTATGTACTTTGCCTGACTGTTGTCTGCCTCTACTACTGTTGTCATTATGATTACGTTGATCTTGAGATTCGCGAGACTGTTCCTGGTCATGACCTATTTTCGGTATAGAGTAAGTTTCACTCATGTGGTTGGATCTCCTTTCAAAATGCATAAATTTTCTCATGGTAAAGACTCATTGTTATAAGGAAAAGCATGTGTACTTCCACCAGATTCGTGCCTATCCATTTTGAGAGGTAGTATGCTCCAGTGGGGAGTATTTTAACAATGAAATTGAATGGATTTTGTATTCTTTTCATTGACAAAAATTCAATCCTATTTCATAATATAATGATGAAAATGATAATCATTATCATTTTATAATACGTTTATACAGGAGAACGCAATCTATGAAAAAGGGATTTATCGGATTCTTATTGTTACTGACTTTTATGCTCACACTGGCAGGTTGTGGAGCAACTGACAATGTAGCGAATAAAGGCCAGGCAGCTACGTCGGGTAGCAAACCTACTGAAGCAGCGAACGGTCCTGTGACAGTAAAGCATAACCGTGGTGAGCTCACGCTTGACAAGCCCGCTCAGCGTGTCGTAGTACTGGAATGGACATTCACGGAGGATTTGATTGCATTGGGCGTGCAGCCGGTTGGTAATGCGGACAATGCCAACTATAAGGTGTATGTGACTCCAGAGGCAGCTCTGGACAGTAACGTGGTCGATGTGGGTACACGCAACGAGCCTAATTTGGAGGCGATTGCTGCATTAAAGCCGGATCTCATCATCTCCAACTTTGATGGGAATGAAGCAATCTATGAGCAACTCAAGGCTATCGCACCGACGATTGAATATAATCTGAACGATGGTAACGGCTACGACTATGATAAGATGGTAGAGATTTTTAATAGTATCGCAGTCGCTCTTGGAAAAGAGGATAAAGCTAAGCAGGTGCTTGCCGATCTGGATCAGCATTATGCCGAAGCCAAACAAAAGCTCGCCGCTGCAGACAAGTCGGATTTTCATTTTATACTGACACAGGCTTTCACTTCCCAAAATGCAGCCAGCCTGCGTATGTTTTCAGATAATTCAGTTGTCGTGGGAACATTGGCGAAGATCGGTTTGGTCAACGATTGGAAACCGAGCAAGGTTGAATCATATGGCTTTTCAACTGTAGGCATTGAAGCTCTGTCAGCTGTTCAGGACAGTAACTTTATCTATATTGTGCAGCCGGACGATAATGTTTTCGGCTCATCTATGAAAAATAATTCTGTTTGGAACGGTTTGAAATTCGTCAAAGAAAAACGTACTTATCCGTTGGCCAGTACAACATGGACGTTTGGCGGCCCGGTCTCGTCAAAGGGACTGGTTGATGGAGTTGTAGGGGCAATCACGCAATAAATTTCATGTTGACGATTCCGTCTGGATTTATAACTGACGATAATAAGCATTTATGGGGGCAGTTTGACCGCTCTCATAAATGCTTTTTTAAACCTATGGTATGAGTCTCCCCCACACACTACAAGGATTTCCATCTTCTCCGTTATGACTAATTAGCCTTTTCAAATGATAAAATTAGCAGGTCACCACATCCCATTTTCGTCTAACTAGATATTCCCTTCCAAATTCGATACAATATACAAAAAAGCATGTATTAAGAGAGGTGAGACGGTTGTCACAAGCATCCAAGCCTGTGAGCTACGGCGGTCAGGCAGTCATTGAAGGTGTCATGTTCGGCGGCAAGCGTGTCAATGTCACGGCAGTTCGCCGCAAATCTGGCGAAATCACATATTTGGAAGTACCACGCAAGGAGCAATCCTGGGTGTCCAAATTCCGCAGAATTCCGTTATTGCGGGGGATTGTCAGCATCATCGACTCCAGTGCCAAGGGTACCAAGCATTTGAACTATTCAGCCGATGCGTATGCTGATGATGAAGTAGATCCAGAAGAACGCGCTGAACAAAAGAAAAAAGAGGAATCCCGTTGGAACCTGAGCATGATGATCGGCGTGGCTGCGGTCGGTATATTGTCCTTCCTCTTTGGCAAAATTGTATTAACCCTCGTTCCAGTTGTTGTGGAGAGTTTCCTGTTTGACGGTTTGTTTCACAACCAGATTTTGCATAATCTCGCTGAAGGAGCTATTAAGCTGATTTTGCTCCTGGCTTATTTATGGGGTATTTCCCAGACTCCGTTAATCAAGCGACTGTTTCAATATCACGGCGCGGAGCATAAAGTGATTACTGCATTTGAAGCAGGGGAAGAACTAACTCCAGCCAACGTACAAAAATATAGTCGACTGCATTACCGCTGCGGCAGCAGCTTTATTATGCTCACCGTGATTATCGGGGTACTTGTCTATTCCCTGTTTACCTACGATAATCTGTGGGAGCGCATGGGACAACGTCTTTTACTGCTTCCGATCGTATTGGGTCTTTCTTTTGAATTCCTCAAGCTGACCAATGCACTTCGGGAAATTCCAGTGCTTCGTTATCTAGGTTACCCCGGCCTATGGCTGCAGTTGCTTACCACCAAAGAACCGACCGATGATCAAGTGGAGGTATCGATTGCCTCATTTAAGCGTATGCTTGAATTGGATGCTGAGTTGGAAAATGTACCTGTAAAGGAGACCCTCAACAGTCCGGTCCTTGATCCTGTGAAAGGATGAGTGAATGATGTACAGACATGCCGTTATTTTCTGGCTTACCCTTGCTTTGGGCGCATATGGAATTATAGATATGCTATGGAAAGGTAGCTGGGGCTTTCTCATTAGTTTACTAATCCCTGTTTTTATTTTTGCAGTTATATTTCTGCTGTACAAATACCAGTCTGGACAACGCAAGCGAACTCCCAAAATTAAGCCCTCTGTGCGCACCATGGCCAAAACAGCCAGCACACGTAAGCAGCAAACTACAAGCAAACGCAAAACTTATCCTTTTCATGTTATTGAGGGTTCCAAGGGTAAAAATGAAGAGGAACAACCCAAATATCATTAATAATCATCAACCTTTAAAATGTAGCACAAAGGAGCCATTACCCGTGTTTTGAAATATGACCGGGAAAGAGGCTCCTTTTTTACTTTAATTAAATTACTTCACCTGCCAGTAAGTGGTGCTTATTTCATGGCGTACATGGTATCTTTCATCAATTGATACTTACTATACTGCTGCTGGTAAGAAGTGATACTCCATTTGTGGAAAAAAGCTTCTCCTGCCTGCACACCGGAAGCATATAACAAATCACTTTGCTCTAGTGAAATGCTGAATTGTGCTGTGCGGATACCTAAAGTTGGAATTTTAATGGTCCGATACCGATTCTCCTGCTCAATATACCGTTCATCATGTGCCGACAGCATTGTATCAAAAATAGCCTGCAGCATGGTCAATGGGCCTCGTATATAAGAAACTTTGGTCTCCGTCCCTGTTTTGCCCACCATTTGAAACCCTACCGTTGGAATCGTTTTGGCCTCACGTTCATTTACAGGCTCATCAAAAAGCCACAAAGGCAAGTTACTGAGCAAGGCCCCGTCAACTACAAATACAAATTGCTGGGAAAAGGTTTTTCCCTTGGCAAGTGCAGAATCAAGTCTTAACATAACAGGATCAAAAAAATAAGGGATACTGGTGCTCATCCGAATGGCCTTGGCTACCTCCAGCGAAGAGGGGTTTATACCAAAACGTTTGATGTCTTCAGGAAGCACCAAAATGCGTCCATTCGTAATGTCTGATGCAATAATGCGCAGCTTGCCAGGAGGTAGATCCGCGAACGTACGCACTCCTTTAGCTCGTAACAGCTCGCGTACCCAATGCTCCAGTGCCTCCCCTGAGTAGAGCCCTTTTTTAAGAAAGATACGTGCTGCTGGCCCAACCCACTTAATGTTGAATACTGGAGAACGTCGTAACAACTTGACCAAGGGGGTTTTCTCAATTACTGCTTTCATTTCATCCGCCGTATATCCCGCAGCCAATAAAGCAGCTACAATAGCACCTGATGATGTACCCGCCAAACGATTGAATACAATATCATGATCCTCGGCAGCCTTAACTGCACCCGCCAGCGATATTCCCTTAACCCCTCCACCCTGGAACACAGCATTGATCAGCATAGATCAAAAAACCTCCGTTCTCTTGGGAGTAAGCAGTTCTACTGCTTATGTATGAGAACGGAGGTCCATATAGAACCTAAATGATCCAATTTATATCATAATTGATAATAATTTTGAAGAAGTTGAATGAGTCCGTATGGATTTTTGCGCAAATGCTGTGCACTAAAATAAATATCCCCTTTAACCTGTTTATAATTCTCGTTCAGTTCAAGCTGCTTAATTAACTCTTGAGCTGATTGCCACCCTTTTTCAGGGGTGCCGATTTTATAAGGTGAATGACCGATATACAGCTTAACATCTGAATTTTTGACCTCATTGGACCACCATGCGACAAGCTTGTCATATCCAGCTGCTGGGAAGCCGATACTCCAGTAAATTTGTGGAGCTACATAATCAATCCATTCTTTATTAATCCAGGTTCTTACATCCGCAAATGTCGTGTCATATGCAGTAACGCCTGCCTTGGTGTCTGAACCCGTTATGTCCTGAGACTTGTTGCGCCACACCCCAAAAGGACTAATTCCGAATTGAACTTTTGACTTGCTGGTATGAATGCTTTTGCCCAAATCGCGAACAAAACTATTCACATTATCTCTCCGCCAGTCACCTTTGTTAGAGATTTTGTTGGCGTTATATGCTTTGAAGGTTGCATCATCATCAAAAGTCCCGCTGTAAGGATAAAAATAATCGTCCAAATGGACACCGTCAATATCGTATCCGTTTACGACTTCCATAATCGCAGCAATGACATGCTGACGTGCAGCAGGAATTCCAGGATTGATGTACAACTGGCTACCATTCTTAACAATCCAATCCGGATGTTGATTAGCTACATGGTTTGCTGCCAAACCGCTAGTTGTTCCTGTAGAATTCGCACGGAACGGATTAAACCAGGCATGAAATTCCATCCCTCGCTTGTGTGATTCGCTAATCATAAATTTCAAGGGATCATAGCCTGGATTTTTACCTTGGGTATTCGTTAAATACTTGCTCCATGGCACAAGATCAGACGGATACAGCGCATCACCGCTGGCACGAACCTGAACGAATACCGCGTTAATGCCCATGCCCTGCAAATCATCGAGCATTTTTGTAAACTCCTGCTTTTGCTTCTCGGAGCTGCTTCGGGCAGTCGAAGAAGGCCAATCTCCATTAATGGTGGAAATCCATGCTCCACGCATAGAGGTTGTAGCCTTCACCTGAGCCATATTTCCCTGTGAGGAACCTGAACCTTTCTCATTGGTAGAGGTGGACGGTGAGGTGACGGCGTCCTGTCCATCATCATTGGCTCCCTGATCCGTACTAACACTCTCCTGATTGCCAGATGTTGAGTTATTTGATGTTGAAGTGATGCTTCCCACAGCAGAAGTGTTCCCACTAGTAGAGGCACCTTCTTTACCACTGCTTAACGTAATGACCCGTTCTGAGGCTTGCCAGTCTACCTTTAAGCCCAACTCTTCCCCAACAAAACGCAACGGTACCATGACTCTCCCACTTGACATACGCGCAGATGCGTCCAATCGAACCGACTTACCATTCACAGTAGCGCTTTGTGCACCATTATCCATAGATATATTTTTGTTCTGTGCTGTAATCGTTACCGTACCAGACGATGCCGACCAGTTAACCTGAGCGCCTAATCCCTCACTAATCACTCGCAAAGGAACCATCGTGACATTCGCTCCCTGTACAATGTACGGTGACGCATCACTTTGCAGGGACTGTCCGTCCAATATAATCTCAATCTCACCAGTTGGTGCCGCTTGAACTCCAGGCACGATGGCAGTCTGTACTGCTAAGAGTAGACCCGCAGCCATGAGCCCTATTTTCTTCCGATTCATATCTTTATAATCCTCCGCTACCCCTGTTAATTTTAACCCCTATCTTGTCCTGCTATATAATGGATAGACGCTATTAACCGGATATTTGTTGCGGTCAGGACAAATAAAAAAAGCATCGTCCGTAAGGACAGATGCTTTTAGGAATCTCCACTTAATTCCTTGTGTATGTCATGAAGCTGGCGCAAGCGATCTTCATCCCGGCGGAAATATTCAACCAATGTCTCAATACGGGTGATGGAATCCCAGCTCAAATGGTGTTCAATACCTTCCACATCTTTATATATCAGGTCCTTGTCAACCCCTATCATATCCAGAAATTGCTCTAGTAGCTGGTGGCGGTCAACCAACCGTTTGCCAACCTTTTTCCCTTTTGGTGTCAAAATCAGTCCCCGATACTTCTCATATACAAGATAATCGTCCTTATCCAACTTCTGAATCATCTTGGTGACGGACGAAGGATGCACTTCCAAACCTTCTGCGATATCCGAGACACGAGCATATCCCTTCTCATCGATCAGTTGGTAAATGCGCTCCAAATAATCTTCCATGCTTGGCGTTGGCACTTGTTTCCCTCTTTTCTGTTATTGAACGGGCGCTTACCGCCTTCATTTCCTGCATTAAACCTACTATGTAATGATACATGTTATCATCGCCCATTGGCAAGTCTCGTCCCTCCACTCACATCTATTGCCACGATTTGTTCAATTTAAGCAGGGTACACTAATGTTGTCGCCCCTGTCTCGTTGCTTTCTGCGGAGATACTTTAGAGTTGGACACCAGAGCACAGAGGATTTATTTCGAAAGGAGCGTTAGCCATGTCTACGCTTGAGCGTACTCCTGTCCAAACCAGAGGAACCAAGCCATTCATGCCTGATCTGGTGTTTTTTGAGCCAGACGCACTAAATTATCCCAAAGGCCAGCGTATTATGGATTGGGTCAAAGCTAAGGATATTCCGTATCGTATGACGACCTCTCACAACCGAATTACCAATTTACCAGGTGAAACTGAAGTTGAAAAGTACCGAATGGCAAAAAAGACACTGGTTGTCGGAATCCGTAAAACATTAACTTTTGACCAATCCAAACCCTCTGCCGAATATGCCATCCCTATTTCGACCGGCTGCATGGGGCACTGTCACTACTGTTATTTACAAACAACCTTGGGAGCGAAACCGTATATTCGCATCTATGTCAACACTGACGATATCATATCAGCAGCTAAAGGCTATATCGAGGAGCGAGTGCCTGAAATTACTCGTTTTGAAGCAGCTTGTACCTCTGATCCGGTTGGTTTGGAGCATATCACCGGATCGCTTGGAGACTTGATTCGTTTCATGGCAGATGAGGAATTTGGCCGACTTCGTTTTGTTACTAAATATCATCATGTGGATCCATTGCTGGATATTAAACATAATGGTCATACTCGCATCCGCTTTAGCATTAATTCCGATTATGTTATTAAACAGTTTGAACCTGCAACTTCGCGCTTCGAGGAACGTATTGAAGCAGCGGGCAAAATCGCACGGGCCGGTTATCCGCTGGGATTCATCATTGCACCCATCATTTGGTATGACGGCTGGGAAGCAGGTTACGGAGAGCTGCTGCGTAGATTGGGAGAAACCTTGCCCCAGCATGCTACAAAGGATCTGACATTCGAATTAATACAGCATCGCTTTACCAAAACATCCAAAGCGGTTATCGAGAAGCGTTACCCGAAAACCAAACTGGAAATGGACATAGAGAAACGTAAGAAAAAATGGGGCCGCTGGGGACAGAATAAATATGTTTATCCTGATGAACAGCAAAATGCACTGCGGGAATTTATTACTGAACGCATTTTTGAACTTTTTCCTTTAAGTCGTATTGAATATTTCACATAACTAGCATCCAATCCGGGGTAATCCGTTGTAAAAAAAGCGTTACATCTGTCATATGATCCGTTACCAACAAAACGCCGGTGATCACAAGTAACATGCCACCTATTTGGAGAAGTATGGAAGTATAACGGGACGATAACTTAACAGAGCCTGCCAGCAAAGCCAATACAAAAAACGGAATCGCAAAACCAAGCGCGTAGCCAGTAATCAACTTGAACCACATGTGATGCTCTACCGCTGCCAAAGCGATAATAGCTGTTAGCATAGGACCGATACAGGGGGACCAGCCTGCCGCGAACCCAATTCCGATTACAAAGGAACCGGCGTATCCGGCAGGCTTCCATGTCCAGTGCAGCTTATGCTCTCTCATTAGAAACAATGGACGGACGAAACCAAGAGATACCAGACCCATGAGTATAATAAGCAGCCCTGCTACGATGCTTAGCGTATCCCCATAATTGGCAAACCATTCTCCAAGCAACCCGACACTTGCCCCCAGTGAATAGAAAACAACCGAAAAGCCTAATACAAAAGCAAGTGTGTGCCCCATCGTACGATAGCGAATTTCTGCCTTGTGCCGTCCTTCAGCCAGTTCACGTGCCGACATTCCTGTTATATACGATAAATATGATGGATATAGTGGCAAGCAGCACGGTGAAAAAAAAGAAACCATTCCGGCAACGATGGCCAACCCGGCGTTGACATCTGACATCATTATTTCCTCCCACCTGTCTTAGTGAACACGCAGAGCAGATACAAGCCCTGCCTACTAAAACATACGTATAGACAGAGAAAAATATGATGCAAGCCAAAAAGCGTATGCCTGGGGAGAATAACACCCAAGCATACGCTTTTTACGTTCTTTTATTTTACTTAGCCTCTTATTTTACAATCGCACCATTCGGCATACCTTCCGGTACAGTGGCCAATGTAAGCTGATCCCCATGTGATGCTGCCAAAATCATACCCTGCGACAGCTCACCCCGAAGTTTTACTGGCTTAAGATTGGTCACACAGATCACCTTACGCCCAATGATATCTTCAGGGGTATAAAATTTCGCAATTCCCGACACCACCTGCCGCTGCTCATAGCCGAGATCGAGCTGTAGCTTTAACAGTTTATCAGCCTTCTTCACAGGCTCACAGGCGACAACCTGAGCAACGCGCAGCTCTACCTTGGCAAAATCCTCAATGCCAATCTCTTCTTTCGCCTCTGGTGCTTCCTGGCTCGACTCAGATGCATTCAGCGGTTGAGCTTGTGTCGCAGCTTCCTCCGGTTTCTTACCTCCAGTCATTGCTTCTACAATAAAAGCAACCTCTTGCTCAGAGTCCAGACGAGGGAAGATCGGATTCCCTTTAACCAACTGCGTTCCTTCTGGAATACGCCCAAATTGCTTACCGCTATCCCATGTAGTCAGCTCTCCTTGACGAATACCGAGTTGTTCCCAAATTTGGTGAGGCGCACGTGTCAAGAAAGGCTGAAGTAAAATGGAAGCAATACGCAAGCTTTCTACCAAATGCACCATAACAGATGCCAATTCGCTACGTTTTGCCTCATCCTTAGCCAGATTCCATGGTTGAGTCTCGTCAATATACTTGTTGCTGCGGCTAATAAATTGGCTAATCGCCGTTAAAGCCACGGAAAATTCCATATTTTCCATAGCTTCTTCAACTTTACTATAAGTCGATGTTGCCATATCTACCAAAGCTACGTCGAATGAGGTAACATTGGCTTCATAAGCGGGAACTTTGCCGTCAAAATATTTGTCTACCATCGCTACAGTACGATTCAACAAGTTGCCCAGATCATTGGCCAAATCTGAATTTACACGATCTACAAAACTTTCAGGTGTGAATGTTCCATCCGCTCCAAATGGCACCTCGCGCAGCAAGTAGTACCGAAGTTGATCCAGACCATAACGGTCAATCAACGTTACCGGGTCTACCACATTGCCTTTAGATTTCGACATTTTACCATCTTTCATGAGTAACCAACCATGTGCAAATACTTTTTTAGGCAACGGAAGATCCAGTGCCATCAGCATGATTGGCCAATATATCGTGTGGAACCGTACAATCTCTTTACCTACGATATGCACATTTGCTGGCCAAAATTTATCGTACAGCTCAGTATTAGAAGAGCCATACCCCAAGGCTGTGATGTAGTTGGAAAGTGCGTCAATCCACACGTATACGACATGCTTCGGGTCCCCCTTAACCTTAACTCCCCAATCAAACGTTGTACGGGAAACAGCCAGATCCTCTAGCCCCGGCTTGATGAAGTTGTTAATCATTTCTTTTTTCCGGGATTCCGGTTGGATAAACTGCGGGTTCTCTTCATAAAATTGCAGCAACCGATCAGCATACTTGCTCATGCGGAAAAAGTAGCTCTCTTCCTTGACTAGTTCTACAGGGTGTCCACTATCTGGGCTCTTACCTCCAGTGACATTGCCTTCAGCGTCCTTCACTACGTCAACGAGTTGAGTTTCTGTGTAGTAAGTCTCGTCAGGAATGCTGTACCAACCTTCATATTCTCCCTTGTAAATATCGCCTTGTTTTAATAAACGATCAAAGATTTCCTGTACGACAGCCTTATGACGTTCCTCCGTAGTACGGATAAAATCGTCATTGGAAATGTCAAGCTTCCGCCACAGGTCTTGGATACCTGCCACAATGTCATCTACGAAACGTTGCGGCGTTTTCCCAGCTGCACTTGCCTTTTGCTCAATCTTCTGACCATGCTCATCCGTTCCTGTCAAATAACGAACCTCATAGCCCCGTAGCCTCTTATAGCGAGCCATCGCATCACCCGCTACCGTCGTGTAGGCATGACCTATATGGAGCTTGTCACTGGGATAATAGATCGGTGTTGTAATGTAAAATGTGTTCTCACTAGACATGTATGTTCCTCCTGTTTTGTTCACGGCTGCAAAAGATTTGCTACCATGATAGGTACTCCAATTCATGAATTAGACACAAATTGGCACAAAAAAGACCCCCGTCCCTATGGGACGAGAGTCACCTCACGCGTTACCACCCAAATTCCCTGTACCCTCGCAGAATACAGGCTTCACCGGTCACATCTGACCGCCCATTAACGCTGGATCACGCCTCCTCCTTACGATTGCCTCTTGAACACAGCTTCACTATGGCAAATACGCTCGAAAAAGGTTCCTCCAGGACCATATTCAGGCTTCACTCCAGACCGGTTTTCAGCTAACTCCGGCTCTCTGTACTGGACGACTTACCTTACTCATCCCTTCACAGGAAAACAATATTAACCAAAATATAACCAAATCGGCACGGCGCTGTCAAGTCAGACCCTTCTCGGTATGGGTAGCCAAACGATCTTTGTCAGACTTATCTACCCCTTTTTTTGCAGGAGGGACCAAATCTACGCCGCCGGGATGAAATGGATGGCATTTAGCTATACGCTTTGCAGCCAGCCATGAGCCTTTGAGTGCACCATGCACTTCTACCGCCTCCAGCGCGTACGCCGAACACGTCGGATAGAACCTGCAGGTAGCAGGTTTTAATGGTGAAATGTATGCACGATAAAACTGAATCGGAGCCTGTACCACTCTACGTGTGGTGATTTTCATTTCAGTAGCCTCCGTGGCTGTGAGTGTGACTGCTCGTCTGTCTGAAACCCCCATCCGAATTACTTTCAGTATGCCCATTCTTCTGCTGGCAGTCTTTGCAATAACCAAAAATTTCAAACTTATGCTCAACGATTTGGAATTGATCTGTCGGATCTGTCATTTGCATTGGACAAAAAGAAATCGGCAATGTTTTCTGACAACTCAAGCAAATCATATGGTGGTGGTGGTGATGTTCATTACAGCTCACCTTGAACTTCATTCCATCCTCAAAAGATACCTGCTCCAGTACACCCAATTCCTGCATTACACGCAGATTGCGATAAACTGTATCAAAGCTAAGTCCGCTGTACTTCTTACCCATATATTCATAAACGTCTTTGGGGGACAGATACCCTTCATTCTCGGAAAATAACGTGGCCAACGTCTTGCGCTGATCTGTAATACGCAACCCTTGAGCGGACATCGTTGCGATAATCTCATCCTTTGTCAGCATGCGTTTCACCCTCCCCTGTCTATAGTTTCAGGTTTTCTGATGCAGGCTTAGGCTTGCATCTATTCATTATACCACGATTAAAGTCAATATTATAAGAGATATTCGTGCTACTCATAAGAAAAAGACGTTCTCCAGTGCTGCAACCAAGTTCGCAACGGGAGAACGCCTATATTCTGCAAGTGACATCGACTTTTAAAACGGTGAATGATGAGACTCAAGTGGTCTAAGCCGGTAAACAGCACCGGTTATTTCAAATTAATTTTTAATAGCTGGTAAAGGCATAACTACTACGGAAACTGGAAGATTACTACCAGCAGCTGCAGTGAAATACATCTCTACACTTTCCTCAATATGACCTGTACGATACAGTACACTCATTTCATTCGGAGCCCATACAGAACCATTTGTCGGTATACCCACAACCTGATTGTTAACCATCGCATAGCCGGAATATTCGCCTCCCCGCGGGTTAAACGTAATCAGTGAATATGGCGCTACATGGTCCAACTTAACCTTATATACAACACCAAAGTTACCGGCATTGGAAGCAGAAGAACCGTCCAGACCGTCGGTACCAATCAGGTTCGGGTCTACCTTATTATCACCAAGAACGATACGTTGAGCTGTTTTACCAACCTCTTCGGTATAATTGAGTGAAATATCCGAATTTGCGTACGTTCCACGGTTATGAATACCGTCCTTAGGCAGTTTTGCCAGAGTAGGCAACGCAGTCAACGGATCTACATTTGCATCCAGCACAACCACCGTATATTGAATAGGTTGATCCGTATACAAATCAGATAACAAAGAAATAACTTGTTTTTGCTTGATTTTTTGCGCGTTCAAATCTTCCAAAATAACACGGCTTTCGCCTGGGTTCAGAACCGTGCTGGAACGTTTGCTTCCGTCCAGCATAGATTGAAAATACCGTTGAATCGAAACTTTACCCGCAGCTGTGGCAAATTCAGATGGTCCAGCAAAACCGGAATTTTCAACATTTATGTTGGTTGGAGCAAGATTGTTGTTCGTCGCAATCACGTACATCTTCACATCTCGACCTGTTTCATTGACATGATGGACAAGAATACGCGTACTGCCTGAGCCTGTTTCCTGATACACGATACCATCCTGGAACACACGCTCTGGGCTGTTAGCACGAATCAGAAGACGTGGTGAAGAAGTGCTTGTCACTGGAATAGTGGCCATAGCAGGCACCTGACTGCCATCTACACTGTATTTATCGCCATATGGCGTGAAAATTTTATTGAAATCATCCTCGTTGTACAGCAGTTCATTTGTAATTTTAATTGTTTCACTTTTGGTACCTGTTGCGCCATGCTTATCAGTCACGGTCAGTTTAATTGTTACATCACCTGGTTGGAAGAAGGCAAGTTTCTTGTTCTCCCAATCACGCTTAGTGATAGCATTCTCATCGTCAGTACTCAGGTCGGTAATGGTGATTTTTTCACCCATCTTGTACTCTTTTTTATCTGTTGTAAACAGAGCCACTGGCGGCTGGTTTGGTGGTCTTACTGTAATTGTTACTGAGTAAGGATCACTCCAGTTCCCAGCAGAGTCAAGAACGGAATAGGTAACTACATATGTACCCGGCTCCTGAAATACGTCCTGCTTCCCTTCCCAACGTTGATTTACAATCGGAAGACCTGTAGGAGAAGATTCCTTGGTCAAATACGTAACTTGGGTTTCACCCGCGTAGATATCCTTTTGTTGAACCGTAAAAGAAGCTTTTGGTTTCTGATTCAAATCCATGATAACTTGTTTAGTTGTATTATTCACGGTATAAGGAATATTTAAGGCCTGTGTAATCGAGGTCAACGGCACCATAAATACGTTCTTTTGCTGGAAAGCCGGCCCCTTCATTTGTCTAGCTTCACCATTAACCGTATAAACCTTGCTGTCTGTTTTGAAGCGCAGAACATTTGTTCCTTGGGTGATTACGGTTTCTTTAGTGGCAGTGTCATAGCTAAACTGCAATCCGACACGACTGACAAGAGAACGGATAGCTACATAGGAAACTCCGTCTTTGACTGTCATCGGCTGAGTTGCTGTATATACCTGTCCGTTTTGTTCCATTTTAGCACTGTTCAAATACAAAATCAGTTGATTCGCATTCATGGATGTTGGAGCTCCACCAGGATTGGTAATCGTTCCGTCTCCACCGTATACATCATTGGTTACGTTCGATCCGTTAGTAGTATCTGTAGGCAGACCAGTCAATGGATCATTGGATACACCTGTGTTATTAGGTGTTACCGTATTATTTTGTGTGCTTGTTCCATCTTGATCTCCGATACTATTCTGAACGCCGGAATCAGCAACATTGGTCTGAGCCTGCTGTGCGCTAACCGAATCGGTGGATTGAACGGTTGTTGATGCTGCTTCTGCTCCTACAGGGGCTACCGCAGCCACCTGAGCTACCGCCAGAGCGGTGAGCATGGTCCATTTCTTGAAATTCATTGTCTGTCTCCTTCTATCCCCAAATTATTATCATTCCCGTGAAAAGTCATACTATTAGACGCGCCAGTTGCTAAAAAGTTTCAGGAAATTTTGACGATCATGAAAAAAAGGGAACTTTCTCCTGTGACTGCAAAAATTCAACAACAAAAAACCGCCGTCCATCTGATCTGATGTGGCGGCGGCTTCACAACCTGAAAGTAGTTCTGACCCATTTACATTTTGATGGACATTAGGTAGCATTTGTTCCTGCAGTCTCTAGACGACCTTCCTCAATAAGTCGGTAAGCACGTTGAACTTCTTCATCTGTTGGAGACGGAACTCCCTCCAGCGGATATGCCTTACCGAGCATTTCCCATTTATAAACACCCATTTGGTGGTAAGGTAAAATTTCGAATTTCTCGACTCCATTCAACGTTCCAATGAACCGTCCCAAATTGAGTAGATCTTGCTCGTCGTCATGAATACCTGGTACAAATACGTGTCTAATCCACATTTTGCGCCCTTGCTCAGACAACCAGCGGGCCGTACTTAGCATACGGTCGTTGGATTTACCTGTAAGCTTAATATGCTTATCGTTATCGATGTGCTTAATATCCAGTAACACCAAATCCGTTACGTCCAGCAGATCATGGATACGACCTGCATCATTAAAGCCGTTACTGTCCAATGTCGTATGCAAATTCCAGCGACTCTTCACTTCCCTGAACAGCTCTGCTACAAAATGAGCTTGCAGTGTCGGTTCTCCACCAGATACGGTTAATCCGCCTCCCGAAGAGCGGTAATAGGCTAAATACGGCTCAATCTCAGCCAATACTTCTTCTAGCGTCATCGGATTACCTTCATTCAAGGCCCAAGTGTCTGGATTATGGCAATATTGGCATTTCAACAAGCATCCTTGCATAAAGAGCACGAAGCGGATGCCGGGACCATCGACGGTCCCGAAGGTTTCCAATGAGTGTATGTGACCTTTCAACATGTTGCATCATCCTTCCCGCATCCGCTATGCGTGCGTCATTGTAATATTGGGTATTGTAAAACTTGTTTACATTGTACCGTGGAAAGTACGGTTAATAACATCCAATTGTTGCTCACGAGTCAGCTTGATAAAGTTAACGGCATAGCCGGAAACACGAATCGTAAGTTGTGGATAGTTTTCTGGGTGTTCCATTGCATCCAATAGTTGTTCACGAGCAAACACATTGACGTTCAGATGATGAGCGTGGCTTCCAAAGTAGCCATCCATCATCGAAACAAGGTTTGTTTTGCGTGTTTCTTCTTCTTTACCCAGTGCTTTAGGCACGATAGAGAAGGTATTCGAAATACCATCTAAGCTGTGTTCATAAGGCAATTTGGCTACGGAACTCAGAGAGGCCAGAGCACCTTTTTTATCACGACCATGCATCGGGTTTGCACCTGGTGCGAACGGTTCGCCTGCTTTACGTCCATCAGGTGTTGTACCTGTTTTCTTACCATATACCACGTTGGAAGTAATAGTCAGTACTGATTGAGTAGGAACCGCATTACGATAAGCTTTATGTTTGCGGATCATGCTCATGAAGCTTTCTACCAGTTCTACAGCGATAGTATCTACGCGGTCATCGTTGTTACCGTAGCAAGGGTATTCGCCTTCGATTTCAAAGTCAACAGCAATTCCTTTTTCGTTACGAATTGGTTTAACTTTTGCATATTTAATGGCGCTCAAGGAGTCGGTAGCAACTGACAGACCCGCAATACCACAAGCCATGGTACGAAGAATATCACGGTCATGCAACGCCATTTCAATGCGTTCGTAGCTATATTTATCATGCATATAGTGAATAACATTCAAAGTGTTCATGTACAGTTTTGCCAGCCATTCCATCATAGGTTTGAAACGGCTCAACACTTCTTCGTAATCCAGCACTTCGCTTGTAATGGCTGGGAACTCAGGTCCTACTTGAACGCCGGATTTTTCATCCTTACCACCGTTAATGGCATACAGCAGAGCTTTTGCCAAGTTGGCACGAGCACCAAAGAATTGCATTTGTTTACCAATTCTCATGGCGGATACACAACAAGCAATACCATAATCATCGCCGTAGATTGGACGCATCAAATCGTCATTTTCATATTGAATGGAGCTAGTTTCAATAGAAACTTTTGCACAATATTTTTTAAAGCCCTCAGGCAGTTTTTCTGACCACAGTACAGTCAAGTTAGGCTCTGGAGCAGGTCCTAAGTTGTACAGTGTGTGCAAGAAGCGGAAGCTGTTTTTGGTAACACGAGTTTCTCCAGTGACAGACATACCACCAATGGATTCTGTTACCCAAGTTGGGTCACCACTGAACAGTTCGTTGTAGTCAGGTGTACGCAGGAACTTAACAATACGCAGTTTCATAACAAAATGATCGACCAGTTCCTGAGCTTGTTCTTCGTTCATCGTACCTTCCTCAAGATCACGTTGAGTATAGATATCAAGGAATGAAGATACACGTCCCAAGGACATTGCTGCACCATTTTGTTCTTTAATCGCTGCGAGATATCCAAAATATACCCATTGGAAAGCTTCTTTTGCATTGTTAGCTGGTTTAGAAATATCAAAACCGTGCTCAGCAGCCATTTGTTTCAATTCATTCAAGGCACGAATTTGTTCAGAAATTTCTTCACGTAGACGGATTACGTCTTCTTCCATGGAATCAACTTCAAGGCTTTTCAATTGAAGTTTTTTATCTTGGATCAAGAAGTCTGCACCATACAGAGCTACGCGACGATAGTCACCGATTATACGACCACGACCGTATGCATCTGGCAAACCAGTAATGATACCAGCTTTACGAGCTGCTCTCATTTCATCTGTATAAGCGTCAAATACACCTTGGTTGTGCGTTTTACGAATATGAGTGAAAATGTCAACAATGCTTTGTGGCACTTCAAAACCATAGGCTTTGCAAGCGTCGATCATCATCCGAATTCCACCAAACGGCTGCAAAGAACGTTTGAATGGAGCATCTGTTTGTACACCGACAATTTGTTCTTTGTCCCGGTCCAAATAGCCCGGTTTATGTGAAATAATGGTGGATGGCGTATTTACGTCTACATCAAGCACGCCGCCGTTTGCCAACTCTTTTTTAGTAAGATCAGATACAATTTCCCACAATGCAGTTGTATTGGCGGTAGGACCAACCAAAAATTCTTCATTGCCAACATAAGGTGAGATATTGGTTTCAATAAAATCGTTGACGTTAACTTCTCTAGTCCATTTTCCTTTTTTAAAACCTCTCCAGCCAGATTGTTGCTCTTGTAATTCTCTCTCAATCACCGACATGTAAATCCCTCCAAATTGTTTGGTCTTCCGGACTTGTGATTTTTTTCACGTTTAAACTATTTCTTGAGCCCGGCCTTTTCACCGATGCCTTACGCTCAGTGTCGGGACCTTTCTTACACTCTTATTGTAGAATAATGATAGAGTGTAGTATGTGACATAAATCACAATATGAGTGATTTATATCACTTTATTTTCCCTAGCTTCACGCCTATACCTTCAGCCTCGCCGCTCACCTCCCTTCCCAAACCAAGAGGCCCTCTATATAGAGAGCCTGCATTGGTATTGTATAGGAAAATGCTTTGTTACAAGCCTCTTCATACTATTATATTATTGATCAAAGCGTCCGTAGAAGGCATTGCGGTATACATCAGCCAATTCAGTAACCAGCGGCAGCTTTGGATTTGCAGTTGTACATTGATCCTCAAAAGCGCGGTCAGCCAGATAATCTACACGTGATTCAAAGTCTTTTGGATCGAATCCGAGTTGTTGGAACGATTCCTCGATACCGAGTGTTTTGTTCAACTTACGGATCGCGTCAATTAAGCTGTTAACCCCTTCTTCAGTGGTACGTGCAGGCAGTCCCAGTATGCGTGCAATTTCTGCATAACGCTCATCCGCAACAAAGTGCGAATATTTAGGGAACGAAGCAAATTTTGTCGGTTTTTTCGCATTATAGCGAATAACGTGCGGCAGCAAGATAGCATTCGTGCGGCCATGCGCCGTATGGTATTGTCCGCCCCATTTATGTGCAAGACTGTGGTTAATACCCAAGAATGCATTAGCAAACGCCATACCTGCAAGTGTAGAAGCATTATGCATTTTTTCGCGAGCCAACTTGTCGCCGATCAGAGCCGATTGCTCCAGGTATTGGAATACCAGTTGAATGGCTTTAATTGCCAGACCATCTGTGTAATCATTGGCCATTACAGACACGTAAGCCTCGATAGCATGTGTCAGAACGTCCATACCTGTATCGGCTACAGCTGTTTTAGGCAGCGAATATACAAACACAGGGTCAATAATTGCCACATCAGGAGTCAACTCATAGTCAGCCAGCGGATACTTCGTGTTGCCCAGGTTTTTGTCTGTAATTACTGCAAACGATGTGACTTCCGAACCTGTACCCGAGGTTGTAGGGATAGCTACAAATTGTGCTTTTTGACCCAGACGTGGGTACTTGTAAATCCGTTTACGAATATCCATGAATTTTTGCTTCAAGTTATTGAAATCAGTATCCGGATATTCATAGAACATCCACATGCCTTTAGCAGCATCCATTGGCGAACCGCCGCCGAGTGCGATGATGCAATCCGGTTGGAAACGTCTCATCATTTCAGTACCACGTTCTACCGTAACTGTCGATGGATCTGGCTCAACTTCAGAGAACACTTCAATCGCAACTGGTGTTTGGCGCTGGTGCAAATAATGAATGACGCGGTCCACATATCCGAGTTTCACCATCATAGGGTCAGTGATAATGGCTACACGTGTGATATCAGGCATTTTAGCAAGATACTGTGTCGAATTTTTCTCAAAATAAATTTTGGAAGGTACTTTGAACCATTGCATATTCACCGTCCGTTTCGCCACCCTTTTCACATTAATCAAGTTAACTGCAGATACGTTCGACGAAGTCGAGTTACGACCGTACGAACCGCAACCAAGTGTCAACGAAGGAAGGTTGGTGTTGTAAATATCACCGATTGCACCATGTGTGGAAGGTGCATTTACAATGATACGACCTGTTTGCAAACGGTTTGCAAAGCGAGCGATAACGTCCTCATCTTGCGAATGGATAGCTGACGAGTGACCCATACCGCCGAACTCTACAACTTCAGCAGCACGTTGGATACCTTGCTCTGCATTTTTCACTTTGTAGCAAGCCAATACCGGACTCAATTTTTCCGCAGATAATGGGAATTTGGTTCCTACTCCTTCAATTTCAGCGACCAAAATTTTTGTTCCTGCCGGTACTGTAATGCCGCTCATTTCAGCTATTTTTACAGCAGACTGGCCGACGATGGCCGGGTTCACTGCACATTTTTCTACATTCATAGCCCCTTGAGTGAGCTTAGCTGCTTCTTCTTTATTTACAAAGTAGCAACCATTAGCAATCATCAATTTCTTCACTTGCTCGAAGATAGGCTCTTCGATAATTACGGCTTGTTCCGAAGCACAAATCATACCGTTATCAAAAGATTTAGAAAGGATAAGGTCGTTCACGGCCTGTTTGATATCGGCTGTTTTTTCAATAAAGCAAGGTACGTTACCAGGACCTACGCCAAGCGCAGGTTTACCACAGCTATAAGCTGCCTTAACCATGCCTGATCCACCAGTTGCCAAAATCAATGCCACATCAGGGTGGTTCATCAGTACATTTGTTTTATCCATCGAAGGTGCTTCAATCCATTGGATGCAATCCGCTGGAGCACCATGTTTAACAGCTGCTTCAAGCAAGACGCGGGCTGCTTCCGCACTACACGATTGAGCAGATGGATGGAAGCCGAAAATGATTGGGTTACGTGTTTTAATGGCAATTAACGCTTTGAACATCGTAGTCGAAGTCGGGTTTGTTACTGGAGTAATCCCCATGATGATACCGACTGGCTCTGCAATCTTTTGGAAGCTATCGAAATCATTATCTTCAATGACACCAACGGTCTTCTCATTTTTGATGCTGTGATAGATATATTCTGTTGCAAACATGTTTTTGGTGATTTTGTCCTCGTACACACCGCGTCCTGTTTCTTCAACAGCCAACTTCGCTAGGTGCATGTGCTTATCCATCCCTGCGAGTGCCATAGCTTGTACGATTTCGTCAATCTGCTCCTGATTCATACTCATGAAAGCTTGCTGTGCCCGGTTCGCCCGGTCAATCAGCGTTTGAATATACTGCTCTGCGCTTTGCTCTTTTTGGATAACCTCGTTTTTAACAGCCATTTCCCTCATCCTCCTGTTATCTCGTGTACTATCTCTTGTTCACGCACTGATCGTAACACAGCTTTTCAAGATATTTTGTGATTTTTTTCACAATCTATTTAAAATTTTATTTTATGAAGTGAATTAAATCACAAAGTTTGGAATTCTGCCACTTTTACCCCCTCTTCTTGCCCCAAAAACTCATTGCACAGGTATATAATGAATTTGAATTGATCAAGTTGCAGATAAAAAACATAGGATACAAAGGGGAAATGGACGATGAGAAACCCTACAAATGTAATGGAAGCCCGCGGCAACACCTGTTGCTTCTCGGAGGCCAGCTTCAACCGGTTGCAAGTGATGATGAAAGATCGAGTTATGCCAGAAAGCTCGCATTTGTTCTGGGAAGGAGATACAGCGGATAAGCTGTTTTATATTAAGCGCGGACGCGTAAAGGTAACCAAAACAACGGATGAGGGTAAGGAACTTATTCTATATATGTATCAAAGCGGCGATCTTGTTGGTCAAGCTGATCCTTTCTTCGGCACCAAGCATTCCTTTTCTGCTGAGGTTCTGGAGGACAGTGATATTGGCGTAATCGATCATACAGATTTGGAGCTGCTTATTTGCCAGCATTGTGATTTTGCGATTGACTTTATGAAATGGATGGGATCGCATCATCGCATTACTCAGACCAAGTTCCGCGATTTGATGATGTACGGCAAGCCTGGCGCTCTATGTTCCACACTCATCCGACTATGCAACACCTATGGTGAGCCTCACGGCGACTATATCCTGATTCATAAAAAGATTACTCATACTGACTTATCAAATATGATCGGTGCTACCCGGGAAAGCGTAAATCGGATGCTCAGTGATCTGCGTAAGAAAAATGCAGTAGAATACGATAATGGTATGATTGTTGTCAAGGATTTGGAAATGCTGCAAGGTGTATGTCATTGTGAATTGTGCCCACGTGAGATTTGCCGGATATAATAAATCTTTTTTTAATGTAAAAGGGAGTGCTGTAAGCCATTATTAGCTTATAACACTCCCTAATTTTATTCCACTCCCCATTTTTTAGAGAACGGACGGGACAGAAACAAAGCACATAACTCGACCTTCTTCTGCCCTACACGCTTTAAAACTGAAAGCATAGATAACTTAAATTTCCCATCTCATAGCTTCTATGGATGACCTTAGCTTTGTTTGCAGGATTGCCACTACCCATTGCAATAAACAACGGTACAAAGTGTTCTGCTCTAGGTACGGCCTGACGAGCATATGGCGCTTCGCTTTCATAGTGATCCAAAGCTTCTATATCTCCGTTATGCATTTTTTCGATAATTCAGTCATCAAAATCAATTGCCCAAGGCTCCGTTTTCGTTTCTCCCCATTTGACAATACGTAGATTATGGACAGTCACGCCACTGCCAATGACCAGAATATCTTGTTCTCCCAACTCACGCAACACCTCACCAATGGCAAATTGTGCTTTGGGCGAGAGGTACGGATTTACGGAAATCTGAACTACCGGAATGTCTGCCTCAGGATACATACGATGCAACAATGTCCAGGAACCATGATCCAGTCCCCTCACCCGATCAGTTTGTACATCGATGCCCTTTTGTTCATATAACTTTTTCAACTTATTAGCTAGTTCAACAGAACCATGTGCTGGATACTTCACTTCGTACAGTTCGGGTGGGAAGCCTCCAAAATCATAAATTGTATCGTATATGTCATCCATTGAACTAATCGTTAACACTTGCGTCTCCCAGTGAGCTGTAAAGATAACAATCGCCTTAGGGCGAACGCTTTTCCCCAACCGCTCTAGAAATGCAGTATAGTCCGTCTGTTCAATAGCAAGCATAGGTGATCCGTGGGCTAAAAATAAAGATGGTATCATTAAAAAATCCCCTTATCGCAAACAATTTATTTTATTCACTTAGTAACTTTATGTAAGCAATAATACATAAGTAATATAGTAATGTCAATATAGATGCCAGCATATACTTAAAGATCAGCAATTCTTTAAATAAAGATTGATATAGGTATAAAGTCATAGTAATATGTAACTAATAAATTTAAAAATATTATTATATCCCGATACAAAGGACTGGTTTCTGTGGATATATATACTTCGAATTGCCCAAAATGCGGTTCCGTTTTCCGTCAAAATCTTAGAAACCTGTGTAATACTTGTATTCAAGAAGAAAATATATTCTTTGACCGCTGTTCTAACTATCTATGGAAGCATCCTTCTACTCATACCCGCCAACTGAGTGATGTGACTGGCACACCTATGGATTTGCTCACAGATTGGGTAAGAGCAGGTAAATTTCCCTCCACATACAGTCAGCTTGATTATCCTTGCGAGTCCTGCCGTTCTCCCATTTATGCAGGAAGACTTTGCCACTCGTGTTTAGGCACATTTCGTTCAGCCGCACTGGATATTCAATCCCGCATCCCTCGCCGTACAACAACCGGAGTATTCTCAGTAGCAGGGCGCGCTAAAAGCTATTAAGCCGTACTGCCTACCACAAAATAAAAAAACAGCCTTTTCCTAGGAAGAGGCTGTTTTGCTATGAGAAACACTTAATGAGTTTGGTGATCATCTAATCCATTCCTCAGCCCAAAATTGAATCTGCTCCATAACCGGCTGAAGTGCACGGCCTTTGGTGGTTAGCTCATATTCAATGCGGACAGGAGTTTCCGGGTATACATGGCGTGTAAGAATCCCTTCATTTTCCAGATCCTTCATCCGCTCTGATAACATTTTGTCACTCATTGTGGGAATCAGATTGGAAATATCCTTAAACCGCTTGGGACCGCTCATCATGGATTGAATAATCAATCCATTCCAGCGCTTACCCAGACATGAAAAGGCGGTTTCAAAACGCGGACACATTTTTGTAAATTGCGGTTGACTCTCCAAATTTTTCACCTTCTTTTGCATTTCGGTTTGATAAAGCTTTCCTTTTGTTAGTATATATCATTTTAGCATACTTTATCCCGAAAGAAAACACTTTCTTAAATTTAATACCTGTGCTGATAAAGTTGCCATGACCAAAACTGATTATACAACAAACCAATGCGGCAGGTATATGTCTAATTCGTTAAATACAAAAAGGCGGAATCCCCAGAGGTTCCGCCTGTAAACCTGTTATTTATATAATTTATCAATATGTGATAATTGTAACTATACCAACACTCCACCAAGCGGCCTTACCGGTTCACTTCTACCATATACTGGTTTTTTATTGCTTGTCGGTGAAGCCCAGCGGATGCTGTTAGCAATGACCTTCAAAATATCAGGCTGGTAATAAGTCGGATAGGTCTCATGCCCTGGTCGGAAATAAAATATTTTACCACTGCCTCGATGGAAGGTGCATCCAGTTCTAAATACTTCGCCGCCTTCAAAGTTACTGATAAAGACCAGTTCATCCGGCGCAGGAATATCAAAAAACTCGCCATACATCTCTTCCTGCTCTAAGAGAATTTTGGCGTCTATTCCTTCCGCAATGGGATGTGACGGATTTACTGACCAAATAATCTCCTGCTCGCCTGCAACTCTCCATTTTAAATCACAACTGGTGCCCATCAGAGCTTTAAATGGCTTGGCGAAATGGCCTGAGTGCAATACGATGAGGCCCATTCCTTCCTGCACACGCTTGACGACACGCGCTGTAACTTCATCGCTCACCTGATCGTGGGCTTTATGTCCCCACCACAGCAGCACATCTGTGAAATTGAGGATTTCTTCTTCCAAACCATGTTCGGCATTATCACGCAAAGTAGCTGTTCGAATGGCAAAACCTTCATCTGCCAAGCCGTCAGCCAATGCTTGGTGTATGCCGTTAGGATAAATCCGTTTGGCTTCTTCATTTAACTTTTCGTTCAAAAATTCATTCCAAATGGTGACGTTAATCATCACAGTTCCCCCTATTAGGTTAGACCCACCACATCTCGCTCAGCGGTTCTTCAATCAGGACCTGGCGAAGATTATGGACAGCTTTAGTAAAGCCTTCTTCCACGGACATCAGACCGTCTTCATGCTCAATACTTACTACATAATCGTATCCCACCAGACGCAGAGCACTGATAATATCTGCCCAGGTTTTTACATCATGACCATAGCCCACAGTACGGAACTGCCATGCTCGATCTAACATATTCGTATACTCCTGCATATCGGTAAGTCCGTATTTATTAACATTGATCGGATCAATCGTCGTATCCTTGGCATGGAAATGGTGAATGGCTCCCTCTCGGCCTAAAATTTGAACCGCCTGTACGGGATCAATTCCCTGCCACCACATATGGCTCGGATCCAGATTAGCACCAATGACCTCTCCTGCCGCTTCACGCAAACGAAGCAAGGTTGCTGGTGTATGAACGGAGAAGCCCCCATGTAACTCCAGCCCTATTTTAACATGGTGATCTGCTGCAAATTTACCGGTTTCAGTCCAGTAAGGAATAATTTTATTCTCCCATTGCCACTTCAGCACTTCCTGAAAATCATTAGGCCACGGAGCCACAGGCCAGTTTGGATACTTCGCATCCTCGTGATCACCTGGACAGCCTGAGAAAGTGTTCACAACAGGAACTTCCAGCTTTTCTGCCAATCGGACGGTTTTAAGAAATGTGTCATGATCTGCCTGTGCCAAATGCTTTTGTGGATGAAGCGGATTACCATGACAGCTAAGCGCGCTAATCGTTAATCCCCGGGATTCTACTGCCTTTTTAAAATTTTTGAGCGCCGTATCGTTCTCTAGCAACTCATCAGGCTTGCAATGCTTATCTCCCGGGTTGCCACCTGTTCCGATTTCTACAGCATCCAGTCCCTGAGAAGCCACATAATCCAGCGCCTCCTCCAATGAACGTCCACCGAACAACACCATAAATACTCCAAGTTTCAAAAGAAATCCCTCCCTGTATCATATGTGAAAAAAGCTGCTTTCATTATAGTGATTGTCTATTCGGGATCATTACAAGGCTTAGTCAAAATAAACTGCTTTTCCTGTACGGGCCGATTCATAGATGGCTTCCAAAATTTCAGTAACCACCAGTGCCTGCTCCGGCTTCACAAGGAGTTCTTTGTCGTCCAAAATAGATTCAATCCACAGACGGGCTTCACGGTCTGCCTCATTTTCCGTTTCACCGGAGTAAAAGGCCACTCCTCCTGCATCCAGATCTATTTTCGTGTCAAACAAGCGGCTGTTCTTTTCTCCGTTAATACGCAACCCATCCTGCATATCTGCTCCGCCTTCGGTACCGCATAACAACGTCTTGGCTTCACCAAACTCTACAACATTTAATGCCCAGCTGGATTCCAATACAATTGTGGCTCCATTTTGCATGGTGATGAATCCAAAAGCTGAGTCCTCTACTTTAAATTCATCAGGATTCCACGGTCCAAAAGCATTGGCTGCATTTTTTCGATCTCCCAGCTTATGGAAGGTTGAACCTAGTACACTTTTAGGCTTGTAATTATCCATCAGCCAGAGTGTCAAATCAAGTGCGTGTGTGCCGATATCAATCAGCGGGCCACCACCCTGTTTCTCTTCATCCAAGAACACTCCCCAGGTGGGAACCGCACGGCGGCGTAGAGCAATGGCTTTACCAAGATAAATCTCACCAAGCTCTCCTTGCTCGACCAATTGCTTCAGATACAGACTGTCATCACGATAACGATTTTGATAAGCAATGGATAGCTTTTTGCCTGTACGGTTGGCCGCATCAAGCATTTCCCGTGCCTGCTCAGCAGTTTTAGCCATTGGCTTTTCACATAATACATGCTTACCTGCCTCAAGGGCCGCTACCGTAATTTCTGAGTGCGAGTCGTTAGGGGTACATACATGCACAACTTCAATGTCTTTATTTTCTAGCAGCTGACGGTAGTCGCTATAAACTTGCGATCCTTCAGCACCATACTTTTCAGCAGCCTCTTCAGCACGTTCCTGTATAATGTCACAGAAAGCAATGATTTCTGCTCTCTTTTGCTTGGCAAGACTCGGCAAGTGTTTACCGTTAGCAATGCCCCCACAACCGATAATCCCGATCTTGAGTGTTTTAGACATGAATATTTCCTCCCTGAGCTGCGTATTGTTGGAGCCACTTCATACTGGTTTCAATGCTTTCGATTGGAGGATTTGAGCTGAAATCTTGTTCCACAACAACCCAATCCACACCTGCTTCAATAGCGGCATCCGTAATGGTCTGAAGCTGCACTTCTCCTTGGCCTAACTCTACAGTAACTGCTTTTTGCTGCTCGTCGCGTGCCATATCCTTTAAGTGAATGATAGGCAGGCGTCCACGATATCGTCCGATGTATTCCACTGGATCATAGCCCCCATAGTATACCCAACAAGTATCCATTTCGACCTGTAACAAATCATCGGGAACCGCATCATATAAAGCATCGAATACCGGGCGATCATTGATTTTCTCTGTTAGTTCAAAATCATGATTGTGATAAGCCAGTATCAACCCATGCTCCTTTACTTTTTTACCAATACGATTCAGATTAACAAAAAGGTCATCCCACTCCCGCTCTTCTTCGGTTAAATAAGGAACAATGAGGTACTTGTTGCCCAATTCTTTGTGATATGCAATTTCCTCATCCAAATGATGCAGCAAGCGGCTGTATTGTATATGAGTTCCGACAACTTCCAGATTTAGTTCATCCAAAAGCGCCCTGACATCCTTGGCACTACGCCCAAAGAAGCTATGAAACTCAACCCCTTTATAGCCCAGCTCAGCTACCTTGCGTAATGTGCCTTCAAAATCCTGTTCAAGCTCTTCCCTAACTGTGTATAATTGTAATCCTACTTTAGTCAATCCCCTTCACCTCTTCGTTAGGATGAATTTTCGTTATATCTGTTCCATTACACCTGCTTGCCCGCCTCTGGTATCGCACATCTGCAGTGCCTGGCAGCCAGGTACCGGCAGATAAAATGCAAACTCCATCTCAGGCCGAAGCATCGATCTATCCACTTTGTATACGTTTACAACACTCAATTTATCGACCCTCTCCTTGGCCCTTCCATTCAATAGATCACCAAAGATCACTACTTCAAAGGGCGGGTTGGTTTGGAGAATTTTAAGATATACCGAGCTAGTGTTACCACAGCTGATAATCCCGGCCTTATTCGTTTTACGTCTTCACACTCCTTGGCCTCTAACATGTACTTTCTCATCTAACATGTAAGCTTTACAGTTCACATGGTATTCTATTTTGCTTTCGTTTAAAATGAATAATATGATTAAAACATGAACAATCTGGTCAATATTTGAAACAGCCATATGCCCAAAAGGAGTCATCATCATGTCTATCATTGAGCCTTGCCAGGTTCTTACCGCAGGCTATTCCTTCCACCGTAAGCCCTTTTATTCGAACCAGCCTGATGGAATCAAAAATTATTTATTCCGTCTGCAAACAGATGGACGCTGTCAAGCACGCATTGACGGGAAAATGACACGGATTGAGGCAGGTGATCTGCTGCTGTTCAATCCGACCGAGCCTTATGAACTGGATATTCACAGTGAGTTGAACCCCATGGGAGAGCAGGTTGTAGAAAGTGGGGATTATCACATTTTTTTCGGTGGCCCCTGGGTAGATGAGTGGTGGAATCATCACAAACGTCCCAACCGAATTAAGGTTCAGCTCACAGAAGCCCTGCTTGGCCTATTTCGTCAGCTCGTGTTGGAGCAGCGACGTATTTCTAATCCTTACCCGGAAATATCAAGCTATTACATACGCATTTTATGTTTGGAGTTTGACCGTATACTATCCGAGCAGCCCACAGCTACTCATCATAACTATCTTGCTTATCAGATAAAAAATTATATTGAAGAAAATGCATCATCTAATTTTAAGCTGGATGACGTGTCTTCACACGTCGGGATCAGCGTATCCCGAGCGGTACACCTGTTTAAGGAAACGTTCGATACGAGCATTATGCAGTACACACTGGACGTCAGGCTCAACATGGCAAGGGAGCGTATCATTTTCAGTCCCATGTCACTGGAACAAGCCGCCGAATCGTCAGGATTTGCAAACTACACATACTTTCACCGTGTATTTCGTTCCCGCTTTGGTATGTCGCCCAAGGAGTTCAGAATGATACACCGCGAGCAATTGTAGGAAAAAGAGAGCGTTCCCCTGAACGCTCTCTTTTTCCTAACGGATGATATAACGGGTACTACTTACATACACAATCTGTTTTTACGGAGCAATCGTCAGCATCACAACCGACATCGGTGGCAGTGTAACATCCAAATGCTGACCTTGCAGCTGATAAGATGTAAAAGTTTCCTTTTTCACACGCTCTGGCTGATCAAATGTATTATGTGCCTGCATATCGTCACTGGCTAAGAAAACACCATTGATCTTCTTAACCTCTTCGAGCCCTCTTAGCTCAAGGCTCAAATTTGCCGATTCGCCCGGATGGACATTGCATAAGCTTATATGAATAAAGCCATCTTGTGCCTTAGAGGCGGACACACTTACTTGTGGGATGGAGTCTCCGTCATACTCATAATTGCCTACCTTCGCATGAATAGCCAGTGCTTGTGCATCCTGATGCACTTTGAACATTTCAAATACATGGTATGTCGGGGTCAACAGCATAGCAGGGCCTTCAGTTAGAACCATCGCTTGCAAAACGTTGACCATTTGAGCAATATTCGTCATCTGCACACGATCATGATGATTATGGAATATGTGCAGGTGTAGTCCGGCTACCAGCGCATCCCGCATCGTATTTTGCTGATGCAGGAAGCCAGGATTGGTACCTGGTTCGGTCAGGAACCAAGTTCCCCATTCATCGACGATCAGCCCAACTCGTTTGTCAGGATCATATTGGTCCATAATGGCAGAGTGGCGAGTAATCAATTCATCCATGTGCAATGATTTTTTCATCGTCTCAAACCATTCTGCTTCATCAAAACCGACTGCGTGTCGTTTCCCTTCCCAACTCCCCGGTATTGTGTAGTTGTGTAGACTCAAACCGTCCATAAGGTGCCCGGCTTCGCGCATCAGTACTTCGGTCCAACGATAATCATCCACATTCGCCCCACCAGCTATTCGATAAATGCGATTCTCTCCATAATTACGGACATATGTCTGATAGCGGCGATACAGGTCAGCATAATATTCCGGGCGCATGTTACCGCCACAACCCCAGTTTTCGTTACCAACTCCAAAATATTTGAGCTTCCATGGTTTCTCACGACCGTTTTCCTGACGCCATGCAGCCATAGGGGACTCCCCGTCAAAGGTCATGTACTCTACCCACTCCGACATTTCCTGCACTGTACCACTGCCTACATTCCCACAGATATACGGCTCTGCATTCAATAGCTCACACAATTGGAAAAACTCATGTGTACCAAAATGGTTATTTTCAACCACACCGCCCCAGTGCGTATTTACCATTCTTTTGCGGTTTTCTTTCGGTCCGATCCCATCTTTCCAATGATATTCATCGGCAAAACAGCCCCCTGGCCAACGCAGCACAGGAATGTTCAGCTGTTTGAGCGCTTCCACCACATCATTTCGAATTCCGTCAGTGTTAGGGATTGGAGAGTCCTGTCCCACCCATAAACCTTCATAAATGCATCGTCCAAGATGCTCGGCAAATTGTCCATAAATATTTTTATTAATAACGCCCTGTTCCCAATCGGTATTTACAATAACAGAACCCTTCACCACAAAACCTCCCAAACATTAAAATTGTTGAAGTATCACAAAAATGATTACGCTTTCATAACCGCATAAATTACACTCACACTACCGTTCTCTTTTCGAACTCTAATATTACACATTGTCACACCTAACAATCCTTTTATTAATATAAATATTAATGATTAAACAAAAACATTTTACGTGTTTAATATATTTTATTGTCTACAATTTGTCAATTGCTAACAACAAAGTCCAAGCAAACCAAAAAGGTCTGCCATTAAGGCAGACCAGGGTATGACTACTTTAGCCTGTAATCTCAGATTTAACCGAGTCTGGGCTTTGCATTTTTTAAGATGATTCTTGCCAACGTGAACCGTGGTAACTGGGACAATTTTGAGTTACTGCCAAGGCACGTATACGAACAATACTTCCACTAATGCCACATGTGTGACCGGACATTAACTCATCGCATTGTGCACAGGCCAACAGTCTGGCTTTGTAAACTTCATCGTTTACACAATCCATTTTGGGTCTCATATTGTTAAGAATTCTGGTAATTTGCTCTTCCGATAAAGCGATATCTCTTTCACAGCCTTTACAAGTACTGGGCACAGGTATATCTTCCATCGTCAGCTTACCCTCCCCGATCAACAATATCCTCAGTAAAAACAGTTTATTTCCACGATGCCACGAATGACTTTGCCAGATGCTTTATTTTAGGTGGACTTATTTTCGTTCCGACGGGAGCTGGGCGGCCGCCTCGGATACGACCATCGCCAAGTCCTCATTTCCGAACATAGACAGCACCCCTAATACCGTATCCAGCGGAATATCACCTGCTTCTTCGCGCGATACAGTCAGCTTGCGTATTCGCAGCAGACGCTCGTTGCTATCCTGCTGCGGATACGCCGCACGATATAATTCCTCTGGCTCCAAGTCGTTATTGATGCACCATTGAGCAAACACAAGGATCATCATATCTTCTTCTTGCTTATAATTTTCAATGATGGCTTCTTCTACCTGTTTACCGCGGTTGTCTTCTTCCATTGATACATTTCTCCTTCAACCTAATTCTTGATGTCTGGATCATCATGGTTCGATATTAATCACTCAAACCACTAATCAGTTCTTCCGCTAGCATATGGCTTTCCAACACTTTTCCAGCTTGTATAGCACACTCCTCCGGACGATGAATATGCTCCAGAAAATGATTCACCACCCCGGTGAATCCCCGTCTTTCCAATATTGTCTCCCAGCTTCCAAAAGTTTGCGTTCGTGATAAATGATTTTTTTGCATGAAAACAGCCTGTTCCATATTCGTGACTTCAACAGACCGTCCTGCCCCGTGAAGCTCCAGCTTCTCTATGTCAGCTCCTGCCTGTCTGCTCATACTGTATGTACCGGCAGCATTCCCCAAACGCAAAGTCCCGAACGCAGCGTCCATATACCCTTCACTTGTTGTATCCAGACTACTATGTAGTAGCTCATAATTATCGCCACCCAGCCACAGTAGCAAATCAAGCATATGAATTAAATCATCATAAACCGTCTGTGTCGCCGGTCTACGATCATATCCAGTTCGGTGTTTAATCGCCGCACATTGACTGAAACCGCCCACTTCCTCTAGCCAAGCTTTTGCAGCCACATAGTGCGGAGCAAAACGTCGATTAAAACCTACCGCCAGCAGTACAGCCTGTGCTTCCGCGAAAGCAGTCATTTCCAAATTCTGACGAACATCATAGGACAATGGTTTATCTACGTACACCGCTATCCCTTTTTCAATACACGCCATAACTAGGTCAAAATGAGCTTCGGTGGCCGCATGTATAAATACAGCTTCCGGCTCCCATGCCAGCATTTCCTTCACGTCCGTCGTTCCTCTTGGTAGTCTATACTGCTCCATAGTAGAACTGACCGGCTCCTGTGAACGGTTCATCACTCCTACAATGTCTACGCCTTGGTGTGCAGCCAGTAACGGCAGATACACTTTACGAGCGATTCCACCTAATCCTGCAATAGCTACTCTTGTCTTGATTTGCTTGTCCATATGGTTCCACCTCTAATCACTCATTTCATCTGTTGTCTAGTTTACATGGAAGTCCGCTGACAAGCAAAGAAAAGAGACTGCTCCTGATCCAGATGGATCTGAGGAACAGCCTCTAAGACTTGAGTATCCAGCTCAGCCAGATTACTTCAATATAAGTTAGCTTATGCGTGCAACGCTTCTTTTTTTGTTTTCTCACTTTTTACTTTTTTAACACGCATCCCGATGGCTACAACCAGAACTACAATCAAGGCTTCAAAACCGTATTTAACGACTCCATTTGCGAACCAGTGTGCAATTAATGGCTCGGCCACCACCATTTTAGCAGCGGTATACGCTAATACTGCGGCTCCAATCGTGATCACTACTGGGTAACGTTCTGTCAGTTTCAGAATAATCGTGCTTCCCCACACCATGATCGGAACGGAGATTGCCAGACCGAGAATAACAAGTAGCATATTTCCATGAGCGGCTCCCGCAACAGCAAGCACATTATCGAGTCCCATCATTGTATCCGCAATAATAATGGTGCGAATCGCTGCCCACATCTGATTTGTAGCTGAAATTTCATGTTTTTTCTCTTCGACCAACAACTTATAGGCGATATAGATAAGGGCCAGACCCCCAACCAAACGCAATCCATATATTTGCAGTAAGTATGTGACCAGCACTGTAGCAATCACACGAATGACGACTGCTCCGACCGTTCCCCAGATAATGACCTTCTTTTGATTGGCCTTATCAACATTCCGCGCCGCCAAGCCAATTACGATCGCATTGTCACCAGCTAGCACCAGATCAATGATAATAATGGACAATAATGCGGTTAAAAACTCAATTGACAAAAAATCCATACGTTTCTCCCACCTTCTTTGTTTATTTGTTATACTGTACATAGTTCAGCGCTTTATACTAAAAAAAAAGCGCCATTTCGCGGAATCCGGAAACGGCGCTTGACCCAATTTTGGCATCAAAAAAAGACCATTTACCCGGATTCCTAAAATCCTGGCAAAGGTCTCGCTTACAACATTACGTTGCCAATAAAGCCGGGGATTAAGAATCCCGTAATGACGACTTTACTCGCTGAGCTACTCCCCTTTGGGAACTATTCTGTTAGTGGCAGTATAGCATACATTTTTGGGAATGTGAACCCCATTTTTTTCTGTATAAGCAATAAGCCGAACAGGGATATTGAAAGAGGTATATAAATGAAAAAATGGTTACTCCCCGCGGCTTATGTTTCGCTGCTCTGCATCGCGTTTATCTACAGATATGATTGGCTCGCATGGGCAAACAAGCAAACCTCCTTTCCGGTTCTGCTACTGCTCGCATTTTTATTCGCATTAATTCCGTTTATCCCTTACAAGCTGATTATCGCTTCCATTGCTTATGCAGCAGGCGCCTGGCAAGGTGCTTTGATTTGCTGGCTTGGCACTACTTTGGCTGCGTTGGTCGTTTACAGTGCTGTACGTACCCTGTTCCGTGACAAAGGACGTACATATTTGGAGCGTGTTCCCGCACTGGAGCGCTTCAACCAGGTCATGGAGAAAGAGCCTTTTACTGCTGTGCTACTGGCTCGCTTGATTCCAGTCATTCCTCAGGCAGCTGTAAATGTATATGCCGGAGTAGCAGGGTTTCCGTTTTGGAGCTTTATGCTAGGTACAGCGATCGGCAAACTTCCCGCAATTGCAGTGTATGCTTATGCAGGCGGTACCTTTGCGGAACATCCAATCACGGGTTTGCTTATTTTGCTGCTATATACTGCACTGGTAGGTGGAGGGTTTGTACTTTACAGAAAAAGAGTTAGGCGCGCCAACAAAACATAACACCAATGAGTTTGTATCGCTTCTGTAGAATGTTTCATTGCAGTTTTTGGGACACACTACAGCTACGCAACTGAGTACTTTCTGATGTTCCGTTGGATTTTGCAAAAATCCCGTATATAATTTAATTGTAAGCTATTTAAATAACAACTAATTAAACATTCTCAGATTGGAGTGATAAAATATGAGCACCAACAATCCAAATACGGTAGAAAAGGCAACTTTTGCGGGTGGCTGCTTCTGGTGCATGGTCTCCCCTTTTGAGGAAATGCCCGGTATTTTGAAGGTTAGATCTGGATATACAGGGGGACATACCGAAAATCCTACCTATGAAGAGGTATGCTCTGAAACAACGGGACATGTGGAAGCCGTACAAATTACATTCGACCCTCAAGTGTTCCCATATGAAAAACTGTTGGAGCTATTTTGGCAACAGATTGATCCAACGGATGAAGGTGGACAGTTCCACGATAGAGGTTCATCCTACCAAACGGCTATTTTCTATCATAATGATGAACAACGCATCAAGGCAGAGGCTTCCAAAGAAGCTCTCGCTCAAAGTGGCCGTTTTGACAAGCCCATTGCTACATCTATCCTGCCTGCGGCAACTTTTTATGAAGCAGAAGAGTATCATCAGGACTATCATAAGAAGAACCCCGCTCACTACAAACGCTATCGCAAAGGCTCAGGACGTGAAGATTTTATTGAGCAAAATTGGTCTGCCAAGATTGATAAATCCGATCTTAAAGATCGGCTGACGCCTATTCAATACGAAGTAACACAAAAAAACGCAACCGAGCGCCCATTTCAAAATGAGTTTTGGGATCATGAAGCTGAAGGCATTTACGTGGATATCGTATCAGGAGAGCCTTTGTTTAGTTCACTGGACAAATATGATGCGGGTTGCGGCTGGCCTAGCTTTACCCGTCCGTTGCGCAGTTACAATGTCAAAGAAAAGACCGATCTCAGCCATTTCATGATTCGTACCGAGGTGCGAAGTCGCGAAGCAGATTCCCATTTAGGGCACGTATTCGATGATGGTCCAGGTCCAGAGGGTTTGCGTTATTGCATCAATTCTGCCGCGCTCCGCTTTGTGCCTCAGGAAGACTTGGAGCGTGAAGGATATGGAGCCTATAAGTCATTATTTGAAAAGTAAGTAGCCGTAAAAATAACGAGGCTGACCCGGAATCTATCTGTATTCGATGATCACGGGTCAGCTTTTTTTTGATATGGTAGCGCATCTACTGATTTAGCTCATCACCCACCCAAGCCAAATGGCTAGCGGTACCAGCAATAGCTGAGCTAATAAAGTTCCTGCCAAACGCGAGATGATCATCCATCCGTACACGCTGTTCATTCGGATTAGGGGCAGCTCCCCTCGTAGCGTTTTTTCTGACAACACCGCCAATCTTGGATCAATTAACAAGGTCAACAATACCGTCGCGACACCATTGATTAAGCCTGACGACATTGACATTGCCGTACCTTGAGCGGGCCATAGGAATGACGCATACAAGGCAGATACCACTCCGGTTGTATAAATTGCGGTAACGGCAATATTTAAAATAATTAGACGCTTGGGGATCACTCCACTGATTAGGGAGGTAAACATGGACCAGCTAGGGCGCTTTATGTAGTAGCCTGCATGCTTCCAGCGATTTCGCCTCATTAAATGACGTATTAAAGCCGGGATAGATCCAGTATTCTCCAAATGTACAATCCATCTGGCTGACATGCGTACTACTGTTGGATACAGTAATATAGCAAGCATAGTCCCAACGGTGGCGGCCAGCAGTACCCCGTGCATATACAGTTCCAGTCTCATATCCGTTCCGCCCAATTGTGCTGCCTCTTTAGCCTGATCGACCATCCCTCCAAGTAAAGGTCCCTGTGCCATATTGGAGGTACGTGAAACCAACAGCAGCATTCCGGCCACGGTTAATGCCAATCCAATCCGACGTGCTCGCAAACCACCAAGCCGAAGAGCATAGGACAAGCTATCGGTAGTATGAATGATGATGGTTAGTAAAAAAACGAAACCCCAGGCAAGCAAATGTTTCACTCCTTTTTCTGGTATTCTGCACACCATTATACGCTTTTTCTTAAGATAAATTTTACAATATATTCATTACTTTAATTTTTGTTTGTCTAAGCCGACAACGGGTAATACATAATACATCATCTGCTAAAAAGGAGTGTGCAACCATGCCTTGGAACAAACATGATTACCCGCCATCCATGAAAAATCTAGAACCCCGTGTGCGAGAAAAAGCCGTTGATATCGCTAACGCTCTACTCCGCGAAGGCTATGAAGAAGGGCGTGCGATTGCGATTGCCACTGCACAAGCTGAGGAATGGAACGATAATCATCCAGCCGCACGAGAATCGCCGAGCAATCAATGAAGAGAGAGACGAACAGCCCATGTCAACCTTTAAATACAAAAATGAATCGGTGGACGAAGCTCAAAGATTTGTAGAATAGCAATAGATTTCTGCAAATATTCATGAACAAAACGGACGTATCCATTCTACTTTAAAGCCTTTCTGATGAAGCTAAATACAGCGAAAGGGTGTCACGTAAGAAGATTTCTCTCCTGACGTAACACCCTTTCCTTATTGACGAAGGCTGTGGACGACCGGCACTGTTTTGGCAACTACCTTTTTAGCGGGAATAGCCGCTGGCAGTACCTTTTTCACAGGTCGGTGCAATTGGAACGTGGTCGTCCATGTAATTATTTTTCCGGCAAGCCACACAGCCAGTATTGTAAACATTGTTTCCTTCACAGGCAGATACAACAGCGATAATCCCAGTACGATGATGTCACTGACGATAAACACATTGCCGATTTTCCATCCGCGCCACTCGCTGATTAGCAGAGACAAAATATCATCGCCCCCGGTTGCTCCACCGAATCGCAGTACGATTCCGGCTCCTAAACCTGTGAGCACCCCACAAAGTAGAGCTGCTATTAGCAGATTTCCATGCAGGTCTATAACCAGAGTCGAATATTTCTCAAATCCTGCATAAAACAGTGAAAAGGCGACGGCTCCGATTAATGCTAGCATCATAAATCTTTTGCCCTTCAGTACCCATGCTAGCAATATGACGGGAACATCAAGCATCAGCATACTCCATGCTGGAGATATGCCAAACGCATAATGACCCAGCAAAGCTAAGCCTGCAAATCCGCCCTCTGATAAATGATTCTGGGCATTAATGTGATAGTACGTAAAAGCTAAAATGCATGTTCCGAGCAACATGACAGCAATCTGTCTCAGTGCTCCATTGTTCACGATAGATTCGTAAGTTTTCCTCATACAGGCTCCCTCGGTTTCTCGTAAGTTTGATGTGGATGAACCCACTCTTACGGAAGCAACCTGGTAAGATGTGCCTGGAGGACTTGGTCCTTCGCATGTACAATCCCCTCTTCCGCAGAGTTGGCTTTCGCAACTTGACGTTACTCCGCGGAAAAGCTAAGTATAAGACAGATCAAATCGTTTCCAAATCGTCCTTTGGGGAAGTATCCTTCGGGGACACATGGTATCCTGATCCTTTCTTTTGTGGAATAAAACTCCGACATTTCTGTGGTGCATATAATTCTATAATTTATTATACCACACCTTGTCACCTGCTAAACAGCTTGCTTTTTTTGCTGCACCATATTTTATTTTATGTGCGAGCATGCTTTATTGTATGTGCGAGTTGACGCATTATACCAAAGGTTTGGCGAATACACACTTAATGACCTGAGTGAGTTTTATTTTCACTTGGAGCTATTACCCTTAGTTTGGCTGTTCTGCGCTGATTGGCCATAAATACGCCCCCGAGTATAAGAAGCAGCCCGGTCAGCACGTTCCAGCCGATATGCTCATTCAGAAGTAAAAAGCCCCATACGATGGCGCTCACGGGTACAAAATACGTTACCGAAGAAGCGAATTCCGCACTCCCGCGCAAAATCATATAGTTGAACAAGATATATGCTACCCCTGATCCCAAAACTCCTAGCCCTATGAGGGAACCCAATACTCCTGGAACAGAAACGATCGACAAATCCGGTCTCTCTACAATTGCCATCATAATACCACCCCCTGCTGCCGCACCAAACAGTGTCGCAAAGGTAGCCTGATACATGGAAAGATTGGAGAGAAAACGTTTGGAGAGCTGTGTTCCAAATCCGTAGCAGAGAGTCGCAAGCAGCATACATCCAAAACCTACAGGATCAACAGAAATAATAGAGGCAGGATTAATACCCAATAAAATAATAATTCCTATAAAAGCGAGCCCCATTCCTAACCACTGCAGGCGATGAAATATAGCTCCGAAGAAGACAAGGCCCACCAACATAGTCCATATTGGCGTGGTCGCATTCAATACAGAAGCCATGCTGCTAGCTATTCTGGTCTCACTAAAACCAATCAATGTCCATGGTAAAACCATGTTGACACATGCTACCAGAATAACCGATTTCCACGGAATGCTTTTGATTTTAAACGGCTTGCGCATAAGAAGCATTAATAAGACGATAAAAATAAGACCAAAGCTGGAGCGCAGAAATACAATGGTCCACGGTCCTACTTGATGTAGCAATAACACCTTAATAAACATAAAGGAACCGCCCCAAATAAGGCTCAACAATAATAAAGCTACATATAACGAACGTGACAATATGTAAACCTTCTTTCTCTACTTTCTTAAGTTAAATAGTAAAAATGACCGCTAGCAGAACACTATCCCCTTCTATGTAAGGTTTTTTATCCATCAGCTTAACACAAACTCTGTTTGACTGTCATCGGTCATATACGAAAGAACCTTTAGGCAATGGCACATGGAAGTAGGGCTCCCTGCCCCTTTTCCAATAATTGATGATTGCTTTGGCAATAGAAAAATCTCTATGATGAAGTATATACAGAACGTGTGTTCTATACACTTATTATATATTGTAATTTTACTCCAAGTAAAGGAGATATTTATGACAAACAAAAAGGTACTTGATAACAAGCATAAAGCTCCTTTGCCTTCTGAAGAAGACGCAGGACTGATCAAGATGTGTGTACTTCTAACTCTTGTGCTAGATGTGTTGGAACGAGACATTCGTATTATGAATATCTCTCCTCTAAAAATGCCCGATTTGTATATTCGTAGCCTGACTGAAGTACAACAGCGCATAACTGTTCAATTAGCAGAAACAAAAGCGCGAATGAAAAGACAGGGAGTGAAAATATACAGCGAAATCCGAAATCATGAAGGCGTAGAGGTTTTGTATGTATGCCGCGGTTACCAAAGGCGATTTTTCATGCTTTCATCCTTTGCCCGCAGTGAGGTTCGGCGTAAACTCGGATACTACCTGGGAATTGATCTGACCCAAGACTATGCCCCCTTATAATCTCGCCTTGCCTACTTGCCTAAACAAAGAGAAGATTTTAAAGCCCATTGGTTACATAGCAAATAATTTGGCTCGTATTTTCAAAAAGGAGAAATCTAAAATATGAAAAAAAAGAGCAGAGCCGCATAAAATGCTGGCTCTACTCATAATTACAACAGACTGATCGCCCGTGTTGCTTAGTTGTTGGATTGATCAGCCGTTGGTTCAGGATAGATAACCTCGTCAGGCTGAGTTTTTGGAGCACCACTCTGGTTCTCTGATTCAGAAGGTGTCTCCGGCTCGTTTTCAATAGAAGGTTGCGATGTATCTGTTGATGGCACATCGTTATTCTCATCAAGCGGTTCGACCTCTGCATCTGTGTCAGGAACAGCAGGAGCTGTTTCCTCTGGTGGAACCTCTTCTTGATCTGTTGCAGGCACCTTAACCTCAGGGACATCTTCTTTCTTGACCTCTGGTTTGGACGGAACTACTGGTCTAGCAGAACGTGGAAGCTGTTCTCTTCCGACTTCGGTCGGCACATACTTTTGGTTAAACCAGTCAGTCACGAGGTGACCCGATTGGCGAGAATAACGCCCTGGCAGCTTACCTGTAAGACTAGATACTGTAACTTTCACAACGCCTTCCGGCTGTATAAAATGCTTATTCTTAAAAAGCTCAGGCTGGTCCTTGACCGCCTCATTCATGATCAGTGCCCACACAGACTGTGCTCTGGTGTGACCTTCTTGAGATAATGTATTAACCTGTTGGCGATAACCAGCCCAGACGCCTAGCGTAACGTCAGGTGTGTATCCCATAAACCACACATCACCAAAGTTCTGTGTCGTACCCGTTTTACCCGCGATATCAATGGTACCGTAGCTTTTAAAAGCTTTTTGCAGACGTTTGCCAGTTCCTCTCGGGTCTGATATAACGGTTCTGAGCATATCCGTCATCAAAAATGCGGTTTGCTGCGAATATACACGCTTTGTCTGTGGTTTAAATTCATATACAATCTTACCGTTGGCATCTGTAATTTTACTGATCAAGTGAGGGGCATTATACACGCCCATATTGGGAATTGTCCCATATGCTGCGGTCAGTTCCTCGACGGATACCCCCTTACTAAGTCCACCTAGCACTCCTGTTTGAGCATGTTCATCCTGTGGTTGAATCGTTGTAATTCCAAGAGAACGCACAAAATTCCAAGCATTTGGAATTTTAACTTCATATAAAAACAGCCTCAGTGCAGGGATGTTGATTGACCGATTGAGTGCTTCACGGGCTGTCATAAGCCCTTCATACCTTCTGTTATAATTTTTAGGAATATGATAACCCTTACGTCCGTCTTTCAATATGATTTGTGAATCATCAATAAGACCGGCGGGCTGAGTGTAGCCCTTCTCCAAAGCAGGTAAGTAAGCAGCAATAGGCTTCATGGCAGAACCCGGCTGACGTGTCATTTGAGTTGCATAGTTCATTTGCTCGGTATTAAAATCCCGGCCCTCGATCATACCGAGGATAGCCCCTGTCTTATGATCAATCATGATTGCTGCAATCTGTTCTAGCCCCTTCTTCTTACTGTATGGAGAAAAATTTTGTGGATTGGCTGCAATCTGCCGCATATTGCTATAAATTTTTTTATTTATCGTTGTATAAATTCGATAGCCGGATCGTTGCAACTCTTCTCGCGTATTTTGAAGAAGTTCAGCATGCTCAGGCTTAGAAATCTCGGCTGCTGTGAGATTCGGATTTTGCTGGAGTGCTAACAACTGTGCGGCCTCCCGCTCTGTTTCCAGCATCAAATAAGGGAATGTGTTATAGCTTTTTTCGCGATGTGGAGCAAGAGTCGCTCTCACATCAAATTGAAGCGCCTCGTTATATTCGGACAGCGTGAGTTTGCCTGTTGCCAGCATTCTTCCCAACACAACGCGTTGGCGCTCCATCGCTTTATTGAAACCTTCTTCATCAAAATTCCCTTTACCATCAAAAGCGGAATAAACAGATGGCAGCTGTGGAAGACCTGCCAAATAAGCCGCTTGAGCAATATGAAGCTTATGTAGGTCGCTTACATTGAAAATCCCTAACGAAGCAGACTTGATTCCATACAAATTGTAACCAGCGGAACCATTACCAAAAGGCATTTTATTTAAGTAAGCCGTTAATATTTTGTCTTTGCCCATAAAACGCTCCATACGTAGTGCCAGCAGCATTTCCTTCACCTTTCGGCTGTCCGTTTTATCCAGACTCAGGAAAACTCTTCGGGCTACCTGCTGTGTCAGTGTGCTGCCGCCAGTTTGGCGGTTTTCATTCAAAAGCTTCTGCTTGACAGCACGAGCCGTCCCCTTTAAATCTACACCATGGTGCTCATAAAATTGGCTGTCTTCCGTTGAAATGAGGGCATCCACAATGGACTGAGGAACATCCTTCAGGTCAACGAGCTGTCGGTCCTCCTCCATGCGCATTCTTCCAACCGGAGTTACCTGATCATTAAAAAATACAAAGCTGGTCAGAGCATTCTCATTTACCTTTTCATATATCAATTGACGTGATCGTACAGGTTCATCATGAACCAGTGCCGCCACATAACCGGATATAAGACCTCCGGCAAACAGCACTCCAAGTACACCCGCAAGCGAGAACCACTTGATATTAATCAGCAAAACTCTGCCAAAAATGCGCCACCTACTGCGTTTTTGAGATGATGGTCGACGTTTTGGGTTCATAAAAATGGTTTTCTCCCCTCAATATTCATTCATTTCCACTTGTTTTTGTTCAAGATAATATGATACGCCATGCTAGGTTTCCCGTAAACTGTAATGTTCCAAAAAATACATTTGTATTAGGAACACTTGTTCTGTATATAATACTACTATAAGAGTATACGTTCAAGAATATTTTGGAATATGATCAATTACATATCAGGGGAGGAGACCAACATTGTGAAGGAGCGTGGAAGTAGAACCATATTTCTAGCGGACTGTCAAAGCTTTTACACCAGCGTCGAAAAAGCGGATAATCCCACTTACCAACATAAGCCGCTCGTTGTGGCCGGTGACCCTGCACTTCGTTCAGGCATTATTTTAGCTGCGTGTCCGCTGGCAAAAAAACTTGGTATATCCACTGCAGAACGTCTGGGAGAAGCTGTAAAAAAATGTCCTGACCTTATCATTGTACGCCCGCGCATGCAGCATTATATCGATGTCTCATTAAAAATAACAGAAATTTATAATGAATATACGGATTTGGTTGAGGTTTTCAGCATTGATGAACAATTTCTAGATATGAGCGGAAGTCTCTCCCTGTTCGGAGATCCGATGAGCATTGCAAGTGAAATTCAGCAGAAAGTGCTCGCACAAACAGGAGTATGGATTCGAATTGGTATCGGTCCCAATAAAATGCTGGCTAAAACCGCAACAGATATATGGGCTAAAAAAAATGACAGCGGCATTTTCTTGTTGCCTGCGTCTGACATTGCAACTTTGCTGTGGCCCCAACCAGTACGTCTTATGTTCGGTATCGGTTCGCGTATGGAACGACATTTGGAGAGGCTTGGACTGTATACCATTGGGGACATCGCCCGTACTCCCTTACCCCGGCTTCAGGACAGATTCCGCTCTCATTTCGGCAAACAGTCCAACATACAGGCAGAGGTGATATGGCGAACTGCTAACGGGATCGATCATAGCCCGGTTAAGCCGGAAACATTTGAGACACCTCCTAAATCCATCGGTCATATGATGACTCTTCCCCGAGACTATCTCCAGCCTGCGGAAGTGGAAACCGTTCTGCTCGAGCTCACCGAGGAAGTATGTCAGGACAGCCGGCGCAAAGGGTATATGGGATATGTCGTTACTGTCAGTTGCATGTGCAGCCCGTTTGAGTCGCCCACCGGGTTTTCGCGCCAGATGAAGCTGCCCGATCCGACTAACAACACGAATAAAATTTACAAAGCCGCCAAGGAAATTTTCTATAAATTTTGGGACCGCATGCCGGTAAGGCGACTGGGCGTTAGCCTAAGCAGTCTAATGGATGCGGAAACGTACCAGGTTTCCTTTTTTGAGGATGAGAAACGGGCACGCTCCCTAGAGAAAGCCACCGACAGCATTAAGGAGCGCTACGGCAATACGGCGATCATAAGAGCTTCCTCCCTCACTCATGTCGGCCAGGCCCTGGAAAGATCCAGGAAGATTGGGGGGCATTATAAGTAAGACATTAAATAGATCTACTTTACAACCTGAAAGGATTCTGGATCACACAAATCTATTTAATCATCGACTCATATACCCTAACCATCTGTAGCCGTACTGCATGTACAGTTCTTAATTCTGAATATTCTCAGAGCTTGACCAGGCTAATCAATCCCACTCCGACCATGATTACCATAATGCCAGCCAATAGACGAAGCCATCCCCCCGGGCTCTTCTTTTCCCTGAAAATCAGAATACTCCCAACGCAGGAGATGGCGATACTCGCCTGAGAGATGGGAAAACTGGCAGTGACCCCAATAAGCCCATTCGAAATAAATAGCGCCAAATTCGCTACGCTCCACGACAAACCCGTAGACAAATTGCGCAGCACCTGAACCAAATGGAGCTTCTGCCCTCCCTTACAGTTCATTAAAAGCGCTGAACACAACATGCCAAGTGATTGCGGTAAGATGACTGACAGACCGGAGACATGAAAGATTTGATTAATAATAACATACAAGGTTAAGGCTATACCTGAACAAACCAACATGACAAGAATTTGAAGGGGCAAGGGCTTGGACAAACCACTTGATCTCCCCTGATAGCTCGTCAGCAAGATGCCAGACAAAATAAATATAAGCGCTGCTGATCCAATACCAATTTGGTACCCGGTCGTCCATTCGCCCAAGATTAGTGCTGCAAAAAGCGTCGTTCCCATGAGTTGTAGCCCGCAAATAATAGGAATGGCCGTTGAAACGCTTACTTTCTGGAAAGCTTGAAATTGAAGCAACTGTCCTACGGACCAAAACACACCAGAGACAAAGCTCACAATAAATGGTGTGACTTGAAAGTTAACAGGTGAGTACGAATACAGGCACAGTGCGAACAATACGGCACCGATGACCGTCCCCATCAGTTGCTCGCGAGGACTGGCTTTTGTCAGTTGCGCCAGTATTGGCATGAATCCCCAGCCTATGGCTGGAATAAAGGCAATGAGTGTATCCACATGCAGTTCCCCTCTCGTAAAGTGAGTTCTTCCGTGCAATCCTTTAAAATACCATGCAGGAAAAACCAACAGCTTTACGATATCAAAACAACCCTACCTCAAGCACCAGTATTTTTAGAAGATATATATAGTAAAATCAAAGAATTTTTTCACGATAAGCGCTGGGGGAAATGCCCATCATATTTTTAAATGCCCGCGAAAAGGTCAGTTGATCCGAGTAACCGACAGAATTGGAGATTACTTGAATAGAGTAACTGGTATCCTGTAACAGCTCGCATGCCTTTTTAATCCGAATGTTCATTAAATACTGCTTCGGTGTTTCACCTATTTCCTGCTTAAAAACAGAGGTCAAGTAATTGGGGTGAAGTCCGAGATACTCTGCCACCTCACTAATTTGAATGCCACCGTTGTAGTTTTTCTCCATATAGTTGATAGCTTGAACTGAATAGGGAAGCTCTTCTTTCACAGGCATCGTTTCACCTGATTCATGCACCAACTTGGCAAGAATATGGCACAAATAGCCCTGAATAGCCAAGGATGAAGAAAGTGTATTATTCCCTATACGAAGCATTTCAAGAATAGTCGAATGAAAAAAAGTGATGTCTCCGATACTTACCACATACGGATTATCCTGAACAAGAGAGATATTCTGCAAGTACATTTCGGATTTGATCCCCATAAACCCTACCCAGCTGTACTCCCATGGCTCGTACTCATCAGCTTGATAATAAGCGGCCTTATTGGCAGGGATTAAAAAAGCCTGTCCCTTCTCTATGTTATATGTTTCCTTATCTAATACCAGCTTGCCTCTACCCTTTAATACAAAGTGAATAAGATTGAAATCCCTGGCGATAGGTCCGAAATCCTGGTTGGGAGAACAAGGCTCCGATCCACAATTATACAGAATTAAATCTGTAATATTTTTATGCTTTGAACTGGTACGTGTATCTACAAATTGAATCATATTGTCACCCATCCCTAACCTCCATGCTTCAGAATTTTATAGTTAACCAAGGACGGTGTCCTCGTAACAAATATAGCATAAATTAAGAAGCATATTCTAAGACCTAAAATGAAACCTTGATCTGTAAATGTATGCAATAATCTTTGTTTTTACTATCTTCTACTTTAGAAAAATCATGTACTCCTTCCACAGCTTTTGTTATTCTGTATCTCAAGATAACGCTTACAAGTTCTCATAACAAAATATCATAACAGGCTGTTATGATCGTCAATTTTTGAAAGGGGTTAAAATATGCTTACTTCTGCATCTGCAAAAAATAACGACAAAGTCAGTTTAAAAACACTTATCTCTTACTCACTGAGTAGTTATGGGATGAATGTTATTTACAATTTAACCGCCGTTTATCTCATGTTCTTCTATACTGACAGCTTCGGATTGAATGCGCTTGCAGTCGGAACATTGCTGATGGTGGCACGGGTGATTGACGCGGTCGTTGACATCTTTATTGGCATTGCAGTCGACAACACGAATACGCGTTGGGGGAAATTTAGGCCTTACATGTTCAGCGGGGCTTTCTTGGTAACACTCACCACCTTGGCGCTTTTCCTCAGTCCGGACCTTTCTTCCGCCGGGAAGCTGGTTTATGCCTATGTTACCTATATCGCTTGGAGCATTAGCTATTCCATATTGGACATTCCGTATTGGTCACTGTCCGCCGCCATAACCAAAGATGCTGCAGAACGAACCAAGGTCGTGACTGTCCCTCGTACGGTTGCAAGTGCTGGCTTATGGACGGTCAATGTCGTAGCGTTTCCCCTCGTCCATTTCTTCAACGGATGGGCTGGAGCCGTTGCTGTACTTTGTGGTCTGTTTTTCGTCTGCATGATGTTTACGGTGTTTGGCGTAAAAGAAAAACACGTAGTGCCTCGACATGAAAAACAAACGTTAAAAGGAGTACTCCGCCTTTTCTTCATTGAAAACCGACCTTTGCGGCTGTTGATCATCTCGTTTTTTATTATCGAAATGACTGCCAACATCCGTAATGCGTTTACTCTGTATTATTTCAAATACAACCTAGGTGCCGAAGCATTCATTCCACTGTTTATGGGACTAACCGTGGGCTTTCAAATCGCAGGCAACGTCGCAGTTCCGTTCATTGCCAAGTGGATCGGCAAAAAAGGCACTAGCATAGCTGGGGTGCTAATCACCTCCATATCCATGATAACCCTTTTCTTCTGCGGCAACTCTATTGTACTTGTCTTTATTCTCAGCTGTATCATTTCTTTTGGCGTGGGGCTGAACTATGTTGTCATGTCCACAATGCTAGCAGATTGCGTCGATTATGGAGAGTGGAAAACAGGAAACAGATCAGAGGGGATGGTGTTCTCAGCTAACGTTTTTCGGGCCAAATTGGCGGCCGCAATCGGCAGCGCCGTGGGTGGTTATGCGCTAGCGTTGGCGGGTTACCAGCCCAATATAGTCCAAACAAATACAACTCTTATTTGGCTCACACTACTATTTACGATTATTCCGGGGGTTCTGACATTTCTCTCCGTATTTCCAATGAAAAATTATGAGCTGACGGAAACAATGAACAGAAAAATTGTCCAGGAGGTTCGAGCAAGACGGGAACAAGGTGAACCATCCGTACAGTAACCGGATTCTGATCCTTCAGGTAAGGTTGAGGGTCGAATAAAGCTTTTCTTAAACACATCATTAAAGGAGTCTTCCATATGAACTTATCCAAGTCTAAACAGAAGCTGAACTGCATACCTAGACCAATTTGACCGTTTTATCGAACACAGCTACCGCCCCGTGCGGCGAATTCAATGATCAGGCGTCTGGGGCAGGGAGCACTTTCAACACCGAACAACGGTACGTCCAGATGTACAGGCCATGGAATGGTCTATCAAGATTGGCGGTCATTACAAATAGAATTTCACACTAAGACCACTGCCTATTGCCCGGGGAATGAAATACAAAAACCTAAAATAAAGCCAAAAAGGATCGCCTAAACATCAGGCAATCCTTTTTATCTATGCTTCACATAAAACATAGAAAGTGCTTTGAAGCACCCCTTCGAACAGCAATCAACGGAACATCCCCCATAGCTTGATCAGATGGAACGTATTGGACGGATCAATTTTTTGTGCCAATACGAAGGCGGTCAGTTGCTCCTCCTGTGTAGCCGTCAATCGCTCGTTTAAAATAGCAGAAGTGGTCTTCACAAGATGGCGCACCTTAGCTTTGTTTTGCAGATCTGCTTTGGTCACGCCCTCAATCTGCTGCTTAACCCGCTCCTTGAGCACACGATTTTTCATTTTTAACTTAATCCGCTCCACCAGTTGCGGACTAATTCCATATTGCTGATAGCTCAATGTTGCCACACCTCCCATATCATTCGGTCATTCCCAAATATATGACGGCCAGCCTGTCCATTGTGCCTATCTGTTAAAAACGTTTAGAGCATCCTCATCATTCATCATGGGTCAGTCGATAAGATCCCCTTGGAAAATCTGCTCTTTTTGCAAATAACCGCGAAGTGCTTCATACTGCGGAGATGTCCAAAAAGAGGAGTCTTTGATCAGATCCGTTGCATCCTCACGTGCCTTTTCCAGCACCTCAAAGTCCGCTACCATATCTGCTAACCGAAACTCGGGCAACCCGCTCTGCTTGGTGCCAAAAAAGTCCCCCGGCCCTCTCAAATCCAGATCGCGTCTAGCAACCTCAAAACCATCGTCTGTATCGGTCATAACCTTCATCCGTTCCTGACCAACCTCCGACTTAGGATCAGCAATCAGTACACAGTATGAGGCATGTGCGCCTCTTCCAACACGTCCACGTAACTGATGCAACTGGGACAATCCAAAGCGATCTGCATCCATAATGATCATTAGCGTCGCATTGGGCACATCTACCCCCACCTCTACAACTGTGGTTGAAACAAGTAGCTGAACCTCATTTGCATAGAAGGAACGCATAACTTCTTCCTTTTCTGCAGGAGTCATTCGTCCGTGCAACAGCCCAACGCGATAATGTGGAAAAGCCTGCTGCATTTGGATATGCAGATCGATGGCATTCTGTACGTCCAGCTTCTCTGACTCTTCAATCAACGGACAAATCAGATAAGCCTGCCGTCCCTGATCTACCTCACGAGAAATAAAACCGAGCACTCGATCCATCAGTTCGTGCTTCACCCAATACGTAGAAATTGGAATACGTCCCTTGGGCCGCTCTGATATCGTAGAAACATCCATATCACCAAAAGCAGTAATCGCCAGCGTACGCGGGATCGGTGTGGCCGTCATGGTCAGCACATCGGGATTGTAGCCCTTACGGCGCAGTACGCTACGCTGGTTGACTCCGAACCTGTGCTGCTCATCCGTCACAACTAGTCCAAGCTGGCGGAAATACACATCCTCCTGAATAAGGGCATGCGTGCCCACCACAATATCCAGCAGACCCATTTGAAGAGCGGCAAGCAACTCCTTACGCTTCTTCCCAGTTGTACTTCCTGTCAGTAATCCCACGCTGATTCCAAAGGGTTCAAACAGCTTGTGAAGCGACCGCATATGCTGCTCGGCCAATATTTCGGTTGGCACCATCAGTGCTCCCTGAAAACCAGAACGTACTGTTGCAAATAAACCGATGGCAGCAACCACTGTTTTCCCCGACCCAACATCCCCTTGAAGCAGACGGTTCATACAATAAGGTGAGCGTAGATCATGCAGTATTTCAAGCTCAACCTTCTTCTGTGCATCCGTTAATTCAAAAGGCAAAGCCCTCACAAATTCACGGATCGTGGCGTTATCCACCGTATGCACCACCCCGTCCGCTCGACCACGATTTAACGCCCGGAATGCCTGCATTTTCAGCTGGAATAAAAATAGCTCCTCATACACCATTCGTCGCCGAGCCTCTTGTCCCTCTCGATTGTCCTGAGGTTGGTGAATACCTGCAATGGCCTGCTTGCGTGGCATCATACTATACTTGCGTACCAGCAGATCTGGCAATATCTCGGGAATCATTTCACCAAACTGCTGGAGTGTCTGATTCATTGTTTTTCGCATCCAGCTCTGCGTAATCTTGCCACCTATAGAGTACACCGGTTGAAGTGTCCCTGAACGGGCCACTCCTTTATCAGGGAACTCAGAGTCTGCAACAGTCATCTGCATTCGCTTAAGATCCCATTTACCAGTCACCACAATTTCACGACCTGATGTTAGCTGATCCCTCAAAAAATGCCGATTAAACCATGTTGCAGTAAACATCCAATCCTCAGCCATCAATTTACAAGTCAACCTTGATTTGCGCCCGTAACGCTGAAGGACCGGAATGCCCATAATTTTCGCCTGTACTGTAATCTTATCTCCGTCCTTCACTTCGCTTAGCGAGCGCAGCCGGTAATCTTCATACCGAAACGGATAATATTCCAGCATATCTTGCACGTTAGAAATGCCAAAAGCGTGAAGCTCTCCCTCTTTGAGAGCACTCACGCCATGTATTTGTTTTAATGGTATTTGATCCAATTGCAGCATATTACCTCTCATCTCCGGCCGGCCATGCAAAAATACCAATCGTTCCTGGTCCCACATGAGTTCCGATCACAGCGCCAAGTTCAGTATATATTTGATCGCTCAGCTCAAAATGCTCTGCCAGCTGAGCCACGAACGCTTCTGCCGCCGAGCGATCTGCCGTATGACCCACAGCAATATTAATTTTTTGGCCTTTTAAATCCCGCTCCAGCAGTTCAATAATTCGTGCTGTCGCTTTTTTATTCCCTCTCGCCTTATCAGCCGAATAAATAATACCTTCTTTGTCAATCGAAAGAATTGGCTTAATGTTAAGCAACGTACCAACCATAGCCGCTGCCTTGCCAATACGTCCGCCTTTTTGCAAGTATTCCAGTGTATCCACCAGGAAATACAAACAACGGCGTTCCCCAAGACGTTCCACACCCTGAATAATTTCAGTCGGGGATTGCCCGGCGGCCGCCAGCTCTGCAGCATAAACCACGAGCATACCGTATCCGTACGAGGCCGACTTGGAATCCATAACGGTCACTCTATCTTCATGCTTCTCCAACATGGATTTGCCCAGCAGAGCGGACTGGTACGTTCCGCTCACACCGGAGGATAAATGGATGGAGATAATCTGGCTCTCGGGGTATTGCTCCAACAGCTCCGTATACGTCTCCAAAAAACGGGCTGGTGATGGCTGTGACGTTGTAGGCAGTTCATCAGCCCGTACCAGTTCGCTGTAAAACTGTGCAGCTGACATCTCAATACCATCCAGGTAAGCTGTGCTACCGAACATCACTGTCAATGGTACAATGACTATGCCGAGACGATCTGCTATTTCCTGTGGAATATCAGCCGTGCTATCCGTCAAAATGATAGTTCTCATCAGTCAGACCTCCTTTGTAGTGGACTACCATGGGCGTGCTAAAGCACATCAGGTTTCCACTGAGAACAGATAAGGATAAATCGGCTGACCACCTTCATGAACTTCCACTTCAACATCCGAATAATTTTCTTCAAGCCACGCAACAAGCTGATCTGTCTCTTCTTGTTTTGCATCCGAACCTGTAAGAATCGTAACAATTTCATCGCCATTCACCAGCATTTTCGCCAGCAAAAGACGGGATGTTGCCATTAATTGCTCCTCAGTCGCCACAATTTTAGAATCCTGAATACCAATGTAGTGGCCCGCTGTAATATGCAGATCATCAAGTGTCGTATCCCGTACCGCATAGGTCACTTGTCCAGACTTCACACGGGTAACTGCGTCCTGCATATTATCTTGGTTTACCTCAAAGGCTTCTTCCTCTTGGTAAGCAAATGCTGCTGCAATGCCCTGAGGAATTGTTTTGCTCGGAATAACCGACACCAAACGTTCCACCTCTAGCAATTCACGCGCTTGTTCAGCCGCCAAGATTATATTGGAATTATTCGGCAGAATAAAAATATGTTGAGCCGCAATCGAGCGAGCTGCATTAACGAAGTCCTCTGTGCTCGGATTCATTGTCTGACCACCCGAAAGGACAACATCAACACCCAAGCTTCTGAAAATATCAGCAATCCCTTCACCAGAAGCCACAGCTATAAAGCCAAAGGGTGCCAGCTCATGAGCTGGAGGCTCAGATGGCTCCTCCTCACGTGCAGGCTCTGTTGGTATTTCAGCAAACCACTCAGGCTCAGGAGCACCATCCATACCTGCAGACAGCAAATCACGATGCTGCTCGCGCATATTCAAAATTCGAATCTGTGTAATTTCCCCATAACGCAGCGCAAGATTCAAGACTTCACCTGGAGCCTTAGAATGCACATGAACCTTGATAACATCATCGTCCGAAATAACGATAATCGAATCACCATCTACTGACAACGCTTTCCGGAAAGCTTCCTCATCAAAATTTGTACCTTGCGCTTCGCCCAATTGTCGATTAATAAAAAACTCCATATCATACAAAAATTCAATATTCTCCGTTTCGAGCTTCGCCTGCGCAGAAATCGGCGCATCTGGGGACGGAGCAACAGGCGCAGAAGTAGGTCTCTCCGATACATAAGGAGCAAAAACCGGACGTACATTATCGCCTTTTGAAGTTGGAGATGTCACCAATCCGCTTCCAAGATGCTGCATAAACCCTTCATAAATATACACAAGCCCTTGTCCACCCGAGTCTACAACCCCTACTTGCTTCAGTACAGGGAGCATGTCCTGCGTCATGGCAAGTGTTTCCTTTGCTTTGGCAAGCACTTCTTCCATCAGTTCTGTGATGTCGTTCGTCCGGCGCGAGAAAAACACAGCATGTCTGGCCGCTTCCTTCGCCACGGTAAGAATTGTACCCTCCACCGGCTTAACCACCGCCTTGTAGGCCGCATCCACCCCGCTCTGCAATGCCGATGCGAACTGAAGGGTATTCAATTCCTCGTATGGGGCAGCGTAACGGCTGAAGCCACGGAACAACTGAGACAGGATAACCCCTGAATTGCCGCGGGCCCCCATCAGCAAGCCTTTGGATAAGATGCCGGACATGACACCGATGGAGGAAGAATCTCCCCTCTTCAATTCCGTTACGCCCGCGCTCATCGTCAGATTCATATTGGTTCCCGTATCACCATCTGGCACCGGGAATACATTTAGTGAATTGACATGCTCCGCATGCTGCTGTAATTGTTCCGCCCCGGCTAAAACCATCGCGGTAAAGTCTGTTCCATTCAAAGAACGATTACTCAAGAGAATTCCCCTTCCTAGCTTAATACAATTGTTTTACAATCCATCTTCACAACACTTGTTCAAGGTTTAATTGAATTATACTAAAGCCAGACGACGAATACGAATGTCACCCTTTCGTAAGCTTCCGTAACCATCCTCTGGTTTCTTTCCACAGCTCATATAATATGAAAAACCAGTCAACTACCCAACAAAAAATCATTGGCCGGAATAATGATTATGGTCCCGCCTCTGAACTGCCCGGCATGACTGGAATAAGAATTCACATTCCATTAAAAAACAAAATAGTCGCAGCAATAGCTATCCCATATTGTACTATAATGCGAAAGAGAAATAAATAAAGTTTTTGAATCAGTTGACGGAGCTTTTTTGACTATGATATTATATTTAAGTATTGTTTTGTTCAGGTTAGTGACTTATAAAGTCCGGCTGACCCAGTCGGCCTGAAGAGCGACCCATTCCATATGGAGTTTGGTTATTTTCAGAATAGGAGGTGGAATCATGTCTCGTAAATGTTCTGTAACAGGCAAAAAGCCTGGCAGCGGTAACCACGTATCTCACGCTAACAACCGTAATCGCCGTACTTGGGGCGTCAACGTACAAAAAGTTCGCATTCTCGTTAACGGTAAACCGAAACGCGTTTATGTCAGCACTCGTGCATTGAAAGCCGGTAAAGTGACTCGCGTGTAGTCGTAAAAAAATATCGTTATAAACAAAAGGCACCTCGTTTTAAACGGGTGCTTTTTTGATTATTCCAATAATATCCCACTGATTCAAGAGGACAAAATGTCAGGCACCTTCCCGCGCGTTTCTGTCGTTTACTGCCGAGCTATCAATCTGCTGTGCTCGGGAAGCGTGCCTCCTGTGTACCTTTGGCCTTCATCCTACATCCTGTGTTAACGTTACTTTGATTTCAGTTCTTCTGGAATGTATTCAAAATGGCTTTGACGAATCCACCCAGAAATTTTGGCAGCTTGATTGTGTAAAACTTCATGCCTCACCCTCCCCATCATCCTCCTGCATCCGTTCTCTGTAGTTTATGCAACCTGTCAAGGGTTGTTGCCCCACAAAAAAAAGGCTACATGAGAATCCCGCTCATGTAACCATATTTATGCACAACCATCCCAGGCTATACCATCAGACAAGTCCGTGAACATAGAGATATGCTGAGAGTATAAAAATAAACAAGATATAATAAAGCACACTACACACCACAAAACCGATGCGCAAACCACGCCGTTCATTTTTACGAAAATAAAACAGGACAATAAGAACAGCCAAAAGTGAAAGAATGGCATTCCAAGGTGTCTTCACTAGCGAGAAACAACTGAGGGTCAAACCGGTCATCATACTCGCTAAGGTCATCCACAGTGCTTCAGTTAGCTTCACTTGGACAAATGAGCGACACTATCCCGAATAGCAGTAATAGCCGCTGCACGGTCCGCTCTGCCGTATACTGCACTACCTGCCACTAATACGTCAGCACCTGCTTCAAATACGGCTGGTGCCGTCTCTTCTGCAATACCTCCGTCCACCTCGATATGTACGTCTGGACGACCCAATTCGTTCAACCAAGCACGGATTTGTCTGATTTTATTCAACGTCTCTGGAATGAAGGACTGGCCTCCAAAACCAGGGTTAACCGTCATTACAAGAATCATATCCACATTGGGCAGCACTTCCTTGATCGCGTATGGTGATGTCCCCGGATTGAGAGCCACTCCTGCCAGAGCGCCTTGCTGCTTGATCAAGTGAATGACACCATGCAAATGAACACAGGCCTCCGCATGAACCGTGATGATATTGGCTCCTGCCTTCACGAAATCACCGATATAACGTTCAGGCTGCTCAATCATCAGATGAACATCCAGTGGGAGAGTTGTATGCGGCCGAATAGCCTGAACGATAGGGGGGCCCAGTGTAATATTGGATACAAAATGACCATCCATAACATCAACATGAATCCAGTCTGCCCCCGCTGCTTGGACTTCCGCGACTTCACTGCCCAAACGAGCAAAATCAGCGGATAAAATCGACGGTGCTATTTTTAACATATGCTCAATACCTCCGCTTTTTTTCTTTTAATTCCTGATAAAATTGCAGATAGCTATCATATCGTCCTTGTGAAATATGTCCCTCTTCCAAGGCCTCTCTTACTTTACAGCCAGGTTCGTGAATATGCGTGCAACCTCGAAATTTGCATCCTTCTGCATATTGTTGGAATTCTCGAAAACAAGGCGATAACTCATCCACACCCAGCTCCAAAAAATCCAGTTGGCTAAACCCTGGTGTATCTGCTACAAACCCACCGTTGTCTAATGGAATCAGCTCCACATGACGAGTCGTATGTCTTCCTCGTCCCAGCTTAATGCTGATGGCGCTCGTCTCCAGCGTTAACCCGGGCTCCAAAGCATTTAGCATGGAGGACTTTCCTACACCTGACTGACCGGAAAACACGCTGATTTGGCCGGCCAACAGCTTCTTGAGCTCAGCCGTCCCCTCTCCGGTACGGGCGCTGGTTACCAGCACCTCGTAACCGATCTTCCGGTACATTTCCTGAACCTTCAGCACCGTATCATCCTCTGAAGGGCTGCCTTCATACAAATCGCGCTTGGTCAGACAGATAATCGTATCCAGCCCGGCGTGCTCAATATGGACTAAAAATTTGTCCAGTAAAGGCAGGTTTAAATCCGGCTCACGCAGGGAAAACAGCAACACAGCCAGCGTGGTATTAGCCACAGGAGGGCGAATTAGCTCCGTCGTACGCTTTCTAATCTCCTTGACCATACCTTCCCCGTTTTCAGTCAGTTCGTAAACGACCCGATCACCGACAAGGGGCGTAATCTCTTTTTTCTTGAAAAGGCCACGTGCTCTGCATTGTACCGTGGCTTCGCCGGATACCGGACGCCCATCCTGATCCAGGCTGGAGACATAATAATATCCGCTAAGCGCCTTGACGATCAGACCTTCAGGCATGTGTAAGATGTCCTCCTTCATAATGTTCAAGTTTCATTGTGTGGAACAGGTTAAGCTTTTTTCTCTAGTAAGTTTACTGATGCTGCACAGCCTCGATCACTTAGTCCTTCTTTTTGTAGAAACCGTGACCAGGGTTGTTCTTTTTGCTAACCGCTAACTCACTGCGCGTAACTCCTGCGGAATCGGTTCCTGGGGCAAAAGCAGAAGGCTCACCATCACCTTCTGTTTCCTCCTGGTTGTTAGAGTCGCCTCCACCATTACCATTACCGTTATCATTAGAAGATTCCCCGCTGTTTCCTTCCTCACCGTTTCCATTCTGCGAGGAATTACCACCAGATGAATCAGTCGGTGATGTTCCTACAGGTGGAGCAATTTGAGGCATCGTCACCGTTCCATTTTTTGCATCAATATAAGAAACAGGATACGTGTCAACAAAAGCACCATCTCTAAATACGGAGACGACACTGTCTTTGTTAGGGGCCATCAGCAGGTTGATCGTAAACGTCTGTGTCGTATTAATCGTACGGCTGCCCCACTCCTGATTTTCTCCACGTGCATCTGTATAAGTGATACGAATTTTACTGTTCTTGCCCTCTTCCTTAGGCGCCACAGGTACATTAAACGGTAATGTAATTGCTTCTGGCGGATAACCCGTACTTACATAAAACGTAATTTCCGTATTTGGCGGCAAATCACTGCCCGCCTCAGACGGCCATTGTTTGGTTACTTTTCCTTTATCCTGTTCATAGCTAAATTCTTCTTTAATTGAGCCTACCTTCAGCCCCGCTTTTTTGACCTCATTTTCCGCCTGGTTCTGCGTCATTCCTACCAGATTCGGCATTTTAACAGTGGCAGCGCCTTTGCTGACTGTGAGCACTACCTGAACCGAATCCTTATCAAATGGCTCATTTGCAGCGGGTGTCTGACTAAGGACGGTTCCTTCAGCCTGATCACTGAACTGCTCATTTTGCTGAATCTGCGTTTCCTTAATTTGCTGGGCGGTCAGTAGCTTGACAGCATTCTCGTAGCTTTGCCCTTTGACATCTGGCATCGGGGTGAGCGGCTTGGCAATTCCGACTTTCAGACTAATCTCCGTTCCTTCCTTGACTGAAGAGCCTTCAGGGTAGCTTTGATAAAAAACAACTCCTGGTGCAATCCCCTCTTTATATTCATGCTGGATTGGATCGTCAATGACTAGTCCTGCTTTACTTAGAGTGACCTTCGCTTGGTCTTCTGTTTGTGTCAGTACACTTGGTACTTTCACCTCAGGCACGACAAGCACACTTTGCACATAGTACACCACGCCGCCCATGCACAAAAGTAGCACCAACACTAGTGTTACCCAGAAGATCGTTTTTTTTCTATTTTTCTTGGACGATTGCTTGCTCGGAAGCTGTTCAGACTCACGAGGTTGGACAGGCACATCGTCACCACTGGAAGACACACCTAGTTGTTGAGGCTTAATAGCTGGGATAACCCGCGTTTGGTCCTCATCATCCAAATGTGTAAACTCCAGCTTAGATTCATTGCGCCGCCCCGGTAGCAGACAGGTTTCCAAATCTCTTAGCATTTCGTCTGCTGATTGATAACGTTCCTCCGGATTTTTGCGCATCGATTTTAAAATGACATTTTCTACACTTTGCGGAATCAACGGGTTAATTTTACGCGGTTCCTCAAATTCCTCTTGCAAATGCTTGAGTGCCACACTAATTGGGCTTTCTCCCAGAAAAGGAAGCTGTGCCGTTAGCATTTGATATAAGACAATACCTAAAGAATATAAGTCCGATTTTTCGCCGGTAATGACACCCTTTGCATGCTCAGGTGAAAAATAATGAACAGAACCCACAACAGAACCTGTCTGGGTAATTGTCGTTGACGTAACAGCTCGAGCAATCCCAAAATCGGTTACTTTAACCCGTCCATTACGTCCAATTAAGATATTATGAGGCTTAATGTCTCGGTGAATAATCTGATTTTGGTGAGCATGTTCCAGCGCATCACAAATCTGGGAAGCAATCCGCACTGCTTCATCCACTTGTAATGGCGCACGTTCTTTAATAATCTCATTCAAATTTTTGCCTTCAACGCATTCCATTACAATATAATGGATTTCGTCCTCTTGGCCGACATCATAAATACTGACCACGTTCGAATGAGAAAGTGAGGCCGCTGACTGTGCCTCGCGCCGAAACCGGCGAATAAATTCCTCATCATGAACAAATTGCTGACGCAACACTTTAACCGCGACATTGCGATTCAGCAAAATGTCTTGAGCCTTATACACCAGCGCCATACCGCCGCCACCGATGCGCTCAATAATTTCGTATCTTCCCCCAAGCAGGTGCCCGATCATGCTTCACACCCCTTTTCACTCAATGAAACCGTGTTGTCGGGCAATTCAAACAAAGCTACAGTAATGTTATCGTCTCCACCGGCAAGCAACGCCAGGTGTAGCAGACGATCCGCACGTTCCTCCAAAGGATTTTCTGCGGCACCTACTACCTTACGGATCTGTTCTTCTGTTACCAAATTGCTTAATCCGTCACTGCATAGTAATAGCACATCGCCTTTTTCTAGCGTAATGGTGTCAATGTCCACCTTCACCTCGGAATCAGTTCCCAATGCCCGTGTCAGCACATTGCGACGGGGATGGTTCTCCCGCTCTTCCTTACTGATCTGACCGTTTTTGAACAACTCATTAACCAAAGTATGGTCTTCTGTAAGCTGACGTACCGTTCCTTTGGATATGACATAGGCGCGACTGTCACCGATATGTCCGATAATTCCAGATGCATCGTTGAGCAAAACGGCAACAACCGTCGTTCCCATATTATGATACTGGTCATCGCGCGCAGCCGTTTGGAAGATGACTTCATTGGCATGCAAAATAGCGTCGCTGAGCGCCGCCGTCAAAGAATGTGCGGATAACCCGCTCTCCAGCGTCGCCAAATCAGCGGCAAGTGTCTCTACCGCAAGGCGGCTGGCCGTATCACCGGCCAGATGCCCCCCCATACCATCGGCAACAATTCCAAGAATATAGCCTTGCTCCAAGTGCCTGATCCAGGCAGAATCCTCATTTACCGAACGCACACGTCCAACATGGCTGACATGAACTGTTTTGATCAAATGGTTTCACCCCAACTCCATATGCTTTGCACGCAACTGACCGCAAGCAGCGGCAATATCGTGACCCTGTTCACGCCGGATCGTCACATTGACGCCTTTTTCGGCAAGAATACGTTGAAAATTAAAAATATCACTGCGCGATGTGCGCACATACTTGCGCTCAGGCACATGGTTGACTGGAATCAAATTGACGTGACACAGCATGTCCTTCAACACATCCGCAAGCTCTTCAGCATGTTCTGCCTGGTCGTTCACTCCACCGATCAAGGCATATTCGAATGAAATTCTCCGCCCCGTCTTAGCAAGATAATAACGAAGAGAATCCATAACATCCTTAAAAGGATAACGCCGATTTACAGGCATTAGCTTCGAACGCAGCGCATCATTAGGCGCATGAATGGATATTGCCAGATTAATTTGTGTATCCTCGTCAGCAAATTTATAAATATTGGGCACAATGCCGCTGGTTGAGACCGTAATATGACGTTGACCAATATTCAGGCCTTTTTCATGAATCATTGTACGTAAAAACGTCATTGTCGCTTCATAGTTCTCAAAAGGCTCACCCGAGCCCATAATTACGATACTGCTCACTCGTTCATTCGTTTTATCCAGAATTTTCTGAGCCTGCACCACCTGTGCAGTAATTTCGCCAGCCGTCAGGTTTCTTTTGAGACCCCCAAGCGTCGAAGCACAAAAAGTACAGCCAATCCGGCAACCTACTTGAGTCGTTACACAAATACTGTTTCCGTAATTGTGTCTCATGATAACCGTCTCAATAGCATGGTCATCATGTAAACCAAACAGAAATTTAACAGTACCATCTTTCGATTCCAACTTTGTAATTTCGTGAAGCGTCACAAAACTGAATTGCTCCTCCAGCTTTTCTCTCAGCGCCTTGGACAAATTCGTCATCTCACTGAAATTATTGACCCGCTTTACATACAGCCAGTCAAAAATTTGTCCTCCCCGAAAGGCAGGCTCACCATTATTTTTGGCCCAGTCCTGAAGCTCTTCCAGTGTTAAATCGTATATAAAAGGTTTCATCAATATTTGCACCCGTTCCTTCTTCATTAAGTTCTGTTTAATCGCAGACAGTGTTTTTCATTCTTCCTATTTTAGCACAAATCCCTGAGGGGGTAAAAATTTTTCATCTTCATGCAAAAAACCGCCGGAAGTGTCCGGCGGATTGTGGAAATACTGGTGGGCAGCTACCTGGAATTCTCTTCCGATCTACTTTACCCGGCGCAGACGCGCGATATAAAATCCGTCACTGTGAAAATGCTGCGGTAACAGCTGTACTGAGCCTTTCTGTATACCATCCATTTCGTGATTCACGTCTGGAAAAGAATGATCCTTTGCCAACTCATACTCTGGATGTTCGCTTAAAAACCGAGCCAATTGTCCTTCATTTTCATCAGGCTCAATCGTGCAAGTGCTGTATACCAGAATACCACCCGGCTTCAACAGTCCGGCCACACTATCCAGCAACTCGTGCTGCAGTTGAGTAATATCGCGAACATCCTCCGCAGTTTTGCTCCAACGCAGATCAGGTTTACGGCGAATTACCCCAAAACCGGAGCATGGTGCATCCAGCAAAATACGGTCAAAAGAAGCCGGAGCATATCGTTCCTTTAAGTCCAACGCATCACCGGTAACCGTCTCAACAGCATCCAGACCAAGCCGACTCGCTTGCTCACGGATTAATTGATGCTTATGGGCATGCAGATCATTCGCAACGATCCGGCCGCGATCCTTCATCAGCTCAGCCATATGAGCTGTTTTGCCGCCTGGAGCTGCGCAGCAATCCAGCACTGTCATGCCAGGCTCAGGAGCGACCGCTTCGGCAACAAGCATGGAGCTTTCATCCTGTACAGACAACAATCCGTCCGTATACCACGAGGTAAGCGCCATATTTCCGCCGCTACGAACAACAATCCCATAGGGGCTAACGGGCGAAGGAACGGCATCAATCCCTTTTGCAACCATCTCGTCCAGCAGCTGATCACGACTGGTCATCGTCGTATTCACTCGTACACTGACCGCAGGGGGCTCGTTATTAGCCTTGCAGATAGCCTCAGCTGTATCGACACCGTATTGCTTGATCCAGCGCTTAACTAGCCACTGTGGATGGGAATGTTCTAACGAAATCCGTTCCTCTGCTGACAAACCGTCAGGAATGCGCAGCTTGTCCGGCTCACGCAGCATGCTGCGAAGTACGCCATTGACCATACCGGAAATCCCCTGATGCCCGCGCCGTTTGGCAATGGTCACTGCTTCACTAACAACTGCATGATCCGGAACTCGATCCAGATACACCAGCTGATACACGCTCATCCGCAGCAATGAACGTACCCAAGGTTGAAGCTTGGCCGTTCCTTTTTGAACAAATTTATTCAAAAAATAATCCAGTGTATTTCGGCGTGCCACTGTACCGTATACAAGTTCCGTCGTCAAACCAACGTCACTTGCAGATAAACCTGCCTGCTGAAGCCGGCGATTGAGCTCAAGATTGCTATACGCGCCCTCTTGCTCCACACCGGTCAGCACATCAAGTGCAACTTCCCGCGCCGTCTGTTTGCGAGTCTTGCCTGATCTGGTCCCCACTCCCTTGCGTTGGTCTCCCTGACGGGAGTGTCCCCCGCTCATCCGAGCACCGTGCCGGGCTTCATCTGTCCACCGCGCGCAAAGGTTCCGGCTTCCATAACCTTCTTGCCTGCCGGTTGAACCTGGGTCAGCCAGAGGGTTCCTTTACCTGTCTGCACCTCAATGCCACGAGCGGTTAATTGAAGAACCGTGCCGGGTGCTGGAGCATTTGAGCCACTCGCTTCATTATTTATGGAAGGCTGCTCCGCAGCCCATATTTTAAAAACATTGTTCTCCCAAAGTGTAAACGCGCCAGAAAAAGGAACCAGACCGCGAATCCGGTTGTATATTTGCTGCGCATTATCACTCCATGTAATGCGCTCATCATCACGGTTCAGGTTAGGGGCATAGGTTGCCTCGTCCTCATTTTGCGGCGTACGGTCTGATTGCCCTGCCAGCAACTTGGGCAGCTCGTCCTGCAAAAGTCTCGCTCCGGCTACGCTTAGCTTCTCAAAAATTGTGCCCGACGTATCCTCCGGCTCTATAGCCACCTCAACCCGCGATATCATATCGCCGGTGTCCAGCCCTTCCGCCATATACATTAGCGTTACACCCGTCACTGTTTCACCGTTAATAATCGCACGCTGGATCGGTGCACCTCCCCGATATCGGGGAAGTAACGAACCATGCACATTCAGACAGCCGAAACGAGGCAAGTCTAATACGGACTTAGGCAAAATTTGACCGTAAGCTGCGGTGACGATCAGGTCGGGACGCAACTCTGCCACCTGAGCCACTGCTTCCGGCTGCCGCAGGCGGGTCGGTTGCAGCACAGGTAATCCGCGCTTTTCAGCCGCTTCCTTGACTGGTGTAGGCGTCAATATTTTTTTCCGTCCCTGTGGTTTATCTGGCTGAGTAATTACGCCGACCACGTTATATCCGTTGTCCAGCAACATATTCAGCGATGGGACTGCAAATTCAGGTGTACCCATAAAGATAATACGAATGTCTTGACTCATCGAACCTCACTCCCCTGCCTGACGATTCGGTCCTGGCTGTTCCAGAGCAACCTCATATACTTTTTCTGCAATATCCGTGAACAATACTCCATTTAGATGATCAATTTCGTGCTGAAAAGCACGAGAAAGCAATCCTGTCGCTGTAACGGTAATAGCCTTGCCCTCGCGGTCCAGTCCCTTGACTGTAACCTTCTCGGCACGACGTACATCTCCGTTCAACCCTGGAATACTCAGGCAGCCTTCAGGTCCCAATTGTTCTCCTTCTTCGGCCACAATTTCTGGATTGATCATTTTAATCAAGCCATGCTCGTCTCCAGCATCTACAACGATGAGTCGCTTCAAAATACCTACTTGTGGAGCAGCAAGACCTACTCCTTCTGCTTCATACATCGTATCAGCCATATCGTCCAGCAGCTTTTGCACATTAGGCGTAATTTTTGTAACTTCCTTTGCTACTTTATGCAATACGTCATCCGGCTCCAACACTATAATTCTAATTGACATGACAACAGAACACCTTCCTCTTTTTCCTTCATTTAGGCTTTACTGTATTCATCACAAAAGCGACTGCTACATTATCCTATGTACGGACGGCCTGTCCGCATTAATTGTACTAATAACTTTAGTGTTAACACTCTACATAAGCATTTGCGGATCAACATCCAAACTAATCAGCAACTTTTGTGCCTGTGCAGATTCGGCCATTTCATCAGCCACTTGCTGAGCCAAACCAATCGCATCGATATTTCCACGCCATTTTATCATACATTGAAATCGGTATCTATTCTTGATTCTCGAAATGGGTGAAGCTACTGGCCCCAAAATGTCCAGCACATCCGATGTAAGCCGGTCCATATTCCCGAACCAGCCCCGTTGTCTGGCTCGTCCTTGTAGTGTCGCTGAATAATTTTCAGCCAGTCGGACCAGCACCGGGAGCTGTTCATGAGAAAAGGTCACCAAAATTAGTCGGCAATATGGCGGGTAGTGCAGATTGCGACGGTGTTTCAACTCTTCTCTCACAAAAGATGCATAATCATGACGACTTGCGTGAACCACCGAATAATGCTCTGGAGTGTAGGATTGTACGAATACTTCCCCCGGCAATTGATGCCTTCCAGCACGCCCGGCTACTTGTGTTAACAGCTGAAATGTCTTTTCCGCAGCCCGAAAATCCGGTAAATTAAGAGCGGAATCCGCAGTAATGACACCTACCAGCGTTACATCGGGAAAGTCCAGCCCTTTGGCTACCATTTGAGTACCCAGCAGTACGTCTGCTTTTTTATCACGAAATTGCTTGAGCAGCTTTTCATGAGCGTTTTTTTCAGTTGTGGTATCGACATCCATTCGGACAACACGTATGCCGGGGAATAGCTTAGCCAACTCTTCTTCCACTCGCTGCGTACCTGTACCGAAGTAACGAATATGCTCACTACCGCACTCCGGGCAAGTCTGAGGTACAGGCTCGGAATAGCCGCAATAATGACAACGTAAATTGTTCGACCGCTGATGATAGGTAAGCGAAATATCACAATCCGGACATCCTGCCACATAGCCGCAGCTCCGGCACATGACGAACGTGGAGTGACCACGCCGGTTCAACAGCAATACCGTCTGCTCCTTACGCTCTAATCGCTCTGCGATTCCATTATGCAACGCACGGCTGAACATGGAGCGGTTGCCGGCCCGTAGCTCCTCACGCATGTCCATGATATGGACTTCGGGTAACGTGTTCCCTAATGCGCGGGTCGGCATTTCCAGCAGCAACGGCGCGAATTCGTCGTTGCTTTGGGAGCGGGCAGCATAATAGCTTTCCAATGATGGTGTAGCTGAACCGAGAATAACGACAGCCCCGTGTTGGTGTGCTCTGCGAATGGCTACATCACGCGCATGGTATTTGGGCGTCTCTTCCTGCTTATAGGATGTTTCGTGCTCCTCATCCATAATAATGAGCCCTAGCTCACGAAAAGGGGCAAATACCGCCGAGCGAGCGCCGATTGCGACTTTCACACGGCCTTCGCGTATTTTGCGCCACTCATCGTACCGTTCTCCCCCCGACAACCTACTGTGCATCACTGCGACCTGGTCGCCAAAACGACCTTTGAAACGTTCGACCATTTGTGGGGTTAATGATATTTCAGGTACGAGCACAATGGCCTGGCGATTCTGCTCGATACAGCGCTGAATAGTCTGCAGATAGATTTCCGTCTTACCGCTCCCTGTGACTCCATGCAGCAAATAAGCTCCTTGCTCACGCATGTCCAGCTGACGAACAATCCGTTCATACACCGACTGCTGCTCTGCCGTAAGCGGAAGAGGATCTGTAGGCTTGAAGTGTCTGCCCCGATAGGGATCGCGAAAGACTTCAACGTCTTCCTGTAACACATAGCCCTTATCTTCCAGTGCCTTAACCGTCGCAGCCGATACACCTAGCGAGGTCATTACTTCCTTCAGCGGCAGAGGCAGAAACTCGCTACGTTCCAGCAAAAAAGCAAGTACCTCCCGCTGACGCTGTGCCTTGGCAGAAAATTGCTCCAGTGCCATGGATGCCTCATCTATGCTGATAGCCAAATCAACAGCTTTCATCGTCTTTTTGCCAAGCTTGTCTTTTATAACCTGACTTTCCTGAAGCACTCCGCGGCGCAACAGCGATTTAATAACCTCCGCCTCCTCGGGGAAGCGTCTACTGAGTTGCTGCAACGGGACTTGCTCCTTATTCTGAATGAAGCTGACAATCTGACGCTCCGCCGGGTCACTCATACCGTCGTCAGTCAGAAGGGCCCATTCGATCTCATCCTCCTGATTAGACAGCATAGACCGCTGTGGATTCGTAGACTCATGCTGTTCGGCAATTGAGATATAACGTTCCGCCTTGCCCTTAAGCGCGGTAGGAATCATCACTTGCAGTGCCATAATCTGATTACAAGCATAACGTTCGCTCATCCATTTGCCCAATTCAACCAAATCTGGAGATAAGGGCGGTACCAGATCTAGCAACTCCTGAATCGCCCTCATCCTGTATTTTGGCGGCTCCTCAGCTGGAACTACCGAGATAACAAAAGCCTGCACCGTCCGTTTGCCAAAAGGCACAGCTACCCGACTACCTGGCTCAATCCAAGGTTTCATTGAATCCGGTATCAGGTAATCGAAGGTACGATCTGTATCTTTGGCAGGTACATCGACAATAACCTTGGCAACTAAATTGCCTGTTTCCATTAATGCAACACCCCACCCATGCGTCCCGCGGCTAGAGTAAGCAATTTACGCGCAACTTCTTCCTTTGACTGTACAGGGATCTGCTCTACCATCCCGCTTCGGTCATATATTTGAACAGCATTTGTATCAACACCAAAACCTGCACCATCCACAGTTACATCGTTTGCCGCAAGCAAATCACAATTTTTACGTTCTAATTTATCTATTGCATACGTCTCCAAATTTCCCGTTTCTGCTGCAAAGCCAATTAAAAATTGATGTTTCTTGCTGCGTCCGAGTGATTCCAAAATATCGACGTTCTTCACTAACTCTAATGTAAATACACTATCTTTTTTCTTGATCTTAGTCTGTGCCACCTCACGTGGTCGATAATCTGCCACAGCAGCAGCCATAACGACCATGTCACTCGTTTCCCATTGTTTTAGCACAGCCTGGTACATATCTTCAGCTGACTGGACTCTTTCAAGCGAAATACCTGAAGGCGGCTCCGCGCTGGTATTGGCAGCAATCAAATGCACCTCTGCACCCATCTCTTGAGCCACTTTCGCAATGGCAAAGCCCATTTTACCAGATGAATCATTCGTAATATAACGGACAGGATCAATTCGCTCAATCGTGCCTCCAGCCGTGACAATGACTTTTTTTCCTGAAAGCGCTAGTTCATTCTTATTTACAAGTGGCTCAGTTACTTGATTCTCTGTAGATTCTTCTCCAAACCACCGTGATTCAGATTTGATTGCGACTTCAGGTTCCAGAGCCTGCTGATCAAAAAAGCGCTCAATCGTTTGCACAATAGTTTCTGGCTCTTCCAAACGTCCTTTGCCAACGTAACCGCAAGCCAGTAATCCTTCCCCAGGCTCAATCATCTTCACACCACGTGATACCAGTGTCTCCATATTTTGCATGACTGCCGGATGAGTGTACATATGTACGTTCATCGCAGGGGCCACCATAATAGGTGCTGTCGTAGCCAGTAACGTTGTCGATAACATATCATCAGCAAGACCATGCGCCATTTTACCGATGATATTCGCCGTTGCAGGAGCAACTAGCACCAAATCAGCCGCATCCGCCAGATGAATATGAGATACGATGGACGGCTCTCTTTCATCAAATGTATCACTGTACACCGGATTGCGAGAGAGTGACTGCAGTGTAAGTTCGGTAATAAACTCCTTGGCAGAAGCCGTCATAATCACATGAACATCGGCTCCCTTTTGCGTCAACTTACTGCAGAGCGCAGCCCCTTTATAAGCAGCAATTCCACCGGTTATACCAAGAATAATAACTTTCCCCTTCAACATCGTTAACTCCCCCTGACCGAAAAAAATAACAACCTTGCGGTTGTCAAAGGAATTGGCATTGCGCCTGGTTATAATGATTGTCTATAATTCTTATTCTTCTTCGCCGCTTTCAAGCAAAAGATGATCTGCATAGATCTCTTCCAGAGCTACTCCAACCTGTTTGTGAGATTTAGGACTCTTCAAGCTCGTCTTCTCACCCTCACGCAACTGTCTAGCACGGCGTGATGCCGCTACAACCAGCGAATATTTACTATCTACCTTTTTCATCATTTCATCAATGGAAGGATACAGCACGAATAGACACCTCTTCATGTAGTTTTAAGCTGTATAAGCTGAACTCCAGTGTACACCTTCAAGCTCAGCTTATACAGTATTATTTCTCTTTTGGTACGCTTGGCATATGTAAAGCCTCGATTAAGGTCGAACCTTACAATGTTCGGCGATAATAATGGATTCTATTCGTTTACAAGCGAAATCAATCTCATCATTGACAACCGCATAATCATAGTGACGTAACAGGTTCATCTCGTCCACAGCTACCGACATACGGTGATCAATGGTTGCTTGAGTTTCTGTGCCACGTCCCCGAATTCTATCCTTCAATTCATCCAGTGAAGGCGGAAGCAAGAAAATGAATATGCCTTCCGGGAATTTTTCTTTAACCTTTAGCGCGCCCTGAACTTCAATTTCCAGAAAGATATCTTTACCCTGCGCAAGCGTCTGGTCTACAAAATCACGTGGAGTGCCATAGTAGTTACCTACATACTCTGCGTACTCCAGCAATTCATCTCGTTCAATCATGCCTAAAAATTCTTCACGCGTTTTGAAAAAATAGGTCACTCCATCCTGCTCGCCCGAACGAGGTGTTCGAGTTGTAGCAGAAACGGAATACGTTATCTCAGGTAGCTTTTCGCGCAATGCATTGCCTACCGTCCCTTTACCGACCCCCGAAGGTCCGGATATTACAAATAATAATCCCTTAGCCATAGTACACTCCATTTTTATTCGTCATTGTCATCATCTTTAGTGGATAGGCGATGAGCGACCGTCTCCGGCTGCACCGCAGACAGGATTACATGATCACTGTCTGTAATAATAACAGCCCGTGTCCGGCGGCCATAGGTAGCATCAATTAACATATGACGGTCCCTGGCTTCCTGTATAATCCGCTTGATCGGAGCAGACTCCGGACTGACGATGGAGATTATTCGGTTGGCCGACACGATATTGCCAAAGCCAATATTGATCAATTTGATTGCCATATTCAGGTCTTTCCCCCTATACATGTGACTATTGCAGCCGTGCCGCTACCAGGTAGCTACTCAATATTTGCAGCCTGCTCACGAATTTTTTCAAGCTCTGCTTTCATCTCAACGACCAAATTAACTAATGTGAGATGATTAGCCTTAGAGCCGATCGTGTTGACTTCCCTGTTCATTTCCTGGATTAAAAAATCTAATTTGCGACCGGCCGGCTCGTCCGACAGCAGCAACCTTTTGCACTGTCCAAAATGACTTTGAAGCCGGGTAAGCTCCTCATCAATATTGCTGCGATCCGCGAATAACGCAATCTCCATTCCGAACTTATGTTCATCAAGCGTAAATGAACCGTCCTGAAGCTCTTTAAGCCTGTGCTTCAGCCTGTTACGGTAGTCGCTCACAACATGAGGAGCCAACACCGTCATTTCATGATGAAAGGATTCCAGACGTAAGATACGGGATTCCACATCTTGTGCCAAATGCCCGCCTTCTCGCCTTCTCATCTCCAGCAATCCTTGCAAAGCTTCGTTCAAAGCTCGCTGTAAATGCTCTTCCCAGTCCTCTTCGTCTCCATTGCAAGCCTCTCCAGGCTCACCCAGAACATCAGGCAAAGCAAGGATATCACTTATACCTAACGTTCCTTTCACGCCATAACGATCCGCCAGCTGCTCCGCTGCACGCAGGTAAGCCTGCACGACAGTGTCATTCAACCGTGCGGCGGGTATCTGTTCTTCATCACGTTCCCTGTGAATGAAAACATCGATACGACCGCGTTTAATCTGCTGTTGAACCGTTCTTCTCAAGCCATCTTCATAACGAGTCCATTCACGTGGAATTCTCATCATCACTTCGCAATAGCGGTGATTGACCGATTTCAATTCCAAGCGCACTTTATACCCCTCATGATGAAGGATGGCTTGACCGTATCCGGTCATACTCAATGACATCGGCATCACATCCATTATACTATTGTAATTGATTATTATAGTCGAAACAAGGGGGCCTGTGCTCGGCCTGATTTTTGCCACACATATGAAGTCAGCTCAGCTGTCATTTCATAGAACATGAAAGGAGTCATGAAGTAGATCCCATTAAAATGTTCCATGGCCGTATCAAGCAGCTCCTTGGCAATAGACACGCCCATAGCTCGTCCTTCCGGGCCTTCCAGCCCCGACATGCGTGCACGCACCTCATCGGATAACTGAATGCCTGGCACTTCATTGTGCAAGTATTCTGCATTGCGGCCACTAGCCAGCGGCATAATACCGATAAAAATCGGTATCTCCAAATGCCGTGTCTGTTCTGCGATGGCTGTAATCAGCTCGGGATCGTAAACAGGCTGGGTCATAATATAATCGGCCCCGGAGGCAATTTTCTTTTCCAACCGCTGTACGGCTTTACCCAAATGCTTAACATTCGGATTAAAAGCAGCTCCCACCACAAAATTAGCTTTCTGCTTGAGTGGCTTACCGGAAAATGCGACACCATCATTTAGTTGCTTGATCATGCGTATGATTTCAAACGATGTCATATCATACACCGAACTGGCGCCTGGTAAATCACCGAATCGCGCTGGATCTCCAGTAACCGCCAGTACATGGTCAATACCCAGTGCGTCAAAACCCATCATGTGGGATTGCGTACCAATCAGATTACGGTCACGACATGCGATATGAATTAATGGACGCAAGCCTGTTTCAATACTAACCAGATGCCCAAGCGCCATATTGCTCATACGAGTGACTGCGAGCGAATTGTCAGCAAGTGTAAGTGCATCGGCTCCGGCTTTCTTCAAGGCATGCGCACCTTGCATAAACCGGGTAATGTCGAGATCTCGCGGAGGGTCCAGCTCTACAATAACCGTATGCCGTTCCTTAACCAGATCCACAATGTTGGGTTCGCTGGTATGTCTGCCATTTCCTCGTCCCCCTTCATCTGCTGTCTGCTCCACCACATGAATGACTTCCGTCGAAAAGGTTTCTTTTGGAGCCAACGGGGGCGGTTTCAAATTGTTTAAAGCTTTGGAAATAGCAGCAATATGGTCTGGTGTCGTTCCGCAGCAACCACCAATCAGTCTCGTACCGAGATCTACAAAGGACGTAGCACATTCTCCGAAATATTCAGGTGATGCACCGTATACATAGTGACCGTCCACATAATCTGCCAATCCCGCATTCGGATATACAGACAGTGGTACAGACAAGGGACCGTCCAGTTGCTCCATTACACTCATAATTCCCTGTGGACCGGAGTGACAGTTAAACCCGAGGATGTCAGCTCCTTCACTACGCAGTGTTGAAAAGGCTTGTGCCATTAAAAATCCATCTTGGGTACGACCAATTTGGTCAACCGCAAATTGACAAATTACCGGAATGTCACTGTATTTACGTACACTGTGAAGCGCAATGCGCATTTCGTCCAGTGAATAAAACGTTTCGCATAAAATGCCGTCAACCCCTTCGGACAGAAGAGCATCAATCTGCTGTTCGTAGTTTCTTGACAGCTCTAGCTTGGATATGCTGAGACGTTTGCCTCCGCATATGGAACCGACCGCACCTACTACATAATGTTCGGGTCCAGCCGCAGCCCTGGCAATCCTCACACCAGCACGATTGATTTCTTCTACCTTAGATTCCAATCCAAAGCGGGCTAATTTATAATCATTTGCAGAGAATGTATTCGTCTCCAGCAATCGTGCTCCTGCATTTAAATACTGACCATGCACGTCTGATATGACGCCAGGCGAAGTAATGTTCAGCTCTTCGTAAGACGTATTTACTGGAAATCCTAGCTGGGACAAAAAAGTCCCCATAGCGCCGTCTCCGACAATAATTTCACGATTCAGCACAGTACGCAAATCCGGTTTCATGTCCTCTGCTCCACCCCGCTCTTTATTTTCATACTAATGTAACATAAAGAGACTACAAACATAAGCCAAAAACAAAAAAAGCCGCCTCACGTCCCGATAATATGATATCAGGAGTGAAGCAACTTGATTGATCATTTTCTATTTCCCACTACATTTTCATTGCATTTTCCCATCAGAAGAATGGAGAGAAAACTCGTAAAAAGTCCCTTTTTTATTTACTTTAGCCACAATAGAATCCGTCCCCTTTTGCTGCTTGGAGAACGTATATTGATTTCCTTGAACTTTCACTTTATAGCCGGACACATTGATATTAAACAACAGCTGAACCTTAGGCTTGACCAGCTTCAATGCTTCGGCGGCAGTATATTTGGGACTTGTAAAAGATTTTTTGAAATCTGCATCATCATCCCAGTCCATCCCAGAGGTGGACACAGCCAGTACTTTGCCGGTTACCGCACCAATTTTGACTTCATTCGCCTCGCTTGCATCCTCGAACGACCAATAAGAAAGCCCCTTTTTCTCATCCTTGTACCGTGAGACATGCTGCACTGTGATTCGCTGTCCACTCACTCGCTTAAATGTGTTCATTGCACGGTTCAGTAACACAGGATCCACCTGCTTCAGCGCATAGTCCGCATTGACGGTAATAGCATTACCTTGATCCACATCAACATACAATGAGGAAGCTTTTTCTCCTGCCCCCCAGAATACCCAGTAATTTGAAGGCTTGTTGGACTGATAAGGAGATTTGACTCGCCAGAATGCTTCAAATTGTAAGGGGCGCTTGCTGTCAAACACTTTGGCGCTGTTTAATACTTTTGTCTTGAGTGGCGCGTTCATCGCCTTTCCCAAACTACTTATTTTATATCGTATGGTTGTAGAATCTACTCTATTTTTCTCTTTATTATATTCTGTCTGTAACGTAGCTGTTCCATCTTCCAATTCACCTTCGACAATCCAGGTTTTCCCCATATCCGTTACATCGTCAAATTGAAATGCAGTTTTTGAACCGATAAGTTCTTGTACTGCTTTTTCTAAACGGCTTACGACTGTCGGAGTTAGCGAGCCAACCTGCTTGTCCGTCGTTTCTGTGGCAGCAGAAATAGTCGCCGCTTGAACCGGAAGCGCGGTGGCTATAAGAATGAGGATTGCAACTGCTGATACCCAACGAAATTTCCGCACTATGAACGGCCTCCTTATCGTTTTCTCATTTTCTATATTATACATCGTTCAGACGTCAAAAAAAGACAGAATATCGCTCTGTTCACCATAATCCTAGTAAACAGCGGCATAAAAAGGCAAAAAAAGAAGACCTGCTAAGGTCTTCTTCACCCTCACTTCTATATACGACCTTCGAACACAATCTCAGCCGGCCCTGTCATATAAATGTGATTATCATCCTCGCTCCATTCGATATCCAGATCGCCGCCCTTTAGGCTTACCATGGCGCGGCGGTCGCTGTATCCATTTAGTACAGAAGCAACAAGCGTAGCACAGGCTCCGGTTCCACAGGCTAGCGTAGGTCCAGCTCCCCTCTCCCATACCCTCATATCTATATGCTTCCGACTTCGTACCGTGGCGAACTCAACATTTGTTTTTTTAGGGAACAATGGATGACACTCCAGCTTCGGTCCCCAGGCCTCCAGATCAAAGCTAGGCGCATCCTCAACATAAATGACACAGTGCGGATTTCCCATAGATACAGCCGTAAAGCGAAAACCACTTCCTCCAGCTTCAATAGGCTCATCAATTACGTTAGTCAGATCGAGTGTAGTTGGAATTTTCAACCCTTCCAGAATTGGCTCCCCCATATCTACCTTCACCATTCGTACAGCTCCGTTTTCAACAGTCAGTTCAACCTGCTGCACACCTGCACCCAGCGTCTCGATCGTAATCTGTTCACGGTTGATATGCTTACGGTCATACACATATTTGGCAGCACAACGAATAGCGTTACCGCATTGCTCGGCCTCCGAGCCGTCCGAGTTAATGATACGCATGCGAAAATCTGCTTTGTCAGACGGCAATATATATACCAATCCATCGGCGCCAATACCAAAATGTCGATCACATAGCCGAACAGCTAATTCCGAGGCGTCAGACGGCAATTCCTGATGCCCGTACCAAACGATAAAATCATTACCCAGACCATTCATTTTAGTGAATTCCATAGCTTCCCCCCGCCGTTGCTGCTGATCTCATGCTCCTCTTGAAGCTTTGATCCCATAATATCATACAGGGCAAAAGCGGGAAAGCGATGCGAGACGCATGACTCAAATTCTAGGCTGAAAACTTTGTACGTCCCGCTGAAAAGTGTGTATTTCCGCCGTGCCGACGGTTACGTCGACCGCCCCATACACTTCCCGCTCCCATCAGGAACGTTGGAATTCCAGCTGCGACAATAGATAGTGCCCATTCACGTAAACCAAGGGGTACCGTTTTGAAAATAGGCTGCAGCACAGGCACATACATTACAACCAGCATCAGTACAATGGAGGACAGTACGGCAAGCACGAGATAACTATTTTGAAACGGATTACGGTGGAAAACGGAACGGGAGCTGCGGCAATCAAATACATGAATTAACTGCGCCAGCACTAACGTAGCAAATGCAACCGACTGTGCTTTGATCAGTTGCCCTGCATCATTCGGAGCAATCCGTAATGTCAACCAAAAGGCCGCAAGTGTACATAAGCCGATCAACAGACCGCGGCTAATGATTTTCCAGCCTAGTCTACGCGCAAAAATATTTTCCTTTGCGCCACGAGGCTTATGCTCCATAAGATCCTTTTCCGGCTGATCCACACCCAGAGCCATCGCCGGCAAACCGTCAGTTACCAGATTTACCCATAAAATCTGAATGGGCAGCAAAGGCAGCGGTAGCCCAGCCATCATGGCAAAGAACATCGTCAAAATTTCACCAACATTGGAGGCGAGTAAATAACGGATGAATTTACGGATATTCTCGTAAATATTTCGGCCTTCCTCAATTGCCGCTACAATCGTTGAGAAATTATCGTCACTCAGTACAAGTGCAGCCGCTTCTTTAGTCACGTCTGTTCCTGTAATGCCCATGGCAATACCGATATCCGATGCCTTGATCGCTGGTGCGTCATTGACGCCATCTCCGGTCATAGCTACGACATGTCCGCGTCTTTGCAGCGACTTGACGATTCTCAGCTTGTGTTCCGGCGACACCCGCGCATACACGGAGACGGTATCCACAACGTTATCCAACGCCGCATCATCCATGAGAGACAGTTGCTGTCCCGTCAACACATGTGAGCCGCGTTGGAGAATACCCAGCTGCTGTGCAATGGCCTCCGCAGTTGTGCCATGATCACCCGTAATCATCACGGTGCGAATGCCAGCACGACGGCACTTGCCGATGGCCTCGCGAACCTCGCGGCGTGGCGGATCAATCATGCCGGTCAGGCCGATAAAAACCAGCTGTTCTTCAGCCTCCTCAGCCGTAGAGACACGTTCATGCGAGCGGATGTCACGGTAAGCGACACCAAGTACACGCAGCGCCTCTGATGCCATACCTTCGTTGGCTGCCAATACCTTTTGGCGCAGCGTACCCGTTAGCGGAACGACATTCCCTTCCCATAAAATGTAAGAGCACTGACCCAGTAGCACGTCCGGCGCTCCTTTGGCAAATACAATATGTCCTCCCTGGTGGCGTACGAGTACCGACATCCGCTTCCGATCCGAGTCAAAAGGGAATTCTCGCTCCCGTGTATACAGTTCATATAGGCCTTGTCGCGTGACTCCGCCTTTTGCAGCTAACGTGACCAGCGCTCCTTCTGTCGGATCACCTTTCAGCTCCCACACAGCGGAAGGCGTTGGCTCTTTGGTTTTCTTTTTCGAACGCAGCTCATCTATGTCAGCTTGAACAATTTCCGCATTGTTACAAAGTACACTGGCTTGCAGCAATCTACGCAAGGATTGTCCGTTTTTTAGGTCGGCCGGAAGATCCCTGTCCATAATATGACCGTGTGGATCATAACCTTCCCCGGTAACTCCCCAGAAACGACCATCCAGCCAAAGCTTGGTGACTGTCATTTTATTTTGGGTCAGTGTGCCCGTTTTGTCAGAGCAAATGACAGACGCACAGCCGAGCGTTTCAACGGAAGGCAGCTTGCGCACAATGGCCTTGCGTTTGATCATACGCTGTACACCCAAAGCGAGGGCAATGGTTACAATTGCGGGCAATCCTTCTGGTATAGCTGCCACAGCCAAGCTCACGCCGGCCAAAAACATGTTCATAGCTGGCTGACCATGCAAAATGCCCGCTACGACCACGAGCACGGTTAGCGCTAACGCCACGATAATCAAGATTTTTCCCAATTGCTCCAGTCTGTGCTGCAACGGTGTCTCTTGCGACTCCGTATTTTCGATCAAGTCTGCGATCTTCCCCATTTCGGTAGTCATGCCTGTGCGAATGACCACGCCTTGTGCGGTGCCTCTGGTCATCATGGTACCCATAAAACCAATGTTCTTTTGGTCCCCAAGAGGTACTTCGGCGGCATGAATAGGGCGGCAATGCTTACTCACCGGAACCGATTCACCTGTCAGGGCAGACTCCTCGACATCACAGCCGTTTGTACTCAACCACCTTACATCTGCAGGGATACGATCACCACTTTCCAGCAGCACGATATCTCCCACAACCAGCTCTCTGGCCTGAACATGTATTCGTTTACCGCCTCGCAGCACTTTGGCGGTTGGAGCAGAAAGCTGTCTTAAAGCTCGCAATGAACGTTCAGCTCTGAATTCCTGCACAAAGCCGAGAATTCCATTTAGCACAACGATGGCAATAATGGTAATCGCATCCAAATACTCACCGAGTAGGCCAGATATCAGGGTCGCTCCCATCAATACAAGCATCATAAAATCCTTGAACTGGTTGAGCAGTAGCAAAATTGCCGAAACACGCTTGCCCTCGCTCAGCTCATTCCATCCCGTCCTTTCTCTTCGTTCCGCAATCTGCTCCTCCGAAAGACCCTGCTTCGGGTCGACTTCCAGACTAGTTGAAAGCTGTTCATTGCTTAATTGGTGCCAGTGTGCTTGTTCCATTCTCCCCAATTCCCTCCCGGTCAGATAGTCCGTTTCCGTCGGTTGTGCGTAGGATGGCTGCCCGTTATTATATTTTTGTGCCACGATTGCTGATATGCTGGACAGACTTTCTTGATTCAATCTATTCGGACAGGACTCGAAATATCACAAAGCCGCTTAAGTTTTGTCCCAAAGTTATGTATCATAGAAGGAAGGCGAAAATACATTTGCTTCAAAGGAGAACATACATTATGGCATTGGACGGAATCGTAACCCGCGCTATCGTACACGAATTGCAAGCCATCCGGGGCGGGCGCATTAATAAAATACATCAGCCAAACGAACGCGATATCGTGCTGAACCTGCGGGCACAAGGTGGGAGTGTAAAACTGTTGCTGTCGGCTAATCCGACATTTCCGCGTGTACATTTTACAGAACAAAGCTTTCTCAATCCGACAGAAGCTCCCATGTTTTGTATGCTTCTTCGCAAACATTGCGAAGGAGGCATTATTGAGAACATCACGCAGGTGGGCATGGAGCGTATAATTCATATGGATATACGTCAGCGTGATGAACTGGGGGATATTTCATTTAAGCGCATTATTATTGAAGTAATGGGTAGACATAGCAACATTATTTTGCTTGACCCGGAAACAGGTGTGATGCTGGATGGCATTCATCATGTCACACCCTCTATCAGCAGCTATCGGGTCGTTATGCCAGGCTTTCAATACACAGAGCCTCCTGAACAAAACAAGCTAGATCCACTAGAAGTCGAAGAAGCAGCCTTCTTTTCCTCGTATCAAGCAGCCATTGAGACGGAAGAAGCTCCCAAACGCTGGATTGTGAACACTTTTACCGGACTTAGTCCCCTCATTGCTGAAGAGATACTAATCCGAGCATCTAATGAAGAAGCTTCTGGTGACAAGGATCGTCGACTGTGGAGGGCATTCAGTGACATCATGGATGACGTGCGGAATCATCATTTTCAGCCGGTATCTGGACTGAACGCACAAGATAAAGTAATATTTTCAGCCATCCCACTGACGTTGATCCAAGGAGAACGTAAGGAATACGCTACCATCAGTGAGTGTATGGAGGACTTTTTCGGCGAAAAGGCAGAAAGGGACACGGTTAAGCAAAAGGTTAGCGACCTACTGCGGTTTCTGCAAAACGAGCGGAGCAAAAACGTAAAAAAACTCGATCATCTCCATCAAGATTTGGCCGAAGCAGAAGATGCCGATCAATTTCGGATTTACGGAGAGCTGCTGTTCGCTTCACTGCATGAGGTAAAAAAGGGTGACAAGGAAGTAACACTCACTAACTTTTATGACGAGGAACAGAGTGCGATCACCATTCCATTGGACCCGCTGCTCAACCCTTCAGATAATGCACAGCGTTATTTTAAAAAGTACAACAAATATAAAAATAGCCTGGCTGTCATAGACGAACAACTCGAGAAGACACACGAAGAAATTCGTTATATGGACAATCTTCTTCAGCAGCTAGCCCATGCCTCTATCAACGACATTGAGGAAATACGTGAAGAACTGGTTCAGCAGGGCTATCTTAGAGATCGGGTTAAAAAAGGAAAGAAAAAGAAGAAAAATGACCGTCCGACCTTGCATGTATATACATCATCCGAAGGCATCGAGCTACTGGTTGGCAAAAATAACTTGCAGAATGAATATGTGACCAACCGACTGGCCGGACCCAATGACACGTGGTTGCATACAAAGGATATTCCAGGGTCACACGTCGTTATTCGTGCCGAGAAATTCGGAGACGCGACGTTGGAGGAAGCAGCTCAGCTGGCTGCCTATTTCAGCCAAGCCAAGCAGTCCAGCAGCGTACCTGTAGACGCCACCTTGATTCGACATGTACGCAAGCCCAGCGGAGCGAAGCCCGGCTTTGTCATCTACGATCATCAGCGTACGCTCTTTATCACACCTGATGAGGAACTGGTCAAAAAGCTGCCGAATCGCATCAAAAACGGCTAGGTTCCACTAGCATATGGAATCCACATAAAAAGCCCTTTGTCCTTTGCACGGTACACTTCTGTGTTCCATGCGGTAGGCAAGGGGCTTTTTCATTACTTTTGTCCAACAGCAGCCTTTCTCAACTCCTCGACGACCTGACCGTCCACACTACGGCTACCCAGATCGCCGTGGAAAATCACACCTTGGCGTGCACCGTGAAAATCCGAGCCGCCCGTTGAGATAAGCCCATAATGCAGCGCCATTGCAGTATATCGTCTCTCGGCCTCAGCATCATGATCCGAATGGCGCACCTCCAACCCTACAGGCTTCGCTGCCTCTATTATGGAGCACACCAGTTCGTCATTTCCATACAAGCCAGGGTGGGCCACTACAGGCACTCCTCCTGCTTCACGAATCCATCTTATAGCCTCCGCAGGCTCTACACGGGGTACAGACACGTATCCGGGCGCACCTTCTGCCAAGTAACGATCAAACGCATCCCGCATGTCCTTCGCGTAACCTTTTTGAACCAGGGTATCTGCCATATGCGGACGTCCAATACTTTCATCCGGCGCTAGTGGTCTGCCCATTGTAGCCACCACCTCATCTAGCGTGATTTCCACGCCCAAGCTACGCAATTGACTCAAAATCAAATCATTACGGGTATCCCGCGCCTGTCTCAGCTTTTCCAACCGTTCCAAAAACATTTTATTACGGTAATCCATAAAATAACCTAATATATGAATATCTTTGCCGCCAGCACGTGTACTGATTTCCACACCCGGCACCACGGTCATCCCAATGCGTCTTCCCTCCTCCAAGGCTTCCTCCAAACCGGCCACCGTATCATGATCTGTAATAGCCACACCGGCCAGCCCTTTTTCCTTCGCCCAGCGCACATTATCAGCAGGTGATTGCATACCGTCAGATGCTTGGGTGTGTGTATGTAGATCATATCGTTGCAAATTATTCTGTTCCTTCATGTAGATTCTCCTCCTCTTCATCTCTAAAGCTTGTCCTACGAGTCCTCGAATACGTCCATTCCCTGATCATGACGACGCAAGTAAGACAGAAAAGTGACTACCGGGATCGGCAACAACGCTGATTTCAAATGAATTGCATAAAATTCTCGTTTGAAGGTAATATCTGAAATATTTACAATTTTCAATAACCCGAGCGCAACCTCATGTTTGACTGAAGAAGGTGACAGCATAGTAATCCCCAGTCCTGCCTCTACCGCTGATTTGACCGCTCCAGTGCTGCCCATCTCCATTACAATATCAAGTCGAGAGGCATCCGCACCACGATTTTTCAGCCCGTCTTCTATGACTTGGCGTGTACCAGAACCTTTTTCTCTGGCTACAAAGGGATGCTTGAATACATCTTCTAAAACTACTTTTTTGGCCTTGGCCAGCACATGCCCCGAAGGAACAATTAGCTTCAGTTCGTCCTGCATCACAGATTCCACCACAATATCCGGGTGTTGAACCGGGGCCTCAATCAGCCCTAAATTCAACTGGTGCTTTAGTATATCATCCATAATTTGAGTCGTATTCATTACATTCATTGCCATGCGTATGTGAGGGTACTCTTGACCAAACGGTCCCAGCATTCTTGGCACAATGTATTCACCAATCGTTAGGCTGGCACCAATATGCAATCTTCCCTCCAGCATGTGAGTAAAAGCAGACATCGCTTCGTCAGCTTCCCTGATCAGTTGCATACTTCTTTTTGCAAAAGGCAGTAATGTCGCTCCTGCCTCCGAAAGCTCAATTTTTTTAGTCGATCGGTGCAGCAGCTTCGTGCCAAAATAATCTTCCAAAGACTGAATTTGCATCGTCACCGCAGGTTGCGTCATATGCAGCGCTTGCGCCGCCACCGAGAAGCTTCCGCGCTCCGCTACGGTATAAAAAATGTGCAGCTGATGAAAGTTCATACTGACCAGCCCTCTCCCCTCTGATCTTCTTATTTTAACATAAGAAAAACGTCTGGCGAACAATTACCGAGTAAACTTACCGAAATGGGGAGTTATATGCTTGCAAAATAAAAAAGCATGCAGCTGATAACTGCATACTTCTACTCAAACTCGACGGTGTCAATGTGCCCGCTTTCTAATGGAACCGTCCGTCAAATCACCGTCTATTTTTGCTTACGAGTGCTTTTCATCAGTGTCATGCGCCGTGAATGGCGTAGCCATGAATAGTAGGACTTCAAGTCCCTTAATTCGATAGTCTCTGACATCCGACCCAAAAAGGTAATAATAATCATCTTATGAAGCGGATTCCCCGCAATGTCCATCTCACCTGGCAACTCACCAAATTCGGCGACAACGACCAGATCACCATCAATTAAATATACATCCTCTTCATTATGATAGTAGGACTCCATCCTGTTTTGCTTCAGGCACTCCCAAAGCCAGGCGGCGATATGATTCGTCTCGGACTGTTTCTGCTCTACCCGATCTAAATAACGTGTTTTCGCATGATTTGTAATCACGATATCGGCGACTTTCTTATCGCCCATCTCCACGTAGAACGGTTCGTATGTACTCCATCGCTGCATTGCCTTGTCACGCACGGGATCACTCTCCCCACCAGATAGGTCTTTATATCTACCAATATATTCATATGTTACCTCAACAGACCCGGGACTACAAGTTACAAAATTGAAGTTTATGGGTGTTTTTTAAAGATTTTTTAGGTCTAACAGCATTAAGGTCAGGTATGCAAAAGTCCTGGCTTCACAAAAAAAGCCAGCCCGTAGGCTGACCTTTTTTAAGAAAATTGCGATGTATAGACAAAAAACTTATATTTCATATTCTTTCATCTTTTCCTTATCGTCGTTGTACTCCGTCCTAATCTCGTTTCGGAAAGAGCGCTCAACCTTACGTACATAGGAAAGTCTGCGAATATTTTTAACGGTGTCCTCTGCCCGATCCGCATTCATATATATAACTACATATTGCATACGCTTTGAAATATAGTGGACATTTCCGTATTTCTCCAGATTGCGGGCAGCCTTAATATCGCTTACCCAAATGATGTACCCTGTCCGCTCGGCAAACATTCGCTTCATCTCCCCTCCGTATCATTCCTATGGCCTATCCGCAGGAGCATTTCCCTCCGCTGCCGCATCCGCCCTTTTTCACATTTGGGTCGTTGCTCGGCACCTTAATGGTCTCGGACACGGAATATGCAATCGTTTCAGACATGGCATGAAGCATATCATCCAACGCCTTTTCGGCCCGCTTGAACTCCTTAACAGCCTCAAATTGTTCCAGCTCCAGTTCAACGGCCTGCACTGCGTCCTTCGCTTCATGATAGTTGGGATGAAAATGCCCAAAACGCTCCGTTTCAGCGAAAAGCTCCTTTTTGGCATCCAGCTTGCGGACACACGCCTGAATAGACGGGTTCAATTCCACACGCTGCTTCCAATATAAATAATCCGATACCTCAAAGGACCGGTTGACCATATCGCCCAATTCATAGGCGTTAATAAGCACTTCTGCCATATTGACCGTGTTCAATTCGGCTACGCTCATGAATGTCATCTCACTTTATATAAAGTTCTACCCAATAAAAGTAGACTCATTTATCATACCACATCCTTCTTTTGAGAAGAAGGAGTTTCATGTACTTCCTGACACGACTATGTAAAAGGAACCAACAGCCTCATATCGGACCAATCACTTGGCTGCAAGGTCGCACGAGAAGGTGTTTCCTCATCCATTCCTGAGGCGTACCAGCCTGTGACACTCCAGGGATCGCCAGAGACCACCGATTCCGGTATCCATTTAACCTCTTTCCCACTGATTCGCAATCCCACCGCCGCCTGCCAACGGATCGCTTGCTCCATCAACTGCCTGGAAGTGGACGTATGGTAACTCCTCCATTCTTTTGTCCATGAAGAGGGTACTGTAGATCTTTCTGGAAAATAGTCAGACGGGTCAGGCAGGGTGTGCTCTTGTTCATAAAAATGCAACGTGCGCCCTGTGTAAACCAGACCAGCTCTTCCCTCTTGTGAAAATAGGGAACGGCCTGCATCTAGGTTCTCTGTCTCCGTCAAAAGTGGATAATGGTGAGCTGGCTCATCCGCACTTTTCGGTTCAAGACGCGGACTTAATCCAATTGCAGCGAGTGCTTTTCGTATTTTGTCAGCAGAGTGTACCGGGATCATAAAATCTTTGTCGCCGAGTCGCTCCAGTAGTCCTTCAAGTGCAGGATGACGCGCAACCATGTCCGCATCCTCCTGAGTACCGCATCGCAAAAGTGTTACCGTCGCAAAAGCCGTTCGTCCGACATTGCCTGCCCATTGCTCTACTGCCAGCCGTACATGTTCTGGCACACCTGTCCGGCTGTACTTGTCCAAAAGAGCAGGAATCTCCTTGGCCTCCATGCCCAGCTCGATTGCCTCTGTAATACTCTCTCTGGTAATCCGATACACTACCATCCGGTCTCCTGTCACACGTTCACAGCAGCATTCCAATCGCCAGCGCACATCATATGCGACATCTGGCGGCACCAGTATTTCAAAATCAGGCTGCACATAAAAGGCACCTTGTTCTTGATGTGTATCCTCGTCATTATAGGGACGAAGCAGATCTGTCACAGAGACATTCCAGCGAAAACAGATTTCGCCTGATGTAGTCTGACCCCAATCCCCCATTCCAAAAGCCGTCAGGGCCTTCAACCAACCCATTATATCTTCCATAAAAGATCCATTGAAATTAAAATCAGATACCGTCTCGTCCTCAAGCCCTTTGAGATTTGCGATTGTAGGAACAATATCTATAAAGGCACTGTTCGTAGAATCATCTCTACTTAAACTATTCTGCGGTATTAATCCTACCTGAAGCATCCATTGCAGCAGATACTGAATAGATATCCATCCATCTGTTCCTCCATACTGCGAGACGGCACATAGCATATAGCGAAAATGCTGCATAGGCGCTTCAGCCTTGCCGTACCTCTCCATGAGGGTGTCAAAAATATGCTTGCGCATTTGCCCAGCAGACAAACGAATCCATGTCGCCAGTTCCGCCTCCTGAATGCGAAAAGACACTGTTTCTTTCACTAACAGCCCCAAACTGAGTAGTAAATCGATCATTACCACCGTTTGTACTGGATATAGCTCGGCATGCGCATAATGCAACCCAAGTCCCTCCAGGTCCTCCGGACGAAAGGGGGTCAGTTCATTCAATTTTTGCAATGACCGTTTATGTATGGTTCCTTTGGCCGTCAAAGGAACTCCCTGTATCGCAATACGTGACAACACATGCAGTAACTCTGACTCCAGTCCTGTCATTGCTTCATATACCGTTATCGGATGATCTGTATGTATCCCGTTCATTGGAGTTTGCTCTAACAACATATCGTACAGAGCGGGTAGTTGATCAACCGGAATATATAAAATCCGTTCGCCCCACGATTTGGTGACTGCCTCAAGCCACCCCCGAGAGCGAAGCCCATGCAGTGCCAGTTTTGTTTCGACTCCGCTTAAGGCACCTTGGGTAAGCTGCATAGGCTCCTCTTCCTTCATAGGCTGTGCCGCATACCGGACAAAGCATCGTCTAAGCACCAGCAGCTCATCCGCTGAAAGCTCATTCCAGTTGCCTTGCGTACTCGTTACGTCCATCCTTGGTTAGGCCTCCTTTTTCTTTCCGCCATCTTCAATCTCATCCTCCTGGCTTCTGCCAGCCATCGTCCCATCAAACCTGCGAATCGCATATTCATAGCCCTGTTCAATCAGAAACAGCTGACGACGTGCTGCAAAATCCGTCTCTCTACTGTTCTCCGTCACTAATGCATAAAAATAAGCTTTATTGTCGCCTGGCTTTGGTCGTAAAATGCGGCCAAGTCGCTGCGCCTCTTCCTGACGGGAGCCAAAGCTGCCCGATACCTCTATCGCTACTGCTGCATCCGGCAAATCGACTGCAAAGTTTGCTACCTTGGATACTAATAAGGTTTGAATATTACCCTTGCGAAACGCATCGAACCAACGCACCCGCTCGCTCTGAGTCATGGAACCCGTAATCAGTGGGACGTCCAGCTCCTGAGCCAATTTACGTAACTGGTCTAAATATTGACCAATAATAAGTGTTGGTATCCCCTTGTGTTTCTCCACCAGACTGCGTACTGCCTCCATCTTAGCCGGATTTTCGGCTGCAATTCGGTATTGCTGTCTGCCTTCAGCACGCATACTTTGCTCCAAAAGGTCAGCGGTCATGGGCAAACGCAGTTCTACACAATCGACCTGAGCAATCCAGCCCTGTCGCTCCAGTTCCTTCCACGGCATATCGTACCGTTTGGGTCCAATTAAAGAGAACACATCCCGCTCACACCCATCCTCTCGAACTAACGTAGCTGTTAATCCCAAACGACGGGTAGCCTGAATATCGGCCGTGGCTCGAAATACTGGCGCAGGCAGCAAATGTACCTCATCATATATAATGAGTCCCCACTTCCGCTCACTCAGCAGTTTCATATGTTCAAACTCTCCGTCTTTGGTGCGCCGATGCGTCAAAATCTGGTAGGTTGCCACCGTTATCGGTCGCACCTCCTTTTTCTGACCACTGTATTCCCCAATAGAATCGACAGGAATATTTGTCTTTTGCTTCAGTTCCTCGATCCATTGCCGCACAGAAATAGTATTAGAAGTTAAAATAAGCACCTCGCACTGAAGTCGATTCATCACTGCCATACCGATCACTGTTTTTCCGGCTCCGCATGGGAGCACTAGTACACCACTCCCCCCTAAGCCGTCTGCGCCTTCAAATGCATCAGCAGCTTTCACCTGGTAATCACGAAGCTGCAACTCCGTTTGTCCCTTCCCCAAGGTAAAACGAAGCAGATTCCCCTCAAGATAACCTGCCGTATCCACAACGGGATATCCCAAGCGAGTTAATTCCTGCTTGAGCAAGCCACGATTTTCGGGCGGTACGGATGCGCTTGTCTCATTGGTGCGAAGCAAACCAAGCTGTTTTAGCTCTTTCTTGTTCAATAACTCATCCAGTAAAGTTGGAGTCTCTACTGCCAAGATCAAGTGATCACCTATTGTGTATGTGTTGGCTTTCCTAGCCTTTGTATCTCTGTCTGACTCTTGCTCATCACGATGCGCGTCAATCGTATCTGTGCCGTAAGTTTGTTCTTCTTTTGCACTCGCCCGTGACAGCGTCAACGTCCCATAACGAGAAACAAGCTGTTCAATATCCTTCAACAAATCACGCGGAATATCCCAACGGGACATAGAGTGCAAACTATTTTGAATGTCCTCAGCACTCCACCCGAGAGCGGCTGCGTTCCAGAGCGACAATGGAGTGATGTGATATGTATGAAAAGCGGACGGACTTTTTACCAGCTCCGCATAAATCTGCAACTGTGAACGAGCCCATTCCGAATCAGGCAAACCCATTTCCAGCAAAACGGTAAAATCACGTTGTACAATACAAGGATGATCTGGATTCATGACTACCTCCTGGCACTCAAAAGTTCTATAATAATAGCTTATCCGTTTATTCGCAGATCAACCGGAATAGCAAGGAGTCCAACCCACACTCGGGTTGAACTCCTGATCAGAAGCTCGGGATAAAAACCGTCCCAAACTGGTGCCTACTTTATTATCCTTCTAGTGAACCTGCTCGGAAATTTGGCTAAGCGCCTCTCCAGCATTGTCTGCAAAAATATTTCGAACAGCCAAATCCCCGATCGAAACAATCCCGATCAGACGGTCTCCTTCCGTCACGGGCAAACGACGGATTTGCTGCTCTGCCATCAGTTCAGCTGCTTGGTCCACTGACATGTCAGCACTGGCTGTACGAATACCTGTTGTCATTACCGTATCCACCGAACCAGAACCAGAATTTTTAGCTGCGTAGCCGCGAATTACAAGGTCACGGTCTGTTACTACACCGATCAACTTATCACTGCCTTCGCTTTCCACAACTGGGATAAAGCCAGTATCATTGTCTTTCATTTTGACCGCTATTTCGTAAATATTGTCTTGCGGGGTAACCGTTACACATTTTTTAGTCATAACTTCCTGAACCTTTTTCATGGGTACTCCCTCCTTTTCAAGAGTAGGGTACCCCATTTCATTCAGCTCATACTCCAGATTGGACCGTTCCCAATTTAGCTCGTATTAGCCGTTAATTGCCCCTTCTTTGCATTCAGCAGCATATCCGGTAGACATGGCAATAAACAGACGAACTGCGTTGATCATGGCATCCTCATCAAAATCAAATTTTGGATGGTGGTGCGGATAAATTGCTCCTTTGGCCGGATTACCCGCCCCTACGAACATAAAACAACCTGGTACACGTTCCAAATAATACGCAAAATCTTCTGCTGGCATCAACTTCGGCGCTTCCTGTACATTCCCCTCGCCGAACACAGGCTTGGCTTCCTTAAAAAAGCGAGCTGCTTCTCGGGCATCATTAACAACTGGCGGGTATCCCATAATGTAACGAATCTTTGCTGATGTCCCATATGTTGCTGCTGTAAGCTCAGTTACCTCATGCAGTCGCTCCTTCATGACCGTCCGGGTCTGCTCATCAAACGTACGAATGGTTCCACTCAAGCGACAGGTTTCCGCAATTATATTTTGCGCAGAGCCCCCTTCGATGGTTCCCACCGTCAACACAGCAGGACTTAACGGGTCGACTGAACGGCTTACGATACTCTGCAGTTGCATAACAAGAGCTGAGCCTGCCACCACACTATCATTTGTAGATTGGGGCATACCACCATGCCCACCCTTACCTGCAATTTCAATATAAAAATCGTCGGCCGCCGCCATCAACGGCCCTGCACAACTCGCAGCGGTCCCGACCGAGAATGGTGTCCATAAATGGATGCCATAAATAACTTCCACACCTTCCAGTACACCATCTTTGATTACATTGACCGCACCTCCAGGCAACAATTCTTCCGCAGGTTGGAACAAAAATCGGATTTCTCCTTCCAGCTCATCGCGGTTCAGACTGTAATAGTAAGCTGTCCCAAGCAATACGGACGTATGTCCGTCATGTCCGCAAGCATGCATGGCCCCATCCACGGTGGAGCGATATTCACACTCCTTTTCATCCTGAATAGGAAGAGCGTCCATATCGGCGCGCAACATAACAACAGGTCCAGGTTTGGCACCACGAATGGTACCTACAACACCGTGTCCCCCTACCTGTCGACGAACATCTAATCCCCAGCTTTCTAGCTTATCCGCTACAAAAGCGGCAGTTTTACTTTCCTGAAAAGAAATTTCGGGATTCTTATGTAAATGTCTACGCCACTCTACCATGTTTTCTTGTAATTGATCGAACCAGGTTTGGTCCATCGCCTGTTGTGTCATTATGTTCCACCTCTCCTTTTAAAACATCGGGCAAGTTTCCGATAAATCATGCAGCTTTACCACGTATGCGCCGTTTCTCTCAAGTCTTTATTTTTATCCTATTGTAGCAGATATGGAATTGTTGTGATATCTGTTGCTCCAGATGGTTGCAGAAGCCTATCAAACATACTATGATAAAATGGATAAACGATAAAATGATAAACGTCTGCGAGGAATGTACCTTGCGGCGAATACCGGGGGAAGCTGATATGAGAAATACGAAGCCGGAGACTCGAAGAAGAGGGACACCGGATTTCCAATTGCTGATCCTCACTTTGTTGCTGGTTGGATTCGGTGTAATCATGGTATTTAGCTCCAGCTCCAGCGTAGCTCTGCTGAATAAAGAATACAATTTTGACTCTTTATATTTTGTGAAGCGCCAAGCCGCATTTGCTGTACTTGGACTCTTCATTATGTTGGTAGCTATGAATATTAAGATGGAAAAATATAAAAAGCTTTTTGTGCCTTTATTTTTCATAACCATATTACTGCTAATCATCGTTCTTTTTACAGGCTCTCTGAATGGTGCAAAAAGCTGGCTCAGATTTGGTAGTATTGGCTTCCAGCCAACGGAACTTGCAAAAATCTCCATCATTCTTTACTTATCCGCGCTGATTGTCAAAAAAGGAGATCGATTTAGAGATTTGCGGACTGGCTACATACCTGTAACTGTCATTGTAGGCTCTGTCGCAGGACTCATCATGCTTCAACCAGATTTAGGCTCCTGCTTTATTTTGGTAGCCACCAGTGGCCTGATTATTTATGCCGGGGGAGCCAGCGTCAAACACATTACCGCATCAATCATCCTGCTCGTGTTAGGCGCTTCCATCGTATTTGGTATTGGGTCATTGTTTGGAGGAGATTCCGAAAGCGCAAATGGACAAGCTACTGCTGCCAAGCAAGATTATAAAATCGGACGCTTTCAAGCCTTTCTTGATCCTGAGAAGTATAGACAAGGAACGGGATACAATCTGGTGCAGTCTTTGCAAGCTATTGGCGAAGGCGGCTTAAACGGATCAGGATTTGGTAAAGGCATTATCAAGCTTCATTATTTGCCCAATTCATTTAATGATTTTATCTTTTCTGTCATTGGTGAAGAGTTTGGATTTATCGGAACAGCCATTTTCCTAATGTTATATTTGTATTTCATTTGGCGAGGCATGCTCATTGCTCTGCGTTGCCATGATCCGTTCGGAACGTTGGTGGGCACTGGCATCATGGGTTTGATCGCCATTCAGGCCTTCATTAATATCGGCGGAGTAACCCAAACGATTCCAATCACTGGCGTAACCCTTCCGTTTATTAGCTTTGGTGGTTCCTCCCTGCTTGTTATGATGTTCTCCATGGGCATCATGCTCAGTATTTCTCGTGAGAACACCAAACAAGCAGTGCAAGAACGCACTACAGGGGTAACTGTCCGTAATGAAGTCCCTACTCGCTTTCAAACTCGTAGAACCAACCGTTACCGCTAAAAAAAAGAACTTCCATATGGCCACTAACCACGGTGGCATTGGAAGTTCTTTTTTTGTATATGTATATAACTACAGGTCCGTCTGCAAAATGTTATCCAGCAGATTCACAAAACGAAAACTGGCGTTTTATAACCACCAGTTTTCGTGTAACTTATTCGGATTATCGCAGGGAATTCCCAGCATCTATACCATTGGTGAAAAATGTCCATTTAGCATGTGATGAGTCTATTACACTGCATCGTCCTTGAAGGCGACACCTTCCACTTTTACGTTCACTTCCACGACCCGCAATCCCGTCATACTTTCGACGGCTTCTCGCACATTTTGCTGAAGAATTCGGGACACCTCATGAATAGGTGTTTCGTAGAGCACGATAATACGTAGATCAATGGCAGCTTCCAGTTGTCCAACCTCCACTGATACGCCCTTTTGTACATTTTTACCGCTCAGCCTTTTGGCCCAGCCTTCCGATAAGCCGCCTGACATTGCAGCAATGCCTGGTGTCTCTAATGCGGCCATCCCGGCAATTTTTCCTACGACATCGTTGGAAATCTTGATGTTTCCTGCTTCCAGTTGTTGAATTTGCTCTGCCATGACCTATGTCCCCCTTCATCCATCCTTTATTTGTATTGTAAAGCCTCAGCCACTCCAAATGCAAACCTTACGTATAAAAACATCGTTCGTTTACAACCTATATCATTTTGGGTATATTAATTTAGAAAATCCATACAAGTGACAGTATTCACCAAACTTGTACACAACTATTGATATCGAGGTGCTCTTCATTGAAAAAATGGTTATCTCCCGCTTTGCTTATAGCGACATTTGCTCTTAGTGCAGTCGCTCATTACACACATTGGAATGCCATAGCCCAATTTGTCATTTGTGCGATTTCTGTTGTATTCGTAGCCGGTTTTCTCGGTAGGGCGACTGAAAGTGTTGCTCATTATGCTGGTCAACGTTTAGGTGGATTCTTAAATGCCACCTTTGGTAACGCAGCCGAACTGATCATCGCCATTTTTCTCGTCAAAGAAGGTCTTTACGATATGGTAAAGGCCAGTCTTACCGGTTCGATCATCGGCAATCTGCTGCTGGTGCTCGGAGCGAGTCTGTTCGCTGGCGGTTTGAAATATAAAGTACAAAATTTCAATATATCGCTGGCTGGATTAAGTGGCTCCCTGATGATTGTGGCTGTTATTGCCTTGTTCGTTCCAGCTGTCTTTCTGAACACGCATGTGATCACGGATAGCGAGTCAGATACACTCAGTCTTATCGTTGCAGGCACCCTTATTGTCGCGTATATTGCTTGGCTTATTTTTTCTATGATTACGCATAAGGACTATTTAGCTGACGTGACCGAACAAAAAGATGAAGAATTGCCGCATGAGCATGCCCCTGTATGGTCTAGAAATAAATCCATTGCCTATTTGGTACTCGCTACCGTTATGGTCGCTTTTGTCAGCGAATGGCTGGTAGGTACACTGGAAGTATTTACGACTCAATTTGGACTCAGCGAATTGTTCGTGGGTGCATTTCTTGTCGCTATTATTGGTAATGCGGCCGAACATAGCGCTGCCATTTTACTGGCTATGAAGAACAAAATCGGTGCATCTGTTGAAATTGCTGTCGGCAGCAGTTTACAAATTGCCCTATTCGTTGCCCCTGTGCTGATTTTTGTCAGTTACTTTATGGGAAACACGATGAATATTGTTTTCACAACCATTGAATTGGTAGCCATTGCCGTCGCTGTATTTATCGCCAAATCCATCACCCAGGACGGATCAACCAACTGGTATGAGGGACTTATGCTGCTGGTAGTGTATGTATTGTTAGGTGTATCCTTCTTCCTTGTGTAGCTTCCAAAGTTTTAAAATGTAGATTAAATTGTAGTGATTGCTTCGCGTTTTATTTAATCTTCTGATCACTATTGCCCTTGAATTTTTAAGACGATATAATCCTGTAAGCTGTTAAAATTCAAGGGCAAAGGTGAACGCTAAAAAGCAACCTCTCATCCTCTTTTTAAAAAATGGCATCAAAAAAAGCATGCTCCAAACTTCGCATGCTCTCATCAATTCAACCGTCTTCCTAATTAGCCTTATTATTCATGGCCTCATATAGAATAGCCAGATTGCGTTCCAGCTCACTGACCAGCTGTTTACCTACCATTTCCGGAAGAAGTCCGGCGCGAACCGCAAAATCCACTTCCTTGGAAAATCCGTACATCTGAGTATCCAGCACTTCCTCATAGAGAGGGCAATAACGGGTTGCCAGATTCTCCATCTGTACTTCAATAAGCTTCTTTATTTTATCTGCATCTTCCTGAAGCAGATTAATGGCCTTGATATTCAATTGTTCCTGCAAATCAGATGAAGTCATGGATTCTTCCCCCCTATGTCTCAATGTCGCACAAGACGTCCTAACCTTAATATTAGACCAAATTGCAGGCTAATACAAGAACCTGACAAAAAAAGCATCCCTACAGTTACAGGTAGGGATGCTTTTGCTTCCTCAATAAGTTAGGTGGCTACTGAAATGTGCAGCCCGTGCTTCTGGAACACCTCAATAATCGCTTTTTTGGCTTCCTCGGCGTCAGGCCCGTGAACATGCAGCTCATAACTGTGACTGCTGACCAAGGTCGTAAACAAGCCCAGTATACTTTTCACATCAATATACTTATTTTCGGAATGAAGGACGATGGAAGAAGTGAATTTGCTCGCCGTCTGTGCAATTTCAACAACCGCCGCATTATTGTTGGACATAGTGAGATCCCTCGCTTTACTGGATTTTCATATATCAATGCTCATTCATTATGATACATTGAAATCGCTTTCTCAGCAAGAACAGATATCGTTATTTCAAGTTTTCAGGATTTAACGGCTCCAGCTCAGGCAGCACAAAAATACCGTCCTTACGGATTAAAACATCATCAAAATAAATTTCACCGCCACCATATTCCGGACGCTGGATCAATACCAAATCCCAATGAATCGAAGAACGGTTACCGTTATCCGCCGTTTCATAAGCTTGACCTGGTGTAAAATGCAAGCTACCAGCAATCTTCTCGTCAAACAGAATATCCTTCATTGGGTGTAAAATGTGTGGGTTAAACCCGATGGCAAACTCGCCAATATAGCGTGCTCCCTCATCGGAATCGAGAATATCATTTAACCGCTTGGTATCGTTGCTTGTCGCTTCCACGATTTTACCATTTTCAAAACGGAATTTAACATTCTCAAAGGTAATTCCATTATATAGGGTTTGTGCATTATAGCTAATGGTTCCGTTAACTGAATCACGTACAGGCGCGCTATATACTTCGCCATCCGGAATATTGCATTGACCCGAACACTTAATGGCTCCGATTTGCTTGATAGAGAAGCTTAGGTCAGTACCTGGACCGCTGATTCGTACTTTGTCTGTCCGGTTCATCAGGTCTGCCAATGCATCTTGAGCCTTGTCCATTTTCGCGTAATCCAGGTTACATACATCGAAATAAAAATCTTCGAATGCTTCAGTGCTAATATTGGCCAATTGAGCCATGCTGTCATTCGGATAACGCAGCACTACCCATTTGGTGTGTTTCACTCGTTGTTCGCTATGTACCGCATGCTGATAAATGGAATTATACATTTTCATTTTATCTTCCGGTACATCTGACAGATCATTTACATTTTCGCCTGCACGAATTCCGATGTAACAGTGCATTTGTTTCATCCGGTTGAGGTCAATTTCAGCCCAAGTTTCCAGCATTTCCTTTGTTGCATTGCGAAGCATAGCGCTCTGCACCTTACGATCTGTAAGCTGAACAAAAACATTTCCGCCTTTTTTACCAACTTCATGAATGATGGCGTTAAGCAAGTCACGCTCTGTACCAATCATTTCGATCAATACATTTTCTCCAGGCTGCACTTCAACAGAGTAACCTACCAGATTTTCCGCCAGCTTAAGTATTCTAGGATCTTTCATGTAGTGTCTCTCCTTCTTTATTTCGCTCTTTTTGAACAACGGTTAATTCAAATCCCATTGTATCATGCCCGCTCCGTTACTTGTAGTCCTCAAAAGCAACTCTGGTTATCAGAGCCTCTTGGTGCAGCTTTTCATTCGCAACTTGTCGGGAAATTCGGCATTCTGACGACAGCTTTAAAGGCAAACCCGTCTGGCGGTCTATAGTTAAATGGTACACAGTCCGCACATTGGAATGCTCCAGCTGATTGTTCATATCCTCACAACTCTGCTTCCATACTTGACTCAGCTTTTGTTGCAGCTCTTGGTTCGTTTTTGTATGCTGCGTTTTTAATATCCTGATTTGAGGATTTAACGTATTCATTTCTTCCATTAAACGTTCTTTCAACCAACGCTTTGCTGAGGCAGGTTCTGGTTCAATCCTCACCATCCAAGTTCCCCGGGCAGCTCCCTTTTCCATACGAATGCTCTTATTCAGTGTGTTTAATTCCTCAAGCTCCTGTATCGGATTGAAGCGATTTAACATGCCATTTTGAACCATAGAAGTATCCCCAGATGTCAGCGCAATCCATTTTCCATTTTGACGAAGAAACCGTTCATGTGTAACACCAGGCTCAAACTTATCTTCTTTCAGTGCTACATAGTCGCCTTGCTTACGCAAAGCCTCTGCAGATCCCCAGTGCATGATTAGTTCATCGTGATTTTTTAGCTTCCCGCGATATTCAAACTGTTTAGTCGTAGGCAGGCCGTCAGTTCTGATTCTAGTCTGTCCGATAAACGTTATCCTCTCTCTGCCAGCCATTCCTGCAACAGCTCTTCTAAAAATCTGCTCAGGAGTATATTGCCGATCCAGTGCACAACCGCTTAACACACATATAATCAGAAACATACAGCCCCGCATTACCCATTGCTTTCTCCAATGCATACCATCATCCGTCCTATCCTAAACATGACTATAAATCATGATAAAAATTCTGTTTCAGAACATCCAGGTTATAGCTATGCTTAGGATTACCTGTCTACAATCGGTTATGCAAAACAAAAAGAGAACATTCCCTAAGGAATATTCTCTACATATCGCCTACATGATCAATAACTATACGATTACGTCCTTCATTTTTCGCTTCATACAAGGCCATATCAGCCCTATAAAATAAAGATTCGATGCTGATTTGCTCGTCCAGCCAGTTCCATTCGGCAATCCCGCAAGAAACAGTCACCTGAGGATTAGTTTCATGCTGTACACAGCTACGTATTTTTTCTGCATATCCCAGTGCCTGTTGAACCCCCAACTGCGGCAAATAAATGGCAAGCTCCTCTCCGCCCCATCTGGCACATACATCCTCATCACGAGTCGCCGAGCGAACAATATTGCTAACGCTTTTCAGAATTTCGTCACCCGTCTGGTGCCCATACGTATCATTCACCTGCTTGAATTGATCAATATCAACCAAAATAAGAGAGCCACAGAAATCCTTTTCCTGATGTTCCTGAATAATTCGGTCTACATAATGACGTACATATAAACCTGTTAACATGTCCATATTAGCCAGACGCCGCACCTCGGCATGTAGCATAGCATTGGTTACGGCCAGTCCGATATGAGGAGCTAGCATTTGCAGCATCTTGTAATTATCGTAAGAAAAAAAATGTGGAAGCTTGCTCGACAATAATATAACCCCTCTAGGAGTCCCCCTGTTCTTCATAGGCACAGCCATCAAAGACTGAGAGTCCGTCGTATCCATAAACCGAGAGGATATCTTCCCATCCTTTCTATAGTCAGACACAATCACGGGTTCTCCTGTTTTGCATATCAGTCCAGCAAATCCACCTTCACGAGGGTAACTCTCCAGCTTTAAACTTTCCACATTGCTTGACATCACCCTAAAGCAACTTCCATCCTGATCCAGCTGCACAATACAACAAAAGTCGGCCATGAACATTTTTAATAATTCCTGCACGGCAAACTCAAATATTTCATTTAATTTCAGGCTCTGATTCAAACGCTGAACCAACTCATTAATGAGCCGTAATTCATGGATAAGTACATTCGATTGCTCCAGCAGCTTCGCATTTTCAAATGCGGTGCCAGCTGTATCTGCCATCATCGCAATCAGCTCTACGTCCACTTTTTCCATACTATCCGCACCTGCCGGAAGAATCATATGGAAAACACCATATACGCCCTGCTTGCCACGTAACGGGATACCGATTTCAGTTATTTCATCTTGTGGACCGGCAGGCTCATTCACAGCCATTTGCCCTTTCATAAATGCACGGACACATACATCCTCGTCCCGTTCATGTAGCAACAAAGGCTTGACCTGAGGATTTCGACTGTGCCGATCCTGACTCATATACAACGTGATATCCACATGGGGAAACAAATAGGCGATACTTCCAAATACTTCATCCAGCACGCCTTCCACATCAATCTTGTCATGCATCCGTTTTACAATCTGAAATAAAATAGAGCGGCGTCTGCCTTCACGTTCACTCCGATTCTGCATCCCTAGGATATCTTCCATAAATATATACTCAAACTTCGAGTAAAAGCAGGATCTAAAATGCAAAGAAGCCACTAACAATGCGTCCTGATTCGAGACAAAATGTTGAGCAGGCCGTGTAAAACGAAGAGCGGCGAAAGGCTCTCTCTTGTAATTGCGGCATAGTATGGGAACCATGTATACAAATGCAAGGCTCCCATCTCGAAGTTTACGCTGGCTCACTTCCATCTCTCTAGATATGCAACAACGCTCGACCAACTCTAAATCCTCGTCATCATCCTCTTCCCTACCAGCAACCCGAACACCTGTAAAATTAAAGACAGCAGTATACTCTTCACTGATCCAGGATATACCATTGCTCTGCTGTAACCAATTCCGATATCCTTGGACGAGAAGTTGATTAATATAGGGGTAATCATAGGGTGTCATATCCATGTTCTGGAGCCAGGCAAAAGACGTATATCCTTTATCATCAAACAGCGGAGCACCGCTAGCCTGCACTGTTTTACTGTCAAGCGTTTGCTGATCCGTTGTTGAAAATTCCGACATATTAAGGCGCTCCTTCACAGCAAAATTAGCTGTACCAAGACAGCGGCTATACACCACTATAGCTCATAATATGATCTATTTTACTCTCAACTTTAGAAATTTGCATCCATTTTTCAGAAATTCGTCCCACCTTTTTAGTTCTTAAGCCCTATCGACAAATTTTGACGTTTTCATTCTTTTTCTCTACTTGACATTGACCCACTATAACATATAATATATATTATTGAAAAAGACTGTACGGCAGAACTATCTACTGTGCGGATCTTAAATTTTGGGCGTAACAGTTTGTGTCACCCTCATCTTATTTGTTGCTGACAGGACAGCGGCTGAACTTTTCTGTCAGTAGTGCGTCTCACCTTCTAGGTAGCGCCGAACAAATTGGAGCGCAAAGAGAGCCCCAACTCAAATTTTAATTATGAAGGAGTTAACTCTATAATGGCACGTTACACTGGTCCTAAATTTAAATTGAGCCGTCGTCTCGGTATTTCCCTGAGCGGCACAGGTAAAGAATTGAAACGCCCTTTCCCTCCGGGACAACATGGTGCAAACCAACGGAGAAAAATCAGTAACTACGGTATGCAGCTTCAAGAAAAACAAAAGCTGCGCCACATGTACGGTTTGGGTGAAAAACAATTCCGTACCCTGTTCAACAAAGCTCAACACATGCACGGTATCGCTGGTGAAAACTTTATGTTCTTGCTGGAAAGCCGCCTGGACAACCTTGTATTCCGTCTTGGCTTTGCTAATTCCCGTGCAGGCGCACGTCAATTGGTAGCTCATGGTCACGTTACTGTGAACGGCAAAAAAGTTGACATCGCTTCTTACCAAGTAAGCCCTGGCGACGTGATCGGTCTTCGTGAAAGAAGTCGTTCCCTGTCTTCCATCAAAGAAGCTTTGGAAAACCGTAACCACTTGGTAGCTTACCTGGAGTACAATGACGCAGCTCTGGAAGGTAAATACATTCGTTTGCCTGAGCGTGCTGAATTGTCCCAAGATATCGATGAAAAACAAATCGTCGAGTTCTACAACCGCTAATCCTTGCATTAGCACCAAAAAGCACCCGAATTCATTCGGGTGCTTTTTATATTCCCCACATTTAAGCCTGAGATTTTTATTCAATGGGGATGTACACTTTCATATTCAAATGATCAGGATAGGAATTCATCACGTCCGTAATTTCAAAATCAGGCCCCTCCCTCCGTTCAAAATTAGAATTAGGAAGCCATGTGCCGTAGATAAAGTCTCGTATATTCTGAACTCGTCCTTTTGAACCTGAAGCGTCAAACTCAGCATACTTGCCTGCTGGAATCTCCATATATATGAAACCCTCTGCCAGTTCTTTTGACTCTTTTTCAACTTCCTCACCCACCAGAAATGAAAATGCACCGTTATCTTCAAATCGACAGGCAATCCCATATGACATTCCCGGAGCGATTTTATTCGGAATACACATAAAATATTCATGTGCGCCAAAGTGTTCATAAAATCCTGGGATTTCTTTATAGTGCTGCTCATTATTCAGATTTGTTTTATATTCATATCCTACAATTTTGGTCGTTTCGAGTTGCAATATCACAGGCTTGTTCACCTCTAATTCCTCCGTTGCGTTTTTTTGGTAATCCAGAAAATTGATTTTGCTTTGACCAGAAAGCTCAATATCACAGTTACGATATTTCCCAGGGGTGATCCCAAAACTTTTTTCAAATGCGCGAGTAAAAGCTTCTTGCGAGTTGTACTGATACTCAATAGCAATGTCCAATACCTTTTGATTGGATTGCTTTAGCCGTTTAGCCGCCTCGGACAATCTTCTCCTTCTTATATATTGTTGCACTGTAAAACCCGAAATGGCCTGAAAAACCCGCTGGAAATGAAAAGCTGAAAAGTATGCCTGTGAAGCAACCTCGGCAATTTTTAAATCTTCCCGGAGATTCAATTCAATAAACTCAATCGCACACTGAATTCGTTTAAAGTAGTCCATATAATCCTTCCCCGCACTTGTTATTTATGTAGCCTACGCCCACATTGGGCAACCCACGTATTCATTATGTAAAACTCTTTACCTACTTGTTTGATTATTTGTGCTAAGTTTACCACGGCTTTTCATTTGGCAGAAATAAAAAAAGCAGCACTGAGATGTAAAATCAATCTCAACGCTGCTAGTGAATGTATTTTAATTATCCGAGCTTGATTTTAGCAAATTTCCGTTTACCTACCTGTACAATGTCGCCTTCTTGCGGCTTGTATGCTTCGTTCACATCAGTCCACTTCTCTTCATTAATTTTGACTGAACCCTGCTGAATACTACGCTTGGCCTCACCGTTAGATGCTGCAAAGCCTAGATGAGTCAGCAACTGGATCACACGAATGCCGCCTTCTTCTAACTGATCAGCTGTCAAAGTGAATTCTTCAATATCGTCAGGAAGCGCACGTTGTTGGAATACGGTCACAAAATGCTGCTTGGCCGCTTCCGCCGCCTCTTCACCGTGGTACATGCGGACTAATGTTCCGGCCAGTTTCATTTTGGCATCACGTGGATGCACTGAACCTTCCTTAATACCTTTCGCCAGCTCTGCCAGCTCCTCATTGGTAATATCCGTTGCAAGCTCAAAATATTTCAGCATCAGCTCGTCAGGAACGGACATCGATTTACCGTAAATTTCGTTTGGCTCCTCATCCACACCAATGTAGTTCCCCAAACTTTTGCTCATCTTCTGAACGCCATCAAGACCCTCAAGCAGTGGTAATGTAATAGTTGCCTGCGGCTCCACTCCGTATTCTTTTTGCAGGGTTCTGCCCATCAGCAGATTAAACTTTTGATCTGTCCCTCCCAATTCTATATCGCTTTGGAGAGCCACGGAGTCCATGCCCTGCATCAGCGGGTAAAAGAACTCATGGATGCTGATCGGCAAGCCGTTTTGGTATCTTTTTGTAAAATCATCCCGCTCCAACATACGGGCAACCGTTACTTTGGCAGACAGGGTTACCACATCCGCAAAAGACATCGGTCCTAACCATTCGGAATTGTAGTATACCTTTGTCTTTTCAGGATCGAGAATCTTAAAGATTTGTTCCTTGTATGTTTGTGCATTGCGCTGTACATCTTCCTCAGTCAGTTGCTTGCGGGTCTCCGATTTACCTGTCGGATCACCAATTCTGCCTGTAAAATCTCCGATAATCAGTTGCACTTGGTGCCCTAATTCCTGAAACTGGCGCAGTTTGTGCATAACAACCGTATGTCCGATGTGAATGTCGGGCGCAGACGGATCCAAACCCAGCTTAATTTTGAGTGGCTCGCCGCTAACAACCGATTTAATAACCTTACGCTTCAGCTCATCTTCAGGTACAATTTCCGCTACTCCACGACGTATCACTTCTAGTTGTCGTTCTACCTCTGCCTGTTGCTCAGGCTTCAATTCTTCCCACTTCATCCTGAATCCCTCCTATTTTTCATCCAAAAATTACTATTTAAACAAACCAAAAAGCCCCTTTCATCCCAAGGGACGAGAAGGAGCTGCTCGCGTTACCACCCTAATTAAAGAAACGTATGCAAAAACAAACGTTTCTTTCACTTCATTCCTATAACGGGTCTACACCCGGTACCGGATTACTATGGTGAGCTTCGCAAACCTGCAAAAGCCTTCCATTCATCCAGACAGCTCCAGACGGTAATTCAAAGGAGGGACGCTACCGATTCACACCACCCATCGGCTCTCTGCACAACGTGATTCCGCCTTCTACTGAAGTCTTTCTCTGCTTTTCACGATATTTACTTTGACCTATTTATAACACACTGTTTTTATGTAGTCAACGACACCAAAAGACAGGCTTTTTAGCATATGGGTTCATTTTGTAATTTTATGCTATAATAATGGCTGTTATAAAGGAGGAAGACTTAATGGTTGAAGAAAAAAACAATGTATCAGAGCCAAAGCCTTCCCGCTTACGGAGAACCATGCGAAGGCTCGGCCGTGTCATAAAGTGGGTCGTCATCATCGGTTTTATGGGAGCACTATTCGCAGGAGGAACCGCCGCCGGCTATATTGCTTCTATTGTAAAAAACGAGCCCGTGCGTTCCAGATCTACGATTCTACAGGAAGTAGATAAAAATGCAATTACAGGCTTCGCTTATTTCAATGATGGCTCTCCCATCGGGCAGCTTCGGACCGAGGAAGATCGAAGACCTGTTACATTTAAGGAGATTCCTCAGCTCGTCATTGACGCAGTCATTGCCATTGAAGATAACCATTTTTACGAGCATAAAGGTGTCGATTTGTCGGGAACGCTGCGTGCTGTGAAGCAAAAGGCACTACATGAATCCGTACAAACTGGAGGGAGTACTCTTACCCAGCAGCTTGCACGTCGTGTCTTTTTAAATCTTGATCGTACGGATGACCGCAAGGTCAAAGAAATTTTACTATCTCTGCGCCTGGAGCGCTTCCTGAGCAAGCAGCAAATAATTACAGCCTATCTCAATAAGGTACCCTTTGGTAACGGATCAAGCGGTTACAACGTCTTTGGTATTAAAGCAGCGGCCAAAGGTATTTTTAATGAGAATGATTTGGGCAAGCTTAATGTAGCCCAAGCTGCCTATCTGGCAGGTTTGCCACAACTCCCTTCTTCTTATTCTGCTTACAACGGTAAAGGCGAATTTAATGAAGCTGGTTTTAAAAGAGCGATCAACCGCCAGCACCTGGTGCTCAGCCGAATGCTGGAGGAGAACAAAATCAATAAAGCACAATATGATGAAGCGATGGCTTTTGATATCAAAAAATCTCTCGCACCACGCACTGTTAAGGCTTATAACACCTATCCATATCTTATGATGGAAACAGAGCGGCAAGCTGCGCAGGCACTCATGTCTGTCACCAATCCGAGTCAAGCGGCTAATGCCAGTGCAGATACCAAAACCAAGGATGATAACGACTTGCTCAAAGAAGCCGAACAGCAGCTTCGCACAGGCGGCTATATGGTATATACCACCATTGATAAGAGCGTGTACAAATCTATGCGTCAAATTGCAGAAAATAAGGACAACTTCTCTGCTACTAGTAAAACCAAGGGTGACGAGCAAGCGGCAGCCATTCTGATTCAGCATAAAACCGGTGCCATTCTCGGCATGATGGAAGGTCGGGACTTCCAAAAAGAGCAAATGAACTATGCTACCCAGATGGTACGCCAGCCGGGTTCAGCCATGAAACCGATTGCTGCTTATCTGCCTGCTTTGGACAGCGGTCTCGTACAGCCTGGCACGATTGTGGACGATGCTCCTATTATTTTGAAAGATGGCAGTAATGGATATCACATCCCGAAAAATTCCAACAACCGCTACCAAGGATTAGTCACAGCGCGTTATGCACTGAATCAATCGCTAAATACGATAGCACTCAAGCTGTTTAACGAAAAGGTAGGGATCAATAAGGCTTGGGCTTTTGCTAAAAAACTGGGTATCACCACCTTGGAACCAAGCGATAACAACGCCCAAACTGGTGTACTCGGCGGCTTGGCCCACGGGGTAACCGTTGAGGAGCTCACCAATGCATATGGAGCCATCCCAAATGGCGGTGTGTTTAATGATGCCTATATGATCGAAAAGATCGTGGATTCGCAAGGCAATATTGTATACAAGCATCAGCCTAATCCTGTGCAAGCCTTCACACCACAAACCGCCTACTTGATGACGGATATGTTACGTACAGCCGTATCGGAAGGCACAGGCAGACTGGTGAGACGTAACTTTAATCAATCCGGCAAGATTCCGATTGCCGGTAAGACAGGCACTACGCAATCCTACACCGATGTGTGGTTCGAGGGTTTTACACCTGACGTCACGCTGGGAGTGTGGGTTGGTTACAAGCAACCTGTCAATAAGCTTGAAACGAAAGCACAAAAAGAGCGGGCTCGTCGTCTATGGGCTCTAATCATGAATGAAGTAACGGCTAAGGATTCTCAGTTATTCCAAACGGATAGTTTCAAGAGACCTGACGGTATTGTAAGCCGGACAGCATCCGCTTATGGTTCAGACATTTATAACAGTAAATATTTACCCAAAAACAGTGAAAATGGCGTTACCCGTGCGAAATATATTACCTATCAGGGTGTAAATTACATTCCACGTGATGGTACGCCAGATGATATGTTGTATGAACGGACCGTTAGAAAACGGGAAAAGCCAATCTCAGAATTGATTAAAGAGCTTCAGCAAGCCTTTACAGTGATGAGACGGCACAATTCGTTGTCCTACTATCTGCCTCAAGATGCAGATAAAGAAGCTCCTACTCAGATTGATCCACGCAGGGACGATGGGGCAGCTCCTAACGCTCCATCTAGCGTCAGCGTAAGCTATAGTGACGGCAAGGCCATAATTAGCTTTAGCCCAAGCGGAAACAGTGATGTTGTAGGTTACCGTCTATATCGTTCTACAGATGGAGGCAGCTTCGAGCGGCTTGGCAAGGTTGTCATGGCTGATGGCTCCAAGGTATTCTCTGACAGCCCTGGTGGAGGCAGTGCAAGTTACTATGTGACTGCCGTTGATGTGGGAGGACATGAATCTGGGCCAAGTACCAAAGCAAGTACAGTGCCTGTAGTGCCACCTGCAGATTCTGAGTCACCAGATATTCCGGGCGAGAGAGATGAAACAGGTGCGCAGCCTACAGAAGTTCCTACTGCTCCTGAACAGCCCCAAGCTAAAGCGGCAGGCACGTCCGTAGTGCTCCAATGGAGTGCAGGAAAGCCTGCGGACGCTATAACAGGCTATAACGTATATTACAGTGAAAGCGGTGCGGAGCCTTTTAAAAACATAGGCTCTACCGCAAACACCAACTTTGAGTATAAACCAGGCCGCAAGCCCAAAGGCTGGTTCCGTGTTACTTCCATGAATACCATGGGGGAATCGGCTCCTTCTGGAGCCGTTCGTCCATAGTTCAAGACAAAAACAAGAAGCAATATTTTGGGTGAGATGAATGAGTTCACCCTAATAAAAAAGGGAGTCTTCATAGCTATAATGGCTATGGAGACTCCCTTTTTAGTGCAAACATGCATCAATTCAATCCTCAATGGTAGACAGGTCACCTGTAGGAAGGTTAAGCTCCCAGGCTTTCAGCACACGTCTCATAATTTTACCGGAACGGGTTTTGGGTAACTTTTCCTTAAATTCAATTTCACGCGGAGCAGCATGAGCAGACAGCCCTTCCTTGACGAAGCGGTAAATGTCCTGTTGTAACGCTTCCGACGCGGTATAGCCATCACGCAGGGCGACAAATGCTTTAATGATCTCTCCTCGAACAGTATCTGGTTTCCCAATGACTCCAGCTTCCGCTACAGCAGGATGCTCCAGAAGCTTGCTCTCCACCTCAAAAGGTCCGATGCGCTCTCCGGAGGAGTTGATAACATCATCAATTCTTCCCTGAAACCAGAAATATCCGTCCTCATCCATATAAGCTGAATCACCGGATACATACCAACCGGGAAAGCGGAAATATTCCTGAAACTTATTTGGGTTGTTCCATATACGGTTCATCATGGATGGCCATGGTGTACGAATCGCCAAATGTCCCATCCTATTAGGAGGCAACACCTGGCCTCTGTCGTCCAAAATAGCAGCTTGAATACCTGGAAGTGGCTTTCCCATCGAACCTGGCTTAATCGGCAGCTCTGGGTAATTACAGATCAACTGGCCTCCTGTTTCCGTCATCCACCAAGTATCATGAATACGCTGTGTGTATACTTGCCACCCCCATCTCACTACCTCGGGATTCAGCGGCTCCCCAACGGATAATACATGCCGCAAGCTGCTGAGATCATAGTTGGAAACTACCTGCTCCCCTGCGCTCATCAACATCCGAAACGCCGTAGGAGCACTATACCAAATAGTCACTTCGTGACGTTCAATCGTACGGTACCAGTCCTCTGGGCTGAAACGGCCTCCACGGATGACATTTGTTGCTCCATTTAGCCAAGGAGCAAAAATGCCATATGACGTTCCCGTAACCCAGCCAGGGTCCGCAGTACACCAATATACATCATCTTCCCGCAGATCCAGCACCATTTTACCCGTATAGTAATGCTGAATCATTGCATTTTGTACATGATACACGCCTTTGGGCTTGCCCGTTGAGCCTGATGTATAGTGAATAATTAATCCATCTTCACGACTCAGCCATTCGGGCTCAAGCTCTTCTGAGGATGTGAGCATTTCCGTTTCGAAATCAATAATTCCCTGCTCCCGTTCGTCCATATCACCGATCACAAAAATATGACGCAACTCAGGAAGCTCCTCACGTTTTACCCGTGAAAGAAGCGCAGGTGTGGTTACTAATGCCACCGCCCCGCTATCCTCCAAGCGATCTTTAACCGCCGTTTCCATAAACGCCTCAAACAGTGGACCGACAACAGCGCCTACCTTTAAAACCCCAAGCATACTAATGACCAGTTCAGGTGAACGCGGCATGAATATAAACACCCGTTCCCCTTTACCAATACCGTATTTGCGCAGCACATTTCCGAACCTGTTCGAGCTGGCACGAAGCTGAGAAAAGGTGTAGGTTTCATGACGGTTTGCATCACAATACAAAAGTGCTGCTTTATCACCCCGACCTTCCTCTACATGTCGATCAATCGCTTCATGTGCCATATTCACTTTGCCTGTTTCATACCACGTAAAATGACGTTCTACATCTTCCCACTGAAAGTTGTTGTAAGCTTGTTCATAAGAGCCCATGTTGGATGTGGGAACTACAGCCTGGAGTTCTTCAATCTTCATGCGTTCAGCCTCCTCACAATAGAATAATGAGAATTACACAGAACAAAATAGCGCTTACAAAGTTAATAGTGCAAATGATTTCTTTTGATTTGTGGTTTGATTTAAAGCACTTAATTGTGAACAATTCGTGTCTAAATCAGTATATCATAGGTAAGGATGTGACGACCATCCTTTTCATTTATTTGTTTTTTTGTTATAAGTAGGGGATATGAAGAGCTACTGATGGCAAACAAGGAGGTCGCACCCATGCAGCATTTAAAATTGTACCACTTGGACACGCTGGATCACAACGGACAAACCATCTATGTAGAAGGACCGGTATCCGCTGATCGATTGCGTTCATTTCAAATGCATACGCAATTGGACGCCTTTCGTAAACCAAAGGAGCAATTCGAGGCGCTGGTGGAAATTTCAGAACTGCCAGAAGGCAGAATTATCATTGCCCATGACGGAGAAACCCTTCTGGGATACGTTACTTTTCACTATCCTGATGAGATGGAACGCTGGTCGGAAGCTGGCATGAAGAATTTACTGGAACTCGGAGCTGTCGAGGTAGCCGATGACTATCGCGGATTGGGCCTAGGTAGCCGAATGATTCGGATTGCCTTTGAAGACGGACAGCTCGAATCCTATATTATTTTTACAACCGAATATTACTGGCACTGGGATTTAAAAGGCAGCGGTCTTTCCGTATGGGAATACCGCCGCATGATGGAACGCCTAATGAAAACCGTAAATATGATATGGTACGCCACGGATGATCCTGAAATATGCTCACATCCTGCGAACTGTCTGATGGTACGAATGGGAGATGATGTGCCCCTCGAATCACGAGAACAGTTTGACCGCATCCGGTTTGTCCGAAGATTCATGTATTGAAAAAATTACACCCTTAATCCAAATGCTTGAGCATGAACTCCACAATACGGTGTGAACGATGTGAAGCTTCCACTGTAAACTCAGCATAATTCACGTGAGCCGATCCATCAGCCTTATCTGACATAGATCGTAGGACAACATAAGGCACAGCATTCATATGAGCTGTCTGAGCCACTGCGGCGCCTTCCATCTCGGTACAAGCACCGTCCATTTCTTGATGCAATGCTGTTACTATCTCACGGCTTGCGACAAATTGATCGCCGGAAAGTACTTTTCCGACAATATATCGATCTCCAAACGATTCGCAGGCTTGTTCAGCCAGGCGGACAAGTTCGGGATCGGCCGCGAACTCTGAGGTGTCCTGATAAGGAATGACCCCTCTGGCATAACCCAAAGGCGTTACATCCATGTCATGCTGCATACATGTTGATGAAATGACAATATCCCCAATGTTTAAATCCGGGTGTACCGCCCCTGCCACTCCCGTGAATATAATTTGTTCTACGCCAAAATGATCAATCAGGATTTGTGTTGTTACCGCAGCATTGACTTTGCCCACACCGGACTTGCAGACAACCACCCTTTGCCCGTGAATCATTCCTGTAGTGTATGTGATTCCCGCCTTGGTCGTCTTGCTTGCTTCCGTCATCGCCGAGAGCAGCAATTCAATTTCTTCATCCATAGCACCCATTAATCCATAAAGTCGGCTCATAACGCATCCCTCGTTTCTTAGTTTGATGATGATTTCACAAGAGAATATGTATCTACGAAAAAAGCTCCGTCAAAGGAGCTTTCATCGAAGGTATATCCTATTCAGCACTGTCGCTAGTCTAAATAATTAACTGATAACCGTAAAATAGTTTCGTGCGGCAAAATAACGCGAGAGTTCTCCACGTTTTCCTTCTTCATCAGCTTGGTTAGCAAACGCATTGCTACCGCACCCAAATCGTACATTGGTTGTGCGACGGTTGTCAGCTGAGGACGAACCATGGAGGCCATGCGAATATTGTCAACACTGATGACCGAAAAATCATCAGGTACTTTCAATCCCTCATCCTGAATGCTATGAATCGCACCAATTGCCATTTCATCTGTAGCGGCAAAAATAGCACTTGGTTTCTTCTTCAGACCGAGGAAGTATTTCATGGCTTCAACACCGGATTCATAGCGGTAATTCCCGATTCGCACGAGATCTTCCTGATAATCAATTCCGGCTGTTTCCAATGCTCTCTTGTAACCTTGGAAACGTGCATAACCATTTGCAGGGTCTTGAAGCGTACCACTGATCATTGCGATTTGACGGTGTCCATGGCGGATCAATGTGTTAACCGCATCGAAAGCAGCGGCTTCATGGTCAATATCGACCGAAGGATAGCTACCTTTTTCATCACTCGTTGCACATAGAACAATAGGGACAGCAGCTGTGTGGAACGCTTGAATATGCTCGTCCGTTACTGTGCCGCCCATGAACAGAAGCCCGTCGACTTGCTTTTCAAGTAACGTATTGATAACACGGATCTCTTTTTCTTTCCGTTTGTCGGCATTACATAAAATGATGTTATAGTGATACATATTTGCAATATCCTCAATACCGCGCGCAATTTCTGCAAAAATTGAGTTCGATATATCCGGAATAACAACGCCAACAGTCGTTGTCTTCTTGCTGGCCAGACCTCTAGCTACCGCATTTGGGCGATATCCCAATTGTTCAATCGCTTCGTACACCTTCTTGCGAGTTTGAGGTTTTACATTAGGATTATTGTTAACTACGCGGGACACTGTCGCCATTGAGACCCCAGCTTCGCGAGCTACATCATAGATCGTTACCGTCACATTCCTTCTCTCCATTGCCAATAAATTTTCAACCGAATCCTAGATCAACTAATTAGAACCATGATACGACAAAATACTACTTTATGCAACGACAGCACTCATTCTATCTATGTGAGATGATCGTGGAGCGCACGGGCTGTAATATTCGAATGGGATGTATGCCAGACAGCCTCCCCGTCCTTGACTAAAATGGCTTGCGGCGATTCATGTTTCACCTGAAGCTTGTCCGAAGCCGCATTGGACACCGGCCGATCTTCTACTACATAAATGATACCGTATTCAATATTTTCGTCGGGAGCACCTTCCAAATAAGACTCCACTTCCTGGTATGCGCCTGCACTTATCGGACAACGTGTGCTGTGCTTAAAGAGGAGTAACGGTTTGTCTGATGACGCTTCCAGAGCCGTATTTAATTGTTGAATAGTAGTCATTTTCGTCATCGTCGCCATTGGATATACATTCCTTTCTGTGTCTTGTCGTATGGCCTATTCTCATCGTAACAAAAAGAACATGTAAAATCCAATGGTGACCATGAAAATTTTCATATTTTTTAGTTTTTCGTATTCGTGAACACCGATTTACTGGTAAAACCGGATAATTGAACCAATCTTTTCTCTACATCATTCATCCAGTCTTCATCTCCTAGGCTTCTCGCATAGCGATAAAGATCCAGCAAGAGATTAATTCGAAGCTCCATTCGCTCCTCCAAAGCAGATTGCCAATCAACATTGGGATTGTCCGCTTCCTCCAGTACAAGCTTGCGAATAATTTCTGCCAGTTCATTGTTGCGAGCAAAAGATATTCGCCGGGGCGCAGGTTTGCTCCCTAGACTTTGTAGAAGTTCCTTAATGTCCTTCGTCACATGTTGCAGAACCTCACTGGAAAAGCATGACGGGCATGAAAATACAGGAACATGCAAAATTTCAACCTTACTCGCATATATTACCTTTCGTAATTCCAGTCCCATCGGTTCACCGCATTGGCATTGCTTTTGCACTTTTACCACCTCATTACATAGGATCAAACTATATAAGGATCTCTTCAGCATCCAGATATATCTATCTACTAGTCTATAAAATATTTGTTAACTCTATAAAATCTATCATACCTTTTTTTATTTCGACTTTGGGGTCTCAAATCCTTCCACAGATTGCAGCAATGAACAAATTACCAAGGCATTAGAGGGTCAAAAAATGACGGCGATTGTTGTAAAAGAGCGACTCCTAACCTGAGAATCTGCGAAGGAATGGACTTCGGGCTTACTTTTTCTTAAGATGTAAAAGTACAGATTACAAAACAAAGGTGTCATATGTGACCCATGAAAGGATGGTTAGATGTCAAGACTTACCGGAAAAAAGGTCATTGCCCTCGTAGATGAGGAATTCGAGGATCTGGAATTATGGTACCCGGTGTATCGTGTTCGTGAAGAAGGCGCAGAGGTACATTTAGCCGGTGCTGAAAAGGGGAAAAAATATATTGGAAAATACGGCGTACCTGCTGAAGCAGAATATGCCTTTGAAGAACTCAATAGTAGCGATTATGACGGTATTCTTGTCCCTGGTGGTTGGGCGCCCGATAAACTGCGCCGCTACCCCAAGGTTATTCAACTTGTACAGGAGTTTCATGCCGCACATAAACCCATCGGACAAATCTGTCATGCAGGCTGGGTACTGATTTCTGCTAAAATATTGGATGGTGTCACAGTTACCTCCACGCCAGGTATCCGTGATGATATGGAAAATGCAGGAGCAATCTGGAAGGATGAAGCTGTTGTGACAGACGGACACATTGTATCCGCTCGTCGACCGCCCGATCTTCCACCTTACGGAAAAGCGTTCTGCGATGTATTAGCTAATAGCGCTCGGAAATAAGATATGTAGTCCGCACATTTAGGACTTGAGTAACCTTATCTATGGCTATATCGAAAAAGCACCTTCAAAACCACTTTATTCATGGTTTTGAAGGTGCTTTTTTGTACGAGCCAAGCTAAGCATTGCGGATATTAAAATATTACGGCCGCCCGGGTCCGGCCGGGGTACAGCTGATATTAGCAGCAGTCAGCTTGTCTTCGATCGCTGCACCAGTGGACATGCCAAAGCAAGCACGAGCGATTGCCATTGCTTCAGATGCAGTCGTATTCAGCACACGATGCTTGACCCGCAACAAAGATTGGGGGGACATACTGAGCTGATGTATTCCCAGTTCCAGCCAAAGTGGAACGGATCGTTCATCTCCAGCCATCTCACCGCAGACACTCACATCAATTTCGGCATGATGTGCCGCTTGTGCAGTCATGCGCAGCATTCGAAGTACAGCCGGGTGGTATGGATGATACATATGCGCAATCTGCTCATTCATACGGTCTACAGCCAGTACATACTGAACTAGATCATTCGTTCCGATACTAAAAAAGTCGGTTTCAGCTGCTAATAGATCCGCGATCATCGCTGCAGCTGGAACCTCAATCATAATCCCTCGCTGAATTTTAGGATTATAGGCAAGCCCTCTTGCATCCAAATCCGCCATAGCTTCTTTCAAAAGAGCATCTGCCTGACGGACTTCCTCCACGGATGAGATCATCGGATACATGACCTTGATATTCCCCGTTGCACTGGCTCGCAAAATTGCAGTCAACTGAGTTTTAAACATTTCCTTCCAATCCAGACTAATCCGTATAGCACGATAACCTAGAAAAGGATTTTCTTCCTCTGGGAGCTCAAGATAATCCAACGGCTTATCGCCGCCGATATCCAATGTACGGATGACTACGGAGTGATTGCCTGCCTTTTCCGCTATTAGTCGATATACTTGATACTGCTCCTCTTCATTAGGAGCAGATTTACGATCCATATATAAAAATTCCGTGCGGAACAGCCCCACACCTTGAGCTCCATGCTTCAAAGCAGCCTCCAGTTCTTTAACGGAGCTAATATTGGCCGCCAGTCTCAGCGTGGTTCCATCCTTGGTCACAGCTTCTACCGAAGCGAGTACCTGAAGCTGCTCTTTTCTACGTCGCTGCTCGTCACGCAAAGTGATATAGTGGTCTGTTACAGATTTTTCCGGATTCACATACACTCTACCCAGGTCTCCGTCCACAACCATCATATCTCCAGTTTGAACAGGCAAATTCATATTGCTCTCCAATCCAGAAACGAGTGGAATGCCAAGCGCACGGGCCATAATCGCGGAATGCGATGTTTTACCACCATTCATAGTCACAATCCCTAACACATAGCTGGGATTCAAGTGTGCCGATTGCGATGGTGAGAGCTCTTTGGCTACCAGGATATAGGGCTGAGTGTCCTTGGGAAGAGTCACTTCCGGTGCGCCCAGCAAATGCTTGAGCAGTCGGTTCCCCACATCCTTGATGTCGATTGCCCGCTCCTTCATATATTCATCATCCAGCAAATCAAACATTGTCACAAAATGATCAATAGCTTCCTTCACAGCCACCTCGGCCGCCTTATACTGACGCTGAATAATGCCGCTAATTTCATTCATGAACTCCGGATCTTCCAATATCGCTAGATGAGCATCAAAAATGCTGGATTCCTCCGCTCCCACCATCTCTCGGAACTCATCCTTAATAAACTGGATTTCACTTTTGGATGTACGTATCCCTTCATACAAACGTTCAAATTCCTTCGCTAGATCTACCGTATCCATTTTTTGATCAGGTAAATCCCATTCCCAGCTCGGCAGGACAAATGCCTTCCCGATGGCCACACCTGCTGCGGCGCCGATGCCTTCTATCATGTTTCTACCCCTCCAACATTCCTGTCATGCAGCACAACGGACATTACCGAGGCCTGACCTTTTTTCACTGTTTTAAACGGAGCAAAGCTCCACGACTTGACGCGATCCGGATTCGTGATGACCATAGGAGTCACCAGCGATGGAGCTTGCTCTCGTAGCGCCTGCAAATCAAATTTGATCAGCAATTGCCCCGGTTCCACCGTATCGCCTGCTTCTACCATAGCAGTAAAATTCCCTTTTAGCTGTGAAGTATCAATCCCGATGTGAAGCAGAACCTCAAGTCCTTCTCGTGTGGAGATGCCTAAAGCGTGCATGGTCGGATACAAGTGCATCACAGTACCATACACCGGAGACACAAGTTCACCGCGTTCAGGAACAAAAGCAACACCGTCCCCAACCAGCTTCGTTGCAAAAATTTTGTCAGGCACTTCATGAATCGGTAGCATTTTTCCATGTACAGGAGCATTGAACAAAATTTGAGGGAGATCACGCTCCATCAGCTTTGCAATTTCCTCACGAATCAGTTCTGAATAGGTTCCAAATACGACTTGTAAATTACCTCCGCCCAGATTAATAAGCCCGGCCGATCCCAAAGCCTTCATCGCTCCGGTATCAATCAGCCTGTCATTATGGACAGTCAGCCGTAAACGGGTGATGCAGGCTTCTACCTGCACAATATTCTCCTTCCCACCGAGTGCTTCCAAAATAAGTGGAGCACTGTAAGGAATATTACCGGCCCAATCCTCCAGAACCGAGCCTTCCTCACGTCCAGGAGTTGGAATCCGGAAGCGACGGATTGCCCATCGAAACAGTACATAATACACAAGCCCGTATGCCACTCCGACTGGAATTAACAACCAGGCGTTATGTGATAGATGGAAATTAAGGACATAATCTATAAAACCCGCCGAATATGAAAAGCCATGATGAATGTCCAGTTCAAAGGTAAGCCACATGGCCAGACCGGACATAACCGCATGAACGAGGAACAAATAAGGAGCAGCAAACAAAAAGGCAAACTCAATCTGTTCCGACACTCCGGTAAAAAAACAGACCAATGCGGCCGTCAGAAACGTTTTTTGCACCTTTGGCTTCAAATCTTCACGAGCTTCCTGAATGATCGCTAACGCAATCGCAGGGATCGCAAACATCATAATGGGAAACAATCCAGACATGAAATAGCCCGCTGTTGGATCGCCAGCAAAAAAACGGGGCAGATCCCCCTGCACAACGTTGCCAGACGGCGTTTTGTATGTACCCAGTTGAAACCAAAATATATTGTTAAGCAGATGGTGAAGACCAAAAGCTGCCAACAGCCGGTATAGAATGCCGTAAATAAGCAGTCCAAAACCGCCCAAGCTCGATTCCAGGCCTACAATAAATTCCAGTCCTCGTTGAATCAGCGGAGCAATAATCAACATGAGCCCTGCAAATACAGCAGAGAACAGACCAATAAGCAGCAGAACAAATCGGGTTCCCCCAAAAAACTGAAGCACTTCAGGCAACTTAATGCTTTTAAAGCGATTATAGGCCAACCCTGAAATGATCCCCAAAATGATACCAATGAGCGTCGCTGGCTGAATGAGTCCGTTTCCAAATCTCAATGTGACCTGATCATATATAGCCATACCAGCCAATGCAGCCAGTCCGGCCTGACCTGCTTGATTCGACATACCCAGTGCAACACCAACCGCAAACAAATACGGCAAAAAATAAAAAATCCCGTGTCCCGCCGCATTTGCCATATCGGACACCATAGGAAATCCCCACGTGGCCCAAGGAAGGCTGCCGAGACTTAGCAATATTGCAGCTGCCGGTAGCACCATCGTCGGGAGCATGACAGCACGACCAAGCTGTTGTAAGGATCCGAGCCAATTCATGGCATTCCTCTCCCTTCTATCCCTGATGGTAAGCCGAATAAATACTTTTGTCAAAGCCATGGTTCCGTCAGCCAAAAATATTTATTTACGCTTTTACAGGTCATATAACTTATTACTCAACGATAACCCTATGAATTTAACTAGACCACATCACATTCCAAGCATATATACATTATATGGATTCCTGAAAGTATAATATACTGTATCATGATTCTGATTTCACACCAAAAACCTTCAACCCTATGAAACAAGGGAAGAAGGTTTTCTTCATGTGCATATAGCATGGGTCAGAGGTGTGATTATCCTTTACGAACAGCTTGGGTTACTGAATCCTCCACCTTAATGCAACGATCCATAATAACCGTCATTCCATGCTCCTGCGCAATGTCAGCGGCTTCCTGGCTTATAATTCCCTGTTGCAGCCACAATATCTTAGCTCCAATAGCAGCGGCTTCACGCGCAACCTCTGCGCAGTATTCGCTACGACGGAATACATTAACCAATTCAACGGGCTCTGGTACTTCAGCAAGACTGGCATAGCAAGTCTCTCCAAGAATTGTTTGCCCTGCGGCCGCAGGATTAACCGGAATAATCCGGTATCCCCGCTTTTGCATAGCATAAGAAACCATGTATGAGGTGCGGTCTGATTTATCAGACAAACCTACAACCGCAATATTGCCTACTTGTTCCAAAATATTCTTAATCTCTTCTCTGGACGGATTTTCAAAAGCCATTCTATCTCCTCCTGTCTGTATCTTAACTTACCTTTATTTTACCCATTCTACGGAAGCACCAAGCGTCGTCAGATGGTCGAAATACTGTGGATACGATTTGGCGACATGATGCGCATCCTTGATCACTAGCGGCTTCTGCGCGCGCAAACCTACAACCGTCAATGCCATAATGACACGGTGATCATAATGCGCGTTGATTTCCACTCCACCTTCGACACCCTCCGGTCTACCATGCACAATGATTTCCGCTTGACGTTCTTCTACCCGAGCCCCAGCCTTGCTCAACTCATTCAAATAATCCGTAATTCGGTCACATTCCTTATACCGTAAATTTTCCACATTATAAAAACGAGATGTACCTTCGGCAAATACAGCCGCAGCTACCATGGCAAGTACAGCGTCTGTCGCGGCATCGCCATCAAACTCGATGGCCTTCAATCGGCCGTTCCCCTTTACAACAACGGTATCGTTCTCATGTGTCAGTGGTACTTCCATCATACGCAGTACATCTACAATAGCGCGTTCTCCCTGTTTGCTCTGCTCTTTAAGACGATGGATGGTAACATCGGAATTCGTTACTGCAGCCGCCGCCAGCACCGCAGCACTCCCTGGATAATCCCCCTGTACAGTATACGTACGTGGCTGATAGGATTGCCGCCCCGGGACGCGGAAAGACATGTAGTCATCACTTGCATGAATAGTAATACCAGCCTCTTGCAATACCTCTAGAGTCTGCCCAATGACCACTTTGGATTTCAAATCATGCAGCACTTCAATTTCACTATCTTCCTCCAGTAAAGGTGTAAGGAACAACAGAGCGCTTAAATACTGTGAGCTAACCGAGCCGGACACCTGAATTTTACCGCCCTTCGCCTGACCACCCTGAATACGTATTGGCAACTTGCCTTCACGATGATCTACTTTAACACCTAGTTGGCCCAATGCATCAATTAGATCGTCATGGGGCCTTTTCCCCAATGAGTCGGGATATGTATTCACAAATGTAACATCCGGACATAGGGACGCAATTCCCATCAAAAAACGGAGCACCGCTCCTGCATTGCCTACGTTCAGTTCCTTCACAGCTTGAGGATGGCTACCAAAACCTGTAATCACTATTTTTTCATCATCCTCTTCCAGCACTGCTCCCAGATCGGTGATACAACGACGCATAGCGTCACTGTCCTCACTATGAGCTGGATAATAAATAGTACTTTGTCCATCGGCTAGTGCAGCCGTAAGCAGATAACGAGTCGTGTAGTTTTTGGAGGACAAAGCCCCAATCTCTCCTTGCAAGGAAGGGGTAGGTCTAACGATAACATCCATATTATACATGCTCCTTTTCGATTCAAACCATCCTAGTTTACGTTAATTATACAAGTTGTAACGTTCATTTCTCCACCTAAAAAATAAGGAATATTCATCTAGGTCTGTCGAGGTTTAGCAACCTGGTTGACTAATCTTTATTTAATTTTTAGATTTAGGCTAATTGACAGCTTAGAGATCGCTTCGCTATCATACATAGAGAGTGTGACGTTTCTCACACGCCAACAATACAAGTAGTACCCACTTACATTAGAAAAGAGGTCCAGCCATGACGCAAATCGCTCTGATTGAACCTTCTGAGCTTCGCGCACGCCTGCAAGCAGGAGAGCAATTGCAATTGATCGACGTCCGTGAGGCAGAAGAAGTAGCGGAAGGTATGATTGAAGGTGCCAAGCACATTCCGCTCGGACAGATTCCGGGCCGCCTTGAGGAAATTGAACGCACCGGTGAAATTATCTTTATTTGCCGGAGCGGTTATCGCAGTGAACGTGCCTGCGAATATTTGCAGCAGCTAGGTTACGAGGGATGCACCAACATGACTGGTGGCATGCTGCAATGGTCACAGGAGCAGTAAAATAGCTAGTCTATAAAAAAGACGGAAACTTTCCGTCTTTTTTATTTAGGCTCAGGCTTAGACGCGGTAAAGCATTAAACTATTATGCTTCTATCATACCATAGCCTCAAAAGATTACACAATCCTTTAGCGCATCCAAATTCGTATCTAAAATACCCAATCAAAAAAACGGAAGCTTTTTCTACCCCAAGGGCAAAAAGGCTTCCGTTGTGTTACTTACTGCATCCTTACATATTCGTCAGTTCATTAGAACCATTGATGATGGAATACGCCTTCTTTGTCCACACGCTTGAACGTATGTGCACCAAAGTAGTCACGTTGCGCTTGCAACAGATTTGCTGGCAAACGCTCAGTGCGATAGCTGTCATAGTAAGCAAGCGCGCTGGAGAAGCCAGGCACTGGAATACCTTGAGATACAGCCACGGAAATCACTTGACGCCATGCATCTTGATACGTTTCTACTACATTTTTGAAATAAGAGTCCAGCAACAGGTTTTTCAGAGCAGGATCACGGTCATACGCATCCTTGATGTTTTGCAGGAATTGCGAACGGATAATGCAACCACCGCGGAAGATCATTGCAATTTTTCCGTATTTCAAATCCCAATCATATTCATCGGAAGCTGCGCGCATTTGAGCGAAACCTTGAGCATAAGACACAATTTTACTTGCGAACAGTGCTTTACGTACGCTTTCGATAAATTCTTTTTTGTCGCCGCTGAAGGATTCAGCTTTAGGACCGCTCAGCACTTTGCTTGCCGCAATACGCTCGTCTTTCATAGCAGACAAGAAACGGGAAAATACGGACTCAGTAATCATGGACAATGGCACACCCAGATCCAGCGCGCTTTGGCTTGTCCATTTACCAGTCCCTTTTTGACCTGCAGCGTCCAAGATCACATCTACCATAGGCTTGCCTGTTTCAGCATCATACTGGGAGAAGATGTCAGCTGTAATTTCAATCAGGTAGCTGTCCAATTCACCTTTATTCCATTCTGTAAAGATTTCATGAAGCTCTTCAGCACTCACATTCAGAACAGATTTCAGCAAGTGATATGCTTCACCAATCAATTGCATGTCGCCGTACTCGATACCGTTATGCACCATTTTTACATAGTGACCAGCACCGTCGGGACCGATATATGTACAGCATGGGTCGCCGTCCACTTTAGCAGAGATTGCAGTCAGAATCGGCTCTACCAGTTTGTAGGCACTTTCTTGTCCACCTGGCATAATGGCAGGACCATTCAAGGCACCTTCTTCACCACCGGATACGCCTGTACCAATAAAGCGAAGTCCTTTTTCCTCCAGCTCCTTGCTGCGGCGCTGTGTATCAGGGAAGTAGGCATTGCCTCCGTCTATAATAATGTCGCCCTTGTCCAGATGAGGCACAAGCTGTTCAATCGTGGCATCTGTAGCTTTACCAGCTTGAACCATGATCAGGATTTTACGGGGTGATTCCAGTGAGTTCACAAATTCTTCAATGGAGAAAGTACCCGTCAGTTTTTTACCTTCTGCTTCTTTGATAAGATCGTGCGTTTTTTCTGGAGAGCGGTTAAAAACCGAAACGGTGAAGCCTCTGCTCTCAATATTAAGGGCCAAGTTTTTACCCATTACCGCCAGGCCGATCACACCAATTTGCTGTTTTGCCATCTGGTTCCTCATCCTTTGCAACATATTTTGTGTTCTATATCGCCGCTTTACCGCATTACACTTTATGTGAATCGGAACACGTGCACTTCTATTTTAACGTTTTTAGTGTCAGAAGTGAACCCCTGTCTAATCGCAGATCAAAACACCCCATTTTGCATGAGGTGTTCTGATGTACTACGCTTCCATCATCAGCAGTTGGTGAGATAGCGTTTGCAGGCGTTTATGGCTATTCTCGATTTTAATCGTATCTTTCTCCGTCATCGCCTTGAACAGCTTCTCCAATTCATCGTCTACTTCCATCTTAAGCAGCAGCAGCCGGGTTTCCCCTTCATTGGAAGCGTACATATCTTCCATTTCCTGAGCGGACAGCACCGGTCCCTTCTGATAAATAACACGCTGCTTAAAGCCAGTAACCTCGACCAGACGAATGACCTCGCCGAACAAAATATTTTCCACCAAAATATGATGATCCTTGACTCTTTTGACAATGGCATGACCTCGGGTGCTTCCAATCAGCTTCTCCAACCACTCAGCCAGCTTGGCATCGCGGATTACATAATCTCCAGCCAGCTTGTAGTGTCCAGTGCGCAATTGTTGAAAACGGAGCTTCACCAGCTTGCGCCCGGTTCTCACCGACAAAACCAGATACGACTCATCCTCGCTCCAGTACAGCGAATACCCTTCCGATATCAAATCCTTGATCAGATTATGGATATGCCGACGGCTAAACCGGAGCTCTAGATTGCAATATTCTACCTCACAGCCCTTGTTCACGGCATTCCCTCCTTTTTCAAGTCCGATTCAAGAAGTCCGGCTACAGCAAGCCTGCGGCTTTCCCGCTTGATCTTCCCTTGCTCTATTTTATACTTCATTTTATGTAAGGGTACTTGGTTATTTGACCTATTTTTATGAGTAACAACGCACAATCCTACTTTTGCCTTATATGCTTGTACCGAGCCCGGCCTAAAGTCGGCCAAGCCCGCTGACATTATGCTATAATCGGACATATTACGTCACACGATATGGCTTAGCCTAGATACAGGAGGAATAGGAATGACATTCAGTGGATTTACTGCAAAGGACTTTGATGTCTTTGAAATACCAGGATTGGAACCTCGCATGGAGGTGCTGATTCAGCAGGTTCGGCCCAAGTTGGAGACGATTGGCGAGGAGTTAGCCCCCTTCCTGACGGACTTATGCGGGGAGCCTATGCACGTTCACGTGGCCAAGCATGCACGACGCAAGGTCAATCCCCCGATCGATACATGGGTAGCTTGGGCGGCAAATAAACGCGGGTATAAGGCGTTGCCGCATTTTGAGGTAGGTATGTTCGCTTCCCATATATTCGTCATATTCGCAGTCATTTATGAAAGTCCGAATAAAATCACGTTTGCCCAGGCGCTTGAAGCCAACCTGAGCGATGTGCGCTCTAACATACCAGGTCATTTCTACTGGTCCATGGATCATATGGATCCAAAAGGTACAGAACAGCAGCAAATGGACATGGAAGAGTTTCAAACCATCATTAACAAGCTGCAGCAGGTGAAAAAAGCCGAGGTCATGTGTGGGCTCCGTATTGATCGTAATGACCCTCTTGCCAGTGACGGAGCTGCGTTACTGCAGACGGTGCGTTCCACCTTTGAGCATTTACTGCCACTGTACCGGATGTCTTTTCCAAAGGACTAGCTTCAGATAAATGCGTCCCTGATCCGCTACTAAGAGCACCGTTCAAGTCTTAACAACGGTTTTTCTCCGTGGATTGCGCGCCAAAGCCAGATGGCAGCCAAACATGAGCAGCATCACGATCCCACTGATGAAAAATGGAGCTGTGTGTCCAGCACGGTCCCATAGCACTCCTGAAACGAGCGGACCAATAACCATACCAGAGCCTTGGAGTGTTAAAAAAAAGCCCCATACTGTTGCACGCTCGCTTTCCGGAATCAGTTGGGCAAGAAACGTGTTCCATGCAGGCAAAATGAGCGCATATCCCAAGCCAATAATGGCTACAGATACAAACACAAGTGGAATGGTCTGTACTGTTGAAAAGAAAAATAGCGTGGTCCCGGCAAGCAAAAAACCGATGTGCAAAAAGTACTTGGTTCCAAGGCGATCCACCAGCTTGCCACAAGGGATCAATGCCAGCACAGTCACCCCACCACCGGCAATCAGAAGCACGCTATACAGGTTCGGTGAAATTCCGAGATCCGTGCGCGCGTACAGCGTTAGCACAGGGCTGATCAAGCCGATGACAAAGGACTGCAAAAACAGCGCAGGATAAATTAACGGATTTACATTAAGCTTTGTTTTGAGCGTGTTGATCGTCTCCTTGATACCTCTCAACACTTGCCGCTTCTGCTTGGAGTTCCCACCAGAAGATATGAGAGCGCTCTGTTCGAGGTCGTCTTTGCCAGCAGACCTGTTCGTTCCAGGCAGCATAAGAGCAACCAGCAGTAATACAATACTGCATCCTATCAAAATCATGAACACCATACCGTAAGAGTGTCCGTAATGGGATATGGCGAAATTCATAATGAGTGGACCGAAGCCCGTTCCGCCCATGGACGCAATTTCCAGTGTCCCCATCGCTGCACCGTTATTGTTATTAGGACCAGACATTTCGGTCGTTCCAGTCATCACACAAGGCCAGAGCGGAGATGTCCCCAGTCCTAGCAGCAGACACGCGATGACGAGCCACACAGGTTCTGTCAGGGTGCTTAGCATAATGATCGCTACAAGGGTAAACAACAACGCGGTTGACATCGTTCCACGATAACCGAGCCGTTCAGCCATCCAGCCCGCCGGTGCCCGGAATGCATTGTCTCCAAAATACTGAAGCGAAAAGGCTAAACCGATAATTCCGGCCGACAGACCTAACGTTTCTCCCATATATACCGGCAGGATGGATACCAGAAGAGATCCCTTCATGAATTCGACCAGAAACACCAGTATCCATAATTTGGCGAAAAAAGGAGTCCACAGCCGCTGCGAAGCTTTTTTTCGTCTTATTTGCTTCATTTATCCCACATCCTCCGCCTTCGTTTATTGTCTATACATTCGGGGTTCTCCGCCTACTCCGCTCTTTCGCAAATAAATGCGCCCTCAATCGCTTGCATTCCTACTTCAAACTGCTATACTCAATTTTGTTCTATTATCAATTGCACAGGATTGTCGAAATCCTGCATGAAAGGTTGTGACAACACTAATGAATCAAAGCAACACCCCGCTTTTTACTGCTTTGAAAAAGCATGCTCAGAGCAACCCGGTTCAATTTCACATCCCAGGTCATAAAAAGGGAGTGGGCGCAGATCGGGAATTTCGCGAATTTATGGGGGATAATGCTTTTTCCATAGATATGATTAACATCGCTCCATTGGACGATCTGCATCAGCCATCAGGCGTCATTGAAGAAGCTCAAAAGCTTGCAGCAGAAGCCTTCGGAGCTGATTATACTTATTACAGTGTACAGGGGACAAGCGGAGCCATTATCACCATGATTATGTCCATTTGCATGCCAGGTGATAAAATTATTGTACCCCGAAATATACACAAATCCATAATGTCTGCCATTATCTTCGCTGGTGCGAAGCCGGTATTCATTTCTCCGGTCAGTGATGAGAATCTCGGTATTCACCACGGGGTTACAACCAAGTCCGTACGCCGGGCATTGGAACGTCACCCTGACGCCAAGGGCGTCCTTGTCATCAACCCGACATATTACGGTGTGTGCGCCGATTTGAAGGAAATTGTAGATCTCGCTCACAGCTATAATGTGCCGGTCCTGGTCGATGAGGCTCACGGAGTACTGATTCATTTTCACGCTGATTTGCCGATGTCCGCTATGGAGGCGGGGGCAGACATGTCAGCTACAAGCGTCCACAAGCTGGGTGGTTCTTTGACTCAAAGCTCGATACTGAATGTCAATACAAAAAACGGATTCGTTAATCCGCAGCGTGTACAAACTATTTTCAGTATGCTGACAACGACGTCTACTTCGTATATCTTGCTGGCTTCGTTGGACACATCCCGACGCAATCTGGCTCTTAACGGCCATGAAATCGCACAACGTGCTCTGGAATTAGCTGAATATTGCCGTGCAGAGGTTAACAAAATCGAAGGGCTATATTGCTTTGGCAGCGAAATTCTCGGCACGGAAGCTACCTATGATTATGATCCGACCAAAGTGACAGTTCATATTCGCCATTTAGGCCTTACCGGATATGATGTGGAAAATTGGCTGAGAGATCACTACAATATCGAGGTTGAGCTTAGCGATATGTATAATATTCTCTGTTTGGTGACCCCTGGTGATACCAAAGAGGAAATTGACATTTTATTAAAAGCTTTGCGAGAGCTGGCTGCACTGCACTATTCCACAGGTCAGCAGCATGAGCTGGTTGTAAAGATACCGGATATACCGCAGCTCTCCCTCATTCCGAGAGACGCTTTTTACGGAGATACAGAAATCGTGCCCTTCAAGGAATCTGCTGGCCGTATCATTGCAGAATTCATTTATGTATACCCACCGGGCATCCCGATCCTTTTGCCGGGAGAAGTTATTTCGCAGGACAATATTGATTATATTGTAGATCATGTGGAAGTAGGCCTGCCTGTTAAAGGACCTGAGGATCGAACGGTACATCAGGTGAAGGTTATCGTTGAAACTGACGCTATTTCTTAAACATGATCTGTTAACACCTGCTTGCAAAAAATGTTGATAGTCAACAAAAAAAGCCCCCATTTGGGGGCTTTTCTATTGTGTGATGAGCAAGAACAGCTACTGTATCCAATCCTATTCGTATTGGGCAACAAGCTCGCTATATGCAGCTTCTACACGCTTCCACTCATCTTCGTCCTCAATATTGTAAAGCACCATTTCTTCGTTTTCTTCTTCCATACGAAGAATGATACCATCCGCTTCGGGATTGCCTCGCTCAAGCAAAAGAGCATACACGTGATCTTCTACGTCAAAGGTCTCTACCAGCACCATTTCTACATCTTTGCCATTTTCATCAGTTAGCGTAAGAACCATTTCTTCATGTTCGTGGTCATGATCGTGGTTGCAGGCTTCACCGTGTTCATGTTTGTGATCACTCATGGAAATACCTACCTTCAAATTGTTTTATTTTCCCTCGTATCGTAACATGATCAAGAGTGCAGGTCAATTTGTGGTATGCCTAATTTATCGCTGTAATGACTTTTTCGGACACGAGGGTATAACTGCCATCTTTACTTTCTTTAATGTAGAAACCGACCCGATAGTTTCCTGCTGTCTTGAAATCATACGTAAAGTCGTTTGTACGGAACCAGAAGTTATCCTTTTGCGCTCCTTTGATATCTTGGGACTGAATATCCTTTACATTGCCCGAAGGGTCGGTAATTGCTACTTTCACTCCGGAAATATCTGTTTTCAGGGTGTCAATTTGACTGAAAACATTAAACTTCACTTTGTTACCTCTATTCACGTTACCAAACACAGTATCCCCCTTGAACAGGAACATATGCACGTTCGGCTGGTCGAAAACAACTTTTCCACCAGAGGGATCAAAATTTACAAGCCCATTAAAATCACGGATAGGCACATAAGTTTTCCCATCAATGACAACTGCGCCATCTTTTGACACTTCTCCGTTAATAATCAACTGCACTTGGTCCTTGGCGGACTCCGCCGAAATGACGGTCCCTCCCATTATTGAAAAGGCCATCACTAGGGCCATCACTTTTCTCCATTTCATACTACATATCCCTCCATCATTATCTGTTAAAAACCATCTGTCGTACATTTATACCTAGCTCAGCCGCACAAGTTGCGCTGTGTTTCACAAATTGTCCAAAGTTTTTACATGAGGAGCCAAATCTTTAGTTCTCGCAGCCTAGATGTTAAAATACGATTGTAGAATGTCTTATAACACATCGTCTGGAGGGTGAATCCATAATGGGCCTAACGATACAAATGCTTGGTACAGGCAGCGCCTTTGCCAAGCATTATTACAACAACAACGCGCTGCTGGATAGCGGGGAAGGCAAGCTGCTGATCGATTGCGGTACAACCGCATCGCTGGCATTACACCAGATGGGTGTCCCTTTGCCTGATATTGACGCTATTTTAATCACACATATTCACGCAGATCATGTCGGAGGCTTAGAGGAATTTGGTTTTCAAATGAATATCCTCCATCGTCGCAAACCTCTACTTTATATCGCCGAACCATTAATCCACCCTTTATGGGAGCATACGCTCAAGGGCGGCATGTCCCAGCAAGGTATGATTGACAAGCTTGAGGATGTATTTGAGGTAAATGTCATAACGCCTGGCGTATCCACCACATTAGTACCTGGTATCCAGATAGAGCTGATCCCTACACAGCATATTCCTGGTAAACACAGTTACTCTTTGTTCATAAATGATCGTCTTTTTTATAGTGCGGACATGGTTTTTGATCCCGATTTACTTCATCATCTGGTGCATGAACGGGGATGCCGGAGCATTTTACATGAGGTTCAGTTACAAGGCGCTGGAGAAGTACATACAACGTTAGATGAGCTGCTAAGCTTGCCAACACCTCTGCAAGAGCAAATTCATCTGATGCACTATAGTGATGATATGGAACAATTTAGAGATAAGGCAGGGATTATGTCCTTTCTGGAGCAGCAGCGAGTTTATCCGCTAGCAGATTTGGAACGTGCAGAGTAGCCGAGCTAATGAGAGCTTAAACAATTAACAAAAAGCCGCCCGGCTTTCCTACAAAGGATAGCCGGGCGGCTTGCTGCATATTTTTTGTATACAATGATAAGCTTGCACGTTAATGTTGCGAGTCAAGGTCAGAACAACGGCAGTTGATCCAGGTTATTAGAAGGATCTCCATCGGCATCTCCTCGAATTCGTTTGCTTCCATCCTTGGCCTTGAACACGTTGACGCCTGCAATTGAGCCTGCTTCAATCTCGTTCAACGCTTGGCTATAATCCAAAATCCGTCCAGTAGATGTCTGAAATGACGTAAGATCGCCATCCCCGTTTTTACGTACTGCCGTAATTTGTTCTCGTTCTGTATTCGCCATGCTGCATCGCTCCTTATCCATAGTATAGTGGAGGAACTTTTACTAGCATGTGCATTGTACAGCTTTGTATACACCCCGTGCCTCAATTACAACTTTTTACGCATACGTACGTGCGGTATTCCCGCATCGTCAAAAGGTTCATCAGAGATCGTTTCATAGCCTAGCTTTTCGTAAAACTTCTCAGCTTGACATTGAGCATCTAGCAACGAGTATCTCAGCCCCAGTTCACGTGCACGTTCCTCCAGTGCTAGCAGTAATACGCGTCCATAACCTGCTGCACGATGCTCCTTGAGAACGGCAATACGTTGCATTTTAGCTGTATCCTCATCATAATATGTCAACCGACCAGTAGCCACCATTTCCCCATGTTCACAAATTAGTAAATGATGGGCGGTATCTCCCAGCTTGTCATAATGATCAATTTCAAGATCTAGAGGAACCTTTTGCTCTTCGACAAACACTTTGGTCCGGATTAATATTGCCTTCTGCAGTTGCTCTTCTGTTGTTACAGTTATAATTTCTGCGGCCATCATCTGTTCCTCCATCTCTAATTTCAAATGTAAACTCGCTAAATTTGAATTATATATATAAATGGTTATGAAGTACAGGCTGATTTGTATTTTTTCACTTTACATATATGGTTAATACATGATATTATCTAGTAACTACAGGACGGTAGCTCAGCGGGAGAGCATTATCTTGACAGGGTAAGGGTCATGGGTTCGATCCCCATCCGTCCTATACCGAACCCCCCTTGATTTATAAGGGGGTTTTCTTATTTTTATAAACTCATATCCGGTACGAAATATGGCTCTGATACGAATTTAATACGAATCACTTTTTGATACGAAAAAGCAGCGGCTATGATCCGCTGCTTTCGTTGTTTTGGAACACATCAAAATTAGTACCTTCAAGCCAGTTACGAAATACCAATTTACTGATATATATTTCCCTACCAGAAACTCGTAGGTCTTTTTTGGGCTCATCTTCATTATTTCCTCAACATGCTTGGGGCGCAGAGTCATAGGGTATTGCTCCCAATCATTAGCCACTTCAATTTCGTTCATTATCCCCACCCTTTCTCTGCTCCTTCTCAACAAGAAGGTTCATAATAGAAGCAAACTTATTATATATCCTGTATTTCTCAAGAGCTGCCTCTACAGCAGCCTGTGTCCGTTTCCGGTCGATCTCAGGAGAGAGGCGGCGCAGGACAATGGCGGAAAGAGTTCCAGAACGAATCGAAAATGACAAGCAGTATTCATAAATCCAAATCCAAAGCAATACGCGTATCAAATCCGCCAATAACCTCAATAGCGGGAACTTTTTCTTTTGACACTGCCACTATTGCAGGTTCATACCAGTAATCAATACCGCTGCTCACCGAACCAGCTCGGAGTAAACAGCCATTTAGAGTACGTAAACCGCCACATGATATTCCAGCCACAGGCAATGGGTTATTCTTGCCCACAAGTGACAGCTCACCATTCTCTCCTTGAATGTAAATCCCTTTCCCTAAAAAGCTTTTATAATCCAATTTGCTCAACTCCGCTTCTATATTGTTTGGATTCGAGAGATGCTGAAATGCTTTGTTCTTTTAAGTACCGATAATGCTCATTTCCTTCTTGGCTTCAACCAAGTTATTCACATCAACCACCAACTCCCGGATCTCTCTCACTTGCATAAGTGGTACAAGAAACTCCGGTATGTCTCCGACAAAACTGCCAAACTGAAATAACCCGCGCGATGGGATCGGCGGGCCAATGTAAATTAATATGCTCTCTTCTATTGTTAACCCCTCCTTCCTGGTGGAATAAGGGCAAAGAAAAAAGCCGCCTCTCAGCGACCATATAAACTAGAACTCGGCATTTTTAAAACTTGAAAATGAGCCTTGAATATTTCCGATTTTAGACGCACCAATTCATTGTAATTTATCGTTTCAGAAGCGGTTAAATAATCCTCTAATTCACGTAAGAGCAAGTTCAAAGTTATAACATCATTAACAAATAACTCCTTGTTGTGAACCTCAGAAAGTGAACTGAATCTCGGAGCAGTCTTAAGAACTCTCAATAAGTTTGTTTTATCGTAATTACTATTGTCTTTAAACAAATCTATTTCGAAATATACTTGTCTTAAAAAATAAGACATTATCTGTTTCTCTTCTTCAAATTGTTTTATCCAACTTGTCCTTTTATCCTTCTCTCTATAGTATTCTGTCATAACCCACCCTGTACCGATCCCTGTTATAATGGCTATCACAACATCTTTTAAAATATCAAGTATAATCCCCATTGCTTCCTCCTAAGACATCTAAAAAAGCACCACTAAAGGTGCTTATCTTCAAAATTCAAATTTTGCTGGCATACTTAGCTTAGTTCTTTTTACTTTTTCATGTTCAACCTTTACACCATATATCTCAGCGGCGAGATCTTCTTTAAAGGGAGTATGAACAATCAGTTCTACTTGATACCACGGTGAATCAGACGACAATGCAAAGAAGTCACCTTCAACAGGGATTCTGCCGAAATCAAAATATTGATTCTCCCAGTTGGCTTTCCCCATGTCATGAGTATGAACAAAAACTTTTGGCACTTCAAACACCTCCTTCCTTCGACACAACAATTCGACACATAGGAAGGATATTCCTTTTTATACACCGAAAGTATTAGTTCGAAAGGAGGTCTATTAAATGACTGAAAAAACAAAATATATAACTACAGGTCTAATTATAGGAGTAATACTAGCTGTTTCTCTCGGTGTTTCTGTTTTTAATGCTTTAAAAGGAACGCCAGCAAAAGTGAACAACTTTGCACAATGGTTTGATCAAACATACGGTCACTAATTAATAGCACCCTGCGGACTCGAACCGCACAGTTACCTTTAGGCGCTGTAAAGTCCCCGGATCAGCTCCGGGGATAAACACTTTTGTAGCTCTTTGACTACCTTAGCGATATGGGCAGGAATAGCAAAGCCTTCGCTCTCGGTCAAGGCTACCATCCCCATGCAATTTAATAGCCAGTTGGTTATATTCTCCCGTGCCTGTAGGGACAACAGGGTTGCCGTATGCGTGTGGACCTGCAAAGCTTACTGCTCTACCAGTGGGGCTATATTTACGAGCCTCAGCCTCGGTATATACCACCTTAAAGATATTATCCGAACCAAGATACCCAAATCCGCCGTTACGTACTGCGCTTGCCCCTGTACTCATTACAAAACACTTCCTTTTCTATTTTTTTGTGCACAAAAAAGAGCAGCGCATCTACGCCACTCTCATTAGGTCTTTTAATTAGGTGCACGATGTGGGAATTGAACCCACGCCTTTAGGTCTGTTTTACTCGGGCCCGCCTGTGCTCTACCATTAAGCTAACCGTGCATACTAGTGATATTGAAGATACTAAAAAGGCCGGCACATTGGCCGACCTCCTTACTGCATTTAAATAACAATAATTTGATTATTACAGTTCTCCTCGTGAAGTGCCTATACGAACTGACATCTCGCCCTCCATATATGCTTTACCCGAGGAAAGAGATACATAATACCTATTAGCACCAGGCCAAGCGCTTGAACTAATTTCACTGTAAGTGCGACCAGGTTCTACAGTTCCAGACATCATTTGCGAACCTGTTTCTGAGCCTCTGTTCACCGAAAATTTAATTGGCTGCTTACCGTCATTACGTATCCATACTTTAACATAACCATAACCTGCGGGTATATCGAAATTTTCTGTAAGTTCTGTGTTGCGGAGAGTTCTATCAACCACCGATTTGGTAGCATAAGGAGTAATAACATGATCTCCCGCTTTTGGTGTATTCACATCGGTCGATGTGTTTGCAGATTGGGAAACTGATGTTGTATCAGTTGTAGCTGGTGCAACATCAGTTGCTGCTGCAGAAGCAGATAAAGGAATTGCAAGAGCTAGTGATAAAACAGATACTGCAGTAGCTTTTTTAATGTTTTTCATACTCATAAGCCCACTTTCTTTGATTTTTTTATCCTGTCAACTCTATCAACCAGCACAGTATGTAAGAAACTATTAGAGCATTCATGATTGATAAAGTTTTTACAGGTATTTATGAACATTTACATTATAAGTCTTTTATTGTAATTATCCAACAAAAAAATGGGTTTTGATTCCATGTTAGCAGAAGCCCGAATTTAAACCGGGACCAGCCAGAAATGAATCAAGTAGCACACCAGGTATTCTGCATGAAACCGCTGGCGGATTCGAGCCACCGACACATCCACCCATTCTTTTTCGTGAGAAGGAATCGAACCTCCGTGGGTATACCCCGTTGCGGTTATGATAATAGATGTGGACAAGGGACTTTCACCCTCTCATGCAGCCTTTTCTATTTACTCACTTTGACTGCGTAATGGGATTATCTGCGTCTCTCTTCCGCCACCACATCATGATATAAGTTTTGTTGGAATCCGGTACTTGCTTACGCGACCAGTTGCAATCCTGATCCACTCTTTAGCGGCTAGGATGACCGTCATGAGGAGTGCGCTTGTCAGACGCACATTAGCAAGAGTGGAGTAGTGAAAACAGAAAGAGCAACATGCCCGCTTGTCCTACCCCTGCGGCTCTCTGTAGTTCTTATAGCAATGGGCTAACTGATGCCGCTCGTTTTACGCCTACCATCGTCAAACAGGCATGTGTTTGTGTTGTCGGGTGCTGCTCTCTCTTTGTTTTCCATGTTACTAATTTACCATGTGTAAAAAGGAAGCCAAAGCGGCGATGAGCAAAATGGAATACGATCTAAACTATAGTACATTTATTGAACAGTCAAAGACACTCTACAAGGATTTCATGGAGAGTTTTTTAAACGATAAGAAAATGCATGCTAAGCGAGGCGCTATGACTACATACAGCAGCATGATTAACAATCATACACTATCCTCACTTGGACACCTTGCCATTAGCAACATCACACCACGCCACATTCAAGACTTTTATAAGATCAGCAAAAACCCTGTTTCGTTAGTCGAACTGCTAAAGCTCGAAAAAAGGAAATGCAGGTATGAACCTTGGAACAGGCACACGCTTTCCTAGAATCTTCAAAAGACGATATGTATTATATTGTGCTCCTTCTTGCTCTAACTACCGGAGTGCGCAAGGGAGAGATATTAGGAATTCGGTAGAAGGACGCGGATTTCGATAAGAGAACTATATCAATCACTCAGATTATGAGTAGTGATGGTAAAGACTTTCAAGTTGGTCATACCCCTGTCAAGTAGACAGAACTAAAAAGACATCTTTAAGCAGCAACCGTTTCTCGGTATTCAATCGGGGAACGGTTGTTTAATTTTTTCTGAAATCTATTTTCATTATAAAAAGAAATGTACTCCCGTACGTGTTGTTCTACCTCCGCTAGGGTTACGGGTTTCGTTAAATAAATCTTCTCTGTTTTAAGATGGGAGAAGAAGGATTCTATACAGGCATTGTCTAGGCAATTTCCACGCCTTGAATGGCTCCCAAGCATGCCAAGCCGCTTAAGTTTGCGGTTAAACGGCTTGGAGGTATACTGAAAACCCTGGTCTGAATGGAGAATGACACCCTCCATGTTCACGTTCTTACTTAGAACGTCTAGCGTCTCGCTAACTAGAGCAAGGTCATTTCGTTCCGAAAGACGCCAAGCCACGATTTCATTGTTAAACAGATCTTGAATGACAGAGAGATATACAAACCGCTCTCCAGCTCGTATGTATGTAATATCGGTAACCAGCTTGGATAAAGGAGCATCTGCCTGAAATTGTCGATCTAATCGGTTGGCATTTACCACAGATGCCTGTTTGCCAAAAAAGCGCCGCTTCTTTCGAATGACGGAACGGATCCCTAATTTCTTCATTAGGCGGTACACCTTTTTGTGATTGACCAAGATACCTTCTCTACGTAAAGCAACGGTCATCCGCAGATAACCAAAATAGGGATGGATCCGGTGGATCGACAACATATGCGATTCCAGAAGCTCTTCTTCTTGCTTACGCTGCTGGGTTGTTTGCTGATTCTTTCTCCATTTATAATATCCTGCCCGAGAAACATGGGCTAATTCAAGTAACCATTTCAACGAATATCGTGTTCGCATTCCCTCAATAATTTCAAACCTCGCTTCTTTCCTCGTCACTCCTTGTGTAGATTTGGATACTGCTTTTTTAAATATTCAATCTCCGCCCGTAGATACGCCATCTCTTCTTCCATACTGGAAAATTTCGTTTTGGGTCGTCCCTGTCTTGTGGTCGTTGGCTGGAGGTTCTCCCCCGCTCGATATTTCGTCACCCAGCTTTGTACTTGGGATTTATTACGAATGTCTAAGTGTTTCGTCACTTCACGAATACTCATATGTTCTTCGTTCACCAACCGGATTGCCTCCATCTTTACATCTAAGGAGTATTGCCGGAATGATTGTCCCTTTTTAGCCATGAAAAATCCCCTCCGTTCAACAAGATTAAGTCCATCTTAACAGATGTCTTTTCTCTCTTGTCTACTAGAAGGGGATAATACCAAATAAGGTTGACTTTTTTATATACTTTACCACTACACTTAAGCTGTAATATCTCTTTTTTCAGTAAGACTGAATTCTAGAGAATCGTTAGGCAATACATATCTCTTCTATTATATAGAAGAACAACTAAGCCCAGCACCCCAATCACAATAAACTCAAAGCCTCTAGATTATAATAAAAACAGCTCCACTCTCACTATCAATTTCTGTGGGGTAAGTGGTCACACATCCAGTATCCGGATCTCGCACCTGGCCGGTGGATAGGTCGACTTTCCAGTCATGGAGCGGACAATGGACTACCGATCCACAGATCATTCCTTCAGATAACCGTCCCCCTTTGTGCGGACAACGGTTCTCAAGCGCACGCACGCTGCCGTCACTAAGGCGGAATACGGCTATCTCTGTATTTTGAATGCGAACTATTCTTGCTCCACGTTGGTCAATTTCGTTCAGATCTGCAATCCTGATTCTGCTGGTTATCGTATTGCTCTCCATTTGGTCAGCCCCCTATTCCATTACTGCCTTAAGCTCTGGCAGCTGCACAAAATTTTTGCGCAGCTCTTCGTTATGAATGATTTCGTGCCACGGATCCGTCGTTGTGCTTAACGTCTCCTCAATTCTGCTTACCAGTTGCTGCCTCATCTCCGCATTTGCTAGTACCTGTTTGATCGAGTCTACGCCTACCCGCTCTACCCAATGAGCTGTTCGCTCGTTCCAATTCGCCTGCTCACGGTAATACTGTAAATAGGCACCAGTCCATTCCATCACTTCATCCTCGGTTTTTACAGTACACAGCAGTTCTGCTGCCCGCACCTTAATACCGCCGTTACCTCCAATGTAGATCCCCCAGCCACCGTCAATAGCGACAACGCCCAAATCCTTAATCGTCGCTTCTGCGCAGTTACGCGGACAGCCCGACACAGCCAGTTTGACTTTGGATGGCGCGTTCAGACGCTCAAATGCCTTTTCCAACCGGATACCCATACCCATGGCATCCTGTGTGCCGAAGCGACAAAAGGTGTTACCAACGCACGTCTTGACCGTTCGTAATGTCTTTCCATATGCATACCCTGACGGCATATCCAATTCAGACCAGATTCCCGGTAGATCTTCCTTTTTCACACCAAGCAAGTCAAGACGTTGACCACCCGTAAATTTAACCAAAGGCACGTTGTATTTCTCCGCGACAGCGGCAATCTTCTTCAGGTCGGCAGGTGAAGTAACTCCTCCATAAATGCGGGGCACCACAGAGTAGGTACCATCCTTCTGGATATTGGCATGGTACCTTTCATTCGTGAATCTGGATTCCTTCTCATCCTCATAATCCAGTGGCCACAGCATACCTAGATAATAGTTGAGGGCTGGTCGGCATTTGGTACATCCTTCAGGTTCGTTCCAGCCCAGCACGTTCATCACTTCTTTGACGCTCTTCAGCCCCATTCCCCGGATACCATCAATAATCGCTTCCCGATCAAGCGTTGTACAACCACATATCCCTTCTTTAATCGGTTCTCCGGTTTCTGCACCTGCGTACAGCTGTAAGAGCCCCTCCACTACTGGCTTGCAGCCGCCGCATGATGCCGATGCCTTCGTGCAGGCCTTAATCTCCCCAAGACTCCTGCAGCCTGCCGCAACCGCCTCTCCAATGTCACCCTTGGATACACCATTACATCCGCATACAATTTCATCCTCAGGCATCTGCTCCAGCATCATGGTGCCACTACCTTCTGGTTGGCCAGGGTTAAAACCAAGTAACAACTCTTTCTCTCGACCAACCACCGAATCACCACTTTTGATCAAAGAAAACAACATGGCTCCATCAGATGTATCCCCAAACAGAACGGCTCCGAGCAGTTTTTCTTCCTTGATGACGATTTTTTTGTAGACGCCACCAATATCATCCTGATACCGCAGAGATCGCGTTTCTGGCTCATCCTTGTAATTGCCTGCTGAAAACACATCGACGCCCGATACCTTCAACCTTGTCGAAGTAACGGAACCACTGTAGCCGGGAGTCTCCATTCCCGCGAGTCGCTGAGCCAGGATACCCCCCTGCTCATATAATGGGGCAACCAGACCGTAAGTGATTCCCCGGTGTTCTGCACATTCTCCAACGGCGTATATGCCAGGAATGTCCGTTTCCATGTTATCATTTACGATGATGCCGCGGTTTACGGGAATTCCCGCCGAAACCGCCAGTTCAATATCTGGTTTGATACCTACCGCCATAACGATCAAATCCGCTTCCAGTTCGCTGCCATCAGCAAATTTCAGCCCTTCCACGCGACGACGCCCGGTGATAGCCGCCGTCCGCTTATTGACCAGAAAAGTCATTCCCTGTTCCTCCAGCTCGCGCCGTAACATAAGGGAAGCTGCCTCATCCAGCTGTCGGTCCATAATATATCCATTGAGATGAATAACTGTAACGTCCATCCCCAAATTAAGCAGCCCCCTGGCTGCCTCTAGCCCAAGCAATCCGCCGCCGATAACGGCTGCTTTTTTGTGCGTCTTCGCCGTCTCTATCATCGTCTCGCAGTCACGGATATCCCGGAAACCAATCACACCATCCTTGTCGGCTCCTGGAAGCGGCAGGATGAAGGCTTTAGAACCTGTTGCCAACAACAGTAAATCATAAGAGACGCATACACCGGATCGTGAAGTCACCTGCCGATTTTCCGTATCGATAGCTGTGACAGGATCATCGGTATACAATCGGATATTATTCTCTTCATACCAACTCCAATCGTTGATGATAATATCCTGCAAACCTGCTCCTCCAGCCAGAACAGAGGACAGCATGATCCGATTATAGTTGGGATGGGGCTCGGCCCCAAATACCGTAATCTCATAAGTACCTGGTGCGATCTTCAGCAAATGTTCGAGAGTGCGTATCCCCGCCATTCCGTTGCCGACCAGCACTAATTTTTGGATGTAGTTCATTAGGTCACTCCCTCTCCATTTCTATCCTTAAAACATAAAAAGCCTGCTTCACATACGGGGATGAAAAATATCCCTCCACATGTAAAAACAGGCTCCATTGCCGTTTCATCGAATACGCCGTTGTATCCATCAGAGTATGAATTTAAAGTACTGTAGCCAATATATAACGATTCAAATCACATGTCAATATTCCTTACGCATTATCTTATAAAAAATTATATTTTATCACTAAGTAACATATCCATGACGTATAAAATATCACTCTTCTGCAAAATTAGGATTGATTTTCAGTCCAAAACACGCCAAAATGGTTTAAAAGTCTGTTTCTACTTCATTATGATGGAAAAGTAAAACCATCTCGCAAAGTTCTATGTCACATTTCTTATCAAGACATACAATCCTCATGCTTATTTACCCTTGAGTTAAAGAGAGGAGGAGCCCGCTTGCGTTCCTTGTTGGTAATCCACTTACACGCTGACCCTGCATCCGAGCAGGCAAACGCCATTCCCTCATGGCAGGCAGGACCTGAGCACCTTTTAGAATCCAACGGATACCTACCTTTGCCCTGCCGCAATGAATCTGAAATCAAACAGCTCATCCATAATGCAGATGCGGCAGTACTTAACATACCTGTCGGCACAATCAGCATGTGGAGCAGCAGGTTAGAGCAAACCAAAGCAATTCCGTTGCTCTGGTGGTGCAGCCCGATATCAGCGCTGTCATCGACGGAGGCTTGCGAAGCAGATGTGATTGTCGACGGTATTCTAACCCCTTCCATGGCAGCTCATGAGCTGAATTGGGCTCTTCATTTTAGCGCCAAACACTTTTTTGAACGCCAGCATTGGCAAAGTGAACGCAAACAACTGACCGCTCGGCTGGAAGAACGCAAATGGATTAATATGGCGAAGGGGATACTTGGCGAAGTAAACGGCATCCCGGAAGCGGAGGCATATGATCTGCTGCGTAAAAAAGCGATGAATGAACGCAAACGAATCGTTGATGTGGCCATCTCCATTGTGAAAGCACAGCAAATGCTAAAAGCATAAATCTGAAAGGGGCCTGAACATGAATATCATTGAAATATTAAAAGAAGTTGGGCGCGGCAAAAGAGGTGCCCGTGATCTGAACTACGCCGAAGCCGAAGCTGCCGCCGAACTGATTATGACCCGGTCGGCAACCCCTGCTCAAATCGGAGCCTTCTTTGCCGCGGAACGCATCAAAATGGAGAGTGTTGACGAGCTGGAAGCATTCGTTAATGTCTGTCGTAAATATTCCCACCACTTTCCCATGGAGGAAGGCATTGATTTCGCAGGTCCGTACGACGGTAGAAAGTCATCATTTATTGCCACCTTCGCAACTGCCTTTCTGCTTTCCTCCTACGGAATACCTGTAACGATGCATGGCAGTGCACCTCTTCCTCCCAAATGGGGGGTTACACTCCCACTTTTGTTGCAGGAGATGGGGGTAGCAACTGCGGACATAACACACGAAACCGCCATTCATGCTGCGAAGCAGACAGGCGTGCTTTTCGTCGTTTCCGAACAATGGTGCACGCCCCTGCGAGATCTGCGGCCTATTCGCGAAGAGTTGGGGCTTCGCACAGTACTGAACACAGCCGAGAAACTAGTTGATTACGGCTCTTCCCCGTACATTATATTCGGCGTTTTCCACAACACCGTATTCGACAAGACGGCGAAAGTTATGCAGAATCTGAATTATCGCAGGGCTTTGATCATTCAGGGGAGTGAAGGATCGGAGGACCTGTTCATTGATCGACCGACCCGGACTTACCTGTTTGCTAACGGTGAAGTGTCACTCCAGGTTATAGATCCCGAAATGTACGGGCTGGATTCGGTAGTACCAGAACACAACTGGACCCCCGCTGAACAACTGCGCATATCAGAGGAAGTGCTGCAAGGTACAGCTCATACTGCCTTCTCGAACCAAGTGTTGCTCAACGGCGCGGTCCGACTGTTCGTTGCAGGGCGAGTAGACTCCATTGAGGAAGGCTTATATACCTGCAAACCACTGCTTGAAAACGGGGAAGCCTGGGATTTGTACTGCCGTTGGCGTGAAGCTATGTTGAGAAAAGAAATAAAAACGGGAGTCGGCACATCCGAACCCCATTTTCATTTATAAAACTCGTCTCCTACAGTCCAGCATTTATCGGGACATAAACTGAACTACTCAAAAAGGTCCGCCCCCATGCTCATGCAAAGGGGGCGGGCCTTTTATGCAAGGAAAAAGAAGATGCACTCACACCTTCCTGTTCTAGAACTGTGACCACTCCCCGTTATGTCCACTGGTTGCAGCTACAGCTAGGCGAAGGGGACGGATGCGTACAGCAGCCGTTTTAAAGCCAGGCATCCGGCAGAACGGATCAAGGTCGGGGCGGGTCGCCCGATTTACATTTTGCGCCCCGCCCCAATGCATAGGTACGAAAAGCGTATCTTCGCGAATATGTGGCCTGATCCGGCTGCGGACAGTAAAGCTACCGCGCTGGGATACTATTTCTACCCACTCCCCGTCCTTGATATACCAGCGCTGTGCTGTACGCGGATGAATTTCTACATAATTCTCAATCTCACGCGCGGCCAGCGAAGGACTTCTGCGTGTTTGTGCGCCGGTCAAATAGTGAGCCAGCACGCGGCCATTTGTCAAAGTAAGCGGGTATTCCTCGGATATTTCCTCTCCTGCTCCACAGCTTTCAACCACTGTAAAAACAGCCCTTCGGTCGGAAAGAGCAAAGCTTTCCCGAAACATCGTATCCATACCAGCTTCATCCGTAGATGGGCATGGCCAATATACTCCTTCCTCGCGACGCAGCCTGTCATAAGTGATCCCGTAATAATCAGCAACCCCTCCCCGGCTAGCGAGGCGCAGTTCTTCAAAGATATCCTCTGTATCCTTATACGCGAAATATCCACCCTTGTTCAGTCTTGAAGCTATCTGGCATAAAATGCTCCAGTCATCTCTAGCTTCGCCCGGTGCAATCCGCACCGCTTCCCGCAGCAAAACGCGGCCTTCTAGATTAGTCATCGTCCCCGTATTCTCCAAATAAGACGTCACAGGCAAAACAACGTCGGCCATTCGCGCCGTTTCAGTGAGAAACATATCCGCCACAATCAACAAATCCAGCTTTTTCAGCGCCTCCTCGACCAACCGGGCATTCGGGTTAGATACAACAGGATTAGAGCCCATCACGAACAGAGCTTGGATTTCTCTCTGATGAACCAGTTCCATCATTTCATAGGCCGACACTCCTTTTCCCGGCAAACTGCTTGGTTCAACTCCCCACACGGACGCAACATAGGCTCGATCTTCTTCATTCTCAATCGATCTGTAGCCAGGAAGCTGGTCAGCCTTTTGACCGTGCTCTCGTCCCCCTTGCCCGTTTCCCTGACCTGTGATGGCCCCATACCCACACCCTTCTCTTCCAATCTTTCCGGTGGCCAGCACAAGATTAAGAAATGCACGCACTGCCATGTGCCCATCCGTCTGCTGTTCGACACCCCTGGCAGTAAAAACGATACCCGTTTCCACACTGCCAAAGGCACGCGCTGCCTGCCGGATCATCTCTGCCTCGACTCCGCACAGCGCAGCTGATTCGTTCAGATCCACCCCATCCAAATGAGTCAACAACTGTTCATACCCGTTGGTCCGCTTGCGGATAAATTCTTCATTTACCAATCCCTCATCCACGATGACCTTTAGCATGGCATTGGCCAGCACAGCATCCGTACCCGGTCTGATTTGCAGGTGCAGATCGGCTATTGCCGCTGTGGGTGTCGCGCGCGGGTCAATTACGATGACAAACGCACCATTTTCCTTCGCTTGGTGAAAATAAGGCATTAACGTCGGCTGACATTCAGCGATATTCGTACCTGCAAGCACAATACAACGAGCCAACGGAATATCAGCCAGCCTGCAGGTCAGTCCGCGGTCAATACCAAACACTTTGCTGCCAGCAGATGCTGCCGCCGACATGCAAAAGCGCCCGTTATAATCGATATAGCGCGTGCCAATAGCCACCCGCGCAAATTTCCCGAGCAAATAAGCCGTTTCATTCGATAGCGAGCCTCCGCCGTAAATGCCGATTCCGTCAGGGCCCTGCGTGGACAGCAGCGAAGAGAAACTGCTACCTACAGCATCCATCGCTTCCCCCCATTGAACGGGAATAAGCTTGCCCTCTTTGCGCAGTAGGGGCTGTGTCAGCCTTTCTGCATGAGTTGCATGCTGATGCGCATTCATACCCTTGATGCATAACCTGCCTTGTGAGGCTGCGTTAGGTTTGCCTTCCGCTTTATACACCGTTCGAATGATACCCGCGAGTGTCTCCGTTTCCGTACTAACGGTCATCTTACATTGCACGCTGCAAAATGGGCATTGTGTCTCCACCACAGGGAGGATGAATTGACCGGCTTCCAGTTTGTTTTCTCCTGACTGACACATAAAAGTCACCTTCTCTCTCCATTCGCTGCAATGTTACTGTCCTCGCACACGAATCTATCACTACAACTCCCACAATCCGTTAACCTGTCAGCATGGTGGACCGCAGACTACCGGTCAGTTCACTTCGCAGAGTAGCGTCGAGCACACTTTCCCGCAGCGCCAGAACGCCAGTCCGTTCAATCCATTCCCACATTTTCTCCCCATACCTAGCACTATGCCTGTATATTTGCAAGCAGGTTACAGCCATCAGCACTACTTCTTCTGGATTCTCCTCCAATCCAAGCAGCAACCCCTGACGAACCGGGTGCCCTGCATGCCCACCGGCATAAACCTCCCAACCTGCTGGTGATCGGGATATTCCAATGTCATGGACAAGCACGCCACCGGGATACTCTGAACCCGGACTGACAGCAACCGCAACTGGTGACGGTAATGAAAGACTGCCCCATACTGCCGCCAGCCGCTCTCTTAGCCAGATCACTCCACCACAAGCCTGATCGATCGGGACAGGATCAACACAATCCCGACGTTCAGTATTCAAATTTGTAAAACTCAGGCCCACAGAACCCACTTCCCCTTCGTACGGTACGGTGGACTGAACCGCAACGTCTATTCCCAGTTGGTTTGTTGCAGATCCGTTCCGCAAACCTAGAGATTCCAGATAATAAAGTACAGCTGGACGACATAATTCACACCCCTGCTGTCTGGTCCAACCAAGACGGGATACTACTTCCTCTGGAGTTCGACAAACTGCGTCCACCATCGCTGTCTTAAGCGAATCATGATCATAATGCGTACAACCACACACAGAAACAACTTCTTGAGCAGTCGGAGTTACCACAGGTCCAGAAGCTGCCGCTCGGGACAAACCATTTTTGACCAGTGCAGCCACTAGCGGCCGGCAGCCTCCGCAGGAACCGGACGCTTTGGTACGGCTCTTCACCTCTTCAACTGTTTTCAACTTATCCGTGGCAATCGCTCGCAAAATATCCCCCTTGCTCACACCATTGCATGCGCATACCGTCTCTCCTTCGGGCAATGCTTCCGCAGCATCCTCTGCTTTGCTTTTGCTATTTTTCTGGGATGTAAGCTCTGTAATTGGCGCGCCGCGCCGTACCATTCCAAGCAGCGAGGTGCTTTCCGCCGTATCCCCAAACAAAATTGCTCCAGTGATATTGCCGGCGCGCATCATCACTTTTTTGTAAATCTCCTGCATACCGTTATATTCCATGATCGCGATCTCGCTGCCCTCTTCACGAATGTCTCCTGCCGAAAACACATGAATTCCCGCCACCTTGAGCTGCGCATACGGGACCGTCCCTTCATAGGGAGCCGTTTCACGACCACAAATCACCTTTGCCAGCACTTTGGCCTGCTCATATAGCGGCGCCACCAGCCCATATGAAATCCCGCGGTGCTCAGCACATTCGCCAACTGCGTAAATACCAGGAATACTCGTGCGCATATAATCGTCCACGACAATAGCACGGTTTACTGTCAGACCACTATCCTGAGCCAAAGCGATATTCGGCCGGATACCAACCGCCAGCACAACCAAGTCCGTTTCCAATCTGTTTCCGTCTGCAAACACCAATCCTTGTGCCCGGTTGCGACCTATAATGTTGACTGTATCTTTCGCCAAATGAAACCGCATGCCCTGTTGCTCCAACCGTCGTTGTAAAAGTACAGCCGCAGTACGGTCAAGCTGACGATTCATCAGATACTGCGCATTATGAACAACGTCAGTTTCCATCCCCAGATTCAGCAAGCCTTGAGCAGCCTCAAGCCCCAATAACCCTCCTCCGATGACAGTGGCCTTGCGGTACGTCTTGGCATATCTCGCCATGGTTTCACAGTCATTTACATCACGAAAAGCAATTACTCCCTCTTTTCGAACTCCGGGAATGGGTGGCATGAAAGGCAATGAGCCAGTTGCCAGTACGAGAATGTCATAGGGCTCTTGAATACCGGATTCCGTTTCCACCATACCAGTTGCCACATCAATACGACACACACGTTCACCAGCTTGCAACTTTACCCCATTTTCTTCGTACCAGTCCCAGCTATGGGTAACGATATGTTGGAACGTACTCTCCTCCTGAAGCATTTTGGACAGGAGCACACGGTTGTATCCGGGCCGCGGTTCAGCACCAAATATTGTGATTTGGAACCGCTCCGGCTCCAGACTGATAATTTCCTCCACACATTTGATGCCTGCCATACCATTACCGATGACGACCAGTCTTTTTATCATAATGAATCCAGCCCCATTCTCCGTACTAAAATAAGACAGAAAAAGCCCTTCTCCATTCGATGGAAAAGGGCACCGTTGCCGTAAATGTCGGCACATCGTTGTACCGATATGTACTTAAGATTACTGAATTGTGAGCGTCATGTCAATATTCAATACATGAAACCTGTATTTAAACCTTATTTTAAATTTATTATAATTTTAATGTTATGTATATTGACATAGATAGAATGTCTTTTTATAATTTGAATTAAAATCACTACGATGTGATCATATCAAAGCGATGCACAATGAGGTGTGTCAAACACGGCAATGAAGCCGCAAAGCGTTTCCCAGATACGATGTCGGGACGATTTGCGGTTTTTTTATGTTCAACAGAAGATTGAAGACTGAGCTCTACAAACCACAATAAGAAGAGGAGAGATCGAGAATGAAGAAAAAAAGTTTCTGGCAAAGCGGGCACAAGCCCACCCTATTGGGCTCCTTTCTGTATTTTGATATTAGCTTTATGATATGGGGAATGATCGGACCGTTGGTCGTTGTCATTGCTAATGACTATCCAATGGACCCTGTACAAAAAGCCAACCTTGTCGCTCTCCCAATACTTAGTGGTTCCCTGCTGCGACTCGTGCTTGGATTCATGTCAGATTATTTCGGTCCGAAGCTCACGGGACAGATCGGTATGCTTGTCACAATCATTCCTCTCCTGCTTGGCTGGCTGTGGGTTGATTCGCTGGAGCAGTTATACGCTGTCGCCCTGCTTCTGGGTGTGGCCGGAGCCTCATTTGCAGCTGCACTGCCGTTGGCTGGCCAATGGTACCCCAAAGAGCATCAAGGGCTGGCCATGGGAATTGCCGGTGCCGGCAACAGTGGGACCGTCCTCGCAACTTTGTTTGCCAACCGCATTGCCCAACATTTTGGCAGTTGGGAGGTCGTTTTTGGCTTAGCCATCATCCCGATTTTCATCGTCTTTGTTCTGTTTAGTATTTTTGCCCGCAACAGCCCTCATCGCCCAGCACCAAAAAGTCTCTCACAATATGCTTCGGTGCTCAAACAGAGAGATGCCTGGGTGTTCTGTGCCTTTTATTGCGTGACGTTCGGCGGGTTCGTTGGCCTTTCAAATTATTTGACCATTTTCTTCAATACCCAATACGGTCTCTCCGCGGTCCATGCTGCTGATTTTGCAACCGTTTGTGTCATTGCCGGAAGTTTCTTTCGTCCTATAGGCGGCTTTTTGTCCGACCGGATTGGTGGTTCACGCATGTTAATGTACTTGTATGCCGGGGCCGGGATTATGCTCGCCAGTATTGCGTTTTTACCACCCCTTGCCGTGGTCGTAGTCCTGCTGTTCGTAGGTATGATGTGCCTTGGTGCTGGCAACGGCTCCGTATTCCAGCTCGTGCCGCAGCGATTCGGCAACGAAATCGGGCTCATGACCGGCATCGTCGGTGCTGCTGGCGGCATAGGCGGGTACTTTCTTCCCCTGATTCTGGGACATCTGTACAAATTAACGGGTTCTTACATGCCAGGCTTCATCTGCCTAAGCCTGATCACATTCTGTGCTCTTGTCCTCGTGATCATCATGCAATTGAAATGGCGCAACAGCTGGATGCGACGTTCTGCTCCAGTTGCTAATGAAGCCGTTAGATTTTAAGCCTCAATTATCCCTTATAATCAAAAATAGCTTAACTTCGTTTATAGAAAATGAAGTTAAGCTATTTCCTCATACATATTTAATCGAATTATAAATTCCATGAAAAAAGTCACATTTAATGAATTTTTACCGAAAACACTATGAAAATTTAATGAATTTTTCAGTTGAAAATCATTGAAAATCGCTTTCATTTTCATATTTTTTCTTATGTAAACACTTATATAACCATTTTTCACACAACATACTTGTTCACTTGGTTTAAAATAAGGCGTATACTTGTTCACGAATTGTTCAAGGGTTAACCAAATGTATTTTTTAGGAAAGAAGGAATTGGAAATGCGTGCTTTTCATGTTACGGAAGATGGAACTATCGAAACCAAATTAACCGGAAAGGATCTTCTTGCCAACCCACTGCTGAACAAAGGAGTGGCTTTTACGCTGGAAGAGCGTCAGCAGCTTGGACTTGACGGCCTCCTTCCTCCTACCATATTAACTATTGAGGAACAGGTTCAACGGGTATACGAGCAATTTCAAAGCCAACCAGATAATTTGCGTAAAAACATTGCATTAAATGATCTTTTTAATCGGAATACCGTCCTTTATTATCGTTTGCTTTCCGAGCACCTGAGCGAGATGCTTCCGATTGTTTATACACCAACAGTCGGTCAGGCTATTCAGGAATACAGTCATGAATATCATAAACCAGGTGGTATGTATTTATCTATTGATAACCTTGCTGGCATCAAAGAAGCTTTTAAGAATTTGAATTTGGGCCCTGATGATATCGACCTGATTGTAGCCACAGATTCCGAAAGTATTTTGGGAATCGGGGACTGGGGAGTTGGCGGTATTAACATCTCTATCGGTAAGCTTGCTGTATATACAGCTGCTGCTGGAATTGATCCTAGCCGGGTGCTGGCCGTTGTGCTTGATGCAGGTACAAACAACGAAAAGCTGTTAGAAGATCCTTTGTACATGGGGAATCGTCATAAGCGTGTACGTGGAGAACAATATGATCAATTTATTGATACTTATGTTCAAGCTGCACTTTCTTCATTCCCGAACGCACTGCTGCACTGGGAAGATCTAGGTAACGTCAATGCTCGGAATATTATCAACAAGTACGGAAATCATATTTTAACGTTTAATGATGACATTCAAGGTACTGGCGCGGTTACGCTCGCAGGTGTGATGTCTGGTGTCCAATTGTCCGGAATCCCACTGAGCAAGCATCGGGTTCTAGTGTTTGGTCCAGGAGCTGCCGGAATCGGCAATGCAGACCAAATTAGTGCGGCCATGATGCTGGAAGGATTGTCAGAAGCTGAAGCAAGACGTAACTTCTGGGCATATGATTACCGCGGTCTGCTTACCAATGAAACGGAAGGACTTTTCCCATTCCAGGTCCCTTATGTGCGTGATGCTGCCGAATGCCGTGACTGGGAGCATGCTGAAGATGGCAAAATCCCTCTGCTTGAAGTCATTCGCCGTGTGAAACCGACGATTATGATCGGAACTTCCGGTGTTGCTGGAGCATTTAGTGAGGAAATCGTGAAAGAGATGGCCAAGCATACAGAACGCCCTATTATTATGCCAATGTCCAATCCGACTCCTCTGGCAGAGGCAACTCCTGAAGACCTGATCTACTGGACGGAAGGAAAAGCCCTTATTGCAACAGGAAGTCCTTTTGAACCAGTAATCTACAACAATATTAAGTTTGAAATTGGACAATCCAATAATGCTTTCGTATTCCCAGGTCTTGGTCTTGGAGCAATCGTAGTAAAATCCAAAATTATAACAGATAGCATGTTTGCAGCAGCTGCCCATGCAGTAGCTCAAATGGTTGATTTGTCACAGCCTGGTGCTTCCCTGCTACCAAAAATCAACGAACTGCGAGAAGTATCTGAAGCTGTTGCTGTAGCAGTTGCTAAGGCGGCAGTTCAAGATGGAGTTGCGCGTCATCAGCCGGATGATATCGTACAAGCGGTTCGGGAATCCATGTGGGAATGCAAATATAAACCCATCAAACAGTATGGACAGGAAGCCGTTCTGGTTTAAAAATAGCGAACAACATCAAAATTTATACTTGCTGTAAGCAAAGTGATTATTTAACTGATGTCCGCCATTTTTGGCGGACATCTTTATTGGAGGCGACATCATGGCTACAGGTCATATCTTTATTATCTTAATTCCTATTTTCTTTGTCATTTTAATTGGTTATTTTGCAGGTTTTTTTAAAGCTTTTAACCCAGCTTCATCTAAGGGATTAAATACACTGGTAACCAAATTTGCTTTACCTGCACACTTGTTTATTGGTATTACGACGACACCAAGAGAGACGTTAATCCAAAAGTGGCCCTTTCTTGTTGCATTGCTGCTTGGAGTGATCGGCTTTTACATTGTATTGCTCATCTTATATCGCTTAATTGCAAAAAAAGGTCTGACAGAATCCTCCATGTTCGCATTGAATTCAACACAGCCCTCTTTCGCATTCATGGGGATTCCGGTTTTGGGAAGCTTGTTCGGAAGTGCGGCGGTCGCCATTCCTATTGCGATTACCGGCATCGTCGTTAATGCGATTCTTGATCCGCTTGCAAGTATTTTGGGAACGGTCGGCCAGCGTAAATCAACAGAATCTGATGACACTAAAGGTAATTTATTTACAGTCACTATAAAATCTGTCCTTCATGGACTCAGCGAGCCGCTGGCTTGCGTACCCTTGATTGGTGTTGTATTGACTTTATGCGGATTCCAAGCTCCGAAGCTTTTGCAATCTATGTTTGATCAAATCGGCAATATTACTGCTGGTACGGCTCTATTTGCCATCGGGGTAACTATTGGAATTAAAAAGATTACGTTCAGTCCAAAAGCGCTTAGTATCGCTGTACTGAAAGCGATCGTGATGCCTATGGTTATGCTCGGTATTGCTGTTCTGATCGGACTGTCCCCTGAGGATGTAACTAAAGCCGTACTGCTTGTCGCATTTCCCGGATCTGCTGTAGCCGCTATGATCGCGACCCGCTATGAATCACTGGAAACAGAAGCGGCATCTGCATTTGTTATAAGCTCAGTATTATCGCTCATTTCGCTCCCTCTGCTCATTTCACTACTTGTATAATGACAGAAAGCTTTCAACGTTCAGCGAAAGACTGTTATATATAATAGTTAAGGGCATTCGTTCGCCCTCATTTATCTTATTTTTTAAATATTGTCCAAACAATAAAGTGATTTAGTCATATTTGAGCTGAAAACCAGTATGATATTCCGTTTTGCTAGCAAGCGGCAACCTACATTTATTCCATGTGGGTTGCCGCTTTTTATTTTTGGTAAGCTTCCATACCTTTTGTTGGTTCTTATCATTATTTTCACTATCCATCAGTAAGTATATCCCAATTGTAATAATTCGCTAACATTTATAAAGGAAATTGACGAAATATATAAGGGATAGCTGTACTGTAGCATTAAATTAAAATTTAAAGGAGAAGAAACTTGTGAAAAACTTGAAGTGGAGCACTATGTCCTTTTTTGGTAAAAATCTATTAATATCTTTTCTTAACATCGTATTAATAGGTGCTATTCTTATCACATCTAGCTATATACTTCAAAAGAACATTCTCACCACGCAGCTGCAAGATCAGGTAAAAGTGCTGACCAAAAAATGGGCAGAAGATGTTGACAAAACAAAAGTACAGCAAGCATTAAGCGAAAAAGATTATAACGGTTCTGCTCAACAAGAAATACGCAAATTTCTAGATTCCATTCACACATTTTATCCTAATGTCGCCCAAGCTTACATATTTGGGACAGAACTAAAAGAAGGAAATCAAACCTCCATTATTGGCGTTCCCACTAATTTGGTTCAAGCTTTCCAAAACTCGAAGATGAATATTGGGGATATGTACACGTTGCCTGACGAAAATGCAGACGCCGTAAATAAAATGCTTCAATCCAATGAATCAGCATTGAGCAGCTTTTATACGGACGAATATGGCACATGGACTACTATTGTTTATCCGATTACAGATGCAAGCGGTAAAGTCACAAGTGCAATTTACTTTGACGTAGATGCGAGCTCTGTACCTACGGGTCTTCATAAGTTGCTTGTATATGGTGTTTCACTGCTCATTCTGTTTCTTGCTATCTTCTTGACAATTCAATACTTACTGGTAAAACGCACGCTCTCCCCGATTCGTTCCTTGATGAAGGGGATTGAAGAAGTCAGCGAGGGTAATCTGAATGTAAAAATCAAGACAGGCCTAGACGATCTTGGTATTATCAATCAAAAATTTAATTCAATGATCAAGCGCCTTAACGATACGATGGTGAAAGTACAGGATACGACGCAAGAAGTAACAGGATCAGCTCAGGAATTGTTAAGCATTAGCGAGAAAAATAGTACGAATACAAACATCATTAACAGCAATATTCGGGAAATAACTCAGGGACTTGAAGCTCAGGATCACGCAGCACTTGAAAGCTCCAGGGCTATGAATGAAATGTCTACAGTGATCCAAACCATTGCTGAAAGCTCCTCTTCTGTAGCGGATCAAGCTTATTCCATGGAAAAACGCTCCGTTGAAGGCAATCAGGTAGCCCAAAAGCTATCCACTCAAATGGACTCTATCTCCACTACAATGGGCAGTACAGTTGATTCGGTTAATGCACTACAGAACCGTTCTAACGAAATCAGTAATATTGTAAGCATCATTACCGGCATTGCCAGCCAAACGAATCTGCTTGCTCTCAACGCTTCGATCGAAGCTGCCAGAGTGGGTGAAGAAGGCAAGGGTTTTGCAGTCGTAGCGGGAGAAGTGCGTAATTTGGCTGAGCAATCTCAAGAGTCCGCCAAACAAATTGCAGAGCTTATTGAAGAAATTCAAAAAGAGATTGAACAAACTGTAAAAGGCATTAGCCTGGGTACAAAAGAAGTTCAGGTCGGACTGGAAGTTACGAAGCAGACAGGCGAAATGTTCTCTGAAATTTTAGAAGCGTCCAATAAAGTGTCATCACAAATCCAGGAGGTATCCAGTGCAACTGAGCAAATCTCGGCCAGCACGCAGGAAATGTCAGCTACCTCGGACGAGTTGTCTTCCACAGTTAGCAAAACAGTCAACAGCAGCAAACAAATTGAACAAACCATTGGGGAACAAACCGAGTCTATGGCTTCAATTGTCCAAGCTTCGGACAAGCTTACATTGATGTCCGGGGAGCTGGAAGAGCTTATTTCATTCTTCAAAGTAAACCGTGAAGTCTAAAACTATAACTATCCAATCCTCATAACAATAAAGAACCTCTAGTCTGCATAGAATGCACATTAGAGGTTCTTTGATATTTTACACACTTCTTTAGTTTAGAAAGCCTTCCAACGCTGAGGTTGGCTTGCCGTCAGCCTGCCAAGCACCTTTGTTATAACCTTGATTATAACCTGGGGTTGCAGCCGGCTCCCAATAAAATACGCCGACGCCTTTACCGCCTCCGATACTCCGAACCTTCGTTTTGATTGCAGAAATAAATGCCTTGGAAGCAGCAGGTTCATTATATTCCATTCCGATTTCACTGATGACAATGCCTTTACCATATTTTGCAATGAGGCTATTGGCATTGGTAATCGTCTGATCCACCATACCCTGCCAGTTAGAGGAAGACGGATATAGAGACAGGCCAATAAGGTCGAACTGAGCTCCGTTTTCAATCAGTCCACCAATGTTCCAGTTTAAAACGGAACTGTTATCCCCATTAGCTAAATGCACGATTGTCTTGGTACTGCTGCTTACGGATTTAACAGCGTTATTCCCTGTATTGACGAGCCACGCATAGTTTTTCATATTCACCGAAGCTTTGCCATCATCCCAGAGCATTCCATTGTTCGTCTCATTGCCGATTTGCACCCAATCCGGTGTCACACCCTTGCTCTTCATCGTGTTCATTACATAGACAGTATGGGACCAGACCGCATCCATAAGTTGTGTAAATGTAAAATTGCGCCATGCGTAAGGCTTATTCTGCTGGCCTGGATCAGCCCAGGAATCGCTATAATGCAGGGTCAGCATAACGCTCATGCCTAACTTTTGGGCTCGCTGCGCAAGTTCTGCCGCCTTCTCAGCATTCATGTATCCGCTTGCATAATCCTTCATGTCAGGATTTACCCAGACGCGAATACGAACCGAATTGATCTGATAATCGTCCCGTAAAATTTGCAGCACGTCCCGGCGAACCCCTTTTTTATCCTTCCAGGTCATACCTTGGGCTTCCATCCCTGCGACCCAGCTTATATCTGCTCCTTTGGCGAAAGCAGGGGCGGCCGAAGCCGCCCCCACTCCCACAGAGCCCAATGGGTACAAAAAGCTGGATAACAAGATCAACATCGCAAATACCATAGTACGTTTACCTGTTTTCATAAGTCATCCCCTATCTAAATTATATACTCACATTGCCTCTGGCCAATCCACTTGCTCCCTCACTCGGGAAACGGCGGCGATCACATGTATAACGTGTTCTAATTATTGCGCTCTGCCTTTAAAACCTTAACAGCATAGGCACCCAGTTGAACGCTGCTATCTGCTATCACATGATTTTCAAGCATATCCGAATAAGTTCGTCCATCCAGTGTAAGCTTTTGCGGCTCATGCGTAAAATTCATTACAAAAATATAGTCATGAACTCCATCAGTACGAATCGCTGTATTCACCCCATGTGGCAACTGCACATCGAGTGCTTTACTGAGACCTGCATCATCAATTAAACTTTTGTAAAAATGACTATGGAATAGTCCAGTGTTGCGTGAAGCAATGTAATAAGCTTTTCCCTGTCCCAAACGGTTCACCGTCAAAGCCGGACGTCCTGCATAAAAGTCTGCTCCGTACTCAGCCAGTACCTCTGCACCCTCCGTATGAATGAGATCACACAATTCTACAGCTTCATATTCCCCTTGTAGATCCAGCTCATTGCCTTCAACCGGTATAATGTAATTACGATCATGATCATGCAATCCATCAATCTCTTCCGACCAGATCCCCAGCGTCTTACGAAGCGGTCCTGGAAAGCCTCCAAGAAAGCATAAATCATGTTCATCCACGATGCCGGACCAATAGGTTGCTACGAATATGCCCCCGTTTTCAACAAACTTCTGTATGCGCTCTCCTACACCGCTGCGAACCATATACAACATCGGAGCTACCAAAAGCTTATATTTGGAGAAATCTGCATCCATATGAATGACATCTACTGGCACTCCCTGCTCCCACAATGCCAAATAATGTGCTTCAGCTGTCTCCTCATATTTCACGCCTTTGTTCCGCGGTCCCTGTGAATCGTTGATTCCCCAACGGTTCTCCCAGTCAAAAATGACTGCGGCCTCAGCCGGTACGGATGTACCGATAACCTCTTCCAGTTTTTCCAGTGCATGACCGACATCTGTCACATCCCCGAATACCCGAGTATGCTCGTGTCCGACATGATCGACGACTGCACCATGCAGCTTTTCACTTGAACCGCGGCTTTTCCGCCACTGAAAATATTGAACGGTGTCTGAACCGTGCGCCACAGCCTGTAAAGACGATAGCAGATGCATCCCCGGTCGCTTCAGCTTGCTAACGTCTTGCCAGTTCGTTAAGCTTGGCGTACTTTCCATGAGCATCCAGGGTTTCCCACCTTTAATGGAGCGAATAATATCGTGCATCATAGCCACTCTCGCAGCCTGACGGCTGTCATCCCCTTCACGGTCATGCCACGTCGGATAACTATCCCAGGATATAACATCGAGCAGATCAGCAAACTTCCAGTAATTCAATCCTTCAAAAAACTCCATTAAATTGGTTGTGACTGGAATGTCCGGATTCGCAGCCTTGAGCGGCACAATCTCATGTTTGATAAAATCTGCGGTCTGTTCGGTTACAAATCGTCTCCAGTCCAAATTCATGGCATGAACCTGCGTTTCACCATGAGGTGCCGGAGATTCAACTTGGCTCCAGTCCGTAACTGTATGACTCCAAAATGTCGTCCACCATGCATGATTAAGTTTATCTAACGCACCATATTTATCCTGCACCCAAGCGCGAAATGCCTCCTGACAGTGATCACAGTGGCAGTCTCCACCAAATTCATTGGAAATGTGCCAGCCAATAACAGCAGGATGATTAGCATAACGCTCAGCCAGCTTCGTATTCATGATACGTACTTTTTCCCGGTAGACAGGCGACGTATAACAGTGGTTGTGTCTAAACCCATGTAAGTTACGGACACGGTTAGCCCCCACTCGCAGCACCTCGGGATATTTTTGAGACATCCAGGCTGGTCTTGCTCCGCTAGGAGTAGCCAAAAACGCATAAATTCCGTTTTCAGCAAACGAATCCAAAATACGATCCAGCCATTCGAACGTAAATACGCCCTCCTCAGGCTCTAATGAAACCCATGAGAAAATGCCGACAGACATCACGTTACATTTGGCTAGTTTCATCAAGCGGATATCCTCCGCTAATACCTCGGGATATTGCTGCCATTGCTCCGGGTTATAGTCCGCTCCATGCAGCATACGTGGAACTCGCTCACTAATGGGTGGGTACTTGGTTATGTTTGAATAGGTCATTACAAATCATCTCCTTGTATTAGTTCTATTACTCTTTGACGGAACCTAGTGTCATACCTTTAACAAAATACTTTTGTAAAAAAGGATATACAACAAGAATAGGCGCTGCACCAATGAAAATTTGTGCTGCATTAACCGTCGTTTGTGACAGTAATTCCATCTCTTTGGGACTCATGCTCATGGAACTCATGTCCTTCTGTATAATTACAGTTTGCAGGAACGTCGCCAGCGGATAATCCTTTGCATTGCTCAAATAGAGCAGACCGTCAAACCATGAGTTCCAATGAAATACCATACTGAACAGCGCAATCGTTGCAATAGAAGGCATGGATATTGGTAAAAAAATACTAAACAATGTCCGAAAATGCCCTGCTCCGTCGATCAATGCGGCCTCTTCCATCTCTTTGGGAATTCCTCTAAAAAAGTTCAGCATAAGAATGACCAGAAATGTATTGACCGCTCCTGGCAAAACAAGTACCCAGAAGCTGTCCATAAGATGGATCTTTTGAATAACCATATAGAATGGAACCAGACCACCGTTAAAAATCATACTAAATACAAACAGCCATGAATAAATGTTGCGACTGCGGAACACCGTTGTTTCCTTCGAAAGCGGATAAGCAGCTAAAAAGGTAATAAGTAGCGTCAAGCCGGTTCCCAATACAGTCCGACAGACAGAAATCCAGATGGAGTGGAGAAAAATCGGGTTATTCATCGTCTTCTTATAGGCTTCTAATGAAAACTGCACTGGCCACAGTCCAACCAGATTGGCATCTGCTGCTGATTTAGCACTAAATGATACTGCCAACACATGAATCAATGGAACGATACACATGATAGACAAAATCACTAGTAAGCAAATATTGAACACATTGAAAATGCGGTATGGCGTTGTTTTATGATACATGACTCTCCCTCTTTCAGCCTCGTGGAATCAGAATATGCGGTAACCTGCCCATTTGTAAGCAAGCCGATAAGATATCAGAATGAGAATCATACTGATAACGGATTTGAACAACCCAATGGCGGTAGCAAAGCCCATCTCCCCATTGATCAATGCTGTCCGATAGACGAATGTGTCAATAATATCGCCTTTTTGGTATACCAACGGATTATAAAGGTTGAAAATCTGGTCAAAACCGGCATTCAGAACATTACCAAGGGCGAGCGTCCCAACAACGACCACCATCGGAATCAATGAAGGTACAGTAATGTGCAGTGTCTGTCTCCATCGGCTCGCTCCATCCATTTCAGAAGCCTCATACAACGAAGGATTGATACCCGCCAGTGCAGCGAGGAATACGATGGTATTGTAGCCAAACTCTTTCCATATGTCAGATACAATGACGGTAAAACGAAACCAGTTGTTATCTCCCAGAAAGAAGATAGGCTGGATTCCTATACTTCCAAGAATCCGGTTCATAAATCCATCAGTAGCCAACAGATCAATCAGAATTCCGCCCAAGATAACCCATGACAGAAAATGTGGCAGATACACCAATGTCTGAATGGAGCGCTGAAGTCCGACCTTGCGAATTTCATTCAGCAGTATAGCAAAAACAAACGGAACCAACAGATTGAAAAACATCTTTAACACAGCAATAATCAGCGTGTTCCATACGACCTGAAGACTGTCCTCCCGTTGAAACAAAAAGCGGAAATTATCCAGTCCAACCCATTCGGAACCAGTTATGCCTAGCCAAGGCTTGTAATTTTGAAAGGCCATCACGATGCCGCCCATCGGAATGTAGCTGAATACAATTAAGAAAATGATGGCTGGCAGCAGCATGATATGAAATGGCCACGTACGTTGCAGACTTCTCATTGCAGTTCCTCCTGTAACTCTCATGGTATACCTCAATTATAAAAGCGTTTTCGCAGTCCCAACAGTTCAAAAAACCAACATACATGGCACAAAAGCAATCATTTTAATTAATCCGTGTGAAGCTTAAGTAAAAAGGCTGTCCACCTTGGGACAGCCCTCCTAATTTGTTTCACAACATCGACAACTTTTACTTTTCTACGCTCTTATACCATTCGTTTACTTCATTTGTAATTTGTTCGCCACCAGCGGCTTTCCACGTCTGTACAAAGGTATCAAAAGCAGAAATCGGCTGTTTGCCATAAATAATTTCATTGAAGGTCTGGCTTTCAATCTTATCCAGGTAATCTTTTTTAGCCTTCATGGTTGGCGTAGTTGGTCCTGTGAACTGATCTTTCATAGAGATATCCTTTTGTTCCATAAGCACTTTGGCCGCTGCGGGAGTGTCTTTCCCGTAATTCACCATTACATCTTTCTCCAGTCTGGTTTTCGGTTCTGCACCGTCAGCCAAGCTTAACAAAGCCTTCATTTGGGCATCAGGGATACGTGCACCATCACGAACCAGCAAATAACGAATAGAGTTTACATAACCGCCTGGTATTTTATCAATAGACATCAGCTTTCCATTGGCATCTAAATCATAATCGTAGCCCTTAAACAGCCCATTCGACAAGTCACCGTCCGGTTTGGCATTTGCATAATGGTCAAACAAGTAATTTTGATACGTGAAGAAAGCTTCAGGATGCTGCATTTGTTTGTTGATGAGTACGACACCATTGGTGTACTGCGTTCCATGGCGCATAGCTTTGTTGTCAGGTCCCGCTGGAATCTTGATCGGCTTCCATACAGCACTCGGCGCATTTTTAACCGTATCCTGGAGCGGCCAACCGCTCATCCAATATGGTCCTGGAATCATCCCGGCTGTCCCTGCAACTGTAGGTTCTGCCGTTTTATTTTCATCCCACAATGCTGCTTCCTGAGGAATATATCCTTTTTTGAGCCACTCGCTCAGCTTTTGCAGACCCGGCTTCATGCCAGGCTGAACAGAGCCATATTCCAAGCTACCGTTTGCACCTTTGTTCCACTGTTGGGGTAGTGTGCCATAAGCTCCGAAAATCCAGGATGGGTCACCCATCCATGTGTTCATGGATGTTTTGAAACCGATGCTGAGCGGGGTCACTTTGTCCGGAGCCAGTCCGTCTGGATTTTTGTTTTTAAAGGCATCCATCACTTTTTCCAGATCATCTATCGTCTCCGGAGCCTTCATCCCCAGCTTATCCAACCAATCTTGTCGTACCCACAATACATAATCATGGTTATAAGCGAAATCAAGCACAGGGATACCCATTTTTTTACCATCTCGGCTATACTGATTCCATACGTTCGTATCCTGACTCATGGCCTGCTTCCAAGAGTCCGAAGCATATTTATCAAATAATGGGCCAACTTCAGCGAACATACCGGAATCGATCATATCCTGGGCCAGCTGCTCATTCTCCGTCCCCAGTACAACGACATCAGGCATCTCCTGACCGGAGGACATCGCCAACCGCAGCTTGGTAGCAAAAGCACCATTTGTATCCGTGACAGACCAGAGTGATTTTACATTAATACCAAATTTCTCTTTGGCCCATTTTGTCGCAACGTTATTTTCGATAGATTCGCCATTTTTAAATTTTAAGGCGGGATCTACACCCCATACCGTGGATATTGTAACTTCTGGGTTGTATTTTTCTTTGTATACGTTTTCAGTTTTAGCTGTGCTGTCCGCATTCCCATCATTTCCTGCACCTGAGCAGCCCACAAGGCCAACCCCTAATACCATAGTTGCGGCGAGCAACGACAATAGCTTTTTTTTCGAATGAACTCGCATCTTGTTCCCCCTCTAAAAATCATTTTCTACTCTTTTATTATAAGAGGGCTTTTCTTAGCAGCCTATGTCACAAAATAAATATTTCTGCACCTTTCCCAACTGATCTTTACTCATTTGTCTTTACTGGTCCCGAAATTCATGCGGAGTCATTCCATAATGCTTTTTGAACATCTTGCTGAAATATTGGGGATTCTGATAGCCGAGTTCAGTGGTTATTTCATATATTTTTTTGTTGGAATATTTGAGCAAATAAAGAGCCCGTTCCATTCTCATTCGGATAATATAATCTCCCAGACCTTCTCCAGTTTCAGCTTTATAGATTTTAGACAAATAGACGGGATGAAGATAAACTTGGTCGGCAATCGTCTTAACAGACAGCTCCTGCCCTTTATCCTGGGCGATCAGCTCCTGGACCTGCTTGACCACATAGCTTTTGGCGCTTTGCTCGCTTGCAGACCACTCGGCTTTAAGCTTGTTCATCATGGAAAATATCCACTCTTTGAGGTGTGGGAACGAATGAACCAATTTCTGCGCATGTAACGGATCAAAGCCTACTTGGTCCATCTGTGTAATGAAACGTCCTTGTTTGTGAGCTGTATACATAAAGGCGCTCGTTACCGAAATAAACAGTTCATATAAATGCTCGCGTGTATATCCCGCCTCTTCCATTTTGCTAAATACACGGCTTACTTTTGCTTCGGCCTCTTCCCATTGCCTGGACTCTAGCAGATGAGTAAGCGTAGGGTGCGTATAAAGCCCCTCCAGCGACTTCACTGAGTTGTGTGACTGTTCTGTCTGCTCTTCTATAAATAGCAGTGGATTCGTCTCCTCCTGTTGGTTCCAATATATGGATCTAATCGCTGTCTGATATAGCTTAGGCAGCTCATCCGGGAAATGAAACCAATTCGTTAATGTGACGTAAATTTCCCCTTTCAAGTAATTGCTCACATTTTTTCGAAAGGTTTCAATCGCTGCACGCAAAAAATGATTCTGCTCATCCAGAGTCCGTTTAGGAAACAAATCCCAATTCCCTTCTATTAATACGATTAGGCAATCATGTGGCGCTTTGCAATGCCAAACATGAAAATAAGGAGCGAACACTTCTTCTGCAATATTCCCAATCGCATACTCAATTAAGGACACTGAGTGATAATCCATGTCAGAAAATTGCTTGCCCAGCTGAATAAGCAGCATACTGGCAGGATGTTCTGTGCGTAGCTTGATTTCGTACTCGGACATTTTGTCCTTTATTTTTTGTACAGTCAAATCACGCCCGAGTAACAAATCGTGCATCAAATGAGTGCGCAGCACACCGTAATCGTTCCTGCGACTGTATTGTAATTGATGAACCTTGTCGAATGCTTCCCATTCTTCCTTTAGCGAATCCATGGCAGCTGACACACATTTGATAAACTCTTCATCATCCACCGGCTTTAAAATGTAATCAAAAGCCTTAAGCTGGAGCGCTTTTTTAGCGTATTCAAAATCAGCATAGCCTGTCAGTAATAAACTACGGATATGCGGCCAACGCTCGTTTACTTCAACAATCAACTCCAATCCCGTCATGCCGGGCATACGAATATCCGTAACCAGAATATCAATATCGTATGCTTCCAGCACATCTATTGCTGCCAAGGCAGAAGCTGCTTGATGAACCTTCTCGATTCCCAACGTCTCCCACGGTATAGTAGCCGCCAGGCTTTCAGTAACATAGCTTTCATCATCCACTAGTAATATCTGAACCATCAGTATCCTCCAATTTACTATTTCTTGAATTTGACGAAGAATGGATCAAACCGTCTTCCTGCCCTTCTTCAATTGACAGTGGCCATTTTAAAATCACTCTCAATCCTCCCAACGGAGACAACGAGAATTCCAAGCCCGCGTTTTCACCAAAATGTAACCGCATTCGTTGGTGCACATTCCATAAACCATAACCACTTTTTTCTTCTACAGGTTTCTCTAGTGCTAATGTAAGGGACGTTATACCTTCATCACTCAAACCGAGCCCGTTATCATCTACAATCAAGTACATGGATGAGCCAACACACTCAGTCATAATACGGATGATCCCCTCCTCCGCCTGAGGTTCTATTCCGTGCAACACCGCATTTTCCACCAGGGGTTGCAACACAAGCGGTGGAACCAGCAGAGGATTGGCCTGTGAAGAAATATCAATAGTGAACGTTAACCGTGGCATACGCATCTGCTGAATTTTCAAATAATATTGCACAAACTCGACTTCATCTGATAAAGGAACCAAATCTCTTTCCTGTCTTGTCGTATAGCGATAATATTTGGATAAATTATGAGCCATGGCCACGACTGCCTCATGATTGCGCAACTTTGCCATACTCGTAATAAAGGAAAAACAATTATAAAAAAAATGGGGATTGATTTGAGACTGGAGCTGCTTTAGACGTGCTTCCTTCACATGGAGCTTCTCAACGTAAACTTTCTCAAACAGCTCCTGAATCTGTTCGACCATCAGGTTGAATTGACGTGACAGAAATGCAAACTCGTGACTGCCCTTAGGACTCAAACGAACAGCGTAGTCTCCATCCTTTAATCGCCGAAATGCCCGCACAAGCTGAAGAATCGGGACTTGTACCTGTGAGTGAAGGAGATAAGCACCAATGATGCCTACCAGTAGTGAGCCAACAACGGTTATATAAAATAGTCGGTTAGATGAGTAAATCGGAGACATCATATCGGACAAAGGCATGTAGTCAATCAAATACCAGCCTGTCGTTTGCGAAAGAACGGCGTGAACAAGGTAACTCTCTTCTCCAATTTTCACGGTCAAATTATCAACTTCATGTAATCCCAATTTCTCCAGTTTCGCAATCAGCTGGCTTGACAATTCTGCATTTGCAGAGCGATTATAAATCACTCCTACGCCTTTTTTATAATAAAAAGGCTCCTTTCGTCCATCGCCTTTAAAGCGGTCAAGCATGTCCTGAATATTGCTGCTATCGAATTCCACTTTAATAATCGTGTTAGCGGTTTCCGGATTAGCTAGAGAGGAAAACGGGGATAAGGTATACAATGAAAATATAAATTGATCCTTACCGTACACTCTTTTCTTAGATACCTGCCAGCCGTTTGTAATCGATTGATTTAATACCTTCTGATCATAATAACTGGCTCCATTTTCCGATACAACTCGTCCAAGTGAAGGGGAATATATACTCAGCCCTGTTCTCCAGTTAGAAGAGCTTTCCTGAAGCCCAAGCTTGGTTTGAATCCGCTTGACCAGGTTAATTCCATCCAGATTGAGAGTCTTGTCCTTTAAAAAAATCGCTTGGAAACTGGCAACATCAGGATCATGAATCAGCAGGTGCGGCCAGGAAGAAATCATTTCAATATTCGTATTCACCTGGTTTTGAAAAAAAGTTAGCTGATTATAATTGGATTGATTCAGTTCCTCACGTAATACACCTGTCGTTGTCTGATTAGAGTAGACATACAGAAGCAGCACAGGTATCAGCAATACGATAACGATGGACACGATTTTAGTATAAAAATTAAATTTAAACATGAGTTTCACACATCCTCTGCACAAAAAACAGGCATACTTAAAAGGTATGCCAGAGCCCTGACCTTCGTTGCCGCCACTACATACTATACATTATTAAGGGTTGGCGGTGATAATATGTTTGACGCTAAGCAAATGGAATGGTTAGACCAACTATCTGCTGAAGACCTGGCCATTTTAGCTGCCGGCTTCAATACACTAGGTGATTTTTTTGATTTTCTGGCGCTGATTAAAGCCAAACAGGAAACATCTAAGGAGCTAAAAGGTAAAAACACGAAATCAAAAACTATTTAATAACGAATTTTACACGAGTTCCATCCTCATACTGATCTAACTGGTGACTGACCCATGATCCTGCCCCACGGTTATCCTTAGGAGCTATGTATTTGACATTTGCACCCTTTCCCCCTTCTGAGCACATAGCCATCGGCCATTCATCACGATCAAACCCTTTACGAGTAGGAACACCCGCAAGCGAATGCTTACGATTTTGCTCGGCTCCTTCCCGGTCAATTGTGCATACTGGTGATTTTCCCGCTTGAATGGCTTCCTTAATATGCTGCGCCGTTTCAGGATAACGACCTGACGGAAATTGCAGCGTTACCTGAGCTGATGAAGGCGGGTTTTCTCCTGTTATTTTTGTAAAAAGATTGTCTCCTTCAACCCAGTACGCGCCCACAGCTAGCAGCACTAAGGCTATAAAACTTAGTAACTTTTTCTTCAATTTCCCTCTTCCTTTCAAGCTATTCCAGTAAATGACCTTCAGCTAAGGCAATCCCCAGATTTTATTTTTTGTAACCCCTTACCGACTATAAAAAAAGATTAAATATCCGACGACAAATAGTATAGAGAGGAGGTTGTACGAATGAACGATGAGATCCAACTGGCCGTGAGCCAAATGCAAGCTGTTGTAATCCGGTTACTGAATGGAAATACCGTAATTGGCTGGCCTAAGCTCCTATCTGACCAAGAAACTCAGCAATTCAAGCTCTACGATGACGAACACGTATATACGATTTCCGTTAATGACGTGGATACAGTCGCAAGAGTTATTGTATAAGATACAGGAAGCACTTAATGAGTCATCCAACGGACAAGCCCAAACAAGGCGCACCACAGGAGAAGACTGATCAGAATTCCCCAAAATAAACCTTTAAAAAGCTTCATACCATACTGACAACCTTTCCGACTGGGCTTTTTCCCCATTATAACATGTCAGAAAGACAGCTGTCGCAGCACGCTCTTACATTGTCTTTGTATCATATATTTCAAATTTTGAAATCACGATACCAAGGGAAAAGCGCAAAATTCCGAAATTATGCCTGATCACCAATGAAAATGCAATCATGACATAATAAAAGTCACAATTTAATCGAAATTTAATGAAACTTTTCCGAAAATGATGTATAATTATTGACATAACAAAACGCACGAGGTGATCATCATGGCATTATTAAACAGAGTTAAAGAATTAAAATTACAACTGCCTAACGAGCATCATAGCATTTCACAATACGTGGAGCATGCACTGCATTCGATTGACAGTTTTGTAGAACAACATCGTCAATTTGTAGCCGCTCAAGCTTTATATGGTGAAAAAATCAATGGTACGGAAGAAAGATTATTTCGCGACACAATTGCTGAGATTAAAGCCCAACTGGTAGCTACGCTGGAGAAAACAGTTGAAGATTTCGCACATAAAGGCGATAAGCACTGGAAAAATCATTATCAGGACGGCGTAGAATAAGCTAAAAATAAACCCCCGGTCTTTGGACCGGGGGTTTATTTGACATACGCCAGGTGTGGTAATGTGCGTTGACTATTTTAAAACTTTGGCAGATGTCGTTACCTTCTTACCACCATAGACTACTTTAATACTGGAGCTTCCGCTATCCAATGCCTTCACCTGACCAGCTGTAACCTGTACGATCGACGGTTTGGAGGATGTCCATACCGCTGAATTGGTCACATTTGCAGTCGCGCCTGAATCATAAACGGCACTCACGCTAAGCACTTGAGACGAGCCTTTAGGCAGCTTCAGGTTTTTATTGCTCAATACCAGCTTAAGCAATTTAGGTGTAACCTTAATCTCCACGTTAAACGACTTATCCTGGTACGTACCCGTAATGGTTGCTGTTCCAATTCCAACAGCTTTAATGGAAGATCCTTTTACGACCACCACAGAAGCATTTGATGTTGTCCATTTCACTTTACTGCTCAGGGTAACTTTTTTACCATCTGTATAATTGCCGACGACTTTGATGGACTTACTTCCCTTCAAATTCATCTCAGCATTCGAAAAGCTTGGTGTCAATGTAGAAATGGCTCCCTCCACAATGACAGGCACTTTCACGTATTTATTCATATACATTGCCTTGATTCCCGAGTTGCCACCACTCACCGCTTTTACTTTTCCATTTCCTACAGTCACTGCGGCTGTTGTAGCTACCCAGCTTACCTGGTTGGTCACATCCAGTACTCCACCACCAGCCATGTGTGCTTTTACGGTCGGAATACTTGTTTCTTGGCCTGCAACCAATACATACTTCTTCTCAGAAGCCGTCAGCTTGAGAACTTTATATTGTACGGTCACTGGAATGTCCAGCTTGAGCGCACCTACTGTCGCTGTCAATGTTGCACTACCTGGGTTTACTGCAACCAGCTTACCATTTACAATCTTGACTGCACTCTCACTGCTTAAGCTCCATTTTACATCGGATTGAACTGCTTTTTTGGCTCCATTGACCAAATAAGCAGATATACTTGGAAGAGAAGTTTTGCTTCCAGTTTCGAGAGTCAGACTGGCTTTGCTTGAGACCAGTTTTTCAACAGTTGGAAGTACATTAATCTTCAGAGTCTTACTCAAACCATGATAGGAGGCTGTAATCGTCGAATTCCCTACATCCATCGGTGTGATTTTACCTTGCTCCACCGTAGCAACCAATGAATTAGAGGAAGTCCATTCTGCTGTGTTGGTCACATCTGTTTTTCCGCCAGTCAGGTTCACATCGGTTGCAGTAACCTGAATTGGGGAGCTACCCAGATAGACCGATTTGGAGCCAGAAGCACTCAGTACCAGTGCCTGGGATGAAGAACGCACATACACGATCAATTGTGCATTAAGTCCATCTTTGGTGGCTTTAATGTAAGTCACGCCTTTGGCAAGAGGACGTACAAGTCCATTTTCTACGGTAGCAACAGCTTCATTCGTAGATGTCCATTCCACGCCAGACACATTTTCCGTGCCGCCTCCGCTAAGCACACCTTGAGCAGTCAGTTGCTTCGATTCTCCGCCAATGGTCAGATTCAGAGGACCCGTCGGATTGAATTGCAGCTTGCTGTAAGGCGATTTTACCGTAATCGTCGTACTTACTGTTTTCTGATCATATGTGGCAACAATCTTAACCTGCCCTTTGGACACTGGAGTAATGAGTCCCTTTTCTACCTTTAAAATACTTGAATCTCCGGAGATCCATTCAGCTCTTTCGGTTACATCCGTTTTACCAGTCTGCGTCACAGACCACACTTTTAATTGAGCGGGGCTTCCACCCAGATTAACTGTGGTTGGATTTTGACTGTCCCACTGTACTGTGGAGGTCGTTTTCTCCTCAGCCCGGATCAAACCTGCTGGCCATGCTGCGAATACAAACATCAGCAAAGCAAGTAAGAAGGTACTCCGTTTGCTCATACGTTTCATACGCTCCATTCGTTTCTCTCCCTTGGTTTCATTCTATAAAACAGGATATTATTAACAATCCCATTATCTTTTATCGGTAAGCAGCTAACTAAATTGAACCCTTCATCAAAAAAAGGTGAATTATTACAGTTAAAGTTCTCCACGCAGTGACCTCACTACAAATAAATGCTCTTCCTTCGATAAGGTTTGTCCATCCTCAAGAGTCACATGGTCTGCCGAGTGACTAACCAGCTTTACATTGTAAGCAATCAGTTGATCATCTCTCCAAATCGTCACTGCCGACTGAAAATGAATGGCATTATCAAACTGTAACGGAACATTCATTACATAACCGAAAGTATTCAGCCTAGCTGGATGGCGGCTTTTACGCTCACGTCCCGGAGGAAGCATGGTAATATGCGTAATATTTTCAAAAGGAATAGCCAGCATTTTCGGGCCCAAAATAACGCATTTTCGTATATCATCCCATTTTTCAAGTGTGCCGCGCACCTTCTGGGTATGACCGTTGTTGCCGTGATATAAAATGACCTGACGTCCCTTCCATTGACGCATGTCCTCACCTCCCGTGCTAGCAGTTAGGAATCTCCCACTGAATCGGTTTCATTCCATGCTCCTGCAAAAATGCATTGGTACGTGAAAAAGGCTTGCTGCCAAAAAAACCTCTGTGAGCCGCCAATGGACTCGGATGGACAGATTTCAGCACCAAATGCTTACTGGTATTCACAAAACTGGCCTTTTTCTGAGCATGACTCCCCCACAAAATGAACACTACCGGCTGTTCACGTTCATTAATCGCTTCAATGACAGCATCCGTGAAACGTTCCCAACCTATTCCCTGATGAGATTGCGGTTGTCCTTCACGCACAGTCAACACGTTGTTCAGCAGCAGCACACCTTGCTCAGCCCAAGGAACGAGGTATCCCTGATTCGGAATGGGAGTGCCGACATCATCGCGTAACTCCTTATATATATTTTGTAGAGACGGCGGTGTACGCACACCAGGTCTAACAGAAAAGCTCAAGCCGTGAGCTTGTCCCTCTCCATGATATGGGTCCTGTCCCAATATAACCGCTTTGGTCAGATGATATGGCGTTAATTTGAGTGCTGAAAACAAGTCTTCTTTTGGAGGATATACCTTATGTAACTTGTACTCTCGAGCTAACGTATACCTTAATTCATTAAAGTAAGGCTTTTCGACCTCTTCTCGTAGTACATCATCCCAGTCATTCCCAAACATACCGCTGTCTCCTCTCAATATGTAAATCTGTGAAAGCTGTAAACTTTTGTCCAAACAAATAAAGCTGACCCCTCATCCGGAGCCAGCTTATTTATTCGTTACTTGTGTTCTATGCCGAAGGACCAGAAAAGTATTCTTACGATAGTCAACTACCGCGGGGTCTAAATTCGATTTCCTTATTATAGCATTCACGGTATTGATGTCAAGTAACTGAAAGCTTAAATTCCTCAGAAGAAAAGCGCTTTATTGCTGTATTGGTTACGACTTTGGATGAGCATTCAGGTATTCCAATGCATTGTATAACATAACAGCAGCCTCGGCACGTGTAATCGCACTTTTGGGATGAAAATTTCCCTTCCCATCCAGGACATTGACCTTGTACACTAGCGAGCGTTGAATGCTACCTTGGTAAGAAGGCTCCAGTTCGCTGTCATCCGCAATATTTGCAGGTGCGATTTTAATCATGGGAAGAGCGCCTGCTTTTTCCATGCCCTGAATCAACATGTGGGTGAACTCTTCCTTGGTCAGAGCTTTGGCAGGATTGGTACCTTTTGGAATGTCTACGCCATTATAATACGCGTTAATAAAAGCTTCAGCGTACCATGCGGTATCTTTAACCTGGGTAAACAATCCACTCGCCTGTGGCGCCTGGTTCAAATCAATGGCAGCCAAACTGAGCTGAAGTCCACCCGAAATCAACTGAATGCCTTGGGCAGCGGTCACTTTAGATGAGGGGAGAAACTGCATGTCTGAGACACCTTTAAGCAATCCCCGCTCTTTAAGGGAGATGATTTTTTCTTTGCCGTTTACATGGTCCAAATCCCTGAATTGACTATCTGCCGCAGACAAATGACCTCCAATCGAGAAGGACAGCAGAGCTACAGTCGTAAGGGCTGCGATTGCATTTTTTCTCATGCGCATGTTAAGTTCCACCTTGTAGTTGAATTAGGCCGCTTGGCCATTAACAACTTCTTGACGTGGTTCAAGCTAGAAAGGTTGCAGCAGACGCTACTAACCTAAAGTGAACGATCTAAGCTAAATAAAAAAACTCTCCTCTGCTTCTAGCAGGGAGAGTTTTTAGCTCACTCCATCGGATTTAATTGCGTGCTGGATTCAGCCTTGCTTGCAGTACCTTGTTAAATCCGTTTATTCTGTTTGTGGCTGAGCATTTGCCAATTTGATATGAACATCTCTCAATTGTTTGTCAGTAACCTCCGAAGGAGCTCCCATTAATACGTCCTGTGCTTTACTATTCATCGGAAAAGCAATAACCTCTCGAATATTCGATTCATTTGCAAGGATCATCACAATCCTATCAATTCCAGGTGCTATACCTGCGTGAGGAGGTGGCCCAAATTGAAAAGCATTAAAGAGTGCAGGAAATCTACTCTTGATCTCTTCATATGTATAACCCGCGATCTCAAAGGCTTTTACCATAATCTCTGTATCGTGGTTACGGACAGCACCCGAGGACAGCTCAATCCCATTACATACAATATCATATTGGTACGCCAGGATATCCAGAGGATTCATATTCAGCAGCGCATCCATACCACCTTGCGGCATCGAAAACGGGTTATGGCTAAACTCTATTTTATGAGTATCAGGGTCCAATTCAAACATGGGGAAATCGACAATCCAGCAAAACTTAAACGTATCCTTTTCCAATAAATCCAGCCGTTTGCCTAATTGATTTCGGACAGCACCAGCTATTTTTTCGGCATTTTTAAGCTCATCGGCAGCAAAAAACAGTGCATATCCCGGACCAGCTTGCGTTATATTCATTAATTCGTTTTTTACCTTCTCCGGAATAAATTTTGCAACCGAGCCGCTGAGAGACATATCATCATTGAACTTAATCCATGAAAGGCCTTTCGCCCCTGCCTCTATTGCAAAGTTCACTATATCGTCGTAAAAGCTTCTTGGCTGCCCTCCACAACCAGGAACAGCAATAACTCTTATCGTTTTATTTTTAAACACTTTAAAATCAGTCTCTGTAAAAAGCTCTGTAACATCATGGATAATTAATGGATTTCTTAAGTCAGGTTTATCGCTCCCATATTTGAGCATGGCTTCTTGATAGGGAATTCTACTAAAAGGCTTTGAAATTTTATAATTTGTAAATTCGGAAAAAACTTCATACAGCATATTTTCAACTACATTAAAAACATCTTCCTGTGTAGCAAATGCCATTTCCAAATCCAGCTGATAAAACTCGCCAGGCGATCTGTCTGCCCTTGCATCTTCATCTCTAAAGCACGGTGCAATTTGAAAATATTTATCAAAGCCAGAGACCATTAATAGTTGTTTAAATTGCTGAGGTGCCTGAGGCAAGGCATAAAATTGGCCTGGATGCACTCTACTAGGAACTAAATAGTCTCTGGCGCCCTCTGGAGATGAACTTGTCAGAATCGGTGTCTGAATCTCTAAAAAATCCAAATCAATCATCTTTTTTCGGATACTTTGAATTACTCTAGAACGAAGTACAATATTATCATGCAGTTTTTCATTGCGCAGATCCAGAAAACGATACTTTAATCTTAAATCTTCCCGAGCTTCATGTGCTGAAGATACTTCAAAAGGCAATGGATTCATGACCTTTCCTAACACTTCTATCTCCTTGGCAACGACCTCAATATATCCGGTTTTCATATGGGGACTGATCGTACTTTCGGATCTGTGACATACAGCTCCTATGACAGAGATGGTTGATTCCCTGCTGATCTTGGATACAAAATCCTTTAATTCATTAGGATCAGAGACAACGATTTGCGTAACCCCATAATGGTCCCTAAGGTCAATAAAAACAATCCCGCCAAGGTTACGAATATTTTTAATCCAACCTGCAATTCTCACGATTTCCCCGACATGCGTTTGATCCAGTTCTCCACAGTTATGAGTTCTATACCTATGCACAAAAACACCCTCTTTCTTTTACCCTAGTATCTAAATGGTTCTAATGATGTAACCCATGGTCTGATTGCAGAGATTGTCACTCTATCCTGCATGTATCCGGCCATGGGCTTATTCAGCTAGAACGTACTGCACTTCACTATTAGCTTCTCGTTGCTTCTCGCCATTGCTTGAATCCAACTAGATTGTAAGTAGACTAGCAGTTAAAGCTTTAAATCTTTCATTCAGGTGTTCTGCAGTCTCAACCATTATTTTTTGTCCTATATCGTCAACATGTCTATTCTTCCAATCCTCAAGGACTGTCCCCTTAACCCATTGATTAAAAGCACCAAGGGCTGGTCCGCAGTGTACTTGATAATCGACCCTGTTGTTTTTGTCCCCATTAATGGCAAGTCGGGTAGAATAAGTAAAGTACCATCTAAATATCAAGGCCATCTTACGTTTTGGGATTCTTTCAGCTTTTTCAATGATTTCAGCCGGGTAATAAGCTTTAATATCTTCATAGACTTGTTCGATACTCTTCTTAAAATATTTTTCTTCAATATAATGTTTGGTTTCTCTATCAATTTCATCTATGGAATTATAATTCCGGTAAAGATCATATAATTTATTCGCCCTGGCCGGGAAAAACACTCCTTTTTTCATAACCTGAACTTTTGCCCCCATTTCAAACATATCCCCTGCTGGAGCGTAGTCCGTATCCTGAATGTTTAATTGCTGGAGCAAATCTTTTACTTCATCACTCGTCCCTGCTTCAACCGTACACTGATTGATAGAACCCGTCATGATAAAATCAGCACCTAATATAAACGCCGCCGCTGCAGCTTGTGGAGTCCCTATTCCCCCCGCTGCCCCTACCCTTATGCTTTTATTGTATTTATACTTTCGAATCGCTTCATCCCTCATCTGAAGCATTAGCGGAACCAATACATATGCAACTGCATGGTCGGTATGCCCGCCTGAGTCAGCCTCGACGCATAAATCATCGACCATGGGAATTTCCATTCCCATCATCGCCTCTTCCCGGCTGATCCTATTTTCCGCCAGCAGCTTATTTATAATATTCTGAGGCGCAGGACTCAGGAAGGCTTCAACAACCTCGGGTCTGGATACTTTCGCTATAATTCTGTTCTGTGGCGTTACGTTTCCCTTTGCATTCCGTCTCAGTCCCTTCAGCCTGTACCTAACCAAAGAAGGCGTGATACTCATAAACGCAGAGGCTTCAATATTTCTAACACCGTATTTTATGTACAAATCAACGATGTTATTTTCTATGTCTGGGTGGTCTGGCACATGAATAAGATTCATTCCATAGGCTTCGCCATGGTTCAATTCCTTTTGAATATACTTTATGGTTTCCTCCAGAGCATCAATCTTCACTCCCCCAGCTCCAAAAAATCCCATCATTCCTGCCTTTCCTGCTTTTACGACCATCTCTTTTGAAGAGATGCCCTTGTACATAGAGCCTATAAGATACGCATACTTAATTCCGTAATCTTGTTTAAATTCGCTATGACCAAGAGACTCTGCAGTAAATTGTTTGTCAGATACCCGTACGTCATGATCGGGTTTTGTTATAGGAACCTGTCGCTTTTCGGATATCGCTTCATCATTTCTCAACGTATCCTTCGACATCCCCTCCTGTACCTGCTCGCTCCGGTCTTCAACCTCCGTCAGGATCAATGGCTCTGCTTCTCGTTGTATGGCATTAACCAATCCTGCCACAACATTTCCAGGCCCGATCTGAATAAACTGGGTTACACTTTTACCCATCAGATAGCGTATACTTTCCGACCATTTGACCGGGCTCACAATCTGGTTGATTAGCGTGCCTCTTAAATCCAGCTGCTTGTAGGGTCTAGCATGGACATTTGAAATAACGGGTATTTTGATTTTTGAGAATTCGAATGACGCCGCATAAGCCTCAAATTTCTGTCTCGCATTTTCCATATATCTGGAGTGAAATGCTCCACTTACATTCAAAACCACATAATTTCTGGCTCCAGCATCCTCAAAAATCGGTTTCGCCTGCTCAATCAGTTCCTTTGGCCCTGAAATGACAATCTGGCTGGGCGAATTATAGTTGGCAACATCGAGCTCTACTAATTTATTTTTTTCCATTACTTCCCGAAACATTTCTTCTTTCAAGCCTAAAACTGCCGCCATTCCGCCACCAGTAGCCCGAGCCATCAGCTCTCCTCTTTTTTGGACCAGCTTCAAACCGGTTTCAAAGTCAAACGCTTCCGCGGCAAATAAAGCATTATATTCACCCAAGCTATGTCCTGCAACATAGTCGGGTTTTCTTCCGGTTTCTCTTATTTTTTTCAGGTAACTTAAGGCATTTACGACAAATAGCGCCGGCTGGGTAAAATCCGTTTGTCCGAGTTGGTTGGCAGGGTCCTCAAGGCACAGCTTCTGAATAGAATAACCAAGAACTGCATCCGCTTGGGCAACCAATTCTGGAAATTCATCAAACAGTCCTTCGCCCATGCCTTTCACTTGAGCTCCTTGTCCAGGGAACAGATATGCGATCATTGATTTCCTCCTTGTTAGTAATGGATGCATATTAGTCAAATATTTCGAACAGACGATCCAAATTTTTTATATCCTGTTGAAAAGGAGAGAGCATGGAATAAACGCTTGCCTTTTTCTTGGGACCAAAATTATACTTTACAAAATTAGCAAGCGTGCCCGAGGGACCGAGATCAATATAAACAACCCTGTCACTATCTCCCAGACACTTTAGAGCACTCTGAAATTGGATAGGCTTTCTAGTGACGTCCCAAAGAAAACGGTTGTCAAGCCATGTCGTCTTTCCGCCGTACATAGATGAAACCATATTTATTTTAGGGCTTCTTAGGGTCTTGAGCTTTAAGAACGCCGTATATTCCAATGCAATAGGGTCCATTAAGGAAGCATGAAAAGCATAATGTACTGGCAACCTTTGATAGATCATTTCATTTGCTTTCAAATAATGTTCAATCTCTGTCAGACCCTCGCAGCTGCCTGAAATGACAAAATGTGAGTCAAAGTTGATGGATGCCAGTTCTGAGTTAGTATTCAATATGGGTGCTTCGTCGTACAGACTGGGATTGCCAATGACGGCCAGCATGCCCCCTTTCGGACAATAGGCCTCCACCAACTGTGCTTGCTTGATAATACATTGAAGCGTGTCCTCATAGCTCATGCAGTCAGCCACAGCAACAGATACAGACTCACCCAGACTAGAGCCTAAAACATAATCAGGATAAATTCCCTTTTCCAATAACACCTGTGTGAGCGCATATTCAACCATGAAAATTGCAGGGTGAGTATATAGCAGGGTATCAAATTCTTCTCCCCTGCGACGCGTATCATCGTACAGCGTTTTTAATACAGAGCTGCCTGTAATATCCGTATGAATCTCATCCAACCTGGTCATCCATGTTCGGAAAACCGGGTTGGACATATATAATTCCTTTCCCATGCCGTAGTATTGCGAACCCTGGCCTGAAAACATAAAAACCACTGATCTGTCCATCCGAGTAACCCCCACAACGTATTGATCAGACTCTCCTAAGCAGTTCTCTATCATTCAAAGTTCACAACAAATTGCGCACTAATTGCATTTGGGATGCCGTAGGATTGCTTTCGTTAAGAACATTCTCCATATGCTGCCGGATTGCAGGTTTGAATTTCGGTTCTGTGATGATATATAGCTGCCCTTTTCGGATGCCCTCAAAAATCTGATTGGCCACATCCTCCGGAAGTATTCCATTTTGGACAGCCTTGCGAGCCAATTCGGTAATAACTTGTCTTTCAGGTGGAAGATTGCCGCTCCCATCTGGCTTACGCAGCTCTGTCGGGCGGTTCCGCTCTGCATCCATGATTTGAGTACGAACGAATCCCGGACATACAACCGACACTCCCACATTAGAACCGATCAATCTGAGCTCCTGATATAACGTTTCAGACAGGCTTAAAACGGCATGCTTTGACGCGCTGTATATTCCATTTCCAGGACCGGACAGCAGACCGGCAATAGATGCTGTATTTACAATATGGCATGGAGTTTTTTGTTTCACCATAATAGGAACAAAAATTTCGGTGGCAAACAGAATTCCCCAAATGTTTACGTTGATTACCCACTGCCAATCTGCCACAGTATTCTCCCATAATAAGCGGCCTGTGCCAGCATCCACGCCTGCATTATTGAACAAAAGATGCACAGCGCCAAAGGTCTGAACTGTTTTTTGTGCTAATAAACGAATATCAGCTTCTTTGGAAATATCGGTCACAACGGAGAGGGTAGCTGCACCCATTGCTTTCAATTCTCGTTCAGTCCTTAGAAGAGCCCCCTCTTCAATATCCGCCAAAACGACCTTCATTCCTTCTTTGACACATCGGTCTGCAATAGCTCGGCCAATTCCGCTGGCAGCTCCCGTAATCACAGCTACCTTATCTTTGAACTCCCTCATTTGTACCTCCGGATTATTCGTATTTTTCGTCAGACAGTGTTCAGTTCCCCAATTTGTGCTCAGAACGGAGAGGTCGGTAAGGGAATTCTGCGAACAGCTTGCCCCTCATGGAGCGCCTCCCACGTAATTCTGCCTCCCTGGGTCCAATACATAGCGATATTTTCCAGATTCCTCTCCTCTAGAAGAATTTGAGAAACTTTCTCGCCTACTTTTCCTAAAAGGAGTGCACTTGTATTTGAATCCTCTCCGCCTTCCCCAATAAATATCGGAATAGACGCTCCCTCTGGCTCGTTACCCTTGCCGACAGATTCGATAAGCTCTCTCAGACCAGTGAGCAGTTCCTCTCGCGAGCTCGCTACGATTGCCGTCCGGCACTTCATCGCTTCGCGGCCTGTCTGAAGTGTGAAAGCCACATCATGTAAGGAAAGCTCGTTCTGCTGCTCCACATATTCAAGCAATTGACTCGCAAGAGCCTTCAATCGCTCCCAGTTTACGTCCGAGAGAACCACTACTTCTGTCTGATCTGCCCCTTTCAACTGAACAGCTTCTTTTGGCGAAGGAATGTATTCTTCCAGAATAAAATGGACGTTAGATCCCCCAGCACCGAAGGAGCTTACTGTTGCCCGCAACGGAAATTCCCGCGCTTCTCCTTCCAGCTCTATTACAGGCCGCTTCCATTCCTGAAGCTCCCGTTGCAGATAAAATGGAGTATTGCTGAAAGTAAGATTGGGATTCAGCTTCTCCGCTTTAATGGTGGGAACCAGTTTTCGATGCCACAATTGCAATATGGTCTTGGTTAGCTGCGATATCCCCGAGGCTGCTTCTGCGTGGCCTATATTGGATTTAACCGATCCCATGGCACAAAAGTGCTGCTCGTCCGTAAATTTCTGGAATGATTTTTTCAAGGCGACTAGCTCAATTGGGTCTCCCAATGTAGATCCATTGGCTGCTGCCTCTACATAGCTGACTGTCCGGGGGTGAATGCCGGCTTTCAAAAAGTTCTCTTCAACAAGTTGTGCCTGTGCATTGGGATTAGGGACCGTATACCCATTGCTGTGTCCTCCATGATTAGTTGCCGTAGATTTGATGACTGCTAAAATACAGTCTCCATCCTGTTCTGCCTTATGAAGCGGCTTTAAGAGAACTGCCCCAACTCCTTCAGCGGGAAGATATCCGTCTCCATCTGCAAAGCTTCGACTATCTTCATGGCTTCCGATCAAATTGTTCTGGCTGGATTCGATATATTTTTTGGGGCTTGTCAACAGATTCCCCCCGCCAGCTACTGCGATTTGGCACTCTCCTCTGATCAGGCTTTCACATGCCATATGGACAGCCACTGCAGAGGAAGAACTCATCGTATCAATGGATATGCTCGGACCCTGGAAATTGAAATAATGCGACATGGGGTTGGCGACAGCAACAGAACCAAAGGATGTGACCCGAGGGGCATCCGTATTTGTATCACAGTCGCAGTATTTATGATACGTAGCACCAACGTAGACCCCCACCTTGGACTGGTGTTTTTTCTGTAGCACCTCTCGCGTATATCCCGCACTTTCCAGCAGGCTCCATATCATTTCCAGGAAAAGCTGTTCCATAGGGTCCATCAAACTCACCTCATAAGGGGTGAGGTGAAAGAAAGAAGAATCCAACGGATTTATTCGGTTTAGGAAGCCCCCCCATTTGCAGTAGGTTTTTCCCGGTTTATTTCTTTCTTTATCAAAGTAAAGATCGTGATCCCAGCGATCTTCGGGAACTTCGGTAATGCAGTCCTTGCCCTCTTGGAGATTTCTCCAGAATTCTTGAATATTTTCCGCTCCAGGATATTTTCCGGACACCCCGATGACAGCAATGTCCATCGCTCCTGTTCCTGTGACCGCCTCCTTAGGCTCTACTCGCACTGACGAAATGGGTGAGTGCCGAAATGTTGGAGAGGGAGCTTTTGCATGTTCTACGATGCCAATGGATTTCGTGCTGGCTGCCGCAACTAGCTCTTGTTCAGCACCAAACAAAGCGTTCAATTCATCCCAGTGTGATTCCAGGAAGTAATCCGTTAAACTCTGGATATTTGGATATTCAAACAGTAAGGTTCTGGACAGTGATCCAAACGTTTCTTCCAGTTGATCGGTTATTTCCATAGACTTTATGGAGTCAACTCCATAGTTTTCCAGGTTTTTATCCTCTTCAATGCGTTGTTCTGGCAGTCCAGTGGATGAGGAAAGTAAGCCCTTTAGATACCCTGTCACTTGATCACGCAGCCGCCCTTCTCCAGACAGGGATTTTGTCTCATTGGCTACAGAAACCGTGTCAGCTATTGCACTTACAGTCGCTACCTGATCCAGACCAAACAAAGTGCTTAATTCGTCTCGGTGAGATTCCAGAAAATATTCAGTTAAGCTTCGGATATTCGGATATTCAAACAATAGCGTTCTGGACAGTGATCCAAACGTTTCTTCCAGCTGATCGGTTATTTCCATAGACTTTATGGAGTCAACCCCATAGTTCTCCAGGTTTTTATCCTCTTCAATGCGTTGTTCCGGCAGTCCGGTAGATGAAGAAAGCAAGCCTTTTAGATAACTTGTCACCTGATCACGCAGCTGTTCTTCTCCTGGTCGAAGTTCTGTACCTATTGCTGCCGTGGCGGTGGCGGCTTTTACACCTACAGTTACTGCCTGCTCCAGACCAAACAGAGCGATTAATTCGTCTCGATGAGATTCCAAAAAATACTCGGTTAAGCTCCGAATATTCGGATATTCAAAAAATATCGTCTTCGACACCTGATCGAACGTCTTCTCCAACTGGTCAGTCAGTTCCATAGACTTAATAGAATCCACCCCGTAATTTTCCAACGGCGTATCCTCTTCAATTCGATATGCAGGCAGTTCGATTGACGATGACAGCAAAGTCTTTAAGTAATTGGTCGTCTTTTCACGCAGAAGATGTTCATCTTGGACGGACACTACCTTATTTGCTGAGAAAAGAACGTTGTCGTCCTCTGATCCGAGTCTCTGATCTCGGGCTGCTTCTCCGCTTTCTTCAAGCTGTCCTTCCTTAATCATCATTCTGCTGATCAGCTCAATGTCTCCTTCTACCACCATCGCTTGATTCGATATGCAGGCTATACTTTGATACAACGCACTAATACCAGTCTCTGTCCTCATCGCAAACATACCTACATTCTGCAAGGCCTTCTCCGTCTCCTGGTCAGGCCGCATTCCGCCTTCTTTCCATAGCGGCCAATTGATCGACAGCGTTTTGCCCATACGCTCCCAGGAGGATACCAAGGTATTACGATACCAAGCATATGCATCCATGAACGCATTCGCGGTAGCATAGTCAGACTGACCCGCATTTCCGCCCACTCCCGCAGCTGATGAAAAAAGGATAAAGAAGTCTAGGGGCATGTCCTTACTGGCCTGATCCAAATGGGCTAGGCCGGCCACCTTGGGCGCCAGTACTTCCCTAAATTCTGCGCTCGTCTTTTTGATGATATAGTTATCTTTGATAATTCCAGCACTGTGCAGAATACCGTTAATTCCGCCGTATGCCGTTTGGATGTCCTCAATCAGGCCAACCACCGCTTCCTTCTGCGTAACATCCACCTGTCTATATTCCACCTTGGCGCCCAAAGCCTTCAATTCTTCCAATGGGGCCAGCTTGTCCTCGTCCAGCATGGAACGCCCCGTCAGAATCAGAGTTGCATCCTTGGTCTGACGCGCAATTTCTTTGGCAAAAATAAGACCCAGGCCTTTGGCACCTCCAGTAACCAGATAAACTCCATGATCTTTCCATGGAATTTGTGGTATCGACGGCATTTCGACCTTGTTCCAGGCAGGAATCCAACGTTTGCCTTCTACAAACCGGATGCGGCTGTCCTCTGGACGCCGACTGCTCGATCTTAATATTTCAATGAGTCTTTCATTTTTCTCTATTTCCCCTACTTCAATCAGTTGCCCATAGAACTTTGGATTCTCCTTATGAGCTGTTTTGAGTAAGCCGCACAGCCCGGAGAAAAGTAGCTTTTCATTTCCAGACATCATTACAATTTGTACCAACACTTTGCCTTTAGGCTTGTTAATCAGGATACCTTGTATTTTCTCAAAGACCTGAACGGCATATGTTTCAAAGCGTCGGTCGACCTCCTCCATGCGGGCTTGTAGGGTGATACATTCCACGCCTGTCAAGGAAGCCTCGACATGTAACGCAGCTATGGCATCTGTCTCACAAAGTATGACCACATGTCGTTCGTAGTCGGTTGCTATGGTTTCCTCCCCAACCGCCTGTTCTTTCCAGAATGGCTGCAGCATCATTGCACCGAGCGGTTGCTCACAATTCTCCGCTTCCTTGTAGGAGACCCCTTTTATGCGCACACAGATCCTGCCTGCCTCGTCGCACAAATCAATGTCATACTTGTGCGCCCTATGATCAATCTGCTTTCCTCTTTCATGCCGTACCAACGCCCACATGTCGCTCGGACACTCCCGAAATATTTGAAGCCTATCTATCGCAGTCGGCAGTATTTTTTTCCGAGAGTCAATGCCGGTGAACCGCATAATATTTTCATTATTTGAAAGCAGGTATAAGGGCATTTGCAGGGCAGCACTTGTTATGAAGGGATGCACAACAAATAGGCCTTCAGTATTTGTAATACCGGAAGGCAGTGATAGCTTGGCCAGTACCAAGTCCTGACCTATATAAACTTGCTCAGCGGACTGGAATTCCGAACCGTAGTTAACTTCAATCGTCCGCAGTGCTTCATCGTCTCCCCCATGTGAAATATGATCAATGCACTCCATCTGCAAAGCCTGAATATCTAATGTTTCCGTTCTACTTAAAGCCTCCAGCTCGGCACTTCCCTCGCTGTATATGACAGGATCGCCTGCTTCGGTTCGTGTGCTGTAAATCTTGAAATCAATTCCACCTTGATCTCCCGGAAAGAGTCCTATATGTATTTCCGGCCGATCTCCTATGACAGGAGCATGTGTCCATACCATGTCTGTGAGTGTGATGCCTGTCTGACCCTTCTCCTGTACTGTTAACGACTGTTCAACCGCTGCCCGTGCCATTTCAAGACATGCTCCATCTGACAGGACAAGTCTTCCGTCAACGACGGAGCTATTCAGATAAAACTCCTGACCGTTAAAGGTTGAGCTAAATCTTTGCTCAGAAAGAACGGAGGTGTTGTGATGCAGCAAGGGGTGCAGATATGCTGGAGCGACACCAGCGGGCTTTTCTTCATCTACTGATATCCAGTAGCGTTCCCTAGCAAAGGGATATGTGGGCAAACTGATGCGGAAAGGCTGGATATCACTGTAGAGTCTGTTCCAGTCAACGTGCACACCCTTGACCCACAATTCCGAAAGTCTGCCGTATTTCTCTGCTAGATTCCAGACATCAAAGGATTCATCCAGCGCTTCTTCCAGCTGAGCTTCATCCAAGCTCTCCTTGTCCCGCTTGGCCTGTCCCCGATAAAGCTGTGCAATATCCGGTCTTCCCCCATTGAATTCCCGCAGTTTGTTCCTAAGTTCCTCCACTGACTGAACGACCACGGCAAGGCGCTCATCCATCGCCTCACGCCCCATTTGTAAGGTGTAAGCCGCATTCACCAGGTCGTTATCTGAGAAGACATTTTTATCAATTGCAGCAGTCAACTGAACAGCCTGCTCTTTCAATGCTTCATCACTTTTGGCCGACAATATAATGACAACCGGCTTTTGCGGAGTAGAGACAGCCTGTTCTGCCGGAATGTATTCTTCTAGAACGATATGGGCATTAGACCCTCCGGCTCCGAAGGAAGATATGCCTGCAATTCTAGGATATTCCCGTTGCTCGCCGTTTTTCTCCAAAATCGGACGTTTCCATTCAGCAAGTCCCTGCTGAACTGTAAATGGCGTTTTGGCAAAGTTTATATTGGGGTTCAATTCTTTGGCATGCAGGCTTGGGACAATTTTTCGGTTTTTCATTTGCAGAATAATTTTAGCGATTCCTGCAATCCCTGCGGCCGCCTCTAAATGGCCTATGTTTGATTTTACCGAGCCAATCGCACAGAACCCTGTATCCTGTGTATCCTTCTTGAAAGCCTGGGTAAGTCCGGTAATTTCAATAGGATCACCGAGTTCTGTCCCTGTACCGTGAGCCTCAATATAACTGACTGTTCGAGCATTGACGCCTGCTTTATCCAAGGTTTCTCGGATCAATTCTGCCTGTGCTACCGGATTAGGCACGGTATACCCGTTTGTTTTTCCGCCATGATTGATACTAGTTGCCCGAATAACCGCATAAATATGGTCCTTATCGGCAATGGCACGAGATAGAGGTTTGAGCAGCACGACACCCGCACCTTCACCAGGGACAAATCCATTTCCTCCTTCACCAAAGCTCTTGCACCGTCCCTCTGGCGATAGCATTCGCATTGTGCTTAGAAAAACATAGTTGGAAGGATGAAGATATAAGTTAACTCCCCCTGCAATGGCAATCTCGCATTCTCCGTTATGGATATGCTCACAGGCCTCATGGATTGCAGTTAATGACGATGAGCACATGGTATCGACCGAAAAGCTAGGTCCCTTCAGATTCAAGAGATACGATATTCGATTTGCTACCGAACTGAAGGATGTGCGAGGAAAGATTGGTTTGCCTTGCTCCCACAGCTTGGGTCCGTATAAATTGAAGCCTGTTGCGGTAATGCCTGCAAAGACGCCGATTCGCCCATTATATTGCGCTGCAAGCTGATCTCTGCTGTATCCAGCATCCTCGAAGGTCTTCCAGCATTCTTCCAGGAATATCCGCTCCTGAGGGTCCATACTCATAGCTTCCCGAGGAGATATATTGAAGAAAAGAGGATCAAAATCTGCAAAATCCTCCACAAATCCCCCAGATTTGCTATAGCTTTTGCCCTTCTCCACAGCTTCCTTTATGTTAGGAGAGTAAAATCCTTCCCTCTTCCAGCGATCTGCGGGGATTTCTGTAATACAATCTTTGCCCTGTTGTAAATTGCTCCAGTATTCCTCCATATTTTTCGCTTGTGGAAATCGTCCGCTCATGCCAATAATGGCTATTTGTTCGTGTTTTACACTGCCTGTGTCTATAACTGTCCTACTGGCATGATGGTTTTCTTCCTTTGGTAGAGTCGGCAATGATAATTCGCTATCAGTATGCAAAGATGCGGGGACGAAGTTTTCTTCCGGCTTTAGCGGTCTTCCAAGTCCTGTCCACCGTACGCATTCCTCATAGTAGTCAGCAATAAAATATTCCGCTACCGCTTCCAACGTCTGATATTCAAAAAACAGGGTCATCGAGATTTCACCAAAAACTCCTTGAAGCTTTTGGTTGAGCCTTGTAATCATGATGGAGTCTATGCCGTAGCTCTCCAAAGGCTCACTGACATCAATCTTTTCAATGCTCAGCTTAGTCACTTCTCCAAACAATACTTTAAGCTGGTGCAAGGTTTTTTCCAGAAGCAGCTCAGGATTTATCGGTGAAGAAGCTGTCTCTTCAATATATAATTTTTCCTGTGGCTGAGGCTCCAATAGATGCTTCCGCAATCTAGGCAAATCCCCTTCTATCACCAGTACCTGCTTCTGGCCAGAGGCTAGGCTATCATATAATGCCTTGACGCCGTTTGCAGTTTGCATGGCCACCATGCCAATACTTTGCCAAGCCATCTCCGTTTCGGCATCCGCATGCATTCCTCCATCCTTCCAGAGCGGCCAATTGACCGACAGCGTCTGCCCTTTGCGTTCCTTGGAAGAGACGAGGCTGTTTCGATATAAGGCATAGGCATCCATAAACGCATTTGCTGCGGCATAATCGGCCTGACCAGGATTGCCCATAATCCCTGCGATGGATGAGAAGAAAATGAAGAAATCAAGGTCTAGCTCCTTCGTCGCCTGATCCAGGTTGACCAATCCGGCTACTTTGGGAGCCATTACTTCCTTGAACTCTTCCTGCGTCTTATGAATCATAAAACGATCCTGTATCACTCCTGCACTGTGGAGGATGCCATCAAGCCCCCCATGCTCCTCTTGGATCTTTAGGATCAGTTGCGAGACCTCTTCCTTTCGGGATACGTCCGCTCGTCTGTACTCTACGCGGGCTCCCAGTGCTTTCAATCCCTCCAATATGGCCTGCTTGCCTTCGTCAAATATTGAACGCCCTACCAGGACTAGCGTAGCTTCTCTGACTCGCCGGGCGATATCTCTCGCAAAAACAAGCCCTAAACCTCCTGCACCGCCCGTAATCAAATAAATTCCCTGGTCCTTCCAGGGGACTCTTCCCGGAGTTTCAGGAGTCTTCATTTCATTCCAGCTGAGAACCAGCCGTTTACCGTTCTCATACTGTATCCTTTTGTCTTTGGGGTATTGGCTGTTCTCTTTTAATTTCTCAACGATCTCTTCCAAACCTGTAGCTTCCAATTCAACGAATTGCCCTACGATTTTTGGGTTTTCCTTTTCGGCTGTTTGCAGCAATCCCAAAAGCCCAGCAAAGAGCTGCTGTCCGCTTTGGGAGGAAGCAGCAATCTGTATCAGTACGCTGCCCCTCAAGTTCTCTTTGAGGAGCATTTGCACTTCCGCAAGCAGTTGAAGGGCATAGCCCTGAAACCGTTCATCCATGCCGGTTTGACCGGCATGGAGCTTGATGCATCGGGTTCCTTTTATGAGCGCTTCAATGCTTCGCTCTGAGATATGATCGAGTTCGCAAAGCACCACCAGATGTTGGCTAAATTCAGGGAGAGTCGCTTTTTGGAGTGCAGCTTGCTCTTTCCATGAAGGCTCAAGCATAAGAATTCCTGTATTCGCCAGGGCCCCCGCCTCGGCCCCTGCTTTGCTTTGCAGGGTACCGTGTGAAGCCATTTGAGCTTGAACTTGGCGTATTCTGAAAATAGCCTCCTCTTTCTGCATCCGTCCGCTTTTTACCTCGCCCAGAATATTTTGAAAAAAGTCCTTCATCTTCGATTGCCTCCCAGCATGTAGAAACTTCTCATTTACGTGTGAATATATTGAAGATTTCGTTGGCAGCCTCATCAACAGACATGGCATCGTTCATCATTTCATCCAAGAGTCTGCCACACAATTGATCATCAAAATCTACATTGCTTTCATTTTGCGGCAGTAATGCATGGGCTTTTAATTGATCCTTGCTTTCAGAAGTCCAGTAATGCTCTTTTGCAAATGGATAGGTTGGCAAGCTGATACGGCGAGGTACCTTGCCAGTATAAAGTTTGTTCCAATCCAAATTTAGCCCTTTGGCCCACAGCTCCAGAAGCTTTGTATATTTCCTTTTGGAAATCCAATGTTCAATCAGTTGCTGCAGGTCTTCGTCCCCCGTAAAAATGGACAACGCTTCTTTGTTGCGCTTCACCTGACCTCTATACAGGTTGAGCATGTGGTGGCGTCCGGCCACAAATTCCTTTAATTTCTCCTCAAGATCTGTGATCGAATCCACAAGCATGGCTAGACGCTCCTCCATCGGTTCGCGTCCCACCTGGAGCGTATAGGCAATATCCAATATGCTGGCAGAGGATAACTGACCTTGAAGAGCCTCAAGCAGCTGTCGTCCTTTTTCCTTAAGCTGCTCCTCACTCTTGGCTGATAGCACGATCATGGCAGGTCCCTGAGAAGCAGATTCTATTCCTGATGGCTCCTGGACCTCGGGAATATACTCTTCAATCACGATATGAGCGTTGGCCCCTCCTGCACCGAAAGACGATATTCCAGCCCGTCTCGGATACTCTTCAGTGATTCCATCCGTTGTAATTACAGGTCTCTTCCATTCTTCTAGGCTCTGCTGAACGACAAAAGGAGTATTGGTGAAATGAATTTCAGGATTCAACTTCCTAGAATGTAAAGATGGTACTAATTGGCGATGCTTAAGCTGCAACAATATTTTAGTTACTCCTGCAATGCCTGCCGCGCTCTCAGTGTGACCAATATTGGATTTGACCGACCCTATGGCGCAGAACTGCTTGTCTTGTGTGAATTTCTCAAAAGCCCTGGTCAATCCTGCAATTTCAATAGGATCTCCCAAAGCCGTGCCGGTTCCATGGGCTTCAATATAACTGATGGTTCTTGCATCAACATTCGAACGCCGGAGTGCCGCCTCGATCAGTTGAGATTGAGCTTGAGGGCTAGGCACTGTATAACCACTGGTTTTACCTGAAGCATTGAGCATGCTCCCTTTGATGACACCATAAATATGATCACCGTCTGCAATGGCCTTCTCCAGCGGCTTTAACACGATAGCGCCGACGCCCTCCCCATCAACGAATCCATCCGCTTGGTCTCCAAACGACTTACATTCGCCACTTTTGGAAAGCATCGTCATTGCTGACAGCTTGATATAGTGGATTGGGTCTACGATCAAATTGACCCCCCCGACAATAGCGCACTCGCTGATACCGCTATACAGACTTTCCAAAGCTAGATGGATCGCCGTCAATGAGGAAGAACAAGCGGTATCGATGGTCATACTTGGACCTTGGAAATCCAAATGATAGGATATCCGATTGGAAATGGAATTGTATTGAGGTCCCAAACCGTAATTCCCATTCATTACGCCCGCAAATACGCCCACTTTTCGACTCTCACAAAGATTGGCAGGGGTATATCCGGCATCCTCAATACTTGCGTATGCGGCTTCCAGAAAGAGCCGTTCCTGCGGGTCCATAGTTTCAGCTTCTGCAGGAGAAATCTTGAAAAATAGCGGATCAAATAAATCAATTCCATCGATAAAGCCGCCTGATTTCGTATAGATGGTGCCTCGTTTTCCTTTTTCTTCGTCAAAGTAGGTCTTCCAATCCCAACGGTCTTTCGGAATTTCAGTGATGCAGTTTTTACCCTCTTTTAGGTTGTTCCAATATTCCTCTACATTACGAGCTCCTGGATAGCGCCCTGACAAGCCCACAATCGCAACATCTCTGATATTAGAGGAGTGCTCCTTCGGCTTCTCACCTTTGCTGACAGACGGCTTAAGGAAGCGTCCTTCCCGTACAAAGCTCATTGGGGCCATATCGATTACCTGTGGAGCGGGTACCTCTTCCACTCTGGAAGTTTCTTCGCTCATCTCTGTCTCCTTCATACCTACCAGCTTCTTCAACGATTCCCTTTGCGTTTGAAGCAGGTACGCTACCAGATCATCTATGGTGTTGTACTCAAAAAACAGGGTGCTGGCAAAATCCTCGATGACCTCACGCAAAACATTGGTGATTTGCACAACCAATATCGAGTCGATCCCGTACTCTTCCAGGGCAACCGTAGAGTCGATGCTTCCCGGTTCCATTTTTAGTGTTTCGCCAAGTAAATTTTTAAAGTAGGCCGTACTTTTGCTGCGCAGCACATTTTCTGATTCTGCCTGTACTGCCTCTCTTTTGGGCTGAGCTGATTGTTTCATTGATCCTGCTTCAACATTCCTATCCTCTATCAATATGGTTTTCTGCTTTGGCTGTCGCTTTTGCCGAACCAAGCCATCGCTTTGGGCTGCAACGATCTGCTGGCCCCAATCATGCGCCTCCTGCGCTGGGAAGAACGCTGTGTGAAAGCCTTCTTTGGCCAATACGCTTTTCCATACGTGAGGATACAGCCCAGGGCAGCCGGGAATACGCAATTCCGAATCCTCATAAGCCCACCAGCCATCCAGCAATCCGAAGGTAAGATGGGTAAACACACTGCTGCCCATGAGTTCATTTAACAGAAGCAGGCCGTTGCTTTTCAAAACCGCTTTCGCATTGCGCAATGCCTGGCGAATATCTTTTGCCGTATGAAGTACATTGGCAGCAATGACAATATCATATTTACCCGCATCAATACCTTGTCCAGCAATAGGTTCTTCCACATTAAATATTCGATAGCTGAGGTACGAATTGTCTGGCCCATACTCTTTTTCTGCGTGCATCAAAAAGGCCTTCGAAATATCGGTATAACAATATTCCTGAATGTGTTTGCGATATGGCCGTAATTTGAGAAATACGGCGCTGCTGGTTCCTCCGGTGCCTGCTCCGATTTCGACAATTCTGATTTCTGCAGCGGAGTTGTTCATAATTCTCTGCTGAACATAGGCGGCAATCGTATCGGAAAGAACTTCATTAAAATAGTCGGCGACCAGACTGTTCTTATAAATCCCTTCCACCAGCTCCATAGAGGATTTGGGGAACATGATTTCCGTGGCAGGACATTTGCCGGTAATAATTTCAGGCAAAGCCCGCAGCGTTGTCTCAACCAAATGTACCCTTGCTCGCATCTGCGGATATTTCAGCCATGTGTGCTTGTGCTCTTCCCATTCCTGCCAGACATCCTCTCTATAAGTCGAGCTGGAATCATTTCCACCTGTAAGGGCATCATTCATCCGTGCCAAAATCTTTACGCTCTCTCTTAGCCATTTGCCATATAACTCAGACAGCCCATGCTTATGTTTAAACTCGTCGACAGACTGACGATCTGTCCCTGACAGCCCCATAGACAAAAGTTGCCCCTGCATTAGTTTGCACAATAGGTGTTCCAATTCCCTTTCCTGCAGGCTGCCAGCATCCTCTGCCGCATAGTCCTCGGCAAACTGGACTTTTGATTTGATCATGGCAGCAATACTTTCTTGTATATCCCGAAGATCGGGATCCGTGTTGTGCGGGTACAGGTTAATGGCTTCCGCCGGATTAGTCCCTTCCAAATCTAGATGTTTTGTTGTTTTCATCAGCCCTACTTGATTCAGCGGGGAAGCAAGCAACGTCTCAAGTGCCTCCATCCCCTCTTGAGGCTCAATAAGTCCAACACCGATCTGCGCTAGTCTTGAGTAATTTTCCACCTCTTGCTGCCTGTCTTGGGAAGCATTGTTCTCGTCGTTCCCCCAGTATCCCCAGTTCATGACTTTCACCGGACAACGCCATTCCTGTGAGAGCCGCTGCGCAAACGCATCCTTAAAGGTACATCCAGCAGCATAGCTGCTTTGTCCTGGATTTTTTACATAGGCAATAATGGAAGAGAAAAACAACACGAAATCCAGCGATTCATTTTGGAAGACCTGAGCCATGCGTACACTGACATCGACCTTTGCCGAAAGCCCGGACCGGAGCCCTTCCTCCGTCAAGTCTTCCAATCCTTTCTCCAAAAAGGCAATGGCAGAGTGGACTACGCCGTTGATCTTGGAGTAACGCTGCTTTATCTCCTCATATGCTCCCTGCAGCGACCTTTCATCTGCTGCATCTGCCGTAATATAGCATGGAACAGGCCCGTGGCCTTTAAATTCGTCCAATTTAGCCTGGATGGATGCATCCTTTGGCCTTCTGCCTATCCACACCATCTGAGCCTGATAGGTCGAAGCCATATACTTGCTCCATGCCACTCCGATGTTGCCTGCACCACCGATAACCACATAGACGCCTCCGGTTTTGTACAGCGTCTGTCCTTTTGAGCCTGGAGTCTGTTTAAACGGAATCAGCTGCTGGCGATACCACTGCCCGCCTCTGAAAACCCACATCCGTCCCTGACGGTCTGAAGGCAGCGTAAATAGTTCGGATAACGGCCAGTCATAGTCGGATTGCAGGTCTATAATACGAACCTTCCAGTTCGGATATTCTTTGGCCATCGTGCCTACCAACCCATGGAAACTTGCGTGGGCCGGGTGGACTGTGTCGTCCTGATCGATCGACTGAGCCTGGGTGGTTATAGTTGTCCAGCCTAGTTTTTTCGTTCCATACCCCAGCAGGAGCAGCGCCTTGACCATTCTAAAGAAGAGCAAGACTCCTGGCTCCTGTTCCTCAATTAAGGATTCAGCAGTGACAGATTCGACAGAAATAGTAGGGGCAATCCACAAAATATGATCAACTGCTCCATATTCTTCGACCTTTGAGGCAACCGTTTCTATGGAATCCTGCGCCTGTAGCTCCAAAAAATGCGCCTTCGGATAATATTCCCGGATAGCCTGTCTATCTTTGTCTGTACCACCTGCAATGACCATTCGGTCTATCGACGATGGGAAAGCTGTATCTTTTTTAAGCGCAACCGGGTCCCATTTGGGGATGAGCATAACGGCTCCTACTAGCGGATCGGCGGCATGATCTCCTGCGACTACGCCTTGTGCATGCTCAGTGCGGATATCTCCGTCCAGCGCCCGGGTGGATAGTCCCGTTATTCTGACACAAACGCTCCCTTCCTCATCACATAAGTCGATATTGAGCTTCTGTACCTTGTCCTCTTTCTTGCTGCCCTCGCTGTATTGAATCAACGACCACATATTCTGGGTGCATCCCCCATGGATTTCGACCTCTTGAAGAGCGAATGGCATAGAAGGGGTATTTGGTACCTTGCTGTCCGGCAGCCCTCCATCTTGCCCCATGATTAATCCGATCGATGCATGCAAGGCCGCATCCATTAAGCTAGGGTGAAGAACAAAGCTGTCAGCCGAATCAGAGAGCATGGAGGGCAGTGCCAGCTTGACCAGTACCTTGCCCGGACGTGAGTACACTTTCTCCACACATTTGAAGGCTGGGCCGTAATCCATCCCGATTTTTTGGAAGATATCGTAGCAGCGCGCCCCCTCAAATCCGTGTGGATCAAATTCTGCCTGTAATGCCTCAAGGTTAAGCACTAGCTTTTGTTCCACGTTAAACTGCACCGCATTGCCCTGGCTGTGCACGGTATGTCCGATATTGCCTCCTTCTTGCTCACTATACACTTCAAAGCTGATTTTTCCGGCGTCTTCCAAGAATAGTCCGGTGTGTACTGAGAATGGCCGATCTTCCACCACAATTGGCCGAATCCAGTTTACATTTTTCAACCGGATTCCTGTTGCGCAGTTGTCCTCATCTCCTATAGAGCGTTCCACAGCCGCCCGCACCATCTCAAGATAAGCGACCCCTGGTAGAACCCGTTGGCCTTTTACCGTATGATCCCTGAGGAAAAACTCCTCGCCTGTAAACGTTGAGCTGAACCGCTGCTTCAAGAAGTTTGAAGTGTTGTGATGCAGTAAAGGTGACAAAAATGTAGACTGACCGAGAGCGGCTGTCATGCCATCGATCTTTACCTGGTTTACGGGCACCCAATAGCTTTCTCTGGCAAAAGGATAGGTTGGCAAACTAATCCTGCGAGGCTTCACTTCCCCATAAAGCCTGTTCCAGTCCAACAGCAATCCCGTCACCCAAAGCTCGGCGAGTTTTCCATATTTACCTTTGCTCACCCATGCACCTACCATTTTAGCCATATCCTCATCGATTTCCTGAGTGACCAATACTCCTTTGTTGCGCTTTACCTGTCCTCTATACAGCTCTTCGATACCTTCCTTTTCCAGCAGGAAGCTTTCCAATTTCCAATCCAGCTCTTGGATGGAGGTGGCAATGATCGCAAGCCGTTCTTCCATCGCTTCTCGTCCGATCTGCAACGTGTAGGCGATATCTGCGAGACCTATACGCGGGTCATTCAGCTCTCTGATGGCAGATAGCAATCTTTGGGCCTGCTCGTTCAGTCTTTCCTTGTTCTTGGCCGATAGCACAATCATGGCAGGATTAAGCGACGCAGGAGCAGCTTGCAGCTGAGCAGTCTCTGCTGGAATGTATTCTTCGATTACCACATGCGCGTTAGATCCGCCTGCCCCGAAGGCCGAAACTCCTGCCAGCCTTGGGTATTCCCTGATTTCGCCATCGATGGATACGACAGGTCTTTTCCATTCCTCTAATTCCTGCTGAACTTTAAAAGGGCTATCACTAAAATCGATATTGGGATTTAACTTGCTTGAATGCAGCGAAGGCACCAATTGTTTATTTTTCAACTGCAACAGCACCTTTGTCACCGCGGCAATACCAGCTGCGCTCTCACAATGTCCGATATTAGACTTGGCAGACCCGATTGAACAGAACTGCTTGTCTCTGGTATATTCCCGGAACACCTTTTGTAAGCCCGCAATTTCAATCGGATCACCCAGAGGAGTTCCTGTCCCATGCGCCTCTATATAGCTAATGGTTCTAGGGTTGATTCCAGCCTCCTGAATGGCCTGCCCAATCACGCTAGCCTGTGCGTTGGGGTTGGGTACGGTATATCCATTGGTCTTACCTCCGTGATTCACTGCAGTACCTTTTATGACGCCATATACCCGGTCTCCATCTGCTATAGCTTTGGCCAGCGGCTTGAGCAGCAAAGCCCCGACTCCTTCTCCTGGCACATATCCGTCACCCTGTCCGAAGCTTTCACACCGCCCATTGCTTGATGCAAAGCTTCCCTGTCCGAGTAGTAGATATTTGTTGGGATGGACAGAAACGTTAACTCCCCCTGCAACCGCCAGTTCACATTCTCCATGCTGCAACCCGTGACAAGCCATATGGATTGCTGTCAGTGACGAAGAGCACATGGTATCCACAGCGATACTTGGTCCATGAAAATTACAAAAATACGATACACGGTTGGCAACCGCCGAAGCATTCCCGAGAAGCCCGAGCATATTCCCTTTGGCTTGTTCCTGGGCTCCATAAAGCTGATATTCGTGATACATCACTCCGACATAAACGCCAACATTGCCTTCCATGCCGCCAAGTCCCCGGTCTGCACAAAGAGTTTCACGCGTATAGCCAGCATCCTCTATGGTTTCATACACGCATTCTAGGAATAGGCGCTCCTGAGGGTCCATCGTTTCCGCTTCTCTTGGCGAAATGTTGAAAAACAATGGGTCAAACCAGTCCACTCCGTCGATAAACCCTCCCCACTTGCTGTAGGTTTTCCCGGGCTTACCTTTAGTTTCATTAAAGTACAGGCTGTGGTCCCAACGCTCCTTGGGAATCTCAGTGATGGAATCCTTCCCATCCTTTAGGTTTTTCCAGAACTCGTCGATACCTGCTGCCCCCGGATATCTTCCCGATACCCCGATAATGGCAATGTCCAAGCCCTTCTTTTCCTGACGGGGCTGCGTACCTGTCGAGAGAGGCCATGTACGTCTGCGACCCGCAACTATCGGAGCCAAAGGCTCTATTGCTGCTTTTGCAGGTTCGTTCGCTACTTTGTGAGGAGCCGTATTTTTCTCCTGCGCTTTTAAAACGTCTACCAGCCGGCCGCGATGCGATTCCAGGAAATAGCCAGTTAATGAGCGGAGATTATGGTATTCAAAAAATAATGTCTTCGGCAGTGAGCCAAACGTTTTTTCCAATTCATTCGTGAGCTGCATGACCAATATGGAATCAATCCCATACCTGTCCATAGGCGCGTTTACATTTATACTTTCAGCTGGCAGCTTGATTACAGCCGAAAGCAATGTTTTCAAATAGTCTTCAGCTTTTTCTTTTAGCCATTCTTCGCCGATAACAGCGGCTTCCCCGTCTTCCAATCCGGAACGGTCTGAAATTTCTGTTCCTGAAGGCTGTCCCAGCAGGGCCGCCTTAATCGTTTGAGGATACCCTTCGATAACCATGACCTGGCTTTTACCGGAAGATAAGCCCTGATACAAAGCTTTTATTCCATTCTCTGTTTCCATGGCAATCATGCCCAGACCTTGCATCGCCTTTTCCGTTTCCCCATCGACATGCATGCCCCCGTCTTTCCACAACGGCCAGTTGATCGACAGCGTGTGCCCATGGCGCTGCTTGCCTGCCACCAAGGCATTTCGATAAGAAGCATAAGCATCCATAAAACCATTGGCAGCAGAGTAATCAATCTGTCCTACATTACCAAGACTTCCGGCGCCGGAAGAAAACAGGATAAAGAAATCGAGAGGCAGGGCTCTGCTGGCCTGATCCAGATGGATCAACCCTGAGACTTTGGGAGTCAGCACTTCTCTAACTTCTTCTATCGTCTTTTTGATGATGAAGTTGTCCCGTATCACTCCTGCTGTGTGCAAAATACCGTTAAGACCGCCAAATTCCTCGACGATGCCATCAATTAACTCGGTGACCGCTTCCTTTTGACCCACATCCACCTGTCTGTACTCTATATGACCTTCCCGCGCTTCCAATTCACTGAACAAGGACTGTTTATCCGCTGACAGAGGTGATCGTCCTGCCAGTACGACGGTGGAGTTTTTCACATTGCACACGATGTCTCTGGCAAAAATCAGTCCCAGACCGCCTAGACCGCCAGTGATGAGATAGGTCCCTCCATCTTTCCATGGCCGGACTGGATCTTCGCACAAGGTTTCAATTTCTTGCCACTTTAAAGCCTGTCGCTTGTCGCCATGATATCGTATCCGTTCGCTGTACTGGCTGTATCGGTTCTCTTGTAACTTTGCAATAATCCCCTCAGGGACATCTTTGGCATCAACCTCTAGCAGTTGACCCATGATACTCGGGTTTTCTTTTTGGGCGGTTTGCAGCATGGCAAAGAACCCGGAATAGACCTGTTGATCATTTCGGGCAGGGACTGCAATTTGCAGCAAAGTTTTTGGTTTGTGTATGTCCAGCATCATAGTTTGCAATTCTTCAAATATCTGAATAGTGTAGTCTTCAAACCGCGCATCCAAGTCAGCACTTGAGGACTGTAAAACAATGCAGCGAGTACCGTCCATGCGAGCTGCAATATCCTCCCCGGCGATACCTTCAAATTCGCACAGGATCACAATGTGCCGTATATCGTCGAACGCGTTCTCTCCTGCGGGGACTGCCTTCTCCTCCCAGACCGGCTCCAGCATGAGTGTGCCCACATGCTCAACGAAGTCTGCTTGCCCTACTCCTTCTTCCAGCTCTCTGGATGAGAGCCCTTTGAGCTGCACACAAATCTTTCCGGTCTCGTCACAGAGATCGATATGTACCATGCTCAATCCATTTAGTGTCTCCTCATTCGCTTGTCTGGAAATCCGGGCCCACATCACAGAAGTGCATTTTTCGAATATTTTCAGTTCGTGCAAGGCAAAGGGTACTGAGAGCTTTCCCTCAGGCACATGTTCTTCCCGATCCATCACCAAGCCGATTGTGGCCTGCAAGGCTGAATCCATCAAAGCCGGGTGCAATACAAATTCACTTTGGGTATGAGATACATTGGATGGAAGGGACAGCTTTGCCAGCACGTAATCCTTTCCCTGAAAGATGGTCTCTATTCCCCGATGTCCCGGGCCATAGTCTATTCCCATGGTTCTGAAAGCTTCATAGCATTGGCTTGAAGATAGTGAACTGCGAATACATTCTGCCTGTAAGACATTCAGGTCCAGATACTGCGACTCACCGCTTCTCTCCAACACAGCTATCCCCTGGCTGTGTATAATACCTTCGGCGTCTTCTTCCACTCTGCTATATATTTCAAACGCAATCGCTCCATCTTCCTGAGGATATAGGCTGGTGTGCACCCTGACTGGTTTGTTAGCTACAACGATGGGCTGAGCCCATACTACATTTTTCAGCTGTATATGAGTCTCACCCTCCATAATATCCCCCGCTGCTTCTTCTACGGCCGCTCGCACCATTTCAAGGTAAGCCACCCCGGGTAATGTCGGTTGGCCTAGGATTCGGTGATCCGCTAGGAAAAATTCCCGGCCTGTAAAGGTGGAGTCGTAGCGCTGCCCAGAGAGATCGGAAGTATTTTGATGCAGCAAAGGGTGGATTTGGGCGGCCATAGCCGGGTTTATATTCTCCTGCCCCATGTCTGTCTCAGACAACCAATAGCGTTCCCTCTCGAAAGGATAGGTCGGTAGACTGATTCGCTGAGGCTTAATTTCTCCATAAAGTGCGTCCCATTCAATACTTGCGCCATTGGCCCATAATTTGGCCACCTTATCAAGTCTTCTATTCTGAAGCCAGGTCCGAACGAGGGTCCCGGTGTCTTCGTCAGAATCAAAAAGTTCAATTCCGTCTCTAGCATCGTCTACCTGTCCGGTTAACACCTTATCCGATGAGTTTTCATTCACAAAATGCTCCAGCTCATCGATCAGATTTCCTCTTGAATCTGTCAAAAACGCGAGACGCCAGTTCATGGCCTCTCTGCCCACTTGAAGGGTATAAGTCAGGTCCGACAAATTAGCATTTTCGTGCAATTTAACAAAGTCCATCATGTCAGCTGCATAGGCTTTCAAGGCTTGTTCGCTTTTGGCAGACAGTACAAATAGCACTGGGTTGTCTTGATCGACTGGGTCCAGCTTCATCTCAGAGGCTACAGGCACATATTCTTCAATAACCATATGTGCGTTAGTGCCGCTAAACCCAAAAGCACTTACGCTTGCACGCCGGGGTGTCCCCGGTTTGGACTCCCACTTTTGTAGCCCGGTGTTAATGTAAAACGGGCTTTCCTCCAAAGAAATATGTTCATTTAAGGCTTCAAAATTGATGGTTGGCGGCAATTGCTGGTGTTTCATAGCCAGGAGCACTTTCATTACCCCGGCCACTCCGGCCGCAGTCAGCATATGTCCCATATTGCTTTTCAGCGATCCCAGCGCGCAATAGCCCTTTTTGCTCGTATAGGAACGGAAAGATTCGGTAAGTCCTTCCACTTCGATAGGATCGCCCAGCTTGGTGCCTGTCCCATGGGCCTCTACCAGAGAGATGGTTTCAGGATTAATATTAAACCGCTGGTAAACCTCTCTTTCGAGCGAAATCTGTGAATTTACACTTGGAGCGGTAATGCCGTTGGTTTTCCCATCCTGATTCATTCCCCAGCCCCGGATAACCCCATGGATGGAGTCCTTGTCCCTGATTGCATCAGAGAGCCGTTTTAATAAAACAACGCCAACCCCTTCTCCGGGGACAAACCCGTTTGCACGGGCATCAAAAGTAAAGCATCGTCCATCCTTGGACAGCATTCCTGCTTTGCTGGTCATAACATGCATCCCCGGTCCTACCATAACCATTACTCCGCCCGCCAAAGCAAGATCGCTTGTTTCTAAAACAAGGCTGTTGCAAGCTTCAGCAATAGCTACCAGAGAGGAAGAGCATGCGGTATCAATCGCCAGAGAAGGGCCCTTCAAATTCAGTAAATACGAAATCCGGGCCGATAAAATGGAAGGTGCTCCTCCCATAAGAACCTGCGCGTTCAACCCCTGTCCGCTCATGGACCTTCCATAATCACTAGCTGCACAACCTACAAAAACACCGCAACGGCTCCCCGACAGTGAGGCAGGATTTAAACCTGCATCTTCAATGCATTTCCAGCTACTTTCCAGAAATAGACGCTGTTGAGGATCCATCATCTCTGCTTCCGCAGGAGATATATTAAAGAACAACGGGTCAAATCGATCTATATCCTCTAGCACACCCATCCACTTGCTATAGGTTTTCCCCTCAACCTTGGGATCAGTATCATAATAATCATCAATGGACCAGCGTGTTGAAGGAATTTCCGATATACAATCCCTGCCCTGAGCCAAGTTATCCCAGAATTCAGTCAATGTTTTGGATTTGGGGAACTGCCCCGCCATGCCAATAATTGCGATCGAATCCTTCTCCTGACCATGCGGTATACGGGACACGTTTTTTTTCAGATCAGCCTGCTTGAGCGGTTTGTGCGTATCATCGCTATTCGACTGCTGTCCGTAGGCCGTTTGAATCCGTTCCTTGACCTCTTGCTGATTCACAAACGTTTTGTCCTGCATTTTTATTTCTTTTTCAATCGTAGCCGCCAGCTTTTCTCTTATCGGCTGAGCCATATGGTTTTTCAGCTCAATCAATGATTCTCTTGGCGATTCGGACAATTTTCTTGCCAGCTGCATAGCGTACGGTACCACTTCGTTTCTCGGCAGAACAGGAAAAGGAGTCCCTTTGGACTCCAGTTCTGAACCGCTATATCTAGTACCTGTGAATAAAATTTCCTGCGCCATGCTAACTCCGAATTTTTCAGGAAAAATGAGAGTTGAGCCCGCACCAGGAGTAAAGCCGTATTTCATAAAATTAGTGGTGTAGATGCTTTCTCTACTCATCACGATAAAATCGCAAAACATCCCCATGCACCAGCCTGCGCCAATCCCATGTCCCTGCATAGCGGCAATGACCGGTAGCTTGCAATCCAGTGCAATCTTGTAAACATTGGTATCGCTATATTTCGCCTTTCCCTCATGAATTGCCAGCAGTCCCTCCTGTGTACCTCCTGTGGCAAAGTAGGTGTCGTACCCCGTCAGAATCACAACTTTATAATTTTCGTTAGCCTGCACCGTTTCGAACGCCTGATTCAGGCCTATAATCAGTTCATTGGAAAATGTATTTTTGTGCACTGTATCCTTCATTGTTAACAGGACAATGCCATGCTCAAATTCCTGCAGTTGAACCACAGGCGGCACTTCCGTTTCGCCATTGCTCTCCTTTTCCGGTCCGTGAAAACTGCCCAATGGCTGTAGCGAAAGAGACAATTCCTCTAATAATGATTCCTCTGATCGAGCTGCCAATGATTCTTCCAAAGATTCATCCGAGAGCCCGCCCATAAATTGGAGCAATTGTTTTTCGGCATCTTCAGAATTTATTTCCCCTGTTTGTACCGCACGAAAAATATCTTTTGGATCCATAAAAATGCCCTCCTAGCTGTATGAAATAGGACGAATATCGTGTCGGCAATTTACGAGTGTAATTGCTTGAACAACTGATCGGCCTGCTCAACATTTAATTCACCTTGCAGCACCTTCTGGATCAACGCTTGCATGGGCTGCGTAGAAGTTGACTCTACAGGCACTTGATTTGAGGCTTCCGCCGATTTGCTTAATTCCTTTGCTAAATATCTGGAAAATTCTTTAATGTTAGGATAGTCATACACTCTGGTTGCTGAAATAGAAGTTCCAAACCGTTTGTTCACGTCCTGTACCCACTCTACGCCTATGATAGAATCCAGTCCCATGTCGATAAATTTATCGTCCCGGCCGATGTCCTTTTCGTCCATACTCAAGGATTTTGCAAGACTTTCAATTAGTTCCTTCTCCAAGGCATCAACCCGTACAGCCGCAGGCCCATTAGCAGATCGCTTGACCTCATCCTTGACAGCCAGTTGCGGTGAGGAAATGATAGGTTTAGGTTGCGGCGGAGCCGGCTTCACTTCTGCGGGCTTGGCTGCCTTTTTCGGTGTATCGGCTACCTTCTCGATGTCAGAAACTGAGCGCAGCAAAATACCCTGCGGTTTTTCAGGTACTTTCGCCAATGTCTGTACCTGCACATTATCATCGACAGCAGGAGGACTGAAAACAGGCTTTTGTGCCGGGATATCAACTTCAAGAGGTTCCATCTTGGTCTCCTTGGACTGGCTTCCGAACGTAGAGATCCAATAGCTCTCTTGAGCAAATGGATAGGTTGGCAGACTCATTCGACGAGGTCTGGCCTTTCCATAAAGCCTGTTCCAATCGAATAACAAGCCCTGAACCCAAAGCTCTGCCAGCTTTGTATACTTGCCCTTGCTTATCCAGACATCCACCAACTGTTCCATGTCCTCGTCTGCTTCAAGAACAGTCAGAATATCTTTATTTTTCTTTACCAGACCCGAATAGAGTCCGTCGATATCCTCATTCCCCGCCAGGAAGCTCTCCAGCTTTCCTTCAAGCTCCCTCGTAGACTTAGCTAAGACTGCTAACCGTTCTTCCATAGCTTCCCGTCCTACCTGAAGGGTAAATGCTATATCCTCCAAACTGGCTTCTGCGTATTCCGGTGCTCTGAGTGCAAAAAGCAATCTTTGTACCTGCTCGTACAAACGCTCTTGATTTTTGGCCGACAGCACGACCATGGCCGGGTTTTGCAATATCACGGCAGCTTGTCTAGTCTCCTGCATCTTAGGGATGTATTCCTCAATAAGCACATGTGCGTTGGAGCCTCCGGCGCCGAAAGAAGAAATACCTGCAATTCTCGGGTATTCAACGGTCTTTCCATTTATAGTGACGATCGGTCTTTTCCACTCTTCAAGCTCCTGCTGAACTATAAAAGGGCTATTGCTAAAGTCGATGTTCGGGTTGAGTATGTTTGAATGCAGCGAAGGTGCGATTTGTCCGTATTTGAGCTGAAGGAGCACCTTAGTCACTCCAGCAATCCCTGCCGCACTCTCACAATGCCCTATATTAGATTTTGCCGATCCAATGGCGCAGAACTGCGTGTCTTCCGTATATTCCCGGAAAACCTTTTGCAATCCAGCGATTTCAATAGGATCACCTAAAGATGTCCCCGTGCCGTGTGCTTCAATGTAACTGATTGTTCTGGGGTTTATTCCGGCTTTCTTAAATACCCTCCCAATCACACTGGCCTGCGCCTTGGGGTTCGGAACTGAAAAGCCATTGGTCTTCCCGCCGTGATTCACAGCGGTTCCCTTGATGACCCCGTATATGTGATCGCCGTCTGCAATTGCTTTGGTCAGCGGTTTGAGCAATACGGCCCCTACGCCTTCACCCGGCACATACCCATCTCCGCCTTCTCCGAAGCTTTCGCACCGACCCTTGCTTGATACGAATCTTCCCTGCCCAAGCATCAGGTATTTGTTCGGATGAATGGAGACATTGACACCGCCAGCAATGGCAAGCTCACACTCATCTTGCTGTAAGCTCTGGCAGGCTAGATGAATGGTCGTCAATGAGGATGAGCACATCGTATCCACGGCCATGCTTGGCCCGTGGAAATTACAGAAATAAGAAACTCGGTTTGCAATGGAGGCCGGATTCCCTGGTACGGCAATCATTTTGCCTCTAGCCTGCTCCTGCGCCCCATAAAGCTGGTATTCTTCATACATAACTCCGACAAAAACGCCTACATTCCTTTCCAAACCAAGCCCTTCTCGTGTATAGCCTGCATCCTCGATCGTTTCATAGACGCATTTTAGGAACAAGCGCTCCTGTGGATCGATGATTTGTGCTTCTCTAGGAGAGATGTTGAAAAACTTCGGATCAAATTGATCCACGCCTTTGATAAAGCCACCCCACTTGCTGTAAGCTTTTCCGGATTTGTCCGCTTCCTCGTCAAAGTGTATGCTGTGATCCCAACGCTCTTTGGGAATTTCCGTAATGCAGTCCTTTCCATTGCGCAGATTGTTCCAGAATTCCCCAACATTCTCCGCCTCAGGATACATGCCCGACAAGCCGATAATGGCAATATCCCCCGTACCGCCTACTGTTTCCGGCTGCGTTTGGAATTTTTTCTGATCCAGTAATTGTGTCTGAGCCGGCATTTCACGAGCTTCTCTTCGGCTACTGGAAAGTGGCCTTCCTGGGCTATCCTTCACAGTAGAAGACGTAAACGCTTGGACGGCGTTAACCTCTTCCTCCATTCCAAGCAGTTGAATCAGCTGCTTCTGGTGAACTTCAAGAAAATATTGGGTCAGCTCCCGGATACTTTGGTATTCAAAAAACAACGTTTTGGGTAGTGTTCCGAATGTTTTCTCCAGTTCACGTGTCAGCTGTCTGATCATAATAGAGTCAATTCCATACTTCTCCATAGGGGCATCGACTTCAATTTGCCTTGCCGGCAGTCTGATCGATGCAGCAAGCAGTTGCTTTAAATAATTTGCCGCTTTTTCGGCAAGAAAATCTTGTCCGATTCCTGACTCCTTTCTGCTCTCCATAATCATAGAGGAGGCATCTTCAGCCTGATTCAGGGATGGCTGCTGCAAGAGCGTTTCTCTGAGCTGATTGGCACGCCCTTCCAATACCATGACTTGATCTTTTCCGGAAGCCAGACTTTGGTACAAAGCCCTCATTCCTGTATCGGTCTCCATAGCAAACATCCCCATTTCCTCCATGATTTGTTCCGTTTCTCTATCAATACGCATTCCGCCTTCTTTCCACAGCGGCCAGTTGATAGAAAGCGTCTGCCCCTGACGTTGCTTCTGTTCTACAAGCGTATTGCGATATCTGGCATAGGCATCCATAAAGGCATTGGCAGCAGCATAGTCAGCCTGTCCTATATTCCCAAGGCTGCCGGCAACAGATGAATACAGGACAAAAAAGTCTAGCGGAAGATCCTTGCAGGCCTGATCCAGATTCATCAATCCTGTAACTTTTGGCGCCAATACTTTCTGCAATTCCTCCCCTGTTTTTTTTATAATGAAATTATCGCTGGTCACCCCAGCGCCGTGAACAATTCCGTCCAGCTTCCCAAACTCTTCCTGAATATCCCGGATCAAATCCTCAACCGCTCTTTTATCGGCGACATCGGCCTGTCGAAATACGACTCTTGCTCCTAGAGCCTCTATTTCCTCAATCCTTGCTTTGGTGTGACCGCGAAGCACAGATCGTCCAACGAGAATTAAAAGGGCATCTTTGGTCTGTCGTGCCATTTCTTCAGCCAGAATCAAACCAAGACTACCTGTTCCTCCGGTAATCAAATATACCCCTGAGTCCTTCCACGGAATACGGCCCGCTTCCCACGAGGATTGGATTTCTGTCCATGCGGCTGCATATCGTCTGCCCCACTGATAGCGGATATGTGTATCCATGGAGTTGCGGCTATTTTCTTGCAGGATATTTATAAGACCTGCTGCATCTTCCTCCACATCCACTTCGATCAGTTGGCCCACCAGTCCGGGATTCTCAAGCCGCGCTGTTTGTAAGAGTCCGTAAAGTCCCGAGTATACCTGCCTGTGATCCTGTACCGGAATGACAAGCTGAATCAATGTTTTGTGTTTGGATTGGGTTTTAAGCACATGTTGAATTTGCTCAAACACCTGAGCTGCATAAGTTCTAAACCGTGCATCCATGCTTTCCTCTTCGGATTGCAGGATGAGACAATGCACCCCGTTCATTTGTGATTCAATCATTTCCCCGGAAATAGGTACTGGTTCACATAGAATTACCAGATGCTGCTGATAATTAGGTGCTGTTCCTCTCGGGGCAGGCGCTTGCTCTTCCCATACAGGCTCAAGCATCAAAGTCTCAGGTATCGTCAATTCATCTGATTCCCCTGATCCCCTAGTTCCTCCTTCTGCAATTCGTGATGAGAAGCCCTTCATGCTTACACAAACATTCCCCTGCACATCGCACAAATCAATATCGAGCTTTTGCACTGGACCATCCTGTCTGCTGCCTTCACGATAACGGACCCAAGCCCACATCTCTGATGTGGAGCCGCTAAACACCTCAAGCTCTTCCAATGCAAATGGTAAAGCTGGCTTTATAGAAGCTTTACCGTCAGACATGAGGTCTCCGCCTGTGCCCATAATCAGGCCTATGGACGCCTGCAAAGCGGAATCCATCAAGCTAGGGTGCATCACAAACTGTCCCATGGTCTGGTAAACAGAAGAAGGCAAGGACAACTTGGCAAGTGCCTGACCCACGCCGGTATATATCTTTTCAATTCCTTGATGTCCCGGCCCATAGGAAACCTGCATCGCTGCAAACGCCTCATAACACTGCTGGGATGAATAGGTACCTAGATTGCACTGCTCCAGCAAGGCTTCAATATCTATGACAGGAATCTCGGCCAACGGAACAATCGCTGCGCTGCCTTCGCTATGCACAACTAGCTCCGTGTCCACTGATTCAGACTTGCTGTAGATTTCATAGGCAATTTCTCCGCCATCTTGCGGATAAAGCCCGATATTTATAGCAATCGGCCGCTCCTCAGCTACCACAGGCCGGAGCCATAATACATCTTTTAGACGAACAGAAATCCGACTTTCTTCCAGAGATGTAGCGACTTCCTCTACAGCCGCTCGCGCCATTTCAAGGTAGGCCACTCCAGGCAAAAGCTTCTGTCCCTTGATCACATGATCAGCAAGGAAAAATTCTCTTCCCGTAAATGTGGAGCTGAACTGAAGTCCATAAATATCGGACGTATTTCGCTGAAGCAAAGGATGAATGATGGCTGACGTCTCCTGCGTCGGCCCAACATTGTTTGCTCCGCTCAGCTTATTGGTATCGATTATGCAATAACGTTCCCTGGCAAAAGGATAGGTAGGCAGGCTAATACGGTTCGGCTTATTCTTTCCGTACAGCACGTCCCAGTCAAAAACCGCGCCTTTTACCCAAAGGCGTGCGATTTGGGCATAGTCGCTTTCACTAACTAACGCCTCAATCGTCTCGGCCGCACCCTTTTGTGTTTCCCGGTCTCTATTTTCTTCTCTATAGCGTTTTGCCTGCCCAACATATAAGCTATGGATACCTTCTCGGCCTTCCACAAACCCCTTTAGCTTCTCCTCAAGCTCGGAGAGAGAAACTACAGTGAAGGCCAAACGTTCTTCCATCGCTTCGCGTCCCGCCTGCAGGGTATACGCTATATCTCCCAGACTGCTGTCTGTGAACTGGCGCACCCGGATTGCAGCCCGCAATTGCCGTGCCTGATCTTGCAGCTGTGCTTCAGTCTTGGCTGACAGCACAACAATAGCTGGCTTTTGGGTAGCGAAGGTAACCGGCTCTTTCTTCTGATTTTCCGAAAAATACTCCTCGATGATCAAATGGGCATTGACACCGCCGAATCCAAAAGAGCTGACCCCCGCTCTCCGAGGAATATTTTTCCCAGAAGCATCTTGCTGCTGCTTCCATTCCCTCGTCTCCTGAACGATATAGAATGGACTGTCTTCAAGTTTGATATAGGGATTCATTGCATCGCAATGAAGGCTTTTAACAAGTTTTTTATGCTTCAACTGAAGCAGCACTTTGATGACACCGGCGATCCCAGCAGCCAATTCCAGATGTCCGATATTGGTCTTCACCGAACCTAGGCCACAATGAGGCTCTTTGATCCCAGGTCCCTTTATAGTCTCATAAAGCTCTTTAAAGGCTGCTTTCAGTCCGTTAATTTCAATTGGATCGCCCAATTCGGTGCCTGTCCCATGGGCCTCAATGTAAGAGACTGTTCTTGGGTCGATACCAGCTTTTGTATATGCATTTACCAGCAAATCCGCCTGTGCCCTCGGATTGGGGGCTGTCAGAGAATTGGCCCGGCCTCCGTGATTAACGGCTGTACCCCGAATTATGCCGTAAATATGGTCTCCAGCCTTTTCTGCATCCTTCAGCTTTTTCAGGAAAAGCATGCCTGCCCCTTCACCGCGCACGTAACCGTTGGCTTGATCAGAGAAGGTTTTGCATCGGCCATCCTCACACAGCATCCCTGCTTTATTGAAGCTGATATGAAGCTCAGGTGTGATAATTACATTGACACCACCTGCAATTGCCATTTCGCAGCTTCCATCTTCTATAGCCTTTACTGCCCGGTGAATGGCCACCAGTGAACTGGAGCAAGCTGTTTCGACAGGCTCGCTCGGACCATGAATATTAAGGAAATAGCTCATACGATTGGGTCCCACCGACGGCGCCATTCCACTGGAGGAGTATGCCTCGACACCCACATTTCCCTGATAGATCATTCCGCTATAGCCGCTATTTGCGGTTCCTGTAAAGATGCCTGTACGGGTTCCAGATAGCCCTGCTGCCTGAATCCCAGCATCTTCAATCGCCTTCCAAATATAAGTCATCAACAGGCGCTGCTGCGGGTCCATGAGTGCGGCTTCCCTCGGTGAAATTCCAAAAAATAAAGGGTCAAACTCATATATCCCGTCAATAAACCCGCCCCACTTGATGTTTGTTTTATTGCTCTCATCCGCAGGGTCACCGTAATATGCCTTCCAATCCCAGCGATCCTCAGGTATTTCAGTGATACAATCCCTGCCTTCCTCAAGATTTTTCCAAAACTCATCTACATCCCGGGCCATGGGAAAGACACCGCTTATGCCTACAATTGCAATAGGTTCAGAACCCGCCTGGGTCTGTTGCGGCATAGCTAGCACATTCTTGTTTGCAAATCGAAAACGCTGGCGTCTACTGCGGATGCAGTCTTCCCTATCCTCCTCTTCATTCTGCACAGAAGGCTCAGTCCGGGTCTGGACGACAAACTGCTCACCAAGCAAGGTGGCATATTCGTCCACTAAATACCTGCAGAAGTCATGAAGTGTAGTGTATTCAAAGAATACGGCAGGTGTCAGCTCAAGTCGGTACAAGTGATTGATGTTGTTGGCAAATTGCGTGAGCAAGATGGAATCAAAGCCATACTCACTCAGTTCGACATAGGCATCAATATCTTCAAGTTTGACTTTCAGCAATTTCGATACCGCCTGCATCATGGCGGTCTGCACCTTGTCCAGCAGGTCCGGTGCGGCATTACTTTCAGTAGAAATTGCTGAAATAGTTGCTGAAGCACCCGCCACCTTTTCAAGCTGTCTGGTTTCCGGAATTGCTATTAAACCTACTGTTCTTTTCATTTTTTCGAGATTGCCTTCCATCACCATAACCTGATCAGCACCCGTAAGCATGGCACGGTACAAGGCCTGAATGCCGGAAGAAGTTGAAATACTGCCCATGCCTGTGTGCTGTTTTACCAGCTTCTCCGTCTCCTCATCAATATGCATCCCGCCTTCTTTCCATAGTGGCCAATTGATAGATATCGTTTGTCCCTGGCGCTGCTGCGATCCTGTCAAAGCGTTCCGGTATCTGGCGTAAGCATCCATAAAGGCATTAGCGGTAGAATAGTCCGCCTGTCCCTGATTGCCCAGTCCTCCGGCTACCGACGAAAACAGAATGAAGAAGTCAAGAGGCAGGTTCTTGCTCGCCTGATCCAAGTTCACTACCCCTAATACTTTGGGAGCGAGAACCTCCAGCATTTCCCCGCTATTTTTTTTGAGTATACGGTTGTCACGAATTACTCCTGCGCTGTGAATGATGCCATTCAAGCTTCCGAATTCTGCCTCAATTTCCCGAATTAAATCAGTCACGGCCTGCTCCCGGGACACATCGGCCTGCTTATATGCTATTCGTGCTCCTAATGACTCCAATTTCTTTATCTCTGCCCGCTTGCCCTCATCCAGTACGGACCGCCCCGTTAAAATCAACGCAACATTATGAACTTTATTTACAATCTCTTTGGCAAAAATAAGTCCCAAGCCACCAGCACCACCGGTAATGAGGTATACTCCGTTCTCCTTCCACGGGATGTCTGCCATTTCCGGAGAAAACGGAACCTCGTTCCAACTGTAAATCCACCGTTTGCCTTTCCTATACCGGATCTGGATGTCTTCAGGACTCCAGCTGTTTTCTTTTAAAATATCTATGATTGCACTCGGGACCTCATCCTGTTCAAGTTCTATCAACTGTCCCACCAGTTTTGGATGTTCTATTCTGGAGGTTTTTAAAAGACCCGAGAGCCCTGATACAAGCTGCTGCTCCTCCTGGTCGTTAGTGACGATCTGGATTAACACCTTGCCATGGTTTTTTTCGCTAAAAATTCTTTGCATCAGCTCAAGTACCTGAACGGCGTAACGCTGGAACTGTTCCCCGATTCTGTTTTGATCAGGTTGCAATAATATACATTGTGCGCCGCTTATTTGAGCTTCTACTTGTTCACAGGAAATCCCGGACGGCTGGCAAAGGATCACGACATGGCGATCATACACAGGTAAATCACCCTCTATGGTAACTCCCTGCTCTTTCCACACGGGTTCAAGCATCAAGGTACCGGAATTGGACTGCGCGTCTATGGAAATAGACTCTATATCCAAAATTCTTGATGAATAACCCTTTATTCTCACGCAGATCTCTCCGGTTTCGTCGCTCAGGTCAATATCTAGTTTCTGTGCCTTATCTCCCGCTTTACCGTCTGCACTGTATCGAATCAGCGCCCACATGGTGGAGCTGCAATTTTTTATAATTTCAACTTCCTGAATGGCATACGGCAGAGCGGGTTTAGTCTCGCCAGAGCCCAGCGTCAAGCCTATGGATGCCTGCAAAGCGGAATCGATCATGCTTGGATGCAAGACAAATTGGCTTTGAGTGTCAGAGACTGAGGAGGGCAATGATAGCTTCGCCAGCACCTGACCTTCTCCCGCATATACCATCTCAATCCCCTGATGCCCGGGACCGTAATCAATCCCCAAATCTCTGAAAACGCCATACAATGCTGTCGGATAAAAGCTTCTGCTGCATGTATCCTGCAAATCTTTTATATTCAATGCTGGAACCTCCACCTCCGATCTCCGTACCGCATTGCCGTAGCTATATATCATAAGCTCTGTATCACCGGCTCCGTTATTTCCATAAATCTCATATGAAATCTCTTGATCTTCATTCTGGAAAAGCCCGATATGCAACTGTATTGGGCCATCCTCTAGGGTAATAGGTCGTGCCCAAACCACATTTTTAAGGCACATTCCGACCAGGTCGCCCTCATCCGTCCCTAGTGACTGCTCCACTGCCGCCCGCGCCATTTCAAGGGATGCAGCCCCAGACAGCACCTTGCGACCATTTACTACATGATCCTTCAGGAAAAACTCCTGACCTGTAAAAGTCGAGCTGAATCGCTGTTCCGAAAAATCGGAGGTGTTTTGGTGCAGCAAAGGATGAAGTGCAGCCGCAATGACAGAAGTCGTACCTTTGCCTGCCTTATTGTCTAGCTCGGGCGCCCAGCACCGTTCTTTTGCAAAAGGATAGGTGGGTAGACTAATCCGGCGAGGCTTGATGTCCCCATACAGCTTGTTCCAATCCATCGTTAGACCCTGTACCCACAGCTCCGCAATTTTTTCTAATTTTCCCTTCCTGATCCAGGTTTCAAGCAAGGATTTGGCATCTTCATCTGCCTCAAAGAGCCCGATCCCGTCTTTGCCCTTTTTCACCTGAGCCGTCAGGACTCCAGTTGGCAGATGATGATGAATCAATCCATCCAGCGTTTTTAGGAGATTCTCTTTTGAATCTGCCACAAAAGCCAGACGATGGTTCAGCGGCTCACGGCTCACCTGTAGCGTATACGCCATATCAGCCAAATTAAGATTTGGCTGATATGCAATAAAGTTTCTCATGTTTTCGGCATAGGTTACTAATTGCTTCTCATTTTTGGCAGACAATACGAAAAGAACGGGACTATGCGGTTCGTCGTCTGCTGGTAATTTTCCAACCTCAGGACGATATTCTTCAATAATAAGATGGGCATTGGTACCGCTAAAACCAAAGGAGCTCACTGCGGCACGTCTTTTGTTCCCGCGAGAAGGTTCCCAGTCCTTTAATTGTGTATTTACATAAAATGGAGAATCATCAAAATCAAAATGTTCATTCGGATTCTTGAAATTCAGTGTCGGTACCAGTTTCTTATGCTTCATGCATAATAGCACTTTTTGTATGCTTGCTACGCCTGCTGCTGCCGAAGTATGCCCGATATTACTCTTTACCGAGCCTATGGCACAGAACTTCTTCTGATCTGTTTTTTCTTTGAAAGCTGTGGATAAAGCCTCCAATTCAATAGGATCGCCCAGCTTAGTGCCTGTCCCATGCATTTCAACATAGCTAATACTTTCGGGTTCAATCTGATACTTATTGTATATCTCCTGCTCAAGCTCTATTTGGCTGTTTGCGCTCGGCGCGGTAATTCCATTGGTTTTTCCATCCTGATTGATCCCAGTTCCGATAATAACCCCATAGATGTGATCCCGGTCAGCTTCCGCATCCTTTAGCCGCTTCAGAACCAGCACCCCTGCTCCTTCGCCTGGAACAAAGCCGTTGGCACTGTTGTCAAATGTCTTACACTGACCATCTGGTGATAACATTCCCGATGCAGACATACCTATATAGGATTCTGGGGTCAGGTATAAGGACACACCGCCGACCAGCGCCATTTCAATCTCTTTATTTGATAAAGCCTGGCAAGCAAGGTGAGTAGCCACCAGCGATGAGGAGCATGCCGTATCCACAGATATGGCAGGTCCTTTCAGATTAAGAAAATAGGAAATACGTGCCGCTGCAATAGCGTTGCTATTCCCGGTAGTATTGCTGAACTGTGCTTCATTCTTGTAGCGCATCATACTATACTCATTATTTAAAATGCCAAGATAAACGCCGCATTTTTTATTTCCCAACTGCGAGCCGCTATAACCTGCATCCTCAAAGGCTTTATAGGCTTCTTGCAAAAAGATGCGCTGTTGCGGGTCCATCCCTTCCGCCTCGGTAGGAGATATATTAAAAAATAACGGATCAAAATATTCGATATCCTTCAAGGCACCCAGCCACTTGCAATTTACTTTCCCCTCTTGTGCCGGACGCGGATCATACAACGGGTCTACGTCCCAGCGGTTCTTCGGGATTTCAACAATGGAGTTTTGACCCTGAGCGAGATTTTTCCAATATTGCTGTACATCTTCGGCACCAGGATATCTTCCCGAAATCCCGACAATTGCAATTGCATCTTGATTTTCCGAAGTTGCTGACACTGATTCCTCTTCTGCTTTTATCCGACGCAATGGCACCGTTTCCGCTTTAGGCAACTGCGCTGGAGAGCATTGGATCGTGTCTGTTCGCGGCAAATGGACTTCTGCTATAGGTTTGTCCGTGCCTGTGACTGTGTCCAAGGGCTGCTGAACGAAGCTTTTCTTACCCTCATGCTTATTGATTTCTTGTGCCAAAAACTCGGTAAATTGCAGAATAGTCGGATAGTCGTAGACCTTGGTAGCTGCAATGGATGTGCCGTAACGCTTATTCATATTTCGAATCCATTCTACGCCTATAATCGAATCCAGTCCGATATCAATAAAGTTTCTATCTGCCTCAATCTCGCTTTGCTCCATGTACAAGGCTTCAGCTAGGCTTGCCGTCAGTTCTTCCCGTAATTGCTCTGTAGAGACACCAGACGGAGTTGTGCCGAATTGCGGCTGCTTTTCAGGCGATATCGGCATTAAATTAATCTGAAGTGAGGCCTCTGTCTGCTTATCCGTTTCCAATGATACGAGCGGCGGTAAATGCTTCGCAGGTGCCTGATCTGGAATAGACGCAGCAGAAGACGGCATGATTAATTCGGCCACACGATCGCCCAATTCCTTTTCTAAAAATTTACTGAACTCCCGTATGGTCGGATAATCGTAGACTTTTGTCGCTGTTATGGATGTGTGGTAGTGTTTATTAATGTTTCGAATCCACTCTACGCCTATAATGGAATCCAATCCAAGATCAACAAAGTTTTTATCCTCATCGATCTCGTCCCGATCTATATATAAAGCTTGCGCCAGACTTGTTGTCAGCTCCTCCTGCAATATTTCTGACGATATGGATAGGGCAGGAGCCACAGGCGTCTGTTCTTCCGTCTTTTTGTCCTTTTCTGATGTAGGCATTACCCCTTCCGGAGAAGTTAAAATAATCGGAGACCCCTGCTGGTTGGCAGACTTACTAAGCTGCGGCTGACTGTCCGACAAATTCCGTAAGGAAATCCCGCTTGGTTTTTCAGAACTACTGGAAAAACCGGATAGCATTAAAGCTTCAGGAGGTGCAGGCTCCATCACTTGAGATTGAACATGAACTGCTTTTTCTTGAGATTCACTAGGGATTCTTTCTACAGATGGGATCGTAATATCCGTGATCCAATACCGCTCCTTTGCAAAAGGATAGGCTGGCAAGCTTATTCTCTGCGGCTTGGCATCTCCATAAAGCATGCTCCAGTCCATCGCCAGTCCCTTCACCCAAAGATCTACAATCTTCGCATATTTCCGTTTCCCGATCCAGGCAGCGATCGTTTTTTCCATATCTTCATCTTCTATCAGTGCGGACAGTGCCTCTTTATTTCGCTTGACCTGTCCTCGGTACAGTTCGGATATCCCATCGTGGCCTTCTAGAAATCCTTCCAGCTTTTCCACCAGTGCTGGCATCGATTCGGCAATTACCGCCAGGCGTTCTTCCATTGCTTCACGTCCTACCTGAAGCGTGTAGGCTGCATCAGCCAGATTGCTTTCTGTGACCTCTCCTTTCCCGATCACGGACAGCAATCTCTCGACCTGCTGTTTCAGTCGATCCTCATTTTTGGCCGACAACACAATAATAACGGGGTTGTGAGCTGTCACACGGATGGGCGCCTTCTCTTCTGGAACGTACTCTTCAATGATGACATGGGCATTGGCGCCTCCTGCTCCAAACGATGAAATCCCAGCCATTCTCGGGTATTCCCGTGTCTCTCCACCGAGCTCAACCACCGGCCGCTTCCATTTCTCCAGCTCCTGCTGTACGACAAACGGCGTCTGCTCAAAAGGAATGTTCGGATTCAGTTCCTGGGCGTGCAGGCTGGGAACCAGCGTCCGGTTTTTCATCTGCAGGACAATTTTCCCAATCCCTGCGATACCCGCTGCCGCCTCCAAATGTCCGATGTTGGACTTCACAGAGCCCATGGCGCAAAATCCTTTGTCTGCCGTATCCTTCCTGAAGGCCTGGGTCAGACCAGTTACTTCAATGGGGTCTCCCAGTTCTGTGCCTGTTCCGTGAGCTTCAATATAGCTGATGGTCCGGGCATGTACCCCGGCTCGCTCTAGTGCTGACCGGATCAGCTCCCCTTGAGCAGTCGGGTTAGGCACTGTATACCCGTTGGTCTTGCCTCCATGGTTGATGCTCGTTCCCCGGATGAGCGCATGGATCGGGTCTCCATCTGCTATCGCCTTGGACAGCGGCTTCAATAGCACGACCCCCACGCCTTCTCCTGGGACAAAGCCGTTGCCTCCCTTTCCGAAGCTCTTGCACTGTCCGTCTATGGACAGCATCTGGTTCGCGCAAAGTCCGACATAGCTCAGCGGATGCAGATACAGGTTCACTCCTCCTGCCATGGCCAGCTCGCATTCTCCGCGGTATAGATGCTCACACGCTTCATGAATCGCGGTCAACGAGGACGAGCACATCGTATCCACTGGCATGCTCGGTCCCTGCAAATTGAACAGGTACGAAATTCGGTTGGCTACCGAGCTAAAGGAAGTGTGAGGGAATATTTGCGCTCCCTTTCTCCATAGATCAAGACCGTACAGATCAAATCCTGTTTTGGTAATTCCCGCAAATACACCTACCCGGCTGTTATGTCTTACTGCAAGCTGTTCTCTGGTGTAGCCTGCATCCTCCATCGCTTCCCAGCAGGCTTCAATGAACAGCCTTTCCTGAGGGTCCATACTGAGTGCTTCCCGCGGTGCAATATTAAAAAACAGTGGATCGAATTCCGCAAAGCCTTCGATAAAACCGCCCCACTTGCTGTAACTTTTGCCATGCGCAGCCGCTTCTTCTTTATCAGGCTGAAAGAATCCTTCCAGCGACCAGCGTTCCTGCGGGATTTCGCCGATACAATCCTTCCCTGCTTTGAGATTTTCCCAATATTCGTTCATGTCCTTCGAACCTGGATACTTGCCTGCCATACCAATGATGGCGATCGGTTCACATGTTTCCTCTGCGCCAGACTGCACATAGCTTCGAACTGGCTTCACGTAGCTTCGGGTAAGCTTCGCTGTCGCCTCTTCCGCAATCGTTTGTTCCGCAACTGGCGCGCTTTCTTCTTCGGCACACTGGGTTGCCGCAGTCGTTTCCTCCACCAGCTGCATGTCTGGACTCATTCCGACCCACTGCATGCATTCCAGTGCGTATTCCGCCACTAAATGTTCTGCCAGGGCACGCAAGGTCTGGTACTCATAAAACAGCGTCTTGGACAGCTCGCCAAAAGATCCTGCCAGCTTGGCATTCAGTTGGGTAATCATGATGGAATCAATCCCATAGCGCTCTAGCGGTTCATGAGCTTCAATGCTACCAACGCTCAGCCGGGTCACCTCTCCCAACAGCGCCTTGAGATGATGCAAAGTTTTATCGTAAAGTAAGGCCGCATCCAGCTTCGGCGCAGATGCCTGTATCGCACGGATACTGATATGCGGAACGGATTTCGTCAGATAGGCCTCGATTTTCTCGGGTTCTCCTTCCATGACCATCACCTGCTCCTTGCCTGAAGACAGACATTGGTACAACGCCTGAATGCCCGACTCGGTTTGTAGGGTCGTAACGCCCATGTTCTGTCTCATGAGCTTTTCCGTGTCCTCATCGATCCGCATCCCGCCTTCTTTCCACAGCGGCCAGCGAATGGATAGTGTTCGACCCCGTCGTTTCTTGGCTTCCACCAGGGTATTTCGGTATGCCGCATACGCGTCCATAAAGGCGTTGGCGGTGGCATAATCGGCCTGTCCTGGATTGCCCAGGCTGCCCGAGATGGAGGAAAAGAGCACGAAGAAGTCCAGATCCTGACCGCTGCTTGCCTCATCCAGATGGGCCAGTCCTTGGACCTTCGGTCCCAGCACCTCGATAAATTCTTCCCTGCTTTTCTTGAGAATGAAGTTATCGTGAATCACCCCTGCACAGTGAATAATCCCGTGGACACGCCCAAATTCCTCCTGGATGCTTTCCAGCAAGCCAGTCACCGTGTTCCTGTCGGTGATATCCCCCTGCTTATACACCACTTTGGCCCCTAAGGACTCCAGCTCTTTTAGCCGCGTCTGTTTGTTTCCATCCAGCGACGACCGGCCTGTCAGGATCACAGTCGCTGCTCGGGTATGCTGAACCAGCTCTTCTGCAACAAGCAGCCCCAGGCCGCCAAAGCCGCCGGTAATAAGATAAACGCCACCGTCTTTCCATGGTAACTTCTCATCCGGCCGAGATGGCTCGAACCTGCTCCAGCAAGCGGTTTTCCGTTGACCGCCTTCATAGCGAATCCATCCATCGACCGGACTGCGGCTATTTTCCTCCAGCTTCGCCAGCAGGCTTTCCACAGGTTCGCCCTGCTCCACTTCGATCAATTGCCCGATGAGCTTCGGATTTTCCAGTCGGGCCGTCTTCAGCAGACCCGAAAGTCCCGAAAAGAGCTGCCCTTCTCCAGTAGCCGCCACGACAAGCTGAACCAGCACCCTTCCAGCAGGCTTGTCTTTAAGAATGCTTTGGATGCTCTCAAAGGCCTGAACTGCATAGGCCTGAAACCGCTCATCCACCCAGCTCTTCCCGGATGAGAAAGCCAAGACCTGCGCCGCTCCGTTCACTCTCGCTTCAAGCCGTTCAGGCAAAGCCTCGTCCGGCTCGCACAGCAAGATGATACGACGGTCATAGGCAGGAGCTTCGACCTCCGGCGGTACGTTCTGCTCCTTCCAAACTGGCTCCAGCAGCAGGGTATGGCTAGCTGTAGCCACTGGTTTTGCCTCTGGTCTAGAAATCGTTAATTCGATTTCACTTTCTATCCCTATGCTCTTAGCCATTTGAGCTTCATTCCCAGGCGCCCAATACCGCTCTTTTGCAAAAGGATAAGTTGGTAGCGGAATTCTGGAGTACTGTTCATTTGAAAACAAATGCTCAAAGTCTAACGGATATCCCTGAACATATAAATCCGCAATCGTAGTTAAAAACTCCAAATACTCGCGGACATCACCTGCATTTTGACAGTTTTGGATACATTCATTTCCATATCTTTTCAAGGACGATTGAATGCGTTGGTCTTTTTCGTGTAGTTCAGAATAATAAACTTGAGAAGAACTGCCTTTTTCCAGCCACCTTTTAAGGGACATGACAAGCTCACCTTGATTGCGGGCAACACATGCAAGCCGATGATTGCAGTGCTTTCTCCCAAGCAATAATGTATAGCTCATGTTACCGCAGTCTGCCTCAGGCTCCTGTTCGCAATATGCAACCAGTTGCTCCACCTGGCGGCGTAATTGTTGTGAAGTCCGGGCGGACAGCGGAATGAAATAAGCCGGCTTTTCGGAATGTCTTCGTTTTGTATGTGGAGCCTCTTCGATGACCATGTGGGCATTAGTTCCACTGGCACCAAAGGAGCTAACCGCAGCACAACGTCTGGCTTCAGGCTCAATCAACCAATTCTGCAGTTGCGTATTGACATAAAAAGGGCTATCCGCAAACTGAATATTGGAATTGCCTGATTGGAAATGAAGTGAAGGCGGAATCTGCTCATGTTTTAATGACAATAACAGCTTAATTACTCCTGTAATTCCTGCCGCAATTTGCGTATGACCGATATTCGTTTTAATGGACCCGATCGCGCAATATTCCTTCTTGTCCGTATACTTTCTAAATGTTCGCGTCAATGCCTGATATTCAATCGGATCTCCCAATTTGGTACCTGTCCCATGCGCTTCCACCAATTGGATTTGCTCTGGATGAATATGAAAAGTATCGTACACATATTGCTCCAGTCGCTCCTGAGACTTCTGGCTTGGTGCAGTAAGTCCATTCGTGGTGCCGTCCTGATTGATCGCTGAACCTAAAATCACCCCATAGATGTGGTCACCATCGGCAACTGCTTCGTCAAGCCGTTTGAGCACAACCGCGCCAACAGCCTCTCCCGGAACCATACCGTCTGCCCTATCATCAAAGGTATAACAGTGCCCTGTGTGAGATAACATGCCTGCCCTATCACCATATAAATAACAGCGAGGGGTAGTATGAATATACACCCCACCAGCTAAAGCCATATCCGTTTCCCCGGACCATAAGCTTTGGCAAGCAAGATGGGCAGCAACTAACGAACTGGAACAAGCTGTATCTACAGCTATAGCTGGTCCGTGAAGATTCAAGTAGTAGGAGATTCTGGCGGGAATCACGGAACCCATATGGCCCCATAGTGCTTGCGGAGGCAGGTCTTCACCCAGCAATCGCTGGTAGTCTCCTTCGGCACAGCCTACATAAACTCCGCACCGACGTCCATCCATCCCTGTACCCGCATAGCCCGCATCCTCTAGAGCATGCCATGCTTCCTCGAGAAACAACCGCTGTTGTGGATCCATGTAAGTAGCTTCCAGCCCCGAAATATTGAAAAAAAGCGGATCGAACTTATCAATATCCTCCAAAAAGCTTCCATAATTGCAGTAGCTCGCATTTTTTTCCTGATATTTTGAAAGATCCCACCGAGTCACCTCTTTTACTAAATCGTCGCCATTCTTAAGGTGATTCCAAAGCTCATCTACATTGTCAGACCCGGCAAATCGCCCGCTCATTCCAATAATCGCAATCGGCTCTCTTTGCGCTAAATCCTTCCCTTTATTCTCCTGTTTAGGTCTCTCTGGCTCAATGGATGCACGTGCCGTTTGAACCGGATTAAACACATAATCTTTATCCTTATCCTCAATCGCTTGGATTTCACGGCTTGCATCTTTTCTATCCTCTATTGAATCAGCATTGTGTCCCAAGGCCTGTAAAACGGTATCGCCAAATTGGCTTAAAATGTATACCGTCAGTTGTTTTACCGAACTGTAATCAAAGATGTCTGTAGTCTGCAAATGAATGCCCAGCCCCTGATTGACATCCTGTACAAAGTTGACGCCAAGAATAGAGTCCAAGCCATAATCTGCGAATGACTCATGGACATCAATCATTGAAAAGTCTACATTCAACGCCTCTGCCAACTTCTCTACAATAAGCTCCCTGACATGCTCTTCGGCCATCTCATCGGATACATCAGCAGCTGATTGAACCCCTGTGTCACGCTGTTTCAATGGAAGCTTGTCATGTTCAAGCTCCTGTTGATGCCGAAGCATACCATCACTTTCAGCCACAATAATTTGTTGGCCTACTTCATGCGCTTCCTGAGCAGGGAAAAAGACGGACCGGAATCCCTCGTTTTCCAATACCTCCTGCCAACGTTCAGGGTATAAACCGGGGGAGCCCGGAATACGCAGTTCAGGGTCATTATAAAGCCACCATCCCTCCAACAAGCCAAAGGTTAAGTGGTTTAACAGCGAGTTTCCACTGATTTCATTGATAAGAATCAGGCCGTTTTTTCGCAGCGCTGCTTTGACATTGCCTAACGTATGCCGAATGTTCCTCGTGGCGTGCAGGACATTGGTGGCAATCGCAATATCATAACCGCCCGTTTCGATATCTTGTCCCACAGCCGACTCTTCCACATTAAAAATTTTATAAGTCAGGTAAGGATTTTGCGGGCCATACTCTTTTTGTGCATGCAATAAAAATGCTCTGGATTTATCGGTATAGCAGTATTCATGAATATGTTCCTGATAAGGTCGAAGCTTATGGAAGAGCATAGCGCTGGTTCCTCCGGTGCCTGCACCAATTTCAATGATTCGAATCGACCCTGTCGGGTCATGCTTAAGCCGTTCATTCAAGTAGGAAACCACAATATCCCCCAGCACTTCATTAAAGTAATCTGCTGCAGGGCTATTTTTATATATACCTTCCACCAGCTTCATGGAGGACTGAGGAAAAACAATGTCGGTGGCAGGTATGTTTCCGGTCAAAATTTCCGGCAACTTGCGCAATGTTGATTCTACGAGTACAACCCAGGCCGAGAGATCCGGATTTTTCAGCCATTCACTTTTCTTCAATTCCCATTCCTTCCATACAGCCTGCACATCAACCGAAGCGGTATCCGTTACGCTATAAGAGTCTCCTTTACGATAAAAATAATGATTCCGTGCCAATACCTCTATGCTTTCTTCAAGCCAGCGATCGTATAAACTCAGCAATGCTGTTTTAGTTTTAAAATCATCAATCATAGCTTTCTTGTTCATATGTGCATAAGGGCATAATCCCATCAACTGCAAATACCCCCATAGCAATTTGCATAAGACATCATTCATTTCCTTCATCTGTAAGCCTCCTCATCCGATTAGTCCCTCGCGTCGCCCCATCCTGTTCCGAGTAAGCTTGGTTGTCGACCATAGTCGAAGGAATTCTTTCGTATTCAGCCGCTAGATAAGAAATATCTGGCATCTTCTTCATTTTGACACTGGTGGAAATGTGGCTCTGAATATTCTGGATATACGAAGGAATAGCTTCGGAATTTGGATCGTCGCTTTCTTTTCCATTCATTTGCGAAATATTTGCCGCTACCGTAGATGCTTTTTGATCGATAAATATATTCGTTGGCTGTACAGATTTGGTAGATTCAATGGAAGCCTGCTTGGTTTTAATATCCGTGATCCAATACCGCTCCTTTGCAAAAGGATAGGCTGGCAAGCTCATTCTCTGCGGCTTGACATCTCCATAAAGCATGCTCCAATCCATCGTCAGTCCCTTTACCCAAAGATCTACTATCTTCGCGTATTTCCGTTTTCCGATCCAAGCAGCGATCGTTTTTTCCATATCTTCATCTTCTATCAGTGCGGACAGTGCCTCTTTGTTTCGCTTGACCTGTCCTCGGTACAGCTCGGATATCCCGTCGTGACCTTCCAGGAATCCTTCCAGCTTCTCCACCAGTGCTGGCATCGACTCGGCAATTACCGCCAGGCGTTCTTCCATCGCTTCACGTCCTACCTGGAGCGTGTAGGCTGCATCAGCCAGATTGCTTTCTGTGACCTCTCCTTTCCCGATCACGGACAGCAATCTCTCGACCTGCTGTTTCAGTCGATCCTCACTTTTGGCCGACAACACAATAATAAGGGGGTTGTGAGCTGTCACACGGATGGGCGCCTTCTCTTCTGGAACGTACTCTTCAATGATGACATGGGCATTGGCGCCTCCTGCTCCAAACGATGAAATCCCAGCCATTCTCGGGTATTCTCGTGTCTCTCCACCGAGCTCAACCACCGGCCGCTTCCATTTCTCCAGCTCCTGCTGTACGACAAACGGCGTCTGCTCAAAAGGAATGTTCGGATTCAGTTCCTGGGCGTGCAGGCTGGGAACCAGCGTCCGGTTTTTCATCTGCAGGACAATTTTCCCAATCCCTGCGATGCCCGCTGCCGCCTCCAAATGTCCGATGTTGGACTTCACAGAGCCCATGGCGCAAAATCCTTTGTCTGCCGTATCCTTCCTGAAGGCCTGGGTCAGACCGGTTACTTCAATGGGGTCTCCCAGTTCTGTGCCTGTTCCGTGAGCTTCAATATAGCTGATGGTCCGAGCATGTACCCCGGCTCGCTCTAGTGCTGATCGGATCAACTCCCCTTGAGCAGTCGGGTTAGGCACTGTATACCCGTTGGTCTTGCCCCCATGGTTGATGCTCGTTCCCCGGATGAGCGCATGGATCGGGTCTCCATCTGCTATCGCCTTGGACAGCGGCTTCAATAGCACGACCCCCACGCCTTCTCCTGGGACAAAGCCGTTGCCTCCCTTTCCGAAGCTCTTGCACTGTCCGTCTATGGACAGCATCTGGTTGGCGCAAAGTCCGACATAGCTCAGCGGATGCAGATACAGGTTCACTCCTCCTGCCATGGCCAGCTCGCATTCTCCGCGGTATAGATGCTCACACGCTTCATGAATCGCGGTCAACGAGGACGAACACATCGTATCCACCGGCATGCTCGGTCCCTGCAAATTGAACAGGTACGAAATCCGGTTGGCTACCGAACTAAAGGATATTTGGGGAAATATTTTGGCCCCCATCTTCCATAATTCCGGCCCATAAAGCTCGTAGCCCGTTTTGGTAATTCCCGCAAACACACCTACCCGGCTATTATGCTGTACCGCAAGCTGTTCTCTGGTGTAGCCCGCGTCCTCCATCGCTTCCCAGCAGGCTTCAATGAACAGCCTTTCCTGAGGGTCCATACTGAGTGCTTCCCGCGGTGCAATATTAAAAAACAGTGGATCGAATTCCGAAAAGCCTTCGATAAAACCGCCCCACTTGCTGTAGCTTTTGCCATCAGCCACCGCTTCCTGTTTGTTAGACTGGAAGAATCCTTCCAGGGTCCAGCGTTCCTGCGGGATTTCACCGATACAATCCTTCCCTGCTTTGAGATTTTCCCAATATTCGTTCATGTCCTTCGAACCTGGATACTTTCCCGCCATACCAATGATGGCGATCGGTTCTCGTGTTTCCTCTGCGCCAGACTCCGCGTAGCTTCGAACAGGCTTCACATCGCTACGGCTGGACTTCGTTGTCACCGTCTCCGCAATCGTCTGCCCCGCAACTGGCGTGCCTTCTTCTTCAGTGCACTGGGTTGCCGCAGTCGTTTCCTCCACCCGTTCCTTGTCCGGACTCATTCCAACCCACTGCATGCATTCCAGTGCGTATTCCGCCACTAAATGTTCTGCCAGGGCACGCAAGGTCTGGTACTCATAAAACAGCGTCTTGGACAGCTCGCCAAAAGATCCTGCCAGCTTGGCATTCAGTTGGGTAATCATGATGGAATCAATCCCATAGCGCTCTAGCGGTTCATGAGCTTCAATGCTACCAACGCTCAGCCGGGTCACCTCTCCCAACAGCGCCTTGAGATGATGCAAAGTTTTATCGTAAAGTAAGGCCGCATCCAGCTTCGGCGCAGATGCCTGTATCGCACGGATACTGATATGCGGAACGGATTTCGTCAGATAGGCCTCGATTTTCTCGGGTTCTCCTTCCATGACCATCACCTGCTCCTTGCCTGAAGACAGACATTGGTACAACGCCTGAATGCCCGACTCGGTTTGTAGGGTCGTAACGCCCATGTTCTGTCTCATGAGCTTTTCCGTGTCCTCATCGATCCGCATCCCGCCTTCTTTCCACAGCGGCCAGCGAATGGATAGTGTTCGACCCCGTCGTTTCTTGGCTTCCACCAGGGTATTTCGGTATGCCGCATACGCGTCCATAAAGGCGTTGGCGGTGGCATAATCGGCCTGTCCTGGATTGCCCAGGCTGCCCGAGATGGAGGAAAAGAGCACGAAGAAGTCCAGATCCTGACCGCTGCTTGCCTCATCCAGATGGGCCAGTCCTTGGACCTTCGGTCCCAGCACCTCGATAAATTCTTCCCTGCTTTTCTTGAGAATGAAGTTATCGTGAATCACCCCTGCACAGTGAATAATCCCGTGGACACGCCCAAATTCCTCCTGGATGCTTTCCAGCAAGCCAGTCACCGTATTCCTGTCGGTGATATCTCCCTGCTTATACACCACTCTGGCCCCTAAGGACTCCAGCTCCTTCAGCCGGATTTGCCTGTTTTCGTCCAGTGGCGACCGGCCTGTCAGAATCAAGGTCACTGCTCGGGTATGCCGAACTAGTTCTTCTGCAACAAGCAGTCCCAGACCGCCAGAGCCGCCGGTGATAAGATATACGCCACCGTCTTTCCATGGCAGCTTCTCTTCTGGCCGGGACGGCTCGAACCTGTTCCAGCAAGCGGTTTTGCGTTGACCGCCCCCATAGCGTATCCATCCATCTACTGGACTACAGCTATTTTCCTCCAGCTTCACCAGCAGACTTTCTGCAGATTCGCCCTGTTCCACTTCAATCAATTGCCCGATGAGTTTCGGATTTTCCAGTCGGGCGGTCTTCAGCAGACCCGAAAGTCCCGAAAAGAGCTGCCCTTCTCCAGCCGCCGTCACGACAAGCTGAACCAGCACCCTTCCCGAAGGCTTGTCTTTGAGAATGCTTTGGATGCTCTCAAAGGCCTGAACTGCATAGGCCTGAAACCGCTCATCCATCCGGCTTTTCCCGGATGAGAAAGCCAAGACCTGCGCCGCTCCGTTCACTCTCGCTTCAAGCCGTTCAGGCAAAGCCTCGTCCGGCTCGCACAGCAAGATGATACGACGGTCATAGGCAGGAGCTTCGACCTCCGGCGGTACGTCCTGCTCCTTCCAGACTGGCTCAAACATCAGGGTATGGCTGGCTGCAGTCACAGGTGCTTCCACCGCTGCTCTGACCCTTGCTGCCCCAGCCTCAACCTCAGGAGCCCAGCAGCGTCGCTGAGCAAAAGGATACGTAGGCAGACTGATTCTTTTCGGCCGGAGACCGTAATACAGCAATTTCCAATCGATATAGAAGCCTTTTGCCCATAGCTCTGCCAGCTTGTTCATTTCACGATTTGAGATCCATTTGCTCACTAATTCCTTGAACACTTCTTCCTGTTCAAACCATTGAACTGAATCTTGCTGATTATGTTCTCCCCTCCAGCAATTCTCGATATGTTCTTGCCCATTCGCGAACGATTCCAGTTTTTGCACCAGCTCGCTCGTATTCTTGACAATAAACGCTACCCGACTTTTCATTGCCGTTCGTCCTGTTTGAAGCGTAAAAGATACATTCGACAAATTGATTTCTTGAGAAGCTGTCAAGAAAGCCGAGAGATCCCCAGCATATGCCTTGAGGCGCTGATGATTTTTGGCAGACAAAGGAATAAGATAGTCAGCAGCATCGTTCATCAAACTGGATTTAGAGCGTTCGGGTTCATCATTGGCTATAAATTGTTCGAAAATGGCATGAGCATTCGTTCCCCCTATGCCAAAGGAGCTTAATGCCGCCCGATGGGGAACTGACGCATGTTCCCATTTCCGCAGTTTATCAACAACATAAAAAGGCGAATCAGACAAATGGATATCGGTATTGGGTGTATCGTAATTAAGCGTTGGAGGAATCTCATTATGATATAAGCTTAAAGCGACTTTAATACACCCCGCCAAACCTGCTGCAGTATCCAGATGTCCGATATTGGTTTTGACAGATCCAATACCACAAAATTGTTTTTTGGCTGTATACTGCCTGAATGTATCATTTAGGGCAGCAAATTCAACCGGATCGCCCAATTTGGTTCCGGTTCCATGTGTCTCAATATAACTGATCGTTTCGGGATGAATTCCGGTTGATTCGATCGTCTTCTGAATAACTTCAGACTGACCCTTAACACTTGGGGCATAAAACCCTAGTTTGTCAGTCCCATCGTTGTTCACGCCGACCCCTCGTAAAATCGTATATATATGGTCACCGTCTCTAACGGCATCCAGCGTTTTTTTCAGTAGAACAACTCCAACCCCTTCTCCGCCAATCATTCCGTCTGCAGAATCATCAAAAGCTTTAATATGACCATCACTAGAAAAGTTCAAGCCAGGCTGATATACATAGCCTAAACTGTTGAAAGGAAAGATTGTTGACGCACCAACCAACGCGTATTTTGCTTCACCGGACAACAGGCTTTGCGAAGCTAAACGCAGTCCGACTAACGAGGAAGAACAGTTGGAATGCACAAATAGGCTGGGACCTTTAAATCCCAATTTATGAGATATCATAGTAGGAATGGTCCCGCCCTGTGCCAAAATCCAGGTTACATATTCATCCGCATTCCTCAGGACATTAGGCGACTGCGATGCCAAATTAGGAATAAATGATTGATAAAAACTGCTGCTCGCCGACATATACACACTGGTTTCAGGAATTTCTTTAGAAACATAACCAGCATCTTCAACAGCCTTCCATGCATGCTGTAACAGCAATTTCATCTGGGGGTCCATAAATTCAGCATTTTTCTGGGACAAATTAAAAAACTCAGGGTCAAAATACTCTTTCCCCTCAATTGTGCATTGTCCGGGCACATAGTTTGGATGCTCGACAATCTCTCTCTCCAGCCCTAATTGAGCTAGTTCATCTTCGGAAAAGTACCGGACACTCTCTACCCCTGCCCTCAAATTACTCCAAAACTCAACGTGGTTTTTCGCACCCGGAAAAAGGGACGAGATTCCTATGATTGCGATGCTATCCTCATAATAATCAGGGTAGGATGGTTTATGTTCATCTTCCTTTGAGTCTATTCCCTGTGAAATGGTATTTTCAGTGGTATCTGTTTGTTCTGTTGCAGAAGCTGGGGCCTCGCCTTTTACTTTCATAATATAAGCACTAAGTTCCCTAATCGTTGGATACTTGAACAGTGCTGTCACCGAAATATCGCATTCCAGCTTGTCCTTGATCTTTCTAACCATCTCTGCGGCTGTAAAAGAATTTCCACCCACGTCGAAAAAGGCATCATCCGTACTTAGATGATCGACATCCAGAAGCTTTTTCCATATTGTTAAAACTTGATGTTCAACATCTGATTGTGGCAAATGGATTTTTCTTGTTGCTGTCGCCAGCTCGACCTTGCGACTCATTAATTCCTTCCGGTCTATTTTTCCATTCGGGGTCAATGGCAGCTTGTCTAGTTCGATAAAGAATGCTGGAATCATATAATAAGGCAAGAATGCTTTTAAATAATTTCGCACTTCTTTCGGGTCAAGTGAGGACTTCCCGAACTCGGAGTCGTTCCGCAAATAGTAGGCAACAAGTTGCTTATCCTCTCCTTGTTCCTTGGCAACCACGACGCATTCATCAATTCCTGGATATGTTCTGACTTGACCTTCAACTTCACTAAGCTCAATCCGAAAACCGCGAATTTTCACTTGATAATCCATCCGACCCAAATACTCAATAGAGCCGTCAGAAAGCCACTTGCATAAATCTCCAGTTCTATAGAGCTTAGTTCCGGGCTTGAATGGGTTGTCAATAAACTTTTCATCCGTAAGCACCGGCTGATTCAAATAACCTCTGGCCAAGCCACTGCCCGAAATGAAAAGCTCACCCGGAAGTCCAATAGGCACAGGTCTAAGGTGCTGATCCAAAATATAAATCTGAGTGTTGGCAATAGGCTTACCGATCGAAAGCGGCTTGTCGGCGGTAATCGTTTGAATTGTAGACCAAATTGTCGTCTCAGTCGGACCAAACATATTCCATGCGTCACCGTTGTTATGAACAAAATAAGATTTCAATGTTTCTGAAAGTGCTTCTCCGCCACAGAGCATTTTCATGTTCTCTTCGTTCTTCCAGCCAGCTTGAAAGAGCATGGTCCAAGTCACAGGAGTAGCCTGCATTATTGTCGGTTTTATTTTTTGTATCTCCTGCTTGAGTCTTTCGGCATCCTTGGCTTTTTCAGAACTGCAAACATAGCATTGAGCGCCTTTAATCAAAGGCAGGTATAATTCCAGTCCTGCGATGTCAAAGCAATACGTTGTCACTGCGAGCAGTTTGTCCTGCTCTGTTATGCCTGGCTTTTCTGCCATGGAAAGAAGAAAGTTGGTCAACGCTTTATGCGGGATCATGACCCCTTTGGGTTTCCCTGTACTTCCAGAGGTATATATCACATATGCCAAATGGCTAGACTGCACTTCCCGTTTGAGTGTCTTTCTCCCCTTTACATTACTTGTCAGAAGATCCCAATCGTTATCAAGAACAATGCAGTTCACATTGCTCCCTGCCAGCCGAGACACTTTTTCCAACAATCCCGATTGCGTAATGACAAGGGATGCATTGGAATCCTGAAGCATATACTCCAATCGATCCTCCGGATAGTCTGGATCAAGCGGTACATAGGCTCCTCCTGCCAGAAGGATTCCCAACAGCCCAATGACCATTTCTAAAGACCGTTCCATGCAAATTCCTACCAGCGTATCAGGAGTCACGCCCTGATTTTGCAAATATATGGCGAGCAAAGTGCTCTTTTCTTTTAATTCCCGATAGGTAAGCGATTGTTCTTCATACACGACTGCAATAGCCTCAGGCGTTTTTCTTGCCTGTTTTATGAATAATTCGGGAAAGCATTTATCCGGATAACTCACTTCGGTTGCATTCCAGTCATAAAGGATGCTGTTCTTTTCCTCTTGCAATAGTACTGAATAGTCCTGCAGGGCCCCTGTAGGATTGCTCATTAGTGCTTCCGCTAATCCGATATAACGCTCAGCCATCTGTACAATAGTTGATTCATCGAACAAACCGGAACGGTATTTGATATTTAATGTCATCTCTTCTTCCTGCTCCAGCAGCTCCAATACCAGCTCATATTCACCTTCCTGGTGAATTTCTTCTACCAACTCAACGGTAAAGCTATCGCTATACGGCGCACAAAGCTGCTGCAAGCTTGAAGTTTGCAGGTAATTTTGGTAAGAAAAAACGGTTTGAAACACAGGCGAGCTCGCCAGCAGACGCGGCACATTTAATGCTCGAACCAGAGCCGGAAAAGGATAAGGAGCATGATCCATCCCATTGACTACGGTCATTTGCAATTTTTTCATGAAATCCAAGAATGTCTCTGTCTCCGACACTTGGCTGCGTATGGGAAGCATATTAACAAAATATCCGATTAGTTGGTCAAAACGCTCCTCTGGTCGTACCATAACTGGCATACCAACGATGATATCTTCCTGTCTCGAATACTTGTTAAGCAATATCACATGCATACCTAGCAAGACGGTAGACAAGCTCATATATTGCGTACGAGCAAAAGATTTTACCCGATTGACCCAATCAACTGGAAGCCGCTTGGTGTATGTTTGTCCTTCCATGCTCGGAGTCAGAAAACCTGAGCGGTTATATGGAAGCTCTAGAGTCGGTAAAGCACCCGACAACTGTTGCTTCCAATAGGAAAAATGCTTCTCCCCTTCTGCACTGGCCAGCATCGTTTGTTCCCATTCCACAAAATCGTTATAGCTCGCGGCAGGTGGTAAAACGATTGGTCTATTTCCTCGTACCAAGTCTTTATATGCATCTAAAAAACTTTGAATAAAAAGGACGAAAGAACTACCATCAAAAATAATATGATGGATGACCACTAGTATGAAATGTTCTTGTTCGGACCTGGACATCAGGTACACACGCATCATAGAGTCCTGTTCCAGCGCGAATGGCTGCTTTGCCTTGCTCCGAATAAAGGGCATGATTTCATCCGCTTTCAAGCTTGAAATATCCTCTACCTGCATATTGAACGGCTGAGCAGGCTCCAGCTTTTGATAAGGTGTCCCGTTTTCTTCTTCAATCACACTATTTAAAATAGGATATTGTTCTAAAACGGTGTGGAAAGCCTGTTTAACGTTCTCTATCTCCACTTTCGTATTAAATCGGAGACATATCGGTACATTGTAAGCATTGATTTCAGGAGACATTTTATGTAATAACCACAGTCCTTTTTGAACTTCAGAAAGTGGATTCCTTTGCAAACCGTGCAGGATTGTCTCGGTCTTGGCCTCTACAACCGGTTTATCTTTTTCAATCTTTTTGGCTAAATAAGCCGATAGCAGTTGAATCGTCGGGTATTCTAGAATTTCTCTTGCATTAACCTTGATCGGATAAGATTTTTCGATACCGCGTATGAGCTTCATGACAAGAATGGAATCGATGCCGTAGCCGTGAATATTTTTATTCAAATCCATTGCCTCGGACTCCAGATTCAGTTCCCCATGCAAAAAATGCACCATATATTCCTGAATCTTCAGCTGTATCAACGAAACAGCGTTTATAGTAACATCCGTTTCTCCTATATCTGAATGCGCTGTTGAGAGGGTACTCCGATATTGATAAAGCGCCCTAAGCTCTTGTTTGATATAGGCATTACGGCAGACCTTTCTTTGAATTTTCCCGCTCCCCGTTTTGGGAATACTACCCTTTGGCAGCAAATATATATCATATATCTCAAGTTGATGTGTCCCAGATACAGCGTTCAGCATGTTTTCAACCAGTCGTTTATATTCCTGCTTATGAAGAGGTGCTTCAATCTCCTGTACGACGATTACCTTTTCCTGACCATTGATTTCGGCGGAAAATACAGCGATAGGCAAGGTCAACTCCGGCATATTCTTTTGGATGGTCCATTCAATATCGACAGCATGATGATTTTTACCATGAATGATGATGACTTCCTTCTCTCTGCCGATGACATAGATATGATTGTCTGCAATAAAACCAAGGTCTCCTGTACGGAAAAAACCGTCTTCTTGTGTATTGGAAAGTACCGCCTCAAAAGTGCTGTCCGTTTCTTCCTTCCTGTTTAGATAGCCCTCTGCCGTCCGATCGGATTTAATCCAAATCTCGCCGATTTCCCCTGGTAGGCATTGCATATGACTTTCAGGATGAACAATCCGTATTTCTGTTGGAGCTTCGATTTCCCCGCAGCTGACAACGGTCTTTGATGGATTCTTCTCATCTGTGTATTGGACTCTTCTTTGCTCCAAGCTAGGAATATCCAAATTAAGAAATCTCATCGACTGGCCCGGTTTTACACTGGTAACAGGACACAGCTCAGACAAGCCCAGAAGAGGACAAAATATATCTTCTTTAAGCCCTAATGCCCGGAAATTATGAATGAAGTTTTCGTAACTCTCCTTCCGAATGGGCTCACCTGCACATATAATAGCTTGCAGATGGTGTAGAGAATATTCCTGTAGTGAAGCTATGTCCAAGGTGGAGCAGCAGTAATCGAATGCAAAGTTTGGCGCAGCCGTATGGGTAGCCTGATACTTGTCAATCATCTGAATCCAGTGCTCCGGATTTTTAGCAAAGCTTTCTGGTGGGAGAAGAATGCTTGAGGCACCATTGAATAGCGGTACCAAAATATTGTTTTGCAGTCCAAAAGCATGGAATTGCGGCATCCAGGACACGATACGGCTATTTTGGTCAATTCTCCATTGCTTAGCCTTAACCTGATTCATCAAACATCTATGGCTGAGAATTACGCCTTTAGGCAGGGATGTAGAGCCTGATGTGTACAGCAAAAGGGCCATATCTTCAGGTGCTGGCATTCTCATCTTCATATCTACGTGGGCGGCGCTCTTCTGAAGAATCTCATCAATATTTAGGATACGAAACGTTCTATACTCTGGTTGTGTTTGGAGAAAGGCTTTGAATGCAGTATTTGTTATGATACATACAGCCTCGGAATCTGTTTGAATAGGCTTTATTTTCTCAAGCATTTTTTCATCTGGCTCTGCTGCTGTAATGGGTGTAGGGATGGCTACGATGTTTGCATAAAAACATGCCAGCATGCTGCTGATATATCCCAGACCCTGTGGAAATACAAGAAGCGCTCTTTCCTGCGCGGCCAGTTCTTTCATTAGAATGTTGCCCAAAGTTTGCACTTGCAGCAAAAGCGTGGTTCCCGTAAGAACTTGAGGATGCTCTCCTTCATTCTCAAAAGTAAACAACTCTGTTTCAGGAAATTGCCGGCAAGTTTCCATAAAAGAAACGATCGGGATATTAAGGTCTGATCTTTGATCATGTTTACGTGTCATTCATCCACCAACTCCTCAAAACACAAAATTTAAATACAACATGAGCTAAATGCTTATCACGATGTCTATTTTGAGCTGCTGTTTCACGTTTGAAGCGTTGCCTAATCGAAAGTAGCAAAGAAAAAACGAGTGATGAGAAAGGCTATGTGCCCCTTTCACACTCGTTTCCAGATTCCCATGAACAACCGTAAAAGGCGTTCAACAAATCTCGATAAATTAATCTATAAAAAATTGTTATTTTCCAAACAGGTTGATAATTCGTTCTTTAACCTCGGCTTGATGAAAGGTCTTCTCATGCATAATCAGCTCTTGTTCTACGATTTTGGGAAGCTGAGCTCGGAGTGGAGCAACCAGATGATCCTTTAACGTGATTAATGAAAATCTGGGTTTTTCGGCAAGCTGTCTAGCAAGGTCCAACCCATAGCTCATCACTTCTTTGCGAGGCAGAACTGGAAACGGCACTCCCCGCTTCTCCAGTTCTGCACCTCGGTAATTCCCCCCATTTAACAGTAATTCTTCTCCCAGGCTGAACCCCAGTTTTTGGGGAATAATGAACGTCGCACCCATGCCCGGTGTGAATCCATATCTCATAAAATTAGTCGTGTACATACTTTCTTTGCTCAGGATTACGAAATCAGAAAATAGCCCCATGACAAAGCCACCACCAACCGCATGGCCCTGCATGGCAGCTATCACTGGAACTTTGCAGTTCAATGCCAGAGAGTAAATATTTTCATCAGTAAACTTCGATGTCCCTTCATGTATAGCCAATAGTCCTTCTTGCGTCCCACCAGTGGAGAAGTAGTTGTCATACCCTGTTAGAATTACGACTTTGCAGGTCGAGTCATCCTGGATCGTATGGAACGCTTCTCTAAGTCCATGAGTCATTTCAAGTGTAAATGTATTTTTATGAACTCTATCTTGCATTGTTACTTGAATAATCCCTCGCTCAAGTTCAAGTAACTCAACCACAGATTGTGACATGATGATCTACTTCCCCCTAAGCATCCCGTCTTGTGGTAAACGCCCATCAGTCCATCCACGGAAATTGACCTGTTTCGACATAGCGGAAAATGCCCTTAAGATTTTGAGCGTCTGAAAACACCTCTTGATTGGAAGCCAACGCCAGTGGTTTGCACTGACGCAAATCGCTGAGTTCGTCCATAAAGCGCTTGTAGCGTAAAATACCCGTTTTGGACAATCGTCTAAGACGTAATAAATGCTTGCGCAGCACCGTATCGCTCTGTGCGTCATACACATCAACCAATCCCCATGAAAGGGCCTGTTGAACCATAATTGGCTGTGTCATTAATGTCAAATAATTCGCTTTTTGAAATCCAATTCTGCGTACTAAAAAGGGCAGAACACAAGCAGGGAAAAGCCCAAATAACAATTCCGACAGACTAAACTGTGCTGTCTGATCTGCTATCACAATGTCGCTGGCAGCAATAAATCCGATACCGCCAGCGTTTGCCTTTCCTCGCACATGAGAAATCGTGATATAGGGCCCCGTCGCCAGTTTTAACCACAGATCATACAGAGGTTCGGGATTCTGTGCATGCTCATGTTCATTTGCCATGTTTTCGTACATTCCTTGAAAATCCGCTCCAAGACAGAACACCTCCGGCAGACCTTCCAAAACGACGATCGTAACCGATTCCTCACACAGTGCAAGCACGTGCATGCATTCCTCAATGAGGATGTTATTAATCGTGTTATTTGCCTCCGGTCGGTAAAACCGTAAATAACAAATCGAATCTTGGAACCGAACCTGAATCGTTTGATAATTCATGATTCCCACCGATATTTGCGGTGGAATTCATAAATTTCTTCCAGATATAACCGCTGTCTCCCTTTCCCGGAATCAATCACTCCCGAAACCAATTGAAAGTCCAGTTTGGTGTTGCGGGTTCCAAAGCGTACAGCACCGCTGCCTTTCAGCAAGGATTCATATTCATCCATGGATAATTGATAGCGATCATCCAAATTACGCTCGATCTCAAAACGACGCAGATACTCCTGGCCTTGCGGCATGACCACACCGCTATAAAATTCTGAGCAGCAGCCTGATCCATAGGAAAAGCAACCAATCCGCTTCGGAGAATCAAATGTGCCCTTATCAATCGTACCTGCCAAGGACAGGTACAAGGTCGCACCCATAATATTGCCGACTCGTTGGCAATACTCCAATCCTGGCTTGACACGTTGTAAATAATCCGCCTCAATCTCATTCGGTTTGGCCTGAGTCATCCTTCGCATCATTGTTCGATGCGCTCCTTTTACCATTCCACCGAATGGGGTATGGAAGGAAAGATACTGGAAGGTATCTTTATAATCCACCCCTTTTACCCGTTTCTGGTATTCAAGAAACGCTTGCTCGCAACAGTCCAGATAGGACATTAAAGACAAGTCCGCATCTCCGGCCTCGCTATCTGGTATCGGCCGGCAAGTATCCATCACCTCATAGCCATAATATCCATTAGCACCCGCATCGACTTGGAATATATGAGGATTTTCACTAATGAGCATGGCCACAGCTCCTGCTCCTCCGCTTGGTTCAGCGTAAGACCAATCCTCACTCAAAACATCCCCGCCTTCAGCGGCAATAAATCGTGAGATATCAGTGGCAATGACAAGCGCTTTGGCCCCTGGAGAAACCTGGGATAAAATAAAATTCACCGCCATTTGGAATCCAGCAGTCCCCGAATAACAGGCTTGCTTGAGTTCAAATAGCCTGCAATTCCGATTCAGTCCCAAATAGTGGTGAATATATGTACTGATTGATTTGCCAAAATCAATGCCTGATTCTGTACAGGTTATAAGCATTTCGATGCGGTTTTTTTCCGCTTCAGAGAGGGCGTCCACCAGCGGTTTTGCCGCATTGACTCCGAAGGTAACCGGATCTTCATAGGGCAGAGCAACAGCCTTTTCTTTCATTAATAAATTTTCAAATCTCGCTGGGTCCAACTGTCTGTGCTGCGCTAATTGCATGACATCCAGATAGGCTGAGCCCCCAAAAACGTTCATCGCCTCTATTCCTACCAATACCATAACGCTCCTCCTTTCTTAAATACCCGACTCACACTTTTGCATACAAATGGCAGTATTGATTCCGCCAAACCCCATGCTTAGGTTCATAGTATTATGAATAGCTGCTGGAATGGGCTCATTTTTCACCCAGTTGCAATCCACTCCGATAGGCTTCTCCAAATTACGCGTAGGATGAAGTTTCGACTCCTTCATTTGTAAAAGAGTAGCAATAATTTCAACCGTTCCAGCCGCGCTCAGGCCATGACCGATAATGGATTTGGTTGCATTGATGTAAGCGTGCGATAAATTGCAATCCTGTATTGCCTTTATTTCGATCTCGTCCCCAACGACTGAGCCTGTCCCGTGGGGATTAATATAATCAATCTTTTCCGGCTGCAGCTTCGCTTTCTTCAAGGCCCTTTTAATCACCTGAACCTCGCCTTCATAAGAGGGATTGGGATTTCGATTCCGATCCATCCCCATGTCCCAGCCTGTAAGCTTTGCATAGGATTTCCCCTGACGCTTCATTGCAAAATCTGACCGCTCAATGACGATAACTCCGCAAGATTCCCCATATATGAACCCGTCGCGCATCTGATCAAAGGGGCGACAAGCCTTTGCCGGTTCATTAGCGTATCGGTCGCTTCCCATGGCCCCCAAGGATCGCAACGCCTGGCATTCCAAATACGAAATATCCATCAACGCCCCCATCGCAATGCACACATCAACCCGATTTGCTTGAATTGCCTCAATCGCTTGAATGATGGCGACTTGTCCGCTTGCGGAAGCCCCTCCGACAGTATACGCTAACCCTTGAATGCCGAATTGCTCGGTACATAGTCCGCATAAATCAGTATCCATAAAGGAAAGCCCATAGGTTGGAGGTACAAAGTGCATTTTTTCCCGATAAGCCTCATAGGTCTGAAATAATTCCCGTTGCTGAAAATTAGATCCTCCAATCACGAGCCCAATGCGGCTAGGGTCGACGTGATCCAGTTTAGCATCATCCCAGGCTTCTTGAAGGGTAACCATTGCCACCTGTCCTGAAAATGATGCGGTTCGTAACATTCGTTTGGATATGGACTCCGGATAAGATAGAGATGGCAGCTCCGCACCTATAAATGAAGCTTCTCCTTCTCTGCCGGGACGTTGCATAACTCCAAATGCATGTTGCCCTTTGAATAATGCCGAAGCAAAGGCCGTCTTCCCCTGACCAATCGCCGAAGTAACACCAATGCCCGTAATAACTAACTCAGGCTGTTTATAATTTGGCATAGAGCGCATCTGCCAATTCTCCTATATTTTTCACGCCAGATAACTCAACGCGCGGGATATTAAGAGATAATGCTTCCATAGTCTTCATTACAATTTCGGCTCGATCTACCGAATCCGCACCCAAATCTACCAAGCGATCGTCATACTGGAACTGGTGATCATTTAATTCCGGGAGCACTTCACAAATACAACCTTTAACGAGTTCAAACACTTCTTCTTTACGCATGTTTACCCTCCTAAAATTGGATTATCTACAAACAGCTTGGATGAAAAATCGAATTAAATTGCTCATACAATCGAGACATATTCATACTCCATTCCGTCTTCCTTGGCGCTACAATAGTAAAGATGTAGTTACCCAACCGATACGACTGGGCAGCATATTGTGGAAAGTGCGAAAATGTACTCTGAAAGCATCCACTTTTAAATCTGATCTCGTTAATTTCAAGCACTTGCAATGATGCTGCAAAACCGGTGCGCAATATTTTCGAAATCGCCTCCTTTACCGTCCAAGAAACCGTTAATAAAACAGAGTACTCCTCTACTCCCCGAACGGCTACGATTCTTTCCCTTTCTTCCATCGTCAACTGGCTTTCCATGGTCTTATTTCGGTTAGGACTTATCCTCTCAATATCAACCCCCATAGGATGCGCTTCTGGAAAAACAACAGCGGTCCCAATATCATCACAGTGGGCGATGCTCACTTGGTATCCAGGGGCGCCGGTAGTTCGAAGCAAGGGCTGGCCGAAAACACCTGTCTCCACGCTTATGTTGCTCAAGTTCGACTCACTCAACAGCAACGATGCTGCTTGTTTAGCACTTAGCCTGCCGAGCAGAAAGTTGGATTTTCGGCGCTGGAATAGCAGGCTCTCAAAGTAGCTACATTCATCTGAATGAAAAATCTCTGGATCGAGAGAAGCACCGGCATGACAAACTGCATGTACAAAACTTACAGCCGCCTTCATCACAATATCTTCCCGCGTCAATATGAGCTGTTCCGTATACAAGACCACATGCATATCCCCCTATGAACAGGAAAGCCCAAACCAAAAAAAACCTTCAAATCCCTTAAGGGCTCTGAAAGCTTCCACATGGAGAAAAATATTCTCACAATTGTTCTATTTAAACTTTACTAATAATTTCTAAAGCTACGTTCACTAGTCTGATATCACCCATAAATTCTAACTGAATAACCGCCTGTCTTTTATGCCTGTCTATCTTCTTAACTATGCTGCTTCTTCCTTTAAGTGGTCCTTCTATGATACGTATATTGTCTCCTTCAATAATTCCAGTTGAGCATTCTATACAATATCTATCATTGCATAAACTCTCTAAAACTTGTCTCTCGCAATCTCGCATGGAGGCTTCTAACTTCGAATATCTCAATAAACGAATGATATCACTGGAAGTATAAATCATTGAATTTGTACTTGTTACGAACTGCAAGTCAGGTAAGTTGGACTCAATAAATACATAACTGGGGAACAAAGGTGCTAATTCTTTCTTGACTGTTCCTGCTACTTTAAAAAGTCTCTCTTGGATCGGTATAAATGGTTTGTAAACTTCAGAATCAAACCACTTATTAAAAAGTTGTTTAACCCTTTCTTCCCTACCCGTTCGCACAAAAAGCACATACCAATTCACTCCGCTCATCTCCTAACAAAACATACTGCCAAAATCAACTCCTATAATGTCCGCTGCCAGTATATGCATAGCTTCGCCCTTTCACTTATCCTGATTGATAAGCTACAATCTCTCACGATATGTCCCTCATCAGTGGTTAACGTGACCCGCCAGCGATTAACCGCAAACAAGTTCCTTTATTTTTCATATAATCATATAAATGGAATAGTATAATTCCATTATAATCCTCTGCCCAAACAGTGTCAATTGCCATTTTGGCAACACCCCAGTCTATCTTTAGGGGGGTGGATGCCCTATCCCCCTTTAGAACTCACCCTTTTTACCAACTCATTTGAAATTGAATAGACCTTTTTGGTTGGGACGCATTCTGAAATTAATAAACGGTTTCATACTCGTAAATTGAAAATAAATATTTTCATCCATAAGGTGACTGAGTGGGAAACCAGGTGCTTTACCATATGAATGAGCAGGATAAATTTGAATGGAGCTATCAACCTCTCGCTTTATTTTTTGAACGCTATGATATAAGTCTTTCGGATCTCCTCCATTCGGATCACAAAATCCACAACCTTCAATGAAAATGGTATCCCCCGTAAATAAGTGATTGGATAAAAGATAGCACACACTTCCCATGGTATGCCCAGGGGTCAGAAGACTTATAATTTCTGTTTCTCCAAGTTTGATAAAGTCCCCATCTTTAATAGGATGTAAATTTTTACATCTAAAATGGTAATAATCGATTTCTTGTATTGACATGAATACGTGCGGTCTATACTTTTCCAGGAGCGGATTTACCAAATTAACATGATCTAAATGTGAATGGGTTAATAAAATGGCTCTTAGATTACCATTCAACTGTCGAAGATATGACTCTATTTTTAATATATCCCATGACGGATCGACAATGGCAATGTCTCCTGTTTTTTTATCCATTACAATATATACATAGTTAATAAAATTCATAAAACGGACTCTTAACTGTTCCATATGGTATGTCAGACTCATATCAGCTTTACTGAACCCACCTTCCATGGCCAAATCAAAATTTGTGCGTAAAATTCACTGTTCAAATACGGCTGAATTGATCTGCATCACTACGCGTTTCCTATGCTGCAATCTTTGCTAAGAGTCCCTGAATAACAAGCATTCCTGCGCTTTTCGGGATCATTCTTGTCTCCGATGGTCTCTCTGTAAAAAGTTGCTGTACCAACGATTATAGCAACTTATGCAATAGAAGGGCTTTGACTCTCTGTTACAAGATTTTGCACTATAAAGTCGAAAAAGCTGCACTGAAAAGGTCGTAAGGCCCAGTATTACGTAACCAAAAAAATACCGCCCTACGACGGTATTTTTGGTTTCTCTTAATATGAACACTATTATTCACACTTTCATAAACTACTAATACAAAATACATTTTTTACGGAAAGAGAGTTGTTTAAATGAAACCTAAAAAAGCTGGAAAAAGTACAACTACTGTCCGTAGAGGGATGAATAGATCCCCTATACAATCTCACACATTGAAGAAGAAAAAAATTTTGCCTACCCAGGCTGTTGTTAGAAACGGTGGCTTTGAAGATCAAGATTTGACACCTTGGATTGCAAACGTCAGCAACGTGACAGGTCAAATCTTTATTACCAGAACCAACCCGCACAGTGGCAATCAAGCCGTCAGAATCTCAGCTAACCCGGGGCACAGCGTCTCGCTTAGACAAACGATTTCCGATCTGAGTAGAGGAAGAAGATACCGTGTGACCTTCTGGGTACGTAATTTGATCAGGCCTTTTGGCGGTCGGCTTCAAATTAGTCTAGGAGAGCAAACCTACACAATTCAGCTAAACTCGCTACCTTCATCACAATATGAGAGAGTCTCCCGTACCTTCTCAATCTCAGGGAATTCGGGGACAGTCTCTAGAGATTTAGTGTTCCGTGTTACAGCGCAGGATGCTTTTGCCACCATTCTTTTGGATGATGTATCAATATCCAGATTAAGATAACAAATCACTTGGTGGCATAATTATCCTTACAAAACACAAAACTAAACTGGATTTTTATAGCATGTAATCTTGCCAAAACAAAAACGCCTCCTCCGTATATTAACGGTGAGGCGCTTCGTCGGTCCTGTGTACCTTCGGATTGCTCCGTTACAGCTACACAGGAACTCGCGTTATCTTCGTTCATTTAACGCTGATGTGACCTTGATAAATCTAGTATGCCGAGGACCGGGATCGAACCGGTACGGTAGTCACCTACCGCAGGATTTTAAGTCCTGTGCGTCTGCCAATTCCGCCACCCCGGCAAGTATTTAGGAACGCTATTTTACACTTACTTGTTCTTATCTTACAAGTATCTGAGAAGCATGCTTATTGAAATGTTCTCGATATGTAAATGTCGTTCAACCGGGCACCAACTTATAATACGACAATTTTATCAAATTGTAAAGTGTTTTTTAAAAAAAATAATAAAAAATCTCTTTTTGTATAACTTGTGCACATTTGAACTACACTAATAAATGTCTTTCCAAACCACCAGAAGGGGTGTTACGAATGCGTGAAGGTATGATTCCAACTGTTCTTGGGACGGTAGTATCGGCTTCAGGCGCTGTGTTGCTGAGCAGTAAGTACAAACTTGCAGCTACAGGCATTCTCGGTTTCGGACTGGCTCATGTTGTTCTGGGAGCGATTGATTTGATTGAGCATCGCTAGTTGTTTGGAAAGTACCGGGCGGGATTAATCCTTCCCGGTTTATTTTATAAGCGTTTAATATGGAGCATAAGCGTTTATGTAAAGTGTAGAACTGAATCATGCCTAAGAAGGAGCGTGTAATGTGCTATGAAAAAACATAACTCCGAAAAAAAGAGTCTTACTGACGATCAAATCGAATATAAACAATCTCTGGATAAGCGTGAACCAGGATTTGATCGGATTCCTGACCCTGATGCCGATTCACCTGCAGCTACCGATATGATTGATGAAGCCGTGGGCCGTGGAATAGATAAGCTACGTAATGACTTTACCAAATAAAGCATGAATTATAGGTCACAGGTTATTAAGTATCACTTGAAGATAAGCATGATCCAGCCAATAATCGAGATCCACAATACAATGCTGATGAAGAGTCCACACAAGAGACCAAAAGAGAAATTACCTTCACTCTTCGGCATAACACTGCCAAATTTCAATCTAAGCTTCATTTGATTCCAGTTCATAGAACCCCCTCCTTAAGTTCTATTTCGGAATATGAAGCTTATTTTTGTAGACCTATAGTCATGTTTTTGAAAATAAAAAAGGGGTTTTTGTCCTATCCCCCTGAGCGCGGCAACAGAATTACAGCTATACCTACCAAACAAATCAATCCACCAATGAAATCGTACAAGTCAGGTGTCTTTTTATCAATCCACCAGCCCCATGCAATGGAAAGAACAATAAAGACACCCCCGTATGCTGCATATACACGCCCAAAGGAGGAGAAAACCTGAAAGGTAGCAATGACTCCATAGACAGCTAAAATCACTCCGCCGCAAAGTCCGACATACCATGTCTTACCTTCTCGCAGCCATTGCCAGATCAGATATCCACCTCCGATTTCAGCGATGCCTGCCAAAATAAAAAGTAAAGCTGCCTTTAACAACGTATCACGTCCTAAACTTTCTTACTTTTCAGTCATCTCATTATAGTAATCGACCTATAATAATAATCAATGCAATTACGCCAACCAGAATAAGCAGATTACTGACCTGACGCCACAGGCTTGAAGCTCCCTCGGAGTGAAGCTTCCGCTGATTGGCATCAAAGTTTGCTTTGGTTCCCTCAGCATCTACCGGACTAGAAAATGGTCTGTGTTCTTCATTCATATGAAGGCCTCCTTTGCAATCCACTTTAATCATACCAAACTTTTCCGTCGATTTCGCGTTGCAATTATGCCTATAATTCAATGCAACTTCCGAATGAAGCTTCATATGTATGAGTATACAAACCAACATGTCGATATTTCACTGAATATAAAGTATGATGACGAATTAAGGAAGAGTGGGTATTTAGACGCCTTTCATTGCAGGACGGTAGTTATGGTATAATTTAGTCAACTTGTTCAGGATCGTATCAGGGCGCAACTGGTTACTCCATTTATAATGAAACTTACATCCAAGAATCCACATCCGCTTAAAACCTGCATATTCTGTTTGTAGATCTAGGAGGAGGATACGGATGTCCCCTATTTTTATAGCTAGTTTAATGATAATGGGTATATTTTTATTTCAGGAAGCCCTTATTCTAGGCATCATACATTGGGTTTCTAAACGTACCAAGCGTCCAGCACAAACCAAAATGTACCTTACAGTGGGTTTGCTTGTCTTTATATCATGCTTCCTTGTGTGGGACAACTGGATACACTTGCAGGAACTCAACGGGTGGACCATGATTAGTCTAGTAGTGATCATGATTAGTGCCTACATACAACTAAGAAAACAAAAAGAAAAATACTAACCCCATTACCAGCATCAAAGGAGGAGCGCCATGAAATCTCACTCAACACGCTTTTGGTTACAGAGGGTGCTACTGCTAATGCTTGTTTTACTCTTTAGCGGCTCTCAACAATCGTTCATTGTTGCTGATGCCGCCCCGCCAATTAATGCTCATGCCTCTGCCAAAGCCAGGCAATTACTTGCCTACCTAACTAATGTGCCGGATGATATGCTAATTTCCGGACAGCACGATTACTTAGAGGCACCGGATGAACAAAATAACAAGCTGCAACAAATCAGCGGACAATACGCGGGACTTCACGGCTATGAGTTTGGAGGGTTGGCTAATCAATCCCGTACTGCCTTACGAGAGCAACGTCAGCGTGTTGTGAATAGCGCTATTCAATGGAGTCGGGACGGCGGAATCGTAGCTATCACCTTTCATCAGGCGTTACCGGGCAAACCAAAAACGTGGAAAAACGTACAAGCAAAAATTACTCAAGCTGAATTTAATCGTTACGTCACGCCGGGTACCCCACAATATAAGCAACTCATCGCTGATTTGGACGAGGCGGCTCTGTCCCTTAAGACCTTACGGGATGCGGATGTGCCAGTTTTATGGAGACCCTATCATGAAATGAATGGTAACTGGTTTTGGTGGGGGAACAAACAAAATTACGCTAAGCTGTGGGATCTAATGTATGATCGGTTCGTACATGTCCATCATTTAGATAACCTGTTGTGGGTCTGGAGTCCCAATGCCCCGAACGCTTATAGCACTCCCTATAGTCTGTCCTTTCCAGGCATTAACCGGGTAGATGTGCTTGCAGCCGATATCTATAATAATGATTACAGGTCCTCCTACTACACTGAATTGCTAAAGCTTGCGCAGGGCAAGCCTATGGGAATCGGAGAAAGTGATATTCTGCCGAGTGCGAAGGTGCTACAGAATCAGCCAGCCTGGGCCTATGCCATGACATGGGGAAAGGAGCTGTCGGCAACCAATTCGCAGGCAGCCATCAGACATTTTATGAACCAAAATAATATTATCACACGCGATCTTCTCCATGAGTCCCTCCGCTGAAAGAAAAAAGCTTGCACTTTGCTCCTAGAGCGAAGTGCAAGCTTTTTTATACCCAATCCAAATGAAGCTCCCTAACTATTTCTAATTACCTCTTCAAGATCAAGATCGGCATATGCCTCTTCACCAAGATGTACAGATACAATGGTGTAGATCCGCTTGGTTAATCTAGACATCAGCCGATCACCTGGTGCTACGGAATATTCTTCCCGAAAATCCCCGATCTTGTGAAAACCGCTGGACATATGGATGTACAAGTTGCCCCTACGCGTTTTACCATGTACCAACATCAAATCTCCTCCTGCTGTGTGACCAACCTATTTTCCCTGTTACATCTATATCGGTCAGAACAAGATAGGATATAAGTCCCTGATCCCCTTCTTTTCTTTCACAAGATCGTGCACGTAAACGAAACGGGTCTGTCAGTGATATGACAGACCCGTCTTTGTAAATCCATTTTTCTAGCTAGAAAGAAACTATTCTTGATAGGATTCTGCAATCGCATTTGCTGCGATGATTGCGTTATACACATCATCAGGACTAACTGGGAACGGCATGTTGACCATTGTATCATTTGCTGCACAAGCATCTTCAGCCACCTGACGCCATTCAGCCTCAACAAATTCCTCTACACCCAGATCACGAAGCGTTAATGGAAGACCTACATCCTTAACCAGCTTAATCACGGTCTCTAGCTCTTCTTTTGGTGCGTTTTCCAGCACCAGCTGAGTTAACAAGCCGAATGTAACTTTCTCACCATGCTGTGCTTTGTGAAGTGAAGGAACAGCCGTCATGCCATTATGAATAGCATGTGCTGCTGCCAATCCGCCTGATTCTGCTCCGACACCGCTCAGATAAATGGTCGCTTCAATCGTATCCTCAACTGCACGAGTATATACTTTACGATCCACTGCACGTTTTGCCTTCACGGCATTTTCCAGCAATGTATCATAGCAAAGGCGAGCAAGTCCCAGACCTGTAGTGGAAGGCTTGTTCAGCACCAGATTGTCCCCATTGGCCTGGTAGCACGCACGAGCTTCAAAATAAGTTGCCAGTGCATCACCAATACCAGCTGCAAAGAAACGTGCAGGCGCCGCTGCCAAAATACCTGTATCTGCAAGTACTACATCTGGATTCGTAGGCAGGAACAAATATTCATCAAAGGAGCCATCCTTCTTGTAAATAACCGCAAGCGCGGTACAAGGAGCATCTGTAGAAGCAATGGTTGGAAAAATAGCGACAGGCAGCTTTTCATAATAGGCTGTTGCCTTGGCGGTATCCAGCGTTTTTCCCCCGCCAATCCCTATAATGATGTTCGAACCATGTTTGCGTACTAATTCACGGTTACGATCAATCTCTTCTTTTGTACATTCATATTGGAATTTCTCGAAGACCACCTGGTTACCAGCTGCTTCAATCGAAGCACCTGCCTCCTTTTGGGCTCTTTCAAGGATAAATTCATCGCAAATAACATAGGCCTTATCGCCATAATCCTTAATGTAGTCATTTAACGACGAGAGCAGATTTTGTCCAGAAATAAATTTCTTGGGTGAAGTAACGGACCTTACAACGTTTGCCATGTAAATTCCTCCTCAGCTTTGACTCATACTCAAAATAATAATGATTTTGGGCATGTGACCCCTTAACTATAAACCTCTTTTCACATTATTAAAAGGCTTATTATGGAATATATTATGAACAAATTGTGTATCTATTACATTTGAAGAGACGAGCTCCATTCAGAGTATAGAATGCCCATCATGATGCGATCATAGCTGTTGCCATCACGGAGAACAGCGGAACGAACTCTCCCCTCAAGCTGGAACCCTGCCTTCTCATAGGTACGGATCGCTTGTGTATTGTACTCAATCACATCCAAGCCGACCCGATTTAAATTCAGCTCATAAAACGCATAACGAAGAATGAGACGTATAGCTTCCGCTCCAAAACCCTTGCCACGGTAGTCCGTATTACCTATACCTACTGCCAGCTGCCCGCAGCGATTATTCCACTCAATCCCATGAATAGCAACAAATCCGATCAGGACATCGTCTGCCAATGTTCTTAAGCGAAAATAGACTTCATTAGAGCTAGGAGATCCTTCTGATTCCATCTGTTTCAACGTGTAGGGGAGTGCCAAATCCGTATCTACATTGCGCAAATACTTCGCATCCTCACCCCATTTGAACATCAGTTCAGCATCTTCTTCCCTAACTGCGGCCAGTTTTATTCGTTCCCCGTAAAACAAATTTTCGATTTTAATGACCCTTCAGCTCCTATTATGAATTGTGTACGATGTTTTCGTCATCATTGTCATGTTATCCAATGTCCGCAATATAAGCTCTCCCTTATGAATTCATTGTTTAAATTTTACAAAATAATCATACCTAACACAACCAAATCATTACAATTATCATGGTGGGATATACAAAAAGACCTTGCAGTTGCAAGGTCTTCGTATTCCTAATATTTAAACAACATAGCAACCAGTTGATATCCAGCTCCAATCGTCCAAAATAGCACATAATCGCCGCGCCGGATACGACCCGATTCGATACCTTCATATAGAGCAATGAACGGGCTGCTGGTACCTGTATAACCATAACGATCACCCACATAAATCATTTGGTCATCCTCTAGCTCCAAATGATCCTGGATCTTCAACACATTGGCCAATGAAAACTGCGACAGACAATAAGCCCGTACATCCTGAGGTGTAAGCCCATTCTTTTTTATAATGCGTTCAAGCAGTTCAAATGTTGGAGGCAAGGCCATATTGGCGTCGAACGGAAGCCACTGAATAAATTTGCCGGGTGCGTTCCTTTGGAGGGTCGCCGCTAACCCCCGGGCCGGGTACAATATTTTATCTATATTGATGGGGTCCGTATAATACAGGGAATCTATAAATCCAGTGTCCTCTTCTGTACGCTCCAAAATAGCTGCACATGCAGCATCGCCATAGTTCGCATACGTAATCTCATCCGCGGGATCGGAAATGAGCGAATTATAATCTGAGCCGATAATAAGCGCTGTCCGCACATCGGGATTAGACATCATCGACCGACTGGCTTGATCGACAGCTACTGTCATCCCTGCGCAATTTGCATTGGAATCCATCACTGCCACATCATGTCTGGCCCCAATCGCCTGGTGTACAAACAAGGCATTCATCGGAAACAGCGACTCAGGAACTTGAGTGGAGAACACGATCATATCCACATCACGACCTGTCATACCGGCTTGCTCCAGAGCTTTTTGCGCAGCTGCTATTCCCATGGTTAGACCGTTTTCGTTCGGATCATCAATGATATAACGCTGTTTTCTACCCATATGCTCCATGAAGCGTCGAATATCCTTTCCCCGCTCGTCAAAATGGCGAACATAATATTCGTTATCCAACGAATGGGACGGATGGTGCACTCCCAGTGCTTTTATTCTGATATGGCTCATCAGGTTTCCCCCTTACACATACGTCAGCGCATTATTGTACTACAATATCTACGTTGTTTAATCCTGCTTCACGTGCTACACGACCAAGCTGCATTTTAATAATCGTTTGCTGGAGGCTGATGACAAAAATTATTTTGGCAAATCCAGTTTCTTTATAACGTGCAAAAGAACCCTTCAGTTTCTCTACTTCACCTGGTCCCAAAAGTGCCATTTGGGTGCAATCTACCCTGAGTGTAAAGTTCGATGCCTGAATAGATGAAGTTTTGGCTATATAATCCTTTACAAAGCTGTCATACTCCTCTTGGCTAAAAACTCCATTCACTGCCATATGTACCGTTTTAATGACTTGATCCACTTCGATGGTATAAGGATGTTGACTCATTTTAGAAAGACTCCTTTGATTTCATTTTTTGTCTATTAAGAGTATCGGAATAATAGGTAGAATTTTTAATATGAAACGAGATACATCATCCCTAACATATTACAAGTTTGTGAATACACAAAAAACCGTCACCGCTTCTAGAAGAAGCTACTGACGGCTGAAAAAAATACAAATGCTCATATGGAATTAATTCGTAAATGTATGACGACCAAGCGAAATGACTGCCGGACGGCTTTTACTCCATTTGGCTGTGGCAATGGCTGGGTTGTAATAAAACAAAGACCCATTGGTCGGGTCAGCACCATTAAGTGCCTGTCTGGCTGCTCGATACGCAGTCTTGTTGGGTTTCAAGCGGTATTGACCATCCTGTACAGCGGTGAATTGACCCGGCTGTAAAATAACGTCCGGAATCGAGCTTGGAAACTCGCCGGACTGTACACGGTTTAATACGACAGCGCCGACAGCTACTTGTCCTTCAAACGATTCTCCGCGCGCCTCGGAATAAATGATCCGTGCCAGTTGATCCAACGCGGTTACGCGGACCTTTCCGAACGAATCGAGCTTGGCCTGTGTTGCCGCTCCGGCAATACCGTCAGGCGTCAGACCGTGATCCCTCTGAAAACGAGCCACCGCTTTGCTGGTCAAAGAGCCATAGTATCCCGTAAAACCAGCTTTGAAGTAACCGAGTGAATGAAGCTGCTGTTGAAGCTCCAGCACTCGTTCGCTTTGAATCCCTTTCTTTAAAGCTGACGATTGTGCCTGTGCTTGTCCTGGTGCGACTGATAATACAGTACCTAATATGCATGCGCAGGACAGGATTAAAATAGATAATTTTTTCATATTCCAGACAACCTCCTCTTTCATGTTCTGTCCGGTGCAACCATTCCGGCCTGTACAACTCAGGGACGTTTATCCGATGATGCTTCTTGTGCCATAACTTATGACTAGCTGCGGAAATGACGCGTGGCTACATATGGAATCGGACATTGATGCGTTCACACGTCCGTTGCAGTATACCACAAGCCGCATTTACGTATCATCCGGCTCTGGTCCTAAGAATACCCAAATCAATAAAACACTATCCAGCAAGGGATGACGTGTATGAGAAGCAATAGATCACATTTTGACTACACTTGAATACGTGACTTTTTTCGCTATTTTTCGATTCAATCTACCCAGGACCTGAACCTGACATCTGCTTTTTTAAACCACATTTTTGTGCACATATATATGGGCGAATGCATAGAGTAGCGTACGATCATTCATTTCGAGTAACAGAAAGGCAGGAAAGAACACGTGAATTCATATATGGATTACACCTCTCCCACTGTACAGTTCACCTATGATTTAAGCGACAATATTTTGTTTCAGAAAGATCCTCAGAACTCAATCAACGAGCTGTCGATCCAGCAGCTGAATACATTAGCAAATGTATCGCTACTGGATATCCGTCTCAGCACTGCTAATGTTGTAGAGCCTCACTACCATCAAAATGCCACAGAACTAATATACTGTATTTCTGGAGCAGTGACCGTGTCACTGATTAATCCCTTTACCCGCGAGTTACGACATTTTCCGATTACACCTGGACAGGTGGCTAACGTCCCTCAGGGATGGTGGCATTATCTAGTCGCCACGGTGGACAACACTCACTTGTTGGCGATTTTTAACGCTCCAGTCCCTGAATTCATTTTGGGCTCCGATGTTTTGCGGCTAACGCCGAGTAACATTATGGCTCATACTTACTGCCTGGATGAGAAAAAGGTTCAGGAAGCGCTCGCCCCTATTAAAAAACCTGTCATCATCGGTCCTCCCAATGACTGCAAGCAGCAGCCACCTAGAAAACCAGGGATTCATGTAAGGCTAAACGATACTTCATCACATCGTCAGATCGCCCCCCAAAGAGGTTACACCTATACTCATGGATACCCTGGCTTTTCCTTTAATCCCTATCAAGAGCAAGATTAACCCTAGTCAGACCTGAAGTACGCCGGAATCCCCCTTCCCTGTATGTTCGCCGTTACCATAAGACTTTCCCTCTCATAAAATGCCAATGTGTATAAGAGGGGGTGATTGAATGGACGCTTACTACAACTGTTTGAACTGTATGAATAAAAAGGTGCGTATTCTCACCATTGACGGAAAACAGTACGAAGGAACCATTACGGATGTGGATCGTAAAAATGTGTACTTAAAAACCGAGCGGAACGGACGTGTACAAACGTCTGCCTTTTATCCTTACGGGTATGGTGATCAAATCTTAACTTTAAGCCTATTTACCCTATTAGCGATTGCTTTAATTTAATCCTCATCCATCTCCCGTTTCGGCTTATTGATGCCAAAACACCTCATTTGACAGCTACCCAGCCCCGCACAGTTGTGTTGGGCTTGTGCGCTGTTATTTGGGGTGTTTTATCATACAATCCATTCTCTAAAACACTTAACCCCCCACCGGTAATATACCAATGGGGGGTTAAGCTACTCAATTGAATTTAGATCCAAAAAGACTTTGTAATGATAACGAGCAGAATGAACAATACCAGAATAGCTCCTGTCGATGTCCAAACGCCTGGGTAGCCCCCTACTGAACCGCCACCGCAACCTCTTTCACATTCACTCATGGATCATTGCCTCCTTCAATTCAAGGTACAACATAGCTTATGTATTGAGCTTTCCTATGGACCGGGCTTTTTGGCAATGTTATGAATATTCTCGCTGATGGGCATTAGCCTACACCTTTTCTAGGCAGGAGCATAGGATATCACAACTAATCCTGAAGGAGTGAAGCAATTGAATTCAAATCAAATGTTCAATTATAACGTTAACCAACCTTTTCCTCACCATCCTACCTCCCACCATGTCGTGGTACACCCCGTAGATCCGTATGTCGTAGAAACATTAAAATCGATGATCGGCAAGTACGTTGTACTTGAAACAACACGTGGCAGAATTGATGGATGTGTAGTAGATAGTAAGCCTGACCATGTCATCTTGGATGTATACGGTAAAAAATTCTTTGTTCGAATCAGCGAAATCGTATGGATCATGCCTGGCTAACCAAATCAGACATTAAAAATCCTCGCAGATCCTAATTCGGATTCGCGAGGATTAATCATGACATGAACCTGCTAATCAAGCGAGCCTGCCAATGAAGCACGAAGTTCATCTATCGTTCCATTGTACTCATCTAGATCGACTTGGCCGCTAATACCTGGAACACTGCCTGTACTACTGTACTGCCAAGCCCACCAGCTATTCCAAGCTGGAACTGCGGTCGGCTTTTGCGTAGTGCTGTATCGCGCTACCCACAATTTATACATAGAAAACGTAGGATCAAACTTGGAAGCAAAGACGTTTCCCGTGTATACGATCGGCTCACGCCCGGTAAGCTTCTCCATTTCATCCAAAAATGCATGAGCCACTTCACTGATCTGTGCGGAAGTAAGACCTTTGGGATTATTTTCATAATCCATCACAGGGGGCAGATCTAGCCTTCCTCCTGCTGAATCTATAGCCCTAGCAAAATTAGCTGCTTCCTGACGAGCTCCATCCACGGTAGTTGCGTTCAAAAAGTGGTAAGCGCCAACCAGGATGTTAGCATCTCTGGCCCCCTGAACATTTGCTAAAAATTGATTATCTTGATACTTGGTGCCCTCTGTAGCTTTAATAAAAGCAAATGTCTTGCCTGCCGCCGCCACTTGCTGCCAATCAATATTGCCATTATGGTGCGAGACGTCAATCCCCTGCGCATGTCCGTCGGAAGAAATCGTAGGCTCAACAGGTATAGTAGATATAACAGTATCGGTAGATGCTGACTCCTCCGTTGCCTGATCCAACGCTACGATCACTTTACCATCATCTGCATTAATAAGATGAAAGGGTGTGCTGTGATCAAGATCAACTACAATACGTACCGAGGCTGGGTTTGTACTAAACATGGAGTATCTTACCTTGGAAACATCTAGATCTTCTGTGACTGGAAAGCTTCCTTGTCCACCATTGTTAAATGATTGTGAGGCTGGAAATTCCTCACCAAACTTCGAATCAGGTATATCTACAACAATACGATCTGGTTGAGTTAACTTGGTGACTTTGGGGCTTACTTTTCCATCCACCGTTATCGTCAATTGGTGATTGTTGAAGCGAATTTGGTTTACAGCCGTACGCTCACTCTCTATAGCATCGCTTGCAGCTTGAGTAGCAGAGTGATCACGGGTGGTCACGCTATTTCCGCTTGAAGCAGGCGGAGTCGTCAAGAATACGGTTTTAAGTTCGTTGTTCCAGACCACTTCCACTCCTGTCTGTTCAGATACAAAGCGAAGCGGAACATAAGTCGTTCCCCCGTTAAGCAAAGGAGCTACAGCCAACCCCATCGGTTGATCATTGACCGAGGCAATGGGATTGTTGACCTGAAGGCTCAGGTTAAGATTTTCTTTATGTATAGTTATAGTCCCTGTCTTGGACTCCCAATTCACACTATAACCCAATTCTTCTACAATAAGACGAAGTGGAACCAGCACATTGCCCTTTACTTCCTGGATCTGCACCCCCTTGCTGACACTTATATCTTTACCATCCAGCTGAATATGTGAATTTGAAGACGCAGCGTGACTTTCTCTTGGAAATGCTAATAGAAACAGAAACAAAAAAGCAAATAAACAAATTTTCTTCATATGTACCCTACCAATCTCTAATTTTTCACTATGTAAATTTTACATTCTATGCCCTCTAAAGCCTCCATTTTGATAGACGCGACTCCTATGTAAAAAGTTACGATTCATTCATTATATATTTCAGCCTTATAATACGAAAGCACTAAAAAGCTCTGCCAGCTATACGCAAGCAGAGCTTATTCCAGTTATTCATACGGTTACAAATGTTAGTCCTACAAGAATAATCGAAGTAACAGATAGTACCAGTAAGGGCAGCATTGCTTTCTCTCGCAAAGTCTTAAAGCTCACATTTAGCCCCATGCCTACCATAGCCATCGTTAACATAAAGGTAGTAAGCTGAGAAAGTTCGTTCATTAGACTAGGTGAAACTACAATATATTTTCCAAAAACATAACTTCCCAAAATACTTGCCGCAATAAAGCCCATGAGGAACCAGGGGAACTCTACTTTAGTACCTGTACGAATCTTTCCGGTTCGTTTCATCCAATACATTAAAATAAAGCTAAGCGGTATGAGTAAGAAGACACGCCCCAATTTGGCTAATAAACCCATGGCAAGAGCATCCTGTCCAGCAGGTGCTGCCGCTAAGGCCACATGTGCAATTTCATGTAAACTGATGCCCGACCAGATTCCATATTGCAAATCCGTCAGAGGAAGCCAAGGTCGAAGCACTGTAAACAAAATAGCAAATACCGTTCCAACCAAGGCAATAAGTCCAACTCCTATGGCTGTGTCCTCATCGTCGGACTTTAACAAGGGAGAAACAGCTGCAATTGCTGCTGCACCGCAAACTCCTGTTCCAATCCCAAGAAGAAGCGAAAGCGAAGCATCTGCCTTGAATCGTTTTGCCAGCCAAACCGTAAAAAAAATGGCAAATACCACAGTGCCTACATCCCGTAAAAGCAAACCCAGCCCATGATGAATAACAACATCCATATTTAGCTTCAGCCCATATAACACAATAGCTCCGCGCAGTATTTTCTTGGCTGAAAATTCAATTCCTGAGCGTACAGCTTCAGGGTACCCCCACAACTGTCGGTATAGTATAGCGAGAAACATTGCACATGCCAATGGACCTACATAATGAAAGCCCGGCACTTCGTTCAGGACGTATCCTGCCAGTGCAAAGATCATCGTTAGCACAATGCCAAATAAAAACCGAAATAATCGACCCCTGTTCAATAAAAATTTGACGTGTTGAATATGACTCTTCATGCTGATTCCCTCCAATTCTACATGCATACAGCTTAATATGTATTTTGTCATAAGGAAAATAAATCATTATAATAATGATGATAAGTAAATATGCATGATAGATTTGGAGGAATAGACTTTGGATCAATCTTTAATCGTCTTTGTTAGGGTTGCGGAGAAACAAAACTTCACACGAGCTGCTGAGGCACTACATATGACCCAGCCTGCGGTAAGTCAATATATTCAAACACTGGAACGCAGTGTAGGAACCCGGCTCCTAGAGCGAAGTAATAAATATGTGCGCTTAACTAAAGCAGGTGAAATTGTGTATCATCATGCCCAGGAGATTATCCGACTCCATACACGTATGCAGTACTTGGTGGACGAACTAATGCATACGGCAAAGGGTAACCTGTCTATTGGTGCAAGCTACACGTATGGTGAATATGTACTACCACATGTAATTGCGCAAATGAGAATCCAGTACCCGCTCATTCAGCCCTCTATTACCATCGGCAATACATTGGAAATTGAAAAGCTCGTAATTCATAATCAACTGGATGTGGGCATTATCGAAGGAGAATTTCAGCATGACCATTTACACATTGAATCCTTCGCCGATGATGAAATGGTTATTGTCGTTCCGCAAAATCATCGTTTGGCCGGTACATCTCAAGTGGATATAAATGAGCTGCATGATGACATCTGGATTCTGCGGGAAGAAGGCTCTGGAACCCGGGAAGCGGCTGAAAAGATGTTTACACGGCTTCAATTTTATCCTTCTCATATGATGAATTTTGGCAGTACACAGATCATCAAAGAGTCTGTAGAAGCAGGCTTAGGGATTTCTTTGCTGTCCCAATGGGTAATTCAAAAGGAACTTGCTTTGGGAACATTAGAAGTATTGGATATTCTCAATCTCCCGTTCATTCGGAAATTTTCCTTTCTGACCCCTTCTGCGGTATTTGAGACGAAAGCAACCACTGCTTTTTTGGAGATTTTGCGAGATTATAATGTAAAAAGGTAACCTGTAAAAGAAAAAAGCACCGATTAAGGTGCTTGCAATATAGTCAGTATTATATTTTTTATGAGGAGAGATGGTCCTTACCATAGTATAAGAAATGGGAAAAGTCAGCGTAGCTCCCTTGGAATTGTTGAATATCATGAGCAGCAATACCTACAAAATTCCCTGTAAATCCTCCCGACAAAAAGCTGATATCCTGTATTTCAAAAAGTCGCTTCCAGGAAGGCTCATCTCCGACTCCATAATAAAATTGTGCATGGGAGGCATGGACCTCTACAGCCAAATGTACAGGAAGATCATTCTGAAGCGCAACCACTTGCGGAACTAACGTAAATGAATTAGCTTCACAGCGCATCATGCGCAGCACTTTTCCCACTCCCTCTTCATAGCTGACATACGCATACAAATAGTCCTCTTCATTGAGATACAGCAAAAGTCCCGCCATTTGCAAATAGCTTGTTGGCTGATACTCCAGTGCTGTTTCTACCCGAAAATGATGATCCGTTTGCCGAATGGCAAGCACGTGGTGCTTGAATAGACTTTGTATGGATTCTCCAGCATGAATTCGAAGGTAGCCTGGGCGCTGACTTAATGAACACCAGCTATCGTCCGCCAGGATACGCAATGTGTTCCACGATTTATCAATTGTGGGGCCCTCGAAAAAGTCTTCGAAAATATACTCCTGCTGCTCTTGCTTAATCGAAACTGTCCCTTGAGGCGCAGGCACCTCCAATTGAGGTGTATGGCCCCCGGCGGTTAATCGCAGCCAGCCTTCATCATTCCAATAGACTTGTTGCAACGCTGTCTCGCGCCCTAAAATGGCGTATTTCCCCTCCACTGGACGTGTGCATAAATGGGCCATATACCATTCTCCGTCAGGTGTTTGCACAAGACTGCCATGTCCTGCGCATTGTAACGGGAAATTCAGCTGATCACGAGATGTAAGCATCGGATTATGCGGGTCCACTTCATACGGGCCGGATATTTGCTTGGAGCGTGCTACGGTAACTGCATGCCCCGTACCTGTTCCACCTTCCGCTGTAATAAGATAGTAATAACCGTTCTGCCTGTAGATGTGGGGCGCTTCTGTCTTCTTCAATGGAGTGCAATCAAAAATTTTAACAGGCTCGCCAACAAGCCGCTGTTGACTGCTGTCATACTCCTGCATGACGATACCTGAAGACTTATTGCTTTCCAACATGCGGTAATCCCATAAGGCGTTCAATAGCCATTTGCGTCCATCCTCATCATGAAATAAAGACGGATCAAATCCACTACTATTCAGATAAACGGGTTCCGACCACGGCCCGTGAATCGTAGGCGCTGTTGTCACAAAATTATGAACGTCCTTGAACGGACGCTTGGTGCTTTTCACATCCGTATAGAGTAGATAAAATAGGTTATCCGCGTAGCTCAATTGCGGTGCCCAAATGCTGCAATTTTTTGGGTTCCCCCTCAAGTCAACCTGATCAGTCAAAATATCCGTGCAGTGCTCCCAATGAGCCAAATCTTTGGACTGGTACACCCGTACTCCAGGCAGCCACTCAAACGATGACACTACAATATAGTAAGTATCCTCGACTCGCGTAATACACGGATCGGGATTAAAGCCTTTTAATATAGGGTTTTGGATCATCATGAGACATCACTTCTCCTTGCTTTCCAAAATGCGACTCCCTCAAAAACCTGTTCCTTGCTCCATGCTTCTGTCCTCGCTTCAAAACAATCCGCCCACGGAACACGCTGCTGACGTAATGAAGCTATTTCATCAGATCCGCCATATTCCTGATAGCATACGGTTTTCTCGTTCGCTACATTGTCCCAATTGTCCCAGCCACGCGGATCGATATGGTCGCCCATTTTACAATTGACAAATACGGTTTTGGCATATTCCCGCCATGGACGACCCAAAAAAACAGGGGTAATATCAGGCTCTGCGGTTAAATAGCAATGATCAAATACATAGCCGTACGTTTGTCCTTGCGGTGTAGAGGCGGCTGTAACGTAGCTTGTATGGTTCTTATGATGACGCAAACTACGAATCTCGCAATCTTCAAAGTAAGCGGTAGCCCCGCCAAAAATGAAGTCTATCGTACCCTCGATGTAACAATGCTGATAGAGCTGGCGATAGTATGCGTGATGTTCTTTCAAAGGAATTCCACCAAACTTTAATCGTTCTTTGGGTGCAGGAGGCAGAGGGCCTGTAAATAACGTGTCCTGGTACCCTTTAAAGGTGCAGTTTCTAAAGATAGTTTGATCACAATGAGCGTATACCGCAACGGCCTGCCCAATGTGTTCTCCCTGTCCGGCCGTGTTGGAAATGATGAGATTTTCCAAGATCAAATGGCTGCCGCCTACAAATAAAGTGGGTGTCGCAAAGGTTCCTATTTCCTCACCTGCTTCATTCCGCTCCCTGGCGTACCGATTCATTCGAATTTCTACCTGTCCGATGCCTATGATATGTAGATTTGAACGGTAAATCCGCACCTCTTCCTCATAGGTACCCGATAAAATAGTTAGCGTTTCCATTTCGTTGGAAGGCGATTGCTCCAATACATTAATCGCCTCCTGAATGGTGTGGAAATCACAAAAGGATTCTTTTCCGACTAGCATGGTTACCCCAATCCTTTCATTTGATTTACAAGTGTTCAGCTAAAAATGACTGCCAAGCCGTTCGCATTTCCAATGTCTCCATATGACCACCGCTCGCAATCACAGGTTGCCAATGCTCAGGGTGACCTGCTTTCTGATAAGCTTCCAACAACCCGTTTGCCAAATGCTCGACCCCTTCTATAGGACACATCCGATCATTTTGACCTGTTATACTCATCCGTGGGCGAGGTACGATCCGCTTTTGAATATCCAACGTGGTGAAATGCTTCAACAAGCCGGGAACATAGGAATAGAACCCATGATGATCCAATCCCCTTTTGGCGATCAGCGTATGGGCATCTACCTGTCCGCAGATATCAACCGTGACCTGTATTCGTTCATCTAAAGCAGCCATCCACCATGCCATAAGTCCACCCATCGACATACCGATCGTTGCGATACGGGAAGCATCAATGTCCTCACGCTGGCACATATAATCTACCAAACGACGGTTATCATACAGCATCATGCCCCACAGCACCTGGCCCTGCCAGAGCATTTCTTTTACCAGCTCGCTCTCGGTTTTGCCCCCACGTTCATTGAAGCACCACATGTCGATACAGCACACGCAATATCCCATGTCTGTCAGAACTGTAGCAAACGAGGGCTGCTGTAGGTAAGGACTGCTATGGAGCAACTCCTTACGTCCATTCGTATAGTTGCCCCCGTGCGAATGGTTAAAAACGACCAATGGGAACGGGCCGTTCCCTTGTAAGGGTGTAGCTACATAAGCGGGCACAGACTCGATTCCGTTCAAGTCCAGTAGGAGACACTCCAGTCGATATCCCTCCCGCTCTTCTTGATTCAGCAGAGTTGCCGTTATAGGGCGATCTGCCGGAAGGTCGCCCAGCAATGCTTGCAACTTATCCACGTTTTATTCTCCTTTCATCCCTCCTAGTTCAGCACATTCTGTTCAGAAGGTTGTACCGTTACTTGTTCTATCAGCTTTTCAGGCTGAGCTGTATTCTTCGAATGGCAACGATTGATTTCAACGTTTTCCCCATTTTCAATATAAAAGGCAGGACCTTCATGATTCTCAATCGTAATCTGTTGAAAACGAATATCCTTCACGTTACCCAGATAAAAACCACGGTTATTCATATCTTCAATCCCTGTCATCATGGCCGGACGACCGGGAATCGCATTTTTAGCCATAGAAATATCAATATTGGAAAATGTGATTTCAGCGATATATTGCTCTGCAAGTCCATACAAGAAGCCAGCCGCCGCATGAACCTGTCTTGCCGTAATATCAGAAAAATGGATTCTTCTAAAGCACGGAGTTTCATCAGTAATCGGATAGGGATTTTTATCCCAAACATATTTGTCTTTGCCCCGAGGTCCGCAGAAATAATACAGGTTTAGAATAAATGGACAAATGACCTCCTCCATCACAATGTTGCTGATGCGAATATCCTCGATGATTCCACCGCGTCCCCGTCTTGATTTCAGACGTATACCCCGATCCGTTTGCTTGAACACGCAATTGCTAATCGTAACATTACGAATATCTCCGCTCATTTCGCTTCCCAGCACGACAGCACCATGACCATGTACCATTGTACAGTTGGTAATCGTAATATTTTCACAAGGAATCCGTTCTTGCGTATCTTCGGTTCCTGCTTTGATCGCAATACAATCATCGCCTACATCTATATTGCAGTTGCTAATACGAACATTGGAACAGGATTCGGGATTAATACCATCCGTATTGGGAGAGTCCGCCGGGTTAAGAATGGACAAATTATCAATCGTAACGTTATAGCAAGCAATGGGGTTTACAGTCCAACTGGGGGAATTTTTTAACATAACATCTTTAATGGTAACCCGCTGACAACGGTCAAAGCTGATTAATTTGGGTCTCGGATACTGTAACTCCTCTGGATGATTCCGATGCTTTTCCCACCACGGCTGACCATTTCCATCCAGCGTTCCGCTGCCTGTAATCGAAATATTCTCAAGGTTCTCTCCATAAATACACGATGCATGTACTTCCCGCTGAACGCCCTCCCATCTGGATTCTACTACAGGGTAATCAGCCAGTTCCGTACTGAAGGAAAGAATAGCGCCAGGGCTTACATGCAGCTCAATGTTGCTTTTCAGAAAAATAGCGCCCGTTAGGTACGTTCCAGCCGGAACAAAAACGGTGCCTCCACCAGCATTACTTGCCGCTTCAATAGCAGCCGCAATCGCCTCTGTTGCCATCTTCGTACCATCCTGAACTGCTCCATAATCTACAATGTTGTACAATTGCATTTCGTTCTCTCCTGTCTTTATTTTTTGTGAATACGAAAATGATTTATAGACTGGGCTGGAAAACACACTGGAAAACGGAGTAGGCGGAATGGTGCTGGACAAGTGTCAGCAATGATAAGCACCATCCGCCTGCGTAGTGACAATTCATGTACACTAATATTCAACCTATATCTTTATTTTTTCGATTTCTTATACGCTTCTTCATACTCAGTGGTAATTCGTGCTCCGCCTGACTTTTTCCAATTTTCTACAGCTGCCTTAAATCCGGCTTCATCAATTTCACCCATAATAAATTTGAAGGAGGCGTCGGTAATGATTTTCTCCAGCTCTGTCCCTTGTTCATTAGCGGTAGCTGAATCCAGTGGCACTGTCGGGTCTAGAACAGCAAATTTATTATTTTCTCGCACTAATTCGTTAGCCAGTTCCTTTTCCGGATTGGCATCCTTTAAGTTATAAGTCACTTCACTTGGTCTAGAGCTTGAAAACGGCTGAACATCTGCTTGCCACAAATCTGTATTCGTAATTTTGAAGGAACCATCCTTTTCAATTTTATAATGAGTACCTTCAAGACCACCGGTCATATACATGTATACATCTTTGTCAATTAAGTCATCTACAAATTGCAGCAGTCTCTTCAACTCAGCTTCTGTCTTTACTTCAGATTTCGGAAATGCCAGCAAGCCTCCTACCCCGCTTCCCTCAGACCATACGTGGTATTGTCCATCTCCATTCGAAATCTTGTTGACAGGTACCAGCTTTAGCCCTTTTTGTAAGCCTTGAGACAAGGTTCTGAGGTTAGAAATATCGATCATGCCTGTATAAATCCCTGCTTTACCTTGTGCAAATTGTTGTTGCTGGTCCGTTTTAGCGGTTACAGCAAAGTCTTTGGAGAGATACCCGTTTTTGTATAATTTATTGGAATACTTTAAGGTCTCCAAATATTGAGGAGTATCAAATTCCGGCGTAAACTTTCCGTTTTCATCTACTTTCCAGCCATTAGGTGTACCAAAATAGGAACTTAACGTTTTGAAACTGCTGTAGCGCAGATCCGATCTGTCAACAAACCCAGTCGTATCATTTTTTCCATTGCCATCCGGATCATCTTCTGTAAACGCTCTCGCAACTTCATACAACTCATCCAGTGTGGTCGGCACCTTCAGTCCTAAGCGATCGAGCCAATCCTGACGAATGACCAGACCCGCCCGAGCCAGATTCTTCTGGAACGGAACACCATATAGCACCCCTTCAATGGAAGCGGCTTCGCGCACTTCAGGCGGGATCTTTTTCAAATTCTCATAATCATCCAAGTATTTGCCTACATCCCAGAATAGTCCTGATTTCAATGAACTACGCACTGAAGAATTTGTCATCATCGTCAAAGTCACCATATCTGCCAATTCACCAGAAGCCAGTGCGGTGGTAATTCTCTCTTCCTTGGAAGCATCCGGTACCCAGTTGAACGTAATTTTGGAATTGGTGTATTCTTCGATTTTACTTTTAATCGTTTCTGTAGGCGGAGAGGCTGTATGCAATACGTTTAGCCAGGTAAATTCCAGTTTGGATTTGGGATCATAGGTTTGACTGCCTTGATCCTCAGTCCCCTTGTCACCACAAGCAGCTAGAAAAACACTCATGACCATAAGTGCGGCAAGAAGACCTGACACTCCCTTTTTCATCTTGATTCCTTTTTTCATCGTGTTTGCTCCTTTTTGGTTTGTATATTCATGCCATATCTTCCTCTTTCACCAGAACCTCTCGCTCTATTTTGCTGAATACCTGATGCGTCATCCACATCACGAGATAACCGATGATGCTCGCTCCGGCAAAAGTTAGAATTCCTGGGTACAAGCCTAGAATCAATGCATAAAGCACGACAATGGCTACAAAAAGAACAAGTGTATATTGTAAATACGAAAAACCAATCACGATCGACATCTTGATCTTCAGCTTGATGCCTCTCCAATCATAGTGAGCCAGCAACGGAAAAATGTATGCCAAAGAGATAAGATACAAAAAGGCACCCATCAGCGTCACCACACGAATATACCAGGATGAGACGTTGACGATATCCACGTAGAGCACGTAACCCACAAGGCTGTAAAGCCCGCCAATGATGGCTGCTTCTTTAAAGCTTTCTTTAAAGTAACGTACAAACGTCGAGAAAATGGCGACTTCCTCATTGCCCCGAATCCACTGCCTAAAAATGCTAAGCATAGCAACGGTTGCAGGCCCAACACCTATAAAACCCAAGCCCAGGATTGTCGCAATCGTCCACAGCAAGTTAAGGTAGACCAGGCGTAGCAGGCGCATGCACCATTTGTTCATGTTTTCTACAAACCGTACCATTTTGCATCCTTCCCGTCGTCATTAGTAAACGCCGTCTTCACCAAATTTCTTAGCGAGTCGATTGGAGAGCATAATCAGAATTAAACCTACTACACCTTTAAAAAGTCCTACTGTCGTACTGAAACTTAATTGTCCATTCTTTAAACCCGCAGTATAAATATAGGTGTCAAAGATTTCAGCAACCTCGCGGTTTAATGAATTCAATAGCAGATACATATGCTCAAAGCCCAAATCCAGCGTGCTACCAATTTTCAAAATTAACAATGTAATAATAACCGGGCGGATCGCTGGCAACGTCACGTGCCATGTCTTTCGCAAACGTCCAGCGCCGTCCATTTCTGCTGCCTCATACAATTGCGTATCCACCACTGTAATTGCAGATAAATAAATGATGGTAGACCAGCCGAGTTCCTTCCAAATCACTTGCCCGATATATACCGTTCGCAGCCACTGCGGAGATGTTAAGAAGCTGATCTTCTCACCGCCCAGCGCGGCAATCATTTCATTCAGTACACCGCCGTCCACTGTCAGGAAAACATAAGAAATCGAAACAATGATAACCCATGACATAAAGTGCGGAATGTAGATAATGGTTTGAATAATGTTTTTGAAAAACATCTTCCTAACCTCATTCAGCATGAGCGCCAATATGATGGGCAACGGAAAAAAGATTACAATATTCAGTGCAAATAAAATCAGCGTATTGCGAAGCAGCATAAAAAACGTAGGCTCAGTAAACAAACGAATAAAATGCTTCATTCCTACCCATGGACTGCCTGTGATTCCCTGAAATGCTTGATAATCCTGAAATGCAATTACCAATCCCCCCATAGGGAAGTACTTGAAGATAATGAAGTACACCAATCCGGGTAAAACCATCAGATAGAGCAGCTTGTGTTTCTGCATTCGTAAAAGGCTTTCCGTCGTTCTTTTGTTCTTCTTCATTTTCATCTTCATGTTTGGTGCGGGGACACTTGAAACTTTCATTAGTTCGACCTCCTTCAAACGTTACTGTATACGCTTTCAAGAGTACGTTATTTTCGGCATTCCGCATATAATCATCAAATGATAGCGTTTACAAAAGTAGGCCAACAGCCTACTTTATAGCCTCTTCATCTTAGCTAATGATTACTACACAACTTAATGATCATCCTCTTTATTCCACGCTTAGAGAACACCTCAAGATTTGATTATATACGGAATTCTTTCCTCTTGATAAGGTTTACATGTAAACGATTACAAGGAGGTCAACCACATTGGAACAACCATTACTCAAACCAAAATTACGAAAAAAAGAATCACTGGGCAGTCGTATTTTCAACATTGTAAACAGTACACTTTTGATTCTCATTGCCCTCACTTGTCTCTTGCCTTTTTTGAATATCATCGCCAGCTCATTTGCCTCAACTGAGGAAGTAGTGGCCAAGAAGTTTATTTTATTCCCTGTTACTTTTTCTCTGGATGCTTATCGCTATATCCTATCCACTCCAACGATTTTTAGAGGACTTGGGGTTTCGGTCGGAGTAACGATCGTGGGTACAGTTGTAAGTATGATTTTTACCGCTTTTATGGCTTATGGATTATCCCGGAAATATCTGCTTGGCCGCAATACGATTAACTTCATTGTCGTGTTCTCTATGTTGTTTAGCGGGGGGATGATTCCGACATTCCTCGTTGTCAAAAGCATGGGGCTGATCAATTCGTATTGGTCCTTGATTTTGCCTGTGGCTATTAATGCATTTAACCTGATTATCATGCGTAACTTTTTTCAGGCGTTGCCGGATGATTTGGAGGAATCGGCCAAGATGGACGGGTGCAACGATTTTGGTATCTTCTTTAAAATTATGTTGCCATTAGCCCTGCCTTCTATTGCAACTATTTCTTTGTTCTATGCTGTTGCCTACTGGAATACGTATATGCACGCTATTCTCTATATCAATGACTCTGCCAAATGGCCAATTCAAGTCTTACTTCGCCAAATTGTTATCGTCTCCAGTGGTATGCAGGCAGAAGGAACCGCGGTAGATGTCATCCCGCCTGCGCAGACGATTAAGATGGCGGTCATTGTTATAGCGACCGTTCCAATGTTAATCGTGTATCCATTTGTGCAAAAGCACTTTGTCAAAGGAGCTTTGCTGGGGGCGGTTAAAGGTTAATTGGCTTGCTTCATCTTTCGATAAGCCCCTGGTGTAACCTGTTCTTTTTTCCGAAAAGAGCGGATGAAGTTTTGCGAATTATGATATTGCAGTCGCTCGGCGATTTCTTTAATCGTCATATCTGTCTCAACGAGCCACTTCTTGCTCATTTGCAGCCGATAGCCCATCAGATATTCACTAAACGTCGTTCCGTATTCTTTTTTGAAAATACTGCTTAAATAATTCGGATTGTAATGCAGTCGATCTCCTATGAGCTCTAATGATAATTCCTGGTCATATTCAGCACGGATAATCGCGGCAATTTTCTCTGAGAGACAACGGAATTGCTGGTTGGTCTTCTCCTTCATGCTTTTTACCATGGGGAAAATAACCTGCTCTAGCAGCATGCGTTCTATCTCCTCCGGGTTACGGATGTCCAGCAAACGGTGATACAGAGCATGATTGTCTTGCGTCAGCAGCACTTCAATCCCTAATAGCTGCTCTAATTGGATGAGATTATTCACAAATCGTACCAATAGCACTTCAAAGTTCATGGAATGATTGTTCTTCGTCATCATTTCTGCCAATAAAGAGTGCACGGTATGATATACCTGCTCTTCATCCCCTATGCGAATGGCATCAAACAGTTTCGATTCCAATTCCGCAGGATAATGAAGCAGCACCGGACCTGAAATGACCATGGAAATATCCTCATAAAAAATAATCGACTCTTTACCTAGATTTAAACGGTGATGTAATGCTTGCTTGCTCATCTCACAAGCTTCTTTGCTTTCTAACAAGTTATCATACGCTGTGCTAATACCGATGCTGATGGATACATTCAAATACTCTTTTACATGCTGAATCAAAAGGGTCGCATGATCCAGCACTTGCTTTCTCATTTCCTGTGCACTCTTACCTGCCAAAATTAAAATGGTAGCCTGGGTGTTATCGTTCAAAATGATCGGAAGCATACGCTGCTGCTCTGGAATCGTTTCTTCTACGATTTTGTTAATAGCCAGCAGTAAAATATCTTTATCCGAAGGTTCTCGATCTCCCAGATTATCCAGTTGAACTAACAAGGTAATATACATTTGATTCTCGATCTGCGGGTAGCCCAGACGTGGCATTTTTCGTGCCAATTCCTCTGCGGAAACACGTTTGCGAAACAGGTTGAGAATCAATTGTGTTTCCAACTGTGGCATTTCGGACTGAATGAGACTCTCCAAGCTTTCCTTCTCAGTTACAATGTTGTCGATGGAATTAATAATCCACTCAATTTCATTTTTAGAAGGTTCATTTTTGAATGCGAAATTAGGATTTTTCGGCAAGCTGCGTTTTATTTGCTGAAATGGCTTGGTAAAGTAAATGGCAATGATGTAGGCCACCACCACTATTAAAAGCGTTAATACAAGGCCCATCATGATAATCCCAAATTTGGTCGTTTGAAACGCGTTTGCAATCTCTTTTTTATCTAATACCGTTAAGTAAGTCCAATTGTTGTAAGCAGATTTAGCATAAATGATTTGCCGTGCTGGCTGATGCTCCGTTTTCTCCAACGTTAGCATGCCTGTGTTGTCTGATTTAGCAGTTACTTCTGAAATGTGCTGAAGCTGCTGAGTAGACAATAAGGGAGTAGCAGGCTCCGTTTCGTACATTAAGTCGCCTTTGTTATTCAAAATAAACACAGGCATATGATCCTCTGTTTGAATGGTACGACTTAACGTCTGCGACGAAATATCAGACAGCGCAATGGCCTGCTTCTTTTTGGAAAACACAGGCAAGGTATTCACAAAACGGATTCCTTTATCTGTTTTAATCCAGAATAGTCCCTTATCCTGGTGGTCGATATAGGTGCTAATCAGCTGTTCTCGTTCCGTTTTCGTCAAATAAGACAGGCTTCCATTGGAGATTCTCCAATTCTGATTTAGGCTGATCAGTGAATACTCGGTTCCTTCTAATCCCATCGTAGCAATATAATTGAGCTGGGTATTCACATTCCGATACGCTACAAAATCTTTTTCTGTAATGGGATTTTTGACAACTTCATTAAAGGAACTGGTCGTGCTATACGTATTAAAAGCGTATTCAATCGTTTGAATTTTCTGCTCCAGGCTATTTCTAATCTGCGCCATGTAGCTTTGCTTGGTATTGGAAACTCTCTCCACAACGGAGCTAATTGTTGTAAAATAGATGTAGCTGCCGAAGCTGGCCACCAATCCTATTCCCAAAACCAGAATCGTAATAAAAATAGTGTAGAACATTCTTCCTTTTTTCATTGCGCTCCCCCTTTGGTTCTTGGTATCACACCAAATTATAGCGCTTTCATAACAAGGTTTAAATCATTTTTTTCACGTGTGCATTATTTTTTACATCCGTATCATTCCAATTTAAGTTGATTTAGTTTGGTTTGCGGCAGTTAAAAAGAAATTTGGAGGTCTCTTATGTTACATGTCGTTAGTTCTAAAGAACAGATTGTAAAAGAAGAATTTCCGTTAGACACTTCCTTTCTCTCCCTCTATCCTGTAGCGGTCCGTGAAGCTCGTCCTTTTGTATTGGTGTTACCTGGCGGTGGCTACGAGCATTTGGCCTCACATGAAGGAGAGCCGATCGCCCGATGGTTAAATGACTTGGGTATTCACGCGGGTGTGCTGGAGTATCAGGTCGGCGATTTCGAGGTTACCTCCTTGCTGGAAGATGTAGAACATGCGCTGCAATGGATTCGCCAAACATCGCATGACTGGCAAGTGATCCCTGATCAAGTGGGTCTCATCGGTTTCTCAGCAGGCGGTCACCTGGCCTCCATTGTGTCCACGATTGGAGCGGAAAAACCAAATCTTCTGATGTTGGGATACCCTGTAATATCATTCCATGAGCCTTATACGCATTTGGGAAGCCGTACGCACTTTTTAGGCGAACAGCCGAACTCGGAGCAGCTTCAAGCCTTTTCATCCGATCGACAAGTGACTGCACAAACACCCCCAACTTTTATGTGGACAACGGCCAATGATGGCGCTGTACCGGTAGAAAATAGCCTGTTGTTCGCTTTCTCATTATCCAGAGAACGTATTCCGTTTGAACTGCATGTATTTGAAGAAGGGCGGCACGGATTGGGACTGTCTGAGGACAACCGTGAATGCCGACAATGGCTCGACCTGGCGGAAAAATGGCTTCAAAAACATGGATATGCGCAGACAAGACAGCGGATGACAACTCGACTGTTTATCGCAGGAGACTCTACTGCAGCCCAAAAAGGAGCAACCGAAAAACCGATGACAGGCTGGGGCGAACATTTGCAAGCTCATTTGGACTCTACTGTTCATGTGGACAATCGTGCCGTCAATGGGCGAAGCACCAAATCCTTTATAGTAGAAGGGCGATTAGCTGATATTGAAAAAGATATTCAAGCTGGCGATTATCTGTTTATCCAATTTGGACATAACGATGAGAAAAAAGAAGACCCCACGCGCTACACTGATCCTGAGGGAGAGTACCGTCTAAACTTAATTCAATTCATTCAGTCCGCTCGTGAACGTGGCGGAATTCCGGTGCTATTGACCTCTGTAAGCCGCCGCCGTTTTACCGCGGACGGTGAACCTGATCCGCTGGCCGTAGGAGCTTATCCCGATGCCATGCGAAAAGTAGCCGAGGAAACCCAAACACCGTTGCTCGATATTTTCGAAGCATCACAGCAGCTTTATCGTTCCATGGGTGAAAAAGAGTCCCAACTTCTATTTATGCATTTGCCTGAAAAAATGCACCCTAATTACCCAGCCGGCGTAGCAGATAATACCCATTTTTCTGACGAAGGAGCAAGGAAAATTGCCCAGCTTGTAGCAGAAGCGATTTGTCAAAGTACGGAGCTATCTACATTAAAGCAGCATCTGGTCGATAGAAATCTAAATATCAGTGAGATGCTTGCACACCAACTTGTCAACTGATATCAAGTGCCAGGTATGTTAATACGAAAACGGACTTCGAGCGTATCACGCTGATGTCCGTTTTTTATTTCTTTTTAGCAAAGATAGCCAATCTATAGGGAATAGTTCAAAAATACAGTACACATAATAAATTTCTTTAATTGTTATATTTTAATTATTTTGTATCTAATAGGACTTTAGGATCATTTCATTGTATTGTTTTGACAACATTTGTCGAATGAAGTGAAATCAACAATTTTACATGGTATATTTTAGGAGCTCATATCATACATAAGGAGGATTTTTTAATGAATACTAAGAAAATATTATTATCAACAGCTATGTCTTTGGGACTCCTTGGAAGTATTATCGTTCCTAGTGCGTCCGCATCAGTAGGCCCTTCTCCAGTAATTACACCTATTGTAGAAGTTAATGGAGTATACTACAGAACGGCTACGTTGCCACGTAATTATTCCTATGCGCTGTCAAATTACCCAGGGGATACTTATAAAGTGGCGAGCGGAAATATCACCGTTTCCGCTTCCGGCGTGGTAACTACCACCACTGCAACGAATGCAAGAGTTGAGATTTACGCCGGTAACGGTAAATTGAGAATGGTGTATACCGTTAAGGTAAACTAACTATTTAGCTGACAAAGGTCTTGGCACACTTGGTCAATGATTAGCAAGAATATCATTGCATTTTCTGAAAAATCCCCTGCCATTATTGCAGGGGATTAATTTATTTAGAGTATTCACTTACTTCAAATGTGAGAATCTTATCAAACATTACATAATCCTTCCGACTGCTGAATGGACCTTTGTTGTTATTGTGTTTATCGATTTTATAATATGATTGACCACGGCCGGCATCTTTTGCATCATACCACGCTATAAAGTTGTTAACTTCTTTCATACTTAAATCAAATTCCTTCTCAAAGCCATTTGTCATAGTTACTACAAGAATTGCTCGATCACCTGTCGGTTGAGCTGGCTCAGACGGTTCAGGATTAGGTTGAGATGGATTTTCGCTATTGGAATCTGTTTGCTTTTCTCCTTGTGGAGTAGCTGAAACCTCTTTAGAAAATTCACTTTCGCCATTATTACTTACTGCTGTAACTACGTAATAGTATGTTGTTCCATTGACCACAGATGTATCAGAATACGATGGAGTTTTGACGTTGGAAGCAATTGTATCATACGGTCCTGCAGAAGTAGTGCTTCGTTTTATAGTATATTCTGTTTTATCGGGGCTTGCTGTCCAGCTTAAATCTACCTTGGCGTCCCCTGCCTTTGCAGATAGATTTGAAGGAGCACTGATTTTAGGATTTACTAAATATCCAGTCTCGTTGATATCTAAAGCATCAAATTCGAACAGATTATAAACGTTTGAGTTGCTTGCACTTACTTCTACGGAATGTAATTTATTTTCTAAGTTCCTTTTTTCAAATAAAAGGGTAGTCACTTGTGCTTGACCATTTGCTGAGTAACTATAATTCACACCATCAATATTTACTTGAATAGATGTCTGTCTATCTCCGCCTCTATAACTAATTAATCTTAGATCCGTACCCCAAAATTGAAATTTAACAGTATGTAGAGATGAATTAAGTGTAAACTTTTCACTTCCTCCAGAATAGCTCCCCGCAGTTGGCGTTTGCCATCCATTTCCTTCAAAGATGAAACCAGGTGCAAGCTCTTCATATCGTTGCCACCCACTCTCTGGAGTAGGTAATGCCTGCCCAACTGATGCTGCTGCATACGTTCTTAAATTTGAAAATACGATTAGTAAAAACAATGATGCGCTGAACAATATAAAAGTTTTCTTAATGAGATTGTTTTTCATAAATATTCCCCCAGTAATCTATCTCTTGTACAGACACTAAGGTAACATATTCTTCAAAAATTATCTAAACATAAACTTACTAACTTATAAATATTATCTATATTTTAGAATAAATATTTTTTATTGGATACTAATAACGATAAGACTCAGTAAGATAGGAAACAGTTTTAATAACCTACATAAGCTAGAACGAAGTTACATAAGGTCTAGGTCCAATTAAAGAAAAGTGTAAATTTTTAGAGTACTTATCTATTTAAAATGTCAGAATCCGAATAAAGAAAGCATCATGACCAAAAGGTAAGCAATTAAGTTTAAGCAATACTCTCCATTCTCTTATAGTACAGAAAAAAAGACAACAAAAAAACCCTTGCTTAGCAAGGGTTTTTGAGGAAATGGGCCCTGAGGGACTCGAACCCCCGACCAATCGGTTATGAGCCGACCGCTCTAACCAACTGAGCTAAGGGCCCTCAAAAAAACATGTATATTCACGTTACATATTCGTAACAGCAACGTTAATTAATATACAACATTTTCTTGTGTTTCGTCAATAGTTTTTAGAAATTTTCTTTTTAAAAATTATTTTTGTAAACCTATGGAATAAATCGGACACCATAACGACCTTTGCGCGAGCGGTACACCTCCACTGCGCGGGGATCATTGTAGCCGTACATCCATCCGTCATGCTCCAGCCTTTTTGCCAAACATCCTGCCTGAAATTTAGTCGTGTACAGTCTGCCGTAGTAAACCCAATACATCCGAACTCCCTCTTTTCACATGATAGTAGGAGTTAGTGTAACCGGATCGAATTCGATTTACACAGCTTGATTTCTAACAGTCTGGACTGAATCGCAATGAGTCTGTGACGCACTACTTATTAGCTCCGTTGTCTCTATTACTCAGCCTTATTTGCCGAAGGAAGCCGGGTCCTGACGCCAGGAACGTAGCAGTTCCATCTCTTCCTCCTGAATGGTTCCTTCACGCAAGGCAACCTCCATCAAGGCGGTGTAATTGGACAAGGTCTGCAGCTTCACTCCTGCTTCTTCAAAAGCTTGAGTGGCTTTGTCCAGCTGGTAGCTGAAAATAGCCAGTACAGCTAACGGCTGAGCGCCTGCTTGCTCTACTGCCTGTGCTGCTTTAATGGAGCTTCCCCCGGTAGAGATGAGGTCTTCGATAACCATAACCTTTTGTCCGGCGCTGATACGGCCTTCGATTTGATTCTCTTTCCCATGTCCTTTAGCTTTGTCTCTAACATAAGCCATTGGCAGATTTAGCTTTTGCGCCACCCAGGCGGCATGAGGAATCCCTGCTGTGGCTGTGCCGGCAATAACCTCAGTTTCAGGGTATTGTTCTCGGATGAGAGCTGCAAAAGAGTCTGCGATTAGTTCACGCACCTCCGGGTAGGACATGGTCAGGCGATTGTCACAGTAGATAGGGGATTTAATGCCTGATGTCCATGTAAAAGGCTGCTGTGGACGCAGTGCTACTGCCTGAATGCGTAACAGATGGGATGCAATTTGCTCTGGTATATTGTTTAGTGTAGTCATACTTGTATCATCTCCTCAATAATATGTTTCGCTGCGGCGCGTGGGTCTGATGCTGCCGTGATCGGCCGTCCAACGACAATGTAGCTGCTGCCCTGGGCAATGGCTTGTCCAGGTGTTAGGACACGCGACTGATCACCTGTAGCGCTGCCAGCGGGGCGTATGCCAGGGGTTATGGTTTTAAAGTCAGATCCGCATACCGCACGAATCGCAGGCACTTCTAATGGAGATGCGACCACACCGTCCAATCCAGCCTCACGCGTCAATTGTGCATAACGAACAACAGCATCCTGTACTGTGCCAGGAATGCCTAACTCCGTATTCATGGTCGTCTGATCCGTACTGGTCAGCTGTGTGACTGCAATAATTAACGGCATGGTAAGTGAGCTGTCTGCGGAAATCGCTGCTTCGGCCCCGGCTCTGGCTGCCGACATCATACTGCGGCCTCCAGCAGCGTGTACGTTAAACATATCCACCCCTAGACGGGTAATGCTCTCTGCCCCTCCCCGTACCGTGTTAGGGATATCATGCATTTTCAAATCCAGAAATACGGAGTATCCTCTTGATTTTAATTGTTCTACAAAAGCTGGTCCTGCGCTATAAAACAGCTGCATACCCACTTTTATATAACAAGGAATTCCCTCCAGCTGCCGAATTAACTGCTCTGCCTGTTGTGCATCCGGGTAATCTAGCGCAACCATCAGCCGTCCTGCCATCTGCTGAAATGCTTCGTTCACCGTTCTACCACCCCTTCTCACATCAATTCGGGTATATTTGCCCGTGATAAAGGACATCCGTCAGCAAAAGCTGATGAATGTCCTTCCCATTACCACTTATTTTTCTCATCTATTCATAACTTGTTAGTTGCTAAGAACTGGCATCGATTCTGATGTGAAGTTAATCGTCTCCAGCATTTTTAACAGAGCGCGCACTGTATCCAGCGAGGTCATGCAGACAATACCGTTCTCAACTGCTTCACGGCGGATGCGGAATCCGTCACGCTCTGGTGTTTTGCCTTTGGTTAGCGTGTTGAAGACGAAGTTGGCTTCACCTGTGCGGATCATATCCAGAATATTCGGATTGCCCTCACTTAGCTTGTTAACAGTGTTCACTGGAATGTTGGCCTGTTCTAAAGCTGATGCCGTTCCACCTGTAGCAATAATTTTGTAGCCTAATCTGTAAAAGCCCTGCATCAGCTCGACAGCTTCTTCTTTATCCTTATCCGCCACTGTGATGATGATCGCCCCAGTAGATGGAATTTTCATACCTGCACCTACGAGTCCTTTGTATAATGCTTTGGCGTACTGGATATCGCGTCCCATAACTTCACCTGTAGATTTCATTTCAGGCCCCAGTGTCGGCTCTACACGACGCAGCTTGGCAAAGGAGAATACAGGAACCTTAACCGAGACATAATTACTTTCAGGCCATAGTCCATCTGTATAGCCTGCATCTTTGAGCTTACCGCCCAAAATGGCCTGTGTCGCCAGATTTGCCATCGGAATATTCGTTACTTTACTCAGGAAAGGAACTGTCCGTGAGGAACGAGGGTTAACCTCGATGACATAGACTTCATCTTGATGAATGACGAACTGAATGTTTACCAGACCAATCGTTTTCAATTCCTTGGCGATGCTGATCGTAATGTCCACGACTTTTTTCTTCAGCTCGTCAGACAAGTGTTGTGGCGGATATACTGCGATCGAGTCACCTGAGTGAACCCCTGCCCGTTCCACATGTTCCATAATCCCTGGTACCAGTACCGTTTCACCGTCACAGATGGCGTCAACCTCAACTTCTTTGCCCAACATATAACGGTCGATGAGCACAGGATGTTCCGGATTGATTTTAACCGCTTCTTCCATGTACCGCAGCAATTCCGTATCTGAGTACACAATTTCCATAGCACGCCCGCCCAGGACGTAGGATGGACGTACCAGAACCGGATACCCCAATGCTTGGGCAGTTCCTACCGCTTCATCTACCGACGTGACCGTGTTGCCTTTAGGCTGGGCGATAGCAAGGCGAGACAGCAGCTGTTCGAACTTTTTCCGGTCTTCTGCTTCATCGATACTTTCCAGACTCGTACCCAGAATATTAACGCCTGCCGCACTAAGTGGAGCTGCAAGGTTAATCGCCGTTTGACCGCCGAACTGGACGATGACACCAATCGGTTTTTCCTGCTCAATGACATTCATTACATCTTCGAAGAAAAGTGGCTCAAAGTAGAGACGGTCCGACGTGTTGAAGTCTGTAGAGACGGTCTCCGGATTGTTATTGATAATTACCGCTTCGTAACCTGCTTTTTGGATAGCCCATACCGCGTGCACGGTGGAGTAGTCAAATTCAATCCCTTGACCGATCCGAATAGGTCCTGAGCCGAGTACGATAACTTTCTCTTTGTTGGATGGAATCACTTCGTTTTCTACCTCATAAGAGGAGTAGTAGTACGGAGTTGTGGCTTCAAACTCGGCTGCGCACGTATCTACCATTTTGTAGACAGGACGCAGGTTTTGATTTAGACGGAATTCACGAACCTCAGACTCGGTTGTCACACTCTTCTGTTGACCCATACTGCGAATCTCGGCAATGGAGCGGTCGGTAAAACCTTTTCGTTTGGCCTGATAAAGTGTTTCCGAGGACAGCTCAGACTCTCCAGCGATAATGGATTCGAACTTAACAATTCCTTCTACCTTATCGAGGAACCACCAATCAATTTTGGTTACATCCTGAATGTCTTGTTGTTTCCAGCCACGACGGAATGCCTCGGCTACCAGGAACAAGCGCTCATCATCTGCTTTAGCCAGACGCTCTTTGAGTACCTCATCAGATAGTTGATCGGCGCCCTTTAGATGCAGGCGATGTACCCCAATTTCCAGAGAACGGACCGCTTTATGGATAGATTCTTCAAATGTACGTCCGATGGCCATGACTTCACCGGTTGCTTTCATTTGTGTGCCAAGCTTGCGGTTGGCAGAAATGAACTTGTCAAATGGCCAGCGTGGTATTTTACTCACGATGTAATCCAATGTCGGCTCAAAGCAAGCATACGTTTGTCCCGTTACTGGATTCACAATTTCATCCAGTGTGTAGCCTAGTGCAATTTTGGCCGCCATTTTGGCAATCGGATATCCTGTCGCCTTGGAAGCCAGTGCCGAGGAACGACTCACCCGTGGGTTGACCTCAATCACGTAGTATTGATAGCTGTGCGGATCCAGCGCAAACTGTACATTACAGCCGCCTTCGATATTGAGGGCGCGGATAATTTTCAGAGAAGCAGAGCGCAGCATCTGATACTCGCGATCTGACAGCGTTTGACTTGGCGCTACGACGATACTGTCCCCAGTATGCACGCCGACCGGATCAAAGTTTTCCATATTGCAGACCACGATGCAGTTGTCATTGCCGTCACGCATAACTTCATACTCGACTTCCTTCATACCTGCGATACTTTTTTCCACTAAGCATTGCCCGATTGGACTGTAGCGCAAGCCAGAGCTGACTGTTTCACGTAATTCTTCTTCTGTGGCGCAAATCCCACCGCCTGTACCTCCCAGCGTATAAGCCGGACGAACGATAATGGGGTAACCGATTTCGTTAGCAAATTCCAATGACTCTTCCAGTGTTGTTACAATTACGCTCTCCGGTACTGGCTGTTCCAACTCACGCATCAAGTCGCGGAACAAGTCCCGATCTTCAGCTTTTTCAATTGAATTCAGTTGAGTTCCCAGCAGTTTAACATTTTCGCGTTCCAACACTCCAGCGCGAGCCAGTTCCACTGCCATATTTAAACCTGTCTGTCCTCCCAGCGTAGGAAGGAGACCATCCGGACGCTCCTGGCGGATAATCTGTGTTACAAAATCAAGTGTAATCGGCTCGATGTATACTTTATCTGCCATATTGGTGTCTGTCATGATGGTTGCCGGGTTACTGTTGATCAGTACTACCTCGACGCCTTCTTCTTTGAGCGCTTGACAAGCTTGTGTACCAGCGTAATCGAATTCTGCTGCCTGACCAATGACGATAGGACCGGAACCGATCACGAGTATTTTTTTAAGTTCTGTATTTTTCGGCATATTAGCGCTCTCCTCTCACTGCGGCGGCGATAGCAGCCTGACGCGGTTGCTTTGGTTGATTTCTTTTGTGTTCACGGATCATTTCCAGGAAGCGGTCAAACAGGTAGCCATTATCGTAAGGACCAGGCGCAGCCTCTGGATGGTATTGCACCGAAAACGCTGGATACTTAGTATGTTTAAGACCCTCAATCGTTTTATCGTTGTTGTTAATATGCGTCACTTCAAGTTCTGTTCCTTGGATCGATTCCTCATTCACTGTGTAGCCATGATTTTGTGATGTGATGAAGCAGCGTCCGCTCTCCAGTTCTTTCACCGGGTGGTTACCACCGCGATGTCCGAATTTCAGCTTTTCCGTATCTGCTCCCGAAGCCAAGGCGAACAACTGGTGTCCCAAGCAAATTCCGAAAATCGGGTATTCCCCTAGCAATTCAGCCACCGTACGTACAGCATGCGGTACGTCTTTTGGATCTCCAGGACCGTTGGACAGCTGAATACCGTCCGGATCCAAGCGGCGAATTTCCTCGGCCGTCGTATCATGTGGAACGACAACCACATCACAGTCTCGTTTATTCAGTTCGCGCAGGATGCCGCTTTTAGCACCATAGTCAATCAATACAATCCGTTCTCCGTTGCCAGGGCTGCTGTACGGATGAGGAGTAGAAGTCAAAGGAACCTGATTACGCAGTTCTTCTATGGTCATGTCGGACATCATTTCTTTTAGTTCTTCCAACGGCTGGGAACCAGTCGTCAAAATGCCCTTCATTGTGCCGTGATGGCGAATAATCCGGGTGAGCATGCGGGTGTCGATGTCGCTAATACCAATGATGCCATATTCCTTCAGCAAATCGCCCACGCTGTATTGAGCACGCCAGTTACTTGGCGCCGGCTCGTAATGTCGAACAGCAAAGCCGTGTACATAAGGCCGTACTGATTCAAAATCATCACGAGTAATTCCGTAATTTCCAATTAGCGGGTAAGTCATGGTTACGATTTGTCCGCAATAAGAGGGATCCGTCAGCACCTCTTGATAGCCTGTAATCCCTGTGTTGAAAACGACTTCGCCTGTTTTTTCACCTTCTGCACCAAATGATGTGCCTGTAAACAGCGTGCCGTCCTGAAGTAACAATCTTGCCTGCATCCCGTCTCACTCCTCTATTTTGTTTCCTGCTATAAGGTTCTATTTTTTTAATTAGTTGTGTATTATTTTGCTTCTTCAGCAGACCATACCAGTTTGCCGTCTACCCAAGTTTTCACCGGCCAGCCTTTGAGCTTCCAGCCTGTAAAAGGAGTGTTGCGTCCTTTGCTGGCAAACGTTTGTGGATCAACTGCCTGCTCCTGATCCAGATCAATCATGGTCAGGTCAGCGGGTGATCCCTCTTCCAGACGTCCCGTATCAAGGCGGAAGACACGCGCTGGGTCAGCCGTCATACGGCGCACCAGAAAGTCCAGCGTCCATTGCCCGGTAGCTACGAATTTGGTGTACAGCAGCGGAAAGGCTGTTTCAAATCCAACGATTCCAAATGGCGCCAGCTCCATCCCTTTTGCCTTCTCTTCCTCGCTGTGTGCTGCATGGTCCGTTACGATGATATCAATCGTTCCGTCCTCCAGCCCCTCGATGCATGCCTGTACATCACGCGGGGAGCGTAGTGGAGGATTCATTTTCCAGTTGGCATCCAGCCCAGGAATATCCTCATCGGACAATACCAAGTGATGCGGGCATACCTCTGCAGTGACCTTGATGCCAAAAGATTTGGCATGGCGAATCAATCGTACCGATTGCTCTGTGCTGACATGGCATACATGATAATGTGCCCCGGTTGCCTCGGATAGCAGGATATCACGTCCAACATGGATCGCCTCGGATTCATTGGGGATACCTTTGAGTCCGTGACGCTTGGCAAATTCACCGTCCGTCACCGCTGCTCCTACAACAAGTGTGTTATCTTCACAGTGTGCAATGACTGGCATATTCAGCGCTTTAGCTCGTGACATGGCATCCTTCATCATTTGTGCACTCTGCACTCCGACTCCGTCATCAGTAAAGCCGATGGCACCTGCTTCTTTGAGCGCTTCAAAATCTGTCAGCTCACGTCCCAGTTCGTTTTTCGTGATGGCTGCGTAAGGAAGTACTTTGGCGAGCCCAGCTTCCTGCCCCTTTTTCAGTACCAACTGAACCGTGTCTACATTGTCTGTCACCGGACGTGTGTTTGGCATGCAGGCAATCGTCGTAAATCCACCTTTCACCGCAGCGCGGCTGCCTGTTTCAATTGTTTCTTTATATTCAAAGCCAGGTTCTCTCAGATGCACATGCATGTCGATTAGACCGGGGATGACCAGCTTTCCCTGGGCGTCGATTTTTTCGACTTCGAGCTCTTGTCCAGATGCCCCTTCTTCCATAATGAGGCTAACTCCGGCTTCCGCATTTGCGATAGCCAAAATTTTTCCGTCAGCGATTAGGATGGATTTTAATTCCGTCTCGCCCTGCTCGTTCAATACGCTTGCATTCATAATTAATTGTTTCATCTGAAATATTCCTCCGCTCAGGTTTTTTGCAACTTTTTCCTACGATCCTACTGACAGCTGCTACAGCTTCATTGCCCGTTCCATAACCGCCATGCGGATCGGAACCCCGTTGGCCATTTGCGGAAAAATTCGTGATTGCTCGCTTTCCACAACTGCACTGTCGATCTCCACATTCCGATTCACTGGAGCCGGGTGCATGATAATTGTTCCGGACTTAAGGCTCGCTGCTCTTTCTTCTGTCAGGCCGTACTGCTCTCGGTACTCATCCGCAGAGCGCAACATCCCTTCAGCATGCCGTTCAAGCTGGACTCGCAGCATCATGACCACGTCTGCCTGCAAAGCTTCTTGCATTGGCACATAAGGCGCGTACGTTGCAAGCTCAGGTGCCTGCATATTGTCCGGTGCACAGAAGCTAACCTTGGCTCCGAATTTTTGCAAGGCCCACAGATTCGAGCGAGCTACACGGCTGTGCAAAATGTCTCCTATGATGGATACTCTCAAGCCTTTAAGCTCACCGAAAGTTTTGCGCATGGTGTAGAGGTCCAGCAAAGCCTGCGTTGGATGCTCATTGTTGCCGTCTCCCGCATTAACCAGCGGAACACTGACCTTCTCAGCAAGCTCTTGCAGCACTCCGGCTGGCTTTAACCGGATGACTCCAGCATCAATGCCCATGGATTCGAGCGTACGTACAGTATCGTAAATGGACTCCCCTTTTTCCACACTGGAAGCCGCAGCGGAAAAGTTCAAAACCTGAGCGCCGAGCCGCTTCTCCGCCATTTCAAAAGAAAAGCGTGTGCGTGTACTATTTTCAAAAAACATGTTGGCCGCGAAGCGTGACTGTAGGACTGGAATCAGCTTTTGCGGCTGTGATTCCCAATAATGAGCACGATCCAGAATCGACTCAATTTCATTTCGGCTAAGTTCTTTTAATCCGAGCAGGCTACGTTCTCTAAGTTGACTGGCTGTTGTGATCATACCTATTCCCCCCGGTTCTGAATGATCGTCACTTCGTCCTTACCGTCCGTCTCCTGAAGTGCAACTACGATTTCCTCAGATTTGGAGGTCGGGATGTTCTTGCCGATGTAATCCGGACGAATCGGAAGCTCACGGTGTCCGCGATCTGCTAGCACAGCCAGCTGGATCATTTGCGGTCGTCCGCAGTCCATCAATGCATCCATCGCCGCTCGAATGGTGCGGCCTGTGTACAGCACATCGTCAAAGAGAATGACTTTCTTATCATGAACCGATACGTCAGCAGGATTCATCAAAAGCTCTTTTCCATTTCCTTTAGCCTCGGCAACGCTGCTCCGGTCATCCCGGTAGGCTGTAACATCCAGCTCTCCCCATGGAATCGGTGCGCCTTCAATCTCAGCAATTTTTTCAGCCAAACGCTGCGCCAGATGAACTCCGCGTGTTCGAATACCTACTAGCACGCAATCGTCGATACCCTTGTTTTTCTCCAAAATTTCATGTGCAATCCGCGTTAATGCCCGACGAATCGCAATTTCATCCATAAGTACATGTGTTTCATTACTCATGCTTCCAGCCTCCTCAGGTGATGTTCCCTTCAGACCTGGTCCCGTGTCGGATACAAAAAAGACTCCTTGCCCAAGTTTGGCAAGGAGTCTCGTATGAACAGTCTTCCACTGTTCTCCGATCTGTCGGACACACTGAAGACATACCGCCGCAGCGGATGCACTGATCAGTGATCCATTCACGTTACCTTGCCAGCCTCACGGGACTGATTTAAAGGTGCTATTCAGGATTTTCTTTGTCCTGCTTCTTATAGTGCGAGATGGCTAACCATCTCTTGGACAAAGTTCATCGCAACTACAAGAAGTATGACAGATTGAAAATCTCGTGTCAACACCCGTTCAACCGGAACCACCGGAAGCACTTTAATAAATATACACCATATCTGTATAATTATCCATAGTTGTTTTTACCCATTCCTTGTCTCACAATAAAAAAACCGCCATTTAGGCGGTCTAAATTAATGATTTATTCAAGTTTTTGAATAGAAAAGCAGTTCATCGTTGTTTTAGCGACTACGCAAGGACGTTAATACATCCTCCATATCAGGAGGGATCGGTCTGCTAAATTCCAAGTATTCTCCCGTGGTTGGATGCTTAAATCCCAATACCGCTGCATGCAGGGCTTGGCCCTCCATACGAACCCCTTTACTGCGTCCATACATAGGATCGCCAACCAATGGATGCCCAATGAATTTCATGTGAACACGGATTTGATGTGTGCGCCCTGTTTCCAATTGAAGTTCAAGCAAGGTATAATCCCCCAACCGTTCAATAACGAGAAAATGGGTAACTGCATGCTTGCTGTTGCGTTCCGTCACCGTGAACATTTTACGATCACCTGAATCACGACCGATCGGAGCATCTACGGTTCCCTGATCGTGGCTCAAATGACCGTGGACCAATGCAATATATTTCCGAGTCACGCTATGATCCTTAAGCTGTGCTGCAAGTGATGCGTGGGCCTGATCATTTTTAGCCGCCATCAGCAGTCCTGATGTATCCTTATCAATACGGTGAACAATACCGGGACGTAATTCCCCGTTAATGCCGGAAAGGTCATGGCAGTGGTACATCAGTGCGTTGACCAGTGTTCCCGAGGAGTGTCCTGGTGCAGGATGCACCACTAGACCACGTTGCTTGTTAATGACAATAACGTCCGAATCCTCGTATACAACATCTAGCGGAATATTTTCCGGCATAATATCTACACTTTCTGGCTCAGGTACCGATAATACAATATGATCTCCTTCAGCCAGCTTGTAGTTCGCTTTGACCGCCGTACCGTTCACCAGTACGCGACCATTCCCGATCCACAGCTGAATTTGAGAACGAGATACTTCCTTCATTTCTTCGGCGATGTATTTGTCTATACGTGTTTTGACATTCCCTGAATCTGCCGTCCATTCCAGAGATTCACCCTCCAGTTCGTCCTCATAAGACAGACCTATGGCTTCGCCGTTTTCATTCACTTCGTTCATGCTATGACTTCCCTTCAACGCTATCATTGCCATTCCCTTTTTCCCGACGCGATTCCAGCAATGTATCCAAAATAATCAGTGCAACACCGATGACAATTGCCGAATCTGCCACATTAAAAATCGGGAATGTGTAGCTTCCAAAATTGAACTGTGCAAAATCAACCACTTCTCCAGAAATAGCCCGATCCAAAAAGTTACCAACCGCTCCCCCAAGCACCAAACTTAGCGCAACAGGAAGTAGTTTTTGCCCAGCTCTGACTGTTTTTCTTAGGTACCATACGATACCGATCACTACTACAATTGTGATCACGATAAAAAGCCAGCGTTGCCCTTCCAAAATCCCAAAAGCGGCTCCGCGATTACGATGGGAGGTAATTAAAAAGAAATTGCCGATGACTGGTATTTGCTCGTACAATTCCATCCGCGTAGCCACCAAATATTTGACTCCCTGATCAATCAAAAAAATAATTAGCGCAATACCAAAATAAATCACAGTCCTTCGTCACTCCGATCCGCTTATATCCGTTGTCGAACCCATTTATTGTAGCATAAGCCTTCTCAGATCGTCCACGAGTCCTGCAGGCTTTCGAGCACAGTCCTTGAATGGAATGAACTCGATCACATTTGATTAGAATTTCCTATGTAAAAGAGGTCTTCCCGGTGCACACTACAAGGAGCATACCTGACACAACGCATGCACGTAAATCTAGAACAAGGAGAGGATTCCATGTCCCCATTGACGGAGCAACAATTACAAGGCTTGCGTAACGAACTGCTGGAACGCAAAAAGGAAATTGAGCATCGGTTGCAAAGCAACGACCATTATGGACTCGGCGATTCTCAACGTGATCAAACCGGTGAGCTTTCTCCCATTGATAACCATCCAGGCGATCTGGCTACCGAAACCTATGAGCGAGCTAAAGATATTTCCTTGCTGGAGCATGACGAGTTTCAATTGGAACGTATCAAATCAGCCTTGATGGCTATGGACAAGGGGACCTATGGCATTTGCGCCGCCAGCGGTAAGCCCATTCCCTATGAACGCCTGCTGGCTGTTCCCTATACCATTTATTGCAAAGAATACAGTCCTGAAACAGAAGTATCCAACAACCGTCCGGTGGAGGAAGAATTTCTCACTCCCGCGTTCGGTAGAACAAGCCTGGATGAGCGTGAAGAACAAAACGGCTTTGACGGTGAAGATGCTTGGCAGATCGTTGAAAATTGGGGGACCTCTAACACTCCGGCCATGGCGGAAAGTGGAGAAATCCATCGCTATGATGATATGGAAATCGAAGCCGACGATGATAATATGGGCTTCGTAGAGCCATATGAAAGCTTTGTCGCTACTGACATTTATGGCAGAAATGTATCCATTGTCCGTAGTTCTATTTATCAGCGTTATATAGAAGATGGCGAGGGTGAAGGTCTGCTGGAGCCAGATTTGCACGAGGACGAATCGTAAGCTTTAAAGTGAAACGCCTAGTAGGTAGTAAGCTCTAATTGTCGCTGTACGATCCGTACAATATCAGCGATATAATCACCGATAATCGGCAAATTCAACGCTCCGAGCACTTGAAGCACATAAATAATGGTAGCAGCAAAAAAAGTAAACCCTAGCGCAATGCCTATCCCTCGGGAAACACCTGATATTAGGTTTAGCCAAAGCAATCGCCAAGGCTTATTCAGCAGCAAAGCGTAATCTGCAATACGTGTTCGTTCCATCTGCTCTGACACAGCTTGCACCAGCTTTTCCACACGACTTAGTTTCTCTGCCTGTTCACCTGCTATTCCCTTTTCTGAGGCTATGGCGGCCCCTTCTCCGTTCATCCCTCGGAGACTCCTTCCCTGTCTGCGCCTTGACCGTGCTGTCATATGCACAATCCCCCTTTTCCCATAGCTGCCCCGAAAGCAGCAAACGAGCCGAAGCACGTAACGGAGGAAACCCGTTTCCGATGCTTAGGCTCGTTTTTATATGCTGCCTGTTATTGTATTATGGGACAGGGGGCTTGTAATTATTCCCCAATATGAACGCCGATGGTTTTGCCGTTCACTTCTACATGTTCCGCTGGTTCAGCTTGACCAAATGTCACCGTGGTTACCAATACGTTCTCACGCAACACAGAGTCGAAGCTTTCGATCGCCTGACGCAAGTCGCTGTCTACATCCAACGTCAATGCTACATACTTTTCAATCGGCAGATCCAGCTTTTTGCGGTAGTCTTGTACCGCGCGAACCACTTCACGTACCCAGCCCTCTTGCTCAAGCTCCGGTGTAATATCTGTGTTCAGCGCTACCGTTAAGCCATAGCCAGAAGCAGAAGCGAAGCCTTCTTTTGCTTTTTTCTCCACCAGCAATTCTTCGGCTGTAACTTGCAACTCTTCACCTTCTGGAGAAGCCACGTTCAGCACTCCTTTTTCTACAACAGAACGAGTATCCTCAGCAGACATTCCTTTGAAAAGGTTTTGTAGGAATCCGACATTTTTGCCGTATTTCTTGCCTGCTACTTTCAAATTCAGCTTCAATGTAAAATCAACAAATCCGCTATCATCCGTCTCAACATGAATATTCTTCACATTGATCTCGTCTTTGATGATTTCTTCATAGCCGCTCAGGTCAAAATCCTGATCCATAGACAGAATCAATTCAGACAACGGTTGACGTGTTTTCAAACCCGTTTCGTTACGGACATTACGTGCTAATTCAACGACGCGACGTGCTGTTTCCATATCTCGTTCCAGTTCCAGATCAATTAAGGATTCATTGGCAGACGGATAGTCATCCAAATGAACACTTTCCCCATTGCTCAGGTTGAGGTAAATATCCTCAGCAAGCAGCGGTGTGAACGGTGCAAGCAGCTTCGCCGTCGTTAACAACACCTCAGTCAATGTTCGATACGCATCCAGCTTATCTTCTGTAAGCCCGTTACCCCAGAAACGATCACGTGAACGACGGATATACCAGTTACTCAGCTCATCCACAAACGACTCAATCGCTTTGGATGAGTTCAGGAAGTCATTTACAGACAATGCTTTATCCACAACCAAGATTAGGCTGTTTAGACGGGATAAAATCCAGCGATCCAACTTGTGTGCCGATGGCTTGAATGGATGCTGTGCCGGATCAAATCCGTCAATATCCGCATACAGAGTCAGAAATGCGTGTGTATTGACAAGCGTATCTACCAGCTTCGATTTAGCCTCGCCTACAATGCCTTTGGAAAAACGTTTGCTATTCCATGGTGCACTATCGGACAGTAATGCCCAGCGGAAAGCATCTGTTCCGTACTCATCAATCACTTCCCACGGATCAATAACATTACCCTTTGATTTGGACATTTTCTGCCCCTGCTCATCCAGTACATGGCCTGTTGCCATGACAGCTTTGTAAGGAGCTTTGCCAGTCAGCATCGTCGAAACCGCAAGCAAGCTATAGAACCAGCCACGAGTCTGGTCAATCCCTTCACAGATCATATCTGCCGGAAATTGCTGCTCAAACGTTTCATTATTCTCAAAAGGATAGTGATGCTGTGCAAACGGCATAGAGCCGCTATCGAACCATACATCGATGACTTCCGGTGTGCGAGTCATTTCGTATTTACCGCATTGGCTACGAACCTTGATATCATCTACATAAGGTTTGTGTAGCTCGATATCCGCTGGTACATCCCCAATTGCACGTTCTCTCAATTCAGCAATACTATGGGGTGCGAACTGTTCTCCAGTTTCCTCACAAACCCAGATATTGAGCGGTGTACCCCAATAGCGATCGCGACTGATGTTCCAATCCACCAGTTCCTCCAAAAACTTACCGAAGCGTCCTTCGCGTACATGACCCGGGTACCATTCAACTTCGCTGTTGTTAGCAATCAGTTGATCCTTGATCGCAGTTGTTTTGATAAACCAGCTGTCCATCGCATAGTACAATAATGGAGTATCGCAGCGCCAGCAGAACGGATAGCTATGCTCGTATTTTTCCTTGCTGTACAGCAACCCTTTTTCGGACAGCATTTTCACAATATCTACATCGCAATCTTTCACAAAACGGCCTGCAAAATCAGTGATTTCAGCTACATAGTTACCTTGGAGATCCACTACGTTGATAAACCCAACGCCATTTTCACGACATACGCGATAGTCATCCTCACCATGTGCCGGGGCCATATGAACGATACCTGTACCGCTGGAATCTGTTACGAACTTGGCACCCAGAATTTGGTTACCTTTCTCCACCTGAAAATAAGTAAATGGCGGGGTATAGGTTTGGCCTACCAGTTCTGAACCCGATAGCGTGCCAATCACTTCATGATCACCTTTAATTACGGTCTCAACAAGATTTTTAGCAACGATGTATACCCCATCTTCCTGCTTCACACGTGCGTATTCCAGCTCAGGGTTGACGGCGAGCGCCACGTGACTCGGCAAGGTCCAAGGTGTTGTCGTCCAGGCCAGTACATATTCACCACTGCTATGCAGCTTGAATTTGGCCGTGGCACTCAGATCCTTTACATCTTTGTAGCCCTGTGCTACTTCATGGGAACTTAGTGTTGTCTGACAATCCGGGCAGTACGGACTCACACGATGACCACGATACAGCAGATCTTTCTCATGAATCGTCGCCAAAATGTTCCATACACTCTCGATATAGTTATTGTCCAAGGTAATGTATGGGTGATCGAGGTCTGTCCAGTATCCGATCGCTTCGGTTAAATCGCGCCACTGCTGCTCGTATTCAAACACGCTCGCTTTACATTTTTTAATAAATTTCTCAACACCGTATTCTTCAATTTCAGGCTTGTGAGAGATCCCCAGTTGCTTTTGCACACCCAGTTCTACCGGCAGGCCATGCGTATCCCAACCCGCCTTACGTACAACACGATATCCCTTCATGGTCTGATAGCGGCCGACGAAATCCTTAATTACGCGACCCAGCACATGACCGATGTGTGGTTTGCCGTTAGCTGTTGGTGGGCCCTCATAAAACACAAAATTAGGCTTTCCTTCACGATTGGTAATGGATTTACGGAACGTGTCCTCCTGTTTCCATTTGCTCAGGATGCGTAGGTCACGTGACCGTGCTTTTTCTTTAACATCCACTCTGTTCATAACGTCATACTTCCTCTCTGCTCATCATTAATTGTTCTAGCGCACTTAAAAAAAGCAACAAAAAAAGCCCCATCCCTGTAAAAGGGACGAGACTGTGCTCGCGTTACCACCCTGATTCCGTAATTAGACCAGTCTAAAGAAGACGATCTTGTCACGACTCTCTGAGCCCTACTCAACTTCAGCAGGGCGCCATTATAACGCATGGCAAACGGTGATTGCTTACACACGCCATAAATTTAAGCGCTTCAGCTCACTTCTCCGGGAGGATCTTCGGTCATGTTCTGAACGTTGGCTTGCACCGGAAGGCCAACTCTCTGAGGGACAAATCATGACGTACTCGTTCCCATCAACGAATTAAACATGTTAAATTCATCGAATATTAAACCAGCAACATCGTTGCCTTTGAATAACAACCATCAACCAATAGACGGATAATCGTTGAATTCAGTATAGTATTTACAGTTATAGCCTGTTTAAAGATAAAAGTCAACCCTAACAAGACCTAATGAAAAGCTTGTCAGAAATCACAATCAGTAAATTTCTTTCATTTCACGCTCGCGCTCCAGCACTTCGCGTTCCCGGTTTTCAAGTGCTTCCCAGCCATCTTGGCTTAACAAGTCAAGCTGTGCTTCCACCAATGTACGAAACCGTGCTCGGTAAATTGAAGCCTGTTTCTTCAGTTCTTCAACCTCCAACGCGATTTTGCGGGATTTGGACAATGCTTCGTTCACAATACGATCCGCATTTTTTTCCGCTTCCTTCACGATCAGTTGAGATTCTTTCTTGGCGTTGTTGCGAACTTCATCAGCTGCTTCCTGCGCGACAATAATTGTCTTACTCAGTGTATCCTCAATCGTCGCAAAATGATCGAGCTTCTCCTGTACGTTCAGCAACTGGGTGCTCAGTTCTTTATTTTCACGAATAACGCCCTCGTAATCCTTGATCACCTGATCCAAAAATTCATTAACCTGATCCTCATCATAACCGCGAAGCCGGCGGGCAAATTCCTTATTATGTATATCCAATGGCGTTAATGGCATGCCGTCCACCTCCTATAAGATTGACAAAAAATTCATTTTCCGCGTCACGACGCTCATTATCATCTATCGGTCATCATACCCCGTTTTGTGAATACTGTACAGAGCAAAATCGTTCCAGTTCTTCGCTATAGGTTAATTCTTTCGACAGAAAGCTCATGAATCCTGCCTACAGCTATACAAACTTACCAATTTTGACACGGAATCTACCCTTTTTTGTCATCCCGTCTGTTTCAAGCACTTTGAAACGCCCAAATCCCTGCATGGAAATAACGTCCCCAACCTTAAGTGAAGTAGATGGATTCTCCTCCACCTTCCAGTTTACCCGACATCGTCCCGCTCGAATCGGTGTTAATATTTTACTGCGACTCAATTTGTAGACGTCACCGGCAACCCCGTCCAGACGCAAAGAAGCGACCGTCAGATCCATCGCCTCTAATGCAACTTCCTTCGTTCGGAGACTTGCTACTGGCAACAGTTCTGTCCAAACATGAACACGATGTACCTGCTGCAAATGCATGGTTATAAAATCTCCGATCTCTGATGCCACCAACACATGACACCCATCATCCAGCACGAGAATGTCCCCGATTTTTCCACGCTTGATTCCAAGCCCCAAAATGGCACCCAGATAATCGCCGTGCTCAAGGGTATTGATTTTATGATCATCAGAAGAGATGGAAAGGACTTGAATTCCCATTTCCTCATCGTCCAAATACGAATAATCGGGCGCAATCAGCGCCCGCTTTCGTTCCGAAGCCGTATATCCGCCATCTACCCTAATCGTGACCTTGTCTTCCTTCGAAGCAAGTGTCTCCAATATGTACTGTTGTCGCGGATCCAAAAAATCAGTCAGCTTCTGCTCATGATAAGCTCCCGCATGACTGATCCATTCGGAAGCACGATCCACATAATCCCGTTCATCCGGGTGAAAATGCTCATAAATCTCAGTTCGCATAAATCCTCCTAGACGAAATTACCAATTAAAGAAATCAAACCGTACGATGCAAAACGCAAAGCAATCAGCGCTACGATAGGTGAAATATCAATCATCCCGAAGATTGGCGGTATAAACCTGCGAAAAGGAGACAAATACGGCTCCACAAACCTGGCAAGTAAATCACCGATCACACTCTCTCTGGCATTAGGAAGCCATGACAGCAGGACATATGCAATGATCATGTACGAATAAATCTGAAATAACCAGTAAATTACCTCGATCAAGAAAAGCTCACCTCATTCTGTTAAGTTCTTGTTCAGTGTCAGCCAGTATCTCCGTAATGGAGCCTTGAATTTCAACCGTATCCGGTGTGCACAGAAAAATATTGTTACCGACCTTCGAAATGCCGCCACTCAGTGCATACACAGTACCACTCAAAAAATCAATGATACGTAGCGCCTGATCCTTGCGAATTCGTTGCAAGTTAACCACGACGGTGCGATGTGAACGGATATGGTCGGCGATTTCCTGTGCTTCATCGTAAGAACGCGGCTCATACAGAACAACTTTCACATTTTTCTGTGAATGGATGCTGACAACATTCGTGCCCTTCTGGTTCTTACGTTTATCAAAGCTTGGGGTTTCAATTTCTTGATCTTCCGGCGTATTCATAACCTCTCGCTCTATAACTTCCTCTTCTTCCTGAAGCCCCAGAAAGTTCATGAACTTATTCATTACGCCCACTGAAAATCCTCCTCTCGTCCGACCAGTACGGAACCAAGCCGCAACCAGGTCGCTCCTTCTTCAACCGCCACTTCAAAATCATTGGACATCCCCATAGACAAGTGAACGATAGGTTCTCTAGTCAAGGCTTGTCCATTTAACCGATCACGCAGTTCACGCAATCCTCGAAACACAGGTCGAGTATGTTCTGGGTCTTCCTCATGAGGAGCCATGGTCATCAAGCCGATTACGTCCACATGTTCCAACTCGCGAATTTGTTCCAAGAAAGGGGCGACCGTCTCGGGGGATAAGCCGTATTTTGAAATTTCCCCAGAAATATTGACTTGCACAAAAGCTTTGACTCGCAGTCCCAAAGCGGCTGCCTTCTTATCCAATTCCTGAGCGAGCGATAAGCGATCAAGCGAATGTATAAATTTAAATTTTCCAATTACATCTTTAACCTTATTCGTTTGGAGATGACCAATAAAATGCCACGTTCCCCGGTCACCCAACTTGCTCCATTTATCTGCAGCATCCTGCCAGCGATTTTCGCCCACATGCTCCAAGTCGTTATCCAATACGGATGCCATTGCCGCCGCCGAAACATATTTCGTGACAGCGATCACATTTACTTCATCACGCGAACGTCCGCTACGGGCACATGCCGCTTCGATACGGGCGTTAACTTCTTTAATTCGTTCCTCCAAAGACACGGGAGGACTCACCTCTCTTCCAGACCAATCCAACTCGCCATTCTTCCTGTAACGCCGCCTTCCTTACGATATGAAAAAAACAAATCGCTACGGCTACTCGTGCACAAGGTAGTACATTCGATATGGCTCGGCAATATTCCTGCTTTCATCATAATGTGTCGATTGCATTGTTTCAAGTCAAGTAGTGTTTTTCCGCCCGTTAAGGGGAAATAAACAGAACCTTCCCATTTATCATTACCCGGGCAATCATGCTCTAAAACCCGAATTTGGCTCATCACATGCTCATCTACCTCATAGGATTCAGGACCAATGGAAGGACCAATAGCTGCTAATATATCGGACGGCTGAGATCCATATTCAGTTTGCATGGTCTGTACCATTTTCAACGCAATCTCCGCCACTGTTCCCTTCCAGCCTGCATGCGCCAACCCAATCACACGATGCACGGGATCACAAAAATATAGGGGTACACAGTCCGCATAAAAGGACGTCAGCAAAATGCCTGGTATATTCGTCAAAAGTCCATCTGTGTCCTGAAAAGCTGATGCACGATCCATAAAGCCTCGCCCACGATCAGCAGCCTGGACAACAGCAACATGATTACCGTGGACCTGCTCGCCGCACGTCCACGCTTCAGCAGCAAAACCAAGCTGCTCAGCAATTAATCGGCGGTTGCGAATGACTTTCTCGGGGTCATCCCCTACATGAAACGCACAGTTCAGACTATCGTATGGCGCTTCACTGACACCGCCATGACGCCCTGTAAACCCTGCTGTTAATCCCTGAACCTGTCGCTCCCAAGATTGAATATATAACAACTCCGGCACGGGACGTCTGCCATCTTGCATGGGCGTAGTCCCTGTAGCCTCGGTATTCACTATAAACGGTTCCATTTTGTTCTCACCTCTACTGCCCAGTGTACCAAAAAGCCGCCTCTGTGTCTTCACAACATACTAAATTACGTGTCCCTCCTGTTCAAAAGACCCGTCGGTCATTCCGCTCCTGACGTTCGATATACGCTTTTTCCTCCCTTTCATCCGGCGGCTCATGCAATCCCTCCAGTCGAACAAGCACAACATCCGAGCCAATTTTCACAATGTTGTACCACGGAATAACCAATTCACTCCCCCCTCCAAACCAGCCCATAAACCGGCTACTCCCCGGAACCACAATAGCTTCAATTTTCCCTTGTCTTACGTCGATCTCCAGATCACTGATTTGTCCCAGACGTCGTCCATCTACAATGTTAATAACATCCTTGGTTTGAAATTCGGAAATTTTCATGGCTCTTACTGACGTTTCCGGTGCATTCACACGCATCACATCCTTTATTTCACTATATGAGTGGAAGAGCCCAAAAAATGTCCTACAAACGCAAAAACGATCCGCACGGGATCGTTTTTGTCACTGAATCATTCAAACATTTTGTTCATTTCATTAGGACTTTACATGTTTTTGCATTTGCTGTATAGCCGACTTCTCTAATCTCGAAACCTGGGCTTGAGAGATACCGATTTCGTCGGCAACCTCCATTTGCGTCTTTCCTTCATAAAAACGCATAGACAATATCATCTTTTCACGCTGGCCCAGGCGATGCATCGCTTCCCGGAGAGCGATTTCCTCAATCCATGAGACGTCTTTATTTCTGTCATCACTGATCTGATCCATCACATAGATTGGGTCGCCCCCGTCGTGATATATCGGCTCGAACAGCGAAACTGGATCCTGAATCGCATCCAATGCGAACACAACATCTTCTTTAGGCACATTTAGCACTTCTGATATTTCAAAAATCGTTGGTTCCCGCGAGTTCAGATTTGTCAGACTGTCCCGCACCTGAAGCGCCTTATATGCAATATCCCGCAACGAACGGGACACACGGATCGGGTTGTTATCCCGCAAATAACGGCGGATCTCTCCGATGATCATCGGCACCGCATAAGTGGAGAACTTTACGTTTTGCGAAAGGTCAAAATTATCAATCGCCTTCATCAGGCCGATGCATCCTACCTGGAACAAATCGTCCACAAACTCCCCCCGATTGTTAAAACGCTGAATCACACTCAGGACGAGCCGGAGATTGCCGTTGACCAATTTTTCTCTGGCTGATCGTTCATTATTTTGCTGAAGTGATGTGAACAGCTCGCGCATTTCTGCATTGGTTAATACCGGCAGTTTAGCGGTATCCACACCGCAAATTTCCACTTTGTTTCGGGTCATCGTGTCTTACCTCCCAAGGAGCAACATTAATGTACATTATCTCCTGAGGTCATTTTTTTATTCGCCGTTTCCATCGCTTCCGGATATCTCCAAGCATTATACCATTTTATTAAATTCCTTTCGTAAGCGCTTTATAATTCGTTTTTCCAGACGCGAAATATACGATTGCGATATACCCAACAGGTCAGCAACATCCTTCTGTGTCTTCTCTTCTCCGTCTTGTAAACCGAAGCGAAGTTCCATAATCAAACGCTCTCGATCCGTCAGCTTATCCAGTGCCTTATGCAATAATTTACGGTCTACTTGCTCCTCAATATTACGATAAATGGTATCATTTTCCGTTCCCATCACATCGGAAAGCAACAACTCATTACCATCCCAATCGATATTCAGAGGCTCATCAAAAGAAACCTCCGTTCTCGTTTTGCTATTGCGACGCAAATACATTAAAATCTCATTCTCAATGCATCGGGATGCATAGGTGGCAAGTTTGATTTTCTTCTCCGGATCAAAAGTGTTCACCGCTTTGATCAGCCCAATAGCACCGATGGATACGAGATCCTCAATGTTGATGCCCGTATTCTCAAATTTACGGGCAATATACACAACTAACCGCAAATTTCTCTCGATTAGCATCGACCGTACTGCTGCATCTCCAGAAGAAAGCTTTCCAAGCAAATACTCTTCCTCGTCTCTTGTCAATGGAGGGGGGAGCGCCTCGCTACCGCCAATATAATAAATTTCTTCACTTTTCAGCCCGAATAAAAATAAAATACGATAATATTGCAGTTGCCATGCTAGCCTAAATTTCATTTTTAAATTCATTTGCTCCCTCATATCATTCTCCCCCTTTTGAAAATAGTACAAGTTAAGTCTTACTGAGCTCCGTCCATTCCAGCATTGAATGTTTCTCCTCGTCTTTAAACCTTGTCCTACGCTCTTCTTCATTATCCTGATTCTGTAAAATGGTCTCTAGCATATGCTTCTCGTTTTAGGTTTGTATCAGCCTCCCCCTCTTCGTGTGCCGTCACTTCTGGGTGGATGATGGCACGATATTTGCCCTCTGCCGACAACTTCCCCCCGTCTAAGCCAATCAGCACTCGATGATGTACAAAATGAACCCCATTCATCACCACCTCTACTCGATCTGGTTTGAGTGCGAGCATAAAGGAATGACTTCGGTTAATTCCACGATAAGGGACGAGACGAACACGATCCTGCCAGCTGAACGATTCCTCCCCCAGATCCATCACTAGTTGATCGGCATTACCCTCAGAACATTTTTGGAGCCAAGAGGCGGGTAAATACGATTCCCACAAAGCCGCCTCCATCACCATTACTGGGGTTCGGGTCAAAGGATCATGCAGTTGGTTACCTGTATCCAACAAGCCTGTACACTCAATATGATCCTGCCCAATCCACACCTGTACTTGCCCCAAAAAGCCACTCATCCTTTCTGTACGCTGCTTTGAGGACTGCACAATACGAAAGAAGAGCATCACTCCGCCAAATGCGCATAAAATAAACCAGAATGCGATTTTTAATTCAAAAGACATTCCACCTGATGCGGTATACCAGATGCCATTAAACAAATCCCCCGTATTCTGGAGAAAATAATGCATCCCCAAAATGCCACCTGCTGCTACAAAATTGATCATGTAAAAGGCACCCATTGTACGAAGATACTTTTGCATGCTGCCAAAACCAAAGGCCACCAGCAGCATAATGACCGATAAGGCCAGCTTGATTAGAAACGTAAACAAAAATGACAGCTCCGGCACAAACATCATGACCACGTACATTGCGCCAATTCCAGCTGAAGTCATTAATCGCCACCACACGGGTCGGATCTTTCTCATCCAGGCGGTGAACATTAGCAACACAGCATCAATAAACAAATTGGCCAAGAAAATCAAATCGATATAAACAACCAAGGATTCACCCGCCCAGCATTTTGCAGGATAGGCTTAAGTATAGTAGTCATACGCTTCAAAGTCTGTCTAACGGTGGGGACGGTGTCCGACTAATTTTGTCGGAAAGAGGAGAAGCACTGGCCGTGTGGAATGCGGGAGAAAACAGAAAGAAGCCCGCATCTCCAAGGAGAATGCGGGCTTTCTAAATTCAAACTAGTTATCGTTATTATTATTGCGTGAACGGTTACGTAAGAATGTCGGAATATCCAATTGGTCACTGCTTTGAGTGTTACCGAATGGACGCAAGTTAGGAGAGGACTTTTCCGTTGCTTCGGAAGCCGCTGGGTTAGCTGCTGGTCTACGTCCCGGTGCTGGCTGGCTCGGCTTACCTTCAAAACCAGTGGCGATCACGGTAACCTTAATCTCTTCTTTCAAGTCTTCATCAATGATGGCACCGAAAATCATGTTCACTTCCGGATCGGAAGCTGATGTTACAATTTCAGCCGCCTCATTGACCTCGTATAGAGACAAATTGGTGCCGCCAGTGATGTTCATAATGACACCACGCGCACCTTCTATGGATGTCTCCAGCAACGGACTCATGATAGCCTTACGCGCTGCTTCAGCCGCACGATTTTCACCCGTTGCTTCGCCAATCCCCATCAACGCGGAGCCACGCTCCGTCATGATCGTTTTTACGTCAGCGAAGTCAAGGTTGATCAGACCCGGTACAGCGATCAAATCCGAAATACCTTGTACGGCCTGACGCAGAACATTATCCGCTTCACGGAATGCTTCCAGCATTGGGGTTTTCTTGTCCACAATTTCAAGCAAGCGATCATTCGGGATTACAATCAAGGTGTCTACTTTTTCTTTCAATCCCTCAATGCCAAGTTCAGCTTGATTGGAGCGTTTACGCCCTTCAAATGTGAATGGTCGGGTTACCACGCCTACAGTCAGCGCACCGCATTCCTTAGCAATTTCAGCAATGACAGGGGCCGCTCCGGTTCCTGTACCGCCACCCATTCCGGCAGTTACGAATACCATATCCGCGCCTTTGAGCGTATTCATAATAAGCTCACGCGACTCTTCAGCCGCTTTTTTACCCACATCAGGGTTAGCCCCGGCACCCAGACCGCGAGTGAGCTTATCGCCAATTTGAAGCTTGTGCTCAGACTTCGCCAAGTGAAGCGCCTGGGCATCTGTATTGACTGTAATGAACTCTACACCCTGAACTCCATTTTCGATCATTCGGTTAACTGCATTGCTGCCGCCGCCTCCGACGCCGATCACTTTAATTTGAGCCAAGCTCTCCATTTCAAAATCAAATTCCAACATACTATTCCATCTCCCCCTCAATGTGCATGGATGGCCCGTCCATGATTGGCATAATTAGCAATGAACGTTATATAAATTCACTGAACATATTTTTTAAGCGTTCAATCAACCCCTGCTTTTGCTCGCCTTCCGCAACGGGACTGCTGCTCTTGGTTCGGCTAGTCGGCTTCTTGGTACTACCGCCACTGTTGCTAACACTAGTCGATCTCCCGCGATAGTAACGGATAGCATTATGCAAAATACCAACTCCGCTCGTATATCCCGGATCCCTTACACCGATAAAATCAGGTACAGCGATCCTTACGGAAGCGGCCAGTTCGCTTTGTGCCACCTGAAGTACACCAGGCATGGAGACGGTGCCTCCGGTAAGTATATAACCCCCCGGAAGCTCTGTGTAACCCAAGCGCTTAACTTCCGCCTGAATGAGTTGAAAAATTTCCTGTACTCTCGGCTCAATAATAGCAGCCAAATCCTGTTGGTTGAACTCCTTATCTACATTACTGCCGATACGGGTCACTTTAAAGACGACATCGGCTGCTGCATCATCATACCAAGCGCAGCCGTATTTGAGTTTTACTTTTTCAGCTTGATCGGTAAGGGTTCTCAGTCCGTAGGCAATATCATTGGTTACAAATTCTCCGCCGATGGGGAGTGTTGATGTAGCAACAATCGTTCCTTCCTGGAAAATGGCCACATTCGTAGAACCTGCACCAATATCCACCAGCACGGAACCCATCACCTTTTCATCCTTCGAAAGAGACAACTGTCCAGCTCCAAGAGGCAACAAGACGAGATCTTTAATCCTCAGGCCGGCTTTCTCAACGCAGCGCAACAGATTATGTATTGGGGTCTTGCCTCCAGTAACAATCGTAGCCTCTACTTCGAGACGAACACCGATCATACCACGAGGGTCCTGAATTCCTTCAAGGCCATCTACGACATACTGCTTGGCTACCACGTCAATAATTTCTCTCTCCGGTGGTACGGCAATTACTTCTGCTGCCTTCAGTACACGTTCAATGTCCTCCTCGCCGATTTCACGGTCCTCGTTGGACACGGCTACTACGCCATGACTATTTTGCAGACCAATATGGTTGCCTGAAATCCCCACATACACTTCTGTTATTTGAATACCAACCATGCGTTCTGCGTGATCCACGGCGTTACGGATTGATTGCACGGTTTGATCAATGTCTACAATTGCACCTTTGCGAATCCCTTCCGAGTCGGCAGATCCAACTCCAATAATATTAAAGGTTCCATTATTCATTTCCCCAATAATAGCCCGAACTTTGGATGTACCGATGTCCAAACTAACAATGATGTCATTGTTGCTCAAGTCTGTGGCACCTCCTGACTCCAAAATGAATTTCGTTCTTCAAACACACTCTGTACATATTCAACATACTCCATGCTTTCCCTCTTTTTTCTACAAATTTTTTAGAAGCCAATTTATGGTTGCAGTCACATAAAAATTTGAAGAAAAAAGAAGGAGGCAAGTCTATTACCCATAAAATCAATTCTAGCATTTTTTCACATCACTGAGTAGTATCTTTTTCTTGGCCCTCTTCGCTCGTATCGGGTTTGAATGGAACGTAGGAATCCGCCTCCAGCATTGTGATCACACCAGGATCTTCTGTTTCTAGCACCTGGTTCAAATAGCTGATTTTAGAGTTCAACAATGAAACGGTTGTAATAACCTCAAATTGGGAACGCGTGTACATTTTTATACGGTCTGGAAAAGAAGGAATCGGTGCGGGAATGATTTCCGAAATATCAGCTGTCCATTCTCCCGGAATGCGTGATAAAGCATCACACAGCTTCGCTTTGTAGGGATCATCTGATTTCCATTTAGTCAAAATAGGCTTTTCAACCGCTATCCCACTACTTCCTACGCCCACGCTTGTCCCATTTGCTAGAATAGCACGCAGGCTACCGTCGCTTTGCAACTCGTAAGCTACCGTAGCAAACTCTTTAATGTGAATCGTAATGATACCCGGAAACTGCTTGTCCACTGTGACTTGCTGAATTGACTGAATTTCCCGCAGCTTCTCAGAGACGTCGGATGAACTGACTCCGAAATATTGATCTCCGACAGCGAGACCACTTCGATTAAGAAGTTGCTCCCGGGTCGAAAATACATTACCATCAAAACGAATTTCAGAAACCTGACTCAACGAAGAACGGAAAAAGAGAACAGCGAGTAGTACAATAAACAACAAAATGAGAAGAATAGCAATCTTCCGGCTTGTTCTTTTTTTCGTTCTGTTCTTTTTAAGAACAGGTATTTGAGCATTTGGCATAGCTTCTCTCCACAAAAGCCTTTTGTCCCCCCGTTAAAGGAGGGACATTACAGGCATTAATTTACGAAATCCAGTTGCTCGGGCACCGGAGACTGACGGCTCATTCGGGCACCCAATCCCTGGAAAAGACGTTCGATCCGGTCATACCCTCTGTCAATGTGGTGAACCTGCTCGACAATGGTACGTCCTTGAGCGGCTAGACCGGCTATAACCAGTGCAGCCCCTGCCCGCAGATCGGTAGCCTCTACTGTAGCCCCGTACAAACGAGAAACCCCTCTTATAAAAGCAGCATTCGCATCGACCGTAATATCAGCACCCATTACATTCAGTTCATCTACATGCTTAAATCGGCTTTCAAAGACAGTCTCTTTCATGACACTGAAGCCGTCCGCCAAAGAAAGCAAAACCATGACCTGAGATTGCAAGTCCGTTGGAAATGACGGATAAGGTGAGGTAACGATCCTCTCCACTGCTTTAGGACGGCTCATACAACTTACGGTCATTATATCATTCAAGATGCCGATTTGAACACCAGCCCGCCTGAGGACGTGAATCAGCGCAGACAAGTGGGAAGGATTGCAGTGTGTCAATGACACACTACCTCGTGTAGCTGCCGCTGCAATCATAACTGTTCCAGCTACTATGCGGTCAGGAATGACCTCATACGTACATGGATTGAGTTGACTGACCCCCGTAATTGTAATTGTGTCTGTTCCTGCACCAATAATATGAGCTCCCATGGCATTCAGAAAGTTTTGAAGATCCTGAATCTCTGGTTCCCTCGCTGCATTGGTAATCGTTGTTCGTCCTTCGGCCAGCGCGGCAGCCATCATAATATTTTCTGTTGCCCCTACGCTCGGAAAATCCATGTGGATGTCCGAGCCGATCAGCTTGCGGGCTCGAAACGTAATTTGCTCGTCTTTCTCCTCGATCTCTGCGCCAAGGGCTTTTAAGCCCTCCAGGTGAAGATCTATTTTGCGCTCGCCTATGGCGCAGCCTCCGGGCTGGTAAATGGAAACTTCTCCGTATCTGGCGAGCAGCGGTCCCATTAGAAAGATAGATGACCGCATTTGCTTCATCAAATCCTCAGGAATTTGGAACGTTCGGACGGACGATGTATCCACATATACCGTTTCCTCTTCATGTCGGCATGTGCAACCAAGTCTTTCTAGGATATGCAGCATGACCTTAATGTCTAAAAGATGGGGGACATTCCGAATTTCCACCTTACCTTGTGCAAGCAAGCTTGCTGCAAGAATAGGTAGTGCCGCATTTTTCGCCCCATGGATACGTATGGTGCCTGACAGGGGACGGCCTCCCTCAATCACCAATTTGTCCAATGTATCACCTCCGAGTTTACCGCTCACCCACTACGAAAACCTCCGGAACTAGCTTGATGCCGGTTTGAGATGATATTGTACTTTGAATATGCTTCATTAGGGTAAGCACGTCCTCTGCTGTCGCTTGACCGGTATTTACAATGAAATTAGCATGTTGTACAGATACCTCAGCGCCTCCCGCTTTCAAACCTTTAAGACCTGCGCTTTCAATAAGCCGGGCAGCATAGTCTCCTGGTGGATTACGGAACACGCTTCCTGCACAAGCTAACTGTAGCGGCTGGGTCAGCCTACGGCGGTCTTTAAAAGCCGCAAGCGCTGCTGAGATTTCCTCTCGGTCCCCCCGCTTCATCTGGAACACTGCCTCTGTCACCATTCCACGTTGCTCATGCAGCACGGAGTGACGATAGCTAAAATGCATATCCTCGGCATTGTACACAGCCAATTCCCCTGTATCCAGCACAATCTCAGCGGACTGGAATATTTGTGACACATCAGACCCGTGGGCACCGGCGTTCATGTAGACAGCCCCACCGACCGATCCTGGAATCCCCCCAGCAAACTCAAGGCCTGACAGACCCTGCTTGCTAGCCATAACACATAGTTTGACCAGTGAAACGCCTCCACCAGCAACGATCTGTTCATCCTCAAAACGAACATAATCAAAGCCTGGTCCCAGCTTGATCACCAGTCCCCGAATCCCTTTGTCAGAGACGAGCATGTTGGAGCCCCGCCCCAACTGCATCCAGGGAATTCCGTGCTCGCTAGCCAGCTTCAAAATCCTTGCCAATTGCTCTTTGCTATCCGGGATCACAAGAGCATCCGCAGGGCCTCCGATCTTCCAGGTCGTATATTTGGACAGCGGTTCATGCTCCAGCACTTTTCCGATATCATGCTCCGCTAATAATGGCATCCATTGCTGCATTGTACTGAAACCTCCTTGTTGCTTGCCCCGCATCGTTATAAGGCTCTCACCTAACAACCGGCAGCCTGGGTGATGGTCACAATCTATAGGGTATCCTATGTAAATACCGTCCGGTGTGTGACAACCGCCCAAATCTGCGCTGCGGACTACCTTTTATGGGCAAGACGCTCCATTTCTTTTACTAAAATATCTGCTGAGTCAGGCTTGCCAAGCGCAGATGCCAACTCCGCCATCCGGCTCCGCCTTGCCTCATCCTTCATAATTTCCGCTATAGATTGAAACAGAGCCGGGCCACTCAATTCCTTTTCTGTAATCATGACAGAAGCCCCTGCCTTTTCAAGTGTACGAGCATTAGCCTCCTGGTGGTTATTCGTCACATTGGGTGATGGAATCAGAATGGACGGAATGCCGAGCGATGTAATCTCTGCCAAGAAGGACGCACCTGCGCGATTAACAATTAAAGAGGTACAAGCCAGTACCTCAGGCATATTGTGAATATAGGGAAGCACGTGTAGATGATTGGGCAATGAGCCGATCTGATTTCGTATGCTGTCCAGCGTTTGCTCATAGTAAGATTCGCCGGTCACATATACAAAATGGACGTCTTTCAGTTCCGAAAGTTGCGGAACCATTGTTATCATGGCATCATTAATGGCCTTCGCCCCTCTGCTGCCGCCAACCACCAGGACCACCGAGCTGTTCATCGGAACCCCTATCGTAGCAAATCCTCGATCCCGGTTAGCCAAACGAACTGTTGTAGCACGCGGGTTCCCAGTGTAAAGTACATTTTTAGCTTTAGGAAAAGCTCCTTCCGAGCCTTCAAAGCTAACAGCCACTGTATCCACATAGCGACTCAGAAATGCATTGGTCAAGCCAGGAATCGCATTTTGTTCATGAATAATGCTGGGTATTCCCAACTTGGAAGCTGCATAAACGACAGGGCCGCATACATATCCCCCGGTGCCAATAACGATATCTGGCTTAAATTTCTTTAATAATGCTTTGGACCTGCGAACTCCTTTGAAAAAGCGCATGATTGTTTTTATATTTTCTACAGACAAGCTGCGACGAAATCCTGTGATATCAATAGCCTCAAATGGAATTTTTTCCTGAGGAACTAATTTACTTTCGAGTCCTCGTTGACCGCCAATGTATAAAAATTCAGCGTCCGGATCTATTTCTTCGCACTGTCTGGCTACGGCCAGCGCTGGATAAATATGCCCTCCAGTACCGCCGCCGCTCAACACGACGCGCATAAACGTTCACCTCGCATAACGTGATAAATTTAATAAAATGCCCAGAGCAGTTAGCATTAAGGTCAATGAAGAACCTCCATAGCTGATTAAGGGCAGTGTTATTCCTGTCACCGGCATTAGACCGATAACAACACCAATATTAATAACGACCTGTACCGCCACCATTCCGACAATACCTACCGCAAGCAAACTGCCATAGGTGTCCGGGATGGTAATAGCGACACGCATCCCTCTCCAAACAAGGACCAAAAAAAGCCCCAGCACCGTCATTCCACCGATAAAACCAAGCTCCTCCGCCAGTATGGAAAAGATAAAGTCCGTCTGTGGCTCAGGAACGTAGCTATATTTTTGCCGACTCATGCCGAGCCCCAAGCCTGCCAATCCGCCAGGACCAATAGCATATAGCGATTGAATAATTTGATAACCCGCGCCAAGTGGATCAGACCAAGGGTCCAGAAATGCGGTAATACGCTGGAGTCGATAAGGGGCAGCTGCAATCAGTGCAGCAAACCCCGCTGCCCCCGACAAGGCCAGTAGACCAAGATGCTTCATACGCGCGCCTGCCGTAAATACGATCAGCATGGATGCTCCCATCATTACCGTGCCTGTGCCCAAATCAGGCTGGAGCATGATGAGCCCAAAGGCCAGTCCCATGAGCCCAAGCGGAGGCAACAGCCCGCGCGTAAAAGAGCTAATATCATAGTCAGGACGACTGAGCCATTGAGAGAGAAAAAGAATCATACCCAGCTTCATAAACTCGGAAGGTTGAATGCCAAAAGAGCTAATACCGAGCCAGCTTCGTGCTCCGCCTCTTACTACACCAATGCCAGGAATTAAAACGGCAACCAGTAGAGCCAGACAGATCAACAATACGACCTTGGCATATTTCTGCCAAATCCGATAGTCCGTTCGGGCAGTAAAGTACATGGCTACAAGGCCGAGCCCCGCAAACAGCAATTGTCGTTTAACAAAATAGTAGGAGTCCCCGTACTCGTGAAAAGCGAGGACGGCGCCCGCGCTGTATACCATAACCATGCCGATGGCTAACAAGCTTACAATACAGACGAAAAGCCATATATCTGGCGCCGGACGAGATTGCTTCATCAGGAGGCCACCCCTTGCATAAAAGTAGGGGCTTATCCAACCCCCCTACTTACAATTTATGCGCCGCCTCTTTAAAAATACGTCCACGCTCTTCATAGGATTGGAACATATCCCAACTTGCACAAGCGGGTGAGAGTAATACCACATCTCCCGTCTCAGCAAATTGAGCTGCCTTGTTTACAGCCTCCACGAGCGTAGCGGCGGCATCCTCCCCATTATCGACGACCTTGACATGCTCTATTCCAGCCTGACGAGCCCGATCTGCCAGCTTATGCCGTGTCTCACCTAAGAGTACAACAGCTTTCACACCTTCCTGCAAGGATGGTACAAGCTCCGCATAATCAGAGCCACGATCCAATCCTCCGGCAATGAGTACGATAGGTTGCTTAAAGGAAGATAAGGCCATCATTGTCGCTTTCGAATTGGTTGCTTTGGAATTGTTGTAATAAGCTACTCCACCGTGTTCTAAAACATATTCAAGCCGATGTTCTACACCGCGAAAAGAGCCTAATGGTTCCGCTAATTTTGCTGGTTCTGCGCCTGCGGCAATGGCGATTGCACAAGCAGCTAGAGCATTTTCTACGTTAAAACGACCCGGAAGCCCAATATCGGTCACGCCTATAATGGGATGCAGTACCCCATTTCCATCACGGTATACGATGTTTCTTTCAATATCATCCGTCACATCCGGTATGTATGGCGGGTCAGCGAACAGCCCTTCCTGCAAACGTTCCGTCATTGAGAAAGGAAGCAGCTTCGCTTGAATATAGGGCACAAGCTCCCGGCAGACGGGATCATCCCAGTTCACCACTGCGGTATCCGACGCTGTTTGATTGGCAAATAGACGTGCCTTCGATGCAACATAGTCCTCCATACCTCCGTGGTAGTCCAAATGGGTCTCAGCTACATTGAGCAAACAGGCTACAGCGGGCTTGAAATCCTTTGTTCCTTTTAACTGAAAGCTGCTCAGCTCCACAACCATCCACTCGTCCGACTTGGCGTCCACAGCCGCCTCGGATAATGGCGTACCGATATTACCAGCCACGATCGGATTCATGCCGGATGCCTCCAACAACTTGCCCACCCAAGTGGTCGTGGTCGTCTTTCCGTTGGAGCCAGTAATTCCGATAATCGGAGCTTTGCATAGATGGTAGGCGACCTCAACCTCGGTCACGACCTCAATGCCGAGCTCGACAGCTTTCTGTACGGGAGGGGCCGTGTAAGGAATTCCTGGATTTTTGACAACCAGTTTCACTCCAGGATGAATCAGCCCTTCCGGGTGACCCCCGCATAAAACGGAAATTCCCAAAGCCTCTAATTCAGAAGCTTCGGGACATTGTTCCCTATCTTTTTTATCATTGACTGTGAGCTTGGCCCCGGCCTGATGTAGCACCTTGGCAACTTGTACGCCGCTTTTGGCCAGACCGATAATGACAACTTCCTGATCTCGGTATGCGTCTGGATGATTCATTTGTCTACAACCCCTTGTTGAGATAAAGTCCAAGTCCTGCCAACAGCAGTCCTACAGCCCAGAATGTAATAACTACGCGCCATTCGGACCAGCCGGACAGCTCGAAATGATGATGAATCGGGCTCATTTTGAAAATACGCTTGCCACGGGTTTTAAAGGAAGCTACCTGCAAGACCACGGACAGCATTTCAATCACGAATACACCACCGATGATGAGGAACAAAATTTCGCTTTTCGTAACAATGGCAATGGCACCAATGGCTCCGCCGATTCCCAGCGAGCCTGTGTCACCCATAAATACCTTGGCAGGATGAGCATTATATACGAGAAAACCAAGTACAGCGCCAATCATGGCCGCTGCGCAAACTGCAGCTGGAAGCGAGGTTGCTTGAATCGCCACAATGGCATAAGCAGCAAATGCAATCGCACTTGTACCAGACAGCAGCCCGTCCAGCCCATCTGTAAAATTGACAGCGTTGCTGATCGCCAGCATCATGATAATAATGAACGGATAGTAGAACCAACCTCCCCAATCAAATGACCATGAGGTGCCCGGGATGCCGATTGCCGTGCTGTGATCATTGCTAATCAGAAGCCAGCACATAATCGCGCCAAACAATAACTGCCCGAACAGCTTTTGACGCGCCGTCAGACCGAGCGAGCGTTTGAATACAATTTTAATATAGTCGTCCAAAAAGCCGATCAGCCCAAAACCGAGCGTAGCAACCAGCAGAACGTAAAAGTCCGTATTTTTGATAGCTGAAAACTTTAGAAAGGTCAGCGTAAAAGCCAGCAAGATTACGATACCGCCCATTGTAGGCGTACCTATCTTTTTAAGATGGCTTTGTGGCCCGTCATCCCGGACCTGCTGGCCGAATTTCATTCGCCGCAGCAGCGGAATGAGCAGTGGAGCGGCAATGACCGCCAGTATAAACGATACGACGATCGTCAGCAGTAATAATTGAATATCCATGGGAGTCTCCCTCTCGTCAACATCAGTTCTGTAGCGGACCGTTTTTCAGCGCATCCACAATTTCTTCTAATCGCATCCCTCTGGATGCCTTAACCAGCACAATATCATCGGCATGGAGATAAGACCGCAAATGCTGGATCAGCTTTTGCTTATCTGTATAAGCGTGTACGTTAGCAGTTGGCATTGTCCCTTGCGCACCCTGCGCAATCAAGGCGCCTAACGCACCATAAGTAAACAGTGCCTCTATGTTATGCTTTGCAGCAAAACGCCCAATTTCTTCATGAAATTGCTTTTCCTCAGCGCCCAGCTCCAGCATGTCACCAAGCACGGCAATTTTACGTCCACCCGTTTTATATGCAGACAACGTCTGAATTGCAGCCTTCATTGAAGCAGGACTGGCATTGTAAGCGTCATTTAGCACCGTAAGTCCATCCGAACACTTCACGACCTCAATGCGCATGCCCGTCAGCTTTAAAGACGACAACCCTTTACGTATATGGTCTGAATCCACATTGAAATGACGTGCTACCGCCAGCGCTGCCAATCCGTTTACAACATTGTGCTGTCCGAGCAAGGGAAGCCGGAAAGCCTCTTGGCCGGATTGGGCTGTTATGAATAAGCTACCTTCTCCATCCGAAGTGATTTCAGTTGGATAATCATCATTGTCCGCAGCTAACCCGAACGTGAATAATTTTAATCCTTCAGGCTTGACCGTTTCAGGCTCCGCCAACACTTGTGGAAGTAGTGGTTCATCCCCATTATAGATAAGCAATCCACCGGGTTTAATCCCACTTGCGATTTCCAGCTTTGCACGAGCAATTTCAGTGCGAGAACCAAGCTGAAGTAAATGCGATTCGCCAATGTTAGTTATGACAGCTACATCTGGTTGGGCAATATTAGCCAGCAGACGGATTTCCCCGCGTCCACTCATGCCCATCTCCAGAATCAGGATATCTGTATCCTGCGGCATGGACAGTACTGTTAAAGGCAACCCGATATGATTGTTATAATTCCCTTCGGTTTTGTGTACTTTAAAAGTCGTGCCTAATAGAGCATTTACAATATCTTTTGTCGTCGTCTTGCCGTTGCTTCCCGTGATTCCAACGACAGAAACGCCAGTTTCGCGCAAGTATGCAGCTGCTAGATGCTGAAGAGCTTCTAACGTATCCTCGACCTCAATAGCATTGACAGTCGGAGGTGCTCCATGATCCTTTTGCCATAAATATGCTGTTGCCCCTCTCTCGCTTACGATCTGCTGAACATAATGATGTCCATCAAATCGTTCACCCACGAGTGGAACGAACAGTCCCAGACTCTGCGGCCTGCGTGAGTCTGTAAAAACGCCCTCAACCATCCGTTCGGCGTCCGCCTCTGCGTGAAGTGTTCCTCCACACATGGATGCAATCTGACCGATTGTTCTTTTCATCACTTGGATAAACCCCTTATCGCTTCTTTGGCTACGATGCGATCATCGAATTCATGCACCGTTTTTCCGATCAACTGGTAAGTCTCATGACCTTTTCCCGCAATCAATACTACATCGTCAGGGCTTGCCATTTCAACAGCTTTATGAATTGCAGTTCTGCGATCCACGATCAGTTCATAACGTTCGGCAGGTACACCTTCATCAATCAACCCTTGTTCGATATCTTTCAAAATCACTATCGGGTCTTCTGTTCGCGGATTGTCGGAAGTAATAAACGAATGATCGCTGTATCGTGCAGCAATTTTCCCCATCAACGGACGTTTTGTACGATCTCGATCTCCGCCGCAACCAAACACACACCATACTTTACCAGTCGCAAATTCCTTTACGGTGCGAAGGACATTTTCCAATCCGTCTGGCGTATGGGCATAATCAACAATTACAGCAAAGGGTTGACCCGCATCAACAGGCTCTACGCGCCCATCCACGCCTGCGATAGATTCCAGGCTCCGCTTGATATCTACCAGTGAGATACCTTCCAGCAAAGCAGCTGAAATGGCTGCTAGTGCGTTGTACACATTAAACTTGCCTACCATTCGAAGCTCAATGTCAGTTTCTCCTTTAAAAGTGGATACATGGAAGGAGGTTCCCTTGGCACTTATAGTGATACGAGACGCTTGCACATCCGAATCCTTTTCTACGCCGTAGGTAACCACTTGGGCCGCAGTTTGAGCCTGCAAATAGGAAGAGGCCGGATCATCTGCATTCAGAACAGCATATTTACTATTGGATGCATCACGCGAGAAGGCATTTCCCAGTCTGGAGAACAAAAGTCCCTTGGCAGCGCGGTACTCCTCCATCGTGTTGTGATAGTCTAGATGGTCCTGCGTCAGGTTTGTAAATATAGCGGTACGAAAATCTGTTCCTTTGACACGGCCCTGCTCCAAAGCATGTGAGGATACCTCCATGACACAGCATTGAACCCCTTGCTCTGCCATATTCCCGAGATAACGTTGCAGTTCTACTGCTTCAGGCGTAGTGCCGGACATAGGATAAGACTGGCCGTTGTAACGCATTTGAATGGTACCAATCAGCCCGGTGTTCACCCCGGCGTCCTGCATAATTTTTTCAATCAGGTACGTTATCGTTGTTTTCCCGTTCGTTCCGGTTATGCCGATCATGCGCATACGGCGGCTTGGTGAATCAAACATATAATCCGCCAAAACCGCCATGGCATGTCGCGCATCCTTAACAACAAGCTGCGGAACAGGCACATCCAGTTCTCTCTCTACGACCAAAGCCGCCGCTCCGGACGCAACGGCCTGCCCAGCATAGTCATGTCCATCTACTGTAAACCCGGGTAAGCACAGAAATAAGTCTCCCGGCTGGACACGACGTGAATCCGCCCCGATTCCTCGGCAATCCACTGTACCGTCACCCACCACTCGGGAGACGGCCAGCAGTGAAGCCAATTGTTGAAGCTGCATCTTACATTCCTCCATTGCTCTCTCGTTATTCATAGTATGGTATAAAAAGAACCTATCAATCCCCCATATATATACGGATCGTTGATCCTCGTTCCAATCGAGAGCCTGGCTTCGGTGCCTGACTTATGACCGTCTTGCCTGACCCAGATTTCACGAGCATAAAGTTCATATTCATATCTTCGTATAAATCAGCTGCAGTGGCACCTACTAGATCGGGTACCGTTTCGATCGGTTTTTCCCCATACTTGTACTCTTTGGCAATTTGATTGGTACGAGGCGGTATTTTCAAGGCAATCAGTGCATCCTTTAAAATATTTTGCACGATTGGCGCAGCAACCACACCGCCGAATTGAATCCCTTTCGGGTTATCGACAGCAGTATAGACGACGATTTGCGGATCATCCGCCGGAGCAAAACCAATAAAGGATACAATATGCTCCGAGGAAGAATAACGTCCGTTAATCACCTTTTGTGCTGTACCCGTTTTACCTCCAACCCGGTAACCCTCAATAAAGGCAGGACGACCTGTACCTTTAGCTACAACACTTTCCAGCGCTTCCCTTACCTGTCGAGAGGTATCCTCTGAAACAACTCTACGCACCAGTTCCGGCTCCACTTTTTCTAGAACCTTTCCGGTTTCGGGCTGAATCCAGCCTTTTGTGATGTGAGGCTTATAAAGATTGCCACCATTGATTGCTGCCGACACAGCCGTAACCTGCTGAATCGGAGTGACAGATACCCCTTGACCAAAGGCCGTAGTAGCCAGCTCTACAGGTCCGACCTGAGGTAGCTTGAACAAAATGCCATTGCCCTCACCGATCATGTCAATTCCTGTTTTGCTGCCGAAGCCGAAATTGCGAATGTACTTGAACAGTGTTTCTTTGCCCAGACGTTGTCCCAACGTTACAAAACCCGGATTGCATGAATTTTCCACCACTTGAAGAAAGGTCTGGCTGCCATGCCCGCCTTTTTTCCAACAACGCAGGCGTGCTCCACCGACTTCAATATATCCCGGATCAAAGAAACGGTCATTTTTAAGATTAACCTTCTTTTCTTCCAAGGCAGCGGCCAGTGTAATAATTTTAAAAGTAGAACCAGGTTCATATGTCATCCAAATTGGCAGATTTCGATTATAAATTTCAGGCGCATATTGCTTGTAAAGCGCTGGCTCATAGCTTGGTCGTCCAGCCATGCCTAATATTTCACCCGTCTTGGGGTTCATCGCAATAGACAGCGCGGACTTCGCCTGAAATTTGACCATGGCTTGGTCAAGCTCCCGTTCCATAATGGATTGCACCGATTTATCAATGGTTAATTGTAAATTCAGTCCATCCTTCGGTTCAATGTACTTTTCAGAAGAACCAGGCATCAGGCGGCCACCTGCGTCTGATAAATACGCGATGCTTCCATCGATTCCTCGAAGCTTGCTGTTTTGCTGCTTCTCTACACCTGTCAGCCCTTGATTATCAATTCCGGTAAATCCAAGAATATGAGCCGCTAGATCACCATAAGGATAATAACGTTTGTTGTCTTCAGCAACAACGATACCCGGCAGCTTCAAATCACGAATTTTCTGGGCTTTCTCCATCGTAATTTTTCGTCCGCCGGGCTGAAGTTTTTGGCTTGCTGTTCGTTTGGTAATCAGCTTGAGCACTTTATCCTCACTCATATCTAGCAAGGGCGCCAGCCTGCGTGCCGTTTCTTCCGGCTCCTTAATCTGTACTGGTATCGCCATGACAGTCGGCGAACTGACATTATAGGTCAGCGCAGTACCCTGCCGATCCAAAATTTCGCCACGCTTGGCGGCAAAAGGAATATTGCGGCGCCACGAATCCTCAGCCTTGGCTGAGAGCTCGCCTCCTTTACCCAATTGAACATAGGCGAGCCGGATCGACAAGGCCGCAAACAATACAAACAATCCCAGTAGCCCCCATACCAGCCTACGCCGCATGGTCACGTTAGATTTTTTCAAACGCGCCCCCTCCGTTCCTCAAATACTCATGACATGTCTTACCTCATGAATATTCAAAAGAACGGACATTAGAACAAGCTATCAGTTATCTTCGCCTTTAATCGCGGCAGCACTTTTTTCATCTGCTACAGCAGATATCCCTCCCTTAGGAGTTCCCGCATTTGTTTCAGTATCCGCAGTAGTATCGGTTTTGGTTTTAGTATCAGCCTCCGTTTTCGTTGCATTACCAGTCTCGTTAACTGCAACTCCAGTGGTCGAATCCTGTGTTTCCTCCGGCTTCACTCCGGTCACTGTTTCTTTGGCCGGCTGAAGCGTAACACTGACGACCCGCTTGCCATTTACCATTTGTGCCTTTTGAGAGACAACATACCCTTCACCGCTTACCTGAACACCAACCTTCATAAGCGTCAGAACTTGAAGTGTGTCACGCAACGAGACACCTGTAAAATCGGGAATCGTCATGTTGGCACTATCCTCAGTCAGCAAATAAATGCGCTGTCCTGGTTTCATTTTGACGCCTGCTTCAGGATACTGACGAACAATTTTGGAGCCTTTACCTACCGTTTCGTAAGCAATCCCCTGTTTGAGCAATGCATTTTGCGCATCCTTCTTCACTTGGCCTGTTAATTGTGGTACCGTTGGCAAATTCACCGTTTTTACTGCAGCTTCACCTGATTTATTCGTTTTGGTTCCTGTTTTGGGAACCCCCATATACTGCAGCGATTGGGACACGATTTTTTTAAACACAGGTGCTGCTGCTGTACCGCCGCCTACCGATTTGTTAGGTTCATCCATAACAACTAAGACAGCTATTTTCGGATCATTTACTGGTGCAAAACCAATAAAAGACACGACATCCTTCGAATGATCGTAAACTTTTCCGACGACTTTCGTCGCCGTCCCTGTTTTACCAGCAACACGGTACCCGTCGATATAAGCAAGACGTCCCGTACCAATTTCTTGGTCAGACACGACCTGCTCCAGATAGCTGCTTGTCTGAGCTGCAGATTCCTGAGTAATCACTCGGCGGACTTCCTTCGGTTGAATCGTCTGCACTTCGCCTGTATCTGGGTTTATAATTTCCTTCACCAGATGAGGCTGCATCAACTTCCCTCCGTTAGCAATTGCCGAGATCGCTGCCACCTGCTGAATTGGCGTTACCTGAACACGTCCGTGTCCATATGCAGCCGTCGCGACTTCGGATTTGTACTGGGTATGGAATGTAATAGCTCCGGTAGACTCACTTGGAAGATCGATGCCTGTTTTCATACCAAATCCAAAGTTATTGATATATTTCTTCAGCCTCTCGCCACCCAACTTATTCAGTCCCAAATGGACGAAACCGACGTTACTTGAACGCTTGACCCCTTGAAGATAGGTTAACGTTCCCCAGTTACGGCTTACGTCACGAATATCCCAGCCTCCGACGCGAATCATACCAGATTGATAGGTCTCATTCGGATTAAATACCTTTTCTTGGACCGCAGCAGCCAAGGTTACTATCTTAAACGTAGAACCTGGCTCATAGATCGACTGTGTAGCATTATTACGGAAATTTTCCAAAGATGCACTCCCATATGTATTGGGATTAAAATTCGGGTAGCTTGCCATACCGAGAACATCCATTGTTTTGGGATCAGCTGCTACAACCGTCATCGTTTTCGGATTATATGTTGCAATCGCCTGCTGCATGGCATCCTCTATATAATACTGAATCGTATCGTCAACCGTCAGCTTTAAATTTTTACCATTTTGTGCCGGCTCGTAGACACTTTCCGATCCCTGAAGAGGAACTCCCTTTCGGTCCCGCTGATACAGAAGCTTTCCAGCCGTGCCAGAGAGCTCTTTATTGTAATAAGCTTCCAACCCCATACCTGCAGTACCATCTTTTCGTTGATAGCCAAGGATATGAGAAGCCAGCTTATTTTCCGGATAATAGCGTTTGGATTCCTGAACAGTGTCCACAGCTCCAACTACCTCATACTTATCCTTCAAATACTCTTTGAACGTATCGACCTGTGTTTTCACCTCAGGGTCTACCTTCCAGCCTCCATTACGAATCTCACGGTTTTTTAAATAGTTACCCTCTTTATCCTTTGCAGATAGATGTCTTCTCAGCTCATCTTCAGGCGTTTTGAGTAGCTGATGCAGCTTGGCTACAACCTCATTCTCCAGATCATACTCTTGAATGATGCTAGGGTTGACAACCACCGTGTAAGCCGGTGCATCCGTAGCTAGTACATTCCCTTTACGGTCCATTATGGTTCCACGCTTGGGTTGAATCACCTGATCTTTTTCTACCTGTGTAACTACTAGATTATGCCAATATTCCCCACTTACGACTTGAATCCAAAATACTTTAAGTAGCAGAACAAGAAAAAAGAGGGTAATACATCCCCCTATCAGCAGTGTGCGAAGCTTTATTCTTTTGACCATAGCTCAAACCTCTCTGCAAAAAAATATACGTCAGAGCATAGCTTGATGCTATGCTCTTAACTATTTGGCAGCCTGCTTTTCCACACGAATGGGCTCTCTTGTTGGTTCGATATATCCTTGTTCCTTCGCAGTCGGCACAATCTGATTCTCCAGACGTTCCTTCTGAATCTTCAATTGGGCGATATTGGTCTGTAATTTGGAAATGTCCTTGCTGGCTGTATTAATCGCATAATTAATTTGATAAATGTGAGCATATCTGCCAATCAACGTCCCCGCAATGACAATGCATGCTACAAGTGTCAATAGATACAGCAGCTTTTCTCGAATCGGCAGCTCTCTGCGGCGTGTAACGACTTTGGTGGTCTCACGATACCGTTGTTGCTGAACCTGTTCCTGACGGGCTCTTTCTTTTACAGCCAAATTACCGCGTGTATAAGCCATGTCGCCTCTCCTTCTCCATTAAATTTACAATTTTTCGGCAACTCTCAGCTTGGCTGACCGGGATCGTGGATTAAGCTCCAATTCCTGTTCTGATGCCACAATCGGCTTACGATTCACCAGCTTTAGATCGCCTACCATTTTGTCATCCAGAATCGGCAAATCAGACGGATAGATGCTTTTCGCTAAATACTCCTTGAAAATATGCTTGCATATCCGATCCTCCAAGGAATGAAACGTAATAACCGAAATTCTGCCCCCTGGAGCCAGACATCTTACTGCCTGATGCAAAGTATCTTCCAGTGCACCCAGCTCATCATTCACAGCAATCCGTAAAGCCTGAAAACTGCGTTTAGCCGGATGTCCCCCGGTTCTGCGTGCCGCAGCCGGAATTCCTTCTTTGATAATATCGACAAGTTCCCCCGTTGTGTGAATAGGCTTGTTCATTCTACGTTCAACCATGATCTTTGCGATCCGCCTGGAGAACTTCTCTTCTCCATATTGAAACAGGATCCGCGCAATCTCCGCTTCCGGCCATTCATTAACAATTTCGTATGCCGTAAGCGAACTGCTCTGATCCATCCGCATATCAAGCGGCGCATCATGATTGTAACTGAATCCCCGCTCCCCCTCATCGAACTGGGGCGAGGATACACCCAGGTCGAACAAAATACCCTGGACCTGCGGGACGCCGTCTTTTTCGGGCAATCCCAGTTCGGCCAGCTTGTCCTGCAAGTGGCGGAAGTTGGATTTCACTAATGAAATCTTTCCTTCATAGGCTGACAGCTTCTCTCGTGCATTGTTCAATGCCCAGTCGTCCTGATCAAAGGCAATAAGCCTCCCCTCAGGGCCAAGCTGTGATGCAATGACGGAACTGTGTCCTGCCCCTCCCAACGTGCAGTCCACATAAATCCCGTCCTGCCTGATGTTTAGTGCCTGTGTTGCTTCTTCCTTGAGTACGGTAATGTGGTGAAACAAACGGCTGACCTCCTAAATTACAATTCAAAGTTGAAATCAACCAATTTCTCAGCAATGTCGTTAAATGCTTCTTCTGATTGGTTGAAATATTGCTCCCAAGTGTGCTTGCTCCAAATCTCTACCCGGGTGGACACTCCCAATACGACGCACTCTTTTGTAAGCTTGGCGTATTCGCACAAATTCCCCGGTAAATTTACCCTGCCCTGTTTGTCCAATTCGCATTCAGTCGCCCCCGAGAAAAAAAAACGAGTAAACGCCCGCGCATCAGCCTTCATCAAAGGCAGTGCTTTAAGTTTTTTCTCCATAACAGCCCACTCATCCATGGGATACACGAAGAGGCATTGATCCAGCCCGCGGGTAACCACGAACGAGGCACCAAGAAGTTCACGAAACTTGGCCGGGACAGTAAGCCGTCCCTTCTCATCAATGCTATGTTGGAACTCCCCCATAAACATTGGTTTCGTCACCCCTTACCCCATTCTCCCACTTTGGCCCACTTTCCACCACCTAAGCATAATAGATTCGCTTTAAAAAATCAAAGACCTCTTTTTCATGACGAAAAAGTGATAATTCTAGATTCATGGCATGCTGTCTGTTATTGTAGCCCTGCGTCATAAGATGCCAAAAAGCCCCTTATCCCATGAAGCCGAATCCCCGACAATATGCATCAGGTTTCGAAACATCATGGAATAAAGGGCTTATACTCGTTCCATATGTCAACCTATACAAGCAATTACATTAAAAAATGCAATACTCCTGCAGCGGACATCGTTACTGAAAATGATTACGCGTTCCAGCTGTCCAGATAGACTTTTTGGTCTTCTGTTAATGTATCAATCTTGATTCCCAGACTATCAAGCTTGAATCGAGCCACTTGCTCATCAATTTCATAAGGAACATTAATCACGGCTTTGCCCAGCTCGTTGTAACGATCATTCACATATTTCAAGCCGAGTGCCTGAAGCGCAAATGTGGTATCCATAATCTCTGCAGGATGACCGTCAGCGGCAGCCAGATTCACGAGACGCCCTTCTGCGAGCAAATACATTTTACGTCCATCTTTAAAGCGGTATTCCTCGATATTGCGACGTACCGTGCGAATGGATTCGGAGCGTTTGGCAAGCTCAGGCTTACTAACCTCCACATCAAAATGCCCTGCGTTACACAGCACAGCTCCATCCTTCATAACATCAAAGTGCTCCCCTGTAATTACAGCTTTATTTCCAGTTACTGTAATGAAGAAGTCACCCAGTTTGGCAGCTTCCACCATTGGCAATACATGAAAACCATCCATATGGGCTTCTACAGCCTTGATTGGATCAACTTCAGTTACAACAACGTTGGCTCCCAGCCCTTTTGCACGCATTGCAACTCCTTTGCCACACCATCCATAACCCACCACAACCACTGTACTTCCTGCCACAACCAGATTAGTCGTACGAATAATACCGTCGAAAGCTGACTGACCCGTACCATAGCGGTTGTCGAACAAATATTTACAGTAAGCATCATTTACAGCCACCATCGGAAAGTGAAGCTGCCCTTCTTTTTCCAAAGCCTTCAAACGAATAATCCCTGTAGTGGTCTCCTCTGCTCCTCCACGGATCGTAGAAATCAGATCAGGCCGTTCAGATTGCAACAGAGTAACCAGGTCGCCACCGTCATCTATAATGAGATCTGGCTTAGTTTCCAGTGCCTTGATTTGCAAATTCTTGAATTCCTCTGGTTCTGGGTTGTATTTAGCCAATACCGTAACGCCATCTTCAACTAATGCGGCGCAAACATCATCTTGTGTTGACAAAGGGTTACTACCCGTAATGGTGACCTGTGCTCCACCTGCTTGTACCACTTTAGCCAGATAAGCCGTTTTGGCCTCCAGATGTAAACAAATCGTTACCTTCAGACCGGCAAAAGGCTGCTCTTGCTCGAATTGTTGACGTATGCGGTTCAATACCGGCATATGGGCTTCTACCCAATCAATTTTCAAATGCCCTTCAGGGGCCAATTTAAGATCGTGAATAATGCTATTTTGCAGAGAATGGGAAGTCATACGTTATTTCCTCCTATATATTAGTTAAATTCATTTATAATCATTATACATAAATCACACGATGCGTCCCCGACAAATCCAAAGGTACGTTCATAATCATATCCATCAGGTCGAGACCGTAACGGTTCAGAAAATGATAGATGGTATACGCACGCTCCTGCGGCTGTCCAAATGGGAAAAGCGACCATTCGATATGATCCCAATGGCGAAGTGCTGTTCCATTTTGCCGAAGCAGCGCTTCCTGCACCTTTGCCTCCAGATAGTCAATCTGCCCCAGAATTTTCTCGCAGTTGGTTTCTCCGAGCTGTAGCAAACCTTTCTCTATCATTCCTGTCTGCTGTATAAGCGGTTTATACATACGGATAAAAGCATCCTTAGCCTCGGAAAACTGATCCTGCATTCCAAGCTGATCTTGAGTGGCAATCCATTGCTTTTTTCGTTCCTCAAGCCCGTCTCTAACTTGACCAAAAGTTAGTTCGTACTTAAGCATATGCTTCTCCACGCCTGGCTCCATCAATGTAAAAGACATACGGGGCAGCAGTATTGGCATCTGCATCCCGAGCACTCCAAAAGCGTCCCGTGTAATTGCCCAGTAGGCAATTTCTCCTAGACCCAGCACAGATCCCAGTACCGGGAACAGTGAATCCTGCATGAGCGGACGGGTTAGTACATTGTTACTAAAACGTTCGGGGTGTCTATCTATTTCTTCAAGCAGTTCATCCGCTGTAAATGCCACCAAACCGCGTCGATCTGTGAATAAACCAGCTTTTTTGAAAAGCAGCAGGCGTTCCTCTTCATGAATGTAAAAAAGGTTCGCACCACCTTCATGCACATCCGCTTGTAAATGATAACCATAGTCCACGATCCGCGTAGCGGTTGTCTTATACGCTGTCTCCAACTCATCATTGTGCTGAACCAACTGTCTAAAAACGGATGCCTCCAGCTTGCGCAGTAAAGGATCTGCAGAATCCATGAGCACCAATCCATAGGCACCAAACAAACGGCCCATCAGCCTGGCAAAGGCCTCACTTAATCCATATGATTTTGTCACACCCTGCTCAATCATGCGCATAATATCAGTCTTATGTTCTGAATCTGGCAAGCTTTGCTCTATATCCGCCATCGCTTGTTTCCACTCAACCGTATCGACTTTAATGCCACTAACTGAAGAACGGCGTTCAGGCTGCTTATTCAGCTTGATTTTAACTGCTTGCGGGTCTTTCGCCATTACGTATGTATGATTGACCTCGTCCCAGTCATGATCTTCACCAGCAATCCAGAAAATCGGAATAACCGGACGTCCAAGCCGTTCCTCAGCTTCTCTAGCTGCTTTAATAATCGTAGCAGCTTTGTAAATGACCAGCATCGGACCTGTGAATAGTCCACTTTGCTGTCCGCCAACGACTACTAAAGCATCTGGACTTTCCAAACGATCCAATGAAGCATGAACCACCTCATGCGAGTTGTGTTGCTCATTGTATATACGAAGACATGCTACGACATCCTTACGGTTTAATCGCAGATGCTCCGTTTTATCCAGCCACTTCGCCCTTTGGGCATAAGCATCGGCGTGCAGAATATCATATTCATACAAATCGCTTGCGCGTCCTGTACCCTGTATGTAGTCTTCTGCCAAAGCCGACCCTCCGCGAAGCGTTTCCGGAACTATTTTCATGGGTCTGCCTCCTGTCTCCACCAAAACCTTACTGCTTGATTGTACCGAAAGCCCCTGTCCACGTCAAAGCTTCCTATAAAAAAAACCGCCGAATAACTCGGCGGTTGGTATATAGAACAAGATCAAGCGTAAGGTTCAGCTACAAAATGTCCTTTAGACACTTCGATAAGCGTGGCATTTTCCAGGTTATAAGCCCCTGCCTTATTATCGGACGCGTTATGAATCGGTCCGCCTTGATCGTCAGGCATAATAATTCGTTTTTTGTTGGCTTCGACTTCCGGGTCAGGAAGTGGAATAGCCGACAAAAGCATTTTCGTATACGGATGAATCGGATTGGCATATAATTCAGAGCTTTCAGCAAGCTCCACCATTCTGCCTCTATACATTACAGCTACCCGATCACTAATGTGCTTGACCATCGACAGATCATGCGCAATGAACAGGTACGTCAGGCCCAGACGTTCTTGAAGCTCTTTTAACAGGTTGACAACTTGAGCCTGAATGGATACGTCAAGCGCTGAAATCGGCTCATCACAAATGATGAACTTAGGATTAACAGCCAATGCACGGGCAATACCGATCCGTTGACGTTGGCCACCAGAAAACTCATGCGGATAGCGTGTTGCATGGTCAGGGTTCAAACCAACCAGATCAAGTAACTCCTCAATCCGTTTTTTACGTTCTGCACGGCTACCTGCCATATTGTGAATATCCAGTGCCTCACCAATAATATCAGACACAGTAAAACGCGGGTTCAATGATGCATACGGATCTTGAAAGATCATCTGCATATCACGACGCATTGCTTTCATTTTACCCGGTGATAATTTGTAAATATCTGTGCCGTTAAAACGTACGCTACCTGCTGTAGGTTCATACAAGCGCAAAATAGTACGACCCGCTGTAGATTTACCACAACCGGATTCGCCAACCATACCCAGCGTTTCACCCTCACGAATATAGAAATTCAGGTTATCCACCGCTTTGAGCACACGGTTTTTGCCAACATTAAAATACTTTTTAAGACCTTCAACCTCAATTAAATTGTTGCTACTCACCATGATCTCACCTCCTATTTCTTCAACTTCGGATCAAGCGCATCACGCAAGCCGTCGCCAAAAAGGTTGAACGCAAGCATAATCAAACTGATCAAACCTGCTGGGAAAAGCATCCGCCACGGATAATACATCCACCCTGTCAGAGCTGATTCAATCATTGAACCCAGCGACGCCTGAGGAGCCTGTACCCCTAATCCAAGGAAGCTCAGGAATGCCTCGGAGAAAATAGCGCTTGGAACCGTCAAGGTCAATGTGACAATGATTGGTCCTACCGCGTTAGGCAACAAGTGACGGAACAACAAACGACCTGCACCAGCACCCATTGAACGGGAAGCAAGTACGAATTCTCGGTTTTTAAGTTGCAGCATTTCACCACGTACAATCCACGACATGTTAATCCACCCTGTTACACAGAGCGCAATAATAATTGTGGTGATACTTGGCTCCAGTACAACCAGCAACAGAATTGTAACAAGCAAGTAAGGAATCGAATACAAGATTTCAGAAAATTTATTCATGATTTCATCAACGCGGCCACCAAAGTAACCCATAATTCCACCATAAATTACACCAATCATCAAGTCAATCATTGCAGCAGCCAAACCAATAATCAATGAAATCCGTGCGCCCATCCAAGTACGTACAAACATATCACGCCCCAGATCATCTGTTCCGAACCAATGTTCCGCCGATGGAGGAAGATTGGTGCTCAACAAATCATTCGTGCGGTCATCGTATGGCGACAGCATCGGACCAATAATTGAAGCAAGCACAATGAGAACCAAAACGCTTAAGCTCGTCATAGCCAATTTATTTTTACGAAGTCGCTCCCAAGCATCTCGCCAAGCGGATAAGCTTTCACGCTGAATAACTTCAGACTGCTTTTCATCCGCTCCGACCCTCTGGAAATCTTCCGGTTTCACCTGAAGTTTATCCAAGTTCACAGCATTATCTTTAACAGACATAAAGTTATCCCTCCTTCCCGCCAGTAAGCTTAATCCGCGGATCAATAAATCCATATGCAATATCCGTAATAAAACGTGCCACCATCAGCAAAATACCGTAAAAAATAGTAACTCCCATAATCATCGTATAATCACGGGTTGTAATACTATCTACGAACACCTTACCGATACCGCCAATCCCGAAGATTCGTTCAATAACAACCGAACCTGTAATAATATTGGCTGTCATTGGTCCTACATAGGTAACAACCGGCAGAATGGCATTACGTATAACGTGTTTGAACATAATTGTAATGGATTTCAAGCCTTTAGCCTTGGCAGTCTTAATGTAATCTGCATGAAGCACTTCCAGCATACTGGAACGCGTTAGTCGAGCGATAAACGCAATCGGTGAAGCAGATAGAGCCGCAACTGGCAAGAAGTAATCCATCGGGCCTTCAAAGCCCATAACATTAAACCAGCCTAACTGTTGAGCAAAGAAAAATTGAATTAACGATGCCAGAACGAAGCTGGGAACCGCAATCCCCATAATAGCTAATACCATAGCGACGTTATCTATGAGCCTACGATGATACAAAGCTGCTAGCATTCCTAGCAAGATACCGACAATTATCGACACGATTATGGCAACAAAACCGAGTTTGAGGGAAACCGTAAACGTTTGTCCGATAATGTCAGTTACACTTTGATTCAGTTTTTTCATAGAAATACCAAAATCACCTGAAGCAATATCACCTAAGTATTTAAAATATTGGACATATACAGGCTTATCCAGCCCATATTGTTCCATTAACCGGGCTTGAATCTCAGGAGAAGTCGCTTTTTCACTCATGAAGGGGTTACCCGGAATTGCTTTCATGAGAAAAAACGTCGCAGAGATCAGAATGAACAAAGACAGCAACATATAAAAGAATTTACTGATCAAATAACGCGTCATTGCCCGTTTACACCCCCCATAAATTTTTTTCGACACCATTCGATTTTATCGAAATAGAATTGGACTGTCCAATCTACTTATTTGCATGGTTACATGATGATGGAAAAGACTAGGACACACAAAAAAAACGGGATATATATGGTTCAATCCACATATATATCCCGAAGTAACTATCAAACTTCAGAATTAAGCTTCAGTTACTGTGTAATATACGCTCTTGTGAAATCAATTGCTCCACTAAAGTCAAGCGCAATGTCTTTTACATTCTGTTTCGTTAAAGAAACATTTGAATAGTAATAGATCGGAAGCATTACCATATCATCTTGAACCAGAATTTTCTCTGCCTTCGCGAAATCTTCCATTCGTTTAGCTGGATCAGTTTCTGTTTTGGCAGCTTTAATCAATTCATCATACGCAGGGTTAGCGTAACCTGAGTTGTTGTTACCATTGCCTGTTGTCCACATATCCAGGAATGTCATCGGATCATTATAGTCAGCAGACCAACCACCACGAGCGATTTGGAAATTCAGCTTGTTACGTGTTTGGATAAATACGCCCCACTCTTGGTTTTGAGTTTTAACATCTACACCAAGGTTTTTCTTCCACATATCAGCTACTGCCAAAGCAATCTTTTGGTGACTTTCACTGGAGTTGTACAGCATTGTTATTGTAGGAAGCGTAGTCATTCCTTCTTCTTTCATACCTTCTTGAAGCAATTTTTTCGCTTCAGTGAAATCTTCTTTGAAGAAATCATCTTTATGCTCACTACGGAATTCTTGAGAAACTCCTTTGATGCCTGGAGGTACAAAGCCGTAAGCAGGAATTTGACCGCCCATTGTTACACGTTCAACGATCGGTTGGCGTTGAATAGCCATCGCAAACGCTTTACGGATTTTAGCATTATTAAATGGTTTTTCTGTTACATTAAACAGATAGTAGTACGTACTTGCAATTCCTTTAGCCTTAAATTCATTAGGCAATTCGTTTTTCACAGCTGTAATTTGATCAGTAGGGATTTCGCCGTTTGGCATACCTGAATAATCAAGTTGTCCACTTCTGTACGAAGCCAGTTCAGTTGCACCACTATTTACAAGGGACATTGTAATCTTGCTCAACTTGATTTCGTCTTTACCCCAGTAGTTTTCGTTCTTGGAAACTTCGATCTTTTGACCGCTATCCCAAGCCGTTAATGTGAAAGGTCCGTTAGTAATCATGCTATCTTTCTGAACTGCCCACTTGTCATTACCTTTAATAGAAGGATTTACAGGATAGAAAGTGTAGAAAGAAGTCAATCCCAGGAAGTAAGGAGTTGGGTGTTCCAGTTCTACTTGCAATGTATGGTCATCAACAGCTTTGACACCTACATCTTTAAAGTCTGTAATTTTTGTTCCTTTATAAGATTTCGAAGTGCTCAGGTTGTAGCCCTCAGCATTTTTGATATAGTACAATTGGTAAGCATATGGAGGTGCAGGAGCCGTCGAAGGGTCCAATACCCGTTGCCAAGCGAATACGAAGTCACTTGCTTTGACTGGGTCGCCATTACTCCATTTTGCAGTATCACGAAGCTTGAACGTGTAGGTTTTGCCGTCATCGGAGATTTTCCAAGATTCAGCTACGCCAGGGATTTCTTTGCCGTCAGGACCCATACGTACGAGACCTTCATACAAAGTTTTCAGAACCGCGTTGGTTTGACTATCCTGAGCTTGTGCCGGATCGAAGGTTGGCGGCTCGGAAGAAAGGTTAACGCGCAAAATTTGCTTGTCGGCCGGGGCCGGCGTAGTCGAGGTGTTTTCTTGTGCGCCCTTACCATTGGTATCATTCTTGCCGCCGCAACCTGCGAGCAGTGCGCCAACTGCAAGAACGAGTGTCAAAAGGACTAAAAAGCTTTTCCTTTTCATCTAGCGTTTTCCCCCTAGTTCTAAAGTGGTATATGTTTATAGATTATACAACCAGCGGTCAAAAAAATCTACATTACATTTCTTCAAATTGAGCTTTTTTTTCAAAAAAACATGATTAATTCATATTTTTTCATCATTCGATGTCATATTTCATCACATAGAGTTGAATATATTTTTAAATATACCAACAACAGTCAACAAAGTATACGCCAATGTCATCGCCATAAAAGTTAATCTCCAGACCGCTCTACATAATCTTTTACCATCAACCTTTCCCTTTATTCGGTTTTGAGCTCCTCCAATTAAACCCAATGCCAGTAACAAGAGCAGTAGAATCAAATAAAAACCGAATCGGGATGTAAACAGGACATTAAAGAGTGCTGCGACGGAAAATATCAGAAAAAAAGTGGTAATATCCATAGAAGTAAGCAATGATTTCTTCTTTTCCATTTTAAGAATGTAGCGACAAACCGCAAACACGATCAAAAACGGAAAAAAGGGAAGAATACTGAAAGTGATAATAGTACCTTGTATAAGACTCAACTGATCACCCCTCTTTTAGCCGCATTCCTTCAATTAATTGCCACAATACCTCATGAGTTGGTGCACTAATCCCAGCTCGCTTTGCCATCTGCACCAGTTGCCCGTTAATGGAAGCAACTTCGGTCATGGACTGTGCAAGTACATCAGCTAGCATAGATGAGTGATTCTCTGCCGTTGCCCGGCAAACATCCATAATTTGATCCCACCATGAACTTTCCCAGCGGATACCATGAGCTTCATACACTTGAATGCCTTCATCATATAGCTTACGCATCATATGTATTCGAACAGGCTCCGATAGCAGCTCGCCATTTCGAACTCGCCATACGGCTGTCAGTGGATTGATCACAGCGTTAATCAACAACTTGCGATAAATCCCTTTCTCGATTTCTTTCGACAAGCAAACGTCAAATCCTGCTGCAAGCAGCCGATTTAGCACACATTGTTTGAATTGATTGTTGTGCTCCCCCTCTCCTTCCTCCGAAAATCCAATTTCAGTCACGCCCGATCCTGCATGCAAAATGGATGCTGCCCCCTGTTTCTTGGCTCCTTCGGTTGTCACAGCAGGGTATAATACAGCTTTAGGCCACGCCTGCCTGATGCGTTCTATATGACCGATTCCATTTTGCAAACAAATAATCCCTGGATCTGTTTCCGTTTGAGCCACAGGCTGGATCTGTTCCAGTACTTCTCCTATCGCTCCCTGTTTGGTCAAAAACATAATCCACCGTGCCGGAGCCTGTGAATTTAACCGTTGCCAATCTGCCAATGGCGCTACCTTTAATTGGTCCCCCGCCACATGAACAACCACCTGCCCCTCATTATCAAGGACAGTGATCCCTTCACGAGCAATGATGTGTGCCTGTTCAAGTGTTCGTGTCCACAGCCTTACTGTAGCACCCGTGGCCGATAATCTCCCGGCAAACAGCAATCCCAGCGAACCCGCTCCAATAATATCAATCACTTTGTATCGTCTCGCTTCCATCTTTTTTTCTACTATATCATATGCACTCCAATGAAATAACAAAAAACGCCAACTACGGACAAACGATAGTTGACGTTTTATTTAGATAGCTATTGTAATCTTGCTACTCAATGCGCTCCAGATTCCCATTAGCGTCCATTTTGAACCTGGATTTAAGCTCTTCCTCATCTTCAGTGATTAAAGCTAATCGCCGGGCACGGTCCATAATCTGAATCAGAGCTTTATAATCATCATTTACAACACGATAGTCGGTCTGCACATCATTCACTTCTTTGGACAGCCGGTCATTAATGGAGCGAAGCTGATTTAATTCTTCTTCCTTTTCCCGCAAATCTTTCTCCAGCATCTTAATCTGCCGATTCGTCTCCTGCATAGATCCCTTCCATTGACGCAAGAAGCGAATTACTGCATCAATAGATAACGTATCTTCGCTCGTTCCATCTGTTCTGTATCCCCCTTCGACTGGATCGAGCGTGGCAAAGGCCGCCACCTGCGATACACCTACCGGGCTCTGCTTACGAATATAACTGCGCTTCTGGCGCTGTGCTTTGGCAATGCCAATCGCTTCATCGTAACGTTTGCGCACGCAGCTATTCCAACGAAAGCCGCATGCTGCAGAGGTTCTACCTATTTTTTGTCCAACCTCCTCAAACGCAGCGAGCTGTGTTCCACCTTCCCGGATATGCCGCAATGTCACCTCCGCCAATATCAAGTCATCTTCCGCACTCCATGCATCTTGTCTTATTGCAGTCATGCCTCTAGCCCTCCTAACAACATCCTGAAATAACCGTCTTCATGAACCGATCTTGCCGGTATTTGAATAGGGTATAAAAGCTGTTTATTCATTCCTATGCCTCTCGTAGAGTTCATAGAATCTATTTGATACTAAATTGTATTTCCATTTCTGCCAGAACTCATACGTGAAGTAAACAGTTTCGGGTTTCAAGCATGCTCTGACTGCTGTACAATAAAATGAATGGTTAAAGAATAAAAAAGGATCATATACATTACCATTAGTCTTTTTCTGGAATACATAAAAGGGGAAACTAAATGAATAAACGAATAAAAATCGCGATCTGTACCCTGCTGGCCCTCATTATGATGCTGACTACCATATATGTATGTCCTACTTTGGCCGCTCCCACTCCTGAAGAAAATCAGATTTTACAAGATAGTCTGTCTATCGTGGAGATCGACCATGAAATCGAGCGAATTAGTCAGGAGCAGCAGGCTCTTTTACAGCGTCAGCAGGAACTGCGTAGTAGTCTAGCTGATCAACAGAAGCAAATGGACCTACAACGTGAGCGTGCAGGTTCTGTACTGCGATCTTACTATATGGGAGAAAGGGACAAGCTGCTGAGTGTAGTGCTAGGGGCTAAAAGTATAAAGCAACTTCTCTCTTTGTACGATTATTACTTATTATTGATTAGTCACGATCAGGATGTGCTTCAGGAATACGAATCCAATTATCAATTTATGCGAAAAACAGAGCAGCAAGTTGCCCAAGCCACGACGGAACTGGAGACGGTTAAAACAAACCTACTGGCACAACGTAAACGGATTCTCCAACTCCAGTCGCGTGTAGATGACGGCGTTAACGCCAGTGATAGCCCTGAAACCCTACGCAAGCTAATTGGTGAAATGACAGCTTATTGGGAGAATGTAGGGGTATACGAGGTAAATAAACACTTTAAAGCATTAGCTCAAGCGATGCAGGATCTGCCCCAATTCATTCAACACCAGCAAGGAGCCATGGTTACAAATGGAAAAATCATCACGATAAGCATTCGTGAAGAGGAATTTAACCGTTTTTTAAAGTCAGAGAATGAATTGTTTAATCACTTCAATTTCTCCTTTGTGCAGGATCGGATTGTGGTAGATGGTCAACAAGGAACGATGAAATTGAGGGTAGAAGGTCACTATACGGTAGAGAATGAACCGAAAAATGCAATTCTATTTCATGTAGATCGACTGATATTTAACGGGCTGGAACTACCGGACACGACCCGCAACAAGCTGGAAGAAGATTTTGATCTCGGCTTCTACCCACAGCAGCTTATTTCATATGTCAAAGCCACAGAAGTACATGCTTTAAAAGGCATTCTTGAAGTTAAGCTCGAATTAAGCTTTAAGTAAAAACAAAAGACCTCGGGATGTTCCCGAGGTCTTAATTATTTGTAATAACGATCAAAAGTTATAACAGATCAGCTGCCAACTGCGCGAGCTTGGAGCGTTCTCCTTTTTCCAGCATAATATGCCCGCTAATCCCTTCTTGCTTAAAACGCTCCACCACATAGGTCAAGCCATTACTGGCTGCATCCAGGTAAGGGTGATCAATCTGCTCCGGATCTCCCATCAGAATGATTTTACTCCCCTCACCTACCCGAGACACAATTGTTTTGATCTCATGTCGGGATAAGTTTTGCGCCTCATCGACAATAATAAATTGCCCAGGTATCGAACGTCCGCGAATATAAGTGAGCGCCTCCACCTGAATACTGCCCAAGCCCATCAAAATTTTGTCGATATCGCCTGATTTTTTGGCATCAAACAGATACTCCAGATTGTCGTAGATTGGTTGCATCCAGGGGCGAAGCTTTTCATCTTTTTCTCCCGGTAAATAACCGATATCCTTGCCCATAGGAACAACAGGTCGAGCAATTAACAGTTTCTTAAATCGATGCTCATCCTCTACTTTAAGCAACCCCGCCGCTAGCGCCAGCAGCGTTTTGCCTGTACCTGCTTTTCCAGTAATGGTCACAAGTGGGATATCGTCATTAAGCAAAAGCTCCAATGCCATTCGCTGCTGAGCATTACGCGCGCTGATTCCCCACACCGATTCGTTACTTAAGTACAAAGGTTCTAATCGCTCTGCCTCCTGATTTACTTTCAACAGTGCTGATTTTCCAGTGCCCATTTCATCTTTCAAAATAACAAATTCATGTGGATACAGCGTATAAGGTAGCTTCAGTGGTTTGATTGGTAAAAAACGGTTAGAGTAAAATTCATCTATGATGGACGGATGCACCTGTATCGCCGAGTATCCGGGGTACAACTCACTTGGATCGCCTGTTCTATCGGATAGGTAGTCTTCAGTCAGCAGCCCCAATACATCTGCCTTGATTCTGACTAATACGTCTTTACTAACCAACACCACTGAACGCGGTTCAGATTGCTCCTGCTCTTCCAAATGATAATTTAAGGCGACTGCCAAAATCCGGTTATCGTTCGAAACCTCCCCGAACATCTCCTGAACTTTCAAAAAACTCCGGTGGTTTAACTCAACCTTAAGCCTTCCCCCTTGGGGAAGTGGAACGCCACTGTGAAGATGCCCCACTTCTCTCAACCCATCCAACAATCGCGATACATTACGGGCATTCCGTCCAATCTCATCCGCGTTGCGTTTTTTGGAGTCGATTTCTTCCAGAACAACAGCTGGAATAACAACTTCATGTTCTTTGAAGGTAAAAATGGCTTTCGGATCATGCAGCAGCACATTCGTATCCAGCACAAAAATTTTCTTCATTAAATCCCCTCCAAAGCGGCGTGGACAATCTCATGTTTCATACCTATACCTATTCACCGGCTACCTAATACTTGCTGATTCCCTGAAAAAAGAACCCCAAAGCAGCATAATGCAACGAAAAGTGTAGCTGAAGATAGCCTCAGAGCCTGTACATTTTTAAAATTAGACACAAAAGGCCCAGTGATTGCTCACTGGACCTAGACTGGGTTCACTTTACATTTAGACATACCTCAACCCCCTTATGCTATATAAGAGCTTTACTCGCTGCGAGTATAACATAAGTGGGCAAAAAGATACATACTCAGGAATTGGAAGAAGCTTCAGTGCTGTCGCTTGCTTTTTTGGCTAATTCCTCTTGTAGCGCTTGTTTGGCTAAATCGAGCTGTTGCTCATCAATGTACACATAAGGACTACGCCATGTTCCTGCTACAGGATTGTATTTTACATTTTGCTTGGAAATATTCCAATAGGTTTGTACGATATTTTTCATTTGTTGTGACTCAATATCAGTCATCATATTTTTATCAACCGATTTAATAATTGCACTAAACTTGGTCAAAGCGTTAAAGGTTTGCATTTGGTCAATTAGGGAATGAAGCACCTGATTTTGTCGACGATTGCGATCAAAGTCGTCAGATTCAGCTGTTCTCGGACGACAATTCGACTTGCGGTAGCGAACAAAATCAAGAGCTTGGTCACCATTCAAATGCTTGGCCCCAGCTGTCAGGTTAATATCGGTGCCATCAGCACGGTCTCGGTAACACATATTTTTATCAACCGTAACATCTACGCCACCTAGATTATCTACAACATCTCTAAAGCCCTGGAAGTTAATAACCGTTACATAATCAATATTAATATTTAGATATTTGCCGATCATCTTCTTCATTTGCTCTTCAGCAACTTCGCCAGACTCTTTCTCTCTAGCCTTAAACACCGGATAATACTCATTCAGCTTGCGTGGCTTATACCCATCCATTTCTAGACGCGTATCACGAGGCAAAGACACAATGGTAGACGATTTTGCATTAGGGTTCAATGTAGCTACCATAATAACGTCTGACAAATAAGTCGGATGGTCAGGGCGATAGTCGGTTCCAAGCAATAAAATAGTCAAAGGCTTAGCCTCAGCCAATTGCGTTTTGGGCACTTCCTTGTTGATTCCAGTATCCAAAACTTCCTCTACCTGATTGTAAATATAGTAGGTATAACCACCTGCTGCCAAGATACCTATAATGAGTAGAAATAAGACAAACTTCATAAACGATCTGAAAAAGCTTTTTTTCTTTTTCGTTTTTTTCGGTTTGGCGGATTTTTTCCCGCTTTGTGTCCGGGGAGGCAATCCATTCGAAAGATTACTCATGCTTCAACACCTTTTCCTGCGTTTTGAGAAATATAGCTTTCTCCAAGTTTACAATCCTAAAACACATACAGCGGCGCATCCCGTTTCCGGGCGTCGCCGCTGTGGCCGAAGACCAATCCTATGAATTACATATTTGCTTGTGCTGTTTTACGTTGTTTCTCCGCACGCTCGCGCTCACCTTTGTTCAAGATCTTTTTACGCAAACGAATGGATTTAGGAGTGATTTCACAATACTCATCATCATTCAGGTATTCAAGCGCCTGCTCCAGAGAGAAGATAACAGGTGTTTTCAATTTAACCGTATCATCTTTTGTTGCGGAGCGAACGTTCGTCAATTGTTTTTCCTTACAGATGTTAACGACAATGTCGTTATCACGTGTGTGCTCACCAACGATCATACCCTCATAAATTTCAGTCCCTGGCTCCAAGAACAAAATACCGCGATCTTCTACGCCCAGCATACCATAAAATGTAGAGGTGCCGTTTTCCGTGGACACGAGTACACCTTGATGACGTCCACCCACTTGACCGCCAACAAATGGTCCATAGCTGTCAAATGCATGGTTCATTACACCGTAGCCACGAGTCAAAGTCAGGAAGTTTGTAGTGTAACCGATCAAACCACGTGCAGGGATCAGGAATTCCAAGCGAACCTGTCCAGTACCGTTATTAATCATGTTGACCATTTCGGCTTTACGGGAGCCCAGACTTTCCATCACTGCGCCCATGCTTTCTTCCGGAATATCGATGAGAAGACGTTCGATTGGCTCCATTTTTTTACCGTCAATTTCCTTAACGATAACTTCCGGTTTGGACACTTGCAGTTCGTAACCTTCACGACGCATGTTTTCAATCAGGATTCCCAAATGCAATTCACCACGTCCAGATACAATAAAGGCATCCGGGCTATCCGTTTCATCAACACGCAAGCTGACATCTGTTTCGAGTTCTTTCAGAAGACGCTCACGCAATTTACGGGATGTTACCCACTTACCATCGCGACCTGCGAATGGACTGTTGTTAACCAAGAAGGTCATTTGCAGTGTAGGCTCATCAATTTTCAGTACAGGCAATGCTTCAGGATGATTTGGATCGGCAATGGTTTCACCAATGTTGATGTCCTTAATCCCCGCAATCGCCACAATGTCACCCGCGCCTGCTTGATCGGTTTCAATCCGTTTCAGTCCTTGGAAGCCGAACAACTTCTCAATACGCGCTGATTTACTGCTGCCATCACGTTGGATAACTGTGACCGCTTGTCCCTGCTTGATGATACCGCGGTTCACCCGACCTACTGCAATTCGGCCCAGGTATTCGTTATAGTCCATCAGTGTTACGAGGAATTGAAGAGGCTCATCTACTTTCTCAGTTGGAGCTGGAATATGCTCTACCACTGTTTCATACAATGCTTGCATGTTGTCATCTTGCTTTTCAGCATCCATGCTGGAAGTTCCGTTCAGTGCTGAAGCGTACACAACAGGGAATTCTAATTGCTCATCATTTGCACCCAGCTCGATGAACAGATCCAGTACTTCGTCAATGACTTCTGCCGGACGAGCTGCCGGACGGTCAATTTTATTTACTACAACGATAGGCGTCAAATTTTGTTCCAGCGCTTTACGCAGTACGAATTTCGTTTGCGGCATGCAGCCTTCGTAAGCATCAACGACCAGCAAAACGCCGTCAACCATTTTCATAATCCGTTCCACTTCACCACCAAAGTCGGCGTGTCCCGGTGTATCTACAATGTTAATCAGGTAATCTTTGTAAGTGATAGCTGTATTTTTAGCCAAAATCGTAATACCGCGTTCACGTTCCAGATCGTTGGAGTCCATGGCGCGCTCCTGAACAGCCTCGTGTTCTCTAAATGTTCCGGACTGTTGAAGCAACTTATCGACAAGTGTCGTTTTTCCGTGGTCGACGTGGGCAATAATCGCAATATTGCGAATGTTCTCTCTTGCATGCATGGTTTGTATCCATATCCTTTCCGTATATCAAAATAGTGTCTCTATCCTGAAGCAATGCTCATTCAAGGCTAACAATCGTTCTTTAGGCCCACTCCCTGCCAGCCTTCTATATGTTTCAGGCTTTATACAGACAGCTTCTCTCTCCGATTCGCGTGAAAACCTTAAAATAAGCGTCAGAAATCATTCCGACGCTCTTTTCATATCCATTATATTATAGTAGAAATATGTCATAAAGCAAGACATTATTGCCCGTTCCGTAATTTACCGCCATGAAATCTGCACAGCTTGTCGGTTTACCAGTTGCGTTTGCTACGGTTGTTTATGACCAACCAGATTCCAGCTCCGATCAGTAAAACGGCAATAATATACATGATGCCTGTACTTAGCAAGGTAATAATCAATAATAGCACCGATATCAAGCCTAATAGTACGCTCCCTGTATATACATTACGAGAAAGCGAAATATCATTAATGGCATACTCCCATAATCCAATCGCCACACCTAGAAGAAACAAAGGCCATAAGTAGCCCATTAAATGCCATCCCCAAGTATTGCAGAGAAAAAAGAGGAAGCCATATACCGACAAAATCCCTGCCGGCAGCAACATAAAGGGTGATACTTTACGCATCATATACATTGCATGTAGCACGATTCCAGGTATTAAAATCAGCAAGGGCCAAAGGTTTCGTCCCAAGAAGGAGAACATCCCCAATTTCCCCAACAAAATAATCAGTCCTACGGCAACAATGCCTACTCCGATCATACGCTCTTTTCCGGAATTCATCGTGGTCTCCTTTGTTTGCTGGATTTGTTTTTGAGTCATTAAATGTAGTTGTTTTCAAGTACACTTTTATGAATATAGAATTTTTACAAAAACCGAGTTGAATCCTCGGCATCTGCAAAACCCTATGTCTAGTTTAGCCGATGTTTTCCAAAAAAACCACGTTCAAATATGACGGGGCCGTAGCTGCCGATATATTCCTGCAATGACAACTGCTGCTGCCAACAAGACCGGTAACCATGCATGTATAACCTCACCCAAGTCTGCTAACCATATGCCCAATTTGGGATCACGCAGTAGCATTTCTCCCGCCGTAAAGGCCAGGATGGCAGATCCCAGCAGAACAAGGATCGGGAACCGATGAAGCCAGATTGCTATCACGTTGCTGCCCCAGACGACAATCGGAATACTAATTGCAATACCAATGACTATAATAGCAATGTCCCCATTGGCTAGAGCTGCAATAGCTAATACGTTATCTAGACTCATCACAAAGTCTGCTAATAGTATCACTTGTATTGCTTTCCATATGGTTGTTTCCGCTCTTACTCCCACATGATCATCATTCTCATACAGCAGCTTAAATGCAATCCATAACAGAAGTAAACCGCCCGCCGCCTGAATAAAGGGTATGCCCAGCAAAATGACAGCTACAAAAGTCAACACACAGCGCAGCAGGACCGCGCCGACAGCCCCCCACCATATCGCTTGACTTCTTTGCCTTGCAGGCAAGTTTTTGCTCGCCATGGCTATAACAACTGCATTATCACCGCTTAGCACCAAATTAATCATTAATATTTTCAATAGCAAAATGACATGCTCCATATGTACAAACACCCCCATCCTACATGTATGCGAAATCGGACGAGGCTATGCTTGCAAGCTTTTCGAATAAGTCATAATTTAGTAATAACTAATGGCAATTGGGTTGAGTATAAACCTTGAATTCAATAACAAACAGCAATATAATGAATCGTATTTCCGAAAAACGGGTATTAACATGAACAACATGCAATGTTTTGAGGATGTTTAATCAGGGAGATGAGAACGATTGACATGTCCGTACTTCAGTTCTTTTGGCTACTGCTTAATGTGATATTTATTGACCTTCTGCTCGCAGGAGATAATGCGATTGTCATTGGGCTTGCCGCCAGAAAGCTGCCTCCTGCAACGCAAAAAAAAGCGATACTATACGGCACCGGGGGTGCCCTGCTCATCCGCATAGCAGCCACTATTGTAGTCCTCTGGTTACTTCAAGTACCGTGGTTGTTACTCATCGGGGGTGTGATGCTAGTCTGGATCGCGTATAAGTTGCTCGTGGACCAAGAGGATCATGCCGAAGTTAAAGCAGGAACAACTCTATGGGGGGCTATCCGCACCATTATTGTCGCCGATGCAGCAATGGGTCTGGACAACGTTATTGCTGTTGCTGGGGCGGCCCAGCAGCATTTGCTACTTGTAGTGCTGGGCCTGTTAATCAGTGTGCCGATCGTTGTATGGGGAAGCACTCTTTTTATCAAGCTGATCAATAAATTCCCCTGGATTATCTATTTAGGATCGGCGGTGCTTGGTTATACGGCCTCTAATATGATCACTGAAGAACGTAAGCTGGCACCATACTTTACGGAGCATCCGGCGCTGCGTATCTTGTTTATTGCCACCGTTATGGCTGGCATTTTGCTCACAGGATATCTTCAAAATCGCAGAGCAGTATCCCGTCGAGAAAAAGCTGTCTAAAAGAGGTTTCAAAAGGACCCCACCCAAATAAAAAGGCAGACCCCAACATTGTTGCGGGTCTGCCTTTTTTATTAAAACCAATCTTCCTGTATAACTTCCTCTTTACGCCCCTCTACAGCTCCACCTGCCTCAAGGACAACCGTCTCCGTTGTAGCTACAGCCTGATCGATCAAAGCATTTAAATCCCGAATAGAAGCTTCAATCTTCTGAACTACCCACAAATTCGGATTGGTCGTGGGAGATTTGGGAACAAACAATGTACAACAATCCTCATACGGGAGAATGGATAAATCGTAGGTGCCAATTTGCTTAGCGATTTCTGTAATCTCCTGCTTATCCATCATAACGAGAGGTCGCAGCAAGGGGAGTTCCGTTGAGCGACCAATCACATTCATGCTGGATAGCGTTTGACTAGCAACTTGGCCCAGACTGTCGCCCGTCACGAGTGCCAGCGCTCCTTCACGCTCTGCCAGCATCGTTGCAATTCGCAGCATGGACCGTCTCATTAGCGTGATAATTAAATTATCCTGCCCAGTGCGTGTAAAAGCCGTCTGCACCTCTGTAAACGGTACGAGGTGGATTTTGATTCGGCCTGCATAGCCTGCTAATACTTTTGCCAAATCAACAACCTTCTCTTTCGCACGCTCACTTGTAAACGGATAGCTATAAAAATGTACACATTCGATTTCCAAGCCTCTGCGCATGGATGACCATCCTGCTACCGGACTGTCAATTCCACCGGACAGCAGCAGCATAGCTTTGCCGTTGGTTCCTAACGGAAAGCCCCCTACAGCCATAATAACATCACTAAAAATATATGCCGCCTGCTCTCTTACCTCCACACGTAGCTCAATATCAGGTTGACGCACGTCGACCTTCAATGCCTGAAACGTCCGCAAAATAGGAGAACCAATTAAATGATTCAACTCTTGTGAAGAATGGGGGAATTCCTTCCATACCCTGCGGGCATTTACCTTGAATGTCGTTCCCTCGTCTACGTTCAGCTCATGCATTAAAGCTACAGCCGTCTCAATGATAGCATCCAGCTCAACAGGAGCCATTTTGACAGGACTAATCGTCGTGATGCCAAACACCTTTTGCAACACTTGAATGATCTGTTCATAAGGCTCTCCTCCGAGAACTACATAAATCCGTCCAAATTCCTTGCGCAACGAAGCACCTGGAAAAGGCTTAAGCAGCAGCTTTACGTGTTTCAGTACAGCCTTCTCAAAACGAGCGCGATTCTTCCCTTTTAATGTAAATTCGCCGAAGCGAAGTAAAAGCATATCATAGTGCATTTTAACGTTTCCACCTTTCAAGGGATTCCAGCTTGGCTACAGCCTGTCGAAGCGCAAGTATGAGCTCGTCGATATCCTGTTCCGTATGTTCATCACCAAAGCTGATACGTATGCCGCCGGCTGCTTCCGCCTCATTGCGGCCCATCGCCAACAGTACCCGGCTGGGCTCGGCTAATTTTGAAGAGCAAGCCGATTTGGTGGACACTGCCACACCCAATTGCTCCAGCGTATGCAGCAGTACCTCGGCCTTCATGCCCGGATACGAAAAGTGGACAATATGCGGCGCTTCTTTCCCACTGTTCAGCCGCAGTTGTGGGATTGTTTTCACTTCTGCGGCCACCCGTTCTCTCCACTCGATCATGCGCCGTGCAGTCTCTGCTTGTCGTTCGCCCGCCAGCCGTACTGCCTTGGACATACCGACAAGCAGTGGTACATTTTCGGTACCCGCACGAACCCCTTGCTCCTGAGAGCCACCACTAAGCAATGGGAAAAGCTCTACGCCTTCCCGAACGAATAGCAATCCAGCACCTTTGGGTCCACGCAGCTTATGCGCCGAAAGGCTGTACAGATCAGCCTGCCAGCCCCGGAGATCAACCGGCAACTTGCCAAATCCCTGTACACCGTCAATATGAAATAGAACACGGGGGAAGCGCTTTTTCAGCGCAACTCCGATATCTCGCAACGGTTGCACCCTTCCTGTCTCATTATTGACATGCATGATACTGACTAAAATCGTATCTTTACGAACAGCTGCGCAAACCTGTTCGGCACTAACATGACCTTTCTCATCCACAGGTAAAAAAGTAACTTCAAAACCCAAATTTGTCAGCTGTTTGCAAGCTTCGTACACAGACGGGTGCTCTGTCGACACAGTCACGATATGCTTGCCTCTGGTCTGATAGTGCAAAGCCGCCCCCTTAACGGCAAGATTGTTGCTTTCCGTTGCCCCGGATGTGAAGACAATCTCCGCAGGAGATACTCCCAAAGCTGCAGCGCATACTTCGCGCGAGCGCTTGATCAACTTATCCGCATCCTCTCCATACCGATGCATGGAAGACGGATTGCCATAATGTCGTCTCATTACCTCGGCAACGGTTGTAATCACCTCTTCAAAAGGCGGAGTTGTCGCGGCATAATCAAAATATTTCATTAAACTCCCCTTTCTGCCCCACAACTGTTACAACAAAAAAAGACCAAAACAGAGAAAGGCCGCTTCATTACAGCGACACCCTTTCCCCATATTGATCCTGTCTGCGGACCTAATCGAATTGAAATTACGCACTTTTATGCTATAAGCTATAGGGCTTAGATGGTATATTTTTCACGTGCATTCTGAATTTTGGTAATATATCTTTGCGTTTCTACCGGAAGCTTGTCCAGTACAGACATCAACTGCTCATCACTACTTACGCCAAGCCGCTGCACCCGTCCGGGACCTGCATTGTATGCAGCCAGCGCCATATTTTCCTGTCCGTTAAAACGTTTAATCTGGTAAGACAAATAGCGTACGCCAGCATCAATATTTTGTGCAGGATCATAGGGGTCACTAACTCCCAAACCTTGAGCTGTAGCGTCCATCAACTGCATAAGTCCTTTGGCTCCAGCCGAAGAAGTAACCGATGGATTAAATGAAGATTCCGTATCAATAACTGCTTTAATCAAAGCTACCGGGACGCCGTATTTCTGACTTGCCTCATTAATCAAACTATCATACGCTGTAGCTTTTGTAGGTCCATCCGTTGCCGTATTGGAAGAAGCAGGATAGACTGCCAATGACGAAGTCGTTCCCCTCGATGGTCCCAGTTGAAGCCAGAGCAAACCGTTTTCATCTCTGGTAACATCGCCTGAATTTTCTCGAGTGACAGCATTATCTGTTTCCAGCTGACCTACTTGTTCCAGCAATCCAGAAAAAGCATCCGCTGTACCCGTCTGGGTCGTAGCACTCATATTATTTAACAGCTGCATGTCTAACATGGATTTGGACACGCGCGGATCAATTTGCATGTGGTGTTCCCAACTTTCTATAGTTGTTATATCCCAAATAGCTTGTCGTTATTGCTATGATACAACTTTTTACTATGTACTTCCATACTTTTTAATGAAAAAAAGCTCCGTTTCTGTCGAAAAGACAGCGGAGCTAAGATACCGGAACCTTTAACCAACAGGGTTAGCGCACAAATGGGATAAAAGCAAAATAACTCAATGTTGCTAGTGCGCCAAGACCAATCGACCAAATACCGGTTGTTTTACTGCCATTTACATAAGCAAAAAATCCTAAAACTGCTGCAATGGGTCCCAGCACAATAGACCACATAAACAATGATGCGATACCTGCAGCCAGCCCAATATAGCCGGAAATACGACCACTATTGTTAATAACCTGCTCTTCACCCTTGTTCTCATGTCTGGTCACAACTGGCGAGCCAGGAGCAACCTCTGCTGCATATTCCTCACGATGATGGCGGCGCTTGGCAGAGCGTTCCTGAACATGACGAGGATAATCTACACGTTCACGGCTAACATGCTCTTCATTCTTAGGCTTATCGTTTTCATGATCTTCCATAATAACTGCACCTCCAAATGGAAATGAATCGTGTTATACATTTACAGAGACTTCGGCTTAAAGGTGTGGCAACAGGTTGCGGCAGACGTTGCAGCCTTATCACGTTCATCTGAACTAAAGCTTTCCCCCGCATATTCTTCTTTAAATTTTTTCCCGGCATGACCATCTACTTCAATCATGATCAAATCTGCCTTGCAAAAGTTGTTTTCTCCCCAATAATGGCAATTGGCTACGCTGCATTTTACGATTGGCTTGGCCTCTTGGCTCATGATCATCACCTCGGATTCATTGTCCCCCCGCTCCCCTGCACCTATGCGTTCATGGCACATGGCAGTTGGTGACATACGAAAAAAGCCGCTTCCCTTCGCCTCCTCCAAACTGGCAGGAAACAAGTAGAAAACGGCTTGCTTGTCTTGTTTTAGTTTTTGATTAGAAATGAATTTCTTGGATTGAATGCTTTAGGCATGAGTACGACGAGTCTGCATCCGGCGCTGTGTCAAATAATCACTTTCATAATAAGTCAGATCATCACGCAATTCTTCAAAGTTTTTCGTAATGTCCATGATCACTTCGCGGGCGGCTGGCACTGGCGTTTTACGGAAGCGGATAGCATCTTGTCCCGTATAAGCATAGCGTCCGTCCTCTGCGTAAGTTTCATTTTTGGGATAAAAAAAGCTGTTCACGCAGTCATGGTATACGTTATACAATGCCTTTTCCGCAAAATCGACGTCAAAGTTGGCACGGCGCAAAGCCACACCCAGCTTTTCATAGGATACTTCGGAAAAAACAAGGACATGGCGGAGATCCGACAAAAAACCTTTGTAAAAAAGTACGGACTCCTCATTACCATCCACAGCCAGTTGCGGCAGAGCATGCTCATTGAGGAATGTTTCCACACGTTTCACGGCAGTTTTCAGTCTTTCCTGCGCCGACTCACATAATTTTTGTACGTTGACTGCTGACATCAAGGCAGCTCCCCCTTATTTGTTGCTTGTTCATCAATTTGGTTACCCGAAAATAGTCCCTTCTAACCGAAAGAGCTGTAATTTTCAGTATTTATCCTACCACAAATAAGCATTGAAAGGTATAAAAACATGCCAATCTCCTCACGCTAAACCATAAATTTATGAATACTCAAGGAGGACGGTTTCATGTCTCGGCCAAAATGGTTAAACCCCCTGCTCGGAGCAGCTGCCGGGGTGCTTCTGATCACACTGATGCTACCTTCACGCGATCACCGCCAAACACCACAGCCCGAATATACGACCAAGATGGTACCACAGCAGGAGAAGCAGCTTAAAAAAGGAATGTTGGCTTTGGACCTGTCCGCTACGGATACCCTCACACGGATGGACGCAAGACAAGATATTCAATACGTAATGCGGGAGCTGAATGGTAAAACTGCCAATCAGAAAAGACAGTTCACCCACACATTGCAGCAATCACACAGTCATCTTCATACGCTCCAGTGGATTCACATTAGGGACGGAAAGACTAACACCTACACAGGCAACAAAGCACAGACAAGTCTGCTGAACCACCCTCAAATTCAAAGCAGCTTGGCTGCGGCTCGTCGTTCCGTCATGCAAAATAAATCCTATGAATCGGCTGCTTTTCAAGTTGAGGGCGGTAAATATTTCATCATGGCTGAACCATCGGCTGATGGAACATGCGGCGTTGCTGCCCTGGTCAGTCAGCAAGTATTGCGTGACGTGGAGAAGCATCAGCGCAAAAATTTGCGTTTAATTCCCTATCCAAAAGAAGGTAGCTACAAAATCGAATCCGTACATCCCGACACATTGCACGATATCACGGTCAAAACGGGTCACGACAACGAAAATGCAAGCCATTATTTTGAAAACGAAATTGTCGTTCGCTTCCGTCACAATCCTGATTCACGACAATTGAAGGAAATTACAGCAGATTTGCACTGTGAACCAGGCCGTAAACTTGGTTATACTTATGTATTTCATTCGGATAAAATGAACTTTAAAGAGCTAAAGCAATACTTTTCACAAAAGTGGAACCCGCTTTATGCTGAGCCTCACTATATGTATCTAACCAATGAGAAAGCACCTATCAATGCCGACAGCTCTATTCCTAATGATCTGCTCTTTTCTCGCTATCAATGGAACCTGCCTGCTACCGAAACCAACAGAGGCTGGAAACTAAGCAAAGGCAGCAAAGATGTAATTGTCGCGGTTGTAGATACAGGAGTGGATTTGGATCACCCTGATCTAAAAGGTCAAATTCTTTCTGGGCATAACGTGGTAAACCCGTCTGAAAAGCCTTATGATGACGTCGGTCACGGAACGCATGTCGCGGGCATCATTTCTGCGCTCGTAAATAATGGTGAGGGAGTCGCCGGTATGACGTGGTACAACAAGATCATGCCGATCAAGGTACTTGACCAATCTGGCTCCGGTACAACTTACTCGGTTGCAGAAGGTATTATATGGGCAGCTGATCACGGGGCCAAGGTCATCAATTTGAGTCTGGGCAACTATGCACAAGCTTCATTTTTACATGATGCGATCAAATATGCCTATGACAAAGATGTTGTATTAGTTGCAGCCACAGGCAATGATAATACGGAGCGACCTGGTTATCCAGCAGCGTACCCTGAAGTATTTGCTGTTTCCGCTACAGATTCTTCTATGCACCGCGCATCCTTTTCTAACTACGGCGATTATGTGGACGTCATGGCTCCAGGTGCAAGTATTGCCAGTACGTATCCTGGGAATCAATATGCTGCACTATCGGGTACTTCAATGGCCAGTCCACATGTATCAGCGTTAGCTGCCCTGATTCGATCCGTTAACCCTGATCTAACCAATAAAGAGGTAATGGATTTAATGAGAGACAGCGTAATTGATTTGGGCACACCAGGGCATGACAAATATTTTGGGTATGGTCAAATCGACGTGTATAAAGCATTGAAAGCAGCACAACGTCCCTATGTTCCCCTGCAATTCTATCCACAGCATTTCAGTGACAAGTTGAAATCCATATTAAAGAAACTGGAAGCCTAGGATACCCCTTTTGGAAAAAGCAGCCATGTTGCTCCATGGCTGCTTTTTTAGGTTTTCTTAACGCTTGGAACTGGTACGGACAGGTCGCTTTCCATGACTGCGTGTATGACAGCATGGGTCACCAGGATCCTTGACAACCACCGGAAATACGTGGTGGGGCACAGGTATAACATGCGCCTGATTGATGATCTCAATCGGATGAACAACAGGTACCACCTGTGGGTAAAATTGATGATTTACAAATTGGATCGGCGGGCACACGACCGGGTCGTAATGACAATGACTCATAATGTGCAACTCCTTTCGGTGAATTAGTACAGCATATTAAGGAGGCATATGCTGTGCTTGGATGTTTAACCCCTAATACAATTATCCCTTATAAAATAGGCTTTCGTTCCACAATGACCGAATGATCAAGAATATCGCCCAACAAATTACATAGCTTGCGCAGACCTGATTTAAGTGTTTCCTTGTCCGTATACGAAAAAGAAATACGGATATGATTACTATCCATACCACCTGCATAGCACACCGCACCAGGCAAAAAGGAAATGCCTTCACGGTCAGCTACCCGCTCCAATTCTGGAATATCCACCATAGAGGGAAGTTTAATCCATACATTGAGACCACCTTCAGGAGCATACCAGGTAACCTCTGGTGGAGCATAGCGCTGGAGTGTATTCAATGCGACAGTTAGACGATCTCGAATTTGTTCTCGCAATGAAACAAGATGCTGGTCAAGTCGGTTCCTGAGAAAAGGTAGCAGTGTTTTTTGCGTTAATAGAGGACTTCCCAAATCCGTAGTTGACTTGGCAGCCACCAAACGATCCATTACACTCCCAGTTGCCGCTACACAAGCTATGCGGCAGCCAGGAGCAACGGTCTTGCTGAAACTTTTGATATAGACAACATACCCGGACTGATCATGCGCCTTGATAGAGAGTGGGGGTTTAGTTTTGTAATACAGATCGGAAAATGGATCATCCTCAACAATGAGACAGTGATAACTTTGAGCCAGATCCAGTAATTGCGTGCGTCTGGCCATCGTCAAAGTTACGCCGGTAGGATTATGAAAGGTAGGTATGGTATAGATCAATTTTGGGGGATGGGTATCACAGAGACGTGTCAAAATATCAATCCGCATACCCTCCTCGTCCATCGGAATCATAATTACTTTGGCACCACGACTAGTGAACACATCAATGGCCCCAGTATAGGTAGGAGCTTCCATGTAGACCACATCTCCCGGGCCAACAAACGTACGCGCCACAAGGTCAATCCCCTGTTGAGCTCCGCTGGTCACAAGCAGTTGCTCTGCCACTATAGGTATACCGCGTTCACTCAAGTGGTCTGCGAACACTTCTCTTAGTTCTAAATCACCTTCAAAAGTTCCATATGCAGCCATTACATCGGAATTTTCAGAGGATAAACGGTGAGTATCTGCGATGATTTCGCGCGTGGGAAGAAGCTCCGGCTGTATTGCCGCTATATGAAAAGAATAGGTAGCCTTTCGGCTATGGTTAAAGTTTCTCCATAACTGTGCACGCGGCAAATAATCGATCAACGACATCTGCCAAGACAAATCCTGCGTCCCCTCATGATAAATCGGTACTGAAGCTTCCGCCACATAGCAACCTTTTCCCTGTGTACACGTAACCAGATTCATGGACTCCAGCTCGGCATACGCCTTGCTTACAGTTACAGGGCTCACCGCAAGCAGACTGGACAGATGACGGATAGAGGGAAGCTTGGTACCCTGAGGTAGTAGCCCTGACTGAATGCGATCCGCTAATGTTTTGGTAATCTGTAAATATAACTTGACACTGCTGTTGCGGCTGAGATCAATATGCATCGGAACCCTTCCCTCCAAAAATCAACTGTTACATTTAGACGTTTACTGTTATACTTCATTATCGATATAATACAACAAATTTCTTAGCACAGTATAGAACACAGGAGATGATTGGATTGGAATACAAATTTTCGGGTATGGCTCGTACTCAGGGCTCGTCCATGGTAAGGGACATTTTGAAGCTGACACAGGGAACAGATGTTTTATCTCTCGCAGGTGGCCTTCCGGCCGATGCCTTCTTTCCCGTCGAAGCGGTTGCTAAAGCCTATGAGCGGGTATTCCGCCTCGGCGGTACTACCGCACTTCAATACGGCCTAACCGAGGGATACATTCCTCTACGGGAACGTCTGGCAGCAATCATGTCATCCCAAGGCATCTCCGTCACCAGAGATAACATCCTCATGACAACAGGCTCGCAGCAGACCATTGATCTAGTTTCACGTGTGTTGCTTGATCCGCAGGATACAGTATTGGTGGAGTCCCCTACTTATTTGGCAGCTCTTCAGGTATTCAATTCCTATGGCGCTAACATTGTAAGTGTAAATACAGACGCTAACGGTATGCAATTAGATGATCTTGAGGCCAAGATCAAACAGCATCAGCCAAAATTCGTGTATGTCATCCCTACCTTCTCCAACCCAGCAGGAAGTGTATGGAGTATGGAACGCAGAACAGGCGTTGTTGAGCTATGCCGTAAATACGGAACTTTGATTTTTGAAGACGATCCTTACGGACGGCTCAAATTTGATGAAAACCTTAACTTCCCATCCCTATTTTCTATTGATCAACAGCTAGGTGGCGATGGTCATGTAATGTACACTTCTACATTCTCTAAAACTGTCGCTCCAGGTGTTCGCTCTGGATGGTTGGTAGCCGATCAAGCCATCGTCGTTAAGACCGCAAATGCCAAACAATCTGCCGATCTGCACTCCAGCAGTATTGACCAGCGTGCTTTGAATGAGCTGTTGGACTTCTTTGATTTGGAGGGACATATACGTACCGTGTCCGCTGAGTATCACACTCGGATGTTGCGTCTTACATCGTTAATGAGAGAACGTCAATGGGAAGGAATCACTTGGAATGATGCACTTGGTGGCATGTTTATGTGGGTTACCTTACCTGAAGGCTTCCGTTCTGATCAGTTGCTGCAACTAGCGATTCAGGAAGGGGTCGCATTTGTCCCTGGACAAGTCTTCTATGCTGACTTAAGCGGCAGTAACCATATGCGAATCAACTTCACGCATACCGATCCTGCCTTACTTCCAAAAGCAGTTGACCGATTGGATCGGGCACTGAAGCTGTATATGGAGAAAAATGTGGTAAAAAGCGTACGTTAATCTCCAGCTTCAAATGCACGCTACGCTGACTACATGCCTCGTCCTCGCACGTTTTTGCGTCAGGAGAGTGTAAATACAATAAAGCCCCCGTTGACTATGTTGGGGGCTTCATTCCATAGATATAGCGGACTGCGTAATCCGGCTGAAAATTAAAAAGGGTGCTTCATAATTCCCACAGGAATATGAAGCACTCTTTTTAATGTAATAAATACATTTGGATTAAAAGTTTCTCATGCAAACAGGTCATTAACAAAAAATAAATTCATACATTTTAAGGTGTTGCAGTGGGGAAAGTTTTCCGTAAGCCGGGTTCTGTGCTATTCGTGGTACAGACGGGAACTACCCTCCCACTAAAAGCGACAATCATCTATCTAGGCCGAACATTGCTATCCAGCTCCAGCGACCAACCTAGACACGCCTCGGGCTAAGGCTGCTTCGCGAAGAAGCTGTGTCCCTTTAGGTCTTGCTCCAGATGGGGTTTACCAGGAACGAAGTCACCAGCGTTCCTCGGGGTCTCTTACACCTCGGTTCCATCCTTGCCTGTGCCGCAAGCGGCCATCGGCGGTCCATTTCTGTGGCACTATCCTTCAACTCGCGCTGACTGGACGTTATCCAGCATCCTGCCCTATGGAGCCCGGACTTTCCTCTCGTGGCTTATGCCACCAGCGATTGTCTGTCAAACTTTCCGAACAACATTACATAGTATACAGGGAACACGTGCATGATACAACCCTAAAAATATTGTAAATTATAGAGTTCTCTCTTTACTTGCTCAAATAAAAAGGATGTACCTTTCTCTGTAATGAATTATCTGCCACGTAATAAGCGGACCTTCCCACGTATAACGGAATTGAAAGCTTACTAAAATCAGGAACGTCCTCATCGAGGAATAGTTCATCATCCCGGTAGGTCTGCAGTATTTCACCGACGATCCAATCATGATCTCCATAGGTATGAATATCCACGACTTTACACTCATAAGCGAGATACGCTTCCAGCAATATAGGCACATCCACTGAAATTCCGTCCTCATATGCAATCCCAAACTGCTGAAATTTATCTACATCTTTACCACTAAAGGTACCTACAGCCTGAATCCATTCCGATCTGTGCGCAGGCAAAAACTGAACACCAAAGCCTCCGCTTTTCTTAATCAGTCCGTAAGAATACGTTTCCTTCCTCAATGAAATGCCATACATGCCCGGTGATGATCCGATATATGTATGCCAGCCTGAGGCCATGACATTATTTACTCCCTCATAGCGGGAAGTAACAACTGCAACCATCCCTGGATAGGCATGAATCACAGAATCGGCTATCAACTTTCGCATACAACCTCTCCCTACGAAAAAATGTAATAGTTCACCTTTATTTTCTCATAGATGTGAAGGTTTTACAAAAATTGAAAAGGCTCAGTGTCCACTTCAGATACGTATACTTCCGTTGAGTATCGACCTTCTGCCAAGCGTCTGCGCATCCAATCTGCGGTTTTAGGCTTCATAATCTTTTCTGCGTTATGTCCAGGGTCAATAATAGCAATGCCTGCCATCAGGGCATCGTGAGCCGTGTGATAGTCGATATCCCCCGTCACTAATACGTCAGCGCCTTTAAAAAGTGACTTATTCACATAACGGCTGCCAGAGCCCCCAAGCACGGCTGCTTTTTTGACCATACGGTCCAAGTCACCCACCACACGTACATGCTCAACGTTGAGACCTTTTTTCACAACATCTACAAACTCCCGTAACGTGCGAGCTTCCTTGAGCTTGCCTACTCGTCCCAAACCAAAGGTACGACCTTTCAAATCCATAGAGTACAGGTCATAAGCCACCTCTTCATAAGGATGAGCCTTCAGCATCGCTTGGACAACTTTATTGCGTACACCCTGCGGTACAATGGTCTCAATACGAACCTCTTCACTACGTTCCATTTTACCTGGCTCACCCAAAAACGGCTGTGTGCCTTCACCTGGTACAAAAGTTCCATAACCATCAATGTTAAAGCTGCAATGACTGTAGTTGCCGATATGTCCAGCTCCCGCATTCAGTATGGCATCCAGTACACGTTGATGATGTGTTTTGGGTACGAAAACGACAAGCTTGAATAATTGCTCGGTGTGAACATCCTCCAGCGTACCTTCACTTTGAATCCCCAGTGCTTCTGCCATCCAATCATTCATGCCGTCCTCAGCCGTATCCAGATTCGTATGACTGATGTAGACAGCAATATCATTCTTGATCAGCTTTTCATACAATCTGCCTGCAGGCTGGTCCGTGTTCAAAGCTTTTAGTGGGCGGAATATAATCGCATGATGCGCAATAATGAGATCAGCTTTTATGCGGATCGCTTCTTCAACAACCTCATCATTGACATCCAGGGCTACTAAAATGCTTTTTATTTCCTTTTGCAGACTACCCAGTTGAAGCCCAATTCTATCGTCTGGAACTGCCAAGTATTTCGGAGCCAGTTGCTCCATGTAGCTAATTACTGTCTGTCCTTTGGCAAACATGCAAGTACCTCCTCCAGCTGTTCAATTTGCTTGCGCAATTGCTCCTGCTTATGCTGCGCAGATTCCTGATCTGACCGAGCCACTTGTGCCCGCACATCCTGAAGCTTGCGAATCTCCAATTGCCATTTCGAAAAAAAGATTTCATTTGGTGCTTTGACCAATAACGGTCCAAGTTGTATCAGCAAATCCTCTGTCAGTACCAGCGAACTACCAGAAAGTTCCCATGGCCGATACAGGTCATCCTGTTTCAGCGAACTTTCCGAAGCAGGTACTGCCGTCAGAACTTCATATATTTTACCATCTTCTTCCATGATATGTTCATTTGTTAATACCCATTGATGCTTGATTAGCCAGCGCCGTAAAATATCCTCGCCCACGTTGGGCTGTAAAACAAGCTGTTTCACTGAAACAAGCTTGTCTTTTCCTTGCTCCAAAATAGAAGCGATCAAGGCTCCGCCCATACCCGCTATCGTAATAACATCTACCTCATTGGCCTTGATTACAGCCAAGCCGTCCCCTTTTCTAACCGCAATGCGATCTGTAAGACCTGCTTCAGCCACCTGCTTTTGAGCCGCACGCAATGGTCCATCGTTGACCTCACCCGCTACAGCTTGCGATACTCTGCCGGAGCGCACTGCAGCCACAGGGAGTAGTCCGTGATCCGAGCCAATATCAGCCAGTCTGCTACCGGCAGGAATTTGTTCCAAAATATATTGTAATCGCTGAGAAAGTTTCATGACGTCACCCACGTAATCCATTTTTTTCGAGTCCAAAATAAAATTCCTACAACAAAAGCCAACTTCAATATGCTAAAAAAAATCACTTCCCCTGCTGCTTGATGGCGCAGGACGATCGTGTCTGCTTCCGCCATAAACACTAGGGTCAAGCCTATAGCAAAATAAACCAACGCGAAACGTGGAAAGCGGCGATGTACCCACCAGCTTAACCCAATCAACAATACTGCGTGTAAAATCCAAAATACCTCAAGCATCGCTAAAGTAGCTGTAGGCCAATAGCGGCCTATAAGGACCGCATACACTAAAAGCAGCCCAGCAAGACCACAGTAATGAAGCAAGCTGATGCGCAAAGTTAATCCCACAAGACACCATATCAAACCGCATAGACCCACCAGCACTAAAAACCAAACCTTAGCTTCACCTTGGTGAAGCTGAATGATCCAGACACCTGAACCCAGCATAATTGCACTGCCTAAAGTGCTCAACATTGCACTCATACTCTTTTCGGAAGACCGCCAAACCGCGGCCATCCCATAGCAAATCGCAGTAACTGCACTTGCCGAGCATATTTGCATTGCCAACGGAAAAGCGGTAAAATAAAAACCGATCAAACAAATGCAGGAAATAATGACAAAACCAAGAAGCCAGGCGATCCCATGCCCATGTCGAAGATATGTAAGCAGCCCGGTGTTGTTACGGTTCTGGCTTTGTGCCGGATTTTCATCTTCCCGATACAGGTTGGACAGAAAATCGCAATATTGCTCAGGGAGCAGCCGACTTTGCCGCCAATGCTCAATTTCATGTAACAGTATTGTCCGTTTTTTCTCCTGGTCCAAGCTTCTTCCCCTCCACCAAGGCTACCATGAGATAAAAAAAGACCTTCTGCGCGCTTCAAGCCGCAGAAGGTCCGCAATGTTACGCTTCTATTCGAGGAAATCCTTCAGTCGCTTACTGCGGCTTGGATGGCGCAACTTACGCAGCGCTTTGGCCTCAATCTGACGAATACGTTCACGTGTAACACCGAACACTTTACCCACTTCTTCAAGAGTTCTGGTTCTTCCGTCGTCCAAACCAAAACGGAGACGCAAAACATTCTCTTCCCGTTCGGTCAACGTATCCAGTACATCCTCGAGTTGTTCCTTCAGAAGCTCATAGGCTGCTGCATCTGCAGGCGCCAACGCTTCCTGATCCTCAATGAAATCCCCTAGATGTGAGTCATCCTCTTCACCAATTGGTGTTTCCAATGAAACCGGTTCTTGGGCAATTTTCATAATTTCCCGTACTTTTTCCACGCTTAGCTCCATCTCGGCAGCCACTTCTTCCGGCGTAGGTTCACGCCCCAGCTCTTGCAACAGTTGACGCGATACGCGAATCAGCTTGTTGATCGTTTCCACCATATGCACTGGAATACGGATCGTTCTCGCCTGATCGGCAATTGCGCGCGTAATCGCCTGACGAATCCACCAGGTTGCGTACGTACTGAATTTAAAGCCTTTTTCGTAATCAAATTTTTCTACTGCCTTAATCAAACCCATATTACCTTCTTGAATTAGATCCAGGAAAAGCATGCCGCGACCAACATAACGTTTGGCAATACTTACAACCAGACGCAAGTTTGCTTCAGCCAACCGACGCTTAGCTTCTTCATCGCCGTTATTGATCCGTTTGGCAAGCTCCACCTCATCATCAGCAGAAAGCAGCGGTACACGACCAATTTCCTTCAAGTACATCCGGACCGGGTCATTAATTTTAATACCGGGAGGCAGGCTCAGATCGTCATCGAAATTAAAATCATCCCCGTCATTGTTTTCCGGGTCGTCATTTTGACGCAATCTGGTAACTTCTTCGTCGTTATCATTCACAACCTCAATCCCCAAGTCACCCAGCTGCTCATAAAACTCATCCATTTGCTCGGGGTCCTGATCAAACGGCGATAGTTTTTCCATGATATCTTTGTAGTTCAGAGAGGAACTTTTTTTACCCAACTCAATCAGTTGATCTTTAACCTGATCCAGTGTTAATTCCGTCTCCAGTTCAGTATGCTGATCATTCGCCATCTTTCGACTCCCTCCTCCTAGAAACATCCGACCTCTGTGTGTTCATTGTCTCTCTAGGGCTATAATCTCGCTTGCAATTTGTGCTGCACGCAAAAAATCACCTGAGCGCTCAGCGGTTCTCATTTCTTCCCTCTTCAAATCCAGTTGCTCCTGCAATGGAAATTTTCGCACTTGACGAATATAATCATCCAAAATGTGCGGTGCCCATACGCCTGGAGCATCCATCATCATGATCGAACTTACGTTCTTCTCCAGTCGGTCGTCTTGCAAAGATGAAATAAAACGGCTTGTATCCGGTAACTTCCCTTGCGCGTAATAGGCATATAGATAAGCAGCAATTGCTGCATGATCCTCAATATTAAAGGCGTCCCCCAGATGCTTTTCTACATACTCTGCAGCTTCTAAATCCTGCATCATCCAGTGAAGCAGCCTGCGTTCAGCCACATGGTAAGCCGGCAACAGATTGGGCGTAGAGACCTGCCCTTTTTTATGCCTACCATTATTCCACCCATTTTCGTTATTATCCCCAAAGTTCTGTTTTTTTTGCAGGGATTGACGGAGTAAATTGCATTCTTGCTTTAAGGTTTCAAAATCCACCTTGACTTCGGCAGATACTTCGCGCAGATACACTTCCCGCTCAGTCGGGGATGACAGAGGTGCAATGACATTTAATGCTTCGCGGGAATACGCGATTCTTCCTTCTTCCTCTTGCAGTATATGGTTTTTTTTCAGATATATAAGCTTAAATTTCACCGTTGAAACAGCACTTTCGATAATTTGGCGCTGGAAACGTTCAGCGCCGTATTGCCGGATAAAATCATCCGGGTCCATACCATCGCTGACCAACGCTACTTTTACGTGAAGTCCCGCATTTTCCAACAGCGGAAAATTTTTAAGCGCTGCCGCTTGTCCTGCCCGGTCACCATCATAACAAATAATAACCTCGTCGCACAGTCCCTTTAACATCGTAGCATGATGCTCCGTTAGAGCAGTCCCCATGGCAGCCACTCCATTTTGTACGCCAGCTTCCCATGCCGAGATGACATCGCCATAGCCTTCAAAAAGAACACTTTGACGAAGCTTGCGAATTGAGGTCTTAGCATGATGGAGATTGTACAGCGTTCGGCTTTTGTTAAATAGCTTGGTCTCCGGCGAGTTCAAATACTTCGGCTGCCCCTCGCCAAGTATACGGCCTGCAAAGGCAATAACTTTTCCGTTTCGATTCCAAATGGGAAACATGATACGATCTCTGAATCGATCTACATATCCATCACCCTCATGTCGGGGAGAAATGAGTCCTCCCTTTTCCATCTCGACAGGATCAAAAGAACGCTTCTCTAGAAACTGAACGATCGTATCCCATCGGTTGGGTGCATAGCCAATTTGGAATTGGTCAATGATCTTGTCACTGAATCCCCGTGAACGCAAATATTCCATGGCTGGTTTGCCGTGCTCCGTATTTTTAAGCAAAAAATGGTACATCTTAGAAGTTAGTTCATACGCTTGCAACAGCCTGTCCAACTCAGGATGCTGATGCGATGAATCACGTCCCTGCCATTCGCCGAGCGGAATATGACTTTCTTCTGCCATTGTCCTGACAGCTTCGGGAAAGGATAGTCCTTCGATTTCCATCATAAACTTGATGGCATTGCCTCCCGCGCCGCAGCCGTAGCAGTAAAAAATCTGACGATCCGGTGTCACGGTGAATGAAGGGGTTTTTTCGGAATGAAAAGGACAGAGGCCTTTCATATATTTCCCCTGCTTGGTCAAATGCACGTACTTGCTTACCGTATCTACAATATCATGATGTTGTAAAACTGACTCGATGATATCGTCCGGTATGTTACCTTGTCCGGCACTCATATTAACCACCTTCATCTCTTTAGCACGTAAATATAATTCGATACCGTTACTCATTCTCCTGCAAGCGAAGTAAAAGTTTTGTCAGTTTATGTTGAAAAACTTCACGATCCTCTAATGTAAACGGTTTAGGACCTTTTCCATAACGTCCTTTTTTCCGTTCTTTGGCAGAAGTGTGGCGTCGGTCCAGCATGAAGTCTATCGAATCGTTTCGATAAATCGTTCCGCGAAAAGACATCACTTCACAACCTTTTGCCAAGGCGAGTGCAGCAAGACCATAATCGTTGGTTGTTACAATATCTCCGCGGCGGATATGATTGGCAATATAGAGATCGGCACTCTGGTCGCTTCGGTCTACTTTAACAACGCTTACGCCTTTGCTACCCTGAATGAGATGATCATACGAAGATACCATAATAACGTCAATATGAAAACGGGAAGCTGTCTCTGCAATTTCACTTTTAACAGGACAAGCGTCCCCGTCAACAACGATCCGTACATCCGGGAAATTTCCGGACTCTCCCATGAGCATCCCCCATCTCGTATCCGCATTCGAGTAAAATACGGAACGGCTGCAAGATCACTCTTACACCGTTCCGTATATTTATACCCATTTTTTCAAGTTGTTCATACTACCACAACCGACGTTTAAACTACAAGCTTGGAAAAATCAGCAAAACGCTTCAATTCTGAGTCAATAGCAGCCAGCAATGCCAAACGATTATTACGTACAGCATCATCCTCAGCCATAACCATAACGGAATCAAAGAACGCCGTCACCGCAGGAGTAATGGATGAAGCAAGCGTCAATGCTTGGGTCGCATCACCTTCCTGTAAAGCTGTGCAATAAGACTCATAGGCGCCATACCATGCTTCGTATAGGTTTTTCTCGCCCTGTTCCGTAAATTCACCTGTATTCACTGACTTGTGAACTGCTTTAGCAGCCAAATTACCTACGCGATTAAAAGACTCCACTGTCGCCTTGAACACATCACCCGTTTGTACAGCAGTCATTAATGCAGCCCCGCGGTTAACCACAGAAGCAACATCATCATATCCAGCTGAAAGCACAGCATCTACAACGTCATAACGAAGTGTCTCGGACAATAGTTTCTTCACGCGTAATCCGAAAAACTCATGTAATTCTTTACGTATTTCATCTGTGGAGCGTTTCATATTTCCAAAGTTGCTGTGCACATCAAGCGCGATATTGAACACATCAGACAACGTAGCCGAAAGCTTACGATCCAACAGGATCTGCACGATACCTGCTGCCTGGCGACGAAGCGCGTAAGGGTCCTGTGAACCTGTCGGAATAATACCGATGGAGAAGCAGCCTGTAATGGTATCTATCTTGTCTGCGATACTTACAATCGCTCCAGCGTTCGTTGAAGGAACCGTTTCTCCTGCGAATCGCGGCTGGTAATGCTCAAACACCGCTCTTGCCACTTCTTCCTTCTCTCCAGATTTACGGGCATAATCCTCGCCCATAACCCCTTGCAATTCCGGAAACTCATAGACCATTTGTGTTACAAGGTCAAATTTACAGATATCTGCTGCTCGGCTAACCGATTCCTGTGTATCTGGGGAAACACGTAGCTTCTCTGCCAGAGCATCAGCAATGCGGCGAATTCGACGCACTTTGTCTCCAACTGTTCCCAGCTCTTCGTGGAAAACGATACTTTCCAGCTTGGAGAGTGCATCCTTAATTTCCAGCTTCTGATCTTCTTCATAGAAGAATTTGGCATCAGACAACCGCGCCCGCAATACTTTTTCGTTTCCTTTTGCAATGACTTCCAGCGATTGACTGCCACCATTACGTACCGTAACAAAGTATGGCAGCAGCTTTCCTGTGCGATCCAGCACTGGGAAATAGCGTTGGTGTTCACGCATGGAAGTAATCAGTACATCCTTCGGAATGTTCAAGAACGCAGGGTCAAAGCCACCGAATAGTACTGTTGGAGTTTCCACCAAATACAGCACTTCTTCCAGCAAATCATCCTTGACCGCAATCGTCCAATCTTTTTCGGCTGCAAGTGCTTCAATCTGCTTCACAATAAGCGACTGACGTTCCTCAATGTCCACAATGACATGCTGCTTGCGAAGTACTTCGACATAGTCCGCTGGACTTTCTACAACGGCCTCCTGTCCAAGGAAGCGATGTCCTCTTGTCACATTCCCTGACTGTACGCCAGCAATCTCCAAATTAACAATATCGCTACCAAACAAGGCTACCAACCAGCGGATTGGACGAACAAATTTAAAGTCATAACTTGCCCAGCGCATAAATTTAGGGAATGTCATGGCATGTAAAATGTGTAGTAACCCTTCGGACAGTACATCTGCCGTTGGTACACCTATGCTGCTCTTGGTCGCGTAAATATATTCCACGCCCCCAAGTTCTTTGAACGTGAACTGTTCAGGATCAACACCTTGGCTACGGGCAAAACCTAGAGCAGCCTTACTCCAGTTACCGGCTTCATCAAGTGCGATTTTGCGGGAAGGTCCTTTAACTTCTTCGTTAATATCTTCCTGCTTCTCCGCTACTTCCTTAACAAGTACCGCCAAACGACGAGGTGTAGCATAAGCCTCTACAGCACTGTAAGCAATACGCGAGCTGTCCAGCCACGCCGTCATACGTTCCTTCAACTGCTGAATCGCATTCGGGATAAAACGTGCAGGCACTTCTTCCAGCCCGATCTCAAACAATAGATCCTTAGACATTTGCCGCACCTCCTTTCTTCAACAGCGGGAAGCCCAGCTTCTCGCGCTCCTCCAGATAGGTCGCAGCGACCTGGCGCGCCAAATTACGCACTCGTATAATAAAACCTGTCCGTTCCGTTACACTGATGGCTCCGCGAGCGTCCAGCAAGTTGAACGTGTGAGAGCATTTCAGCACATAATCATAGGCTGGAAATACAAGATGCTGCGCCATCGCTTTATTAGCCTCTTCTTCATACATGTTAAAAAGAGTAAATAGCATTTTGACATCAGATACTTCGAACGTATATTTGGAATGCTCAAATTCTGGTTGGTGGAAAACATCACCGTACGAGATTCCATTAACCCATTCCAAATCAAACACATTTTCTTTGTCCTGGATGTAGGAAGCAAGACGCTCCATACCGTACGTAATTTCAACCGCAACCGGACTGGCATCAATACCGCCCACTTGCTGGAAGTACGTGAATTGGGTAATTTCCATACCGTCCAGCCATACTTCCCAACCTAATCCCCAGGCTCCCAGCGTCGGAGCTTCCCAGTTGTCTTCAACAAAACGAATATCATGCTCCAGTGGGTTAATGCCCAAACGGCTCAAACTCTCCAGATACAACTCCTGAATGTTATCAGGTGAAGGCTTCAAAACCACTTGAAACTGATGATGCTGATACAGGCGATTCGGGTTCTCACCATAACGTCCGTCAGACGGACGGCGAGAAGGCTCAACGTAAGCTACGTTCCACGGCTCAGGTCCAATTGAACGTAAATACGTCATCGGGTTCATCGTGCCTGCCCCTTTTTCTGTATCATAAGGCTGTACAATAATACAGTTGTGTTCAGACCAAAATTGTTGCAGCGTTAAAATCATCTGCTGAAAATTCATGGGCACACGCTTCCTTTCCAATTCCCTAAAATGTTGGTGATTTCTAATCCTTAAACTCATATGTACAGGGCTAATTTATTCCATAAGCCTTGCTAGAGACAGCAAAAAGCCCCCGCCTCTACGCCTGTACAGACGTAGGGACGAGAGCTAACTCCCGCGGTTCCACCCTACTTGATTGCGACCCTACATCACCAGTCAGATCGTAATCCTCTTTTCCGTGTCCATTCAGACGCTCCCGAGTGCCATGTTCACGAACAATTCCCGCCGGGCTTACACCATCCCCAACTCGCTAACTACAGAGAATACGTCTCGTTACTTTCTCGTTCAATGCATCTGCTCCCAAAGGAGATATATAGTAGGATATTACACGTTTTCAGTGATACAGTCAAGAGAACACCACATTTCACATGTCGTACTTGTCAAGCTGATCCAGGAAATTACGGGATTTCAGCTTGACCTCCAACTGCATATCCATGAACTGACGCATGACATGTTTGATCTCCAGCTTGGTGGAGTCCTTCACGTCGATATTGCCGAGTCGATTCAAATCTATTTGGGCGAACAAGCGCAGCAACTTCAATGTACGCGGAGCAACACTTAACGCAGCCGGATCAAAATGCTTGTAACCCCGACACAAAACCCCACCTAACCTTGGACTGATAAACATATCCTCATCAGCACATTGTTGACCGCTTGAAATACAAGCATCAAGCTGAGGTGCATATCCGGCCGCCTGCAATATTTTAAATTCATAAATACTCATGACGATCAGCGGATCTTTGCCACTCTCCAGTGCATCCAAACAGGCTTTAAGCTGCTTAAACCAAAATGCACCTGTTTCCTCATCCTGTAACACCCGATCGAGCAATTCACAAGCATAGGAAGCGTAAGCAGCCATTGTAATATCCTCGCGCAGTGTATGGTGGGATTGGATAATTTCACCGGCATTCAACGTGCCTAAGCCAGTGTTGCGAAAAAAAACAAATTCACCGTACGTAAACGGCTGCGTTAAAGCGGCATGACGGCTTTTGGATTTTTTCGCGCCTCTGACCAGCACGCCTACTTTGCCTCCGCTTTCGGTGCAAAGCGTAATAATTTTGTTCCCCTCACCGTAATCCATGCTGCGGATGACGATTCCTTCCATCCTGTAAAGCATGCTTCTTCCCCCAAACATTCGCGAAGAAGCCAGTGGTTCGCACTATTCACGGGCTTCTTCATGCTCGTCCGACTCTCCTTCATCCGTGTCTTGCTCCCTTGTCATGGCGCTCTCCCTATATAACAGATACGCACCGACATCTCCAGTCATCGCAAAATACTTCCACGAAAAATCTCGCAATCGTATTCATCCTTTCTTCGGAAATGACGTCTGCATCTCAAAAATAGGATGATGCGAATAGAGGGAAAGTATGTGATGAAATAAATGGATTACGTTGAAAAAGGCTACTGTGTACGGTCTGGACACCGCTTCGCAAATGATTTGATCTTACGATCGCTGTTACCCCTGAATTTATTTTATCCTATGAGAAAAGGAGTAAATTCAGGGGTAAAGGCGAACGCTGACGCTTCTTCAGATTCAAATCCTTCGCTCCGCTACAACGTGTACGCAGTTATAATAACTCTTTTAAAAGCACTCCTTATTTCATCACTGGAAGAAAAGGGTAGGTATAGCGAGAAGTTAAGCGCCGCACAAGAGCGGCGCTTGGAATGACCGAAAGATTTAATTCATACGTCAGTGGTAGAGTCGGACGGCTTTTTGATGCCTACAACAACTATACATATTGATTAATATCAATTTTAGTCTGTATAATCCTTTGACAACCAAAGTGATCGTAGATATGATATCTACTTTTAGGCGTCGCGATGGAAGCCCAAGTCACGAAGGACACGTTCCTGGTTACGCCAGTCTTTTTTGACCTTAACCCAAAGTTCCAGGAAAATTTTGGAGCCTAGCAAGTTTTGGATATCTTGACGAGCTTGTTTGCCTACCTCTTTGAGCATGGCTCCCTGTTTGCCGATAATGATTCCCTTCTGGGAATCACGCTCTACAAAAATAACCGCCATAATATGCACTACACCATTCTCCTGCACTTTCATGTCTTCAATCATAACCGCAATAGAATGGGGTACTTCCTCACGTGTCATGTGCAAAATCTTTTCCCGTACCAGCTCAGCAATGACAAACTGCTCTGGATGGTCGGTAATTTGGTCATCAGGGTAATATTGCGGACCTTCTGGCAAGTATTTTTGAACCTGATCCAAAAGAGTGTTTACATTATTGCCCATTTTGGCCGAGATCGGTACAATTTCCGCAAAGTCATACAGCTTGCGATACTGCTCAATCAGGGGCAACAATGCCTCTGGCTCGATGCGGTCAATTTTATTCAATACCAATATAACTGGTGTTTTTACTTGTTTAAGCTGTTCCGCAATAAAACGGTCGCCTCCGCCTAAACCTTCAGCAGCATCAATAAGAAAAAGTACCGCCTCTACTTCACCCAACGTATTAAAAGCGGTCTGATTCATATAATCGCCCAATTTTGACTGGCGCTTGTGAATCCCCGGTGTATCCAAAAATACAATTTGTGCGTCCTCTGTGGTATATACGCCGTGAATTTTATTCCGTGTCGTTTGGGGCTTGTCTGACATGATGGCAATCTTCTGCCCAATGACATGGTTCATCAATGTTGATTTTCCGACATTGGGTCTGCCAACAATTGCGACAAAGCCAGATTTAAAGTGTTTCTTAGCCATTTTATTTCCTCCAGCGCGATTAAGCACCTAATTTTTATTTTTTCATTAAAGCAGCTGACTCATTAACGTCAACAAGGGTCTATAAAATACAAATATGCCAATAATTACAGCAAAAACCGCTGCCAGGAGCACTGCTCCGGCGGCGGTGTCTTTAGCCGCTTTGGCCAGCGGATGAATATCAGGTGAGATTAGATCCACCGCTGCTTCAACAGCGGTGTTGATCAGTTCGGCTACAATGACTATGGCAATGGCCAAGCACACGAATAACCAGTCGAGCCGGGAGATGCGCAGAGTTAGACCTGCTACAATGACAAGAAGCGCCACAACCACATGTATCCGCATATTTACTTGCGTACGCAGGGCGTATATTACGCCTTCTGCAGCATAGCGAAAGGTCATTCTCCAAGGCTGACGTCTCATTACCGTGTCAACCCCACTTGAGCCAGCACAGCTTCCTGCTTACCCATCATTTCAGCCTCACTTGCATCATCCTGATGATCATAACCTAACAGATGCAGAAAACCGTGGACAAACAAAAACCCGATTTCACGCTCAATTGAATGTCCATACTCTTCGCTTTGAGCTTGCGCTGTCTGTACAGAGATAATAATATCCCCCAGAACATCCGGTACATCATTTAATGGATTATCTTCCGTCGGTTCGTAGATAATTTCAAGCTCTTCATCCAGTGTTTCCTTCATAGCAAAAGACAACACATCAGTGGGACGATCAATACCGCGATAATCCCTGTTCAACTCATGAATTTGATCATCATTCACGAAAGTAAGGGCAACCTCACCGTCTGTAACCCCTTCCGCTTTGCCAGCCTGCTCTAATAAGGTGTTCAGCAGCGTGATCAACGATTCGTTAATTACCATATCGTTTTGTTCATTATTCCAAGCTAATTGAAGGCCCATGCCAACCGCTCCTTTTAATTCTAATGCTTTAGCTGTGCTTCATGCACAAGTAATACTAAGCTTTTCCACTTTCGGGCTTAGGTCTTTCCTCTGGATATTCAATACGGGAATGAAAAATCCCCATTACTGTTTCCTTGAGAGTTTGGGCCACGATATCAAGCTCCCTCATGGTCAGTTCACAGTCGTTAAACTGGTGATCATCAAGACGGCTCTTAATAATTTTTTCAATCATAGATTCTACCTGCTCCACCGTAGGTTTTCGCAAGGAACGAACTGCCGCTTCCACGCTATCAGCAATTCCTACTACAGCAGCCTCTTTCGACTGAGCCTTCGGTCCCGGATAACGGAAATCATCCTCCGTGAAGTCAGGCTCCACTCCCCGCTCTTCCGCCTCACGCAATGCCTTGTGGTAAAAATAGTGCAGGAATGTCGTTCCGTGGTGTTGTTCGGCTATATCACGAATCGGCTTGGGTAGCTTGTAATCCAATTGCATTTCCACACCGTCACGAGCATGGGCTATAATGATGGATTTACTCAGCTTGGGCTCTATTGTATCATGCGGATTTTCCATCCCATTTTGATTTTCAATGAAGTACGAAGGCCTTTTGGTTTTACCAATATCATGATAATACGAACCAACCCGGCACAACAACCCATTTGCTCCTATAGCCTCCGCTGCAGCCTCCGACAGATTACCTACCATAACGCTATGATGATATGTGCCAGGAGTCTCGGTAAGCAGCTTGCGGAGCAATGGGTGATTGGGATTTGACAATTCAACAAGCTTCAGTGCAGACAAGATGCCAAAGGTGGATTCAAAAAATGGCATTAGCCCTATAACGAGGATCGCTGTAACCAGACCGCCTGCAAATGCAAAGGCTACCCCATAGAGTGTCGTTGTTTGAGTCCAGTTCCCTTGGTCAATCAGAGCCAGAGAAAAAACACCCAGAGCCCCGAACAGGCATACCATGATAGCTCCCTTGAACAGCGTTGAACGCTGGCTGGCCCGGTGGGTGGAAAAAATCGACGCCAAACAGACCACAAGGGCAAAAAACCCAAAATTAAAATCAAAAATCTGGCCTTGACGGACATTCAAAATAACACTTGCCAATATACTGAATATAACGGCACATACGAATGCCAGCGACATGTCAAGCAACAGCGTTACAAGCATAGCTCCAAGCGCGATAGGCGCCAGATAGCCGAGATAGGATCGTTCACTAGTCTGCAGTATAGAAATTAACAGCATGGCCCCCACTGTAATCACAAAGATTAACACCAGCATGAGCAACTGTGCATTATTATACTTGAAGTTTCGTGTTCGTGATTGAAATTGACGAATATACATAAACAGACCCAATGCCAGCATCATAGACAACATCAGCAGGCCGAATTGTGGCCAATAGTTGATTTTATCCTTGAGCAGCTCGTTCTCATCAAGCAGTGTATAGATTTCCTGGGTAATAATCTCACCCTTTTTAACGAGCACTTCACCCTGTTTAATGTAAACTGTCGGTGTATCTTCACGAGCCTGTACTTTAGCGTCCTTCGTAGCTGTATCATCATAAAACTTGTTGGCTGTAATCACAAGCCGTGCAAGTTCCTGAACAACCTCCCGGGAGGTACGTTTGGTAAGCGAGCTTGTACTCACGCGCTCAGCTACCTTGGCTCGGGCAGTCTGGGCATCCGTAATTTGATCATTCATCAATCCTGTCACAATCTCACGGGCTACGGGCCGCATTTCGGCAATATCCTCAGATGTAAGTCGTGGAATTTTGATGTATGTCTCCTCTGGGATTCGGTACGTTTGCTCTTTCGTTTTTTCCAGTACCTCATCCAGCAACTTATCTGGATAGGCATCCGCATTACGGCTGTTGTTCACAAAATTTTGCACGAATTCCCGTGCACGTTGAGGAATCTCATCCTTATAAATCGAAATCTTGTCCGCTCTGGAGACCTGATCATCCTGATTTAGCCGTTCAATTCGATCCAAAATACCGGTAATCAGGTTATCGTTGCGGATCGGTACAATGGTATACATAGGCTGCACGCGCTCAGCAGATTCCTCTTGGGCCTTCAAAGTCGCCTTACTGTTAGGAAGCTGCATTGGAGCGACAATTTCCTTTTCACTCGGTTGATTCACCCGGATGTCGTAGCGTTCGGGAAGCAGCTTGGATGCAAAACCCACATAAAAAAGAACCACCAAAAATAAAAACAGAAGATAGCGTGTCGCCACGCTATACTTCCATCCATTCATTCTATGCTGGAACGTTTTTCCTTTAGATAATTCCTTCGAGGTCATCTAAAACAATCCCTCTCCATCATCTTTTTCAAGGCAGCTATGCTGCTCATTGTATTCGTTTTCTGATCATACACACTATACTCGTGCTTAAGAGCTTAGGCTTGATTTTCAGCAACACGGTCATAAGCGACGATGATTTTTTGAACCAGGGAATGACGAACAACATCCTCTTCCGCAAACTGGACAAAGCCTATTTCGTCAATCCCTTTTAAAATCGCATTTGCTTCAATCAGACCGGATTTCTTGCCACGAGGTAAATCAATTTGCGTAACATCGCCGGTAATAACCATTTTGGAACCAAAGCCAAGTCGAGTCAAAAACATTTTCATTTGCTCCGGTGTAGTGTTTTGGGCTTCATCCAAAATAATAAATGAGTCATCCAGCGTACGACCCCGCATATAAGCCAGTGGCGCAATTTCTATCAACCCGCGCTCCAGCGCTTTCGCCGTCTGTTCTGGCCCCATCACATCGTATAGGGCATCATACAGCGGGCGTAAATATGGATCAACCTTTTCCTGTAAATCCCCAGGCAAAAAGCCCAAGTTCTCACCAGCTTCCACCGCAGGACGAGTCAGTACAATACGCTTGACTGAACCTTCCTTCAGGGCAGCTACGGCCAGCACTACAGCCAGATAGGTTTTACCAGTACCCGCTGGGCCAATCCCAAATACAATATCGCGTTTCTTAATCGTGGTTACATAGTGCTTCTGTCCAATTGTTTTGACACGAATCGGTTTGCCCCGAAACGTCGTCGTAATTTCTCCCTTGAACAAATCAAGCAACTGATCAGCGCGCAGATCTTTTGCCAGCTCAATCGCATAATGGACATCCCTTTCGGTTAGTATATACCCATTACGAATTAACTGGAGCAAAACATCGAACAATTGTTCGAGCACTTCTACTTCGTGAGCATCACCAAAAACATTAATTTCCGCCTCACGAGATGCTATTTTTGCAGGAATAGCTGCTTCGATCAATTTTAAAAAGGAATCCTGCGGGCCGAATAACGCCTGACCTTCTCCCGCACTGTTCAATGCAATTTGTATGCTGCGTTGTTGTTCTGCCAAATAGCCTCATTCTCCTTGGTTATGAACTAACGGAAGTTCTTCCGCAATATCCTGTTCCACTTCAAAAAGTACTTTCATATAAACTTTACCATTCTCTCTCTTCTCATGCAAAATTTTTTGGCTCATTATTTTCGTTCCTTTGCCGTATTTAGCTAAAATATCCGCGCGTGCGCCTTCTATTCCTGACATTTTGGCTTCTGTTTCCGTTAACTTCTGCTCTTGTATCTTTGTCTCCCTCACACTTTCATTCATCCAACCCATCGGAAGTTTGTAAGAACGCCATGTTAGCGGATCATGCTCAACGGTTGTTTTATGTGTAGAATAAGGTATTTTTCCATATCCCCACAATTGTATCGCACGGTTGCCTAGCACCAGATACAAGCGATCGTGACTATTACCCGTATATGTGCTGCTGCGTCGTACCATGGGACTACTAATTTCATATTCATGCCACACAAGCCCCTTAATCTCTCCTTTGGCTACGACCTGTTGCTGATTCTCCTCATCTCCAAGCGTTCCTGAAATGAGAATAGCTCCTTTTTTGACCCGCGTATTTTTATGCACAACAGGACGACCCTGCTCGGCAAAAATTTCAGTGACCACCGCGTCCGCCTTGCTGATAAGATGACGTGGACTGTAGAGCGACGGGGGAGTAGGCTGTGAAGCTTCAACAACCTGAATTGTCACCAAGGTCCCCTGTCTTTCCACACCGATCCAGGATGCCTCTGGAAGCTTCTGCATGAGTGCCCGCGAAAGCTTGTCCTGGCTGGAAAGACGAAAGCTCCATTGAAACGGATAAAGCCCCTCCTGTCGGGCTGCTTTCAAAATGGATTCCGTTGGGAGCTTATCATTCCCCTTTACTTCAATGTCCCAGATGAGCGATGACATCAGCAGGAGACCTATCCAGAACAAGGCCAGTCCTGTGAGAAAAAATTTGCGTTTGGCGAGTCGTACTGCAGTGAAGGGAAGTCCTTGACGCTTGAGAACATGCATTTTGCAGCCTGTCCTTCTCAAAAGCGGACGCAGCAGGAAGACGTGCGGCAGCAGAAGGTTCATTTCTGCATGTCTAGTACCCATTGGCCGCACGTTCCAAACAGGTATATGATGATCAGTGAGTAAATTAATGAATGCTTCCACACTTTCGCCCTCGACAGCTAGGGTAACCGTGCCACGCAGCTTTGCTAAAGCGGGATGTTTCACGAGCCTTCCTCCGTTCCTTCCATTTGAATATCCGTAATATGTCCCTCTACACTCACCTGGTCTGGCAGGATAGACGTAATGATTAGATTATGGCCTGACACCCTTAGCCTGCCTTGCGCAAGTGCAAGTACGAGTTGATCTGGCGTGAAATCCACCACACCCCGGTGATTCTCTACATAAAGCTGGCGGCTGCCGATGAGGGTTAACCGCGGCAGATCAAATAGAATGTCCTGCGGAAGCTCCAACGTCTCGCTGGCCCACTTTCGCAGTTTGCGGCTCATCCGGCTCATACGGCGAAATCTCCTTTCCTGTCATCAAAATAACTGTTATCCAACGGCAAATAATTATTTTGACGGCAGCTATGCTGCTTTTTTAATCGCTTGTTATTACCATTCGGTTTCATCCTATGTCTCAACCGTCACTAGACGCTGTTACACCAGCGTCACAGATATCTGTACTGTACATTTTATGATCTAGTCATCGCATTTATGAGGCTAAACTTACAATTCGTAGCAACTGCAATATTAAAGAGGAAAAAGACCGTACTTTCTAAAATTCACATAAAAAAAAGACAACCTCGTTTTCATATCAAAACAAGGCTGTCTTTTTAACTTCATAGTATGAAATGGTTAGTTTTCAGAATCCTGATTCAAAAGCGAGTTTTTTCTGGAGTATAAAAAGTAAACGGCAATACCAATAACAAGCCAAATGATAAAACGAATAAACGTTTGACCATTCAGATTAAGAATAAGCACCCCACATGAAATGATAGCCAGAATTGGAATAAATGGAACCCCAGGACATCGGAAAGCTCTTGGCAAATCGGGTTGTGTTTTTCTCATCACTATGACAGCGACCGAAATGAGAATAAATGCTGATAAGGTTCCAATGTTCACCAAGCTTGCTAACTCATCCAGCGGGATCAACCCACCCATTAATGCAGATAAAGTACCAAAAAACAAGGTGTTAATATAGGGCGTTTTATATTTGGAATGAACCTTTGACAATACTTTAGGAACTAAGCCGTCACGTGACATCGCAAACATAATACGGGTTTGACCATATAGCATTACCAGCATGACCGTTGTCATCCCCAAGATGGCTCCGATATCCACAATACCCGCCACCCAGTTCTGACCGGCAACCTGCAAAACCAATGACACAGGATGGGAGATACCTTCAAATTGCATATACGGCACAATACCTGTCATAATCGTGCTAACGATCACGTACAAAAGCGTACAAATAGCAAGTGAGAAAATAATGCCACGCGGTAAATCACGAGCTGGATTTTTGGTTTCTTCAGCGGCTGATGAAACGGCATCAAAGCCAATGAAAGCAAAAAACACAAAGGCTGCGGCTCCAAACACCCCACTGAACCCAAATGGCATAAACGGTGTCCAGTTGTCTGGCTTTACATATTTAATAGCCACAATGATAAACAATAAAACGACAACAATTTTAACAATAACCATGATATTGTTAATTCGTTTGGATTCTTTTATCCCAAAATAAAGCAAGAACGTGATAGCCATCAAAATTAAAAAAGCTGGAAGATTAAAATAAGTAGTTTGGTCTTTTAAAGCTCCTGGCGCAGCAGTGAATTCAATCGGGATATGAAGACCAATTCCTTTCAAAAAGGATACAAAATAACCCGACCAACCTGCAGAAACAGCGCTGGCGGCCAACATATATTCCAAAATTAAATCCCATCCGATAATAAAAGCCAATAGCTCTCCCATCGTAGCATATGTAAAAGTGTAAACAGAACCGGATACTGGAACAGTGGAAGCAAACTCGGCATAAGCCAGTGCTGCGAATAAACAAGCGAGCCCCGCGATCACAAAAGACAATACCAAGCCCGGTCCAGCCGTAACTGCTCCCGTACCTGTCAAAACAAAAATCCCCGTTCCAATAATGGCTCCAATCCCAAGCATTGTTAAATCGAACGCACCCAATTCCCTTTTAAGCGCCTTTTCTCCCCGTGTAGCGGCGATCAGCTGATCAATGTTCTTCTTTCTGAACAAGCTATTCCCCATCCATCCCATCCTCCTAAACATAAATTTTTACTTTTTGTATAACCCTGTAATATCACCTCGATATAAATCAAATTTTAGCTAAATATGGGGTAAATTTTCATAAGTTCTATCGTTGTGAACATTATATATAAAAAAGAAAAAATGAAAACGACTTTTGGTAAGCTTCGTTCACATTGTTACATTTGATCATTTTTCACGAATATATTTTCACAAATCAGATCCCAAACTAGACAAAATGCCGTCTTTTTAGATGACAGTAAATGTGAGAAAAATGTAGCATATATGAGATCTTCACATTCGCTGTCAGGTAATTAGAGCATTTGCCGTTAAGTCTTTTTTTATTCCAGCATGTTTATGTATCGCTAAAAACATCGTAAAAAAAGATCCGCCACAGCCAAAGCCGTGACGGATCTACGATTATTTTAGCGTCTTCCTCCACCCATGTAACGCTTGGAACGCGGAGGCCCTAATATCTCTGCCCAAATTACACCTCTGCGTAGGTCATCTGCATTCACTGTACCACTCTCTTGTGAAGTTTGCTCTAGCCCATCTGTAATTTCCTCCGAATCTCTCGCATTGGATATACGATCGAGACGGGCTAAAACCATCCTTCGCTCTTCTTCCATAATACGAATTCGATCCTCTAAAGTCGTACCGTTATCTAATGAATCTTGTTCCATCCGTTCTTCCTTTTCCAGCCCGTCTCCTACTTCTTCTATACGACGAGCTTCGATCACCGCACGTCGCTCATTAGGAAATTGACGTTGCAATTCTCCAGTAACATCTTGCTGACGTCGCTCTTGCTCAGGTTCCGTTGTGAAAGGTCTGGGCGACGTCGAGGACCCGCGCGAACCATGATCACCACCAAAAGTAGGCATACCTTGCCGCCGGGAAGATTTCCGATCTCCGCCTTGAATGCTTTTCCCCAAGAAGGACACCAGCGCAAAGCCAATCACGAGCAAGATATACAAATGGTCAAAGATCCAGCTGATAAAGTTCATCACTCACCGCCTAACTGCCTAATTCATAGGCTACGTCCCGTTAGTTAATCCCGGCTTTTGTTATCATTCCCCGAGTTCTCATTCGGTTTGCCTAAGGAACTACGCATTTGCGTATCTGCCTCAATATTTTTTAAATTCATATAGTCCATGACGCCAAGTTTACCGCTACGTAGCGCTTCAGCCATTGCCAGAGGCACTTCGGATTCGGATTCCACCACGCGTGCTCTCATTTCTACGACACGTGCCTTCATTTCCTGTTCCTGTGCTACAGCCATCGCACGCCGCTCTTCGGCTTTTGCCTGCGCAATACGTTTGTCAGCTTCCGCCTGCTCTGTTTGCAGGAAGGCACCGATATTTTTACCTACATCAACGTCTGCAATATCAATCGATAGAATCTCAAATGCTGTCCCTGCATCCAAACCTTTGGACAATACGGTTCTCGAAATGGAATCTGGATTTTCCAGCACGTCTTTATGCGAGTTACTGGAACCAACCGTTGTTACGATACCTTCACCAACCCGAGCAATAATCGTTTCTTCTCCGGCACCGCCGACGAGCCGATCAATGTTGGCACGCACCGTAACACGAGCTTTAACTTTCACTTCGATACCATCCTTGGCGACCGCAGCAACAATAGGCGTCTCAATAACACGCGGATTAACGCTCATTTGGACCGCTTGCAGAACATCCCGTCCCGCAAGATCAATCGCAGCCGCACGTTCAAATTCAAGCGGAATATTAGCCCGCTGCGCGGCAATCAACGCATTGATCACTCGGTCAACATTCCCCCCTGCGAGAAAATGACTTTCCAGCTGATTGATATTCAAGCCTAGACCAGCTTTGGTAGCCTTAATGAGGGGATTGACAATTCGGCTTGGCGTGACACGCCGCAACCGCATAGCTACCAGCGTAATGATACCGATCCGAACACCCGAAGCCAACGCCGAAATCCACAGCATCACCGGGAAGAAACTAAAAAACACGCTCAATACAATAATCGCTACTACGGCAATCAGCAAAATGCTGACAATACCCGATTCGAACACTCGCATCATCCTCCATTAATCTAATTCTTCGTTGTTAGCTTGCTTAGACACTTGCGTCTGCCTTGACCACAATTCGCCCGCCTTCTACTTTGGATACGATAATCGGCATATCCGGGGCGATAAACTCTCCATTCGTTACAACATCCACTCGCTCATCAGCGATTAGCACCGTTCCAGCTGGACGTAATGGGGTCAGACTGACACCCCTCTGACCTAGTAACGTTTCCCGATTCACAACCGAAGAAAACCCTTGGTCAGCCGTTAAACGTTCCTGAAGTATAAAACGGTTCCATATCCCTCGGTCCTTAAAGACAACTGCGATGATCGCCACCACGGCAACAGCCCCTGCAAAAGCAATCCCCAAAGATATAAACGCATGCTGCATGTTGTATGCTGCACGGACTACACCCGCGACAAGGCTGATGGAACCCAAAATACCCAGAATGCCAAAGCTTGGAATGAACATTTCAAGGATAAGCAGTGCCAGACCGATAATGAACAACAGCCACGTCTCCGAACCTGCAAAGCCAGCGATATAATTACCAAAGAAATACAAACCAAATCCAAGTACGCCCAAAATTCCCGGCACACCAAAGCCAGGTACAAGCAGCTCAATAACTACACCCGCGATACCAATAAATAAAAGCAAGGTCTGCACGATCGGATTGGTCAATATCTCGGCTGCTTTTTCAGCCCATGTGCGCTCCACACGGATTACATCATCTGTACTGTAGCCCATCCACTGAATAACTTCTTGTTCCGAAGATGCAATGTGATCCGCATACCCCAATTTCAGCGCTTCCTCACTGGTTAAAGAAATGATCTGGCCATTTTCCTTATTAAAGTTCATCTCCGGGATAGATACAGTCGTTTTGGAGTCGACCATGCCTCTAGCGATATCAGGATTGCGTCCGCCAGCTTCTGCGGCAGATGCCATGCTACTCTTCCACCAAGCTATCGTTTTGGGGTCTGTAATAGCATTCCCCCTGCCGTCTACTAACGCCGCTGCTCCGATAATACTCCCCGGTTTCATAGCAATCTTGTTAGCACTCAACGCAATATAGCTACCCGCTGAGGCCGCTTCACCCTTTATATAGGCTACGGTCGGAATAGGACTGTCTTTAATCAGTTTGCCCAGCTTTTCCGCTGTATCTACCCGTCCGCCAGGTGTGTTAATATCCAGTAAAATCAGACCTGCTTTAGAATCAACTGCTTCTGCAAATCCACGCTCCATAAATTTGCCCAGCCCCTGTTCAATTTCCTGATCAACTGGTATAACAAACACAGCTCCACCCTTTGTTTGAGCCGCCGCTGGTCCAGAATAAACTAAGGGTAACAACAGAACGGATATCATAATCCACAACGTTAAAAAGATCAATTTGCGGCTGGAGTGGTGATGTTCTCTATGCATTTCTTTCCCCCCTTTCGATCTCTCCTTGTTACAGCATACCAAACTTTGTTAGACAAACTATACAGTTTTCAGGATTTAATGTGAAATTATTGGGTATATTGCTAATCCTGATGCCTGTAAAATACTTTACGCCCCTAACAGGCATCACGTTTCACACAATCATAGAAAACGCCTTCACAAAGACGTCTTCCACCATTCTATTTTGGCAGGCATCACACATATAGAAATAACACCCTCTGTGAACAGAGGGTGTTGTGTTTTCCTGTTTGTCGCAGGTTTATTGCAGAAATTGCTGAACCGCTTGGTTCACGAGCTTACCGTCAGCACGACCTTTTACCTTAGGCATCAAGGCCGTCATTACTTTCCCCATCTCGGCTTTCGAAGAAGCACCGGTTTCCTGGATGGTCTGCTGTACAATAACTTTAATTTCTTCTTCAGAAAGTTGTTCAGGAAGGTACTGAGCGATGATCTCTATTTCTGCTTTAGTGCTTGTCGCAAGTTCATCACGACCGGCTTTTTCAAACTCATGGAGGGCATCTTTTCGCTGTTTGATCTCACGACTCAGAATATCAAGCACTTCGTTGTCGTCCAAATTCCGTTTCAAATCTATTTCAAGATTTTTAATCGTAGAACGAACCATTCGAATGGTGGAGAGTTTGAACTTGTCCTTACTCTTCATTGCTTGCTTCATATCTTCGTTCAATCGTTCGCTCAAATTCATGATTACTTAGATCCTCCTAGAACTTTCTCTTACGAGCAGCCTCGGACTTTTTCTTGCGCTTTACGCTTGGCTTTTCATAATGCTTGCGTTTCTTCACCTCAGCCAATACGCCATCCTTAGCAATGGAACGTTTAAAGCGACGAAGTGCAGCATCAATTGTCTCGTTTTTGCGAACTTTAGTTTCAGACACCAGTTTTCCCTCCCTCCGACCAGACCGTCCAAGAGCAATAACACGGTTCATCAAATTTTATTATAGGTGAAACGGAAACCAGGTGTCAACCTATAAGAAAAAATGAGTACATAGAAGGAACCTTTTTTCCCGTCAGTTCCGCATTACTGAAAAGACTAGCTCTGTCATTTTTAAGAATGCGAGTCCGAAATACCTGTCAAGGCACCTAATTTGGCGCCCCCTAGCAAGTGATAATGCAGATGCCCTACCGCTTGTCCACTATCCGGGCCACAGTTGTTAATCAACCGATACCCAGACTCAGCAATTCCTAACTTTTTCGCAACCTCAACCGCAACACGATGGATCTCCGCGATAAGAGGAAGATCCTCCTCCGTTACAGCATTCATTGAAGGAATGTATTTTTTTGGAATAATAAGCACGTGTACTGGCGCCGCAGGCTGGATGTCATGAAATGCGAGCACATTGTCGGTTTCCAACACCTTTTTGCTGGGGATGCTTCCATCTACAATTTTCAAAAACAGATCGTCCATTCAAAACCCTCCTTTGGCAGTGAGCCGATCATCAGCAATTATACACAAGCAGTCCTTGCTGTCGGCATTCAAAGTTATGTATTTTTCACACCAAACAGAAACATAATCAATCATAATTGGTTATGCCTGTGTTTCTATATGTATCATAACGGAAAATGGGGCTTAATACCAGTTTCCCTTACTAACTTCCTCTATTATAGATTTAACCCCTTGATCAATTTGGTCTGGCTGTGCACGCGAGATACTTATGCGCAAAAATTTTTCTTGTTCCCTGTAGCTTGATAAATAAAAGCCTTTGCCAGCTACAACCTGGATGTTTCTGGCGTTAAGGCTGTGTACCAAACGTTCCAAATTCACCGTCCTCGGCAGCTTAAACTGCGTATAAACGCCTGAGGTTGCAGCTGGAGTTTGGATGTACCCGGTCTGATTGTATCGCTCCACCGCCTTGTTCAAAATACGAACGCGCTCCGAATATAGTTTGGATATCGTGTGTTTATGGCGTTCATACATTCCATTTTTAATATAGATATCAAGTGCTGCCTGAGACAAAATCGATGTATCAACATATCGTTTATAGCTACTGAACGCCTTTAATAGGATTTCTGGCAGTACCGCAACCCCTAATCGCAAGCCAGGGAAAATGATTTTGGAGAAGCTTTTCAAGTAAATAGTGTGCTCTGTCTGATCGTATGCATAAATGGGATCAACAAGATGATCAACTCCCAAATCAGCCATATAGTCATCTTCTACGATGTACACATCATATTTGGCGGCCAAGGCAGCTATCGTTTTTCGTTCCTCCGTGTTATATGAGATACCTAGAGGATTATGATGCCTTGACATCGTATAAAAAAATTTGATGTTCTCCTGCTTAAATTGATTCTCCAACTCATGAAAATCCAGACCTTCCGCTGTCCGTGCAATCGTATTGACGGGTATGCTCTCTTCCTCCAAAAAACGCAAATAAATATCGTAGCTGGGCTGCTCGACCAAAATCTTTTCTTTGCCATTGGGAAACGGCATTTTTGCGAGTATCTCTAATGCCTGTTGAACACCTGAAGTAACGATAATCCGATCTGTTTTTGCAAATACCTGAGTATCAGCCAAATGGGAGACGAGCGTATGTCGTAATGTTTCCAATCCTTGCGAATCCCCGTAAGTGAACAGATGATATTTGTAGGTATCAATAGCCTGATTTAGACAATGCTGAAAATCCAGATAGGGAAAAACATTTAAATCCGGGGATGCTGAAGCAAAATCAACGCAGTCTGAAATATCGCTATGGTGTACGTCGCTGGGATTTTCCACTACATAGTATCCGCTTTGCGGTATGGAATAAATGGCATGCTTCCTTTCAAGTTCAGCATAAGCTCGCAGAATTGTACTTTTGCTGCACTTGTATAGCTCCGAAGCATCACGGACCGATGGTAGCTTGTAACCAGATCTATATTGTCCCTCGCGAATTTTAAGCTCTATATCTAATAAAATCGAAACATATTTTTTCACGATATCCTCCTGCCTGTTCTGTACATCCTTTTACATGCTTATTCCTTCTTATGTTTCTGTACATGCTTGATGTTAACATGGTTTATAGATAAACAGGATACCTCTTTTCATTAAACTGTACCCATACAGTTGTCATCCATAAATCATTGTAACCTCGCCAAAGGCTGTAACCTTATAGCTCATTTGCATATTGAGACGGTAGATGTGAAAAAGAGGCTGTTTCTTCATACTGGAAGAAACAGCCTTACTTAGTGATGATGTATGGATACGCCTATCTAGCCACTTGTACTGTACAAGAGCTGTAGGCGGGAGAGAGTAAACGATGGTTAGGCAACGAAGGAGATCGGATTAGTAGTAAGGCAGTAAGCTAATCGCTGTCAACGCAGCAAGCGGCAGAATCAAACGATTAAAGCGGCGACGTCCATATGGGAATCCGTACGCATAGGCGGGTACTGGGACCGGGTAAGGGTACGGATAAGGATACGGAGGGTACGGAGGATAAGATGCATAGCCGCCATAAGCACGAGAGCCGCATCCACAATTGTTAGGCGGATAGGGGAGATTAACATTCTCCATTTCTTCTCCACCCATAGGAACAGCTAAGTATATCTTTTCATCATCCACATGCTCTACAATTCCGTCATACATTGTCCCGTCCTTTACCCATACGCATACATAACGATGCATATGCTGTTGACATAGTGTTTTAGCATCCATCTGTTGCGATGCTGTAACATTTTCGGTTGTCATGCTTTTTTCCATGGTTGTTTCCTCCTAGGCTCTTGCATGTATACCGTATGTTATTCAAAAACGGGCTATGTGCTACATCAAATTGGGCGAATTCCGGCTTACAAAAAAAAGAAGCACCCCGGGAGCTCTTGGCAGAGCCCCTCTGAACGGACGTATGACGGGAAGATTTCTTCCGCAGCATACGTCCGCCGGGGTGCTGTATGATTAACTTGTCGGCTTAGCTGTATTATAACAACAGTTTGAAACTGTATCTGTGATCCGTATCACATTGCTTCAAAATGTTTCCATAACCACACGAGAGCCTCCACCAGCCTGCTCTGCGGGAAGAACAACTAGCTTGCGTGGGAGCCGGGCCCGCAATTCAGGCACATGACTAATCACACCAACAGATAATTGATCGTGATGCAGCTTTTCTAGCGAGGTAATCACTGTGTCAAGCAGTTCAGGGTCCAACGTTCCAAAGCCTTCATCCAGAAAGAAAAATTGAAGAGGGTATTGGCCTCGCAATTGAATTTGAGCTGACAGCGCAAGCGCAAGCGACAAAGAGGTCAGGAACGTTTCGCCGCCGGACAAGGTCGATACCGGACGTTTGACTCCACCGTTGGCATCATCACTAATAACAAAACCACCGCTGGAATCTACTTCTAGCGCATAGCGCTGCTTAGTCAGAAAACGCAGGCGGCGTGAAGCAGATTGGCTGACCTGCATGAGCTGCTCTTCGGCAATATATTCAACGAAGGCATTACCTCGAAAAACAGACTGGAGCTTGGACATTTTTTCCGCCTCACTACGCAGATGCAAACGATTGGACTCCAGCTCCATCCAGCGGACGTGCCGACGCTGCAAGTCCTCTAAATCACGCTCAGCCTTGGCGCGATTCTGAAGCGCCTCTTCGTCGCGTGCACGGCAATCACGCAGCCTCGCAGTGGTCGTTTCCCACTGTTCCTCTGTTACTGTTGCTCCATTCAACTGCTCTTCGACATGCTTTAAGCGGGAAGACAGCTCCTTCTCCCGTTCTCGGTGCAAACTCACTTCACGCTCATAACGTGCAGCTTCTTCCGGTCCCAAGCAGCATTCCATGACCTCTGCTTCCGTAGCAAAAGAGGAAGCTTCCAGACGGATACCCCAACGGGATTCTGCCGTCTGCCGTCTTTCTTCTGCCGAGTCGGAGGCCTGCCGCGCTATCAGTGAAGCATGAACGGCCTGCTGCTTACGTTCTTCCGCTTCGGTACGGCGGCGTGCAGCGGCTTCGGCTCCGTTTTTCAATCCCAACAAGCGTGAGGTCGCTTCTTCCAGCAATGAGGCTGCTTGGCCTTCTCCAACCCACTTCCGTAGCTGTTCTAGCTTTTCACGCAGCAAATCATCTTTACTTTGGAGCCCTGTACGACGGGCAATAATAATTTTGTCTTCCTCGATGATGCTTTGCTGTATCTGATGTACACGCGCTGCCTTTTCTTCGAGGAAGGTCACGCTTGTCTCCAGCCGGGATCGTAACTCCTCCGCACGCCGGTCGCGCTCCTGCATAGCGCGATAACGCTCCGCAGCTTGGTCGGGGCCGACATCCGGCAGCTGCGTCGCCCATTCGGCGCGTAGCCCCTCGCTGCGCGTGGTGCATGCCTCACGCTTGCTGCGCGCCTGCGCCAGTGCTGCAACCGCTGCCTCGTGCTCGGCGGCTGCACGGATACGCCGCTGCTGTCCGGCGGCGTCCGCCTCACGCAGTGCCTGTGCCTCGGCAGGCAGCGTATGCGCACGAGCTGCCAGCTCAGCCGCAGTACGCTCCAGCGCTGTACAGCGCTCCGCCCATACGGCGACACCGCGAGGCATAGCAGCCGCAGGCGTAAAAGGCTCGCCTGTGGCGGCAGCACCGCTGTCTGCGGCGGCGGGCTGCGCCAGCAGGCTGCGCTGCTCGTGCAACTGCTGACGCAGCGTGAGGCGCAGCTCCTGTAGGCCGAGCCGCAGGCGATGCAGCTCATCCGGCGCAGCGGAATCCGCGCCATGGGCCGCAACAGTGGCAGGCGCGGGGTGATGCAGAGAGCCACACACTGCGCATGGCTCTCCTTCACGCAGCTCGGCAGCGAGGTGCTGCGCGAGACGTCCGAGCTCCTCGGCACGGAGCTCGTGACGCAGCTGCTCCTCCTCGGCAGCCAGTGCCGACACGTCGGCTGTAATTTCCGCCTCCAGCGCCAGCAACGCCTCAATGCCTTCAGCCACTTGTGCAGCAAGAATAGAACGCCGTGCCTCCGTCTCCTGTGTCTCCTGCTCCATTAGCTTTAAACGTTCGTCTGCTAGCGCAAGCCGTTTCTCCTGAGTGGAATACTCCTGTTCAGCTTCACGCCATTGCTCATTCGCTGTCTCCAGCTGTTGCAGCCGCTGCACAGCCTCTTGTAGCATACACCGCTCATCTGCCCGCACTTCATTTTGCTTCAACTCCTGTTGAAGCTCCTGCTGCCGCTTCAAACCTCGTGTCTGTAACTCTTGTTCCTTTACGAGACCTGCGGCATGCTCAGCAAGTGTTTGTTCGCTATGCGCCAGCTCGACCGCCAAACGTTCCCGTTCAGTCCGCAGCACTTCCGTATCACGTTCCAGTTGAAGTGCCTGCTCCAGTTGGTCGATCCGAAGCAACAGCTTTGGTTCTTCCGCACTGAGTGCTTGCCGAGCCTGCTCGTCTGCTTGCACAGATACAAGCGCCGCCTCCGCTGCGGAGGCAGCCAGGACTGCCATTTGTTCAGCATTCTTCTGTCGTTTTTCTGCTTCGACAACGGCTTCTTTCCAATCCGTCAGTGCAGGCAGCAACGCCTCCGCTGCAGATGCTTGTCGCAGCTTACGCTCCAGCAAAGCAATGCCTGGTTCCTGTCTTGCCATCTCCTCCAGCTCGTTCACTCTTTGGCGAAGCTCGATGACCAGTTCCCGTGTTTTGTTCAGCGCCTCCGCTTCCCGTGAAACACGCTCTAGCTCGCGGCGCGAAGCCTCTGCATGGTCAATCGCTTCTTTAAGACGCAGCTTTACAAGCTCAAGCGCTTCAGCACTCGCATCCCCCAGCCCTTGCTGCTCCGCTTCCAACGATTTCAGGGCGATGTCGTTGTCCTTCACACGGCGGCTCAGCTTCTGTGCAAGTTGATCTCCGTACTTCTCCAGATGGAACAAACGCTGCAGCATCTGTCTGCGTTCACTGCCCTTTAAGGATAAAAACTCCGCAAACTTCCCCTGCGGTAATACGACAGCGCGCGTAAAATCGTCCATTTTCAGGCCGATATACTCCTCCACACAGCGTGTCACATCCTGTACCTTGTCGGCAAGCACTTCCTCGCCGTCTTCTGTATACGCAATAAAACGGCTAAGCGTATTATTAACCGATACGCCTCCTGCACGTTTGAAACGTCGTTCTACACGGTAACGGCGAGGTCCTTGAGCTGACATTAATTCAAACGTAAATGCTACAGACAACGTATCCTCGGCATGATTCATAATGCCTTGTGTACCATTCACCGCCCGCTCCACTTTACCGTACATAGCCAACGTAATGGCATCCAGCAACGTTGATTTACCACTACCCGTTGGACCAAAAATTCCGAACAGTCCCGTTTCGGTCAAATCGTCAAAGCGAATTTCCTGCGACTCCCGGTAGCTTTGCAATCCTGCCAGTTTCAGAAGGATCGGCTTCATACCTCATCCTCCTCAGCTTGGTCTCTTGCATCATCCTGTTCTACCAATTCCAGAAACAACTGTACTAATCCGTCATCCGGCTGTGCTCCGCCCGTCTGTCGTTGGTAAAACGCCCGGAACAGCTCATGAACCGGCAGTTCTGAACGTTGCTGTTCCAACTGTGCCGCAGCCATTTCTGGGTACACGGGGCGAATATGAATGATGCCTTCACGGCTTTTGCGCAACCGTTGAATATCTCCCATTGACATCGCTTCATCCAGCGTAATTTCCAGGTCAATAAAGGCATCAGCATCCAGTCCTTCATCCAGCCAGCGATATACCTCTTCCAGACCTCCCCGTGCTCGCCACCTCACTAATGGTCGTCCACTGGTAATATACAATTCCTCAACCTGTGCTGGCTTGCCGGCAATCACGTCAATTAACGTAACCGATTTGGCTTGTCCAGCTTCGGAAAAGCTATAAGCCAGCGGAGAGCCACTATAACGCATCAGCCCATCGCCCTTCACATATTGGGGACGATGCAAATGACCCAGAGCCGTATACTGCGCTCCAATGCTCAAAGCAGACGGATCTACGGTATAAGCTCCCCCGACCTGAATCGGGCGTTCCGAATCCGACTCCAGCCCGCCAAGCACATAAATATGGCTCATCGACAAATTAACGGTATCGGGCTGAAACGCTGTACCTAACTGCGACATCAGCATCCCTACACGGCGGCTATATGCCTCGCGTAATATGGTTTCATCCCCGTCTTCAGACAATAGCTCATTCAGACGAGACTCGGAGGGATATGGCAAGGCTGCAATACATGCCATTTCGCCCGTTCGCGGTGTACGAACGCGTACTGCTTCCCCATGAGGCAGTCCCAGCAATGTAATTCCACGCCCGCTCACCAGCGGGGTGACCGAGGCTACCCTTTCCGGCTGATCATGATTGCCGGCAATGACGACTAGCGGTCTTCCTCCAGCCGTAAGACGCGCAGATGCTTCATAAAACAATTGCTCTGCGGCGGCCGAAGGATTGACTGAGTCGTACACATCTCCAGCCATCATAATCAAATCAGCCTGCTGGTCGTCAGCCATTTTCACCAATTCTTCCAAAAACGCCTCCTGCTCCTTCAGTCGGCTTCGCCCTTCCAACGTGCGACCCAAATGCCAATCACCTGTATGCAAAATCCGCATGCTATTCCCCCTCTCCCTATCTATATATAACTACAACCGCACACTCTCTTCAGCTTCTATAAAATACAACCATTTCTCAGCAACCTTATTGCCTGTAATCTCTTCAATCACACGGGCATACAGCTCCAATTGAAAACGATATTGGTCCGTTAAATGTGACAGCGTACGATATTCGGAGACCCGGTCTGTTTTATAATCCAGCAGCACCAGTCCTTCGGGAGTTTCGAACAGACAATCAATGATCCCGTTCATCAGCACTTTATCGTCCTGCCCGCCTTCCGTAACTGTTTTCTGTTCTGGCAGCATCACAGGTAAACTGTGATTCCAGTAATCGGTTGCCCGCATGGTATAAGTAAACGGAAGCTCACGCTGAATACGGGATGAACGCAACATTCTGCTCCCCAGCTCACTTGAGAAAAATCTTAATATTTTATCCGTATCCAGCGCCTCTGCATGAACATCCAGTAAAATGCGTTGATTCAGCAAACGAGCCTTTGTTTCCTCAATAATTTCAGCGCTCATTACTCCATCTAAGGGCAGATGCAGCATCAACGTATGATAGACCGTCCCTCGTTCCGTAGGAGTCAGTCGCTGATTCCCCATAAACTTAGGTCTGCGCAAGTGTAATTGACTGCCCCCAGTGTCAGAATTTTCACAATCTTCTGGTAAGTCTGCTTGTTGGGAGATAGAAGATAGATTCAGCCAATCGTCCGATCCAATTTCCTGCATCTCCAGCCATCTTTTCATCTCTGTGACCGATGTATTGGCTGCTGTCTTGCCCGCCCGTTCATACGGGTAGGTCCAGGAAAGAGCCGAAGCAACATCCGTCTCACTCTCTTCGTTCAATTCGATTAGCTCGACATTTCTCAGTGCTTCTGTTTTCTTTTGGCGCTCTTCGGCCGATACCTCTTCTTCACGATCCGAGTTCACACGAGAGCCAGAAAGTGTTTCTGAGGCTACGATTTTAAATGACCAGTCTGCCCCCGGCATGTGTTCCAGTCTGTGATAATACCCATCCTGATCACCTGCCGCTTCCCTCAGCGAAATCGCAGAAGGATGCCGAATCAATGCAGGACCTACCCAGTCCAGATAGCTGCGACCTGCCGCCAGCATATAATCTGGTAATACTGTTTCCGTATGCTCCTTGGCACGTGCCCAACCCGCCGCGCGGGAAGCGAGATCCTTCACGGTTCCGGTCATAATCAGCTTTTCACGCGGACGAGTAAGCGCTACGTATAGCACACGCATTTCTTCAGCCAACAGCTCCAGCTGTGAGCGTCGACGGATCGCTAAATTAGGCAGCGTAGGGTAGCTGACACGGTTTTGTTCCTCCACATATTTAGGACCAAATCCCAACTCCTTGTGCATTAGAAACGGCGCATTCAGATCCTGCTGATTAAACATTTTTGCCGTCCCCGCAATAAACACGACAGGAAATTCAAGTCCTTTACTTTTATGAATGGTCATAATGCGGACAGCCTGATCGGGTTCAGTCCCCCCACTGATCGATCCTAAATCACCGCCCCGCTCCCGCAGACGGGAAATAAAGGTCAGGAATCGGAACAAGCCACGGTTGGACGTAGAAGTCTCATACTGTCTCGCTCGGTCATATAAGGCCCGTAGGTTGCTTTGACGCTGTGAGCCGCCAGGCAATCCACCCACCCAATCTAGATATCCTGTTTCCTCCAGCACATTCCAAATCAATGCACTTAAGCTGCCTTGTCTGGCTTCCTGCCGCCATGCGTCCAAATTACGCAAAAATGAGCGTAGTCGGGCAGACAACGTATTCCCGTCGTCCCTATGGACAGAGTGGGGTGGAGATAGCGAGTCCTCAGTGAAAAGATCCATCTCCAATACGTCAGCAGAGGTCCCTTTTACACTCTGCTCGACTTGTTCAGTCTCTGCTGCCGCCAGCAATGCATCATAAAATAATCCATCCGGCTTCTCTAGCCGAATTTGTGCCAGTTCATCTTCGGTCAAGCCGACAATTGGCGAACGAAGCACGGATGCAAGCGGGATGTCCTGCTGCGGATTATCAATAATGTGCAGGAGGGACAACATCACTTCAACTTCCGTTGCCTTAAAAAAGCCTGTCGTCTGCTCTCCAGAGGCTGGAATGCCCTCAAGCCGCAGTTCCTCGACAATTAAGGGAGCCCATACGCTTGCTGAACGAAGCAAAATGACAATATCACCGTAGACTGCTGGACGCATCGCTTTTAATCCCCTATCGTAAATCAACAGTGGTTGTCCAGTATCTCCAGTCAGCTCCTTAATCCGTTGCGCGATCGCACGAGCCTCTAACTGTGCCGTTTCGAGCTCCGCAAGCTCGGCCAGCTCACTTTCCTGTAAAGCCGATTCGTCCCCCATTTCAGGTAGCTCCAAAGTCTCGGAAAGACCACGTCCACCTTTATCAACTAACAGCAGCTCAGGTGCGTATGCAGACGCAGCTTCCTGCTCTGTCTTCTCGGGATAGGACGCGCCGTGCACCAGCCATGCTCGTTCATCGTATTCAATTTCCGCTACATCCACACTCATAATCTGGCGGAACACCAAATTAACCGCATCGACAACTTCCTCCCGACTGCGAAAATTACGCGCCAGATCAATCAAAAAGCCATCTTCCTGCTCCTGCATACCGTACCGTTGATACTTATTCAAAAACAGCCCTGGCTCGGCCAGTCGAAACCGATAAATACTCTGTTTCACGTCTCCCACCATAAAACGGTTACCCGGTTCCTCGCGTGATACCAGTCTAACGATATCTTCCTGTACGGTATTCGTATCCTGATACTCATCCAGCAACACCTCGTCGAACTGTTCCTTGTATTCAAGTGCAGCATCGGAAGGGAGCAGCTTGTACGGAGTGGAGTCGGGATGTCTTAATATTTTGAGACAATAATGCTCCAAATCACCGAAATCCACCAGTCCTTTTGACTGCTTGTGCTGTTGAAATCGTTCCCCGAAAGCAATCACGGTCTCCACCAATTCGTCCATCAGAGGAGCCGTCGCATGCAGTTCCTCCAAATAAGCTTCTGCTCTCCTACCGAACAGGGAAGCCTTCATATCTGTAATCATTTTCTTGGCAGCCTCGCGTAGCGTCTTAACCCGTTCCTGCAATGCAGGCTCGGTTTGATCTTTTTTGACTGGCTTGAGCTTACCAAAGGACGCTGCCTGAAAATGATCATACAAGGATGCCCACGGCTGTGTCTCCAGCTCCTGCAGCAATTCCTTCACCATCGCCGCATCTTCTTGCAGCGTCATGGCATAGGGTGCAGGACCGCCAGGCTGTATAGCTGTTTCATGCGCCTGTTCCAGCAAACTCGCGGCTCCGCGCAACGAAAGTGCAGCATCCGCCAAAATACTGCGAACCCAGGGAGTCTCCCCCAACGCAGCTACATCCTGTACACGAAATGCTGCTGCCGTCTCCCGCAGCCAATGCTCCGGCCAAGGATGACTTTGCGAAAAATCATACAACCGCTGAACAAGCACATACATGGCATCATCGGTGCGTTCTCCACTAAACCAGTCGACCAGTCTACGGAATGTGCTGCCTTCATCATGGGCCTCATATTTCTCCTCAAACAGTTCTTCTAATAGCTCTTGGCGCAGCAATTCTGTTTCATGCTCATTCATAATCCGAAAGCCGGGATCAAGAGGAATGGCCTGATAATGCCTGCGGATGACCTCCATACAAAAAGAGTGAAGTGTCGTAATCGAGGCTCGATTCAACAACGATAGCTGTCGGCGCACATGTTCACTTTCCGGTTCCTGTTCCAGCACACGTTCCAGGGCTTCGCGTATCCGTTGACGCATTTCAGCGGCTGCAGCCTTCGTAAAGGTCGCCACCAGTAACCGATCCACACTGAAGCCGAGCTGGGGATCGACAATTTTGCGAATAATACGCTCTACCAGCACTGCTGTTTTACCAGAACCCGCCGCTGCCGCGACCAGCATGTTGTTACCAGACTCCGAAATGGCACGCCACTGATCATCACTCCACATACTTCCTTCCGGCTTCGGCAAGCCTTTAGCGTTTGACGTGTTTATCATTGCTTCATTTCTCCTTTCCCTTCCTGTGTATGACCGAGCAGATCCCAGACCTGATCCTTACCCGGTTTCCCCCATTGGTTGTAATCATTGCCTTCCAGACTGTCATCAAATTGACAAACAGGCTTAAAAGAACAGAAGGTACATGCCGTTTCTTGCTGGATGCGATAAGGTTCAATGGCAACATCGCCCTCTGTCATCCGTGTGCCAATCGTCCGAATGTTGTTGCGCACCGAAGCTAACAGGCTATCCCACTGTTCAGGCGAAGCAACGGAAGCACTGCTATAAAAACTGCCGTCTGCTTTCACCGCAACAGGTAAAATAGAGGAATATCCCTTGTCCAATGCTGTATCCATTTGCCCAACTACATCCCGATCCGCGAGCAACAATCCCTTCATCTTAAAGCGTTTCAAAAGCTCCTGACGAGCCTGTTCTGCACTAAGGCCATTAGGTGATTGCAGCATCGGATTGTGGACGTGAAAGTACAGTGTACCCGCCGGATAAGCAGTCTCGCCCAACCATTCCTCCGCCGCATTCAACAGCACGTCCAAGTACGTGAGCATTTGCAGAGATAAGCCATAATACACCTCATGTAGCTTAAGATCCTTTTGGCTGGACTTGTAATCAATGACACGCAGAAGTAAGCCTTTTTCTCCTTCTGCCACATCCACACGGTCAATCCGTCCGACAATTTCCATCACAACGCCGTTATCTAGTCGGAAGCTTAACGGAGGAAGCAGCTGACCTGGTCCAAAGTCCAACTCCAGCCCAATCGGCTCAAAGCTACCTCTCCGTGCATGTTCACCCAAAATTAGCGAAGCTCGGCTCACGATGTCTTTTAACTTGCGCAAAATATAGCCATACCGCTTGGAGCTCATTAAAATCTCGCCTTGCAGACGAGGTGCCAAACGCTCCACCGTACTTTCCGCCTCTTGGCGGCATTCCTCGGTGCTGAGACTTCCCCAGCTGACATTGCGTTCACGCAGATTGATCGCCATCTCACCAAGCGCTGCGTGGAATAATTGTCCGATATCCGGAGCCTTCAGACGATACATTTGACGTTCCTTCAAACGAAGACCGTGAGAGGCAAAGTGAGAAAATGGACATGCGACAAAACGTTCCATACGAGATACGCTGGTGCGCAGCTTGCTGCCATATAGACGGCGACTCGTTTCCTTCTGCATTTCGGCATGATTTTCGTAAAAAAGTGAGGTCAACAGCTGACGCAGCTTGTCCTTCTCACGCCCCTGCTGGCTGGCATACCAGTTATACACCTCCCACCAGGGAGATAAAATATCACCGCCACGCCGCCAATGCCGTAATTGCGCAATGAGCTGCGGCAAAGCCTCGGACGGATGGGAAGCATACTCCCATTGCGTCGTCCAAGCGTCTCCAGGCAAAGGGTATCCGGCCAGTGGACGTTCATCCAGACCAGGAAGCAGTTGCCGCACATGTCGCACTAACTCTGACGGCAGCAATGGCTTGCCTTCTTCATCAGTCACCGCATAGCTCATCCATAGGCTTTTACCGGCTGAGGTAAGGGCCGTATAAGCGAGAAAGCGTTCGTCCAACAGACGTCTTGTCATATCTGGTGCCAGGTCTACGCCTTGTTCGTTCAATGCCGTACGTTCCTGCTCATTCAGCACACCATCCTCATGGAACACAGCCGGCATTACTCCTTCGTTCATCCCTAGCACAAAGGCATGTTGAATACCCGATACACGTGTACGGTCCGTATTTCCGACCAGTACCTGATCCAGAGCCGGTGGAACAAGCCCCATACGGAACTCAGCCAATCCCGTTTCCAGCACACCCGCAAACAAAGCAGTATCCAGTCTCTCATCACCCATCATTTCGACGATTTGATCCAGCAATTCAAGCACCGCATCCCATACCTGGCGGTGCTCCTTCGCCTGCTCAGGATTTCCTGATTCCTCTGCCTGATGAATGAAGGCGTCCAGCTTGTGACCAATTTCTGCATCCTCCAGCAACAGATACACGGCTTCACACTTCTCAAGCGCCGTTCGTGCCTTACCCATACGCTTCTCAAAAGCATGTAAAGGCGTCACAATCACATCTCGGCACAACTCCATCAAATCCAGCGTTTCATCCCGTTGACGGTTCCGTTCCTGTTCCTCCAGCTCCAGTGACAAGCTGGGTACAGCCTGCCATGGTCGGCCATCTGTCCAACGGCTGCCTTGTATTCCACAGGCCAGCACATAGTTTTCCAGACGGTCCATCTGCTCGCGGCTCACTCGACCGTCCAGCGGCAATAGAAGGTCTGTTTTGACCGCACGAAAAACATCCTCATATCGCCAGCGTCGCTGCACGATATCCAGTGAAGCCCGAATCAATTCCACTAAGGGATGATGAAGTATACTTCTCCGCTGATCCAAAAATACTGGAACCTGATATTGCTTGAATATCGGTTCCACCCATGGCTCATAATCTTCAATATGACGCACAAACAGGGCCATCTCCCGATAACGCGCGCCCTCTTCACGGGCCAGGCGGCGCATTTCGCGTACGGCTCCTTCCAGCTCGGCACGGCGATTTGCCGCAGCATACAGCTTTATACCCTCCGGTTGTGTATCTGCCCATTGCTCTCGTAGCTGCTGTAGCCGCATCCGCTGTTCCTGATTCCGCAGCCCTGTACGATGTTCGAAATTAGCCTCCAAATACGCCAACGCTGGACGCTCCTTAAATCTCGGCATCGGATCGGGACGTAATAACTGTGTCTGCGTTTCAATCATCAGCTCGTCTGCCATTCCTTTAAGCTTGACGTAGGTAGCCGCCGAAGGATGAAACAAATCCAGCTCATGCGGAAGCTGGCCGCTTTCGTAGCTGCGGTTACAGGTCAACGTCACCGTCAGCGAGGAGGCGTGCAGCATAAGCTGCTCCACCACCTTATATTCATGCGGTGTAAACCTTCGGTAGCCATCCATCCAAATATCTGCTCCGCGTATAAGTGAAGACTGTGCAATCTGTTCTGTTAGCATGTGAAGCGTATCTTCACCATCGATATATTTAAGCGTCAGCTCCCGTTCAAAATCCTCATAGATTAGACTGATATCCTTCAGCTTGCCTCTTAATATCGGGGCGGACTCCCCCGCAGCATGCATTCTCTCCAGTTGTTCCGGTACAGACCGAGCATCATTTCCGTACTGCTTTAACTCTGTAAACAACGTATTCAACCGATCCACAAAACCGAGTTGATCTCCCGAATCCTTAAACAAACTCAGTTCATCCTTGCGACGACGAATAATTTTATATAAAAGCATCTTCTTGCCTTCTTCTGTTACAGGCACCAGGGCTGAACCCCCTGTTTCCTGCATGACTAAATAGGCAAGACGATGGAATCCCATCACCTGGGCGCGCACCGACCCCTGAATACCGTTTCCGGCTTCTGTAAGCAACGCATGCTCTGAAGCAAATGACGATTGCTCGGGCACAAGTAACAGCATAGGTTTACCTAGCGGCTCCTCGCGTAACATAGACGTCATTTCATTGCGGATTAACGTGCTTTTACCACTACCAGAGCGGCCAATCAATAAGCGGACCGACATGATGCGGCCTCCTTTCCAACCAAAAACATTCTATTAAACAGTATAGCATATCAGGCAAAGGAGAAAAGAACGTACGTTTGCCATGTTGTAGCAATTGATCCCTTCTCAAAAACAAACAGTCCCGCAGGATGGCTTGGTGCAAGCCTTCTCTACAGGACTGATTTATACTAAAAATGAGTTTGTTTCACCTAGTTATCTTTATCGCCTAAAAATAGATTAACTTTGACAAGGGTATGAAGTCTACAGCCGTGTCCGGCTACGCACTTCAAAGATGGCAAATTTCAAATAATGACCTTCCTCCACACCTAAAATTTGAGGATGGTCCTTCCCTGCCGCTCTCCAATCTACCAGTCGGAGGATTTTGCCGGCATCTGCCGCCGCTTCCTTAATCGTGTCCAAAAACAGCTCTGGCCTCATATGGAACGAACAACTCGCCGTTACCAAATAACCGCCCTCATTGACAAGCTTCATCCCATGAAGGTTGATATCTTTATATCCACGTGTAGCTCCTTTGACAGCACTCTTCGTTTTGGCAAAAGCTGGCGGATCCAGAATAACTACGTCAAAGGTGCGTCCGCCTCCCGCAGTCAGCGGCTTGGATGTATCTCCTTTGCCCCCCGCTCGCGCGGTGCGTTCCTCTACACCTTTCACCTGATTACGTAAATATTGAAAAGCATCGTCGACGACAAACTCGACGCGATCCTCAAAACCGTTCAGCTTCACGTTATCCCGAGCACTTTCAATCGCATGTTCAGAAATATCCAGACAAGTTACTTTTTTCGCACCATGTTTACACGCATTGAGCGTAAAGCTACCTGTATGTGAAAAACATTCCAATACAGTTGCGCCGTCCCAGAATGGGAATTCAACCACCTTACCACTTTTATTCACAGGCTTCATGACCGTTGTGGCGTCATCACCTGGGGTTGCAGCTACTTCTTGTAACGTAATTCCGCTACGCGCTCCCCAACCTGTCATCAACGGCGCGATAGCCGCGCGATTTTCACGCTGGTCAAAGAAATAGCCAGTCTTTTGGCCCTCTTCGATATCGACTTTGATTTGTAAGCCATTTTCCGTCACCACCACATGGCGCGGGCAATCGCCGTACAAAGGACCTTTCGTCTGTTCCAACCCTTCCAGCTCGCGGATGGATACATCACTACGCTCATATATACCAACTGGCCCCATGACTTCAACAAGCGCATCTCTGATTTCTTCCCTGCGCCGATCCATGCCAAGCGTTAACAGCTGAACGACCAATACATCACCAAAACGGTCTACAATCAGCCCAGGCAAAAAATCAGCCTCGCCGTACACCAAGCGATAAGCGTTCCCCCCAGTCACAAAGCGTTCGCGATGCTCCAAACAATTACGGAAACGTTGGGCAAAGAAGCTTTGGTCCATCACTTCCAGCGGCTCATAGGACATCACACGCACTGTAATTTGCGAAGCAGGATTATAGTAACCTGTCGCCAAATAACGACCTTGATGGTTAAGGATGTTGACCAAATCACCTGCTTCTGGATCACCCTCAATCTTGGCTATTTCATTTTTAAACACCCAAGGGTGTGCTTGCTCCAGCCTTTTTTTGCGGCTACGTTCTAATATTACTGAAGGCAAAATCCTTCACTCCTATTCTTGAATTACTTAAAGTCCTTAAAAGTGTGGTGTTCGATGGGACGCAGCTCTGCGGTTCATTTGTTCGTACGATCGCTGGCGCTTCTCCAGATTCAAATGAACCGCTTCGCTACTGCCCGCCTGTATATCGATGTCACGCTTTTAAAGCTTGTGAAGATACTTCAAAATTATTGTTCCGTAAAAAACTGCTCACCCATGCTTGTCATGGCTGTCCTTGACAGATCATAGGCTGTTACATAAGTATTTTCACCTAGAAAAGGGGGGCTATGCCCGTGTTCATACATGTTATACTCCCACTGTGCGGTGGGCTGCTTATTTTTTTAGGCGGAATGAAGCTGATGGAAGCTGCCCTCCGGCATTTGGCTGGCCCCTTCCTTACCCGCTGGCTGAACCGGGCTACGGTTTCCCCTTGGCGGGGAATGCTGTTCAGCTCAGGCATTACCGCCCTACTGCAAAGCAGCACCGCCGTAACGGTGCTGACGATCGGACTGGTCAACGCCGGGCTGTTGACCTACGGCCGCACGCTCGGCATCATTCTCGGCACCAATATTGGCACCTGCCTGACGACCGAGCTGATGGGCCTCCAGCTCGGCAAGCTGGCTGTTCCGTTGCTATGCGGTTCACTGCTATGCTGGGGCACTGCCGTTCTGTGGGGAGAAACGGTCGCTGGCCGCCAGTATGCAGCTGCCGGAGCTTCACCCAGCTCTAATGGGCTCAGCCGCCCACAGGCTGTACAATTTATCAGCCTCGTCTTTGCCGGATTTTCGCTGATTCTGGCAGGTATCCGTGTGATGCAAGCCGTCGGCCCCTGGATTGAACAGGCCGGACTATTCCGCTGGTTTCTTGATCATGCTGCAGCCAACATGTGGTGGGCCTTCGCTGCTGGAGCCTGCCTGACCGCACTGGTTCACAGCAGCGCAGCCGTCATCGGTATGGCAATCAGCCTGGCTGCTGCGGGTGCCTTACCAGTCGATGTAGGGATCGCCATCGTCATTGGCTCCAATGTAGGCACCTGCGTGACTGCCCTGATTGCCGCTGTTGGCGGCAGCGTGTCTGGAAAATTTGTGGCCTGGTCCCATGTGCTGTTGAACGTAGGCGGGGCATTGCTCTTTATGCCGTTGATCCCTGGACTGGATATGGTCGCCACCTGGATATCTACCGAGCCCGGTGCCAAGGTAGCGCATGCCCAAACCCTGTTTAACGTCATCAGCTCTCTGCTTGCCTTGCCCCTCTGTTATTTACCTATATGGACACGTATAGAGGAGCGTATGTCCCTCCATAGAACTAAACGTTAATTCCTAACATGGACAGCGCCTTGCTTAGAATGACATCATTGTTGTCATATCCACCCTGGCGCTGAAGACGCCAAGCTTCTTCGGGCGTATGCCAGGCAACGCCTTTGATTTCTTCAATCTGTGCCTGTAAATCTCCATCCAGTGCCTCTACGAGATAATAATGAACTTCCTTGTCCACTTCTCCATATTCAGGGTGCTGGTACGTGTAAGCAATCATATCCACATGCTGAATGATCCGGCCATTCAGCCCTGTCTCCTCACGAATCTCACGTAAAGCTGTTTGTTCGATCGTTTCACCCGGCTCCATTTTGCCTTTAGCCAACGATATCTTGCTATATCGGTCAGTAATGAGCTGGATTTCAAGTTCTTCCCCCTGTTTGCGAAACACTACGCCACCTGCGGAAATTTCCTTTTTTGCTGCCATCCTGTAATCTCCTTTCCTTGCGCAACAAGGATTCCATCCTCTCTGTAAGGAAAGGAGAAATCCTTGTTGGCCATCACTATTGCCTGTTTAGGCTCTTTTTTTACAAAGCTGTTTGCAGCCCATTTTCCAATACGCGGACCAATTGACCTTCACTTTCATTAACGCCTGCCTTCGTCAGCTTCACGCGGCACACCTTGCCAACCAGATCCTTATTACCTTCAAACACCAGTTGAATGTAATTGTCGCTATAACCGTAAAGTATGCCGCTATCTTCGGTCCCTTTAGGGGCTACTTCAGGAATAACCTCCAGCACTTGACCAACAAACTTCTGAGCATATGCCAGCTGCATTTGCTCTGACAGTTCAATCAGCTCACGCACACGCGCATTTTTCACGTCCTCGTCCACCTGATCCTCCATACGTGCCGCAGGTGTTCCAGTACGCTTGGAATACGGGAATACGTGCATCTCTGAAAACCCGATTTTTTTCATCAGCTCATAGCCATTGCGGTACATTTCGTCCGTTTCCCCAGGGAAGCCGACAATTATATCTGTTGTAATCGCTACATCCGGCATTGCCTTCCGAATCATAAGCATTTTGTTATAAAACTCTTCTGTCGTGTATTTGCGGCGCATCCGTTTCAGCACCGTATCGTCCCCTGCTTGAAGCGGTATGTGGAAATGGCGAACCAGCTTATTGGAGCGTTTCAGCACGTCCAGCATTTTTTCATCAATCTGGCTGGCTTCAATTGAACTGATACGGATACGTTCCAGCCCTTCCACTTTCTCTAGATCCCATAACAGATCGGATAGGTCATAATTATCCATATCGTCGCCATAACCACCCGTATGGATACCCGTGAGTACGATTTCCTTGTAGCCTGCGTGCACCAGTTGACGCGCCTGTGTGATAATGCTCGCCGCATCACGGCTGCGGGATAAGCCCCGCGACCACGGGATAATACAGAAGGTGCAGAAGTTATTGCAGCCATCCTGAATTTTTAGAAACGCGCGGGTATGATGAGCAAAATCAGGTACATCCATTTCCTCAAACACACGGGTCTTCATTATATTACGCACCGCGTTTACGGGTTGACGCGACTCTTGGATCTCCTTTACAAACGGAATAATCTTATCTCGGTCCTGCGTACCAATAACAAGATCAACACCTGGAATATCCATAATTTCAGCTGGAGAAGTTTGAGCGTAACAGCCCGTCACTGCCACAATGGCATCTGGATTTCGGCGAATCGCGCGACGAATGATCTGACGGCTTTTTTTATCACCGGTGTTCGTAACCGTACATGTATTAATTAAATAGACATCAGCAGTCTGCTCGTCAAAATCCACCTGCTCATAACCTTCTTTTTTGAACAGCTGCCAGATCGCTTCTGTATCATAAAAGTTTACCTTACAACCTAATGTGTAAAATGCCACTGATGGCATATTAAACCCCTCCCATTTCTCCTGTCTCATATAAAATGCATGCCAATGCAACCATACCTGCGGTCTCCGCACGCAAAATACGTCTTCCCAGTCCTGTAGACTGTGCCCCGGCCTGCTCGGCCTCTAGGCTTTCCGCTTCAGTAAAGCCGCCTTCCGGGCCCACAACTACCAGCACACGCGGCTTGTCTGTGGACGCCCATTGTCCTGCAAAAGGCTGGATTACATCCCGTAGCTGCCGACCCTGCTCTTTTTCATAACAATAACATATCAAATCATACCCAGCAAAAGAAGCCAGAAGTTCTTTCCACGTCAGGGGTGCGCTAATTTCCGGAATCCGGTTACGATGGCTTTGCTCAGCCGCTTCCTTCACAATTTTGCGCCAACGCTCCAGTCGCTTGCCTTCCTTTTTGGCATCATACTGTACGACCGTACGCTCGGATAAAAACGGTACGAAACCGGTGGCTCCGATTTCCGTACATTTTTGCATCACTGTCTCCATCTTGTCCCCTTTAGGAAGACTCTGCGCGATAGTGATCTGAACATACGGTTCAGAGGTCATCTCCAGCGGTTCAATAATCGTCGCTTTCACATGATCCTGCTCAATCGTATCCAATGCAGCCAGCGCTTCCCTGGATACCCCGTCACTGACTATAATTTTGTCGCCACTACGGCCGCGCATGACTTTGGCAATATGCCGTGCGTCCTCACCCGTAACAATGACGTGATCTTCTAGAAATTGCTCTGCCGGAATAAAATAACGCTGCATTCTCTCACACCTATTCTAAAAATAACTATTATCCATTAACGCTCCGTACAAATTCCGAATAAATCACCAAGCACCATCATATCATCTTTTGCTCCTCTATGACCAGTCTGTTCCCTCTTCCATTCACGTTATACCGATTCTCGTAAAAAAAGGAGCCCTTAGGCTCCGAATAATCCGGTAATGTAAAAAGAGAACTGCAAAAACTGTATATAAATCATCTGAGACAGCGTATATAGAGGTTCAATCGTTACAGCTCGTACCTGTGGAATTACCAGTATAAGCAGAAAAATAAAGATCGACCATTGCTCAAAGTGCTGAAGCTTGCGGCGCACAGGAGTCGGAGCCACATCCTCCACAATCCGGTAACCATCGAGTGGAGGCAGTGGGATCAGATTAAAGATAAACAAAAACAGATTTAAATTGATCAGCGCATTGATAAACAAATAGATTGCCTGTGCCACCCGCTGGTTCTCCATTCCCGGCAATACTTGAAAATGCAGGAGCACAGCATAGATTAGCGTTGTCACAAATGCAAGCAGCAGATTGCTCAGCGGACCAGCAGCTGATACGATAATGCCCATGAGGCGCGGACGGCTAAAATTGTCACGATTAACCGGAACTGGCTTGGCCCAGCCAAAGCCTCCGATCAACAGCAGCAGCGTACCCAGCAGATCAATATGAACTGCCGGATTTAAAGTCACGCGCCCAAGCAGCTTGGCCGTAGGATCACCAAATTTATTGGCATAATACGCATGCGCAAATTCATGCACCGTAAACGATATGATCACAGCCAGCAAGTAAAATGGAAGGACATTTAAATTCACACGAAAAATACTTTGTAAAAAATCCATGCTTACCTCTTTCTCGCTACAAACGCCAGCCAATCTTCATCTCGGTTGATTTCAGCAATTTCAAAGCCAGCAGCTTTCAATGCGGTTTCGACAGCCTCTTCTTTGTTCTTCCAAATTCCTGAAGCAATATAAATACCGCCTGGCTGTAGGGCATTATATACATCATCAATGAACAGCAAAATGATCTCGGCTAAAATATTAGCTACCACCAGCTTGACCGGCAGTTGAATACCCAGCGTTGGATCACTTGCATTGAGCACGGAGAGCAAATCGCTTTCTTTAATGGTGATGCGCTCCTCCAGTCCGTTCAAACGCGTATTTTCACGCGCACTCGATACTGCCACCGGGTCGAGATCCAAGGCAAGTACATGCTTTGCTCCCAGCTTTATCGCTCCAATGGCTAAGATACCGGAGCCTGTACCAACATCAATGACTTCTTCTCCACCCTGAATCACGGATTCCAGCGTTCTCAGGCAAAGGGATGTCGTCGGATGTGTACCAGTGCCGAAGGCCATACCCGGATCGAGCTCAATGATTTTTTCATCTTCACTCGCAGGCTCATACTCTTCCCAAGTCGGTTTGATGGTCAAATGATCCGATACACGTAAAGGCTTGAAATATTGCTTCCAGGCATTAGCCCAATCATCCTCGTTGACCGTTTTCAGCTCATACTGAACCTCGCCAGGGTCAATATCAAATGTTCTCAATTGTTCAACCCGCGGCTCAATTTGTGCACGCACGCTGTCCATGTCTATTTCTTCAGCAAAATAGCCCTTGATGATCGCTTGTCCTTCAGGAATATCGTTCAAAGGGCGATCGTACCACTGTCCATAAGACGTATCCCGAGGCTTGTTGAGCGAACCGGATTCTTCAATGGAAACCCCTCCCGCACCTGCTTCGTGCAGAAAATTCGAAATCATTTCGACAGCTTCCTCGCTTGTATGTATTGTAATTTCATTCCACAACATGGTTTACATTTCCTCCTCATTTCACATGCATACATTACATTGTACTATATACTCGCATAGGAGTTCAAAAAAGCAGATGGACTCATTATTGAAAATCAAACACCTGCGACTACTGCCTTTATCTTTAGCCCTCTAGTTTTTAGCGCAACAGCATGTAGCGGATAATGAATAGAACAAGGGGAAAACACAAATAAGACGGGCTATCCCGCAAATCACCTTTTTAGATGGGATACCCGCCTTATTGTATTCTACTCGTTGTCGTTTATGATACGTTGCTGACGGCGGTCAGCTACTTCACTACGCCGGATCGCTTCCAGATCCTCAGCATCTGCCTGCTCTGCCGAGAACTCAACATCTTCGTTTTTGGCAGATTGCATGCGTTTGATTTTCTCGGTTTTGGTCAGCACTTTATCGAACCGTTTGTTTTTAGACATCGGTCACTGCTCCTTCCAAACTTGTCACAGCATTCCACCCGCTTGTTCCACAATAGACATCGCCTGATGATGAATGGATTCATCCACCACCGCAGTCAACAAAATATCGCGGCCGGTCGGTCCACCTTGTCCTCCATCACTCATGCCACTGGCAGCAGGATCAGCCGCAGCCAGTATTGCAGGAGACGCATCTGTAAAATCCACGCCCTGTGTGAGTGAGGACAAGCTGCTAATCTGTCCCGAGAACACAGGCAGTCCGGCGTTGCCCGTAGACTGCCGCGGATACCGGCTAAAACGATCTATCGACATATCCGTTACCCGGAGAGCCTCCAATTTTCTCGCGGCTCCCTGTGCTTCCTCAGGACTTTTGAAATACGCCAAAATATTTTTTTCGCCCATCCCAAAATCTCCCTGTGTAGTATTGAGCGTAACCTTGGTTGAGAACATAGACCGTTACGCTTTGTTATATCCTGCTCATTGGCAAGACTTTATATTCTCCACGAAAGCTAAACGGATACAGACATTATCAACAACAGCAGGCCAAGACCGTGAACTAAAGTTCGTGAAGACCATAACTTTTACGGATGTAAAGTAGCGGCCGGAGCTTCTCCTGACATGGCTACTCCTGTCTCCCAGGCTGCGCGAATAACAGCATCCCGTACCTTCTGAACCACCTTCGCATTAAAAACATTCGGTATGATATAAGTTTCACTTAGCTCCTCAGGGCAAATGGCATCAGCAATGGCAAGACCGGCTGCCAGTTTCATCTCCTCGTTAATCGTCTTGGCATGGCAATCCAGAGCGCCCCGAAAAATTCCCGGGAAGCACAGCACGTTATTAATCTGGTTAGGAAAATCGGAGCGGCCGGTAGCAAGCACACGCACATAAGGTAAGGCTACAGCCGGATCAATTTCTGGCTTCGGATTCGCCATAGCAAACACGATAGGATCAGTTGCCATGCTCTGTATGTCTTCCACAGTCAGTATATCTGGACCAGATACACCGATGAAAACATCAGCTCCCACAATTACCTCAGATATGCTTCCACTTAAATTATGCGGGTTAGTCATGTTCGCATACTCTGTCCAATGCGGGTTACTGTATTCTACACCACGGTGAATGGCTCCTTGCCGATCCACGCCAATCAGATTGCGTACCCCTGCCTTGAGCAGCATACGGGAGCAGGCCATACCTGCCGCACCGATCCCGGCAAATACGACTTTGACATCTTCCATTTTTTTGCCGCATACCTTTAGTGCATTGACCAACCCTGCTAATACAACAACTGCCGTACCATGCTGATCATCATGAAATACTGGGATGTCGAGTTCCTGCTTCAACCGTCTTTCAATCTCAAAACAGCGTGGCGAAGATATATCTTCCAAGTTAATGCCGCCAAAGGCAGGAGCGATCATTTTGACAATTTGAACAATCTCATCAGGGTCCTTCGTATTGAGACAGATGGGGAATGCATCGACACCTGCAAATTGTTTGAACAGTACTGCTTTACCCTCCATCACAGGCATAGCAGCCTCTGGCCCGATATCTCCCAATCCAAGTACCGCGGTTCCATCTGATACGACCGCTACTGTATTTTTTTTGATCGTTAATTGATATGCTTTGGCTGGGTCATTGGCGATTTCCATGCAAATTTCAGCTACACCCGGCGTATAAACTTTGGATAACCCCTCCATTGTTTCAATTGGCTTCTTGGGTAAGGTCTCCATTTTGCCACCTGCATGTAATTCTCTAATCTCATCTATTAAACTGCTCATATTTTTCTCCGTCCTTTCATGCCTCTATTGGATATGAAACTCAGTCCTGTGTATAAATCTCATCAGCTCCATAATTGGAGTAACAAGGTGGCTAAAATGACCGTGCCCGCCCCGCCAATCCGTGTAGCAATTTGGGCAAAAGGCATCAGTTCCATCCGATTGGATGCAGACAGAATGGCTACATCGCCCGTGCCCCCTAATCCGCCGCGACAACTGGTCACCAAAGCAGCTTCTACGGGATACATGTGAATCCATTTTCCTGTGAAGTATCCAGTAACAATCAATGCAACCACTACAGATGCACAGGTAATCGCATAAGGAACCGTTAGAATCCCAACTACACTATCTAATGGCACATACAAAATACCTAACCCCACCATCAAGGGCCACGTCAGACTAGCGGTTATACATTTGTACAAATGAAAAGCTCCCTGCTCCAATGTGTTCGGCATGATCTGAATACATTTAATTAATGCCGCCGCCAGAATCATGAGAATCGGCCCTGGAATATGGAGATACGGCTCCAGCAGCTTACCCACAATAAAGAAAGTACAGGCCAACAACAGACCACCACCCATTAATGGAAAAGAAACGGATTGTCCCAAGTTTACCGGAGATAACTCACCTTTGTCTTTTTCGAGTTTTAACAACCTTCCGTTACCAGAAGTGTTTGGTTTTTTCTCCGCTAATCTCTTCAAGACGCCTGCACCTATAATTGCAACAATGTTACCGATAATTGCAGCCGGGATAAACTGGGATACGAATACTGCAGAATCCTTGCCCAGTACCATCCCATACGAAATGGACAACGGTAAAATACCTTCTCCAATCCCGCCGGAAATAATCGGAATGATGATGAAAAAAAATGTATGATAAGCACTGTAGCCAAAAGCCATACCCACCACCATACCGACGGCAACAGCAGCAATAGATCCTATGATAATGGGGGCAAAAATTTTGACAATTCCATTCATCAGCATTTTGCGATCCATACCAAGAATACTGCCGGTTACTAGACATGCGATGTAAAAATAAAGAAAATTCGAGGTTTTCATAAGCGTGTGCACAGCCCCCATCGCAGATGGACTGAACATATTCCAAAATACCATTAACGATGGAACCATAAGGGATAAAATGGCTGGCCCGCCTATATGTTTAAGCAGCGGAAGTTTGGCTCCCAGATCACTGAGCAATATACCTAAAATCATGATGACGGCAAACCCGCCTAATAGATCGTTCGGAAGTCTTTCTGTAATTGCAGCCGCATAAACAATTAGCGCGATCACGGCATATAGCGGAAGAGGAATCACTCCCACCTTTATCCTCCCCAGCATCCTAAACCCATCTACAGTATTTTTACTCCATCTTTGCCCCTTTTGAATGACAGGCTGGTTCGTAGCATTTTCCATAAATCTCCCTCCATAAAGTGAAGAATGATGATCATGTTCCCATTCTACACCTTGGAAAACGCTTTATTTGGTTTTAAAACTAAGAACTAGCTTTTGTAACTAAAGTAATCAGAAATAGGGCTAAATATAACTATTGATGATTCCTTCTGCCTGCGGCAAAACCTGATATTGGTAAACAGGGCGTCCAATGGTACCATATATAGTTTCCATAGAAAGCACTTCAATCTCTGTCATAAAAGCCAAATACTTGCGCATAGACACCCTGGAGATCCCTGCACTCTCCGCAATATCCTCCGTGGAAAATAGAACCTTATGATGCTGCTGGATACAATTCCATATCATAGCCAGCGTGGATTTCGTTATCCCCTTGGGCAACCGTGCCAAGTCTTTAGTCAAGCTTTTATGATAAATCAGTCGATCCAGCTCCTCCTGCGATAGTAGACTGCGCTCACGCACAATACTAATGTGTTCTCGATACCCGGTAAGTGCCTCTAGAAAACGGTTAAAGTGGAAAGGCTTGATCAAATAATCCACAGCGCCAAAATTCATCGCCTTTTTGACACTACTCATGTCACTTGCAGCTGAGATGACAATAACATCCACATTCACTCCAGACTCCCGTATGAATGACAGTAAATCGAGGCCATTACTTTCTTGCATATACACATCCAGCAATATCAGATCAATAGCTTGTTCAGCTAAATATTTCTTAGCCTCTTCCACCGAAGAAGCCCAACCGCCACATTGGAATCCCTCTACCTGCTCCATATATTTGCGGTTAAATTCTGCAACCATCGGATCATCTTCTACAATCAGGACATTAATCATGTTCATCATTCCCCGCTATAATGTATGGAATCTTAATCTGAAAACAGCACCCCTGCTCGACTGGGATCAACTTTACACTACCTTGTAGCCTCTTCACGCTTTGCGCCACTAGATAAAGTCCCATCCCTCGTGACTCTCCCTTGGTCGAAAAACCTTTTTCAAAAATAGCCTTCACAAGGTCCTCCGGTATACCCGGACCATTGTCGCACATGATACAGGTCAGACAGCCATGCTTCTGATTTTCCTCATAATAAAGTGAAAGGGTAATCCGCTTGTGCTCCAGAGATTCCATCGCCTCCACCGCATTATCAAACAGATTGCCAAGAATAGTAATCAGCTCGTGAGTCGTTTGAGTTTGACTGGATTCAGGCAAGTGACTACCCGGAGTCAGTTCAAAACTTACCCCTGCCTCTCTGGCCCGGCTTAATTTTCCTAACACAAACCCCGCCATCACTGGGTCCTTAAGCTGCCGAGTAATGGAACCAATCTCTACTTGATGATGTTCGACGGCGTCCATAATATAGTGTTCCAGTTTATCATACATTCGCAAGTGCACCATCCCCATAATGACATGCAGCTTGTTCATAAATTCATGAGCCTGTGCGCGTAGTGCTTCCGTGTACAAAGAAACTCCGGTCAAACGTTCCGCAAGCTGGTTCATCTCCGTCTTATCCCGAAAGGTTACAATGGCTCCGACAATTTTTCCTTTGACCCGTATCGGAACACTGGTGGTCAGCAAGGTGATCCCACCCAGCTCCATCTCCTCATCCATCAGTGGAGTGCTTACTTCCAAGACCTCTTGTAATCGGAAAGCAGATAAATAAACAGTAATTTCCTGTCCAGAGAATGAGAAGTCTTCAATTCCCGCTTGCCTCAGTAAACGGATCGCTTCTGCATTCATCAACATGATACGACCGCATTCATCCACTGCAATGACTCCTTCCTTGATGGACTGCAACATCGCGCTGCGTTCCTCCAGCAAACGTGCGATTTCCGGCGGTTCCAGACCGACCAGCATATTTTTGATTTTACGAGCCAGCACAACCGCTCCTCCTGTGCCAATCAACATTCCGATACCAATGGCGATAGCAATAAGACGGGTGTTGCCTTCCTGGGCCCGCTGTATATCTTGCATGGATATACCAACAACAATTGCCCCTACCTGCTTTCCCGTCACACTGAACACGGGGGAAAAGGCTCGCATGGACATGCCTAATGTCCCCTTTGCAACGGACACGCTCTCCTGACCATGAAGTGCAGTATACTCGTCTCCTCCGACAAAGGCTTTGCCAATCCTCCTAGCATCGGGGTGCGTTTTACGAATTCCCTTCATATCCATAACCACGACAAATTGGATATGATTCGCTGTTGAGACCTTCTTCACATACTCCTGCATGGAAGGAGAAGAACCCGTCTGTTGCAATTGCTCGATAATAAGCGGTGTATGGGCGAGTGTACGCGCAATGGACATTGCCTTTTCCTCAAGCCCCTTCTCCGTTTCAAGCTCAACTCTCTCCGCAAATAACAGTGTTACTGGCAGGAGCACAAGTGCCATAACCAGACATACGAGCAGCGTTATTAGACCTCTGAGCTTTAAAAGCGGCTTACCTCGACGCAGACTTGTCCGTATTTTTTCGATGGAACTCACCCCTTTCTAGTTGATAGAAGCTCAATAGTTAACTTTGGTTATACAAAAATGGCTATGTATGTGTTTACGTGAATATAAAAAAAGGGACTATCCCGCAATTGCGGAATAGTCCCCTCGGATTCATGATTGAAGCTCCGCGATTTAGACTTTGGCTTAGTCGCCTCGGAAAGCCCGCTTCACACGATCAAAAAAGGACTGCTCATTCTCATGTGTCTGCTCTCCACTAAGCGAAGAGAACTGACGCAGCAAATCCTTCTGTTCCTCACTCAGCTTGCTAGGCGTTACCACAACTACCTTAATATGCTGGTCACCTTGACCTACGCCGCGCAGTTTTGGCACACCCTTTCCTTTAAGACGGAAATAAGTGCCTGTTTGTGTGCCTGCTGGAACTTTCAGCTTCACTTTCTCGGTCAACGTAGGGATCTCCACCTCATCTCCCAATGCTGCCTGTGAAAACGTCAGCGGAATTTCACAGTAGATATCGTCTCCCTCACGCTCAAAGAAGTCGTGCGACTTCACACGGAATACGACGTACAAGTCACCAGCCGGTCCTCCGTTGACACCGCCTTCGCCTTCCCCGTTGATACGCATTTGTGCGCCGTCATCCACACCCGCCGGAATGCGAATATGAATTTTACGTTTCTTGCGGACACGGCCTGATCCGCTACAAGTCGTACATTTTTCCTTGATAATTTTTCCGGAACCGCCGCAATTGGAGCAAGCGCGTCGATTAACCATGCGGCCAAACGGTGTATTCTGTACCACTTCTTCTTGTCCACTGCCATGGCAGACGGAACAGGTCTGTGGTTGAGTGCCCGCCTTGGCTCCTGTACCATGACACGTATCGCATGTTTCCGTACGTTCAATTTGAATGTCGGTTTCTTTACCAAACACCGCTTCTTTGAATTCAATCGTCATCGTATATTGAAGATCGTTCCCTCGTTGCGGTGCATTCGGATCACGCCGACCGTTGCCGCCACCAAAGAACATATCAAAAATATCACCAAACCCGCCACCGAAGTCGGCACCACCAAAGCCGCCTCCCATGCCCTGATTTGGGTCTACATGACCGTATTGGTCGTATCTTGCCCGCTTCTGACCATCGCTGAGAACATCGTAAGCTTCTTTTACTTCTTTAAATTTAGCTTCTGCGTCCGCAGCCTTGTTCACGTCCGGATGATACTGACGCGCAAGCTTGCGGTAAGCCTTTTTGACTTCTTCATCCGAAGCGCCTTTTGCGACACCTAGCACCTCATAATAATCACGCTTATCAGCCAATGTTCCACCCCCATGCCTACAACGTGTCTGCACTACATATAAAAGGAAAGCCAAAGGCGCGGGATGACCCGGCTCTGACCTTCCCATCATTTCAAGGCAGTACAACCCGTAATATGCTTATTTATCTTGGAAATAACGGTTACCCTTAGGCTAATTGTTATTTATCAAGGCAGCTACGCTGCAATTACTGTTCAGTATATCATAACGTACCGGTATACCGTAAAGTTACACTACCCGATCCGTTGCTTAGTCTTTCTTCTGATCTTCGTCAACAACTTCATAGTCCGCATCAACAACATTGTCACGGCCTTTGCTGTCTGCTGCTCCGTCTTGAGCTTGTGCTGCTTGAGCAGCTTGCTCATACAATTTTACAGACAATTGCTGAACGATTTCAGTCAGTTCTTCAGTAGCTTTTTTGATGTCTTCCAGGTTGTCGGATTCCAGCGTTTTTTGCAGATTTTCTTTAGCTGCATTTGCTTTTTCGACTTCACCTGCATCCGCTTTTTCGCCCAGATCTTTAATCGTTTTGTCTACGGAGTAGATCAGTTGGTCCGCAGCGTTTTTCGCTTCTACCAACTCTTTGCGTTTCTTATCTTCTTCCGCATGCAACTCGGCATCCTTCATCATACGTTCTACTTCTTCGTCACTCAAGCCGCTAGAAGATGTGATCGTAATTTTTTGGCTTTTACCTGTGCCTTTATCTGTAGCAGATACGTTCACAATACCGTTCGCATCAAGGTCGAAAGTAACTTCGATTTGCGGTACACCACGTGGTGCTGGAGGGATATCTCCCAATTGGAAACGGCCCAGTGTTTTGTTGCCTGCTGCCATTTCGCGTTCACCTTGCAGCACGTGAATTTCTACGCTAGGCTGATTGTCGGCATACGTCGAGAATACCTGCGATTTGCTCGTAGGGATTGTCGTGTTACGATCAATCATTTTGGTGAATACGCCACCTGCGGTTTCAATACCGAGGGACAGTGGAGTTACGTCAAGGAGAACGACGTCCTTAACATCACCTGTCAATACACCTGCTTGAACTGCTGCGCCCAAAGCTACTACTTCATCAGGGTTTACGCCTTTATGAGGCTCTTTACCTGTCAGCTTTTTGATTGCTTCTTGTACAGCTGGAATACGTGTAGAGCCGCCGACCAAAACGATTTTATCGATGTCGCTAGCACTCATGCCTGCATCTTTCATCGCTTGACGAGTAGGTCCCAAAGTACGTTCAACCAGACCTGCAGACAATTCTTCAAACTTCGCACGAGTCAGGTTCAACTCCAAATGCTGTGGAACGCCATCAGCTACTGTGATAAACGGCAAGGAAATTGTCGTTGTCAGCACGCCGGACAGTTCTTTTTTCGCTTTTTCTGCTGCGTCTTTCAGACGTTGTACAGCTGCTTTATCTTTGCTCAGGTCAATACCTTGATCTTTCTTGAACTCATTTACGAGGTAATCAATAATCACTTGGTCAAAGTCATCGCCACCCAGCTTGTTATCGCCGCTTGTTGCTTTAACTTCGAAGAAACCATCGCCCAGTTCCAAAATGGATACGTCGAATGTACCGCCGCCCAAGTCATATACGAGGATCGTTTGGTCTTCGGATTTTTCCATACCATATGCCAATGCAGCTGCTGTTGGCTCATTGACAATCCGCAGAACTTCCAGACCGGCAATTTTACCTGCGTCCTTAGTTGCTTGACGTTGACCATCATTGAAGTAAGCTGGAACAGTGATAACCGCTTGAGAAACCGTTTGGCCCAGATAAGCTTCAGCGTCAGCTTTCAGCTTTTGCAAAATCATAGCGGAAATTTCCTGTGCGGAATATTCCTTACCATCGATGTTTTCTTTATGATTTGTACCCATGTGGCGCTTGATGGACATGATTGTACGATCCGGGTTCGTAATTGCTTGGCGTTTTGCCGTTTCCCCCACAGTACGCTCCCCATCTTTTTTGAAACCGACAACGGAAGGGGTTGTGCGCGCGCCTTCCGGATTTGGAATAACGACGGCTTCGCCGCCCTCCATAACAGCCACACAAGAGTTGGTTGTACCTAAGTCAATACCGATTACTTTGCTCATCGGACAATTCCTCCTTCTGTATATACGAGGCCCTCAGGCCAGAATGGTTGAATCAAAATGATGTAATTCTAATGTATATAGAAAAAGTTACATGCTAACTTTTACCATCGCTGGACGAAGCACCTTGTCCTTCAGCATGTATCCTTTTTGTACCTCTTCAACGACGATGCCTTCATCATGCTCTTCGCTCTCTACCTGCATAATAGCCTGGTGGAAATCAGGATTAAACGGTTGTCCCACTGCATTCATGGCCGTCACTCCCTCTGCCTGAAGCACACTCTCAAACTGGCGGAAAATCATTTCCACGCCTTTGGTGAATGACTCAGACTCCGCTCCTTGCGATGCTGTTGCCAGCGCTCGCTCGAAGTTATCCAGAACAGGCACCAACTCGGTAACAAGCTTCATAGACGCATATTTAGCAAGGTCTTCTTTTTCTTTCAGTGTACGGCGGCGAAAATTATCAAAATCCGCCTGTGCGCGCAAAAACCGCTGCTGATGCTCCTCAGCCTCTGCACGAAGTTTTGCCACCTCTGTGTTTTCTTCCTCGGCTTCCAGTGATGCCGCTTCATTCACCGGCTCTTCCTGCTGGCTCGTTTCGGCAGCTTCCTCTGTGCTTACATTTTGTTGTTTTTCATCTTGGAACGCTTGTTCTTCCTTCAAAATGTTTCACCTCCTTCAAGTCATAACTACCCATACAAAAGCACGCAACAATGCACCCGCGCAGGATACAAGCCGTATCCCGGCGCGGAACATGTAGGACCGCAACCTGTGCGATCTTGTTCTATTTAAACCGTTGCGTTAGCATTGCGGTCAAATCCTTAGACAGGATACCCAAAATATTAATAACTCTCGCATACTCCATCCGCGTCGGACCCAATATACCTATCGTACCCAACGCTTCTCCGTCTACTGCATATGTAGCAGTAATCAGGCTGCAATTGGCAAATGCTTCATGATCATTTTCTGTACCGATGCGGACTTGAATTTCAGGGGCTCCGGCTACAGGAGTCATCAGTTTAAGCAGCGTTGGTGTTTCCTCCAGCAGATCGAGAATATGTTTAACCTTTTCTACATCTTTAAATTCAGGTTGATTCAGCATGTTCGTCGCACCGCTCAAATACAAGCGCTGATCCGATTCATTATCGAGTGCTTTATCCAGCACCTTCATAGCGTCCTCAAAATGAGACACATGCTTCTCCATTTCCTGACCAAGCGCGGTGTAAAGGCGTGATTTAAGCTGATAAATCGGCACACCGACCAGCTTGCTGTTCAGTAAATTCACAACCTTTTCCATCTCGGAAATTGAAATTCCAGGTGGAATATCCACCGTTTTATTCTCCACCTGACCGGTATTGGTCACGATAATCGCCACAGCCGTCGTTTCGTTGAGCGGCAACAGCTGAAAATGACGCAACGAAGTATGAAACACCTCCGGCCCAAGCAAGATGGAAGTATAATTGGTCATATGGGATAAAATGCCTGATGCATGCTGAATCACTTGCTCCATTACATTCAGCTTTTCGGCATAAAAGGCTTTTAGTTCCCGCATTTCCATAGGCTTCAGTGTATTTAGTGGCACCAAATGGTCCACATAATAACGATAACCTTTATGTGACGGGATGCGTCCCGCAGAAGTATGGGGTTGCTCCAGATAGCCCTGTTCCTCCAAATCCGACATTTCATTACGGATTGTGGCTGGGCTGAATCCGACATCCTGCCTTTTGGATATGCTGCGGGAACCCACTGGCTCAGCCGAACGAATGTAGTCATCAATAATCGCATTCAAAATGAGTCTCTGACGTTCGGTTAACAAGCGAATCCCCCCTTATCGTTTATCCATAATAGCATGATTGTTAAATGGAATCATTAGCACTCGTTCGCGATGAGTGCTAACTGATAATACAAAAATACCAAACCGACCTGATCATTGTCAAGTCAGATCAGTATTTTCAATAAACGAGATTTATTACATCCATTTTGATTATTGATATGGAAACAGAGCGTTTACACTTTTTCACATAAACCCTCATTATTCATCATATCCAAACCGTATTTATGTATAGGGATACAGAATGCAAAAAATTGAGACTGTGTCTCCAAACTGTTGTAACTTTATTGTCTTTGAGGAGGAATAGGATCTGAGAAGCCAGCGCCGCAACCTTTTATACGCATTAATCGCTCTTTCACCTACAATTTGTATGTTTTACATTTTAATCGAATTGTTTCCGTACACAGGTCTAGGAAGAATCCTTGCTTTGCCACTAGTTTTTATTCTGAACGCTGCCCTTATGATTTCAGTGATCCATTTAATTCGTAAATTAAGAACCTTGTGGTGTGCCTTAATCTTGATCCCTACAATACTGTTAAGCATATGGAATACCATTTTATTTTACCCACAAGAATTCAGTCCAAGCATTCCCAAGCAAATAAAATATAGTGTCACTGCTATATTACATTATGATGATTTAACACCAGCTGATTGGGAAGAGTACACATATCGTCCAAGCCGAACTGGAGAGTCTGAAAAATATATTGTCGCCTTGTATAAATACAAAGGTCAAGTCCCGTTAGATGGCACTGCATACTATTATAATGATACGGATTACCATAAGGACCATCCCATAAGAAGCCTGAGTGATATACCTTCGGAACTGGAGCCTCATCATCAATTTATTTGGTGGTTACTCCAAACATTTGAGAAACGAACAGGGGCACAATAATGTAAGCTGTAACACATACGCAAGGCTGCGTCCTGATAAAAAAACAATGAACTGACCTCATTATTGACAGGTCAGTTCAGTACTTTCAACACTGCGATTTCATCACAATTGTTTTGTTTACTGCAATGAATGCAGTCAGTCCATACCTTTTCAGGGAAAATCTCTTTGCTAACTACATCAAAACCGTTTTTTATAAAAAAGGATACCTCGTAGGTCAGTGCCATAATTTTAGGGATATGTTGCCGCCGTGCTTCTCTAATAAGGCCTTCCACAAGCTTGGAGCCGATTCCCATTCCTTTATGCCCCTCAGAGATACCAAGGGAGCGAATCTCTACCAAATCAGCCCCCAATTTGCATAAAGAACCACAACCAACGACTTCGCCGTCCACCTCTGCAACAATAAACAGCTCCAGTTGGCGCGTAAGCACTTCCCTTGAACGTGGCAGCATAATCCCCCGCTCTGCATAGCCGCTAATCATTTGATATAAAGGCTCCACATCCTCAGGAACCGCACTTCTGCACAATACATCTTTACACACTGAAGCCATTTTGCTCTCCTCCTGCCGCTTGCCGCATATAATGAATAAATATACAACATTACGCATAGAATCGCAATACTCCATTTACCCTGCTGTGGCAGAATGGTGTAATAAAATGATGGCCCAGCTTACGAAGTCAAAATGTACTATATTGAAGCTTGCAACTTATGAATTTACCGTGATCGAACCGATGAACTCTGCAAATACGTCATTTCCGAATAAAATACCGCGTTCGCTCAAACGATACCCATCCTCGATTGATTCGATTAATCCTGCATTCAGCATTTTTCTAAGAGGAACTGTAAACGTGTCTTCCAATGTCTGACCGAATTGAGCTTCAAAGCGGGATTTGGACACACCCTCCAGCATTCTCAAACCGACCATGAGAAAGTCCTCCATAGCTTCCGCCGTCGGCACCTCAAAGCTGTCCAAACGCGGTAGGCCATTCCGAGTAGCCTCCACATAAGGGTTAATGCCCTTAATGTTCATATGACGCTCTCTGCCAACATAACCATGTGCCCCAGCGCCAAGACCATAATAATCCTCATTCCGCCAATAAGTCATATTGTGCTTACTACCCAAACCTGGTTTAGCGAAATTGCTAATTTCATACTGTTCATAACCCGCTTCTTTCATGCGACGCATAAGGAGCAAATACATTTCCAGTTCGTCATCTTCATGTGGAAGTGGCAGCTGATTTTTCTGGTATAACGTGTGGAAGAGCGTGTTTTCTTCAACCTTCAAACTGTAGATAGAGTAATGAGGAAGATCCAGCTCCAGCGCTCTACTGACGCTTTCATCCAGCATGTCGACCGTTTGGTTCGGCAAACCGAACATCAGGTCAATCGACAGATTGTCCAAGCCGGCCTTACGTGCGTTTTCCAAACTACGATAGACGTCATCTGTACTATGAATACGACCTATGCCTGTAAGCAGATCATTCTGGAAAGCCTGCACACCAAAACTGAGTCGATTGACGCCGCCCTCTTTCATCACAGAAAGTTTTTCAAAATCAGTTGTGCCAGGATTGGCTTCCATGGAAAACTCAATATCTTCCGCCCAGTTTGGAAAATAGGTACGAACGCTCCTCAGGAAATATTCCATTTCCTTCGGATTGAGGGTTGTTGGTGTTCCTCCCCCGACAAAAATGGTCTTTATCTCTCCTGGCGGGTGAAGTTTGACCGTATGTTCCATCTCCCGTTCTAAGGCATACAGATATTCCATAACAGGCTGATCCTTGAGCACATAAGAGTTGAAGTCACAGTAAAAGCATTTATTCGTGCAAAAAGGTATATGCAGATAAACCGCTTGAGGCGCGGATGAATATTCATGTTTTTGTATGGATGCGGTCATACCGATCCTCCTTGTCGATTCAGGGTATAGTGAGAAAATGAGCCGAGGTCGAGACCAACCGCTTCGTGTTCCATTTGATCTTCTGATCGCTGTTACTCCCCAATTTTCCATTATATAAGCACTCTTAGGGATAAAATTGGGGAGTAAAGGCGAACGCTACGCTTCTCCAGATTCAAATGGCCCACTCCGCTGCTGCCCACCACGAATCGGTCATTTTTTGTGGTGTAGGTGTTGCAGTAAACGAAAAACATTTTAGACATACTCTAAAGATTTAAATATAGTTGCCATATTACTCTAAATCAGAACTTGAACGAGCTCTCTGTCCTGAATAGCTTGCTCAAATAAAGAACGTCCATTCTTCATGCATGGCAAATGCCTCATGAAAGAATGGACGAATACTTCAATCTGCTTTACTCATCTATCTTCAGTACCGCCATAAATGCTTCCTGTGGTACTTCTACGTTACCGACCTGCTTCATACGCTTCTTGCCCTCTTTTTGCTTCTCAAGCAGCTTCCGTTTACGGGAAATATCGCCGCCATAACATTTGGCCAAGACGTTTTTCCGCATAGCCTTAACGGTTTCACGCGCAACAACCTTTGTTCCTACAGATGCCTGGATTGGCACCTCGAACATTTGCCGTGGAATCAACTCGCGCAGCTTCTCACAAATGATACGTCCGCGGTGGTAAGCTCGATCTCTATGCACGATGAATGACAATGCATCGACCTGCTCACCATTCAACAGAATATCCATCTTCACCAGATTAGATTGGCGATAGCCTGAAATCTCATAGTCAAAGGAAGCATAACCTTTGGTGCTGGATTTAAGCTGATCAAAGAAATCATATACGATTTCAGACAAAGGAATCTGGTACGTAATCGTTACCCGTGTTGTATCCAGGTACTCCATGTTCACGTATTCACCACGCTTGCTCTGACAAAGCTCCATAACCGTACCTACATAATCATTGGGCACGATGATGCCTGCCTTAACATATGGCTCTTCTACATGTTCAATACGTCCTACTTCCGGGTAGTTGGATGGGTTATCAATTTCAATCGTTTCCCCGTTAGTCAATTGTACACGGTAAATTACGCTTGGTGCCGTTGTAATCAGCGGAATATTGAATTCACGTTCAATACGTTCCTGAATAACGTCCATATGAAGCAGACCAAGGAAACCGCAACGGAAGCCGAAGCCCAACGCACTGGATGTTTCCGGTTCAAAGCTGAGCGAAGCATCGTTCAGTTGCAGCTTTTCAAGCGCCTCACGCAAATCGTTATATTCCGATGTTTCAATTGGGTACAGACCGCAATACACCATTGGATTAATTTTCCGATAGCCTGGCATCGGTTCTGGTGTTGGATTTTTGGCATCCGTTACCGTATCCCCGACACGAGTGTCGCCCACATGCTTGATTCCGGCAACGATAAAACCAACATCACCGATATTTAGCTCATCCACGATCGTCATACGTGGCATGAAAGCTCCAACCTCGATAACCTCAAACGTTTTGTCAGTGGCCATCATCTTAATTTTCGAACCCGCACGGATACTGCCATCTACAACACGTACATATACGATAACGCCTTTATAAGGATCATAATGCGAATCGAAAATAAGCGCCTTGAGCGGATTATCCGGATTTCCTTGCGGAGCAGGCACACTTCTGACCACCTGTTCCAAAATTTCCTTGATACCGATTCCAGCTTTGGCTGAAGCATGTACGGTTTCGCTCGTGTCCAAACCGATAACATCCTCGATTTCCTGCTTTACCCGTTCAGGATCAGCACTTGGCAAATCAATCTTGTTAAGCACTGGCAAAATCTCCAGATTGTTGTCCAACGCCAAATAAACGTTAGCCAATGTCTGCGCCTCAATCCCCTGCGCTGCGTCTACTACCAGCAAAGCACCTTCGCAGGCTGCCAAACTACGAGATACCTCATAGGTAAAATCGACGTGTCCCGGTGTATCAATCAAGTTCAAAATGTACTCTTCGCCGTCATCGGCCTTATAAGTGAGTCGCACTGCCTGGAGCTTAATCGTAATCCCGCGCTCCCGCTCCAGTTCCATCTGGTCAAGCACTTGCTCCTGCATTTCGCGGGAAGTGAGTGCACCGGTGTACTCCAAGATCCGGTCAGCCAGCGTAGATTTACCATGGTCTATATGTGCAATGATACTAAAGTTCCGAATTTTACGTTGTCTTGCCAAAATGTCAGTCATGCCTTACCCCCACACAATGCCTAGTATCAATCAGCTTATTATAGCAGTTGTAAGGGGGGTCAGCAATATTTCTATTCTGTTACCCCGTCAAATACAGATACAACCCAGCGAATGCCCTGTCTTGACAGGTTTTGAAGCAGTCCAGCCGTTTTGTCAGCCATGGTATCCACCGAAGCCTGCTGCGCCTTTACGGCTAGTAGCTCACGAGGAGTCTCTAGGCCCTGCCGAGTATTGTCATCTTGTGCAGCCTTCATATCCCATTCATGTGTCCAGCGCGCGGTCTGTTCCTCACTTCGTTCGTTTGTATTCCCTTCGTTCGTGTTCGTTTGTGGCTCAAACTCGACCTTTCTATTTGTATTATACGTACGATTATGCACTTGGGCATCAGCTGCCGGGGTATCCTCAATCACCGTCTGCTCATATTCAACTTTCTGTTGATTTACTGATGAAACTGGATTCTCGTCCCATTCCGGGCCATAGACTGAGCGCAGACCAGAACCTGCCAGCTGCATGCCAAGTAACACGCCCGCTCCGATCAGAAGCACAAATCCAAGCGCTTTTTTACGAAAATGTCCGGTCATTCTATCCCCCCTAACTGCTACCTTATTTAATTGCCGCTATTGCTCTTTTTGGTGTCAGATACGTTGGTGCCCGCCTTCTGGGCTTTCTGATCCTCCCAATACACTTCACTGATCATATCCGCCAAAACGTCAGAAGTTCGTTTTAACTCCTCCTCCGTGTTGTCAATCCCTCCGATTTCGATCAAAATGCTATGCGAAGACAAGCTTTGATTATATTCACCGTTGTTTCCTTTGCCGCCATCTTTTCCCCATACACCTCGTGATACGCCGTGATAGGATTTTTCCAGCTTTTCATGAATACGAGCAGCAAAAGCTTCATTTTTACGCCAATTTTTGTTGTCATGTCCGATGATAAAATACACTTTGGCATAAGAAAGTCCATTAATGGTGGCTGTTGTTTTTCCATGACGTTGGGAATCACGATGAATATCAAGTAGATAAGTTAAACCTTTATTTTGAGCCAAAACCTCCTTGACTGTTGCGCGTGAATATTTATAGGAGTAGTTCCAATTGTAATTTTGAACTGTGGTGGCATAATCCTTGTTTACATGCAGTGTAGATATCCCTTGCTTTTCCAGTCTCTTCTTTACGAAGTCACCTACCCTTGATACATTAGCTGACTTAGAACCTGAATTGGGGTTAGAACTGGTTTTGCTCAGTAATGGATTATATGCTTCTCTGGGATGAGAATGGTAGATTAATATACGCTTCTCCCCTTTGGCGGCATCACCTGGATCATCCTCACGTGCAGGGTCTGTTTCCGGTGTTGTCGGAATACCCGGCGTAGTAGACGGCGGGTTCTCAGCTGCGTCTGAACCCCCAGGGGTATCTGTCGTTCCCTGATCAGGTTGATAATCCGTAGGACCCTCTACCTTGTCGTTCCCCGAACCCTTGCGCAGCAAGACAGGCGCACCAGCAGACATGCCAGGAATTTCACGAGAAATGAGACTTTTGGGATCCTGCGGATTAATACCTGTAAGCATCTGAAAAACAAATGGCGACCATTGTTCACCCGACAAAGAAGAATGCTGCTTCTTTTGTGCCAAATGAGGTACCTCCATACCTAGCATATCCGCGAAAAAACCGCTGGACACCGAGCCTGCCAATCCTTTCATCGAAGAAACAGGAGAGGTTTGCAAACGATTTTCTGCCAACCCTCCTAGTCCCAAAACGACAAATAAAAGCGCCGAGCCCATGATAAGCAGCACAAGCGTATGTCCCATTGCCAAAATTTCGATACCTTTTCTTCTCCATCTTCCGACGTTCCAGGTCTGAATTTTTTTCATGTGAGCCTTGTCCTCCTTCGTCCCGTCGAAACCCGCTTATTACATTCAGAACACAGGGTTCCTATCTGTTGCGGAAATCTCTTATACTTCAACTCTATGAACGGAGAACAATTACTAGAACACAAAAATCTCTATCACAGGTCCAGCCCACCCCTTTTCGAAAGAGATAGGCTACCTGTTAAATAGAGATTTTTGTGTCGTGTCTTAGAAAGATGGTTTTGCTAGCCTTTCATTAATGCGTATAAGCGGCGACATTGTCGGGATCAACAGCCTCATGTAGAGCAGCGTTCAATCCGGTCGCAATGATATTTGCGATATCTTCAATGAATTCATCAATTTCTTTTGGAGTCACAATCAAATCATGCCCTAGTGGTTGGAGCACCTCTTTCACTAGCCCAAGTCTCTCAGGTTCTGATATTTCATCCAACATTCCGAGAATTACTTTGGTAGAAGCTTTTTCTTTGGTAAAATGTGTTTTCATCAGTTCGATTACATTGTTGACGATGGTCGAAGCATAGCATACCGTTGGAACGCCGATAGCGATACACGGAACCCCCATAATATCCTTGGTGATACCACGCCGCTTGTTGCCAATACCTGAACCTGGATGTATTCCGATATCCGCCACTTGGATAGTCGTATTGACACGCTCTAGTGAACGTGACGCCAAAGCATCAATAGCAATAATCAGTTCTGGTTTTGTGCGATCCACAATGCCTTGAACGATCTCACTGGATTCGATTCCCGTGATACCAAGAACACCCGGCGCAATTGCACTCACATCCCGATATCCAGGGTTGATCTGATCAGGTGTCAGTTCAAAATATTGACGGGTGACCATTAAATTTTCAACAACAAGCGGACCCAGCGAATCAGGAGTAACGTTCCAATTCCCCAGCCCTACCACCAGCACCCTTGCCACCTTAGAGATCCCTATTTTTTGTATAAAATGCTCCATTTCTTTGGCAAAGGCAATAGCTACCCGTTGCTGAAGTCCAGTGTCGCCTTCACGCAAGCCAGGTACTTCGAGTGTAACGTAATGCCCTTGTACCCGCCCAATACGGTTGGCTCCTTCTTCATTTAATACATCCAGCCGCGTAATTTTAATACCGTTATCTTCCTCCACATTCTCATTTATACCCGCCAGCGGTACAGGCTGATTCCGTTCTGCCAGCTCTCTTGCCTCTAATGCCAAATCCGTGCGTACCGCATACTTCTGCAAATCCAGATCCATCTTTTAAACCTCCTTGTATACCATCTCTGGCTATAGTGTGCGAGACACCCAGCAGGTTTATGCACATCCATTTTCATCCTGTAATTTGCATCGTCTTAGAATGTTTTCTTATTGCAATTTGAGGTGTGGCGTGCTAAAATATTTTAAGTTGTGAAACGTTTGTGTTCATAAGTAATGCCTTTACAGGAGGTGAATGTAATGCCAAACATCAAATCCGCTATCAAACGCGTTAAAACTAGCGACAAACGCCGTGCGTTGAACGCTTCCCAAAAATCCGCGCTTCGTACAGCAGTAAAAGCTGCCGATACAGCGTTGGTAGGTAACGAAGCTGAAGCTGCTGCTGCTGCTTTCAAAGTGGCTTCCCAAAAGCTGGACAAGGCTGTAACTAAAGGTCTGATCCACAAAAATGCAGCTGCTCGCAAAAAATCCCGCTTGGCGAAAAAACTTAACGCTCTTACAGCTCAAGCGTAAGCAAGAGCTACTTTTATACGTTAATGAAAAAATCCTGATCAGCCAAGGCTGATCAGGATTTTTTAGTTCATAACTTTATGAGATTAGATTGAAGCACCTGCTCCCATTTTCATCAAAAATAGTTCGAGTCCCAGCACCTTGTCAACAACACCTGTTTTCATATGGTAGTCCAGCTCGCCCAGTTCATAGAGAAGCTGGCGCAGCTGCTCAGGACGGAAGCGTCGCGCTTGATCCCCTGCAACTTTCACCCCATAAGGATGCAAGCTGAGCTGACTCGCAATTTGTTGCTGAGAATAGCTTTGACCTGCCAGCTCTTTGACCTGCAACATAATACGAAACTGCCGTGTGATCAAAGCTGCAATCTTGATTGGTTCCTCTTTTTGCTTAAGCAATTCATAAAAAATACTGAGCGCCTTATCCAGCCGCAAATTAGCCAGATCCTCAACCATCGCAAATACGTTTTGCTCTGTATTACGAGGCACAAGGGATTCAATGTCAGCGGATGAGATCGTTCCCTGCGCTCCTGCGTATAAGCACAGCTTATCTATCTCGGCAGCCAAGGATTGAAGCCCGGTACCCGTGTATTGAATGAGTCTCTCAGCCGCTCCTGCTGCCAACTGCACTTCTCTTTCTGCTGCACGCTTATGGACCCAAGCTACAAGATCATCTCCACCCATAGGAGCGAAAGCAATAACTGAGGCATCACTTTTCAGTTTCTTGACGATCTTTTTCCGTTCGTCCAGTTTTTCAGCCTGAACCGTAAAAACGATGACGCTATAGTCAGTCGGGTTATCCATATAAGTCAACAGAGTCTCAAGACGGTGCTCTATTTTTCCATTATCTTTCCCTGCTGCAAATACACTGGTATCCCGTACAATAATTAGCTTTTTCGGCACCAGAAAAGGCGCTGTCTCCGCATCCTCCACAACCACCTCAATTGGCGTCTCGGTTAAATCATAAGAAATAATGGCGAAGTCACGATGCTCCTCCTCCACCACCTTCTCTTTTAGCATATCAACAAACTGCTTCATTTGATATTTTTCACTGCCATATAGCAGATACACTGGCGAAATATCACCTTTGCGAATAGCCCTAGAGGCTGTTTTTACATCCATTTTCCGTTCCCCCCACCCACTGATCGTACCTGACATCCGACCGGAAGGCAAGTCATGACACAAACAAAGGGACCCCGCCTTTAGGCAGAATCCCTTCACCACCATCTATATCAACACGGCAGCAGAAAGCTCTAGAAACTTTCAACCGTCGGGATACGACGTCGGTTCATATAGTTTATTCTCTGTTTCTAAAAAGTGTGCCAACTTACGGAAACTATTTTCCAGTGCTACGCGGGACGGTGTACGTATATTTACTTGCAGTCCCATCCTGCTCCGTCTCATACATAAAGGTCTGGCTGTCATCTGACCAGCTTCCTTTGACCCAAGCACCCTTCAGAGTACGGACTTCCAGTGTTGTTCGGTCTACACCGTTATCGGAAAGTTTATACACTTTCAGCTTTTTGCCTTCAATAGCCACTGCATAGCTACCATCAGGCGAGTTGAACTGATCTGTAGAGGCGGACTGGGCACCATAGGTGGAAGCATTATTGCTGTCCGGAGAGACCAGCGAATTAGATACAAAACCTTCTCTACGAACCGGGTCTTGTGACACGGATGATTGCTCATCATTAGAAGCTGCATTGCTGCTATCCGCTCCTAAGGAGTTGCCCGCATCCTTGGTGACACTTTTGGATGTCGTATCTTTCGACGTTTCATTTGAAGCAATTCGACTCTGTACCTTCAATTCCTGACTAAGCGACGAAGATGCATCATTTGTACTTGTATCATCGCTATTATCCTCCTGAGCGGTACCCGTATCTGCTATTGGTGCCTTTTCCATTTTCGGATCCAGCTGTTCATCAGGAGCAATCGTAGGTTGATCAGATTTTTTCTGTTTTAACTGTTTGTCATCGGATTGAGGAGCATCTGCAGATGAGTCATCCTTTGAGGCCTGACGATCGACGTTTGGCTGTCCCTGCTTTTCATCCTGACGGGAAGAATGTTTAGTCGGTGCAGACTTTGTTAAAGGTTCCTCGCCAGCTTGCTGATCATCCACCTTCCCAGCATCCGGTTTGGAAGGATACTTTTTGTCATCTGAACTGTTTATTCCCTGGTCGCCCAAGTCAGGTTCCTTATCTGCAGGTGTCAGAGAGGAATCGGCTCCTTGTCCCTGTTCAGATGGCGGCTTGGTCGATTCCGCTCCAATGGTTGCATCACGTCCTCCACTCCCATTGGTCGTACCTGGGATTTCCGTCTGATTCTGCTGACTTGTCACCTCGGGCGACTGGGATGTAAGTATGCCTTCCGCATCCTGCACTGTTTTAGGCTCGAAGTTGAATACTACAATCCCCAGTACAACGGCAGCGGCAGCCACGCCCATGGCAGCACGCCCTCCCACCCGGTTCCACCAAGGCACAGGCTGAGTACGTTGTCCAAGCCCTGTTCCAGGCTCAGGATCAGCAGCTACAGGCTGCATTTCCTGAAGCGCGCTTCCCTGCTCTTCACGTGCGCGGTCAATGGCATCAAGCTGAGGCATGATGGAATCCACCAGGCTGAACGCCGGGGAAACCGCAGGCAATTCCTCCAGCTCGCGAGAGAGTGTCTGAAGAATATGAAATTTTTCCGCACAGTCCGGGCAAGTCGCAATATGGTTCATTAATTGGGACGTCTCTTCTTCACCCAGTTCATGATCCACATAACGCTGCATCCAATCCATCACCTCTTCTCCACACTTCATCCTGATACACCACCTTTCTGATACTCCTGAAGTAGCCCTTGCAATTGTTGTCTTGCACGATACAAGTATGACTTGACCGTATTTAGCGGCAAATCCAGAGAATCGGCAATCTCGTTATAAGAGAAATCCTGCAAATATCTCAGGACAATTACCGTCCGGTGGTGTTCCGGGAGCTGTTGTATAGCCTCACGAACATCCTGTGCCATGTAAGAGGTTAACACCTCGACCTCCACGTTTTGGGGGTCGTTAAATATCATGTCATGCTCGTCAATGGAAACCGAAGGCTTCGTTCTTCTGAATTTGTCGATGCATATGTTCGTTACAATGCGTTGGACCCAGGTTTTAAACTGCGCTTTTTCCTCATAAGAGTTAATTTTGGAATATATTCGTATGAGGGCTTCTTGTGAAGCGTCCATGGCGTCCTGCTCATTATTTAGAATGTAATATGCCGTACGGTACACATGCTGTTCTATCTCTCTTAATAGGGTAATGAGAGCGTCGCGATCGCCCGATTGAGCGGCTCGGATGAGTCCCTGCTCTACCACAAAGGATCCCCCTCTCCCTGCAATATTACAGACGTATCCCTTTTGCAAATTGTTGCAGGATAGACGTCTGACGCTAATTTTATTTTTTTAATAAAAAAAATTATAACAAAATGCCCAGAATCCCCATTGTATCCTCCCTTAGAATAACAGAAAAAGGGAAGGTAGTCACCTTCCCTCAGCCCCTACATATATCTAGATACTGAACCTATTGAATTGCATGAAACGTTTTGTGATTTATTGGAAATCAGAAAATCAGATATAAGTTCTAATTGATAAGACAGAGCAATCGGATCTTGAAAATAAAAATCGTCGATTGAGTATTGGTATCCCTTATCTGATATAACGGCAGGCAAATTATTGGCTGTTATAAGCCTGTTTTTTTGTATAATCAAAATCATTTTGTATCTATTTGTTCACGTTTGCGTTGATACCGCACACTCAGCTTCCCTTGCTGCGCACGAATCTGTACCTCTCCCATTGTGTCTGTTCGATATATGGCAGAACCAACTTCCGCCAAACGTTCCAATACCGCTTTATTCGGATGTCCATATGTGTTGCTTGCACCAACTGAAATGACGGATACTTTCGGCTGCCAGTAGGACAACCACTCTTCCGAGGTGGAATACTTACTTCCGTGATGTGCCACTTTCATAACGTCGACAGCTTTCCTTGCATCTCCTATTCCCTCCTGAGCTTTCACACGAGATGGAGAACGGGTTAATTCAGAAAGCAACAGCGACTCTGCAGCATCATCCATATCTCCTGTGAATAAAAACGAGGCCCCCTCCATCTCTAAAATCATGGCAACAGAATAATGATTCTGTTCCTTCATCACAGGCAACTGCTCAGATTCGTTCTCCTCCAGCTTAAACGGATAGAGAAAGCGAATTTTCGTATCCCGGTCCGGTCCCCACTCCATGCTATGATGTGCACCGTACAGCTTGATCTGCTTGTCCAAAGCCGTGTTTAACAACTTCCGGAATGGGGCTTTGTCTGTTAGGGTACCGTTAAAAAATAAGGTGGATACGGGAATTTGGTCAAATACAGCCTGTAGACCTCCGGCATGATCATGATCTCCATGCGTCAAAATGACAGCGTCCAGCCGGTGCACCCCACGTTGCTTTAGCAAGGGCACAATCGTATCCGCGCCTACCTCGTAGGGATCTGTACGCTTGCGCCAAGCGTTTTTTCCTGTTGCAAAGTCCATTGTACCCCCGCCATCCACCAAAATATGTTTCCCTCCCGGCGTTGTAATTAAAATGCTATCACCTTGGCCCACATCCAGATACTGAACAACTCCCGTGTTTCTTTCACTAGGAGATTGGTACCCTATACATAGTATGCCAAGCCAGGCAATACCACTTAAAGCCAGTGCCACATGACGATATCCATTCCACTGTCGACGCGCAAATTTCCCTGCACCCTCGGGTTCATGAGCCGTTTGCAAAATAGCAGCCCACTCAGCAGCAGCCTCTAATCCTGTATACATAGGTGATGTTATGGTAGTAGAATTCACAACGGAAATGTCGCCCGTTTTCCTTCGGGATGTCAACCACGTTTTGAGCCAGTACAAAACACTGTACAAAGCTGCATAATACGCCAGAACCCACAGAATAGAAGAAGACGGCCAAATACTCACATAAGCATCATCTACATTCAGCCATTTCACAAGCCAAAAGGTCAGATCGTTCAATTGCTCTGCCGGCCACGCAAGGATACGAGCACCATCCCCCCATAAAAAGGCCATTCCCATGGCTACCGTACCCAGTGGAAGCACGATATATGTAATTAGGGGGACAAGTACAAAATTAGCCGCAAATGATAATAACGAAAATTGATTAAAGTAGAATACCGTCATTGGAAACGAAACAAGCTGTGCCGTGACTGTAATCGCAACTTCACCACCGATCAGGAGGGGCCATTTGGCGAAAAATGGCTTCATAAGCGGCATATATATGAGCAACCCACCTGTTACCAAAAAGGACAGCTGAAAGCTGACGCTAAGCAGGTAGTATGGATTCCATAGCAGCATAAGCAACGCAGATATACTTAAAATATTAAGTCCGTCTTTGAGCAGCCCTCGTCGGGCTGCAAACAAGCCAATCATCGCCATAATTCCCGCTCTTACAACAGAGGGAGAAGCACCTGTCAGCAGGACATAAGCCGGAATCAGTACCATCACAATCGTAAGAGAGGTTTCACGGCTAACTCGTAATAACTTGAGTAAATATAATAATGTGGCCGCATATACCGCCACATGCATACCTGATATCGCCAAAATATGCGTTAAACCAAGCTGCGTAAATTCATTATACGTTGCTGGGTCCAGCTCATCTGTAACCCCAAGTACCAGGCCTTTCATATATCCTGCCTGAAGAAGTGATGTAAAAGCAGATTCCATTTTTTGACCTAGCTGCTCTCTAAGCTGATCATTCCATCTGAATAATATGTAGCGGTTCCACTGTGAAGCCTCCTGCCTCTGTAACGAGGCGGCTCCAGCCCCCTTGAAAAGCCAGTGAATTTCCTGCGTGTGCAGATATTTACTGTAATCAAAGCTACCAAAATTACCCGCTTTTGCTGGTGCCTTTAAGTTGCCACGGAGCAGGATTGCATCCCCACGCTGCCATGCTGCCGCAAGTTGCTGTTCCTGCTTCGCAGCCAACTTGATATGAACAATGACCTGTTCAGAAATAGATCCTCGATGTTCAACCTTATTGGATTGACTTGCAAAGTGATGGATTGAAGTAACTCTCATCTCAAACTGCGCACGATCCCCATCAATCTCAACTTCTGAAGCAATAAACCCTGCTGCTTGAACAGGCATGTCTTCTATGACAGAAGACGATACATGAAGAGCACCAGGAATACTGCTTACATTATGCGTATCATGCCAAAACCAATGAAATCCACCACCACTTAATGCAATCCATAGCAATACCATATGTCGGATGGGAATTTTCATCAGTAAAGCTATAAGTGGGAAAATCAGGGTAACTCCCGCCCACAGTAATAAAAGTATCCGTCCCGAATACAGACACGCTCCTGCACTTCCTATAATCCAACAAACAGTGAGACTTAATATAGGCCTAGTAAACACAAGTTGGGTTTGAATACAATCACCTTCCATTAGCAAACATTGCTTTCTGTCCAACTCACAAAACAAAAAAGAACCCCTGACAAAATAGCATTGTCAGAGGTTCTTCCTCGTTTATTGATTAATCTTTAACATCCATCAGCGTTTCCTGTGGTGGATGATATGTCTCCAGCATACGAAAGGCGATCCCCTTTTCCTCCATCATAGCACGAACCTTGTCGGCATCTTTTGGATAAGGTCGGTGATATACAATCTCCACAATACCGCTGTTCGCCAACATATTGGCACACGTCCAGCACGGCTGGTCGGTGACATATACGGAGGAGCCTTCACGGTCAATCCGGTCAGTAAACAGCAACAGGTTCTGCTCCGCATGAATAGTGCGAATACAACGCTGCTTCTTAACCATTTCCTCCCGTCCATCACGGTGAACGACCTCATATTCCTCCGAGATCATACAGCCTGCCTCAGAACAGTCAGGCACCCCGGATGGTGCGCCATTATAGGCCGTCCCCAATAGCTTCTTACCTTGTACAAGTACGGCTCCAACATGACGCCGCGCGCAGCGCGAACGGGTGGATACCATATAAGCGATATCCATGAAGTAGGTGTCCCAGTCCTTGCGTACATCTGCACTCATTTCCATCTCTCCCGTATAAACAAGTTAAACGTAAAACATATCCGTTAAAGCCACTCTCAAAGCCTATACCGTAAACTTAAATAAGTTATAAGCTGACATACGGCTTCATTTTCGCTAACATTTTAGCTCCGATTCCTTTTACACGATCCAAATCGTTCACACGTTTGAACAGCCCGTGCTGATTACGATAGTTCAAAATAGCCTCGGCCTTTTTAGCCCCAACCCCCGGAAGTTCCATTAACTCGGCAGCAGTCGCTGTGTTAATGTTTACCTTTTTTTCACCGGAAACGGATGGAATAACCGAATCATTCACCGTATTTGTCCTACTCGTCGTTACAGCATTCGAACTGGCAACAGCTGTGTCTGATCTCGAATCCGCAACATCTGACTGCTTTACGGTACTTGAATTCCCCGCCATGGAGTTTTCACTCATAACAGCAGATACACCAGTAGAACTCTGCTTAGTATTATGCTTCACATTGTCAACAGCTTCGACATTCGCTCTGCGTTCAGCTTGGTCTGAAGCCTCTTTTACAGCATGCTTTCCTTGGGTATACTCACTGCTTCGCTGCGACTCAATTGACTCCGACTCTATCGCCAAAGCCTTCTCCACCTTATGGTTAAGCAAACTCCACTCTTCTTGTGGCTCAGAGCGCTGCCCTCCGGCAAACAAAATAAGTCCACTCCCGATTACAGCAAGCGTTATTGCCGTTCCTGTCCATACGCGTTTCATTTTTCGTATCGTCCCCTACTCCACATGGATTTCGGAATTGAAGCGACTGAAGACCAGCGTCTCAATCTAACAGAGCAAATCTGTCCAATTTCCGTCAAACCGGAGGTTTATAAACACCCCCATACGGTCTCGCTGTGAGCATTTATACAAAGAGTGGTGCGGCCCCAAGCATGATCTAATGTGTTCAGACATAAAATTCGTCATGTCGGCCAAGACCAAGTGCATACACTAAGAAGAATGACAGCACAGCGTCTATACCGCAAAGTATGAAAGGAGGACGTTGAACAATGAAAGTTGGATTTATCGGGACTGGCAGCATGGGAAGTCTGCTAATTGAATCTTTTATTCATTCGGACGCACTCAAACCGCAGCAAATATTAGCAAGCAACCGAACGTATTCCAAGGTAGCCGAGCTAGCCCGTCGTTATCCAGGTTTGCATGCAGCTCAAAGCAACCGTGAGACGGCAGAGGAAAGCGATATTCTATTTATCTGCGTGAAGCCGCTGGAATCAAAAACCGTAACGGATGAAATACGCAACGTCATTACAGAAGAGCAGATCGTCGTTTCTATCACAAGTCCAGTACAGATCCGTATTTTGGAGCATGCACTGAAAGCCAAAGTGTCCAAAATTATTCCGAGTATCACTCACCAGATTGGAAGCGGAGCCTCACTATGCATCCATGGAAACCGGATTACAGAGGAGGATCGCTCCCTTCTGGAAGAGCTTATGTCCCACATCAGCAGGCCAATTCGGGTTAAAGAGTCTCATACACGGATCACATCGGATTTTTCGAGTTGCGGCCCTGCTTTCTTGGCCTTTTTTATGGACCAGTGGATTCAAGCCGCAGTTCAAGCTACGGGTATAGACCGTATGGAACTATGTGCATTGGCCGGTGAAATGATCATCGGTACTGGAAAGCTGCTCACGGAAGGCGGGATGACACCAGCCGAGTTACAAGCAAGAGTAGCGGTTCCCGGAGGGATCACCGCCGAAGCTCTCGCATTGTTGGACATCAGCCTGCATAGTGTCTTCCCTGAGCTAATACGGGCCACGCACAACAAGTATGAAGAGGACATGCAAAAGATAGATGTCTCCTTCGGCCTAAAGCCGATTAACCGGCAACAATATTAACCAGCTTACCAGGAACAGCAATTACCTTGCGAACCGTTTTACCAGTCAGTGCTTCCTGAACGCTGTCCAGCGACAAAGCAAAGGCTTCCATCGCTTTGGCATCAAGATCTTTGGCAATCGTTGCACGCTGTACAATTTTACCATTCATCTGGATGACAATTTCCACTTCTGCGTCCACCGTCCATGCTTCATCATAGGCAGGCCAAGCCGCGTACGTAATGCTCTCGTTGTGTCCCAGCAGCTGCCACAGTTCCTCGGCCAGATGCGGTGCAAGCGGAGACAGCATTTGCACGAAGTTTTCCATCGCTGCACGCGGCAGAAGGTCTGCTTTGTATGCATCATTGGTGAAGATCATCAGCTGGCTGATTGCTGTATTGAAACGCAATGCGTCCAGGTCCTCAGTTACCTTTTTCAGTGTTTTATGCCAGGTGCGTTTGAACTCGTCACTACCACCGTCATTTTTAATTTTTTCGTTCAGGCTACCATCCTCGGAAACAAACAGGCGCCATACGCGGGACAGAAAACGATGCGCTCCCTCAACGCCATTCTCATTCCATGGCTTGGTTGCTTCCAGCGGTCCCATAAACATCTCATAAATACGCAGCGTATCGGCGCCAAACGTATTTACAATATCGTCAGGATTGATGACATTACCGCGTGATTTACTCATTTTTTCATTGTTGTTGCCCAAAATCATACCCTGGTTGACCAGCTTATAGAAAGGCTCTTTAGTTTCCACTACGCCGATATCATACAGTACTTTGTGCCAGAAACGGGCATACAGCAAGTGAAGAACCGCATGTTCCGCTCCGCCAATATACAGATCAACAGGCATCCATTCGCGCTGTTTCTCTTTGGATACAAGCTCTTTATCATTTTTTGGATCAATAAAGCGCAGGTAGTACCAGCAGCTTCCTGCCCATTGCGGCATCGTATTTGTCTCACGACGTGCTTTCATACCTGTCTCAGGATCAACGATTTCTACCCAATCTGTCGCATTCGCCAGCGGGGATTCACCTGTACCTGAAGGCTTGATATTGTCCATCTCTGGCAGTACGAGCGGCAGTTGATCCTCAGGAACCGTTTTGATCGTTCCATCTTCTAGATGAATTACTGGAATCGGCTCGCCCCAATAGCGTTGGCGGCTGAACAGCCAGTCACGCAGACGATAGGTAACTTTGCCCTGTCCTTTACCCTCAGCTTCGAGCCATTCGATCATTTTCGGAATAGCTTCCTCATTGGTGAGTCCATTCAGCAAGCCTGAATTGACATGCGGGCCATCCTCGGTGTATGGCTCTTTGTCCACGTCTCCACCTTGAACGACCTCAGTAATTTTCAATCCGAACTTCTTAGCAAATTCCCAGTCACGTGTATCATGACCCGGTACTGCCATAATTGCACCTGTTCCGTAGCCTGCTAGTACATAGTCCGCAATCCAGATTGGCAGCTTTTCGCCGTTCACCGGATTCACTGCATAAGCTCCTGTGAATACGCCTGTTTTGTCTTTGGCAAGATCCGTGCGCTCCAAGTCGCTTTTCCGAGCAGCTTGTTCACGATACTGTTGTACAGCGTCCTTTTGCTCAGGTGTAGTAATCATATCCACCAATTCCTGCTCAGGGGCCAGCACACAGTAGCTTGCGCCGAACAGCGTATCTGGACGGGTTGTAAATACTGTGAGTTGCTCGTCATAGCCTTCAATTGGGAAATGAACCTCTGCACCGGTAGACTTACCAATCCAGTTCCGCTGCATATCCTTAATACTCTCGGACCAGTCCAGCTCCTCCAAATCATCCAGCAAACGATCCGCGTATTCCGTAATTTTCAGCATCCATTGACGCATTGGTTTGCGGATAACCGGATGGCCGCCACGCTCACTCTTACCGTCAATAACTTCTTCATTCGCCAGTACTGTTCCCAGTGCTGGACACCAGTTAACAGGCACTTCAGCTACATAAGCGAGACCGCGCTTATACAGCTGGATGAAGATCCACTGTGTCCATTTGTAATAATCAGGATCAGTTGTACTGATTTCACGATCCCAGTCGTATGAAAAGCCAAGTGATTTGATTTGACGGCGGAAGTTGTTTACGTTCTTCACCGTAATTTCGCGTGGGTGCTCACCTGTATCCAGCGCATGCTGCTCGGCAGGCAGACCAAAGGCGTCCCAACCCATCGGATGCAGCACGTTGTAGCCACGCATTCTTTTATAACGTGAAACAATATCTGTAGCTGTGTATCCCTCCGGATGGCCTACATGTAGACCAGCTCCAGACGGGTACGGAAACATATCCAAAGCATAAAACTTCGGTTTGCCCGGCTCTTCCCCAGTGCGGAACGTCTTGTTCTCATCCCAATATTTTTGCCATTTTGGTTCAATACTTTGCGGTTGATAGCCGTGCTTCGGCTGTGTGTCTGTCATTGTCTTTTCCTCCTCAAACGGTATGCAACAAAAAAACCTCTGCATCCCGTAGCGTGTCAGCGCTAGGGACGAGAGGTTATATTCCCGTGGTACCACCCTAGTTAGCAGAAAGCGTTCTTCGCATTCTACTCCCTTTGCACCTGATAACGGAGGTGATCCGATGCGTGTTAATAACAGGATGCTAACACCTACACAGTGCTTTCCTGCGTTGGACACATATCTCCGAGGTGAGTTCGCTTTGCACTGTCAACCGGCTTGCACCACCCGCCGGCTCTCTACATGTCCAGACAAAACTACTATTCCTCATCAGCGATTGTTTAACCGTTAATAATGGCACTATTATATTGAAAACCGCGAAAAAAGTCAAATAAAGACTACATTTGATACTAAACACCATCTTCATACTAGTTGTCCATGACACACGAATACGAATGTTTTATAATAACTCCAAGTTACAATGATTCAAGTTGAGATGAGATAAGAAAGGTGAGCTGAGACATGGCACAGATTAAAATTTTTGGGATCAAAGAAAAGCTAAATCCGATCAAAAAGCAACTTTCAGAGGTGATTCACTCTGCCGTGGTGGATGCGTTCAACTATCCTCCAAACAAGAGGTTTCATCGTTTCTTCCCTATGAATCATGAAGACTTTATATATGCCGATGGTCGCTCCGAGGCGTACACCATTATTGAGATCAGTATCTTTGAAGGCAGAACGACAGAAGCTAAGAAGCAACTCATCAACCTGTTATTTCAAAGAATTAACGATCTTTTGGGGATTTCTCCACAGGATCTTGAGATTACTATATTTGAAACCCCGAAACAGAATTGGGGCATTCGGGGTGTACCGGGTGATGAACTTCAGCTGAACTATAAAGTGAATATATGAGTGCAAAAAGACGCCCTTCATGACTTCATGAAAAGCGTCTTTCTTTTTCTATATTAGGCCAATGATTCCTGGCTATTTTACAGCGACATAAAAAAGTCTCGCCGCGTCATCTTCTGCTTCTACCCATTCAAAATCTGCATATACCTTCACATCACGAAAACCCGCTTTGGACAATTCTGCCTTCATCCAGTCTGGATCATAAGCACGCTGTACATGAATTTCCTCAAAACGCTGGTACAGATCGCGTCCTTCATGTTCTGCTTTGGCAAAGATACTGAGATGATGCTCAATTTCACAACGTGGAGTGTCCAATGCGCATGTCCAGATATACGAGATAGAGCGTTCATCCAGTACGAATGGTTGTTCTTCATCATAACGCAAAAAAGTCTGGGGGTGATGTACATCAAACAGAAAGGTTCCACCAGGCTTCAGACCAGCATACGTTCTGCGGAAAGTAGAAATGATATCTTCTTCCTCAAGTAAATAATTCAGGCAATCGCAAAAAGAAATGACAGAATCCACGGGCTCCGGTAAAATCCATTCTCGCATATCCTGCTGTATCCAGCGAACGCTTCCCTCACGAAACAATCGCTGTCCTTGAGGAGTGGTTTCCATTTTGCGACGGGCTACTGCCAGCATGTCAGAGGATAAATCGATGCCAGCCACCTCGAAACCCGAGTTAACCAGTGGAATCGTAATTGAGCCCGTTCCGCAGCCCAGCTCTGCCACTGTATGTGGCATACCGTATCGATCCCAAGCCTGCCGTGCAAAGCGCAACCAGTCCGGGTACGGCATGTCCTGCATTAGCTCATCATACACATAGGCAAACTTGCGGTAAGAAGCCATCTTTTATTCCCCATTCCCGTCCTTCGGTTTAGGCATTGTCTCCACCAGGTAGGTCCAGTTTTCTTTTTGTGTAACCAGTCCTTCCTTCATCAGCTTGCCCATCGCACGCTTGAAGGCGGATTTACTGATACCAAACCGTTGTTTGATAATATCCGGCGGCGTTGCGTCAGAATATGGCATGCCGCCACCCGGACGTTCCTTCAGAAATGCAATTAACCGATCCGCATCCTCATCACGGCCTACTTCCTTGCGTGGCGACATCGCCAGATTGACCCGACCATCTTCGCGAACAAGCGTGACCCGTACCTTAACCTCCTCGCCCAAGCGAAGCATGCGGTTACGTTCCGAGGAATGAATCATCCCTATTGCACCAAAACCAAGCACACCCCCGTCCACCAGGACGAATGTGCCCATCTGAAGCGGCTTGTACACCGTCGCCTGCACCCATGTATTAAGCCACGAACTAGGAGCATGGAAGCACAATGGAGCCAGTTCCTGCTCCCCTGCCAGCTTAGCTCGCAGTCTGCCTTGTTTGTCATGCTCCATAATGGCATACACGTAGTCACCCACACGAGGATGCAGATCCCGGTTTTCTGGCAACTCACGAATCGGCAGCAAAAGTTGACGCCCCAGTCCCATCTCCAGGAAACATCCCAAACGCGGATGCACATCGGCCACCTCGAGCTTGGCCATTTCTCCCAAAGACAAGAACGGTTTTTTCATAGTTGCAGCCAAACGGTCCTCTGTATCGTGGAAGATAAATACCTCCAGTCGTTCACCCACCTCGATTTCACGAGTCAGCTCCGTATAATGCAGCAGCACATCCTGCTCGCCGACGGTAAGGAAGTAGCCGAAAGGCGATACTTCACGATCCACCATAATGGTGACATAAGTACCAGCGATCAAACTCATACCTTCTCCACAACCTTAGCATCCGACCAGAGTCGTTCAATGTTGTAATATTCGCGTTCGTCGCGATGGAAGACATGCACTACAACATCTCCCAAATCCATTAGAACCCAGCGAGCAGAATCCATTCCTTCGATTCCTTTGATGGCTACACCTTCATCATGAGCGCGTTTGCGAATTTCTGTTACAATCGCCTGTACTTGTGTATCCGAATTACCGTGGCAGATTACAAAATAATCCGCGACTAGCGATACTCCACGCAAATCCAATGCTACAATATTCATTGCCTTTTTATCATTAGCGGCCTCAACCGCCGTTTGCATTAATTTCTCATTCGTTAGGGTCATTCATGAACCTCCGTTTTTTTCTGTTTTAGCTGTTGAATCAAGTCATTGCGCGACAAGACCGTCAGCGGAAAAATAACCTTTTGCTTTTCCAGCAACAATGAAATTGTAGAGTCAAATCCAGCAATAAGGCCCTGCTCCAAACTTTTCTTTGCCTGTTTGCGGATATGTTCAACCCCAGGGAAATCCCGCCCTGGTTCGATGTAATCAGCCAAACACACGACTTTGTCCAGCAGGCTCATACCTACACGTCCTGATGTATGCCAGCGGATTGCGTTCCTTATTTCCGGATCATCCACTCCGTAATCTCTTGCTGCAACGCAGTACCCTACCTCTGAATGCCAGAGCTGCTTGTCATGCTCCAATAGCTCCTGATCACATTCAGGATAGTTACGAATCACTTCTTCCATCTGTCGAACAGGCCAATATTTCGCCACATCATGCAAAATAGCCGCCAGTTCCGCCTTATCCGGGTCTGCCCCATAACGTTTTGCAAGCTCCACAGAGGTATGCATAACACCCAGCGTGTGTTTCCAGCGTTTTTCAGGCATCTGACCAGATACGGCTTCCATTAGCTGCTCACGGCTGTACTTCATACAAACCGCCCCTTGTAATATAGTCATGTACACGATCAGGCACAAGATAACGAATGGTACGGCCTTCTGCAGCACGCTCCCGTATATCCGTCGAAGAAATGTCTACCACTGGCATATCTGCCAGCAGTACCTTGTCCTGCAAATAATGTGGCAACTCATCCAACGCAAGCTGGAAGCCTGGTCGCCGCACCCCAATAAAATAAATCCGCTGCGCCAATTCCTCAATTCCCTGCCAATGAGGCAAGTAGTTCACCATATCCGCACCAATAATAAAATAAAAATCTACAGCAGGATGCAGCTCTTGAAGCTTCTTGATCGTGTCAATGGTATAGGATACCCCCCCGCGAAGCACTTCAATATCCAGCACTTCAAAGGCAGGATGACCCGCCACCGCTTCACTTGTCATCTCCAGACGCTCCTTGCCGCTTGCCCCCGCTTGATGCTTGTGCGGAGGAATATGAGAAGGCATAAACCATACTTGATCCAGCTCATAGGCATCTCTTGCCGCTTCTCCAGCCAGCAGATGTCCAATATGAATCGGGTCAAATGTACCACCCATAATACCGATTTTCATAATTTTCTCCCCGCGTATTATCCTCTAGGCAACTCGATTTGCTTATGATCACGAGATTCCTTGTACAAAATAATGGTGCTTCCAATAAGCTGTACAAGCTCGGAACCCGTCTCTGCTGCCAGTTCTTCCGCAATTTCATGCTTGTCGTCCAAACAGTTGTTCAAAATTTGTACTTTCATCAGCTCACGCTTTTCAATCGCATCATTGATGTGACGCATAAGATGCTCATTCGTACCGTTTTTACCTATTTGAAAAACTGGGTCTAAATGATGCGCCATCGAGCGCAGATATCTTTTTTGTTTACCTGTTAACATGTATATTTAACCCCTTCGTCGCCACATATGCAATGCGGCATTTCCATAATTTTAATGTATAATCCGACTTACGACAGGCTTCTCAGCACAGCCGCTCTCATTTGGTCTACTGCAGGGGCCACCCCCGTAAAATACTCAAAAGCCACTGCCCCTTGGTACACAAACATGCCCAAACCTCCATGTACAGTGCAGCCGCGCTGTTCACGGCTTTCGCGTAAAAGTCTCGTTTCCAGCGGGTTGTAGATCAAATCACTCACAATGATTCCTTCAGGAATCAGACTCGTTTCCACTGGAAGCTCATCAGATAAAGGAGACATTCCCACCGAGGTTGTATTAATCAGCACATCCACTGTCGTGAGCACATTCCTAGCTTCCTCGTTGGAATAGCCCATTACTGGAATTGCTTCTGTCGCCCACTCCAATGCCAGTTGTTCAGCTTTGTCACGTGTTCGGTTCAGAATAATGACCGATTCAGGTTGCTCCTCCAACAGGGCATGAATCACGCCCCGAGCAGCACCACCGGCTCCTAAAACAGCAATTCTTGCACCCTTTAACTCGACAGAAGTCTCTTCTTTGAGGGAACGCACGTAGCCAATTCCGTCCGTATTATAGCCCTTGAGCCGCCCATTGTCATTCACTATCGTATTGACAGCGCCAATGAGCCTGGCCCCTTCATCAATCTCATCTAGATATTTCATAATCTCAACCTTATGGGGAATCGTCACATTGACTCCGCGGAAATGCAAAGCACGAATCCCCTTCACGGCATCCTCCAGCTGATCCGGTGTGACATGAAGAGGTACAAAATCTCCATCAATCCCCGCTGCCTGTAAAGCTATTTTATGCATAAGGGGCGATTTGGAGTGCTTGATCGGATCACCCAATACGCCCAATAGTACAAGATCTCGTTCGATCGCTCCAGACTCCCCACTGCTCATCGTTGTTCTCCCCCATATTGCAAAATATTAGGCCGCTCAAATACATGAATGGCGGCAGGAACCATGTTGTGTTCCTTGCCGCCCTATCACTTGGTTACAGCATTGTTAAATCAACGCAGGCCGCAAAAGCACACGGACTCCCCGAGGAGCATGAACCGCTACCAGAGCTCCGTTCTCGCTATTTACCCTAATCCATCCCAAACCGGATATATAGATGTCCGATGGAGATTTGCGTGGAACACGGAACTCATGTCTGGTCCATTCCGGCATCTCTGCCAATTGATCGCGTGTTGGCGGAGACAATAACTCCCCGGCATGATCAGCGAACAACTGATCAGCTCGCTCCAGCTTCGTACGATGTATTTTAAGACCACCGTTAATGTAGCAGGTAAATGATTGGTGCTGACCATCTACAAAATCAAATCGGGCCATACCGCCGAAAAACAATGTTTGTCCGGCATCAAGCTGATATGCAGCAGGCTTCAGCGGCTTGTCCGGCATAATTGCGCTCAAGTCCTGGCGGGAGACGATTTCACTGAACCGCCAAGGGTACACAATACCCGGAGTATCAATAATGTGCTTGCCGTCGTCGAGCGGAATATTCACCATATCGAGTGTAGTTCCTGGGTAACGGGATGTTGTGAGTTCCTGCTCCATATCGCTGTAATCACGGATCAAGCGGTTAATGAGCGTGGATTTACCCACATTTGTGGCTCCGACCACATATACATCGCGGTTACCACGCAGTTCAGATACCACATCCAGCAGACGGTCAAAGCCCTGATTTTTTTTAGCAGAGCACAGTACGATTTCTTCCGTGCGTAGCCCTTGCTCCTTCGCTTGCTTTTGTACCCAGTTACGTACCTTGTTCCAGTTTGTCACCTTAGGCAACAAATCGGTCTTATTAACTGCCAGTACAACCGGATTCGAGCCTACAAAACGCTGTAGACCGGAAATCAAGCTGCCTTCAAAGTCAAAAATATCTACAATGTGGATGACGAGCGCATCCTTGTCCCCAATCTGACTAAGTAGCTTCAAAAATTCATCTTGATCTACCGTCACCGAAGACGTTTCATTATAGTTTTTGATCCGGAAGCAACGCTGACAGATGACTGGTTCGCGAGTTAATAATTTTTCCGGAATATATCCCGGAAGGTCCGGGCCAGTGGTCTGCATGACGATACCGCAACCACTACATTTGACGGCAGTTCCGCCGTCAGGTCTTTCAGTCATTCTTCTTTTCCTCCTCAAGCCATAAGCCTTTCTTACGTAACCTTGTGAGCGCGATTCGCTCCAACCGTCGATTAAATCGGGTCATGACTCCTTCATCATGAATGGATATCGGTAGTACCAGAACGGTATGCAATCCCATTCGGTTGCCTCCCAACACGTCCGTCAACATTTGATCCCCGACCATAATAGTCTCTTCCGGAGTAAGCCCCATCATACGAATGGCTCTACGAAAGGACGAGTTGGATGGCTTCCGGGCGGCATGTATAAATTCAATGTCCAAAGGCGTAGCAAACACGGATACACGGTCCATATTGTTATTAGACACGATGACAAGCTTAAAACCCGCCTGTTTGACCTTTTCAAACCAGGCCACCAGCTCGGGAGTTGCGTTCGGCGCTTTTGCACCAACCAGCGTGTTATCCAGATCCGTAATAATGCCGCGATATCCTTGAGCATACAAGCCTTCAAGATCAATATCAAAGACGGTATTCACCCGTAATTTGGGCATCAGCATTTCAAACAACGTCGGTCACCTCAGTTTCATACGACAAACTATACCATATTACTATGGCTTAGTAAAAAGCTATCCGCAACAAACGGACAGCTTTTTACTAAACATATTGATTAAGATTAAAAATTGCGGCATCAAACCCAGTAAAAACAGACTAGCCTTCATCCTTCTGATCAGGCTTTGCTCTTCGTCCAGCCCATCGTTTCATCCAGGGTCCCTTCTGCAATAGGGAGGCTTGCTGGCGAACACTACGCCAATCCTCCGCGGTTACCGACGAAGGACTATAACGCGCTTGTTCAAAGCGTCCTAGCAACTGATGTAAAATCGCAGCGCGTTCCGGTGCTTCTTGTGACCATCTGTCGACTGATTCCCTCAGTGTCTCATGGCTGGCACGGACAAAGCCTTTCCTTCGCATGTACCGTAACCAGTGTTCAGTTTCGACGACCACCTTTTCATCCGGGGTCAGCGGCTTACCTGTCCGTAAACGCAACAGGTAAAAGTGAATGTCTGCCCGATTACGCCAGATGATATAAGCTACCCACAGCAGAAGAATGGCAACAGCAGAGCCTATGATTACAGGATGAATCTTAAATCCTTCCCCTGGAGCCATCTGCGGGGTCTGCTCAGGCTGCTCTGGTTCTGGTTGATCTTTGACCTCTGGGGCGTCTGGAGTGTTTGAATCCTCCTGCTCCGTAAGCAACGGCATATCAAAGCCGGGCGTAGCTTCTACCGGAACCCAGCCATATTCGCCTAAATATACTTCTGCCCAGGAGTGAGCATCCGCATTTGTCACGGAGTAAGAGGACATACTTTCGTCACCATCGCCCGTTGTTGCATCATCGGAAAATGTCTGCTGGCCAGGTGCATACCCTTTGACCCAACGAGCTGGAACCCCAACGGAGCGAGCCATCATGACTAATGAAGTGGAATAATAATCGCAGTAGCCCTCCCGAATCTCAAACAGAAAGGCATCCACGAAATCCCTGCTTCTTTTCCGCGAAAGATCCGGATTATTCGTATAGGCATAATTTTGCTGTAAATACTGCTGTAGCAATCCGACTTTTTCATACGGCGTTTTGGCCGTTGACGTTACGTTCCGAGCCAAATCACGAACCCGCTGCGGCAATTCGTCTGGAATTTGCAAATAGGCTTCCTGTTTGCTTTTTCCGTACAACTCATTAAAACTTTTTGTACGCAGTTCTTTCTCAGGGATTACAGGAACATGAGATACCAAGGTATACGTTTTAGGATAAGCAGTTCTTCGTGAGGATGGATTCCAAAGAAGTTCTGCCTGTTGCGGGTTCCAACGCAACCCGTTTGCCCGTGAATCTCTATCCACCGATTGGACACGATGCACCGAATAGGCACCAAACAGAACCGGGTAGCTCTGATCATTTTGCATTGTAACGGTCTGTACGACTTGTTCAGTAGAATGCCGCGTTTCTTGTGTGTTTTCAAGCTCAGCGGTCATCGGCACCTCATTTGGCGTTAGATCATCGTTCCCACCGTCACTCCAGCCTGTACCGGAATAGATTCGTTTTGTTTCTCCCCGCCAATAGCTTCGCTGATTAGTTGTGATGGTCATAACGGGCGAATAATCAAAATTAAAACCTCCACCCAACCGATTATCCTGGCGACTATAACCCGATGCAGTGTTCATGCGCTGATTAAGCGCCCCAGATCCATTGGTGGTTCCGGCGGTGGTTGAGCTGATACGCTGGGTCCACGCTGTATAGGGGTCCGTCAAAGCAGGCTGCACCTCGGGCATATTCACACCCGCCATAATAATAAGCGCAAAAATGACAGCAATATTGGCCGCAATTTTATACGGATAACGCCGAATATGCTTCCATCCTTGAGGATAATGCTGACGAAAATACTGCAAATGCTGTGTCACTAGCCATCCCATACCAGCAAAGACGATCCAGGCAACCTCCTCCCACAGCACAGTTGGTGTGAAGGAATCAAGCACCGCCAGAGCTGCGATATTAATGCCCACAAAAACTAGAATCCGCTGCTTCGTTGTAACGATGAGCGGCACCATTTCAATAACTAACCAAGCAATGAGTGAAAACCAAACATAAGGAGACATGTTAGATATAAATTGATCCAGACGATTGGCTACCCCACCGAAGGGGATAATGATGGAGTAAGACACTAATGTCCGATACAAAATAAAAAACAGCGTTACCGCCTTAACGACAAATTCAATCCATGGACGGAATGGTAGTAAAATCTTCACCAGCGCCAGCATTGTAATGGTCGTCAGTACAAGTGCTCTTGTCTCTTCCAGCCACAATTCGGAAGCAAAAGACACCCATTGCATGGCAATAATAATAATCCACAAGAAAGTAAAGGCGAGGGCCCAGGAGCTCTTTAACGATTGTAACCAGGTTTTCATTGTGTCCCTCCCCCCATTACAGCCGGGAGCTCTTCGAGGCTCTCAACATCGTAGCCCTTAATTCCCCTTGCACGAAGCATGCTCATCCACTTTTCAGCTTCTCCCTCGGCAGAACCTTCCCCGATATAGACGTGACACGGGGTCATCCCCCGCGTATCAGCCCAACGGAGAAGCTCTAGCGCCTGATGATCCTTCAGTGGACTAATCAGTATAAAATAGCAACCTTGCGGAAACTGGCGCACACAGCTCTCTACAGCGGTCATCAAGCTACCTTGCGAAGTAGTGTGAATGTCTACCAAGTGATGCATCATTCGTTGTCGTTCCATCGTCTGCTCACTTGGCTGAAAAACAGTCCCCTTCTCTCCAGCTGTACACAGTCCGACCCCCATCCGCTCCCGTCCACCATATTCCAGCAATGAAGCGGTAGAAGATACAGCTAGCTCAAACTGATCGGCATTTACATAATGCTTTGTTTGTACGTCGAGCACAAGCATCGTTTTGGGAACCGTCTCATGCTCAAATTCCTTGGATTTCCAACTACCTGTACGAGCCGTCGCATTCCAGTGGATGCGTGAAAACCGATCTCCATATACATAATCCCGCACACCGTTGATTTGTGTCGTTTCACGACGCGTTCGAGTTTGAACAGTCTGCGGTCCAGACATCCTTGAACGGCGATCATTGATCTGCCAGTAGGGGATAAATACCGTTCGGGGGAGCACCCGAAATTCACCACGTGCATTCAACCTGCCCTTGTGCTCCAACAGGCCAAAGATGTCCTCACTCACACATTCGGTTTCCTCAAAATAGTAGCTTCCTCGTTCTAAAGCAGGGGTTTGAAATGTAAGTTGGCCGCCCCCTTTCATACTGGGGATGACACTGTCTTCAAACGACCAGGATTCCCCCGTATGCCGCTTGAGCACCTCGCGAACAATGACATAGGGTAACGGAAGAAAGCCCGGAATGCTCAGACTGAGCTTTACGTGTACCTGATCTCCCGCATGCAGTAGTTCCCCGAACTCCGAGCCTTGCGAAAGCTGCCGATGGCCCTGTACGCGACGAACTCCACTCAGACCAACCATCCACAGATAAACGATTAACAGCGTAACCATTGACAACAGCATGACCGATGTTTTGCCACCCTGAAACAACAAATAAAGCAGGCACACCACCCATATAAGCAACATAAGCCAGATGCGACCTGATAGCCGGGGAAGCCTGCGCTTCCTTTTGACCATGTTCATTCCCTAAGAACGCTCCATTCGTACGGGTACATGAACCTGTCGGAGAACGGACTGCAGCACGGACTGGGCGTTGGAGCTATCGAGGCGTGCTTCGGGACGAAGCAGCAAACGGTGCGTCAGCACATAAGGTGCCAGTGCCTTCACATCATCAGGCAGCACATAGTCACGGTTATCCTGAAAAGCGTATGCCTTGGCAGCCATGACAAAAGCAAGTGCGGCGCGTGGACTAGCTCCGAGCAACACGGATGGATGTTCCCTCGTCGCACGCACAATATCGAGTAAATAGGACGTCACCGCTTCATCCATATAGATATCTCTGATTTCCTGCTGGATGTCAGCAATCTGTTCCATATGCGCTACAGCCTCCAGACGGTCTGCTGGCTGGCCCGTCTGATGATGAAGCAGCATGTTTCGCTCCGTCTCCAAATCAGGATAGCCCAAGCTGATTTTGAGCATAAAACGATCTAATTGTGCTTCCGGCAGCATATAAGTACCTTCAAAATCAATTGGATTTTGAGTGGCACACAGCATAAAAGGATGAGGCAACATATGAGTGTCCCCATCCACCGTCACACTTCGTTCTTCCATAACCTCCAGCAGAGCTGACTGGGTTTTCGTCGTCGCCCGGTTAATTTCGTCTGCCAGTAAAATGTTAGTCATAACTGGACCCGGACGGAAATAAAAACGCTCGTCCCGTGGATGAAATATAGATACTCCTGTAATATCGCTCGGTAGAATATCAGGATTACATTGAACGCGGCGATAATCACCACGCATGGATTTAGCAAGAGCCTTGATCATTTGCGTTTTCCCCGTACCCGGAACGTCCTCGATCAGAATGTGTCCACCCGCCAGCATAGCCGTAAGCAGTAATTTTATTTCAAAGGATTTCCCTAATATGCATGATTCCAGATTAGAACGTATTGCAGATACAATCTGCACAGATTCTTGACGCACGGGCATAACTCTGTAAACCTCCTAGATAGCAACATGTTTCCTATTATTGTACATGAAGGTGGACATAGAGTACACTTAACTCCCTGCCCATATTATTCAAGCTCCATCTTCTCTTGCACGTACATGTTTTTTGGAACAGTCAAAAACCCTTCGGCTATCAAATCCGAAGGGTTGATTGTATACAGTTTATTTTACTTTTGTCCTATTGTAGCACCCTGCTTTTATATGCTTCCTTTTGGACGAACAAACAAACATGCCAGAAAAGAGAAAATAATCGCCGAGGAAATCCCTGCACTGGTCAGACTAAAGATCCCTGTAATGACACCAAGCCATCCGTCCTTTTCCAATTCGGTTAATGCACCGTGTACGAGTGAGTTACCAAAGCTGGTAATTGGAATCGTCGCACCCGCTCCGGCAAATTTGATAAGCGGATCATATATTCCGACAGCGTCCGCAATTGCACCTGCTACCACCAACGTACTCATTGTGTGTGCCGGAGTCATTTTGATAACATCCATCATCAACTGACCCACGACACAAATGGCACCGCCTACTAAAAAAGCCCATAGAAATATCATACTTTTCCTCCCGCTTCAAAAGCTACAGCATGTGCAACACAAGGAATGCTTTCACCCTGCTGTGTAGTCAAAGGAGATAATAACGCCCCGGTCGCCACGACCAGCACCTTTTGTAGTTCTCCCTTTTCGATCCGCTTTAACAGATGCCCATAGGTTACAACAGCCGAGCATCCACAACCACTTCCACCTGCAATGACCTTCTTTTGCTTATTGATGTCGTAAATCAGTAAACCGCAATCATTAAATTCCGTTTGATTCATATCGAATCCATCTTTTTTGAGCAGCTCTTTGGCAATCGGCAGCCCTACAGAGGCTAAATCCCCTGTTACAATAAGATCATAGTAGCCTGGGTCCCTGCCTGTATCTCGAAAATGAGACAAAAGCGTGTCCGCCGCCGCTGGAGCCATGGCTCCGCCCATATTAAAGGGATCTTTAATGCCCATATCCATTACACGCCCAATGGTAGCACAATCCACCACCGTCCCTGACTTCGCATGTCCCACAATGGCCGCACCGGAACCGGTAACCGTATACTGGGCTGTGGGGGGCTTCTGTGCTCCATATTCATTAGGATAGCGGAATTGCTTTTCCACGGTACAGTTATGGCTGGTTGTACCCGCCATCACGTAGTCGCCCGCCTCTGAATCCACAATAAGTGCTGCTAAAGCCAAGCTTTCCATCGACGTTGAGCAGGCTCCAAAAACGCCTAAATAGGGAATAGCCAGCTTGCTAGCCGAAAATGAGCTACTGACAATCTGATTCATCAGATCACCACTGATGAAAAATTGCACTTCCTCTTTGTTTAAATTGGAATTAATTAACGCAAGCTCTGTAGAATGCTCAATTAATCTTCGTTCCGCCTTTTCCCATGTTTTCTCGTTTATTTCGATATTGTCATAAATATAATCGAAATCTGTGGACAACGGCCCCTCTCCTTCATCCGGGCCTACAACAGTTGCACTACCAATGATGCGCGGTCTCGACTCAAACTTCCAGGTTTGTCCTCCCTGTCTTCTCATAAGTGGTTGCCCCCCACACCGAGGATCGCGTATATAACGCCTACGATAAATGCGGCCACAACACCGAATACGACAACTGAGCCTGCCAGCTTGAACATATTTGCGCCCACTCCAAGTACCAATCCCTCGGAACGATACTCCAATGCAGCTGAACACATCGAGTTCGCAAAACCTGTAATCGGTACAGCGGTTCCCGCTCCTGCCCATTGGGCAATCTTATCGTAGACCCCGATGCAAGTTAATATAACAGACAACAAGATCATCATGGATGCAGTCGGTGCCGCAGCCTCTTTGGCGGGAATATGCATACCTGCCATAAAGGCTTCCTGGATCGCCTGCCCAATCACACAGATGACGCCTCCAACCAGGAAAGCACGCACACAATTGGCAAATACTTTTCTGGAAGGTTCATGCTTTTGGGAAACACTTTGATAGTCTTTCTCATTTATGGACAACGGCGACGAATTGGTACGAAAACCGCGCTGTCCTGACTTAGCTGGCATCATTCACCACCCCTTATTCGTAAGTTCCGCGCTTGGCGGTTCAGATTGCTTGGCTCCTTAACATTATGAGCTTTTAGGGGAAATGTTATGTCAGGAAAATGATATCGTGGACATTCCGTACAAATCCATTCATACTGAATACATGACGACCACTGGTTAATTAATAAGGAGTGAGGTATACATCATGGAAGCAAAAACATTGGAATTGTTTAAAACCTTAACAGAGTTCCCTTCTATTCCTGGACATGAGCGAGAGCTGCGGGCATGGGTTAAAGAACGAATATCCGGGTATACGGATGAAATCGTGCAGGACCGTTTGGGCAGTCTTTTTGGTGTGCTACGCGGGCAAGAAAGTGGACCACGTGTAATGGTCGCAGGACATCTGGATGAAGTTGGTTTTATTGTGAATGGCATTACGGAAAATGGAATGATTCATTTCCAGCCGGTTGGAGGCTGGTGGAGCCAAGCCATCATGTCACAACGTCTTCAAGTATTGACCCCAAATGGCCCAATCATTGGTGTAGTTGGATCTGTCTCACCACATTTGCTCGATGAAGCGCAACGCAGCAAGCCGATGGACATCAAGCATATGTACCTGGATATCGGCGTAGACAGCAGACAGGAGGCGCAAGATCTGGGGATTGTGCCCGGAACGGCTATTGCCCCGATCTGTGACTTCACTCCACTTGCGAATCCCAAAAAAATCATGGCTAAAGCATGGGACAATCGATATGGTGTAGGCCTGGCGCTTGAGCTGTTGGAGGCATTACATAAGGAAAAGGACCAGCTTCCCAATACATTGTATGCAGGAGCTACTGTTCAGGAGGAAGTGGGACTGCGCGGTGCGCGCACAGCTGCCAATCTGATTCAGCCGGATATTTTCTTCGCACTGGATTGCAGTGCTGCCAACGATATGGGTGGAGATCCGAATGCATACGGACAGCTTGGTAAAGGAGCACTGTTGCGGGTATTTGATCCAGGTATGATTACACACCGCGGGATTGTGGAGTATGTGCAAGATATGGCGGATACCCACAAAATCAAGCACCAATATTTTATCTCCACTGGGGGAACGGATGCTGGTCAAGTGCACTTGAGCGGAATTGGTGTGCCATCCACCGTCATCGGCATATGTGGACGGTACATCCATACTTCCTCGTCCATTATTCATACTGATGATTATGATGCGGCCAAGGAACTGATCATTAAGCTGGTTCAAAATCTGGATCGCACAACGCTCAATACCATTATTGAACGAGCTTAAGAAGTAACAGAGAATAGGAAGCTATAAAAAAACAGTCAAGACACATACAACGTGTACTTGACTGTTTTTTTAATAGAAGAAAAAATAGAAGATTCAAATTAAATGTTTGTACCGAAGTAAAGCAATAACTACAAGTACAGCTGTTAAAGTAATACAGATATTTTCTACCTTTGTTCCCTTCCGGGTTCCGGTACTCATTAATCTAAATCGTAGCTTCCATTTGAATGGTGGCAAAGGCTTAATCCCGTTATTCGTCAAGGAATCTGCCAATAAATGCAGTAAGTACGCTATCCCTCCAGCCAGCCATATGCTATCGCCATGCAAACGTGTCGTACCATAAAGCAGCGCGGTCCATGCTACTGTGCCATACACCGTGTGCGTCAATCCTCGGTGCGGAACAAGCGTACATATGATCAGCAGACACCCGGCGATATAATTCCACGGTGCATATGATTCCCCATACCAGGCTAGGCCGATACCAATTAGAAAAATGATAACTTTACGCATAGACCGTGAAGGCATAAAAGAAGCGCTGATCATCAGCAAAGCCAAAACAAGATTCCAGGGCGGCGGAGCCAAACGGGTGAAAAACACCCAACCCGCAGCCCCAATCATTAGAAGCTGTACGAGTCTAAGCATTTTGTTCGGTAACGCACGGCTAACAAGCATGGAGTTAGGCTCGTCAATATCCGGTAGCAATGAACCAACCACAGCGGCTGCCACGGCAGCCGGAGTCACTTCGTATCCACTTAAGGCTAATACCGACAGGGAGACCCCGGTTCCAATAATTAAATGGGCTCTTCCCATCATGATGCATAACATCCTTTCGTTGCAGCATACACAGAGTCGACATCACTCTATTCGAATCAGCATGATTCGATTGTATACGACAATCAAAACGAGAACAATAGTTCGCTTATTCTATTTAAAAGACTTCATCCAAAAGTCCTAGTTTCGCCCCCATTACTTAACTCTCCCCTTATTTTTTATCTGTACAGCCATTTCTAAAAAACACCCCATATGGCCTATAGGTAGGTCGACAAATATTTCCAACATTTTCTTTTTGCCTCAAAGTCCTATTGTACAATTTGGAATATTAGGTAATATAGTGTTTATATTTACTATATAAATCTATTAAATGAACAAGGAGGAAATGATTATGCGAGAAAAATCTCTGTTTCGAAAGTTCAAAACTATCGGTCTGACATCGTTGCTAAGTGTCGTATTGTTCGCCCTGCCCGCTTCAGCTGCTTGGAATGATACATACACCGGGTACGCCACATATACAGGATCAGGTTACTCTGGAGGAGCATTACTGCTTGACCCTATCCCTTCTGATGCCAAAATTACAGCGCTTAACCCCACACAACTGAATTATAACGGAATCAAAGCCGCATTAGCTGGAGCTTATCTGGAAGTTCAAGGCCCCAAAGGAAAAACGACCGTCTATGTAACAGATTTATATCCTGAGGGTCCGAGTGGCGCACTTGATCTATCTCCGAATGCCTTCAACCTGATCGGCAATCAAAAGGATGGAAAAATCAATATTTCATGGAAAGTTGTCAAAGCTCCGGTTAGCGGCAATGTGTCTTACCGCATTAAAGAAGGCAGTAGCCAATGGTGGGCAGCCATTCAAGTACGCAATCATAAATATCCGGTCTTAAAAATGGAAGTCCAACAAAACGGGCAATGGCTCAATCTCGAAAAACAGGATTACAACCACTTTCTGGGTACTAACTTAGGAAAACAGCCTCTGAAAATACGGATTACGGACATTCGCGGTGTCGTACTGAACGATACCATCCCAGCTCTAGCCGAAAATGGCACAGGCCAAGCCTATATCGTTAAAGGTAATGTTCAATTTCCAGACTGATTGAAGTGCCGCCTCATCTTTGCTTCTTTTCATTTGAACCAATAAAACCGACCGGGAACCGACGCAATCCAGTTTGCGTATACGTGTTCTCGGTCTTTTTACGGAAAAATCATTATTTTTCACAAAGAATCGGTTTGTTCACTGTCCTGTTCATAAGATCATACGTATAATGAATACATAAATAGGGTGTACTTTACAGCTACGTGCACACAGACAGGAGGCCTGTTCATATGAGCAATTTCAAAAAGCATCATAAGCTACACAGCAAATTGCTGGTCAGCATTACGTTATGTATAACACTAACATTGCTGGTATCCACCACTGTATATTATTTCTACTATATCCGCGTGGAAAAGGAGCAGGCGTTCGAAGCCAATCACAATAGCTTGACGTTGAGAAGCAAAGAGGTCATCAACATGACATCTATTGCTCAATCGTTGGCATTCCAAATGTACCGCAGCAGTACCCTATCCAAGCTGTTGTATTATCCCAAACCCAATGTATATGATGTAACCGCTGCCATGACCGAATTAAATAATTATCTTAACTCCATGCCGTATATTGAATCCATTTATGTGTATAACCCTAAAAGTGACACTTTCTACATTGCGTCATCACAAGGCCAAAACGGGTTATTCAGCAAACATGAACTGGCTGATACAGATATCATTCGCGTGCTCGATCATTATCAGGACTACAAACCCTTTACGCCTATCCCACGTACGTATCCGTTGCTGTCTGCCTCAGACTCCGGGGCTGGCCTAGAGCAAGCAAGCCCAGACATCGCAGCCTATACGTATTTATGTTATGACGCAATCAACTCGAACGAAGCGATAAATTCGGCAGTGATTGTGAATGTATCGGCGGCCTGGATGAACAAGGAAATGGCGGCGAGCCCCATCTCAGGCGGGACCGCTTATATTTTAGACGATCAAGGCAGACTGTTATCTGGGACGACGTTGACAGACGAAGCTTTGAACGAAAAAGAACAGCTATGGCTGCATACCAGAGTCAAAAAACAGGAAACAGGCTATTTTGTAGAAGAATTTCATGGTAAAAGATCACTGATTTCCTATACTTCCCCGGATGGACTAGGTTGGCAGTATATTAGTGTCACACCATATGAAAGCGTTATCAAAATGGCGAGTGTTATTCGTAATGCCATGGTACTGATCGCAGCCATCATCGGAATGGCAGGATTTGTGGCTTCCTGGCTGCTGTCCAAAATGTTGTATACGCCTATTGGCCAAATTGTTGTGCATATGAATTCACTGGAATCGGAAAAACGCAACAGTATGTATACGATCCGGCAAAACATTTTACGGAATGTGATTCGGGGAATCCGAAATCTTCCTGCTGGTGAAGAACCGGAACGACTGCGCGAGCTCGGGATTACGTTCCAGTTCGACAAAGACTATCGCCTTGTACTCCTGCGCATAGATGAATATGCCCGATGGCAAAGCGAGCGTGGACCTGATCTGCTACCCTACAAGTTTGCAATCATGAATATCGCTTCCGAAATATGCGGGCAGACATACCGGGTGGAAACCGTTGATATGGATGAGGATAGCGTCCTGCTGATGCTCAATATTCTAGACCCCGCCGAACATACAGACACGGTACTACTGGAGACCCTATTACGCCAAATACGTGAAGCTTGTTTTGAATATTTGAAGCTGAGTGTATCACTAACCTACAGCGCGATTACCAGTCAACCAGAACGGCTACATCTGCTGTACCGCCAGGTAGAGAACGCATCTATGCACCGTTTTTTTCAGGGTCATGGCTGTATTATTAATGCACGAAACACTACAGATGAAGATGTCCAAAATACTTATGTGTATCCATCGGATAAAGAAAAAAAATTGCTGGATACGCTGCTATCTGGTCATACGGAGGATGCGCACCGGATGTTCAAAGATCTGTTGATGCATATGGAGAAATATCCGTTTTCCTCTGTTCGGGTGGCAATATCCCGGCTCATCATGAGTGTGAATAATGCCGTTCGGCATATAAGTGAACTCAATGGATTTGCTATCGAATCTAAACCTGAATTACCATCCGCAGATCGATTAGAGACCGCCGAGGATCTTATTGATCATTACCAATTGGTCTTTGATCAGATTCGCTCCAGTCTAGCGGAAAAACGAAATACGAAGCAAGAACGCTTGGTGCAACAGATCAATGAGCGAATGGAACAGGCCTATACAGATCCTAATTTCTGTCTCAATCAGATTGCGGAAGAGTTGGATTTGTCTCCAATTTATGTAAGTAGGCTTTATAAGCAACAAACCATGTCTACCATCGTGGACGTCATCCAGCAGCTCCGTATTCGCAAGGCCTGTGAGCTGCTGGAACAGACCGACTGGTCAGTGGCTGACGTGGCAGAACAAACCGGGTTTGCGAGTAGCTCTTATTTCCACCGTATGTTCAAACGTAGCTTGGGCGTGACGCCCACAGATTTTCGCCGTTCTAAAGCGAATGCGCAATAGGTAACATCAAAAAAGCAAGCCTCCAATTTTCTGGAGACTTGCTTTTCTGCTTTGTATCACTGCTCTTATGTTTTACTTGATCCCCTTCTCCTTCACATAGGCTTTCCATTGTTTTGTATATTCGGTTTGAATTTTCTCTAAGCCAGCTTGGTTCGCCTTTTGCATGAAGGTCTCAAGACCTTGATCAACGTTGTCGATCAGTCCAGCTTGGAGCGGGTACAGGTATTGCTTCTCAACCTGTTCCAACGCTGCTTTTTCTGCTTGGTAGGTCGTATAATCCTCTGCAAAGCCGGTAAACAGGTCAGGCTTCTGGATTTTATCCAGCTCAGCAAAAATCTTCTTCACACGGTCAAAACCTGAATCAAATAACATGTATTCCGGGTTACGCCAAGCCCAGCTGTTCATACCTTCCCGTGAAAATCCATTCGTACTACCGCTACCTATCATTTGATAGTAACCATCTTTGACTTCGTAGTTTTTGCCTTCGATACCATATTGCGTAAGCAGGTTATAGCGTTTGTCTGTCACCAGCTTCTCATAAAAGGCCAATGCGCGGGCTGGGTTCGGGCTGCTTTTTGGAATTGCAAAGCCATTATGAATCGGATGCACCGGAGTTGCATAACCCGTTGTCAGCGGGAATGGATAGTACTCAAGCTTCCAGTCCGGGTGGGATGCTTTGAGCTTAATGACCATGTCATTAAAGCGGGTTGGATTGTCGCCGAAAATACTCGCTGCTTTACCAGAAGTGACTTGATCCTGAAGCGTATCTTTTACGTTTAATACGTTTTTAGGAATGAATCCTTTATCAGCCCAGCGTTTGTAAGTATTCAGCTCTTCTTTTTGTTCATCTGAGCCCCAATACTTATATACCTCTGTTGGTTTTTCATATTTGATACCAATGCCATAAGGCAAAGCACCCACACTCTTTGTTACTAATTCGGTATATCGATCATGCAGATTTCCCTTGATATCGCTGTTCAGAGATACGGTTTTCATATTTGGCTCATGCTGACGTATCCCATCCATATAAGCCTCGTAACTTTTGATATCGGTCGGTTTAGGCAAATTGTACTTTTCGCGTAAATCCTCACGCCATACAAAACCGTTTGTGACATATTCTTTATACGTGCCAGGTACAGTATAAATTTTGCCTCCGATTTTAACCCCATCCCACATATCCTGAGGTACAAATTTTTGCAAGGCAGGTGCGGCCTTAGGCAGCAGATCGTCTAACGGTAGGAATGCGCCCTTCTTGGCATAGGCCTGATACTGCGTCCAATCTGCAGTGAAGATCAGGTCGATAGGCTGACCCGAAGACAATAACAGCTTATATTTTTGATCCCAGTCGGTCCACGTCGTATAGTTAAATTTGACGGTGGCATTCAGATCTTTTTCTGCCAACTTATTGATCTCTGCCTCAATGGTAGGCAGATCCTTAGGAGCATCACCCAACATATAAAATTGCAGCTGTACTTTTTGGGATTTATCATCCTCTCCATTTGCTTTTTGTGCGCTGTTTCCGCTACCGCCTCCACATCCAGCTAAGAGCGCCATAATGACCATTACTGCAATCAGGATGGACATGCGTTGTTTTCTTTTCTTTGTGAATGTCATGTGAATCCTCCCTTTGAAATGGTAGTCTGTTTTAATAAAACGCTTACAAAAAAGTGCTGCTTGGATGGCACGCCGTCAGCACGTCATGCCATCGCAGCTCTATAGTACCGCTTTATCCTTTTACCGCACCAATGGTCAATCCCTTGACAAAGTAACGCTGAATGAACGGATACAGTAGTAAAATGGGACCCGTAACCACGATCGCCATTGCCATTTTGGTCGACTCTGTCGGCATATCGTTGGAAAGGGACACGCCGGTACCTGCACCCATTTGAGCAATAAATTGCATGGAGTTAATTACATTATACAGATAATATTGCAACTGGTATTTGTGCGGGTCATTAATAAAGAGTGAGGATGAGAACCAGTCATTCCAGTAAGCCAAGGCCAGAAACAGCCCCACAGTGGCAATACCCGGTGTAGATAAAGGCAGTACAATTCGATAATAAATTTTAAAATCACCCGCACCATCAATTTTAGCAGACTCGAACAGCTCTTCCGGCATGGAGGAACGAATGAAATTTTTCATCAAAATAATCAGAAATGGAGTCATCAATCCCGGAAAAATAAGCACCGTATACGTATCTAGCAGCCCTAAATACTTCGTCAGCATAATGTACCAAGGTACCAATCCGCCTCCAAACAACGTCGTAAAGTAAATATAGAATGAAAACGCATTGCGGTATTTAAAATCTTTACGCGCCAGCACATATCCGGCCATCGTCATCAGGAACAGGCCCAGCGTCGTGCCTACAACCGTGGTAAAAATCGTCACCCCGTACGCCCTTAACACCTCTTCAGGAAAGGTGAACACCGTCCGGTATCCTTCCAGCGAGAATTGCTGTGGAATAAAGTGATAACCATCCCTGATAATCGATTCATTACTGGTTAGTGAAGCCGAGATAATAAGTAGGAACGGGAGTAAACAAGCAATGGATGCCACAATGATAACCACATAAGAAATGACTTTAAAAATCCGAGTGTATACATCCTCTTTGATCGCCATCCGTTTCGGTCCTCCTTTCTAGAATAAGGCATATTCGTCGTTCAGCTTGCGGATGATATAGTTCACGGTCATGATCAGTACAAATCCGAACAAGGATTGGTACACGCCTGCCGCCGAAGCCATACCCACATCAAAAGTCACTTTCAAGGAACGATACACATAAGTGTCCAAAATATCTGTCGTATTGTACAGCACTCCGTTATTACCAATTAACTGATAGAATAGATCAAATTGTCCTTTCATAATACTACCCAGCGCAAATAACAACAGCACAACGAATGTTGACTTGAGCATAGGAACGGTAATGTACCAGATTCGTTGAAAAATGTTAGCTCCGTCTATTTTAGCTGCCTCATAATATTCGTCACTGATCCCTGTAATCGCTGCTAGGTAGATTACCATACTGTAGCCGAGATTTTTCCACAAATAGAACAGGATAATCAAGAAAATCCACACCCATGGTTTGTTATACACATCCACGCGTTCACCGCCGAATTGCAGCAGCAGCGTGTTCAGAAAACCATTATCATAATTAAATATGTTATACACGATGACACTTAGAATAACGAAGGAAACAAAATATGGCAGAAACATCACAGATTGAGTGATCTTTTTAAAGTAGCGACCTCGCAACTCATTCAGTAAAATGGCAAGGACAATCGCTAACACGTTGCCGAGTAAGATAAAAGCCGCGTTGTATCCAACCGTATTCAATGTCAATTTTGTCAGCGTGCCGGATTGCCATAGAAAGCGAAAATTCTGGAGTCCGACGAACTGGGCCTCAAAAAGGCTGGTATTGAAGTCGAACTGGGTAAATGCATAATAGATGCCGACCATAGGAATGTATGAATTTATGAAGAAAAAGATTAAAGTGGGCAACAACATCAGAAATAATACTCGATTGCGGATCAGTTCATAGAAGAAACCGTGTTTCCTACCTGTTCCCAGCCTACCGTTCAAGCGGGAATCCGTCGTAAGCAGTGCAGAATTTTTGGGCATAGGCTGATTCAATGTGAGTCACTCCCCCTCTATATACATTACCGACTGCAAGGTTTGTAGCATCGCCGCCGTATAACTATATAGTATGTAAGCGCATTCAAAATGAAAAGTGAAGCCTCTCATGCTTCATGAACAAAGGAGTGTCTAGAGGAGTGAACAATTCGGATATTTGTGAAGTTTTGTGTAATAAGAGGCGCCTGATCGACGCCTTAAGCCTATTATAAAGCACATTTGGACAATCTGCTCTATTCCTTTTGTCCACCCTGAAAAGTGGTTTCATCTTGTTTCACATGAAATCCAGTTTTCTTGGCCTGCTCCAGCAACTCAGCAGCATTATCCTGCGGCTTATATCCGATTCGTTCTTCCAAGTAGCCAATATCATAATAATTATCCGTATTGGCTGATGTCCCATACAAATTAAGATAATTCATCTCTGAAGGGGCCTCGATACAGCAGACGGTCAGATGGATCATATCGCGCTCAGAGATCCAAATATGAGCAGCGCGCTCCGAATGCGGTCGATCATCCCCAGGAAAATTACCGATGCGGATATTAATTGAAGATATTTTGCCCTGATCGGCATATAGCCGTCCTAGCAGTTCAATGTAGCACTTACTCAATCCATAAAAACTATCTGGTCGGTAGGGATCTTCTACATCTATGGTTTCGCCTACTCTATAAAACCCCGTGGCATGATTGGAACTAGCAAAAATAATGCGTTTTACCCCATTTTTAACCGCAGCTTCATACAGCTTATAAGCTCCGCTTACATTGCCAGACAGCACTTTGCCGAGGAAGTCCCCTTCATCCTTAATCCATGCAAAATGTAGTACCGTATCCACTCCGTGTGTAAGCTCAGCCAATCTTGCAGCATCATGTATATCCAGTTCGATAATCCCTGCTTCTTCATCCCTCTTCACATCAGCGGCGGTTATTTCATATTGCCCTTCCGCTTTTAGCCCTTCATAGAGTACTTTTCCAATTGTGCCCGCCGCTCCTGTAATCAACAATTTCCGTGCCATCGTCCGCATCTCCCTTCTTCTTTGACAGTGTGCCGTCATCCATAGCTTAACCAACTACCTAGAGAGGGAACCTTGTACCGTCATTCACTGCATTCTGTCACCTATAAAAAAAGACCCTGCTACCTGAGCAGAGTCCTTACTTGTTGCTTTTTTAAGATATTAATTTCAAGCTTGCCGCACTACCCTCACTCTGCGATTAACCAGATAAATGCTAAAGCCGATTAATACCAGACCGATTAGCAGAAAAGCCGTAATCGATTCGTGAAGCAGCATAGAACTGACAAATACTGAAATCACAGGCACCAAAAACGTATAGGAAGCGACCTTACTGACATCCCCCGAATTGACCAGCGTGAAATACAGCAGCCAGGATAGTGAAATTCCCAGCACAGTTCCGAATACCAGCCCTGACACATACGGAACATTCCACACGATGTCCGACCAGCTTTCCGTAACCGATCCAGCTCCTGTTAACACGATGCCTCCAAGTGTACATTGAAATGCGACCAGCCACAACGAATCCACACGCTGGTTGACCTTTTTCACATATACGGTTCCCAATGCCCAGCTCACTGCTGTAATAATGGCGATAATTACACCTGCGATAGCCACATGTCCTGAAAACCCTCCGACACTGACAGCTGCCACACCTAGAAAGCCAATGATCAATCCAATCACCTTGAGTTTGGACATTGATTCTCCCAGCCACATCCATGCAAAAATGCCGACCAGCACCGGCTGAAGATATACCAGCACAGAGAACAAGCCAGATGGAACATACATCAGACCCACTGTTTGCAAACCATAAAACAGGACTACGTTAAAAATACCTGAAATAGCATACACTCGCCAATTTTCTTTCCAGCGAATACGATTCCATCTCGGTGCTAAAATCGCTCCCAATAGCAGACCACCCAACAATGTGCGTAGCCCTGCAAACAAAAGGGGCGGCGTGTATTCCAATGCAACTTTATAGATGGGCCAAGAAATGCCCCACAATACAACCAGTAGCGCGATCATCAATATCCGCTTGGCTGTCGTTAACTCTCCCATGATGCTCTCGCTCCTCTATGAAAAAAATCACTAGATTTTATATATTACGCCTACAAGACAACTTTATCAACAGAGGAATCCAGTCAATTGCCTATGTTACAATGTATCCAATAGATAGAACTTATAAGGATAGGAGGTTATCAGCACTTGATTTATTTCATCAAATTTCTATACAGCTTCGTGCTTCCTCCCGGTTTGTTTATCCTCGTGATGGCAGGACTTGTAATCTGGCTATGGAAACAGGCGCGTAAACCTGCGATTGTACTGCTCCTTGTCACATTGCTGCTGTATATTTCATCGACCAATTTGGCTGGAGATGTGTTAATTCGTAGCCTAGAAAAGCAGTACCCACAGCCCCTTACTGTTCAAGGGGATGTTATTGTCGTACTTGGGGGCGGAGCTACAGAGGGAACTCCCGACATCAATGGACAAGGTAATCTGCTAGGGTCTGCGGCCAACCGACTGCTCACTGCAGCTAGACTGCATGAAGCAACAGGTTTACCTATCCTTTTTTCCGGTGGACAAGTGTTTGGAGACAGTGGTAATGAAGCGAATATTGCGCAGAGGCAGCTATTAGGACTCGGTATTCCGGCAAAGGATATCTTCATCGAAAATCGTTCCTTGAATACACAGCAAAATGCCGTATATACCTCCAAAATCCTAAAACAGCACCAGCTCACAAAACCTATTCTGGTGACCTCCGCATTCCATATGCCACGTGCTGCACTGGAATTTCAGCGCGCAGGTATGCAAACGACAGCTTATCCAACCGACTATCTGGCAAGTGAAAAATTGTCACTGTATGCTGCCAAGCTCTCACCGTCTGCTGGGGCCATATCTACAACCGGGACAGCCCTCAAAGAATATTTAGGAATTTTGGCATTAAAGCTTAAATAATGTTGATACACAGGTGTAAAACGGACACAGCACAAACAAGCGTCTTGCGCCCACAGTTTATAAGCTAGTAAGCGATCAAGACGCTTGATCTACCATTACATATTCTAATGCAAGAAAATTTCCGATATTTGTTCTTCTGAAATAACTTTAAAGCCTTCCCTTTTTAACAAAGCCGAGGTTACCCCGTTGCCTGCGATTTTACGGTTTTCGAATGCCCCATTATAGATCGCTGCCGACCCACAGGACGGACTATTTTCTTTTAAAACAATAAGTGACGCGTTAACCTCTCTGGCTATATGCAGAGCATCGTACGCACCTCTAATGTACATATCACTGACATCATTGCCTGAAAACTCGATCACCTTAGCTGTGCCACTCAGCACATCCTCCCCTGTCCCTCCAACAATCTCAGCAGGCTCTCTCGGCGTCATAAAGCCCCCAAGTAGCTCAGGGCAGATCGTCATTGCCTTTTTTTCCTCTACCAACTTCTGAATATGTACATCCAGGCTATCCGTCCCGTTATATCGCACCTTCATGCCTGCCAAACATGAACTTACCAGAATCATTAGTTCACCTCATATCCATTGCTTTCATATTAAGTAATTAAAGTATAAACAAATTTTCTTGTAGAGTCATCGTTCAAAATGTAGACTTGCTGTTCTCTCTCTAACGGTTGTTGCTTCTGCGGGCATCCAATAAACCAAGTGAAATCTTTCCTTAGATAAGGATGTCGTGCAATTGATGACACACTCATGATCCTGCATATTGATAATGCTCCTGACGTTTTGAATTATGTATTAATGCTGCTCAAGAAAGATATCCGGCAATTTGTTACGAAGCAGTTTTCGGAGTACAGGCACGGATGGGCACCTGCCTACATACAATAAACAGACCGCAAGCCTGGTAAGTAACAAAGGTCGTAAGTTTGCAACTACCTCAGGAGGTGTCATCCGTGCCCGGACTATTTAGTGCTATCGCTCTGTTCATCAAGGAATTGACGCTACTCGTTTCCTACGTGAAAAACAACGCCTTTCCGCAGCCATTGACTGAGAAAGAGGAAGCTCGACACCTAAAGCTGTTTGCCGAAGGCAACGCACATTCCCGTAATACACTTATTGAACATAACCTAAGGCTGGTGGCCCATATTGTGAAAAAATTTGACAACACCGGCGAAGATTTGGAGGATCTTATATCCATCGGCACCATTGGACTGATCAAAGCTATTGAAAGCTTTCAGACCGGAAAAGGAACAAAACTGGCAACATTTGCAGCCCGTTGTATAGAAAATGAAATCCTGATGCATTTAAGATCCCTGAAAAAGACACGCAAAGACGTATCTCTCCACGATCCTATTGGGACTGACAAGGAAGGCAACGAGATTACTTTAATTGATATCCTCGGTTCCGAGGCGGACGATATTGTAGATAAGGTACAGCTCAAAATCGAGAAGAGCAAAATCTATCGCAATCTGGATATTTTAGATGAACGTGAAAAAGAAGTGGTAATTGGCCGATTCGGCCTGGAAGCCGGAGGAGAAGAACGAACACAGCGGGAAATTGCACGAGAACTGGGAATTTCTCGCTCGTATGTATCACGAATTGAAAAGCGTGCGTTGATGAAGTTATACCATGAATTTTACAAGCAGAAGGGATAATGAATAAACAGATACCTACCTAGAACTTTTGACTATTTGGAGGCCCTATACAGGGCCTTTTTTCATGATTTGAATTTCAATTTGTTTTCCTTTTTTCTTAAATAAGTACTAACTTTTTTCTAAATATGACAATGGAAGTGGGGAATAGACTATCGTATCTCCATCCTCATCTCGTTTTAAAATAATAGCGAACTCAGCACCATTACTCTCATCGCCTCTTGGCAACGGGAAGATCATTGCGGGACAACGCAACTCATAATTATGAGGAAATTCTTTTTGAAAATCCTCTAAAGCATAATTCAGAATTGCATCTATTTTATCGGTAAGCACATGAAATCCACCTATTACAAAATCATTGGACTCTTGGGAAGCGGTATACTTCTCAAATAATTTGGTTTTGTATTCCTCAACAGTATTAAAACAAACTTCCCAATCCAAAGGGAATACGCCATCTGCTAAATAATAAGAGTATATTTTCATATTCCATACATTCTCCTTCTCGCACCTAAAATAGTTATTTATATTGTTTCTCTCAATCTTTTTCGATATAAATTAGCCTAGCCTTGAGAATGAGCTTGTTAAAGACCCGAAAATAGCACCCTTTTCTTATTTCCTCCTATATCGTTTGAATTTTTTAATTACGTAGGTTCTTATCCCGTCCATTGCTAGTATAGTTCATGAAATAACTGGTTGCTATTATAATGTTTGGCCACTCATTTATGATTATGCCTTTTTTAATTAAGGAATACATTCATTGAGAGTTTCATATAGATCATATACAACAACATATTTAGCAAATTAGAAATAATAACCAGTGTGATTCCGAAGTTATCCGCTGTAAATAGTATTCTAAGCTGACTAAAAGAGGGCACTGTCACAATTTCCTCTCCTACTTCGGGGTACCGTCGTAAGATTAAATCGGACCACACTTCAGATACAAATTCATCGTTGCTTTTCAATTCAAATCGTGGCAGATGACTAATCGACTCAGATCGCTTTTTGCCAACTGCCTCTGCATCTTCTTCTTGCTTCCGGGATGCGTAAGGGTAGAGCAGATACATACCAAAATGATATAGATGAATATCTATCTTATTGTCCATGAGCTCGTCCACCAGGTACTTGAGCATTATGAGACGGTCAGGCTTCTTTTCGGCATTCAAAAAGATATCATATCTGTGTCTCAGGTTTCGAAAGAATCTTTCCAGGTATTGGTATACATATAAAAAATCCCCCTTTTTAAGTCCTCAATTATTGGCATACATATCGACCTGCACCCGGCTGCAGGCTAGCCACTTCTCCAATCGATCAAAAACCTTAATTTCAAATCCCGATTCATTTCTCCATACTTCAAACCGGATGTTCTCCTCTACCGCCGGCCCTCCAATTGTAACTTGATCTCCTATCAGCATACCTTCAAGATTAGCTTTTCGACTTAGGCTTAGTTTCATAAAACTCATCCTTTCCTTATTAATTAAGTCCAACTGATCGACTTCACAGCCCGTAGCAGTTATTCAATCAATCTTTACTTGTTGCAGGTGTAAGGCTTTTGCCGAAGCCCAACCGCCGATGACAAATTGACATCGGACAATTTGTCCGATATAATCAAAACAAAACGGACAAATTGTCCGAATTTATAATATGAAGGGTGAAACTGGGATGTATATTGAAAAGTTGTATTTTTTACCTGTAGGTGAATGTTTCCTAGATCAATCGGCAGTTAATCGAACCCTTGCCCCCGGGAAATTAGTCGGAATGCCTGTGTGGTCTTTTCTATTGGAAACGACCAGCGGGCCGATACTCATCGATACGGGAATGCCCGACGCTTTTATCAACAATCCCGATTACTACAAGGGGACTAGACGTGAAGGGCGCGTCGTCCCCAACATGTCTGACGGCGACTCGATCGTAAATGTGTTAAAGCGTGTCGGTTATCGACCTGACGATATTCAAATGGTCATTAGCTCCCATTTACACTTGGATCATTCTGGGGGAAACGGGCATTTCCGCAACACGCCGATCCTTATTCAAAGGGCAGAGTATGATGCGGCCATAAACAATGAGGATTACTCTCCATTAGAGTGCAGGCTGCCCGATTTACAATATCAAATCATTGAGGGTGACCATGAATTGATTCCGGGGGTTCAAATTTTATTCACTCCGGGTCATTCCCCTGGCCATCAATCAGTCCTTGTCACAACGGAAAAGTCGGGTCCAGTGCTACTGACAATTGATGTTGCTTATACTCGGGAGAACTTCGAGAATAGCGTACCGTTCTTGACATTCGATCAAGAGATGGCTGCCAAATCGATTACTCGCATGCAGGAGTTAATTCAGGATGTTCGGCCGTCCTATGTTTTCTTGGGACACGATAGAGATCAGGCGCAAAAATGCCGCACCTTTCCTGACTTCCTGTAATGGAGGAACAGGCTATGGATACTCAATCAATGGCTTTATCCGGCAATGAGCGGAAATTAATGGGGACACTTTGCTTGCTCATTATTTTCGGAAACATCAATATGACCATGTTTAATTTGTCTATACCTTCGATTTCCGCTGACTTTGCCCTGACCTCCTCGCAGGTGAGCTGGGTTATGGTCGGTTACAGCATTTTGATGGCTATCGGCGCTGGTACTTACGGCAAGTTAACGGAGTCCTTTTCCTTTCGCCAGCTGTATGTCATTGGTTTAATCCTTTTAGCTTTCGGCTCTATGATCGGCTTTTTTGCAGCTTCATACTTGCAAGTTATCATTGGAAGACTGCTGCAGGCAGCAGGGGCCTCATCCATCTCTCCCCTGTCTTATGCGGCAGTAACCCTGTATTTTAAGCCTACAGTCAAGGGACGGGTGCTGGGAACCTTATCCGCCACGATTGCCTTTGCTTCCGGCTTCGGGCCTGTGTTCGGCGGTTTCGTGGAGCAATACTTTGGTTGGCGTGCTTTGTTCATCGTGTCCAGTCTGAGCCTATTTGTTATCCCTTTGATATTCAAGTATGTTCCTGACAAGAAACACGACCGCGGTTCATTCGATTTTCTCGGAGCTGTTTTGTTCTCCGCGGGACTGGCGTTGGTGTTGCTAGGGGTTACGAACTATTGGTTTATGCTCATTGCAGGAGCAGCAGTTCTTCTATGGTTCGGTACTCATATTCAGAAAAAAGAACATCCATTTATCGATGCATCTTTCATGAAAAATGCTCCTTACCGACGAATTCTAGGGATTGGATTCCTTACCTTCGTATGCAACACGGGGTTAACCTTTACTCTTCCTGTCATGATGAAGAATTCCTTTCATTTACCAACTAGTAAAATCGGTCTGCTGATGCTTCCCGGTGCCGTCTGTGCAGCCTTGCTCGGATCCCGGATCGGAGGTTGGACAGATCGTTTCGGAAGCTCCCGCGTGCTTGTCATATCGCAAAGTCTCGTCGTCAGCGGATTTATACTACTGGGGGTATCCGTACATTTGCCGCCATGGATCGACGCTTTATTGATCATTATCCTTATGATTGGATTCAACGGTGTCCTCACCTCTAGCAGCAATTTAGTTTCGACGACACTCCGTTCGGCTGAGCTGGGTGTGGGGATGGGTATTTTCACACTGGCCTATCTCCTAGGCGGAGCATTCGGCCCTGCGCTGGTCGGCCGACTGATTGATCTAAAGATGCCTTTTTTTGTTGTTTATTTTACCATTTCCCTGTTGGCAATCCTGACATACTTATTCGCAAGAAAAGCAAATCCTAGCGGAAGCTATGGTAATTAGTTTGGTAGACTTACGACATGTCCGAAAGATATGGAGGATGAATAGATGAGTAAATTAAATTTCCAACTGTCCTTTGCTGCTATTCATGAGCTGGCCGAGGGGATCCGAACAAGGAAAATATCTCCGGTAGAGATTACAGAACATGCGCTTCACCGCATCGAACGTTTGAATCCGAAACTGAACGTTTTCGTTACCCAAACGTCCGAACTGGCGATTGAACAAGCGAAGCAATCGGAACGCGATATTATGCATGGTCGGTACAAAGGGCCCCTTCACGGGATTCCCATCGTTCATAAGGATCTATATTACACTAAAGGGATCCGAACAACTGCCGGTTCAAAAATATTGAACAGCTTCGTCCCCGATTACGATTCGACGGTTGCAGCTAAGCTACATGAGGCTGGAACAGTTCTGCTAGGCAAAGTACAGACTCACGAGTTCGCTGCGGGATTGACAACAACTAGCCCGCACTTCGGTCCTTGCCTCAATCCGTGGAACACTGAACTTGTAGCGGGAGGTTCAAGCGGCGGTTCGGCTTCTGCTTTAGCGGCTGGACTTACTTATCTGGGCACAGGCTCGGATACCGGAGGTTCGATCCGCATACCCGCTGCTTTGTGCGGTGTCGTAGGGATGAAGCCGACGTACGGTCGGGTCAGTCGGTATGGTATCATTCCAATGGCCTGGTCATTGGACCACTCGGGTCCGTTGACCCGCTGTGTCATGGATGCGTCCCTGTGCTTGGATGTGATGTCTGGCTTCGATCCAAAGGATGAATCGACTGTCGATCTGCCTGCGCCAGGTATCAAGATGTATCCGAATGGTCTCAGGGGTGTGCGTATCGGATTGCCGACAAGCTACTATTACGAGGATTTGATGCCGGAAGTGGAAGCTGCGATGAAGGCCGCTATCAATAAATTCCAAGAACTGGGAGCAGAAATCATCGAAGTTAGCCTGCCCCTGATCAAACATGTTAGAAGTGCGACGATGGCCATTATGATGACGGAAATGTACTCGTACCACGAGAAGTGGCTTGAGACAGAATTGGAACAGTATGGACCGGACGTTCGAATGTTTCTTGAAAGCAGTAGAGATATTCCGGCTTCCATTTACCTTCAGTCTCAGCGGGCCCGGCAACTAATTGTCAATGATTTTTTGAATGCATTGTCCGGAATCGACATCTTGTTGACGCCGGCAACACCGATCACTGCGCCGCGTGCAGATGATGATGCTAGTGTATTCAGATTGAACTCATTTACGGTTCCGACCAATTTGACTGGCTTGCCTAGCCTGAGCATGCCTTGCGGCTTCTCACCTTCCGGTCTGCCGATTAATATGCAATTGATTGGCCGCCCCTTCGAAGAAGCGACAGTACTAGGTATCGGCAATACTTATGAAATGAATACAGACTGGCACAAGAGACATCCGGATTTGTAAGCCTGACTATATTTGATGGAGGGTAATCTATGGATCAAAAGCAACTTAACTCTGAAGTTAGCAGGAAAGCATCAACCGAAACCGGAACAGATACGACGAGCGACAAGAAAAAAGCATACGAGCAGTTTATTCCTACGATCGCAAGTTTAAAGGAACTGGACCTATCGGGCATTGAGCCGCATTTGCCTCCAATTTACAAAAAGCACTATACCAAGAAATAAAAAAAAGCTCATCGGTCACCCAAATGAATGTATTTTTAATTTTTCACGAAATGTATTATAATTATGAAGACGGACAACATGTCCTATACACGAAAAACGGACATATTGTCCGTTTTTCGTGTTAAATAACAGTTAAATTAATGATGAAGGGAGATGTTTATGGTGAATTCAGAATCGCAATCTGTCTCTCTGAAAATTCCCAGAGAGGAGTTAAACCGAAGACGAATTTTGGCGGCGGCTAGAGAACTTTTCATCAAAAACGGTGTTTACAATGTCAATATGCATCAGATTGCGAAGACTGCTGGAGTAGGACAAGCAAGCCTATACCGCCGCTACTCGGATAAGGGCGACATATGTCAGGAGATCGCGTATGAAGAATACCAACCTTTGTTTGATGAAGTTCAAGCATTTCTTGATCAATCCCCAGAAACCGCTGCCTTGGACCGGCTTTACCATGTAATCGTAAGATATGTCTCTTTTTTAGAAGCGAAAGTTCCTTGGCTCTGTGAGGTCAGCCGGGCCTCAACCGGGCATCGTCCGTTACAATCTCCGTTATGTCAATGGATGCGCAATATAAGCAGAAATCTGCTAAATGAGGCCGTTGAACAGGGAGACGTATCCGGGGTGGACATTTCATATACTATTGAAGCCCTGCTGGCCGTGCTTCACAATATCGATTACCATCTCCAAGATGAAGGCTTTACAAGCCAACGAGTTCTTGATGGATTACACCGCATATTTATTGAAGGTTTAAGAGCTAATAGACATTAATTGAGGGGCTGGCCACAAAGCCACATAACATGGATGAGGGATAGTCCTGCGTAACTCCTCTTTTTATCTCATTATGGTATATTGAATGTACAAAGAAACCATATCCTTTCAAATGGTCGGGTGGTACCTCCATTTTACCCAGGAACGGTTTCTTATTGTTTTATAATTGGAGAATAGGACGTCCCTAGTCATTTTTATGACTTATGGGACAACCCTTTTTTTCTGCCAATGGCTGCTATGCGAGTTGAAGAGATTTGTACAGCACTTGGGGATTTCATTAAAATTTAGTCTATCTTTCTCCTTACGGATATACAGTAATACTTCGGGCATAGATTTATATAAAGTATGGTAAGATACCCCCGTGTATTCTAATACTGTACAAACTGTTATCCGGCCGGCTTTTTGGAGCAAATCGGAAATCACGAAGTCTACATCAGCCTTATATTTATTGATTCTTTCCTGTCTTAGTTTCTCTTTAGTTTCTTCTATTTTTGAAGTTATTTTATTGTTTAATTCGTTATAATTCGTGATTATATTGCTATAAGACATCCCTAAAAATGTGACTACATCCCTTAATGTAATTTGTTCATGATCGTGTGTTTTGATGTACTCATTTGCAAGTGACCAAAGATATTTTTCCTTTAACTTTGTGGTTTTGCTTTCTAATTGCTTTAGAGATTCTATTACCCAGTCTGTTTACTTCCAAGTCAGAAAATGGAATTTTTAGATATCGAGCAATTGCCTTATGAGATATTTTAAGATTTTCATACACAAATGTTTGAAGAGCTTTCTCCAATTGATCTACAAGTTCAGCACTGTTATAATTCTGACGTTCTATTGTTTTCCTTTGATAATGTTCTTTATCAAATAGGGCATTAAATATAAAATACCGTTGCACAGCAGGATCAAATAAATAATAGTAGAACGTTAATATTCCAACCTAAAATCGCTCTTGAGTTCTGTAGTAATCCGAGTTTACCCTCCCAATTTAAAAGCCCTCTAAAAATCTGAACCAAATCACTACTACATGTTCTGGTTGGACCGAATTTTTTAGATAACTCCCTTGACAAAAGCTTATTTTTATTTAAATATCCCATGATCTTGTACACAGTATTATTGGACCTTCCTAGTCCACGTGCTATTTCACTCACCGATTGTGTATTCTTTAGAATCTCCCGTGTTCTCTCAATCATACCAACCCAGTCATTAATTGATTTCCACATGTTATCTGAGGTATCAATCCCGTATTCCATCCAACATACTGTACAGACGGAATGCCTATTATATTTCTGACCTTGTACCATATGTTAGCATATATAGGGTAGATATAGTAAATAGAAACACAAAAAAACCAATAGAAACAAGGGTTTTTATTTCTACTGGTTTAAAAATGTCTCAAACATATACCCAAAAATGTCTCAGTTATCAACCAAATCAGTCTCAATTATTACCGTTACTCACAGCCCCCCTCCCTAATTTTGGTTATTTCATTTGAAGCATATTATAAATCATCTCAGCAGCTTCCGCACGCGTAACTTCCTGTTTGGCACGGAAGCTGCCATCTGGATATCCTTGTACTAAATTAATCTCAGTAAGACCAAGCACATCCTTTCTGGCCCACTCAACAATTTGAGAAGAATCTGAGTATACATTGCTTTCTTGCTGTGGTGTAGCCTTAATAATGTTATTCACCATTTTAGCAGCCTGCTCCCGGTTTATGACCCGATCTGGACCAAATACTTTGCTACTAAAACCTCGAGCGACTTGATCCTTAATTGCTGTTTTGAGTAGATCAACGTACCACGCCGATGGAGTAATATCCTCGAATTCTAGAGCCATATCCGTTTCGAGCGGTAATTTTAGAGAACGAACAAGCATCGAAGTGAATTCCATACGTGTTACAGGTCTGTTTGGTTCAAAAAGCGTGCTGGACGTCCCTTTCACTACACCCAAATCGGCAAGCGCATTTATTTTCTCTCTATTAAATACCCGCTCGATGTCACTAAAATGATTTGGCTTCGTCTCGATTGTTAAGCCTTGAAAGAACTCTGTTTTTATTTCTGTCGGCTCCTCTACAACAGTCTGAATCGGTTTTGCACTCCCCGCGCCTCCTGCTCCACCACCAGTATCCACAGTGTTCCCTGTAGTTTTGCCGTTTGCTTGTTTTGCCTCCGTGCGTTTTCCTTGACTATTTTCTGCCCAAAGTTGAACGGTATACAATTGCTTCTCTCTCAGTTGTCTCCAGATAAAACCTCGATCCTTGCCACGATATAGCTCAGTTCCTTCTTCACTGGCGAGGACGAAAATATCATTTTCATGTTCTGACTCCCAATGGATGATAAATTCACTATTGGTTGTTTCTGTCTTCGAAAACGCAAACGCTGGAGACGGTAGCGTCTCTACCTGACCTTCTGTTCGCTTACCTTCACCGCTTGTGTTCACTGGCTTAACAGTAATACGATACAATGTAGAACTGTCTAAACCGTCTACTTTAAACTCATGAGCAATCGTATGACCAATAAGCATCTCATTTTTATAGACATTATAAGCATCTGCACCTGGAGCTTCTTGCCACGTAATAAGCAGATCGGTATCCGTTACGCTTTTAACAACCAAGCTACGATCTGCTATTTGACCTGGCAACGCGCGATACGTAAGAGGAGTTATGTCGCCTTCCCCCGTTGTATTCATCGCCTGTATACTAAACGAGTAAATTATACCGGGCTGGATGTCTGAAAGTATAATATAAGCCTTTCTAGTGTTAAAAATTTCTCCTGTATCTTTGCGGATTACAGCATATTGTGAAGCGCTTATGATTTCATCCCAGGTCAGCGAAATCTTTCCATTCCCAAGTTCCGTGACTTTTACATTTTGTACCTGAGGCGGAAGCGTCAGCAGTTGACCCAACGCTGGTGGGCTGTAACCACTGCTGTTCCCACTGCTCACTTGAAAATCGTAGTTTTTCCCACCTGTTAAACCAGATACAACTACCCGTGGTTCCGTACTATAATAATTTTGACCGTTGATTGTTACCTTATATTGAGTTGCCCCATCAACCGGCGCCCATATCAATGTGGCATCATGCTCGCGAACATCTACAGCTGCAAGTTGTATAGGTGAATTAGGTAGTGTTACTACGTTGATAGATGTATCCCGACCCGTACCACTTCGATTGTAAGCCCGAATTTTAATATTGGCAGATCTGCCTGCTGGCAAGCCCTCAAAAGTATATGAACGGATATCACGCGGAATCTGCACCTTTGGTTCATCGTTAACATTCAAGATGTACCCTTCAGCCCCCTGCACATCTTGCCACGCTACACCGACAGAATATACATCCTTGGTTACACTTGAAAGTGTAGTTACCCGATCTGGCAATGTCATAACGCCGAGATGAGCGTAGTCTCCAAATCCTGTTGCATTTTCGGCAGATATACGATAGCTATACTCCGTTCCTGCCTGAAGCTCAGTATCGGTAAATTCTGTATATACATCGTTATAAACCGAGACCTCGTCTCGCTCAAGGGCGTAGTAGGTGGCAGTGATTACAGAATTCCACTTCAAGTCGATTCCATCTTCTCTTATGGTTACATTTCGGAATCCGCTTGGGCTGTCTGGTAGACTTAAAAAAGATACATGCTTTGCTGCCCCCTCTCCCGTGTCGTTTATAGCGGATACAGAAACTTCGTAATACTTACCAGGCTCCATCCCCTTAATTGAGTTATACACATCCTGTGTAACCGTATCCTTAAATATGATTTCTCCCGTATTTGCGTCCGCTGCTGTAATACTATATTTATTAGCTGAAAAAACTGGCGTAAATTCGGCCATAATTTCTGCTGAATGACGAGAGACCGGTCGCAACTGGACGTGATCTGGGGCATCAGGTAACGTTAATACATGCACTCGATTGGAATACGCATTGCCACCTACATGATTACTACATCGCACTTCATACTCATATTCATGTCCTCCTAGTAGCCCTGTATCTGTAAAAGAATTGGTTGGATGGCTAACATCCCAAACCTCATTTGTTGTTAGATTCCGGACTGTATAGACATAACCATCGTTAAGACCAGAGGGTAGAGTCCATTGCAAATCAACCTCTGTGTTGCGTACAGATGTTGCCGACAGCACAACCGACTGCGGTTGCTTTTGAATGCGAAGTGCACTGCTGACCCTTTCGTAGATGTTTCCTGCCTGGTCTTTTACCTTCGCATGGACATACCATTCACCTTCATTTGAAAGATCCAGCTGGACTATGGGATCGACTGCAGTCTCCCAGTTTTCTGGTGAATCGGGACTGTTCGTGACTTTATACTGCATTGTCGATGGTTCAATCCCCGAATGCTGGTCAGCATATTGTATCTTCACGTCAATATGGGTATCCTTCCATTCACGCGAGTTGGGTGTCAGTTGGATGCTCGGCTGTTCCAAATCGATATAAGTTTTTGCAGTCACCGGAACGCTTCGATTTCCAGCTGCATCTACAGCCTGAGCAGTTACTTCTACAATCCCCGAACTATTTAATATTCCCGATGAACCAGGCACATAAGCGCCAGAGCCCAATTGATATTCATAATGTACGGCTGTAGTATCCGTTGCACCTGAGAGCGTAAATTGTACTGGCTTATTGATATATCGGGTAGGATTCGTTACCTCAGAAAACGCAACTTTCGGAGGGGTTGGTTTGGTACGATCAATCAGGACCGATTGAGTCACAATTGGACTAGACACATCAAGATTATTGATCGTCCGCGCTGATAGCTCATAACTCCCTTCTGCATTCAATGTAAAAGTGCTATTGTATGTCAGCCACTCCCCTGTTGGACTCAAACGATACTGCGTCATCTTAATTCCATTTGTAGAGTCACTCCCTGACTCAATGGTAATATTCACATCACGGTTTGTTGGACCTGTTTCGCTAGCCCGTATAAGAGGAGCCGTCGGCCCCTTTTTATCAATCGTGACTTCTTTGCTTACCTCCCGGCTCACATTACCGACGCTATCGATGGAACGAGCATATATCGTGCTTTTGCCGTCTTGATTCACATGAAACACTCCACCGTAATCCTGCCAATCCTGATTCACAAAGCCGGTCAAACGAAATTGAGTATGAGCTAGTCCAGAATAATCGTCTGCACCCGGTTGTAATAAAACGGCATATTCATTACTGTTTCCTGTTACGTCTATATTGGGGGGAGTGGGTGGCATCCTGTCTATCCGGGCATTCGCGGAAGAAAGACCACTATACTGGTTATTCACATCCACTGTACGAGCATAAATTGTATTTACACCATGGTCATAGACAGTGAAAGGCCCGATATATTGCTGAAATGCTCCTCCATTCAGGCTATATTCATAGTATTTTAATCCTTCAGGAGCTACATCTCCATCGATCCACACGGTTACAGGCTCTTTGGTCCACCCTGTAACAGCTTGTCCCTCTGCGTCTGCGTGAATCTGGGGTGGTTTAGGTATCAAGTCTGATTTGGGAATAATACGGATTCCAAACCTGGATATTTCATTACTTGTCTGTTGACTAGTACCCATCGCTCTGAAATATCGAACATCCCTTAATGTAATAGAGTCGGTGATATCTATCCATTTTCCCTGGTAATCGTTATTGGCATAGAATTTCGTTACATTAGTCCATGTATATAAATTCGTTCCATTAGGTCTCCAATTGTCGCCTGCTGCGGCATTTGATGTATATATGTCGGTATGATAAGACCCCTCAATGTAAACAAAAACCCTGTAATCAGAAGTCTTAATAGATCTTCCAATATCAATAAAACGATTTGTCGGCTGTGTAGTCCCATCACATTTATACCTTGCCGAGCCCATGCCAGTGTATACTTCCGTTGCTCCTATCCCACTTCCTGACCAAGAGCCCCAACTGTCGCCCCCACCTGGCAAATTGTTTTGGCAAAAAGGGCCTCCTATGATTTCTTGGGTAGCAGCTGATACCCTTTCCGGGAATATAGGAATGGTCATCAATAAGAGGAGTAAAGCCAGTGCTCCATACACCCATTTACTGTGCTTCCTAACCCTTCGTTTATTTTTTCGATACATATCACTTCTCCTTACTGTATTTTATTTTCAAAGATTTCTACGTACTCGCTTTGACTAAAATAGAAAAAGCACCCCAAACCAAGGCAATAATGCCTAAGTTTGAGGTGCTTCCTCAAGTTCACGAGTATGTTTTGAAGCTATTATACTTCGTTCCAAGCAGGATGTAAACAGAACAGCAAAATGAACTGTAATAAATTCTCGAATTTCTCATCTCAGCGATCGTTTTGAAGTTTTAATCAACCTGAACACCCAAGTTTCGAAAAAATCCCCGCATATTCTGCATGTAAGAGTCCTGAGCAGGAGAAGATTCCTTAAGAAGATTTTGCATACTGTTCATAAACGCGGAAGCTGAGGATGTATCCGCTTTGTCAAACCAATTCGTTAACTGTGGTTTATTTAACAGCTCTTCAGTCTGTTCTGTACGTTCCTTGTATTTATTAATCCAATAGGGGTTTTGAGGAACCTTTTGTGCAAAACTCAACAGCTGGCTTAATCCATTTCCTCCACCCTTAATGTCATTCATGAACGCAGTATATTTTTGAGGATCGACCTGTTTCATCACTTCCGACAGCTTGACGTAGTCCTCAGGGGCACCTATCGGACGATCCGTAGGAGTCGTGTAGCTAATATCTCCGGTCTCTGAATCAATGGTTCGTGTCAAGGCAATACCAGCTATCTGGTTCATGGTTTGCATAAATTCCTTGGCTTTATCGCCTTCCATGTAATGATCCGCAATATACTTGGACTGGGAAACTCCCATCTCCAGCAATACCGCGCGCTGCTTCTCATCCGTTACCGTTCCATCGACGATAAAATTGGATTGAATCATATTGTACACAGCATCGGATACTTCTTCCGGTTGGCCCTCCAAAACCCGGTTTAATGCATCATTGATCTGTGTTGTGCCAAAATACTTGGCAGCATGCGACACGATATCCCCTTCAGCCAGCTTTCTGCCTGCTTCACTAATCTCCACAGTGTCCTGAACGACGAACCTGGAGAGTTTTTCTTCATGTAGCTGGGGGGATAGAACTTGCTTGCTTGCCGGGTCTATCCGTAAGCTACCAGAGCTAAGAACCGCTTGTTGTGCTCTAAGAGGTTCAAAATTCATCCTATTTCCTCCTGTCATGTTTGTAACAGGCAATCTAAGGCGTATGTACAATCTATGTAACCCTGTCGCTATATATATCGGACAAAGCATATATGGAATGAATATATGCTTTGTCCTAAAAATGAACAATTTTTGAAGCAAGCTCCTGACTCTGAATGTGAATTGTTAAACAAACAAGCTGACGCTGTCACTGCTTAATAGAACAGTACATCAACCGCCATAAATGCTATAAGCAAAGTGATATACAATATCTGTGGCTGTAAGCGAAGTACCTGACACCTGGGCAGCTACACCTGAAAGATCATAGTAATGTGTAAAGCTTATGGGGCCAGACAAGTATTCCGCAATACTTCCCGTAGAATGCGGTAGAGAAAGGGTCACACTAAAGGCTCCATTTTGATCCGTATAGCCAGTGCCTGTACGAGTTCGATTCCCGCTGCTTTCAGTCCAGTTCTGGTTCAACCATGTCACATTAACTGGCGCATTTGCTACTGGATAATTATCCGTTGTAGTAACGACACCCTTTACAGTCAGGTTGGTATTTCCATTAACCCGATAATGGCGACCGTAAGAGTAGGATGGATAGTCATTCGGACCGTTTTTAGAGTCGTATCCGTTAATTACAATTTTACCAGCCCGAAGTACTGGTTTAAGTGTCAGTGCATATAAGTGATCAGCTGAAAACTGATTTGTGGTGTACACTCGCACATAGTAGGTTCCCGTATTCAAGGTAACATTATGATTGGTTTGCGGTAAAAGTACCATTTGGTTGCCACTAAGAGCCCCGTAAACTTCCGCTTTGTAACCGTAGCTTTCCGAAGTGCTGTCTAATTTGACATTCAGAGCATCATAATTGCGATTCGCAGGAACTGTGACTTGATACCAATCGTTGTCAATTCCTGAATGAATGGAGCGTGAATTAAGGGTAGATCCCCCTGTACTAAATGTAAAGTTATAGGCATGAAAAGCACTCTCATCTGGTTCATAGGCATCATATTGGGAGTTTACATCCACGGTTAAATAGAAAGGATCATTTATGCTTGATCCCTTTTTGGAATGGACTGCAATTGCATAAGCTTTTTCAGATCCGGTAGCATTGCGGCTTCCTATGTTTTCAGAAAGTGATGCAGACCCATGTTCATACTTGTTAAAATAGGTTCCATAGGTGGAGGCATCAATAGCATTGGGGTTGATATCCCCTGTCGTCATATCAAATTCGTACAAGTATAAGTCATAGTCAAGTTGTTCTGAAAATGGACCATCCAACTGTGCCTGCAACAATTCACCTGGCTTCACATAAATCGGATATAAAAACTGCGTGCCTCCCTCTTCTGTAATCGTACCGGAGTACGTAGCAGAGGAAGCTGTAGCTACCGTTGGACTTGCTTTCAGGGAAGGAAGGGTCTCCTTTTTCAAAGAGAATGTCTCTGGTGCTTTGAAATTGATATTTTCCTGCATGTTATAAACGGAGGATGTAATACCTTCAGGCTTGTCCACCCTGGTTAGATGCTCAATAACATCTTCCTTATTCGTTGTTAGCTGAAAACTGGAATCAGCTTCAACAGCTTGTTTTTCCTTGTTCATCTCTGTGCCTTGACTCGCGTTTGCAGTCATCCCAAAAGCAAACAGGAGCATCAAGCTTAGCATAACTGAAATAGCCTTTCTGAACCTCTTCATACTGAAATCCCCTCTCAAATGGTTTAAGGAATTCCCGCTATTCCCTGGAGAACCAGGGCAATTCTAGGCTGTTGTCTCTATCATAAAACATTCTTGGTTCTAATGGAATATATTGAGTAAATATTTTTTAGTCTTCATTCCCTAAAATAGAAACCCCTAGAGTCAATAGATTATATGATAATTCTGGGACAATAAACTTATTTTAGACACTATTTTACCATAAAAACCCTACCAATCTCTTGTTTATACGTTATAATAAATAGATATGGGTAGTACTTTTAGCCTATATCAGCGTCGAATTACCCATAAACATACATAAAAAAGGGGAATACAGATGAAAAAACTCACCGTATTTATGCTAGTATTGTGTTGCTTTTCAATTTTGTCAGCTTGCTCTACCGATCCAGTAAAAAAAGATTTAATTACCTATGTGAATGACGGAATGCTTCCGTTAGCACAAGATGAAAAAGCAGTAACTGAAAAATATGAATCCGTGACAGGGGATAACTTCACAGATGATGAAATACTATATAATACGTTACGAGATGATATTATCCCAGAATACACCAAATACCTGGATAAGGTTGAAGCAGTAAAGACGGAAACTCCTGAGGTACGAGCTGTCCACGAAACCTACATCAAGGCAGTTAGCACTCAAAAGGAAGCACTCATTACGATGGTCGATGCGTTGGAAAAAGGGGATCTGAACTTAATTAATGAGGGTAATACCAAGCTAAGCGAGGGTAAAAAGCTATTCAGAGATTTTGGTGAACAGGTTAACACACTTGCCAAAGAGCACGACGTGAAGATCAATAAGAAATAAATTTTAAAGCTCCCGTCTGGGGAGCTTTTTCTATTTCCTAGGAATACTCGAAGCAAATTACCGCTTTCTTTAATTCTCGATCATAAAATAAGTAAACCGTATCAGCTCCAAACGCTTGAAAATAATACCCGGTGAAAGAACCGATATATGTAAATGTCTCACCATTGGTACGTTTAGGCACATGAAGCAAGTTAGTTTGCTCGAACTTAAGCATCTCTTCCAAGGATTCGTCATATTCCTTGATGTAGCTTTGAGCCTCATCAGACTGAAATGCAATATCATCCAGAATACCGTTGACTTCGGGAAAGCTTAGCCCCCAACCACTGGATTGCTTTTCCTCAAAATCGTGGGTGAGCTCTTCCACAGACTTTTTGGCCTCTCCAAAGGAGGAATAAGGATAGATTTTATTATTTTCTAAGAAAAATGCTTTGCGAGCTTCGTAATCTTGTTCATTAGCTGTGTACACCTGCTCCAGTCCGTCCAACGCCATGACTTCTCTCTTCATACGTAGGTACGCTTTATCCCCGGTAGATTTCAGCGCTTCATAGGTAGCTTCCAGCTGCGCTTTCTGATGAAGACTAAAATAATTCCAGTCTGCTTCGAATTTGTATTTGCCGTCAATTACATCGAATCCCAGCATATCTTCCTTGGTATATAAGGTATGAAATTGCTGAGTATTTTCACCCACACAGCCTTCGTGGATTTCTTTTACGGAAACAAAATGAAGCCACTCGTCCTGCTCTGGAAATAAGAACTGGAGATTAATCGAGCAAATTGGCAGAAAGTGCTTGCGGTGATGTTCAAGATCGCTGGCAAATACGTCCTCGTATGCTGGAAAACGTTTGATAAACCTCTCAGGTATGTTCATGGATGCTCCTCCTAAATTATACGGTTCTATGGTTGCTTTTCGATCCGAAACGTCCCCTCACTCGAAATCACGCTGTAAATTTCATCAAATCCTTCTTCGTAACTTGGGACCTCTAGTTTACTCATTACACTTTTAATACCGATTTCAGGAATATACTCTTTGCCTGTGCGCTGCTCATTACGCTTAATAGATTCAGCATAATCAGGTTCAAAGTAGTAGCCAATGATTTTAAATCCCTTGTTTTTACAAGCATCTATATATTTCTTTCGTTCTTCGACTGTGGGATTTGTATTGTCCACTACAAAACGCTGCATCGTTTCGATGGAGGTCTGAAGGTACATATTTTCCCTATTTCGTGTTTTAAGCATATCAAGATTTATTCGCATATGTGTTTTGAAGAATCGTTCTTTATAAAAAGTCGATTTGCCCGAAGCCTGAATTCCTATAAAAATGACACACTCCAAACCTCACACATCCTTGTTCAGGTATACATATTGGTTAATATAATCTCTATTTTGTGAAAAGATTGGCGTGTCATGATCAACATCCCACTTGCTTCTGACGGCTTCTCCTTTGTTATACTGTTGTTTGGTAATACAGATTCCCCGCTTTTGCCAGACCGGAAGGTCGTTCCAGTTCAGTCCTTTTTCCACAAAAAGCTTGTCTTGGAGCTGACTTCCGTTCAATCCTTGTAGTTCTGAATGCTTAAAATGAGCTTGAGCTACCATAGAAATGCTGTTTTTAGTAGCATCTTGTTGTCTCCATAGAAAGTAGTTGGCAACCTCATCGTGAGGCAAAACCCATGCTCTTGCATCAAAAGTGGCTAGAGGCTTATCCGGATAAACTTTCTGGATTTCCTCATTAAATTTGGCAGTAGCCAAAGAGGCAGATATAGACACCATCTTTTGAAGATTATTTTCAAACCATGATTGTGTCGTTAATTTGTCATAATTCGTAAGAAGCAGAGAGATTTCATCACTCTGATGGTACACCAGTTTACAGCCCATAATATTATAAGCCAGATATTTGCACGTCTCCCATAATGCAAAGATTAACTTTTCATCAAAAGGTTTCGTCATCCCACGTGTAAAAGTATGAAAATGAGCACCATCGATTCTGATAATTACGGGTAAACGGCGGGGCAGACTTAATCTATAAGCATTTTCATATTCCTTCATTCTATTTCCAAAATCATCTTTTTTCATAAACTATGTAGCTCCTTCACTTTTCATTGCATCCAAACATCGAAATCAATCAAAGGTGCAGTCGAACTCTCCAACAATATGGATATTGTGGGTTCCAATTTCTTTTTATTTCACAGCAATATTATCCTCGAACACAAAAACGGAGATGGCTATATCCTCCTCCACTTTAATATCTGAAAAAAGATGCAGTAAGCGGGAATCCATATACTCCTCCAGTTCTTTATTGAACTGTACAGGATAGATTTTTTGTACCATTTTGGTTCGAGCTGCATGCACCATCTCTCTTCCTGCAACCTCTTGTGCAAGAAATTTTTCGGATGGAGTTAAATTGCCGTATAGCATTGTGATGGCCATATTATCTACAAAGGTTGTATGTATGCGTTCCGGGCCTTTTCCAAATAGCTCTTTACGTACTTTTCGAATAATTTCGTTAAAACCCGTTTCCTTTCTCATATCGCACCGCTCTCCTAAATCTACTAAAATCCTTGTTACTATTTCCATCATAACCGATTCCTATCATATAAAACAGAGATGAAGCGAAAGTGATTCTTGGAACATGCTTACCATTGGACGCATAGAAAAGAAAACACAGCCCGTCCGATCGGACAGACTGCGTATATTACTGAATCCAAACAGACTAATCTTTCACCAATCGATTCGACAGCATCAACATGATAAAAGAGAATAAAATAATGACGGCTACCCAACTCCAGGAGAGTGTCATATTTCCGACCTCGGACACGGTGTAAATCGCCGTAGGCAGGGTTTGAGTCTGTTCAGGAATATTACCCGCAAGCATCAGTGTAGCTCCAAACTCCCCTAACCCTCGGGCAAATCCGAGAATGTATCCTGAAATGAGCGGTCGGTAGGCAAGGGGCATCGTAATATGTCGAAACACTTGCCATTCATTGGCACCTTGCGCACGTGCAGCCTGCTCTACCTCGGGATCTACAGCTTCAAAGCCTGCTTTGATCGTCCGATAAGCCAGTGGAAAAGCAACAACTACGGCCGCCACCACTGCGGCTCCCCACGTAAATACAATGGTCTGCTGGAACAGACTTTCAAAGGCAGTGCCAATCCAGCTTTTCCTTCCCAGCAAGATGAGCAATATAAAGCCGACAACAGTGGGCGGCAAAACGAGCGGAAGAAGTAGGACGGTCTCAATCACGCTGGTTCCTCTCCGCAGCGAGCAGTTCGCCATCATCCAAGCTACCACAGTAGCTAATAAAAAGACAATAATGCTGGAAACGACAGCGACTTTGACAGATACGATAACCGGAGGAAGAAAAGCCGACCAATCCAACGGGACCCCCTCCTTTATCTGTGAATTCTATTTCTTTTCTGTTGGAGCTGAAAATCCATCTTTACTGAATACGCTCATGGCTTCATCTGTACGCAGAAAATCGACAAACTCGCCTGCTTCCTTGCTATGTTTGGTTGCTTTTACAATACCTTCTGGATACAGGATAGGTGCATGCAATTCCTCAGGTACTTCTAGTGCTACGACTGTTTTATCGGATGATTTGGCATCTGTCAAATAAACGAGTCCAGCATCGGCATTGCCTGTTTCAACATAGTTTAATACCTGTCTTACGTCTTTGGCGAATACCATCTTCGGTTCCAGCTTGTCCCACAATCCGGCCTTTGTCAGCGATTCTTTGGAATATTGTCCGGCTGGAACGGTAGTAGGCTCCCCAACAGCAAGCTTTAGGAAAGAAGGATTTGTCAGATCATTGAGTGTAATACTTTTGTTATACGTGCTGTTCGCCTTATCTTGCGGAACAACCACAACCAGTTTATTTTGAAGCAGTACGCTATCTTTTTCCACTAATGAAGCATCGGTTAAAGCCTTCATTTGCTTCATGCCTGCCGATATAAATACGTCAGCGGGTGCACCCTGCTCAATTTGTTTTTGTAAAGTACCGGATGAAGCATAGTTAAAGGTAAGCTTGATATCTGGGTGCTGCTTTTCATATTGATCCTTGAGCGTATTCAGACTATCTTGAAGACTCGCAGCGGCAGATACAATCAACTCTGTTTTGGGTGCGGACGGTGTCGACTGTACAGCAGCCGGAGACGAACACCCAGCCAGAACCCATGCCAACAATCCAACAAACATGAATATGTACCCGAATCTCTTTTTCAATTTGTTTTTCCCCTGTCCTCTAAATTCCGAAATGAGTTGACAATGCAATCTCATAACGGTCCAAATCTATTGGGTCAACCCAAATATTTGTGATAAATAGATCTTGCCTCGGCGATATCCTTGGTGCCATGGATCAGAACACGTCCATCCTGAAAAAGAACCAACCGATGCGCTCCAATGACAACGGATACTAGATATGGATTATGCTCCACTTTGCCCCCTTGGCGGGATAGCAGGCGTGCCGCTTCGTTCAGATCACGTACAGCACGCGTGACTGGTCGGATCTGAACCGTATCACGTCCGCACAGTACAGCCGTTTTAGCCTGATGCTCCGATTGTAGAAATGGATACACTGGATGCTCACCACATGTCGGACAATCTATTTTTTTCATGGCGCTGATCTGGATCGCCTGATGTTGATTATTCCATAGATCGAAGGAAATCAGCTTGCCTTGTAAGGCTGAATTGTCCCCAGTCAGCAGCTTCAATGCTTCGGCACTTTGGTAAGCTGCCACCATTTGTACAGCTGGACTAATGATACCGACCGTATCACAGGTGGCACCGCCGAGCGGTACAGTTCCGAGCAGACAATGCAGACAGGGTGTCTGTCCTGGAACGATCGTAAAGGTTGTCCCGTAGCTACCAACACACGCTCCATAAATCCAGGGGATTTGGTGCTTTACAGCGTAATCGTTCAAAAGCAGACGTGTATCGAAATTATCAGTGGCATCTACGATGAGGTCCACCCCTATCGCAATATCGCCGATTTCCTCCAGTGATACATCTTGAACTAGTGCACGGATGTCCACGTCCGAATTGATTTGCTGCAATCGCCTCTGGGCGGCCACTGCCTTGGGTATCTGTTCATGGGCATCCGCTTCGTCGTAGAGCTGCTGGCGTTGCAGGTTGCTCCAGTCTACATAATCTCGGTCTACCAACGTCAACCGTCCGATGCCCGCTCGCACCAGCATGTCCGCGTTCGCAGTTCCCAGTGCTCCAGCACCTACCATTAATACATGCTTGCTGCGGATATTTTTTTGTCCTGTCGGCCCGATTTTTCCGAATAATTCTTGTCTTGAATATCGAGCGTGAGACGCCTGCGTGTGTGCTTTTGCATCAGCATCCTTTATTGGGTCCTTTTTCATTTCAGACATGTTAATTTACGCCCCCATACTTCTTATCCATTAATTGCTGCAAGTTGATCAGACAAGATAAAAGTCCAGATGTCCCGCCTAACTCGAAGTTATGGGGTGTTATGAGGATTCCAGCCACCTAGCTGGTGCCCCTTCCACTCCGAGCCATCCTCCCACACTTCCTTTTTCCAAATCGGTACGATTTGCTTCAAGCGTTCAATGGCATGGCGACTGGCCTCGTAGCAAGCATCACGGTGCGCAGCAGAAACAGCAATCACGACACTGGTCTCTCCAATCCTTACCGTACCAAGCCGATGTGTAATAGCAGTGCGCGTTGACGGCCAACGATCTGCAATTTCGTCACCTATCTGCTTCATCGTGTTCATGGCCATCGGCACATATGCTTCATATTCAAGCAGCACCGTTCGCTGACCTTGTGTAAATTCCCGAGTCGTACCATTAAAGGTCAATGAAGCCCCATGTGAAGGGTCGTGTACCTTGGAGGTTACCTCATCGGCATCAATCAGATCGTAGGTAATAGCGTATAAGCCACATTTTGAAACGACCGTCTCCATTCCGGGTGCTGACTGATGAAGAGCAATTGCGTCTGATGGAAGCACAAGTTCATCTGGAGAAGCCAACTTCTTATGATGGGTAAAAAAAGAACCTGACAGTTGTGAAGCTATCTCCGGGTACAGCTCATTCAGCCTTGTTCGAATGTCTGCAATGGTCACCGTTTCCTGTGAAAGTTCCATAGTGATCACGTCACCAAATTGTTCCGCCATACCTGCGAATAATTGAATATGATATTGCATTATGCACCCGCCCCCCTTTAATACACCCTATCTATCGAATTCACCTAATCTGTTATTGAAACTCATCCTCCTGAAACCGGAGGAATAATCGCAATCTCATCATGTATACTAACCAGATCCTCAGGAGCGGCGTAGGCCTGATTTCTGGCAACAAAAGCCCCCTGCAACTGGGCCGCTGCTTCAGGAAAATATTTGGACAGCAAGTCTTTTAATTCGCTGACGGTCATCGTTTCCTGATCAGCAGACACCGTGATCATAGGCTTTCCCATCAGTTCTGCAAGTCCGGCAAATACTTGAATATGATAGTTCATTAAGTAGGTTCCCCCCTTTCAGTACAAGAATGACCATCGCATATACACCAAGAAAAACCAACATGAACTAATACCTCGAAAGGTTTTATTCCATGCTGGTTAACGATGATGGTCTACATTGATTATTTTTTATATTATATTTTAGATTCTACCAGTTCATCAATCCGCTCCGTGTGCGTGTACACGTTCAAAGAACGACTTCGTATAAAACCTACGGTAGTAATCCCGAGATCCTCTGCCAATTCAAGTGCAAGCTCTGTGGGAGCTGACTTGGACAAAACAACCTCACAACCAATTTTCGCAACCTTCAACAAAATTTCAGACGAGATGCGCCCACTGAATACGATGATTTTATCTTGTAATATAATATCATGCTTTAGGCAGTACCCATAGATTTTATCGAGCGCATTGTGTCGGCCGATATCCATTCTGGACAGGATTATTCCGTCTTTATCACACAGCGCAGCATTGTGAACGCCACCAGTCTCCTGAAACGTATGTGCCGAGGTTTGCATCAAATTCATCAGCCGAAAACAGTCATCGAAAGATACCGTAACATGAGCATCATTCATTCTTTTTGCCACTTTGGCATCATTTATAAAGTAAAATCCCTGTCTACTTTTTCCGCAGCAGGAGGTAATGTATCGTTTGGAATGAAAGTTTTGATAAAACTCATTCATCCGACGGGTTTTAATATGAACAAATCCTTCTTTTTCCTGAACCCAAATATCTTCGATATCATCATACCGTTGAATGACGCCTTCAGAGGCCAAAAAGCCTACTGCCATATCCTCTACATACTCTGGTGTACAAACCATGGTGGCAAATTCCTGCTGATTGATTTTAATGGTCACCGGATACTCCGTCACCACTGTGTCTTCAAAACGCTTGATTTGACCGTCCCGGTAACGTAGGATCTCGCGTTTTACCTCAGCCGGCTTTTCCATGTGCTCAACTCCCTTGTTTCTGACAGGCTGGCTCTTTGGTTCACCCGCCGATATGTGACATTTCAATTTTGGACGATGCTTGCTTTGTATGAGTCAACCGTTCCTCTGAATAGCGGTCGGTACGTCCTCTCCATACACGCTCAATGTAAGATCTAATCTCATCATCGGATTGCTCGGACCGCAGCATCGTGCGAAGCTTGTACCCTTTAGACGCAAACAGGCATGTGTACAAGGAGCCCTCAGCAGAAATTCTCGCCCGTGTACATGTGGAGCAGAAAGCGTCCGTAACGGATGAAATAATGCCGATTTCCCCGTCTCTGTCCAGATACCTATAGCGCGTCGCTACCTCACCTTTGTATTGGGGTGGAACAGGTTCTAACGGCATGTGCTCGTGGATCGTTTCGATGATCTGTTGCTTGGAAACAACCTGATCCAATTTCCAGCCATTGGTGTTGCCTACATCCATAAATTCAACAAAGCGCAAAATATGCTTTTTCTTTTGAAAATAGTCGGCCATGGGCACGATATCCTGATCGTTAAAGCCCTTTTGCACGACCATATTTATTTTCACCTGCATTCCCGCTTGAGCTGCAGCCTCAATACCTTCCAGCACCGCCTTTACACTGCTTCTCCCCCCGTTCATTCGGCGGAATCGATCATCATCAAGCGAATCCAGACTAACTGTCACTCTCTTCAGCCCCGCCTCCCGTAGTGACGCTGCATATTTAGGCAAAAAGACACCGTTTGTCGTCATGGCAATATCTTCGACCCCATCGAGTTGAGTTAGCGAATGAATGAGCGAGGACAAATCTTTCCTCAGCAACGGCTCACCCCCAGTAATGCGCAGCTTTGTAACACCCAGCGAGACAAAGATACGAGAAAGGCGGGTAATTTCCGCAAAGGTCAATATTTTTTCTTTTGGCAAAAACGGATAGTCATGGCCAAATATTTCTTCAGGCATACAATATCGGCACCGAAAATTACATCGGTCTATGACGGATATTCTCAAGTCCCGTAACGGACGATTCCATTGATCGTCGCTGCGGTTCGCCATCCCGTTCACCTCAATCCGTCTTCATTAATAAACCTCTTTAAACTCTAAACTGAACCAAAAAACCGGCATCACAACAACTTCTTCGCTTATGAATACCGAAGAATCTGCTAAATGCCGGTTAATTTATCTACATCAGGATTTTACGAATCCTCACATCATGTGATATAGAAAAATCAAACTAACAAGCGCTGCGCCAAATAAAATATACGCGATTCTCACGTACACTCCATTCACGAATGCTCTCAAATAGATACATTCCTATTGTTAGCAATCCTGGAACGTTTGTCAATGATTTTTCGCTTTCTCAATTGATAATCATTATCGATTAAAAATTTTAATAAATCACCGTTGAACTATCTTAAATTTTACGCTATAGTTACACCAGATGACATGCAGAAAATGACATATTCAATTTATTGATATACAGACGGTGCGTACTGTCTGGTATTAATACATACTCCTATGGCGGATTGGCCTCCAGGACCTAGAGCTTGGTCACTACTCCACCATAAACACAAGTGCTTAAACACGAGCACTTGTGTTTATGGTGGAGTTTTTTTGTTCCCAATTTTAAAATTCAAAATCTGAAAGGAGCCTGAACCGTGACGGATAGTACGATCAAAATTACATTAAACGGACAGGAACTGAAAACGAATAGCAGTGCAACCATTCTTGAAGTAATCAACGAAAACAATATTGCCCATCCCCAACTGTGTTACGTTCCCGAAGTGGATCCGATCCGCACCTGTGACACATGTATCGTGGAAGTAGACGGAAAGCTTGTACGCTCCTGTTCAACACTTGCTACGAATGGAATGAATATTCATCTACATTCAGATCGCGCAAAAGCAGCTCAAACCGAGGCTATGGATCGTTTGCTGGAAAATCACCTCCTCTACTGTACAGTGTGCGATAACAACAACGGTAATTGTAAACTGCATAACACCGCAGAGCTTATGGAAATTGAACATCAAAAATATCCATATCGACCGAAGGTTGATCCCACAGAAGTGGATATGTCCCACCCTTTTTACCGTTATGATCCCAATCAATGTATTGCATGCGGCCAATGCGTAGAGGTATGTCAGAACCTTCAGGTCAATGAAACACTGTCCCTCGACTGGGAGGCTGAACGCCCTCGCGTGATCTGGGATGAAGGAGTTGCAATTAACGATTCCTCCTGCGTCAGCTGCGGTCAGTGTGTAACGGTCTGCCCATGTAACGCCTTGATGGAAAAGTCCATGCTGGGAGAGGCCGGCTTCATGAGCGGCATAAATAAGGATTTATTAAATCCAATGGTTGATCTAATTAAGGAAGTGGAGCCAGGCTACAGCGGTATTTTTGCAATTTCGGAAGCTGAAGCAGCGATGCGTGAAACACGTACGAAAAAAACAAAAACCGTCTGCACGTTTTGTGGTGTAGGTTGCAGCTTTGAAGTTTGGACCAAAGGCCGCAAAATTTTGAAGGTACAACCTACCTCTGAGGGGCCTGTTAACGGCATTTCGACATGCGTCAAAGGGAAATTCGGTTGGGATTTTGTGAATAGCGATCAGCGTTTGACCTCGCCTTTAATTCGTCAAGGAGACGAATTCGTGGAAGCAACCTGGGAAGAAGCCTTGAGCCTGATGGCCAGCAAAATGGGAGCGATCAAAGAAACCTACGGCGGCGAGGCACTCGGCTTTATTTCTTCGTCCAAATTTACCAATGAAGAAAATTATCTGATGCAAAAGCTGGCTCGTCAGGTGTTCCAAACGAATAACGTTGATAACTGCTCACGGTATTGCCAATCTCCTGCATCATGGGGTCTACAATACACCGGAGGCATCGGCGGAGACAGCGGTACGATTAAAGACATTGCCTCAGCAGGTTTGGTCATACTGGTCGGCTGTGCGCCGGGAGAAGGACATCCTGTGCTGGCTACCCGCATCAAACGTGCGCATAAGCTGCATGGTCAAAAGCTGATCTCGGTGGACCTGCGCAAACATGAAATGGCAGAACGCGCAGATCTGTTCATGCGTCCGAAGCAAGGTACGGATTATGTATGGTTATCCGCTGTAGCCAAATACATCATTGAGCAAAACTGGCATGATGCTAAATTCATTGAGGAACATGTAAATTTCTATCCTGAATATTTGAAATTGCTGGAGAACTTCACCTTGGAATTCGCCGAACAGGAAACTGGCATTTCCAAAGAGACGCTGATTCAGGTAGCAACCATGATTCACGAAGCGGATGGCACGGCCATTTGCTGGGGTATGGGCGTGACACAAAACATCGCAGGCTCCTACACTTCGATTGCAATTGCCAACCTGCTGCTGGTGACTGGCAACTTTATGCGTCCGGGTGCAGGCGCATATCCGCTTCGTGGTCATAACAATGTGCAGGGCGCTGCCGATATGGGTACGATGCCAGATATTTTCCCTGGCTATCAGCCCGTAACGAACGATGCCATTCGTTCCAAGTTCGAAGCGGCCTACGGCGTACAAATTCCAAGCCAACGCGGACTGGACAACATTCAAATGCTGGAAGCCATTGAGACGGGTAAGCTCAAAGGTATGTATATCGCTGGAGAAGAAATGGCATGGGTGGATGCGGACTCCAACCATACCCAAGAAATGCTGGCGAATTTGGATTTCCTTGTCGTTCAGGATGTATTTCTGAGCAAGACAGCTGAATTCGCTGATGTCATTTTGCCAGCCGTACCTTCACTCGAAAAAGACGGAACCTTCACAAACACCGAACGTCGCGTACAGCGTTTATACGAGGCGCTCCGCCCTGTAGGAGACAGCAAACCGGATTGGTGGATTTTCAGCCAATTTGCCAAGCACATGGGATTTGATTGGGATTACAGTCATCCGAGTGAAATTTTTGAGGAAATGGCGGCGCTCACTCCATTTTTCTCCCAATGTAATTATGACGTATTGGAAGGCTGGAACAGCTTCCATTGGGGATCGCCGGATGGTAGCAACACACCGCTTCTGCATACCAACGGCTTTAACTTTCCAGATAAAAAAGCACGCTTGGGACTTTTCGAATATGTACCACCAAAAGAGTACCCCGCTGAATTCGATCTGACCTTAAATAATGGTCGACTGCTCGAACAATTTCATGAAGGAAATATGACGACAAAGTCAACAGGCCTTCAGCTCAAACTTCCAAAAGTATTTGTGGAAGTTTCCCCTGAGTTGGCTGAGGAGCGTGGAGTTACAGACGGATCGCTGGTTCGGCTGGAATCTCCCTATGGTGCGGTCAAGCTACGTGTTCTGGTGACGGACCGGGTACAGGGAACTGAAATTTATGTGCCAATGCACTCTACCAGCCATGAGGGTGCTGTCAATCTATTAACTGGTGGAGCATTTGATGTCATCACCCGTACACCAGCCTATAAACAAACCAAAGTACGGATGCAAATTTTGGAGATCGATGGTCAGAATCCACTGCCTCGTATCAATCCACGTTATAAAAAGCGGCATCCGCAAAATGGGGTTGAAGTGAACCGTAAGTGGAATCGTCCCGGTTACGTCGATTTGGTAGATCAAAAATAAGGAGGTCAAACCATGGCTAAGCCTATTTCAATTGTGAGAAAACGTATTTTGACAGCAGAAGAACGGCAAAAACAATCCCTGGATCAACTGACTGCCGATCTTGCGGACAATGGGGCAGCATTGCAGAAGACACTTGAAATTGTACGGGAGCTGCACGACAGCGGTCTTCTCGAAGCAGCCCAGTCTATGCTAAAAGCCAAAGAAACCATCGCCAAAATCGCTGTAGGACAAGCGACGCGCAAGCCTGTGACGAACATGATCAATAATCTGATGGGTGCAGCAGGGATGCTGTCCGAGGTAGACCCCGGGCTGATGAAAAAACTGGCAAACAGCGTCACTACAGGTTTGAATGAAGCCGAAGAGCATCTAAAGCAGAATAAAAAGACGCGGCTGCGTGATCTTATGAAGGCCATGAATGACCCGGATGTAAACCGGGCAATGGGGTTCGGTATTCATTTTCTCAAAGGCATGGGAAAAGGTTTGTCTGATCAATAGCTTAATAGATGAATAGTTGGAAGACTACTAACCACATTCAATAAAAAGAGCTGGCTCCGTAAACGGGGACAGCTCTTTTTATTTACTTTTTATCCACTTGCAACAACGTCACCGTTTTATGAGAAACGGCATCTTTTATTTGCTCGTCTGCGATGACCTTAAGCTTTAGCAAGCTGGCAATTTTTGAAGAATCTGGTTTTGAAAACAAGCGCCATAGTTGAGGATCGGGCAATGCATCATACAATTTCGCATGATCGTATTCCTTGCGGTGCTGCTGTACAATCCTGACTCTGTAGTTGCCAATTTCCCAATCGGATACTTCCTGCTCTGCACAATGAGCGGTAATGTCATTACGCAAATCAGCCAGTTCGCCTTCAATTTCTTTTTGCTTTTGCTTTAACTGGTAATAGCGACGCACCTTGTTTTCCAATTCCATCACGCTCCTCTGCTTACATATGTATGTTGGCAGAAGCGTTTTAGGACAAGTTTTATCATGTCAGGATATAAGGTGTAACTGTAACTGACACAACATTTCCCGGGTAATGGTAACGTCGATGAATTGAGCCCTCATTATTCAAACTTTATTTAGGTACATTCGCCCCTGGAGTTACAGGTCCCGCTCCTTTGGACTCCCCCTTGCGCTTCATATAATTGGCCCAGTATGCCGTCAGAATTGGCACCAAAATAGAGGTCACTATGACCGAAGCGGCTACTAATGCTGTTGCAGATTGTGCAACAGGCAAAAATTCAGGTTTGATATTGGCAACAATGACTGGATTGGCTACCGCTGCACCTGCTGTGCTGGAGGCTGCAATTCCTGCCGTACCATTGCCACCACCAATATATTTGTCCGCCAGAATCAGCGGAATACCTGTAATGATAATGACAAAAATACCCAACAAAATACCTAGTACGCCTGTCTGAACAATAACACTCAGGTCAATGGAACACCCCAGTGCAAAACCGAAAAATGGAATCAGAGCCTGTGTCGCGTTTCCAAAATATTTACGGAAATCATGATCCAGATTGCCCAACATAAAGCCGACCAAAAATGGTAATACGGCACCGACAAATGTTTGCGGTTCAAAAACGGCCAGTCCGGTACTACCTAGAATAAGCATGGTCACCAGCGGGCCCGATTCCAGTGACATCAGCACAAATGCTCCTGCCTCTTCCTTGGAGCCATACTGCTGCATAATGGAGGCATAGAGCCCGCCGTTCGTCATATCCATAGCCGAGATCAGCGCCAGCACCGACAAACCTGCAAATAGCCCACTTTCTACGCCGCCAACAGGCAGCAATCTGGACGCTATGATCGCCACGACCCAGGCGACCGCGATTTTAGTCAATACGAGCGTTCCCGATTTACGCAATACAGTGCCTGTCGCTCGCACATCTATGGAAGCACCCATACAAAAAAACCACACTGCCAAAATGGGCACCGTACCGGTCATCAATCCCTTGGTAAAAGATCCAAAATAGTCGCCTGCCCATGGAGTAAACGTATGAAAAAGTGCGCCAATAAACAGCGGCACCAGCATAATGCCCCCAGGAATTTTATCGATATTTTGTTTGATTTTCATAACTTCATTCAACCCTTTCGTTTTTGCCAATGCAAAAACAAGGCCGTTTTACTTGCGGCTTAAGCCGAGTTCAGGAATTAATTTGGCGAAAGTATCATGACTATCCTTCAGTTGACGTGCGAATGCCTCTGCATCATGGACACGCAACCCTAACCCATGCTTCCGCATTTCCTCCCTGAATTCCTCATCTTTCGTCCCCTTGATCAGTGCATCCGCTAACGTTTGAGCCACCTCATTCGGTGTATCCTTGGGTACAGCCAGCCCTCTCCAAGTGCCGATAAAATGGACACGTAGCCCAGTCGCCTGCTGAAGTGTCGGCACTTTTGGAAACGCTTCCGAAACAGTGTCTGCTTGGATCGCCAGTATGCGAAGCTTCCCATCGTCCACGTATTTCTTTACTTCTGCGGGGCTGACGGGTACAGCATCCACGAATCCACTCATTAAAGCAGAAACTGCTGGGCCTGCTCCCTCATAAGGAATATGGGTAAAGCGGACTCCGCTTTTCTGCTCCAGCATCGCGGCAGCGAGGTGCCAGATGCTTCCTGTGCCTGCATTACCCATTTTCAGCTTGCCTGGATGGACCCTAGCATCCTCCAGAAATGCCTCCGCTGTCTTCCAAGGCGCATCCGCCCGAACCGTAATGGCAGAAGGGTCCATATTGGTTTGAAGCAGCGGCTTAAAACGCTCGTAGGTGATTGGTAGCAGTCCCAAATGTGGTAATGTAGTCAGTTCAGCGACCAGATACGTTACGGTATAACCGTCCGCCTGCGCCTCAGCTCCCTCCATCAGCCCGACAGAACCGCCGCCTCCTGTTCGATTAACGACGATGATCGGCTGCCCGAGATGCTTTTCGGCGGCTTTAGCCAACGCTCTTGCGGTAATATCTGTACCGCCCCCCGCCGCATATGGAACGACAAGCGTTACTGGCTTCGCAGGAAATATACGACTGTGATCCTGCAGGGTACGGTGATCCACATATTCACTGATACTCAAGGCAGAAAGCATAGCCACTCCTGCCGCAACCAGCACATATTTTTGCCATGGCTTTTTCTTCATTACGCTTCCTCTTCTCCAAAAATGAACTGGGCCCATCTTGCACCCGTTGTCACCTCCAACCTTTACGGACATATTGTTCACGCTTACATGAAGTCAATGTACCGCACCGTGGAGGTCCACATCTATCGCCTAATCCTCGTATTTATCTTCGATTTCACCAAAGCGCCGATCTTTTGACCGATCTGCATATTCATTAGAAGATTTGTTGATTTGTCTGAATTTCCCTGGGGTCACTTGTTTATACTTGCGGAATACACGAATAAAGCTGTTCTCATTTCGGTACCCGACCTGTTCTGCAATTTCACCAATTTTCAAATGCGTTTCACATAGCAATATGCATGCCTTTTTGACACGTAATCCAGTCAAATAATCGTAAACGGTACTCCCCGTTTCCTCCTTGAACATACTGCTCACCGAGGACACGCTCATGTGAACATGATCCGCAATTTCCTGAAGCCCGATGTTCAAATGCAGATAGTTTTCCATATAGTCGATCATCTCTTGTACGCGTACAAAATCTTTGGACTGTTGGCGTCCATGCCATTTTTCTTCAATATCAGTCAACATAATGGCCAGCAAAAGCTCAATGTCTTGAAGGTCTAGTGTCACAATCTGATTCCAATGATAATCAGCGAGCTGATCTGGCGGTGTCACACTCTGAGTGGTACACCATTTTAGCAAATCTTCCAGCAGTTCATGAACAAATAGGTAGACCTGGTTTGGAGATGTCCTATAGTGTCGAAGTTCTTCTACCCATTGGCTGACTAGCTTTGCACTTGCACCAGGCTTCTGTGACTCCACAGCACGAATCAGATCCACACGCCGATGGTCCAGTAATCTTGCATCCTGAGCCTGATCCTGTGAATGCACATCCACTATGCAATCCCATTTCACATTTATGTTGCTGCTCATATTCATATGTGAACGTCCATACCCCTCGTATAAACGTAAATTAAGCGCCTCTTTTCCTTGTATAAAAGACGCCCGTACCTCTTGAATATCTGTGACCTTATGGCCGATCCCTACCGAAATAGTCATGGGAAGATACTCCCCAACAACCTGAATTAGCCTGTCAACGCTCTTACGAAGCCATGTTCTCTCTTTGGCTGCTCCCTCTGCTCCAACTTCATATACACTCTCCCTGAGCTGCAGCAGGACAACCAGACCATTTTCCTCCTCTGGCGCACTGACTGCTTTCCACTGAGGCTCAAGCATCTCCAGCAAAATATTGTTCAGCGCATATTTGAGCAGCATTTTGTCCTCTTCTGGAAAGCTTGCGGTCCATATAGAATACCGATCAATCGACACGACCATAACAACCAAAGAAGTACGGTCCCAATCAGAAAAATACTGCTCCCATTTCGTACGCATTTCCTGTACACCCATTCTACGCTGGATGACATCTTCTATATATTTGGAACGCAGCTCCGGCAAGCTTCGCTCTACCACCAATGATTTGCGTTGAAATTCTCCAACCAACTTGCTAATCACAGGTTCCAGATCATACAATCCTCCCTGGCGCGTTCCCTTATTGCCTGAATTCAAGAGGCTATTAATTTTTTTCATGGGGCGAAAAGCGGCATAACTGTAATAGTAAACCGCTGAGCACCCAGCCAGGATAGAGATCAAAGCCAGCCACAGCATCATATTGCGCGCCAACTTTACATTTTTCAGCAGCTTGTCCATCGGCACGAGTGATACTAGACGCCACCCTGTGACATCGGAGAATGTCTGGTTCGCCATATATTCCATATCTCCAATTCCTACATAAGCGTAAGGATTCACATCCAGCTCTTTCAAAACCCTGCCCATCTCATTTAAGGGTAAGGACGATCTCAGCTTGGGATAGATCAGCTCGCCCTCCAGATCATAGACGTATTGCGAGTTGGATAAATGAATATACAGTTTGGAGAAAAAACGGTCGTAATCCAGATTGATTAACACTGCACCCATGACCTGTCCATTCTCGACTATAGGCCTAGCCAGCGAGAGCAGTTCTATCGTGCCATGCTGTTGATCCGTGCCATACCATCTTCGCTTAATCAGTAGCGGCTTTTTTTGGATGTTCTGAATCCAGGGAACCCAGGTTGTATCCGGTGCCTGGTTCCAATCGGGCAAATAACCATAATTGCTGGAGATGAGAGCATGATTCTCCAAAGAAATGACTTCAACCGAATAAATTTCTTCGCTCGAAGAAAGGGTTTTCAAATATTTCTGAAGCCGATCTATAACGGAAGCTTTGTTGGATACCGACTTTCCGTCCGTATGAATACGTATAAAAGACTCTACATCCGGATGATAAGCCGCATCCAGCGCCTTGTTATCCGACTCACGAAAAGCCTGATTGGTCACATCCAGATTGATTTGCAACAATTCTATATTAGGTGTGTTCAGCTCGGTATCCAAACCTTCACGGTATCTTGAATACGATAGCAAGCCGATTACGCTTATCACGAGCGACACGCACAGCGTGAGCAGCAGGATCAGTCTTGTCTGCTTATTTTTCAGTATCAAACGAAGCTTAAGTCGCAACATTCCTGTAACTTCATCCTTCCGGACTACGTTGTCCATCTTCCTCTTACTCTATATTAGATGACATATTACCTCTACATCTATTTGACGCATGAAGTGGAATTTCCTGCTTTTACAAATCAAACTTAACAGAAGTCACATCATTAAAAATAAAAAGAAGAAGTCTCCCTGTACAAGGTAGAACTTCTTCTTACGTGCTGCCTGCCTTCATTGGTCAGCAGCATAGGTATTCGTATTACAGTGTTTAGCTCGTCTTTTCCACCTGAAAACGATTCAGTTCCCGCTGCATCTCCTCGCGAATCTGGCGAAGCTCCTTTACCTTCTCAGCCGATTCCTCGAAGGAACGCTTCTGCTCCACCGTGGAAGCCGTAATCTCTTCACTGCCTGCGGCGGACTGCTGAGTGATTGCGCTAATATTCTCAATAGCTTGCTGCACCTGTACACTCAGTTCTCGCGATACATTCATGTCTATGGATAACTTGCTGACTTGGCCGGCAATTTGCTGCACTTTGCCACTAATCTCTCTAAACGATTCTCCGGTGGAGGAGGTTGCCTTCTCCTGCTCGCGGAACAGCTCCTGACTTTGCTCCACAGAAGCCTTCACCTTATCCATAGCCTGCGTGATCCCCTCAACAGCGGTATAAATTTTCTTTACAGCAGATTCAGATTGACTCGCCAGTTTTTTCACTTCATTGGCAACAACAGCAAAGCCTTTTCCCGCTTCACCCGCACGTGCAGCCTCAATCGACGCATTCAAGGATAAGAGCGACGTCTGGCTGGCAATTTCAGATACATAACCGGTCATAGTTGTGATCTCGGCTGCATTAGACTCCAGCTCTCTGACTGTTTGCTCCACTTCGGACATTGCTGAACGATTCTCCGCAACGATTCGCATTTGATCACTCATGACACGCGCACCCTGCTCAATGACACGCAAAGCATCCTCACTATACGCGGTGGATTGCGTGGTCTCCAGCAGATTTGATTCAAACTTCTGCTGCATATCATCCACCACGCCAACCGTCGATGACAGGTCCTCAGCAATTTTCTGACTGCCTATCGCAAGTTCCTCTGTTGATGTGCTGACTTGTGTCACAATTTCCTTCATGGCCTCATTGTGCTGATCAATATCCCGAGCCATCAGATCGACACGATTCCCCGCCTGATCAATGGAGAGTACAATGCTGCGCAAGTTCCCGATCATAACACGGAAAGATTCATTGAGCTCGTCTAGTTCATCTCGGCCCTTTGTTTGAGGAAGTTGAATGGTTAAATTCCCCTCGGCAATTTGCTTCGCTGCATCCGTTAACTTGCGGGTTCTAAGGGCAAGCTGCCTGGAGGTATATGTATTATATAGCCCGACCGCCACCAGAAGTAGAACTGCGCCTGTCAAGGCTAATTGCCAAGTAAAACGAATACTCTTGGTCAACTCTTCTGTGTATTGTTCGTAACGCGCCTTGGTCAGTAGATCCAGCATAAATACATCGTTCTGAATCCCCTGGGCACGCATGGCCTCTCGTTTGGATTCTGGGCTGTTCTGAGCACTCATCGCTTTTTCCGTTGCTGCTTTCAATTGGCTGAATTTTGTTTTAATCGTATCCAGTCGCTTTTGCTGTGCTTCGGTCTGCATCATGCCCTGTGAAAGCAAAGTAATCGTTTTTTCAGACTGAGTTAGCTGATTTTGCACATCGGCTTTGTTGCTCTCCGTCATGGAAGTAGAATAATTTTGCAGCGCCTGCCCCGACTGAATCAAATAGGCATTAAGTTGCTGTACATTCAACATAGCTGGAACAAGATTACTGCTTTGAGCGTTAATACGTAACAATTCAAAAATGATATAAGCTACTAAAGCCAGGCAAGCGATCAGGGAAATCATCGCGTTAAGCACCAGTTTACCTTGCAGTTTCATCAGCATTCATCCTCCGTTTGCGAAAATTTATTGGGTGGGTACAGTAAGTGTGCCGGATTTGATTTTTTCCATTAAATCATCCATCACCTTTTGCTGATCCGGATTCAGTGTCACGACACGAATAGGCGCCAAACCTATACCTTCTTCCGCAAGTCCAAACACCATATCCTTCTCCGTAAATTTTCTTTGATGATCTGCAAAGCCTTTGACTACTGTATAAATTGCAGTGTCTACATTTTTAATCATTGAGGTCACTACCGCTTTTTCCGCAATAAAAAACTGGTCGCTATCGACCCCGATGGCGAATTTATGCTGCTTCTGCGCTTCCTGTAATGCACCTACACCGGTTAGCCCTGCTGCTGCAAAAATGACATCAATCTGATTCTGGTTGATCATGTCATCTGCAATTTTCGTACCCAGCTCCGGCTTGCCAAAATCTCCTGCATACGTTGCCGTAACTTTCGCATTAGGTTTGACTGATTGCACCCCTGCACGATACCCAATTTCAAACTTTTTCAGCAGAGGAGATTCCGCACCTCCAAGAAAACCCACCTGTTCCGTACGACTCGTCAAACCGGCAACAACTCCGGCCATAAAACTGCCCTCTTCTGCTTTGAACGTAATGGAGGCCACATTCGGCAATTCCGATGTTTCATCCACGATTAAAAATTTACGGTCTGGATTCTTTTTGGCAACGGCCTCCAAACTGTCCTTCACCATATAACCCAACCCAATGATTAAATCTGCTTTTTCTTGAACAAGCTGATTAAAAGCAGCATCATACGTCTTGGTCTCAGTTATTTCCCGGTATTCAAAAACAATCTTCCCCTCATCCCGTGCCTTGACTAAACCTCGAAAAGCCGCGTCGCTGTAAGATTGGTCACCCAGACCAATATCTGACAGTACGATTCCCACCTTAATGGGTTCGGCCTTGGTTTGTACGTCTGATTGCCCACATGCACTTACCAATAATGCAAAAATCGTGACAATGGGAATCCACCTAAAAGTTAATAATAGAGCTCGTTTCTTCATGACATATCACCTCAACATAAAATGTAAATCCCCAACATCTTTATATCGGTTATAAAAGCATATTTTTTCATAAGAGTTTCTGTAAATTCATTGTTAATAGAAGTGTGATGTCTTTGTTTATTATGTAAAAAATGTATATTTTGCATTGTTTTTATTATACGAACTGTCTAAATTCATTTATTTCCGTTTATCTCGAAAGATTAAAGTGTAATTTCCATTGAAAAACCTAGGTATTTTGAAACTGAAACCATCACTCTATGTTGAAACTGAAAGGAGCTACATTTAGAATGACTTCAACAAATTCAATTCCGCAGCCTAAAACATATGGTCCCTTAGGAAATCTGCCCTTGATCGATACACATGCCCCTGTCCAGTCTCTGGTTAAGCTTGCTAATGAGCACGGTCCCATCTTTCGCATGGATCTGCCTGAAGGAACGAACATTTATATTTCCGGTCATAAGCTGGTCGCAGATGCTTGTGATGAATCCCGTTTCGACAAACAGGTGTGGGCTCCTTTACAAAAAGTACGAGCTTTTGCCGGAGACGGACTATTCACAAGCTGGACTGAGGAACCGAACTGGCGCAAGGCCCACCAAATATTGCTACCAAGCTTCAGTCAGCGGGCTATGAAGGGTTACCACAATATGATGCTTGATCTTGCTGTTCAGCTGGTACAGAAATGGTCTCGGCTCAATCCAGATGAAAGTGTAGAGGTACCGGAAGATATGACCCGGCTGACTTTGGATACCATCGGATTATGCGGCTTTAATTATCGTTTTAACAGCTTTTACCGCGACCAGCCCCATCCGTTCGTGACCAGTATGACACGCGCACTGGATGAAGCAATGGGTCAGTTGCAACGCCTCAATTTGCAAAACAAGCTGATGTTATCGAAGAAAAAACAGTTTAAACACGACATCGAAACGATGTTCTCTCTAGTGGACAGCATTATTCAAGAACGCAAAACCGTGGGCAACCAAGGTGAAGAGGATTTACTGGCACGTATGCTGGAAGGCAAGGACCCGGAAACAGGTGAAACGCTGGATGATGAAAATATCCGTTATCAGATCATCACCTTTCTCATCGCCGGTCATGAAACGACCAGTGGGCTTTTATCCTTTGCCATTTACTATTTGCTTAAAAATCCACGAACGCTAACTAAAGCCTATGAAGAAGTAGATCGCGTGCTCACCGATTCGCTGCCTTCCTATACTCAGGTGCGTGAGCTCAAGTACATAAGGATGATACTGAATGAAGCTCTGCGACTATGGCCGACAGCGCCCGCCTTCTCTCTCTTTGCCAAAGAAGATACACTGCTCGACGGAACCTATCCGCTTAAAAAAGGCGACAGTGTCAATGTACTCATCCCGAAACTGCACCGTGATACTGAGGCTTGGGGTGAAGATGTTGAGGAATTTAGACCGGAACGCTTTGAGGACCCATCCGTCATCCCACAAGATGCTTATAAGCCGTTTGGCAACGGTCAACGTGCTTGTATTGGACAACAGTTTGCCTTACAGGAGGCCACCCTTGTGCTGGGGATGGTACTGAAACATTTTGAGCTGATTGATCATACTCATTATGAGTTGAAAGTCAAAGAGACGCTCACACTCAAGCCTGAAGGCTTCACCATTCAAGTACGTCCGCGCAGCACACAGACTACCATCATGCTGCCAGGTGCCGCTCAAGAACTTCATGAAAAGGAGGAACAAAAAGTTGCAACCCCCCATGCCGAAAAGCATGATACTTCTTTGTTGTCTTTATACGGCTCGAATCTAGGTACAGCTGAGGGACTTGCAGGTGAACTAGCCGATTTAGGTCGGAATTGGGGTTTCAACAGCAGCATAGCAACTCTGAATGATCATGTGGACCATTTGCCTAAAGAAGGCGTGGTACTTATTACGACCGCATCTTATAACGGGCATCCGCCGGATAATGCGGACGCCTTCGTAGAATGGTTGAAGGAGGTAGATGAGGGACAATTGGCAGGTATAAGGTACGCTGTCTTTGGTTGCGGTGACCGGAATTGGGCCAGCACGTATCAGCGCATTCCAAGGATGATCGATGAACTGCTGGCTGCCAAAGGGGCAAAACGACTGTATGATCGCGGCGAGGGCGACGCTAGTGGTGACTTCGAGAAGGATTGGGAAGCCTGGAACCACGGCTTATGGCCGGAATTGCTGAATACTTTCGGGATAGAGCACAGTGGTACAGAACCACAGGATACCAGCAGTCTGAGCATAGAGTTTGTAAGCGACGTACTTAGCGCTCCTCTGGCGGCCAACTATGAGGCAGCTACTGCCATTGTTACCGTGAATCGTGAATTGCACGCTGCTGAAAGTGAACGCAGTACACGGCATCTGGAGATCCAATTACCAACCGGATTGTCCTACCGCGAGGGTGATCATCTGGGTGTTTTGCCGCGTAATCCTGCTTCGCTGGTGAATAGGGTAATGCAACGCTTTAAGTTACAGGATCAAGACTACATCGTATTGAGAGGCAGTGACCGGGATGCAGCGCATCTCCCCTTAGATCGGCCTGTCAGTGTAGGAGATTTGCTCACTCTCAGTGTGGAACTGCAAGAATCGGCAACCAGAGCCCAGCTACGGCAACTGGCATCCTTTACAGTGTGTCCCCCGCACAAGAAAGAAATCGAAGCTTTGCTAGAGGATACCACCTTTGATCAAGAGATACGAAAGAAGCGTGTCACGATGCTAGATATTCTGGAGAAGTATCCAGCCTGTGAGCTGCCATTTGAAAACTTCATCTCGCTGTTACCACCACTCAAGCCTAGATACTACTCCATCTCCAGTTCTCCGCTTGAATCGGAGAATTCGGCGAGTATAACTGTGAGCGTTGTGCGTGGACCAGCCCGTAGTGGAAAGGGCGAATACCTTGGTATTGCCTCCAATTATTTGGCACAGCTCCAGCCAGGTGATCCGGTTGTCATTTTTGTGCGAAAGCCTCAGTCTGGCTTCCGTTTGCCGGAAGACCCGACCGTGCCTGTCATCATGGTCGGTCCGGGTACTGGTGTTGCCCCATTCCGCGGATTTCTCCAAACACGCCATGTGCTTAAGGAGAGAGGAGAACAGCTCGGCGAGGCTCATTTATACTATGGCTGCCGTGATCCAAAGCTCGATTATCTATACAAGCAAGAGTTGCAAGCCTGGGAGCAGGAAGGAATCGTTACGGTTCATACAGCCTTTTCACGTCTGCCTGGTCAACCTAAAAGGTATGTACAGCACGTTATGAATGAAGATGCAGACACTCTGATTCACTTGCTTGATGAAGGAGCGCATCTGTATGTATGCGGTGATGGTAGCCGGATGGCCCCCGACGTTGAAGACACGCTCTGTGCGGCCTACGCGGATATACACCATACAAGTAAAGAAGAAGCGCAGCAATGGTTGGATCATCTCCAACAGGAAAAACGCTATGCCAAGGATGTCTGGACAGGCATCTGATGATAACGGTATATAAAGATCCATCATGTTAAAAATAAAAGGGACTGACTACCAGGCATCGATCTCGTTGGCTAGTAGTTCAGTCCCTTTTATGATTTGCTCTTGCTCCACCATTTGGAGGCAACCACGTCGGTTTTACTTTCTATACGTTCCATGACCTCCTCACGACGTTTGGCTTTGAACAGGTCAATCATATCCACCAAATCATTGCGGTCCAATAATTTAACCCCGTTGACAGCAGCAAGTGTTTTACAGGATTCCGTGTAACGTCCGGAGGTGATGATAACAGACTTATCGGCCGCATAATAACGCATGGAAGTATAAATTTCCTGTACAGCCCCCAAGCCGACCGGATGTTGTACAGCATAACGCTTGGCCTGAATTACGACTCTGGCGCCTTCACGGTCTGTAAATACCAGATCTGCTCCAAAATCGCGGCTGCTGGTTGTTTTATAAATGTCCTTATAGCCAAGTGCGGATAATAGCCGCTGCAAATAAAGCTCAAATTCCGAGCCATCCTCCATACGATCTATATCCTGAATTCCAATTTTACGCGGGTCCAGATCACGTAAAATCCGATTCCGACGACCACGTATCATCCCCCTGATGGTGAGCACAAGCAGTAATAGTAATACAATAAGTCCTATTCCTAATTCCTTATATGCCGATAATTGCTCCAGCAGCATTCCTCTTCCCCTTTTCTACAGCAGGTATGCAAGCGGTATATTCCTTAGTAGGCTTACCGTTACCACCTATCACACTGACACAGTTTTACACAAAAGCAACCCCGCCGAATTCGACGGGGCTGCCTTCATTTTATCTCAAAGTTGCCTACATTCTAAACTCCGCAATATTATTCACGATTCAGCAAAGATTCTCCTGCAATACCAGGCTGAGTCATCTGGTACGGGTCCAATATAATGTCCAATTCTTCCTCAGTTAGTACATTATACAGCAGACACAATTCACGTACCGATTTGCCAGTCGTAATTGCTTCGCGGGCAATGCGTGATACTACCTCATATCCGAGGTGCGGATTGAGCGCTGTAATAATACCTACGCTGTTCTCTACATATTCACGACACCGCTCCACATTTGCTTCAATTCCTTCCACACAATGAACACGGAAAACGTGGAAGCCCTGCTTCATAATTTCCAGCGATTGCAGCAAATTATAGACAAGTACAGGCTCCATCACGTTCAGCTCCAGTTGGCCCGCCTCCGAAGCCAAGCAAATTGTATGATCATTACCAATGACCTGAAAAGCAATTTGGTTAATGACCTCACACATCACTGGATTTACCTTGCCCGGCATAATGGATGATCCTGGCTGACGAGCAGGCAGACTCAATTCTCCCAGACCAGCACGAGGTCCAGAAGCCATCAAGCGGATGTCATTAGCCACCTTGGACATATTCATCATACAAATCTTTAAGGCAGCAGACACTTCGGTATAGGCATCCGTATTTTGTGTGGCATCTACGAGATGTTCATCTGCTTCCACAGGAAAGCCACTGACCTCAGCCAGTACCTCAGCGACACGCTGTATATATCGGCGGTCTGCGTTCAAGCCAGTACCCACCGCTGTTGCACCCATATTAATCGTTAGCAGGTGCTCCTTGGTCGCACGGACACGTCCGATATCACGGCCCAGTACACGCGCATAAGCCTGAAACTCCTGCCCTAATCGGATCGGTACTGCATCCTGCAAGTGAGTTCTACCCATTTTGATCACACTATCAAACTCATTGGCCTTGCGGGAAAATGCTTCCTGAAGCTCACTCATGGTGACTAACAGCTTATCAATCATACTTAATACAGCCAAATGTACGGCCGTAGGAAAAGCATCGTTTGTCGATTGCGCCATATTAACGTGATTATTAGGACTGATCTCCTGATAGTCTCCTCGCTGCTTGCCAATCAGCTCCAGCGCGCGGTTCGCAATCACTTCATTTGTATTCATATTAATGGACGTGCCTGCGCCGCCCTGAATCGGATCGACGATAAAATGATCATGCAACTGTCCTTGAATAATCTCGTCAGCAGCCTGAATAATGGCCTCTGCTTTGGAGCGATGTAGACGGGTTAGTTCCATGTTTACCGTCGCTGCTCCCTTTTTTACAATCGCCATGGCTTTAATCAACTCAGGATGCAATCGTTGGCCTGTAATTGGAAAATTTTCTTTTGCTCTTAGAGTTTGTACACCGTAATAAGCATCTGACGGCACTTCCTTGGTTCCTAAAAAATCATGCTCCAGCCTCATATTCTTTGATTCCTCCGCTGTGTTTGCTACGTTCTTCAATTCAGTACAGTCAAATGACAAAAAAGACCTTTTCGGATCTCCTCTTCATTATACGTTCCAATTCCCGTGCTTTACCAGTCGAATAAACGCGGAAAAAAGGTATGTAATCCTATGACAAGTTATGATTACCCGTAAATACCACGGTTATTCGGCAAATGCTCAGCTATAACTGGAATACAGATTTAAAGGCTTATAATAATATCGAGTGGCGTGCAGCTGACCATCGGCTGATTGAGCATAGTTCGGAATAACACCAGCTTCCACAAACCCGATCGACTCGTATAATCTATTAGAAGGATCTCCCACTCGCGTATCCAGTACCAGTAGAGTTCTATTCTGACGCACTGCCTCTTCTTCGGCTGCCTTCATTAACTGTCGTGCGATCCCAAGCCTGCGTCCAGACGGATGCACCATGAGCTTTGCAATTTCCGCACGATGTGTAGCGTTTGCTTTTTGGGCTAACTGAAGCTGAACCGTCCCAACAGGTACTCCGTCCTTCTCGGCAATCCACAGTACTACACCGTCCTCAAGCACACTGTTCCAATAAGCTGCTGCCTCCTGATACCCTAGGGGTGGTAAGAAACCTATAGATGCACCATCAGCAACCACGTCAATCAATAGCCGGCTTAGTGAATCTGACAATGTTTCGCTGAGCACTTGAACAGGGTATATTCTCACTTCGTTAGACATTGTAATTCCTCCTGATGAGTTCGATAACATGCAAGAAAGAAAGTAAACTATCTTTTTAGGACAGATTACTTCCCATCATACTTCGTTTACTTAATCACCCTTACTTCTATTACTGCTCTGCCATATAAAAGAACTCCCACAGATGACCATCCAAATCCTGAAAGCTCCATCCATACATAAAACCATGATCTTGAGGCTCATTTGAGGGTTTGCCGCCTGCTTCCAAAGCTTTGCGGACGATCTCGTCTACCTTTTCTCGGCTCTCCACCGAAAGAGCAACAATCGCTTCTGTGCTTTTCGTGGCATCTGAAATTTCCTTTGTAGTGAACGCTTTAAAACGTTCTTCAACCAATAGCATGACAAAAATATGTTCACTAACAACCATGCAGGTTGCATGTTCATCCGTGAACTGAGCGTTGAATTCAAATCCGATGGTAGTGAAAAAATCAATGGAGTGTTGCAGGTTTTTAACTGGTAAATTCACAAAGATTTGTTTAGCTGTTACTCCCACGACGCTTCACCTCTTCCTTCTACTTTATCATACGACTTCTCCACAAAAGATAACTTAACTATCTCACAAAGTCAATCAATCTGACATTTATATAGTTCTATGGTCGATAAGTCAATTAGCTTGCTTGCCTACGCTCTTTCCGTGTGTTTTTCACCGAACTACCAATGCTTACCTTATCTCCTAGCTTTACACCATGACTAGGCTAGTACATCAAAATGGCTTCAGATGTTTTTTCATCCTGATCCACTTGATCATCCAACTCTTAAATATAGAAGCTCTCCTCTCTTCATTTTTTCTATGATTACGCTTACAAACATATCCTATATTTAAGATACCACAAATTAGCCAATTTAGTACCTTAAATATGTAAAATGAATTCTTCTTGCCGTAGCATAATCAGATCATATTATTGTAAACTTGTTCTAATACAGAAAAAGGTGGCACACACGCTATGGAGCATTTGCTTAACGACCAGGTCAAAAATATTCAAATCAGCGGCATCCGCAAAATCGCCAACAAAGTTGCCGCATTACCCGGAACTCTGTCATTAACGATTGGACAGCCGGATTTCCCTACCCCTACGCATATTATGGAAGCTGCCCATCGGGCAATTGATGAAGGTCGGACCACTTATACACCTAATCCGGGACTGCCGGAATTACGAGAAGCTGCAGCAGCGTTTGTAGCCCGTAAATACGGTCTGAATTACCGTGGACTGGATGAGGTTATCGTGACGAACGGAGCCAGTGAAGCGCTGGATATTACCCTGCGCACAATTTTGTCACCCGGAGACGAAGTTGTTCTACCTGTGCCGATTTACCCAGGATATGAGCCATTGATCCGTTTGTCAGGTGGCATTCCAGTGTTGGCTGACACCCGCAACAGCGGATTCAAGCTAACGGCAGAGGTACTGGAGCCTTATCTGACTGAGCGGACAAAAGCAGTCATTCTCGGCTATCCTTCGAATCCGACCGGACGGGTGATGAGTCACCAAGAACTGGAAGCAGTCGCGGATTTACTCAAAGAACGCGATCTGTTTATCATTTCAGATGAAATATACAGCGAACTTATTTACGATACACCGCACGTATCTATTGCAACTCTTCCAGGTATGCGGGATCGTACCATCGTCATTAACGGTCTCTCCAAATCACATTCCATGACAGGATGGCGCATTGGTTTTACACTTGCACCCGCCGAGATTACACAGCACATGGTCAAAGTACATCAGTACAACGTGACCTGTGCTAGCTCAATTAGCCAATATGCAGCACTGGAAGCCCTGACCGTTGGGGTGGATGATGCACTTCCGATGCGCGAAGAGTACCGCAAACGCCGTGACTATGTACACGGAAGACTGACAGATATGGGGATTCCGCTGGAGAAGCCCGAGGGAGCCTTCTATCTTTTCCCTTCCATCGCCCATTTTGGATTAAGCTCAATGGACTTCACCTTGAAGCTGCTGGAAGAGCAAGGAGTAGCCGTCGTGCCGGGAGATGCTTTTTCTTCCTATGGCGAAGGTTATATTCGCTTATCTTACGCTTACGGACAGGATGTACTGGAGCAAGGGTTGGATAAAATAGAGAAGTTTGTTAGGGGAATTGTGAGGAGTTAAGATGGGAGAGGCGCTACGCAGTCCATTTGATCTTCCGATCGCCGTCGCGGTGGGATTCTTGAATGGATAAAACACTTATAGGTAAGAATCCCACAGCAAAGGCGAACGCTGCCGCTTCTCCAGATTCAATTGGCCCGCTTCGCTCACTGCCCGCCTTAAAGTCCCACAATTATCTAACGTGTGTGGAGTGGTAGGGCTAAAAACATTACTCACCCGCCCCACGCGGTGGGTAAAAAAAACAGGCCCTTGAATCACCTACACGGGTGGTTCAAGGGCCTGTTTGCTCTCCCTACTCCCTCACCGTCGGCGTGGGATTCATGGGTACGTTGCTTTAAGCACGGCGCAGCGAAGGGGGCGGAATGGTACTGGACAAGCGAAGCGGTCGCCTTTAAATTCCGATTTTCACCTTTATGCGGTAATCATAAAAATCGGAATTTAACAGCGATGGTAAGCACCATCCGCCTCCGCAGCGGCCTTTAAAGCACCACCCCGTATCCACACGCCACTCTCCTACTTTAAATGCATTTTGAATTGCAGGAACAATTCGTTATAATGAGCGAGCATTCGCTTGCCTAGGTTATCGTATACTTCAAGCTTATCTGTAATTTCAGATGGAGGATAGAACCGCTCATCGCCAGAAATATCTTCAGGCAGCAATTTCTTTGCATCCTTGTTTGGTGTGGAATAACCCACAAATTCAGCATTTTGAGCGGCTACATCGGGCTGCATCATAAAATTGATAAATTTATGAGCCGCATCCACATGGGTAGCCGTTTTTGGAATAACTATATTATCAAACCACAGGTTGGACCCTTCATCTGGCACGACGTAATCCAGCTTATCGTTCTGATCCATGATTTCGGACGCATCACCGGACCATACAACTCCAGCAGCAGCTTCCTCGTTGGCTAGCAGCATTTTAATCTCGTCGCCAACCACAGCCTTGACGTTAGGTGCTAGCTTTTCCAGCTTCGTCAAAGCTTGCTGCAAATGCGCCTTGTTTGTATCATTCAAGGAATAGTGGAGACTGTTCAGCGACATGCCCATAATCTCCCTAGCTCCATCAACCAGCAACAGGTTATTACGCAGCTTCGGGTCCCACAGGCCATCCCAGCTATGAAAATCAATGCCTTTGGTCAGCTCCGGGTTAAACACAATCCCGACTGTACCCCAAAAATACGGAACCGAATATTGGTTATTTGGGTCAAACGAAAGGTTTAGATAATGAGAATCTACATGCTTCAAATTCGGTAGCTTGCTATGGTCCAACGGGAGCAACAAGTGCTCCTGCTTCATTTTAGCCAAAGCGTATTCCGAGGGAACCGCTACATCAAACGAAGTTCCTCCCTGCTCGATTTTCGTCAGCATCGCCTCATTGGAATCAAATGTCTGATAAATGACGGTAATCCCCGTCTCCTTCTGAAACCGTTCCAGCAGCTCAGGATCAATGTAGTCTCCCCAGTTGTACACCGTCAGTGTGTTACCACCGGAGTAGCCTTGACTGGAGTTCAACCAGGCTGCCACGCCCATCAGACCAAACGAGATGATGAAAATGGACAGAAACACGCGCACAAGCGACTTCATCTAGGCACCCCCATTTCCGCCGCAGGCTCTTTTTTACCATTACGATTCGCCTTGCGCATAATAAAGTAATAGCCCACCACCAGCAGCACAGTAAACAGGAATATGAGCGTGGACAGTGCATTGATGGACAAGGAAACCCCTTGACGGGCCCGTGAGTATATTTCCACCGATAAGGTCGAATAGCCACTGCCTGTCACAAAAAAGGTCACCGCAAAATCATCCAGCGAGTACGTTAACGCCATAAAAAAGCCTGCATAAATCCCTGGCTTGATAAAGGGCAAAATCACCTTGGTTAGCACATCCAGCCGGCTGGCACCCAAATCACGCGCAGCGTCCACCAGGGATGGGCTCATTTCCTGAAGCCGCGGCAAAATCATAATGACCGCAATCGGCACACTAAACGCAATATGGGATAACAAAACAGAGTAAAAACCCAGCTTAATGCCAACCATCGTGAACAAAATGAGGAAGGAAGCGCCAATAATGACGTCCGGGTTCACGATCAGTACATTGTTGAGCGACAACAACGTATTTTTGACTCGACGGTTCTGCATCTGATGAATAGCCAGCGCACCCATGATACCAATAATCGTAGCCAACGCAGACGACAGCAAAGCGATTACTAAGGTGTTAATAACAATAATGATCAAGCGGGTGTCTGCAAACACCTCTTTGTAATATTGAAGTGTAAAGCCTTCAAACTCGTGCATGGTCCCGCCGCTGTTGAAGGAATAGTACATCAAATACAAGATAGGCGCATACAACACGAGAAAAACAATCACCAAATATATATTCCCGAATCGGTTTTTATTTACCATGCCGCACCCTCCGTTTCGTTCGCGAGGTGAGCAGCATAATGATCGCCATCGCCAAAATCAGGAACACAGCCACTGTTGAGCCCATACCCCAGTCCTGAGTAACTAGAAAATGCTGCTCTATCGCCGTCCCCAGCGTAATTACACGGTTACCTGCAATCAGACGGGTAATCATAAACAGCGACAACGCTGGAATAAACACAGCCATACAACCAGACCGCACACCCGAAAGTGTTAACGGGAAAATAACCCTGCGAAACGCGGTCCATTTGGATGCGCCCAAATCACGGGCTGCGTCCAGCAGTGAAGGATTCAAACCTTCCAACGCATTATAGATGGGCAAAATCATAAAAGGCACAAAAATATAAACAGATACAAACACAAAACTGGAGCTGGTAAACAATATTTGCTGACCGCCCAACCCAACCATGCCTAATACCGCATTTACCGGACCATAAGTCCCGAAAATCCCGATAAAAGCATACGTTTTGAGCAACAGGTTAATCCAGGTCGGCAAAATAATGAGCAACAGCCACAGTTGCTTATGCTTGGTGCGAGTAAGCAAATATGCCGCCGGATACGCCACGAGCAGTGAAAATACAGTGATCAGAAATGCATACCAAAACGAGCTAAGCGTCATGCTTAAATAAACAGGTGTCAGAAACTGAGCGTAGTTGCTGAATGTGAGATGACCATCCACATCAAACAGTGAATAGTAAAATACAAGTACAACTGGAGCTGCCACGAACAGCACAATCCATAAATAGTAAGGCAGCAGATACGCTGCTCTTGTATTACCGGACATGCTGATCCACCTCTTCATAGGCTTCCAGACGCCGATCGAATTCTTCCTCTGTTTCCCCGAACCGCATGACATGAATGGCTTCCGGGTCGAATCGCAGACCGATTTCACTGCCCAGCTCCGCCTTTTTGGTAGAATGCACCAGCCATTCCTGTCCTGAATCATCATAGCAGCTTATTTCATAGTGAACTCCACGGAACAATTGGGTATCCACCTGAACACGCAACTTGCCTTCAGCAACACTGGTAATCTCCAAGTCCTCTGGCCGAATTACAATTTCAATAGGTTCGTTCGGACGCAATCCTCCGTCGACACATTCAAACTGTCGGCCGTTGAATTCCACTTGGTAATCCGCGATCATACGTCCAGGAACAATATTAGATTCGCCGATAAAATCAGCAACAAACCGATTAATCGGCTCATCATAGATATCATTTGGCGTCCCACTCTGCTCGATCTTGCCCTTGTTCATGACAAAAATTTCGTCTGACATGGCCAGTGCTTCCTCCTGATCATGCGTAACAAATATAAAAGTGATTCCAAGTCGCTGCTGCATTTCACGCAAAATATACTGCATTTCTGTCCGCAGCTTTAAATCCAGTGCCGACAATGGTTCATCCAGCAAGAGAACATCAGGCTCATTGACGATAGCCCGTGCAATAGCTACACGCTGACGCTGTCCCCCGGACATTTCAGAAATTTCCCGTTCGCCGTAGCCTTCCAGATTGACAAAGGACAACGCCTGTGTCACCTTCTCCTGAATGTCCTTTTTGTTCATCTTTTTAATCCGCAGACCAAAAGCGACATTTTCAAACACATTCAGATGTGGAAATAGCGCATAATCCTGAAAAACCGTATTGACCTGCCGCTCGTTGGCTGGAACACGATTAATGAGTTTTCCATTCAAATAAATAGAGCCCTCTGTCGGCTCTGCAAAACCTGCAATCATACGCAGAATCGTCGTTTTACCACAGCCGGAAGGACCCAGCAGTGTATAAAATTTGCCACGCTCAATCTCAAAGCTGACATCCGCCAGCACTGGGGGATCGTTGTCATATTGTTTGGTCACCCGTTCGAATCGGATGATGGTTTGCTCTCCCATAACACCCTCCTTCAAAAAATTCGACTTCATTCCACCACATTCTCTTCATTAAACATAATTATTCAGACCGTATCATTCACCCTTGTGACTTCCATGTAAAATAGTCTGTCAACACACGGATAGCTACCTCGATGGCTTCCTCTGCAGGCTCCAGCTTGGCATGGTGCAAGCCATAAGGCGTATCCACGCCAAGCCAGAACATCAGGCCAGGAATTCGTTCCAGAAAATACCCGAAGTCCTCTCCGGTCATCGCTTCTCCGCATTCAACAAGCTGCACATCCTGCCGATTACTAACCCATTTCATGAATTCCTCAGTCACCTTGGCTTCATTGTATACTTGCAAATAATTGGAGCCATAATGAATCTTCGCTTGGCATTCAAATCCAGCTTCCACACCGCGCACCAGCGCCTCAATCCGCGATTTAACCAGCGTCATCGTATCGGCAGACAACGTTCGGATCGTACCTTCCAAACGAGCGGTTTCCGCGATAATATTCTGCTTCGTGCCTCCGCTAACCTTACCAACCGTAATGACCGCTGCATCCAGTGGATTCACATTACGGGCTACCACCGTTTGTAATTGTCCCACCAGCTGACAAGCAGCCACTACCATATCATTCGCCTTGTGTGGATACGCCGCATGCCCCCCCGTACCCTTGAGATCGATGAAAAGTTCCGATGTATTGGCAAATAGGATGCCCGGGCGAGTGGCTATGGTGCCTACAGGATATTCTGGTGCAACATGCAATGCGACAATTTCATCCGGCATCCAGTCGGCCAGCTCCGTGCTGTCCCGCATAGGCAAGGCTCCACCAGGTCCTTCCTCAGCTGGTTGAAACAACACGACCAGATCATCCTTAATCGGATGACTCGCAAAGTGTGTAACAATTCCTAATCCAATCGTCATATGTAAGTCGTGTCCACAAGCATGCATGTAGCCGGGATGGGTCGAACGGAAATCGTAACCCGTCTCTTCCTCAATCGGTAAACCATCCATATCACAACGATATCCATAGCGGTGCTCAGGAGCCGTTCCATGAATAAGTACTAACACGCCCGTACGCCATGTACGAATGTCCAGCCGCTCCTGAGGGAGCGTTTCCAAGTAGTTCAGCAAGTATCGTTGTGTTTTATATTCCTCAAACCCTGGCTCGGGAATTTGATGCAGATCCCTTCGTATTTGAACAAAAGAACGATCATCGGCTGTGCTCATTTTGCTGCTACGCCTCCTTTTTATAGCTCATCAGCTCTTATCGGGCAAAAGAATAAAAGGACAAAAGCCCGGCGCAGCCGCCGAGCCTTGTCCGTTGTGCTTCGTCCCTATGTTATGCTGTCAGTGTATTATGCTCCTGACAAGGAATCGTTCACCTTTGGTACCTAAAAAACGTTGCCTTCTTACAGAACGCGCAGTTCTTTCAAAATCTCAGTTTTGGATTTGGTCTTGTCATCGACCTGTTTGATTACACGTGCAGGTGTACCAGCTACTACGGAGTATGGAGGCACATCTTCAGTTACAACCGCTCCGGCTGCAACAACTGCACCTTTACCAATGCGTACGCCTTCCAGTACAACCGAGTTCGCACCGATCAATACTTCGTCTTCTACGATAACAGGCTGTGCGGACGGTGGCTCAATGACACCTGCAAGGACAACGCCTGCACCGATGTGGCACATGTTGCCGACTTTAACACGACCGCCCAGTACAGCATTCATATCAATCATGGTGCCTTCACCAATCGTAACGCCAATGTTAATCACTGCGCCCATCATAATGACTGCGTTGTTACCAATGCCCACCATATCGCGGATATAGGCGCCTGGCTCAATGCGTGCATTAATGCCTTTCAGATCCAACATTGGAACAGCAGAGTTACGGCGGTCATTTTCCACCACGTAATCTTCTTCTTTAGCGTTTGCGCTATCCAGTACAGGCTTGATATCGGCCCAATCACCAAATACCACACCGCTGTCTCCAGAAATAAAAGCTTGAACATTCTCGCCAAAAGATGCGGAAGCCAAAGCTCCTTTTACATATACTTTAACAGGCGTCTTTTTCTTGCTGTTTTTAATCACGTTGATGACTTCTTGTGTATTCATTTCGATGGACATATTAAATCTAACAACTCCTTCATCGCTTCATACGACTTCGCAAGCCGGAATGATCTTATTCTCTCATCCTTTATAGCACAAAAGTGCAGGTCTCGCAATTACAGATTAGACCTTCGAATCGCTAATCCAGTACGTAAAACAACAAATTTCAGCAGTTTGACTGCCTTAAATTCATGATTATAAGCCAGCGACCACCTTAATTTTAAACAGGATTATTTATTAGCTTGCAGGCTCTCCAGCGATGTATAAATGAAGGATTCGAATCCTTCAGCAGGTTCACCATGTGGAATGTTCACTTTCACGCTGAAAGCGCCCGTAGTATTTTCCACAACAATATATTGTTGGGTGATCTTCGAACCGTTCGCTTGCAAGAACAGACGGCTGCTGGTCAGCGCTTGAGGCACGGCTGCTTTGTCCAGCTTTTGTACCTTGCCTATGGAAGCCAGGTCCTTCTCGCCATCTTTTTGAAGCTCATCTAAATTAAAGTTGGAGGGCAGCTTCGTAATTTCGGCGTAGTAGTTATCATCTACCGCTAAAGCGACACGGTTTTGATCGGGAAACAGGGACATCGGATCAAACACATACAACGAATAGCCCTCTCCCTTTGCCAAAGTTGCTGTCTGCTTTTCCTTTTTCCCTTCAAGGTTAAGCTCAAAAGTTTGAGTTTTCGCGCGATCCCCGCCTACTTGTTGACCAGAGCTTCCGTTTTGATTGCTATCTGTTGAAGCCTCTGTCTTTTGTATTTTCGTTAAAGTCAGTTGCTTCGCTGTCGCGTCGCCCTCTACTGCTTTTTCGGTATATTCAAACGCTACTGGATCACCTTCTTTAAGCCCAGCTATTACCGTGTCTAGTCCTTCTCCTAGCTGGAAGGATTGGGCTTCGCCATTGGTTTCAATCTCTACCGTATGCGGGTCAGCAGCTCCGTTGTATACACCTGTGCCTTTTTTAACCTGCGGCTCAGCGACCGGCTCCGGAGTGGCTTGCGGCTGTTGCGTTTGCGGTTGGTCTGCCCCTTGAGGTGCATTGTTATTGGTTTGCGGTTTCGTACCACAGGCTGATAGAGCCAGCACTGCCACGACAGTCAGTAGTATGATTGAAAATGTGTTATGTTTTTTCATAAAATCCACCTCCACGATGTTATACAAGCTTATGCAGCAAAAGTTCTATGCAGCATCTCACTTAAAATCCTTCCTCTCGCTCCCGTTGATTATATTCTCAGGATTTTGCAAAATCCTAATACCATGGGGATGCCAGGTACGGTATAATAGGCTACATTAAACCTCATTTTCGAGATACCGTTAGAAGGAATATGAACGTATTTCATTTCTTTCATACGGATGGAGCTGCCACATGAATCAAGCACACAAACCGTCGTTTTCCTTTGAATTATTGTACATCATAGGTATTATTGCTATTTCGTTCTCCTCGATCTTCGTCAGGTGGTCTGAAGCCGAGGTGTCCGTCATCGCTATGTACCGTTTGTACTTGACCAATCTGCTGATGCTGCCATTGGTCTGGAAATATCGCACCGAGCTATTCAGCCTCACTCGCAAGCAGTGGACGCTGATCCTCTGGTCCGGTATCGCGCTAGGGCTGCATTTCTTGCTGTGGATGGGCTCGCTGCGACTGACCACCGTTGCAAGCTCTACTGTTATTATGACATTGGAACCGATCCTTGTCATGCTCGGTTCTTTTTTGTTTTTCCGGACAGGCACAAATCGCGCTATGCTCTTTGGAATGGGCATGGCCTTTGTCGGCTCACTGGCCATTGGCGCAGGGGATTTTCATGTCTCAGGACAAGCCCTGCTCGGAGATGCGCTGTCCTTCTTGGGTATGGTAGCCGTGTCCATCCATATGCTGATGGGCAAGCATCTACGCGAGCATTTGAGCGCTTTTGTCTATAATTTTTGGGTTTTTATCATCGCAGCCACATCGCTTGCGCTGTATAATGTGGTCAATGCCATACCTTTTACGGGATACGCTCCACAGGAATGGGGGCTGTTCCTGCTGCTTGCCATTGTGCCTACGCTGTTCGGACATTATCTGTTTAACTGGCTGCTCAAATACATTAACGCCACCGCGGTGTCGATGGCGGTACTCGGTGAGCCCGTTATTTCTTCCCTGCTGGCTTGGGTGCTGCTCGGGGAGAGGTTGTCTACTTTGCAATTTGGTGCAGGCTTTTTTATCCTGTTCGGGGTATGGGCTTTTATCCGATACGGAGCGGATTTTAAAAAGCAAGTTGTCCACCAAAGTGAGTTGCCCGGCACTGAGCCCCCCTGAAGGCTAGCTCTTAGCTTATTACCCCATTTTCATAAACCATACTCAATGGATTAAATTTACTATTAAAAAAAGGAAGGCGGAATCCTCTATGAAATCCATCGTATCCAAACGCTGGTTGCTGGCCCGATTGTACGAACCTGATATAATCATTGCCGACTGCCGTTCCCTGCTCGGACAAGCCGGGGCTGGACGGAACGAATTTAATGAAGACCATATCCCACGGGCGGTTCACTTCGATTTGGAGGAAGACCTTACCGCTCCTCTAGGCGAGCATGGTGGTCGCCATCCATTACCTGACGTGGATACACTTGCTGCACGTCTGAGCCGCGCCGGAATCAATGCAGCTTCACGCATCGTTGCTTATGATGACCAAGGGGGCATGATGGCCTCCCGCTTCTGGTGGCTTCTACGCTACCTCGGGCATGAACAGGTATACGTACTGGAAGAAGGCTACAGTGCCTGGAAGGAAGCGAAGTTCCCCGTTACGGCAGACCAGCCGATTCGCATTCCCTCAACCTTTGTGCCAAATGTTCAGCCACAAATGCTCACAAGTATGAAAGAAGTACAACGTATATCCGAAACTTCTGTTCCTGTTGGCTCCTATATCGGTTTTTCACCTATATTGATCGACTCCAGAGAGCGTCCGCGCTACCTGGGGCTGGAAGAGCCCATAGATCAAGCAGCAGGGCATATTCCCGGTGCAGTGAATTTCTTCTGGAAAGAGGTCTTGGATGAAAAGGGGTCATTTAAAAACGCAGAGCAGTTAAAACAGCATTTCTCAGACCTTGATCAGAACGCTGAGATCATCGTATATTGCGGATCAGGCGTATCCGCCTGTCCGAATGTTCTGGCTTTGAATGAGGCAGGATTTAGTAATGTAAGACTCTATCCGGGGAGCTGGAGCGATTGGATCAGCTATGAGGAAAATCCGGTGGCGACTGGACAGGAATAATCCATTTTTAATAGATATATAGGTTCTAAAGACAAACACACTGCCTTAAGCGATTGAGCTCATGGCAGTGTGTTTTTTCTCTCATCGAATTTATCGATCATTTAATCCCTTTCCAGAGAGAATGTCTTGCATACATTTTTCAATCCTTGATTCCCGAGTTTTAGATTGTTTGGGTGCAGAAAAATGCATAATGTATGCTCTTTGTCGTCCCGGCGTCAATGCAGCAAAAGCAGTTTTCAAGGCAGGATCTTCATCTAATTTAGCTTGAAATTCTTCAGGAAAAATGAGTTCTGTATTCTTTTTAAAATCCACTTTTAAACCGGCTTTTTCCACTTCAATGGCTTCATTAATATAGACCTTCAAAATGGCTTCCATCTCTATGATTTCTTTAACATTAGTGAACCGAATCTGGCGCCCCGCCTGCGTATCCTCCCCAGGTTTGATTAGAATACCATTGGGGTCATTTAACAAAGCACCTTTGAAAAACATAAGCGCACAGTGTTCTTTAAATCCTTGTATTATAGCTATGTTGCTATTCTGAAACGTGTAACATGGTTTACCCCACTTCAATTCTTCGGTTAGCTGGCAGTCAAGCACGATCGCTCTCAACTTCTCCATTTCTACCTTCCACTTTTTCACTTTATCTAAATATGCATCAACTTTAGGATTTATTTCCTCTCTATTTGTCATGTTAGCTCCCCCCTTATTGTTTTTGCTCATAATGTTTATGTATATATATTTACAGAAAATCTATAGAATAGCCATCACATTGCTATATTTATTATACGTTCACCTCATCCCATCTATAAATTACATAACCCAATTGACATATAACTAGCAATAAACAAATTACGTTTATGCATAGATATATTTTAATTTTTTTCTTGTATTTATCTAAATCTACTTCTTCGTTCACTTCTCTTTTTTTTATTTTCTCACTCCAGCTCATTATTCTTGAGAATTCTACCGCACCCAATACTCCCCATAGCAATGGAATGACTAGAAATATGGCATTTACTAGAGACAATAATATCCCCATCCCTACATCATCCATTGTTCTTATTGATTTAAAACAAATGTGCACCACTAGTGACAGACTAAATAATCCCAAGCCTATAACACTTACTATCGGTTTGTCTTGCATTCTCATTTTTTATTCCCTTCGCATCCAATTACATATAACGATCTGTATTCACGATGTCCCAGCGCTTTAGGACTAATAGTCCGTCTGTTACTTGCGGCAGTTAAGCGGTTGATGTATCTGTTGAATTGCTTTCCCGAAATAGCTATCCAATATTTTGAACAACTACATATCTTAATTCATATTCTTGTTGTTTTTCTGCATGTGTCAGACATTCTCTTATGGAACCCATTTCTAATATATTCAAATCATTAAAATGTTCTATTAAATTTTCTTCAGTAAAGAAGTGAGCATATTTCCCTTTCTTGTATTCATATGTTCCTTCCTCAACGTTCCTACCCACACCATTATTAAAATCGCGATCAGAAAAACACGTAAAATACATCACTCCCTGTTCCTTCAAATGCATCACACAATTCTGTATCAGTTTTTTTCGGTCTTCTAACAAAAATAAATGTAATAAATCATAACAATATATGCCGTCATACCTTTTGCTTGTACGAAACTCTAACACCGATTCTTGAATAAAATTCGTTTTTAAATCCCATTCTTTTGCTAGATTTATAGCTGAACTAGATATCTCAATTCCATCAACCTCAAAATAAGAAGAGAACATCTTGGTATTTCTCCCATACCCAGCCCCAGGAACCAAAATATTATGTGCATTATTCTTTTTGAACAAATCTATAGCTTGGGTTACAGTTTGACTTGGTTCACAACCCCAAATCATTCCTTCTTCAGCAAACCTTTTGTTCCAATAATCTCTCATATTATTCACCTGCCTATATACTCACATAGCTCTTCTTTTAAGCTCATCAATCTGTCTTATATGATGTTGATCATGCCAGATAAAATCTCTTAAATATGATAGTATAGTAAACTTCCCGTCAGCATATTCTTTAGTAAACTTGTCGTCTTCAAAACTCTCTATACTCTGCAATATCATGTTACGGTACTGAATAGTCATTTCAATTAATTCTTCCTTCGTTTTTGTTTTTCCATATTCAACAGCATCCTGATTAAATTGACCAAAATCAATATGCGTTAATGTCAAAGGCGTATTGTTTAATATCGGATTTATGGCTGCTTCATAAAAGTATTTATCCCACAGCAATATATGACTTACGATATCGTGAACTGACCATTTATCTTCGGCAATCTTTATTTGCCAATCCATTTCACGAATCTCAGAAACAAAACATATCCATTCCTTGAACTCCTCTAGTAACTGCGACTTCTCATTCATGGTTTCAGACCCCTCTTTTCAAATTTGAGCTATTTAGAATAACGTTTCTGTACGCATGAACCCCACAGGGGTTGTCTGCTGAAAATCTTTTTTATGAATTCGATAATGATTATATCTTTCAGCATCTATTTCTATCTCTCCTACAAACTTAAAATTATTTTTTTGAATAACTTTATTGGATGCTGCATTCTCAAGTAATGCAATTGCGTTTAGATATAAAGCTTTCCTCCAATCAATAACATGGACCATTCGCCCAGAATGTCTTGTTATATTTTTGTATTCTTTTCTTATGCCAATTTCCATATCTACTGACAGCACATCAAGTCTATTTTCATCTACTTTATTTAAGAATGTTTTCATGTTTTCATGTTTTCTCCCTGAATTTGTTGTATGACCACCATATTTCGCCTAATGTTCCTTATATTCATGAACTCCCTCAGGGGTTGCTGTCTGCTCTGGCTTCTTTAAAATCTCTCTGGCAAACCAAGAGCTCTGCATGACCCGAAGCATGAATATTATGTTATATGATTGTTACCATCTTCATGAAATACCTACAGTCCTTAATTCAGCTTCCATTATTGCAAAGTATACATCCATGACAATTTAAATAGATATCATGTTTTTCGCATTTGGGATACCCTCTTGGAATTGTAGGGTTATCATCCCCCTCTTCAATTTCTGACCATTCTGTATAATTATTCATGTCAACATCTTCTTTATTGAATGCTTTAATCATTAAGCCAAATTGATTCAAACAATTAACAATCCAATCTTGGCGTGGTTTATAGCTTAATTTCTCCCACCCTAAACCATCTGCTGCATTTGAAATAGTATCTAGTATAAAATCTTTCTCGCTTTCAAAGGAGCCTATAGTCCAAGGCATTTCATCAATATCAAAACCAACTGTTCCTATTCCAACTACAGACTGGTCCCTTTGTGCTAGCCAAATAATTAATTCTTTTTCTCGATTCGTTTTAGCTAGTAGTGATCCACTAATAGCTAGAACTTCAATAAAGACTGATGTTAATCCATTTGACATACCTATGGGTTCAACTACATCATTTAATTGTTTTGGTAATGAAATGGTGTTCGCCATACTATCCTCCAACACTTGGTTTATATGGTGATTTAACACCTCTGTATTCATGAACCCCAAAGGGGTTATCTGCGAAATTCCTCTTCGAAATCCATCTCGCAGACCAAGGCTCCATTCGGGAGCCGCAACTTGAATATTATGTTAATATAATGTAACTGTCATCTTTAACTGCTGGCATAATGCCTATATGGTGTTATAATAGATATTCTTTATGTATATATGATCCTCATAACGAATTTCTTTTGGATATTCTTCACTGTTGATATCCAACTTCAGTAAATCATCATTACTCTCATTCATTTTACTTTTGGTCTCTGCCCTTAAGTGAATATTATTGAGGATATACCTTATTCGCTTATCATGTTTAATTTCACAACGAACTCCTAATTTCACCATGTTATGTTGATCAGTAAAATCATTGAACAAATCTATTAATATAAAACTATTCTTATCGTATTTCGTGAAAAACACAAAAACATCTCCCTTCCCTACTCTGGAGACACCCTCTCCATATGATAAATACTGGTTATATAATTCCATAACATTAAAACTTATATTTAGTTGTCTCATTAATTCGTCTAAACTAAACACCCCATCTGTATCATCTATCAAATCAAAAAATGGTAAATAGAAATAAAATTCAATATATTTCTTCATTCTTGCTTCCTTTCATTATTTCACAAAATTAATTTTTGCATATAATCCATATAACGTTCTTGTATTTATGAACTCCAATAGGATTATCTTCTGAAACTACGCACTTCTGCGAGTTATTTACAAACATCTTTGAGCTCTTTCAACAATACAATCCAGTTGTCAGAAAGATAACCAGTTAGGTAGTCAAAAATATCTCTATCTATTGAATATACATACAGTCCGTCGGCCAACTCTTTAATTCTTTCAAGTATCCTTTCATTAAGGTCATGTCTCTCTTCAAATGTTGTAACTTGGTATGGTTCTATTTTTATTTGCCCATTAAAATTAATACCTTCAATGAGCTCTTTTATCTCCTCCAGAATAGACAAATCTTTTTCTGCTTTAATTAGCTTTAAAGCAGAAATGGTTTCATTCAAGTACTTTCCAGTGGAATTTTCCAGAAACCCAAGAATCCCATTCATTGTTAATTCTGTATCAAAGTCTATTAACAAAATAATAGTCCGCACAGATTCGGGTACCTCATAAATCATGTCTCTTATTGAGCCAGCCTCTTCTCCGTAGATAACACTACCTATGTGTTCCACAAGATCTGCAGCCGAAAAGTTATTATGGGGCGGAATTAGTAGCTTTATAACATGATTTGGGGTGCTCATCATATTCACCTTGATTTCTTAATTTTGATTTTGCATAGTGTCGTCTAATATTTCTGTATCCATGAACCCCAAGGGGTCGTCTGCTGAAATCTCTCTTCGAAACCCAACTCGCAGACCTAGGCTCTATTGGAGACGCAGCTTGAATATTATATTTTAAAGGTCACTTCCTTCATTGATTTCCTCAACGTCAATTCTTGTTCAACTCCTTTGTCAGTATTATTTCCAGAGGCTCGTTTTCAAGCATTAAGCATCCAGCATCTCTATATCCAAGCTTCCTATAAAAATGTTGAGCTCCTTCATTCGACTGTGTTGAGGTCATAACCATTTCAAATCCTTTTTGTTTCATTAATTCTTCCCAATACTGGACAACTTTTTTACCAATACCTGTTCCTCTGTACTCCTCATCTATCCATATCATATTCATAAATGGTGTGTTGTCCCAAAAAAAACCGTATCTCATCCAACCTATTTCTTGATTGGATTCTCTGATTATTAGGATTTCATTTTCTTTTATTTTTGGTCTTATCAGTGTTTTATGTATGTGCTTGTCTCTTAACGAGATATACTCGCAATCTGATTCAATTGCAAAATCAATCTGCATTGTAAATCCTCCCTTTCACGCTTTTCATTAAATATCTTCTTGGTAACACTTAGCATTGATGTCTCATAATGTTGTACAGTACATAAGTTTATAAAGTCTTTTTAAAAATGTATAAGTCGCCTTCTTCTCTAACTTTAGTAAACCCACACTTTGAATAGAAGTGATGATTCTTCACACTCCAGCTAGGAGTATCCAGCCACCATTCAGTGCTATCTGGAAATTCACTTTCAATTTTCTCCATCATCTTCGTTCCGATTCCTTGATTTTTTAAAATTTGGATCAATAAAGATCCTTCCTAGATTATGCACTTGATTACATTCTACAAATATCATAGCTCCCCCGATTATTTCTCCATTAAAGAGTACCTTGAAGTATTCGCAATTTTGCATCATCTCTTCTTGCCAACTTATGGAGTCATACCCTATGGGCCCAACGGTTTCGTTAATATTAAAATACTTTGATTCATCCTCAAAACTGGCCTTTTGTATTTCAGCAAGTTTTTGAGCATCATTTTTTCTAGCTTTTTCTAATGTCAACACCCAACATACCTCCATTGTCTTTTTATTTTTTCCAGGGTTGTCTGTTGAAACGCCTCCTCGAACTCCATCCCAGCAGGTCAAGGCTCCGTGAGGATTCTTATGCTTGAATATTATGTTATCAGAAGTTACCGAACTTCTTCACTATGCATTCAAAATCAATCTGCAATTTTTTTATTAGCGAAATTTCTTATATAGTCTTTTTTCATTTTGTAGTTTGATTATTAGTTCATATGCATCTCTTCGAATTATATTAATCCCATAATTGGCAAAGAGTATATCCATAAAATGACCTCAGATCTTTCGCGTTCTTTATACTATAGTTTTTAGTACTTTTGAGATCTAATTATTATGTTTTTAGTAATTCAAGAATTTCTGATAGCGTTTCTGTATTCATGAACCCAAAGGGTCTGTCTGCTGAAATCCCTCTTCGAAACCCAACTCGCAGACCTAGGCTCCATTAGAGATGCAACTTGAATTCTCTTCATTATGGGTGCCAGCCTCAAATTTAGAGACTCAAATGGACGATGTTGGTTCGTTTCCCTCGACACCACAATTCAGCAATTTCCAAAATTGTTCAACTATGACCGATGCCGGATACGGCACCGAACGGGTAATCCACCATTCCAATACCCCCACTGCCGCTGAAATTAAAAATTGCACCGTAATGTCCCTGTTCATATCCTGATCGAGGTTGATCGAATCCAGATGCTTGCACAGACTTTGCCGGAACATTGTCTCTATTTGGTTTCGAAAAACCGTACTTCCCTTGTTCGTCAGCATTATAGAGTAGAATGAAGCATGCTGCTCCAAATATTCAAACGTACGCAGTAGTGCGGTTTTGGAAGGGAGATGAAAGAAGTTATCTTCAGACATACAATTGCGTAGTAACTCTTTAATTTGAGCTTCCATGCATTGATCGCGCAGATCGTACTTATCAGCGAAATGCAAATAAACCGTTCCGCGATTGACATTCGCTTCCTCCGCAATTTGATTGATCGTAATTCTCTCGAATTCCTTTTCTGACATCAGCCTCATAAAAGCATCAATAATGGCTTGCCTCGATTTTTGAATACGCCTGTCCATATCCTTCTCCCCTTTGTACCATCCGAAAAAATGAACATTTCGAAGTCCTCTGTTGAAAAATCAACAACCACGCTTGTTTTAACCATTGAACCCCACATACCGCTCTGATACATTCACTTTATAAAATTTATGTTGATGATTCAACATATGTTCAATTCTGGAGGAGCTGTAATCATGAAATCTATTGTTTTACAATCTTTTGAATGATTTAAATCATATTGAATTAGGAGGTTTAAAAATTGAAACTTACAGGAAACACGATTTTTATTACAGGCGGCGGTTCGGGAATTGGACGTGCGTTAGCAGAAGCTCTCCACAATCTTGGAAATAAAGTTATTATCTCCGGTCGACGTAAAGAGCGTCTGGAGGAGACGATTAAAGCTAATCCCGGCATGTCCGCAGTGGAATTGAATGTACAAGATCCTGCCAGCATAAAGGCGACCGCCAAGCAGTTAATCGAAAAATACCCGGATGTTAATGTCTTGATTAACAACGCCGGCATCATACAGTCCGATGACGCGGCGGGCGTGATCGATGAGGATGTTTTGATTTCGACTGTCACTACAAACTTGCTTGGCCCCATTCGGTTGACTTCTGCATTCATCGAGCATTTGAAGGCCAAAGAAGAAGCGGTTGTCATCAACACGACTTCAATACTTGGATTTGTACCGTTAGCGACAACTGCTGTATACTCCGCGACGAAGGCAGCACTTCACACCTATACGCTGTCCCAAAGGTACATGCTTAAAGACACATCGGTAAAAGTAATAGAAATTGTGCCTCCATGGGTTCAAAGCAACAACGATGAACCGCGTGCGATGCCACTTGATTCATTCATTGATGCAATAATAAAGATACTTGGCAAGGATACAGACGAAGTTCTGGTGGAAGAAGCGAAAATGTTCCGAAATAACCCTGGCCCGAACGAAGGTGTTTTTGTGACCCAGCTTAACGATACGATGAATTCTGAACCTCCAAAGATCCATTGATCCATCTGTAATTCAATTCTCAAAAATTTAGGCGAACATGAAGTAAACACTCAGTTCCGTCTACTTCATGTTCATTTTTATTGTAACTTGCTCGTGAAGTAAGAAGAAACGTCAAGCAGTCACACCCATGTTTACCTTTTACCTTTTAAATAATTTTGTTGATTTCACATAACGTTGGGTATTCCTGAAGTTCAAGCAGCCCTTTGTTAGGTGATGTCGGGGACATCCTCGATTTACTTAAAAAATGTTTTCATGATCTTACTTCATTTAAAAATCTTGTTATTATCGGTAGGTCGGGAGGACTTATTTGATTGGGTATCTTGTTTAAATCAAAAAATCGTATATCTTGTACTTCAGCTTCATCACCTTTAATTATTCCACTGTATTCTTTACATATATAAGCTGCAACTACGTTATATACTTCATCTCCATGCGGATATCGATAGTAAAGTTCCGGGCCTGAAAATATATCAAGTAATTCTAACTCTTCAGCTTTTAAGCCTACCTCTTCAAAAAGTTCCCGGCTTGCAACCTCCTTCATATTCTCACCAGGCTCCATTGAACCTCCTGGTAATCCCCATAGACCATTGTCAGTTCTTTGCTGCAATAATAATCGTCCCTCATCATCTATGAGAATCACACATGCTCCTGCCATAATTATAGGTCGGGTACCTACTAACTCTCGTAATTCTCTTATGTAATTCAATATCTTCACGCCCCTTCGAGATCCTCCAACAGACCAAGGCTCCGTTAGGAGCCACTGCTTGAATTTAACGTTATATGACGGATTCACTTCTAAAATCTACTTTCGTCAATGGATAAGGCACGTAGCCGGGTGGCTCTTCCACTTAACCGGTTGAATATGTCCGGTGAATTCGCTCCTCCGAGATGCATCTTCCGGGGCTAAGGGTCGGGCTTGTCTCGGCCAGATGAGTTGAATGCTATGTTAGATAACGTTGACCTTTTTCGAGTTAAGTAATTATTATTCTCGTTTCCATTTATGTGTTTCGAGTAGTTTTCCAGTTTCATAAAAATACTTTATTACTTCAAGCATAGGAATTAATTCTATACAAATGTTATCGCAATAATTGCCTAACTAGCCACCAGCAACCGGATGAATTTCACCGTTTCCCTGTTTATCGTTCATAAGAGTATATATATTACCATCAATTGTAATAGACACTATAAAATATTCCGGTCCGCCTCCAACCAATGCTGAATCTGTATCTGATACCTCAAAAAAACTAATGTAAATTTATCTCCATCGAGTTTTTTTAAAAAACTTAAAGTGTCTGCCCACGTAGGATTCATAACTATTTCTTCATTGAATGTGGTCCCAATCTATTCATCAATACTAATAGATTTTATCACTTTTCCTTTTCATCCTTTTTAGATGGTTTTATTTATTCGGGGGCTTTCATCTAACGATTCTACATTCACGATCCCAGCGAATGCTCAGGTGTCCTGCAGCTATCTCCTTTTCCGAATTCCTTCAGCCGAACCGAGGAGCGAATGCGACGATGCTTGGATGTGATGTTATACAAAGGTACCATGAATTCATTGAATCTACTTAGAAATCCTGTATAATTCACCATCACCATTCTCTCCATTCTTCTGTAATATCTTGATCTTCCTCAATTTCTAATCCAGCTAGTCTTGCTGCCTTGTCTATAAATTTAGCCAATTCTTCACGCTCCATCGTTTCAATAAAATAGTCGTTCTTTCCATTCAATTCATTAAACGTAATTACAATTTCTTCTACAGCCTTCATAATACTTTCAGGATGTTTAGTTTCTTGTAATAATATTAATTGGTTTAGATAGTTATCCAGGACTTTATCACACATTAATAATCTCTCTTCCGTAAAAAGGTCATCTCCGTATTCAACCATTCTTTTGTTCCACAATTGAGTTGGTTTTTCATTAAATAAGTCCTGTAATGTCATTGGGCATATCCCTCATTTTCTTATCTTTGTTTTAATAGATTTTTAAAATTGTTGCATAGTATTTCGCATATGAGTTTGCTTACTAACTTGCTTTTCACTTCACTTATCTAATTTTTTCTTTGATTCATCTTTTTTCATCTGTTAGTACACCCTTAATGAAAGACCAAGTACGGTCAACATCTAGTCAGTACAATTGGCTTGGAGGGTTTATTCCCTTCTAAGTCTCATGTAATCCCCCCCTTCGGCTCTTAACCTTTAGGTGATTTTTTACCTTCTCTTGTCGTTATTGATGCATGTTAAAAATGCAAGAATAGATGTCCAAAATAGTAACATTAGAGTCATCGCATCTTTTACTTCCATGGTCTCACTTTTCGAAGGAAAACCATACCCACCCAAGAGTCAATTGTATCTATATTTTACCTGTGTTCACTTTCACAAACAAGCGTTCTCATTTATTTTCTTGCATTTTTCTTTTATTCTATTTGTTGTCCATCATTTCTAGCATATAACGCTTCTGTGTTCACGATGTCCCTCTGACTTATGCGAACGAAATGAGCGACCGCCGTGCGTATGTGTCCGCCTGCCCCTCCCTGGCAATCCTCTTTGCCGGACCGAGGAACCGCCAGGCTCCGATGCGTGGATATGATGTTATCTGATGGATTGGCCATAAAAAAACAGTTCAACTTTCCCTCTATGACATAAGGCAAAGATGAACTGTCTTTAGTTCGTGTTAAAATCTCTATGCGCACAAGTAGCAACTTCTTCTCCCATCAAGCCAACAAAGCCTGAGCGATCTGATCCACAATGCCATTGATGCCTGTGGGTCCATAACAGCCGATCCATGTCGCGGCATCGACCGAGTGTATGTGCTGGCGCTCAACGGTATCAAGCATTCCCCAGACACGTTGCTCTGTTGCGGATATTCCCTCCTGCATGAGTTCATGGCTAAGCAAGAAGTAATGGCTAGCATGTACAGCCGGTAGTCTGTCAACTGAGATGTGATAGGCCGTGTCGGAGGTATCTGCCACAAATGACGGGACAGGCAGACCTAGATCATGGTACAGCACAGCCCCTGTACGATGAGAGGCAGAATGCACGCGAACCAGAGAATCCAGCGGACGGATCAGTGCCACGCTCTTGCCTGCCAGAACGGGAGCAAGTTCTTCGGACAGCAATGTGGTTCGTCGGTGATAATCCGCTATAATACGCTTTGCCTCTTCTCGTTTGCCTGTCAGTTCACCGAACAGAGTCAGAATAGTCTGCCAGTTTTCATTGCGCTTAAACATGAGAACTGGAGCGATCCGGCTTAACTGTTCATAGTGCGGCTCATGCACCTCGGTGCAAATAATTAGATCCGGAGACAGTCGTTCCACTGCAAGCAGGTCGGGGTACTCATATGTTCCGAGTAATTCAGTATTCTGAAGTCCTGCCCTGATCGTTTGAGGGAAATGTAACACTGCATTGCCTAGTCCTACACTACCTGCTGGAGAGAGCCCCAGCGCAAGCAAATGATCGGCATATTGCACATCGAGTACAGCGATACGCTTCGGAGATCCGATAACATAGTATTCCCCTCGCATATGGCATATCACCGAGCCTTGGGCCGACTCATATGAAGAAGCTGTACGGTTCCGCTGCAAGGAATGGGCATAGTCTATATCTGTTTTCGAAGCGGCATCAAGCCTATAACGCAGCGGAGGGACGCCATAATATTTCTTAAACGCCCTACTGAAATAATACATGTCGCGATAGCCCATTCTGTCAGCAATTTCACCGATGGGAGCATCCGTGTGACGCAGCATCCGCGATGCACTCTCCATGCGCAACTGAATGACATACTCAGTCAGTCCGAGCTGCTTCTCTTGTTTAAATCGTCGCTGCAGCTGTCTTAAGCTGCATCCAGCAAGGGCTGCCAGCTCTTTAAGCTCCAGATTCCGGCGATAATGCGCCGCTATATATGAAGCGACAACATCCACCATGTCAGACGCTTCTCCTCCCTGACCACGTTCGTAATCCATGATCAGTTCGTAGATCATACCCTGAAGCAACGCATTGGCATGAAAACGTTCCATCCCTTCGCCACGACGCCATTTGGCAACGATTTTTTCTGCATTCTCGATCCATTCTGCTTGGGTTACCGAATTTTGCACAAATGAAGTGCGTAACGGGTGTTTGCGATATGAAGGCAAAACAAGAGAGGCTCCCTCCATAGAAGAAGCCTTGTACATGATCACGATATAATAAATGTCGTCTGATCTGGCCGTCAGCGTTAAGGATGTCCCCTTAACAACATGACCAGCAAAAGAAGCTCCAATGTGGCAAACCTCACCATTCATTGTAAGCTCCCCTTCCCCTCCATATGCCAGCAACAACACATTCGAAGTTAATTCCGTTTCGCGAAGAACACTGCCTGTCTGCAAAGTACCGCTATACTCGTCGAGCATCTTGATCGTTGTATCACTCCATAGACTTGTCTGTTCTTGTAGCGGCATTTCTCTCATCTCCTGACAATAGCATCCTTTGCTAGAGTGACTCGCATGACTGGGCTTAACCAATTAACTACAACCAGGCCTGTTAGCAAAGTAAAATTGTTGCTGTTGTCATTTTAATTGAGATTTATTCTCATTGTCAATTTTCGGACATTTTCTGCAATATTCCCCTGACATCTGGTAATAAAAACAACAGGTGGTACGCTTGCTTTTCACGGCTGGAATGCTGTCCTTATTTTTTGTGAACCGGGTGAACGGATTTCTTTTTACACCGAACAAATGCCCGGGCGCTTCTTGCGTCAGATATGAAAAATCTGCCTGGATGTGCTGACTTTCTTGCTCAGCATTGTCTACTTCAGGAGTATATAATGGGACAATGCGTATCATGATATTCTCCCAAAGGATACTCATCGAAAGAGGAGCAATCGCAGCAAGCGTCTTTAACAGCGGTGCAAGGTGTAACGCAAACATCTCCTTTACCACCTTTTCCCGCCACACTTCCCTGTCTCCAGTTAGTGCTTCTGCCCGAAGCCCGTTCATAGCTAGAAGAGGAAAATGCGTCCCCCCCTCATTAGCTGTGAGCGTCGGATGATAGAGAAAGCTGTTGTCTAGCCGAAAAGAAACATGCTGATGATGAACGGTCATCGCGGTCAGCAACGGAGCAATCCACAGGTAGCCGATTCGCTTAGCTAACATCGAAGCAGCTACCCTCATGTCAGGCGCACCAATATACTCTTGAAGCCAGCTTAAATACTCTCGGCATGCAGCTTCTTCATGTAGTTGACTCAAAGCAATAATACGGACATTATCTTCAGACGGCTCACCAAGCCGAATCGAGTGTTCTTCCACCGTTTGCTGCCATAAGTCAGTCGATAGATAATGGTCCATTTTAATTCGATCCCAACAGTGCTTCCGATGCCTGATCTACAATAATATTAATTGCAAGTGGGCCATAATAAGCGATCCAAAGTGTAGAATTAACATCATATGCACGGTTATTTTTGACTGCATCAAGGGATTTCCATACTGAACTGCTATCCAAAGCCTCTGCCTCTGCCGCAAACAACTCATCAGACAGAACAAAATAATGATCTGCACCAATCTCAGGAACTTTCTCCATCGAGATTTCAACGGAGGTATCATCTTTGATCTTCTGGACTAATGCAGGCATTTTTAAGCCCAAATCCTCATACAGAATGCCGCCTGTTCGATGCTCAAGACCATGAACACGAATGCCTTCTTTTCTCGGACGAATAAGTGCTACCGTTTCCTCTCCCAATTTCTCCGACAGCTTCTCCTTCAGTCCTGCAATTTTGTCCTCATAAGCCTTACGCACAGTTTCTGCCTCTGCCTGCTTACCTGTGATCGCAGCCACCGTAGCTAACGTATCTCGCCAGTCCTCGTAGAAGTCAAGTACGATTGTGGGCGCTATTTTGCTTACTCTCTCATACTCTTTCTCTTGAAAATCAGTCATTAAAATAAGATCCGGGTCCAATGCTACAATCGCTTCCAGATTGGGCTTGTCCCTTGTACCTAAAACCTGTACGTCACCCGGCTTATCGCCTAAATATTCTGGAAATGTGGTATTGCCTTCAGCGATAACACTGCCTGCCGGCTGCTCGCCAACGGCTAGCAATTGATCCAGAAATTTGACATCAAGCACAGCAATTTTCTTTGGTTTCTCGTTAAGCGTATACTGACCCTTCATATGCGAGATCGTAACCGGGAAGGCTCCGGCAGTCTGAGACGCTCCATTCGAAGGCGTGTCCGTTGGAGTTGTAGCAGACTCATTGCCGCCATTTGTACCTGCTCCGGCACCGCAAGCCGTCAGCACAAGAACAAGGGCCAGCATCCAGCCCATTAAAAATCGTGATTTATGGTCACCATGTGCCATGCTTCCGGCAGCTTGCCTCTTTGTTCCTTTATTCATGGTGAATCCTCCTTATGTATGATAATGATTTTCATTATCGAAATATAAGGCGAGTATAATATATCTCCACATCGCGTTACCATGTACTTTTGCGACATTTCAGCCGGACTAATGCGACATGTAAACCGCTATATCTTCATTTACAATTCTATCAGCCCTTTTACTAATTACTGCATAATCATCGTCTAATGTATCAAGCCAACAAAACCAAGAATCTCCCCTTTTTTCTTTTCATTGATTTCTACCTCTTGCGTCAATGTACATTCCATATCCATTTGTTCCATTGAAACTACAACAGAGGTTTGTATGATAAATTTGTGGGTACTTTTCATTAAATTCTGAATATGGGACTCATAAAATGTTCCTTTGGATTCATAAGCCATTTTCGGTGAAACATCTATCTTTAATACCCTTTCAACCGCAGATATTTCTAAAACATTTTGCTTTCTCCTTTTATCAAGTATTTCCTATAACGTTCTTGTATTTATGAAGCCGTTAGGGGGTGTCTGCAAAAATTTTTCTCCGACACCCTTCTCACAGACCCAGGCTCCAAAGGAGCCGCTGCTTGAATATTATGTTATGTGATGCCACATCTTCTTCGAACTTTCTACCTACAATTATTTATGGATTTGAACTTTGATTTTAGATATTTGTTTATCTATTAAATTATAGATTTTTTCGATTTCATCTTCTTTGATCTTATTTTTTACCAATTCATTTTTAATTTCTTGTTGAAGTTCAATTAACGCTTCAAGTTTCAATGTTATATACCAGCCTGTCCATTCCGTAACTAGGCTATCGTCAAAGCATTCGCCATCGGTATAAAAGAACATTCTATAATAACCTATTCTCTTTTTTTTGTAGTAAATGTCTAACGTAGATATAACCTGCTGGGAATAGTGACTGTCTACAATCTGATAATCGGAATGAAAAATAGTTTTATACTCAATTGTATCTATTGAAGGCTTAATATCTTCTAGATTCAATTCATCAAAAAACAAACTAATTTCTTCTGGACATTCTTTCATGTAGTTATTGAATGTTACCCAAAAACCTTCTAAGGTCCTATCCATAATTTTATGTGTATCAATCCAGCTCTCTAGCGCTAAATTATCCAATTGAATCATCCATCCTTTAAAATCTTATGTGATTTCACATAACGTTCCTGTATTTCACGACCCCAGCAAATGCTGAGGTGTCTGGCTCCTACCGGATCAAGGACAATTGTCGCAGCGCGAATATTATGTTATATGAAAGTGACAAACATCTAGTGCTACCTACAAATTATTGAACCACTCTTCCTTGATGTTCACTTCTTCTACAATTCGTTCCTTTACTTCTATTCCTAATTTCAACTCTTTTAGTTTTTCAACTAAAGATTCTCCATCTATCAAATCGATTTGAGGTGCTCCATCTCTCTGTGCTTCTTGCTTTGCATCTTTAGTGAAAGTCCCAGTGGTTAGAATAAGACCTTTTTCAGTTCTCCCTTGCATAGCTCCTCTAAAGTCTCTTATCAAGGAAGAACTAACCGTATCTTTGTATCTTTTACATTGAAAAACAACATGGAAAGATAGCAATCCACCAATTTTTATTATTCCTTTACCGTCTATCCCTCCATCTCCACTTTTTCCTGTAACAATAACATGACTGAACCCAGACTCTCTAAGTAACCTCATGCATAGCCGTTCAAATGAATCTGGCGATATATCCTTGATGATCTCTAAGAGCCTATCTTTCCATTCAAATTCATCTGAAGGATTCTCTTCTACACTAATTTCATTATCATCTGCTTCACTAGCATTTGAATTCTCGATGTTTACATTCATTATTTTGACTTTATCTTTAACAGCTTTTGAATTAATAATAGAAGAGTTCAATCCTTTTGCTGTTAAGCTCCAAATCCCTCTCGATGAATTCTCAATAATGTCGACTTTTTTTAAATAAGTTCGGGCCCAAGCTAAACGATAGCTTAATTTTGTTGTATTACCTCTATGTATTTCTGTTATATCTTCGTCCGTTAATCCTAAAAGCTTTATTACTTCATCTTCCATTTCGCTAATTGAAGATGACCCCCCTAGATTATGTAAAGCTGTTAGTGCAGGTTGAAATAATTCATCGTATTTAGGTACTGACATTTAGTTTTCTCTCCTTTTGTCATTTCATATAACGTTCCTGTATTCACGACCCTGCGTAGCTGGGTGTCCGGCGTATGCCAGACCAAGGGCATATGCCCGCTGCGTGAATATATTGTTATCTGTAGTTACCGGCATCTCGAATTTCCTTACATTTATCTATATCTTCAAGCAATAAAGCATTTCATCATCTAAGATTTTTCCTGTGTTTTCAAATCCAAATTCTTCATATAGTTTTTTTGCAAAGTAGTTTTCGGGTTCATATGATATATAGATTTCAGAGCATTGCTTATTCTTGCTCATTTCTTTGATGATTAGACTTAACGCCTTTTTACCAAACCCTTGACGCTGAAATTTATGATCAATCATTAAACGACATATTTCAAAAAAATCATTCTCTTCTGAATATCCATACATTGCAAATCCTACAATGGTGTCCCCATCATAAATGGCTTTGGTTATCCATCCTCGCTCTATCTTTGATTGTGCAATTGAAACAGCATTTGAAGCTACAAACTTCTCTAAAAGATAATGATTGTTATCAGGATCAGTCGTTAGAAAAATGCATTTTGTCCAATTTGTTTTATCAATGTCCTTTAATAAAACTCCCACGAATTCCCCTTCTTTCTGATGTTCTATCGGTAATTTCACATAACGTTTCTGTATTCATGAACCCCGTCAGGGGTTGTCTGCTGAATTCCCTCTTCGATATCCTTCCCGCAGACCTAGGCTCCATCAGGAGCCGCAGCTTGAATATTATGTTATCTGATTCCTTTGTTTCTTTGCGCTTACTTTCATTATCCTCTGTAGTTTTCTTCCATCGCCTTCTTAAACACCTCGATGGGATACTCATATTTTATTGCTTTATAGATGCATCGGTTATTCCATTGATTTCTTTCTATTCCTTCAACAAATTCTCGCTCTATGATTTTCATCGTATAGATAATTTCATTTAATGTTCCTATCACACTTCGATTATTAGTAGTTGTGATAATCATACCTTCATTTTCTTCGATATACCTGCTGATTACTTTTTCTTCGGTTTCCTCACTCATTAAATAATTTCTTAGTTCATTAACGAATAACTCTTCTACATTTTTAATTGTGTCTTTTGAACTCCTACGATCGTTAAACTTAATCTTGATAAGTCATTCATAAATACGATTGTTTTTCTTCTATTCAAAGTGAACATATTGGCATGCCATGTATTTAACGGAACAGATATATCTGTTTTTTGTACTTTACAATCCATTTCTTTTAGCAGTTTTTGTGTCGCTCTTATAACGTACATTATTGTTCTCCTTGTTATTGATTTACAGGTTTGCAATGGTTTCAGATAACGTTCCTGTATTCACGAACCCCGGAGGGGTTGTCTGCCGAAATGCTTCTCCGAATTCCTTCCCGCAGACCTAGGCTCCAACGGAGCCGCTGCTTGAATATTATGTTATATGATGGGGATGCCTTCTTCGAATTCCTACAGTCTATTTTTAGTATTCTCCATTGTATTCAATAAAACTGGTTTGTTTAAAGAGTGTAATATGATATGGGGTATAAATATACTTTGAATTTGGACTTAAGATTTCAATAAAACTAATTGCTGCATCTATATGGTCATCTGATGAGAAAATATCTTCATCTAGGAATCCACTTAAGAGGGCTGCATCTCCTTTATATTTCAAACAAAGATAGCCATACCCAGGGTCAACTATAACTAAATTTATTATGTCATCTTCTTCTTGTTCTTTGGAGCTATCGAAAAATCTAACTATTATGTCCTTATCTTTGTAATAAATCTCGGTGTCACAGGAGAAATTCTTATAGCTAAACTTCATTATGACATCTCTCCCTCTCTTGGTTTTTTTAGCGGTTTTAAAAACTAATTTTTGCATCCCTTTCACATAACGTTCCTGTATTCACGACCCAGCGTATGCTGGGTGTCCGGCGAATGCCGGACCAAGGACGAATGTCCGCAGCGTGAATATTATGTTAAGTGATGTTCCTTTTGTTCTATAAATAATCTATATAAACCTTATAGGTTTACAAACGAACGATGAAGTCTAAAGTTGTCTAGATCTACATTGAATTTTCCTTCTACCAATATGTCTAGTCCTAATAATCCGTTGATATTGTGGTATTTAAATATAGTAAAATCTATCGGTATATCTCTAATTACATAATCCCCTAACTGTATTCCCTCGACCTGCTTGCTAAAGGCGTGTTCCTTACCTCCAATTCCGTAGCTTGTTACGATCTCATCCTCTAGTCCGACTTGAATTCCAATATCATCTACTTCATCTTGTGCAATTAAGGTATGGCTCGCTCCCGTATCAATCACTATGTTATTAATGACTTTCTTTTTCCCATTAAAATGGACTGTTATTTCAGTGAATAACAGTCCATCTCTATATTCAATTTTCATTTATAAATTTCTCCTTAGACCCACATTCTTCCGAATCTTAACGATAACTTGATCTTTAGAAGTATGATAAACCAAGGTTTTTTCCCGGCTACTTAATAATTCACGGGTTGCCTCTTCATCGCTTACTGGACCGATCACAGCAACGTCATCTATAACTTCTTGATTCTCCGTTTCTTCAAAATGAAGAACTTCAAACTTCACAAATTGATTCGGGTAAATCTGTTGGACCTCTTGCCATTTCATACTCAGCCCTCCTAGTCATTCTGATAATTATATTATAGCATGTAGTATACATGCACCCTCATTGGAATTTCACTTAACGTTCCTGTATTCACGACACTTGGCGAATGCCAAGTGTGTCCGGCGAATGCCGGACCAAGGGCGTATGCCCGCAGCGTGAATATTTGTTATATGACGTTCCACCTTCTATGAGATACCTTCTAGTTCTTTTATTAATTTATGGTCTATTGCTCGCAACGAGTTTTTATTGTTCCAATAATGCCTTTCTTGTCTACTAGTTAACAAGAATATTCCACTTATTCTTTGAGATTTAATGAGGAAATCTTCAACTGAAATATAGCCCTTTTTTCGAATAATTTCTTCATTGGTTTCTCTTAACAATTGATTGATTAAATGAATAGAATCCATCATGTCATAAACTTCATGAGTTTCATTATCAGCATAAATGAAAATTATATTTTTTTCGCCTTCAAGTAACTGACGTGTCTTCTCAAAAATTATATCCCCAAATTTTCTATCTTCGTTTCCCAAGTATGGAGTTCTAAATAGTCCTCCATATTTCCTAATTTCATTATGAATTCTTCGTTCTTCTGGAATGCTTGATATATAGATTTCTAATCCATCTGCAAATTCATCCAGTGTCAACTCGATTGGCGTTTCTATATCTTCGGGCAATTTAGAAAGTACAGAATCAATACTGCTTATAATTTCATCTATTTTTTGTATTAATTGTTCGAAAATTTCTGCTTCTTCTATTTCACTTATGTTGAGCGACAAACCAAAATTCCTATGAATATTCTTTTTAGCCTTTATCCAAAACAATTCAGTGAATTCGTCTCTTTTAAACTCCGATAGATTTTTTCTAATTCTTCTTACTTCAAAGTAAACTTGGCCGTCTGTTTTCATAATGACTTTAAAATCTGGAGACTGTTGCACTTGATGTAGTGGTTCATAATGTAGGTCAGTTACTTCATTAAGTGTCAACAAGAAAGAAGCACATCGTAGTTCAGTTAACACATCGTAAAGATCTTCTTCGGATTTTGCTCCTCGAAGCTTACTTAATATTTTAGTTTGATTATTTGAAAACCAAAAAGAAAATCTAATTGATTCTTTGCCCAACTTGATGAGTAAATTCTTTACTTTATCGGATAAGGCGCTTAAGTAAGGCGTTCTAATAATAATATCTTCCATAAAAACACCTCATGTCTGTTCATTGTTATTTTGTGGTATATCATATAACGTTCAGGCATTCACGAACCCTCACTGCCTTAAGCGACCAACGGGAGCGGCCGCGATGCGGTTAGGCAGTGCAGGGTTGTCCGCCTGTTAATCTTCCCTGAAAATCCTCGGGCGGACCAAGGGGCGCGACAGCGACCCGCAGCGTGAATATTTTGTTATCGGATGTCAATACCTTCCTCGAACCTCTAAAAATCTTGGAGTCAGTTTCGCTTTTGTTTTTATATCTTATAGTTTTCTTGCCTTTATCACAAAAGTTAATGGAAGCATTTTTGCTCTCTTTGCCATATCGCTGTTATCATCCCGCAATTGCATAAACTCATAATCAGATTCCTCAATCATTAGCTCAATTACAAACCCAGCTTTTGCAAGCGCGTTTACATAAGTTGACAGCATACGGTCCGCTAACAATAGCTCACCTTCATCAACTGCTACCGGATACCAACCTTCATTAAAGTAACTCTTATTAATTACAAACCTATCATTTTCTGTAGTAACCCATCTGTGTATAGGGTGAGACCAACTGAAAATAAATAGCCCGTCTTTTTTAAGGTAAGAAGATATTCGTCGAAAGGTACCCTCAAGATCGGTGGTCCAACCTATGGCATAAATTGAATAAACATAGTCAAAATAATCCGTCGGGATGCCGCATTCTTCTTCCATGGGAGAACATATCAATTTTGCTGCTATTCCACATGACTTCAAATGTTGCGCTGCCTCTTCAATTTGTCTTTCTGAAATATCCACAGCCCATAGTTCAGATGCGTTTCGTTCCCCTTGATATTGCAAGGATTGACCATTCCCGCAGCCGACCTCCAGCAGTTTTTTTCCTGAGATATCACCAAAGAGCTGGCACCTTTCTTCTGAGATAAATGCTCCATAATAAGGGAGCACGATTGCTTTTAAGAAATCATTGCCTTTGGTATCCCAATATAGGCTGTTTGTTTTATGAACAACATTCTTTTTTAAGTCTTCCGAGCTGCCGACACCATTTTCCCCGTCAACAATAATGCTTCTTCTATTTAATGAATTCTTGTCCATGAAGGCACCTTCTCTTAGTAAATATTTATATTTGAGCATTTCAGATTTGCATTAATTTCCGATAACGTTCTTGTATTCACGACACCTGACGTATGCCAGGTGTGTCCGGCTGCCTCTGCTTCTCTGAAATCCCTCTGCCGGACCGAGGGCGTATGCCCGATGCGTGAATATTATGTTATACGGAGTCATCTTCTTCTCGAGAAACACAAACTAATGTCCATGCATTTCTTGAAAAGACATTATCAATGGCTATGATATTCATTAAGTTATATATCTCCATTGGTTTAGAGTATAATTCCATAAATTTATTAACGGTAACAGGCAAAAAATTTCTGGTTGATCCATGCCACGACCACATATCTCTATTTTTAAATTCTTTCATGATATTCAATTTGGTTTCATAGATAAATCTATATGGATCACCTCTCCATTCTTCTGGAAGATGAGATAATATTTCATTCAGTCCGGCAGCAATCCAAATCAGGGCTTGCTGCTCATTACTTTCTTTGTTGTTCCATAACATTTCAGCTGTTCGATTAAAACCGACTACTGTATCCCAATCAGCACCTAAAATGCCTCGATCATTTAGTTTCTTTGTTCTATATTCAACTTCATTGGTTGGCCACCAATCTATTATTTCAGTTCCAATATTAAGATTAGGATTTAACTGTGGTTGTATTTTAATTTTTTTAAAACTTTGTTCGTCAATAGATCTATAGCTATACTCTTCAATAAAGTGCTTCCAGTATGAATAGACTTCTTTCCATGAAAAATCATTAGAATTCATATTTGGTCTCCTCTTATGTAAGATGATTTCGTATAACGTTCCTGTATTCATGAACCCCAACGGGGTTGTCTGCTGAAATCCCTCTTCGAAATCCATCCCGCAGACCGAGGCTCCAACGGAGCCGATGCTTGAATATTATGTTATACGACGGAATCACTTCACGAATATACTTTCACTATTTTTCTTCTTCAGGTACATATTCAATTAAATCAGATAATTTACAGTTAAATGTATCGCATAGCTTGAATAAGGTATCCAGCTTTGTTGTTTCTATATTCGTTTCCCTATATAACTTGTTGATTGAGTTCCGGCTTAAGCCCGATCTCACCATCAATTCGGTTATATCATCTATTCGATGTTCTGCCATGAGTTCTCGTATATTGCACTTGATTACGTTCATCTTTTCCCCTCCATAGTTCTATCTTATCTTCCATATTAGTAATCATCAATGAAAAGCAAATTTTTAACTCTGTAAAGTCAAATTTTCACCTTGTAATTAACTTTATGAGGTTATATAATAACTCTATAGAGTTAATCAAAGGAGGAATACGATATGGTTAATACATTAGAATCGCTAACAGAACCACTTATAAGAATACGTCTGGAATTACTCTATACTGAACTTTTGGAGTGTCATGCGGAATACACTCAATTTTCTTCTGAGTCAGAACAATACTTTAAAATACTTCGTGATGCTTTACCCGATCAACTTCAACATACGGTTTTTCTTTACGAAGACGCTCAGATTTCTCTTCAATCCATCTTAGAAAGAAGTATCTACATACAAGGTTTCAAAGATGCTCTACAACTCTTTAGTGAATTGCAAAACTCTAGCATTTAGAGGATCATATGATCCTCTTTTTCTACTATTTTCGATTCTTTCATATAACGTTGTTGTATTCACAACCCAGCGCATGCTGGATGTCCGGCGAATTCCAGGCCAAGGACGATTGTCCTATTAAATTTCATTTACATAATCCATCTCGTTGTAAAGTAATTTCATTGCACTTTGCATTTCTTTAATTGCATCTTTTTCTACATATCTTATTTTAGTAGTAAAATCGCTATTGGCACTGATTAATACCTCAATCCCTTTTCCTTCATCATTACTTACAAAGGTATATAATGAATGAGATTCTTCAAAAATAATTTCTGCACTTAAACACTTATTAAAAATGAAATCTCCATTACCTGCACCGCGAGAAGAACACTTAACAACTTTTATATTATTTTCTGATCTTATAATCGGTTCCTTACAGTTTGATTCAGGGTATAGATAATCAAACAAAAACTCTACGGAAAAAGGTTTATTATCTTCTTGAAGACACCAGTCATCTATTTCATCAGTGCTATACTTTGCAGCACACCATAAAAACGAAATCTCACTGATTCCTAGATTTTTGAAATTAAGCTTCTCAAACATATAAATGACTGGTGGGTTGGGTACTATGTCATGAATCATCCAGTTTCTCATAGATTCGAGTAATAACTTTTCATATTTATCTACAAAATACTCATTAATTAAATCTGGAAAAGTATTCACTATAAGATGCTTGATAATTTTCCCTTCGATGATGTGTATTTTGTAAGGTCTGCCCTTTTGCATTTTTTCTAGCCATTGACGAGAAGAATTAGATAAATATGAACTTGTAAATAGTACAAAATGGTTGGGGCCTTCTGCATCTGCCCATGCAATTTTCGTAGAAATTTGTTCTACTGGAACTCCGTTCGTATAATGCTTGCATTCAAAAAACCATCTTTCTTCTATTGTGCCTACCAACTGATTGTTGACTATGAATTTACCTTCTATATCTCTTCCTTGATCAGCACCACCTTGGCGCCATATTAAACTTTGATAACCCATACGAAGTAGTATATCAAAACATAGTTCCTCGAATTTCCTTGGTGTGATTCTTTCAAATTGTATGTCTTCTTCCTTAAATAACATATGTTCCTCCAGTGAATCAATTTCCTCTAACGTTTCTGTATTCGCCCCGGCAAATGCCGGGTATCCGACGAGTGTTACACCAAGGACGAATGTCCTCAGCGTGAATATTATGTTATACGACGGAATCACTTTTCGGATTTATATACATAGTTATTAAAACTTTATTGCAAGATCATTCTTTTTTGAATGTATATTTTATCCAAGTTTTTGTCATAAAGAAATTCTCGGGTAGTTCAAATTCATTTGAATCATAAATGTCATCAAGTTCTAGTTGCCCCATATTATCATCATTAATAATTTGTTTTTTTAATAATCTTTCAATAGGCATTGGATCACTAGAAGCATTTCCAGCCCCAACTTTACAGCTCATCCATTTAATAATCCATTCTGAAAGTGCATCCCACTCTTCGCATTCAAAAGTCTTACTTGCTTGTCCAACAGGTATATCCTTCTCAATACTAGTAATTGAATTAACTTTAATGCCCCCGCGTACTTCATCAATTGTCATTACAAAACTTCTTTGCTTAATCGGTTCAAATTGTGAAGCTTGCTGTATTTGATCTCGCAAAAGCTGAGTCTTATAATTTTCGCTTTTTTTCAACTGAAGCAACGCTGTTTTTGAGAACTTCAAGTCTGGGATAGAAATTGTAACTGCAAGATCCGAACCATATTTATCCGTTTGATTTTTACCCTTTCTATGTAAAATATGCTGTTCAACCTCTACCTTATAAACTTCAGTAGTTCCTACATCACACTTCCTTCTCTTTGCTAAAACTTCAGTAAGCCTATTTAAAAATGCTTCTTCGCTACAAGGTCTTCCAATCAACCATTTCCTTGTTTCATTTTGTATTTCTTTCAATAGTACTGCAAGAATTTGATCGACATTTAAGTTATTCATATATTCTCCTTCTATGAAGTGATTCTTCAATATTGGTATCTGGATTCTGTCGTATAACGTTTCTGTATTCACGACACCCAGCGAATGCTGGGTGTGTCCGACTGTTCCTGCCTCCCAGAAACCCCTCAGCCGGACCGAGGGCGCATGCCCGCAGCGTGAATATTATGTTAAGTTGAAGTTACCGACCTCTTTGAAATTCTATCTAAGTCCTTATTATCTTTACATATGTCCTTACTGAATCAGACTCAGCCTCAATATTTTTATCATTTGTTTTATTTTCAATTATTTGGAGCCCATTAAAACATGCGTTTTCTTTGTACCATTCAATTAATTCAAATAGTGGTATACTTTGTTCTACCACACTCGTATCTTCATAGTAAGAAGCTAATGTAATTATAAATGTCGGCGCCAGAGCGTCGGCACTTAAGTAAAATACAAATTCCTTATCTGTATAATGCTTTTTAAGATATAACTCTACTTCTTTCTCAAGAAAAGAAAACGCTTCTAATAATTTATCTGATGGTACTCTATCCTTCTTTATAAGCCTATTAAATCCATGAATATAAATAAAATTATGACTTTCTTCAATGCCAATTAGCTTAGGATCATTTGAAAATAAAAAAACTGGCGAAGTTATTATTTTAGTGATTTCTCGGTATGCCTTCTCAGCGTGTTTTTTTAAGTAATCTAAAATCAAGTTCTTACCCTCTCTTTGGTAATTTCACTTAACGTTCCTGTATTCACGACCCAGCTATGCTGGGTGTCCGGCGAATGTCGTACTCAGGGCGTATGCCCGCAGCGTGAATATTATGTTATGTGGTGTACCGGACTTCTTGAATCTACTTACAAATGATCGCTTCTGTATTTACTTATGTGCTCTTCTAATGTCTTTCTCGCTTCTTCATAGGTTCTAATCACTTCATCCAATTCGTTCTTCAACTCTTTATGTTCTTTCCAATATTCTTTCTCCACTTTGAGTATCGAACAAAATAAATCTCCGATATATAAATCTCCTGATCCGAATGGGTTCTGTATTAATTGCTCTAAGGCTAGAGGTAAAAGAAAATCTAGATTCATTTGTTGCCCAATCAAAAGTCTTAAATCTTCATTATTCAATTCACAAAGAGGTTTCTTCCTTAATCGATGTACTTGGATCACTAATGAAGAAGCAAAATTCGGTTCACCCCAATATTTTCCTTCAAGTTCTTCAAGGGTTTTGGTTAGATCTACTTATTGCATGGCTTCACCCTCTTAAATAAATGGTTTCCGGTATGTCACATAACGTTCCTGTATTCACGACGTCTCAGCGCCTTAAGGCCCGTATAGGGCCGGCTGCCGCTTGCGGCAGTTAGGCGGTGGGATGTGTCCGGTGAATTCACTCCCCCGAAATGCCTCTTCCGGACCAAGTGGCGGACTTGACCCGCCACGCAGCGTTGAATGCGATGTTAACAGATGTCCACGACCTCTTCGAATTACATACGATAAATCTTTATATATTCATTTCTTTAATATGTAATCAATAAATCCTTGTCGTATTTTTTTGCCCTCATAGATTCTTTCCAAAACTCGATCTTCTTTATAGATTAATTTCATATCATCAAACATCGCATCAGCTTCATTGTAATCATAATACGAATGGATAACTGGCTCATTATCTTCAATCTGTTCATATTGGTTATCTCCTAAATCAACACCTTCTCCAACCCGAAAATCCTTAACGGTTAGGAAATTCACAAATAATACTCCATTGGGTTTCAATACCCGTTTCATTTCATTGATTGATTGTTTCACATCTTCTTTTCTCATATGAAACACCGAGTTATATGAATACACAAAACTAATCGACTCGTCACTAAATGATAAAGATCTCATATCACCATGTTGTATATTTAAATTCTGTCCTCTCATTTCTGCAAATCGATTCGCTTTTTGAAACTGTTCAACATTCATTTCTATTCCAATAGTTTTGTATCCATAATGGACAAATAGACTTAATGGAGGGGTATCACCTCCCGCCCCGCAGTCCAATACCGTTCTTTCCATACCGCTTTCATTACATAAAGCTAAAAATCTATACAGTGGTACTTGTCTGAAAAGCTCCACAACAATCGTCTCCTTCGTCTTTTGGTTTTATAGTTTTATTGTTTCGTGGATTTCTGCTAACGTTCCCGTATTCACGACCCAGCGCATGCTGGGTGTCCGGCGAATGCCGGACCCAGGACGAATGTCGGCAGCGTGAATATTATGTTATTGGATGCCAGCTACTTCCTCGAATTTCTCAAATAGTTCTCTAATCACCACTGGCGTTAAAATAACAGATTTATTTAGGCTGATCAAAAGAAAACATATTCTTAAAGTCTTGTTCCGAATTAAAAGTATATTTAATTATATGTTCCTTATTAACTTCAGCCTCTTCACTCCAAAGCCTAAAACCTAAGCCACTTGTATCTAATTCCACCATCACATAATCAAGTCCTAATTCATAATACTCTTTATATTCATGATCTGATGAAGGAAAGTTGTTTTTGAATTTATCATTATAAATGGGCTTAAAATAGTTAATTAAAGCAGCTTCTGCGACAGCAATATTTTGTTTGTCGGATATTTGCAAAAAACTAGTATTATTCTTTTTTGATTCCACTAAGTTATGAATATAGCTTTTTAGGTCATCATTAGATTCGTTGGGATCGAAGAACGCAATTGAATTTGGACTAAATTTCCAAGCTGTTAACCAAACATCAGTGTCCCAACTTCTTTCGCTATAAATTTTCTGTACGGTTTCGTGATGTTGTAGTCGATCAAAGACATTGCGAGTAGGTGTTTCCTTCAAACCAAAAGCGCGACCAATATACAATACTTGAAGATCTATGATAGACGAGTCCATTTCGGATTGAGCAAGAAATGTTTGTAATAATAACGCAGCATGAGCTTTAAAAGCTGGTTTGGTAAGGGTTTCAATTATAATATATTGATCATTCATCTCAAAGCTCACCCTAACGATCATTTCCTCCATAGGTATTTGAATACTGACGTTCTTGAATGTACCCTCATGAGCAATACGGATATTCCCTTTAAAAATCGATCCTGAAATATCATAAGAGGATTTATCAAACATCATAAGAGGCCTTTTACCAACCATATAAATATGGAAATTATCTTTGTCCTTATACTGTTCCTTAAGTGTCTTAAGTTGATCCTGTTTAAACATATAGGCGTAGTTTTGAACTAGAGAGATCCCTTTACTATTTATCGTAAACATTCCTTCCATTTATCTTTAATATGCATCTTTTAGAAGTGAATAAAATTTTATTCCATTCATTAAATTCTTATTGGCTGGAGATCTATAAAGGAGATTTATAAGATTTTTTTGATTTTCGCTGGTTTCCAATAACGTTTCTGTATTCATGAACCCCGAAGGGGTTGTCTGCTGAAATGCTTCCCTGAAATCCTTCTCGCAGACCAAGGCTCCAAAGGAGCCGCTGCTTGAATATTATGTTATGTGTTGTTATCACTCCATTGATTGACACCCTAATTTACGCCTTCCAGCCCATCTCTTTATACAATCTTCTAATTTGTTTTATAAAACTATCATCTTCTCTTCCCTTATTTATAATCTCTACATCTGTGGTTACAGCCCATCTAAAAATTTGTTCAATGCTCCCATAGCTACGTTTAAATCCTTTGGCCAACTTTAGTATGTTTTCTTTAGTTGGTGCAAATGATAATACTACTCTTAACTCTTCATCTGTCCAAGGTCTCCCCTTATTTTCTGTGCTATACGCTTGTTTTTTCTCATATTCAAAAATCAATAATTTCGTTTTGTGGATTACTTGGTCTGTTGTCAGTTCTTCAATTCCTTCATTAAGTAATTCAATTAATCTATCTTTATATTCTTTCTTTTTCATAGATTTCCCCTCCATTAGCTTTTCAATAATTACACATAACGTTCCTGTATTCACGACTCAGCGTATACTGAGTGTCCGACGAATGTCGGACCCAGGACGAATGTCCGCAGCGTGAATATTATGTTATACGACGGAATCACTTCTTAGAGATAACTCACATTAGTATTTTGATCGTTTCTTTTATTGTGTTTAACTATCTCTACAAGTGCATTTTTGATAGCTCAATCTTTCATACCATCTTTGATCCAGTCGTTAAAAGCCGATTTCACTACATTCCCATGATAGTAAGTTCCGTATGAACTATCATATTTTTGTGTCCACCAATTCTTGGCCTCTTCAGAAGCATTATCAATATAGTTACTATAAAAAACTGAAGACATAACAATAGCTCCATTTCCATTTTTGTTGCCCAAATCAGATAAATTAGATGCTTTTGCAACAGACTCACCAATCCATACTAAATTATGAACTCCTGAAGATTTTCTACCGGCTTTCACTGCAAGTGTTGGATTGGTTGCTAAGCCTATACCCGCTTTAATAGTAGGCAAAGAGCGGTTTTTCAATAATTTATTTAACATATCCATATACGTATTGATATAAAACGCTCTGTTTGCAATCTCATATATATCTGTTTTTAATGGGGTAGAATAAACAGCGAAAACACAATCTCCTCTTATACCAATCTCTTTCAAATCATTAGCTTCAAGATCTTTTCTTAGAATTTCAATAATCTCTGATGTAAACCCCCGGATTACTTTTGCAATATCTACATCATTGTTACTGGTAAACAAAGTAGTGGAGTCTCTTAAATCAACAAAAATTGCTCCTGCCCAGGCTTTATATGCATTTGTATAGGTGAAATCCTCATCTCTTGGAAACTTTTTCACTTCATTAACCTTATCCGTATTGTCTAATATCTCTTCAACTTTCTTCTTTCGATCCTTATAGTTGTAATCTAAAGTTTTCATGTTAGCCTCCCATGTCTGAATTGTTTTCTATCATCAAGTCACTCATCTAAAATTAATTAAATACACTCTAGCTTTCGCAATTTAAATACTGCATAAGAAAATGTATACAAGTAATAAAATAAGGTTCACAAAAAGATATTCCATAGCTTTCTTCAAACGGTGTGTTTTAATTTTCATTATTTTTGAAACCTCATATACTTGTCCTACTATTTCTTCTACCATTGTTGCTTCGTTTGCTGTTAAATATCCTTTTACTACATCAGATTTTTTCATACTTGCTACGTGTTCGAAGTAAAAAATTGAATGTTCTTCCTCTTTATAGTTAAATGATAGCCTTGGTTTAAGAACCTGCATAATAATAAAGTAAAGTTGGTAAATCAATAAAAATGAGAGAGTTAGTCCTACAATAAGAACCAGTACAGATACCAACGCATTATAAAAATTAAGTTTTGTAATATTTAAAAAACTCATTTTTTTTGCTGTATCCATAAAGACAGTTAAAATCAAGCCATACACAACTAAAAGAGCACTGGCTTTGGTATCTATAAAACGAATTAATTCTTGAATATTTCTTAAACTTTCTAGCGCAAAAGTACTGTTAGACATAAAATTTTCTTTGCCAGACTCATTGCTCATATTTTTCAAATCTCCTTAAAATTATTGATTACAAATTAAAATGATTTAAATAAACTCGAATCTTAAGAGTCTAAAAGAACTTATAAGCCAAACAAAATGCTATTTATACAAATAAAAATTTTATTTTGGTGTTAGATTTCTATGATTCTGTCGTATAACGTCTTATTTACGAACTTCCGAAAGAATGCTCTCTTCGTCATATTCACGAACTTCGTGAATCCTGCACTTTGTTCCTGATTCCCGCACTTTCTGCGTTTCAATCCTCCTGCCCGCTCATCCGATCCAACGGACTTTGAATCCGCTCAATGTCCCGCCTGCTCACATGTGTTTACCGCTCCGTCGTTCGCACACTCTGATGCCCTAGCAGTTCCTAAATCTAGCGAAGATCAATCCCATTCTCCAGCAAATAGGTCGCAAAAGAATGCCTTAGTGAATGGATACTTACCTGTTTGTGAATGCCCGCTTCAGCCAGTGTCTTTTCAAATACCTCTGCGCTGAACGTTCCGTCAGGTGGCGGCCTTCTCTCTGCCCTGGAAATAGTCAGTCTTCTAGCTGTCCAACCCTTATGTACTGCTCGGCCACCGCAAAGGCCACTTTGGAGAGCAGCATTTGCCGAACCTTCCTGCTTCATCCCGATAGAGTAGGTTTATCTTCATCTCACTTGTCTCCTTAGTATATCAGTCGTTCAAAAAATTGGAAATACAATTCCGTACAAAAAAAGGGCCTTAAGATGGAAATTCACTTTAAGTCCCTGATTCTTTCGGATCAAATTATTGATCCTTTAAGTTCAATTTTCATTATCATAATTACTTAAAATGAGACTCCGAAAACAGTGGAATAGTGTAACGTTAATCTCTTGTATAAGGATATGCGGCTAAAAAGCGTAGTTTCTCGCCATTTTTTTCAGATAAACCGCTTGTATTACAATCATATATAAAGAACAACGAATTATATTTACCATCTATTTTACTCAAATCATGTAATAGTGGAGATAAAAAAGAATCAACATAGGAAACATCTTTTATACCATCATCTGACCCATCAACCAGAAAGACTCCTTCAGCAAAATCTTCGTCAAAATCATCTATTTTATGATCATTTAAAAAACCGCTAAAAATATTCTCATTCTCATCTTCCGGGTATTTGATCTCAACATATTCAAACAACTCATCTTCAGAGGCAAAGTGACCGTACCAGACGGACACCATATTTTTTTCAAAGCAATTCATATCTTCACCCCGCTAATATTTCAGTTTATACGTATGGTCTATCTGTATCCCGCACCAGCTACCATGCCCTCTACCCCACAACAGCTGTTGAAGCTAAAAAGCCCGCTGAACGCGGGCTTTGCTGTATATTTAGTCAAAATCATGCCTAGCCTTGTTACTCAACCTTAAACTGTTTTAATTCGTCTTGCAGCTTAGTGGACAATTGGTTTAATTGTTTGGAGAGTTCAGCAACCTGTTCGAAGCTCTCCAATTGTTCCTGTGTGCTGGCGCTAACCTCTTCGGTTGAAGCGGAGTTCTCTTCTGTGGTGGAAGAGATGATTTCCAGCGCCTGCAAAATCTCATCTTTGTGCTTGTGGACTTTGGAGGTGTTGGTGCTGATCTGGATCATTCGTAATTTCAAATCTTCCAAATCCTTGTTAATGCTAAAGAACACTTGCTTCGTGTCCTCTACCGATCTGGCATTTTCTTCTGCAATTTTCAGACCGTGAACGGTATGCTCAACCGATACACTGGTTTTTTCTTCAATCACACGGACCTTCTTGTAGATTTCCTGTGTCGCCAGCGCCGTCTGCTCAGCCAGCTTGCGAACCTCCCCGGCAACCACAGCAAACCCTTTGCCCTGTTCTCCTGCACGTGCAGCTTCAATGGAAGCATTGAGCGCCAGCAGGTTGGTTTGCGTTGCAATTTGGTTGACCGTATCCACGATGCTCGAAATCTCATGACGGCTCAAATCGATATCCTGAATGATAGCCGACATCGCTTGTGTGGAATTGTGATTTTCTTCCGCCCATCTGGATAGCTGATCTACTACTGCAAGCCCTTGTCCGCTTTGTTCGGCAGAGGTTTGCACCATCGATTCGATGGTTTTGGCATCCTTGGCAATTTCGTCAATTTGGCCGGATAAGGCTCCGGTTTTTTGTAAAATGTTATCCGTTTCGATAGATTGGTAGTTCGTTGCATTGGCAATTTCATTAATTGCTGTCGCCGTATCGTTCATCGTGATTGCGGTTCTGGAAGAAATGGATTGCAAATCATTTGATGATTGATTCAAGACTTGAGCTGAGCCGCCCACCATTTGGAGCATGCCTTGAATTTTTTGAACCATATTGTAAATTCCTTGAGAAATTTGTCCGATTTCGTTGTTGGAATGCGTATCAAACTGAACGGTCAAATCTCCATTTTCAATCAGTTTGATTTTGGCAAGCAATTTCGGGATTGATCTCAACAGATAGCGGAGCGTTATATAACAAATCACAACCAGCAGAATGGTGGCTGCAGCAAAACCGCCAATCGTAATCCAGGTAAAGGCTTTTAATTCTGTGAGCACCTCTTCTTCAGAAATGGTTAAGCCAACAGACCATCCCGTATCTTTACTGGTTGCATACCCAATATAACGAGGTTCCCCATTATCATTAATGAGCTGTACTCCGGACTCACCAGCAATCATTTTCTTTCCGATCTCCCCAAGATCACCTGTGCTTTCGTTAATCTTTTCTTTCAGCACTTTATTTTGATCGGGGTGATACAAAATATCACCTGTTTTGGATGCAAGAATCGAATAACCTGTGCTTCCAAGCGAATAGCTTTGCATAACGGCCGGGATGTCTTTGAAAGCAATATCGACAGCAGCAAATCCGATTAATTGGTTACTGCTATCTTTGATCGGATAGAAAATGCCCATGAGCACATTACCCGAATTGACGTCCTTATAGGGTTCTGAGTAGTATAAACCGTTTGCTTCAACTGCCGGTTTAAAGTACGGGCGTGTATGGATATCGAAATCCGGTTTGGAAGCAACACCATCATTCTGAAGAAAGAAGCCTTTACCAGATATTCCTGCAATCCAGGCGTCGGCAAAAGATGGCTCTGCCTTTACAATTGCTGCCAGAGTCGCTTCGGTTTCCGCAGCGTGTGGGGAAGTTTTTACCGTTTCAGCTGATTCGGTGGTCTCTATATACTGCCGAAAAAGATTATTTGTTGACATTTGCTGGACAAGTGAGCCCTTTTCCTTAAACAACGCATCGAATTGACTAACGATGGCCTGCGTCTTGGTCTGGAGCATGGCCTCTTGCTGCTTGACAAGTATGCTTCGCGTGCTTGCAAACATGAACGTCCCCAAGGTTGCAAAGACGACAACGATAATAACTAACAAGACCATGGCCAATGTGTTCGCGATGCTGGATGATCTGAATACGCGCTTCTTCATATTTTGTGACATGCTGCCATCTCCCCGAGGAATATTGAGCGAAAAGCTCTTAGATAATATGTCGGAAGTTTGCAGCTGTTTTAATAGGTTTTTAGTATACACAATTTAAAGTTTTGCTATCTGATTCCTCATAGATTTCCTCCCAACCCGTTCAGTAACTCCAGCAAAAAATTAGGGCAGCACAAAGAGCCCCCGTCAGACGTAGGCTCTTTACTAAAAGCTATGTATGAACGCAGGGTTATGTGGACTTAAAGTGTACGAGCGATCAGTAAGCTCAACCCCATTATTCTCTGTCGTTAGCCTAGCTGCATCGTTGTAATACATGTATCGTCTTTCTCATATGTAGAGAATTCCGTTTCAGCCGTTTTACCTTCATGATTCACGCTAATGCGGTAGGTTTTATCCCTCGGTAGCCATAGATCAATAAAACCATTGGGTTGTGATTTCATTGCAGCATTCTCCATGATGACATTCCCTTCGGTGTCGTGAACGGTCACATTAAACTCTTCACTTTTTATTTCGCCTTGGCAGCCGGTTAGACTATGAGTTGCACAAGGGTGAGTCTGCTCTACATAGGGCGCAATCGAAACAAAAAACTCGTTGTCAGGCAAATCATAAGTTATGGGTTGGGTGTTGTCTCCATTAACAATTAACTGACTGGAATTAATGGAAGCGGATTGACCTGTTGCCTTGCCTGCGCTGAAATCATGCACCAACTGCTTGATATCTGTTGTCCCGAGCTTGTCCGCCCCTTCTTTCTGCATATTTCCTGCAATCAGGTATGTCCCCAATGCCGCAACAACCAACCCTGATGCGACCAAGATTCCTTTTTTCATCTGGAGTTCATCTCCTTGTCCGTTTTAAATCATTATAAGGGAGAACGCACCGTAACGGACAAAATACGGTACTGAAGTCACCAGATATTCATATCTTTGCTTGTTTATCCAGACGTATCTGCATTACATTAGATGATCACCAAAGAGGGGCAAGGGAATATGAGCAACTCTACTGTCTCAACGAACAAACACCCCACCACTCCTATGGAGCTATGGGGCACAATTCTTTTTAACGATCCCGGTTCACAACATAATTCATTAAGTGCTTCAGAAAAGCGATATTGCGTGGCACCTCTTTTAATGCTTCCATGGCAAGGCAGTAGTGCTCCCACATTTCTTTACTGGCACCTTCGTAACCAAGGATGGACACGAAATTCGAGTTATTGTTATCCAAATCCTGGCCCACAGGTTTTCCAAGTAACAGCGTATCTCCTTCCACATCAAGCAAATCATCTTTAATCTGAAACGCAATCCCCATATGATAGGCGAATTTCTGCAAAGCAGCAATCTCCGACTCCTCGGCCTGTGCGAGCATGGCTGGCATAACGAGACAAGCCTCGAACGCCACTCCTGTTTTGTAAAAGCACATCATATTCAGCTGTTCCAATGTCAAAGCCTTTCCTTTGGAATCCAGATCCATCGCCTGCCCCATACACATATCCTCTGCCTTACGAGCCGAGTATTGGATCAAGGCAAGTACAGTCTCAGCATTGAACTGGCTCAGTGACGATTGCTCCCCGATGGCCTTCTGGATCAGATATAGTCCAGTTAATTCCGCAGTAGCGCTATTGTGCACCTGATGTAATGTCTGACGTCCTCTACGGGTAGACGCGTTATCCTGGGAAGGCAAATCATCAAAAATCAGGGAGGCTGTATGCATATATTCCAATGATCTCAGAAGGGGCACGATTGCCGATGCGTCTAAGCCATATTCGTTCACACCCATGACCCAGGTCAATATAGGGCGTATCCTTTTCCCATCCCCCTCAAGACTATAATTGGCAGCATCAATAAGCTGTTCTTTCATGGCCTCGATCCCAGAAGGCTTGGTAATTTTCAATTGGTTGTTAATCTGGTCACGGACGGTTTTGACCGTATTCATAAAGTCTTCTTTTTCCCTCGAATCGTTCTTCAAATGGGTAATCATCTGGTCCCGAAGCAGCTTATCCAAAAAATCTACATCCTCCGCTTTGCCCACCATCTTCTGGATGAGACGATTGATTTCAGGATTTCCGGATGCAAAAATCCCCATAATTTCACTGTACTTTTCTGCACCTACCCGTTCTTTATAACGTTTGAGTCCATTTATTGCACGATCCAGTATCACCTCGCGAGCCATAGCATCCGTGTCATACACGTTATGAATCAAATTAGAAATGACCGCCCAGTATAGTTCGAAGGGATTGATCAAATCCGATCTCTGACGATGATATTTTAAATAATAGGTATAGGGTGTTACCGCACCGTCTCTCATATCGTCAGCCATATCTGCAAAATCATCAGCAAGCTGGTTATAGATACCATAATAGAATGTTCGTTGCTCAAACCCTTCATCCTCAGGAGCACTAATCACGGAACGGACAATCAAGCGAGAAGAAGCAGATTTTAAAATAACGGGTATATAAAGCTCCTCATTGGTGTAATTAGCTCGTGTTAGATCCTTATCCCGGTCGATATCTTGAGAATGAAAGAAAACATAGGACTGCTCGAAAAAGGTTTGCTGTGTGTCTGGCCGCTGATGTGCCTTAATATACTCAAAAGCATCCGAGAGCTCCGAATGGATATAGCGAATGAACTTCATATGATCGCCGGTCCAGTCGCCCAGTTCTGGCACAGATCCGGTAAGAAGCGCGGTACGTATCATATGGGAATATTGTTCTTTCTCTTGAACGGTCAACAGCTGAGAATCGAGCAGATCATCAATAAAAGGATAGGTCAGCCCATAGGAATACCCAAGCCTGATGGCTTCATCCAGTCTGCGCGAACGTTCACTAGGTGACACAGCTTCGTCCATTTCTTCCATTACATGCAGAATAACCCCAATGATGATTTTAATCAGTTTGCGCTGGGCATGCTCTGCATCCATTTCCTCAGGAATATGAGAAGATACAGAGTTAAGCTTGTTGATTAGCCAGATTACAGTGGTTTCGATCCCTTCCTTTTGAGACCACCGATACACCCCCGCTAAATTCATAAACTCCGGTTGATCTCTCCTGTTAGCATGGGTGGGTTGAAGCAAATATCTTTTTACGTCAGCAATGACGCGCTGAATCCGGGTCTGTGTGTCGGCTGAATCTAGAGCCTTGCCTAGATCCCTCATGTAAATATAAGAGACACTCCGCTTCAGATAATCATCCAGTTTCCCCGTGTAACTCAGCCATTGAATATATCTGTAGTAATCCCGGGTATCCGGCTTTCTCTTATTCCGCGAAAAGAAGGATAACCATGAAGAAGAATGGATATGATTCCTTTTCCATATATGGATATCTTCTGTAAGAGAGGTCACATAAGTTTTATCCTTGACCTGATTAGAGAGTGATCCAAAATACTGAAGCGCCTTCTGTTCAGCCAGCTGATATCCTGTATCGGCTTGAAATTTTTCATTCATATGATGCATTACCTCAACTTCTCATTTTGTTAAACATGGTTGCATTTCTCCCTGAGGGAACGAATTTGGATCATGTTTTATCTTTATACGGAATAAAGTCTGTGAAGTTACGAATAGATTATATCCTTCTATATATATGCTACAATTTCAGAGTAGAACGAAAATAATGATAAGGAGGCATAACGTTGAGTATTAGTCTAGTTAAAGGGCAGAAGGTAGACCTAACCAAAAATAATCCACACTTATCCGTGCTGAAAGTAGGGCTTGGATGGGACCCTATGAAGGGTAGAAACATGGATATTGATGCGTCAGCACTGCTTCTTAATGAGAACGGCAAGCTAACTCAGACGAAAAATCTAGTATATTTCGGAAATAAAAATAGCCCTTGCGGGGCCATCGTACATAGTGGTGACAACTTGACAGGACATGGTGACGGTGATGATGAAGTCATTACCGTATCCCTCCAACAACTACCATCTGAAGTGCATAGAGTCGTATTTATTGTGAATATATTCCGCTTTTTCAGCTTTGGTAGACGTAAGGATTTCAGTATGGTGAACAACGCTTAAATTCGAGTATTGAATGCGTCGCAAGATGAAGAGATTCTCCGATACAACTTGACAGAGGACTATAAAGGGATGTGTAGTATCCGTGTAGGTGAAGTATACCGCTATGGAGAGGAGTGGAAATTCGGTGCTATTGGAGAAGGAAGCACCATTACCTCCCTGAATGAACTTGTCAAAACGTATGAATAAGCATTACGTCCTTTGGTGTTAAAGAAAAACCCACGTCTGACGTGGGTTTTTATGCTAACTCTTCAACAGCCACCTGATACAGCAGAGAACCTTCACGGAGCAGCAGGCGGTCTTTTCGGAAATCCTGTTCGTGCGGCTGAAGGAACTCTTGCTCGTCATTTAAAAATCGAATGTGTTGTCCTTTGCTTAAGCTGCCTGGCTTCACATTCTTTTTCAAGACATATTGTCCGTTCTTTCCATACCCGCCGTCGAACAAAAAGTGATACCCATCTGTAGCCACCCCGGAACAGCCGGAAATGCTCGGATTCATAAACGTAATCTTCGTACGATCGCTACCGGAAATGCACCCTAATGAAAAATCTGAATAGTAATAAAACCAGATTTCCTGTTCGCTGACTACGTTCAAAGCATAGCAATCATGAATGTCTGCCGCTTGGTTTTCATATATTTTGTGTCCCTCTTTATTCCAGGCGACAAGGCCGGAGGACCCCACAGGCTCATTCCAACCATAATTCCCAAATATACCTTCATCAAAATAGCTGGTCCAGATCGTACCTTCCCCTGTAACCTGAACACTCTGGATACCGTCTCCAAGCAGCAGTTCATTCACAGTACGGCCTTCATAATCAATAATTTTACCATTTAAATCGTATTGGCCGGTTCCATAATAATGACAACGCGCTCCGACGAGCAGTAGATGATGATGTAGAGGCTGTACATAATGATAGTTAAACTGCTGTCCCTCCACATACACTTCTTCAATATGATTGCCTAGAATGAGTATCTTGTAAGTACGTCTCTCTTTAAGAGAGGCAGGCGGGAACATCCCCCGCACTCGTTCCGGGACTTTATCAATTAGCAAAATATACACGCGCCCATCAGGGCCAAATTGGGTTGAAACATTCTCAAACCCTTTAGTATAGTTGGAAATATCGACAAATGAATGAAGCTGTTTATTTAGATGTGACAATGTAGTTCCTCCTCTAAAAGATCAGTAAAGTGAAGTATGATTTGTACTGGACTTCATTTTGTCATAACGACATGTAACTGAGGAGGGCGGAAGTATGGCGATATGGATAGTTATCCCAAGAGATGAGTCATCGGCAAAAATATTGGGAACAAAAAAAGCCGGGTTCTGCTCATAATAAAAGCAACCCAGCTTGATCTTTATAGATGTCCCTCTTAAAGTGTCTGGCCCTTGTCGGCCTTCTGCCATAAAGCCTCCGTCAGCTCATCGATCGTCTCCTTCATCGCCAGCTTCTCGCGCCAATGACTCGGGATACCGCTTTGCCCGTAATAAGCTCCTGCAATTTGCCCATACACCGCCCCGGTCGTATCGGCGTCATCCCCCAGATTTACGGCCAGCAGTGCCCCCTCTTCAAACGAAGTCGAATGGTGAAATGCCCACAGCGCAGCCTCAAGGGAACGAATGACATAGCCGGTTCCCTGTATTTCGGGCGGCTCCTTATCCTTGTAAGATCCCTGAATGATTTCTTCAATGGCTGCCGAATAAGCTGGCTGTTCCTGCCGCCGCCACTTATAGCAGATGTCGGCTGATAACATGGATTCTTTGTCCGCTCCCCGCAGACCTGCCACAAGGATTGAAGCAAGCACAGCACAGGCCTCCACACTTTCGACTGCTCCATGGGTGGTTCGCGAGCTCAGCTCGGCGTACATCACTGCCTCTTCCGGACGGTTCGCATAGGCCATGGCAACAGGTGCAAGCCTCATAATCGAGCCATTACCGGCAGTCATGGGGTCAACGGACCCACTATACGGATCTCCAGAGGCCTCGAAGCGATGCAGCGCTGCTCTCGTTGCACCACCGATATCAAAACACGTTCCCGTGCTGCTCATATACCCCAGGTGGTACCAATTCGTGTAACGGCGCATTTGGTCTGCTGGATCAAAGCTATCTTTTTGCACCATACTCTCGGCTAAACAGAGCGCCATAGACGTATCGTCCGTCCACTGCCCCGCCTTCAACCCAAATACACCGCCGCCTACGATATCCGTTACAGGTTCAAATGTGCCTGGACTGCTAAATTCTACTGTGGTTCCCAAAGCATCACCCACGGCCAGTCCAGCGAGACTTCCATAAAAACGATCCTTGATCAGTGCCATTTTGATGTACACTCCTTTAATAATTGTTATAGCTAATGCATATATTTCCATATCACTGGAAGGAAGAAAATCTGGTAACGCCATTTATTCGTAGCTTAAGGCTGTACAACCGCTATCTGGATTTAATTCAACGAAAATTCCTGCCTCATGATGGTAAATGAGTGGAAATCGCACCGTATCTACATATTCCCTCACACCGCTTGAAAGCCGCCATACCTGGAGCGGTACTCCTTTTCCCCACAAGAATAATCGGTCACCGGAAACGGCCATATCCGCTTGGGGATATGGGTAAATCCCGTATTCATCAGGCTTACAATTTAGAGGCGGGATCGCAGGAAGCACACGTCGGTACCCTGGCTGAGTCATATCGAATAGGACAACCGCCGGTTCCACTCCTTCCTCTCCCCAATCTTCCTCCTCCAGTAAATCGGCATCCATCTGTCCCCAAACCGCCAATCTATCGGGTCCTGTCCAACATACTGGCCCATCCCAATCTATGGTTTGCCAAAGATGGCGAACTGACGGACCATTCTCCGATTCCCATGAGTTCAGCAGCCAATTAGATAAGGACCAAGTTCGGACTACTCCTAATGGAGCCCATACCCATCCCGTATCCGCAATCCACTTTCCCTCTGGAGAAGTCAGGAGCCTCCCATGAAAATAATTTAGATAATGCTCATCTTTTCTTTCGCTGTTATAAACAGGGGTTGGTCTTGCTGTCAAAAGCATCCCGGTTTCTACATCCGTCAGATCCAGCCGGTTCCATTCCGTCCCATGAACAAGGATACATGCACCATCTCGATGAACAAATGCCAGGGGAAACATACTTTTATCGTAGTGGTATTCGTCCCGTGATAATTGCATTTTTTCTTGAGCATGGACTAAATCATACACTGCCGCATGTCGGCCAAATCGATTGGAGATCGCCACGTACTTGCCGTCAGGACTGGTAACCATTTGGACAGGTTGCAGGGGATTAAAATCAGGAATACAAATATGTGTGCATAATTCTGCGCTGCCAGAGCGAAGTTCTAGTCTCCACAGTTCTGCCTGTGTGTTTAGTGCTAGCAGGGTTATGCTTCCCTGAGAGCCACCCTTTAGTGGATGAATGGCCGTAAGACGTCCGATAGTCTGTGGTAAATCAGGTAAAGAAACGTGATGAAATGGCATCATTTAACCCCTTTTAATCTGGATAAATAATAATTTATACCCGTATTTGTGAAGCTGGATTTATCGATAAAAAATCTGATTTCAAGCAATGCAGATAATACTTTCATAAAAACTCCCGGTTTTTTCTTGCAGAAACATTTAAAATATGTAATTTCGCTAGGATTACTTTTGAGAATAAAATAGGAGTAATTCATCAAGATCAAATTGGAGATGAACTTCTCTGTTGGCGATTGATGCTCATTTATACAGTCGATCAGCACCTCTAATACCCTATTTTTATTAGAGTTATAGGCATGTATAAACATCGTTGCTTCTGCAAACGGCTTGTTGAAATCGTCATACGGAAAATCATATACATCATGACTGCCTAGGATGAAGCTGACCAACTGACCTTGCAAAATTTTTATTTTTCCTAGCGCTGCTCGGGTATCTATATCCATCTCATTTTTGTTAATATGCTCATGCAAAATATCAATTAGAATGTGCAAATCATACTGCCGTGCGTCTTCCATGCTGTACATCATCTTATTATTTTTAATCGTTAGACGATCATAAATGTCATCCCCTAAACCCAGTTCAAATAAGAGATGGTGAAGAAAAAATAGCCTGTCCTGAGTAGGCGAGAATTCATTCCCTCTCTCTGCTAGATGAGAAACCTGATATTGATAATAAACACAACATAAGTTTTTTTGGCTATAAGCAATATCTTTATGTATATCAAAAACGTTAAACATGAGCGAAAGCAATCGAATCAGACGTTCAGCATCTGCTACGCTTAGAATGGGATGATCCATTTTTGTAAATAGCGACCTGTCAAATAAATCATGCCATCGCACTAAAGAAATATGATCCTGCTCATTTATATTCAGAGTTAATATTCTTAAATTTTGCTCTTGATCAGAATAGGAATAAAATAGATATTCATGACTTAAATCAGAAATACGCTCATTAAAATAGGCTCTTAATTTGTAATCGTATATTTTAGAAAAAGACATTTCTCTCCTCCTTGCACAGCAAGACAAACTTCATGTTGAACCTGGCATAACACATTAATCCGAACTCCTATATTGTAAAATTAATCTGGATCGACTGGCAAGGTGACATAAAATAGAGAAACGTATGTTCTTCCTTTTTATATTATGATATCTTTATGCTAGGAATGAAACGTTATGACGAAGGTCATAGTCTGCGATTAGAAAGGAATGAACACCTATGAAACAGCTAAGCGAAGCTCTGGCCCGGTTTGTACAACAACAAGACTTGTATAATGCAGCCCACGGGCTGTTCCAAGACCACGACATCCAGCCCCGGACGGAGAACCTGACAGATTGCTGGGACAACCGCATACCTATATCCCCTGAGCTTGAGTACCTATATAGCCATTATGAATTGATTGATGCCAAGGCAGCGGGAACACACAAATTAAAAAATGCAGCCGTTGAAATTGGGGATGCTGCTGTTCTCTTTTTTGCCGCACCAGAACATTTATATCGCCAACAGCTAGGCTATCGCTGGATTACATCGGGTGAGCTTGTCCAAGAGTCTTCTTCGTGGCCCTCCCATCATGTTGTAATTGCCACGTTTAATGACGATCCACTCATTGTCGATACTAGCGCACCCGATTCCCCTGTATATGCTGCTATTGAAGGTGGCGCAGCTCGGCAGGTTGCCAAATCTTTAGCTAACTTCTTTACGGCTCTTTCCATCCTGATTGAAGGTGCCTGTACCTTTAAGGGAGAATTGATAGATGAAGATACATACGAAACCAAAGCAGCATATATCGAGCACGTAAAACCATTGCTGCATCATTTGTTGGGCGAAAACCAAACCACGTATTTGCTGAATTACCTATCCTTTTGTTAGAAATCCTATTGGTTAAAGAGAGGTGGGGCTTTTTATGATCTATATCGCATTACTGCGGGGCATCAATGTCGGCGGCAACAACAAGATCGAGATGAAGAAGCTCAAGCAAACGTTTGAACATGCAGGTATGGGGCATGTGACGACTTACATTAATTCTGGAAACATTATTTTTTCCAGTCAGGAGCGGCCCAACCAGGAGCTATCGCTCGTACTGGAACAGGCGATTCTGGAGGATTTTAGCTTACCTATCCGCGTCATCGTCCGTAATATGAAGGAGATTCAGAGCATTATGGAGGCACTGCCGAATGAATGGTCTAATGATACACAGATGAAAAGTGATGTAATGTTTCTGTGGGATGAAATTAACGATATTTCCGTTCTGGACAAGCTTCCCTTGAAACCGGGAATTGGGCATGTCATGTATACACCCGGGGCGATTTTGTTTTCTGTCAGCAAAGAACAAGTCACAAAAAGCGGTTTAACAAAATTAGTAGGCACCAAGCTGTATCAGCAAATGACGGTGCGGAATGTGAACACAACCCGTCAGATTTATAAGCTGATGCAAATGGCTGAACAGGAAGAGTTGCAGGATATGAGCTCTTGACGGTAGACGTGTTTAAATAGGGCTAGGCAAGATCAAAAACTCGCCAAAACTCATTAAAAAAATTATCTATATAAATCAACAATTTCTGATACTATAGGCATAGAGATTTTGCTAAACTGGAAGGGTTCTCAGACGTAGAGGGACACCTATCATCAGCATGAACTAAACACTGAATAATGGGAGAAAAAACACTGTGACAAACCTACAAAATCAAAAACAAGTATATATAATCCACGGCTACACAGCTTCGCCAACAGATCATTGGTTTCCTTGGTTACAAGATAAATTACAGGAAGACGGGGTTTCGGTAAATATACTAGATATGCCCAACTCGCAAGCCCCCAAACTTAATGAGTGGATTGAGCACCTATTGCAAAATATTAAAGCCCTACATAAAGACACCTATTTTATTGGTCATAGCTTGGGTTGTGTATCCATATTAAGATACCTGCAGCAAGTCAACATCCCGGAACCACTAGGTGGCACCGTTTTCGTTTCCGGTTTTGCTGACCCAGTGCCAAGCCTACCATCATTAGATGAGTTTACAAATGACCATTTGAGTTATCAGCAAATCATGGATTCACTAGGGGCACGTGTAGTTATAGCTTCAAAGGACGACGCAATTGTCCCCTTTGCACTTAGTAAGAAACTAGCGGAAGATATACAGGCTGATTTCCACGAAGTAGATCATGGGGGGCACTTTTTACAGAGTGACGGCTTTACCACTTTACCGATCGTCTATCAAGTTTTAATAGAAATGATGAATGAAAATAAGTAGCGTTAATAACCCGCAAAATAGACCTAGCAAAAGGGTCCAGCTTGCGGGTTTTACATTTTCTACTGGATGAGCTATGGATAATAAAGCGTATGTTTAGTCAAGGTATCAATACAATGCCCATTTTTCCGTGCATAGCTCCATAAAAGAATGAGCAACCTGTTCACATTCGTCATACCCCAAGCTACCAGAATGAGCAAAAAGAATGGGATATTCATTGTTTCTTTTTTCCTCTCTCATATCAAACATATAATGGTTACCGCATCCATCCATCGCAAACGACACGGCACCCGGCATATACTCTGGCAGCTCGTAGGCAAGGTTCATTTCTCTCAAATCTTCGGTATTGAAAAACTGAAAACATCGTTCTCCATTTTGAAATTCCCCACCGTTAGAGTATTTCAAGAGTTCTATGTAACTATCAGGAAATTGTCCTTGGGGCAAATGCCAGCTAACAGGATCTAGCGGTTGATATTGATCATAAAATGGAGACGATTTCGGAAAAGGGTTCACTTGTCTTTGTTGGATTTCGTGAATTTCCTGCTCCGATAGCTTGATGTTCCATGTGTTCAAAAAATTCGCGATTTGTTCACCAGTTGCTTCTGGATATTTTATAAATTGATGTTCAAAGTGAATACTCCACATCATAACCACCCTCCCTACCTTGACGTCTCTAAAAGTTGTTGTTAGTACCTTTTTCAACCCATTCAGCCACACTTTCATGAGGTTGAAGGTTCTCACGTTTATAGTAAAAAACGGTCTTGAGCTCGTAATCCAAGCTTTCCGCAGCAATGAAAAATCGGGTACCAAATGTTTGATCCTCCATACAAATCACAGGCCCCTCAAGAAATCCGTAAGAGACAGTTTTTAACATTTCCAGTTCCTTGTCATTAGCCAGTCTAAAGCATTCAATTGAAAATACACCGCCCGGACAGGAAAGAAACGAGACCTCGTAAAATGTAATCTCTATGTTGTGATAATAGCTAAAGTCAAAGCTCCCTGCTAGTACCAGCTTAGGGCGACTTGTATAATCATAAATGTAGTAATGGCAAATGTTATTTTGAGAAAGTATTTCATTCAGCTGCATCAGTTTGGATTGAATGGAATGATTCATGATCCTATGTCCCCCCTCCCCACTCGCGGCTATTCCCGATCCGTCACCGCCTGCCACGCTTCTGTTATTGCTATAGGTGATTTGTGGCTGGTCTCTCCGCCACCTTCCTGAGTCCATAGCGGCGGATAATAAGCAAATACCTCTCCTGGCTGAAGTTGCTCCATATCCGACTGCCAACCAATCCAACGGAATGTCTGGTAGAACAAGCCCAAATCTCCCTCAGCCAACCAGCTCAAGAAACCGGAATAGGCCAGCTCAGTGGATTCCCACTCCAATGCATCCGGTGCAAAATAGTAGATATGGCCGCTACGTCCAAACTTTCCTGTATCCAATCCAAAGAAGCCACCTGCTGCATCATAGGCCACAATCAGCATTCCCCCAAGTGCAGGAACGCTCGCTGGCTCTTGCAGCCCGTTCCACGAAGCCAAACTACCGTAAATTTCAGGCCCACCTGCACCCAGTAAGGTGATCCATCCGTGGTCAAATATGATCCCTCCTGTTTCATAGGCAACCGTTCCCAAGTACGATTTTGTGCTCACTTGCAAACGGTAGAGCGCATCTCTCCTAGCAGATTCCGATTTTGCCGATACAATGCAATATGGATTATTCCCTTCTTGCAGAATATTTCTGACCTCTTCCCATGCATGGTTGTCCTGATCCACCAGCTCATCCACCGTTAATGTATGCATGTTCATTCCCCTTCCTGTATTCCAAGATCCATTTTTTCAACCTGTGAACTGATTTTTGAAAACCTGCGTTTGCTCTAGAATCACCCACTGATTCAGCTCGTCGTAGCCTTGGACAATCGCCGTGACCTCATGCCTCGGATACATCCACTCAGATGGGGTCTTTTCCGCATATGAATGAGTGTCTGCCAATCCGACTGCATTGTGCTGGAAAATATGAATTAGTGTTCCGTGTGGAAAAAAGGCTTCAATATATCCAGTTACCTTAGTCCCAACCGGCAGTGCGGTTTTGACTTGATGCCATTCCTTGTTGGAGGTGTGAAGATTGCTGGACCAGATTTCTTCAAACTCTTTTTTTGTAATTTTCGTATAATAGGGCTCTGTATCATCAATCGCTTTCTCTGCTAACAAGAAATGATATTGCTCGTGCTTACGATTAGAAGCAATATACGTGCCATCATCCTGGATCACAATTTGCCGATAAGCTACGCCGTTTGAATCTATTTCAAAGTACCAGGTTCCCATGCCTGGTTCCGGACAATCTTTAAGATATTTCATTCGTACCTCCTAAAAGGATGTATAACCGTGTCATTTCATCTTTCTTTTTCCGCTATAAGTCCTTGTCAAATATGCGAGATATTCCGAACGCGTCAGTCCTCCTGTTTGGCGATTGAACTCATCGTATGAAATGTCTTCCGGGAATCCGAATTCGGCCAGTGCTTTTCGGCGCTCTTCCCGATACAACGGGTTATCCAGCGTGTGGTGCCACTCCCGCTCTTCCCAAGGACCAAAACAGTCTGCAATGACACCTGAATACACACCATTATTTAACAATTCGCGCGAAGACTTGAACACTGTCTTCCCTTCCGGTTTGGAAATTGTGCCCGTTCCCCAGGACAGTCTATATATTCTTTCTTTACTGCTATCTATGCTACTGCCGTAACCAATCGGAAACACAATATCCTCTTCCGCCAACGCTTTATGCCCTATCCGCTCGTAGGACCCTCGCATAAAGGAATCATCCATGACAATCCAGGTTGTATCAGATAACGGGGCGGCCGTGATGGATTCCAAAGTTATTGAACGGTCACGACTTGTACACAAATATGGACGTACGAATAAAGGCATCGTCATGACACTGTTCCATATGCTCTCCTTTGCAAACAACTGATCCTTTTGCATTTGGCGCAAATCTCCGACGACCAGTACATAGCCATCTGTAAAAAGGTCTATTTCCACGCGGAAGATGTCTCCCGGAATGGTTTTATAACGCAGGTTTTTCCTATGCTTCAATCGTTCCAGCTTACGATCATAGTCGTAAGGCACAAGCGACGGGTAACGTTGAAGCCAATCGATGATCTCTTCTTTACTATGTAAATGCTCACATCCAGTGATGGGCAATCTTACGCCTGTTTTGCTATTCACAGCAGTAACATAACTAATATTACGATCTCTTCGAATGCCTGCTGAAAAGGACACACCTTCTGCTGTGATGCTCGAAACACTTGTATAATTCAGTTTTTTCTCTTTGCCACGAGCCGTTTTAGGCAGAACAAATGCCCGATTACGAGTAAAAATCTCTACATCAGCTTCTCCATAAGCATCCTCTTTGGAAGAAATTCGCTTGCGAATAACATCTCCATCCATACAAATAAAATATCCTTCTTTAATTTCTACTACGTCCCAATGTTCTTCCAGCGTCTCCAGCCCAAAATAGGGTCGTAACGCGTTCGTTAACCAACTATTCATCTGCTCCTCCTGTTCCGAGTATAATTCAGTAGACTTCATTTCTGTTATTCCAGAAATTATAACATAACACGGAATGTAGCTCGTTTATTCATACATTGTTCCAGCTTGGACCAACTCCTCCTGAATCCAGCTACTGCTGGTAGACAGTTGGAGCAAGTCGGCCGTGATCTGCTTGATCTGTTCTTGCAGCACGTATGGCTGATCTGTTCCTTCCAGAAAGCGACTCACAAAATGAAGAAAAACGTCTACCTTCCTAAGCAGCATTAACACAGGCAAAGCGTCAACCTCGGATTGGCTCAAACGAACCTGGCGGCTGAAGCCCCGGCAAAAATCATGAACAGCTGTCGTTTCCTCCGGTTGTCCCAAAAATCCTGATAAAATGACCGCCGGATCCATGACCCGTACGTCCAGCGTACAAAATTCAAAATCAAGCAGTGCAGCCACCTGACTAGGGTCAGAATCCTTTACCAACAAATTGGAAGCGTTCAAATCTCCATGTACAAGCTGATGCGGCAAGTCTTCCAATGCATGAAGTGAATCTATAATCTCTTCATATACTTTTCCTATCAAACGCAGCTCCTCATGTAAATCTTTTAGAGGCTCCGGCGGGTTTAAACAAAAGCCTTGGATTACTTCCCGGTTACATAATGGATAGGATTGCTGCAAAGCATAATACGGCCGATAGACTGGAGTCATATCAAGATTAAGTGTTGCAAGTGCAGCAGATAATTCGCCAGCTGTCTCGCCAAAAGAATAGGCAAAGCTAGGATCCTGCTCCGATGGGGATGTGCCTTCTATGTATTCGAACAGACACACATATTTGCCACTATCCTTCTCAACCTGTGCAAGTGTCTCTCCCGTAATCGTTCGGATTGGCATTGGAACCCTGAATGATAGAGAATGCCTGCTCAGTTCCTGCAAAACCGCATGCTCAAATTCGATTTTGTTCCGATCCCTGTGTGTATCGTAGATGCGCAGCACCCCACTTCGCCCACCGCTCTTAACAAAATACGTCGTATTATTCCAACCTCCGGTTCGTCTCTGTAGTGTCCCGTCCCACTCCGGCCAGTGCCGTCTTAATACCGCTTCCAAAATGTATCCTCCCTATTAAACATCCGCTTATGAATTTGCAGTTATTATAACAAATATAGACGCCCATTAGAATTGGACGTCCTTGTGTATCCTTCATTTCCTCATTTGTTTGTTTCGGATATTCTGCGGGGTGGCACCATACGCTGTTTTAAATTTTTTATAGAAAAAACTCATGCTGTTATATCCGACCTGCTTAAAGATCATTTCGAATGGCAGGTTGGTATTCACTACCAAAGAATAGGCCGCATTAAGTTTAATGTTGGCAATAAGCTGCGTGTAAGTAAGACCGGTTACTTTTTTCAACTTATTACTTAAATACGTACTATTGTAATTAAAATGAGTAGATAATTGCTGGAGGCTTAAATGCTGATAATGCTCTTCCATGTAATTCAGAATAGAAGTAATATTACTTTCCTGCTGGTTTAAGTGAATATTATGCTCGCTTTCCAATACACGGACCAATTCCCCAAATACAATGGGCAAATAAGCCTTGACCAGCTCCATTGAATCCTCTTGCCTGGAAAAATATTCGATCAAGATTCTACGCAATATATATTGAAGGTTTTCATTATGCTGTGACTCAAAAATAATAAAGTGATTATGATGCTGATGCTGGAGGACTGAATTGGCAAGAAACTCGCCGATCAAACTTTTTTTCTTAGATAGCCGCTGTAGAAATAGGGATGAAATCGTTTCTCTTTGCAGGAGGATATTAATCAGTATATCGTTTTCTCCCAAAGGTGCGATGCTGTGCGGCACATCCTTATCGAGGACACACACTTGGCCTTCACAAAGCTCAATTTCTTTACCCGCTATGATTTGGTTGCACTTACCTGAGTAAACATAGTTTAATTCAATAAATTCATGCATGTGCTCCAGCATCGGAGCAAACCTGTTGTGCTTGCTAATATAAATATCATGTTCTCCGAAGAAAAATAAAGCAGGCATTCGATACATATTCTGATTTATATCAAAAAATCGCTCATTTTCCGATTCTTTGGAGAGATCATTAATCACTTGATTGTTTTGCTGTTGTAAAAGCTCAATTTCAGTTTTACTTCTCAGCAACTGATCCAGCTCATGAAGGTTCATAAACACAGACTCCTCCTTCAGACTCCCATTAACTGTGAACTGCCGTCTGTGTTTTGCTTCCCTTTCCTCTAATAGCGATTCCCAGACAGAGGAGCGCAGCAATCATAAATACAATCGCAGAGACGAGAAAGGAAAATGAGGCAGTTTCATTCCCAGACAACACCCCAACTAACTTGATAACATAAGGCGAAGCAAACGCTCCCAAATTGGAGCCTACCATTGCAATCGAAATAGATATCGTCTCACTGCCTTTAGGTACGATTTTAGTTAGTATCGTAAAAATATAAGGAATAAACAGCGCAAAGCTAAAGCCAATGATCAGCATGGCAACCGTAACCATGGTCACATTCTGAGCAAACCACAGCAGGACAAAACCTGTCGCTGTTAATAAACTGGAGATAAAAGGTGCGTAATTTCTGAACCATTTATATATTCTACCGAACAAGAAGCCTGCAATCATAGTTGATAAGGAGAACAGCGTCAAAGCGGTCCCTAAAAACCCTGCGTTAGGCATACTCTTTTCAGCAATCATAATACCTGTTTTGGTATACACAATCATGATAAAGGTCATAAACAGGAAAAGTGCAGCCCCTAATCCAAGTACAGGTAGGGACATTCCCCCGCTCTTGTGGCCCGTTCCTGTCGTGCTCGCTGTAGGCTCCTCACGCTCTGGTTCAGGAATGATAAAAAAGAACAACAGTGCGATAGGAATAGTGATCGCATAGCACAAAAAAGCAAACGGCCAGTCGATTAGGGCAAGCTGTCCTGCCACGAAGGTAGCCAAGCTGCTTCCGAGCCCTTGTACAGCGCTTTGAAAGCCTACCAATTGAGCACGTTCGTCCCCTTCAAAAAAATCACTAATTAAACTGACAGCCAGCGAATTGAACATCCCCAGACCTGCACCTAACACCAAACGCAACGCGAGAATCCATGTAATGTTCGTAGTGAGCATAGGAAGTATTCCGCCGATGACCACGAGCAAAAGTCCTAGCAGGACTGTATTTTTTTTACCCAAGCGGGAAGAGATCGGACCACTGAGCAGCACAAACAGCATCATCGAGAAAGATGGGATTGTAACTATGCTTTCAATCAGTGAACTGGAGACTCCCGGTAATTGGTTCAGCATCATCGGGATGATAGCTGAAATAGCACTCGCTGATGTCAGGACTAAGGAAATGGACAACAATGCTGTTTTAAACCATATTTTGTTTTTAATATTCATCAAGCTTCTCACCTCTAGTCTATGTTATTTAGCCTCTGGTTGTATTTGTACTGGAACGTATACTGTCCAGATCCGACGGTAAACGTCAATTCATGATCTCCACTCAGTTGGAAAATCGCCTGTTCTCCGGGAGAACCTAATTTCCCGGCCAGCTCTTGTGGTACATTACCAGGCGGATACTGAATCGACGGGTATTGCGTAGTAATGGTCTGTTGTAATGCATCTGGCTCTAGAACGCCCGGAAGCGTAATCTCAGCTGTCGTATTATGTGGTACGTGAACCGTCATCCGCATTTCTTCATTCACGATTTCCCAATGGACAGCAAGCTCACCATAAGGTGTCTCCAGCTTGCCATGGGCCGAAGTAAGATTAACAGGCGGTTTGGGTGCTAACCGCGACTTTTTGTAGCCCGCTTCAAGTACATTGATTCCGGCAATATTTTGGTACATAAAGTCTCCAACTGAACCGTACGAATAGTGATTGAACGAGTTCATATCGGTGCTCCAGAACGAGCCGTCCACTTTGATACTGTCCCAATGCTCCCACATGGTTGTGGCCCCACGTTCAACCTGATAGAGCCAAGAAGGATAATCTTTCTGGAATAAAATTTTATAAGCTACATCTGTATAGCCATTGTCGGATAAAACCAGGCATAGATAGGGTGTGCCTACAAAGCCGGTATCCAGATGCATATCATTTTTTTCTATCAGCCGTACGAGCTCCTGAACCACTTGCTTTTTATATTTTTCTGGTACCAATCCGAAGTGCAAAGCCACAACCTGTGCAGTCTGGGTATTAGAAGTCAGTTTGCCAGCGTCATCAAAATAACGGTTCGCAAAAGCGCTTCTAATCCCCTCATGCAAGCTTTGATAGGTGTTGTAATCGGTATACCGATTCAGCAGTTTGGCCGTCTGCGCCAAGATATGAGTCGAATACGCAAAGTATGCAGTCGCTACCAGCGTTCCATCAGTCGCTCCAAAATAGCTTCCTTCCTCGCTATCCAGCGCCAGCCAGTCTCCCAGCTGCAAACCAGTATCCCACAGATGTTCCTCGGTCCCCTGGGCACGAATATAATCGACCCATGCTTTCATACTGTCATACTGCTGAGCTAGAATTTGCTTATCCCCATAACATTGATAGATCGTCCACGGACATATAACCGCTGCATCTCCCCATGCGGCTGTCGTTTGGTCCATATTGTCTGCAAAGGTTCCTTTGAGGACATCCGGCACGACAAAAGGCACAGCCCCATTCTCCAGCTGGTTGTAAGCCAAATCTTTCAGCCACTTTCGAAAGAAGGAAGCACTATTCATATTGAAGCTGGCCGTTCTGGCAAAAATCTGTGCATCGCCGGTCCAGCCTAGTCGCTCATCACGTTGCGGGCAATCGGTCGGCACATCCAGGAAGTTCCCCTTTTGTCCCCATACAATATTGTGCTGGAGTTGGTTCAGCTTTGGATCGGATGTCTCGAACAAGCCAATTGTCGCCATGTCTGAATGCAAAACAACGCCTGTAAAATCTTCAATGGCTACGCCAGCCGGAAAGCCCTCAAGCTTCACATACTGGAAGCCTTGAAAAGTGAAATGCGGCCTAAATATCTCCGTCCCCTTGCCGCTGCAAATGTACGTAATCTGCTGCGCTGCATCACGAATATTATCTCGGTAAAAATTCCCTTGCTGATCCAGCACTTCACCATGAACCAGATTCAGAACCGTACCTTCGGGGGCTTCCACTTTAAATTCCAACCAGCCTACCATATTTTGACCCAAGTTAAGTACTAATTCGCCTTTAGGAGTCCGAATCAGTTCAACAGGCTTTAATCGGTTCATTACACGGACAGGCTCGTTCTCCTGAGCAACCAGATGACTTAACGGAAACGGGACGACCTGCATCATTTTCCGTTCGTTCAAGAAGCGATGTTCGGCTGCCTGCTGCTCCAGTCGAGCATCATAGATTTCGCCGTTATAAATATCTGACATCAAAATGGCACAGCTCGTTTCCTCCCAGGAAGAATCAGAGCAAATGAGTTCTGAATGGCCATCTTCATAGCTAATCTTCATTTGAAATAGCAAAGCATTCGTGTTCCCGTAGGTATCCTTGCGCTTTTGCCAGCCTAGATAGCCGCTGTACCAGCCTTCTCCCACCGTTGCTGTGATGCGGTTATGTTGTTCTCGAACGGTAGAAGTCACATCATAGGCTTGCACCTGAACACGATCGTTATAATCTGTCCATCCCGGGGTAAAGTAGGCATCGCCTACTCTTTGTCCATTGAGCTCCAGCTCATACAGACCAAGGCTTGTGGCATAAATGACTGCTTTTTTCACTTTTCCCACAACCAAAAAACACTTGGAAGCGGCAAAAGGGGCTCTTGTCTGAAACTTTTCATGAATGCTTCGCTCCTTCACTGTAATCCATTGTGCCTTCCAGTCCTGCTCATGAAGCAGCCCCATTTCCCAAAAGCCAATCTCACTCCATTCCGATTCCTCCGGTTCGGTGTCACCCGCTCCCTGAGCCCATACTTTTACCCGGTAATAATATCTTTGTCCTGATTCGAGTGGAGGACCTTCATAGGGAAACAGAATGGATTGTTCCGAATAGGAAAAATGATTCCAGAGCAGCGGTTCAAAAACAGGATTTATGGATACCTGCAATTGGAAGCGTTTTTGGAAAACATATATGTTGTCAGATTCAATTTGCCAACTTAATCGAGGCTTTAGACAACCCATTCCAATCGGATTGTTTACATGTTCACATCTAAGCGCTTTCACTTTTAGCATTCTTATGTCCTCCCTGAGATTTTCTTTTGTGTTTCTATACCCAAATTAAAACGCTTTCATTAGTTGTGCGCAATGTTGTATCCCTGCATGTTGTATGCTTGATTTACAGGTGATGAATGTCCATCCCTCATATTGAATCTTAAAATGGGTCTATTAGAAAAATATGTACGTGTGACAGCGCAGTACTCAAAAGGAAAACTCTTGTTTTTTGTACATATGGATTGTAGTATTAAGCCGATCCGTGAAAGGAGAATTACAGTAATGGAAACGAACTACAAAAAGCTGCTGGATCAGATGATGGCACCCTATGATGAAATGCTGCAGAGTCTAATAAGTGATCACGCCGATTTTTCGAAGGTTGACTATTTGGAGCAACACAGTGAGGAATATGGAAAAAGTGATGCCAATTATACCAATCGCTTGAAGGTGCTTTTGGCTATGTATAATCGTGAGGATCGATATGCCCCGCATTACGAACCGATTGTGAGAAGGCTGCTCGTTAATGAGATTATAGATAGGGAAACGAACAGTTTTCAAGGGATTGGAGATGCTCTGCATTATGCCGTTTTTTTACTGCAAAAGTATGAGCGTGAACAGGACCAAATTTTGTTCCAGCAGGCCAAGAAAGCCAATTTCGATACATACGCCGGGTTTGATCCTGCGTTGATTTTGGAAACATATTTGTTCAGCAAAGATACAGCTGATCTTGAAGATTGCATCAATATCGCGAGTGAACTCGGGGAAGATGTATACCTATCATTATTTATTGATATGTGGATCAGAGAGCAGACGGATTGGGACAAAGAAAATTTGCGGACACTCGTTTATCATGAGAGATGGCGCAACCATGCAGAAGGCGAAATTGAAGCTCTCAAAAAGCTGGCCGAAATGGAGAAAATAGAAGAAAATCCTAGTAACTACTGTTCTACTGCATCCAGCTTGGCAGAAAAGCTCATTAAAACAGGACGATGGGATGAAGCTTGGGAAACGATGGCAACCATCATTCCGCTTATTACGAAGGAAAAAGAATGGTTCCTGTACGGACTTGGCCGCAATATAATTACAGCCTGTATCCACATCATCATGCATTTTGGAGCAAAAAGCCGACAGGCTACTTCGTTATGGCAAACGATAAAAGGGGTTCTTCAACCTGCCGCTAACAATATGGGGACCATTCAATATCAGCTTGCTGTATCTGTCAGCAAATTTATGGGTGATACCAAATTGGAGCAAAAGTTACTCAGGATTCGGAAGCAACGTCAATAATCCAGTTGCCATAAGGAGCCTGTCGCATGCAATGTAAAGAACGAGGCATTTGACCCAGCAGCTCGCTTTCCAGTTGCCCCTCGAAGCGAGGGGCAGCGAAAATACGGATTGCAGTACATTGCCTTCCTCTACAGATTTCCGGTCACGATAATACCATCTGCTTGCTTCAAATGCGCTCTGACCCATGCTGTAAAGGAATCGATAAATATGCGTAATTCTGGCTCCTTGGCAGGCCAAGCATCCAATTCTGTTAATATTTCATGCCATACCGACGCCTGAATCGGATTATCCCAGCAGGCATCAAAAGCCTCATACGTTTCCCCCGTGTCAGGATCGACAAGTGGATATTTGGACTTTAACACAGACAGCACGATATCAAAGTCATCTGCGTAGATGAAGATCATCTCCTCCAGCTTTGGCTCATCTGTATCTCCATAGCGCAGCGGTTCAAAAGTATATCCAATATTGGCTCTTGGACCACTATAGCGATAGATTAGTGTCTGAATCTCTGTTTTTCCTTTCTTAGTCACTCTCTCTTACTCCTCTCTTCGGCTACAACTCGAACCAATCCGCAGTGCATTTCTCTTCTTCCAGTGCCCTACACATTCCTTCCCTCAACCTCATCGCATCTCCGCCGCCGATATGAAATAGACAATAGATATAAGGTTCATCATCTTCTAACCCTTCAATATTTCTTGCCTCTTCCACTGAAATCTGAAGCGCTTCAGGCCAATCAGAATTATTCTGAAGCAGAACAAAGCCATCCTCATCCCTTTGCATCCGATATCCCTCAATCCTAGGCAATGCTTCAGCTAAGCGTTCCATTAGCGCTTTAATATCCTTAACATCTGCGACCTTAATTCCATACTCCCACCCCATCTGCATTCCTCCAATTTTATGAACTTCTCCTTAATTAGAACCACCCCTAAATTGGGTTTCACCTTCTCATTCACCTCAGGAAATTCACTTGGATTCAGTCATAGTCCGCATATAAGAGGTATTCCTTGCAATGCCTGCACTGAAATAAATAACCCCGAAACGATCCGTCACGTTCCATGCTTTCCCGTATTCGACTCTTAGCCTCTTTTTCATTATACAAAGCCAAAATAGGCATAAACATCAGGTTGACATCATTTTCTATCCCTCTACTGACAAGCTCCTTCCAGCCCACAAAATCTATAAAAACACAGTAGTCATCACAGTGATCCAGCCACGCGGCGGTCTGCCATGCCTCATAACCGGGAGTCCGATGCAGTAACTCATCCAGTTTTGGTTCCTCCAGTTGTGCACAGCAAGCAGGGTCATGAAATGTTCCCTGTAGCATGCTCGCTTTCTAAGCCCTCAAGCTCTTCCTTCAATTGGTACATGGCTTGTACAGCCTCGGGACTGGGTGCGTACAAACTATATCTTTTGTTTAGTGCCACCCATTTTTGCTGGATTTCCATAAGCCCCTCACTTCCTTCTGATTTTCCTGAAATTTCTTATAATTTATTATAATAGATATAGGCTTCCGGTGAGTATACCCCGGAAGCCTATGGATTCATCTAACCACTCTTTTATTTATTTTGCCTTCTGAGGCACACGCTCACTATTCCCGTTTCTTTTTCTCACTACCAACATAATAACAGCCATAACAGCTACCAAGACTGCTATAAGCGTAAAGGGAATATATTTGTCCACTCGATACAAGGTGGTCGTCAAAATAGGAGCAATGATCGCGGAAATTCCCTGTACCGCAGCTACCAGCCCCGCTGCTCCCCCTTGCTGCTCTTGACTGACCGAAAGCGAAGCACCTGCCATAAAACCGGGCATCAGTAAGCCTGTGCCTATGCCAAACATAAAGAATGCTGCATAGTAAACGGCCAAGCTGGCTGAAATCAGAAATAATGCCATTCCAGCAATTAGGAATAGAGAACCAAGCAAAATCATCGGTTTAGGCTGCCATTTAAGCCATTTCATCTGGATGATCTGCACAATCAGCATCGCTGCCCCGGAGAACATAAGTCCAAAGGACACGACTCTTGCTGTTTCTTCGGATGTAAGACCTAACTGATCTTGAAAATAAAAACCACCTATAACCTGAATAGTCACAATACTTATCATCGTAACCAATCCTGCAAACAAATACATTCTTAGACCTGGCTGGAGGGGGTTAATTCGAGCGGGTTTTTGCTGAATAACGGGCTGGGCCGCCGGAATCGCCAGCAGAGACACCACGAATGCAACAGCGGCAATGACAATTCCAAAATATAAGGGCCATAACAGCCCTATTAAAGTAAAAGCACCTGCAATCGCGGGGCCAAATACCAGCCCAAGCCCATTCGCCGCACTAATAATAGCCATACCACTTCCACGCTCTTCTCCTTCCGTTACATCCCCCATATAAGCTTGAGACGATGACAACACCGCCGGGATAAAGCCGCCAATTAAGCCGCGTGTAACAATCAGCAGGACTAACAGCAGCCCCCCACTAAGCCAACCATTTAATCCTGCAAAAAGAGTAAGTGTAAACAACAGACAGCTTACACACATCCCTATGAAACCAAGCAGAATCACCGGCTTGCGTCCCTTTGCATCACTCAGATTTCCCCATACTGGAGCCATTAAGACCATCGTTATAGAACCAAGCGATATAATTAATCCGGAATGGCTTTCTCTTAAGCCTAATTCACGAATAAGGGGCGGCATAATTGGAGCAATGAGCATGAGCCCTAGCATAGCCACAAATACACTGAAAAAGATGCTCCCTTTTATTCTATTCATCCTCGCACACTCCTCTGTTAAAGATTCTCTCTATGCAGAAGTATACGGAGCATACCAAAACGCTACTGCCTATAGACGGATAAATTTGCGGTTAAACGGATTTAATTTTGCGTATAAAACAGCAGCCAGTCTGAGAGGGCTTCATTTCCTGGCATGTTATTACGATATATGATGTACAGTCTTTTGCCTTTAGTAATTAGCGTAGCTGTGGGTTGAGTCTGTATATCGATGTCTAAGGGGGAAATCTCAGTGAAAACAAAAATAGGATCAATCATGAAGGTAAGATCATTAAGAACGAAGTTAACCATAATGTGCTTGATTATTTTAATTGTACCCACATTCGTGATTGGAATCAGTTCTTATGTTGTTTCCAAGAATGAAATGAATGAATCAGGCAAAGTAGCACTTAAGAATAGTGTGCAAATGGTAATTGGTATGATTAGTTTCCTCAATGGGCAAGTCGAAGCCGGTAATTTAACATTGGAAGAAGCACAGGAAAAACTGCGCATCGAGCTGCTCGGTGTAAAAGATGCTAATAACAAAAGAACGGTAAAGATTAAATATACTGTAGGTAAAACAGGTTATCCGTGGGCAGTCAACCAAGATGCCGTTTCAGTGATGAACCCTTCAAATGAAGGCCAGGATTTAATAAATGCCGTATCGGAAGACGGTGTGCATGTGGGAAAAGAGTTTGTAGAAGCCGGTACAAACGGCGGGGGATTCGTCACTTATAAATGGGCTTTACCTGGTACAGATCAAGTGGAGACGAAAATTTCGTACGTTGAAAGGGATCCTTATTGGGGATGGATCATCGGCTCTGGAGCATATTTTAACGAATTTAACAGCGGGGCGACCAAGGTCCTTTATATTGTCCTGATTATTACGACTATTGCAGTTATTCTGGGAGCAATTATCGTAAGCTTTGTTTCGGGACGTTTTACGAAGCCTATTATCATGATTGCAAAGCGGCTTAATGCAGTTGCGGACGGTGATTTAACGGTCGAAGAAGTCAAAATGAATTCAAAAGATGAGGTTGGCGAGCTGGCACAGGATTTCAATCATATGATTAAAAATATTAGATATTTGATCGGTGAAGTAAACCTGTCCACAAAGCAGGTAGCAGCTTCCTCGAAAGAATTAACCCTTGGTGCAGAGCATACTGGGCAGGCAACCGAGCATATCACCATCGCGATTCAAGAATCGGCGGCCGGTGCGAAGGAGCAGCAACTGATGCTCCAGAAGACAACCAGCTCGCTTGAGGAAATTTCAATAGGCATGCAGCGGATCACGGATAGCTCCTTGACTATTGCTGAATCGTCTGCAGACGCGATGGAAATGGCGAGCCTTGGCGGTACTGCTGTACAACATACGGTGAAGCAAATGGACTTGATTAACCATTCCGTCAATGAAACCGATGCGGTTATGAGAATGCTGGATGAACGCACTCAACAGATCGACACGATGCTACATGCCATTACGGATATCGCACAGCAGACCAATCTGCTTGCCTTAAATGCTTCGATTGAGGCTGCCCGTGCAGGCGAAGAAGGCCGCGGTTTCTCCGTAGTTGCTTCAGAGGTAAGAAAGCTGGCCGAACAATCGAACCAGTCTTCCGGGCAGATTTCCGAGTTGATTCAGAATATGCGCAAAGATATGGAGCATTCGCTTAAGACCATGGAACGCGTAAAACAGGATGTAGACTCCGGCATTAAAATTGCCAATGAGACGGAGCAGCAGTTTAATAAAATTGTGGCGTCCACCAATCATATCGCACAGCAAACGGAAGAGCTCGCGAGCATCACGGAGCAAATAACCGCAAGTGTCCAGGAGATTTCGGCAAGCGGAGAGAACGTATCAAGTCTGGCACTCCAAGCAGCGGACAACTCGCAGAATATTGCAGCGTCTGCAGAAGAGCAGCTGGCTTCGATGCAGCAGATCACCAGCCTGGCAACGACCTTGTCGGATATGTCACAAAGGTTACAAGATCTAACGGTCAAATTTAAATACTAACGGAAATAAGTCTTTCCAAAACATCGCTCTAAACTGTTCTTCTATTATGAGGTCAACCGGTTCTTTCTGGTTGACCCTTTTTGCATTGTTCTGAGGAATTACTGAAAAGGCTTGCAAATCATGATCCCCTTCTAGCGATGTGAATTGGGCACGGTTTTTGTTGATTTGGTTCAGAATTGGTTCAGAGGCATTTAGTATAGTAATTCAGTAGTGTAAGAAAATCATATTCGTAGGTTAGTCATCATGGAGATCTTAGTAAGCTCATCGTGACACCGGAAATTTATGGAGGAAGTTTATGAGTAAATTCAAGTCTTTTTGTTTAACTTATCTTGCTGTTATCGTCTTATTTGGAACCTGGACATGGAGTTTTTCCGAGAGTACTGTGTATGCAACCTCCTCACTAGCACCTCGTGTAACGGATGCTGTGTATGCTACTGAAACCACGGTAACGAGTTGGACAAATCCTTCTAAACAAGGTCAATCCGTAACGTTTAGCATCAAAACCATCTCAACCCCACAAATTACGAAAGATTTAACCGGCTCGGTTATCCTTATGGACGGTACGGATATATTAGATACGCTGACGATGAGGCCAAATGGCATTGCGAATGGATATGCCACTGCGACCTACACCACAAGCGATTTAAGTGTGGGAAGTCATCCGATTACAGCTATTTATAGTGGGGATGCTCGATTTGCCCCCAGTACATCTGAGCCTTACGTTCAGGTCGTAAATGCATCTACACCTACGACTACACCTTCTCTGAGATTTACAGTAACTACAGTACTGAGTTCGCCAAATCCGTCTAGTCACGGCCAAGAAGTAAGGTTTAGCGTGAGGACAACTTCAAACCCACAAACTTCGGGCGATTTAACCGGAACAGTCATCCTTATGGACGGCACGAATATATTAGATACGCTGACGATGGAGCCAGTCGGCATTTCGAATGGTTATGCCAATGCGTACTACACTACAAGCAACTTAAGTGTGGGAAGCCACCCGATTACTGCTATATACAGTGGAGATGTTCGATTCGCGCCGAGTACCTCTGAAGCGTATGTACAGGTTGTAAACGGAGATGCAGGCACTGGTGGTACTGGAAGTACGAGCGGAACCGGTGCTACTACTGGTAACGAAAGCAGCAGTAGCAATAAAAAAGATAAGAAGGATAACGCGGATAGCAGTGATTCATCTTTTTCCAGTGAAACAACCACATCTTCATCACCATCGGTTTCAACAACGGATGTACCGACTCCGGAAATCATGCCCGTAGAGCAATCCGAGGTTGCGCATGAAAAATATATAACGGGTTATCAGGATGGTACATTCCGACCGGACCAGTCCATTACACGAGCTGAAACCGCCGCGATGATGGCTAGAATTATGAAGCTGGAGACAAAAGAAGGCTCAACGACATACAAAGATGTACCTAACATGTATTGGGCAAAGGATTCGATTATAGCGCTTACGACACAGCACCTCATGAATGGATATGCAGATGGAACATTTCGGCCAGAGCAACCCATTACCCGTGCAGAAATGGCAGCAATACTCGCATCCTGGAAGCAGCTTAAAGGTACACAAACCGCAGCGTCTCCCTATACCGATATCGAAAAGCATTGGGCAAGAGATTCCATTGTAGCGCTAGCTAATGCAGGATGGATTACCGGTTATAACGACAACAGCTTCCAACCCAATAAATATATAACACGAGTAGAGACTGTTACCATTTTGAACACTATCTTAAAGCGAGGACCCCTGGAAGGAACAATTCAGGCTACTTGGAAGGATGTACCAGTAGATTACTGGGCATTCAAAAATATTGAAGAAGCGTCTCGTACCCATACTTCAACCATCAATTCAGAGGGTACAGAAACTTTCGTGAAATAAGCACCAAATAAAAAGCTGGCATCCTTTCTATAACAGGGTTCCAGCTTTTTGTTTACTTGATATTTTTAGAAGGGTCAAAAAAGAAATTTTAAAATACTTTCTTCAAGGATGATGGTTTCACTCCGTATTCCCGGAAAAATTGCTCTGAAAATGCACTCACATTGCTGTATCCTACAGCCATCGCAGCTTCTGTTACATTGCTCTCCTGGCTTCGAAGCAGCTTCATCGCATAATCGAGACGAATTTGGCGCAAATATTCAAATACAGTCGTTCCAAAACATGCTTTGAATCCTTTTTTTAATTTAAAATCGTTTAATCCTACTTTTTTGGATAATGCGATCAGTGAAGGAGGATCAATCATGCTGGATTCAAGGATTTGCCGAGCCATATGCAACTTTCTGACATCTTCTTTAGATAACCCTTCAGGCATGGGGGTTAAATCAAATAATTGAATCATAAGTCGATTTAAAATCTCTAGTGCTGCTGCTTCCATTAATAAAGGCGATCTATGCACACTTTTCAAGTCTTTGATCAAATGTTCAATCATCACTATACTTCTGTGATCCAGTTCAAAACCAAAGTGATGGAATGCAGCCCCCTTCAGAATTTGATTAAATTCAATAGCTACCTGTCGACGAGCCGCCAACTGTGAAGCCGCATAATTAAACAACGAAACAGGAATGCCAAGTGCAAATGATTGGTATTGTTCGTTAACCGGAGGATGGAAGCGTGCTTTGAAATCCTGTAAAAAAATAAGAGCCCCCCGCCCCGACGGGAGTGTATAGTCCAGACCAGCTATATTCACATGACGTTGCCCCGAAAGCGCAAATTGAAGTTCAATCATTTGTCCTCTGGAAGCAAAGTTCGTCGGGTAAGGCTCGTGATATTGAATGTGCGAATACACAATCTCGATTCCGCTGTAAGTTGTAACTCGGTAAATATGTCCGTTACCCGCTTCTGGTAACATCATATAGGTATGCTCGTTTTGTTTTCTAAATGGAGTTTTTTCTAAATAATGCTGATATATTAATGATAACGAATTTGAATTCACAAGCATCCACCTCAAAGGTTTTCATTCATTTTGATGATTCAAATGAGAATCGTTATCATTTATATTAGCTGAATTTGAATGGTTTGACCAGACTTATTGGAGTATGCTGTAGTGATATTCGGGGAATCTATTAATCCCAATCCATATAAAACGTTGCTTTCAATTTCCCCTTTTCACATGCTGGGCAACTCAAATGAACAGGCACATTGTTTTCAATGTGTTCCTGCTCCATAACACTCGCGCATCTAGGACAAGCATAAGAAATTTTATACTGTGATGAGTCCGATATCATCTCAATAAACAGTTCATTGCGGATGACCTGACAGACCGGACATACATATATCGCGTCATAAGCATCATATCTCGTCGAAGGGTTGCCTATGAATTCCCCAATACGTCGTTTAAGGACAGTATCCTGTACAAACGAAGCAATGGATTCCAAACTCATATATGAAAAACCAAACCCTACAAATATGTTCTTAGTATAAGCACAGGTATCACAGTCCAGCTTGTACGCTTCCCCCATGTTTATCACTCCACATCACTCATTCTTTTTATAATGGCTTTGTTAAACTTTGTTGTTGATATTAGATAGCAACGAACAAACGTTCTATAATATAGGCAATATCACTATTCGGAGATGGTTTACCTATGGATTTAAAGGAACTGAAAAAGCTTGCTAATGCCTTAAACGATAGCGAAAAACGAGAACTTGTTTACTTTTTGCAGACTCGAACGACGGGGATTGCTAATCAAATACGGGCAATTGATGAAATTCAAGAGCAGAAGCACAAAGATGGGCTTGTTTGTCCGCATTGTAAAAATCATTCTCTCGAGCGATTTGGAAAGTACGCTGTAAAAACACGCACTGGAGAGGTTAAACGTCAACGTTACCGTTGTAATTCCTGTCGCCAAACGTTCAATGACCTTACAAACACCCCTCTTCAACGCACGAGAGGACCTCATATTTGGGTTCGTTATATTGAATGCATGATTGAGGGGTTTGGTTTCAATACCTAGACAGCAAGGAATATGAGAATACCGCATCGAATAAGAAAAATATGTTGGTCAAATCGTGCTTGTTTACTGTAACCGACACGAATACCAAACTTCGGATTTCTGCTTATTCTTGTTAAGCTAACTGGCAGTTATGTACTAAAAATTTGTTCGAGATGGTGTTCCAAGTGCTCAACATAGTCTTTTATAAGCCACTCTAACGTAACAAGTTTTTCTTCACCAATGTCGCATAAATACAGCAACTTGTCTTCAGGAATGTTTGCAATGACTACAGCCACTTGCTTATTCAACATGACCCAAAGAGCCAAAATATGATCAATACTTAGGTTTTGGTAATTCATGAGTTCCACCCAATGATTCTGGGCGTATTTTAACACTGAGTAAGGTTGAGATTCATATTGAGAACGCACAAATATTTGTAAATTAGTAAGTGCGGAGTCACACAGATGCCCTAGTATTTCCTTTTTTGACCAACTGTTTGGTCGGGTCCGAATAGAAAAATCGAGTTCAGAATAAGTATGGATTCTGGATGGAACATCCGTAATCCTAAAATTAAGATGTTGTAAGATGGCTTCCATGGTATTTCCTCCAATTTGTTTTTATAGATTGTACCAACACTAATATTGTGGGTCAACAATTGGTTATTACGCTAAGGTTTTTTCATGGGTAATTCTTAAACAAACGGGTACGATAGCTTAATGAACCGCCTTTCAACTGAGGCGGTTTTCTTATGGTCAAATATCAACATTAGAATTTAACATAGCCTTTATAATAAAAAGCCCGCCGTAAGAGGCAGGCTAGGCTAATTAGCTCTAAGGCGCGTCGGCTCTTAATTCCCTTTATTAATAAGCCTCTATCTATTTCTTTACGAGACTTGCTGAATGCGTGACTTGGTTTCTCCCGCCACTCTTAGAAGCATACAGTGCCAAATCCGCTTGATGAACTATCGATTGTTCCGTATCCGCTTGCGTAACCGTTGCCACACCGATACTCACAGTAATGCTGTATTCTCCCCAATCCCTTGAGGCCGTCATGGAACGATATCTTTCTGCCGTACGAATGGCTTCCTCTTGATCGTTGCCCGGAAGAATAATGACAAACTCCTCGCCACCATAACGAGCGACAATATCCACGTCCCGTGACAGGGATTGTAGTAATTCAGCCAGATGAGTAAGCACGAGATCGCCCACCGGATGACCGTAAGTGTCGTTAATGCTTTTGAAATGATCAATATCAATGATCAGCAGGGAAAAGGGGGTCCCTGTCTCCTGAAAGGAGGCTAGGCTAGCTAGTAACTGATCTTGAAAATATCTTCGATTTCTAAGACCGGTTAACGGATCGGTTGACGCCATCGTTTCTAGCTGGAGATTGATCCTCACTAATTCCTGCTGCTTGATTTCATATTCTTCGTGCAACCGTTCGAGCTCCTGGTTTGCTTCATTCGTCGCCTGATATAATTCCTGAAGCTTGGTTTTGGTCTGTAGTATATCTTTTTCATGTTCAATTCGCTTACGCATCATTAGCACTACACAATCAATAACAGCTTCTCCGTTTCGTTCCTGGCGAACCCCGTTTAGAAGTACAGGCACATCCTGTCGATCACTTGTCCGAAACGAAAAGTACATCTCATCGACACGCCCGTACAACTGGATATAGGGATAAAAATAAGTATGAAAAAATAGCTTGTTCGTAACAGACATTGTCGTTTCAATCGGCCGTCCAAGCAATTGATCGTGTTCATAAAGAAGCATGTCCAATAAAGTTTGATTTACCGATTGGATGATCCCAGCGTCCGAAATTGAAAAGTATCCACAGGGAGCTTTATCTAATTGAATATCCATTGTATGTCTGCCTTTCATTCGATATTACACACTGGCTAAATATTCTTTAATTAAATCGCTCGTTTCTCCTGGTTGGCTTAAATGAGGATAATGCCCCTTTGCTCTCATCTGCTGAAGTCTGCTATTTCTAAGATGGGTATGCAAATAATCCCCTACCTCAATCGGAGCAATACTATCGTCTGAGCACTGGAGAATAAGCGTAGGAACCGAAGCATGCTGAAGATCGACACGGCAATCTGAAAAAAATGTAACCTCTGCGAATTGCCGTGCAATATGAGGATCTCTTGAGCAAAATGCCTTTTCCAATTCTTCGGTTAAGTCCCCTCGCTCGGGATTCTGCATAGCAATGGGTGCCATGTAACTAGCCCAGCCAATAAAGTTCATTTGCATCATATCCAGTAATTCATCAATATCACTCTTATCGAAGCCTCCATAATAAGAAGGCAGGTCATTCACATAGCGTGGAGAAGGACCGAGCATGACAATGCGTTCAAAATATTGAGGGCTGCGGATGGATGCGAGCATTCCGATCATGCTGCTAACGGAGTGTCCGACGAATATGGTATTTCGTAAGTCTAACGCTTCCATAATATCCAGCACATCTTGGGCATACCCTTGCAAGTCACTGTATTTTTTGGAATCATAGTATTTTATTTGAGAATCTCCGGAACCAACGTAATCAAATAAGACGATTTGGTAGCTGTCGATAAAGCTAGGGACGATATAACGCCACATATCCTGGTCGCATCCAAAGCCGTGAGCAAACACAATCGTCTGGCTACCTGTGCCCAGCACTTTTACATTATTACGTAGGAGAATATCAACGGTCATTGTAAATCACCTCTCTGAGGTAGTATCTGTTCTATGGCTTCTCTTCCCTATTATATCGGAAAAGATTTGATTATGGATAATGGATCTCATTCATAAATCCAGCGTTTAATGATCCCTTTTACCTTGTGCACATGTTGCTGTGATAAGGAACAAATAATAACTAATTCGTTTTTCCCATTCGTATCTAACCAATAGTGTACGTCATCCTCTTCATGATCCGTTTCTTGAATGATTCTGATGGATTTATGACTTAATTTTGATTTAGCCGAAAAAATGGGGTTCATATCCATGACTTTCTGACCATTAGAAAAAGATGTGTTGTAATAAGGAATCACCCAGTTCTCCTTATCCTGATCTTGTACTACATTTAGAAATACACGCACCCAATAATCCTCTAGTTCTGTGTAACTCTGTTCATTCAACCCATTCAAATTCATACATGTATCCACTCCAAGTTATTCATCTATAAACTTAAAAAAGTCTCACCCTGTGATCTACATTTCCATGACGGAATGCACAATTCACAGACCGAGACTTTTTTTCAATCTTTATTTTGCATCAACATCATTCGTGATTTTCTCTATTAAACCTCTCAAACCTTGGTTAGTTTCATTTAATTGATCGATAATATTCATAAACTCCGACACAAGCTTGGCCTGCTCTTGGGAAGATACCGTAATCTGCGTAATCTCTTGTTCCATGTTATAAACGGATTGTCTGACAGCTTGCAAGGATTGCTCGATTCGTCCAGTTGCTTCCTTAGTGCCCGTAGACATCTTGCGGATTTCTGCAGCGACAACTCCAAACCCTGCTCCTGCCTCACCCACCCGAGCAGCTTCAATGGCTGCATTTAATCCAAGCAAGTTTGTCTGCTCTGAAATTTCCTTGATGTAGCCTGCCACCTCAGTCACATTACCAGAATCCTCAACCGCCTTTTTCGTATTGCTTAAAATGTCCTCGGCCGTCGCACTAAGCTCCTCCGAATGGGCCGCCACATGCTGAATCCCTTCAACTAGCTTGCTTGTAACATCCTCTGCTTGACTCATCAACTTCTTCAGTTGATCTTGATTATCCGTACTATAGGTGATGCACATTACTGCCTCGATCTCATTCTGTTCATTCTTTATCGGATGAAAGTAAGAATCAGCAGCAAACCCAAAAACTTCGGCATCATAACGCACTCTGGTCTTTTCTCCGCCTACTAGCATTTTGAAGTTCTTGTGTACATCAGGAAGAGGGTCGCCTGCCTTGAAGTCATAGACTAAACTTTTACCCGACTGAAAGAATAGAAATTTTTCCCTATCCAATACGGAAATTAAAACATCTTGTCGTGCAGCTTCTCTGATATACGGCATGGCAGTCAATACAGCTTCTACTTGATTCATAATATGTATCCACTTCCTTATATTTTGTTATCCATCCTACCCTCTATTTCGACATTTTCATCCCATGTGTTTAGTGAATTAACATACTATTGGCTAGGTTGAGTCCCTAATCTGTATACATTTACCGTAGTTTCCTGAAGGGGAGTCGTTTTTAAATCCAAACAGCGCATACCTATGGAATAGGCACGCGCTGACTGTACAACTTTTTGAAGACACACACTAAGCATTAATCCAGCTGTTCTCCATTGGTTTCGATCACGCTCTTATACCAATAGAAGCTCTTCTTTCTGGATCTGGCAAGTGTTCCTTTACCTTCATTATCCTTATCGACGTATATGAATCCATAGCGTTTTTTCATTTCACCGGTTCCCGCACTTACCAGATCAATACATCCCCAAGGCGTATAACCTATTAAATCTACTCCATCAGCAATGGCTTCTTTCATTTGCTCAATGTGTTGCTTCAGATAATCAATTCGATATTCATCCTGAATGGAGCCATCTTCTTCCACGGTATCCACAGCACCCAGACCATTCTCCACAACCATTAACGGAATTTCATATCGGTTATAAATGTTATTGAGGGACCATCTCAATCCCTGTGGATCGATTTGCCAGTCCCAGGCGCTTGCTTTTAAGTAGGGGTTCTTTAATCCCATGGATAAATTTCCACCCACCTTCTCCTGATTGGGGTCTGCACTGACACAAGTAGATGAATAATAACTGAAGGTATAAAAATCTACGCAACCTTCTTTTAAGACGTCCTCATCATTGTCCTGCATCGTAATTTGGATATTATGTTCTTTAAAATATCGTTTAGCATATCCCGGATAAGCACCTCTTACTTGAACATCTGAGCATAGGAAATTACTCAAATTATCCTTTTGTTGAGCCAGCAAAACATCATCAGGGTTACAGGTAAGTGGATATGAACACATATAAGCAATCATACAGCCAATTTTAAAATCCTTATTGATCTCATGTCCTAGCTTTACCGCCTTTGCGCTGGCTACAAATTGATGATGCAAAGCTTGATACAGTACCTGCTCATCCTTCACTGTAGCATGGGCAAGCTCTCCATTTCCCTCTGGCATCATCGCTCCGGCCATGAACGCCCCGAAAGACAAGGTTAAGATATTGATTTCATTAAAGGTGAGCCAGTATTTTACGACATCTTTGTATCTGTTAAAAAGCACTTCACAATATCTTACATAAAAATCGACGACTCTGCGGTCTGACCAGCCATTATATTTTTGGGCTAAATGGAACGGTGCTTCATAATGTGAGATTGTAACCAAAGGCTCAATGTTGTACTTTTTCAATTCTGCGAACACACGATCATAGAACTGCAAGCCTTGCTCATTCGGCTCTGTATCATCTCCGTTAGGAAATATTCTGGACCAAGCAATCGACATTCTAAAGACCTTGAAACCCATTTCAGCAAATAATCGGATATCCTCTTTATAATGATGGTAGAAATCAATCGCCTCGTGACTTGGATAGTTCATGCCCTCTTCCAACACAGGCGTAATTCTTCGGGAAACAGTATGCGTCCCGGCTGTTATGACATCAGCAGTGCTTAGTCCCTTACCATCCACATTATACCCACCCTCAAATTGGTTAGCAGCCGTGGCCCCTCCCCATAAAAATCCTTGCGGAAACTTCTTGGTTATATTATTGTTCATTGTTCATTCCTCCTAAAATATTGGTAGCTTAGACCATGACCGTCAATAAATCCTCTTTATAACCAATCGTCTTTTTCTCCGTTTCAATGACATCCAAGTAACTTGTAGTGTTGGCAACGATCACAGGGGTAGTCAGAACGTAACCTGCCTCTTTGATCGCCTCCATATCAAACTCCATGAGCAATTGCCCTTTTTTGACGGCTTCCCCTTGTTTTACTTTGGGATAAAAATGTTTACCTTTTAATTTGACCGTATCCTTGCCTACATGGATGAGGATCTCCACGCCTTGATCACTGGTAATTCCGATGGCATGACCTGACGAAAATAAGGATGTTAATACACCATCTACAGGTGAAACAACCTTGCCTTCGGAAGGCTCAATGGCAATCCCTTTACCCAAAGCACCTGTGGAAAAGGCTTCATCAGTTACCTCAGATAAAGGCTTTACGTCACCCATTAACGGACTGATCACCGTCTCCTGCCTTACTAATACTTCCCCTCCTTTTGCTGCCCCTGTTGTACTCGCTTCTTTTTTCGTTTCTTTCACCTCATCATCTCTGAATCCGCCAAAGAACATAAGCAAGAAGCCTAATACGAAACTTACCAGGATACCGATAACAGCCCCATAAAATCCGCTGTCTATTCCTGATGGACTGATATAGCTCGGAATCGCGAAAATGCCCAAGCCGCCAATGATATAGCCTTTCGTTCCCATCATGCCTATAATACCGCCACCTACCGCAGACGCTATACAGCTTAAAATGAACGGTTTCTTACGTGGTAATGTAATCCCGTAAATCGCTGGTTCTGTTACACCAAAGATCCCGGAGATGACAGCTGGAATGGAAAGGGATCTCAGCTTTACATTTTTGGTTTTGAACAAAATCGCCAGCACAACACCTGTTTGAGCAAAGGAAGCTCCCAGCGTCGCAGCAAGGATCGGATCGAATTTGAGCACCGCCAAGTTGTTCATAGCGATAGGAACAAGACCCCAGTGTAACCCAAAAATAACAAATACCTGCCAGAAAGCGCCCATGATGATGCCTTCAATAATTGGGCTTAAGTTATACACAAAGAGCGTTGCTGCGCCAAGCAGTTGACCTGCCCAAGTCGAGAGCGGTCCAATCACAATCAGTGCTAATGGAACAATAACTAACAAGGTGAAAAACGGTACCAAGAATGTTCTCACTACGCTAGGGATGACCTTTTTAAAGAAATTTTCTATTTTTGAGCCTACATAGGTGGATATGATAATCGGAAGAACAGTTGATGCATAGCTCATCAGAATGACCGGAATACCTAAGAAGGTGATGTATACTGGTGACTCAAATATAGTGCCGCTAAATAGAGTGTATAGCGGTTTACCCGAGGCTGTTATCGTGCTAAAGGTTGGATAAACAAGTGACGCCCCGATCGCCATACCTATAAAAATGTTGGCATTGAACTTTTTGGCCGACGTATACCCCAGGAAAATAGGGAAGAAGTAGAACAAGCAATCTCCTAAAGCATTGAGAATTTGATAGGTACCTGATGTTGCGGTCAACCAGCCCAAGGCTACAAACAATGCTGTAAAGCCCTTAATCATACCCGTGGCACTCAAGACACCCAGCGTGGGTGTAAATACACCTGAAATGGTATCAATAAACCTATTGAACAAACTCACTTTTTCACCTGAGGCTTCTTCTGAATCACCTGCCTGGAAACCACCTATCATGGCAACATCCGCATAAACCTCGGGCACATGATTACCGATCACCACTTGGTATTGCCCGCCGCTTTTTACCACAGTGACAACACCATCCATGTTTTTCAGAACCTCTGTATTGGCCTTATTTTCATCTTTTAGCTTGAAGCGCAAGCGTGTAATACAATGAGTTAGACTATTTACATTTTCTTTGCCGCCGACATTTCTGATGATGTCTTGTGCTAATGTCTCATACTTCATTGTAACTGCCCCTTTATTTGTATTTATAAAAAAAGGCAAAACCAAAATAGATCAAATTCGATCTAGGTTGGTTTCGCCTGCATTACCAGTAACAATCCAAGGAGTTATTCAATTGGTCATTGAGTTACGCGCTGAATATGAATCGTTATATACAGTTTTTCTTCATCTGATAATACCGTGTCCAAGTATTTCTCAATCTTCAGCATACAGCTGTAAGCTTTTTTGTACTTTGCTTTCACTTGCCTTAATAGAAAATCATCTTCCAGTGCTAATTTTTCTTTTTGAATTAACCGCTGAAAGAAAAACCTTAAATGTGTAATAAATCGTTCATAGCTGGTCGAGTGTTCGTCTAGCGTAATATTGTAAGAGTACTTAATAATATTTAAGATATCCTGTATTTTTTGAGTTTGCTGAGCGACATCAGTTACTTTATGGTTGGAGCCGTTTACTTGAGCATTGATTAAATGAAGAGCTATATTCCCCGCTTCATCTTCAGACAATCGTTTACCTGTTTCGTCTTCAATAAACTCCAGTGCTTTTAAGCCAACTCCAAATTCTTTAGGATAAAATTTTTTAATTTCCCAGATGAGCGGGTTCGCATTTTTAAACCCTTCATCGAACATTTTAAATGCATTGTTCATGTGATCTGTAAGCGAAACATATACATAGTCACTCAGTTGTGCTTCCAATATGCTTTTTCCATATTCAATGATGTCATAGCATAACGAAACATATTCTGTAGGGACATCCTCTAACAATAATTTAAATTTTTCTGAAGCATCTTTTTGTTTAAGCACAAACACCTTTTCAATTAAATGCTCTTCTACTTGTTCTCCTGCATTCTTTTTGAATGCAATTCCACGACCCATAACAACAAATTCATGCCTTTTTGAATCTTTGGCTATTATGGCGTTATTATTAAATATCTTTGTTATGATCATTCTGGCTGCCCCCTGATCCCGTAATAATTTAAAAAAGGATTTAGATGCTGGGCGATATTTCAGATAGGTCACAAGACGGTAATAGCCGATCAACTTTCATTGCAAACCAAACTGTAAAGTGCAGTAAAGATCTACAGCTCCATTGTATTGAAAGCGTATTCATAAAGAGAGATAAGCCCTACATCATCACTCACCTTTCTGCGTTATTGCAAATCTGTATACAAAAAGAAAAGGCAAAACCCAACACATGGAAATCCAGTTCCATGTCCCGGGTTTTGCCTTTTCAGTAACAATCCCAAGATCATAATAACATCAAATTTAAGTTTTGCCAACAAAAATGTTTGCGCTTTCTTTTTGGGGGCAGCACCTTGAATACGGCCCATTGCCATGATAAAAATGTCAGCCCCCAATATAGGACATGTTAATTTTTTTTCGGTTGTTTGCAGTCTCTTCAGTACGTTCATCGGAATACCGATCTAAACGTTGTTCCCATACTGAAGTAATCGCATCGAGTAGTTCCTCATTATTCGCCCCGTTACGAAGCATCTGACGCAAATCGAATCCGTCTGAAGCAAATAAACACGTATAAAACTTGCCATCAGAAGATAAACGGGCACGCGTGCAGGATGAACAAAATGAATCAGAAACCGAAGTAATAAAGCCAACTTGCGCGTCGCTGTCTTTATAACGGTAACGTTTTGCCACTTCTCCAAAGTAATTTTGATCTATCGGCTCCAGCTCGTACGCATTCTTAAGACGCTCAATAATTTCTTCTTTTGTTACTACCTTTTTGAAGCTCCACCCGGTATCGTTACCTACATCCATAAACTCAATAAAACGAAGGGTTATTCCCTGCTCCTTAAAATAAGCGGCCATTGGTAAAATTTCAGAATCATTAACACCTTTTTGAACCACCATATTGACTTTGATCTCAAATCCGATTTCTCTTGCACAATCAATCTGCTTCAAAATAAAAGCAGGCTTAATGCCCCGTCCATTCATCCGCCCAAATAGCTCGGGGTTCAGAGCGTCTACACTGACATTCAGTCGTCGCAGCCCCGCATCATAGAGGCGCTGAGCCTGTTGCCCTAGTAGCAAGCCATTTGTGGTCAACCCCATATCCTCCACTCCGGTGATAGACAAAATTCGAGAGACAAGGTCGGGAAGATTCGGCCGCATTAATGGCTCACCGCCTGTGAGCCGGATTTTTTTGACCCCAAGGCCTAAAAAGAGTTCCGTAAGGCGATGGATCTCTTCAAACGATAGGCATTCGCTTTTGGGAAGAAAGGCAAAATCGTCGCCGAAAATTTCTTTTGGCATACAGTAGGAACAGCGGAAATTGCAGCGATCCGTAACAGATATACGTAAATCGCGGATCGGACGCCGCAATAGGTCTTTCAGTGAATGTGAACTCATGTGACCACCTTCTTTTTTTCATTAGCTGTATTTGACGTTGCAGAAATGGACACATGACGAGCATTTTCACTAGCCACCGCTAACAGGCGGAATAAAAGCTGCAATATCTCCATCCTGCAGTACATCTGTAAGCAACGCGTACTCTTCGTTTACTGCAATTCGTGTAGACTTGATCGGCATATCCGGATATTTATCTGTAATCCAACTGCATAATTCTCCTACAGTTTGTCCTGCCAAATCTGCCATTTCTTCAGATTTACCCGTCACCTCACGGAGTCCTGCAAAATAGTACAGCTTAATCATGACTGATTTCCTCCGGTTTTTTCTTTTGTTGTCCGATCCATTGCGTTCCGTCTTCCCAAATCTCTCGTTTCCAGATTGGAACGATTTCCTTGATTCGCTCGATTGCGTATTCATTCGCCTGATATGCATCCGAGCGGTGTGGTGAGGAGACGGCGATGACAACGGCAATATCACCGATCTGAAGTTCACCAATCCGATGTGCAATTGCTACTCTTGTCCCTTCCCATTTCTGTTCAATTTCGCGGCCAATCTCTGCAAGCTTTTTCTCGGCCATAGGCACATAAGCTTCGTATGCAAGGTATAACGTCCGTACGCCTTGGGTCCACTCTCTTACATGCCCTGTAAATAGGGTCACTGCTCCTGCTTCCGGTCTTAAGACATAATCCGCATAGGCCTGTGGGAGAATGGGCTCCGTCACGATTTCAAATACACTCATTTTTTCCACCTTCCAGCCACCTAACAAGCTACTCTGCTATGAAAACTCTATACATTATTTACATTTATCAGATCTATATCTCTTGTTCAACCAAACAACTGATGGTATAGCTTTTGACCTCTGGCAACACTTCCGATCCCGTGAATGAGGAGTCTTCCGTTTTTAAATAAAATCATTCGATGCTTAAAGGCATAAAATTCAACGAAATAAGGGGTCCTTTTTACATGTTCCGCCATAAGCCTGCCCATCTTCTCTGCATCGTCCAGCGTGATCGGACGATGAGGGTCTGGAAGAACCTGCACCACATCCCGCCCGCACAGCGCCGCATATGCCGAGCGATGGGTTGCTGTCAGTGCAGGAAACTCAGGCTGTTCTCCACAGGTTGGACAATCCTGATTCCGGATGCGGGAAATCCCTATGTCCATTTGCGTATTTTCCCATAGATCGAATAGATGAACCTTGCTGCGCATCTTATCACGTTTGCCGCTCAGCCACTTCATGGCTTCTGCACATTGGAGGGCGGCCGTCACTTGGACAGCAGGCGATATGATTCCAGCCGTATCACAGGTCTGATTGATCGCTGGCAGCGAAGGCAGAAGGCAGCGAAAACATGCCGACTTGCCCGGCACGAATGGAAAAACAACGCCTGTGCTTCCAACACAGGCGCCGTAAATCCATGGAATTTCAGCCTTTAGTGCAGCATCGTTTATAAGTAACCGAGTTTCAAAATTGTCCGTTGCATCCATCAGCAATGTGCTTTTACCAGCAAGCTCTTGAGCAAGCCCGGCATCCAGGCTGTCGAGATAGGTATACAAGCGTACGTCTTCTCGTATCGCCTTCAGCCTTTTTTCAGCAGCCATAACCTTGGGGAGCATTTGTACAGCATCCTGCTCCGTGAATAACTGCTGGCGTTGCAGATTCGACGTCTCCACATAATCACGGTCAACCAGGTGAATCTCTCCGACGCCCGCCCTTACTAATGTTTCAGCAATGGCAGAACCTAGTGCCCCGCAGCCGATAATGGTGACAACAGCTTCAGACAGATTACGTTGTCCTTCACTGCCGATAGGTCTAAATAAGATCTGTCTTGAATAACGTTCCTTCATCACAATGTCCCCCTAACGTTGAAGAGCGATCGTTAACTTTGTGCTTATTCCTGTGGCTCTCGCTAGAAACGTTAAAGGTGCCTTTATAATTTCTTCACTCTTAATGCTTTACTGCTGAAGTTCCTTTTGTTTCTCAAAGTGGTTCTGCTCGGCAGCTACAGGGAAACGTGCTTGATAATATAGCCATATGACGAGAATCAGGCTAGCCAGTGCCACTTGGGAGAGCAGCATGAACCCAATGGAATATTGGCCAGTAGCGGCATGAATCGTCGATAGCAAGATCGGAGGGAAAAAGCCCCCCAGGCCACCCATCATGGATACAATTCCGTTCACTATACCTGCCTGTTTATTAAAATAAAATGGAACTAGCTTGAAAATGACACCGTTCCCGATTCCTGCACTCACAGCGATAGCCAAGCACCCTACGGTATACAGTGTGATGTCTGGTGAAAAAGCCAGAAGAATCGCAGCAACCGTATACACAGCAAACGTACCTACCAGCAGGAACAAGGGCTGAAAACGATCCGCCAGCCAGCCACCGATAGGGCGGAAGAATGTGGCAATCGCGATAAAGCCTGCTGTACGCATCCCTGCATCCACTTTATCCAGTTCAAAGTTCGATACGAGAAAATTCGGTAGATACACCGTAAAAGCTACAAATGAGCCAAACGTAATAAAATAAAAGAGCGAGAAAAACCAAAGCTTTTCATTTTTGTAAACCCCTTTGATTTGCTCCATAATGGGGGTTTTGACTTTAGTTTCATGACGGTCCCCAAAGAAGAAATTCAAAACGATAAAAACAAGCAACAGGATCAGATACAGCTTAACTGTAAGTGCCCATCCTACCTGCGTCGCTACAATCGGAGCGGAGAAGGTCGTTACCGCTGTCCCCAAGTTGCCCACACCATACATCCCGTTGACAAAGCCATGTCTTTCCTTCGGATAATACTTTGGCAACGAAGTCACCCCAACCGAGAACACCGCTCCCCCAATTCCAAGGAACAAGCCACCGATAATTAAATCCGTCATCGTAGAAGCTTCACTGATATAGTAGACCGGAAACAAAAGCAAAACAAAGCTAACGAGGAAAACGATTCTCGCCCCGAAAATATTGGCATAATAACCAAGCGGAATGCGCAGAATCGATCCAAGCACGACCGGAATCGCCGTAACCATGGCCAGTTTTCCGGGTGGAATCACGATATCCTCCGTAATGAACGGCATGAGGGAAGAAATGATGACCCACACCATGAATCCAAGAATCAAGTTCAATGTTTGTAGTGGCAACTGCATTTTTCTAATCATTTAACTCACCTTTTCAACTTTATTCTGTCGAATGTTTGATTTGTATTTTTCTGTTCCCATTGTAGCCGCTAGCCCTTCCTTTCGAATATAGGGGACTCCCCTTTCCCAGTCAGGGGAGTCCCTGAAAATAAAAAAAGCCGCTTCTCGTAAGAAGCTGCTTGATTCATTCTAGATATATTATTGGACTAAAAATGATCTTCTTCATAAACTAAAAATCCAGCATTTTTTTCTTTAAGGCATATTGGACCAGCTCAGGCCGGCTTTTTAAGTTCAACTTCTCCATAATTTTAGCTTTGTTCGCTTCCACGGTCTTGACAGAGATGAACAGCTTTTCGGCAACTTCCTTGTTACCGTATCCCTTTGCGACCAGAGGGAGAATCTCCAGCTCACGCTTGGACAGGATCTCATAAGGATCTTCGGTTTGTGAGGTTGTGTCTTTTTTGATGAACTCACGCACGAGAGAAGTAGCCATTTTAGGATGGATATACGTCCCACCCCCATGAATGGTGCGTATGGCAAGCAATAGCTCCTCATCGGGTGCATTTTTCAAAACATACCCTGAAGCACCGTTCTTCAAAATATGAAATAAATATTCTTCGTCATCATGCATGGTTAAAATCAGAATTTTAGTATCGGGGTGGTCCTCTTTAATTTTGCCTGTAGCGATCAATCCACTTTCGCCTGGAGGCATACTAAGGTCCATAATGAGAATATCCGGCTTATGTTTAGCTACCATAGTATACGCTTCAATACCGTCCGCAGCCGTTCCTACAACCTCCATATCCGATTGGAAGTTGAGAATCATGGAAAATCCACTTCGTACAATGGCATGGTCATCCGCTAATACAATTTTGATCAAGTTTCTATTCCTCCTCATGTCCAATCGGAATTTGTAAAAAGACTTTGGTTCCTTGACCAACATTAGAAAGGACGCCAAAACTTCCGCCTACCAGCTCTGCTCGCTCCTGCATACCATACAGACCAAGTCCCGTTCCAATAGGTTTGCCCCCTTTATCAAAGCCAATCCCATCATCCTCTACAGTTAAACGAAGCGAATGTTCATGCTCAGACAAAGAAACTTTAATGGTATCGACCTGGGCATACTTCAACGCATTGAGCACAGCCTCCTGGCAGACGCGGTAAATGACTGTTTCTTTTTCGCTTCCATACCGCTTTTGGGGAAGATCTGATGCGAACTCAACCACTAGACCAAAGCTTTGCTCGACCCGCTTAAAGTGGGAACGGAATGCCGCTTCAAGTCCAAAATCATCAAGGGTGGCAGGCCGGAGTTCCACAGACAGGTTACGGATATCATCCAGCAAGCGTGTCATGGATGCTTCCGTCTGCTTCATGTTTTTAATGAGCTGATCATCATTCGTCATGTATTTTAACACTCGTAGTTCAACAACCGCGCTCATCAATTCCTGGGCGACACTGTCGTGCAGCTCTCTGGAAAGCCGTTTACGCTCGTTTTCCTGTGCTTCAATGACATGCTTCATCATTTTGTTTTGATACAATTTTTCCTGCGTCTGAAATTGCGGGGTCAAGTCTCTCAGCATCAGCACCCGGATTCCATTTGTAGAATCAACGGTGTGAAAAGAAGCGGCATAGGGAACCATACCATTGCTTTTTGTTTCCAAATAGACTTGAAAAGAAGCAAATTTGTCGGATTCAGGCACATTGAAATAACAGTCAAGGCAGGTGCGGGGCTCTGTGTCGCTTGTGTAGCCCCTGCATGTTCCGCATAAAGCTCTGTCCTGTCCTTCATAGAGTTGAATGAGAACGTCATCGTCTACAATCTCCTCAGCCGCCGGGTTCATGGCTAGGGTTTTCCCTTCCCTATCAAAAAAGAAGATAGCTTCTGTGCTGTTCTCAAACATCTTCACCATTAGCGCACTCAAAGAGTCTGTCCCTATAGACAATGTCAATTCAAATCACTTCCTTCCCGTTCAACTCTCCAAATCCCTCATGTGCCAAGGCTTCCAAATCACGCATCATGGCTTCGGTCATCAGTTGTTCTTCTCGAAATCCACCCAATAGTACGCCCGCGACGCGAGCATCGTTCCACAGAGGCACAGCCCCGAGACTCTTGAGCTTTTCGGATTGAACGATCGGATAGTTAAATAGGTTCTCTGCCCCAACATATTGATGAACAGATGGAATAAAGACAGACTTCCCGGTTTTAAACACGACTCCTGCTATGCCCTTTCCAGATTGCAGCACAATCCGCTTAAATCGATCATTTAAATTGCCAGCGGCATTTTTCCATTTAATGACGTATTGATATTCGGCCGGTTCAACCAGAGCAAGTGCCATAAAATCATAACCGAAATGTTCGCGTATTCGCTCAAGCTCCCTTTGATAATCCATCTTATTATTCATCACTCTCTCCTAATAAAACTAGGAAAGAAGGCAGGGCCCGCTTTCCTAGTTCGATTTATGTCTTCTGTACAGGATATAACTTCTGCGCACATAATTCAACGGAACGCTCCACACATGTACAAGCCGGGTAAACGGCCAGAACGCAAAAATCGCAAAACCCATAAGTACATGAAGCTTGAAAGAAATCGGTACATCTCTCATCAGTGTCGGGTCGACACGGAATATGAACAGGCCGCGGAACCAGATTGAGATCGTCTCCCGATAATCGAATTCAGGCTGTACCGCATTCGTTACGAGAGTTGCAAACATCCCCATGCATACAAGCGCCAACAGCAATACATTTACAATCAAATCAGAAGCTGTACTTAAACGGCGCACATTACGAATTGTAAAACGTCGAGAGGTAAGTATCAACATCCCCAGGAACGTCATAGCCCCAAATATTCCACCAATATAGACCGCTCCAATGTGATATAGATGATCGTTTACACCCAGCGCATGCATCCAGGTTTTGGGTATGCCCAGACCAGACACATGACCAAATATAACAGGAATAATCCCCAAGTGGAATAAGAGACTTCCAATCATCAATTGTTTCTTTTCAATAAATTCACTCGATTTTGCCGTCCAATTGAACTGGTCAGTTCTATAGCGGAAGATATGACCTACGATAAAGATGACCACGCACATATAAGGGAAAATGACCCATAAAAACTGCTCCATCATCATAACGCGGCTGCCTCCTGTTCTACGCAAGCTTTAAGCGTTTCGCGCAGTCCCTTGACCAGATGAAAATACGGGCTTTCCATTTTTTCCAGCGCTTTAAGCAAATGATAGGTGCCGTCTTCCAAAATCGCGATGGGCATGCGGAAGTTTTCTGTCGTCTTTGCATCCTGCACCCATTCAGCGGCATATAAAAATTCACACATGAGCGGCAGATAATCAGGCAGCTCTCCATCTGGCATTTCAAGACCATACATTTCATAGAGGACCTTTAACTTGACCAGCATTTGTCCTCTTTCCTTTGCATCTTCGAACTTGAAGTAAGTCATATATAGTGCGCAATTTTTTTGAAAATCAAAAGTTTCCGTATACATTTCCTGGATTTCTTCCATACTAAACTCTTGCATCAAAGACCAGTACATATTAGCATGCGTATACGCAGGATGATCCGGATTAAAGGATGCTTCCAGAAAAGCCGGATGAAAATCCAGCTTTTCTGGGTACATGAGCTGTTGGGCGAAAAACCCGAATGAAGGCTTGAATTCATACAGTTTCGCTACATTAATCACGCCAAATACCCCCGTAGAAGTTTTCTTCATACATTTGCTTGCCTGTTTTCGAAGGCTCTTCCATTCCTGTGGAGCTTCCCAGGCTACAACCGCTACAGCCAGCTCCTTGAGTTCCACAACTATCCATAGTCCCTAAAGTATCACCGTAACCGGCAGCTCCTTGGGCGCGATATGGATTGGCATAACCCTCTTTATGCGATGTCGGAATGACGAAACGGTCCTCGTATTTGGCAATGGCCAGAAGCCGGTACATTTGCTCTGCCTGACGTGCTGTCATGCCAGTGCGTTCCAGACGGCTTTCATCGAAAGATTGTCCTGTGGACTGGGCACGCATATAGGAGCGCATCATAGCCATCCGCTGCAGCGATTCTTTCACCGTCTGGGTGTCGCCCGCCGTCAACATATTGGCAAGATACTGAATAGGCGTGCGCATTTCTTCGATAGCTGGAAAGATCATATCCGGATTCTCGATGGAGTCTTTCCCTTCAAAGTAATTCATGATCGGACTAAGTGGTGGTACATACCAGACCATCGGCAACGTGCGGTATTCCGGATGAAGCGGGAATGCCAGCTTATATTCAATCGCAAGCTTGTAGACCGGTGAGTTCTGCGCTGCCTCAATCCAGTCTTGCGAGATCCCATCTTTTTTGGCCTGCGCAATCACTGCCGGATCACTTGGGTCCAAGAATAAATCACACTGTGCTTTATACAGATCTTTCTCATCCTCTTTAGAAGCAGCCTCTTGCACCTTATCCGCGTCATACAATAGAACGCCAAGGTAACGAATTCGTCCAGTACATGTCTCGGAGCAGACGGTTGGCAACCCGGCTTCCACGCGCGGGAAGCAGAAGGTACATTTTTCTGCTTTGTTCGTCTGCCAGTTGAAGTACACTTTCTTGTATGGACAACCCGTCATGCAATATCGCCAGCCGCGACATGCTTCCTGATCCACGAGCACGATGCCATCCTCGTCCCGTTTGTACATAGCACCCGAAGGGCAGGACGCGACACAGCTCGGATTCAGACAGTGCTCGCAAAGCCGAGGGAGATACAACATGAACGACTTTTCGAAATTGAATTTAATCTCTTCTTCGATTTTCTGAATATTGGGATCAAGAGGTCCTGTCACATGGGTGCCTGCCAAATCGTCTTCCCAGTTTGGTCCCCAATTCAGATCCATTTTTTCGCCTGTTACAGCAGATTGTGCACGTGCTACCGGAGAATGCTTCTGCTCTTTAGCGTTGGTCAAATGTTCATAATTGTAAGTCCACGGCTCATAATAATCTTTCATTTCAGGCATATCGGGGTTGTAGAAAATTTTACCTAGCGCTATCTTGGACAGCTTGTTCCCTGACTTCAGTTCAAGCTTCCCTTTGCGAAGCTGCCAGCCGCCCTTATACTGCTCCTGGTCTTCCCAGCGTTTTGGATACCCAATACCAGGTTTGGTTTCCACGTTGTTGAACCACATATATTCCGCACCTTTGCGGTTTGTCCAAGTTGTTTTACACGTCACGCTGCACGTATGGCAGCCAATACATTTATCCAGGTTCATGACCATGGCAATTTGAGCTTTAATCTTCAAGCCAGTTAACCTCCTTCATTTTACGTACCGCTACGTACACATCGCGCTGGTTGCCGATCGGACCGTAATAGTTGAATCCGTAGCTAAGCTGAGCGTATCCACCAACCATCTGGGTCGGTTTGAGATGAATTCTTGTTGGCGCATTATGACTGCCCCCGCGTGTATCCGTGATTTCGGAGCCTGGCACTTGAATGTGCTTATCTTGAGCATGGTACATAAACATCGTTCCTCTTGGCATCCGGTGGCTGACAACTGCCCGGGCGGTTACGACACCGTTACGGTTGTACACCTCCAGCCAGTCATTGTCGGCAATAGCATGAGTTGCTGCATCTTCGTTATTGATCCATACCGTAGGACCTCCGCGGAATAGCGTAAGCATATGCTGATTATCCTGGTAGGTGGAGTGAATATTCCATTTCCCGTGTGGAGTCAGATAACGAAGCACAAGTGAATCCTGGCCGCCCTTGATTTCCCGATCACGCGTGCCGAATACCATCGATGGCAAAGTCGGTTTATAGATAGGCAGCGACTCCCCAAACTGCTGGAAGATTTCATGATCGATATAGAAATGCTGTCTTCCTGTCAAAGTCCGGAACGGAACGAGACGCTCAATATTTGTGGTAAATGGCGAGTAGCGACGTCCCTGTTTGTTGGAGCCACTGAATACCGGTGTCGGTATAACTTCACGCGGCTGCGCTGTAATGCTTTGGAACGTGATTTTCTCGGCTGCGCGGTCGGCTGAGATGTCCATCAGCTTCACCCCGTGATCCTTTTCCGCCTCTTCGTAGGCTTTTTGGGAGACACGACCATTGGTTGCCGACGACAGATGGAGAATCGTATCGGCCACTTGGCGAGCTGTCTGGATTTTCGGCAGTCCATCTTTGATGGACTCATCGTAATAGACCCCGTTCAGCTTCTTCAATTCCTCATATTCCTCCGCTACCGAGAAGCTAACGCCGTGCGCGCCCGTTTTTCCTGTAGCCAAATTGGGACCGAGCGAGACATACTTATCGTAGATTTTCGTGTAATCGCGTTCTACGATGCTGAAATTAGGCATAGTTTTACCCGGTACAACAGCGACCTCGCCCTTCGTCCAATCCTTGACAAGACCCATCGGCTGCGAAATTTCGCCTATAGAATCATGTCCAAGCGGTGCAGTTACAAGGTCTTTATATATTCCCGGCAGATGCACTTTGGCCATGTTCGAGAAGGTTTCAGACAGCTGACGGTAAATATCCCAGTCTGAGCGGGATTCCCAAAGCGGATTTACCGCCGGATTAAATGGATGTACGAACGGGTGCATGTCTGTTGAGGACAAATCCGTTTTCTCATACCAGGTTGCCGCCGGAAGTACGACATCCGCGTACAATGGCGTTGTGGTCATCCGGAAATCAAGTGCGACCATCAAATCAAGCTTTCCTTCTACATCTTCCCGCCAAACGATCTCCTCTGGCTTCTGATCTTCGTTCGGTCGGGCAAGCAGCGCGTCGGAGGCTCCGAGCAAATGCTTCATGAAATATTCCTGTCCCTTGGCCGAGCTGGAAATGAGGTTGGACCGCCAAATAAAGAGTGAACGCGGGAAGTTCTCTGCTGCCCCTGGATCTTCAATAGCGAAACGGGTCTTACGCGATTTAATCTCTTCCACAGTGTGGTTAATGATTTCCTCGTTTGACTTCTTGCCTAATTGCGCTGCTTCTTCAGCGAATAGCAGGCTGTTTTTATTAAACTGCGGGTAAGAAGGCATCCAACCCAACCGGGCAGCAAGCACATTGTAGTCCGCCGGATGCTGGTAACTGACATCTCCCGCAGTCGGCGATTTCAATGTGTCGGTGCCACTTTCTTCATAGCGCCACTGTTCTGTTGCAAAATAGAAAAATGAAGTAGCATTTTGCAATCGAGCCGGTCCCTGCCAGTCTTTTGCAAAGGCAATCGTTGACCAGCCTTCAATAGGACGGCACTTCTCTTGACCTACATAATGCGCCCAGCCTCCGCCGTTGACACCTTGAGAAGCAGTCAGCACGACCAGGTTCAAGATGGAGCGATAAATGGTGTCACTGTTGAACCAGTGATTGATACCCGCCCCCATAATGATCATAGAACGTCCTTGGGTGTCGATTGCGTTTTGAGCAAATTCGCGAGCAACTTGCACTACAACCGATGCCTTGACTCCCGTGATCTTTTCCTGCCAGGCAGGAGTATAATGACAAGCTGCATCGTAATAATCCTTTGCATTATGAGGGCTATCATTGCGAGCGACACCATACTGGCTCATCATCAAATCATATACGGTGGCTACGAAACGCTCTGAACCATCAGCCAGACGTACTTTTTTCGCTGGAATGACACGTTTGAACGTTCCGTTACCTGTGTTATCAAAATAAGGGAATACGATTTCTTCCCATTGCTCGTCATGACCTACCACCGTGAGCGCAGGTTCAACCTTTGTTCCGTCTTCCCGCTCCAAGATCAGATTCCATTTCTTATCTTGCTCCCAGCGCTGTCCCATTGTACCGTTCGGAACCATCATTTCGCCTGCTACTTCATCGAATATGACCGGTTTCCAATCTGCATGTTGTGAAGCATCCCCCAGATCGCTGGCCCGCAGAAAACGTCCGCCTTTCCAGGCTCCTTCGTGGGGATCAAGCAGAATCATGAATGGCATATCTGTATATTGCTTGGCATAGTTAATGAACATAGGTTCCTGGCGTTCTTGATAGAACTCATCCAGAATGACATGCGTCATCGCCTGTGCCACAGCGGCGTCTGTACCTGGATTGGGCGCAAGCCAGTTGTCAGCGAACTTCACATTTTCCGCCAGATCGGGTGCTACCGACACAACCTTCGTTCCTTTATAGCGTACTTCCGTCATAAAGTGGGCATCCGGCGTCCGGGTAAGCGGCACATTCGATCCCCACATGATCAGGTAACCTGCGTTGTACCAATCTGAGGATTCAGGTACGTCCGTTTGCTCACCCCAAATTTGAGGAGAAGCAGGCGGAAGATCGGCATACCAATCGTAAAAGCTCAACATCTCCCCACCAAGCAATGAAATGAACCGTGCTCCCGAGGCGTAGCTTATCATTGACATCGCCGGAATGGGTGTGAAGCCTGCAATCCGGTCAGGACCGTACTTACGGATTGTGTAAATTAATTGAGCCGAAATCAGGTGCAGAACATCATCCCAAGCCACACGAACATGCCCGCCTTTGCCGCGAGCCGATTTGTAGAGCTTGGCTTTCTCCGGATCTTCCACAATGCTGGCCCATGCGTCTACCGGATTGCTATGCTCCTTGAGGGCAGCTTGCCAGAGTCGCAATAACTTACCGCGCATATATGGATATTTCACACGTAACGGGCTGTATTCATACCAAGAAAATGAAGCCCCACGCGGGCATCCACGCGGCTCAAATTCCGGCATGTCTGGACCGCAGGAGGGGTAATCGATTTGCTGATTTTCCCAGGTGATGATGCCATTCTTAACAAAAACCTTCCAGCTACAGGAGCCGGTACAGTTAACACCATGCGTCGTACGAATCACTTTGTCATGAGACCAACGCTGGCGATACACGTTTTCCCATTCTCTATTTTTTTCTTCAAGGATTGACCAATTTCCAGAATAGCTCTCGATTGGCTTGAAGAAGTTGAGACTGTATTTTTTTTTCATCGGTGATCAACGCTCCTTTTCAGAATGAATCAGCCCATCGCAAACTCACGGGGAAGATTCATTCGCTTACTCTCATTATGTAATTCATTCATCTCCGTTCCCATTAGGGAATGTCCTATAGCGCTATAGAAAATCCCTCGTTCTATGGAAAGATACAAAAAAAGCCCCCTCTACCAGAGGGAAGCTTGTATGAATAAATTAATTTTTCTTTTGGCCTGTTAACAGGAGCATCATAAAGGAAATCAGTATAATAGAGCATGTCCATACCCAGGCCATAGGAAGATGACCAGAATCTACTGCAATATAGATGGCTGTAGGGATCGTTTGTGTTTTACCCGGAATATTTCCGGCAATCATCAGCGTAGCCCCGAATTCGCCCAGCCCACGGGCAAACCCGAGTATAAAGGCCGCTTTAAAAGAAGAGAAAATCAACGGAAAGGTGATATATCGAAAGACCTGCCATTCATTTGCCCCCATTGAGCGTCCCGCGTTTTCCAAGTCCTGATCCACTGAAGCGAATCCCATTCTCAGTGTTCGATAGACTAGAGGAAAAGCCACAACCACCGCGGCTACAACCCCAGCCCACCATGAAAATACAATAGGCTCGCCAAACCATTGCTCCACCAAACGTCCAAACCAACTTTTTCGTCCGAGTAAGATTAACAGTAAAAATCCAACTACCGTTGGTGGGAGTACCAAAGGCAGCATAAGCACGGTTTCAACGAGTGTTTTCCCTTTGAATAATCCTAACCGCGACATGGACCATGCCGCAAACAAGCCAAGTAGGATCACCAAAACGCTGGATAACAGTGCAACCTGTAACGATAATCGGATCGGAGGCCAATATTCGTTCCAATCTATAGCCTGCATGCTCACTTCGGTATGGTAAATCCATACTTAGCCATAATATTCAGAGCTTCTTGCGATTGAAGGTATTCATAGAAGATTTCGGCTTCTTGGATGTGCTTGGAAGCTTTGATAATCCCGATAGGGTACTCAACCGTTGAATAAGTTTTAGAGTCCACCTCAAAGGCAATTTTCGCCTTTTGCGAAGTCAACGCATCTGTCTTATACACAAATCCGACATCTGCGTTACCCGTTTCCACATATTGCAGCACTTGTCTAACATCTTTTGCCTGAACGAGCTTGTCCTGTAGCACATCCCAAAGCTTTACGTTCGTCAGTGCTTCCTGTGCATATTTGCCTGCAGGAACACTCTCAGGAATACCGATTGCTACCTTTTTCACTTCGCTTTGCGTTAAATCCTTTACACTCGTGATGCTCATCGTCCCATCTGCAGGGATCACCACTACCAACTCGTTCGTCAGCCATGTTTTTTGTTGATTGCTCTCGATTAACTGCTGATCTACGAGAGACTTCATGTTTTTCTTCGAAGCAGACAAAAACAAATCCGATGGAGCTCCTTGCTCAATCTGCTTTTCCAGTGCACCAGAACCACCAAAGTTGAAATTCAATTCAATACCTTTATGGGATGATTCGTACAACGGTTGAATTTCTTTGAGTGCATCTGTTAAGCTCGCGGCTGCGGAAATGGTCAGATCAACAGTTTCAGCCTTGTTCGATGAATCCTGGCCGGAGACCTCATTCTGGGCCGTGCTGCTACCACTTGAAGCTGATTGTTGCCCCACACCGCACCCCGCAAGTAATAACACAATGGCAAAAATAAAAAAGAGTGCCTGACTATGTTTAACAAATTTCTTCATTTTATTGGCTCCTTACGTTCAGCCTGTCATTAAGTGAGAGGTTGCATTATGAATGGAGTTGTGCCTGTCTGGTACGTTCAACTAAGGTACAATTCTCAAGAAGAATATGATTATAAATGTCCGCTTCCAGATCCTCCAAACGCTTCAATACAAGTCGATGCGTACCACAAGCTTCCTGTAACGGCTCAAAGCCATTGGTAATCAAGCGCAGCTCCTGCAGTATATCCACAACCGCTTGATGATCCTCTTGCAACTCGGATAAATGAAAGTGAAGTGCGTCCACACGCTCAAATGCCGAGTCTTGAAAAAACGCTTGAATCAACGGAAACAGGAGGCTTTCCTTGAATTGAATATGTATCGTTAACTTCTGTTTAAGCAAGGTATAAAGTTCATTCACTCGCTTTAGGTGCGAATAACGTTCGCCGTGAACCCGCGTTAGTTTGGTAATATACGGTGTGAGCGCCGCTAGTTCTTCACATAACTTTGTGTGATACTCATTCTGAATATAGGCAATCAGTTCTTTGGGTTCGAGTGAGGAAGGTTGCATTTGCTTGTGCCGTGCCTGATTTTCCTCCACTTCATGCACCCGCGCCAGCAGTTCACCAGCGTGAAGCCCCCGGCTGGCAGCTGCTTCACGGAGTGATATTTTCCCGCCACAGCAGAAGTCAATCCGTAGTTTACGGAACAAGTCACTTGTTTTGGGTACTTCTTTCACAATGTCCGCTACCCATGTTTCTTCCGTTAACTGGCTCATTTTTCATTCCCCCATCTTACTTCAGTTTTATACTCAACTCTCATTCTATGTCTCTCTCAAGGCTGAACCAATTAGGGTGATCCCTTTTTCACTCGTGGAAAGAGCCTGATTATAAAAAACCTGAGACCAGCTGTTCAGCTGCTTCTTTGCCTTGAGCGATACAATCTGGAATGCCAACGCCTCCATAACCAGCGCCACAAAGAAATACATTCGGAAAATACTGTGACAAATCATGTCTCACCTTCGCCATCTGCTCTTTGTGCCCAATCGGATATTGTGGCATGGATTGATTACACCGACTGACCTCGGTCATTTCAGGTTGAGCATCGATCCCCATTAGATCTTTCAGGTCTTTGCGGGCTGCTTCCACTAGTTCCTCGTCTGACATCTGAACCCACTCCTGTGCACCTGCATGACCAATGTAAGTCCGTAAGAGTGTATACCCTTCAGGTGCGGTATGGCTCCACTTTGTAGATGACCAAGTGCAGGCCGTAATCATTTTCCCTTCTTTACGAGGAACGAGAAATCCAGTTCCCTCATAAGCAAGGCGAAGGTCTGAATTTTTATAAGCCAGGGAAATATTCGCTACCGAAACGTAATTGATCTTATGAAGCCAGCTCACACTTGCGATACTGGAAAATAAATTAGCCGCCTCAAAGGCTGGAACAGCGCAGATTATTGCATCTGCATCTATGATTTGTCCTTGGTTCAGGACTACCTGATAACCGTTCTCTTTTCTTATCTCAGCCACACGCTGCTCCATCACAAATTGGACAGTGTCGAGCTTTTCCTTTAACCGCTCCACGATGGTCGATAATCCATGTCGATAGGAAAGAAACATGCTTTTCTTGGCGATTTCCGGCAATTTGTTAGGTGCACCCGACTTTCTCCCCGCCCCTTTAGCCATACCTATAATCAGACTTCCATGCTTTTGTTCCATCTGCTTAAATTGAGGGAAGGTTGACTTGAGGCTAAGAGAATACGTATCGCCAGCGTAAATACCAGATAACAAAGGCTCTGTAATCTGCTCCAACACCTCTTTACCTAGACGCCGCTTGATAAAATCTCCCAGAGATTCATCCATATCGCCTTTCTTGGCTGGAATGATCAAATCCATGGCTGCGCGCGCTTTTCCCAATGGAGAAATTAACCCTGTCCGAATGAAGGGAGTTAGCTTGGTTGGAATACCTAAAATAAAGCCCATCGGCATGGTATGCAGCTTGCCTTTATGCAAAATGGAGGCCGACTTGGCCTTCGGGTTTGTTGACACCAAATCAGCTTCCAGTCCCAACTCCATAGTCAGATCCAATATATTCGTCTTTCTGGCCAGGAAAGCATCTGGTCCTTTTTCGATCATAAAATGATTTTGGCGAACCGTTTGCAGCTTTCCTCCCAGGCGGTCGCTTTTCTCCACTAATGTAATCTCCACTTCAAGCTGCCTGTCCTCCGCCAGCTTTTTCACATAAAAGGCAGCACTTAAACCGCTTATTCCTCCACCGAGGATCACAACTTTTTTAGCATTTTTATTCATAAGCGCACGTTTCCTTCCCCACTCCAGGCATATATGCACAATATGGATCACTCTCTAAGTAATCTCCTGTGATGGCAAAAGCCCTTGCTCTGGAGCCTCCACAGACTGTATTGAATTCGCAGACTCCACATTTTCCTTTAAGCAGAGATTTATCCCGAAGATTATTCATAATCGGAGAGTTCCGATAAATATGGGCCAAACTATCCTTTCGTACATTCCCGCATGTTAGCGGCAGGAAACCACTCGGGTACACTTCGCCGATATGACTGATAAAAACAAATCCATCTCCATCATTTACACCTTTAGGGGCACGCCCCAGAACATCTGCCCTTTTTTGTTCGAACGTTGCACTATGCTGTCCTGCTTTGTGCTTTTCCTGTAGGACAACCCTTCGATAGTGAGGTGCTTCGGTAGCCTTTACACCGTAGGGCATCTGTTGCTGTATCTGATACAACCACTTCATTACAGCCTCATGCTCATCAGGAGTAATCATATCTTTTTCCATACCACGCCCGGTTGGAACGAGAAAAAACAAGCTCCATAACACCGCCTGCATTTCCTTTACCTTCTCTGCAATTCGCTCCAGATCGTGAAGATTGTATCGGGACACGGTTGTGTTCACTTGGATAGGAATGTTCAATTCCTTCAAATAGCCAATTCCCCGCATGGTCGTATTATAAGAACCCACAGTCCCTCGAAAATGATCGTGAATGTCCGCGCATGAACCGTCCAGGCTAAAAGCCCACCGTGATAAGCCAACCTGCTTTGCTTTTTCGACTGCTGCTCGTGTCACTTTCGGGGTAGCACTGGGCGTCATTGAAACTGATAACTTTTTCTCCTCAATTGCATATTGAGCCAGCTCAAACAAATCAGGACGCGATAACGGATCTCCACCTGTGAAAACCACTAATGGATGATTCATTTCGGCGATTTGATCAAGCAGCTTTTTGCCCTCTTCAAATGTCAGCTGACGAGGGTCAGGCTTATATTGGGCTTCCGCTCTACAGTGAAGGCATTTTAATGCGCAAGCTCTTGTTACCTCCCAAATGACGATAAACGGGTCTACGCGATAATCTCGTGGCGTTTGCAAAGATATCATTGATGTCTCTCCTTTTTAAAAATATAAAAACAGCACAGATACATAGAGCATCAATGAAAATCCAATTTCAGCCATGCCTACATGCTTTGCCTTTAACTCGAACTTAGGAAGCCATATAGCTCGTATGAACAAAATTAAAAATGGAATAACCAAAAACACCTTGATCCAGGCGGCAAACAGCACAATGATCAGATGATAGATAATAGACGCATAATAGTAACGTGGATTTTTTCTTTCACGGATGATCGTTTTAACATAAAGAGCCGTTCCTATGAAATAACACACCAACAGCAAAAACAGCTCTGTGGTTAGCGTCCAATCTCCGCCTTCTCCAATATGAACAACAGGATATATAAAAGAGCAGAAAAGCAGAATCGCGGCAATGTCATTTAACAAAGCACGCTCATTCTTCATTTTGGCGTAATACATATTAGCCATAAAAAAGAACAGAAGCAGAACTCCATACCAGATCAACGCAGGTTTAACCCATACTAGAGAAGCTAAAAGAGGAAGGAGTATTGCTCCGTAAATAACAACAGGTTTACGGTATCTTTTACTGTTTCCTGTTTTGATCCATTGGAGAACAGGAAAACTAAATAAATAGATAAAAAACCAGCATACGAATAGAGGTATATGAATGAATTGTTTTGGAGAAGCAGCTAAGCCAAACAAAAATGGAAGAATGAGCATTGCCCAAGCTCCATGCTGATTGGGGATGTATCTACTGATCCCTTTCAAAGTCTTGATCCTTTTTTCACAATGTGTAACATCTTTGTAGCTACGGTTAATCGACTCATCATCCATTCCCCCAAAGTTCAATTTTTCACCCTACTTTAATTCTAAGTATTCTGTCCAATTGAACCAATCAGGGAGTTCCCTTATTTGTTTGGGGGAATAGCCTAACCTGAAGATAAACCTTCACTTTCTTTATAAAAACGTACCGAAGTAATAGTCGAGCGCTTCCTGTGAGTATCCGTCATCTCCTTGCCAGGCTGCTACCGAACAAAAATCATCATTGCCGCCGCGGCGCCTGCGAGGTGTGTCCCGTGGTGTGAGCAATCCTGCATATCCCCATACTTCCATAGCCACATCGCGTTCATTTTTACTGGATGGGAGCACATCTTTCCAGCGCTTCTCCAATTGTCGTGGACCGTTCTGAGCCTCACAGTCCTGAACCGCTTCCAGCATGCTGTGAAGTATTACAAGATCCTCATCAGTAACCTGGAACTCCTCCTCTTGACTGAACAATTCAAGGTCCATCCAGCAATAAAGAAGGTGATTCAGCCGAATACCTCCCCATTTGATTCGTTCAAAATTCAGTACATTCAAATCCTTATTGACGTATTCCTTATCGGACATTAGTTTATGAAAATTACAATCCCCACAGCTGCTGTAATTGGGCAGGACGACAGGCCGCTCCCTATAGGTGTGCAAAGGCAGTTTTACGGTTAATGCCCAGCTCGATAAGGCGCTTCGTAAATGGACTTTTTTCGTGGAAAGACTGTGTAAAAACGCTGCTGCCACTCGCTCTTTTGTAGCCTTTTGCTGGTGCAGCTCATATAACCTTTTTATAATCTCATCATGTGTAATGGTGATCGGATCGAACATCAAGCCCATACTTTTGGCATATTCAAAATCCTCACCCGAAAAAGGTTCCCTCTCCTGCTTCCAGCCGCTGGAGGACCAGAAAGTGTTCATAAGTATTTTCTTTGCTTTTTTATCCATCACACTTCTCCTTACTCGTCTGACACTCTCACCTTCAACAATCATCTTTATACTTAAAAGCAATGGCCGTATTTCCCGACCGGGGGTCAAAATAAGAAGAGATTTTCCCCCAGTTCAGTTCATATTCCATATAGGGGTAGGGCTTGGTTTGACGATAGCTCGGCTTCATGGACAAATGTTGTTCTAACAAACGATCATGCTCCCTTTGCCGCTTTCTCTCCCCTTCCTCAGACCAATTATCCCATGAGGTTGGAAATTCATTGCCCTGGAGCGAAATCTCCACAACAATTAGGGTTGTATCCTTAAAGCATACAGACACAAAAAAATGCCGGTGCAGCAAAGGAACCTGATCAAAATGGTACCAAATGTACCCATTTCCTAGCTTTCTTACAGAATGAAAATATTTCGTGTACAAAGCAGTCTCTAACAACTGATCTTCCGTTAAAGAAGAATAAAACGCGTGCTCATTATCAACTTGAATGATTCCCGATTCCCAGTCATTCATTGCTGCCACTCCTTAAGCTGGTATGACAATCTACTAGTTGCTCTCTAGCCTCATTTGTCCACATGTTGGAAAATGGCCTGCCAGGACCGATCCAGCATACGCGTATGTAATCGTCTGGCATAAACATTTCTAACGATGGCAAGAACGATCACACCCACGAATACAACACTAAGTATGGTAATAGAGGGAACCCAGTAGTCGAACATGGCATTCACCAACACTTGCAGCAGATGTCGTTCCGGCTGCAAATATTCCACCGCCGCAACGATAACTGCTGCCAGCAATATAATCACAGATATGATCAAAAGCATTGTATTAATTACTTTGTATCTGGCAAGCCCTTGCTGAAAAATGCGAGTGCCGGCATATTGCTCCAGCAAGATGATCTGCTTGTGAAAATCATCCTCCACCTGCTCTACAGGCAGGTCGTGCTTCTGAATCAAGGCATGTGCTTTCTTCAGTTCGGATTGAATAAATAGACTGCTCTGGATGGCAGATCCTAACTGACCTAAAACATTCATCTCTTTTTTACCCCATTTCAATATTTAGTAAAAATCAAAGTAACCCCGCCAGATTCCCTCATTCTGATGCTTGGCAAAATAAAAGCTGCCCCCATCGACAATATTCAATCCAGCTTTGGCATCTGACGCAATCTGAAACATAAATTCATAGCCTTCGCCAAAGTCGATGCCTGGTTGAATAAAGCTGGGATAGCCACCGATTTTGTGAACCGCATGTATTTCCTCCACGATGTCCTCAAAATAGTCGGGTTCCTCCTCATCCATGTTGTTGAGGGCATCACCATATTCCTCAGGGATGTCTTCCCCGTCCCAAACGGGATAGTCATTCTCTATGAGCTCGGGGAATAACGGGAATGCCTTGATATGCATGAATGCCTCCCCAAAATCTTTTTCGACCAAATCCTCTACCGACGTATACTCACGAATACACATATATCCTTCCATGTCCTCATGATCCAGAACATCGGGTGACAGGAAGACCGTCAACAGCTTGACATCACGCATAGCTTGTGGAACAAAAGGCATAGCAGGCAAATACAATTGCATGATCGGAGCCATAGCATTCCCCTGTACATCAACGGGTTGTTCTTCCGCCGGCAAAGCCACTGTAACTCTGCCAATCCAGCTCTGTTCCAGGGAATCTAACGGTCTGCGGCCCCCTGTATGAAAAATAGTAGCTTTACGTTTTAGAATCGTTCTTAGCTTCTCGATAGATTTGCTGGACAACGAAATCACCCCTTTCTAGGCTAGAGTAGAAACGCAACAGCATACTCGCCTGCTTTAAATCCAAACTCACTTAATCGGTCTTCCATCTCTTGAATTTGACAAAGATAATCTTCCGGTACAGCTGGCAAATCTTGTTCATTGACTAATGTTCCGCCGAGTCTGGCGCGTGCATATTCGGCACTTTTCCACATCGCCTCAAACACAGCTTGCGGCTGCACCGTTCTTACCACATCCATACTGAAAATCAAATCTGCAAACCGATCCTCTGCAAGTGTACTCAGCCAAAAAAATCCAGGCTCTGTTCCCGTATGTACGCTAAATAGTTCATCATTGCCTCCCGGACCGTGATGGTGTGCATGGAAAATATCCATATCTCCCCACTTCATTCCAAGGCTCAGCATGACATCCCAAATGTCCGCTCCACGATAAGATTGACCTTGATCCGCTACCAGCCTAAGCATGACAAAGTGTTCCCTCTCACCCTCCTGATCTGTAAAGGCTTGTAGCTTTTCCGCTTTTGCACGTGCATGGGCAGCATCCTCCCGAGGAAGCACACGAATGGTCCCCTTCTCCTGAAATCGCGCCGGTAGTGTGTTCATAAAATCAGCAACCTTGGCTTCTTCCAAACAAATCTGCATCTCTACATTGTTGAATATATCCACACAAATACAGATTTTATCATAACGGCATTCGCCTTCTAGTCTACGCCCGACGCTAGTCCATATCTGCAAATCTTGGACATGCCCGTATACGATATATCCTTTGAGCAATTGCAAAATGTCTTCATCTGACAACGTAAAACCATTGAATTCCACATCAATCAGCCAGTAGATATTAGAATCAGGCTCCACTTCATGGACTCCTTTTATTGTCTTTCTAGACCCATGATCCAACTCTACGGCAAGGATGCTCGATACATCCTCACTTCCATATTCAGGTAAAATCAAATTCCCTCCTCCTTATTACCTATTTTTTACTTTATAGTTTCCTATAATTCTCAATCTATATTAAACTATAAACCACCAAGCACAAAATAGGTTAAAAGTGCTGGGTTGTTGAACATGACTCGTAGAAACTCAAAGCTTCGAAAGGGGAGAACTCATGATGCAAAAACTTTGGCAAAAAGGAAAGGCTCTGTCCCTGCCTATAGTGGTGTCTGCATCGCTGATTTCAGGAACGCTGTTGGTAAATAATATACCTACGGTGAATGCGGCTGCGACCAAGGAACTGCTTCAGTTATCCGGACAGACGACTTACTACGGAGAAGTTGAGAATGGACAGCCAAATGGACGTGGTACGATCAAATGGAGCGAATACAAGCAGTATTCGGGCGATTTTGTGAATGGCAAGCGATCAGGAACTGGAAAATATATGAATCAATACACAGATGCAGATGGACAACATCATAAAATCGTATACAACGGAACATGGAGCAATGACACGATGAGCGGTAAGGGTACGCAGACTGAAAAAGTGACGCAATCGGATGGAACGATCCGTTCGAATCAGATCCAAGTAGGTACTTTTCAGGATAATGGATTACAGAACGGCTACCAAGTGATCCATGCTGTAGCCGATCCAGACTATAGCTTCACTTATAAAAATGGAAAAGAAGTGCTAAACATCTTGCACAGTAATCAGGATCTGGTCCAAAGATGGCAGCAAGGAGAGCTCTTCTCCGTAAATTATAAAAATGGCTCTGTTCAAAAGGAATACTCCATGTTCCCTGAAGAGGTCGCAACCAAAGAACGTCAAAGACAAGCGGCCATCAAGTATCTCAAAGGGATTACCGCCAAGGTCACCCCTCACTTGCAGCAGTTTGAAAAATTGTCCAAGCAGGTCCCCCTCAAATAAGTTAGAGTATCGCACAGTATATAAATAGCCTCTACGCAAGAAGCCCTCTCTTTCTTATAGAAATTCCTACTAGAAAGAGAGGCTTTTTCCATTTTCTTCATGAATGACATATAAGAACTTCGGATCATAACGACTCCTACTATTCTCCCTTATGCCCATCAATGAACTCATACAAATGACTTATTTTTCGCTCAAACCCCCTCCTTTTTTTGCTAACTCCCGCTAGAATCACTAAAATATAAAGTAATTATTTTAATCATCCGAGGTGGACATCATGGCTAAAATTATGGTTCCTCCTGAGAAACTAGAGGCGGTTTCCAGGCAGTTCGCGCAGGCACGTGAGCTGGGGGCACAAATTTGCGGACAACTGTCACAGCATATTCAAATGCTAGAGAATAGCTGGGCAGGAACGACACAGCAGCGCTTTTATCAGGATTTTCACAAAGCACGTGGACAAATGGACGCTTTTACTCAAACCGTCGGTTCTGTCAGCACAGAGCTGCGTTCGATTGCAGTAAAATTCAAGGAAATAGATACCCAAGCAGACACAGGGATTAACCAAGGAGATCAAAGCGGACAGATTAAGAGCAGTGAAGGAGCAACTTCCGGAAAAAAAGGAAACGATCCCGCAGATATAGCCATTAACAGCCTGTCAGAGGCCAATAAATGGCGAGGGCAACTGGGCTTTGCCGGAACAGCGATCTATAGCGGTCTGGCTTCCACACTTGTGCTCACCAAAACAGTAGAATTCAAGAAAAGTCTGAAAAATCCCACTCGAGCGGTTATACATAATGCGGCATGGGTGAAAGGCAAAGGTAACAATGCTTTTATGCGTAATTTGGGCAAAAGCATAAACCGCCAGTTCGCTAAACCAGGTATTGTGATGAAGGGCTTGAAAGGTTTCGATCGTTTAGCTGGAAAGCTGCAAATGGGTAAGCTCGGCCTTGGGTTTAACAAAGCCAACAGCTTTCCTCAGTGGACGCGCAACGTCATCGCCGGGGTGGAAAAAGGACGCTACGGCATAGCAACACGCCAAATTCCGGGCATGATCGCCAAAAAGCTATATCCAATTAATGCCACCATGAATATTGTGGGCGAGGGCATCAGTCTGGCTGGAAAATGGAAAAGCGGGAAGCTTACCGGAACGGATGTGGCTGTATCTGCTTCTAACGTAGCGATTAAAACCGCCGCAACTTATGGCGGAGCTGTCGTTTTGGGGTCCATAGGCGGTGCTATCGGCGGTCCGGTTGGTGCAGCCGTCGGTGCATACGTCGGCGGTACAGTGGGGAGCTGGGCAGGTGGAAAAGTCGCCAAATTCGCCGAAAAAGGGATACGCTGGGCCAGCAAACTATTTAAATAAACATACACTTAACAGATGGAGAAGGAGCCTGACTATGGACAAACAAACGGTAATTTTAACGCTTGAGGAACTAGGCTTTGCCTTGACCGCGCTGGGTGCAGAGGATATGGCTTCGGGTCTGCTCCAATCCTATTACGGGGAACTAACCGAAGATCGCTGGGAACTGCTTTTTCATGCTGCAACACATAGCCTGGTATCCAAAGGCTTGTTGGAACAGCAGGATGACGGGCAACAGCAGCTTGAATTTGATGCGTTCATTGTTGAAATGCTAGCTCATCTGGTACAAAGCCGCCAAATGCTGCGTGGATACAAGGAGCAGCAGGACAAGCAAAATACATTAACGATACACCATGGAAACGAACGTTTTCTGTATCACTTTTCCAGCCACAATGAACTCCATTTCTTTCGCTGGTCTTCTCCAGAAGACTGGCATCACGATATTGATCAATTGTTCGGCCTGTCGGCTCCCAGCTTCAATGGTCACAGCCGATACGTCGATCTGACAGAAGAACAGTGGAATGAGTTGACCTCATCCAACTTCACGATGCAGCAAATGGCAACGTGGAAACTTCAAGAGTTGGATCAACAAATGATACAAGACTGGCGAGAGGATTTTAATCGTAATCACTGCAGCCTGGATAATTTGAGCCAGATGGTATACACGGACACGGATGAAGAGGGTCCTTCCGTTACGAATCTGCTATTTGTTCTTAAAGGAACGAATGATGTGTGGGTTGTAAGAAATACAGAACTGGATATGCAGGCCACCCCATGCCTGCGAATTGAAAGTGTGACCGAATCAGACTGGAGAGAACGGATCACTCATTTCATTCAGGCGTTTGTACCCGACGAGGCGGTATTCCGTGGATAAAATTGTATATCGCAGATCTTTGGCATTTTGGAAAGCCCTGGGCAGCTTGATGTTTGTGGTGATTTGTCTGTTTTTGCTGTTGCTCATTTTTATCGACGAAGATATCTCTGCTCTGCAAATCTTCTTCTTTATTACGTCCGCCATTATTGGAATTCCTTTTTTCGGTAGTTATTTGGTGGTCTGTTTGAGCAGAACGCTTCGTAAGGAAGCCTTCCTGTTCATCTTTGACGAACACAGTATTTCCGATGGTATTCGAACTGTCCCGTGGTCTGCAATCACTAAAGTCGAATTCGAGGGGGCCTCCATCCGTAAATGGCTGCGCCCTCGCTTCCCCGCCTTTATTTTTTATCTGAATGACCGCAGCACCTGGGAAGTCAGCACCGATTATGTGTTGAATGATATGGAATTGAATCAAGCCGGGAAACAACTTCGAACTCTCATTAACCAGTATGGCAAGCCAAAGAAAATACGTTCCTGAACATTGCATGGACGCAGCACAATAACTTCCTTGCCTTGAAGATGACCCGTATAAAAAATCCCGTTCGCAATCTGGGTCATCTTTATCCCTTCGATTTGCGCTCTCAAACCTGCTATTTCTTCTTCCATGGCTCCGATATGGCTATACTCAAAGTTCGTTTCTCGATCCCTCCATGAATTTCTTTTATTCCAGCTTAAGCTTGAAAAACACCCGTTGCTGCGATGCGCTGTACCGCCTCCAGCAGTCTTTCTTCACTATTCACCAGACTGACCCTCACATGAGAAGCTCCTGCACGACCAAAGCCTTCTCCAGGGGCAACCGCAACATGCGCCTCATCCAATAAAAAGTTTGCAAAGGAAGCCGATGTATACCCCTCCGGCACCTTGAACCAGGCAAAAAAGGACCCTTGGGGAGCAGCTACATCCCAGCCAATATTTCGTAACGCTGCAATGAGAACATCACGTCGCCGCTCATATAACGCCGCGAGTTCCCGTACTGGCTCCTGGGTGCCCAGCAATGCGACAGCTCCTGCATCCTGTACCGCACCAAAAACAGTGCTGTAGGCATGCGTATGATAATGCTTGAGTGCACCAATGACGGACGCATTTCCAACCGCAAAGCCGAAGCGCCATCCAGCCATGTTATACGTTTTGGAAGCTGTATACGTCTCGACACCATACTCCTTGCCGCCAGGGATTTGCAATAGACTAATCGGCTTATGTCCGCCAAAGCCAAGAGCACCGTAAGCAAAATCATTCATAACCGGAAACTGGTACCGAGCAGCATAATCCAGTGTCTTCGTCAGAAAATCTACAGTAGCTACGGCTCCTGTCGGATTGTTCGGATAATTAATCATGAGCAGTTTGACCTGCTCTGCGATTTCTTCCGGCACGGTTGTATAATCAGGCAAAAATCCATGCTTCTCATCCAGTGGAATCGTATGAATATGGGCTCTTGCCAGCGCAGCAGCGGAATAATATTGGGGATATGCCGGATCGGTGGTCAATAACCAATCACCAGGATTCAGCAACGCCTGTGGAATCCCCATTACACCTATGGCAGAGCCGTTGAATATGGCAACTTCCCGTTCAGGGTCCAGCTCCACCTGATACTCCCGTTTATAGAACGCAGCGACTGCCTCCAGTGTACTTTTTTTTCCATGAAAAGGCGGGTAGCCCTGATTGATCGGTTGATCGACCGCATCCTTCAAAGCGTCGATGATATGCGGCGGTGTTGGCTGATCCGGGTTGCCGGCTGCCAAATTAATTACATCTATTCCTTTGCTTTTATACAGATTCACTTTGTCATCGATTGCACTAAAATAGTTGTCAGGCAGAGCCTTGACGAGATCAGAGGATGAAAAAATCACGTTTATCTCCACCTTCTATCCATAAGATATAGACTGAGAATGTCAGCCCGCCAGGATCATACCCATTTATTTAAAATAGCTTGGCAGCTTGTAGCCTTCATACGCAGGATTCGATTTGATGTACTGTTGAAATTCATCTGAATGATATCCCTCAATAATGTCTTTGACAAATGGCTTGTCCTTATTCTTGCTGTCCACAGCCACCACGTTCGTGAACGGGTCTGTCATATTTTCAAGCTTTAATGCCGAGGTCAACTTCATTCCATTCGATACAGCAAAGTTCCCTTGTATAGCCGCAAAATCAACATCCTCCAGTACACGTGGCCCCTGTGCCGGGTCGGTAGCAACAAATTGCAGATGATGCGGATTAGAGGTGATGTCATTCACCGAGGTTTGCAATGGATCGATATTGTCCTTTAACGTAATCCAACCTACTTCCTTCAAAATGTTCAGCGCGCGCAGCATATTAACTGGCTCGTTGGGCAGATTGATTTGGGCGCCAGCGCTGATTTCGTCAAGGCTGGTATGCTTGCTGGAGTACAATCCCATTGGAGGAGTCGGGACCTGCACAGCACCAACCAGATCAATATTCTCCCGCTTATTCATAGAATCCAGATAGAGCGAATGCTGGAACACATTGGCATCAATATCACCATTAGCCACGGCTACATTGGGCTGAACCCCGTCTGTAAACTCTTTATATGTAATCTTATACCCCTTCTTCTCCAAATATGGAGCCACACCATTCTTAAACTGATCGCTATATGGGCCGGGATTAAAGCTGATATGCAGTGTTTTCTTTTCTTCACCAGCAGCGCCGCCCGACGTATTCTTGCTGCCACAGCCTGAAATAAAAAGCATGACTACTCCCAGTAGCAATATAAATGAAATCCATTGTTTCTTCATTTTGATGTCTCCCCCTGCTCCTTGTTATGATCTACTTTTAGTGAGTTAAAATGTTTACAACTTTTTAAAACATAGTAATTTGATATGTTTTGTAGATATTACAATGATTTTTTATTCACTGTCAACAATATTTAATTACGCATCTTCCGCATAACTCAAAAGGATCACATCAGGCGCTCCGCTTGAAGGCAAAACACTTCACAAGTTTGTAATATAATTCTGTTTCAATTATACCCCCATGGGGTATAATTGAGTGTGTAAATACAATCCTAAAGGAGCTATTTAAATATGAAAAAACAATGGGCTTTGCTTGCTGGTGCAGTCATGATTATTTTGAGTGGGTGCGGGAACAGTAACACGCCAGATCAGGAGCATACGACAAACAGCAGTCAACAGCACGACACATCAGATATGAACCATTCCACTTCCAGTGAGCTTCCTGCTGGGCTAAAAGAAGCTGAACATCCAGCCTTCAAAATTGGCAGTCAAGCGACCATGCAAGCCGATCATATGGCAGGCATGAACGGCGCTACGGCCACGATTGTGGGTGCTTATACGACTACTGCTTATACAGTCTCCTATACTCCAACTACTGGAGGAGAAAAAGTGACTAATCATAAGTGGGTTATCCATGAAGAGATTAAGGATGCAAGCAGCGAGCCCTATGAACCGGGAACGGAAGTTATCCTGGCGGCAGATCATATGAAGGGGATGGATGGGGCTAAGGCTACCATAGATTCCGCTGAACCAACGACCGTATATATGGTAGATTACACGCCGACTACAGGAGGAGAGCCTGTCAAAAATCATAAATGGGTGACGGAGAGTGAGCTTTCAGCCAATTAGAACTCTTTTATCACAGGTTGCTTGTGATCGCCAGAGGGAGCACGGCAACGGCTCCCTTTGTATAGCTTGATTGGGGTTTGGACGTGTTCATATGTATCTCCTTGTGTCCGTTGTTTAACGCGGCATACGCAGAATGGCTGCCTTCAGTGCTTTGGTCCCTTCTTCGCTTTTTAAATAATCCGACGGTGTTTCGTGACCAAGTGCGGGAACCTTTCGATCCATCCAAGTCAGCAAATATTCGCCCATGTCAGGCAGCAGCACAATCTGAATCTCCTTTGGAATTTCACTCTTGGCCACCTTTGCTCTTACCGCTGGATCTACCTGATCATATCGCTCCTGATAGATTTGAACCATGTTGGCCCAGCTTTCCGGCTTAAACTCTTTCAAATATATCTCTCTCATCCATGAGCCCTCCTTTTGATCCCAGACAACGCTTCTCATGCTGAAGCAACCATTCTTTTCTCCATAGGCCCCCTGCATAGCCAGTTAGTTTCTGATTCGATCCGATAATTCGGTGACATGGAATCACAATGCTCAGCTTATTTTTGCCATTCGCACTGCCAACAGCTCGGATTGCTTTTTCATTTCCAATAGCAAGAGCAATATCTTTATAAGCTGTCGTTCTACCGTAACCTACGGTCACCAGCGCATTCCATACTTTTTGCTGGAAGTCTGTACCTTCAAAAGCATAAGGAAACGAAAATTTAAAGCGCTCACCTTTAAAATACTCGTCAAGCTGGCTGGCGCATTCCTCTAATACTTGGACTGGAGCCTCTTCTGTAAGCCTCGTTAAGGGCTCATTCCGATTAGAGAACATAATAGAATAGACAGCCTCTTTGGTGCCCTGTATCTCTATCTCTCCAATCGGCGATACATAATTCAATACGGATAGCTTGCTCATAAAAAGATAACCACCTTCCATTCCTAATCTTTATGTAACTTCCTATACTCACTAGGAGAACATTGGTTCAAGCTGCGAAACGACTTATAGAAATTTGAGGGACTTTGGAAGCCTGTCTCATAGCAAATTTCAAGATTCGTAAGATCTGTATTTTTAAGAAGATAGGACGCCTTATCTACTCTTATATTTTCCAAATACGTACGCGGGGTTTCGGAGGTTTCCTGTTTAAAAATCCGATCCAAATAAAAAGGGCTTATTCCAACATGGTCTGCAATATCCTGCAATACTAGTTTTTCTTTATAATGATTGATTAAAAAAGCAACCACATTCTGGACAAGCCTGATATACGGCGAATGATCTATATGAGGCTGGCATCTTTTGCAAGCGCGAAAACCTGCTTTTTCCACGGTGTCTACATCAAAGTAAAACTCGACATTGATTTTTTTCGGTTTTCGGGATCGACAGGAAGGTCGGCAATATATACGAGTTGTTTTCACAGCGGTAAAAAACACCCCGTCATATTTACGATCACATGCTATAATTTTATCCCACATTTCTTCAAAAGAAAGACTAAGGTTAGCCATGATCGAAGATTCCGTCCCTTCTATAGTTCATACTCATCTAGTTCAGGATTTGCAAAATCATCATATAAATGTGACGTATCTCGAAGGTTGATCAACTGTTCCGCATTCTTTTGCAAAGCAACTATTATCTTATCAGAAAACGCATTTCCAAAGCTAAACCTTTTGACTCCTAACTGCTGAAGCTGGCGGACATTCGTCAGACCTGGCAAGGATAAAACATTAAGCGGAGCATGTATATGATATACAACTTTTCTGATCTCTTCATCATTCTTTAACCCTGGCACAAAAATGCCGTTCGCACCACTTTCCACATACGCTTTGGCCCTTTCTATGGTCTCCGAAAGTGGAGCTTCTATCTGCAAAAATGTATCCGTTCTTGCGTTTATAAAAAAATCTTTAAACCCATGAACATCCAAGGCAGCTCTTATTTTGGACAGCAGGTTACTGTGCACCCTCACTTCTCGAAGCCCCTTTTGCTGTTTTAATGAATCCTCAATATTAATCCCTGCCACTCCGACATCGGCTGTCCTTAATACATGCTCAACAATCGTTGCTACATCCTTCCCATATCCTGCCTCAATATCTGCCGACACTGGAATCTGAACATGCTCTGCAATCGTCCGAATGATGCTTACATGCTGTTCAAAATCAATAAGCTCTCCATCTGAAAACCCAAGCGTATTGGCAATTCCCCAACTTGTCGTACCTATCGCCTTAAAGCCTGCTTTTTCCAGAGCCAGGGCAGATAGCAAATCCCAGGCGTTCCCTAGAAATAAAATTTCCTCTGATGTATGCAAATCGTTAAATTCTTGTATTTTGTTCAATTTATAACCTCCTGTTAGGTGATGTATCTCATTCTATCAAGAGGCTGTATTGGTTTTCGTCCTCATTCTTGCGTTTATGGTCTGTGTTAATCTAATTACTTGAATGCAAACGAGCTGTTAAAGTGTTCCTTCTGTTTTTCATACACTCTACGAATCTAATTTTGAATTAAAAAACAGAAGATTTAGGCCAATGTATCCAGTTACAATTCACAAAAATGGAATAAAAATGGTTATTCGAGCACTGTTCAATCATATGTTTCTTATCTATAATCTTGCTAAATTAATTCGAGTTAGATGCTAATCTACGTAAGCTTTAAAAGTGTATTTGGTGTTGCTACTTACTACTGACACAGCATCACTTTTTTTATATGTAACATTTCTTTTAGCCTTTCACAATTACATTATTAGAGGAGGAGTTATATGTTTAAAATCAGCAGTAAACTCATTTCCCATAAAACGAAGTTTTTTATGATATTGCTAAGCTTTTCTGTAATCGCTTCATTCTCTAGCTTGTACGGCCCCTTACCCGCCAAGGCTCTTGCTGAAGAAAACGGAACTCCAGTACAAGAAACAAATGAATCAAATATACAGCAAATCCCCCTCACCAGCGAGGAGACTACTAGCCAAACAGCGGTTACAGCTATTGATCATGATGCTAATTTCTCACCTTCAACACTTCAGTTTCTGAAGGATAATACAGGACTCGACGGTGAGCAATGGGATAATATTATGAAGCTAGTGAACAAGCCAGAGCAGGATTCTTTGAAATGGACTGAATTCTATGGCTATGCCGAAGATATTGGCGATGATCGTGGATATACCATTGGTATTTTTGGAGCAACAACAGGCGGTTCCAATGATACGGGACCAGACGGTCCGGCCTTATTCAAAGCTTTTGATGCTGCTAGTGGAGCTAGCAATCCTTCCATTGCAGGTGGATTAGTCCGTGCTGGACTGAAGGGGAAAATGAGTGGCTCGATTTTAAAACTCAGCGATAGCGATAGTGTAATCAAAAAGAAGATCAAAGCTCTCCAAAATAATGAAGCTTGGAGAGAAGCCATGTGGCGTACGTTCTATGACACCTATATCGAATATAGTGTGCAGCAAGCCCGGAAGCGCGGATTTAATACTGCTCTGACGATTGGATCATTTGTCGACACTGCACTCAATCAAGGTGCTACGGGTGATGACGGTAGTCTTGAAGGAGTCCTCTCACGATCTGGCAATAGCACGAATGAAAAGACATTCATGACTAACTTCTATGCTAAGCGTACATTGGTTGTCGATACCAACGATTATAACCAACCTCCTAATGGTAAGAATCGGGTGAAACAATGGAGTTCTCTTTTAGCTTCTGGCGAAACAGATCTTAAGAACGCAGATGTAGCCATAATCAAAGTAACTAATTGGGAAATGAAGTAAATAACCATATACGTAATAAGGAGAGCATATCGTATGCCCTCCTTATTTTATTTTCATGAAAATAACATTCCATTCATTCTTCCATACAGTTCTTCTCATCGTTCTATTATGTAGGCATTGTGTACAAATAGAAAAACTGCTCCAGAAGCCCGAAAGTTGCAAGCTCCTGAAGTAGTCTTGTAAAATGTTTATTGTGTCGAATGGAGTCCGTTAGATGACCCGATAGCCAGCTGGCAGTCTGCCAGTACTGCGGATATTACGGATTTGCTGCAATGTCAAACGTTGATTGGTAGAGATAATAGATTCCACATCATTCCCGCGAATCAGATCATCCAGGTCGGCGATGCTGCGATTTCCCCTATACACACGGAAGTTACCTCTAAACCGCGTGCCAGTAAAGAGTACAAGTGTAGCATTGCTGCTGGTAGAAAAGAAACGCAGACTTTCGATGCCGTCGAGAATGTTATCGGTATTACGAATGCCTAGGTTCCCTCTGAATACTCTACTGGAACCCCGGAAATTTTCTTCATTGTAGACTGTAAGGCGTGGATACGTTTGAGATACATATGCTTTATTAGTCATGTTGTAATTCCTCCTTTCAAATCTAGCATATGCTTCCCTATCGAATTGGCGCGGGCCTCACCGCATCCTTCTAAAAATGGTTATGTGTTGTATAGAGTAGACGCAGACTTGAAAAAGGAACATATGTTCTGTATAATTTAGCTTAGTAATTTGGAAAATCCTGAACTAACGGAGATGCAGACATGGACGATAAATTTATTGAGGAACTACGTGAAATTAGCAGGAACGACAAGCGAAGATCCGAATTTCTCATTAAGGGTATGAAAGAAACGCTTCAGGAAAGAAAAGAAAAAAACTTTATCGAAAGATGGATTTGGCGACAAAAGAATAAGAAGCTTATAGCGCGGAAGTTTAAGTCCTAGTAGATATAACAACAGTACTTCGTAGCAGTTTAATTTTCATAGCATATACAAGTACATTAGATCAAACCTCATTTTTAGGGAGGCAAATCCATGATTGAGCAGCTAGTCCCATACGACGATCTATTAAATCACAATCCATTTTTAGCTGATGAGGTTCGATATAATTTGCTTCATCGAATATGTGAGTCAGAAGAATCAACATGCCTTAAAACGTCTGATGGAAATATGATTTTCGCTCAATCACCCGGACATAAGGCTTGGCTATAGATTTCACAGCAAATCATCGGCAACCATCAGTTAACCTATATCGAACAACTATTACGTTATTTAAAAGGAAACAACCTACCAGGTGTCTGTGGTGATGTCGAAACCGTCGAGAAGTTCGCAAATGCTTACGCCGAGCGGCATACTGCTCAGGTACATACACACATGGTCATGGAATCTTATTTCTGTCCTGAATACAAAAAACCTTCAGGCGTTGGGGGAATCCTGCGACAAGCCATTTCAAAGGACGTACAGTTAGTTGCCCAGTTTCTAGCTGGCTTTGCAGAGGAGGCTTTAGACCATTCAGTTGATCCAGCAAGTCAGATTTCAGCTGCGGAGGCAGCGATCAGGACAGAGAATTTATTTCTTTGGGTTGTAAATAACATACCCGTGTCCATGGCCAATATTGCTCACCGCTCGCCGAGACATGGTCGTATTAATGCTGTGTATACTCCACCTAATTTGCGAAAAAAGGGGTTTGCCAGCGCAATTGTATCAGAGCTATGTTCCATTTTAGAAAATGAACATTTAGTTCCAATGCTATATGCAGATTTAAAAAATTCGGTTTCCAATCAAGTTTATAAAAATATCGGTTTTAAGGAAGGCGGCAGAATTACTGATATTGCGTTTGGATAAACCCTCCTGCTGTAAGAGAGCATATGATTGCTCATTCAAAATAAACAAGCCCAGCGATGCCATCTATCGCTGGGCTCATCCTTCAATTATCTATATTTCTTTATTCTATCACACCCAATTCCGTGTGAACCGAAGATCTTCGTGAAAGTAAATATACAGCTACCATAGCGATGGCGACACCAGCTGCTCCAAACCAAGTGATAGAAGCCAGCGAAACCTGGCTAACAGCCACACCACCAATACCAGCTCCGGCTGCCATAGCAAGCTGCATCATAGACTGATTGAGACTCAGCATCACACCGGAAGATTCCGGTATGAGAGTGACCAAGTTATATTGTTGAGTAGGTCCGGTTGTCCAGGCTGCGAACGACCACAGCATCAGTAAGACAAATACTACACTTAGAGAATGAGCGGCGACAGGAAGTAAAAGCAAGGAAAAGACATGCAACACCATGCCCCCGAATAATGTAAAGGAAATACCCTTTTTATCTGCGCTGTATCCACCGATTTTCGACCCGATCAGGCTGGCAATCCCGAAGGCAAGTAATACTGAGCTTAGCATATTATCCCCTACACCTGATACATTCAGCAAGTACGGTGAAATGTAAGTATACGCGAGGGAATATCCCCCTCCCCAAAAGAAGGTAATCGCTAATCCCAAAGCAACTTCAGGCTTCTTCAGAAGAGCAAACTGCTGTATTAAGGGAATCGGTTGATCTCCTTTTAAGCGAGGGATTGTCATAGCGATAACGATCAAAGCAATAATCCCTGTCAAAGCGATGCCGAGAAATACGGTTTTCCAGCCATATGCAGAAGATATCATTCTTCCAAGCGGCACCCCGATAATCAGCGAGGCTGTAAAACCCATAGTGACCGTAGCAATAGAACTAGCCTGCTTGCCAGCTGGGGCAATTTTCGCAGCAATGCTCAATGCTGTAACCACAACCATCCCTGCCCCGAGGGCCATAAGAATACGTGCAGCGATAAACATTCCAAAACCCGGCAAAACAAAGGAGAGGACATTGGCTACGGCAAATAATCCGAGGGAACTCAAGAGTAGCTTGCGTCTGTCCCATTTAGCGGTTACTGCCATCAGAATCGGCGTGCCAATCGCGTAAGCAAGAGAAAAGACTGTAATTAGCTGGCCCGCTGCGGACACTGTAATCCCCATGGTTGTCGCAATCTGATCCAAAATGCCTGAGATAATGTATTCGGATGTGCCTACCAAAAAACTAACAATTGCCAAAATATACACTTTCCACGTGCTCTGCATTTTGTAAATAACGCCTCTTTCCTTTTTTGTATTTTTATATTTTTACAAATATCGAAATAAAGACTAAAAAAAATTATGTGATCAGAAACGGGGCATATTTCTGTGCTGCTTCCACATCCAAACTGTAATAAATAAACGTCCCCTCTTTACGGTATGTGAGCAGCCCCGACTCTGCCATTTGCTTCAGATGGTGCGATAGCGTTGAAATAGCTACACTGTTCAGCTTCTCGCCCAGCACAGAGCAGCATTGGTCACTTTCCTCTTTTAACAGAAGTGCTATCTTGAGACGAGTCGGTTCTCCAAGTGCTTTATATATTTTTACAGCTTGCTGCATCTCTGTTGTATCTTTCACCCTGTTCGTCTCCCTTCAGTTCCAGCCTTAATTTCGATGTTTGTCGAAATTAAGTTAACACAAACTTTGGTAAAAGTAAACCCGTTATGGTAAAGTCACATCTTTTTTGAACTCTATAGTGTGAATAATGGTCTTTCTCATACTTATAATAAAATAATCCCCCATCCATAAAGATAGAGGACCAAACAATCTAAATGCAAAGATGAACTACGGATTTCATTTCATGGTGTTAATTCGGACTTGCCGTGGGTCTGACAATGATTTCATTCACATCTACATCTGTAGGCTGCTCCATGGCATACACAATGGAACGAGCAATGGCATCCGGCGAAATTGAAATACGGCGGTATTCTTTCATTCCCTGCCGGGCCTCTTCATCAGAAATACTGTCGGCAAGCTCGGATTCAGTTACTCCCGGTGATACCAGTGTTACACGAATATTTCCTCCAACCTCCATACGCAATCCTTCGGAAATGGCCCGAACTGCATACTTCGTTGCGCAGTATACTGCTGCAGTCGGAGTTACACTATACGCGCCAATAGAGGCAATATTGATAAACTGACCAAATCCTTGCTTTTTCATAATGGGAAGCCCTGCCGCGATCCCATGCAGAACGCCTCGTATATTAACATCAATCATGCGGTCCCATTCTTCTACCTTCAGGGCTTCCAATTTTGAAAGAGGCATCACTCCCGCATTGTTCACAATGACATCCACACGTCCAAATCGTTTTTCAGTATACTTAATGAACGCTTCCATCTGCTCCCTTTGGGTCACATCCAGTTGCAGATAATCAGCGGATCCCCCTTTTGAACGAATTTCGGAGGTAAGAACCTCCAATCGTTCTGTGCGTCTGGCCCCTAATACCACATGAGCCCCATGTTGAGCAAGTAAACGAGCAGTAGCTTCACCGATTCCACTGCTTGCCCCTGTAATAGCTGCGACTTTCCCTTTAATATTTAACATGCTTGTTCCTCCTTTAGTTTAAAATGTTACTGAAAAACGATAAGTTACCCACATCCCTATATAGGGATACTGAGAAGCGTGTACACTTTTTTCCGCTTTGTTGCTCTCCATGACTATTTCACTCCTTTGCACTTTTATTTTTCTTAATTGCTCATTAGGTGTTGTATCTGCATCTTATTATGAGAGGAATGTCCATCGGGCTGGTAGAAGAATCAGAGCAAATTATTGCCTAATCCTCCAAATACACTTAATATGAATTCAAATCGATATCGAAAAACAAAGCGCATCTTAAAGTGAATTGTCCACTGAAGAGTGAAGATTAGCTACGTTGTGAAAAAGGGAGGGTCCTAGTGAAAGCAACCGAAATTAGGAGTTCTACTACGGAAAAGCAAGCCGAATTGCCCAGTCTCATAGAACAATTTACAAGTCACGACGGAGTTCACGCTACAGATATCCCTTCACTTTACTTCGTCCGAAGTTCGAATACCACCGTTCCGATTTATCAGGTTCATGAACCCGCCTTATGCATTGTGGCTCAGGGGAGAAAAGTTGTGATACTCGCAGAGGAAAGTTACTATTACGGCACATCCGACTACCTTGTGGTTTCGGTGGATTTACCCATTTCCGGGCAGGTCATACAAGCATCAACTGATGCTCCTTATTTGTGTCTTCGACTCAATTTTGATCCACATCAGGTTTTGGATCTCATCAAGGAGTCTACTTTTCCTACTACCTCAATACCTGATTCCAGACGAGGCTTGTATGTAAGTCAAACCAACTCCCTACTGCTGGATGCCGTGGTAAGGCTCGTACATCTTTTGGAAAGACCGCAGGATATTCCGGTGCTGGCTCCATTAGTCATTCGTGAGATATTGTATAGGATTTTACAGGGGAAGCAGGGGGAATCCTTAAAACAACTGGTCATGACTGGCAGCCATTCAAGCCGGATCGCAGAAGTCATAAAGCGAATTAAACAAGATTATGATAAGCCGTTGCGAATTGAGGAATTGTCCCAACTGGCTAGTATGAGTCCTTCGTCGCTACATCGTCATTTTAAAGAGGTTACGGCTATGAGCCCCATGCAATATCAAAAACAATTACGTCTGCAAGAAGCTCGTCGCCTGTTGTTATCTGAATCAGCAGATGCGGCAGATGTCGGTTTTCAGGTAGGCTACGAGAGTCCCTCTCAATTCAGTCGTGAATACGCTCGCTTGTTCGGCCTGCCTCCAATTCGTGATACCAAGCGCTTGCGTGTAGACCAGGATCACCTCCAATCATAATCGCAGGATGTAAAAACAGCACAAAAAAGCTGCCTCGGGTAGAGAAGCAGCTTTTCATTTTATATACTTCGAGGCAAAGCTCATCACTCATTCAGCATCAATAGGGATTATCCAGCTTGGCGAACAGAGCACGAATAACATCCTTCTCTGCCGTAGTAAGCTGTTGCCCAGCCTGCCATTGTTGAATCTCTTTCTTGACTTCCTTGGGGTCTCTATAGCTGAGAGCATACCCGATGCCCCCTATACCTTGTACACGGTTGGCTTTGTCCATATTTGCCAATGCTCGGGTCATCGCAGTTCTGTCTCTTGTGAACAAATCTCCCATAAGATTATCGTATTCTTCAGTTAACGCTCCATCCAAGCCGGCAGTGCCCTTAATCACATTGGGGAAACTTTCCGAAGGAATCAAAGCACGCTGCTTATACAAATATTCGATAATTTCCATGCTTTGATGTTCACTGATTTCGTTCATCTTCCTCCAATCAATACCTGCCAATTGGTCCGTAATGTGACGTACCTTTACTTCATCATTGAGAGAGGAATCCTTATAAAAGGACAGCACAAGCTCCTCTTTACTTTGCTGGGCACGCTGCGTACTGACTGCGCTATGCTTAGACACCTCATTGCTTGCTTCAGACGGCGCCGCAGGGTCAGCATGGGGAGTACACCCTATGATTACAGCCAGCAATAGTATAGTACAAGCTACAGAAACAAACACGCTACCTTTTGACACGAATCCACTCTCCTATCCACACCTTTTACACCTGCGACCGCTCATCTATTGGTATGACGGAGCAGGATTCAGATCTAGACTTATCTTCTACTCGTCACGCCCAACCGTAGGCTTACGGATCACAGAGACGCTGGATTCCCTGACGATCAAACGAGGCTCGAACTGTACACGCTCATAATCTCCCACGGTCTGGTCCTGAATTCGCTTAAGCAGCAGTTCCGCAGCCAGGCGTGCCACCTCTTCCCCCATAATAGAAACTGAGCTGATCTGTGGGGTCGTTACGGTCGCCCACAAATTGTTGTCAATACCAACCACTGCAACCTCTTGCGGTACTTTTACACCCAAATCCTTAAAGCGGTTTACGATTCCTATGGCCACCATATCATTAACTGCATAAATGGCATCCGGCATATTTTTCAAGCTGTAAAAATAATCGGCTGCCCGTAGCCCAGTCTCGAAGGAAAAGTCATCGCCAAAATACACCAGTGAAGGGTCCACATGCTGGAGAGACTGCTCGTAAGCAAAGTATCTCTCTTCGATTTTGTCCTTCGCCGCACCTGCATAAGCAATTCTCGTTCTCCCGATTTTAAGCAAATGCTCCATCACAAGTCTTCCCTCTTGCCGGGCCAGACTGACGATATCCGCCTTAACGTCTTCACCCAGCTTCTTACCATAGTTAATAATCGACACCGGAACGCTGGCTTTATTAATCAGGTCTACCAGCATTTTAGGATATGCCAGCGGCATAATGATGAGCCCGTCTACATGCAGCTTCTTAACCTCACGCACTGTTTCAAGCTCCATTCTGGCATTCCCGGCCGTATTGATCTGCACAACACGATAACCGTGCTGCTTGGCGGCCTGTTCTACGGACCAAGCAATCTCTGGAATGATCGCGTTCCGAATATCCGGTACAGCCAACGCAATTTGACGTGTCTGCCGTACCTTTAGACTTTGAGCTGAGGTATTGGGCGTAAAGCCCATTTCTTCAATCACTTGCAAAATAAATGCCTTCGTCTTGGGGCTGATGCCCTCACTATCATTAATAGCCCTAGAGACAGTCGCAATACCGACCCCTGCCCGCTTAGCTACATCTTCTATGGTTACTTTCTTTTGCTCTGACACACCCAAAATCCTTTCACGCTCGGAATCGTTTTCTATCTATGCACATAAACTCTCTAATATAGATATTATACCACAGAATAGTTCTCTAAAAATTGAATTCGTTTTCTTCTAGCCTCTGCTTCACTTGCAAAATTCGCAAAAATTCTTTTGTATTAAGCAATGAGTCAAATATAGCGCCATAGTCACAAGTGATTATATTCACAAAAAAATCAAGTGCTTTTTGCATTAATTTGGTTTGACAATGTGTAAAAATTGTGACATATTATTTTTCGGAAACGTTTCCTAATTCATTCACTTTTATAGCGGCAATGATCATATAATCATCAAGGAGATGACAAAACATGCAAGCATTGAGATGGCATGGAGTAAAAGATTTACGTTTGGAAAACATTGAGCAGCCCGCTGCTCTTCCCGGAAAAGTAAAAATCAAAGTCGAATGGTGTGGCATTTGCGGAAGTGATCTTCACGAATATGTAGCAGGACCGATCTTCATTCCTGAAAATGCTCAGCATCCATTGACTGGTGAAAAGGCTCCGGTCGTGATGGGACATGAATTTTCTGGACAAGTCGTTGAAATCGGTGAAGGCGTAACCAAAATTCAGGTTGGCGACCGTGTAGTCGTTGAACCCGTTTTTGCATGTGGAGAATGTGATGCATGTAAACAAGGCAAATATAACCTTTGCGATAAAATGGGCTTCCTCGGTTTGGCAGGCGGCGGCGGTGGATTTTCTGAATATGTGGCTGCTGACGAGCACATGGTTCACAAAATTCCAGAAAGCGTATCTTTCGAGCAAGGCGCTTTGGTAGAGCCTTCGGCTGTTGCTTTGTATGCTGTACGTCAAAGCCAATTGAAAGTCGGCGATAAAGCTGTCGTATTTGGCGCTGGTCCTATCGGCTTGCTCGTGATTGAAGCGTTGAAAGCTTCGGGCGCATCTGAGATTTATGCAGTAGAGCTTTCCGAAGAGCGTAAAGCTAAAGCTGCAGAGCTGGGTGCTATTGTGCTTGATCCTAAAACTTATGATGTTGTGGAAGAGCTGCACAAACGCACCAACGGTGGCGTAGATGTAGCCTATGAAGTCACTGGAGTACCTCCTGTGCTGACTCAAGCGATTGAATCCACTAAAATCAGCGGACAAATCATGATCGTCAGCATTTTTGAAAAAGAAGCTCCAATCAAACCGAACAATATCGTTATGAAGGAACGCAATCTGACTGGTATTATCGGCTACCGCGATGTATTCCCGGCTGTCATCAGCTTGATGGAAAAAGGATATTTCCCTGCTGACAAACTTGTGACCAAACGTATTAAGCTCGAAGAAGTGATCGAGCAAGGTTTTGAAGGTCTCCTGAAAGAGAAAAATCAGGTTAAAATCCTGGTATCTCCGCAATCCTAATATCGAATATAAATCAGATGTCTGCCCTTTGCAGGCATCTTTTTATATAAAAAAACGCTCTCCTTCCTGCGACATACTGTCGTCAAGATGAGCAGCGTTTTTTGATTACCGTTTTGCTTACTTCATTACATTTTTCAGAACATCGTCAATCATTTGACTGTTTGCGATTGTACCTGTATACAACCAGCTGGAATCCTTACCAAAATCGTATACGTGCCCTTCTTTAACTGCCGGTATTCCTGCCCAGACTGGATCTTTAATAATCTCATCCTTGCTCACTTTTTTGCTGTTCACGATAAAGATATAATCAGCGTCCAGCTCAGCCAGTTTTTCCAGGGATAAGTTGCTCCAGTTCGCCTTGGCTGTTTTGGAAATCTCCTGTACGACCTGTGGAATCTTAAATCCTAAATCCTTGTACAATACATCACCGCTGGATAGATTCTGGTTCACCACATATACGTTTTTATCCGTTACCCACAATGCCGCAGCGGTTTTTTGTCCTACCGTCTGACTTAGCTTGGCTTTCGCTTCTGCTGCTTTTTTGTCGTACTCGCTCAATGCCTGCTTCGCTTCACTGCTCTTATTCAGCACCTCACCCACGGTCAGCAGCTCTTGGCGCCAATCATTATTCATATTACTGCCTACAACATAGGTCGGAGCAATTTTGGAGTATTGATCATATTTATCACCTTCGACCATACTCGCACTGTCCATAATGATCAGATCAGGTTTGAAGTTCAGAACCGCCTCGAACGGAAGATCTGAAGCGATGGCAGGAACATCCTTCAATTCTTTTTGTAGGTAAGCTTGAACTGAATTTTTACCTACCGACCATTGGGCTACCGGTTTAACACCCAACGCCACCAGATGATCCTCCAGATAAGAAGCGAGCACACGCTGAGGCTGAGCCGGAACCTTCACCTCATGCCCAAGTGCATCCTTCAGCACCCTTTCCTGTGATGTTGGTTCCGCTGATGTATTATTGTTCCCTTGCGACGCGCCATCGGTTGTCGCAGGAGTGGATGAGCCTGAGCACGCGCTCAGAAGCAAGGTAAAACTAAGCAATAAAATAAATGCCATGGAATGCTTTGCGTTTCTATTCATTCGTAAAATCCCTTCATCATGATTTTGATAATGATTATTATCCTCAATAACAGTATGCAGGGCCCCACCTATCGAATCAATGGAACATTCAGACATGCTTGATGGATTATCCAGACGCATATCACTAACAAAAGCAGATGAATATAAGCTGTCCCGATAATGAACCGGGGATACGCCAGTATGTTTTTTGAAAGCCCGGCTAAAGAAATAGACGTCCGAATACCCCACACTCACAGCAATATCCTGTAAAGTGGCATCCGTCTTCCGCAAAAGCTCCTTCGCCTTGTCCATCCGTAGTTGAATCAGATACATAATCGGGCTACAGTCTGTTTGTTTTTTAAATAATCGGGTCAGGTGTCGCGGACTGCATTCCAATAATCCGGCCAGACGTTCCAGCGTGATGGACTCCGCATAATGAGCCTGCATAAATCGAATTGCCTGTGCCACGACATCCCGCGTGGAAGTCCGAGCCTGTGGTTCCTGCAATTGACGCATACATTCATATGCAAAATCATAGAACCGACCCTGAGCCTGAATCTTCGATAACGCCTCTTGATCCTGCCAGGCGTCTGCCAGTAGTTGCAGCTTTTGATAAAGTATAACCGGATAGGACGGTCTGAAACCATAAGATATCGAAGGATGATGATAAACTGTGTGTCCCGATAGAGAAGCCGCTTTATATAGTACAAGAATATATTCGATTCCGCATGGCGAGGGCTTTATATTCAGTTCAAAGCCTTTGCTGCCATGCAGTACATAACCTGAATGGGGTGCATCCTTCCAATCACCAGCCAAGCGTACGCTACCCTGTAGCATAAACACAAAAGCATGCGCTGGGAGACGATAGGGTTGAGCCAGCTCTTCCGCTTCCAGTCGAATGTGCCGGACATCCATGACACGGATCGACGAATGAAGCCATACGGACAGCAGCTTGTTCAGCTCATCAGCTTCATGTCCCTTACTCATCCCGGAATGGGAACCTGTCTGCTTTTGCCGATCCTGCTTCACGTATCCAAGCCTCCGCTTCTTAAATATCATACTTTTTTTCAAACCAACCTCATTATATATCATAAAGACAGAATGATATCATAATACAACAATCGTCAACGATATCATTCTGCCTCTGTTCACCAGTTTGTCCCCTATCTATGTCATTCTTCCTACCAGATCCTATTTCTTTCATTTCCTAATTGGATATTTTCATGTAGTATAAGTCTAATTGAAGTAACCCTGCTTGGGCTATGCTGAAGCTATACACTATGATGAAGGAGGATTTCATATTGAAATCAAATGAAGCAACTTTACACAAAAAGCTTCGACCACGGCATATTACCTTTATGGCTATGGGTGGAGTCATCGGGACGGGTATTTTTAAAGGAAGTACCGAGACGATTAGCCTGGCAGGACCTGGAGTTATTTTGTCCTATGTCTTCGCAGGACTCCTGCTCCTGGTCGTTATGGGCGCGATTGCCGAGATGGCTACCGTCTATCCCAACATGAATATGAAGGATTTTATTCGCAAGGCTTTTGGAGAGCGACTTTCTTTTATTATCGGCTGGTTGTATTGCTTCATGTGGCTGGCCGTCTGTGTCATTGAGGTCATTGCTGCTGGAAGCTTTCTGCAATATTGGTTGCCAGATGTTCCTCTATGGCTCCTCAGCTTAGCAAGTGCGGCTTTCATTATTGTCGTCAACATGCTGAGTGTCGGCGGTTTAGGGGAGCTGGAATTTTGGTTGGCGGGTATTAAGATCGCCATGATTATTATCTTTATCGCCTTGGGTGGCTGTATACTATTCGGAATTATTCCCACTGAAACTCCACCTTATCTGAGCAACTACGCGCAGCACGGCGGGTTTCTCCCCAATGGCTGGCTGGCTATCTTTTCGGCGTTGCTGGTCGTTACCTTTTCTTACGGAGGGTCTGAGCTGATCGGATTGACGTTGACGGAGACTGAAAATCCAGAAAAGGTACTGCCTAAAGTGGTTAAAAGTTTTATTCTTCGCGTTGTTTTGTTCTATACGCTGCCAATTCTCATTATTTGTGGCTTGATTCCCTGGAACCAATTGGATGCAAGTACCAGCCCGTTTGTACAGGTATTGTCTTCTGTAGGGCTTCAAGGCTCAGCTCATGTCATGAACTTTATTCTGATCACTGCTGTACTGTCTGCCGCCAATTCGGGAATTTACGGGGCTACACGCATGCTCCATTCGCTGGCGATTAATGGAGAAGGTCCCAAGTCACTCGCTCGCCTGTCTTCAAATGGAGTTCCGGTGAACAGTCTCAAACTGTGCGCAGTCATCCTGATTGTTGGCTCCATGGTCGCATACGTCGCTCAGGACGGGCTGTTCCGTATTTTGATGGCTGTACCTGGCTTTGTCGTGCTGCTTGTCTGGAGCTGTATCTGCCTGTCCCAATTGAAACTGCGCAAATCTTATCCAGTAGAGCCTACTTTCAAGATATGGGGATACCCTTATATAACGGCGGTAACAGTGGGATGCCTATGGGTCATTGCCTTCCTGTTCTTGATTGACCCGCAAAATCGGATCAGTATCAGCGTATGCGTGGCGTTCATGGCATTTTTAATCATCTGGTCTTTGGTGAAGTTCCGGAGAAAGCAGGCTTAAACAGCTCATGATTCAATCGTATCTGTTTCCAGTTTCATATGCTTTTCTAGCCTTCCCTGTTGCTGCGTTACTGTTTACACTACCATTTCTCATCGTGCAATATCGCAGACATGGCTATATTCACAAGGCTAGAGCGTGGTTGCTTTACTTGATGCTGTTATACTTGATGAACGCCTTCTTTCTGGTCATACTACCGCTTCCAGCATCGCGTCATAATGCAGCCTTGGCCGGGGGAGCGTTGCAATTGATGCCCTTGCAGTTCGTGCAAGACATTATAAGAGAAACATCCGTTTCACCTGCTCATCCCTCCAGTTATGTTCATTTGCTGAAGGAGCGTGCTTTTCTGCAAGTGGTTTTTAACGTGATGATGACCATGCCTTTCGGTATGTTCTTACGTTATTATTTCCGCGCACGATGGAGATGGTGTCTCATTCTGTCCTTCACCTTGTCCCTCTTCTTTGAGGTGACACAGCTGACAGGATTGTATGGATTTTTTGACCATGCGTATCGTGTGTTTGACGTGGATGATCTGATGGCTAACACATTGGGCGGTATGCTGGGCTTTCTGCTCGGCGAATGGTTTTCACGCTTCCTTCCCCGTTTGGAACATCTGGACAAGCACTTGGACATTACGACCAAACGGGTGTCCTATACGAGAAGAGGAGTAGCCTATTTAGTGGATTCTATCCTTTGGGCGGGGTTGCTCAGCATTATGGAGTCCATGCATGTATCTGCTGCTTTCTGGGTTTCCAGTGGAATTTACTTTATGGTGGTTCCTTACCTAACGAATGGACGAACTCCGGGGAAGTGGCTGGTACGCATTCATCTGACAGGGAGAGGAAAAAGAGTTTCCCTGTGGGAGCTCATGAAGCGCTACAGTCTCTTGTATTGGTTGTATTTTGGACTGAATTACGTACTAGGTGGATCTGTACTGGGATCTCATCTGTCTCCTTGGATAAATGTTCTGATCAGCCTTGTGCTGTTGGTGATGAACGGATGGTTCTTTTTCCATCTAGTCATACGCCTATTCAAGAAAGGCCTGTTATTTTATGAGGAGCTTAGCCATACTTCGCACCAGATTATATGGCCCAAGCGCTACCATCCTACTCAGAATGACATCGCTGACCCAACACAGACGTCGGGAGCGAATATAGTACAAAAATAACCAGAGGATCGACACGTCATCAAGCCCCGGATCTACACTGCATCCAGGCAAATAAAAAACAGGTGAGAGCAAAGGGATGTCCTTGCTCCACCTGTTTTTTTATGTTGCTTATATTTTATGTTGCGTATAGATGTTAACTCAACTTATTTCCACTGTGCAATTTGATCAATTGGTAGACGTGTGGACGGATGACCCTCGTTGATTCCTTTACCCATCGAAATGAGCATAACAGGGACATAACGATCTTTGTCCAGACCAAAGGCTTCAGCAATTTTATCCTTTTCATAACCGCCGATAGCGTTAGTGTCGTACCCATGAGCACGTGCCACCAGCATAAGCTGCATAGACACCAATCCACCGTCGATCAGGACCGTTTCTCTATTCACAACTGGATCAAGGGTAGCAAAATGGGCTGTTACTTTTTCCTGTTGCATTTCTTTAATATCTTTTGGCATATAGCCCAGTTCTACAGCTTCTCCGAAGATTTGTTCGAAATTATCAAAGTTGTTCAAATCTCCAAACACAGCGATCACGGCCGAAGATGTCTCTACTTGACGTTGGTTGAAACGAGCCAATGGCGCCAGTGTTGCTTTACCTTCAGGGCTTTCGATGACGAGAAAACGCCAAGGTTGCAGGTTAATGGAAGATGGAGCGCGTGTAGCTTCCGTCAAAATCTCAGTCATTTCCTCGCGGCTGATCTTCACGGACGGGTCGTATACTTTTACCGAACGGCGTCCCAATGCGATTTCTTTAAAATCATTTGTTTTCATAAAATTAGATGTATTCGTATTACTCATTCCAATCTCTCCTTTATTCCTCTGTGGGTAATCGTAATATGACAATGTTGTCAGTCCATACTGGATATATGACTATTCATCACTTGCAGCATATCGGCTAGTTGATTCCGCTGCGTCTCGTCAAAGCTCTGTAACAGCTGAGCTACAAACTGCGAGCGCTCCTGCTTAAAGATGACAATACGCGCACGTCCATAATCGGTCAGGCTTACCAAAGTAACCCTGTTGTCCTCTGGCTTCGTGCGTCGTGTGACCATTTCAGTCGCCTCCAGTTGTTTCAAATGGCGCGTTACGGCCGCACCGTCGATGCCAATCTCTTTTTGCAGCAGCGTTTGGCTAATCTCCTCCACTTGATACAACTTGCATAACAACTGCAATCTGGATGCGCTGATCCCTGCACACCGCTCAAACTTGGAGCTAATCTGCTTGTTCAGCAGCAGCAGCATATCAAAAATATACTCAGCCTCGGATGGTGTCTGGGTGATATCAATCTCTCCTCCCTTTAGCATATCGCTGGGTCTCGTGATTCAACCTTTGATCCATCAATTATTGATCTATCAAGTAATATACAGCCTCTTTAACAATAAATCAAGTCCCTGAGAAAAATAAAGTGCCTCATTCCAAATAAAAGCTGAGCGACTCGCAGGGAGCCGCTCAGCTTCAAGTTTGCTTTTATTAGCTAGGTTATTAATCATTGTACAGTTGAGAAAAGGAATTGTGGCCTTGAGTTAAATAATCCCGTGAGACAGCATAGCATCAGCTACACGCACAAATCCGGCGATGTTCGCTCCAACCACCAGGTTCCCTGGCACGCCGTATTCCTCAGCTGCCTTCACGCTGTTAGCATAAATATTTTTCATAATATCATGCAGCTTGGCATCCACTTCGTCAAAGGTCCATGACAGGCGCATGCTGTTCTGCGACATTTCGAGCGCCGACACCGCAACTCCGCCTGCATTGGCAGCTTTGGCTGGTCCGAACAAAACCCCGCTCTCCAAAAATACTTCAATGGCCAATAGTGAGGACGGCATATTTGCACCTTCGCCGATAGCCTTTACGCCATTGCTGACCAGCAACTGCGCTGCATGCTCGTCAATTTCATTCTGTGTCGCACATGGCAATGCGATGTCGCATGGGATTGACCAGATTCCCGAGCAGCCTTCTGTATAGATTGCGCCTGGACGCTCTTTCGTATACTCGCTAATCCGCAGACGATTCACTTCTTTAAGCTGCTTCACCAGCTTGAGATCAATACCGTCTGGATCATAGACATAGCCGTTCGAGTCACTACATGCCACGACTGTAGCACCAAGCTGCTGTGCTTTTTCAATCGCATAAATGGATACGTTGCCCGAGCCCGACACGACGACACGTTGTCCTTCAAAGGACAAACCTTGAGCTTGCAGCATCTCGTTGACAAAATACACACAACCGTAACCAGTTGCCTCCGTACGTGTGAGACTACCTCCGTAATGAATCCCTTTACCCGTCAGGACGCCGCCCTCATGTCCTCCGCGAATCCGCTTGTACTGCCCGAACATGTAACCGATCTCACGGCCACCTACGCCAATATCCCCTGCGGGAACGTCGGCATCTGGGCCGATATATTTATACAACTCGGTCATAAAGCTTTGTGTAAAACGCATCACTTCGTTATCTGATTTACCTTTGGGGTCAAAATCCGAACCGCCTTTACCACCACCGATAGGAAGACCCGTCAACGCATTTTTGAAAATTTGTTCAAAACCCAAAAATTTAACGATACCCAGATATACAGATGGATGGAAGCGAAGTCCACCTTTATAAGGACCAATCGCACTGTTAAACTGTACGCGGAAGCCACGGTTGACCTGTACATTGCCTGCATCGTCTACCCAAGGTACACGGAAGGTAATGACACGTTCGGGCTCCACCAACCGTTCCAAAAGCCCCTGCTGCATATACTTAGGATGCTTAGCCAATACCGGAATTAGCGAATCCAAAATTTCCTTGACGGCCTGATGGAATTCATTCTCATGAGGATTGCGCGCGATAACCTTCTCAAAAACGGACTGCACATATTCGGCTGCTGCTTGTTGACTCTGCTCTGGACGGATCATGGTCATTATTTAATACACCCCTTTTATAATTAGCCCCTCTGTTAAATGACGGAATGACTTTATTCTGCACCCTTGAGAGTGGAACTTTATGTATTCATAAAATTTAGTTAACTATACATGATTTTTTATATAAATACATCCAATTCGCTTATAAAAGATTTTTGTATCCTTCATTAAATAACTCTATGAACCTACCATTGCCTGTTATATTCCTAAAGCCAAATCCCTTGATTTACGGGCTTTTTTCACGATTTTCCAAGGTCTAACACCTTACTCGATATGGCATTATAATGTGAACAAATTGAAACTAAAACATACATCATATCTGGAAAATATGGATTATAAAAAAAGAGGCTAGCGCACAGGGCGCAGCCTCTTTTCTCATCCGCAAGAATGTAACCACTCACCGTTACGGAAATATTCTGTTACACATAAAAGGCTTCAAGCTGACGCACAATTTCCGCCTCGTCATGCTCTACCACCTGCTGGTGCTGCGGCTTGGAGAACAATTGTTCAATTTGCGCCGGGAACTCCTGCTTAATATCCACCAGACGGATCGCCTCATCGAATTTGGCCGGATGTGCTGTCGCGAAGGTCACACAGACTTCGTCCGCGCCATTATACGCCTCATACGCGGCAATACCGCAAGCCGTATGCGGATCGAGCAAATAATCGTATTCAGCCTTGTATTTTTTGATCAGCTCCAGACACTGCTCATTCGAAGCACCAAGCGCTTCAAAATCCTGCTGTACCCGTTTCAAATCCTCTGCCCCGATCACAATCCGTCCCTCGGTTTTGAGGTTATTCATGTATTCAGATACCTTGGCCGCATCCTCTCCGAGGAAGTAGTACAGGTATCTTTCGAAATTGCTCGCCACTTGAATGTCCATCGAAGGACTGTATGTGCTTTTGAAGTCGCCTGGCTTGTATTCGCCTGTCTTCACGAAGCGCTCCAAAATATTATTTTCGTTCGTGGCAATGATCAGCTTATGGATTGGCAGACCCATTTTCTTTGCGAGAAAGCCGGAAAAGATATTGCCAAAGTTGCCGGAAGGCACGCTGACATTGATCTTCTTTGCACCCGATGACTCCTGCGCCCGGAAATAAGCATAGAAGTAATATACCGTCTGCGCCAAAATACGCACAAAGTTAATCGAATTAATCGCCCGCAGATGATGTTTGGCTTTGAAGTCCAAATCGGCAAACAGGTCCTTAATCACTTTTTGACAATCATCAAAGTTTCCTTTTACAGATAGATTCAGCACGTTCTCATCGTCTACCGTCGTCATTTGCAGTTCTTGTACCTTACTCACTTTTTGATGCGGATGCAAAATACAGATTTTGATGCCTTCCTTGCCTCGTACGCCTTGAATGGCTGCCGCCCCAGTATCGCCTGAGGTTGCACCCAAAATGTGAATGATTTCATTCTGCTTTTTGGACACGTAGGAGTAAAACTCACCCATAAATTGCAGCGCCACATCCTTGAACGCGAACGTAGGTCCATGGAACAACTCCAAAATAGAGAGGGAATCGTTGATCTTCTTCACTGGCGTAACTTCCGGATGACGGAAGCTCGCATAGCTGCGCTCCACCAGTTGTTCCAAATCTTCACGAGGAATCTCATCATTGATATACAGCGCAAAAACTTCCAGCAGCAGCTCTCTGTAGCTCAATGTCGCCCATTGCTCCAGTGTACCTGCCGACACCGTCGGAATCTGCTCCGGTACCATCAGACCTCCATCGTCAGCTAACCCCATGAGCACGGTATCAATAAATCCCTTGGCTTCTACTCGACCTCTAGTGCTTATATATCTCATATACATCCCCCAATAAAAATTCAATTCGAACCTTTTTCGAATATATTATTGTCTATAATACCCTGTCGCGGTGCTGTAACCAAGCCTTTTTTTCATATTTCAAAGACTTTCTCCTACTTTACCATACCCTGATGCATCAAGCATCTATCATCACTAGTCAATTAGAACGTCAGGAACAGGCCGTAAGTGTGAAAAGGAAGGCTGCTCCAGCCACTAGGAGCCTGAAATCGAGAGTGCAGCCAGCTTGAGCGAAGGAGATGTGCAGCTTCCCGTAAAACGCAAATCGTTGCCAACTTCCTCTACCTGCTGTAGTACGTCAAAGAAGTTACCTGATACCGTAATCTGATTAACCGCTCTAACCACTTGCCCTTGCTCAATCCAATAGCCCAGACAAGCCAGCGAAAAATTACCAGACGCCGTATTCGTACCCGCATGCAGCCCTTGCAGCTCGACGATCATCAACCCGCGATCCGTCTTGCGAATCATGTCTTCCAACGTAGATGTGCCTGGAGCTACGTACAGATTATGATACGACACCCCAATTTTACTGTTATAGCTGCCCTTGGAAGCATGAGAGGTACTCTGCACCCCAGCCTTGCGAGCCGTCTTGCGGTTATGGAAATACGTCCGTAGTTCCCCATCCTTGATGATCTCGTTGCGGCGTGTCGCACTGCCTTCAGCATCAAACGTGCTGCCTGCCGGAACGTTCTCCATCAGCGGATCGTCAATCAGCGTAATACGCTCGCTTGCCACCTTTTCCCCCAGTTTCCCAGCCAAGCGTGAAAAGCCTTTATCCACCGACTCCGCAGAAAATACCGACGTATACGCAGCCAGCAATTGCGCGGCTGCATCATGACGGAAAATGACCGGATAGTTATCCGATTGAATCGTGTACGCCCTCAGCTTGGAAACGGCCTCTTGTACGGCTTTATGCGCCACATCCGCAATATCGATCTCCTCCACGCTCCGCAGCGAATAATCATGCCAGCCCCCGGTAACGGTCTCGCCATGGTCTGCTGCAATCACATACACATAAGCGGTCGCTAGGCTTTTACGACGATGGCAGTGCAGTCCTTTGGTATTCACAATCAGGACTTCATTTTCACGAATGCTGACCGAACAATGCCGAGCCATCACAATCCGTGGGTCTGCGGCAAGCGCTGTACGCTCCATTTCCAGCGCCGCTTCAATCAGAATCTCAGGAACTGTGTCAGCAAGCGTTGAGGCATAAGCAGGCTGCTCAGGATAGCTCTCAGAGCCTGCAAACAGCTCATCCTGCTCCTCGCTCTCCAATATGTCCGCGTTGCTGCGTGCTTCCTCCAATAAGAAGTCGATCACATCCGGTTCCAGCTTTTCCGTAGAGGCATAGCCCATTTTCCCTTTAATGACACCACGGAAGGAAAGTCCGCCATTCTCTACGATGGTATATTGGTCAATTTCTCCCTTCAGTACCTTTACCGAGGTAGAACGTCCATTTACATAATAGATTTCCATATCCGCATAGCCCATTTCCCGGCCTTTGGCGAACAATGCTTCCTGAAATTGCTGAATATTCATCGCCTATTCCCCCTTCCGTCCACCGACGGTCATCTCGGACACCCGTATAGTAGGCTGTCCGCAGTTGACCGGAAGACTTCCACTGACCGAGCCGCACATCCCCTGACCATGATCCAGATTGTTGCCGACCATATCAATATTTTGCAGGGTTTCAATGCCTTTGCCGATTAGCGTTGCGCCTTTGACCGGTTCTGCAATTTTGCCGTTGCGAATCATGTACGCCTCTTCGACTGCAAAATTAAACTCACTCGTCGAAGTATTCACCGAACCACCGCCCAGCGATTTGGCATAGATCCCGTACTCCGTATTGGCAATGATCTCTTCACGAGTAGACTCGCCATTCGCAATGAACGTATTGTTCATACGGGATGCAGGCGCGAATTTATAGGACTGTCTACGTCCTGACCCTGTCGCAGGTACACCCATCTGACGCGAGCCCATGCGGTCGATCAGATATCCTTTTAAAATACCGTTCTCGATCAATACGTTGCGCTGTGTCGGTGCTCCTTCATCATCAATATTGAGCGAGCCCCACGCATTCGGAATCGTTCCATCATCTATAGCTGTGACGAGCGGTGAAGCGACCTGCTGCCCGATTTTATTGGCAAACACGGAGGTTCCATGCGCCACCGCCGTAGATTCCAGCCCATGCCCACACGCCTCGTGAAAAAGAACGCCGCCGAAGCCATTCTCAATCACGACAGGCAGTCTGCCACTAGGCGCATATCCTGCTTTGACCATTGTGGACGCAATGCGAGCAGCGTGTCTGGCATTTTCTTCGATATTCAGATTTTCCAGAAATTCAGTCCCAGCATACGCTCCCGGCCCACGGAACCCGGATTGTCTATGCTCCCCATCAGTCGCAATCGCGCTTATTCTCATGCGTGTATACGTACGGGTATCCTCCACCAGCAGCCCGTTGCTATTGGCGATTAAGACGTTCTGGATTGAGTTGCTAATCCCAACAGAGGTTTGCGTGATGGAAGGATCGTATTGGCTTGCCGCCTCATGCGCCCGTCTCATCATGTCGATCTTGGCGCGCTTCTGCGAACCTTCAGGAATGATCGCAATCGGATGTTGGTTAGGGATCACATGAGGATGGAGTGTAATCGTGTGTGTACCTGGCGCTCCACCTCCGCGAATAGCCTTGGCGGCCGATTTGGCCAGTCTGATCAGGCTCTGCTTGCTCATATCACTGGTGTAGGCATACACCGAAAAATGCTCCTTCATGATCCGAATACCAATCCCAAAATCCCGGCCTGACAACGCCGTATCCACGACTCCTCCGGTCATGCCCAGTTGTCCATTGGTACGGTCCTCGACGAACACCTCTGCAAAATCCCCGCCCGTCTCCAGCGCGGCTTGCAGCATATCCTGAATCTGTGTTGGATGTATCATCACGTTCCTCCTCATTTTTGCCATGTTTCATATTGTACGTCTAAGCGATCAAGAACATATGCGGGTTCATGTTTATTTCCCATAACTTTACTATACATGATGTGGGAGTGGGTGTAACTATCTGGGTGGCAAGTGTTGGGAGGAGCTTAAAGATTCAATGTGTGGGATAGAGGGATTGAAATGAGAAAACCCGATCAGACCGTGAAAGGTCATGTCGGGTTATTTGAGCAAATTGAGTACTGGGTGGATTGAGCAAGTACGTGCATATGAGGCCGCTACGTAGACGGATCATTCTTCCGATCGCTGTTGTCCCCAGATTTTTTAAATATATTTTATATGGTAAAAATCCGGGTTCAAAGGCGAGCGCTCCGCTTCTTCAGAACGATTCCGTCCCCTCCGCTGCTATGCTTGGGTTTGCTTCATTTTGTTTGCCAATATACTTTTTTTCAAACGAACTTTAAACAGTTCTCTTCGTAAATCCAGTTCCATGATATGAAGATGATCGGCTGCTTCTTTGACGGTTTCCATGTGAAGTACACTTGCCTTTTGAGAAATAATAGCTAGCGCATCCCAAATAAGCTTTGTACATGTTTTAAGTCTCTCTATGTGTTCGTCTTCCTGCTGTACCAAACTTTCATATTCTTCAGCTGTATTTCCAGATGAGCTTGTATGTTCCACGCTCTTTAGTATCTTGGGTTGGGTGTCCAAGTTATCATCTCCTTTTTATTCAAAGTGTAGCAAAGGATGATAACGAAGGTGGTACGTAGATACGTAGCAATGGTAGAATAGTAGATAAGATTATTAGAACAAATTAGAACAATTTATATGCAAGATAAAATAAGACTCTTAGACATCATTCCTAGATAAGCGATTACATCAAACTTTATAAAAGTACAACTAAATAAATAATATTATCTCAACACCTTAAACCTCTCTACGCTGCTCTCAGTCAGTCGCTACATTATATTTCAATTACATAGGTATTATTTCTTTTCAAACCATTAGTCCCGTAAAATAAATTACCTGATCTTTCTCGCCAAATGGCTGTACCTTAAAAAAATACCTTCTTCACAAAATAAGCTTCAATTGTAACAATTGAAAAAAGAGCTGCCGAAACAGCTCAAGGGATACATCATAATCACACGCATTATTTTACTTTTTTAAGATTGGTATCCATATTTCACTTTTGAAATTCGGTGAGGTTATATCCTTATTCTCATTCCACAAGATTTCCGGGCCTTCTATTTGTTCATAGTTTGAGGATGGAAACCATTCGGAATAAATACGTCCCCACACATCTTGTAGCGCATCAGGAAATGATCCGATTGCTTCGAATACTGCCCATGTTGAGGCAGCAACTTTAAGTTGTGTTAGGTTATCCGAACACTCCTTTGTTGTTGCAACGCCAATATAGTGATCAAGCTCCCCTTTTTCCTCCATTCTACCTTCAGAAAAGTTCGTGGATGCACTAAGCAACCCCATAGGCTCGATATTAGAAATTCTTTTAAGATTATTGATCGTTTCACCATCTAAACTTTCCCACATCGCAGCAATCTCTGGATTGACTCCGTTGAAAATAATGGGAACTCTTTTTTGGATACCAACGATGCGAAATGCCCCTTTTTCTTCAATTCGATAGTTCATTTCACTTCCCCCTTTAATTGATAACTGGAAAGCCATTCGTGGATATGCTTTAAGTGAACGGCCATTAATTCTGGCTTCAGACGGCGTTAAGCCATGTAAATTTTGAAAAGCTCTTGCAAAAGAATCTGGTGAATTGTACCCGTATTTAATCGCGATATCTATGACCTTTACGTTGCTATCTTTAAGCTCAAATGCTGCAAGAGTGAGGCGTCTGCGGCGGATGTATTCTGATAACGTAGCACCTGCAAGAAAAGAAAACATCCTTTTAAAATGAAATTCAGAGCAGTAAGCCAGCCTTGCTACCTCTTTAAAGTCAATTTCGTTAGTCAGGTTTTCTTCAATATACTTGATTGCTTCATTCATGCTCTTAAGCAAATCCACTATATGACCTCCTTCATCAATAGAATAACAGTAGTTGAATGTATCCATCCGATAATTCCTGCACGATTATGTAGGGTCTATTCTTATTCATAAATTTAGTGCGAAAACATATATAACAGAGCCTATTCACCATATGTATCAGTTTAACTTTTCAATTCAGCCTTGTAAAAATCTTGATATTCTCAATTACATTTGAATCAGCATGTAGCCGATGCAACCATAGAGCTTCACATTCTGGCGTTTGAGGTACTTATCAGGAATAGATGGCTGCAAGCCCTTTTCCAGCAAGCGTTTGACTGTCACCGAATTTTAAATCTGAAGTATTTTAATTTGTTATTCATGGTATTATAGGTAAAATTAGGTTTTTTTGTGAGTAAGAAATGTTAGCACAGGGCAATTTCATTAAGGGGAACCTTTATAGCTAGCCCTCTAAACTGTAATTATTGGAGTAAAATATCTAGTGCAGTATAAATGAATGGAGGGCAATGTTATATGATATTATGTAAAAGTATTGTTTTATTTTCTTTGATGTCCTTATTATTGTTTTCGTTAAACATGGGGAACGTAGATGCGAAAGCGACTGTCATTAAGGCACCAGTGATTCTTAAAATCAACCAATATTACATCTTATACACATCACCTGACGCGCCATACATCGACAAACAACAGCGCTTTATGATTCCATTACGTGCAGTAAGCGAGTTGCTTGGAGCGACAGTAAATTACGATGTGCCTAAAAAAACAGCCACAATTTCTTGGGATCACAAGAATATAGAAGTTACAATTAACTCTAACAATGTAACGTATAATGGAAAAAATACAAAAATTGATACTGTACCTGTTCTTAAACAAAAACAAGTTTTTATTCCTCCAAGGTACTACTTGACGGCTTAAACATTAAGGGCAGCTGGGAGGATCAATTGTTAACGATTAAAGATAATAAATTCAAAAAAAGTAAAGTGATTTCCTATTTAGAGGGCGGCTACGATCCAAATACAATCCCCTTAAGCACGGACATAGATACCAATAAAATTCGCCCGCTATCTTATGAGCTAACCTTACCGGGAGATGGTAGCAGTTCAAAAATGGCAACATTATCTATAACCGCTCGAAATATATCTGGTAAGGATTTGAAATTAGGTAGCGAAGACCTTCGGCCCACTTTCATTACAGATATAAGCTACCAATACGATAAGCAGGATAGAGATCGACCTGCAGTGCAAGCAGGAGCAACTTTTACGCGTACCTGGAACAAAATAGATCTTTCGTCTACAAGTTCTTCCAACAATTTTCAATCCAACCCTCTTAAATATATTGTAGCTATCGGGAATACTAAAGATTAAATCAGGGGATCTAGAAGACCCTAGACATGTTTAGAACTATAGGAACATCAATTTCCAATAACTTCTCAAGCAAGGCATGCTGATATATTAAAATAAACGATTTTAAATCTATATAAAGGATTATTTAAGCAAAAGCGCCCATACTTTACTGGGCGCTACTTGTAGCCCTCTTTGCCTTTGAGAATTATTTTGCGTAATAGAGAAGAACCTAAAGATTAAACATAATGATGAAATCAGTGAATCTCACAATATGACAACACTACAGAACATGAGATAAGGAATATAATTCAGCTTTTATCGAATATAGCAAGATCATTGAATGAGAGAAAAGCTTTTTATGATGAAAAATCTCGAAATAAAAAACTACACTTTCTAAAAATATTTAGTATCTCGCAATAAGAGGGGCACGCCGCCCCTCTTTACTGTTTTCCCAGACATCTTCCAAGTTATTTGTCATTGTGCAATGCAGTAACAACCCTAAAGCGTTTTTTGAATGCAGGAACATATTAAAGTTGCTCTTAATCCTCGTACATCAATGCTTCTCATCTCGATATATTACTACCACGCACTCCACATGCCTTGAGTGTACAAAAATGATGACCCTAAGGCTTGATCGCCCCTTGGCGGAAAATCTATCGTTTTTAGATCAGAGTCTTTATGTCTTTCTTTTTTTATTTTCTACTGAAAGTGTCCCTCCTGATCCATCTGCCCCAAGGCAGTCTTGGTTTTTCTGACTTTCTGACAATCCTGTCAAACATAAAACCAGTAAAATAATTTATTGCTCAACTACCCCAAAATCATCCACATAAACATATCCTGTACCAGGATTCTTGTAAGCATACACCGTTGCCCTAGTAGCGCCTGCTCCGGTTGTAAAAGGAATGTTTACCGTTGTCCAGGATGTACTGTCAGATGTTGCGGATGCATCCGTTCCTTCAAAGCCATTAACACCAATCTGAATCCGCTCGCCTATGTCTGCCTTAACCCAGGCGGTACACATATAGCTGGTATTAGGACTTAGCCCCGTAAGTACCTGCTCGATACCATCTTCTCCGGGTCCCAATCTAACACTCTTAGAGCCGCTTCTTGGTACCGATACACTTGCAGCAGTATCTGAATATGTTGCTGCCCATGGTGAGATTATCCCTTTCTCGAAATCAGATTGCCTTACGTTATTATCATAAAGTAAGCTGACACTCTCAAAAACCGGGTCCGGAGGTGAAGAAAAATCATGCCCGGCAGTCCAGTCAGTTCCACCGAACTCATATGCTCCAATATCCGGTGCCGCACCAACATAATCATTCGTGATTCCAGATATTACAACCCCTGCATTAATAGCTGGAGAAGTAGACTGCAACCTGAAATCATATGCTGTGGGATTCACAAATAACGGATTGGTTTCTGAGGTAATATTATTTCCCTCTATATGAGTACCAGGCAGTGTAAAGGTAGTAGTAAAGATATTGTTGAAAATTCTGTCGCCGTACATATCTGACTGAAAATTACTTCCCCAATATCCTACATTTCCGTTACTGTAGGTGGTATTGTTATAAATCAGGTTAAAATTACTGGGTGTATTCAATCTTATCCCTGTATAGTTTCCCCATACAACATTATGATGCACAATATAGCCCTTGCTACCATTATCCAGATAGATACCAGTGCCGGAATAATTCTTTGCCAGATTATCATGGATGTAATTATGATGAATTACCGTCCCTTGCCCATCCCAGGCAAATTCATAAAGTATTCCGCAGTCTTTTGTCAGCTTTCCTGCATTGTACAGATTATTATATTGTATCTGGCTGTTTTGGGTAGGCATAAATATCAGATAACGCCCAGCGTTATATACCGTATTATGACTGATTAGATGGTTTGCCCCCAATAGATAGATTGCCGGAATATCCGCTGCCGAATAATTTGCTTCATGAATAAGATTATTAATTACCTTATTTCCTGTTCCCTCTATACTCACCAGATTACCGGAACTGTAGGTCAAAGTACTGTCTCTAAGCTCATTATTGGTACCGGACATAAATATCCCTGTACTGTATTGTCTGGTAACATCCGAATCATGACTGACATATTCCGCAATCATATTAGAAACTTTACAGTAATTAGAATTAGACATTTTAATGCTGGAGGCAAAGATATTAATTCCGGTAATATTTATGTAAGAGTGGGAACTTAAATCAAATGCATAAGTCCGCTTCTTTGCTTCTACTGTCAAAGTATTCGGATCAACTCCACCAGGTGCCCATAAATAAAGTCTGCCAGTAATGCTGTCATAATACCATTCTCCCGCACTGTCAAGATCTTTAAGATTACCAGTAATATAATAGCTGTTACCGCCTGTCGCTGCAGTATCTATTTGATCAAAGGTAATGGAGCCGTCACTTGAGCTGGTAATGGTACTTTTATAAGATTTGTAGCCTGTTCCCGGAACACTCCAAACCGTTTTGCCAACCCAGTATCCAGGTGCCTGAGTTAAGTTTCCATCCTTGATGGTTGTAGTGGAACCGGAATCAACTGTTGCATATGTTGAATTTAAGGGATCAAGTGTTGATGAATTGGGCCATCTAGCTTCAAATTGCATTTGCTTATTAACAAATATCTGATTTTTTGTTCCAAGGGAACCCCTCATTTCCGCATAATAGATGGATCCGGAGTAATTTTTCCAGCCAGTAACCGGATCGGCACCGGATACCGTTACGTTCTCTCCTGTATAAGCCTCAAAGTTTATGGGTTTTGCAGAAGTTCCGGAAGTATGAAGTGTTACTGTTTCCCGGTATGTACCACCTCGTATGATGCAGGTATCTCCGGCTGTCATGGTATCTGCTGCCTTTTGTATGGTTTTCCATGGATTTGATAGTGTACCGGTTCCAGTGATGTCATTCCCCGTTGTAGAAACATAATATACGGAATTTGCCTTTACAGTTTCCACACCCAGATTAAAAGTAAATACATAAATCATCATAATTACAACTAAAAATCTAAAGCCTGTTCTCTTATTCATAGCTTACCTCCTGGAATGAATTCTATTTTTAGATACGGCTTCTACGCTTGGGCCTAAGTTCACTGCTAGGTATGTTCTAATATAGAAATTTGTGTATATATAAGCCCTTAATTATTTAATCGACTTATACCGACTTAAAGTTTATGATTCTTTCGGCGAAGCTTCTCCGATACTGAACCCATCCAGCCATTTCATTGACCATGCATGGTATTATTTTCTTTCCGAAATGGGTGCATGAGCATCCAGGGATTAAAGTACGCTATCAAAATGATTTCATCCCTGTAATGGAAGAATCGCGTGAAAAGTATGAGACTTATCCGAAGCATGTAGTTCCTGAATTCGCATATATTACTTTCATTGAAAATGCAGGTGTGAACAACGAGAAGTTGATTGCCCAGGCACCTTACGCGGGCATGACAGATGATATTCGTGCGGGTAAGTTGCAAGCATAGTCAAACAAGACGAATTGAACTGAAAAGCCTGAGCCTGTGTCCCATAACGTAAGACAAATTAAAACACCTACCAACCTGGTCATACCCTGTCTACTTGACAGGGGTATGACCAGGTTGGTAGGTGCCCAGCATCTTTTTTAATGTTCTCTATAACCATCTAATCTCCATTGGCTATTCTTCTTTCTCTTTTTCATCATGAAGCATCTTCTCTAATACAACATATACAAACTGTGCTCCGTACTTCATGCCCTGCCAGTACAAAGCTTCATTCTCCAATGCTTGCTTGTAATGATGCTTATCCTCCCATTCCGAGAATCCAGGTCTGTTCACAATATCCATCTCAGAAAGTCACTTCGATTCCTCTGGGCAAGGCATCAGGATCAATATTTACGCTAATTCCCAGTCGGTCAACAACCAGGTTCTGAATCGTACTTTTACCGCTTCCATTATTCCCCGCAAATACATACATCATTGGTATATGTTTATGCATGAGAACATCCGTATCCGCAACAGGAACAATGTCTCCATTGTTGTATTCTTTTACAATTTGGCCATCCGGCGTTTTATATACAATATAGGTATCGTTCGCTTTCGCATCCAACTTGGCGCGATCTCCTGTAAGCTTAATCAATTTCTCCAGATCTTTAAATTTATCCAAGAGGTTCACCTTCCCTGCATCCGTACTTATTTAAAGTAATTGTACCACAGTAAGTTGATTGCACGTCCCAGAAGGGAATAACCTTATTGCTTGAGGAATTCTTACAGGTAGCGTACAAAGAAAAGAACGCCAAACTAAGGACGCTCTCTTGAATACTCACATTTTCAGTTAAATACATCGGATGTGTCCAACCACTTTAAATCCAAAAAAATCGAAACATTTATTTTGTAGTGCCATACCTTATTTTTTCTATAAACTTTTCCCCAACTCGTAAAGGACATAGGAAGCTACAATTAAGCACCTCTATATATCGACTCGACATAGCTTTACTACGGCCTCAACGTCTGTGAGAGGATGAAACGGATTTACTTGAAATTAACTCGTTCCATTTTAAAAATAATGGTTTAATTCCCTTCTATTTCTTTTTCAGCTAAGCTAGCATGCTCTCGATAAGTCCCTTCCAGCTTAAAATGGAATTTTTCTAATAATTTTATAGAAGCTTGATTACATGCTGCAACCGTCGCATAAATTTTGTTCAACTCCAAATCCTTACGTTCAAACATTGTGCTTAAAAATAACTCAAGTAATACATTTGCATATCCTTGCATCCTAACTAAGATATATATTAATTGCCCATTTTCGAGTCTTTTCAATACATTCTCTTTATAATTGTTATATGGAGGTAGTTCGTTTATGGGTCTACAAGTATGCTGCTCTTTTTCGGTTTCAGCATGACTTCACTCATATAAGTCTGGTAAGTAATCTTCAATATTCCCACCAGTTAAAAGTACAAGTCCTCTTATCATTCTATCACTCCATTATTTTTAAATTTAGATCGTTTGGATAGGGCATCATTTTGGTTTTAAGTATCTGATTAGGCAGCACAAAAAGCATCGAAATGGCAAAGCATGTGGCCTAGCACCATATTTCCATATTAACTCATATTACACTTCCCTCTTATCCTCCTACTTCCAAAAATAAACATAGTAAATCCCCCAACCAATGGGTCATTCTGTAAACTAAATCCTTCTTTTAACCGATAAATACATATGCTGGGTTGTTTATTAAATATCACCTCTCGTCCCTTTAAAGCGTACAAACCTTGTAATACATATCTATTTTGACTCACTGTTGTACTCATCTGCAGCTTCGATAATTCAGAAGCAAATGCAAGATGACGTGCTTCACTTGGAAATACCCATCGCATCTAGAAAGGAGTCATGAACTCACTTGAGCGTATTATCAGATGGGATCGGATATGAAAGCCTACGCTTTTATGGTCCCTTTCAGCCACTACACATCGAGCAACTTCAAATAACACGCACCATTAATGATCATGCCTACTTACATATCAGTGGCATGCTCTCCGAAGAACAGGGAACCGCTTGTATTGGTCAAAATATGGAGCAAGAGCCCCTTGTGATTCGTCAGTTGGATGAGCAAGGACAATCGCTGAGAAGGCTGTTCCATGGGATTGTTACACGTATGTCCGTACACTGCGTGCGAGGCGTGTATACATTTGAACTGGAGGCCGCTTCCCATTCATACCAGATGGATATTAAACGTAAAAGACGCTCCTATCAAGATATTCACCGCACCTATGATGATCTGGTCACATCGATGGTTCGAAAATATCAGTACGGAGATGCCATTGATACGGTAAGCAACCATGCCAAATTGGACACGTTTGTTTTACAATATGAGGAGACGGATTGGGCGTTTTTAAAACGCCTCGCTTCTCGCTTCGGCTCCGTACTTGTGCCAGAGGTAACCGCAGCCTCGCCCAAGGTTTTCTTCGGTATGCCAGAAGGCAAGCAGCATAAGGTGGAGCGGGATGTATTTTATCGAGTACGGAAAACGTTTCATGAGTTGGATGCGGAAAAGCCGGGAGAACGTGCTGGCTCGTATGTCACCTATATGATTGAAAGCCTGCAATACTATGCACTAGGCGACCTCATCACGTTACCTATTGGACAAGGCAAAGAACTGGTCGTGGTTCGAGCAGTGACAACCTTAGCAGATGGCTTACTCCGCACCCGTTATGATCTTCAAGCCGAACAAGATATCCGCTATGCGCGGTATGAAAACGATCAGGCTACTGGAATTTCGCTGACAGGAACGGTGCTCAAGGTACAGCAGGATTTTGTACAGCTTCAACTGGACATTGACCCGAAGCAAGATCCTGCCAAAGCGTGCTGGTTTCCCATCGCCACCCGTTATGTCGCGGAAGAACATAGTGGCTGGTACGATATGCCTGAGATCGGGGAACAGGTGGAATTGTATCTGCCCACCCACCGCGAACAGGATGCCTATGTAACGGATTCGCTCCGACAACAACGCCACGCAAATGGAAAGCCGAATGTGAAGGTATGGCAACATGTGCAAGGTAGCGGCGTCGAAATGTCTGAGCATGATCTGACCCTATCCACCTCCGGTGAATTTTCCATTACACTGCATGAAGGTAACGGCATTACGATTGACAGTCCGGGGAATGTGCAAATTCAGGGTGGTCACGTGAAGCTTGATGCTGGACAGGAACTTTCACTTGAAGCTGGAACGGCGCTGTATCTAAAAGGCGGAGCCAGCAGCATAGTGCTGGATGGTGAGACGGATACCAAAGCTCCAGTGATTTATCAGGAAGGTACGGTGAAGGCACCTGTTTTCGTAGCTGACCTCCCTCCTGTGCCTGAGCCACCATTAATGAGCATCAAAGCATACGAGGCGGCGCAAGCTCCATCAGCAGCTAAGACATCATCCAGCAGCGCAGCTTCTGCACCTACTGCAAAGATTACGACTCCGGCGGCACAAAAACAGGCTGATGCTCTATTGGGTACAGTATCAAAACTGTTAGGCTCCATCCCAGTGATGGGAAAAGTGGCTGGCGTTGTTGCGGGAGCTTTAGGTGGACCTGCGGTGGGTGTGATTCTGAGAGCAACCGCAGCAATCCCTGTTCGGAGCAAAGGAACAAATCACGCTGTAGGTAGTGCTCCTAAAGGTGGTTTGCATCCACTGAAGCATCTGGCTAGTTTAGCGCTCCAAGGGCTAATAAGCCAATACGAGCATGAACGGGCTAAGGAAGCTTATTATAGCAAGTGGATTTTAGGCAAAGTGTATACGAGTGCACGTCACATAGCGCTTTCGGGTGGCCCACTGGAACTGGTCCAAAACCTGTTAAAAGAGTCAAATGCCATGGCTCATGCATATCAGCAGGTTCCTAAAAATATTCAGGAGAAATGGCTCCGGGATAATGAAGAAAAACAACGTATTCAAGCAGCACAAACACAGAAACATGAGAATTCTAAACTTGCATTATGGCGAGAAAGAAAAACTAGTGAATATACTTCATATTGGAATCAAACTGATTATTTTACAGCCAACTGGTGGCAGGATGAAAATAAGCTAAAACAAGCAGAGCAAGCACTGCGCACTGAAATTACAATGAAGCGCAAACTATCACTGTATGATATTAAAGATCCTAATAAATTGGCCGCCATCCAGCGTATCGTCAACGCAAAACGAACGCAAGTATGGGATGAAGGAACTCTCAATGCCATTGAAGATGGTTTGGTATCGATGGGTGTGGATTCTTCAAATGCTATTGAGTTGGACAAAGAGAAAATGGATGCACTCATTTCTCGATACAATCAAGGCTTCATTGGACAAAAATCTGGAGATTACATGGAAAGGACAGGCTTAAGCGATTTAGTCGAAGACACGACCTATGGAATTGTGGCAACCCGAATCGGTATAGGGAGTGCTGGAAGTTCTCCTGCCAGGTCCAGCCAACCACCTATTGCAGAAAATCCGCCTGGAAAACCCAATCCAAAGGGTGGCCCAGGTGTAAACAGACCCATTGATGAGTTCAATGATTCGGCGGTTTATAATGGGGCAAATTCAAGTAGACCTAAGGAGTCACCTAAACTACCGAATTCGAGCAAGCCCACTGAGGGAACGTCAAAAACCGGAATTTCTAATAATGGGCAATACTCAGGAAAATTGGTGAAGGTCCCCAAAGAGGATGAAGCAGCTGATATGTTGGCAAAAAAACTTGGTGGAGAATCCAGAGTTAAATTTAGTAATGACCCTAAGGGACGTGAGTTTGATACGGTAAGCGACCAGTACATTGCTCAAACCAAACCACCGTTGAATAGTTTAGATAAACAATTTAGAAAACAAGCGAAGGCTACAATCGAAGCGGCAATTGAAACGAACAGAAAAGCATACTTTCACTTTGAAGGTAAGCCCGATGACAGAGTATTAAGACAACTTAAAGAATATGCCGAAAGATATGGTGTAGAAATAATTATTGATACTAAGCCCCTAATACCTTGAGAGGATGAGTAGAAATGTTTGAGTATCACGGGTGGGTAACCATCAGAGAAAGTTCCTCATTTGAAGATGATGATGAAAAATTATCGTTAATTATTGAAGATATACAAAACTTTTTGAATGAATTAGATTGGTCTTCTGGTGTTCTCGATTTAAGAGCTGTAAATGGAGATTATCAACTCTGGATAGCAGGTCTTAACAATCATAAACCTACTGCTAAACACAATCCAATAGAAGTATTAAAAAAGGTAGGGGAGTTAGCCCCAGGATCGTATGGAGTTTTATATGTAAGGGATAGTGATGATATCAAAGTATTTAATGAATTTAGGGTTCATGCGTTAATTCGAGGTGGACTGACTGAACACACGGACCCCTTCTTGTCTCCATTCATACCTAAAGTAGAAGATGACTATGAGGATTGAAATGTTTTAAAACGGAACGATGGATTTCCCCCAGACAGTAAAACTAATCACTACAACCAACAAACGCAACATAAAAAACGAGAAATTGATAAAAGCTCAAAGGCTTATTCCAACTTAAATCTATGAGTAGGGATAAGCTTTTTTTCTAAAGATCTGGCTGATTTATATACACACAGTTAGCCCTATAGCAGATTTCACAAAAACAATGTCGTGATCACGATCACGGTTTAAACTGTAAATTTAAGTTAAAATATAAACAATTTTAAATTTATTTCAGCTGAAACCAAAGATACCGTGATCGATCACAAAGAAAAAACAAGGAAGTGTACAAAGATGAAAAGAACTGATTTACCTCTTGTCTATTCTTGTTCTGGATGTTCCTCCGCAGCACAAACCGCTAACATGATCGCTATACAAATGGATCGAGAAAAAGTCGCTGAAATGTCCTGTATAGCTGGTGTTGGTGGTGATGTCAAACCCCTTGTCAGAACAGCGAAATCGGGACGTGACATCATTGCAATTGACGGCTGTCCCTTGTCCTGTTGCAAGAGTTGCTTAGCAAGGCATGAAGTTCAACCCAAACACCATTTCCTGCTGTCTGACTTTGACGTACCCAAGATCATAGGAGAAGATCCTAACCCTGATCATTATAGGAATGCTTACACACAAATCTTAGAACAAATTGGACAATAATTCTTAGTCAAAATTAAGGTGTGTATCGAAAGATGGCCCTTATTATGTAACAATATCATAAATTAGTTTTTATTGGTGGCTCCTAACACATCTTTAAGGGCCACCAGTATTTTTTTACTCCCAGTTTAATCATTGGATATAAAAATCCTAAAAAATTTGGAGCTCTAATTAGAGTCATTTTTCAAATTCTTAAGCAGCTCATTTGCAACATATGGCAAAGCGTTTTCGAACCCTTTTCTTTCTTACAAGTGACTATACATTCTTTTTTAATACTTTTCAGATAACTAAGGTTCCCCCTCCTATATTCAAGCTCCCCCGCCTCCTTAGCTGCCTTGTAAAATTACTCGTCGTTACCATCCAAGCAACACAGCAACTATGTACCTGCGTACCAGCCTTGAGTTGGAGTACTATCTCATTCCCAACATCACGTTTCCAGCATTTGCACTGAACGGCGATTATATAGCCCTCTTTGCCTTTGAGAATTACTTTACGTAATAGCGAAGAGCCTAAAAATAAACATAATGATGAAATCGGTGAATATCACAAAATGACAACAGATGTTATATTATACTTTGTTGATATTAAGTAAAGGAGATGCTTATGATGAATCAAGAACCAAATCAGCAATTAGGTGAGATTATTGAGCGGTTCATACATTCATATATGGCAGAAAATAATAATATCCGATCTCAAAAAGTAATCAACACTGCAGATGAGGAAACAATAGCTCATTTAAGGAAAATTGGTTTTCCCAAAAAAGGAAGACCCGTAAAAGAAGTTGTCGATGAAATGAGGAAAAACGTTTATTCTCATCAAACTTTCATGCAACACCCTCGCTTTTTCGCCTTGGTTCCTAGTCCAATGTCTCTTTACTCTTGGTTAGGAGATATCATGACCAGTGCTTATAATACCCACGCCGGAAGCTGGATGCTGAGTTCGAGCGCAAGCCTTTTAGAGGGAGAAGTGATCCGGTGGATGTGTGACCAAGCAGGATATCCAGTTACGGCTGGGGGCTTATTTCTGTCGGGCGGATCGCTGTCAAATTTGACCGCTTTAGCGGCTGCCCGCAATGCAAGGTTATCCGAGCAGGAATATGCCATTGGAACTGCTTATGTTTCAGATCAAACTCATTCATCGGTCGCCAAAGGGCTACGCATCCTCGGATTCCGTGGTGATCAAATCAGGAAAGTTCCAAGTGATAAAAAATTTCGTATGGATGTTTCAGCCTTAGAGAAAAAAATAATGGATGATCAGGCGGCTGGCATGAAGCCTTTTGCGGTCATTGCCACGGCAGGTACAACCAATACGGGAAGTATTGACCCGCTAAACGAAATTGCTGACCTATGTGAAAAACATAATATTTGGTTACACGTGGATGGAGCTTACGGTGCGTCGATTTTGGCTTCTTCGAAATATAAGTCTCTTTTGAGCGGGATATCGCGTTCAGATAGTATCACTTGGGATGCACATAAATGGCTAATGCAGACCTATTCCTGTAGCGTGGTTTTAGCCAAAGATAAGCAGCAACTCAAAAACTGCTTCAGCACACGCCCAGAATATTTGAAGGATGCCGAGACTGATGAAGAACATATTAATTATTGGGATTTGGGTCCAGAGTTAACCCGGCCTGCTCGAAGTCTGAAACTATGGGTGACACTGCAAGCTTTGGGGACTGATGCTGTCGGTGAAGCCATAGAGCATGGAGTTCAACTCGCAGAATGGGCTGAAGATGAAATCAAGAAACATAATCATTGGGAAATTGTATCCCCCGCGCAGTTAGCGATTGTTAATTTTCGATATGCACCACCTGGATTATCCGACCAAGAATTAGATTCACTCAATAAAAGGATCTCCCAAGAAATGATGACGAACGGATACGCCTCTGTGCTTACGACACAACTTAATGGAAAAACGGTTCTCCGAATCTGTGCAATTCACCCAGACACTACCGAAGATGAGATAAGGAATACAATTCAGCTTTTATCGAATATAGCAAGAACATTGAATGAGAAAAAAGCTCTTTTATGATGTTCAATTGTGAAAATGAAGTACTGCACTTTCTGTAAATAGATGAAAATGTTCAGCATCACACAAATAAGAGGGGCACGCCGCCCCTCTTTACTGTCTTTCCTGTACATCTTCAAAATTATTTGCCATTGTGTAATGCGGTAACAATGAACAGCATCAATCCTAAAACGTACGCACTCCACATGTGTCAAAGAAGGACAAACTATCACTGCTCCAAAGCAAACATGCGATCTTACGCAACCTATCTCAATTCACGGAGGGTGAAAAATGAAGCGAAAATATTTTTATAGCACGGCTGTAGTATCCTTTGCAGTTCTTGTGAGTGCTATATTTGGAACCTCTTCTTATAACGCTAATGCAACACCGATTAATCACTCTATTCATGTTAATGGAACCTCTTTGCTTAAAGTGAATGATTATGACGTTTTGTACTGCACACCGATTGGTCCCTACGTTAATGAAGAAAAACGTCTCATGGTTCCGCTTCGCTCTGTTGTCGAGCTTCTCGGCGTAAAAGTTGATTATAACGGTAAACTTCAGGAAGCAAAAATCAAGTGGAATTCAAATGAAATTGTGTTTCAAAAGGGAGCAAAAACATATAAACTGAACGATACTTTAGCACAGATGGACACTCAGCCCGAAGTGATTCAGGATGCCTTTGTCATTCCGCTTGGGGTATTGCTGAGAAGTATGAATATCCCGTTTGAGTACATGAACAACAAAGTGATTTTAAAAAATCCGGCCTTTGACCAAAGCAAGATTTTTCAAAAAGTAATAGAATTGGATCAAGGAAGATCCATTGTTGACACTCCTTCTGCACTGGATATTCAAAATTTCAAACTTGTGGAAGAGAAAAACTCAGCAAGCCAAACCAGAGGGATTATAACGGTGAGTGGATTAAATCGGACAGGCTCGGCGATTAAAGAAGGGAAAGAAGATTTGCACATCATCGGCTTCTTTAATCAAACGGTGGAAATGGATGCAGACTTCGCGTCTGTAGATATCCCAGATCGAAAACGTCCAAAAGTTAATCAGGAAGACCGCGTGTCTCAAAGTCTGTCGTATCTTAAAATAAATGACCCTTTGCAGTATATGCTAGCTGCCGGAAGAACATTAAAAACGAAGAATGAACGAAAATAGGAATATTGGAGAAATTTAAAATCAATACAAACGCTTGGTAATCGGCAAAGTATGCATACTTAAATCACATCTCCCCCATTGGGCCAGATTGGTTTCTATATTTAAAAGCAAAAACCCGCTCAAAGCGGGTTTCACGATCCAAGACTTAAAGAAGCTATTAGTTTGTTACCCATTCCCAAGCAATCAAGTATTATTTCTTAATGTCAACCTGTAATGTTCCATTGACTGTCGTTGTTTCTACTGTAGCTCCCAGAACTTCCGAAACAAATCTGAGAGGAACCATAACCCGATTTGGATATTCTGGCATAACGGGAGCATTCGGCATCATCTTTTCTTCATCGTTCACGTATGCAACTTTGCTACCACGGTTAATCGTACAATTGTACCATTATTTGATTTAATTGTAACTTCTTGTGTAGGTCTGTTCCACGAGACAGACTCTCCCAAACCCTCAGATATGAATTTAATAGGGACATATACGGTGTTTGTGGATTTCTCTCCAAATGGATCTAATGTCAAAACGCTGTTATTTACAGCAACTTCAACATTATAATTAAATTTAGATCCCGCATGCGCGCTCTCAACTGAGACAGAAGATACGAACACAAAGATAACAGCTAAAGGCAAAATTATACGTTTTAACATGGCTTATTGCCTCTCCCCATTTATCAACTAGACCCTCATTGAGAAGCTAAAACACCAAATGCATCCTGTATTCAATCTTTCCTTACTGACAGTGAACAGTAATCAACATGTGTCGAGACGATGTCTCGCTTAAGTTAAAAACACTTGCTTTGAAGAACAATACACGATACGGAAAACCTGACAAACAAATTCTCAAACCGACGTTCTAAGGAGATATTCATTTTTATCGAAAAATAAGCGTTTGATTAAGCAATAAATCATTTCTTTTTAAGTAATTACCATTAAAAGTAATAGGTATCGAAGTTCCATTGAAGTAATCTCTCTTATTGTCATGTTTTATAGCATGAATATGAAGATGCGGCTCACTGCTGTAACCTGAGTTTCCTACTTTCGCAATTTCTTGTCCAACCTTGACAAAATCATTTTTCTTAACTAACAGACTATTTTTCTTCAAGTGTAACAGCAAAATATTATATCCTTTGTGTTTGATGATAATCATATTTGTATTACTACGACCCAAGGAGTTTGGCACATTATCTTCTACTCCATCCACAACTTCGATAATTCTACCCTCAACCGGACTATATACTGAATCATTATAAATGGGATAGGATTTTAAAGATTCAGGATTATCAAATTTTCCTTTTCTTGAACCTAACGGGGTGAGCTTGGTTATATCCACCGCATATTTCAGAGTACGATGCGAAAAGTGATAGTTCATAGATGAACTCATTCCACCATTCACTACCTCGTAAGCCCCTCCTTTCAAAGGGAACGCTAAATCGACTGCATCTTCGTGTTTAGGAGTGGATGTAATGTATGAAATATTAAATAAAATACATATAAAAACTTGATATATCGCTAATAAACCATAAAGAGAAAGGAATATTCGTGTTTTTCTATTTAAGCCATTAAATTTAAAAGAGCGTAAAGTAACCATTTGACGGAATAAGGAACATCCAAACAATACGATGCAAACCGGACGTAAATAATAACTAATTTCTGTCCAATCATTTATGAATAAAATCATGAACGTATATGCACTTGTAAACAAAGTGTGAATATACCACGAAATACGATTTTTAAATGGAAAGTAAGCCATAATCCAATAAAGTATAAGTGGAATCAGCAGCATTTTTACAAAATAAAAAAGCATTCAATTTCTTCCTTTATCATATGATAATTTTTTACTTACCTCTTTTTGAAATTCAGTATCCGTTAATAATTTATGAAAAAATAAATCCAGCTTCTGCTTGAGCCAAATGTGATCCACCCCAGAATCATCTTGAATAAACATGGCTAGTTGAATGTCATTTCCTTCCCGATCCGTACAATATAAAGCCTCTGTTAGGACAGAAATGGTAGACCCACCTTTGTTTCCGAACTCTATTAGCTTGGAGTTATCCACCTGTCGCTGAATTAGCATTTTTAGATATGGATTTAAAGTAGAAGGAACCAACTCCTCCTTGTGTATAAGCTTCATGAGGTAAGCATATTCTTTAGTCGTTGAACGAGGAAGCTTGCGCGATTCCAGCACTTGAAGCCTTCGTGCATAATTCTGCTTGGTGTTCCATTTCTGAATACATCCTAACCCCTTATCACTATTTAGTATCTGGTGAATTTCAATGGATTTTTCCATGTATTCTTTGTAGGTCATTTCACTTATTTTTTGTATCGATTCTTTAAATCCTATTTTATCTACTTCTTGGATATAAGAAGACATTAAACCCGCAGATGAAAAAGGAAAAATTTTATCATGTAACGAAAGTGAGAGTTTATTTATATTTTCATTTATCTCATCTAATCCCATTTTATCCATCAGAAATTCTGTATTGGCATTAGAACTGTAAGCTAACATACCGTGAGCAATTTCAAATAATGTAATTTTTCCTTGAACCTCTTTATGATTTGACTTAATCCATTTGATCCAGCTATTATGAGCGTTGCCATCAGAACCAGGAATATAAAATTTATTTAATTCCTCTAAATCCACAAGTTCATGTTCATCTAACAGCTTTGCCGCTACTTGGCGAGCAAACTCAATAGCGATGATCACTTTCGCAGTGCTGGCAAGCGGCATTTTAACTTCTGAGTTGTAGCTGATTTTCTCCATACCATTTTTGATCATATACAAAGAAGCTTTACTCGGATTTTCCTTCAAAAAGCTTAGAACATCTATTTCTGTTTTCTTATTATTTTGGCGCTTCGCAATGAGCAAAAACAGGATACATATGAAAACAAATATTAAAGTTATAGCTACTAACAATAAGATTATTTGCATACTTTGCTCCTTAATGGTGAAGTTCACATAAATCGTCACAGTTCCCTACAGGAATCACTTTTCTTTTAGAAGCTATATAATCATACAAATAACCGCCTATACCCATTTTTTTGAAAATGATTATAAAGGGAACCGCCCACCATAGATACGGTATTCTTGTACAAATTTGTGCAATAGAGTCAATTCCGCGGTGTATTCTACTGGGATCATTCAGTGAGAAGCTATGCATTCGCCTTTGTAATTCATCAACATCTAATTTGTATGCTTGAACCAATGAAGAATTCCGAAAACTAACAAGCCGTAGCATTCTAAAATAATCCAGCTTGTACAAATAGTCTTTTATATTTGTACAGACAGGACACCAACCATCATAGAAAACCAGAATTTGTTTGTGTTGAAAGCTTACATATCCTAATCTTCTTGTTTTTCTTCGAATTGTAATTGTTATTTTCCGGAAACTGATCTTTATAAAATGGTATAACTTTTTATATTCTTGATCCGTAAACAACAATAATTCCATAACAATCATAATTAACGAAAATGTCAGCAAACCCATTCCTATAGCAATACCTATATGAAACAATATCATGGCAATAACTACAAACGGTTTAAGCCTCTTATTAATCACAGCAAAAGGGAATGCAATTTTAATAATTATAGATAAATAAGTGAATAGAATGGTGAGTCCAACATAATGGTTAACCATATAATCCAAAATAGGTCTGCTAAACTCTCTCACTTGAGATATATAATAAAGTGCTGTTCCGTTTTGCCACATTTCGCCCATAAGCTGGTACATTCCTGAGAAAAAATAAACAATACACAGTTGTATAATACAAAAAAGTACTGCAAAATTGTGGATTATCACGGATAACTTATAGAGTAAAGAGTCTTTCGAGTCTTTTCCACGTGAGTTGTTCATTTTAGAATCCAAAGAGAAATAGGCAGTGTTATTGGTGAACAACAGAAAAAACATATTCACTATAAGTAAGTTGTCTCCTCCGTCACTAATATGAAAAGAGCGAACATACAATGAATAAAAAAATAAGTAGGCTAGAATTGAAAAAAGACGGCCTTTATATCCTATTAAATAAAAAATAGTAACTATAATTCCTAGGTGATAGATAAAGTCAAAAAATAAAGCTGATGAATTCAAATTATATAAAGACCATGTTAATGACTTGTACCCAGTAGAATAAATATTAATTCCAGATTCGTGCCAAAAAAAGTATCTTTGTTTATAATGAATAAAATAATTGAAAAGTAATATCAACCCAATACATATCCGAAGGATACTTGTACCAATAAGAAAGCGTTCATTCATAAAAAAATTACGGTAATTCAACAACATCCTTTACAACTCCTTTCCAATCATATACGACATTCTCTTCTTTCACTTTAAAATGAAGATCATTCCGCTTTGAATATGGAATCGCATCCGATATTGAGGTCATAAACTGGACATCAGTTATTTCATGTTTTAAAAACTCCCTTTTTGCAAACGCAGAAGCATAGCGATAAATGATTTGTTCAACTTGATCCGAATCTTTTTCTAAAGAAGCATTTATTTCTTTGGATAAATTTTCTTTTCTTGATATTTTATCCATTAATTTATATGTTAGGTCATCTTTCCCTCCTATATATAATTGATGTATGTATCCACTTCCAATTCTGAGCATCCTATTATAAGGTGAAAATACTGTCGTCTCATTCGTCCTAATCATAGGTTCAGTAACATCATACCAATTGCTTAAAACAGTTTTGGTACTGCCCTCCTCCTTATACTTCACACGTACATATAATTTTAGATTTTGAGTCATAGGCTGGGGAGCAAATAGATGCCAGTTTTGTTGAAAAAACCGTCCAACATAGTTATCAGTTACTGATTTCAATGAAACAGAGACCGGGTTAAGCGGTCCAGCGTGAAGTAAAATAAAGAAGAAATGAACCATCAAGAACAACGATAAAGAGAATAACGTAGCATTTAAAATACACGCTTCACTTTTTTTTTTCATTTAAGAAATCACCTCTTTTTAATAACATCAGGGAGAGAGAAACATAAAAATCTGATCCTCTCCCTGATATTTCAGCTATTTATCAAAAATTACATCTGCATTCTCTACATCACTGCTAGAAACACCTGTACCTAATAGACTTCCTAAGCGGGTCGCTTCTCTCAGAGCATCCTTGTTAGCTTCATAAGCTGCTTTACCAACTTGTACTGCTTTACGAGCAAGGGAGGCTATTGCTTGAGGCTCAACAGCAGCACCATTTGCATTCGCGCTAATTAAAGGAGAAGAATTTCCAGAGGAAACGTCATAATCAGAAGCGTAAGAAGCGCTTAAACTTACAGTAGAGAAGGCTGTGATGGCTAAAGCCAGACTAAGTATTGTTAATTTTTTCTTCATAGATAATTCCTCCTAAAATGGTTAGTAACAAAATAATTTCAATCTCTTAGTTTTATAACTTTTATATTACTATTATTTAATATAATTACTTATTATATCACTCCCTTCCATATTTTATATCTTATTTTCCCTTGCCAAAAATCATAAACATAAATTTTTGGTAATTAAAATTAAAAATTATTATCTTAGTCCAGTCACGCTTCATTTTAAAATCCATTAAGAAAAGAAAACAGCAATCTCTACAAACCCCATCAAACTCTGTGCCTTAAATAGTTTCATGTCTACATTTGGTCTACAATTAAGGGTGATTAAAAGCAAAAACCCGCTCAATGAGCGGATTTCAGTATAAAGACGTGGGGAGTTGAACCTCTGTCCCAAACTTTTAATATACATTAATTGTTATTATCAGTGTTCTTCAAGCCATATGTATCAGACTTGAGGAGCTCTCTCCATTTATCAACTAGACCCTCATTGAGGAGCTAAACACCAATGCATTCTGTAATCAATCTTTTCTTACTGACAGTGTACATCACTCCTCATACTCTTGTGTGGTGACAATGATTGCCGTATTTTGGGCCAACTATCTGGCATCCGAATTTTTATTACATCATTTCAGCAAACTGTCATTCTTAATACTTTTTTATTAAAAAGTGATCGCATCTATTTTTCACTAAAGCTTTTGGCCCATTCAGCAACCCTACGACTGCTTTCTTCTTCTGACAAATCCTCGATCCTGGTCATAATAGACCATCTTACTCCACAAGGATCCAGTATACTTGCGAATCGATCACCTGAAACAAAGTTTGTAACGGGCTCCCTTACTTTCGCCCCTCTTGCTACCGCATTTTCAATGACCTGATCCACATTCATTACGTAAATTCCGAAAGAATAACACGCATTTCCTTCATCTGGTGGCAAGACCAATTGATATGTCGGATTCGCTGCTCCGAGTTGCAAAAAACCATTTCCAAAATCTAATTCCGCATGAACAATGATTTTATTGCCATTCTCATCAGAAAATTCAGTAATATCCTTAACCCTCGCATTGAAAACCGCTTTATAAAACTCTATTGCTTCCAAAGGATTCTCCACAGTAATAAACGGGGTAATAGATGTAAAGCCGTTGGGTATTCCATTCTTTGTATATTTACCTGACACTCCCACATATTCTCTGCTTTCAGTCATTTTAACTCCTCCTTTAAATGATCGTAACAGTTCAGTTTTATGCTTATACCTTCATTGGATTGAATTCATCAACTCATAGTAATGTTTGGATGCACGAGTCTTATTAAGACTATACCAAGCCTCTAATGTTTTAGAAGAAAACACACCTAGAGCTTTCAAAACGTGTACGGAGAATTCCAACGGAGCCGTTCCAGATGCAGTGATCAGCCTTCCATCCGTTACAGCAGATTCCATTTTGTAATACTTTTCGCCCGTATAGGTGGGACAGGTCATTTTGAGGTATTCCAGATCATTGCTTGTATGCGAACGTGAATTCAGTAGTCCTGCCTGGGCAAGTCCCATGGTAGCACCACAAATCGCCGCCACCCATATACCTTCCTCTAAACATCTCTCAACAATTTTTAAAATCGGTTGGTGAATGGTTTCTGTCCATGTATTTCCACCGGGTAAAATCAATAAATCCGTGCTCTCAATGCTGCACTCATCCAGTTTGATGTCAGGCAGGATTTTCAATCCGCCCATGGTTGTGACAGGAGTCTTTTCCATTCCCACGGTAACTATTTTGGATGGGAACAGCCCCTTTTTATAATATCTCCCCGAGTTCAGTTCGGCAGTTAAGTAACCGATCTCCCAGTCTGCCATAGTGTCAAATACATAAAGATATACCGTACTATTCATTCACAGGTTCTCCTTATTTTATAATTTATCAAGTGATACCAACCTCAGTAACCCGTGATTATCCCCATTATAAAAAAGCTTCACTGACATCTGCTGTCAGTGAAGCTTTTAGCGCTGATAATATTCTACTAACTCCGACGCAACAGCAACTAGTTTTTCCTTCAAGCTCTGTGGTTCGATGACTTGAATGGATTTCCCATAGGGTAGGAGTAAATAAGGGACATATGTATGAAGTGATTTTTCCTCAAGCAAAAAGATGGCTTGGTTAGCGGTTCGTTCTTTCAGATGATGCCCCAAAAACCAATGCAGACATAAGTCATCCAATGCCTCTGACTTGCCTTCGATCATTAAAGAAATTAAACCGTCCTTGCCCACTAAATCAGGTAACAGATTTTGCATAAAAAATTCACGAGCCGAAAAAGCCTCAGGCCGCTTAAATAGGCTTGGAGTACGCTTAATCTGTAGAATCCGATCTGCCCGAAAGCTACGGATCTCATTCCTTAGGTGACAAAATGCAACAGTATACCATTTGTTGTTCCAGTAAACCATTCCGTAGGGGTCTATCACCCTATTCTTGGGTTGTTCTTCATGGCTTGTGCGATAATCCATTTCAACAGAGAATTCGTTGGCTACAGCCTGCTCCAATTCTGCCAATATCGGCTGTAGAGAAGGATCTCCCATGCGATTTATCACTTCAAATCCGGCTAAATGACGGCTAAGTATACTTTCCTGCTCTTGATTCGAATACTTTTTCAATTTTGACGTCGCATTGCTTAATGCCTCACTCAAAGGGTATCCAGCTTCCTTTGCAAAAACAGCAGCATGAAGGAGCGCCTTTTTTTCCTCCATATCAAATAGTAAAGGTGCTCGGATAAAATTATTCAGCAAGCGATACCCGCCATGATGACCCGTATCGGATATTATAGGCACTCCACTGGCGCATAGTGCGTCAATATACCGATAAACTGTCCTTATATTTATTTCTAACTTTTCGGATATTTGTTTTGCGGTCATTTTCACACCCGAATTCAGCATCCATAAAATGGCCAGCATATTATCGTTTTTTGGCATAATATGAACCCTCCTCTCTCATTAAAGCTCAATCTTTTATAAATATCACTTTATACTCCCTCTTACCACCTATTATATGCTTTTTTCCATCTTATACTTCCCTCTTATATCTCCAAATTCCAGATTTACACATAGTAAATACCATAATGAATGGGTCATTCTGTAAACTAACTCTCTCTTTTAACCGATAAATACATATGCTGGATTTATAATTCCACTTTTTAAACACAACTACAGAAGGAGACACCTATGGAAAATATCGTGACGTACGGTCATATCGAAATCATGCCTTATGAGTTCGTCCGCCTCCATGAACTTAAAATCTTAAAAACAGTCAATGATCATGCCCGAATGATCTGTACAGGCATCATCTCGGAGAAAAAGCGAGAGCTGTATGTACGTGCTTCGGATGAAGAAACCCAGGTCAAAGCTTTTGTTACGGACAAAAATGGCAATCGGCAGCCTCTTTTTCGAGGCATTGCCTTGGATGTAGAGGAAAAAGTCGTTCACGGGGTCCATTACCTAACCGTCGAAGCCATCTCTCATACCTACGAGTTAGATATTAAACGCCATCAACGCTCTTTCCAAAATCCCAAGCTCACCTATACGGGTTTGATTGAAAGTATTGTATCGGACTACTCCAAAGCAGAAGCGATGGATGTTGTGTCCCATAAGAAGCCCATTGGTACCTTTATCATGCAATATGATGAAACCGATTGGCAATTTCTGAAACGGATGGCTTCCCACTTCTACTCTCCGCTCATTCCTGCAGTGGGCTATGGAGTGCCAAAGTTTTATTTTGGCCTACCTATGGGACTCAGCAAAGGAGAAATTAAATCTACGAATTATAAAGTCACCAAACGGGTCGCGGATTTTCAAACCGCCTCAGAGAACCATATCCCTGGCGTGCGTGATGCGGATTTTATCCAATATGAGGTCGAGACGGAGAAATTGCTGGAGCCTGGCTACGAAGTGACCTTTCAAGGTCATAAGCTGATCGTAGCTGAGGTGCTAACGGAGATGAAGGATGGGGTACTGACCCATACCGCCAAGCTGTCACCACGGAGCGGCTTACGACCGATTAAAGACTACAATCGCTCTATTATCGGCGCTTCCATTCAAGGCAAGGTACTGAGCGTTCGTCGGGACAAAGTACGCGCCCAGCTCGATATGGACGATCAGCAAGATCCGAACACAGATTACTGGTTTCCCTACTCTACCATTTATGCCTCTGCGGATAACACGGGCTGGTATTGTATGCCTGAGGATGGGGACAGCATTCGCATTTATTTCCCCAGTTATAAGGAAGAAGAAGGATACGCAATCAGCTCAGTTAAAAGAGAACCACAACCTTCCGGGGGAAAAGCTTCTGTTACTTCTGGTCATGGCACAACTTCTGCTTCGTCTGCCGGATCAAAGTCTTCTTCGGCACTGTCTGCGGTAGCTCCTGCGCCAGATCGAATGGCTGATCCTGCCATTAAGACGCTGCGAACCAAATACGGCAAAGAAATCATGCTCGCCCCAGATCAAATCGTTATTTCTGGCAATGGCATGTCCATTGTCATTAACGATAAAACAGGCATTGATATTGTAAGTGGAAAAAATGTGAGTATTAGCGCGGCTTCGGATATTATTATGAGTTCCGGTAACATCCAGCTTTCTGCCGGAAAAATTGAGCTGTCTGGTAAAGGTAACACGATCACGTTGGATGACAAAACCACCTTCTCCGGCACGGAAATTAAGATGAACTAACGGAAGGTGAGAACTAGCAGATGGATAAACAAGCGGCATTATACCATTTTAAAGAACATCATTTTACACCTTTGTTGGACATTCAGTTGGACAGGCTGGAAGCCATGTTTGATCGCTACCAAGCTCAACTAATCTCCGATTTCAAAGAATCGTTTAGGAATTTGTGTATACACATTTTGAGCATGCAGCAACAAGGCCAAAAAGAACCCATTGGATATATTCACTACTCGTTCTTGCGCACTCAGATGCTGGAGCAATCCTACCTGTATATGGTCGAGGCTTATTCTACTGAATGGTACGAAGATGATTCCGATTGCAAGTTAACCTATGACGCGTCATGGGCTTACGCACCAATGAGTATCATGTTGGAAGCCTTGGAGAAGGAACGAAAAATATATATGGGGACGATCACTTCAGTGGACGTTGAACGATTGATGTTGGAATCCGCTCCTTTATTCCACCAGTTTGTGAGCTCCCTTCTGCGCTTAGGCATGACAGAAGTGGTTCAAATGCCTGAGTATCTCGCTATTCATAAAGCTGATCGTGTAGCCATCCGAACGGGTGAGTACAAGGATATCAGCGAGAATCTATATGTCGAAGATCAGGAAGCACTTCTTGCAGATCATGTGAGAGAGCAATTGATACACTCCAGTGAAGAAGAACCCTATGTTTACGAAAACCTAAAGCGGCTCTCTCTTCCCCACCTTCACCTGATGCAAAAGGATCTGCGCTATAACGATTTTAGCCACAGTGACTTACGGGAAAGCCAGTTTCACACCTGCATATTGATCGGAAGCATGTGGCAGCGATCGAATCTAGCAGGGGGTAGCTTTCAGGGATGCTTACTGACCGACGCGGATTTTAGATATAGCAATTTGAGAGATGCTAACTTCAGTAATGCCAGCGGACAACCTTATCGGGAACATGGAGTTCGGGTGCCAGGTCTATGTGGCCTTCATTTTGAACATGCCATCCTGGATGGGGCCGATTTTACGGATGTACATTCGTTTGAACATGCGTATTTTGATGGGGCTTCGATGCAAGGAACCCTCGTCCCGCAAAAGTACTACCAGCATTGGAAACTAAGCGAAGCACAGCTTCAATCTATTGTGTGGACGGAGTAAGGAGGAATGTGTATGCGCCATTATTATGTGCTGGTCGATGATCATCGTATATCCCGAAACATTGAACCGATGAATTTAAATCTTTTTAAAACGCCATTTGTTGGCATGCCTCCGGCTCAGGTTTTAGATGTTCATGCGACAGAAGATGCGGAGTATACGGACTGGCTACCATTTTTAACCTCACAACCGCTATTTTCCGATCCTATGAAACGGATTCTAGAATTATACAATACACAAGCTCGTTTTAAGCAGGTGTATATCGTGAACCGGGAACCTAGCCGTCAGGAATTATATTGGATTTGTTCCGTTCCCTCTGTGGATGGCATTTCAGAGCAGACTGAATTTTATGCGCACGACCAAACTCTAAAACGACTTGTTCTAGATAGCCATAAGGTGAATGGACACCATTTTTTCCGATTGTCCAACGTGAGGGAACCTTATTTCATCGTTAGCTTAGAGGCTGCTGAAAGCTTGCTTCGGCGGAGTTTGAGTGGTTTTCGGCTACAGAAGCTAGAACTCTTATAAGGAGGTTCAATCTTGACGGAGCATTGGGATGAATTTTTTTTAAAACTGCATCATCAGCAAATATTGAAAGAGCAATTAAGTACAGCGGAAAACGATGAAAGCTGGATGATGATATCTATTGAAGAAGCGATAGAGGGAATTTTAAAAGGCTCACTAACGCTGACGAATGAACAGGAAATTCGGTTTCAAACCCTTCCTGTCTTTGAAAATCAAGTCACCATTTCCCTGCCTGACTCTCTTGCTCCAGAAGTTCGAACTGGACAGACGGTAGATCCATCGAGAAGCTTCGTCGTTCAGGACAAGCTGGGCGGAATCCTGTTCGGTCTGCACCAAAGCAGGCAAGAACTGGACACTACGCAAATAGAAGTCTATCAACAACAGATGATTGAGCAAACCAGTCGCGCACAACCAAGTATGAAGCTTGTAGATGAAAAGATTCTTTCTATTCAAGATACCATCATTGGCTGCTATGAAGCTATTTTTCTAGTTTCCCCCTCTCCCTATTATCAGATTGTCTTTGTGCGTTCCTGGCGTGGCAAGGCTATGATCGGGAGTTGCCAATTTAAGCTGGAGGATGCTCCCCTCTGGGTTCCGTTAACCTATGCCATGCTGCATACTGCGACATGGTCGGAGCTTTCTTGAATCTATACCTTTTATCCAAGGAGGTACTTATATGTTTTTACCTATACTTATTAAAGCTTTGGCCCAAGGTGCACTCAGCGGAGAACATTCCTATGTGGTGAGAGGAGCCAAGCTACAGTGCAGTCAAGGTACAGACCCTGGTGTGCTTAATATGATGTACAGCCATGGTGTCTTCATTAAAGATAAACCCGTTCTGAACGTGGACGATGCCATTTGTGGAGCCAATATTAGCAAAATCAATGCTTTTGGTCTGTGTAAATTGAAGCATGGTCTTCCTTGCGAACCTGAGATTGCGTTTGGGTCCAAGTGGACCGGTGGGAAAGAAGACGTATTGATTGAGGGGGCACCCGCCCTACTCAACAATTCGACCTTAATGTGTAGCTGCCAAGATGTTTTGACTAATACGTTCAATTTCATGATAGACCCCAGTGATGATGGTACCCTCTCTTCTGCGATCGGACCTAGTGGTGGGGGCATCATCTCAATCATCGATGACGGGCAAGACAGTTGATTTTATCAAGCAAGGAGATTCAGGAATGAACATCGTAGCAAAAGACCGTTTTACCTATCAGCATCTACATGTTACCTGGCCCTATGGCAAGCTGCGTCTTCGTAATGTCCATATGAGTCACGAGCTCGGAGAACATGCCAGACTGAAGATCACGGGCGTCTTGGAAGGCAATCAAGCAGACACGATCATTACTAAAGCAAGTAGCGACGACGAAGTTGAGCTATGGTATTCCGATGCCAAAGATCAGAAGCATCCATTATTCATAGGACAACTATACTGCGTAGATGTGGAGCACACGCACCAGGAAATCGTGGTAACTCTCGACGTCATTTCTCACAGCTTCAAATTGGATACGCAGTTCAAAAATCGTTCCTTTCAACATATCAATCAAAAATTTGTGGAGATTGTAGATGCAGTACTGGCCGATTATAAAGGCTCGGATAAGATCGATGAAGCTTTTGAGAAAAAAGCGACAGGACAGTTTATTATGCAGTATCAGGAGACGGATTGGACTTTTTTAAAACGGCTGGCTTCACATGTGGGAGCCCTGCTCGTCCCCAATATCGTTTCACACCATGCGCAAATTTGGATCGGAATCCCGCAAGCCAGGCAGCATATTCATTTGAAAGAGGTTCCTTTTTCGTTACAACGCAAGATCGCTCCTTATCTGGATCAGGAGGCGAACGGCTGGAGATCTGCCAATATCGGAGATTACACCCGTTATACCTTTGAGTGGGATCAAATGCTGCAATTAGGAGATGAAGTTGAACGCAATCACGAAACTTACGTCATCACCAAACGTGAGGGTCAATTGATTCGTGGCTTGATGACTTGGTCATATGAATGCGCCCTGTCGGCGAGCTTGAAGGTCCCTAAAATCTATAATCGAACGATCATTGGCGCGGCTATCGAAGGAAAAATACTGGAGGTCAGTCGGAATCAGGTTCGATTGCATCTGGATATAGACGGTCATCAAAATCCAAGGGATGCCCAGTGGTTCCCCTATTCTGCAGAAGGGAATCAGGTGTGGTATCTGATGCCGGAAAAGGGTGCACAGGTGAAGCTGTATTTTCCAAGTGCAGACGAAGACGATGCGATGGTCATACAATCGGTCCGAACGAAACCATCTAGTGTTGCTGTCTCTTCATCTCACGCAGCTCAAGGTGCGGTGATCGAATCACCTACAGAACGTCACCAGCGTAAAACAGCCGATCCTGGGGTTAAATCCTTTGCAAATCCACAAGGAAAAGAAATTTCCTTAGGGAACTCCGAGCTGTCGATGAGTGCGCAGGAAGGATCGCTATACATCTCCATGAATACCCATAACGGTGTCAGCCTGAACAGCACCCAACGTGTACAAATTCAAGCCGCAGGCAGTCTTAGTCTTTCGGCAGGTAGTATTCTGCTGCAAGGAACCAACGGCTTACATTTGAATACAACAACGGATACGCTTGATTTGGAACAGGAAGTCAACAGCGTGAGTTCGGAAATCCAGCTTAAAGCTTCCCTCCATCAATACTACCCAGATCCGATCTTATCTGACTTTGAGAAACAAGTCGCTGAAAAGGGAATCCAAGGTGTAATGGGAGCTCGTGCTAAAGAAAACGTAGGTGCCACCCTCAAGGGAGAATGGGATGCGGGTTTGGAATTTATAGGCGGTTTATGGGACTCGGTTGTCGATATAGTGGATATGGGGACCATGGTAATGACCCCTCTTGTTATGCCGGGAAATTACACTGGTAAAGGTTTTCTGGAGCGCAATGAGACGCTCGAGGGCATTAAGAACGGTGCGAAGTTTGGCTGGAACTATATTGCCGATTCATTCCAAGGGAAGAAAACAAAGAAAGATGTGGTTCACGATCTTGAAACCGTATGGGATGGCATAAAAAGTATACCCGATCCGATTGAGCGAAAATTGAATAATTTCTTCCCTAATCCATTGACCGATACCAAACAGGAAAGTTACGATGCAGGATACGACAGTATCAAGGCCGTTGAACGTGTTGCAGACATTTATGCGTTTGTTAAAGGTGGCACAAAGTTAGTTAGAAAGCTGGGAAAGTTGGGGAAAGAAGAAGCCTCCTTATCTAAGGAGCTCAAGGAAGCTGAAGAAAAGAAAGCTGGGAAAGGAGGAGCACCGGGGTTATTCGGAGATTCAGCAAAGACCGACTCTGCTCTGGCCAAGATTGGAGATGGTAAATTCAAAACGAATGCCATCCGTTTTCCAACCAATTTTGAATCCTTGGGGAGTTACTTGCAAAGTGTATCTAGAAAGATGAATATTCGTTTAACTAAAAGGTCACCCATCTTCGCAACTGCTGGTGGTCATTATCGGTTTCATGATCCTGGTCCTGACATCCCACATTCTAAAGGTTCCGGTGCAAAGATTTCACCTGAGAGACAAAAGCAGATTGATGCGTTAGAATCAGGAGAGTACACGGGTAAGAGCACTAAGGGAACGGGTAATGTTCCTGAATCAATACCTACCCTTAAAAAGATTGATTGGAATGAATACAAGCGTGTAGATGATTATAAACCCACATTTATGGATGAATTTCAAGAAAAAGAATATAAAGCTGCATCAAAGGATTATGATGATATTAGAAGTGTTGGTATGACTGATATTGAACAGGTTGCAAAAAATACTGGTATGACAATAGCAGAAATTAGGGCTATGAAACAACACATGTTTTTTGATACACATAAAATTCCTTTAGATAATCAAAGTTATCGAGTTGGCCACTTTACTCCTGATTTAGAGGTTGGGTTTATATGGAAAGAAGCACAAAAAGGTGAGCTAGATCCAAAACAAAAAAAGTGGTTTCAAGAGTTAGCTAAACATGAATTGACTGAAAGTGAAAAAATGAAACAAGGCTACCCATATAAAAATCCTGGTTCGTATCAAAAAGATAGTGATGATTTTGGTTCAGATCCTCCTGGTGCACATGATGTAGCTTCTGATCAACCTTCATTTGAACTCCCTGGAGGATATGAATATTATGCGAAAAAAGTTCTTGGGCAATAAAAATAGAGAAGATGGAGCGAAATAATTGATGGAAAATTTTAATCAGGCAATTAAGCGTATTTCTGCAATAGATTGGAGTTGTATTGGAAACAAACAAGCAAGATCACATGTTCATTTGAGTAAAGAATACTTAAGAAGAGCATCAATATTCCTCCAATATTATCCTGGGCCTTGTAGGTATCCTTTTATTATCATTTCAAATTCGATAACTAAGTCACAAGTGAGTGTTGATGAATTACAAATACTAAAGGAAATTGACAATAGTTATGTTAGAGAAATTGTTACCAGTTATATAGAGTTAAACGCACTCATTGATGAAGGAAATCAAATTGCTATTGATAATAAAGATTTGTTTGAGCCAGCAATAAAGCTATATGAAAGAGGTGGCCTTTTCTTTATAAGGGGAGGTTATTTGAATGTAGTTGGTGCTACTGATTTTCTTTCGCTTGCAAATCGAGTTAAAAGGGAACCACTTGATATAAGTGATGAAATCTTGGATGCACTTGACAATGAACGTATAGAGTAACCATTTTTACATTTTTTCGGTTAGGTGAACTACCCAGTGCTGAGTAAGTCATCTGCTCTACCAAAGACTTATATAGCTCATGTAATACCCGTATAAAGACTTTTCTTGTTTACTTAAACACACATTGATGATTAAAAGCATAACCTTAAAAAGTCTAAAGTTTACAATAAACAGGTCGATTATGGTCAGAAGTCACCATTATTGACCTGTGTTTTATGCTTTCACTTATTTCTCATTTCCTAAAATTACATTAATATAATCTAAAGTTCCCAAATGAAATTAACTATATAAAATTCATTTTATGGAAAATTAGGGGAATAACTTAGAAGAGGGCTTGCACAAACTGGCTCTGGGCACTATCAAGATGTTACCCGATGCGGAATTTTGGGCAAATTAGAAAGTCTCACTAAACAGAAGATTAAAAAAAATTTAATGATGACGATCTAAATTTACATTTAAAAAGGCCAATTTCCTCTTAGAAAAATTAGATGAATAAAGATTAATATGGTCGAGTATAAATTCTTGCGAGATAAGGTGATATTGCTATGAGTTTACCAAAAATTATTTTAGGAATACCTGGTTATTGGGAAACAAGAGATGAATTTATAGAGGCAATGGCTCGAAAGGGAAACGGTTTTATATATGCAGGTAGCCATATCGGAAACCTTAATAATCCAAAAGATTTCTTTGACGTAGAAATGAGTGAATATAATCCTTATGTTGCAGAAGCTTTCGAGGTAGCTGGAAATGGCTCATTTAAAAGGGAACATATTGATCAATTAAATGAACATAAAAGTATCATCTATCTTTTGGGTGAGGGCGGTTCTATAGAAAAAGTTTTGGATATTATGGAGGTTGCTAGTGCTGTATTGCATGCAGGAGGAATGGCTGTAAATGTTGAATCTTCTGGAAGAGCAAGTACAAAAGAGGAATGGTTAGAAATAACAAGTAGCAGGGACATTGCTCAAGTTTTTACTGCGTTTATTCAAATGTCCCGCGAAGAAAACACATTTTACACTACTGGTATGCACAGCTTTGGTTATCCTGATGTACAAACAACTTCTGAAGACATAACTGGGTCGGAAGTGTCCACATTATTCAGGATATTTTGTTTATATAACCTTGTAGAAGCTCCAAAGATCACTGACGGAGAAACATTTAGTACAGATCCAAGCTCTCCAATCTATCTATTAAAGCATAAACAATGTACAATGTTTGAGGAAGAAGATCCATTCTATAATCCATTCGGAGTATGGAATTTAATTCGAAATCACCGCCCTAACAATTAAATTTTTTCATTTGATACCCAGTTATACTTAATAAATTCTTAGAGGCTTATTCTACTTACTATTATGAGGAGGAATAAGCCTTTATTTTGTTCAAGACCAGCAACTAATAACTAGCCCTCCAACCGCCTAAACTAAACTCAACAAAAATGCACCCCCTAGCACTCATCGGACAAACCAAAAGGTTTGATCCAATGTCTATACTAGGGGTGCTCTTCTAATCAAGAAAATTTGCTTTACCCCTTAACCGACCCGGCTGCGATTCCTTCCACAATCCGGTCACTCATGATGAGGAACACGAGCAAAATGGGCAAAATGCTGATCATCAACGTGGCTCCGATTGCTCCCCAGTCGGTCGTATACTGTCCGATAAAGTTCTGAACGCCGACGGTCAGTGTTTTATTTTCATCTGAGCTGATGAACGTATTGACGAAAATAAACTCGTTCCAGTTGTAGATCATGTTAATAATAGACGTCGTTGCCATGACGGGGGTGGTCATGGGCAGCACAATTCTGAAGAACATCCGGTTGACGGAGCAGCCGTCCATAACGGCCGCTTCTTCCACTTCACGGGGCAGGGCATAATAGAAGCCCAGCAAGATCATCATTGTTGTCGGCAGATTAAAAGCGACATACGACAGGATGATGGATACCGAAGTGTCTGTTAAATGCAATTTGAGAAACATACTGAATAACGGAATCAAGGTGGAATGGACTGGAATCATGAGTCCGACCATAAAAAGTCCTAGGACCAGCTGACTCCCTCTCCACCGCATACGTGTAATGGCAAACGTAACAAAGCTAGCCAGCAGCACTGTCAACGCCACAGATATGACTGTGATCCACACACTATTGAAGAAATACCGTCCGATATTGCCGCTGGTCCACACATTCATATAGTTTTCCCAATGCGGCTGGGACGGGAGTGCAAACGGTGGAAGGTTAAATACTTCCTGATTATTTTTAAGCGAAAAAAGCATCAGCCACACCAGCGGTAAAAGCTGCGTCACCGCTAAGATGATCAAAAGTATATACAAAGCGGCATAACCGACCCGAGTTAACATTTTGCCGCGGGTAGCGACTCCAAGCGGATAGTTGGCGGCTGCCTGGGTTTTCATATCCGTTTCCTCCCTCTTTCTGTCCTCTGTTACCCTGATCTAATGGCATGAGTGTTCTATGAATACTGGATGGTGTCACTAGTGGCGGTCACCTTACGAATCACCCACGTAGCAATCAGGCAGATGAGCAGCAGAGCAAAGGCTGTAGCGCTGCCATATCCGAAATCAAAGCTGCGGAACGCCTGGTGGTACATGTACGAAGCCATCACCTCACTGGCTCCGTTCGGCCCACCGTCCGTCATGACGTAGATCAGGTCAAAATATTTGAGCGAGCCGACAATCGACAATATGATCGTCACGTTGATCACCTCGCGCAGCAGAGGCAATTTGATACGAGTCGCAATCTGCCAGGCACTGGCTCCGTCGATGCGGGCAGCCTCCATCAGCGTTTCGGGAATGTTTTTCAGCCCAGCATAATAAATCAGGATATAAAAGCCTGCATATTGCCAAATAATCGGGATGAACAAGGCGAGCAGCACCAGCGACGGATTAGCTAACCACTCGGGCGGGTTGTGAACTCCGACTGATGCCAGCAAAGAATTCAGCACGCCGTTGGTCGGATGATACATTTTGAGCCACAATTGAGCGATCGCTACAGAAGACAGCAGCATGGGAATTAAATAAATTTTCCGCAGCAGGTTCGCTCCCTTGATTTTTCCTGACAAAATCATTGCAACGACCAGATAACCGATCAGACTGACGCCTGAAAACAAGGCCAGCAGCAGCGAATGCCAGGCACTTTGCCAGAACGCCGTGTCTGTGAACAAATGTTGATAGTTGTCCAGCCCTACGAAAGTCATAGGGCCGATTCCATTCCACTGATTCAGGCCGTAATAGCCGGTCAGTACGATGGGCACATAAATCACGGCAAATAACAGCAGCAGGGAAGGCAACACATAGAGAGCAATGACGAGCTTATTGGACATGACCTTTTCCACGGTCAGACCTCCTTAGGTGGTCAATTTCAATTTCCTTTCTCGATGGCAGCCTTATGCTGGTCGGCAAATTGTTGCGGTGTCACCGCTTTACCAAACAACGCCTGAATCATATTCAAATGTACCTGCGCTGCATTCGGCTTCATTTGTACATCAGCGAACAATGTAATGTTGCTGGCTTGGTTCAGCCCATTCAGCAGATCGACATACAGCTTGGGCAATTTTTCTTTAGAGGTGTCCACCTTCGTCGCCGGAATAACGCCCGCCTGTGTGACCGATTGCTCTCCCCATTTTTCTACGAAGTATTCCACGAACGCTTTGGCTTCTTCTTTTACTTTGGAATTTTCCGAAACAAACAAGCCGACTCCCGGACCTCCTACCCAACTGTTCTCGTTGCCCTTGCCGCCTGCAACCATCGGGAATTTAAAGAAGCCGACTTGATCTTTAAACGCTTGCGGGATTTCGGGATTAGTCGTAAAATTCGGCAACTCCCAAGTAGCCATCAAATACATCGCCGCTTTGTCGTTCATAAACTCGGATTTTCCTTCATCATTGGACAAGCCGTTAAATCCTTTGTTAAAGGCGTTCATATCCACCAGCGTCTGAATTTCGGAGGCCGCCTGAATTAAACCAGGGTCATCGAATGATCCTGAGCCGTCAATTGCTTTTTTCAGCGTTTCGCTACCTGCTATACGGTCTGCCAGATACATGTACCAAAGCGAACCCGTCCAGCGGTCTTTATTGCCCAATGCAATCGGTGCAACTCCATGATCTACAAGTGTTTTCACCACCTGCTTAAATTCATCAAATGTCGCAGGTACCTTCAAGTTGTATTTTTGGAATATGGCTTTATTGTAATAAATGGGTGTTATGTTCAATTCGATCGGAAGCGCATACGTTTTACCATCCAGCGCATAGGCATCGGTCGTTCCCGGTACGAATTTGTCCTTCAGCTTGGAACCTTGCAGCAGGTCATCCATCGGCGTAAATAATCCACCTTTAACGTAAGGCTCCATGAAGCCCGCTGCCCAAGTGATGCCGATATCTGGCAATTCGTTGGAAGCTGACAGCACTTTGAGTTTGTTTTTGTATTGTTCATTTTCCAGCACTTCCTGCTGAATGACGACATTCGGATGATCCTTTTGGTATTGATCTATAATCTGGGTTACAAGCTTGCTTTGCTGTGCCGAGCTTCCCTCTGGCCATAAGTGCATCATTTTGAGCGTAACCTTGCCCCCAGCTCCACTGGAACCGCCTTGCCCATCCTTACCAACACCACAACCGGACAGCACTAGCATGAATGACAGCAGCAGGGTCAACCCAGCAACCCATTTTCGATGAGAACGCTTACGAACTGAATACTCGTTGGACATCGTTAGACCTCCGTTATTGTAATTATATTTTTTGTAACCGTTATCATTTGTAAGTTTAGCACTCTATTTCTGCTTCCAACAGGGTACGCTCATTGGGTATAATTCCACTTTTATTGGGTTGTGAGCAGCCTATATGTCAGTAAATATTCTCCGGTCCTTTACGCATCTGCTGCCTATAGCGGCTGGGACTTACCCCCTCGGTCGCTTTGAATACTTTAATAAAATATTTATCTGTCCGGTAGCCTGAGCGCTCACCGATTTGGGCAATCGTCAACTGGGTATGCAGCAGCAGCTCCTTAGCCCGTTGTATCCGTAGCCTGTGTAGATATTCGCTGAAGGACAAACCACTTTGCTCCTTAAATAAAACACTAAAATAGCTGGCATTCAGGTGTGAATGCGCTGCAGTCTGCGCCATCGTAATGGGTTCGTGAAGATGCTCTGCCATAAAGGTGAAGGCTCGCCGTACCGGATCGCTAAGCGTAGTCGCTTGGAGGTCAAGCTCTAGCAGAACAGGGTCAGCCAGCTTGTCCAGCTTCTTGTACCGCTGCCGTTCCTCTTCCAGTTGAAGTGCTTCATTTACCGCATTCAGCAGCTCCTGCTTATCAATCGGCTTGAGCAAATAATTAACGGCTCCGAGACGAAGCGCCTGCTGGACATAATCAAACTCCGCATATCCCGAGATCACAATGATCGCCGGGCGATGTGAATCCCGTTCCAGAGAACGGATTAAATCCAGCCCGCTGAATTCCGGCAACCGGACATCTGTAATCAGCAGATGCACCTTCTCCGCTTGCAGCATATGTAATGCCTCCAGGCCATTCCCCGATGTCATAATCCGGTATTTCCCGGCGGTCCACTGCTCCAGTGTCTGATGTATCCCCTGACGTGTTCTTTGTTCATCGTCCACAATAACAATGGTCTTGGATGAAAAACTCATTCCTACCGCCCCCCGTATTCATCAGGAATTTCAAAAGCGACCACCGTTCCTTCCTGCACAGCACTGTAGATCAGCACGCCGTCCGTTGGATAAGATGCACTGTCATAATAGAGAGCAAGCCTGCGCTGCACATTAACCAGTCCCATACCGGTTCCCTTGCTCTGACAGGCAGATCCCTCGATCAACGCTGTACGCACAGCTGCAAGTTCCTCCTGTGTCATTCCAGGTCCGTTATCTACAACCTCGATCCTAGTCCAACCCAACCTCGCCGAAGGAGTGATTCGAATTTCAACACGGCCATTGCCGATGCGATTTTCGACACCGTGTAAAATTGCATTTTCTAGAATGGGCTGGATCAGCAGCTTAGGAAGTGGAATTCTTGCTGCCCCTGGTGGCATATGAATTTGCCAGCTCAGACGTTCGCCCAGACGCATCTCCATCAGTTCCAGATAACGACGGGCTTGTGCTATTTCTTCCCCAAGTGTCACCCAAGAGTCATGGTGAGCCGGTTCGATCACATAACGAAACAGCCGCGACATGGACACCATCAGCCCGGCAAGCTCCTCCTCTCCTTTTTCTTGCAGCGACCAATTGAATGCATCTAGCGTATTAAAAAGAAAATGCGGGTTGATCTGCGCTTGCAGTGCTTTAAGCTCGGTCTGGCTTTGTAAAGCCTCCTTCTCGCAAATGACACGGATCAATTCATTGATATCGACAATCATCGTGTTGTACTCTGCATTTAATTCCCGTAATTCAACCGCTGCTGCAGGTTCAGGATTCAAGGCCAACGCTCCTTCCCGTGAACGGCGCATCGCCTGAATCAAGTGACCTATCGGTCTGGTAATCAACGTTGACAGCATAAAGGACATGAACAGGAATAACACGGCACCTAGAGACGCCGAAATAATAAGTGTCGTCCGTAAAACCGTAATTCCTTCTGTGACGACGCTAACTGGAATCAGGATCAGCAGCGACCAGCCGGTCCGTTCCGATTGCTGAACTGCCTTCACATACTCGCGCTCTCCAATATGAACCGTCTGTGTCTTGCTGTGCAATACATCTAACAAATTAGTCTGACTCATAGGCTCACCCGACAGCAGCTGCCCTCGGCGATCTACAAGCAGCATTGTTTCATTTGCTTCTTCATGGGTCGCTGACGTACCATTTAGCCCAAAATAACTTCGTTCCATGCGGGTAATCAGATATCCTCCGCGTGAAAACCAGCGATCCACCAGGCTCACCTGCCGAATCGCCAGCAGCGACTGGGGATTTTCAGGATCTATGCCGATCCAGACCAGCCTGCCTTTCATCTCATTGGCTTCCCGAATGTCCGCCTGTCCGATACGATCCTCCAGACTGCCTTCTCTAATCGGAAACAACATCTTCCCTTCAGCGGTATACAGCTCCAGCGAGCCAACGCTCGGCATATAAGCCTGATAGCTATGCATCACTTGCAGTAGCGATTGACGCTGTCCGAAAGTCACCTTGCCCCCATTACGCTCCTCCAGCAAAATATGCTGAACAGATGGATGATTCGCCACTTGTTCCGTCAGGCTGTCCATCTGGCCGATTAATGCATCCAGTCTGCCGCTTGCTTGTACTGCGGTTTGACCAATATGCCGTTCGGCACTGTCTTTCAACAGGTGAGAGACATTGAGATAAATAAACGCTCCCGCCACACTCATCATAATGAGCATTACCAATATAAAGCCGATAAAGATCTGATTACGCAACGTGTTTAATGGTTGAAACTTTGAACGCATAAGCCTTCTCCCCCTGAATCATCGCAGAAAAGTCAATAATGATAACGCTTTCTATTTTTCTATTCTAGCGCATCGTTCCCCTTTGTTGGCATCTTTTTAGCAGAGATTAATTAAAACGGCCAGCCCTCTTTGAAATCATTGCGTTTGATAATAACACGTAATAACGATATATATTAAAAAAAGCCTTAACAAAGATAACACCTTATCCTTGTTAAGACTTCGTCTGCATTACCAGTAGCAATCCTCAGAGTTACATTCAATGCCAGGGTTCGGACATTATCTTGTGGATAACGAAGCCCATTTTTGCTCCAGCCACTGATCAAATTCAGCACCCTTGTCGCCTTCATATACGTCATAAATATCGACTCTCATCTTGTGCAGCTTCTCGCGAAAATCATTATAGGTATGGTCGGCTGGCAGGCTTTTTTTAATGCGCACCAGAATCTTCGTCAACCCCTTAACAAGCTCACCCTCTTTGCGCACAGGCGGCTGTACGTTTTCGCCCCATTCCTGTAGCTTGTGGTAAGCAGCTTCCTGAACGGCATATACCATATCATTATTCATTCGGTGCGTCAGCAAGTCAATCGTCTGCTGGTTCTTCCATGCACCCAATTCATTCACCGCTGCTAGGCGCGCTTTCCAATCGGAGGTTCGGTTTGCAGCCACCTTAAGCTGCTCATATACTTCTGCAAATTCCTGCTGAGTTTCGTTGTTTTCCAAAATAATCTCATCCTTTTCTAAAAATCACTACACTGCTGTTCATCACGATTGCCGTTTGTTAAATATAACATACTTGCAGGTCTTCTACTAAAAAAGATCATTATGAAGTGCATTGGAGCCACAGCCAATAATATGAACAAGAAAGAACCCAAGGCTCCGCCTCAGGCTCACTGGTGCAGATTAACAACTGAAAACCTGCGTTGGTACAGTTTTTTTATATTCGGCATGCTCGATAATAGCCATATTTAGTAAGAAAATTTATAGAAAATCGGCACGTGCTGGTGTAAATGCATCTAGCAAAATTCCGTCATCCTCCAGCGGGATACAGCCATGAAGAGTGTCGGATGGAAAATGGATGCTGTCTCCTTCTTTAACAGTCTGCACTTCCTTGGTTTCCCCATTATCGATCATGAACTTAAAGCTTCCCTTCAAAACATAAGTGACTTGTTCATGGACATGCTTATGCAACAGGATCTCCCCAGTTTGGGCTTTAGCAAACATCACTTTGACATACATAAGCTGGTCACTGTGGGCCAGCACTTTCCGGGTCGTATTACTGTCTACTGTATCCATTTGAATATCTTGGTCATTAAAAAACATGAATCATTCCTCCTCATTTAGAACCCAATTTATTTAGATGAGTTATTTTTAAAGATTCATAAATCGATTTAGTTTAAAACCAGCGGAAAATAAGCCAAAGTAATCCGGAAAGGGTTGTAAAGTCGGGATCGGCGAATGTCACTCCGTCGGCACCCAAAAAAGAAAAGAGCGGCAAGGTGAGAGCCGGCAGCAGACAGAGCAAGAATCCATTAAGACAACTGGAAATGACTGCCCCTCTAAAACCACCGCTGGAATTGCCAAATATCGCGGCTGCACCGCCAGCGAGAAAACAGGCCATGATCCCCGGTACAATAACAGGCAGTCCGATAAGCGGGAAAACAAAAACGCAGGCCACACCTGTGAAAAAGCTGACCAAGAAGCCTACCAACGCGGAATTGGGTGATTTGTCGAACAGTACCAGAACATCCACCCCAGGAACTGCTCCAGGTGCGAACACTTGGGAGAACCCCTTGAAAGCGGGTACAATTTCAGTCGTGAACAGCTTAACACCTGCTTTTGCGATATACAAGCCAGCAGCAAAAGTGGCTGATTGTTCGAGGATAAAGACAAGGTATTCTTTGCCGTTAGATAATTTGCTGACATATTCAGAACCAGCAACCAGTCCAGATACCAACAAAAGCACCAGCATCGTCAAGGTTGTTGCCACATTGGGATCACGCAAAAAACTGATGCGGTCATTTATTTTTACATTTTCGGTGTCATGTTCACGATTGCCTAAAACTTTTCCTAAATAGGTACCGAGAATGTAAGAAGTCATGGAAGCATGAGCAATTGTATATTCATCCGATTTGATAATATTTTTGCTGGCATTTCGGAGCAGGTAAGGAAACACTGCCATATAGCTCCCAATGACCAAGGAACCAACGATGATTGTAGTTAGCGAACTGAGACCCAGACCTTTCATAACGGCTGTAGCGGCAAAGCTCATGAACAAAATCAAGTGGAGAGACAAATAAATGTACTTGAACTTGGTCAGGCGCGCAAGCACGATGTTAAGGATCATGGAAAAAAGTAGAATGAGCGCAGCATCCGCCCCGATCTGATCAATGGTCAGTGCCATGATAGCTTCATTGCTTGGTACGACACCTTTAAGGTTGAACGCAAAAGAAAATATTTGGCTGAAGTTGGTGAGCACGCCTCCTAAAATTCCGCCGCCGACCTTAATCATGGTAAAGCCCATGAAAGAAAGGGTGGTTCCGGTTATGATCTCGGATACTTTCTTCCTCTGGAATATGAGACCGAGTAATGTCACAATCGCAATAATGATGGATGGCTCCCTGATAATGCTCATAAACATTTCCATAATGATCCCGACCTTCTTTTCTTTTATTTTTCATTCTTACTAAATCGATTTAGTAATGCTTGAAAAAAATTTCCCTTCCGGGAATGTAAAAAGAAGTAGAACTGTTTTTTTGTGAATTATATCACAAATCCAATCATAAATTTCCGTTTATGGTTCACTCCTCTCCTTTATTAAGTTGCAGTCATCACTACACTCAACACTACCAGAAAGGGTATTCATGACTCGAATCATAAGATCATTATAGCTCTTTATTTTCCTTTTACAATAGAATTCATAAAAACGTTTTCAAAAAAAGAAAAAAATACTTATTCCAATTATTCAATTTAACTTTTGGACAGATTCTCTGTGGTTAATGACCGGATTCAATCGGATGATGTCTGACAGCTGCTCATGCTTCTGCTCTTTATGATCAATTTTATCGAGCAGTAGCCTCGCACTTCTTCTCCCCATTTCAAAACTCGGCTGGGAAACGGTAGTGATCGGCGGATTATAAAAAGATGCAAAGGATACATCATCTATCCCAATCAAGGAAAAATCATTAGGTATGGTCAGATGATTATTTTTGGCATAGATCAGCACTTGCTCCAAAATCATGTCATTCGTAGCAATGATTGCGGTGGGTGGGTTCTCCATGTGAAATAGTTGTCTAATAAGATCAGGCATTTCATCCAGCCTGCCGCTTTTGATATAGTTTTCATGCACGGATATGTCATGTTTGCCGAGCGTATTTCTATAGCCAGACAGCCGCTCACTTCGTGTGGTAATTGCTTTTTTGCCTAGGGGAAACGTGATGATGCCGATATTTTTGTGACCATGCTCAATCAGTGCTTCAACCGCAAGCTCGCTAGCTTTTTCATTATTTAACAGCACTGTGTCTACGTTGATTTCATCGATTTTTCGGTCGACAAACACGAACGGATAGCCACTTTTGACAAGGGAAACATATAATTTTTTGTTCTCTTCTGTCGGAAAAATAATAAGTCCATCCACTTGCCGAGCGATCATCGACTGGACGTACTTTTTCTCTTTGAGCGAATCATCATCAGTATTGCAGACAATGACCTGGACATTTTCCAGTTGGCATTCATCTTCAATTGCGCGCACGATTTCTGTTGTAAATCTCGACAAAATAGTTGAAGAAATAACCCCCACAATAAAGGTCTTCTTTTGCTTGAGACTGCGCGCCACCTCATTGGGAATATAACTGAGCTCCTCAATCGCTTGCTCAATCTTCTTCTTGGTGCTTTCACTCATATAGTTGTATCTTTTATTCAGAAACTGCGAAACTGTGCTCTTCGACACCCCTGCACGTTCTGCGACTTCTTTCATCGTGGTTACCATGATTCCCCCCCTTTCTATATTGCGTATTAGGCATGTGTTCATTTTCAACTATGTATGTACTCTACAACCTGTATGTAATGTGAATTTCCTTTATTATATACCTTCTTTTACAGGAGGAAAATATAATAAATGTGAGTTGGAACGTGCCTCACCCCATAATCCAGCCCTACAAATGCTAGACCCCCTAACCTAAATATCCCTTGTCGCAAAACTAATAATTTTGAACGAAATCTTAAAAATATACAAATTTTATGAACTTGTTTGATGGAAGATTTGAACATAAAATGAAACTGTAATCGGTTACAATATCATTTATATAAAGGAGGAAGCAAGAATCATGAAGAAAAAAGGGTTGAAAAAAACATTTTTCGTCATTGCCTCCCTCGTCATGGGCTTCACACTGTATGGGTACACTCCACCTTCGGCAGATGCAGCCAGCGTGAAAGGATATTATCATACCCAAGGAAACAAGATTGTAGATGAATCCGGGAAAGAGGCCGCATTTAACGGTCTGAACTGGTTTGGTCTAGAAACCCCTAATTACACTTTGCATGGACTGTGGAGCCGCTCAATGGACGACATGCTGGATCAGGTGAAGAAGGAAGGTTATAATCTCATCCGTCTGCCTTACAGCAATCAGTTATTGGATTCCAGCTCTCGTCCGGACAGTATTGATTACTACAAAAATCCTGATCTGGTCGGATTGACTCCGATTCAAATTATGGACAAGCTGATCGAAAAAGCTGGACAACGCGGTATTCAGATTATCCTTGACCGTCACCGCCCAGGCTCAGGTGGACAATCCGAGCTATGGTATACCTCTCAGTACCCTGAGTCCCGCTGGATCAGCGACTGGAAGATGTTAGCTGAACGTTATAAAAACAATCCTACCGTCATTGGTGCAGATTTACACAACGAACCGCACGGTCAGGCAAGCTGGGGAACAGGCGATGTTTCCACAGACTGGCGTCTCGCGGCGCAGCGTGCAGGGAATGCCATTCTGTCTGTGAATCCGAATTGGCTGATTCTGGTAGAAGGTGTGGACCATAATGTACAAGGCAACAACAGCCAATATTGGTGGGGCGGCAACCTGACAGGTGTAGCCAACTATCCTGTCGTTCTGGACGTACCGAACCGTGTCGTCTATTCACCACATGACTACGGTCCTGGTGTGTCTTCGCAGCCATGGTTCAACGATTCAACCTTCCCGTCCAACCTGCCAGCAATCTGGGATCAAACCTGGGGCTACATCAGTAAGCAAAACATAGCTCCGGTGCTGGTCGGTGAATTCGGCGGTCGCAATGTTGATTCGTCTTCCGCTGAGGGTAAATGGCAAAATGCACTCGTAGACTATATTGGTGCCAACAACCTGTACTTTACGTATTGGTCCCTGAATCCGAATAGCGGTGACACAGGCGGTCTGCTGCTGGATGACTGGGTTACCTGGAATCGTCCGAAGCAGGACATGCTGAGCCGGATTATGAAACCTGTAAATTTCATAGCGGAGCAAGCGAAAGCAAGCACCGAATAGGCACAGGACTTCAATCCGTTTATTAAAAAAGCCGATTTTTCCTCCTTCAGTCCAGCTTGTGCTGGGACTACGAAAAGGTGGAGAAACGGCTTTTTTCATTTTCCAGTTTTACACATTGTAAATTCCCTAATGAATGGGTCATATTGTAAACTAAATCTCTCTTTTAACCGATACATACATATGTTGGATGTGAACATTTGTTATTGTCGGCAGTTTAGTATCCGCTCTAGGGCCTGACTCCATAGATTCCCGGCTGCCGATGGCTTTTGTGCTCATTGTGTCGGAAGTTATTATCTGGCACCCTATGCATTATTGGGGCCCTGCTGGTCTAGCGATCGGATTTATTTTAATCGTTGCATCGATATTTATATAACGTTGATTGTAAAACATGAGCTATTCCAAACACCACAATGCGAGCTAGTTGCTCCACTGTGGTGTTTTCCCTTATGTAGAGCGATTATGATCAGATACTCCCCTGGTTTATTTGTGATAAAGCTTTTCTCACAAGCTGGTCAGCTTGTCGAGTGGTCTCAGGTAAGCGATATTGTGGACAAAGCTTTAATATCCAGTTGCAGGCCGTTTCTAATGAAATACGATGCCCTACAGATACAAACAAAGGTTTAATGTTGTCCTGGGTTCTTAACGCTCCGCCGATAACCTCCTCATGATCCATTAATAACGAACATGCCCCTCGTTCTCGAGATGGCTCTTCGAATTCACCCCATAGCCTCGTTTTACCACATCCAATTGTAGGAATATCAAATATAACACCTAAATGACTGGCTAATCCGAATCGTCTAGGATGGGCAATTCCTTGTCCATCACAGACCACCAGCTGGGGAGAGGTCTTGATTTGCTTCAATGCTTTTACTATAGGCGGCAGCTCCCTGAATGAAAACAATCCGGGGATGTAGGGAAAATGGACAGCATCTTCAACCACTATGGATTCCACTACTTGTAATGAGCTAGCATCTAAAATCACGATGGCCGCAACTAAGAGATCACTTTGTTCACTGTATGCCACGTCTACCCCAGCAACATATTGAATTTCAGGGAATCGATCTTCTTTTGTAACTTTTAAAGATAACTCCTGCTGTAATTTCACTGCTTCTTTTTCATCTAGATCCCATTCATGATTTATGATTGGTTCCATTTTTCTGTGCCTCATTTCTATCCTCTTAGAATGTAATTTTCCGAATGTCCTCTATATGTTAATGGATCAGCGTGTTTGCTATTGAGATGGCGAAAACCTAGCTCATGCTTCGTCCTAGCTGCTCAACCTTGCTCAGCCATTCGTTACGCTGTTGCTCTGTCCTCTTATTCATGAGATCAATGGTTGTAGAACGTACTGGTTTGACTCCACATAAATGTAACGTGGAATCCTTCATCATCCGGTGCCCAGGCTGTCCTTGGAAAAATCGGTAATACCAGTGCGGACCATCCATCGTGCTGATAAGGCGGGCTGTTCTTCCCTTTAAAAGCTTGTCAGGCAAGGGTTTTCCTTTTTGATATTTAAACGCGAATCCCGGCATAAAGGTACGGTCAATAAATCCTTTCATTAACGCAGGCAAGCTGCCCCACCAGATCGGAAAGACAAAAACGAGATGTTCTGCCCATTTAATCCATTCCTGTGCTTGAATCAAATCAGGTTCAAGCGGCAATTTATTCCGATATCCACCTGATAGATTTGGATTAAACTCCAACGCGGACAGCTGCAATAAGCGAACCTCAGCCCCTGCGCCTTCGGCTCCTTTTACATAGGCTTGAGCCAGCGCTTCTCCATAACTGTCAGCGACCGGATTCCCCTGAATCACCAATATTTTTTTAGACATATAAGCCACTTCCTACCTTCATATTATGATTTTAGTTAGAAAACACTAACTTTATATTTAAAAAGAAAAGGTCACTACTGACCTTTACTTAATAAAGCAGTTAAACGTTGTTTGATCTCTACGGCAAATGGAACCAGCTGCTGTGGAAGTTCACCTTCCAGGCTAGACACGGACAAGCGTGTAATGGCTCCAATGATGAGCACACCGGATAGCTGAACATCCTGCTTCGGCAGTTCACCTTGTTGAATCCCCTGTTCGATGAATTCAGTCAACGCCTCTAGCGGCTGACGCACATTCTGGTTCTGGCTTGCTTCAACATACAGCTCATGATGCTGTGATAGTAGAAGCAATCCATATTGGTCCTCATCATGCATATTCAGCACTTCATCCACCAGTTGGTGGAAACGACTGAGAAAGCTCCCATTCTGCTTGCGATAAAAGTCAATTAAGGTGGTATAGCTATTGCAATACTGCCCGAATACCTCCAAGGCCATCGCGTCTTTACTCTTAAAATGCTTATAAATCGCAGCATCTGTCACACCGGCAGCCTCTGCAATTTCTTTGACCGAAATCCCATCAATTCCTTTGGTTGCAAATAAGCACATCGCTGCCTGCAGAATATCCTTCTTTTTACTGTCTACATGTGTTTTCTTATTCATAGGATTATAGTAAGTGATTGCTAACCAAATTGCAAATCATATTTATACAGTTTCAACCTGTCTGTATGCTTGAATTTAAAATCCATCGTAATAAACCTAAAATACCATGTTTTTATAAGTGAATGGTCATGAATACGTTAAATAATACGTGTATCGCTTCATTTTATTCCTATAAAATACATATGTAACCGAATAAAAGCGGGCGTTCTGAACCGTAAATAAAGAGGACGGAAAAGCAACTGATTGGCATACGCTGCATTACGGTGCTCGGCGCTAGGACAAGTCGGGCTAGTCATGCTTGAAGTGCATGCAGTCACCCAGCAGGGAAAAGATTCGGGCAGCCTTGGCATATGGAGCGACGAGCACATTTCCCCGCTGCAAAAAGTGGTGCAGGCCATCCATGACCAAGGCTCTAAAGCCGGTCTCCAGCTTTGGCATGTCGGACGCTCCTGGCTACCAGGTGCCTTACTCGGAGACTATTCGTCAGGCTGCTGATATAGCTACCGCGGCCGTAGGATTGATTACTCACGGTATTCAAGCCGAGGAAATTTTGCGTAATGGTCGGGCGGATCTGGTTGAAGTAGGTCGGGAACTGCTGCGTAATCCATTCTGGCCCAGACAGGCAGCCGAGCAACTCGGTGTTCGTATTGAAGGACCTGCACCTTATAACCATTTTTGGTTTTAAAATAATGTCCATCACATGAAGCGTTCATCGCGAGCAATGTCATGCACTGTAGCGCACACTAAATTGAACAATTTCCACAATAATAGGTGTGCCGGAGGAAATAGTCTCCCCTTCGCTGAGGTGAATCGTCAGCGATGAAGGTGTCAAGCTGAACAACGTTCTTTCTTGTAACATCCCGTTAATATACAGATTTGCATAACTATTGCTTCCGACATGAAACCTTTGAAAAGCCCCCTGCACACCATCTACAGAAAATTGATCCGCCATAATCGTGACTGAAGATTCAATTGGATCAGGAGTAAAATAAAAATACCGCTCAGCCGTAGGGACAATTTCAATATTGGAGATGTCAGGAGCCGGACCTGTTGGACCAGTTATACCTCGGGCTCCAGTAGGACCGGTTACGCCCTGTGCCCCGGTAGAACCGGGTATGCCCTGGGCTCCGGTAGGACCAGGTGCACCTGTTGCGCCTACACTACCTGGAGCTCCAGCTGGACCGGGCACTCCTGGTGCTCCCTGTGTTCCTGCTGGACCCTGTATTCCAGGTATTCCTGGTGTTCCCGCAATTCCCGGTACTCCTGGCGCTCCTGGCGCTCCTGTCACCCCGGCTTCGCCTGGCAGACCTTGCTTTCCTGTATGCTCCATCCTCTTCCGTTTGGCAGGTTTATTTCTGAAGCGTCGTTGTATAATAAATAGTTTTGGATGCTTTTGGGCATGAAGCCCCGTTTTTGTTTTACCTTTGAATGAATACCTGGGCTTACACTTTTTTCGTTTGTTGATCTTGCAATGTACCGGCCTCTTTCCTTGCCTCCTTAGTGATGCATCGCGTCTCTTCATAACAGCCGTACACACCTCCTCCTCTCATGCTTATCATTGTATGCACATCTCCCCTTAGAGTCTTAGGCATTTGTAGCATACAGATTCCAAGTATTCGCTTACATTTTTGGCGCAGCAAATTAGGGCCTTCTTCATTTACCCTATTTCTAATAGGAAGGTTCATATGCCGTTTCCGAATAGGTTGAAAAATCATTTATTGATTAAGAGCCAGCAGTGGCTCATACCAGTAAAGAAAGGAGATGAAAACGATGCCCATCATAAAACCTGTATACACAGCAGTAGCTACTGCTCCAGTAGCTACTGGTGGTGCCATAAGCACGACTGTAACCCCAGCCGTGACCCGTTTTTTTGCAACCATTACAGCCGGGATGATCGGAGCAACAACAACAACTATTCCTGCTGCCAGCTTCGTAGATGACGCCGATGCTCCAGTCGTTGCTTTGCCAACATTAACGGCTACTGATTCTGCTAATTATTATATTAATGGAGTTATTCAGCAGAGCTCCTTATTCACCCTAACCACGGCAAGTCTGGTCATTGCCTCCGTAGATATTACACCAGGTGTCCCCGCTGTCATAGAAATATCTGATTTTAGTGGCACAACCTCTACTATCACAACTCAGCCTACCATCTCGGCCCCTACCGTAACGATTATCACATAAGACGTTTCAATGATTTTGAACCAAGCCGGACTAAAATGGTCATTCACGCTGTACACTACCCCGTATATGCTAGAAAAAGACCGATTCAGATGTCCAGATCTGAATCGGTCTTTTAAGCTCAAGATTAAGGCAAAATAGCAAAGGAGCGCACCGGAAATCCCGGAGAATCCTGAATGCTCGGTACAATATTATAAATGACTGCACCCTTCGGGGGCAGCTTGTCCAAATTCGTCAGCACCTCAACTTGATATCGATCCTGCTCCAATATGTAATATTCTCCTACCAGCTTACCCTCTTTTCGATAAGCTACAGAGGAGTCAGTATCCAGTGTTTCATGTCCAATAGCAGCAACATTTCGTTCCTCTACCAAAAAGCACAGCGCATCCAGCGACCAACCCGGGCAATGTGCATCTCCAGCGTTGTCCTTGTTCGAGAAGGCATCAGGATCAGGCCAACGCTTGCTCCAATCACTACGAAAGGCGACAAAGGACTGATCGGCAATGCGTCCGTGCTCTTTTTCAAAATCCAGAATATCCGCAACCGTAAGCTCATAGTCGGAATTGGCTGCAACGGCTGCTGAACGGTCAATGACAACCAGCGGCAAAACCAGTTCCTTCAACGAAAGCTCATGTAAATAACGTTTACCCTTCACAAAATGAACGGGGGCGTCGATATGAGTTCCATATTGCCCTGGAAAGCAGTATTGTTTTACAAAAAAGCCATCGTCGTGGGTAAACAGGGTATCCACCTGAACATTATCGAAAACCGGAAAATGGGGAATTTCGGGATAAAAGGCATGGGACAAGTCCACCCACTCTTTTTGCTTCAACAATTTCAGGATATCTGCTAAATGCTCTGCCATGATGCCCATTCCTCCTCAGCTTTATTACAAGCATTGTACCTGAGGATGCTGCAAAAATCCATAAATCCTCTGTCATTTCCCTACGCATTTTGGTTTTGAAATCGTTAACATTACGAGAAAAACCATTCAATTTTCCTTTGCTTTAATATGAAGATGAACAGACTGATTTTGAAAGAAATTCACCAGGAAAATTCCATATATTCATATATACATTTTCTATTCGATATGATTGTTAACGTTTTCATTCTGGTATATGCGTTTTGATTGGAAAAAGAAGGGCTCTATTGAATTATATAAAAAATTCGACAAAAATTTTAGTATGTAACTTTTATTATATTAACAAATACTGGAACACAAAGTATGATAGAACATGTAGAAACTACAGGAGCACCCGGGACTCCCTTCGTTCGTCTACTCCATTTATCCAATATACGGAGGTATTTTATGAAAAAGAGATGTTCACTCGGAATCGCTGCCGTGTTACTGTTCGCTACTCTGGCTCCTATGGGTGCACCTGCTCATGCAGCCAGCGATATTGGCAAGGAGACACTCGGCAGCAAAAACGGCTGGGCCGCCTTTTCCACAGGCACAACAGGTGGAGCTGCTGCTACTTCCTCCAATACTTTCACCGTAACGAACCGTAAACAACTTGTCGATGCGTTAGGCAAGAGCAGCAACACTACACCTAAAATTATTTATGTCAAAGGTACAATCAGTGCCAATGTCGATGATAATAATAAACCGTTAGGATTGAACGATTACAAGGACTCTAAGTATGATTTCAATGCGTATCTCAAGGCATACGATCCGTCTACATGGGGTAAAAAGGTTCCTTCTGGTACATTAGAAGATGCACGTAAGGCATCACAGAAGAATCAAGCCAGTCGTATCGTTATTGAAATTCCATCCAATACAACGATTGTCGGTCTGGGCAACAATGCCGTCATTAATGGCGCAAACTTCCAATTAAAAAAGGGTACAGACAACGTCATTATCCGTAATATTGAGTTTCAGGATGCCTACGATTATTTCCCACAATGGGACCCAACTGATGGCAGTACAGGCAACTGGAATTCAGAATATGACAGCATTACAATTAACGGAGCTACGCATGTATGGGTGGATCACAATACGTTCAATGACGGGGCTCACCCCGATAGCGGAAACGCCACCTTCTACGGTCAAGAATACCAGCATCATGATGGACTGCTCGATGTGATTAACCAAGGCGATCTGGTTACCATTTCATACAATCACTTTTACGATCATGACAAAACATCCATTATCGGCAACAGCGACAGTAAAACAGCGGATGAAGGGGCTTTACGTGTAACCCTGCATCACAATTATTATGAGAATACAGTACAACGCACACCGCGCGTACGTTATGGACAAGTCCATCTATATAACAATTACTATACAGGTGATGTAAAACGCTCTGAATACCCTACACTGTATATATGGGGCGCGGGCAAAGCCTCTAAAATCTTTGCTGAAAACAATGTCATTGACGTTGCGGGACTGTCCGCAGCCAAAATTGTGACTGTTTTTGGTGGAACTGCCTTGTCAGACACTGGCACACTTCTGAATGGACAGGCCGTAAACGCTGGCTCCAGCGCGGGGCTTAGCTCCTCTGTAGGCTGGAAGCCATCCTTGAACGATAAAATTTCCCCATCCGCCAGCGTGAAGACAGAAGTCACTTCCCAAGCCGGTTCCGGCAAGTTGTAAGCACTGCCGTATAATACAAATCACCACAGACTCATACAACCTGTGGTGTTACACCAAAAAGGCTGTTCCTCCGTAATATTAATTCACACGGAGAAACAGCCTTTTTTTATTTATTATTTGATTATTTACAAATGATATCATGCTTTAACTGCCGTATTGTTCAACTAAAACTGGCTTTTCAAATGCGTTATCCAGCTTGCGAAGTTTAGCCTTCACCGCTTCTGGTGGCTCAACCGCAGGTGCATCTGGATGAAGCAGCCATGATTTCACAAAGTGTGTATCAGACAATTGATAGAGTGGAGGCTCTTTCTCAAAGTCAATTTTCATGGCATAAGAACTACGGGCTGCAAACGCATCCCCTACAGGTGGGTGAAGCAGATCCGGTGGTGTTCCCGGGATCGCAGCCAGCTTCTGACCATGGCTGTCCAAACTAGGCATGGAAGCGAGGAGTCCCCATGTATATGGATGTTTTGGGTTATAGAAAATTTCATTAACCGTACCTGTTTCCACGATTTGCCCTGCATACATAACAGCAACGCGATCCGCCATCTTCGCCACAACACCGAGATCATGAGTAATAAAGATGATAGAAGTATCAATTTTTTTCTGAAGATCCTTCATCAGTTCCAAGATTTGAGCTTGAATGGTTACATCCAACGCAGTCGTCGGCTCATCGGCAATCAGAAGTTTCGGATTAGCAGCCAATGCCATTGCAATGACGACACGTTGACGCATACCGCCACTAAATTCATGCGGATATTGGTTAAAACGCTGTTCAGGATGTGGAATACCTACCAGATTCAGCAGCTCAATACCCCGCTTGCGAGCAGCGTCCTTGGATATCTTTTCATGCTTGAAAAGCACTTCCGTGATCTGCTTACCGACTTTCATCGTCGGGTTAAGTGAAGTCATAGGGTCCTGAGAAATCAGACCAATTTCCTTACCACGAATTTTTTGCATCTGCTTTTCCGTTTTATTAATCAGCTCTTGTCCGTCAAACATAATTTGACCCTTTTGATAAACGCCCGGAGGAGTCGGGATCAGCTTCATAACAGCTTGTGAGGTTACGCTTTTGCCTGAGCCGGATTCACCGACAATCGCCAGCGTCTCTCCTTTATTGACATGAAAGTTTACGCCACGAATGGCCTGCACTAGTCCCTGACGGGTCTTGAAAGATATCGTTAAGTCCTTCACTTCCAAAAGGCGGTTCATCTCATCACTCTTTCATTTATTATTCATCACTATTATTGACCACTATCTAAAAAAACGACGTTCATGAGTCAAGGTATATACGAATAATTTTACTCATTTTAGTACCTGCCAGTCAAGCAATATCTAAAATATCATCAAAAACCTATCATGCAATGTCATATTAACGGCACATTTTAGCGAAAAATTGATCATTTTTAACCATTTTTTCCTCATTTATAACATGCGTCATGACATGCGTTGAATGTAGCTGAAGCGTGCCCCACCTAATGGTGATCGTGTACAAAGTAGTTCTCCATTCAGTCGAGAGGCTATTTGACGGCAGATGGCCAATCCTAGTCCCGTCGCACCATTTGATCCGGTATAGAATCTTCCGAACACCTCGGCTGCTTCAGATTCGGTTAGACCTTCCCCATCATCATCTACATGCATAACCCACACAACCTCCGGTGTTGTCCCCGTCTCCAAATGAATGACTACCTCTGTGGAGGTGTGTCGAACTGCATTTTGCAGCAAATTCAATATCATGCGGAATAATTGCTCGGCCGGAACGGCCACATGCAGACCCTCTCCCTCCACTCGCAGCGAGATAGAGCGTTCGCTGGCCATCGGCATCAACAGATGAACAGCGTCCTCTGCCATACTTCTCAGATCAATCAAAGAGACGGGCCATTCCTCATTCAGCGCCTCCAACCTCGATAGCTGAAGCAACTTTTCCACCATATCAATTAATCGCTGGGATTGCACTTTAATAATGCTCAGTCCCTCGTCCTGCGATACTACTTGATCCTGAATGGCATATACATAGCCTTGAATGGACATTAACGGTGTCCTTAGCTCGTGTGATACATTTTGTAGGAATTCAATTTGGCTGTGGTGGTGCTGCTGAATGCGGGCGGACATGGAATGAAAGGTGCCTATCAGTTCGCCAATTTCGCTTTTGTCCGCCTGCGGAAAATCACTATCCTGCGGCTGATTCGGCTCATAGTTGCCTACCGCCTCTTTCAATCGCTTGAGCGGACGAACCAGACGTGAAACAACCATCAGACCAATAACGAGAATCACCAGAAAACTCGCGACGATCGACAGCAGCGTAGTTCTCATTAACGGTACATAGAGTGCTCTCAAAGAAGATAAGGGTGAGTATACAAAGATGCGGAAAGGTTGTCCGGGCAATTCTTCATTCGTAAACAGTATCTTTTTACCTTGAAGGACAGCAACGCCTTCATGTGTAGTAACCAGATCGTGGGCAGACGGATGAACCGATGCAAAAAAGCCCTGGCGGGTCAAAAGCAAACGCTCGAGCTTTTTGCCTTCCATTCCAGAGACGCTGGAGTCGATGATGCGGTTATCCGTGCTTAAAATAAAGTAATCGGCAGATAAAAGCACACCCTTGATAACATAGTTAAGTTCAGCATTGTCCAGTCGATCAAAGCCTCCGTCACTCATAATATGGACGGCTTTGCGTGCCTGCTCATGGAGCTTGGATTTGGCCTGATTCACCAGAATGTCATCGATAAGCCTGATAAATAAGACCACCGTAATACAGACAGTAATCAGCATTGCAATGGACAGGGACAGCAGAATTTTGGCTCTCATCGTACGCATGGCTACATCTCCTGAACCGTTGCTTTATATCCAAATCCCCATACCGTATTAATGATGAGTGTGGAGTGGTATTCTGCCAACTTTTTGCGAATACGTTTGACCAGATCATCTACGACTCTCACATCTCCTATAAAATCATAGCTCCACACCTGCTGAATCAAATGCTCTCTGCCAAAAGGCCGTTCCAAATGATTCGCAAGAAACAGCAACAGATCGAATTCACGTGAGGTCAAATTCACCGCTCGTCCGTCTACTGTAACTTTACGAAAGTCAGCAAAAATGCACAGATTGCCTGCATGGCAAAGATTTGCGCCCTCTGCTGCTTGTTTGTCATCAGATGCAGACGCTCCAGCCTTGCTCAGTCTCAGCATCGCTTTGACCCTTCCCACCAGCTCCCTTGGATTAAAGGGCTTGGTCAGAAAGTCACTGCATCCCAATTCCAGCCCATGGATGCGGTCATTTTCCTCTCCGCGCGCGGAGATCATAATGATTGGCATTTCTGTAAACTCACGAAGCTGAGTCAATAGAGAAAGCCCGTCAATGCCTGGCATCATAATATCAAGCACGAGACAATCCGGACGGTTGGTTCGGATATGCTCTACCAGTGTTTTCCCACTGGAAAAGGAAGTTACCTCGTAGGACTCTTTTTTCAAATATTCAGATATTAGTTGCAAAATGAATACATCGTCATCCACTACTACTATTTTTGTCATAGCCTTAACTCCTTGCTGTTGTTCTGAATGCTAGCATCCTTTCTTAAGCTTATCAGAAGCCCCACAGAATAGACAAAAGACGGGTATACCGTTCCCGGTCCCGTCTTTCCTTATCATGAATCGCTGCTGTATATGCTAGGTGAACTGAAAGCTAACTAACTTCTACCTTCTACCTTATTTTTTGTTTGTTACTACTTTAGCTGCTGCTTTTGGAGCTGTTTTCACCGTTTTTGGAGCTGTTTTAGCTGGGACTGCTTTTTTTACTGGAGCTTTATGGGTTACTTTTTTAGATACAACATGTTGTGCACGAGTTTTATGTGCCGCTACCTTGCGTTGAACAGCATTATGTTTTTTCGCATGATGTTTAACTGTGCGGTGTTTTGCTTTCACTGCTTTTGCTTTGTGGCTTGCCACTTTTTTCGCACTGCCTTTTTTGGCAGGAGCTTTTTTAACAGGTGCTTTCACCACAGGTGTTTTCGTTGCAGGCGCTTTTGACGGTGTTTTGCTAGCAGGAGTCGTAACCGCAGGAGCTTTGATGGCTGGTGCAGTGGTGACTGGAGTTGTGGTTGCTGTAGCGGCGAATGCGCTGCTTGCTCCTCCCAGTACACTTACTACGGTCAATACGGCTGCTGCATTTTTAGTCCATTTTTTCATGATTGAATCACCTCTCCTTTAAAGTATCTTTAGCTTATCAGGAGAATTCGGGATAATTGTGGAGCAAATATGTGAAAAGTATATGAAAAAGCGTGCAGCTCTGTATCTGAAAAATACATGAGTCTGCACGCTATAAATGTTGCAACCATCATCTCCACTAACCGATGGCAATCCAGGAAACAATACCGTAGTTATGCGCGGTTTCACTCCACTTGGTTACAACGATCACCGCTCCATGAGTCGTCTGAGATTTCAGCGTTGCATGGAAGAGAGGATGGTTCGTCATCGCTACCAAAGTGTAATCCGGGTTCACAAATGGCTCCCCGAATACAATGGTTACTTCTGTCTCTCCTTCGCTTCCCTTTAAAAGAAACGGCGCTCTGCCAAACTGCTGCAATGCAGGCTGATTTGTACAAGTACGGACCGGGGTGATGCTCATATGCTCTGGTTTCACTGCGTTCAGTTCCAGCTCACGTGAGCCCACGGAACCTTCTACCAGATGATGACCTTCGATGCTCTGCTCTGCCACATGATGACTTTGTACCGCAGCAGCCTGCAGATGCTCTGGACCTACAGCTTCTGGGCTCAGCACCTCACTGTCGACGACCTGATTCTGCAGATGGCTGCGAGATATACTGTTTGCCTGAAGTTTGTCGCCACTGATTCCTTCCTCAGGCAAAAGTCCCGAGAGATGAATATCTGTGGACAATTGATTCAATGTTACTGAGCCGGGTTTCAGATGGTGCGAATCAATGACTTCCTCAGCAATATGGTGGCCTTCAATTGCCTCCTCAGCCACATGGCGGGACTCCACCGTTCCATCTGCGAGTTTGCCGGACGTCACCGCTCCATCCCGTATAGCTTCCTCTGACACCGCCTGCCAGCCGATATGCTGTGACTGAATAGCTCCTGCTTGCAAATGCTCGGATTGGACAGAATCCGGTGAAATGTGGCGGGACTGCACTGCCCCCTCTGCCAGTGCTGACTCTTGAATCGCTCCATCGGACAAATGCTGGGCTTGCACGGCATGTTCTGTCAAATGTACAGAGCTTACGCTGGCTTCCGCCAGATTCGAAGCTCGCACCGCCCGAAGCGCAAGCTTCTCAGCGTTCACGCTGCCTGCCTGGAGCGCGTGAACAGATACACTCCCTGGCGCAATATGCTGGATCGTCACTGCCGAAGGCTGCAAGTGGGCTGAGGTGACGGATTCCGGCGCCAGATGGCTCGACTGGATGGTCTCTTCTGCCAAATGATGGGCTTGCACTGCTTCGTCCGTAATGTGCCACGGCTGTACGGAATGTGGAGATATTTTGGCAGCTGTCACGACCTCATCTGCCAGTTTATCGGACGTAACAGACTCATCCTTCAGAGCATTAGTCGATATCGACTGGTATGCCAGATGCTCGCCCTGAATGGTTCCGGGGTGTAGATGGTGCGGCTGGATCGATTCCGAGGCAATATGCACGGATTTCACTGCCCCTTCTGCCAGTGCTGTATCCTGTACTGCACCGATTGCCAAATGCTGGGTGTGTACCGAATGAGCAGACAAATGCGCAGGACCGACGCTGCCTTCAGCAAGATTCGCCCCTTGTACCGAATGGGCCGCCAGCTTCTCCGAGGTGACGCTTTCCGCTTGTAACGCATGACTAGACACACTATCCGGGGCCAGATGGCTCGCAAGTACCGCCGAAGACTGCAAGTGGGCTGAAGTGACAGATTCCGGTGACAGATGGCTCGACTGGATGGTCTCTTCTGCCAAATGATTGGCTTGCACTGCTTCGTCCGCAATGTGCCACGGTTGTACCGAGTGAGCCGACAGTTTGGCAGCAGTCACACCCTCATTCGCTAATTTATCACACGTAACGGACTCATCCTGTAATGCATCGGTCGATATCGACAGGGATGCCAGATGCTCGCTCTGAATAGTTTCAGGGTGCAGGTGATGCGGCTGGATGGATTCCGGGGCAAGGTGTACCGACTTCACTGCCCCCTCGGCTAGCGCTGTATCCTGCACTGCGCCGACTGCCAAATGCTGAGTGTGTACCGACTGTGCAGATAAATGCGAAGGACCGACGCTGTCTTCCGCAAGATTTGTCCCTTGCACCGAGCGTGCTGCCAGCTTTTCTGAAGTGACGCTTTCCGCTTGTAGCGCAAGACCGGATACACTATCCGGCGCCAAATGACTCGCAAGTATCACCGAAGACTGTAAGTGGGCTGAGGTGACAGATTCCGGCGCCAGATGACTCGATTGAACGGCCTCTTCTGCCAAATGATTAGCTTGCACTGCTTCATCTGTAATGTGCCACGGCTGTACCGAGTGAGCCGACAACTTAGCGGCAGTCACACCCTCATCGGCCAATTTATCAGATGTCACAGACTCATCCTGTAAAACATCAGTCGATATCGACTGAGATGCCAGATGCTCGCCCTGAATGGTTCCAGGGTGCAGATGGTGTGATTGGATCGATTCTGGAGCGATATGCACGGATTTCACTGCTCCCTCTGCCAACGCTCTATCCTGTACCGCTCCGGCTACCAGATGTCGGCTGTGTACGGACTGTGCAGACAGATGGGACGGGCCGATGCTGCCTTCCGCAAGATTCGTCCCTTGTACCGAGCGCGCTGCCAGCTTTTCCGAGGTGACACTTTCCGCCTGTAGTGCACGACCAGATACACTATCTGTCGCCAGATGACTCGTGAGCACTGAGGAAGCCTGCAAATGGCGAGAGGTAACGGATTCGGAAGCCAGATGGCTTGACTGGATGGCTTCTGATGCCAAATGATTTCCTTGAACTGCTTCGTCTGTAATGTGCCACGGCTGTACCGAGTTGACTGACAGCTTGGCGGCAGTCACACCCTCATCCACCAATTTATCGGAGGTAACAGACGCATCCTGCAAAGCATCGGTCGATATGGCCTGGGATGCGATATGCTCGCCCTGAATGATTCCTGTGTGCAGGTGATGCGGCTGGATTGACCCCGCGGTAATGTGTACCGACTTCACTGCTCCCTTTGCCAGCGTTGTATCCTGTACTGCGCCAGTTGCCAAATGCCGGGCGTGTACCGACTGTGCAGACAAATGTGACGGGCCGACGCTGTCTTCCGCAAGATTCGTTCCTTGCACCGAGTGGGCTGCCAACTTTTCCGAGGTGACGCTTTCCGCTTGTAGTGCACGGCCGGACACACTATCCGGGGCCAGATGGCTCGTGAGCACTGACGAAGACTGCAAGTGGGCTGAAGTGACACTTTCCGGGGCCAGATGGTTCGACTGGATGGATTCTGCTGCCAAATGATTTCCTTGCACTGCTTCGTCTGTAATGTGCCACGACTGTACGGAGTGGGCCGACAGCTTGGCGGCAGTCACGCCCTCATCTGCCAGTTTGTCAGATGTCACAGACTCATCTTGTAAAGCATCGGTCGATATGGCCTGGGATGCAATATGCTCGCCCTGAATGATTTCAGTATGCAGATGGTGTGGTTGGATCGATTCCGGGGCAATGTGCACGGACTTCACCGCTCCCTCTGCCAGCACTCTATCCTGTACCGCTCCAGCTGCCAAATGCCGCGTGTGTACGGACTGCACAGATAGATGTGAAGGGCCGATACTGCCTTCTGCAAGGTTCATTCCTTGTACCGAGCGGGCTGCCAGTTTTTCCGAGGTTACACTTTCCGCTTGAAGTGCACGACCGGACACACTATCCGGAGCCAAATGTCTCGTTAGCACCGAGGAGGCCTGTAGGTGCACCGAGGTGACCGCTCCAGATGCCAGATGGGTCGAGTCCACAACCGCCACGGCCAAGTGGTTGCTTTGTACAGCTTCATCCATAATATGCCCGGACTGCACTGCATGGGCTGACAACTTGGTAGAGGTTACACTTTCCTCTGATAGTTTGGCAGAGGTAACCGCTTCATCCTGTATGGCTTGAGTCGCTATCGCCTGCAATGCAATATGCTCACCCTGAATGATCCCGCTTTGCAAATGCTCGGATTGGATGGATTCTGCTGCAAGATGCTCAGACTTCACAGCATTCTGGGCTAATATCGTGTCCTCTACTGATCCTGCGGCCAAATGTTCGGTTTGTACGGCCTGTGCAGCCAAATGCCCGGGTCCCACGCTGTTTTCCGCCAGGTTGGAAGCCTGCACAGCCCGAGCCGCTAACTTCTCGGAAGTGACGCTTTCCGACTGAAGTGCATGGCCGGACACACTATCTGGGGCGAGATGTTTGGTTTGGACCGAAGCAGACTGCAAATGGTTGGAGGTGACGGATTCCGGCGCGAGATGATTCGCCTCCACTGCTTCAACAGCCAGATGGTTGCTCAGTACTGCTTTATCCGTAATATGCCATGGCTGCACCGAACGAGCAGACAGCTTGGAGGAAGTGACACTGCCCTCAGCTAGCTTAGGCGCAGTAATCGCCAAATCATTAATTTTATCCGTAGCCACACTTTCCGGCGATAGTTTCAACGAAGTAACGGCATGATCCTGTAAATGGTGGGAGTATACCGCTCCGCTGGCCAAATGCGCGGTATGAACAGCGCCTTCGCCTAGTATGTCTGCGGTAACGGACTGTTCTTGCAACGCCGCGGTTCCGACACTGTCTTCCCCAAGATGCTTACTCTGTACAGAGCTCTGGGCCAAATGGGCTGAATCCACCGATTGAGCCTGTAACGCCTTTCCGCCCACACTGTTGTCGGCAAGGTGGTTTTCACGGATTACTCCCGTTGCAATGTGTACGTGGGTAATGGCTTGAGACGCAACTTTATTTCCGGTTACCGCCCCTGTGCCAATTTTAGTTTCTATAACCGCCTCGTCAGCGATTTTGTCAGACTTAATAGCGCTCGAAGCGATGTGATTTTCCTTGATAGCCTGATTCGCCACATGGTAATCCAGAACTGCACCCTTCCCTATTTTCTCGCTTGTCACAGCCCCGGAATGCAAATGTTGCTCCGTAACCGCCTCTGGTGCAATATGATCTTTCCGAATAATTTCGGATTGAAGATGCACGGAAGAAACTGCCTCTGGAGAAATCTGAGGTCCTTGTATGGCTGCTGTTGCAATATGTCTGGTAAGTACTGCCTCATCGGCAATTTTGTGTGGGAGAATGCTCTGATCCGATATTTTGGATGAAGTGACGGATTGATCAACGATCTGCAATGAGCCTACAGACTGATCTGCCAGTTTATTGGATTGAATACTCCGATCCGCGATATGCCGGGCTGTCACTTGGCCCGTTCCAAGCTGCTCTTCCCCGATGGAGCCAGGACTGAGATGCTTTCTTTCAATCGCTCCCGCCTGAATGTGCGTACTGGTGACTGCCTCAGACTCCAGATGACGCCCGCTGACAACACCTTCCTCCAATTGTTCCCTACCCACTAGTCCGTCGGATAGCTGCTTGCGATTAATCGAACCCGGAGCTAGATGCCGGGCATGGACGGCATGCTCGGTCAGGTGTGTGCTCTCAATGCTGCCTGCCTGGATTTTAGTTCCATCCACAGCCCCATCCCGCAGTTTGGAGGTGGTCACAGACTGATCGCCCAGCTTGGAGCTATCAACAGCTTCATTCGCCAAATTGTTCGATTGAATCGTACCGCTGCGAATTTTATCGGAGGTGACCGACTGATCTTGAAGCATATCTGAAGACACGATCCATTGCTTGAAATGACGGCTTTCAATCGAGCCATTGGCAATATGATCGCCGCTGATAATTTTATCCGCCAGCTTTTCTGGAGTGATGCTGCCATCACGAAGTTTTTCACCACTAATAGAGCGATCCTGCAATTTACTGCCTGCCACTGATGCGTCCGACAGATGCTCGACCGTAATGGAGTCGGGAGCAATCTTCGAAGCAGTCACAGCACCGTCAGCTATTTTAATTGTATGAACAGCATAATCTGCTAGAAATTCCGTTTGGATACTCTCTTGTTTCAGCTTGCTGGAATCTATAGAAGCGGGAGCGATCTTTTCACCTGTCACAGCGAAATCACTCAAATCGTCTGTATAGATGAAAGCATTGTTTACATGCGGAGCCTTCTTATTGTTCAAAATTTCTTCCACATCAATTGGATCAGGTTCTGGTTCTGGTTCTGGCTCTAGTTCCGGCTCCGGTTCTGGATCTAGTTCTTGCTCTGGTTCTAGCTCTGGCAGTGGGGGTTCTTCCATCAAAGCTGGAGTCTCCTCTACATCTGCAACCTCAATCTCTTTCTCGTGCAGAGCCTCGACTTCAGGCTCGATAACTGTCTGTAGCTCCGACTCCTCTGTAGTTGGGGGAGGCGGAGAAGCAACTTGATGAAGTCTTGCTTCTGTCTCCCTCTCCGCAGGCAGTGGTTTTGAGCGTTGTATCATACTTAACTCATTCATATCCGGGTCAATTACACGATAGAGCGGCTTTTTGTTTCTGTTGGTTTTGCGGCTCTTGTTCTTCAAGCAGCTCTCTCCCTTCTCATGTTTATCGTTACAGCATCATATGCAGACTCTTAGGCACTTGCCACCCTGTACAGAGATTCACTTTTGGGTAAAAAGGATACTTACTGAAATCCACGTTTGAAAAAAAATTGTTAAAAGTTAAAATAGTAAAGGTGAAGATTGCTACAAGAAGAGAGGAACTACAATAACATGATTATCAAACCAAGAACACGTGGCTTTATCTGCACCACTGCTCATCCGGTGGGCTGTGCCCAACATGTTCAGGAGCAAATTGACTATGTACAAGCCCGTCCTGCTATCCAGGGACCTCGTAATGTGCTTGTGATCGGGGCATCGGCCGGATATGGGTTGGCTTCTCGAATTACGGCCGCTTTCGGTGCGCGTGCCAATACAATTGGCGTGTATCGTCCTAGCAATGCTACGGCTACACGCACAGCATCAGCAGGCTGGTATAATTCTGCTGCATTTGAAAAAGCAGCTCAGGATGCTGGGCTTAAATCTTTAAGCGTGACAGGAGATGCCTTCTCGGATGAGGTCAAAGCCAAAACGGTGGAAGCCATTCGCGAAGAACTGGGACAAGTCGATCTGGTGGTTTACAGTGTGGCTTCAGGTCGCCGTACTAATCCCCGCACAGGCGAAACGTCTAATTCCGTGCTCAAACCTATTGGTGAGCCTTACACGAATAAGACCGTTAACTTCCACACCGGTGAAGTCAGCAGCGTGACGCTCGAACCGGCAACAGAAGAAGAAGTACAGGGGACTGTAGAGGTTATGGGCGGTGAGGATTGGAAATTGTGGATTGACGCCTTGCGTGCAGGCGGCGTACTCGCTGATAATGCCACTACCTTCTCTTTTTCGTATATCGGTTCAGATATTACCCAAGCCATCTACCGAGAAGGCAGTATCGGAAGTGCAAAAGATCATCTGGAGGCGACAGCACGTCAGCTGAACGACCAAATGAAAACCACGGGTGGACGCGCCTTCGTCGCAGTCACCAAAGGACTCGTTACCCAATCCAGTTCGGCCATCCCTGTCGTTCCTCTGTATATTTCCGCTTTATATAAGGTGATGAAGGAGAAAGGGCTGCATGAAGGGTGCATAGAACAGAGCTACCGCCTGTTTGCCGAGCGTCTGTATGCACCAGAAACTGCGGTAGATCAAGAAGGTCGTATTCGCATTGATGATTGGGAACTGCGCGAGGATGTGCAGGCAGAAGTAGCGAAAATATGGGAGGAACTGACGACCCATAATATCTATGAATTGTCCGATCTTGAAGGATATCGTCGCGAATTTTTCCAGCTGTTCGGCTTTGAGTTCGAGGGTGTAGACTATGATGCTGATATTGATCCGATCGTAAATATTCCTAACGCACGCTAAGTCTTTTAGTGCTGCCATTCTGTTAGAAAAATATAAAAAAGCTGTCTCTGGCAGAAGAACATTCTCTTCTGCACAAGGACAGCTTTTTGTTTTCTAACTAAAAAGGAACACTTGTGTCTATTTTGAACTGCAAAATGTGTAAACATTGCAATTTTAAAATTCATTTGATATTGTACAAGTAGGCATAGCAAAATCCCTCTTCTTACCAAGAGGGTAAGCACAGTTGGACAAGTCCTACCTTGACTGACCGTGATTATATTTGCTCAGCCCATCACATCCCTGTAAGGAGGTGAACAATATGGCAAAAGACGTTCTGTGCGAAGTCAACTCATGCACGTACTGGGCTCAGGATAATAAATGCAGCGCAAGCTCTATTTATATCGTAAGCAACAAGCCTGCAAACACTCACACGTCCGAAGAAACAGACTGCAAAACCTTTGAAGCAAAATAAACCTTTGTTTCCAAGCCAAACCATAGCTTTATCATGAAGGAGCCCCTGCCAGGGTTCCTTCTTTCTTATGATTCTAACAAGAATGATAATTATTATCAAGTCCTTTTTGCAGTAATGGATTGAATCTTTCGAAGCACAAAAGAAGCGTTGCCTGAACGATTCGCTCCGCTTCTTTTGTTTTTCTGTATAAGGTCAATTATTCAATGGGATTATCATTTCTAAGTCTTTATGGTATGTTTTTACTTCTTTACCCTGGGCATCCTTCATAGGCACCCATTTCTTGTTGACGGTCAGCGTATACGGCCTGATGGTGATGGAAGAGGGTCTGGTTGCAAACGGAGCATACATTTCAACTTCGTGATAATTGAGCGCCGGAGCCTTGTTATAAATTCCCATCAATTCTTGAGCAATCAGTTTGCCTTGCGGGTCCGCAATGTCATAATACATCTTGGTTGCACTCCAATTTCCAGTCTGTTTGGATGTACTCGGCACTTTACCATTGCTGTCAATAATGGTCCGGGTATTGGCCGAGGAGAGCTCAATCTGCTTGACGGTATAACTGAAATCTCCGCTGCTCTGCGTTTTTTCCGGCTTAAGGACCAGTTTGTCCTTCACCGTATTCTGCACAGGCACCTTAAATGAAAACGGTTCTTTAATGCCGCTAACATTGATTTTTAATGCCATTTCAAATGAGTCTGGCAGATTTTTTTCAGATAATCCTTTGTCTATTGCGATTTCTAATGTATTATCCAACATTTTTTTATTTTCGTCGAATACCGCGTTTGTGACTCTCAATAAACTTATTTTTTCTCCATTAATAGATATTTGAGGATCTATTAAGTAACCCTTTTCTAACTTCTGGGATTTGTCCTTGCTGAAAGGAGGCATTGTACTGATCTTGGTGATCCCCTTGCGTTCAATTTGCACGGTCAGACGAATCCCGTCATATTTCACCTTTTTGACCGTCAGTGTGACGCCATCCCGGGTCAGACTGCTTGCGCTTGCCTCCGGGGCAGTTGATTGTGCATCTGCTGCCTGGATTTTCCATGCAGTATCGGAAATCGTCACTCCTGTACCCATAATCATAGTTACTGAAGCTAGAATAGCCGATTTGAATATTATACGCTTCACTTTAATATATTGCTTCATTCGTATTTCCTCTCCTTTATCGTCCGGATTGGGTTGTTTTATCATTGAGATGGGACTGGGATCGTCATTTCCAAATCCTTATGATATGTTTTGGCCCAATTTCCCTCTTGATCCTCTATCACAGACCAGTCCTTCTTAACCGTCATAGTGTACGGCTTGATCGTAATGGAGGTCGGTGTTTTTGCAAATGGACTGTATGCCTCATCCTCATGGTATTCGGAATCAGGGCTGCGATGGAACAGACCTAACATATGTTGCTCCAGCTGATTTCCGTCCTGATTCACAATGTCGTAATACATTTTAGTCGCGCTTAAATCGCCTGATTGCTCTGCGGCGCTCGGTACTTTGCCCTTGCTGTCCACAATGAGACGGGTTGTTACCGGAGTCAGCTCGATCTGCTTCACCGTGTAACTGAACGTTCCGCTGCTCTGTGTCTTATCAGGCTTCAGCAAAATTTTGTTTTTGGATAAATTCTTCACCGGCACCTGAAATTCAAAGGGCTCATGGAAGCCGCTCACATTCACTTTTACTGTAATCTCAAATTCATCAAGTAGATTTTTCTCTGACAGTCCTTTGGTTATTTCATACATAGCCATATTGTTGATGAGCTTGCCGTCTTCCTTTTTGCCAACCGCGTCCGTAAACAAACCGTACACCATCTTTTGTCCTTCAATAAAGACCTTAGGTGTGAACAAATACCCTTTTTTTTGCTTTTCCACGGGTACCTTCTCCAATGTATTCCCCTCGACACTCACGGCATCCTCGGGCAAATAAGGGGACATAATCCTCTCATCCTCTACCCCTTGGCGTTCAATCATGAACACCAGCCGTGTTCCGTCAAACATAACCTCTTTGATGTTTAAGGTCACTCCATCGCGGGATACACTCAAATGGGGTGTCGTCGTCAGTCCAGATTTACTGGCTTGCTGCAAGCTTCTGTCAAAATTATATTGGAATACGCCGCCGATCAACGGGATGTTTTTTAACGTTTCGGCCATAGCTGGAGACACAAAACCGCTTCCCAGCACCAGTCCTCCCAAAACTGCCGCAGCAGACGCACCGATAGCCACTCTTTGGGTCCATGTGCCTTTTTTATGAGTCAACTTCCTACTCACCACGTCCATTTCCCCCAACCTCTTCATAATGTCATCCGTATAGCTAACCTGAGGCATCTTCTTATTTTGGACCGTGCGGCGGATTTGCTCCATTTGCTCGTGTTCAGTTTGATCCTGCCATGCGCTCATTCGTTAGCCCTCCTTTTTTTATTTTTTGCTGAATCAGCTTTTTGCGTAACCGTTCATACTTTTTTCGCAAAGTCGCGGGCTTGCAATCCATAATTTCTCCGATCTCCTCAAAGCTGTACTGCTCAACAGCTTTCAACAGCACAAGATTTCTTTCTTCTGAATTCAGATTCATTAAAAGCTCATCGACTTCGCGTTCATCATCGGATGGATAGTAATCATCGAGATGTTGCTGTTGCTCTTTTTGGATCGATATTAATCGATGCCAGCGGCTTTTTTTCCTAATTTGATCCAGGCAGTGATAGTATGCTACTTTATAAAGCCACGCTGAAAAGGAAACCTGCTGTCTATATTTACCTATTGCCTGATATACTTTGATAAATATATCCTGTACCGCATCCTCCGCTTCCTCGCGGTTTTTCAGAATGTAATAGCAGTACATATATATCTGCTTTTCATAAGTACGTATGATGGTGGCATAAGCCTGTTGATCGCCAGCTTTGACGCATTCCACGACGGATTCTACATGTTCTGTATGGTCGTTGGCCCCGGGGCTGAACCGTTCCATAGGATCACCTCCTTGTGTGTCCGTCATTATCTGTATAACGAATACTGTCTTCCTGATTGTGACAACTTCTATAAAATCAAAAAAATTCTCGCTAAAGACAAAAAAAAGAAGCGTCGCTCTGAACGATTCGCTTCTTGTGCTTGACCTTTTGTAATTGTTCCTGCTTGGTTGGCTTCATTCGCGTGTGCTGTGAAATCTCGCCATAATGATCATTCGTTTTACGACTCTGTGCCGCGCAATAGATCCCGGCGCGTTTCGCCTTGCTCAACGCCTTTTGTGTTTGAGTACGTGCCATAAAGCTTCACTCTCCTTGATTGGACTCCCTGTATCATAGCATCCAATAGGCAAATCGTGAATGGTTTGTCTGACTCAAACATTCTTTAATTCATTAAATGTCTGAAAAAATATCCGGATCGCCACTGGAGGCCGCCACAACAAAAACAATAACCAAGAAAATAATAATCAGTGCATAAATCAGTGTGCCGATAATACTACATACCAGTCCAGCAATGGCCATACCTCTGCCTTGCTCGCCATGACGGTTAATTTCCTTCAGGGAAAGACTGGACAAAATAATACCCACAATTCCGATAATCAACCCAAGATAGGGAATGACAACAGATAAAATCCCGAGCACCATCGAGGCAACAGCTTTACTGTTTGTAGGTGGAACTACTGGGGGCTGGTTAAATGGAGCGTTATAATCGTTCGGCTCCTGAAAAGGATCGGAAGATCGAGGCTCCTTGTACAAGTCACTCATCTGTTTAATTCAACTCCAATAATTATAATAGCAATATATAAGTTCTAGGGTACCACAATCTTACAAATCAGGACAGTACTTATTTCAATTTTTTAAATTAGAACGTTAAAAAGAAGAAGCGTAGCATCTTAGCACTTTTTGAGATAATCGGGCATACAGTACTGTACCTATTACAGATAAATTACGCTCCAAGAGAGCATCCTGCCAAGGAGGACGGAGCTATGTTATATCGTGGAACAGCCCGCAGAAAGGGCTCGGCTCACCAACGTTTACATGCAGAGACACTTCGGAAAATATCCGCCGCCATGCTGCCATTTTACAAAGCTATTGCAACCCAACGTGCTTTTGCCGTCCAATGGTCACGAGCTGTCGTTCAGGGTAATTTGGATCGGATGAAATCCCTTCTCTGCTCGGTAGCGCCATTTGCCGCCAAACAAGGCTTAGGTACGAATGGGATTGGCTACTTTGTTTCCTTTTTAGCTCAGCCGCCGATGCTCTATTACACGAACGGTACGACGATTCCCCCAGGGACGGTGCAGTTTACATTTGAGCCAAAGGTTCATCGTGCCATTGCCAAAGCCGTTTTTCCGCTGTATCGCGAATTGGCACGCAATGAGTGCTTTGCTTCTGCCCTAGCTAAAGCGATCAACAGGCGAGACCAGCGTGCAGTTCATGTAATGATCCGTAGTTTAATTCCATCCTCTGCGCTAAAATCTGTAGACATTGAGGATGATGGTTTTGCATTGCTTTTTAAGTATCCCTTTAGTAAGTACCCCTATCGCAATCTACTTTTTCGAGAGTTCACTTAAAAAGGTCGCTACAAGCGCACTTGCTTAAGTTCTTCAATGAGCTCTTTTCCCATTTGTATAGCCATGTCTGTCAGCACTCGGATTTCGTCCTTGGTTGCATGATCCAAATGCGTCCCGCAGCAAATGGCGAAGTTACCCGCAAACTCTTTACGCAAGCGAACTGCAATTTCTTCAGTAATATAAAATTCCTTGTGGTTTTGCAATTGCACGGTTTGAATCGGCTCAAGCCTAGCCCCCGCAGTAATCGTCCCCAAGTGAGGCTGATCACCGCCTGATATGAGCACAACGATATCTTCCCCCATAAAATAGGCATCCAGCACAAGACGGATACGTCCGCTTTCTTTTTCCAAATGAATCATATGATCCTCTCCTGCTAAAAATATTATTGTGAAACGATTCACTTCATAGAGTACCATTCATTGTATCGCTTCCTGAACTGTTGGACAAATTTAAAAAGGCCCACAGCAGCCTCTATTAACAGTGGCTTGCTGTAGACCTTTATTGTATTCTAAAAAAACTCCCATCCTCTTACTTGCTGTTAACGGATTGTGATGGTATGCACTGCCTTACCCGTTGCGCCGTCATTATCCGTTACTGTTAGCTCCACGGTATACGTTCCGGCTGTGGTGAATTTATGCTTCACCTTGGAACCAACTGCCGTATCGCCATCACCAAAATTCCAACCGTAGCTGACGATCTCACCATCTGTATCGCGGGAAGCTTTGGCGTTAAATTGTACATTTTTGTTCTTCTTGGCTGAGTCATTCGCCTGGATAATAGCTACCGGCTTTTCATTCGATGTAGGTGGATTCGGACCTGGGCCCTCTCCTCCACCATGGGTTACATACAACCTCCCCGGCGCCTCCGTCTCCACTTCATTCCCCGCTGCATCCCTTACCCGAATCACGATGACTCCGCCTTCCAGGTTCAGAGAAGATGAAGTGAGATAAGTACCTTCATAGTGGCCTGACGAAGTTTCATTTAATGGAATTTCATTACGGGCCAAAGTGGACAGGTTAAAGGGCAGCTCCACATGGAAGGATGCCTCCAAACCGGATGCACTGTCAAAAGCTACTCGTACCGGCTGTCCTGGAGTAATACGTACATCCTCAGCAGGGCTAATATTTTCAAGCTTCGGCAGCGCTGTATCGACATACACCGAGCGTGTAACAGTCGTTTCGTTTTCGGCAAGATCTTTGGCCGTTACCGTAATTTGATTTTCACCTTCATTGATAAGCAGCCGTTTATTAAAGCTACCGTCACTTCCGAATTCAGCGGGCTCGCCGTTAATCGTCAATTCGGTGAGGAACTCGTCATACACCGTACCGGTTACACTGACCACACCCGCATTTGTACGAGCTCCTTCATCAGGTGAAGTCAGGATCAGACCCGGTTTAGTCTGATCGAGCGTTACAACCACCGGCTCGGAACGATCTGTTACTTTGCCGTATACCGCCGCTTGAACACTTAGCGGATTAGCACCTGGCTGAAGATCGACCGACAAACTGAATTGACGATCCTTCACTTTCGTTGTGCCAGTCAGCTCCTTACCGTTAAAGAGCTGAATATCAGCTCCTTCTGCCGGAGAAGTTCCTGTTACGGTAATCGTTTCCTCCTGCGTATACGTAGCCTTCGTAGGAGTCGTAATCGTTGGAGCATTCACCGGATATCTGACGATAGCCCGGATCATGTAGTTCCCTTCCTCTTCAGGTGATTGGCTCCATGTGCCGCTTACACCTTGCCAACTGCGGAGCGCATTTGGGCTGTTTTCATCTGTAGCCAGACCTGGTGACTGTGTGCCTACCGCAGACTGTGTATATACGATGTAGAAATCACCTTGAACCGTCACCGGCTCTGGAAGCTGCACCGTCGTCCATTGTGTCTCATCCCGGACAGCAGTCCCGTCGAATGGACCAGCCACTAGTCGTCCAGGTGCTCCTGCTGCACCGGAGGCGTCATAGATAGAATATTGGAATGCCGTTCCCCCCGGATTCGGGAAAGCAGAGTTCCAGAACAAAAGGGATGCTCCTGTCACTTGTGCCACTTCCGACTCAGGTGTCATTCTCACTGCCCATGAATTGCCTGCCGCGTTAAAGGCTCTGGCATTTTCTCCTGTACCGTCATCATAGGCAATGCCTCCTTGGAAACCGATGAAAGGCTTCAACGTGACATTCGCTTCAACACTGCCGTTTGGAGGAGCAGTCACGGAAACACTGTCACTGTAATAATTTTCGGCTGCAATGGACAATGTGTATGTTCCTTCCAGCACGTCCAGCGTAAATTCTCCAGCCTCATTCGTCTCTACAGGAGCAATACGTGCATCTTCCAGCACCAATACTTTCGCTTTTTGGATCGGTTCACCGGATTGCTTGTCGGTAATAACCCCGTGAATCGTACCGTGAGGGACAGCCTGGAGACTAAAGTTTGCTCTGATGACTTTGTTATTTTCAATTGTGACTGCTTTCGTCTGAGGCACGTAACCGTAGGCTTCGGCCTTCAGCGTATAGTCACCTGCTACATGAGTGAAGCTGTATTTGCCCGTGGTTGGGTCTGTTTTCACCGAACGTCCGGTTTCCAGTACCGTAACGGTAGCACTGGCTGGAAGACTGTCAAGACCGACACGTCCACGCTCCACGGATGCATCTGCCGGCTTCACTTTTTCCTGGAATTCACTCTTTTCAGTGCTTGTAATTTTATACAGCGGGAATTGTTCTTCCGCTTTTTCCAGCTTGATATTGGACTCAGGTACGATATCCTTGGTCACTGTCGAAGCTGGAACACCCAGCACACGGAAATCGTCAATGTACCAGCCATTTTTGTTCACACTGTTATCCGATTTCAAGCGGAAACGAACTTGAATCTCATTGCCGGTATAGCTATCCAGATTGTAGTAAACAGGCGCCCAATTCTTACCGCTTGTATTATGTGAGAACTTACCCAGCTCACTCCACGTGTCGCCATTGTTTTTGGACACTTCTACATATCCGTGATCATAGCCGCCCTCAATTTCAAACCAGTGGTTGAAAGTCAGTGTTGCATTGCGTATACCATTCAAATTAATTTTTGGAGTAACCAGCGAAAAATCAGCACCGTTCTCATAGTTGCTATCGAGATCGGTGGCCCACACATTCGGCTTGGACACTGCGCTCCCCGGTCCTACTTCCTTAGGAATGCCGCGTTCCCATTCATCCTTGGTCCCGGAATGAGTCCAACCATTGTCTGAGCTGCCATCAAAATGATCGCTATACAGCGTATCCGGCACGTCCACTCTTAGTGAAGCCTCGTTCGACTTGACACCTTCGTTACCGCTATAATCCTCGGCTGCCACTGCATAATGATAGGTCGCACCACCGACGGTGATCGTATCCGTGTAGGTCAGCCCAGAAGTTGTACCGATGGAAGTATAATTTTTGCCGGACTGGGTTGAACGATACACCTTGTACTGCTTCACATCTTCATCAGAGGAAGCACCCCAGGCGAGTGTAACATTGCCCACATTATCTGCTTCAGCAGTCAAATGGCCAGGGGCAGCAGGTGCAACGGCGTCTGGTTCCTGAATGGACAGATCGTCAATATACCAGCCATCTTTCACGATCGTATTGTCACTAGTAAAGTTGAACAGGAGGTATACCTTTTGACCCGCAAATGCTCGCAAATCAAGATATTGTGTTTTCCAGCCATTGCTAGTTCCAGTAAACGATAATACCTGCTCAAACGCATTCTGATTGTTGGTGGTCGCTACATACACTTTGCCGAAATCAGAATTGTTTTCAAGATCGTACCAATGCTTGAAGCTGACCAGTGCCCCCTTGGAACTCTCGGTCAGATCAATAGGAGGAGCCATAAAATAACTGTTGGTGTTGGTCTGGTATTGGCCTTCGAGATTGGTCGCGATGACCTTTGTACCCGAATGTGCGCTTTTAGGGCCGCTTGTGGGGGTTCCCCATTTCCAAACACTACCCTGACCACCGATATTAATACCGGCGATGTCTTTTTCAAAGTCTTGTGTGTAGCCTGGTTTAACACCTTTGGAGACATTCACCTTATATACTTCCGTTTCAAAACCATTATTGCCGAAATCATTTACACGGATATAGTATTCCAGACCTGCGCTATCCACCAAAAAGGTCGGAATGGACGCTTGATATGTACCGTCTTTGCTGTCTCCGGAGGTCCGCTCCAACGGAATGTATACATAGTTTGACGAACCCGCTGTTTTGGCAAATGCCTCAACGGCTGTTACGCCAACATCATCCGTAACATGAGCCGTCAAAGGTATATCAAGACCCTCAAATGCAGCTGCAGGCGGTGTATGCTCAAGAACAGGCGCTTCCAGATCGTCGCCACCTGTTACGACTTTACCGGATACAGAGCCCAGACCTTGCATGACAGATCCGACTGCATCGAGTGCATTAATGACACCATGTCCATATCCATTGTTTGGCGAAGTAGGATATGTGCTGTCTGTCCGAGGGGTAGCCGTGTTTTCCAAAATTTCCTCCAGCTGGTCCACGGTAAGAGAATGATTCGCTTGCAGCAGCAGAGCAGCCAGACCCGCAACATGAGGACCCGCCATGGAAGTACCGTTATAGCCACCTTTATAACCGCCACCAGCCACGGTTGAACGAATATTTACACCCGGCGCGGAAACTTCGGGCTTGATCTCACCGTAAGGTGAGGGTCCCAGCAATGAAAAGCTTCCCAGTTTATCATTGATATCGGTTGCCCCAGTGGCAAAGGATTCCGGATAGTTGGCCGGATTGGCTACCGATCCAGGTCCGCCCGGGTTGGAGAGAGAGGTGTTCCCTGCGGAGAATTCGGGAAAGATCTGAGCATCCCGCCACGCCTGAACTACAGGCCGAAACCATTCATCAAGACCCGGTCCGCCTCCCCACGAGTTGTTCACTACATCTGGAGCAAGCTCGGGATGAAGATTACCTTGGGCATCTTTTGGCGCAAGCAGCCATTGACCGCCGTCCAGTATAATCGCATCCGTCGTTTCCGGATTAAAAATCCGAACCGCAATCCACTTTGCACCAGGGGCAACGCCCACTCGGTTCGTTCCATTTTCCTCGGAGCCGACCATCGTGCCCATCGTATGCGTACCATGGGAATCGTCTTCCTGATCGACCGGAAGCGCCGCATGACTATGCGGATCATACCAGCTCAGTTCTGGATTTACGACATTGCCTGCCGCATCCAGACCACGCCATTTGCGATGAAGGGCCGGATGCGTGTAGTCTACGCCTGTATCGAGGTTGGCGACCACGATTCCGGTTCCGTCAATTCCTTTTTCCCACACTTGTGGTGCGTTAATATGGGATATATTCCATTCCACCGTAGATGGATCCACAGCGTTCTTGCCTGTATTGCCGGGCAATGCCGATGTTTTGCTATCGTCCTTTTCCGGTTCTACAGCCTTCTGTGCTGTGTCAGACTTTGCCGTTGCTGTTGCTGCCGTTGCTGTTCCAGCCGCTTTGGCGCCTGTGTCCTCTGGCTGCTTATCAACCGTTACCTTTTGCAGATAACGTGTTTCATTCGGCAAAATTTTATCGACCTCGGGCAGCTTCGAAATATGGTCCAGCACCTCCTTGGTGCTCGTGACAGCCAAAGCATTGACAATAAAATAGCTTTTATATTCTTTTACTCCGCCGCTCTCTGATTCCTTATCCAAATAACTTTCAAGCCCATATTGAGTTCTGGAAGCCGTTTCACGCAGAGAGCTGATCACATGGCTGCGCACAGCCATTTTGGCAGCGGAAGGTGTTATTTTCTCAAGTGAAGCCTTTTGGAGAGCATTTTTGGAAACCTTGTTGGTATCTACCTGTTCTTTTAATTTGACCAAATAAGTAACATAGTTGTTCTCCTCAAACTGTTTGGTCAGTTTCGGGGACACCTTCGCGGTTGTGACCTTGTGTGAGGCTGATTTCAGCTCCAGCTTGGAGCCATCCGGTGTGTTTTTCGCTAAAGCGGGTTGAACAAATGAAAAGGCCATAAGCAAAGAGAGTCCAATAGATAACGGTTTCTTGAAAAGTCTAGGTTTAATCAATTACTTCTCCACTCCTTTTACTAGGTTTAATAATTCTGGAATAACCTGTACAAGAGTCAGACCTCATGCCTTGCACATCAAACACGCGGCTTGCGCAATACGATGTGTTGGCGACCACCTCCTTCATAGATTATAGAAAGATATAAAAGTATTGGGCTGTTCATAGATGGCAGTACTTCATAGGTGAGTTTATAATCCAATAGAAAAGCGATGAAATTTTAGTAGATACCTAGGAGAAAAAGCAGGAGCATTTCGAAGAAAAAAACATGTTATATCATTACATTTTATATTAAAAATTGATATAAAATCATATATTATGGATAGTATAAAGTTACCAAAACAGATATACAAGTCATTTTTTTGCATTTTTCTTGAAATTCTATGACTTTTATGTTCATTTATGTACGAAAACCTCTTTTAGCGGCTACGTCATGAGTGCAACACACGGTTAGCAGGTGCATACATCTTTGTACGAGCCACCCAAAGGGATTTTCGGGGATCTTTTTTTAAACCTGTCTGATATTCTTAGTTAAGTACGGAGTTCACCGCAGCAAGCGCATCGATCAGACCATATCCATAACCATTGTTGGGTGAGGTCCGATACTGACTGTCTGTCAGCGGTGTCGCTGTTTTCGAAATAACATCCTCTAATTGATCCACGGTCAAAGATGGTTTAGCCTGAAGCAGCAATGCCGCTAATCCGGCAGTATGCGGGCCTGCCATAGAGGTACCGTTCCATCCACCCTCATAAACCCCGCCCGGTACAGAAGAACGGATGTTCACGCCAGGAGCCGAGATTTCTGGCTTCACTTCGCCATAAGGAGAAGGACCACGCAACGAGAAGCTGGCCAGCTTGTTATTGATATCGGTGGCTCCCGTGGCGTAGGCTTCAGGCAGATTTGCCGGATTAGCCACAGACCCAGGTCCGCCCGGGTTCGATAGTGTTGTGTTGCCTGCGGAGAACTCAGGGAAGATTTGAGCCGCTCTCCACGCCTTGGTCACTGGGCGATACCATTCGTCCAAACCAGGTCCACCACCCCAAGAATTATTCACCACATCCGGTGCAAGCTCAGGGTGTTTTTTGCCGTTTTTATCTACAGGCGCAAGAATCCACTGCCCGCCGTCCAGCAAGATGGAGTCTGTGGTATCTGGATTGAATACTCGAACGGCAATCCACTTGGCCCCCGGAGCAACACCGATTTCATTCGTACCGTTGCTGTCTGAGCCAACGCTTGTCCCCATCGTATGTGTACCATGTCCATTGGAATCTGTGGGCAGCGATGCTCCATTAACCGCATCATACCAGCTCAGCTCAGGATTCACGACTTGACCAGAAGCATTCAGCCCCCGCCATTTTCTTTTCAGTGCTGGATGAGTATATTCAACACCTGTATCTAGATTGGCAACGACAATGCCTTTGCCGTCAATACCTTTGGCCCAAACCTGCGGTGCTTTGATTTTAGAAATATTCCACTCGACACGACTTGGCGTTACCGCATCTTTATATACGGATTCTTGCACCGATTTTTGTGCATTCTCTTCCGTCACAGCCAGGTCGACAGCAGTTTGGTCTGCACTGTTTGGTCTGCTGTTGATTGCTCCCCTACCGGCTGGGCATCCTTATCTATTTCTACCTTTTGCAGCTCCCGCTTTTCATCTGGTAAAATTTTGTCGATCTCAGGTAGGGTTGCGAGATTATCCATGACCTCTTTGGTACTGGTTACCGCAAATGCATTCACGATAAAGTAACTCTTGTATTTTTTTACGTTTCCGTTATTGACTTCCTTCTTTAAGTATTCTTCCACAGATGGTTGAGTTTTTTCTGCAGTATCCATCAGAGAGTTGACAACCGTTTTACGTACAGAAAGCTTAGCAGCAGCGGGGGAAATCTGCTCGGCAGAAGCTTTCTGAAATGCGTGCTTAGCCAACAGACTCCGTGTCTACCTGATCTTTTAATTTAACCAGATAGGTGACATACTCACTGGTGCTGAATTGCTGGTTCAGCTTGGCTGAAACCTTGGCGGAAATCGTCGATGCTCCTGGTGAGGAGGTTGTGCTGGAATCTCCATACACCGGAGAAATCAGAGAAAAAGCAAGAATAGCGGTAAAACCGACCGACAGCGTCTTTTTGATATTTTTCGACTTAATTAATACTTTTCATCTCCCTTTACTTGGTTTTTTTGATTCTCAAAGACAACCTTCCGATAGCAGCGTCAAAAGCTCACAAATAGCCTCTGGTACTCACCTCCTTAAAAAATATAGATTCTGGGGTGAAATCCATAGGTCATATTCTAAGGTGAATAACCTTTGGTGCAGACCGCAAGGAACGATATTCAATTAAGAACTGTGGACAAGTCTGGAAGAAAGTAAGTGAAAAAAATGAAGAAAAAGGTAGGGTAGGATACTAGAAGTGATCGAGGAGGTTGATAAGCATATATTAAAATACAATTTAAAACAAAAGAATGAAACATATGGTATCTTTTGAATCTAGTATAGTGTCATAAAATCAGATATTCAAGCATTTTTTTGAATTTTATTCCTTTTTTTCTTGAAAAATCGAAAAACCTCTTCCATTTTCAAAACAAATGCGGGTCTTCTTCGTGCATTTTGTTTCGGATCATAGAAGAGGTTTTTCGGCATTCAGCAGCAAAAGTAGAAAAGCGCTATCTGCCGCTATTTACAGGTATGGGAACCGAAACGGCTCCTTCTGGAAAGGAAGATTTGGTTTCCTGGGTTCTACGACACAGGCTCGTACATTCTCGAAAAGCCATTTGTCTGCACCCACTGCACCGATCCTGATTTACCATTGCAAGAGCTGCTGTTAAGGCCTCTCCTGTATGTTCAAAAAAATGATTTTGTCCGATCATGTCATAGCATCCGGTTTTATGCAGTAATTCCAGCGGTTGAGGCTGGAGTCCGGACACAAGCACTGTTCCACCAGACTTTCGGTATTTTTGTATTAATGCAGTAAAGTTAGCTTCTCCCGTCATATCCATAAAAGGGACCTTTCCCATACGCAACAACAAAATCCCTTGCTGGAGACCAGTCTGTCCTCCTACACCTGAGTTTTCCAACGCTGAAGCTGCACCGAAAAATAGGGGGCCTTCCACATTATAAATAGCCACCTGCGGGCAATCATGCTGCTCTGTGACCATATGTGCGCCTACCTTTTCATGCTTTACAGAAGGGTCAGGAAGCACCTTATCTACTGAAAGTGTATTGCTCATACGTTTGACAAACAATACAACTGCCAGAATCAGGCCGACCTCCACAGCCGTTGTCAGCGTCGTAAAAACCGTCAGCAAAAAGGTGACGACCAGCACAATAGAATCCGCTGTCCGTGTTTTGAGGATGTGCGCAAAATGCTTGCGCTCACTCATATTCCAGGCCACTACCATCAACACCGGTGCCATACTAGCTAACGGAATATTAGATGCATAAGGTGCAAAAAGCATCAGAATGAGGAGTACAACGACCCCATGCACAATACCTGACATAGGAGAAACCGCGTTGTTGCGGATATTGGTGGCCGTACGGGCAATGGCACCTGTCGCAGGAATACCGCCGAATAGTGGTGTCAGCAAATTGGCAATCCCTTGTCCAACCAGTTCGCGATTGCTGTTATGGCGGTCTCCCGTCATCCCGTCAGCTACCACCGCTGAAAGCAGTGATTCAATAGCCCCCAGCATCGCTATAACAAGTGCTGGCGGCAAGAGCTTCACGATTAATTCCCACGTCATTGCAGGAATATGCAGCTCAGGCAAAGATGCCGGAATTTCGCCATAAGCAGAGCCAATCGTAGCCACCTGCCCTGGAAAAAACAAAGCTGCCACCAGCGTTGACAAGAGTAGGCCGACCAGTGAGCCAGGTATCTTGGGCCATTTTTTAGGCACCACAATAAGTCCAGCAAGACAGATACAAGCTGTCAGGATGCTGTACACATTGAGTGAAGGAAGCCGATGGATGATCTCTGCCATCGAAGGCAGAAAAGTTTCATGTCGCTCTACCCCGCGCAAGCCGAGAAAGTTAGCAATCTGACCACTGAAGATCGTCACGGCAATCCCGGCTGTAAAGCCAATGGTTACGGGCTTGGGAATAAATTTGATCAACGCCCCCAGCCTTAGAACACCCATTAAAATGAGCATAATGCCTGCCATAAAACCAGCTATAAGTAAATTCTCATAGCCGTACTGCATGACTATAGCCAGCAAAATCGGAATAAACGCACCTGTAGGTCCTCCGATCTGAAATTTGGACCCACCCAGTAGTGAAATCAAAATTCCCGCTATGATGGTTGTGTACAGACCATATTCCGGCTTTACCCCCGATGCAATGGCAAACGCCATACCGAGCGGGATAGCCACAATCGCCACAATGCTTCCAGAAATTAAATCCTTTCGTAAAGCCCCTGCGTTATAGCCTTCAAACCTTCCTCTCCACTTCATCCTGTAACCCTTCTTTTCTGTAGTAGCATTACTTCTCGTTACGTATGCCTTCCAGCAACGAGATCGCTTCGACTAAATGATTGTCAAAAATTCGCCGCGCCACCGCTAGCAGCTCCGTTAAGAGCGGATCACGTAGTGAATACACGACCGTTGTGCCTTCCTTGAAGCTGTTCACCAAATTTTTAGCCCGTAAAACAGCCAATTGCTGCGATACGGCAGAACCTTCGGAACCAAGCGCAGTCTGCAGCTCGTTCACATTCCGTTCCCCTTCACTCAGCACCTCCAAAATGCGGATGCGCAGAGGGTGAGCCAATGCTTTGAAAAAGTCAGCCTTAAACTTCTGGAGATCTCCTTCCATTCCTGCGCCGTCCCCCTCACAGAATTGTTTCATAACGATCAACAATATCTGAATATTTGAATATTCAGTACAATAACAGCTTTGGGTCAATTGAACTATGATGTTACTCACACTTCACCATGCGTATAGTCACATTTTTCCACACTTTTATCTTTCAGGGTTGACAGCTTCCACAGGTTTCCATTAACATATCAATTAACTTTAAGAAAAGGGGGCCGACAGACATGACCAAGCTTTACACGATAATGACAATCAGTCAGCATGATACAATCACATATTCGAAATTTCGTCTCATCGGCCCCGTTCGGGCAACATGATGGGGGTATCACGCTGTCTGACGGCGTGATATGCCAGGCTTTTTTTATTTTGTATGCTATTGAAAGAACAGGTTATTTATATTTTTATGATGTACTAATCATAAAATGTAATGACACTTTCGGTGCAGGAAGCCGTAGACGACAAGTCTGCGGCTTTTTTGTTTTTTTCAAATCTTTTTATACGATGTTATGAATTTACATGAAGAAGGGAACTACCCATTTATTATGAATATACAACCTACGACCAATTCATCTTTTCATGAAGGACCATACAGCCACCTGATGAAGCTTCCGGCAGGGGATCTGACCGTGTACGCTTCGCAGCAACTCTTTTCCTCACTGGATTACAAAGTGTTCGAGATGGCTAATAACAATTTACAAATTCCAGGTATCCGCTATATGGGATACACACCGGATGTACATGTAGGCGTCGGAACCTGCATCGGTACAACTGCGGTATGGGGAATGGAAGACGGCTATGTATCTCCCTCCATCGTCGGTAGCGATATCGGCTGTGGCATGCGCGTACACCTGACCAATCTGCACAAGGATGCCTTGAAGGAAATCAAGCTGCGCCGCAAGTTGGTTAAGACGATCGACAAATACTTGCCGATGGAAGCCCACCAACGCGGACATTATTCGGATATACGGCTGGAGCATATTGTACGCAAAGGCCTGCATGGCTTGCCTAATAAATATATCCCGGATAGCTACACTCCTAAGAAATCCACCTCACTGAGCCATGTAGAGCACAGTAAGTTCTCCTTTGACGAGGAAGTGCTGAATCTCGTCGAAGATCGTACTTGGCACCGGGCTCATCGGCAGCTCGGCACGCTGGGTGGAGGCAATCATTTCGTCGAAATTCAGGCGATTGAAATTGCAGAAGAAAATAGAGAAGTCGCTGAAGCTTGGGGGATGTTCGACGGTCAGGTGGCTGTGATGATTCATTCCGGATCACGTGCTTGGGGGGGAGCAGTCAGCCAGACCAGTTCATCTGCCATTGCCAAAGCGATGAGCCGTCTCGGTCTCGGCACCTCCGATCCGAGACTGGTATTCGCACCGCTGGATCATCCCGAGGCAGCACATTATGTGGATATGATGTACTCAGCGCTGAATTATGCTGTGGTGAACCGACATCTGATTGCATACTCCGTGCGAGAAGCCTTCCGCGATGTCTTTGGTACAAAGTGCGAGTTGCGTACTCTGTACGATCTGATGCACAATTATGCTTGGGAGGAATCCCATTCAGATCACGGTAGCGTGTTTGTACATCGTAAAGGTGCGACGCGCGCTCTTCCAGCAGGACACCCCGACAATCCGCGACCTTATCAGTCGACTGGGCATCCGGCCCTGATCCCCGGTTCTATGGGGACTGCCTCTTATATTATGGTAGGTTTACCAGGCGGTCAGGATAACTTTCACTCCATCTGTCATGGAGCGGGCCGTATTCGCTCGCGATCTGCAACCAAACGGCTCGTGAGTGTGGACGATTTTGCAGGCGCTCTGGGTGTAGGGACAGACGACGAAATTGTGGTCAACCAGGCATCTCTGGAAAGTATTATCGACGAATCTCCACAAGCCTACAAAAATGTAGATGATATTATTGAAAGTGTTACCGGGGCAGGACTTGCAGCCGTTGTAGCCAAATGTAGACCGCTGGCCGCCCTGAAAGGAGCAAAATAATGTTGAGTATAGACACCCCAGCTATTTATGAATTTGACGAACGTACAGATGGACGCATTACCGGTTATGCTGCTTATGCCCGTCTGATCGACGGTATTAGTGAAGCACTTTATAACCGCTATGGCGTAAAATATGAGTTGTACGCCAGTGATGATCCCAATATTGAGTATTGGGATTTGCTGGAGGAGGATATTCGTTCAGGCAGCCCTGAGCTGGAGCATGTGGCACGGGTGTTCGATCGTTTGGAGGAACGTACCATCCAGTATGACGATGACGGGCCAACTCCTGAATACGGTGTGCATCTGTCGATGCGTAACAATGTATTTGCCTATCCCAAATGGGGGATTGCACTGGCACGAGTTCCCTTTTTCCGTGATAATGGCGTATATAATGAAGATTATGTGTTTGCCATAGGCGACCAGGAGCTGCAAAGCTTCCTCGCAGGAGTACGCGGTCGTGAACGCAAGCAAAATATGAAGCGTGTCACCGTCTTTACCGATACAAGCCGTGGACTCTCCCGACAAGCAGAACCGATAACCCGCGCAATTACGCGGGATGACGTGATTTTGAAAGCGGAAATCAAGCGGGATATCTTCCGATCACTTGATCAGTTTTTTGAAGCGGATCGTACCTTCTATCAGACTTATAACATTCCTTACAAGCGTGGGATTCTGCTATACGGCCATCCAGGCAACGGTAAAACAACCCTAGTGAAATCTATTGCCAATAGCGTGCCAGGTCCGGCCGCTTACTGGCAAATTACAGAATATACAACCAGTGAATCGGTCAAAGAGGTGTTCGAGGCAGCTACTCGCCTGGCTCCGATGGTGCTGGTCATTGAGGACATTGATTCCATGCCTCAGGAGGTTCGTTCCTTTTTCCTGAATACGCTCGACGGCGCTACGTCCAAGGAGGGTATCTTCCTGATCGGAACGACCAATTATCCCGAGAAAATCGATCCGGGTCTGATGAACCGGGCGGGCCGCTTCGATCGGGCTTATGAAATCAGTTTGCCTGACGAAGCGCTGCGACTCGCGTATCTCAAGCTGCGTAACTTCCTTGTTTTTGCAGGTGAAACAGGTACACAGAAGGCGGCAGCGATGACAGACGGCTTCTCCCTGGCTCAGCTCGGAGAACTATATGTCAGTACGGCTCTAGAATGGCATGAACAAGGAAAAGCCGATATTGAGCTGATTATTAAAGGTATGCGAGGCGAGCTTGATAAAAGCCGCAAGCAGGACTGGTTAAAAAATGTATCCGAAGGACGAGTCGGCTTCTTCTGATTCATCCTTTTATTGCCTCATTATGAAATTTATGTTACATTGATAAACAATAAAGTACCGAAAGGGTGACCTTAAGCCAATGATCTACTAATCCTATTCCCAAAGAAAAAACGTAATCTTACGAATTTTCTGGATAGGATTAGTGTAGGCTTTTGGGTATTAACGATAAGAGCATTGCTTCTTTGACGGGAGCAGTGTATCTTCTTGTTCGTATGTCTGCCTCCTATCCAGAAACCAATGGATAAGGAGGTTTTTTTTGTATGAAAAGAATACTCGCAATTCTCATGATCAATATATTCATTGTGATGGTCGGCGTGGGTTTGATCACCCCTATTCTGCCGGAACTGATCATTGAATTTGGTGCCAGTGGGCAGGCCATCGGTTTATTGGTGGCAGCCTATGGCATAACGCAATTCCTGCTCTCGCCCATGACTGGGCAGCTGTCTGATCGATATGGGAGAAAAGTTTTTATCGTCGCAGGTGTTATTGTTTTTGCTGTAGCTAAATTCATCTTTGCTATTGGAGATGAGCTGTGGATGCTGTATACCTCTAGACTTCTAGAAGGAGTTGCAGCAGCCCTGATTATTCCACCCATGATGGCATATGTAGCTGATATTACAACAACCGAAGAACGTGGCAAAGGAAATAGTCTGCTAGCGGCAGCGATGTCATTTGGATTTGTCATTGGTCCAGGACTTGGTGGCCTTCTTGCAGGATATGGAACGAGAGTGCCACTGTATACAGCAACAGGTGCAGCTATGATTGCAGTTATTTTTTCAATCGTTTGTTTACCTGAAAGTTTATCGAAAGAACAAATGAAGGCAGCACGAGCAAGAATTAATCATCAAAGAGAGTCTATTTTCAAACAGTATGCAAGGTCATTGAAATCAAAATATGCGATGTTCTTTGTCATTGTCCTGGTGATGACTTTTGGACTTGCTAATTTTGAATCCGTTCTTGGTTTATATGTAACGAATCGCTTCCAATTTTCACCGCAAAATATTTCAATCCTTCTAACTGCAGGTGCTGTGATCGGCGTCGGTATGCAGGCATTAGTTGTTGCTAAAATGATCCATCAGTTTGGTGAAAAAAGGTTGATCAAAGGCTCGCTTCTCTTCACCTCTGCTGCTTATATTTTATTTCTCTTCGCCAAAGATTTTTGGAGTATCTTTCTTGTGACTTCCCTTATTTTCTTTGCTACAGCTACGCTTCGTCCAGCTCTTAATACACAATTGTCGAAGATGGCAGGAAATGAGCAAGGATATGTAGCTGGTATGAATAATGCCTATATGAGTGTCGGGAATATTTTAGGTCCTACTCTAGCGGGATTATTATTTGATGCGAATATGTTCGCTCCATTTTTAACAGGCTGTTGCATTCTTTTGATTACCTTCTTGATTACATTAAAATGAAAGTAAAATAAAAGAGGACAACTGATGAGCAAAAGGCAGCTACGGGTGCGAGGCTTTATTTTTCAAATGCCCAGCTGTAGCTGCCTGTCTGTTCAGTTTATTCCGTTTCCCCACTCAGTCGGTTCAAAAACTGGATGGCCCGTGGGCTGGTTGGCTGCTCTAGCACCTGATATGGCGTACCCTGCTCAATGATTACGCCCTGATCCATTAAGATTACATGGTCAGCAACCTCTGCCGCGAACTTCATTTCATGGGTGACAATAACCATCGTCATCCCTTCGGCAGCCAACTGCTTCATGACCTTGAGCACCTCACCTACCAACTCGGGATCAAGAGCAGAGGTCGGCTCGTCAAACAAAAGCACCTCAGGTTCGACCGCCATTGCCCGGGCAATACCGACCCGTTGCTGCTGTCCTCCCGACAATTGATGTGGATAGGATTCCGCTTTATCAGCCAATCCCACCTTCTTAAGCAGCTCCAATGCATGTTTGCGCGCTTCGTCCTTGCTCTTTTTCTGAACCGTGACTTGCCCCTCCATCACATTTTGTACGGCAGTCATATGCGGGAAGAGGTTGTAGGATTGAAATACCATCCCTGTCCGCTTACGCAGCGCCAAAATGTTTTCTTGCCGAAGCTTCGTCCCTTTCGTAAAATTCAGTGTAATATCACCTACCTGAATTTCTCCCTGGCCGGGAACCTCCAGCAAATTCAAGCAGCGTAAAAGCGTTGTTTTACCAGAACCGGAAGGACCGATAATTACAAGCACTTTCCCCTTATCCAACGTCACGTCAATCCCCTTAAGCACTTCCAGCGAGCCGAACGACTTGTGTATATTACGAATTTGGATCACCGGTACAATCTCCTTTATCTAACGGAAAAACGACTCAGACGCTTTTCCAAATAATTTTGCAGCACCGTCAATATCGTGCTAAATATCAGGTAAATAACCCCAGCCTCGGTATACACTAATAACGGTTCGTATGTGGTAGCTACAATCTGATTAGCCGTTCTGAACATTTCCACATAGGTGATAGTGGCAGCCAGTGAGGTATCCTTTACCAAACTGATGAATGAATTGGCAAGCGGAGGCACCGACACACGGGAAGCTTGGGGGAGCACGATCCGCCGCAGCACTTGCCAACGTGTCATCCCCAAGGAGTATCCTGCCTCCCATTGACCCTCCTGAATGGAAATAATAGCCGCACGCATAATTTCAGAGCTATAGGCCCCCACGCTGAGCGTAAAACCGATCACTGAAGCAATAAATGGGTCCAGTGTAATACCCACCGAAGGTAAACCATAGAAAATAATATACAATTGCACCAGCAAAGGAGTTCCTCGAATCACCCATACATAGAAGCCGAAAATCAGCTTAAGTATTCTCCATTTGGACAACCGGGCGAGCGCAGTAATCAGCGCCAGCACGAGTCCCAGAGCAAAAGAGATCAGCGTGAGCGGAATCGTAAAAGAAACCCCTGCTTTTAGCAGAGGTAATAATGAATCCATAATAATTTGTATTTGGCGATCATCCATTGTACAGACATCCTTTATTATTTGGACACATCGGCTCCAAAATATTTTTCAGAAATTTTCAGATACGTACCATCAGCCTTCATATCAGCCAACGCTTTGTTGACTGCCTTGATCAAATCTTCGCTGCCTTTATTAAATACAGCTGCACTGTGTGAAGCATCCGCAGATTCGTCCACCTTTTTGATCGGAGCATCAGGCTTTTGCTTTTTCAGATCCAGATAAGACAATCCGTCGTTGACGGTCGCATCTACCCGTTTGGAAGTGAGGAGATCAATAGCTTGGTTGAATCCTTCGGTTGCTACAATTTCCGCACCGTTGCTTTTTGCGATTTGAGTCAGGTTGCTAGTCAGGGATTGCCCTGCCTTTTTACCTTTTAGATCCGAAAATTTCTGGATGTCCGTATTATCTTCACTCACGATCAGAACTGCCTTAGAGACAATGTACGGATCGGAGAAATCATATTTTTGCTTGCGCTCATCTGTAATAGACACTTCATTGAATACTGCGTCAAACCGCTTGGAGTTCAAGCCTGCAAATATTCCGTCCCATTGCGTCTCGATAAATTCCGGTTGCACACCCAGGCGCTTACTTACTTCAGTTGCAATATCGACGTCAAAGCCTGTCAGTTTGCCAGCAGCATCATGGTAAGTAAACGGAGCATAGGTACCTTCCGTACCGATTCTCAGCTTGCCACTGGCTTTGACAGATTCAAGAGTAGCTGCAGCCGTTGTATCTGCTTTTCCATTATTAGAACCGTTCTCTCCAGTAGATGCATTATTCGTGCCCGCGCCTTTATCATTGTTGCCGCAAGCCGAAACCAGCAATGCCATCACGATGAATACAATCGGTAAAAAACTAAATTTTCTCATGTTATTCACACTCTTTCCCTTTTTCTTGATCACCTAGCGCAGGCTAGTCATTGAATAGTACATCATTCATTTTCGCGCGTCAATGCTTTTATCCAATAATCCCTATCCAAAATGTAAGTTATATTTTTTTATCATCTAAGGCTATTCTAGGTTGACTCAATCATAAGCAGGCTATTCATTTTCACTCCCCTCGCAGCAACTTTTTGTGTACCATTACATAAGAGATTTCGTATAATAGGTTTTAATATGCAGATTAGAAATATTTACCGGAGTGTGATCATGGATACCCAAAATTCAGCTTTATCTCCCGAAGGAAGGCACTCAGCCTGGGCTACCTTTACTTCACCTTTAAAGCAATCCAAAGCGTTCACCCTCTTGTGGCTTGGACATTGGATCGCTATGTTAGGAAGTTCTGTTACGACAGTCATTTTGCCACTGGTTATCTATTCTCTGACAGGCTCGACCACCATCATGGGATTGGCGATGACGGTTTATATGCTGCCAAACGTACTTATTCTTCCTTTCGCAGGAATGATCGTGGACAGAATTGACCGAATTCGCCTTCTTCTGTTCACGAATGTCGCCCGCTTTGGTCTGATGTTCGTTGCATCGGTGTTGATGTTTACGGACGGGATGAAGTTGCCGTTCCTATTCGTTGGCCTTGCGTTGTACGGATTGATGGATGGTATCTTTAATCCGGCTTATTCGGCCTTACGTGCACAAGTGTTCACACCGGACATCCGCAATGCTGCCAATGCGCTAAGTCAAATCAGTATACAAGCCGTTCGTCTACTCGGTCCTCCGCTAGGAGGCTTTATTGTATCCTTTTCCTCCCCAGGTGTCGGCTTTGGACTGGATTCTATCGCTTATCTGGTATCCTTTGCCTGTTTTTGGATGCTAAGTGCTCATTTGGCCTCCATCATCGGTAAACGTCAGGCCGATTCAGAACAGGAAGATCAGGGTGGACAACATTTTCTCAAGGATTTTATAGCAGGCTTTGCTATTCTCAGAAGTCATCCGTGGCTATGGATTACGATTCTCGCCTTTTCTTTCATTAATATCTGTTATTCAGGTATTATCGCTGTGCTCATCCCGTGGCTGTTCAAGGTTCATCATGGCTATAATCCAGTCGTATACGGCATTGCAATGGCAAGTAGTGGCATTGGTGCCATGCTGGGAGCCTTTGTGTATGGATCACGCAAGCATTGGAAACACCGCGGTCTGCTCGCTTACTTAGGAGCTTTTGTCAGCGGTCTCGCCTTACTGCTGTTGTCTATAGTCACCTGGATGCCAGGATTAATTATGAGCATGATGCTCGAAGGATTTGGCATTATGATTTTTGCGATTATCTGGGAGACAAGCCTGCAGGAATTAGTTCCCGCTGAATCCTTTGGACGTGTAGCCAGTCTGGATTTGATGTTTTCCTTTGCACTGCTTCCGGTCGGCTATCTGGCCGTAGGTGCCGTGGCGGACAAGCTTGGTGGTATCCTCACCATTGGTATGTTTGCAGCCATCGGCATGTGTATCGTGCTGGGCGTGCTAATTGTTCCTCATATCAGACGGTTTCAATAGGGGAATATGTAACCTTTTCTCAAAAAAAGCTGCTCCCACAGGTTCATTTGTGAACCTTGCGGAAGCAGCTTTTTTCCATTTTGACTCGCGTCCCATAGGACGAGTCTATTCAATAATTCGTAAAGTTAACCTCTGCTCCGTCCAACGGAACGGAAGATCAAGCTCACAATCACGACTAGCACAATCGCACCAATTAATGCAGGAACGATGTAGAACGATCCGATTTCAGGACCCCAGTCTCCCAGAATCAAGCTACCCAACCATCCACCGATAAAACCAGCGATGATGTTACCAATCACGCCACCCGGAACATCACGACCTGCGATAATTCCTGCCAACCAACCAATAATACCGCCAACAATCAATGCCCATAACCAACTCATTTTGCGTCACCTCGTTTAAGTTTTTATCGTTGTGTTCTATTATTAACCACTCGAACTCCTTTTGAACACACAGAGACCAATTGGTTAATATTACCACGCAATGGAACGCTGATTTGGGGGCTTGATATCATCCTACGTGCCTCCCAGATTATTTATGCTCTTTGTGTGAAAAGTGTGTCTCCTATTCGTTTATCCTTGTATTCCTGCTTTTTTTGTGCCATCCTCACATTATGGCTTCACTGAAGTCACTTCATGCATAAGTTACAAAAATAACAAATTATTAAGGAGTGACCCCCACTGGAGTGTCGAGTAGGATGTGCTGCATGTTGCATTGCCATTACGATTTCTTCCCCTATTCCCGGCATGCCAGACGGAAAACCTGCTGGTGTTCCATGCCCTCAGCTCACGCCTGATTACCGTTGCCAATTATTTGGAAAACCCGAGCGTCCTGCCGTATGCAGTGGCTTTCATGCGGATAAGGATACATGCGGAGACACTAATGAAAGAGCATTTGAGCTGCTGAGAGAGCTGGAGAAGTCCACTTTACCAAGTAAAACTTAAGGCGAACTCATTCGATATGAAGGAGAATTTTTGATTATGAATGTTATTGAAAAAAGAATTGCCGAATTGAAGCAGTACGGTCCCGATCTTACCACCCCCAAAGATATGGATTTATTTTGGGACAAAACACTGAGAGAAGTTTACGCCAAACCTGTACATGCATTCAAAACGCCCGTAGAAACACCGTATCCTCATATGATGGCCTATCGGGTCACTTTTGAGGGGGTCGATGATACGCCTCTGCATGCCTGGTATGTACGCCCCCGATATGCTGGGGATCAAAAACTGCCATGCATCGTTCTGTTTCATGGCTACACAGGCGGAAAGGGCTATCCTGAAGATTATTCATCTTGGCTAATGCTTGGTTTTGCTGTATTGGCGGTAGATGTTCGTGGTCAGGGAGGAGAAACGGGAGATCGTCGAAATGATCCACACGGAACCGTTAAAGGCTGGGTTACGAAAGGAATATTGGACAAGGATACCTGCTACTACAAAACGATTACAACTGATGCCCTTAGAGCCGTAGATTGGGCGGCGGAGCAGTCCGATGTCGATGCAGATAAAATCGCAATCAGTGGCGCCAGCCAGGGTGGTGGACTTGCATTAATGGTGGGTGTGCTCAGCGATAAAGCTGCTACTATAGTAGCGGATATTCCTAATATGTGTCATATGGATTTTGGCATGATGAATTCTACCAGTTCACTGACAGAAGCTGCCGAATTCGCAAACCGCTTCCCCGAGCATTTGGAGCAGGTACTACATACATTGAGTTATTTTGACGTGATGAATTTAGCTCATCGCATTCGTATCCCGGTCATGGTATCTGTAGGGTTGAAGGATACGGTGTGCATGCCAGAGACGATTTTTGCTGCTTATAACCGCATTGAATCACCAAAAACAATTGAAGTTTATCCGTTCACCGGACATTGGGTAGAAGGTTTCCATAGACGCAAGACGGCTGAATTTTTAGTTCAAATCTTAGCATTAGATTGAGTTAACAGTTTCCTCCGGTTCCGGTGCATAAAAAAAGAACACCACGCATCTATCTGCGTAATGTTCTTTCAACTGCATCGGAGCCAGTCCTGCTTACTCTGACAAGCTCCTCGACACTTCACAGCAAAGCATCTCTGCAAAGTTTACGATGCAGTTCGCTGTTCTGCTGCCGAATCCCCTGTCCATTTTCGCACCCAAACAAAATCCATAATCATCAGGCCAAACGGAATGAAGGATGCAAACATAATGAAAAGAGGCCGCCGTATAGACCAATGCAATGCGGTTTTTCCATAGATCAGAGCAACGAGGAGCAACAGAAAGCTCACCCGGTATATGTTACCAATCACCATAACCGCTTGGGTCATGCCCGCAGCTTGCAGCGGCTGGTGGGTGAATAGTATCGCCAAATACGCTATAGCTTGAATCCAGAGCATGAGCCGGACACGCCCCAAAGGTGTTCTTAACACAAATTCAATCCCCTCTCCATGAGCAGGAATGTTCTCTCATCCCTTATGCATCTTTTATTATAACGAAAAGATCCACAAACTCCAACCTATCCATTTTTGAATTTTGACCAAATGAGTTGTGTTTGATACAGTTGTGTAAGAGGTGATTATAAATGCTTAAACTGGGTATACTGGACCAATCTCATATTCCTGAAGGCGGTTCCGCTCAAGATGCATTGTCTAATACAACAGATTTAGCGCGTGAAGCTGATCAACTGGGGTACAGCCGCTATTGGGTATCCGAGCATCATGCGTCCAAAACACTAGCACACTCCAGTCCCGAGGTATTGATTGCCCATTTGGCCGCTCATACATCGCGTATTCGTGTGGGTTCAGGCGGTATTATGCTACCACACTACAGCGCATATAAAGTAGCTGAAAACTTCCGTCTGCTGGAGGCGCTCCACCCAGGACGCATTGACTTGGGGATTGGGCGTGCTCCAGGCGGCTTGCCGCTGGCTACTCGCGCTTTGCAGGAAGGGAAATACCAAGCTGTCGAACAATATCCACAGCAGATTCTAGATTTAATCGACTACTTCCATGATTCGGTGCCTGACAATCATCGGTTTGCTGGTCTTCACGCCTCCCCGATGATATCGACCGTTCCTGAATTATGGTTGCTTGGCTCCAGTGGGGAGAGCGCCAGATTGGCCGCGATGATGGGTGCCTCCTATGCCTTTGCCCAATTTTTCGGTACTCCGGGCGGCGTAGAAGCTACCGCGCGTTACCACGAGCAATTCATGCCTTCGATTTTAGGAGATAAGCCCCGCTCCATGGCGGCAGTTACGGTAGCCTGCGCTGAAACTGAAGAGGAAGCTGAGCAGCTGGCGTCCAGTGCTAGTTTGTATTTCCTTTTACTCATGCAGGGTAAAGAAATGAATTCTCTTCCATCGGTGAAAACAGCCATGTCCTATCCCTATACAGAATTTGATCGTGAGCGGCTGCGTCAGTCCGCAGCATGGCGTGTTGTTGGCACTCCTGAACAGTGCAAGGAACAGCTGCTGAGACTGGCTGAGCAGTATCGCACCGATGAGTTACTGGTCGTTTCATCGATTCATGACTTTGATAAGCGTGTTCAGTCCTATCGGCTGCTGGCCAAAGCTTTTAATTTGGTATAAACAGAAGGTTAAACATAGGCTAATTTTCAGCACATTAAAACCCCCGCCTGCCTATAATGGCAACAGCGGGGGTTTGTTGTAGAGGATCGGTTCATTAGAACCAACCCATCTGTACTATAGAAGTAGTGTAGACACTCACAAAAGTTGAATGTTGCATGGTACTTTGGTAGTATATCCAACGGAACAAAAGTATGAGTTGTTTACTTCTAAAGTTCCATCATCCATATACCAAAGGCTCATACGCTATACTTCATATCTTCAAAAGAGTGCAACCAAAAGTCCCATCTTTTTACTCGTTCCCAACTAAGTTTGTCATGGTTAAATTCTAGGGCTCTATGCCCCATACCAGCTTACCTTGCTGATATACGGTGCCGTGGTCCCAGTCTGCAAATGCTGTTTGGGTTGCTCCATAGGAGTAATCGTTAGTCTCATCAAAATTACTCCAATTCGCTGCGTGAATACGAGATTGAATTTCTCCGGTTTCGCCGCCGGGCTGAATCGTTCCCGCTCCATCTGTGAAGGAAATCTCCACATATTTATCAGCCTTGGACTTCGGATTTGGCAAAGTTACAAAAGTTGCTTTTACCTTTTCATTACCAATTCTGGCCCAGTCTACAAAAAACTGCTGAGCTTGTTTGCTCTCATCTGTGTAATAGTAGCGAATTTTCAGGTCACTCAACTTCACAGCTGTTTTTCCGGTATTTTTGATATTAAATTGAGGCCGGATTGCATTATCCTTGGCGTTCGTGTCATCAGTGCGATATTGAAGCACAATCCCTTCATTATTACCGCCTGGTGCACTTCCACTGTGATCGCCACCGTTGTTTCCACCATTGTTATTACTACCATTGTTGCCATCTCCGCCGCTATTTCCGCCGTTGCTTCCTCCACCATGATTGCTGGAGCCTTCCAGAATCGCCTGTTTTACAAATTTACCGGAAGCCGTTAATTGCGAATCAGGCCATCCACCCTTGCGGTCTGCACCAGGCAACAGGGCAGCAGAGGTCTCATTTTTGTCGGAAAGCGACCAATTGGCCCAACTGATTTTGCGACTGGCCATAAAATCAGTCCATACTTTGGATTCATTCAGGAACGGACCACCGTTACCCGAAGCGTCACTTGTACCCCACTCGGTAGCAAAAATGCCTACACCTTTGTTCAGGGCATAATCAATCCGATCACGTAAAGATTGTCCATGTGTACCTGCATAGAAATGCACGGTATACATTGTATTTTTATCTGTAAGCGGATGGTCTGCTGCATCATGTACATCCTGACTCCAAGTACCTGTTCCTACAATAATAATATTATCCGGGTCTTTAGCTCGAATAACCTGAGATACCTCAGATGCATAAGGTCGGATTTGATTGTTCCAGTTTACATTCCCATTCGGCTCATTAGCAAGTTCATAGATTACGTTAGGCAAATGACCGTACTTAGTGGAAAATTCATTAAAGAAAGCTTTGGCTTCATTTTTATGAGTGTTCGGATCGCCATCTGAGAGAATGTGCCAGTCAATAATGACGTACAGGCCCAGTTTCTGTGCTGCCTCAATTGCTTCCTTCACTTTATTTTTCAATGAAGGGTTGGCAATATAACCATTTTCTTCAGTGTACAACGCAACTCGAAACACGGAAATGCCCCAATCGTCCCGTAACCATTTCATAGTGTCCTGATTCACCAGATCCCCAAACCACTGAACGCCATGAGAACTAATGCCCTTGAGCTGTACAGGTTGTCCATTTTTATCCACCAGTTTACCGTTCTTTACTGAAAGTTGTCCGTAACGTTCCACAGGGGTCGTCCCGGCCGCCTCTGCTGTCGGCGCATTCCAGTTGAAGCCATTCGTTAACGTCAATAGCAACACTGCTGTTAACATTACTGCTACTCTTTTTGCGATCCTTGGCAGGACCCATTGCCCGTTCATCATTTACACATTCCTTCCTTTTAATAAAGTAGATAAGACTTATCAGTACGTTGTTCTCCGCTTTTTCGCCCCCTCTTTTATACAATAAAAGGATCAGGTCCAACATTCGATGTCACTTACCTGTATATGGATGCTACTACTATTATAGTTAGTTTCATTTTACATTTCGACTTTATCCCAGAAAATGAATAAGAAGTCACGGTTTTGAGATATGTACCCCTTAGTTGGCTACTATAGAGTACTGAAGGGACAAAAGTCTCATTTACTTATTAAGTTTAACCTAAAAAAAGACTGCTTCCCGATGCCTAGGCTCGGTACAGCAGTCTTATCATGATCTTATATGTGATCAGATAATATTAACAATTCGTCTTAATGTATGATGTCCCTATTACCCCTTAGCGGCAGCTTGAGGTTCTTGGGTTGCCTGATCTTCGTTCATATCGCCGCCATCCGTCGCTTGATCTGTCAGTACAGTCTCAGATGAGTTACCCATTACCTTGTCTATAAGTTGTAGCCAAGGTTCTTCACTGCCTCCACAACTCTCAATATCACCGAGCAGGGACTCTAGCGTGGTTCCTTCTTCTGGCAAATCAATAACTAAACTGTCTTCGTCAACTTGGATGGTGCAGCAGGTTTTCATTGTAAATCCCTCGCTTAATTCTTATTTGAGCATGCAGTATGCTTGCTCAGATGGGATGAACTCCCACGGATCCAGGGATAAGCCTTTTGAATCCGTCTGAAATTATAAACCTAATGCATCCCAATTGCAATGAACAAACCTTGAATTTTTAAGAATTAGCGAATCAATTCAAACATTCAGCAAGCTCTGTAAAAATTACTCCAAGCGCATAAGCCCCCGCATCTGGATAACCAAGGCTTCTCTCTCCGACCGCTCCGGCACGTCCCATACGCGCCACAATGTTTTCTGTCTTTTTGGCCCCTAGTACAGCGGCCTGAGCACCTCGTACAAAGGCTGCCTTCACGTCAACATTTGATTTCGCGCTCTCTACCCAGCTATCCGCACATGGCACTAATGCATCAATAAGCGTTTTATCACCAACGACGGCTCCTCTGCCGAAAGAACGTTCGCCTGTCGACTGTATGCCTTGCACCGTAGCCTGCATCAGATCTGCGAATTCGGTAACGGTGAGCTCGTTTCTTTCGCCCGCAGAGCGTGCTGCTGCGCGAAATGCCGAGCCCCAGATCGGGCCCGAAGCACCGCCGCAGTATTCCATGATGACGAGCGAGCATGAATGTAGAAAGGTTCCCATCGTCAAAGAATCTTGGTTTAGGATGTCGCTCCATTCCCGTTTCAGCTGACGAAATCCCTTCGCAACACTCATGCCAAAGTCACCATCGCCGGCATGAGAATCAAGCTCGCAGAAAGGCACCTCATTCTTGATGATAACCTCACTCATTTTGTCAACCAGGTAGATCAGATTGTTCAACGTAATCTTGCTATCCTCAATAATTGCAAAGGCAGGAGCGGTTTCCACCTCGAAAGATACTTGCCGATTTTCGTCTGCTACAGTTGAAAGCTCCGTGAATTCAACATGATCAACAGGTCCAGACACTTTGAACGCCGGCGCGTTGCTTTCATGGGAAAGTAGCGTTTTCAACTCGCCGTCCAGCTTCATGATCGAAACTGTGATGCCCGCCATATCGATACTTGTCATATAATTGTTGACGAAAGCTCGATTGATCTTGATTCCCTTCGCTGCTAGTTCGCGAGTGACCGCATAATTGAAAAGATACAGTTCTTGCAGAGGCGTACCGCCAAAACCATTGATCAGCAGTGCAATTTCTCCGCTGAATCCGTTTTCGATCTGCATGTCTCGAAGGAGGTCGGTTACCATTCTGCGTGCCAGCGTATCCGCATCTGTCAGCTTCTCGCGTCTGATTCCAGGCTCGCCGTGAATGCCAACGCCGTATTCGATTTCATCAGGCCCGAGCTCAAACGTTGGCGAGCCCTTCGCCGGCACGGTGCACGACGTCAATGCAAATCCGATACTGCGTACATTCGCAGCGGCTTTCTCCGCCACTGCTTTGACTTCCGCCAGACTACGGCCCTCTTCTGCTGCTGCACCCGCGATCTTATGCACAAGTACCGTGCCCGCTACACCGCGTCGTCCGACCGTATATAGACTGTCTTCTACAGCGATGTCATCTTCAACCTTTACATAGTCCACTTCCAAACCATCTTCAGCAGCCAAATGGGCGCCGTTTCTAAAATTCATGATATCACCGCTGTAGTTTTTGATAATCAGCAGTGTGCCTTTTTCCCCAGCGGTTGCTCGAATGGCCTGATACACTTGAATTTGCGAAGGAGAGGCAAAAACATCACCACAGACCGCCGCATCGAGCATCCCTTTGCCGACAAAGCCGGCGTGAGCGGGCTCGTGCCCACTGCCGCCGCCGCTGATGAGCGTTACTTTCTCCGTGTTCAGTTCCTTTTTCTTGAGCACTTTATATTTTGGTAGAAATTCCAACTCGGGATGCGCGAGCGCAATACCGCTGCACATCTCAAGAACCAAGTTTTCCGTACGGTTGATGACCTTTTTCATGCTATTTTACCTCCGCTTTGTACTGGCTGCCGATCCGGTCGGCCGCAGCAATTGCCGCTGCAACCTGCTCCACCGTGATCGGAAACGGCATGGCATGAATCGATTCCTCCTCAATGCAGGCTTTAGCAGCTACTTCCATGAGTTCTTCCCGGCTGATATGATCGACACCGATATCGGCCAAGCAGACCGGCAAACCGATGGTTAAACAGAAATCCAGTACCTGATGTAATTCTTCCGTCGGTGCGTTTTCGAGCACCAACTGTGCGATCGTACCGAATGCGACTTTTTCTCCATGATAATAATGATGCGTGCCTTCCAAAATGGTGAGTCCATCATGAATCGCATGGGCCGCAGCAAGTCCGCCGCTTTCGAAGCCAAGACCTGAGAGTAAAATATTAGTTTCAATGATATTTTCGAGTGCTTGTGTAACTTGATTTTCATCGCATGCCGCTTTTGCTTTGGCACCGTCTTTTAAGAGTATTTCATAGCATAACGTTGCAAGTGCCAACGCCGCATTCGTACCTACGGCTGGCGCACACTGTCCCTCGCGTACTCCATTAGGCAGTCCAGCGTTGACCCTGGAGTAAGAGCGGGAGGTCCCACGGGCTTCAAAGTATGTCGACAGTGCATCACCCATACCTGATACGAGGAATCGGGTTGGTGCATTGGCAATTACAGTGGTGTCGACTAATACGACACTCGGGCTTTGTTTAAAATAGGCGTAATCGTCGAAAGCACCTTCTGGAGTATAAAGAACGGCCGAGTGACTTGTCGGCGCATCCGTCGCAGCAATCGTCGGACAGATGATAAGCGCTTCTCCTTGTGCCACACATTTCGCCGCATCAATCGCTTTGCCGCCGCCGAGACCAACGATGCAATCACATCCATTCGCAGTGGCGATTTCCTGAAGTCTAGACACTTCCTGTCTGGAGCACTCACCCATAAAACCGCTTTCAACAAAGGTTACGTTATACTTTTCCGTAGTGGAATCAAGCTTATCTTTCACCCGCTCCATATCGGCTGGATGCGCGATCAGTAAGGCAGATTTGCCGAAGGTGCTCACATAGTAACCCAAATTTAACAATTCGTTTTCACCTTGTACATATTTGCTTGGGCTGATAAAAGCTTTTCTCATCTATAATTCCTCCCTTTATTGTGTTGGTTTCGTTCTGATTTAAACTATAAACGAACCATGTGAACTTTACATTGGAGGAATCAAGGAATATATTATAATTTGCAATTGTATTTTTTTGCACTGAAGCATGTGAATTGTACTTTTTTGTTGTTGCTTACAGGATAATTTACCATTAAGGGATGAGAATCTTGATACGTGAACATTTGAGCATCCAGAAAATCTTTGATTTGGAAAAGTGGGAGCAGTTGCAGGATTCATTAGCATCCGTTACCAAATTAGCCATTCTCACCGTCGATTATAGAGGGAATCCCGTAACTAGCCACAGCCAATGTCAATCGTTCTGCAAGAAGGTTCGCCAAGATGAGAATCTCCTTCCCTACTGCCAAAAATGTGACTCTCGTGGTGGACTTGAGGCCGTACGTTCCAACAAACCTTACATTTATCTCTGTCATTATGACATCGTTGACATCGCGGTACCGATCATTATCGACGATAAATACATCGGCGCCGTCATGGCAGGCCAGGTTCGCCTAGCTGATCCTTCGAGCGCTTTACAGCTGGAACAGATCCTCACGTCAAAAAATGAAAAGCTGTACAGTTCCAAATGGGAGGAACTTAAGGACTACTATGCCGATCTGCCGACGATGACTTATCAGGAAATTCAGATGATCTCCAACATGTTATCCTTATTGTGTAATTATATTGTTGAAGAAGCGATGAACAAAAATCTTCTCGCGGAAATGTTCGAAAAGGCTTCGGCCATAGAATCCACTCCGCAGTTGTCCGAGATCCTTCCTGGCTACTCGCTGAAGCATATCGAAAGCCTTAAGAAAGAAATGAATAATATCTTAGCAGATGCCTATCTGAACTCCTCAGGGGATGAGGATATTCCGTGCGGAAATCCTGTACTCAAACCCGCTTTTGAATATATTTATGAGCACAAGGGTGAAACTTTCTCTCTAAAAGCCATGGCTGACTTGTGTCACATTAGTCCGAGTTATTTTAGTCGGCTGTTTGCGAAAGAAACGGGTGAGAACTTTTCCAGCTATCTGTCCCGCTTAAAGATGAAATGGGCGAAGCAGCTGCTCGAAGCCACAGATATTCCGGTATCCCAGATCAGTAGCGAGCTTGGCTTCAATGAGCCGGGGTATTTTATTAAAATATTCAAAAAATATGAAGGCACAACACCTGCGGTGTACCGAAAGTATTACAAGGGATAAATAAACGAAAAAACAGATGATTCATGGGTATATGTTACCATGATCATCTGTTCATAATGTTCTTGCCTAAGCTACATAATCTGTGTGTGCTGATCAGGCTGCCTGTGATTGTGATTTGCGCTTAATCACCAGTTTAGTGCTTGGTTTGATTGCTCTTTTGACGACCATCATTAAGGAAATCAATACAATTACCCCCATAAAGATAGCGACCGGCATATATCCCGTATACGAAATCAGCTCTACAACCGGATACAGGATGGCAGGCACCCTGAACGAATACTCATCAGCCGTCTCCATATAATACGCTAGCCAGGAGAGAAAGCCCCCGATCAATAATGTGTATAGAAAAAAGACGATCGACGGTTTCATAGATGCCCAAGCTGTATTCGTAGATTGCTCATAAGTATAATCCTCTTTCATATAGCTGTACAAATGCTGTACGAACGCGTCCTTTTCGTCACTGGCAAATTCCATTTTCACTTTTTCAGGTGTGGAGCTACCTGCTTTTGTATAGGTAAGAAGCAATGTATCATCAAATTTGGTCAAATTTGTTTGCACGCTTTCTATTGCATGTAATGGAATACAATAATCATAATGCTCCATTTCTTCCATCGTCACAGTTCCTTCGGAAAGCTGCACACTGATTGCTTCTGCCTGAGCCTGAGCCAAATCGGTAAGAATGGCATGAGGATGAAGAATAGCAAAACGTTTATTATCCAATTTATAAATTTTCGTTTTCTCATCATCATGAACGGACATACAAATCCCCCTTTTTATCAGCAATTTTATTATGGTGTGTTTCTTTAGAGCTACCGTAATGTTTCTGACTGATCCTGAGCATTCGTTTCATTGTGCATGGATTCTGATTTTTTCTTGCGAAATAATTTGGCAAAAAACTTGCCTATCACACCAAACACACCTGCACAAGCAGCACCAATGAGGACGAGCACCTTAATTCCCGCGCCCTTAAAAAAAGCAATGATTAATGCCAACAAGCCTACCTTTTTAGCTACTGCCAAGCCAGCTCCTCCCAAGATCAGTCCAGTCAGGCCATACTCAGAAATTTTGTCTGTTGAAGCATTAAAATCCTCGTATCGCTCACCTGATTTGACGGTCAACTTGGGTAATATTTTCTCATTCAAAAACTTCTTATCCGCATCCAAATGTGCAGGATCGGACACTAATATGGCAGAGATATAACCCTGACGAGTGAGCACGCGAACATTATAATTAATCAGCTTTTCCTTGTTCCCATCCTCCGCCAGCATAGACCAAGTTAGATTATGGGTCGCTTCATTATAAAAAGGCTCCACATCCCAGCCTGTAACATACAGGCGATCACTTTCCGCCTTTTCCTTGTTACTCTCTTCCGTACCTTCTTTATAACTATCTAGAATGGCATCTGCATCGATATCTTCTTTTTCATCATCCTTGATATGTCCAAGTTCATAGTATTCAAAAACAACTTCCCAATTTTGATTTTCATCCTTCGGAAATATACTCCCAATTTCCTTGCCAGATGGCTTTTCGTGATTCATCTCGCTTACCTTTGCAGTGTTAGCCGCATCCAAAAAAAGAAGAGATGAGTCTAAATCAACCGTAGCCACCTTTCCCAGGTCTACCTTTCGGCCACCTTCAACCCATTTTAATTGTTCACTGGATGAAGCCCACGCGTTTCCTCCACTGAGTAACACCAGACTAAGCGCCAACAGCGCTCCCAAAATCGTTTGGCTCCATCTCATTTTGTTGTTACATTTGTTATCTAGTCTCTTATTCAAAACTCATTACCCCTTTATAAATTCCAATATCTCCCGTGTCCCCAACCATATTAGCCACTGCTTTATATTTTGTCAATTCACAGTAGCAAAGGGCGTTTCCAAGACTTAATACTCATTTTTATACATATGTATGCAAATTTCTACTCTAATCGGACTGGTTTTACAAGGTATAGAGGAGCGATATGAAAAGACTCATCATGGACAAGCACAATTGCGTAATGGCTGCAACTTATCCGTTCAAGTCTCATCTAGCATATAAAATGTCGAATTTCAGCAGAATAAGAAATGTACACTTCACCAAACAAGCGACTATAGTCTTAGTGACTTTATTCCTGTTTTTTATACATATGTCATCTTTTTTATTTAAAAGAATGTATAGGCTTACACCGGATTGATTTATCAAATGCCGGGACATAGAAGTAAAGATAGAGGGGATGCACACTCCACTCCTCTATCAGTTATTTTAATCCACAATCATCCGTCCGGCTCCGCCGCCCTGCCAGCGGCCTGCTGTGCGCTTCCCCCGTCCGGCTCCTTCCAAAATCAACACTAGCTGCCTATGGAGCTGAGCATGTGAAAATTCCTTATATTCCGCACCACTTCGGTTCGCAATATAATGCTGGATAGATTCTCTGTCCACAGCCTCCAGGTTCAGACACATCAGTGCAAACATACAATCCATCGGATCGTTTGTACCGCTTTTGAGCAGTTCGGATGCAAAGTAGCGCATCGTTTCCGGGCGCAATGTGCTTTGATACAAGCCCGCAAACGGGACATGGATATCACTCCATGTATTAAATTCAGTAGCCATATCAGCAAAATCCTGATAATTGGAGCGAAGCACGGCTCCATCTTTGAGTTTGAACCGGCCCAGCTCCAGTTCATCCAATCCGATCTCAGCCTCGGCCTCCAGCACAATATCTGCATGATGCATGGTGAAATCCGGGCGATCTGTTTGTTCCAAAAAAAGCAGCTTCAACACCGACAGCCGCCCCGTGGCTGCATACGGCACTTCCTGTTCCTGCTCTAGCAGGTATAATCTATTCTTGTGCTTTACAATGCCTCTGCCTACGGTCAGCGCATGTTCCCCAACGGTCACGTTCATTCCGGTAATAATGCCATCCGAATAATCCTGATATCGGATATCCAGAAAGCTACGGGGGTAATCCCGCAGATTTTCCAGCATCTCGGTTTTGAGAATACGACCTTTTTCAAACTTTGGAACGATATGCGTTAACATGGGGTTCCCTCCTTTCTCTATTCTTCTTTATTTAGGGGAACAGATAGCCGGTTCACACCGGGCGCAGGCGGCGGGACTGTAACTCCATCATCGGTGGTGGGTGGAGCTTTACTTACTCCAAGTAATCCAATAAATAGACGAAAATTCTTTTCTATACATCTGCGTAAATCCATCTTGTTCCCCCTGATTGAAGACTGAGGTTCATTATGATCTCAGAATTTATTATCTACCTGTTACATCCCGGCTCCGCGCCCAGCCTGCTCGCGAAGTATATAATTCAGCTCACGCTTGTCCACAACATAGGTACGGGCGATCAGATCGTGAAGAGCCTGTTTTCTAGCTGTAAAGCCTGCCATGATAAAACCGATCCACAAAATGATACTCGATACAATTTTACTCCAGTAGCGGGCACTCGCACGTCCAAAGCTCAGCTTTTGGTTAAATTCATCTACTACAACGATACCAAGAGCCAGCTTGCCCACCGTAGCTCTGCATTTGGACGATTCCATGATCGCAAAATACAGCCATGAAGCCCCCAAATTCATCAAAGTTTGTCCCAATAATTGCATGGTAAAAATAGCAGTCGGCCCGTTTGTCAGCATAGAGGTTTCTGCCGGAGATGGCACCCAATCTCCAATGGCCTGAATGATGATCCAGACCAGTCCGATTATCATAAATACAAATCCTAAAATAAGGCTGTCAATGATATAGGCTAAAGTTCGTTTCCAAAAACCTGCATACAGCATGTTATTCCCTCCAAGTGTTGTGTGCTTTTCTGATTTCTGCATTTGAATAATTCTTAATTTATTATTTCGTGCCGTCAAAGAAATCCAGCTCGGAGAGATCATTTTCGAAGGCAAAAAAGCGCTTGGGACCCAGATACAGCAATTCATCACGGCGGGTAATCGGTACTACATAAAAGCCCCAACGACTATCCCCGACAAAAACAAAATATTTCGTTTCCTCATTGCGGATGGAGTCCGTATCATCCTGCGGGATATCCCGACCGTACAGCTCTGCGATTTCCTCATACGGCATGGGTTCAAAAGCATCTGGCCGACTGCGGTACACATGGCGCTGACGCAGCTTACCCCCGTTGGCCGTCAGGAAGAATTCCACTTCGACCGCTTGAGACGGCCGGGAAATCGAACCGCGTACCCGGCTGCTTTCCAAACTCGCAATCAGCTCCTTCTCACGCCCCGTATGCGTCCATGCGCTGACCGTATACGGAATAGCTTGAATATGATTGGTAATGACAGGCTCAATGGTCCCCATTTTTTTAGCGTTCAGGTAACGGATAGCCCCGCGCAGACAGGCCATTTTCAACTCAGGTACCCGGCTTAGGTCTTCTGCCTTTTGTCGGAACTCAATACTGCGCCCTGGCACAAATTCCTTAAGCGCTTCGCGGAACACGTCTATCCGGCAGGACTGCCCGGTCAGTTTGATAATCGAATAATCCTGCAAGCGCCCCTCCAAATAAAAATCATCCAGAAACTTGCGCACAATATTGTAGATATCTGCCTTAAGTAGCTGCTGTACTTCACGAATATTAAACACCACATCAGGCAAACCATATTCATCACGGAACCGTCCGTTCTCAATCACCGAAACCAGCCAACGATCCATTACGGCAATGTTCAGGTCGCTTTCAGCAGATAATACCTGCTCGGATTCAAAGCGACTGCGCAAGACCCCCGTACGTAGAAAAAATTCCTTTTTCATATTTTCTGCCGCACTCCACAACAGATGAAAATTACTCAGTACCCGTTGATATTCATCCCGTGTAGCATGCTCATACCGTTTGAACGCGGTAGGCAAGATCGCCTCTGCGTCGCGATAGCGTTCCTCCAGCCCTGCATATACAGCATCTACTCCAAACTCATCCACATGACGGTACAAATCTCCCGAAGGAATGCCGATCAGAGCATCAATATCGGTGTCAGGCAAACGAGTCTCGGCAGCATAATAACCTGCAAATACAATTTTCATAAACTGCATAATCCGGTACGTCAGATTGTTGCCGCCAAAGTTGGTATCCCCATTTTCATACGTTGTGTGAATATCCAGCTTGTAAGCAATACGTCCATCTTCTATCCGAAAGCGGCAGGAAGACAGATCTGTCGTGCCCCCACCACAATCAATGACAAGTGCCTGATACTCCTCACCGTCTGCAAAAGTTCCTCGTTCCATCTGGTCTGCCAACGTGTTGTAGAGCACTGCCAGCCCTTCGTCCAGCGCATCCTCCGCTTCAATCCGGTAATCAGGCAAAATATCGCTAAACATCTCAATAAACTGGGGCTGCAGCTTGACAGGAGCAGAAAAGTGTAAATTGCGAAACCGACACTTAAATTGCTGCTCGGCTGTAGCAATCACATAACGGATAAACGCCGCTAAAATATCGCTGCGGGAAGCGGTTGCTGTATTCCCCTCAGAATCCATTAATTCTTCGATTCGCTTATAGTCATTGACCCAACGTTTAATCCCCCGCAATACCGTGGCACGGCTGCCTGCCACATCGCTTCCACGTAGTGCCTCCTCCCCAAATGCATAAACGATATGCACAGGATTAGAGCAGTCCGCGACGCGAATGGCGGTCGGCAACACTTCGATCCAGTCGCCTTCCGTACCTTCTGGGCCAGGGAATGATACATAATTGATGGCGTCCAGCCTTACCGTGCTGCTCATACCTGTATCAGGGGCCGTAACGTAGGAACTATCCAAATAAGCACCTGCCGTGGTGTTCGAGGTGCCAAAATCAATCGCCAGTACCGCATCGGTTGTTTCCGTGCCCCGAATGATCAGCTCTGCCACCGGGATTCGGTGACCTTGAAGTTTCAGCGGTAGCATCGGCTTATCTCCATAGTAGAGGTTATAAAAATATTCTGATTCCTGCTTTCGCAAAAACAGCAAGCTATAGCTATGATTGGATGTCTCTCGCAGTTCAGCATCGCGGTGACGAGAAAGATAATATACGCCTGTTCGTCCCTCGTCCTTCACCAAATTTAAAACACCACACAATTCCCCTGTCGCATTCACCAGCAGCACATTAGATGAGCTCAGCCAAGGCAAATCGGATTCGATCCGATAGTTGTCCATGCGACCTGTGCGCACACCCTGATACAGCGTGATTTTGGCGGGAACTCGGATACCACCGCTCTCCTGCCGGCGGTCGTTCCAGTTGCGCTGTAATGCCGATTGCATACGCTCAAAGCCGCTAGGATTGGGTCTGGTGATGAGTAGATGCTCCTCCGCGCTTCGAAATCGCAAAATTACGCGAATTAATTCTTCACGTGCCAGACGATTCGCAAAGCCCTCGACCAGTCGCTCCTTATCACATATGCCACGCAACTGAAAGGTCGTCATTTGCTCCAATTCCGCCCGCGTATATTTGGTCGTGAAACGAGCGTTTTTTCGATCGGTGAGCGGGTCTAGCAACCTGTATGTATAGGGTCCGTTCATCGTTCACATGTCCTTTCTTAGCCATTTAGCCTTAATAGAGGGCGATAGCATCAATTTTCATCGTAGGGTCTTCCTCCAAAATGCCGAAATGACTGGTCCAATACAATTCCGTCGTAAACCGTGCTGGAAGAAACAAATCGAGAATCAAATCGACTTTGACTCGTGAGAGCATCGTTTCCTCCTGACCAATATATATGAGCAGTTCGTCTTTTTCCTCACAGTTGGTGTAAATGATCGAGCGATGAAAGACGCGACGCATCGTTTGTTTTAGCAGATGTACGGCTTCCCCCGTCTCATACAGGCGCAGCAGGCCTTCAGCAATCGCGTCCTGTTCCTCACGGTTTAATTGTCCAAAGGCTTCCTTTACCTTCGGGCCAAAAATGCCATCCACAATATCACGCTGAACAAACCGGATATGGTACTCTCGCCGATTCATTCCTTGATACAGATCGATCTCCGCCAGAAAATGCATCATAATATCAAATAGCGATTCTCTCAGCTCCAGATCCTCTGCTGCATCCGGTGGAAACAGATCCCGAAAAATAGAATAAAAGCGGTAGTACGGATTAATCTCCACTACCTGCTCCAAATGGGACGTATTCAGCTCAGCCAAGCTAAGCTCCATATACGGAGAATAGCTGACAGCGGGTACGAAGCGGAATTTATCTACATCCAGCCCCTGTTTCCTTGCGCGCATGAGCAAATCCCAAACGTAATTCACACCCATTCTCCTTCACACTTGTACTCTGGAAAATACATCTGCACTTCCGACACCAGAAAGCTCATTAAATCGGACAAAATGTAAGCAGGTGCGGTTGGCAAAACATCCTCAGAACCACGTCTGAACCCCAATCGCATGATCTGCTTGCCATCCTCTGTCCGTACATTATCGCTGACAAACGGATTTAACGGATACGTCTGAGTTTTGGTTACAAGGTTGCTTATATCATTTCTCCCTGCACCTCCCCAGATGTCCACACGCTCTAGCTCCAGCCCCTGTGCCGCTTCAAACGAATTGACGATGCGCGTGATCTCTGCTCTGGCCCGGACAATCACGGCCTGTTTCCCTGCATAGCGACCCAAAAAGCTGTCCTGCCGCCGATTGGACAATACCGGATAGGTCTGACGACTAAGCTTGGTTGTAGCTGGTTTCGTAACCTTCAACACATTCCACTCGCCAGATTTATCACGTGGTGTGACAATCGTCAGTTCCTCTTCTGTCCGCTTGATATAGCGGATATCGCTTTCAGTCCCGTCAATCAGGTAACCATGCTCTGGTCCTGTTTTACGCAAAGGCAGCACATGCTCATAGTTCACACGATCCATAGCGGGTATAGGAAAACCGCTGTTCTTTAGAGCTAGTCTTTCAATGTTCCACAGCGGAAAAACATTGGCTTTCTTAAAAATGTCGAATTCCTCCAACGAAATCGTGATTTCATGGATTTCTTCATGAGCGGCCGGTTCGCCGTCTCCACCAATCAATACACAGTCCACAAATTTATAAGCGTACGGGTCATTAATCGTTTTCCACGGCATACCATTTTGCATAAACGTATGATACAACTGCTCAATCTCCAAAATATAAGAACGGTTATGCTCCAAACGAAAACGAATCGGATAGTTTCCGGTTTCCGTGACCAGCATTCCTGAGAAAATTCGCTTGCTGCGTACCAGTGCCCAGATTCGTTCGGTCTCCATTTCGAGAAAAAGCGTAAACAGCGGCATCTCCCCGCCTTCGCCCACCACCTCTGCCACACGGCTGATGTCTACCTGTTTTTCTTCTGCATCGGAGGGCAACACAGGATATAAAAATTCATGAATCGGGTCATAGTCCTCACGCGATGTCAATGACACATACACATCAAACTTTTCTTCCGTATTCTCAATTTCCTCAAATACCCGCCGTTCTAGCTGGCGGGTCATTTCTTCCTGATATTCGACGAGGTTCATAAATACCCCGGCCATCATATTTTTCAGTAAACGTCTCTGCTCTAAATCGTCCATCTTGCTCAAACGATCCTGTACCAGCTCTTTCACGACGCCTCACTCCTTTCCGACTCCAGCATTCAATGAACATTAAAAACTTATTTCCCGTTCGCAGCAGCCTGATCTAAGCTCTCTGAATTAGACGCCCCGGCTGCTTTAGAAGCAGAATCAGCAGTTCCTTGCTCTTTGCTGGTGTCCGCCTTGGCCGAAGCGGCATTGCCATCCCCCGTACCACTGCTCTTTGCAGCCGGAGAGGCCTCCTTCTTCGCGGGCGTAGTACCTGCTGAAGCCGTCGGCGCAACCTTCGTTTGCGATGCTGTGGCAGAGGTTGCCCCAGCAGAAGATGAAGCTTCACTCGCTGCGTCCCCGGTATCTGTGTCGTTCATCGCTCCGTCAGACAATCCCAATCCAGCAGGAAGCTGACCATTTTGCTGCTGCTCCGCGCTCTGTTTTTCCTCCGCCTTGGCTATGCTCCGCTCCAGCGCCAGAACACTTTCGAGCTTATCGATCTCCTGATAAATCTCCTGTGCCCCGCTATAAGCGTCAATGGCTCCTTCATAATCGAGATCTTTCATCAGCCGATCCCCTTTGGCCTGAAGTTTGCCAGCTTGAATCTCCTTGAGCTGCTGCTGGATGGATGTTAATTTGTCATTGGTCTCGGTTATTTTCTTTTCCAGCTCTTTTTGCGCGGACGTATAACCAGATTCCATCGCTGCCTTGTTTGCTTTTTTGTACAGCTTAAGCGCATTGGTATAATCGCCACCCTGGAATTTTAAATCTCCGTCCTTCATCCAGCTCGCTGTCTCAGCATAGCTGTCCAGTTGGTCGATTTTATGCTCAATGTCCTTCACATTAAACGGTGGATATAGCCCGGCACTTTTCCGTGCCTTCTCGTAGCTGGCTTCAGCTTTGGTGAAATCGGCCTTTTCTACATAGCCGTCTCCATCTACCATCAATTGAGATACTTTCTGCTCAGCTGTATACAGTCGCTTGTGAATTTTATCGTTAATCTTAATCGCCGCATTTTTCGCTTCACTGTAGGATTTGAGCGCTTTTGCATAATCTCCTGCTCTTGCATAATCATCCGCGGCCTGAGCCGATTCAATCATCGTTTCCAGCGCAGCCGCTTTGTTCGCAGCCATACGCGCTAGTGTAATCCATGCTCCCCCGCCCACGATTACAAAGGCGAGCAACGCAATCAAGATCCGTTTGATCAGCTTACGACGGTTTTTAGGCTTTTCCTGAAAAACTTTGTTTACATAAATGGCGGCAGCCGTGTAATTATTCACCGTCCGGCGCTGTTTACTCAGCAGGACCTCTTCCAACGTATCCGTCAGCATACCCGGGTCCTTCGCTTCCTCCAGCGCACCCAGCATTTCCGCCAGTTCAACATCCTCCCACATCCCAGATGTAGCGAGCAGCATTACATCTCCATCTGCAAGCTGTGTCTTTTTGGCGAAATGGGCATGAACCCCATTCGGATTCCCGAGATATTCCAGCAGATTGCCCCGTTCCTCGTGTGTACTGGTCGCTTCGTCTGGAATACGTCCATCATCTGCCAATGACTGAGCCAGGCTATGATCCTTACTGCGAAAATTAAGCCTTCCATTGCGAAAATGATACAGCCGCACATTACCGCACGAAACGTACACCATTTTGTTATAGTTGGTCACTACCATCAGCAGACTGGCCTTGAGCCGGACACGACGGCTTTCAAATTGCAGCCATTCCTGCGCTTCACGCAGATCTCTCATCAAGCGCCGCTTGGACATGGAAGGTTTCTCCATGAAGTTTTCCAGCACCGTTTTGACAACCATTTCTGCGCTGCGCAGCTCTTGATCTGAATCCAGACCATCTGCGAGGACATAACAGGCCATGTCGTCCGTCTCCATGAATGCAAAATAGTCCCGGTTGTCTATGTAAGAGCCCGCTTCCGACACAAAGGCGGTACTAAAATCGCTGTTGTCCTTGCGCATCGCTACCCCCGTCTTTCTTGTTTCATCCTATCGCCAAAATAAGCACTGTCGCATTATCCTGACTTTTAAACCCTTTATCGTTGATGGTGTCGATCATGGCATCCGCCATTTCCTGCGGAGTTCCGCCCTTGCGCATGATCTCTTCCTGCTCAATCTCCGTCAGCGCCTCCTGAATGCCATCACTGCACAGCAGCACATAATCACCCGAATACAGACGAATCGGTGCATTCCCCAGTTCCATGCTCTCAAAGCCTTCATAGCCCAAGTAGTTGACCAGTTGATTGCGTACAGGACTCGTTTTAGCTTCCTCCGAGGTCATTTGTCCAGCAAGCACCCGTTCCTCCAGCAGTGTTTCCGCTGTATGCTTGGAATTGACTGTCTGAAAGTGACCATTGCGGTAAATTGTAATCAAGCTGTCGCCCACCGCTCCGTAATACAGCTGATAGCCACACACAATGACTGCCGCGAGCGTCGTTCCCCCGCCCTGCCCATTCAAATTTTGCAAAATGCCGCGATTGCTTTGGGTTGCGGCCTCTGCAAAATATCCGTTCAAATTCGTTGCATCTTCTAACTTGGCAAATGCCTTCGTAAAAGTCGTCACAGCTAAGGTACTGGACATACGCCCATTGGCCAGCCCACTGATCCCGTCTGCAACAACCGCCAGCGTACCGACAGGGGTGGTCATACTGGAGAAATAATCATCCTGCTCGCTCCGGCTCCCGATCGTTTGACCATTTCCAATCTCAATTCCACTCACGGTACGGCTGCCGGAACTTCGCGTCAGTCGTATACGGATGATGAGAAGAACAGCGAATAGCACCGCAGCTCCACATACAACAAAATAAGGCTGCATATCGTTACCTCCCTGCACCATTGCCCACTTCTGTTCTAATTTTCGTTATCCCACTCGAAATGAGCGCCGCACAGCGGAATAAAGATAAATTTGCTGCGCCCGAGCTGAATCACATCATAAGCAGCCAGCTCCACTGGTGAATATACCGCCTCGTTATTGTGATACGCCAAGCCTGACGAATCGCCTGGCAGCAAGTAAAAGTTGCGTTTCTTCGGATCATACACAATGACCGCATGATTTCTGCGGGAAATCGTGTTGTCTCCGATAATACGGACATGCATTTCCTCTGCGCGCCCGATAAAGTTTTTCTCTGCCATAATGCGATAGTCCTGACCCACCTGTGCTCCTTCGATACATACCAGCCATCCGGTTACTGGGTGAATCCCCACGGTTTCGCCTAAATACGGCATGGTTTTGTCATCGTCTCCTGCAACGTTTGTTTTCGCTGCTGGTTCGGCGTTCTTAGGTGCGGCTATATTTACTACTGTATTACAATAAGGACACGTATTTCCGTGCTTTCGTGTACTGAACATGTGTCCGTTCGGGCATCTTGTCAAACTCATAGTCGGTTCCTTCCCCCATTGTCTTGATTGTCTTTACAGCAATCTAAGGATTGTGCAACTTCTTCTATTTAACGAGCAGCCTGGTATTGGCAATATATAATAAATCACCTGAGTAAATTCGGTAAGGCTCGCCACTTTCCAGCTTCTTGGTTACACTTTCGTTCGCAGACCGTAGCCCGGTCCCATTGCCGGAATCCACATCCTCCACAAACCAGTCACTGTTTACCCGGTTGAGTACCGCATGCTCCACACTTACCAAGGAAGCATAATCTGTACCTGCCAAATCAATATCCGCCTCAGAGCGTGACGTTGTTTTGCCGATTAACAATGATGTTTCGCCTTCGATATACCATTCTTTAATAGATTCACCTTCTTCATCAATTAACACCAGCTTGGCAATCCGTTTACGATCTGCCTTTGGCCTTGGCACAGGGACCACGGAAACCAGATTGCGCAGTATGTATACAAGCACGCTAATCCCAATACCTATTGCGACCACAGTCTTCAAACCGCTGTAGCCTGGACGGTTAAACACATAAAAGGCGATCGCCAGCATCAGCCCGAACATGGCAACATCTATGATGAAAACCCATCTGCTCTGCGCCGTTTTCACTGCTTGCTTCCCCCGTTTCTATCCTGAAATCATCACTTTTTACGAATACCAAAAAATTGGTTGAACATGGCTGAGGTATCCGTCGGATCACCGGATTTTTTCATTTTTTTCCCTGGTGAGCCTTCCTTCGTTTTCGGATGAAAGCCGAAAAATTGCTCAAAATCAGTGCCTATGTCAGCCGGATTGAATCCTTTGGCTGCCCTACGTGTACCCTCTGAAGGTGCTGCTGCCCCTCTTGCTTTTTCTTGCTGTTCTCCGCTAGTTCCCGTTGCTTTTCGGATGAGCTCAGCATCGTATGCCTGCCGCAATGCTTCGTCACGCAAGGTATTGTAAGCCTCGTGAATCAGCTTGAACTTGCGCGTTGCTTCCTCGCTTCCCTGGTTGGTATCAGGATGATACTTTTTGGCCAGTTTACGGTAAGCTTGCTTAATCTCTGCCTCCGAAGCATCCCGGCCGACACCGAGCAGCTCATAGTAGTTGGTCATTGTCTGGTGTTCCCCTCTCCGAAAAAAATAAATATTAAGAGACCCGTAGGCCTCTTAATATTTATCCACCCTTCACGTATGCGCCGGGTGAGTGTGTGTTTAAGCTGCACTTAACGTTAAGACGTTAAGCTTAAACCGGATATCCGCCGTCGATGGTAGCCAGCTCGGTTTTGTCTTTCTTTTGTTTGATGTAGAGTGTAAATGCACCTACACCTTCTGTGTCGCCGAAGTGCTCGTTGTAGTCTACAACGAAAGCATTCGGGAAGTAGATTTTACGCACAACTTGATCAGCTGCAATAACTTCCAGTGTTACTTTACGGTAGCTGTCTGCTTTTTCAGCAGGAACCAGAGACCACAAAGCCAGTTTCAGCGTGTCATCCGCGCTGTCACCGTCTACTGCTGTGATGATTTTACCGCTGATGCGCAGCGTGGAGCCTACGTCAGTGGAGCGTGCATTGGAATCGTCCGGTGTATCGGTGTCATAAATAACCGTTTGGATGTTATCCAAGCCCAGCTCAATTGTTTCTTGTCCTTCTACTTTCAATCTGAATCCCATGTGTGTTGCCTCCTTGATATTAGGTAAAATGATGGCGGAAGAAGCAGTGCTTCTCCGCGATTTATGTATAAAGGCGGTTCTGGATAGAAACGCCTCTAACATCTTTCGTAGTGCTCGGATCATGATTTGACCGAGCTGGTTCCCTTAGTGATCATGACTTCCAGGTTCTTCACATTACCATTGAAGACCAGATCGATATGGCACATATTGCTTTTCTCATCAATAATGAAGCTCATATCGTCTCCGTCCTGAATGATCGAGTTCACAGATCCTCTGCTGCTCAGCCACTTGCTCTTCTGACTGCTCGGATTGTTACTAAAGAAGCGGACGATATTTTCGTGCTTGAAGTCTCCTGTTTGGTAGCGCAAAATACGTTCAATGTACGTGCTGACCAGCGTTTTGTAGATGGAGTCAAAGCCGTCCTCGGACATCGCCATGCTTCTTGCCTTGTAGACAGTAATCCGGCGGATATCCTTATCCTGAATCTGAGCATTCTCAGACGAGAATACAAAGCCAAAGTTTTTACGGTTGATGGCATCCTTGATCGTGTTGGTGAACCCAGTGATTTCCTTGGCCATCGTCGTCACTGTGCGCAGACTGTTGTCCCCAGCTTCAATGTCGAAGCGTACACCAGGGAAGTTTTTATTGACCGTTTTGAACGTCTCACGCAGGTATTCAGGACATTGATAAGAAGCGACCAAGCCAGCAGCCACGTAGGCAGCGCCTACATATACGCCCTCGATCCACAGCTTGAGAATATCTTCTTTTTCCTTGGAAAGTTGCACACCGTCTTCGGTCTGTAGCATTTTGCTATCAATAATGACACCCGATTTATCCTTCGGAATAATGGTAAAGTTCGGTACACAAGGAATCGCAAATTCGCTATATTCTCTGCGCACAAGACTGGCGCATTTATCAACATATTTGTCGATACCTGCTGTCGCCATACTGTTGAAGGTCGTCTCTTCACCGGATTCAAAGTTAAAGAACATTTGAATTTTGTAATCCTTCACGACTTGCAGCAGCATCGAGAGCGATTCCATTGAATTTCCGCCCTGCTTTACGACCTTCTCGTTGCCCTTAAAGCGTTCACGAGACACCTTCACCTTACCGGCTGCTTCCAGCTCAATAGATGGAACGATCCCGAACCAGATGGTGTCGCTGAATTCATTTTTGGCATTTACGGTATTCAGGTACGTTTCCAGACGTGGAATATTGCTGCTTTTCACCAGCATGTCCAGCTTGTTATTCGCCACCAGCATTGTCGGCAGCATTCCTTTGCTCTTCGTCGCATATTGGTCGAAGAACATTTTGACACCGAGGATTTTTTCTACCAGCGGCTTAACCGCCTTTACGAAATCATCCTTGGCATTTTTATAGAACTCCAGATACGTGTTGTAGTTCTGAACTTCAACCGCTGTGTCAACCTTGGTCTGAACAGCTGGAAGTGGCACAAACGTGCGAACCACCAAGTCCTTCACATAGTCAGAAGGCGTATCTGTGATAGAGTTATAATCTTCTTCGAATACTTGGGAGAGATCGCCAGTGCTGTTCTCATCCAACAGCATCAGCTCAGTACTTTCGCTCTTCGGCGCTTCAATAATTTTCAGTTCGCCGCTTTCCCCAATGGAGAGCATACCCACCTGGATCAACTCACCAGCATTTTCCTCTTGGGCGCCACCGAGCAGAAGACGGGTTTTGATGTCCTCAATTGCCAGCGGCAGCATAGCCATAACGTTGTTATAATTCTGGCTCGCTTCCTCGAACATGGCATTCAGCTTGTCACCCATGTCGAGTTTCTTCGGATCGCCATCATCCAGCTTGTCGTATTCACCGTACATATAGTGAATTTCTTTGCGGACTTGACGAATATCGTCCATAACCTTTTTCGGTGAAATCATATCCAGCAGATTTTCAAATTTGAAATCTACATTGGTGATTCCTTGACTGCGCTTAGTATCAATGAGCGTAAATAACATTTTCAGAAAATCATTACTTTGATTAATACGAATTTCAGAAATGCTATCCTCATCAATTCCCTCAGGCTTTTTAAGGGTGTAGACGACCTTTTGATTGGCCGCGTTAAAAAATGAATATACGGTCGGTGAAAACTTATCCAAAAATTCGTCAAAGCTACGCACCAGAAGGTGCTGATTAATTTCCTTGATCTTCTCATCGCTCAAGCTGTCGATACCCTTCACATCACCTACAATGGTGATCAGATCCAGCTTTTCCGGGTTAATCTCTTCAAAAAGCATTGTCCGGTTGGTTTGATAAATGATTTCCATCGTTGTCGGCAAATGAATAAAGTATGAGTTATAGGTCCATTGCTCCATATACGGACACGGGATGTCCAATTGAAACGGACGAATATTCATTTTTAGTTCATTTGCCTCCTCCCCCCTACTTAACATTTAAATTCGTCAAAGGATTGAGCATATACCACATTTACGGTACAGGCATATAACCTCGAAAATCGGTCCGAAGCGCTATTCGGCTTTTAACGGCAAGGCATTCAAATGAGAGAAAATTCAAAATCAAAAGTCATATAACACAGAAATTTCAAATTTATGATTTCGTATTCCTAACTTCAATCCCAATTTTTGCCGTTGATACGAAAGCTATCATACAAAGCACCCTTCAGTTTTGTCAATTTCTGTAGTCTCAGATTGAAACAGGGCATTTTGACTCATTTTATGCGTAAGTATGTAATTTTTATGATATGTTAGACCTGTTTCTTCAGGGAAATATTCACAAATGGAATCCAATGACCGATAGAAGTTCATTGGATATTTCTGAGAAGCGTAAAAGTATCAAATTCATGGCTAATGTGAGGTTTTTCAGCTGTTTTGATCCTTTATCCCTTATATCCCAAGGATTAGGAGAGTTGGTACGCCCACATTGGTCTCGCCGATGGAGGAGCTTATGTTCAGAATAAGGAAACTAGGAATTATCACTTTCATGACTTTTGTACTATTTTTTCAAACGGGCTTAAACGGGGTCATTTGCACTGTAAATCAGGCTAATGCAGCATCTTTGGGGACTGCTTCGATCGAGGGTTACGATGCTGTTTTTGTACTGGATACCAGCTATTCCATGAGAGACACGGATCCCGAGGGTATTGCCGCCGAAGTCATCAGTATGTTTATGGACTTGAGTGATGCAGACCGTACACGTGTGGGTTTCGTCGCCTACAACCATCACGTTGTCGCCTCAAAACCACTGACTTCGATTGGCGTGGCAGCGCAAAAATCGCAAATCCAGCAGGAAATCAGAATGTTGAACCGTTCTGGTTATACAGATTTGGGACTTGGACTGCGTAAAGGCTCGGAACTGCTAGCCGCAGGAGCAACCCAAGGGCGTCAGCCTTTTATGATTTTATTGTCAGATGGAGAGACTGATTTTGGTGCCTCTTCTGGTTCTCGGTCCAAGGGTGACTCGAATAACGATGTATCCTCTGTCATCAAATCTGCACAGACCAAGGGATACCCGGTGTATACGATTGGTCTGAATCATGATGGCACGGTAAACCGGCAAGAACTCGAACGGATCGCTTCTCAAACGGGAGGAGCTTCTTTTATTACCAGTAGTGCTGAGGATCTGCCCGAAATTCTGAACCGCATTTTTGCCAGTCAAATTCGTTCCAAGCTCGTTCCAGTTGCTGCAATTACAACCACTGGCGAGATGCAAGAATTAGCTGTGACCCTACCGGACTCTAGTATGGAGGAAGCCAATCTGGTGCTTTTGTCGGAGCATCCCCTGCTGGAAACCCAGCTATACTCCAATTCAGAAAATGTCCGCAGGTACAAGTCGAGCCGATATGCAATTTTGAAAATTGAGCATCCACAAGCAGGTAAAGTGAAGTTGAAATTACGAGGCATACGCGGAGATTTGGTTAAAATCAATCTACTTGGCAGCTATCGACTGGAAGCTGAAGCTACTATAGGGGGAACGCAAACAACAGCAACTCATGGCGACAAGCCTATGCAATTGCTGAAGGGTCAAGCGACATCGTTTCAAGCTCAGCTCGTGTTACCGGATGGCCAAAAGCTTACAGATGAAGCCGTATATACATCTCTCCAAGCCCATATTATAGTTACCCCTGTAAAGGGCGGTACAGCTAAAAAGGTGCCCATGACCTATAAGTCAGGAGCCTTTCATACCGAATATGCGTTCCCCCAAACAGGTTATTATACATGGCAGCTATCTCTGGATAGTCCGCAGTGGTACCGTAAGGGAACTGTACATAAGGTTCACGCCACCAATGCAGCACCACAGGCCTTAAAAGACCTGACGATTCGCCTGGTAAAAGAAGACGGTGATTCCCGTCGAAGTTTATCAGACTTTATTGTTGATCCCAATCATGACAAGCTGAACTATAAGCTGGATTTAGGAGCTTCTGACGATACGATTAATGCCGAGATTAACGGTAATGATCTGCTGCTATCCGAGCTTCACACAGGTGACACGAAGCTAAAGATTACCGCTACCGATCCAGAAGGTGCATCCAGCAGCGCTACACTGACCGTTTCAGTCCAATCCCGGTATACAGCCATTAAATGGACAGTAGCCATCAGTATTGTGATAGCTGCTCTTCTGTATTGGTTCTTGCGACCGAAGCCTCAGTTTGCTGGAAGAATCGAAGGATATTTTCTCGCTACAGCGAGTGGGCAGGAGATTCCGGTAAAATCTTGGCCGCTTACCTCCTTTCCAGGTCATAAGGTCAGCTTGCAGGAGTTATTCCGTACGCTTGACGTTCACGAACCGTTACCAGAAGCGGAACGAATCCTATTTTCCGCAGGTAAAAAAGGGACTCTGATCGTGAAACATGATACACGATGCGCCCTGCAGCATGGAAAAGTCAGATTGACCCGCAACAAAAAAGCGGTCATGGCGTATGGTGACAAACTGTATATCACATTTGAGGATGGTGTCACTGAAATTGAGCTGCGCTATAAAGCGATTAAGCCGAATACTTCAGTCTACACCGACCATATTCAAGCTCCGACAGGATAACATCGTCGGAATAAAAAAAGAGAAGCGCCGTCTCTTACGGTTAACGAACCGTAAGAGTAGGGAGCTTCCCTTTTTTTATCCAATATTCCGCACGTAGGGCGGCTTTAAACCATCGAAGTGAGCGGCAACGCTTGGTAGCCTGTACTTCCAGACCGCGCCTAATAACATACGGCAGTAGTGAAATCCCTGCATTTTCGATCCGAATCCGTTCGGTTCGATCTGCAAATAATCTGCCTGGCACATCCGGTGGGGGTGATCCTTTTTGGCAATAATACAGCGTGGCGGCCAAGCTATAAATATCCGACACAGGCCCCTGTCGCGAACGGTTAGAGTAAAATTCCAGCGGAGAATAGCCTGCCGTGGTGAAGATCGGATGCTCCTTGCCTTCAAAATGCACAGCAGAGCCAAAATCAATCAGCTTGATGTTGCCATGTTCCCCAATCATAATATTGCCTGGCTTAATGTCCCGATGAATAATTCCTTTGTTGTGAATATACTCCAAGGCATCAATTAAAGGCAGCAACGTTTGGTACAGAAAAGCAGGATCAGACGTTGGCACAGCCTCTTCTTGCATCATTCGATCCAGCGTTTTGCCTGCACAGTATTCCATGACCAGATAAGCAGTTCCATTTTCCTCAAAATGATCTATATAACCGACAATTCCCGGATGACTTAACTCCTTTAACATTTGCCCTTCACGCAAAAAATAATGCATAAATTCCACGTATTTGTATTGCATCGTAGCGCTACAAGTGACCGTTTTTCGATCTGTCCCCCGTAAAGCCAGTGCATTCGGAAAAAATTCCTTCACAATGACCTTTTCTCGGTTATCCAACAGCCTTGCCGTATACACGATGGCCAGCTCACTGCGGGACAAGGCGCTTCGAATTTGATATGTATTTCGCAGCTTCGTATTGCGGGCAAGCAGATTCCCGCTTGTATCCACGATCATGACTCGTCCTCCTGTCAGGTTCTTAGCTTATGTCTTTTGTATATATCGGCTTATTACACATCTTTTTATTATAGCGTAAAATAGGTTATTGGAAAAACAAATAACCTGCCATAATCTCCCTTAGAGAATGATGACAGGTCTTTTGGCATTCATCTGGTCCTATTTTCTCAAATCGTTTAACCTAATTTTGTACCTGGCTTCATGCTGCGTACACCGTTGGCATTTTTCTTCCGTTCACTGCGCAGTTTGCCTTTACCTTGTTCTGGGGTGCGAATGGTGAGGGCAATCAGGAACGATACAACGCACAGCACAGCAATTGTGGTAAAGGTCGGGATAAATCCGCCGAGCAAGGCAGCGATAAATGACCCCGCCAGCGCACCAAGGCCAAAGCCCTGATACACAATACCATAGTTTTTGCTTTGGTTCTTCAAACCGAAGAAATCAGCTACGATGGCAGGAAAGACTGTAATATTGCCGCCGAAGCAAAAAGCAATCCCTGCTACACAGGCAAAGAACAAACCAAAATTCAGGGGTATCACACTCAGTACTGTAACTGCAATTGCTGTTGTTAAAAGTGCGCCTGCTACCACTTTCAGACGACCCACCTTATCGGATAGCGCACCTAATATAATCCGACCCGCCGTGTTAAAAATAGCGACCATAGCGACCGCATTAGCGGCTGTTGCTACATCCAAACCAGCCATCCGTACGCCGATATCTTTGACCACTCCGATCAAGTAGAGACCACTCATACAAGCGGTAAAGAACATGACGAACAGTAGGTATGCCTGCTTGGTGCGCAGCATTTCTTTAACGGTGTAGTCCCGCTGTACAGCCCCATTTTGTACCGAAGGCTTATTCATGACTACTGCTTCTTTCACCAGGAAAGAACCCCCGACGATCATGATCAGCACGATCATTCCCCAATACAGAAACGCTTGCGATACGCCAACAGACTGAATCAGCGAACCGTTGATATACTTGAATATCAGACTGCCTGTTCCGTAGGCCCCAACTGAAATACCGGAAATAAGTCCTTTTTTCTCAGGAAACCATTTAATCAGATTCGACAGTGATGTAATATATGCCGTTCCATCCGCAAAACCTACGACAATACCCGCCAAAATGTACAGTAAGGATAACGAAGTTACCTGTGAACTGAGCATGAGCCCTGCCCCTAACACGACACCTGCACACAAAATCAGACGACGTAGTCCCCATTTATCCTGTAGCTTGCCTGCAAATAACGTAGCAAACGCCAGTGCAAAACTGGTAATTGAAAATGTAATAGCGACCGAACTGAGGTTCCAGCCAAAGCGGTCCACCAATGGTTGATTAAATAAACTCCATGTGTAAATGGTACCTAAGCCCATCTGGACAATAATCGTTCCAAGTACGACCAGCAGGCGATTTCCGCTGTTTGATTTCATATTGATCTCCTCTTTTCATTCCGGCTCTACAGCATACATTTGTTATAATGATAACCGTGAATCCAGTACGCTTTGCGTCTGTGAAAGAGCAAGTCTGTAAGGATCCTGTCTACACGGTTATTATAACCCTGCATGTCAGCCAGAAATCGTTTGAGGAATGAAATGCACATATAGCGGAATGAAATGCCTTTAAAGTCGCATAATTTGCCGGAATTCCTTGGCCTTACTGCGACTCACCGGAATTTCTGCTTCTAGTCCACGCAAGCGCAGGAGATACGTATGATTGAACCAAGGTACAATCTCACGGATCTGCGACAGATTCACCGTGTACGATCGGTGACAACGGAAAAAGTCCTGCTGCGGCAGCCGGGCATGAAATTCCGAAATGCTCATCGGCATCGTATATTCTTCGTGCCTTGTAAAGACACGAGTTACCTTTTCCTGTGCACACGCATAGTAAATATCGTTCGCATCCGTTACGATAATTTTGTCATTTTTCAGCAGATTAATACGTCCCGGAGCAGCAACGGTACTGGTTTCAGCAGCTCGGGGTTGCCCAGCCTGAACAGGCTCCTGTATTTGAGCGTTTCGCTGCTCATAAGCATTTTCGAGCTTATGCAGCATGGATGCGATCCGTTTTTCATCATATGGCTTGAGAATGTAGTCGAACGCCTCCAGTTCAAAAGCCTGCGCCGCATGTTCTTTATAGGCGGTCGTAAAAATAATATAGGGCTTTTTAGCAAATTTGCTAATGTTCTGTGCCAACAACATCCCGTCCAATGAAGGAATGTTAATGTCCAGAAAGATCGCATCCGTTTCCTGATCTTGCAGAAACCGGAACACATCCAGCCCATCCTCAAAACTATCGGTCACCTCAATGCTGCTATGAGTCTGAATAAGATACTCCAGCTCTTCACGTGCTGGAAGTTCGTCTTCTACAATTATGGCCTTCATGACTTCTCCTTTGGTATGTCAAAATAAACTTCGGTGCCTGGATCATGTTTAAGAATAATTACTCCTTCACCATACATAAGCTTGAGTCTTCTGTGCACATTGTACAAGCCGATCTGTTTAGCTGGAACTTGATCATGATATAGGTTATCCACAACATCGTCCCGTATACCCACCCCGGTATCAGCCACAGAAATACGCACTTTTTCGCCACGATCCTTTACAGAAATGGTTACTGTACCTGGTCCCTTTTTCTTGAGGATTCCATGATTAATTGCATTCTCAACCAGGGGTTGGATAATTAGGCTCGGAATACGCACTGACACCTCATCCATTACATACTCCACCTGAAGCCGATTGCCGAAGCGCGCTTTTTCAATTTCTACGTAATCCGACACCTGCTGAAGCTCCTTGTGAATTTCGATCAAATCATCATTCAACTCCAAATTATAACGCAGATAGCCTGACAAATTGATGATCAGTTCTCGCGCCTTGTCCGGTTTGGTGCGCGTCGTTGAGGCAATGGCGTTCAATGCGTTGAATAGAAAATGAGGATTGATCTTCGTCTGGAGTGCCTTTAACTCGGCCTTATTCGCCGCTTCCTTAATTTGCTCCACACGCGACACTTCCATTAACGTGGAAATGATCTGAGACAAGCCAATCGCCATCGTCTGCAGCGGATACGTAATTTTATAAGCTTTTCGGTAGTAAATCTTCAGGGTTCCGGTTACTTCTCCCCGCTCCTCTAACGGGATAATGAGCAGAGACTGGATTTGGGGCGTTTTGTCGTCAGCGATATGGTTGCGGATCGTGATTTTACCGCTACGGATCGTCGATTTAGTCACATCGCTAATGATTTCATCCCCGATATGATAGCGTTCTTCGCCAAAACCGACGTAAGCCAGCACATCTCTGGTATCCGTAATCGCCACCGCATCTGCCTTGATGTCTTCTTTTATAATTGAGCAAATCGTATGCAAGGATTCCGCATTAATGGAACGAAAATAAGGCAACGTCTTGTTGGCAATATCCAATGCCAGCTTGGCCTGTCTGGCCGCGATATTCTCCTTTTCCCCTTCCACACTCTGGATTAATAGTACGATTAAACCGATACTGACTTCTCCGATAATCATGGGTAGACCGATCTTGGAAACGATGTCGACACCAAGACCATGAGGTTGGGCCATCACCAGAATGAGCAGCATCGTCAACGCTTCACAGACCATACCTGCGGCGATACCGACCAGCCATCTCTTGGAACGATTGACCCGGCGACCGATATATCCTGACACCCCACCTGCCAGAATACTTGTAATCAGACACGGAATCGAGGTGATTCCCCCGATATCAATCAGATAACGATGAATCCCAGATACAATACCTGTAATGATCCCAACCCAGGGTCCAAATAAAATTCCGCCCGCCATAATTGCAATGATTCGAACGTTAACCAGCGAGCCTTCGACTTCAATCCCGGTGTAGGTACCAAACAGTGCAAACATACAGAAAATCAATGTTAGTAACGTCAGCTCTGCCGGAGAATGACTGTTCTTCTGCAAGGTTTCCTTAAATAGGGGGATACGTGTAATAAAAAACAAACAAATCAGCAACAATGCCGCGCGCTCAAATAGCTGCATCAGCATTTCCAACAAGGCGTTCACACGCGTTCCTCCCAAATAAAAACGGATATGCCTACATAGGTTGTGTTATCGTGTACGTCGTTCGTACACACCATACCCGAGTATCATCAAGCCACATACGAATAAAATAATAACAAATATATTGTCAATAAAACTCGGCATATCAGGTTCTGAATTAGATATACCTGAACTATTCAATTTAACAGGGACGGAATTCGCAGCCCATTGAATGACGGATATAAAGCGCTCCATTGTATATATCACTCCACTACCCAATAGGCTTAACACGCCGATTAACAAATATTTAAGCTCCATAGGAATTTCTCCCCCAGTTCGATAAATTCTATCACTCTATCATTATTCACATATTTCAATCCTCACCCTGCCATTACGGGCACGAATAAGCGCCTTTCCGCCAATCGGATATGTAAACTGCGGCGTGGTGTGGCCAAAATCAGCATCTGCAATCACCGGTATAGAGGCCAATTCTCTTTTCGAGCGAATGATTTGCCGCAGCAATTCTTCTGTCATATGCGATGCCTTCTGAAATCGTCCTATGATGATTCCTTTAACCTGATCAAATCCAGGCTGGTGCAACAATGATTGCAAATCCCGGTCAAATGTAGCGGGAGAGCTTTCGTAATCATCCTCAACAAACACTATGGTTCCTTTTAGACTTGGCATGTATGGGGTTCCCTGTAACAAATTCAGGGTACACAAGTTTCCACCCACAATCGTACCCTCTGCTTCTCCTTCATGAATCGCATATGGACCCGCATTATGGTGAAAGCTTCTTTTATCCTGATCCAGATACCAAGTATCGTCACTCCACTCCGGTGAAGATTGGATTTGAATGCTGCCCTCTTCCAACATTAACCTTTGGAAATAAGTCATCGTATACTCATTTCCTCGCAACATGGCGAACGTCAAAAAATGAGGGCCTGCATATGTGATAAGCCCCGTTTTAGCATAAACCGCATGGCTTAACGCCGTTATATCCGAATAACCACATAATCGTTTAGGATGAGCGCTGATCAGATCATAATCCAGATGGGCAAGGAGCTGATTGGCATTATAGCCCCCAATTGAGGTCAGGATGCCCTTTACCTTCGGATCGACAAAAGCTTCGTGCAAGTCAGCTACTCTAGACTCTATCGAAGAAGATGCAAAATCATCGTTTTCCAGCACATGCTGTGAAAAGCTCACTTTAAACCCAAGCGCCTCCAGCCTATGCTGGGCAATCAGGCGATTTTCCTCAGAAACCATAGACAAGCTTCTGGATGGCGAAAGAATGCGTATCTCGTCTCCAGCTTTTAATTTAGGTGCTTGCTTTCCCATCATCATAGCCACTCCCCCTTGTTACAAAGCATTTAAACTGCCACAAATTATACCATCAACTTCCATCTAATTATAGCTTCTAAAACTTCCCACCTCATTTCCCTTCTTCTTAAACACAGTAAAAAACCGGGGATACCGCTTGTTAGCGATAAGCCCCGGATCTCTAGTCCGCTGATGAAGCTTTTCGGTTATTTACTTTTGCTGATTTTTGCTAGAACTGCCGCCCTCATTCTGATCATGCACCAGCTCTCTCAACTGAATAATCAATGCCTCCAGCTCACTAAATCCCGCCACCATATTGGAGGTTATATTTTGCTGCTCCTCTACTCCAGCCAAAATTTGCTCTGACGCTGCACTTGCTTGTTCAGTCACACTGGAAAATTCCATCATCTCTTGAACGACCTGAGACGAAAATTGCTGCATACTATTCGTACTGGACTCTACCTCCACGGCCTGCACCAATACTTTATTGGCATTTTGCAGGATATCCTCCAGTACAATTTCGGTCGAATGTGCCGACTCCATACTTTGCTGTAATCTTTCCTGTCCCATGTCAAATTGACTTACAACAGAATCCATCTGAGTTCTCAGCTGCTCCAAAATACCTTCCATCGCCACTGAGGTGTTTCCAACCATTTCAGCCAAATTACGCACTTCTCCAGCCACAATCGCAAATCCTTTCCCATGCTCTCCCGCTCTGGCAGCCTCAATGGATGCATTCAAGGACAGCAAATTGGTTTGCTTTGAGATTTGAGTAATATCTTTAAGCATGGAAGACATATTGTCACTCTGCACTTTAAACTCATCTAATTCTTCTTTGGTACGACTCATCACCCGACCCAAATCCTTAATTTGAGATGTTAGTGCAAGTAGTTGACTGCTCCCTCTACCCCCGGCATTTTTCGTATCCTCGGAGAGCTGCTTCAGCTCTCGGGAATGATCGGCAACCTCGCGCACGTGCCGATCAGACTGAGCCAAGTTATCGGTTACCTCAGTGATATTCGAAGCTTGCATTTCTACGCCTTTAGCAACCTCCTGAAACCCGATAGCGACTTCATTCGTCACGTTGCCTGTAGCATCCACTTGATTCCTGAATCGTTCTGTAAAGCTATGCAATCCAGCTACAGCTTGTCTAACTTGCTCAAACAGGAATTCAATCCGTTGCCTTGTGGCCTCCATATCTTTATTTTGCTCTTCCGTTTTCTGAAACTGCTTTTGATTTAACACCGATACCACTAACAGTAGCAAACCAATCAGTAAAACAATGATAAACTCATGCACATAACGCAAAGAACCGGTAGCCTGGGGAGTTGCGGGCGTACCGATCGTAATTTGTACAAAAATATTACACAGATTTAAGGTCATGGTTACCAGAAAATATCGGTAAGATGGGTAGAGCAACAACAATGAGCAGATAAAGATCGAAACTACTACATCCACGCTAGACAAGTTCACAAATATACATATTAATGCACTATAAAATGTAATAATCCAAGGAATAAGACGGATTCCTTTCTTTTTCATATTCAGAATTGTCAAAACTGCCGCGACTACAAATCCTACACCACTAGATACCCACATCGAGGGATTAGATACTGCCGGGATGATGCTGCTCAAAGTCATAATCCAAAAAATAATGATCACCAATTTGTTTCTTTGCCACAACAATTCATTCGTTCTGTCCATGATTGCGTACGCGCTCCTTAGATATATATTAGGTATTTATAAAATAAAAATGTAAATGCCATACTATATATATCGTCATATCAGAACGCGTATTGAATGATGGTCGTGCTTTAAAGAGAAAAACCGCCCCCTAACAGGGAACGGTTTTTAGCTCACGGTTTGATCATCTTCTTTAATCAGCCAACGTTCAATATGCCTGCTGACTTCATTAAGATTCCTTGTTTTCGGAAGCCTCTTCAGCGCCTTCAGTTGCCGCTGCATCACCTTCCACAGCAGCATTCTCTACCTCGACTGCACGCGGCACGATCACGGATGCCAGCAGCTCCTCTTCAGAGACATGCAGCGTCACACCTTTAGGAAGCTTTAAGTCGCTTGCGCTCAGCTTGTCGCCAATATCCAGTGCGGATACATCCACTTCAATTGTGGACGGCAAGTCAGAAGGCAAACCTTCAACTTCGACTTCTGTTTCTTGAACTTGCAGGATACCGCCTGTTTTTGTACCTACAGGGGTTCCCTGATAATCAATAGAAACACGCACGCGAAGCGGTTTGTTTTTGGAAATTTTTAAAAAATCGGCATGCAACCATTGGTTGTCACGCTGTTGATAATCTTTAATAATTACTGGGATCGTTTCTCCGCCTTCTACTGTGAGATTAAAAACCTCTGAACGTCCGGTTCTGACTACTTTATTAAATTCCTTGGCATCGACATGTACAGGGGTTCCCTCGATTTCAGAGCCGTAAACCACAGCTGGAATCCGTCCTTTTAACCTTAATCCACGAATGGCCGAACCCTTCTTCTCTGTTCTCGGCTGGGCGGTTAGTTGAATACTTCCTCCATTAGAACTCATGATATACAACCTCCTTCAGGTTACCTTACAAATGATTTTCCTCCAAGAATCTTGCTTGGTTTACCAGTCGTACTACAGAATATGAGCCAGCAAGCTGGCAAAACTAAACAAGTCCATAATTCTATTTTACCCCTTTTTTCTGAAAGTGACGCACATTTGCATAAAAAAATAACATTTCTCGAAACGATCGAAAAATGCTATTTTCTCGTGTATATATGGCAACCAGACATACAAGGTTATCCTGCCCGGTTATCGTTAACCAGTAATAAATATTCCTCTCTGCCACTATGAATCAATACCTGCATCACAGACCGGGTCAGATCTACATCAATATATCGATCTGCCTCCACATCCTTGGCATCCCAGTGATTCAGGCGGACAATGTAGCCAATTCGCTGTACATCAGGAGCCACCCGAATGCGAGCTATTGCCCGGCCGTCATCTAAATCTTGAAATTCAACATGTCCGTCACGGTACCCAGTGCCCCATACCCACACATTCCAGCCAGAGTATTGCCGATCTGCACGCTCGTAGATCAATTCAATTGTGCGGAATGGAATAACCTCTCTATCGTTTCCTAGCTGGGCATCTGTCATTGCTGTACCTGCAATCTCTTGATTTGCCCCCTCATCCAAGCCTTTCGTTTTGTTATCCACTTGCTCGTTAGCTTGATGATCATGCTCTGTCAAAAAGGAGGCTTGGGGAGGTCCATCCTGATCGTACAACACCATCATCGACCAGCGCGATACCGTCACACGATGACCTACCACTTCATACCGTGTTTCAATCCCGGCCCCGTGTGCATCCACGACTACATGCCATCGATCCGATTCCGCAGGCAATAATATGGTCTGTTCTGTATCCGAACCGTTATAAATCACCACAATATGATTCCAGGCATCGCCGTTAGCATGATGCCTCAATGCAAAAGCCACCACATGTCCACTGCTTTGCAGGACTTCCATATGCTGCTCCACCAGCTCACGCTGATCTATACGGAATGCCGGGTGACTGCGCCGCAAAGCAATTAAGCCTTTGTAGTAATCAAACACAGGTCGAAACCTCGCCTTGTGATTCCAACGGATGGCGTTCACCACATCAGAGCTTCGGTAGCTGTTATGGTCTCCATATTTGGAACGCAGCAGTTCATCCCCTGCATGGAAAAAAGGAATGCCTTGCGATGTCAGAACCATTCCGTTAGCTAACAGGGACTTACGTACAGTTTCGTTTTCAAGTAGGTTACTTTCATCCATCTCCTGATACGGGTCTGCTTCGGCTACGGCTTGTTCGGCTGTCCTTCCATCTTTGGGGTTCCCCTGCTCCCATTGCGGAAAACGACAATGCTCCCGCAAATGTCTCACCGTCAAAATTTTATCCCACAAATTGAGATTATCGTGGGCCGTTACATAATTGACGGTCTCTGATGGCTGAGCTGTGAAATCATAAATAGCTCCAAAAGCACCTTGAAGTACCCGTTCCTCCTGATTTTCCGCCCCCGTAGCAAACCCGCTTCCTGCACCGTCGCTATCTCCCTTAATGGCAGAACGGTAATTGTCGTTAAAAACGGCAAAACCCTTATCCCGCTGCGTTCCTTTTAATGTAAGCAAAGGCTGAGGGGACTCTCCTCCTGTCCAAGGCTCACCATAGATCAGCAGATCGGGACGTATCTCAGAGCGAAGTTCTCGGGTAAGCTGCTCTACAGTCGGTGTATCAATCAACGCCATCAAATCAAACCGGAAGCCATCTATGTGATATTCCTCTGCCCAATAGCGTAGTGAATCCTTGATATACTTGCGCACCATCGGACGTTCGGTTGCCACCTCATTACCTACACCTGATCCATTGGTGAGCTTCCCTTGCTCATCTGTACGGTAATAATATCCTGGTACAACTGGCTCAAACGGACCCTTTTCCACCGAATACGTATGATTGTACACGACGTCCATAATGACACCGATGCCAGCCGCATGCAGAGACTGTACCAGCAATTTCAACTCGCGTATACGCGCCTCCGGATCAGCTGGATTGGAAGAGTAGGACCCCTCCGGCACATTATAGTGCTGCGGATCATAGCCCCAGTTATATTCAGTTCCTAATTCCGAAAAGTCATTCACCGTATGAAAGTCAGCCACGGGAAGCAAATGAACATGTGTAATGCCCAGCTCCAGCAAATGATCCAGTCCGATACGGTTACCCTCGGAATCCGTTAATCCCGTATACGTAAAGGCTGCAAACCTCCCCTGAGCGGCAGATAAATCTTTTATACCCGTATTAAAATGGGGGTCCATCGAAAAGTCACGCACATGAAGCTCATAGATAATGGCATCTGTCGCACGCTCAAGTACAGGCCCCTCATCCTGTTCCCATCCATCCGGGTTGGTTCGATCCAAATCAATGATAGCCGTACGTTGCCCGTTGGCTGATACCGCTCTGGCATATGGATCGGCAGCATAATGAATGGTGTGGTCCACCCACTCCAGCCTGTACATGTAATAATATCTGTTCCAGTCGCCTTCCAGTTCGATAGACCATACACCTTGATCATCACGGCTCATTAGAAATTCCTGACCACCACCGTGCTCCTGAACGATTCCTTCCTGATCGTACACCCCTGCGTCGGTATACAACGCTATATGAACCTGCTGTGCAGTCGGTGCCCATACCTTAAATTTGCTGCCCGCAGGCGTATAAGTAAGACCCAAATCATAGCCTTCATATATGGGATATGCTGTGTGCTCAAGTCCCTTGAGCTGATTGAAATCAGACATTCCTGTTCACCACCCATTTTTATACATCGGCTTATAGCCTCTGTTCATCCATCATTTATGATGTTTATGACTTGTCAATATACCTCAGGATTTGCAAAATCCTCACCTCATAGGCTATCAAAATAAGACAAGCTTGAAAAGCTGGATGAATTAAATAAGGATGACACTCTCATTTCAACACGCACACTCCATTTTATGACAAAACGATGAACAGGCTACAGCTTTCGCCTCCAAAGCATCACATTTATTTTCTAGCTTTTATCACTTATAGACTAGACTGAAAAAAAGCATGCTAAACCATGTACCATTTTCAGGAGAGTCGGCGGTTATCCATTTGAAAAATTTCGTCAGCCATTCGCATGGTAGAGCTTCGATGCGATACAAGGATAATTGTTTTATCTTGCTGCTGTTCTTTTAACGATTTTAAAATAATCGCTTCGTTCAAACTGTCCAAATTGCTAGTTGGTTCGTCCAGCAGTAAGAGGGGCGCATCATGAACAAAGGCTCTGGCCAGTCCCAAGCGCTGACGTTCTCCACCAGACAGCCTGTCCCCCAACTCTCCAACTCGGCTGTCATATCCTTGAGGCAATGTCATAATAAAATCGTGCACTGATGCCTTACGGGCTGCCTCTACAACCTGTTGATGTATAGCATCAGGCTTTCCAATTTTGATATTAGCTGCAATGGAATCATCAAACAGGAACGTATGCTGATCGACGTAGCTCTGCAAGCTTCTCAAATGTCGGGTCTCAATGTCCTTTAAATCGTGTTCAGATAGCAAAATTCCACCTTGTTGCGGGTCCCTGAATCGCATCAGCAACTTCAACAACGTTGACTTGCCGGAGCCGCTTTTACCCTGAATACCTATAATTCGCTTGGGCGGTATCGTGAGACTTACGTCCTTCAGCACCGTTTGACCATCGTATGCAAAAGTCACCTTGTCTATCTGCGCTCCAGTAAAGCCAACAGTCATTCCATCCATATTTTCTTCTACCTCCGGGGTCTCCTCCAGCAGACTCAGCACTCGTTCCCCGCTTGCCAGCGTTTGAAGCAAATTGTTGGACAAATTGCTCAGCGCGACCACCGGACCAAATGAACTAAACAGGGCAATGACTGAAATCAGCATACTTGTAAAATCCATCTGCCCCTTAGACATGCCATACAATCCAGCTAGTAGCATCAAGAATGAAAATCCGACTACAGCCGCATCTGTGACCGCTCTTGTGATGCCTTCGTGATGCTTCAAGTCCTTCTGCTTGGCATCCAACTGATCCGTACGACGGTTAATTTCATTTAATCGTTGTTCCCCTTGCCCATATTGAACAATTTCCTTCATCCCGCGTAAGCTGTCCAAAAAATAACTACTCAGCTGGCCGAAGCTGCTCCGGTATTCCATCCCTTGGCGCTTGCCCATACGTGACGTAAGCAGAGGAATGAATAAACCGACGGTTATGTAAGCAAGCGCAGCGATCCCGCCTAGTAAAGGCTCATAAGAGCCTATAAAAAACACCATAAGCAGTGAAGTGATAATGCCGATCATAACAGGCGCTATCGTATGCGCATAAAATACTTCCAGCAGTTCAATATCACTTGTAATCAGCGAAATCAGATTCCCTTTGTCCTTGCCTTCAAGCTTGGCTGGAGCCAATCTGCGCAAGGCTTGAAGCACCTTATCTCGCAGCACGGCCAGCAGCTTGAAGGCGAGATAATGACCGCTCATTTGCTCGCCATAACGAAATACACCGCGTAATACAGCACATAGCACGATGGCAGTCAGCAAAAATGTCATGCTGTAGCCTGTCGTGATGCCCGTTGCTGTCAGTAGGGCAAGGGCCCCATACACAATAATGCCAATAGCACATACAAAACCAAGCACTCCTGTAACAATCGTTATGAGCAGCACAGGTAAAAGAGGCCCTGCCAAGACCAACAATTGACCCATAATCCGTAAACCGTGTCTACGCATATACAGCACCTCCTTTCACAAACTGTTCCATCCTATGCTGACTGAGATACATCTCCGCATAATGTCCCTGCTGGCTCAACAGCTCCTGATGCGTTCCGGATTCTGCCACCAAACCATTTTGCAGCACATAAATGCAGTCAGATTGGATCACATTTTCCAGTCTGTGAGAGATGAGAATCACTGTTTTTTGACCTGCCAGTGCATGTATGACCTCCATGATGCCTTCCTCACTCTCAACGTCAATGTTAGAGGTAGCCTCATCAAAAATATACACATGACTATCGTGCAGCAACGCTCTGGCCAGTGCTAGCCGTTGGCGCTGTCCTCCAGACCAATTCGCTCCCTGCTCCTCTATCTCTGCTTCCAGTCCCCCTTCGGAGAGAATAAAATCATACAGCTTCACTTGCCGCAACGCTTCCAGCATTTGTTGCTCATCCGCGTGCTCATTCCCCATTCTCAAATTCGCTTCTACAGTGCCTTTAAAAATGTAGCTGTTAAAACCGATCCAGGTCATATGACGCATGCGGCTTTCTTCCGTAATGGAGGTCAGTTCGGTTCCTCCGATCTTCAGGCTTCCTTGATAGCCCTCATGATGTCCAACGATCAATCCGGCTACCGTACTTTTACCTGAACCTGATTCTCCAACAATGGAAACAAAGCTGCCTTGAGCGATATTCATGGATATATTTCGTAAGGTATCTCTTTCATCGTAAGCAAAATTTACCCGTTCCAGTTGAATGTCTGTGGCTTCTATGCTTTGTTGTCCTTGTATAAAATCCTCTGTACTCAACATTTGAAATATTTTGTCGCTTGCTGCCATTCCGTTCATGGCGATATGAAAGTAGGAACCGAGCAGACGCAGCGGAATGAAAAACTCTGCCGACAGCAAAACAATGATGAGCGCTCCCGCCAAGCCAATATGACCTGAGGAATATTCGCTTACCGCGACCAGCACACCTGCGGCGGCACCACCAAATGCGATAAGATCCATGACAGCCACGGAGTTTAACTGCATAGTCAGGACTTTCATCGTCATTTTGCGAAAATCCTCAGCCGCTGTGTTCATCTCCTGATGTTTATCCTGGTCTGTCCCGTAAATTTTGAGCGTGGTCAGACCTTGTACATTTTCCAAAAAGCTGTGACCCAAATTGACATAGCTGCCCCAATATTTTCGAAACAGCTTTTTAGCCATCCTCATAATGACAATAATGGACACTGGAATTAAGGGAACGCAGATTAATAGAATAATAGCCGCTTTGAAGCTGACAAAAGAGAGGGTGATGAACAACGTTACAGGCGCAAGCAGACTATAGAATAGCTGAGGCATATATCTTCCAAAATAGGTCTCAAGCTGCTCCACCCCTTCTACAGCAACCTGAATAACCCCCGAAGTGGAAGTATGATCTGTATAAGAGGGCCCCAGCTTTAGCAGCTTGCCGTAAATCTGTGAGCGCAGCGTTTTTTTAGCATTGATTGAAGCCCGATAGGACAACATACTGGCTGCATAATTACTCAGAAAGCGAACTGCAATGGCAGCCATAACAATGACCGTCATGAATAGAATCAGCTTGCGACTCACTTGTCCCTCCCATGCTTGCTGCATCACAAAGGCCATAGACAAAACAGCGGCTATACTCCCTAAAAGACCGATCCACTGTACAAGCACACCCAAGATGATATATTTTCGAGAATGCTCCACCAGGCCTAACAGACGACTGTCGACCATTTTAGACTTTTTTTTGGGGGTAGGGGCGCTTTCAGTTAAAGACGGAGTTTCTGCCTCAGTTGCTCTCACAGTTCCGACTCGGAATATAAAGTAATAATATTTAAAAAGGATGACTAAGACGATGAGCGTTTTGCCCCATATATTAGGGGTAAAGATAAATCCTGTAATCAGCATAGCTGACGCTAAGCCCAATGACGTAATTTTTGTGGACAGCTTCAACGACCTGGTTTGAACAAAACTTTCCAGATATTTTTGATACAGAGACGTATTTGAAAACCACCGATGAATCCTTTCAGACCCCCGCATAAAGAAAAAGGTTGCCAGCAGCAGAAACGGTGTAGTCGGCAGCAACGGCACCACTACGCCAATAACTCCAAGTGCCAAAAATAAAAACCCTAAGGTAATATAAATCGGTTTCACTATAATCCCCCTAATATATATACTATTAATGATATTTTATGGATAATGATAATCATTATCAATATATATAATTTAATCAGGTTGTTATGTGATGTAAATCACGCATATAAAAATCCTCTTGAAGCTCAACTCCACAGAACATTTTTGTGCTCATGTAGATGTTTGGTCTTCAAGAGGATGATTGAAATAAGTGCGTGTTATTACGTTGTTTTACGAACTTATAATATCATATTGCTCCAATACCTGCCGATGTAACGGGTCATCTGCAGGTATGGACGTATAACGTGTCAGCGCTACACTCACCCCTTGGCTGCGAATCACCTGCTGAAGCTCAACTGCTTCGGGGTCTTCCGTAATATCAAATTTGCAGGCAGCAGCCATTCCTAACGCCAGATGATCGGTCCGGATACCATACTCCTGTGCTTGCAGCGCGGGACGTACAAGACGGTCATTGGGAGACAGCTTGCGAAGCGGTGAACGTCCGACCCGAGTAACCTCGTCTGTCAGATTAGGATTGCGGAAGCGATCCAGAATCTTAGAGATGTACTTCTTATGCTCCCCTTGATTCAAGCCGAATCGCTTTACAAGCACCGCTCCTGTTTCCTCCAGCGCCCCTTGGATTGAATCTACCACCTTGGTATCCTTCATGGCCTCCTGGATCGTGGCATAACCTGCGGTATAACCAATATAGGCCGCCACGCAATGCCCCGTATTCACCGTAAACAACTTGCGTTCAATGTAAGGCTCCAGATCCTGCACGTAAAGAATGCCTTCGATTTCTTCATGGTCAGCTGCCATCTGCGAGCGATCCACCACCCACTCGTAAAAAGGCTCTACCTGCACATGCAATGGATCCTCATGATGCTGGATCGGCACAATCCGGTCTACAGCAGCATTAGGGAAATATACCGAAGCCTCTGCCTTGGCACGAGTCGCCTCATTCAGTAGCGCAAAAATATGCTCTTTCAGTTGGGCGCTGCCTCCAATTGCATTTTCGCAAGCAATCACATGCAGCGGGCCTGCTCCACGCTCTACCCGCCGTGCTATCCCCTCGGCAATACCTGCTGCAATATGCCTGAGGATGCTAACCCCGACTGCGGTCGTTACCAGATCAGCATGGTTTACTGCATCCGCTACAGCGGATGCATCTCTGCCGTCAATCGCGGTTACATTCGTTACCGTCTCCGTATCCTTCGTATCATTCGCCAACTCAACAGTATATTGCTTGCGGCGTCGTAACTCAGATACAAGTGTCTCGTTGACATCTGAAAAAACAACCTCATAGCCTGCACGCGACAGAATCAGCCCAATAAAGCCGCGACCGATATTTCCTGCTCCAAAGTGGACGGCTCTCATAGCTCCAGCTCACTTTCGAACAGATCTATAATTTCCTGTGGGATCACCGCGTTGCGAAGTTTGTCCATGTTTTCTTCCTCCGCACATACCACAGCGATACTTGTCAAAATCTCCATATGATCGCCGCCTTGGGCTGCAATGCCGATCACCATGTATGCTTTTTCTTCCCCGAAATCTACGCCTTGCGGGAACTGAACGATGGAGATGCCAGTGGATTGAACAAGTGTCTTAGATTCCTTGGTACCATGTGGAATAGCCAACCCGTTCCCGATATAGGTGGATACAATCTCCTCGCGTTCAAGCATCTTGTCAATGTACTCAGTTGTAATATGTCCTGCATCCAGCAGGATTTGTCCTGCCATACGAATCGCCTCATATTTGTCTTTGGCGGTTGCGTTCATTTTTATTTTGTCTATCGTCATAATACTCACGGTAGGTTCCTCCCTGTCCCTAATTTACTGTGAAAAAATTCAGCCAGCTCAGTCGATATATAATTGGCAATCTGATCTCTACTACCGTGTTCCAGTAGTGTAATCATGTCTTCCTGCAGCAGTAATGCACTAATCTCGCTCAATACCTCCAAGCTTTCTTTCGGTAACTCACGAGGTCCCAACATCAGCAGAACGCATTCCACTTGTTCGTCTACATCCGCCAACAGCGGCTCAGCCAGCCTATACAAGGTCAGCGAAGGCTGGCGAATATAGGGACTGCGTGTATGAATTAAAGCAACGGAGGTATCAGTAATCACCTGACTACCTTGGCGCTCTCTTTCCATAAGCTGTTCAGCAACAACAGAAGGCTCTGTGACATTTCCCCGCCCTGCCTCCAACATGCATATAGCCTCTATGGTAGCTGGCATATCCATCCCTTGATTTTCCAGTGGATACACTTGAAATTGCTGTACAATGTGCACAATCTCCTCAAGACTTTTCCGTAGACCAGTAAGCCACTCCATGCCCTGGCCGGAGAGTACAGCCTGTTCCTGACGATGATCACTGAGTTGATTGAGTGTAATATGCTGAATGAAATGACGCAGGCGGTCACTCTCCTCTTGCGTCAGCAGCGGGCTGATTTTGAGATACCGATCCGGCTCAAGCGGTAGCTCCACTGTCGAAATGATCAGATCATAATCCTCCTTGGGAATCCGCGTTGCCTCGTACCATGAGGCCCTATCCACGATTTTGATCTGTGGCAGCTCCTTGGCCAGTCTTGTTGCCAGAAGTCTGGAAGACCCAATTCCGCTCGTGCAGACTACGATTGCTCGAACCTCCCGCTGCAATTGTCGCAGCCGCTCCAACGAAGCGCCAAAATGCATGACCAGAAATCCGATCTCTTCATCTGGTACTTCCATTTCTGTCATATCCGCCGCAGCCTTTTTGACCGAGTCGAACAAGCTGCCGTAATCCTTGCGGATTTGCTGAAGGAGAGGGTTGCGGATCGCTCTCCCTTCCCTCAAACGTTTGAATACTGGAGTCATATGGGCAATCAGCCCTTCACGCAGGACACGATCCTCTGCTAATGGTGTGCCTGTCTCTGCCTCTACACGACGAATCAACTCATGAACCGACTCCAGCAGTACAAGATCATCCAGTGGCAGCAAGCGGGTGGAATGATCCTCAGCATCACGGAACAGCAGCCTGAAATAACATCGTTCCGGTTCTGGAAATTCAATATCCAGCGCTGCTGACAATTCTGCGCATATGCGCTCCACCATAGCTGTGCGCAGCATGATATTCTCCTCTGAATCTGTTTTCGAATACGGGAGAGAGAGACAATGATCCACAAAGTACCCAAGGCGCAGACGTGCCAGAGAAACGCAAATTTGAATCAGCAGTTCCATATATTTGCTTTCCACCATGTTTTTCAGCCATTGGTCATGAGGCTGCCAGAGGGCATTTTCCACGGTTAGCAGGTTCTCCCTGCCAATCATCTCCATCAATTTTTCTGTGACACGTGTCACGGGACGAAGCTCCTTTCGGCCGGAAAACAGATCCGATTCATCCAAATATTCGAGAGCAAGCTCAGAAATCGCCCGTCTTTTGTCTATCTCCCGGCCTGTAATCTCGACACCGTATCCCCGTCTGCGCACAAGCACGAGCCCTCGATCTGCGATCCAGCCTTGTAATTCGTCCAGATCATGACTGACCGTAGTTACTGTGACTTTCAAATCCGATGCTAGCGCCAGCAGCTTGATCGGCTCCTGTGTATCCAGCAGCATGCACAGAACTACAATTTTTCTCTCCTCAGCCGAGTATTCGTCTGACTTCGTATGCAGCAATTGCTCCCGCAGACTTGCAAGCTGAATCGGGTCGGCATCCACAAAAATACCGATCCCTGATTTTTTCTCCAGCTTTACCTCATGAGCCGCCAACCAACACTCAACTGCGCCAAGTTCCCGATGAACCGTCCTTGTGCTGACATTGATCTTCTCAGCAATTTCCCCGGCCGTAACCTCTTGGGGCTGCTCCAAAAGATACTCTACGATGTCAGATTGTCGTTTCGTAATATTCATAAGCGCATACCGTTCCTTCCCAAGCTCTCATCCCTTCCAGCAGGAAATACAAACTGTATACAGCCAGCCTGACTTTATGGGGATTAAGAATCGGATTTCAACCGTTCAACCAGCGCTTCGTATTCAGGGCTCTTCAGGAAATTGTCAATGGAAATGTGCTCAGCATTCGGGGCTACCGTTTTAGCCCGGTCTGTCAACGTTTTTTGTGTAATGACAATATCCGCATCCTGTGGAATTTCACTGATTGCCGTATTCGTTACCGTAACGCCCACGCCCGCCTGTTTCATTTTTTTGCGCAAAATTGAGGCTCCCATGGCGCTTGAACCCATACCTGCATCACAGGAAAAGACAATTTTATTCACCTCGGATTTATCCTTAAGCGTTCGATCTGCGGCAATCTCGGCAGCACGATCGGATGCGCGGTTATCTTCCATTACAGTGGCGTTAGCGCTTGCACCCTTGCTTTGATTTTTCATATCTTTCAGGCGGGATGCAGCTTCCTCCAGCCCCTCTTCCTTTGGCTTACCAGTTTTGAGTAATACTGCGGCAACCGCAAAGGATACGACCGCAGCTGCGATCACACCGCTCAGCATCGGCAAATATCCGCCTTTGGGTGTCATCAGGAAATAAGCAATGATACTGCCTGGTGAAGGAGCAGCAACCAGTCCGGCACCTGTCAACATAAAACAGAAGGTTCCCACAACGCCCCCTGCTATAGCAGCGAGAATCAGAATCGGCTTCATCAAAATATAAGGGAAATAAATTTCATGAATCCCGCCGAAAAAATGAATAATGACTGCACCAGGAGCAGACGACTTCGCAGAGCCTTTACCGAACAGGCAATAGGCCAGCAAAATACCGAGTCCCGGGCCAGGATTGGATTCAAGCATGAACAAAACGGATTTTCCTGTTCTTGCAGCTTCCTCCAGCGCAATCGGACTCAATACTCCATGATTCAGTGCGTTGTTGAGAAATAATACTTTTCCAGGCTCAATAATGAGATTGACAAGCGGCAGTAGCCCTGCGTTTACGAGGAACTGTACCCCTGTCGACAACACTTGACTGATGGTTTGCACGACCGGGCCGATCGCCACATGCGCTAGTAATGCTAGAATGGCACCGATAATCCCAGCCGAGAAATTATTGACCAGCATTTCAAAACCTGATTTGACTTTGCCCTCAATGGCCTTATCGAACTTCTTCAATATCCATGCAGCCAGCGGACCAGCTACCATCGCGCCCAGGAACATCGGGATATCGGCCCCCACAATGACCCCCATCGTCATAATGGCACCGATCACACCTCCACGCTGTCCGTGAATCATCGTGCCTCCCGTGTAACCGATCAGCAGCGGCAGCAAATAATTTTTCATCGGATCAACCAGTTGTGCAAAACCCTCATTCGGGAACCACCCGGTCGGAATAAAAAGGGCCGTAATTAATCCCCATGCGATAAAGGCTCCCATATTAGGCATAACCATACCGCTGAGAAAACGGCCAAAACGCTGTACGGCGACACGAGCGCCACCGTTTGAACTGGACTTTGTGTCCACAGTGCTCATATTCATATCCTCCTTGTGAGTAAATAGCATCACTACCTTTTCTTAAAATTCATACTAAATGACAGCGCTATCTTCATCAACGAAATGAAAACGTACTTTCGTCATGAACGTTGATGACAACATTTAAATTTAAAGTAACGACAAGGCATTATACCTGCATAATTCTTCTTAATATGGCCGATAACAATAGAAATTAGTCGAAAAAACACTGTTGTAAATCTGTGCAATTGTATAAAGAGGCTCTCTTCTAAGCCTGCGCAAGCAACGTAAATACGCCTTCTAAAAGACAACAAAAAAATAGCCGCTATGTCAGGTCATAGCGACTATTTTATACAAAAACTGAGCGGACTACGATGCTCTTATTTAATTCAATATCCATATAAAAAATCAGAATAAAGCGCTATTATTTCATGCTGTATTGCTCATTATTGCTCATCCGAAATCAACTGCTCGTACTGCTCCGCAGACAGCAACTTGCCCAGAGCTTCCTCGACACCATTGCTCATCTCTACTTCGATCATCCAACCCTCTTCATAGGGTGATTCATTCACCAGCTCAGGTGTACTTTCCAGAGCTTCATTTACTTTCAAAACGGTTCCCGTCACCGGAGCAAAAAGATCGGATACGGTCTTCACCGATTCAATTGTACCAATCTCCGTCCCCTGTCCAATCGTTGTTCCCGCCCCAGGTAATTCCACAAAAACAATATCACCCAATTGATGCTGTGCAAAGTCTGTAATGCCGATCCGCAACGTCCCATCCACTGTGCGCTGAACCCACTCATGTTCGTCTGTATACCAAAGTTGCTGTTTCACTTCACTCATCCTGCTTCGCCTCACTTCCACATGAATAAAATGCTTTTGATCACCTGTATTAGACAAGTTAAGATTATGACAACAAGAACATCCATGTCAATAATACTAACAAAAATACTCCATACCAACTCATATAGCGCAGTCTATAAAAAAATGATAACTTGTAACAAACGCTTACATATCCTTATTTATACAATAAATGTTTTTCATATTGTTTTATATGACATTTTTATTGACATTTTGAATGGATTTGCGTATTAATGGGTTATAGTAATTGCTTTTGAAAATACCTCGACAACTGCAAACGCGGATGAACGCGGAGGGAGAGACTACCAAAAATATTCGCATCGCTGTTGTCGTTTGTGAGACAGTTGGGCACGCGAATCGGATCAAGTTGTTATCTGCAAAACCGGGTAACATACCGTTGATCCAAAAGGTAGCGCCGAAGGAGTAAACTTGCATTGCAGGTGAATCTCTCAGGCAAAAGGACCTCTGCCGGACGCATCTCTGGAGAGCATCCGTGAAAAGAGCGGATCACCCAAGGGGAAACCTGGTTCACACCGGGGTAACTTTCTGGTATCAAGGACAGAGCTGAAAGAAGAGTATGGACTGCCGTCTATACGTTTCTTTTAGCCTGTCTTTTTTGTTTAGCCGATTACACTGGATAGGAGTGAAAAAATGTCTAATTTGCGAAGAACACCATTATATTCGTCCTACGGGACGCAGCCCGGGGTTCGTTGTATTGACTTTGGCGGGTGGGAACTCCCCGTTCAGTTTAGCGGCATTCAAAAGGAGCATGAGGCCGTCCGACAACGTGCAGGTTTATTCGATGTATCGCATATGGGCGAGTTCTTGGTTGAAGGCAAAGAAGCTGAGGCTTTTTTGCAACAGGTAACCACAAATGATGTCAGCCAGTTGGAACCGGGCCAAGCACAATATTCACTCCTGTGTTACCCCGATGGAGGCGCAGTCGATGACTTGCTTGTATATTGCAAAGGACCAGAGCGCTACATGCTCGTTGTGAATGCCTCCAACATCGACAAAGATTGGGATTGGCTCATACGCCACGTACCAGCATCGGTTCATCTGGAGAATGTGTCTGATGCGATAGCATTGCTGGCATTACAAGGACCGGAAGCAGCACGTATTACCGCAGCCGTGACAGATACAGATATTACGAATCTGGCATCTTTCCGATTCCATGAGAACGTGCAATTGTTCGGAGCAAAAGCACTTGTCTCGCGAACTGGATATACCGGCGAAGACGGTTTTGAATTTTATATCCCTGCTGAGGAAGCACCCGCCGTGTGGGATGGTTTGCTTCGTTGCGGTGAATCGTATGGACTGATTCCCGCTGGACTTGGTGCTCGCGATACGCTGCGCTTCGAGGCACGGCTACCGTTGTACGGACAGGAGTTATCTGCCACAATTTCACCGCTTGAGGCTGGGTTAGGTTTCTTCGTCAAGCTGAATAAAGGAGATTTTATCGGCAGGGAAGCACTGCAACGTCAAAAAGAACAAGGAATTCCTCGCAAGTTAATCGGGCTGGAAATGATTGACCGCGGTATCCCGCGCGCTCATTATCCGGTGTTCGCTGAAGGTCAACACATCGGTGAGGTCACAACGGGTACTCAATCGCCCACCTTGAAGCGTAATCTGGGGCTGGCCCTGGTGGACAGTCGTTTTAGCACCCTATCGACACCGCTGGAGGTCGAAATTCGTGGTAAACGCCTGCGTGCGGAAGTGGTCCCAGCCCCCTTTTATAAACGGCTACGCCGATCTTAATCCTCTTCATTCTAAAAAAGCGATCATGTCAGATATAAAATTCTGGATTTTCCAATTACGACTATGTATTAGCTAATTTACTATCTAAATTTTGCTTTTCGAAAGGAGCCAGAACCTATGAAGCAGCATCGCTATCTCCCCATGACCGAACAAGACCAAACCGAAATGCTGCGTGTGGTGGGCGTATCATCCATTGATGATTTATTCAGCGACATTCCAGAGGCTATTCGATACCAAGGGGAACTCCCTCTTTCCTCTCGGCTCGACGAAAGAGCCTTAACCCGCCACATGACCGAGCTGGTCGGACGAAACGCCAATACAGATACACATGCTAGCTTTCTTGGTGCAGGTATTTATGATCATCATATTCCATCCGTTATCCAACACATCACCTCACGTTCCGAATTTTACACAGCCTACACCCCCTATCAGCCGGAAGTAAGCCAGGGCGAGTTGCAAGCCATTTTTGAATTCCAGTCGTATATTTGCGAATTGACAGGTATGGCGGTAGCTAATGCCAGCATGTACGATGGGGCTACAGCTCTGGCGGAAGCGGGCTCATTGGCCGCTTCCGCCACGCGTCGTAAACAGCTTATCGTATCAAGGTCTGTCCATCCAGAGGCACGTCAGGTATTGGCAGCCTATGCACGCGGATTGGATTTGGACATTGTGGAAATCGGCTGTTCGGATGGCGTAACGGATGTCGATGCGCTAGCCACGGCCGTATCGGAACAGACGGCGGCTGTTTTGATCCAAAATCCCAACTTTTTCGGAGCCGTGGAAAATCTGAAGCCGATGGCTGACCTCATCCATGCGCATCAAGGGCTTATGGTTGTTAGTGCCAATCCACTGGCACTAGGCTTGCTAGAGACCCCTGGTAAGCAAGGCGCGGATATTGTTGTAGGAGACGCGCAGCCACTTGGGATCTCATCCTCCCTCGGTGGTCCGACCTGCGGTTACTTTGCCGTTTCCCAGGCGCATATGCGCCGTATCCCTGGACGTATCGTAGGCCAAACCACAGACCGTAACGGCAAACGCGGCTTCGTGCTGACCTTGCAAGCGCGGGAACAGCATATCCGCCGCGAAAAGGCCACGTCTAACATTTGCTCCAATCAAGCGTTGCTCGCTTTATCTGCATCTGTATATTTGTCTGTCATGGGTAGACAGGGGATCAAGGAAGTAGCCGAGCTAAATTTGCATAAAAGCCGTTATGCGTTAGAGCAATTGCTGAGCTTGAAAGGTTTATCTACCTCGTTTAACGCACCAACCTTTAATGAGTTTGCCCTTAAACTGCCTGAGGGTACAGATATGAGCAAACTCCAGGCCGAGCTGCTAGCTGCCGGATTTATCGCTGGCTACGATTTGGGCCGGGACTATGAGGAACTTGCTGGTCACATGCTGATTGCCGTGACGGAGCAAAGAACCAAAGAAGAGATTGACCAATTTGTACACACCTTGGGGGGATTGCTATGACACACACCGGACAGGATCAGAAACAAGAACTGTTAAAGGAACACGATCAAACGCTCATTTTTGAATTGAGCCGTCCGGGTCGCATCGCTTATTCCCTTCCCGATTGCGACGTTCCCCGTCGCCCGGTGGCAGAGCTTTTGCCGGATTATGCGCTGCGCAGCGAACCTGCGGCATTACCCGAGGTATACGAAGTAGATGTTATTCGCCATTATACCGCCCTGTCCCAGCGCAATTTCGGCGTCGACAACGGATTTTATCCGCTTGGCTCGTGTACGATGAAATACAATCCGAAGGTGAATGAGGATGTTGCCCGTTACGCAGGCTTTGCTAAAATTCACCCATATCAGCCGGAGGATAGCATCCAGGGGGCTATGGAGCTACTGCATACGCTCCAAAATGATCTGGCTGCGTTGACCGGCATGGATGCCGTTACGCTTCAGCCCGCTGCTGGCGCCCATGGCGAATGGACCGGGCTGATGATGATCCGCTCGTACCACGAAGCACGTGGCGAGCGACGTACCAAGGTGCTCGTGCCGGATTCCTCGCACGGAACGAACCCCGCCAGTGCAACCGTCGCGGGTTTCGAAACAATCACCCTTCCCTCCACCCCTGAAGGGCTGGTGGATCTGGATGCGCTACGTCAAGCCGTAGGCAACGACACCGCTGCGCTCATGCTGACCAATCCGAACACGCTTGGTCTGTTCGAGAAGCAAATCACTGATATTGCCGCAATTGTGCATGACGCAGGTGGCCTGCTCTACTATGACGGCGCAAATTCCAATGCTATCATGGGGATTACCCGCCCTGGGGATATGGGCTTTGATGTGGTGCATCTCAATTTGCACAAAACGATGAGTACTCCGCACGGTGGAGGGGGCCCGGGCGCTGGACCCGTCGGCGTAAAGCAGCGACTGATTCCCTTTCTGCCCAAGCCGCTTGTCGTACGTGATCCGCAGGGTATGTACCGCTGGGATCGGGAGCAGCGAGATTCTATTGGGCGGGTCAAAGCCTTTTATGGCAACTTCGGCATTCTCGTCCGTGCCTATGCCTATATCCGTAGCTACGGCCCTGATGGCTTGAAGCGAGTGTCCGAATGTGCTGTACTCAATGCCAACTACATGATGCATCGGCTGGCTCCGTATTTTGACCTGCCTTATCCCGGGCATTGTAAACACGAATTTGTCATGTCGGGGCGAGGCTTGAAGAAGTTTGGAGTGCGCACGCTTGATGTAGCCAAACGGTTGCTTGATTTCGGTTACCATCCACCTACCATTTATTTTCCGCTGAATGTAGAGGAATGCATCATGATCGAGCCGACGGAAACAGAAAGTAAAGAGACGCTTGATGCTTTTGTCGACACTATGATTCATATTGCGCGCGAAGCCGAGGAGAACCCTGAGCTGGTGCTCAATGCCCCCTATACCACTCCAGTCACGCGCCTGGATGAAACCACTGCAGCCCGTAAACCTGTGCTGAATTGCGCATGTAGTTAAGATTAAATTCAACCCAACAATTCAAAGCATACAAAAAAGCCGGTATCTGTTGAGATACCGGCTGCTGTATGTATACAGCAATTTTTGTTGGAAAAAGATATAACCTTTGAAAAATGTGATACCCTTCCTTATGCTTCGATGCTTTGAACCAATTCAACAACCTGCTCAGCTGTTTGCATATCCAGAGCTTTTGCAGCCAATTTCTCCATGTCCGCACGGGACAACTTAGAGATTTGACTACGTGCTGGCAGAATGGAAGTTGCGCTCATGCTGAACTCATCAAGTCCCAGACCCAGCAGCAACGGAATTGCTGTGGTGTCTCCTGCCATTTCACCACACATACCAACCCAACGTCCTTCACGGTGAGCGGCATCAATAACCATTTTCACCAGACGCAAAATGGATGGGTTATATGGTTGATACAGGTAAGAAACTCGTTCGTTCATACGATCTGCTGCCATGGTGTATTGAATCAGATCGTTAGTACCGATACTAAAGAAATCCACTTCTTTTGCGAATTGGTCAGCCAATACCGCTGTGGAAGGAATTTCTACCATGATGCCCAGCTGAATTTCTTCAGATACGGATACACCCTCGGCTACCAACTTTTCTTTTTCCTCCAACAAAACAGCTTTAGCTTCACGGAATTCGTTCAGCGTAGCAATCATTGGGAACATAATGCGCAGGTTACCGTGTACACTTGCACGCAACAAAGCACGCAATTGAGTGCGGAAGATATCCTGGCGATCCAGACACAGACGAATAGCACGGAATCCGAGGAACGGATTCATTTCTTTCGGCAGATCCAGATAAGGAAGTTCTTTATCTCCACCGATGTCCAAAGTACGAACTACAACCGGTTTGCCTTCCATTCTTTCCAGAACCGTTTTGTAAGCTGTGTACTGTACATCTTCGGATGGGAGCTTGTCGCGTCCCATGTACAAGAACTCCGTACGGTACAAGCCAACGCCTTCTCCACCGTTGTCCAGAACACCAGCTACATCGTTAGGCGTACCAATATTGGCTGCCAGTTCGACATGGACACCATCAACGGAAACCGTAGCTTCGCCACGCAGCTTACGCCACTCTTCGCGTTGCTTGTCATATGCCACCTGTTTAGCGCGGTATTCCGCAACGATTTCTTCGGTAGGATTCACGAATACGTGACCATCCAGACCATCGACGATAATCAAATCGCCGCTTTTAGCTTGAGACAATATATTTTTCGTTCCTACAACAGCAGGAATTTCTAATGAACGAGCCATAATAGCCGAGTGCGAAGTGCGTCCACCGATGTTCGTTGCAAAGCCTTTAACAAATTCACGGTTCAGCTGAGCTGTGTCGGAAGGTGTCAAATCTTCTGCAAGTACAATCGTTTCTTCGGCAATTTCTGCAGGACTGACAAAATGAACACCAAGCAGATGATTAAGCACCCGTTTGGTTACATCACGCATGTCCGATGCGCGTTCTTGCAAATATGCACTTTTCATGTTTTCAAACATGGAAACAAATTGTGTAGCTACTTCATTCAAAGCATAGTCAGCATTGAGCTGCTCGTCTCTGATTTTAGCTTTAACCGGATCGATCAATTCAGGATCATTCAGGATGAGCAAGTGAGATGCAAAAATTTCTGCTTTTTTCTCACCCAGTTCCCGAAGCGTTTTCTCCTTAATCGATTCCAATTCGGTTTGAGATTCTGCCAAAGCCGCATCCAATCTTGCGATTTCAGCTTCAACATCACCAACCGCGCGTCTCTCTACAGCGTAATTCGGATGCTCCAAGATAAACGCCCGGGCAATGGCTATGCCTGCCGAAGCGGCAATCCCGGAAATTTTAAGCATGAACTTCGCCCAGCCCTTCGTTAACGATTACATTTTCAAGAGCTTTCAATGCTTCAGCAGCTTCAGCGCCTTCGCAGATAATGTTAATAGTATCCCCTTGTTCCAGACCCAGAGACAATACACCCAGAATGGATTTCAAAGTTACTTTTTTACCGTTAGCTTCGGCGAAAGATTCAGCACCGCTGAATTTGTTAGCTGTATTTACCAGCGCAGTTGCAGGACGTGCATGGATACCGTCTTCATCCGTGATTCTAAAAGTTGTTTGCATAATTTGTTCCTCCCACTTTCCTAAAGATAATATTTGTTTACACGCAGTATACCGGGCAGATGACCAGGCGGCTTAAGCCGCCTATTCAACTAATCCGAAACACATAGAGTTTATTTTATCGTAATTATACCATCTTCGCCAGCCTTCAATACTCCAGTTTTATTTAAAGTTACCGAAGAACCTTCTGGAAGGTTGGTAAAAATGACAGGTGAGATGATCGATTTAGCGTTGGCCTTCACATATTCCAGGTCTACTTTCATGATCGGTTGGCCGGCTGACACAAGATCGCCTTCGTTCACCAAAACGTCAAATCCTTGACCTTTAAGCTTCACAGTATTCACCCCGATATGAACAAGCACTTCTTTACCACCATCGGATTGAATACCAACCGCATGCTTGCTTGGGAAAACATTGAATACTTTACCATAGACAGGAGAAACAATTGTTCCATCATTAGGCACAACTGCAAAGCCATCACCTGTCATACGTTCTGCAAATACTGGATCGGGAACTGTCGAAATGTCAACCAATTCGCCGTTAACTGGCATCACGATATCTTCCACAACAATCGTTTGCTTTTGTTCTCCGGCTTCCTTTTCCTCTTGTGGAGCTGGTTCTGAAGGCGCAGGTGCAGGTGTACGTCCTGCCATGATATCAGCCATTTGAGTTTTAATGGTGTCAGAACGGGTACCGAAGATCGCCTGTACATTGTTACCCACTTCCAGGACACCCGAGGCGCCAAGTTGTTTCAGACGAGCTTTGTCAACGTTTGATTTCTCATTAACTTCAATCCGAAGACGTGTAATACATGCATCCAGATGCTTGATATTCGATGAACCACCGAAAGCAGCCAAAATGTTATGTGGAAGCTCGTCACTGCTACCGCTTGCTGCACCATCCACATTTTCTGTAGCTTCTTCACGTCCTGGTGTCTTCAAGTTGAATTTCCGTATGATGAATCGGAATCCGAAGTAGTAAATAACCGCCAAAATCAGACCGACGATAATTACATACCACCATGGCGTACGGGTTGGAATAATCCCGAAAATCAGGAAGTCAATAAATCCACCAGAGAACGTCATGCCGATTTTAACATTCAAAATTTGCATCGTCATGAATGACAAACCTGCAAATACACAGTGTACTGCAAACAGCAATGGAGCTACGAACAGGAAGGAAAATTCCAGTGGCTCCGTAATACCTGTCAGGAACGAAGTCAAGGCTGCTGAACCCATGATACCTGCTACATATTTTTTGTGTTCTGGTCTTGCTTCATGATACATCGCAAGTGCTGCAGCCGGTAATCCGAACATCATGAATGGGAATTTACCTACTTGGAACGTACTTGCTGTCAGTGCCACGCCGTCGCGAAGCTGACTAAAGAAGATTTGCTGGTCACCGTGAACGGTTTGACCTGCTTTGTTTACATATTCACCAAACTCAAACCAGAACGGTGAGTACCAGATGTGATGCAGACCAAATGGAATGAGCGCACGTTCGATAACCCCGAACAGGAACGCCGACAAGGTCGGGTTGGAATACACCATAAAGTGAGATACTGCGTTAAGCCCTTGCTGAACTGGAGGCCAGATCAGAACCAGTGCCAGTCCAACAATCAGTGAAGATACTGCCGTTGCAATTGGAACGAAGCGCTTACCCGCGAAAAAGCCCAGGTACGAAGGAAGCTCGATTTTGAAAAATCGGTTGTACATAGCAGCGGCCAGTATACCGATGATAATCCCGCCGAACACCCCGGTTTGCAGTGTAGGAATACCCAACACATTCGCATAACCCGGTATTTTTTGAGCAATCAGACCAGGTGTGACTCCCACAGCTGTACCCAGCGTAATGTTCATTACGAGGTAACCGATGATCGCAGCCAAACCTGCTACACCCTCGCCGCCCGCCAGACCGACGGCTACGCCGACTGCGAACAACAGCGCCAGATTATCAAAAACAATTTGTCCGGCATTCATCATGATGGTCGCTACCGATTGAACCCAGCCCGCATTTAATGCAGGGATGTACTGGAGAAAATCAGGGTTGACCAGCATGTTGCCGATACCCAATAAAAGCCCCGCAGCTGGCAAAATGGCTACCGGAAGCATTAACGCTTTACCGACACGCTGTAAAACGCCGAAAAGCTTTTTAAACATACCTTCCACATCCTTCTCTGAAATTTAGAACAGAGGTAAAACAACAAAAAAGGCATGAGCCGATTTAAGTATGTTTGAACACAACCTTGGGATATAGCTTACCCCACTAGGCTGTAAACAATCATAACTTAAAACAACTCATGCCTGATCGAATCAGTAACACGTTAAAATGTTTAGTTGTTGTCTTCCTCATTGCAAAATTGATTATAGCACCACGCTAAATGCGAGGCAATACTTTTTTATTCGGGCTTTATCACGGTTTGTTGCTCTCCCTGCTTGCGTTGGGACAAACGCTGCAGATGCATCGTCAAATAGCTAACTTCAGCTGGATACACCGGTTTACGTAGCCTTTTCTCCATAATCTTCGTAAGTTTCCAGGCCAGCATATACATTTCTGGATATTCTTCATTCAAAAGCTTGTCCAATCGGTAAATCTCCTGCACAATCTCTCCTCGACGTACACGTTCAATCGCAAATCTCAGATGAGTCAACAGACGAGAATAATCAAGGGATTGGAGAGGAATTCGGTAATCCAGCGTCGTCTCGACGACCTGAACCATGTCAGCAATCAGACGAGAATCTTTCCTAACCTCGGAGATATGCTGGTTTGTCATCGCGCTATAAATATGCAGAGCTACGAATCCGATTTCATCTTCTCCCAGATCCACGTCCATCTTATCCTTAATCAAAGCAACAGCCTGCTCAGCCATCTTGTATTCCTGAGGATATATTTCCCTAGTTTCATACAAGAACGGATTATGAATCGTAATCCCCTGTTTATGACGGTTGATGGAGAAGGCAATATGGTCAGTTAAAGCAATTAGTATGTGCTCATTAAGAGGCTTTTTGGCTTGAAGCTGAACAAGATGAAGCACCTCACCGATGACCTCAATGAGCTTTTCATCCAGCTCAGGAAGCAATCGTTTGTATTGCTCCTGCTCTTCATGGCTTTTTAATATAAATAATTTTTCAACTGAATCCAACGGCATTAGATCGCCGGGTTTGCGATTGAAACCGATTCCTTTTCCAATCACGACAACCTCATCATGCTCGGGATGCATCCCTATAATCACATTGTTATTCAGCGCTTTGGCCACTTTTAGGCTGCTCACATCCGCACCTCTTTTATCAGAACCTTGATCCTAAGAATTATAGCATGAAGCTCAGAGGAATCCACGTTAAAGTACCAAATATTCCGCTAAAGGTCAATAAAAAGAAAACGCTTTTCATCACAATTTCCAGGAAATGCTGTGATGAAAAGCGGTCTTTTGGGGGCTGAGAATCTGTTCCCCAAAGGCTTATCGTTATTCTTTATCCGTTAGTGCCACCTCAACCGAGGCTGGATTGTGTAGCTTGTTCGCATCACCGGAGGACGGTACGGAATGAAGACCATTTTTTCCAGTGGTTAGTCCCTTGATCAACTGCTCTACATCAATACCGGATACACTCTTAAGCATCTCAGGAGCCGTCGCCATCAGTTCGGTGACATAATTGCTGACACGCGTTGCTCCTTCCCCTTTACCCGTATCCACAACAGTCAGTTTATCAATGGATGCAATCGGTTCGGCAATGCGTCCTGCCAGATCCGGCAGCATTTTCACGATAATATCGAGCACGGCAGCCTCTCCAAACTTCTGGAACGCCTCCGCCAGTTTTTCTTTGGCCTCAGCTTCCGCGAGACCACGCAAACGGATGACATCTGCATCGGCTGTACCTTTGGCCCGTTCTGCATCCGCTTCTGCTTGCCCGTTTAGACGTTTTTGTTCAGCTGACGCTTTAGCCTGTGTTTCAATCGAGTATTGCAGCGATTCCGCCTCACGCATTTTACGCGATTTGTCGGCTTCCGCCGCTTGTTCTACTGCATACCGATCGGCTTCCGCCTTCTTTTTCACTTCCGCATCATATTGCTTTTCACGTACCTGTATTTCCTTGGCTTGAATATCAATCTCCCGTTCCTTACGTACCAACTCGACTTTCATCTGTTCCTCGACGGCAGTCTGCTTGGCACGGGCCTCCTGAATGTGATAAGCCTGATCGGCTTCTGCCCTGGCTGTATCTTGTTCTTTCTTAAACGAAGCCACCTTCAGTTCCTTCTCCTTGGCTGCCTCGGCAATATTCGTATCCCGCAACAGCTCGGCCTTCTGTCCTTCCTGTTCTGCTCGTGCCTTCTGAATTCGGGCATCCCGCACTGCCTCGGCTTCTGCAATCTCTGCATCCCTTTTCACAGCAGCAATTCTCGGCTTACCGAGCGCATCCAGATACCCATGTTTATCGCGCACGTCTTTGATAGTGAATGAAACGATTTGCAAGCCCATCTTTTTCAGATCGCGCGCAGCCACGCCCTGTACTTCCTGCGCAAACCGATCCCGATTGCGGTATACTTCCTCTACTGTCATGGAGCCGAGAATTGCCCGCAAATGTCCCTCCAGCACTTCTTGAGCCTCTCCCCTAAGAGCTTCCAGTGGCTTTCCGATGAACTGTTCGGCTGCTGTGGCTACATCCTCAATGGAACTGCCGACCTTGATAATCGCTACACCATCCGCAATCACGGGCACTCCTTGCTCTGTATATACTTCCGGTGTGGTTACGTCCAATTTGTGAGACAACAGAGAGATAAATTCGGACTGCTGGAAAATAGGCCAAATGAAGGCGCCCCCACCACGTACAATTTTAATCTTGCGACCAGATTCATCCTCGGAAATATTTTTATTTCCCAGAAAAGAACCTGTCACAATCATTCCTTCATCCGGTCCTACCGTTTTGTAACGGGCCCAAAAAGCAATCCCTAATATGACGATAACAATGACAACAATTCCAGGGACCAACACAATATCTTGCAAATTTGACACTCCCGATCACGCTCCCTTCAAGTTAAGCGAATGCGCCGTCTATGTGTCCAGGTACGCTACGCGGACGACGCCCTCTGCGACCTCAACCACGACAATACGGGTTCCCGCAGCTAGCGGTTTGTGATCAAAGCTAGATGCTGTATGTATGGTGTTGCCTGCACCCAAGCGGATCATAACTTCCCCGTAACCAACCTCAGGTACAGGAATGGTAACCTCACCGATTCTGCCAGTTAGTTCACGCATCGAGAAGCCGCTGGATACCTCTGAATTCGCCATGGGCTTGATAAATGCAAAAAACACTAGCACTCCAATAACAAGTGCAATCCCTAAAGCTAGCACAACAACCCAGCCCATGGTCAGCCCAGTATACTTTGTCAGTAGTACTCCAGCCCCGCCAAAAGCAGTCATAGCCCCAAGTAGAACGACAGGTCTGAACCAATCAAGGCCCGGCAACTCTAACGCCCCATCCAGCCAGCTACCGAGTACATCCCCGATCAACACACTAACCACAGTAAAGATTGCGCCTCCTGCCAACAACCACCAAAATAAGGTTTCCATGCGACTCCTCCTTCCACGTACTTTTCAGTCTGGTTTCCAGTCTATAACTATGTTTACGTATTCAACCTTAAAAAGTTTCAAAATTTACCTCCAATATTCCAAATTAAACCCAAAAAAGCACGTTCGTACGTCTAATGACGCACAAACGTGCCTATTATGATCCAAATGCTGTTTACAGGGATGCTTTGTAAATTTCGACTACATCTTCGCGATTGAGCTTGTTAAAGCCTCCGAAAGGTCCGAATTTCACAGCTTTATCAGCCATTACATCAATTTTGGACGCATCAATATCATAATCAGCCAGACGGCTTGGCGCACCAATCGATTTCCAGAAATCACGCAATGCTTGAATACCTTCCAGCGCTACTTCTTCGTCACTCTTGCCTTCTGGGTTCACATGGAACACATTCACAGCCAGCTGTTTGAAACGTTCAGGCTTCACATGCAAGTTATGTTTCATCCAGTTCGGGAACAGAATAGCCAGTCCTCCACCATGCGGAATATCATAAACAGCAGACACAGCATGCTCAATATTGTGAGTAGCCCAGTCACCTGTCAGCCCCATGTTCAGGAAGCCGTTTAGTGCCATCGTACCACAATACATAATCGTTTCACGCAGCTCGTAGTTTTCCAGATCGTTGACCAGTCCCGGAGCCGCATCTATGACCGTACGCAAAATCGTTTCACACCAGCCCAGTTGAACCGGAGTATTGGATTCCAAATGAAAATAATGCTCGAGCGTATGTGACATCATATCCACAATTCCGTAAACCGTTTGATTTTGTGGCAGAGAGTATGTGTTCACCGGATCAAGAATGGAAAACGCAGGAAACGCATGTACACTGCCCCATCCCAATTTTTCCTGAGTTTTTTCGTTTGTAATAACAGAACCTGCGTTCATTTCAGAACCGGTTGCCGCCATGGTCAGAACCGTACCTAATGGCAAGGCTGCTTGTGGAGCCGCTTTACGCTCTGCAAAATCCCACATGTCGCCATCATATTTTGCACCGACAGCAATAGCTTTGGAGCAATCCAGTACACTACCACCGCCTACAGCCAGTACAAGATCAATTTGATTTGTTTTACACAATTCAACGCCTTTATGTACCGTAGACAAACGAGGATTCGGTTCTACACCAGCCAGTTCTGTTACCTCTGCACCAATTTCACCAAGCAATTTTATTACATTATCGTACAAACCGCTGCGCTTAATACTGCCGCCGCCATATACAAGCAGTACACGTTTACCGTATTTAGGAACTTCACGCTTGAGAGCCTCCAATTGTCCTTTACCAAAGATCAATTGTGTAGGATTATAAAATTCGAATGCTTTCATCGCAAACGCTCGCCTCCAATATTTCTAAAGTTTAATGTTAAGAAACTACTCTATTATAACCTTTATGGTTACAGGAAACAAATTGCTTTGTTTTCAGAAAAAAAACCATACTCCTTAAGGAGTATGGTTATATTTCACATCTTGGGAGGGTTCTCGTATTGTATTATGTAGCAACACAAGCTACTTTATTCTCCCAAGGTATATCCCAATTGTTTCATAAAACGGCCAAACGCTTGCTGACCGGATGGATTCCGTTTATACACTCCTGCGTGCTCTAAAATTTCACTGAATTTCAGTCCGACCTCATTTTGCACGATACGGACAGCCGTCTCTTTGTCAGACAGACGACCAAACCGGGTATTCAACTGGTAAATCCAGTCTGCATGCTTAAACAGTGGATGTTCTTCTTGCTGCATAGCCACAGCCAATTCATCGTTCCCACACAAAATATCAGCAATTCCATCCAGTTCATCCTTGAGTCGCCCTGGTAAGATGGCAAGCCCCATCACTTCGATTAGACCGATATTTTCCTTTTTGATATGATGCATCTCGCGATGGGGATGAAAAATACCTTCAGGGTACTCTTCACTCGTTCGATTGTTGCGCAGTACGAGATCCATCTGATATCTTCCTTCGGAATCCCGTCGCACAATCGGAGTTACTGTATTATGCGGAATCGTTTCCCCCTCCAGCTCGGTATGAGAGAGAACGTCTACCGATGGATCACTATAACCTTTCCAGGCTTCAAAAGCAGCATTCCCCGCCTCCAACAGTGCCTCGGCATCTGTTGACGTAAAACGAATGACCGACATTGGCCAGTTTACAATACCTGCCGTAACCTGCGGAAATGCTTCATTATGGTATACGCCGTCCACACCCGCTTTTTCAATTGGGAATGTATGACGACCACCCTGAAAATGATCATGAGTCAGGATCGACCCTCCGACAATGGGCAGATCCGCATTAGAGCCAATGAAATAATGCGGAAACGCTTTCGTAAAGGCCAGCAACCGCCGTAGCGTATCCTTTGTAAGCTTCATGGGTACATGATCATGATGGAACACAATGCAATGCTCGTTGTAATACACATAAGGTGAATATTGAAAAAACCACGGTTCCCCATTCAATTCTACCGGAATGATACGCAAATTTTGACGGGACGGATGATTTACCCTCCCCGCGTATCCAACGTTTTCACGGCACAATTGACATTTGGGATAAACAGGCGGCGGCAAAAGCTTCGCCATTGCAATTTCCTTAGGACTCTTTTCTGGCTTGGACAAATTAATCGTAATTTCCATATCTCCGTAAGGTGTTGACTGATTCCAGTACACATTGCTGGCTACCCGATCCATACGAATGTAGTTCGAATCAATGGATAATTGATAAAAAGCATCTGTAGCCGCTTCTATACCAAGTTCAGCCTCCGTTTGATGAAAGTCACGGATGACTTCAGACGGTCTCGCCATTAGCTGCCCCATGATTTTGGAATCCAGCAAATCACGATACGTATCCGTGTTTTCAGGGATAAGCCCTATGGCAAAACCATAATCTATCAATACATTAAGCACAGGCTGGAGAGCTTCGGGGGCAATAATGCCCCCTGCTTCCCCACCAGAATAAGGCTCCGAAAACCCGAACTGCTCTAATAACAGATTACGGCTGTAATCTGTATCTTGCAGACCGATCAAGCCCTTTTTTTGCGCGAATGCAACCAGTTGTTCCACCGCATATAGAGCCGATTGCTGTACAGTTTCGTCGATGTCATGGGCCAAGTGCCGGGAAAGTTCCCGGTCTTGGTCTTTATCTACGGATTGGCGCTCGCTCATATGTCATCGTCTCCCGTCTATTCGTCGCCGTAGCCTTGAGGGTGTGACTGATGCCATCCCCATGCTCCGCTAATAATATCCTCCAGTTGGGTACGTTTTGGGCTCCAGCCCAGCACCGAACGGGCCTTGTCAGAAGAGGCAACCAATATTGCTGGATCGCCTGCACGGCGGGGTTCTGTAACAACTGGAATGTCGAGCCCAGTGACCTTGCGTGCCGTTTCAATAACTTCCTTTACAGAGAAGCCCTGCCCGTTGCCCAGATTAAATATGTTGCTGTCATTACCTTCACGCAAGTAATTCACTGCGCGCACATGAGCATCCGCCAAATCACTTACATGAATGTAATCACGGACACACGTTCCGTCCGGTGTCGCATAATCCTCACCAAATACAGCGATATGTGGACGCTGTTTTAACGCTGTCTGGAGCACCAATGGGATCAGATGGCTTTCTGGACGGTGATCTTCACCGATCTTGCCACTCTCATGCGCACCAGCCGCATTAAAATACCGTAAAGATACGTATTTGATGCCTAATACTTTATCAAACCAGGACATCATGCGCTCCATCATCAGCTTTGTTTCACCATATACGTTGGTTGGCTCTGTACGGTCACCTTCTTCAATCGGCACCTTTTCCGGTTCGCCGTAGGTAGCCGCAGTCGAGGAAAATACGATCTTGCTTACGCCAGCATCTTTCATCGCCTCCAGCAAGCTCAACGTACCAAATACGTTGTTGTCATAATACTTTCCAGGATTTTGCATGCTTTCCCCAACCAGCGAGTTGGCTGCAAAATGAATAACTGCGTCGATATTATTTTCAGAGAACAGTTTGGATAGAAGTTCTTTATCCCTCAAATCGCCTTCATACAACTTGCCTCCAAGCAATGCTCCTTTGTGTCCGGTTTGCAAGTTATCCAGCACAACAACTTCTTCTCCCAAATCCAACAATTCTGCTACGGTATGTGAACCAATATATCCAGCTCCACCTGTGACTAAAATGGCCATGTTATTCGTCCTCCTTCAGTTCTTTAACTCCGTCCCCTGCCTTGCATACATAAAAGCTGGCTTCCAGCCCTGTACGGGTCTGATAAGCTTCACCGACTTCCTTTACAAAACGATCCACATCATCCTCATGAACCAATGAAACCGTACAACCTCCAAACCCAGCCCCTGTCATACGAGCACCCAGCGTGCCAGGAATGCGTCGTGCTTCTTCGACCATAACATCTAGCTCAGTGCAGCTGACCTCATACAAGTCACGTAATGAATCGTGAGAAGCGTTCATTAACTGACCGAAAGCTGCAAGTTCATTCGCCGCGAGAGCTTCGACAGAGGCCAGCACACGAGCGTTTTCCTCCACCACATGCTGTGCCCGGCGACGGACTGTTTCATCAGCAATATGATGCTGAAGCTCTCCAAACCGAGCCTCATCCAGCTGTGCGAGGTATTCCAGTGACGGCTCCTGCTGCTGCAAAATGGACAGTGCTTCCGCACATTGACTGCGACGCTCGTTATAGGCTGAATCCACCAAACCGCGGCGCTTATTTGTATTGCCGATTACAAGCTTATAAGCTCCTGTGCGGAATGGCACTTTACGGTACTCCAGCGTATCGCACATCAGCAGGATTGCATGATCAGCCGCTCCGTTCGCTACAGCGAACTGGTCCATAATACCGCAATTGACACCCACGTAATTGTTTTCTGCCCGCTGGGACAACAAAGCGATTTCGACTGTGTCGGTTTTCTGCTTTTCGGTAGTCAGGAAAGCGTAGCCTGTCACGACCTCAATCGAGGCTGAGGAGGATAATCCGGCTCCGTTCGGTATTTCTCCATGATAGAGCAGGTCGTATCCTCTAGACGGATAAACACCCTTTTCAGCCAACTCCACCAGTACACCCACCGGATAGTCCACCCACTCATCCGTTTTGCTTTTTCCTATCTCTCCGCGGGGGATAGACACTTCATACGACAGGTTTGTCGAAGCAAAATGAATTTGATCATCATTGCGTGCACGAAGAATCAACGTCGTACCAAATTCCAGCGCAGCCGGGAGTACATAACCACCATTATAGTCGATATGCTCTCCAATGAGATTGACACGGCCAGGTGCATGAAATATCAGCAGTTCATTGCTGCTTTCACCATATTTTTCAATAAAATGTTTCTTTAATTCAGTAGAGTTCATACCCGCTTCCACCTCATTCACCGTTAGTAAAAGTCTCCCTGATTTCCCTGTAATATCTTAATCAGGTTGACATCTCTTATGATTTCAGTATAAATGAAAGCGTCACACAATGTAATGCATCCATGTGTTTAAGCTATGGATAAATGTGACTTGGACATGTACAATGTAAGTATACCGCATCCACTAAACTATTCACAAATGCAGGAAGGATGACCCTATTTTGCAAGCGCATTCATATAGTTATGCTGTCGCCTCTAATCCGGTGTTTTATGAAAATAGCCCGCTGCATGTGCTTTTTGCAGGAGAGAGCCAGACCAAATCCGGCCATGCCGTGGGACCGAAAATCTATGATTATTACCTGCTTCACTTTGTAGAGTCGGGCAAAGGCATCTTTCGAACAGAACAGCACACGTATCAGCTTAAAAAAAACGATTTTTTCCTTATTCATCCCGGTCAGCTGGTGAGCTACACCTCTGATGAAGAGGAACCGTGGCGTTATCGTTGGTCTGCCTTTACCGGACACCATACGGAGCAGGTGGTGCAGGAGGCAGGACTGCGTGTTCATCAGCCTGTTTTCCATGCTGCTGATCAAAGTCCCATTCCCGGTTATCTGGAGCAAATGCAATTGGCCTTTTACAGCAGAAAATCTAGTTCTCATCTTTCAGCCTTGGGCTATTTGTACCTGATTATGGGAGAAGCAAGCAATTACCTTAGTGACTGGACTGATCCATCTGGGGCGGATTCGCAAATTCGACGTACAGTCAAGCAGATGGTTCAATACATGTCCACTCAGTACGCACACCCCGTTTCCATTGAGCAAATGTCTGAAGGACTTGGTTATAACCGTGCATACTTATCACGGATATTCAAAAAGGAAACGGGCATCTCCCCCGTCACCTATCTGCTTAAGCTACGGATCGACAAATCACGTCAACTGCTGCGCGAACGTCCTGAGCTGTCGGTTGAACAAGTGGCTGCATCTGTAGGATTAACCGATGCTCTATATTTCTCACGTCAATTCAAACGCTTCTGTGGGCAGTCTCCAACCGAGTACCGAAGCAAGGTTAAGCAGTATCCACAGTCGTAAAGTAAGCTTTAAGAGGCTTTACGAAGCTGCTGCTTCCAACAGACGGTTGATCTTCTTTTACAGGGGATGCTGGACAGGGCATTGGTTTCCCCTGCTCCCAGCCATAACGCAAACAGCCCGCATCCTTCAAATGGATGCGGGCTGTTAAGTATATATTTATAAGAGCATGTGAAATTAGGCCGATAACTCTGGAATATCTTTTGTCATTAGGCTGTGCCGCCGTCTTGTCCGTTCCCGGCATTTAGAATCGAATCAATCCGATCCAACTCCTCCTGTGAAAACTCCAGATTGGATAAAGCTTCAACATTTTCTTCGATTTGGCTTACACGGCTAGCCCCAATCAGGACAGAGGTCAGACGTTCACCGCGTAGAGCCCATGCCAGTGAGAATTGAGCCAAACTTTGTCCACGTGCAGCAGCCATCTGATTCAAGGCGCGCACCTTGCGCAGAGTTTCGGGCGTCACATGGTTCTCATTCAGGAATACCGATGTGCTTGCCGCGCGTGAATCCTCGGGAATTCCGTTTAAATATTTATTGGTTAGCAGTCCCTGAGCCAGTGGACAAAAGGCAATGCTACCTATCCCGTTTTCGTCCAGTACATCTTGTAATCCATTTTCAATCCAGCGGTCAAGCAGAGAGTATCTCGGCTGATGGATTAACATCGGTGTTCCAAGCTCCTTCAAAATGCGAGCTGCTTCTGCTGTTTGCTCTGCACTATAATTAGACACGCCCACATACAGTGCTTTGCCGGAACGTACGATATGATCCAGTGCTCCCATCGTTTCTTCCAGCGGCGTATTCGGATCGAAGCGGTGAGAGTAGAATATATCGACATAGTCCAGTCCCAATCGCTTCAGACTCTGATCCAGACTGGATATCATATACTTACGAGATCCCCAGTCACCATAAGGACCTGCCCACATATGGTAGCCTGCTTTGGTAGAGATGACCAATTCATCCCGGTACGGTTTCATATCACTGGCTAACACTTGTCCGAAAAATTCCTCAGCTGAACCTGCGGGAGGACCATAGTTATTAGCTAAATCAAAATGCGTAATGCCCAGATCAAAGGAGCGAGTAATCATGCTGCGACCATTCTCCGCGTTGTTAATCCCGCCAAAATTGTGCCACAAGCCTAGCGAAATAGCGGGCAGTTTAAGACCTGATCTCCCTGTACGGTTATATTTCATACTTTCATAACGATCTTCGCCAGCTAAATAAACCATGCTATCACAGCCTCTCTCGAAACATTGTTATGTCCATTACAACCATCATCATAGCGCTTTTATCCGGGCGTTGACAAGAAAACGATTACAAGCCCAATTGATGAGCAAGTTTTTCCATAACTTTACCGATCGGTTCAGTGATCAAAAGATCCGCCTTGTGATCATACGAGGTGGGGTCTGTATTCAGCAGCACTGTATGTTTACCATGAAAATAAGTAATCAAGCCCGCCGCAGGATGAACTGTCAGTGACGTTCCTCCAATTAACAGCAGATCTGCTTGAGAAATGGCCTGAATGGATTGAATAAGGGTATCCTGATTCAACTCTTCCTCATATAAAACGACATCAGGTTTGATAATCCCTCCATCTACCGGACATTTAGGTACAACCTCGGAACTGTTCATCACTTCATTTAGCCCGTAAAAGCGGCCGCATTCCATACAGTAGTTGCGATGTACCGAGCCGTGAAGCTCCAGTACATTTCTACTGCCTGCAGCCTGATGTAATCCGTCAATGTTTTGCGTCACAACCGCTTTAAGACGGCCTTGCTTTTCCAAAGACGCGAGAAAATGATGACAGCCGTTCGGCTTCGCATCGGGATGCAGCATTTTGCTGCGATAGAAATCGAAGAATACTTCAGGATGCTTCACAAAAAAAGAGCGGCTAAGCATAACCTCAGGAGAGTAGGGCAATTTTTCCTCACTCTGATACAAGCCTGCTGCCGAACGAAAATCTGGAATACCACTTTCCGTTGATGTCCCTGCTCCGCCGAAAAAAACAATATTCTGTGATTGCTGTATCCATTCCGCCAATGTATTAACTTTCATGCTCTACGCACCTCCAGCTCTTCATATCCACGAACCACCTTATCCGCATCCAGCAAATGACTGGAACGTTCCGATGCCGGCGCAAATCCAATGGCTAGCCGTACTCCAGCACGCTTGCCCATCTGCATATCCCCATTACTGTCTCCGATCACTACCACGTCCGCCGGCGACAGTCCTAGTAACGCGCAAGCTGTTTCAGCCATTTCCGGATCAGGCTTGCCGTATGTAACCCTATCATGTCCGATGATTTCGTCAAAATAGGATGTCAGCCCCATCCACTCCAAATGCTCTTGTGCAGCCTCTGTACTGTCAGAGGTCACAACCGCCAGCTTCATTCCGGCATGGCGACTTTGCTCCAATAAGGTCCGTAACCCCGGAAACACCTTCGCTGCCCGATGTCGGCGGACGTCAGCCATCGCTGTTTTATTAAATTCGCGGACAAGCCGCACAGCTTCATTCCACGGAACACCAGCAGTATAAAGCTGCCAAGCCAGTACACCCGTACTTTCGTCCACCGTTCCCATTGCCAGCGGGCCAGAAGGATCGTAACCGATCACATGTCCCTCCCGATCGTGAACAGTACCTAGAACGTTGCCTTTTTCCATTGTAAAACCGGCTCCCGCCACGACAAGATGCTGCTCCATCATATCCAGTATAGAACGAGCCCAGGGGCCCCACAACTGAATAAAATCCAGCAGCGTGCCATCTTTATCGAATAAGATGCCACGGCATGGGTATCGCTTCCCCTGCACGATCAGCTCAGACATGCATTACACCTCCTTTACGGGTTCTTAGAAGCTGAATCCACACTCTCTTTCATCCAATCCTGTAAAGCCGTTACCGTCTGGTTCCATTGCTCAACGGCGCTAATTTTCGCAGGATTATCCCCTTTCTGGGCACCGTAACTGCCAAATTGGGCATGGTTCCCCCCTTCGACTGTAAAATACAGCGTGTTGGCAGGTAAATAAGTTCTCCCACTTTGGACATTTTTCATCTGGATGACACCATCATCACTTCCTAACAGAGAAATAACTGGCAGATTTTTATCCTTTAAATTACCCTTGTTATCCGGGTAGGAAGCAAGGAAAAATACACCTTTGATCTGATCAGAATGTGCAGCTGCATATCGGGCCGCCATCACACCACCTAACGAATGACCGCCAATAACAAAGGCTTCCTCCGGATACGCCTTCAGCACTTCATTCGCCAAATCCGGTGAGATCAATGCAAGGTTTAGTGGCATTTTTGCAATAATCACATGATGTCCCTTTTCTGCCAAACGGCGTGCCAAGGGCGCATAACTTTCGGGTTTAACCAACGCCCCTGGGTATAAAATGACTCCTGATCCACTTCTTTTGGCAGGCTCAAAACTTAACCAATGCTCTTGCTCATTTACTTTCACAGTATCCGCTATTTCGGCTAATGCAGCAGCAGCCGTCTCGTCAGGCTGATAAGGCGTAAATACCTTCCATGCTCCCCAACCCGCGATTAGCACGATGACAATTAGGATGCCTAAAAGAATTTTCCATATTTTCCGAGAACCGCGTGTCCCATAAGAATTGTATGATCTTCTTGTTCTTCTTCTCATTATAAAAGTTCCTTTCGTCTTTCGTACCTCGTAATTCTTAGCTTGAATATAAAAGGTTTCGCTGTATTCGATAGCATAGCTATAACCCTGTTAGGGTAACATCGTTGCACATACAGGGTCAAATGAGCACACGTTTCCAGACATGAGCCCATCTTTATTCCGTGTTCAAGCTTTCGCCACATAAAAAGGACATGACAGCGCTTACTGTTGTGAATAAAATCACAATGTTGAGGTCCAGAGTATCGTACCTTGTTCCTTGTAAAGAATTATTTTTTAAATAGTTTAATCGGCAGAAGCCGTTCGGAGGGAAACACATGACGACAAGCCATGATGTACAAGGGGAAAGCTTCTTTCTCAATTTGCGATTTCTGTTGATTATATGCGTATTTGCAGGAAACGCCCTGGAGCCATTAGTCGGTTCACTTCATCTTGCCCAACAATGGTTCAGCTGGATATTCATGTTTCATATGCCGTTGTTTGTACTCGTTACAGGCTACTTTGCCAGAACCACTTTGACAGGTCTCGCAGGACAAAAAGTTCTGCTTCAGATCGGTATGCAATATCTGATTTTCCAATCCCTTTATTCAATCTTGGATGTCGTAATCTTTCACGTTCCCCATATCCATCATTCTTTTTTTGCTCCTTATCTGCTGCTTTGGTTCCTTGCCAGCCACATCTGCTGGAGACTGTTAATGCTGTCTTTTCAGAAAATACCACCAGTCTTCCAACTGGGTATATCCGTGCTACTGGGTATTCTTGTCGGATATCTCCCCGTAGACGGTATATGGCTAAGCGTATGCAGAACCTTTGTTTATTTGCCTTACTTTGTAGCAGGTTATCATTTGAATTATGCGGACGTTCGACGCTTCTTCACAACACCTGTCCGTATAATCGCCGGCATTGTATCTCTTTTGCTTATGGTACTGGCGGGAACGTCGTATTTTGGCATCCCGGCTGGCTGGCTATATGGCAACATGACTTATGGTGAACTGGGCCATACCGAATGGTACGCAGGGATTTACCGTATCGGCATTTATGGAGTTCAATGGATAGCATCTATGGCGTTTCTAAGCTTTGTTCCAGCCGTCATAGGGCGTATAACCGAGATGGGACGGCGTACATTATATGTCTTTTTGCTCCATGGCTTAATCGTCCGTTCCGTTGTTGCAAAAGGAGTCTACGAGTATATAGATACTCCTGTGGAAGTCATGTTGATTCTAGTGTGCGCCACAGGTCTGTGCTGTCTGTTGACCATGCCTTGGGTTCGAACTGCAACACGGCCTCTGATTGAGCCACAAGTAGAGTGGATGTTGAAGCCAGCTCCTTATCTTTTTAGACGGTCTGCGTAATTTTTTATCCATTTATATTTCACAATCAGCACGCGACAACCCGCTTACTGACGAAAATGGAAGTGGGTCTCCCCCTCTTTACTTCACGCATAGTACCTGTTTCATACAGGCAAGTTGTGGTAAGTAAAAGATACGCGCAACAAAAAACAACTTTTTCATAAGGAGTGATTTGTCATGGCACGTAATCAAAATCAGGGTAAAATGAGTCGCGAAGAAGCAGGCCGTATGGGTGGAGAAGCTACTTCCAAGAAGCACAACAAGGAATTTTATCAGGAGATTGGAAAAAAAGGCGGACAAGCAACCGCAAACTCACATGATAAGGAATTTTATCAGGAAATCGGCAAAAAGGGCGGCGATGCTACAGCTGAGTCGCATGACAAAAATTTCTACAGAGACATCGGTCGTAAAGGTGGCAGAAATTAAAATATAGTTTCATATCCCCCTCCTTTAACATAAAAACAATCCTGAGCCCATCCGCTTTATTGCGGAATGGGCTTTTCCTATTTATCCGATAAGCTAACATATCAGAATATCAGAGTTTCGAAGCATCCAATTCAAATCCTCGGAGATGCAATATATAGATAAATAAAACTGTTCATATCTATATATTGTTGCTTACAGAACACTTCAATACTTTTTCAAAATCCTCATATATGTAGAAAAATGCGCACAACTATGATAGACTCTTTAGAAAACATCTGCGCTATTACGGCGTTCATTGAACGCCATACCATTTTTATACTTTGGGGGGAAACCAGCATCATGACAGCTAAGACGAAAATGCGTTCCGATATGATTAAAAAAGGCTTTGACCGCGCTCCTCACCGCAGCTTGCTGCGCGCAGCGGGTGTCAAGGAAGAAGATTTCGACAAACCGTTTATTGCGGTATGCAACTCGTATATTGACATCGTACCGGGCCACGTCCATTTACAGGAATTTGGCAAAATTGTCAAGCAGGCCATTCGTGAAGCAGGCGGTGTACCTTTCGAATTTAACACTATTGGTGTAGATGATGGCATTGCCATGGGACACATCGGTATGCGTTATTCTTTGCCAAGTCGCGAAATTATCGCAGATTCTCTGGAAACTGTCGTTTCCGCTCACTGGTTTGATGGCATGGTATGTATTCCTAACTGCGATAAAATTACCCCTGGTATGATGATGGGGGCATTGCGTGTTAACATTCCGACTATTTTCGTCAGCGGCGGTCCTATGAAAGCTGGTAAAGACAAGAACGGACGCTCTATTTCCCTGACTTCCGTCTTTGAAGGCGTAGGTGCATTCCAAGCGGGCAAAATCGATGATCAAAGCTTGCTTGAGCTAGAACAATACGGCTGTCCAACATGCGGTTCCTGTTCAGGAATGTTCACAGCGAATTCCATGAACTGTCTCGCAGAAGCGATGGGACTGGCTATGCCAGGTAACGGCACCATCCTCGCCGTAGCAGAAGAGCGCAAAGAATTCGTTAAACAATCTGCACGCCAATTGATGGAATTGATTAAGCTCGATCTGAAACCACGTGATATCGTGACTAAAGAAGCTATTGATAATGCATTTGCACTGGATATGGCAATGGGCGGTTCTACGAATACAGTATTGCATACATTGGCACTTGCCCATGAAGCTGAAGTTGACTACCCTATTGAACGCATCAATGAAGTCGCAAACCGTGTACCTCATTTGTCCAAATTGGCACCTGCCTCCGACTATCACATTGAGGATGTTCATAATGCAGGCGGCGTAAGCGCAGTACTGAATGAACTATTGAAGAAACCAGGCGCATTGCATGGTGACTGTATTACTGTAACCGGAAAAACCATTCGTGAAAATGTAGAGGGTCAGGAAATTCTGGATACTAACGTCATCCACAAATTGGACAACCCTTATTCCGAGCGCGGCGGTCTAGCTGTATTATTCGGCAATTTGGCACCACAAGGTTCCATTATTAAAGTCGGTGCGGTTGATCCTTCTGTTGGCGGTTATCACAAAGGTCCTGCCATCTGCTTTGATTCACAAGAAGATGCGCTGGCTGGCATTGCTAACGGTAAAATCGCCGAAGGACATGTTGTTGTTATTCGTTATGAAGGTCCTAAGGGCGGACCTGGTATGCCTGAAATGCTCGCTCCAACTTCACAAATCGTGGGCATGGGGCTTGGTGCCAAGGTTGGTCTGATTACAGACGGACGATTCTCAGGTGCTTCCCGTGGTATCTCCATCGGTCATATTTCCCCTGAAGCAGCAGAAGGCGGACCTATCGCTTTTGTTGAGGACGGCGATATCATTGAGCTGGACCTGAACAATCGTAAGATTGAGCTTCACATTACGGACGAAGAATTCGACCGTCGTCGTGCCAACTGGAAAGGCTTCGAGCCGAAAGTGAAGACAGGCTACCTGGCGCGTTATTCCAAGCTGGTGACGAACGCAAGTAACGGCGGAATTATGAAAATCTAAGTGCTTTGCCAAGATAGATTATGGTATGAACCACTAAAAACCTCTCGACTCCTACAAAGGATCGAGAGGCTTTTTTTATAAGGTCAACTGCTTGATCCTGTATCCGATGTTTGTGAAGCCCTAATCGAAGTATGCATAGGCTCCCCTTCTTCGGTCATTTCACTGTTGAGTGTATGAACCACATTCCTTTGATCAATTGGTTCAAAAACCTGGTCTGACCGGTGCGAATCTCCCGGTTGAAAACGTTCAAACAAGGTATCAATGGGCATCACGATTAGTTTCGGTACCATGACCTCTTTTTTTTCACTCAATTGCTCTGAACCCGAAGGATGGATAATACGAAATAACAGCTTTAAATATACAGTAGCCACATGCTTAAACAGTCCTTGGGGAAGCTCCTGAATTTGAAAGCCTAGTTTTTCAGGCCCTCGATGAATCATACTTACTGCATAGATCGCCTTTACACCCTTCATACCAGAATCATGTACAACCCGTTGGGTAAGATCAGGCAGTTGTCTTTTCACAACCCGAATCAATTGAATCGCTAGATGTACCAAGGACTTTGCCGTCGTTCCCAATTGAAACAACATTTTATTGTCAAAATGAAGCTCAATTATAGGGTCCCCTTTTTCCAGCCACCTACCGTTCTCCATGTTTATATTTGGTCCATGATAGATACGGCGACGATAATAAAAGATCGTATTATCCTTGCTGACAGGACGAAGACGGAACAAGGCATGAAAAAGTCGCTCGTATTGTAGCCATCCGAATACCATCGTTCTTTTAATCCAATCTGTACTGGACAAGCTAGAGACAGTGGATTGATTGCCAGACTGACGGCAAAACAATGTGTCCACGCGGACGCTGCGTAATTGCTGTTTCTGGGCGACCCTCAATAGCTTCTCTAGTGCAATGAGCATGTTCTGTGGCGCTTCTGCGTCAGCCCCCAATGTCGTACCACAGTCATGGAGCAGCATCACCTCGCCACCCCTCAGCTTTTTGAGCATTCTTTCCGCTAGTTGTTTCGCTCCAATGCTGGCCTTCCAGTCACCAAACATGGAGGACCATAATACGATTCGACGACCATTGTTTTTGGAAATATCAAAAAAGTTCACAATCCCCCAAGGTGGACGATAAAAGGTCGTTCCTTCGCCAGTTACTCGACGAATGACTGACTCTGTCTGGGTAATTTGTCTTCTAACCGTAACAGGCCGCATGAGCCAATTCGATTTGTGCACATAATTGTGGATACCAATCAGATGACCTTCATCATGCATGCGCTTCAGAAGCTCAGGGTGTTTTTCGGCATTCATACCTACAACAAAAAAAGTAGCCTTGGCATCAAAACGCTTGAGTAAATCGAGCAACTGTGGTGTATAGACTGGATCAGGACCATCATCAAAGGTTAGCGCATATTCTTGGTCACTTTTGCCACGCCTAAACACCCGGAAACCAAATATACGACTAACCAGCGCCGGAATAAAAGCATAAAAAGTTGAAATGTAAAACATCCATAACAGCAAAGTCTGCACGTTTTATCCCCACTTTTCTATTCTGAACTTCCAAGCAGGCCTCCTGAGTAAAACTCACTTACTTATATGTTATCACAATGACGTAAGCATGCCGAGATTTCGCCCTTGCTTATGGTCAGCATTGAGATTCAATTTAGTGTACAATAAATAAAAATCTTAAAGGAGTCGTTGTATACATATGCTTCCATTGTACAAAAAATATTGGCGTACTGTTTTTGATATCGGTCTGATCGTATTAACCGTGTATTTAATTATGTTCGTATCCAGCAAGCTGTATCAGCTAGCAGCACCTGTGTTCCTTTCATTCGTTGTGTTTTGGTGCATTGAACCTGCTGCCCGTTATTTTCATCGCAAAGGCATGAAAAAACCCTTTGCCTCCGCACTCTCCGTATTGCTGTTTATCATCTTATTACTGGCTATTTTTTTCGGATTGGGCCTGATCCTGGTTACTCAATTTACAAAAGTCGCGCAAAACCTCCCACATTATACCCAGATTATCCAAACGGAATTCACGCGGATTCTTCATCTATCTCAAGATAAAATTGCTGCCTTGCCTCCGGGTGTTACCGAACGTGTAAATGATTATTTTGCGACTGCTACCACCATTGCTACGAAATGGGCACAGCTAGGGTTATCTTTTTTCATTCAATTTCTCAGCTCTTTCACTGTTTTTATGGGCAACTTTGCGGTTGCCATCATTTTAGCGTTCTTTTTGAGTATGGAAATTAATCTCTGGAAAGGAATTGCCCGCAGTAAAACACCGAAGACACTAAAAACGGCGTACCTTTTTCTAAAAAATCATGTACTTAAAGCCATTTCCGCCTTTCTCAAGGCTCAAGCCCTACTGGTAGGAATTACCTTCGTGCTTGTGTTTATAGGTTTACTCATTTTACAAGTGGATAATGCCCTATCGTTGGCGCTCGTAGCAGCTTTGTTTGATATTCTGCCGTTGTTGGGTGTGCCTGTTATCTTTATTCCGTGGGCAGTGTATTTGTTCATCACGGGCAATACCGGCTTGGCTGTAGGCTTGCTTATTGTCATGGCTGTCACCGTGATTGTGCGCCAGTTGGCAGAGCCCAAAATTACTGGTAATTCTATCGGCGTTTCATCTGCCTATCTAATGCTTTCCTTTGCCATTATATCGTTATCCATCTTCGGATTGGCTGGATTAATCCTATCCCCCATTCTGATCATTTTGCTCAAGGAATTGTGGCAGCAAGGTTATTTGCAGCAATGGATTCGGTTTCCGACTGAGGAATTTGACGAGCCTCCGTTTATCGTCAAAATTCAGGAGGAAGAGCGTGAAGCTACTCGCGGAACTCAGGAGGATTGAGCTAGCAGATCCATGACTTGACCGAACAGTACTGTGGCCTGATTTGCAGCATGCGCTGAAGCATTTTGCACTAGGACGGCAACCGCATAACGTGGCCGCTCTACCGGACCGTAACCAATAAACCACTGGTGATTTATAGGGTGACCGTTTTTTAAAGCTTGGGCCGTACCCGATTTACCGGCCAGCTTCCAGGTTTTATTGCGCAAGGAGACACCTGTACCGTGTGTCACAACCTGTTCCATTGCTTCACGCAGCGTATGAGCCGTGGATGTGCGAATCGAGCGGCTGCCTTGGGGTAAAGGAGCAGCGTGAGCAGGTAGCTCCAGCAAGGTGCTTCCGTCTGCGTAGCTGATGCGTTTTACGATACGCGGTGCATGTACTTGACCATCGTGCAGCAAGGTGACGATGAGGTTGGCTGCTTGGAGAGGCGTCACCAGCACATCACGCTGGCCGATAGCTGTCTGCACACGTACGCCTGGATCAGATGCATTCGTATGGGAGCCGAATACGGCTCCCTTTTCTTCGTGATCCAGCGGTCTGAATTGAGGTAGCCCTGCAAGATTCCGGTCCTGCCAGCCCACGGTTCGACTCAATCCCAGTGCAGAGGCTGCGGACTGAATTTGCTCAGCGTTAAGCCGTTCGCCGAGATGAGCGAACACACTATTACAGGATACGGCAAGCCCTTCCTCCAGGTTCAGGGTTCCGTGTCCTTTTTCTTTCCAGCAAGACAATCCGTACTTGCCATAGGCTCCATGACAATGAAATTGCTCCTGTGGTTGAACCACACCAGATTCAAGTGCAGCCGCAGCCGTAACCAACTTAAAAATAGAACCAGGCGTTACCGCTTTGAGGGCACGATTAGACCAGTCTGTTTTTTGCTGCGGATCAACATGAATGGGATTATAAAAAGGCCGAGACACCATCGCCATAACATCCGCGTTGCCTGCATCAAGCACAACCACTGCACCTTCTGTCAAATGATTAGATTCTGTCAGCTTCTCAATCTGTTCCTGCAACGGGAGATCAATTGTAGTCTGCACCTGTAATGGATAGTGACTATTGGATGGAGCACTGACACGAAGCGGGACATGAGTCAATGGACGACGTTGCGCATCTACAGACCGAGAGACGAACGTCTCACCAACGCCGCTTAGCAGTGGCTCGAGCGTTCTTTCCAGGCCAGCTGCCCCCATCGGCAGTTCACTTGCTCGTTCACCACGTTCATACAGAAAACCAAGCCATTGTTTGCCATTGGGCATATCCCTATAACGCTGCGCATACGGTACAAGCTCTATGAGTGAAGGGGCTAACTTCAGCAGTCTGCCCGCTTCATTCGGATGGATTTGTACAGGCTCTCCGCGTCCATCCCGCCATATGAGTGGAGATTGCAGTTCCTTCCATCGCGTCAACAGTTGCCCTTTACTCGTATGCAGTAGCTTGGCCAGTTCTTGTCCATGCAAAGCAGCTTGGCCATCTACATCGGGAAAAAGCACTGGCGTCCATACGACTCCTCCAGTCAAGGGCTGCCCGTGTCGGTCTGTAAACTGTCCCCGCCCAGTATCAATAGCGATTCCTTCCTGTCGCTGACGTACTGACATTTCTTTAAGCGAATGCCCCCCATAAAGTGACAAATGAATACCCGCTGTCCCCTGAATCCAAGCCAGTCGGAAACATAAAATCAGTAGTAATACCATGATCCCCAGGGCTATATATGCAATTCGACGTTGACGAATGAAACTGCTATGACGCCTAGACACATTTATCCTCCTTTCATCATTTTTCCAGTAGTATGTCCGGTGATGGAAAAAGAAAACCCACTCAACATGTAATGTCGAATGGGTTACCGAATTTATGGGATATCTAGTGAGGAATATGGGCTCCAACCTAAAATTTCGTCTAACGAATAATAGACCGTTATAAAAATAGTAATGGCTAGAACCGCCCAAGCCAACTTTGTGTTTGTATTCATAATTTGCGCTCCTGATACCCCTGATTTTAGAACACCTACACTGTAAACCTCGAAAGCTGTTCTTTCAAATTCACCGATACTCCTTCCAGCTTATCAGACAAGCCTACCAGCTGATTACCGATATTGGCCTGTTCATTACTGAGAGAAGCGACTTCCTGCGAAGTAGCCGAGGATTGCTCGGCTACCGCACTTACATTGGTCATTGCTTCGGACAAAGTAGTCTGCGATTCACTCAGATGATGAATGGATGCGGTGACTGTTCCCAACCGAAGCGCGAACTCTCCCATTTGCTGCTGCACCGATTGGAAAATGTCCGTCGTTTCTTGTACGGCTCCCATCTGCTCCCGGAACAGCGGGTACACTTCAGATAACGCCTGTACCGTTTCATTCATCTCATTGACGATATTATTGGTAATACCTGTAGCCGTACGAATGGCTTGACGTGATTGCTCTGCCAACTGACGAACCTCATTTGCAACCACCATAAAACCACGCCCGGCTGTCCCAGCTCGTGCCGCTTCAATCGTCGCATTCAGTGATAGAATGTTCGTTTGTTTAGCAATATCCTGTAATACGTCCAGCACCTTAAAGACATCGGAAGTTGTCTGCTTCAGTTCATCTACTTTGCCTACCAAAGCATGCGTAGTTTCTTCCGTAACCTTAGTTTTGCTCAATAAATTTCTCAGCTGAACTGTCCCTTTTTCACTGGACTGTTCAACTTCTTGTGCGACCAGACTCATTTCATGATTAGAAGTCATAACCGTATCCATTTGCTGGGATATATTCCCGGTTAACCCGCTGCCACGTTCCGCCTCTGTTGCCAAACTGGTGGCACCATGAGCAATCTCTTCCGTTGCGGCTGCAATTTCTTTGGCTGAAACGGCTGTCTTCTTCGAGGCATCACTCAGTTCCGTCGCTGTATTCAGTACCTCCTGTGCTGATGCATTCGTCTGTTCTACCAGCAGTGTAATTTGTTCCATCATCGTATCAAAACTTTCAGACAACTGTCCAATCTCATCCTGTGCCTTATACTTCGTTCGGATTTGCAAGTTGCCTTTGGCGCCTTCAATCATTAAATCCTTCAGGTGTGTCAATGGACGAGCCACAAGACGTACCATCCACAGACCAATGAACAATGCAATGAGTGCCGCTACCGCAGCAAATACCCAGGTTGTGGTAAGTATTCCCCTGGCGTCTCTCACCAGTTCAGATACAGGCACTACACCCACGAGAATCCATTTGGAAGTTCCCAGTGTATTATGAACCGCAAGCACACTTTGCTCTTTTCCGTCTGCTACCTGCTCCATAATTTGATTCCCTTCGATCCCTTCAAGCTTGGAAACGTAATCCAGCTTTGTCTTTCCTCCTGCCAAACTCTCATTGTTAGAGCCTACAAACTCACCCTTATCTGTCACAAGGCTAATCATACTGCCTGAGCCCAAATTAACACCTTTCAACTCGTCCTCCACCGCACTGGCCTTTAAATCCATAACCAGAACATAAGTCCCTCCCAACCCGGACATGCTGTTCATGGAGCGTGCCAGACGAAAGGTCTTGCTGCCATTGTCATTCACCTGCGTAGGTAGCCAAAACATTCCCTTGTTTTTCAAAATATCCTTAAACCATGCTTCCTGCCGTACATCCTTTTGTGTTCCGGTACCCATTGCAGCTAAACTGGTTTCTTCCGGGTACAGGTACAATGAATCAATCGCTTTATTTGTAAAAGCAATATTCGTTAATTTCTTGTTTACTTCGCCCATAGCAACAAAAGATGCAAAGGGATTTTTATCTTGCTTTACAGCCTTTTGCAACTGATCACTTAATTCAGTATCGAAAAATACCTGTGTCGATGTGTCTTGAAAGCGCTCTAAAATAATATCAAGCTTTTCCGAAGTTTGCTGAACTGTTTGTTGATACGCTGTAGCTGCATTTTGTTCAATCGTACTTTTAGCTTTGTAGTACGAGAGCATCCCCAGGCTGACCACGAATAACATAATGGCTGCAAAAAAGATCAGAAACAACTTCATTCCAACCGAACGGATCGGATTATAGTTTTTGACCAAATGCATAAAATCCTTACTGTATCTTTCAGGCTTAAGTAAACGCTTTAAATTGTATGTGCATTTACGTAAGGCCTTAGCTACCCAGGGAGTATCTTTCGAAGACATCACAACCGTCTCCTCCCCTTTATCCGTTGTTACTTTACTTCCTTTCAAGCCTTTCATTGGATCCGTTTTCTTAGGTTGCCTTTTTGCTGCATTTCTCTCTTTTTTCCGAAAACCCATTCCTCTCACCTACCACCATATAATTAGTTTCTTATTCCACGTCATCCTTTATGTATCTATTATCTATATAATCTCTATCGGAACTATTCGACAAGGAATGTAGCTTTCCTTTGAGTATCAACTAAATTTTGTGAAACTTTTTTCCTAGAAAACTATTCAAAAAAAAGCCTCTCCAACCGATAGGAGAGGCTTTTGAATCTTTTCACCTGTGACTTAAGGCTTATTTACTTCTTTTTACGCATCATATCAAAATACGATACAGGCTGATCTACCTTCATTTTGATTCGTTGAAGCGGATGACGTGCAGCATCTAATTCGTTGCCTTCCTCATCCCAGATCGTTCCGACCGTTTGCTTGAAAAACGTTCCGTTCGGCCCGAAAAATTCAATTTCATGCCCTGGTTTAAAATGGTTACGTTGTTGAATCGTTGCGATGCCACTTGCGGCATCGTAATCCATGACTAGTCCGGCAAAATCATAAGGGACTGCTTTTTCTTCCGGCTCATAAATATGATCCTCATGATCCGGTGTATCATAGAAGAATCCTGTATTTAACGGACGATTGGCTGCCTTGTTAATTTCTTCAATCCATTCTGGTTTGAGTACATAATTTTCCGGATCAGCCATATAAGAATCAATCGCTTGACGGTAGACATTCACGACCGTAGCTACATAGTGGATGGACTTCATACGTCCCTCCACTTTAAAGCTGTCTACACCCACATCAATCAGATCAGGAATATTTTCAATCATACACAGATCCTTGGAACCCATAGAAAAAGCATTATCGCTTTCTTCAAACAATGGAAGTTGGTTAACGCCAAGCTGGAACTGTTTTAGTACATTGTTATCCTGTGCCTCTTCCTCAGATATCCAAACCTCACCTGGACGGGCATCCTCAAACAAATCATATTTCCAGCGGCAAGACTGACAACATCCTCCACGATTAGAATCGCGGTCTGTAAAGTGATTGGATAACACGCAGCGACCGGAAAATGAAGAGCACATCGCACCATGGACAAAAGCTTCGATTTCGATGTCCACATGCTTTTTAATTTCTTCGATTTCCTCCAAGCTGGTTTCACGTCCAAGTACCACACGCGGCAGTCCCTCGTCTTTCCAGAACTTTACCGCTTGCCAATTCAGCGTGGACTGCTGTGTGCTCAAATGCACTTCCAATCCGGGAACTGCCCGCAATGCCACGGATACAATGGCCGGATCAGCGACGATAACGGCATGAATTCCTACTTCATACAGATTGCGCAAGTATTCCTCAATTCCGGCAATATCTTCATTGTGAGCATAGATATTAGTCGCCACAAGCACCTTAGCACCGTACTTGTTGGCGAATTCCACACCTTCACGCATTTCTTCAAAACTGAAATTATCGGCGTTAGAACGCAGACCGTATTTTTGTCCACCAATATATACAGCATCTGCGCCATAGTGAACGGCAAACTTCAGCTTTTCTAGATTTCCGGCAGGAGCCAACAGCTCTGGCTTATCCAGACGATTCCGTTTACCTGTATATTTTCTCGTTTTGGTGATCGTTCCCATGACGTTCCCCCCTCTGTAAATTCATTTTGTAATTAATAAACCTGCTCTTTGTAGAAAAATCCGAAGGAGAGTTCCCGTTCAGGGTCTTGAAGACGGCGAACCTCATCCAGCCAGCTTTCATCATAAACATAAGCATCCGGGTCGGCTGTATAGCTGTCTATTGCTTTGCGATAAGCACGGACAACTGCCTCATTGTAAGCGGTGGGTTTCAACAAGCCCTCGATCTTAAAGCTGTGCACACCCGCCTCCATCAGAATTTGCAGGTCCTCCATGATACAAAAATCATCCGAACTCATAATATGTGTCCCGTTGATATCTTCGTAAATGGGGAACTTCTCTTCCTTCCGCTCTGCTTCAATCAGAAACAAGCCACGCCCTCTGCCGAGATCGCCTTCTACCGTGCGACCTTGGTGCAGCATATAGCTTTGAACAAGCTTACGCTTGGAGTGATAAATATTGGTCATTCCATGTACCTGAACCTGTGCTTCTATATTCAACTTTGGAATCATTTCCGTAATTTCATCCATACTGAGCTCACGAGCCAAGATGACACGTGATGCCCCTTTTTCGCCCCAATAGTTGGCGGTTGCGAAGTTGGTAGAAATCATCTCTCCGTTCCAGAAAAGTTTCAGATGAGGAGCATGTTCCTTCACCGCCATGAGCACTGCTGGATCGTTAAACTCAATGGCGTCTATGCCGCATTCAGCTATGGTTTGCACATACTTCGGAAGAAGTGGCAATAGCTCGTTCGTCATCAAATTCGTCATAGATACATATACCTGTGCGGCATGCTTCCGTGCTTCTTCCACAACCTCACGGATTTGGTCCGGTGTAAAATTTCCTGGCAACCGCATGCCAAAGCGGTCATCTCCAATCAGCAATGCATTAGCTCCAGCCTCCAGCATATGGCGGGCATCCTCCGGAGAGCTGGCAGTTGCCAGCAGTTCGGGTTTGTAAGCCATAGGCTCACCTCCTAATTTGTCTTACGGTTACTTACCTGAATGTTATGCAAATGATCTTTATACGTTTTGGCAAACAAATGTTTATGTGTTCCATCTTTTTTGGTCACATAAAATAAATAATCTGTAGATTTCGGCTGTAGAGCCGCCACTACTGATTTCAGACTGGGACTTGCAATCGGTCCTGGTGGAAGTCCTTGATGTATATACGTATTATAAGGACTTTCTACAGCCAAATCCTTGTAATACAGTCGTTCCTTTTGCTTGTCCAGCATATATTGAACTGTAGCATCAATTTCCAGCTTTTTATCCTGTTGAAGACGGTTATAAATAACGCCAGCTACGATAGGCCGCTCATCGTCTACAACCACCTCACGCTCTACCAGAGAGGCAACTGTCAGCAGCTGATGCAGTGTTTCACTGCGTTGCTGCAGCCCGGCATCCAGGTCAGAAATGGTATCCAGACGTTTTTGCGTCTGCTCCAGCATCGTCTGAATGATATCCTTGGTTGTGCTTCCCTTTTTCAGTTCATAAGTTTCCGGGAAAAGATAGCCTTCCAGCGCATAGCGAAGCCCCGCCTGCTTTGGTATGTCCCGTACCAGCGGGACGTCAAAAGCGGACGGATCGTTGGCTAGCTGCAAAAATTGCTGCCGGTCTGCCAGTCCTTCCTTTTGCAGCTTCTCAGCCATCTGTCTAATCGTAAAACCCTCCGGGATTGTAAAACGGATCATTTCCTCTTTGACTACGTCCCCAGCCGATAGCTTGGCAATCAGCTGATCAAAGGTTGCGCCAGGCTGCGCTTCATATTTTCCAGCCTGAAATGCGTTTCCTTGCTGTTTGAATTTTACATAAGCCTTAAACACGAGCGCATTACGTATAAGTCCCTTTTGCTCCAGCGTATCTGCAATAGCCGATGTTCCCGTACCCCTTACCACCGTAAAAGCAACGGGTTGTGTTTTCGGCTGAACAGGCTGCATGGCATTCCATATATAGAGGATTGCACCTCCCGCTATACAAACAAGCACGAGAAGCAACGTAAGCATCCTTGTCCTTCGCTTCACATCCACCCAACTCCTTCACAGCCAAAAAGGGCGGACTGGTCCGCCCTTTCAGGTTTGATCTGCTCGTTATCCAGACTTACAGCTCTTCCGGCAACGTACATTCGTCGTACAGCTCAGAAATATCTTCCCACTCATCATCATCTTCAATGGTGGTGATGGAGATTTCGCCGTCTGTGGATGAGCTTACATGATATAATTCATGTTCGCCAGCAGCAGCACCAGGTCTACGCAATACGGCGTACCGTTGCTCGCCTACCTTGAACTCTGCTTCCAACTCCATGCGTATTGCATGACCCTGTTCATCCTGCAACTCTACATCGCCGTCAAATGCTTCCTTCAAATCAGAGGTCCAGCTCAGGTCTTCACGTGAATAGCTCGTCATTTCCCGTCTTCCTCTTCTTCTTCCTCTACAAATGTATTAAAGGTCTCTTCGACGATTTCCCATTCGGCATCGTCTTGGATCACAAACAATTTAATATCATCGCCTTCTTCTTCGTAGCGGAAGGCGTACACATCGGACTCATCAGCTTCAGGGTCCACTGGCGCAACCATCATGTACTTTGCTTCGGAACCATCTACCTCAAACTTCATAATGACCTCGAACTCTTCCTCGTTGCCCTCGTCATCGGCAATATAAATAATTTCCGGCTCTTCTTCCATACCCAATTGATTTTCAGCCATTACGAAATCCCCCTCACCTTGTACTGTGTGCGTCCAAATAATTTTGCAAGATCAGGCTTGCGGCCAGTTTATCTACCACCTGCTTGCGTTTTTTGCGGCTGACGTCGGCCTCCAGAAGCGCACGCTCTGCCGAACGCGTCGTCAGCCGTTCATCCCAAAGGTGAACGGGTAAACCCAGTAACTCCTTGAGCCGGTTCGCAAACTCAATGCAAATCTCACCGCGTGGACCCACGGTTCCGTTCATATTTTTCGGCAAGCCTACAACAACCTCACCAATTTCATGTTCACGAACCAAATTTGCAATTTTACCGAACTCGCTGTCGTCACCGCGTCGTTCTATGACTTCCAATCCTTGGGCGGTCCAGCCGAAGGCATCACTTACGGCGACCCCAATTCGGCGATCCCCGTAATCCAATCCCATTACTTTCATGCCTGTCTCCTAACGATGCTTAGCGAGATAGAAACGAACCAGCTCTTCAATCAATTCATCGCGTTCTTTTTTACGCACCAGGCTTCTAGCATTATTATGCCGCGGCACATAAGCCGGATCACCGGATAGCAAATACCCGACGATTTGATTGATCGGATTGTATTCTTTTTCTACCAACGCATCATATACGGTCAACAAAATCTCCTGAGCAGAAGCTTCCTTCTCATCCGCCTTGACATTAAATTTGACCGTTTTGTCCATGGAATCCATTGTTGACACCTCGCTTCCACAAAACATGTGTACATGTTTATGCCAGCTTATTCTTTTATATCATACCATAAGCAAAGCCCTTCAAGGAAATGTCTAAGTCCGTTTTTTTCCAAAAATCCGCAAAAATTATCGAACTTTATCCTTGTGAGGCTGCTGACACCAATTCATGCGCACGTTGAAGTGCTTCGTCCAGCTTGCTGGCATCCTTACCCCCGGCTTGCGCCATGTCAGGTCGTCCGCCGCCACCGCCGCCGCATACGGCCGCAATTTCTTTCACGAGCTTACCTGCATGAAGTCCCGTCTTGGTATGCTCAGCTGGGACAACAACGACAAAATTAACTTTGTCGTCCATTGCAGCGCCTAGCGCCAGCACAGCTGCAGGGAGCTTACTTTTCAGCTCATCAGCAATTGCACGCAGCGCATCCATGCTGGAGGCCTGCACGCGTGCAGCCAACAACTGCACTCCGCCAGCTTGCACGACTTGATCAGTCAGCTGACCCGCCTCAATAGCGCTCAACTTGCTTTGCAGTGATTCATTTTCACGACTGAGGTCTTTAATTTGTTGCTGCAAAGATTCGATGCGTTTTGGCACCTCGGACAGCTTGGATTTAACAAGCCCAGCCGACACCTTCAACAGCTCTAATTGACCTTCCATATACTCAAAACCAAAACGTCCGGTCACTGCTTCAATACGACGTACACCTGACCCGATGCCGCTCTCGCTGACAAGCTTGAACAAACCAATTTGCGAAGTATTGCTGACATGACATCCTCCGCACAGTTCGATACTGTAATCGCCAACCTTAACGACCCGTACGATATCACCATATTTCTCACCAAACAGTGCCATCGCTCCAAGAGCTTTGGCTTCGTCAATCGGTTTCAGTTCAATCGTCACATTCAGTTGGCTCCAGATGGCACGGTTAACCCGCAGTTCAATATCCGCCAGCTCTTCTGGAGTAATGCTACCAAAATGGGAGAAGTCAAAACGCAGACGCCCAGGTTCTACCAAGGAACCCGCCTGATTGACATGGTCACCCAGCACTTCTTTAAGCGCTTTGTGAAGCAAATGCGTAGCCGTATGGTTTTTCTCAATTTCTCCACGTGAAGCTTGATCTACTTCAGCTTTTACCGTATCGCCTACGTTCAGCTCACCAGCCTCTACAACGACTTGATGCACATGCTGACCTTGCGGCGCCTTGAACAGCCCTTCAACCTTCGCGGTTACCGTTCCGCCACGCAGTAAGCCATGGTCACTCACTTGCCCGCCGCTTTCGGCATAGAAAGGAGTCACATCCAGCACGACCTGACAGGACTGTCCTTCACTAACACTCTCCACCAGCATATCATCATATACAATTGCCACAATTTTGGACTCAGTTACGAGGTCATTATATCCAACAAAATCACTTTTAACCGCCAGATCAGACAAAGCTCCGCCCTGAATCTTCATGCTGGCATTATCTTGATGAGCATCGCGCGCACGTTGACGCTGTTCCTGCATCGCTTCATCAAAGCCTTCACGGTCTACTTTCAAGCCCTGCTCGTCCGCATAATCCTCTGTGAGGTCGAATGGGAACCCGTACGTATCATATAGCTTGAAAGCATCTGCTCCGCTAATGACGTTGCGGCCTTCGGCCTTTGCCTGAGCACTGATATCAGCCAAAATAGCTAATCCGTCTGTCAATGTTTCATGGAAACGCTCTTCTTCTGTTTTAATCACTTTGATGATGAAATCCCGCTTGTCCACGACCTCTGGGTAGTATACGCCCATGATATCCCCAACGGTTTCCACCAGTTCAAACATAAATGGACGGTTCATGCCCAGCATTTTTCCATAACGAACAGCCCGGCGCAGCAAACGGCGAATGACGTAACCCCGTCCTTCATTGGAAGGAAGTACACCGTCACCAATCGCGAAAGCAACAGTACGAACATGGTCAGCAATGACCTTGAGAGCCACATCACTGTCCACATTGTCGTTATATTTAACACCTGCCATCGCAGCCGTTTTCTGGATTAGTGGCTGGAAGATATCCGTATCAAAGTTGGAATCCACATTTTGCAAAATGGATGCAAAACGTTCCAAACCAGCCCCTGTATCTATATTTTTATTAGGAAGCGGCGTGTAGCTGCCATCTTTGTTATGGTTGAATTGCGAGAATACGAGGTTCCACACTTCCAGATAGCGCTCATTTTCTCCGCCCGGATACATTTCAGGGTCCGTCATGTCGCTGCCGTAGGCTTCGCCACGATCATAAAAAATTTCCGTACAAGGTCCGCAAGGTCCTTCACCGATATCCCAGAAGTTATCTTCCAGTTTGATGATACGTTCAGCCGGAAGTCCAACTTTTTCGTTCCACAGCTTGTACGCTTCCTCATCCTCAGGATATACCGTTACAGCCAGACGCTCTGGATCAAAGCCGATCCATTTCGGGTCTGTCAGAAACTCCCATGCCCATGTGATGACTTCTTCCTTAAAATAGTCGCCAATGGAAAAGTTGCCGAGCATTTCGAAAAACGTGTGATGACGGCGGGTTTTACCGACATTTTCAATGTCGTTCGTCCGAATACATTTTTGCGAATTAGCGATACGTGGATTTTCTGGTTTTACACGTCCGTCAAAATAAGGCTTAAGCGGCGCCATACCCGCATTAATCCACAGCAGGGAAGGATCTTTATGCGGAACAAGCGGTGCGCTTGGTTCAATCACATGTCCTTTGCTTTCAAAAAACTCCAGCCATTTGGAGCGGATTTCACTAGCTTTCATATAAGTAGCCTCCTAATTATGGTGTCACTGGTTTCTGGCACAGGCCATAAAAAATAGAAAAACGCCCCTGAACGGATCAGGGACGATTGTATCGCGGTACCACCCTGGTTATCGCCGTCCCTTCTGTACGAAATGCTACATGTGCAAGCGCACACCAACATCTGCTAACGGACGATCGATCGCCTTGTTTTCACTGGTAACGGGAGCATCCCGGCGGGTTCAGCCCGCACTCCGAAATGAGCTTTCCCTACTGGATAAACACATTTAAACATACTCAATTCAGTATATCCGTGTCATTTAGCCGTGTCAACGCGATTTCAGACAGCATGCATCCGGGATATAGACGAAATCAGATCGTTTTTCGCTTCACATAATATGCAAAAAAATGCTGAAGCCCTACCTTCAAAACCGCCATCACAGGAACTGCCAAGATCAAGCCAGCAATTCCCGCAATTTCCCCACCGACTAGCAGAGCGAAAATAATGGCTAGCGGATGCAGATGCAACGTTCGTCCCACCACCTGAGGAGAGATTACATTACTTTCCAACACTTGAATACAGGCATTAACGACTACGACTAAAAGTACCATTTTCAAGGAAACCGTAGAAGCCATAATTACCGCTGGTGCAGCGCCCAAAAAGGGGCCCAAATATGGAACAATATTAAAAAGAGCCACTACTCCGGCCAGCAACAGCGCATAAGGCATGCCAATCAGCATATATCCAATATACGCCATCACGCCAATAATGACGCACACCAGCAATTGGCCCCTGACATAGTTGCCAAGCGCCTGATCAATTTCCTTAAGTACTGATACAATCGCCTTACGACGAGAACGCGGGAGATAAGATACAATCGTCCGTTCAAACACGTCAAAATCCTTTAAAATATAAAAAATAAGAAAAGGGACAATAAACACATTGAACAGCATGTTGATCATCCCACCAATGTTGTCCATAAAGGTAGAAATCCCAGTAGCCATCCGATTCTCCAGTTGGAAAAACCATTGATTCATCCCCGTTCGCACCCCTTGGGGTAAAATACCGCTGTCCATATTCGTCATTAGTCCCTGTGCATGCATGGTCAGCTCAGGCAGATGCTCATTCAGCTCATCCAGTTGTTCAATGAACATTGGAATCAGATTCATCAGGATCACAATAAGACTGGCCAAAAACACAGCATAAATGAGCAGTACAGCTACACTACGAGGCACCTTTCGACCGCCCAGCATACTGACTACAGGATTAAGTACATAGGAGATGATCATCGCTACCGCAAACGGAGCAATGATTGTTTTCAGAAATTCATACAAATGCAAAAACAAAGGTCTCAGCAGCCAGATAAAATATAGAATGACAAGTCCCAGCAGCGTCCATATGCCGTACCGGAACAGTCTACTTTTCGTTAATTGGTCCATTTTGTGCCCCCTTACCGGACTAGCCTCCTTTAAGTATATGCCTGTACCTCTAGTTTAATCCTTCCCGCCAGTCTAAGGTGTTCCATAAATAACCATTGTGAAAAATTGATGAAAATGGATGAAAACAATAAACAAAGTCATTCGATCTGACGATATAAGTACAAAGCACTATCCTAAGCTTTCACATTTCTGAAACATCGGGGGTCGTTACATGAACTTAAAAATGAAGCTTATTCTTCTTTTCACTTGCATTGTAATCGTTGCAGCCGGGCCTTTATCCGTCATTAGCATGACAAGCGTTAAAAATCAGGCCAATCATGATATCCAAGAGCTTATGAACAGCAAAGCTTCCGAAACCGTGAATCAGCTCGACGGATGGACAGGCGGCAAAGCTGAAATTATCGAAACATTAGCTGCGAGTCTGGAATCCAGTGATATTTCATCAGATGCCAAAATAGCATCTCTGAAAGCAGCTTTCCAAAACTATAAGGATCAAAATATTTCCAACATTTATGCAGGCTATGAGGATGGTTCTTACTGGGATGGATCTGGCTGGTTTGAAGCAAATTATGATCCTCGCGCTCGCCCGTGGTACAAGGATGCCAAAACCAAGGGAGAACTGTATTATTCATCACCTTACACTGACGCAGGCAGTAATGACTTCACCATTTCCATCGCTAAACCGCTCAAGGATGCCAACGGCTCGATCACCGGGGTAGTCAGCGAAGATATTATGCTCAACGATATGACAAAAATGATTCAAAGCATAAATCTGAACGGATTGGGCTACGCATTTCTGATTGACCAAAAGGGAGTCGTAATCGCGCATCCAGATAACAAGCTGGCTGGCAAAAACCTCAAGGAAACCCCCGAGTTAGGATCATCGACCGCGACCCTGCTCAGCGCAGCTTCGGGAAAAACAGAATATAGCTACAATGGCAGTGACCGTCAGCTTTATTTTAAAAAGATGCCTAGCACAGGCTGGATTGTAGGCCTATCTATTTCTAAAGATATTGCTTTTCAGGAATATTACTCCACTCGTAATCAGTTAATTATTACTGTTGCTATCATTTTAGTTGCTGCTATGCTGCTGGCGATCTGGGCGGCAAACAACTTTATCAAGCCGATTCGCAGACTCCAAGCAAATGTCAAACGGATAGCTGAAGGCGATATGACCGCTCGTGTGGATATTAAGGGTAAAGATGAAATTGCCAGTCTGGGGACAGATTTTAACCTCATGTCAGACAATCTCTCTCACCTGTTGCGCAAGGTATCAGATACAGCTAGCGATGTCAGTTCCGCTTCCCATGATATGCATCAACACGCCAAAGATACAGGAACCATTGCCTCACAAATCTCCAGTGCAGTACAGGAGCTGGCTCAAGGAGCGAGCGACCAAGCTGAGGCCGTATATTCCGGTTCTGAGAAGCTGACACATATGACAGGATCCATCAACCAGATTGGCGAAAGTGTAAAACGGACCCAAACTGCTGTATTCGAAACAGATTCTGCCGTGCTGGCCGGGTATGAAACAGCAGAGCGTCAAGCGAAACTCGCAGCCGAGTCCAGACAAACGACCACTGCGGCAGGAGAAGCAGTAGATTCACTCACGCTGAAAACCCAGGATATTGGACGGCTGGCTGGGGCCATCCACGATATCGCCGCACAAACAAACCTACTAGCCCTCAATGCATCCATCGAAGCGGCACGGGCCGGGGAACACGGACGAGGTTTTGCCGTCGTCGCGGGAGAAGTCAGAAAGCTGGCCGAACAAGCGGGCAACTCCAGTGACAGTATCATGAGTAAGCTGGAGGAAATTAAAATTGCGGGAGTACAAAGCGCAGAGGAAATGAAGAAGGCTCTTGCTGTAACTGTAGAACAGGAGCATGCTGCCATTGCAACGAGACAGGCGTTTGAATCCATACGTGGCGCTTCTCAGCACATGCTTGCCCAAATTGAGGATGTTTCCGCCGCCGCAGATCATCTCCGTGTGAATGCTGGACATATTTCAGATGTCATCTCTAGCGTTGTCGCTGTTTCTGAGCAAAGTGCAGCATCTACCGAGGAAGTAGCTTCCTCAGTACAAGAACAAGGTCATGCTATGAACAATATTGCCGACCTTTCTGCCAAACTTGATTCTCATGCAGATCTTCTATTGGAAGAGGTCAAACGCTTTAAATTGTAGAACTAGCCATCTTCGCAAAATAGGATATACAAAAGAGGGTGCCCCCAGGCCAAAAGGCCTTTCGGGACACCCTCTCCATTTTTTATTAAGCATGATCCAACCCACTAAGCTGTATTTTAAGCAATAGGTGGGAGATCACACCTATTCGTAAACAGCCTGTCCACTTTCCGAATCAAGCTTAGGAAGAAGCGTGAATTTGCGGCAAGTCCTGTTGTGCCATCTCATCTCCAAAGAATAAGTCGTCCAGCGAACTGAGCGTTCCATCCTCTTCCACTTGGTAGACAGACATTTTTTCACCATTCACTTGAAGTTCGATAAAGCATCCCCAGCAATAAAATTGATGGGAGCCAATTTTCCCGATATCTTTGGAATTACAATTCGGACATCTCAATAAACTCACCCTATCCATTAACAGAATATATGGCTTTTTCCAGACGCTGCTCGCTTAACGGGGGAACCATAACAGCATTTTCCCCGATGGACATATCTTCGGTGCAGGGCAGCCATTTCCGCCCTTCTATAATATCCGATACAAAACCATCGCTGATTTCCAAGCCTATTATGTTATTGCCCATTTCCTGGTCAAAATAAACATCCGAGATGTGCCCGAGCATAAGCCCTTCCTCTGTTAGCACGGATAAATCCTTCAGTTTACCGGGTCCAAGCAAGTACGTATGTTGTATATCATGGGCCTCTGTTTTACGGACGGCCTGCTGATTGCGAATCATGATCGCATCCTCACCATAGGCAACGATGTCATCCCAAGCCACCATTTTGACATGAGATGAAAAAAGCCCTTTACCTTCTAGCTCAATCCCTGTAATTCGCCAATCAGCTGTCAACATAAAGTCATGTATTTTACCAATCTGCTTCCCGTCCTCGACATCGAAAACAGCAAGTCCGATCATGTCTTGAAGCTTCATATATCGGGTCCCTCCTCATTCTGCAATCCGAACGAAGGTGCGGTCCTTTTCCTACATGCCTGTCAGACCTTGCTTTTCGTTCATGCAATGAAATGGAAAACCGCCCCTCCCTTCTTACTAAAATGCAGAGAAATCCCTAGTTCCTAGTACGCAGCCGCTTCCATATGGTTTCAATTTTCTTGGCCGTGTATTCCATTTCTTCCGTAGTATTACCCAAACCGAAGCTAAACCGAATCGCTGAATTCAAAACATCTTCAGGAAGATCCATCGCCTGCAATACATGCGATAGCTCTAGAGACCCCGAAGTGCAGGCTGATCCACTGGCCGCTGCGATTCCTTCCATATCGAGATTCATCAGCATGGTCTCTGTACCAATGGCCGGAAAGCTAATATTTAGCACATTAGGCACAAAATATTCAGGATCACCGTTAATTATAAACTCATGGCTACCCAGAGAGCCTTCCAACGCTTTTAGCAACGTTTGGCGAAGAGCCATATCGTGTGCTCCTCGCTCCTCAATGGAAGCATTAGCAAGAGTTGCGGCTTTAGCCAGCCCAGCAATGCCGGCGATATTTTCTGTTCCGGCACGACGCTTCTTCTCCTGAAGTCCCCCATGCATTAGCGGCTGAATGCGTGTACCCTGACGGATATACAATGCACCCACCCCTTGTGGACCGTTAATCTTATGGCCAGACACACTAAGTAAGTCAATCGGGAGATTCTTGCAGTCGATGGATATATGCCCGAAGGCTTGAACTGCGTCTACATGAAATATAATTCCATTCTCTCTCGCAATCTGTCCTACTTCTTGAACCGGCTGAATGACGCCCACCTCATTGTTGGCATACATCATGCTGATCAAAAAAGTATCCGGGCGAATAGCTGCCTCAATATGCGCAGGATTCACACGCCCAAAACCATTGACCGGGATATAGGTTACCTGGTATCCCGCTTTTTCCAGCTCATCGCAAGCATGAAGCACGGCGTGATGTTCAATCGCGGTTGTAATAATATGGCCGGAAGTACGACCATCTGCCGTAGCCGTCCCAAACAGGGCCAGATTATCACTCTCTGTCCCTCCGCTCGTAAATATAATTTCTTCAGGCTTGCAGCCCAAAGAGGCCGCAACGGCATCCCGCGCTGCGCTGACGGTGCGCTTGGCATCACGGCCAAAGGCATGAACGCTCGAAGCGTTGCCGAATTGGCCGGTCATGATGTCCATCATAGTCTGCGCAACCTCAGGATGCATAGGAGTCGATGCGGCATGATCCAGATAAATTCTGTTCATGTTATCCACCTCAAATGTAGAACATGTAATTATCCAATTCATCATGTTCTTGGTATGTGATCAAGTCCTTAAGTGTAGTAGAATCTAGCACTTCAGCAATGCTGTCACGAATTCGCAGCCAAAGCTGGCGTTTTGCCGGATCATCTTCTTCCGTGAAATCGACTGGAGAAATCGGACCTTCCAGTACACGAATGATGTCTCCTGCTGTTACGCCTGACGGTTCATTCGCCAAAATATAACCGCCATAAGCACCACGGATACTTTTTACCAAACCTGCATTACGCAAAGGCGCAATGAGCTGTTCCAGATAATGCTCTGATAGCTGATTTTTTTCGGCAATACTTTTCAAAGAAGTTGGACCTTCGCCAAACCTGGCTGCAAGCTCCATCATAATGGTCAGGCCGTAACGGCCTTTCGTTGATATTTTCAATTGTGGCACCTCGCTTATAGTAACAATTCCGTTAAACACGCGGAATAATTGGAGTTGTAAACCTCTCTATTCCGATCCTAACCCTCAGCTTATGTTAACATATTAGGGCAGGTAAAGGGAAACATTACGGTAACAATCTTAAAAAAAGTTGCTTTCGAGCGATTAGGAACAGATTTAGCCCGTTTTATGTAGCTTTCTTGCATCGTTCGCCGTGTCATTTGTTCGTCCAAACATCGTAACTTATTATCGTTTATGTTACAATAGGTGGGTTCTACAACAATATTGAAAGAATTGGGTGATGACCATGGCTAAAGCCAATCATGAAACCCGTGTCGTCGTCGGCATGTCCGGTGGCGTCGACTCATCCGTTACCGCGCTGCTGCTAAAGGAGCAGGGCTATGACGTAATCGGCATCTTCATGAAAAATTGGGATGACACGGATGAATTTGGCCGTTGTACGGCTGAAGAGGATGCGGAGGATGTGCGCCGCGTCTGTGAACAGATCGACATTCCTTACTATACAGTCAATTTTGAAAAAGAATACTTCGATAAAGTATTCTCCTATTTTCTTGATGAATATAAAGCTGGACGCACACCCAATCCGGATGTCATGTGCAACCGTGAAATTAAATTCGGCGAGTTTCTGAACAAAGCGCTGGATTTGGGAGCAGATTATGTTGCTACTGGACATTATGCACGGGTTGTGGAAGAAGACGGCCGCTTTACTTTGCTGCGAGGTGTGGACAGCAACAAGGATCAGACTTATTTCCTGAATGCATTAAGCCAAGCACAGTTGTCGCGCACCATGTTCCCGATCGGCCATCTGCCGAAACCAGAAGTACGCAAAATTGCAGAAGCTGCGGGACTTTATACAGCCAAGAAAAAAGACAGCACAGGTGTATGTTTTATCGGCGAACGCAATTTCAAGGAGTTTCTGAGTGGTTATCTGCCTGCAAAAGGTGGAGATATGGTGGATATCGCTACGGGTGAAGTCAAAGGACGTCACGATGGTCTGATGTACTATACACTGGGCCAACGACAAGGCTTGGGCATTGGCGGCTCAGGTTCAGGCGAACCATGGTTCGTAGCAGATAAAGATTTGGAAAAGAATATCCTGTATGTGGTACAAGGTGATCGTCACCACAGCCTGTATTCTACCAGCCTGATTGCCACGGATGTAAACTGGATTGAAGGCGCAGATGCACGTCCATCCGGCGAATTCCGCTGCACAGCCAAGTTCCGTTACCGCCAGCCTGATCAGCAAGTAACTTTACAATGGCTTCCTGATGGAACCGTGCATGTCGTATTCGATGTACATCAAAAGGCCATTACCCCTGGACAAGCTGTTGTATTTTATGACGGGGAACGTTGTCTGGGCGGCGGAACCATTGATAAGGTTGAAAAACTTCAGCCTGAAACGGTTTAAATGAATGACTATTTTGCATTGATATAGCAGGAATTAAAAAAGTCGTCTCTCCAGATTTATGGAGGGCGACTTTTTTTATAAAAGATGTTTTTAGTTTATAAGTTGTAAAGAATTCATAATCTGCTCTTTATGATGTTTGTCATGCTGGACAAACGTCTCTTGTAAAAACGTTTCCAAAGTGTACAGACTATTAGGAACTGGACGCATAAAATCCGATTCTGATACCATTTAGAGTTTGGCAATCATTTGCTTACGCTGAGCAATAGCTTCATTTAGCAAATCATGTGGTTTCATAGTTCTACCGAACGCTACAGATGAATCATTGAATGTCTGTACATCAGGATGCTCCTTGAGCATGACTTGTCCCTTATCGATAATCTGTATAAGCGCCTTAGTGAAGTTTTTATCCCAGCCCATAATATGACTGACCACATCTTGAATCGACCATTTACCTGCTATAGGTTCACAAGTTAACTCATCTGAGTACGGAGATAAAGCAGCAAGAAATGCAATCCATCCTTCTAAATCTTCAGAAGTCTTAGCTATCGTCGCCAAGTGAATTCCTCCTATTTGATAGGATTAGCATGGATACTTAAGTAATACCAACACTTCTTTTTAACTTCATGCAAATAGTAGCTTCATTAGATACAGTAATCAATAGCTCTTTTATTTTAAGATTTTTTTACATTATCAAGTAGAACTCCTCACAAAAAAAGCCTAACTATGGACTTCAAAAAATGAACACTAACTTATTCCCTCTATAATTCTTTCAACTATTCCTTTATCAAAATCATCGAGTTCAGACATTAACAGCTCGTACTGCTTTATAGATTCAGAAGTGTTCAATACTCGAAGTACAGCAATACTATAGTGTCCAAGCGTATCAATACCAAAAAGCTTATTTACCTTAGGGTCTCTGAACTGGCTAATATGTTTCAATTTTTCAATTATTTTCTCATTGCATAGTTTCTTTTTAGCGATCTGACTCATTGCATTCAACTGTACTTGATTATGCTGGATATCCAAACATTCCACCAATTGATCGTCGCCTATTTTCCCCTCTCGTATTTCCTTTGATAAAGTAAGTAGCTTCATTTTGTTATCTCCCATCAATCTAGTTTAACTGGCCCATAATTCTCTAAAAGATACTGCCGTTCATCCCTGTAATTGTTCCAAAGATGTTCTGCAAGGTCCTTATTTCCAATCCTCTCTGCTTCTTTTATCTCGACCATATAGGCTCTAAGTTCCATGATAATCCTATTTTTGAATTCATATGTTACATCCAAACTAGGAAAACCTTTAGCTTTATCATCAAGAAAATGTTGGTACTCATGCCGCAGTGCACTAATTGAAGCATCCTCATATATATTCAATTGCCCCGGCTTTCCTGATCCTTTGGGTGCATACGCCATAATATCTCTATCTAGAATTCTAACTTCAACCCCGGCTCCTTGCGTATTCTTAATAATGGTACTCCACTCTTCTGGATGAGAAAGTCGTCCAGGACCATATATATCCCTAAATGGATCAGCATCATTCTTACCTAACATCGTATCAGATAATCGATTCGAAGTCCCTTTAACTTCAAGACTAGCCCCAGATTTCACCTCATATTTCATTGACGAGCCCAATCCAATCTTAGGCTTAATTACTGAACTGACTCCCCCAAAGATTCCCGCTGTACCGATCATGTTAGCCCAATGTTCCTTTGACCATGCATTTGTAGGAAACATTGCTTCTCTGATTGTTCCATGTACACCAAAAGTCCAGAAGTTAAAAAAATCATTCCCTGAATCAAACTGCTTGGATGCACGCTCTGCATATCCTTGATACAAACCTTTCGGAATTCCAAACGTCCAATAGTCTAAAAATCCGCCTACAGAGTCATAGCGTTTTTCGTACCTGTCCTCCGCAGCAGACAAAAAATCCTCACCAAGTTCTACCAAACTATCTGCTGATTTTTCCAAAGCATTTCTAGTATCTGGAGCAGGGGGAGCACATGAATTAGGTGGAGGTGGTAAGCAGCTTGAATCAATATTACCTGCTTCCAGCAAATCAGCTAACCTGAATTTATCCGCATGACGACGCAATTCTTTTGCAACAGAATCTGTCAGTGTAACAAAGCCATTCATATTCTTCTGAGATGTTTGGAAACTATAATAGAATTGCTCTTTGGTCACTCCATCCCAGAATCGTTCCATAGATGAAATTTGTTGAATTAAAATGCTGTTCATTTGGGTCACTTTTTGCTGTGCAAGTTCAAATTGCTTAGAGATAGTCATAAGCTGCTCAGGTGTTACTTTAATAGTTGTCATATTATACCTCTGTTGAGAGTTCGTCATGACATAATAACACTCTTAAACTTTATGGAGAACCATCTTAATTCCTAATTGTTATAAGAAAGATTAACCTTACTGCCTATGTCTAAAGACTTAAAACTTAACTTTTTAATTGTTGAACCTGAAGAAAATTTCGTGACCAGAGGCATCCCCAGTAGAAAAATCGCTAATAAAGACCATACATACGAGATTTTTGATAACGTCCCCATTTGGGTATATGATGTAGACAAGATCAACTTCAATTGAAAAGGAGCGTGCCTTTATGTCTGATTCATTAGGAATGCTGACACCGGGTAAAAAAGTTTCTTTGAAAGAATGGGACCCCAAGGATACGAAGAATATCAAAAACAAAGAAGAAATCCGACAGGAAACAGATCAATTGAAGGAACGCTTCGCGGAATTACAAAGCAAATTATTTACAGAGAAAAAACAAGCCGTGTTGTTTGTATTTCAGGGTATGGATTGCAGCGGAAAAGATGGCGTCATCAAGCAGGTGTTTTCTAATCTTAACCCTGCAGGGGTGACTGTACACAGCTTTAAATCACCTACGACGGAGGAATTAAGCCATGATTTCTTGTGGCGCGCCCATAGCGTAACTCCAGGACGAGGATATATTGCAGCGTTCAACCGTTCTTACTACGAGGATGTGCTGATTACACGTGTCCACGGGCAGGTATCCGATAAGCAGGCCAAACGGAATATAAAGCATATCAAGCATTTTGAACAGTTGTTGCTGGATAGTGGTGTAAAGGTGGTTAAAATCTTTTTACATATTTCGAAGCAATTCCAGTTGGAAAAGCTGATTGACCGGATTGAGAAGCCTCGCAAAAACTGGAAGCTTGATCCGAGTGATTTGCAGGAACGAAAATTTTGGAAGCAATATACCCAATACTATGAGGATGTACTAGAGCTAAGCGCAACCAAGCAAGCTCCTTGGTATATTGTTCCTTCAGACAATCGTTGGTATAGAGATTATACTGTACTGCGGATTGCTGTCCAAACACTAGAGGAAATGAAGCTGTCTGACCCTGATCCACGACCTGAACTCAAAGCACTTTTACCTGAATTATACAAAGAACGAGATAAAAAATAGTTAAATAGGCACAGTACTAAGCTTCCACCCTCCTATTTACGGCTGATAACGCCTTGATTGAGGGTTTGGAAGCTTTTATTGTGTGCTCACATGTCATTTTGAAAATTTATAAGATATAACTGACCCTGTACCCGATAGCTGCAGCTATAACTCCTACTATTACAGAAGACATTACATATACAGCCATACGTCGGTATTTTTTATGTTCCATCAGTTGAATAGATTCATAGCCGAATGTGGAAAAGGTGGTGTAGCCGCCACAAAAACCTGTTCCCAGCAGCATCCAGAGTGCAGGCGACAGATTGTGTTGCATAAACTCACCATACAGCCACCCTAACAGTAATGAACCGCTGATATTAATAATCCAGGTCCCCCACGGGAATACAGTACACAACCTTTTTCCGGCCCACATGCCAAGCCCGTATCTTGCTATTGTACCCACCATTCCGCCTGCCGCAGCCCACCAAATCATAAGCGTCCCCCCTTGGGGGCAGTCTGCGTCATTTTTGTACCTAGACGGATACCTGCCCACGTTAAAAGTAAGCCTACGCCTACGCTCAGCAGTAGATACAACACAGCCGTCAGCATGCGATCATGAACCGTGAGGCGTACAGCATCCACTGCAAAGGTGGAAAAGGTGGTAAATCCCCCTGTAAAGCCTGTTCCGATGGCAAGTCGCAAATGTGGTTTGATCCGCCACGATCGCAAGGTTACCGTAAAGAACCAGCCTAGGAACAGACAGCCGAGCCAATTCATTAGCAGCACGCCAAGCGGAAAATCCGCCCCAGCCGCAGGCAACAGTAATTGCAGGCTGTAGCGAGCAGAGGTTCCGATCGCTCCACCCGCGGCGACGAATAGTACGTCTTTCATTTTTTATCCCCTTCTTCGCTCTTACCGGATCATGGTGTAACATGACAACAAATCGTACACATTCCGTATATTAAAGTCACCCATATATTAAGATTGTGAATCCCGCCAACGCTGATTTTGCCTGATTTTAGACTCATTTCCCTGCTCAGTGGCCTGGTAAAAGGTCTGATCTGCTATCGAATTGGGCAAATATTGCTGCCTTACATAGTGATTCGGAAAATTATGCGGATATTGATAGCCAACATGGCCGAGTTTTTCCGAGCCTTTGTAGTGTGCATCGCGCAGATGTAGCGGCACCTCAGCCGATTTCATATCGTCCATGGCCGACATGGCCCGTGAAATCGCCGTGTATACGGCATTCGATTTGGGACTTTCCACAGCGAATAAAATGGCCTGGGCAATGTTCAGTTTGGCCTCAGGCCAGCCGTTATTGCGGTAGGCTTCAAGCGCACTCACTGCTTGGACCATCGCCTGCGGGTTCGCCAGGCCAATGTCCTCGCTGCTTGCTGCGATAAGGCGGCGAATAAAGGTCATCGGGTCCATACCGAGCTTCTCTACGGCATACAGGAACCAGAATAGCGCCGCGTCGCTGGAACCGCGAATGCTTTTGTGAAAGGCAGACAGCACGTCATACTGTGTAGACTCGTCTGCCTTGACAATCGGGCGGCGGATGGATTCCTCTGCCACTTCCAGCGTCACATGAATTGTGCCATCTGCTAGTGGAGGTGTCGTGAGCGCCGCCAGTTCCAGCGCGTTCAAAGCACGGCGGATATCGCCATTCGCCATGGACGCGATGTGATCCAGTGCAGCTTCGTCTACCTGAAGCTGCATATAGCCGAGCCCCTTGTCCGCATCGCTCAAGGCGCGGCGCATAGCGGCCAGCGAATGCTCCTGGGTTAGCGCTTCAAGCTGGAACAGTGTAGAACGGCTCATTAAAGCGCCGTTGACGTAATGAAAAGGGTTTTCCGTCGTGGCGCCAATAAACACGATCGTCCCCTTTTCCACCGCAGGCAGCAATGCATCCTGGCGTGAACTGTTAAAACGATGTACCTCGTCAAGAAACAGAATGGTCTTTTTGCCATACATCGATTTATTCGTCTGTGCACGGTCAATGACTTCTCTTACATCCTTCACAGAGGCTTCTACTGCATTTAGACGGACGAAATCGCCTTGTGTGTGTTGAGAAATGATATGTGCCAGTGTCGTTTTGCCGCAGCCCGGTGGCCCGTAGAGCAATATAGAAGAAACCTGATCAGCCTCTATAGCTCTTCGCAGCAGCTTGCCCGGACCCACAACATGCTCCTGTCCAATATATTCATCCAGCGAAGTCGGACGCAAGCGGTCTGCAAGCAACCGATTGTTTGGCGTTGATTCCTGGGAATATGAAAATAAGTCCATTTCATTCACTTCCTTATCATTTATGAACGAACACTTTCTTTTTTCATTGAAAACAAGTTCGTCCATACAGCTAAAAGACATGAAAATTCAATTTATCTACTGCACTAAAACGATGATAAACCGCCTCTTATTCTACCATATCGGTTAACAAGTTGCAGATAGCCTGGTCACGGTATAACTGTAGCCCTACACGTGATTCAACTAAAAAGAAAGAACAGCCTGGGACGAAAAATGAATTTCGTGGCTGTTCTTTGGTTGGCATGACATACAGCGTTCTAATTACTCCGTTTGCGCCTGTACGTAACTTGGAAGTGGACCGTCATGCAATAACCACAGCTCATGCAGCGCACGCGTACATCCTACATACAACAGCTTGGCATCCCATGTCCGTTCTCCATAATGATCCTGGTCGGCATCGGCCACAATAACTGCATCGAACTCCAGACCTTTGGACAGATATACAGGCAGTACAGACAAGCCGCCTTCATATTGCTTTTTACCACCGTCAATCAAATGGACATCCAATCCCGCACTTGTGAAAACCTCATGCAGCTCTACAGCTTCTTTTAAGGTACGTGTCAGCACAGAAACAGTACGATACTCCTTGGAGGAAAGCTCTTTTAAAGCGGTGAGCAAACTCTCCTCACGTACAGACGAGTCGTAAGACACGGTACGCACCGGATCGCCGCTACGAAATACTGGAACCGCTGTAATGCCGCCACGTACTCCCTGCTCCAAAATTGTATTTGCAAATTCTATAATTTCCAAAGTTGATCTATAACTCCGTGTAAGTGCAAAATACCCCGTTTGTTCAGGCGCGAAAAGAGAACTCATTTCCTCCCATGCATGTACACCACGATATTCATGAATCCCCTGCGATAAATCGCCCAGTATCGTAAAGGAATGCCCTTTTACGAACAAATCCAGCAAGGCGATATGAAAAGGTGAAAAATCCTGCGCTTCATCAATGACTACATGGTCAAAACGTTGAGATGATTCTACCTCATGAATCAGCACGTGAAGATATACTAACGCAGTTAGATCCTCTTCACGAATTATCTGACTTCGCAGGTCCGACTGTGTGGCCTTAAAGATGGGAGCCGGCAAAGAAGCCTTCATTTCCGCAGCGGCTTCTGCGGGTAACCCTTTAGCTGCCTGAAAAAGCTGCTTGTAGAGCGTCAGTGCATCGTATTGTGGCCATTTTTTAGCATACGCCTTTTCCCGAGATCCGGCTTTTTTCTTCCGTTCCTTGAGCGCAGCCGCCGAAGGTGACTTTTTCAGTTCCATCTCAATCCAGCGATGGACTCTTGCCAGCACACGCTCCTTCCGCTTCGCGAGCGGATAGGGCTTATATTCCTCATTGAACCAATTCAAAATCTCAGTTCGGGACAGCACCGCACCATCCCAAGGTGAAAAGTCGCCCTCAGGCACCGAGATAGGCTCCAGTCGTTCCACAAAATCCTGAAGCAGCTTCATAAAATGAACCGACCCCTTAAATCTACCCGGCGCCTCATCCATAGATTCCGTTCTCAAGCCGCCACTTTCAAACCAATAAGATAACGTTTCGGTAGGATCTGCCAAAGGTAAATCCAGCCCCAGTAAACCTAGCGCCCAATCTGCAAATGTACTTTGCTGAATATTTCCGACTCCCAGCTCTGGAAGTACATCTGAAATATAATCGAGAAACATATGGTTGGGTGCGAAAATAACCATTTTGTCTGCCGATACCTGATCCTTGTATTGATACAGCAAAAATGCGAGTCGATGCAGCGCTACGGTCGTCTTGCCACTACCCGCTACCCCCTGAATAACGAGGGCTGTATTTTTAGCCGCGCGGATGATCTGATCTTGCTCCGCTTGAATGGTAGATACGATATCCCGTAAACGGTTATCCTTGTTCTCTCCCAAACGATAAACGAGAAACTCATCGGAAACGGCAGGCTCGTCACTTTCACGATTGTACGTATCCGCTACCCGTTCCAGGATCCTTTTACGAATGACAACGTTACGTTTCAGATACACCAAGCCTTCGACAGTTCCCTCAGGAGCTTCATAAGACGCCGTTTCTTCACCACCTGTAAACGAATAAAACAAGCTAGCAATCGGTGCACGCCAATCAATCACCAGCGGATACGCTGACGTTTCTTCACGCTCCACACCGATTTTACCGATATAAAGCGGCTTCCGCTGCCCTCTACCGCGCTCGTCAAAATCCATACGCCCAAAGTAAGGCTCCTGCGAGCTTTTGGCCAAAGCCTGGCGTTTTTCCTCCCGTGCAGATTCCAGTACTTGCTCCGTAAAGTCATGCCCAGTGTACACCGGTGTACTGCGAAGCCGTTCCAATCTCCGATCAATTTCCTCCATAGCAAGCGACAGCCTGTGCTGTTCTTCTTGATAGGCACTTTGAAACTTATTCTCCATTTCAGTTACCTCCTAAGAATATCAAGTCTCGATTTCTGCATCTTATCACTTGCTCCGACACAAAAAAAGGAAAGTAAGCGTAACACATTTGACCACAAAAATCCAACCTTATTTCCTAATACGCCCATTTCCCTGCCCTTTCACAAAGTATGGAGCTTTTCTCCCATCTCCACAAACTGCTTTTGAGCCAGCTCGCGGTACACCTGATGGGTCTCTAATAACTCGGTATGGGTCCCTGCACCAGTTACATTGCCCTTGTCCAACACAATAATTTGATCGGAGTGGACTACTGTAGACAATCGGTGTGCAATGACAATTGTCGTACGTCCTTCCATCAAGTTCGCTAAGGCCTTCTGCACCTCATGCTCGGATGAGCTGTCCAGGCTAGAAGTAGCCTCATCCAGCATGAGGATGTCAGGACTGCGAAGAAGCGCACGCGCAATGGCGATCCGTTGACGCTGCCCGCCGGACAACTTCATTCCCCGCTCCCCTACCTCCGTATCATAGCCTTGAGGTAGATCCATAATAAATGTATCCGCATACGCCATCATGGCAGCTCGTCTCACTTCTTCCAAATCAGCTTCGCGTCCTAAGCCATACGTAATATTATCTCTAATCGTTCCGGTCATCATTGAGCTTTCCTGTGATACATAACCAATTTTGGAGCGCCAGGAGGAAAGTGTATATGAAGATATCGATTCGTCTCCGTAACGAATTTCCCCTGTATCTGGCACATAAAAGCGTTCCAACAATGAAAACAAGGTGGACTTCCCACTTCCGCTCGGCCCCACGAATGCTGTCGTCCGGTTAGCCGGTATGACCAGGTTTGCATGATGAAGAACCTCCTCACCTTCGGTATAGGAAAAAGCAACATCACGAAATACAATATCTCTGCTCTCTTTTGCCGCTTCCTGCTTCAATTCAAGTGGTTCCTCTTCGTGATCTAAAATAGTCTGAATCCGTTCAGTGGCCCCAACCACCTTTTGCAGACGTGAATACAAGGTCGTGAATTGGGCCATCGGTGTAATCACCTGAAATAGTAGCAAAATAAAAGCCACCAAATCCCCCGCAGTCAGCACACCCGATGCGACGCGAACACCACCAACACCCAATATAATAACCAGCACCGCAGTTAGCAAAAAGGTAGAAATAGGACCTACAAGGGCCAATATACGTGACTCCTGCAACCCGAAGCGGAACATACGGTAAATGCGATCCTCCCCGGCCTGTGCCTCTCTGCTTTCCGTTCCGTAGGCCTTGACCAGCCTGATTTCGCCGATAACCTGACTCAGTACTGAGGTCAGATCTGCCATCTCATCCTGCTGTTTTTTGGAGATACGATACATTTTTCTGCCTACCGGAAATAAAATCAGGGCTGTTAGCGGAACAATGGTCATAATAATGAGCGTCATCACCCAATCCAGATAAAATAACAACGCAATACCACCAATAATTGCAATTACATTAGAGATCAGATTAACTAGATACTCGGTAATTAAGTTCATAATCAGGCTTGTATCATTGGTAACTCGACTCATCGTATCTCCTGACCGATTTCGATCAAAGTAAGGGATAGGTAGAGATAAGATTTTATGCCATAAACGTTTGCGCAAATTAGCCACAATCTTATGCCCGGCATAGTTCAACATATAGATCGAAACCGCCGAAGCTACCGCTTGAAGCACAAAAGCGCCAAGCAGACCAATAATGACCATACGGTTCAGTGAAGAAAAGGTTAAGCCATCAATTAACCCTTTGGTCATCATCGGTACGATTAAACCAGCAATCGTCTGAATCAGGGTCAGAATCAGGGCAAGGATCAGAATGGCCTTGGGCGGATGTGCACTCGCAATCAGTTTGATAAACCGACCCATACCAGCCTTATCCGGCCTTTTCCCCGGCTTTTCCTTCGTCCGATCCTCCTGCTCATCTTGTCGCCCATGATGTTCTTTTTCCATAAACCATCAACCTCGCTTCCTGTCTGACCATTTCTTGTTCAAACAACAACACCCGCGCTCTGCGCGGGTATGAACAGTACAACCTATCTTCGAGTTTACTACACCAGAGAATGAAGCACAAAGTTAGCCACAAACAGTACAGAAATGATATATAATGCGACAGGCACTTCCTTGCCCCGTCCTGCTGCCAGCTTGGCTACGGGGTATGCAATAAAACCAAATGCCATCCCATCTACAATACTGTAAGTAAAGGGCATCATCACCATGATCAGAAACGCAGGAAACGATTCGGTAAAATCACTGAAATCCATCTCTCGCACATTTTGCACCATTAGGCCCCCGATAATGATTAATACAGGCGCAATGGCACTGTCAGGAATATAAGCCAACAGCGGAATAAAGAAAAATGTCGCTCCGAATAAAATTGCTGTTACCAGCGGTGTCATTCCCGAACGTCCCCCTGCGGCGATACCAGCCGTCGATTCCGCAGCGGCTACTGCGGGACTGCTGCCCAGAATACCAGCAAAAATATTGGTCACAGCCAACACACGCAAGCTATTCTTAAAAGAATCCGGTCTTCCAATCATGTTGGTCTGTGCAGTAATCATTCCAACATTCTCGAACAGCACAATCAGTAACAGCAAAAAAACAGCGATCCAGAAGGCTACCGAGACGATGCCTGAAAAAGAAAGTTCTCCAAACAATTGCCCGTACTGTCGTACTGTTTCAGAGGTTCGCACCGTGCTTGCCGGCTCTACAGCCCCCAGTACGTATGCAAGCCCGGTTCCTGCTAAAATGCTGATCAGCAAACCTCCCTGAACGTTACGCACAAATAATACAATAGCGAGCATTAATGTTACACAGGCTGTAATCACCTTAGGATCATTAAAATGACCAATAGCCACAAAAGTCGTTTGATGTGCAATCACGATCCCGCTTTTTTGCAAGCCGATAAAGGTTAAAAACAAACCAATGCCCACCGTAATTCCATGTTGCAAATTGTGGGGAATCGCCTGGCTTATCAGCTTGTACAATGATGTAAATGCCACAATGGCGAATATCACCCCTGTGACGGCAACTACCATCAACGCTTCCTGCCAGCTCAGCTTCATGGAATGTACGAGCGTGTAAGTGAAAAAGGCGTTAATCCCCATCCCTGGTACAACGACCATGGGAGACTTTCCGCCAAAAGCCATCAGTAGACAGCCGATCATCGATGTCAGCAGCGTCCCGAGCATTGCCCCTTGAAGAGGAATGCCCGCATCTGCCAAGATAGTTGCATTAACCATAATAATGTATACAACGGAAAAATAAGAAATGGCACCCGCGGCTAATTCCTTTTTCCAATGATGCTCGGGCTTGAAACCGAGACTTCTGGACCATAGCCCATCCTTCATACCAAAACCCTCCAGCAAGTTGTTCAATCTGTTTGCAGTAAGCTGCGTTTTTTCAAAACAAAAAGAGCTGTAGCCTACTGTGACACCAAGAAGTGATGCACAGAACTACAGGTCTTAAAAGTGAATACATACTACTGTAATCTATAAATGTACTGTCATGCTACTTTTTCAGCTTACACACCAGCGCGCTCTAACAAATCCTTCACAGCCACACTCACCATGATCAAGCCTGCTACCGGAGGTACAAAAGCATTGCTTGCAGGCGGCTGTTTCGCCTTCCGGATTTCAGGTGCGTTGGCAGGTACAATTTTTTTGGTAATTTCTTCGCGCGGCTTCATTGGCTCCTCATCAGAGAATACAACCTTGACGCCTTTGGTAATACCTTCCTTGCGCAGCTTGGTTCGAATGACACGGGCAATCGGGTCCATTCTTGTCTTGGAAATATCAGCTACTTGAAAACGACTTGGGTCCATTTTATTCGCAGCGCCCATACTGGAGATCATCGGAATTCCCCGTTTCAAGCATTCTTTAATCAAATGAACTTTGTAAATAATTGTATCTGAAGCATCCAGCACATAATCCAGATCGTACTTGAATAGCTCCTCATATGTTTCTTCTGTATAGAACATGTTCAGTGCAATTGCTTCACATTCAGGATTAATCAGCTTCACACGCTCTACCATCAGATCAGCCTTTTTTTGACCTACTGTTGTCGTCAGCGCATGAATTTGGCGATTAATATTGGTAATATCTACGACATCCTTATCAATCAAAATAATGCGTCCAACACCCGTTCGGGCCAGCGCTTCCACTGCAATCGAACCGACACCGCCGATACCCAATACAGCTACCGTGCTATTTTTCATAACCTCCAGACCTTCCGTCCCGATGGCCAGTTCCGTGCGTGAAAATTGATGCAGCATATGGTAATCCTCCCTCACTGGTTTAAACTCTATGCTGGAACTCCAGCATACAAACCACGAACCCATTATCCATAAAAGGTTAACGGGTTCACGGCATTCTATAATCTATTTACATGCCAACAGATGGCAATTTGCAAAATCCAACGTTTGTCTTAAGCTTTAGGCGCAACAGGCTTCGGAGCAAGACGAATATGAAGCTGATCCAATTGAGCTTGATCCACTTCGGCTGGTGCATCCATAAGCAGGTCTGTCGCGCTGGCTGTTTTCGGGAATGCAATGGTTTCACGCAGATTTGTACGACCTGCAAGCAGCATGACAAGACGGTCAAAACCGAAGGCAATACCACCATGTGGAGGCGTACCATATTCAAATGCATCCAGCAAGTAACCGAATTTATCCTTCACTTCTTCAGGCGGCAGGTTGAGTGCTTTGAACATTTTCTCCTGAACTTCACGTTTGAAAATACGCATCGAGCCACCACCCACTTCGTAGCCGTTCAGCACGATGTCGTAAGCCTGAGCACGAACTTGACCTGGATCTGTGTCCAAGAGGGCCAGGTCTTCTTCCTTCGGACGAGTGAACGGATGGTGCTCCGCTACATAACGTTTTTGTTCTTCGTCATAGCCCAGAAGCGGGAAGTCTACGACCCAGGCAAATTTGAATTTGTTATCGTCGATGAGCCCCAAATGACGGCCAATTTTCAGACGAAGCGCGCCCAAAACATCAGCAACTACTTTTTTATTATCCGCAGAGAACAGCAACAGATCGCCTTCTTCGGCTCCCGTACGTTCTTTCAAGGCTTCGATTTCTTCCGGTGTGAAGAATTTAACGATAGGCCCCTTGAATTCGCCTTCTTTCACTTGGATCCAAGCCAAGCCCTTTGCTCCATAACGTGCTGCGAAAGGACCCAGGTCATCAATGTCCTTACGGCTCCACGTGCCACATCCTTTGGCATTAAGGACTTTAACTTCGCCACCCTTTTCAATTACGGAAGCAAATACTTTCACACCACTGGTTGCCACGATATCATTAACATTTACCAGCTCAAGACCAAAACGCAGGTCAGGCTTGTCAGAACCATACTTGTCCATTGCCTCTGCATGTGTAATTCGTTGGAACGGTGTTTCCAGTTCTACCCCAACTGTTTCTTTGAACAATTTCACCATAAGACGCTCCATCATAGGCAGCAAGTCATCCTGTTGCATGAAGGAAGTCTCAATGTCGATCTGCGTAAATTCAGGCTGGCGGTCAGCACGCAAATCTTCATCACGGAAACAACGTGCAACTTGGTAGTAGCGCTCCAGGCCGCCCACCATCAGCAATTGCTTGTACAATTGTGGCGATTGCGGCAAGGCAAAAAATTCGCCTTCATGCACTCGGCTAGGCACCAGATAGTCACGTGCGCCCTCTGGGGAGCTTTTCGTCAAAATCGGTGTTTCCACTTCAATGAAATCTTCACCGTCCAGGAAGTCGCGGAATACTTTTGCTGCTTTGGAACGCAGTTTCAAAGTCTGATGCATTTCCGGACGACGCAGGTCCAGATAACGGTATTTCAAACGCAGCGACTCGTCAACTTCTACGCCATCTTCAATGAAGAACGGAGGTGTTTTGGATGCATTCAATACTTCGATTTCTGTGACACGCACTTCAATTTCACCTGTAGGCAGGTTCGAATTGATCGTTTCTGCATCACGTTTAACAACGGTACCAGTAACCTCTAGCACATATTCACTGCGAACACGGTCCGCAATTTGCAGCGCGTCACCGGAATAGGCCGGATTAAACACGATTTGTACAATTCCGCTACGGTCACGCAGGTCTATAAAAAGTACGCCCCCTAAGTCACGACGGGTCTGTACCCAACCGTTCAATGTAACTGTTTCTCCGATATGCGCATGAGTCAATGCGCCGCATTGATGACTCCTTTTCATAATACACACTCCTGTTAGGTTTAGTAGTTAATGCTATATGGACAGCCAGAGGGAAACTCCCCCTGACTGATGTTTCATCACGTTTTTTATCCTAATTCTTCCACCAACTGATCCAACTTAACGGTACGCTGCTCGCCGGTTTCCATGTTTTTCAGTGCAATTTCACCTTTACCCAGCTCATCGTCACCCAAAATTGCTGTATATCTTGCTTTAAAACGATCTGCCGATTTCATCTGCGCCTTCATTTTGCGCCCCAGATAATCTCGCTCTGCGGAAAATCCAGCTTGACGCAACTTGAACAGTTGCTTGGTCACTTCCGTTTCTGCCGCCTCACCCAATGCCACCATATAGATATCCAACGGCTTGGCTTCGTTCAATTTGACACCCTGATGCTCCAAAATCAGCTGAATTCGCTCAAGCCCAATACCAAAACCAATGCCCGGCTGATCCGGTCCGCCCAGATCTCCAACCAATCCGTTGTATCGGCCGCCTCCACCAATCGTGTCAATAGCACCAATTCCTTCGGCTTTGAACTCGAATGCTGTCAGCGTATAATAATCCAGCCCCCGTACCAAACGCGGGTTCACTGTATATTCCACGCCCATCGCATCCAAATTTTGCTTCACTTTCTCAAAGTGAGTGCTGGATTCCTCATCCAAACTATCCAAAATCGAAGGTGCCCCGCCAAATTTGTCTTGATCGTCTTTACTATCCAGCACTCGCAATGGATTACGCTCGATGCGCGCTTGGCTCTCCTTGGTCAACGTATCCTTAATGGGCATCAGGAAGTCCACCAAATGCTGTCGATAATCTGCACGGCTGGCAGCATTACCAACCGAGTTAATTTCTACCTGTACTCCTTTTAAGCCCAGCTCTCGGCAGAATTGATACCCGAAAGCAATAACTTCTGCATCCAGCGCCGGGTCCATCGCCCCGAATGCTTCAATGCCAAATTGATGAAACTGGCGCTGACGCCCAGCCTGTGGACGCTCATACCGGAACATCGGGCCAATGTAATACAGTTTGGTCACATCTGGCTCACCATACAGTTTGTTCTCCACATAAGAGCGGACAACCCCTGCTGTTCCCTCTGGGCGCAAAGTCATGCTGCGCTTTCCTTTATCCTCAAAAGTGTACATTTCCTTTTCCACCACATCGGTCGTTTCACCCACACCCCGTACGAACAAATTCGTTTGTTCAAACATCGGTGTACGGATCTCACGATAATTAAAGCGGCGGCTAATTTCGCGGGCTTTTTCCTCGACCACTTGCCATTTTTCTACACTGCCTGGCAGCAAATCCTGTGTTCCCGTCGGTTTTTGAAAGGCCATTTACGTATCCCCCCGTCATTATATTTCTTATTTGTGCGCTCTCTACTTACTCCACTTTCAATATAAAACAAAAAATCCCTCGCCCTGTTATTATTAACAGGGACGAGGGATTGTCGTTTACAAATCACCCGTGGTACCACCCACATTCCGGAGTTTACCCAGACCACTGGCATAAAAATGACTCAGTGTCCGTCAGCATTGCACTGACTCCGCTCATACGTATAACGCCCGTAACGCGCAGTACGGCTATTATGCAGGATGGTCTGCTGTGTTTGGCATATGCCATGCATTACTCAGCAAAGATTCCTCATTGTTCGCCGCCTGTTCTCGGGGAGGTCATTCGTCCGCTCATCAAGGGAATTTTTACAGCCTGGAAATTCCTCTCTGCGCTTGTGGGTTCGGAGTACTTGGTCCCGTCATCAAATCATTTTTCATTATTTTATGATTTTAATGAACTGCTTCGACAAAGTCAAGACATTCCCCCTAGAATCAGACAAATAAGTCTTATAAAAAGAAAATAACCTGCGGAAACGGTCCGCAGGTCTAAAAGATATATCAAAAGGGGGTCATGCTGTTATTATAAACAACGAATATTAAGGAATGATGTTTCGAATATTACAATTGTATTACAGCCACTCTAGTGTGGCTAATTTCCTCGTGTATCGACAATCTTGTGACACTCGCTTCCTTTTTAATCCAGCTGCGCCACATATGCACGATTGGAACGGAGCTTATAAATGATCTCATCATAATCGGCATCATTTACCTTGGCGGACAATACATACCGTAATTCATCATGATCACCGTTAATATACACATCTGTCGCACGGAGCAAACCTCCGTCATGATTCGTTGTTCCGCTCCGATCCTCATTCAGATCCCTTTGGGCTGCGCCATAGTTAACCTCGTCATTCTTTGCATCTGGTAGAATATTTTCGCCATAAGCCCCTGCGGCTGGAATTACCGCACCAGCAGAACCTCCTGTGCTCACAGAGCCAGTATTGTTATAGGGGACCAACGGAATTAAAACCCTCGTCTCGCGACCGAGCGCCTCATCCAGAGCACCTACTTCCAAATGTTCAGTTCTATAAGCCTGAAGCGAAGCTCTGGCGCCCTCAGCTTCATCTTCCGTGCGAAAATAAGCCTGAATCTGTTTAGCCATATCAAGTCCTCCTCGTATGGGAATTGTACTGGCATAAATTTACGGAAGCATTCACGGTTAAATTACAATGCCTTTAACAACTCACGCACAAAGGCTGGCTCATCCTTAGGGGTCCGAGACGTAATAAAGTTACCGTCCACGACCGCCTCTCGATCCTCGAAATGAGCACCTGCGTTAATCAAGTCATCTTTCAATGGAGGATAAGCTGTAATCGTCCGACCTTGTAGCAAATCGGCACTAGCCAAAATCTGCGGCCCGTGGCAGATAGCGCCAATCGTTTTTTTGGACTCATTCATTTCAGTTACAAACTTAAGAACATTTGCATCCAAACGCAGATTTTCCGGAGATGATCCACCAGGAATAACAACTGCATCATAGTCACTTGATTTCACATCTGCAATGGCTTTTTCAATAGTGTAGCTTGCTTTTCCTTGCTTACCGTTCACTTTTTCACCTTGCTTCAGTCCAATAATATCTGCCTCATGTCCAGCCTTTTTCAGTTCATCATAGGGGACCTTCATTTCAGAATCCTCAAATTGGTCAGCCAACAAAAATGCAATTTTACTCATTATCGTTCAGATCTCCTTTCCGGTTATCCTCAGAGCGAGTTTAAAGTTAGGGTTGTTTGTCTATCACGCTTTGTTATTACCCGCTCGATCTGTGTTTATAACAATTTTCAGCAGTGAAAAAGAAAAAGGAGCCAGTTGGCTCCTCCCTGATTTACTGCTACATAATTATTTTAGATCTCTTTATAACCGCTTTAGGCAACACGTCGTTAATGCTGCATTTACCAATGAATTTCCATTGTTACCTTCGTGGCAGGGCACCGCGTCCTGGCTTGTCCATAGCTGTAGCAACATGCTGTAATAACGCATCTGCATTACGGGTAAGGCTGATTGCCTCTCGCATACTCCCAGGATAAAGCAACACCGCGCTTCGATATCCGTCCATTTTTGGGGTCTGACGCATAGTTTCGTCTCTCCTGTCACCCTTAAGGCTTTCCAGATGGCTACTCACCAACCGGGATGACATTAGGGTCCCTCTAAACGGCTATTTTATTCTCTTCTGCTCAAGTTCTCAGATCATACCAAGAATGGATACCTAAGAACGCTCGCTATTCAAAATCAACGTCACTGGACCCCAGTTGGTCAAGGAAACATCCATCATAGCTCCAAAAATTCCGGTCTCGACCTCCAGGCCCTTGGCTCGAAGCTGACTGTTGAAGAAATCATACAGTTTCTCCGCTTCCTCAGGTTTGGCCGCTCCCATAAAGTTGGGCCTTCTTCCTTTACGGCAGTCACCATACAGCGTAAATTGGGAGACAGACAGAATGGCCCCGCCGACATCCAGAACACTGTCGTTCATTTTGCCTTCAGCATCTTCAAATATACGCAATCCCGCTATTTTATCCGCCAAATAAACGGCATCGGCTGCCGTATCTCCCTGACCAATACCAACCAGCAGCATTAATCCAGTTCCGATTTTGCCGACCACCTTTTGATTCACCGTTACCTGAGCGTCTTTACAGCGCTGAATAATGATCTTCATCGCCTATCCGCTACTCCTTTACTTTTCCCCTTAAAAGTTGCTCTCAGCCGTATCACGGCTCTTACAGCCATCTATGAGGCTTGTGCCCATGTATTACAAAGGCTATACAAACCTGTGTGTACACCTAACAAATTTATTGCATAATCCGATGCACGGTGTATACATCCTTCACCCGTTTGATCCGTTCGACAACAGAATGCAAATGATCCGTGTTACGAATAAGAATTGTAATGTGAATCATTACCATTTTATTTTTATCTGTACGTCCTGTCACGGCCGAGAAGCTAGTTTTGTTCTCAGAAATGGCCTGGAGTACCTCGTTCAGCAAACCATTGCGGTCATGCCCTGTAATCTCAATATCGACGCTATAATTGACCTCGGCTGCTTCTTCCCACTCAACTTCAATCACGCGCGCCTGATCTTCGCCCACACCCGAAGGAATATTCGGACAATCGGTACGGTGCACAGATACGCCGCGCCCGCGTGTTACGTAGCCGATGATGTCATCACCCGGTACGGGATTACAACATCGTGCAAAGCGAACGAGCAAATTGTCGACGCCTCTGACGCTGACACCGTTGGTCGGTGTTTTTTTCCGTTCGCCCTGCGGTTTGTACTCCTTGACCTCGGTCGTCAGTTCGATTAGCCGTGCCTCTTCTTGTTCCTTGCGCAGCTTCTCTGTCAGACGTGTACAAACCTGCGCTGCGGTTATACCGCCAAAGCCAATCGCAGACAGCATATCTTCAGAATCATTAAAAGAGAACTTTTGTGCCACATCCTGAAGTTTGTCCTCGCTCATCCACACGGATGGCTCAATATCACGCTTTCTTAGCTCACGTTCCAGGCTTTCGCGGCCTTTTTCTACATTTTCCTCACGCTTTTCTTTCTTGAACCACTGCTTGATTTTACTGCGCGCGTGAGAGGACTGAGCAATTTTAAGCCAGTCCTGACTAGGTCCATAAGAGTGCTTGGACGTCATAATTTCCACGATATCGCCAGTTTTCAGACGATAATCCAAAGGAACAATTCTTCCATTTACCTTAGAGCCAATCGTTCGATTTCCAACTTCGGTATGGATACGGAAAGCAAAGTCCAGCGGAACCGATCCAGCCGGCAACTCAATGACTTCTCCCTTAGGAGTAAAGACAAACACAAGGTCTGAGAAAAAGTCCATTTTGAGTGATTCCACAAATTCCGATGCATCCTTCGCCTCGTTTTGCAGCTCCAGAATTTCTCGAAAAAAGGTGATTTTGTCCTCAAAGTTTGTGTTATTTGCCCCGTTGTTTTCTTTATAGGCCCAGTGGGCGGCAATCCCGAATTCAGCAGTGCGATGCATATCCACTGTGCGAATTTGTACTTCTGTAGGCTCTCCATTAGGACCTACTACGGTCGTATGGAGGGACTGATACATATTAGCCTTAGGCATGGCGATATAATCCTTAAACCGCCCTGGCATCGGTTTCCACAACGTATGGATAATCCCCAGTGTGGCATAACAATCTTTAATGTTATCCACAATAATTCGAATCGCCAGCAAATCGTATATTTCATTGAATTGCTTGTTTTTCGTCGTCATCTTTTTAAACACACTGTAAATATGTTTAGGACGTCCAGACAAATCAGCCTGAATACCCATCTCTTCAAGCTTCTCTCTGATACGCTGTATGACATTATCAATAAATTGCTCGCGCTCTGCCCGCTTCTTATGCATCAAATTAGCGATGCGATAATACTGCTGGGGATTCAGATAGCGCAAAGCAATGTCTTCCATTTCCCATTTAATCGCTGAAATACCCAATCGGTTTGCAACCGGACAGAAAATTTCCAACGTTTCATAAGCGATTCGACGCTGGCTTTCTTCCGATTGATATTTCAGAGTACGCATGTTGTGCAGACGATCTGCCAGCTTAATGACGATGACACGAATGTCCTGCGCCATAGCAATAAACATTTTTCGATAATTTTCGTTCTGCTGTTCTTCCTTGGAACGGAACTGGATACGCTCCAGCTTCGTCAGACCATCGACAAGCATCGCACATGTATCGCCAAAATGCTCGCGAATCTGCGCCAAAGACACCGTCGTATCCTCCACAACGTCATGTAAAAGAGCGGCGATAATGGAGATGGTATCCATCTGCATATTAACGACGATATCAGCAACCGCAAGCGGATGCAGAATATAAGGTTCACCGGACTTACGAGTCTGGCCGGAATGGGCCTGCTCGGCAAAATCATAGGCGTCCCTGATGCGGATAAGATCTGCTTCTCTGGTATAGGCCCCGGCCTTTTTAAGTAATTGCTCTATCCCCATTCTGCTCTATTCCGTGTCCTTTCTATGCAAAATGGAACCCGCCGATCAATGTCGCGCAAAGGTTCCCTTTTAAAAGTGATTTCCTACAATTATGACGCTTAGCACGCCACACGTCAACTATTACAGGTTTGGCACTGTCGCATTATTTTGTCACACATGGATAAGTAAAATCAGAATTGTTGTCGAAATGAAACGAATTATATTGAAAAAATTACGAAAAGTAATTAATGTATATAAGAATAATTGAAAGAACTAAGGAGTGAACTGCGTTGCAACGCGAAATTCAAGTTAATGAAAAGCTTCCAGCAGGACCTGGGGTCCTGCTCAGCGTACAGCATTTGTTTGCCATGTTTGGCAGCACCGTGCTGGTGCCCAATATTTTCGGCGTCGATCCCGGCATGATTTTGCTCATGAACGGTCTCGGAACATTGTTGTACATATGGATCTGCCGTGGCAAAATCCCTGCCTATCTCGGCTCCAGCTTCGCTTTTATCGCTCCCGTCAGTCTTGTGCTTAAAAGTAATCCTGGCAGCAGTGGCTATGCAATGGCCCTGGGTGCTTTCATCGCTACAGGTATTATTTTCTGTCTCGTCGCACTGGTAATCAAGTATGCCGGGACACGTTGGCTGGATATCGTTTTTCCACCGGCTGTCATGGGATCAATCGTAGCCTTAATTGGTCTGGAACTAGTTCCGGTTGCTGCAGGCATGGCAGGCATTATTAATGCCGATCCTACTAAAGCCTGGACGCCAGATCCCAAAACGATCACCCTTTCCCTCGTTACGCTCGGTGTTACTGTTCTGGGTGCGGTTTTGTTTCGCGGGTTTGCCAAAATCATTCATATTCTAATCGGTATCGTGGTGGGCTATGTGCTTGCTTATTTCATGGGCATGGTCAATACACAGGCCATTGCGGACGCTCCTTTGTTCGCCCATCCCGCAATTACTACTCCAACCTTTAATGCCTCGGCTATGCTAACGATTCTTCCAGTTGCTCTGGTCGTCATTGTAGAGCACATTGGTCACTTGCTCGTGACTAGCAACATCGTCGGACGTGAGCTGTCCAAAGATCCTGGTCTCCATCGCTCTCTGCTGGGTAACGGGATTTCTACTGTCATTTCCGGTTTTGTAGGTTCTACACCTAATACGACTTATGGTGAAAATATCGGTGTTATGGCATTAACTAAAGTGTACTCTATATGGGTTATTGGCGGAGCGGCTGTTATTGCCATCCTGTTGTCCTTCTCGGGTACGTTCTCAGCGATTGTTTCTAATATTCCATCTCCAGTTATGGGTGGCGTATCCTTACTATTATTCGGTGTGATCGCTGCCTCTGGTCTTAGAATCTTCGTTGAGCAAAAAGTTGATTTCGCCAAGCCAACCAACATGCTGCTCGCTACTATCGTGCTTGTTGTGGGAATCAGTGGTACTACGCTCACTTGGGGTGCTGTCACCTTGAAAGGTATGGCATTGGCGACAATCATCGGTATTATCCTGAGTTTGTTCTTCAAGCTGGTTGATGTGCTCGGCTGGTCGAACGATAAAACGCAGGAACCTTTAACTGAAAAAACACCAGATTGATATCTGTTTTTCAATTTTAAAACGCCGCTCCATGTTAGTTATGGATCAACACGCTCAGACTATCTAGACAAGCGTGTAAGTATCCTCTTACATGGAACGGCGTCTTTTTATGCACGGCTTTTATTTTAAAAGAAGATATCACACACGAAAACGGGATACGACCTGATTAAGCGTATCAGAGACACCTGTAAGCGACTTGGCGGAGCTGTCCAGACCCTCCAGATCCTCTAGCTGCCGTTCAGAGCGTTCCGAGGCTTGCCCTGCACGTACAGCTGAAGCTTTTGCAATGTCTGCAAGATAACCAATAGAAGCTGCAACTTCTTCTGAGCCTGCCGACATTTCTTCAGAGGCAGATGAAACTTCCTGCACCTCTATTGCCACCTGCTGAATATCCTGATTCATCGCTATAAAACGTTCTTCCACCTCACGTAAAATAGATACTCCTTCATCCATTTCCAGAGTCCCCTGTTGCATTCCTTCCAAAGCTAATTTGGTTTCTTCCTGCATGGTTCGGATTCGACTCGTAATTTGCTCAGCAGACTCGCTTACGTTAACAGCCAGCTTGCCGATTTCAGAAGCCACCACAGCGAACCCTCGGCCATGCTCCCCAGCACGTGCGGCTTCAATGGAAGCATTCAACGACAACAACTTGGTCTGCCCACTAATTTCCTGAATCATTCCAATAATACTGCCAATTTGGGCGGACCGCTCATTTAACGAGCTTACTACTCTGCCTGCCTCATCCATAGACATTTTCGCTTTATGCATTCCTTGGCTGACCACGTTCAACCGTTCATTCCCTTGTTGTGCTTTATGTTCAATCTCACTGGTAGCCTCGGATACATGCTGTATAGATTCAGCAATACGCTGTATGCCAACAGCCATTTCTTCCATCGCAGTCGCACTTTCCGCTGCTGCGGTCAACTGAAGCTCGGCTCCTTCCTTCACCTGTGCCAGTTCTCCTGCATTATGCTGCGCATCTTTAGTAGCTCCAGAAATCTCTTGGGATATTTTTGAAGATACGCCTGAGATCACATCTGACTCTTCGCTCAAGCGCAATGCCATCCCTCTGGTTGCAACAATCACCTTATTGATCCCATCAGCCATTTGGCCAAACTCATCTTTACGATGATGGGGTAGTTCAACGGTATAATCCCCAAGAGCCATACGGTTGGTCATCTGCCTAATTTTTTTAATCTCTTTGATCATACCTGAATTATTAATCAATAACGCTCCCATAATTAGCAAAATGCCTATAACACTAACAATTAGTAACAGTTTAAGCATTTCATTCGCAGAGCGATTCAAATCTGATTCTGGCAGTAATACGCCGATTTTCCATCCGGTTTGTGGTAGCGTTTCATACATTACCCGATAATTCTCTTGATCAATAGCTACGGAGACTTGTCCAGATGTACCTTTTTGAATAGCTTGTGCTGCTTCCGCATTTATCGTATTTGTTAACGACTCGCCTGATTTTAAGGACGGGAGACCGGATGACAGAATAGCTCCGTTCTTATCCATCAAGATCGCACTACCTTGAGTACCAAACTTCATTTTTTCAATATACGTTTGGATATTCGTCATGTTTAGGTCGCCTGTAATGACACCTAACAGTTTTCCCTCTCTGTTATAAAATGCTTTCCCCGCAGTAATCATATTGATTTTCAGCTTGCTATCGTAAAATGGCTCTGTGAAATTTATATCTTTACCACGTTCCACGGCTTCTGTATACCAAGGCTGCGTTAAATAGTCATATTGTGGATCGTCATATTCAGTCGATTGCTTGACTAGCTCGCCATCTCTATGCACATATATTGAACGGTATGTCACTCCTGGATCATACGCATCTTTAGCAAAATAAATCCCTAACCCGTAAGTCATATCATTTAATGTCAGCTCTTGTTCAAAGAGTCGTCCATAATCTTCAATGTTCATTTCTGTTCCCACTTGTTCCGCACTCTTAGTCAGCATCGAAACAAGTAAAGCATGACGATCTACGTTAGCTGCAATATCTGCTTTAACCCTCGACAAGGAATGAGCAGCATTTTGGCTTATTTCTGTATCCAGCTTCTGTTTGGCAAAAAAATAAGACAAAAAACTGATTAAAATCAGTGTTATAAGTACTAGCGGAATCAAGGTAGAAAATGTTCGTGCTTGTAAACTCTTAAATTGAAATATACCCAATATATATCCACCTCTGTTTCTTTTTTTAATCTTTATCGACATTTATTTTATTTTTTTATAACTCTTTTCCAATAAAAACCGTGGTAATTTGTGACAATGGGAAAATTCAATATAATCACTGTTAAGCAAAATAGTCCGATGGAGCAACTCTTTAGAGAAAAGAGATGTTCCATCGGACTATTTAGGCAAATCATCATACATAAATATTTCCCGGGAAACCCCGGTTTCGAAATACTTAATACTTAATTAAGGTGAATACGTCTACGTCAGGCAGCTTTGCCCGTCCGTTGAGATCGGACAGCTCGATAAGAAAAGCAGCCCCTGCCACATTGCCACCAAGTTGGCGTACCAAGTTAACGGATGTAGCGATGGTTCCACCTGTAGCAAGCAGATCATCAGCAATCAGAACATTTTGCCCCGGCTCAATCGCATCCTTATGCATAGCCAGAGTATCCTTACCATATTCCAAACCGTATGCTTCCTCAATGGTTTCTCCAGGCAACTTACCACTCTTACGGATGGGAATAAAACCAACACCAAGCGCATAAGCCAGAGGTGCACCGACAACGAATCCACGTGCTTCCGGACCTGCAATCAAATCAATTTTTAAATCAGATACCAGTTCCTTCATATCGTTGATTGCCTTACGATACAGTTCACCATTTTTCATTAGGGTCGTAATGTCCTTAAAACTAATCCCTGGTTGTGGAAAATCGGAAATCACCCGAATATATTCTTTGTAGTCCAACTTAGTTCCTCCTACTGTAAACTTCTAATTAGTATATACATTTTACAAAACTGCAAGGTAGTATCTCAAGACGCACCCTTCATAAGCGACATGATCCAACTCGTCATCTGGGTGGTGTCTGCATCCAATAAGTACCGCTCCATCTCAGCCATATTATACAATTCCTGATAGCGCGGAGAAGCAGTTAAATCCCGCTTGGGCGGATTGGATACAAAACGAAATTGACCATCTGTACGCGTCAAAAACTCAAGATCCTCGAAGATATCCAGTACTTTGGATAACATGCGTACTGAACAGGAGCACTGCCGGCTAAGAGCAGGTAGCATTGCCTTTTCGTCAATTAGCTGTGTTCCCATTCGGGAAAGCACAATGTAAATACGCTTAAACAGCTCCCTATCGGGGCTTACGAGCCGGCCGCCACGCTCACTGATCGAATGAAGAAGAAATACATTCTCCACATTCTCAAAGGTAGACCATAAGGCATGAAACTGCTCGGGTGTATCTGGCGGCTCCAGTACGAATAGCGACTTCACAAAGTGCTGTGTATCTTTTTGACCCTCACTGGGAGTAACGCTGCCATCTTTATCGTATAGCCATAAGGATTCAGCGCTCACGGAGCTCGATGGCCGAAGCCTGGATGACGGATGGATCAACACCGCAACATTATTCTTTCTTTCCTCTAAGCTTGGATGGAAGATCCTCAGCCCTCGCTCCAGTTCGGCAAGAGGGTCCGATACTCCACGATAATCAAATATTTGCGGAGCCTGTACACGAATATCCTGCATCATCAGCTGGAGTGAACGTTTACCGTTCCACTCGTTAATTGATAATTCACCCAACAGATCTATGTCCGTTTGCTGCTGTAAAAAATCAGCCAAATCGCCACGTCGGAAGGCAATCGCATCCAGCGATAAACCGTTCTGCTCCAGCAATAGCTTCACATGGTTTTTCTCACGTCCCATTTTACGAGCTTCACGCAATTGAAGTCCCTGTAATACGAATCGTGGAGAAGGATTTCCCATCCCAAAAGGCTGGAGCAATTCCAGTTCTTCAACCACTTGTAAAGACACCTCATCCAGACGGCAGACCATATCGGCCTCAGCTATAGGGATAAAATCTTCCGGTGTCAGAATGGAACCTGCATAGCGGTTTAGCCGCTCTTCGAATAATTCCAGATGGTCACGGGACAGCGTCATCCCCGCTGCCGAAGGATGTCCACCAAAATGCTCCATAAGCTCATGACAATCTGTAAGAGCACTATAAATATCCAATGCAGGAATAGAACGAGCAGAGCCTTTGCACATGCCTGTCTCCGTATCTATGCCCAGAATAATGGTCGGACGATAATAACGATCCAATAGCTTGGATGCCACAATTCCGACGACACCAACATTCCAGCCCTCACCAGCCAGAACAATAACAGATGGAAGCTTGCCTCCATTTAGTTTGGATGCTAATTGCTGCTCGGCTTGCTCCACAATGCGTTCGACCACTTGTTGACGCTCACGATTGAGCAGATCCAGTGCATGCGCAAGTTGATCTGCTTCCTCCTCTTTTTCTGTCGTCAGCAGAGAAACCGCTCGACCCGCATGATCTAGACGCCCGCTCGCATTAATCCGCGGAGCCAATGCAAATGCGATGTTGACCGAAGTCACTGTGGATATCTCCACGCCCGCTACATGAAGCAACGCTCGAATCCCTGGAAATGCGGAGTTTCTCATGGATTGAATCCCTCTACGTACTATCGTCCGATTCTCACCATATAGTGGCATCAAATCAGCTACCGTACCAATAGCAGCGATTTCGAACCATTCCTCGGGTACTTCACTCAACAGCGCCTGAGCTAGCTTCAGGGCAACACCAACGCCTGCAAGACCTTTAAATGGGTAGGGACAATCCGGTAGCTTCGGATTGATCAAAGTATAAGCCTCGGGAAGCACAGCAGGCGGTTCATGATGGTCAGTCACAATCACATCGATCCCTAAGGAAGTCGCATAAGTAATTTGCTCTACTGCACTAATTCCTGTATCCACTGTAATGACCAGCGTAACTCCCTGCTGATGTGCCCAGTCCAGAGCATGATTGTGCAGACCATATCCCTCATTGGAACGATGGGGGATGTAAATATCATAAGATGCCTTCAGAAAACGCATAAGCTGAATCATCAATGATGTACTGGATACGCCGTCCGCATCATAATCGCCATAGATTAATATATGCTCGCCGCGCTCCAGAGCCTGGCGAATTCTCGGCACGGCCTCTTTCATGCCAAGAAGCAGAAATGGGTCGTGTACATCGTCCACACTTCCGTACAAAAAGCGGTTTGCTTCCCCGGCCGTAGTGACGCCCCGGTTCACTAAAAGCCGGGACAACAATGGTGAAATCCCCAGCTCTTCTGTTAACGGCTGAGCCGCTTCCAGGTTAACATCCGGGGTCTTCCATCTGTACTGCGAATGAAGCAATCCTATTCACCTTTCTTTCATAGTCGGCCTGCCTTATTGAAGCAAGGACGACGCATCATTATCAGGCAGTTCATGATTGGATTTATAAGGATACCCGGCTTGGTAAGAAATGAACTGCATTTGTACATGAGTCACCTGTGGAAAACGGGCTAACAGTAAATTTTTGGCTCGATCGGCAATTTCCTGCGCTTCCTGCACCGTAATCCGCGGGTTAACACTTATCGTTACATCCACTGTTATGAAATGGCCCGTTTCCTGAGCATGTAAGTGTTCAACCGTTACAATACCATATACTCGTTGAATCGTCTCCATAAAGCGCTGGGAGTCTTCCTCCCGCAAGGGCTGTGCAGGTGCCTGATAAGCGGTATTCATCACCATCAGATACCCTTTACGCAGCACCAGACAGGCTACCAGCAAAGCTGCAGTTGGATCAAGATACAATAATGCAGGCCATTCCATTGCTTCGCCAGTCATTGCACCGATCATACCGATCAATGCAATCAGCGATGCATACAGCGAGTACCGTTCATGGTTAGCGTACCGATCTGCTTCCGCTTTATGGCCATGTTTAATCGAATAGCGATATTGAAACTGAAATAACGCTTCTCTCAACACCAGGGCAATTAACACGGTAATTAAAGCATACAGACCGGGAGCCTGCGGTTCCGAACTGCTTAATGAACGAACGGCAGAAATACCTAGCTGAAGTCCGCTCATCAGCACTAAAATAGCCAGCACCACAGATATGACCGTCCGAACTTTTTCACCGTTCCGCAATCGCGCCAGCATTCCGTGATCTGTACCACCCTTGGAAAACAGCATCTCCTGCAAACGGGAAGCACTATCCGCAGCCGTGTGCAGTGCATCCCCCATCAACGCCTTGCTGTTTGCCGCATAACCGACGGTTCCCTTTAGAACAGCCAGCGCGAGATTACCTACAATCCCGCTCAACGCCGCAGTTTCTAATGATCGGCTGCGTTCGCTATTCACAACGTTTCCCCCTCAATCCTGAACTAACCATTTCCCGATAAAGCTCCAATCCAATATAACCGAATTCTTAAAACTAAACCTTTTACAATCAGGTGTTTCACTATTAGCCACAGCATAAGGTAAATCTTAAAACCTTAGAAAACCGCGCCCAAGCAGACGCGGCTTTCTCTTTAATTTATACTACTGGTATTTGCGTAACTTAAGACTTTGCAGTTTTGGCTGCTCCACCAGCTGTCGGGGTCTTTTGTTTCCCCTTCAAAGCTACCCACAGCGGGCTGGCAATGAAGATGGAAGAGTAAGCACCGAATAGCAAACCGATCACCATCGCAAGCGAGAACATCCGAATGGATTCGCCGCCGAAAATGAATAGGCAGACAGAGGCAATAAACACTGTAAACACCGTTGCGAGTGAACGCGTCATTGTCTGTGCAATACTGTGATCGACTACTTGCTCCAAGTCGGTTCTGGACTTTTTCTTTGCAAATCGCAGATTTTCCCGAATACGGTCAAAAATAACGACGGTATCGTTAATGGAGAAACCGACAATCGTCAGAATGGCCGTAATAAAGGTCAAATCGACCTCAAGTCGGAAAATCGAGAAAATACTGATGACAAGAAACGCATCATGCAGCAACGAAACAATTGCAGCAACCGCAAAACGCCATTCAAACCGGATCGAAATGTAGATAGCAATGGCCACAGAGGCTAGCAAAACCGCCCAAATTGCATTTCGCTCCAGCTCTTGCGCCATTTCCGTATCCACCGTATTGACCTCAAATGATGCCTTTGGATCAAGCTCTTTGTTAAAAGAGGTTTTGAATTCATTCACTTGCTGATCCGTCAACACTTGTGAAAAACGAATGCCGAAGCGCTCTTTACCTGGTGTATAATCCACCTCTTTGCCGATCCCGTTCTTGTCCAGCAATGTTTGAATCTGTTTTTGTGTAACTGCCTTAGTCAAATTAACATCCACGTTGGAACCGGAACGAAAATCAACCCCGTAATTCAAACCGAATATCGACAAGCTCAAAATACCAAGCAATGTGATGATAATCGAGAATGTATAAAACCACTTGCTCATCTTGACATATTTGTAGTCCCAATTAAAGCGCACTGATATCACTCTCCTTCACACCAAAATACTTGGCCTTCTTCACAGCATCCGCTTTAACTAGCAGATTGAGCAAGAAGCGCGAGAAGAAGATATTCGTCAAAATACTGACGACAATATCAACGATGAGCACGAGAGCGAATCCTCGAACGGAGCCTGTACCCAGACCAAACATGACGGCTGCCGCTATAATTGTCGTAATATTGGCATCCATAACAGTACGGAACGAGGCCTTACTGCCTGCAATGACAGAAGAGCGAATCGTTTTGCCTGACTTGATTTCTTCTTTAATCCGTTCATACGTTATGATATTGGCATCGACTGCCATCCCGATCCCAAGCACGAATGCAGCAATACCTGGAAGTGTAAGCACGAAGCCGCCCAAATAGAAGATCACAAGCACCAGCCAGGTATGAACGATGAGACAGAAGCTGGCCACTAGGCCTGGTACACGAAACATTGCAATCATGAAGATCAGAATGATGATCGAACCGATCAAACCAGCACGGATCGTCTGATCCAGTGACAGCTGACCCAATGTAGCCCCTACGCTCTGAGAATATTTTTCCGTCAGTTTAAGTGGAAGAGCACCCAGGTTTATCGTATCTGCTAGCTTGTTCGCCTCATCACGTGTGTAGTTACCTGTAATCGAAGCACTGCCATCCGTCAATTCACTACGGACTGTAGGTGCAGACAGCAATTCATCATCCAGGAAAATAGCCAACTCTTTATTCATAAGTCGCTTTGTGATTTCTGCAAATTTGGCTTTGTCTTTTACTTTAATACTAATCTCAGGTTGATTCAGTTGGTCATAGCCTACAACAGCGCCATTCTCCACAAAATCATTACCACGGAGCTCAATTTTGCTGTATTGACCCGGCTTTTTAGCATCTGCTGCCGTTGCACTACGGAAGGTTAACTCTGCGGGTTTTTTCAGCATGGAGCGGACTTCTGCCTCATTAGAGACACCAGCAAGCCGCACGCGAATACGATTGGTGCCCTCCGTTGTTACTTCCGGCTCAGTCGTACCAAGCGCATTAATCCGTCTCTCCAGACTTTGTGCTGTCTGTATCAGAGACTGGCTGGTTACACGTTGCCCGGCTTCCAAAGGCTGGGCTTCATATAAAATTTCAAAGCCTCCCTTTAAATCGAGGCCTAGTTTTAAACTTTTTAGTAGGCCCGGGCTTGTCCCGATCATAACACCAGTAGTTATGAGCACGACCACGATGAAACTTAGAATTCTCTTCATTCCGTCCCATGTTCCCCTTTCATTCTCAATATTCCTATTATAGCTACCCCTCAAAAAGCAGTCAATTTGAACGCAAAAAAAGACCCCCTTCTATTCGAAAGTGGAGCCCCGTAATGCGGACATCGTCAAATAGTTCATAAAGCTCGTCGCTTTAAGGGAAAGTATATCGTTAACGAGCTTGTGCAGCGGAGGAATACCCTCCTTTTCATATTTATGGCTGACGCAATTCCACACGTCCTTACTGGTGACATGTTCATAGCCTACGAGAATCAGCTCGTCTGCCTTACTTTGACAGAGTATCTCAATTGCGTCATCCCAATCCTGCTCATCCAGCTCTTCCATACCCACGATGGTCGTTCCTCCTCCCAGCGACTATCGGTTCCGCAGATCAGCAATTAGCGGGGTTATTGACTGCTTTATAGAACATTTCTGTCCTGATCTTGGAAAACCCTTCTTTTCGTCGAAAAATAGCCGTAAATCAACAATATATGCATTCATTTCGCTCGTCAATAGCAGAATTCACCACTCTCCCTCTTGTAGTCTGGATCACCTTGTTTCAAACTGAAAAGCTTGTCATGAACATGGACAGGTCCAGCATATCTTCTAAGGAAACACATAGACGCAGAATTTCATTTTGGGAAGAGGGAGTTGCGATTGAAAAAGCAGACATTCATTCATGGAGCAATTATTTTATTGGCAGCGGGTATCATCAATCGGCTACTGGGTTTTATTCCCCGAATCGCACTCCCGCGTATCATCGGCCCCGAAGGAGTCGGCTTGTACCAGCAGGGGTATCCCTTTTTTATTGTACTAGTGACTCTTATTACTGGGGGCATCCCTCTTGCGGTAGCCAAGCTTGTAGCTGAAGCTGAAACGGCGGGGCAACCCGAGATGTCACGGCGTATTTTGCACACTAGCTTGCGCTTCACCATTACACTCAGCCTGATCGCCATGGCAATCTGTCTTGTGTTTGCACCTTGGATCACAAGCCATCTCCTGACCGACAGCCGTGTGTATTATACATTCGTAAGTATGAGCCCAATGATTGTCATTGTTGCTGTTTCCTCAGCTTATAGGGGCTATTTTCAAGGAAAACAAAATATGATTCCTTCCGCAAGTTCCTCCATTGCGGAAACCGTCATGCGCATTTTTTGCGTCATTTGGTTTGCTTACTTGTTACTTCCTCATGGTGTAGCCTACGCTGCTGCAGGTGCCATGCTCGGTGCTTTGGCGGGTGAATTCATTGGCATGGTTGTGCTGCTGTGGCAATATGCTTGGAACCAGCGAAAAGATCACATTCTTCAACCAAAGGCCCCTTTACCCCTAAAAGTTCATACCGACCAATCATCCGTTTTGTCACGTCTTATGTCGATATCTGTTCCCGTTACTGCTGGAAGGCTTGTCGGTTCCTTATCTTATTTGCTCGAATCTATCTTATGCATGCGTAGCCTCGCCGTAGCAGGCATTGCAACTGGCGTGGCAACCGCACAATATGGGGCCATGCAAGGCATGGTTATTCCTGTGTTATTACTACCAGGGGCCCTTACCAGTTCGCTGGCTGTTTCACTCGTGCCTTCGTTATCCGAAGCAGCAGCGAAAGGGCATGTTACTGCCATTCACAAACGTTTGCATCAATCGCTTCGACTTGCTTTAGTCGCAGGAGCCCCATTTGCCGTAATTATGTATGTATTAGCAGAGCCGCTGTGTCTGCTGCTCTACAATAATGGCGATATTGCGGGCATGCTTAAACTCATGGCTCCCTTTGCACTTTTTATGTACATTCAGGCCCCTCTTCAGGCAGCACTTCAGGCGTTAGACCGTCCTGGAAGTGCCTTATTAAACACCTTTATCGGAGCCATTATCAAAATTGTGCTGATTGTATGGCTTGCTTCTCAGCCTCAGTACGGTATCTACGGAGCTGTCATTGCCATCTGTATTAACAGTGCTATCGTTACCCTCCTACATGGCTTCAGTGTCAGCAGACTGCTTCGCTTTCGTGTACGTTTACTTGACTTCTGGAAAACCGGGATGGGCATGATCATTATGGCGGCAGCGGTATTATATACCTACAGACATTTAACGATTTTCGATCAAATGTGGCTCCAATTTATGTTTGCCGCAGGCTTGGGAATTATTCTCTACCTTTTACTGATGACCTTGATCAAAATGATCGACTGGGACAACCTCACACGCATTCCAATATTGAGAAGATGGTTTAAAGCATAAAAAAAGCTAATCCAAAGATTCTCCATAGGCCGGTGGTGTAATATACACATCCCCTCTATGGTTGACCGAGCATAAGAAAACATCCTTAAAATCTTTGTGACCCTTCGCTTGAATCTGATTTTTAAGCCAAAAACGGTTCATATCCATCCGTTCCAAATTTCGATCCAGCACCTTGCCGTCCATAATTAATGGAATCGGTAGTCCCTCATATCTAAACTTTCCACCGATTTGTGGAGAAGGGTGGACTTTATTTTCCTGTTGTTCTTTGCTTATCAAATCATTTTTGTTTTGTTCCTGCTTTATTTTTTCGTGTTTAGCGCCATCGTAAAAATCCTTGTCAATCACCGTAAGTTTACCTGTTGTTTCCAAAATGACATACTCAACCTCATCCAAACTTTCTATATTTTGTTCACGAAGTTGTAACAGCAAGTCATCTAAGTTGTAACGTTGCTTCGCCATTTCGTCCTTGTTTAGTTGTCCATTTGAGTACAATACACTGGGCCTACCATCAAATAGTAAGCGCAGACGCCGACTTTTCAGACTGAAATAGGAAATTCCGATTTGCAAAATTAACAGCACTCCTAAAGGAATCAGCCCTTCATAAAGTGGACGTTTTATATCCTCCAGGCTGAATACAGCAATTTCCGCAATCATAATGGATATGACGAGATCGAAAACAGACAATTTTCCGATCTCCCTTTTACCCATCAAGCGCATCACCAGATATACAATAAAATACATGAGCAGCGTCCGAAAAATATGAGCAAAAATATCGTGACTCAACTAGGTTCGCCTCCTCTCCTGTACTTGCGACAAGACATTAGTCGTTCATTGTACACGTATTCTGACCGTTCCTCACTTGGCTCATACAAAAAACAAAAGGCTAAATTATTGAAATAAAGAGAAAGACTGCTTACGACTTGGTACTAACCCGGGAAGCTTGGCCATAGAATGATAATAGTTCAAACCTTGGTACAGGAGGAATTATCCATGGAGCTCATTCGCCGCTGGTGTTCGTTTCGTCTGGCCCATCCCATTTTATCCGGCTTATTTTATGCCTTTGCATGGATGCTGTTTGGCGCATTGATTCTTTCAATACTCTTGTGGATGACACAGATGCAAGAACAGGACTTATCATTGTATACGTACATCGTCCACGCATTCGCCATGCTATCTGGTGGCTTCGTCGCCGGTAAAAGATCCACGAACAAAGGCTGGTATCAAGGCGGTATTACAGGCATTCTGTATGGACTAATCGTTCTTCTGGTCGGTTTTTTGGCATTGGATGCAGGCATGAATGGTAAAGACCTGCTGCACTTAGGAATCGCGTTTGTTATAGGAGCAGGTGGCGGGATGTTTGGCATTAACTTTAGTAAGTAAGTCAACATGTATGTAACACAAAAAAAACCGAGCCTCCTCAAAGGCTCGGTTTTTGCATAACAATCGCATTTTACGATTTAGAAACAACTTCCTCAGATGCAGTGTCTTTTGCAATCGCATTACTAATTGCACTGCGGTCAAAGGTCAGCTTCGTCACATCGTTCACACGCAAAACAACCACATCGTCCGTAATCTCCACAATTGTACCGTGAAGTCCTCCGATTGTAATTACTTTATCTCCTTTTTTCAAAGCTTGAAGCATCGATTGACGCTGCTTTTGTTTTTTCTGATTCGGACGAATCAGCAAGAAATAGAAGATTACAAACATCAGAGCCAGTGGCCAGATCATTTGAAAAAGTCCGCCAGCTCCACCAGGTGCAGCCGCAGCTGTAGCAAAATGAAACACATTAAATCCCCCTTTCGTATACTCTCCCCTAAAACTTAAAAGCCTTTATCATTATCATGAAGACCGTACTGCTCAAAAAATTCATCGCGGAAATCAAGCAGCCTGTCATCCATAATCGCTTGTCTGACATTACGCATCAATTGTATTAAGAAATGCAAGTTATGATACGTTGTCAGTCGGAGCCCGAAGGTTTCATCTGCTTTAATTAAATGTCGCAAGTAAGCACGTGAATAATTGCGACAAGTGTAGCAATCACAAGCCGGATCAAGCGGGCCAAAATCACTTGCATAATTCGCATTCCGAACAACAAGACGTCCTTGACTTGTCATCGTTGTTCCGTTGCGAGCAATTCGGGTTGGAAGTACACAATCGAACATATCCACACCACGAATGGAGCCTTCAATCAAAGCATCCGGCGAACCAACGCCCATCAGATAACGTGGTTTGTTAGTAGGAAGCAGAGGAACCGTGTAATCGAGCACTTCATACATCAAATGCTTAGGTTCACCTACACTCAGTCCACCAATAGCATACCCCGGGAAATCCATGGAAGTCAAATCTGCCGCACTTTGCTTACGCAGATCTTCATGCATGCCTCCTTGTACAATGGCGAACAGCCCTTGATCATGTGGACGCGCATGTGCCTCCAAACAACGCTCAGCCCAACGGCTGGTACGCTCCAGTGACTTTTTCACGTATTCATACTCAGCCGGAAACGGTGGACATTCATCGAAGGCCATCATAATATCCGAGCCAAGCGAGTTTTGGACTTCCATCGCCACTTCCGGAGAAAGAAACTTCTTATCTCCATTTAGATGAGAGCGGAAATGAACACCTTCCTCTGAAATCTTACGCATTTCACTTAAGGAAAACACTTGGAATCCGCCGCTGTCTGTTAAAATAGGACGATCCCAATTCATAAACTTGTGCAGTCCGCCCGCTTCTCGGATAATATCATGACCAGGACGAAGAAACAGATGGTACGTATTACTCAAAATAATATGAGCATCCATCGCTTTCAGTTCCTCAGGGCTCATCGTTTTAACAGTTGCTTGAGTTCCCACGGGCATAAAGGTTGGAGTCTCAATAACTCCGTGAGGCGTGTGTACACGCCCAAGACGTGCTCCTGATTGCTTGCAGGTCTTAATATGTTCGTATCTTATTGCTGGTGCCATATTTTCTCTACCATCCTTAATTAATAAATGAACATAGCGTCCCCGAAGCTAAAGAACCGATATTTTTGGTCAATCGCCTCCTGGTAAGCATGCATAATATTCTTTCTGCCAGCCAGTGCGCTGACCAGCATAACCAAGGTGGACTTAGGCAAATGAAAATTCGTAATCATTGCATCCACCACACGGAATTTATAGCCTGGATAAATAAAAATCTGTGTCCAGCCACTGCTGGCCTGTAGTACACCATCTACGAAGTTATTGCCCACCGTCTCCAGCGTTCGGCAACTGGTTGTTCCCACTGCCACGACTCTTCCGCCGCGCGCCTTGGTTGCATTGAGTACATCCGCCGTTTCCTGTGACAATGAATAGTATTCTTCATGCATGACATGCTCTTCAATCGTATCCACCGACATCGGTCTGAACGTCCCTAAACCGACATGAAGTGTGATAAAGGCAACCGTAACGCCCTTCTCTTTAATCCGGTCCAGTAATTCTTCGGTAAAATGTAACCCTGCCGTTGGAGCCGCAGCAGAACCTTCGTGCCGAGCATAAACGGTTTGATACCGCTCACGATCATCCAGCTGTTCCTTAATATACGGAGGAAGCGGCATCTGCCCTAAGCGATCCAGGATCTCCTGAAAAATACCATCATATGAAAATGAAAGTACCCTTCCGCCCATATCTCCTTCTTCCTCAATAACTGCCTTCAGCTCATCACCGAAAACAATAACAGCTCCCTTTTTCAGCTTTTTGCCGGGTTTCACCAATGCTTCCCATCGGTCTCCCTCCAGTTGTTTAAGCAGCAAAACCTCGGCCTTAGCCCCGGTGTCTTGCTTGATGCCAAACAAACGTGCAGGAATTACTCTGGTATCATTCAGAACCAGCGTATCCCCTGGCTGAAGATACTGCACAATATCCGAAAAGGTATGATGTCCCACTTCACCGTTGTTTTTGTTTAACGTCAGTAATCTAGAAGCGGTCCGCTCAAGCAAAGGCGTCTGTGCAATTAATGTTTCAGGTAGTTCAAAATCGTAATCGTTTACGTTCATATATTGGTCAGTCCTTAACTATATCCACATTTTTGTAATAGTGTTTCAAAATTTTCTTGTAATCATACCCTTGCTCTGCCAAACCATTGGCCCCCCATTGTGATAAGCCCAAGCCATGACCATTCCCTTTACCTGTAAAAATAAAGCTTTGCGTTTTGTCAATGACTCGTGCATGGCGATCTTCATTCATGACGACCACCCCGTTACCACTTAAAGTGCTGCTCCCAGATGCCGACAGAATTTGGGCACCTTGTGTGCCGCTTACATGAGTAGTAGCTCCATCAGCGCCTAATACAGTATAACTGCCGGTACTCGCAATATCAAACAGTGTGCTTGGTAGTCCCCCCATCGCTGAGCGATACATGTCCGGATACTTCACTTTTAGTGGAGTTCCATCTGCTTCAACCTCCAACACTCGACCTGACGGACCCCGTTTGGTAACATCAAGGTGATTAACAGAGGACGGTACTGTGCCAGTTATTTTCCCTTGCAAGGACTTAGCAATCTGAGCTGCTGTATAGGGCCCTCTAACCCATGCATAGTCTCCGGATTGAGGCACCTTTTCCAGAACAATCATCTCTTCACCCGGCTGCGCCTTTGCTACGGGTGTAACCGTTGATTGGATTTGAGGAATAGGACGCACATTTGTATTTTCCGCAGTGACGGTGATTTTGTCTAACCCCGCTTCTGTGACTCCCTCCAGCTCCTTAGCATTATCCTCGCGGATATAACCTGTCTTGCCACTGGAGAGAAGTACATGATACCACTCCTGTGCTCCTTTTTGCGCTGAGGTATCTCCTGAGCTGTCCACGCTCGCAAACGCTTCGCCACCACTATTCCACACTTCGGAAGCATCTGCTGTCACACCGCCCGCATTAGAGGAGAATACAGCTTCGACCACTTTGCCGCCACTCTTAATAACTTCACCAGTTGTTGCATCTACAGCCTCGTTGACATTTGCATGTTCTGAGCTCTTACCATTGTAAGCTTGGCTTAGCGTGCCATCTACAACATTGCCGATCTGAAACCGATTGCCTTGGGCAAGCGCATAACTGCGAGCCGCTACCGCTTGAGCCTTAAGCGCTTCAGCTGGCCATGAGGAATAGACTTCTGCTCCAACTACGGAATACAAATACTGCTCCAAAGGGACTTCATTCACAAGCGCCAGCTGTCCTGACGTTATGCCAATCTCCATGTCGCCGCGATATGTACGCTGTGACCTTTCGACCACTTGGATTCCATTATTACCGCCGTTGACAATTATCTTGCTATTATTAGAGCCACTTAGCATGTAATGAGGCATCACCTGTGAGCCTGTCGTTACCCCTGCTTCCTGTCTTAGGATAAGACCAGTTTGAGTAGTATTCACTTTGGAAAGGGTGAGTCTAGGCTGCTTGCTCTCCAGCTCTGTTTTCAAGGCCGACAGCTTACTGTCATTACTTTCTTCTCCAACCCATACAGCATACTGGCCTCTTGATTGAATTACAGTAAAAGCATCAAAACCTGCGGCAGCAATTGTCGTGCGAACGAGATTAGCCTCCTGCTCGCTTCCGTAGCTTCCCGTCGACCAATGTTTGTTTCCCTTAACTTCGGCCTGTGCTCCGGTTGCTGAGGAAATCCGCTGCACAGCAGCCTGTGCCGACTGTTCACTAGCATATAATCCCGCATACACTTGATAGACAGAGCCACCGTTTTTTGAACCAATAAAAACAGTAGGTTTATCATTAGTCTTTTGCAGAGCTTGAGCCGCTTTTATCGCAGCCGCTTCATTTCCTTCAAGCACCTTCACTCGATAGCTGTCTACACTAAAACGAGCCGTACTGTCTGGCAGTCCCATCCAAGCCTGAAAGCTGTCCCCACTGTTCTGGCCAACACTCAGGCTCCCTGATGATTTCAAAGTTACAGCGGGAACTGTCGCTTTATATTTACTGCCTAGATCCGCAAAGATCACTACACGAATATCCTCTTGGGCGGCAGCAGCCTGAACAGCTGAAGGCCAAGGTATGCAAGCTGTAGCTAATACCATAATCAAAGCTGCTCGTTTGAGCCGGCCTGTCCACGCTCTGAAATTTTTATTTCGGTTTAATGTATCTCCACTCATTTCTAGCTCCCCCAATTCTAGCTGACTAGCACTTATATTACATGATTTATCGGGATCTCGACCCGCGTCTATCCCTTTAAATACATCGGCGGAATAAACTAAAATTTGAACCCGCTCGAAACGGACTTATACACTTCTTACTCAGTTCATCTGTCTAATCCATTTCATATCGCCATACTTACGAATAACTCAATGATTTTTAAATGTGCACCATGATTTCCTAGTCACCGTGGGTCTGTTGGCATGGGAATTCTAAGGTGAGCATATGCCGCCGGAGTCACCGTTCGTCCGCGAGGTGTTCTTTGTAAAAGGCCAATTTGTAACAAATAAGGCTCGTACACATCTTCAATTGTCTGGCTCTCTTCACCAATGGTCGCAGCAATGGTGTCCAATCCTACAGGTCCGCCCCGGAATGAATGAATCATAGCCTTAAGCATTTTATGGTCAATTTCATCCAGCCCGAGTGGATCTATTTGAAGTCTCTTTAGTGCCTCTGCAGCCAACTCTGAATGAATAATACCGTCTCCGGCAACTTGGGCAAAATCACGTACCCTTTTTAACAGTCGGTTGGCAATCCGCGGTGTCCCCCGTGAACGCAATGCGATTTCCTCCGCTGCATCCCCGACAATCTCGATTTCCATAATATCCGCATTCCTAGACACGATGTAAGCCAGCTCGTCTGTCGTATAAAACTCTAATCGACTAATAACGCCAAATCGGTCACGCAATGGCGCAGAGAGCAACCCAGCGCGTGTAGTAGCGCCTATAAGAGTAAAGGGCGGTAAATCCAAACGAACTGAACGTGCACTTGGGCCTTTGCCAATCATAATGTCCAGTGCAAAATCTTCCATCGCCGGATACATGACTTCTTCCACTGTACGATGAAGGCGATGAATTTCATCAATGAACAAAACATCACCCTCTTGAAGGTTGGTCAGCAATGCTGCCAAATCTCCCGGTCTTTCAATTGCAGGACCTGAAGTTGTACGTAAATTAACCCCTAACTCATTGGCGATAATGTTAGCCAAAGTGGTTTTACCCAATCCGGGCGGTCCGTACAACAATACATGGTCCAACGCTTCTTTACGCATCTTGGCTGCTTCAATATATACTTTCAGATTTTCCTTAACCTGATTTTGCCCGATATATTCATTTAGATAACGGGGGCGAAGGCTTAACTCCGCCGTCTGGTCTTCCATCATCAAATTGGCGGAAATAATCCGGTCATCCATATTCCATCGCTCCTCTTTTTACCAGATTTCTATTCACGGACAACAGCGTCCTATCCGGCAAACAACAGTTGCAAAGCCCGTTTCATCAAAATGTCGGCAGAATCATCAGGTTTCGCATCTTTCTTCATTTTGCTCCATACCTTATCTAACTCAGCATCCGTGTAACCGAGTGCTTTAAGCGCTTCACGCGCCTCACTCCAGTACGAACCTTCGCCTTCTTCTACAGCAGGCTCCGCAAACAATCCGGTAGCCATTCCTAACGCCCCAATACCGTCCAGCTTGTCTTTTAAATCTAGAATCATACGTTGTGCCGTCTTTTTACCGATCCCCGGTAATTTGGTGAGAAATGTGATATTCTCCTGATAAATCGCCGTCACCACATGCGCAGGCGTACCGCCTCCCAAAATACCAAGAGCCACCCGTGGTCCAATACCAGACACATCGATCAATTTACGGAATAATTGCTGCTCCTCACGGGTTGCAAACCCAAACAGTAAAATAGCATCTTCCCTTACATGATGGTGAGTGTAAATAACCACCGGTCCTTCCGTTTTGGCGAAGGCGTAAGGATTCGGACAAAATACCCGATACCCTACACCCTGCACATCCAAAACGACATATTCATTTTCCAAGTGAGCTACAGAACCACGCAAGAAATCTATCATTTTCGTAATACCTCATTTAATTTTGAATTTAGTCCATAGGAATGCGCATGACAAATAGCCACTGCCAAAGCATCCGCTACATCATCCGGTTTGGGCACAGCCTGGAGCTTTAGAAACATTCTAACCATCTCCTGTACCTGCTTCTTCTCCGCCTTGCCATACCCTACAATAGCCTGCTTTACCTGCATCGGCGTGTATTCCCCTATAGGCAAATTACGTTGTTTGGCAGCCAGTACCAGCACCCCACGTGCCTGACTTACAGACATAGCCGTTGTAACATTGCGATTAAAAAAGAGCTTCTCCAATGCTACCGCATCCGGCTTATACTTATCAATTAATTGCAACATGCCTTCATACACGTGAAGCAGCCTGTCTTCTTCGGGAGTGTGTGCCTCCGTCTGGATACAGCCATATTGCACAGGAACCACCTTACTACCAACCTTGTCTACAAATCCGAAGCCCACAATGGCAATACCCGGATCAATTCCTAGAAAACGCAACAAAATCCCTCCCCTATCGCGCAAACATGGCGTAACTAACCAACAGTCAGTACTATCGTCAATATACATGACCAAATCCCATATAAAGCGAACATATGTGTCGTTCTTTTCATTATAACAAAACTTTGTATCTAATAGAGGAAAAAATTTAACCATGAGTGAAAACATAAAAAGAGACGCTACAAGCCTCACCTCATGGGCAAAGCCTAACGTCTCGGACTTGTAATCAATAATGCTGCTTTAATACCCTCTGTGTTCGCTCCACTGCGAAGTCACTAAAAGTGGAGATTACACTGTTATACTCATTTATATCCTGTACACGGATTCCCTGCTGAAGTTGTTTATATACCCCTTCCGGCAAGGCCGTCTCCATAGACCCTATATCCAATTGAAAAAAGGTACGAATTACTTTTTCCTTTTTAGGCAGCCCTTCAAACAATGTAAGCTGTCCATCAGTGCTTAAGCCCATATATGCACGCTCTTTGCATGACTCCGACAAATCTTCCACCCTACGCTCCAGCCACACTTCTCCTTTAGTATTAAGCCGTCCCTTCCAATCGGGATGTTGCTTCAGCAAACTTTGCAGTTGCTGTGAACTTAACGTTCCCAAGGAAGTGGTCTCCGTACCACATACGTAGGTAGTTAACAAACGGGTCTTCCTGCTTATACCGGAAGCATGAATACTTTGCAATAGCTGCATCTGCGAGGAGCGGTCTTCGGTAGAAGTATAATTTGGTGACTCCTCCTCCATCTCTGCCATAACGGGAGTAGCCAGTGGTTGCGACAGCATAGCCTGCATATGATTCGAAAACAGAATGCCTAACCCTGTCAGTAAGCAAGCCGCACCCAAAATAGTACATGCCCACACTGTTCTTCTCCACTGTTTCCAGCGCCGTTTCATCTGTTTTTTCCAACTTAATCGCTTCACAGTAATCCCTTCCGTCCCACTTTTTGTGTTAGTGTGACCTGAAGATTACTGATTTATACAAAAGATAATAACAAAAAAGTCGCTGCTTCCAGCGACTTCCTATTGAATCGGGATGACACGATTTGAACATGCGACCCCCTGGTCCCAAACCAGGTGCTCTACCAAGCTGAGCTACATCCCGAAATAGATGCCGGTGAGAGGACTCGAACCTCCACGGTTTCCCTCACGATTTTGAGTCGCGCGCGTCTGCCAATTCCGCCACACCGGCTTATGAAGTTAATGGCGCGCCCTGAGAGATTCGAACTCCCGGCCTTTTGATTCGTAGTCAAACGCTCTATCCAGCTGAGCTAAGGGCGCAAATATGGAGCGGACGACGGGAATCGAACCCGCGACCCTCGCCTTGGCAAGGCGATGCTCTACCGCTGAGCCACGTCCGCAATACAATTATATCCATGACGTATAAGTACATGAATGGTGAGCCATGAAGGACTCGAACCTTCGACACCCTGATTAAAAGTCAGGTGCTCTACCAACTGAGCTAATGGCTCCCAACAGGGTAATGTAACTTTGTGTTGGCGGAACTGACGGGATTCGAACCCGCGATCTCCTGCGTGACAGGCAGGCATGTTAGGCCTCTACACCACAGTTCCACAATAATTTTCATTAAAAAGTTAATTGGTTGCGGGGGCAGGATTTGAACCTGCGACCTTCGGGTTATGAGCCCGACGAGCTACCGAACTGCTCCACCCCGCGGCAATAGTAGGGAAATCTATTAAAAATAAATGGTGGAGGCTGAGGGGATCGAACCCCCGACCCTCTGCTTGTAAGGCAGATGCTCTCCCAGCTGAGCTAAGCCTCCATACTACTATGACCCGTAGGGGATTCGAACCCCTGTTACCTCCGTGAAAGGGAGGTGTCTTAACCCCTTGACCAACGGGCCATACTATAAAATAATTCTGGCGGAGAGAGAGGGATTCGAACCCTCGAGACGCTTTTGGCGCCTACACGATTTCCAATCGTGCTCCTTCGGCCAACTCGGACACCTCTCCATATGGCTCCCCGAACAGGACTCGAACCTGTGACAACTCGATTAACAGTCGAGTGCTCTACCAACTGAGCTATCAGGGAATAATAATTGCAAAACTCGCTTGGCGGCGTCCTACTCTCCCAGGACCCTGCGGTCCAAGTACCATCGGCGCTGGAGGGCTTAACGGTCGTGTTCGGGATGGGTACGTGTGGAACCCCTCCGCTATCGCCACCAAACATGAATTTGCTTCGCAAATTCTTTTTCAGGAATCAGCATCGCCAAATGCTGTGTGTTTGTTCGTGTAACTTCAGCTCCTTGAGCTGACGATCTACTGAACTTACACCCTGAAAACTGGATCCGAAACTTCCTTGCGTCTTATCTTAGGATAAGCCCTCGACCGATTAGTATTGGTCAGCTCCATGCATTACTGCACTTCCACCCCCAACCTATCTACCTCGTCGTCTTCAAGGGGTCTTACATACTGGGAAATCTCATCTTGAGGGGGGCTTCACGCTTAGATGCTTTCAGCGCTTATCCCTTCCGTACATAGCTACCCAGCGGTGCTCCTGGCGGAACAACTGGTACACCAGCGGTACGTCCATCCCGGTCCTCTCGTACTAAGGACAGCTCCTCTCAAATTTCCTACGCCCACGACAGATAGGGACCGAACTGTCTCACGACGTTCTGAACCCAGCTCGCGTACCGCTTTAATGGGCGAACAGCCCAACCCTTGGGACCTACTTCAGCCCCAGGATGCGATGAGCCGACATCGAGGTGCCAAACCTCCCCGTCGATGTGGACTCTTGGGGGAGATAAGCCTGTTATCCCCAGGGTAGCTTTTATCCGTTGAGCGATGGCCCTTCCATGCGGTACCACCGGATCACTAAGCCCGACTTTCGTCCCTGCTCGACTTGTAGGTCTCGCAGTCAAGCTCCCTTCTGCCTTTGCACTCTTCGAATGATTTCCAACCATTCTGAGGGAACCTTGGGGCGCCTCCGTTACTCTTTAGGAGGCGACCGCCCCAGTCAAACTGCCCACCTGACACTGTCCTCGCACCGGATCACGGTACCAAGTTAGAACCTAGATACGATCAGGGTGGTATCCCAAGGATGCCTCCTCTCAAGCTGGCGCTCAAGGTTCAACGGCTCCCACCTATCCTGTACAGATCGTACCCAAATTCAATATCAAGCTGCAGTAAAGCTCCATGGGGTCTTTCCGTCTTGTCGCGGGTAACCTGCATCTTCACAGGTATTAAAATTTCACCGGATCTCTCGTTGAGACAGCGCCCAAGTCGTTACGCCATTCGTGCGGGTCAGAATTTACCTGACAAGGAATTTCGCTACCTTAGGACCGTTATAGTTACGGCCGCCGTTTACTGGGGCTTCGGTTCATAGCTTCGCCCGAAGGCTTACCACTCCCCTTAACC
>NZ_CP025696.1:2750000-3110000 GCF_002872435.1 Paenibacillus sp. lzh-N1 | reverse complement strand
CCAATCCCCGGATACCACGAGTTCGGCATAGCATTTATTGGCGGACTGTAATCAAATGCCGGTTGCTGTAATGGCCATGAGGAATTCTCCATCGGCTTCGAGCTGGTGCAGCCACAAAACTTTTCGGTTACGGGTTGCTTCTCAATATGAACTGGAAGCTGCGGTTTAGGTGCAATCGGTTGGGTGACTATAGGTTGCATTTGTTGAAGTGGGGCAGGTTGAGTAATTATGGGCTGCAATTGAGGTGGAGCAGGATTTACGGGCGCCATATTGACGGGTGCCATATTGACAGGCGCCATAGGAACTTCAGGCAGTTTTAATTCAGGAAGCTTAGGAGGATTCACTGTTTCTTTCGGCTGTGTCATTTCTTCTTTAGGACTAGGCATATTCTCCGGTTTAGGCTGTGTTAATTCCGCCTTGGGCTGGGTAAGCTCTTCCTTGGTTGGGGATTCAGGTTTAGGCTGTGTCATCTCTTCTTTCACTGCGGTATTTTTCTTATTCACAGAAAGATCAGATACGCTTTCTTTGTAGTGTGGAATATTAACTGTTTCTCCAACCAAAAGTGCATTCGGGTTTTTAAGCTGGGAATTGGCATCAATAATTAACTTAAGCGGTACATTCCACGCCTTGGACAACTTCCACAACGTATCACCTTGCTTAACTTTGTGTTGATAGACCGTTGACGGCTGTGTTTCCATCGTAACAGGATCTGTCGGAATTTTGATTTTCTCGCCGATGCTCAACTGATTAGGGTCTGCCAATTGGGGATTGGCGGCAATAACTTTCTCTAGTGTCACATTATACTTCTGTGCCAGTAAGTACAGAGTGTCACCTTTTTTGACGATGTGTATTTTCACAGGTCACAAACCTCCTAGACTTTCGTTCGGGCGGGATAAACGCCCGGCTTCTGTTATTACATCCTATGCACCTCCCGGGCGAATGACCCCCTACAAACAAAAAAATCCTCTCAACCGAATACTCTTACAAGCATTCAGTCAAAAGGATCTCGTATTCTTTTAGTCCTGCCACACTTTATAGCCATCCTGATCCACAATCTTCCGGAACTCGGCCAGGAGCTCTAAAGTCACTGGACCAGCAACACCGGAGCCGATCGTACGACCATCTACTTCATAAGCTGCAATCACTTCTGCAGCGGTTCCCGTAAAAAACACCTCATCCGCCACATATACATCATGCAATGTAAAAGGTTGCTCCTTAAGCGAATATCCAAGCTTGGCACACAAATCGATGATAGCATTACGTGTAATCCCCTCAAGCGCTCCCAAATAACAAGGCGGTGTATATAACACTCCATTTTTGACAATGAAAATGTTATCAGCAGAACCTTCCGTCACATATCCTTGGGAATTGAGCATAATAGCCTCACCTACACCAGCATAATTAGACTGGATCTTCACCAGGATATTGTTGAGGTAGTTCAATGATTTTATCTTTGGATTCAAAGCATCCGGGATGTTGCGACGTTGAGAAACAGAAATTGTCTTCAGACCTGTCAAATAGGCTTCTTCCGGATAAATGGCGAGCTGCTCGACAATAATGATGACACTCGCCTTTGCACAACGAAGGGGATCCAAACCTAGATTTCCAGCACCCCGGGATACAACCAATCGGATATATCCATTGCGCATTTCGTTAAGACGAATCGTTTCAGCCATTGCTTCCAACATTTCATCAGGAGACAACGGAATGTTCAACTGAATAGATTTCGCAGAATCATACAGCCGCTCTAAATGCTCCTTACATTTAAAAATATTGCCGTTATAAATACGAATACCCTCAAATATACCGTCTCCGTACAAGAAACCATGATCATATACGGAAACCTTTGCGTTCTCCTTAGTCACATGCTGTCCATCCAGATAGATCCATTGTTCTGCCATTACAACCACACCTCCGATTAATGTTCCTTCAAAATAGGTTCGATCGCTGCTTCAACATACTTGTAGCTTGGATAAGAGCCAAGAATACGTACATGGCACCCCAAAGCCTCGATCTCTGCAAAGGCTGCCGGAAGCAAAACGGAATGCAGAGATTCCAGAACTTCAATGTAAAAATAATAATTCCCCAATTGCTTTTTGGTCGGACGCGATTCAATACGAGACAGATTTAACCTGCGCCATGCAAATGCGGATAAAACCTGATGCAGCGCTCCTGGGAAATCCTGCGGCGGCGTAACCAGAATACTGGTTCGCTGGCCTTCAGGCGTACGCGGGAACCTTACAGGTTGATGTCCAATCAAGACAAAGCGGGTGAAATTGTTATCATGATCCGTCACTTTGCTGGCCAAAATATCTAATCCGTGTTTGATAGCCGCAAGCTTGGTTCCAAGTGCGGTCCAACCTTTACCTTGGTTATGTTTAACAATTTCGACGGCCTCTGCCGTACTTCCTGCACTCTCCAGCTCGGCTTGAGGAGCGAAAGTTTGTATGAATTCTTTACATTGGGGAAGCGCTACAGGATGGGACATAATTTTGACCACTTTGCTCAAATCAAGCTTGTCCTGATCCCCGAGAAATTCACTACGATGTCCAATAAGATTTTGAATTGAAGGATATACCCATTCCGCCTGCATTGGAATGTCTACCTCATGCACAAGCCAGTCCATATGCAAACTTACAGAGCCATCAATCGTATTTTCTATAGGAATTACACTATAGTCTGCCTGTCCCTTGTCTATTGCCTGAAATACGTCTGCTATATGCTTGTAAAACAGTAGTTCACAGGGTGTATCTCCTAACAAATATTTAATTGCTTCATGAGAAACAGTCCCCTCAGGAAGAAGTGCAATTCGCATCATATCGTAAGTTCCCCTTTAATCATATCCATAAAAGGGTGTGTATTCCCTTCCGTATATACTTTAGCCCCTTCAATCTCCGGGCGCAAATTTAAAACAGACGCCGTGATCCCTTCTTTGTTCATTGTCTCCGTTAAATACTGTTCAAGCTCCGCTTTACGATTTTCCCGTTGATCCGTCAATGCCAGCAATGTCGGTCCAGCACCGCTAAGGGCCACGCCCAATGCACCATAATGGTACGCATTCTGTAGGATCTCTGTCATACCCGGTACAAGTGCCGCGCGGTAAGGCTGATGAAGCTGATCACGCATCGCTTCGGCGATTAGATCTGTTCGGCCCGATGCCAATGCCGCTACCAGCATTGAAGCATGGCTAATATTATATACAGCATCCTTCAAGGATACATGGGTAGGCAGGACCTCTCTGGCCTTCGACGTGGACAGTTGAAAATCTGGAATAACTACCATTACCTCTAGATTAGCATCCGGTTCAATCCGTAAGTGCTTGGCATGTTTGCCATCCCACACGGCAGTAATAATACCGCCAAACAAAGAGGCCCCGACATTGTCCGGATGCTTTTCAATAGCGCTTGCCATATCAAATAGCTTGGAATCCGACAGGGGCGAGCCAATCAGCGTATTAGCAGCCACCAAGGCACCTACAATAGCGGAAGCGCTACTGCCCAAACCACGGGTAAGCGGAATATCCGAGTACATCGAAATTTCCAGCTCAGGAACAGATACACCTGCTTCACGAAAAACCATTTGTGCTACCTTGTAAATCAAATTGGTTTTATCTTGGGGAACGCCATTCATTTGATCCCCGTACAGATGGAAAGCTGTCTGCTCGGCCTCTTTTAATTCAATCCATGCGTATAGAGACAACGCCATGCCCAATGTATCAAAGCCAGGTCCTAGGTTAGCCGTACTCGCAGGCACGCGCACTCTTGCTGTTTTCAAAACGGTCATACAGATGATTCCTCCTGCTTTTATTAACTATCCCTCTACCCGATATACACTCTTGATGCGGCGAATCACGTCCAAAGTTTCAAAATGCTCCAAAACCTTTTTCATACTTGCTTTACTAGCTAAATGAGTCACGATAATAATCTCAGCATCGGGATTAGTCTCATTCGGCTGCTGCACGACAGATGCCAAACTGACATTGAATTCAGCAAATACCTGCGTAATCTGTGCCAATACCCCTGCTTTATCATCTACGTGTAAAAGCACGAAATTTTTGAAATACACGTCTTCGTCATTGCAAATTTTTTTAGGATTGTAGGGTACGATTGCTTTTAGCCCATTTACGCCAAGTTTGAGGTTTTTCACTACAGCTACCAGGTCAGCCACTACTGATGTAGCTGTTGGCATTTCGCCTGCACCTGCACCATAAAACATGGTTTCTCCCACTGCTTCACCATGTACATAAACTGCGTTGAATACCCCGTTCACCGATGCCAATGGATGCTGCTTGCGCACCATAGTCGGCTGAACATTAATCGTAAATTCATCACCTTGGCGTTCTGCAATACCAAGCAACTTCATTTGATATCCTAGTTTTTTAGCAAAGGCAATATCTTCACTGGTTACCTTTGAAATACCGCTCACGCTTACATCCTTGAGCTCTACATTAGAGCGGAAACCAAGGGTTCCCAGTATTGCCATCTTGCGCGCCGCATCCAATCCTTCGACATCTGAGGTCGGATCAGATTCTGCGTATCCAAGTTCTTGAGCTTCCCTAAGAACCTCCTCGTACGAGGCTCCTTCCTGACTCATTTTAGTTAAAATAAAGTTTGTTGTACCGTTCACAATCCCCATAATGCGGGTAATACGGTCAGAGGAGAACCCTTCAATGAGTGTACGAATGATCGGGATACCGCCTGCCACACTAGCCTCATAAAAAATATCACATTGTTTTTCCTGTGCTTTTGCCAATACTTCAGAACCGTGCAATGCCATTAAGTCCTTGTTGGCTGTCACAATGTGTTTGCCTCTCTCTAGCGCTTCTAGAATGTACTCCTTCGTCTGATCAATCCCACCCATGACTTCGATAATCACATCAATTTCAGGGTCTCGAATGACTTCCCACGGGTCCTCAGTAAGTTTAGCGGTGTCTACTTCTATGGAACGATACTTATCTATGTTTTTTACAGCTATTTTTTCAATGATGATCGGTGAACCTACTTGTCTGCTCAAGTCTTCCTGATTGCCCTCAACGATTCGAACGACTCCCGTACCTACAGTCCCTAAGCCTAACAATCCTACTTTGACCGGTTTCATCCATTCCCCTCCTGCTAACTTTTATCTAACGAACTGTATCGCCTCAGCCTTGCCCAATCAGGCGGACCCGCTTGACTCCAGAAATGCTTTCCAAGCCCTCCAGCAGAACACCCAATTCATCACTAAGCCTGGACATTTCGACTGAGATAACTACATTGGCTCTACCTTGCAGTGGAATACTTTGCTGGATCGTCAGCACATTACCTCCGTAATCCGCCACTCTGCCGAGCACCCTGGACAGCATGCCGGATTGATGCTCTAGATCGATAGAGATATTGACAATTCGCTCACGCTCTAACTGGTTAACCAAATGTATGCCATCTTTATATTTATAAAAGGCGCTTCGGCTTAGCCCAACTTGCTCCACAGCATCATGTACGGTTTTAACATCTCCCGAAGCCAGCAGCAGTTTTACCTGTATGGTCTTAACAATAGCTTCAGGCAAAATATCTTCCCGTACCAAGTAATAGCGCTCTTTCAAGAACGTCCTCTCCTCAAAGACTTATGTTTTTGTATAGAGGACATTATATCTAAACTCATGAAAATCGGCAAGCTCACAATACAAAAAAACGGCTACTGACTTCTATAGAATTCCCTATAGTGCAGTAACCGTTCAGGTTTTAAAGCTTTATTTAATTTTAGTAGTAGCTGCTGCCTTCTACGAATTCGAACTCGAAATCAGCGATGCGTACAGATGTACCATCTGTGGCACCACGTTTGCGTAGCTCAGCATCCACACCCATATGACGCAACGTTCTTGCTAATTTCAAGATGGCATCATGCGAATTCATCTGCATGCGCTTCATCATGCGCTCAATTTTGGGGCTGTGCACCACGAATGTGTCGTTTTCACGCACAATCGTAAAGCCCTCGTCTTCGGTCGTATCCAACTTAAATACCTTGCGTTCATTAACTTCTGCTACTTCCTCAACAACCGGCTCGTCCGGTATTTGATCCAACAGATCAGCAGCCCGATAGAGCAGTTCCTTTACACCCTGACGTGTCAGAGAGGAAATAGGCATGATTTCAAGGTCAGGACGTATCGTAGCAATCTGCTCTTTGAAGTGAGCAAGATTTTCTTCAGCTTCCGGCATATCCATTTTATTGGCCGCCACAATTTGTGGACGCTCAGCCAGAGCTGCATTATATTGCTTCAATTCGTCGTTTATTTTGGTCCAGTCTTCGAACGGGTCACGTCCTTCAGAGCCGGCCATATCCACAACATGGATAATAATTCGCGTCCGCTCAATGTGCCGCAGGAATTCATGGCCCAGTCCAGTGCCTTCATGGGCTCCTTCAATCAAACCAGGCAAATCGGCCATCACAAAGTTCCGCTGATCCCCCACATCCACGACACCCAGATTTGGGGTAATCGTTGTAAAGTGGTATGCGCCAATTTTGGGTTTTGCAGAAGATACAACTGACAACAAGGTAGACTTTCCTACACTAGGAAATCCGACCAAGCCTACGTCAGCCATCACTTTTAACTCAAGCGTAATATAACGCTCTTGCCCCTCCGCACCGTTTTCAGCCAATTCAGGCGCTGGATTACTCGGTGTTGCAAAACGAATATTGCCGCGTCCTCCGCGTCCTCCTTTAGCTACAACGACCTGTTGGCCATGACGAGTCATATCTGCCAATACTTCACCTGTGTCATCATCCATGATAACTGTTCCCGGTGGTATACGGACAATCATGTGCTCAGCGTTGGCTCCGTGTTGGCTTTTGTTGCGACCTTTTACCCCACGCTGGGCTTTAAAATGCCGTTGGTACCGAAAATCCATCAAGGTACGCAAACCCTCATCTACACGAAAAATTACATCTCCACCGTTCCCTCCGTCACCACCAGCTGGGCCGCCATTAGGAACATATTTCTCACGGCGAAACGCAATTAATCCGTCTCCACCGTCACCGCCTTTAACAAAAATCTTCGCTTTATCTACAAACATGGTTACACCTTCCTTATGTCTGGCACTGCATTCGAATTTGAAGCATATCGCCCGTAGGGAGCTTCTCTGTTCGAAGGCGTTCACTTCCAAGTACGGATCTGACGTGCTTTAGTATATTTAAATCGGCAGGTATGTCACTTCCTTCAAACCGGACGATAACATCATTCTGATCCATACCGAAATAAAGTGTCAATCTGCGCACTTCTCCCCAGGACGACCGGCCCCCGCCATATTGATACGCACGCACCGTTTGTATGACGGCCGAGGCAAGCGACTCGCCGTCTTCGGGAGACATGACAGCGTCTAACTTTAAATCCTCCTCAACCTGTACCGACAATTGTAAATTTCCGGCGTTCACGCAAAAAGACTGCAAATAAAACACCAGCGAGGGAATACCCAGCTTAGATATTTTACTGTCTTCCGACACCCGCCCCTTTATTATTTCCACATAAGCAGCTGATTTATCATGCTTATTCATACGAATATAGCCATAAAGCACCTGTAAATCATTCATCCAGTCATGCCGATGATGGTTAAGCGTTGCTATCGCTGTACGCTCAAAAGAACGCAAAGCAGCTTTCCGCTCATGTTCAACCTGTCTATGTGTATACCACATACCAAAACAAGCAGCAGCTACAGCCCACACAGCTAGTATGATAATCGTTAATGCTTTGGGATAGAGCAGTGAAAAAACCAAAGGAATCAGAATGGAACCCAACGCCAGATAAGGCGCTCTTATCCGCTGGAACATGGCTTCTCTCCGTTCTGCGATAATTAAATGGACTAGTCAACAACCTTTATCCAGTATAGCACAGACTAACTTTCCAGTTCATTACCATCATGCAAAAAAGCCTCCGACAAAAGTGCCGGAGGCTTTTCAGCGTGTCTAAGCCGCTATTAAGCTTCTACAGTAGCTGCTACTGGAGCAACGTCGATCGGGTAGATGCTCACCTTTTTGCGATCACGGCCCCAACGTTCGAACTTCACAACGCCATCCACTTTCGCGAACAGAGTGTCGTCCTTACCGATGCCCACGTTCGTGCCCGGGTGAATTTTCGTTCCGCGTTGACGAACCAAGATGCTACCGCCGGTAACTGCTTGACCGTCAGCACGTTTCACTCCAAGACGTTTCGATCTGCTGTCACGTCCGTTTTTTGTGGAACCTACACCTTTTTTCGATGCGAATAACTGAAGATCCAATGTCAATTTCAACATGATGTCTACCTCCTTCTTTGTTTATTTTCTATTTGAATATACTTACCGTATGATTCAGCAATGCTTGTCAGCATAATCACCATGGACTCCAACAACAGTTGAACCTGTGCGTTCGTATCATGATAACTTTCAGGAGAAAGATACGCGCTTAAAAAGCCGTTTTCCATTTCCGTTTCCATTTCAACGTCCGTAAGAGCTACAATCGAATTGACAGTTCCTACCGTTACCGCTGAAACCCCAGCACATACGATATCCTCGCCAGATTTAGCAAAATTCGCATGGCCTTTAACAGAAAACCCCTGTATGCTGCCATCCTCCAGCCGTATAATACGCACGATAATCAATTATCGCACCCTCTTACGCTTGGATTTTTTCAATCGTCACTTTCGTGTACGGTTGACGATGACCTTGCTTCACATGGTAGTTCTTTTTAGGTTTGTATTTGTATACAACGACCTTTTGACCTTGACCATGCTTCTCAACTTTAGCTGTTACAGAAGCTCCAGAAAGAAGCGGTGTACCTGCTGTCAAGCCATTGTCGCCGGACACTGCCAGAACACGATCGAACGTTACAGTTTCACCATCATTAGCTTCCAACTTCTCGATGAACAATACATCGCCCTCTTGAACTTTGTATTGCTTACCACCAGTTTCGATAATTGCGTACATTTGCTTGCACCTCCTTATGTCTCAGACTCGCCTAATTGCAGGTGGCAGTTTCCTTAGGATACTGCACTTCAGTACCTGATTGGAGCGGTTACAGCATGTGCAGCCAATCTTACGCATCACACATACTAAATGATTGTAGCATAAGCTTCGTACACATTCAACCTTTAGTTTTGAAATAATTTTGATTACGCACGTTCTACACGAGAGTCTTTTCTTCACGCACTTTTTTGCGGGTCATTTCCAGTAAACCTAACCGCGTCCAACCGACAACATATGATTTAGTCCGGTCCTTTTTTAATCTTGCCTCCAGCACAGAAGATACTTCCCTACGATTCTCCTCTTGTTCCATATCGATGAAATCAATGATGATAATACCTCCAATATCACGTACACGTACCAGGCGGGCAATCTCTTCTGCTGCTTCAATGTTAGTCTGGGTCACCGTCTCTTCCAAATTACTGCCGCCCGTAAACTTCCCAGTGTTCACATCCACGACGGTCAATGCCTCCGTATGATCAATGACAATGTATCCGCCACCCTGAAGCCATACCTTTCGTGCAAAATCGCGTTCCAGCTGCTCATGAATGCCATAAGCTTTGAAAATCGTTTCTTCTGCACTGCGAAATATACTTACATGAGCTTTCGCAGAACCAATCTGTTGCAGCATTACTTCTGCATCCTTTGCTTGCTCCTCGCTGTCAATGACCAGTTCATCCTGCTCAGGTGTAAACACATCGCGAATTAAACGCTGAACGATACTCAGATCTCGGTGCAATTCACACGGTGCGGAGTGTTCACCCGCTTTGCGCTGAATAGCCACCCATTGCTTACGTAGTTGATTCAGATCATTTTCAATCGCCTCTATACTCATTTCCTCTGAAACCGTACGAATGATGAGCCCTTCCTCACCCGTGCGTAGCTGCTCTCCCATGGCTTTCAAACGGGCACGTTCTCCCTCACGCTCAATCTTCTTGGATACGGCCACATAATCAGCCCGGGGCATGTATACAATCCAGCGGCCCGGAAGTGAAAAATGAGTGGTCACCCTGGCTCCTTTGCTACCAACCGCCTCTTTTAATACTTGTACTACAATTTCCTGCCCCACCTTTAACAGTTCAGAAATGGACGGCTTTACCTCTGGCTGCTTGTCCAAATGAGCATGAAGTACGTCATCCACATACAAAAAGGCATTCTTGCGCTGTCCAATGTCAACAAAGGCGGCTTGCATTCCTGGTAGCACATTGACCACCCTCGCTTTGAAAAAAGAACCTAGAATTCCCCGTTTTCGCGGTAGTTCAGCCGCATATTCAACCAATCGTCCCTCTTCCAACAGTGCCATTTGGGTCATCTGCTGTTGGCATTGTACAATCATTTGCTTCATGGTTTTTCAACCTCTCTGAATACAGCCTCTTCCTTATTTCATAAACATTATTTGGGTTTGGATTCTCCACCATTTGGCGGGCGTGCCGCAAAATAAGAACGTATAAGTCGTTGTTCCGGCAATACAGCTACAATCCGTCCCTGTTCATTCATAACGTAAACCATATGATATCGATCTCTTCTGAAAAGACGCAAAACAGGCTCCAAATGTTTCACGGGCAGGGATACAATAGGTAAGGCAATGCTTCCTTTAGCCGCTTCGCGGTAAAAAAGCTCGTCCCTCCCCAGCAAAAAACGTATAAAACGGTAAGGGATATTCCGATAATCCACAATATTAGAATAAAGCAAAAAAATCCCTACCGCCAGCAGATTTAAATGTAAAGGCTCATCTTGCCTTAATAACGGCGAAATACCATACAGGCAAAATAGCAGACTTGTTATGATACTGGCTCTAAAAGTCCATACTAATGTGCGGTGATAAGAGAAGAATAAGCTAATCAGCGACTGCAATATTTTTCCACCATCAAGCGGTAAAATTGGCAACAAATTAAACAATGCAATAACAGCATTTCCCTGAATTATATAATTTACATAATCATGCTCCAACCCACTCACATTCCTAAGCCACAAAAGAATGATGATCATGATTCCGTTTTGCAGGGGGCCTGCTAGAGCAATGACAATCTCCTTCCACGCATTGAGCTTCCCTTGATCCTCAATGACAGCCACTCCTCCAAAGGGTAACATCTGTATGGAAAGCAACCGCGCCCCCAACAACGAAGCAGCTGTCGCATGACCTAGCTCATGTATAAACACCAGTGTAAATAAGGTCATGATCTCGATGAAATGTCCAGTTAATACAGAGGTCAGCATAACCAGTACAAACAGTGGATGCAGTGATAAGGTCACCCCTCGGACATTAATCAAGGGCTACCACTTCCGACGGGTCAATGTATTGATCCCCTCTTTGAATTGCCAAAAATAAAGTCGCCGCCTCGCTACCGCCGTGACTTGCTGGCAATACACCGATCTCTTCACCCTCCTGAACCCAATCGTTCACTTTTAAGGTAGAGCGTGAGAGCCTTCCGTAAGTTGCTGTGATACCGCCAGTGTGACGAATTGTAACTGAAATCCCACTTTTGGGATGGTTTAATACGTCTAATACACGTCCTGCATCTATACTTTTAACAGCGATTGCCCCGTTATCGGCAACATTCGGCGTAATTTCTACTCCTTTAAGACTCAGTACAAACGGCTGTGTTATATTGCCTTCAATCGGTGGAGAGCCCTTTCGACTTGCGTCTACCTGTTTCGTTTCATGCTCCTCGCCAAAAATCGGTAAGAAGGAAGGAGCTCCGTCAAAATAAGTTTTATACCATTGTCCGGCGGCTGCAAAATCCATGTCCTTATTCAAGGCATCCGCGACAAACATTCTCAAATTTACTGCATAGGGAATATCCCAGCGAAATAAGCCCCACACCACTCCAAATAACACTGCTGCTATGACAGTTCTACGCCAAAAGGAACTCCAAAAAGACGGACCACGATTTGCCCCAAAAGATTGCTGCCAACGTTGTCGATCATTTTTCCACTCGGTTTCTGGGTCTCTGGGCGAGTTGGCACTGACTACAGGCATCGATTTCATTTCTCTGTACCCGTACCTGTTCTGATCTATGCCTGAGGAATACGCCTCCGCTTTGTTTCCCTCGATTAGCTGCTGTATACGTTCTTTTCTGCGCTGCTTGATTCCGGAATTTTTGTCCATCCTGTTCAGCCCCCTCAGCGAGGTAAGTTTATTACATCTTATGAGGACGGGCTTCAACTTATGTTGTCCGGTTGGGGATTACATACCCTAAAAATCAAAAAAACCGGCGCTAGCGCACCGGATATGTTTTGCATTTATAACATTTATGTAATGATCTAAATTTACGAACCAGAATTATAGAAATTTAAAAAAGCAAACCAAAAACACTTAAATAAGTGGTGACTTATTTAAGTGTCTAGTATTACAAATGAATGCTACTGTAACACTTCCCTTAGAAATCAGTGAAAATATCTCACTAGAAAAGGCCAAGCAACCACCAGCAATAACTTCCTGTTTTCCTTATCCACCCATACCAAAAAACTTCTTAAAGCGTGTCATCACACTCTTCTTCTGGTCCAGCTGCATAAGAGGCACAGTATCGCCCAAGATTCGTCTCGCAATGTTCCGATAGGCAATCGCTGCCTGTGCATCCGGATTCATAACAGTAGGCTCTCCTGTATTAGCTGCTTTAATTACCATTTCATCATCCGGTACAATCCCAATAAGGTCTATGCTAAGCACTTGTAAAATTCCGTCAATATCTAACATATCTCCGGATTTAACCATACTATTGCGAATGCGGTTAACCACCAACTTAGGTGATATCACGTGCGAACTTTCCAGTAAACCAATTACCCGATCTGCATCGCGTACAGCAGCATTTTCTGGAGTAGTCACAACAATGGCCTGATCCGCACCGGCAATGGCATTTTTAAAGCCTTGCTCAATACCCGCAGGGCAGTCGATCAATATATATTCAAAATCCTTTTTAAGCTCCAAAATAATATCCTTAACCTGCTCCGGCGTAACAGCACTTTTGTCCTTGGTTTGAGCAGCTGGTAGCATATACAGCTCCTCAAAACGCTTGTCCTTAACAAGTGCCTGGTTCAGACGGCAACGACCTTCCGCTACATCAACAAGGTCATAAATAATCCGGTTTTCCAGACCCATCACAACGTCTAGATTACGCAAACCGATATCCGTATCCACCAAACACACCTTTTTGCCGAGCAGTGCAAGCGCTGTTCCTATATTGGCTGACGTCGTCGTTTTGCCGACGCCGCCTTTTCCTGAAGTGACGACGATAGCCTCTCCCATGTGCTACACCCCTTTGAACACGTTAAAATCGCGGCCCAGACGCACAATATTGCTCATTTTATCTATTTGCATAGCGCCATCCTTGAGATACGCAAATTCCATGCCGGATTCACGTGTCTCCCATTCATCTGGTGGACGGCTAATCATTTCGGAAATTCGCAGCTGTGTTGGTGCAAAATAGGAGGCCGCGATAATCGCTTCACTATTTCCCTCCATCCCTGCATGCGCCATACCCCGCAGAGCGCCAAGGACATAGATATCACCGGTACAAGTTATAATTCCACCCGGGTTAACATCTCCCAAAAAGAGTAAGTTTCCATCGTGATGAAGCACTTGTCCTGAACGGATAATCCCTGTCACCGTGTGAATGGGGGGCTTGCCCTGCACTACCACAGGCAATCCGGGTGATTCTACAGACCTGATGAGCAGATTCCCCTTCTGCTTCAAAATCTCCAGAATACTTTCCTTTTGCTCCTCAGTTACTTCCCGACTTCCCAGTTTAATATCCACATGAATGATCGGACCAGTTAAAATATTTTGATGACTGTGCTCCAGCTTAAAACGCAGCTCACCCAGCAAATCCTCAAATTCGCATTGATCGTCCAGCAGGAATACCAGGCCATCTTTGATGCCTTTAATCGTGACATGATTCGATTTCACCGCCATTAGCCTGTCCCTCCTATCTCAATCATTTCGTCCCCGGGACGTCAAATCCCTGCTAACCCGGACAAAATGTGTGTAAAAAGACCTAGACAGTCTCTTCCTTTTTCACACGGGTACCCAAACGCTGCAATTGCTTGCGAACTGGGACATAAATGATGAGGGCGAACAGAAAATGGATAAACAAATCAGGAATCATATACTGAGCAAGTGCCCAATTGAAAGTCTGATGATTCAGTTGAAACAGCTGATCAATGGCAAAAAGCATAGAATCCAGCAGGAAACTACCAATCAATACGGCCGCCATCATAATGGGCATTGGTGCACGTCTAGCAGTAAACACAAGCCCTAATAAGTATGCAGACAACCCCATTGCAAAAGAATAAGGGCCAATGATAAACCCGTAGTACACTACATCATGAATAAGTCCAAAAACAATACCTAGCACCAACGCTGTATGACGGCTGTAATACACAGATACAAACAAAATTACGACATACACAAAATTTGGGACCATTCTTGAATGCCAACTATCCGGGAGAAGCCACGGAAGAATCGTTCCTTCAGCTATAAACAGGACAAACAGCAGCAGTATCAGAACCTGACCGCGCATCTTCATTATTCCGGTACCTCAGGAGTGTAGAGGACGAGCAGTTCTTTCCAATCCACAAAGCTGGCTGCCGGTTTAATAATCGCTGTCCGTGTTTTGCCGAACTCTCCAACCTGAATTTTCTCAACCGTTCCAATCATTAGGTTTTTGCGGAACTTCCCGCCTGCACCAGACGTAATAATCTGATCACCCTTTGCGATTGGATCTTTTTCTTCAATGCGAGTCATTTGAAATGTGTTCGTACCCGGATCATAGCTTTCAATCATACCAAACGATTGATTTTCCTTACCCAAGACTGTCGCTGCAATGGCATAAGAATTCGGATTTTTAGGATCCAATGTAGTCAACAGCGTAACGGTAGACGTAAAATTCCCCGTGCGGCTAATGACCCCAACAAACCCTTCAAGTGAACTGACCTCCTGACCGACCTTGGCTCCGTCCTTCTCACCAATATCAATCACGAGTGTTTTGGAATCATTGCTAACACTGTTCACTTGTGCAACACGATAATCATAATTATTTTTCGCCTTTTGCGTTTGGGTGAACTTCAGTTCATTCTGCAATCTAGCATTTGTTTCAACATAATTATGAGTCTGAATCTGGTCACGAGTCAGCTTGGCCACGGCTATTTTTAAGCGCTCATTTTCTTCGTAAATACTACGCATATTACCGATATCTTCAAAGAAGCCCGCTATTGCTGAAGCGGGCCTGTAAAAGATACCTTGCACAAAGCCAATTGAATCTCTGGCAAACTTCTCGGGCCAGGTTAAGGAATTTCTCTGTCCAAGTGTAATCCCCATAAGGGCAATAAACAGAACGATTCCGATCAATAGAACAAATAGTCTTTTATTGCCAAACAGCTTAAACAGTTCCTACACCCCCGATTCAACGTTTGGAACGGACGGCAGAACTGCTGCGCGATTTGAACAAATGGATATTTTCCAGTGCTCTACCCGTACCGATTGCCACACAATCCAGAGGATTTTCCGCTACGATCACCGGCATTCCGGTCTCACCTGCCAACAGCTTATCCAGGTTGCGCAGTAGTGCTCCACCACCAGTCAGTACAATTCCTCTATCCATGATGTCCGCTGCCAGCTCGGGAGGGCATTTTTCCAATGTTACTTTAACTGCATCCACGATCGCATTAACGGTATCCGATAATGCTTCGCTAATTTCATCGGAGGTAATCGTAATTGTCTTCGGCAAGCCTGTTACCAGATCGCGTCCGCGGATTTCCGATGTTTCCACTTGCTCTAATGGCATAGCTGAACCAACTTCCATTTTCAGCTGCTCAGAAGTCCGTTCACCAATCATCAGGTTGTATTGACGTTTCACGTATTGAATGATGGACTCGTCCATTTCATCGCCAGCTACACGTACAGAACGACTTGTTACGATCCCTCCCAAGGAAATGACCGCAACTTCGGTTGTACCTCCACCGATATCGACAACCATACTGCCTGTAGGCTCCCATACCGGCAGATCAGCGCCAATTGCCGCTGCAAACGGCTCTTCAATCGTGTACGCCTCTCTTGCGCCTGCTTGCTTGGTCGCATCTTCAACAGCACGCTGTTCCACTGCAGTAATGCCCGAAGGCACGCAAACCATCACGTTCGGATGGCGCGGAAACAATGAACGTTGTGCTTGCGCCTGACGGATGAAATATTTGATCATCGTTGCAGTCGTATCAAAATCAGCAATGACTCCATCCTTCATTGGACGAATTGCACGGATATTTCCCGGTGTGCGACCGATCATTTTTTTCGCAGATTCCCCAACAGCCTCAATGGTTTTTGTATCTGTACGCAAAGCAACTACAGATGGTTCACGAACCACGATTCCCTTACCTCTTACGTATACAAGCGTGTTTGCCGTTCCTAAGTCAATTCCCAAATCTTTTGTAAAGCCACCCAGCATGATGTTAATCTCCTTTTCTCTTCCCTGAAATCTGTTATCCCTGTATAAACGGTTTATTCAGGCCGGTTTATCCGGTCATGTTTAAATGTTTGATTTAAATATTATATTATATCAGACCTTGTTCCTTCAAACTTACAAAGGTCCCGTCCCCGATCACAATATGATCAAGCACGTCGATGCCCACGATGTTGCCCGCTTCCATCAGGCGGCGAGTCAACTGGACATCTTCCGGGCTTGGCTTCGGATCACCGCTCGGATGGTTATGAGCGCAAATAATCGAAGCACTGCTACACTTGATTGCAGCCCGAAATACTTCACGAGGATGCACGATGGCGGAATTCAGGCTGCCCATAGATAGCGTTTCCTGAGCAATGACATGGTTTTTGGTATTTAAAAACAGGCAAACAAAATGCTCTTTCTGCAAATAGCGAAGCTGTTCAAACAGCAGATCTGCCACATCCCGTGGGCAACTAATCACCGGGGTCTCCAAGTGGCGTGACAATGCTAATCGACGCCCGAGTTCGATCCCCGCTTTTAGCTGTATCGCTTTAGCATTTCCAATGCCCTTAATCTGGGTCAACTCGCTCAGACTCATATCCACCAGTTGACGCAAATTCCCTGCTTGCTGCAAAATACGCTGCGCTAAATGCAGAGATGATTCACTTTGTGTTCCTGTACGCAGTAGTATTGCTAGCAACTCCGCGTTGCTCAAGGCATCCGCCCCATATGTCATCATGCGCTCTCTTGGTCGTTCTTCATGGGGGAGGTCGCGAAGCATCAGTATTGGCGACTCCAGCATATGTTTATCCCCTTTTATGGACGCAGCACATTCACTCCAAAATCGGACAGCATGTCCGACAGCAAAGAAAGCGGCAATCCTACGACGTTAAAATAACAACCCTGAATAGATTCCACCAACGTAGCACCCATGCCTTGAATGCCATACGATCCTGCTTTGTCAGACGGTTCTCCAGTATTTACGTATGCCACAATTTGCTCTTGGTTCAGAGGCTTCATTGTGACCTCCGTTTGGCGATGTCTAACAAGCATCTTGCCGGTTCCGGTATGTATGCAGGCTACCCCAGTGTACACACGGTGTGTTCTTCCCTGCAATGCAGTCAACATACGAACCGCGTCCGCATGGTCAGCAGGCTTGCCCAATACCGAATCCTCCAGCACGACAATCGTATCACTGCCAATCACCAATCCAGCTTCCTCGGACTGTGCGGCAGTGCGCACGACCGCTTCGGCTTTGCGGGCCGCAAGGGTCTCCACGATTTGCTGAGGCGTCCAGCTCTCAGGCGTGCTTTCATCCGCATGACTCGGCACCACCTCAAAGGGGAGTCTCAAATATGCGAGTAATTCCTTCCTTCTTGGTGAAGTCGATGCCAGAATAATGCGGGGCGTAATTTTCCCGTCCATAAGGGAAGCTCCTTTTCATCAGTTAGAGCCTGCGATACAGCCAGAATGCGGCGATGATGCCGATCAGACTAAGCAGGCTCAATTCAAAATTTATCGTTATGTTGTAGCTGATAATATCCAGATCCGCTCTCGGCGACCAGGATATCGTAGTGGGGTGGGTCAGAAAGGAAAGGACTTTGACCGATTGAAGGGCCTTAGCAATCCAGGCACCCAAAAGCCAACCGAGCAACAAAAACAGTATAAGCATTCCTACATTTTTTTTCATCCTGATCTTCCCTCGCCATTTTTTGACACCTTCATTATTATACGGTGATTTGTACTGCAATACAAACAGAAATCCGGCATGGGGAACTATTTCCAGTTCCTTGCCGGAAAGTATGGTTAGTCTACTGTTTTATGAATTGGATAAATTCCTTCTCACGCAAAACATATTCCATCATGGAGGACTGAATCTCCCAAATGTGTTCCTTGGCTGTGTTCTTGTTATATTCTCCAAGTGCAGAGACTGCGCTGTTCATCGCCTTTTCAAGCGAAGTTGCGGTGGTAGCCGCTTCCTTCGGAAGACCAGTGGGAATTGCAGCGATATTTTGTGTCCACTGCTGATGCAGGTCGTTCAGCTCGCTCATGTCGGAGGCTGGCACCGTATTTGGGCCTTCTTCTCTGAGCAAAGTTGAGGAAAGTCCGCTCAGCTTGCCCACTAATGAGTTGCTTAACTGAAAAAAGGTAGTGAGTTTATCACCATTACCTCCGTAAGCCGCTTTTTCGAATCCGGGTAATTCGAGCTCGCGGACATACAATTCCACTCCTTGTGTCTTCAATTGATTACTAAGCAACTTGGCTTGCTCCCTATCCGATGATATTCCTGCATATACTCGGTTTTGATCCTCGCTATCCCCTCCTGCTGCAATGCCTGCCTTCAACAGTTCTTCCTTTGCCTGTAAAGCCCTCTCTGGAGTGCTGAAAACCCCGTATTGCAGCAAGTAATAGGTTTGTGGAGGCACTTGAGTCGCTACGATGGTAACAGGGGCAGCATTCTCTTTTGCAGACGTTGTATCGACATCAACAGATTCTTTGAAAACGGGTACAGCCTCATTATCCAAAGAATCAGATCCCGGGACCATACTACCTCCGTTAAACAGTAACAACATAATATATCCGAACATGCCCCCAGTCACCAACGCACTGGCTACAGAACCGATTAATCTCCATCTGGAAGGGTGAGGCGGACGCTTTCTATACTCTTGACCGGAATAATAGGCCTCCTCAACATCATCCTCTTCTGGACTTTCCGGTAGAACGTCCGCATCTGACCAGGAAGCTGCCGAACGACCAAAAGGGTCGTCCCATCCCTCTTGTACCCTCAATGTTGGAGTAAAACGCCGAGTTGCAATGCGTTTATTCGTCTCCACAGGTTTGCCGAGCTCTGAATGTTGTGTAGTTCGAGTATGTTTCTCCATACTACTAGTCCGTTCCATTCCTTTACGCTGGTTATCAGTTTGATAAAGCTCATCATCGTGGTGTAACTCCGTATCTCTAATCATGTCACGCTGTCCGTTCGTAAACGACTCATTTTTGTTCGGAAGCACCTGTAGCTTATCCTCCCGGCTTGTTTCCGGCAACTGTTGATCGAACCGGAATGTCATCTTGGCCTTGTTCATGGATGCACTCCCTCCTTGTCCCATACTTCCTCATAGTCTGTTGTATGAGTCAAGCTGAGGAAATATGCCACGGCATTACAAAAAAAGGTATCCCGAAACACTTTCGTGTTCGGAATACCCTTCAAAGTTATAATTCATTGGCGTAACAGCCCATGTTTATACGTAATTACACTTGTTGCCCGCGAAGATGGCGTGCTAATGCGTCGCCAGCTTTCCAGATATCCCCTGCTCCCATTGTCAGCACAAGATCGCCCGGCTGTAACCGATCTTTCAACTCTTCGATCACGGCTTCTTTGGTCGGTAAATAGACTGCATTCGCATTGCTGTTTTGGACGATTAAATCCACCAGTTTGGAAGAATGCACACCTTCAATCTGTTTTTCTCCCGCTGGTGAATAAATATCGGTAATGATCACTTCATTAGCCTCGCTAAACGCACGGCTGAACGCATCCAGCAGGAAAAAGGTACGACTGTAGCGTTGTGGCTGGAACACGGCAATAATACGCTTCCCAGTCGCTCTCGCTGCACTGATCGTTGCCTCAATCTCTGTTGGGTGATGCGCATAGTCATCAATAATCAAAATGTCATTGCCTTCACCTAGCACTTGAAAACGACGTTTTGCTCCGTGAAATTCCACAATAGTTGCAGCAATTTGATCAAATGGAATCCCTGCTTCCAAACATGAAATCACGGTAGCCATCGCATTATACATGTTATGTTTACCCGGTACAGACAATTCAATCGTTCCGAGTGCTGTTCCCTTACGACTCATCGTAAAGCTTAATCGGCGGTCACCTAGTTGGATATCTGTCGCCATGTAATCCGCTTCATGCTCTACCCCATAAGTAATGACCCGAGTTTGGAGCTGAGGCAACATCTCTCGGATGTTCTGATCATCTGCGCATACAATAGCTGCTCCATCCGGCCGAATTTGACTTAAAAACTGTACGTAAGCACTTTTCAGCCGATTAAAATCGCCATCGTAATTTTCCAAATGATCCGCTTCAATATTGGTTACGATACCCTGCCAAGGATGATATTGCAGGAAAGAACCATCGCTCTCATCCGCCTCGGCAACGACAAACTCGCTTTTACCCGCTTTGGCGTTCGTTCCCAAATTCGTGATTTCGCCGCCAATAATATACGTTGGATCAACATTACATCTCTCCATAACCAGAGCGATCATGGAAGAGGTTGTCGTTTTCCCGTGCGCACCCGCAACCGCTATTCCCTTACGTTCGTTAAGCAAGCGAGCCAGCATCTGCGAACGGTGCAGTGTTGGAATATTCAATTCTTCCGCTGCCACCCGCTCTACATTGTCACGTGACAATGCTGTTGAATAGACAACAATATCTGCGCCTGCAATATGTTCAGGCGTGTGTCCAATATATATTTTTGCGCCTTTTGCCGCCAGTTTTTCTGTCAGCTCCTGTGATGCCACATCTGAGCCAGTCACGGTATATCCCATCTCCAGCATGACCCGAGCAATCGCGCTCATCCCGTAGCCGCCGATACCGATAAAATGAACATGTTCCGAAGTAATCAACAAATTTCACCAACCTTTTTCCGAATCGGTTTGATACATAAGGGTAGCCCGTACATCCGCAATAAGATACAGCGTGCCGGACACCACCCCCAGATCTTCCGCTTCCGTATGTGACTGAAACAGGCTTAAAGCCTTTTTCCAGTCACCTTCTACAATAATTTTTAAATCCGTTTTGGCATAAGACGGCCGCAGCTTCTCCACGAGATGAGCCAAATCAGCGGCATTCATTTTGCGGCGAAAATCGGGCTCGGTCAGGATAAGCGTATCCACTAGTGGCAGTATATGCTGCAAGTATGCCTCATGATGCTTGTTTGACAGCATTCCCATCATTAAAACCAATTTTTTGTACGAATACACTTGTGGGAGACTCTTGGCCAGCGTCTGAGCCCCTTCTGGATTATGAGCCCCATCAAGGACAATTCTCGGCGAGGTACTGACTTGTTCGAGACGCCCTGCCCAGGCAGCTTGCCTAAAGCCCTCCAGCAGATCCGCATCATCCAACACAAAAGCCATATACTGACGTAGGACTTCAAGTGCCATCATAGCTCCTGCCGCATTAGAACATTGATGCTCGCCTAACAACGTGATGTCGATTTCCATATGCCGGAAGGGTCCAGCGAATGAAAAGGTCTGACCTGTTTCATTCCCATTTAACCGTTCATACGTAAATTGTTCTCCTGCCAGGTACAAGGTAGCTCCTTGCTTGGCCGCCGTTTCACGTATGACCTGAATAGCCTCGGGCTGGGAAACACAACTGACGACAGGTACACCCGGCTTGATGATCCCAGCCTTTTCTCTTGCAATCTGTTCCAGTGTATCTCCCAAAATGTCCGTATGGTCATAGCCGACATTTGTAATAACCGAGACGATAGGACTCACGATATTAGTTACATCCATCCTTCCCCCGAGACCTGTCTCCCATACCACAACATCTGGAAAAGCTACCGTAGCATAGTACAAAATAGCCAACGCTGTGGACACCTCAAACATCGTAGGTGATCCCAACTCACTATCTGCGATTTCTTTCACCAACGGATACAAGCGATTGGCGAGTGAAACCAGCGTTTCATCTGGAATATCGGTCCCGTTGAATTGAAAACGGTTTGTAAATCGGGTGATGTACGGAGAAGTAAAGGTCCCAACATCGTATCCACATTTCAGAAGCACAGAGGTTAGAAAGGCACAAGTCGAGCCCTTACCGTTGGTTCCCGCAATATGAATAAATTTCAGATGTCGTTGGGGATCACCCAGTCTACTCATCAGCTGTTCGATTCGTTCCAGTCCGGGTCTAATGCCAAACGGAATCAACCCGTTAATCCATTCCACTGCTTCATCATAATTTTGTAAAGGGGCTATGTCGCCGCCCCTGATCGTATCTGACATCCTCTTCACCTTCAGGTCATTTTATTGTGAGTGAAATTATCCCTTGAGTTCTTCAATACGTGCGATAACTTTAGCGCGCTTATCTGAGTAATCGGCTTGCTTGGCCTTCTCTTCCTCGATGACTTTGGCTGGTGCCTTTGCCACGAAGCCTTGGTTGGAGAGCTTTTTCTCCACGCGCTCCACTTCACTGTTCAAATGCTGAAGTTCTTTTTCGAGTCTGCTAATTTCCTGGGCAATATCTAGCAGTCCGGCTAACGGCAGGTATAGCTCTGCGCCGCTAACAATAGATGTCATAGCTTTATCTGGAGCGGTGAACTCTAATCCCGCGTCGAATTCAGACGTATTACAGAATCGACGTACATACTCCCCATTGCGGTTAATGATATCAAGAACGGCTTGATCGCCGGGTTTTATGAGCAATTCAATTTTTTTACTCATCGGCACGTTGACTTCAGCGCGGATATTGCGCACAGCACGAATCACGTCGATCAGCAAATTCATTTCAGCGACCGCACCCTTATCCTCGAAAGCAGGATCGTAAGCAGGCCAAGCAGCTAGTGTGATCGTTTCTCCCTCATGCGGAAGATGCTGCCATATTTCCTCGGAGATAAAAGGCATGAACGGATGAATCATGCGCAGTGTCCGATCCAAAACATAGGCAAGGACGGATTGTGTTTTCTTTTTCGCCTCTGCATTATCGCCATATAGGGAAAGCTTCGCAAACTCAATGTACCAGTCGCACAAATCATCCCAAATAAAGTTGTACAGAAGGCGGCCTGTCTCGCCAAATTCATAAGCATCTATTAGACGCGTGATGTCGCGTGAAGTTTCGTTTAGACGGTGCAGAATCCAACGATCAACGGTGCTCAAGTCACCGGTAATGTCTATATCTGCCGCAGTGACGCCTTCCAGATTCATCAACGCAAAACGTGATGCATTCCAGATTTTATTGGCAAAGTTACGCGCCTGCTCCACACGTTCCCAGCGGAAACGAAGGTCTTGTCCAGGCGTGCTGCTGGTGGAGATCATATAACGCATAGCATCGGTACCATATTGTTCGATCACGTCAAGCGGATCAACACCATTGCCCAGGGATTTGGACATTTTTCTTCCGTCCGCGTCACGAACCAGACCGTGCATAAGTACGTCCTTGAACGGAATCTCTTCCGTAAATTCCAGCGCGGTAAAAATCATACGCGATACCCAGAAATAAATAATGTCGTAGCCTGTAACTAGAACATTAGTCGGATAATAGCGTTTGAGATCCTCTGTCTGCTCAGGCCAACCCAGGGTCGAAAACGGCCACAAAGCAGAGCTGAACCAAGTATCGAGTACATCCTCATCCTGTTTGAGCTTTCTACCGGCATATTCAGGCAAAGTGGTAGGGTCCTCCGCCGATACAATCACTTCTCCGGTTTCTTCATCATACCAAGCCGGAATACGGTGTCCCCACCATAATTGACGGGAAATACACCAATCTCGCACATTTTCAATCCAATGCAGATAAGTACGCTCAAAGCGATCCGGCACAAAGTTTACACCGTTGCCAGCCTTCTGTGCTTCAATCGCCTTAGCTGCCAGAGGCTTCATTTCCACGAACCATTGCGTGGACAGATAAGGTTCTACAACTACACCTGAACGCTCACTATGGCCTACTTGGTGTACATGCTCTTCAATACGAATTAGTACACCCTGCTCTTTCAAATCAGCGACGATTTGCTTACGGCAATCGCTGCGATCCAGTCCCTGATATTTGCCTGCTTCAGCATTCATGGTTCCCGTCTCGTCCATCACCGTAATTTGTGGCAACTGGTGACGTTGTCCCACTTCAAAGTCATTCGGATCGTGAGCCGGTGTGATTTTAACAGCGCCGCTACCGAAATCTTTATCCACATAGTCATCCGCAATGACCGGAATTTCACGCCCGATGATTGGAAGCACAAGCGTTTTGCCGATCATTTGCTTGTAGCGTTCATCTTCCGGATGTACAGCTACAGCCGTATCGCCCAGCATCGTTTCAGGACGTGTGGTGGCTACAGTAATAAATCCGCTACCGTCTTTCAGTGGGTATTGCAGGTGATATAGATTTCCATTCACCTCTTTGTATTCCACCTCAATATCCGACAACGCAGTACGTGCAGCAGGGTCCCAGTTAATGATGCGTTTACCGCGATAAATCAGGCCCTTTTTGTACAGTTTAACGAATACTTCGCGTACCGCTTTGGACAGTCCCTCATCCAATGTAAAACGTTCACGGGAATAATCGAGAGAAAAGCCCATTTTTTCCCATTGGTTGTGGATATTGTCCAGATAAAGATCCTTCCACTCCCACACTTTTTCCAAAAACTTCTCACGGCCCAAATCATAGCGAGTCAGGCCTTCTTCACGCAGCTTCTGCTCTACTTTTGTTTGAGTAGCAATACCTGCATGGTCTGCCCCTGGCAGCCACAAGGCATCATAACCCTGCATCCGCTTGGCGCGGATAATAATATCCTGCAAAGTAAAGTCAAGAGCATGTCCAATATGCAACATACCCGTAACATTGGGTGGTGGAATAACGATTGTAAAAGGCTCTGCCTCTGGATGTTGCCCGGCGCGGAAATAGCCCTTCTCCATCCACGTTTTGTACCATTTTTGTTCTGCTGATTTGGGATCATACGTTGTTGGCATTTCCAAGGTTGTCTTGTTGTCTTGTTCTGACATATCAGGATACCTCCATGATTTTTCAATTGGCAAATAAAAAAAGCCCTTCATCCTCAAAGGACGAAAGGCTGTTCTCTCGCGGTACCACCTTTGTTTCACCCCTAGTGTATGTATCCACTGATCCATTACACATGGTGTGACACTTTATGCAGATAACGGTTGCGGACCGGCCTTATTCTACCGTGAACCTCTTACCTTCCGAAGGAATGAAATGAGGAACCGTTCAAACAGGCGACTCCCGGGTGACTTCGGCCAGTAGCTTCCTGCGGAACCTCACAGCGCTGCAATTCCACTCTCTGAAGGGCTTGCTGCCTACTCTTCCCGATCTCAGTCTTTCAATAACTATACCACATCATACATTTCCCATTGACTATAGTCAACACCCATTTCTCATTGACTATAGTCAGCACTTCGTCGCATGTTTCAGCAACCGAATCAAGGGATGTACAATACTTGCCCTTCTTCTACATGATGCTCTGCCAATCTGTTATACAATTGAAGCTCCCGTGTGCTGAGTTGATAACGGTCTGCTATCGTTTCCAGTGTATCCTCGCGCTGTACAATGCATAACCTTACCTTGCGGAAAGGCGTTTCATCCTGTGTATGAAAAAAAAGATTTTTCCACTTGGCATCCTCACGCTCTTCGTCGACTTTCTGATCCTGACCTTGCGGTTCATGTTCCAGTTGCTGCTGGTGCTCCGCTTCTTTTACCGAACGGCTGGATTGAAGCAATGATGAGTAGACAACCGGGTCCGGCTCGTCTGCTCCTTCATCCTTTTTACTGTTAAAAGCCACGCGCATCTCTGGCTTTTCCTCAGTAAAGGTATCATGAACTTCATGGTTTACCTGTTCTGACGTCTCAGGCCTCAAGTCAAAGTCATTCCCCTGACTTGCTTCCAACTGCGGCTCCAAATAAATCTCCGACTCTGTGTCAGAATGCGGTTCCGACAGCAAAGAGTCGTATGCTACATTGGGAGATGTAGAAGATACTTTAGGCTCATCTCCTACCGTCCCTATTGCCTCTTGCTGAATTCCCCACACTTCCGGTGACTCCTGCTCATGCTTCACTTCGGAAGAACTGTCTTCAATTGCTTTTCCCGTCCATGGCTCATAATATCGATTCGGATCTACTATCGGGTCATAAGTCTGCTGCTCCAATGATGACTTCTGTTCAAGTTGATCCTCTGACGACTGTTCCCAGTAAGCTGACTCCTGTTGCGCTGCTACTGTGTATGAAGTTTCCGAGTCTGTATAGTTGTTGAATGCCGAGCCTTGGGTAGAATAGGCCTCTTCGTGACGATGCTCTCCATCGCCAGAAAGAGATGAAGCTGGATGCTCAGGCGCATGCACTACAGTAAACTCCTCATCCAGCCAAACCGCTGTCTCCTCTGCATGAGAGCTTTCCACCCCATGCAAAGAAAGAACCCCTGTAATGTTTAGACTGCGTAAAGAGAGCAGGTCCACATCAAAATTTTCAATCTCCACGGAGATATCTTCCAATCTTCCTACCCGATTTAGCGGAATGGTAATTTCCACAGGGATCAAATGATGAAGCTCGCTCGTGATCTGTTCAGGTGTGCGGTACACGCCCTCCAGCAGCAAATGCCCTCGCAAAGCGGCATGGTCGCCGTGGGTTACAACCTGAATGCGTGGCAGAAGCTCAATTTCCTCCAACTCGGCAATCCCGGCAGCTTCCTCCGTCAAATGAATGCGTTCATAAATATCAAAACGCAAGCCTTGCGGCTGATCATTCTGTTGTTTATTCAAGGATGGCATCCTCCTTTGGGCAGCCTCCGCACATCCTCTGACTCGTGTCAGGCGCACGGAAACTCCATATTGCAAACCGTTTCTAGGTTCAAGTATATGCGCCAAAATAGAAGGCATGCCATCTTTTATAGCTGTTTGTGCAGCTTTTGAAAATCATCCGGCCAAGCATCCTCCACGGTTATCGTTTCGCCGCTCAGCGGATGACAGAAGGTAAGGCGCTCTCCGTGAAGGGCCTGCCTACCAAAATCAACAGCACGACCGCCGTATAATACGTCCCCAAGCAAAGGATAGCCAGCATGACTAAGATGTACGCGAATCTGGTGCGTCCGACCTGTTTCCAGCGTCAGATACACGAGACTGACCGCACTCGGACCACTCCCCCATACTTCACCAACTTCCACATGGGTAACCGCCTTCTGCCCGGTTGGGGATACACGGCGGCGCTGTTTATGATGCCTATCCTTGCCAATCGGCCAATCCAACGTCCGCAGCGATGGAGGTACTTTCCCTCGTACCAAAGCTACATAACGACGACCGATGTCCTTAGCTCGCATTTGTTCGTCCAGCTTGAGCAACGCAAATTCATTTTTGGCATATAGCACCGGGCCTGTCGTGTCCACATCCAGACGATGTATATGCCGTACTGCTGTATGAATGTCGTTAATTTCATAATAGGATGCGACAGCATGATCCAACGTCAGCGGACCATCCTTTACACCACCGTCTGGATGGACCGCCATACCCGCTGGTTTGTGTACGACCAAGCAAAAATCATCCTCGTATAGTATCTTCAAATCATACCAACGTGGGATGACGCCGAGGTCCACTACAGGAAAAAGGGCCAGCCGCAGCCGGTCCCCTGTAAGTTCAATCCCTTTTTCATGCCGTAGCCTGCGCCACAGCTTGTCTGGTAATCCCAGACGGTTCAACAACCAGCGGTCCACAGCTTCAGCGCGATTTTCATCAGTTGCAATTTCTCGCCCCGGTGTGACTTCCAGCCACGGTCCTCTTCTTTTCCAGGTGCCTTTCCAACTCATAGACGTTTGAGCGCGCGATAGTTCGCTTCAATGGTAGCATCAATATCCTCAACTGTATGCACACCTGATACGAACATGCCCTCAAATTGAGATGGAGCTACACTAACGCCCTCATTCACCATTTCAGTAAAGTAACGGCGGAAGTGGTCCTGATTACTCGTTTTAGCAGTGTCAAAATTGACAACCTTCTCGTCTGTGAAGAACGGACACACCATGGAACCTACACGGTTGATCGTGACAGGAATCCCCAGCTCTCGCGCGTTACGTTCGAATCCGGCCTGAAGTCGTGCTGCCCGCTCTTCCAAGCGATCATATACTTCTGGTGTCAGCAATTTAAGCGTCGAATAACCTGCTGCCATAGCCAGCGGATTTCCGCTAAGCGTACCCGCTTGATAGATGGGGCCAGATGGTGCGATTTGCTCTAGAATGTCGCGACGACCGCCATATGCACCTACAGGTAAGCCACCACCAATTACTTTGCCTAGACACGTAAGATCCGGCGTCACACCAAAGCGCCCTTGAGCGGAATGAAGTCCCACCCGGAATCCAGTCATCACTTCATCAAAAATTAGTAGACTTCCGTGCTGCTGGGTTACCTCACGCAAACCTTCCAAAAACCCAGGCTGTGGCGGTACAACACCCATATTGCCGGCTACCGGCTCGACAATAATAGCAGCAATCTCTTCACCAAATTTCTCAAAAGCCAGCTTCACCGATGCCAAATCATTATAAGGGACGGTGATTGTATGTGTGGCCACGACTTCAGGTACACCCGGACTATCAGGTAGACCTAAGGTCGCAACACCAGAGCCCGCTTTAATCAGCAAGCTGTCCGCATGACCGTGATAAGAGCCTTCAAATTTAAGAATTTTGCTACGTTTTGTAAATCCACGCGCGAGTCGTATCGCACTCATCGTCGCCTCGGTTCCCGAGTTGACCATGCGAACAATGTCCATAGAAGGAACACGCTCACATACGAGCTTCGCCATTTCCGTTTCCGCCAACGTTGGGGCTCCGAAGCTGGTTCCTTTTACAACAGCAGCCTGTAAAGCTTTAACCACTTCGGGATGCGCATGGCCCATAATAAGCGGTCCCCATGAACATACATAGTCTAGATAGGATTGACCGTCGATATCATATACACGCGATCCTTCTCCACGATCGATATATACCGGTGTTATACCTACGGATTTAAAAGCTCGAACCGGACTGTTCACGCCACCCGGAATATACTGTTTTGCCTCATCAAAAGCTGCTTTGGAACGCGTATCCTTGCGTACTGTTCGTTGTTCGTCGATCATTCTAATCACTCCTGTCTTCTAAAAAATACACTTATTGCTTCAACCATCTTGCCGCATCCTTGGCAGAATAGGTAATAATCATATCCGCACCGGCACGCTTCATGCTTGTCAGAATCTCGAGTACCATCGCTTTTTCATCAATCCAGCCTTGGAGGGCTGCCGCTTTGACCATTGCATATTCACCACTGACGTTGTAAGCCACCATAGGCAAATCAAATTGGTCCTTAATGGTGCGCATTACATCCAGATAAGAAAGAGAAGGCTTCACCATCAGCATGTCCGCACCCTCCATCACGTCAGACTCCGCTTCCCGCAACGCCTCACGTGCATTGGCAGGGTCCATCTGATAGGATTTGCGGTCACCGAACTGCGGTGCAGAATCAGCAGCTTCCCGAAAAGGACCATAAAAGGCAGACGCATATTTGACGGAATACGACATAATCGGAATATGTGAAAAACCTTCCAGATCTAGTCCTTGCCGAATCGCCTGTACAAAACCGTCCATCATATTAGAAGGAGCAATAATATCTGCACCGGCTCTCGCCTGAGAAACGGCTGTACGTACCAGCACCTCCAGAGATTCATCATTCAATACTTCACCGCATACCTCACCATCATGCTCATGCATGTGCACCATACCGCAGTGTCCATGGTCCGTAAACTCACACAAGCAAGTGTCTGCCACGACCAGCAGTTCGGGATAACGTGACTTGATCAAACGAGTAGCTTCCTGAACAATACCGTTGTCCACAAAAGCTGAAGTCCCTACACTGTCTTTGGTTTCTGGTATGCCAAACAGGAGCACAGCAGGAATGCCAAGCTCACTAATTTCTTTCAGCTCTTCTTCCAGCCGATCCAAAGAAAAACGGTATACGCCTGGCATGGAGCTAATCTCCTGTTTCACTCCAGTACCAAATGTTACGTAGATCGGTTGGATAAAGTCAGCCGGATTCAATACCGTTTCACGCACCATGCTGCGAATGGCAGCCGACTGGCGCAAACGACGATGTCTAGTAAAAGGGACACTCATAGTTACAAACCTCCATTTTTTTATACATTCATTTGTAAAAATTAAAATTTATAATGTCATAACCGTACTTGATTGTTTCCAGTCACATAGCGATTGAATTAGACTTTCAATGGTCGCCTTCTCTGACATCAAACTGACAGTCAAGCCAGCTTGGGTTGCTGTCTCACCAGTCAAGGGACCGATCACAGCGATCGTAACTCCCTCCAGCAGCGAGACTGGATCACTGATCCCCATTTGTCTGAGGGCTTCCAGGAAAAAGGTTACGGTTGAGGAACTGGTAAAAGTAATCGCATGAATGGCACGCTCCTCCAGCAGCTTGAGCAGTTCATCATCCTGTGTGTTGGCCGCCAGCACCGTTTGATACAAATCAGCCTCGGTCACACGAAGTCCCATCTCCCTCAGCTGATCTGGCAGCCAGGAGCGAGCGAGATCACCTCTTGGAAGAAATACGTTTTGCCCTGCTTGCAAATCTTGCTCAAACGCTTCAAGCAAACCCTCCGCCTGAAAAGGACCTTCGATCTGTTCTGCTACAATTCCGTGCGCCCGAAGCGCGTCTGCTGTAGCTGGTCCGACCGCGGCAATACGAGCTTTGTATAGCGCACGTACATCCTTGCCCTGTTCCTTTAAGTGACTGAAAAAGTACTCCACTCCGTTAACGCTGGTAAAAAACACCCAGTCATATTCAGGAAGCCGCGCAAACGCCTCTTTGATTTTCTGTTTTGCCTGCTCGTCCGAAGGGACGACGGTCTGGATAACTGGGAACTCATAAGGTTCGCCTCCAAGCTCCTCAATCCGGTGAACCAGACTGCTGGCCTGCGCGCGTGCGCGAGTAACCAAAATTCGCTTCCCGAACAAAGGCATATCCTCTGCCCATTTTAACTGTTCACGCTGATTGACCACTTCTCCGACAACGATGACTGCGGGCGGTTGGAAATTCGCTGCCTTCACCTTAGCTTCAATATCCGCCAGCGTGCCCACTAGCGTATCTTGCTCGGCGCGGGTCCCCCAACGGATCAATGCAACTGGAGTATCGGACGGCTTACCGTGCTTTATCAGCTGATCACTGATATAGCCGATCTTCGCTACACCCATCATAAAGATCAGTGTCCCCGTTGCGTTCGTTACTTTATCCCAATGAATACTTTTATCGAGTTTATCCGGACTTTCATGACCTGTAATAATAGACAGCGACGAAGCCATATCCCGATGTGTAACGGGAATGCCTGCATAGGCAGGCACGCTGATAGCTGATGTGATACCAGGTATGATTTCATAGGAAATGCCGTGTTTACGCAGCAGCCCGGCTTCCTCGCCAACTCGGCCAAAAATAGTGGGATCTCCCCCTTTGAGCCGGACGACTGTCTTTCCTTCCAAAGCTAAATCTACCAGCAGCTGATTAATTTCCTCTTGCTTCATGGTGTGACGATCTGGCAGCTTGCCGACATATATTTTTTGGGCCCCTGGCTTCATCAGCCCCAAGAGGCGAGGGCTTGCCAGTCTGTCATACACAATGACATCGCCCAGTTGAATGCACTCCCAACCCTTAACCGTAATTAATCTTGCATCTCCGGGTCCTGCACCTACTAAATATACCTTTCCCACCATTCCATTATCCCCTCACCTGCGCCAGAATCTGTTCCGCTCCTTTGGCTATCAAACTGGCCGCCACCGCTTCTCCCAGCTTCTGCGGATCATTTCCCTGGAGCGTTTCCTTCAAAATAACCTCGCCATCTGGCGAGCCTACCATCCCTGTGAGGCTGATTTCTTGACCAGCCCAGACTGCATGAGCGCCGATTGGCACTTGGCATCCCCCATTTAACACACCCAAAAAAGTTCGTTCTGCCTCAACCGTAGCCGAGGTATCCTGGTGGTTGTAGAGACGCAGCAATGCCAACAGCTCTTCATCGCTCGCACGGCATTCAATACCGAGCGCTCCCTGTCCCACTGCCGGCAAACATGCCTCCTCTGGTATATAGGACGTAATTCGGTCTTTCCAGCCCATCCGGTGCAAGCCTGCTGCTGCCAAAATGATGGCGTCAAAACCTTCCGTCTCCAGCTTTTTCAGACGGGAATCAATATTGCCACGTACTGGCTCCAATTGTAGATCAGGACGCATGGACTTGATTTGACTGGCTCTGCGCAAGCTGCTTGTGCCCACCTTGGCTCCTGGAGGCAAATCCTCCAGACGCTTGGCGCCCAATGTGATTAGGCAATCGCGTGGGTCCTCACGGCGCGGTACAGCGCCATTGACAAGACCCTCCGGCAAATCGGACGGCATATCCTTCATACTATGTACTGCCATATCAATTTCACCAGCCAGCATGGCCTGTTCAATCTCTTTGACAAAAAGCCCTTTGCCACCCACTTTGGACAAGGTTACATCCAATATCCGGTCACCCTTGGTCAGGATTTTTTTGATGACAAATTGCAAATCCAATCCATGCTCCGCGCACAGCGCATTCAAATCCTCAATGACATGCCCGGTCTGAGTTAACGCCAGAGCGCTCTGTCTGCTGCCTACCACAATTGTTCGCATGTTATTCCTCCTGATTTTGCGCAATCCATAGATCTATTTCTTTTTCGGTCCAAGCCATAAATTCATGACGTCGTATTTGTTCCAAAATTCCGCTACTCGCCAAGCGTCTTAATAGTTTGGTCCTTTGCTGTGGGGAACTTATCTTGCGTTTGATGATCTGTCGCATATCGTGCATGAAATCCAGATAAGGCTCATATTCGCTACCGAACAACTTATCCAAGGCTGATCTAATATCAGCGGTCACAGCGGGGCCTGCCCCTTCTGTGGAAATACTAATCGTCAGTCTCCCTCGTCGGATGGTACCCGGCGTTATAAAATCTCCCTCTTCCGAGCGATCCGCCACATTTACCAGTATACCCCTTTGTCTGGCCTCATGCGCAACCTTATTATTCACTTCTCTCTGGTTCGTAGCGGCATATACAAGAAAGGCTCCCTGGAGGTCACCCTCGCGATATACGCGATTTACCCAGTGGAGCTGCTTGTGATCGGCCAGAACCTGTAAATCCGGCGTTATATTCGGGCTAATGACGGTAATGGACGCCCCACTTTCCATCATCCCCTTAACCTTTCGTTCCGCAATCCTGCCGCCGCCTACAACACAACAGAGCTTATTGTTACAATTCAACGAAATCGGGACAAAATGCTGCAAGTGGCTTTTCACTCTCCCGTCCACTGATGAAATACAGACCAGGAATTCAGCAAAAAATTAAGAATTAGTAGCGTGTAGCCAACCAAAGACCACTTTGCCATGACAAGGCCTGAACGCTGGTTCAATCTTTTGCTCACTAAAAATACAATATACACGCATAAGGCAATCGCTGTCATCAGCACTTTGGTATCTAGTAAAAGACGCCAACGTTCCTCGGCAATAATAGAAATGACAGCCACGACAATAGAAACTCCCAGCAAAGGAGTACCAATTAACAGCGCCATATGTGTATACCGATCCATCATTTCCAGACTCGGCAGGCGCTTGATCGTGTCATTCCATTTCTTTACTTTCAATTTACGATGCAAAAACAGATACAATCCCGAAAATACAGCTGCTACCGTCATTGCGACAAATCCAAGATTAGCCAGCGCAATATGAATCAGAAGCAGCCCATGTACGGTATGCCAATTTCCAAGCGGGTTGTCGATCGGCTCCATCCAGATATTGTTGAGCACAAGAACAGCAAAGCTAATGATATTAAGCAGCAATACCGCAAATTCCGATCGCTGATAACGTGACAGAAACAAAGAAATCAGCACCAGAATAAATGAGAACAGAAACAGAAAGTCGTAGGTCACGAAAATGGGAAGATGCCCTTCATTCCAGGTTCTCATTCCCATAAAAACAAGTTGGAGCACTACAACGACAAGAAGAAGCCCTGTACCTGTCCGTTTAGCATTCGCATTGCGACGAATTCCATCCGAAAATACAAACAGAAGGCTCAGGGCAAAAACATAAATCATTGAATCATATATAAGCATGCCTGAGGCCATGTCTGTTCACCCACCTTTACAGGCTGGCCGGCGCAAACGACGCTGGCAAAGCCTGAGCCTGACCGGTTTTTCCATGAACACCAGCCTCCGGTTTTATCAACGCAGATGCATCGCTTTTATCTACTTTCTGAGCAGCGTCCTCCAAACGATCCTCCAGAGCAAAAATGTGGCTAAACATGTCTAGCGCCTCATTTCCCTGCTTTTGGACAGCCAGTTCCTTAACCCGATTGATCGGATCATGCATCATCTGATTCAGCATACTTTTCGTCAAGCGGCTTATCACTTTACGCTGCCGTTCATCCAGCTCGGGAAGCTTGTTATACAAGCTTTCCAGCGTATCCTGATGTATAGACTCCGCTTTTTCCTGTAATGCACGAATCACCGGGCGCACTCCCATCGTTTTCAACCATTGATAAAACTCGCTAAGCTCATCTTCGATCATATGCTCGATTTTTGCAGCTTCAGTACGACGCATTTCCAGGTTGCTCTCCACGATCCCTTCCAGATCATCAATATCATATAGGAAAACATTCTGCAATTCGCCAATAGCCGGATCCAAATCGCGCGGAACCGCGATATCAATCATAAACAAAGGACGAGACTGACGACGTTTCATACTGGCTTCGACACGGTTGCGATCCAGAATATACCCCTGAGCACCAGTCGAGCTAATCACAATATCCACATCCGACAACCGATTCATGCCTTCCTCCATCGTAACTGGTGTTCCATTAAACTTGGAGGCCAGATCCTCGGCGCGGGACAAAGTTCGATTTGCTACAATAACCTCGGCAGCTCCGCCGCTGTACAAATGCTTAACGGTAAGCTCACTCATTTTACCAGCACCGAGGATTAATACCTTTTTATCCGTAAACATCCCGAAAATCCGTTTGCCCAGCTCAACGGCTGCATAGCTAACAGATACGGCACTTTCTCCAATAGACGTCTCCGAATGGGCACGCTTGCCCAATGTGACGGCCTGCTTAAATAGCATATTAAACCACGTTGCTGTAATTTTCTGAGATTGAGCCTGGAGAAAAGCATTCTTTACCTGACCCAAAATTTGTGTTTCTCCGATGACCATGGAATCCAGACCACAAGTCACACGGAACAAATGCCGAATTGCCTGCTCGTCTTCATATATATATAAATGTTGTGTAAACTGATCACGAGGAATACCAAACCATTGCTCCATAAAACTGCGTATAAAATAACCGCACATGTGAAGGCGGTCGACCACAACATATATTTCAGTCCGATTGCAGGTTGCGACAACTACGCCCTCCAACACACTTTTGGTAAGTTTGAGTTGCTCCAGCGCTTTTGGCAAATCCTGTTCTGCAAATGTAAACCGTTCTCTGACTTCCACAGGCGCCGTACGATAATTCAACCCAACAACGACGATGTGCATTGTAAAATTCACCTGCCTAAACTGTAATAAGAATACTCATTGTTATCATAAACTATGTTAATTATATCACAGAAGTCCGAATCCCCTTCGGCTGTTTTATGAATTGTTTATGAAAATTGGATAGCTTTCATAAACATCCAGCACGTTCTGTATGATTTAGTTTAGTTTGAACTACTTTTAAAACAAATAACCATGGAATTGTTCCATGGTTATAATATAGGACGCACAAAAGGCTCCATAAAAAAAGATTTATACCAACTCAGCTAACTTGCACTTCGGTGATTCCACCTGAAGTTCTCCCAAGCCGCGAATTAGCTTCTTCGCATATGTTTTTTTCGGTTTTAGAACGGATACCAGGTAATCAATAGCCAGCTGCGGATCAACAGTCTCACCGCAAGTATAGCAATCAATAGCGGCAAACCCTCTCTCAGGATACGTATGAATAGAGAGATGACTCACCGACAACAGTACAAGCACGGTAGCTCCCTGTGGTTCGAATTGCTTGGATTGAACGGACATCACCGTTGCTCCGCAAGCTTCAGCAGCTTCAACTAATTGAGCCTCCAGAAACTGCGCATCATTCAGTAATTCAAACTCAACACCCCAAGTATCTACGGCAACGTGTCTTCCGAAAGTTGAGTATTCCAATTCCATCTTTCGGTTCCCCCTTCCTAGGAATAAAATGTTTGAAAAAAATTTCATCCGCTAGGACCTACGTCATTCACTTCTCGAGGGATAACCTCTCGCAACATTCAATGTCCTGAGTGAATCCTGGTTCCTATATTCATTTTCAACGAGATTAAAAATAACATCTATGTGCAGCAAATGCAATCATTTTTTTGGAATAAAAAAGCCCCTTTCGGCAAAGAAAGGGACTACACTGTATAACAATTCATTCCATATATTCAGCCTTTTAAGCTTCCAGTGCAAATAATTTGGAGCAACTCATCCGAAGCTTATCGTCAATCTGTTCCAGCTCAGAGAAAGTACGCGCCAAATTCCGCTCGTCAAGTAACGAATTAATGAGGTTGTATATATCTGCTATTTCATTTTCGACGTTCTGATGTTGAAAAAGCTGTTGCAGTTCTTGCACTGTATTTCTATATTCAAACACCAGCCTAGAGCCTTCCGCATTCTTTTCCATAATTTTGCGGACCGCACCTTCATTATAAAAATACACCATAGTGAATCCTTGATACATGCGGTAAACAATGCCTTCACCCTTAAAGCGAACAAATAGTTGGCGTATAAACAGAGTTAGCTGTGGATGAACTAAGCGGCAAGTTAATTCACAAACAAACGCTCCCTCTTTGGCTTCAAAAAATAAATGAACTTCCTCACCCGCAATATGCTCTAGAACGATTTCCTGTCTTCCGTTATCCAGAACTTTAATGCGGTAATGCACCTGGGGATCATCCACTGCCTGCAAAAATTCGTCCATTTGGGTTTCTAACAAGGTCAAAGTGGTTTTTACATACTCTGTGGCTAACCGCTGTGCCATACCAATCTCCTCAATTCTTTCCTGAACCTTTAGTGTAAGCTTTATACTTTATTATACATCAGTCCTGTTGCGCTTTCTTGCGTATCAAATCATAAATATCCGCCATTCATCGAAAATAAACGGAAAATACCGGAATCGCAGCTGTATTATCCTCCATATGCTCACTTTTATGCTTAAATCCCACTATTTCCTTTGTTTATTATATATTATTCCTACCTTTTTAGTAAGTTTAATGTTTTTGAATCCAACATCATAAAAAAAAGGCGTCCTTAAGGACGCCCCTAACCTTACAATTCCGTCTGCTCATCGTCGTCATTCTCGATATAACTGGAGATGACCGACCACAGCTCTTCCTTGCCCATGCCTTCTTCGGATGAAAAGGGGATAAACAAACCCCCGGGAAGTATTCCAAGTTCCTGCTTGATTACCTTATAGTGCTTTTCTCGACGTGTTTTAGGGATTTTATCTGCTTTTGTACCTACAACACAGACAGGAAGCCCGTTATGGCGCAACCAGTCGTACATCATGATATCATCCTTGGACGGTGGGTGGCGCAAATCTACCATTTGTAGCACCAGCTTGAGTGGCTCACGTTCCAGCAAATAAGACTCAATCATTTGTCCCCAAGCCTTGCGGGACGTTTTGGATACCTTAGCATAACCGTAACCGGGAAAATCGACAAAATAGAGCTCATCATTAATCCGGTAATAATTGAGTTGCTGAGTTTTACCCGGCGTAGAACTGGTACGCGCCAAATTTTTACGGTTAATCATCCGATTAATCAGTGATGATTTTCCAACATTGGAGCGCCCCGCCAGAGCAATCTCTGGCAAAGCGTCCACAGGAAACTGATCCGGACCAACCGCACTTATTATAAATTCTGCTTTTGTTACTTTCATTGTGTCTTTAATTCCTCTCTAATGTACCCTTGCCTGCTCAACCAAAGCATGCTTTAACACCTGATCCATATGGGCAACGGGGACAAATTCAACATCCTGCCGGATACTGTCGGGAATATCCTTCAAATCCCGTTCATTATCTTTGGGAAGCAGAATTTTTTTGTAGCCTGCCCGATGGGCAGCCAGCGATTTTTCTTTCAAACCACCAATCGGCAATACGCGACCGCGCAGGGTAATTTCGCCCGTCATCGCTACATCCTTGGATACATGACGGTTGGTCAAAGCCGAAATTAATGCGGTAGCAATCGTGATTCCGGCAGATGGGCCATCCTTCGGAATTGCTCCCTCAGGAATATGAATATGGATATCATTTTTCTCATAGAAATCCAATTCAATGCCCAGATCGACTGCTTTGGAACGAGTGTAGCTGAATGCCGCCTGCGCGGATTCTTTCATGACGTCTCCTAGTTTACCCGTAAGAATCAGTTTCCCGCTCCCAGGCACGACCGTCACTTCAATCATCAGTGTTTCACCACCGACCTCTGTCCACGCCAAGCCTGTAACCGTACCGATCTGATCCTCCAGTTCTGCTACACCGTAACGGAATTTGGCGATACCCAAATAATCTTTCAAATTATCCGGTGTGATTTCAATCGGCCCTTCGCCACCGGATACAACTGACTTCGCCGCCTTGCGACATAGAGAAGCCATTTGCTGTTCAAGATTACGCACACCAGATTCACGGGTATATTCACGAATGACTCGCAGCAGCGTATCCTCCCCAATAACCAACTGTTCCTCTCCCAAGCCATGCTCTCTCTTCTGCTTGGGCAGGAGATACCGATTGGCGATTTCCAACTTCTCCAGTTCGGTGTAGCCGGGAATATAGAGCGTCTCCATACGATCCATCAGCGGACGCGGGATATTATGCGCAGCATTGGCTGTCGTTACAAACATCACGTTGGACAGATCAAACGGCAACTCAACAAAATGGTCACTGAACGTGTTGTTTTGTTCAGGATCGAGCACTTCGAGCAATGCCGCCGATGGATCGCCCCGGAAGTCGGAGGCCATTTTATCAATCTCATCCAGCAAAAAGACTGGATTAGATGTTCCTGCGGTCTTCATTCCCTGAATAATCCGACCCGGCATCGCGCCAACATAAGTCCGGCGGTGACCACGGATTTCCGCTTCATCCCGCACACCTCCGAGAGAGATGCGGACAAATTCCCGACCCATGGATTTGGCAATCGAGCGAGCCAGCGAGGTCTTGCCGACTCCTGGCGGACCTACGAGACACAGAATGGGTCCCTTAATGGTCTTCACCAGTTTGCGCACGGCCAAATACTCCAACACCCGCTCCTTGGGCTTATCCAGCCCGTAATGGTCGTTATCGAGTATTTCTTCTGCTTTGACAATATCAAGATCATCATCGGTGAACTTGTTCCACGGCAAGCTTAACAGCCAATCGACGTAATTGCGGATGACACCACCCTCGGCAGAGCTTGCCGGCATTTTTTCCAGACGGTCAATTTCCTTTTCGACCTTCTCCTTCACCGGAACCGGAAACTCTCGTTCACTTAGCTGGTTGCGTAGTTCTTCAACTTCTCCTGCGCGACCTTCCTTCTCACCAAGTTCCTTCTGAATCGCCTTCATTTGTTCACGCAGATAATACTCCTTCTGCGTCTTTTCCATCTGTTTCTTCACACGCTGGTTGATTTTACGTTCCAACTCCAGCACTTCACGCTCATTGTTCAAAATATCTAGAAGCTTCTCCAGACGCTGAGTTACGTCGATCGTCTCCAATATATCCTGCTTTTCCTTAATTTTGAGCGTCAAATGGCTTGTGATCACATCAGCCAGGCGTCCTGGCTCCTCAATATCAGATACCGCAGCGAGAGTCTCCGGTGTTACCTTTTTGGACAAATTGATATAATGCTCGAACTGAGTTAATACAGTGCGCATAAGCGCATCCGTTTCAGGCTGTACATTTTCTGCCTCGTGCAGTTCCTTCGCCATTACCTCGTAATATTCTTCATTGTCCGTATATTGAATAATCTCAGCACGTTCCAGCCCTTCCACCAATACTCGAATGGTTCCGTTGGGAAGCTTGAGCATTTGGCGTACTTTGGCTACCGTGCCGACTCGAAAAATATCCTCTTGTGTGGGTTCTTCAATATTAACTTCTGATTGAGAACACAGGAGAATCAAATTGTCTTCAACCATCGCTTTTTCCAAAGCCTTGACCGATTTTTCCCGGCCCACATCGAGATGCAGAACCATGCTCGGGTAAACCAGAAGTCCTCTTAAAGGCAGCAAAGGAAAACGACGACCTTTTGTCTTGGTGGGTCCCATCGCTTTCGCACCTCCAGTGATTCTCAGGTTCCGGATTTTACAATCCTCACGTTGCTATCTTTCATATTTTATCAAATGTTTTATAAAAAAACCAATGAAAGACTAGTTCATTAGCAAGATCCTGTATCTGAAATCGTCCCATTATGCGTTCCATCCGCCTGTAACAAGGAGGACTGGGATGGGCGAAAAGTCTCAATTGGCGCATGTACAGGCGCATCCGTCGTCATCTCTTCTCCGAACACATGACGGAACACTTCGGTCACCGACTGTACAGGGATGACTTTTAGACCTTCAATGCTATCAAAAAGAGCTTGCCAGTTGTCCTGCGGAATGATCACTTTTTTGGCTCCAGCCTGAAAAGCAGCTTCGACCTTGGCTAATACGCCGCCAATCGGCTTGACTCGGCCATGGATGCTAATCTCGCCAGTCATGGCAATTTCATGATCCACCGGAATTCCTCGCATCGCGGAGGCAATAGCTGTTGCCATTGCAATCCCTGCCGACGGACCATCTACTGGTGTCCCCCCAGGAAAATTGATATGCAGATCGTAATTGGAGGGGGATAAACCGAGCGTACGCAAAACAGTCAGAACATTTTCCACAGAGCCTTTAGCCATGCTCTTACGACGCAGTGTTCGGGAGTTACCTCCGATCTCTTCTTCATCCACAACGCCCGTAATATTATAGCTTCCCTTTCCTTCGGGAACCGGAACCGCAGTAACTTCAATTTCCAGCAGCATCCCCATGTTCGGACCGTATACGGCTAATCCGTTAACGAATCCGATTTGCGGCAAGCCCGGTATTTTCCGATCAGGACGGGGTTGAATTTGGCTGCTACCCGCTACCCATTCCACGTCCGAAGCATCGAGTCGTTCCCTTTTCTCGGTAAGTGCCAAACCAGCAGCAAGCTGGATCATATTGACTGCCTCCCGGCCGTTGGTCGCGTAACGCTGTACAACCTCTACTGCCTCTGGACAAGGGCCAAAGCCTAGCTTGTGTACAGCATCTTCAGCAATACGAGCAATCTCCTGCGGCTGCAGGGCACGGAAATAAATTTCCATACACCGGGATCGAATAGCAGGTGGCAGCTCGTGCGGCGAACGGGTCGTCGCACCTACCAAACGGAAATCCGCCGGCAAACCGTTTTGGAAAATATCGTGAATGTAAGCAGGCGTATGCGAATCTTCTGAATTGTAATATGCACTTTCCAAAAATACCTTTCGATCCTCCAGCACTTTCAACAGCTTATTCATCTGCGTTGGATGCAGCTCGCCAATCTCATCAATGAACAACATCCCTCCATGAGCCTTCGTTACAGCTCCGGGTTTAGGTTGAGGGATACCTGCTACACCCATCGCTCCTGCCCCTTGGTAGATTGGATCATGAACTGAACCAATTAACGGGTCCGCAATACCACGCTCGTCAAAACGGGCCGTTGTGGCATCAATTTCCGTGAATTTAGCATCCCCTTTGAACGGGGAGGACTGATTCTTCTTGGCCTCTTCCAGCACCACACGTGCGGCAGCCGTTTTCCCTACACCAGGGGGGCCATAAATAATGACATGCTGCGGATTCGCACTGCATAACGCCGCCTTGAGCGCACGCAGCCCGTCCTTCTGACCGACGATATCCTGTAACGTGGCAGGCCGTGTGCGTTCAGCTAGCGGCTTAGTAAGTGAAATAGAGCGCAATTTGCGCAACTTATCCAATTCCTTCCGAGATTCCCGATCCACCGCACTACGGTTCGTTTTCTGGCTCCGTAGAAGGTTCCAGAAATACAGACCAATAACAATCCCGAAAAACATTTGCACCAATAACAATATCATAGTCAAGTCCATCGTATTCCCTCCGTTTCTCATCTCAGCAATTTGAAAATGCTGTTCTATGAAAGACAGTATTTCCTTTTCCACGAGAGCTAAACGGCTGTCTTTCAAAAGATCAGAGAGAAATACAAAAACACCGCGAAGAACAGTTCTGTAGCAGAGCTGCTCTCCACGGTGTTTAAACAATGACAATAGTTTATGATTATACCTATTTTAAAATAACCGCTTATGCCTACACTTTCTCGGCAGTGTGACGCTCTTCACGCCCGGGTATTTTACCTGTTTCCTCATAAGCTTTGACGATGATATCAATTTCTTTTTTCAATTCGTCAACCATTTCAGCCTCAGGGACTTTGCGAATCATCTTTCCATAACGGAACAATAAACCTTCTCCGCGTGCTCCGGCAATTCCGATATCAGCTTCCTTCGCTTCACCCGGGCCGTTAACTGCACACCCTAGTACAGATACTTTAATCGGCACCTTGAGTTTTGCAATGTAATCCTCTACCTCGTTCGCAATAGAGAACAGATCAATATCCAGACGCCCACAAGTCGGACAAGAAATCAATGTAGCTGCGTTCGTGATCAACCCAAACGTTTTGAGCAACTCCCGTGCTACCTTCACTTCTTCTACCGGATCGGCACTTAGCGAAATACGCATGGTGGACCCGATACCTGCTGCCAACAGAGCTCCCATACCTGCCGCGCTTTTAACCGTTCCAGTAAAGAGTGTACCGGCTTCGGTGATGCCCAAATGGAGGGGATACTTAATAATTTCAGCTGCCTTCGAGTAAGCGGCAATCGCCATTGGAACGTCAGAAGCCTTCAGTGATACGATAATATCATGGAAATCAAGCTCTTCCAGTATCCCGATATGGTACAGTGCACTTTCTACCATCGCTTCTGGCGTAGGGTAGCCATACTTATCCAGTAAATGCTGTTCCAATGATCCGGCGTTAACACCAATCCGAATCGGAATCCCCTTTTCTTTACATGCCTTAACGACAGCTTCCACTTTTTCACGTCGTCCAATGTTGCCTGGGTTAATGCGAACCTTGTCAATTCCATTTTCAATTGCCAGTAGAGCCAGCTTGTGATTAAAGTGAATGTCTGCAACCAGCGGAATATGAATCCGCTTCTTAATTTCTTTAATAGCTGCGGCAGCTTCCTCATTGTTGACGGTAACCCGCACTATCTGACATCCGGCTTCTTCCAAACGAAGAATCTCGGCTACTGTAGCTTCCACATCTGCCGTCTTGGTTGTGCACATGCTTTGGATGATGACTTCATTGCTGCCGCCAATCGTCAGATTCCCGACTTGAACGGGACGTGTGTCTTGTCTTAAGAACATATACTTTTCTCTCCCATTAACGCCAAACCTCCACCCCATAAAACCTCATACAGGTTTCGTGAAGTGGAGATCTGGCTTCTCATGTTGTAGAGATCGCGAAGTATCAATCCTTAGGCGCTCTCTTCTTGTTTTTTATCCTTATCTGTACCACCGAGTTCCGGTGCAATTTTGTCTTTTACTACCTGCTCGTTGATGACGCAAGTCGTCACATCATCACGGGAAGGAACTTCGTACATAACGTCAAGCATAATACCTTCAATAATTGCGCGAAGGCCACGAGCACCCGTGTTACGCTTGATCGCCTCACGAGCAATGGCTTCCAGAGCATCTTGTTTAAACTCCAGCTGCACATTGTCCAGTTCCAGCATCTTCTGGTATTGCTTGGTCAATGCATTTTTCGGTTCAGACAAAATACGAACCAATGTCTTCTCATCAAGTGGTTCCAGCGTCGAAATGACTGGCAAACGTCCTACGAATTCCGGAATCAGACCGAACTTCAACAGATCCTCAGGCAATACCATGGAGGTATATTCGCCTGGTTTCAGATCTTTTTGTTCACTAGTCGCGTTAAAGCCGATGACCTTCTTACCGATACGACGTTTGATCATTTGCTCCAGACCATCAAAGGCACCGCCACAAATGAACAGGATATTCGTAGTATCAATTTGAATGAATTCTTGATGTGGATGCTTGCGACCGCCTTGCGGAGGTACAGAAGCAACCGTGCCTTCCAAAATCTTAAGCAATGCTTGCTGTACACCTTCACCCGATACGTCACGCGTAATGGACGGGTTTTCAGATTTACGAGCTACTTTATCAATTTCGTCAATGTAGATAATGCCGCGTTCTGCTTTTTCTACATCATAATCGGCAGCTTGAATCAGTTTCAGCAAAATGTTTTCAACGTCTTCACCCACATAACCCGCTTCCGTAAGGGAAGTGGCATCTGCGATAGCAAATGGGACGTTCAAAATTTTAGCCATGGTTTGCGCAAGCAACGTTTTACCCGAACCTGTAGGTCCAAGCATCAAAATGTTACTTTTTTGCAGTTCCACATCATCAATTTTGTTTTGTGTATTAATACGTTTGTAGTGATTATATACCGCAACAGACAATGATTTTTTCGCTTGATCCTGACCAATAACATATTGGTCCAGAATTTCACGGATTTGCATTGGTTTTGGAATGTCTTTCAGATCTACTTCTTCTTCATGACCCAATTCTTCCTCCACAATTTCCGTGCACAACTCGATGCATTCATCACATATATATACGCCCGGTCCGGCAACAAGCTTGCGAACCTGATCCTGAGATTTACCGCAGAAAGAACATTTTAATTGTCCTTTTTCATCATTAAATTTAAACATAGAGCCACCCCTTTACAGATTAATCGGTTTAGACAGCACCTGGTCAATGATACCGTATGCTTTTGCCTCTTCCGCTTCCATGAAGAAATCCCGGTCAGTATCACGTTCGATTTTTTCGAGGGGCTGACCTGTACGCTCCACATAGATTTGATTCAGCTTGGCACGTGTTTTGATAATCCAGTCCGCATGAATCAGCATGTCGGAGGCTTGCCCCTGAATGCCGCCGAGCGGCTGGTGGATCATAACTTCACTATTGGTAAGTGCATATCTTTTGCCTGGTGCACCAGCTGTGAGCAATAAAGAACCCATACTAGCAGCCATACCTACACAAATCGTCGATACATCCGGCTTAATGAATTGCATTGTATCATATATACCCATGCCTGCAGTAACAGAACCGCCTGGCGAGTTAATGTACAAATTAATGTCCTTCTCCGGGTCTTCCGCAGAAAGGAACAATAGCTGTGCAATGACGAGATTGGCGACATCGTCATCAATCGGGCCACTTAGGAAAATGATGCGATCCTTAAGCAACCGCGAGTAAATATCGTAAGATCGTTCTCCTCGATTCGTTTGTTCCACAACCATAGGGACGAGACTCATCACGACCAACCTCTTTTCTTTATTAAAATGAACACCTGTATTCATCCGCTTCCTTATGTCCCATTAAAACGGAAGCGGCAATCATGAAACGTGAACACCTTACAAAATATTTTAACATGTTCAGAGTCTCGTGTCATATTTGCCTGCTCATATATGAAGTGCAGGCTATGTACAGACACCCTGCCGAGACCTTCTCATATTTAACCATGTTTCGTATGTATGTGCAAATGTACGGTAGTGACTTATGTAAAACAGAAAACACCATTCACAGCGCTTTCCATAAACGACTAAAATTTGGGTTGTCTAAGGTAAAAATAAGGCACGTAACTTTCACTACGTGCCTTATCCTTATCTAATTACTACGTTGCAGCCTGTTATAGCCTACACCGTATATTTTATCGTTTAAATTACTCAGCAGCTGCAGCTGGCGCTTCAACTTCTTTGCTGTTTTCCACCAGCAAAGCGATTGTTTTGCGCAGGGAGATCTCTTCTTTCAAGTTAGCGAACGAGCCGTTACTTTCCAGAATGCTGCGGATCTCTTCTACAGAACGTTTGTAAGTGTCAGCCATGTTTTGCAGTTCTTCATTAATTTCCGCTTCGGAAACTTCGATGTTTTCTGCTTTAGCCACTTGCTCCAGCACGAGGTTGTTGCGTACGCGCTTCTCAGCATCTGCTTTCATTTGCTCTTCCAGGTCTTCTTTGCTTTGACCGGAGAAGCCGAGGAACATTTCAAGGTTCATGCCTTGGCTGCGCAGACGGTTGTCGAAATCGCGAACCATGTTTTGCACTTCACTCTTGACCATTGCTTCAGGAATGTCGATTGTTGCATTTTCAGCAACTTTCTCCACTACAGCGCCCTCACGAGCTGCTTTAGCTTCGTTTTCTTTGCGCTCCAGCAATTGCTTTTTCAAGTCTTCCTTGAATTCAGCAAGTGTGTCAAATTCACTTACATCTTTAGCAAATTCATCGTCCAATTCAGGAAGAACTTTGCGTTTCAGTTCATGAATTTTTACTTTGAATACAGCTTGTTTACCAGCGAGGTCAGCAGAATGGTAGTTCTCAGGGAATGTTACTTCAACGTCCTTGGAATCACCAGTGTGCAAACCAATCACTTGGTCTTCAAAGCCAGGGATGAAGGTATTGGAACCCAGTTCCAGAGAATACTTCTCAGCTTGTCCACCTTCGAATTGTACGCCGTCTACGGAACCGTCGAAGTCAATGATAGCTGTATCGCCAGATTGAGCAGCATCTTCATCAACGACAACCAATTCAGCATGACGTTGTTGCAGGCGCTCCAGCTCTTGAGCCAGTTCTTCGTCGCTTACTTCGTTTTTGCTTACAGGCACTTCTACGCCTTTGTAATCGCCCAAAGTTACTTCAGGTTTAACCGTAACTTTTGCTTTGAATTTGAAAGATTCGCCTTTAGCAAATTGATCAATTTCAACATCAGGGCTATCTACTGGGAAGATGTCTGTTTGCTCTACAGCTTGGCTGTATGCTTCTGGCAACAGGAAGTCAATTGCATCCTGGTACAGACTTTCAATACCATAACGTTTTTCAAAGATAGGACGTGGTACTTTACCTTTACGGAATCCTGGTACACTTACTTGTTTAACCACTTTATTAAAAGCTTTGTCGAGTGCAGCGGCTACACGATCCGCGTCTACCTCAACTTCAAGAACCCCAAGGTTCTTCTCTATTTTCTCCCAAGTTGCTTTCATTTTATGCTTTCCCCTCCAACAAAATCTTCACTTAGTTTTCATTACAATCAACGCACACAAAATAACCACTATAGTATATCTAACATTACTGTCTTTTTCAAGAGCAGCCCTTGAATGCTTTAACAGGTAAACGTTTCCGGTCATTAAGGAGTGTTCATTCCCGCCGCGACGAATAATCGCATCGACCGATACGCTTGCTCAAAACGGAAGCGTAGTGCATCTGTAATGCCATATATAGCGCGGGTTTCTTCCTCATTATTGTTCCCGTTCAAACTTTCCGAAACGGTCTGATGGAGTGCTGCTGCCCAAATATCCGGCATCCCGTCCTCTTCCACCAACATTGATCTATAATCTTTCGTACCGTACACTGCCATCACAAACTGTGACCATAGCTCCTGTGCAAAATAGAATAGTGTAGGCTCATGCACTTCAGTCTGGTCAGCTACCCGTTCCAAAATACGCATAATCGCCTCTGGAAACTCATCGGGCTGTAACGGAACCGTTTCAATATCGATTTCCGTCTTTTCATCACCCCGTCTGATTTCTATCGTCCCTTCTATTCCACGGCGTCTCATTGTCTGTAGAACACGGAATTGGAGAAGAGGATGGATTTCCCGTTCAGTAATCCAGCGAAGCAAGGCATCGTCGATCTCCGGCAGTTCCAAGTAGGATAGCTGTTCCAAAGCTAGAATCGTCTGTTCGGATAACGGTTGATCCATAGCCATCTGCAAAAGCTTGTTACCGTAGCCTGCATCCTGTTCCTGCTTAAAGCGTGCATGACGGCGAGCCAACTCAACTTCACTGACTTCGTCTTCTTCCACATTGTCCGTTGCCGTCCCGCTGTCAGCGTACTGTGGAAATGCAGCTTCCAGCCATTGTAACAGAGCGTTCCATTCATCGTATTGTTTCTGCTCCTGTCCCTGACACTGCATCAAAAAACGCAGCATCCCCATCGCCTCTCCGTAACGTTCGTTCTCAAGCATCACCGTAAGTTGAATTTGATAGTAGTCCAGTGTCTTCGGAAACAATACGATATTATTTTCTTTTGTCGTCACCTTGGAGTCCTTTATTTTCAAGGCACCCCCTCTCCTCCGCAAGCTAAAGTATTTGTAGATTATATGAGAAACAGCAGCCGAAGTTCAACCACTCGTCTTCAACATATTCACCTGTATTCTAACATACCCTTTTATAAGGCAAAAAAAACGATGTGTATTCTGAATTTATGTGGTGTAGAGCCCAAATAAGCGATATATGCAAAATAAGACTTGTATCTTTTTCATCCATATGATATATTAATATTCGCTTGAATTTTATGTCCCAGTAGCTCAGCTGGATAGAGCAACGGCCTTCTAAGCCGTCGGTCGGGGGTTCGAATCCCTCCTGGGACGTATAGCCGAAGCTTCCTATTTAGGAAGCTTTTTTTATTTTCCAGCGAAATAGGACCCACTGTGGATGTTGAAGCCTAGCATCGTATTACAACCTATTTTAATGTAGAAAAGGCTGTTTCCGCAGCGCTGTTTGAGCGCTTGTCTGGGACAGCCTTTTATCGAGGGTATACCATTACACCGCTTGACTGCGTAGAGTAGTAAGGAGTTTAATCAAATGAAATTAATATCTTGGAATGTAAATGGCTTAAGAGCCTGTGTAACCAAAGGATTTTATACTTATCTAAAAGAAACGAATGCTGATATTTTTTGCGTACAGGAAACGAAGCTTCAAGAAGGACAAATCCTCATGGAGAACATGGAGGAATACGCTCAATACTGGAATTACGCTGAGAAAAAAGGGTACTCCGGCACAGCTATTTTCACCAAAATCAAGCCGCTCTCTGTGCATTATGGACTTGAAGAAAATGAAGAGCCAGAGGGTCGAACTATTACACTAGAATTCGAAAAATTTTACCTCGTCAATGTGTACACACCAAATACGAAACGAGACTTATCGCGATTGCCATATAGACTGGAATGGGAAGACCGTTTTCGCAGCTATCTGCAACAACTAGACGCTCAGAAGCCTGTCATCATTTGCGGAGACTTGAACGTGGCTCATCAGGAGATCGACCTTAAAAATGCCAAAGCCAACTACGGTAATGCTGGCTTCACACCCGAGGAACGAGACCGCATGTCACAGCTCCTCAACGCCGGATTTATAGATACCTTCAGATATTTTTATCCTGATCGGACAGATGTTTATTCCTGGTGGTCCTACATGCCAAAGGTGAGGGAACGGAATATCGGCTGGCGGATTGATTACTTCCTCGTCTCAGAGAGGCTTCGTCCGCTATTAATGGATGCGAGTATTGATTGCCATATTACAGGCAGTGACCACTGCCCTGTTATATTGGATTTGCAAGATATTTCTGCATAGATCCCCTACCTGACGCAAGGATTTATAAAATTAAAAAGCCGTTATGCTCTGTTTTACAGCATGACGGCCTACATAAATTGAAGCTATCGCTAACTTGCACCTGGTTTTCTGTTTAAAACCCGTTCTTCTCCATCATTTGCTTGAACCACAGCGCACTTTGTTTGGGGGTCCGTTCCTGCGTCTCATAATTGATATGTACAATACCAAAACGCTTGCTATATCCCCAGGCCCATTCAAAGTTATCAAAGAAAGACCAGACAAAATAGCCCTTGAGCTGACCTCCCTCCCGGATAAAGCGATGACACGCCTTTAAATGCTCTTCAATATAGCGCTGACGCCCGGTATCTTCAATCTGTCCATTCACCAGTTCATCCTTCATCGCTGCTCCATTTTCCGTAATCAGAATGGGTAAGCCCTTGCTAAAATCCTTCTCAATCCGCGTCAGCAGCTTATAAAAGGATTCAGGGTGAATCTCCCATCCCATGTCTGTTACTGGCTCCTCCATGTGAACCTGCTCTACTTGCAGCAATGAGGCGTCGTTAGTTGCTCGAATGATACTGCGGGTATAATAGTTAATGCCTACAAAATCTCCCGGCTGCTGAATCAGCTCCAGATCACCAGGCTGTACAAAATCCAATCCATTCAGATACGTTCCGTACCATTCCACCATATCTTCAGGATACTTTCCGTTAAACAATGGCTCAGCAAACCAACGATTAATAAAGCCATCCCTTCTGGCGGCAGCAGCTATGTCCTCGGGTCGCTCGGAAGCGGCATCCACATGTTCCATGTTTAGCGTAATGCCAATTTTACCTGTTAATCCTTTTTCCTTGTGCAAATTGATCGCAATCCCATGACACATCAAAATATGATGGGCGGCAGTAAAGGCTTCTTTCCAGTTCTCATGCCCAGGGGCATGCTCCCCTGTACCATATCCCAAAATAGAAGCGCAATAAGGCTCGTTTATCGTATTCCACCAGTTAATTCGCTGGCCAAATCGGTCCATGATTACAGAGGCATACGTTTTAAAATGTTGGATAATCTCTCGCTGCGTCCATCCACCTTCGTCCTCAATCCACTGCGGTAAATCCCAGTGATACAGAGTCAGCATTGGAATTAGCCCGGCCGACTCAAGCTCATCCAGCAGATGCTCATAGAAGAGCAGCCCTTGTTCGTTGACCACGCCGGGCGCGGGCATAATGCGCGGCCAAGCCACAGAAAAACGATAATGTAAAAAACCAAGCTGTTTCATTAATTGCACGTCTTCTTTAAAGCGGTGAAAATGGTCACAAGCCACATCTCCACAATCCCCTTCGATCACCTTCCCGGGAATTTGACAGAAAGTATCCCAAATGGAGGGCGTTCTACCGCCCTCTTTTGTGCCACCTTCAATTTGATAGGAAGAGGTTGAAGTTCCCCACATAAACGTATCAGGAAATACAAAGATATTCTCACTCATACTCGGTACCTTCCTTTCAGAAATAAAGACTTCACAGCTCCGGCCATTACACCGCCGACAATAAAGCGTTGGAGGAAAATATGCAAAATAACCAGCGGTAAATGCATTCACTTTTACGAAAGCGGTTTAGTTAATTACAGCTACTATTATGTATCGAATAACCTGTATTTGTAAATAGAGAATTATGAAATATCAAAAAAATATAATCACCGTTAAATTATCGTTGTTACTCCTTAAAATATTAGGATAAATCCTTTATTAACTCTGTTGACTCCCATCTATGAGGTAGCATAGAATACGAGTAATCATTGAATTTGAAATACAAAGTCAATTTAACTAAATCAGTTTAGTTGCGGAGGATTCCATGAATATAAAAACAATAGCTAGTATGGCAGGCGTTTCAGTAGCGACGGTTTCGAAAATCATAAACAATTACACAGATATCAGTGAGGAAACCCGGCAGCGAGTAGTTAAAATTATGGAGGAAACAGGCTATAGACCTTCCTCCTCGGCTAAAACACTTGCTACCAAAAAATCCAATCTGGTAGGCGTTATATTCGCTGGCAAGCTGAATGTCGATTTTAGTCATCCTTTTTTTGTGGACATCATTAATGTTTTCAAAAAGCAGATTGGCTTGCTCGGTTATGACCTGCTGTTTTTTTCAAATGAAAAATTTCTGGATAATGGAGAGGACTATTGGGCTCGCTCGAAATATTTCTCAGTGGACGGGTGCATTATTATTGCTGGGGACGAAGTGGAGAAAAGTGTTTTCGATCTCGACGCCAGTCCTATCCCCTGCATCGGTGTCGATATTGAGCTAACCGGAGCCAGTTCCTGCTACATTATGTCCGACAATCAAAAGATCTCAATGAAGGTTGTTGAGCACTTTTACATGAATGGATACCGCGAGATGGGTTTTATAGGCATTGAACGCCCCTCCTTGGTTATTAAAGAGAGAGAGGAAGCATTTATCGCTTCACTAAAGCGGTTTAGCCTTGATTTCAGACCTGAATGGATCGTGTATGGTAAGGACTATGCGGCAGAGGATGGATACCAGATCGCGAAGGCGTGGATACAGCAAGGAGATTTACCAAGAGCTGTTTTTGCGGCTACCGACCTGCTTGCCTTTGGTGCCATCCGTGCTTTTAAGGAAAGCGGCTTGAGGGTACCCGAGGATATTGCTGTAGTAGGCTGTGATGATATTGAAGCCTGTCGTTATACCGATCCTCCATTGACGACTGTAAAACAAGACAAGCAAAAAATAGGTCGTCTAGCCGCCATGGTGCTGTTTGACCTGATGAATAAACAAATGGATACGAAATGTATTAAAGTAGAGCCCGAACTAGTCATTCGTACCTCTTGCGGAGCCCGGCAAAATTGGAACCATACGAGGATCAAGGGATAGCATATACCTCAAAAAGGGTGACTCCTGTTGAAATTCAGAAGTCACCTTTTTACAGTTTAAATATATAGAGCCTCTTCGTTTAAGCTATTACTTATAGGCCATCGTTGCATTCACGGCCTTTTTCCAGCCTTCATACAGGCTGTCACGTGTTGCTTCATCCATCGTAGGGGTAAAGGAAGTTTCCACCCTCACTCGCTTACGAAGTTCATCTGTACTCTTCCAGTATCCAACCGCCAAGCCTGCCAGACATGCGGCACCCAGCGCTGTTGTCTCATGGATGACCGGCCGTTCCACCGTCGCATCCAGAATATCGCTCTGGAATTGCATCAGAAAATTGTTCAACACAGCTCCACCATCCACTCGCAACATCTTCACCGTAATACCTGAGTCAATCTCCATAGCTGTAAGCACATCCTTGGTCTGATAAGCGAGCGACTCCAAGGTGGCGCGGATAAAATGCTCTTTTGTGGTTCCCCGCGTCAGACCGAACATCGCTCCACGCACCTCGCTATCCCAGTAGGGGCTGCCTAGTCCGACAAAAGCGGGTACAAGATACACCCCTTCTGTAGAGGAAACACGGGCCGCATAAGGCTCACTGTCCTTCGCCTCACGGAACATGCGCAGCCCGTCTCGCAGCCACTGGATCGCCGAGCCCGCAACAAACACACTCCCCTCAAGTGCGTATTGCACTTTGCCTTCCTCCAGTCCCCAAGCGATGGTCGTGATCAGACCGTGCTTGGATTCAACAGGCTGATCCCCCGTATTCATCAGCATAAAGCAGCCTGTGCCGTAAGTGTTTTTGATCATTCCTTTTTCATAACAAGCCTGACCGAACAAGGCTGCCTGCTGGTCACCTGCTGCACCAGCGATCGGTACATTCTGACCAAAAAAATGATAATCCACGGTGTGCGCATATACCTCGGAAGAGGGCCTTACCTCAGGCAGCATGATTTTTGGAACACCCAGAATGTCCAGCAGCTCTTCATCCCACTTGAGCTCATAAATATTGTACATCAGCGTTCTGGCCGCATTGGAGTAGTCTGTTACATGAGCCTTTCCACCGGATAGTTTCCAGATTAGCCACGAGTCAATCGTACCGAAGAACAAGTCGCCTCGTTCCGCCTTTTCCCGCGCACCTTCTACATGATCCAGTATCCACTTTACTTTAGTGCCTGAAAAATACGGGTCGATCAATAACCCTGTTTTGCTGTGAAACAACTCCTCATGCCCTTGCCGCTTCAATTCTTCGCAAATATCCGAGGTTTGGCGTGATTGCCATACGAGTACGTTATACACGGGTAATCCTGTATTTTTGTCCCACACGACCACCGATTCACGCTGATTGGTAATGCCTATGGCAGCAATTTGGTTAGCTTTTACACCCGATTCGGAAAGACAGGAGGCAATAACGCCCAGAATAGAGCTCCAGATTTCATTCGCATTCTGCTCTACCCAGCCAGGGTGAGGAAAATATTGTGGAAATTCCCGCTGGGCTGAGTACACCACATCTCCTTCGCTATTGAACAAAATCGCTCTTGAACTTGTCGTTCCCTGGTCTAGTGACAAAATATATTTTCCCATGTTCATCTCTCCCCGTGTAAATCCATCGTTTTTACGCTGTTAGCTTATGATTCATTTTATGATTTTTATAAGTACGACTGATACGGAAGGTAATCAAAAGTACCACCGCGATGACCCCTAATAAAATCCAGAAAGCCGAAGTTACACTTCCCTTAAAAATGGCCTGATAAAATGGCCCTGCGAAAGATCCCCCCAATAGCGGTCCTACAATGGGCACCCATGCGTATCCCCAGTTGGATGCTCCCTTCCCGGGAATCGGTAGCACATAATGCATCAGACGCGGTCCAAAATCCCTCACTGGATTGATGGCATAACCCGTTGTACCTCCAAGGGATAAACCGATACTGACAACCAAAAAACCAACAATCAGCGGTTTCAGACCGTCTGTAAATGAATTGGCACCAAACGACAGTAAGGCAAGGACAAAGATAAAAGTACCTATCATTTCACTAAGCACGTTGGCAAACGGATGATCAATAGCTGGTCCTGTCGCAAATACACTGAGTTTGGTTGCTGCGTCCTCCGTCTCTTTCCAGTGGGGCCAATAATGCAAAATGACGATCACTGCACCCGCCATGGCCCCAAAAAGCTGGGCCACAATATAGCCGGGAACATCCTGCCATGGAAAACTACCCTGAAATGCCAACGCGAGTGTAACTGCCGGATTCAAATGCGCTCCGCTGATTTGACCCACCGCATACACCGCAATAGCTACCGCGAGCCCCCACCCCATTCCGATCACAATCCAGCCGGAAGCGTGAGCAAATGACTTTTTCAGGGACACCCCTGCGCACACTCCGCCACCTAGGGCAATAAGAATCATTGTCCCTATGAATTCGGCTGCGTATGGCGACATACAACCAACCTCCTCAATAGATCCTCCGATTTTGATCGTTTTCATCGCGCAAAAAAAGAAAAGCCATCACAAACCAACCCTGTGCTGTACCATGGGATGTCTGCGTGGCTCTCTCGTCTCCGTCACGATTATTAACTTAAATTTGATATTATATAAGCATGTAAGCGATGTCAACTACGGATTTACGTCTTTTTGTATTCTAAAATAATCGTTGACCATGTTAGATTGCGCGATTTATGATGTAAAAAAATGGCTGGACGTAAGGATTTCAGGATGAATACGACACTCCCAAACTTGATGAAGAAGGGAAGAATGTTATGCTGAAATTTCTACAAAAAATCGGCAAGTCGTTAATGCTTCCAGTAGCTACTTTACCCGCCGCAGGGATCTTGCAAGGGCTAGCTCTCATTAATTATGAAACGGACATTCCGCTTGGTCCTGGAGTCGGTGGATTTCTGAATCATTATGTCACTCCTTTTCTGAACGAAGGAGCGGGTGCCATCTTCGGCAACCTGGCGCTCATTTTCTCCATCGGTGTTGCCATTGGCCTGGCAGGCGACGCGGTAGCCGCACTTTCGGCAGTCATTGCCTACTTGGTGCTGACCCGTATTTTGGCGGCCGTACCGGGTATATTTGCGTATATTCCAGACGACGTCAAGCTGGACATGGGCGTATTGGGTGGTATTTTTATCGGCGGATGGTCTGCTTACCTGTTTAAAAAATATCACAATATTCAGCTTCCAGATTGGCTTGGCTTTTTTTCGGGCAAACGTTTTGTCCCCATGATTACCGCCTTCACGACCATGATTCTAGCCATTCTGCTCGGCATGATCTGGAGTCCGATACAAGATGGAATTGCAGCCTTCGGCAACTGGATTGTCGGCTTTGGCGGAATCGGCTCAATGGTGTTCATGATTGCCAATCGGCTGCTGATCCCGCTCGGTTTGCATCATGTGTTGAACTCGATCGCATGGTTTCAAATTGGTGACTATACCAATGCTGCAGGTGAAGTTGTTCATGGTGATCTGACGCGTTTTTTTGCAGGTGATACATCGGCAGGTATGTTCATGTCCGGCTTCTTCCCCATTATGATGTTCGCTCTGCCGGCGGCGGCTCTCGCATTCATCCATACGGCCAAACCGGAAAAACGTAAAGCTGTCGCTTCCATCTTTATTGGTTCTGCGCTAGCGTCGTTCCTGACCGGAATTACTGAGCCCCTCGAATTTTCGTTTATGTTCATTGCACCATTGCTTTACGGCGTTCATGCTCTGCTGACAGGGCTGAGCGGTCTGGTCGTATACCTATTGGATGTCAAACTTGGCTTTTCTTTTTCAGCAGGTCTCATTGACTATCTGGTCAATATGAAGCTCTCCACTCACCCTTTGCGAATGATCCCGATCGGGCTTGTCTTCGCCTTCGTGTATTATTTTCTATTCCGCTTCATCATTCTCAAATTCAACCTAAAGACTCCCGGACGTGAAGACGATGTAGATGACAATCTCTTATCTGAGGCTAACGAATCCATACCCCACGGAAAGGCAAGCACCCTATGCGACACTCAGTCCAGTCATGCAGACAAGGTCCTAACCTATCTCGGCGGTTCAGACAACATCCAAAGCATTGATGCCTGTATCACACGGCTACGCCTTGTCGTCAAAGACGACAAAATGGTTAACGATCAAGCTCTTAAGCAGCTCGGAGCGTCAGGAATTATCAGGCTTGGGAACGGTACCCTGCAGGTTATTTTCGGTACTCGGTCCGAAACTCTGAAAGATGAGATACAACGATTGATGTCATGAAGCTAATCCCCTGACTTAAACACGTGCGATCTTCCTATAACAGACGCACGTGCTTTTTTTTATGGATAAACGTTTCAAATTTTTTGTTTTTGGTTAAGGCAATGCACATAAATGGGTAACAGCTTCATATGATGGAGCTAAACCATTTTACAACTTGTTCAGTAGGCAGATTATTCAGACAGCAAGGAGGGAAATGACGTGAAGACAGTACAATGGCTGATATTATGTCTTGCTTTTCTCACTATGATTAGTGGTTGTAGTGGGTCCCTGTCCTCTAAAGGCCAATCATCTGAAACTAATTTGTCAAACGGAAAAAAGATAACGCTTACATTATGGTATTGGAATCGTTCTATTGATGATGAATTGCTCGCCCAGGCGGAAAAACAGTTCCCCGACATTGAATTAAAAACTCAAAAAATAGGCGGTGACTTTAAAGCCAAACTGAAGACAACGCTCGCAGCTCGTTCCGATGAACCAGACATCGTAGCTCTGAACGACTGGATGGTGGAGCTGTTCCCCAGTGCAGATCGTTTTTATGATTTAAGGGAACTCGGAGCAGATCGCCTGAAGGATCAATATTTGGAATGGAAATGGAATCAGGGGATCACTCCTGATGGTAAAATGATTGCATTTCCTATGGATACTGGACCCACCGCCCTCTTCTATCGTAGCGACCTGTTTGAACAGGCGGGCTTACCTAGTGATCCTGAACAGGTCAGTTCCTCTATCCGTACATGGGATGATTACATGGCAGCCGGAGAACAACTTCGTCAGAAATTCGGAAGTCGTTCGTTTTTGGCTGACAATATTGTAAACGTTTACAATCAAGTGCTTGCTCAGCATACGAACCTATACTTCAAGCCGGACGGAAGTTATGTCGGCAATCAATCTCCTGACATCCGCCTAGGCTGGAAAACCGCTGTGGATTTCCATAGGAAGCATCTGCTCGCCAATGCGGATGGCTGGACTCCCGAATGGAACGCTTCGGTCAATAACGGTAAAATCGCCTCGTTCGTAGGGGCAATCTGGATGAAGCAAGTTCTCACAGAGGCTGCACCGGATACAACAGGCAAATGGAGAGTCGCTCGGGCTCCTGGAGGAGACGGCAATCTGGGAGGTTCTTTCATCTCTATCCTCAAATCCAGCCAACACCCCAAAGAAGCCTTTGAAGTCCTGACCTGGCTGCAAAACCCGGAACACCAACTGGAAGCCTACCACAAAATCGGGCTGTTCCCATCCACTCCCGGCGTCTATGACGATCCAGTCATGGAGACACCCGAGCCTTTCTTTGGTGGTCAGGCCACTGGTCTCATTTTTGCCGCCTCCGCACGTCATGTGAAAAGCAGCTATTTCGGCGAGCGCTATCCTGTCATCCATGGCATAGTGACCCGCCGTCTTTCCAATGTGGCCAAACAAGATGCCGATCCCGACGCATTATGGTCGGAAACGATGCAACGAATTGAACGGGAATTACAGCGGTAAAAAACAAAATCCAAAAAAGGCGTGTGGACAATATGCTGAGAGAAATCTGGAAGCACCGGGCCGTATATGCTGCGATCTCGCCATTTTATCTGCTGTTTGCCATCTTTGGCTTGTTTCCGATTGGCTTTTCATTGTACCTGGCGTTTCACAAATGGGACGGGATCGGAGACATGACCTATAACGGTTGGGGTAACTTTCGTTACCTTGTGACAGACACCGAATTTTGGCAGGCTGTAGGCAATACGTTTGTGATCTGGGTGTATGCCACGATTCCAATGCTACTTCTAGCCCTTATTGTTGCCTTTCTGCTTTATGCCCCTTTTGTGAAATTGCGCACCTTATGGCGAGTTGGATTCTTCCTGCCCAATGTGACGTCTATTGTTGCTGTTGCCATCATCTTCGGCGCCTTATTTGCCAACAATTTTGGATTTCTCAACTATCTTCTGCAGCTTTTGGGGCTACCTATGATCCAATGGCTCAATGTGCCGTGGGGTATCCAAATCGCCATTTCTTCCATGGTCGTCTGGAGATGGATGGGTTACAACGCCATCATCTATCTGGCTGGACTCCAGAGTATTCCGCATGTGCTGTATGAGGCCGCCAAAATAGACGGCGCAACCGGAGCACAGGCTTTTTTCCGCATCACCATTCCCATGCTGCGCCCAGTTATTTTATTTACAGTCATTACGTCCACCATCGGCGGTATGCAGCTCTTCACTGAGCCACAGGTTCTGGTCGGTAATGACGGCGGTTCCGGGGCAAGTGGCATGACCATCGTTTTATACCTGTACCGCGAGTCGTTCATCAACAACTATTTTGGATATGGTGCTGCCGTCGGATGGGGCATGTTTCTCATCATTGCTGTATTCTCCATCATCAATTGGAAACTCGTTCAAGGTAAAAAATAACGATGGAAGGAGCGTCACAACATGATGCAGACACGTGCAAAATCCATTGTTCTATATGCCGGGCTGTTGGTAGGTATCATCCTGTCGATGTTTCCATTTTACTGGCTGATCGTCATGGCGACCCGTACAACCTCAGACATCTATCGTTTTCCGCCACAATTGTGGTTCGGCAGCCACTTCCTGGATAACATAACGAGAGTATTGCAGCAGATTGATTTTGCCGGAGCTTTTTTTAATACCCTTTTTGTAGCCAGTTCTGTTACCCTATTGGTGCTGTTTTTTGATTCACTGGCCGGTTTTGCATTCGCCAAGTTTGATTTTCCGGGCAAAAAGATGCTATTCGTCATACTGCTAGCTACAATGATGGTCCCTTCACAACTTTCGCTCGTCCCCTCCTTTGTCATGATGGCTTCCTTTGGATGGGTAGGTACGTTCAAAGCGCTCATCATCCCAGGTATGGTAAATGCTTTCGGCATTTTCTGGATCCGCCAGTATGCAGAAGAATCCATTCCCAAAGAGCTGCTGGATGCGGGGCGTATGGACGGGTGCAGCTTTTTTCGGCTGTACTGGAATGTAGCACTACCGATTTTAAGACCTGCGTTCGCTTTTCTCGGCGCATTTACCTTTATAGGAGCTTGGAATGATTACTTATGGCCGTTAATCGTTTTAACGGATGAGCGCAAATTTACGCTCCAGATTGCATTGTCCCAGTTGAACGGGATTTACAATACGGACTATGCGATGGTCATTGCTGGCACCCTGCTGGCTGTACTCCCTCTTATTATTTTGTTTCTTTTTATCAGCCGCCAGTTTATTTCCGATCTTGCCGCTGGAGCGATCAAAGATTAGCTTCACTTGATTCCCATCTGGAAATACTGCCCTAAATGGAACACTGCAAATGAGTTACTTCGAAGACTGAGCTTCGCATACGATTGAATATGCACCGTCTGCCTGTGATCCATATTCCCCTGCAAACTTGTTTCCATATTTTTGTAATGATTAATAAAAAATCGCTTCCACTCATCTAACTGAGTAGAAGCGATTTTTTCAAAATTGATATTCTACAAACGTTGATCCTTTAATAGATCAACTCAAAGCCATATCATAGTTTGCACTACTATTCATTTGTCTATCAGGGCGACATTTACATGCACAATTCGAGCCATGTCCAAAATCATGAAGTATGTTATTACTACCGGAAGAACATATGCAAGATAAAGGAACAATTCCAAGACTATTTGCCATTAAAGGCTTCTTTCCAAATGGATTTACAATTCTCACTTATAATCCTCCTTCAACTCTACTTTGTTTATAGATTACACCAAAGTAATATGATTTAATGCTTCTAATAAATGTGGTTTGTTTTCCAAGATAGTATGATAGCTTATCAATGCATGTTCTAGCATATCTAAAGAACGCCTACAAGCCATTCTCTTTTTTTCAATATTAAATTTGTCACTATCGTAACATTCGACGTAACATACCGAACATAGACGTATAGCCCAACATTCAGAACATTGTGGTAAGCTTTCCTTACAATAGTCCTCTATATAAAGATCAATTAACACAGTTTCATCTAAACCACTGTAAACATTCCCAACTGAAGGTGATTTTCCTATGCGTTCGCATAAATGAAAATCTCCATTTGCCGTTACATAGATTCTTCTTGTCGCAGGTGAACAGCAGCCATTTAAATTATAATTCGGGTAAGGAGTTTCAGTTAAAATCCTATCATGTATTATTGAGAATTGTTTGTGTAAAAAATCGATTGTGAATGGGTTACTTTGTGATGTATAAGTATTATTTAACATCAGATCAGTTGTCCAGTTCCCTACAGGGTTATCATAACAATGTATAGGGTTTTCTTTAGTAATCGTTTTCTCTATGTCAGACGAGTGTCTCACATAAGAAATATTTTTAGTAATATCCTTAGGTACCCACGAAAGAGAATTAAAGAAATTTTGAATTTTTTTCATTACCGCATCATTAGTTGGTCTGGGTGTTACCATGCTTAGCGATATAAGGGAATTACTTTTTTCTCCATAAGCATTAATTAGATATTTAAGACCATGAATTGCCTTGTCGTAAGTGCCCGCGCCATTTTTAAATACCCTTCTACAATCATGTATTTCCTTTGGACCATCAATACTACATACAACTCCAAAGTTAGGGATTGTAGATAGATATTCTGCGATTTCAGCAGTCATTAAGGTTAAATTTGTTGTCATTGAAAAAGTTAGATCTTTACCAGCGCCATTTTCCAGAGCATAGGCTACACAATGCTTTAATAATTTAAATTCTATTAATGGCTCCCCACCATAAAAAGTTACCGCGACTTTTTTACCTGAGTTTTTTAAAGTATAATCAATTGCTAACTCTGCTACTTGCCAGGACATGTGTCTACGTCCAAACTCTCTGAAGTCTATGTTTCCTGAATGATATATGCAATAGTGACATGCCATATTACATTGTTCGGTCAACTCCAGTGTAACCTGTTCTAGATGGCTTTTTGCATTTTTTAAAACCTCATCTTCTGATAGTGCAAAGGATAAAAGAGGAGGAGCTTGGAATAAATGCTGCTCATGCGCAACATGTATTAAGTCAATTAGAATAGTCAATGTATCATCATTAACTTTAATAGGATTTATTACCTTCGCTATATCTCCGTACAATTGTAAGTTATTTAGAAATGTATACTCTATTTCATTACATTCCATTACTTTGCCTGTGCCCACATCATATAAATAGGATTTATTCTTTGTCTGAAATAACTTAAATAGTCGAGAATAATTCCCATACTGTTTTTCGATGTTTCTAAAGAACTCCATAACTGTGGAATCCAATATCATCACGTTCCTTTTGGATTTCGATATTCAGGATATGGTCACATGCTGCTAATAGTCTCTGGTCATGTGATACCACGATTGTTATCTTTCTTGACTTTTGCTTAGTCAATATTTCTACAAGTCCACTTACACTCTTTGAATCTAGGGCTGATGTTGGCTCATCAAGAATCGTTAAGAATGAATCTTTACTTAATGCACGAATCAAAGATAATTTTTGCTTTTCACCACCAGAAAAGTTGCTCCCATTTTCATTTATTAATATATTTTCAAGGTTAGATTTTGTTATCATCCCTTCAAGACCAAAGGCATTTATAAGCTCATTTTGGTTACTAGCAGTCTCTTTCGAAAAATTAATTCCAAATTTTAAATATTCCTCTATTGGTAGATTTAAAAACTCCGGATTCTGTTCTACATAAGAAATTTTAAAACGCCTCATATTAAGCATATCCAAATCTTTTATGGAGCAATTATTAAAAGCTATCTCTCCTGTGTAAAGATCACTATATAGACCTATCATAGTATTAAGTAATGTTGTTTTGCCTGAACCATTATGGCCACATATCCCGTAAATTTCACCCTTAGAAAAATCATATGAAAAGTCTCTAAATACGCTTTCACCAGAATATTTAACACCTAATTTTTTAATACTTATTTTCTCTAATTCTACAAGTGTTGCACTACCATAAATATCATTTTCAGATTTCATAATGTCATTTAACCGTTCTATCGATACTTTCGTCTCTTGGTATGAGCTTGCTAAACTTAATAAATATGAGGTTGACGAGATGATCATTGAAAGGTAGGTGTTAATTATAGTGAACTGCCCTACACTCATTTGGCCAATTACAACTTTATGACCTCCAATTCCAATTACAAATATATAGCAGATGATCAATATAAATTGATTTAGATTTGAGAAAATATAATTAGTTTTCACTTGTGAAGTCGCAACTCTAAATAATGAATTAAATGCTTTATTTAACCGCTCATTCATTTCATTAAAGAGTACATTCTTCTTTATAAAAACCAATTTGTTAATTTGTTCGACTTTTTTAGAGTAGTATTCATTTGCTTCTTTTTTGTATTTCAAATTTGCTTTATACAATTTTTTTCTAAAAACCACATATGTAAATATATAAAATGGAATAAGCGAGAAAATTATAACGCATAGTAGTACATCAGCTTTTAAAACAATAATACCGCTGACAATTATTGTTATTACTTGCAATACTAAGTTAGAAATATTATTTGAAAAAAAGTCAACTACTGTGGATGAATCATTATTAATTTGGTCAACTAAGTATGCATTATCCTTATCTTTGAAGACCGACAGTTTGGTTTTAAATATCTTTTGATAGATATCATTGCAGATTTCGTATAATAATAAATTATTCAATTTGGTAGAGAAAAGAGCAGTTAAATATTGTATGAGAATGTTTGCTATATTTATAATCCCCAGTAACAGTACAAAATATAAAATGATACTTATATTACTTTTTGATACTAAATAATCAATATATATGCCTGTGATGTAAGGCACAATAATTCCTATAATCCACAATACTGAAGTAACTGCAATGTAAAAAAATACATACTTGCGCGTTTTTGAAAGGTATTTTTTCAAGTATTCTAGGACTATCATATTCATCACCTATATTTCATATTAGGTAAATCTTAGCGAGATGCTGAAACAGCATCTCGCTAAGTAATGTTACTTCTCTTAAGCTACATCTTGTAGGAACAAGAAAGAGTACAGCCACTTGAACCGTGGAAAGGACAATGTGCACTTACTTGTACAGCACTTTTTACCAATACGTCCATGGTTTTTCCCTCCTTAAATTTTAATTTATATAAATAACATACAGTTGAAAAACTATATGCTACTTATCACTTTTGAGCTGCAATAGAAAATGCACTGTTTTCAAGCGTGATATTTATTTTTGCTTTACCTGCCCCATTTATATAGTTATATGTTAAGTTTGGTCTAAACAATGGCCATCCCGCAGGAACACTTAATGCACTTGCAGTCGTCTTAACTGTAACCGTGTAATCGGAAGCTCCTTTACTAAAAGTTAAGGAACCTGAACCTTTTGTATTGTCATAATTAATGGCTTTTGAGTATCCTACAGGCACACGAACTGACATTGAGGAACCATCTACACCTGTGATATCAAGATTAGTATTTAGCTCTGGAAGTGAAACTCCAGCCTTTGTACTTTCCACCGTTATTTTTTCATAACTTTTTTCAGGAATTAAAATATTAACTCTGTCGGAAATGCCGTTAACTGAGCCTTTCCCCTTTACTGTGATGTAAATTGTAGATCCACTTAATGTAGAAGTGACAGTATACAAGGATTTGTTATACTCATAACTAAAATCACTTGCTGAAGTTTTTGTAACGGTGACATTACAATTTATAGCCGTTAGATTGATATTCTTAACATCATTTGAAGCTGCATTACTTGAAGAACCTAATGGCATCCCCATAAGTAAGAAACCACATAAAACAATACACATTTTTTTTAGCATTAACATGATTCAGAAACCTCCTTCTTATTTTCCGTTAATTGTCCAGCCAGTAATACTTTCGTGCACTCGGTAATATACTCCTGCAAATTATAACGATATTGCTCACATATGTTAAAGTCTGCCATTCTATTGTGAGGGCATCCTCCTAAACACACAGGTAAGTACTTACAGTCTGAACATTTTTCATCTTCAGTAGGATCATATAATAAATAACAACCAAGAAGCTCAGTATTCCATTTCACTGATGTATCTTCATTTATAATTCCAACACACTGCTCAATAATTCCAATATCGCTCCAACATTTATATAAATGACCAAGAGGATCAATAACGAAACTATTATACTTGTCCGCAGAACAATAATTACCTTTAGGTGCAGGATAAATATAACTAATTGGGATATCATTTTCCGACATAAATTTTAAATTAAATTTTGAATACATCTCGTCTGTCAAGCACTTAGTTCCCTCATACTTTCCATTCGTCGGCGTAACTAATCCTAGATAAGGTATTACATTTTCCAATAAAGAATTTTCCTTTAAGAATCCTACGATTTCATGTAAATTCAACCAGTTGTCTTGGTCAGTATTTATTCTCATAAATATCTTAATCATCCCTTTAATTTGCTTGAGGTTATTCATTATGACATCAAATGTCCCTCTTCCACTTACTAAAGGGCGTCTAAGATCATGTACTTCTTTAGGACCGTCAACAGTGACTTGAATATCATTTACTCCACATGAGATTAACGTTTGAACTTTTTCTTTATTTAAAAGATAGCCGTTTGTAATGACACTGGCCGTATATTGTATATTGTTTTCTTTACATATTTCCAAAAAATCTTCCGATATCCTAACTATCTGCTTCATTGCAATCAAGGGCTCACCGCCATACCATGTAACATTAAGAGTGTCAAGTTTACTAGCATTTGTTTTAACAAAATTGACTATACTTTGAGCTGTTTCTTCACTCATAGTTTTGTTATGATATTGGTCTTTCTCAAAACAGTATACACATCGAAAATTGCAGGCCATTGTAGGGGCAATTGTTAGCATTAAATTAGAAGATTCAAACCGATTTTTTAAGAGGTTTACCTTTACATATGCTTTTTCATTCATATTATCTTCTACGATATAGCCACATTCGATAAGATTTTTAAGATAAGTATCATTATTTATTGCCAATCCATTGTTTGTAAGTTCGCAAAACTGTTTATAGTACTCCGGTTCAAGAACTGCCAATGCACCTGTTCGAGAATTATAAAGTACCGTTTTATCGGTATTTTCAATAATGTCATTAAAAATAAAGTTATATTGCGAAGCTTTCATTTTAGCCCTCCTTAGAATGGATACGGTCCCTATGTAATTATGAATCGATTATTAATTAGTGACAAAATTCACATAAGTTTTAAAAATAAGATGTACGCTCATTTTGAGTTGCAAATTTCATTCTTGCAGTGCACCCTAGATAGCTTTTACTTCTCGGCTTTTAATGTAGCATAAGGCAAAAAGAAAAAATAAGCTTGTATCCTGAAATGCAAAAAAATCCATCTCAACGACCAAACATGTCAGCTTCATGTGAGATTAATATTTTTGTTGCCTATATTTCTTTAATGGCAAAGTACGTTACTTGTTAATTCTTTGTTTATATGTCCAAAGAAAATAAAGGATTAGACTGCTTGAGACAGCAGCAAAGATTAAAAGCACTAGGAGCGTGCAGCTGCTTGTTCCTGCCGTTGTCGTAACGCGAACTTAACCAGTAGAGCTTTAGCTGAATACTTTTATATAGGCTGAAAATAAGGTTTCTAAGCAATAAAAAAGAACGTATCCATTCCCTCGCCTGGGCTACGTCCTCTCCACAGTATAAGTATGCATTTAAACTTTTACCAACAAAAATTCCATAACCTGATGGTAATTGTTTTCATATGTAAAACATCACTTCGAATAGACTTTTTTTACAATATACTGGATTTATATAACATATTTGAGGTGGTCTATTTGTTTCAAGTTGCTGTTTGTGACGATGATCCCGCAATGCATAAAATTTTACAACACTTTTTCATGTGTATGTCAGTAAGTGAATCCTTAGATTTTAATCTACAATTCTTTTTATCGGGGGAAGATCTAATCAAATCTTATAGTTCACAAGAGCGATACTCCTTTCATATTATCTTGTTAGATATTGAAATGAGGGAATTATCGGGAATTGAAACTGCAAAACTTATTCGCCTTTTTCCTGACCGAGAAGTTCAAATCATATTTCTAACTAACTATCCAGAATACATGCTAGAAAGTTTTGAAGTACAAGCATTTCAATATTTACTTAAACCCCTTACTTATAAACTCTTTGTAGAAAAGATAAATAAACTATGTCATTATATGCGTTCTTCAGTATCCCACTTTCTATCTGTGAAAAATAAAACTGAGCATCTTGTATTGAGACACTCTGAAATCATAGCCATCTCAAAAGGTGAAAACAATTACATCCATAATGAACTTTGTATTGCAACGGATTCACACAACTATTTTATTTCCGGAACGTTGAAAGCGGTTTATGAACAATTAAAATATCCGTTTGTGTTTATACATAGGTCAATAATCGTGAATTTAGTTCATATACGTAAGTTTTCAACTACTTCTGTTATTATGTCAAACCAACAAGAATTTCCTGTAGGTCGTTCTCACGCTAAATCGCTTCGTGAGGCGTATGCTCGTTTTATAATTTCTCGTTTTCAGGAAGGGTGAGTTTTTTGAATCATTGCGTTTACATTAATGTCACCTCGTTTTCTAATTACTCTTTATTTTTGTTTAGCACAACAAAGCAAAGTGATTTTTCCAATCCAATAGTTAACCTTTTTTTACTTTTCGCCTCTTTATACTTCATACTTATTATAGTACTATTCGTTCATTATTTAAAAAAAGGGAGAAAATACAAGATAGGGATTATGTATTATTTTGTAATATTAATAGGAACATCGTTTAACTTATTCATACATTATAGTTTATTTTCTTTAATGAAATATAATTCATTCCTTATAATGTCAATAATATGTATTATTGGAATGAACGTAATTATTGTCTTTCTAATGGACAAGCTGATAGAAAAGTCAAACCTCTCACGCTTTTTTCAAAAGCAAATGCTGATGCAAGAAAAACATTATAAAGAAACAACTCGATCTCTTAGTGATATCAAACGAAGTATTCATGATTTCAAAAAACAGTTAATATTTGTCCGTGCTTGTCTACAAGAACAGAGGACGGAAGAGGGTGTTAATCACATTAACCAAACTCTAGAAAATATAGAATCACCACGACTTCATATAACAACAGGACATCTTGTTATTGATGCCTTGGTAAATCACACTTTCAGCATCGCTGATAAAAGTGGGATAGCTTTCTTTCATCAAATCCATATTAACCCTGCAAACATTAGTATTGGAAGTCATGATCTATGTATTGTCTTAGGTAATGTTTTCGATAATGCTATTGAAGCTGTAAGGCAGCTTCCTAGAAAGAAAGAGCATTCAATTCATTTGGAAATTTTAACCGATAATTCTGCCCTATGGATTTATGTTCGCAATTCAAAAAGTAATTGTCTCAATACAGCATTCTCAACCAAAACATACAATTCCCCTTCAAAAAAACATGGGTATGGATTACTTAACATCCATCAAGTAATAAAGAAGTACGGTGGTTATTTAAATACAACAATTACGGATTCAAATTTTCAAATTACGATTATGATTCCATGTAATAACCCTTAGATTTGTAAACATTATGAATTAATGGCTATTCAGAATAAATAAAATGTCGGTAAATACCAGTCTTATAACAATTAAAAGGGAGTGTCCTCAAGCCTGTGATGGCTGAGAGCACTCCCTTTTATTATTTATGAATTGATCGTTTGTCCTTTTTCTTCTACTTGGATAGCCGCCCCTACATTGGCACCTGCAAGAATGCCCTTTTTCTTATTAGGATACAAAGAGTTCATATAGGTGCGAGTTTCGGCAACGACAATTCCCGACAAGCCGAGCAATGCAATCAGGTTCGGAAAAGCCATCATTGCGTTAAAAATATCTGCCAGCAGCCAGATGGCATCGAGCTTGATGAACGCGCCTCCGGCAACCAGTATGATGAACAGATAACGGTATGGTTTAATCCACTTGACCCCAAGCAAATATTCAACACAGCGTTCCCCGTAGTAGTTCCAGCCAAGTATCGTTGTGAACGCAAATAAAATAAGGCTAATCGTCACGAGCTCTGCTCCAGCCGGAAAGGCACTGGAAAACGCATGTTGAGTCATCAGACCTCCATCATCATTTCCACTCCATATTCCCGTAACCAGCAATGTAAATCCTGTCAAATTACAAATAATCATCGTATCGATAAAAACGCCCGTCATGGATATTAGTCCTTGTTCTGCGGGCCATTTCGTCTTAGCTGCTGCTGCTGCGATTGGCGCACTTCCCAAACCAGCTTCATTTGCAAAGATCCCTCTGGCAACTCCGCTTCGCATTGCCAGCATAATCGTGGCTCCGGCAAAACCACCCGTCGCAGATGTTGTCGAGAAAGCCCCTTGTAATACTAGCGCGATCGCATGAGGAAGCTCTCCTGCAAACTTAATGAGTACGATTAAACAAACCACGATATAGAGCCCCGACATGAATGGAACAATCTTTGTGGATACCTTGGCGATACTTTTGAGTCCTCCAATCGTAACAACAGCCGTCAACACGGAAATAATGATTGCTGTAACTACTGTTGGCACGCCAAAGCTACTCTCCGTAGAAGAAACGATAGCCTTTACTTGCGGAAAAGTACCGATTCCAAATAGTGCTACAAGAATACCAGAAAAGGCAAACAACATCGCCAGCGGCTTGAAACGGCGGCCAAGCCCGTTTTCAATATAATACATCGGTCCACCCGAAAATTGTCCGTTCCGGTCTTTAACACGGTATTTAACGGATAATAACCCTTCCGCATATTTGGTTGCCATCCCGAAAAAAGCTGCAACCAGCATCCAGAATAATGAACCGGGCCCACCCAGTTTGATCGCTGTTGCGACACCGACGATACTTCCCGTACCTACAGTAGCTGCGAGTGCCGTACTCAATGCTCCAAAGCTACTGACATCCCCGCTGCCTTCGTCCGGCGCTTTACCAATTAGCTTGAGCGCTAAGGGCAATCGAATAATCTGAAGCATCTTCAGACGGATCGTTAGCCACAACCCAGTGCCCATGACGAGAATTAGAAGCGGCGCTCCCCACATCCAACTGTCAATTGTTTCTAATAAATGTACCAAATTCATTTCAACCCGCTCCTCCAGCATATTAAAAAACAAAAAAGAGTCAAATCCGTTGATTCGACTCCTGGAGAGGTTAAAGGCACGAAAAATAAACCAATTTGTACAGGATTTTATCTCTAAAAAGCCTAGAGTATTCCCTGTCACAGGTTATTCGCGTCTCTGTCCTTTTGCCTGAGAGTTTAAGCAGATGATAATCTGCGGTGCACCTTCGGCGCCCAATTAAGGGTCTCTCCAGAGTTCTGTCCGTTTACGGTCCCTGCTTGTTGCTGTAAATCAGCTTAAGCACCTGAGAGTTTTGCCCCTTCGGTCGGAACTTTCGTTCCATCTCCCGCAAACATCAACCAGACATATGAAATTTTTATTTATTATACAGAAAACTTTCAGCGTATTACAAGTGAAAAATTTGTGAAGCCCTCTGACAAATCAATAGGGTGTCTATACAAAAAGCGGGTACAGCAGATTGCATCCTAATTTTCTCTGCTGTACCCGCCAAAACGATATAGAATTACAATTCTTCGCCATTGGTTGCTATCACATTTTTATACCAGTTAAATGAGTCCTTTTTGGAGCGTTGGAGCGTTCCGTTACCGTCATCATCCAAATCAACGTAAATAAATCCGTAGCGCTTGGACATTTCGGAAGTAGACATGCTCACAAGGTCGATAGGACCCCAGCTGGTGTAACCAATCAGATCAACACCGTCAGCAATGGCTTCCTTCATTTGGGCAATATGCTGACGCAAGTAATCAATGCGATACGTGTCATGCACAGAGCCGTCCTCTTCTACCTTATCGTACGCACCCAGGCCATTTTCCACGATGAACAGCGGCTTTTGGTAACGGTCATAAAACGTATTTAGTGTAACACGCAGGCCGATCGGATCAATCTGCCATCCCCAATCGGAGGACTGCAAATACGGATTTTTCACACCGCCAATCAGGTTCCCTGCTGCCTTTTCTCCTTCTGGACCTGCCGATACGGTCAAGGTCATGTAGTAGCTAAATGAGATAAAATCAACCGTATTATTTTTCAAAATTTCAGCATCGCCGGGTTCTGTCTGGATCACAATATTATTTTCTTCAAAATAGCGGTTCATATAGTTGGGATACTCCCCACGAGCATGCACATCCGTAAAGAACAGATTCATTTGATTTTCATGCTGTGCTTTCAGAATATCCTCTGGGTTACACGTATGCGGGTAGCTTTCAATGCGAGCCAGCATACAGCCGATCTGAGCACCCGGAATGATCTCATGTCCCCGTTTGGTCGCCAGTGCACTTGCTACAAATTGATGGTGCAATGCTTGATATATCGCTTGTTGCTTGTTTTCTACACGGTCAATAACCACACCGCCGCCAGTAAACGGACTCATAGTCATGACATTGATTTCGTTAAAGGTCAGCCAGTATTTTACTTTATCCTTATAGCGTGTAAATACTGTTTCGGCATATTTTACGTAATGATCTACGACTTCGCGTCCCAACCAGCCATTATACTTCTGTGTCAGACCTAGCGGTGTTTCATAATGTGACAATGTTACCAACGGCTCAATACCATACTTGCGCAGCTCATCGAATACATTGTCGTAAAATTGCAATCCTGCTTCATTCGGCTCGGCATCATATCCATTCGGGAAAATCCGCGACCAGTGGATGGACATCCGGAATACTTTAAAGCCCATTTCTGCAAACAAAGCAATATCTTCTTTGTAGCGGTGGTAGAAGTCCACTCCTTCACGCTTTGGAAAACGGGCGTTTACCTTCCCTGCCAAGATGTCCTCCAGTCGTTCAGACGAAATTTCTATAGCATGATCGTTTTTACGTTCTGCCTTAGGTACATAGGCTATCATGTCTGCGCTGGACAGGCCTTTTCCATCTACGTCAAAAGCACCTTCCAATTGGTTGGCTGCAGTTGCCCCGCCCCATAGGAAGTTTTGCGGGAATCCTTTTAGCGTCTTCGTCATGGTATGAAAACCTCTTTTCTTATCTAATGTTTTCACTCTAGTCAATAACCCATCAGGTGCTGCAATGCGAATCAATAACTAACGGTGACCGTTATCCTTTGAAATGCACCGATAGATGCTTTAAAATAGACGTAATGCCCTCATAAGCATCCTAATTGTTGTAACGCGTTTCATGTCAAGTATTTTTTTCTTAGGTGAGGAGAAGCATCATGTCGAATCTTGATCAAATTGCAAAACTGGCGGGCTTTTCCAAAGCTACGGTATCCAGAGTGTTAAATCAGTCCCCCCATGTAAGCCACGAAACCAGAACTAAAATTTTAAAAATCATGCAGGAATTAGATTATGTTCCTAATCGGAATGCGATTTCTTTATCCAAGGGCCAAACGCTTCAGATTGGTATCATCACATCAACTATTAATGAAATTGTTCTGGCATTTCTGGACAGCTTTGTAGAAATCGCAGGACAATATGAATTTCAAACCATTATTTATACTTCGGGAGAAGACAAAAAGAAAGAGCTTCAAGCTTTCGAGGATTTAAAAAGAAAAAGAGTCGATGCGCTGGTCATCATTTCCTGCGTGAATGACACTGATTTTTTGAGTACTTATTGCAAATATGGACCGATCGTGGCATGGCAACGAATGGAGCATACCGATATTCGCTCCGTCGCAATGGATCAGTATGAAGGATATATGTTAGCGCTCAAACATTTGATACAAAAAGGTTATACACGTATAGCCAATGCTTTTGGTCGTCCAAGCAGCATCAATACTCACAGCAGACAACGAGCTTATGAGCAGATCATGAGTGAACACAATCTGCCAGTGTTGCAGCACTGGAACTATTCTTCTATTTATAACATTCGTGACGGCGAACAGGTTGTACGCAATTTATTACAGCATCGTGAGGAATTTCCGGAGGCTATTTTGTGTGCTAACGATTATGTAGCAGTGGGCATTCTCTGCGAAGCGCGCAGACAATTGCTAAAGGTACCAGAAGATCTGGCGATTGTTGGGTTTGATAACACGGAGCTGGCGCACACGATGGGAATTACAACGGTTCAAAATCCCATTATGGCTCAGGCACAAAATGCTTTTTTCATGCTTTCTCCTCAGCTGATTGGACGCCAAATGGAGCTTCATTCGCTGGAGTACAGCCTCATTGAGCGTACGACCACTTAAAGTTACTGTTGACTCGCAAACTAGGCAAATGGGCCTTAATATAAAATATTTTTTGTCGAAAGAGAATAAAATATGTTGAAATCGCTTTTTTTTGTGCTACAATAGCACTATATCGAAGGATTGTGACCGGTGATGCGGGCAATGCCTGAGTTCAATTGAGTGCTATTGTTAACAATAGTATTGAATTGTGCTTGGGCATTTTTTATTGGTAAAGGATGGGAGGGGGGAACTTCAATGATTATTGAGAAGGTGCTCAATAACAACGTCCTGTTGACTAAAAACGATAAAGGCAAAGAGGTCATCGTCATGGGAAGAGGTATTTCCTTCAAAAAGGTGGCTGGCGACCAAGTCGATGATCATAAAATAGATAAGATTTTCATGTTAAATGAAAACGAGTTCACGGCCAGACTAACTGAGCTGCTGAACGATATTCCCGTGTCTCATCTGGAGGTCGTGAATGAAATCGTGACCCATGCAGCAGAAGTGCTGGATACGGAGTTAAGTGATAACATTTATTTAACATTGACCGACCATATTCATTTTGCCATACAGCGGGAAGAAAAAGGATTAGCACTCAAAAACGCGATGCTGTATGAAATTAAACGCTTTTACAAAAAAGAATTTGCAGTTGGACTGGATGCTCTGCAAAAAATAGAAAATACGCTCGGTGTAAAATTGGGCGAAGACGAAGCGGGATTTATTGCATTGCATATGGTGAATGCACGGATAGACGGTAACGAGATGAAGGCTACACTGAAAATGACCGAGATTGTCCAACACATATTGAACATTATTACGTATCATTATGGGATTGTGCTGGATGAGTCTTCTTTTAGCTATTCGAGATTTTTGACCCATTTGCAATATTTTGCAATGCGAGTGATTCGCAAAGAGGTTATTCACAGTGGTGAAGAATTTTTGTACAACCAGGTAAAGCAAACATATACCGAAGCTTTCGCTTGTGCCCAAAAAATTAATGAATATCTAGAAAAAACATATGATCAATATTTAAGCAAAGATGAATATGTATATCTAACGATTCACATTCATCGGGTAACTGAGCGTAATAACATATCAGGCTAAAAATTTCATATCCTCATCGTTCATGGATTGTGACTGGTAAGGCAGGCAAAACCTAAACTGATGGTGAAATCAACGTTCCCTCATAGAAGGAGTGCGTCGTTTTCACCACGAGTTTAGGTTTTTCTTGTTTACAAGGTTATAAAGATGCACGCCGGCGCATCTTAGCAACAGCTGTAAACGGTAAATCCTATCAGTAGCAAGAATAACACTTAAGGAGTTCTGAACATGAGTGATAAAGAGCTATCCAAAAAAATAGTGACTCTCGTTGGCGGCGAAGAGAATGTCAATTCGGTATTTCATTGCGCTACACGCTTGAGATTTAAATTAAAGGATCGCACAAAAGCGGACAAAGCTGCACTGGAAGCTACGCCTGGTGTCATTACAGTGGTGGAAAGCAGCGGACAGTTCCAAGTGGTCATCGGTAACAATGTAGGCCAAGTCTTTGAGCATATGATGGCAGAAACAAATCTGCAGGATGCGGATAATCCAAATGCGAAAAAAGAAGAATCTTCCGAAAAAACGAATTTTCTCGGCAAAGCGGTCGATATCATTTCCAGCATTTTCTCTCCTCTCTTGGGTGCTCTTGCCGGAGCAGGTTTGCTCAAAGGGATTATGGCCTTAATTGCGTCGCTTCATTGGATTGATACTGCAAGCGGTACGTATCTCATTCTGAACGCCGCTTCGGACAGCGTATTTTATTTCTTGCCTATATTTCTAGCTATTACATCGTCCCGTAAATTTAAGACCAATGCCTTTGTATCAGTCGCAGTTGCTGGAGCACTCGTGTACCCGGATGTTATTGCAGCGGTGGACAATCCGGCAAAACTGGCTTTTCTCGGGATTCCAATCATTCTGATAAAATACAGTTCCAGTGTAATCCCAATTATTCTCGCGGTATGGGTACAATCCTATGTGGAACGCTGGTTTAATTCCTTTGTTCATCAATCAGTTAAAAACATTATCGTACCTATGCTATCACTGCTGGCCGTTGTTCCATTGACGTTTTTGGCCTTTGGTCCAGTCGGTAACCTGATCAGTCAAGGCTTGGCGAACGGTTTTACATGGGTATACAATTTAAGCCCATTGATCGCCGGGGCTGTTGCCGGGGCATTCTGGCAAGTATTTGTTATTTTCGGCGTACACTGGGGCTTCGTTCCTATTATGCTGTCCAATATTCAAACATTGGGTTATGACACGATGCTTCCAATGCTTACAGCAGCCGTACTTTCTCAAGCTGGTGCAACACTGGGGGTATTCCTGAAATCACGAAATACTCAAATGAAGGCTTTGGCTGGTTCCTCTACACTGGCAGCTGTATTCGGGATTACTGAACCTACGATTTATGGTGTAACTTTGAAATTGAAAAAGCCGTTCATTTATGCTTGTATTTCTGGTGGTATTGGGGGCGCGATTATCGCTTCCGGTGGAGCGACTGCAAAATCCTTCTCCCTGCCTAGTTTACTGGCGCTTCCAACATATTTTGGAGCTGGATTCTTGTGGGTTGTCCTCGGCTTACTTGTTGCCTTTGTACTCGCAGTTGTATTGGTTATGATTTTGGGCTTTGATGATCCAAAAGAAGAAGCTGCAAAAACAGAAACAGCACCCGTAAAAAAAGAAGTAACAATCGAAAAGGAAATCCTCGTAAGTCCGTTGCAAGGTAAAGTGCTGCCATTGGAACAATCTTCTGATGTTGCTTTTGCTTCAGGCGCTATGGGGAAAGGAATCTTGATCGATCCTACAGAGGGTGTGCTGACATCTCCGGTTAACGGAACGATTACGACCGTATTCCCGACCGGACATGCCATCGGTATTACTTCCAATGATGGAGCAGAAATTCTGATTCACGTTGGTGTTAATACGGTGAAGCTGAAAGGACAATTCTTTGACAAGCGCGTCAAAGAGGGTGATGTGGTTAAGCAAGGGCAGTTGTTGCTTGAATTTGATATCGAACAAATTAAGGCGGCAGGCTATACAACGACTACGCCGATCATCGTAACCAATTCCGCTCAATACCTGGATGTACTGAACACCATGGAAACTGAAGTGAAACGTGAGGATTACTTATTGACTGTTGTAGTCTAACGTTTAACTTTCAGACTAAAAGAAGCTTTCCTAATGGAAAGCTTCTTTTTTATACATCATGAGACAAGTGTTACAGCGAAAAATGGAAATATCATATATTGTAAGTTTGAGATTGTAAAAAAAGGAGGATTTCTGTGAAAAAAGGATATATCGCCGGGTTAAGTGTCATTGTGTTGCTTATCATTGGTATCGCTATTTCAGCTGTAGTTAAATTTCAAGACCTAGAGCAGGTAGTTCAGCAGAAAGATAAAGAGATCCAAGCGAGCAAAAGCAATTACCCCGAAATATATGACCACTTGAATGCGGTTACAATTGATGGTTTTAAACAATTCATTCAGCAGGATCAAAGTGTATTTGTTTATGTTGGCAGACCCAGTTGTGGCGACTGCAACCGATTTGAGCCTAACTTTAACAAGATGATCGAACAGTATGATCTGGGCTCCAAAATTACGTTTTTGAACGTTCACAAAATTCATAAGGACAAAGCCCAATGGAATAAATTCAAAGCAGATTACAACGTAAAATACACCCCCACAATTGCAGAATTCAGAAACGGCAAGCTGGTGGATAAAATAGAATGGACGCCGAAAAGAGACCTCAGTACAGATGCCGTAAAAGAGTGGCTAACCTCCAAAAAACTCATTTTATAAGCCTCTTTCCTATCCAATTCATTAAGAACAATACGAGTTGTTCATGCAAAAAGGTATTCAAGCGAAAAACGCATGAATACCTTTTTATTGAGAATTCCTAGTCATCAAGCTTGGCTAAAAAATAGTTCCTAGCTCTCTTCACTGGCTTCGTACGCACCTCGTTTTTACCCATTCGTTCCTATATTCTGGGCCCCTTATACAACACGAGCATCCACCGAATCGGGAAATTCATATCGGATAATATCTGTTTCGGATACGATATGTCCGATCTGTGACTCAATGAATTCCAAATCTCCCTCTACGGCTCCTATAAAATGCTTGGTACCAGGTTCTACAACGATGACCATACCGGGGCTGGCGGTCTGTGTCATCCCATTGATACAGACGCTTCCGGTTCCTGAAACGATGGTCCAAACCTCTTTTCGAAACTGATGCTCATGATAGCTGATAAATCTCCCCTTCGAAATGACAACCCGTTTGGTGACCGTTTGTAACCCGCTTGCTGCTTGTTGATGGGATAAGACCGTTTGCTTACCCCAAAAGCGCTCCTCAAAACGCGGCCCAATTTCAATTTCTGCCACCATATCCTTAATTCCTGTTGATGATTGTCGATCCGTAACCAGCACGCCATCCGGCCCAGCAACAACAATAATGTCTGGGACATTCCAAATGCTAACCGGAATCTCCAGTTCATTGATGATATGCGAATCATGTGATGCTTCTGAAATATATCCGGGACCGCTCAGCTTTGAACTCACTTCCCGCACCAACGAATCCCATGTTCCTAAATCTCTCCATTCTCCATGATATGGGAGCACGGAGAGCTTACGAGTGTGTTCTACTACCGCAATATCAAAGCTGGTTTTAGGCAAGTCTGCGTAATTTGTCGAAAGTGTTTCATAATCGGCTGGTAAACCCATTTGCGTCAGCACATCCAATAAAAATCCGATTCTAAAAGCAAACACTCCGCAATTCCATAACGCTCCTTCACGGATCAATACTTCGGAGCGAATCAGATCAGGCTTTTCTACAAATGAACTCACTCTATAGTATTCCTGGTCAGACAAAGGAGATGAAGGCACAATATATCCATATTTGTCCGAGGGCTCAGTTGGAACAGCCCCCATCAATGCGATATGGCTTCCTGATTGCTCTAATATCGAAGGAAGCCTGCGCAGATGCTCGAAAAATTCATCCCCCGCATAGCCATCCACCGGCATGACCCCTACGATTTCGTTGCGTGATGCGCCTGCAACGTCATGCAAGTAAGCCGTAGCCAGGGAAATGGCTGGAAAGGTATCCCGCTGAGTCGGCTCCTCAATCACCACAGCATCTCCGCCAATTTGCCCCTGAATCAGTTCGATCTGAGTTCCACTCGTAGAAAAATAAGCTTGATCTGCCAAATCAGCTTCATCTAACTGTCTCCATATCCGTTGCAGCATACTTTCCGGTCGCTCGTCATGACGTAGGATGGAAAGAAACTGCTTGGGGCGGTTCACATTGGATAAGGGCCATAGTCGTTTACCCGAACCTCCGGATAATAAAATCATTCGCAAAGATGCAACCTTCTTCCTTTAAATTCATATTTTCCTTACATTATAGGACTGTTTGCTTTTCGTGCTTTTGCCGAATACATAAGTATGTAACATCGTAGAACATACATAGTTATGCAATGTTAATTGTATCTTTGTCCGTACAGGAGATGTCTGTCATGCCTACAAAAATACTCATCATTGAAGGTCAAAAAAGTTTGGCTGATATGATTGCTCTTCATCTTCAAGAGGAAGGCTATCATACCGAACTAATCTATGATTGTAAACTCGCAATTCCTACATTAATGCACTTTAAGCCGGACATTATTGTGACCGCGCTAATGTTTTCCGGTAAAGTCGAATGTGAGCTGATCAGCCACATCCGCCAATTTACTACGGTTCCTGTGCTCGTCATCTCTAATAACACCCTGCTGAACACAAGAATAAAGGCTCTAGACGACGGAGCGGATGACTTTTTATGCAAGCCCTTCAGTCTGAGAGAGTTAAACGCCCGCATCAAAGCCTTGCTGCGCCGCAGTGGCAGCAACATGCTCACTGAGACACCAACGATAACCCAAAAGCTTAAAAAGGTAAGAGTCTGGGTGAATGATTACCGTCATAGCCTGTTGGTCGATGACCAGGAAATCGAAGTTACTCACATCGAATTTTCTATTATAAAAGAGATGTCCTGCAATCCAGGGAAAGTTTTTACCCGTAGCGAATTGATGGATCGGGTCAAAGGCGGCGATGGCGCTTATCTGGATCGTACCATCGACGTACATATCTCCAGCCTCCGCAAAAAAATTGAACGTGACCCTAAAAATCCTCAGCATATCCGTACCGTTTGGGGCAGAGGCTACAAATACGAGATGTAGCCGTATAGTAACGGTCTGGTTCCCTCTGGGCAGCTTGCTTCTTATGGAAGCTTCCGCTTTGTCCATCGCCGATAAGGAAGAAAACAAGCTGCTCCACCCAATATCCCTATGACAAACAATACCCAGCCAAAACGGTAGGCTGAAGCCAGAATAATGGCAACCTTACCGTTTCCGCTGCCATTCGTTATGAATCCGGTCGTTACTCCATTCACAGACAGACGTGCTCGCTGATTTTCGCTACCCAGCCTGAACTCCCATAATGGATTGGGTGATTCTGTCTCCCGGATCAGCACCTGCTGATGTATTGGATTATATAGTGTAAAGCTGCGTTCCATGGAATTTTCACGAGTAGCCTGAATGCTTTCCGAAGCGTGTGGTGCCATAAAAAAGGTTTCCATATCCGTTCCCTCAAACAGCGTAAATTGATCCACTGTAATCATCGCTTGATAAGGGATGATGGAATATTGCCTCATTTGAAATAAGCCTGATTGCTTCTTGTGCGCATGCGCCAATATCTGAAACTGCATCAAGGCGGTTCCTGCTGGAGCCTTCACTATTTGATCATAATGATTCCATTGCTCCTTATCTCTCTCCTCTACCTCATCAATATAGGAGGTTTGAAGAATCTGGGACGCTTTATTTAAGAAAATGACCTTCATGTGCCGACTTCCAATTTGTTCTGATCGTGCATCCAACTGCACCACGTACTCTTGCAGCGGCTCTGCCTTCATTTTTTTGGACGCATAAATATTCCAGTCACAGGAATAGCTGGGTGCGTAACGGATAGACAGTTCTTTATCCTGGATGGACAGATTCGTCTGTCCAGGCCGAATATCTGCTACACATCCAACATCCGTGCTCAATGATTCCTTCGTGTCCTGCCCAGGCATTACCGTCACTTCCTGCCCGTCCATTCGATGAATATCTGTAAAATGGCTCAATGACGGCACCTGACTGTCCAGGGCAAGGGTTAAGCGATATTTTCCCTTGGTTAAGAATAAATTTTTGAACTCTACTCGGCCATAGTCGTTCAGCAGACCGGGAATTTGTATAATTTTCTTGGCAAAACCATCCTGATTGGGCACCGTTTCAATAACCTGCTTTTCGGATAATGAGGTAGCGGGTAACCGCTTATATGACTCACCCGTACGAATTGTTCTGGTCAGCACCTCTCCAGTCTCTTCATTCTTCCATTTCATTGTTAATGATCCTTTGTATCCGGCAGGTAGATTAGCCGAAATTGCTGTGGCATAGGTTCCCGTTTTGGCGACTTCCACCTCTCTGCTTAACGTCCCTTTTTGGTAACTGATTCCCCGTCCCATACTAAGTCTTGGTAACGCACGTTCCGTCTGCACATTCCCTTGGGCATTAAAATCGCTCTCTGCCTCCAAGGTGAAAAAGAGCTTGCCCCGCTTCAATGCCTGCTCCACCGGAAAGGATAACCGATCTAGTTGATCCACAGGAACAATCGCAAATTGATTGACCGCATTAAAGCCTTGCAGGTTATTAACCGTGACTGGGTTATCTCCTTTTGCAAAAACATGTTCTCCCAGATCGACCCATTGGAATTGGTTTAATCCCTCATCATGGGTCTTGATGTTAGTCACTCCATCCGGCAGTGTGACTTGCAATTTCCCGCCTGCCTTATTCATGAACACTCTAGCATATACATGCGAGGTTTGAGGCTGGTCCATCTTTTTATGCATCGTAAACGTGTTAGGCTTACTGTATTGCCCCAAATCACGCAGCTGAATATCGTGAATCCACCAGTAATTTTTTTGCTGCGGACGCTGGAGGGTTAACAAATCCATTCGCATCCAATAGCTACCAGGTGGTGAAACGTATTCCCCGTAAAATTTTACACTGTCAAAATTATAGCCCTCTGAAGGTGCCACAACATAGCTGACCCCCAGCTCACGCATTTGCTTATCATAAAACCTCATTTTTACATGCATTTTGTTCGTCCCACGGCCAGAAACGGTGATGTGGAACTGATATGGATTATTTTCCTTGGCTTCTAGCAATCCAGATCTGGCGACCTGCCATATATTACTCGGATCTCCCTTCATAATCTCGCCATGCAGAGTCGGCACATCGTTTGATTCCTCTCGGGGGTTAGCCTGCACACTGAACAACTGCGGATTATCAGGCTTGAAAAAGGTTTCCGTTCTCAGCATAGAGTCAAAATCCAGCACCGTATTCCCTTCAATGCTGCTCATCTGATACGGTGCTACATCCAGCTTCTTACTGGCAAAGGTGACTGCAATCCCTGCATCCATCTCCATATCAAACGGGAAGTTCCGTATATTTTGGGAGGATAAATACCACAACCAATCGTTGGTTGATGCAAAAGTTTTGGACCATTTCAAAAAAGCATTGCCATCCTCAATCGCATCAAAAGGCCGCAAGTAATTCTCTGCCGGGAGCTGTGACAACAGCAAGTCATTGAAGGAGACTGCCTCCACATAATCCCCCTTGTTGACCGTCTGAATGGTGTTTAGCTCAGGCTTCAACGCGCTGAACAGCACTCCAAAACGGCTGAAATCAAAACCAGGCAAATGACTATAGCTCTCCAGCCGGCTAAATCCGTAAGGTGTCACAATTTTACTTGCAAGGATATTCATATAGGGCGGTGCCTGATCAAGATTGAATATGGAAAATAAGTCGTTCTTATACGTACGTTTCAACCCGGTCTGACCTTCCAGCTGAGACAGGTGGAAATCCTGCCGCTTCTCCTGTCCCTCATATTCGTCATGGTAGACCAACTGGTTGACCCCAAAAGTAGAGAATAGCCAGCCTAATCGCGAGCTTAATCCGTTGTCCATAACATACTGCAGAAAATTCATATAGTATGTAATACCGGGATCATTGCCTTCATGATGAAAGATCGTATTTTTAGGAGAAGAGTATACCTGAAAATCTCCAGTCGCCTTCTCGGTTGCCGTCTTTCCTTTATTCCATTTGGGCGTCGCTACTCCGTTATAGCTTTGAATCATATTATCAGCAATTGGAAAATACAGTGCCTTGCTGTCAAAACGATCTGAGTCAGTCAGCTTTTCAGCCATTTGACTATAATCCTCCGGCACTTGTACCGGCTTGTAATACCCCTCAATGAACTGCGTACGCAAGGGAGCCAAATACACGCCCAGGCACAAAACGACGATAACAACCGCCAGCTTTTTATACCCACGCTGTAGCGGTGATGATCCAAACCATTCCATACATTGAATGACGCCAAAGGTCAGCAACACTCCGAAATTAAGGGAGAGCAGTCCAATAAATTTGTTAGGATCACGGAAAACCGAACCAATCACAGGGGTTTTCGTAACCAGAATGACAAACCACTTGGCAATGGACGGAAATGTCGTTCCAGTCGCTGCAACCATAAATAACAGCGTAAGGAGCGAGAAGATCAGAATGATCGGATTTTTATGTGAACGTGTCACCATCGCGTACCCGATCAATAGCAACAAGAATCCCCCACCTACATAAAACATCGCAGGCAGCGAGGAAAACGAGAACATGGGCCACCAATAGCTCAGTAAATAACCCACATTATATAAACTGCTGTTACGGCTGAATAGAGACAACGTATCCACGACGTTGATATTATGCTGAGACGCTTGAGCGTCCATCAACATGCTGCCTACATACAGGGACAACCAATAAAAACTGAGCAGACCGAAAAACACGCCAAAAATCATACCTTTACGCAAAAAATTACCGTATAAGGGCTGTAAATAGGCGCGCCCTGCCTTACGATGGGTCCAGGTCAGTTTGAGCAGGAGCAACATGGTGAACAATCCCAAATAAATCATCCCAAAGAAAAAATAATGAATGGCCGCAGCACTCACGGTGAATACTGCAGCCAGCAGGAACAGGTCAATCCAGTTCCGCTGATACAATTTATGGGGATGATAGTTTTTAATTTGTTGAATTTGAAACTTGGGGTCCACCGCACTGAAAAAAAATCGCAGCATTAACGGAAACAAACTATAGCCACAAAGCAAATAAATATGCTGGATGCGAAAAATAACCCACGGATTCAGTGCATAAAACAACGAACCCACCACAATGGCAAAAATACGGGTTTTCGTAAAGCTTGGTGAATAATACACGCTGACCAGTCGCTTGGCAAAGGCATACATCGAAAAAGCCGAAACAAATAACAAGCCTGTGATAAACGACTTGAGCAAAACCGGACCGCTTTCGTCAAATAATAATGAAAGTTCATAGAAAGGCAAGATGTACAGAATGCGTGGAGCATTGAACAGAGTCGAGGTAGACCATCGTTCGTTCCATACCCCGGTTATTTCCTCCAGATACCGATGAGAGGTGGCTCCAAAGGCAATGTCACTGAACACGATTTGGCCTGGTCCATAGATGGGGGCAAGATACGCAACGATCGCAACCAGCATCCATATGATTGCCGCCATATCGTAGCGATAGCGAAATATCCACTTTTTCATGCTTGTCCCCCTCTCTTGAACTTCTTGTGTATCGGTTGGTTATCTAGGATCTATCTTCTCAAATGAACGATGGCCTGCAATCCCTGATCGGTATTACGCAGCTTTAAGCGACCACCTATAGTCTTCAGATATGCATCCATATGATACAGGCTGAACGTATGCTCCTGCGCATTTTGGGAATAATCCGGCTGGAAATAACTCCAACGCATCTTATCATCAATCCCGCCGCCTGTGTCTTCAATGATAATCATAATTTCAGCTTCTTCCAGTCGTGAGCTAACCTTAAGCATATGAGATTGCCGCTTGGACCGCAGGCCCGTTCGGCCCCGTTCCTGCTCCTCCAGCTGCTCTCCATCTCGGTTCATGGCCTCTACTGCATTTTCCAGCAACCCCTGAATCGTTTTGTACAGCATAGGTGCTTGTGCTGCAATGGATGGAACTGGCTCTTGCCGCGTGATCACTTGAATGTGCTTCATATTCAGCGAACGGTTCGCCCATTTCAGTGATTCAGACAATACCTCGTTCATATCCGTGAAGCTAATTCCACTATTATCATGCATTTTCTCTTCCAGCTCATCACGCAAGCTACGGACACCTGTCAGTAACTCTCCAAGTGAGGATTCCTGTCTGAGACGACCCTGGATGAAATTTCCATTCAGCTCGCGGAAATACTCCAGTTCCTCATGAGATGCTCCTTTTCCCTGACTGGAAGCCACTTCAAAGCGGTTGGCTAGATCTTGATAAAATCCCAACAGCTTTAAATCATCGCCGCCCGTGAGACGGCTAGTCTGTTCTTGCAGCTCTTGCAGCTGCTGCTCAATCGTCTGCATTAACGGCAAATAATACGTGTCCTGCTGCTGTCGCATATCTTCATCCCGCCGCTGGTCACGCACTTGATTGTTCACGATGGCATCTTTCACAATCCGTTTGCGGAACTGGATGAGCATGGCCCACAGAATCATGAGTATTAGAGCCATCACCATCCACAACTGTTTGCGAAAGGAGCTAATTCGCTGGGCAGTGTCCTGACTAATATCCTTAACCGATATGTAAAGGGCCTCTTCCCCAATGCGGCTGAATCCTATTCCGTATTTCTCTCCACGATCTTCAACGATACCCGTATTGCCCTCCAGCAGCTTACGGGTTACACCCGTGATGTCCGTCCGGTTGATATCCGGAGTATTTCGGGAAGCTACGATCTTGAATTGACCGTTATAAAATAAAGTATCATGCTGATTCACCGGCTTACTTTTAATAATTCCACTAAGCATCTCAGCGTCAACCGTACGCACCATAAAACCGCCCGTCTGCGCCCCTTGAATCCTGCACGCTATGTACTGGGCAGGCTGATGATCCTCAGTCACAAAAGAGCTTATCGCACAACCATTTTGCAGCCACTTAATCTGCTGGACTGCACTCTTCATCTCACGATTGTCACGTCCGGCCATCACATGATACTGTTCATCCAGCACATAAAAAGACCCGCTTTCACGCTTAAACCCCTCAGCATACTGGCGTGTTCCCTGATTCAGTATCTCTCTGCCCAGACTGGACGACAGCTCTTTCAGTTCAGCCTGCCATGCGGCATAACGCTCCGTTATGCTGCCAGACAGTTCCTGTACCTCGTACTGGAGCTGCTCATTCTGAATCTCCGCCAACTGACCGCTGAATTGCCGCATGACAAACCATTGTAGCACAGCGGCCAAGAACACGGTCACACACAGGACGATCAGGTACAGGATCAGCTTTTGCCAGCTTGGTCTCAACAAAGCCCATTGCTTCATGCCCTGTCCCCTCCATTTTGTTCAAGACGGCTCAAAATTGCTTGCATCAGGCATTCCAGCTCGTAGCTGACCAGCGGTAGACGCGCGCATAGCAACCGGGGAGTGCGACGCTGGAGTGCGGCAAACCTCGCAGCGGTTTCCGTTGCCCCGTCCGTCAGCAGAATCAACTCGCATGTTTTTGCGATATACAGGCGATCCAAATCTTCCTCGCTGTATGCTCGCAAATCAACAACGTAAATATCATGACGGTCGTCCATATGCTGAAGTGCGCTGGAGACAGCCAAGGTCACCCCTGTATGTCGCGCAGCATGATATTCGTGAAGAAGACGCATCCCTTTTTCCCAGAGCGCATGTTCAGCCGAATCAAATCGTTCACAAAAAAGACGCAACGCCCGTTCTGTACTGACATCTTTCAAAAATGCCAAAACGCTGATATTATACATGTAGTTCCTCATTTCTTACTTCCTGATTGGAGTTGCGCAGTTCTTATGACACCCCAAAACATTCTATTTGTTGACGACAGTCCAATGGTTCTGTCCCTGCTTGAACGGACATTGATGCAAGAAACCTTCACCTTACATACCGCTCACACGCCTAAAGAAGCCCTGCAAGTGCTGGAAAAGTATCCGATTGATGTAGTCGTTTCCGATCTGCTTATGCCTGGTTTGGACGGAATTACGTTCCTTCGTATGATTAAGAAGGATTATCCGCATATCGTACGCATCATTTTATCTGGTCACCTGCATACGCAGTCTATTTTATCGGCCATTAATCAAGTCGGCGTGTTCCGTTTTCTAACGAAACCGCTGGAGCTGGATGATGATACGCTAAAAAAGATACTGTATGAGGCGCTTGATCAGGCTAGGCTCAATCGAAACAGCCTGTATGCAAACCAGAATGTCGCATCTGACCTATCGGTATTTATAAACAGCATTTTGAATGCTCCGTACCGACCGTATGTACTGCTGAATGATCAAGATATCGTAACTGCCGTACACATTGCACTTGCTGAGCTGTATCCTGTCGGCTGCTCACTGCGTCATCCTGACGGTGAAGGTATTCAGTTAACTCCGCATTCATTATATATACCGTATGAGGAGCCGGAATCTTCCGATCCCGACTTGTACTCGCTGGATACGCTGACCCTCGGTCATTCATCGTTACGCCTTATCCGCCTTAGCGAGATCGCCTGAGTGACGGGTGCCGCCCTTTAACATGGCGGCTATCCCAATCACAGTCAGGCAGGTATACATCCACAACATCCCCGCCGTCAGCAGCGGATGGCGGATGTAGTTTTTCACATTCCCCCATGTATACAACACCGGACGGAAGAAGTACCAACGTTCCAACGCCTTTCGCAATCCGCCCTCTTCAGATGACATTGTACGATCCATTACCGAGAAGTAGTAGGCTTTTTTACGTAATACATCCTGCAGATATACCTGTTTTTCGTCATGATATACCCGTGTAAAAACCGCCCGGCGAATGACTCCGCCAGACTCTATATAGCGCAAGGTCGGCTGTATTTCTTCAAAAGCAATCTGCTCCGCATTAAATCCGCCTGTCGATTCGTAAGCGCTCATTCGCCAGAAGCGTGCTGCTTCAATGGAGCGTTTTCCCAAGGTCTCTCCCGCGTTGTTAATGACATTCCGCTCGAAAACTTTCACTTTGGAAAAAAAATTATTTGCTTCCGAATATGCCTCCTCCGGAACAACCAAGGCGCCAATATCTTGATGATTGTCAAAAAAGTCGATGCTCTGCTGAATCAGATGTTCGGCTAAAATCATATCGGAATCCAATACAAATATGTATTCAGCCCCCAAGTGTTTCGCTTCCTCAACCGCCCTGACCCTCGCAACTCCCCGCTCTCCATGAGGAAGCTCTAGTATCGTTACGGGTACCGAACTTCCTGCTGACAGCATACGAATCGTCTCAACCGTCCGGTCATTGGAGCCATCATCAGCAACTACAATATGCAGATCCTTGTAATTTTGCCCTAAACAGCTTCGCAAACAAGGCTCTATCGTACGTTCATTGTTGTACGTGGAGAAGAGAATGACCACTTTGTCCACTCTGTTCCGCCTCCTCTGTCCAATTCTCCATCAACTGCTCAAACGCGGCAGCTGTATGATCAAAATGGAATCTTAGCGCATATTGATACGCTCGCTCACGGATGGCCATGTAATCTTCGCCACCCTTTGCTGCTCTTTCCATTTGTTCAGATAATCCCCGAATATCGCCGTGAAAGCATAAATATCCGCTTTTTCCGAAATCCGTCGCATCCACCAAACCGGGGGAATTGCTGACAATACTAGGTGTTCCAACGGCTGCCGCTTCCGTAATCGTTAACCCCCAGCCTTCACGCAGGGAGGGAAACACAAGCGCATGGGCACGACTCATCAGCTCCAGCTTATGCTCTGCTGAAACAAATCCGTAAAAGGTAATATCTGCTTGGGATTGTCCTTGTTCATCCGGTTCTCCGTATGTCAATTCATACCGCTCTATAATCGGTAATAATTGTTCTGTCACATAGGTTTTATCGGTTTTTCCAGCAATCCATAACATAGCCTGGGGGAACTTTTCCTTGAGCTGCCCAAAGGCTTCAACGACCAGATCAATGCCTTTATATTTAACGAAGCGTCCGGCATACATAAAGGTCGGGTTAGACTCCTTCATTAAAAATTGTTCACGCGGCCAATGATCAAACTCAATGCCTTCCGGTAAAAGGTGAACACGATCCGGGTGAAAGCCCAGCTTAAGCAGATCATACCGGGTAGACGGGGATACGGTGAGCGTCCGATCCTTCCGAGCCAGCTTAAGCATCAGGGGCTCCATATGAAATCCAATCATATTTAGCGGAAATCGAGCATTTTCATACCATATTTCCCTTGTTAGCTGGTGTATGAAAAAGATCCGCTTGGATGCCTCCACCCAAAATCGGGTAAAGAACTGATGCGTATTCGCCTGATTAATTACATAGTCAATCTGCTGCCGATGAAGACGGTAATAGCGCATCGCATAATAAATAACACTGTATATGTTTCCTTTTCGAATATACGTAATACCGTCAATGACTTCATGCTCAGGCATCCCCTCAAATTGGGGTGAGAAATGAATGAACTGAAAACGGCCTTGCTGTGTGCGTTTTAGCATTTCATGGGTGAAAATTTCTGCTCCCCCGCTTTTCGGAGAACGAATGTCACGCCAGGAAAGCAATAGAACGACGGTTTTACCGTTCTGTTCAAGTATGGTATTCATGGGGTGAATCCCCCCTTATCTTTATTTTGAATAAATATATATAGGCATCTATCACAAAATAGAGAGACATTGCCCCATAAACAATGAACTCTGACAGCAAAAAATCTACTGGGTCTGTGTGAGACATATGAAAGGCTGCTACTAAAACAGCTGCTCCTGCTACCAGACTAAATATAAATTTGCGTCTGCCCACTAATACGTGCACATGCACAAAAAACATCACGATGGAAAATAGCCAGTACACCCAACCCCCCCATGGAATATAGACCTCAGCTGACTGGTAAGAAGCTCCGAATAATATGGGAATAGACGTTGGGAACACAAAGGTCGTGCCCACATATACACACAGCGCAGCAACAGCCATTAACCCAGCATAGATGGCAATTAACTTGCCCAAAGCCTGGCGGTCATGCCCCTGCGCACCGATCTTGGGAATAAAGGCCGCGATCAGGCTGTAGGAAACGTAATAGACCAATTGGCTGTACTTCAGCGCAATGGCATAGCTGCTGGCTTGCTCGGGAAAGTAATGCTGTACATACAACATGTCGATGGAGATACAAAATAGAATGAATAAATTCGTCATAAGGCTATCGGTAAAATCCTGACCTAGCGACTTCCATAGCCCAGAAGGGATATGTTCTCCACTGTGTGTAGATAAGGATAAGCCACGAGCCGAAACGATCCAGCCGTGAAGCAGCGACAGCAACATTCCTCCGCAACTTGCCAACAGTAGCGCTTCCAGCTTTAAACCTAGTGCGGCCAGGACAAAAAACAGGCTCAGTTTCCCTAATACCTCAATGTAATAATTCACATTGAGCGCTAGCATGCGTTCCCTACCGTGTAAATCTCCGCGGCATGAACTCACGAGAATATGCAATCCGATCAAGGCATACAGCATGAACAGTGGGCCAGACTCAACACCCAATAGCGAGTGCAGCAACGGATGAACGGAAAGTAAAATGATCATGGCAAGCACAGTTAGCACTAGAGGTGCTTTTAGTAATAGAGAACCGAGCGGTAAGCTGCGTAGCGGAAGTTTCTTGTCACCCTTGGATACCAGCTTGGCGGTTAATAGCTGGATGGATAAGCCCAAAACGGACAGCAGTGCAAAGAGGGCCAGCAGCGCGTTCGCCTGACCATAGGCTTGTCCGGTAAGATACCAGCTCGCTGCAATGTGGAAGAAAAAATTAAATCCGTTAAGCAGCACATTAAAGAGGGGAAACATCAACGAACGCAGTCGGTTGTTCACGTGGTTATCTCACCCGCCGATCCAGTCGCCAAATCTCAATGATAGAGCGCAAAAAACGAATGGAATCTTTCCAGACATGAATGTGCGAGCCATCTCGGTCAATGCATTTGACGGGTAATTGCAGCACACGGAGCTGAAGTCGCTTGGCAATAAACATCATCTCCAGATCCAGCGCCAGTCCGAGTTGTTCCTTCAAATGTGGAAACATCCGCTTCACGGCAACCGAACTCATCACTTTAAGACCCGTCTGGGAATCTACCACACCTGTTGGTAAAAAGGGGCGAGAAACGACCCTTTTGCCAAAGCTGACGATAGATCGCAATAAAGAGCGATTCTCGGCGGTCATATCTTTGGTTCCAATCACAACATCATAGTAGCCCTGCTGAACAACATTAATCATTCTGGCAATGTCCTCAATAAAAAAGGAATCGTCCGCGTCCACAAATACGTAGTAATCCGCACCGATGGTCCGCATTCCTTCGAGATACGTCCCTGCCTTGCGCGTATTGCGTCCCAATTCCCTCGTTTGAAGCAGCGGACTCAGGTTCTGGTTAATCCGGTTTACGGACAAGTCCGTTGCCGCCTCCAGCGCTTTAATCAAGGCATTCGTGCCATCGTGACTACCATCATCAATGAGATAAATCGAACCCTCTATAATATGGCTGCGGATAAAGGTTTGCAGTCGCTCAGCAAAGGTTTTGACATGAACAAAACGTTTCTCTTCGTTATATACAGACAAGATGAATGCAACATGTTGGCTTTTGGTCGAATACTCGGGATAGAGCAAGCTTTGTATTTCAGAAATGATTTCTTCGGTATCATTGGCTTGCCAAAATAGCAGACGCAATCGGCCTACTCCGATAATTTGCACCATATGCTGATCACTGAACGGAAAGGTTACATCCGTCACCAATAGCAATGGCATTTGCGGAAATTGGCTACGGATCTGATTAGCTTTCCGCACGGCTTGCCCCGGCTCCCTATAATCAATCAGGCAGCAACATGCATCCTCGTAGACTGAAGCGGTCTCCGTGTCCTCGCACTGTATATATTGGTAAAAACAAATCACATTGGGATAATCAATAGCCCTGTTGTTATCGCTAAAAATGGCTATAGGTCCCTGCACACAAACCTCTCCTTTTCCTCCGAATAATTCTATTTTGTTGAAAAAGAATTAAAAATGTTTGCTTAGCAAGATTAAATTAATGTCCAAATACTTCATATTTTCTTAACAAAATAGCTCACATCCCTTGATATATAAACATTTAAGAGAAGAAAAATCTATTTTCATATTTGATAAAAACAGAGTATTTGGACCTGATTCATTAGGACTATAAACGTGCGAATTACAAGATGAATCCGAAACTGAAATTAGTTCTATAAGATTAATAAGAAGATATATATATGGTCTTTTTGTCATAGATAAATAGAAGAATAAAACCAATTTGCATGTCCATACTATGGATAACATGTCATCTTTCATCATGAATAATTATCAAAATACAGGGAAAGAAGGTCTTTTTATGGAAGCATTCCATGTCAATCGTGATGGGTCATTATCTACTCCCTTACGAGGAAAGGACGTGCTAGCAAACCCTCTTTTGAACAAAGGAGTGGCATTTACAGAAGAAGAACGCAAAGAACTGGGCCTGGAAGGAATTCTTCCTCCCACTGTCCTTTCATTGGAGAAACAGAGCGTTCGGGCATATCAGCAATTCTTGGCACAACCCACCATGCTGCGTAAAAATGCCTCACTTAACGACCTTCACAATCGAAATATCGTACTCTACTATCGACTGCTAACCGACCATTTGAGTGAAATGCTGCCCGTAGTCTACACACCGACTGTAGGAACCGCCATTCAAGAATACAGCCATGAGTACAACCGCCCTGGGGGCGTATATTTATCGATAGATAATCCGAACGGTATTGGACAGGCGTTTTATAATACCGGTTTGAGTAGTGAGGATGTTGACCTGATCGTCGTGACGGATTCGGAAAGTATTTTGGGGATTGGTGACTGGGGTGTCGGGGGAATTAACATTGCTATTGGCAAACTCGCTGTATATACAGCTGCGGCAGGCATTCACCCCGGGCGGGTGCTGCCCATTGTACTGGATGTCGGCACGAATAACGAGAAGCTGCTGAATGATCCCCTGTACATCGGAAACCGCCATAAACGAGTTCGCGGGGAAGCCTATAATCAATTTATTGATACCTTTATCAGCAAAACGTTAACACAATTCCCGAAGGCGCTTTTGCATTGGGAGGATGTGGGTAGCGTGAACGCACGACACATTATAGGGAAGTACGGTCAAAACATTCTCACCTTCAATGATGATATCCAGGGCACAGGAGCAGTGACATTAGCTGCGATTGTTTCGGCGGTAGGTGTCACTAAAACTCCGCTACGTGAACAAAAAATACTTGTCTTTGGTCCAGGGGCAGCAGGAATCGGTAACGCCGACCAAATACGGGGTGCAATGATCGAGGACGGGCTTCCTGAAGAAGATTCATTCAAGGCATTTTGGGCCTTTGATTATCGCGGACTGTTAACAGACGATATGGAAGATGTACTGGATTATCAGAAACCATATGTGCGTAAAAAGGAAGAAATCAGCTCATGGGCCCGATCGGAAGATGATAAAATACCGTTGCTGGAGGTCATCCGTCAGGTAAAACCCACAATCTTAATTGGAACTTCCGGTGTAGCGGGTGCCTTTTCTGAAGAGATTATCAAGGAAATGGCAAAGCATGTGGAACGACCGATCATTATGCCCATGTCTAATCCTACCAACCTTGCTGAAGCGGTACCCGAAGATTTGATACGATGGACTGATGGCAAAGCATTGATTGCTACCGGAAGTCCCTTTGAGCCCGTCACCTATAACGGTACGAAGTTTGAAATTGGACAGGCGAATAATGCCTTTGTCTTCCCGGGGCTAGGTCTGGGCGCAATTGTGGTCAAGGCCAAAAGAATCACCCCTTCCATGTTTACCGCAGCAGCTGATTCCGTTGCCAACGCCGTAGATTCGAATGAACTTGGCGGTGCACTGCTGCCTCATATCCAAAAATTACGTGATGTTTCGTTCGCGGTTGCGGTTGCGGTAGCGAAGGCTGCAATTCAGGATCAGGTAGCTCAGGCACACATTTCAGATATTGAACAAGCCATTCGGGATGCGATGTGGAAACCGGAATATGTAAGGGTCAAAGCCGTGGAAAGTGTAATCCAGCACCCTCATAATCCTTGACTGGAATCAAAGCAGTTTGACATAACCTAGGAACGAATGTACAGTATTAGTCAAAAGAATAGGAAAGTCCACTAGGGGAGCCATTATGGCTGAGACAAGAATGAACTTGGACCCTTTGAACCTGATCTAGTTCGTACTAGCGTAGGAAAGTGGAGCCTTCGTATATAAGGTTTCAAGCGTTTTCTGCGCATTGAACCTATGTTGAAGCCGCTCCAGTTTTCGGGGCGGCTTTTTGGCGTTGTTCCGAGAATTGTATCTTACGGGACTTCTTGTTCTCCATTTTTATTGGAGGTGGGGAAATGAGTTTTTCGCAAGAACTTCGTCGGCAGGCGGATGGCATTTTTCAAGCCATTTATGAGCATCCCTTTGTGAGAGGTATTGCTGAAGGAAATTTAACAAAGGAGCAGCTGATTCACTATGTAAAACAAGACTTTGAATATTTGAACGCCTACATGCGGATTTACGGCATCGCGATCTCCAAAAGCACAAGCCGGGAGGATATGGCTGTATTTAACGAACAGATCTCTTTTATTCTCAACAGCGAGGTTCATCCGCATCAAAACTTTTGTGCTATCGCAGGTGTCACCTATGAAGAGATGCAGGGATATCCACTCGCTCCGTCCGCTCATCATTATATCCGCCATATGCTGACAGTCGCACATGAAGGTAGTCTTGGAGAAATCATGGCCGTGCTGCTGCCATGTCCATGGACATATCTTGAGATTGGACGCAGGCTAATGGATGAGGTAAGACCGGACGAGTCTCATCCATTCTATGAGTGGATTTGTTTCTATGGAAACCAGATTGAAGATGTAACATCCAAATATCGCGAGCGTGTGGATGCTTGGGCGAATGTCGCCACGGCTGCCGAGCAAGAGCGGATGATTGAGCATTTTATGCTAAGCTGCCAGCTGGAATATATGTTCTGGGATATGGCTTATAAGCAGGAACAATGGCCCGTCCAGATGCGCGCTACGGTCTTGGAATAATCAGTAGAGATGAGAGAGGATAAACATGATGAGTATATGGGAACAAAGTTATTCGGATCTCCTGACAAAGGTACAAAATAGCAACCCCCTCGTTCATAATATAACCAATGTGGTGGTCACCAACTTTACAGCCAACGGCCTGTATGCGCTGGGCGCTTCCCCGGTGATGGCTTATGCACCCGAGGAAGTAGCAGATATGGCAAAAATAGCGGGCGCCGTCGTGTTAAATATCGGTACGCTGAACCGCGAGCTGGTAGATGCCATGATCATTGCTGGACAATCAGCGAATGCTCATGGTGTTCCAGTTCTGCTGGATCCGGTTGGTGCGGGAGCGACGAGCTTTAGAACCGAGTCAGCACTGCGGATCCTAAAAGAAGTAAAAATCTCACTAGTGCGAGGCAATGCAGCCGAAGTCGCCCATCTAATCGGAGAAGTCCGAGAGATTAAAGGGGTAGATGCAGGCAACAGTGCTGACAGCAGTAATGTCGATCTGGCAGTTCGGGCTGCACAAACGCTCCATACCATGGTTGTCATCACTGGAAAAGAGGACGTCATCACCGATGGGGTTGAAGTACGATTGATTAGTGGCGGAGACGCGCTGCTTACGAAGGTAACCGGAACAGGCTGCCTGCTGACCTCTGTGTTGGGTGCGTTTGCAGCAATTGAACCCAACCTGCTGCTCGCAGGTACAGCAGGTTTGGCATTTTACGGTGCAGCAGCTTCCCGAGCCGCAGCACATACTGCAAAACTGGGGCCAGGCAGCTTCCAGATTGCCTTTCTCGACGAGCTTGCCAAACTACATACTGGTTCGCTGGAGGGGCATGTCACGATCCGTGAAGCTGGAACAACTACAACAGGTGGTGCGCGATGAGAGACGTGCATGTACCGAGAGCGCTGACGATTGCCGGTTCAGACAGCGGCGGCGGAGCTGGAATTCAAGCCGATCTCAAAACCTTTCAGGAGCTTGGCGTATACGGCATGTCGGCTATTACAGCCATTACGGTACAAAATACCTTGGGAGTTCACGGTGTATATCCGTTGCCACAGGAAGCAACAGCGCAGCAAATCGAAGCTGTAGGATCAGATCTTGGAGTCGACGCCCTAAAGACTGGCATGCTGTTTGACGCGGGCATCATCCGCCTTGTGGCCGAGCAGATCCGAAAGTTCGGCTGGAAAAAGGTTGTCGTCGATCCTGTAATGATTGCCAAAGGGGGCGCAAAGCTGTTGCAACCGGAAGCGGTGCAGGCTTTGAACGACGACCTGCTCCCCTTGGCCTTGGTCGTCACACCAAATATCCCGGAAGCGGAAGCCTTAACCGGGATAAGCATTCGTACGATGAAGGATCGCCGCGAAGCTGCGAGACATATTAGCAGCCTAGGACCCAAGTTTGTTGTGATCAAAGGTGGCCATGATGAGGAGAGCGAAAACAGCGGTCAAGTTGTTGACCTGCTCTTTGACGGAACAGCCTTCACCGAGCTGGGCGGCAAGCGGGTACGAACTGTCCACACACACGGAACAGGATGTACGTTCTCAGCAGCGATTACCGCTGAATTAGGGAAAGGTGTGTCTGTACCGGAAGCTATAGTGAATGGAAGAGCCTTCATTCAGGCGGCGATTGAGGATACGTTGTATCTGGGCCAGGGACACGGTCCCACCAATCATTGGGCCTACCGCCGTCGTCAGGAGATACTCCAATGAGCGGCCGAATATTACCTGAGATCATGCGGCGGCATTTACAGATGTATCTGGTTGTTGGAAGCGTGAACTGCCTCGCGGAACCAAGTCGGGTTGTGCAGGAGGCTCTTGCTGGCGGTACCACCATGATCCAGTTCCGGGAAAAGGGCCGTAGCGCGTTAACAGGGGTTCCTATGCTCGAACTTGCGCGTCAGCTACAAGATCTGTGCCACTATGCTGGTATCCCTTTTATCGTCAATGACGATGTGGAGCTGGCTCTTGAGCTCAACGCCGACGGTGTTCACATCGGTCAGGATGATGAATCGGCTGATTCTGTGCGCGCGCGGATCGGAAACCGAATCCTTGGCGTCTCCGCCCATACGATTGAAGAAGCACGCCGAGCCATCCTGCATGGTGCGGACTATCTCGGTGTCGGCCCCATCTATCCCACCATCTCAAAGGATGATGCTCATGCGGTGCAGGGTCCAGCCATTTTATATGAAATGCGCAAAGCAGGAATTGATCTGCCCATCGTTGGGATCGGAGGTATTACGATAGACCGTGTGGAGGAAGTGGTAGTTGCGGGTGCCGATGGTGTAGCGGTGATTTCGGCCGTGACGCAGGCAGAACAGATTCGAGCTGCTGCAGAGGGATTAAAGAAAAAGGTAGTGCTAAGCATCAAACATCCGGGGATGTCCCAAAAGCTATAAAATGCTATGTCCCTTCCTTCACCCCATTATGTCACTTTTATTGTTTACGCAAGAGCCTCATTTCCACTAATAAAGTAGAAATGAGGCTCTGTGTTGTACGCTACAAATAAAATAAAAATAATTGCCATAGTCAAAATATCACATCCCCCAAATGATACTGATTTTTAAGCATTCCTATCCCCAGTGCACTTGAGCTCGTTAAATACCTGATTAACTGTAAATATATGTCAATCGTCTTTTCTAATATTCGTATAGCATTCGAGAACAATTAGAAAACGATATTTAATTATATTGGTTTTTGGTTCCCCACTCACATAACCCTTCCAAAACAGGCAATAGTGTTTCCGCTTTTTCTGTGAGACTGTACTCGACTTTAGGCGGAACTTGAGGATACTCTTTCCGGTTCACCAATCCATCCGCTTCCAATTCCTTTAGCTGTGAACTCAATGTTTTGTATGTAATAGCTCCGATTTGTCTTTTCAGATCATTAAAGCGAACCACTTGGTTTTCGGCCAGAAGATAAATAATAACCATTTTCCATTTACCACCAATGACTGACACTGTATAACCAAAAGGTGTATCTTCAATATTTTTAACTTTACCTTTAAATTCAGCCATACTCATATTCACACTATCCTTTCGGGTAGTACCTATCAAATTAGTGCGTACTACGTTTTTATTTGCGTTCAGTTTATACTAACCGTAATTTGAAGTAAAGGAGAGAAAATATGACTAGAACAATACGCCTCTTAATGCCGCAATGGCAAGGAGGAAACAATCCTAACTACTCTTTTGGAGCTGAACTGCTGGCTTGGCTAGCCCCAGACAATGATCAACCCCTTATTCATGTTCCAGTTCAAGCTTATGATGGAACTCCGCTTGATAACGAGAACGGTATGTATGGGAGAAAACAGCTACTTGAACAATTAGAGGCTGCTCAACATATCATTGACGCTCATAAGCCAGATCGCATTGTAATGTTTGGTGGTGACTGCTTAGTCGAACAAGCCCCGTTTGCCTATTTGAACGAACGATACGGTGGAGAATTAGGGCTAATTTGGATCGATGCTCACAGTGATTTAGTTAGATATGTGGGCTATGATAACGGACATACATTACCACTTGGGAATCTGTTGGGAGAAGGAGATGAGGAGTTTGCAAAACATGTGAAAGTTCCTCTTAAGCCTGAAAATGTCTTTATCGCTGGATTAGCGGCTCCTACAGAAGAAGAGACAAAAACATTTTCAGAAACATTTCAAAAACTAGGTGTTACTACTATAGAAACAGATGCTGAAGTAATTCAAAGATTAGGGATTCGAACTGCTGGAACCAAAGAGTTAACGATCAGTACCGAATCAATAAAAGAGTGGATTACAGAAAGCGGCATCAAGCACCTGGCGATTCACCTTGATTTAGATGTACTTGATCCAAAATCATTTCGTTCTTTATTATTCGCCAACCCTGAAGCTCCCTATAATCTTTCTCCTGCGGGAACCATGCAAATACCTCAACTACTTCATCTGATTAAAGAACTATCTGAAGAAACCGATGTAGTTGGGTTAGGTATAACCGAGCATATGCCGTGGGATGCTATTAATTTAAAGAATCTGCTTGGAGAAATACCTATTTTAAATAATTAATTCTACTTACGATCTGTGCATTTATTCTGACGTTAATTTCGTAATGGAATTATGAGAGACCGATGAATTAGAGTACGTGCAAAGAAGGACTCCTCTGGAATTTATTCTATTATGGAGTCCCTTTTTTTATTTACTAATCCCTGAATAGCACACCGATAAGCGAAAAAGAATAACCAGGATATTAGGTGGTCGCTCGCTCTACTAATTTGAATTCCAAAGGATGTAATTCTTCATGAAGCCCCTCTAGGGCATTTCGAATCATGATGAATGCATTTTCCGCTTGTTTGTCAATCGGGTAATGAATGGTGGTTAAATCAAGCAAATGCGAAATTTCGATGTTATCAAAGCCCACCACTGCAACATCACTTGGTACAGAAACACCGAGCCTACGTGCTTCAGTCAAAAGCCCTGCAGCCAAATAATCGGTAGAACAAGCGAAGGCATCAGGCTTATTGGGCTGTTCGCTCCACCAGTGAGCAATTTGTTCACCCGCTTCCATTGAATTTAAATCATAAAAATGCGGGAAGGCATCAGCGTTCAAATCATATTTTTTGCAAAAATCATGATAAGCCCGTATGCGCTCCTTCGTATTCAGTCCCCTCATATTCCCGTATACATTCACAATGCTGCGGTAGCCTCTGGCATACAGATGCTCCAGCGCAAGCATGTACCCCTGATACTGATCCATAAATACAGATGGGATTGCATCAATGTTTACACGCTGCCACGTCACAATTGGACCATATTTGGTATAGTGTTCAATCACGCTCCATTCATTGACGCGAATCATACAGACCAAGGCGTCCAGTTGCTTTCTCCGCAGCATTTCCAGTGCTTCAAGCTCCCGCTCCTTCTCTCCATTCGTAATAAATAGTGCCATATTAAAACCATGCTCCTGAGCATAGGTTGTAAATCCACGCACAAATGAACCCAATGAATCATTAAAAGAAATTGAAATAATTCCTATGAGCTTGGTCATGCCCTTTTTTAATGAAACCGCATTCAAATTAGGTACATAATCCAGTCGGTCTATGACCTCCTGTACACGCTGCCTTGTCGGTTCACTTACGTACGGATGGTTATTAATGACACGGGACACCGTTGCCGAGGATACGCCCGCCAGCTTTGCAATTTCATGAATATTTGCCACATTTCTCACCTCGTTCTTTCTATTTTAGCATGTTCGTGTTTAGCATGTTCGTGGTCCCGTCCCTACAATTGTCACCTTCCCCAAATAAGTTTTTTAAAAGCGCTTGACCTGTAATGCATTACAGGGATTACAGTGAATTTGAGCTTAAGAAAGCGGTTTTAAAAAACATACTCAGGAGGCACTAACCATGAAAAAAGGCATAAAGATCGCAACCATTGGCGGAGGCTCCAGCTATACACCAGAATTAGTAGAAGGCTTTATCAAACGCTATGCAGAGCTTCCCATTCGGGAATTATGGCTGGTAGATATTGAGGCAGGACGCGAAAAGCTGGAGATCGTGGGGGCCATGGCCCAACGGATGGTGAAGGCCGCAGGCATTGATTGTGAAGTACATTTGACACTGGATCGTCGGGAAGCCTTGAAGGGTGCCGATTTTGTCACAACACAATTTCGGGTAGGCTTGCTGGAAGCCCGGATTAAGGACGAAAGTATTCCGTTAAAACACGGCATGATCGGTCAAGAAACTAATGGGGCTGGCGGGATGTTCAAAGCTTTTCGTACCATCCCCGTTATCCTCAGTATCGTTGAAGATATGAAAGAACTGTGTCCGAATGCATGGTTGATTAACTTCACCAACCCTGCGGGTATGGTCACCGAAGCGGTACTTCGTTATGGTAAGTGGGATAAAGTCATCGGATTATGTAATGTGCCAATCGGCGCGATTAAGAGTGCGTCGGCTGTGCTGGACAAATCGGAAGAAGAGCTGTTCTTTAAATTTGCAGGAATTAACCACCTTCATTGGCACAAAGTTTATGACAAAACCGGAGAAGAATTAACAGAGCAAGTCATCGAAGGATTGTACGCACCTGGTGCAAAACCGGAGAAGGTTGTTGAAAATATTAAGAACATGCGCTTCCTGTATGATCAGGTTCGTCAATTGAAAATGCTGCCTTGTCCTTACCATCGGTATTACTACATGACCGACAACATGCTCAAGGAAGAATTAGAGGAGGCCAAAAACGAAGGAACTCGGGGCCAAGTCGTCAAACGTCTGGAAGAAAGTTTGTTTGAATTGTACAAAGACCCGAATCTGGATTACAAACCAGAGGAATTATCCAAACGCGGCGGTGCACATTACAGCGATGCTGCCTGTGAAATCATTAATTCCATTTATAACAACAAAGGCACATTGATGGTGGTTAGTACACGTAACAATGGTGCGATTGATGATGTCCCTTATGATAGCGCCATCGAAGTAACCAGTGTCATTCGCGCGCATGGTGCAGAGCCTGTAAACTTTGGCAAATTCCCACCAGCACAGCGGGGCCTGCTGCAAGTCATGAAGGCGATGGAAGAGCTGACCATTGAAGCGGCGGTCACTGGTGACTATGCGACAGCACTGCAAGCCTTCACCCTGAATCCGCTCGTTCCAAGCGGAGATATCGCCCAAACCGTACTGGATGAATTGCTGGAAGCACACAAAGAACATTTGCCGCAATTCTTTGCTCATAAGGAGAAGGCGACAGTATAAAACCAGAATCAATCATACTGCCGGGATACAAAAAAGCTTCCTACATGTAGGAAGCTTTTGCTATACGTCCCAGGAGGGATTCGAACCCCCGACCGACGGCTTAGAAGGCCGTTGCTCTATCCAGCTGAGCTACTGGGACAAGATAACAATCAATAAAACCTTATGTATTCAGTGCATTAATTATTATATCATATTTTGACCAACTGTCAAAAGCATTTTTTCATTATACAGGAAAGCAGGCTGCAAAAGGAATCATTTGGACGCTAACGGGGTATTATGTACAAAGAACGACGCCAAAAAGGAGGGGTTATCCGTGAAAGGCCTTTTGTCTTCACTTTGTTATTTTAGCATTTTTTTCGCACCTTTTCTGGTACCGGTCATTGTGTGGATTGCAGTCCGGGACGAATATGTTCAGGGACACGCGAAAAAAGCCATTTTATCGCACATTTTCCCCATTATTGCGGCGATTCCGCTAGTGTATTTTATTATCACTGCCAATCATGCAGGTTCAGTTATCGGGTTTGTACTGCTATTTGTAGTGGTCTATCTCGGCGTTTTTGTTTATAACATCTACAAAGGGATCATGACGCTGCGTGAAGCGGCCTAATTCTAAAAGAAGCCTCCCATATTCGCAAATTTGACGAATACGGAGGCTTCTTTGGGATCAACTTTGATGAGTTGCTTTAGTTCACTGGTAGCTTATTTATTCCCAAAGCGTTTAGGACTTCTGCGTACTTCATGTCTTACGTTTTTCTCCAGCACTTCTTCCGCGAACTCATTGTTATGAATATAACTGCTGCCTTTGTTTTTCTTATACTTCGCTTTGCCGTCTATGATTTCCCCCTCCTTTCACGCTGATCCGGCGATGGCGCCGGTGCCCAAATCAACAAAAGCCGAGGTATAGTACACCATATTCTCATGTCCCGAACTCCTTGGCAAACTCTGTACTAAGCTGCCCATAGGAAAGCAATTCCCTTTTGAATTTTTCCCGTTCCTCACCAGCGGTAATGTGCGTAGAGTCAGTAAAAGCCTTGTCGGTCACTTCCTCAAATGCCGAATGCAGATTATTGTCATACCAATCCAGCTCCAGATCGGCATCATTGCGGATGATCCTTACCATGTCATAGCCAGGCTGACCATCCTTCTGATTCGAGGCTGTGATATAAACCAGCAGTTCCGGGTCATCTGCGGCACCGGGACGCACTTCTACCTCAGCGCAGCGCACTCCGTCAAGTTCAGTGAAGCGGCGTATTTTGGCATCCTTGATGTAGTACATTGTCTCCCTCCTTCCTCACGAGTAAACGGGTTGCCCCATCTGTAGTTTTCGGAACGGACAGACATTTTATGCTTCTTTTCGGCATATATACTGATGAACTGGGGATTTAGTTTTTGATTCATTCCAACACTGGATGAACACGACAAAGAGAGGATGAATAGACATGTGCGGAATTACAGGTTTCATACAGTGGAACGGAGACTTGATGCATCAATCTGAGTTGCTGCTAAATATGACGCAAACGCTCTCCGATCGCGGACCGGATGCTGCGGGTACCTGGATATCCAACCCGTGTGCCTTCGGACACCGAAGACTAAGCGTAATGGACCCGGAAAACGGCGCTCAGCCTATGATCCGGCAGCTTGAGGATATCACTTATACGATTGTATATAACGGGGAAATATATAACGCGCCTGAGCTGAAAAAAGAGCTGCAACAGCGCGGGCATTTTTTCCGTACACAATGCGACACAGAGGTACTGCTCGAATCCTATATCGAATGGGGCCCCGATTGTGTAGATCGGTTGAACGGCATTTTTGCGTTTGCGGTCTGGGATAGTGAGCGGGAGCAGGTATTTCTGGCACGAGATCGACTGGGAGTGAAGCCGCTATTTTATAGCCAAACCGAAGATGTATTCGTATTTGGCTCCGAACCCAAAGCACTGCTCCAGCATCCAGCCGTTGAGGCCGCCGTAGACGCCGAGGGACTGGCAGAAATTTTTATCATTGGGCCTGCACGCACCCCCGGACACGGCGTCTATTCATCGATGAAGGAGCTGCGTCCCGGACATACCCTAACCTACAGCCGTGACGGCGTACGCATCCAAGCCTATTGGAAGCTCGAAAGCATTGCACATGAGGATAACACCGAAGAAACGGCACTCAAGGTACGAGAGCTGTTGATGGATACCGTGGAGCGGCAGCTTATTTCGGATGTACCGGTATGTACCTTATTGTCTGGCGGGCTGGATTCAAGCGCCCTGTCCGCATTAGCCGTCGATTATTACAAACGTACCGGGCAGGGACAAGTTCATACGTATTCGGTCGATTATGTGGACAACGACAAGCATTTTAAAGCCCATGCGTTTCAGCCCGGAGCTGATGCCCCCTGGATACAGCGAATGGTCGATGAATTAGGGACAAATCATCACTGGATTGAATTCGATACACCAGAAGTTGTAGCAGCTCTGAACAACTCCACGCTAACGCGGGATTTACCCGGAATGGCGGACGTGGATTCGTCACTGTATCTCTTTTGCCGGGAGATTAAAAAGGGCGCTACGGTTGCTATTTCTGGTGAAGCAGCAGATGAAGTGTTTGGCGGATATCCATGGTTCCATCGGGAGGATATGCTGAACTCAGGCACATTTCCGTGGGCAGTTGCTCCCGATATGAGAGCGAGTCTGCTATCCCCAGAAGTGCGGGACTGGATCAAACCGCTGGAGTATTTGAACGACCGCTACTCAGAAGCAGTCGGAGAAGTACCAAAGCTACCGGGTGAAACAGGAAAAGCTGCGCAAATGCGCGTCATGTCTTATTTGAACATCACCCGCTTTATGCCTACCCTGCTGGATCGCAAGGATCGGATGAGTATGGGGGTTGGACTCGAAGTACGGGTGCCGTATTGCGATCATCGGCTGGTGCAATATGTATGGAACATTCCGTGGAGCATCAAAATGACAGGCGGACGTGAAAAAGGTATTTTACGCAAGGCACTGGAGGGTGTATTGCCGGATGATGTGCTGTATCGCAAAAAAAGCCCGTATCCCAAAACGCATAATCCCTCCTATCTTGCCGCTGTGAAAAAGCAGGCGCTACAACTGCTGGACGATTCCTCTTCCCCACTGCTCAAGCTGATCGATGCGCAAAAGGTACGGGATATTGCCGCCTCACCGGAGGCATCCACCAATCTACCTTGGTTTGGCCAGCTGATGTCGGGTCCGCAGTTATTTGCTTACTTGACGCAAGTGGATAATTGGCTTCGCACTTACAAGGTGGCAATTCGATAAAATGTGCTAACTGCCTAAACCGTAAAGTACGAGGTGGCAACCGCCCATCTTTCTTGATGCATACGATACGTGGAACAGAAAGTACCAAAAAGGCTATCCGCAGCCTATGACTGACGGATAGCCTTTTTTTCGTATATGACAGGTATATTATTCGCCCTGCTACCAAACTATGCCTGCGGATTTCCTAGCTTTGTTGCCAAATTACGCAGGGCTATGCCCCGATGACTGATAGCTTGCTTTTGTTCCAACGTCAGCTCTGCCATTGTCTTTTCAAACTCTGGCAAATAGAACAGCGGATCATACCCAAACCCACCGCTGCCCGCGGTTTCAGTCGTAATCCAGCCCTCCACGGAGCCCGTCGATTCCAACGTCTCCCCAGTCTGTGGATTATACAGAATCAAGGTACAGACAAATTGAGCCGGGCTTAGCAAAGGCTGTCCGGTATCATCACCAAGCTGCTTCGATTCCAGAACGTCGAGTAGCTTGATATTGTTTTCGTGATCGCTGGCACCTTCTCCAGCATAACGAGCCGAATATACGCCCGGCGCACCATCCAGCAAGTCCACGCACAGACCGGAATCATCGGCCAGCACAGGCAATCCGAGCACATCTCCCACCGCTTTGGCTTTTTTTAACGCATTTTCGGCAAAGGTTGTGCCATCCTCAACGACATCAGGAATGTCGGGATAATCGTACATACTTCTGACTTCCTTGCCAAACGGCGCAAAAGCATGTGCAAATTCCCGCACCTTCCCTTTATTCTTCGTAGCGACAATGACAACCGGACCATCCAGTCGCATTAGGCCCCAGCTCCTGTACGTCCAGCACCAATCTTATCAGCAATCGGTCCGAGCACTTCTTTTTGGCGCTCAATCATTTGCAGAATCCCTTGTTCGCCCAAGCTAAGCAGCTGATCCAATTCCTGACGGTCGAATGGGCTTTCTTCCCCTGTACCTTGCAGCTCAACATACTTTCCACTGCCAGTCATGACGAGATTCATGTCCACCTTGGCCTTGGAATCCTCTTCATAATTCAGATCCAGCAGCGCCTTGTCACCAACAACCCCTACGCTGACAGAAGCCAGGAAATCCGTAATAGGGAAAACAGGCAACTTGTGCTGGATCGCAATTTTATTTACTGCAATCGCCAATGCTACGAAAGAACCGGTAATGGAGGTTGTACGTGTCCCGCCGTCCGCCTGAATGACGTCACAGTCCAACGTAATCGTCCGTTCACCAAGCGCCTGCAAATTGACAACCGAACGCAACGCTCTTCCGATCAGACGCTGAATTTCCATAGTACGGCCTGTCAACTTGCCGCGCGCAGCTTCACGCTGATTGCGGCTATGTGTCGCCCGCGGAAGCATGGAATATTCGGCGGTCACCCAGCCTTTTCCTTGGCCCTTCATAAAGGGAGGAACGCGTTCTTCCACTGTAGCCGTACAGATGACTTTCGTCTCGCCAACCTCTATAAAAACAGAGCCCTCCGCGTATTTATTTACTCCTGCTGTCAATTTCATCGGGCGCAGCTCATCACCGTTTCGTCCGTTAGATCTACTCATGCTTTTTCCTCCTACGTCGTATGCAACCTGTTCTTATATGTTTATTTTACCAAAGTGTGCAGGCAAAAGCACCCCAAGGACGATTCCCTGTCCTTAAAGAGGAATTTCGTTAATGTGCTGCGGCTTGGCTACAGGCTCTCCATAATTTTGATTATTTTGTCCAATCACGCTTTTCTCACCATTCAGTTCAATCCGAATCTTCGTTTTGACCGCATCATCCGAATTGTCCGCCGCTGTCAGTACGACCGATTCCAAAAATTCAGCAGGTACGGCCTCTCCTTTGGCAAACATATCATCCGAGAGTGATACCGTAATGACGTTATCTTTGGAGCGTTCTACCGATTTCAGCGCCGTCTCCCCTGTCATCACTTCCTGCAATCCATCCTTGGTCTGTGGCCCTTGAATTAATTGATGCAGAGCTGACTGGACACGATCTTTTTCCGGACTGACCAGTCGTGTTACAGGTACATAATATTGTACCCCAGCAGGAGAAGATGAAGAGAAATACACGGTGACTGGACTGGAATCCAGAGGGGTCACGCCATGACCGACCTCCAAATTAATCCCTACTGCGCGCGTCAGCGGATGGTCCATCGGTGTGCCGCCAACAGGCATTTCGTTCAGCTTTTTACCATCCACCCAAATCTGTACGCTCTTAATATCGGGACGATCGGTCAGGGTCCAGGTCAAGCTTTCCATTAATTTGCGTTCTTCCTGTGGCTTATAGTTGGCGAAAGATTTGTTAAATTCGACAACTGCCAGCTTGTTATTCTTGTCCACTGTCACACTTTTCACTTCTGTACCCTGAGGCAGTACACCTTTAAATCCTTCTGGTAATAATCCGGCATAAGGCCCGCCCTCAACCAGTGTTTCCAGCGCCGACTTGGCATCTGCCTGTACATCGCCTGAAGCAATCGGTAAAGATACAGGGGCCAGCAAGCCGTTATGATCTTGCAAAAAGACAGCCCTCAACTGCCCGGTCGTGGCAGGTGCTTTTCCAGTTACAGCCTTAATCATGGACTGCTCTGTCGTGGACGGCGGAGGGTCAATGGACGCGGCTTCGTTGCCGAAAAGGCTGCATCCGGACAACAACAGGGGCAGGGATAGCAGCCCGGCTACAGAGGTCATACGCCATGGGTGTTTTATGTTCATAAATGAAGTTCCTCCCTAACAATTTTGTACAGATTGTACTAATATGTATACGAGCCCCGCGTAAAAAATAACTATTTTTTTAGCAGACTGGACACACTGGTCATAATTGCAGTAGAAAATTAGGATCTACACGAGGAGGGTAACTTCAACTTTATGGACAAGAAAAAAGTACCTTACAGCCTGAATAGTAAAAAGGTAGCCGATGCCACCCGTGAGTGGCTGCACAAGCGTGGTGTAAGTATGACTGAAATCGCAGAACTGGTTATGCTTCTACAGAAAAAATATTACCCGAACCTAACGATGGAAGAATGTTTAGAGAATGTGGACAAGGTGTTGATGAAGCGCGAGGTTCAAAATGCCGTGCTTACGGGCATCCAGCTAGATATTCTTGCGGAACAGGGTGCTCTTCTTCCCCCATTGCAGGATATGATTGAGCATGATGAGGGATTATACGGAGTGGATGAAATTCTAGCCTTCTCCATCGTTAATGTGTACGGCAGTATTGGATTTACCAATTACGGTTATGTCGATAAGCTCAAACCGGGTGTGCTGGAACGCCTGAACGATAAAAGCCTTGGACCGATTAACACGTTTCTGGACGATATTGTGGGTGCAATCGCAGCCTCGGCCAGCAGTCGTATCGCCCATCGCAAGCAGGCAGAGCGCGAACAGGAGCTTGGAGAAGAAAGCGCACCGAATACAACACGGTAAACAATGACACGCTAATTGCAAACAATGCGTTGGCGTACAATAGATATATACAAGGGTAAGAGGAGAACTAGAGACATGGCAAACGTAACTGATGGATATACATTCCGTACGATGCAGGCTGACGATTATGATCAAGCTATTGCACTATGGAATGGCTTAGACGGGTTAGGATTGAGTGAGGCCGACTCACCGGAGCGGATTGCACGATTTTTGCAGCGAAATGAAGGCCTTAGCTTTGTCTGTGAGCACGCTGGAAACATCATAGGCACGATTTTAGCAGGCCATGATAGTCGCAGAGGGTTTCTGTATCATCTGGGTGTAGCCACAGAACATCGTGGTCATGGGATTGCGCCCAGACTGGTAGATAAAGCGTTATCCGCTTTACTCAAGGAAGGCATTGATAAATGTCATCTATTTGTGATGGAGCATAATATAGGAGGTCAACGCTTCTGGTCAGCTAACGGCTGGGAGAAGCGAGATGGGATTTTATTATATTCGCGAGATCTGGGATAGCATCTGAACGCTTGATCTATGTAAATAGAAACGCCGAGCCTGATTTCTTCTAGTTCAAGTGAGCTGGAAGAAATCAGACCCGGCGTATAAAATTTCAGCTTATTGAGCGATAATCATGACGATTAAGGATAGGCTTTCTTGATTCATGAATTGCAATCAATTTTGAGGTCGTAGCGTACGTTCTACAATGTTAAGTGTGGATTGACGAGAGAAAAATCGGGATACTTGAGCTACCCAATAGTTTTGTCGACCAGATATCATATGACTGCGCCCTTTTTCAAATGCTTTCAAGGCATTATGGACGACAGTCTGGGGTGTTTCTCTGGAACCCACAGAGGCTTCACTGGAGCCTACTACATCAAAAAATGAGGTTTCGGTTGCACCTGGACAGAGGGCGAGCACTTTGAGCCCCCGTTTTCGATTTTCGGCCCACAGCGCTTCGCTAAAAGAAAGTACGAATGCTTTGGTTGCTCCATATACGGCCATATAGGGATCGGGCTGAAATGCAGCGGTGGATGAAACATTGATGAGTCCCCCATCCCGGTTACGCAATAAATCAGGCATAAATGCATGTGTGATATCGACTAAAGCAGCCACATTGAGCATCACTTCCTCATGCTGTCTTTCTCCTGAAACCTGCTCAAAGTACCCGTAGGTGGCAAAACCGGCGTTGTTAATCAGAAGATCTACCTTGAGTTGTTGGTACTGAACCTCTTGATGCAATGTTTGAGGAGCTCCTGGTGAGGATAAATCCAGCGCAATCACCGTAGCTTTTACGTTATATTTAGCGGAGAGTTCTTTCGCCAGTGCTTTTAATTTGGTTTCATTGCGCGCTACCAAAATGAGATTACATTTCTTAGCCGCGAGCGAATAGGCAAATGCCTCGCCAATTCCGGATGAAGCCCCTGTGATGAGTGCTGTTTTGTTTGCATACATAAACATGATGATAACCTCCATAGTATCGTCGTTTTATTTTGGAAACATTGTTACCACTACTATATAATGAACTGAAGCCATCACGAGGATGACCTCAGCTACTTCATATTTACGCTGGAGATGACGAGGGTTTACATACATCGAGCGTATTCCTCAGTGTAAATGCATATACCTCTTGTGCCATGTCCACAGTCAAAAAATGACCTGCAAATTGTAGATGTATCACCCCGTGTAAAGCTGACCATAGCATTCGGACAACCAGTAGCGGGTCCTGCTCTTTCAGTGCTCCCAGCTCCATAGCGTGTATGACGGTTTGCAGGATTCGCGATAATGCCGTTGTGGTGCCCTCCAAACTCTGTTCATCTGGCTTAAAATCAGATAATGCCCCGCCAAACATCATTTTGTAATAGGCTGAATGAAGCCGCGCAAATTCCCAATATGCCCAGCATAATGCTTCCAGATCAGCGAGTACATTTTGGGTAACAGGTACTTGTTGAAAGGTTTCGGCCAATAGCCGGCATCCATCCAGATACATCTCATTGGCAAGACCATCCTTACTGCCAAAAATACTGTAAATGATCTTGGTGGAACAGCTTAATTTCTGTGCAACTCGCCGTACAGTCACAGCCTCAGGCCCTTCTTCTACAAGAAGGATGCATGCGGCATCAATCACATTTTTACGGAGCAATTGCTGTTGCTGTAACTTCACCTCAGAATAGGTTCTATAAGGTTGCGATGGCTCAGACATCATTCAATGCACTTCCTTTGCTTATCTCAGAAACACTGTTTCCTTATAGAACCATAGTATTCAATCCCGGAATGTTTGTCAAACAAAAAAGAGCGCAACATAAGTAGATACACTTACTGCGCTCTGGTTGGATGCTTATCAATAAAGCTATGTTTTGCGTTCCACGATCAATAGGCAATACCCACCCTTGTACGGATAAAATCGCAACTCTTCCATTGACGATAGGTAAAATCAGCTGTATCCGCAGTGGTAATTTGTGAGCCGTCTTCGGGTAGAAAGTCTTTTTCCACGCGATATACACCTGTACGTCCGCCATCTGGCAGATAGGTCGGACATACGATTGTCCAGTCTAGTGCCGATTCACGCAGCAATTCGTACACCCGCCGATGCTCCTCGGCCGCACGGGTGCTGCGTCGCCGGGTATCGGAGGACTCGTACCTATACAGGCTCGGTTCGGTCCGGCTTTGCAAAATCCCTGCCGTTCCTACCGTTATGAGCCGGTGAATGGACTGCTCCTGCATCAGTCGAATCAGCAGACCTGTGCTAACGGATAAGGTGGTGGTTCCATCTGTATTCAGCGCACTGATCACAACTGCTGGCCCGCCCTTCAGCGCTTGTGCTATATCCTTCGCGTTGGTGGCATCACCCTGTACGATTTGCAGCTGTGTCCCGTATTGGGATGCGAAATCATCCAACTTGTCCGGTGAACGAACTAGGGCAGTTACGGTATGACCATCCGTTAACGCATAATCTAATATAAAACGGCCCACACGTCCGGTAGCTCCCAGCAACAGCAAATTCATAAAAGCCTCTTCCCCGGCATGCATGCCGCTTTGTCATGTTGTTCTGTCATGTTGCTTTGTCATATCGCTATATTCGTTAACTTTCCGCCATTATGGACGGCAAAAGAAATGAAAGCGCGCGATGGGATTCTCCTCGCTCATAGAGGCCCGTTCACGGCGCACCAGCTCCACCAGGTGGGCCAGCGTCTCGGACATGGCAAACCTTAGCTGGTGAATCCCCAGCTTGTCGCCGAACACGGCAATGCACAGCTCATAGGCTGTGCTGCCTTCCGGTTGGATCAGCTGCCAGAATTTCTCCAGCCGTTCTTCATGATGCGCCAGCAATGTTTGTGTCCGTTCGCGAAAATACCCAAACGGATTGCGATGCCCGGGATATGCCCAGGCGACCTCTAGTTCACCTAGGCGCTGCAAGCCGTCTATATAAGACTTCAGCGGCTGGGCATCGCTGCCCGGCAGCAGACTGATATTAGGAGAAATCTGCGGCAACACCGCGTCACCGCACAGAATAACGCCGCTATTCGGCTCATATAAGGACACATGCCCAGGCGCATGCCCTCCTGTCTCAACGGGCAGCCAGAACCGTCCGTCTAATTCCAGACGAGCGTCTATTCCGGTAGGAATGAAGGTAATCTCAGGCTGCGGATTCACTTGCAAATAAGCCTGCTGCATATGTGATTCCAAGGCTGATACCTGTTCCAAAGGAAAGCCATGCTGGACAAAAAAGCTAGGCAGCCGTTTCTCCATAGCGGTCGTCAATTCTGGAGCGTCCCACATCATCATCGCTTCCTTATGACTGCGAGCTGACATATGTACGCGAGCCTGACCTTGCTGCTGCATCCACCCCGCCAATCCGTAATGATCGGGGTGATGATGCGTCACCACAATGTCCGAAATATCCCCAAAGGACATGCCCAGCTGTTGAAACACAAATGCCCATTCTGCCTCTGTATCCAGATTGCGCGGACCCGGGTCTACAATTGTAAAACCATGCTGTCCCTTGATCACATAGCTATTCACCCAGCGCAGCGGAAAAGACATGGATATTTTGACCTGAAAGCCTCCGTCTATTCGCTCACACGGCGTAAGCTCTGGCAATTTCATGGCTTCCCATCCGCCCTTCTGTTTCAAGCCCGCACACCGACAAAAATCATTCGGGGCGAAGCATCTTCTATATATTGATCTTCATCATAACTTCCGTGCACCTGCTCTACGGATAGCCCGGCTTGTTCTAGCAAATCACGGAACTTTTCATACGGATATAGCTTTACTCGCTCATAGTACACACGCACGGGTTCTGCGTCAGCGTGAGTGGTACCCAGCTCTGAGGCTGCTTCTGTAGTCGTCACAGATGCGGCTGACCGAATGGCAATTTGCTTTTTCACAAATCCATCTTCAATGACCCGGTGCTCCTCAATCCAATTTCCTTCATCCTCCCGGGACGAATGCGGTACCAAATGAGCAGCTACGTAGGAAGGGTTCAAATAATCTATAATAAAACGGCCTCCCGGTTTCAATAGACGATAAATTTCCTTTAATACTTTAAGCTGCTCCTCATCCTTTTCAAAATAACCGAAGGAGGTGAACAAATTCATCACTGCGTCATAACTTTCATCCAGCGGCACCTCTCTCATATCCCCTTGATGCCAACTTACCCGCCCTTCGGAATCAGCTGCACGAGCCTCTCTCAGTAGCACATTGGAAAGGTCCACACCTGTCACCTTATAACCTGCATCTGCGAGCGCAAGCGAATGACGTCCCATCCCACAGCATAAATCCAATACGCTGGAGCCTTGCGGTAATTTGAGCCAGGAGATCATTTTTTGCACTTCCTGATAGGCTCCCTGAAAGTCGCGATGCTTGTATACCAATAAATAATCTTCCCCAAAGCTTTGCTCGTACCATTCTGCCATATCGTTTCTCCTCCATGAACTCATTTCGCTCTATTACATACTATATTAGCTTTTTCAAACTGGAAACTCAAAAACATTACGAATAAGCATTTTTTTAAAGCACAAAGCTTCCTGTCATGAGAGCATGTTACAATAAACGTATTTGAGCTTAAATAATCATAGGAACTTCATACCAACTTCATGTGATTTACCCCATTTTATCATTAAAATGAATCATGGGAACGCCTTTATAGAGGTTTCATGCAGGAAAGGAGCGGCAAAGTTATGATTCAAATTGGACTGACGGGTTGGGGCGATCACGATGACTTATATCCAACGGGCACTAAAGCTAACCAAAAACTAAGTGTCTATGGAAGCCATTTTCCGATAGTAGAGATGGATAGTTCTTTTTATGCAGTACAGCCTACGGATCGTATGGCGCGCTGGGCGGCGGAAACTCCAGATTCCTTTTCATTTCTCGTCAAGGCCTATCAAGGCATGACCGGACACACCCGCGGCAAACAGCCTTACTTCAAAACGATAGATGCCATGTACGAAGCACTGCATGCATCCATACTGCCTCTTCGCGAAGCGGGCAAGCTTAAAGCCGTGCTGTTTCAGTACCCGCCCTGGTTTGACTGCACACGTGAGAATGTCGCCATACTGCGAGACACGAAAAATAGGATGGGAGAGGTCCCATCCGTACTTGAGTTTAGACATCAAAGCTGGTTCACAGCAGATTTTCGGAAGCAAACGCTGGCATTTATGCGTGAAGAAGGCTGGATACATAGCGTATGCGACGAGCCGCAGGCAGGACCCGGGTCAGTTCCCATTGTGCCGCAGGCTACAGACAGCAACCTGACCATCGTACGTCTCCACGGACGTAACGTATCAGGCTGGAATCAAAGCTCTGCGCCTAATTGGCGGGAGGTTCGTTATCTGTATCGGTACAATGAACAGGAATTGACCGAATGGAAAGACAGATTGCTGGAACTGGAGCAGCAAAGCCGTGAGGTATGCGTGATATTCAACAACAACTCAGGTGGAGACGCTGCTGCCAACGCTAAGCAACTCATGACCATGCTGGGCATGGAGCCTAAGCCTTTTCCACCTCGCAAGCCGCCTGATGCGGATCACGGGCCAGAACAGCTTGAATTATTTTGAGGACCGGGCTGTGGATGAATGATTGGGGATTACCTTCCTGAGCTTGCGTTCGTTATCCAGCAAATGCGGATCATCAGGCAAATAACGTAAAGCGGCTTGGTTGTGCTCATACGAAGCTTCCAGCTTACCCATATGTGCAAAGCAATGACTGAGCCGCACATGAGGTAACCAAGAGTAGCATGGCAGTGGGACAGGTCGCATACCAGGAAGGTGATGCTGTTGCTCCGTTGCTCTTTCATACCAATATGCGGCAGTATTCCATTCGTTTCTTGTGAAAAACCAGTCCCCGATCATGCAGCACAAGTCTGCTTGCGGCACCCCGTATCGAAAAGAACGTAGCAGACGATCCAGCTGTTGCTCGGGCTTCCCGAGATGGAGATAGCATTCAGACGATCGCGCACAAGCAGTAATCCGATCTTCCCGGTAGCCGCTCGGCTCCTCCAGCAAATGGTCGAAGGCTTCTGCTGCCTCGGCATATTCCTTGCGGTCAAAGCATTCATTGGCGTGAAAATACAGTAAACGCCCTTCCAGCTTGCCGCTTTCGCTGATCCACCGGGCGAGAATACGTTGGTTACGGAGCGTATGGTCTTGCATTCGGCGATGTGTCACTGCCACATCCGAATGTACGATTTGCCCCTGAGGTATCACCAGATCCTCATGCAGGCGCCCTTCCCAGCGGTATTGTTGATCCCGCTTCACAAGGCGTATACGGCGTGAGGTGAACAACAGTTCACCCTGCTCACCCTCTGCCAAGTGAAGTGGCATCACCACCGCGTCGATATGCTTAGACAATCGCTGCTTTAAGGAACGCAGACGTTCACGATCGGGTTCCAATAGCACATCATCCGCATCCAGCCACATGATATAGGAACACGTTGCCTTGTCAAACGATTCATTACGAGCGGCGGCAAAATCATCCATCCATTCAAACGTATATATCCGATCCGTATAGCGGGCTGCTATCGTCTTTGTCTGATCCGTCGATCCCGTGTCCACGATGATGATTTCATCCATCAGGTCTGCGACCGAATCCAGACACCGGGCCAGTATCTGCTCCTCATTTTTTACGATCATACACAAGCTGATGGTCATTGGATGCTCAGTCATGACTTCACGTCATCCCCTTTTACCGTTGGCTGATTCTTCCGTTGTTTTTCCGGTAGACTTGCCATCAGTATATGCACCTCTCCTTTCAGTCTGCGTCTTGTCTATCTGTTCGACACGCGTAACCCTTTCCAACGGCAATAGTTGTTGCTCCATATACCGGATTCGCTGTACCGCCTTGTCGAGTGCAGCCTTTCGCTGATTCATTTTACGAACATGCTGCTGCTCTACCCGTCGAAACTGCTCCTCATCCAGTTTCATCCACTCATTCAGTTGCTCTGCTCCTGGCATAGCCTCACGCAGCTCTTTTGGCTTCTTGTGACCTGCAAAGCACAAATATTTATGATGTACCTCCAGCGCTTGTTCTTTAAAGTAAGGATACAGCACACGAGAGAGACTTCCGGCATAGTAAGTCCGTTTGTGATCGTGGAATGGATGATATCCATAAGGTACAGACAGGACGAGCGTCCCCTTTTTATTCAACAAGCGGTAAGCATGGGCCAGCAGGGTGTCGGGATGCGCAAAATGTTCCAAAATCTCTCCTAAAATAATAGTGTCAAAACCACCGGGAGGACGTTCAAATTGTGAAATGTCCTTTAACTGAAAATGGACTCTTCCCCTGACGGGTGCAGATTCCTGACGAAGTTCTTTTTTCGCATAAGAAATACTGTCTTCTTCCAAATCAATCGCCGTTACCTCAAAGCCTTCCCGCGCAAGCAAAATGGACGTTATCCCCTGACTGCATCCAACATCCAGCACGGTACGACCCTGTACATGGCGACAAATCCAGTGAATTCTATTGCGGGTGGCTTCATGGGATTCCTCTGAATTAATCTGCCCGTAATAACGTTCGTTTACCTGATCACGGTTAGCCAACAGCGGCGCCCCCTCCGTCACCAGGATGCCCTAAAATCACGACATGTCCACCTGTGCAATGTGCAGTCGCATTACGTGTATCGAAGACCAGCCGAGCATGGTCAACCAACTGTTGGTAGTTCACCACAGAATGGTCTGTCGTGATGACCACGATATCTGCACTTTCCCACAGCTGGGCATTTGCCGTCCGAGATGGGATTTCTTCACCGTTCAGCTTAAAACTCGATACATACGGGTCGGTGAAGCTAACCGAAGCACCCATTTTTGTTAGATGCTCGAACAGGACAAGAGCCGGGGATTCCCGAACATCATCAATGTCCTTTTTGTAGGCTACACCCGCCAGAATGATGTTGGCCTTGTTTATGGCTTTCCCTTCCTGAGCTAGCATGGATTCGATTCGCTCCGCAATATACAGTGGCATACGCCGATTCATGCGGTCTGCCAGATCCACGAATTCCAGCGGAAAACCGTGCTGCTCCGATTTCCACGACAGGTATAGCGGATCAACCGGGATACAGTGTCCTCCAATGCCTGGTCCCGGATAAAAAGGCATGTAGCCGAACGGCTTGGTTGCCGCTGCATCCAGTACCTCCCATATATTGATGCCAATTTTCTCACAGGCCGCTGTCAGCTCATTGACCATTCCAATGTTGACACTGCGAAACGTATTCTCAAACAGCTTGGCGGCTTCAGCCACGGTTGTTGAGCTAACCGGAACAATCTGATCCAAAAAAGACCCGTAAAAACCTGCTCCCGCTGCCAGACAATCCGGTGTGCAACCGCCGATCACCTTAGGGGTGTTGCGAATGTTAAAATGGACGCTGCCCGGATCGACACGTTCCGGTGAAAAGCACACATAAAAATCCTTACCCACTGTCCATCCCCTGCGCTGCTCTATCACTGGCCGAATCAGTTCTTCGGTCGTTCCAGGATAGGTGGTGCTTTCCAGAATCAACAGCGTTTGTCTACGCAAATGAGGTATGGCCTGATCAATAGCCGTCTCAATATAGGACGTATCCGGTTGATGTCCATCCGTCAGCGGCGTAGGCACACAAATCACGACGATATCCGCATGCTCTAGCACCTTGATATCCGTAACTGGATGCAATTGCTGTCCGATCAGACCTTCCAATGCATCATCGCCAATGTCTATGATGTACGACTTTCCTTGAAGCAGCTTGGCTACTTTGACAGGATCGGAATCCACACCATATACGTCATAACCAGCCTGTGCCATTTCCACTGCCATGGGCAGCCCTACATAACCGAGGCCGATCACAGCCACCTTTACAGTTCCTTTTGTGATTTTTCCCATAAGCTGCAAAATACCCACCTCTTTCATCGTTACTCCATACCTTGCAGTAACTCAGCAATTCCAGCGCGATCCATTAACTCATCGTCCGAACGGTATTGTTCGAAGCTCACCCGCTCCAATCCACCATATTGACTCAACAAACGCTTGTCTGCTTGCTGGGGAAGAATAACAAAATAACGATCATCATAGCGATACGTGTGCGGCACCTCATAGGGCGAAATCAGCACCTCATGCAGCTTTTCCCCACCACGTATACCAATTTCTTTCACTTTTAACTTAGGCTGTCCCGCCTGTTCTTTCATCACCTCTGCCAAATCCGCAATATTGCAACCCTTCATTTTCATGACTAGCGTCTCTCCACCAATCGCCGTAACAGAAGCCTTTAGCAGCAAGCCAATTGCCTCTCCGAGCGTGAGGAAAAAACGTGTCATATCTGGACTCGTCAGCGTTAAATCCTGACCTTCCGCGATCTGGCGTTTGAACAGGGGCACGACACTTCCACTTGTCCCTAGCACATTGCCGCCGCGAATACACACAAAGCGAGTACGCTCACTTAAGGCGTTGGCGCGGATCATCAATCTTTCGCCAATCGCCTTCGTCATCCCATATACATTCACCGGGTCTACCGCCTTGTCTGTAGAAACATCAATGACCTTGGCGACTCCCTGCTCTATGCTGGCCCGAATCACATTTTCCGTACCATGTACGTTCGTCTTGAAAGCCTCTTCCGGCTGTTTCTCACACACAGGGACATGCTTTAATGCCGCCAAATGGAACACATAATCTACCCCGTGACAAGCCTCCTGCAATGCCTGAAGGTCCCGAATATCTCCAATCATGAAATTCAGCCGGGGATCAGACTGGAATTGCCGCTGCATGGCAATCTGCGCAAATTCGCCGCGTGAGAAAATACGAATTTCCGTCGGTCCCTCCTTCAGCAATTCAGCCGTTAGGCGTTGCCCCCAAGATCCCGTTCCTCCGGTCACCAGCAGTTTTTTTCCTTTGAACAATATAATCTCCTCCTGACCGTTAGGAATTGGCAATGCCTGTGCCCAAAAATTCAGCCAGCACCGCGTTCATTTCATTTTCTGAGAGTCGATCCTTTGCCGGCACCTTTTTCACCGAAGTATTGGCGGCATGAATGACATTCACATAGTTGCGAAGCGGAATCACCTCATGTGGCAGCTCCGTCACATATCCGTGTGTGCCTTTCCCAGGAATAACGACACGGTAATCATTCAGAAATTCCTCTACTTGATAGCGAAACACATAAAAGGAAGGCGAGCGGTGAAACACCGGTGCCATCTGTCCCTCAACCGCATCCCATAAGTACCCCATTTGATTTACCAGTGCAACTGTATCCGGTTGAAACTTGTAATCATGCAACTGCTGTACAAATGACTGGTGGTACAAATCGTCGGAATCAATTCTAGCAATGAGCAGTTCGTCCGCGCCTTCGATATACGCATTGATACGACGTTTACTTTCAATGCTCGTACCAAAACGGATGTGCTCGGGAATGGGTTCACGTTGGGCCAGTTCCTCTTCCACAATGTCGCTGCATCCACCCGCCAACTTGACGACAGATAAAAAATCCGCATTCGTCTGATTGAGCAGACTCCGCAGTGTAAAGGTTCTGAATATATCCAATCGCTCGCTAATCCACTCACGTGTCAGGCGGTTGGGATTCATCCCATAGTTATTAAAGTTAATTTCAATCACAATCTTGCGATTCATTGAACTTCCTCCCTTTCATCCGTCTTCTCTCAAGTTATGAAGACGCTCCTGAAACGGCACGTACAGATGCAACAACTCTTGCAAAAATAGGTAGAATCGAAAAAGAATAGCCGTTCATACAAAAACCTTTTTACTTTCGACATATGATAGAATACGAAGTTTTTGGCTCTATTTGAAAAGTCGAACAAGCAGGACTGACAGGGAGGAAACAAGATATGACATATCCAAAATATCTGGAGATTGACGAGGTATTGAAACGTTTGAAGCTAGCACTCGATCAGCACCAGCCCTTCTCACTCATACGTATTGGAGATGGCGAAAATTTGGTATTGGCTCAAGACACCGTCTGGCCGATGGAAAAGGTGTTACAGGAACGCTGGGCAATCAAAGCCAATCTCGGCCAAAAGGGACTATTTCTGCCGAATACGGAACTACGAGACGCAGTGGCAGAGGCAGTGAGCAAAGCCAGCATAGCTGGCATTTTGCCTTATGATGACGAATCTATTAAAGCACCATCCTATATGAAGCGGGAGCTGACCGATCAGGTCTTTGCTCACTATGATCTTTCTCCCGCGCTGACTTGCCATGCCTGCCTGAATCGATATTTGGCGGAGACACCCGCTTTCTGGAACATCCTGAAAAATCGACGCATTCTACTGGTGACCCGGACAGCTGCTGAAGTAAAGCCTGTTCTTGAAGTCGATCCGTATGGGCTGCATATCGCGCACACGATCGCATTTCATCAATATGAACAGATGCCGGAAACACTCGGGTGGATCGCAGCACACAAAGATGACTTTGATATTGCGCTGTTCTCTTGTGGTGTCAATGCAGTGGTATTGGCGCAAAAAACAGCAGAATTAACTAGCAAAGTAGGTATAGACTTCGGCAAGGCGATTAATATCGTCATGTTCGGCAAAGCTAATTAAAGAATGAAAGTAATATCTGAAAAAAAATCAAATTCGGTAACTGTGCTCTGAATATCAAAAAAGCATCAGCAAAATGAAACCTGCTGGTGCTTTTTGCTATCCATTGCTGCCATAAAGTTCGTATTTGCTCAAAATCATTCATATAAAGCCTTGAACCCTGACTTCTTAAAATAGAATTTGAGATTCCCTGTTACTTCTTTTACAATATTACAGAAACTAGCATTCATTCGAGATCATGAGGAGGATGTTGAGTATGTCACATAACAAGAGATTGAAGACATATCCACTTGCAAAAGCAAAGCATGTAAAGGTTCATGGCCGAACTACGCCAATACTTACACCTCTCACTCTATTTTGGACAGGCAGCGGCATTGAATTGAATATGAAAGGCTCAGAGCTATGGATTGAAATCGAAGCCGATTATCAGATCTATGAGTCTTGGATCAGTATTGTCGTCAATGGTGTCCCGATGAGTCGCCTGATGGTGACCGCTGGTCGGCATTGGATCTGTCTTTTGAGAGGTTTGAACTCTGACACGGTCAAAAATGTTCGTATCGTCAAGGATGTCCAGCCTATGAGTTCGGACTCACGCTGCTTGTTGCAAATTCATGCCCTGAAGGTTGACGGAGAATTGCTGCCGGTCCCGGATAAACCTCTTAAGATAGAATTTATCGGTGACAGCATTACTTCAGGAGAAGGAACAATTGGAGCAAAGGAAGAGACAGACTGGGTTCCTATGCTGTTCACGGCCCTACGCAATTATACAGCCATAACAGCCGAGGCACTGAATGCGGATTACCGAGTGTTCTCACAAAGCGGATGGGGTGTGCTAACAAGCTGGGATAACAATCCACATGGGAATATACCGGCATATTATGAGCAGATATGTGGTGTACTCACCGGCGAGAGAAATGAAGCATTAGGAGCCTTTGCCGATCATGATTTTACCTCTTGGCAGCCGGACGTGGTCGTAGTGAATTTGGCGACTAATGACGGTGGGGCCTTTTATTCTCCAGCATGGACAGACCCGGTAAGTGGGAAAGTGTATAAGCAACGTTTGAATGAGGATGGCACGTTCAATGAAGAAGATTTACAAGCTTTTGAAAACGCTACCGAACATTTCCTTGTCAAGCTTCGGAGTTGCAATCCTACTGCCCATATTGTGTGGGCTTATGGAATGCTTGGTACTCCAATGATGCCAGCGGTCTACCGGGCGGTAGACGCATACAAGAAAAGAACGAAGGATCGGAAGGTGTCGGTGTTCCAACTGCCTAACACGACAGAAGAAACGATAGGGTCTCGCAGCCATCCCGGACTGTCCGCCCATACTAAAGCAGCAGAAGAGTTGGCTGGGTATTTGCAAGAAATTTTAAAGAATTAAAAGCCGGGAAACACAATCAAACTTTATAGAATACACTTCGAGAGAAATCACAACAATCAGATCATTTGTGTTCTGAGTGTTGTGGTTAAAGATCATAGCTACAGCCTGCGGCAAATATCTGCCTCAGGCTGTGGCTGGTAGGCTTGAAGCGCAGCCGCCTAATCCAGGAAAACCATGAATAGGTAGCAAACCTGAACCAGGGAATACTTGTCTGATATATTTTACAAAAACGGAGTTGAAGCGATGCCCGTGAATACCTCAGGACCATTACGAACAGTGGTCGATACACCCGAAATAAAAGAAGAATATACCGTTTGTATTGCCCAAGGAGCGGACAAATCCTGTGCATTAAAAGCTTGCGTTTCATTTGATCCTGTCACGCCCAGCACCCCCTCGGCGCGGTAGACTACCTCGCTCGGATCATAGTCGGCTCCACGCACGATTTCAACCGCATACGTATCACCAAGCTCACCGATCAGACCAATCGAACCACTAAAAGACACAATCGGATTCGGCACAAGAAAGGTTCGCAGCGTAATCATACCGAATCGCTCTGGTACAGGACCCAATTGAATATCGGGACCCTCCCCTGTTTTTGATGAATTGGTGGAGCTTCTCATATCTAGAAAAAAACCCATACCTTATCCCTCCAATTGCAAGATACTCCATGCTATGCAAGCAATTTCTTAGACGTATTGGACAAATTAGCAATAAATCTATCAATTCAGCTCGAAAAAACCGATAGTAAATACATATGGTGTAAGCTTTTGAAATGAATATATAGATAGAAAGCAGGGGTTTGATGAAACAACTGAAACGACTGAAAACATTAACACTACGCAAGAAATTGACAGCAGCATTCCTGCTGGTCATGCTTGTTCCTAGTATTATTGTGGGCTCTTTCTCTTATCAGGCAGCATATAACCAGACTGATCGCCAATTACAGGACAGTGCGACATCTAGCGTTACCGCATCTGATCGTGCAGTTACTCAAACGATTCAAGCCAAACTCGCCGATCTGGAATATTACTCTACAACGTTGACGGCTAGTGATGACAGCGCTGAGGCAGATGATGCCATTCTAAAAAGATTACAAGTGTATTTGAAAATGCATACGGAAGTTGTTGATATGTTTGTAGGAACTCCCGAAGGTAAACTTATCATTGGCAAAGCCGTAGGCTCCACAAACGATCCTCGAGAGCGTCCGTGGTATAAACAGGCCATGGAGAAACCCGGTCAAACCGTAATCAGCCCTGTCGGGCTCAATACGGCCAAGGTCCCCGTTGTGTACATTTCACGTACACTTCCCGACAACAGCGGTGTTCTCGGTCTTTCTCTGAATTTGAATAATTTAAAAGAAATCACAAAGCTAAGAATCGGACAAAATGGATATATTGTGATATTTGATAGTACCAAACGTATCGTTACCCACCCGACAGAAGTCAGTGGGAGTACCGAAATGGGAGAAAAAACACCTGAATTGTTTGCCTCCAAGGAAGGCAGCTTCGATCACAATGATGCTGGCGTAGCTAAACATCTGATCTTCAAAACCAATGAGCTGACAGGCTGGAAAATTGCCGGAACGATGGACAAATCAGAAACCCGTGCCTCCGCCCAACCGATTCTTCTCACGACAATCGTAGTGTTGGTCATTGCAGCCATCATCATTGGTGTGCTCGCAATGTGGCTAATCAGCAGCATACTTAAACCTATCCATAGATTGCGTAACTCTATGGATGCCATCAGCCAAGGTAATCTATCGATTAACGTGGCTACGAACAGCACAGATGAAATTGGTGAACTATCGAGATACTTCCAGCAAATGGTGGATAATCTGCGTAACATCATTAGAGAAATTCAGGCAATGACAGGCAATTTGTCAGCGTCCTCGCAAGAGCTTGCCGCAGGTGCAGAACAAACGACCCGTGCCATCGAGCATGTGACCATAGCCATTCAGGATGTCGCTGCCGGCAGCGAACGTCAGGTGGACAGTGCTAAAGATAATCAGGAACGAGTTAGCGGCATGTCTGCTGACATTACAGCTATGACCGACACCATGGCAGAAATGACCACTTATTCCGCACAAGCTATTCAGGCATCGGATGCAGGCAGTGAGCATATCGGCAATAGTGTCATCTCCATCGATGGTATTCGCACTACCGTGGAAGAGCTCGATACGATTATCAGCGCTTTGAGTGACCGGTCCGGACGAATCGGAACGATTGTCACCGTCATTACGGAAATTGCTAGCCAGACTAATCTGCTCGCACTGAACGCTTCTATTGAAGCAGCACGCGCAGGGGAGCATGGCAAAGGTTTTGCTGTCGTAGCAACAGAGGTTCGCAAGCTGGCTGAAAACTCAGCTTATTCCGCACAGCAAATTCGTGAACAAATTCAAGGGATACAGAGCGGTGTATCTGAAGCTCTAATCGCTATGGAATCTGCCAAGGAACGTGTAACTGAAGGCATCAATTCCATTGATCTATCCGGTCGCTCCTTCTCGCGCATCCGTAGGGCGGTAGCCAAATCAGCGAAGCAACTCGATAACGTGGCCGCTTCTACCGCCGGAGTCGCCAATGGAACGAGTGCAGTCGTTAGCAGCATGGAGGAAATTACACGCATCGCTGAAGAAGCAGCCTCTCATACAGAGACTGTGTCCGCAGCCGCAGAGGAACAGCTCGCCTCCATGGAAGAGATCGGTTCGTCTGCCGCAGATTTGACCCGTCTGGCAGAGCAGCTTCAAGATTTGCTGACACAATTCCAATTGGATGAAACAAAATAACCATTCCTACCGATAAATACAGAGAAAGCGAATTATCAAAATGAAGGAGGATGGAACATGGATATCGCAGCATTATCCACAGGTATGAGTCAGGCCAGCTTGGCTCAAGCCGTAAGTGTGAAGGTATTGGGTATGGCTAAGGATCAGGCTAGTGAACAAGGACAGGCTTTGGTACAGATGATGGAAAAAAGCGTACAACCACATCTTGGGGGTCAACTGGACATCCGGGCATAAGTACATCCTATTCATGATGAAAGGCGATTCTACTCAGGTCTGTACAGACCTGAGTAGAATCGTTTTTTTATCTCCCTATTTTTCGTTCAGCATAAAACGTAGTAAACTAGACATATCGTCCACGACCTCGGTTCGGAGGATAGCGCAATATAAACACAATTTACATTTAAAAGGAGGATACATAGTTTATGAGTTATACTGAATATTTTGAAAAAGCCAGAGAACAACAACTGGGCGAACTACAGGAATGGCTATCCATTCCCAGTATCTCCGCATTATCGGAGCACAAAAAAGACATTAACCAAGCAGCCGAATGGCTAGCAGCCAAACTGACTGCTGCAGGCTTGGAAAACGTTGAAATTATTCCGACCAAAGGCCACCCGCTGGTGTACGCCGACCATTTGCATGCACCTGGCAAGCCAACCATCCTCGTGTATGGACACTATGATGTACAACCTGTAGACCCGCTTCACCTGTGGGAAACGCCACCATTTGAGCCATCCATTCGCGATGGAAAATTGTATGCGCGCGGAGCGACAGACGATAAGGGGCAAGTTTTCTTGCACATTAAGGCAGTTGAGGCCATTTTGAAGCAGGAAGGCAAATTGCCGCTGAACATCAAATTCTGCATTGAAGGCGAGGAGGAAGTGTCCAGTCCGAACCTGCTTGAGTTTTTGCACACTGGCGCTGAACGTCTGGCAGCCGATGCTGTACTGGTGTCTGACACCTCCCTGATCGAAAAAGGGAAGCCTGCGATTTGCACTGGTTTGCGTGGACTGTGCTCACTGGAAGTCGCCATTCACACGGCGAACACGGATCTGCATTCCGGCTCCTTCGGTGGCGGTGTGCCGAATGCCCTGCATGCTCTGGTGTCCCTGCTGGCAACCCTGCATGACGATAAAGGCCGCGTTAGCGTCGAAGGATTCTACGACGATGTTGCTCCATTATCGGCAGACATGAAAGAAGAATTCGTGAAGCAAGGCTTCAATGAGAGCAAACTGCAACAAGATCTTGCACTTGATTCCCTCTATGGCGAAGAAGGATTCAGCTTCGTCGAGCGTGTTGGGGCTCGTCCTACACTGGAGCTGAACGGCGTATATGGCGGCTTCCAGGGTGAAGGTACGAAAACCGTCATTCCGAAGGAAGCTCATGCTAAGATCACCTGTCGCCTGGTAGCTAACCAGAATCCACAAGATATTCTGGACAAAATCGAGCGCCATTTACGCGCCCACGTTCAGGCAGGAGCTACCCTGGATATTCAACAAGGTGAGAAAGCGAACGCCTTTAACATCGACCCGTCACATGCGTTTTTACAAGCAGCAGCGGATGCCTTTGAGAAGGTATACGGTGTACGTGCCCTATTTACCAAGGATGGAGGCTCCATTCCGATCGTGGAAACCTTCTCCCGTGTACTGAGTGCTCCAGTTGTATTGATGGGCTTCGGCTTGCCGGATGAAAACCTGCATGCACCAAACGAGCATTTTAATTTGGAGAATTTCGATAAGGGTATGCTGACGATTGTGGAGTTTTTGAAATCTGTGTAAGCATATGACAACTTCTAATAGCTAAGTTACAATAGAGAGGGCGAAAGCCCTTTCTATTTTTTTAGAGGAGCGCTGCACAATATGATTATTCAGTTCATTCGTTTACGGTAATGTGAGGTACAGTTCATGAGAACTCAACCATTTTTTTCGAAGATGGGTTGGGTTTATTTGGCTGTGCCTTTTTTCATTCACCCAATACGAATGAACGAGGTGCTTTTCTATGTCCATATGGAATAAACACGAGATGAAGGCTAGCCTGATCGGGAAGCATCAACATCTTTTTAGTTGTCCTGTATGCTCTCAACCCATGCGTATGGTGGAAGGCAAAAGCCTCCTATGTACGAATCAGCATTGCTATGATCTTTCAAAACACGGGTATTTACATTTATCCGCCCGATCCCATAAAACCAAGTATGATAAACAACTATTTAACTCCAGAAGAATGATGTGCAATAACGGATTTTTCGATCCTTTAAATGAAGCCATAAGCTGCACGATGATGAAGTTGATGAAGCCACTGTTCGATCAAAAATCACATCTGTACTTGCTGGATGCAGGTTGCGGGGAAGGCTCCCATTCAACCCACATTCAGGACAAGCTTACCAGGAAGGGAATCACCGAGCTTACAAGCGTAGGTATGGATTTGTCTAAAGAAGGTATTGTGGCCGCAGCCAAAGCATATCCCCATGCCCTCTGGTGTGTTGCTGATCTGGCTCATTGCCCATTTGCAAATCAACAATTTGACAGTATACTCAATATTCTGTCCCCTTCTAATTATGCTGAATTTAAAAGGATTCTTTCGGAGGATGGCTGCATCCTAAAGGTCATTCCCGAACAATATTACCTTCAGGAATTGAGATGCTTGTATGAACAGAAAAAGCCAGCTTATTCAAATGACAATATAGTAAGCCGATTTAAAGATCAATTTAATCTTCTATCCGCCGAACGAGTAACCTATCGCTTTATGCTAAATGCCGACCTCGTGGAGCCTTTGCTCCATATGACTCCCTTATCATGGAGAGCTACGGAAGCAGACTGGCAGCGAATGCAGGCAATAGATTTACCGTATGTAACAGTAGATTTGCTAATCTTATGTGGTAAAAAATAACATACTAAAAAGCATTCACGGCATGTGATTATACATGCTTCGTGAATGCTTTTTTTTCGTTAATGCCGTCGCTTAAGAAAAACGAGTGTAGCGCAACAGGTGAACCAGCCGATTCAGCCGTTCTATCTCCCGATCCAACTCATGCAGCGGCTGTCCGGCCAAAGCAGCGTTCGCTCTCTGATCACGTAGCGGGTTTATTTTTCGACCCATGAGTTTTAGCACCGTGGCCTTTCCCATGTTATTGACTACCACATATTGCGTTAGCGGATCAAGCTCAAGCCACAATACATGATGCTCTTGAAAAATTGACAGTAATTGCTTTTTTAACTTCTCCAGCTCATGAGGCTCACCTACAATATGTGGATGATGATGAAAAGCCACATAGCCCATCACACGCAGGTCACTTATGATTTGTTCCAAATGAAGCGTTTCGTTTATGTACACATGGTTCGTGCTCACGCGATTTCTTGCACCATTCGTATGATTTTCCCGGATGACGTTCACCACCTGACTATCATTTATTTTAAGGTTTATCTTTCCCCTTGTTCACTATAGCGCAATCGGCTTTGCACAAAAAAACAACCGGCTTATACGCCAGTTGTTTCCCGTTCCACAAAATACTTATTGGTCATATAATGAGCCTTGCCTCTGGAAGTATCAACCATTCCCTTTTTATTGTCGAGAAAAACAATCTCCCGGCATTTGGTACAGTACCACTTGGTCCGCTTAAAGGGGGATTCTGTTACATACGATGTACCACATTTGCAATCTACTTTAATTAAGGTTTCTGTTGATTTGTAAGCTTGAGACAGCTCTCTTAAGCCAGTATCCGGCTGTTGAATCGGGATAATGACCTCCTGATAGCTTGAATACTGATTGTGCACTTTAAAGTCAGCCACCAGTTCCGCATGCAGTCCAAAGTACTCTTTGCCAATCTCGGTTACAAATTTCTTACCGATTCTGTAACACTCAAGCCATTCCTGTATCTGTTGATTAGACAAAGGCACCGTGCCCTTGATACCACTATTTAATGTGTAAGTCATGATGTATAAAGTATCATCTTGTCTATGTCCGTACATGAGAAGCCTCCTTATAATACACTTGATAATGTACTACAAAGCGTACAAAACATCAATTTTATTATTTGGCAAAAGATATAGTAGCATTTCCAGGTATGGATTTAATATATCGTGAAATGCACCAAAGACGCGTGCGAGTCTGTTAGAAAAGCAACTGACAATCCGTCAGTTGCTTTGTCTTTCTACATAGTATTTGTTGGTCATGTACCAGGCCTTACCTGTATTCGTATCCACCATGCCCTTTTTACGATCCAGGAACACAATATTGTTGCATTCCTTGCATGACCACTTGGTTCTCTTATGAGGTGATTCTTCTATATAGGAAGCACCACATTTACATTCTACCTGAATTAATGTTTTATACTGACTATACGCTTCTACCAGTGGGTCCAGATCTACAGCTTTGTGTTCCATTACAGGCTGTATCATGGATATGTGCTCTCTCTGCTCCGAGTATTCATTATGTACCTTGAAATCTGCTACCAACTCAGGGTTTAAACCAAAATATTGTTTGCCCACAACCGTTACAAATTTGCTGCCAATTCGATATGCTTTAATCCATTCCTGCACCTGTTTACTGGTCAGGTCGACAGTCCCCTTTATACCGCTGTTCAGCGTATAAGTCATCAAGTGTTGGTTGGGTGTCATGTGTCTTATTGTTCACCTCCGATCAAGAATATACCACAGGTAGGCTCTAGGCAAAAACCTGATTCATCTTCCATCCTGTCGCCATGCTGAGTACTGCTTTTGTAGGGATTTATATTCTTAGACTATCACTAGATGCATTTCTATCTAAACATAACTTTGTGGTACAGCTTTTCCACCTCAATTATTCATATAATTTATTGGCAAACACATGGTATTTTCTTCCTTATCTATATAGTACACCACTTACACACAAATTCCCATATATTTCAGCGGTTTAATCGCTTTTTTCGTTATATATTCACCTTTGCTAGTTTAGATATATTGTGTCAGCTAACTTATCACAAAACAAAAGCCTTCCCGACCATCCTTCATTGTTGAAGGATCATTGAGAAGACTTTGTACCCCGCAAGGAACGAGAGGTCAGATTTTTAATTCGCCAAGCCTGATTAATTCTACGACCGCCTGTGAACGACCTTTTACGTTCAGTTTCTGCATTACGTTGGAAATATGGTTACGCACCGTCTTCTCACTAATAAATAGTTGTCCGGCGATGTCACGCGTCGTTTTGTCCTGCACGAGCAGTTCAAATACTTCACGTTCACGGTGAGTTAACAAAAACTTGTTTTTCTGGTCGTTACCCTTCGTCAATTTCACCCCTCCTTGCTCGGGTTTTGTGTGGTGTAACAAGGTTAAGGGATACAGTCAACACATTTTATGTCATGTGCTCAGGTATGGTTCAATGTGCGGATAAAAATGGGCATAGGCACCTTACTTGCAGCTTTAATGATGAGTTGAACTTTGTGTCTAAAATATGTATTGACAGGCATATAGGGCAGCCTTATGATAAGAAAAAATGCGACTGATAATCATTATCAAAAAATGATAATTCGATATAGAGATCGCGCTATAGACTATGGTTCAGGGCCAGTTTGGCCAGAAAGGGTGTTCATTGATTATGAAACTACGTTATGCCGTGCCGGCCGGAGTGCTGGTCTCTTCTATTCTGTTTGCAGGTTGCGGACAAGCCGGAACTGCGGATCAGCAACCCGCTGCAACACCCAAAGATACAGGAGCAACAACACAGACCACGACTCCTGCGGCGACTGCTCCCAATTTTGATCAAGCGGTTGCGGCTTATCGTACCTATGCAACTGAGCAGTGCGATACGTTTGTGAAAAAGACAGAAGAATTCACGAACGCAGTCAAAGCTGGCGAGCTGGACAAAGCCAAGGCTTTGTATGCTCCAGCACGTATGTACTATGAACGAATTGAACCGATTGCGGAAGCACTAGGCGATCTGGACCCGAATATTGACGCTCGTGACGGTGATGTGGAGGCAGCGGATTGGCGCGGCTTTCACCGTATTGAGAAAACATTATGGGAAGAAAACACCACCAAAGGGTTGGACGAGTTTTCCGACCGCCTGCTGAGTGATGCCAAGCTGCTGCGTGCCAAAGTAGAAACAGTTAATATTGATGCCAGCTTGATGGTAACAGGTGCAGTCGAGTTGCTGAATGAAGTATCTACCTCAAAGGTAACGGGTGAAGAGGAGCGTTATTCTCATACAGACTTGTACGACTTTGCGGCCAATGTAGAAGGTGCTCAAAAGATTTATGACATTTTGAAAACAGATCTGAACCAAAAAGACGCGGCGTTGGAAAAACAAATTGGTGAGCGCTTTACAGCCTTACAGCAGGAGCTGGCTCCTTTCAAAGACGGCGAAGGCTATGTATCGTATACCAAACTGAAACCGGAAGAAATTAAAAAACTGAGCCAGAACCTCGATGCTTTGGCAGAACCGTTGTCCCAAATGGGGAAATTGTTAGGAGTGTAATGATATGAAAGGCTTTAAGCGGCAAAAAGGACAAGAAAAGCCGCAGTATGCGAAATCCCGTAATGAAGTGTCTGATCTGACAGAAAAGGATACTCAGTCCGCGGATGATGAGCGATCAGGAAAAAGTAAATCCGTATCACGTCGTGATCTATTGAAGCTGGCTGGGGTAGGTGGATTAGGTCTACTGCTTGGCGGCGGTGGCGTGGGCGCTGTGCTGTCAGCCAGTCAACGCCTCGAAAGCATGATGACGGAGGCAGATACCAAGGATGTGGTTCCTTTTTACGGCAAACATCAGGCGGGTATTGTAACTCCAGCACAAGATTTTATCTGTTTCGCTGCTTTCGATCTAACGACTCGCGACAAGGAACAGGTGCGAAATCTCTTCAAGGCCTGGACGGAAGCAAGCGCTACAATGACTTCTGGTGTGCTGCTTGGCACTGATAATGAAAATCTCAACCTCCCTCCTTCCGATACGGGCGAAGCAGCAGGATTGTCTCCGTCCCGGACGACGATCACCTTTGGTGTGGGTCCATCCTTTTTTGATGGACGGTACGGCCTGGCAAGTCTCAAGCCTGCCGGGTTCAGTGAGCTGCCTCGTTTTCAAGGTGACGCCCTGGATGAGCAATGGTGCGGCGGTGATATCGGAGTACAGGTATGTGCCAATGACTTGCAGGTAGCTTTCCATGCCCTGCGTAATTTGGCGCGTATCGCCAGAGGAACAGCGGTACTTCGTTGGACGCAGGAAGGCTTCCAGCGGACGGCACAAGCTGATCCTGCGGGAAGCACCCCGCGCAATTTGCTTGGCTTCAAGGACGGCACGGGAAACCCGGACACGTCCAAGGCAGACGAAATGAACCGGTTGGTGTGGACACAGACCAATGACGGACCGGCATGGATGGGCAACGGTAGCTATATGGCTGTACGCCGTATTCGTATGCGGGTAGAGGTATGGGATCGTTCAACATTAGGTGACCAGGAGGATACCTTTGGACGCCATCGCAGCAGCGGTGCCCCACTGGGCAAAAGCAAAGAGTTTGACAAGCTGGATCTGGCGGCTACAAGTCCGGAAGGCAAGCCGCTTACGCCCCCTACCTCTCATGTGGCATTGGCTCATGGGAACGGGAGTATTAATATTTTGCGGAGGTCTTATTCCTATTCAAGCGGATTAGACAAGCAAACAGGACAGCTCGATGCCGGACTGCTGTTCATCAGCTACCAGCGTGATCTGTTCAAGCAGTTCGTCCACATTCAGGAGAAGCTTGCACGCAATGACAAGCTGAACGAATATATTGTTCACAAAGGCAGTGCGGTGTTCGCCTGCTTCCCAGGTGTATCGCAAGGCGGATATATCGGGGATACGTTATTTTAGCAGCAGGCAAGGAAGGGGATTTATATGAATCGGCGCAATAAAAGCTTGGGGTGGATGTTTGTACTGGTAGCAGCTCTGCTGCTGACAGTAACTCCCTTCATATCCGGCTCCGGGTCGGCCGCTTTCGCACAATCAAATGCTAAAGCTGTCTCTAATGATCAGCTAATGCCTGTGGTCGGCGGAGCACTGGTAGAGGCGGGACAAGACCAATGGACGGAAGCCTCCAAGGACCTAAAGGAATTCCGTGGTTTGTGGGAAGCCGCCAAAGCAAACGGCGGGGATTCAGCCCATATCGCGGCCGTAGATCAAGCTCTGACCGATGCGGAAAAGGCTCTTTCCCATGGCGGCGGAGATTCAGCGAAAGCTGCGTTATCTGTGCTGGCGCGCTCGGTCAATGAGTACGTGACTGCTGCCGAAGGAGATAAACCGGCTCCAGCCGGAGCCAAAGCAGCAGAAAAACTGCTTCCTATGGCGAAGGGCAGTCTGACTGCCATGCAAAAAGGCGATTGGGCTGCTGCGCGGGTGGATTACGACCGAATCGTTAAAGCATGGTATCAGGTGGAGACACCGATTCGTCTGGATCATTTTTCAGTATACAGTTCGCTTGAAACGAAAATCAGCCTCATCCGCATCTCTATGCAAGCAGAGCCCATACGTCAAGCACAGGCTCTCAAGGAAATGCAGGAGTTAACGACACTGCTGTCTGATTATAGTCAGGGCAAACTTAAGAACACAGATCAAGGAGCAGATGCAGGCAATGCCGCTGCCGGAGCGGCGAATGGTTCAACAGCTTCCCTGGGCGATGCAGTCACCCTGCTTGAATCCGCACGCCAAGATGTTGTAGCTAATCAGCCAGAGCAGGCCGCAGACAAGGTAGGGCAGTTTATCGCTCTATGGCCTTCCGTCGAAGGACATGTACAAATTTCCGATCCGGCGTCTTACACTGCAATTGAAAATCAAATGACAGAGACTTCCGGATATCTGCTGTCTTCTCCACCGAATACGGATAAAGCCCTGCAGACTCTTGATCAGATGCTGGACAGGCTCCGTCCGTTGACAGAAGAACGTTCTTATACTGCATGGGATGCCGCACTGATTTTGCTGCGTGAGGGCCTGGAGGCCATTCTCGTGCTCGCAGCTCTGCTGGCGTATGCCAAAAAAAGCGGCGAAGCCGTGGCTGGACGCTGGATATGGGCAGGAGCTGGTACAGGACTGGTGCTAAGCGGAATACTGGCGGTGCTGTTCACCTCGCTGGTGGCAGCTGCTGCATCGGGCAGCATGCGTGAGCTGCTGGAAGGTGTCACCGGGCTGGTAGCTGTTGTGCTGATGCTAACTGTCGGTAACTGGCTGCATAGCAAATCCAATGCTGCTGCGTGGAACCGCTTTGTGGAAAACAGCGTAGGCAATGCACTGGCACGGGGTAGCCTATGGTCGCTCTTTGCGGTTTCTGCGCTCGCGATTCTACGTGAAGGGGCCGAGACAGCTATCTTTTATATCGGTATGGCTCCAGCCATCGAAACCTCGCAATTGCTGATCGGCATTGGCTCGGCAACGGTTATACTGGTCGTTCTTGCATTTGCAATCATCAAGTTCAGTGTACGGTTACCAATTCGCGCCTTTTTCCTGACCGCCACTGTACTGATTTACTATCTCGTATTTCGTTTTCTGGGTGAAAGTATTCATTCGCTTCAGGTGGCTGGCAAGCTTCCGGGACACACCACGTCCTCGCTTCCATCCATTAGCTGGTTGGGAATGTATCCAACCTGGGAAACATTTACCCCACAAGCCCTTGTGCTGATCTTTATGGTATGGCAGCTTGTTCGTCAGGAGATACGCAGTTCCAAATCACGTTAAATCGATACTACAATACTGAAAATGAAAAAACGCCAAATCACAGGTCCGTTTGATACCGGATCCCATGACTTTGGCGTTTTTTCATACTTACATCACATCCTCAGGCAACGCAATCATACGTTGATGATGCAGAAGGTCCGCGCGATCACCGTGTTCACGAATGATATGCACTTTCCCGCGATAATCGAGCAGTTCCGCCGGAGTAGCATGTCCCAAAAAATATAATGGGCTGTAGCTCAATCCATAAGCTCCTGCGTTCGGAAAAGCAATATAATCGCCTTCGTGAATCGGGGGCAGCTCCGCTTTTTTCACTATACAATCCTCGGGTGTACACAGCGGACCAACAATGCTTACCGTCTCCAGCTCCGTAGAAACCTCTGCTGATTGTCTGCGCATAATTCGCACAGGGTAATTGTCCCTTAAACGGCGTCCCCGAAAGGTAGCTGCGACGTAGTGGTTCATGCCGCCATCAGCTACGACAAACTTCTCTCCCTTGGATTCCTTGGTATACAACGCCCGGCAGACATACATGCCTGATTGAGCGACCAGATACCTACCGCTTTCGATGATCAGCCTAACCCCCGGCATGCGGGATCGGGTCTGTTCCGCGAGTGCATTAAGTCCATCAATGACGTGATCCATATCGAGCGGTTGCTCATGGGCAAAATAAGGTACACCAAACCCGCCGCCCAAATTGACCGTATGCATCGCCACGCCATACTGAGCCTGTACCCGTTCTGCCAACTGCAAGGTATTCGCAAATGAAGCTAAAATCTGATCCGCTTTCAGCATTTGCGTACCTGTATATACTTGAATGCCTTGAAAATATACGTGCGGGCAATCTTCCAGCACCTTAAAAAAGTGATCCAGCTGCCCTTCATCGACTCCAAAAGGGCGCGGAACACCGCCCATTTTAATCGTTGCTCCCGACAGGTCATTATCGGGATTGATTCGAACCGCAGCCCTGACAAACACGCCCGTTTGGGCGGCAATGTCCTCCAGTAGACGCAGCTCTCTCACCGATTCGACATGAATGCAGCCGATCCCACAGGTTATCGCCTCACGCAGCTCAGGTATTGTTTTCCCCGGTCCAGCGTACAGTGCGTCCTCCGCAGCATACCCGGCCTCCATGGCGACGAACATTTCTCCAGCCGAAGCAATCTCGACACCGCAACCTAACGAGCGCAGCAATCCAGCCAAGGCCACGTTACCATTAGCCTTGAGCGCGTAATGTACACGCACGGCCGGGTGTAGCCGGGCCAGCAACGAGCTGACGTGAGCATGCAGCGCGTCTCCATCATAATAATAAAAGGGTGTCGGATGCTCGCCGAATCGCTCCAGTAAAACTTCGTCCTTTTGATCCATCTGCTGAATCCCCTCCTCTCTTTGCTTGGATATTCCGTATTTTGCATTATTCGAATCTCACCGATTGAAAACCACGACCATACTTATACTGCATAGATCGCCTCGCCTGAGCGCGCTGCTTTATGAATAGCTGCCAGCAGTCTGACGCGTTCAGCAGCCTCATGAAATGGAATAGGCTCCGTTTCACCCCGGATGATGCTGCAGAAGGCATCCAACTGATTGACATAATAGTTCATAGGCTCAAAAACTGTTTTAGTAGGCAAGGATGACTGTGATAACGCGGACCGTGCTTCCACATCCGATATATTCACCACGATATCCTTCTTTATTTCCGTCTTGAGTGTCATTTTATAGAAACCCAAATTCGCTCGAAAGCAATCCTTTAAGGTGACTACTGCCGAATCAAAGGTCAGTACATGAGCACAGCGATAAGGACGCTCAAATGAGAAGAGGGCAGATGCCTCTAGTCCGCTCGGGTAACGGGCTTGCGCATGAAATGTCCAGTCACAGCCATGAGGGCCAGCGAAATCCGATTGACTGTGGAATTCCGCCTGCTCCAATCCAACAACGGCCTGAAGAAACTGGAGCCAGTACACACCCAAATCCCAAAAGCATCCCCCACCCTGCTCCGGACGGGATCGGTAATTGTCCGCATGCCCTTCTTTTGCCGGAATGCATAGACTCGTTTCTATGGAGCATAAGCGACCATAACGACCTGATTCTATGATTCTTCGCAGTTCACGCTGCCAAGGGTGATGCTGCACCATGACTCCCTCCAGCAGATAAGCGTTGCTCTGTTCGACGATAGCCGCCAAGGGAGCCAGATCAGCTGTATTCAGGCATAACGGTTTTTCCACCAGCACGTGCTTGTGAGCTTGTAAGGCTCTGCCGATCCACTCAGCATGTAAATCGTTGCTGAGCGCAATATATACAGCGTCGATGTCCGGGTCTTTAAGCATATCCTCAGCATGACCATAAACGACATTGACTTCATAACGCTCTGCCATTTCTTGGGCCTTGGCAACCGTACGATTCGCAAGCGCGGTCACGCGTGCTCCTGCAACATGTCGGATCGGTTCCAGCAACGCACGAGGGGCAATGGCAGAACAACCAATGATCCCGAAGCGAATATCTTGCATCGCAGGTTCTTGCGCAGCCGCGGCAGCGTTCATGATCCCTGCTCCATTCCTGATGGCACTTGAATGCTCTTCACATAGGATTCTATATAACGTGGCGTCCGACTGCGCAGCTCTACGATTCTCCGATGCATTTCCTCCAGGATTTGGGCACTGCCGCCATAGGTTTCTATCCATGTCTCGTAGCGCATGCCTAACCCCAGACGTTCCCATAGATCCGCATTATGCTTCTCATGCACACCAAACGGCTCCAGCATAATCAGCGGAGTAGCTGTAGCAAACGAATCAGTCAGGCTGCCGCCACCGGGCTTGCTGACAATGGCCTGGGCATGACATGCTCGGTCCAGCATGCAATGGTAATCCGGTCCGACCTGATACACCGTTTCCTCACCTATTTTCACCTCTCCGAAAGGTGGAAATGTATGCTCCCCGGCTTCATTTCGCTGCCATGTTCTCCACTGCGGGTCCATCCGAAAATAGCGTATACTGTCCCGCTCTTCATCTGGTTGATCCTGATCATACAGCAGCAAATCCAGTTCCCAGCCCGCTTCTTCTAACCGTCCAACCTTCTCACGGTAGGTGCCCATCCCCCAACCGCCGCCATGTACGAATAAACGGGCTTGCCGTGCTTCAAAAGGGATATGCTCTACGGCCGGGATGTCAATATAGTGGTTGACTCTATTTTTATCATTTTCAAACAGGGTCGTTTCTCCACAACCATCAGCAAAATGCGGGTTATGCTTGGCTAGATTTTTCCAGGAAGGAGAAGGTGTCGAATCCATATACACAATGTCCACATGCACTGACTCCGACTCTCTGCGCTTGCGATACTCCTCCAGTACATACATCCAATGACCGGATAAGCATATAAAATACCGACGATCCTCTTCTATCCATTGGTTCAGCAGTACTTCCATCGCTGCAGGGTCCAGTGAATTACGCATATCCTGCGGAACCTTCTGCGACATTAAGGCCACTGCAAAATTGTCATGGTAAGCTTTCCGGCTTTTGTCGACCTTGAGTCGGGCCGATTCCGGCAGTACATTTTCAAATACATGGATCGCCGTATCCATGCCCAGCCTGCGAAGACCCGCTTGCAGCAGCAAGCCAGGGGTATAAAAGCCCAATCCGAAACCGGAACACAAAATCGTTACCTTCATAAGCTTCTCCGTACTCTTACGCATGCTTATACGCCTCCCGTTTAATTCAGCACTGTAAAATGTCGCTCTGCCAAAAAACGCTCCAGCTTTGTAGTCAATCGCATTTTTTCCTCATCATTCGCAGCAACCAGTTCCAAATAAAGCCGGCCTTTGCCTCGTGCCCGTTCATTTCCATCAGCTTCTTTTGTACCACTCAAGTCAGGCTGACCCATGTCGTTCCCTTCTGGTCCGCCATCGCCGGCTCCAATCCCACTTATACGAACCTGCTTGGCAGATGATCTGCCCCCACGCCCGGTTGCATTTCTGCTTGGCACAGGGGTATGGCCTATAATCCTGTTCTCACCGTCACGTCCACCTGTGTTTACATATAACGTATTGGCTCCCAAAGGCATGACACCTTCTTCACATTCACCTGTAAACAGTAATCCCTCGCCTTCTAGCCCTAACAGCAGTTCTTCATAAGATAGACTGCCATCATGGGAAAGCGAATAATTCGTCAACGTGCCACGCATATTTTTCCCGGCCAGATAGGTATCAAGCTGATGCTTAATCAAACTCATCGACTTTCTGGCATTAATTTCGATAATGGGCTCCAGCTTTCCACCACGAAGTGTCATGGAGTCTATGCATACATCGCCGTAATATCCATCCCGATACAATTGCTGTCCCACATCCTGCATTAAGCTAAAATAGCCGTCACGCTCCAGACGCTCCATAAAAGCCCTGTCCGGCGATAGGGATTCCCGATAGGCGAATTGAGTATTAGCCAGCCATTGCACAGATACGATGTCGACACGCCCATCATCGCCAATCGTAAATTGGCATGAAAAATCCTGCTCTTTCTCCAGAAAAGGCTCCAGCAAGAACAGTACCCGTTTGCCTTTGCGCTCCTGTCCACGCAAATACGATACGACCCGGTCCAGCATTTGTGTCGAAGTGATGTGCAGATTGCCTTTGCCCGATACGCCAAAATCATCCTTGATTAAAAAGCTTCCATCCCGCAGCAGTTTACGCCCTGCTTCAGCGACATCCGCAAACGAAGTCACAATATGACCAGGGTTGCGCAGACCAAGACTGCGTTTCAGCTCAGAGGAATAGGTTTTGGCATTTACCTTGCGAATCGTTTCCAGCGACGGCTGATGCAATGTAATTCCCCAAGCACGCGCGGCCTCTTCCACATGCGGCAACCCCGCAAACGGGCTAAGCACACAGCCTTCCAGTTGAGGAAAACCTTCTCCAGCATCACTCTTGCGACTACTCAGCAGCTCGAAAACGGAAGCGGCCGACACATTGCCCGCCTGTTCCATTCCGTCGGTCAAATCCCGTTCGTTTACAGCCGGATGAAAGCCCAGTTGCGCAATATACTGACGATGCACGGGCGAAATGGCGTAACGTGTCAATAGAGCGTCTCCCGGTTGGCAAAAGCTAAATAGCAATTCATCCATAGCCGCTACAATGGCAGAAGAAGCCCGGTCAGGCAGGGCGGGCAGGGAAGCTAGCTCGCTATCTCGCCAGTAAGCCTCCGCTTCGAACGTTCCCATATATAAATGACGCTGGTTCGGTATCCCATTCATATGACTCGCTTCCTTTCCTGCTTCATTATGAAACTACTACACGGTAGTGCTACTGGCTCGCACTCGTATAATCACGTAGTGCAAACTGCCATATCAGGCGGATAATCGCCAGCAGCCAGAGAGGTGCAAGAAATGCCCAGAGCATCAAACCGGACTGCATTTTGCCGAGAATGAACATTGGCGGAAAATTACAGATGACAAACACCGGAAGCACAAACAAGCCAATACGCTGAATCAGGTTACTGTACACAGCCATCGGTACATAGTTTGTCTCGAAAATGCTGTTGGATAGCTCTGTAACACCGTTCGTGCGGATAATCCAAAAGGCCAGCAATTGGGGCAGCAAAAACACAGAGTATGCCGTGAGCACTCCGCATCCGAGCAGCACAGCGAAACCTCCTACGGTTTCCACATCAAATGGCAGTCCAAGACGATACCAGCCAATGCCTGTCATGATTCCACCGCCCACGACATTCGGTACAGTATAACCCAGCTCAAATTGACGCAGTGTCACCATAAATTGCAGCGATACCGGCTTCGTCATAAGCACGTCCAGTGAGCCAGTCCGGATTTTTTCAGGCAGGCTTGTAAAATTACTGTAAAATAATCCACTGTAAAATCCGCTCATCATCGTAAACACGCCAATATATAAAAGTATGGCGTCAGGAGACCAGCCGTTAATGTCCGTCCCTGCCCGGTATGGAACCGAGGCGTACAGCAGCTTGATCAGCAAATAAGCCGTTTCAACTAGAAAGGCTGTTATAAAATTAATGCGATATTCCATCTGCGACATGACGGAAAACTGGATGAACTTCCAGTACAATCTGAGGTAACGTCCAACGTTTCGAAAAACATGTTTCATGTTAACCCCCCACCGAGACAAAGCGTTTGACTCCGGCTTGCCACACCCAGCGTGATACGGCCGCCAGCACTGCAATCCAGATCCATTGCACGCCAATGCCTTCGGCGGCTTCCAGTACAGTCAGCTTGCCCGTCAACGCATTCACCGGAAAAAATACGGTGTAGCTGAACGGCAGCAAACTGAACAGACGGGCCAAAGCATCTCCAAAAATCGTCAGCGGAAACACGGTACCGCTAGCTACATAAATAACAAGCGACAGCGTATAAAAAAGTCCCGCCGATTCCGTCACCCAAAAGGCTATGCTGCTGAGCGCATAATAGACCACAAAATTAAGCACAAGCGCTCCTGGCAACGCCAATATGTAAAGCAGGATATACGACAGCCCGAAGCTGATTTGTCCTTCCAGGCTAAGACATAACAGCAAAATAGCAGCCGCCAGCAGCACGACTGCGGACTGTATGACTTTGCCCCCGATAAACCGGCAAAAACGGTAAGCAAAATAATGCACAGGCTGTACCATGAATTTTGCCAGTCCGCCTTCTTTGATATCTGTAGCAATTTCGTATTCAAAGCCCGTGGCAATCAGTTTTCCAGTTACCCCTGCCATAACTACATACACCAGCATTTCCGGCAGAGAGTAACCCAGCACACTTGCTTGTCCCGAAGAACCGAATACCGCAAGCCAGAGAAATATTTGTGTCATGATCGGCAGCATAAATCCAGCCATTTGAAGCCAATAATTGGCCCGATACTCCATTTCATTTTGCATGCCAAGCTGGAGTACCTTCACATATTTGTTATTTCGCATCGGCCAGCCTGCCCCCATCGTACAAATTGGCTATCCCCTCTTCCAGCGGGACGTCCTCAATCGTAAAATCAACGACAGGCAGTGCATCTAAAATCTTTTTGGACCAAGTTAACGTATCGTCTGCATCCAGCTCAAATACCGCCTCCAGCTCCGAGTTGGAGCGAAGCTTGCCGAGCCCCGCCAACGCCAGGCTGGATACGGGTGTCTCCAATCGAACCTTGAGCAATTTACGAGCACCGATGACCTCGTTCACCTTGTGCAAGTCTCCGTCATACACCAATCTGCCCCCACTGATAATGATGGATCTGGTGCACAAATCCTCAATGTCCTTCATGTAGTGACTTGTCAGCAAAATGGTCGTCCGGTGTGTGCGGTTATAGGCTTTGAAAAACTCCCGAATTCGCCGCTGAGAAACAAGGTCCAGTCCGATAGTCGGCTCATCCAGTAAAATGACCCGTGGACGATGCAGCAGCGCGGCGATCAGTTCCATTTTCATACGCTCGCCGAGCGATAGCCGCCGAACCTGCACATGAAGCTGCTCCTCCACCCCAAGCAAAGTGACCAGTTCATCCAGCGCCTCTTTATAACGGGTATTATCGATTTCGTAAATCAGCTTGTTCAGCTCGAACGACTCGCTTGCAGGCAAATCCCACCAGAGCTGATTTTTCTGTCCCATCACGATGGAAAACTGACGTTTAAACTCCTTTTGTCGCTTCCAGGGAGTAAAGCCGAGTACCGATGCCTCCCCGTCCGTGGGATGGAGAATGCCGGACAGCATTTTGAGCGTTGTTGTTTTGCCCGCCCCGTTGGGACCAAGAAATCCGACAATTTCTCCTTCCTCAATGCTAAAGCTAACGTTTTGCACAGCCTTCTTGGTCAGCTGTTCACGCTTAAACAAATTTTGCAACGATTTGCGCACGCCCGGCTCTTTTTTGTAGTACGTAAACGTTTTCGACAATTGGTTTAATGTAATGGACGGCAATGAATTCCCCTCCTCTTTCCTCTGTGCATGATACCTGGATGAACGTGCCTGATCTAGCCAAATGCTTGGACTACTCGGAAGCTTGCTCTGCCAAAATCATCAGTTCCTCCAGCATCTCCCGCTGTCTTTCAATCAAATGCAGAGCCCGTTCTGTAATCTCTGGCATCCGATGCTTGCGCAATTGGAGTCCTGTTTTGTAAATATGCAGATTAAGCTTGTGCCAATCCGCGTACAACGCCTGTGCCAATTCAATGATATGCTGTGCTTGCGGCCCCAGCGTAGCTTGATGCAGCAGACAATAATCAGCTGTATAATCCGCCAAATGAAGAGCGCTGCCCAAGCGCAGATTGTAATAAATTTCATGGCAGTACGTCCGAAACTCCTGATCCTCCATGTCTTCTAACAGATGGAAGTCACCGACAAATGCCCGGTAACCCGCATCTCCCCGCTTGACATGCTGGTCTGTTGTAACTTTTTCACCCGTCACATACTGACGAATATGATAAGCACACGCAGCATGCATTTCCCTTGGCGAAAGCGGGACAGGCTGCTCCACCAGCCATGCATACTCAATAATGCCCTGCATGAGGTCGTTAAGCCGGGCTGAGCCCACATAAGTCATCGCATGTCCCGAGGAATCGAGCAGGAAGCTATCATTCACCTGTGCCATCCGTTCTTGCAAGTCTAGTCCGTACAACTCAATTACATGACCCCTTGGGTAATTTTTCACATATACATCGTGATAGGTTAAAGCGGTGCTCGATGTGTGCAGCATCGTACCATAACCATATGTGAGCACCCGCAACAGATCGGTTTCATTGCTGACTCCTTCGACCCACGGTTCTACTCGAATAACCGGTCCGCCACTGGCGGCCATTTCTTGAAGCTGCTCCGGATATTTTTCCGGTCCGAAGCGCTTCAAATCTCCACCATACTCCGCGCACATACTCCCACACAGCATGAACAGCTCGGCTTCGGCCATGTTCACCCCATACCTCTGCAATGAAGTACGCAGGGAAGAATATACACAATGCTTCCCTGGGAGAGCATTTGCGATTTCTTCTGCACTATGATCAACCATGGAATTATGACGTGCCCCCATATCGGACTGCAGCATAGGTCTTGTCTGTTCAGCGCCCTTATGCATATTTGCCCAGCAGACGCTCAATGCCTTGCAGTGTAGATAGATGCTCCAGCACCAAATCGTCGTCCTCCATCGTAATATCAAGCTCATTTTCCAATTCTACAATTAATTCAACAGCGGATAAGGAATTCAGGCCCAAGGTTCGCAGGTCCTGATCCGGAGTCAACTGTTCCAACTCGCCGGGAGCCAGCTTCAAAACCTTTTCCAGCAAAGGTACTACATGGTATACGTCTGTTTTCATTCTCAATTTCCTCCTATTTATGAGCATCCTAATCCAGCAATGATACCTTCCAATTTGTGTGCATAAGCATCCGCTTCCTGCCAACTGTCTGCCAAAATAAGTGTGAAAATCCGGTTCACATAGCCCCGCTTTACAGGAATGCCAGACAAGGTACCCGCCGTATAAACAAATACCCCTTCAGGCCGTTCGGGTGTATAGAGCAAGCCTTCCTCCGCCAGCAACCCGCACAAACGGCTGTAGGTGAGAGATGTAGCGGTCACGTTGCGGTAATAACGGGACAAGGTCTTATGCCGTTCTCCCAAGACAGAGGACAGGAACGAGATGTAAGTAGACAGGGTAAATCTGCCATTAATCTCGATCACCGGAATCAGCAAACCATCTTCGTCAACAAAACCGTCAATGGAAGCCATTCCCGTATACCCGATGGAATAGAGATACGTTCCCAACTGATAAGCACATCGTCTCACTTCTTCCTCCAGCGTCTCGCCAATATCAGCGGGAACCTGGGAGCCGATATAGACTGTACCGTCTACGTTTTGCCTTTTTAGCGAAAACATCGTCACACCGCCGCCCTCGTCAATGCAGAGCTGGTAGTTCAGATCCATTTGCTTATTGTGCCAGCGCTCCACCAGCCAGCCGCCAGAAGACGATGACGAACCGCCAAAGCGTCTCATCACACTCAGCAGCGTGTCCAGCTTGGACAGCTCGTCCAGCATATACATACCTTGTCCCGAGGCCCCGTGTGGCTGCTTGATAATCAGCTTCACAGGCTCGTCCGATAAGCCAGCCAGTCTCTCACATTCTCTGCGAATTGCCGCTTCGTCTGCACATACAGCGCCCTCGCTGACAGCAAAACCAAGCTTTTGTGCGGTCAGACGGCTAAATATTTTATCATTCACCTGGGCGCATACCGCAGATGGAGCACCGATCAACTCCAGCCCACAACGCTCCGCAATCGCTTCCTCCTGCGGTGTGACCGCATAGGGTACGAGCCACGCTTTGGCTCCGCCGCTGCTATGGCCTGCATCCGCAACCGCACGTAGTCGTGCCAAAAGTGCGTCATCCGCCAGTACTAACTCTGAAATCGGCGTTAGCGGATCAGAAGGCTCTGGCACCTCAATACGCGGCAGGCTGAAACCTAACCGCTGAAGCATGTCCAGAAATGCCTCATCCGGCTGTTCACGGAGTACAATGACATCCTGACTTCGGCATAGCAGGAGATTCATTTCCTCCATCCGGTTTACGACCTGCTGTTCATCCCGGTCTACCATGCCCCCCTTCCGGGGGGATGGATGCCACACTTGCTCTGCGCCGATATTAAACAGCCAAATCAGGACCCCATGATCCCGTTCATGAGCAAGTGCTTCCACAAGGTTAATCGTTTTAGTCGTCACGTCTTGTCATCATCCCTCTCTCTTCCATCTAGTAGCAAACAATATTCCATAGGAGATTCATAGGAAACTAAATGTATTTCAGAGAGCCTGCCCCATGCAGATACAGCACACTGCATTTGGAGCACACCGGCGTCAATCCTTCATGATTAATCTTTTGACGGGTTTTTTCATACGCATCCGAATTCCATATTTCCTTCAGACTGTGCTCACGCAAACTTCCAATCGTGAACTCACTGAAAAATTTGCAAGGCATAACCTTTCCGTCTGGTAAAATATCTGTTCTGGAGGTGAGCGCCAAACAATGATTGGAACAACGGCTGACCATTTCCTCGCCATGTATAAATTTATCAATTTCCTCATAATCCAAGCCGGGCTGATAACGCACGCGAATGTTCCATACCCGCTCATTGATCCGCTGTAATTCCTGCATCAGAGGGTCGATGTTAGCCGGGTTGATTTTATATTTAAAAGCATGCCAGCTACTAATATTTTTTTCTTCAAGTTGTCGGAGCCAGGAGAAATTACGTGTAAAATATTCATCCATTTTAAAGGAGGTTTCTTTGGAAATGTACCAGGGGAACGTTAGCAGCACCAGATCCAGCCTCTTATCCTCCAGCATTTGCAGAAATTCGTACATCCGTCCGATCATGTTATCGTTAATGACCGCATGGACAGTTACCCGTCCCTTGTACAATCCCTGATCGCGAAGTTCAATCAGCTTATCCATCTGCCGCATTGTTTTCTGAAAGGTGCCTTTACCGCGTATTAAATCGTGTTCTTTTTCAAAACCCTCAATCGCTATTAACAACTCCAGATTTTCGGACAAATCCAAAATCCGGTCCAAATATTTATCAATGAGTAGTCCATTTGTACAAAAGGTCATTTCACGCCGATCTTCCGCCAGCACGTCCAAAATTTCATCAAAGCGCCGGTGAAACATCGGTTCACCACCCCACATGTACAGTCTGGACTTCACTTCCTTCGTTTCGCTCAAAATCTGCCGAAGCATATCCGGGGCAAGATCCATATTCTGTTCTTCTTTATCCATTTGGTGATGATAGCCTTCCTCGTTCCATTCAAAGCAGTGCGTACATCTTAAGTTGCAACGGTTAGTCAGCTTAATACCGATCGTCTGGGGCATGTCCGTTTTGAAAGCCGGATCCTGTGTTGCGTTACGATAAGACACGGAAGCGTTTTTCAGGTTACGCTTGATGAGCTTGAAAGCCTTCTCATCAATCAGCACATTGCTTTTGGGCTGCATGCTAACACCTCGTTTAATGGATTTTCAGGCAAAGTCTACCCTGCGTTCAGACTGTCTCCATACCTTCCGGGTGCGACACTTGCTCCGCATCGCTAATTCCTTGAATGTAACTGCAAAACGCATCTACTGAACGGAGATGTTCCAACTCAAAGGAATCAAAATCAATCTCCACATCAAATGCATCCTCCACTTGCAGCATGAAATGAACCAACTGCAATGAATCCAGTCCCGCATCATGAATAATGTCCGAATGTCCATTCAGCTTAGCGACCAATTCAGGATCCTCCTTGACCGCGCTGATCATTTCAATCACTTGGCTTTGCATAGCAAACTCCTCCTTGTGAATGAGATCCTACTCTTCCGTCCAACGATGCCCTTTGAAAAGCTCCTAGTAAAATTCCTTGATTGGAACTATATTCAATTATACTCCTCCATTGAAGAGACAAGTCAATAGGTTGTTTTGTAAGTAAAAGTCGCAAAATGTAAATTAATGTATGATAACTTCTACAAATTTTTCTGCATTTATTATTCATTTATAGAAGCTGCACTTGAAAGTGATCAGCCTCTTCCCTCTTGTATGAAGTGCGTAATTATTTTACAATATACACGAAAATATTTTTCTTAATTTCATTTAATTAAATGATACTTTTTTTCACAAAAGCATTATATAGCTAAAGGAGCACAGCTCATGTCCCCCATTCTTCATACATTATCCCATCGACTGGAGCAGTTGCCTGTACAAGAGCGTAAGCTGGCGGAATCTATCCTGCAAGCCCCGGAGGATGTGCTGCATCTGGGTATTCGGGAACTGTCAGAGCGTTGCGGTGTGAGTGCTGCAACCGTTACACGGTTTTGCAAATCACTACATTTTAAAGGGTATCCCGATTTCAAAATGAAGCTGGCCGCCGAGTTGTCCCATTCCAACCTTACAGGTGAAGAATCCTATCAGGACATTGTGGCTGGAAATTCACTTTCCCGTATCGTGCAGGCTATTCAGGCAAACCATACGGCCTCCATTGCAGACACCACCCGGTTGCTGGATTTGGGCAAGCTAGAGCAGGCCATTGCATGGCTGTCAGCCACAAGCCGTATTGATCTCTATGGGATGGCAACATCCTCGATTGTGGCACAGGATTTTTACCAGAAGCTGATCCGTATTGGCAAGAATAGCACTGCTTTCGCAGATTCTCACATGCAGATTACCTCTGCCTCCTCGCTCGGAGCGGAGGATGTGGCCTTTGCCGTCTCTTATTCAGGAGAAACCCAGGAGACCATTGCGGCTCTACGCTGTGCAAAGGAACAGGGTGCCAAAACATTATCCCTGACCTCCTTCGGAAACAATACGCTGGCAAGCCTTGCGGATATTGCGCTATTTTCCTCCTCATTGGAGGAAGGAATGCGACGTGGAGACATGGCCTCCCGCATCGCCCAGCTTCATATTATAGATATCCTGTTTACAGGTATGGTGAGCGCGAATTTTGACAAATATATTCCGAGATTGGAAGGTTCATATCAACAAGTGAGTAAGCTTAAAAAACAACCAGGGGGGCACTAAAGATGAACATTCGCATTTTGAACAGCCGTGAAAACCTGAACGCTACTGCTGCCACTGTGATCGCCAGCTTGCTGCTGTCCAAACCACAAGCTATGCTGGGCTTGGCCACCGGTAGTACGCCGATTGGCATTTACCGACATCTTGCAGATATGTACCGCAAGGGACAGGTGAGCTTTGCTCGCGCCTACTCCGTGAATCTTGATGAATATGTTGGTCTCTCCCCAGAACATCCGCAGAGCTACCGAAGCTTTATGAATGAGCACTTGTTTCAGCATATCGACATTCCCATATCTCATACACGCGTCCCTAACGGGAATGCCCTAAATCTCACAGCAGAATGTGCAGCGCACGAGCAGGCCATTCTGGATCATGGACCTGTGGATCTCCAATTGCTTGGCATTGGTCATAACGGCCATATCGGCTTTAACGAACCCGGTCACAGCTTGACCGGAGCCACACATGTTGTAGATTTGAAAGAAAGAACGCGCTCAGCGAACGCCCGATTTTTTGGCGATATCAATGCAGTGCCCAGACAAGCAGTGACGATGGGGGTTGGCACCATTCTTAAGGCGAAGCAAATTATGCTGGTGGCCTTTGGCGCAGAGAAGGCCGACATTATAAGGCAGGCTTTAACTGGACCCGTCACAACAGAGTGTCCGGCTTCCCTGCTGCAATGTCACCCCAACGTGCTTATTTTACTGGATCAGGAAGCAGGAGGATGGCTCAAATGAAGTCAGATGAAATGAACGGTAACATACCGCAGCTATTGTATGGTCAAGTCGTCGTTGGGAATGACATCATTCCCAACGGAGTTGTCATCATTGAGGGGCAATCCATTGTATACGCTGGTTCAGAGGAGGATATGCCCGTGGACTGGACCTCATTGGTCTTAGGCAATCCTGAAGAAGTTGCCACACAAGCGGCGAATGTTGTTCGTCAGGAGGGGGGGTACCTGCTGCCAGGCTTTATTGATATTCATATTCACGGCGGTAACGGTGAGGACTTTATGGACTCTGATCCGAGGGTGCTGGATGCAATCACCTCTTTTCACAGTTCGCAAGGAACGACGGCTATGCTGGCTACTACTATGACCGCGCCCAAGGAACGAATTGAACGGGTATTAAAAGAAGTTCACACATACATGGCATATCCCATGCCCCATGCGCAGTTGGAGGGGGTGCATCTGGAAGGACCTTTCATTAGTCCGAACTGGGCAGGAGCACAAAACCCGGAACATATCGTGCCTCCGAACCTCGCTTGGATGGCAGAATGGGAGCAGCGCTATCCGGGCCTTGTTCGCCAGGTCACACTTGCGCCTGAACAAAATGGTGCCCTTGAACTCATCGCATGGCTGCGTAGCCACGGCATTACTGCGGCACTCGGTCATACGGATGCTACGTATGAAGAGGTTGAACAGGCAGCATCGTCGGGCCTGAACCATGCCGTGCACACCTTTAATGCCATGACTCCACTGCATCACCGCAAGCCAGGAGCTGCGGGAGCCGTACTCGCTGATCCGCGCATTGAAGCAGAAATCATCGCAGATGGCATTCATGTGCATCCTGCTGCTATTTCCCTGCTTGCCAAGTTAAAGCAGGACCATAATCTCATCCTCATCACCGATGCCATGTCAGCCACCGGGCTGGAAGATGGTCATTATAAACTCGGTGATTTGCCAGTGATTGTACAGGATGGTGTCGCACGACTGGAGGATGGCGTCACTTTGGCAGGAAGCACACTAACGATGATTGAGGGCTTCCGTTATCTAGTTCAACATGTAGGCTTGAGTATCCCCGAGGCATCACAAATGGCTAGCCTGAATCCGGCTCGATCCCTGAACATAGCTGATCGAACAGGCTCACTTGAAGTAGGTAAACAAGCAGACGTCTTGTTGCTGGATGCCGACTTAAATCTGCAAGGTGTATGGATTAAAGGAGTGCGCAAATCGTCATAGTTATATAATCCCCGCAAAAGAAAGAGCTATTCCATCAGCGTAACTCGCCGAGATGGGATAGCTCTTTTTGGGATATTCACAATTAAGGGTTTGAATTAGCGATGATTCATCGGTGCGGGCGTATTATTTTGTGGACGTGTTGGTGTTGTATTTTCCATTGGACGGTTTGTATCAGCCGCCGAAGTCGGGAATACACGTTCAATCACATCCACCATTTCATTGCTCAAGCCTCTGATCGGATGACCATTTTGTACACTGCGTGTAAAGTCAGAGGTTTGTCTAACAAAGTCCGGGTTAGCCGATACATGCACCTGTTCAATGGAAGGTGCAAATTGCTTAATCTTGTTAGCAATACGGCTCTTGACTGCATCAGTTGGTTCATATGCAGTTCTTGCTCCCTCGATGGTGTTGTTGCCGTTATCTGTGCGATTGTTGTTGTCCGTCAAGCCACGCAACATACCGTACGATCCTGTACCCATCGTACCGAACAAACCGTCATCACGACGTGCAGGTGTTCCATTCCCGGTAACTCCATTGTCTGTCATTCCAGGCGTTGTAGTACCTGTAGTTCGGTTTCCTCTGGTGCCATTAACGCCATTCACACTCGGTACATTCCCGTTACGCCCAATATTATTAGCACTCGGAGTACCGTCAATGCTTGGAGCACCGACACCCGTTCCGTTAGCTTGGTCTTTCAAGGAAACGGCTACATAGGCATGTCGTTCACCAACCAATACTGTCGCAGACTTTACATCCGGCATCTCGGATATACGTTTGGACAAGTTGCGATCGACTTGCAGATTACGGATTGGATGTCCGGTTCTGTTGCCATTTTCATTCAATGACATCCCGTCCATACCGTTGGATTTAACCCCATAACGATTCACACCATCCATACGGTTTACACCATCTAAACCATAGCGATTCACACCATCCATATGCTGTGTGCTTTGCGCGTTATAGCGTGTACTGTTCGTACGAACGTTATGATCAGCATTTCCACACCCGGTTAAAGCAGCCATGCTGGCGAGTAAAGCAGCTGAAATCGTAAAACTGATGACTTTCTTAGTTCCTGGCATGAACTCATCCTCCATACATATAAAATGTGTGACGAGATTAGCATGCGCCATCAATCTTAGGGATATCCTGACTAAAAAATGACTGAAAAAATAAAATTTTAATGTAAATATGAAATACAATTGATGATTTACCACAAGATGGCATGTATAATAAGTTTGAAATACTTAATTTTACAAAAAGGAGGATTTACAGTTTGAAGAAGTTCACCGTTTTGATGCTCATTTTTTTGTTATCCGTCACTCTTATCCCCGCCGGTGCTTTTGCAGGCTCCACTACACCTGAAGCACCGAAAGCTCCCGCCGGAAGCTGGACAGAAGGCCCACCACCTAATCGCGTTGATCCTGCCAAACCCGCATTATTGTTTGTACATGGTTTGAACAGTAGCGCCGAAGTGTGGACCAAGAATAATAATGATATGCTTCAGCAAGCACGTGACGCTGGATACCAGACGGCCACCATTAATTTGTACGATGCGAATGGCACATCCCAGGATATGTGGGACAATGGCAAGCTTCTAGCCGACAAAATCAAAGTCATTAGTAATCATTTCGGAAAAAAACTCATCATCATCGCCCACAGCAAAGGTGGAGTGGATACTCAAACCGCTCTCGTGTATAACGGAGCAGCTCCTTATGTACAACGTGTCATCACCCTCAGCAGTCCCCATCATGGCTCACAACTTGCAGATCTCGCCTACAGCAGCTGGGCCGGATGGCTGGCAGATATCGTCGGCTCACAAAATCCCGGCACCTCTACGTTACAAACATCTTATATGAAGTATTTCCGAACCAAAACGGATGCACTCAGTAACGCGACTACAATTCCATTCTTCACGTTTGCTGGTGATAACTGGTCTGGCGGCACTGCTTCCTACATACTGGGTGGAATGTATCTCTCATCCTTCGGCAAAAATGATGGAGTGGTCACAGTCGACAATGCTAAGCTTCCCGGCGGACGTGTAGTTAAAATCGGTTCCTGGGATCATGCCAAGGTTCGTACCGGTTCTTACGTCTTCTCCCTGATCCTACCTTACCTCCAAGCGAACACTCCAGCATTGAATCAGGAAACTGAGGCATTTTCAGCAGCGTCTTCCCTGACTGCTTCTGCTGTACAATCCACCTATAACGAGATCGATAATTCATATTTTATTCGAGGCGGCGATTATAATGGAAAAGCCTCCGAAACCCTCACGGTTGAAAATGGTGTCCAATCCATTGATCTGGACTGGATCAGCGATAAACGTGTAAGTCAGCTTGAGCTGACCAAACCTGACGGTACTAGCGAATTGCTTAATGTGAAAGCAGGTCGTGATGAAGAAATCTTTGCTGGTGCCTGGCATCATAGTGCAGTAGTTACCAATCCCCAACCAGGCATTTATAAGTTGAACGCCGTAATTCCTGATCATGGTGCATATCTCCTGATTGCACGCTATCATGCCGCTCAGGTCCCTGAGCTCAAATACAATCTAAATGCAGTGGGCCCGAGACTAAATCTGAAGTCCCAGGATTCCCCAACCAGCGTTACACAAGTCACTTACCAAGTTCAATACTATGGTGATCCGCAACAAGGAATGACTACAGCGTCCAAAGGTCTGACATTGCAGAAAAAAACCGTTACTCCTACTGGGCAAATTGAGCTTTCCAAAGCGGACAAGCCAGGCATCTATTCCGTAACCTATGAAATTAACGGCACCACAGCAGCAGGATATCCTTACCGCCGTACAGCAGTTCAATCCATTTATATTGACGCTGACGGCAACAAGTATGTTGACTAAATAAATCTACAACCTAAAAAGCCTGCAAACACCCATCATAGTGTAGGCGTTCGCAGGCTTATTTATTATTCCAAACATCTTTTATAGAGAAATTATAGTGTAATCCATGTATTGTGTTCAATCCGTTGTCTGATTCCTCAGTTTATGAAGCCAATAATAGCGGTGCAGCTCCATAATAAAATGAAAAAGAACAAATGCAAGCATGGAGTATACACACATCAATACTGTAGCAACGAATTGTTGTGTAGCAAATCCGAGGGAAAGATTGGCTATCAAATAACCAGCCCCGGTAAATGTGGTCATCGTTACTACAGCTTCTCGCTTGTGTTTTTTCTTCACTTTTGGTTCTTTCTTATAAGTTGAAGGATTTTTGAATTTCGCCAGATGATATTTGATATAGCAGTATAAAGCGATTCCATAAGCGGCAAAAGAACTTATAAAATACCATGGAGTATCCAGACCCAACATACCATAAGCAAACTTTTGTGTCATAATCATGAAGCCAATAGAGCATACCAAACCAAATACACCACGGAATAAAACATAATTCAACTGCAATTTGCGTGGCATTATGACCAGTACAAGCGCCCAAATATTAATCAGAACAATCGGTGGCATCAGCACATAAACATAAACTGCAATGTAGGGATTTCCCATTAAGGGAATAGTCAAAAACAGATCTAACAGCAATAAAACAAGAATGATAACATTGGAGCGAATACGGTTAACTGGATACAACTTCATATTTTTTTCGAATAAAGCCCTGCTATCACTCATAAACATATAAGCCCTCCGTCACATAAGTTAAACCTACCGATAAGGATAGACAAGGCTACATCCATTGTCCACTTTTTCTATATCTCTGTCTTCAGCTCTTGACGTAGTTCTTCAATAAAATCAACCACGATACTTTGAACAGCATCTTCACGGGACATACGTATATACCGACTCGTCCTCTGAATGTCTTCCTCGAACAAATAAAGTATCCTGCTCATGGCCTCCTGATCCCCACTTTGTGCTAATTTGAGCCATTGGACGAACTCAGCATCCGAAATAACTCTTTGAGCATTTTCTTTTTCCATTTATTCACCGCCTGTTGGGATAGCTTTAACTCTTTTGCAATCTGTGCTTCGGTTTTGTCTAGTATGTAAAGGTCAAAGATGATCATTTTTCCGATCTCAGAAGATAGAGAGTTGATAAGCTGTAGTGTGTACATATTGGAGTTTGCAGATTCTGTAAAAGATGGAGCGATGACAGTTTCGTTCTTTTCCATTACAAATTCATGATTGGTTTGTACCCGAGCACGATACTGGATTCTCCAAGCAATGCGGTACAACTTCTTTCGGTATTGTTCGACCAATGTTAGCTGAGATTTTTCCAATATAAATCACCCTTTCTCTTTGGATTTGACTTTTTCTAAATCCTCATATTATAGGGTAATTTGCAATCCTATTTTACAACCAAAACAGAACACTTGTTCTTATTTATTATACTATTTTTACAATCAGTTGTATATGGTTCTTTTAATTTACCTTCCTTTATATATGGCTAAAAAGGAGGGAAATACATTGCAGATGGATGATGCTCTTTCTCTGGTTACCAACGTAGGCTTTCCGGCTGGACTTTGTTTTATTTTATTGCGGCACATCCTGCACACGATGGAGGAAAAGTTGGATAAGCTGGATCTCTCACTTCATGAGCTGATTCAGGTCATCCAAGATTTAAACGACAATAACAGCCCTTCTTCCAAAAGCAGCAAGCCTGATGAATAACGAACACAAAGAAGCTCCACACGACGATTATTCGCCGTTGGAGCCTCTTTGTTCAGCTATTATAAATGTAATGATTATTGGCTAGCCTTAGCCTGGTCATGACCACTCTGTTCAGCACGGTTCACATCAGATGCGGACAGGCCATAAGCCCAGTTGCTTTGTGGCGGTACAACCCACACGGTATCTGGATCATCGTTAAGTGTCCAGCCCTGATAGACCAGCTGGGAATCTTCCTTGCCCAGCGATATGCTCAGCGTAAAGCGGTGAACAGGCTTGTTCAGCTCGGAGGCTTTGCGCAAGGCCTGACTGCTAGCCAGGTTCTTGATTTGCTGTGAGAGGGAAGTTGCCGTATCACCGGCTACTGACTTGCCGTTTAGCGTCCAAGATGCGGAAGCACTATCTCCAGTTCCACTGTTACCGGAGGATCGGAGCATCCATGAGGCATTCTGGCCTTCCCACTCTATTCCGCTCAGCTTGGTATCATCCCAATCAAACGGCGTTGTATCTGTAAAATCATCAGCACCCAGCAGCAAACCCGAAAGTGTATCTATAGGTACGGAAGCTATCTCTTTTTGGTCTGATAGTACATAGACAGCATCTCCGGAAGGCAGCGTTTCACCGAAGGCAAAGGTACGAACGTCACCCTTCTTGGTCTTAATCTCAATCTGGTCATTGGTAGCGCTAATTCCATATTTGGCTACGTCTGTGGGGGATGATTCCACGACACCACCCATCTTTACATTTTGAATCGCAGCTAGCCAATTGTCTATTGTATATTGATTTAACGGGTAAGATCGTGGCTTACTCATGCTCCATTTGCCATCACGTTGATTAAGTTCCACTGACTTGCCGTCCTTTCCAGTGATCGCAAAAGACGTAATATCTCCTTGCGTAAGCTGAACGAGCTGGCGAGCCGCCGGGGCTTGTTCACGAAAGAAGTTTTGGCTCTTGGCATAGATTATACCCGCTCCCAATACAACTAGCAGCAGCACTGTGGGTATCCATTTTCTCATGCACTTTTTCGCCTCCACCATAATAAGATTCCGATCACCGCGAACAGCAGCGGCAATCCGACGACAGATATGGCCAATACCGTTTTCGCTTGTGCAGCAGTTAAATAAGCTACCTTAAAATCCTGCTCCTGACGAGGACGAATAGTGAGTCCATCAGAGTGTTCCTGCACATAATTCAAGCTATTCAGCACAAAGTCTCGATTCCCTCCTGTGCTGATCTCCGTGTCGCTTAGAAGGGCTGACGTTCCGAGAATAACCGCTTTGGGCTTGCCGTCTTTCCCTTCTACCGCGTAACCGAGATCAAGCGGACCCTGTGGGTCCTTGTCATCCTTCTGCGTTTCATTGTTCAGCAGTCCCTGGATATTCGTTTCGCCATAGCTTGCTGCAGAAGATTTCATCAATAGCGTCGTCTTCCAATCCTTCTGCTCTCCTGCCTGCAAAGCAATAGACAGCGAAAGAACAGGATATAGATTAGAGGCCGCCAGTTTATCAGTAATCGCATGACTGCCAAAGGTAGGAACCGTCCATAGAGGGCCCAGCGTATTCGTCTGTTCCTGATCCACCACGATAGCATGAGTATCTTTCACTCCATAATCAGCCGCTAATGCGTCAAGATTTTTCCAGTTGGACCCCATGTTCGGGTGAAATCCTAACGCCATAAAAAGCTTTCCACCATCATTCAGATACGTACGAATACTTTTCAATTCCGTCGCGCTAATATCCCGCTCTGGTCCAACAATAGCCAGTACAGACGCATCTTTGGGCACACTACCCGCTTGATTAAGCTGAACTTCCTCTGTTTTCACATTATCTTGCGCCAATGAGCTGCTTAATTCGGTCATTTGGGACAAAGGAATTTCCTCATGCCCTGTCAGAAAAACCACTTTTCCTTGACGGGTAGATGACAATGCCAGCAGTCCACTAGTCAGCTTTTCTTCCCCTGTAAATTGGTATGCCCCTTCACCACTCCCCTGGGCTTGCGTAAATAGGCTTCCAATATCTATAACCCGCTTTTTCTCTCCCTGCACCAGCACAATGGAGGCTGCAGTAACACTATACTGCTTAGCCAGTATCGGTTCCTGATTCAAATCGTATTGCTCGACTTTGAGCTTCTTGTTACGCTTGGCATATTCATTCAGCATATCCGTAACATCCCGGTTCAGCTTCTGATTCTGCGAAGTAGATACGGTAAAGGCAATTAATCGTACGTCTTCCTTTACACCCTGAATGGTCGTCAACGTCTGATCAGACAGCGTATACTGCTTGCCTGCCGTCAGATCCAGTTGAAAGCCTCCCAGCGAGCGCAGAAATAACGTCAATAGAATAAAAATACCTACAGCAGCAATTGATAGTACCATACTATTGGTATGACCCAGCCATTTTTTCATATTCATTACCTCCACCGTTTCCGTTCAACCACTTGGATGCTAAAAAGCAAAAAGAGCGCAGCCACCGTCACGTAGTACAATACATCGGCTCCATTCAGCAATCCTTTGGTGAAACTATCAAACCGTGCAGTTAGTGAAAAAGGTTCCAACCACTGCTGCAGCGCCGCAGATGCGCCCGTTTGTCCACCAAACGAATCCAGCATCCAGAACACGAGTAGAAGAATAAAACTGACGACCGCTGACATCATCTGATGCTGTGAAAGCGTTGATGCGAACAAGCCGATTGCCATCATGGCTGCGCCAAGCATAAACAGGCCGATCACGGATGTAAATACCAGCGTCCAATCCAGCGTCCCATAAAAGGACATCACGACCGGATACGCCAGGCTGCACAGTACCAGTATGAGCAACATGCCTAGCGATGCCAAAAATTTACCCATCATGATTTCCGTTACACTCACAGGTGAGGTAAGCAGCAGCTCATCCGTACCCTGCCTGAATTCCTCTGCAACCAGCCGCATCGTGAGTAATGGGACAACAAACACCAGCATGGACAATGTATCACCGAGTACCAGCCGATAGTCCAAAATACTAGGCTGATACATCACAAAGTTCGTGTAAAATAGTAACCCCGTCAGCAGCATGTACACCGCAAGCGCAAAATACGTCGTTGGGGTCCATAGATAGGCTTGCAGCTCCTTTTGACAGACTGCGAACAAACGCCTCATGACCGATTACCTCCTGTATCCTTGTCTTCTTCAACCTTGTTATCGCTGGCCGAGGCTTCTCCATGATCCGCCGTGATGACCTTTGCTTCATTCTTAGAGGTATGTAGATCATGAACCGCTGGATCGCCGCCCTGACCTTCTTCCGTCTCGCGAGTCGTTAACTGCTGGAAGATATTTTCCAAGCTTAGGTTTTCTTTTTTCATTTCCAAAATCGGAAGCTTCGCATCCGACAGCACAAAAAACAGCTCTTCGCGAAAATCCTCATCGGAAGCTCCTGTAAGCAACAATTCGGTCAAATTCTGCTCTGTGGCAGTCAGCTTCGTATTCACTGATGGCAGAGTAGGCGCCAAAGATTCAACTTGTACTTTTCCCCAAGCTCGTATAACATCCATTACCTGCTCACGCTTGCCTTTGACCTCCAGTTTCACCTTGAATCCGTCTTCCATCGAACCGCCGAGCGCGTCAGGACGCCCGTCCATGACCAGTTTCCCTTCGTGAATGATCAGCACCCGATTGCACAAAGCATCCACCTCGGGCAAAATATGCGTGCTGAGCAATACTGTATGATTTTCACCAATCTCCTGAATGAGCTGACGAATCTCTAAAATCTGATTGGGGTCTAAACCCGAGGTCGGTTCATCCAACACTAATAAATCCGGATTATGAATAATTGCACCTGCCAGCCCCAGACGCTGTTTGTACCCTTTGGACAAGCTACGGACCAATTGTTTTTCACGTCCATTCAGGCCCAGCCGGGAAATCATCTCCGAAATACGCAGCTTCTGCTCTCTCACAGGCACGTCCCGAATACTAGCTACAAACTTTAAGTAGGATCTTACAGACATATCCCCATACAAAGGGGGCGTCTCCGGCAGATAACCGATTTTGGAACGAGCCTGTCTCCCTTTATCCTGAATCGGGATACCATCAATCGTAATTACTCCCTCGTTTGGCTGAAGATATCCTGTAATCATGCGCATCGTGGTCGTTTTACCCGCACCATTTGGCCCCAAGAAACCAACAATTTCACCGCGCTGCATTTCAAAATCCAACTTATGTACGCCCCGGTTGCCCTCATACCACTTGCTCACCTGCTGCACTTTGAGCACATGTTTCACCCTTTCTTTGTTCGTAATCTTCTCCCTGCTGTTCCTCTCCCCCAAAATGTTGCATGGGAAGCAGGCAGTAGCGAAGCGGAGGATTTGAAGCTAGAGAAGCGATAGCGTTCGCCTTTGCTGTAGGATTCTTACCTATAAATATCTCATCTAATCCAAAAAGAATCCTACAGCAACAGCGATCGGAAGCTCAAACCCTTCGCGAAGCGGTCTCCTCGCACTTCATGCTACACTTTTAATTTCTAATGATAATCCCCCACATATAGCTTCAGCTTAACATCACTTAAATAGAAGCTTAAAATAATGTGTCTAAAATGTGAACATAAAATGCTACATCTAATATCATTACGTCTACCGTTGGGTACGCCCGGTTCATAAGGTATTGAATATATTGTGGAAGGTGAAGAACACAGCATCCGATTAGACCAGCTCCGCTTGTATCATGCCCGTTGGGACGAGTGCATCGCTACGATGCAACAGCATCTTGCCATGCCGCAGGCGCGCTGGGCCGATAAACGCAGTGCACTATATGATCTTGAAGCCCTCGCTTGCTACGAGTTGGGTCTAATGCACAAAGCATGTGAGTTTGCGAAAGAAGCAACAGAGCGCTCCCCGGAAGATTCTCGCCTCAGCCATAATTATGCGCTGATTCGAGCCAGGCTTCCGTAGAAACCCACACCCCGTCCTGTAGGTTGAATAACTTGGTATAAGAGCTTGTGGTTGGCAAAGGAGGTTTTTGATATCAAAGTTCTATTTACTTTTTATATACCGAGCGGTGGCGTGGAAACCTTGAACCGTCAACGCTGTAGAGCGCTCATTCAGGACGGGATTGAATGTCATCTTCTCTATTATCGGCAGGGTACAGGGATGCAAAACCTGCACGGCGATATTCCGGTTTTCATGACTTCCTCTGAAGAAGAAATTCGAAATCTGGTGGAATCTCATCGGTACGATGCAATTATTGTCTCTTCGGACTATCCTATGCTCCCCAGACTGCGAATGTTGGGCTACCAAGGGATACTAATCTATGAATCACAGGGCTTTGGCACTCACGAAGAAGCAGCAAGGATTGTCGCAGATGCCGTTCCGTATCTTCATAATCATGCCAATGCGGTACTTCTACCGGAAACAACTCACCTCGTACAGCTATTTTCCAGCATATGTCCATGGCTTAATCGTTTTGTATTCCCAAATGTTCTGGATACTAACGTATTTAATTATGTACCTAACACTCCCCCGGCTAATCCGGTCATTGCATGGGTTGGGCGATTGGAGCCCAATAAAAATTGGAGGCATTTTGTCGACATCTCTTACTGGATGCTAAAAAATCGTGCCGATCTTCGGATTTGGATGTTCTATGATGACACTTTGTCTCAGCCAGAGGATAAAATACAATTCGAGGACATGCTTGCTCAGCTTGGTATGTCCTCGATTATCGAGCGTCTTAAAAGCGTACCTCATGCTAAAATGCCTTTGTATTATTCCATGATTGGCGACTCAGGCGGGTATCTGCTCTCGACTTCGCTGGTGGAAGGATTCGGCTATGCGGTAGCTGAGGCGATGGCCTGTCGTTGTCCGGTGTTAAGCTCTGATTCAGACGGGGTACGAGCATTCATTGATCACAATGAAACCGGTAAATTTTATCAGCAGGGAGACATTTTACAGGCGGTACTGCAAGGACTGGAACTGATGAACAACGTACCTCATCGCGAATCTATCCGCCAGAAGGGGCGAACACGGATCGTTAACCTGTTGGCGCCGGATAAATATGTGCGCTCCTTCAGACAGATGATGAACTCGTTGGGGGTATGGTAACCTGTTATTGTAGTACATGCTGCAAAATCTGTTTCCATATTCAAAAAAGCTGACGACAACCCTATTTTTACACAGGGTTATCGTCAGCTTGATGAGTTATCTCTCTATTATTGTATTGGGATTCTATCTGATCCTCAATAAGCGATCTCCTACATGAATATCCTTAGATTCTTCAGCTAAGATATCTGTGTACACCGCAGTATTGGTTACAATAACAGAGGTGGTGAGATCATAACCTTCATCCACTATAGCTTTTGGATCAAATTCAACCAGCTTGTCCCCTTTTCGAATCGTATCTCCTTCAGACACAAAAGAAGTGAAATGTTTTCCTTTCAAGCTGACCGTATTAATTCCAATGTGAATGAGCAGTTCAACTCCATCCTCAGAGATCAGTCCAATCGCATGTTTTGTTTTGAAAACGGTAACAACAGTTCCGTTAAAAGGTGCGTAAGCTACTCCTTCTAGGGGGATAATCGCGGCTCCCTGACCCATCGAACCACTGGAGAAAGCCTCATCTTTCACTGCGGTCAAACGAATCAATTCACCGTTTAAAGGACTGAATACCGTTTTTTCTTCCTCTTTGCTTTCATTTGCAATTTTAATATCAGGCGAAGGTTTTGCATTTTTATAGCCGAAAAGATAGGTCAGTATAAATCCGACTACAAAAGCTACAACCAAAGATATGATAAAGCCTATGAAGCCTGTATCTATCCCCTTTGGATTAATGAATAAAGGTATACCAAAAATCCCGCCTGAAGCAAATCCATATGCTGTTGAGCCGAGTAAGCCCGCTACAGCTCCTCCTATACCCCCAGCGATCGAGGCTAAAATAAACGGTTTTTTGGTAGGTAGCGTAACTCCGTAAATAGCTGGTTCCGTAACCCCCATCAAACCCGCGATTGTGGCAGAAGTGGCAATGGGTTTTAATTTAGGGTCCCGTGATTTCAAAGCAATGGCAAAAGCCGCACCTGTTTGCGCAAACGTAGTACAGAACAGCATACCGTTAATCGGATCAAACCCGTTCGTAACTACATTATTCAGGAGAATCGGAATGAACGCCCAATGCAAGCCGAAGATAATAATGCCCTGCCAGAACCCGGCCAGAATGAGACCAGCTATAGCCGGACTTAACTGGTAAATCCACATGGAGCCTTTGGCTAACCCATCGCTGATTATAGTTGCTATCGGCCCGACAACCAGAAAAACAATCGGTGATATAATGACCAAGGTCAGAAAAGGCACAATGAACATTTTAATGGAAGCAGGTGCATACTTACTTATAAATTTTTCAACCTTAGCTGCCAAGAACGCCCCAATAATGATAGGTATAACAGAAGAAGTATAATTAATCAGAACGACAGGTATGGTCAAAAACGACAGTGCCGTTTTATCCGTAAAGGCGGAAGTCATGGTTGGGTACACCAAGGCGGCCCCTAAAACAGCAGACAGATACGGGTTTCCTCCGAATTTTTTACCTGCTGAAAACCCTAGAATAACCGGAAAGAAATAAAACATAGCATCTGCTGTTGCATATAAAATTTTATACGTACCCATCTGATCAGTCATCCAGCCCAGAGATGTGCATAAGGCCAACAGTCCTTTTAAAATCCCGACAGCGGCGAGCACGCCAACAACGGGCATAAACACACCTGAGATTACATCGACAAATCGACTGAACAGGCTCACTTTTTCATTCTTTTGATCGTCTTCAGCCGCCTGGTCTCCAGGCTTTACTCCCATCGTATCCAAAAGAGCCTCGTATACTTTGGGAACCTCATTCCCGATCACCACCTGGAATTGTCCGCCACTTTCCACGACGGTAATAACACCGTCAATCTGTTTGATTTTTTCTTTATCTGGCAATTGATTATCCTTCAGTTTGAATCTCAAACGAGTGACACAGTGAATGACACTGTTCACATTGTCGTTTCCCCCCACCGATCTAAGCACTTCTTTGGCTGTCTTTTGGTAATCCATCATGATCACTCCTACTTGGATGCGTTATCTACTTTTCTACTCCACCTGTTGCCTTACTCCTATTCTTTTCCTGTTTTATTTCGTTCCGATGATCACAACATCACTTTCAAAACCATGCATATCAATGACAGATTGATTAGCCTGGACATCTACCTCCGTTTGGGCAAATCGTCTCTCCGCTAAATCAATGGTTGTAAACTTGTAGTCCTGCACATTCATACTTAGCCGCACCTTCGTGTTAACCGGGATATACAAGACGATGGTATTCTCGTTCCCCGCAGCTCTGATCTCCTCTGTCTTGTTTAAAACAATATCCAGCGGCTTTATGCCGATCAGATTGTACATTTCAAATAAATATTTAATAAAGGAATAATCCCATGCGCCCTCAAAACGCAGTGCCGTTCTCCAATCATAGGGACTATCAAAGCCCTCTCCTTCTACAATTCCGAACTTCTTGCCTTTTTTATGCCAGCTCCAAATGCCATGCGCTCCATAGGTAATTCCCGCTCCCCCGCCTGCGAGTAGACTTTGCCATGCTGCTTTTCTAGCATCCAGTGCGGTGTATCTACCATACACATTGCGGCTGTAACTGATCTGTTCATAGCAAGGTTCTCCATTGATGACGGGACGGATCTCCGGCTTGTGGTAAAAATGCTGGGCAATCTCGTGGGCGACATGCTGAAACTGAGAATTATGTCCTGATTGATACATATAAAATCCAAGACCCTTGTGTTGCTCAAAAGCTTCAGGAATTTCCCTCAATCTTCCTTGGATATGCAGTGCAGTTAGGCTTGCCGGGCTTAATTGCTGTACCGTTTCCAGCGCCTTCAAATAGTATGCATTAGCACGTTCTGTAGGAAAATCAGTATCCCCGCTGATCAAATAAACAGGCTCGAAGCGGGAATAGCGGTTTACAACATAAGTTACATAGCTTTCAACGCAATCCAGCGGCATTTTATTGCCCTTCTGGAACATTTCAGCCCATGTATCCGGTACATAATTACACCACAGAAGTACCAAGGCTGGAATAAAGCCGCGCTCTACAGCCATCTGGATCATGACTTCTGCCCGGTCAAAATAGGCTACGCTTAATGTGTGATAGTCGAAATCTCCATTTTCCAGTAATGCAAACGGTTGTAGATTCAGGTCTGATTCGCTGGCATCCCATTGCCGGAGCATGTTGATTTGCAAAACGTTGAATCCCTGCATCTTTCGATAGTCCAGGTAATCGCTCCACTCTTCAATCGTGGCGTTGGTAAATACGCTCCAGACGGTATCTGCCAAGTAAAAGAAAGGCTTGTCCTTTTCCACAAAACTTCTTTGATTTTTAGCAATACTTAAACTCAAATAAATCACCCTTTCGCTCATAAACAAAACTAAACTAATGTATAATTTTATACGATATCGAATAAAATAAACTAAATAAAGCGTTCACAATTGAATATTAACATTATGTATCTGAAAAGGTCAACTCATTTTATGCGGCATTTGTTTAGTTTAATTTATAAACTAAACTTTATTATATAATCATGATATAATTTATATAGTTTAGTCCAATGGGAGGTTCCATGTTGAAAATAGATGATATTGCAAAGCTTGCCGGTGTTTCAAAATCAGCCGTCTCTTTAGCATTTAATAACAAACCCGGTGTTAGCGAAGAAACCAAAGAGCATATTTTAAGAATTGCCCACGAGCATGGATATAGACCACGTACCATGAAGTCAAATAAGGAATTTACGAAGAGTCACCATGTCATTCGTTTTGTTGCATGCAAAAATACAGGCATCGTGACCGAGCAATACGAATCACTTCCATTTTTCAATGAATTGATCCATCATGTTACCAATCAAGTGAGAGAACATGGCAATACTTTGATTTTTTCATCATTTGATAGCCATAGCCTGGAGGCAGAGCTGTCTGCTCTGGAAAAGGACCAGCCTTCTTCAGGTATACTTCTGCTGGGCACCAATCTAACTGCCGAGATTATTCATTCCTTACAATCTATTCATTCCAATATCGTAGTTTTGGATACCTGCTTTGAACACGTTGATGCCAGTTTTGTATCTATTAATAACTATCTTGGAGGGTACCAGGCAGGCCAATATTTAATCCAGTCCGGTCACAGAAATATAGGATACGTACAATCCAGTACCAGAATTCTTAACTTTACAAAACGAAAAGAGGGGTTCATGGCTGCTTTAGAGGAGCACAATCTTGCCATAGATCACGGGCTTACATTCGATATGCATCCGATGCTTGTAATGTCACAGGAATCATTTAAAACAGCTATTCATGAACTGAATGAGCTGCCTTCAGCCCTATTTTGTGAGAATGATTATATGGCAATCAGTGCTATTAAAACGTTTCAGGAAATGAACATTCGAGTGCCTGAACAAATTTCTGTCATGGGGTTTGATAATATTCATGAAGCCAAGGTCATTAGCCCGGAACTCACAACCATTCATGTGAAAAAGGATATTTTGGCCCGAACGGCTGTTAATTTGCTGATGGAAAGACTTAATCACAATCAGGAGCATCATACTCAGGTTCTCGTGAATACAGAGGTTATTGAAAGAAGGTCTTGTATAGACGCAGAATTATAATCAAGTGAATAGAAAAAGGCCGCCTATATGGCGGCCTTTTCCAGCATCCGATTCACATCGAACATTTCAAATGCTCAACACTCGTTGAAATCTTCCTCTGTCAAATCCAGATTTACGCTCGCAGCAGTTCGACTGCCGTCGGCCGCAGCAAAAATCAACTGAGAAGGCATGAAGTACGAAGAATCCCCGGCAGCATATACACCAGGTATGGAGGTTCTCCCCGCTCCATCCGTTTGGATCCCGCCCGACTCTGTCCTTTCACAGCCCAAACGTTCTCCAAACGGTGTACTTTGTACAAATTGGGGGGTCACAAAGCCGCCGACTCTCGGGACTTGAGTGCCGTCCGTAAAGGACGCATACTCCAGCTGCCCGTGGTGACCGATGAACGCTGCAACAGGCTGCTCCATGACCACGACTCCTTTAGATTGAAGTCGTTCTTTTTGCTCGTCCGACAAGAATGCCTGACCGTTCGTGCAGACAAGCAAATCCTTACTCCAGTTCAGGAGCAGTTTGGCTGTATGATATATAGCTGGCGACTCAGAGACGAGGACAAGCGGTTGATCCCGTAGCTCCCAGCCATCGCAATAAGGGCAATTAAACAAACTTTTCCCGTAGAACGTATAAAAACCTTCGATCTCAGGGAATACCTCCTTTACGCCCGTCGCCAGTATCAATTTTCGCGCTTGAACACGAAGGCCTGAAGAATCAAACACCTCGAATATGGATTCTTTTTTCGTAACCGAAATAACCTCGGTTGGCAGATGATGGACAGACGGATAACGTAGTACTTCCTCATAAGCTACACGGCGGAACTCGGCCGGCGTTACGCCGTCTCTCGTAATGAAACCGTGCGACGCATGCGTAACCGCATTTCTGGGTCGGTTATTATCGATCAAAGCCACACTTCTCCTTGCCCTGCCAAGCACAAGGGCTGCATTCAATCCGGCGGGCCCTCCGCCAATAATAGCGCAATCGTACAACATACATTCAGCTCCTTTTCAAAGATATTAAAGACTCTTTATATCTATAATAAAAACAAAAAAACACTTCATATCACTGACAACCACCCTCTTTCTATATCTAGCCGTTACCTTTATATTTGCGCTTGCTTTTGCGCCAAATCGACCAATTTTGTATTTTTAAGATGGCTCTCCATTTTCTCCTCCGCTTCCCTCATTACAGCTTGAATCAGACATTCTGATCCATGGACAAAATCACATTCAAACAAAGAATTCGTCCCTTCAATCGCATGAATGATATCCAAAAAGGTAATATCGTCTTTATTGCGGGATAAGCGATAGCCTCCATTGGCTCCAGAGACCGATTCGATCATCCCCGCCTTCACAAGCCTCGTCAAAATTTTTGAAAGATACGTAGGTGAGACTTGTTGCGCTTCGGCCAATTGCTGAACACCTATAGGCTTCACCGACGAATCCGTAACAAGCATAAGCATGGTATGCAGAGCATAATTGGTTGCTTTGGTAAATTTCATAACTACACCTCAATCACAGACTTATTGTATCTATAATATCTTTGAATATACTGGGGTGTCAAGATCATAGGTGATTTGTGCTGTGGTTAGTTCTTCTTTTGGTTACGCTCTAAGCATTGTATACTGTTCATCAGAACAGCTCAGAAAGGGGGTTCGTTTTGCGTATTTTTGATATTCTACGTATATTGGTTGCTGAACAGATGATCAAGGGTGAACATTTGGCGAATGCATTGAAGGTATCTTCTCGAACCATACGAACAGATGTAAAGGAATTGAATGCACTGTTGTCACGGCATGGAGCGGCTGTCAAACCCCTTAAAGGAACAGGCTACAAGCTAGAGATTCAGGACGAACAAGCATTTCATCATCTGCTGAAGCAATTAAAGGACTATGAAAACAATGTGCCCCATCTATTAGCGAGTTCTTCTGAAGCCAGACATCGTTTTTTAATAAAAAAACTGCTGCTTACTCATGCATACGTCAAACTTGATGATTTAGCTGAGATGCTGTATGTTAGCCGATCTACTTTACAGAATGACCTCAAAGAAGTGCGCAAATTACTGTCAACTTATGGACTATCTCTGGAGAACAGACCGTATCATGGTATTCGAATTAAGGGGAATGAGGCCAAGCTGCGTTATTGCATTTCCGACTATATATTTAACAGGACAGATGAAATAGGCGGGCAACAGATGCCCCACCCTTCTTTGATCTCTAACGAAGAGCTGGAACTCATAAGAGAAGTGATTCTGGATCGGATTGAGTATCATGATATTCAGTTGTCAGACATTGCCCTGAATAATCTGGTCATTCATATCGCTATAGCATGTAAGCGTATTCGTGAAGAGAGGTATGTATCGTATTATCCTCAAGAGATGAAAAAAATCGAAGCGCAAAAAGAGTTTAGGGTCGCGACTGAGATCGTATCTGCTCTGGAACAGAACATGAAACACTCCTTTCCACTTGTTGAAATTGCGTACATTGCTGTGCACTTGCTGGGTGTAAGGACCGTTGTCAGGGTCCATATGGATGAAGTAGAGATTAAAAAAATTATTGATAAAAATATTTACGAACTGACGATCGAAATATTAGACCGAATCGATCAGCAGTTGAACATGAACATTCAAAACGATCAAGAATTGCTGATTGCATTTTGCCTTCATCTCAAACCAGTCCTGAATCGTTATCAATACGGAATGAATTTGCGCAACCCCATGCTGGATGAAATCAAAGCCCACTACCCGCTTGCTTTTGAAGCAGGCATCATTGCTGCGGAAGTTATCAAACAGCGACTTCATATACACATCGAGGACAATGAAATTGGGTATTTAGCCATTCATATCGGAGTCGCAATGGAGAGAAAGAAAATGGAGGGCACACCCAAAAGATGTATGATCGTATGTGCATCTGGACTCGGTAGCGCAAAGCTGCTGTACTACAAGCTTCAATCCGTTTTCGGTTCCAGGCTGGAGATCGTAGGAACCACTGAATTTTATAAGCTGAGGCAAATGCCGTTGGATGCATTGGACTTTATTATTAGCACGATCCCCATATCAGAACCGCTTTCTATCCCCATGATCCATGTGAATACATTTTTGGGCAGTTCGGATATTACTAAAATTGAACAAGCCATCTCAGAGTCAAAACTTCCTGCTGTACAATATATACGAAAAAAATTGGTCTTTCTTCAGCAGAAGTTGGATAACAAACTGCAAGCACTTGAATTCATAGCCGAAAAGATACAAGAAGCAGGTCTTGTAAAAGGTCCTTTGTTGCAATCTGTGATAGAGCGTGAAGCTGTTTCCCCCACTTCATTTGGCAACTTTGTCGCGATTCCGCATCCGCTGGAACCTTTTGCTGATTCCACGTTTTGGGCCATTTGTACATTACAAAAAGCTATCGACTGGGATGGCAAGCCCGTACAGTTTATTTGCATGCTCTGCATACAGCGCACCAAATCAGAAGATTTACAAAGTATGTATCATATTTTGCTTAACATTTTAAATCATGAAAAGCTAGTCCAGCAGCTTATTCGCTGCAAAACATACACGGAATTCGTAGAGGTGCTGCATAAAAATAGTTGAAAATTAGCAGGATGCAAGTAAAGGAGAAATCAGAAGCCTATATGGCAGGGATTTCTCTCTTTTTATGTTTAGTAATAGAGATATCAACTAGAAAGACCGATTGATTTCCGTTAAGAAGAGGAAATAATATGCGTTATGTTGAAAGCGATTCCAAATTATAATGGCGATACGAGCAAATGAATGAAAGGAGTCAAGAACATATGAATAATGATGAATCAGTAGAACACGCTGTGAACATGGAGGACATGGATGATACAGAGATCGTATTCCAAATTATATTATACGCTGGGAATGCGCGCAGCTCGGCGATGGAAGCGATTGAGCTTGCAAAGGCGGGCAAATTTCGGGAATCCAAAGAAGAACTGGCCTCAGCTAAAAAAGAACTAGTGTCTTCCCACAAAATTCAAACCAGAATCATTCGTAAGGAAGCAGCCGGTGAAAAAACAGAGATGTCCGTCATGATGGTGCATGCCCAAGATCATTTGATGAATGCCATCACCATTCACGATATGGCCTCAGAATTTATAGACCTGTATGAACGCATTGATCAGCTCGGATTAAAATCGTAGAGGGAGGGCGCTAGCCATGGCTTTCAAAGACAAACTGATCGATGGTCTCACCTCGGTGGCAAATGCAATTAACAATTTTAAATATATAATAGCAATCAAATCGGCTTTTATCACCTTAATGCCTGTTATTATTGTGGGTGCCTTTGCTGTACTGATCTCCAATATGGTCATGGACCCAGTCAATGGTCTGGCCCATTTTAAGCCATTCTCATTCCTAGCAGAGTACAAACCGATTTTCTCAAGCATTAACTATGCCAGCTTGAATATCCTCACCATTCTAGCTATTTTTATGATTGGCCTGGAGCTAGGAAAAATTAATGGAGAGAAAAATCTTTTTCCTGGTTTACTTGCCCTCATCTGTTTTATCTCTGTGACACCAACCACAATCGAACTGATGGTTAACGGAGAAATGCAAAAAGTAACGGACGTCATCGCCCGTCAATTCACAGACACCAAAAGCTTGTTTTTGGGTATTTTCATAAGTATCCTATCCGTTGAGCTATACAACAAACTGGGCAAGTCCGATAAGCTAAAGATTAAAATGCCTGAAAGTGTTCCCAGCAATGTAGCCGTTTCTTTCTCCGCACTCATCCCTTCCATTATTACGGTAACTGTTTTCTCGATGCTTGGATTCTTTTTTCATAAATTTACGGGGCTCTACCTATACGATGCTGTCTATAATGTGGTGCAACAACCTCTGGAGACCATAGTCCAAGGGCTGCCAGGTATACTGGTACTCATGCTGGTTGCGCAAACCTTCTGGGTGATCGGTATCCACGGAAACCAAATGGTAAAGCCCATCCGTGAACCTCTGCTGCTTGGAGCGATTACGGTCAACATGACTGCATATGATCAAGGGCTCCCCATTCCGAACATTATTACGATGCCTTTCTGGGATGTATACATGAGTATTGGAGGTTCAGGAGTTACGCTGGCCCTTTTGATCAGTATTATGATCGCTTCCAAGCGTGAGGATATGAAGGAAATTACCAAGCTTTCACTTGGGCCAGGTCTGTTTAATATTAATGAGCCTGTCATTTTCGGACTTCCAATTATGCTGAATCCATTGATGGCGATTCCTTTCATTATAACTCCACTCATCACAGGAACAATTGGTTACTTCTCGACGTTGCTTGGATTCGCAGGTAAAGCTGTCGTTATGGTTCCGTGGACTACTCCGCCTATTATTAATGCCTACCTGTCTACAGGTGGAAGCATTGGCGCCGTCGTAACGCAGATTATTTGTATTATGGTAGCCATTATCATTTATTTTCCGTTCGTCAAAATTGCCAACAAGCGAACGACTGAATAATGCGCTACTGTAGAGATACACCCGTAGAGGATCGCCTTGGGGAATCTATAGAATGAAAAGGAGAAGCATGTCATGGCTAAACACACAATACAAATTCCGCCGAATTTTATTATGGGAGCAGCGGCTTCCGCCTGGCAGACAGAGGGTTGGAGCGGTAAACAGGAAGGTCAAGACTCGTATCTGGACTTATGGTACAAAAATGACCGCTATGTCTGGCACAATGGATATGGACCCGCAGGTGCAACCGATTTTTATAATCGTTATGCCGAGGATATTGCCCTGATGAAGCAGATTGGGCTAACTCATTATCGCACTTCTATTAACTGGTCCCGCTTCTTAACGGATTATGAGAATATTGTGGTGGATGAAACCTATGCGGATTATATGGGCAGGGTCATTGACGAGTTGATTGCAAGCGGAGTCGAGCCGATGATTTGTCTGGAACACTATGAATTACCTGCTTATTTGCTCGACAAATATGAGGGCTGGTCTTCCAAGCATGTGGTAGAGCTGTTTGTGAAATATGCGGAAAAGGTGTTTGAACGGTACGGGGATCGGGTCAAGCACTGGTTTACGTTTAATGAGCCCATTGTTGTACAGACTCGCGTCTATCTGGATGCCCTTCGCTATCCCTATGAACAAAATACGCGGAAGTGGATGCAATGGAACTATAACAAAACGCTGGCTACCGCGAAGTGTGTACAGCTTTTCAAAGCCAAAAATTATAGTGAGAACGGGGCTAAAATAGGGGTTATTCTGAATCCCGAAGTGACCTATGCCCGATCCAGTGCCCCTCATGACCAGTATGCAGCACATGTGTATGATCTATTTTACAATCGAGTATTTCTGGACCCGCTTATTAAAGGCGAATACCCGCAAGAATTGTTCGAGCTCATGAGCAAGCATGATATTGCCTTTGAAGCTACGGCGGAGGAACTGGCCTTGATTAAGGAAAATACCGTTGACTACGTTGGAATCAATCTCTATTATCCCCACCGGGTCAAAGCGCAGAGTAAAGCGTGGAACGAAAACATTCCTTTTCACCCCTCTTACTACTACGAGCATTTCGACCTTCCGGGTAAAAGAATGAACAAGTCACGAGGTTGGGAAATTTATCCTAAAATTGTTTACGATATGGGAATGCGTATCAAGAACGAATATAACAATATCGAGTGGTTTGTTGCGGAAAATGGCATGGGGATTGAAAATGAAGCTGCTTTTAAAAATGAGGAACACATCATTCAGGACGACTATCGCATTGACTTTATAACTGAGCATTTATACTACACGTTACAAGCCGTAGCAGCAGGCTCCAACTGTACAGGTTATATGCTGTGGGCCTTCACAGACAACGTTTCTCCTATGAATGCTTTTAAAAATCGCTATGGACTGGTGGAAATTAACCTGGAAAATGATCGAAGTCGACATTTGAAGAAATCCGGCTACTGGTATCAAGCTGTTATCAAGGAACGCTTGTTTGTTGCTAATCTGGATGAAGAGTATAAGTAGTTAAAATAAATTTCTGGAGGCGCTCTTGATATGAAAAAAATCATTCTGGCATGCTCTGCGGGGATGTCGACATCCATTCTGGTTTCCAAGATGAAAAAAGAAGCCGCAGCGAGATCCATAGAATTGAACATCGAAGCGATCCCCGAAAGCACTATTAAGGAAGAGCTGGAAGGCATGACAGAGCCAGTGATTGCTATTTTACTCGGACCTCAGGTGCGGATGCGTAAAAAGCCAGTAACTGAAATTGCAGCTCCCTATGGCATCCCTGTAGATGTTATTGACACGTTGGCTTACGGTAGAGGAAACGGTGCGGCTGTCCTCGATCAAGCCTTCATGCTGGCTGGCGAGAACCTATAATTTCTGTTCAAACTGAAAAGAGGCTGAGAGTTCCCTCAGTCTCTTTTTTGATCCTCGCGCTCGTTAGCCCTAGATGCCTTCTTTGTCCGTGTCCATACTGCTCACGTACGTTTCCTTTAGACCGGCAGAGATCCCGTATAGCGGTTCCCAATGAAGCCAATGTCTGGCGACTGCGTTGCTCAGACAGCTATGGTGAATGTCTCCCGCCCGCGCCGGTGAATACACAGGCCGCACAGACGAACCGTGCAGCTTTAGTAAATCATAGGCCAGCCGATTGATGGACGTCGTTCGTCCCGTACTTACATGCACTGTGCGTTGATCCGCTGCATGTATAGCCGCCATATTGGCTCGAACTACATCCTTGACGTACACAAAGTCACGGGTTTGCGTCCCGTCGCCGTGAATGAGCAAGGGGCTGCCTTTTTTCAGCCGGTCCATAAAAATAGCGACTACACCGCCCTCTCCCTTCACGGCCTGGCCGGGGCCATACACATTTCCGTAACGCAAAATCGTGTAGTTCAAGCCGTACAAGCGATGAAAAAGCCGAATATACGATTCTGCGGTCAGCTTGGACAGTCCGTAGCCTGAAATGGGCTCCACAGGATCGTCTTCCTGAATACATTGCTTTTGCAGTTCTCCGTATACGCCGGATGTGGAGGCAAATATGATTTTCAACACACCCGCTTTACGACAAGCCTGCAACAAATGGATCGTCCCCAGCACATTCACATCCGCATCCTCATCAGGGTGATGGATGGAATGCTGCACATCAGCCTGTGCAGCCAAATGAAACACAATGTCCGGGCTTTCCCGAATTAGCAGCGTCCTGGCTTCAGAGCTGCGAATATCTGCAATATGCATGACCGCGCGCGGATCTACATTTGCAGCATTCCCGGTCGTCAGATTATCCAGCACATGTACTCTGATGCCCGAGTCAGCAAGCGCACGTACCAGCTGGGAACCAATAAACCCTGCTCCCCCGGTGACCAAAGCCTTCACTAGTGCCCCTCCTTTCAAACCTGAACGGGTCGGCGCTTGGGCCTTACCAGCAACTACGGAGACAGATGCATCCCTCACGTTGTTATGACAGCATGACAGGCCCATATGTGCTCCCCTCTTCACATTATTTTATGCGTTGCTCCATAGCTTGGCGCAGGCACAAGCACACACAGGCACCGAAAACGATCATTTCACACACATGAGTGCCCACATAAAAATTAAAACTATTATATATGACTACCTTGCAATGAATAATACATGGGTGAATGGTCGTGTCGACAGATAGACATTGCACATATAGTAAATTACCTATCCAAAGGAGGTGACAATCATACCCGAGAAGTGCATAGGGTATGTAGCCCGTGAGCGTAAAGTCTAAGGTTATGTTATTCTCACATATTTGCCATCCGGCTCGAATGTCGGGTGCCGAGAAATGGCTACTTTTTTTAGCTAAAACCCTTAGCGAGCAGTATGAGGTTGTGCTGGTTGTTCCCTGTTGCGGCATGCTGTCAGTAGAAGCAGAAACTAAGGGGATACGTATAGCCATTCAAGATTCTCCACTGCTATGGTCTTTGTATGAATCTTCGCAAGCTATGCATCAGGAATTTGCAAAACAAGAATCTTCTAATTACTACCAATCCCTATTAACACTTCTGCACATTCACAGGCCGGATTGGGTGATGGTTAACACATCGGTTAATGCATTGCCTGCGGCTGCGGCAAAAAAAGCAGGCATTCCCGTTGTTTGGATAATAGACGAAATCTTGTATCCAGGTGCACATCAGATTGATGCAGTACGGATGGTAAATCATTATGCAGATTGGATTATCGGTATATCAGAAGCAGTACTTGCACCTTTTAAGGGTTCAATAGTTAATAATAAAAATAGGCTTATATATCCTTCCTGGAATGATGCTGAATTGCACCCTGAAAGATGGGAGGAAAATCGTCGTTGTCTGAGGGGAGCCCATAATATCGGCGACCACGAAACGCTAATAGGACTCATAAGCGGAATGATCTCCGTCCATAAAGGAATTGATCAATTTATCTATATGGCCGATATGCTAATGTCACACTTTCCTCAAGTGAAATTTCTTATTGCCGGAAGTCCAGAAATAACAGAATACTTCAATAAATGCAAAGTATTGGCGTATTCAACATTAGATCCATCTCGCATTATATTTCATTCGTTCGAAAGCCACATTGAACAATTATACCCTGCGCTTGATGTCGTAGTCGTACCTAGCATGATTGATGAAGGATTTGGAATGACTGCTCTTGAGGGGATGATATTCGGCAAACCAGTAGTTGCTTATGACTCAGCAGGACTTGGTGAGCTACTCAAAAATACGGGGAATGAGAAGTTTTTAGTGCCTAAAGGTGATGTGGGCGGACTTTGGCAAATAGTTGTTGACCTCCTTCAAAATAAAGAGCGCATGTTGGAAATAGGAACTAAAAATCGCAAGGCATCCATAGAATCTTTCGGCATAGATAAATTCCAAAACCGGTTTAATAACTTGCTTCAGGAAATTGACGCTGTCGTTTATGGTTTGAACCAGCAATAAAAAGTTCAATCACCAATTAGATCATAACGTACATCTGAGCACTCTAATCTAAAAAAGGGGCAGTTACATTAATGAGATGTAAATTGCCTCTTTTTCCTTTAAATAAACTCCCCAAAATGAAGTACCACGGGCAATCGTCCACAATTATGAATTCGTTTTAACATACCGTATGGTGGGGAGAAAGCACATGAAGATTGCGGGGTGAGGAAACGTGGAATCGTTGCCGAAAGTGAGTGTCATCATTCCGTTTTTCAACTGTCCGTACGTAGATCAGGCTGTAGCCAGCGTCTTAAATCAAACTTATCCGAATATCGAAATTATTGTTGTAGATGATGGGTCAACTATGCACCAGGAACGTTTGATCCCTTATATGGATCGCATTTATTATCTAGGAAAGATGAACGGCGGCACGGCAACCGCGCTCAATTATGGTATACAAATGTCCACCGGAAAGTATACTGTTTGGCTTAGTTCAGACGATATGTTTTATTCGACCAAAATTGAACGTCAAGTGAATTTTATGGAGCAACATCAAGCTGAGGTCAGTTTCACCGATTATCATGTCATTAACAAAGCAAACGAGGTAATATGCCGCAATGCAACTGCCAAATTTACGACAGTACGTTCCTTTATTGAGGCATTTTCTTCCTACTGCCCGTTAAATGGCTGTACGGTGATGATGAAAAAGGATTATGTTCGTAACATTGGATACTTCAATGAGAAGCTGTTATACACTCATGATTATGATTTTTGGATTCGTGTAGTATTGAACCATACAGAATTTCACTATTTAGATGAGCCTCTCACTGCCTACCGTCGTCATGAACAAATGGGTACGGTCCAGCATTACCAAGCTATTGTACAGGAATTAGAAACCATCAGACAGACATATCAGCACCAATTACAAGTGGTTCTGAATACTCTTTAAGGAGAGAATTTTATGCTGGTCAGTATCGTTATCCTTACGTTAAACAACTGGAAACTAACAGAACGGTGTCTGGATAGCATCGTGCGCTACACTACCATTCCTTACGAATTGATCTGTATTGACAATGGATCGACAGACGGTACTCAACATCAACTACGTCGTCGGGAGAATGTACGTTTAATTGAGAATGAAACTAACCGTGGATTTGCAGCAGCTTGTAATCAAGGTATTAAGGCATCTATAGGGGATACTATTCTCCTGCTCAATAATGACACGATGGTATCTCACCATTGGCTGGAAAATTTAATTCATGCACTTTTTAGCTCAGCGGATATTGGCATTGTCGGTCCTGTGTCCAATATGGTGATGCCAATGCAACGCCTTCCCATGTCCTATTCAACCACAGAGACATATCATGAATTCAGCAAAAATTTTAATGTCACTAATCCCTCACTTTGGCGGGATGCAACGGCTTTAAGCGGATTTTGTATGTTGTTCCGTCGTCAATTGATAAGTCAGATCGGGTATTTAGACGAAGCATTCCCGGGAGGTGGCTATGAAGATATTGATTTCGGGTATCGGACACTAAAAAAGGGATTAAGGCTCCTCATCGCAGGAGACAGTCATGTCCATCATGAGGGTAACGCAAGTTTTACACATAATTCAATCGATATAGTTGAATGGGGACAGAGAAATCGCCGAATATTTCTAAGAAAATGGCATTTTAACCCTGAACGCCTCATTTACACATTAGATGAATACTTTTTCCCCGGACAGTTTACTACGGGGCATCCGCATCATCGACCTAAGGATTCTTCCTTACCTAATGGAATACTCATTCGAGACTCCAAAGGAAATATTTATCAAATCGAGAAAGGACTGAAGCGGCTTGTCGAGTCGCTTGATACTTTTCATGCTCTTCATTTTCGTCTTGATCGGGTAATCCAGCTGTCGGATGCCACGGTGACCAGCTTCCCCGACGGCAAGCCGTTATTGCATAATGGCCAACTTCCCGAGCATTTCCCAGCGGTTTACATCGCCAGAGATCCCATGAACGGTATGCACCTGATCAGCCATGGTCTGCGCTATCCCTTCAGCGATTTCGAAACGTTCCGTTTGCTGGGCTATGAGGTCAACGAATCGATTCCTCTTTCATTCGCGCAGCTGGAGACTTTCCCTATTGGTCCACCTATTGATACCAATGTTTTCGAGGAGCATGAGCTGATCGATTACCGGTTGTATATGGGCCCGGATCACGAACTATATTATGCAGAGGGCGGATGTTTGCGCCCCATCCCCAGTAACAGAGAGCTTCATGTGTTCAGGTGGCATACACAGCCTCCTATTCCCCTTCCGACGGATGTATTTAACCGAAGCCCACAAGGTCCAATGATCGTGGCTTTATGATGATTAAACTACAGGCTGGTTCTTTATAGAACCAGCCTGTAGTTTAATCATCTTTTCGCGACATACAGCGGTAATAAAAGTCGATGGGCAATGTTAATTGCGGGTATTGGACAAGCCGTGATTCCTTAATTTGTACTAAACACCTCTATATATTAACACACTCTATTACTACTCTTTCTTCATATATTGGTATTACAAGGAGGTGAGAAATATGGCCGTTTTTTCGTTAGGAGCCGTTGAAAACCTTAATCCAGATGGCACTTTCATTTCGAGCTCTGTTGTAATACGTATCAGTAATACAACAGCAGCTCCACTTGTACCCATCATTGTGAATGCGTACAGTGCGCCCGGAAGCCCACCGACAGGTACGGTGTCAATCTTGTATTTCACAACCACATTTGCCCTGGGTGCGCCAAATTCAGTTGTTACACTTACGATTCCTACTGTAGTGCCAGCATATGAAATTAGAGTTTCATCTCCAGTCGCAGCCGGATTCATAAGTGCCATCTCCATTGAGGCTCAAGGAAAAGATGCTGCTGGCAATAACGTACCAGAGCATACATTCCCGTCCGGTGACTGGGAATCGGTATCTATTGTGTAACGGTTTGCATCATGACAAAGTATTATTTTCCTAACTAAGATGACTCTCCCTACCATCACTAGTGATTTGTAATTGGCCTGTGAATCTGCGTGCTCTATACAGGCACTGCAGGTCACAGGCTGAAAATTTTTCAATATTCTGATTTGTACTACATAGCTGCAAATCCGTTCAGCAGCTCAGTTAAGCTGGTTCTGTAGCGTGCCTGGGTAATTAAGTATTCCTGTTCAATGACGTGCCGATGCTTGTTCGTTCCCATCTCATCATGCCAACGGTAGTTTACCAGCACTTCGTTTAAAAAAGGAAACTCGTATCCTGCCAGTATAACTCTGTACCACATATCCAAATCGTGGGTATACGTCAGCAGCTCATTAAACAACCCTATCTCCGTAAACAGCTCTTTTTTGAACATAACCGTGCATCCGTTTACCGGGTTACCCTTCAGAAAAAAACGATAAAATTCCTGTATCGACGGAAGTACCGGTCCCGCCTGGTATCTTGTGATTTGGCTGTATTCATTGATTGTGTTGAAGTTGGTGTGAGAAATATGTGCACCTTGCTCCAGCATAAAGGAAACCTGATTGTTAATTTTATCCTTGTGGAAGGTATCATCCGAGCTGAGCCACGCAATATATTCACCGCTGGCATGCCGGATGCCGTGATTAAGCGCGCTGGCCGTTCCACCGTTCAATTTACCTAAATAATAGATATATTTACGGTAAGGATGAAGCATTTCAGTATGCGTGGTTGAACCATCATCGACGACAATGATTTCAAGCGGGCCGTAGGTTTGCTCCAGTGCGCTTTGCAGTGCTTGATCGACGTACCTGCAGTTATAAAACGGAATTACGATCGTTACACTCGGTCTCATCTCGTTTCTTCCTTTCTGGCTCGGCTGTAGCGAATCATATCCTTCAGTGATTGCCCTAACGGAATGGTTGGCATCCAGCCCAGTTCCTCTAGTTCCTTTGCCTGATATACATCCGTGGTCGCCTCTTCTGCCACATCTCCCCATTGTATGGCAACAGGGGTGTCTGCCAACGCAATCATACGTTCTACGATATCCCCCAACTGCATCATCTTGCCTGAGCAAACAGGGTATACACGCCCCGGAACACCTCGCTCCAGTAGCACGCTATACGCTCGGACAGCATCGCGCACGTCCAGAAAATCTCGCTGCGCATGCCGTGAAGAAACCTGAAACGGAGTCGGTGCAGAAACGGAAGCAAGGGCAGGGGGCTCTTCATTCTGCACGTCTCGCACGCTCTGCTCGGTGCGTGCGATATAGCCTGCCAACAGTGCACAGAAACCCGTGGAGGGACCCGGGCCGATCAGATTGCAAGGCTCCGCCAGCATGACGGATTGATCGAACAGCGCACCCCACGAAAGCGCGACTGCCTCTTGAAGGCTTTTGCTGAGGCTGTACGGGTGCGGAGGATAATACGGTGCCTGCAAAGCCGTCTTTAGGCGAGAACCCGCCACTACAATTCGGACTTTGGGGAAAGAGCGCAGTACATCCAGCAGATACAATGTGGACAGTACATTGGATTCCATGTACAGTAGTGGACTTTGCCATGATTCAGGCACCGAATTTTTACCGCCCAGATGAAGCACATAATCCGGTGCAATTTGGCGGATTACTTCGCCAAGACGTTTCTTATCAAGCAAATCACATACATAAGGCGTGATACAGACGTGAGTGCCGACATCCGGACTAGGGTACTCATCATCTCCAGCCAGTGAGGTCAGCTTTGATGCGGAAGCGGCAGTGCGAGTCAGCGCCGCCACCTCCCAGCCGAGCTGTGCAAAATAGAGGCAGGCGTGCATCCCGGTATAGCCTGCCGCTCCGGTAATGACTATGACAGGCCGACGTTGTTCCGCTGTGCTTCTGTCCATTCCAGCAGCTCCTTCAGCATGATGCTGTAGTGAGGAACATCGTAGAGCAGATCGGCCCGGGTAGAACGAAGCGTCCGATCCTGCACCGGCTCATCTTTCGGCACGATCCGAATATCCTCCCTCTTCCAGATGTCTTTGAACAGCAGTAGTAAATCATGTTTACTGATCGGTTCGGGGTGAACCAGATGAATGAGTCCGTCTAGCGGCTCATTCATAAGCACCTGTATCGCTTTAGCCAATTCCAGTGTCGTGACTCCGTTCCAAAAGACACGGCGATATCCGTCAACATCTCCGCTCTGCTGCAAAAACCAGTGCAGCAGACCAATGCCTTCCCTCCGAATTTCCGGACCGATAATAGAGGTACGAATAGTCAGATGCCCTGCCGCCTTTACTTCTCCGAGTATTTTCGTCACAGCATAGGCGCTTGTCCCGTCAGGCTGATCCGTCTCCTTGTACAAACCAGGAGCACGCTTTCCCTCGAATACACAATCCGTGCTGATATGAATGAGTCGGGCACCGATGCTGTCCGCCGTCCGCCGGAGAAGATGCGGCAACAGTCCATTGATTTGGTATGCTGTAATCTGATCCTCCCCGGCATACTGATTCAGCACACCCACCGCGTTGATGATGACGTCTGGCCGCACACTGCGAACCAACTGCTCTACCATAAAGCTGTCTCTTACATCCAGCAGCAGACCGCCTTTATTTTCGGGATCACGGGTGGTATAGAAGACGTTATGCCCGCCCTGATTTTGAAAATAATCGACCAGGACATGGCCCGCCATGCCGTTACCACCCAAAATAAGCAGCTTCATTTAATGAACCCCCCGCTCCGGAGGATAGTTCGAATTTCCTCTTTTGACATCAGATTAAACTCCGAGCTAAAGCTGCTGAATGATACCGGAGGACACTGACTATAACGGTCTCTTAATTGGGGGATGTTCAGCGTTGGGAGAATGACCAAATATTGCTCGTCATACACAACCGTTGTCAGGCTTTCAAAGTTACTCATCAAAATCTCATGAATTTTTTCGCCGGGACGGACACCTTGCTCTACAATTTCTACGTTTTCCACGCCCGAATCTTCAATGAGCACCTCAGCCAAATCCAAAATACGACAGGTTGGCATGGTCATGATAAAAATTTCCCCGCCGACACTTTCCACCGAAGCTTTGAACAGGAGACTGATCGCATCACGCAGGGTCAGGAAAAAACGGGTCATTTTCATATCCGTAATAGAAACCTTCCCCTTTTGGCGAATCTGGTTTTGAAACAGATGCACTACGCTTCCGTTTGTGCCCAATACATTACCGCCTCGTACCGTCACGAACCGTGTATCACTATTCAGCAGATTGGCGTAGACAATCAATTTTTCTCCAATCGCCTTGGTCATACCGTAAAAATTGGACGGATTCGCGGCTTTGTCAGTCGATATATATATAACTTTCTTTACCTGATTGGCGACAGCGGCCTCAATCACGTTTTGGGTGCCTACGACATTGGTTTTGAGTGCTTCATAGGGCTGATCCTCACAGACAGGTACGTGCTTGAGAGCCGCCAAATGAAACACATAGTCCACACCCTGACAAGCGGTAACCAGCGCGTCCTTATCCCGGATATCTCCAATACAGAAGCTGAGCCGTTCATCCTCAAACTGCCTGTTCATGGCAACCTGACTCGATTCTCCACGTGAATAGATAATGACCTCTTTGGGGTTACGCGGCAGTAACTGGGTAACCAGCTCATGCCCCCAAGAGCCGGTACCGCCGGTAACCAAGATACGTTGGTTTTCAAACATGCCGTTTCCCTCCAAGCAAAAATTTGACTACCTTATCCGATACATCTTCCGCCAGATAGCCTGCGGGACACTGCCACTTATGGTTCATCCCGGTCATTATAGCTACCGCGGTTGCTATAACCTCGCCATCAAGACCGGACACGATATTGCTGCCGCAATCTACCGTTTCCGGCCGTTCGGTCGTACGACGCATCGTGACGGTCGGCACCCCCATGACACAGCATTCTTCCTGTACGGTGCCGCTGTCCGTCAAAGCGCAGCGGGCATGCCGCTCCAGCAGAACGAAGTCAAAAAAGCCGAACGGCTCGTGAAATTCTACCAGCGGATCAAGCTGGATCGGCGGGTGGCTTGCGATCCGAGCGGCGGTGCGGGGATGGATACTGCAAATGACCCGCTGCCCGAACTGCCGGGCTACCCGGTTAAGACCATCCAAAATAGCCAGCAAATGTGGCGGATGGTCGACATTTTCAGCTCTGTGGGCAGTGACCAAGAAATATTTCCCCGGCGACAATCCTAACTTTTTCAAAATTTCGCTTCCAGATATCTCTTTCTCATAGTGCTGCATTACTTCATAGATCGGATTTCCAGTCAGTATAATTCGTTGGCTTGGAAAGCCTTCACGTAGTAGGTGCTGCTTGCTTTGCTCTGTATAAGGCATATTAATGGTAGAAATCGCGTCGATGACGCGCCGGTTCTTCTCCTCCGGCACATCCAGATCATAACAGCGGTTCCCAGCCTCCATATGCACAACTGGGTAACCCATACGTTCCGCAAGCAGGGCACATAAGGCGCTGTTCGTATCACCGAGCAATAGTACATGATCTGGGCGTTCCTTATTTAAAATGTCCTCCATCTGCGAGTACATGGCAGACAGTTGTTTGCCCAGCGTTCCCGCTTTCTCCTGAAGCACATAATCCGGGGCGCGCAAACCCAGCTCGCGGAAGAATTGTCCGCTCAGGCTTTCCGTATAATTTTGGCCCGTATGCACAAGCACATGTTCATCTGCATAGTGGTCCAGCTTCGGAATAATCAGGCTGAGCCGTATAATCTCCGGTCTTGTGCCGAGCACGGTCAATATTTTCATGGTTTTGGAACCCACCTTTGCTGTCGTTGTTTCATTGAATTGTGGAGTTCAATGAATAATAGCCATCCAGCAGACTGGCTGCGCTCCGACTTATCGTTCATCTCAAGCGGTCCGGCGTATTTCACCCGGACCGTTGTTTGGAATGCTGTCTGGCCTTGAGTGTGACTCGCTTCTGCTTGTGCGCTTTGGATCGCCGTGACTGGAGCTTGAATTTCCACTTGAGCTTCTGTCTGGACTTGGATTTTCGATATAATGGGGACCCGTGAATTTTCTTGAGACGGCTTCTGCCAGCGCTTCTCTTATACCTGCGACTCCGCAGTCTGGTATGCTTGCGGCCCTTTGGGCATCTTGCCCGAATACTACGTTTGCGGCGAGGCAACTCAGATGTTGGCTCAGGCAAAGGGGGGACTGGTTGTGGCAAACCCTGAATGGCTGCATATTCGATTGGCGGCAGACCCAGCACCGGCAGTTGATTAACGACCGATTCGGGAAATTCTCGAACGGTGTTGAGATAAGCCTCCGGTATTGCAGTGACCTGACGCAGGCCTTCGCCTTCCCTCGTCCATACAGGACCACCCGGCTGCTGAATCAACGGGAACCAATGCGGATGATGACATACCCATTGACTGACCATAACGTGCAGACTGCTTCGGTAGGAATCAGGTCCGTAGACACGCGTAGCCGCACTGTTGTTACGCACACCAATTCGTTCCGCTTCCTCGGAATGATCGAGCAGATAGCCTACTTTTTGCGCCAGCATATCGCTGTTGCCTGGCTCTACCAAAAAATCTGCATTTCCGGTCGCCTCCATTAATTCCACAAGTCCGCCCTGCGCAAAGGCTACTACGGGTTTGCCGTACACCAGCCCCTCCAGAGCCGTCATACCAAAGCCTTCCTCCACCATACTAGGGATCACCACAATATCCATTGCGCTATAGGCTGTTGAAACAGATTCCTCGAATGAACTAAATTGGAAGCGGCGGCTATAACGAGACTGGCGAATCAAAGAGACACATTTTACGTAATACTCGGAATCCACTGAGCTGCCGATGATCCAGAAACGGCACCGCGAATTGGTTTCACACAGCTTTAGAGCCATGTGGACAAAAGGCAACAGCCCTTTGGCTTCGTAGATAAAGGAAGAAATATAACCAATGCAGATATGAAAATCTCGCAGTCCCAGCTTTTCACGTTTCCTTCTCCGTTCCAGCACATACTCTTTGGGAGACGGCATATTCATATCCCGGCAAGGAGGCAACATCGTATGCGGACGTGTCAATCCCCCGCCATGCAAAGGGCGCATAACAGCCTGCGAAATGCCAATGACCCACTGGCTATAACGCTCGATAATCGAAACAGAAATCGGCGTATGCTCATTCTGGTTAATGACCTCGGTTATTTTCCAGATCACCGGGATATTAAGCTCTTGGGCAACCATCGCGGGCATGACGTTCACACAGGTATTGACCAGCACTACATCAGGTCGAGCATGCCGAAGCATCTGGTGCAGTGGTGCATACGCCACATGGTTCCGCAAATTCTCCGCATCCTGCGCCAATCCCTCATAGGGGGTATACATGCCATGCAGCATGAACAAATTCTGAGTCTGAACAGCTATCCCGCGCTTGCGGGCCATTGAGGTCAGCCGTCCTTCACCAGGCGTTACGAGAATGCAATCGAAATACGTACGCATGTCTAGACAAAAATGCAGTAGCAGCTTTTCCGCCCCTGTAATGCTGCGGACGTTGCTGACATGGCTGAATAGCATCATTTTCGGCTTGATCGGAGTTCACCTCCTTTAAAATAGCAACCATCGTCATGTGTATCTTATGGGAAGATGATCGATAGCATTTGGTCAATCCGGTGACCATACGTGTGCTCCCGCAGGGTTCGTTCCAGAGCACGCAGAGCAATCTCACGGCGCTCCTTTTCATGCGTCAAATAAAACTCAACCTTCTCCAGCAGTTCCTGCTGAGAACTGTAAGTTTCAATCTCTTCCCCTGGCTTGTAAAAACGAGCCAGATCGTCTCTTGTATCCGTCAGTTGCAACGTTCCGCTGGCGGAAATTTCAAACGTGCGGGGATTTGGCGAAATCCCCGGAATTTTCAGTGAGTTGTTGTTCACCGAATCATCCTGATGGGAACGATGAAGATTAATTACGATTTTGCTACCGTTATACGTATCATTGGTCTCGCCCGGAGACATCCAGCGGCCCAGCTCAATTTTGTCACCATACGACTGATAATCCGGAAGACGATCCCACCAGATTCCATTGATTTTAATGTTGCGGGCCATAAGCTGCGGCATAATCGGATTGAAGAAATAGATGCGATTCCAGTAGGCTGAGCCTGTAAATCCAATCTCACGTCGCACTGAAGCAGGCGAGCTGAGTGGAAAATAGTGAGTCAAAAATGCCCCGAATGGCAAGTAGTGCACCGACGTGCAGCCCAACTGACGATACAGTTCTATACAGTTCATTTCTAAGGTGAACACATAATCATAATTCGTCACCATTTTGGTCGTCGTATCGGTGTAATAGGGATCGTCCGTCAGCCAGATGGCAGTGGGAATGCCCAACTGGCGTACTGCAGCAACCTGCTCTAACGGTAGATCCATCCCATCCAGTGCCAGCATCAGATTCGGACGAAGCTGAGCAGCAATATCTCCTACCGGCTGGCGCGGGTCTGTTACGGTAACCTGAGCCGTCATACTCTGCAATGTGGTAATGACCGCCTCATCCAGCGGAGAATACGGAAGGCCTTTGCCCGAGACGACATACAGTACATGGATCTGTCGAAAAGGGAACGTTACTTTTGTTCGCGAGACAATCGCGTTAGCGCGTCCGCGCAGGTATCCCTCGTCGTATCCGTCATGGATCCCCGCAGCTCTCCCCTTCTCCCAGGAGGCCGCCGCCGTCTGGTGAACAGCTGGGTCATACGGTCCTGTCGTAGATATCGTCATCACTTTCACTCCTCACTGTTTATGGTGTTTACTTTAGGCCATCGCCTTGTCCAGCAATTCTTCCATACGATTCGAGTACCTATGCTTTTGCATGGTGGTGTGCAGTGCGCGCCAAGCTATGCGTTCGCGTTCCCAGTCATGCTTGAGATAATAGTCCAGCTTCACTTTCAGTTCCTCTGCTCCCGTGAAGGTCTCAATGTCATAGCCTGGTTGGTAATAACGGCTCAGATCCTTCCGCACATCCGTCATTTGAAGCGTCCCGCAAGCAGAAATTTCGTATGTCCGAGGATTGATGGACTCCGCTGACAACTGGTGTGTATTCCGATTATCCAGTCCGGGGTCTGTCGGGCGGTGCATATTGATGACAATTTTGGAACCGTTATAATATCGAGCGGTCTCTTCCGGCTCCATAAAACCCGGACGGATAAAGCGTTCCAGCACATCCCGCCGGGTCAGCCGCTCCCAGTGCCCACCTACGATCAGCACTCTTTTATCCGCCAAGAAGGGAGCAAGGTAGTCAAACAGCTTCACACGGTTCCAGAAGGCATTTCCAATGAAGCAAATATCATGCTGATGCTCACGTTCTACCCGCCGGGGATAAAAGATACGGGCTGACACAGCAAGCGGCATATAGTGGACCCTCGTTACTCCCTGATCACGATAAAACGGCAGACAAGAATTTTCATGCGTAAAAACGACATCGTAGGATTGACAGATCAACGCCGTATCCTCCGTAAAGTAGGGATCATCTACAAACCATATGGCCGTCCGAATGCCCATGGCTCGTATTTGTTGTACCTGCTCCAGATGATCGTCCGGAAACACATGCAGCCCATTCATGACCAGTACGAGATCTGGACGGTGAGCCTTAGCGTCAGCCAGCATCGTGGCAGGAGTACCGACGGCGCATGAGCTGCATATTTGACTTAATGCCTCTTGCACACCTGTGTCTATAGCTGCGAAACCTTGCGGAATATACAACACTTTCAACTGGCGAACAGCAGGTTGTATTGCCACGACCTGTGACAGAGCAGCCGTGCAACCGCCCATTCTGCGTCCTTCCCGATAGCCACATCGGTATGCTTCGCGTTCATTTCCGCTTCGTTGATCATTCACATCCTTCACCCTGTCCTGTTGTAGGATAAACTTCTGTCACTCCTAAACTATATGCACAGGGGTCAAACGCATCATGGACGACTGCCACTGCCCGGACAAAATTGGCGTTTGCCCGTCCAACTGCCCAAACGCAAATAACCCCGAAGCTGCTAGGCTTCGGGGGGTTAACCGTAATAGATGATTTTCATAGTTTACTGTGCCTTGTAAGCGACCTGGTGGCCATCTTCATAACCTTTGGCAAAGCCTGAATTGAAACCCTCATTGTAAGCAGCATCATATCCCTGCTGGAATGCCTGCGGGTCATGCTCTAATGCAACAGGAACGGGCTGTGGGTTCTCCGCAGAAGGAGCTGCGGCCGGGTTAGCTTGAGGTTTTTTCCGCCGCCGCAGAAGAGAACGTCTTCTACGTACTGAATTAAGCCCCCTTTTACGGCGTCTAAGAGCAAGCAGACGTCTTCTTCTCCGTTTTAATCTACGAATGCTAGAACGCCGGGCATCTTTACGTCTTTTGCGGGCTTTGTCTCGAGCTGTGCGTTCCCACCTTGTACTCATTTTCATTCCTCCTTTGCTTTCTCGTCTTGGTTTCATTTTTTTGAACAGGCACATGGAGCCATGGCTTCGTTGGTTTCCCATATACCTGTCTTCTTAAAGGAATACCCGCCAACATTTTCGTGATTTCTCCCTGGTAGTTGCTGAGTATACGGATGGTCTCTTCCAGACGAGGAGCCGACATATCCGCATGGGGCGTCAAGTCCGCAAGACTGGTCAGCATCCGGGCAACGGCGTGCTGGCTGGCAGCAATAGACTCCATCATATCCAGCTTAATCTCACGTTCACGCCTCATGCTCATTAGTTCATATCCCCCGAGCCCATGCCTCCCATCATCCCTTCCATTCCGCCACCCTGCTGCTCATCCTGGTCCAGCAATGCTTTGAGATTACTGCATAGTCCAGTCTGAAGCCGGGTTAATCCCTCCAGCATTTCCACCATCTGCTCGTGAATTTCCAAAGGCCGTCCCAACTGCTCTTCATCGGTGTCAAATGCGTGAGGCGCCAGATGGTTCAGCGTCCAATTACGCATTTTTTCTGCTTCGACCGCCTTGGCCTCCAGAATCATAGACACATTCCGCTGCATCTTGGAGGCTGCGTCCAGCATGTGAATCATTGCTTTTTCCCTACTCATGTGTTCACTCCCTACCCTCGATTGTTACACTACTCCTCTTCCGGGTATGCCGTCTCCTTCACGACACGAACGAGCATTTCAGCCATTGCTTCCTGAAGGTCGGCAATACCGTTCAAATAGGCAACAATGCTTTTGTTTACTTGTCCCGAGCTATCAATAATGCCCGGAATTCCATCAAAACGCGGCTCCTCATCCGGCAGTTCATGTATGATCTGTGCCATGCGCACGACCACCTGCCGTTCCGCATCCAGCAACCTCGACATCTGCTGCTGCGAGTGCGAAATATGGATCAGCAAATCATCTAACTCGTTATGCATAAGCCCCTCCTTTATGTGTTCCGCCGTGCGGAACGCACGAAATACCTACGGGCTTTCCGCTACTACAGCGTATGCCGCAGCGAGTAGTCGGTTCCGCCTAAAAAAGCCTATTCGATCATCACAAATGCCCTCGTAGCACTGGTGGAGCAATAATAGGTTGCTTCTCCGTCAATGCCGACAATTCTTCGGAGGACAAAAACTGAATTGGGTAGTCCTCAGCCCGCCAGCTCATCACAGCGTAGAGGGTCAGAAACGGTCTTTTCCAACCGTTGCCGATTTGGTACAGTTGCCCACCTTCAGCATACAGTAACTCGATCCATCGCTTGCGTTGAGCCGGGATATGAAGTGTGGGCAACATGGACATGTTTCCCAGCTCAGGAGCCGCCAGCACAGGCAAGGGTTCCTCATGCGCCACAGCTACAGGGGGGGCATCAGCGGCGCCGGACACCATCGCCTCCGGCTCATCTGCCAAGGGAAGCGCCAATAAATCAAGCTGAGACACTCTAACGGGATGCACGTATTTACCTCCCGCAGCACTGGCTTCATGCAGCAGCCGCCTACTTCCCGGCTCTATCCGAAATACTGCACCGGACGGTCCCTGAACAAGCGCTCCGACGGGATAAAAGCTTGCTGCTGATAAGTGTGCTTCCTTACTTGATAATCCTTGGCCGTCTGGCTCTGCTGTTCCAAATTCCGGGTGGTGGAACAGCTTATCCGCGTCCCCCCACTTTTGGACAAAAAAGGATCGGTTCCGGCTTCCTTCCTCCGTTGAACCGATTCTTTCGGTCGTTTGAGGAAAACCATAAACCGTATCCCGATCACTTTCTACAAAATGGATAAACGCATCTCCGGCAATTGTCATGCGTATCCCCAACAAGCGTACGCGCAGCAACCAATCTGCATGGGCTTCCTCAATACTGTGGCAGCCTTCGTCCCAGTATCCCGTCTTTACCAAAGTTTCTCTACGTAGTAGTAGACAAAATGCGGCCAGGCTTTCAGTCTCTCGCCATGCATCCGGGTTGGGAATATTATGGGCCATGGCAAATGGACGCACTTCATTTTTATTCATATCAGGAACCTCAACCTGCTGTTCTCCGAATGGACCATTCGTTACAGGACCGACAACTCCCATACGCGAATCGCTGTATAAACAGCTCATCAACCGGTCCAGCCAGCCAGGAGTCACCATCGAGTTTGGGTCCAGTACGACAATAGTTGTACCTTTTGCCATCATCAGTCCCTGATTCAGACTGCCGATCATCTGAACATCCTTTGTTAACAGCGCATAGCGTACAGCGATGCTTTTACGGAGCAAATAGGTAGGTGTCCCGTCCGTCGAGCCGCAGTCTACCACAATAATTTCGTGAGGATGGCTCGTATTCTCCTCAATATAGTGAATGCAAGCACGGAGCTGTTGAAGCTGATTACAGGACGGAATGATAATACTTACGCCTTCAAAAATCTTGCCGAACGAAGCCTGCCCCAACTTCCTGCCTTGTTCCTGGCCCCTGTTATATCCTGACCAATAGCCCTTCTTTCCGAGCCGTTTGCTGTGTTTCCTTTGCGTACTCAGGCGTTTCATGCCGTTCACTCCTCCGGGTGGCATTATGCCTATACTATATGCCTGGCCCGGCTGAATGGTGTTTCATTGAAATCAAGGTAGAAGTCCCTTCATTTTCACTCCAGCTTCCTGAAGGGAATCGAAGGTTCCTGCGTCACTCCAGTAGCGCCGTAAAATATCGTATTCCAGCTTGCCTTCAGCAGCATAACAGTTGTTAACATCGGTGATCTCAAGCTCACCACGTGCCGAAGGCGCTATTTCCCGGATCTTATCGAATACGGCAGTATCGTACATATAGATACCCGTAACGCAATATTTGGACTGGGGATGCTGCGGCTTTTCTTCAATCCGCGTAATACTCTCCGGGCGCTCGGGATCAAACACGGGCACCCCGTAACGACGGGCATCTGCCACCTTTTTCAGCAAGACCCTGGCGCTCCCCGGTGGCTGTTGTTTGAAGCGTTCGATGACAGGTCCCAAGTCTTCCTTGAACAAATTATCACCTAGCAAAACAGTGAACTTCTCTTCTGACTGCATGTAGCTTCTTGCCAATTCGAGTGCTTCCGCAATGCCGCCCGCTTTTTCTTGAATCCGGTATGTCAATTGGACACCATAATTACTGCCGCTGCCTAAAAAATCAGTGTACAGTCCGGCCGATTGTTTACCAATAATAATGAGCATATCGGTAATCCCCGCTTGCCGTAGCCTTTCGATACCATATACGATCATGGGATACTTGCCGACTGGAAGCAGATGCTTGTTGAGTAATGTAGTCAACGGATGAAGACGCGACCCGGTTCCTCCTGCGAGAATAATCCCTTTCATATCTTCCTTCCTCCTTCGACAGCATGTTCAGTGCATGGGATCGCAGCGTTCCCAGTTTCAATGAACATTCTGGGATCTATGCTCCATTTTTCTATAAATAATCGATAGTTCCGCTCGATCAGCTCTTCGAGCCAAGAAGTTTCCGAGCGCGAGAAACTCGCATTTCCCTGGTGATAGACAAAACAGTCGTTGCACATGAGCAGCTTATAGCCATGTACGCGTGCACGCAGACAATAATCGTCATCCTCATAATGTCCGGGGCTGAATCGTTCATCCAGCCATCCAATCCGTTCCAGCAGCTCACGCCGGAACAACAGACAAAACCCGACTAGCCGCTTGACCTCTTGCCATCTGGAGGGATTGCTTACATTATTCTGCTCCGCATACCTCAGACAGCTGGCGAAATCTCCTTCTATTCCATGAATCTGCTGAATACCGCTGATGTAATTCGTCACCGGTCCCACCAGTCCCACTGTGCTTTCACTGTGCAAAGCAGCCAACATATTCGATAGCCATCCCCGTGTAACCGTCACATCATTGTTTAAAATGACGAATTGATCGCCCGAAGCCAGACGGAGCCCCATATTACAAGCTGCCGGAAAGCCCCTGTTTTCAGGAAGACGTATGCTGATTAGCCGCTCGGATGCACAAAAATCATCCGTCCCGTCATTCGAAGCGTTGTCCACAACAATAATTTCATACGGTGCATCTATCGTATGTGTTCGAATCGCCTCGATACACGGCTTTAATAAATGAAGGCCATTATAAGTCGGAATAATGATGCTCGTCAGACTCATCGTGCATTCCTCCCTTTGGCAACGTCTACCCGTGTTGGAACAGGCCCGAGCGGAGAATACCCGGCTACCTGAAACACTGCCGTCAGCGCCTCTGCATGATCGCCGATGATTAACTGCTCCATAGCGTTCCCTTTCCCGACATTGAAGGTCCGCTTGCGATTTGTTTTAATCACATCGACAGCATATACTGCTGCCACGATCATGCCATGCAGAATCGCCATCGCGTGGGCCTTCGGCGGTACCGCAAGCACGGCTGGCCCAAGTTGATTCAGCACACGTCGTGATAATGCATGCGGTACAGCGGTCAATGAGCTTGCGCCAAGATCCGACCTGCGCAGTACTCGGTTCAGAAACCCTTTGCACCGTGTTACGCTGTCCTGCTGGGTATAAGGAGGCAAATGTCTGCCCAGATCATTAAGCGCCACATCCATTCCCTGATCGACCGCTTGAAGAAAAGGCAGCAAATCAGACGCTGGGATCGGCAAATCTCCGTCCACGAACAGCACAATATCAGCCTGCGTCAGACGTGCGCCTATCGCACGGCCAACATCATGCCCCAGGCGATCCGGTACGTCGACGAGAGTCGCACCAGGATGACGTTTGGCTACGGCGGAGCGCGTACCATCCGTACAGCCGTTCAATACGACAATGATATCCGCAAGCGGAAGTTTCTCCAGCTCGCCCAGTACCCGGTCAATCGTAGCCTCCTCATTACAGACGCTGACCACGGCTGCTGCAGTCCCCTGCAATACTATATCACTGGGGGCTTCACGTTCCTCGGTCAGATTGACTTCGGATATTTCTTGCGCCCGAGGGGTGGGTTTTCTCACCCGGCGGCTATGCATCGAAGCCGTCGTTTCTCGTTTTCGCTGTACACGTCTTAGCCCCCAGCCCGGGTCTTCACGCTTTCTTCTGCGATACGCTCTAGTCACGTTTTCACCTCATCTCTGATCCGTTTGCGCTCCAAATCCGTATATCCCGCACGTGCTCCCAGACGTGATGTAAGCCAGGCAATGGCATCCAGGTGATCCTGGACAATTACACCTGCCAGCGGGTCCTTGCCGTTCTGTTTTTTACGTGTTGCGTTCATTCTACCGACAGCTATTCCATGTACAGTCACCACTCGCAACCCGGAGACGATGGACATCACTTGAAATAGCGGAGGTTTTTCCAAGGACTTTAGACCTATTTCCTTTAAAGCCTTTTGACTTATGGCATGTGGAATACCAGTCATAGAGGCTCCCCCTAAATCAGCACGATTCGACAAGATATTCAATACATGCTTTGCCTCAACTACAGGGTGTATGGGCGTGCGATTCACAGGTCCATGGTAATCATTCAGCACCACATCCGCTCCTGCACATACGGCCTGTATAAATGGCCGAAGTCTGACGCAGGGAATGACGATATCACCATCCAGAAAAAGCAGGATCTGTCCGGATGCTGCCTCCGCTCCAATACGACGGCCAACATCATGTCCGAGCGGTTCCGGGAAGGAAAGTACACGAGCCCCCGCCGCCGCAGCTACCTTCGCCGTTCTATCGTGTGATCCATTCTCAACAACGATAACCTCTGTTTGTGGATGGACATGGCGCGCTTCGCGAATCACAGCTCCGATTGTTCTTTGCTCATTCATGGCCGGAATAATGACAGATACGAGAACCTTTCCCACTGATGGCGGTTCAGATGGCCGCGCTCCGCCGATCTGTGTCCCTCTCTCCGTATCGAGAACCTCGCTCTTATCAGGGGTTATCGGCTTCTTATCCATGTTCGGCATTCGGAATGGCAGCCACATCTTAGAATGATAGTAAGCCCTGGAATGCCTCCTCCGATTGATCTTGAATCCAGCTCTTCCACGCTTTTTCATGCTCCCGTCTCACCCCCCTTGCTGCTGTATAGATGAACAGCATGATTAGGACAGTTCAACATAACCTATGCGGTCCAAACGCCGTGTGTAACGGCAAGCGTGGAGTCTTTTCGACACAGCAATTTTCGACTTTATTTTACAAAACTTATTATTCCTATTAAATAAATGAGTTTTTAGGGTCTAAAGAATCATTTTGGATAAATTTGTTACATAGATCTTCTCGTCCGTCATTCTCTGTGCTAATATCAGAGCCAGATGATGGGAGTTCGAAAAATCAACTTTTGTTTTTTTTGCATAAGGCAACTTTTTTCCATTATCCGCTTTTATTCCACTATCTTTGTATACGACAGGAAGGGAGGAGTTTGTTACCTTTTTAGGCTACTTGCTTCAAATGCAGTACCCTCTTTTCACGCACGCTTCATGAATAACACTTCGGTATTTCTCTTCATGTTCCATTCTTCTACCCCAGACGACAACACGACCTACATAAATGGCGTAATGCCTTATTCAAAACAGGATAATTCATCCTGACATTAATCGAGGAGAGTGAATTTTAATGAAAAAAGTATGGGTTTCGCTTCTTGGAGGAGCTATGTTATTAGGGTCTGTCGCGTCTGGTGCATCTGCGGAGAGTTCCGTTTCGGGGCCAGCTCAGCTTACACCGACCTTCCACGCCGAGCAATGGAAAGCACCTACCTCGGTATCGGGGGATGACATTGTATGGAGCTATTTAAATCGACAAAAGAAATCGTTGCTGGGTGTGGATAGCTCCAGTGTACGTGAACAATTCCGAATCGTTGATCGCACAAGCGACAAATCCGGTGTAAGCCATTATCGACTGAAGCAGTATGTAAACGGAATTCCCGTGTATGGAGCTGAACAAACTATTCATGTGGGCAAATCTGGTGAGGTCACCTCTTACTTAGGAGCGGTGGTTAATGAGGATCAGCAGGCAGAAGCTACGCAAGGTACAACTCCAAAAATCAGCGCTTCTGAAGCGGTCTACACCGCATATAAAGAAGCAGCTGCACGGATTGAAGCCCTCCCTACCTCCGACGATACTATTTCTAAAGACGCTGAGGAGCCAAGCAGTGTAAGTAAAGATACTTACGCCGAAGCAGCTAACAACGACAAAACGCTTTCTGTTGATAAGGACGAGCTGAGTCTTGATCAGGCATCTGTCCTGAAAGATAGCAAAATTGAAGCGGTGGAACCAGAAAAAAGTTCCATTGCCAAAATCGCTAATCTGCAACCTGAAGTAGATCCTAAAGCAGAACTCTACTACTACCCTAAAGGGGATGACCTGCTGCTGGTTTATGTAACAGAAGTTAATGTTTTAGAACCTGCCCCACTGCGTACCCGCTACATTATTGATGCCAATGACGGCAGCATCGTATTCCAGTATGACATCATTAATGAAGCGACAGGCACAGGTAAAGGTGTGCTTGGTGATTCCAAATCGTTCACTACTACCGCTTCCGGCAGTAGCTACCAGTTAAAAGATACAACACGCGGTAACGGAATCGTGACTTACACGGCCTCCAACCGTCAAAGCATCCCAGGTACCATTTTGACAGATGCCGATAATGTATGGAATGATCCAGCTGGTGTGGACGCCCATGCGTATGCTGCTAAAACCTATGATTACTATAAAGCCAAATTTGGACGCAACAGCATTGACGGACGCGGTCTGCAACTTCGTTCGACGGTCCATTACGGTAGCCGCTACAACAATGCCTTCTGGAACGGCTCCCAAATGACTTATGGAGATGGAGACGGTAGCACATTTATCGCCTTCAGCGGGGACCCCGATGTAGTAGGACATGAACTTACGCATGGTGTCACAGAGTATACTTCGAATTTGGAATATTACGGAGAGTCCGGCGCATTGAATGAAGCTTTCTCAGACGTTATCGGTAATGACATTCAGCGCAAAAACTGGCTTGTAGGCGATGATATTTATACGCCAAACATTGCAGGCGATGCCCTTCGCTCAATGTCCGATCCTACCCTGTACGATCAACCAGATCACTATTCAGATCTGTACAGAGGCAGCTCGGATAACGGCGGTGTTCATACCAACAGCGGTATTATCAATAAAGCTTACTACTTGTTAGCACAAGGCGGTAATTTCCATGGCGTAACTGTAAATGGAATTGGCCGCGATGCAGCGGTGCAAATTTACTACAGTGCCTTTACGAACTACCTGACTTCTTCCTCTGACTTCTCCAACGCACGTGCTGCTGTGATTCAGGCTGCAAAAGATCTGTACGGGGCAGACTCAGCAGAAGCAACTGCAGCTGCCAAGTCTTTTGACGCTGTAGGCGTAAACTAAATCATATACACTTTCCTCTTCATGCTTTTCGTCCATTGAACCTTTGCCGTTGTGCAACTGTTACTTGGCCATACCATGGACGAAAATAGGGGTGCAGTGTACAAGTCTGCATCCCTTCCCCCCTTATTTATGGCGCCCCCTCAAAGGGGCGCCCTTTTCTCTTACAAAAGTAACCCTGTATCTCTTGCTTTTTGCACGGCTTCTTCTCGATTATTGACTCCCAGCTTGTCATAGAGAGTGGAAGCGTAATTTCTTACGGTGCCGTTGGATAAGTAAAGTTTCTCAGAAATTGTTTTATAACGGTTTCCTTGAGATAAAAGATTCAAAACCTCTAGTTCGCGTTTCGTTAAGCCATACTCTTCTCCATCTGACCTCGGTCCGACTGACTCTTCTTCATCATTTCCGTCCCACATTTTATGGAACAAATCTTGGTTAATTACCGTGCCTCCCCGATAGACGAGGCGAATCGTTTCAGCCAGTTCACGCGACTCTATGGATTTCAGCAAATATCCGTCAGCACCGCTTCGCATGATTTCCTTCGCCCTCTCTGTATCCTGAAACGTTGACAGGATGAGGACGCGAATGTTAGGCCATGTTTCCTTGATTATTTTGGTCGCACGAATCCCATCCTGATTGGGCATCTCCAAATCCATTAATATCAAATCTGGATTCAGGCTTCTGCACAATTCCACTGCTTGTTCTCCATCTTCAGCCACCCCCACTACCTGTAAGTCCTCCTGTCCGTCCAAGATGGTATGGAGACTGTCTCGGATAAACGAATGATCATCGACGATACACAAGCGGATTCGTTCATCGGACAATTGTATCAGTCTGGGTAACACACATGAGATGAACGTCCCTTCGCCCTTTTCGGAGTATACAGTGACTCTCCCTTGTAACTGTGTCGCACGTTCTTTCATTGCAGTTAATCCGAAGCCATCCTTCCACTCCTCCACTCCGTCACCATTATCCTGTACATCCAATCTCGTCTGTTGCGGCTCAAAATGCAGTGACACAATGATTTCGGTGGATTGTCCGTGGCGCACAGCATTAGTCAGCGATTCCTGCAAGCACCGATAAAGCGTCATTTTTGCTTGTTTGGAGACTATGTACTCTTCCCCTATTATTCGAGTGCGTACATTTACTTTTGCATGTTTCTGGAACTCCTCTGCTAATTGTTGCAAAGTAACAGTCAAGGGAAGCGATTCTTGTGGTGAATCTATTTGATGCAAATAGGCTCTCACTTCCTCCATACTGTTACGGGCTAATTGCAATAATGAGTCGATTTTCTGCTCTCCATCTTTTGTTGCTAATTCCGTACGCAATATTTCCAACCCCATAATGATAGAGGTATAGGAATGCCCCATCGTATCATGCAAATCTTTGGAAAGTCTGTCGCGCTCCTCTAACAAAGTAATCTGCTCAATCTGAGATAGGTACTGTTCCAGCACAAGCTTCTGATTGCGTATAATTTCATTTTGGCGGTAATTAGAAACTAGTAAGTGGAAGGAAAATCCTATCGCAAAAGCCAGACCGATTTGTGGGATAATCGCCCATAGATCTGTTCCTGGGGAAAATATTGCAACGAGCAATGGAAACAAAACAACCGTGATAGAACTCGACCAACGGAATGATTTATGAGCACTATTTGCCGCGATCATGAAAGTTGGCATTAAAAATGCAAGATATGCCGCCGGAAATAATAAGGTTAAGTAAAAGCACACTCCGCCAAACAAAACCATCTCAGTAAGCAGATAGTAGCGATAACTGAACATTAAACAAATCCAAGGTATTGAAAATGCGGCAATTTCCCAAAGAACGATGATCCAAAGGGGCACAGTTAAATGGTCTTGGTGTTGGATAGTAGTTATCATCAATGAAAACCAGATGACAAAACGTATACAAAGCAATAACCAGTCATACCAGAGCCATTGTTTCCAGGTTGTAAACAAATTATCACCTCTTAATAGCTTTAAACATGGAATGCGTGTACATTCCGACTATTTGAACTAAGCTGTTTCCAATGCGAGTATTGATCCAGACGAGAATACACCCAGCGAGCATGACACATATAGCCTTTTCCCATGAATCTACAGCGAATCCCCATAAGTATATATCAAGATGTTGAAAAAGTATCGGTGTAACGATAAATACGATCGGAGCTATGTACAGTATAACGGCACATATAAGGCTGATCACCCCAATAAAAAATTTCTGCATAAGCCAAAAAACCGCCCTCCAATTGCTACTATTAAGAATGGCTTCTCTCGCTTTCATCCATTTATCCCTTCCACTGTTTGTCCTTGTCAGGATTGGCTCTATCGATATATCCGTATAAACCTTCGTCTGAATGCGTTCAAATTGGACAAACGTGTGAGTTGTTCGCAACACACACGCCAACAAGGGAATACCCACGAAGATAACCGCCATCCCCAACGCAAATGTAATGCTGACCAAATAGAAGCAAAAATAAAACAGTCCCGATCCGAAGGTAAACAACAAAAAGTAGAAATCTTGCAACCTTTTGCGAGCTGATTCTTTCGTCATTTGATTCTCTCCTACTCTTTATTTTATTTGCTAATACGTTATGAATTGCCCTTCGAATCTAACTTGTTATCTGTCACATACGGTAGTGTCAAAGTGTCATATTTGTAGGTCATGACTATAAAACAAGCTGTACTAAGCTCTTTTTTATGTCATGCATTAGCTCCTTTACCTTCGCTCGATTTAGCTTTTGGCTATTATGCTCTGCCGATTAAAAAAAAGTAAAAAAACGCCATTCTTTCCTTATAATCATAGGAAAGAATGGCGTTTTTTCATTCCTGTTTCAGTGTCTGAGGTTGTTCTAACATTACCATAAACAAAAGCTGTGTATATTTATTATCTATGATGTCCCCATCGCAATCCAGAGAATCCATCCCTCACATATCTGACCCGGTTGTCTGCGTTCCACTGTAAGCACTGCCGAATGCCTCTGTCGTTGTGTGACGGACACTATCACTCCCGGTACGCTCGCATTGGCGGTGATTGCATATTGCGTGTCTATAAAAGGCTTATCAAACACAACGTTCACTTTGCTTGTAACTTCTTGTGCAGAAAGATAAAAAGAAGTGCTGCCAAATTGAGGTAAAGTCACTTCACTGTCAGTAGTCCCGTCATCGGTCACTGAGCCAACATGAATGGCATTCCGACCTAATTCTTTTTCAGTCTGAGAAACTAGATGGGTATCTTGCTCTGGCAAGCGCATTCGCTGCTTTGAACGCTGTCTTCCTTCCGCAATATGAATACTGGTTATAGAGCAATCCAATAACGAGTCTTGCTCGGTCTGACCTTCCGTCTTCATAGACGCCATGTCGTGATCCGTTCCGTATTCGGTATCTGAGTCAGGCACAGACAGCAGCAGCACAGATGCTCGATTCATCTGCATCGCTTCCTCCAGCGTTTTGGGAAGCTTATGCTTTTTCCATGCTGCTTCCTCTATAGCTTGCACCGGGGTATCCTTCTCTACGGGAACAGGTACCCTTGCCGTTCCACGCTGAGTGGGTCTGGGACTGCCAGCAGGCGAAGCCGTTTTTTCCTTGTTTACACGGGGAGAGGGGACTGTATTGGAAAGGTTACGCCGTGCTATTTTTTTATCCTTAGGGCTATGGTTCGTGCGATGGTTCATGATGACCGCTCCTTTGACACAGGAGTGAACCAGCGGTCGCTCCGCTTCATTCACCCAGGTGGGAATCATGGCCTAATGCCTATGAGATAGCCTATGCACGTAACCGCGACCACGTCACTCAGTTGCGCAGTCTGTTATAAATTGAGCCCAGCGTTGGGCGGAGTGCTGCCATAAAAATCGCCTCCGTACCTCGTCCAGCCCGGCTTCTCCCATTTGTCGCCGTAAGTCGTGCTGCTGGAGCAACCTGGTGATGGCGTCGGCCATTTCCTGCTCGCCGCGTGACGGATAAACAAGCCAGCCTGTCTTGCCGTGTTGTATAACCTCCGGAATACCACCGATTCGTGATGCTACCACAGGTACTCCTGCCGCCATGGCTTCCAGATTGACCAGCCCGAAGGCTTCAGCTTCAATAGAAGGAACAACGGCTACATCGGCTAACTGATATAACGAGGCCAATGCCGGATGCGGCACATAGCCGAGGAAGTGCACATGCCTCGCCAACCTTAGTTTACGGATCTGCCGATGCAATGCTGCGGTGTACGGCGTGAGGCGGTCGTGACCGTAATAGGCACTCCCTGCTATGAGCAGCAGCACGTCTGGACAGGTATGGACGATACGCTGCAGGGCCTTTAGCAGCCGATGAACTCCCTTTCCTGGCATCAGTCTGCCTGCATATAACACGATTCGGCGGCCTGACCAGCCGAAATCGTCCAATCGTGCCGACCTGATCGCTTCTGCTGCAGGAGTCCACCGTGGCAGGAAATCGCCAGGATGAATACCCAGCTTGTTGATGACGATGCGTTCTCTGACCGCATCGGGACTGTCAGAGGCCACGATTGCCCCCAAATACGCACTGTTCACAATAATACGATCCATCGACAACAGCAGCCTACCCATGTCCTTCCGTTTGAGGTGAGGCTCCCGGATGAACGTGGTGGAATGCAAAGTCAGCACAATTTTGCTATCGGGCAAAGCCTCGCGAATGGCATACGCAACTGTGGGGCGGTTGTGTACATCTATTACCGCAGGTAACCATCTCTTCAAATCAGCGATTACCTCGGGAATATAACCTGCCCCCCGCGTATAGCGCATACAAGGAATTCCGTCAACATCGCCGTGATCCGGTGTTTCTGCTCCTCTTATGCCATAGATCTGTGCCTGAAGCTTATGGCTAGCCAGCGGTACCATACGAGCAATTACCCGCTCCACAGAACTGCTGCGGGGCGAAGGTATAACAAAAGATCCCGGTGTAATGACTGCTACCTTCAGCCTCTGCATCACCTCACCTACTTTCCTTACCTTATTCCCTCACCCTTCAACACTCATCTTGTATCATATCGTTTCTTGCTCTGAAAGGTGCTTGGCTTATTACTTTGGGCATATCGCAAGGCTAGCGTCCATGCCTGGCCGATCTTTGATACATATGATGGACTAGAATCACAATATGGTCAGTTGGATTGACGATAAGGAGGGCGGACATACTCATGTTGCATGTCGGCGTCATGCTCAACCCGGCAACTTACCGGGGCATTCCCGTCATGAGGACGCGTTATGAATCTATCGCCAATTACGAGGAAGCCGGGTTAAGCTACGAGCTAATCCCTTGCTTTCTTCGTCTGGAAGATATTCATATGTCGACCGGAACATGCCGGGCTTTTGTTAAAAACGGCAACGAGTATCGGCAGATGACTCTTCCGTTGCCGCCAGTCATCCACAATCGGACTCTCTATCGGCAAAATGAAAATGCCCGCGATATCAACAGGCTGGTACACAAGGGATTCTATATTTTTAATGAACAAAACCGTTTCGGCAAAGACCATATACATGCAATTCTACAGGAAGATCCTCTGCTACATCCCCACCTTCCCAAAACATTGCAAGGCAACCTGTCTTCCATCCGTACCTTGATGGAGCAAACCGGGGATGTTGTAATTAAACCCAGTAGCAGTAGCATAGGTAGAGGAATTATGCGGTTGAGGCATTCCAGCGGAAGCTGGACATTGCAATGTGCTCATCCAACGATATCTGAACGTTGGTCCACCCTACGGTTGAAGGTCGGAGAGCTCCCTTTATTTCTGCATAAGCGACTGATGCATGTGCCTCATATCGTACAGCAAACCATTCCGCTTGCTTTGTGCGACAATCGTCCATTCGATATCCGTGTGACCGTTCAGCGTGGGTATGGCGGAATCTGGGGGGTGACAGGCATGTTTGCCAAAATTGCTCCATCCCACACTTTCGTCTCGAATGTAGCCCAAGGCGGTACGGCTTGTTCCCTACCAGAGGTGTTATCACGAACAGAGACAGTTCAAAACTCAAACATAGCCCGGCTGATGAATGAGCTAGAGAGACTCTCATTGCAAATCGTCCATCGATTGGCACAACACCTGCCCCGTCTGGCCGATGTCGGACTGGATCTGGGAATTACCCATGAAGGCAAGATTGTTTTTATCGAATGCAATGGTCGTGATCAGCGCTATGGCTTTAGCCAGGCAGGCATGAGTAATGTCTGGAAAGAAACGTACGCTCAGCCAATGGCTTACGCACGTTGGCTTCTCGAACGAATGTCTTCGTCAGGCACTGAACGTTCACCAGGCCGTCCCCTGTATTGATTTACGTCACATTCTGTGTCAATATAGTTCAGAGCGGCCGGACAGGTTCCGGCCAAGACGGCTCGGAAATGAACAAGGGGGATCTGTAATGGCAAAACAGTGGCTGCGGCTTATGACGGAGCTATCATCGCGCAAGTGGGTGTGCCGGATTGTGGGCTCCTTCGCGCAAAGCGGTGCAAGCCGACTTTTTATCCCCACCTTTATACGTACGTACCAGATCCAGACGCATGAGGCGGAACAGGATTGGAAAGAATATCGCTCCCTGAACGCCTATTTTACACGCAAATTAAAAGCGGGCATGCGCCCGATTGATACGAACGCCGAGGTGATGACCAGTCCGGTGGATGCACGGATTACTTTTACCGGCCCAATTACGTCTGGTACTCTTTTGAACGTCAAGGGGCAAGACTATACGCTGGAAGAGCTTCTAAACCGCTCTCCGCGTCTTGAGAAATACACACACGGCTATGCTTTTGTGCTGTATCTTAGCCCGACAGATTACCATCGCATTCATGCACCGGTATCCGGTACACTGGTAGAAAAGGAGCATCTGCGCGGCAAGGTATACCCAGTGAATGACTTCGGCTTGCAGCATATGAGGGGAGTTCTTAGTCGCAATGAACGACAGATTACGTACATGGCCCACGAATATGGTGAGGTGGCGGTCGTCAAGGTTGGCGCAATGAATGTGAGCAGCATCAAATATACGGATGAAAAAGCGGTCTCATGGACAAAAGGTGACGATCTCGCCTATTTCGAATTTGGCTCAACCGTCGTTTTGCTGACTGAAAACGGCACATTTGAGCCAGACCCCGCATTGAAGCTGGGGGATGTGGTGAAAATGGGACAACGTCTTGGTAGCTTTCGACACGATTCTAAAGCATAAATGAAGGATTGTAACAAAAAAATAGCTGCACATTTGAGCATTCGGATCGAATGATTCAAATGGCTCATATCAAAAAGGACCCGGCGTAACTGCTCCGGTCCTTTTTGATTTATCCTTTATATTCGTCATGCGTTAATAGCCTTATCGAATCTCAGACGGACTTTTTCCTGTATACTGCTTGAATTGGCGGCTGAAGAAAAAGATGTCGCGGTATCCCAAAGCCTCCGCCACCTCAGTCACATTCATTCCGGCATGTAGCAGTAGGTGCTGCGCGCGCTCAATCCGCATGCTGATAATATGAGATTGCACAGAAATACCTAGCAGCTCCTTGAATTTTATCGAAAAATAACGCGGTGACAGCCCTGCACGTGCTGCCAAATCCTCGACTCGATGAGGAAGTCCCGGATGCTGCCGCACGTAGTTAGCCGTTTCTCGAATGACCTCGGTGAGCTGGTTACTGGCCTGTTGCTCCTGCGGTTCCTTCCGGTCTGCACGCAGCAAATGAATCATCAGTTGCTTTAGGATCAGCCTGCCCTCCTCATCAGCCCCATAGGCACGCTCCAGACGCAGACGGACATATCTGGCCAGCATATGCTCCACCTCGAACGTTTCCTCCAGCATACGGTAGCAGGCTGGTATTTGCTTGGGTTGTTCGGTGAGAGCAAAATGAATATAAGTAAGTATGAGCGGCTTTTGCGGATTATGTGTGGCACGGGTATCGTCTCCCGGTTTGAACAGAAAGCAGCTGCCCTTACTCACCGGATAGGCTTCCCCATTTAATACAACCGTCCCTTCTCCGCTCCATACATAAAATAAATCATAGTTTGGCATCGGCTTCTCGCGTACCTGCCATTTCCAGCCCGGCTCGCATACAATTTTGGCAAAGGCCGGCAGCAGGATAAACGATGACGCAGATGTATCCAGCAAAATCTGCACCTCCCTTTGTTCATCTCTGGTTGTCCTGTTATCCTATCCCGTTATTTTATAATATAAGCGCAGCGCCACGATTAAGCAAAAAATACGCTCTTATGCCCCCTAATGCTTGTGCGTGACGCTTACCGTGTGTAATGCTATAATATGTAATCAAAATGACTTGGAAGGATGAAACGGGAATGAATCCACTGGCAGCGCAGTTAAATCAAAACATTCAGACAGGCAACGAGCATGTATATCAAATGCTTTCTCTTTTAGGTAAAGAGATTTATTTTCCAAAAGAAGGGATCTTGAGTCAATCTGCCGAGGCAGGGAAACTTGCTAAAAAATATAATGCTACGATCGGGATTGCTACTGAAGGTAATGGCCCTATGCATTTGGAGGTAATTCAGGAGAAGCTGTCCGCTTATAGTCCTAAGGATTTATATCCTTACGCTCCCCCTGCGGGCAAACCTGAACTTCGTAGCGTATGGCGTGACAAAATGCTGAAAGAAAATCCTTCGCTGGCTGGAAAAGGCTACGGCCTTCCTGTAGTTACGAACGCGCTGACCCACGGTTTGAGCATCGTTGCCGACCTGTTTACGGATGAAGGAGATGCTGTCATTTATCCAGATAAAAACTGGGAGAACTATGAACTGACTTTCGGTATTCGCCGTCATGGACGTTTGGTGAATTTTCCGTTGTTCACAGAGGATCACCGTTTTAATAGTGAGGGTTTACGCGAGGCGCTACTAGCGCAGAAAGAATACGGCAAAGCGATCGTTGTACTGAACTTCCCGAACAACCCGACAGGCTATACACCGGGCATTGAAGAGGGTAAAGCTATTGTCGCTGCCATTCAGGAAGCGGCGGAAGCAGGCATCAATGTCGTAGTTGTGACAGATGACGCTTATTTTGGCCTGTTCTTCGAGGACTCCCTGCATGAATCATTATTCGGTCAGCTAGCCGGACTTCATCCGAGAATTTTACCAGTCAAAATTGACGGAGCTACCAAAGAAGAATTCGTTTGGGGCTTCCGTGTCGGATTTATTACCTTTGCTTCAGAGCATCAGGATGTACTGAGTGCGCTGGAACAAAAAACACTAGGGATTATCCGGGCAACGATTTCGAGCGGGCCTCACCCGTCTCAAACCTTCGTACTGGATGCCCTCAAATCACCCGATTTTGAGCAACAGAAGAATGAAAAGTTCCAAATTATGAAGGGGCGGGCTAATAAAGTCAAAGCGTTGCTCGATAGCGGAAAATACGGGGATGTATGGAGCTACTATCCTTTCAATTCAGGCTATTTTATGTGTCTCAAGCTGAACGGCTTGTCTGCTGAACGACTGCGCACTCATTTGCTGGAGCAATATGGGGTAGGCACGATTGCATTGGGTGAATACGATCTCCGTATTGCGTTCTCATGTATCGAAGAAGAGTATCTGGAAGACCTATATGACATTGTTTATCGTGGCGCACAAGATTTGTTAAACGCCTAATCTGTCTGTATCAGGTTAAATATATAGCATAACTAGCGGTATGCCAGATATTAGGGCATACCGCTTTTGATTGGCTGACTATTGTCCATCACACGTCCGCACAATTATCCTTCCGCAGCGAGCAGAGATTCCTGTGCCAGTGGTAGGAGGATGACGACCTCCGTTCCGACTCCGGGCTCACTTTCATAGCGTATACTCCCGTTCATGGCTTCAATAATTCGAAAGGAAACGACCGTTCCCAGTCCTGTTCCTACCTCTTTGGTTGAAAAAAACAATGTACCCACTCGTTCAAGATGCTCCTGGCTCATGCCTTTTCCAGTATCCCTAATACTTAGACATGCCTGCTCTTCCTGAACCGTCAGCTTTATGTATACCCTGCCTCCATCTTCCGCAGCTTCAATCGCATTTTTCGTCACATGTATTAACGCCTGTAGCAGCTGGTTACGATCTGTATGTATGTAAATTTCATTCCTTAGCTCTGTATACAGCCTTACGCCTTGCTTGGTCGCCATTGGCTTCAGAAGCAAAACGATCTGTTGAACCATGCCAGACAGATCCATCCGTTCTGTGTTTCCAATCTGCGGTCTGGATAAGTTCAGATAATCGCTAATAATTCTTTCAGCCCGATCCACTTCTGCCAGTGCCAAAGCAACATATCTGCGATTTTTCCCTTCTAATCCTGACTGGACCATTTGCAGGAACCCTTTTACGACGGTTAAAGGATTCCGTACTTCATGGGCCATAGAGGCTGCCAGTTCACCCAACGTATTCAGACGCTCGGCATATTTAATTTTTCTTCTCATTTCTTCTCGCTCCAAACTAAACTCCATCCAGAAAGAAGAAGCTCCAATACTTAGGAATTGAATCACACCGAACCAGAGTATTGAACGGATCAGCTCAATCTCATCCTCATCCAGTCTGCCATTGATCCAAGAATGTATTAAAAGAAAAATCAGCATGACCCCAGTAATCCATATACTCATTACCATATTCATGCCCACTCGAAACAACATGCTTTTGAGCTGCATAAATTTGTTTCTTACCAAGAGAGGTCCCAAATAACACAACATCATGCTCGGAAGCCCCACCACCATAGACTCAGGGCCTACATACATGCGAGCCATTACCATTAGCGTCACATTCATTAGACCTGCCGTAGGACCAAAATATAAAACAGAAAGGATCAAAGGAACATAGCGAAGATCCCAATATAATCCGTACCAAATGTACGAAAACATAAGGCAAAGCACAGAAGAAACACCCAGCACCCCTCCCATAAGCAGCGGGGTATGCTTCCTATGCCGATGATCCGACAAAGCGCTATATACGAGTAACGGTACAAACACAAGAAATATGTTCACGAGCAGCTTATCTACCAGCATCTCGTCTTTCCCACTTTCCAAGTGATAATGATTACATACTTCTTCTATTCTCGATAATACGTACCTTTTCCTCTCTCATCTCCTGCATCTGATGAAAAATATAGGGCGATTCGGCAACACACCAGAACATTGGCCCACGCAATCCAAAAACCCAATTCATAAGATACGATGTATCCTTTATCACAATGACCGAGAGGAGAATGAGCATGGGAGCAGAAGAAACAAGAGGCGGTTATGGTGGTTATGGCGCATTCACAAGCACAGGAACAATTTTGGTACTGTTCATTTTATTAGTTATCATCAGCAAAACGATCTTCGTTTAAGCAGACGGATATCTGCACCCACGACTACCATAGCAGCGAACGTACAAAAAAGGCTAATCCGCAGGCAGCTCAGCTTTTGCTGCTTGCGAATTAGCCTTTACTTTATTCACACAGATATGGGTCACACTTCTTCCTCATCCTGTCCATCCAAACGCCATTTTTTGGCTTGAGTACCACGGAGCAGGAACACAACAAGGACTCCCCCAACCAATATAAGCACTGTAGACAGTAGATCCTCCGTTCCTTTTGCCAGAAAAGGAAGCCACAGCACCACCGCAGCCGGCAACGTCAACCGAACAACAAAGTCAAGAAAAGACGCACGGCGACTATGCGCAGGAATCGGATATAACTGAAGCCACAACGAATCCCTGTGATACTGTCTTAAAGAAGTGATCTGAACACCTATGAGGAATATAAAAAATAAATATACGGCAATACCAATCCAGCTAGCATGGGTGATATATATAATTAACAGACCCAGAATACCTAACCGAATGACAATGCCTGCTGGCTCTGTACGCAAGAACGTCTTAAACAGCAGGTAACGATACGCTCCCCTTCTGTTCCAAGGTATGTTACCACCCAGCCAGGACAGCCAGCGGCGCGGCGTCACTCTCTGCGTAAGGGCAGGCACATCGACAAACCAGCCCAACGTACGCATCACGCGAGCAGCCTGCATGCCCTCTGTGCGGATCAGTTTTTCCCAAGCCACTAGCAGCTTGACCGGTAAACGCAGAACAAGCACGTACACCACGCCAACCAACACGATAAATGGCAAGCTGTGTAGCGGAGGCTGCCATAGCCATGCGGCTATCATCAGCACAGCCAGAACCCACCGCAGGAGACGATAGCCTACGCTCCCGCCAACCGATACCATGCGAAGCTCCTGCCAGCCGCCGTAGCTAAATAGCAGCTTCAGCAGCACGAACAGCAGCAGAGTCAATAGCAGCGGCTTAGGCGCAGCATCACTGCGGATATACAGCGGCCACAAAATAATGGACAGCAGCAGCAAACCGAATATTTTATATACCACGCCTCGAATCCGGCTGGCCTTGAAATACTGGGGCATCGCGTGCTCCTGGGGACGAAGGAAGACAATATCTGCCTCATTCAAATACGTTCGAAAGCTCGCATGCGCAATTGGAATAGCTACAATAAGCATGATCCAGCGGATGGGCAAATCCGGCGGAATATGCATCAGCAAGGACGTGTACCATGCGGCAAAGGCAATCAGCGCAAAGCCGAAGACCACTGCAAGGCCGCTCTGAATGACATAGCCCAGATAAGGCAGCACCTGTCCCCAAAACGCTAGACGTCTTTCTTTATGCAAACGTTGCAAATCCATGCTCATTCCCTGCCCTGTACCAGCTCATAAAATGCATCTTCCAGCGGCATGCCCGGCTTACCCGCCTGTGCTGTCACTTCGTCCAGCGTCCCCTGAGCGATGATGGCACCCTGATGAAGCACAATGAAACGATCGCAATAATTTTCAATCGTGGACAAAATATGAGAACTGAGCAAAATAGACGAACCCGAACGCTTCATCTCCAACATAAAGTCAAGCAGGGAACGAATGCCGAGCGGGTCCAAACCCAAAAAAGGCTCATCTATGACATACAACGGCGGCCCCGCTAAAAATGCACACATAATCATCACTTTCTGGCGCATCCCTTTGGAGAGATGCATCGACATACTTCCGCTTTTATCCCGCATACGGAACAAGTCCAGCATTTGATCGCTGCGCGTCCGGAAATCTGCTTCGCTGACTCCGTATGCTCTAGCCGTAAACTCCATATGCTCCATCACTGTCATTTCAGGATACAGCTCTGGAGCTTCAGGTACAAAAGCAATAGCTCCCTGATACGCTTCGGGATTCTCATCCTGCTTATGCCCCTGTACGCGAATTTCTCCGGCCTGCGGTGTCATCAGTCCCAAAATATGCTTCATGGTCGTGCTTTTCCCGGCCCCGTTCAGACCGATCAGTCCCACCATTTCGCCCGGCTTCACATCGAGCGAAATCTGATGCAGCACCGGGCGTTTGGCGCTGTATCCACCGGTCAGTCCGTTAATTTGCAACACAGGCTGTTGTTCCATGGCTTCCCCTCTTCTCCCTTACTCGTTCGGTTTTGATCCTTTTTCCTTCAGCCATCTTGGCGCACCCTTGTTTTTACGATCACGCTCGCGCTGTGCCTTTCCTGCTTTGGATAAGGCTGCTCCTTTGCTCTTGCCTGGAGCTGAACCGTTCACGGAATTCCTGCCTGGACGCCCTGCTTCAGTCCGAACAGGTGTCTTGCGGTTTTCCGTCACCGTTCCATTGGAAATGGATCTAGTCTCAGATGGCCTTACAGGGGCACGCTTGGCATCCGCCGGGCGCGGCACTACAACTCGACCTCCGTACAACGCACGCTCTGCAATATCGATTCCCAGCTCACGGGAAAACTTACGCATGATGAACGTTTCGCGGTCGGTCACCACCGACACCACCAGTCCTTTGCGTCCCATACGTCCTGTCCGCCCTGCGCGGTGAACATAAGCTTGACTATCCGTAGCCGGGTCAAAATGAATGACCATTTCAAGCCCCTCAATATCCAGACCACGGGCTGCCACATCCGAAGCGACCAGCACTTTGAGCTTGTCCTCGCGGAACCGAGCCAACACGTTGCTGCGCGTGACTTTATCTGCATCTCCATACAAGGATGCCGTAGTTAGGCCCATGTGCTTGAGCTTGGCTTCAATTTCCCCGATGGCATTGGTCGTATTTACGAACACCAGCGCTTTTCTCGGATTAAAATGCCGTACCAGACGGCGCAGCATATCCACCTTATCCCGTTCTTCGGATACAAAGTAGTAATGTTCCAGTCCACTGGCCGTCTTCTGGTCAGGATCAATCCCGATTTCTACGTAATCAGGCATCTCCCGTTGTGCCAATGACTGAATTTCATTATTCAGCGTTGCGGACAGGAATACCAATTGACGATCACGCTGGGCAGAGCCCAGTATATGGGTCACATCGCCGGCTCCGCCGAGCTGGAACATCTGATCCACCTCATCAATGACAATAGTTGTAATATTGTGCATCTTCAGCTTTTTCGAAGCGATGAGTTCCCGTACACGTCCTGGTGTGCCTACCACAAGCTGTGGATGATCCTTTAGCTTTTCGATTTGTCGCTTGATTGCCGCCCCACCAATCAGACCTAGTACACGGATTCCACGATGCTCTCCGTAGCGCTGACCCTCACGTACAATTTGCATGGCCAATTCCTGGCTTGGAGCCAGTATCAGCTTTTGCGTAGCCTTTTTCTGTGGGTCAATGGCTTGTAGCAGCGGTAGCAAATAAGCCAGTGTTTTTCCTGTACCGGTTTGTGAGCGCGCCAATACATGCTTTCCCTTCATTATTTCCGGTATAGCCTCTGCCTGAACTGGCGAAGGCTGTGTAATTTCATGCTCGGTCAGTTTGTCTAACAGATCTTGTTCAACGCCAAGCGCTTCAAAATTCAATGTCATGAAAAGGTCCAACCCCTATACGTAAATTCGTTACTCTCCATTATATGCGAAAATAGCCCTGTTACCAAATCACAAAAATAAAAGATGTCCCTCACCACACCTAATGGCTACGGGACATCTATTATTTCTTATTCATCACACCATGCCCCAGCCTGTCGATCAGTCTGGGAGCTAATTGATACAGCTTGAGAAAAGGAGATACCCACTGTGGCAGATTAACCTCCTCCTTGCGGAGCTCCATCGCCCTTACGATATGCTGTGCTACCTTATCAGGTTTTAGCATAAACCAGCCAACATTCCGCACATAACCCCCTGAAGGATCTGCCAGCTCAAAAAACGGTGTATCAATCGGCCCGGGGTTAATCGTCGTTACGGTCACTCCACTTCCGCGCAGTTCTTGCCGGAGCGCATTGCTGAAACCGAGCAACGCATGCTTTGTGGCCGTATAAGAAGCCGATTTGGCTGTCCCGATTTTACCGGCCATCGATGCTACATTCACAATCTGCCCATCGTTCCGCTCTGTCATTTGCGGCAGAAACGCCTTGATGCAGCGAACAACCCCCATATAGTTCACGTCCATCATTTGTTCAAACTCTGTCAGGTCGGTTTCATTAAAATACTCAAACTTTCCGTAACCTGCATTGTTGAGCAATATATCAACCCGTCCGTATTCTTCCAATACCCGTGCAGCAACAGCCTCTACCTGCTCCTGGCAGGTAACGTCCAATGGGATCAGCTCATGCCTGCCGCTGATTCCCGCAGATACTTGCTTCAATCGCTCCTGCGAGCGTGCTGTTAAAATAGGAATCGCGCCCTTTGCGCTCAACAACTGAGCGCAAAGGGCGCCAATCCCACTGGATGCACCTGTAATCACAATTACCTTATCCTGCAATGTACTCATGGTCATCCCTCCACAATTAAAGAAACTTACTCCTTTAATATTAAGAGATCATCACCTGAATATCCAGCTCACCGATTCCTTCCACCGAAAGCGGAATACAAAGGGCGCGCTGGGGCACAAAAGTGGTCAAGTTTTCTGATTTCATGACCTGCGGAGGGGTGATATCCACGACAATTCCCTGACTGGACAAAATTGTACTGGCATTGCCACTAATCATATTGCCCAATTCCGAAATTGCGCTTTTTCCCATCTCATCAATTTCAGTCAACACAAATCCGCCCATCATCGCCGATACCATACGTAGCGCCACCTGTTCATTCAGGCCGAACACAATATTTCCGCTAAGCTGTCCGGTCATCCCGATCATAATCCAAATATGGTCGTCCACCAACTCGACATTTTTCACACCGAGATTTCCGGGTAAAGGAGATACTTGGATCAATTGTTCAATGACCCGTCTCGCCGACTCCAAAAAAGGATTTATCACTTCTGCCTTCACGATCATTGCGCCCCTTTACGATGGGCTTTTAGACACACAACAAAAGTCCCATTTAAATTTGAATTTTTATTTAAATAATGCTGGATAACGACTCAACCTGCAATAAAATACTCTCTCTATCACTTATCGACAGCAGTCCGGCAATTTTTTATAGCTAAAGCACAAAAAATGTGAATAATGTCCTATATCTTTACTATAAGCCGAATCTAGACTGGTTATTTTTAAAGTATATCAGGACTTTAGTCTTTATTTCCCAATATACCACACTTTACGGTGTACTGCTTCGATTCATTGCCCTTCCTGCTCGAATAACCTATAATCTAATGAAATAAAGCATAACGATGGTTTTACATATAAACAAGTAGATTGGCTAAACTCAGTTTATACAGCTGCGACAAGCTAAAGAAAAGAGAGGAGGAACTTCATGAACATCAGTCAACTTGAAACACTTATCATGATTTCCAAAACGATGAGCTTCCGTAAAGCCGGAGAACTTCTCAATTTGACGCAGCCGGCGGTGTCCGCCCAAATCAAAAGTCTAGAGGATGAGTTCAAAACCATTCTGATTGACCGCAACCAGCCCGTCACCCTGACCGACCGGGGAGTTGTTTTTTTGGAACACGCCGAGCGCATATTGGAGGTTGTTGAGGAATTAAGACAGAGATTGTATGACTTGAACGAAACACCGCAGGGTCACATTGCGCTGGGTACCACAACATCCATCGCCATTCAAATTTTACCGCGTGTGCTCTCCTACTTTCAGGATCAGTTCCCTCTCATCAAAACCTCCATTCAATCCATGGCCTCCTCGATGATCTATCAGCAGGTGGAGAACGGACTTATTGATGTTGGTATCGGTTATCTGATCGAACGTAATCCCAATCTAAGCACTTCAGTCCTGTATTATGATTCTTTTGAGCTTGTCGTGTCTCCTACACATCCGCTGGCCTCGCAACCACACGCTACTATTGAAGCCCTTCGGGAAATTCCGCTCATTCTGCTCTCTCCCGATACGGTAGGACGGAAATTCGTGGACGATGTTTTTAAAAAGCACCAAATTGTGCCCCATGTCGTGATCGAGTTGTCCAGCAGTGAGGAAGTCAAACGGATGGTCGAAATCAATCTCGGAGCTGCCATAATTTCCAGACTGTCAGTCACTTCTGAACTGCGTACAGGCACATTAAAAATGATCCATATTCCCGAGCTGGAAGTTAGTCATCCGGTAGGGGTGATTTATAAGTCCGGCCGTTATCTAAACTCAGCAATGCAGCAATTTTTGAGCGATCTGAAGGGGATGCCGGAGACGAATTTCACCAATTCTGAATAACGTAATTCGCTATGAACAACATACACAATATAAACCTTGGTTACGAAAGGAAGACAGTCCATGAAATTTGATCTGCACACCCATCATTTCCGCTGCGGTCATGCAGACGGCAACATTCGGGATTACATCGAAGCAGGTATTCAATCAGGCTTACAAGCTATTGGTATTTCCGACCATTCCCCCTTCCTATGTAGCGAAAAGGATCAGGCTTTTCCTAAAATTTATATGGCTAAGTCACAGCTTGCTGAATATGTAAAAGAAGTACAGGAGCTTAAGCAGGAATACGAGGGCCGTATTGACGTGCTCCTTGGATTGGAAACGGATTATTTCCCTGATTTTGCTGAATTGTATCGTTCTACTTTGGCTCCTTATCCATTTGATTACCTTATCGGGTCGATTCACAATGTCGAAGGGGATAGCATTTTTAACCGCAACCGTTGGAAAAAATTAAGTGACGCTCGTAAAGTCGAGGTCAAACAAGCCTACTATGCGCTCATTCAGCAATCTGCGCGAAGCGGCATGTTTCAGATTTTAGGTCATATTGACGCAATGAAGGGGAATTTCCCTGCCTTTTCAGACATTCCTGCCGATGAAGCCATTGACGAAACCTTGCGAGTGATTGCGGAATCCAATGTAGCGATTGAAATTAATACTTCAGGTAAAACCAAGCTGAGTGGCGGATGGTATCCCTCTGCTTCTATTTTAGAAAGAGCGCACCATTTTGGTGTGGAGGTCACTTTTGGTTCGGATGCCCATAAGCCTTCACGGGTAGGCGACGATTGGGAAGACGTAAAAGCGATGCTGAAGGATATCGGCTTCCGGGAATGGGTTTATTTTAAAGAAAAACGTAAAATTCCTGTGGCGCTTTAAAATGTATTAAGGGTGGGAATCGCTGTTGCAATGGGATTCTTGAGAAATCCTTATATGGGGTAACAATCCCATTGCAAAGGCGAACACTACGCTTCTCCAGATTCAAATCCTCGCTCTGCTACCAATCGCCTTAAACCGTACAACTCCATTATTTTAAATAAACAACATCTTTGTGTGAGGAGAATTACATATGCAATTGGAAGATCCTATGGACAAGCTCAAAAAGCTAAAGCATGATATCACGCGATTTATGCTCATCTATAAGTTTGCACTCGACGAAATGGAAACCAAGATTGAAATATTAAAGCAGGAATTTCAAGCATTGCACGATTACAGCCCTATTGAGCATACCAAATCACGCCTTAAATCTCCTGAGAGTATCATGAACAAAATGCTTCGTAAAAATAGTGAGTTATCGCTGGATGCTATCAAAGATTCTATCAAGGATATCGCGGGCTTACGTATTACTTGTTCTTTTATTTCTGACATTTATGATGTCAGTAACATGCTTCAGAGACAGAGTGACCTCAAGGTGCTGGAAATCAAGGATTACATCAAGAATCCCAAGCCGAACGGTTATCAGAGTCTGCATTTGCTGGTTCAAGTTCCTGTATTCATGTCGGACTGTGAGGAACTAGTCTGCGTAGAGGTGCAGATTCGAACCATTGCGATGGATTTTTGGGCAAGCCTGGAGCATAAAATCTTTTATAAATACAACCAGTCTGTTCCCGAGAGTCTGACACGTGAATTAAAGAACGCGGCGGATTCCGCTAATGCGCTGGATCTGCAAATGGAACGTCTGCATCGTGAAATCAAGGAGATTAAAGATGCCAGAGGTGAAGAAGACTCTATGGAAGAGCTTCGAAAGATTATGATTAATAAACAGCAAATTACGGTGCCAGCCAATTTTTTGAAGCTTCTAGGGGAATAATTTTGATCAACCAATAGCATGTTTATTCAAAAATTGAAGAATAGAATCATTGATTAAAATGGGCTGTTCTCTAAGCATGTGGGGTCGATGATACAACCCGGAGCAACTAGATAACGTGAATCTTGGACCCATAAGCATAATTCCTGAAGCTGCTCTTCTGTGGCAAAGTCGTCATGTTCACCAGCAATAAGTAATGCAGGGCACGTAATGCAGCTTAACTCATTACGTGTCAATTGCGGATATTGGCGCCAATCCTGAGCGCTATGACGCATAAATTCCTGCCAATTACCTTGATGCGCTTCCTCATGGCGTTCCATCATTTGATGGATCATTTCATAACATTCGTTTTGGATGAGCCCCTCCGGCTCAAACTCATCTGCCCCCTCAAGACATGTGACTCCACTACAGCCAATAACGAGCACATGTCTCCATTCGGTATTACACAATCGTGGTACATGGATACGTCCAAAGCCCAGTCAGAGGGATACTCCTTTCTCTCCCTAAATGAATGGCTTCCAGAGCTGGTAACCAGCCTGAACCGTACCTATGGATTATAAAAAAAAGAGGACCCGAAGCTTCGGGTCCCAGCAATTTATATGATTCAAAGGGGGTCATATCTATGTTGTACCCAGTCTATATTAAAGTAGTTTTGCAGTTATATTTCATTTTTGTAACAAAATGAAATACAAATGAGCGCAGCCAAGGCAAGAAGGCCACTCACCGCCACAGAAATAATGAATGCCCTGATATAATCGGACAGATTAGCATCTGAAAGCGTGTGATTGAGCGAGGATAAGAACAAGATACCGATCAAAGCGACACCCAACGAATTAGCCAAGTACATAAAGGTCGTAAACAAGCCTAAACCCGTTCCTGCCTCTTCAGCCGATACAGCACCAAGGGCGACATGGGCCAGTGGCGTTGTGTTCATCCCGAGACCTAGACTCTATACACCTAGTAGCATGATATTTTGAATATGACATAAATGGATTGTATCTAGATGTAACGATCCCTTCCCTTACCCAAATGAGGCGGAATCGTGAGTTAGCCCTTCTTTCCTGATTGGTTCTAACTATAGGATAACAAAAAAAAGAGGACCCGAATGATCGGGTCCCAGCAACATATATTATTCAAAAGGGGGTCATGTCTGTATTGTACCCGTCCTGTGTTAGAGTTGTTTTGCAGTTATATTTCATCTTTGTAACAAAATATTCCAATGTTATTTCTACGCATAATCCCCTTGGGTCAGCGAAAATACCAATACACTCGGCACCTCTCCTGAGGGATCATAGGCACCAATGGTGCGCAGCAGGCGCATCTTATTTTTCATAAGCACACGCATAGAAGCCTGGTTATTCTCTTGGCAACGGCTTTCGATCCGCTTGAGCTTCAAAGACTCGAAACCAAATTTCAGCATTTCTCCTACGACTTCTGTAGCCAGTCCCTGTCCCCAAAAAGGCCGATCCAGAATATAGCCCAGTTGTGCCTCACCCGTTCTTTCATTCCATTGCTGAAAAGAAACAATACCGAGCAACGATGAGGAGGACCGTTCGTTGAATTCATCATGCAGATTGCTCTCTCCTGTAATTCTCCGATGACATTCCACCGCAAAATGCAGGGAATCCAGTGAGTCAGCTGATATTTTAATTTGCGCAACCAGGCGTCTCATTCTTGCATAGACTGGCTTGCGAATTCGATTCACATATTGGATTACCAATGGATCGGATAAGATCCGCTCCAGCGCAGGATAATCCTCCGCTTTTAGCTGGCGCAATCGGACTCGGCGAGTGTAAAGCTCCGGCAATCCGAGACGAAGCATTTCTCTGGTCAGCACAATGTTCCCTCCTGCGGATGGATTCTGCTTTTAGCCATGCATATTTCCATACTTAAACCAGGTCCTGAATTCCCCGGTAAATTCCGGTACGCAGCTCTCGAATATAATATGCCAAAGAAGGCACATCTGCCTCCTCTGCTTGTTTTACTGCCAATTCTATATCATAGGGTACGCGTACAAAATGAATGGAAAAAGGCGTGAGCTGCTCCTCTCCCCATCGCCCCTCTAAAATGCAGTAGGAAGCCTGGGTAATATCCAACGGATTCCCGACACTCCCAACGTTAAAAAGTGTTTTTCCCTGAAAATGCTGGATAAAGGCATTATGCACATCCCCATATCCCACAACCTCTGGAGCAAAAGGTACTTTTCCACTTTCTTCAGCTAGCGGATCGAACATGGCAAGCCTTTTGGCTGGCTCATCCCATGGCTGTACGCGGTGATACACACTTTGCGGCGAGGCATGCACCAAGCGGATACGACGTCCGCTCATTCTGAAATCATAATGAAACGGCAACTGCGCCAAATACTGCACTCGCTCTGCACCCAAACGTTCGGCTTGCCAGCTAAAATTGAGATCATCCGTTATGCTAACCAGCTCATCCCAATTGCCCCGAACGACGACTTCACAATGTTGACGGATAGCATCCAGAACCTCGCACGGGCTAGGCCCTTTGCCGATCAGATCCCCCAAACAAAACACACGGCTAATGCCTCGGGAAGCAATATCCTCCAGCACCGCCTCACAAGCAGGCCAATTGCCATGAATATCTGAAATGACAGCAATACGATCCATCTGAATCTCACTCCTTTGTCCGAAACGGCTACATCTCTACACTACATTCAAGCCAACATTATGTAGTTCCAACATATATGATGAAGATGAAAAAAAGATTATGACCTATTTTCCAGATTTTAACGTAATAACACTAAGCTCCGGTCTGCACATTACCCGTATTGGCAAATGTGTCATACCAATGCCTCGGCTGACATACAGTGGCATTCTATCCGTTCCCACATGAAATAATCCCTGAATGTACTTGCGTCCACCAGGGGGCGGCATCGGTGCTCCAATGACAGGCAAACGTACCTGTCCCCCATGTGTATGTCCTGACAATTGAAGATCAAAGGACATTTGTGCCGCCACATCTGCATAGTCCGGCTCATGCATCAGTAGCAGCTTGCACATCCCATCAGGCAGTCCGTGGATTGCACGCTGCGGATTGGGCTTGCCCATGATGTTATCCTCCAAGCCGACAATGGCCACACGTTGTCCCGCGCGCTCTACAACCGCATGCTCATTTCTCAGCAGTGTAAATCCGGTTTTTGGATATAGCTCCTGAACGCCGGCGGGTAAGCCTCTATAATCATGATTGCCCAGAATAGCAAACTTACCAAGGGTAGCGTGCATGGAAGCCATAACTGGAACAGCAGCCTTCATCGATACGGAATAATCATCTACAATATCGCCTGTAAAACAGAGCAAATCCGGCTCCAGACCTGCTATTCGGTCCGCAAGCTCGCTCAGATCTTGCTCATCCATGTGAAACCCCAAGTGCACATCGCTGAAATGCACCACCCTAATTCCGTCAAATGCAGACGGAAGACGAGGGAGAGACAAGTTGAAGCGTGTAATCTCCAAATGATTAGGCTCCCATAAGGAGGCATATCCTCCAGCCAATAGTGCAGTTCCTGCTGTGGCTAAAGCCGCCTTTTTCAAAAAACGGCGGCGGGAAGGATTGGCTGGCTCATTTGATAAGGAACGCCGCGAAGAACCGGGAGGGATAGCGGCCTCCTGATGTGGGCCATCCTGACTCTCGCGGCGGATTTGCGGCGTCTTTTCCATATGCGTTCCCCCTTGCGATCTATTCCTCTATCTCATTTTCTCAGAATCCCCTACTGTTCAGAAGCTTTAGCGATGAGTGGACAACCACTGCTCTGCATAGTCAACTAAATCCCGTTGCCTTGCGAAAAAACATGAAGCCTCTCCAATGTTCACCCGCATAAAGGATGTGGGACATTCCCGTTCAAAATCAAGTCCCAGCTGCTCAAAATCATCCGAGGTAATATTATAATCCTGAAAAGACACCCACGTTTTGGTCCCATCCACCATCATAGGGGCTTGATGCGTGACAACTTCACGTCCATTGTAGGCTGTTCGATATTCTGCCAAATGTAAGGAGGTGTTGCTGTCATGTCCGCAGCCCAGCAGCAGTACATAGGCATCTGCCTCATACAGCTTCGCCAAGGGCGAATGCTCACCCAGCCCAAAATCAAGCTCATGCGCTTCCAGCAAGCCTATAGCAGCAGGTCCACATGCCGCCAGAGAAACGTGCGGATGTCCGCTGCGCACTGTTCCCGGCAGGCCACGGAACGTTTCTACAATGACGCCCATCCCTCCGGTCAACGTCCAGGCCGGATCATAAGCAGGCATTTCCTCACGTACCAGTTCCCACCATGACTCATCCAGAGGCGGGTTCATCCAGGTGGACGGATCTGTCAAGTCGTGTGACTGTGTTGGCATCACCAGCGTCCCTTCCCGGCCAATCGCTTCGGTTAATGCGGCAAGAATGGTGGAGGCCCCGCCTGGAACAAAGCGCCCAAAGCTGCGCATCGACGAGTGAACAAGCAATGTCATGCCGCTCTGAACTCCCAGCTCCTTTAATCCTTTCATTACATCCGACCTCGTGACAGGTCGATTCGTTATCGGTTGCACAGTCACCTGTCCAGCCTCCTTTTCTCCAAAACGATACACAATATTATAATTATACCATAAGTGCTGTCCCTCGCTCCTTCCTCCATGTTACCCTCCATCATTCCTGAGCGCAAAAAAACAGGCTTTCTCCGGTTGGGAAGAAGCCTGTTTGAGTACAACCTATGGGCTGACTCTGCTACACAGTCAGCCAGCGCTTAAACATATGCTTAGTCGTTTGCTTGTTCATTTCGGCAATAGAAGTTGTCAACGGAATGCCTTTCGGGCAAGAGCGTACGCAGTTTTGCGAATTACCACAGCCTTCTAGCCCGTCGTCCGTCATCAATGCATCCAGGCGCTCTTCCTGATTCATTTCCCCTGTCGGATGGCTGTTAAACAGGCGAACCTGAGATATCGCCGCAGGACCGATGAACGTCGTCTTCTCATTGACGTTCGGGCATGCTTCCAGACAGACACCACAGGTCATGCACTTGGACAGCTCATATGCCCACTGACGCTTTTTCTCTGCCATTCTAGGACCCGGTCCCAGATCGTAGGTACCGTCAATCGGAATCCACGCTTTGACCTTCTTGAGCGCGTTAAACATCCGGCTGCGGTCAATGACCAAATCCCGTACTACCGGGAATGTACTCATGGGCGCAATCGTAATCGGCTGCTCCAGCTTATCGACGAGCGCTGCGCACGCCTGACGTGGCTTGCCGTTAATCACCATAGAACAAGCTCCACATACTTCCTCCAGGCAGTTTGACTCCCAGCACACCGGAGCCGTCTCTTTACCTTGGCTGTCTACCGGGTTACGCTGAATTTCCATCAGCGCGCTGATCACGTTCATTCCCGGTCTGTAGGCCAATTCAAATTCTTCCGTATAGGAACTAGCATTAGGCTCATCCTGACGAGTAACCACGAACTTCACTGTTTTATTCGACTTCACTGCTTGCTCCGACATCTAAATACACTCCCTTCTGTTACTTGCTCTTGGAATAATCTCGAACACGCGGCTTGATCAGTGAAACGTCGACCTCTTCATACGAAATTTGTGGTCCTTCCGGTGTCCAATCTGCAATCGTCGTTTTCAGATAATCTTCATCGTTGCGATCCGGGAAGTCCGGCTTGTAATGGGCCCCGCGGCTTTCGTTGCGCAGTAGCGCCCCTTTGGTCATCGCTTCAGCCAGTTCCATCATATTCCACAACTGCCGTGTAAACGCCGCACCCGCATTATTCCAGCGCGAAGCGTCATTAATGTTAATGTTCGAGTAACGTTCCTTCAGCTCCTTGATCTTGTGAATCGTAGCTTCCAGCTTGTCATTATAACGAACCACGGTCATATTGTTCGTCATCCACTCACCCAGCTCTTTGTGAAGAACATAGGCATTTTCTTTTCCGTCCATATGCAAAATACGCTCATACTTCTCCGTCTGCTGATTGACTGCGGCATCAAATACCGAAGAAGCTACATCCTGTGCAGACTTTTTCAAGCCCTTGATATATTCCACAGCCTTTGGTCCAGCCACCATCCCGCCATAAATGGCCGACAGCAGTGAGTTTGCACCCAAGCGGTTCGCTCCGTGATACTGGAACTCACATTCACCAGCTGCGAACAGACCCGGTATATTTGTCATTTGGTTGTAATCGACCCACATGCCGCCCATTGAATAGTGAACAGCCGGGAATATTTTCATTGGGATTTTACGCGGATCGTCGCCGACAAATTTTTCATAAATCTCAATAATGCCGCCCAGCTTTACATCCAGCTCTTTCGGGTCCTTGTGAGACAGATCCAGATAGACCATGTTCTCGCCGTTAATACCCAGTCCATCATCAACGCATACGCTGAATATTTCACGTGTCGCAATGTCGCGAGGGACCAGATTTCCATAAGCCGGATATTTTTCTTCAAGGAAATACCATGGCTTTCCGTCTTTATACGTCCAAATGCGACCGCCCTCTCCCCGTGCCGACTCGGACATGAGACGCAGCTTGTCGTCACCAGGTATAGCCGTTGGATGAATCTGTATAAACTCACCGTTCGCATAGCGAACGCCTTGCTGATACACTGCACCGGCAGCCGTGCCGGTATTAATGACGGAATTTGTGGTTTTACCGAAAATAATCCCGGGACCACCAGATGCCAGAATAACGGCATCCGCTGCAAAAGTCTTCACTTCCATCGTACGCAAATCTTGCCCACAAATCCCTCGACAGATGCCTTCATCATCCAGTACAGCCTGTAAAAACTCCCAGTTTTCGTACTTGGTCACCAAACCAGCAGATTCCCAGCGTCGTACCTGCTCATCGAGAGCATACAGGAGCTGCTGTCCTGTCGTCGCACCAGCAAAGGCTGTGCGATGATGCTGGGTACCGCCAAAACGGCGGAAATCCAGCAGTCCTTCTGGTGTCCGATTGAACATAACACCCATACGGTCCATGAGATGGATGATTCCCGGAGCCGCTTCGCACATCGCTTTTACCGGCGGCTGGTTTGCCAGAAAGTCACCGCCGTAGACTGAATCGTCAAAGTGAATCCAGGGTGAGTCTCCCTCACCTTTGGTATTTACCGCACCGTTAATGCCACCTTGCGCACAAACGGAGTGGGATCTTTTGACCGGAACCAAAGAAAATAAATGAACGTGGACTCCCGCCTCTGCCGCCTTGATCGTAGCCATTAGACCTGCCAGACCGCCGCCCACGACAATAATATTGGATGCTGCCATTTCTGCTCACTCCTTCTTTTCAGGATTTGTACTAAATCCCCTTTACCATTCAGAATAGAATCTCAACACAATGTATAATTTAAATAACTCGTTTACAGTAGCTGTTTAAAAGCGCTGCAATGCACCAAGGCTGTTGCCGTTTCCTGGAATTCCGCGCTACGGAATGCAAGCAGGGAAGCAACGAAGCCAATCGACACCACCACGAACAGGGTCATACAGATATAGGAAGATACTTTTTGGGCACGTGGTCCCACGGTAATCCCCCAACTGACCATAAATGCCCACAGTCCATTAGCAAAGTGAAATGATGCCGAAACGACACTGATTAAATACAAAATAAAATAGACCGGGTTCGTCACTATGCCATGCATTACGCCGCCTAGCTCCTCATGAGTGACATTACCCAGGGCCACCTGAAAGCGTGTGTCGTATACGTGCCAGATAATAAATACAAACGTAATGACTCCGGAAATACGCTGGAACAAAAAGCGCCAGTTACGCGAATAGCCAAACCTTTTGACATTCGGATCAGCCTGATAAGCAATATACAAGCCATAGATTCCGTGGAACAGTAATGGCAAGTAGATGAATAACGTTTCTAACACAATAACCAGCGGCAAACCATTCAGGAAGGCCACGCTGCGATTAAAACCTTCCTTACCGCCCTCCACCGCTGTGAAGTTCGTCACCAAATGCTCAACAAAAAATAGAGCCAACGGAATGACGCCAAGAAGCGAATGCAGCTTTCTGGAATAAAATCCTCTCATCTAGGTCATGCTCCCTTCTCCCAATAATAGCGTTTTCAATAGTAATATAACATATAAAATGACAGTTCCCGACAGGGAATGTTCAACAAGGTGTCCCTTATAAGGAAAAACAAAAGTGTGAACATCTTGTGTCGCTTTCATGTTACTCCTTTTCGGCTTATAATGGAATTGCAATATACGTATTAATTATTATGTCTTTTTTGCATATAGAGAGGAAGTGGAAGATTTGTTTGAGGATTTGAACGCTTTTGCCGTCGTTGTCGAGCAGTCCAGCTTGAATAAAGCCTCCAAACTGCTGAATTTGTCCCAACCCGCCCTGTCTCGCAAAATTGCCAAGCTGGAGGAAGAGCTGGGTGTCCATCTCTTTGATCGTCGGGGCAAACGGCTCGAAATTACATCGACTGGCCGATTTGTATATACTTTCGCGCTGGAGCAACGGCAACGTCAGCTTCGCTTCTTACAAAAGCTGTCACAGCACAAAAATGAAGCCCAGAGCATGCTTACTCTGGGCGCAAGTCTTACGACACTCCAAACGACGTTGCCTACCCTCGTCGAGGCTTTCATGAGCAAGCATCCTCAGACTGAGCTAAAGCTGCTCACCGGCAAAACGCATGAAATCGTCGCCTTTGTACGCGACAAAAAAGCAGACGCCGGCGTGGTCGGGTCTGCCATTCATGAAGCTGGATTACGCTGCATTCCGTTATTTGACGATCATTTGGAGCTAGTCGTCCCCATCGGACATGAATTAACTGTCAAGACAGGAACGGCTTCAATGAAGGACCTGCAAGGATTGCCGATGATCATTTTCTCCAAAGGAACCTGGTACCGCAGCCTGACGGATGACTTGTTCCAGCGCAGCGGCATTATGCCGGATATCCGCATGGAAATCGACTCCTTCGAGGCGATTGTACGCCTGCTTCCAACCTGCAAGGCATCCGCTTTGCTGCCCAAATCCTACTTGCGCAGCGAACTACTGCGAGATAATGGACTTACTGCATTGTACTTGCCTGATTTGAAGGAGACACGCCGAACGACCTCCCTCATATACTCAGAAACGGCCGATCTCGGCCCGACAGCACGACGCTGGATTAGCGAGACACGTGCATCGTTTGCAGGCTACCGTATGGTGTAGAGAATTTAACCCTCTTCATTGACATTAACGACCTCATCCTCAAAGCGGCCGATATTGTCATTGGAGCCGATAATGACCATAATATCGTCTGCTTTCAGCCGATCCATAGCTGTCGGCGCGATCAAGATACCATTCGCCGTATGAAGTGCCACGATGCTGCAACCAAAGCGGGTACGAGCATTTAATTCTGCTAACGTTTTGCCATTCAGACATGCAGGCACATTGAGTTCCACAATGCTGTATTCCTTGGACAGCTCCAAATAATCGAGCAGATTAGGCGTGACCAGCTGATGCGCTACCCGAATACCCATATCTCGTTCCGGATAAATGACTCGGTCCACCCCAAGCTTCTCTAACGCACGCCCATGCAGTACAGATATAGCTTTGGCTACGACTTTTCTCACACCCAGCTCCTTCAGCAAAATGGCGGTCAGGATGCTTACCTGAATATCATCACCAATTGCAACAATGCCGCAATCGAAATTACGGATGCCCAGTGACCGCAACGCATCCTCATCTGTAGCGTCCGCCACGACAGTATGTGTCAGGATCTCACTCATACTGTCTACAACATCCTCATTCCGATCAATGCCCAGCACCTCGCACCCCATATCCACCAATTGCAAAGCCAGGCTTGAGCCAAACCGTCCCAAGCCAATGACTACAAACTGCTGCGTTTTCATATCTACTCGAAAACTCCCTTACCCTATAATTATTTTACCTTCTGGATGACGATACAATTCCTTACCCTTTTTCGGTCCCAGTGCATAAGCTAGCGTGAGTGGACCCAGCCTGCCTGCAAACATCGTCAGAGTAATCACCAGCTTGCCTACAACTGACAAATCAGGTGTAAGCCCCATAGACAGCCCTACTGTACCAAATGCAGACACTGTCTCGAACAAGATCATTAGAAAATGATGATCTTCGGTTGCGGACAGAATCATCGTCACCCCAATCACGAACAGCAGCCCCAGCAAGGTAATGGTCAAAGCCTTATAAATTCGTGCCTGCGCAAGTCGGTACCGGAACAACACAATATCTTCCCGTCCCCGCAGCATCGAAAACACCGCTCCAATGAGCAGGGCAAATGTAGTGGTCTTAATCCCGCCCCCAGTGGAGCCAGGCGAAGCTCCAATAAACATGAGTATGATGATAAAAAATTGCGTAGCCTGCCGCAAGCCTGCAATGTCCAGCGTGTTGGCACCTGCGGTACGTGGAGTAACGGACTGGAATAAAGAACCCAGCATTTTACCACCCCAATCAAGCGAGCCAAGCGTCTTTGGATTCGTAAACTCAAATACAAAAATGACGAGCGTCCCGACGACAATCAGAGCAGCTGTCATGCTGAGTACCACCTTGGTATGTAAGGATAGTCTCTTACGCTTACGATAATCTGCCAGGTCTGACATCACTACAAAACCAATACCACCCGAAATAATGAGAAACATGGCTGTAAAATTAACAATCGGATCATATACATAACCTGTCAGGCTGCGAAATTCACCGAATAAATCAAAACCAGCATTATTAAACATGGAAATGGCATGCCAAATTCCAAAATAAATCGCCCTGCCGACAGGCATATCAAATGACCAGCGAATCGAAAAAATAGCTGCACATACTCCCTCAATCATCAGCGAGTACCATAGCACCTTGCGGATCAATCCAACAATTCCTTCGACAGAGGTCTGATTCATCGCTTCTTGCAAAATAAGGCGCTCCCGCAAGGAAATGCGACGTTTGAACACCAGCGCGATCAAGGTAGCCATGGTCATAAAGCCAAGACCACCGATCTGGATCAGCGCAACGATAACGATTTGACCAAAGGTTGTAAAAAAGAGCCCTGTATCCTTAACGACAAGTCCGGTTACACAGGTCGCGGATGCGGCAGTAAACAAAGCGTCTATAAACGCAAGTGGTTTTCCTGTTGTATTAGAGATGGGCAGCATTAACAATAAACTACCTATTAGAATGATAATGGCAAAGCCTGCAACGAATATCTGCGGTGGAGAAAGCCGAAGCCAGCGTGCATTGGGATTCATCTATTCATCACTTCTCTCCTAATCCTTAAAACTATAAAAACAGTGACTTAATACGGTGTAAGCCCGCTACGCGTTCCATTTATCTTCCGATCGTCGTTGCCCCTGATTTTTTTGATTTTCCAAACCTTAAGTAGCTATAATTAGCATTCCCTGAATACAGGAAGAATGCATGTCAAACACTACTCGGCTCCCTGTGCTATTGGCGAGCAGCAGCGAAGGGGGCAGAATTGTTCTGAAGAAGCGAAGCGTTTGCCTTTATCTCCGGATTTTAACCATTAAAGGGTTTATACAATCAAAAAAATCCGGGGATAACTGCAATTGGAAGAATAATCTGAACCCGCAGCGGTCTAACCAATCCAAACACTTTTATACACACAAAAAAAGACACCGGAAAACCGAGTGCCTGACTTGGTTCCTGCCCACAGCCTACGAGGTTAGCTGACGGATTCGGACAGCACAGTATGCCCTATTTACACTTCCGGTCCATCAGGATCGGCTGTAAAATTCACCCCAGTAACATGGTTCCCCCGTTTTCTCATAGAAATTCGGCTTAAATGTATATCATTACCCATATATTTCATAGGCATTGCCTCAAGATTATAATCCTTCTCTATCCAGATCACAAAACCGATTTCGCCGAAAAAACGTGAAATTGGCTTTAATTCGCGAATAGACATCGATTAATCACAGCTTATCTAATTTTATTAAAACTTTAAAGTGCTTTCACTCTATTTTCATGAATATCGCTGGTCTGTTGGCGGGAACCTGTGCAGTATGATATCTTTAATGGATGTTCTTATTTACAGATTAAGGAGGAAACTCATGAATCCTATCGGGAAACCGGTCGTGCTCACGGCCAACTTCAAAAAATTAGGCTTGCTGGGCGGGGTTGGCCTGATTTGCTTTTTTATCTTTCAATTGCTTATTCCCTCAATTAGCAATCCAAGTCCGGAATCATTGATGAATGCAAAGGTCATCAGCAAACAAGAAGCGGTCATACACGCCCTGGACTTTGCCCGTTCCGAGCTGGGCTATACGGAATCACAGCCAGAGAAGCCCGTCGTAACCTATCAGGCTGAAACAGATTTGTACGGTTATTTATCCAGAGAAAAATTGGTTCAAGAGTACGATCGTACATGGAAAAAAAATTATCCTTATGAAACCTTTCGGGTTGATTTGCCTGACTCCTCAGCGAAGGGCAAGCTGCAAATCCATGTGGATTTATCCACTGGGAAGGTCGTTAGCTTTAAACGGATCACCTCCAGCACCAATTACACACAGGCTGATGTTTCTACAGATGAACAAGCACGAAGCAGACTTGTACGTGTAGCTGAGGGTGACATGACGCTCGAAGCCAAGGAACAGGCTGCAGCAATATGGATCAAACGCTTTGGCTTTAAGCCATCTGAATTGAAGCTCGCGACCACTGAGGGGGAAGGTGGATTAAAATATACCGTGGACGAAAAGAAAATCGGCGCCTCGGTACTTACGCTGGCTTTTACTTTTGAAGACGGGGATGTTCGCTCGTTTACCCAAAGCTTTTCGGCCCCTTCGTCCTATACCGACTATGTTAAAAAGCAAACATACTGGGCGAATTGGATGACTTATGCGGGTTATGCCCTATTTAGCTTTGTCCTGGGCGTACTTGCCATTGTGTATGCGTCACTCACTCGACGACATACTTCATTTGTTCGTGGTATTTCTCTGTCCATTGTATACTTTATTGCTAGTATAGCTGGGACAATGAACATGCTACCTTTATTGCAAGCTGAAGCAGGCAGTAAGGGCATGCTTTTATTTCTTATGGTATTCCAGGTTGGTGTTACCTTCTTCATGGCTGTAGCTATCTATTTCTCCTTGGTAGGCGGTGACGGGCTTATGCGTCAGGTTGGACTAAATGCATGGCCACGTGCTAAAGAGCCAGGCTACGGACTGTATGTGCTTCGCAGTATGTATGTCGGTTACTTGTGGGCCTTCATTTTACTGGGCGTACAATCCATTTTGTTCTTTGTATTGGAGCGCACATTTAATACGTTCTCCACTACAGACGCCACGCAGTCCCCTTACAATATGGCTTATCCATGGCTATTGCCGATTATGGCTTGGATGGCAGGTATTGGAGAAGAAACTGTTTACCGTCTATTTGGTATTCCGATGGTAAAAAAAATAGTCAAGAATACGTTTGTTGCTTGTCTGATCACTACGCTTATTTGGGCACTGGGACATACGCTTTATCCGATCTATCCGGTGATTTCCAGACCTATTGAGCTGACTTTTCTTGGTTTGCTGTTTAGTTTCGTGTTCTTGCGTTACGGCTTTATCGCTGCTATGTTCAGCCACGTTATTTTTGACAGCATATTAATGGGACTTAGTGTGATAAGTCTGGGAGACACCGTGAATGTGAGCGCCGGCCTATTCTGGATCTTACTTCCGGCTATTGTAGGCTACATCATTTACTGGTTTAGTCCCAAAAAGCCTAATCGAATCATGTTTGAACCCATGAAAAAAGAGGAGCCGTATTCTACGACTCCTCCTCCCGAAGGGCAGCTATAATTTGACGAGCAAGCTTATCCCCAATAGAGAGAGGCCGGAAGTCTTCGACGCTGGCCTCTCTTATTTTTTTGAGCGATCCAAAATGCTTGAGCAGCAACTTACGCCGTTTCTCGCCGATGCCTGGAATGGAGTCCAACTGGGAAGTTACCATAGATTTGCCGCGCTGCTCGCGGTGGAACGTAATGGCAAAACGGTGAACCTCGTCCTGGATCCGTTGCAGCAGATAAAATTCCTCGCTATTGCGTGCAAGTGTCACGGCCTCAAATGTTTCTCCCATCAGTAGTTGGGAAGTTCTGTGTTTGGCATCTTTCACCAAACCACACACAGGTATAAACAAACCCAACTCATTTTCCAATACATCGGTTGCCGCTTTAATTTGTCCACGCCCACCATCGACAATGATCAAGTCGGGACGTTCAAGATTTTCCTTCAGCACACGTTCATATCGACGCCGAATAACCTCACGCATCGTCTCATAATCATCTGGTCCCTGCACGGAACGGATCTTGTATTTTCGATACTCCTTCTTGGCAGGCTTGCCATCAATAAAGACGATCATGGCCGAGACTGGATCAGAACCCTGAATGTTGGAATTATCGAACGCCTCTACCCGATGCAGACTATCCAGCCCAATGGCACGTCCCAGATTGCTTGCAGCTTTGGATGTCCGTTCCTCATCCCGCTCGATCAGCTTAAACTTCTCATCCAGAGCAACACGTGCATTTTCCGTCGCCATACCCGTCATTTGCTTTTTCAGCCCACGCTGTGGCACAAGTACTTTTATATCCAACCATTCAGCCAGAGCGAGAGCTGCCGTAGATGGGTCCTCCAGTCCACCGGATAGTTGAGTTTCTGTTTCTGTTTCCCCGGTTTCTTGGTCACCAACTTGAGCTTGATTCGTTCCTTCTGCATAAGCTGCTCGTGCTTCGGCTACCCGCAGTGGGTCAGCAGAACGGTCTGACTCCGTTTGTACTGCTTCCTCATCTGTAATCCCGGTAGTCTCAGCTGTAGTTGCACTGTAAAGCTCAGTTTCTGTTGCAATCGGTTGATCAACATCAGCCGATTTTGCTTTCATCAGCTTAGGAGAATCCGGCAACAATATCTCCTGCGGTACTGCCGGGTTGTCACTGTAATATTGCGTCACATAGGACATAAAATCACTGTAAGCTTCACCGTAGAAAGGGAAAGTCGACATATGGCGCTCGATCATTTTACCCTTACGGACATATAGAATCTGTACACACATCCAGCCCTTATCTACCGAAAAGCCGAATACATCCCGGTCCTTCGCATCAGATGTGGTGATTTTCTGCTTTTCCATCATCGCGTCGATGCTAATAATCTGATCCCGCAGCTCCTTGGCACGCTCAAAGTACAATTCCTCTGCGGCCTCCTGCATTTTACGTTGGAGATCCTTTTTAATTTCCTCATGTCCTCCACTCAAAAAGGAACCAATCTCCTGACTGATCTGGTCATATGTTTCCTTCTCAACCTCTTTCACACAAGGTCCCAAGCACTGATGCATGTGATAATACAGACACACTTCTTTTGGCATCACACCGCACTTGCGCAGCGGATACATACGATCCAGCAGCTTTTTCGTCTGATGTGCCGCGTAGGAATTAGGGTACGGTCCAAAATATTTCGCTTTATCTTTCAGAACGCGACGGGTTACCTCCAGCTTGGGGTGTGCCTCGTTCGTAATTTTCAAGTACGGAAAGGTTTTATCATCCTTCAACAGCACGTTATAACGCGGCTGGTGCTTTTTAATAAGGTTGCACTCCAGAATGAGCGCCTCCATATTACTGCCTGTAACGATATATTCAAAATCACGAATATCGGCAACCAGTCGTTGCGTCTTGCCGTTATGGCTACCTGTAAAATAGGAACGGACCCGGTTTTTCAACACTTTGGCCTTGCCGACATAAATGATGGTGCCTTCACTGTTCTTCATCAGATAACAGCCTGATGCATCCGGCAGTAATGCTAATTTGTGCCGTATATTCTCCAGCGCCTTCTCCTGGTTCTGCAAGTCCTCCGCATAGGATTTCATTCGCCCGGTTCCTCCTTCCATTCTTAATGACTGCTCAACTAATACTTATATTATATAGGAATAATGCACAAAAACGCCCCCGGTATATATAACCGGAGGCATTGACTGTTCATGGCGCTCCACCAAGCCCCCGCAGGAGCATGGGTCACATTCCATGATTATTGGTGTTTAGTAAGCATGCTTTTCAATGCTTCTTTAGAGTTCAAGCCTACCACTTTATCAACAGGCTGTCCGTCTTTGAAGACGATCAGGGTAGGAATACTCATCACGCCGAAACGGGAAGCAGACTCTGGATTTTCATCCACGTTCACCTTCGCGATTTTGACACTATCGCCAACTTCTGTGGACAGATCCTCCAGAATTGGAGCGATCATTTTGCAAGGACCGCACCATGGCGCCCAAAAATCAACCAAAACGGTTCCTGTGCCTTCGACTTCTGCGTTGAAGGATTGATCGGACACGTTAACAATTGCCATTGTATGTTCCTCCTTTATAGAAAAGTCAACATTATTATAACCTGTAATGTCTGTTTCGACACTTTTAATTATATCACAATAGTCTTTTAATTGTAAGATATCAAAAGAGCAGGCAGATAACCGCTTATCCTCGCTGATTTTTCCCCTTGACGGTAATGACATCTACAAAAGGACGAATCCGGTCCATCAAGCGTTGTCCCTTGTACATTTCCTCTCCGTCTTTGCTTGTAAAGCTAAGATGCTTCTCTAGCCCTTGCAGCGAGTAATTGGAAGTATAAAAGGTCGGTTTGCGGTTCATTCGGTAATTCAAAATGGAGCCCATTACATGGTCCCGTACCCATGGACTCAAATTTTCAGCACCAATATCGTCAAATACAAGTAGATCACAATTTTTAAGCATTTCAGTCGTTTCTTTGAGCTTCTGTCCATCCTGAATCATGGATTTTAAGTCCTCAACAAAATCAGGCATGTACACAATCACACCGTTGAAACCCGACAGAGCCAACTCGTGCAACAGATAGCCCATCAAAAAGGTTTTTCCCGTACCAAACGTACCTTCTAGGTACAGCCCTTTTTTTAATAAACCCTGACTTTTGGTTTCCTCAATATAGCGGAATACCTGATTTACTGCAGGCACGCGTTGCAAATCCTTGCGCGCAATTTCAACGGCATTATAGCCTTCCAACAGCGCGCGCTCATCTACATAAAAGCTTTTAATTCGCTCGCGCACCCGTTGTTCATGCTGAGAAGCAACCAGCTTGGCGCACGGGGTCCGAATGTCCACCATTTCCGCTGTTCCATTTGGGTACTCCACGCCCAGCTTGCAAAAGTGACCCTGAAAATCGTTAGGACACCGTTCCAATCCCGGACAGTTGTCGCAATTTCGACGATCCCGGGTATACTGAAAGAGCATACTCATATTAAGTCGCAATTGCGTTTCGTCCACATCAGGATGGGCAGCACAAAATTCCTTCACCAACGGATCATTTAGAACCTGATCGGCTACGCTGCGAGTGCGTTGGCGAAACGAGGGGTTCTGCATCTGCTGTAGCAAATCACCGAGTGATTCCAAGGACACTCCTCCTTTCTAAAATGTGCAGAGTTATGGAGCGGGAGAGACGCTTCGCTGCCGACCGCCATAAAGTCGACACATTATTGAATTGGCTTCCACTATACCTTTTTTTGCTTGCCGGATTGCAATCGTTCGGCCAGGCGAAGCAGTTCATCCAGTTCTTCCTCGGATACGGATTCCTCGGAAGGTTGATCTTGTACGATCGGAATAGACGGCTTGGCAGGCCCATTGTTTTTGGCATACGTGCGGGATCTGCCTCCGGAAGAAGAAGCAGTAGACTGTTTTCCTTTTACCTTGGCTTGATCCCTTATATATTGAACGGCTTTTTCGTAAGTGTTTACCTGCTTTAACAGCATGTTGGAGGCAACGGCCTCGACAAAGTTGCGGTTAATCCGTTGATCGCTCCCCGATACGAGCAGTGACATTAAATAATGGATCAGCACATTGATGACTTCACCAGGCAGCTTATAGCTGATATCTATCTTCTCGAATATATCCAGCAGGTTACCGGGAACCGTGCCGGGGAAAAAAGTTTGCAGCAAACGGCGATAAGGCTCGTTGCGCAGCATCATATTATATTGGTGAATGTCACACTTGGCTGTGAATTGTGGTGGTACCTCTACATAAAATTCCATTTCCACAGCCTGCTCTGCAGGCGGCTCTTCAGGTGTGGAAGTTTCCCTCTGGCGCAAGGCAACCACCTTGGCGGCCTGCACCTGCTGTTCCTCCTGACGCTTCCGTTCCTGCCTGGAGTGCTGGCTAGCCCGAAGCTGAAGCTCGTCGAGCAATAAGTCACCTGCTTCGGTAAAAATGCCGTCCTCATCCAGCAAGCGGCTAATATCCTGTACAGAGAGATCAAATTTACGGACCACGTAATTGACCATACCTAATTGCTCGTGTTCAAATCGAAGACGTTCCACGTGCTTGCGATTGGCGGATTCACGCGGAAAACGAAGAATAATATCGGCATAGTTCAATGCTTCCTCCGATTCGGACGCTAATGCTCCAGTCTGACGGCTCGTGGACACCTCGGACAGCGCCTGTTCCAGCTCATAATCGATAACATGGGTGTTCAGCTCAAACAGCTCATAAAACGGAACCGAAATATTCTCTTTATTATGGGAAGATTGCGACCATTCGCTAGATTCCCTGCTCCACAACGATTCTCTCAGAGAAAGCACTGCAAACTTACCGATTTTGTCTCTCAACAAAAGGGTGAGGTGCTGCGTTCTGAAAAATTCAGCAGGTGCGAGCGGTGGCTGCATCTCATATTCATACATATAATCGTCCGTTTCAGGCGCATACAGCCTGGACGTCTGCAACAGACCGACAGCCTCCAGCTTGGAGGTCTGTTCAATCAAATACTTGCGTCCCTTCTCACTTGGCTCCAGTCCCAGTGTCAGAAAAAGTCGACGTTGCTGTTCCAACGGCGAATAACCGATCTGTCCGACTGGCACATGCTGGAACAACAGTCGATATAGACTGACCGCAAATGCGCCTACCATCGGCTGATAGACACTTCCCAGCATCAATTCATCCAGTGCGCTCAAGCCAAATTCCCGATAAACGCAGTAGCGGTGGTTCTCAGTATAGTGCAGCAGGTTTTTCATCCGCATTCCGACATTCTTCCTTTCCTGACATAACGTTCTCCAAGATGTTTTACTATTCTATCATACTTGCCCTCGGGTGGGACCAACAAAATAAGGGCAATTGTCCTCCTTTTTGGCAGCCGTATTCGTCCGAGTTCTTCTTTTTTCGAGAATACTAACTATTTTATGACTTTTGTGACCTGCATCATGGAAAAATAATATTCTTCACACTTCTTTCATTGGTGAAAAGCTCCAAATTGAGCTACAATATAATGGTTAAACATCACGTATTGGATACAGGAACGATATACGGAAGTACACATATTTCGGCTAAGCCGATTACATTTACAGATCGTAAAGGAGTGTAGATCGTGAATCAACATCAACCTCAACAAACCCCAGCAACACCCAACGAAGTAACCTCCACACTGGAAGGCTGGTATGCGCTTCACGATTTCCGGTCCATCAACTGGACGGAATGGAAAACCGCAGACGATGAAGAGCGCGCGGGAGCACTGGACGAGCTTCAAGAGTTTATGAAGGAATGGAGCGTTACCGAGGAAGCAGGCCTGGGCAGCTCGGCTGTCTATACTATAGTCGGACAAAAGGCTGATTTTGTTATGCTGCACCTGCGTGAAACGCTGGAAGACCTCAATAAACTGGAAAATGAGTTCAACAAAACAACCTTCGCCAAATATACGACCAAAACTTATTCTTATGTAAGTGTGGTCGAACTGAGTAATTATTTGAGCAAGGAAGAAGATCCAATGCAAAATCCACAAATTGTCGCACGCCTGAAACCTGTATTAAACAAGGCTCGTTATATTTGTTTCTATCCAATGAACAAGAAACGTGACCTGGATGACAACTGGTACATGCTTTCGATGGACGAACGTCGCACCTTGATGCGCAGCCACGGTTTAATTGGGCGCAGCTATGCTGGCAAAGTAAAGCAAATCATCTCAGGTTCCATCGGCTTCGATGATTGGGAATGGGGCGTAACCCTGTTCTCCGACGACGCACTTCAATTCAAGAAGCTAATTTATGAAATGCGTTTTGATGAAGTAAGTGCCCGTTACGGTGAATTTGGTTCCTTCTATGTCGGCAGCGTGTTGAACGAAGAAACATTTGAAGACATGCTGAAGCTGTAGGAACTCTAATAATAGAAAAGAAAAGCAAAGCAATAGAAAAAAGGTTTCCAGGCTCTGGTAGGAGTCGTGGAAACCTTTTTCTGTTCTTATTGTTTTAGGTGCATCTTGACTACTTGGCTGAGATTAGAAAAATCGCCCTTTTTTCAATACCAGTGGAATGCCGCCAATGATGAACAGATAGCGTAGATCTACGATCTTTTTCAACTGTGCGGCCACCCAGCCTTTGATTTTGCGTTTACCTACTACGGCGACGGCTTCGCCCTTTCCAAGAGATGCAACTGTACCCTTATTGGAGAATACGAACTTGTGCAGCTCCTTTTTGCGGAGCGTAGCGGCCAGATTCTTGGCACAAAGCACTCCTTGCTGCATTGCAATTTGGGCAGTCGGTGGATAAGGGCGTCCTTCCGGATTAAACATCAGAGAACTGTCCCCGATAATGAAAATATCATCGTGACCCGGTGCACGCAGAAAATCGTCGACTTTCACCCTTCCACGCATCACTTCGAATCCGGCTTTCTCGATCAAACCGTTCCCACGGATCCCACCCGTCCAGACGACCGTGCAGGCTTCAATTTTCTCACCCTCACCAACGATTACACCATCCTGCAGGCATTCCTTAATCGGAACTCCAATACGGAAGTTAACCCCTTTACGTTTGAGGACATCCATCGCATACTCCACCAGTTCAGGATCAAACCCTGGTAATGCTGTAGGAGCTGCCTCAACGTTAATGATTTGAATTCGATTAAAATCGATATCGTAAGCTTTAGCCAGCTGTGGCAGACGATCCGCCAACTCCGCTACAAACTCAATGCCACTAAAACCAGCGCCCCCTACGACGAAATTTAGGCGACCTGGTTTACCATCATTTTTATATAGGGCCAACTGATATTCAATATGCTCTCGAATCAGGCGCACAGAGTTAATACTGCGAATCGTCAGCGCGAATTGATCCATCCCTGGAATACCGAATGTTTCCGGCTCCCCACCTAGTCCGATAACCAAATAATCGTAGGATAGCGAGCCATCCTCCAGCACGATTTTTTTCTCCGTTGGTATGATTTCCTTAACTGTTCCTTTGACTAAATCCACCTTGAACTCATCGATGAGCTGCGCAATCGGAATCCTCGAATGCTCAATCGTATCCGTTCCTGCCGCAGGCATGTGAAGATGAGTCGTAATATAGTGGTAATCATGACGGTTGATTAGCGTGACAGTTGCCTCATTGTGCTTGAGCTCCTTTTGCAATTGCTGAGCCGTCAATATTCCGCCATATCCAGCGCCCACAATGACAATTTTGGGAATACTGCTCATGCTTCTACCCCTTCCGATATACATAATCATTCAATATTCACAGCTTTTCTCTCAACACGGTTAATTTATACTCATAGGAAAGTCTTCATCAAATATTAATCGCTTTAACTTTGCAAGAGGAACCCGGCAGTTTATAATGATAAGCAGTGAATCATACGTTCGGCGGCTATCTGAACCTCTATGCGGCTGATTCAATATCTACAATTCATACTATCCCTTTCGGAGGTGTTTTTAGAGTGACAGCTCAATCCACAGGTGCGGAGATCCGCGATCTGATCATAATCGGAGGCGGTCCAGCCGGTATTTTCGCCGCTTTTTACGGAGGAATGCGTCAGGCATCCGTCACCTTAATTGAAAGTATGCCCCAACTGGGCGGCCAGCTTGCAGCCCTTTATCCTGAAAAATATATTTATGACGTTGCTGGCTTTCCTAAAGTGACTGCACAGGAACTGGTCAACAATTTGGTTCAACAAATGAACCATTTTAATCCAGAGGTGCAGCTAGAAGAGAAAGTTGTATCGTTAGAGAAGAAAGAAGAACGCCACTTCATCGTCAAAACAGACAAAGGTGGCGAGTATCATGGTAAAGCGGTTATCATTACCGCTGGCGTGGGTGCTTTCGAGCCGCGCAGACTGGAGCTTCCAGGTGCCGATCGTTTTGAAAAAACGAACCTGCATTACTTTGTCAGCGACCTGAGCAAATTTGCAGGCCGTAAGGTGCTAATCAGTGGCGGCGGTGACTCTGCTGTAGACTGGGCCCTTATGCTGGAACCGATTGCAGAACAGGTTACATTGATTCACCGCCGTGACAAATTCCGCGCGCATGAACACAGTGTCGAAAACCTCCTCGCTTCCAAAGTAAACGTTATTACACCAACGGAAATTGCAGAATTGCATGGGGAAGATACGATTACGAAGGTCACTCTTGCTCATGTAAAAACCAAAGAAACTCAGGAAATCGAAGTGGACGATGTCATTGTTAACTTTGGATTTGTATCCACACTTGGCCCGATTGCTGAATGGGGAATTGAAATCGAAAGTAACTCCATCGTGGTCGATTCTCGTCAGGAGACGAATATTCCTGGCATTTTCGCTGCAGGAGACATCACCACCTATCCAGGCAAGCTCAAGCTGATCGCGGTTGGCTTTGGTGAAGCCCCTACGGCAGTCAACAACGCCAAGGTCTATGTAGATCCTGACGCCAAGTTGTCTCCCGGTCACAGCAGTAACATGAAAATGTAGTTAATTTAGACTATGACAAAAAAGGGTATTTTACTCCAGGTTTGAATCTCTGGAGTGAAATACCCTTTTTTACGGTGTGCCTATTCGTTGCAGTGATTGTCCGTAAAGTCATCCGAACCCTGAATGACTTTACAGTCGCAGTACGAGAGCTTGTCCGGTCTAATGAAGGACTACGGCTGTATTCATCTCTAGATTTCTTTTGTGAATTTCAGCCAGCAACAGTGCAATGAAGTCACATTCAAGTTTAAGCTCGATTGCCATCTGATAGGAATCCAAAAGCATTTCATCCGTCAGCATAGCCATCCTCGACACAACCTTTCCTTTTATTTCAAAATCTATTCTATCAAAATACCAAAAACGGAACAAGCGTTCTGTTATCCACAGTCAATTGTGGAAATCCTGTGTATAAATTGTTGGTAAGTGTCGTTAACCCTTATATGTGACAGGGGATAATGTGGACAATATTTATACACAGAATTTTGGCGATTAAACGCAAAAAAAATTTTTTTTATGTTTATACAAATATATTATATTTAGCATCTTGTTAATAGATTATAATGGTAACTTTTTGAAAAAAACATGAATTTATTGAGGTCTTGTGTTTACCTCTAAAATCCATATCCGTCCATTCCAATCAAGCCCGTAATCAAATCCCAGTTGTCCGATCCCGGGAAATCTCCTTTCGAGTATAGGAATACAGTGCTGTGTAAGTTCAACGATCTCCCGCCGCTTTCGTATAGCTAGCCGTCGCGGATATATCATCCGAAGTGCCTCGGTTCCCTTCAACAAAGTTCCTCCTTTGCACAAATTCGTTATGACCAGTCCGGGGCGAGCATGACGCGCCACCACTGCACGAAACTCCCATTTTCCCCCTTCCTTTACGACTTTGACTCGATAGTCAACAGGTCTACCTTGGATACTTGCTAGTTGAATACCTTGCTGAATGAGATACGGACGTTGGATTCGGAGCTTATCGATTCCGACTACAAGCGCACTAAAATGGCTGAACCGATGTGTTTGTTCCATACGCGTACAGGTATAGCCCCTCCCCTCCTTTGCCACGCGCATGACTCCGCCCCCTCCGCCTCCTTTTACGGGTTTTATAAATACAAAAGCATGCCGCCGCAGCATCATGCGCAATTGTTCTTCACTATATAGACAGGTTTCCGGTATATAAACGGCGGTATGTGGATGATGGAGGAGGGCCTTCGTCTTTAGCCATTTGCTTGCAAGTTGTCTCATCTAATTCTCTCCTTTCGCCGTCAGGTATACTTATACATACTCAATAGGGGTGTGCTATTCTTGGATGTTTGTCAGGATCATGTGTCTATTTCGACAAGATCATGGTGAACGGTAGCATGCACCGGACAACACTGGTACAATGACAATAATCTGAATACCATTTAGAACGGAGCAGTTGAATTTGCTGGCAAATGGTTTCTTTCAACAAGGAGGTCAACTCATGAATAGCAAAATTGGCATCATGGACATTGGCTCAAACTCTATACGTCTCGTGATCTATGAAATGACAGAGACAGGAGCTTATCGAATTGTGCAGGAATGCAAAGAAGCTGCCCGGCTGAGCGAAAAGGTTGGGGCCAACGGTCGTATGGAACGAGAAGCAATACGCAGCATCGCTCCATTGTTACGCCAATTTATGGAAGTGTGCCGTATGCACGGGGTTGTCCGAATGCGTGCAGCAGCAACAGCGGCCATCCGCAATGCGGCGAATTCGGACGAAATCGTTCAATGGATTGCGGAAGAGACAGATCTAACATTGGAAATACTGAGCGGGGAGCAAGAGGGCTATGCCGGTTTTCTGGGCGTAGTGAATACAATGAATGTGAGTGACGGAATTATTATTGACATCGGGGGCGGCAGTACCGAAATTACGCTGTTCCGTGATCGGACACGACTGCATACAGTTTCATTTCCCTTTGGCGCAGTCAATATGAATTGGCGCTTTGGACGTGAGGTCAAGAATGGCGAATGGTCTCCTGGACAGATTGAGGAAATGGAGAGCTTTGTCCGTTCTTCACTGCAAAACCATGATTGGATCTTCTCCAATCCGGGTCTGCCGTTTATCGGGTTGGGTGGAACTCTCCGTACTTTGGCTAAAATCAATCAGAAACGTCGGGATTACTCGCTTCCTGTGACACACCATTACGAAATGACAATAGAAGATGTCGATTATTTCTATAGTAGTCTGCCTCATCTGCCCTATGAAAAACGCAAAAAAACAGCCGGCCTGTCCAAAGACAGAGCCGACATTATCGTACCGGGGCTCATTATATTGAAAACGATCTTTGAAGCTGCTCAAGGCTCCGCGTATTTGGTCAGTGGAGCGGGTCTGCGAGACGGCCTGTTTCATGAGCTAGTCAACGCTGAGCAACCTGTGGTGGCTAACCCGCTCATCGCGTCCATTCGCAATATCCTGTCGTTTGCTGTCCCGGTTAGCGAAGCGCATGTCAAGCGGGTTAACGAGTACGCCGTCCGGCTCTATGACACTTTAGCTGAGGGAACCTCAATCGCTATGGACAAACGCTTGTTACTAACTGCAGCAACTCTTTACAAAACAGGCGCAGCCTTGAATTACTATCATTTCCGCCAGCATTCCGTGTTCTGGATCTTGCACGCAGGCATTGGCGGTTTATCTCACCGGGAAACGGTGCTAGCCGCGCTGATCGCTGATTACCACCCCAAAAATCGGACCCCCCGCTTGCTGCGTACACATGCAGATATTTTGGAGCCTTCCGACGAAGAACGTGTACATCGGCTCGGCTCGCTGCTCCAGCTAGCAATCGGCATGGATCGTAGCGAATCCGGCATCATCACCAGCATCCATCCCACAACAGGAGACGATGCGCTGCATATTCGTCTGGAAAGCAGGAGTGAACCGATTCTGGAACAACGAGATCTGGTGGCTGTCGCAAAAGATTTCCAAAAGGCCTGGAATCTTACGTTGTCGTGGTCCATTCTTCCTTCTTCCAGTTTTTAACCTTCATCGCTTCGAATTGGCTCCTAATGGGAGCCTCTTCGTTGTTTCTTGCTACAAATTGATAGCTACCATTAGTTAAAAGCTGGCGCGCCTTTACATTATCTTTCAAGGATAAACGTAAAATATCCACCAGCATTTCTTTGATTCGGTCGTCATAAATCGGGCACATCAGCTCAATCCGGCGAGTCAGATTGCGAGTCATCCAATCGGCGCTGGATAAGAATAGCTCCGAATGACCTGCATTTTCAAAGTAGAACAGTCTGGAATGCTCCAAGAAACGGTCGACAATGCTGATAACCCGAATGTTCTCGCTAAAGCCCTCCACGCCAGGGCGTAAACAGCAGACCCCTCGAATGATTAAATCAATCTTTACACCTGCTTGAGAAGCCGCATATAGTTCATCAATCATTTCCTGATTGGATAAAGAATTAATTTTGGCAATAATACGGGCTGGCTTGCCTGCAAGTGCGTGCTCCGCTTCCCTGCGGATCAGCTCAAACAGCTTATTTTTCATTCCCGTCGGGGCTACGGTGAAAGCTTGCGGAGTCTTGAGCGCCGAGAAACCCGTGATTTCATTAAACAGCTCAGAGGCATCCTCACCCAGCACCGGATCCGCAGTGAATAACCCGATATCCGTATATACACGAGCTGTGCTTTCATTGTAGTTGCCAGTTCCCACATGCACGTATCGTTTGAGCACATTACGTTCATGGCGTACTATTAGAATAATTTTGGCGTGCGTCTTCAAGCCGACCAACCCGTAGACTACATGACAGCCAGCTTTTTCAAGCGTACGCGCCCAAGCAATATTACGTTCTTCGTCAAAACGTGCCTTCAGCTCGACCACTACCGTCACCTGCTTACCCGATTCGGCTGCACGTGCCAGAGCCGGAATGAGCTTCGATTCTCCATTGACACGATACAGGGTCATCTTAATGGCCATTACATCCGGGTCCTCCGATGCCTCAATGATAAAATCAGTTACCGCATCGAATGATTCATACGGATGGTACACGAGCACGTCCCGTTTGCGAAGTACGTTAAAGATATCCTCTTGCGGAGGCAGTTCTTCCGGATACAATGGTTTGATTGCCGGAAACTTCAGATGCGAATACCCCTCCAAATGATCGGCAAAAGACGATAAAAACGTCAGATCTAACGGCCCGTCGATCTCAAATACATGATCGAACAGCTTGAATTCGCGTTGAAGCTCCATCAGAGCAAACGGGTTAATCCCTTTCTCCACTTCCAGTCTGACCGGTGCTCCCCGCCGTCTTCGACGCAGCTCTTTTTCAATCTCTTCGAGCAAATCTTCGATCTCTTCTTCATTAATGGACAAATCAGAGTTACGCGTAACCCGAAAGGCATGAACCGCCTCGGGGATATATCCGGAAAACAGCGTTTGTATATGATGCTTAATCAGTTCCTCAATTAAAATAAATGATTTCTTCTTGCTATTCGAACGTAACGGTACCGAAACAACACGCGGAATATTGGAAGGCACCTGCACAATGGCAAAAAGCGGCTTATCCTCCTCCGTATCTCCCGGACGTCTCAAGACAACTGCCAAATATACGTATTTATTGTGAACTAGTGGAAAAGGACGGCTCTGATCGACCGCCATCGGTGTGAGCACCGGAAATATAATTTCATGAAAATATGCATCCAGCGACTTGCGCTGTGTCGTATTTAAGTCATTATATTCAAGTAGCAAAAGACCTTTTTTCGTCAATAGGCGAGAAATATCACGATAGGTTCGATATTGCTCGGATACCATCGAGACGGTACGCTTGATCAGCCGCTTGTACAAACCGGAGGGGGTATATCCCGTAAAATCCTTTTGCATAAAACCAGCCTTGATCTTCTCGCGCGTCTCTGCAACACGAACAGCCATAAACTCATCCAAATTGCTGGACACAATTGCTAAGAATTTGGCTCTCTCCAGCAACGGTGTATCTGCATCTTGAGCCTCCTGGAGCACACGGCGATTAAATTCAATCCAGCTTAAATCTCGGTTAAAGTAACGTTCTGACCCGGCTTTATCCTTCTTCTGACTCTCTATCAACATATGGCCTCCATCAATTTCATGCAGTATAGTTACCCTTTATTGTACTATTAGATGAAACGCACTAGCATCACAGAAGTGTAAACGCAATGTAAAATGTGTGTAAACACACAATGGATGTCGAAAAGGTCAAACGGATGCTTTACAAAAATAGCATTAAGCGGTACAGTGTTTACGTCTGTTTCATAGAGTAGAAGGACGAACCGTACCTTTTTCAGTTGTTTAAGTTCATTATGATGTCTAATAACCACTTAGTAGCCACGTTCAATTGCTGATTTTCAAATGGCATGATATAGGGAGGATTTACGTTATGGAACCCAAGAAAACGCCACGTGTACTGCAAAAAAACATCGAATTTTTTACCGCGGCGCTGTCTCAACACCTCGTTTCGGTCTGGCAAGAAGACCCTGCAGGCGTATACTGTGAGATAGGCTGTGGCTATATCGAATTGTTCAGCAGCGAGATGATTCGGGTGCGCAATCAGAATGGGACCCCAAGCCATTATGACCGCAATATCACAATGTTTCAGCTAATCACGAAGGATCAGCCGATATAATTATTATATGCTATGTCTGCGCTGTTCTTCCAGATTAGAATGGTTATATGTTTAAACTACCAATTTTCATATCTGTTGAATCTTGCAGGTTTCTCCGAAAAAGCGCCATAGAGCGCTTTTTTTGTCGACTTTTTTTTGAACATCGTTTGGAAAAGCAGTATGATAAGAAAGCATATTACCTAAATTTAAAGGGGAATCAACCGATGGAGCATACAACATCAGATGGGCGCATCCTGGTCATGACCGCGGTTGAAGGCGAACGGGAGGCTGTGCTGCGCGGCCTGAAAGGCGACACACGCTTTGTGGTCGAACTGGCTGGTGTAGGCGCTCCGTCCGCAGCGGCTTCAACCGCGCTGGCACTAGCTACAGGCGATTACCGTCTGGTCATTAGCGCCGGAATTGGGGGCGGCTTCGTGGAGGCCGCTGCACTGGAGAGCGTCGTCGTCGCTGACGCGATTATTGCCGCCGACCTGGGGGCAGAGACGGCAGAGGGTTTCAGCAGCGTGGACGAGCTGGGTTTTGGCTCCAGCCGCATTGCCGTGAACGCTGCCACCACGCAGCGATTCGTTCAGGCGCTGCGTGACGCTGGCCAGACGGCCGTCGCCGGACCGATCCTGACCGTCTCGACGGCCACCGGCACGGCGGCAACAGCGGAACGCCTAGCCAAACGCGTTCCCGGAGCTGCTGTCGAAGCGATGGAAGGTTACGGCGTTGCCGTGGCGGCCAACAGGTTCGAGCTGCCGATGATGGAGATTCGCACGATTTCCAATGCTGTTGGTCCGCGTGACCGTGCAGCCTGGCGAATTAAAGAGGCTTTGCAAGCGTTGGAAGCCGCATTTTCTACATTAACGGAGGTTATATAGATGCAAATTGCTTTTTCACCTTGTCCTAACGACACTTTTGTCTTCCATGCCTTGGCTCATGGATTAATTCCGGGCGCACCCGCGCTGGACATTACATTCGCCGATATCGACATCACCAACAATCTGGCGATCACACCAGACGGACTTGATATCATGAAAATTTCGTACGCTGCACTTCCTTGGGTGCTGGATGAGTACGCCCTGCTGCCTTGTGGCGGCGCACTGGGCCGGGGTTGCGGGCCGCTCGTGCTGACCAAGGAAGATTCCACCGTCAAAGGTCCGGAAGCCCTGTCCGGCAAGCGTGTAGCTGTTCCAAGTGAACGTTCCACTGCTTATCTGCTGTTCCGCCTATGGGCGGCCAAGCATGTGCCTGGGGGTGTCGGCGAGATTGTCGTGATGCCGTTCGACCAAATTATGCCTGCTGTCCGTGACGGACATATAGATGCGGGATTGGTGATTCATGAAGCACGCTTCACATATCCGTCCTATGGACTTAGCAAGCAAGTTGATCTGGGGAACTGGTGGGAAGAAGATACAGGACTGCCAATTCCCCTCGGAGCTATTATTGCCCGTCGTACGCTGGATCTGGATGCGATCACCAACTGGATACGCGCCTCTGTCGAATATGCTTGGAAACATCCCGAAGCTTCGCGTGAATATGTATTGTCTCATGCGCAAGAGCTATCACCCGATGTTGCCCAATCGCATATCGACCTGTATGTGAACGATTTTACCGCTAATCTGGGCGATAGCGGTTATGCCGCCATCGAAGCCTTGCTCGGTCGCGCCGCACAGGAAGGGCTGGTGCCTTCGTTTGATTTAGCCAAACTGCGCCTTACGTCCACAACAACACGTTAAAAGGCGCAGACATGCCATGCATGTTATCTCCTGAATAAAGCAGCTTAAACATATAAAACCTCCCGAACGAGCACATTGCCTAGCCATGCGCCCCATTCGGGAGGTTTTATGATTTCAATTCATGATGCAAATCTTCATGAGATCTCGCTTGATCTCTATTCTTAGCTCTGTTCTTGCTCCACGACCTCGGTCTTAAACACGTTATCCAGTTTGGTACCCAATCGTTTGACCAGGGGGACCTTGATATCCCGACTCAGCTCCTTGAAAAAAGCGTCCATGTCACAATTAATCTTATCCAACACGACCTTTACGGTGCCCTCTTCCAAAATCTGCTCATTCAGATCCTCAGGTACCGTAACCGAGATATCATACTTCTTGCATAACGTTTTAATGTAGCGGCTAAAGATTTCGATAAGCTCCTCATTGTTGAACTTCTCAACTGCAACTTGCCCTTTGTTCGTAAATTTCAAATTCACTCTCACGTTAGCATTTCCCCTTTTCCTTTTGACCATTTATTTTGGATAAACGTTGAACCCTTCAGAGGCTCTTCAAAGAAAGGGCCTTACCGGTCGTTTTAGACTCTTGTCCTTTGATATACTAAGTATAACACATTAAGTCCGTTTTCATTTCCCAACTTGTCGTTTTATGATAAAAAATGATACATTTTGCGCATTTTCAGCATAATTTCTTTCTTTTCATGCCAATCATTAGGAATAGTTTATACACAAATACACAAGAAAACGCCTATCTGGCAAAAGAAAGACGTCTCCACGTTGATGCTTAAGCAGTATGCATTTATAGAGGTTTCGTACATTCCCAACCGTGTGAACGATACTCACGCACAGCATCTCGTATATCCTCAATATCATCTGTATGCAGCAAAATGGCAGGTAGAATTACCCAGTACTCATTCTCCGCTAGATCAATAAATACGTCCTCGACATCATAATATTGCATATCGCCAAATGCCCTATCCCTGATTTTCTGTCCAACCAAAGGTGTAAAAGGGGAATCAAATGTTTTGGTCACCTTCGTATATTCCTTCACACCCGTTGCCGAGATTTGCTGTGAAACAATGACGCTCAATGGTGTTACCTCCCTGACCTAATAATGCTCATTATAACCTTCTCTCAGACCTTCTACAAAACCTTGCGCGAAAAAAATCATAAAAATCAACAGGCCAATGCCAATGGCGACGGAGCTGATGACGATAATCAGGATGCCCTGCGTGTTTCTTTGTTCCATCTTTCTAGTCAAAATTCCGAAAACAAGGCCGATAAGCCCAAGTAAGCCTCCAATGACAAAAAAACTAAATACGAACCCCAAACCTGAAAAAATCCAGCCAAATAGAGCGAGCACCCAGCCTTGCGGCTGCGGCTCACTCTGTTTCATCTGCCAGCGTTCCCTCGCTGTAGGTGTGTATCTGTCCATTTCTTAGCTCCCCCGCTCAATTTACATTCCATAAGGCAAAGATCTGTAATGCCCAGCATCGGATTAACGTTAAGTTCCTTCCTATTGCTGACCAGTGAGCTTAAAAATGCCGCCTTCCCGCTTACCAAGCGGATAATTTTGAACCGTTATTTCCACCTTCGTATTCTTATCCCATACCGGAAGCTTGTCAGATGTATTGTACTCTTTCATAGCTATGTTGATGACTTCCTCTGCCTTCTTCGTCAATGCAGCAGAAGACATATTATATTTGCCATAACCTTGATAAGCACCGCCAAAACCGAGATTAGGTTGGTTGTTCACATTCAGTAGCACACCCTTCAACTTTCCATCCTCTGCCACATTAAAAGTCACTTTTTCCAATACAAAATCATCAGTAACGACAGATGTCTGCTCTAACAGATGCGTTATGGATGACAGGTTGGCTGCTAATTTAACTTTTCCCAGTAGCGCCTCTGTATCATTTTGTTGCTTGGTTAAGACTTGCGTTGTCTGTTTTAGCGATGCATTCGCTATAGTTAAAGAATTGACCTTTGTATTCAGATTATAGTTCCATACCGCCAAGGCTATACAGCCTAGTACAGCTACTCCTGAAATGACCGTTGCCACAACTGCCAGCTTACGAATAGACTGTGGTTGCGACTCCATAGTCTGAGTATGACCGCTTAACTCTCCCATACCAAACTTCCTCTCTATTTATATAGTCATATTTTACTATTCTCCCCTCTGATATTCTAGTATATTTTTCCTAATCCTATATTTCTAAGCATTTGTACAGGAATTCGTTTCATCAGCCTTCGAGCTTTGGTTCGCTCGTTTTCCGGGAGAAGCCGTATTTACTAAATACACACTAACTGCAATCAGCACCAACCCTACTACAAATGTCAAAGTGAGGGATTCTCTGAGCATGACCATACTAAAGATCGTGGACAGTACCGGAATCATAAACGTATATGAGCCGACGGTTCCCGCATCCCCGTTGTCGATTAGCTTAAAATAAATCAGCCAGCCCATCGCAATCACGAATATTGAAATAAATAATAGAATCGCGATAAAGGAGGCTGTCCAGTGGATATCGCCCCATTTCTCGGTCGTAAACCCAATTCCGTTGAGTAGGACCCCTCCCAGAATAAGCTGCATCGTCACCGCCCAAATGGAATCCAGTTGTTTGCTTTTTTTCTTCATATAAATCGTTCCGAGCGCCCAGCATAGTCCTGAGGCTAGCCCCAATACAATGCCCAGCACAGACAAATGACCTGTCATTCCACCGGAGCTAATCACGATTACTCCGCCAAAACCCAGTACCAGTCCAATGACTTTCAGGGGAAACATACGCTCTCCTAACCACAACCAGGAGAATAATCCCAACAAGATCGGCTGAAGGAATACTAAAGTGGAGAACAACCCAGCAGGCAGATAACGCAACCCTACCGTCTGCAAGCCATAGTAGCCTGCAATATTAAATATAGCCAGCACAAGATAAGTCCACGCATTTTGTCTAAGTCGTAAACCTTCCCGGTTACGCATAGCAAACAACAGCAGAATCACACCACCCAGCAGCGTGCGGATTCCCGAAAAAAATATCGGCGGCGTATCTGGCAAAGCCAGCTTGGTCAACGGCCAGTTGATCCCCCATACCATCACTAATATCAAGACAAGCCACAACGTAGCTTTAGGCGTTAATTTTTTCATAGATGTCTCTCTCTCCTTAAAATTTCATTGCGCATTGCTTACGACTAAAATCTGAATAGCCGTTTGCAAAGTTTTGCTTTACTAGCTTATACTGTGGTCACTAATAAATAAAATGAATGTTTTCAATAAGGGAGATAACTTTTCACTTATGACTATAACTCAGATTATGATCTTTGTTCGCGTAGCTGAAACACTAAACTTTACTCAAACTGCCCATGAGCTGCATATGACGCAACCTGCGGTCAGCCATGCCATCGCTAGTATCGAGAACGAGCTTGATGTCCAGCTATTGCTGCGCGATCGAAAAAGAGGCGTGCTGCTGACAGATATTGGGCACAAGGTGCTGCTGCAATTTCGCATGATGCTGCAAAGCATGGAAAAAGTACAGCAGCAGGTGGCCGCTGAAAAAGGCTTGGACGTAGGTACAATCACGATTGGTGCCTTTCCTTCTGCCTCAGCCTATTTTCTGCCCCCCATTATTCATCATATTCGTCAGCACTATCCGAACCTTGTTTTCGATTTACATGAAGGCTCTACCAATGAGGTCAAGGAGTGGGTGCATACCAGAGAAATTGAAGCGGGAATCATCCTGTTGCCAGACCCTGAGGTAGATGTAATTCCTTTATGTCAGGATGACATGATTATTCTCTTGCCTGACGGTCATCCTTTTCAATCGCACGACAAAATCGCCATCCGAGACTTGAATCAACAGGAGATGATCTTTTGTAAAGGTGGACATGAGGTCGCCATTATGGAAGGGTTTGAACGCGAACAAAGTCAGTTGCAAGCACAATTTATTACTCACAATATCAGCACGCTGGTCAGCATGGTCCGACAAGGACTAGGTATGGGCATTGTCTCTTCTCTCGCCTTATCTACGTTCCCCCATGATCTGACCGTCAAGGAAACCACGCCTCTAATCACGCGTCAAATTGGTATCGCTATCCCCTCTCTACACAATGCTTCACTTGCTGTACAGTTATTTGTGCGAACCGCGCAGGAGCTGTTTACGGATTTGAAACAATAGAGCAATGGTAACGGGATATGGGTAGGTGTATAATGTTTCCTTTACTTACTTGAATCATTGTCATAAGGAGGTCTATTCATATGCAGGAAAATCAAATCATAGAATACGAGGAAAAGCTGCGTAAAGCAATGTTGACTAGTGATGTGAAGATCTTGGATGAGCTTATTCATGATAAGCTTATATTCGTGAATCACTTTGGACAGGTGTTGAACAAAGAAGCGGATCTGGAAGCCCACCGTTCGGGTGTTTTACATTTTACGGATATTCAAGTTCTTAATCAATCAGTAATTCCGCTGGATGATACTGTCGTTACGGTGACCCGCGTTTCTTTACGAGGAACGGTAGGCCATGATCCCATTGAAGATGAAATGTGCTATACACGCGTTTGGCACAATATAGACGGGGCGTTGAAGATCATTTCAGGGCATTGTAGCACGGTAAAATAAGCTTAGTCGCGAATCCGCCATGGATGCGAAATCTGACTAAGTCAGGTGAGCAGCTACGGCAAGAATCTTCGTAATTAAATCAATGGCACGGTGTAAGACACAAGAGCACTAACCATTTTAGGGATAGCGCTCTTCATTTTTACAGTCTTGTTAAGTCACTTGGTTGTAGCATCATACAAACGCTGTAAAAGGGTAACAGCTTCAGCACGTGTGACCTGTGCCTTTGGGCGAAGGTATCCATTGTCAGCGGTAAGGACGCCCATCTTGGTAAGGGTGTAGAATGCTTCTGCCTTTTGATCCTGGAAATCTCCATCATAGGAGTACTCTTCTCCCGTTGTGTCGATGTACAGTACCGGATAGTAGGCTGAGAATTTGTCATTGTAATTTGCCTGGCGAACTTTCATATCGTTGTACTGTGCAGCTGAGGAAATTACTTCGGCAATCTCAGGATGAAGAGTCTGATTGGTATAATCTGTTCGAACAGAAGCAATCATCATCATATCCCAACGGGTCAGCGGTTTGTCAGGATTGACATAGAATTGATAGTTTGGATATTTGCCCCCTACACTTTCAGCAAACGGCCACACATAATCCCCGTTGAATATAGCTGCAAAATCTTGATTCGCCCAGTGCTTGCGTGCATCTACAAACTCTGAAGATTTACCCGCTGAATAATTGACTTCTGTAAAAAGTTTATGAAACATATGTACAAATTCTGCTTTTGTTATGGTTTTGCCTGGCTTGAAGGTCCCATCCGTATAGCCGCTGACAACACCTTTGTCGACCATCGAATGAATGGATTCGGCAGCCCATTCATATTTTGTACCATTCACATCGGGAAACGTAACTGCCGCCATTGCGGATTGACTGAACAACAGTGCCACCGCAACCACAGGGGTAATCAGCCATTTCTTTTTCAACATCTTGTTCCACTTCCTTTAGGTAAATTTACGTAGAAAATAGTTCTCCAGACTCAATGTTATATCGGTATTTCCTATGCAAAAGATGAACCTAAACACAAAAACGACCTTCGCAACGAGTAAAATTCGTTACAAAGGCCGTTATCCGTAACCTAAACGTATATCTTTAGGAATAATTCAGACCACCATTCGAAAAATTAACAAGGCTCTTCGTTTGGTTTCCCTGCATCTGTAGCTGTACGGAAGCTTGAACCGCAACCACACGTAGCTACAGCATTTGGATTATGAATCGTGAAACCGCCGGACATACCAGACTCTTCAAAGTCGATTTCCAGACCGTCCAGATAGCGGATACTATCCTTTTCCACGACTACTTTCATATCCTGTACATTCATATATATATCTTGATCCGTCTCGTTGTCGTCAAAGCCCATGGCGTACGAAAATCCTGTACAACCACCTGGCGTAACACCCAGACGTAAAAACATATTCGGCGTTTCCTGCTGCTCCAGCATTTCTTTCAGGCGTTCAGCAGCGGAATCGGTGATGTTAATCATAGCTCCATCCTCCTCTTTTACTTCATGCTCCCCTTCAGTATACTCTCTTATTTGCAGGTGCTCAAGTCATGGAATGTCCTTCCGTTACAGGCTTAAACACCTCTTTTTCTACTCGTTTGTATTGAACACCAGTGGTGTGAGGTTTATAATAGGTGAAGAGTGTGTTAAAGAAACTGTCGGAAATTTGTCATTTCAAAGGCGAAATTAAGAGACATTCGTCATTGTAGCCTGGCATTGTAACATTTTTCACATATCGTATATCCGCGCTGCCGGATTCTTACCGACGGAACGGGACATCCTGTGCGCATCAAGCGCTTGTGCCGCTAATTTGGCGGGCAGCCTCGCACAGAGCAACTTGAAGGAGGAATAGGCATGTCCACATTAGTTACACCTTTTACAGACCGCAGAATGGCGGAAATTGTAGAAAAGGTACAAAACGGGATTCGTTTGAACCTCGAAGATGGTATATATTTGTATGAAACTGACGATATTCTCACATTGGGCCAGTTGGCTAACGAAGCTAATTTACGCAAGAATGGAAAAAAGGTTTATTTTATTGAAAACATGAGCCTGTACTTCACCAATGTATGCGAAGCGCGCTGCGCGTTCTGCAATTTCCGCAAGGATCAGGGGGAGGAAGGCTCTTATACGTTGTCCGGACAGGAAATGATTGATTATGTAGAGCAACATATCCATCCAGGCGTAAGAGAATTCCATATCGTCGGCGGTCATAATAATCATGTACCTTTCCAATACTATGTAGATTCACTGAAAGCGCTGAACGAAAAGTATCCCAATGTTACACTGAAAGCATACACTGCGGCGGAAATTGACTTTTTCACACGCATAAGCGGCTTGAGTATTAAAGAAGTTCTTCAAGAGCTGCAAAAGGCAGGACTTCAATCTCTGACTGGTGGTGGCGCGGAAATCTTATCTGATGATTATCGGAAGAAGATGCGTGTTACCAAAGCCAATGTGGACCGTTATCTTGAAGTACATCGTACGGCCCATAATCTCGGTATGAAAACTCATACGACCATGCTGTACGGTTCAGTCGAAACTTATCAGGATCGTATTGAGCATATGCTGCAAATTCGTGAATTGCAGGACGAAACAAACGGATTTATGGTATTTATCCCACTGTCCATGCAGCCGAAAAGCAAAAACGCCAACATCATGCGTCGCAACTCTGCTTACGAGGATCTCAAAACTATTGCGATCAGCCGCTTGATGTTGGACAATATCGACCATGTTAAAGCTTACTTCATTAATATTGGTCCACAATTGACGCAGGTTGCTCTTACCTTTGGCGCATCAGATGTCCATGGCACGATTGTGCGCGAGCAGATCAGCCATGCTGCAGGTGCGTTAACCCCTTCCGGATTGACACGTAAAGAGCTAATCTGGCTGGTCAAAGGTGCTGGACGCATACCTGTAGAACGTGACACCTTCTATAACGAAATCGAAGTTTTCGAATAAGTGTAACATCGGATTCAGATTTCCCGCGTGCATTTTATCCCCATTACTCACACCATGCAGCCTCATGCTGCCCCGGAACACACTGGTCTGTCTGCCAAAGGCAGGCTCGCTTTTCCGGGTTTTACAACAACAAAAACTTGTGGCTAGATCGACAAGACACCAGACCATTGCCGGGGACACGGTAACGAAAGGACGGCGGATTTTGATGAAAAATTTCGTTATTCTGGGGGGCGGCTATGGCGGCCTTACCATTGCCAAAGAATTGCTGGATAAACACATTCCCGACAATATTCAAGTTATTTTAGTGGATCGAATGCCCTTTCAGGGCTTGAAAACAGAATACTATGCCCTTGCGGCAGGTACCGTATCTGATTTTGATTTGCGGGTACATTTTCCCGATGAACAACGCCTTATTCGCAAATATGGAGAAGTCACATCGATGGATCTTGAGAATAAAATGGTCCATTTTCAAGACGGTGAGCCTTTGCCCTATGACCAGCTTGTCATTGCACTAGGTTGTACCGACCGCTTTCATAATACACCGGGGGCAGAAGAATACAGCTGTACAATCCAGTCCTTTAATCATACTCGCCAAACGTATCTGCGCTTGAATGAAATCAGGCCTTATGGACATGTCCATATTGTAGGTGGCGGCCTAAGTGGTGTCGAGATTGCTGCGGAGTTACGTGAAAGCCGCGCGGATTTGAATATTACGATTATGGATCGGGGCGAGCGGGTGCTATCAGCATTTCCGCAACGTTTGTCTGCGTATGTACATGCCTGGTTCAAGGAGCATCATGTGAATGCACTAAATCATGTTGCGGTTTCCCGTATTGAGCCAGGAGCTATTTACAACCGTGACGAGCAAATTGTGACCGATGCGGTTGTATGGACAGCTGGGATTCAGCCCGTTAAAATTGTACAGGATTTAGCAGTTCCTAAAGACCCTCAGGGTCGCATCGTGCTAAATGAATATTATCAAATACCAGATCATCCTGAAGTGTACGTCGTCGGAGACTGTGCGAGCCTTCCTTACTCTCCAAGCGCTCAGGCGGCAGAGGTGCAAGGAGAGCAGATTGCCCACATTGTACGCGACCTGTGGAAAGGCCAAACGCCTCACCCGCATCCTCTAAAGCTACGCGGTACATTAGGTGCGCTGGGCAAGAAGGCCGGATTCGGTTATGGCTTTATGGGCAGTACCTCATTGCGTGGACGAGTGCCACGTCTGCTGAAAAGCGGTGTGCTCTGGAAGTCCAAACGCCATTTTGGCTAATTGGATACTCAACAAACAAAGAAGACCTGCTTCCAGGTCTTCTTTGTTGTTGCATCTATGAGTAATATATATTTTCTACAAGAGAAGGCTGGCCCTGCGGATGACTTCTATTTTCAATCCAAATCCAGGTTGTCCCATGCTTCGGCTTCTTTAATTTTGTTTAGAATCACTTCGTACAGAAGCTCTGCTGAATCTGCGGATACAATTTCACCGTTAACCATCGCATAAGGCTCAGCGTTACACTGACCGCAATTGCTTAGGCAGCCGTATTCAATCACATCATAATCTGGATTCTGTTCCAGTTTAGCCATAATCTCATCAGTACCAAAATGCATGTTACTGGTGCAAAATTCAATAATAGGTCTTAACATTTTTTTCACCTGCTTTGGATGACGGGCATTTTAATTTGGCCCGCTTTGTAATATAATAAACAAGGTATAGGAAAGGAGTTGAATTCTAATGAGCGAAGCACAAAGCGTTCAGATGTATGATGAAGTAGCAGACGTACTGGATAAGCTCCGTCCGTTCCTGCAACGCGATGGCGGTGACGTTGAGCTGGTTGACGTTGAAGACGGCATCGTTAAGCTGAAGCTGGTAGGTGCTTGCGGCAGTTGCCCAAGTTCTACAATTACGCTGAAAGCAGGGATTGAACGCGCTCTTCTCGAAGAAGTTGAAGGCGTCCAAGAAGTGGTACAAGTATTCTAATGCTTGATGCATAATGATCAGAGAGTCTTGAGTTCGGTAACGAAGCTCAAGACTCTTTTTTGTATTACAGCGTCTGAAGCTCTCTCAAGCTTATATGGTTGGCCGAATGGGGTCCAATCCTCCGGACACATCCATAATATTGCCTGTTATAAAATCTGAATGCTCCTCACACAAATAGGCGATCACTCGCGCAATGTCCTCTCCGCTTCCTGGACGCCCAAGCGGTGTCTCTTTATCCTGCATGCCGATGACATCGGCAATCGACTTTTCCTTGTTCGCTCCTCGGATATCCCCTGGACAGATCATATTGACCGTGATGCCATAGGGAGCTTCCTCTACAGCTAGTGACTTCGTAAAAGACACCAGCCCCACCTTGGCAGCTGCGTAGACAGCCCGATGCGGCCAAGCCCTTGCTTCTCCAGCATGACCAAAGCCAAAATGAATAATACGTCCCCATTGCTGGCTACGCATGTGCGGCAATACCAAATGATCCAGCAACATGGTACCGACCAAATTTCCCTGTATCATGGCATGAATCTCAGCTACACTGTAGTCCGCAAAAAGACGGCGTTCCCGGATGAAGGGTCCGGCATTGTTCACCATAATATCAACCCCGCCCAGACGATCCTGCACTTCACCGATCAGCCTCGTGATATCTTCCTGAACAGAGATATCTGCTTGTAAAGATAGACAGCGTACTCCCTTAGATTCAATTACCTGCTTAAGCGCTTCGGCTTCAACCTGGCTATGGACATAATTTAGTGCAATGTCACAACCTTCATCAGCCAAACGCAGAGCGGTCATTTTACCTAAACCTTTGGCACTGCCCGTTATGAGTGCGACTTTGTCTCTCAACAGTTTTCCTCCTCTTCACAGAGAACGGTCACCCCCAAGTATAAAATATTTAAGCAATCCCTACAACTCCAGCCAAGAAGAAACCCCAGTCCTCTTGTTCAAGAGAATCTGGGGTTTACGTTCAGCGGTTTCTTATTTTCTGCTTAAAATGCAGGGATAATTGCGCCTTGATATTTGTCTTCAATGAATTTTTTAGTTTCTGGAGATTGCAAAGCTTTAAACAATTTTTGGATCGCTTCGGAATCTTTATTGTCAGGACGTGCTACCAGTACATTAGCATATGGAGAATCTTTGTCTTCCAGTGCCAATGCATCCTTGGTCGGGTTCAGCTTGGCTTCCAAAGCGTAGTTTGTATTGATTAACGCAATATCCACTTCAGGCAACTGACGTGGCAGCATAGCTGCTTCCAGCTCTTTGAATTTCAGGTTTTTCTTATTTTCAGTAATATCTTTTACGGTAGCTTCAATGTTGCTTGCATCCTTCAGCTTGATCAGACCTTGTTTCTCCAACAGCAGCAATGCACGGCCTCCATTGGTTGCATCGTTCGGAATCGCTACTGTCGCACCGTCTGGAAGTTCATCAAGCTTTTTATATTTTTGGGAGTAGATACCGAATGGCTCCAGATGAACCGCGCCAATAGATACCAGATCCATTTTACGCTCTTTATTCATCACATTCAGGTAAGGTACATGTTGATAAAAGTTAGCATCCAGTTGCTTGTCGAACAATTGCACGTTCGGCTGTACATAGTCGTTAAACTGAACGACTTGAAGACGAACTCCTTCTTTTTCCAACTGAGGCTTGATCGCTTCCAAAATTTCCGCATGTGGCACAGGAGAAGCTCCAACTTTCAGTTCGACTTCACGTGGTGAACCGCCTGTATTTTCGGCCGCATTGTTTGTATCCGATGTAGTGCTCTTTGTACCGCAAGCAGCCAGTACCGCAATTAATGTCAAGCTCAATACAGCCAATACCCATTTCTTCATGTTGTTACCCCTCCAATAATTTGTAATATTCAGGATCAGACGTCCTGATCAATAAGGATATCTATATGTTTTCCCTATTTCCGAGTATAATGCCGCACAAGGCGATCTCCTGCCATTTGCAGCAATTGTACCAATACGACCATCAGTACGACTGCAACGATCATTACTGCCGTTTCGTAACGATAATAGCCGTAGTTGATTGCCAGCGTACCCAGCCCACCGCCCCCGATCATACCGGACATTGCCGTGTACGATACGAGTGTAACGACGGTAATGGTTAATGCGGCAAGCAGGCCCGGAAGTGCCTCACGCAACAGCACACGCCGGATAATTTGTCCTGTCGAGGCTCCCATCGCTTGTGCAGCCTCAATGACACCTTTGTCCACTTCACGCAGAGACGTTTCGACAAGACGTGCAAAGAAAGGGGCAGCCCCGATAACCAATGGCGGAATGGTTCCCAGCACTCCGGTCGAGGTACCTACCAACGATCGTGTAAAAGGAATAAGTGCAACGATCAAAATGATAAATGGTACGGAACGCAAAATATTAACGATGAAGGATAATACAATGTATATCACCTTCATCAGAGTCAACGAGGAGCGGCTCGCCAGAAACAACAATATACCGAGCGGCAAACCAATAACGAGGGTGAACAATGCAGATGCCCCGAGCATCTGAAGGGTTTCCAGAGTAGAATTCCCCAGCTCTTCCCAACTCACTTGCGAAAAATCAAGTTCGCTCATTGTCAATCACCTCCACATCAAGTCCTTGTCCAGATACTTCGCGCAGCGTATGCTCTATATCTGAATGGTTTCCTTCAAAACGAACGATCAGCTGTCCATACGGTACATTTTTAATCGTAGAGATGGTTCCCTGCAAGATTGCAAAATCAACACCCGTACTTCGAGCCGTACGCGACAGAATCGCATCATAAGTTTTACTGCCCAAGAAGGAGATACGTACCACCTGTGCCGATTCCCCGCTACCTGCAGCTGCAATCGCTGCTTGTAACTCCTCGGGATGTTCTGCCTCCCGCTGGATAAAGTCCTTAGTTACCTGATGCTGTGGCTTCAAAAACACTTCCGCCACCGGACCTTGCTCCACGATATCGCCCTGATGAATGACGCCAACTCGATCACAAATGCTTTGAATGACATGCATCTCATGAGTAATCAATACGATGGTCAAATTAAAACGTTGATTAATATCCAACAGCAATTTCAGGATAGACCCTGTCGTCTGCGGATCAAGCGCAGACGTCGCTTCGTCACACAGCAACACATGCGGATCACTAGCCAGTGCCCGTGCAATTCCTACCCGCTGCTTCTGTCCACCCGAGAGCTGTGACGGATATTTTCCACTGTGTTCTTTGAGCCCCACTAGTTCCAGCAGCTCGCGAACTTTCTTGTCCATCTCCTGCTTAGGGGTATTTACCAGACGCAATGGAAATGCAATGTTGTCATACACTGTCGCTGAAGACAACAAATTAAAATGTTGAAAAATCATTCCGATTTTTCGACGTTGCTTCTGTAACTGGGATTGACTCACAGTGACAAGATTAACCCCATCTACCCATACTTCGCCTGAAGTAGGGCGCTCCAATAAATTAATACAGCGGATCAACGTACTTTTGCCCGCCCCGGAATGACCAATCACCCCGAATATTTCTCCACGCTTTATAGAAAGATTCAACCCGGACAACGCATTAACGCGTCGGTTGCCTTTACCATAATGCTTGGTTAATTGCTTAAGCTCTATCAACGTGCTGCGACCCCCTTCACTTCTTCCTTACCCTTTTAACCAGTTGTCATCTCTCAGGATTGTATAAAATCGCTATTTATTTATACAAAAAAGAGCCCCTTTCACAGAATGAAAAGGGCCCCACCTTGCGAACCTTTTCTCATCTGCCAAAATCGCTATAACTCTAGCGGTTTTGTAGGAATTAGCACCATATGTTCCCTCCCGGTGCATTACACCGGGAAAGAACGGGTTGCCGGGCTTCATCGGGCCAGTCCCTCCACCTCTCTGGATAAGAAAATATGTTAAACTCCAGCTTTAGCTGTCCGTTTAGTTTATATAAAAAAATAATTCAAGCATTTTTCTGAAACTAGGTTTCAGTATAGATAGTTTACATTGCTTTGTCAAAGGATATTTTCTGTCATAATTATGGGCGCACTGCCCGGTTCTCCCATTGTTTCGCAGTATAAGAAAATGCGTTTGATAGCGACCGGCATACCATTTCCAAGCCCTGCTGCAAATCTTCCAGATGGTGATCGAGGTCCTCCAGTTGGATTTTGCCATACAAAGCACGGTGACGTTGCCAGAGATCATCCTGCATTTCCGTGTTCATATAGTGTATCTCCGTATTTCGCCGCTTACGCAGGCGATTGATGGCATCGTTATATGTGTCCTTGATATCAATTAAATTATCAGTCAATATAGGATGCATTTTGAGATACTTCAGCTGTCGCAACACAGTAAAATACGAATAATGCGCCTTATACTGCCCTGTTTTTAAATCATATAGGTCATTCATCCAGTTACCCAACTTATCCAAAATAGAGAATACCCGCACAAACCCATCCTTATAAAAGAATACGTACAAGGCATAATCGGATTTTTCATCCTTGCTCATATCTTCAGCGTATCCGGCTTTTACTTTCATACGAAAAAAGGCGGCAGCATGATGGCTCTGCTCCAGTTCATCCAATGACGACATTAGACCACGCGTCAAAATATCCGCCTTCCGAAAGTCATGAGTCGGATCACCACTGACCTGGATTTGTCGTTCCAGCAAATGTAACATGTCTGACATGCTATTCATGGCATCCAGCAGGAAACCATTATTTACACGCGGGGGCTCGCCCAACAGCTTGCGTATCATGCTTCACGCCTCCTTCATATCTGTAAAATCCGGCTGTTAAGATGCTTTAAGGCGTCAAGCGAAATAACTGGTCCACCGTTGATCTACAAGCTTAACAATATCCTCACGCGGCAGGACCTCATCAGGGTAGCCCGGCTTCATACGTGCATCCACCACAATCGGCAGCTTATAGTTCAGGTGATGTAAACGCACTTCGCTGTCAGCGTACATATCTGTAGCCGGGTTAAAGCGTGTGAATACCGTCCACAGGAACGAAGCTTGGGAGCGAACAACTTCTTTGGCATCGTCCACGATAAAGACAAGTGGCCACTCTTGCTCACCCGCAGCTAATCGCTCCAATACACGCGCAGCGAGTTCAGGCTCCTGCTCAAAGGACGAGCCGGATACAACGAGGCATCCTCCACAATAGGGTTCGATGTCACGAATTCCCGGCAGATCGCCCCCTTCATAAACGCGAGGCAATTCACGCACAGGCTCGCCTACTCCCATCAAAATCGCCTTACTGCCATGATTCAGCTTACGGCCCGTGTAATCGAGTGTATCGTGAGACGTATGGTTGAAAATAAACAAATCTCTGGCTGGATTAAATCGTTCCAAAATGGTTTCGAGCAACAGGTTAAAGTCGGATAAATCGATTACCCGATCCGTCAGCATCAGGAATTTGGTCAACGACAATTGGCCTTGACCCAGAATGGTAAAGCCGGATACCAGCGCTTCACGGGAGTAGCTTTCACGTACGACTGCCGCTGCCAGCGCATGTACACCTGTTTCCGCATATGCCCATAACGACTTGACGGAAGGCATTACAAGCGGATAGGCGGGCGACAACAGACGTTGCAAAAACTCGCCGAGATAGTAGTCTTCCTGCCGCGGCTTACCTACAATGGTTGCCGGATAAATGGCATCTTTACGGTGATGCATATGTTTGACATGAAACACAGGGAAATCATGTTGTAATGAGTAATAGCCAAAATGATCACCAAACGGTCCTTCCGGGCGACGTTCATGAGGCGGCACATAGCCGCTGATCGCAAATTCGGCTTCTGCCGGAATCCGATGACCTCCGAGCGGGTCTTCCGTCATGGGCAGCTTGCCCCCCATAATAAGGGAAGCCAGCAATAGCTCAGGCAAATTTTCCGGGGCAGGAGCAATCGCAGACGCAATCAGAGCAGGCGGGCCACCGATGATGATCGTCGTAGGCAACGGCTCATTACGCAGCTCTGCTTCATGATAATGGAAGCCGCCGCCTTTATGGATCTGCCAGTGGATCCCAGTCGTCTGATCATCATAAATCTGGATGCGATACATCCCCAAATTATGATCCTTGGACTGACCTGGCTTTTCGGTATACACGAGCGGAAGCGTAATGAACGGTCCTCCATCCTCGTGCCAGCTGGTCACTCTAGGCAGTGGAGCCAGCGGAGCATCAGTACGGCGAACGCCCAATACAGGGGCTTCGCTATGAGATACTGTTTTTAGTCCTACTTTTAGCATGTCCTTAATCAGCCCACGTTCATTCCACAACGCTTTGGGGGTAGGTGGAAGCAACGTTTTGGTCGCACCTACAATTGCATCCATCAGTTGCTCTGGACGAGGGCCAAAAGCCATGTCCACACGGCGATTCGTACCGAACAAATTACTAGCTACAGGAAACGGGGTTCCTTTGACATTTGTGAACAGCAGCGCCGGACCTTCTTCCTCAATGACTCTTCGGTGGATCTCTGCCAGCTCCAAATAAGGATCGACAGGTGCTTCTATAATTTTAAGATCATTTTCTTTACGTAGCGCTTCAATAAATTGGCGCAAATTCTGGTAGATCAACTGGATGATTCCTCCTAAGCAAATCAAGCCCTCGAGAAACTCGTGGGCCTGGTTTGTTTCTTATGATGTTATTATACGTGTTCCAAAGCCTCTTGGGCAAAAATACGCTTCATTATAATCTACAAAATGCTTAGGTACGCTGTGCTTGGGTCGGAACAAGCTTGCGGTCCGGTGACAATTGCCATACACGATAGCTCAGATAAGCCAAAATGGAGAACAACGATGCAATCACCAGCATATGTCCCAGCACGATAAACATGTAAATTTCAGGTCTGTTGACGTATAGCAAGATAATGCCAATCACCACTTGAAGAATAATCAATACGACCGATACGACACCCAGGGTACGAATATCCCGGTGATTCGGGTGATAACGGTATGAGTAGTGACCCACAGCCAAAATAATGACAAACAGCAGACCGGCTGAAATCTGATGAAGCAGCAGTGGAGATATGAAACCCCCAATATTTACAACCTTCTGGATGACCGAATGACTAAGCAACGCTCCTGAATAGACAGCAATATAGGTATAAATCGTTGATAGCCATATAAAGTTACGATAGCCCCGACTGACACGCCCAGGAATCAGACGTGGAGTGTAGCGTGAATCCGCATGCTCCTGCCAGGCCCCCAGCGTCATCATGGTCGCACTGGCAAAAGCAATAAGCGCAAAGCCAAAATGCAGCCCCATGACTGCAGCCGATTGGGAGAAGATGACAGCCAATGCCCCCATCGCACCTTGTATGATAACAAACAATAGCGTGAGTAAGGAGAATAGCTGTAAATCCTTCCGATGCTTCATAAACAGCAAAAAGCCGACAAACGAGGCGATAGAAAGAATTCCGGCCATGGCACTGACGGAGCGATGAGAGAACTCAATAAGGGATGCGATGGTATGCGCCGGAACCAGCTTACCATTACAAAGTGGGAATTCTCTTCCACAGCCGAGACCCGAATCCGTTCGCGTCACGACACCTCCACCGAAGGTAGCCAAAAACATGACAATACATGTTACGAGTGCCAGCCATTTTAATATTCTGATTTTGTTATTCAATGAATTCACCCGTATCCTTCCAAATATAATATTTATTCACTTTATATGTTGTGAAATGATCACTTAAAGTAATTATAACTGATATATCGTTCCTTGACATACGAGCTTTGTTGACAAAATGTGAACGTGTCCGTAAGAAAGCCGCCTCCTTCGAAAGGAAGCGGCTTTCTGAATATCCTGATGATTAAGGTTCCCTGCGGAGCCCTCATACATACTATTATCCGTTATTTTGCCAAGTTAGCATGGACTTCTACAGCCCGGTCCAAAAACTGCTCGATTTCCTCGCGGGATTTACGCAATCTGTTCACCAGACGTACTAGTTCTCGCCCTTCACTGTAAGCGATAAAGCTAGGAATCCCTAGAACATTTTGCTCTTGGCTGACACTTTCGGCCCGTTCTACATCAATCTCAATTAATGTAAGCTTGTCTGCATATTGTTGCTCTACATCAGGCATGAATGGATCAATAAAATGACAATCCCCGCACCAGTCCGCCTTGAACACAGCTACCGTAACACCTGGAGTGGATATTGCCTTATTAAAGTCTTCATGAGAGACGATTTTTTGCATACATAATTCCTCCTTAAACTTCTTTTGTGCAGGAGATCCTGTACTTTCTATTGTAACGCCAAGTGAAGTTTTTGCACACTCCCCTATTATGCTCACATGCCGATTGGAAGCCCTCTCATTGAGACATACTATAGATATACTTAAGAATCCACATAGGCGACGACATCCCAATAGCATACCCAACATACTTGGTGGAATACGGGGATGCCTGCATTTGAAAGGAGGTTATTTAAACATGTCTCTCACCGAATGGCTCCATGTCGCATCTCGACAGCTTCAGGGGGGGCTAAAGTTGCTGGGTTCCGTTCCGCGTGTTGCGGAGGAGGCATGGGAGGGCAAACGTGCGGCCTGGACCGAATCCCGTAAATTACGCTATCCCTTGCGTGATCTGCCGTGGGATTATCATTCGGCACAAGCCGCCATGAATGAAGCTGAAGCATTAATGCTGGTGAACGGACCCGCTACGCGTCCCTCTTCTCTAAATATGCCCTTATGCGAAACAGACTGTGAGCTGCTGGAGCGGATCAAGAACGATACAGCACAGGAGAATCGCAGCAACATCACGCGCACTGCCGCTTATCTTGAATGCTATCGTGGCTACCCGGAATTACACTGGGCATTACTGGCCCATCTGGTTTCTCGTAATGGCGGCTATAATATGACTGACCTGAAGGGGGAGCTCATTGGCAACCTGTTCGGCGAACAGGAAAAGGAGTGGCTGTATCGGCTACTTGAGCGCTGTAACGCTCTTATTTTTCAAGACGCTTATCCACAGTTGCAGCTTTACATGCACAGCCGTCATTTGGGACGGAGTTGCTTCCATTTGTTGCCTCATTTTCACGTTTCGCCATTCATGAAGCCCTTTTGGGAACGTTTCTGGGCTTGGCGGGATAGTTCTCTTTTGACGGTGGCGCTCATTATTAATGAACAAAACTATATTGAAGGACGGGTCGTGAAAAATCCGTACTTTCAAAAATTTGTGACACACAAGCCAGGCTTTTATTTGCATGACTGGCTTCAGCTCAATCAGGTTATATTTCCGCTTGGGCTAAACGGTGGGCTTGCCGGACTTGTCATGGAGCGTTTCGGCCATCTGGATGAGCGGATCGGTTTTGGTAAAAGTCTTTACGCTATGTTATTTGGCCATCAGCAGGTACTGGATCAGGTATCCGCATTTGCTGCCAGCGTGCCGCATACCGGGTCTCGCAGCGACTATTGGCCCGGACTATTCACACCAAATGTACAAAAAGCGCTGCGCTCTCCAGAAGAGAGTGCAACGCTTTTAGCACATGAATGGCTCCCGCCAAGTCAACGTCTGTACAGCCCGGAGCTGAACGCCGTCTGGTCAGATACAGCCTATGATCCGATTCCCCGTTATGACTGGTTTCAGGACGGTTCTACACTTGGGCATATCAGTGAACCAAGACGGCCTCTGTTATTTGCCATGCGCCATGAGCATCGCCATGGCATTCAAAAAACAGCAATGGCCCATGATGCTCATAACAGCTTAAGGTCCTTTCACTGAACAGATGAGAGGGCTTTTTTAGCCTCGTTGTTCAGTGGACTCACGCTGTAGGCGCATTAACGGACGCAATACCTTCTGCAACACGCGCGGATAGTTACCCAGCTCGTCCCTGCGCAATACGCGCAGTACAACCAGCAATACCAAGTAGCATACCAGTACAACCGCTCCGGCAATGCAGCACGCAATCAAGAAGGCTACACGCGCAGGCATCAGATGTACCAGCAAAATGCAGGCTTCATTTACTCCGTACCCGATAGCTCCCGAGACAACGACTGCGGTTAGGAAGCCTGCCCAGCGACGACCCATGATTGAGAAGGAAACAATCCCTTTCAGTACACGTAAATTCAGCAACGTAATGACGAGAAAACATAATCCGGTTGCGGCAATAATTCCGTAAATCCCTAGCCAACCAGCCAGCAGCCAGCTCGCTGCCAACTTCACGACGATCCCAACCATCACATTGACCATTGAAATACGCGGCTTGCCCATACCAATCAATATCGAATTAGAGGTCATCATCGTAATCTGAAAGATCGTTCCGAGTGTCAGAACAGCGATAATCCCGCTGCCTCCAAGCGAGCTGAACAGCAGACCATTAATAGAATAGGCAGTTACACATAAAGCCAGCACAATCGGCATTCCAGTCAGAATAGAGATGCGCAAGGCCAGCGTCATCTGATTTTGTAAATGCTGTTCATCCTTACGGGCAAAAGCCGCTGAAATGATCGGAATGAGCGATTGACTGAGTGCAATGGCCAAAATCGGAGGGATACCTGCCACACTCTGTGCCCTAGAGCCTAGATAACCCAACTGAGTAGTCGCCTGATCCAATCCCACTTGTCCAGACAGCAGTCTAACTACAATCGACGTATCAATAAAATTAACCGCCGGAACCGTCAGAGACGACAATACGATAGGAATAGAGAGCTTGAAAATATCTTTGTAAATGCGCATCATTGGTAGCGCGGAGCTTTCCTCTTGGAATTGCTCTTGACGATCTTGGCGATCCTGACGACGCAATTTCACCGTGTAGTACAGCATCACCCCCAGAGCGCCAAGACTTCCCATGACACCCCCAAAGGAGGCCCCCGCCGCTACCTCACGATCTCCATAGCCAAGCTTCAAAATAATAAAAGCGAGCAGAATTGCGGTGGCTACCCGTGCGACCTGCTCCACAATCTGTGAAATACCACCTGCGGTCATATTACCGCGTCCTTGGAAGTATCCGCGCATCATCGCAATGGCAGGAAACAACAGCAAAGCGGGTGCCAAAGCCTGAATAGCCAAAGCAGACTGCGGAACCCCTGCTACATGCTCGGCAAAATAAGGCGCTCCAAAATACAGCAGCGCCGTAATGATAACACCGGCCACGGCCGCGAATATCAAAGCCGCACGATACACACGTCGCGCTTCCGCAGGCCGATCCAGTGCGTAGCGTTCCGAAACCATTTTGCTCAGTGTGCTGGGAATGCCGGCCGTAGCGACCGTGAGCAGCATCAAATAAGCGTTGTTCGCAATGGTAAACGAGGCGTTCCCGACGGAGCCGAGCAAATGCTCCAATGGAACGCGCTGTACCAGACCAAGCACTCTGGCCACCAAAGCGGCAGCGGCTAAAATAAGCGTACCTTTAAGGAATGTTTCTTTATTGGACAAAATGCGTTCCCTTCTTTCTTGCTGTTCACATGCATGCAAAAGCCCCGCAACAAACAGTCATGGCCTGAGCCATCACCGGTGCGGAGCCGCATGTCGATTCTGTCTCTGCAAATCATAATAAACGAATCTCTGGTTAAAACACCCAAATCAAGAATACAATAATCATGGCAAGCTGCAAAATTACTTTCATCACGGTGCTAGTAAATAGGCCCAAGACGGAGCCAAAGCCCACTTTTATAGCTCGATCCAGCGGGGCTTTGCCAATCAGCTCACCCAGCACAGCACCGATAAATGGTCCCAAAATCAAACCGAATGCTGGAATAACAAAGGGGCCAATTATGATTCCCACAGTACTAAGGATCGCTGACAAACGCGAGCCGCCAAATCGCTTGACTCCCCACGCATTCACAGCATAATCCGCAATAAAAAGGGCAACGACGATTAGTGTTTGTATAATCCAAAACAAAGCATTGTATGGAGCAAACGAGAAAAACCAGCCGTATACAAAAAATGCAAAATAAATGGCGAGCGCCCCCGGCAATACGGGATACACCGCTCCCGCCATGCCCACAATGAACAGTACAATGACAACAATCCAACCTACAACGTCCATGGGCCTCCTCCTTCTCGTCTATTCATCTTGCTTGTGCACTATTCATTTTATTACACAAGCACATAATCTCGAATCACTTCTACAATGCCGTCCTCATTATTCGAAGCCACAACCACATTAGCGGCTTCTTTTACCGTATCCTGAGCATTCCCCATCGCTACGCCCAGTCCAGCCGCTTGAATCACAGCCAGGTCATTCAAACTGTCGCCAACGGCAACCACCTGCTCCATGGTAATGCCGAGCAGGTCGCACACTTCAGCGATGCCACTGGCTTTGGATATACCGGCCGGATTAATTTCCAGATTCGTCATCGAAGAATTGGAAATTTCAAGTCCTCCCATCTCCTGAAGCTTGAGCAAAATTTGATGGCGAATTTCGTCATTTTCCGTATTAAAACCGAATTTGAGCCATTCCTGTGTGTCCAATGTGTCCGGCCAACGATCTCTGTTGTATAACTCCTCGGTTGAGTAAGCCCAGAACCAAGAGCCTGTTTCTACGGCAATCTGGTGCATCTTGCGAATAAGCTCCTTATCAAGTAAATAGCGGCGCCACAATTCGTGAGGTGATTTCCATACTTCACTGCCGTTTACAGTTACCATTGGCGTCTCCAGGCCGAGTTGCTGACCGTAAGGTAAAGCATGCATCGCTGCACGTCCGGTGGACAAGCATACATGAATCCCTTCCTGAATCGCCTTATTAATCCAGTTAATCGTTTCCAAGCTTATTTCATGATTATCATTCAGTAAAGTTCCATCCATGTCGAGCGCAAGCAGTTTGTATTTATATTGGTTTTCTCCCATGGTCTCTCTTCCTCCTGTTGTCCCTTATGTCCAACGACATTTTACCATGAAAAAGAGAAGCCCACAAAAGTATTCAAGTCCTTATTTCGCTACCAGAGGCTTTTTAGGATTACCATCAAGCCCGTATACTTCGTCATACGCATCAAATATTTTACGCGCAACCGGTCCCGCACTCGTCGCACCAAAGCCCCCTTCAGGAATGATAACCGCTACAGCCAGCTTCGGATTTTGGCGTGGAGCAAAAGCGATGAACACCCCGTTATCTTTAACCGTACGTCCCACCACCTGCTGAGAAGTCCCCGTTTTGCGGGCATAATCATAGGGAAATCCGTTAAAGGCTTTAACATCGGTAGCCATGCCGCGAATCACAGTATTCCAGTACGTATCTGAAAAAGCGACCTCATTCAGCACCTTCGGCTTAAACTCACGTACGAGATTCCCCTGGTCATCCACAATTTTACTGACTAGATGAGGCTGCATTCGCTTGCCCTTGCTTGCCAGCACAACTGTATACTGAGCCAGTTGCATCGCTGTATATTTCCCCTGTTGACCAAAAGATGCCTGTACCAAACGTGTTAGTGCACTTTCATGCTTGCTGGTGTACTCCAGTCTGCCTGCCCACTCGCCGGGCAGATCGACTTCCGTCGGTACGCCTAGTCCAAATTCCTTCATATACTTGTCCCATATATCAATTCCCTGATGTAGCCCTGCATTGCTGCCGTATTTAGCATATAGCGGCTTGCCCACCATATCGACCATGAATGTATTCGATGAGAACTCAATTGCCTTGCTAGGTGTCAGAGGACCATACACATGTCCGCCTGAATTCCCGACCCGACTGGAACGATTTTTGCCATAGTACGCACTCCCCGTATCCTGATAAGTTTGTCCAGGCGAAAATAGATTTTCCTTCAACCCAATCAGCACAGTTAGGGGCTTAATGGTTGAACCCAGCAGAACCGAGGATTCCGGGTGCGGACCCACTTTTCCACTAGGTACAGATTTAATGGTTCCGTTCCCCATTTTATGCTGAATATCGTCGTACACTGAAGGCGATGCACTTCCTGTTTTCCATACATTAGAGTCATAGTCCGGCATACTGGCCATCGCTACGACATGCCCGGTCTCTACCTCCATCGCTACAGCGAAGCCAGTAGTTGCATCCTGATGAAGTTTACCCGATACGGCATGGGTACGAAGCCAGCGGAGTTGATCCATAATCGCCTGTTCAGTTTTTTGTTGAATTTCCTTGTTGATGGTAGAGTACAGATGATGACCTTTCGCTGGAGGTGTAAGGGATCTAATGCCCTCCGGCATGCTGCGAGGGTTAACCTCTACCGTCTTATAGCCATTTTTTCCTCTCAGCTCATCTTGATACTGAAGCTCCAAACCATCATATCCGACAATTTCGCTTTCCGAATATACCTGTTCCGGTCTTAAGACCTCCGAATTAGCTTCATAGAGCTCTTTATATTTGGGCCGGTTCGTTCGAGCTCCTTTGAACTTGTACATATATCCAATCGTTTGCACTGCCACCCGATCCGGGTCATAATGGCGTACACTTTCTTCTACAACCTCTACACCAGGGAACTCTGTCCGATGTTCCAGAAAATAAGCGATTTCCTCCCGACTCAGGTCGGATTTGACCAAACGTGGGGTAAATCCCCTATATTGATTATAGTCCGGGTCCAGTCGCTTTTTTATTTCCTCTGCATTAAGCTGCTCTCCTTCGGTACGACCCAGTTCGTTTAATTTGGCAGCAAGCTTGGCAGCAAAAGCATTAAGCTCAGGGAGCAGCTTTTCCCCCGGTTTGCGATCTTTCTCCGTACGTTTGCTATAATCCTTAGATAAAGTTACATACAAGGACTGTACTGGAGTCGAATACGCCAGCTTAAACGTACCTGTGGAGTCATAAATCGTGCCGCGACTCGGGGTTAGGGGAACATTTTTTGTATTTATGGATTGCTGCTGGCCCTTCAGCTCCTCTGATTGTATAAACTGCAATACAGCTAGTCTGGTAATGATCAGGGCAAACAGCACAAAAACACTAAAAAACAGTAGGTTGGTTCGTAAAACCGTCCGCTTTTTTCGTGATTCAGCATTCTCTTCATCATTTTTCTTTTTGAATGAAAACTTTTTATCCAAACTTCCTCTGTCCATATTTGCTGGTCATTACTCCTTCCAATAAGGTCTCCTATTCCTGATCCTACCATATTGAAAGCAAGAAACGATGAAATCCATGGTGACAATTTTGTAAGAAAACGTATAAAGAACACAAAAAAAGCTTTCCTCAGCCAAAAGGCTAAGGAAAGCTTACATGAAAAAAATATCTGTATAAAATAATTATGGCTGTTTGACTGCATTAGAATCGGCTGTCGCTGCATCCTTTTTCTTAGGAACACCGTCCAGACCGTACACTTCGTCGTAAGCATCAAATATTTTACGTGCCACAGGTCCGGCGCTCCAAGCTCCGAAGCCTCCTTCAGGAATGACAACTGCTACTGCAAGTTTAGGATTCTGGCGTGGTGCAAAGGCGATAAATACCCCGTTATCTTTTAGTTCTCTGCCTACACTCTGCTGAGATGTCCCCGTTTTGCGAGCAAAGTCATACGGAAAGCCGTTAAATGCGCTAACATCTGTTGACATCCCGCGTATGACTTCATTCCAGTATGCATCAGGAAATTTCACCTCATTTAGCACCTTCGGCTTAAACGTTTGAACTACATTACCGTTGGTATCTTTAATTTGACTGACCAAATGCGGCTCCATCCGTTTGCCCTTTGTTGCAATCATCGTTGTATACTGGGCAAGCTGCATAGGTGTATATTTACCTTGTTGACCAAAGGATGCATATGCCAGTCTGGAAAGGGCTGATTCTCCTTTATCGGTATATTCCAAAAGCCCCTTGAACTCACCTGGTAAGTCTACTCCAGTAGAAACGCCTAATCCAAACTCCTTCATATAACGATCCCATACGTTAATGCCCTGAGCTTCTGTGGCATTGTTAATGTATTTGTTATATAAACGCTTGCCAACCATATCGACCATAAAGGCATTGGAGGAATGACGAATAGCGGTAGCCGGGTCCATTGAACCGTACACATGACCAGAGGAGTTCCGCACCCGTGAAGAGTTGTTCCGTCCGAAATAAGCTGCTCCTGTGTCTTGATAGTACGTATTTGTTGTAAATAGTCCTTCTTCCAATCCAATAAGAACAGACAGCGGTTTAATAGTTGATCCGAGAAGCACGGTAGAATCTGGGTGTTGTCCAGATTGGCCTGAGCCAACGTTCTTTATTGTAGCGTTTTGATACACATGTTTTATTTCTTCATATTTGTCTTTTGAAATCGTACCCGTTTGCCAATAATTCGCATCATAATCCGGCATACTGGCCATCGCGACTACATTCCCTGTATCCACTTCCATGGCTACAGCAAAGCCTGTTTTGGCATAAGGATGAGTCTTGCCAGACACAGCGTGTGAATGGAGCCATCTCAATTGATCCGTAATGGCTTCTTCTGTTTTAACCTGAATCTCTTTATTAATAGTGGAATAAATGTTGTTCCCCTTTTGCGGAGGAGTAACAGAATCTACACCCTCCGGCATATTGCGCGGATCAATCGGAACCGTTTTATAACCATTTTTCCCTCGTAACTGTTCCTGATATTGATATTCCAGTCCATCAAAGCCAACAGATTCGTTATCCATATAGATGAGGCCCGGATCATTTTCAGCTGACATGGATTTTTGAATATTCTTATATTTATCCAATGTTTCACGCGCACTTTTGTAACTTTTAATATAACCGACCGCTTGAACAGCTACCGTATCAGGATCGTAGTGACGTACTGTTTCCTCTACAACATCTACACCCGGAAACTCACTTTTATGCTGCATAAAATAGGCAACTTCATCTTTATTAAGATTCGTTTTAATCAGACGCGGCGTAAAACCGCTAAATCGCTGATAGTTCCGATCCATAGCGTCCATAATTTGTTCTGCCGTCATTTTTGGCTCATCTTTATTACCATATTGGGCAAATCGATTTGCCAGCTTTTGTGTCATGTTTTCCAGCTCAGGCAACAGCTTTTTATCAGGCTTACGCAACTGCTCCATGTTGTCACTATAGTTCTTGGAGAGCGTGATATACAGCGATTGTACAGGTGTCGAATACGCCAGTCTGTTCTGCCCGGTTGAATCATAAATCGTTCCGCGAATCGGCGTAAGTGGTACATTTTTGGTAACATTACTGGCCTCCTGCTGTTTGAGCTGAGGCCCATCTACAAATTGAAGTATCGCCAATCTTACAATAATGACTGTAAATATAATGAACGAGCTGAAAAAGAACAGATTGATCCGGAAGCTAAATCTTTTTCGGTCGGATGTCTCATTGTCTTTTCCTTGCTCGTTGTCCATCTTTCTCATGTGCCCTTTTCCACTCCTTCTTAAATCACTTTATCCTTGATATGTGTTTGGGCAAAACCTGGCGGGTTAAACCAGTCTCCACTTTGTGCCCAGGTCGGGTCCAGCGGTACCCACTGATCCTGTCCGCTCAAATATACCTCATTCCAGGCATGGGACCCGTATCCTCCCTGTCCGTTGTATCCAAGGCCTGTTACAACCTTGACCTGTAGTCCCTGCGAACGAGCCATCATTGAGTAAAGGCGGGCATAATCAATGCACACTCCTTTACGTGTATCAAACGTATCTCTGGGAGTCTGTTCATGCCAGTCACCACGTTGCTCATAGGCTTCCACCTTACTGTAATCATAGCTAATACGGGTGCCTACCCATTCATACAACGCTCTGGCTTTTTGCTCGTCACCGCTAGCCCCTTCTGTAATCTTGGCCGCTGCCTGAACGATATCGCTTGGAATGTCCCGGTCGATTATTTCATATTTGCGCTGCATGATACCATTCAATTCCTTGGTAACAGCCTGCGTAAATACGGGCAGCTTATCCTTAATTAGAGTCCCGGACAACGGCTCAATGACCGATTGCGCACCTTGCTTATAAATCGGCGAAGCTTGTACGTAGCTGCTAAACCCGCTGTCTGGATACAGACTTACGCCTATGAACAGCAGGGCTATGATCATCATGGCGCGAGCTCCACCAATAAGAGTACCTATGCCGGCCCCTGCCACCCTGCTGAAAAAGCCCGATTTCTTTTGATGCTCATGGAGGGAGGAATCTGATTTGCCACCTACCATCAACACATAAATGGCACGCAGTATAAACTGGGCAATAGCATAACTGAGCATGAACAATACGGCGAACCGCAGCAGCGGAAAACCCTCTATCCCCGCCACAAGCGTATAATAGAATTGCTCAATCCCACTTAGTTTTCGCTGTGGCAAATGCTCCATATAAGCTGCCAGCCATTGTTGCACCTTCGGTGAAAGCCACATGGCTAACCCGAGCGAGCACAAAATGCCCGCCACAGTGAGTATGCCATCCACAATGAGACTAAACAGCGCACCTACAGATCTGGAGGCCCCTCGCCTCCACCCCTGTATCAACGACAATGCTACGATGGCGATCAGAAACACCGTCACGCCATTCCAATGAAGAATAGACTCCAGCCAGGATGGATTCATTGTGTTCCTCCTGTCTCTACGGCGACTGTGGCTGCTGTACAGCAGCCAAGTCTTTCGCGCTTTCGATATATTTCTTGACTGTGTCACTCATACTCCATTCGCCCAGCGACATTCCCTGAAACCATACCTTGACCTTGTCCCCCTCAAACGGACCCTTTACTTCCAGGTTGGAGCTGGTCACTGTAAATGTACCATCTCCGTTGGAGGTGTATTTGGCATTTTTCCCCTCTTTTATCATCATGTTCAAAGCCTCGCTCTGAACCTTGTTAATTGCATCATCCTTTGCCTGAGTCACGACCTTGCCAACCTGTTCAAAGGAAATACCACTGTAGACTAGCAAGCCTGCAATCACAACAATGACGATCAGCCATTTTACGAGAGTTCTTACAATCTTCAATATGACTAACAATAGGACAAGCCCAATCACTATATACAGCCAGTTATCCTGAACGATCTGCCAATTATGTTCCAAAAACTCTGACCAGACGTTCTTATCCATTCGCTACACTCCCGTTTCCAACTACATGATTCAAATTGCAAAATTGTCTCTGTAATTATACATGATTACGCAATGTCCTGTCAGCTTAGGTCTTATACATACCTTGTCATTCAATTCTTGTCCATACAAAGTGGTCTATGTTCGTCCAATCTGGCGTACAACTTAGGAAGGGCCAATTACGAAGTAACATGAAAGTTTACATTAAGAAAGGGGGGTCATTCACATGAAAACAGCCCTCTGGCTGTATCTCTTCTTGTTCATTGCCTTTTTTGATCTGCATGCACAATATCCTATTTTGACACCATTCGCCATCTCTCTGGGGGCAGCCCCTACCTTTATCGGTTGGATGATGGGGATTTATTCTCTAACTCACCTGCCTGGTAACTTGATGGCAGGTCCGAAAGTCGACAAACACGGCAGTCGCCGATATATTATGTTCAGCCTGACAGCCGCAGGCCTCATCCTGATCATTCAATCGTACATCCATACACCGTGGGAATTACTTTTTCTGCGTGCGATTAGTGGCTATGTGTTGGCCTTTTTATCTCCAGCCTGTCTGGCCATGCTGGCGCAACTGTCTGATCATCCGGTTACCCAGGGCAAATATATGTCGGGACATGGTGTCGTCCACACGTTGGCCTCTGTTCTATCTCCTGCCGCAGGCGCATTTATCGTTGCCAGCTTTGGCTTTAGCGAGACATTTAGTTCCCTTGGTATCATTCTCGTAATCACGGGGCTTATGGCTTATTTCACCTTACCCAAAAAGGCATCCGCTCCACAGGCCCAATTATCTGATGGTCATACGACACCTGCTCCACTCTCGGCAGCACAGACGCGGTTACCATTCAATTGGCGTTACCTGCTTCTACCTTTTGTTTTGGCGTGCGCACAAGGCATTTTATTTTACGAGATCCCATTACGAAATAACGGTTCTGCGTCCATGATGTCCACCGGATTGCTCTTTTCCATCATCAGTTTGGGAGCACTCTGTACGCTCAGTTTGCTTTTTCTGAACAAATATTCACCGATGGTAAGGCTACTTTGCGGCATTATTCTGATGTCTTTAAGCTTCTACGCACTCGCCACTACGCCCGAAGCGATAATAGGCATTATCCTGTTTATTTTGGGAACAGCCAAAGGCATCATTTTTCCAGCGCTGGCCTCTCTCTTCATACGGATTGGAGGTGCTCGATTGGGCAAAACCTTTGCCCTGCAATCCATTGCAACGTCTATCGGCTCCTTTGCCGGGCCTGTACTGGCGGGTCAGCTTCCGGATCACATATCTCCTTTTTTTATCGCATTTCTGATTCTGATGACTGGCCTGCTATTCGTTCCCATTCAGCGATTATCTCCTACACCACCACTATCTGCCTCGGGTCCTTACCATTCCTAATTACAACTAAGGGGACATGGTAAGATACTACCTTTAAAGCCCAAAATACGTTCTAGAGGGCATACGCACAGTACCTAATCCCCTACTCAACATAGACTAATTTGACTGAACAATTTATTTACAAAGGGAGGTGCAGCCCGTGAGCCACTGTCATCCTGTAAGCCCTTGCCCTGTTTTCGGCACTTCGACTGGTACCATTCTTGTTCTTTATGTTCTGCTCGTCATCATTCTTCGTACTTGCTGGATCTGATGTCTGATATGCCCTAATATGCTGACTATGTACCTATGCCTGCCACTTCTGGCAGGCTGTTTTGTTGTTTTTTGCATGAGAACCCCTTTTAGAGCTAAACTATACACATATTCTTTCATTTCCCGGGGAATTTCGAGCACAGGCATCAAGCAAGGGGTGAGCAAAATGGCGATAACCGTGATCGTCGAAGGAAAAAATGACCGCAGTAAACTCCGCCGATTACTCGATCCGGAGGTCAACATTTTATGCACCTTCGGTACACTAAACTCTATAAAATTGGAATCCCTCCGCCAGCGGACTAAGCATGACGAAATATATTTATTTATGGACAACGACAGCTCAGGAAAAAAAATAAGAGGGGTGCTTGCAGACGCTTTTCCAGATGCACTTCATATGTATACACGCAAAGGCTATGCTGGTGTAGAAGGTACTCCGGATGAATATGTGATTGCCCAGTTGGAAAAAGCAGGGCTTGAGGAATACATTATATACCCTCCTGTTCTTTAGTCCTGTAAATAAAAAAGCTGTCCTCAGGTCAATTTCATGCCTGTTGGACAGCTTTATAGTGCACCATCACCAATCCCTCTAAGATTGGTATTAGAACTTATGAACCGTATCAACAATCATCAGCAAGAAGCTGAGTGTCAAATGGTTAATGGAAAAGAAAAATACTTTTTTTGCCCAAGAATCCGTTTCTTCTTCCTTAATCGTAAAGCCTTTAAAGGCATAAAACGCCCAAAGCACGGACAATAACACGGACACGATCATAAAAATCATACCGGCATATCCATAAGCATACATAAGGATGGGTACCGGAATCAGCAGCACAATATAAGGAATCATCTGAATCTTAGTCCGATGGATACCTTTCACGACTGGCAACAATGGAAATCCTGCTGCGCGATATTCCTCGACTCTGCGAATGGCAAGTGCCCAGAAGTGAGGCGGTTGCCATAAGAACAGTAGTGCGAATAAGAGCCAAGCGCCCATATCAATACGGCCCGATGCGGCCACATAACCAATTACCGGAGGCATAGCCCCAGAAATACCGCCGATGGATGTACTCCATGTAGACGAACGTTTCAACCAGAGCGTATAGATGCCAACGTAGACAATCATACCTAATATGCCCAGTAGCCCTGCCTTCACACCAGAGAAGGAGAATAAAACAGCCAATCCGACGATGCCCAAAATAATAGCGTATGACAGCACCGTTGTGGGGGTCAGACGCCCAGTCGGCAGTGAGCGATTACGTGTCCGCTCCATCTTCAAATCCAACTCACGGTCAAAGTAGTTGTTAAAAACACAAGAAGATGCCATAACCAACATTGTACCTAGAAGTGTAAGAATTAACTTTATATAGTCAACGTCCCATTGCGATGCTAACCAAAAACCACCGAAGGCTGCAACCAGATTAGTACGAAGGATGCCTGGCTTGGTAACTGTAATAAAATCTTTCCAAGTGCCCGCCTTGCCGGGTGGTTTAGATTTTACAGAATAGGTAGCCGCATCCGAAGAAGTCTTATAACTAATATTATCCATTGTGAGTAACTCCCCCTTAGAGATGTATGAATTCGGGAGTAAGTTGAACTCCGATATAAATTTTATCATATACCTACCCCAAAAAGTTTGACAGAAAACGCACAAAACGTTCACAATTCAGATGGCAAATCACCCCTGTTGATCGTTTACAGTAAATTTGGGTAGTAATAAGTACAGGAAACAATACAAAAGGAGCGACAGATATGGATACAGCCACACACTTTGTCATGGGAGTCGGGTTGGCCGGGCTGGCCTATACTGATCCTGTCGTCGCCGGAGATCCCAAGCTAGCAGCAGTCATACTGCTCGCTACAGTCGTAGGGTCACAAGCTCCGGATTTTGATACCTTGCTTCGGTTGAAAAATAATGCAGCCTATATTCGCAATCACCGTGGACTGTCGCATTCTATCCCCTTCTGGTTGATATGGATCTTGTCCATAACGGGACTGATTTGCCTGATCTTCAGGGATGTGCCCCCGGGTCATGTAGCATTATGGGTAACGATTGCCGTCTGCCTGCATGTATTCACAGATTTATTCAATACGTACGGAACCCAGGCATTTCGGCCGTTCACGAATAAGTGGATATCTTGGAATATCATCCATATTTTTGACCCCTTTATTTTCGGCACTCATGTTGCTGCGATAATGCTATGGGTCACCGGATTGGTTCCGCCCGCTCCCTTATTTATTACGCTGTACGTCATTATTGGCCTCTATTACATTTGGCGAACCTGGAGTCATTTTATTACCAGAAAAGCGGTACGTGATATGGACAACAAGCGTCAGGAAGGCGACACCTATTATATCATTCCCACGGTATCATGGAACCGGTGGCATGTGGTAAAAGCTCATCAGAATGGAAGCTATGACATTGGCGGATTAAATGGTAAGCATTTATTTTGGACGAAACACGCAACTCCATCCACACACCCAGCCGTAGAAGCCTCTACATCCTATCGCGACGTGCAAGCATTTCGCTATTTTTCTTCCTTTGCCGTTGCCGAGGTGGAAGAACTGGAGTGGGGTTATATTGTGCGATGGGGAGACGTCAGGTATCGCCACCGGAGGCAATATCCATTCGTGGCGGTGGTCGCGATGGATAAGCAATTCGGACTGATCAACAGTTATATCGGATGGCTCAGTGACGAAAAAATGCAAAAACGTCTTTCCCTGCATACGAATTAAAAATATTTACAAGCTAACAATAAGCCGCAGTGAATTACAGGCAGCAAGTCTCCCTTAAACGGGGGCTTGCTGTTTTTTTGACCATTCCCGTAAAAAAAGCATCTCATGTAAGCGCCCTCTTGACGAAGCAGACTGACGTGATTCACAATGGTCATAAGCATGCGCAAAAAAATCCGGAGCATGATCGCTCCGGATTTCCTTCATCACAGCTGCTCATAATACAGCTTCCAAGATGGGAGTGTTTATGTGTATTACTGCAAGCGGCTGCTGCCCGACAAGGATTGTTCTGCTTGTTGGACCAGCTTTTTCGTGATGTATCCCCCAAGAGAACCTGTTTCGCGGGAAACGACATTACCGAAGTAACCGTCCTGAGGGATGGTGATGCCAAGTTCTTGAGCTGCCTCATATTTTAATTGTTGTAAAGCGGCGTTGGCCTGCGGTACTTGCAGGTTGTTTGAACGACGTCTGCTCATATTTGAATCTCCTTTCAGTTCTTTGTGAGTGAGGTTCATTGCAAGCTTGCAAGATTATTATGGCTCACTTACATCTACTTATTCCTGAAATTCAACATTCGAAGGCTGGAGGTTTTTACCATGAGCAAAGGTCTATCCCTATGGTTCGCCGTTTCATCCATTGTCCTGCTGACAGCAGCCGCTATATCCATCAGCTATTCTGCATGGCTTGCTATATTACTGGGGCTTTTATCTGTCGGCAATATCGGCTGGGGCTTCGTAATCAAGGCCCGACAACGTCGCTCTTAAGTCAATTTGTAGAAGACCCCATCTGTCTTGTCTTCAATAGGCTCTAGCGTACACGTGGCAAAAAGCCCATACGCTCTTTGACAGCAGACAGCGTGACTTCAGCAGCTTCTTGAGCACGCTCTGCGGATCGGGCCAAAATATGTCCAATTTCACCGGATTCCCGGATATCGCGATAGCGCTGCTGAATCGGTTCAAGCATAGCTACAACCGTCTCTGCCAGTTCTTTTTTAAATGTCCCGTACATTTGGCCTTCATAACGATCCTGCACTTCTTGGAGCGACAAACCGGAACACTGGCTGTAAATGCTCATTAGATTACTAATTTCCGGTTTATTGGCCGGATCATATTTAACTTCACTGCCCGAATCGGTAGTGGCGCGGCTGATTTTTTTGCGTATAACTTTCGGATCGTCCAGCAGCGCAATAAAACTGCCTGCATTCGGATTACTCTTGCTCATTTTTTTGGATGCATCATCCAGGGACATAATTCTCGCCCCTACTTCAGGGATATACGGCTCGGGAACAGTAAAATAATCTCCATAACGGTGATTAAAGCGGCCCGCCAAATCCCGTGTCAGCTCCAGATGCTGTTTCTGGTCATCACCTACTGGGACAAGATCCGCATTGTAGAGCAAAATGTCGGCTGCCATTAACGACGGATATACGAACAGCCCTGCTCCTACGGAATCCTTGCCAGCAGACTTGTCCTTAAACTGAGTCATACGTTCCAGCTCGCCCATATTCGTCAGTGTTGTCATCAACCATCCCAGCTCAGCGTGCTGAGGAACATGGGATTGTAAAAAGACGTTGGATTTCTCTGGGTTAATACCCGCTGCGATAAATAATGCCGCCACCGCCTCCGATTGCTCGCGTAATTGAGCTGGTTCCTGCGGTACGGTAATCGCATGAAGATCTGGAACCATAAAGTAACATTGGTGATCCTCTTGCAATTTCACAAAGTTTTTCATTGCGCCGATGTAATTACCCAAAGTAAGTTGTCCACTAGGCTGAATACCTGAAAGTACGGTTTTCATATTCTTCCTCCTCCGTTTATTTCAATATTTTAGAACGCAAAAAGGCCCCGCATCCTCAAGGGACGCGAGACCGTGGTACCACCCTTATTCATTGCCGTCAGCCTATTAGTTGTCGGAGCTATCCCCCGTGGCCGCTGCAATCTTAAAGCTCCGTTAACGGGGAGCAATCGGCCGTCATACTGAGGAAAGCAAAATCCTGTTCTGTGCGGCACTCCAAGGTCCATTCAGCAGTGCAGACTCACCGGTTCTCATCCACCACCGGCTTTCTGAAGAGCTTATGCAAAAGCTTACTTGTCCTCATCATCGTGTTATCCATGTCATTTCTTTCTAAGCTACATTAATGATAATTCCGCTTACTGTTATTGTCAAATGACGATTGTGCCATATGACCAAAAATCTGTTATCATAATGACACGAAGCTTCAACCGATTATAGTGGACAAAGGAGCATGAATATGAAACAAGTGACCAAAGAACACTGGAACGGTTACGACACGTATGTTTTACATAGTGGTGAATTGGAAGTTACAATGATCCCTCGTCTGGGGAATAATATTATCTCCGTGCGTGATCTGAAGCTGAACCGGGATATCGTACGTCGACCTGGCGAGGAAGAATTGGCATTTTATTTACAAAAGCCATATCATTTTGGCTTACCTATTTTGATTCCTCCTGGCCGAATTCGCAAAGGACAATTTGAGTTTGACGGCGTCCCATATCAGTTTGACCGTAATACAGCCAACGACAATCATATACACGGTCTGCATCGCAATCAATCCTGGCGTTGCAGCGATATTGAAGAGGATGAAGATGGTTGCAGCGTAACAACCGAGCTTCTGACAGAAAGTGATCCGCACTGGATGGAACAATACCCCATTGCTTTGCGGCTGGAAATGACGTATCGTTTGCAGGGCACCGTATTAAGTCAAACGCTGCGCGTCACAAATCTAGGTGAAAAAACAGCCCCATTCGGCTTGGGATACCACACTTGGTTTATGGTGGATGGAGAACCTGAGCGCTGGCGCCTGAAGCTACCGGTGAATGGAGTATACGAACAGGATATTGAGCAGCTGCCTACAGGTGTCATTACTTCTTTAGATCATTTGGAACAGCTCTCCTCAGGTCTATCTCTGAAAGGAACAAATTTGGATACTGTGCTGCAAGCAACGGAAGGCCCTGCTGAAGCTGCCTTGACTCGTGATGATGGCTATCAAATCCGCTACACAGCAGATGAGCAATACTTTAAATATTGGGTGCTATATACCAAAGGGGAATGCGATCAGTATCTTTGCATTGAGCCTTATACCTGGCTATCTGATGCTCCCAATTTCCCAGACCCAGTCGGAGATGGTGGGTTGATCCGTCTAGAGCCTCAACAATCCATCGACCTCAAAACTCAGATTCATATCATATATCCGTAATTTCCCTATAGTCACTTTTCTTCCTTCGGCGCATATTTTCATAACTCTGTCGCATACTAACCTCATCACAGCCGAAGGAGGTGACTACACATGTATGAAGCCAATCAAGGCAGAGGACGTCGTAGCAATACTCTAGTCGTTCCTCAAGCCAACAATGCATTGCAACAATTGAAATATGAAGCTGCGCAAGAACTGGGCATCACCATTCCGGCAGACGGTTACTATGGTGATATGCCGTCCCGTGAAGCTGGGTCTCTGGGAGGCTATATCACTAAACGCTTAGTACAGCTGGCCGAACAGCAATTATCCGGTCGTTCAGGTCAATAAGCGTCATTATTCCACATGAGCATTCCGTTATCGTAATTTACCAAAATACGTTATAACGGGTATATAACAAAGGCGGTCTTCATAAGAAGACCGCTCTTTACTTTGCTCTTTTTAATGTCGATGATTATTCAGATTTAGCCGCGCGATATGTAGGCTTGTTATAGCGGATCATGAGATTCGCCATGTTGTAGTTGGATTCTAAGGTTGCATCTACCAAGATTGTTCCTTGTCTGATGGCAAAATCGAAAGCAATCTCACCATGAGTCCAGCTACGCTTGTGATTTAGCGTTTCCAGAGCCATACGCCGAAAATGATCCCGATGCTGTACAGATAAGCCTGGTTCTACTGCTGCAAATGTGCCTCCTTTGCCTGCAATTGGATTATGCCGAATCCCAAATTTACCAACTACATTATTCCGTATTTGTACAAATACGATGCCTGACGATAAACCCGCCAGTTCATTATCCAATTCTTTAAAAACGATATCCATCTGCCTCGCCAACGACAATTGACCTACTTCATCCATTAAAAAAACCCTCCTATATACCTTGTATTAAAATATTTAATAGGTCTTACGACTCAATTATATGCGAAGGTTTTTAAGCTTACAATCAAATTCAACATAATTGGGTATTTATAACTATTTTCTAAGTATATCCATCATTTTAAATTTCGCTAACAGGTAGTGTCAATTACACTTCGACATTTTGCGACTTTATTCATCATCCTCTGCAAAAATCACAAAAAAGGCCCCCCTTACGGGAGACCTTCTAAAATAACTCGGTTATTTTGTCATTTGCAAAAATTGCTCAATATCCTGAACAGTAACTTGTGCGGCGTTACGCCAGAAGTCAGCCTGTGTTAAATCGGTACCCAAGTGCTTGGAGGCCAGTTCTTCTACTGTCATGCGACCTGTATCACGCAGCAAAGCATCATATTGGTCGGCAAAGCCATCCGAATTTTCCTTCGCAAAAGCGTAAATCCCTGCACTGAACATATACCCAAACGTGTATGGGAAGTTGTAGAAAGGAGTTTCCGTAATATAGAAGTGCAGCTTGGAAGCCCAAAAATGAGGATGAGCCTCATCCAGAACCCCACAAAACGCTTCACGCTGCGCTTCTTCCATCAACTCACTTAATTGCTGTGCTCCTACAACACCCTTTTTCCGCAGTTCGTAAAAACGGGTTTCAAATAGGAAACGGGCATGAATATTCATGAAGAAGGCTACACCACGCTGAATTTTATCCTCTAGCAAAGCTACCTTCTCCTGACCCTCAGCAGCTTCCAGCAAAGCATCTGATACAATCAGTTCTGCCAGCGTCGATGCCGTTTCAGCCACGTTCATAGCATAATTTTGATTCAATGGATGCAATTCATTCATCACATGCTGATGATAACCGTGTCCGAGCTCGTGGGCCAGTGTCGAAACGTTGGATGGTGATCCGGCATAGGTCATAAAAATACGGGTTTCTTTGCTTAGACGCAGAGATGTACAAAACCCGCCTGGACGTTTGCCTGGACGATCCTCTGCTTCGATCCAGCTTTTCTCAAAAGCCATCTGGGCAAAGTCAGCCATTCTCGAACTAAATTTACCAAATTGCTCAACAATCGTTGCGGCTGCATCGTCGTAAGGGATTTTAGTGGTTGATGTTCCCAGCGGAGCTTCAATGTCATGCCAGGACAGTTTTTCTAAGCCTAGAAGCTTGGCTTTCCGCTCCAGGTATTTAACTACAATAGGCTTGGTTTCATTAATCACTTGCCACATCGTGTCCAACGTTTGGGCTGACATACGGCTGATTTCCAGCGGTTCCTTGAGCACGTCTGTCCAGCCTCTGTTTTCATATAGCTTGAGGCGGAAACCTGCCAGATGATTCAGTGTATCGGCGCAATAGTCCTCAACCTGAGTCCATGCCTCTTCCCAACGTGCAAATACGTCTTTACGTACGCTGCGATCTGCTTCATCCAGCTTATTAGCTGCCTGACCCACAGACAAGTTTACAATCTCACCATTTTCAGGCACAGGGATCGTCATATTTTTGACAATGGTATCATAAAAGTCACCCCAGCCATGGTAACCATCCACTGCCAAATCCAATGCAAGGCTCTCCAGCTCAGGAGCCATTTTTTTACGCGCTTCGTTCCGGTATTCAGTCAGGACAAAAGAAATCGGCTTAATCGCTTCGCGCTCCATCCACTTCTGCCAAATGTCTTCACTGGTTTGTGCCAGCAAGTTCTGAAAAGCGACTAAAGCACTTTTCCCTTGGGCATATAATGAATTGACACGCGCCCCCAGTTGAACAGCCAGCTTGTCATGCTGATTTTGAGCAGTTAAACAAGATACAAAAGAACCTGCCTGCGATGCTCCATTAAACAGCTCCTGTATGCTATTCAGAACACTACCCAGACGCTCGGTATCCAACACCGTTTGTGGCACTTTGGCTACTTTAAGCTGGGATTGCAGCTGTTGGACCTTGCTCTCCAGTTCTTCCAAAAATGCATGAAATGAGGCAGAGGAAGAGCCTCCGCTAAAAATAGATTCCAGATCCCATGTTTGCTTTAACGGTGTTTTCATAATAGTTCCACCTTTCTTTTTTGGCGAATTCATGTGGTTTCATATACAATAAAGCTACATCGTGATGATACAATCACTACAATTAGGAGGAAAACAGGATGAGACCCTTACAAATTTCGCCGGAAACGGCTGTGAAATTATCCGAAAAACTCGGCATTCCGCTGGAACACCTTATGCATACACCCCAGCACATTTTGATGCAAAAGCTGGCCGAACTGGCTAAAGAAGAAACCGCTGGCTCGAACGGCGGAGAATCGGACAAATCATGATTCCTTTTGATAAAACCTGGCCTTATGACATTGTCATGGGAGATGTTTATGTACAGTCTTGTCCGTTTTGCAATCATGATAACGTCTTGCTACCCCTGAAGCCCAAAGAGCTTAAGCTCATTCATGAAGGCATGAAAAAGCTGCTTGTGTTTCCATGCTGCCATAACAAGGTTACTTTGGTGGATTGTGACGACGATTATTTGCTGTCAGATACCACGTTGCGCCATCATTAACTTATGAGGCAGTTGCAAGATAAGATAACTCGTTTTACAAACAAGGTGTGAACCATGAGCCTAGATCGCTCATAGTGCACACCTTTATTACTTCAAGAGGAGCTTGCGTTCTGCATTTCCTCAGGTAGCTGGAAGTTTTTTGCCAGCATTTGTTCACGTAGGACAGACCACTGTTCACGAGAAGCTCTAATCATCGCTGCATCCATAATTTTCTTGTCATTAATGACACGCGAAAACCAGCGCACTGCTTCGTTAAAGTTACCCGTACGTCGATGCAGTTCACCAATCAGATAAAGCAGTTTGGCATTATTCGCACCGACGCCCTCCAGCTCATAGACTCGAACATAGGAATCCAAACTAAATTTGAGAAAGCGAAGCTCCTGCTCCTCATTCCCCTGGTATCTGTACATCCATGCAATATGCTGCAATAGACTGGCTACTACGCGTTCCTTTTCTCCGATGACCTGTGCACAGAGTAAACCCAATTTGTACGTTTCTAATGCCTCTTCCCAGCTACGATGCCCGCCATATTCGCGAGGCTGCCAGCGATTACCGATTTTATCCTTAAATAGCTTGGTTTGCTGATCGCTTAACTGAACGGTAGAGTGCTCTGTCGAAGTAAATCCACAATGAGGACAGACCCGTACGACATAAAAATCCGGATTTTCGTTCTTATAATAAGCGCAAAAATCTGAATCGGTACGAATAGCCTTCTTTAGGCTTGGTCTGACACGGGATGTCTGAAATTCTTGTTCGCACTGCGGGCAGACGATTTTGATCTGATATAACGGTTCAAGTTCCAATGTTTTTACAACCCTCTCCAAAATTCGGCAATCCCCGAAAGCTTACGGGGTATTTACAAAATGATGCGCAGGACCGGACAAACGACTAAGTATGATGGAACGAAGCGGCTCCTCAATTCCCGTATCCGTTAACGCATCTGCCATACAAGACAACCATGCCTCTGCTCGCTCCTCCGTCACGGGGAACTTCATATGTCTGGCACGTAACATCGGATGACCATATGCATCAGAAAAGAGGGACGGCCCTCCAAAAAACTGGCTTAGGAACATAAACTGCTTTTCCTTTACCGGCTCCATGTCTTTAGGAAACAGGGGACTTAACAACGGATCTTTATAAACTCTCGGGTAGAAGGCCTCAATAATAGCACGAATACCTTCTGCACCCCCAAGGTTGTCATAAATGCTCAGGCTAGGATTCACTTTTCCTCCAACTTTCTGTGCTATGGTAATAAATATACACTCGTATTATAACAAAAAACAAAAAATGACGCTAAAAATAAGCGTCATTTTATCAATTTAACAACATCGCTTCGTCATTCCATGAATTCCACTAATAACTCCGCCAATCCTCTTCACCGGGATGGACGAGAGAGGCACGAATTACATACACAAAAGCACATACAAACAGACCGGCAACGATACTCATCCTGATCACTCCATCCTTAAGGTTATGGAATCGTTGTTTTTTTATTTTAACATACTCTTTACAAAAAAACAGCATTCCATGTAATCGTTTTCTTTACTTTTTTGTACTCTTTGTCCATCCCCGACATAGGTATAATAGTACAACTCCAAAGGAGGGGCCTCCATGTCGCTGTACCACCGTTTCTCGCTTCCTTTGCTCATCCTTATGCTGTTATTCCTATTCATACTGATGGCCGTGTATCCGCAATCTTCTCTGAATGCCGGGCTTCGCGGTCTTGCCATCTGGTGGGATGTGCTATTCCCGTCCTTATTTCCATTTTTCGTTATTTCCGAGCTTCTTCTCGGCTTTGGAATTGTTCATTTCATAGGTGCGCTACTGGACCCACTGATGCAACCTCTATTCCGTGTACCTGGCTGCGGGGGGTTTGTCGCTGCGGTCAGCTGTGCATCCGGCTACCCTATAGGGGCCAAATTAACCGCAAAGCTGTGGGAGCAAAAATGGATCACACGCATTGAAGGTGAACGTTTGGTCGCGTTTACGACTTCCTCTGATCCGATATTTCTGATCGGTGCAGTTTCGGTTGGCTTCTTCCATCAACCCGAAATTGCACTCGTACTGGGAGCGGCCCATTACGGTGGTGTTCTCATCATCGGACTACTCATGCGTTTTCATGGTTCCCGTTCAGAAAAAAACGATATTCGCAGCGAACGTTCTCAGCCTCCTCAAAAAACCTGGTCGAAGTCTGCTAACACAATAACAACAGGTCGCAATAAGCAGCCTGGACCACTGCGCCAAGCGTTATATGCTATGCATACAGCACGTTTGGAAGACGGACGTCCATTGGGTGAGTTGCTTCGTCAGGCGATTGCTTCCTCCCTACGCCTTATTATTGTCGTAGGAGGGCTGGTTGTATTCTTCTGCGTCATTTTAGAAGCTTTGACGAACTCTGGCTTAATGAGCGGGCTACATCTGCTTACGGCTAGCTTATTGTCTGCCTGTGGTCTTCCTCCTGCATTAACAGAGTCCATCGTAGGTGGTATTTTTGAAGTCACTTTAGGTGCGCAAGCTGCAGGTGGAGCCGCAGCAGCGGCATTACCGTTCAAGGTAGCTGCAGCAGCTTTTGTTCTCTCCTGGGGCGGGCTATCGGTCCATGCACAGGTTGCAAGTATTTTAAATATGACGAATCTCCGCTATATGCCATTTTTGCTGGCCCGGGCTGCGCATGGGATCATCTCCGCACTGCTAGCTCTCGTGTTATGGCGCCCGTTAATGGGACAGGGAAGCTCTCCGGTCTTTTCTCCGGTACATGATATCGCATGGTCCCCTGGCTTCTCGTCCGCTATGCTACTGCAAAGTCTGCTGCTTCTTGCTTGTATACTGACTGGAATGCTGGCTCTCTCCTGGTTAAGCGTGGGTACAAATCGCTTATTCGTACGATTGAGAGGAATACACCGGCAATGAACGATTGTGTTCTTGCTCATAATTGATTATGATCGGTATATACCCATGACAAAGGAGCTTTTCATCTTGAGATATTATGTTCTGGATCGCGGGGATCAGCACTCCATGGACTTGAGTCAGCAATTTCACCGTCTTGCCCAAGAAAAGAATTTCAAGCTGGATGCCGAATCGCCGGAAATCGTCGTGTCTATAGGAGGCGATGGTACGATGCTTCATGCGTTTCATACCTTCATTGACCGCATTCCGGATATAGCCTTTGTTGGTGTACATACCGGTCATCTGGGCTTTTACGCGGATTGGCGTGCGGACGAGCTGGAGGAGCTAATCCACCTGATGAGCCAAAGCGGATCTGAGGGACCGCTTAACCCGAGAATCGTTAAGTATCCACTGATTGAGTTGGAAATTCACAAGAAATCAGGCAATGCTTCTTTTATTGCCCTGAATGAGTTTACGTTAAAAGGGGTAGATGGCACGGTCGTTGCCCAAGTAGATATTAACGATATCACCTTTGAAATGTTCCGTGGTGACGGTATATGTGTTTCTACACCTTCAGGAACGACCGCCTATAATAAGGCACTTGGCGGAGCTATGGTTCACCCTACCATCGAAGCATTGCAATTAACTGAGATCGCTTCCATTAATAACCGTGTGTATCGGACACTGGGATCACCACTGCTACTGCCAAAACATCATCATTGTGATATTTTTTCACGGAAAGATCAGCGTCTTCTACTGACAGTAGATCACCTGAACTTTCCTGTGGATGACTTAATCTCTGTTCGATGTCAGGTTGCAAGTCAGAAGATCAGCTTCGCTCGTTACCGTCCTTTCCCATTTTGGGATCGGGTACGCAACGCTTTTCTCAATTAGAACCTGTAAAAGAGCCGACTCCGGCTCTTTTTTTAATTGATCAGGAGGACATATCCCCACTTTAAATAGGCAAAAAGTTGGTCATAACATTGGCAGCCTTGGAGGAACTTACAAACAAAACGGCTCCTGAAAATTCAGGAACCGTTTTGTTGTGGAGATGTAAATGTTTTATTTTTTTGACGCTGTCCCTCGGGTTCACGCGAGACACGAACTTGCCGTCCCTCCCGATTTTCCTTGGGCTGGCGATCATAACGTGGCCCACGCGATTCTTTTTTATCGAAATTCCCTTGCGGATTGCGCTGCCTACGTGGTTCACGGGCTTGCTGCCCTTCCCCCGAACTTCGCCCATCCTTTGCTTCACGCGGTTCTCTTGGCTGGCGGGAATCACGTGCTTCACGCTGCCGATTTCCTTCACGTCCTTCTCTGGATGGCCGACTTTCGCGAGCTTCACGTGGCTGTCGTTCACGTACTTCCTGAGCATCCTTCGGTTCCCTACGTTGCAACTCGCGTGGTTCACGGGCTTCTGAAGGCTGTTCCACTCGTGACTCCTCTGTAGCTGCGGAATCCTGCTGTGGTTGCGGCCATTCCGTTTGTCCAGCTGAAGGCTGCGATACCTCTTGGCGCTCTTCGGAATCTAACGTTCCCGCTTGTTCCCTTTGAGCATCTACCAACTGCTGGATGTCGGGAGGAACGAAGTCATCACTGGTGCCGTTCTTATTTTCAACTTCACGGCTTTTTTGCAGCACAAAATAGGCACAGCCAAAATTGCAGTATTCATTAATATAATCGTCCAATACCACAATGGATGTATCCTTATTGGCTTTGGGGTGCCCCTCTCGATAAAACCCCTTCAGGCGAAGCTGATTGTAACCCCAATCGCCAATAATGTAATCATAGCGATCCAACACTTCACTATAGCGATCACGAAAGGCTTCGGGATTCCACCCGTTCTTGTGATCCTGCAACACTTCATAGTTTTTACCACCGATTTGAAACAAGCTATTCTGACCGCCTTTCCCGGATCAAACCTGCGAAAGGGCGCTTTCTTCCTTATGCTGAGCGGCCGACTTCACCTGCTCATGCGCTTGGTAGGAGCTGCGGACCATCGGACCGGATTCGACGTGGCTGAATCCTCGCTGTAATCCCTCTTCCTTTAACTTCGCAAAATCTTCCGGTGGATAATATTTTTGCACATATAAATGTTTCTCGGACGGCTGCAAGTATTGACCAATTGTCATAATGTCACAATCGACTTTGCGCAGATCATCCATGGTTTGTATGATCTCGTCCCACTCTTCTCCGACACCTAACATGATGCTTGATTTCGTTGGGATCGCCGGATTTAATTGTTTTGCACGTTGAAGCAGCTCCAGAGAGCGATGGTATTTCGCTTTAGCCCGAACCTTGTCGGACATGCGTTCCACTGTTTCAATATTATGATTGAGAATATCTGGCTTGGCATCCATGACAATTCGCAGCGACTCAATATCGCCCATAAAATCGGGAATCAATACTTCTACACTGCAAAAAGGCAATCGGCGACGAATCGCACGAACCGTTTCTGCAAATATTGTAGCGCCCCCATCTTTTAAATCATCACGTGCCACACTAGTTACGACACAGTGCTTTAGATTCATGTTCTCAGCCGCTTCTGCGACGCGTTCAGGCTCCTGCAAGTCCAGTTCCGTAGGCATTCCCGTATTTACTGCGCAAAAACGACACGCACGCGTACAAATATCACCCAAAATCATAAATGTAGCTGTCCTGTTGGCCCAGCATTCATATATATTAGGGCACCGTGCCTCCTCACATACGGTATGTAATGTCTTGGAACGCATCATGCTCTTGATTTCCTGATAGTTATCGCCTGTCGTAAGTTTAATACGAATCCAGTCGGGCTTAGCTTCCTTCACTTTTTTAGACAATGGCATAGACCTTCTTTCTGATGTGCTTAAGCTGTCATTGCCATACATTATAGCATGAAAGCCATGGAAAAACCTCCATTCATTGTTCCCTTTTTGATATGACATTGATGCCGGAAAAAGTAAACTCTTGAGATGGATAAAAGCGGCGGATATGGCTCAATCTAATCGAAAGCGCCCTATTTACGCGATTACGGGCCAAGAATTTACCGGGCGGTTAAGCCCTTTTATAGGAGGTCGGTTCACGTGCCTTACCCTACGCGGGCAGTCCGCGCTGTTCGTCTGTTATCGCTGCTGTTGTGCGCTACTACACTGACAACGGCTTGTCCGCTTCCTGCTCATGCCTCTGCAGAGCACACAAAGTCCTCGTCAGCCGGAAATAACCTGACAGCAAATATCGATGCTTCACACGCTTCGTCTTCATTGTATACGTCCAGACTTGCTTTATATCACTCCATCGAAGCCCTGACAGGAGTCCCTTGGTACAGACTGGCTGCCATCGACCAGTACGAACGCACACTTACGGTGGCCCATCCCAAGGATCGCAAGCATGCGGAACGGATCATAGGTATTTTTGTGACAGGACCAGTATGGTCCGGTCTGTTGAACCCTGATTCCGAGGATCAAAATCCGCGTTCCATCGAACTATTTTCCGGGCTGGGACAAGACGGCTCAGGCGATGGAATCGCTGACCGCAATAATGACAAGGATTTGCTGTTCAGCATCGCTTCTTATCTCGAAAAGTATGGAAATAGCGAGGATGAATTTGGTATTGCCGTGTGGGAATATTACCATAACAGCCGCTCGGTTCAAAGAGTTCAGCAGTTTGCCAAGCTGTATCAGACGTATGGCAAGCTTGATCTGGTCAGTCAAGCTTTTCCGCTGCCTCTAGGCAGCATTTATAGCTACCGCAGCACTTGGGGAAGCCGTCGCAGCTGGGGCGGCTACCGTATACACGAAGGGACTGACCTGTTTGCAGGCTACGGAGTTCCGGTTCGCAGCACCTGCTACGGTGTGGTTGAAATGAAAGGCTGGAATCCCTTCGGAGGCTGGCGAATCGGTATTCGTGATCTCAACAACCGCTATCACTACTATGCACACCTTTCCGGCTTTGATAAAACCGTTCATAACGGAGACATCGTCAAGCCTGGTCAGACGGTTGGCTGGGTCGGAAGCTCGGGCTATGGAAAACCGGGTACCCAAGGCAAGTTTCCACCACATCTGCACTATGGTATATACCGGGACAATGGCTGGACAGACTGGTCCTTTGACCCATATCCGTTATTGAGACAGTGGGAGCAGAGCGAACGTAAAGCGCTCAAATCAGGAAAAACCAAAGGGACCTCCTCATAGGTCCCTTTGGTTTTTCCTGAGTATCTCACACCAATCCCCTCTTTGTTTATGGCGTTGGAGACTGCCTGAGGGAATTGGGTTCTTCCTGTATCTCTGGAACACTTTCTATGCTGGAATCTACAGCGCCGCTACTCTCTATAGAATGGGAAGGCAGTGCCAACTGCGGAGCGGTTGCACCATTTTTGCCGACGGGTTTACCCTGATTGTCATAGTAGTACATCGGGACGTTGCCCACCACCAACAAATAAGAAACCGGGATTTCCGTCTCCACAATCTGAGGTTGCATCTCAAACGGTATAACCACAGACACTTCCGTCGTAATTCGAATGTACACTTCCACCAAGATCATGTTTATGCCCGCATCCTGCTGACGTGTATTTAAATCCACCTTGATTGCTCCATGCGGCTCCACCTTTAGAGGGACCTTGGGTCCATAAGCCGCCAGCAGCGGACTCCCCAATGCCTGACCAATCGGAACGCTCTCGTCAAAATGACTCATACTGTCCATCGTTGCCTTGACTGCTTTGAGTGTGTCTGACGTAATTCTCATATGCTCCGCATAATTTAGAACAAATCCAGAGGTTCTCCCTTGTGTATCCGTTCTCCATTCGATCAAATTATCAGCAGTCTTCCCCTGCTCTACCTGCGCAGTAATTGCTGAATTAATTGCCTCCGTCGCCATTTGTTTGACCCGCACTTTAGCCAGATGCATCATGGGCGGCTTCAAATGCTGTTCCACATAAGCGGCCACCTGTACGATTCCTACCAGCAGCGCCAATGCCACAATGAGCCACATTCTGCGCCTGCCGCGTCGCCTTCTGCTCGGTCTGCTGTGCCATTGCGGTTTTCTATTCATTCTGATCCCCCCGCAGCGATGAGCTTACTTTAGAAGGATATGCCGCAAATAAACGAAAAAGAAGCCGCCCGTCCGGCAGCTCCTCCTGGTGTTAAACATATATGATTTCAAATCCGATTCAGTTCAACTCAACTTATTATTTGAAAATGTGGTCAATCTTTTCGATATCCGCCTGACTCAGTTGGACATTCAGCGTTTTCAGATTCGCCAGAACCTGCTCCGGTCCCTTCGCGCCTGGAATGAGGGCATCAATCGAATCGCGGGTCAAGTACCATGCAAGCACCACATGAGCAACCTCTGCATTCAACGCATTGGCAATCTCACGTACCTGCTCCACTTTGTCCAAATTACGGGCAAATGCATCTCCCTGAAACAATGGATCTTTCGCTCTGATGTCCGTGAAGGTCATGTCTTTCGTATACTTACCACCTAGCAGTCCAGAAGCTAACGGGAAATACGGCACAAACGAAATGCCATTTTCCTTAGTATAAGGCAGCAGATCCTTCTCAGCTTCCCGTTGCAACAGATTATAATGGGATTGAAGCACATCTACATAGCCGTCACTATTCGCATCTTTAAGTTGTTCAATGGTAAAGTTAGATACACCGATAGCCTTAATTTTACCTTCGTCTTTGAGCTTCTTCAGTTCTCCGACTGCTTCTGCCTTCGGTGTAGCTTCATCTGGGAAATGGATATAGAACAGATCAATATAATCTGTTTGCAATCTTTTCAGACTGGATTCGACGGATTCACGTAAAAAAGCAGGCGAGTTGTCAAAAACAACCTCTCCGTTCACAAACTTATGTGCTCCCTTGGTCGCTATGACAGCTTCCTCACGTTTGCCGCGCTCTTTAAGTACCTCACCGATCAACCGCTCTGAGTGCTCAGGCCCATAAATAAAAGCTGTATCCAGGAAGTTGATGCCGTTATCCAAAGCTGTGCGAACGACTTCTTTGCCCGTTTCATTGTTCAAACCGGAAAAAAGATTATGTCCTCCTACCTTATTCGCACCCAAACCGATTGGTTTTACATGTAAATCTGTTTTGCCAATACGCACTTGCTCTGCCAATTCACGTCATCTCCTTTTCGAAAGTTACTTCCATTTTATTATTAAATTCCAAAAAAAGCAAAGTGCGTACCTGGCTGCTGCTCTTATCCCTTAATCCCCGTTAAGGCAATGCCTTCCATAAAATACTTCTGTCCTATGGCAAAAAGAATGATAGCTGGCAACACGACAATTAAAGAAGCGGCCATCAGAACACCCCATTGCGCCGAATATATTCCCTGAAACTGCTGTAGCCCAATCGCCAACGTAAATTTGCTTTCATCATTAAGATAAACGAGCGGTCCCATAAAATCATTCCATGTGTTCAAAAATGTAAACAATCCGATGACCAAAATCGCTGACCGGGACAAAGGTAAAATAATGCGAGTAAAGATCGTAAAATGGTTGCCCCCATCCACAAATACAGCTTCATCCAGCTCTCGCGGAAGAGTCATGTAAAATTGTCTAAGCAAAAAGATATTAAAAACACCTCCACCAAAAAACGAAGGTAATACCAATGGAACGTAGGAATTAACCATGCCTAATGCCTGCCAACCAATAAAAGACGGAATTAGCGTGACCGCAAACGGCAGCATCATACTGCTTAATAACACGGCAAAAACCTTATCTCTTCCTTTCCATCTCATTCGCGCAAAGCTATAGGCAGAAAGGGTACTCGACAGAAGTACACCCGCTAAAGTACCTGCAACGACGATAAATGTGTTCACAAAATAGCGCCCAAACGATAACTCTTCAAATGGCTGTAAAAAATTTTCGAATACAAAAGGCTCGGGAATCCATTTCGGCGGGATCAAAAAAATCTGACTTAAATCCATCATGGAGCTTCTCACCAGCCAGTAAAAAGGAAACATGCAAAAAAGTGACCCCACAATGAGCACTGTGTAGAGAAAAACTCTGCTCCAACGCAAGCCATGTTTTTTCATCCTCATGCCCCCCCGCCTTCGTAATACACCCATTTTCGGGCCGTCTTGAACAGAAAGGCAGTGAATGTTAAAACTACAATAAAGAGCACCCAAGCAATCGCACAGGCATAACCCATATTCGAAAAAGTAAATGCCTCGCGGAACAAATAAAATGTATAGAATAAGCTGGAATTGTTAGGTCCACCCTGAGTCATGACGTAAGGCTGGACAAACACCTGAAATCCACCGATGAAGCCCATAATCGTATTAAAGAAAATCGTAGGCGATGTCAATGGAATTGTGATATAGATAAGCTTATGAAGAGCGCTCCCACCGTCAATTTCAATGGCTTCATAATAATGCCTAGGTATATCCTGCAAGCCAGCCAGAAAAATAATCATTGTTCCCCCAACGGTCCACAAACTCATTAAAACCAGTGTAGGAACTACCGACCCTTCACTATAAATCCATTGACTTTCGGGCAAATGCAGCGCACGCAACACTACATTCAGCAAGCCAAGGTCCGGATCAAACAGCCACATCCAGATCATAGACGATGCTATGAGTGGGACAATCGTGGGCAGATAAAAAACGGTCCTGAAAAAAGCCAAACCTTTTACCTTTTGATTGAGCAATATGGCCAGAAAGAAAGCCACTATAATTTGCAGGGGCACACTCAAAAACACATAATAAAAAGTAACCGCAAGGGATTTGTAAAAAAATTGATCCGTACCGTCAAATAAGTGTACATAATTATCCAGACCAATAAAACGGGCCTGTGAAGCAACCTTGTAATCGGCAAGACTGAACCAGAGACTAGCGATCATCGGTCCCAGAACAAAAATGACAAAGCCCAGAATAGCAGGGGCGGCAAAAAGCCACCCCAACCCATTTTCCTTCTTACGAATAGAAGATAACGATTGCATTCTATCCCTCTCTTTCTGTCAAGACCCTCACCTTATTCTTTCGGATATGTTCCCTTAAATTCAGCGTTCGCCTTGGCGGAAACCTCCTTAAATGCTTGCTCCACCGTTTTCTTGCCCAGCCATACCTGATCTAGCGCCGGGTTAATAATCGCATTGATTTTTTCCGAGTTTTTCAGATAGTAGTCGTAAGAATTGACACCGTTATGCAACGTTTGGTTCATGACTGCATCACGATATCCCTCCGCATGGCCTGGCTTGACATCTGCCCATTTGCTAATCAAGTCTGGTTCGGTGTACCACTTTTTCATGACAGGCATCCACAATCCGCTGGAATGCATGTCAAGTCCGCTTTCAGCATCCAGCAAGAATTTATAAAACATCCATGCTTCTTTCGGATGTTTGGTTTTGGCAGAAATCACTTCCGGTTCACCAAACAGGATTGTTTTACTGCTTTTCAGTTTGGGTAACACGCCTACACCAAAATTCACCTTCGATTCTCCAAGATCCAATTGGACCCACTGCCCATCCAGATCCATCGCTACACGTTTGCTTTGCAATGCTACGGCCGGAGAAGGAATATTTTTGGACTGCGTCGGCGACGGTGCCACATGATACACATTGATCAGATCCGCCATCTTTTGCACGGCTTCAATCACATCAGGGTTTTCAAGGTTAAGCGAGTCCCCTTTGTCGGAAATCACACTTGCGTTATTGGAAGGAACCAGCAGGTGCCACATCCATGTGTCAAACCGAACTCCATACTGTTTGATGTTACTTGCATCAAAATTGGGGCTGAGCGCATTATTTCCCGCTTTATCAATGGTGAGCTTTTGTGCTGTCTCTAAGAATTGTTCCCATGTCCAAGCCTCTTCAGCTTTGACTGGCGGCAAGGCAACACCAGCCTCATCAAACAAATCCTTGTTGTAATAAAGCGCAAAGGCTTCCTCCGTCACCTTGACCCCTGCCACTTTATCCTTATCCCAATAGATAACTGAATTAGGAATGAGGCTTTCCTTCGTTAGCTCCTTATCCTCCTTCAAAAATTCATTTAAATTATATAGTTTGCCTTGTTCAGCCCATTGCAGAGCCTGTGCTTTATAAATAGGAAATACATCTGGTGCCTGGTTGGCGGCAAACATCGTCGTTAATTTAGTTACGTAATCCCCGGGGATGTGCATATAGTTGATTTTGATCCACGGATATTTCTCTGTGAATTTTTTGGCAATCTCCTGTTGAACCTTCTTTTCATTGGTGCTCCCCCAGCTGGCATAGGTCAGTGTCACTTGCTCGTGCCCCTGCAAATCTACTGGCTTGCTGCTCTCATTTGAACTACAGGCTGACATAAGTCCAACGATCAAGCACATGCAGACGATCCATAACTTTCGTTTTAACATGAGTAGCGCCCCCAAACCGTTTATTTTTTATCTTTTCGTTTGTTGCTTCGTCACTAAATCCATTCTAGCAAACGCTTACATTTTGAAAAGTCGTACTCTCATTGGATTGGTGTCATTTGATTAGATCTATGCGTTTCTCCGATTCGGATCAGGACAAATGTCCCCTTACCTTCTGGCGAGTGGAGCGCAATCCCATATTCCATCCCATATAACAGCCGCACTCTTCTGTCTACATTTTTAATGCCTGTTGACCGGATTTCTCCAGCTTGAATTCGGCATATATGATCTTCTTGAATTCCTAATCCATTATCCTCGACTTTAAAACACACCAATTGCGTTTCGATCCAGGCTGTGATCTTAATCTGACCGCCTGATTCCATTTCGGCGAAACCGTGAATAATTGAATTCTCCACAAAAGGCTGCAAGAAGAGTTTGGGAACCTCCATCTGAAGCAAAATGGGATCAATATCATATTCCACCGTGAACTTGTTCTCAAAGCGATTTTGCATAATGTAAATGTATTTTTCCAGCCAATTCAGATCGGTTTCCAGGCTCCATGTATCATTTTTGTTTCGAGTCGTAATTTGCAGCATTTCCGCCAGACTAATGATCAATTGGCCCAGTTCCTGTTGTTTATGCTCTAGTGCGATCCAATACATTGTCGTTAAGGTGTTATACAAAAAATGGGGATTAAGCTGTAAATTAAGTGCCATTAACTCCGACTCTTTGGCTCGCAGACGTGATTTGTAATTTTCTTCGATCAAATCTTTAATTTTCTCATTCATTTGATTAAATCGGATCACCAGGTCCCCCAATTCATCATAGCCACGTTCAGGAATTCGAATATCAAAATCTCCCTTCTCCATTACCTTCATCGCCTGTTTCATATCTGTAATGGGCTTACTGATGTATACAGACAGCAAATAAGCAAGGATAACAGCAATGAGCATCATAATGCCTAAAAAAAACAAGGTGTAGGTACGAATCGTTGACAGATGTCCCAGTACATCTTCCATGGGAATGGCTATATACGATACCCAGCCCGTCGTCTTCATCGCTTCGTAAACCAGTAATATGCTTTGACCCTTAACGTTTACCATTTTCGTCCCTTGTTCCGAAGTAATGGCCTTCTTCAGCCAATCTGCCACCGGCTCCCCCGCTTGTTGCTGTCGATCTGAACTCATGACTATCCCATTGTTATCGTGAATCATACCGTAGGATAGATGTGCAAATCCGCTGCGGGCTGCATAATCTTCAAAACCGACCTTTAGCAAATCAGGCCGGAAATTCAATATAAGTATAGGCTTTTCCTTGCCTTCAGGAAGCGTATGAAAGGTTCCAGCATCATCTAATGCAGTCAAATGAAGCTGCTTAACCACAGCAAATAAAGAACTAAAATCATAGGAACCTTGTTTTAAATCCTGCTGATGAAAGGTGTCGGCATACGAATAGGCAGGAATCCACTTGGTAGCCCCCTCTGCTTGCACCGCTGTTGTCGCCAAGGGAGAAGAATAAAACGGCTGAACGGGAATATACATCCGCTCTGTACTTCCGTATGCATACTTTTGCGTCATAATTTGAGAAGCGTATACTTCCTCCATATTGCCAAAGTATCTGTACAAAATTTTCGTAATACTGCGATCAGTTCGTAAAAGCGATGAAGAATCCGTAGTATCCACGTCTGTAATGGTCTGTAGAAGGTCATGATCAATTGGAATCATATCTACGGTTTTTTGAATAGCTGTCAGCTTGTTATCCAGCAGCTGGTTATTACTTCGAAGTACACTTGTAACGCCATCTGTTACGTTTGCAGTAATATTCCGCGCACTGGTTTCGAAGTAGACAAAGCCCAGGATCAAAACGATAAAACCAGACAACAAAAAATAGGACAGCATCAACTTCGTACGAAAGCTACTGTCCAAAAATTTTTGATATATATATTTGACTTGGCGCATTGTACCTTCCTTTCACCTAACGATTAATTGAATTTTCTGCGAAATTCTTCAGGTGTGTGCTTTACGTTTTTTTTGAACACTTTAAAGAAGTATTTGATATCTTTATAACCAACCTGTCTACTAATTTCTGCGACCTTGGCGTCTGTATGCAGCAGTAAGTGCTGAGCCTTTTGCATTCTGAGCTTCACCATATATTCCGTGAACGAGAGCCCAAAATAGTTTTTGAACAGAATGCTAAAATAGGACGCATTATAGTGAAAGCGCCGGGCCACAATCTCCAGACTTAGGTCTTCATGTAGATGTGTATCCAGAAATTCCTTGCATTTTTTCATGATAGGTTCACCTTTGGAGCTGCCGTCAAGCTCAAGAATCAGCTCTTTTAACCATGCTGCAATACGATCCTCAAGATTCTGAAGACATGTGGCCTCTTCGACAGCTCGGTTCAACTGTTCCGAGTAACGTGAGTAGACTTCCTCACTCCACCCTATATTTAACCGTGGTAAACTAACTAGGAGAAGGTGTATTAATTTAGCTTTAAGCGCATCAGGTGGAGGGTACCCTTGCGTCATTCGTCCAATGAAATGTTGTACCCATTCCAATAGCTGATCGGGCTTTCCATTAGAGATAGCGCTTTCAACGAATTTTAGAAAGGCTATTTGTTCATGAGTGCTCAATTCCTGTACCGGCTGGTCATCATCTGAAGCGACAAGGTTCAAACATCTGATGTGAGGTGTATAAAAACGCATGGAGATCAGGCGAACAGCCCTTTCGTGAGATGGGCTTATTTGCATTTCATCAAAATCAAAAGGCTGACCCCAAGCAAACCAAATGGAGATAGCTTGCTGCTGCTCCACCTTTTTCAGACCAGCTTGAAGTGCACCTTTGGCCTCCTTGCCTTCAGTCCTGTCTCTCCAATTCACCACGGCGATCATATGGTCTTTATGGACTTCAAGTGGGAACACGACAGAAGACGCCCAAGGCCGCAATATTTCAACAACCGTGTTTCGCAGCTTATTATCCCACATATAAATATCCTCTGGGCGGGATGCAGATGCCCCCAATGCGAGAACTTCACCTACCCCCTGCCACCCAAAGTGACTTTTTAATAGGCTTTTCTCGTTCGACTGCAACTTGTCTGTCACGCATCTGCTAAACAAATGCTCCACAAATGCAGGCATGCTCTGCTCGATTTGATTTAACGCTGTTCGATTTTCACCGAGTACTTCCTGCTCCTCTAGAATGATCTTCTCCATGTGTTGAATCACTTCAATAAGCTGCTGTGATTGCACCGGTTTTACCAAATAATCATTCGCTCCGTATCGTACCGCCTGCTGTGCATAGCTAAATTCCTGGTAGACTGTCACTAAAATAACTTTGGTCTCATGCTGACCCGATGTCCTCAATTGTTGAAGATATTCAATCCCGTTCATAATCGGCATCTGAATATCTGTAAAAACGATCTGGATCGGTTGGGATAATGAAATGTTTAAAGCATCTTGCCCGTTCTTGGCTTCCCAAACCTCGTATTCTGGACGTAAATCCCGGACCATGGCAGCCAACCCACGGCGCTGCCTAGTTTCATCATCTACAACCAGCACTCCCAGCGGGATCGAATTCACTGACTCCCCTCCTGTCGATCTTATACACGTATGTTTTTTTCAGTATAACACTTACAGGCGGGGACCCATCCTATTTTCTTTTTCGTTTCATACTACGAATGGTCGTTTTCGTTGCCTGATCCACCCGGTATGATTCTGTGATTTTTTGCAGAGCCTTGTTGAAAGTAAAATCGTCTAATGCATTATGACTTAAATACGCCATCGTTACCTCAGGCAGCTTGATATAACAGATTGATATTGCCCATGCTACCGCCATTTGTACATAATAATCTTCTCGATGGGTCTGATCTAGCAAAGTAAGCACCCGGTTAATATACTGTTCTTCAATATAAAAATTCAGCAGCATAACCACCCCAAACCGAATTTCATATTCTTTCTTAGAGAACAGATAGGGCTGAATAAAATCCCATACTCTTTCTTTATGTTGTTTCGTGATTTTCAATCCGGCACAGAAACTATCGCATACGGACCAATTATCAATTTTAGGAACAAACTTGGCGGTATAACTCAAAACTTCCTCAATATCTGTTTTTACAGAACCAATCACCATACCTTGCAGCATCACTTCTTCAAAGTGCTCACTTTCGGCGGTCTCCAGATAAAGTCGCCAATCTCCTTTGGCAATATCTTGAGCCAGCTTACGCAGCACCGGCAGACGCACACCCAGCACATTATTAATCGTTGGCAGCAATGCAGCCGTAAATTTCTGAAAATCCGTATCCACTTGTGACAGTATCTGCTCTCTGATGGTCTTCTCCATATTTTCCACTCCCTGTTTGTTAACGAAATGAAATGCTCCACAAATAAATGGAGGCCACTGAACCATAAGGTGAATACGCTCGGCGATACTCCTCAAATTGCTGCTTGGTCAGTGTATCTAAATGGTACAACTTCATCATTCCCCGCCGAATAGCCATATCGCCCCAACTGACGACGTCCGGTCGTTCCATGCAATTAATCAGCATCATTTCAGCTGTCCAAGGGCCTATCCCTTGTAGCGAGGATAATTTCTGGATCACCTGTGTATCAGAAAGCTCATATAATTCCTGTAAATCCAACAATCCCTGCTCGATCGTTTGGGCTATATTCAGGATACATGCTGCTTTTTTCATGGTTATGCCACAGCTTTGAATTTCCTGAGCCGTCTGAACGGCTATATTTTGCGGAGTGATCGCGCCTAATTTCTCATGCATCCTTGTCCATATGGTCTGAACCGCCTTGGCCGAAATAAGCTGCCCCACAATCGCATGAACAAGCGCCGCAAACAGGTCGGGAATGATTACGCGTTCTACCTTGCCCATTTGCGTTATAGCGGCACCAAGTACGGTATCTACCGTTTTCAGGTAGTTGATTTCCTTTTCTCCATAGTCAAAGTTTTTGGTCATGACCGTTTCCATTTGTTCGCTCGCCCCCCTTGTATGGTACACTCTTCATTTAATGGCATAGGTTGCTTTTATATCAAGGTTCAAAGCCTTCTTTGCTCACATAGAGCTGTTCTTTCGGAAAAACATGAAGAAAACGCTCATAAACCGCCTTATACGCAGCAGGGTGATACCATTCCTCCAGCCCCAATGACTCGTACAGCGCACCAATGTTCAAGCTACGCGTCCGCCTTCCCCCGCTGCCGTCTCCCATAAAATAATCATCTATACAGACACGGTTGACCAGAGGCACAAGCTTGTCTGCAAAATGCTCACTGCTTGGCAGCATCGGAGCAATAGTAGCTTGCGTCGGTACACCTGCCTCTTTTAAAAGTTGCAGCGTTTGGAGACGAGCCTGGATGGGAGGAGCTTCCGGGGTGAAATGTTTGCGTATATCCTCACGGTCTGTTTCTACCGTGATACTCACACGTACACATTCCTTCAATTGGAGCAATAAATCAACATCTCGTCGTACAAGCGGACTACGCGTCTGTACAAAGAGAAAATCTGGCGGATCTTTCACCATCACTTCCAGCAGAGATCGGGTCACCTCTTCTTTGTACTCGGCCGGCTGATAAGGATCTGTGCTTGACGACATAAAAATTGTGACTTTACCTTTGGATTTGGCCCTGCGAAGTTCCTTGCGAAGAATATCTGCCGCTTCTTTTTTAATATCAACCCATGTTCCCCAGGCTTCCTTACGAAACGTAGAGACTGGCAATTGGCGTACATAACAATACGAGCAACCAAAGGTACAGCCGGTATATGGGTTCAACGAGTGTGTATACCCTGACAAGAAGCCGGTTCCTTTATTCAAAAGAGTCTTGGGAGATTTGTAATACTCATTTTTCATACCTAACCTCACTACTATATTGATTTGTGTGTGCGATTTTTTTCAAGCTGCAAAAGCTTCACCTTCATGTCCAGCCCCCCACGATACCCGGTCAAAGCTCCATTCTTACCAATGACCCGGTGACAAGGGATGGTGACCAAAATCGGATTAGCACCGATGGCAGTACCTACCGCACGAACAGAGTTCGGCTTTTGAATAGCGTTGGCAATGTCTGAATAGGATTGTGTCTCCCCATACGGAATATTACACAGCGCGTTCCATACAGCCATTTGAAATGCAGTTCCATGAAAGTCAAAAGGGAATGTAAAATGTGTGCGCTCCCCTTGGAAATATTCAATCAACTCCTTGGCATAGAGCTGTAAAACGATATCCTCTTCAACTAAAGGACTGCCGGGAAATCGACTTCCTGCCCATGCCATCAATTCCTCTATAGGCTGATTAAGCGAACCGACATAACATAATCCTTCCGATGTAGCTGCAATATATAAATTCCAATCCTCGTGCGTCAATAATGACCAATAGATCGTTTTATTCATTTGATGTACCATGCTGTGTACCTCCTTTTTGAGTTGCTTTGGATTCGAGTTGGCGATACTGCAACGGGGTGTAACCTGTATTCTTTTTAAACAACGTAATAAAGTAAGGGATATTGGACAGACCTACGTTCTCCCCCACTTCCGCAACAGATTGATGTGAGCAAATAAGCAGCTTCTTCGCTTGTTCCAACCTAGTACGCTGTATATATTCCATCGGAGTTACATGCATGATTCGCTTGAAGGTACGATGTAAATGATACGGGCTTCCATGACTTATCTCTGCCAGGACGTGCAATGTTAAGTCCTTCATATAGTTCGAATCTACGTATTCTGCAACTCCTGTGATCCAGTCGTGATCAGGCAATCGTTGTCCTGTCGGTTTACATCTTTTACACGGACGAAAATGCTCAGCCAAAGCCTGCTCTGCTGATATAAATAAACGGATGTTCTCTCTTTTAGGAGGTCGGGATTTGCAGGAGGGGCGACAAAATATTTTCGTTGTCTTCACAGCATACAAAAATACCCCGTCATAAGACTTGTCATTTTCTACAATAGCTCTCCACTTCTCGTCTGTTATGGATAAATCGGATGCTCTCATTTCAATCCCCCTCTTGTGCAATGTTCCCTGCCTCATATCTAAATTATAAACTAAACAGTGAACATATGTACCCCTTTTGGAATGTAAAGGCAAGATAATGAAAAAAGATGACCCCACGAGGAGCCACCTTTAAAGGTAGTAATCTATCTTATTTAGGCTTGAAGCTTACCCGGTTCAACCGTGATCGTCAACTCATCTGAAGGATGCTGGTATGCCTGTGACCAATAATCTGCATTTGAAATTCCCGCCTGCTTCGGGTCAAATACCGGGTCTAGCCCTTGGCCCCGTTGCCGCTCGTAATCCTTAAGCACGAGAAGCGCAGGCTTGGCCAAAAGGATCATAGCAATCAGATTCACCCACATCATAATACCGACCCCCATATCCCCCAGGGTCCACGCCAACGCAGATTCCTTAACAACCGTTCCATAGAACGTCGAACCCAGAATAACCAGTTTTAACAGGAACATAGGCCATTTGGCTTTACGATCGGCAATCAGGTAGGCCATATTCGTTTCAGCGATATAATAATAGGCGATAATGGTGGTAAAGGCGAAAAAGAACAATGTAATGGACAAAAGACTCGACCCAAAACCCGGAAATACCGATTCGATGGCAGCCTGTGTATATTGAGTTCCTTCTTCAACACCCGGAAGATGCTGCACAATATAACCCCCACCTGGTCCCTTAACATTGTACATCCCTGTAAACAAGACCATGAAAGCCGTAGACGTACAGACTAAAAAAGTATCTACATACACGGAAAAGGCTTGAACCAGCCCCTGTTTTGCTGGATGGGACACTTCTGCGGCTGCTGCCGGATGCGCACCAGAACCTTGTCCCGCTTCATTCGAATAAATGCCTCGTTTTACCCCCCAGGCAATGGCTGTCCCTGCTATACCACCGAACACTGAATCGATACCGAAGGCACTGCGAAAAATAAGGGCAAATACATCGGGAAGCGCAGTAATGTTCGTCATCATAATATAGAAAGAGACAAGGATGTAGCCAAGTGCCATGAAGGGTATGACTACCTGTGCCACATTGGCAATTCTTTTTACACCACCAAATATGATAAGCGCCAGCAACACGACAACTACTATCCCGGAAACCTTCATATCCATACCAAACGAATTATGAAAAGCTACGGCGATGGAGTTCGATTGAGTTCCAGGCATTAGCAAACACATAGCGACCAACGCAGCAACCGCAAAAATAACGGCAAACCATTTTAAGCCTGTTCCTTTTTCAATATAAAAAGCCGGGCCGCCTCGGTACTGACCATCACGCTTTACCTTATAGATCTGAGCCAGTGTAGATTCAACAAACGCAGTGGCCGATCCGATAAAGGCCATGACCCACATCCAAAATATTGCCCCAGGTCCCCCCATACCGACTGCCAATGCAATCCCAGCAATATTTCCCGTCCCTACACGTCCCGATAGCGCCATCGTAAAGGCTTGAAAAGAAGAAACGCCTGCCTCTGAACTTTTTCCTTTAAAGACGAGGCGAATCATCTCTTTGAAATGCCTGATTTGTAAAAATCGAGTCATGATCGAAAATAATAACCCCACGCCCAAACAGACATATACCACAGGATTGCTCCAAATGACGCCATTTACTGCCTCTGCCCACTTCTCTAACATTCCTTGCATTTCCCCCCTGATCCATCAATTCATATTTAGTTTACGTTTTCAGAAAATTTGCATAATTACAAGAAATTATAGATTAGTTTTTACAAGCGTACAAGTTAATTTAATTGACATATTGTCAATTACAAATCGACTTATCTGCTACTGAAAGGACGACAAAAAAGCTCTGACGATCCAGGAAAGTGGATCATCAGAGCTTGGTCTTTAAAATATTTTAGGCGATGCCTTCTTGCTCATTTGGAGCGCCAGACAGTTTCAACAGGGGGGCTTGCTCCGCTATCTGCCCTTGGGAGATTGGGAGGATTTCCGTATATTCAGAAGAATTTGTGATAATAACTGGCGTAATCGTAGGATAACCCTCTGCCTTGATTTGCTCCACATCAAATTCGAGTAGCAGATCTCCTGCCTTTACTTGATCGCCTTCTTTAATATAGGAAGTAAAATGTTTGCCGTCCAGTTTGACCGTATCTACTCCGACGTGAATTAAAACTTCTGCTCCCTGATGCGAAACTACTGCCAGCGCATGCTTTTTCTTGAACGCCACAGTAATGGTTCCGTCGAACGGGGCTACGACTCGGCCCGTTGTCGGTTGGATGGCGATACCTTTACCCATAGCTTCTGAAGCAAATGCAGGATCGGGAACTTCCGTTAGAGCGACCACAGTTCCTTCAATCGGGCTTAATACCTCCTCATTAGAAACGACAACTGTAGAAGTCGACTCTTTAGTCGAATTGTCAGTGGTTTCTTCCTCTTCAACTGGATCTTCGAAGCCTAAAATATAAGTCAAGATAGCTGAAATCAAAAATGAAACAGTAATCCCTAAAATCAATCCCGGGAAACCTTGTCCGCCAGGACCGTAAAAGATCGGCAAGGTCAGCAATCCAGGTGCGCCAGAGGCAAATGCCTGCGTCCCAGCTTGGCCGATAATGGCACCACCGACAGCACCGCCGATAATACCTGCAATAAACGGACGTTTCAGCGGTAGCGTAACCCCATAGACCGCTGGCTCTGTGATTCCGAACAACGCAGTAAGTGTAGCGGAACCCGCTAGTGTTTTCAGCTTTTTATTTTTCGTTTTCAGCATGACCCCAAACGCTGCACCGGTTTGAGCAAAGATGGAAGCCGCAGCAGAAGGCTTAATACCGTCTCTGCCGTTAACAGCAATGTTATTAATAAATACAGGTACAAGACCCCAGTGAACCCCGAAAATAACGAGCAACTGCCAGCAAGCACCAAGAATTGCTCCAGCCAGCAGCGGACTAAAGCTGAACGCAGCAACGAGCGCGGTAGCGATTGCGTTGCCCACATACACCCCGACTGGACCAAAAACCATCAGGGTCAGAGGAAGCATAATTACAAGTAGAATTAAAGGTGTAATAAAGTTTTTGACGCTCTCATGGATCAGTCGATTGCACCATTTTTCCAGCTTACTCATGACGATAACGGCTAAAATAATCGGAATAACGGTAGATGAATAACTCATCATCACAATAGGAATACCGAAAAAGTCTGTAGGTGTACCTTCTGTTTTCAGCGTGACAATCGTCGGATAAAGCAGCCCTCCGGCGATGGTCAGAGCAACGAAGATATTACCTCCGAATTTCCGTGCCGTTGTAACCGCTAACAAGAGCGGCAGGAAATAAAACAAGCTGTCGGCCGCAGCATACAAAATCATATAGGTAGTGTCTTTCGGAACCAGCCAGCCAAGGTTGCTCGCAATCAGCAGCAGACCTTTCAAAATACCGGAACCAGCCATAACTCCGAGCAACGGTGCGAAAATGCTGGAAATTACGTCGATTACAGCGCCAAACCCTTTCTTACCTTTAACTGAATTCTCTTCTTTTCCAGTTTCATTCAAAATGTTGGATACTTGGCCGATGGCATTATATACTTCTGGTACTTTGTTACCGACCACAACCTGGAACTGGCCACCGCTCTGCTTGACCGTAATAATTCCATCGGTTTTTTCCAGCTTTGCCTTGTCTGCTTTTGCCTCATCTTTTAGCACAAAACGCAGGCGCGTGGCGCAGTGTACGAGCGATACTACATTTTTTTCGCCGCCTACCAGGTGCACAATTTCTTTAGCCAGTTTTTCATAACTCATGATGGACACCTCCATGTTCTAAGGGGCTTTTTACCATATTTAGGCACACAAAAAACCTAAGCCTTGAAAAATGGTGGGCACTTGAGTCCCGCAATTTTTCATGACTTAGGTTTTGCCTGCATAACCAGTAACAATCCCAGTTAAAACTTATTAAATTCCTGTTACTCACATAATATAATTAAACTACCATATTTGTCAACAAAAACATTTAACCTTTTATTTTGATCCTTTTTCGAATAAAAGGTTTAACTTATCTATTCACCACTCGTTCAATATGCACAGTCAAATACAGCTTTTCTTCGTTCGTCAATTCGTGACCGTATTCTTTTTTTACAAAGGTTCCGATTTTCTCCGTACAAGCGGCTGCTTCCTTGTGCTTTTCCTTAATCATGTCATATAAATGATCATAGTTATTTTCATAGTGATTTCCCTTAAATACACGCTGGGCGAAAAATTTCAGATGCGTAATAAAGCGGAAATAACTCAAAGAATCCTCGTCAAAATCCACCTTAAAATGGTACTTGGCGATATTGATAATTTGCTGGATGAACTTCGTAATACTCATGGTCGTAATGACTTCCTCGTTCATTTCAGCATTCACGATGTGAAGGGCAATATAAGCCGCTTCATCCACAGGCAGTTCAATACCGAGCTTTTGTTTGATTTGTTCCAGCGTTCTCAGACCAATAGCGAATTCTTCTTTGTACAGCTGCTTGATTTCCCACAATAACGCGTTTTTGATTTCCAGTCCTTCCCGGTACCTTTCAATAGCAAAATTGATATGGTCGGTCAGAGAAACATAAATATTTTCGTTCAGCTTTCTGTTCAGATTATGCTTGGCGTCATTAATGACTTCCTCCACAATCACGATCAAATCCATCGGTACCTCGCGCAGCAGCATTTTGAAGTTATCGGATGTCTGCTTGTTTTTCAGCGCAAATACCTTCTGAATCCTAGTTTCGTCTACTTTGTCTCCTGGCTTTTTCTTAAAAGCAATCCCTCGACCCATGACCACGAGTTCTGTACCGTCTGTCTGGTAGACACTAATTACATTGTTGTTGATGACCTTTGCTATATTCATCTCGATCCCCCGTTCCCTATGCCAGCAAGAGCCACTCATGCTCCATCCACTTTATTGCAAACAAAAAAAACCGAAGCACGCCAAATAAACAAGACTGTAAAATCCGCTTATTCGTGGCTTAGGTTTTGCCTGCTATGCAGTAACAATCCTAAAAATGATGGAATTGCGTCAAGTATAGCCCGAAAAGGAACGATTGTCAACGCTTTCAATCAAGTAACGAGGATCGGAAATCCCCGTTGATTCAGGACGTCCGATCCTATTTCCTTGTGGTACGATTATTCGCCGAGATTTTCACCGTCGGAATGAATTACGTTTTTGTACCAGTGGAAGCTTTTCTTTTTAATACGCTTCAACGAACCGTTGCCTTCGTTGTCACGGTCTACATAAATATAACCATAGCGTTTTTTCATCTCTCCGGAGGATGCGCTGACAATGTCAATCGGTCCCCAACTGGTGTAACCGATAATTTCGACCCCGTCTTGAAGAGCCTCGCCCATTTCGGCAATATGCCGCTTGAGATAGTCGATTCGGTAATCGTCATTCACTTCTCCTTCAGGCGAAACCACATCATTGGCCCCAAAACCGTTTTCCACTACGAATAAAGGCTTTTGGTAGCGGTCATGCAGTTGGTTGGCTGTGATGCGGAATCCTTTTGGATCAATCGTCCAGCCCCATTCTGACTTGTCCAAATATGGGTTGGCCACGGAGCCGAATACATTCCCGCTGGTCATGTTTTTGACAACTTCCGGGTCTGTGCTGGTTGTCCGGCTCGAGTAATAGCTAAATCCGATGTAGTCGACGGTATGATCTTTCAAAATGGCTGCGTCGCCGGATTCCATCTCGATGTTTAGTCCATGATCCTTGAAGAAGCGTTTCGCATAACCAGGATATTCGCCGCGTGACTGTACATCAATGAAGAAGTAGGACTCGCGGTCTTTTTCCATCCCCTGATACACATCTTCGGGATTACATGTATACGGATAGAAGCTACCAGCAGCAAGCATACAGCCAATCTTTGCATCTGGAATGATCTCGTGACATGCTTTCACCGCCAGCGCACTTGCCACAAGCTGATGATGCGCAGCCTGGTACTGAATTTGTTTAACGTTTTCACCTTCTTGAAATACAAGCCCTGCACCAAGAAACGGCAAATGAAGCAGCATGTTAATCTCATTAAACGTCATCCAGTATTTTACTTTATCCTTGTAACGAGTGAATACAGTTTTGGCATAGGTTTCAAACAAACCTACCAGTTTCCGGCTGCGCCAGCTTCCATATTTTTCGATCAGAGCTACCGGCACGTCAAAATGAGCAAGGGTCACAACCGGCTGAATACCGTGTTTATGCAATTCGTCAAATAAATCATCGTAAAATTGCAGCCCCGCTTCATTTGGAGTAGCGTCTTCTCCAGTTGGAAAAATACGAGCCCAGGCAATGGAAACACGCAGTGCCTTGAATCCCATTTCCGCAAATAGTGCAATATCCTCGCGATAGTGATGATAGAAGTCAATGGCTTCGTGGGAAGGATAGAATTCGCTTTCAAGTGGAGTCAACGAAGGAACATTCCCTTTCATTATGCTTCTTCTCTTCTCTCCGGTAGGCAGCAGATCCACCAGACTCAACCCTTTACCGTCTTCCAAATAAGCCCCCTCAGCCTGGTTGGCAGCAAGAGCACCACCCCATAAAAAGTCTTTAGGAAAAACATAACTGGACATAAACGTTCTCCTTCCAAATGTGTAATAAAAGGGATACAGAAAGGGTGATGAGTAATAAAAAAACCCAAACCAGCCTGATTACACTTGCAGTGTAAACAAGCCAGTTCAGGTTATGCCCTATCGGTAACATCCCATGAAAAGGTTATTCATATTTGATTGAAACTCTAACAAAGATTTAGGAGCCTGTCAAATTTAATAGATATGATACATACGTTATTCACTCTAAATTAAATACATTTGTTTAGTTTATTTTCGAAAAATAACTAAACTAAACGCCTTAATTTTTATAAAAAGAGTAATTGACAGCGGTTTATAGAGATGATACGATGACTTCGAAAATAAAACTTTATATAATTTGTACACCATAGTTTAGTTTTGTTTAGTGTGATTTCAATTTGTTTACTTCTAGTACAAGGAGAGTTATTCATGAAAAAGCTGAAACTGGGGTATGCGCCTACTCGACGATTCACCTTCAGTGCTGAGGATGCATTCCGCTACAAAGTTGCCATTCGCAAACAAATCGAGAGCTTCGGAATGAACATGGACATCGTGGATTTGGAAGGACTTAATGAAGAAGGTTTACTGTATGACGATCATATTAACGCAGACTTGATTATCAAACGTTTCAAGGAAGAGGAAGTAGACGCCGTTTTCTTCCCCCACTGCAATTTTGGTACCGAGGATACGGTTGCCCGTGTGGGCAAGGCGATTGGCAAGCCGGTTCTATTGTGGGGTCCACGTGATGAGGCTCCTCTAGCCGACGGGATGAGATTGCGGGATACCCAGTGTGGATTGTTCGCCAGCGGAAAAGTGCTTCGCCGCTTTAATGTCCCTTTTACCTATATCACAAACAGTCGTGTAGCTGATCCGGTATTTGAACGAGGCTTTAACAACTTTATCTCGGCTGCCAATGTAGTACGACAGTTCAAGAGTTTACGGATTCTCCAAATAGGTCCTCGTCCTGCTTCCTTTTGGACCATGATGTGCAATGAAGGGGAACTGTTGGAGCGATTCGGTATTGAAATTCATCCAATCACACTAGTAGATATTCAGCTCCGTTCAAAGAAAATTGCCTCCGGAAGCAGTGCTGAGCTTTCAGAAGCGATTGATTATATCAAAGAGAAGCTGGACTACAGTGAAGTCACCGAAGAAGATATCAGACGTATCGCTGCACTTAAAGTAGCCATGAAATCCTACGCTATCGAAACGGGAAGTACAGCTATCGCCATCCAATGCTGGTCCTCCCTCCAGGAAGCCATGGGAATTATGCCTTGTCTGGCAAATGCTATTTTGACAGATGAACAAATTCCGGTCACCTGCGAAACCGATATTCACGGAGCTATTACTTCGGTTATGGTGCAAGCGGCTGCGATGAACGAACTGCCAACCTTTTTTGCTGATATTACAGTACGTCACCCTGAGAATGACAATGGAGAACTTTTATTCCACTGCGGAAACTTTCCAGTCTCCATGTCTATTGAGAACAAACCCAAACTGCGCAAGCACTTCCTGTTCGATGATCACGCACCAGGCACACATGAAGGACAAATCAAAGGCGGCGGCATGACCATCGCTCGTTTTGATGGTGATCATGGAGATTATTCCATTTTCCTCGGCAAAGCTAAAGGAATTGAGGGACCTTATACCCGCGGCTCGTATGTCTGGGTAGAAGTCAACGACTGGCCGTTATGGGAAGAAAAGCTCGTCAAAGGTCCTTACGTCCATCACTCTGTTGGCATTCACGCTAACGTCATCCCAGCTCTGTACGAGGCCTGCAATTACCTTCCAGGCGTTAAGGCAGATCCGGTCGATCCTACCGAACAGGAAATCCAACGCTGGTTGCGTGGTTCCGATCTCGCTGTCACCAAGTCGGGTATTCTGGTTTAACTATATTTTTTCAGGAGGACACTATGGAAATCCTAGACTTGAAAATCAAAGCCGCACAAATCCGTAAGGACCTGCTCACCATTATTCATCGTGCCAAAACAGGACATACAGGAGGCTCACTGAGCAATACGGATATACTCACCGCCCTATACTACGAAATCATGAATATTGATATCGCTAATCCTAAATGGGAAGAACGCGACCGCTTTATTGCCAGCAAAGGACATTCCGTCGAATCTTTATGGTGTATTCTGGCAGACCTTGGTTTCTTCCCTAAAGAAGAACTGGAAACCTATAGCCAATTCGGTACCCGTCTGATTGGGCATCCGAACAATAAGGTTCCCGGTGTTGAGATGAATACAGGCGCATTGGGCCATGGCCTCCCCATCTCCGTCGGCATGGCACTGGCTGCCAAGCGTGACGGGCGATCCTACCGTGTATTCTGTCTAATGGGTGACGGAGAGCAAGCTGAAGGCTCCAATTGGGAAGCCGCTATGGCAGGTGCCCATTACAAACTGGATAATCTTGTCGGCATCATTGACCGCAACGGCCTGCAAATCAGCGGTACAACCGAGGAGGTTATGGGACTTGAGCCGCTGGAGGAGAAGTGGGCCGCCTTCGGCTGGAATGTTATCTCCATTGATGGCAACAGCATGGAGGAACTAATCAATACATTCCGCAATGTCCCCGAAATTGAAGGCAAACCAACGTTGGTGCTGGCAAACACGATCAAGGGAAAAGGAGTATCCTTTGCCGAGGGTGTTCCAGGCTGGCACCATCGTATTCCAAGTGATGATGAACTTGAACGCGCACTGGCGGAACTAACGCAAGAAATAGACGAATTATCCGGGGAAGGACAGGTGAGATAAACAATGAACAAAATCCCTAATCGTCAGGTCATCTGTGAAACGTTGCTTAGTCTTGCCAAAGAGGATCGGGATATTATGGTGTTGGCTAGTGATTCTCGCGGCTCTGCTGCTATGGCCCCCTTTGCCGATGCCTATCCGGAACAATTTGTGGAAGTAGGCATTGCCGAGCAAAATATCGTCGGTATGTCTGCCGGACTCGCACACAGCGGTAAAAAGCCGTTCGTCACCTCTCCTGCCTGCTTCCTGAGTATGCGTAGTATTGAGCAAATCAAGGTAGATGTAGCTTATTCCGGAACCAATGTAAAACTGATTGGGATAAGCGGTGGTGTTAGCTACGGCGCACTGGGGATGTCTCATCACTCTGTCCAAGATATTGCTGTGGCCAGAGCGATTCCTGGTTTGATGGTCTTACTCCCCGCCGATCGTCATGAAACCAAGAAAATGACCGAAGCGCTGGTTCAGCATGAAGGAGGCGCATATGTACGGATCGGACGTAATGCTGTTGAGGATATCTATCCGTCCGATGATTATCCATTTGAGATTGGAAAAGCTGTCACCTTGCGAGAAGGATCAGACATTACTCTGATTGGCGCTGGTGAGACCGTCCGTATCATTCTGGATGCGGCTGAGTTGCTCCAGCAGATGGGTGTGAAAGCTCGTGTTCTCAATATGCACACCATCAAGCCACTTGATGAGGAAGCGATCATCGCCGCAGCCCGGGAAACGAGAGGTATTGTCACCGTGGAGGAGCATAGTGTATTCGGAGGCTTGGGTGCTGCCGTAGCAGAAATGGTGGTTCAACATCAACCGGTTCCTATGAAAGTGCTGGGCATACCGGATGAACCGGCGATTGCCGGCAAAACAGCTGAAGTCTTTGAACATTATGGACTTACCTCTGACAATATCAGCAAGATTGTGCTCGAATTGATGAACAAGTAAGGAGCTGTAGCTGTAATGAATATCGAGACCTATATTCTGGCGATCGATCAAAGCACTTCTGGAACCAAAACTCTGCTGGTCAATCAGCAGGGCGATGTGATTACCCGTTATTCTTTGGAGCACGAACAATATTACCCACAGCCGGGCTGGGTTGAACATGACCCGCTTGAGATATATCACAATGTGCTTATTGCTGCGAAAGGCGTACTGGAGAAAGCCGGACTTTCTCCCTCCTCGCTGGCCGCAGTAACGATTACGAATCAGCGAGAAACGGCTCTGATCTGGGATCGTTCTACTGGCTTGCCTATCTATAATGCCATTGTATGGCAGTGCCAGCGAACGGCAGAGGTCTGCACACGCTTGAAGAATACTGGCTATGAAGATGTTATACGCTCCAAGACAGGTCTAATGCTCGATCCTTATTTCTCTGCCGCCAAGTTCAATTGGATTTTGGAACATGTACCTCATGCCCCCCAATTGCTTGCTGAAGGTAAACTACTTGCGGGGACCATTGACAGCTGGCTGCTATGGAAACTTACAGGCGGTCAAATACATGCAACCGATTACAGCAACGCCAGCCGTACTTCCCTTTTTAACATTCACACGCTGGCTTGGGATAGGGATTTGTGCAGTATATTTGGTGTTCCTTCCTCCATACTCCCTGAGGTAAAAGCATCCGATGCCTTGTATGGCTATACACAGGAAGCGGAATTATGGGCCGAACAAGTAGCTATATCAGGCATAATCGGAGATTCACAGGGTGCACTGTACGGACACCGTTGCTTCGAGACTGGCGACGCCAAAGCGACATATGGGACTGGAACATCTGTACTTATGAATATTGGTTCGCAACCCGTGCAGGGCGGTGACGGCCTGGTCACAACGATTGCCTGGGGGGCTTCAGGAAAGATTACTTATGCATTGGAAGCCGTTATACGTACGACCGGAGACAGTATAAAATGGACAAGGGATAATTTAGGATTATTCTCGTCATTTGAGGAAATGCAATCCATGATCACCGAATTGCAGGACAATGAGGGCGTATATCTGATCCCTGCTTTTGTTGGTTTAGGTGCTCCCTACTGGAATCCCTCTGCACGTGCTGCAATTGTGGGTATGACCCGTGGAAACGGCAAAGCACATATTGTGCGCGCAGCGCTGGAGAGTATCGGGTATCAAGTGAGAGATGCGGTAGAATTTATACGTGAACAATCCGGTGTACCCCTTACTAGTTTACGTACAGATGGCGGGGCCTCATCTAACAGCTGGCTCATGCAGTTTCAGGCAGATATTTTGGGTACCCATGTTACCCGCTCTACCTGTGCCGAGCTGTCTGCAATGGGCTCTGTGTATCTAGGCGGTCTTGGAGTCGGATACTGGTCAGATTCTAAAGGCATCGTCACGGGAAACAACTCTGATCAGAATCTGTATGAGCACTACACTCCTAGTATGGATGAAGTCAGGCGCCAGCGGCTTTATACAGGTTGGCAAAATGCTGTGCAGATGGTAATACGTTCAGACCAACCACTTACACCATCTTCTTCCGTTAACTGTTGATTGAATCTTCCTCATTTACTTTTGAGCTTACTACAAGCTTCCGGTTATTTTACAGGTGTTACACTTGGATAATCGGAGGTTTTTTATGTACACTGCTTGTATTCCGTTTTACAGAAAGGGGGAAACCTTGAATGAATGCACGCATGGTTTCAATTCTTCAGCACTTGCTGGCTGCCGATGCTCCTGTCAAAAGTGATTATCTCGCCAAATTGATTCAGGTTACTTCACGTACCATCCGCAGCGATATCCGGGAACTGGATGAATTTCTATCCAAGCACGGGGCAGCAATTGAACCTGTTCGTTCAAGGGGATATGAACTAAAAATTACGGATAATCGTAGCTTTCGTGCGCTGCTGCAGCAGTTGTTCCTGTCCGGCGAGCCCGATGATCCAGGTTCTCCCGGCTACCGGCAATTGTATTTAATCAAGCGTCTCCTGCTCGCTGATCATTATGTGAAGCTGGAAGACCTCGCAGATGAGCTATATATAAGCAAGTCTACGGTGCAGAATGATTTCAAAGAGGTCAAACAAACCCTACAAGGCTACGGAATCACCATTGACAAACGGCCAAATTACGGAGTCAAACTGAAGGGTGATGAAGTTCAGCTTCGGTTTTGCTTGTCCGAGTTTATTGTAAGTCGTTCCGAAGAACAAGGCGGAACACTTCATGCAGCGCTACGCATCGTCACCCCGCACGAAATGACGCTGATTTGCGGAATCGTTCTGGAACAAACTCAGAAATATGAAGTAACGCTCTCCGATATCGCGTTCAGCAATTTATCTATTCATATTGCAATCGCCTGCAAGCGTATTCGTGACGGAAACCAGGTAGCTATGCTCTCGACGGAAATAGGAGATCTGCGGGGCACCGACGAATTTCGGGCTGCCGAGCATATTGTCGGGCTGATCGAAAAGGAATTGCAGTTGTCTTTTCCCGAAGATGAAATCGCCTACATTGCCATGCATCTTGCCGGAAACAAGTGGTTTGTCGGAATTGAAGGACAACAAATAGAGGACATGGGACCCGAGAAGCTGCTGGACTGGAACATCTATGAATTGGGCAAGGAAATGCTCGCCGAGATCGACAGGGATTTGAATCTGAACATCAGCCGTGATACGCAACTGCTCATAGGCATCTGCCTTCATCTGAAGCCGGCGCTGAACCGGGTAAAGTACGGGATGAACATCCGAAACCCCATGCTGGAGCATGTCAAGAGCAACTACTCTCTGGCTTTTCAAGCGGGAGTCATTGGTGCCAAGCTGGTCGAGAGCAAGCTGAATATTGCGATCCCGGAAGCGGAGATGGGCTATCTCGCCATTCACATCGGAGCAGCCATCGAACGACAGCGTATGAACACCCGGCCAAAACGCTGTCTGGTCGTCTGCACTTCAGGAGTTGGAAGCGCCCGGCTGCTCAAGTACAAACTGCAAAGCACTTTTGGCAGCTCGCTTGAAGTGGCGGGTACAACGGAATATTACAAGCTTCAGCAGGTCCCCCTCCATGACATTGACTTTGTGGTGAGCACCATTCCCATTCAGCTGCCATTATCGGTTCCGGTCGTGGTCGTGCAGACACTTCTTGGCGGCAGCGATATGGATAAAATCGGGAGTTTGCTGGCTGGTGAAGCCGAGTTTGATTTTCACTACATTCGGGAGGAACTCGTATTTCTGAGACAAAATTTTACCACCAAGGAAGAGGTCATCTCTTTTCTGGGCCAAAAAATATATGCTGAAGGGCTGATCCGCTCTGCAGAAGGTTTTATAGGACTAGTTCTGGAACGAGAACAGGCTGCACCCACGGCTTACGGAAATTTGGTAGCCCTTCCTCACCCTATCATTCCGCAAAGCAATCAAACCGTATGGGCGGTCTGTACCCTTCAACAACCTATCGAGTGGGGCGACAAACCAGTGCAGTTCATCTGTCTCCTCAGCATTGAAAGAAACGGTAAAGAGCCACCGTCTAAAATGTATAACCATCTCATGGAACTGGTCGACAATTCGGATATCGTCCAGCAGATGTTAAAATGCGAAACGTTCGAGGAATTCTCCAGGATTATCGTTAAATATAAGCTGTATTGAACCAAGCTTCGCAGTGCATCTGGCTGATATTCACAGAGCGGGTGCTGCTTGGAGCTTTTTAAAATGAAAGCGTAGTAGCAATGAATGAATTTCCGTTACTGGCGGAAAAGACTTGGGTTTAGATCTCGGCAGCAAACCTATACACTGAATCTGTAAGTTAAAGAGAAAAAAGCATGAGGTGAACGAGATGGAGGAGTATCAAGAAATCATTATGGGAATTATCACCAACTCAGGTGTTGCCAAGAGTAAAGCGATGGACGCGATCGCTCTTGCTCAAAAAGGTAACACACAGTTGGCGGCAGAGCGGCTTGAAGAAAGCAAAGCCGAGTTGGTTAAAGCGCATAAATCACAAACGAGGCTGATTCAACAGGAAGCTGGCGGAACCGTCCATGAAGTAACACTGCTTATGGTACATGCTCAAGATCATCTTATGTCCGCCATCACAACTAAAGATCTGGCTGGACATATGATTGAGCTTTACAACAGATTGAATCGCTATGAAGAAACCACAAATCACACTTCCAACGGAGGGAACAACGGATGAAACAAATTACACTGGTATGTGCTGCAGGAATGTCTACAAGTATGTTGGTACAGAAAATGAAAAAGGCCGCACAAGCGCAAAACCTTGAGGTTGAAATCAGGGCTACTTCCGAAAGTTCGTTTAAAGAATATGCTGACAAGACGGATGTACTGCTGATTGGACCACAGGTCGGCTACCTGGAGGATGAATTCAAGGCAAAATATGAACCTAAAGGCATTAAGGTAAGTGTTATCAATATAGTAGACTACGGTATGATGAACGGCGAAAAAGTGCTAGGAGACGCGCTTAAACTGTAAAGCTCAGAGTCAGGTGCTCATCACCAGCCCGAACAAGGAGGTTGGTCAAATCGGGCAACGATATATGATGATTCTGCATGGTGTTTCATCAAATGAAAGCGTTATCTAAGTTATTATATAGGCGGATGAAAGTCTATAGTAGGAGTTGAATAAATATGGCTAGCCAACAAAAATTCTCTTATAAGCTTCAAAAAGTGGCGGGTACAATTCAGCAAAACCGTTACATGAGCGCAATTTCCAACGGACTGATGTCCACCCTTCCTTTTCTGATTATCGGAGCATTTGCAACTCTCTTCTCTGCACTTGCTTGGGAGCCTTACCAGAATCTTATTGCGCCCGTGAGGGCCATAATCGGGTTGGCATCGACGATGACCACCGGCATCATCGCTCTGTATGCGGTATTTTTTATAGCCTACAGACTGGCGCAAGCTTTTGACAAGGACCCCCTTGTTTCGGCGGCAACCGCCCTTCTCTCTTTTCTTATTTTTACACCGATCCAGACCTTTGATAAAGTCCGTGCTTTGCCACTTCAATGGCTCGGCGCGCAGGGATTGTTCGTTGCCATGATCGTCGGTTTGATTGCCGCACGGTTGTATATTTGGATTGTCGACCGCAATTGGACGATTAAAATGCCTGACGGGGTCCCGCCTACCGTTGTCAAAACCTTCTCAGGCTTGATCCCGGCCGTCTTGGTAGCCCTTGTGTTTGTTATCGTTGCTGGTTTGTTCATGCAGACTTCATTTGGTACAGTCCACGATTTTATCTATACTTATCTCCAAATACCACTGGAAGGGTTGGGCGGATCACTCGGCGCTTTGATTATCGCGCTGATCATTATGCAGGCTCTGTGGATGTTCGGAATTCACGGTGCAATTGTTATACTCGCTATCGTGAAGCCCATCTGGATGAGCCTGGATCTAGCCAACCTTGACGCTTTCCAGGCAGGCGCTCCACTTCCAAACATTATCGGGCTGGCCTTCTGGTCCATCTTCTGCAACTATGCGCCAATGCTCGGATTTGCCCTGCTATTGGTTTTCCTGGCCAAGAGCAAACAGCTTCGCACGATCGGCAAACTCGGTCTTCCGGGTACCTTTTTCTCAATTCACGAGCCGTTGATCTTCGGAATTCCAATGGTATTGAACCCATTGCTAGCCATTCCGTTTATCGTTGCCCCCATCATTTGTGCGGTGCTCGGCTATATTGCCACCAACATCGGCTTGTTGCCCGCACCAATCGGGATTTACCCGCCTTTCGGCACCCCTATCTTTGCTCTGGGCTTCATCGAGGGCAGTTGGAAACTATCCGCCGCACAACTGGTACTCATCCCGATCAGTATGCTGATCTACTATCCGTTCTTTAGAGCGCTGGACAAGCAGGCTCTGAAGAAGGAACACGAAGCGCAAGAGCAATTGGAAAAGCAAGCAAGTGAAACCACAGCAAGTCCCGCTATCCTATAATAGAAAAAAGGCAGAAGCGGCGGACGGATACACGGTCACCGTTTCTGTCATGACAATCGTTAGGAGAGGAAGCTTTTGATTCAACTGAGTATAGCTGAGAACAAACGATATTTCATGAATGAGGGTAACCCCTTTTTTTATTTGGCCGATACGGTTTGGAGCGCATTTACCAACATCACGCTGGAGGAATGGGCCTATTATCTGGATTACCGGAAAAGTCAGGGCTTCAATGTCCTGCAAATCAATATGCTGCGCCAATGGGATGCAAGTGGCAGCGATTTGAACTATGAGCCTTTCGCATATGCCGAGGATGGCAGCTACAATTTCTATACGTTGAACGAAGAATATTTTACCAGAGCCAAGACGATGATCGAAATGGCTGTAAACAGAGGTTTTGTTCCTGCACTGGTCCTATTATGGTGTAATTATATCCCGGATACCTGGGCTGCCAAGCTTCGTGAGGAGAAAAAAATGCCGCTTGGGGCAGTGGAACCTTATGTGCGTTATGTTGCCGATCGGTTCTCCAAATTCTACCCCATATATATTATAAGTGGTGACACCGATTTCCCCTCCGAGCGTGCCAACCAATATTACCGACTTGCTCTCCATACCATCAAACAGCACAGCCCGCAGTGCCTGACCACTCTGCATATTCAAGGAAGATTAGCTTCACTGCCAGAGGAATTTATTAATGACCCCCATTTGGATTTTTACATGTACCAGTCAGGACATAATTCACAATTTCAACCAACAGCGTATACACTCGCACTGGACTTCTGTAATAAGCCTGTCACCCGACCGGTGCTCAACTCAGAGCCCTGTTATGAACAGATGGGCTACAGTCGAAAAGTCTATGGCCGCTTCAGCCGCGCCGATGTTCGTAAGGCAGCTTGGCAAAGTCTTCTGTCCGGGGCGTCTGCTGGCATAACCTATGGAGCCCACGGTATTTGGAGCTGGCATCGGAAAGGCAAAAAGTTCGGTGTAACTGGGGAGGGATTCGACAGTCCATATGATTGGCAGTCTGCACTTAAGTTTGAAGGGGCATGGGATTATGGATTGGCCAAATGGCTCTTCGGGATATATGGAATTACGGATATGCAGCCTTGGAACATAGTGCTTAAAAATACGGAAGAAATCCGTGCGGCTGTAAGCGCCGATTACACCAAGGTCGCCATCTACGTTCCAATCAACACTGTGCTGAAGCTAAACGTGGATTTAAGTGAATATGACTTCACGGTCATTGACCTGGAGAATCGTCGTTTTGGCACAGCTTCAATCTCTATGCAAGAGCAAATCACGATCATTGGTATGCATGATTTTGAAGCTGATGTCTTGCTGATCGGCATAAGAAAATAACCGTGATTACTTACCGCCTTTTTCACCATTTCACCTACTATGTACAACATACAAACAGCCCCGCAATCAAGAACTTTCTCATCGGGACTGTTTGTCTTACTTCTTGTTTTAAAAAGCAAAGCACTCCATAGTGTTCAAGAAATATATCTCAATTTAATACGTTGGGAAGCTCTGTGAAGCGAAGACTTCACTGCATTTTCACTCTTGTTTAAGATTCTAGCCGTTTCCTTTATGGAGTATCCTTGAACTAATCGCAATTCAAGTACCGTTCTTTGCTCTGTATTACTAGCCAGCAAAAGAATTCGATTGACCTCTTCCTGAATTTCAAAATCGAAGGTATCCGAGTGGTAGTAGAGCATTTCCTTACGCAAAGTATATTCATCCATTTTTTTTCGTTTTCTCATTAAATCTATAGCTAAATTTTTGGCAATTCTCAAAAGATAGAATCGAATACGATCTTCGGGCAAATCAGGAGAAGCTCTTATGAACCGAATAAAGCATTCCTGCAACAAATCTTCGGCATCCTGTTTGTTATGCAACATCCTCAATAGATAACCAAAGAGATCTGATTTGCAAGATACATATAGATCCTCCAGATCTTTAATATCCATATTATTGCTTATCCCTTCTGTTTTGATTGAATCGGTACGTTACTTGATAGTTTTAAATTCATATCCCTGCTTTTTTAAATATCTTATGATTTCAGGCAAGGCTTTGGCTGTTTCTTCCTTCCCGTAAGTGTCATGCATGAGTACCACTGCTTTTTCTCTATTCCCCATATTCCTCATGAATTCGCTAATTAATTGCTCAGCATTCTTAGGTGCACCTTCTGCATCTTTAGGTAAAACATTCCAGTCAATCTGATGATAATCCTTATCATGTAGAGCTTTGTCCAGTACTCCCATACCATCGGGGTCGTTTTTCTGCCATGTCATATGACCGCCTGGAAATCGAATCACTCTTGTCGAAAAATTCTGCCCCAGTACTTGTTTTAAAATTTGATTTGTTTTTTCAATGTCGCTCATAAAAATGCTCGAATTCTTCTTCTCTTCCTCTTCATTCGATGAGCTCTGGTTCTATTTTGCACATAGCTTTTTTCCATAGTATTTGTTCCTCCAAAATCTAGAAGCAGTTCACGTTTTATGTTGCGACCATATGCCCATTCAATTATTCGTATCTCAATGCATCTATTGGCTTTAATCTTGCTGCTTTATAAGCTGGGTATACCCCAAATAGAATGCCTGTGCCTGCAGAGCTAAGAAACGAGTATAGGATCGGCGAGATTGTAAATTCAATGGTCATGTGTGTCGTTGCTTCGATAATTTTGGAGGCGCCTATGCCTGTAACCACCCCGAGCATTCCCCCCAGCAGACCAAAAATGACGGCTTCGGACAGGAATTGAACCATAATATCTCTCGGCTTGGCACCGATGGCTTTTCGAATCCCAATTTCTTTCGTGCGCTCTATAACCGATACCATCATAATATTCATAATTCCGATTCCCCCTACCACGAGCGAGATCGCAGCTACACCTCCCAGCAAGCTGGTCATGATATTATCTACACCGGATGCTGCACCTGCTGCTTCGGACAGACTCATTACTTGAAATTGATCCGGTTCCGAAGGTTTTAGCTGATGTGTCACACGCAAGCTTTCCAATATGTCTGATTGAGCCTGACCCATCAAGCCTGGTGACTTGGCGGATACCTCCAGACCAGTTATGTTTTTCTCACCCAAACGGTTCATCATGGTTGTAGCAGGGATGTAGATTTGATCATTGGTACTGTAGCTTAAATTCGTAACAGGCTGGGTATTTAATACTCCGATTACTTTGAAAGGGATTTGTTTGATTTGAATCGTTCGTCCCAACACATTTTGGGTATCCCCACCAAAAAGACGCACAGCCGCTTGGCTTTCCAAAATGGCAACATTCCTACGTTTATCCATCTCATCGTTGGTAAATGTTCTGCCCTCGGCAAAGGAAAACTTTTTGGCCTTATAAAATGAAGCAGATGTCCCTACAATGGTTGCATTATAGTTATATCGACCCCACGCAGCTTTTGAACTGTTTGAAATGCGGGGCATCATTGCTGCAATCGAACTCTTTTGTTCCAATGCCTCGACATCTGTCCAAGTAAAAGAGGGCAAGGTGTCCTGATTTATTTCTTCCTCGGTCATTGGCATGACGGGAGCAACCAGAAGCACGTTATTCCCTAACTTATTGATTTCCTCCTTAATACTGGCCTTTGAGCCGTTTCCGATAGCCATAATGGCAATCACCGCTGCCACCCCGATAATAATACCGAGTATCGTTAAAAATGAGCGCATCTTATTGGTAGTTAAGCTATTCATCGATACACGGATCGTTTCCATCACATTCATAGGCTTACCATCCTTGATGAAATTCGTCTATTCGCAATAGGCTCATCTCGCTCAATGTTACCATCCCGAAAGCTAATCAATCGTTTGGCATATTCCGCTATTTCCAGTTCATGAGTAACCAGAACAATGGTTTTTCCTTGCTCATTCAAGCCTTGGAACAGCTCCATAATCTCGATGCTTGTCTTCGTGTCCAGTGCGCCCGTAGGCTCATCCGCCAGCAGAATGACTGGATTATTGACCAATGCCCGGGCGATGGAAACCCGCTGCTGCTGACCGCCAGACAGCTCGTTCGGCTTATTGTACATCCGTTCTGCAAGACCCACCATCCGAAGCGCCTCTATAGCTCTTTCCCGACGCTCCTTGCCAGGAACACCTGCATACATCATAGGCAGCTCCACATTTGCTAAAGCTGTAGTACGAGGAAGCAGATAGAATTTCTGAAACACAAAACCTAGCTTCTGATTTCTAATCTCTGAAAGTTCGTTTTCACGAGCATCCAATATGGAATATCCATCCAAATAGTATTTACCCGTATCCGGATGATCCAGGCAACCAATGACATTCATCATGGTAGACTTGCCTGAACCAGAGGGCCCCATGATAGCAACAAACTCCCCTTCGTTAATAGATAAGTTCACACTGCGTAGAGCCTGAATCTCCTGACCGCCTACTTCATACCTTTTTTTCAGCTCTTTAATTTCAATAACGGTGTTATTGGATTGAGTTTCACTCATTGTGTCTGCCCCCCTCCACTACCATTCGGGTCAGCACTGCTGTTCTGAGGAGGAATAACAATGGTTTCACCTTCCTTGACACCGGACTTGATTTCGGCCTGATCCGCTGTATAGACACCCAGTTTCACGGGTCTAAACTCATAATCGGCCGGATTCGCTGTGTTCTTCGCCACATATACTCCATCCACACCGCCTTCAGACCTCAAGGCAAACAATGGCACAGACAGCGCATTTTTGTGTTCAGCTAACAGTAGAGATACATCCATATTCATCCCCGGTTGCAGCCTTATGTTTTGGCTATCCAAAGACAATTCAATTTTGTATGTAGTCACATTGGCTTCCGTCACCGGCTCTGGAGAAACAAAGCGTACTTCGCCTTTAAATTGTTTGTCCGGGAATGAATTCGAGTGCATTGTCGCCTGAAGTCCGGTCTTTAATTTAGCAATATCACTTTCGTTCACCTTGGCAAGAACCTTCATAACCCCTGTGTTGGAGTTATTCATGACAATAAAAGGTGCAGTAGGACTAGTGCCTACATCGCCGTTAACCTTCAAAATGATTCCGTCCCACGGCGCCGTAACCTGCAATTTACTCAAAACACTTTTCTTCTGCTCTAGTGCCGTTTCAGCCTGTAATAAAGAAGCTTGTGCAGATTGGATGTTGGAAGCTTCAGGCGGGGACTGTGCAGCCTTTAATTGTATTAATGCTGTTTTATAGCCCATTTCCGCCTCTTCGATCGCCTCAGTTTGCTTGATCTGTGCCTTCTTGTATTGCAGCTCCGCATTGCTCATATCCAGTTTTGCCTTGTCCAGATTTTGCTTGGCTGTCGCCAGGTCACTTTCTGCAGCCGCATCATTCTGAACCAGATAAGCCTGGTCATCATAATCCTTTTGGGCTTTATCCAAAGTCACCTTGGCTGCCTCCTTTTGTGCCGTGGCTTCCTCTAATTCCATATCGTTCTTGGCTGTTTTAATCGCCATCTGCGCCTTTAAGACATTGGCTTTCTGGAGCTCGATATCATTGGGCTTGGGTCCGCGCTTGGCTTCTTCCAGCTTGGCTCTTGCAATCGCGACATTGGATTCGGCATCCTTAATTTGCAGCCTGGCGTCCGAATCATCTAATCGTGCTAGCACCTGACCTGCTTTAACGCTATCCCCTGCTTTGACATTGACAGCGATGAGCTTGGCACCCTCGACATTTGTAAAATTAATATTTACTTCCTTGGAAGCCTGAACGGTTCCGGTCACGGCAAGCGACTCGGTTATGTTAGCTTTCTGTACCTGTACGACCTGATTCGCCGGAGCCTCCACAGGCTTTTCCTGACCCCTTTTCATGTAGAGCGTACCGCCAATTCCCGCTATAATGAGCAAGATCAGAATACCTATGCTCCTTTTCACTCTTCTTTTTTTTCTTAATACTTGTAATGAATCTTTATCTTTCTTTTCTGTTTCCGACAATGTTATATCCCCTTAAATTGTATTTTTGCTAAATCCTATACACTCCACGGCTTGTTTAAAGCATGTTGCAGCAGCGTCATTTGAACAATGAGTTCATCCATATTCCGTTCGATTTGCTTTACTTTCAACTGATTCGTGGCGACCTCCGTACCTGTTGCAAATCCACGTGCTTTTCTTTTGCGAGAAATGTCCAACACTTTATTAAGGTTCTGTAGATTACTTCGCATTTGCTCGTATTGTTCTTCATTTTGCTGTAAGTTAAAGTACATACTCTTCAGTGTTTCTGCCAGTTGATCCTTGGTATTTTCCAGTCCGCCTTGTGCTGAATCTACATCTATCTGTTTAATTTCATAGTCATCCGTCCCCGAGTTCCACGTGTAATATTTAATTTCCATTTTTGCTAGCTTGACTGCCTCCTCCTGTCTCCATACCGAAGGACTCGCTGAGATGGCACGCGACACCAGTGTATCCAGATTCGTGTTATCCATTTTCCGGTAAACGGGTCTGTCCACCAGTTCATATAAATTTCCTTGGGACTGCCCCATTTGTGTATTAAGCGAATCTAGCGCTTTTTGCAGCGCTGCTTTTGCGATGTCTACATTTTTTTGAGCCTCTATACGAGTCTGAATAATCGTACTTCGATCACCTGGAGAAATTTTTCCACGGTTAGCCTTCGCTTCAGCAGCTTTTTCCTCCAATAGCGCGAGCGAAAGTGCATCCTCACTACTCTTTACTTTGTTATCAGCCAGAAGTACGTCATAGTAATTCTTCATTGTAGTGTAATCTGTCTGATCTTGGGCAAGTTCGATTTGCTTTTTGGATTCCAAATAAGAAACTGTCGATGAAGCATACCCCTTCCATGCTGAACTACTAGCCGCATCTTCTTCACCGTTGCCTTGACCTGCCGGAATGAAATCCAGATTCTTGCCTGCATTTTTCAGCATAATCCGGTTGCGATCTATCGTTTGCTGGGCTTCCTTCAAGCTAAAACTATTGGATCGTGCCCACTGCTGGGCTTGACTCAATGTTAATTTCACACTTGCTTTGGTAACCTGCTGCTGCGCCTCCTCTGCTTGAACAAAGGACTCTGATAAAGAACTGGCCGACAAGGCGAGCAGCAATAAAATGAACATACGTTTTTTCATAGATATCCCCACTTTAAAAATATGGTAACGACTAACGTCGGTTCTTCAATAAGTTGTTATATGAATTATGTGTTTTCTTCTGTATCCCACTTGAGACCTTACCTTCTATTCGGTGCACATTCCAGAAAGGAGGAACACCGTCCTGCCCTTCTGCAACTTTTTACACACAACGTACCGTTCCTTATAGTATCTTTAAATCTAATTGACGAAGATACAGAGAACGTACAATAAGAAAGGAAAGAAATTGGATGGCCCAGAAGCACAGCATAATCTGAATCAGCGTAAGATGAACGGGTACTCCATATATTACAGACGGTTCTGACATCACTAAACAAAGCACCATTCCCATAGACGATACGACTAGTGGCAGAAGAAACAGGAATGCAATTTGTCTGGAAGCCGATTGTCTCATTTCCCTTGAGTTTAGTCCAATTTTCGATAAAGCTCGGTATATTTCTTCATCTCGCTGAAGATCTACATATAGTCTGAAATACAGCAGGCTTACTGTACTTGCCAACATAATAATGGCGATAAATCCGCCAATAAATTCACTAATAACCAGATCCATCTCCGATGTCAAATAGTCTACGGCCCTAGAGTTAAGCACCCCTTTATTCACCTTATTGGCCAACACAGAATACAACCATACCTCTTGTTGAGTTTCAGAAGTTTCTAAGGAAAGCTGACCATTCTTCCATTTTGGCACAAAATAATAAGTAGATTTAAATGCCAACGGATCATTGAAATACCGATGTTCAATTAAATAGTCGTAAGTTCGATCAGAAACAACAAGTAGCCTTCCTAGTTCAGAGACGATATTTCCATCAAACTTCAGGTTATGATCTATCGTCTTAGTATCCATAATCTCAAGATTCATCATATGAGATTTCCCTTGCTTGTAAGTTAGCTTTTTTTCAAAAAAGGTTTTCTTTTCTTCGAGAGGCATCTCGTTTGGATCGATAATGAAAAAACCTTGATTCTCCCGAAGCGTAGGTACCTGTTTTAGCTTCTTAAACTTGGAAGCAAGTGCTTCATAGTTGGATTGTTTCATTACTGGCGCAATCTGTTCCCGAAAAGGGAAGACTAATACTTCACCTTTTCCATAATCCACTCCAGCCGTATACAGATTTTGGTCAATCTCTTTTTCAAGCTCGTTAGAACTTACAACATCAGAAGTAAATGCAAATGAATAAGATTGCTCCCTAAGAAATCTTTTTTGCTGTTGCATGGAGTCAAAAGTTGATGCGGCTCCTACACAGGAAATGATAGAAATGAGGGTAATCAATGAAAAAAGCCCGGCATTATTCCTCATTTTATATGTGATCTCAGATAACCATAACAAACGCGATCCGCTCCAAGACCATTTCCTGTTAGCTCTAAGCAATTGAATGAATAGTACACATGATTGAGTATAAAATAAGTAAATACCCAGAGATCCCATTATAATTGTATATTTAAAGGTGTCTCCAACCGAATAGTGCAATATATAAAAGGAAAGGGTCCCTAAACGATACGGTGCCAGATAAATGTAGGGTGAAAAATCAAGCTTCATTAAATATACAGCCGCTCCGATTAATACTATGGCAAGAATGGACAGACTCCAAAAAGCTTTAGGTTCTTTGTTAAGCTGAGGAGCCTTGCTAAAAAGCTGCTGTAGTTTAAAACGTCGGATAAAGAAAACAGACACAAGTGAGATCAATATAAACAAAAACATAAAGCCGATTCCTGTAAAAGCCAGTGCTTTCCAGGGAAAATAAAATCTTAAATACATTCCTGTGACATTGGAACCCATAAGCAGGAAAAACTTCGCTGAAACAAATCCTCCGATCATCCCGGTAACCAATGATAAAAAGCCTATAATTAGATTTTCAAAAGCTACCAAAAAACAAATTTGCCTATGACTTGCTCCTAAAATGGTGAGTATACCAAATTCTTTCTTACGTGCAGCAACAAAGATATTATTTGTGTATAATACGAAAAAAAAGGAAAATACAAAAATCAACAGATCCGCAACCTGTAATCCCTTTTTTACATTAGCTGCTGTGATTACATTCGAGACATCCGGGTGAAAAATAAATACCGCATATACGAAAAAAATCGTAATCATCAAGGAGCTGCTTAAATAATAAGGAACGTAAGCACGCGCATTGCGTTTGAGATTATTCCATGCTAACAGACGAAAGCTCATGTGCATGTCTACTTCCCCCCAAAAAGGAGAGCATATCTATGATTTCCTGAAAAAATATTTGCTGACTATGACTACGACGGATTTCATTATATAACTCACCATCTTTAATAAAAATTACCCGGTCGCAATAGCTGGCTTCCAAGGCGCCGTGTGTTACCAGCACAATTGTAGAATAGTCTACACGGTGGACAAGGCTCAGCATTTCCATTACAACACGCGAAGACTTGGAATCGAGATTTCCGGTTGGTTCATCTGCAAGCAGGAGCGAAGGAGAGTGAATCATAGCTCTGCCTATGGCTGCACGTTGTTTTTGTCCCCCTGACACCTCATAAGGCCGTTTGTCCAAAACATCTGTAATATCCAGTTTTTTCGCTACTTCTTCCAGTTTGTGCTCCATCTCCTTTAACCCTTTTTTATTCAGCATCAGAGGAAACAGTATGTTCTCTCCCAAAGTGAGGGTTTCCAACAAATTATAATCTTGAAATACAAGCCCCAGTTCTTTGCGGCGAAATAAAGCCAGCTTATCCTTCTTGAGCAGATGTGGATTTTCCCCTTTAATGCTAACCTCGCCAGAAGTCGGCATATCAATGGTCGAAATCATATTTAATAATGTTGTCTTCCCACTACCAGACGGACCCATAATGCCAACAAACTCACCTGGTTGAATCGTTAAATGGATATCGTTGAGAGCTCGGTGTGGAACCTTACCATAGTATATTTTGGTGACTTGATCCATTCGTACAATCTCCATCGTTCATTCCTTTCTTTTTCCTATGTCATGATCATAATCCATCCGGAACAGAGCGTCGATCGATTAACATTACAAAAACCTTAAATGTGTTGTAAGGTTTCTTATGGGTGTATTGGAAACAGAATCTCAACAGTCGTTCCTTTACCTACCGTCGATGTGAGTTGAATGTCATGATTCAGCCTTTTGCAGATTTCTGCCACCAAATAGAGCCCCATCCCGGTAGATTCACTATACTTCCGTCCATTTTCACCTGTGTAATAAGCCTCAAATACCCGCTCTATATCTTTTTTAGGGATGCCAATCCCTTCATCCTGTACTTTCAACACAATCACATGATCTCTTACGTCATATATCAATTTCAGGCTGTGGGCATAACCTGAAGAATACTTTATCGCATTAGTCACCAATTGATTAATGATAAATCTTAACCATTTGGCATCGGTAATCACACTCAACTGCTCGTCCACTTCATTGGAAGGATAAATTTCGTTGCGGATCAATAACCTTTTGTTATCGTAAATCACTTCACTAACCAGCTTTCGTAATACGACAGGCTCTACATGAAAGTCTGGTTCAAAGGATTCCAATCGTGACATATACAAAATCATGTCCAGTCCTTTTCCCATTCGATCAATCTCATCGTGAATCTGATCCGACTCGGGATCTATTTTTCCTTTGAGAATTAAATGAATCACAGATAGGGGCGTTTTCATCTGGTGAACCCACTGGTTAATGAACGTGATGTGATCACGCTGCTGGTGCTCCAATTGATGAATCCGAGACTGGTACAACTGGTAGAACTGCAAAAGCAAATGCTGTAAAGAAGAGGCTAACGGATTAAGTACCTTCATCTGAATAAGCTCATCTAAATCTCTAATGTTAGCAGTGGATAATATTCGATATAAACCAGAATACATGACGTACCGAAATAGCAAATAGACCAGCAAAAGGATAAACCCAAAAAAGACCGAATACAAGGCGGTCGACAAGTTACGATAACCATCCATCCAGTAAATACTCAACACAAGAAAAAGTTGGATAATATTAAAAATGATCATGGAAAAATGATCACGCCAAAACAGCTTCACTGTTCTTCCTCCTCAGTCAAGTGCAGCCGGTATCCAGCTCCTCTAACCGTTTCTATAATATCCTCCAACCCCAGTTCGCTCAGCTTTTTACGGACACGGGTAACATAAACGTTCAGCGTATTTTCTCCTACATATTGGTAATCATCCCATAACGCTTCTAAGAGATGAACTCTCCCTACAACCTGCTTGGGATATGTCATCAGTAGCTCCAGCAGTGCAGCTTCTTTATGGCTCATTTCTACCTGCTTGTCATGAAACACCAGCTCCATAGTATCAGGATATAAAGTTAAGCCTGACACTGTTATGGTGCGTGATTTTTGGGCAACTGCATATATACCATAGGCACGTCGCAGATTGCTTTCTACCTTGGCTAACAGTACTTCGGGATGAAACGGTTTGGTAATGTAATCATCTGCTCCGTTTTGCAAAGCAATGACCTGATCCATTTTATCATCACGCGCGGACACAAACAGGATGGGACAAGTAGATTGAGTACGAATTTGCCTGCACCAATAAAATCCATCAAAACGAGGTAAATTCACATCCAGTATGACCAAATCAGGCTTTACCTTCTGGAAAACACCTAAGACTTGATCAAAATTTGAAACGACAACTCCTTGATAACCATATTTCTCAAGATAGGATTGGAGTAAGGAGCTAATTTGAGGGTCATCCTCTACGATTAATATTTTATGCATCTGTTTTCTACCTTCTTAGTGCTTGAATTTTAAATCACATGATTTTCTCTATATAATGCCTTTATTTGATCGTCCAAGCAATAACAACAACCGAATTCCTTTTATTTGTAGCTTAGGAGAGTCTCATGGTGTAAATTGAATCCCGAATGATATGCATGGTGCCAAACACCAGAGTGATTAACATGATAATTATAATGGCGATAACTATTACTGTAATCATGATCTCTTTATAGTTTTTTAACGTTTCATTACAACATAATTTCGACTTAAATACCTCTTTAATTTTATGCTTTGAATATTTCATACTTTGCTCACTTCTCTCCTCGGCTCGCTATTTTCCATACTAATTAGCTTCTATCTAAGGAACAACAGCCAAAGCTTACAAAAACATTACTTTGTTGTAAGGTATAAAGAATTCAGATCATCAGAAGCGTGTGTCTTTATAAAAAAATGAGTCGGGTTCTATGACCCGACTCATTTTCCGTATTTCTACTAATCCCCATAGGAATGTCCCGCGCTTATGCCTCTTAATTTTGACTTGATGCACTTCTCTCTTGAAGTGATCTACACTTCAAACTTATTTAGATAAAGAAACTGCACCTCTGTTTGTCGTATCCCCTTGTTGTTCCGCTAGTGATATACCTAGCTTCAACTCAGAAAGAAATGCTCTCAAAATCACGGATCGTACTTTCAATGGAAATTGTGAAACTTCACATATTTATGCAGTCCAGTTCGCGAGTTGTTTGTTTAGTGTCAACAAAAGTTCTTCCTTCAATTAGTTCAGATTTAAACTCTGCGATACGTAATGGAGCAAGATTCTCCCCATACCACCTGACGTCCGCAAAGTTGTTCCGGAGAATATCTTCTTGTAATCGGAGCTGAGGAATGTTAAAAGCCCTCAATTTTTGTCATAAAAGATACAACTTCCTTCCTATTAATGTCACTCATTTCTTAACTTTCACAAAATCAATCTCAAACCAAAAAGTTAAGCTTAAGGTGTTCATTTGATACAATGCCATGCTTAAGGAATCTATAGTTGTAGTCAAAGAATAGCAAGACTTATAGTATAAACTCTTTTTAAAAAATTTCTTTACCAAGTTTAGTGTCCTTATTATCTCTTATTAATAATTCTATATTTTTGCGGAGATATTCCCTCCCAGTTCACAAACCACCCTGTAAACGACGATGAATTCTCTAATCGCAATTCTTCACTAATATCAGACATGGACCACTCTGTTGACTTGAATACATGTTTCGCCTCTTTCAATCGAAGTTCAGATATGCATACTGTTGGGACTGACCCCATAACGTGAGACAAATCATAGTGAGCTGACAAATGAAAAGAAAGCTTCAGACCGGATGAATCAGTCTGAAGCTTTCTTTGTTTCGTTTATCGCGTTTTACTTAACTATATCAAACACCATACACTCTGTATTGCTCTCCCTACCAAGGCGTTTCCGTTTTGTGTTCAATCACTTTCAATACTTTGGGTTCAAGAATCCGTTTCAATAGTTCCAGCGTACGATCGTCAACAGTAGCTCCACCATGCGGATCGGCTTGGATTTGTTTTTTAGCCTGCGTACTTGCGATAACGTCCATGACTTGTTGTTTGGAAATCTTTTTAGATGCTGCGATCTCGACGACAGATGCCCCCTTTGCCAATTCTTCTTTCAAGTCTGCTGGACTCATGTGAAGTAAAGAAAGGAGCTCTTCATCGTTTAAAAAGGCATCTGCAGTATAGTCAGGCTTGCCGTTAGTCATGAAAAAGCCTTCCACGGATGGAGCAGGGCCGCCTCCGATCAGAGAAACGCTGATCGTATTCCCTTGAACGAATGCCTGATAAAACGGCGTTGTTGATCCCTTTTCGGTGTAGTTCAATATAAATGTTTTTTGGTCCGGTGTCTGCATCGGCTCCATGTTACATTCGTACTTACTGGAGCTGCCGTACAGTTTGTTAATGAGGTCATCTACTTTCGATTTGATTTCTTGATCGGTTAAGGAGTTGACCGGCTTCTCCTGAGGCTCCCAATTCTCTTGGTTCACTTGTTCGATTTCACCCGTGATACCGTTCAAATCAAGTCTGACCTTTTTGCCGTGAGCTCCCTTTTCCTGTAGCACGATGCTTGTTTGAATGGCTTTCCCCTGACTTGTATTCGCGGGGTCTCCTCCAATCTGGCTGGCGTCGATAATTTCAAACGACTTGGTTTCCGGATAAGAGCGATACAACTTTTCAAGCGCTGCTTGGCCAACCGCATCTATCTTGACTTGTTTGGCTGTCATCGGTGTTCTCGTAATCATTTCAATCAGGGGAGGGGCCGCGAATGCCGCGGTTGGAATCATAATTACTGCAGCGACGATGCTGCCGATCAATCGTTTTTTCATCGTTTTTTTGCTCCTTTGCCGTTGTACGTATTGAGAATAGGATTGTTCGACTCGTTTGGTAACAGCCGGGGGGCATTCCATGGTCTCTGCTTCTTGGTGCAGGTACTCGCTGATTTGGCTTTCAATAGGCATTGTTCTTTTCCATCCTTTCCAAGGAGAGATTTCCCAAGTGTTTTCGAAGCGACTGCAGGCCGGCATGATATCTGGACTTAACTGTACCCAGGGGAATATCGAGTAATGTCGCAATCTCCTCCAGCCTATAGTCGTGGTAAAAGCGGAGTATGATCACCGTTCGCTGTTTATCGGTCAGCTTGTGCATGGCCTTCGATATTTCAGGGTCTGTCCCATCCGTCCTCACCGTGGTCTGATCCCAATGACGCTCTTCCCGAGAAAAGACACGGATGCGTTCGAAAATTCGGAATCTCCTCCAGCTTTTCACCCGGAATCTTTGCACTTGTCGGATGACCAAGCCGTGCAGCCAGAAGTGGAAAGGACGATTCGGATCGTAGTTGGGAAGCGAGGTCCACATTTGCATGTAGATCTCATTCATAATATCTTCGCGATCCTGCGGATGATCCACCAGAAAAGAGACAGTCCGGTAGACATCCTTATAGGTGGCATCATACAACGTGTGAAACGCCTGCTGATCTCCTTCAATCATTTTTGTGAGCACATGGTACATAGATTCACTTTGCATTCAGAGGGCCCTCCTAAGTAAGCAACTTACACCCTATATTGTCGCTCAGTGGAAAAAAGGTTCGGTTTTTATGTTCTCGGTTGGGAGTCTATGGATTGCGGGAAGGCGAGCAGTGGCATGAAAGCGTGGAAGACATCTTGTTCTTTCCGTCAGATTGAACGGTGAGTTCAAAGAATTGGGCCTGCTGTCGGACGATTATAACAAGGTCTGGAGATGTAAAAATGGCCTTCATGCAGCAGGTTATATTTCTACAAAAATAAGAGACAATAATTTGTTAGGTCAAATTGAATATGGCTACCAATACCCCCAATTTGCAAGAGACGAAGCCAACAAAACGCAACACTGGCTGCTATGCAGCTTAAGTTTCCAACTATGATTACAATTGTGAAGGCCCCTGTTGCTTAACGACGTAGCTGAACCCAAAACGTGAGACACATCAAAACATCTTCAAGAGAATCAAGCCATGTCGTAAGATATGGAGATAACCTTGTAGGTGTTTTTACGTCTGAGATTAATCTGGACTCAAGCTCATCAACTTGTACGCTGAAAAAACCTATGCTTCTATTAATGCTCCTTGTGATACCCCAATGATCTGTGAGAATTCAGTTTGATTATGTTGTTCCTCATTAGTCCTCCTTCTGTCTAAAAATTAAAAAACAGCCCCAAAAATAATTTTATTTATCGGGACTGTCAAGTTAGCTAAGCTATTAAGTTATTCTTAGGAAGATGTTTATCTTAAAACATCATATATAAAATACCCTGGCCATTTTCACTATAAAAACATGAAAACTCGAATCAGTGAATAATAAACACTCAGGTATTAGCTTCGCTGTCTCATCGCCTCGAATAATAACACCGTAGAGGCCATGGCTGCATTCAGTGATTCCGCTTGTCCCTGCATTGGAATGAATACTGATTCATCCACCATACTTGCGGTAGCAGCAGAAATACCCTGGCCCTCGTTGCCAATCACGAGCCAAGTGGATACACGCAAATCTATGGTATAGCATGATAAGCTTGCATCGAGCGAGGTGCTGAGCAAGCGGGCACCTTTGCTTTTGGCCTGCGACAAAAGCTCTTCCAGACTGCCTTCGATCACTGGCAGATGAAACAATGATCCCATCGTGGAGCGGATCGTTTTGGGATTATATAGGTCGGCGCAACCATGACCCAATATAACGCCTGCGGCTCCAGCAGCGTCCGCACTGCGAATGATAGTGCCTACATTGCCGGGGTCCTGTACACCGTCCAGCACCATCACCAGCGCATCTGGTTGCTCCAGCAATGCTGCGAATGCGCTACGCTCCTCCTTACGCACGATGGCAAAGACAGACTGCGGCGTCTTGGTATCGGTGCATTTGGCAATGACCGCCGCCGACACGGGAATCCATTCCACCGGCTGATCGGCTGAATCCAGACCATTCAGCTCGGCAGGAATCCCCTTGTCCAAATCATAGGCGACGCTTTCAACAGCCGCGTTCGAACGCAGCGCTTCCTGCACTAGATGAATACCCTCGACAATATATTTATGCTGCCGTGTGCGATGCTTTTTTTCGAGGAGTTGCGACCATTCTTTTACACGTGCATTATTCGGTGAAATGATTTCCATTGGTTTAACCTTCCGTTTCTAGGTCTGTTTCTTTAAAAATAAATGATGCATCACTTGTACTTGAACATCAAACCTCTCTAAGCTGCAAAAGCCAGCTCCAGCTTGGTTAGATCGTCCTTGTGACCCACAATGACCAACACATCACCCGCTTCCAGACGATCCTCGGCATACGGTGAAATGTTCATCTCCTGGTTTCTGCGGATCGCCATTACATTGCAGCCGAAGCGTGCCCGTATGTCTAGCTCCTTCAAATTTTTGCCGATCATGGAATCAGCGGCTCGCATCTCCAAAATACTGTAGTCCTTGGACAGCTCAATATAATCCAAAATATTAGGAGACGTTAAATGGTGCGCTACCCGCAGTCCCATATCCCGTTCAGGATAAACCACTTTATCCGCACCTATTTTTTGCAGCACTTTTCCGTGCAATTCATTTTGTGCTTTGACCACAAGAGCAGGCACACCCATGTCCTTGAGAATCAATGTCGTTAGAATGCTGGCTTGTATATCTTCACCAATTGCGACTACAATTACGTCAAAATTGCGGATACCCAGTGCTCGCAGTGCTTCCTCATCGGTCGAATCGGCAGACACCGCATGCGTCACAATATTCGACATTTCCTGTGTACGCTGCTCGTCCGAATCGATAGCCAGTACATCAAACCCCATCTCACTCAGCGCGCTGGCAACACTGGAACCAAAGCGCCCCATGCCAATGACCGCATACTGTTTTTTTGCCATTCCTTCTTTACCTCCCGCTCACCATACTATCCGTCATAGTATAGCATATCATGCTACAAACATAAATTTTGGCATCCCTATTCCAAATGCTTCTCCATGTATACTAGACCACAGCCCAAGCCATAATACATTCGATCACTATTACAACATACGGGAGGTACACATGCCCATTACAATGGATTTACGACAAGCGATTGTTCACAAAGTTCACGGCAAATCAGAGGCTGATCTTACGGATATGATTATTGGGTCAGTGGATGGACCGGAAGCCGCTTTGCCTGGATTAGGTGTCATTCTTGAAATCGCATGGAAGCATATGAGTCCAAACCAGCAGCAGGATTTCGTCCATTTGGCACATGAACAAATCGATAAAATCAAACCCGTGCCCTTAACCTAACCCTAGCTATTCAACTTCTTGTTATGCTTTAATTGTGCTCATTATTTTTACCCGTATTCGAAAATAAGAATAGTCCACTCGCATTCATGTCGAGTGGACTATTCGTGGTATATATCAAATGACTGAAATCAGACTGCTCTGCATATATAAAATTTTATGGAGCCATTTCCAAAAACTTAGCGGTCGGATTTTTTTCTATAGCCGTACGCATGGCATACTCATTTTCGAACAAGGCTACATAATTGCCTTTCTTATCTTTTACCAGCGTAGAGTTGATACGGAACTTGCTCGGATCAATCTGCTCATCCACAATCCAACGTGCAAATTGGAACGGCATACGTTGAAGCTGTACATCTACCCCATATTCACCCTTCATGCGGTATTCAAATACTTCAAATTGCAGTTGGCCGACTACACCTAGTAGCGTATCATCAAAGCTTACCGTACGGAACACCTGAATCATACCTTCTTCGGTCAACTGGTCGATACCTTTCAGATACTGCTTGTGCTTCAAAGCATTTTTTACAGTAACCTTGGCAAAAATCTCAGGTGAGAAGGTCGGCAGTTCATCAAATACAACCTCACTGCCTTGACTGAGTGAATCGCCAATACGGAAAATACCCGGATCAAACAAACCAATAATATCTCCAGGAAATGCCTCTTCGACAATATCACGGTCCTGTGCCAAGAACTGCTGTGGTTGGGACAGCTTAATTTCCTTGCCCATCCGAACATGCTTAACACTCATCCCACGTTGAAACTTACCGGACACGATACGCAAAAATGCGATACGGTCACGGTGAGCCGGGTTCATATTGGCCTGAATTTTAAATACATAGCCAGTAAACTTCTCGTTCGTTGGCTGAATTTCCCCAACTGTACTGTGGCGCGGTTCCGGCTTAGGAGCAAGCTGAAGGAAGTTTTCCAAAAATGTTTGCACACCAAAATTATTAATAGCACTTCCAAAGAATATAGGCGTTAATTCTCCACGCTGTACTTTTTCCATATCAAAAGGGTCACCTGCGACATCAAGCAACTCTAAATCTTGGCATAATTGGTCGTGCAAATATTCGCCCGCCATCTCGCGAATAATCGGATCATTGTAACCCTCCACTTTTTGTACTTTGATCGTGGAATGGTCATCTCCCTGAAACAACTCAACCTGATTTTTGACACGGTCATAAACACCGCACAGATCACGTCCTGTACCAATCGGCCAGTTCATAGGCACTGAACGGATACCAAGCACCTGCTCAAGCTCCTCCATCAAATCAAAAGGACTGCGTCCTTCACGGTCCAGCTTGTTAATGAAGGTGAAAATCGGTATTCCGCGCTTCGCACAAACCTGAAACAGCTTGATCGTTTGCGCTTCCACACCTTTTGCTACGTCAATCAGCATGACCGCACTATCTGCGGCTGTTAATGTGCGATACGTGTCTTCACTGAAGTCCTGGTGACCCGGGGTATCCAGGATATTAACGCGATGCCCATTATAATCAAATTGCATCACTGAGGATGTTACCGAAATCCCCCGCTGTTTTTCAATCTCCATCCAGTCACTCGTCGCATGCTTGCTGGCTTTACGAGCTTTGACTGTACCTGCAAGACGAATAGCGCCCCCGAACAGCAGCAACTTTTCCGTCAGTGTCGTTTTACCCGCATCCGGGTGAGAAATAATCGCAAACGTACGCCGTTTGTCGACTTCCTGTTGAAGTATATCTGTTGTTTTACTCATTTCACATATCCCTTCATGATCAAATCCATTGCATTTCTGCTCAAGCTATTCATAAAAAGGCCATGATGCACGCCTATGTTCATAAGTTCATCGGCTCATTGCCGTTAGCTCCAGTATTCGGCATACTCCGTCACCATATTCATGATAAATACGATCTATTTACATGTTTTAGCCTGCCTTTAACATATAATCAGTTGCAAACTGAAAACCTGAGACTAAGCTATTATAGCATACTCCGAACGCAAAGCATCCCCTTACATCCTAAACAGGACATAGGGGGATGCATGACAAATCGGGATTACTGAGTGCCGCCTACTCGCCAGATGACATTATCTTCATCCTGACCGCTAACCGGCCACCACTTATAGCCATCCTGCTCTAACAGCTTGTGAGCACCATCAGGTCCCCATGAGCCTGCAGCATAGGTTTCCAGTGTATCCGGGGTCTGCTGCCATGCTTTGGCGATTCTATCAACGAATCCCCACGCTGTAGCAACCTCATCCCACCGCGTGAAGTACGTCGAATCACCCTCGATCGCATCCATCAGCAACCGTTCATACGCCTCCGGTGAGTTGATCCCCACCATACAGCTTTGGCAAAAATCCATAGCCAGCGGCTCAATATCTGATTCCGAACCGGGTTTCTTGGCATTAATTTTAATGTAAATGCCCTCCATTGGATTGACCCGAATGACGAGCAAGTTTGGTTCCAGCTTATGCTTTTGACCGAGATATACATTGGTTGGCATGCTCTTAAATTCCACAACGATCTCCGTAGTTTTTACAGGGAGACGTTTGCCTGTACGAATGTAGAACGGTACACCAGCCCAACGGAAATTATCTACAAACACACGTGAAGCAAAATAAGTCTCTGTATTCGATTGTGGATCAACCTTGTCTTCTTGACGATACCCTGGCAACTGCTGACCGCGGTAACTGCCTTCAGTATATTGACCACGTACCACGTTGGTCTTCACATCCTCAGACGATTCAAAAGGTCGTAGTGAACGCAACACTTTCACCTTTTCATCACGGATATCCTCTGGTAACAGACGACTAGGCGGTTCCATCGCGATCATCGTAAGCATTTGCAGCATATGGTTCTGTCCCATATCGCGCAAAGCGCCAGAATGATCATAGTAACCTCCGCGTTCCTCCACCCCTACCGTTTCACTCAGCGTAATTTGCACATTGGCAATATGCTTGTTATTCCATAGTGGTTCAAAAAAGGCGTTAGCGAAGCGAATCACCTCGATATTTTGAACCATTTCCTTACCGAGATAGTGATCAATCCGATAAATTTCTTCTTCGGCAAATACTTCACGTATTTCGATGTTCAACTCTTGTGCAGACTCGAGGTTGTAACCGAAAGGCTTCTCTATAACTAGACGATTCCAGCCCTTGCCGTCCAACATGCCGCCCTCTTTCAAGCTCTTCGACACACTTCCGAATAATTCAGGCGCCAAGGCCAAATAAAACAACCGATTTCCCGGTATGTTAAACTTACCTTCTATAGCCTCCGTCTGCTGTCTCAGCTCATGAAACCCATCAACATTGTTGATATCCAGCGATTTATATTCAAAATGCTCGGCAAATGCCTGCCATTCTTGATCATTTTCTGCTTTGTAGCGACTAAACTCCTGTATGGAAGCGTACAGGTCATTACGGAATTCTGCTTCTGTGCGGGGACGTCTTGCTACACCAATAACAGCAAAATCTTCAGCAAGCTTGCCTTCGCGGTACAAGCTGTAGATAGCAGGAAATAACTTGCGGCGAGCCAAATCGCCCGTAGCACCAAAAATAAACAGAACTGCACCTTGTGTCACAAGAGATTCTTTAACAGGTATGTCAGCCATGAAGTACCTCATTCTTCCCATGTCAAGATTCCGCAATCCACAATCCTCGAAATCCGCATGTAGTATTGTGTATATTTATACAAGATCATACTTGATTTTCGAAAAACATGGAACTAAAGATTTGATGACATTTTAACATATTCTACATGGATAAGCTATCCGATGAATCATAAATTTACCTTATAAGTCAGTATTCAATTGTGATAATCGGAAAACCGAGTGTTATACGTTTATTTTGCTGCGCTCTATTTTCATGTACCGCCATCTGCATCTGAACTTGATGCTCACCGCTTTGCACGATTAATGGCAGTTCTGGAGCTTCATAAGATACAGCTACAGTGGTTGCATCTGTGTATCTTTCTTTAGCCTGCATGGAGATATCCCCTGCTAAGCTTGCTTCTGTCCGTTTCATCAGTTGATCCACGCTTTCCTTTGCTTGCAGCGAACGCTGAACGGAGGTGTTCCACTGCGCTTGAACCCCTATCGAATGTAATTGCTCGGCACAAAGCTTATGAAGCTGAATCAACTGCTCACGTCCTGTGTCGCTGCTTTCCAGTTGAACGACTACATACCATTGTCCAGCTTGACGTTCCATCACATTTAAACGAATTTTTAAATCCTCACGATCACGAACAGAACGATATAGTGTGTGCCCATTTTCTACGAGTTTGCTTGCTGTGGGTATATTCAGTTGCTCAGCTATCTGTGCCACTATATCTGCCGGATCTCCATGATTAGGAATCCAATCGCCTTGCCATTTTACAACCAGCTTATCCAGTGTACCCGGGGTTTGATCCGAGAGAATTAACAACGAGCGTAAAGCCGCTTCTGCCTCACGGGAATCAGTTCCGTTGGTCTGAAGAGTTCCGTAACGCCAGCCAGCCAGTACCAACACCGTTCCTAATACCAAAAATGCAATAACTCCCTTTTTAATCATTTCTACTTTTAACATGGCCGTTCTTCCCCCTCCATAACCATTCATTCTCCGCATACACACAATGGAATGCTTCTTTTTTCGGCTCGATTGAAATCTATGAATCTATCAATAGCATGCCCGTTGCCAGAGGTTTTATACGCAGAGGAAGTCAGCACAACCTTTCAGAAATATTCATTCGCCTACTGGGTGTTCGACCATACACCGTAGGCACGATAAGAATAGACTATAATCACAACGCATCTTACACCAAAAGAGGTGAAATCATGTTTCCCATTTATCCAGTAAATGAAGCCAATGTGGCACCTCATGGCGGACGGATGGTCTGTGCCGTTATGCGTGATGGTACACGACACATTGGCATCTTAAGTGGGTGTAGCAAAGGTAAGCTGATGTTGAACGGATATCCATCCTCCTTTCCTGGTAGTCTCTATGCTGGAAGCTACAGTAACAAAGGAAAACAAAAAGCTAAAAAAAACTCCTCTAAAAAGCAAAAAAAGAACTCTAAAAACAAAGCTCGTTCTTCTGCCAAGCTAAATTCCTTTAATAGACCGCCGGACGAACTTCTAAATCCATACTTTCCTTATAACGTAGGCGCATTTGATTCAAATGGAAATAGGGGTTATGGAAACGGCAGAGCAGGCTATCGTGGTAGATATGGATACGGGGCAGGACTTGTACTAGATCTGGCTTTAATCGCCTTTCTATTCCTCCTTATCTAAACACCGTGTTACAGAACACAAAAAAACCGGAGGACCATTCATCGTCTCCGGTTCTTTGTATTCGTCGTTTTACAATTTACTCTGCTAAGCCGTTCTTATAAGCATAGATTGCCGCCTGTGTGCGGTCTTCCACTCCTAATTTGGCGAGAAGGTTCGTGACATGGAATTTTACCGTCTTAATCCCGATAATCAGTTCATCTGCGATATCCTGGTTAGACTTCCCTTGTGCCAACAAGCGAAGAACCTCCATCTCACGATCTGTTAGCTCCGTATGTGCGGGCGCTTCAGCCTGTGGCTGGCGAAACCGATTCATCATCTTAGAGGCCACCTGCGACTCTAGTACGGACTGTCCACGTGCAGCTGCACGGATCGCATCCGCGATCTCGGAAGCACGAGACGTTTTAAGCAAATAGCTGAATGCCCCTGCCTCAATGACTGGATACATTTTCTCATCATCCAAATAACTCGTCAGTACAATCACCTTTGTCTCTGGAAGCAGGCGTGTCACTTGGCGTGTCGTTTCGATACCATCCATGCCATCCATGACCAAATCCATTAAAATCACATTTGGCTTGTACTCTGATGCTAAGCGTATGCCTTCTTCTCCGCTTCCGGCCTCGCCGACCACTTCAATCCCTTCTTCTGTCCCCAGCACCGCCGCAAGCCCGATCCGCACCATTTCATGGTCGTCTACCAGCAGTACGCTAATCGGTAATTCCGTTTCCATGATCATCGTTCCTTCCGCTTTCATCATAAATAACTGGCACAGACACCTCGATCCGTGTCCCTTTTCCCGGAGCCGTTATATACTGAATAGCTCCCCCAATTTCACTGACCCGCTCCTGCATGGTGGATAATCCATATGATGTCTGCTTTTTCTCATCCATTTCAAAACCAATACCATTATCCCGAATCGTCAACCTAATGGAATCCGGGCGTTGCACAATACGAATTTCCATACGAGTTGCTTTGGCGTGACGCAATGTATTAGACATCGCTTCCTGAACAATGCGAAACAAGTGATTTTCAATGCCCTTAACCAACTGTACTCCGCTTTCCATCTCAAAATCAATCTCCATCGGTACCTTTGCTTGTAATTCCTGTACCAAATCACGCAAACCCTGCTCAAGCCGTTTTCCTTCCAGATAGACAGGCCGTAGATGAAGTAGTAACGCCCGCATTTCGGATTGTGCCACGGAGGACATTTCTTCAATTAATGCAACTTGACGCTGCGCTTTATCAAAATCCTTGTCCAGCGTCCTACCCACAGCCGTCGCTGTCATTGAAATAGCAAACAATTGCTGCGATACTGCGTCATGTAACTCTCTGGCCAGCCGCTGCCGTTCCTCCACAATCGCAGTCATCCGTGCCTGTTCTGCTAACTGAGCATTATCCGTAGATAAGCGTTGTAAAGACGTTACTTGTTCCTGCCATTTACGCCCGATTCGTTCCAACTGCTCTCCTAGTCTGCCAAGCTCATCATGCCCTAGAGGTGGCAACTCACGTGCAGGGGTTCCCTTTTCCCACATCAGCAATGTCTCTCTCAACATTTCCAGTCTGCTTTTAAAGCGATAACTTTCATAAAATCCGTACATTGCCCCTGTACCAATCAACACCAGTATAACGGCTCCTGCTACTTTCAGTATCATTCCCCAGGTTGGGAACGACTTCACATATCCATATGTATACAGCATATAAAAGACAACTACGCCCACAACAACACACAGGAGGATACCTTCACCCATACTGCGGGTTACCATGTTGGACGTTTTTTTGTGATTCATCCCGGTTCCTCCTGGTTCAATAAAATCGAATACGGACATCGCCCGCCAAGTACGAAACGACAAACTTCACTTTATATTCACTCTGCTCAAAATGAGGAGACTTCCACACCAGTCGATTGAGCATCCCCGCCTCATGATCCCGGTCGAACTGAATCTGACCGAACAATACGAACATCTCCACCTCTACACCGTAATTATCCGGCAGCGTGATGTCAATGTCACCGAAGATCCCCTGTAAAAATATGACGGGCTCACGTTCCTCTGGAAGAGCGAGCGTCAAATCGGCATCCACATCACCAACCACATGCCATATGCTTGTGCTGCGCAAGCTCCATGGCACTTCATCCCATTTATGATTGGATATGAAATTGTGTTTGAATATGGAGCTTTGACCTTTATGCAGCTTCCTGGAACGTGAATAGAACACAGCCAGCGAAGCCAATGTGATCACTACAAACAAGAACAAATGATCCAGCACCAGCAGACCGGCACCGATGGCAAGCATCGTATAGCCCTTTTTGATTTTGGAATTGCGGATCTTATATATTCCGGCCAACATTAGGATCAGTGCAAACACGGAGAGGAACCCAATCCACTGACCGAATAAAATGATAATCCCGATGCCAATCCCTGCCAGTGCCAAGGCTGATTTTCTTTTCTCCATGCTGCACCCCCTTTTTTGTTTATACCGGAAGGAAAAGCCATAGTGGCGAAATATATCGCCATATGGCTTCCGAACCGTACAGATTGAGCACTGTTATTGGTCAGTGTCCATCTATACAGCATATCATAATGTTTGGGTTCCGAGTAGTTAGTCCTTCTTCATATCTACAGGTTTAGCACCTGCCTGAATTTTGGACTTCAATTGTTGAAGCTGCTCATCCACTTTAAATTGTTTTTCAGCTTCTGCGGGATTAACATATGCCTCTCCCGGTGCTTGACGATAAGGGGCACGCAGTACGTCAGCTTCTGCCTCCATTTGCATGATTTTTTCCTCCATGCGGTGGAAGCCCAGCGAAGCAGACCCGCTTTCAATCGTGTGCAAACTATTGATTTGCGACATTTGCTTTTTGGCTTTTGCCATTTGAGCACGAGATACCAGCTCATTACGCTTATTGCGCATTTTGTAGAATTCATCCTTCATTCCATGAAGCTGCTGTACCAGTTCTTTGGCTTGGAGCTCGGCTTGAGTGTGCAAGTCACGGTATTCATCCTGCTTTTGCACAAAATAAACCTTCTCGCCCAGTAGCTTGCGTGCTACTTCTTCCTGGCCATTTCGCAATGCAGATTCAGCCTGCTTTTCGCGCTCATTGGATACACGCACAGCCTCCTCCAAACGCTGTTTCATACGACGCTCATTTGCCATTTGCTTGGCGACTGTTACCTCAGCCTCGTGAATTTCTGCCTCCATATCGCGCAAGTACTGATTTAACATGATAATCGGATCTTCAACTTTATCCAACATTTCATTCACCGATGCTCTTGTCATATCCTTCATTCTTTTAAAAATTCCCATTATTTACGTTCTCCCTTCTCGAATTGCTCTACTTTTTTACGTAACTCTTCCAGTTCCTTTTTCATTGCTTTTTTCTCGATATCTTCCATCATGGAATCCAGATCACTTTTGTTCCCTGTATTAAATTTGGATGAATAGCGGGCATCCTGACCAAACGGGTTCGAGTTGCCGTATGCTCCGCCTTGATTGTAACCAGTTCCTTGTCCATACTGCGTTCTAGTACTACTACCGCCATAATAGCGTGGATCTTGATGGGTATAGGGACCACTATCTGGACCAAATCCTCCGTCGTAAGGAGATCTTGGTTCCTTGGAAATAACCAACGCTGCAATCACATAAATCATAAATGTGGTGCCTGCTGTAATAAAGAAACTGATCACAACCAAAATACGTATCCAAGTTGAGTCCATTCCTGTTGCGTCAGAAAGACCGCCACATACTCCAGTTAATACTCTATCCCGGTTTGATCGGTAAATTCGGGTCATAATTTACTTACTCCTTCCCGCTGTTGTTCAGCTTGCTTTTCAGTCTCGCCCACTCTTGTTCGAGCAGCGATCCACCGCTGTGAGCATCCCTTGTATACTCCTCACCCCGGCGCAATTCACGCAAACTCATCGTTTCTGCTTCCATATCAGCTACCCGGTCTTCCAAGCGGTTGAACATTCGGGGAACATTTCGTCCGCCGTATGTACCTGCCCGTTCGTTCATTTGCTGCTGGAGTCTCAACGTTTGTACACGTGCAGCATAATACTGACGCTTACTGTGTACCGTCTGGTATTCTGTTTTTAATGTATCCAGCTGTTGCTCCAATTCACGTAATGATTCACGGCTCTGCTCCCACAGTTCTCTATACTGCTCTTCTTTTTCTGCATACAGCATTTTTTCCTGAAGGGCTAGCTTTGCAACGTGTTCTTCATCTGCTTTCAAAGCCAGAAGCGCCTGTTCCTCCCGTTTGGCCTGCATGGACAATGCATGATCCAACTGCTGCTTCATTTGTCTTGTATGCACTGCATACTGCTGCTGAAGCTTTTCCGCTTCAGCGATTTCCTGACGGGTATTATATAGGAACTGGTCAATGAGTTGTACCGGATCTTGGCTTTGTTCCAAATGCTCATTGAAAGTTGCTACCGTAATATCACGCATTCTTCGAAAAACACTCATTGGCGTCTACTCCTTTCACAATTTCGTATTTTCATCATTTCTTGCTCTTTGCTTTCGTACATTATTCTTCATCCTCAAACTGTCACATTCAGTAGCGACTTCTACGGTCACTCAGCATGGATACACCAAATATGATTAACCCGATTGCCAGCAGTGGCCCAATTAGCCAGGATAGCTTGCCCAGTAAAATCAGTACCCCGAGCACAAGCACGATCCAGCCGAAGAGTGCATTTCCTCTTTTCACACCGTAGTACCCCAGCATAACCATGGCTATCGGAATTAAGTAACCAATCAGATGTCCTACAAAGTGACCGAAAAACGGAGTAAACTTACCGAGCAGCATAATCGAACCCAACACGATCAGTACAATGGCTAACCCATTCCCTTTGTTAACTCTCATCATCTCTCACCGCCTTTCACTGTGTCTTGCTTATGTCCTTATTGTACGCTGACCTAGCGTTTGACAAAACGGACCCCAGACGGTTTTTGAACCTAGACCTAAGTCGGGGATGAATATAGACCTGCGGCTATCCTCCTCTATGCTGCTCTGCTGCAAGGGATGTTGAGTGCCGCTTTCCTGCATGCTTAGAGCGTAGTGAAAGGACGAGACAAGCAAATAAGGCTACCGCTGCAACCATATAAGGCATATTAATATGAACATCAAACAACAATCCCGCAACTAACGGTCCAATGACATTCCCCAAGCTGGTATAGGACGAGTTCATACCCGCTACAAACCCTTGCTCATCCCCAGCCTGCCGCGATAGAGAAGTGCTTACTGCCGGGCGAAGGATATCCATAGCCAGAAAAATGATAAAGGTCGTCAGCATAATCATCACGTACTGCTCGGCAAATAAAGTTAGGAAAATAAATAGTCCTCCGATAGCCAAGCAAAGGTGAATTACTTTTTTCTCACCAAAACGATTAATGATCCAACCAAATATAGTTGCTTGCACAACTGCTCCTAAAATAGAGCCTGTCGTTATAATGATGGCAATATCCATTGGTGTAAAACCATATTTATGGTCAACAAACAGTCCAAATACCGTTTCAAAATTTGCCAATCCAAAAGCAACGACAAATACAATGAGCAAGCCCATGAAATACGGAGATTGATAGGACTTCGCAAATTGCTGTAAAAGATTTTCTTTTTCCCGCGGAAGCTCTCTATTGTACTGTTGCTTTTCCTTGCTCAAAGACTCAGGCAACACGAGCAGAGACAAAATAGCCGCTATTCCTGCAGCACCTGCCGCCGCAAAGAAGGGAATACGTATTCCATAGGCAGCAAGCAAACCGCCAATCCCTGGTCCAATTATGAAGCCTGTGTTAATCGCTGCATTAATCATCCCCATACCCTTGCCTCTTTCTTCAAACGAGGTCACATCAGCGACGTAGGCCATAATAGAAGGAGTAAGCAACGCTGCCCCTACCCCGCCCATGATTCGTGCAACAAACAAGGTAGGGACGGAACTCGCCAGTCCAAAAACAAGCTCTGACAGCATAAAAATGAACATTCCAGAAACAATCAACTTTTTACGTCCATAACGGTCAGACAACTTTCCTGACAGCGGTGATAATAAAAGCTGTGTCAACGCAAAAGCTGCAACCATCAGCCCCATTGAAGAACCGTTCATCCCTAGCTCGCTTATAAATTTAGGTAAAACAGGTACAACTAACCCAATCCCCATGAATGCTAAAAAAATGTTGAGCATCAATAACAGCATTGCTCCCCGATTTCTTGTCAGTATAGACATATTTCCACCCTTCCTTTTCAGAACCCCTTTTATTTATCAATAGTTAAATTCAGTATCCCAACTTCAAAAAACAAAAAAACTCTAATTGTTTTATTAGTTTTCACATAAAAAAATAGCCTCTTTTAATATGCACATATTATTAGGCTATTTTTGTTTTTCGACTAACCCAAATAACAATATATCTACAATGGAATAAGTTGCTTCCTCTACCGTCACACTGTTATCCAGAAAGAAACGCTGATCAAGCGTTAAATTTACTGAATCAATAATAAGCTTCATGATCAGAGCTTCATTTTTGTTCACAATAACTCCTTCTCGGATACCTTCCTGAATTAATGTTCTAATCGGCGACCAATCATTTAAATCAGCATGTACTCTTTTCCATTGCTCAGGATAATACTTTTTCATCTGGTCTAATATTCTTAAATCATAAAACTTATAATACAGCGGCATAACCCTAATCGACTGTTTAATCTTTTCTAACAAAGTTAATTCATTGTTTTGGATAATTTCTTCTGTCTTTTGAATCATATCATCATTTGTACGCTCAATCAGTGTCTCTAAAATAAGCGTCTTAGATGAGAAATTCTCGTACAATGTACGCTTACTGATGGCAAGTCTTTTCGCAAGATCGTCCATAGTAAATTTCAAACCATTCTCATGAACTTCCTCTACAAAAGCTTCCAAAATTCTTTCCTGCATATGCATTCCTCATTTCTCTTACACTTAATAAACTATAAATGTTTTTTCAGTACCATCATCCTACTACAACTTCAAAGTCCCAGTCAAATATAAACCTAATTAAAAAGGATCTCTGCAAAGTTCTTATCTTCCACTCATCTGGATCCAAGTTAATCTTGTTGCCAAAGTTAAGAATACGAATAATAAAAAGGATGATAAAATGCATTAAAGCATTTTATCATCCTTCTATATATACCGGCGAGAGGACTCGAACCTCCACGGTTCCTCACTCAACACCGAATACAATCTTGATAATACCTTGTTTAATGAAGGTAAAAAAGCACTGCTCGTCGATTTCGACCCGCAAGGTAATCTGTCGATGTACTTTGGTATTGAGCAGCGGGATCAACTTCCGTCGCTATGGTCTGCGACAGGACTAACTCAGTTGCTCAGTATCAAGGAATTTAGAATACCTGTACAACTTCTTTAATATCATCAATTTCCTCAAGAATTGCGCGCTCAATAGCAACCTTTAACGTAATCGTAGCACTTGGGCAACCATTGCAAGCTCCCAAAAATCTTAATTTTGCTATACCGTTCTCAACTTCGACCAATTCAGCATCTCCACCGTCACGCAGTAAGAAAGGACGTAGTTTGAGAAGAACTTCCGATACTTCATTGAATAAAACTCCATCTTCATCCATTATGTCAACTCCCCCCATTGTTTTACCAACCGTCAATTCAGACCTTTTTCATCCTAGATCGTCTGAGTGATCCTTTGCTTTTTGCCTAAGAGTGACCTCTTGATCCGAAAGTTCCCTTATAAGCGTATGAATAGAGTCTAAAGGTATCATCACACCACAACTTGCGCTCAATCCTGACAGCATATGGAGGCAGAACTGAAGTTTTCGTATCTCTCGGGTAATTTGAGCTAGTTCTGAATCGTCCGAATTATTTTTCTTCATTACTAGCACCTCTTTAAGAATGATAAAGGTTTGATCTATTAAATTAATGAATCAACCGATGCTTCCTTCCATCTCAAATTGAATCAAGCGATTCATTTCAACGGCATATTCCATTGGCAATTCTTTGGTAAACGGTTCAATAAAGCCCATTACAATCATTTGTGTAGCATCTTGTTCTGTAAGCCCGCGGCTCATTAAGTAAAACAATTGTTCCTCGGACACTTTGGATACTGTTGCCTCGTGCTCCAAAGTAATCTGATCGTTTTTAATTTCATTGTACGGAATCGTATCTGATGTTGACATGTTATCCAATATCAACGTATCGCACTTAATATTGGACTTGGACCCTGCGGAATCGCGGCTGAAGCTGGACAACCCTCGGTAGTTTACTTTTCCGCCCTGCTTGCTGATGGATTTGGATATAATCGTAGATGTTGTCTCGGGAGCAAGGTGAATTACCTTCGCGCCAGCATCTTGATGCTGATCTTTACCGGCTACGGCAATAGACAGGATGGACCCCTTGGCTCCCCGTCCTTTCAATAATACTGCCGGATACTTCATTGTTACCTTGGAGCCGATGTTGCCGTCCACCCATTCCATTGTGGCATTTTCTTCTGCCACAGCCCTTTGGGTTACCAAGTTGTAGATATTAGGAGCCCAATTCTGAATGGTCGTGTAACGGACACGGGAATCTTTCCGGCAAATAATTTCAATAACTCCACTATGCAGAGAACTGGTACTATAAATAGGTGCTGTACATCCTTCAACATAATGGACAAAGCTGCCCTCTTCGGCAATAATTAATGTCCGCTCGAATTGCCCCATATTTTCAGAATTAATACGGAAATAACCTTGTATAGGAACCTCGCACTGAACACCCTTCGGAATGTATACAAAGCTACCGCCTGACCAAACCGCACTATTAAGCGCCGCAAATTTATTGTCGGCAGGAGGGATGATCGTCCCAAAATGTTGCTTAAACACTTCAGGGTATTGCTTTAATGCACTATCCGTATCAAGGAAAATAACGCCCTGATCCTCCAGTTCCTTCTGCATGCTGTGATAAACTACTTCCGACTCATATTGAGCGGATACGCCCGCCAGGAACTTTTGCTCCGCTTCAGGGATTCCCAGCTTGTCAAAGGTTGCTTTGATCTCGGAAGGAACCTCCTCCCAGGTCTTTCCTTGTTTTTCAGAAGGGCGAACGTAATACTGGATGTCATCAAGACTAAGCTCGGTCAAATCCGCTCCCCATTCAGGCATCGGCATTTTGTAGAATTGATTCAAAGCTTTCAACCGAAAATTGAGCATCCACTCCGGCTCTTCCTTGATCCGGGAAATTTCCCGGACAATCTCTTCCGTCAGACCTTTTCCAGATTGAAAAATAGACTGGTGCATGTCGCGAAACCCATATTTATATTCGCCCATATCTGGTGCTTTTTTTGCCATTAGTATCACTCCTTTTTAACCTTTCAAGATTCATTTTGATTTGCTATGATCTACCGAGTTTGCTTTCCACTAAATCTTTTAGGCGACTGCGAACACCTTCCAGCGGGATCTCCGAAATGACAGGAGCGAGAAATCCAAAAATAACAAGATGTTCGGCTTCACTCCGTGATACCCCGCGCGACATCAGATAATAGATTTGCTCTGCATTTACTTGCCCCACGGATGCAGCATGACCCGCGGTTACATCATCCTCATCTATCAGCAGGATCGGATTGGCATCGCCGCGAGCTTTAGGACTTAGCATAAGCACGCGTTCTGTTTGCTGACCATCACAATGGGTTGCACCTTTTTCAATCTTTGTAATGCCGTTGATAATGGCCGTAGCTTCTTCAAGCATGACTGCACGCGTAATCATCTGGCTTACCGAGCTTCTGCCAAAATGCTGAGCTTGAGTTGTATAGCTCGATTTTTGATTGCCCGTGCCAATAGCAATCACCTTATTGTCGGAGACCGCCCCGTTGCCTTGTAGCAAAGTCTTGGTATCGCTGGCGGTATAACCATTGTTCATCTCACCGATAATCCATTCCACACCCCCATCAGCAAGGACGACCGCCCGTCGCTGGGTGAAATCTGTTGTAGTTGCAGCAAGCTGATGAACCGAAGCTACTTGCACCTTTGAGCCCGCCCCCGCGAAGACCTCCGTCACACCGTTATGCAATACCTTGACATCATCACGACTCGATACACAATTATCCACATAAGTAATCTTGCTGTTGCTCCCTGCCACAATTAAGACGTGAGGAGCAAAACACACACCGCTTGTATCGTTAATAAAGATCGCTTGAATAGGTGCTTCAACCTCTACACCGTCTGGGACATATAGAAAAACGCCACCACTCCATAAGGCACTGTGTGCAGCAGATAAACGATGTTCTTCTGGCTTTACTGCCTGAAAGAGATAACGTTGAACCAGCTCCTCGTGCTCATTTGCCGCAGTATGCAGATCCGTTAAAATGACTCCCTGGGCGACTAAGCTCTCGGACAATTTCGTATACACTACATCCGAGTTGAACTGAATGATTAGTCCACCTTTCACCGGAGAAGCAACCAAACCTCGAACAACCTCCGGCGCTTCCTCCAAACTAGACCACGCATTCTCAGCTTTGTAATCTCCACTTTCGTAGATATCCCATTTTTCAAGATTGATTTTCTCCACTTTAGGCAACTCCAGCGTCCCTGCCAGTTCGAGTGCGTGAACGCGGTGTTCAATCAGCCAACGAGGTTCATCCTTAGCGCTTGACCATGCGCATAAATCGTCCACATTCATTGAAACTCTAGCTTGTATATCCACGTGCTGTTCCTCCTCTCCGGCTTTTAAGCTTCACTTACCGTCTCATCCGTAATCCCAAGTTCCTCCTTCACCCAATCGTACCCTTCAGCCTCCAAACGGTGGGCAAGCTCCGGACCGCCAGATTTAACTATCCGGCCTTGCATCATGACATGCACAAAATCCGGGGTAATATAATTCAACAGTCGTTGATAATGGGTGATGATTAAAAAGCCTCTATCCGGGCTGCGCATCTCATTTACGCCATTGGCCACAATACGCAGTGCATCAATATCAAGCCCTGAGTCCACTTCATCCAGGATCACAAACTTGGGTTCAAGCAGCATCATTTGCAAGATCTCATTCCGCTTTTTTTCACCGCCAGAGAATCCCTCATTCAAATAACGATGCATAAATTCCGGGTTCATCTCCAGCTCCTTCATTTTGCTCTCCATTTCACGGATAAAACGTATTAAGGATATCTCATCGCCTTCTTCACGCCGTGCATTGATGGCAGTTCTGAGAAAATCCGAGTTGGTCACGCCAGCAATTTCACTTGGGTATTGCATAGCGAGGAACAAGCCTGCCTGGGCACGCTCATCCACCTCCATCTCCAGAAGGTTTTCATTGTCCAATGTCACCTTACCGCCAGTAACCTCATATTTGGGATGGCCCATTAAAGCTGAAGCCAATGTACTTTTTCCCGTCCCATTAGGCCCCATAATCGCATGAATCTCTCCGCCATGAATCTCCAGTGTGAGCCCTTTTAAAATTTCTTTCCCTTCAATCTTGGATCTTAATTTCTCAATCTTTAATGTCGTCATTTATCGTAAACTTCCCTTCGGAGTATTCTTCGGCACGCGCCACCAAATCACTCATAAATTTTCCAATAGTCTGCAGCTCAACCTCTGAATAGGATTCAATGAATTGGTAAAACCTTTGTTCTTTTTCTTTGTGCAGTTCTTTATGCAAATGATAAACGTGTCTTCCCTTATCCGTTAAACTAAAGTAAATCTCCTTACGATTGCTGTTCAGTTGGCTTCTCATAATGAAGCCCATTTCCAGCAGCTTTGCACTAATTTTAGTAATGCTAGCTTTGGACAACCCCATCTTCTCCACAATCCCAGTATGATTTATCGGTTCATAATCACCAATACAATCAATAACGTGTACACTAGTAATATTATTGGAGAGCATGTCAATCTGGTACTTTCTAGCCTGTTGCCGAAACGAGTTAATTTCTTGTTCAGTATACAGCTCATTCAGATGTAGCATTTTAATATATTGCTCGTAAAGATGACCTTTAAAATGATTTTGAAACTCCAATTTCCCAATCTCCCCTCTCTTGTAGTAGTTGCAGATCAAGTTCAGTGTCACCATTAGATTATATTTTGTTCACTAGTAAACAAAATCATATTAACACAATTGATATTGATAATCAATATCAATTGTGTTAAATGTGACAATTTTGGAGGCGTTTTTCATGGGTTTGTTGTCATGGTCATCGGCCTTATGCTGTGTTTTGACTAGGGCACGTCACGGAAATGGTCTTGAATACCTCTGATCAATCCTGCTTTGCGGGGGGTGAACAATGGAACCCATTCGGCAGCACCCGGATGGATCTGGTAACCGAAGCCAAGTCCAATACCGTTGCCTATGAACGTCATGGTACACCTGCCACAGACCGGGGTCGCTATCGTAAAAAAAGGACAAAGGTGGTGCTTGGCCGAGCTGTTTTAATGCCGTATCGCCGCGTTTGAGTACGCTATCGTGAGCATGTATGGCATGAATAATCCGTCAGTTACCTGTGTCTGGATATGTTATGGGGCCAAAGAGTATACCAAAAACTGTGGTTTTTGCTGGTGAATCCGATCAGGCGATGCTCCATTCTAGCCAGCACCGATCTGACACTGGAGGCGACCTAGATCATCGAACTTTATACCGCCCGCTTCAAAATCAAACACCTTCTGAGCGCTAAAGCAATCCATCGGCGGATTCAGCTACCACTTTTGTAGCAAATCCATTCCGAAGCTCAACCGGTATTTGAAAAAGGAAATCGGGTTCACCCTCTGGAGTTGTTGGAAGAGGAGAAAGCACAACGGGACATCCGCCTAACTGTAAAGATGAGAATGGTAAACGATAACCAAAATGGATCCCTACGGGGCTTAAGATAAAAGGAACCAAGAAAAGAACCGAAATCTTGCTTCAGGAAGCCAGGAAGAATTATCATATGGAAGGACAAGCACTCGCGTTTGAAAACGAAGATATGCGTAAGAGTAAAAGCGGCTACTCCATCCGTTAATAGCAAAAGGCTGTTCGCAGACTTTATGCTTCGATGGCTAGAGATGATGAAAAACAGCATCGGGTTTATCTCCTATATCTCCTATTCCGACACTGTAAAAGGCCGCGTAGATCTTTTTTCCGAGAGAAAGGGATGTATTGCTTGATGATTTAACTACAGAGGATTTTCAGAACTTGTATACCCATGAAATGAATGTGCAAGGTGTCAGCGCCAATACCGTTATTCATTATCACGCGAACATTTGCAGAGCCCTTCAGTATGCCATGAAAATAAAGCTGATTGTGGCGAATCTCCCTAACTTAGTTGAAAGCCCAAAAAAGAACAATTACGTCGTGAGCTTCTACAATGCCGAGGAGCTGAATCAACTCCTCGCAGTAATCTGAGGCGAAAGAATTGAGCTTTCCGTTATCCTGGCTGCCTTTTATGGGCTAAGCCGAAGCGAGGTCGTAGGATTAAAATGGTCGGCTATTGATTTATTGAATTGGACTATTAATATTAAACATACCGCCACATCGGGCAGTTTGAATGGTAGATATATTGAACTTGAAAAGGACCGAACCAAGAATAAAGCCAGTCGCTTTATGTAGATGTATTAGGGGTAAGCATGGGGGTAAGCATGGGGGTAAGCATGGGGGTAAGCATGAAAGAAGTTCAGGAATGGTTAGGCCACAGCGATTATGCAACAACGGCAAATATTTATTCGCATTTGGAATACAACTCAAAGGTGTCTTCAGCTCAAGCAATGAGTGGGGTACTAAAACTCAAATAAAAAAAGCACACTAGAAAATGTCTCTAATGAACTCTTTTAGTTATACCGGCGAGAGGACTCGAACCTCCACGGTTTCCCACTCGATTTTGAGTCGAGCGCGTCTGCCATTCCGCCACGCCGGCATATTAAGTTATGGAGGCGCCACCCAGATTTGAACTGGGGAATAAAGCTTTTGCAGAGCTTTGCCTTACCACTTGGCTATGGCGCCAGAGTATAAAAAGCGGACGACGGGAATCGAACCCGCGACCCTCGCCTTGGCAAGGCGATGCTCTACCGCTGAGCCACGTCCGCATAAGATGGCTGGGGATATAGGATTTGAACCTATGCATGACGGAGTCAAAGTCCGTTGCCTTACCGCTTGGCTAATCCCCAATAAGAAAGGGCGGCCGATGGGGCTTGAACCCACGAATGCCGGAGTCACAGTCCGGTGCGTTAACCACTTCGCCACGACCGCCACAGGAAAAGAAGTAATTGGCAGGGGCAGCAGGAATTGAACCCACACCAACGGTTTTGGAGACCGTTGTTCTACCTTTAAACTATGCCCCTATAAAACTGGTGGAGGATGATGGATTCGAACCACCGAACCCGTAAGGGAGCAGATTTACAGTCTGATGCGTTTGGCCACTTCGCTAATCCTCCAAAATGGTGCCGGCGAGAGGACTTGAACCCCCAACCTACTGATTACAAGTCAGTTGCTCTACCAATTGAGCTACACCGGCACAAAAACTATTCAATTAAAAGTGGCTCGGGACGGAATCGAACCGCCGACACGAGGATTTTCAGTCCTCTGCTCTACCGACTGAGCTACCGAGCCTTACAATAAGACCCTTTATCAATTAATACATTAATAATGGCGGAACTGACGGGATTCGAACCCGCGATCTCCTGCGTGACAGGCAGGCATGTTAGGCCTCTACACCACAGTTCCATAATAGATTTAAATTGGTTGCGGGGGCAGGATTTGAACCTGCGACCTTCGGGTTATGAGCCCGACGAGCTACCGAACTGCTCCACCCCGCGACAGTAATAAGTATTTATTTTAAAATGGTGGAGGCTGAGGGGATCGAACCCCCGACCCTCTGCTTGTAAGGCAGATGCTCTCCCAGCTGAGCTAAGCCTCCTCAACGGAACACTTCTCATATTATACCATAACAAACTTTTTAATGCAACTTTTTTATTATTTTTTTATGACCCGTAGGGGATTCGAACCCCTGTTACCTCCGTGAAAGGGAGGTGTCTTAACCCCTTGACCAACGGGCCATGCTATAGAATAATTCTGGCGGAGAGAGAGGGATTCGAACCCTCGAGACGCTTTTGGCGCCTACACGATTTCCAATCGTGCTCCTTCGGCCAACTCGGACACCTCTCCATATGGCTCCCCGAACAGGACTCGAACCTGTGACAACTCGATTAACAGTCGAGTGCTCTACCAACTGAGCTATCAGGGAATATTAACACTTGTTTCAAGGTTACACCTTGAAAACTGGATCCGAAACTTATTGCGTCTTATCTTAGGATAAGCCCTCGACCGATTAGTATTGGTCAGCTCCATGCATTACTGCACTTCCACCCCCAACCTATCTACCTCGTCGTCTTCAAGGGGTCTTACGTATTGGGAAATCTCATCTTGAGGGGGGCTTCACGCTTAGATGCTTTCAGCGCTTATCCCTTCCGTACATAGCTACCCAGCGGTGCTCCTGGCGGAACAACTGGTACACCAGCGGTACGTCCATCCCGGTCCTCTCGTACTAAGGACAGCTCCTCTCAAATTTCCTACGCCCACGACAGATAGGGACCGAACTGTCTCACGACGTTCTGAACCCAGCTCGCGTACCGCTTTAATGGGCGAACAGCCCAACCCTTGGGACCTACTTCAGCCCCAGGATGCGATGAGCCGACATCGAGGTGCCAAACCTCCCCGTCGATGTGGACTCTTGGGGGAGATAAGCCTGTTATCCCCAGGGTAGCTTTTATCCGTTGAGCGATGGCCCTTCCATGCGGTACCACCGGATCACTAAGCCCGACTTTCGTCCCTGCTCGACTTGTAGGTCTCGCAGTCAAGCTCCCTTCTGCCTTTGCACTCTTCGAATGATTTCCAACCATTCTGAGGGAACCTTGGGGCGCCTCCGTTACTCTTTAGGAGGCGACCGCCCCAGTCAAACTGCCCACCTGACACTGTCCTCGTACCGGATCACGGTACCAAGTTAGAACCTAGATACGATCAGGGTGGTATCCCAAGGATGCCTCCCTTCAAGCTGGCGCTCAAAGTTCTACGGCTCCCACCTATCCTGTACAGATCGTACCCAAATTCAATATCAAGCTGCAGTAAAGCTCCATGGGGTCTTTCCGTCTTGTCGCGGGTAACCTGCATCTTCACAGGTATTAAAATTTCACCGGATCTCTCGTTGAGACAGCGCCCAAGTCGTTACGCCATTCGTGCGGGTCAGAATTTACCTGACAAGGAATTTCGCTACCTTAGGACCGTTATAGTTACGGCCGCCGTTTACTGGGGCTTCGGTTCATAGCTTCGCCCGAAGGCTTACCACTCCCCTTAACCTTCCAGCACCGGGCAGGCGTCAGCCCGTATACTTCGCCTTGCGGCTTCGCACAGACCTGTGTTTTTGCTAAACAGTCGCTTGGGCCTTTTCACTGCGGCCCCCTCGGGCTATTCACCCTACCGAGGCACCCCTTCTCCCGAAGTTACGGGGTCATTTTGCCGAGTTCCTTAACGAGAGTTCTTCCGCGCGCCTTAGAATTCTCTTCTCGCCTACCTGTGTCGGTTTGCGGTACGGGCACCTTCTCCTGGCTAGAGGCTTTTCTTGGCAGTCTGAGATCATGACCTTCGCTACTATAATTTTCGCTCCCCATCACAGCCCAGCCTTAACGATGTGCGGATTTGCCTACACATCAGCCTCACTGCTTAGACGGACATCCATCAGTCCGCGTCACTACCCTACTGCGTCACCCCATCGCTCATAGCGGATTACGGTGGTACAGGAATTTCTACCTGTTGTCCTTCGACTACGCCTATCGGCCTCGCCTTAGGTCCCGACTTACCCTGAGCGGACGAACCTTCCTCAGGAACCCTTAGGCTTTCGGCGGATCTGATTCTCACAGATCTTTTCGTTACTCATACCGGCATTCTCACTTGAATGCAGTCCAGCGCTCCTTCCGGTACACCTTCAACCCGCATTCAACGCTCCCCTACCCCTGATGCAAGCATCAAGCCATAGCTTCGGTGGTGTGTTTAGCCCCGTTACATTTTCGGCGCAGAGTCACTCGACCAGTGAGCTATTACGCACTCTTTCAATGGTGGCTGCTTCTAAGCCAACATCCTGGTTGTCTGTGCAACTCCACATCCTTTCCCACTTAACACACACTTGGGGACCTTAGCTGATGGTCTGGGCTGTTTCCCTTTCGACAATGGATCTTAGCACTCACTGTCTGACTCCCGGAACTAAATCTATGGCATTCGGAGTTTGACTGAGCTTGGTAACCCTTGCGGGCCCCGCACCCAATCAGTGCTCTACCTCCACGATTCTTTTTTCCGAGGCTAGCCCTAAAGCTATTTCGGGGAGAACCAGCTATCTCCGGGTTCGATTGGAATTTCTCCGCTACCCCCACCTCATCCCCGCATTTTTCAACATGCGTGGGTTCGGGCCTCCAGTGCGTGTTACCGCACCTTCACCCTGGACAGGGGTAGATCACCCGGTTTCGGGTCTACGTCCACGTACTCAGTCGCCCTATTCAGACTCGCTTTCGCTGCGGCTTCAGCTCTTCACCTTAACCTTGCACGGGAACGTAACTCGCCGGTTCATTCTACAAAAGGCACGCCATCACCCATAGATCGGGCTCTGACTTCTTGTAAGCACACGGTTTCAGGATCTATTTCACTCCCCTTCCGGGGTGCTTTTCACCTTTCCCTCACGGTACTGCTTCACTATCGGTCGCCAGGGAGTATTTAGCCTTGGCAGATGGTCCTGCCGGATTCATACGGGGTTTCACGTGCCCCGCACTACTCGGGATCCGTCTCGGAGGGAACAAGTTTTGAATTACAGGGCTTTTACCTTCTCTGGCGGGCCTTTCCAGACCTCTTCATCTAACCGGTTCCTTTGTAACTCCATGTGAGACGTCCCACAACCCCAAGGAGCAAGCTCCTTGGTTTGGGCTAATCCGCGTTCGCTCGCCGCTACTGACGGAATCACTATTGTTTTCTCTTCCTCAGGGTACTTAGATGTTTCAGTTCCCCTGGTCTGCCTCTCACTCACCTATGAATTCAGTGAGTAGTGACTGTCGATGAAGACAGCCGGGTTTCCCCATTCGGACATCCCCGGATCAAAGCTTGCTTACAGCTCCCCGAGGCTTTATCGTTGTTCGCCACGTCCTTCGTCGGCTCCTGGCGCCTAGGCATCCTCCGTGTGCTCTTTGTAGCTTAACCTAGACTTTTCTTTCGCAGAAAGAAAATGTCGATGTTCAATAAGAAAATGATTTTTGCTATAAGCAAAATATCTTCCCTTATCTGCTACCTTTATTTCACTTGTTTACACAAGATCAGCTTAAAGGAATATTCTAAAACGCAATTTCGTTTCGGTATCCAGTTTTCAAGGTGCAATTTGAGAGTTTGAACTCTCAAAACTGAGCAACGAGTGAGTAA
>NZ_CP025696.1:2447500-2747500 GCF_002872435.1 Paenibacillus sp. lzh-N1 | reverse complement strand
AATGATTCGCCCTTCTCGCACTGCTTTTTTACCTTGAACGTAATTGACCAGAAAGCGCGAGAACTCATGAAATCGCTTCTGCTCCCGCAGTGGATCGTCAAATTCAATAATTTCCTGTCTTAAAAGACGTACCCTGTCATCCCGTTCCCAGACAATACGACCTTCTAGCACATAATCTATAATGTTGGCTTGTTCACCTGCGATAATCCAACCCTTCAGACAACTAAGCGTTGTGTACAACACTTGGCATTTTAATCCATTAATATATAAGTGTTGAATAGATCGAACTGGCTCCCGGCCTTCTCCAATAATTAGAATGAGTTCATCAAAGTCGTACAACATTGAACCATGAAAATATTCTCCTGGCTTTCTGTACGAAATAACACCTATTGAATCTTCCTGCAACAATTCATCATGCATCAGGTTTAATTTGGTTAGCTGCACTTCACCCTCCATACCTGCAAGGCGGCTATAACCGCTAAATTGGATATTTGGATACATGTGATCATTTCTACATAAATAAGAGACTTCCTTCTTCAATTGTATTATTTTTTATTTTATTTAATTATTTCTTTCAGTGTTATCCAAGCGTTTTTATCTGCAAAGCTTCGACTCCACACACCAATTCCACCCAAGTTCAGTGATTGGGCAAGTTCTACTCTTGCTTTCAGGGATATCTGATCCTCTAGCCAAATCTTTTTGACCACACCGTCTTCGGTATACTCCACATAATTCTGACCTTCGGAAGCTCTAAATTTGGGTTTCAACTTAAATTGGGCTACGATTTCCGCCGCTGACTCCATACCAATTGATTTGGAGGTGACCTTAATCTTCCCTTCTTTGGGAGTCTCGGACCAAACACGAGTATATAACGGAATACCTAAAATCACTTTTTGAGGCGGCACTTCGTCTTCCTGAAGAATGCGCTTAATTGACGCTTCTGTCCATGGTAACGAGGCGACCGAACCGGCTTTTGGACTAGCTGCCCAATGCTCATCATACGCCATTACCATGAGATAATCAGTAATCGCACCCAATGATTTTCGATCCAAGAAGGCAGACCACATCTCACTTTGAGATTTAGGCGTAACATCAATGGACAGTATCAAATCATGTTCCCGAGCCATCGGTTTAAGTTCCCGTAAAAATTGGGTGACATTGGGACCATCCTTTGTATGAACATTTTCAAAGTCAATATTAATACCGTCCAGATCATTTTCTTGGGCAAGTGAAATCATCTGATCTACAATCGACTTTCGACGTTCAAAGGTAGATAGTGCCTCTGTTGTTATTTCGGGATTAAAGCTGTTGCTCAACAAGCCCCATACCTCTATCCCCTTACGATGTGCCCAGCTGACATATGCAGGGTCCGCCTTGCTTTCTACAGTACCCTCATGATCAACGACGCTGAACCATGTAGGGCTCACCACATTTACTCCAGGCATAGGATCAAATTTGGAAGGATCAGGCCTACGATTATAGACGGCTTCCCAAGCGAGATTCACAGGTTTACCCTGCCAATGCTTCTCAGAGATTGACAAATCGTCCTTAACCGAAGGTATCACAAGTTCTTCTCCTTCAGAGATACAGTCTGACTTAATGTATCCTGCATAACCATTGTCTAACTGCACAAAATACCAGTCGCCCTGTTGAGACCAGATGCGTACTTTCGTTTGCTGTGATACATCTGCCAGAATAAAGGATAGACTAGAGGCTTCTTTACGCAAAGCTATCCTAGCATCCTGTTGCCCATCTTTCTTTTCTACACTACCTAGCCTGACCTTCTCTCCGGCTTTCATCAGAATGACGGCACCTGTTACAGGGTCTTCGTGGATGGATATACCATATACTTCACGTACAGCCTCAATGGGGACATACACCTCTCCACTGATTATCTGAGGAGCAGCGCTAGACGTATATGTTTTACCATTCAGTTCGCCTTGTGTCTTTGAAACATTCATATGGAGCAAGCTTTGTCTCGTTGCCATAATGACGGTTTGGCTGTCATCCTCATAACGAATTGTAGGGTCAATTTGGCCTTGTATCAATTTAAGCGGCATCAGGATGTTCTTACCGGAGCTTTGAGCTTCATATCCGGTCAACTTGCCCTTCATAAAAATAGGTCGGACACTCCCCTGCCAATCGGGTTTCTCGTGAAGAGGATTACCGTACCATACGACAGTAATTGCACATATAATCGCTGCGATTAATAGCAGGCTTGCCGCTCCTTTGAATCGAGAACGTTTACGGCGGCGTCTGGAATGATTTCTGGCCAATATGGAACCTCCATTTTAAGAAATTTTGATTTCTGTATTTTGTAACTTTAACAGATGACTTGAAACAAAAAACAAAGTGATTCAAATAAAAAAACGCGGTAAATCCCCACTTATGGGGAATTCCTCACGTTTCCAATCCATTACAATATATACATACCGCACAAAAAACTTCTATTCCTTGTTTCGTTACGATTGTTTGTTACTACAAGCCTTGCATACTCCGTGTAACTCCATACGATGTCCATGCACCTCGAAGCCAGTTTCCAACGCGGCATGGCGTTCCACATCTGCCAAATACGGATAACTGAAATCTTCAATCTTTCCGCATTTTTCGCAAATGATGTGATAGTGCTCCGAAATATTGGCATCATAACGACTGGCGTTATCTCCATAGGTCAACTCATGTACCATACCCGCTTCTATAAACATCTTTAAGTTATTATAAACCGTAGCCACACTCATACTTGGAAACTTGGACTCAAGCGCACGATATATTTCATCTGCAGTCGGATGCCCCATAGATTCCATTAAATAGTTTAATATGGCATGGCGCTGGGGTGTTATGCGTACACCTGTCTTCTTCAGAAGTTCCAAAGCATGCTGGACGCGTGCTGCCATATATGTCCACCGCCTTATCCCTTACTTGCAATCCTATCAATTACCACGCATCTATTTACAATTCACTTCTAAAGCTATTCACATTGTACGGTCTACTCAAGATTCTTGTCAACGCGCCGTATTGTCCCTGGATGTTCCTATAGAAGTATCGTTCACAGGAACTTCAGCCTCATCTGGAGAAATTCCAGTTGCATCAGGCACAGTCGATCCCCCAGAATCATCCAAGTCAGGTAACGACGGCATCAGCAACTTTTTAATGGTTAAATTACTGTTACCCTCTACGCTGATCACATATTTTCCATCTCCGTTTTGGCCTGAAATGCTTTTACTGTCTATTTTAAACGGAAAATCAGACTGAAGATTACCATAACTGCTTGAACCCTCTAACTGAAAATCTCCACTCGATGGAAGATCCAATACGATATCACCGACAGCACTGTATATTTTCCAATCCCCACCTACCTGCTCGCTATGCACTTTGATAGCGCCATTAAGCGAATTTGCATTCAGCTTGGCTGTAGAATTCAGCACATTCATGTCACCATTCTGAGTATCAACGGTGATATCCCCTTCCGAACGAGCGACCTGAATGTCACCTACCATGGTGTGGAGTGACACGGCCCCTTCAATATCCCCTGCCTGCATATCTCCACGGTTCGTGCGTACATCCACATCTCCGGATATCCGATGCAATTTAATCTGTCCGTTCAGGGTGCCTCCTTTGACATTGCCAATAGCGTCATTAACTGTGAGATTCCCATTACCGCTCTCAAGCCGGATGCTGTCGATAGCGTCAACTCCATTCAAGGTGATATTCCCGTTGGAGGTTCTAATCTGCATGTTGAACCGCCGATCCTCTGGTACGGTGATCAACATATTCATACGAGGCTGACGTTTACTTGATGCTCCGTATGACTGTACCTCTGGACGAATCTGGATGGTCTTGCCGTCGGTAGAAGTCAGTGAAGAAGCTTGAGCAATCTTGTCCGCTTCGGCAGCAGGCGCTTGATCCACCCATAGAGTCCCACGTACCTCTATATTGGATACCGGCCGTCTGATCAGTGTTATATCTCCATTCACTGAATCAACTACTAAATCGGACGTCTGCATAGTTACCGGTACCAGCACACCGCCCATATCATACCGATTCTCTTTAGCCTGGCTAAAATCCATAGAGGCCGATGTCAGATTGAGACTAACCCGGTTCCACAGGTACATATAATGGTTTTGCTGGGTCACGATAAAAACCGAAGCAGCCACTACCAAAGCGGACAGAATCCCCTTTAAGTCAGGTCTAAAACGTCGTCCGTTGTCAGGCTTGCCCTCTTTGCGATAATACACACCAAAAAAAATCAGATACTCCAGTCCCCAAAGTACAAAAATGACAGGCCACCACACAAGGAGCTGAAGCATATATTCCGTATTCTGAAGCACATCTACAATCAGCAAAATGCCTACAGCCATCAACAGAAGCGAAGAGGTGTAGCGGCCGACTCTTATTTTGCGGTGCACGCCTGCTTCACCCTCTTTCTTTCAACTTTTTACGTTTAAAGGATAGAAAGGCTTCCCTTAGAAAAAGGAATAAACCGATCATCATTAATATAATGGCCAGCGTCAGAAATCCATAATCTTCGAAGAAAATGCTTAACCAGCGAGGTTTCATGCGGAACAGAATCATAAGTCCACCGCCTGCCACCAGTAGTACTGCAAAAGCAAAACCTCTTTCCCATGCATAAAAAGGACTGCTTTGCTGACCTCTAGCATCCATTCGTGCATATTGATCCGGCTTGCGCCGATAACGAACCATGTAATCCGCTGACTGTAGTACATCATATACATTATAAAAATATAATACGGGTATGAACAATCCAAGCAAAATAAGTAATGGGATGTTAATCCTCAATCCATCTGAGGAAACATACAGCATCGCAAAAATATCTAGCAGGAGCAATACAATAAATGTAAGTCCCCTAATAAACAATCCTAAGAAAAGATGTCCCATTCCTGGTATCAGTGCTGCCATGATAATAGCAATTACTTTGCGAAATTTAGCGTATTGCAGACGTCCCCGCTGTTTCTGTCCATGTGGCTGCCCAGGCTGTCCAGACGGTAACGGTTGTTCCGAGTTCATGCCATCCTCCCCTTTGAATTCCATACGTAGCTCCGCTGAAAAATGCTTTGATGGTTACATAGTACCCCAATCAGATTTGATAGTAACTGTAAAAAAAAGGGTTATGGTCACTCAACGGAGACTGCAGCTATATCTTCCCATTGTCGTAAATCAGCTGCAATACGTACCGCATTAAAGTCATGTCGGGCCAGCACCTCCAAGGAAACCTCCATACTCTGACGATCCGGATGCAATTCATGAAATGGAACATGCTCATGTTCTTTAATCATAATTTTACGTATTTCCACTTTTTCTTGCTCTAAATAAGTCGAAATTTGATCGAGCAATCCGTGAGAGGACAATCCGTACAGTGTAATAAGATGAGGCTTGCGTCCACGCATATACCGAAGTTCTAATTTGTTGAACACCCATAAATTTAAAAATACGAGCACCGTTGCTGCTATAGAAGGTAAATAGAAGCCTGCTCCCACCCCAAGGCCAATGGCAGCTACGACCCAAATGGAAGCAGCCGTCGTGAGTCCAGTAATGGATTTACCTGTGAACATAATTGTACCTGCCCCCAAAAAGCCTACGCCAGTAATCACCGCCGTAGCCAAACGAGCTGGATCTATACGCACATTAGCTTCTTTAATAAAATCAGCAAAGCCGTAAATGGAGAGCAGCATAATCAGCGTCGAACCAAGACTGACCATAATGTGAGTCCGCAAACCAGCAGCGTGATTGGAACGTTCTCGCTCAAAGCCAATGAATCCACCGAGTAGCATGGACAGTAATAGCCGTAAAATGATATGTGAATCATCTATAATCCACGGATTATTCATTCGAGTCTCTCCTCCCGGTTGTGTCGTGCTTCCTTGTCCGGGCACGCGGTTTGTGAGTATTATTCCACGTTATGCAAATGGTAGGTGGTTAATTCCACACCTGGGGCCACTTCTGCCGCGGAAACGGGTCGAAAACCATGTTTTCGATAAAGTGTCACTGCAGGCGTGTTTAAAGTTCCTGTGGTGACGATAAACAGCGGGACATTCTGATACTCATTCAAAACATGCTTCATTAAGGAGTCCGCAATCCCTTTGCGAAAATGATCTGGATGAACCATCATACGTGTAAGGGTAAGCGAACCAGACGATTCAGACTGCACAGCTAGCGCTCCTAGCAGTTCATCATCCTCCAACCACCCATAAAAAGACTCTCCACAGCTTCTAAGTGTCTCCAATGTATCCATTAGTGGAGGAATCTCATCAAATCCAATCAGCTCAGCTTCCAGTCTATAAGCGACGTGCTGAAGACGCCATATCTGACTGACAATATCATCATCTTCCAATGAACATAGGGTAACCATGCTGTTTGCCCTCCTAAGGAAACTATAATATGTCATTACGATTCTGATACTTGTTCGATGCCCATACGTTCTCTGCACTTATGCAAAAGAGGCCTGTCCCTAAAAGACAAGCCCCTGTCATAACTATGCCATTAACGGTTCAACACTTCTGTCAGCAACTTATTAGCGAGACCCGGGTTGGCTTTTCCCTTGCTCTCCTTCATCACTTGACCGACCAAGAAGCCGATGGCCTTTTGCTTGCCAGCTTTGTAATCCTCGACCGATTGCGGGTTGGCTGCTACAACTTGCTCCACAATTGTCAGAATTGCACCTTCATCACTGATTTGCACAAGCCCTTTTTCTTCAACAATTTGCTGTGGCAGTTTATCACTTTCCAGCATTTCCTTGAAGACCGTTTTGGCTATTTTGCTATTGATCGTCCCCTTCTCCAGTAGTCCGATCATTTCACCCAAGCCCCGACCTGTCAATTTAACCTGCGACAGTTCTACACTGGCACTGTTTAAATAGCCGAGTAAATCTCCCATAATCCAGTTGGATACTGCTTTGGCATCCTTGGTGTACTGAAGACTATCCTCGAATAAATCAGCCAATGGTTTGGAGGACGTAATTACCTGTGCATCATACTCAGGTAATCCATATTCCGAAGTGTAACGTGTTTTGCGCTGGTCGGGTAATTCAGGAATCGAAGCACGGATACGTTCTTTCCACTCCTCATCAATATGCAGTGTAACGAGATCCGGGTCCGGGAAATAACGATAGTCGTGCGCCTGTTCCTTACCACGCATGGACAGGGTTTTACCCTGTGCCTCATCCCAGCGACGTGTTTCCTGTACGATCGTTCCACCTTCGTCCAGGGTCTGTTCTTGCCGGAACTGCTCATATTCCAGTCCGCGCTGTACGCCACGGAAGGAGTTCATGTTTTTCAGTTCCGCTTTGGTTCCCAGCTCTTTTTGACCATGCGGACGAAGACTGATATTGGCATCACAACGAAGCGAGCCTTCCTCCATCTTCACATCGGATACGTCACAATACTGCATAATGGCACGTATTTTTTCCAGATAAGCCTTGGCTTCTTCCGGCGAAGATATATCCGGCTCCGAAACGATTTCAACCAATGGTGTGCCGACCCGGTTAAAATCAACCAAAGACGCATAGCCACCATCAACATGGGTTAATTTCCCCGCATCCTCTTCCAGATGCAACCGGGTAATACCGATACGCTTGGTTTCACCGTTCACTTCAATATCAATCCAGCCGTTCTCGCCGATCGGTTGGTCATATTGCGAAATTTGGTAAGCCTTCGGTGAATCGGGGTAGAAATAGTTTTTGCGGTCAAACTTGCTCACATCAGCAATGGTGCAATTGAGCGCCATTGCCGCTTTCATCGCATAATCAACGGCTTGACGATTCAATACAGGCAATACTCCAGGATGTCCAAGACAAACTGGACATGTATGAGAGTTTGGCGGCGCTCCGAAGGATGTCGAGCATCCACAAAATATTTTGGACTTCGTATGCAATTCCACATGGACTTCAAGTCCAATGACCGTCTCATACTTCGATGTAGTTGTAGACATGAATAGGTTCCCTCCTTTTTGGCAAATTACAGCTGCGGACGCTGCTTGTGAAATTCAGTGTTTTGTTCGAATGCATGCGCTACGCGCAGTACAGAAGACTCGTCAAAGGCTTTCCCGATAATTTGTAGTCCGACTGGCATTCCATCTGCAAGACCACAAGGAATACTGATCGCCGGCACGCCAGCTAAACTCACCGGAATCGTCAAAATATCGTTCAAATACATCGTTAATGGGTCATCCACTTGGGAGCCGATTTTGAAAGCGGTAGTCGGTGCAGTAGGTCCGATAATCACATCATATTGTTCAAATACACGATCAAAATCCTGTTTGATCAGTGTGCGCACTTTTTGAGCTTTCAAATAATAAGCATCGTAGTACCCGGAGCTGAGTGCATAGGTGCCAAGCATAATCCGACGCTTCACCTCAGGACCAAACCCTTGCGTACGGGACTGATGATACAGATCAAGCAGGTTATCTGGATTGTCAGCGCGCACACCATAGCGCACACCGTCAAAGCGGGCCAGATTGGACGATGCTTCGGATGAAGCCAGTAGGTAGTATGTCGCAACAGCATATTCCGTGTGCGGAAGAGATACCTCTTCCCATACAGCGCCCAATCCTTCCAGTGTTTTCAGTGCATCAAGCACCTTTTCCTTGACCTGTGGGTCTACACCTTCACCAAGATACTCTTTAGGTACAGCGATACGAAGACCTTTTACATCTCCGGTTAAAGCGTTCAAATAATCAGGAATGTCTACCTTCGCAGAAGTGGAGTCCTTCTGATCATAGCCTGCAATGGCTTGCAGGACATAGGCCGAATCCTGAACATTTTTTGTAATCGGACCGATTTGGTCTAAAGATGAAGCAAAGGCCACCAGTCCAAAACGGGATACCAGACCATAGGTTGGTTTTAGGCCAACTACGCCGCAATAAGAAGCGGGCTGGCGAATGGAGCCGCCTGTATCGGAACCGAGCGTGAAATAAGCTTCACCCGCCGCAACAGCTGCAGCCGAGCCGCCACTGGAACCGCCGGGAACACGTTCTAAATCCCAAGGGTTACGTGCAGGGAAAAAGCTTGAGTTCTCGTTAGAACCACCCATAGCGAATTCGTCCATGTTCATTTTACCAAGTGTCACGGTTTGCGCTGCGCGTAACTTGCCAACCACTGTGGCATCGTAAACGGGATCAAAATTTTTCAAAAACTGACTGCCACATGTTGTGCGTAGCCCTTCCGTCACGATATTATCCTTAATACCAACCGGCAGGCCAAACAACAATCCTCTTTCCTCTCCGGAAATCAGCTGATCATCCAGCTGACGTGCGGATGCCCGGGCCTGTTCCTCGTCAACGGTAATAAAGGCTCTGATCTTGTCTTCCCGCGCATCAATTGTCTCCAGAGCGTGCCCCACCAGATCACTCACGGAAATTTCCTTTTGATGCAGCTTGTTATGTATTTCCGGCAATGTGTTATTAAACAAGCTCAATTTGCATCCTCCTTTCAAATGTGAAATCTATTCCAGAACAGCAGGAACTTTAAACTGTCCGTCTTCTTCTTCAGGTGCATTACGCATCACTTGCTCATGCGTCAAACTTTCGCGAACTTCGTCGTCCCGCATGACATTGCTGACGTGCAGCACATGAGTGGTCGGTTTTACCTGCTCCGTATCCAGCTCATTCAGCTTCTCTGCATAATGGAGAATGGCGTTTAATTGCCCTGTCATGGTTTCTTCCTCAGTCTCGGTCAAATTCAACCGGGACAGCCTGGCTACGTGACGGACATCTTCCTTGGAAATGTTCATTCAAAACCCTCCTCATGTATATATAAAAATCCAATAAGCGACTGGAATCGGATTTTGCAAAATCCTGGTATCAAAAATGGTACACCGAACTTTGAAATAACGTTTTTAATTATAGGATAGAACCCTATACAATTCAATCTTTGACGCGGTACAGAAGCAGACTGTACATGAATGAGGTAAATGTTACTAAAAGAATATAAAAAAAGCACCTTTCGGTGCTCTTTCAAGAAAACTATAGCAGCTGAAATCGTGCCCATTATATATTGTTAAAAAGAGTCGGCAACAGCCGATTCCTATATCCAAGCACGCAAATTAACTTGTTTGATAAAATCAGCCTGTGACAACAATTCTGCCGCGGTTTCTTCTTCCTCAGTCTCTACTGAATCATGACCACCATTCATCACATGTCTGAACAGCTTCTCATTATGAGTAGCAAGGGCGTAATCTATCAGCGCTTCACGCTCAATCCGCTCGGCTTCCAGCTTGAGAATACTTTCTTCCAGCTCGATGTCTCCGGATGGTACGAAAAAATTGCGATTCACCTTCGGTACGCGAATGACATAGTCAAAAGCATTGTCCGCATTACGGTCGTAAGCAATGATATAACCATGTTCGCCCACAGGAAGATTCTGCTCAAAAGCATCCGCGACGATCATAATTCTAGCTCCTAAATGATGCATCGTTAGCCCCCCCGTTTGTCTGAACTTATCTGCTAAGTCTACTAAAAAAAAGGTAGCTTGTCTATATCATCTATGTATCTTCATAATCGATCGTCTCCACGTCCAAATCTATGCTCATTAAGCCGTATATGCCAATTTTGCGTAAGGGTTCCGCCCCGCCGTTTTACCTTTTTCCAAGTTATGATCTTCGGTTCGGAACCTACCACAACATCTTCAATATCTACTATTTCGGAAAGACGGAAACTGCCTTCGTTCTCACGTTGTACACCATATATATGTTTTCTTTTCATTCTTGCTCCCCCTTGTGATCTGATGGCCTCATGCCTCTTTATCCTCTTAATGGGCAAAAAAAAGAACGCAAACCGGGATTCATCCACAGCTTGCGTGCTTCGCGAGTTTAGTATGTAACTTTAATAAATTTATGTTAACAAAAATAAAAACCTTTGTCTATACATAATTTATATTTTGTTGTCGAATTGAGGCAAAACCTGTCACTTCTTTGATTTTGCCTCAATTAATTAACGTTTATCAAATTTACCGAATGTACGGATTGTTGGCTTTCTCATAACCAATGGATGTTTTGGGTCCGTGACCAGGATAAACTGTAACGTCATCTCCAAGCGGAAACAACTTATTCTGAATAGAATCATACAAGTCGCGTTCCCGACCACCAGTCAGATCTGTGCGTCCGACGCCCTGACGGAATAGCACATCCCCCGAGAAAAGATCTTTGCCACACAAGAAGCTAACACTTCCGGGTGAATGCCCCGGTGTATGGAGCACCTTGAACGTGTGTCCGATTAGTTTTAATTGCTGACCTTCCGCTAAATCATATTCGGCAGGTCCTGTCGAGATCGGTGGAGATGCCTCTGGCCACATCAGGGAGCCATTCAGCTTAGGAGATGTGAGCCAGTCTTGCTCCAAAGCGTGCAGATACACCGGGCATCCTTTCGCATTGCGAATCTCCTCCACCCCTCCAATATGGTCAAAATGGGCATGAGTCAGCAGAATAGCTTCAATGGTTAGAGACTCAATCGCTCTCAGCAAAGGACCCGGATTCATTCCTGGATCAATAATAACGGCGCGCTGTGGATCATCCCCTTGAAGCAAATAAGCATTTGTTTGAAGGGGACCCAGATTAAAGCTGCGAATTGATAAGGTCATAAGTTAAAATCCCGAGATCAGCTCGCGTAATTCCTGAACAATCACAGGATGGACCTCGGTTCCCTCCCCATATTTTTCAGCCATTTCTTTGCGAGCTACTGCAATTTTTTCTTGATAGTCATCGGCTTCCCGATCTGGATTTTCACGTTTGAATTCGATCATAATTTGTTGGACATGTGCAGGGCGTGGCCCCCAGTGGCCAAGTACATGACCTCCTGTATCCGCAAAAATCACAATCGGCACAGCACGTCCGCCCATTGTCAGGAAGTCGTCCATCAGCGCCTGATGATTTTCCAGAATCAATACTTCGGTTGGAATGCCGCTATTCTCCAGCGCGCGGAACACAACTGGCACATTGCGTACGACATCCCCACACCAGTCGGCAGCCAAAATAAGCACACGCAGATCATCACGATGGTTCAGGCTTTCAAAAAACTCCCGATCCTCTTCGCTGCTCCACACAAACTGATCGTATCCAGAACGGAAGGCTTCTTTGTTCTTTTCCATGCCCTCCATAAATTGTTCAGGACTCAAGCCCTTGCCGAAATATTGCGATACGTTAGTACGGCTCATGTTATACACTTCCTTTTTTGTTTTTGGCTACAATCCATTTGATAACAAAATAAATGATCAAGAGCGCAAGAGCAACCAGCAAAATGGGTTTGATATAAGGTGCCGCCACTTCGTCAATTTGCTCCCACTTGTCTCCCAGCAGCATACCTAAATATATAAACAAAACAGACCAAGGTATAATCGCCAGCGTCGTCAAAATAATAAAGCGCCATACGTTCATTCGAGCCAACCCGGCAGGGATTGAGATCGCGTGACGAACAACAGGGATAAAGCGAGCTGTAAAAATGACCCCTGTGCCATATTTATTGAACCAGGCTTCAGCGTGGTCAACATGACTTTTTTTGATGAGTATGTATTTACCATACTTATCTAATACGGGTCTGCCGCCATAGCGTCCGATCCAGTAAATAAACAGCTGGGCCAGCACCCCGCCAATCGTTCCAAACACGACTGCGCCAAAAAAATTAATATGACCCGAGGACACTAAAAAACCGCCATAAGCGAGGACAATTTCACTTGGAATGACCTCCACCATCAAGCCTAGCATAATACCAAAATACCCAAGACTGCGAATGATCTCAAACAAATAATTAATGATACTAGATATATGGTCCATTTTTCCTTCCCACTCCCTGCCTGTTTCTCTATTTTCATTAGTGTATCACAGCGGCAGAACAAGTCGCCACTTCGCTCCATTAGGGCGGTCAGTGACCCCAGCTCCTGTGCCCGCATAAGTTGTGAGAGAGAGGAGGGGGTACAATATGCCTCCCGGCAAATTCCCCAAACATGACAATCCACAATCCCGTTTACCCACGGCTCGTGGTATCCGCCGCGCATGCAGCAAAGAGCTGTACCGAACCTGCAAACGTCTGCCTGTTCACATTGCTCCTGATCTGGTCAAGCAGGGCGAGGAGCTATATTGCCGCAAGGTCGTCGGCCACCTCATCTGGATTGCGGAAAACCATAGTAATCGCAAACTACTGTGCGACTGGTGGGACGAAGATGTCAGCGAGGAGCTCGCGGCATTGTGGAAGGTGGACCGTGATGTCTTGTGCACCGCTTTTAGAAGTGCCTATGGCGGGTAGATGTTTGCGTACAGCAACCATGAACTGTAAACTACAAAAAAGTGGAGCCACCCTGCAGTGGCTCCACTTTTGCTATATTCTTAGCTGTGTGTCTGCTGCTGTCCCGCCCCTTCGGGAAGCAAATCCGCACAGGCACGTTCCAAATAAGGATCAGCATGTATAAAATCCCGAAATGCTGTATACTCACGCCACAGAACGGACCGTTCTCCCGCTTGGCCTTTGACAGCACGAATCAGAATATTTTTAGGCGTATGCTCCATGTCGATAAATTCCAAGAGCTGTGTCCGATACCCCATCATATCCAGCAGCTTGGCCCGGAGTCCATCCGTTGCCAGTGCAGAAAAACGCTCTTTTAAAATGCCATGGGAGAGCAAAGGCTCCAATACCGGATTTTCCAGTTGGCTAAACAGCTCATGCTGGCAGCACGGAACTGATAAAATGACAGACGCTCCCCAGCGGACAGCCTTTTCCAGCGCTGCATCTGTTGCTGTATCGCATGCATGCAAGGTAACGACCATATCCACTTGCTCCAGTTCATTGTAGTCTGCGATATCTCCGACCAGAAACTCCAACTGTCGATATTGCAGCTTTTGAGCCAGAAGATTACAGGTTTCAATGACATCTGCCTTCAAGTCCAAACCGACAATCTGCAAAGGTCGTTTTTGCTGTACTGCCAAATAATGATATAAGGCAAAGGTCAAATACGACTTGCCGCAGCCAAAATCTACAATCGTCAATGGGCGGCCTACCGGAAGGCTGGGCAATACATCCTGCACCATTTCGAGAAAACGGTTGATTTGACGGAATTTATCGTATTTGCGGGCCAGTACCTTACCGTCCTCATTCATAATCCCCAGCTCAATCAGGAAAGGAATACGCTCTCCTTCCTCAAGCACATATTGCTTTTTGCGATTATGAGACAGATCGGCTTTACTTTTGCTCGGTGACTTTGTCAGAATGGATACTTTATATTTTTTACTGATTAGCACCTGGTAGTCTGCATCCTTGGCACATAGAAGCCCTTGGCGGAATGTGTCCTCAAACAAGGCAGTCATGCGCTCATTAGCTTCGTCAGGGGTCAGATTTTCATGAATGACTTTGTTGCTGTAATGAAAGGCAAACTGGTAATGCAGTTTGTTTTTCAATTCCACAGGTTTGATTTGTACTTTAGTAAAAGAAGCATCCTCACGTTTGCGCAGCTGACTCAGCGTTGCTGTTATGAGGGATCCTCCCGTGGTCAATTGGTATACAAGTTCGCGCAGTGAATCCAAAAGGTACATCTCACTTTCTTTCATGTAATTGGGTGATCTCGGACAAACCCTCGATGATTTCCTGGCGTGAAATTCCACCCCGTTCTAGCTCTGCATCGGTCTTATCCAGTAACTGACTGTAAAATGTCTCTGCTTCTGATCTCAGCTCCGGCTGCTCCCATGCCAATCCAAACCAGACATCTGCGGCTTGGTCCAGCCTGTTTTCCCGCTCATAATGAACAGCTAACAGCTTGCTGGTTTCCGGAGAGAGTTCATATTCATGAAGCAGTTTTACGATACACGCTATTCGTTCAGGCAGGACCTGTAGATCACGAGTCGCGCCATTCAGATCGCTGTACAAATATAAATGAAGAGATTTCATTAAAATTCGTATGCCCTCGTCTAATCTGCTGGTCTCCATGTATATAACAGCTTCTTCTTCCAGAATGCGAGCCACTTGCTGAAGCTCATCCGCTTCCATCCCAGGGCCCATTCGGAAAAGCTCAATAATTTGTTCCGGCGGCAATCGTCTGAGCAAATCTGAACGAAGGCGAAACTGCTTGTTAAGTAGTTCATCTAGTTGTTTTAGCGCTTCAACGTGTTTATTTTCACGCCTCAGACCGAGCACCGATGCCACTGCTGATGTCAATTCTTCCATCATGCTAAGCAAATAATCTTTTCTAAGCAAGCCGTTCCCTTCCTTTCATCCTGATGCCTAGAGACCCAGCAACCCTGTCCCTTCTGATTGTAAGACATCCTTGTCTAAAAGCCAAATGCCGCCGACATGGCGTAAACTCATTTAGCACAATTACAAATCATTTATAGCATCAATGATCCGGCACTCAGAAAATCACGTATAACACGTAACATTCGGGTAGCACAGTGTTTTGTAGCCGATCATGTAACCAACTTCAAATACAAGTATTCGAAATTTTGATATTGATTCTCCGTTAGTCTCATGTTATTTTTGTTTCATAAGAAACAAAAATAATCTTTTTAACATATTGATTCGCGAAATAAAATATAATATTTATTTTCTTGAGAAACAAAATTATGAGTTAATATTTTACGGGAAGGATGTTGAAGTATGGGAAAACAATTTAGTTCGATACTACCGGAATATAAGGAGTTCATACAGCGGCAGCATATTTTCTTTGTAGGATCAGCACCTGTATCTGAGACGGGGCATGTGAATATTTCCCCCAAGGGCTATGATTCTTTTCGTATATTATCAGATCATAAGGTAGCCTATCTCGACTTGTCGGGAAGTGGCAACGAGACAAGTGCGCACATTATAGAGAACGGACGGGTAACCATCATGTTCTGTGCATTTGAAGGCGAGCCCTGTGTATTAAGGCTCTTTGGTACTGGCACAGTCGTACTGCCCAATACAAAGCGTTGGAATGAGCTCTATCCTCTCTTCAATCCACTGCCTGGAGCAAGACAAATCATTGTTGTTGATGTTCATATGGTACAACATTCATGTGGTTTTGCAGTTCCCTTCATGACTTACACGACCGAACGGGAAAAGCTGAAGGACGTGGCGATTCAGATGGGCGAAGAAGCACTTAAAAAGTATGCATACGAGAAGAATTTAGAGAGTATTGACGGTTTGCCGACGGCGTTTGCCTTGAACAAAAACAATATGACTTAGGCATTTTGCACATTAACCAATAGGAAGCAACAAGTCAGCAAAAAACCGGATCCCCTCTAATACCACATCAGAAGGTTCCGGTTTCTAGACTTACCTTACTCTACTTTTTCAAGTTCTGGTCTAAAAATGACAAGATGGCATTCGCTAATAACTGCGGTGCTTCGATCAAGCTCATGTGTCCAGACTGCGGTAGAGTAACCTGGGTTACCCCGGTTCGATCTGTTGTAAACGTCCGTGCTGGAGGAACCGCCTGATCCTGCTCCCCTGCTACTAAAAGAGCTGGCAATGCAGAAGCTGACAGCACATCCCGACGGTCCGGGCGCTCGCGCATAGCCAGTGATGCTCCTACGGCTCCTTGAGGAGGTGTTTTGTAGCCAATTTCTTTGACTTTGAGTAGTTGGTTCGGCATCGACTCCACATGTTCAGGAGCAAACAATCCTGGTACGAGTCCATCTACAAAGGTTGTAATCCCTTCCGTTTGAATGGTGGATACAGCCTTGTTCCGCTTTTCTTTACCTTCGTCCGTATCTGCATAAGCCGTCGAATGAATCAGTCCAAAGGCTGTCAGACGCTCTGCATGTCTCTGTACCGCGGAAAGGGCCAAGTAGCCTCCTAGGGAGTGGCCAAACCATGCAGCCTGAGGAATGTCCAACTGTTCCTGAAGTTTAAGCACATCGTCTGCCATTTGATCAATCGTATAGGCTCCGAGTGGAGCATCGCTGCGTCCGTGTCCACGCAAGTCTGGAACAATACAACGATAGCTTGGGGATAGCAAGGGAACAACCTCATCCCAATAGGAGGAGCTTCCGCAAAATCCGTGCAATAGAATGATCGGATCTCCTTTTCCTTGTTCGGCATAGCAGATCGTCGTTCCTTCGCATAATACCTTTTCCATGTGGAACCCTTCCTTCTCTGTATATAATCTATTCGTTCTGAATATATTAGTAAGTAGAACATGCTGATGTATATTATTAAGCAGACCATCAATATCTGAAACGGTAACCCGCTGGAAAATCTTGCGAAGCTGTTTTTAAACCAAATTCACAAGCCGCTGCATCTGCAATATATGCAGCCATCGTCATGACCAGGTGAAGCGACGTCATCTGGAGTGTCCAGTACGGTTTGGCACTGCGCTCATTCACAATCGCTGCAACGCTATAATGCCCGACAGACGGCAGAGACAGACCAACCGATCGCGCAGGGGTTAGCGGTTCACGGGCAACAAGGAACATTCCCGTTGAGCCATGCTGTCCAAGACAAGCATCTATGGCGATCACATGATGATCTTGGGGAATACGCTCCAAGTATGAAACCAGATGATCCGCATCACAAGGCTCCGTCATTGTGCCAATCACATTCGGAAAGCCTTGCTCCTTGAGCATGGTGCCTACCAGTGGCCCGAGTGAGTCACCCGACGAGCGATCTGTACCGATACATACAAAAGTCAACTTATCCATAGCATGCTGATGTTGAATTTCTCGGAAAAACGGTGCGAGTCCGTCGCGATCTGTTTTCTCTACATTAGTAGGTTCTAAGGGTGAGCGACCGGATGTAGAAGCTCGATTATACAAAGACAACTTTGTCCATCCTCCTTCATTCAGTTGTATATCGGTAATCTGGCTATCAGTACATTCTACAACAAAAACATGATACAATACAGGCAACTTCCCCTGTTATGAAAGGATGGAACATTAACGATGGATTTGTCTGTACCGTCTCATGCCAACATTGAGTATATGATTGAGGGCATTAAAACCAAGCTTCGTATGGCGAGTGGTGCTGCTATGCAGGCTTCCGCTTTCTCGCTAGAGCAATACGAGGACATCCATGATGTCTACGATATGGTGATCAGCAAGCCTAACCTCAGCATTTCAGAGGTTGAAGCCATTGTCTCCGAACTGGGTAGATTGCGTAAGTCCTCCTAAACCAGCTTGTAGGACAGACAGCTTGGCTATTTTAAGTTTGTCACCATAAATAAAGCTCGTACCTCTGGTCGTCTTAACAGACGCACAAGGGATACGAGCTTTATTTTTTCGATGCATATACGTATTTTCATACACTTCTTCCTTTACCCATGGACACTTCAAGGCAAATCTACTAATACCAGTTCAGATATTTCCTCATTCCCTGTAGCTAGTATCTTTAATGTACAGCTTTTTTGAATTCGCGCGGCATCGCCAGGTCTTAACTGAAATTCCCCATCCTGACACGTAACTTCAACATGACCGCTAATGATATAAATGTGAGTACGGCGCTCTTCTTGCTGCGGATATTCAAGCTGCTGTCCCTTTTCCAATCTACTCAGATACAGATTTATATCCTGTGCAATGGATAGCGCTCCCTCCACCTCTGAACCAGACACTACAGGCTGAAGTCGATTTAGGCGTTCACTATGCTTGAATCTTTGTACCTGATAAGAAGGCTGAAGGCCAGGACTCTCAGGTAGAAACCACATTTGCAAAAAGCGAACCGGTTTTTCATCCCCAGGATTTCGCTCCTCATGTTCAATCCCGGTGCCTGCACTCATAACCTGGATCGAGCCGCTTTTTAGATCCTGTTCGTGGCCCAAGCTGTCGCTATGATGCAGAAGACCTTCAATTACATAGGTGACGATTTCCAAATCATGATGCGGATGTCTTTTGAACCCTTGCTGCGGTTTAAGCTCATTATCATTATGGGCTAGCATACATCCAAAATGGACATTGCTCGGATCTTCATAATCTGCAAATGAAAAGCTGAACTCACTATGAATCCATTCTTTATTTGAGGTATGTCTCTCTGCTGATGTCACTATTTTAATCATACTTAACACCTCCATGGATTTCAGTTCCGTAAAGCAGCCCTTACTTCGTGATTCCTAATCCACTTCCGGCCCTGGCATTACAAACGCTGTAATACGATCCCTTTACCCCGCACTTATATGCGTCAATCAGCCTATTGTCTCTGTCTGATTTTGCTCTCCAGTTCATTATTCGTTAAGTTAATAGTACACAAAATCAATCTATCACGGCCATAAGGAGGCGATTTACTACATATGCTATCCCATAAACCTCAACGATTCCGATTCTTACCAAGCTATTTGCGTCGCAGTCTATCCGCATCTATGATCATGATCGCTGTCTTACTTCTCATTGCCTATTCAGTAAGATGGATTGGCACAGCTCCTTTTCTATATTGGGATGAGCGCATTCAAGATATTGTTTTTCCAGACACAGCTGCTGCTCATTACCAACTGCTACCCGTCGCCATCTTCATTACATCGTTAGGCTCATTCCGCATATCATTACTGATAGCAATCGGTACCGCAATCTTGTGCTGGGTCTATCTCCGTTCAAAAGCGTACTCCTTTGCCATCCTAAGCAGCTTTACCGCGATGTGGGTGCTAAATACGATCATAAAAGAATTTTTACAACGGGAACGCCCGTCTCTTCAACATTTGGTGGAAGCGGGGGGTTACAGTTTCCCCAGCGGTCATGCGATGATTTCCATGGGATTTTACGGAATGATATTTGCCATTTGGGCTATAGAACGAATGGTTCATAAGCGAACATTCTTCCTTCCGTGTGTTCTTGGTGCATTGCTCATTCTCTTGATTGGCCTCAGCCGTGTATATTTAGGAGTTCATTTTCCTACCGACATTGTAGGCGGCTATATTGCAGGTATGATCTGGCTGGTATTTACCGTTCCCGTGGTCTATTGGCAAGCGCGTCTGTGGCCTTCCTCCCCTTCATCTCTCCCCCGTCCATAAGCGCTCTAAGATGGCTTTTTGTTTCACTCACGGTCACAACGTTTATATACGAAGTAAGCAAGGCGAAGAAATAACGAAAGCTCAGAGATTCATCAAAAACATTATCGTTGTGTGAACTCAAGATAAAGGAGGCGATCCTTGTGTGGGGAATTGTCCTAAGTATTGTAATGGCTATTATTATCGGATTGATTGGCGATGCACTAGCAGGTCATGAAATGCCTGGCGGCATTGCGGGCTCTATGATTGCTGGATTTGTAGGAGCTTGGCTCGGTGCTACGATCCTAGGAGACTGGGGTCCAGTCATCGGAGATTTTGCAGTCATTCCAGCCATACTTGGAACCGCATTGTTCGTGTTCTTGCTCGGACTTGTGTCCAAACTATTAAGAAGGGCTACCTAACATTTATATATATTTTTTATTCTATAAAAGGAGTGATATATCATGAGTAACATGGACAATCAAAATATGGCAAGCACTTCAGGTTTTGCAAAGGGTTTATTCATTGGAGGTTTGATTGGTGCTGCGGCAGCCCTGCTGTTCGCTCCAAAACCAGGCCGCGATTTGCGTAGCGATCTGTCCGAAAAAATGACTGTTGTCTCCGATAAAACCAAGGATGTCGCATCCGTAGTCAGCAGCAAAGCAACAGATTTGGCTAAAACCGTTTCCACCAAAACAGCAGATGTAGCCAAAACGGTATCCGAAAGTAAAGACAACATCGTAGCCAGCGTAACTAAAGCCTCTGCGGATGTCGCTAATGAAGCAGCCAAAGCGGATAAAGAAGTAATGGATGCAACCGCTCAGGCAGCCAAGGACACTCAGAAACAATTAAACGCAAATTCATAAATAGGAACACATTCTCATTATAACTATAATAAGCTCCAAACACTGAACAGCCAGCAGGCAAGAAGCTGGCTGTTTTTAAATGATAGAAAGGCTGGGATGACCATGAACAAACCAAACTCCTATGGAGATGATCTTGCCCGGAACAACAAGAGAACCTTTCACCCCCTGCAGACACAAGATCAACCAGACGAGGTTTCATCCAAGCAGACCTCACCTACTCATGTTAAAAAGCATGATCATGAAAGAGATTTTGATGTGGATGAACATCCTTTTGAGCTACGTCATGAGGTCAAGCGGCTTAACAAACGTCTAGATCAAATCGCAGATACATTGGAAAAAGCAGAATTCAAAGATATTATAGAGAACTACTCCAGCACAAAAAGAAGAATTATCAGCAATCTGACGGCTGGGATTTCACGAGGTCTCGGCCTTACACTGGGTACAGTGGTCGTACTCGCCTTACTCGCTTGGTTGCTCAGCTTCCTAGTGCAGTTAAATCTTCCGGTCATCGGAGATTTCATCGCCGAATTGTTAGGATATATCAAAATGAGCCAAGGTACTAAGTAATTGTCCCTATCTCATATAAAAACGATCCATCGAACCGGTAATGAGCTCCTAAAATGCCCCCGGTTATGATGGATCGTTTTTTGAATGCACATTGTAACTGCCGTAAGCAACCGCTACAATTTGTTACGCTTATTCGTTTTTAATAAATCTCCTGTCCACCCCTTCATCATCAGCCAGCCGTACATCCCCGCCATACTTAGCAGAGTAACGACAATCACGAAGGTAAAACCCCAGCCTGTTTTAATCCAAGGCAGATTTTCAAAGTTCATGCCCCAAATAGCCCCCACTACAGTGGCTGGCATAAATACAGCGGTCACAATCGTGAGCGTCTTCGAAATCTCATTGCCCCTAAATGCAGAAATGGCCTCATCAATAGAGATCAGTGTGTCGATTTCCTTTTCATAATGGCGGAAAAGTCCCTCCATTCGAGTGACACGGTACAATAACTGCTTAAAAAAGCGATTCTCCTCCAGCTTATCCAGATATGCTTCGCGGGAAGCCGTGACCAGCTCTGAAAAAGGGATGAACATATTACTCCAATACAACAGCTCGAAACGCGCATTCAATATAGAATCCATCAGCGTACGTGCATTCCTTTTCTCCATGTCCTCTTCCAGTCTTCTCAGGTTGATCTCAAACTTATCCATTCCCGTATGAAAATAATGAAGCACGGCTCTCGCCAATACGAACATGCCGTCTGCTGCATCCTCACACTGTTCCAGCATGGTTTGGCGCTCCGCGGTATGCATAATTTCACGTGTATTTTGGTCTAGATTTAAGGTCACTAGCTTCTGGTCTAGGACTAGAAAATAAAACTTGTTGCAATTGCGCTGACTGTCGATCTCCTCCTGAACGGAGTAGATCAACGATCCGCACATCAACGGCTGATTGCCATCTGGAAAGCGCACAGAAATAAAACTGGATGGAATGTCCTCTACCTTATCCAGCCACTCTGCGGCTTCTGGGAGCTTCTCCTTCAAGTGCTGTATGACTGAATCCTGCCAGTCCGCAGCACAGATGTCCCACCATTCCCATCCTCCACGAAAGGTAGAAATCTGTTCAAATGCTGTCATGGATTCCATCCTTTCTTTGTTTTTCCGCTTTATAAAAAGGACACGCTTCCCTAATTGGAATAACGTGTCCTTACGATGGGACGTCAAATATTATAAGCCATGAATTCAGCGATCTTGTCATGAAATAGAGGAATTAGACATAATCTGCTTCAACTTTTCTGTTGCCCGCTTCTGAATACGGGAAACGCTCATCTGTGATACGCCCAACGTCTGTGCAATCGCACGTTGAGATTGACCGTCCTGAAATGCCAGAAGAAGTACTTTCTGTTCCTGCTCTTTCAGTTGGCTTAAAGCCTGCTGAAGATCCATCCGTTTTTCCACCGTGTCAAAATCGTTAGCATCTGAGCTAATAAGCTCTCCTAACGTAGCTGCACTCTCTTCCTGAGATAATGGCGAGTCCAGTGAAACATAGTGGTAGCACTCACGGCCAGCAAGCACCTCGATCGTCTCCTCAACGGTAAGGTCCAGATACTCCGCAATCTCGTTCACATTGGGTGAGCGTTCTAATTTGACAGTCAGCTCATCAATGGCATGTTGAACAAGCGCACCCTTTTCCTTGATGCGACGAGGAACCTGTATGTACCAGGATTTGTCGCGCAAATAATTTTTCATATGTCCCAGCATACTTTTCATAGCGTACGGCTCAAATGGGATACCCAAGCTGATATCGTATTGCTGGAGCAGACGTATCAAAGCCATCTGACCGGTCTGATATAAATCCTCGTATAAGTCCGGGCGGTTACGGGATATCTTCCCAGCAGCCATCTTGACCATGGGCTCATACTTGCGGATCAGCACGGTAGCAATTTCGTTATCTTTGGTTTGCTGGTACTCCCAGATTAGACCAACGGCTTCATCCATCGACTCCGGGGGAGTTACCTTTTCATTCATACTGTTTCCTCACTTCTGGTCAGACGCTTTACCAACACCACTTCGGTGCCTTTTCCTGTCTCATTCAAGATATGAACATCGTCCATAAGCGCCTGCATGAGATAAAAGCCCAATCCGCCGATCTGCGCATCATTCAACTCCTTGTCATGCAAGGATGCGATACGAGTCGGGTCCTCCACACGTTCAAAGCTCTCCCCTTCATCTTTGACACGAATGGACAACGAAGCTTCGTCAAATTCGAATGTTACTTCCACGACTCCTCCCTCATGACCATATGCATAGAGAACAGAGTTATTACAGGCTTCCGATACGGCCACTTTCATGTCTTCAATATCCTCATAAGAGAATCCCATTTTCGCGGCAATACCATATAAATTTAATCTTACAATATCAACAAAGTCAGCTGTGGCCGGCAAATTAAGAACTACTTTTTGAATTTGAGCATTCATTTCTTTTTCTTTCCTTTCCTATTGGGAATTCTCCTGGGGGGCAAAGAATTTGGCAATACCGGTCATATCAAACAGTTTTTGAATCTGAGGCGGTACCTCTTGAACCGTAAACCGGGACTCCATCCCATGCCTTGCTTTTAAAATAGATAACAAAATACCAATGCCAGTGCTGTCAATGTATTTAAGGTCTCTCAAGTTAACAATCAAATCCTGGCTGGATTCCCCCACTAAAGGCTCCATGACCAGACGAAAATCAGGTGCTACCGAAAGATCCAATTCTCCACTCAGATAAACGGTATTTACACCATCTGCTGTTTCTGTGATCGCATTGAACTTCTCATTTTTATTAGTATTCATTGGCCTACTCTCCCAAAAAAAGATTTCCCTACATACTAACCCAATATACGAGTGTTTGAATCACGTTATAACTTTTTATACACCTGTAAAATACCACCAGCTAGGCTTCATTGATTCGGTCTTTACCTGGCTGCATTGGAAAATGGTCCGGTGAATGCCGGAGCAACGCCTGTTTTACACTGCTGATTTTAACGGGCTTACTAATATAATCGTTCATTCCAGCTTCAATACATCGGGGCTGAATCCCATCCATGACGTTAGCTGTCATAGCGATAATGGCAGGCTGAGATCTTCCCGCCAATTGTTCACGTACTCTACTCGTACACTCCAGACCGTCCATTACAGGCATCTGCAAGTCCATAAAGATATAGTCGTAATCCTGATTCGCAGTGACCATATCAAGCGCCTGTTGCCCATCTGCTGCCACGTCTGAAGCCAAACCGAGCTTATCCAGTATATTCACCATCAGCTTCTGGTTGATGGGATGGTCATCCACGACCAGTACAGGTTTACGGGTTGGGGGCTCCTGTTGTGGAATTTCCCAATCGTGGCTGGACTCCCCCTCCAGTTCATTTTCCTTGGCAACGCCAAGCTTCATTGTAAAATGAAACGCCACACCCTGTTCTCCACTTGTATCCACACGGATATCTCCGCCCATCATATCCACTAAGGTTTTGCAAATAGCAAGTCCTAGACCCGTTCCACCATATTTGCGTGTCATTGAAGAATCCAGTTGGGAAAAGGGATGAAATAGCCTTCCAACCTTGGCAGGATCAATACCAATGCCTGTATCTTTTACAGAAAACTCAACGGTAAGCCCATTGTCGCTACGCTCTTTAACAGATGCGAAAACATATACCCCGCCCTGATCTGTAAATTTAACAGCATTGGAGACCAAGTTAATCAGTACTTGACGCAGTCTACCCATATCTCCATATAACACGGGAGGCATCTGTTCATCGAGAAAATAAACCAGTTCCAAATTCTTGCGGTTCACCTCTACGGTAAATAGGCTGAAAACTTCCTTGATACAGGAAACCAAATCAAATGGATACTCCTCAACTTCCATCTTGCCTGACTCCAGCTTGGTAAAGTCCAGAATATCATTAATGACTGCGACCAGCGCGTCCGCACTGCGACGGATGATATCGGCATATTCCTGTTGATCGTTTTGCAGCTCTGTCTCCATCAGCAGATCAATCATACCAATGACACCGTTCATAGGCGTGCGAATCTCATGGCTCATCATTGCCAAAAATTCGGTTTTGGCATTGGCAGCAATCTCTGCCGCCTCCTTGGCGGCAATCAGTTCGCTGTTCATCTTTTCCAGCTCCTGCGTCTTCTGATGAAGCAGCATGGACTGTGTTTTCAAGCGCTTGTTTGTTAGATACATTTGTACGAAGCCTTCAATTTTGGACTTGAGAATTTGAGGGATGAACGGCTTTACCATATAATCAATACCGCCCGCTGAATATCCCGCAAACAAATGCTCCGCTTCCTTGCTGTTAGCTGAAATGAAGATAATCGGAATATCCTTCGTCTTCTCTCTGGCCTTGATTAACTTTGCGGTCTCAATTCCATCCATACCCGGCATTTGCACATCGAGGACAACGAGTGCAAATTCATCTTTTAATAGACATCGCAACGCTTCTTCCCCAGATGTGGCCTTTACCAAATTATATTGTTCACTCTCCAGCACTGCCTCAAGAGCGAGCAGGTTCTCAGGTCTGTCATCTACCAGCAATATATGAATCGGTTCATGAAGCCCCATGAAATCCTCCTAAGCATCTCTATTTAATCTTCCGGTATATCTTCTCTACCCGGTCCAGCGGCTCGTAGGAATCACTATAATCGGTGAAATGTATGGATTCCTTGGCCCCAAGCACCAACACACCAAAATGACTCAAGCTATCGTAAAACAACCCATGTACGTGGTTGCGAAGTTCATCGTTGAAATAAATCATAACATTCCGGCAAAAAATAACATTGAACTCGTTAAAAGACCGGTCTGTCGCTAAATTGTGCTCAGCAAAAATGATATTTTTTCGTAAAAAGGGGTGAAACATCACCGAATCATACTTGGCTGTATAATATTCAGAGAACGATTGTGTGCCCCCAGATTCCAAATAATTTTTGGTATACAGCTTCATTCGGTCGATCCCATATACGCCTTCCTTCGCTTGCTGTAAAGACAGGTTATTCATATCCGTCGCATAAATACGGGCCTTGTCATATAAGCCTTCCTCATGCAGCAAGATTGCCATAGAATATACTTCCTCACCTGTGGAGCAACCTGCATGCCAGATTCGGATATACGGATACGTTCGTAAAATAGGAATGATTTTTCGCCTGAAATTTAGAAACAGCTCCGGGTCGCGAAACATCTCGGTCACCGGAATAGAAAGACTCTGTACCAGTCTATCGAAGGCGCTGCGATCATGCAGCACCTTCTCCTGAAGTCCTGATATCGTGCTTACGTTCTCGGACTGCGCATGATAATAAATACGCCGCTTGATCGATGGCAGAGCGTAGTTGCGAAAATCGTAGCCGTACAGCCGATGTATACCTTCCAGCAACAGCTCAATCTCAATCATTTCCCGCTCATTGTCATTCGATTTCACTTCATTAGCAGCATTATCCGCCATATCCTTCGATGTCATAATCTCTCTCCAATTCCTAAATAGGTTTTGCCTGTATCGCTCTCAATTAAGTGTCAATTTATATTACCCATTTTTTTTGATTACGAATACAACCACACACGCATTAATGATAAAAGCTGTTCGGTTTGAATCGGTTTTTTTACATAATCGGAGGCGCCTGCCTCAATACACTTGGAGCGATCATCCTTCATCGCCTTGGCTGTCAGGGCAATAATAGGCAACTTCTCGAATTGCGGCATTAATCGAATCCGTCGCATTGCTTCATATCCATCCATTTCCGGCATCATCATATCCATCAGCACCAGATCAAAATCAGGCGTCTGTTCGAGCATTTCCAGAGCTTCCCTTCCATTTTCCGCAAAGGTAACCTCCATACGATAGCTTTCCAGCACACTGGACAAAGCAAATACATTACGAATATCATCGTCTACCAACAATATTTTTTTGCCTTCAAACAGCTCTTCCTTGTTATAAAGCTTTTGCAGAATTTTACGTTTGTCCTCAGGAAGATTGGCCTCCACCCGATGCAGGAACAACGTAGTCTCATCCAAAAGTCGTTCCGGCGATTTGACATCCTTAATAATAATAGACTCTGCATATTTTCGAAGTTGTGTTTCTTCCTTACTATCCAGATCTTTGCCTGTATAAATAATGATCGGCAGATCGGTGAGCTGCTCATTTTCCCGAATGCGGTCGAGCAAATCAAAGCCTGTCATGTCACTGAGCATCAGATCCAGTACCATGCAGTCATACCGCTGGGTGGCCAGCTCGTTTAGTGCTTCTTTACCTGTCGAGACCGCCGTAATGGCCACATCATCATGGTCGATGAGCTCAATAATGGACTTGCGCTGATTATCGTCATCCTCGACCACAAGGAGGCGTTTTACCATTTGGTCCGTATACGATTTTATGTGTGAAAATGCCTTATCCAGACTCTCCTTCGAAGAAGGCTTTTTGAGATAGGCAATCGCGCCCATCATCAAGCCCTGCTTCACATCATCAATGACCGAAATCACATGTACTGGAATATGACGTGTCGATGAGTTTCCTTTCAGCTCGCCCAAAATGGACCAGCCATCCATCACAGGTAACTGAATATCTAATATAATAGCGTCCGGCAGATAAGAATGAGCCATGTTCAGCCCATCGTCTCCCTTGAGAGCGATCAGCGCCTTAAAGCCTCGGCTATGGGCCATGTCATACAAAATATTAGCAAAATTAATATCATCCTCAATAATCAGCAACACTTTATCCTGCGGGGTAATCTCGTTTCGGTCATCACCCGGATGTATGTCCTCTACTCCGCTCTTCGCAGGCATCTGATATACAGGTAAGCGTTCAGCAGGCATAATCATTGGAAGATCTGCTTCCGCTGAAGCAACGACACCCTCATAATCCGGATGTACATCTGTACTGTCAAACGCCTCTCTCGAATGAGAATCCATATTCTTTTCGGTAGGCGTTTGTTCCGGCAAATACAGTGTGAAGCAACTGCCCTGTCCCTGCTCGGACTCGACTGTAATGGCACCGCCCAACAATTTGGAAAGCTCACGGCTGATCGACAGCCCCAGCCCTGTTCCCCCGTATTTCCGGCTAGTCGTACCGTCTACCTGCTGAAAGGCTTCGAAAATCAGATCTGTTTTGTCTGAAGCAATTCCGATGCCTGTATCACGTACAGATAGAGCCAGATAGGATTTTCGTGAATCTAACATATCTGGAAGCTGCTCTCCGTTTGCCCGAGATACCTTGAAACGAATAGAGCCTTCGGTGGTGAACTTGAACGCATTGGACAGCAAGTTACGTAAAATTTGTTTGAGACGATAACCGTCACTAATAATGGCATCTGGCAAGTTCTCTTCAATTTCGGTATGCAGTTGAAGCTCACGTTTGGCTGCGACCGGAGCAAAATTCTGTTCAACAAACAGCTCCAGCTCCTCCAAATGGACCGTTTCATGATTAATATCCATTTTTCCAGCATCCACTTTGGATAAATCCAGAATTTCATCAATCATTTTCAACAAATCCGCGCCTGACATATAAATGGTTTGTGCATATTCCACCTGTTTGGGCTTGAGATTGCCTTCCTTGTTCTCAGACAGTAGCTGAGAAAGAATGAGCAAGCTATTTAGCGGAGTACGCAGTTCATGCGACATATTGGCCAAAAACTCGGATTTGTATTTGCTTGTGATCCCAAGCTGCATCGCCTGTTGCTCCAACTGGGCTCGTGCACGTTCGATCTCATCGTTCTTTTCTTCCACTTCTCGAACCTGTTCTTCCAGTGCTCTCGTTTTGGCAATCAGTTCAGTATTAAAATGCTCCAATTCTTCCTGCTGACGCTGTAATAATTCCTCGGAACGCTTAAGCTCCTCTGTTTGCTGCTCCAAATTCTCGTTGGAACGCTTGAGTTCTTCTTGCTGAGTTTGCAGCTCTTCAGACTGGCATTGCAATTCCTCGGTAAGTGCTTGTGATTCGCGCAGCAATTGCTCAACCCGCATCCGTCCCCTGATGTTATTCAAAATGATCCCCAAGCTCTCCATTAGCTGAGCAAACAGCTTCGTTTCCAGATCACTGAAGCGATCCAGTGACGCTATTTCTACGGCACCAATGCATTCATCCTCGAACAAAATAGGGAAAATCATAATTCCCACAGGCTTACTTTCTCCTAAGGCGGAGCCAATGGACAAGTATCCTTCAGGCGCCTCTGTAACCAAGATCGGCTTACGATCCAGAACACACTGTCCAAGCAAACCTTCGCCCACTTGGATAACGTCTCTGATCGAGCCTTCGCCAGTCACCTTTGCATAGGAGCCATACAACTTGAATCGGTGGTCTTCTACATCTTTTCCTTGCAGGTAGATGGCTCCGTAACTGCCTCCCAGGATGGGCGTAAACTCACTAATGAACATCTGAGCAACCTGCTCCAGTGAATTCACACCACGAAACAGCTCAGTTAACCGAGCAGTATTGGCATTAAGCCAGGTTTGATCCTTCTGCGTTTGAAGGACGGAATGCTCGAATTTCCTTTTTTCATCTAGGTCGCCAGCCAATTGTTGAAACACACGAGCAACCTCTCCGATTTCATCTTTGGAGGCCACACTCATCCGGCTGATAGCCCTGTACTTTCCCTTGCCAAAGCCGCTCATCATGAGGTTAACAGTATTTAGACCTTTGGCAATGCTCGGGAGCACCCACAAAATAACCAGTAAGCCCATGATCAGACCAGCAGCCATCAGGATTGTGGTAATCTGCACAGATTCCTCATAGGCCCGATTGGCTTGCTTCATATCGTTATCAATTTCCCGATCCTGAAAAACGGCAAGGGTATTAATGCTGTTCATTGCCTCCTCTTGAGCAGGCAGTCCAGTGCTATTACGGAAAGCATTAGCTTCCTCAATACGATCTTGCCCCAATAAGGAAATGAGTCTCTCTTCGTAGTTTATGAAGTCTTTCCATGCAGCAGCCACCCGGTCAATCTGCTGTTGCTCTTCACTGGTTCCGGAATCCGTTTGCAGACTAGCCATCACTTTAGTACCCGCAGCGGAAAGATCATCGAGCTCGCGTTTGGCCTCGCCGACAGAGGAGCCTGGATTCAAGATTAGATTGGCCATCACTTTAGCCATATCGTTCACCTGTCCGCGTATAGCTGTTGTTTTCCGGACCTTCACATATCGTTCTTGATAAACCTGGTTCAGCTGTTCATTCAGGCTCCCCATCCGGTCATAGCTGATTAGCGTCAGCACAAGGAGGATCGCCATAAGCGATCCAAAGCCAATCAGCAGCTTATTTCTGATTTTCATGCAAGCTCTCTCCCTCTTTCAGCGAAATCCAGATCAGGCACTTATCATCATCGCGATCCTGCGGTCCCCCGTCATTACGAAAAAATGCATCCAGCATCGCTTCTTCATTCCATTCCTCATACTTACGCAGACAGGCAGTCAGATAATCCAATTGTTCCTCATATTCACCTTCTACCGCCTCCAGCAAGCCATCTGTATACAAAGCGATATGCCCAGTTCCTTCGTAATAAATCGTGTGCATCTCTGCATCAATTTTATCAAACAATCCGACCGGGCTACACGCACGGTCTAATTTGGTTATACTGCCATCCTGATTGAACAGCAAGCCAGGAGGATGCCCTGCATTTACATAGTCAATTCGCCGTGAACGAGTATCAATCACCATATAAATCGCCGTAAAATAATACTGTACCAGTTGCTTGCCCAAATCCAGTTGATTAAAACGACGATTCAGCTCTTGTATGACCTTCTCCGGCTCCACAAACGTGGTCACCGTATCCTTGAGTACAGACGCAATGAACATGCAAAACAGAGAAGAAGAAATGCCATGGCCCATCATATCGAGCAAAATGATGGCATATCTCCCTTCCCCTAGCGGATACCATGAATATAAATCCCCCGCCAGTTCAAAGGAAGGCTGGTACAGTGCATTCGCTTGCAGCATCGGGTCCTGAATGGCAGGACTCAGCACCGCCTGCTGCACCATCGCAGCCAGCTTCAATTCATCCTGGATTCGCTGATCCCGGTCCTTATGCCAGTCCTTTTCCTGCTTGAGACGCAAGGCAGAACGAATACGAGCCATTAGCTCTACCTTGTTAATCGGCTTCGTGACATAATCGACGGCTCCCACATCCAAGGCTTCGGCCAATTTTTTAGAATCGCCTACAGCGGTAACCATAATAATCGGAATATCTTTTAAATGTTCATATTCCTGCACAATACTGCAAGCCTCAATGCCGTCCATTTCAGGCATCATCATATCCAGCAGCACCAAATCAATATCCGAAGGACGGGGCCGGAGACTAATGGTACGGTCGCCGATTCCCAGATGCTCCAGCATTTCTGCGGCCGAGCTGGCAGAGATTACATCGCGATAATTTTCTTTTTTTAGTATTTCACGAATAATAATGACATTCGTTGGATTATCGTCAACAATTAGAATTCTCATTGCTCTCTCCTTATCTGTAACCCATGTATTATACTATACCTGCTTAGGGGGCAACACCCTTGTTGATTGGAAATAGCGTTTCCGTAAGCAGGCGTTCCAAAAACATAGATAAGGAATGAGGCTGAAGCCCCATTCCTTATCTATGTTTTTGGAGGACCCGCGAAACACTTGTGCTGCGGCCAAGATCCTCTTTTTCAAATCTAAGCTTGTTTGATCCTATGATGAGCTGGAAATATCACGCTTTTTTCGCAATAACCAGCACTTTACCCTGATCTAATTCTTTTTCATAAAAATCTGCTTCCGTATCTGTAAAACCCAAGGAAGTGATTTTGGCACGGAGCTCATCGCCACGGGAACGGAACAAATTCGCTAATGAGTCGAAAACGCCTTCTTCCTTAATCCCGATTTCCTTGGCAGCCACCGTATCGGCGATACGATCCGTCCGATCCTGATCATGAGCGAGCACGAACACATCCTCATAACGATAGCCCGTGTTACGCAACTCATTCACAGCTTCAACGGCTTGTACACCGTTCTCTACCACCTTGGCATAAGATTTATGATTGGTCTGATTCATGTTTCTCACGCTCCTTTAAGGATTGACTTCTCTGACTATTACACTTCATTCATCCATTTGAAACTTCCATATAATGTAACGCCTCAAAAAAAATCAATTACCACTCCGTTTCATCAAAAAACTCAACATACTTCGGCTTATCAGACGTCTTATCCGTAAACACTTTGATCGCACGCTGCCCGCGTACATATACTTCTCCGTCTTCTGCCGTAAATTGCGAGCCGCCTAGCGCCTGATCCAGCGTTTTCCGTTGCAGTGGCAGCCACTTATCATTCACTTTGATTCGACCGGCAGCAGGATCTACATGCACATAAGAGACGACGTCATCACGCATACCTACCACGACATCCGGATATTGATATTCTGTAGAAAGCAGCAGCTTATCCTTCTTGACTCGAAGTGGCTTGCCCAGTTTTTTTAATACATCCGCACGAGTATCATCCAGAGATATGCCATTTAAGGTATGGAAATCAGTTGGCACAGCATGTGGAGCAGTTATCGTCTGAACAGCCCTTACCATATGCCCCGCTGTCTGCGGGGAGACGGTTTGCTGAACCGTATCCTGTCCGGAAAAGGGAGTGAGCAAACCAGCGGCTAGTAATAATGTCTTCATCATAATTCTCACCCTTTCAATGAATTTCCTATAGTTTACGGTTCAGCACTATACTACTGACGCATTTTCTGCCACACCCCAGCAGCGATGTCTACATAACCCAGCCAGTTCTTAGCCGACTTGCTCGCAGGTTCCCCATAAGTGGCATTGTAGCTCTGAACCGTCCGCTCTGTTGCAGTCAAAGGTCTGTTCAATCCCGTTGACTTGATCGCCTTCTCCGTTCCGGAAGTACTGCTCGCAGTGCTACGCGACTTCTGAAGCCGTGTCATTAACGCTGTTGAAGCCTGCTTAGCGGCCAGCGTCACTTCACTAAGTACCTCCCCCAGGTTTTTAACCGACTCCATCACAGGTTCCACTTGCTTCAATTTATGATCAACGTCTGCGGTGATGTCATTTGCATGTCGAACCGTTTGTTTTACTTCATAACTCAGTTCATCGACTGTCTTTTGTACTTCCTGCAAGGTTTGAGTCACCTTATCCAGAGAACCTTGGGCTGCTTTCAAAGTCTTAATAAGGTAAATAACGAGAACGGCAAATGCGATAGCAATAATAAAAATGCTGACCTGTGTTAACATAGCGTAACCTCTCTTTCGTCTTTCACGATGATGTTTATGATTACTGCATAGTTACCCTCTACATTCGGACACGAAACAACGTCCAGACTGGTAGCTTCTTGTGCTCCAAACGTTATGATTCACAGGCCCTTGCACCGTTTAAAACACCATATAATGATGGCACAGCCACGCTTAATCTGTAGAAGTCACCGTCATCTGCTACCACGCTCGATCAGGGCGCGAGTATGCCACATTATATACAATCAAAGGAGGATACAGAACATGCTGAAATGGTCGGCTTTATTCTTAGTTTTTGCTGTGATCGCCGGGATTTTAGGTTTTTTTGGTATCGTCGTCTCCGTAGCCGCTACAATCGCCAAAATGTTATTTGTGCTATTTTTGGTGTTATTCGTTATTTCACTCTTTACCGGAAGAAAACGAGCCTCATAGGCATTGGATGATTGCTACGCCCAAAAGTGTTATGTATCATATGCTTATCAAAAAAGGATGTTCCCACCCTGGTCAACAGAGTTGTGGAACATCCTTTTTTGATGCAACTTTTAACAGTGAACGGCGTTTTTATTGGATCACGCTGCCTCCAAACAGGAAACGATCCTGCCAAGGCTTGCTGAAATCCGTAACTTTTACACCACCGGCCGCTACAGAAAACGTATGGAGAAGCTTGTTGTCTCCCAAGTATACAGCTACATGCGTAATCGTTTGGGAGGAATTATCCAAGGACGTGTACGCCCCTGAAGATGCATTATAATTTGTAAAAAAGAGCAGATCACCACGCTTCAGTGTAGTCATATCCGTATTCGGCTGACTGTTCTGCTTGATCCATTCGCCCTGTGAACGAGAATCTGCCGGAAGCTGGATACCTACAGCCTGACGGAAAATTTGGCGAGTAAATGCCGAGCAATCAAAAGTAGCCGTACTGTTGCGATCAGAACCATATTCATATGGTGTTCCGAGATACGTCATACCTGTGTCAATAACCTGTTCGATTGCAGCCGCTGCATCACCAGAAGACAAGCTAACCGTCGATACAGGAGAGGCTACCGCAGGTAGAGCAGTAGTATCTGAAGCTGGTGCAGCCGCAGAAGCTACTGCCTGCTGGACAACTACGCCCTCACCAATACGAATATATTGTGGAGATGAGCTGACATAGCCTACTGTACCGTCAGCAGTGGTGACCTTGAACCAATACGCGTTGCTTGAATCGGTAATCGTAACGACATCCCCTGTGTTCATATAGCCCAGAACCTCGGAAGAAGTGGATGCCTCCGCCCGCAAACGAACGGACGTTTGAATCGTAGCTTTCGTTTGACCGGCAGAACTATTCACTGAAGCCGAAGCCTCTTTAGTTGAAACATTTTTAACTGAAGCTGAAACAGTTTTAGCTGACTCTGAGGCTTCCGTTTTACGGCTGACAGGCGACGTGGCAGCAGCAGCGACGATGGTAGCGCCAACTTTTATGTACTTGTCAGAGCTGCTTGTGTAGCCGGTTACTCCATCAGAAGTCTTGACCTTATACCAATAGTTGTTTGTTTTCTCCAATACCGTTACGGCCTCTCCCTGCTTCATAAAGCTGACTACATCGCCCGTAGTGGAAGGGCCAGATCTAAGCTTTACAGCCGCCTGGATAACCGCCTTCTGGCCTGCGGATGCTGTAGTCGATGCCGCTGCGTCAACCTGACCCGGCGCCACATGAATTGCTGCCAACAGCGCGGCTGACGTCATGAGCATTCCCATCACGCGTCTTCTCAATGTTGCACCTCCTGGCTGTTTTTACGAATTTGAAGAGCATAATTCCGACGAATATAGCCGGACATGCCTTCATTATAGTAAAAGCAGCAGGAAGAGAGATATAATCCAAACGTCACAAAAGATAGCGTGTACACCATTTTAGGTATAGGTCTAAAGTCACTTTTTATACTAATTATTTAATAATTAATCTATAATTTAGGTTCTACATGGACATGAACGTGCATCGTATTATGAACCTCTTGTAGACGTTCCTCAATCCGGTCGCTGATCCGATGTCCTTCGATCAAACTGAGCTGCGGATTGACCTCAATGACCACATCCACCAGCGCATGGTTACCGTGTACCCGTGCCTTAACGTCACGAATTCCCTCTACTCCAGGTATAAGAGCAATCGTACTCCGTAAGTCGGACAGTTCTTGCTCATCAAATCCATCAGTCAAGCTATGTGTGGAATCCCTAAAAATCTCCCACGCTGTTTTACAAATGATGAACCCTACCACAATCGCCGCAACAGTATCCAACCACGGCAGCCCAAACTGTGCCCCGATAATGCCCACTGCTGCTCCAACACTGACAAGTGCATCCGATAGATTATCCTTGGCCGCCGCCAGCAACGCCTTGTTGTTGATTTGCCGAGCCAGCCTGTTATTGTACAGGTACACTCCCAACATAATCACTGCACAAATCACAGCCACACCCGCAGAGGTAATATCCGGTGTTTGCTTTCCTCCCTTAAAAATGCTTCCGATTCCGTCAATCAGCACCTGCAAACCAACGACAGCCATAATAAAGGACGCCAGCAACGCCGCGATCGTTTCGGCCCGAAAATGTCCATAGGTATGGTCGGAATCTGGTGGTTTCTGGGAGATTCTTAGACCGATTAATACAGCAACCGACACCACAATATCGGTGACATTGTTGAATCCATCGGCCAGCAACGCGCTAGAAGCAAATATATATCCGCTAATCAGCTTTAAGGCGGACAGCAAGAGATAAGCAGCAATACTCACCCACGCCCCTCGCTCACCTTTTCGTATTTCATCATAGACATTTACCACAACCGAGGACACTCCTTCAAATAGATAGTTTGCAGCATAGAGACCTGCCCAGAAATAAAAATAGCAGCATAGCTGCCGTCGTACCATTCTTTAAAATAAGCAGCACAGCTGCCCTCACACTACTCCTCAAACAAGCAGCAAAGCTGCTACTAAAAATAACAATTTCCCTTTGGATAACTGTTATTTTCAGGATAACAGACGTACTTTGTGTGGGTCTAGAGAAACAGTCTTTCCGCTCTACATCGCTGTAGGAACAACGAAAAAGTATTGCCAGGCACCATCCCTGTAGGTTACACAAAACAATTTTTCCTTTATGCAAAAAACAGACATTTTCCCTCCTGCCTTACTCCAGCGATGTGTTATCATTGTTGCCCTTGTCCCTTCTTTTAAAAACGTATAAAATGAGGACACAGCCGCGTTTTTCTTCAATCCAGCATGATTGACTTGAATCTGGCGGCAACAGGAGGAATTTATTCATGAGCGATGCTAACGAACCACGTAAAATTAATCTCGCAGATGCCATTCGGGAAAAGCTGGCACAAAAAAAACAGCAGTCCGGCGCTTCACAGCAGGGCGGCTTTCAAGGCGGTTCCACCAAAACACTGAAAAGCCAAAATACGAAGAAGCCGAACAACCAACGCCGTCGTACAGGCGGATCATAAGCCACCCCATAGGCTATATAGGGTACCGAAGAGCAGGCAAGATCTATCTTACCTCATTCTCGGAACCGATTAAGCTAAGGGCATGGCACAAAACGAAAAAAGAGGAGTCTCCCGGCCATATCAATGGCCTGATGGAGCTCCTCTTTCGTTTATCTATTTGCTGAAATTAGCAGTTCGGATGTTAGCCGATTTCTACCGGGTACATGCGTTCACGTAATTTAGCGATTTCTTCATTTTCCAAGTATTCATCATAGCTCATCGTACGGTCGATTACGCCGTTTGGTGTAATTTCCACGATGCGATTCGCAATGGTTTGAATGAACTGATGGTCATGAGAAGTGAACAAAATAGTCCCGTCAAAGTCGATCAGACCATTGTTCAGCGCTGTGATGGACTCCAGATCCAAGTGGTTGGTCGGTTCTTCCAGAAGCAGTACGTTAGCACCGTTCAACATCATTTTCGCCAGCATACAGCGAACCTTTTCTCCCCCGGACAGTACACTTGCTTTCTTAAGCGCTTCTTCGCCTGAGAAAAGCATACGTCCCAAGAAGCCGCGCAGGAACGTTTCATCCTGATCCTTGGAATATTGACGCAACCAGTCCACAAGGTTCAGATCCACACCTTCAAAATAAGTGGAGTTATCTTTCGGGAAATACGCTTGGCTCGTTGTAATCCCCCAGGAAAATTCACCTTTATCCGCTTCCAGTTCGTTCATCAAGATCTGGAAGAGCGTCGTTTTAGGCAGACCGTTTGGACCTACAAAAGCAATTTTATCGCCTTTGTTCACAACCAGACTGAACTCGTTAAGCACTTGCTCGCCTTCCACGGTTTTGCTGACACTATCTACAGTCAGCAATTGTTTGCCCGCTTCACGCTCAGGCTTGAAGTTAATGAACGGATATTTACGGTTCGATGGACGGATGTCGTCCAGCGTAATTTTATCCAGTTGCTTTTTACGCGAAGTCGCCTGTTTGGACTTGGAAGCATTCGCAGAAAAGCGCTGAATAAAGGCTTGCAGTTCTTTGATTTTTTCTTCTTTCTTCTTGTTCGCATCGCGAGCCAGTGTAAGCGCAAGCTGGCTGGATTCGTACCAGAAGTCATAATTGCCGACATACATCTGGATTTTACCAAAATCAATATCCGCAATATGCGTACATACCTTGTTCAGGAAGTGACGGTCATGGGATACAACGATGACGGTGCCTTCATAGTCCATCAGGAAGTTCTCCAGCCACTGAATGGATTCGAGGTCCAAATGGTTGGTAGGCTCATCAAGCAGCAAATTGTTCGGACGACCAAACAACGCTTGTGCCAACAGAACGCGCACTTTGTCGTTGCCGCTCATCTCAGCCATTTTTTTGTCATGCAGATCGCGTGGAATACCGAGACCGATCAGCAATGCAGCCGCATCCGGCTCGGCATCCCAACCGTTCAGCTCTGCAAATTCGCCTTCCAATTCACCAGCACGCAAACCGTCTGCTTCGGAAAACTCCGCTTTAGCGTACAGTGCATCCTTTTCTTTCATGATTTCATACAGACGCGTATGACCCATAATAACGGTTTCCAGAACCGGAAATTCATCGTATTCATAATGGTTCTGCTTGAGGACAGCCATCCGTTCGCCCGGTGTCATGTGAACCTCACCTGAATTGGCTTCGATTTCACCGGAAAGAATTTTCAAAAAGGTGGACTTACCCGCGCCATTCGCCCCAATCAGGCCGTAGCAGTTCCCAGGAGTAAATTTGATATTTACGTCTTCAAAAAGTGGGCGTTTACCATAACGAAGCGTTACGCCGCTTGTACTGATCATATAAGCATACCATCCTTATCATTAGTAAAGTGCTAAACACAAAATTACCGACGGCAATAGTATAACACACAAAAGATCGGATTCGAACCGTAGTCTAAGCAGAACTGTCTCTGAATCTCATCCAATATTTTATAAATAAAATAAAAAAATGCTTCTGTCTTCACGATTGTCACCTGACAAACACCTCGACCAGAACCATTTTTATGTTTTAAATTCAATGAGATAACTCAAGGACAGATACCTTACACTCTCTCTGTACTTGTAAATGTTCGGAAGCTCCGACGCCTATCGGAATAAGATACATCCCCGCCTCCTCGTCCTGTCTTATGACTACCTTCACACCATAGACTGCCTGAATCAGTTCGGATGTAACGACCTCTTTAGGCGGACCATTCGCTATTATGCGTCCTTCCTTCATAGCGATCATCACGTCGCTATACCGAATAGCCTGATTAATATCATGCAGGACCATCACGATGGTCAGTCCGTGCTCCCGATTGAGCTGCCGAATAAGCTCCAAAATCTCAAGCTGGTAATACATATCCAGATAGGTGGTCGGCTCATCCAAAAATAAAATCGGCGTTCGCTGTGCCAAGGCCATCGCAATCCACACACGCTGCCGTTCTCCTCCTGAGAGCTGATCCAGTGTATGTGTTCTGCGTTCCTCCAGATTGGTGCAGGCTATAGCCCATTCGACTGCTTCCTCGTCCTCGTCTCGGCTGGTTGTGAACATGCTCTTATGAGGCAGTCTTCCGAAGCTGACAAGTTTTTCTACTGTCAGGTCGGAGGGAGCTTCGTTCTGCTGATGAACTACCGCTAATTGACGGGCCAGCTCCTTGGGCTTGTAGTGGGCTATCTCCTTGCCGTCCAGAATCACCTGGCCCATGCGAGGAACAGCATTGTTGGACATCACGCTGAGCAGTGTCGATTTGCCACATCCATTGGGGCCAATAATCGTAGTAATTCGTCCCCGCTCAATAACAGCATTGATCGCATGTAAACGGTCTGTTTTCCGATCATAGGAGAAGGTTATATCTTTAATGTCCATAGGTGCGATCCGCCTTTCTGATCAGGAATATTAGGAACGGTCCGCCAATGACTGCCATAATAATAGAGGCTGGAATTTCATTGGGAGCAAGCACCGTTCGCCCCAGTGTATCCGCAAGCAACAGCAGCAAACCGCCGCATAAGGCAGAGAACGGAATCAGCCACTTATGATCCGAACCAACCAGGTAGCGGGCACAATGCGGAACGAGCAGGCCGATAAAAGCAATCACCCCTGCGATAGCTGTAGCAGTTGCTGCAAGCAGCACTGCAATCACAGAAATCAAAAGTCGTGCGCGCGTCACGTTAAGACCCAAATTTTTAGCCGTTTTATCTTGAAGTGACAAGAAATTACACCAGGAGAAGACGAGCATGGCTAAAATTAGCCCAATCCCGCCATAGGTCACAATTACCTCAACATCTACCCATTTTTTCATAGACAAGGTTGAGGTGGTGACCTGATTAATGCTGGTGACCGCATAACTGCCCCGATAGTTAAACGACTGACCTAGGCCGGAAAAGATGGCGTTTACTGCCACCCCAATCAGAATAAGGCGAATGGGATGCAAGCCGGATTTCCATGAAAATCCGTAGACCATTAGACAGGCCAACGCACCGCCAATAAATGAAAAGAACGGCATCCAGAAATAGAGCGCAGGAAAGATGGTCACCGCGATCAGCGAGACCAAGGCCGCTCCCGAAGAAATGCCGATCACGCCAGAATCCGCCAGGGGGTTTTTCATGACAGCTTGCAGCAAAACACCCGCCACCGCAAGTGCTGCTCCCGCCATCACAGCTACGATAATTCTCGGTAGTCTGAGGTCCTTGACCACATTCACCTGATCATCTGTACCTGTCCACAATCCGGTCACCAACTGGCTCAAATTCACCTTGAGGCTGCCTGTCATCGCTGAATACAGCATGACAGCGACGAGTAAGACAATTACAACAATAAGGCTCCATAATTTTTTGGACATGTCATCAGCTTCCTTTAATTCGAAGGATACAGCATTTTCATCAGCTCATCCAGCGCAGAGCTTGCCGCTAAATTCCCTGTGGTGCCAAACAACGGTTCAGGCAGGTCATAAACATGCCCTTTTTTCACAGCGTTGAAATGCTTCCAGATATCGTTAGTTTTGAACTCTTCATCGAACATTTTTACGACCTCATCCGGCATCCCGTGTGCAGCACGCAAAATGATATCGGGGTTGGATTGCTGCAAGGCTTCGGTATTATGGGCTATGAACTCCACTTTCTCGCCTTGAACTACATTTGTTCCGCCTGCAATTTTAACCAGATCTCCAATATAGGAATGTTCGGTAGCCACCAGATAGCTTCCCGGAACACCCAGTAGAATTAGTACTTTAGGAGACTTCTTGCCTTTGATGTTTTGCTGAATCTCAGCAACTTTGGCATCCAAGGCCCCATTAATCTCTTTCGCCTTTTCAGCTTTATCAAATCGGTCTCCCAGCTTTTGAATTTCCTTTTGCATATTCGCAAGGCTTTCAAAATTCAAAAATTCAGCATTGATGTTCAGATCCTTAAACTTGGGCTCCAAATCATATTTGAGTGTGGTCACCGACAGTACATCTGTAGGTTTCAAGGACATTACTTTTTCCATATCAGGACTCATCGGATTTCCCACATCAGGGACATCCTTGTAACGATCAGGCAATACTTTGGTGCTTGTCGGCTTGCCAGCCAAATCCAAGCCCAGCGCATCCGTAATTTCAGAAATGGCTACTGTAGTCGCCACAATACGTGGAGTTGCTGTTTTATCATTAGACGACTTTCCGGTTGCATCTGATGCTGCCGTTGAAGTCGAACCATCGCTAGGGTTCTGTCCAGCCTGTGCTCCCCCGGAGCATCCGGCCAGCAATAAGATCATAATGCCGATTAACATATAGAAAACAAACGATTTCTTTTGAGTCAAAGCTGCATACTGTTTCATGAAAATCCAATCACCTCAATTCAAAATATAGAGCAACAGCGTAGTCCCAATTTTTTCAGGTATGTAAATGCTGACAAGTCTTGATGCCGGGGCACCAAGACTTGCTCGCATACAAGCTTTGCTGTTATTCAGGCTTTATTGATGTCATAACCTGAGGTTATTTCACCTTTAGGCTTGCTTTATCAAATTGGAACTGAACCGTATACCAGTGATCATATGGTACTCCGCCAAGGACCAAACCAGGCACAATGACGTGTGTGTAAGCACTGATTTTCTGGGACAAGTCCCCTACCTCAAATTGGACGATACGTGTATCACCGGATGTGGAGATCACTTCCACATCTTTTAGGGTACCGTTTTGCTCCACTTGTAGAGTTGGCATCCAAGAGCTGTTTTTCAAAGAGACTTGGATATAACGCTTGTCTCCCTTTTCAATCAATGTGGCTGGTTTATCGAGATAACCATCCATAACGGACGCTTCATTCGTTTTGTCTTTAAATACGTTGTAATTGATTGTGTATTGCTTCTCGGAAGCCGTTTGAACTGGTTGCTCAACTGCTGGTTTTGCTTCAGCTACCGGTGTGGTCGTTTCTGCTGCTTTGTCCGTAGAAGCTGCTGTCGGTTCAGTAGGGGTTGCAGTTGTAGCTGCATTAACTCCCTCACCTTTGAGTGACGCACGGTCAAATTGAATCTGTCCGCCGAATTTCTCATTAAAAATGTACTTCTCAGGCAGATATACCTGTGTGTACACACTCAGCTTTTTATCCAGATCAGGTACTTCGAAGGCAATTGTGTGTGTATCCCCTTTTGTGTCGGAAGCCACAATCGTTGGATTAGCATAACGGCCCTCAAAGTCCGTTTGGAATAATTTCAAAGCCTGATTGTCCGTTACGGTTACATGGGCCTGGACCTTACCATTTTTCACAATCAACTTCGCCAGACTCTGTACAAATGGAGCCACCAAAGAATCCTTGTCCGTTCCGTTTGCAAGCACACGGAAGTTCGCAGTGTACTCTCCATCGGCTAAGTTATTTTTCCCCTGTTCTACTTTGTCTGCTTTGGTTTCGTTGTGATAAGATACATTACTGGTATCGAATTTAAATTCAAAATCATATACCTTTTCTACTCGATCCTCCGCCTTGAAAACCATCGGCGCGCTACTTGCCACTTTAGGAGCTTCGTAGACAACCAGTTGACCTTTTACGTTGTTCTTAAAGTCACTCACACTGAAACGAACGTCCTTCGTATTACTTGCTGCATCTTCCCGGGTCACTTCTGCATCCTGATAACCTCCACTTGCGTTATCCCAAATGCGCAGCGCCTTAACTTCATTACTGTTTTGCAGCTTCAGACCTACAAACCGTTTGTCGCCTTCCACGACCAATTGCGCTGGTTCATTAGTGATGAAGCGTTGAGCCGGAGAATCAGATCCTGTGACACCATTTGGCAGCACAATGCTGAATTTCAATGCATATTTACCATTGGCAAGCTTGTCGAAATCCAATTTAACGATAGGATCAGCTGCCCCTGAAGAAGTAGGCTCCACAAAGCTGCGAATGGTGGCAGGCTCGAATTGGAACTGCACATCATATACGTGGTCGTAAGGGATGCCACCCAAATCCAATCCAGGTACGATGACATGCGTGTTCACTGTAACTTTATCTGAAAGATTAGGCACTTCAAATTGTACTGTTCTTGTGTCTGCAGAGGTGGACTGTTCAACCACCTGAGCTTCAGAACCATTTACTTTAAACGTTTTAATCCAGCTGCTCTTGTCCATTTTAATTTGAATGATATTTTTACCAGACTGTTTTAACAGTGTAGCTGGCTTTTGCATATACCCATCCATCACAGATATTTCATTGCTTCCGTTTTTGAGTACGGAGAAATCAATGCTGTATCTGCCATTTTCAACTGGGGTTGTGGTTCCGTTATCCGGTCCCTTAGCTGTAATGCTGCTGCGGTCAAATTGAAGACGAAGCTTATGATTCATCTCATAAACCCCACCTGGATAGGTGGTGCTCACATGGACCTGTGCATTCAGAATAGCGTCCAAATCGGCTACTTTGAATTTCACAACACGTGTATTAGCATTCTTGTCCTCACTTACGATATCTGCATCTGCCAACGTTCCGTTTTGTTCTGTTTTAAACTCTGTCACGGTGGTGCTGTCTTTGATGGTAAAGGAGGCTTCATACTTGCCTTTTGATACCGTCAGCGTGGCCGGAGATAATAAATATTGCGCCATGGCCGATTTTTGATCTTTGGTTGCGTGCAGCGCATCGAAATTGATCGAATACGTTCCATCAGCTAAATTCTTTCCGGGCGTGCCTGGTGTGCCTGGCGTCCCAGGATCAACCGGGGTTGGAGCATTCGTAATGCTGTTTTTATCAAATTGAAGACGAAGCTTATGATCCATCTCATAAACCCCACCTGGATAGGTGGTGCTCACATGCACTTGTGCATTCAAAATTGCATCCAAATCGGCTACTTTGAATTTCACAACACGCGTATTGGCTGTCTTATCCTCACTTACAATATCTGCATCCGTAAGTGTCCCGTTTTGCTCTGTTTTGAATTCTGTTACAGTAGTGCTGTCTTTAATGGTGAAAGAAACTTCTTTTTGTCCCTTCAATACCGTCAAAGTCGCTGGAGACAACAGATATTGTGCCATGGTTGATGGCTGATCTTTGGTTGCGTGCAGGGTGTTAAAGTTAATAGAATACGTTCCATCCGCCAAGCTAGGTGATGTGGGCACAGATGCCAATTGAAGATCTACATTATAAGTATGCACGTAGCCCAGCTCAGGCCAGTTGATGCTTACCCATGCGCTTAACTTAGCAGGTATTTCTTTAACCTCGAATTCAATAACTCGTGTATTTGCAGTTTTGTCTTCACTTACTGTAGCAACATTAGTTAATACTCCGTTTTGCTCTACCTTAAAGCCGTCAATTTGCGTACTGTTTTTCAAGGTAAAACGGACATACTTCTTGCCATTACGTTCAATCAAGGTGCCTGGTTTCTCTGTATACCCATCCATCATAGACTTTTCATTCGTTCCATCCTTCAAAAGAGTGAAGTCCAGATTGGATTTTGTTTCCGGAGAGGTTCCATTTTCTGTGATACTATTTTTATCGAACTGAAGACGAAGTTTATGATCCATCTCATAAACCCCACCTGGATAAGTCGTACTCACATGTACCTGTGCATTCAAAATCGCGTCCAAATCGGCTACTTTGAATTTCACAACACGCGTATTGACTGTCTTGTCCTCACTTACAATATCTGCATCCGTAAGTGTCCCGTTTTGCTCTGTTTTGAATTCTGTTACAGTAGTGCTGTCTTTAATGGTGAAAGAAACTTCTTTTTGTCCTTTCGCTACTGTCAAAGTCGCTGGAGACAACAGATATTGCGCCATGGCTGATGGCTGATCTTTAGTTGCGTGCAGGGTATTAAAGTTAATAGCGTACGTTCCATCCGCCAAAGTTGTTGGTACAGGTACAGAAGACAGCTGAAGATCTACATTATAAGTATGCACGTAGCTAAGCTCAGGCCAGTTGATGCTCACCCATGCGTTCAGCTTGGCTGGCAGTTCTTTTACTTCAAACTCGATAACTCGTGTATTCGCATTTTGATCTTCACTTACAATAGAGGTATCGGTTAACACTCCATTTTGCTCTACTTTGAAGCCATCAATTTGCTTGCTATTCTTTAATGTAAACCGGGCATATTGTTTACCTCCACGCTCTATTAGTGAGCCTGGTTTCTCTGTATACCCATCCATCATAGACTTTTCATCTGTTCCATCTTTCAAGAGGGTAAAGTCCAAATCAGCTAATTTTTCTCCTGTGCTAGGAGGCGTTACCGGCGGTGTCACTGGTGGAACGGTTGGATTCTCCGTTGAGTTTTTAAGTCTCAAACTGGAAGGATCAAACTCAATCCATTCCTTCACTGAACGGTCTGGATCGGTATCTACATACCATGGAGAACTGCTGTTAAATCCAAACTCTGTATTTACATTTTGATGAAAATCATAAACATCGAAGCTAACAGTTCCCGAAGCTTTTCCGGAATCTACTTCTATTTTGGCGGGAACTGTTTCCCCGTTTTGTTCTACTAAAAATTTCGAAAGTCCTTGAGCCTCCGCAAATTTAAATGAAAAATGGTATTTTCCATCTTTAATGATCAAGTCTCCAGGATAGGTATAGTTTGTTTTAAAACTCGAGTCCTTGGTGCTTCCGCTGATTGTCTTTCGTAAAGGCTTATAATCAATCAGGTATTCTCCATCTGCATAAGTCGCTTCAGTAGTAGTTATAGCATGGGTAGGCTCAACATATGGACCGGGCAGTTCTACCGGATACTCATAAGTAGCATACGTAGCACTAGTCACTGTAGTGCTTGAGTCAGGCAAATTCGACGAAGTGGATTCATCCTCGGGTGTTGCTCCTGCGTATGGTGAAAATAAAGAAAACAACATTAGAATAGCAGCGAATGTCGTAATATATTTGTTAAATCGGCTTTTCAAGGTGATATATCCCCCTACTTAAAATATACTCATTTGGAGCTCTGGAACTGAGCTCCAAATGAGTATTCAATTCAAAATCATATTTTCAAAAAGAAACCCTTAGATATCGCTGTCGTCGAATTGGAACTGAACAACATAGTCGTGATCGTAAGGAATACCGCCAGTGTATTCTTTAGGTACGCTTACATGCAGTTTGACATTCAATTTTTGAGACGAGCTAGTTACCGGGAATTCAACTATTCTTGTATCGCCGGATGTGCTGACCACAGTCGCATTCACATACTGACCGTTTTGTTGAGTTTTAAATTCAGTAACCCAAGCACTTTTGGTAATAGCTACACGCACTTTGTATTGACCATTCGTAACAATCAGTGTAGCTGGTTTTTTCACATAACCATTGGTATCCATGTAAGATGGCTGAGTGGTTCCATCCTTAAAAACGGTATAAGGCAATTGATACGTTCCATTAGGCAAAGCCGCGTTCGCTTGATTAGCTGAGAATGGGGCTAGTACCACAAAAACAAGCGCAGCCATCAATACAGTGAGCATTACTTTTTTCAGAGACAACTTCTCCATACGATTCATAATCATGTTCATGTTTTCAATCTCCTTTTACGTTTTATTTTGGATTAGATTTCGTCGAATTGCAGTTGTACATCGTACTTGCCTGTGTAGTTAACTACTGGGATTGTGATTTCAGCGTAAGCATTTACTTTTGCATTCAGGTCAGCTACTTCGAATTCCACTACACGAGTGTTGTTCGCGGTATTTGTGCTGACTACAGTCGCATCTTGCAGTACGCCATTTTGCTCTACTTTGAACGCTGTAATCAGATTGCTGCTTTTCACAGTCAGACGAACGACATTTTTGCCATTGGCTACCGTAACCTGAGCAGGCTTTGTCAGATAGCTGTCTAATCGAGAAGTTTCATTGGTTTGATCCTTCAGAACGGTATAATCTACGTTATAAGTGCCGTCGGCTGCTGCTGCTTTAGCAGAGAGTGGAGCCATCAGTGCAAAAACAAGTGCTGTCATGATCAATGCTACGAATACCTTCTTGAAAGAAAATTGCTCAAAGCGATTCATTACCATATTCATATCTACACACACTCCTTCATTTTTTATGCTTGAATTTATGTTGATTTTATGAACGATAAAGATAGCCTGAATTTACTTTTTGGAAGATTTGGCTGATTTCGCTGACTGGACGGCTGCAACTTTTTTGATGCTTTTGGAATCAAAAGCGAAGCGGATCGTATAGTCATGATCGTAATTGTATGCAGGGACAGTAACATGAATTTTAGAGATCAACGGGCTGTTGATACTCGCAATTGGAAATTGCACGGTGCGAGTATCGGTTTTGGCATCCTTTTGGATGACTTTGGTATCGATGATTTTGCCTTTATAATCCACTTTAAACCCGGTTGTCCATTCGCTATGATTCAGCTTAATTTGCATGGTCATTTGACTTTTCTTTACATACAACTTAGCTGGTTTTTCAAAATAATCATTAGCCATGGACACTGAATCATTTTCTGCCTTGAGAATATTGTATTTGAGCGTGTATGTACCATCCGCCAATTTTGGAGAAGCCGCAGCGGCTCCTACAGATGACGAAGTTGGCCAAAAGCTCAGCACACTCACCAGCAGAAACACAGCAATAATTGCAGAATACCCCTTCTTCATTTTGACAGCAGTCCCTCCCCACGAGAATAAACTAATTGATTATCATTCTCAATTAATAATTTAAAAAAAATAGCTCTTTTCGAGCTTGTCTCCCCACCTCTCTATTCCATAATTTCGCAAAATCAAGTAAACCCATCACCAATATATCTTACACTTTTCGAAAATGTCAATATGTATTTGTGTGTACGTAATCCCTTGATATATGCTATTTTTTAATAAAAATTTGTAGTTCCTTCTTCTATAATTCGAATGACTCTCTTTTATTTTTAGTTCAAAATTTATTTTAAAATTTACTTTTTTCAATTGACAATCCTCAGTGATATTCATTATCATTCTCTTATACATAAATGAAAATGATTATCATTATTGTTTAACTTGAAAATTGCAGGAGGAATAACATGAAATCTTATGTGTTGTGGTCATCCGCAGCGCTTTTATTGGCAGTTACCGGATGTAGTAATGGTACCTCGACCGCAGATCACAAACCAGTCAGTGCTTCCGTATCTACCACTTCAAGCACGACAAGCGGCGCGACGATTCAAGTTACTGATTTCTCAAAACGGACGTTGGCGTTTCAAAAGGTCCCTCAACATATCGTTGCGCTCAGTAATGGCGATCTAGATATTATTTACGCATTGGGCGGGACAGCCGTGGGGAGGCCCAACTCCAATGGACCTTCCGTCGTACCTGCTGCTGAAAACGTTCAGCAAATAGGTTCCACTCATGAAGTAGATCTGGAGAAAATTACGATGCTCAAACCGGATGTCGTACTAGGCAACTATCCTATGAATGAAAAAGACATCCCAGCCATTGAAGGAGTCGGTTCACAGCTGCTGCTGACTGGGGCTAATTCAGTTCAGGATATCCAGTCACAAATTACGCTGTACGGACAATTACTGCAAAAGCAGGACGGGGCCGTAAAGCTGAACCAACAAATTGACCAACAAGTAGCCAAGCTGCAAAAAGAAACAGCCTCTACCTCCAAACCGAAGGTGTTGCTGGTTTACGGAGCCCCGGCCACGTACATGGCAGCGCTGCCGAATTCTCTAGGCGGAAACATTTTGGAAGTTGCAGGTGGTTCCAATATCGCCGCTGATTTTCCGGGCCTGCAAAATTTCCCGCAATATGCGCAGTTGAACACAGAACGCATCGTACAGGCTGACCCTGACTACATTTTCATCATGACCCATGGTAATACGGAAGAGGTTAAAGCCGCATTTATAAAAGAAATGCAGGAAAATGCAGCTTGGAACGGAATCCGGGCAGTCCAAAACAGCCAGGTCGAGGTTTTACCTTCAGATTTGTTCGGGACAAATCCAGGGACACGGGTCACTAAAGCGCTGGATTTGATGCACCAAAAGCTGTATCCGGCGAAATAGGCGATGGCGATGAACAAACTACAGCGCGCCAGAAGACGCACCATCGCCTGGATTATCCTTCCGATCTTATTGCTAGCCGTCTCTGTGTACGGTCTGGCCTACGGTTCGGTTTCGATTCCACTTCAAGAAATCAATCAGGTTTTGCTACATAATGATGAATCCACATATCGCACGATCCTAATGGATCTCCGACTCCCCAGAGTATTGGTAGGTTTATTGGTAGGCGCTTGTCTCGCAGCTTCAGGAGCACTTCTTCAAGGCGTCATGAAAAATCCATTGGCTGACCCAGGCATTATTGGTGTATCGGCTGGAGGTGGACTTGCTGCCGTTATTACGATGGTGATGCTTCCACAGCTTAGTTACCTTCTTCCGGTAACCGCCTTTTTGGGAGCCTTTCTGAGTGCGATCGTCATTTACCTACTGGCTTGGGACCGAGGGGCTTCCCCTGTCAAAATTGTGCTGGCTGGCGTTGCGATCAACGCGTTGTTGGGCGCGCTCACCAACGGCGTGATGGTCATGTACAGCGACCGCGTACAGGCAGTACTTCCTTGGCTATCTGGCGGGTTAAATGGACGCAGCTGGCATCATCTGGAGTTCATGGCTCCTTACGCTATCATTGGCTTAATCGCCTCTTTGTTTGCGATTAAGCCTGCGAATTTGCTGCTGCTGGGCGACGATTCAGCACAGCTGCTAGGCCAGCGGGTAGAGCTTCAACGGATGCTCATTATCTTGCTCTCTGCCCTGCTCGCCGGCACGGCGGTCAGTGTAGCCGGGCTGATCGGGTTCGTAGGACTGGTCGTTCCCCATGTTATAAGGCTACTCATCGGGGAAGATTATCGTTTCCTCCTCCCCCTTTCCATTGTGGGCGGTGGGACACTGGTTGTCCTAGCGGATACAGTCGCACGCTCTTGGTTTGACCCGATTGAGCTGCCTGTCGGTATTTTGCTGGCCGTCATTGGGGCACCGTTCTTCTTAATCCTGCTCAAGAAACGGGGGAATTTCGGATGACAGCCATTCAGGGTGAACATCTCTCCTTACAACGCGGATATTTCCAGTTGGACGATGTGAACATTACCTTGCCCGCTGGCCAGCTCACCGCCATTGTCGGTCCCAACGGCTCAGGCAAGTCTACTCTTTTGCGGATTTTGACCCGGCTGCTCAAGCAGGATCAGGGCAAGGTTTCTATACTGGGCAAGCCCGTGGAGGAATACAAGCGGCGTGATTTGGCTCAGACGATTACAATGCTGCCGCAAATGAAGGATATTTTGCCGTTATTAACGGTTCGTGAGCTGGTCGCTTATGGAAGATCTCCTCATGCCAAGGGCTTGAGGACACGACCTACCAGACAAGATCAGCAAATTATCGACCATGTCATGGGAATCACGGGCATCCAGCCCTATGCAGATCGGATGTTCCATACTCTATCGGGAGGTGAACAACAAAAAGCGCGAATTGCAATGGCCTTGGCCCAACAAACGGGTATTCTTTTGCTCGATGAACCGACCACTTTTCTGGATATCGCCCACCAATTTGAAGTTATGGATATGCTGCGGCGTATTAATCACGAGTCCGGCTTGACGATTGTTATGGTACTGCATGATTTGCAGCAAGCTGCGGCCTATTGTCATCATATGATTGCGCTTAAAAGGGGACGAATCGCCGTTGCTGGCGAACCCCGTCAGATTTTGACGTCTGCTTTTCTTCGCGACATTTATGAAATGAACGCTACCATCAAATTTGAGGATGGCTATCCGGTTATTATACCGACCATACCACATCATTCAGGAGGAATTTAATATGGTTATCGTTACAAACACATCTAAAATCACACCAGGTAATGCCCATTTGCTCATCGAAAGATTTAACAAAGAAGGACAGGTTGAAAAGATGGAAGGCTTCCTCGGTCTGGAAGTGCTGCTAACGGAAAACACGAAGGATTATGAGGAAGTAACGATTAGCACACGCTGGAAGGAAAAAGAGAACTTCCAAGGCTGGACGAAAAGTGAAGCGTTCCGCGAATCCCACAATCACCGTCAAATTCCAGACTATATTATTGAAAATAAAATCACGTTCTATGAGGTTAAAATCGTTCGTCACCCCATTGCGAACAATGACTCCTCTTTGGCGAGTGAGATCGAAGCCGTTTAATTCTGAACGGTAGCATAGAACTAAAAAAAGCGGCTCGGCAGACAATATTAATTGTCCGCTGGGCCGCTTATTGGATTTTTGCAAAATCCTCTTATATACGTATTTTATTGAATCCCTCAGATTCTGGTTGAGCAACGGCGCCCAATTTTCAGCGTCTCTCCGTGCCCCAGTACATGGATGCGTTCCTTTGCAATCCCCAAGCGCTCTCGCTCTACTTCGAGACGATCCAGCGCCTCTCTCGGCGTATCGTCCGCCAGCTTAAAGGCTCCATAATGCATCGGGATCATCTGATCTGCGCCGCAATCCACAAAGCCCTGCAACGCCTCTTCAGGTGTCACATGCTGTGAGGTCATGAACCATTCCGGTTCATACGCGCCAATCGGCATAAAGGTCAGATCAATGGCAAAGCGCTCGCCAATCTCTTTAAACCCACGGAAATATCCGGTATCTCCCACAAAATACAACGTAGGTGCCTCCGTTGAATCGGATTCTGCATGAGCATCTGAGCCTGCAACAGACGTGGCAGAACCAATCACCTGCTGCTCACTTTGCAGAACGTATCCACCCCAATGCGAAGTATTGGTATCAAACGGCGTACGCCGTGTCCAGTGCTGTGCCGGAACAAATGTAATCCGCACCCCGCCTACCGTAAAATGCTCCCACCATTGCAGCTCATGGCAGTTGCGAAAGCCTTTGCGGATCATTTTCGACTTTAACCCCGAGGGTACGAGCATCAATGTGTCTGCACGATATAACTTCCGCAACGATGCCAAATGTAAATGATCATAATGCGAATGTGATAGCAGAATGATATCCAGCGGTGGCACATCCTGAATGCGAATGCCGGGTGGAGCCAGCCTTTTATCAAAAGCCATACGCTCTGCCCACACCGGATCAGTGACAATATTCAGCCCAAGGTACTGAATAAAAAAGGTGGAATGGCCCACCCATGTCGCCGTCGCCATTTCCCGATTATGATGCAGAAACTCCAGCTCCGGGGGATGGTTTGGCACAACGAACGTATAATCCTTTATTTTGCTGCGTCGCTCCTGCCGCCATTGTCTGAATTGCTTGATGGTTTTATCGGTATTTACATGATCCATATTGTTAAAACGCACTTTAGGCATGATGCAGCCCCCTCCCTGACAGACCCGTTCTCCAAAAACACAACGGTTCAATTTAACTATATATTGTCACTCAAATGTGAACATGAAATGATGCAACATCCTGATATATGTAAAGTATAATTCAATCACATCTGTAAAGGAAATTCAGCGATAATATAGCAAAACAGACCTCCCGGGTCTATCAGAAGGCCTGCTCCACATGTTATTGTCAGTCCTGTGGGTTTTTAAAGCGTGCCGAATAAATAAACAAAAACACAATCGCCACCACGATAATGATCGGCGACTCATACATGATCGTAAAATGCTCGAAAGCAACCACTCTAACTCACCCTTTCTTTCCCGCTTGTCCTCTTACATACTTTGCATCGAACAGGAACAATCTCAATATCAGGATCAGCGAAGGAATCAGCACTAGCAGACCCGCAACAAACGCCGTAATCAATGCATATGCCATCGTAGAGTTCGTAAAGCTGTCATATACATTAATGTAGGGATACAGAACATACGGAAGATGTGACCGGCCATAGCCATACCAGGCAAATGCAAATTGCAGCATCACCAGGATGAAGGAGATACCCAAATGGCGCCGCTGCCAGACCAGATAGACTGCCCCTACAAAGCATATGAAGGATGCGACAAACATCCAGGCCATACTGAGCATATTGGCAAAATGGTCCGGATTTTGTTTGTTAATCTGAAAAAATGCGAACAAACTCGCCAAAATCGTAGGAGCACTCCAGAGCAACGCGTACCCTCGTACAATTTCGAAAGCGACCTTGTCCCCTGCCCTTTTGGCATAAAAGCACAAAAACATCGCCGATATATACAATACACTCACCAGCGCCAGAATAATAACCGCCCACGTGTAAGGGTTGCTTAATAGCTGACCCCATTGGAGATGAACACCTGTTCTGTTTTCCAAAATAATGCCGCCTTCCGAAATAGCAAGGACCGTCGACAGTGCCGCGGGAATCAGTAATCCAGTCGCACCATACAACGCCATGTAGACGATATTATTTTTACCCGAATGCCCATACGTATTGTAAGCATAATATACTCCCCGGATCGCGAGCAGCACGATTGCAATACTACCGGGAACGAGTAACGCCGTCCCATAGTAATAAGCTGCATCCGGGAAAAAACCGTTCAATCCCACCACAAAAAAGATGAGAAATACGTTCGTAACCTCCCATACTGGAGACAGATACCGTTGAATGATATTGTGGATTTTGTTCTGGTGGCCTGTCAGCACACTGTAAAAGCTGAAAAAGCCTGCACCAAAATCAATGGATGCCACAAGCAAATATCCAAACAGGAAGGTCCACAAAATGGCGATGCCTACAATTTCATAGCTCACTTGCCTTCAGCCCCTTCCAGGCCCAGCTGTCTTATCTCTTCCACGGCATCCTTATTACGGAATAGTTTGCTGAGTACCTTGATGGCCGAGAAGCACAACACCAGATACAAGATAACAAACAACACCAGCATCCACCCAACACTTGTAGAAGTAGTTGCTGCTTCGGACACCTTCATATATCCGCGTAAAATCCACGGCTGTCTGCCGACCTCCGCAAACATCCAGCCCAGCTCAATAGCTACCATCGCCATCGGTCCAACCAGAATGAGTGCTAACAGCAGCCATCTGGGGTAGGGTTTGCGACCCGGCAAACGCTTGCGGATCAGATATAGCAGTGGGATGACGAGAATCAGCACTCCTGTGGTGATCTTGAGATCAAACATATAATGAATAGACAGCGGCGGACGTTCCTCCACCGGATAGTCATTTAACCCCTTAACCTCCGTACTAGGCAAATTTCCGGCCAACACACTAAGTGCATAAGGCACTTTCAGAGCGTATTTGATTTCACCGTTTTCATCCATAAAGCCACCATATACAAAGGGGGCGTGCGTCATCGTATCAAAATGCCATTCGGCGGCAGCCAGCTTCTCCGGCTGATATTTGGCCAGAAATTTACCGGATGCGTCTCCAATCATCACTGTACTGATGGCAAACACAATGGTACAGGTGGCCGTCAGCTTCAGCGCCTTTTTAAAATAAGGGTGGTTACGCCCCCGCAGCATGCTGTAAGCAGCCAGCCCCATCAGCACCCCTGCGCTCAATGTATACGAGGAAGCCAGTACATGAGACACTTTGGTCGGCGTGGCAGGGTTTAGCATAGCCTCGATGGGATGAATATTGGTCATGACTCCATTTTTGAGTGTAAAGCCTTGAGGTTGGTTCATGAACGAGTTCACAGTCGTAATAAAAACCGCTGATGCAGACGAGGCAATCGCTACCGGGATGAGCAGCATTAAGTGAAAATATTTACTTTTAAACCGATCCCAAGTATACAAGTAGATGCCTAGGAATATTGCTTCGATAAAAAAAGCAAACGTCTCTAAAAACAGGGGCAGTGCAATCGCTTGTCCAGCCACCCGCATAAAGGTAGGCCAAAGCAAGCTGAGCTGCAGCCCAATGGAGGTGCCTGTAACGACACCCACGGCAACAGTGATGACAAACCCTCGCGCCCATCTCCGGGCCAGTAGTGTATAATGCGGATCACCGGTTCGCAGCCCGCGCCATTCTGCAAGTGCAATCATTAAAGGTACACCAACGCCGATGGATGCAAATACGATATGAACAAATAGGGTAATCCCGGTCAGCATCCGGCTTAGCAATACAGGGTCCAGTGAAGACAAATGGGTTTCACTCCTTCATTTCACATTTTAATAGGGAAAACTTCGAAATCACTCTTGATTACCAACTAGGGAGTCAAGCGAGCTATGCTTTTAATTACGGCATATAGCATAATGGCCGCAATTATTATACATACAATAATGAGCGTTCTTTCCTGCTTGCGGAACATAGGAACGCCTCCTTCACTTATCTATTGGCGCAATTTGGTAACCTACTCACAGTTTGGTTCATTCAACTGATTTTTAACCCTGCTTCTGTATTGAATGTAGCAGTATTTCTTGCTAGATATTGTCTTTTGCATGGCAATACGTTATATTAGCGATAGTTAGATAACCTAATTATATGAAAAGAGTGAACTTATGCCGCCAAAACAAAGTAAGCGGGACACCATCCAGCAGCCTCTTCCTCGTCTGGGACCAGAACCTTATCTGGAGTTAATGGATCAAACTGCCCTTGCAGAAACGGATCGGCAACTTGCCCGTATTGGTCTCTTCTTGCTATGGACCAGTGATAATACGCTCGACGCAATAGATTTGGATCTGGCTGCTTACGGCCTGACAGAGAGTAAGCTAGATTTATTGTTGCTGTTGACACTGCACCAATCTCAGGCCCAGATGAGCCCTTCTATGATAGCCGACCGTCTGGGAATTCGTCGCGCATCTGTTACATCTCTCCTGGACTGGACAGAGCAACGAGGCTGGATTATCAGAGAACATAGTTCTATAGATCGGCGAAAAATTCATGTACGCATTACAGAAGCGGGATCTCACCTTGTGCAGCAAGTGCTTCCTGTATTTTGGTCTTCCTGTGCTTCCCTAGCAAGTATTTTGGAGCCCGAGGAGCAGATCGTTTTTTTGCGAATTATAGAAAAAATTCATCATCATATGGAAGATAAACTGGGGGTGGGCAGATAATTTTTTTTAAACGTATAATTAGGTTATCTAATATATTTAATTGTTTGTATCTCAAACTACTTATTTGATGAAGGAGTGTTCTATTGATGAGTAAATTACGAACAAATGATAGCGTTATACAGAAGGAAAATGTTGCTCTCCCTTATGTATGGATGACTGTAATCCTATGCTGGTCAGCGGTTGCCGTGATGTCCAGCCTATATGTAACGATCCCTTTGGTCCCTCTCTTCGCTAAAGTATTTGAAAAAACACTAGCTGAAGCGGCTCTGCCGGGAAGTATCTTTTCCTTAGGCTTTGCGGTGGGATGTCTTATTTATGGAGGATTGTCTGATCGCTTTGGACGCAAGCAGGTTATCGTCGCTGGACTGCTCGCATTGACGATCCTGTCGTTTTCCCTCAGCTTAACCAGTCAGTATTCCGTATTAGTTGCACTACGCTTGCTTCAGGGTTTGGCGGCAGCCACCTTTTCCCCCGTTGCTCTCGCATATGCCGTAGATATGTTTCCGACTGAAAAACGGGTAACAGCTATCGGCTTTATCAGCACTGGCTTTCTCGTGGCAGGTATTACCGGACAGGTATTTAGTATTGTCATTAGTGGACAGATCGGATGGAATATGGTATTTCGGATGCTAGGTGTTTTGTACGCCATCACCTTCCTGATCGTTCTTTTTTTCCTGCCTAAAGCTCCCTCTCCGCAACGAGGGGTTCGCATTTGGGCAGCCTTCGGCCAGTTGGGGACCGTTCTGCGCTCGTATCCTTTATGGTTAAGCTACACAATCGCTTTTGTTCTTCTGATGTCCTTTGTGAGCATGTATACGGTTTGGGAAGCTACCTTGGCAGTCCCGAATTTGGCCTGAATAGCAAACAGATGCTATACGTCAGATCCGCTGGCATCATCGGCATGCTTCTCTCCCCATTCGCCGGACAACTGGCCCTGAAATTCGGTGTTCACCTTTTACTACGTACAGCTCTTCTTCTTTCCATTCTCAGCTTGGCGCTGATGGGAATGACGCATTCTCTAATGGCTATCGTGGTATTAAGTGTATGTTTTGTTAGCGGCATTGCCCTAAGTGTCCCTTCACTTATTGCAATAGTTGGCCAGCTCGGCGGTACAGCAAGGGCCATAGCCGTCTCACTGTATACCTTCATTTTGTTTGCCGGTACGAGTCTAGCACCTATGCTTTCCATTCGTTTGATGGGAAATGGCGGCAATCAGATAACTACGTTTATGCTGCTGGCGGCAGTTCTGTCTGTGGGATTTATCGCTTCTCTCCTGATCCATCAGAAGCAAAACGATTCGTTGAAGCGGAATGCATAGACAGCACCATCCTGCCTACTCCGTTTCCCTGTGACTTTTTTGAGTTCGGCCCATATAGCTGTTTTTATCCAAACAACCTCCATATCCATCAGGTATGCTTATATCAATAATGTGATATATGTCATTGTATTTTCTTCGTAAATAAAAACTCTCTCTTTGGAGACATACACAGAATGAGGTACAATACAGATAAGCTATATATGATATATGGAGAACTTTTGAACAGGAGGCTGTACCGAGCTATGAAGATAACATCTATCGAGCCAACTCCCAGTCCGAACACCATGATGCTGCATCTGGATGAGCGACTGGAAGCAGGTATCCGCAGAACATATACACGGGACAATGAACGTTCCGCTCCCCCATTTATCCGGCGTATGCTGGCGATTGAAGGGGTCAAAAGCGTGTTTCACACGACCGATTTTGTAGCCCTTGACCGTAAAGGAAATGCGGATTGGTCTACTATTCTGGGCCAAGTCCGGGATCAGCTAGGCGAGGAAGGTGCTGACGCAAACTGGGATTTACCGGAGGAAACCTCTGGGGAAGCGTTTGGCGAAGCACAGGTTTTTGTACAATTTTTCCGCGGTCTTCCCATGCAAATTAGGGTTAAGGCAGGACAGCAGGAGGAACGAATTTCCTTGTCCGACCGCTTCGTGCAAGCCGTTACCCGTGTGGCAAGTGCAACACTGATCAAAGAACGCAAGCTGAGTGATTACGGCGTCCGTTACGGTGAACTGCCGGATATTGCCCGCGAGGTTGAGCAGGAATTGGAGGCAGCCTTTCCGCAGGATCGGCTGGAACAAATTATCCAGCAGGCGATTGCCCACGGCGCGGACAACAGCGAATTCGTGGAGGAACGCCGCGAGTGGAGCGATGCCGAGCTGAAGCAGGCTCTTCAACACGAAGACTGGCGCACACGCTACGCTGCGCTGGATCGGCTGGAGCCGACGCCTGAGCATTTGCCGTTGATCCGGCAAGCACTACATGACGACAAAATGCAGCTACGGCGGCTGGGAGTCGTCTATCTGGGCGATATTCGTTCACCGGAGGCAATGGAACTGCTGTTCGAGGCGCTGCGCGATCCTTCAGCGGCAGTACGCCGCACTGCTGGCGACACGTTGTCGGACATTGGCGATCCCGTCGCTACCAGCGCTATGATCGGAGCCCTGTCGGACAGCAGCAAGCTGGTTCGCTGGCGTGCAGCCCGTTTTCTATACGAGGTTGGAACCGAGGATGCGCGTGATGCGCTGGAGAAGGCCGTCGATGACCCCGAATTTGAGGTCAGTCTGCAAGCTAAAATGGCACTGGAGCGCATCGAATCAGGCGAACAAGCCGCAGGTACGGTGTGGCAGCAAATGGCCAAGCGGAACTCCTGATTTAAGATTCAATAAATGGATTCCAAAAAATTGTCGATTGTCAGAAAGTGTACAGGTACGATATACTATAGTTCACTATACAATATAATATCATGTCATACACCTCATCAACCTGTTTTATGATGAGGTAGAGGTCGCGGATGTAATCAGTACACTGGAGGAGACGACAAGAGCCGTCTGAGATTCCAGTAGAAAGGTACACCCGCCGAAGTATGCGGAGCCGACTCTTTGTAAATACTCCGTATGCTGGGGCTGCTAACCGAAAGGAGCAGAACTGTCACGCGATGTCCTAACACAGACACGTGTGTTGAGCTATCTTGTTATAGAAGAAGGTATGGTGCGGAATGCATAGACAAGACCGCAGGCGTATTCCCTGCGGTCTTTTGATTTATATACTCCCCCTCCTTCTGGCTCTTGCCCTGACATGAAATACAATTTCATGAAGGAGTGTTTGAACGTGCAACACAAAGCAACATCTGACGCAACCTTGCGTAAAAGTCTCAAAGCCCGTCATATGACGATGATCGCCCTCGGCGGCTCTATCGGAACAGGGCTATTCCTCGCCAGTGGAGGCGCGGTCGCCGAAGCTGGACCCGGCGGTGCCCTGCTGGCTTATGCAGCAGTTGGCCTCATGGTCTACTTCTTAATGACCAGCCTCGGTGAGCTGGCTACGTTTATGCCTGAATCCGGCTCTTTTAATACCTATGCAGGTCGCTTCGTCGATCCGGCTTTTGGTTTTGCCATGGGCTGGAACTTCTGGTACAACTGGGCAGTGACAATTGCTGCCGAATTGGCAGCAGCGACCGTGCTAATCAAATACTGGTTCCCGGAAAGCCACTCTGCCTGGTGGAGTCTGTTATTTCTCGCCATAATCTTCTTGCTGAATGCGTTGACGGTCAAAGGCTACGGTGAATCCGAATACTGGTTTGCGATGATTAAAATTGTGACTGTAATTATCTTTTTGGCCGTAGGGGTGCTGATGATTTTCGGCATCATGGGTGGTCCTGCGGTTGGCTTTGCCAACTTCACGGTAGGAGATGCCCCGTTCCATGGTGGATTCTTCGCTGTATTGGGCGTATTTATGGCTGCGGGCTTTTCCTTTCAGGGAACCGAGCTGATTGGGGTAGCCGCTGGCGAAAGCGAAAATCCGCGTGACAATGTGCCACGTGCCATCCGTCAAATCTTCTGGCGTATCTTGTTCTTTTATATTCTCGCGATTCTCGTGATTGGTTTGATCATTCCATATACGAATCCGAATCTGCTGCGGGGAGATATCAGTGATATCGGAGTCAGTCCGTTCACGCTCGTATTTGAAAAAGCAGGGCTTGCCATTGCTGCCTCGGTCATGAACGCCGTTATTTTGACTTCCGTATTGTCAGCAGGCAACTCGGGTATGTATGCAGCGACTCGGGTACTGTACGCTTTGGCGCGGGAAGGCAAGGCTCCCCGTTTCCTTGGGCGTATCAATCGACGTGGCATTCCTATGAATGCACTTTTGATCACGACTGCTGTTGGTATGCTTGCTTTTCTCGCCTCCTTGTACGGAGACGGTGTAGTCTATAACTGGCTGCTCAATGCCTCTGGAATGTGCGGATTTATTACGTGGGTCGGTATTGCCGTCAGCCACTATCGTTTCCGCCGTGCCTTTACTGCACAGGGTCACAGTCTGAGTGAGCTTCCCTACAAAGCCCGCTGGTTCCCGTTCGGACCGTTGTTTGCCTTTGCTCTATGTATCATTGTCATTATCGGGCAAGGGACGGATGCCTTCACTGGACAGGAGATTGACTGGAAAACGATGATCGCTACGTATATGAGTGTGCCGCTGTTCCTTCTGCTGTGGCTTGGCTACAAATGGATCAAACGTACTAAAATCGTTCCGCTAAAAGAATGTGATTTGAGTTCAAATCCGTCTTCGGATAAATAATAGAACACAGTGCTAAAAAGCCCGTCTCCACATATCAGGGAATACACGCTGGTACACCTGGTCCCAAGACCATTATCCGCATGTTCCCCTGTATATGCCCGGAGACGGGCTTTTTCTTTTTCTGTTTATTTGGAAGAAGTAGCTACTTCAGCTGATAAAGACATAGATAAGGCACGACGACTAAAAATACCGTATATGACAGCAATCATCGTTAGCACTGCTGAAAACAAGTACAAATTAACGATACCCAGATGATCTGCAATCCAGCCCATTAAAAGCAGCGAAATACAAAACGTCAGGCTTGTCAGCGTAGCCTGGGCGGACAGCACCTTGGGCAAATCATGTACCGACACACTCATTTGCATCATCGTGCGGCGGGAGACGACCGACATTTCCGCAGGTAGTCCCATCAACAGCACGATAAGCAGCGTTAGTGGCGGTAATGTGTTCAGTGCATACCAAGCCGTCAGCAGCCCGTAGCCTGCCATCCCCACCAGCATAGCGGGCAGCAGTCTGCGCTGCAAATGCTTGACACAGGCAAGGACTATGATGCCACCACCAATCGCACCTGCAAAATACGCCGCATTAATGTATCCCCACCATGCCTCGCTCTTGTGCAAGACCTGCTGAGCGAAGGCAAGCGTGAACGCGCCTACCCAAACCGATCCCCCCAGCAGGTCAATCATATCCATAAAAATAAGAGCCTTCAGTCTGTGACTGGCTCCGATGAGACTCCAGCCTTCACGCAGTATTTCTTTTTTACGTTTAGGAGGCACCGCTGGGCTCTCTGATTCCGGACCATACAGCTTATCTTCCAACTGCGCTGGAGGCAAGTCATGTTGCCCTTGTCCCGGCTCGGTTACAACCTCAGAAGCCAAGGAATCCCCATTTTGTACCCTTGTTCCAGGCTGAAGCAAATAATGAGCTTTGCCCTCTAGGGGATCTCGAATCAAGCTGGTGAAGATCAGTGCTATCATATACAGACCGCCAGCCACCAGCAATGTTTTCTCCGAGCCCAGCATAGCTACGAGCACACCACTAAGCCCCCACCCTGCTAATTGCACCGTCTGATCACTGACCGATACCAGACTGTTTGCCCGCATGAGTCCTTCCCCAGAAGCAAGGCGGGGAATCAGTGCATTGCGAGCAGGTGTAGTCCAGCCGTCCAGAAAGGACATGGCTGCCACCAACGCGAACACAATCACCCATACGGGCTCTGTGCCCGCTGACCATAAGTGTCCCAGCAGAATAGCGAAGAAAGCCAGTTGTCCAAACTGGGAAACGAATAAAATAAAAGGAAGCTGGAATCGGGCCAAAATGAGCGGTGCCAAAAAGCCGCTGATCATCTGCGCCCCCATCCGCAGCAACGGAACGAGCACTGAAGAGAAGATCGAGTCTGTTTCATGAAAAACCAGCGACACAAGTGCCATAATGTAAAGAATGTCGGCCGCATTGGACATCGTCTGCGTGCCAAGCAAATAGGTAAAGGAACGCTTGTGCATATAAATTAGAATACTCCTTTGATAAGGTGGCTTTTTTACAGCCGAATAATTAAGTCCATTTCAGGGTTACCCGAAGATTGCCGGTACTTCCGAGATCCGTAATCTGATAGGAAATGGATTTCAAGTCGAGTTGATACAAGGACTGTAAATCCTCCTTAAGACTTCGTTCCGTCCCTTGATAGCCAAAAGTAAGTGACGTTTCTCCCTTAGTTATCATCTTCCGAACCTGTTCCTTAATGTCAGCTGATGATTTAACCAGTCCCTTGCCGTCTTGCAATGGATATTCCAGGTTATTGTACAGTTTTTGATACACGGCAGCCTTTGCTCCTCCGGCAGCTATCAATGCCGATAAGGTTTCGCGGTACGATGTGTTCGCCTGAGGATATTGTTTAACCCACGAATGATCCCGCCGCATTTCTGAATCCGTCAGCAGATAATATGAAGTGCTTACCTCGTTCGCGCGATCGGGGGTCGGGTCATCCCATGTCGTATCCATGTGATACCATCGGCCATCTAATAAAACAAGATTCCATGCATGCAACTGCCCTCCTGCTCTACCTTCCACAATCCGATTTGTAATCCCTGCTCGTTCGAGCATTTTATAAGCCAACAGCGAATAACCCTGGCAGACCGTGCTTCCCGTTTTCAGACCATCATAGGCTGTGTACTTTTGCTGTGCTTCATCATACTTCAGGCGAACGACGATCCAATCATGGATGGCCTTCACCTTTTCATGATCCGTCATTCCCTTCGTAATGATATCCCCCAGCACAGCTTGCACTGTGCTATCCACATATGCCGTCTGTTCCTTCGTTTCCCGGTAGCTTAAACGAATCGTAACCTGGGCGGAGGTGGTTGTGCCTGTATAGCTGAATGCGTAGCTTTTGATCGTATAATTCACATACGGATCGCTCTCCATCGCCTGTTGGATGGCTGTCTGTAACTGCTGCTTGAGACCGTTCACTCGCCCTTGATATGTAAAGGTCAGCGTTTCACTCCGCGTAGCCATTGCCTGTAAAAGCTTGTTTTGAAGCTGCTGCGATGATACGGAGGGAGTCGGCTTGACCGACGCCGCATACACATTGTTGCCCCACTCTACAGCCTGCGGCAGCAACACAGCCAGCGCTGCACCTGCAACCAGACATTTTACAAGCCTAACCCCGATTTTTCTGTTCATACAGAGCGTTCCTGCCCTTCTTAGCATAGTTGTAAACAGCTCTATCTTACCATAAAAACAGTTGCCCCAAACGCTCTAGTTTTGTCGGTTGCAGGCGGGTATGAGTGCATTTAAAGGCAGGTTGCGACACCTTAATCTGTTATATAACAGAGAGGGCTATACATAAACATGTCGTTCGCAGAGAATTTTATCACAGCAATCTAGTACTCCTCATGATATGGTACTGGCATCGGAAGTAAATGATATTGATTCTCATTCTAGATCAGAAAGGCTGAGCACCATGGCAGAATGTATCTCACTCCTTCGTACACCATTAGGTCAGACTGTGCGTTTGCAATCTCTTGCCACTCTTCACCCCTCATTGCGCCGCCGTTTAACAGACATGGGCATCAACGAAGGCTCCATTATACGCTTAAAAAAGATCAGTTTATTGGGCGGCCCGATCGTCATTGAATGCAACGGCCAGTTAGTCGGCCTCCGTCAAAATCAAGTGAAGCAACTGGAGGTCGTTCCGACATGGACATGATCGCTCTTTTCGGTAATCCCAATACAGGAAAAACCTCATTATTCAACAAGTTGACTCGTACGTATGCAGAAGTAGGAAACTGGTCCGGCGTCACTGTGGAAAAGAAAACAGGAATCCTGCGTGACAAGTCTGCCGTATTGGTGGATTTGCCGGGTGCCTACTCTTTACTCCCTCTGTCGCTGGATGAAGGCGTCGCAACCCGTTATTTGCTGGAAGAACCGCCTGCGGCGCTAATTAACATCGTGGATGCTTCCCAGCTCCAGCGCAATCTATATCTGACCGTACAATTATTGGAATACGGCCGTCCGCTTGTACTTGGCTTAAACATGACCGATGTAGCCGATGCCACCGGTCTTCGGGTGAACAAGGAACTGTTGGCTGATCAATTGAACGTTCCCATTATTCCGATGGTGGCACGTACAGGTAGTGGAAGTAAGCAAATGCTTGCTTCCCTTCGAGAGGTCAGACATACATCCAATGCTTTTCAACTGGATTACGGCCCTGCCGTCGAAGCTGCTATTGCGGATATTTGCAACTTGCTGCCGCATACATCTGTGCCTCAACCCCGCTGGGCTGCACTGCAATGTCTGGAAAACAATCCGGTCGTCATGGAATGGATGACGAATGAGACACGGCGTGAGCAAGTAACTGCACGCATCCAGCGCTGCGAGGAAGAGCTTCTCAGGGAAGGGTATGCCAGCACCCCTGCTCAACATATTCGTTCTGTAAGAACAGCATGGATTGCTGAGCTGTGCACCAAGGCAGTTGACACATCCAAACTCAGACCGCACAGCCTGACTGATAAGCTGGATGCACTGCTAACTCATCGGTACTTGGGGATTCCGATCTTTTTACTGTTAATGTACGCTACCTTTAAGTTTACCTTCGATTGGGCGGGTACCATTCTTTCAGATATGCTGGATGAATTTTTTTCAGGGACACTCAGCAGCTGGATTACTGAATTACTCGTTCACTTGAACGCGTCCGCTTTTACGCAAAGTCTAGTCGTGGACGGCATCGTGGCTGGGGTCGGGGGTGTGCTTGTTTTTCTGCCTCAAATTGCTATCTTATTTCTGATTATCTCGGTAATCGAAGACTCCGGGTATATGGCACGGGTCACGATACTCATGGATCGCTTGATGCAAGCCGTGGGCTTGAACGGAAAAAGCTTCATTCCCTTCATCATCGGATTTGGCTGTAATGTGCCAGCTATTATGGCAGCACGCACCATTGAACAACCAAGAGAACGCCTCATTACAACGTTGCTGGTACCCTTTATGTCATGCTCGGCCCGCTTGCCAGTCTATGCGTTGTTTGCAGGTGTATTTTTCCCGTCACATGCGGCGAGCATTATCATGCTGATGTATGTGTTAGGGATCATCGTATCGCTTATACTTGCCAAAATTTTTTCCAAAGTATCTATTTTATCAGGTGAGCCCTCCCTCTTTATCGTAGAGCTCCCTCCCTATCGGGTGCCGCAGGCTCTTACATTATTTCGCAGCACATGGGAGAAGGTCAAAGGCTTCGTCCGTAAAGCCGGAACGATTATTCTTGCAGGCTCTGTAGGCATCTGGCTCTTGTCCAATTTCGGTCCGCAGGGCTTTGGCGTAGAAATGGATGACAGCCTGCTCGCTACGATTGGAGGATGGTTTGCACCTCTATTGGCCCCTCTTGGTTTTGGCACCTGGCAAGCAGGCGCGTCTCTGCTTACAGGCTTTATGGCCAAAGAGGTTATCGTCTCAACGATGAATATCATTTATCATGTTCCCGATATGCAGGGATTGGAACTGCAAGTCAGTCATGCTTTTACATCGCTTGCCTCATTTAGCTTTATGGTGTTCATTCTGTTGTATGTGCCGTGTCTGGCTACGGTAGCGGTTATTCGCAAGGAGACACTCTCCTGGCGCTGGACCGCATTTTCTGTGATCTATCCTTTGACCGTGGCATATATCATCGCCGTCTTGATCTATCAGTGTGGCAGATTATTAGGTTGGGGTTAAGTCAGACCCTAGAGTATATAAAAGGAAGTGGATTCCATGGTCAATATCATTATTTTATTGGTGATCCTCGGTTACAGTGCGTGGGTGCTGGTAAGATTTTTGCGAAAAAGCCGCCAAGGCGCCTGTGCTGGCTGTTCATCGAGCAAGTCATGCCCAGGCTGTGCCGTGAGCTCGGTGAATAAAGGTCATGCAAAAATGAAGAAAAGTGTTTAATCCAAAACTTATCATCCATGAAATAAGCGGCTTCGGGGATTCCTACACCCGAAGCCGCTTCTCATTTACGTTCAAAGTTCACTGTATTACCGATAGACCGCCAATTGCTCACTTAGCTCCCGCGTGTGTAGATAAACTTCACGGTATAGCTCGTATAAGCCTTCATACTGTGCCACACGTTCCGGATTTGGCGTATATCTTGCTGCTTCACGCAGAAAAGCTTCAGCGCACGCCTGCAGCGATTCAAACCACCCGCTACCATATGCAGCCAGCATAGCCGCTCCCAAGGCAGGACCCTGCTCACTTTCCAGCTTGACGATATCCGCGTTAAAAATATCGGCCTGCATTTGCAGCCATGTCTCATTACGCGCACCGCCGCCGATGGAAATCACTTCATTCACCGTTTTGCCCGTGCCTCTGAGAATATCAATGGATTCCTTGAGCGAAAACGTAATTCCCTCCAGCACTGCTCGTGTAAAATGCGGAAGCTTATGCCCTGCATCCATCCCGATAAAGCTGCCTCGAATAGCTGCATCCGGATGAGGGGTACGTTCGCCCACGATATAAGGCGTGAACAACAGCCCTCGGCTGCCCGGCTCGATCGAGTTTACATCCTCCAACAGCGCATCAAAAGAATGTTCCGGCGCAAAGGTATCCTTAAACCAGGTCAAGCTATATCCGGCCGCGAGTGTAACCCCCATAATATAATAAGCATCCTGCTCACCATGATTAAAAAAATGTGCCCGTCCCTGAACGTCGATATCCTTGCGTTCCTCATAGGAAAGCACAACTCCTGAGGTGCCGATACTGCACAAGGTGCGGCCTTCGCTCAAAATGCCGGCACCAATCGCGCCACATGCGTTGTCTGCTCCACCTGCATAGACCTTGGTTTCAGACGAAAGCCCACTCTGCTCCGCAATCTCCGGCAATAGTGTACCCGTCTGGTCAAAGGATTCCACCAGCGGCGGGAACAGCGACAACGGCAGATCAAACGCAGCTGCGATCTCTTCGCTCCACTGCTTGTTCGCGATGTCTAGCAGCAGCGTGCCCGCCGCATCCGAATACTCCATCGCCAACTCTCCTGTGAGACAATAGCGCACATAATCTTTGGGCAGCATAAAATGGGCCGCACGAGCCAGCACGTCTGGCTCATGCTCCTGCACCCACAGCAGCTTGGGTAGCGTGAAGCCTTCCAGCGCGCGGTTGCGCGCGATACTTAGCAGCGCTGGCCCGAGCTGTTCTTCAATACGGCGGCATTGTGCCGTTGTGCGCGTGTCATTCCATAGAATAGCTGGACGAAGCACTTGGCCTTCCTTGTCAGTCAGCACAAGCCCGTGCATCTGCCCCGAAAAGCTGATGCCGTCCACAGCATCTGTTCCGGAGATTCCGGCCTTCTCTACAAGCTCTTTCAACGATGCTAACGTCCCACGCACCCAGTCTTCAGGCTGCTGTTCGCTATACCCTGCTTTCGGCTGATGAAGAGGATATGACTGAGAGGTTTCATAAGCCACCTGCCCCTTACGGTTGACCAGCACCGTTTTGACCGCACTAGTACCCAAATCCACGCCGATGACATAGCGCTCCAGCTCCTGTTTTAGCTTCTCCTGCATTGGAGTTCCTCCTTCCCTGTGATCGTACGGCCCTTATTCATATATAAATTCCGGCATTAATCAGCCAAAATGTATTGATTCAATGTTGCTTTCAGATATTCCTGACGACCGGACACGTTTTTGCGTGGTGCTTCGTTCGCCAGAGCATATTCAGCCAGGGAAGCAAGCGTTGCTTTTCCGGATACAATGTCTGCTCCAATGCCTTCTTTAAAGCTGCTGTACCGCTTCTCAATAAAGTCCTCAAACACACGATCCTCGATCAGTTTGGCGGCTACCTTCAACCCTTTCGCATACGTATCCATACCTGCGATGTGCGCGAGGAACAAATCTTCTGGCTCAAACGATGCTCTGCGCACCTTGGCATCAAAGTTGATACCGCCACGGCCTAATCCTTCATTTTGCAGTACTTCATACATGGTTAGTGTGGCATCATACAGATCAACCGGGAATTCGTCCGTATCCCAGCCCAGCAGCAAATCACCTTGGTTGGCATCCAGGGAACCCAACATGCCGTTAACCCGTGCTACACGTACTTCATGATCAAAAGTATGACCCGCCAAAGTGGCATGGTTAGCTTCCAGATTAAGCTTGAAATGCTGATCCAGATCATATTTTTGCAGGAAGGCAATCGTCGTCGCCGCATCAAAATCATACTGATGCTTGGTTGGCTCCTTCGGTTTTGGCTCAATCAGGAATTGAGCGTCAAAGCCGATTTCACGCGCGTAGTCCACGGCCATATGGAACATCCGTCCCAAATTGTCCTGTTCCAACTTCAAATCTGTATTCAGCAGTGTTTCATAGCCTTCACGGCCTCCCCAGAATACGTAGTTATCTGCGCCCAGACGTTTGCCCACTTCCAGTCCTTTTTTAATTTGAGCAGCTGCGTGTGCGTATACATCTGCATTGCAAGTCGTCGCAGCTCCATGCAAATAACGTGGATGGCTAAACATGTTCGCCGTGTTCCACAGCAGCTTTTTCCCCGTAGCCTTCATGTGCTCCTCAATCAGATCCACGATGGTATCCAGATTGCTGTAAAATTCCTTCAGTGACGCGCCTTCAGGAGCAATATCCACATCGTGGAAGGCGAAATAAGGTAAATTCAGTTTATCCAGCAGCTCAAAGGCAGCTTCCACACGTGCCTTCGCCAAATCAAGTCCGGTAAACTTGGACCATGGGCGTTCCGCAGTCTCTACTCCAAAAGGATCAGAGCCGCCTGCAACCAGCGTATGCCAATAGGCCATACTAAAACGCAAATGCTCCTCCATCGTTTTTCCCGCTACTATTTCCTGAGGATTATAAAATTTGAACGCAAAAGGATTATCGGATTGCTTGCCCTCAAAGTTAATTTTGGATACTTGTTCGAAATAAGCCATTATAAGTTCCTCCTTTGTAGTAAACGTTTACAAAAATGATTCTAGCACAGCCAAGAAACTTTGTCTATTGCTTAAACTAAGTTTATTTTTATGATATAATAACGGGAATTACATCAACAGGAAGGGAAATAACCATGAATGTTACTGGCGATCAGGCGCTTGTCAAAAAGCTGAATAAATCCATTGTATTGGAGCGCATCCGCCTTCATGCCCCTCTATCCCGGGCACAGTTATCCAGTCAAACCGGATTAAACAAGGCCACCGTGTCCAACCTGGTTGCAGAGCTTATCACCGATGGATTGGTGTATGAGACAGGATTAGGAGAATCCAGCGGTGGGCGCAAACCTTTAATGCTGCTGTTCAACAGCCGTGCAGGCTTTGTACTTGGTATCGAGGTTAGTGTACAGTACATCAAGGGCGCTCTGACCGATCTGGCAGGTACCATTGAAACAGAGCTTACCCTTTCTCTAACCCAGCATGATCCTGACTTTGTCATCGAACAAATCCGTAAGCTCGTTCAGAAGCTCATGCAGGTCACCCCTCCCTCCCCTCACGGTATTGTCGGCATTGGGTTGGGGGTACCAGGGATGGTGGATGAAACCGGAAATGTTTTATTCGCACCCAATCTGGGCTGGGAAGAGGTTCCGCTACGGCAGCAGCTGGAGACAGAGCTGGGTCTTCCCATAGTGGTGGATAATGAGGCCAACGTCGGTGCACAAGGCGAATTGTACTATGGTATGGACGCCGATCATCGGCAACTGGTGCGGGATCTGGTCTACATCAGTGCAGGCTCCGGGATCGGGGCCGGAATTATCATTGATGGCAAGCCGTATCAAGGGGCTTGGGGATACGCGGGCGAGAGCGGACATATGTCCATTGACTGGAATGGGCGCCTCTGCTCCTGCGGCAGCCGAGGCTGCTGGGAGCTGTATGCTTCGGAGAAGGCGTATGTAGCATCCACATTGAAGCTGCCCGCACATAATACAGCGGGATTATTACCGTTTGCCCAGCAAGGTGATGTGAGTACATTAAGCGTCCTTGGTGAAATCGGGCGATATTTGGGTGTGGGTATTACCAACATTGTGAACAGCCTCAACCCTGGTATGCTTATCATTGGCGGCCCACTCGCGGAAGCCAGACCTTGGTTGGAGCAAAGTATGCGTAAAGTGATTGACGAACGTGCCCTGCCCTATCACCGCCGGCAACTACAGATTCGTTTCTCCACGCTTGGCAGCCGTTCGACGATGCTAGGTGCCGCCTATGCGGCAACAGCTCCTTTTCTCGGGCGTGTACGTGTATCTTTATAAAAAAAGCGTACAGGAACACCAGGTTCCTGTACGCTTTTTTTGCTTAGGATTTTGCAAAATCCGTTATCTGCTGTTAGGTTGGATTAAGCGTTCAACACTTTTTCAAACTTGGTTTTGTTCATACCGGAAATACGTTCTTCTCCGATCAAAGTCAATGGAACAGCGCGAATGCCCATATCCCAAACCTCTTGCGCAAAAGCTTCATTGGTTTCAATGTTGCGTTCTTCGTATTCGACACCTTTTTCAGCCAGGTAGCTTTTTACTTGACGGCAATGCGGACAGTTTGTAGATGTGTAAACTATTGCTTTTTCCATGAATATCACCTCATCATTTATTTTGTTACATTATATTTATTCATACTTCCAAATATCATTACAGGGCAAGTGCGCTGTGCTCCAGACTTTCGATGTATTTCTCGCTGTCCATAGCAGCCATACAACCACTACCTGCTGCGGTAATCGCTTGTCTGTAGCGTGTATCCTGTACGTCGCCACAAGCGAATACGCCAGGCACGTTTGTTTCGGAGGTACCCGGATTGACGACGATATAACCGTTCGCATCCGTTGTAATTTGTCCTTCGAGGAAGCCTGTATTCGGATGATGGCCAATTGCCACGAATACGCCGCTCACTGTAATGATTTCCTCTTCACCTGTTGCGTTGTTTAGCACTTTCAAGCCAGTTACTCCGTTTTCGTCTGCAACTACTTCGACAGGAGTACGATTGAGCGCCCATTCAATTTTGCTGTTCGCACGAGCACGATCCTGCATAATTTTAGAAGCTCTCAATTCTTCACGACGATGTACCAACGTTACTTTGGAAGCAAAGCGAGTCAGGAAATTAGCTTCTTCCAGTGCAGAGTCCCCACCGCCGATAACAACGATTTCTTTGCCGCGGAAGAAGAACCCGTCACAGGTAGCGCAAGTGCTCACGCCGCGTCCGATATTATCTTGTTCACCGGGTATCCCCAGGTATTTGGCAGTCGCCCCTGTGGAAATAATCAGCGTATCGGTAACCAGTTCACCCAAACCTTCTACATCCAGCGTAAATGGACGAGCAGTTGTGTCTACCTTGTTCACCCAGCCTGTGCGGAATTCAGCGCCAAAACGCTCCGCTTGCTTACGCATATTATCCATCAAATCAGGTCCCATGATTCCTTCAGGAAAGCCTGGAAAATTCTCAACTTCTGTAGTCGTGGTTAATTGTCCACCTGGCTGTGGTCCCTCGATTACCAGCGGGTTCATATTAGCACGTGCCAGGTAAATAGCGGCGGTCAAACCGGCAGGGCCGGTACCTATAATAATGGACTTGTACATATCTTGGTTCCTCCTAAAATATCATAAGTATTATATAGCGAGTTTTCGGTACCGGGCGCTGGGCTGCTGCATATACTCTAAAAGTAGTGCCAGCAGAAGCTCATCCCAAAAAGTGGACACCCGGATGTTGTAAAAACGAATCACTTGTTTTCTAGCTTCTTATGACTTAGACTGATTCTAAATCCTAATTTCATTATGCGGAAAGAGCTGTAAACAGTCAAATGAAGTTTTCATGAAGCGAAGTTTAAAGATAAATGAGGTATGGAGGGATTATCCCGATTATGAATGACGTTTTCGTAGGTAGCTTAATTTCTGCCCTGTCCACCGGACTCGGCGCCGTACCTATATTGTTTATGCGTAATATCACGCATCGGCTTCGCGATGTTCTGCTGGCTTATGCCGCAGGAATTATGACCTCTGCATCCGTGTATAACCTGATTCCAGAAGCGATCCAGCATTCCAATTGGTTCGTGTTGACTGCGGGAATTTTGCTTGGTTGCCTCGTATTACTGGTGATGGAAATGTATATCCCCCATGCCGATTTGGAGGACCCGGATTCCAAAACTTTTCAATTGGAGTCCAAATCTTTTCTCATTATTGCAGCTATTACGTTGCACAACTTGCCGGAAGGGCTCTCTGTTGGGGTCAGCTACGCGAGTGAGACTCAGAATCTAGGCAATCTCATTGCCTTCTCTATCGGTCTGCAAAATGCCCCTGAAGGCTTTATTGTAGCGTTATTCCTTGTGAATCAAAACATCGGTCGTTTCAAGGCATTGGGCATTGCTACCCTAACGGGGGCTGTGGAAATCATCACCAGTCTGATCGGCTTTTATTTAAGCAGCTGGGTGAACGGACTGGTGCCGTATGGCCTTGCTTTTGCCGCCGGGGCTATGATGTTTATTGTCTATAAGGAACTGATTCCCGAAAGTCACGGGGACGGTAACCAGCGGATCGCCACATTCTCTTTTATTCTTGGCTTGATTACGATGATCGGGCTAACCGAATGGCTATAGCCGCGCAGCACAAAAAGGCTGCTTTTCTGTCTGTAATTCAGACAGAAAAGCAGCCTTTTTGCCATGTTCAAATGATGGGACCTCATTTTTTTTGGTTCATGGAACGCAGTGCTTCACGGTACTGTTCGTCCTTACTTTTGGAAGTCCCTTTCTTCCCATTGGATCTTGGGGAACCTCCATCCTTTTCTCCGTCCTTTCCAGCAAAACCACGCAAAGCTGCACGATAATCCTGATCCCCGTAAGCACCTTCTATGTTCTTGCGATCTTTTTCCACCTTCATATCCGTTTGGATATCAGGCAACTTCTGATGCTCCTTGGCACGATGTTCTTCAACTTCGGAATCCTTAGGCGGCATCTCTCCGTTATGTTCCGTTAATTCATGCGCCTTGGGTTCCACTTGCACAGGATAAGGACGTTTACTTCTTTGCCGGGATTCCTCTTGGCTGGGGCGATTCTTGGCCGAGGACTTGCGCGTCATCTTTGTGTTAAATACCAGCAAAAAGATCAAGGCAACCACAGCTACTGCGATAAAAGCAATGGTCATCGGCGGCCTCCTATTCTCTTTCAGCGCTACGGTACCGTCCCGCCATCTCAGCAACCCTTTTGCCCAAAGAGCGACCTAACGAAAGATCATCGCCCGTTGGAAGGTTGGGCGGTCCATCGGGGTCTGTCTCCACCGGACATGTTACCCCTACACCGTAATAGGAGCCGTAGAGCGCATTTTCCGTGATGCTAGCGGGCAGGCCTACAATAATCATGCCTTGATGAAGCATAGGAGTAATCAAATTCAAAAGCGTTGATTCCAATCCACCATGAACGGTAGCAGTTGTGCAAAATACTGCACCGATTTTGTCCACCAGCTTGCCCTGCGCCCACAAATATCCGAGCTTGTCAATCCAGCTCTTCAGACCGCTGCTGATGGTACCAAAATGACCCGGGCACCCCCATATGATCGCATCCGCGCTTACTAGCTCATTCACATCGGCCTCATTCACATGCTTTAGCGCCACTTCTGTGTGATTCAGGCGTGCTCCTTCTGCGATTGAGCGAGCGAGACGTTCGGTATGTCCATTTTCACTGTCATATACAATCATGATTCTGGTCGTCATTATGCGCATCATCCTTTATCAGCAAGATCATCCTTTTGCATACGCTCTTAACCTTTCCTAGAATCCATCTGAATATTATGAATCGTTTGACGCATACTTTGAACATCCAAAAACACTAAGGAGGCATGCACAATATGAATTCGCGCGCCATATTAGTTAATCTGCTCGTAATCATCATTATTCTCGCAGGAGGTGGAGCCGCCGCCTATTACTACAATCAATCCGCCAACTACATAAAAACCGACAATGCACAAGTAAGCGGACAAGCAGTTACTGTTGCCTCTCCAAGCGGAGGAAAGCTCACGGGCTGGAACGCTGAAGTTGGTAAAACGTATACCGCTGGCAGCTCGCTTGGTAGTGTAGAGGGAGGCGGAAGCCGGATCAGCGTTACGATCCCGACTGACGGTACCATCGTACAGCAAACCGCAGTCAACAACTCAATAGTCGGGGCGGGCACACCTTTAGCGAAAGCATTTGATCTGAACAATCTTTGGATTACTGCCAATATAGACGAAACGGCTGTGCAGGATCTTCAAGTAGGCCAGACCGTAGATGTGTATATTGATGCTTACCCAGATACATCCCTGACCGGTAAACTCGAAAAGATCGGTCTGGCAACCGCATCCACCTTTTCACTGCTGCCCACTTCCAATACCACTGCCAACTATACCAAGGTGACGCAGGTCGTGCCTGTCAACATTTCCATTCAAGGTTACAAGGGCCTAGGTATTATCCCGGGAATGAGTGCAACGATCAGAGTTCATAAGTAGGAGGCTGTCATGGATCAAAAAATGTCCGTCGGACGCATTCTGTCCGTGCTACTGCTAGGCGCCTTCATTTCGATTTTGAATCAAACGCTGCTTAACGTGGCTATTCCACACTTGATGAATGACTTCAATGTATCTGCCACAACCGTTCAATGGTTATCCACCGGATATATGCTGACAAACGGAATTTTGATTCCTATCACTGCTTTTCTGATTGAGTCATTCGGAACACGTGCACTGTTCATCTCCGCGATGGGGTTATTTACTGCCGGGTCTGTCGTCTGTGCTGCCAGTACCGGCTTTGCGCCTATGCTGGTTGGACGTGTTATCCAGGCCAGCGGAGCAGGCATCATCATGCCTGTGGTCATGAACGTGTTCCTGACTGTGTTTCCTCCAGAAAAACGGGGCGCTGCCATGGGTACTATGGGAATCGCCATGATGTTTGCCCCGGCGATTGGACCGACTTTATCCGGCTATATTGTGGAGCATTACAGCTGGCGGCTGCTATTTTTACTCGTTATTCCGCTGGCGGTCATTGATATTCTGTTTGCCATACGCTGGCTCAAAAATGTATCCAAGCTAACGAAACCGAACTTTGACCTGTTGGGAACCATCTTCTCCACCCTTGGGTTTGGCTTCCTGTTGTATGGCTTTAGTTCGGCTGGAGACAAAGGCTGGAGTAGCAATACGGTAATCCTTACACTCGCTGCCGGGGTTGTGTTTATTGTATTGTTTATCGTGCGCGAGCTAAATATGATACAGCCGATGCTGGAGTTCCGTGTGTTTAAATATGATATTTTTACTGTATCAACCTTAGTTGGGGCTACCGTCAACATGACGATGTTCGGCGGGATGCTACTGCTGCCAATCTATTTACAAAATATACGCGGCTTTACACCGCTGCAATCCGGTCTGCTGCTGTTGCCGGGTGCACTGCTGATGGGTGTGATGTCACCGATATCAGGGGCAGTATTTGACCGTATAGGCGCAAGGCCGTTGGCGATCATTGGACTGATCATTACAGCAGTCACGACCTGGGAATTCAGTTTGCTGACCGATGCCACCACCTACGGACATATTATGATCATCTATACGATTCGCAGCTTCGGAATGTCATTGCTGATGATGTCCGTCCAGACGGAAGGGCTAAACCAGCTACCTGCCCATCTCGGCAGTCATGGTACTGCCATGTCCAATACAGTACGGCAAATCGCTGGATCTATCGGTACCGCTTTGCTTATTACAGTAATGAGTAGCCGGACTACAGTTCATATGGCAGATTATGCGAATGTCGCTACCACAGCGAATGCTTCTGTAACGGAAGGCGTATCGCAACTGGGACAAACCCTTGCACAATCGGCGGGTATTTCTGCGGAAAGCGGCTCTGCACTCGCGCTACAACAGGTATACCGAAGCGCTGTTACAGAATCGACGATCCATGGCATTAATGATGCCTTCATCATTGCAACCGGGATTGCGCTGGCGGGATTATTGTTTTCCCTGTTCTTGCGGCGATCTACACCGCGTCATAGATAGGTGTACAGCAGTCGCAAATTAAAGATATGAGATGAACCTGCTTTGCATACAAAATAGACTGATACTGCCAAAGAAGGAGCATTCATCCCCCCTTGGATGTAAGAGGGTTGAATGCTCCTTCTTGTTTGTAATCTTGTGATTTGTGAATTGGATTATTTTCTTATGAGCGCAATAAACGCAGGCCGTTCAAAATGACTAGGAGTGTGCTGCCTTCATGTCCAATGACCCCAAAAGGCAGGGCTATATCTTGCACAAAGTTACTGATCACCAGCAGCACAATGACACTTACCGCGAAGATCATATTTTGTTTGACCACTCGCTGCGCCTTGCGCGCCAGTGCTATCGTCGGAGCAATCTCCTCGATTCCGTCGTTCATTAGCACCACATCTGCAACCTCCAGTGCTGCTCCGCTGCCATGCATCCCCATGCCCAGCCCTACAGTAGCTGCAGTCAAAGCCGGAGCATCATTCACACCGTCGCCGACCATAACGACATGCCCGTATTGCTCTCGCAGCATACGAATATGACTGACTTTGTCCTCCGGCATTAAGCCAGCATATACGGCGTCGACTCCAGCCTGCGCCGCGATCACGGCAGCCGTTTCCGGTCGGTCTCCGGTCAGCATGACGACCCGGATACCCTGTGCTTGCAGACGTTTCACGGACTCGCGCGCCTGTGGACGCAACTCGTCACGCAGCGCCAGCATCCCGGCAATCCGATCATCCGCAAGAATGATGGATACGGTTTTGCCCTCGGCTTCCAGTCGGGCTCGACTCTCCACCCACTCTGGTCCAGCCAGAAGACCAGGTTCATCCAGTACATTCGTGCGACCGATTTTCCATTTCACCCCACCTATGATGCCTTCCATTCCCCATCCGGTAAGAGCCTGCACTTGCTCGGCTGTGAGAAGCTCTCTCTGTCCCAATTCAGCTTCGGCTTTGGCTACAATCGCTCGTGCCAGCGGATGTAAGGAATAGCTTTCGATTGTCGCGACAATATGCAATAGCTCATCAGCATCGTAATCTGGGGCGATAATCCAATCCGTGACCACAGGTGAGCCCTTCGTTAACGTGCCCGTTTTGTCAAAAGCAACGACAGATGTCAGTGCCATATTCTCCACATGCGCGCCACCTTTGAACAAGATGCCCCGCCGAGCACGGTTGGAAATAGCGGATAGCATTACCGGCATAATGGATGAAACCAGCGCACAAGGTGAGGCCACGACAAGGAACACCATCGCCTTGTAAAACGCCGCTGCCCATGTCCAGCCCAATACAATGGGCGCACCCACAATGACGATCAACGTGACGGCAACAACAATTCGGGCGTATACCGATTCGAATGTTTTAATAAACCGCTGGGAATCGGGAACTTCAGTCCGGGCCTCTTCTACCATACGAATAATTTTTGAAAATAAAGTATCTTCCGAGGACTGGCTGACCTCCACATACAGCACGCCTTCTCCATTGATGGTGCCTGCATATACTTCGTCACCTGCCATCTTGTTTACCGGAACAGATTCCCCGGTAATGGATGCCTGATTCACTGCCGACACACCTTTGGAGACTCGACCGTCCGCCGGAATTAGTTCGCCCGGCTTAACCAGCAGCAGGTCGCCTGGCAACAGCTGCTCAATGCCAACCGTTTCTGTTCCCTCGTGAGACAAGCGCAAAGCTGTTTCCGGCTTCAACGCCATGAGCTCGGAAATATCCTTACTACTACGCTCCGTGGTATAGCTCTCCAGCGCACCGCTGAGTGCAAAAATAAAAATCAGCATGGCTCCTTCATTCCAGTAGCCAATGGCCGCAGCTCCTAAAGACGCAGCGATCATGAGTAAATTAACATCCAAATCATGTTCTCGGATCAGGGTTTCAATCCCTTCTCTGGCTTTGGACCAGCCTCCAAGGGCATAAGACACCACATAGAGAATGACGGATAGCCATTGCCACCAATGTGAAACCCCCCATGCCATCAGCATTAGTATTCCACTGCCTAGAGCAGCCTGCATCTCCTTATTTTTCAGCATGCTTTTGAGCTGAAATTGCGGCTTGCGATTTGGACCGGGGCGTCCGCTGCCACTGTTTTTTGAAAGTGCTCGGTTAGAGGGAGACAATGTATCTTGTAGTCGTTGAACTGCTTGCATCATGTCACGTTCCTTTCCATTTTTTGTTCCTTGTACTTGCATTTCATTGAGAATGATATCCATTGTTAAGTGCCCTAAAATAGCACATGCTGCTTCGGGAAGCCCGAAGCAGCATGTTTGGCAGTGAGAATGATAATCATTTTTGCGTCTATACAATTATTTTGTCTTAGAGAAACTTTTGTTTTATTATATACCCTTTCTTTTCCGCTTGTAAACTGCTAATAGCCTAAATAAAAAAGATACCCGCGTAAACAACGCAGGTATCCTCAATATTTCAAAGCGTTCTATCACATAAATTCTTCAGGCTAAAGTGGAAACTTCCACGCATGGGTGTGTGCAGTTTCTGAAGTGTGTTGCCGATTGGCTTGCTGTTGCAGCCTCCAACGCGCAGCCGCAAGACGTACAGTAGGAACTGCTGGGTCTGAGCAAATGACCCCCGTTAGCTCGTTCTCCCAGATCCAATTCCTATCTAGGAAATAGTGAATTTTATCTATCGCCACCCATATAGGAACCTCAGGCTTTACACGCCGAACAGCTTCCATTATGCGTTTTATCGTTTCATTAGCATTCTCATGCCCATCAGCAACAGAGGGAATCAACGGATCCCCAGCTCTGATACCATCAGATGGAGCTGGTAAAACTTCTAAAATGACCGTATCGGCAAAGCGTGCCAAATCTGCGGCTTGAGCCGCCTGCTTGGTCTGTCGTGCGCTCACTTCGGACATGTCATCGGCGTTGTCCGACTTCTCCGACTGTGCGGATTCCTCATCCCCTATTTGACCTGCATTCGGCACCAAACTTGTATCAACCGTCAAAAGTACACCTACCCGATATGGAACGCACCGCAGGCGGCCACATAACGTTTGCTCGGCAACGCCGTCAATCCAGTCTCGGATGGTCTGGAACTGGTTTACGTCAGTAGGATTGCGCACCATAATCTCCAGCCGTGGCTCTCCTCCCTGTCGCATGCTTCGCAACGCTGCACGCAGTAGGGCCTCCAACTGCATATCTTGCAGACTTCCAATGCCCACTGCATTGTTCTGCTCAGTCAAAGCTATAGTCAACGGCAATCCGTCCAGCAACTCAAACAAGCCCTCGTACTCTGTTTCCAGCAGGCCAATGATTCGTCGGGACAGGTGCTCACACAATCCAGGCAAACCAGATGCTTTATTAAATGTTGTGTACGTCTCGGATGCACGGGAACCGGGGGCAAGGATGGGATCGGGCTCCCCGGCAAGGGCATGAATCTTTTGTCCAGACTCTGCCGCGTCCAAATAGGCATAGCATAATTCCCTCACGCGGCCGGATGCCAGTGACAATGGACCATGCAGAAGGCTATAACCGTCAAGATCGCGTATTCCTGTACTTTTACGACTCATACTTGCAGGAGCATCAGCATAAAGCCGTATGGAGGTGTCGCTGTATTCATCGCTCCATTTTAGTAGTGTGTCCATGGCTTGCTCTGTATCATTGCCGTTATTCAGCATCGATTCTCCAAGTAATTCCGGGTTTGCAGCCAGCAATGCCTCCGCTCGACTGATTGCACCCTGCTCGGCTAAACCAACCAGCCAGCTCAATGGATCTTCCTCCTGTGCAGCAGATACTTGATGGCTTCCTGCTCTTAGCGTCTCCATAGCCAATCTCCGTGCAGCAGACTCCTTACCTGGCTCTGGAACGTTGCAATCCCTGCTGTTTATGCCACCCAACAGCTCTGCGAATACATGCATCAGTTTAGCCTCCATGCCATTAATCCATCCTTTCTTTCGTCAGCAAGTTGGCACACACGAATTCGAGTACCCCTCCAAATAAAGAAAACGCTTACTCATTGCTGAGCAACCGAATGTTACGTGGGCCTTACTTATTAAGTCCCTACCTTAAACGTATTAGGCCCTCCCCACATTTATACATCTCTGCACAACTACTATATATGAGAAAAATAGATCTATACTGCGGAAAGCACATGTCTGCACAAAAAAGGCAGCTATAAAGAAACACCCCCTGTTTTCATAGGATGCCTACATCCAATGTTAACGGGGGGTTCCCTTTTTATTCGTCAGTACCAACCTTCAGCACACGCATCACATTTAATACAGCTAGCAGTGTTACACCAACATCGGAAAATACAGCCTCCCACATGGTAGCAATACCAAACGCGCCCAATGAGAGAAATACTACTTTGACACCTAGCGCAAATATAATGTTTTGCCATACGATACGGCGTGTGCGTTGAGCAATATGAATCGCCGTCACCAGCCTTGAAGGCTCGTCGTTCATGATTACGATATCTGCTGCTTCAATTGCAGCGTCTGAGCCCAAACCACCCATCGCTACACCAACATCTGCCAAAGCAAGTACAGGTGTATCATTAATTCCATCGCCTACAAACAAGATTTTATCGCTCGTTTTTTTACTTGCAGACAACTGCTCAATGGCTTCGGCTTTATGCTGAGGCAACAGTTCTGCCCGTACTTCATCCAGGCCTAACTGACGTCCTACAGCTTCGGCAACTGTCCGATTGTCACCTGTTAGCATGATGGTTTTTACCACCCCCAGTTTTTTCAGCGAAGCAATCGTCTTGGCCGCGTCCTCCTTAACCTCATCCGATATTAGAATACACCCGGCATACGTTCCGTCTACAGCCACATGTACGACCGTTCCTTCATCCAATGGTCCTGCTTGCTGCGCCACATTAAAAGCAATATGCTCCCGCTCCATCAGCTTAGCGTTTCCGGCCAATACCAAGCGCCCATCGATCTGAGCCTGAATCCCGTGACCGGATATTTCGCTATATTGCTGCACTCGCTCCGTTTGAAGTTCATTGCCATAAGCTTCACGCAGAGAAGCTGCGATAGGATGCGTGGAGTGCATCTCAGCCAATGCAGCAGTCTCCAGCAGACTTTCCTTCGTAAAAGCTTCGGCAGGATAAATCCCTGTCACGTGGAAAACACCTTTGGTGAGCGTACCTGTTTTATCAAAAACAGCATATTTCACATGATTCAGGGCTTCAAGATAATTACCACCCTTGATCAGCACACCTGAACGGGAGGCTGCCCCGATTCCGCCAAAGAAGCCCAGTGGAATGGACACCACTAGCGCACACGGACAAGAAATAACGAGGAAAACAAGCGCACGATATATCCAATCTGCAAACTGTGCACCTGGCACAACAAGCGGAGGAACAACCGCAAGCAATAACGCTACAATAACCACTACAGGAGTATAATATCTGGAAAATTTCGTGATAAACTTTTCAGTCGGCGCTTTTTTGGCACTCGCATTTTGCACCAGTTCCAAAATTTTAGAGACCGCAGATTCACCAAATTCTTTGCTGACCTCTACCGTCAGAAGTCCGTTCGTGTTCACAAATCCACTCATCACACTGCTTCCCGGCTCAACGGTACGAGGCACAGATTCACCGGTCAACGCCGAGGTATCGACATGCGACTTGCCTTCTACAACCTTACCGTCCAGCGGGATCTTCTCACCCGGCTTGATCACTATCAAATCTCCAATACGGACCTCTTCTGGAGACACCCTTCGTACGGATTCAGCCGTCTTCAGGTTGGCATAGTCTGGTCTGATATCCATCAGATCGCTGATGGACTTACGTGAACGGTTAACTGCAATGCCTTGGAATAGCTCTCCGATTTGATAAAAGAACATGACAGCTACGCCTTCGGGGTATTCCCCAATAGCAAATGCGCCCACCGTAGCCAGCGTCATCAAGAAATACTCATCAAAGGCCATTCCACGCGCCAAGCTGCGTGCAGCCTGCAAGACAACATCACCGCCAACGATGATATATGCCACTAAAAATAGAGCCAGCTTGCCCACACCTTCGACAGGTAACCACCAGGCAACAGCCGCAATAACCGCTCCTATGGACAGACGTGCAATCATGGGGCGCATACCGTCCGTACCATGATCATGCGTATGCCCGGCATGACTATCATCATGCGAGTGTGAATGTGAATGAGCATGGGTAGCTTCACCATGATCGTGCACTGCATGGTGATTGTGGTGCATGTGTGCATGATTACCGTGGTCGTGCCCATCGTGTGCGCCATGTGCTTCATGGCTATGACCACCATGACTGTGAGCAGCATGCTTTCCATCATTGTGATTATGTCCTTCACCATCATGCTCATGACCGCATGCGCAATCCTCTGTGCAGCTTACCTCTACTGCACCAGCGCCACTTCGACTGTCTTCGCGCAAGCGTCCACCCGCACTTTTGGCAACCATCCGAACATGAGGCTCAAGTCTGTGGACCTTCCGTTCCGTTTGGCGAAAAACCTCTTCTTTTTGATCCGAAGTTGTGGTCATCGTCAACGTTTTTGTTACAAAATTGACCGAGCAATCAAGGACCCCTTCTATTTTACTGACTCCATTTTCAATCTTTAGAGCACAGTTGGCGCAATCTAGACCTTCCAAAACCCATTCATGCCGTTCATTTCTTTTTAGAGCATCCATAATAATTGGCCTCCAATTAGCTATATATGAGCAACTGTTCATATATTATTTGTTAAGGTCATTATATTCAGGTTTAGGGGCAAAAGTCAATGATCATAGCCCTTTTTAACGAAAAAAAATCGACTTCAATGGACAAACACCAAAAGAGCGCCAATTGCTTGGCGCCCTGCTGTTGGTTTGTCAAAAATCATTGATGTGATATGTGCTGATGGGTTTGCAAAAAAATCTGCTCCACATGATTATCATCCAGTGAATAAAACACTGTCTTGCCTTCCTTGCGTCGTTTGACAATACGCAGGTTGCGCAAATAACGAAGCTGGTGGGATACTGCAGATTGGCCCATGTTCAACACCTGTGTTAAATCATGAACACACAGTTCCTTTTGAGCCAGGGCATAAATCAGCTTGATCCGTGTCGGGTCACCTAGCGCTTTAAACAGCTCCGACATTTTGTATGCGATGGAATCCTCAACTAGGGAAGATTTTATACGCTCAATTTCCTGATCTGAACCGTGACAAGCCGGCTCACAATCCAAAGCTTCCGTTTCAGAATTCATCCTTTTCACCCCGTGTATTTCGACTTGATGCTCCTATTATAGCAAATTCGTAGAATTTACGAATAGCTTATATTACAGCTTGCCCTGTAACCGAAATTTTCCTAATTCAACGTTTTTAATACTTCATCATTGTAAGGAATTATTTCTTTTATCTGTTGATCACGTAATTTTACTGCAAATGCCGGATCAACCAGCAATGCCCGTCCAACTGCAACCAGATCAACTTCCTCTCGTTCTACTAGCTCCACGAGTTGTTCTAATCTGGCCTCTACACTACTGGAATGATCAGTCTGACGATCATTGTTTTTTTCCAAATCACTCAAAAAGGCCTTCTCCAAACCAATTGACCCCACCGTAATCACTGGCTTCCCTGTTATCTTTTTGGTCCATGCTGCCAGGTTTAGATCTGACCCTTCGAATTCTGGCTCCCAGAAACGGCGGCTTGAGCAATGGAATACATCCACCCCGGCTTGTACCAATGGGGCAAGAAACTGTTCAAGTTCCTGCGGTGTCTGTGCCAGCTTTTCTCCATAATGGTACATCTTCCACTGGGAGAATCGCAGTACAATTGGAAAATCCGGGCCTACTGCACGGCGACAAGCCTCAATGACCTCGACCGCAAACCGGGTGCGCTGAACCAAATCGCCTCCATATTGATCGGTACGCTTATTGGTTTTGTCCCAGAAAAATTGATCTATTAAATAGCCATGTGCTCCATGAAGCTCAATGCCATCAAACCCCACCCGCTTGGCATCGGCAGCTGCCTGAGCAAAGGCTGCAATGATATCCGCAATTTCCGCCTCCGTCAATGGCTCAACTACCTTTTCACCTGCGGGAGAAATACCTGAAGGACCGACAGGCAATGCCTCGGGATTCGGTTGGTTATCCGCACCTATTTTCCGGGCTGTACCCACATGCCAGAGCTGCGGTATAATTTTGCCGCCGGCCGCATGAACCTCCTCTACTACCTTGGCCCATCCTTTCAATCCCTCACCATAAAAGTTAGGGATGCCTGTGTGCTCCACAGCGGCGGGATGATTGATAGCCGTTCCCTCTGTAATAATCAATCCAACAGCATTTTCTGCACGACGACGATAATACGCGGCAACCTCAGGTCCTGGAATACCTTGGGGAGAAAAATTTCGTGTCATGGGAGCCATAACCATCCGATTGGGAAGCGATAAGTTACCTATCTTAAAAGGTTTAAACAATATTTCGGTGTTCATGACGTTTTCCTCACTCTCCATTAGTATTATCTTTTTCACTCTTCTGTTATACAATTCCATTTTACACACATACAAACTTGAGTTCAAGAAGCCACAGTTTAAATTCCAGCAGGCTCTTTACAAAAAAAGAGGAAGCGGCATAGAGCCGCTTCCTCTTATCTAAATTAGTGTGACTTATTAGTGTGCTACCATGTTGTATTCCATAATCCATACAGAACCGCCAACGACAGTCAGCAGGATCACAACACCAAAGATCAAAGTCATAACATTCCAACGTGGTCCATTGCTTTCACGGATGTGCATGAAGAAGAAAAGCTGAACCAGAAATTGCAGCACTGCCGCGGCTAAAATAACAACCATGGTCGAAGTGCGGCTCAACATATGATTCATAACCACGAAGAGAGGAATGATGGTCAGTACGATGGACAGAATAAACCCGATAACATAGGATTTCACTGAACCGTGAGAATCATCATGACCATGCGAACCCGCTCCTGATTGATGCTGTGCCATCTACATCACCCCCATCAAATAGACAACTGTCAGCAAGAAGATCCAGACAGCGTCCAAAAAGTGCCAGTACAAGCTCAATGCCGAAACTTTGCCCTTCGTCTCTGGAGTAAGTCCGCGTTTTTTCAACTGGAACATAAGTCCAATCATCCAAACCAGACCTAACGAAACGTGAAGTCCGTGTGTTCCGACTAATGTGAAGAATGCCGACAAGAACGCACTGGTTCCAAAATTGGCACCTTCATGTACCATTTCAACAAACTCGTAAACTTCAAAACCGATAAAACCAAGACCCAGGATCGCTGTCACGATTAACCAGCTGATTAATCCCTTCATGCTTCCTTTGTTCATAGCCAACACAGCCAGACCACTTGTGAAGCTGCTTGTGAGCAAGAGGAACGTTTCAATAATAACGCCCGTCATGTTAAACAGCTCTGCGCCACCTGGTCCTCCGGCTGTGTTGTTCCGAAGGACAACGAAGGTTGCGAACAAGGTACTGAACAGGATTACGTCCGTTACGAGGAAGATCCAAAAACCAAGCATCTTCAATTCTTGCGGATCGTGATGCCCGTGGTCATGATCATGGCTGTGATGTGCTGCAGCTTGTGCCATTATACAGACCCCCTTATTGCCGCTTCCGTGCGTTTTACTTCATCCGCAGGGATATAGTAGTCGCCATCATAGGAGAAGAACGAACGGCAAATCATACAAATTGCCACGCCGATCAGCCCTGGAATATAGAAGAACGACCATCCAAATACGAACCCGAAACCTGCGATGAAAAAGAATACCGACATAATGAACGGAATCGCCGAGTTTTTCGGCATATGAATCGCTTCAATTGGCGGTTGCTTTCTGAAAATACCTTTTGCACGTTTATCTTTTTCTGCCCACCAGTCATCGCGTTCTTCTACTTGCGGAATGGTAGCAAAATTGTATTCCGGTGCAGGTGAAGGAATGGACCACTCCAACGTGTGACCGCCCCAAGGGTCGCCAGTTGTATCCTTCAGCTTGCGGTAATTTTTGATACCCAGAAGAATTTGAAGAACCTGGAACAAGAAACCAATCCCCATCAGGAATGCCCCAACGGTTGACACCATGTTAAGCGGCTGCCAGCCAGTATCCCAGCCATAAGTGCTCAGACGACGTGTCATACCCATCAGACCGAGGGAATATTGCGGAATGAAACATACATAGAAACCAATATTCCAGAACCAGAAAGCCCATTTACCAGGCGTTTCAGGCAATGTGAAACCGAACATCTTAGGCCACCAGTAGTACAGACCTGCCAAGTAACCGAACACTACCCCACCAATTAGAGCGGAGTGAAAGTGAGCGATCAGGAAGTAACTGTTATGAAACTGGAAGTCCGCAGGCGCTACAGACAACATGACGCCCGTCAAACCTGCAATCAGGAAGTTCGGAATAAATGCAATAGACCACATCATCGGAGTTTTAAATTCGAGTTTACCCCGGTACATCGTGAACAGCCAGTTAAATACTTTAACCCCTGTCGGTATTGCGATAACCATCGTCGAAATCGCAAAGAATGCATTAACATCTGCGCCTGATCCCATCGTGAAGAAGTGATGCGCCCACGTGAAGAAGGACAGGATCGCAATAATGAACATTGCGTAAACCATGGATTTGTAACCAAACAATTTCTTTTTGGAGAATACGCTGATAACCTCAGAATAAATACCGAAGGCTGGCAATACTACGATGTATACCTCAGGGTGACCCCACATCCAGATTAAGTTGATATACATCATCGGGTTACCGCCGAAATCAAGGGTAAAGAAGTGTCCTCCTCCGAAGCGGTCAAGGAATAGCAATGCTAAAGTAACCGTCAGAATCGGAAACGCGAAAATGATAATAACACATGATGAAAATACGGACCACGTAAAGACAGGCATTTTCATCCAAGTCATACCAGGTGCGCGCATTTTAATAATGGTAACAATAAAGTTGATCCCTGTAGCCAATGAACCTATACCAGAAATCTGAATACCCCAGATATAGAAGTTCTGACCGACGCCAGGACTAAATTGCAGTTCTGAGAGCGGTGGATAACTCAGCCAGCCTGCATCTGGCGAACCGCCGATAACGAAGGACAAGTTGAACAACATCGCACCCATAAAGAAAAGCCAGAAGCTCAATGCGTTCAGGAAAGGAAACGCAACGTCGCGCGCACCAATTTGCAGGGGCACGGCGATATTAAACAAACCAAACATCAACGGCATTGCCATAAACAAGATCATGATTGTGCCGTGAGTTGTGAAAATCTGGTTGTAATGCTCAGGATGTAGGAGTGTCACATCCGGTGTAGCAAGTTGAATACGCATCAATAATGCATCCACGCCTCCGCGGAATAACATCAAGATGGCCGCAAGAATATACATAATACCGACTTTTTTATGGTCAACCGTAGTCAACCAGTTTTTCCAAAGCCAGCCCCATTTTTTGAAATAAGTGAGCACAAACACGATCCCGATCGTTGCTAGTGCGATGGAAACGTCCGCTCCATAGATCATCGGGTCTCCAGTAACGAAGAAAGTGGATGCAAACTCTTTTATTTTGTCAAGCATTGGGGGCCTCCTTCCCTATAATCATTTAATTGTGTCCGCTCATATTCATATGACTCATGTCCATTGCAGCATGCTCTTCTGTGCCGGACTTGGATGAATCTTCTGTGGATGTAGCTTCGCCATGTCCAGCATGGGGGTTAGAGCCTTCCACTACATACTTGTTGACAATCTCTTTGAACAAGCCGTCTGGAATCGAAGAATACTCAGCAGGCTGGGACAAACCTGGTTTTGCAAGCGCCAAATAGCCGTCTTTCGTCAGCGGCTTCGACTGCTTCTTGATGTCAGCGACCCAGTTTTTATACTCTTCATCCGACTGGACTTCTACATCAAAACGCATTTGTCCAAAATGCTCACCGCTAAAGTTTGCACCCGAACCAAAGTAAGTTCCTTCGTGATCGGCCTGCAAATGCAGTTTCATAGCCATGCCTGACATGGTGTAGATTTGACCGCCCAATTGCGGAATCCAGAATGAGTTCATCGGAGCATCAGCAGTCAGTTCAAAACGGACTGGAACACCTTTAGGAATGTGAACTTGGTTAACTGTAGCTATACCTTCCTCCGGGTACATAAAGAGCCATTTCCAGTCCAGTGAAGTTACTTGAATCGTTACTGGCTTTTGCGTACTTGCAATCGGCTTGGAAGGCTCCAGCAAGTAGGTATATCTCGCAGTGATAACCGCAATAATAAAGATAACGATAATCGGAATAGCCCACCATGTGGTTTCCAGCTTTTTGCTGTCATCCCAGTGAGGTTGATACTTCACCTTGTTTGTGGGGGTATCTCGATACCGCCAAACGATGAAGAAAGTCAAAATCATAACCGGTACAATTATAAGCGCAGACAATGCCGTTGTAAGAATGATCAGCTCTTTTTGTGCTTGCCCAATTGGTCCTTTCGGATCGAAAACAACGTATTTTCCGCCAGCATAAAAACACGTCCAAATGAGCAATGCTACCGTGAGCACGGTCAAAACCAACGCAATAATCGCTTTTGGTTTTTTGTTCATGTTGTTCCCCTCTCCTTAAAATAGTAAATTACTCAAGACTAACGAACTCCTGTAATGTTGCCCTTATATAAGATAGCAGAAAAGCGGCCACTTTTTTTATTGTTAACAGAATTGTCGATTATTTGTCCGATTTTTGTGAAAAACCTCTCTAAAAATAAAATTTCTCTTGCAAATTCAAAATTTCTTTTTAATTCAAAAATGACATATAAAAACGTTAATTGTGCATCTTAAAGTATCTTAAAAAAGCTATATTAAAGCAAAAATCGGGACTCCTTACAGTTATCATCCTACACTGCTCGAAGCCCCGCGCTGTTGTTTTCGTCATCCGTTTTCTGTACAGCATTTTTCGATTGTATTAACGACGTCCGTTCTCTTGGTCTTCCTTCTTGCGGGCAATGACAAATGATTTCCCAATTAGAAAAATAAAAATTCCGGCAGCAAAGGCGCCAATGCCTGTCATTAAATAGATATTACGATCGGTTAAATTCCCTATATCAAGCAAAATAAGAATAATACCTACAATGCAAGCAATCAAAGAAATAACAGATACCGTGCGGCTCATTTGGTTATCCCTTGATCCTGATTTTCTAAAATTCGAAGCCATACCCTCCACTCCCTCTAGTTTAAAATAGTTTAAAAAGTGCCCTCGCCAGGTATTTTTTTCAGTATGCACATTTTTTATTTTATTATTCCTGCCGGTCTCTACATACTAGAACCATCTGTAATTCATCTTGGCTATTATTACCCCAGAGGACCTCCTATTTAAACAAACGGGAGCGGAGGCAGACCTAAATTCGCTTTATATTCAGATCATTTCTCTTTGTTTAGCGTCTAGTCTCCAGCCAGTTATTACTTACTACATTTCGATACCAATAGTAACTTTCCTTGGGGGTGCGGACCTGTGTGCGAAAATCGACATGAATCATGCCAAATCTCATATTATATCCCTCTGCCCACTCAAAATTGTCCATAAGTGACCAGGCCATATACCCTTTAACATGAAGGCCGTCATGAATTGCCCGGTGTACCTGTACCAAATGCTGCTGCATGTACGAAATTCGACGGTCATCCTGCACCTTTCCGTTTACGACTTCATCATTGATACAAGCCCCGTTCTCTGTGATGTATATATCGATGTTACCGTATTTTTGCAAATAATGTAGTACCTCATACAGCCCACGTGACTCCACCGGCCAGCCGATATCCGTTACAGGTAGTCCCATATTGATTTCTTCAGATTGAAGAAAGCCTGCTTCCGGATTAAAGCGATTAACCGACATACTATAATAATTGATACCGATCATATCTATAGGTTCACCGATAATGTCCATATCTCCATCTTGTATAGGTACGGTGGCTCCCTGCTCCGCAAACCAGTCTACCAAAAACTGAGGATACGAGCCTTGATAAATAGGCTGGAGAAACCAGTCACTATGCAGAGAAATCGTGCGCGCACAAGCCGCTTTATCTTCCTCAGAGGTGCTGTAAGGAACAGCCCAGGAGACATTGGGAGCGATACCGATCTGGCCACTGGTGCCTAGCTCGCGGAATCGGCGTACAGATAGGCCATGCGCGACCAGCAGATGATGTCCTACATCAATCGCTGTCTGGAGATTCGTCAGACCCGGAGCATGAACTCCTAACATATTGGATAAAAAAGCGATGCACCAAGGTTCATTGAATGTGAGCCAATGGTGTATCTTACCGTGAAACTCGCGGAACATCGTTTCTGCAAAGTGGACAAATGCCTGAATTGTACGACGATTTCCCCATCCTCCCGCATCCTGTAGCGCCTGAGGCAAATCCCAGTGATACAGTGTACAAAACGGTTCAATCCCGTTGTCGTTCAACAAATCAACAACGCGATGATAATAGTTCAATCCTTCTTGATTGACTTCACCGTCACCATTCGGGAATATACGCGGCCAGGACACCGAGAACCGATATGTACGAATGCCCAGTTCCTTCATGAGACGGATATCTTCTTCGTAGCGATGATAGCTATCACAAGCTACATTGCCGTTATCCCCGTTAAACACTTTACCAGGCGTATGGGCAAAGGTATCCCAGATCGACAACCCTCTCCCATCCTCCTGATATGCCCCCTCGATTTGGTAGGCGGCTGTTGCGGTACCCCACATAAAGTCCTGCGGAAATTGAAAAATAGTCATTGTGTCTCTCCCTCTCCCTCAATTATAATCGTATGTTCATTCGTTTTTTCCTGCTTTTTGGTAAAAATCCATGACAAAATAAATCCTCCGTGCTTGGGATCAGGCTGAGCCTGACGAGCATCTGCGCTAAACGGGTGTGCACTGCGAATCGTGCAGCTTCCCGTCTGGACAGATGCGGTAAGCTCCGCACGGACGAGCCGCGAACCGGACCACTCCATGCTGACCGTAATCCCGCCACGCCCTTTCAAGCCGCTGACCCTTCCCTCCGGCCATGCCGATGGCAGGGCAGGCAATAGCGTCAGCTCACCCGGGCGGCTTTGCAGCAGCATTTCTGCGATGCCTGCCGTCGCACCAAAGTTACCGTCGATCTGAAACGGCGGGTGAGCGTCGAATAAATTAGGGTAGGTCGATCGCGACAGCAACGTGCGAACATACCGATGCGCAGTGTCGCCATCTTCCAGCCGGGCGTACAGGTTAATCAACCAGGCACAGCTCCACCCGGTATGCCCGCCACCATGATCGAGTCGGCGGCGTAACGATATGCGGGCCGCCTCAGCCAGCTCCGGAGTATCGCGGATATGGATCTGTCGGCCGGGATAAACCCCGTAAAGATGCGAAACATGTCGATGACCAGGCTCCGCTTCCTCAAAATCGACCATCCATTCTTGTAACTGACCGTGACGGCCGATTTGATAGGGGACTAATCGTTCCCGTGCCTCTTCGCAGCACTTGCGGAATTCATCGTCTAATTCCAGCAGGTCTGCGGCTTGAATACAGTTGCTTAATAGCTCCCGAATCAGCGTCATGTCCATCGTGGAGCCCATGGATATACTGCAATCCTCGCCGCCGGGAGTGATGAATTTATTTTCAGGTGATGTGGATGGGGACGTTGCGAGCCGACCATCCGGGCCCTCCACGAGCCAGTCCAGGCAAAAGGCCGCCGCCCCCTTCATAAGCGGATAAGCCTGTTCTGCCAAATAGGTTGTATCCAAGGTGAACAGATAACGTTCCCATAGGTGAGCGGTCAGCCATACACCCCCAAGCGGCCAAAATGCCCAACTGGCATGGCCACCTGACGGTCCGGCGTTTCTCCACACATCTATATTGTGGTGAGCTGTCCATCCTTGAGCCCCATAATGGATGGAAGCGACCCTACGTCCCGTACGACCGACTTCTCCAATCATATGCAGCAATGGCTCATGGCACTCGGCAAGATTACACACCTCTGCGGGCCAATAATTCATCTGTGTATTAATATTGGTTGTATAGTTACTATTCCACGGCGGCTGTACCCGGTCATTCCAGATACCCTGAAGGTTGGCGGGCTGACTGCCCGGACGTGAACTGCCCATAAGCAAATAGCGTCCATACTGAAATAACAGCACTTCCAGCCCCTGGTCTGCCTGACCTTTCTGATAGTGTTCTAATCGCAGGTCGGTCGGGAGAACGGACTCGTCGGTTAGCGTGTCACTTCCCAGTTCTAATGCAACACGGTCAAACAGCTTCCGGTGATCCTGCTCATGGCGTTGCCGCACCTGCTCACTTCCCAGCGAAATCGCTCCGTCTAGAGTGACTTTGCATGCTTCTACTGACTCCGTTGCATCACTATTCAGCATAGCCTGGAATCCCCGAAATCCGGTAGCTGCTGCCAAATACACCGTGATTTTATCCGCGCCCGAGATGATCAATGCTCCGTCATCTCCCGTCGTTAAGGTTCCTCCCTCGGGAATAACCCTCGCCTGAACTGCAAAAGCCATCCCCAAATCATTTTCGTAAACGACAGACTGTGGATGATCGCCGTGATAATTAGATTCCACATGACTGGGCGCTCGTCCAGTCAACGTAATAAAGTCCCTGGTCGGTTCCTCGGATGGATCGTCATCGCTAGCCCATTTGGAGGAATTCTCAAGTGCATCCTCTCCAACTTCATCCTCACAAGGATGGGGGGTAGTGATGCGCACAGATGCATGGATTTTTCCGACCTTACTCGCAGTCAGTGACACCATAATGACCCCATCGGGTGCACTGGCGATAACTTTACGGGTATAGCGGACTCCATCACTCTGAAAAGTGACCGCTGCCGTTCCGGTCTGCATATCCAGTTCCCGTTCATAATGCGCAATCTCCCCTAGGTTCTCCTGCGTAATCCACAAATCTCCCAAAGGCTGGTAGGCTTCTGTATCGCGGCCCAGCATGTTTGAAGTAATCAGTTGTTCGGCTTCTTTGTATTTTCCATCTGCAATCAGCTTTCTGGCAGGTTCTAAATATCGCAATGCATCATACTGAACGCCATCCCTGGGGAATCCGGACCAGAGCGTATCCTCGTTTAATTGCAAATGCTCCTCCCTGATTCCGCCAAATACCATAGCTCCCAGCCGTCCATTGCCGACTGGCAATGCTTCTTCCCATACCTCAGCAGGCTGGCGATACCATAACCGCAGGGACTGTGGTCTTTCGCTTTTCGTCACGACAAACCCTCCCTCATCAGGGGCAGACAAAGCGCTGCTACAAATTGGCCCTAGCGTATGCGCTCTGTCACTCCGAGATTTCAAAGTTTGGATAAATGGACTTACTATTTGGACGCTTTCCCACTCCATAACTCCACTCTGTCCTTCACCAGTTGCGTATATTGCTGTTCCATTTGGACAGCTCCGGCGGCATCCAGTTCTTTAATCATGTTGTCGTATATCGTATCAAAATTGGAAGCTGGTGCTAATATCGCTTCCGGTATCCGTTTGCGGATAATGTCTGTCGTTTTTTTGAATGTAACGTTATAGTTGGATTCATTGTCTGTCGTTATGTTATACGCCGCGCCCCAAGGCTTCACATCAAATTCTTCTTTTCCTGGAAACAGTTCCTTCCACGTTTTTACGCCATACGCTTTAAGTGATTCTTTCTCCGGCTTCGAATAAGCCGCGATAATTTGTTCAGGGAATTTGGCAGTGTAGTAGTTACCCGTAGAGTCTTTCACCCCGTCACCATAGTGTCCGCTCATTAATGTGTACAAGTCTATTCCAGTGGATTTATTGAAGCTGGTTGTATTGTTCGTTTTTTGATCCAATACATCGGCAGGAATGACGCGTTTGCCATCTTTGATTTCATAGTGCTTACCTTCGATTCCCCAGTTCACAAGCACCTGTCCTTCATCAGAAGCTAAATAATCCAGGAATTTAATAGCCCGCACCGGGTCCTTGCAACTTTCCGTAATTCCTACACCATAACCGGACGCAAAGCCTGTATCCTGAAAGGAACGATCCTTATATTCCTCCGAAAGTGTAACTGGAAAATGTGCATAGCTGGCATCAGACTTACCTGACGCTTTTAATGCATTTTCGGCATCCTGATAACCCCACTCCTGGTCGATCAGACCCAAGACACGGCCGCTGGCAATTTTGGATTTGTATTGGTCACTTTTTTGTACAAACGAATCTTTATCGAGCAGCCCTTCATTGTACATGTGGTTCAACCAACGGAAATATTCCTTTTCTTCCGGACGTTTGTAATGAAGCTTGGCTTCAAATGTTTTGGGATCAATAAAATATTCACCATCATCCGGCGCTCCAGTCGTCTGGAAGGCAGGGTTCGTTACGGTAATCATAATTCTCCAGTCGTCCGCATCCAGCGTGAGAGGGATCGTTTTTTTGCCATTGATCGTCGGATGCTTGGCTGTATAGGTTTTGAGTACGTTTTCAAAATCCTGTAAGGTTCTTACCTTGGGATATCCCAGCTCCTTAAGCACCTTATGCTGAATTTCAAATCCTCCCGTCGCATCAAAACTCTCCTGTCCAACACCTGCATACGTAGGAATAACATAGATAGCTTGATCTTTATTGCTGTATTTCAGCCGATCCATATAGGGACCGTAGAGCTTTTTGAGGTTAGGCGCGTGATCGTTAATCAGATCGGTCAGATCAATCATGGCCCCCGCATCCACAAGCTTGTTAATATTTGCTTTAGGAGAGACCAGGTCTGGGTATTCACCACTTGCTGCCATCAAAGCAATTCGGTCATCTCCACCTCCGCCGCTGACATCAAATTCCGCGTTCAAAGTTACACCTGTTTTCTTGGTGATTTCCTTGCCTATTTCATCCTTCATTCCATTCCATTGCGGGCTTGTATCTGCTCCGAAAAAGCTAAACGTAATCGGATCTGTACCGCTGGATGAGCCTTCCTTCGCTGCTTTATCGCTTCCACCGCAACCTGCGAGTGCTGCAAGAGATACGGCAAGCAAGGGAATCAGTGCAAATCTGGACCAGTGTTTTTTCATGTTCAAGACCTCCTGCATTTGTAGGATTTTACCGTTGTGAATGGACTGTAACGATTTGTTGTTATGATTTAACAGCTCCCAGTGTCATACCGCCTACAAAATACTTTTGTAGGAATGGATATACGAGCAAAATAGGAAGCGTGACGGTAATCGTGATTGCCATTTTAATCGACTCTGGCGAAATTTGAGCCATTTGCTTAGCCATATCGTTGCTATTCGCCATATTGGCGCCGCCTTGCTGCGTACTTTGCAGTATCTTCATCAGCTCAAATTGCAACGTTGTCCATTGTGCGGCGGTTCCGTTGTACAAGTACGTATCAAACCATGCGTTCCATTGATTTACCGCTAAAAAAAGAGCAATTGTCGCCAGTACAGGCTTGCACAGCGGTAGAATAACCTTCCAATATATTGTAAAGTCATTTGCTCCATCCAGCTTGGCAGACTCCTGTAACGCATATGGCAAACCATCCATAAAGGAACGAATGACAAAAACGTTAAATGCGCTGATCAGCCCCGGAAAAATATACACCCAGAACGAACCCAGCAAATGCAAATCACGCATCAAAATAAACACAGGCACCATCCCGCCGGAAAAATACATCGTTAACGCCAGAAACGTGGATATGAACTTGCGCGCGCGGAAATCGACCCGACTCAGCGTAAATGCAAGCATAGAAGCACAGATGAGTCCCAGCAGCGTTCCAACCACTGTACGTAAAATGGATACCTGCAGACCCCGAAGCAGGCCATCGTATTGGAAAATCGTTTTGTAATTTTCGAGTGTAAACTGGCGCGGCCATATATAAATACCGCCACGCACCGTATCCGTCGAATTGTTCAGGGAAATTGCCAGTACGTTCAAAAACGGGTACAGCGTCAACACCACGATCAGAGCCATTAGGATATAGTTGAACAAGTCAAACAGCTTTTCTGACCGTGTAGCGTTAAATGCCTTATTCGTCATTTCGCTTCTCCCTCCCTACATGATGCTTTCTTTGGTCAGTTTTTTGAATATACCGTTCGCTGTAAACAACAATAGAATGCTAACCATTGAGTTGAAAATGCCTATTGCCGTCCCGTAAGAGAAGCGGCCCAAATTAATCCCGTAATTCAGTGCATACAAATCCAGCACTTCCGAATAATCCGTTACGAGACTGTTGCCAAGTAAGAACTGCTTTTCAAAACCATTGCTGACCAGATGCCCGATCGCCATAATAAACAGAATGGCGATAGTCGAGCGGATACCCGGCAGTGTAATATGCCACATCTGTCTCCAGCGGCTGGCCCCATCCACACGCGAAGCTTCATACTGCTCCTGGTCAATTCCTGTGATGGCGGCTAAATAAATAATCGTATTCCAACCCGTCTCTTTCCATATGTCGGAAGCGGTTACAATGTACCAAAACCAACTCCCCTTGGCCATGAACTGAATCGGTTCATCCACAATATGAAGCGCTACCAATATATCGTTAACAATTCCTCCGTCAATGGACAGCATTTTCGTCACCAATCCGGCCACAACTACCCATGATACAAAATGCGGGAGGTAGGATACTGTCTGTACAACTCGCTTGAACAGCATACCACGCAACTCATTTAGCAGAATTGCAAAAAAGATCGGTACAACAAAACCAAAAACAATACCCATCAGGCTCATCGCCAGCGTATTGCGTAATACCAGATAAAAACGTTCATCCTGAAAAAGCTCAATAAAGTTGTCCAACCCTACCCACTTTTGATCCCAAAACGATTTGGCTGGTTTATAATTTTGAAACGCCATTGTCCAGCCCCATAGTGGAAAATAACTGAAAACAAACACCCATATGACGAAAGGAATGGACATAAAGTAAAGATACTTTTGCTGTTTCACGCTGTTCCACAGGCCTTTTTCACCGCGTTCGGGCTTCGATCCGCGAGCCTTACGCGGTCTTCCCCGATTGGATTCAGGAATCGCAGTATCAGCGCTGGAAGCGGTTTCAGTTGAAGATCCCATAACAAGCTCCTCCTCATCTCTAGATACTATTATCATACTTTGCTGGCTCAGAAGCGGGTACCCGACGAATTAGGAGAAAAATCAGTTCAAAATTAGATATATGGGGAGTGGATTAAGATTTACATTGAAGCCACTACGCATCGGATGGTGCTTCCCATCGCTGTTGTCCCCGGATTTCTTGGATAAGCAGACAAAGGTTGAAATCCGGGGACAAAGGCGACCGCTATCGCTTGTACAGCACCATTCCGCCTGCTCCGTTCTCATGTAAATTCTCTGAGAGAAGTCTATTTGAAAGAAAAAAAGCTTTCTGGCATCAATGTGCCAGAAAGCTTTTTTTGATTTATTTTACTGTGATCGTCCCGTAGTACATGTACATGCCACAATTATACTCATATACGCCCGGTTTCAAGTCCTGGACGGTAAAATAATTATTTTCGTGATCCAGGTAAACGTCCATTCCGATCTTCAACGACTGTACTTCATCAATGCAAGTAAAAGACGTCATTTTCTTGAAATTGATCTTTGTTGGAACGCCGGCTTTCACTTCAATATTTTTAGGATAGAAACCGTCCCCTTTTACACCCACTGTCACAATCTCGTATTTGGCTTCATCTGGCTCTTCCTGAGCTTGTTTAGGTTGAACGGCCGGAAACGACGACACGCTCCCCTGAAAATAAAACAAGACAAACCCGCCCATGATCAGGGCTACAAAACCAATCAGCATCAAATGCCAATGTTTAGAGATGAGTGTTTTCATTTCTTTCAGCCCCCTCCAGTTGAATGTCTACATGAGCATGTGACGCATCAACTCTAACCAGTATATAAAAGTTAATCGAAATTTTAAATACCTTGTTTCAAAGCTTCTAGCAGATGAATCATATTATCCGACACGGTGATCATCACTATTTTTCCAGACCCGGATGATCCATCTTATACAGATTACGGTACCGGGCATGATCGCGCCAAAGCTCATCATGACTGCCTCGCATGGAGATAGTGCCTTGTTCCATAAAGATCACCTCGTCCATATGCTTCATCCCCGTGAGATGATGAGTGATCCAGATCAATGTTTTGCCTTCCAGTACGCAAAACATCGTCTGCATAAGTTCATGCTCCGTCAGTGGATCAAGTCCCACTGTCGGCTCATCCAGCAAAACAATCGGATGGTTTTGCAGCAAAATCCGCGCCAGTGCAATGCGCTGTCTTTCTCCACCGGAAAAGCGAAGGCCCGTCTCCTGCATTCTTGTATCGTAACCCTCCGGTAAAGAATCAATCAGGGCTCCAAGCCCTACCTGCTCCGTCACTGCACGAACCTCATTCAGTGAAGCGTCGGGTCGTCCTAAACGAATGTTGTTGGCTACCGTCGTATCAAACAAATACGGTTGCTGGTTTAGCACCGCAAACAGACTGGAGTATGCTCCACCTGTAAATACGGGTACCCCTGCGACAGTGACGCTCCCTTCATTAGGTTGCAATGCTCCCTGAATCAGATTCAGCAGCGTAGACTTGCCCGCACCACTGCGGCCAAGCAATGCAACCTTCCCCCCCTGGGGTACGTGTAGGGAGATATTACGCACACTCCATTCATGCGTTGCCGCATAGCGGAAGCTTACGTTGTTCAGCAGTAGGTCTCCCCCGTGGCTTAATCGCTGAGCGGTAGCCTGTTCTTCTTTAGTATCTGCTGCATCGTCTGCTGCTGGTTGTCCTGCATCTGATCGTGCTGCAAGTGCAGATGTATCTTTCTCGGAATCCTTTAGCCGTCGAAGTGAATCCTGATACTCCGGCGCATGAACCACCGCTTCTCCAGCGCGAACGAAGGCATCCAGCAACGGAAAAGTTACTAAGGCAAAGGATGCCAGCCATGTGGCTTCAATGCGATTCTGTGCTACCAGTCCTCCGGCCCACACAGTCATAATTACAATTCCGCCGCCTACAAGGCATTGTGCGATCCAATGAGAACGCCACTCGTTCCGGCGAAGTGAATTTTCCACCATGGCAGCCCTCTTGTGCCGTTGTGTAAAGGTGCTAAGGAAATGTCCAGTCCGTCCACTCAGCACCAGATCACTCATGCCAAACAAAGCATCCGTCAGTTCCTGATAGGCTTTACTCCGTTCCTGCTTGAACGTACGCCGTTTGGCGAGTGAGGTCCCAAGTGAGATAGCCGGGGCGATGAACAGCAAAAATCCCCCATATAGCGCCATCAGCAAGGCAAATGTGCCGTCCATCCAGCCAAGCGCCAAGATGCCTGCTGCATAAATCAGCAAAGCCGATAACGCAGGCAGAACCAGCTTCAGATAGATATTTTGAAGCTGCTCAATGTCCTCCGCCAGCAATCCCAATAGATCCCCTGTACGAAATTTGCTGCGAATCATCAGCGCCTGCGGTTCCACTGCCCGATACAAGCGTACCCGCATACGAGACACAAGGCGCAGCGCAGCATCATGGCCTACCAAGCGTTCCAGATACTGAATGACGGCTTTACTAAAACCAAACGTTCGCACAAGCACAATTGGCACATATACCATTAATATATTTTCAGGCTTTAAGGCCGAACGAGTAATCAGATGACCGGACGTAAAGAGCAGCGCGCCTGCACATCCAATGGACAGTGCACCCAAAAAAGCCGCTGCTAGAAAGGCCCAAAAATAGTGTTTCAGATAAGGCAAAAACCAGCCTTGGCTACTATTGTCTGTTGCTCTCATATCGTCCGTCCCCTCCTTCCGACATTCCCGTCAGCAATCGGTAATATTCTCCCTTTTGGGCAACTAGTTGCTGATGGGAACCTACCTCTTCCAGACGGCCTTGATTCATCATCCAGACACAGTCCATATCCGGCATCCAATGCAGCCGATGGGTGGCAAGAAACATTCTTTTGTGTTTCAATACGGACAAAATGGTCTGTTTTAACTCCCATTCTGTCTCAATATCCAAATGTGCCGTAGGCTCGTCCAATAAAATGATCGGACGGTTACTAAGCAAAGCCCGCGCCAAGGCAATCCGCTGCGCCTGCCCTCCACTCAATGTCCGACCTGCTTCCCCAATAGGCTCATTCAAACCACCCGGAAGGCCATTCACCAGTTCACGCAGTCCAACCGCGTCAATCGCCCACTCTACCTGCTGGTTGGATGCTTCCGGTTCATAAAAGCGAATATTATCTGCCAAAGTAGCGCTAAACAAGTAAGGATGCTGTGGAATATAGGCAATATGCCGTTGCCATTCAGCTTTGGTATCCGCAGATAATCGGCATCCATTAAGGGTCAGCTCACCTGAAGTTGGGTCAGAAAAGCCGCCAAGCAGACTAAGCAATGTCGTTTTGCCTGCACCGCTCGCTCCGACGATGCCAATCATGTTCATGTGCGGTTCAACACTTGCAGACACATGTTCAAGCCGGGCGGAGCCGTCTTCATTAAGAAAACACACATCGGACAGCTTGAGGATGTCCTGCCCCGTGATGTCTAATCCTTTATCATTAGCTGTCTTCGGCTCTATCGTTTCATCCTCTGCAACGAGAATGGAGCGTATCGCTCCCCAAGCCTCCTTACCGTCCAATGAGGCGTGATAGTCTGATCCCAACTGGCGTATAGGCATAAAATATTCCGGTGCCAGAATAAGCACCGCAAGCGCTGCCTCCAGTCCCACCGAACCACTAATCAGACGCAGCCCCAAGCCTACTGCTACAAAAGCGACCGACAGCATACTGAAAAAATCGAGGGCAAATGAAGAAAGAAACGCTACCCGCAGCGTACGCATCGTTGCCGTACGGTATTGGTCGCTGACCTTCCCTACGGTTTCCCCATGCGCCCGACTGCGTCCCAAAAACCTTAGTGTCTGTAGGCCACGCAACGAATCTGTGAAATGATGTGATAACAGACGATAGGAACGCCACTGCTTGTCTGCCTGCTTTCGCGCCGCCAAGCCGAGTAAAATAAAGAAGCCCACCAGAATCGGCATCGTAGTCGTCAAAATCACACCTGAAATCATATCTAATGTGAAAACATACACAAGCACGAGTAAGGTTACAGCCATCATGTCTATCATACGAGGAATGGATATTTCCAAATAATTGCGAAACCGATCCACACCATCCAGCGCTAGCGTCACCAACTTGCCGCTTCCTTCCTGCGCGGCAAAACCCGGACCCCGCTCGAACAAACGCGCAAGCAGACGCTCCCGTAAGGAAGCGCCTGCTGCTTCGGCGAAACGACCGGCTGTCCGGCGTTGCAGCCAGATCATCGTATGCCTCACTGCAAAAGCCGCGAAAAACAACGCCAGCGATGGCCAAGCCATTACCAGCGGATTTTTATTAAACAAAACCGTTACAGCCTTTGCCAAAAAGATGGCTTGTGCAATTACCGCTGCTCCCTGGAGCAGGGAAAGGGCGGCCAGCAGCAGCATTACTGGCCGAATGCCCTTTAATTCAAACCAGGCTTTATCCATTAGTATTCCAGATGATCCTTCTCACTGAGACGCTTATGGAAAACAAAATAGCTCCACGCCTGATAAGCCAACACAAAGGGTAAAAGCGTTGCTGCAACAATCGTCATGGCTTTCAGTGTGTAATGACTGGAGCTTGCATTATATATCGTCAAATCAAAAGCACTGTTGATCGAGCTCACCATAAATCTTGGGAACAAGCCAACGAATAACGAAACGAAGCTTAGCAAAATGATGACACCTGTCATCCCGAAAGCCCATCCTTCGCGGCGCTGCCTCAGGAAATACCATGTCAGCACATAGGCGAAAATCCCCACCGCAACCGCAACATACATAAAGGGACCGCGACGTGCAAATAAATCCGTTGCAAAATAAGTCCATACCACCATACCAGCAAGTAGAATTCCCAACACCGGAAGAAATTTGGACGCGATCACACGAGCACGATCCCTGACTTCACCAATCGTCCGCAGAGAAATGAACGTCAGCCCGTGCATGAGGCACATTCCGACCACTGTCAGTCCAATCCATACGGTGTATCCATTGAACACATCCAAAAATCCGGCTTTCAAATCCATGTTTTGCTGAATAGGTACACCTTTCACCAAAGCCGCAAAGGCCATACCAAACAGCATCGGCGGCAGGAAGCTGCCAATCAGAATGCAAGTATCCCACGTTCCTGTCCACCCTTTTCCTTCGGCCTTGCCACGGAACTCAAAGGAGACTCCTCGCAAGATCAAACCTAGCAAAATAAACACAAATACCAGATAATATCCGCTGAACATCGTTGCATAAAAATGCGGAAAGGCGGCAAACATCGCACCTGCTGCTGTAATCAGCCACACTTCGTTGGCATCCCAGAATGGACCAATCGTATTGATCATCAAACGTTTTTGTTGGTCATTACGCGGCACTAATCCTGTTGCCATCCCCACGCCAAAATCAAAGCCCTCTAGAAAAAAGAAGCCTGTAAACAACACTGCGATCAATAAGAACCATAAATCATTTAACGACAATGCTGTCACCTCCTTGAGCAAATGGATCATGAATGACTGTATGCTGATGCGGCTCAATATCTGGGCCTTTACGAGCGGTGCGAGCAAACAGGAATGCCAGTACACCCGTTAAAATGAGATACAGCGTCGTAAATGCAATCAGGGAGAACAGCACTTCTCCTGCTACAACGGTAGGTGAAACAGAATCTTTCGTTTGAAGCAAGCCAAACACAGTCCACGGCTGACGTCCCATTTCTGTCATGATCCAGCCTGCTGTATTCCCAATGAACGGGAGCGATATCCCCCACAGCATAAGGCGGAAGAACCAACGATGTGAGCCCTCCAATTTTTGTCGAAAACTCAGGTAAGCTCCGTACAGAGCAAGTGCAATCATGGCACATCCTGCCGCAATCATAATGCGGAAGCTCCAGAAGGTCGTACGGACAGGCGGAATATAATCACCTGGACCGTAGGTCTTTTCATACTGTGCTTGAAGTTCCTTCATACCAGGCACAGAGCCAGAAAACTTGCTATACGACAGAAAGCTCAGTGCAAACGGAACCTTAATCTCAAAGGTATTTTCCTGCTTATCAGGATCAATATTTGCAATAACCGTCCAAGGCGCCGGATCGCCGCTGTCTCCCCACAGAGCTTCACTGGCTGCCATCTTCATGGGCTGTGTTTTGATCAAATATTGAGCCTGTCCATGACCAAACAAAGGAATAGCAATGGCACAGATTAATGCAACAATAATGCTCAATTTAAAAGAAGGTTTAAAAAAGTCCATATTCTTTTTATGCATTAGCTTCCAAGCACTAATACCTGCTACGAGAAAAGCGCCGGTTGCAATGGCAGCAAAAATGGTGTGAGGATACTCCCACAAAAGCTGCTCGTTCGTTAACAAGGCAGCAAAATCCTGCATTTCTGCCCGGCCATTTACAACCCCATATCCTACGGGACGTTGCATGAATGAATTGGCAGCCAAAATCCACAAAGCCGAGAGCATCGTACCGATCGCTACTAGCCACATGCAAATTAAATGGACAGTTTTGGATAATCTTTCCCAGCCGAACACCCATAGACCGATAAAGGTCGATTCCAGGAAAAATGCGAGCAATGCTTCAATGGCTAGCGGTGTACCAAATACATCACCGACAAAACGGGAAAAGTCCGACCAATTCATTCCGAACTGGAACTCCTGCAAAATCCCGGTGACTACCCCTAGCGCAAAGTTAATCAGCAGAAATGTCCCCCAGAATTGAGCCATTTTTTTGTACAAATCCTTTTTCTTGATAACATACATAGTCTCCATAATTGCCACCAACAATGACAATCCAATGGAGATCGGCACATAAACAAAATGAAGAATCGTAGTGGTTGCAAACTGCAACCGTGCCAAATCCAATACGTCCATGATGCTGCTCCTCCCCTGTACTTCCCTTAACAATGATTTAATGTTTGTGATCTGAAGTCTTTTGTATTTGTGATTGTATTCACACTCTTACATATGAAACCGTCACTTTTTTAGGAAATGACCCACTCAGCTAACTTGCCATGGTTGCCATAACCGGGCTTCAGATTATCCCCATTATATAGAATAAATTTAAATGAAATAGAATCAAAAATGTGAACATCGTGTCAAAGTTGTGTCATAACGATGGCGTTTTTATGAAAATGCCTTAAAACCCATAATGAATGTGACATTTTCTATTGATCCATCCTTTTTCAACATATAAAAAAAGCCTCTCTTCATTCGAAGGACATACCTCCGACATCTGCAAGAGAGACTTCATAACGTTAAACCTAGGAAATCGATCAACAGCCATCTGTTCCTCCGTTTTTTTGGGTCTGATTACGGTAGGAGGAAGGTGACATACCAACATATTTTTTAAATTTACTATGAAAATAATCTGCATTCGCATATCCCACGCGGCCCGCCACTTGGTGCACCTTAATCCCCTGTGCAAGCAATTCCCTTGCTCGCTCAATCCTTACCTTATCCAGGTAGGCATTAAAGGCCTCGCCTGTATGACTTTTGAACAGTTTGCCCAAATACCCACTATTGTAATTGAACATATCCGCCAGTAACTCCAGTCGCAAATTTTCATCATAATGACCATGTATAAAGTCAATCATTTGCTTCATGATGATCTCCTTGCCACCCGTATCAGTCTGGCCAATCCACTGCAACACATGCTCGAGCGAGTGATCCACCAGCTCGCCCAATGTTGAATAAGCATATACATTGGTAATCAGGTTAGAGTGCTCCTCCAGCACGGTCCGGCTGTGTTCTTGTCCAGCTGCATACTTGTTCAGTGCCAGTGTGAATGTCTGAGCGAATGCCGCCTTGATTGCAGATTCTGTACGATAAATCTGTGGAAATTGGATTTCCATGTCCTTAATGACACGGGTCGCCGCTTTACCATTAGCCATATCCAGCGCATAGTACAGCTTTTCTGCATAACGCATGGGGTCATCCGAGGCCCTGTCAGACGCTTCATCCATTTCAGCATGGACTGTCTCCCATTCATGTAAGTCTTCGGGAAGCATGACTCTTTCTGCTCGGAACAAAAACGTACGCTCCAATAATCGTAACGCCTGCTCAAAAGATCTGGGGATATCGCTAAGAATGTCTACCGGAGCGCCAGCAGCCCCATAGATTTCATTTACCCAAGGCTTTAGTTCCTGTCGCCATGCAGCCAGCAACTGAACAGCATCTTGCTCCGTTTTTAACATGGCAGGAAGCAGTAGGCCCGTATATATTCCAGCCTCAAACACAATGCCTCTATCCTGATCACGACACAATTCCGCTAGCCGCTGCTTTGCTGCCAACTGCCGGGCTTGCCGATCCCAGTCAGGTATACGCAAATCCAGCAGAATCACCTGATAGCTACTCCAGTCCAATGCTGGTAACGCTGGCTGTTGTCCGTGCTTTCCAGCGCCGCTTTGGTGATCAGCTTGCTTGGATGCACGATGGCTGGGTTCTACAGCATCCCGAGGGTGCACTGCATGAACCGGAAACAACAGCGCTTCAATCCAATCGCGCTCATGCGGAGATGGACTCCCCCACTTTCCATCTCCCTTTTCATTCTCAATGCTTTGTCGTACTCGTTTCAGCTCTAACGTCATTTCTTCCTCATCAACCGGCTTCAACAGATAACCATCCACCCCGAATCCCATGGCTTGCCTAGCATAATTAAAGTCTGCATATCCGCTTAAAATGAGAAAGTGAAACGGCTCCCCATTCATTTGGCGTATGCTTTGTATAACCTCCAATCCACTCATCCCAGGCATACGAATATCTACAATGACCAGTTCCGGTCGATGCTCTCCGAACTTTTCCAGAGCCTCGCGTCCGTTCTCTGCCGTATCGACGATGCGAAAGCCACAATCCCCCCAGTCAATAATGGAAGACAGTCCTTCACGAATCGCAGGCTCATCATCTACAATCATCGCTTTATACATTCGACGCTTCCTCCCTTGGTATGGAAAAGTATACGGTTGTTCCTACCTGTAATGCGCTTTCAATATGCAGACCATAACGTTCACCATACATCAATGTCAGACGTTGATGAACATTACGCAGACCAATACTGCTCCCTTCCGGCTCCTCCGTACCCGTGATCCGAGCCAACAAACGGGTCAGTTGCTCTTCCTTCATGCCAATTCCATCATCAGCCACTTTAATGTGCAGTTCTCTTTGTTCTATTGTGATATCTACCTTCACGGTAACTGGCTCTTCCTTATTTTCTAGGCCATGAATAACTGCATTTTCCACTAGCGGTTGTATGATTAAGGGAGGAATCGACATGTCCTTCGCGCTTTCTTCCAAATTCACTTCATAGACCAAACGATTCCCAAACCTGAACTGCTGAATTTGCAAATAGGATCGCACCATATCCAGTTCCTGTAATACGGTTGTTTTACCACTGCCAATCTCCAGATTCCTGCGCATCAGCCTGCCAAGCAAACGGACCGTCGTTGCAATCTCCGCTTCCCCATTCAAATGTGCTTTCATTCGAATGGATTCTAACGCGTTAAACAGAAAATGCGGATTAATTTGGCTTGCCATCATTTTTAGCTTGATATCCTTTTGTGCCAATTCAAGCTTATTGTTATGCTCACTCGTCTCATAGACCTGTGCCATAAGCTGGCGGATACTACTTACCATGTAGTTGAAACGGCGCGATAAATCACCGATCTCGTCCCTTCCCTCCACACTGGATACTACATGAAAATCACCCGCAGCTACTTGACCCAGCTCATAGCTCAACCGCTGGAGCCGTTTGGTAATAAGCCAGGAAATGATGGTAATCAGAATCAGCGCCATGATGAGTACCGCTAGTACACATAATGCACCAATCAGGCTGACCCGGTTCGCCCCCTGCACAATATGTTCCGTGGAAAACACCGAAATAATTGTCAATCCGCTCACACTTGAGGTTGGCAGCAGCTCATCCACAATAATGTTCGAGGGCGTTCCGTTGATTTTTGCTTCATATATCCCCTTACCTGCACGCTGGACATCAAAGCCTAAATGTAAATCGGTCAACGTCTGACCTACCGACTGTGGATGGGTAGCTGCGACCACAATCCCGTTACGATCCGCAATCAATGTTTCAAAGGGCTCCTTGCTTAGCATATGATTCAACTCGGTCTGACTCAGTGCAATCATCAGAACTCCCTTGGAATTGTATTCGGGAAAAGGAATTTGTCGTACCAGGCTGAGGCGGTTAACCGGGTTATCCTCCTTATCCTGAATGTAAATCCAGTTAATCGCCGTCCCCTTCAAAGCCTCCTGGAACCATGGCTGCCGCTCAATGTTAGAGTCCACAGGAATAAACTCCAGATTGTTGACCAACGTCGGATTGTACGAATAGAACCGGATAGTAGCAACCTCTCTATATTGTTGGGTGTACTCATTAAAATCCTTGTATTGATGGTACGCATTCATGAGCTCCACCATGCCGGGATAACGACGGTTCGCCATCTCCTTTAGTCTTTTATCGAACATCAGCCCATTTGAAATATCTGTTGGCACACGTAGTAAATTTGCTGTCTGGCTCTTAATCTTTTCCACATTATTTACCGTCTGGGCAATCGCACTGTCCAGTGCCTGCTCTCGCAAATAAAAAGTAACGCAGCCGCCCACTACCAGCACTGGGATCATGACAATCAGTACGTAGGAGAAGAGCAGCTTATTCCGCATACGCATATTATTCATCAGATGCCGTACTCCACGATACATGCCATCCCTCCCGCGAAATAAGCGCTTACATGTTTTCAGTTTAAAGCTTCACAACATTTATATCCATATTTTCTTGCAAAATAAAAAGGTGGTGAACGGAGTCACCACACTTTACAGATCACGAACTATTTACGTACAAAAGGTTCGATATGCACTCCCTGTGGCAGCTTATGCGGATCTTCCGGGTTGATACGGTCATAGAACATAATGCCATCCAGATGGTCCATTTCATGCTGTACAACAATCGCTGCATAACCCTTAAACGTTAACAGCTCCTGAGTTCCGTCCGGCAAATTGGCCTTGATGCGAATCTTCTCGTAACGCGGTACATATCCGGGTATATACCGATCTACAGACAAGCATCCCTCCCCCTGTTCCAAGTAAATCATGGATGTAGAGTGGCTGACCAGCTTCGGATTAAACAGGGCATATTCTACCGTTTGGTCTCCGTCTTCATAATAAATAGCACACATTCTTTTATTTAACCCAACCTGGTTGGCGGATAGCCCTACACCCGGGCGCAGCTCATAGCGGGTGGCCAGCTCTTCATTTTGGCTATTTTTCAGATAATCCAGCATCCATTGCATCTGTTGAAGATCCTCTTCAGACAGCGGCAGACATACCGGATCAACCTTTTTGCGCAAAATCGGTTCCCCTTCACGCACGATATCCTTCGTGAGAAGCATGTCCATCGATTGATTGCTCATTCGTCAGCCTCGATTCATTTAAATAAATATACGATCATGTGATGTACAGCAAAAGCTGGAGAATTCCGCGCTTTTCTGCAAGTTTTATCCCATAAATTATATCTATTCATGAAATGAATTGTCAAAATAGAGCGAAAATATCCTCTCTTATAGATTAAGTCATTAAAATATTCATTACCTTAATTGTTTATCTAATTAAATTAAACTTATGCTCTTTGTAGTACTGAACCAAAAACCTCCTAAACCAATGAAGTGTTCAGGAGGTCTTTAACTAGCTTTTCTTACGATTAAGACGGCTGCTCTAATGCTTCAGGTGTTTCACTGAACAGCTTTGCCTTCGGATTCGGCTGTGTCCAGGTATTATAATATTGCGAATTCTTGCCGTAAGAATTGTCAATGACAACATGCGGCATATCAAGCAGGCAGGCCAGAATGTGACCGTGCAGCCGTGAAGTGCGAACCTCGCGATATGAACTGAACAGCGTAACCGCCTTGTTCATGAGATGGTCGGTGTACTTGTACCAGAATGTACGGGTAGGCAACGGGCCACCAATTTTCTTATTCAGACGGTAAAACTTTTGGAAATAGACGATCCCCTTCACTTCCAGCGGAGTGAATAAAGTATCCCAGTCCAGACGGTGAGAGGCATCAGCCTCGTCATCGAATTTCTTTTGCCCCCCCACCGTTTCAATATCCGTACGCAGGAAGTACAGTACATCCTTCACGGTTTCCGTAGTTGGCTTTAATGGCCAAAGCTGGTGCGCCATATCAGGACATAATGTGATGTTGCACTGGTTCAGCTTATCCTTAGCCCACTGATAAGAGCGTGTATCCCGCACAAACATATGTAGATCGGGGTGAGCATTAAACAGGGCAGCCACCTCATTAGCCTTCTGTTCAGACTGGAAGTGGATCGTCTGCGGCATGATAACAATTCGGTGGTTAGGGAAATCACGAACGATGCGTTCTCGCAAATTTTGGTGATTTGAATATAAGTCTCCAAAGTTGCCACCACCGTGGCATACGATAATCCAGTCGCCCGGAATATGAAGCTGATCGGGAATATCCATGGCGCTATAACGGGCACGGACACGAATATCATTATCCTTAAAGAACGCTTCGGTGCCTTTCATGATCAGTACATCCCCACCGTTATTATAGACGGGATAATCGACATAAATAATATTCGAACCTTGAGGGACTACGTCGAGAATGACGCTTAGCTTATTTTTCAGTTTAGCCATGGGATGCGAATTCGGCATCTTTCAGTTCTCCCTTCCTGCGCTTCTTTTGTATAGTCTGTAAGACAAATGTAATATCACTTTTATCAAAAATGATCCGGGATAGCGGAACATTGAAAAACATGGGGAACGAGAACAGCGAGAACGCCAACCGTACACAAGCACCTACAAGCAGAGCAATAGCAATGCCGTCCAGACCGAAGATCGGTGTACAAATAAAAAACAGACCGACGGTGATCGCATAGGCTACAATTTGCCGGAACAGTACCAGTCCCGGACGACCGAGTGCGTTAAAGGCCGAAGCCAAAATCCATGAGCCACCACCAATGATACATTCCAGTGACAGCAGGTAGAACGTTAGCGACGCTTCCAGAAAAGCGGGACCGTACAGCAATCCCAGCATGTATCGTCCAATGAAGAGAGCCGGTACAATGACGATTAGCATCGCAGCCATAGAAATGCGAAAAGCACGACCCACCGTTTCGACAATTTTGCCGTGTTCCATCCCTGTCACCTTCGGGAAGGTTACATTAGTGACGGCATTTTGCACCACATTGAACACACGGGACAAGGCGTAGACAACAGAGTACAGACCGAACGCTTTGGGCGACAGCAGCGCCACAATGACGATTTTGTCCGTTTGTGTGGACAGCGTCCCCATCAACTCCATCCCATACACCCGTGCTCCATAGCTATAATAAGGGCGCAGCACTTGGCGGCTGGTCAACGGACGAAATGCGCGCAAATTCATATGCTTGCGCAAACGGAGGAACGCCCACATGAGCGCAAGGAAACTCGCAGCAAAATTCACTGCCCCCGCCAGTTGCACATTGAGTAAGCCCATCAGCCACAGGGTCACTAGACCGATGAAATTCAGTAACGGATAGTAAAACAACAGGCCGTTATATACGCTAAATCGATCCAGTCCTTGCGATAATGCCGTCGTGAGTGCTGTAAGCACCGCTAACGGTACTGCTGCCGCACAATAAATCTGCGACAGTTGGATGATGTCTGCACCATAGCCATTCAGCCACAACGGCATACATATCCAGGCCACCGCTCCCGCCAACAGACTGGCAGGCAACTGAATCCAGAGCGACAACGCCAGCAGTTCTTCCGTCGTGCCTGTTTTCTTCTTGAGGTTATAAATTAACGATGTTGGCAAGCCGAAGCTCAATACACTGCCGATCAGCGTAGGCCAGAACAGAACAGCCGCCAGTTCACCTTTCCCCTCTACTCCGAGCATACGTGCGGTCAGGATGGAAGTCAGGGTCGTGACGATTAGCACAAAAAAATTATTAAAGCTCGTGCGCATGATCGTTTTGGCGAGACTGTCACCCGTGAATACTTTCCTTGCTGCTGTCCATGTGCTCATGTTACGTCCAACTCCTGTTCCTTATTAAGCCTCTCGTCTCTATGCTCACATCGCGTCTTTTGACGCACCTCCATCAGCCCACCGTTTTTTTGGAATTGCGCTCAGACAACTGTCCTCCGCTAACAGGCTCCTTCGTACTTGAGAAAATCTCTTTCAGTGCTCTTCTATAGCCTTGAATGGCTTTATGATTTTTTTTGGGTCTTTCCCTCAAAATCTGATACAACGTCGTCCAATATAGTGCTGCATAACCGATCGGCCCAGCCCCCTCGTCACGCAGTAGATGAATATGATTCATCACCCGCATATAAGTAACCTGTTCCATATTGTCGCGCGAGGATGGCGATTCGTGATGAAGCAGTGTAAGCGCCGGATTAATATACAATGGACCGCTTTTCATGGCGATACGGGAAAGTAATAAATCCTCGCCGACGCTATAGCTTTGCAACCAAGGTACCGGCTCCAGACTTAGAATCGCATCACGGCGAAATGACATATTACAACCATGAAAAAACTGGGTCTTAAACGTCTTCTTGGCCTTATGCCAGTTGTACATCGAGCCAGACTGACCGCTGAGGGACAATCTTCCTTTGGACAAGGATTGCTGGAACGAAAGCAAGCAGCGAATCGTACCCATGAAACTGTTATTCATTCCCTGTGCTATGCCTCCAACACCAGCTGCCTGCGGATACGCCTCATAGGTGCGCATTAACTCATTCAAGTAGTTGCTCGGCAGCTCAACATCATCGTCAAGGAACAAAATGATGTCACCTTGGGCAAGCTCCACCGTCTTTACACGTGATAACCATAGTCCGGGTTGCTCCTTACGATGATATCGGTAGGCAATTCCCGCTCTGCCCAACTGACGCTCATAACGTTCCAGCACATGCTTTGGCAGTTTTCCGTCATCAATAATCCACAGCTCGGTTTCACATGCCTCTGGTGCTCCCCCCATGGCAATTGAATTGATGCATCGGGTCAGATCGTCAACCCGATTGCGGGTGCACAGAGCAATGGACAAGCTTAACATCATACTCCCCCTTTATCCTGTCAATGTGTATAAAGCAGATTACTGAACCGCCGGGCCTAAATATTCGTTATATTTTTGCTTACGCGGGTTCAGAATGAACAACACCCCCTGCTTGTATCCATCTGCTGCGTTAAAATTACGGCGCAGCGTTTCTTTGAGCATCAAGTAGGTTAAGGTCCATAAAAGAGCTCCATACTGGATAAATCCCGCCTTTTTCAGGGCAAGAAAATAATAGTGGTTAATTGCTGTCGCCTTGGCTACTTTGCCCGCCTTATCGCGCGAGCTTGGAGATTCATGATGGATGATTTTTAAGTCAGGATTAATCACCAGTTTGCCGTAACGGCTCGCTAACTGGCACATGTACAAGTCGTCAGCCACCGCATAGCTGGTCATCCACGGATACGGCTTCATGTCCCGAAGCGCATCCCTCCGAAATGACATATTGCAGCCATGGAAAAATTCAGTGTCAAAAGTCTCAGTTGCTTCGCTCCAACGCAGCAAAGAACCTGCCAGACTACTGGGTGAGAGCTTGCCAAGGGAAGAAGACATCTGAAAAGTCAAAACGCCAAGCAGCTTTCCTGCCCGGCTTGAATGTAGTCCCTTTGCAATCCCTCCAACACCTACAATCGTTTCATCCTGTTCGTAGGTATCGAGCAAGCGCCGGATATAGAGTTTATCGTCCAGTTCAGCATCATCGTCAAAATACAGCACAATATCATACCGTACGAGAGACAAGGCCTCATAGCGGGATAACCAAACGCCGGGACGACTTTTTTTATAATATTTGAGAACACCTTGAGGCAATCCGGATACCATGTGACGGTACTGTTCAATCTGTTGGTCGGAAATATCGCCGTCATCAACAATCAGCAGTTCTACAGCTGTATGCTCCAATTGCTGTTGTGCAGCAATAGATTGTATACAGCGTGTCAGGTCTTCGATCCGGTTGCGGGTACAAATGATGATGGAGACATCGGACATGCCATTACCTCCTGTGTGTGTATCCAGATGCTTTGGAAGAGATATTCAAAGTTTTTCCAATTGCTGGATTATATATGTTTATTGTATCTTTGACAGCGTTTGAGTGTATATACCTCTTTTGTATACTTTTTCAGTCTCCAAAAGGGTAGACAATCCTCAAAAAAGAGCAAAAAAAATAGGATCGGCCTCTTGCGCCAATCCTAATCTATCCTTGAAAATCCAAAAATAATGTCGCATTCACATACCGACGCGCCATCGACAAAAAATAACTATTTTGCACCGATACCGCTGCTACCAGCAAAGTATTACGCACTGCTTCACACTGGTTGGGGGTCAAGTGCTGTAAACGACAAGTATATTGATCTGCAGCCTGTACCAGCAGTTCTTCTGTCGCAGCTTCCTGCCGCTTCTGTCCTGTAGCAGAATTTCCGTTGTCTTTGGCATACCCTGCTCCTGTCACATCAAGCAGTTGGTCTCCGTTCGCATCCAGTTCTTCAAATAAAGTTGAATATGCAGCGTACAAATCGACCGGCTGAATCAGATCATCCGTATCATCTTCAGGCTGTTGGAACAGGATATAAAATAGCTGACGGATGGACTCAAAATCAAGACATGATTTTAAATCTTCCACGATAAGCAATATGGCTGCCTGGTTGACTGAGTATTTTTTGCCGATCTTCGGAGCGCCGAGAAACTCCTTAAAATCACGTTTGACCCAATTTTGCATAGAGGCGAGTGAGACATGACTATATTCCACCAGTTGGCCTAGAGAAACAATTTCCTGCAGCGAAAAGGCTGCGCTGTGCTTGCCCTTGATGATTTTGTCCAGCACAGGCGTCACTTCGGTATATAGAAATGTCGGCATGGTGCTACCGGAACGGGCAAGATGGCTATGAGTGCGCCTCCAAGCGTCTTGGAGAACAGCCAAAGGCTGCAAATCGCTGCGACCTTCCATGGCCAGCAGCAAATGGGCCATATCACGGCGAGTGAGGGTAAAAGACTCCATCTGCTTTCCTCCCTTTGTTACATTTCAAGTTCATTCGAACTCATCATACGCCCTTAAACTAGGCTTGTAAAGTGAAGCAATGAGCCGTGCGGGTTCTATTATGCCTTATTTTTCGTGTAAATTAGAGGTAGGTGACCTGCTACGATTCCATATGAACCTTGTATATTTTCTTTTAAGTTCTTAAAATAAGTTCAAGTGAACTCAAAACAGAGTTCCTTAAAAAATTGAACGAAAAAGGGATGAGTGAAAATTATATGGGTATAGGTGTCAGTCTATTTTTGTTTGCGGTGTTGATTTTATTTAGTGCTTTCTTCGTGGCTACCGAGTTTGCGATTATTAAAATCCGTTCCAGCCGGGTAGATCAGCTGGTCGTGGAGAACCGTAAAAACGCACTGGCGCTACAAAAAGTCGTCAATAATCTGGACGGCTACCTGTCCGCCTGTCAGCTTGGTATTACGATTACAGCGTTAGGACTCGGTTGGCTCGGTGAACCGACTGTAGTCAAATTGCTGGAGCCTCTCTTTCAACAGCTCAACATCAATGGGGAGTTTTCACATATCCTGGCCTTTATTATTTCATTTGTCATTGTAACTTACCTGCACGTGGTAATCGGGGAACTGGCTCCCAAAACATTGGCGATCCGCAAAGCGGAAGCTGTCAGCTTGTTAACCTCTCCAGTCATCGTGTGGTTTAACCGGATTATGTATCCGTTTATCTGGCTCCTTAACGGCTCGGCCAATCGCCTGGTTCGTCTGTTTGGTCTTCAACCGGCTAGTGAGCATGAAGAAGCGCACTCTCAGGAAGAAATTCAGATCATTTTGTCCGAAAGCGTGGAAAGTGGTAAGATCAATAACACCGAATATGGCTACGTGAATCGTATCTTCGCTTTTGACGAGACCGTTGCCAAAGAAATTATGGTGCCACGTACAGATATGGTATGCTTGTTTACGAATCGCTCGCTCAAAGAAAACATGCAGACTATTCACGAAGAACAGTATACCCGTTTTCCGGTAGCGACAGACAGCAAGGATCAGATCATTGGTATGATTAATACCAAGCAGCTATTCCTTGAGTATGATCGCAATCCCGAGCTTGTTTTCGATAGCCTGATTCAACCGATCCTGACCGTTCCGGAAGTTATTCCCGTCAACACGCTACTGAAACGTATGCAGAAGGAGCAGGTTCATATCGCTCTCCTGGTCGATGAATATGGTGGAACCTCTGGTCTGATTACCATTGAGGACATTTTGGAGGAGATTGTTGGCGAAATCCGGGACGAATTTGATAAGGATGAACGGAAGGAAATCGAGAAACTGACGGAGAACAGTTATTTGATGGATGGTAAAGTGATGCTTTCCGATCTGAGTGATCTGACGGGCTTGGCATTGGACGATGAAGACGTGGATACTGTCGGAGGGTGGGTGTATAGCCGGGTTCCGGAACCGAGACAGGGCAAGGAATTCATAGAAGATGATGTGAAATTTATCATTCGTGAAATGGGTAAAAATCGTATTCGTCGGGTGGAGATTATTTTACACCACAAACCCCCGATCTCGGAAATGGAGTCGGACACTTCTTCCCAGGAGTGAACCTTTGTGATCTGAGCGACCAGCATACTGCACTTGGCACTTGCGTTCACTCCTACTGAAATGACATATTTTTAGGGCAAACGACTCAGGTTGTTTGCCCTACATGCGTGTAAGGAGGAGCTAATAAATTGGATATTTTATCATCTATTATTATGGGGATTATTGAAGGGCTGACAGAGTTTTTGCCGGTCTCTTCGACGGGTCACATGATTCTTACGGCTGATCTTCTAGGGTTGAACACCGAGAATGATACGGTCAAAACATTTGAGGTTATCGTACAATTAGGTGCTGTGATGGCGGTCGTTGTATTATACTGGCGCAGGTTCCTCAGCCTGTTTGATTTCAGACGCAAAATCTCATCCCAGCCACGTCTAAACCTGTTACATATTATTTTAGCCATGATCCCTGCGGGATTAATTGGTGTACTGTTCCGTGATGTAATCAAGCAATACTTGTTTGGTCCTGAAACGGTTTTGTACAGTTTGGTCATCGGGGGCTTGCTCATGATCGCGGCTGAAAAATTCCATCCGCCTATTAGATCACATACGTTGGATGAGATCACGTACAAACAAGCCTTTACCATCGGTGTGTTTCAAGTCCTAGCTCTGTGGCCAGGCTTCTCTCGTTCAGGCTCAACTATGTCTGGGGGCCTATTTGCACGTGTAAGCCATACAGCAGCCGCAGAATTTACATTCCTCGTATCTGTTCCAGTCATGCTGGGTGCATCAGGGATTGATATGATTAAAAGTATGGATCATCTGTCTATGAGTGATTTCCCGGTGTTCGCAGCCGGCTTTATTACTTCATTTATCGTCGGTATGCTGGCAATCAAAACGTTCCTCGGTCTGCTCAAACGCTTGAGCTTGACTACGTTTGCCATCTATCGTTTCGTGCTGGCAGCTGTGTTCTTTTTTATTATTTTGTAATCATTGTTTGGTATCCTACAACCAAAAAGGGATATCCAAGTGGCCTTAAGGTCAGCCTTGGATATCCCTTTTGCTATTTCGCTGCTTGGGTAGATCATCCTGATCTAGATCTACCATGCGTACTGATTACTGTTTAGATTCCAGCGTAGTCAGATATTCCGAAACTTGAGCTGGCGTTTTGGCGTATTTGCTGTGCAAATGAGCAATTTTCTCGCCATTACGGAACACGAGCAGGCTCGGAATGCCACGTACTTGATTTTCTTCGGCAATCGGCTGGAAGTTCTCGGCATCCAGCGCAAAGAAACGCTTATCCGCGTTCTCCTTCATAATGCCGTCCATAAATTTATCCAGCGTCTTGCAATCTGGACACCAGCTGGTATCAAATTTCACGACAGTTAGACCGTCACCATTAATTAAATCCTGATATTGCTGCTCAGATTCGATGCGTTCCATTTATTGGTCCCTCCTAGAGTGAATTGATAATATCTTCACATTCACATATGAATGATAAATCAGGCTTATTCCTATATTGTAATGATTCTTGTATATATTGCAACTGGAATGAGTACATGTTCGAGCGTATACTTCACTTATCCTACTATGGCTCGGGTCAGCGGTATTGCGCGTCATAACGATTGGCTCGACTGATTTGCTGTAGCGTCTCTCGCTCGTGCTCAGTTAGCGGTACAATATCTGCTGCAGAAATATTATGCTCCAATTGTCCCAAAGAGCTTGCACCCGGAATCACAGCAGCGACAGCCGTATGGGACAGGCTATAACGGATTGCCGTCTGCTCCATACTACGCTCCGGTCCTGCAAATGCCTTTAATTGCTTGCGCACGTCCAGTAGCTCTGCTTCTTCGTAGTCTAGGTATCCCTTCGCTGCCTTTTCTTCCCCCTTGTCAGCCAATACACCGCTCGCCACGGGTCCACGTGCAATCACACTAATTCCCCGCTCCTGCAGCAAAGACAATACTTCTTCCTCTGCACGCCGGTCTAGTAAACTATACTGATTCATAACACTAACGATATTCGAGCGTTCCACATATTCACGGATAACATGCGGGCGAATGGAGGAAATACCATAGTAGCGGATGACACCCTCCTGCTGCAGTTGCTCGAAAGCCTCAATGGTTTCATCGATCGGATCGTTAATCGTCCCTCCGTGCAACTGATACAGGTCGATATAGTCCGTTCCCAGGCGGCGCAGACTCTCTTTAACGGCGGACAGGATATATTTCTTGGACGGGTCCCATCCCCAGCCCTCCTGTCCCGGTATACGCCGATTGCCGACCTTGGTCGCCAGGATAACATCCTGTCGCCGTCCACGGATGGCTGCCCCCACAATTTCTTCATTGCGTCCATGCTGGTACAAATCGGCCGTATCCAACAGATTTACACCCCTGTCTAACGCTTCATGAATCAAGTAAACGGCTTGCTGCTCCTCCGTACCGACCGACATACATCCCAAGCCAATCTCACCTACCAGCAAATCCGAAGATCCCAGGCGGTTTTTCTTCATTGTTGTCTCCCCCTTACGTTCGTTATTATGTAACATCAGATATTGGATATTTCTTTATTATACGTATTCAAGCGGCCCATACCAAACTTGAACCGGCTCATTAGTACGGAGGTAAATTCATCCAGTAAAAAAATAAAACGTTTTGGGCTCTTCAATCCATCCTTATCTATAGATGCCCATGAACCGGCCGGACATGGCAGATAAAAAAGGGAGGTCCGCATGGAAGACAAAGAACTTGCAGAGTCCGCATGCCAAGGGGATGAGGATGCATTTTTCACCTTGATCACCAGACACAACCGACGACTCTACGGCATTGCATACAGCTACCTGCGTAATGAAGCAGATGCACTGGATATGCTTCAAGAAGCCACTTACCGTGCATGGTCCCAATGCAGCAAATTGAGGGATCCCGCGGCGCTGATTCCATGGATCATCCGTATTCTGATGAACTGCTGTATGGAAGAACTCAAGCGGCAAAAACGGCGCCGTTCCCAGATTCCTGTTCTTGTCACGGAAGGGGTTGCCGAAATGGTAAGTGACAGCAAGCTGGACATGCAGCAAGCCCTGAGCCGCCTTAAACCCAAATATCGGCAAGCCCTCCTGCTGAGATATTACGATGACATGACCGTACCCGAAATTGCGAAGGTACTTGGCAGATCAGAAGGAACCATCAAGACCTGGCTGCATCAAGGGCTGAAGCAGCTGCGGCACAAAATCCATCATGGAGGTGAAATACAGCATGGCTGATCAAGAGGAGTTGTGGTTCAAGCAGCAGGTACAGGAGGCCAAACAAGCTGCCCAACAAGTGTCTGCCGAAGCGATGAATCTGGCTATGCGGCGTGGTATACAGCGGGCTAATAGAGATAAACCCCTTCGGGGCACAGGATTTTGGTCCATACCTGCAGGCAGGCTAAAAATTATAGCCGTTGTTCTGCTCGCCTTGTGTATCGGGGGCGGAATCTGGGGAACCTGGCATTGGCTGACACCGCAAACGGCGACAAAGCCGGTGCAACGACACCATGAAATCCCGACTTATGTAAGTCGTCTTTTCGGTGAGCAGGACAACTTTACACTCGCGCTTCAGCAAGCAGTAGCACATGATATCTATTGGCCAGTAGAACAAAGCTTTATATCCGGAGATTATAAGGTAACCATTGATGGAATGGCTGCGGATAGCCAGCGGATTATTATTTTATATACGGCTGAAAATAAAGGCTCCAAATCCCCCTTGCAGCTGCAAAGCAATGTCAAACCACGGCTGCTTGGTTCGGATGGCAAGCCGTTAGATGGTTCCTTTACTTGGGATACCCGCAGCAAGGCTGGTCCTGATCAGACCGTGGTCTCCAACGTTATGGTCTTTGATTTTGAACAGCCGGGGCAAATCCCCAACGCACTAACCTTGTCCGCAGTCTGGCAGGCTCAGGCCCGGCAAGGTTCTTCTGTCAAGCCCCAGGCAGAACACTTTAGCATTCCCTTGACTTTGAAGCCAGGACCGGATGCTGCACTGCGCGAAGTGAAAGATCTCAACCGGGACATTGCCGTCGAAGACCAGCATATCGAGCTGCGGCGGCTCATCAGGACACCGTTAAGAACGGATGTGGAGATTCGCTTTAAACCTACAGGGGGACGGGAGATTATAGATACGGATCTTTTTATGAGTCTGGTTTCCAGCCAAGTTAACCGTTCTGCCCATCCATCCTATGAAAACCTACTGAAATACGATCGCACCATTACGACCAAGCAAGGACAAATCTATTACTTTACAAGCAGCTTTTTCTCAGAGCATAAACAGATTTGGCTCAATATTAGTAGCCTTCGATTGAAACCGGATAAAAGCGTATTTATTACTCTTAATACGATAACCAAAACAATCGTTAAATCTCCGGATAAACACATTAAACTCGATCAATATATTAATAATCCGACACATCAGCGACTTCGTTTGTATTTAAGATACCAGTTTACGGAAAACTCAGGCGGCCTCTATTTTCGAATGGCAAATACGTTCATTGACGGCAGGGGACAGCGACATATACTGGCTGATGCAGGTACCGGCCTGGACGGATTTGTAATCTCAAACCATGAGCAGTATCCGCAGCCACTTACTTTTGAGATCGTGGATTATGGAGGACATTCCCGGGGATTTCCGCAGCCTCTGGAAATTCAGATACGTTAAATCAGCCACTCATCCGAATGCTATCTAAATAAACGCCAAAGGATCGAGATGCCATATCTCTTCCTTTGGCGTTTATGATTAAAAACCAATCTTAAAACATTATTCAAGCAACCACTTAACGGCACGGGGAAACTGGTGCCGAAAGTGATCTATGTGGTGCACGGCTCCCTCAACTTTGATCAGTCGTACCTCACGTTCCGTAAAACCATGCGCAAGCAGCACCTCGTGTGCCTGGAGGGTCAACGGTACCATGTCTTTTTGCACATTCGTCTTCCCTTCGCCCTCACGGGTCCCGACAGAGATGTATACACGATGTGTCCCAGCCATTACAGTGGCAAATGATGCAGATTGCATATAATTGATCATACCGGGAAACCAATACGAACCCGAGATCGAACCAATACGTCCAAATATATGCTGATAACGGAAGGCTGCATACATGGAAATCAGTCCACCCAACGAAGCACCAATCATCCCTGTATGCTCCAACCCAGTTTGCACTGGATATTTTGCCTCGACGTATGGCATTACTTTTGTAACTACAAACGTCAGATACGCATCTCCGCCACCGCCAAAAGCAGGTCTTCCCTCTACTAAAGCAGCTGCCTCCCAAGGCGTATAATCATCCAGCCGATTCACAGGCTGAATGCCCACCAGCATTACACGGGGCAGCTCTCCCGTAGAAAAACCTCTTTCCAGCTCATCCAACCCGCTTAGAAATAAAGAGCTGCCATCCTGTACATACAGCACAGGATACAGCTCATTATGATTCACAGATACGGGAGGTGTATAGATGTGCACAAGATACCCATCTAATGAAATTTCATCTACATGACCTTTCATCCTACATAGTCCCCCATGATGTAAATGTATGCATTACAGTGCAGCATCTATTTCCTTGATCATTTCAGATACGGATTCCAGACCATTACCTGACAGGTACCAGTAGTTAGGATCCAGGTATACAATATGACCGTTTTTATATGCATTGGTTTTCTTCACCAGTTCATTCTCAATGGTTTGTTTACCTGTAACCTGTTCCTTGCCTTCCTCGACCACTACAGCCCCACGGTCAACGACAAAAATATAATCTGGATTTTTTTGCTGTACATATTCAAAAGAAACCTTTTGTCCATGCGTCGATACTTTAATGCCAGGATCTACAGGAGTTACGCCAAAAGCATCATGAATGATACCAAAGCGGGATTGTGAGCCGTATGCACTCAGGCTTCCTTCATTTGTCAGTACGATCAATCCTTTAGCCTTGCTCGCTACAGCCTTGTCATGTACAGCCTTAATGGAGCTATCAATCGCAGCCAGTTCCTGTTTGGCAGCTTCCTCTTTGTCGAAGATTTGCCCCAGCGTTTCAACGTTTTTCTTAAAGGAATTGATATAATCCTTGGTGTCTACAGCCATCGAAATCGTGGGTGCAATTTTGCTCAACTCTTTATATGCATCAGCTTGTCTGCCACCAATGATGATCAGTTCAGGAGAGAGATCACTGATTTTCTCGTAATCCGGCTCAAACAGCGTGCCCGCACTTGCATATTTGGAATCTTTATATTTGTTCAAATACGTAGGAAGATCCTGCTGCGCTACCGCCGCAACGTCTACGCCCAGCTTATCGAGCGTATCCAATGAACCAAAATCAAAAACAACGACATTCTTCGGATTGACTTTGACTTGGACCGGGTTTTCATCCAGTGCGTGTTTGACCGATACAGTTTTGAATTCCGTTGTTGCAGTTGAGGAGCCATCGCCAGTCGCTTCCTGTGTTGCCGGAGCCGCTTTGCCACAGGCCGATACGATCAGTACCAGTGCAAGCATCAGTGTTAATAACATCAAATTTTTCTTCATTTTACATTCCCCCTAAGTGAAGTACACACAAATTTTATGATCACCGATCTGTTGAATCGGAATATCCATATCGTACAAATCCTTTAATACCTGACTATCTATCATCTCGTCAGCCGTTCCTTGTTTCAGCAATCTGCCATTCTTCATCCCGACAATATGGTCCGAATAGCAGGAAGCAAAGTTAATGTCGTGAAGCACCACCAGAATCGTTTTGCCCAGATCATCCACTAAATTGCGCAGCGTCTTCATAATCTGAACCGAATGCTTCATATCCAAATTGTTCAGCGGCTCATCCAGCAGTATGTATTCCGTGTCCTGTGCCAGAATCATAGCAATAAACGCCCGCTGCCGCTGTCCCCCACTGAGCAAATCAATATGCTTGTCCTTCATATCCTCCAGTCCCATGTAGGCCATAGACTGCTCCACCATTTTGCGATCCTCGCTGTTCAATCTGCCCTTGGAATACGGAAAACGGCCGAAGCTGACCAGCTCCTTCACGGTTAAGCGGATGTTGACATCATTGGTCTGTTTTAAAATGGATATCTTCCGGGCTAGCTCCTCACTTTTGGTCAGGCTCACGGCCTGTCCGTCAATGAGGATTTCTCCCTCATCACTATCTGTTAGGCGACTGATCATCGACAACAAGGTGCTTTTCCCAGCGCCGTTAGGTCCAATAAAGGAGGTAATGGTGCCTTTAGGTATAGTGACGGACACCTGCTCCACCACATTTTTATTCCCGTAGCGTTTGGTTACGTTTTTGACTTCTACCATGATTTATTCTCCCGCAGCAAAAGGTACAGGAAGTACACCCCCCCGATAAAGTTAATAATGACGCTGACTGTTGTCGATAAATCGAATACTCTTTCCGCCAGCAGTTGGCATCCTGCCAACGCAATGACACTGACACAAATGGAGGCCGGGATAATATAACGGTGCTGATACGTCTTCATCACCTGATAAGCCACATTGGCCACAATTAATCCGAGAAACGTGATCGGTCCAACAAGTGCCGTAGATATGGAGATGAGAATCGCTACAATAATCAGCAATCTTTTGATGATATAACTGTAAGGGAGACCTAAATTAATCGCATGCTCCCGTCCGAGCGACAGCACGTCCAGGTACTTAATAAATCTCCACGCATAAGCAAATACGAGCACAAGCACGAATACAGAAAGCCATAACAGTTCGGTGTTTACATTACTAAAGCTGGCGAAGCTCTTGTCCTGAATTTTCGCAAATTCGTTCGGATCAATCAGTACCTCCATAAAGGTAGACAGACTGTTAAACAGCGTCCCGAACACCAGACCGATCAGCAGAAGTACATAAATACCCCGTCCATCCTTGCGGAAAATTAACTTGTATAGCAATCCCGCGAACAACACCATCATCCCCACTGACAGCAAAAAGTTTAATTCTTTGCTGGTCGAAATCAATGGGACGGAACCCAATGCAAAAATAATCGTCGTCTGAATCAGCATATACAGTGAATCCAGCCCGATAATACCCGGAGTCAAAATCTTATTATTCGTAACCGTCTGGAAAATAACGGTCGCAAAAGCAATGGAGCCACCTGTCAGAATGAAAGCTGCGACCTTTTTCAATCGTCGCGGCAACGCGTAATGCCAGGTGTGCGGAAGATCGATAAACACAAAAGCAGCAATCAACACAAGCGCGGCAGCGGCTAATATTCCGATTTTTAATTTAGGATTCATAAGCCCTTCTCCTCAGCAGCAAATACAAGAACAACGCGCTCCCGATCACACCAACCGTAAGCCCTACAGAAATTTCATATGGGTAAATGATCACCCGTCCCAAAATATCGCAAAACAGCACAAAAACGGCGCCCAAGATCGCTGTATGAGCCAGGCTCTTTTTCAGATTATCCCCCATGTACATACTGACCAGATTGGGTACAACCAGCCCCAAAAAGGGAATTGTCCCGACGGTTAAGATGACAACAGAGGACACCAAAGCCACGATCACCAAACCCACATTGACGGTGCGCTTGTAATGTACGCCCAAGTTGGCTGCAAAATCCTCACCCATACCTGCAATTGTAAAACGATTCGCATATATGTACGCCAACGCAACCAAAGGAACACTAAGATACAGCATCTCGTAGCGGCCACTCATGATTAGAGAAAAATCCCCCTGCATCCACGAAGAAATGCCCTGGATCAGATTATATTTGTAGGCAAAAAAAGTCGTCACCGAATTTAAAATGCCCCCAAACATCAGACCAACAAGCGGGATAAATACCGGGTCCTTGAAACGGATTTTATCCAATATCTTCATGAAAATCAGCGTTCCCCCTAGAGCAAATCCAAAAGCCGTCAGCATCTTCGTCCAAAATCCCGCCGTTCCAAACACCATAATGGCCATCAGCACACCTAATCGTGCCGCATCCATCGTCCCTGCGGTGGTGGGCGAAACAAACCGATTCCGGGTAAGCTGCTGCATAATCAGCCCGCAGATACTCATACTCGCCCCTGCGATAATGATGCTGATCAAACGTGGAAATCTGCTAATCAGGAGCACCTGCGCTTGATCGTTGGTTAAGTGGAACAAATCAAGTGGAGTCACATCATGAACACCGATGAACACCGAGGCGAAGGCCAGTACCAGAAAAGCTAATATTAAATAGCGCAATTTCATCTCTAACTAAGGGAGCCTGTCCAATAACTCGTACCAAGCTTCGGCCCTGTCCTCCCCTCCAATAATGATAATCATTATCAAAAACAACTAGGATAAATTATAGCAGTGATATTGTATCTGTCAAATTCTTTGAATTGTTTTAAGCATGACCAAACAGCCGTGCGATAACCAGTGAGCAAATACGAGCAAAATCCAGTAAACTAGAAAGAGAGCCCGTGAGTCCAGCTATATTTAGTTGTGAAAGCATATAGGAGGAAAAAGATGAACCGCATATTAATCGTTGAAGATGATTTAGCTTTGAGTAATGGCATTACTCTCGCTCTTAAAGGACCTAACAACGAATTTGTGCAAACACATGACCTTAGTACTTCAAAAGAACAATTGGCAAGCGCTGCTTTTGACCTAGTGATTCTTGATCTAAATTTGCCAGATGGAAACGGACTAGATTTTTTAACCGATATTCGTAAAACAACAACTTTGCCGGTCATTATTTTAACTGCACATGATATGGAAACAGATATTGTAACTGGTTTGGAATTGGGCGCCGATGACTATATCACTAAGCCCTTCAGTCTGATGGTATTAAGGGCACGAGTAGACGTCCAGTTAAAAAAGAACAAGCGTATTCTTGCAGAAACCATTCAGATAGATGCTTTTTCTTTTTCATTTGATAAGATGGCGTTTGCTAAAAAGGGTACACCTGTGGAGCTAAGCAAAACGGAGCAGAAATTGCTTCGCCTCTTAATTGATCATCGTGGGAAGATCATTACCCGTGATCATTTGGTAGACAGCATCTGGACAGATGGCGCTGAGTATGTGGGCGAAAATGCCTTGTCAGTCACCATAAAAAGGCTACGTGACAAGCTGGAGGACCTTCCTTCCTCTCCTCAGTACATTAAGACTGTGTACGGTATCGGATACACTTGGGCGGTGAAATGAATGACGACCCTGAATTATGCGTGTTTTGGAATTGCTATTACTGCTCTTTTCATAGCCGGGGTTACCATTCTTCTCTATCGTAAGAACGTACATAAAACAATGAAGACTATGGATCATATGATTGAAACTGCAATTAGTGGCGAGTTTTCAGAGCGTGTTTTTGACGAATCCGTCTTATCAGCAGTAGAGGCCAAGCTTGCGCAATTTCTTTCCATTTGCTCCGTTTCCTCGAAAAATTTGTTGGCAGAAAAAAATAAAATAAACGAGCTCATTTCTGACATCTCGCATCAAACGAAAACACCTATTGCTAACATCATCCTCTACTCACAACTGCTTAATGAATATGATTTGCCACCGGAAGGCTCCACTTGTGTAAAGGCTTTATCCACACAAGCCGAAAAGCTTCATTTCCTGATCCATTCCTTAGTAAAAACATCACGGCTTGAAACAGGGATTATTAAATTGTCGTCAAGGCAGGAGTCAGTTCAGAAGCTACTAACTACTGCACTGGAACAAATTATGCCGAAGGCAAACGCTAAAGGGATTTCGATTACTATGGAGAGTAAAGAAGAAATCCAGGCCTGTTTTGATTTAAAATGGACGGTTGAGGCGATCTATAATATTTTGGACAACGCCGTCAAATATACAGAAATTAGCGGGAATATATTCATTAAAGTGAGTGCTTATGATTTATTCTGCCGAATTGATATTACTGATAATGGCATTGGGATTGCTGAGGAAGAACACAGTAAGATTTTCAAGCGCTTCTATCGGTCACAAACTGTAATCTCGCAAGAAGGTGTCGGGATTGGACTATTTTTAGCAAGAGAAATTGTTTCGGCTGGGGGCGGATACATCAAACTATGGTCACGCCGAGGCCGTGGTTCCACCTTCTCGATTTTTCTCCCCATAGACAAGTAATTCTTACAACACTGTTAGATTTCAGAAAGATTGTAGAAAGATTGATATGGTAAAGTCTGTATTGCGAAGTATTGGTGTACAGACTATTTTTCATGGAGGAGAAATGAATGACTCTGTTAAAAACTCAGGAGTTGAAGAAGTATTATGGTAACGGGGATACCGCTGTTCATGCCCTAGATGGAGTGAACCTGGAGGTGGAAAGCGGAGAATTTGTGGCCATTGTCGGTACGTCCGGGAGCGGCAAATCTACCCTTCTCCATATGCTGGGTGGACTTGATCGTCCGACAAGTGGAAACGTTACGATTGACGGTAAAGATATTTTCACATTGAAAGATGAAGAATTGACTATATTTCGCAGACGAAAAATTGGCTTCGTATTTCAAAATTACAACCTAGTGCCTGTTTTAAATGTCTACGAAAATATTGTGCTTCCGATTGAACTGGATGGTAAAGAACCGGACAAAACCCACATAGATAAAATTGTACATACCTTGGGTCTGGACCAAAAGTTGAATAACCTGCCCAACAATCTATCGGGGGGCCAGCAGCAGCGCGTAGCTATCGCCAGAGCATTGGCAGCAAAACCTGCAATTGTTTTAGCAGACGAACCCACCGGGAACCTGGACAGTAAAACCAGTCTGGATGTGATGGGGCTGATCAAAGTATCCAGTCAACAGTTCCGCCAAACGATGGTGATGATCACGCACAACGAGGAAATTGCCCAAATGGCAGACCGGATTATTCGGATTGAGGACGGTAAAATGGTCGGTGGTGAAGGCAAATGATTCAGGTTAGAAATAAAAAAACGATCCGTAATCTGGCAGATAAGAGCTTCAAAGTAAACAAAGCCCGTAACCTCTTTGCCATTGTTGCCATAGCTCTCACTTCATTGTTATTTACAACGTTGTACACCTTGGGGCTCGGTGCTGTTGAAAACTTACAACGGGCAACTATGCGACAGTCCGGTGGAGATGGACATGCCGTACTTAAATATATAACGGATGATGAATTTAATCATGTCAAGGATCATCCATTGATCAAGGAAATTGCTTATAACCGTATATTAAGCGACGGAGTTAAAAACGATAAATTTCTAAAACGTCACACAGAGTTCTGGTATTACGATGATGTAGGGTTGAAGCTCGGTTTAATTGAACTTAATGCGGGGCACAAGCCTGTGGCGAAAAACGAAGTGATTGCAGACTCCAAGACGTTGCAGCTATTGGATGTTCCACTGAAAATTGGAGCACCTTTGAGGCTAAAGCTTGATATACGAGGTAAAGAAGTACAGCGTGATTTTGTCCTCTCTGGCTGGTGGAAAAGCGATCCTGTGTTTAGCGCAGGACAAATATTGGCCTCCAGATCCTATGTGGATGCTCATGCCAAGGAATTACAAAGCAACTATAAAAAAGATCACTTCCATACAGGAACCATTAGTGCATATATGATGTTCGACAACAGCCTTGATTTGCGAGGAAAGCTCAATAAAGTGATTACCGAAAGCGGTTATTCACTTGACGAAGATGCACCGAACTATATCGCGAATAATGTAAATTGGGCATACATCTCGACTAATTTTAGTTTAGATACAGAGACAATCATAGCGTTAACTTCTGCCCTGTTACTGATCATGTTTACCGGTTATTTGATTATATATAATATTTTCCAAATATCAGTGATGCGAGATATCCGTTTTTACGGTCTCTTAAAGACGATCGGTACAAACCGCAAGCAGATACGCCGGATTATTCGCAGACAAGCACTGATTCTATCAGCGCTAGGAATCCCGATCGGATTGATAGCAGGTTTTTTTGTCGGTAAATCGCTCGTGCCTTTTATCATAAATATGAGTATATATAACGGTACCGAGGTATCGGTATCCCCCAACCCATGGATTTTTATAGGATCGGCTTTGTTCGCACTCATTACCGTAATGATCAGCACTTTCAAGCCAGGCAGAGTTGCCTCGTCCGTATCGCCGGTAGAAGCAGTCAGATACACAGGTGGAGTAAACAAGAACAATGGTAAGCTGAAAAAATCAACCGGAGGTGCAAAAATCCACCTCATGGCTCGTTCCAATTTGGGGCGTAATAAAAAACGCACCGTTTTAGTGGTTATAAGTCTTTCTTTAAGCTTGGTCCTTCTGAACACTGCCTTCACACTATCTCGGAGCTTTGATATGGATAAATTTTTAGCCAAATTTAATGATACCGATTTTCTCATTGCTCATGCCGAATATTTCCAGGTTCCCAGCAGTTTTAGTGGGCAAGAAAATGGGACCACCGAAAGTTTTATTAAGGCTGTACAGGCACAACCAGGCTTTGAAGAAGGCGGCCGATTGTACGGTGACCCAACAGCTTTCACGGCTGAGAATACAAAGGGAATTACGGATGATACCCAGAACACTGACGCTCACGGCAACTTCCTTGTAGACGTGTATGGGCTGGAAGATTTGCCCCTACATCGACTGCAATTGATTGATGGTGAGCTTGATTTTAAGAAACTAGCTTCCGGTAAGTATATCCTGGAGGGAGTCGAACTGAACGACAACGACAAGCCTTACATGGAAAGCATTCATCATAAAGTGGGGGAGAACGTTACATTGCATAGTTATGCAGGAACAGCAGATGCTCCACTGAATACAGAGGATATAGCACATAAGTTTACAGTACTTGGCCATGTCGGTATCAAATCCACCAATTCGAATCGCCTTTCGAGCTATAATAGCTTCTACCTCCCGGCAGAAATATACAAATCACTTGTAAAAGAGCCTGCTGTGATGAGCTACGCCTTTAATGTATCCTCAAATCAGGAAGCGTCAATGCAGAGCTTTTTGAAGCGCTACACTGAAGCAATCGAACCGATGATGAACTACGAATCCAAAATTACATCAAGGGACGCTTTATCAGGTATGCAAACCACTGTTGAGTTGATCGGTGGCACGCTTAGCTTGATTATTGGTCTGATTGGTATCCTGAACTTTATTAATGCAATTTTAACCAGCATACTGACCCGACGTAAAGAATTTGCTATGCTACAGAGCATGGGCATGACCAAACGGCAGCTGCGGGGAATGCTGATTTATGAAGGACTGTATTATATTTGCGCCACCAGCCTGACCTCTATTCTATTGGCAGTCTTATTTTCTCTTTTGATTGTAAAACCGTTTTGCAGCTTGCTATGGCTTTTAAGCTATCACTTTATACTTTGGCCACTTCTAGCCTCATTGCCTTTACTGTTATTGCTTGGGATACTTATTCCAGTAGCAGTCTATTCTATGAACAACAAACAAAGTATTGTAGAGCGACTTCGAGAATCAGAGTAGATGCACTTAAAATATGAAAGTAAAATACCCATGAGCGCCAAAAAAGATGACTCCTGATCCATTCAGAGGTCATCTTTTTATGCCTAGAAAGGTATTTTTGTCTGAACGCCTACACTTCCCACTCTTCCCGCAGTAGCCCCATTCGGATCGAATCATAATACTTTCCATTATAATATCTGCACTTGCGAAGCCTGGCTTCGAGGGTCATGCCCAGCTTCTCCCCGACCTTCATCATCCGATGGTTTCCTGACCAGGTTGTAAAGCCTACTCTTACTAGGGCCTGTACGCAAACCTATTTGAGCCATAAACGAATTGAAAGCAGCGTCAAAAAAGCCATGAACATGTTCGCTGTTTTTTCATAGCGAGTGGCCAAGCGTCGATAGTTTTTTACTTTGTTGAAAAAGCATTCAATTAAGTGTCGCTCTTTATACGTTTCAGAATCTAACGGGCGCTTTACCCGCCGATTGCGTTTGCTTGGGATAACCGGAGTGATCGCTCGGCTTTGCAAAAGCTCCAGAATGGCATTGGTATCGTAGGCGCGATCAGCCAACACTTCGCCCGGGCAGAAGTCCAGTTCATGAAGAAGGCGATAGCCGGTGACAGAATCGTGGTCTTGTCCTGGCGTCAATTCGAAACGCAGCGGATAGCCGAGCGCATCCACCATCGCATGAATTTTGGTAGTTAATCCTCCGCGCGAACGTCCGATTGCTTGCCGGTCCTGCCCCCTTTTGCGCCCGCTCCATGTTGATGGACGCGGACGATGGTGGCATCGACCATGACCTGCTCCCAATCCGGCTCGATGGCGACATGCTTCAGTATTTCACCCCAAATATTCGCTTTTTGTAGCCGCCAGAAAAAGCTGTAGGCTGAAGACCAAGGGCCATAGTAACTCGGTAAATCCCGCCATGGCGCGCCCGTTCGAGCAACCCAAAGCACGGCATTGAGCATCTGGCGCCGATCCTTGGGCGGACGTCCTCCCTGTTTTTTTCGGGCTGGGGGCAACAGGGGGTCAACTATATTCCATTCTTCATCCGTTAACTCGTATCTTCGTCTCATGTGCCTTATTTTACTAGATTTCTACGAGTTGTACAGTTTGCGTACAGGCCCTAGAGGCAATGTATTAAACAAATGGTCGATCCACAATCGAAGTGCTCTCGTACCATAGCCACCACTCCAATACCCCGAATCATAGATACCTATCCCCATTTCAAGCCATAGCGAAGGCTTATGCTCCCAGTAGTAACTCACGGATCCAATGATCTTGCCTTCCACCTCAATGAGCCAAAAATCATCTTGTTCGACTCGCTTATTCTTCTCTTTTAAATACTCCTCAAAAGTAAGCGTCTTATGTTCATAGTAGGGTGCATCCCATTGCTTCCATTCCGGTGCTTCTTCCTTGTAAGTTAGTGTCCAAAGGGCATGTAGGTTTTCTTCTCTAACGGGCCTAATCGTTAAATCCTTATCCGTATACATTTAGTAAACTCCTTTTATAATAAAATTCATTCTATCTACTTTTGGCTATATTGAGCTTTATTGTATCTGCTTTTGCATTATTTCGAATTTCAATTTTTGTCCGTCATGAAACTGTATTGTAGCAAGATCGTAATTCATGTTGACAAACAATCAAAAATAATATATCTTAATATCAAGATAATAAATATAAAGAAAAGTTTACAACGACGGTTTATTTTGCTTTGAAAAACCTAATCATATAAAAACCAAGGAGGCAAATAACATGAAATTGTTAGGATTGCATCACGTTTCGGCGATTACAGCAGCAGCGGCTAAAAATGTTGAATTTTATACTCAGGTATTAGGACTTCGGCTGATCAAGAAAACGGTGAACCAGGACGATGTTAGTGTGTATCACCTCTTTTACGGAGATGAGCGCGGAACCGCGGGTACGGAAGTCACTTTCTTTGAAATTCCACATGCTGGACAAACGCGTACAGGGAATAACAGTATTTCGGCGCTCTCCCTACGGGTACCGAACGACAAGGCTCTGAATTATTGGAAAAACCGCTTCGAGCAGCTGGATGTGAAGCATGGCGAAATTATAGATCAAGCAGGACGCTTGGCGCTTTCGTTCGAGGATTTTGAAGGACAACGCTTCTTCCTCGTTTCAGATGAGCATGATCACGGAATGCGCGGCGGCACGCCTTGGGAGAAAAGCCCTGTCCCTGCGGAATACGGCATCGTTGGACTTGGTCCGGTTCATCTGACCATTCCCAAAGCGGAGAATACCATTCTTATTCTTGAACAGGTTATGGGCTTCCGCAAAAAGGGCTCCTACCCTTCCCCTGTTGCCGGACAACCGGATGTGGTTATCTACGAAACAGGTGAAGGCGGTACAGGAACTGAAGTTCATCTGGAAGAGCGCAACGATCTGCCACAAGAGCGACCAGGACGCGGCAGTGTGCATCACGTCGCTTTCCGTGTTGAAACCGAGGAAGAGCTCAAACAGTGGGTAGAGCGTATTGGTCAGCTGCAAATTTCCAACTCTGGTTTTGTAGATCGCTTTTACTTCCGTTCCTTGTACTTCCGTGAGCCGAACGGCATTCTGTTTGAATTGGCTACCGATGGACCTGGCTTTGACACCGACGAGGAACTGGAGTTTCTGGGCGAATCTCTGGCACTGCCTCCATTCTTGGAGCCGCGCCGTGCATCAATTGAAGCCAATCTCAAACCACTCAACACCAAACATGAATAAAGTTATATTTACTCTAAAATAAACACAAAGCCGGGACTTCTACATCATGTAGAGGTTCCCGGCTTTTTTCGTGCAACTGCTCTGCTTTCATTAAAAAAAGCATCTCATCTACGAGCTTTTCAGCTAGACAGGTAAGTGAAATACCCTTTTGGGCTGTGCTTATAGCTTTTTATCATCCACGCTGTTCAGCCATGCTTCGATTTCTCCGATCACAGAGGCGATACAGCCGTCTTGGAACGGCGAGATCAATCCAGCCAGCTCAACCAATCCGGTAAAGGATCGGCTTCCTCCGGCACGACACAGCTTCAAATAATCTTTCCATGCTGCTGCGCGGCCTTCACCCATGCGTTTCCAGAACTGGAATGCACACAATTGTGCCAGTGTATAGTCAATATAATAGAACGGAGATTGAAAAATATGTCCCTGCTTGTGCCAGAATCCGCCCTTTTCGAGGTACTCGTTGCCTTCATAATCCAGATGCGGTTTATACTTCCGTTCAATGGAACGCCATGCACTTTTACGTTCGGCCGGTGTCCAATCCGGGTGTTCATATACGGCATGCTGGAATTCGTCTACGGCTACGCCGTAAGGCACGAACAGCAACGATGAAGATAGGTGTTCAAAGTGATATTTGTCCGTGTCTTCCTCGAAGAACAGCTTCATCCAAGGCCATGCGAAAAACTCCATACTCATCGAATGAATTTCAGCCGCCTCCATGGTTGGCCAGTGGTACTCGGGAATTTCAAAATGTCGGCTTTCATAGACCTGGAAGGCATGACCTGCCTCATGAGTCAATACGTCGATATCACCGGATGTCCCATTAAAATTGGAGAAAATAAATGGCGTGCCATATTCGCTCAAAAATGTACAGTAGCCTCCGCTTTGCTTGCCTTTTTTACTGATTAAATCCATCAGTCCACGCTCGACCATAAAACTGAAAAATTCATGTGTTTCCGGTGATAGCTCTTCATACATACGCGCTCCATTACGAAGAATCCAGTCCGGGTCACCTTTTGGCGTAGGATTGCCTGACAAGAAGTTGAAGCCCTCGTCGTAATAACGGAGCTGATCTACTCCGATCCGCTCGCGTTGGCGCTCTTTCAGCTTGGTTGACAGAGGAACGATGTGCTTCAGCACCTGCTCGCGGAAATTGGCTACCATTTCTGCGTTGTAATCTGTACGTCCCAAGCGGGCATAGCCCAATTCTACGAAGTTGTCATAGCCCAGCTTGTGTGCCATGCGCGTACGTACCTTGACCAATTCATCATAAATTCGATCCAGCTCGTCCTCATGCTCACTCATAAATTGATACTTGGCCTCGGAGGCCTGTTTGCGTGTCTCGCGGTTGGTTGCCATTTCAAATGGCAGGAGCTGTGACAATGTGCGTTCTTCCCCCTCGAACGGGATCTTCGCTGAGGCAATTAATTGGGCATATTCCGAAGTCAGCTTATTTTCCTGCTGCAAATCCTCAATGATATCCGGGTGGAACGACTTGAGCGCCACCTCGGCAATACTGAAAAGCTGGCTCCCCCATTGGCTTTCCAACTCCGCTCTAAATGGAGAATCCACCAACGCCCGGTAATAATCGGTTACATACTCCTGAATAACCGGCATGAAATCATCAGCGTACTCTTGCTCCGCTTTGTAGAACGCATCTTCCGTATCAATGGAGTGCCGAACTTCCACCAATTGCAGTTGCGTTTCCACGTTACTGCGCAGCTTGTTAATCGCATGAATAACTTCATTTTGACGTTCTACATTGTCTGCTTCACGAAACTGCTGCAACAGTGTTTTAAACCGCTGTTCAATTTCAGGTTGCTCTGGTCGGCTGTAAGCCATTTCGCTGAATAATGTCATTGCTTCGTTTCCCCCTTTAATGTAATAAATCTGATGCCTATTATACAGTACGATTAGACCAAACTGGAAGCTGGAATTCCAAAATAATACAACCTCAAAAGCCGCAATACCATGTATTGCGGCTTTTGAGCCTAATCTAACGCTATATAACGAAGACATAGTTGGCTATACCAACCTGATATATATACAGTCTAATGAAGATTTATAAGTCCTCTTTATTGATTTTGCAAACGATGTGCCACATGCAGGGTCGGACCGACAAATTCATTTAGCTTGAAGCCACCTTCAATGGCCTGTGTAATGAATTTCTTGGCCTGATCCACAGCTTCACGTACAGTCAGCCCTTGTGCCAAACCAGCCGTTACCGCAGCCGAAGTGGTACAGCCTGCACCGTGGGTAAAGTTGGTTTGTACAACATCCGCTTCAAACCAGTCAAAAGTGATTCCGTCATACAGCAGATCCATCGCTTTACCTGCGCGAATTTTGCCACGGTCCTTGATCAGCACATGCTTAGCACCACGGTCGTGGATAATAGCAGCCGCTTCCTGCATCTGCTCCAGTGTCGTGATCGGTCCTTTCTTCGCCAGCTGCGAAGCCTCGAACAAGTTCGGTGTTACCAGATCAGCGCCAGGAATCAACAATTCCAGCATGGCCTCTGTATTTTCCGGTTGAAGCACTTCATCCGTGCCTTTGCAGACCATAACCGGGTCAATCACAATCCGTTTCAGATCATGCTTTTTCAAATGGCTGGCAACCAGTTCGATGATATCTACAGAACCCAGCATCCCGGTCTTCATTGCATCAAAACCGATACCTTCCAATACAGTACGCAGCTGCGCCTCAACCACGTCCAACGCAACAGGATATACAAGATGGTTCCAGGTTTTAGGTTCCATCGCAACTACGGTAGTCAATATAGTCATGCCATATACGCCAAGCTCCTGAAAGGTTTTCAGGTCCGCCTGAATACCTGCTCCGCCGCTTGTGTCGGAGCCGGCTATCGTTAGTGTTTTGGGAATCGTCATTAGTACATGCTCTCCTTCACTTTCTGTGCTGCATTTATCCTAATCCTGCATGCGAAACTTGTCAACGCGCAAAACGGTCCTTTCCATACGAAAAGTCACAAGAACCAGCAACAGCTAAAAAACGAGAATATCCCCCTTTGAAATGAGAACATCCTCGTAAGTACGTGTTATATGAAGAATTTGAATGAATTTTAGACTTATAAATACCCACCCGTACTGTGATCATAGGCATGATTTTTTTCATTTGCCCGTACGCCGAGGCAAAAACTCTGATACAACTGCTGCTGTCCTGGGGTAGCAAAATTCCGGTGCTGCTCAAATAAAGCCATACAACCAATGATATGCTCGGTATAGCTGTTATCGACAGACAGTTGCAGGCAATGTAGTGTTTGTTCCAACCCTTCGGGGTAATCGCCTTTTCGAAAATAATATTCCGCATACACCTTACAAAAGGAGGCAAAGCGAAATGCATTAAAGTGCTTGCGATAATGTGTGTCCCATTGTTCCGGTGCAAGCTCCCAGAAACTCTTGAGTTGCTGGCTGAACAGCTCCAGCTCGGCATCCACGAAATAACCAAACCGATTCGCTGATTCGAGCAATGTATTCAAGCCTTCCAATGTCTCATCCGGATGCTCGCGCAGGTAAGTAATATATTCATAGATTGCAGAGGTGTTACCCATTTTGATTTCGATACAAAGTCGGTTGCCCTGTGCATATACACGATGCAGGTTGACTACTTTCCAGCCTTCCTCGTCCAAACCCTCAAACCAGCTCAAATCTGCATAACCTTCAATCCATTGCTTGGATTCCTCATATCTACCCTGAAACTCATAGCAGCTGGCCTTGAGCAGATGCCCTTGAGCATAGTAATAAACGAGCGGCTTAAGCAGCTCCAGGTGCTCATCTCCAAAACGGTTCCGATTGCGATACAATGCCTGCGCCAGCTCTCTTAGCTCGTCCGCATACATTTCCATCTCGGACCATTGCATTTTTAAAGCAAACACTTGAGATAGCATATGTAAGCCTTCCAGTGCATAAATTTCCGGTAGACGACTACGGTATAAATGGAATTGTACAGCAGCCTTCAAGTTCCGTTGGTTATCCTTAATCTGAATCTGGAATATGCGAAAATAGCTAATCGCCAACCGTTCGGAGTGGGTATACTTCTCACTCTCAATAACACAATCATACAAAAGCATGGAGGCTTCATGTCGGCCATCCTCAAACATCGCTTCTGCAGTCTCAAAAATAGCCGGAATATTCGATAAATCGTCCATCAAATAGCCCAGCACACTGCGTATACAGTCCAGCTTGTTCAACTCTGAGCAACGAAGAAGAAATGGACGCAACCTTCTCCAGTGGGGCAAGGAATGAATAAAACACTCATCTACATACATCTCGAACAAAGATCCTTCTTCCAATCCCATCGCCTCAGTAATCAGATCAAGCTGATTAACTGAAATAGGCCGTGGTGGGTTTCGGTTAAGTATACCGCTAAGTGTACCCGGATTTACCTTGGAAGCATCTGCAAAACATTGCATCGAAATACCTTCACTTTGAATATACTTTTCTATCTGTGCGCGGATCGTGGTGTTTTTTTCCAAAGGGACACCCCCTCAAACGAATGATGGTGACTTTTTCATTACCTTTTAAACCAAAATTTGTTTAATCAAAGTATATGTCTAATTATACGAGAGGTCAATAACTTTAAACACGACTCAGGACATACAAAATCACGAGTTTCGTACGATTTTAAATCTGTTTTATGAAAAAAGACCGTCCTCTGAGAGACAGTCTTTCTCTATTATTTTGATGCTGTGGACTTAGAAGATCACAACTTGCAAAATGATTTAGAATCACCGAAAATCAAGAGCAAACTTAGCGTATCCTTCTACCGTCAACCCTTCATAAAGCAATTCAGAATAAGCATTGGCAACATGCGTTGCTTGCGGCGAGGTTAGGAACGTCACATGTGGACGACCCGACCATGGGGCGAGGGACCAGTGACCGTCAGCCTTTGTCGTCAACGTCTTCATATGCCGCACATACTCAGTCAGCACATGCCGGTTCTCATCCGGTGAAGCCAGTACAATTCGCTCCCCACCTGGATTAACCAACGCAGAGGAGAACGCGCGATAGTTATTCGTAACAACCAGATAACTCCGCTGCATATCCATCGGTTCCCCTTCAAAAGACATATGAATGATTCTGTGCGCATCTAGGTCCTTTAGTTCCCCGGCAGCATCATATCTGGCTGGCTGTGTTACATCAATCTGGTACTCAATGCCATCGATGATATCAAAATTAAAGCTTGGAAACTCAGAATTAATCAGCTCTTGCTCCTCCTCTGCCGAAGGATCAATTTGCCGGAATTGACCGGCAGACCACTCCAGCCATTCCCGAATTTCTGCCCCACTCAGTCGAACGACATGCAGCGTATTCGGAAAATTGTACAGATCGGCGATATGTTTGATCGCTATCGTCCCTGCGGGAATATCGGTATAATACGCCGGACCATATCTGCCCCCTGTTTTAAAAGGAGCTGCTGCCGACAGAACGGGCAACCCCTCATACTCGCTCCCTTGTAGCTGCTGTTTCACATACCAAATTTGTGCATCATTCACAAGCTGAACCGAAGCATCATCCATCACCTGGGCAAAAAAGCTGTTCACTGCTACCGTCGTTCGACCTACAGGTGCACGAATATAATCCAGGGTTCCAGCATGTTCATCTGCTACCGCCTGCTGAATAGCAGTATCTGGTTGGACGAGTGCTTCCTTGCGTATCGGGTCATACACCGGGCGTACCTCGGCAGCAGATGCAGCCACTTGCCACTTTCCTCCAATAAGAGCCAGATCCAGATCAATGATACCCAGATGATCTCCCCAGAAGCCCGGCTCTACTGCTGGAATGCCATGAATGGTGCCCTGCTCTGCATTAACACCTGTCATACCTATAAACGAAGGGCCAGGAAATACTTTATGTGCATGACCAAACACAATGGCATCGATCCCCTCCACCCTGCTCAGATGCAGCACCGCATTTTCCATATTGGGGGTTTCGGGAATATCCTCAAAGCCTGCATGAGGCATAGCAATAATGAGGTCGGCTCCAGCCGCCTGCATTTCTGGAATAAACCGTCTGGCGGCTTCCAGCATATCTTTGACGATAAGTTTTCCTTCCAACCATGCCTTGTCCCATTGCATAATTTGCGGAGGCACAAAGCCGATGACTCCCACCTTCAGCAGATGCTTACCGCCTGCTTCATCCTCTACCGTCTTATCCAGCAATAGATAAGGCGTGAAGTAGTTTTGTTCTTCCTCTCCCGCTATATAGATGTTGGCATTCACATAAGGAAACTGTGCTCCTCGAAGGCAAGTCTGCAAATATTCCAACCCATAGTTAAATTCATGATTACCAATACTACCTGCCTCATACCCCAGCAGATTCATTGCTTTATAGACGGGATGCACCTCGCTTGGGTCCCGTTGGAGCCGCTGTACAGCATAATCTCCCATCGGATTCCCCTGAATCACATCTCCGTTATCCAGCAGCAGGTGATTGGGCACTTCTGCCCGAGCCGTGTGAATCAGACTAGCGGTTTGCGCCAGACCGTAATGCAGTGTTTCCTGATCTGTATAATAATCATAATTCCACAAGCTAACATGCAGATCGGTGGTAACCATAATGCGGAATTTCACCTTCACAGCACCTGCATATTCCCGCCCTGTCTTATCATTAACGTCCAAAATATCCAATCTTGTTCTCTCCCTCAGCTTCGGTCATAGAGCTTGAATAAGTCTAACAAAGCACTGTTAAGAGAATGTTAAAATAAGCAATTCGCTTAAGTACAGTCTACGGCCTCTAGCAAATGATAAATTTTACATCATTTTTACCAAAGTCAGGAGTGCTTTTTACCCTACCTGTGGGACTAGCTGTTAAGATTTGGTTTGTCACTGAATTTACAGGTTTTTTAAATTTTCGTTATTACGATGTTTAGGGGGAAATTATTTTGTTCAAAAAAGCACTGACCTTGTGCATGACCTTCACACTGGCAGCGGGTTTAGCCGCTTGTGGCTCAAATGCAAGCAATAACAACAGCGCCTCCACTCCGGGTACAGATGGCTCTAAAAACGAAAGCACAGCCTATGTTCCTAAGGAGTTAAAGGTACAATTCGTTCCTTCTCAAAATGCAGATACCCTCGAAGCCAAAGCTAAACCGCTCGAAAAACTGCTGGGGGACAAGCTCGGAATCCCGGTGAAAGTAACCGTATCTCCTGACTACAATACGATTGTGGAAGCCATGTCTTCCAAACAGGTAGATGTAGGGTTCCTTCCGCCTAATGCTTATGTACTGGCACATGATAATCGTAAAGCGGCCGACTTGCTCCTGCAAGCTCAACGCTATGGCATTGAAGATGCCACAGGCAAGGACACGACTGAAAAAGTAAACTTTTATAAAGCAATGATCGTGGTGAAAAAGGATTCTCCAATTCAAAGTCTGGCTGATCTGAAAGGCAAGAAGGTTGGCTGGCAAAATGTAACCTCCTCCGCAGGCTATGTGTACCCCGCAGCAGAGCTGAAAAAAGCTGGCGTGGACCCGGACACAGATGTGCAGGGTGTGACGATCAAAGGCCACGACGCTGCTATTCTGGCGCTGCTGAACGGTCAGGTTGATGCTGTCGCTGTCTTCCAGGATGCACGTAACACAGTGAAGAAGGAAATCCCGGACGTATTTGAAAAAACACGTGTCATACATTACACAGCTAAAATTCCAAATGACACCGTCAGCGTACGTTCTGATATGGATCAAACATGGAGAGACAAAATCGCCCAAGCCTTTATTGACATTGCCAACGACCCTGAGGGCGGCGAAATCATTAAAGAAATTTACACCCATGTAGGTTATGAAAAGGGCGACGATAAAAACTTCGATTCTGTGCGTGAATACGCCGAAGCTGTCGGCCAAGCGGTAAAGTAACAGGTACGAAACAGGCTTTACGAATGACAGGGCAGCACCGTCCATGTATTCATGGCGGTGTTGTTTTCATTCCACCCTATCGGGGAGAAAGTTGGGAGCATATGATTGAATTTCGAAACGTATCGAAAACATACCCGAACGGCACCAAAGGGTTGAATAATATTAATTTGACGATTCAGGAGGGAGAAATGGTCGTCATTGTCGGCTTATCCGGTGCGGGTAAGTCCACCCTGCTGCGTTCCATTAACCGACTGCATGACATCACGTCCGGGGACATCGTTGTAGGCGGCAAGTCTGTTACGTCTGCCGGAAGCAGCGAGCTGCGGCGTATTCGCCGTGATATCGGCATGATCTTTCAAAGCTTCAATCTGGTTAAGCGTTCGACGGTGCTTCGCAACGTACTTTCCGGCCGCGTTGGTTATCATTCGACGCTGCGGACCATTCTCGGTCTCTTCCCGAAGGAAGATATCGAGCTGGCACTAACGGCGCTAGAACGCGTGAATATCCGGGAAAAAGCTTACAGCCGAGCCGATGAGCTGTCCGGTGGCCAACAGCAGCGTGTATCCATCGCGCGTGCTCTGGCGCAGGAGGCTAAAATCATTCTGGCAGACGAGCCTGTCGCGTCGCTTGATCCACTGACCACCCGCCAGGTGATGGACGATCTCCAGCGAATCAACCGTGAAATGCAGATTACGACCATTGTCAATCTGCATTTCATTGATCTGGCGCGCGAATATGCAACACGGATCATCGGATTACGCGCTGGAGAGGTCGTCTTTGACGGCACACCGGAGGAAGCTACGGATGAAGCCTTTGCGGAGATCTACGGCCGGGCCATCAAGCATGATGAACTGCTGGGAGTGGGATCATGAAGCCCGACTCTACTGTCCAGCCGCTCTCTTCGACGCAACCGTCACCATCTGCTGGACCGCCCCAGCCAAGTAAGCCGCCCGCAGGGCCACCTTTGCCAGGACGCTACAAGCGTTACGCCACCTGGATGATTTTTATCGTGGTGCTGGTAGCCTGCTCCATTCATACAGATGCCACGCCTTACCAATTGATCGTTGGCTTACCGGAAATGGGCAAATTGCTGGAGGAAATGTTTCCTCCAGACTGGAGTTACCTGCCTACCATCTGGAAACCGATGCTGGAAACGATCCAGATCGCTATTGTCGGCACGACACTGGGAGCCATATTAGCAATCCCTGTCGCGTTGCTGTGCGCCTATAATGTGATGCCGCGCAAGCTGATCTCGCTGCCGATGCGCACGATCCTGAACCTGGTACGGACGATTCCCGATTTGCTGTTTGCCTCGATCTTTGTGGCTGTATTCGGCATCGGACCGTTTGCAGGGATGCTTGCCCTGCTCTTCTTCTCCTTCGGGATCATAGCCAAGCTGACCTTTGAGGCGATTGAAGCCATTGATCCCGGTCCACTGGAGGCCATGACTGCTGTTGGCGCGAGCCGCATCCAAGTCATCAGCTTTGGTGTGGTTCCGCAGGCATTGCCTTATTTTGTGTCGTACTTGCTGTACACCTTTGAGGTTAATGTACGCGCAGCTTCTGTTCTGGGTCTCGTTGGCGCTGGCGGCATCGGTCTGCTGCTTGACCGTTCCCTTGGATTGTTTCGATATGACCGGGCAAGCATTATTATTCTACTGACCCTCGTCATCGTCCTTGCGATTGATTACGGCAGTAACCTGCTACGGAGGAAGTTATTATGAATGATCCTACGCTTCGCAGACCTATTGGCTCGCGCCTGCGCTTTTGGGCGTTAGCTATTCTGCTAATTATCATTTACATTTGGGCTTTTCGCGGGATGCAGTTTGAAGGATTACAGGGGACGGCCAAAAGCGTCTCTGTCGCGATATTGGACGGCTTCCTTCATCCCGACTGGTCGTTTGTCTACATCCCTGAGGGGGAGGATTTGCTGCGTGGGTTGCTGGATACACTGGTTATTTCAGTGCTCGGAACCTTCGTGTCCGCATTTGTCTGCCTGCCGTTTGCCTTTTGGGCATCCAGCAATATGAGCCGTCTACGCCCCTTATCAGGTAGCGGGAAGTTTGTACTTAGTGTCATTCGGGTATTTCCCGAAATGATCGTCGCCATTCTATTCATTAAAGCCGTAGGTCCCGGCTCGTTTGCAGGTGTGCTTGCCCTCGGCATTCACTCCATTGGCATGCTGGCCAAGCTTTTCTCAGAAACGATTGAAAGTGTGGATCACGGGCCGCAGGAAGCTCTGATCGCGTGCGGTGCCAACCGTTGGCAGGTCATTTTCTTCGCCGTGCTGCCGCAGGTGATTCCACAGTTCCTTTCCTATTCGCTCTATCGTTTTGAAATTAACATCCGGTCCGCAACCACGCTCGGTTTGGTTGGTGCAGGTGGTATTGGTACTCCGCTGCTGTTTGCACTCCAAATGCGCAACTGGAACCGTGTAGGCGTCATTTTACTCGGCATTGTAGTCTTAATCATTTTGACGGATCTGGTATCCGGCTGGTTGCGCAAACGGATCGTGTAATTAAAAGTCTCTAAATCAACAAAAGCCTCTCCGGTGTAAAAGGGACCTGCTATGCTCCCATTCACTCGGAAGAGGCTTTTGCTGTTCAACAACTCCCAGCTAATTCATCTATGACCCGCCGGACTTCCTCTGCCGTATTGTAAAAATGCGGAGCCACACGAATAATATCCTTTCGTGCCGACACAATCATATTTCGGCTCCGCAAACGCCTCTCTACCGCCGACACATCGGCTACTTCAACAGCGAGCAGACTTGGTAAAGTGCCTCCTCGATCAGGTATACGTATGTGTAGCCCTTTGCTTCGTCCATATTCAACAGAAAAGTCCAACAGTTCATTCATATAGGTCTGAATGTTCATGACCCCAATTTCCAACAGTAGCTTTAAGGCTGCATTAGCGGCAAAAATGCTAATGAAGGAAGGTAATCCTGTCTCAAAGCGGCGGGCTCCCGCTGCCGGAACCGGATGAGCAATATCAAACCGGGAGGCGGGCTCCTGTCCGAGCCAGCCCGTAAGACGAGGCTTGAAGCGTTCTATTCGGTCCTTGCTTATATAAAGAAAAGCCACTCCCGGTATCCCCAGCATATATTTGCGTGCTCCCGCGACCAGAATATCTATGCCCATCGCCTTTACATCCACCGGAATCACTCCTGCAGACTGATAGGCATCCACGAACAGTAACGCCTGATTTCGGTGAGCTATATGTGCAATGGATTTGAGATCTTGCTGAAATCCGTTGGTATAATTCACATGGGACACCATAATAAGTGCAGTATTCTCCGTAACATGCTCCTCATACTGCTCTATGGTTACTTCTCCCTCCGTAGAAGGGATACAGCAAATATGATCACGAAACATCTCCTGTGCCTGCCAGATGTGTCCTACCGTCGGAAAGTCGGTATCTGCATACACAATCCCTTCTTTTCCCGGTACATAAGGAAGGGCAGTAGCCACACCAGCAATCGCCTCAGAGGCTGAGGACATCACCGCAATTTCGTCAGGCTCCGCCCCGATGAGCTTGGCAAAATGCCCTCTGGCTTCTTCCAAACGTGCCATAGATAGGTCGCCGTTAAGACCGTGTTGCAGCAAGCTTCGATGATATTCCTCAATGGCAGCGGAAACCGGTCTCGATATCGCCCCCTGGGAACAGCTCCCTACATGGATATGTGAGGACAGCACCGGAAACAACTGACGGTAGGACTGAAACGGATGTTTCATATTTCCCTTCGCTCCTCCTGGGCACACCAACGTGCCTTGATATGATCATTTTATTATCCATATAAGCCACCTTAGAACAAGGGCCTCTCTTCCCATCTTCTCGCCGTTAACAGACGATAGACACAAAGAGAGGCCCTGTTGGATCATATACACAATTATTAATTAATGCACGCGTTTGCGTCCAAACCAGCTTTTAAGCACCAAGGTTGCCAAAGCAAGTAGCAGCAACAACGAGGCCACTGCAAAAGATGCCGAGAACTGATACTCGTTATACAAAATCTCCACATGCAGCGGAAGTGTATTTGTCTCTCCCCGAATATGTCCCGACACGACGGACACTGCACCAAACTCACCCATGGCTCGCGCATTACACAGAATAATGCCATACAGCAAACCCCACTTGATGTTAGGCAGCGTCACTTTCCAGAAAATGCGCCAGCCGCGCGCACCCAGCGTGACCGCCGCTTCCTCCTCCTGCTGCCCCTGATCTTCCATCAGCGGAATAAGCTCGCGCGCCACAAAAGGAAATGTAATGAACAGCGTTGCCAAAATAATGCCCGGCAAAGCAAATATAATTTTAATATCATGCTCGTCCAGCCACGGCCCAAGCCAGCCCTGTGCGCCAAACACTAATACATACATTAGACCTCCGACGACAGGCGAGATCGCAAAGGGCAAATCAATCAAGGTGACCAGCACACCTTTGCCGCGAAAATGGAATTTTGTGATCAGCCAGGCGGCCGCTACACCAAATACCGTATTCAGCGGAACCGTTATCGCTGCCACCAGCAGCGTCAACCGTAATGCAGACATAGCATCCGGGTCCCGTAGCGCCTCAATGTATACGCTCCATCCCTGCTTGAGTGCTTCGGTAAGCACGACGATTAGCGGCAATACCAACACCCAGAGCAAAGCTAAAAAAGCAGCACCAATGAGCGTCCACTTTACCCAAGGGGCTTCAGTTGTAACCCTATTGGGCGGTGCGGATGAAGGCACTGGTGCAGAAGCAAGCTCTTGCCCAGTTATCGCTTGTGACATGATGTATCCCTCCTTGAACACGGGGTTTAATGCGCAGGCCTCTGCTGTCTGCATGCTAACGTTAGACAGTTACATTAGACAATTACATTAGACTGCACGGCGCCGCGACCAGCGCTGAAAACTGTTAATCACGAATAACAACACGAATGAAATGACCAACAGCATCAACGCCACCGCCGTAGCTCCTGCGTAGTCATTTTGCTCTAACTTGGACATAATGAGCAGCGGAGCAATCTCGGTCTTCATCGGCATATTGCCAGAAATGAAGACGACAGAGCCGTACTCGCCAATGCCGCGGGCAAAGGCAAGCGCAAAACCCGTCAGCAGTGGCGGTACCAGTTCCGGCACAATAACGCTGCGGAAGGTACGCCATCTGCCCGCTCCCAGCGTAGCCGCCACCTCCTCCTCATCCTTGTCCAGCTCCTCCAGCACCGGCTGAACTGTCCGTACGACGAACGGAATGCCAATAAACATCAACGCGAGCGTAATCCCCGTCTGTGAGTATGCCATTTTCCACCCAAGCGGTTCGAATAGTGAGCCGATCCAGCCGTTCTGTGCATATAGAGCGGTCAACGCAACCCCTGCCACCGCCGTGGGCAAAGCAAAGGGCAGATCAATGACCGCATCAAAAACTCGTTTCCCCGGAAATTCATAACGCACCAGTACCCAGGCGATCAATAAACCGAGAAACAGATCGATCAGCGCCGCGGCTGCGGCACACAAAAAGCTCACCTTGTAGGAAGCTAGCACCCTGGCATCAGTCGCCACGTCCCAAAATTTCTCCCACGTCAGCCCGGTTGAATTCAGGAGCAGTGCTGATAATGGCACCAACACCACCAGACTGAGATACAGTACACTATAACCCATTGTTAACCCGAATCCGGGAAGTACGCGTTTTCGGGTGGCTTGCATTTGACTCATGTTCTGTCCATCCCTCTCTGCATCCTTTGACTATGGCACTCGCGCCTACCGATCCACTCGCCTTTACACTTCACTTATGTTATGAACTACCAGGTACATAAATCTGGTCAAAAATACCCTTGTCACTAAAATGCTTTTGCTGTGTCTCTTTCCATGTCCCAAATACATCCTTCAAGGTTACGAGCTCCAGCTTAGGAAATTGATCCTTGAACTTTGCCGTCACACTCTCCAATGTTGGGCGATAATAATTTTCGGCAGCAATGGTCTGCCCTTCTTCACTGTACAAATATTTCAGGTACGCGTCCGCCACCTCGCGTGTACCTTTTTTATCTACCACCTTATCGACTACCGCTACCGGAGGTTCAGCCAAAATACTGATCGACGGGTACACGATATCGAATTTATCTGCACCTAGCTCCTTCACAGAGAGCAGTGCTTCATTTTCCCAAGCGATCAGCACATCGCCAATTCCACGCTCTACGAAAGTCGTCGTCGCTCCACGTGCTCCGCTATCCAGTACCGGCACATGCTTATACAGCTCCTGTACAAACTGCTGGGCTTTGGCTTCATCGTTATTGTTCTTTTTGAGCGCATAGGCCCAGGCTGCAAGATAGTTCCAGCGGGCTCCGCCCGATGTTTTAGGATTTGGCGTAATGACCTGTACATCGCCGCGGGTTAAATCGTCCCAGTCCTTGATCCCCTTCGGGTTCCCTTTACGTACCAATAACACGATGGTTGATGTGTACGGGGAACTGTTATGCTCATATTTACTTTGCCATCCCTCTTTAACAAGCCCTTTTTCCTGTAACGCATCAATATCATAGCCCAGGGCCAGTGTAACTACATCTGCATCCAGTCCGTCCTGTACAGAGCGGCTTTGCTTGCCAGATCCTCCGTGGGATTGCTTGATCGTGACCTTCTGCCCTTTCTCCTTCTCCCAATGGGCCGCAAACGCTTTATTATATGCTTCATACAACTCACGGGTCGGATCATAAGAAACATTGAGCAACTCCACTTCCTTGGAGCCAGAAGCAGAGCTACCATCCGCCTGCGTCCCTTCCTTGCTTGCCCCACAAGCACTTAGCATCATTGTTAAAACCAAAGATAGTCCGAGAATAAGCCGAATTTTGTATTTCTTCTTCATCAAGACACCCCTCATTCTATGTAATTTGTAAATACACATTCATTTACGCCTGTTATTTACAGACACAATCAAAAAAAAGGGCGGAGAATTCCCTGATGCAGCCCTGATAGGTCAAACCTGTCGCGTGTACAGTGTCTGCCTGCTGTTCCTAGAGGTTCTCCGCCAGAATGGCGAGGTTATACTTTCATACTTTAATTCTTTAATTCTTTAATTCCTACCTGTTTAATGAGTTATAGGGATATAATACGAGAGTTTATGAGGGATGTCAAACCTTTTTTTGGTATGGGATGATCTAATAATTTGCTTTCTTCAAGGGGGGGGGGACAGTCAGAAACATTGTATACGTTCCCGACCGCCTAGAGGGCATGGGTACACGTGGAATACGACTTAGTTGGCTACCGTTTCAAGATTGATCGAAAAAACTCCAAATTGCTTCGGATTGTCCGTAGCTCTTCTCAGCCACAGCTCACCCGATCCCACCATAACTCCCTGATAATTAACAAACAAATCATCTGTCTTTTGATTCACTAGCGCCTCACGAATCGCGTCCGTAAAGATCTGATCATATTTAGCCAGAAAATCTTTCTTGTTCGGAATCGTTAGCGACTTTTCACTATCATTGACACGCAGAGGGTACAAAATATAATTGGCTACCTTTTCCTTGTCATTGTCGGCAACAGCCTTCTGCAACGCTTTGAATGTGTCCAAAAACGCTTTAGGATCTTGAATACCTGCTACCTCAAAAGGATTTTGAGATGCATTGGGCGCTGCAGGAGAAGATGTATCTGATGAAGTAGCTGGGGCGGAAGGAGCTGACTTTTGCGCATCAGTACCGCTGTTTTCTGCACTCTTGCTCTCTTTAACTGCTTTGTCACTTTGGGCTGAACCGTTCTGATTGCCTCCAGCACTGTTCTCGATCATGCTTGTACTGCTTCCAGCATCACTCGGTTCAGCATTATTATCCTGGCCGCAGCCTGTAAGAGCTACAAATGTAAGTGTAAGTAAAATGGCTGTAAGTGACAGCCTCCGTGACATTTTGTAATTATCGGATTCATGTTTTTTGGGCACAACGGGTCATCCTTTCTGCTTTCTACTCTGACCTATTCTGTTCATTAAGTCTTCAACCGTTCTATTGTAACATAAGTAGACTAATGACCGCATGTCGTGCCCATTCTGGAAGTAGCTTACAGTGTAATATATGCGAAGGTTTTAACGCTTCCTCGTGATCCATCGTCCGTACTTACTTTCAAAATCAGCTCTTTCAAGGAGCCATTTGCAGCTTCATTCTGCCCCTCTGGCTTGATAAACAGCAGATCGTGGCGTTCTCCCGGCTGTAACGTTCGGCTAGAAAACCCGCTCGTTGTGCCTTGCAAGTCTGATCCATTCGAACTGTTGAGCTTGTATCGTACGGGTTGCTTTCCTGTATTCTTGATACTGATGTACAGCTTACGCCCCTCTTCAAATCTAAATTCTGTTTGTCCTTGTCCTCCAAAATTCATCTCCTGATCATGTACAATGCGTTTTGCTGCTTCTCCTTGCTCACTCTGTATACTAAGTGGAACCGTCGAATGACTCTGATTTACTTCTGTGATGGTTGATGACGGGAGGACTCTCATATTGGCAAAAGCGACATAACCTACGATCACCCCCGCCACACCCATCCAAACCCATTTTTCCACCATTTCATATCCCTCCTACACAAAATATGCTGAAGCTACGCCGTATGAATTCAGTCGTCACCATGATTGCACAGATGAAACGGCTTATCTTCTATAAGAAAGCGATCCAGCCAGGTCATGGTATATATAAATTCGGGTGCAGATTCAATCAATCCGTTCACAATGTCCAAGGAACGCAGATTCCTCAGGTTTTGTATCTCAGGGGGGAGCGTACGGATTCCACTATACGAGATATCCAGATACTCCAGTTGATGCAGCTCTCCGATTGCAGGAGGTACATTTCGGAATGCCAGTTCCTCCTTGGGGATCACCTTGTAGTCTGGTGCCGGGCGATCATAGCATCCACAGCTGACTCTTAGGCTTTTGAGTCGGGATAACTTGGCAATGTCAGCAGGTAGCTCTTCCAAATCTGCTACTTGAATCGTCAGTGACTCCAATGATTCCAATTCAAACAAAGCAGACGGTAGTGTTCGTATATCCTGTTCAAAGATAGTCAAATGCTTCAGATAACGCAATTCTCTAATCCGTTCCGGGATCTCCGTCAAAGCATACCGCATGAGCTCCACTCGATCCGGTTGATGCCGAATAGCATCGTTCAAAAACATATCTATATTGCCATGATGTTCAGGTTTGTGAATAAACACACCGGGGATAAGCTTTTCTAATTCATCTGCATCTTCTTTATCCATGTTCAATCTACCGATTCGTTCGTGAGCTATGTTAATGATCCAATCCTCTCCATCGGCATTCTGGAAACACAAATCTTCTGGTAATTTCGGATGTACCCAGGAAAACAGACTGGACGCCGCTTGCTTTAATACTTTTCCAGCCTCAGGCGTGCATTGGTACCGGTAAAATGTTCCCGGTGTGTAGGCAATCGAATGATTCTCCCTTATTGGTGACTCCATTCTCATCCTCAGTTACCCACTTATGTACGCCTAGCATAAACGTATCTGCCCGTTCCATAGCATAATCAATCAGTCTTTCATAAGCTGTCCCACGAACATCGCTGTATAATCGGAACATGTCTCTCCTCCTCTGTGCTGTCCTGCGCCCTGACAATAAAAAAAAACCAAACTCATAATCTATTATGAGTCTGGCTGTCATATTTTTCAAACTTGTTCAAAGGAATCCATACGATGGCTCTCTATCTAGATAAGCCGCAAATACAGCTTACATATTATTCTGTCACCGTTCCGTAGATCAGCACGGGGGCTTCCGCATGATCCGCAATACGGATGTTCGCGTAGATTTTCTCTATTACTTGGTCCACGTCTTCACGGTTCGCATGGATTGTAACCAGTGAATCGCCTTTTTGAACCGCATCGCCGACTTTTTTGTTCAGCATCAAGCCGACAGCTAAATCGATCTCGGACTCTTTGGTCGCACGGCCTGCTCCCAGCAGCATCGCAGCGGTACCGATTTCGTCAGCCACGATTTCAGCTACCACGCCGTCCTGCTTTGCAGGTACTTCAATAAGATACTGCGCTTGTGGCAAGCGTTCTGGATGATCCACTACAGAAGCGTCGCCGCCCTGGTTCGCAATAAACTCTTTGAATTTCTCCAGTGCTTTGCCGTTACGAATGACCTCTTTAAGCTTCTCTTCGGCGTTTTCGAGGGAGTCTGCTTTTCCGGCCAAAAATACCATCTGACTGCCCAAAGCCATACACAGCTCTTCCAGATCTTTGGGTCCTTCGCCGCGCAATGTATCGATCGCTTCTTTAACTTCCAGTGAGTTCCCGATAGCCAGCCCCAACGGTTGACTCATGTCGGAAATAACTGCCATGGTCTTGCGACCCACATTGTTCCCGATACTTACCATGGCATGTGCCAGCTCTTTGGCATCTTCTACTGTTTTCATGAATGCGCCCGCACCTGTCTTGACATCCAGTACGATGGCATCAGAGCCGGCAGCGATTTTCTTACTCATAATCGAGCTGGCAATCAACGGAATCGAATTTACCGTTGCTGTAACGTCACGCAAGGCATACAATTTTTTATCCGCAGGTGTCAGGTTGCCGCTTTGTCCGACGACCGCAATTTTGCTGCGATTCACCAAATCTACGAATTCATCCTTGGTGATCTCTACGTGAAAGCCTGCAATGGCCTCCAGCTTGTCGATCGTTCCGCCCGTGTGCCCGAGGCCGCGACCTGACATTTTCGCTACCGGAATGTCTAAGGCGGCTACAAGCGGAGCCAATACCAGTGTTGTCGTATCACCCACACCGCCAGTGGAGTGCTTATCGACCTTTACACCTTCAATCGCGGACAAGTCAATCGTATCTCCTGAATGAACCATTGCCATGGTCAAATCAGCACGTTCCCGTTCGTTCATATCTTTGAAGAAAATAGACATCGCCAATGCACTGACCTGATAATCAGGAATTTCACCCTGAGTATAGCCTTGGATAATAAAGTTAATTTCCTCAGTGCTCAGTTCTTTTCCATCACGTTTTTTTTCAATCAAGTCTACCATTCTCATATGTCATTTCTCCTCACTGTGCGTATGATCGTTTACAGGGATACTGCTGTATCCAGTGCAACTTCCATCATTTCTTTAAACGTGGTTTGCCGTTCCTCTGCTGTCGTTTCTTCGCCTGTCAGCAAGTGATCACTTACCGTCAGAATGGTCAGTGCGTTTACGCCAAACTTGGCTGCCAGCGTGTATAAAGCCGAAGTCTCCATCTCCACACCCAACACACCGTATTCCATCAACTTTTGTACCACTGATTTGTCATCACGGTAGAAGCTGTCTGAGCTGAATACGTTGCCGACATGCATGTTCAAGCCTTTGGCAACCCCGCGATCATAAGCGCCCTTCAAGAGAGGAAAGCTGGCAATCGGGGAGAAATCGTAGCCGCCAAAGATATGGCGGTTCATGCCGGAATCTGTACAGGATGCCTGTGCCAAAATGACGTCACGAACGTGCACATGCTCCTTCATTCCGCCACATGTACCCACGCGGAACAAGTTTTTCACCCCATACTCGCTAATCAGTTCGTTGACATAAATACTGATGGAGGGCAGCCCCATCCCGGTTCCCTGTACAGACAGGCGTTTGCCTTGGTACGTTCCCGTGAATCCGAGCATTCCGCGCACCTCGTTGTAGCAGGTCACGTCCTCCAGATACGTTTCAGCGATAAATTTCGCCCGTAGCGGATCTCCTGGCAGCAAAATTGTTTCTGCAATCTCTCCAGGTTTGGCTCCAATGTGTACACTCATGTTTTTTATTCCTCCGTCCCATTTGTCCATGCTAATATCGTTATTCATTTCGTTACCAATAATCTTGACTGCCTTCGTTGCTAGCGTCTAGATTACTGAAGTTCTGCTAAAAAGCTAGTTCCATGCTCAGGCAGTTTTACACCAAAGTTATCCGCTACTGTCGCTCCAATATCCGCAAACGTCTTGCGAACTGCCAGTTCCTTGCCTCCAGCTACAAAACGAGGGGAATAAGCCAGCAAAGGCACATATTCGCGGGTATGATCCGTTCCGCGATAGGTTGGGTCATTCCCATGATCCGCGGTGATGATCAGCAGATCGTCATCAGTCATTTTGGCGAATACCTCGGGCAGACGGGCATCGTAATCGTCCAAGGCTTGACCATATCCCTGCGGATCACGACGGTGGCCGTATACAGCATCAAAGTCCACCAAATTCAAGAAGCTTAATCCGGTGAATTCCTCGTCCAGCGTAGCCACCAGCTTATCCATGCCATCCATATTGGACACTGTGCGCACTGCCTTCGTTACACCCTCGCCGTCATAAATGTCAGAGATTTTACCCAAGGCGATTACATCCAGGCCTGCATCCTTCAATTCATTCATTGTGGTGCGACCAAATGGCTTGAGCGCATAGTCATGTCGATTGGAGGTACGAGAGAAGTTCCCTGCCTCACCTACGAACGGACGGGCAATAATGCGACCCAGCATGTACGGATCTTCCAGCGTGATTTTACGGCAGAACTCACAGATCTCATAGAGCTCCTTCAAAGGTACAACTTCCTCATGCGCTGCAATTTGCAGTACTGAATCCGCTGAGGTATAGATGATGAGTGCGCCTGTTTTTACATGTTCTTCGCCCAGCTCATCAATGATTTCCGTGCCGCTGGCTGGCTTGTTGCCAATAACTTTGCGGCCTGTATGCTCCTCAATGCGCTGAATCAGCTCATCTGGAAACCCATCCGGGAATACACGGAAAGGAACTGCAATATTTAAGCCCATGATTTCCCAATGACCTGTCATCGTATCCTTGCCGTTGGAGGCTTCCTGCATTTTGGTGTAATACGCGAGTGGCTTATCGGCCGCTGGCACACCTTCTATGGAACGAATGTTGGACAGACCAAGCTTACCCATATTCGGCATGTTCAGACCGCCGCGTTCGCGTGCAATATGACCAAGTGTATCTACATCATAATCATCAAACTGGGCAGCATCCGGTGCTTCGCCGATACCAACCGAGTCCATAACGACCAAGTGAATCCGTTTAAATTTAGACATTATAAAAATCCTTTCCTGACTCGCTGTTTTTTTTACAAAAACAACCCTGCAATCGTTGCCGACAGCACGCTAACCAGCGTCGCCCCGTACAACAGCTTCAGACCAAAACGGGCCACTACATTTCCCTGTTTTTCATGCAGACCCTTCACAGCCCCGGAAATGATACCGATGGACGAGAAGTTTGCAAAGGATACGAGGAATACCGATACGATCCCGATCGTACGCTCGGACAAGCCTGTTTGCTTGGTCAGATCCAGCATGGCCACAAATTCGTTGGATACGAGCTTGGTAGCCATAATGCTGCCTGCCTGCACTGCCTCGTTCCACGGAATCCCCATAACAAAGGCGAACGGTGCAAACACATAGCCCAGCAGCGCCTGAAAGCTGATTCCGAACAACCAGGAGAAAATGCCGTTAACCATGGCAATCAGCGCCACAAAACCGATCAGCATCGCAGCTACCGTAATAGCAACCTTGAAACCATCCATAATATATTCCCCGAGCATTTCGAAGAAGGACTGCTTCTCTTCCTCTTGAACCTCCAGTAAATCGTCTTCCTTCTCAATCTTGTACGGATTAATAATGGAAGCGATAATAAAGCCGCCAAACAGGTTCAGCACCAATGCGGTAACCACATATTTGGGGTCCAGCATTTGCATGTAAGCTCCCACAATCGACATGGATACGGTAGACATCGCAGATGCACACAACGTATACAGCCGATGTTGCGGCAGCAGACCAATTTGCTTTTTGACGGAAATAAATACTTCAGATTGACCCAGGATAGCCGAAGCTACAGCGTTGTAGGATTCCAGTTTACCCATTCCGTTTACTTTGCTCAAGACAAGCCCGATATATTTAATAATGAAAGGCAGCACTTTTACATATTGTAAGATCCCGATCAACGCGGAAATGAACACAATTGGCAGCAGTACTCCGATAAAGAACGGTGCCGCCCCTTCATTGGCAATTCCGCCAAATACAAAGTTGATCCCTTCGCTTGCATATCCCAAGAGACTGTTGAACCCAGCTGCAAAGCCCTTGACCAAAAATTCACCAATCCCTGTGTTCAGCAATACAAACGCTAGCGCTGCCTGCAAGACAACCATAACCACCAGCGGACGATACCTGATTTTACGTTTGTCACTGCTGGCAACGTAAGTAAGTGCAAATACAACGAGCAATCCCACCAGCGCGATTACATATTTCATTTCAATTCCTCCTCATTACATTAAGCGCTTACATTGACCATAAAAAGAATGCGCCCCAAAGAGGCATTCTTTTTTTTATTTTCCCAAATCCGCAGGTCGAAAAGCACCCGGCAGTAACTGCTCCATCGTCCACTCTTCCGTATTGCCATGAAGGTTTGTCAGATAAATTTTGGTATCTTGATGAGCAAATTCGGAGATAACCTGACGACAGGCCCCACATGGAGACACAGGTCCTTCCGTATCCGCTACTATCGCAATCGAATCAATTCGACGGCAGCCTTCGGATACCATTTTAAAAATCGCTGTCCGCTCTGCACAATTGCATAAGCCGTAGGAGGCATTTTCCACATTGCATCCGTGATAAATCGTGCCATCGCTTCCGAGGACCGCAGCACCCACTTGAAAATTCGAATACGGAACATATGCCTGATTACGCGCCTCAAGCGCTTTCTGAATCAATTGATCCTTCATTGCGAATCCCTCCATGACTTTAAAATAAACTTAATAGGAAGATGTAGATTGCTCGCCCTCGATGATTTTCACACCGGAACTTGCACCGATCCGACTTGCGCCAGCTTCTACTAATTTTTGCACATCCTCCAAGCTGCGTACGCCACCAGAAGCTTTGACACCAATATCAGGTCCTACTGTTTTGCGCATCAAGGCTACGTCTTCCACAGTAGCTCCACCTGTAGAGAAACCCGTCGAAGTTTTCACAAAATTCGCTCCAGCTTTGACGGACAGCTCACACGCCAGCACCTTCTCTTCGTCTGTCAGCAGGCAGGTTTCGATAATCACTTTGACCAGTGTACCCGCAGCTGCTTCCACAACCGCACGGATATCCTGCTCGACGAGCTGTACATCGCGCGCCTTCAAAGCGCCTATGTTAATAACCATATCAATTTCAGTTGCACCGTTAGCAATAGCATCTTTCGTTTCAAACGCTTTCGTTGCCGATGTATTGGCCCCCAGTGGAAACCCGATAACCGTACAAATAGCCACGTTTGTGCCTGCAAGCTGTTCAGCTGCATAAGCTACCCACGCCGGATTCACACATACGGAAGCAAACTGGTATTTTTTTGCCTCAGCAGTCAGTTTTGTAATTTCATCCTTCATCGCATCTGCTCGCAACAATGTATGGTCGATTAATGCTGCAATGTTCATATCTAAAAGCTCCTTCATTTAATAAATAGTGTGAAGAAAATGAATCGTTTATTTCTCTGTGATGAGATCATCATAGCACGGCTCTGAACATATGTAAAACACATTTTGAAATTATGTTCACGCTTGTACACAGGCCGTTCACCTACAATTCATGTTACCCTGTAGGCACACGCCGTAACCATGTTTAATTGAATTGAGGCCAACATGTTCTATTGCAAAAGTGCTTGTGCCGTAAACTGGTCCGTCACCAAGATATTCGCATACTTGCCACGCAGTGATGCCCGAATGGCCTCTACTTTGCGCTGACCTCCAGCTACAAGGATGGACTTCTCCTTCTTTCGCAGCTCAGGTAAATCAATTCCAACGGTACGACTATTGATTTCCTGACTGCATATGTTGCCCTCATCGTCAAAAAAGCGCGAGCAAATATCGCCCTTGCCAATCTTTTGCAGCAACTTCTGCTCTTCATGGTTAAAGTAACCTAAGCGAAACAGCAGGGCATCCTCCTTGACCGTACCCACCGTAAACACCGCAATGTTCGCCTGCTTGCCAAGTTGAATGATACGCTGGATATGCCGATCCTTCTCGACCATTCTCTTAACAGCTTGACTGTCGAAAATCACGGGCAGCGGCAAATACCGAGCGATGGTGTTAAAGGCTTCTGCGAACAAATTCACAGTTTCCACGGCATAAGTGTTGACATGTGAATGGCTTACGCCTCCTTTGAGCTGAACCACCTCAACTCCCTTGACCTGCTTTTGCTGAAGATGAAGCGCCACCGCATGCATGGTTGTCCCCCATGTCACACCAATAATATCAGCATCTTGTACCGTTTCATGCAAATAATCGGCTGCTTTTTTGCTAATATGCTTCTTGATCTCCTGGTATTCATTTAATGGCGAATAACAGACCTGCACGGTATCCAGCCCGTATTTCTTTTTCACCTGCTCTCCGAGCGCGTCCATATCCTCCATCGGGTCCACAATACTGATCCGCACGTATCCCTGTTCCTTGGCAGCCTGAAGTAACCGCGATACTGTAGGACGTGAAACCCCAAGTCTGACCGCGATATCCTGCTGGCTATAGTCGTTCAGATAGTATAATCTGGCTGCCTCGATACTTAATCGCTGCTTTTCATGATCCATTCTACCTCAACCCGCTTATCTTAAAATGTAGTGCCGTCGGACATAGCCTTAGCCCCAACACTATATCTGTAGGGAAACTCGAAGCCGCGCTTTGTCCGTTCGGCTGTTATTTTGGAAGATTTAACTGCTCGTTTGTGATATTCTGTGATTAACTAAAACCATTTTACCGCATCCTCCACTTTATCGTTCCATCTGTCAAAACGCAATAGTTAACCCAATTTACCGCTAGTTCACAACTTGTGATGGACTTATCTGAATATGTAAGGAGAATTGCTATGTCTGAATTTATTGTGTGCAGTCTGGCGGACAAGAAGTTCGCGTTAAACTTTCTGGAAGTAGAAGAAGTCATGAATGCCAAAAAAGGGACGCCGCTCCCCTTTTCCGAAGCATGGCATGAAGGAATGGTGACCATTCGTGGCGATGTATTTACAATCCTTAATCTACGCAAAAAACTGCTTCTTCCCGCATCAAGCGACTCCTCCGAGGACAAAATGATTTTGCTCAGTCGTGCGAAGATTGCCCTGCTTGTCGATCAGGTGGAGGATACGGCATCTGCTGAAGACAGTCAGCTACAAAGCAACGAGGAAGAATGGCAACGCGAATTGTTTCCTACTGTGATGGAGCATCGGGGTTCTCTCATTCCGGTGATCGATATGGACGCTTTTCTCGCATCCACCAAGACGAACTAAAATAAAAAATACTCCCGAACCTTGAGCCAGCTTGCACTCATCGTTCGGGAGTATTTTTCGTTATTGGAGCCCTTGCCCCTCTTTCATATGAACCAACGTGTTCAGCTGCTCCAGCAGCGTATTTCCACCAGTCAGCGATATCGTACCAATCTTCTCGCAGATTTTTTCCATGAATTCCAGCTCTTTGAGACGATAAAGGGTGGCGTTTTCGTCCATCAGCTTGGCCGTATTGAGCAGACTACGAGTGGATGCCGTCTCTTCACGTCGTGTGATGAGGTTAGCTTGCGCCTTCTTCTCTGCCAACAGCACCGTATTCAGGATATCCTTGATATCCCCCGGCAAAATAATATCCTTCACCCCTGCTGACGTAAAAGTCACTCCATATTCGTCGCTCTGTTCATTTAGTCGAGTCAAGACATATTCCGCAATTTCCTGCTTCATTTTGAGCAAATCATCCAGCTTCATTGTGCCTACATATTCACGCAACAACAGTTGAAGCGTAATGTACATTTGCTCCTCGTATGCCCGAAATTCCAATGCCCGCAGCGGGTCGATGATACGGTACTGACAGACAAAGTTAAGGCGCAGCGTGATTTTGTCCTCTGTCATGATTTCCTGACCCATCAGGTCCATCTGCTGCTGTCGCATATCTAGTGTTTTGATCTCTGTATTCACCGTGGACAACCAAAAATAATATTTGCCCGGTTTTAGTTCACCTTGCAGCACATTATCGTAATACAAAAAGCCCAATTCATGACTGGCCACCTGAAGGGCTTTCCAGAAGCCCGGTGTCTTGGACAAGAAGGCTTGCCCCAAAGCCTTATCAATTGCAGGCTGCCGTGTATCTGCACGAACAAAACGATGCTCCTTGAGCATGTTCCAAAATGCATATTTCCCTGCTGTCAGCAGTTCCACAAACCGATTGTCCTCATAATGCAACACATATTCATGGTCCTCTACATCAATGACAGTCAATTGCTCCAGCAATAGAGGATCTGTCAAAAACAGACGAATATCATGATCTGGTACAAAAAATGATTCAGCTACATTCAAAATTTCAACGGCTTCCTGCTGAAATGTCTTCAATAGGTAAGTCCCTGGGTGCAGCAACTTGTGGTAGCTTCCTTTTTTGAACAGCAGGCCGCGCTCATCGGATTTAATCGTTATCTTCTTAAACATCATATCACTCCTAGTATTAATAATCCTCAACTTAAAAATAGGCTTCTTCGTATGTATGGCGGCTTCGCTTATTCGCACGTTGAGTCAAAACATATTTTTAAAATGAGGATTTCTCCATTTTTGTTTGTTGTAGTAGGATTAGTGACCCTTGCAGAGCATCCCTCCGGTGTGGAGGACGGGGCCAAGCTTAAGGAAAAAGAAAGGGGCCGCCTGTTCCTGTGTTCCGGGGATGGAATTCACCAGCCCAACATCGACTGTGAATCCGTATTCCCGAAGCCTCGGGTCCTGTCGGCGCTTACTCTCTCCGGTATCCGCTGGCCGCATAGCCATCGCCCCGGTATCTGTCATCAAGACCAGACATGGGATGCTCTTATTGGGGTCTTTTCATTGTTTTATTCGATCATTCGAATACTCTACCAGAAGTCGCGTGGAAGGCGATTGGGAATCGAACCCTTAATGTTGGTGGATGCATCAGATTTACAGGATACCTGACCCGATCAGGGCAGGCACTGCGGGACCATTGGAAATCCTCACCTCGGTAATATCTTCCTGCATCAGCCTTTATCATTATTACGCACCCTTGCATTCACGAACATGGCGAAAGTATTACGACCCCATAAAAAACAAAAAAAGACACGGAGGAAGCATAACTGCTTCCCTCGTGTCGTTCTCTTACCATTCACCTTATAGCTCTTTTTGACATTTTACCATGATAAATTTGAATGGAGGTTTACTTTCCATATTTTTATGTGGCTCAACAATTTCGGAAATTTCTATTAGTCCATATTTTCCGAATTCTTGTTTTATTGAGTCAGAATCATAAAAAAACATTTTTACCCCTTCCATGATCTCGAAATAGTCTTTATCCAGTTGTTTTCCCTTTCCATACATTGGAGCTTCTTTTGAAATCGTAGTAAAAATCATATATCCGTTTGGCTTTAGTTGACGATAGCAATCTCTAATAAACTTATCTCTCTCACGCTTATTCAACAAATGAATAAGTGCATAACAAAATATACCGTCATAAAGCTTGTTATCAAAAGGCATATCCGTTACGGAGCCATGAAAAATACTAATATTAAGCTCTTTTTGTCTCGCCAAATCAATCGCTGTTTTTGAAATCTCAATACCTGTTACATCTATTCCGTTATCAACAAAAACCTTGGCATTTCTACCATATCCAATACCAGGTATCAATATATCCTTAACGTTGTTTGCAAGAAAAAAGTCCTTTGTCAGGATTGCTGAGTCTGAAGGTTCAAAGCCCCACATCATCTGATTTTCTATAAAACTGGATTCCCAAAATTCTGTCATACCTGTTCTCCTCTATATTTATCATATCCAAAGTTTTGTATAGGAGGAAGCCCTTTAACATAGCCCAAATTATTGAACGATGGCTTTCCCCGTTAATGCATCAATGTTAATCTGTTTTCCACTGTAAAGCGAGACCGTTTGGGATAGGTAGACCAGTCTTGGCCCAGTTTGATCCCCGTTTCGATTTGACAGGGCATAGGCAAGCATTAACGGCCGATATTGTAGATATGTCTCGGTCGCCTCCTGTACTGTGGCCGTGCCTTTCGGCTCCGGAAGGAGAGAGTGTTCACGTATGGATCGGCGGTTTATAAATCCATTCGCCTTGCCTGTATACGGATCAACCGTTACGATATAAGCTTCATTTGCCTTATCACTTAGAACAGGTATCCCCTTGTAGCTCCGCACATATTCGAACTCCCAGTCCCCTGAGGCTACCGGAGAAGGAACAGCCGGACTGGCTATTTGACTGAGCTGAACTTCATTAACTTCGGGATCAATCCATTTTTTTAGAAATCGAAGTGCCTCATCAGATGCCTGCTGCTCTGTGACAACCAGCCTTGTGTTTGGGGCGCGTGGTATTAAGATTTCCCTTACTTGCCCTGTATAATTATCAACCGTTAAGCGATAGCGCCTACCGTTTGCTTCTTCCCAGCTATACTGGATAAGATGGTTGGACGCATCTTTATTGCAGGAGTAGGCCAACCCTTTTAATGGCGAACCAGCTTGCTCCTCTAACAGCTTTTGGGCATCGTATGAGTTGCGGACAATGGATGCTGGTTCTTTTCCGTCCATAGAAATGGTCTGAACCCCTCTGGAGGCAATGAGTCCGTCGTAATCAAAGCCGTTGTTTCCATAGCTGTATTGCATTTCACCGGATACGGCGTCGATATACCAGAAAGGCAGTGTCATAGAAGAATAGCGATTATAGGTTTCACCCACCGCCGGTGTGTAATCAAGAAATGGCTGAGACTGACCAGTCGATGGCTGCTCAATATAACGAAGCTTCATTTGGCTGACCAGTTTGGCCTTGGCATCCGTCAGACTTAGTGCTTTGGAGGGGTCCGGCAGGTCTGCAAGCCTATAATAGGCTGCATCTTTTCGGAACTGTGTCACTTCACCTCCGCTATTAACGGTGACATGGATCGTATCTCCAAGAACAGGCAGACCCTTGTAATATCTTATATACTGAACATCTTGCTCAAAATTAACGATTTGATAGTTTTTCCGATCCTGCTGTAATACCTGATCCAGAAATTGATTAGCCTGCTTTACAGCCAGAGCTTGGCTCGGTGCTTTTATCACGGAGGTTTCCCCTGCTTGTTCTATAGAATAACCCGTAAGAGCTGTGCCCTTTTCTTGGGAAGCCACCATCATGATCTTTCCAGGGGACTCCTTGCTGCTGAACGTCAAGGAACGCTCGTTTGCAGAGATATTTTTATTCTCCAATACAAGGCTGGAGTCCATCTGTGGAATAAAGCCACCCAACTGGTCTATGAGTGCCTGCTCAGCGGGAATGAGTCTGTTATAAGCCACAATCCGTCCCGAGCCATCCACCCACACAGAAAGGTCAGTATGCCTCTGCGGTGAGGATGATTGCTCTCGAAACGTCACATTAATACCTGTAATATCAAGCTTCATGAAACCAAATTCAGGCTTACGGATTTCGTGCGCGTCGGAGAGCATGTAATTATCCCCAGCCAGTATGTGAACAAAATTCTCCGCCTTCTCCTTCGCTACACGTAAGGAGGGAGCATGATCACGGTCCTCTGCGGTAAACCAGTTAAATTGCTCCAACTCACCGCTCTCTTCGTTCACATAGACGGTTGCCCTGGTGTTTCCTTGGCCTGTAAGTTCAGCCAGGACCCAGTCATCTGGGCTGTTTTTGATGCTTAATTGGTAAGTCTTAAGCTCCGGAACAGCCTGAAACATTGGCGTTAGGGCTTGCTCTACCCGCTTCATAAGTGGCTGTTCTACAGCCTCGGAGTTCGAAGACATGGTAGTGGGAACTGAATTCATCAGGGCTGATTGCCATACCAAAAATCCTATGATTACCGCTGCGGTTACCGATACCACGGCCATCCAAGAGCGCCGCATACGCCGTTGTGTATAACGGGCTGCTTTTTGGCGTATCCGCTCCTCCAAAGGATAATGAAATGATATATGGTTAGCTGATTGGCGGCTGATCTTACGGACAGTTTCACGCAGCTGTTGATCTACGTCCATGGTATACCCTCCCTCTTCAGTATCGCTTTAAAATGCTGTCTTGCCCGGTATAGACGAGTTCGTACCGCCTTCACGGATATCCCGAGCACCTGAGATACTTCCTTGATGCTCAAATCCTCATAATAGTGAAGTATAAGAATTTCCCTGTAGCGAACGGAAGCCGCCATCAATTGGCGAGCAACGTCCTCTTTTGCAATTTTCCCCATTAGAGCATCTTCAGCGGATGGTTCCCTGGGTGTTTCAATGGGCGTCTCTTTCTTCAAGGTAGAGAAAATTTTACGGAACGACCATGAACGCAAATACTTTTTGGATTCATTAATCGCTATCCGGTATAACCATGTTTTCATGCTGCTCTCTTGCCGAAAGGAGTCCCAGCCGCGAAATGCCTTTAAAAATACCTCCTGCGTAATATCTTCGGCCATCGTCCGGTCCTTAACAATCAGGAAAACGAGTGACAACACACTGTCACCGTAGTCATTCATCATAATTTCCAGAGCGGTATTCCTAGTCATATGTGAGAGCTGGCTATTTTTCTTCATCTCCGCATACACAATGTAAATCCCCCTTACCCAATAAGCTGCAGATATGTATTTGATCCATGTGAAGGCAAATCGTCACAGTAAATTCCTAACGTTCCTCATTTTCAGTAGCAACCATTTCACGATATATTTCAGCATTTAGTTTATGCTCCTCCAATAATTAGGCTATCGAAGTAAAAAAACCGCGAAATGCGCGGTTTCAACATGTAAAAAGTTTTCAAATACTTTTTATTTAAAAATTTGGATAGATGGTGAATAAATAAAACGTGAAAGAAAAATGAATAACCTCGTTATTGATTGACCAGCACTATCATCTCCAACTCAGGAATAAACATCCTCTGACGCGTTTCATGCGAAATGAGGTACGGCTTGATTATGATTGGTATGGGCATCCGCTCGAACGGGTCCATGTCCATATTCATCGCCGTCATGGTCGTGCCAGGAATAATCGACGATCTCCCCATTGACCATGCGCTAACACTGTAATCACGATTGGTAAACAGGGCGTCCTTTGACCGTATTCATGCATGTCGTTCATTGATACACCTTTTAGATACGCAGAGTCCTCTAAGGCTGAACGAAACGAAAAAAACGCTGGAGGATTCCGGCAAAATCGTACAATTGATATCCTTCACTAAGGCTCTAAATCCATCAAAGCACCAAACATTTGATTCCCTGTGGTAAAACATATATAAGAGCATAACTCTGCGATTTCAGCATCTGTAAATTCCCTTCGCAACATATCGAATGTCCCCTGATTAATGGAATCGCGACTTTTCAGAAATAAATCAGCGAAGGCAACAGCCAGACTGACTCTCGAATCCTCTATATTCTGTTCCGGCTTTCCTTTAGCCTGACAGTATTTGCACTTATTACCAAAAGCGAGCGTACGACGAACCTGTTCTTTCAGCTCAGCACTTAAATTTCCATGCTCATAGAAAGCATCCTCCAGATTACTCCAATGCTTTAAAATTTCCTCGTTGTGCCCGAGCAGCCGTTGAAACTTCGTGTTCCCTATGTTCGAATACGGTAATCTAACCACACAATCCTCTCCTTCCTTATCCAAAATTATAAGTTTAAATTTCATGATAGTCCTTTACATTCGAAAAGAAATATGTACTATTCATTAACATATAATATTTATTTTTAAATTGGAGGTTCAATATGAAATTTGATAGCATAGATCTGCTTATTATTGATGAACTGGCACGAGATTCTCGATTGTCCATGAGAGAATTGGGGAAAATTATAAACCTGTCCCCCCCATCTGTAACAGAACGTGTCCGGAAGCTTGAAAATGAAGGGATAATCACCGGGTATACGATCGGGATTGATCGAAAAAAACTCGGCTTCGGATTGGAATGTATCATGGAAATCACGGTTAGAAATGGAGACTACAAAAAGCTAAAAACGTTTGTGCAGAACCATCCACGCGTTCTGGGTTGCTGGAGAACTGCCGGCCAGGCCTGTTATTTTGTCAAGCTTTGTGCTGCCAGCTTAGAGGAGATTCAGGACTTTGTAGACAGTATTGCCTCATACGCATCCCCTTTGACCCATATCATTTTTTCCGAGGTAAACAATCTTACAAGTACCAAGCAGCAGCTGACTAAATAGAATGAGAAATCATAGCTTAATTAACAATGTAGTAATGATATAAGCGAACCTCGTTATTGATAATTCATATGTCAAGAGCATATATCATTAAAACAAAAAAAGACCGCAGATACGCGGTTAGTTCTTGTTATCTTACAATTGTGTTTCGAGGGTTTCGCATTGGTTAGACTAAATTAGAGGTGTAGCACGAACCTGTACTACGATTAGTAGGACAACGTGTCCGTGAATTACGAAAAAAACAAGGTCATTCGTAGTAATATTTAGGAGAAATAGCCGTGAACTTGGGTTAGAGAATTTTAGCCATACGTGACTTATGAAGTTAAGACCTAGCAAAAAAAGACCTGCTAAAAGTTAGCAGGTCTTAAGATATGTTACGATTATGGCAGGCAACCTGAACCAGTAAAAGGCACCTATCCTGCTACGAAGATAACCAGGAACGGGACACTACCATTGTAAGTCACATACTAGGATAAGGACTTCATATAAATGAAGTACAAACATTACCCTTCTAGATATCGATTTGGATACGAAAGGGTCGTTGTATTGTCAGACAAGGCAGCCACTGTAAAATAGATTTTTTCGTTTAAAAGGTGAAAATATCCAAATAATATACAAGGAACCAGGACGAAAAACCCAAGTATTATGTAATGATGCTATTTTGATTTCATCCCATAAGACGTTCACCGTATGAGTTATTCACCCCATTAACCATTCACCCTAATAAACATTTAGTCTATAAAAAAAGACCCTCCAGGCCTTTTAGCCCTTCAGATCCTCTGTTCTTTAAGTATTTTAGCTTTTGAGTTTTCAAGTCCTTTTGCCCTTCCCATGCTCCACACACCATTTCGAAAAATGAGTGACTTTGCGGTGGGTAGCAGCGGAGCGGAGGGGTTGAATCTGGAGAAGCGGTAGCGTTCGCCTTTGCTGTGGGATTCTTACCTTTAAATCTCTAATACAATCCGATGAATCCTACTGCAACAGCGATCGGAAGATCAACCCCTTCGCGGAGCCTCCTTCTCCACCCGAAACAACTCACTCATTTCCCTCGCCCAAAATACCCTTCTATTTTCCAGTCCACGCCAACCTGCGTCACGCTCAAGTCCTGCAATGCCACCGCGTCGCTCATCGCAGACACGCCCTCTCCCCCGAGAAAGCCCGGGGCGGAGCTCCCTCCAACCAGCTTCGGCGCTATATACAACACCAGCTTGTCTGCCAATCCTTGCTGCACGAACGAAGCGTTCACCTCGGCCCCGCCTTCCACGAATACCGATGAGACCTCCGCCGCCCCCAGAATGTCCAGCATTTGCGGTAGGTTGACCCGATCACTATATTCATCCTGTGTCGGATATACCTTCACACCAAGCTGTTCTAGCTGGCTTCGCTTGCCTTCATCGTAAGTCCGCCCTGTGAATATCCAGGTAGGCGCCTCTCCATCTGTAATAACACGAGCATCCAATGGAATACGAAGCTTACTATCCAGAATGATACGAATCGGATTCCGTCCTTCTGGTAGACGAGTCGTAAGCTGAGGATTATCATGAATCACGGTCTGTACACCGACCAGGATGCCTACATGCTCGTGACGAAGACGATGCACATCCTCCCGTGCAGCCTCAGATGTGATCCACTTGCTTTCAGAGGTTCGCGTTGCAATTTTACCGTCCAGCGTTACTGCCGATTTGATCGTAATAAAAGGACGCTTGTTCACGATATATTGATTGAACACTTCATTCATACGGATGGATTCCTGCTCACATACTCCGACTATGACCTCAATGCCTGCATCTTTCAAAATTTGTACCCCTCTGCCAGAAACCAGCGGGTTCGGGTCCAGTGCTGCAATCACCACCCGACGAATGCCAGCCTTCACAATCGCTTCCGCACACGGGCCTGTCCGGCCGTGATGGGAACATGGCTCCAGCGTTACATAAATCGTCGCTCCCTGAGCATGTTCCCCTGCCATACGCAATGCATGAATCTCGGCATGGGGCTCGCCAGGCTTCAAATGAGCGCCGATCCCAACGATACGGCCATTATTGACAATGACTGATCCAACCAGCGGATTCGGCTCTGTTTGCCCTTTGGCACTTCTGGCATTTTCCAGTGCCAGACGCATATATTTTTCGTGAGTGTTCATAGAACCTCCCTGAGATCGGAATCCCGCAAATGGCCGGATCGTTCTACTTTTGTATTCAAATACCGTTCATTATATTGCGACACATCGCCCCAGAGCGGCATACGTCCCGCCACATTCATACCTGACTTCTTCAAGGCATCCAGCTTTTTAGGGTTATTTGTAATCAGAGTTACTGGTTTTTGTCTCAAGTGCTGAAGCACACTAATGGCATCCGCATAATTGCGTGTATCATCTTCAAAACCCAACTGATGGTTGGCTTCGACGGTATCCATACCTTCTTCTTGCAGAATATAAGCCATGGCTTTACTAAACAAACCGATCCCGCGACCTTCATGATTTGCTAGATAGAACAATGCACCTGTTCCATGTTCCACAATCATTTTCATCGACTGGTGGAGTTGAAATCCGCAGTCACAGCGCTTGCTACCAAAAATATCTCCAGTATGGCAAATACTATGCATGCGAACTAATGCATTTTCTGACTGCTCGAGATCACCGTACACCAATACACTTGATTGTTGTCCCTCCGCCAAATTCAGTGTGGACAATCGCTTCACAATCGTCTCAGCATTGGCATTCAGTAAGTCCTGACGATCTTCCTCATCCCGTACAGGCAACCAGCAATACCATTGAAAAACAATCGTTTCCCCTTCCAAATTAACTGGCAGCTTGATCGGTCCTACCAAAATCGTCGAAGATTGCTTTCCACGAATAGTTTGAATTTTATCGTTAAGTAGCGTAGCTACATCTTTTTGGTTCATCCCTCTGCACCATCCTTTATATAAACTTTATATATGAAATATCCTGTATTTCTCAGGCTAATCGTTGTTGTCAGGGTGTTACATCATTGAACTATGTGTAAGAAATGTTCATGAAACGTGGATTCCATGGTCAGTTGACGCTCCTGAAGCTCGGTGACAGCCTGTCGTCGTCCGTCTTCGAAAACCTTTAGGTCTTCTGCGGTATATACCTGCTGGCGTAAACGAAGAAGCTCACTGGCCAGCACATCGGCATCCTTCAAAGCAGCGTTCAAGCCAAAAGCTCCCGTGGGTGTCATGGTATGCGCTGCATCTCCAATCAGGACCAGTCCGTTCTGTGCCCATGTGTCACTGCGGCTGCTGAAAATATCCAACGGTACGAAGTCCTTCCATGAACGAATGTGATCATGCACACTATGCTTCAAATCCGGAAAAGCCTCCGTAAACAATTGTATAAATGGTTCAAAAGATTGCTTAAACAGGGTGAGAAAACTGCCCTCCTCCACATTCCAGCCAATTTGAATATAACCCTCAGCCTGTGAAAATAAAGCCAACTGGCCTCCGTTGACCAGTGCCAGACGAGTGACGGGCTCCCACCCGGCAGGTGCCGCGATTTTAGCCCATAGCAGATCATAGCCGTGGCGAATGTTCGTCACAGGCATCTCGGCCAGCTTGCGTACGGTCGAATAGCGTCCGTCTGCTCCCACAATCAAAGAACTGTGAATCGTAATCTCATGACCGTTCTTATCGCGGGCGGTCAAGCCCGTGTATCCCTGCTCGCTGTCACTTTCCAACGCAGTCACAGTTGTACCTGCCAGGTAACGGAAGGACTCGTAGGTGGACGCCTGCTTGAGCAGCGCCTCTAAAAATCGAGGTTGTGGAATATGCACTCCCACATTACCATGGATTGAAGCTGGCTCGACCGTTTTGATCTGCTGCTGATGCTGCCAATATTCGATTCTTGTGGAGGCGAGAATATGATCCTCATGAATTTGTTCGAGCAGCTTATGCTTTTGGATCACTTCCTGACCCTCATCGTTTAAAATTTCACCGCGGAAAGCCTCTCCGGGCACACTCTGCCGCTCAACCAATATCGTCGAAACACCCTGCTCCGCCAGTAGACAGGATAACAAAGTCCCTGCGGGTCCCCCTCCAACTACGCATACTTCACATTCCAGCTTCATCCGACTTCCCCCTGCGCCCAAACCATAACCTCAACGATTAGTTCGTATCTGTTCATTTAATTACGTCTTTAATAATATCAAATTAAGTTCAAATTTTAAGTATTAATATCTTAAGCTCCGTAGCAAAACCAATAAGTTACTTTATGTAACAAAGTATATTTATATCATACCATTTCGTCAAGTAATAAATTTATGTAAAGTAAAATCATTTACTTTTAACAGTGAATCGTTAATAATAGGAGTATGAGGTGATCACATGAACATTCCGCAGATGTGCCCACGGTTTGAAAAGGCTATGGAGCTACTGAGCAAGCGTTGGACGGTGTTGATCGTATTTCAATTAACGAATGGTCCGCAACGTTTCGTCGCTATTGAGAATTCAATTCCTAATTTAAGTGGAAAGGTCCTTTCGGACCGTTTGAAAGAGCTGGAGGAAGAAGGAATCATACAACGTATGGTTTATCCTGAGAAGCCTGTACGGATTGAATACTCCCTTACGGATAAGGGACGCGATTTAGCTCCTTTATTTGACCATATCGGTACTTGGGCTACACGCTGGATTGAGGTTCTACCAGCACTTGAACAGCAATGATTCATATTGAAGCAAAGAACGCCTTTGCCCTAGGTACAATTCGTACTTATCGTGCAAGGCGTTCTATTTTTCATATGACGGAGCGTTAAAGGTCCTTCTTAGATCGCTTTCAGAATTTAAACGTTTCCCTCACTGCTGCGTTGCATTTCCTCACGGATCGATTGCACCCGTTTTTTCCCCCACTCATACATCATTTCCACAATCGGTAAAATCGTCATCCCCAGCGCAGTCATCGAATACTCCACCTTTGGGGGCACTTCGGGATACACTTCCCGGTGCACAATACCGTCCTCCATCAACTCCCGCAGTTGGTTGGTCAGCACTTTATGCGACAGCTTCGGAAACAACCTTTGCAGGTCACTGAACCGGTGCGGCCCTTCCACACCCAAATGCCATAAAATAACGACCTTCCATTTCCCGCTTAGCACAGATAGCGTTAGTTCCTTTTCGCAGTTGTAGTCTCCATTTATAATTTTCTCCCGTATTTCGTCTCTCAGCGTATCAGACATATATCAATTAACTCCTTCTAAATCATCATGATCTTTCACATTAACAGTAACCTGCAGGTAACCTCCGTACTTGAAAGTGCATTCTTCACAGCCTGACGAAGCCACCCTACAATAGTAAATAACGTTACACATTCAAGGAGGAATAGAGTATGAGTAAAAAGGCTCTTTTTATTATACCCCCAGAGCGCTTTAATGAGGATGAATTGTTTAAACCAAAGGAAGCGCTAGAGCAAGCAGGTGTTACCGTGACACTAGCGAGTACAAAAACAGGCGAAATCGTGGGTGACTACAATGGTAAAGCGACGGCTGATCTTGTTTTTACAGACGCTGTACTGGCTGACTATGATCTGGTATCTGTAATCGGCGGATCAGGAACGAATGATCATCTGTGGAATAATGCAGATCTCCAAGCTCTGCTGAAACAAGCTCATAAGCAAAAGACTTTAGTGGGCGGCATTTGTGCAGGCTCTGTGGCCGTGGCTCAAACCGGACTACTCTCTGGAAGAACAGCTACATGCTATCCAGTGGATGTACAAAAGGATCAGCTCCAAGCGCATCAAGCCGAATATGTCGCTCAGCATGTCGTTGCGCATAGCGATATTATTACAGCCGATGGCCCAGATGGAGCTCAGGAGTTTGGTAAAGTCCTCGTTCAAGCTCTGCAATAAGCATATTCTCGAAGTTCAGATGGCACTTTAAACAGCACTCCAACAAGCCGCATCACGTCCTTTCTATTGTATGGGACCTGATGTGGCTTTTTTGTGTCATTTTCATGCTTAAGTGATTAATTTAATTGTATGGTCCTGGATTTTCGTGTTAGCTTTAAAGAACCGACGTTTAGCATAGGAGGCTTATATGCCGTGTTTATGAAAGGCAAAATCCATTTACATCAGGTAACGTCCGAATCGTTGCGACTGGGCGCCTTACTATCATTAGTAGGGGGCTTTTTGGACACATATACCTTTGTTGGAAGAGGCGGTGTTTTCGCCAACGCACAGACAGGCAATATCGTGCTGCTGGCTGTCAAGGTCATTCAGGGGCACTGGATTCAGGCGTTATCCTATATCCCGCCCCTGATCGCCTTTTCACTGGGGGTTTTTGTTGCCGAAGGGATTAAACGAAAATCAACCCACCGTTTAACTCCGGACTGGACCCGCGCAATTCTTTTACTGGAAATTGCGATTTTTTTCATCGTGGGATTGATTCCGCAAGGAGTTCCCAATACGGTAGTGGTGGTGATCGTCTCGTTCGTCGCTTCCGTGCAAATGACTTCCTTCCGCAAGCTCATTGATGTGCCGTACACCTCCACGGTCAGCACCGGTAATCTCCGATCAGCTACAGAGGCTATGTATGTCGCCATAACGACCAAGGACACGAACGCTGCCATTCGAGCGATGCGTTATGGTGTCATCCTGGCAGCCTTCTTGCTAGGAGCCTTGCTGGGGGGATTTCTGACTTTGACGATTGGGGATAAAGCCGTTTGGGGCGCTGTTGTTGCACTTATTTTTTCTTTTATTTTATTTACAGAAGAGGAAAAGTGGAAGCTGCCGCTGCGTCACTAATCCTCCATTACATCATCCCTGAATGAACTGCCGCTGGGCCGTTTCAAAGAAATTCAAGAGGTTCTCGCGGGACGAAAATGCTGCCTGAGCAGATTGGTTGCTACCGCCCCCCTTGCCCTGAAACGCGCCCAGATTCTCTTTCAAAAACGCTCCGCAGCTAACAGATTGGGTACCGTTATGTGCCAGAATGATTTTATTTTCGGCCGTTGTGGCAAATAAAACAAGCAAATCATGCTCAGCGGTCAACTTGGTAGCCAATTGCTGCATCTCCTGAATGGATTTTTGTTCAAACACATGAGCAAGAACATGCCCTTGTACAGCAGACAGCAACTCTTTCGCCTGGTACGATGCATTTTCCTCTTGTAGGAGCTCTACTTGCGCCTTGAGCTGCTTATGCTCCTGCTCCCACTTTTCGAATCGAGTCAAAATATCCTTTCGCCCAGTATTGAACTTCGCAGATAACACGTCCAAAATCCGAACACTATCATTAAAGTCGTGGAGTGCGCGAGCACCACATTTGAAATGGATTCTCGCCATCCCTTTTTGCTTTTCCCATTTCAAGCATTTAATCATTCCAATTTCCCCGGTCTGAGCCACATGTGTACCACCGCAAGCATTATATTCAATGCCTTCGATCTCAACAATCCGAATATTTTCCGTCACTTTAGGCATTTTCACAAGCGGAATGTCCTTCAATTGCTCATGGGTAACAAAATAACTTTTTATACTGCGGTTATTGTAGATTTGCTGATTTACTTCCTGTTCGATTGCCAATAGCTGCGCAGATGTTACTTCCGAACAGTTGACATCAATTGTGGCGTACTCTTGTCCCAAATGAAAGCTTTCTGTACGCGCACCCAACAGCTCCAGGCAAACTGCTGACAGCAAATGCTGTCCGCTATGCTGCTGCATATGATCAAATCTGCGCTCCCAATCCAATTGGCAGGCCACTTTTTCCTCGTCCGGCAAACGTTCTACCTGATGCCAAATGTCCCCATCCTCCAGAACAACATCTAATACACGGATGCCCTGAATCGTTCCTGTATCACACGGCTGACCTCCGCCATGCGGATAAAAGGCCGTTTCCTCAAGCATAACAAAAAATGCTCCGTCTCTTTCCATGCTCTGTGTAATATGAGTGTCCCACTCCGTCAAATTTGGAGCGGTGTAATATAATTTTGTCGCCATTTCAGGTCCCTCACTTTTGGGTATCTTTGTCTTGTCTCGTCCGATAATCACTTATTATCAAGCACATCATTCTAAATATCAATGTAGTGAATAGCTTGAACCTTTAGCGATACAAATCGGTGATCTCTTTCCCCTCGCATAGATATATAAATTCTTTAATGCTCTATTATGAAATGATTAACCATAGGTATAAGCCCAGCAGGGTAATAAAAAGTGTAGGAATAGTTAAGACGATGCCTGTTTTGAAATAAGTGCCCCAAGAAATTTTTACGTTTTTGGAACGAAGTACATGTAGCCACAACAATGTGGCTAATGAACCGATTGGAGTTATTTTTGGTCCAAGATCCGACCCAATAACGTTAGCATAAATCAGTGCCTCTTTGACCATACTGGTTGCATGAGTGGCATTAATGGCAAGTGCATCAATCATGACCGTGGGCAAGTTATTCATACTCGACGAGATAATCGCCGCAATAAAACCCATGGCCATGGTGGCTACAAACATACCTTGATCAGCAGCCGCTTGAATCACATGGGACAGCAAATCCGTCAAACCGGCATTACGCAGACCATACACCACCACATACATCCCTATAGAGAAAAATACGATGGCCCATGGAGCTCCCTTGATGACTTCTTTCATGGGTACCACAGGGCTTCTTCTAGCCATCAGCAAGAAAAGGATGGCAATGATACCAGCCACCACCGAGACGGGAATGTCAAAAAATTCGCATGCAAAGTAGCCAACCAACAATATTGTGAGAACGACCCAGGACATACGGAACATCTTTGGATCTTTTATCGCATTTGCAGGCGTGATTAACTGTGTCGCATCAAACGTTTTAGGAATTTTTTTGCGAAAAAAGAGATACAGTACCACGATACTAGCCGCTAAGGAAAACAGATTTGGTACAATCATACGACTCGCATATTCCATAAAACTGATTCCAAAGAAATCGGCTGACACAATATTAACGAGGTTGCTGACTACAAGCGGAAGCGATGTCGTATCTGCAATAAATCCGCTCGCTATGATAAAAGGAAATACCATTTTCTCATCCAATTTCAGTGCCCGAACCATCGCCAGTACAATTGGTGTCAAAATTAAAGCCGCGCCGTCATTGGCAAAAAAGGCAGCAACTACGGCACCCAGCAGGCTCACATAGACAAACATCCGGGTTCCGCTTCCACGGGCTAGCCGTGCCATGTGAAGTGCTGCCCATTCGAAGAAACCAATTTTATCAAGGACTAATGAAATCAGTATAATGGCGACAAAAGCTAGTGTTGCATTCCAGACCATTCGAGTAACTTCCCAAACATCATGCAAATCCACTACCCCCACCAGCAAGGCGAGTATGGCACCGCCGCACGCAGACCACCCAATGGACAGATGTTTAGGCTGCCAGATGACCAATACTAAAGTGACTAAGAATATAATGCATGCCAAAAAAATCAATGTTCTAAAAACCTCCATTACATTACCTTATAAATATATACTTATATAAAAACCGTTTATCCCTTGAGAAAGATAAACGGAACAGTCTTTAGCATGAACAGGCTGAGGAATCCGGCCCACAAAATGCAATCGGCTACAAACCTAGTTGATCCAAGGTGTGACCCCTTTCGATTATATAACTAATGCTTACATACTAATAGTGCTCAATTTTAATATCAAGAACGCTCAATCCTTATTTGTTCACCAATTGCAGAATCCAATCTTTTATATCTACAATTCGCAGAGTTTTGGGCCGTGTATTCGTTCCAGAAATAATTAGTGGAACAAGGGAATCTTTTTCGTGCAGCGATCCATGGGCTCCCCCTCCGATGTGGGTAGGGGAACTTTCGCTGACGAGTTCGTATCCCGGTTGGACCGTGACGACAACATATCTTCCCTCATGCGAATTCATTGCCCCGTGTAGCCTCGCCAAAATATCTGGATATTTTCCATATTTGATCCGGTTATTATTTACCGTAATATCCACAAGGTCCTCTTCGCCCGATAATGTCCACGATTGTCCATATTCATCCATATATTTTCCACCGGGACGATAAGAAAACAATTTACCCTTTTTGCCTTTTGTAACATGAATATGGTTTGTACCATCTTTCATAGCGATAATGTCGAGCTTGTTCTCCTTTTGTAAAGACTTCACCACATCGGATAACTCTACGTTATCGTTTATTGCATAGATATAGGCCATCCGTTCATTAGCGGCAATCACGATCTGGTCATCACTTCTTACGGGTTGATTTAATTTTGCAATACGGTAATGGCTTAAAAGAGACCTTAAATCAACAGTCGCTGCCTGTCGATCATCATATACAGCGCTTTGCGCACTGTCGCCCATGACAATCCATATCGCACTGTTTACAGCCTCTTCCCACGAACCGTATGCGTTCAACACAGTTTGCAGTGCTTGGTCCGCTTTTTCAATTCCCTTTAGTTGAGTGGGACCCTTTCTATGCGCCAAATTATCATTCTCTGGGAAGTAGGCGATAGTTACATCTGGAAGTTTTTTCTGGCTGATTAAAAAAGCGGTATCCTTTGCGGAAAATTCGTTGTTCATCCCAAATTTTTTCCACACAGGAGTGTTCCAGCTATTTTTCGGATTCAATTGTGCCAGAGCTGCATAGGATAACCATTTAGGTCCTGTGACTATCATTTTTTCTGGTACTCTACTGCTATTCGCTATGAAGTCAGGTACTTTGAGGGCATGTTTCGTTCTTCCTCTAAAAACAATAGCATTGATGGACGCGGATTCTTTCCCTTTGTCAGCCAATTCCTCATGGATGGTTTTCGTTTTTTTGTTCAGATGAACTTGGTTTAATTGGTAAATGGCATCTAAAAATACTTGCAGTTGGTCTATCTTTAGGGCTTCCTTGGCACCATTTCCGTAGAAAATCATGCGTTTCCTTGAGTCGCTGTACCACACAAGTCCGGGCACATGATGTTGGTCTGCATACGTCCCCGTTAATAAGGTACTGTCGATGGTCACAGACATCGTGGGAAATGAACTCACTACATGTGGGAAATATTGCCCTTGATGAAGGAGATATTGCATTGCCGGAGCACGGCCTTCTTGAATCGCATCCTGCAAAGGCTTATCCATTAAAGAATCAATCATGATGAATATGACCGGTTTGGCCTTATTATTCACTGGGATATGAGACTTGATGCTTTGTTGATTTAGCTGTTGACTGGAGTCCGCCCTGCAACCGACGATTAGTAAACTTAAACTTAGCACTAGTACAATCGTGATTTTATACTTTATTCCCATTTGTGTATCCCTTTCTTTGAAAAACACAATTCCCTTGATTTTTTTATTTTTGCTTACACTAAAAAAAATTATTCCGAAATGAATTTTTTTAATCTAATATGCCAAATTACTTCTAGTGACTCGAATAATTAGAAAGCTGGTGAACTCCCATTAACATCCCGTTCTCACCTAGACTGTATCATTGGTTTGTCCGTCCAAAGTGGTTTACTAAAAAATATATCCATGATCATGTGCATTCCCATTTTTCCTTTGATAGCCAAACTGTACTGGATTTTGGCTGTGGTACTGGGGCAAATTGCTCCATGTTTAACCCGTTGTATTATGTTGGAATTGATCCTGACGCCCAACGAATTGATTATGCAAAGCGATTATATAGCCACCATGCATTTCAAGTATTTAATAGTAATAATTTGCCATTTGATAATGAGTCGTTCGACTACATACTTATTATCGCTGTATTACACCACATTTCTTCGGATGAAATATCTAGCTACATGAAGGAATTCCAAAGAATCCTAAAGCCTAACGGAACCATTGTCGTTATGGAACCATGTTTATCCAAGAAAAAACCGCTATGTAACTGGTTTATGAAATGGTACGACAACGGAGAGTATATTCGTAATGAAAAAGAATATATTCAATTGTTTAGAGATCAGGATTATGAATGTAGGGTCTTAAAACGATTCCGAAAATGTTTTTTATATCACGAGTTGTTTTTTTCAGTAAAACCAATATCTTCAATGGGAGGGGAAAATAACAATGACTACTACAAGCATAAACGGATACTCGATGCACTATATTGATTCCGGTGAAGGAATGGCCATCCTATTTATCCACCCTCCAGTACTCACAAGTTTAAATTTCACATACCAAATCCAAGGACTATCGCCCGATTTTCGAACTGTAGCTTTTGATATCAGAGGACACGGTAAAAGTCAGCCTTCCGAACAAACGGTTACTTACCCTCTCATCGCCCAGGATATTAAGCATTTGATGGATCGGTTGAGCTTAGATAAAGTATTTTTGTGTGGATATTCTACCGGTGGCTCGATAGTACTTGAATTCCTCCTGACTTATCCAGATCGGGCATGGGGAGGCATTGTTATTAGTGGAATGTCGGAAGTAAACGATTGGCGCCTAAGAAACAAAATTTCTTGGGGCACTGCTCTTTCCAAAATCGGCGCAGTCGGTACGATTGCGCTTTCGATTGCTTGGTCACAAACGAAACAGCTATCTTTGTTCCGTAAGTTATTCAACGATGCGAAGCAGAGCCATCCCGGGAATGTCGAACAATATTATCGTTACAGCTTGAAGTATAACTGTACCTCACGGCTCGGGGAAATCCATCTTCCTGTCCTGCTCGTTTATGGTGAAGAGGATAAACACTTTCATCCTTATGCCAACATATTGCATCAGCAAATACCGAAGAGTGAGCTTGTTTTCATTAAAAAAGCCGATCACCGCCTCCCTACGAAGGCCGCTGGAACATTGAATGAACTGATCAAGCAGTTCATAGAACGCTTCAGTGAAAATAATTTATAATATTTTATACAATGTAAATATACAAATTATGCTAAAGTCATATATAGTTTAGGTTGGATAGGTATGTAAGTTCTGCTTCTAAACCTAAAGGGGTGTAAAAATGAAATGCTAAAGCGTATTCAAAATCTTTTCTTTATCCCTAACTACCCGCTATTTATGATCTGTATGTTATTGCAAGGCATGGCTATTTCTATAAGTGCACCTTTTTTAGCTGTATATTTTACAAGTACACTTGGCGTATCTGTTGGAACCTTTGGTGTGTTTACAGCGGTGACTTTGATTTGTGGTATATGGATAAGCTCCCTTATTGCCAAACGCTCCGATACCGGGTTAGATCGCAAACAAATTTTAGTGATTTGTACGTTATTTAATGCTGTAGCCTTTGCTGGATATCTTGTAATCCAAAATTTTTATGTGCTTTTTATTTATATGACTGTCTTTACGGCGATTGGCGCCCCTGGGATGCCACAGTTATTTGCCAGTGCACGTGAGGCGGTAGATCGCAGTAAATCTGCGGATCATGCCTTTGCGAATTCAACGCTTCGTTCTATGTTTTCTCTTGGCTTTATTACCGGACCGCTCTTTGGTTCCTTCTTGATTGCACATACGAGCTTTAAAGGTATTTTTGTCGGTACGACCTCTATTTTTGTACTTATTGCCGTTCTTCTATTCTTTTTTATCAAGCAGCCTCCTGTTCAAGCTAAAAATAAGGATCAACTTTCACTTCATCACATTACATTACATAAAAATATTAAAATTCTGATTCCTTTTCTAGTTCTTACTCTGCTTTATACGTCTCACTGGATGAATAGTTTGAACATTTCCTTGTTCATCATCCACAATTTAAAAGGTGACACGAATGACGTTGCCCTAGTATCCAGTATTTGCGCAATCTTAGAGATACCCTTGATGCTCATGCTGGGCGTACTAGCGGCCAAATACTCCAACCGTTTGCTTATATTTTTAGGGGCTCTAACAGGCGTTGTCTATTATCTCCTCGTCCTTATGTCTACGGAGATGTGGCAGCTATTCGTGGGACAGCTTCTTCTAGCCTTCTTTGTTGCAGTGATATCAGCCATTGGTATCAGCTACATGCAGGATTTATTGCCATCTCTGCCCGGATATGCCTCGACACTGTATTCCAATGCGACAACAATCGGAAGACTGGCGGGGAGCTTGATGGGCGGATTGTTCGCTCAATGGATGGGTTATCGAAACTCCTATTGGGTATGCTTATTCCTGATCCTCTGTTGCCTTGGTCTGCTCGCGATTTCAAAAAAATTAGAGTTTCACAACTCGGCTGCTCTACAAGAAAGAAATCACAGTCTATAGGACAGCACCAATACAAAAAGCAGCACGTAATCTGGACGAGAACCTGAAGTCCGTTTACGTGCTGCTTTGTTATGCTATCATGCCATGCATGGTCCAGATTGGTTACATCGTAAGCCTCCGCACACGCACCCTATTTTTCTCGCATCCTATTTTCTTATAGTAGAGAAACGACTCATAATTGCATCAGTCGCATACGTATAACCGCCAGCCTGACGTAGTGATTGGCCAATTACATGCGCCTGTTGTTTATAGATGGCTTGATTTAAAACCTCTACCAAAGCAGCTTTTAAGATAGCGGCTGTAAGCTCATTTTTATTCACAGCAATACCCGCTCCCAGCTCTTGTACCCGATTGGCCACGATCGGTTGATCCGATGTCATGGGAACCAGAACCATTGGCACGTTGTAATACAAGGCTTCGCTTGCACTGTTCATTCCCCCATGTGTAATAAAGGCATCTACACGCTGAAGCATTTCCAGCTGCGGAATATAGGGCTTGATCATAAAATTGTCCGGGATATTGTCTGCCAATAACTCCATCTCCGCATATTGGCCTGATGAAAGTACAAATTGCACAGGCAAATCGCGAAATGCTTCAAAGCAAAGCTTGTAAAACTCCAAATCTCTATTAAGAATAGTTCCCAATGATATATAAACAACCTGCGGATACAAAGCACGAAGCTGTTCGAACGGAAAAGAGGGTGCATCTTTACGAGGTACAATAGATGGACCTGCAAAAATATAACTATCATCCAGCTTTTCAGCTTGCGGTTGAAAATAACGGCTTGTATACACGACCTTTAGGATGTGGGAATGTGAATCGAGTTCATCAATAGCGGGAACGGAAACCTGAAACTCCTCAGCTAATTGATGTACTACTTTCATGGTGTCATCATAAAGCTCTCTCACTTTTATGTCATCATCATCCCAGCCTTGATCAGATCCCAGAGGCTCTACGAAAGCAAACGAACAGATCGTGCATACCGCAGGTATTCCCAGCCTCTCTGCTATAATTTTGCCTCCCCAACCCATCAAATAGTCATAAATCAAATAATCATACTCCTTATTTTCAATTTCTTTCATAACCTTTGGAATAATCGGTTCAATCAAACCTTTAACGATCATATTCACGAATTGATAATGATGTTTATATTCAGCCGGCTTTAATACAGGATTGTGAATAAATGCATCCACACTAAATGGATAGGTGATCAGTTTTGCTCCTGTTTGTTGAATTCTCGTACCAAATTCCTCTGAACACACATAATCCACTTCTTCACCTCTGTCAACCAGCTGCTTCACTAATCCTAAGGACGGATTAACATGGCCTTCAGCAGGCGTGATCATAACCAACACACGTGCCATCCTACACCTCCAACATAATAATATGTTCAACTCAAAATAATTGTAGGGTTTTTCATGATGATTACGAACAAGATATACATTAGCCTCGAGTTTATTACCACCTGTTATGCGCCTAAAAATACATCTCATATTCAATATATAAAATATTTACCATAATAACAAATGGTTTCAATTTTAGATTATGTATGTACCACATCCAAGTTTGCTCACAAACACGCACATAAGCGGAGGAAACGCTTAAAGCGTATCCCCCCGCTTATCGATTGAACATCAAATTTATAGACGCCAATTCCAATGATCTGTCCCGCTCAGAACAGCTTCAACAGTGTACTGGTTTGCTTCGTCAGCTGTAAGCTGTTTGGCCCAAGGTACACGCCCGCTACTTCCTGCACCTGGTCCAAAGTTGTCGAACTCTCCAAATCTTGCGGTCTGCTCATTGGATTCCTTACCCCAATTGTTCCAACCACCCGGCTTGATATGGTCATCCATATAGGTCTTCAAAAAAGTAACATGAGCGTAAGGACGCCATGGTCGCCCAAGATCCACCTTGCCTGTCAAGCCAGCTTCGGTTGTCAAACGACACTGAGTAAATACAAAACCTGGCTGGTTCTCTTCTGTTGAAGCTGCGGTTACGTATCCGGCACGCAGGCTGTGTATGATCGAATTATCAAACACAGCAGGTGCATTGCCAAATATAAAATCCACACTGCCACTGATGTAGCTGTCCTTAAAATACTGTCTGCCACGGTTTACGAGCAAAGTATCCTGTAGGCCGGTAATTTTGACATTATGATACTTGCCACGATCACCTTCGGCATATAACGCTACAGCCTGCACCTGCCCGGTCCCTTCTGTGTTGGCGACCGTCACATTTTCCATCACAAAGTCAGGACTTTGCACACGCATGGTATAGCTGTTGCTCGTTCCTAATTCTTTCCCGTCCACTATGGTCTTGGCTGTATCATCAAAAGCAATGATCGTTTTGTCCCGATCTTCTCCGATAATGCTCAGATTTTTTTTGGAGGAATTCACCTTTATTTTTTCACGGTAGGTACCGTTTTTGAGATGGATCATAGTCCTTGTGTTGCTGTTGTCAGGGACTGCATCAATAGCTGCCTGGAGAGATGTATAGTCAGCAGGGCCATAGGTCGATACAACCACACTAGTGGGAGAGGTTCCTCCTGAGTCTGTTAGCTTGCGGACCTTAACATTGCTGAATTCCGACGTATTGTAATTCCATACATCGTTTTGTTGTTTGGATGCATCGGTAGCTAGCCCGAACAGTAAGGGTTGATTCTCTGGAAAGTCCACGACTGCTTCACCCACTTTGTCCCAATTTGTTAGACCATCGGCGGATATCCATCCGGTCAGCTTTTGCCCTTGTCTCACCAGACGAACCGAATATGGCGTTGTAATAAATGTTTCCATTGACGCGCGCTTGGTTTTACCATCTGTTTGATCACGACTAATAAGAGTCCCCTGTTTACCATATTTAACAAATGCTAAAGACATAAAGACCATTTTTGATCCAGGCTTCAGTGATTCACGAATCATTACACCTGCTTCGGCATTATCATCCACAGGAGTAATCTTCTCCACACGGGCTGTAATTTCACCGTCTCCCTCCCATTTCTGATAAGCATAATGGAAAAGGTCAGCCTGACCGTCAATGTCCCCCGCCGATTTTAGTCGTATGCTGCTGCCGTTTGCATCTTCTTTTAATACCTGAGTATGCCCTTTGATATGGCCATCGTTGCCCTCAGAGCCAACCTCTTCGCTGAGCCAGCTTCCCGTTGGTACAGTCGTGTTGACGTGGATAGTGACAGGATTGGAAAATGCAGCAGTTCCCTTGCGGTCTGTCACCCGTGCAATAATGTAATGGGTGCCGTCCGTCACATGATTCCAGCTGATTTGATAAGGCGCATTCTCTACTTTTCCAGCAAGTTTGCCGTCAATGATAAATTCAACGTGGGCAATGCCATCTTGGTCCTTGGCCGTTGCAGTTATGGTCGCATCACGTCCGGCTTCCAAAATATCGTTATGCTTCAGTGAACGTCCGCCTTCATCCGACACCTGAACGACGGCCTCCGGATTATCTACCTCACTTCCATTGGACAGCTTCTCAATGAGATCATTTAAATAGACTTCCAGATTCGTATAGCCCTTGGCAAAATGAGCATACTCGCCTGTGCCGGCAAGCTCCTGACCGTTGCGGTCGTCTGCATTTTTGGGGTCCAGCCCATGGGCACGTTCCCATTCATCCGGCATGCCATCATGATCACTGTCAGTAAGTTCCGTGTTGGTTACGCTATAATCATCGTAAATCCATCCTGCCTCACGCGGGGAGTTGATAAACGCACCCGTTCCATTCTTCACATCATTCATAATGCGGGCGTCCACCGCATCTCTTCTTGGCAGCGTGGCTCCTGAACCGGCAAGCACCTCAGTGTATGCGGTCTGTGCATCTGTCGCTTGATATGGACCATACGCATCCTGTGAAATCCCGTTGTCGTATTCCCCTCTGACTTCAATCGGCTCTGCCAAACGAGTGGAAGGGTCAATAATCGATCCAATCGATGTTCCAAGCTGCCAGTTGTCCTTAGTAACCGATTCGTTGCCGTACATGTAGTTGCCACCAATAAACATGCGTGTTTTATATTTTTTACTACCCACGTCTACAAAGATTTGACCGCGAACATCCTTATATGTGTTGGGGCCATACTTATAATAGTTATTCAGCACATTATACGATCCTTCACCACCACCGTATGAAGAGAAAAATCCCCAGTTATAAATGACATTATTGGTCATTTCCACAGCGTCGATTTGTTTTTTATCGGTTGGGAAACGCGGGTTGCGGCTTGCATTGTGTGCCAACAAGTTATGATGATAGGTGGAATTTCGACCACCCCATATGCCGCCATAGCCGTGGCGACCTTTTTGGTGCGTGGTCATTAGCATACTTTCGGACGCAATGGACCATTGTACCGTCGTATTTACGTTATCGTACAGACTCAGTACCTCATCCACAGACCAGCTAAAGGAACAGTGATCAATCATAATGTTTTTATGATATCTGGATCCTAATGCGTCATCCTCACTGGGGTAACGGTCGGTTAATCGAAAACGCAGGTAACGGAGAATGACGTTATCTGCATCAATCCCTGTCGTGTAATCGCTTACAGTTATACCATCGCCAGGAGCTGTCTGACCCGCAACCGTCAGGTTGTTGCCCAGGATTTTAAGTGGCTCCTTAAGATGAATGGTTCCACCCACCCGGAATACGACCGTCCGATTATCGGAGCTGACCGCTGCACGAAGAGATCCGGGGATCACCTGCTCACCTATGCCGTAATCCTCCAGCGTGGTAACTTCGTAAACTTCACCTCCGCGTCCACCGGTAACATATTTACCGCCACCTTCAGCCCCCGGAAACGCCGGAATATTCGTCGCTATTTTTTCGACTTTTGCCATCTCTGTCCCGACCGCAGTCTCTGCTTGAATCAGTGGTGGGCACAAGGTCAACAACAATGAACCCACAACCACATTACATAGCACCTTTCTCCATGTACGCTGCTTGCTCATATTCTGTTTCCTCCCTAAGATTTTCTTTCACACCAGCGCATACTTTTATAAAAGAATGATCCGAGACGTTCAGAAGTGTTTTCACCTCCTTTCATCAATCTTTTCTGCTTTTACCGTGGGCAGGTGTCATATATACTATAGATATATGAATGCGCTTACTTATCTTAATTTGCAAAGGAAGAAGCACATGAATGAAATGAAGGAAGACAAATATATCATCGGAGAACAACAATTCTCCATTCATCACATCTACCGTACCGGCTTCACAGTTATGCCCAGACCTCATGTTCATGAGAACTATGAGCTGTATTTTTTGCTGCAGGGCGAACGCATCTACTTTATGAACGGCAAGGTATACACCGCTCGCAAGGGCGATCTGATATTCATCCTCCCTCATGACTTACACTCTACCGCCAGCACGCAATTGGAGGAAACAGAACGCATTTTGATTCATTTTTCTCCGACGTTTCTCCCACCGCAGGATCGTGACATTCTGGATCTACCGCCGTATCAGCAATCCGCGTTGCTTCGCTTACCGGCTAGAGAACAAGTCGAAGTTGAACGACTGTTCCTGCAAATGAATAGCGAATGTAGGAACAAGCAGCCTCTGCATGACCGTTGTGTACAGCATTTGCTGCTGGAAATGCTTATCCTGGTGCACCGATCGGAAGCGGCCGAGCGTAGTGAACTTATTTCATCTCATCCCATGCATCAGAAAATCACAGAAATTTCGTCTTTTATTCAGGATCATTTCAATGAGCCGTTAACTCTCGAACAAGTGGCCGCCTGCTTTTTTATTAGTCCAGCCTACCTAAGCCGCATCTTTCTAAAATTGACTGGCTTTCATTTCAGCGAATACATCCGCGTCGTGAGGGTTAGGGCGGCTCAAACCAGACTGCGAACCACCAAAGACAAAATCCAGAGCATTGCGGAGGATGTCGGCTTCGGTCATGCCTCCCATTTTAATAAAATCTTTAAAAAAATAACCGGGCTCTCCCCTCTTCAATACCGTAAACAGGTTCGATAGGTATTCAGTGTAAATAATTAGGCGCTAATTTTATACATTCGCTCTTGTCTTGTTTTTCCATTTTTATATCTACTTGCTCTTTCATGGAACTAAAGACGAGCCGCCTGGATTAGGTAATTTACACGACAAAAAAGCCATACTTCGCTGCAATGTGTGCAACGAGGTATGGCCTATTCCAGTATTCATTTTACCTCTTCAAGATGATACTCATCGTTTATCCGTGACCTCTATTGTAATGCTTTGATATCCTGAAGCAGCATTTCAATATTTTCTTTCTTTGTGGCCCAACTGGTGCAGAATCGAACAGCAGTATGTGTATCATCAACCTTTTCCCAAAAGGAGTAAGTATATTTTTCACTCAACGCCTGTAATATACGATCCGATATAATCGGAAACTGCTGATTGGTTGTAGAATGATATAGGAAAGAAAATCCTTGCTCGGATAATCCTTTTTGCAGCAACATGGCCATATCTATGGCGTGTTTGGAAATCTCAAAGTATAAACCGTCCTCAAACAGCGTTTCAAACTGAATGCCCAGCATTCTGCCCTTAGCCAGCAGTCCTCCTTTTTGCTTGATCATATATCTAAAGTCTTTTTTCAAAGCATCATTTAGGATAACGACGGCTTCTCCCATCATTGCTCCAATTTTAGTGCCGCCAATATAAAACACATCGCACAGCATTGCTATATCTGCTAATGATACATCGCTATCCTCTGCAACCAAACCATAGCCTAAGCGGGCTCCATCTATAAACAGCGGTAAACCATATTCACGACAGACTTTACTTAACACTTCCAGCTCCGATCGGCTATAGATCGTTCCATTCTCGGTCGGTTGAGAAATATAAACCATCCCGGGTTGTACACAGTGCTCAGGAGCAGAATCACTCCAGTGAGCGTCGTATAGTTCCTTTACCTGCTCACCCCGGATTTTCCCATCCTCGCTTGGCAATGTCAGTACTTTATGTCCAATAGCCTCAATTGCTCCGGTCTCATGCACAGCAATATGTCCAGAAGTTGCCGCAATCACACCTTGATGCGGACGCAAAATCGAAGAAATGACCGTTGTATTGGTCTGTGTACCTCCAACCAAAAAGTGTACATCCGCATTTTCGGAGTCACACGCCTTTTTAATATAAGCTCTGGCTTTTTCACAATGATCGTCCATACCATAGCCTGGCGTTTGTTCCTCATTCGTTTCCAGTAGTCGCTGTAATATACGTTCATGGGCACCTTCGGTATAGTCGCATTCAAATCGTATCATTCTGTATCCTCTCCGAAATATCCAATTTCTTCTGAATTAACAACATAGAAGCATGTAATTCTTCAATCTCTATTTCTGAAAGTCCTTGAACTAATCTTAGAATTTGCTCATCAGACCTTTCATTCAATTGGTTGTAGAACGTTTTTCCTTTAGGTGTCAGACGAATTAGATTTGTTCTATTATCCACCGTTGAATTTTCCTTAACAAGAAAGCCCTCTTTGCAAAATTTAGCAATGATCCTGCTCATATAGCTGCGATCAATTTTAAGAGATTCGACCAGCGTATTCGCAATACATGGCTCGATCAACCCGATCTCTATAATGACACGTGCCTCGGTAAAGGAATATCCGCTATCCAGCACATGTCTATCTAAAACACCAAGTAAATTCGTATAGAACCGGTTAAAACGCCTCATATCCGCTATGATATTAGCATCTATATTGACCATAACTCCCCCTATTTAGTGGACTTTTGCAACAATTATAGTAATGATATTTGTTGACTATGTCAACAAATAAAAAGATCGTACATGAAGACCTTCGCCTCATGTACAATCCGTATTCTAAAAGAAATATTGAAGTATATTGTTTTTCTGTATTTACCTACAAGGTCAATGAGCTATCGGTGTTTATAGTCTTTTCCTGCTTCTGCTTCCGCTTCAGCTTCAGATGAGCTACGACCATATACAGCGTCGGAACGACAAACAAGGTTAAAATGGTCGAAAAGATCAGGCCAAAGATAATGGTCGTTGCCAACGGTTTGAAGAGAATTTCTCCTATGGTGGCGATAGGGATCATCCCCACAATCGCAGTTAACGAAGTAAGCAAGATCGGACGGAAACGGGCAGAACATGCCATAAGGATCGCGTCTGTCAGTTCAGCTCCTTCACGCCGCGCATCTTCAATAAATTCTATCAATACAATACCGTTACGCACAACGATACCAGCCAGTGAAATGATCCCCATAATACTCATGAATCCAATTGGCATGCCTGAAATAAAGCTTCCAAGAATTCCGCCTGCCGCTGCCAGATACACAGTGGTCATAATAATAAGCGGTGTGGAGACGGAGTAAAACTGCATCGTGATCAAGAGCAGGATGAGAAAAACAACGATAATGGCTAGTTTGCCCAAATCTGTAAAAATATCAGATTGCGCGGATGTTTCTCCTCCCATCTCCCAGGTGTAGCCTGGTTCAAATTGTGTATGGGTTAGTTTGCTACGGATGTCATTAGTGAGTTCTGTAGCTGTACGCCCATTCGCATTGGCTGAAATCGTTACCGTTCGTTCCAAATCATAACGGTGGATTTGCTGAATGGAAAAGTCCGGTTTCATCGTGACTAACTGGGATAATGGAATTTGCTCTTTTGCCGCATTGGTTACACTTAATTGTTGGAATAATACCTCAGGATCATCGTTTGGTTTATTCATGTATATATTTATATCCAGCAATTCCTTACCTGTATCAAAATCCGTTACATTGACCCCGTCACCCATTAACAGCAGAGTACGCGTCAAATTGGAATAGCTAACCCGATATTTATCCAAGGCTTGTGGGTTGACTTGGAAATTCAGATTATAGCTTTGCATCCCCATATTATCGGTCACGTCTACAGCTCCGGGGGTACCCGCAACCATTTCTTTGACTTTAGCTGTCATGTTTTGCAGTTTATCAATGTCTTCTCCCTTCATCCGGATAGACACCGCACTGCCGACCGGAATACCTAATTGAGGAACCCGAATGCTGATCAATGCAGATGGATATTTGGCTTGCAACGTATGAGTCCAGCTATCCACTGTTTTCTGGAGATCGAATAGTCCCTCGTTTCCAACGACAGCAAGTTGACCGTTGACCGCTCCCCCAGAGCCGTGACCGCCTGCAACATCGCTGTACATCTGAGGCGCTCCTCCACCCGCCGTTGCCGACAGCCGCTCTGTTTCTGGTTGTTTTTTGACCCACAGCCCAATCTCGTTAATTACCCGATTGGTTGCCTGTAACGATGTTCCTTCCGGCATCGTTACGTTGATCGTGGCATCCGCCTGGTCGGATTCTGGGAATAATTGAATGGGAACAACCGCAAGTAATCCATAAGCTGCCGTACCAATCATAAGACCAATCAGCGCTGTTAAAAGCGGGCGTTGCAGTATTCTTGGCATCCAGTTTTTAGAGTACACATTGGATAGAGACTGGATTTGATGACCCAGAAGCCCGGGCGGCTTAACCGCTTGGTTACTCTGTTTCCCTTTACGGCGTTGATCATACCATTGACGAAAAATAGGAATAATTGTTAACGACATAATCATGGAAGCTAGCATCGTTAACGAAATAACGGTAGGGATCGGTTTAATAAAGTCTCCGATATTACCCGGCAGGAATAACAACGGAGCAAATGCTGCAACCGTAGCTAGCGTAGCTGTAATGATCGATAAGGATACCTCTTTGGTTCCTTTAATAGCTGCCTCCGTAGCATTTTCCCCAAATTCAGAGCGTCGGCGTTCAATGTTGTCATTGACCACGACGGCATCATCAACCAATATCCCTAGCACGATGATGAGTCCGATGACTGAAATTTGATTCAGCGTAGTTCCTGTCATGGGCAAGAAAATAAAGCCGATGGCGATGGAAACAGGAATGGCCAACGCCACAAATGCAGAAGTTAGCAAATTCAAGCCTAAAGTACATATCACAATAACCGATAAAATAGCGATAATCATCTCTTTGGTCAGGTTTCCAAATATTTCACTCACTCGATCATTTTGTGCAAAAAGCAGCTCAAAATGTACATTCTTCGGCAAACTGCTCGCAAGTTGATTGATTTTGGCTGTTGTTGCTTTGGATACCGTTGGCACATCTGTTCCTATATCTCCGCTTACACTGATCGAAATAGCAGGCTTGGTATTCACATACGTATAACTAGCTGCTTTTTTAAAAACAAGTGAGGCAGTACCTATATCCTTCAGAGATATCGGAAATCCATCGTCATTGCTTGAAATCTGGACGTTATTTAGAATCGATGGATCCGTTGAGGCATTCACCGTCAGCTGATAAGTACGCTCATTGAAATCCATACTTCCTGTAGGCACTCTGTCATTCTCATCCTTGATCGCTTGAACAACCTGCTCCCAGGAGATGTTATATTGTTGCATCTTTTGCGTGTCTAAGCTAACTCGTACCTCTTGCTCAGGTATTCCTTGAATATTAACCTGCGAAATACCGTGGACTGTTTTTAATTGATCTTTCCATTTGTTCATTAATTCATTTAATGAGTATAAATCCTCAACCTTATCAGAGGTGATCGCATATGAACCAATGAAAGAGCTAGTCATGCTATCATTGATTATAGGCTGCATCGCATCGTCTGGAAGCTCGGATTGTGCATCCTGCACCTTCGTACGAAGATCAGCCCATACTTTTGTCGGATCCGCATCATTCAAAGCTTCTATGATAATACTGGATTGGCCTTTCGATGAAGTAGAGGAAATCGTTTTGACACCTTGTATAGCTTTAATTTTCTGTTCCATGACCTTAGTAATGGTTTGCTCGATTCTTTCAGGTGAGGCACCCGGATAGATGGTTGTAACACTGGCTGACATAGGAATAACATCAGGCTGCTCCTGTTTGGGCAACGATGTAAAATTAAAGAGCCCTAGCAGTATGCACATACCAAAGAAAATGAGCGTAATTTTCTGTTTTTTAACGATATATTTAATCATTCGGATGACTCCTCCGATTTCCCAAGCACATCATTCCCAATTAAATCGCCATTAAACAAGGTTCCTGCTCCTTGTGTAACAATTTGATCGCCTGCCTGTAGTCCGGAGAGAACTTCGAATTGATTATTCGTTACTTTTCCCACTTTAATTGTGGTTTTAACGGCCTTACCATTCACAGCTTTAAAAATATAAGGGTCACTTCCCGTGCTAATCACGGATTCTACAGGCACTAACAGGGCTTCCGCTTGATTCACACTTTTAGATGCGCTGATGACTTGTCCAGGTTTCCAATCCAGTTCAGGGTTAGGCAGGCTGACTTCCACATTAATACTGCCCGTTTTCGCATTCGTTGATGGGTAGATCTGAGTAACGGTCCCTATTCTAATCTCATTGTAGAGTGATATATTTACTTTTTGGTTTTTCTTCCATGATAAGATTTCGCTGTCCGGTACGGGAAGAAGTACTTTTAAGGTCTTAATATTCCCGACGACAAATGCCTCACTCCCACTGGAGCCCAGTTGACCATCAGACACCTTTTTTTCAATGACTACGCCAGCGATCGGGGAGGTTAAAGTAGCTTTTTTAAGTGACAAGGATGACTGTTCATAAGCAGCCAATGCATCCTCGTAGGTAGCCTGCGCCTGAGCTTTACTGGCTAGCCCTTGCTGCTTCGTAGCCATAGCGGTCTCCAGCCCTGCTCTGGCCTGCTCTACACCAGCTGAAGCCTGGGCACGTTGTTCCTGTGAGGCTCCCGCAAGCAAGAGAGACAACTGCTCTTGTGCGTCACTTAAACTTTTTTGTGCATTCGTTAATTCCAGCTGTGCATTCTCATTTTCCGACAATGATGCTGCACCTGCCTGGAACAGACTTTGCGTCCGTGCGGCATCCGCTTTTTTCTTATTGTAAGCATTGGTGGCTGCAGTAACCGCATTTTGTGACTGTGCAATTTCCTGCTTTTTGGCGCCATTGTTCAATTCCTGCAATTTCGATTGGGCCGCATCGACCTGGGATTGTGAACTATGAATACCCGCCTGTGCCGATTGAACAGAAGCCTCCGCTTGGCTAAGACCGGCTTTTGCCTTTTCCATGGTTGCCTTCGCCCGATCCAGCTGCAGCTGGTAGACAGATGTATCTAACTTCGCAAGGACGCTCCCTTTTTCTACGGAGTCCCCTACCTCAACCATAGTGTTCAATATACGTCCATCCGCTTCAAAGGAAACACTAGCTTCATTACTTGCCTGCAATGTTCCCGCCAGATTAAAATCATTGGCCAAAGGTTTCATTACAAGCTTCTCTACTTTTACCGGATGACTTGCCTGTGTTACAGAGTTCTCCGTTGCACTGGAGCAACCGGAAGCTACTATAGCTAATGCAATCCCCGTAATCATGATCCTGATTCCTTTTTTCTTCAACTTCATGTCATCCTCCCTGATTCTCTCTTCTAAAGGTGCTATCAGCAACCCGTGGGTCATGTAAACTTTTTTCATTGCTTTTTTCATGTTATAACAATGAACACACAAAAAAATCGTACAAAGGGGCAAGCACCTTATGTACGACTGGGCAATGAAAAACATCTATTCAGTTAACATCTCTAAAGCTGTAAAATCCCACGTTCCAACGAAACAGCAACGGCTTCAGATCTAGAATCAACACCAAGCTTATTATAAATATTCGTTAAATGCGCTTTGACGGTACGCTCGGAAATCCCCATATCAAATGCTATTTCCTTGCTTTTAAAACCGTGTGCAACAGACTTTAATATATGCCTTTCCTTATCCGTAAGAACTAAGCTGCTCTCGCGGGATTCTAGCTTGGCTTCTTTCTTATTCGTTGCAGCGAACACCCTTGCTGTTATTTCTGGCTGAAGCAACGTTTCACCCCTTAGCGCTGACTCAATCGTGCGAAACAGGTTTTCCCGGCTGGTATCTTTCAATAAATATCCTTTTGCCCCCAAAGAAAGTCCCTTAATCATTAAATCATCTTCGTTATAGGTAGTCAGGATAATGACAGGCGTTTCATTTTGTTTTTCTCTGAGGGCTTTCATTGTTTCCAAACCACTCATTTGTGGCATATATAAATCTAGCAATATGACATCCGGTTGAAGCTCCTCGATCAGTTTAAGAGCAGTTGCACCTTCTCCGGCCTCACCAATAACTTCATAGCTGTCATTGGTCTCCAACACCAGTTTTAACCCTTCTCTAACGACCCAATGATCGTCGACGATTAAAATCTTGTATTTCATGATAGGTCTCCTTTAGTAAGAGGCGCCTCTATTTTTATAGCTGTACCTGCTTGCAATATACTGTTGATATTTATGTTTCCACCCAGCATCCGTACACGTTCATGGATCCCTATTATTCCGTAATGTCCTGTTTGCTTGGCAATAATATTCGTATCAAATCCTTTTCCATCATCACGAATCTCAATTTTAATCTTGCCTTCGTTATCTAAGATATTAATCCATACGGTATTCGCATGTGAATGCTTCGCTACATTGGTTAAACATTCGCTTATAATAAATAGTCCATGCTCGAACAGCAGTCTGGGGACTGAAGCTTTAATTTTGATGTTGCGTATGACACGAATGCTCGTAGCCATTGTAAATCGCTGTATTTCTTCCTCCACCGCTTCTGCAAAATCAACTTCCGAGATGGTTTTTGAACGCAAATTGTCTATGGCTCGCCTCGAATCAGACAGTGTCCTCCGTACTTGTGACATCGATTGTTGGACAATCTCCTGAGCTCTTTGCGTACTTCCTTTGGTCAGATGAGCATCAATCGCTTCCAGCTGCATGATTAACCCAGCGAGCCCTTGAGCCAGCGTATCATGCAGATCACGGGCCATGCGTTGCCGTTCGTTAGCAATTGTAAGTTCTTCTACCTTTTGATGTGCGATTTCAAGTTCTTTCAAAACGTTTTGCGTGCGGATTCGTGCTTTGACTTGTTTGAGAAAAAGAACCGCATAGGCTACTATAACAACGACAATTAGAAAAAATAGCGGGATGAACAGCACAAATTGCCTGCCGTCATTGTGAGAGACCACAGCCACACAAAAAAGAACGTAGGAGATCAAAAATACAAGAATGACCTTCAGCGGCTTATAATAAATACCTATACTCTGACCCACCAAAACGGGCATTAAACCCACTAGTACTATGGAGAAACTTTCAGGTAGAAGAAATGCACTTGCAAAGATCAAGCCCCCTTGTACAACAAAATAAGCCCATGAAAAGTGTTTTGCTACTCTATGAGCATGCAAGTACAAGAGGATATGCAATATGATGATTACAGTGAATAAGGAACTTTGCATCAGGTATAAACCATCGAACAAATGTTGAAGAATGACAGACTCACTATAGATTATAAAAATCCATATTATGGTCAGCACTTTCGAAATGTCCTTGGTCTCTACTTCACCTTCAACTTCACTTTCACTTATTTCCGGATCTAGATTTTGAACCTGTACATTGTATTCATCGTTCATAATTCCCTCCTGCAATTCTGAATTCAGCTTTTCAACTTATTAGAGACATGCCGCTATGACAGCCTGGTCTATTTCGTTTGAACAAAAATCATTTATATATCATTTTACAAAAAAACGAAAGAAAAAAAACGTACACATGGGCAGTTTCACTTGTACGTTTGGGCATTGAGTACTTTTGTTCGATACTATCCATTATGGCGTCATATAAAAAGCACGCAGCAGGTTATCCTGTGCGCGCTTGACCACTCTCTATTCTTCTTCCAACTCATCTGGCACATCATATTTATTGATATGCGAGGTCATTGCTGCGACAGCTTCGCTGGCATCCGTGGTAGCCGGTACTTCTCTGACCACATCATCCGTCTGATCACGAAAATTCAAACGATCTGCCTCGATTTCTTTCTGTTGGTTGGGTTTCATTTTCCAGGTCGCTCCTTTCTATTCAAGGGTCAGATCACGTTCTGTCAACGTGTACAAAGGCACTTCCCGTTCCTCTTCCGGGTTGTTCAGCGCATAGATCCGTGCCGTCTCACGTTGTTCGTTCACATGCTGAATATAGATGGGCAACCCATCGCACAACACATTTGCCATGATGGGAGAGGACGCTATTTCTTGTGCTCTTTGAACATTCATTTAGAAAAAACCTCCCTTGCTAAATAGCGTTCGTCTTTACTATGCACGAGGTAAATATTTGTTATACACATTTCATGCCAACATGTCCTTACGTTATTCTTTAGAATGATGTTGACCGAGTTTTAAAACACAATCATGAAAGGATATCATTTGAAAAAATAAATATTATTGTTATTATGGATTGAGAGATTCAGTTAAAACTGCATCTTAAATGAAAGAGAAGGAAAGGAGCAAGGATGGATGTTAAACGTATTAATGATTAATTTTCCGGCAGAAGGACATGTAAACCCCACGCTTGGGATCACGCAAGCCTTTGCAGCACGAGGGGACCAGGTTCATTACATTACAACTGAGAAATACAAGAATAGACTCGAAGCAGTTGGAGCGAAGGTTCACCTGCATCCTGATCTGGTCAGGACTGCTTCCATTGATACCAACACTCCGGCAGGACTGAACGCATTTTTGAATATTCATATCCAGACTTCGATGGACATCTTAGCCATCACCCAGGAGCTGTCCGAGCGTATTCAATTTGACTTGGTGTTCTATGATCGATTCGGAGCTGGTGAATTAGTAAGAGATTATTTGAATATTCCAGGCATTTCTTCATCCCCATCTTTTCTCATTTCAAATCATCTGATGGCTGCCAATCTCTTCCGCTCCGACGCTAAAGTACCGTTTCAGCCTGATGAACAAGTCACGACTTCACTGCATCTCATGAAAGAAAGATTCGGTGTTGCTCCCAAAGAAATGGTTCAATTTATGAACAATTCAGGGGCTTTGAATGTTGTGTATACGAGCAGATATTTTCAACCGAATGGTGAACAATTTGGGGATGAGCATCTTTTTATTGGTCCCAGCTTTCCGGAGCGTAAAGGAGAAAATTCATTCCCGCTGGACAGACTACAGGATAAAAAGGTTTTGTATATTTCGATGGGAACTGTTCTGGACCACACTGAAGACTTTTTTAACACCTGCATTGAGGCTTTTTCCGATTTTGAAGGCATCGTCGTGATTGCAGCTGGCGAGAAAGCTGACTTTACGAAAATTAACCCGGCCCCTGAGCACTTTATCATCTCACCCTATGTACCTCAATTGGAGGTATTACGTCATTCAGATGTATTTATTACTCATGGTGGAATGAACAGCGTGAATGAAGGAATTCACTTTAATGTACCCTTGGTCGTGCTGCCTCAGGACAAGGATCAGCCCATGGTCGCGCAACGGTTAACGGAACTTCAAGCTGGCTATCGAATAACTAAGGATCAAATCAATACACAAACGTTAAGAGATGGCGTACATGAGGTCATGTCAAACGCAGCGTATAAAGAGGGCGTACAAAAAATAAATGACAGCTTCCAGCAATCCGGCGGTACCAAAGAAGCTCTCGCAAAAATTGATGCTTATCTTGATGCTTATCTGCAACATAAGCGCGCCTAAAATCACACGAGCAAAATGGCCACAAAAAAACAGGAATCTGACCATCCACGGTCAGGTTCCTGTTTGTGGTGCGATTCTATGCGAGGATATCCCACTTCTGGAACGAGACAATCGTACATTTTCCGCTCGCAAACGCATGAATACCTGTTGATTCCATTCCGGGATACACTCTTCCGGTGAGAACATATTCACCGTCGCCGATGAATATTTCCACAGAGCTCTTATCGACGAAGATCCGCAGCTCTAGACGTCCCTCTTGTAAGCCTAAGGGCACTCTTCTCTCTCCGCCCGGTCCGATACCTGCACGCTCACGGTTAAAACGGAACAGACCGTCATCGGGACGATACGAGAGTACAGTCTCCTCTTCGCCGCCCACCCGCAGCTTCAAGCCGAATTCATCAGTGTTACCAGCCTCGAACTCAAATACCGCCTTCAGTTCGTAGCTATCTCCGAACGTCTCCATGATCTGCTCGCCTGTCAGCAAGATATCCCGCTGTTCGAACAGATTGGATCGGTAATTTTCCACCTCTTCAAGCGGACGGAACAGCAATCTGTCGTGGTCGATCACCGCTTCCCGCGGAAGACTCATCGCACCAGCCCAGTGGTGTCCCTGCTGGGTTGGCATCTCCGACTCCCACATATCCATCCATCCGATGATGATACGCCGCCCTTTATCGTCCAAGGTTGACTGCGGGGCATAGAAATCGAATCCGTGATCTACCTGAGCATACTGCTCTGCCCTAAATGTTCCAGCCTCCGCATTGAAATCACCTATACCGTACATGGTGGAATGCAGATTACGGTATGCTTCTCCCTGAGCAGGCATGCGCTGTGGAGACAGCATGAATACGTGCCGACCGCCAAGCGGGAACAAATCCGGACACTCCCAATTATCGCCGTAGCGTCCGTCACTCACAGCCAGCACATTGACATACGTCCAGTTTCTCAGGTCTTCAGATCTGTAAAGCAGTACAAGCCCGTTCCCTTGGGCATCATTAGAGCCAAGAACGACGTAGTATTGATCTTCGTGCCTGAACACCTTAGGATCACGGAAATCTTTGCGGCTGACCCTGTCCGGTATGGCGTCATAACCGATGACCGGATTGCCCTCCCACTTTTCGAATGTCACCCCGTCTTCCGATACTGCAATTCCCTGTGACTGCTTGTAATCCTGATCCTTGTCAGGCCCGGTTACAACATGTCCGGTATACATCAGGACAAGCTTACCGTCCTGCTCAACCGCACTGCCGGAGAAGCAGCCGTCCCGGTCGAACTCACCGTCCGGAGCCAAAGCGACCGGCAGATAGTCCCACTTCATAAGATCGCGGCTGACTGCGTGTCCCCAGTGCATCGGTCCCCACACCGATTTATACGGGTAATGTTGATAGAACAAGTGATACTGCCCGTTATATTGAATGAAACCGTTCGGGTCATTCATCCAGCCAAATTCAGCCATTAAATGGTAGTTCAGCCGATAATCCGGCCGCAGCATATGCCTGGATTGGGAAATAAATTGATCTGCATTCTCTCTCGTATATACTCTAGTATGTTTGATAAGGCATCCTACTCCTACAGTTATTTAATCGAACCTTGCATAACACCCTGAATAATATATTTTTGGGCGAACAAATAGATGATAATGATCGGAAATATCGTCAGTACCAAACTTGCCATCAATGGACCATAGTCCACTGTATAGGTCCCATAAAAGTTGTACGTGGACAACGGAAGTGTCCTCTGCTCAGGATCAACCAGAATGAGGGAAGGCAGCAGAAAATCATTCCAGATCCACAGTACATTGAGAATAGAAATAGTGGCAGTCGTGGGCATCAATACCGGAAACACGATCCTGAAGAATGTCTGAATCCGTGTGCAGCCGTCAATTAGCGCCGCTTCCTCCAGTTCCTTCGGAATACTCTTTACGAATCCATGATAAATGAAAACAGCCAGCGAGCTGCCAAAACCGATATACATGTAAATCAGCGACCACTTGCTGTTCAGTAGATCAAGTGAGCCGTAAATTTTCACCAATGGAATCATGATGGCCTGGAATGGGATGATCATGGAAGCTACCATCAGCATAAATGTATATTGGTTGAACTTGGTGTTGTTTCTGACAAAATAATGAGCCGTCATCGCCGCGAACAGTGAGATGAACAAGACACTTAACACCGTTATAACCAATGAGTTGGTGAAAGCAGCGATATAATTCATTTTATCGAATGCATTCATATAGTTGCTCATATCAAAACTCTCTGGAAGCGATAACGGATTCGAAGTGATGGCCATATTTTCCTTGAACGAATTGATCAGCAGAAAGACGAACGGTACGATGAACAATATGAGTATAACGGTCAGCACAATGAATTTGATCATGGAGGAAGCGATTCTTTTGCTTGCCATTACGCCTCCACCTCCAACTTCTTGCTAAAATAAACCTGAAGCAGAGTGATGAGAGCAACCATCAGGAACAGCACGAATGCTTCTGCCTGTCCCACACCATAATCACGGGAAAGGAATGCCTTTTCATACACATGCATCGACACCATTTGAGTACTACTGAACGGTCCGCCTTTCGTGAGCGCGAGGTTGACGTCATAGACCATAAACCCACGCTGCAGGGACAAAAATATACATACGATGAAAGAAGGAACCATCAAGGGCAGCACCATTTTTCGCAGTCTGGTCCAGCTGTTCGCCCCATCAATGCTTGCAGCCTCCATAATATCATTCGGTACACCCGTCAATCCTGCAATATAAATGACCATCATGTAACCCGCGTTCTGCCACACGGTTACAATCACGAGTGTCCAGAACGCTTTGTCAGGATCAGCCAGCCAAGTCGTGCTGAGCGCCTGAATGTCGGCATGTTGTCCCAAATAGACAAGCACGTTGTTGAAGATAAACTGCCATATAAAACCGAGTACAATGCCGCCGACAAGGTTGGGCAGGAAAAATCCTGCCCGGAAAATGCTCTGTCCTTTTAACCCTTTAGTCAGCACATAAGCCAGCATAAAAGCGATAACATTGATAAGAACAACGGTATAAAATACATATTTGAGCGTCAAGGCGAACGATTTCCAAAACTCAATATCCCGAAAAACGGCCAGATAGTTTTGGATGCCAACCAGCGATAGTGTCGTGGAAATACCATCCCAGTTTGTGAACGTCAAATAAATGCCGTACAAGAATGGAATGATCATTACCGTTATGAAGGCAAACAAGGTTGGCCCGGTGAACAGCAGCCGTGTCCGTAGCCGGTTCCATACTCCTTTTTCCGCAATCATGGTGATCCCTCTCTTTGTTTCGGATTTCTCTCTCTATTTCCGGGTAATTTGACAATAAGTCTTATTTTACGGTTTTCCAGTAGTCTTCGATTTCCTTAGCCAGTGTTGCGCGATCGCCCTGCTTCGCCAGATATTTTTGCATGGAAGATCCTAGCTTAGACCAGTGGTCGGCAGGCAGCAAGCTCATCGACTGCTCTGACTTGCCTTTTGCAATATAATCCTGAATGGATTTGCCAAGTGGATCGGCCGCAGGCAGTGTAATATTTTTGAACGCCGGGATAATGTTCGCTTTGTTCACGAGGAAATCCTGACCTTTCGCATCATAGACGATCCAGTTCAGGAACTTCTTCGCTGCCTCTTGCTGTTCCGGCGTACTCTTCTCCTTGTCAATGACAATACGTTTGGAAACAGCAGATGAAATTTCCTGATTGCCATAGTCATCGGCATTGTTGCTGATGGGTACAGGCAAGAAACCATATTCTTTGTTAGCGGTATCAAAACCGCTGATTTGCGGCCATGCCCAGTTGCCCATGAACCAAATGCCAACCTCGCCTTTGCCGAGCAACTCCGGTCCACGCTCATAAGCACCTGCCAGTGGGGAAGCCTGATCGATATTGTATTTCATCATGACGTCGAATGTATCCATAAGTCCGTTAAATACTGGATTGGTAGCCAAGTTAGCCTGGCCCGCTTTCAGTGATGCTATGAATTTGTCCACTTCAGCCATGTCCTTGTTCTGGCCTGCATAAGCAAGTGGCAAATAATGAGCACCTAGGGACCAGTCCATTGGCGAAATCACCAATGCTTTCTTCCCGGATGCCTCGATTTGTTGAAACAGTTTTTCAAGGTCATTTCGAGTTTTAATTGTGGTGGGATCGAAGCTTCCGCCTACCGCTTTATCAACAACCGCTTTGTTATAAATGAATCCGTAGCCTTCAACAGCCAGCGGAAACGCGTAATTTTTACCGTCAACCGTCGTAGCTGTGGTAGCGTTTTCAACAATGTCCTTATTCCACTTCTCTCCGCTTAAGTCGAGGATACGGTCCTTGAATTTCTCCACATCACCTGTATCTAGCATGGTCATGGTTGGCGGGTTCCCAGATGCATACAATGCAGAGGCACGCTCAAAAGGCGAGCCACCGGTCGGAACCGGCTGGATTTCAACAGTGATGCCGGGATTGTCTTTCTGGAACGCCTTAGCGGCATCCTCCAGCTGTGAAAGGATTTCACCTTTGGAGTTCAAAAGTGTAACTTTCACATTTCCCGCATCCGCTGATCCCCCTCCAGAAGCCGAATTACCTTCTCCTCCGGAGCCGCCGCATGCAGACACCACCATAACCAAAAGAAGCAGCATTACCATCCATTGAACTCTTTTGAATTTCCTCACTGTTGTCATCCCCCTATTTCTATAATGGCTGCTGTACACTTAAATAAAACGCTTACAAACGGATTATATGTCAAAGATTCAACTTATGTCAATCGTTTGACATGTTAAACCTTTAACATTTACTAAAAAAAATCTGTTCCCCTTGTTAGAGGAACAGATTTCATTCAGGTCGTTGCACGCTCAATCAATTCAACAGGCAGCAGATTGACAGGCTGTACCTGCTCGCCCTCTGCCTGCTTACGAATCAGCTCGACCGCCAGCCTGCCTATCTCAGCAATCGGCTGTCTTACCGATGTAAGTTCAGGCGTCAGCCAGGAAGCAGCGCTTACGTCATCAAAGCCTACAATACGCACATTCTCCGGCACATGCCGTCCGGCGCGGATATATTCTTTCAATGCAAAAGCGGCAATAATATCGCTTGTAGCAAACACCCCATCCACATCCGGATGTTCATGAACGAGTTTGGAGATCATTCGCTCGTACTCCTTTTGGTCGAACACATTCAAGTCCGTTTGAACGATCACATGCTCGATACTATGCCTGTCCACAACATCTTTGAATGCTTTAGTCCGCTCATTGGACAGCATGTTCAGCTCCAGATTTCCACATATATGTGCAATTTTCCGGCACCCTTTGCGAATGAGCAGCTCCGTGGCCAGCTCGCCTCCGCGATAATTGTCCGAAGATATGTACGGAATATACGGGTCAATCTGCCTGTCAAATGTCACAATCGGTGAATTCAAATGTCGGTACTCTTCTACCTCCAGGGTATGACTCCCCATAATGATGCCGTCTACTCGGTTTCGTTTCAACATATCGATATACACTTTTTCCTTCACGGGATCCATATGTGAATTGCAGAGTAGAACCTTGCACCCCTGCTGATAGGCATAGTACTCCACCTGATTAGCAAGCTCACTAAAGAAAGGATGCGAGACATTGGGAATAATAAGGCCGATAATATTGGACTGCTTGCGTAGCAGGGATCGTGCTATTTCATTCGGTTGATAATTAAGCTCTTCCATTGCATCGAATACTTTTTTGCGTGTAGTTTCGCTGATATAGCCCCGGTTATTCATTACACGGGATACTGTAGTGACCGACACGCCCGCTTTTAACGCCACATCGTGAATTGTTGCCATATGAACCTCTTCCCGAACAAAATACATACATATAAACTATACCCTCTCCTCACCATTTCGACAACCTTGGGTATTATGTTAACCCATACATAAAACAGCGACAGCCGTAGACGAGAACTCGTCCTCAACTGTCGCTGTTTCATTAACTACCGTATCCCTTTAGTCTCCGTAACAATCCCCAGCATCATTCTCTTATATTGCCAGACATATCGTAAATTCCTAACTCGTTGGGTTTTCGTATACAGTTTCCAGATAAGTATTTGTCTCCGGCGTTATTTCCTTGTTTATGTTGTAATACGGTTTTAAGCCCTCATCCTGCTTTCCCCGTGAAGAAATGCCAATCGCTCCCGTTCGTTGAACAGTTTGCAGTTGAGTGGTTACCACACCGTTACGTTAGAGCTCCCACTACTCTGATATCCTTCTGTTGCTAACACCTGGTAAGACCAGTTGTTCCCCAGATGCATTCCTTTGCTCGCCCATGCCTTCACGTGATTGCTGAAAGTGATCGTGGAGTTGCCCCCGGTCGGTCTCTTCGTCTGTCGAACACTCCAGTACTGAATAAACGTCGTTTTTTGGCCTTCAATGGAAGGTGCGTCGTATCGCATTGTTGTGTAGATGTCATATGTGCCCCCATCACTGGTCACTGTACCTTTATACGTTCCGGTAGGTCGATAAGTACCCCAGCTATCAACGACGTAATATTCGATGAGTGCGTTTCTCGTCCACCCGTAGAGAGCCAAATATCCATTACCGGACGGCGCCCAGACACCGGCATTGTAGTTAATCGTTCTGTTGGGCGATCCAGTAGTCCAGCCTTTGCCGACAACAAAATTCCCGGTATCCTTCCATGTTACGCTGTAATTACCGCCTGATCCATTAACAGCATTGACGGTCCCGCCGCCATCGGTCCAATTTTGCCAGTAGTCTGTCGCTGCACTTGAGGTTGTTGCAAACACTCCAAAACTCATGGAAGCTGCAAGAACTACCGTTAACATTTTCTTACTAAACTTAAACATACTTTACCTCCTACAATTTTTATATTTGCATTCTACACCTGCTTGTCGGTCGATTCTCTGTTGCAGTGCATCACTCATGTGAACCATATTCCGTGTTTTCTTACTTTCACCTCCTTTATATGTAAAATTATATAATAATAGTGATCACACAACCACTTGGCAAATTAAATATTAAACTTTACTATGTTTAGATTTCCCTGAGTTTTATAGAGCCCATCGAGGGTTTATTTCGAACTCGAACTAGTCTACATATCTTCAGATTTTCTTTAGATATATCCTCGTAAAATCCTTAGATTTTTTCGTTACTATTTTTATATTGAAACAATAAAGCAGGAAAAAATAAATCACGGGGGAAAAACAGTTGAATTTCAATGAATATCTACTTTTTTTGCAAGGATTCCTCACAAATCCACAACGAGTGGGAAGCCTTATACCTAGCTCTCGATTTCTGGCAGCTAAAGTAGTTGAGTCTGTAGCCTGGGATGAGGTAAAGGCAGTCGCAGAGCTTGGATCAGGTACAGGTGCTATCACACGTTTCATGAAGACACAATTAACTGGATCAACAAAAGTGTTATTGTTCGAAAGAGATAGGAAAATGAGAGAGAATCTGAAGACAAAATACCCGGATTTCGCGTGCCATTCAAATGCTTGCCAATTAGTTAAAAAATTAAATCAAGATGACATCGGCCAGTTGGACTGTATTATTAGCGCATTACCATTTTTTAATTTTACGAGTGAAATGCGAGGGAATTTACTTAATCAGATTATTCAGGCACTAAAACCAGGAGGAATCTTTATCGCTTTTCAGTACTCACTCCAAATGAAAAAAAAATTTGCCGAAAACTTAACTATTGAAAAAATTGAGTTCGTGCCCTTCAATTTCCCTCCAGCTTTTGTATATATCTGCCGCAAAAAAGGGGTGCCATGTAATGGACTCAATACTTGTTGTAGCTGACGATTCAGAGATCCAAGACATTTTTCACGCATATTTGCGCAATGAGGGATACTTTGTCGTAGAAGTTACAGATGGTCTGGAAGCGCTAGGCCTAGTGAAATCAATCTCTTTCGAACTGGTCATTCTAGATGATAGGATGCTACGAACGGATAGTATCCAAGCATGCATTAAAATATGGGAATTGTTTAACACCCCGATGATCCTTATCAAAGATCTTGTTCTGGATAAGACTAAATATTCCGTTATACTGAAGGGCCCCCTAACGCAAGAACAAGAAAATAAACTCTTCGGTCTTTTATAAATGATGTATAAATAAAAAAGCTTAAGCCCGGACAAAGTGCGCTCCTGGCTTAAGTTTTATCTTAGAACCTTCTAATTCAAATTTCCCCGAACCCATATATTTAACTTGTTCATCGATCAGCGTCCACTCTATGAAAGGAATACCCTGTATATAATGCTTCAGTGATAAATTCATTTAGTGCCTCCAACATATATGCAGGTGCCCCCCTGTCTGCTCCGAAGGTTTGCCCACTATCATGAAGAACAATAACAGCTCCGCCCTTTAGCTTGGACAGCAGCCTTTGCTTAATTTTTTGCTTGCCGCCGGAGCTTTTCCAGTCACCTACAATAACAGACCAAAGAATCATACGAAATTTCTTCATCAAAAAAAAGTCAAATAGGTTGATAACCCCCCATGGGGGGCGATAGTAGAAAGTTTTTTCTCCAATAATACGATCAATAACCTTGGCCGTTTTGTTAACCTGCTCGCGGACCCTCTTAGGACTCATCAAAGCATTTGACCAATGCACGTAATTGTGGATCCCAACAAGATGTCCCTCATTGTGCATTCGTTGGATTAGATCGGGATATTTCTCTGCTTTTCGACCAAGGACAAAAAAGGTCCCCTTTATGTTGTGCTTCTTTAATAAATCAAGCAAAAGAGGCGTATATTCTGGGTCTGGACCGTCATCAAAAGTCAAGGCAATGGGCTGGTCGCCTGTTCCTTTTTTATAAACCCCTATTCCAAATAGTCGAACCATAAGGGTCGGAATAATCGTGTAAACGAGTAATACACTGATGATAATTATTAATGTCTGCTCCATGGTCCTGCTCCTTTTTAACAGTAGGGAATCAATACTTGCCTGTCTTCTAGGAGCATATATTTAGTCCACTGGTTCTATTATTCATTTCAAAGGTTGCAAAAATAACTTCTAAGGATGCAAACGCGGACTCTTTAGGATGGAACCGTTTAGTATTTTCTTTCATACTCTGAAGAAGTTTTGTATCATCTAGTAATTGCGATAGACGCTCTGTTAGACCCCGAGATGTCTCTGCATGAATGGCTACCCCAGAACGAACTAAAAATTCGGCATTATCTTGTTCTTGACCAGGGATTGGCTTACAAAGTAGCATCGGCAGTTCCATAGCAATCGCCTCAAAAGTCGTGACTCCTCCAGGTTTGGTAATCATAAGATCAGATACAGCCATTAACTCATGAACATCATGAATATAACCTGTTAAATAGATGCGATGTTTGGAACTTTTCAGCTTCTCACTCAATTCCATTCGAAGTTTTCCATTATGCCCACACACAATGATGAATTGTGCAGGTTGTGGCAATTGATCAAGTTCCTGAACAGTAGAGCTTCCATCGCCAATCATGCCGCCCCCTCCTCCCATCACAAGTACAGTAGGCATATGAGGATCTAAACCATACTTCTTGGCTGTTTCCTCTCTTTCCATAGACTGAGAAAATTGCGGACGAATGGGGATTCCAGTATCCGCAATCCGCACCTCTTCAACGCCTAGTTGAATCAAAGAATCACGAACAATTGTGGACCCAACGATATATTGATCGGTATAGGGATAAATCCATGAGCTATGATCGGTATGATCGGTAATGGTAGTAACAGTAGGAATATCGATTAAACCATATGATTTCAGCTTCGACATCACGCCTGCTGCCAAAGGGAATGTACTTACTACAATAGCAGGTTGTACTTTACTAATTAATTTCATCATTCGTCCGATTCCTGTAGAAAAAACAGTCTTTATGATAGGGGATAGAGCGTTTTGTCTTCGTGTTTTCTGATATAGATATCCATACACCTGAGGGAATTTTTTTACGGCTTGCAGATAAACAAATCGACTCAAATGATTCACATAGGGATGAATCCATTCCATAAAATCAATAACGACAGGTTCCATATGAGGAAATCGAATTTGCATTGCATCTTGTAGGGCTTGGGCTACTTGAATATGGCCATCTCCATAATTTCCGGTAAGAATCAATATTTTTTCTTTGTTTACTTTTTTCATTGATTACAGTTCTCCTTTATATCGTTTCAAAAAATCGCCTCATGCAGTAAAGATCAACTTGAACCACTTCGTTATGATAAAAGTGCCAACGGCTATTATTAGGGTAGCCACGGCTAATTTAGGATCGATTATATCTAGCAAATGTAATATATGATGTCCAAAGAACTTGCCAAAAGCAAAGAACGTAGTGGTCCAAACAAACGCGCCCGAATACGAAATCAAAGCAAACTTCTTGTACGAGACACCGTTTAGACCAACAAATACAGGCAGAATATACCGAACGACTGGAATTAACATTCCAAGACACATTGCAGTATCTCCGTGTTGTTCAAAAAGTTTCTCTGCTTTCCGGAAATGACAGTTGTTTTGAAACCTTGGTTTGAATTTTTCTCCAAAGACTTTGCCCGCAAAATAAGCAAATGTAATTGCTATAAACAAACCAGCGAGAATAACCATGTATACAATCCACGGGTTTAAAACTCCGTTGTTACTCAAAATTCCACCTGTTAGTATGGTTAACTCATTAGGAACGGGGATCCCGAATGGACCTAGGCAGAAGGCTAGGAAAAAAAACAAATATCCATAATGATCGACTAGCTGTAAGACGATATCGCTAATCATGTTCTAACCTCCTCGTTATGTCGATGAGAGTATATTAGTATAAAAATCTTAGGAGATTATAGGGATATTTCTAAAGAAATTCTGAAGTATGGAATGAATGACCTAGACTTTGAGCCTTCCATAGATGAATTCTTTAGATTTTCTTTAGAAATATACTCATAAATTCCTTAGTTTTTTTCATTATGATTTGTGTACATAAACCGTAATGGAGGATAATCAGTTGAAACTCAATGAAAATCTTTTATTTTTGCGGAGCTTTATTCACAGTCCGAAAAATGTGGGAAGTGTTATACCAAGCTCCCGGTTTCTGGCGACCAAAATGGTTAAACAAGCGCCTTGGAACGAGGTTAAGGCAGTCGCAGAGCTCGGTTCGGGTACTGGTGCCATCACACGTTTTATCAACACCCAGGTAAGTGAGGCAACGAAAGTGTTATTATTTGAGATGGATGAGACGATGAGGGATAATTTACAGACAGAATATCCAGACTTCTCCTGTCATCCGAACGCTGCACGCTTAGTAGAAGCGATGAAACAAGAGAACATTCAACAGTTGGATTGTATTTTTAGCGGGCTACCTTTTTTTAATTTTGAGCGAGAATTGAGAGATACCTTGGTTGAACAAATTTATAAAGCACTCAAACCTGGAGGCTTATTTATCGCCTTTCAATATTCGCTTCAAATGAAAAAGCAGCTTTCCGAAAGATTTATCATCGAAAAAATTAATTGGGTGCCTCTCAATATCCCTCCTGCTTTCGTTTACGTCTGTCGCAAAAAGGAAACCATGTAGATGTTGATGACACTTTAATTAGGCACCTTAAATACCTTAATTCTACCAAGTCAAAAAAAAGGAGCATCGGTAATGAATACAATCCTTGTTGTGGATGATGATTCCGAGATTCGAGATGTTATTCATGTATATCTACGCAATGAAGGATACCAGGTGATTGAAGCGGCTGACGGGGAGGAAGCTCTGAATGCTATAAAGACAACATCAATTCATCTGGTTATTCTAGACGTCATGATGCCACGAATGGACGGGATCAAAGCATGTCTTAAAATAAGGGAAATCTCGAATATTCCGATTATCATGCTGTCAGCCAAAGAAGAAGATATTGATAAAATCAATGGGCTGACTACTGGAGCCGATGACTACATGATCAAACCGTTTAATCCGTTAGAATTGCTTGCTCGCGTAAAAGCACAGCTCCGGCGTCAATCATTAATAGGAAAAGAAGAATTTAATTCCCTTATTCTTATTAAAGACCTGGTGATTGATAAGAGTAAACATTCCGTAAAGTTAAAGGGGAATGAAATTTCGCTGACTCCTCTAGAGTTTTCTATCCTGATCTTACTTGCCAGCCACCCTGGACAGGTTTTTAGTTCAGAGCACATTTACGAAAATGTATGGAAAGCGCCATACGGGTTCTCTGACAATACGGTGATGGTTCATATTCGTAATTTACGAGAAAAATTAGAGCAATTCCCAAGAGATCCACAATATATTAAAACAGTGTGGGGAGTTGGCTACAAAATTGAATGAACATATACAAAAGCCAAAACGAAAAAAACGCATTCAGGTCAACATTTTATTTAGAATGGTGCTGAGCTTTATTATCGCCACTGCTATAAATAATATTCTCATTCTACTTTTCTTGAAAATTAGCAGTGTTATGGAATGGCATTGGTTTCGCAATTTTTTTCCTTATCTTCTTACCCCCTTGTTTATGGTAACGTTTATTTTCACTTTTTTAGTTTTGACACGACGAATTGTAAGAGACTTAATTACATTGGAGCAAGGGCTTCAGATTATTTCCGAAGGCAATCTAAATTATCGGGTACCTGTTGTTCGACAAGATGAACTTGGACGGGTCGCGCTCAACATCAACCGAATGACAGAACGTTTAGAGCAACAGATTGTAAGAGAACGTGAAATAGAAAAATCCAAGATGGAGCTGATCACTGGTATTTCACATGACTTGCGTACGCCTCTGACCAGCATTATTGGCTATATCGAGCTGTTAAGAACAGAATCCTATCAAGATAAAGATGAATATACGCGCTTTGTTCAGAACACCTATAACAAAGCGATTCATTTGAAGAAGTTGCTGGATGACTTGTTTGAATATACACGGCTCACTTCGGTCGATACCCACTTAAATCTGAGAAGGATCAATTTATTTCAACTTTTGGATCAATTGCTATTCGAGTTCGAAACCATTGCTCAGGAAAACGGTGTATATATCGTGAAGGAAATCAGTGACTCCCCGATCTTTACCTCCGTTGACAGCGATAAAATGGCCAGAGCAATCGATAATCTCCTTATGAACGCCTTAAAGTATTCCGTAAAGCCGGGAGGCATTTGCATTCGACTAAAAACGACTCCTGAGCAAATTACGATTGAGGTCGAAAACAAAGGAGCTCCTCTCACGCAAGATCAAAAAGAGAAGCTGTTTGATCGTTTTTATAAGGTTGACCATTCAAGAAGCAGCGAAGGTATCCAAACAGGAGCAGGACTGGGGCTTTCCATAGCAAGAAATATTGCTGAGTTACATCAAGGCACCTTAACACTCAATCATACCAATAACACCTTTATATTTCAGCTGAACTTGCCTACAGAGAAAAGCTCCAGTTAATAAGCGCTAAAAAGCATGAAAAAAGCGACTGCCATCATTGAAGTCGCTTTTTTCATGTCTCTACCTGTAAACCATCAAAAGGCACCTTCATGATGTACGCCTCAAATTCAGGTCACAATGAAAATGCCAAATATGGGATTCATTTATATTTATCCAGAATTCATTAAGTGGTATGTTGACGGGGTTCTAAAGCATAGAGCAACTACAAACATCCCAAGCACGCCAGGCAAGATTATGATGAATTTATGGAATGGCACTGGTGTCGACGACTGACTAGATCCATATAACGGAGCGAATCCGCTATACGCCGAATACAATTGGGAAGATATACGAGTAATTAGCCTGTAGTATAAAAGCAGCCTGTAGTGGCTGCTTTTTTGAATGCATTGATTCAGCTATGTTCCGATCGTAAGGAAAATCGCTGAAGCCTATTCAAAGCTGGCAACTACCAATGTCCAGCTTGAATATAATCAGGTGGTCAATAAGTCTCCGGTTTAACACATACGTTAGGATTGTATTTCCCACGGACTCGTGCCATTATTCATAAAAGAATTGAGCGATTTTAGCGCAATTTCTACCATATCACTCACCGCTTGATCAGTATAAAATGCCATATGCGGCGTTACAATTACATTGGGGAATGCCTTTAAAATGGCCAGTTGGTGATTGTTCAAAACATTCAAACGGTGATCCTCATGAAATATACCCAATTCATCTTCAATGACATCCAGTCCTGCAGCCCCTACTTTGCCTGTCTCGATGCCATAAATCAACGCTTCGGTATCGATTAGTGGTCCCCGCCCACAATTCACGATGCAGACACCATCCTTCATTTTAGCAATGCTTTCGCGATTGATCATATGGTAGTTGCTATCGAATAATGGTGCATGCAGGCTGATCACATCACTAGTGGAGATTAGCTTTTCCAGCGAAACATACTCTATCAAATCCCTTAGATTATCATTTTCGTAAATATCGTAACCTATAATGTTGCATCCAAATCCAGAAAGATTTCTGGCAACAGTAGCTCCAATTTGACCGGTACCTATAATTCCCACAGTTAAGTTTCTGATTTCTCTACCTTGAATACCTGCCAAAGTGTAATCCTGTACGGTGCCTCGCGCTAAAATCTGTTGTGCTTTACGTTCACACATTAGAATTAACATCGTGGTAAAATCCGCGACACTATTGGGCGAGTAGGTAACATTGGAAAAGCGAATGCCATACTCTTTAGCTGCAGCTCTATCTACATAATTGTATCCGGCGCTTCTTAATGCGAGATACTTGACCCCAACCTTACTTAAGGCTTGCAAAGTTGCCCGGTCCACTTTATTGCTCCCTTGTATCGTTACAGCCTCAGCATCTTGCGCCTGAATTGCAGTCTCCGCGTTTAATTCTTGGACCACGTATTTGATATCCAAATCAAACTCTTTCCTAAATTTATCAAAGTATATCGCTTCATCTGGACGCGCTTGGTAAACTACGATTTTATTCAAGGTTGAAAACCCCTTTCGGTGATACGGCTTCACATGGAAAATGGAAATACGTTACCGGGCAGCACAATGTGAATATATTCACATTGTGCTGCTCGTATATCATCCAGCGTCAGCCGAATAGTGTAAGCATTTTAAAGTGGTGTATTATAAGAAGTATGGCAACAACAAACTGATAACAATAACCATTATAGCTCCGCCGATCCGGTTGGCGATCGTTGCAAATGGCATCATCCCCATCCGCTCCGAAGTTGACAATACCCCGATAGCACCGGTTCCTCCCAGATTTCCTAAATTAAGACCTACGGCGATCATCGAATCAATGGGGTGGAATTTCATAAGCTTGCCGACAATTAATGAACCTACCACAGAACCGATAACCCCAAAAATGATAATGATAAAATTTGAAACTGTAAAATAGGAGGACACTTGGCTCAAATCAAGCGATGCAATCCCAATCCCCGTGATTAAGAACGGTAAAAAGTTTCGAACCATAAACCCTTGCCAGTAGTCACTAGATTGGCACAAGGTATCATCCAAGAATCCAGTTGCTTTCACAATAATAACCAAAATTACAGCCCAAGCTATAAAGTTAAGCTGTGGTATAAGACTCTGCAAAATGTTACCGGCGATTATAAAAATAACCGAAACAAACAAACCTGTACCTAACTTTGTAATATCTTTCTTCAAATCACTCGAGGCTTTAGCTTTTTCTTCTGCGGGTTGGTCTGCATTTTTGCGCACATTCTTTAGTAATTCGCCGTTACCTGTTAGCGAAGGATAGCGCTTGCCAAGTTTATGCAGCAAACCAGCGAAAATGACGCAAATCAGATTCGAAATGTTCATGTATACAAGGAACTGCCCCGAAAAAGTCCCTGCTGGCTTGTGAAAAATCGGACTGTAAATGGACGGAACAACGGCGATTGCACCAGAAGAGCCTCCGGAATAATTCGGCAAACCGATCATAAATAGACCTTCCAGCAGCGTTGAACCCGTTAGGAGCGATCCAAGAATTAAGAAGATGAATACAAAGGCCAGAGCACCAATAATACACGGTAATAGCCGTAATGAAATGGAGACGAGCACCTTCCGATCCATACTAAGGATCGAACCGATGATAATTGCCGCCAAAAATAAATTGACAAAACCCGATCCGATCAAACCAGAAATATTCGTCTGCACGTAATCCGGGATCAGACCAAAATACACGAGTGCGGAACCACCGAATAACGGCAGGAGGATCGCCCCTCCCATCCAACTGCCGAAAATGGGAATGACGCCTCCAAGATATGAGAATAAACCACCAGCCATCAAGAGAAATGCAATCGAACCGATAATATCTTTATTCAAATTTCCCGTATAGACTGCAAGCAATATGATGATAGAAAAGGGAATATAGTATTTTAGCGACAATCCTGAAATCTTTATTTTTTTAAATTGAGCTATGAAATTCGATTCCGGAGGAATGGCGGTAACCCCAATTTGCTTATCCATAGTAAACTCCCATCTAATTATTGTTGTAGCGCAAATTGTTTAGCTGGATGAGTGATGACCCCCGTTAATGCGGATGCCGCGGCCACTGCCGGGGAAGACAAATAAATCAGCGACTTCTTGGTTCCCATTCTGCCAATAAAGTTGCGGTTGTTAGTACCTAATACCACCTCATCGTCACTCATTAGACCATATGGTTGCCCGCAACATAATCCGCAGCAAGAGTGCGATACACTGGCGCCGGCATCGATGAAGGTTTGAATATAACCGCGTTCCATCGCTTCTTTGTAAACATTGATGGTTGCCGGAATCACGATCATTTTCAGGAAAGGAGCAATTTTTTTACCTTCAAGAATTTTGGCTGCCGTCTCCATATCTTCAATGCTACCGTTGGTGCAAGAACCAATATAAACCTGATTCAGTTTCGTTCCTTCTATTTCGGAAATAGGATGAACATTATCAACGCCTTGCGGACATGACAATTGGGGCTCAAGCTTACTGACATCGTAATGAAGAACTTGTTCATACTTGGCGTCTTCGTCTACTTTCAGCCAGGAAATATCATTGTAGTCCATGTCGTAATACTCGGCTGTTTTTTCATCCGCTTCGAATAATCCTACTTTTGCACCGGCTTCCAGGGCCATGTTGGCGATGGTGAATCGTGACTGCATACTCATGCTGCGCACAGCAGCTCCTGTAAATTCCATCGACTTGTACTGGCCGCCGTCCGATTTGATGTCACCAAGGATTCTTAAAATAATATCTTTTGCTCCGACACCTTTCGGAAACTCACCATCAAGCACAATCTTGATGGCCGAAGGAACTTTGAGCCAGATCTCGCCCGTTGCCACAACTGCTGCCATCTCGGTATGTCCAATGCCAGTACAGAAACAGCCTGCCCCGCCATAAGTCGTTGTATGGCTATCTGTCGCTACGACGATTTCACCTGGTCTTGCGTATCTCAGTTCATGCATCAGAGAGTGGCAGATTCCCTCGCCCTTATGAACATTTTTAATTTGAAATTTTTCAGCCAACTCAAGTCCATCCACAAAATGGGCAGGGTCGGTATCCGCCTGGTTGGTCGGCATCAGATGGTCAAAGATGATTACTCCGCGGTCCGGATAGATCGCTTTGGTTACATGCATGTCCTTTAACGCGCGCTTTAGGAACGAGGTGTAAATATCATGGATCATATATCGATCGGGCCGAGCGATTACCATGTCACCAGGGGCCAGACTTTGTTCTCCCGTATTCTTCATTAATAGTTTTTCAGCCAGTGTATGTCCCATTGTTTTGTTATCTCCCTTCTGCCTCGGCTTTTTCCATTCGTTTAATGATGTTGGGGATTAGTCCGCCATCTTGAATAATTTCAAACAAATTATTGGACACCTTGGGAATGCTGAAGCTCTTGCCGTTGACTGTAACTGACTGGTTCACTTCGACGGTCAGGATATCTCCTTCTTCGCAGTGCTCAGATATTTCTGCATTTTCAATCAGCAGCATGCCGTTATTGATCGCATTTCTAAAGAAAATGCGGGCAAAGGATTTAGCGATGATGCAGTAAACACCATGTACATTGATCGCTTCGGCGGCCATTTCCCGTGATGATCCGCAGCCAAAATTTTTGCCAGCTACAATAATGTCTCCCGGTTGTACCTGAGATGCAAATTCGGGGCGAAGGGTTTCAAGGCAGTGCGAACCCATTTCCTTTTTATCGAGAATAACTCCGTGCCGGCCTGCAATAATAGTATCTGTATCGACATCGTCCGGGAGTTTCCATATCTTGCCGCTAAATTTCTTTTCCATAAAAATCTTCTCATCCCTTCGAATTTAATGTAATACAGCCCTTCAACGCGGAGTTGGCAACGGATTCTGCGGAAGCGAGGTAAACCAGCGAGTCCTTTGAGCCGTTGCATCCCTTATAATTCCAGCAACTAGCCGATAGCATCGTTTCACCTTCAGCAATTACACCTTTTGAGGTTGTCACACAGCTGGCACAGCCTGTGCTCAGGATTTGCGCACCACTATCGATAAAGGTCTGAATTAATCCTTCGGAAATAGCCTGCTTGTAAACTTCATTAGTTTGTGGTCCAATCGATAACCGCATAGTAATGGGAATCCGTTTTCCTTTCAGAATCACTGCTGCTGTTCTCAAATCCTCAATACTGCCGCCTGTGCATCCGCCAATGAAACATGCCGACAGTGGAGTGCCTTCCAATTCAGCTGCAGGTTGGGATTGATGGATCGACCCCGGCAGAGCAACCATTGGTTGCACATCTCCTAGATCATAGCTTTCTTGGCCCGGTCCTTGATAATCTGTATGGAGAAAAGCTGTCACAGCGCCGCTTCTCGAAGCCAATTGGCAAAGATCTGTTGTTTCTTTCGGAGATAAGGAATTTAAGCCCTTGCCATAAAACTCGATAGCTTTGCCAGCGTATTTAAGTTCTTCCGATGCTAAAAAAGAAATTGCGAAATCTTTGATGGACGCTTCTGGTTTTAGTTGACCCGTAAGTTCCATGTACACGGTTTCCGGAACCACTAAATTCATCTTGCCGCTTGCACACACATGAAGCAATTCGGATGGATTCACATGCAACCCAAGAGCCTGCTCTACACCGAAAATGCTGTTATGCTTGCCTGGCGAAACAATAATGTCACCAGGTTTTACATATTGGTTCAGCAGAACGTGATATCCGATGCCTTGGGATTGGACAAATTTCAGTTCGTGCTTGCGAGCAAATTGGATGAGTTTCTTCTGTATTTCAGCCGATATGAAATTCCCAGCAGGAGTATCGAAATAGAGCATTACGATCACCCGCTCAGGCGCTTCAAGCCGCTTTATATTTTCTAATTCATTTACAATTTCCAATGGTAAACTGTCACTTAAAACGATATAGTTCGGTTCAATAACTGTGGCAACTCCAGACTTTTCGTTCAACATGGATTCGATTATCGTCATATCAAACTAGCTCCTTCCCAATTTCTCTTATCTTTTCGGATATGATAGCCCCCATCTCGCTTGTCCCAATCCGTTTACTTCCTGGTAAGTAGATGTCCTTTGTTGCGTAATTTTCATCTAGTACCCGTCTAACCGCTTCCTCGATGGCTTGGCTTTCTTCTTCCAGACCAAAAGCAAAACGTAGCATCATCGCACCGGATAAAATAGATCCGATTGGATTGGCGATATCCTTGCCTACAATGGAGTAATCTTTATTGTGTATTTGGTTAGGTGTAAACAGACCTTTGCCCTGACGATTGAGCTCCGCTGACGGAAGTACATTCGGTGTTCCTGCCAATGCGGATATTTCATCCGAAAGAATATCTCCGAACATACCAGACGTTAGAATGACGTCATAGTTATGAGGATTGGTAATGACCTGTGCAGCGGCATCATCAATGTACTGATTCACCAGAGTTACATCCCGATAATCTGTACTAACCTCCTGGACAACTTCACGCCACAACTTCGAACTCTCCAAGATAACCGCCTTATCCAAACTTGTGACCTTCTTGCTGCGCCCACGAGCAATTTCAAACGCGGCGCAAGCATTCGTTTTGATCATTTCTTCGTTATAGTACTCTTTATCGAGTGCTTCTTTGCCGTGATCTCCGAATCCCCGGTATCTTTTGGACATGAGCATGCCGCCCGCCAGATCACGAAGCATAAGAATATTAAACCCCTCGCCAATGATACTGTTTTTCAATGGGCTCAATTCCGCCAATGATTTATACACGGAGATCGGCCGCAGGTTTATCGTAAGCTCTAGCTTTTTCCTAAGTAGAGAAAGAACATAGCTTGGACGCTTCTCTTGTGGCAATTCCGGATATTTGTCGAGCCACAGGCTTCCGAGTAATATCGCGTCGCTTTCTTGACATTGCTTTAGGCTCTTATCAGGAAGGGGTTCGCCGTACTTTTGAACAGCCTCGGTTCCAGCTTCACATCGTTCAAAATGAAAGGTATGATGAAATACGTTGCCGACTTCATTCATCACTTTGATCGCTTGGTCAACGATTTCTTTTCCGATACCATCTCCATAAATTACCGAGATATTGTATGCCATCTACCTCATCTTCTCTTTTTAATATTACGGAATAATATTTGTAATCATCCAAGGGGATCACCGTTATATTCCTTGGATTTGCCGAAACATAAAAATAATTACGATTACGCAATTGAGTACAACGTTGTACTAAAAAACAACATCATTAACTATCCATTACACACAAGGCACTCACTATCCTCCTTTTAAAGCTTCGGCGCATGTTGGAATTAAGTTTTAGTACAACGTTTTAGTAGAACGTTGTACTAATTGACAAATTTATTTTATATCAATAAAATAAGCAAATCAAGAGCATGTTCTATTTTTCACAATTGTTCACATTTACAGAAAATTAGATTATGATTATATTTAAGGAAAGTATGACCAATTAATAATTAGATTGGAGACCTTAAAATGGTTACACTGAAGGATGTTGCTAAATTAGCTGAGGTATCTGTTTCGACGGTTTCCATTGTCATTAACGGCAAAACTAAGGAACGGAATATTCCCTCGAAAACTTACAATAAAGTCATGAAAGCCATAGATGAATTAGGGTATCAGCCGAATGTAAGTGCAAGACGTTTACGCAATTTAGATCGGGCCAAGCCAATCATCGCCTTATATTGGACTTTAGATACCCGGACGAATATGCTGACGGCACTGTTGGCGGGGATTCAATCTGAAATAGAAAAAAAACAATTCGATTTCGAGCTTGTTATACGTATTTATACGAATGATCAAATCGCTAAAGACGCTAAAGAGATCATGAATAATACGTATAATGGAATTATTATTGGTGCTACTTCCGAGGCAGATCTGGCGTATTTGGAGTCATTGTCGCCCCGCATGCCAATCGTTTTGATTAATCGCCAGTCTAAAAAATTCTCCACAGTTTATGTTGACTCCAGCGAAGTTGCAATAGAGGCGGTTTCTTTGCTTACTAAACAATCGGTACAACAAATCGGAGTAGTGGCAGTAGAAAGTCCTTATGTGGCTTCCAACCAGCGTATAAACGCTTTTCTTGAAGAATGCAGAAAGCAGCATATTGTGGTTGATCAATCACACATTATAACAGCACCGAATTCGCTTGCTGGAGGAGTCACAGCCGCAGGGAGATATCTTCAATTGACGGATAGACCTAAAACGATATTCTGTGAATCGGATACTATCGTTATGGGAATGATCCATGAATTAAACCGTTTGAAAATTAAAATCCCTGAGGAAGTTGCTATCATATCGATCGGGATGACCGGACCGGATGCTACCCAATATTCTACACCGCCTATTACGGCCATCGATATACCATCCGAGCAAATAGCCGCTGCAGCTATATCTATACTTTCTAAATCGTTATCCCAGAAGAACCTACATGACAGGTTGTTGCCTGTTCATCAAAAAATAGCTCCAACAACTTACATTCGAGCATCATTTCCTTTACCGCCGGATGATAATCTGTAACTTTCCGAGGAGATGAAAGGCTGATCATATGCCCGTTCCTAGATTTTGGCGATTTCCACTTTACATTTAAGAAATACAGAACTGTCCCCATATAATGAGACTGAAGAACACCTTCAAGAATGCAACCATGTCGTAAGATATGGCATATCCTTGGAAGTGTTTTTTTCGTGGTAAGCCTATCTATTAATCCATATACAACACAATGGTTAGAGTAATGCTTAGAAAGAAGTCTGTAAGCAGACAATTACACCGTCTACAACTTTGTATCCCGCTTTTGACGACGGCTATAACGGCTTGTGTCGCGTCGTATCCGGCTAAAAAACTTCCTTGTTGATCCAACCCATCGTCTGAAATGCCTAACTTAAAAGCCCGATGATACTTGCTCATCGGGCTTTGTGTCAGGTGATAAAAAAGTCGTGAACCAATTTTGTTGATTTTACTGCGTTTGCCAGAGCACGTGATAAACATAAAAAATAAAAAGTCTGCAACTCCCACAAATTACCACAAAGAGGAAGTTGGAAACTTGTACTATTGCGATAATATAATTTTCATAACCATTTCCTCAATATACTGAATGTCGCATATAACGTGCTTAAATGATCAATTTTATTTTCAAAGAATTATCTCTGATAACTGTCCATCTTTAGTCCTTTGTCCATATATTTGAACTAACCGCCCTGTAGTTCGTGAGAGTTCAAGAAGTGCTGTCTTCAGATGCTCTTTTTGAACTAAAGTTAGGTTATTATGTATTTTTATTTTTTTAAATTCTTCTATCAAATCTCTTACTAATTCATTATTCACTTCTTTCAATGAAGCCATTATATCTCTAGCTAGTTTATTAATTCTCTTTTTTTGTTCGAATGATAGCTTGATTTTACTTAATTCTTTAAATAGTGAACTTATGGAAGGTAGATTACTATTCCAGCCTCCTGATTCTAATACTGAAAAAAAACGTTTCGGTATGAATATGCTTACGGCATAATTGTGCCGGTGAGCTCGATTCAAGCCTAGCATTCCTGTTAAAATTCCTTACTTAGAACGTCGTCGGCTATCTCTCTCAGCCCTTCCTGCGGCCTATTTCAGCCATTTTATTTCGGAACTCTTCCCCTAAGAGGTAGTAGTAAACGTAGCCGCGGCGCACGTTTTAAGCATCTGTATTTCTTCCTGTAGTCTTCGTGTGCCTTTTGTTGTTCTGGTGTCATAGTCAAAAGATTAAACTCGTCTGCAACGATCGGCAATTACTTCTTTTCGTTTTTCGGGTATTCGGATTCTATGGTGGAATTATCTCTGTTTAAATGGTTTGATTCTTAGTATGCCAAAGGTAAACTACGATTTCTGTTGAGATTCCTGTGGTGGATTTCCCCTTTCATTTGGAAAAAAACACCCGGCAGGATGTGTACCGATAGAAATACGGCATACACCCAAACCGGGTAAGGGATTAGAAAATAATATCAATGGCCTCTAGCACATCTTGCTCCTGTTCGGATTGCCCGTTCAGGGAAATATCCTTCAACAGCACCGAAGGCTGTTCGCAAATTTGGGTGATGATCACGAGCAGGTCCTGAGCGAAATTGTCGATCAGATTGCACGTAAACAACTTGGTTGCATATTCAAACTGCCCGTTCATTCCCTCATCCAGCAACGAAATGACCAAGGTAAGATCAAATTGGGAAACCGTATGAGTTTCCGGATAAGATTCGATCTTGATATCCCCAAAGCTTTGAACGTTATCTTCCTTGGTTTCCAGAACAAACATGACATCGAATACAGGATTGCGGCTTTGATCTCGCGGCGCCTGCAGCTTTTTCACAAGCTCCTCGAACGGATAATCCTGGTGGTCGTAGGCCCCCAGCATCGTTTCTTTGACTTCGTTCAAGTAAGCGAGGAACGTCTTCTCCCCGGACGGATAATGGCGAATCGCCAAAGTGTTGACAAACATTCCGATGAGCGGCTCCAGGTCGGCATGTGTGCGGCCCGAAGCCGGCGTGCCTACAATGAAGTCTTCTTGTCCCGAGTACTTGCTGAGCAGGATTGAATAGGCCGCCAATAACACCATATAAAGGGTGGCACCGTTCTCATCGGCGATGCGCTGCAAGCTGTCGGTCATCTGCTTGTCGATGCTGAAAGGCAGCACATCTCCCTCAAAGCTACGAGCGGCAGGTCTGACAAAATCCGTAGGCAGTTCAAGCGTCGGCAGTTCGCCTTCCAGCACGTCCAGCCAGTAGGCTTCCTGACGTTTCAGCCGCTCTTTTACAGGTTCGGACTGCTGCCAAGCGGCGAATTCCTTGTATTGAATCCGAAGCGGTTCCAGAGTCTCGCCGTTATACAGGCGCAGCAGCTCTTCGACGAAGATGCCCATCGACATGCCATCCGTGACGATATGATGAATGTCCAGCATGAGCAGATGCCGTTCCGCTTCCCATTCGACTAAGCCCACACGTAGCAGCGGCGGCCGCTCCAAATCAAAGACGCGCACAAAGCCGTCTACGATGCTCTTCGTTTCACTTTCCGTCGCTTTCGTATACTCGACGGCAAACTTCAAGTCCGGATAAATCCGTTGTACCGGTTCGCCGTCGACCATTTCGAAGCCAGTTCGCAAAATTTCGTGACGAGCTATCAATCCTTTGAGCGCCCCCTCGAATTGATTCCGTTCCAAGCGCCCGACGAGAACCGTCATGCCGGACATGTTGTAGCTAAGCTCGGCGCCTTCCATCTGCTGCTGGATGTACAGCCGTTTTTGCACGGAGGAAAGCGGATAGTAATCCCTCTTATCCAGAACCGGAATGGAGAGGTGTTCCTGCCGCTCCAATTGGCTGATCGCTTCGGCCATCGCTTCGATGGTCGAGTGCCGGAACACATCGCGCAGCGGCAGGTCCACGCTCAGCTCCTTGTGCACCTTGCTGACCAGCGTCGTCGCCCGCAGGGAGTGCCCGCCGAGGTCGAAGAAGTTGTCCGTCACGCCAATCGTGACCGACCCGAGCACGTCCTGCCAGATGGCGACCAGTTTCGCCTCCAGTTCGGTGCGCGGCGCCACATATTCGCGGCCTGCGCTTGCTCCCCTTTCCGGCGCCGGCAGCGCCTTCCGGTCGATCTTTCCGTTCGGCGTCAGAGGCAGGCGCTCCATCTCCACGAAGTACGACGGGATCATGTACCCCGGCAGCTCGCTGGCAATCGCCCGCTTCAGGTCCAACGCCGTCAAGCCTTCTTCCGCTGTATAATAAGCGCACAAAGCTTTCTGACCTTCTTGATCTTCCCTGACGACGACGACCGCTTCCTTCACGCCACCTACACTCAGCAGCTTCGCCTCGACTTCGCCCGTCTCGATCCGGTACCCCCGGATTTTCGCCTGGTTGTCGATCCGGCCGATGAAGTCCACGTTGCCGTCCTCCATCCACCGCGCCAAGTCTCCCGTGCGGTACAGCCGCTCGCCCGCGGTGAACGGGCTGTCTACGAACTTCTCTTCTGTCAGCTCCGGACGGTTCAAGTACCCGCGAGCTACCCCGACTCCGCCGATAACCAGCTCGCCCAGCACCCCGACCGGCACCGGATTCAGGTGCGCGTCCACGATGTAGAATTTCGCATTCAGCCACGCTTTGCCGATCGGCACATTGCCTGTCTGCGGCAGCTTCGCCAGCTCCTCGTCGTAGAAACTGGAGTCGATCGCCGCTTCCGTCACGCCGTATGCGTTGATGATCCGGAACCACGAGCCAAAGCGTTCCTGCAAGGTCCGGTAATCCGCCACGCTGCAGCTGTCCGAGCTCGTGATCAACAGCTCCAACCGACTCATATCCAGCCCCTGCTCGTGCACGTACTCCAGGAACGGCACGATCAGCGCCGGCGTCGATTCGAAGATGGTGACCTGCTCCCGCTCAATCCAGTGGTGCAGACGAGACGGATCGATCCGGTCGTCCTTCGGCACAATCACCATCGTGCCTCCGTTGTACAGCGTCCGCGCGATATCTCCCACGAACACGTCGAATGAGAAGCTTGCAAGCTGCAGCAGCCGTACCGGGAACTGATCCAACCGGTATTCCCGCCGGTAACCCGCCGCCGTGTTCACCAAGCTGCGGTGCTCGATCATCACGCCCTTCGGCTTGCCCGTCGTTCCCGACGTATAGATCACGTAAGCCAGACCCTCCGGACGGGCTTCATGGAAGCTGTCGGTGCCAACATGCTGATGGCTCTCATCGCCGTCGTCCACAGCATCCGTCAGCTTGCCGGAGACCATGCCCGAGCCAATCGGCGCATTCGCCCGCTCCTCGCTGTACGACGCTTCGTCGTCCAGGTACAGCACCGCCGCCAGCGCCAGCTCCTCTTCGCCGAGCCAGGCTTCGGCGCGCTCTCGCAGCGGCGTTTGCGTCAGCAGCACCTTCGCTCCGCTGTCTTCGAGCATGAACCGCACGCGCTCCGCCGGATAATCCGGGTCCAGCGGCACATACGCCCCGCCCGCTTTCCAGACGGCCAGCACGGCCACCAGCAAGTCCACCGAACGCTCGGCGAGAATGCCGACGATCTTCTCCCGGCCGATGCCGCTTGCGCGCAGCGTAGCCGCCAAGCGGTTCGCCCGCTCGTTCAGCTCCGCATACGTCAGCCGGTCGTTCTCGTACACGACGGCCGCCTCTTCCGGCGTGCGCTCTGCCTGTTCCTCAAACAGTCGGTGGAACGCGGCCGCAGGAGCCGCTTCCGGCTGCGCCGGGTTAAACGCGCAGAGAATTTGCTCTTTTTCCGCCGGTGTCAAAATGCCCAGCTCGGCAATAGTCGCCGACGGGTTGCGGAGAATGGATTCAAGCAGCTGCAAGTAGTGAGCGGCCAATTTCTCCACCGTTTCGGTTTTATAAAGAGCAGTGGCGTATTCAAACAGATATTCCAAGCCTTCCTCGATCTCCGTGACGTCCAAGCTGAGATCGAATTTAGAAACAATTTCTTCGCTGGCATACGTCGACAAATGGAGTCCGGGAAGCTGGATTTCCAAATTCTCTGTATTCTGCAAAGCAAACATCGTATCGAACAGCGGATTGCGGCGTAAATCTCGAGCCACGTTCACTTTATCCACCAGTTCCTCAAACGGATAATTCTGATGTTCAAATGCGCCCAGCGTCGTCTCCTTAATTTCCTTCAAGTAGTCAAGGAATGTCTTACCGGCAGCCGGATAACTGCGGATGGCCAGGGTATTGACGAACATCCCGATCAGCGGCTGAACGTCGCTGTGATTTCTTCCCGCAATCGGCGTACCGACCACCACGTCTTCTTGCCCTGTATACTTATGCAATAATATTGTATAACCAGCAAGCAGAACCATGTAAAGCGTTGCGCCGTTCTCGGCTGCAAGCCGTTTCAGACCCTCGCTTTTCTCGCTATCCATAAACAATTGCAGCGTGCGGCCCTCGTAGCTCTGCATAGACGGGCGCGGATAGTCCGTCGGCAATTCCAAAACCGGCAGCTCTCCGCGGAACATGTCGAGCCAGTAGGCTTCCTGCTTGGCAAGCTGAGCTTTCTGCTCGTCTGATTGCTGCCATACCGCATAATCTTTGTATTGAATGCGGAGCGGCTCCAACTGTTCCCCGCTGTACAAGCGGACGAACTCTTCGATCAGTACGTCAATCGAAACGCCGTCAGATACGATATGATGCGTATCGAACATTAGAATGTGCCGGTCCGGCGCCAGTTCGGCAAGGCCTACCCGCAAAAGTGGCGGCTTCGCTAGATCAAACGGACGAACGAATTGGCGCACCGTTTCTTCCGCCTGCTCCCCGCTGATCTGCACATATTCCACCTGGAAGGCGGCTTCTTCGTAAATTCGCTGAACCGCTTCGCCTTTTACCATCTCAAAGCCGGTACGCAGCGTTTCATGACGAGCTACGAGCCCACGGAACGCTTCTTCAAACCGCTGCCGGTCGAGCTCCCCTTCGAGCAGCATAGCTCCCGGTATGTTGTAGCTCAGCTCGGCTCCTTCCAACTGGTTCAAGATATAGAGACGTTTCTGAGCGGAAGAGAGCGGATAATACTCGCTAGGTTCCGCAGCCGGAATAGCCGTGAACGAGCCGATCTCCAGCCGTTCCATAGCCGCGGCCATTTCCCCAACCGTCGAGTAGCGGAATACGTCGCGAAGCGGGAATTCAACGCCTAGCTCCTTATGCATTTTGCTGACAAGCGTCGTCGCCCGCAGGGAGTGTCCGCCGAGGTCGAAGAAGTTGTCCGTTACGCCTACCGCCTTCTCCCGAACAAGCACATCCTGCCAAATGGCGACCAGCTTCGCCTCCAGTTCGGTGCGCGGCGCCACGTATTCGCGGCCTCCGTCTGCTCCCCCTTCCGGTGCCGGCAGCGCCTTCCGGTCGATCTTTCCGTTCGGCGTCAGAGGCAGGCGCTCCAGCTCCACGAAGTACGACGGGATCATGTACCCCGGCAGCTCGCTGGCAATCGCCCGCTTCAGGTCCAACGCCGTCAAGCCTTCTTCCGCTGTATAATAAGCGCACAAAGCTTTCTGACCTTCTTGATCTTCCCTGACGACGACGACCGCTTCCTTCACGCCACCTACACTCAGCAGCTTCGCTTCGACTTCGCCCGTCTCAATCCGGTACCCCCGGATTTTCGCCTGGTTGTCGATCCGACCGATGAAGTCCACGTTCCCGTCCTCCATCCACCGCGCCAAGTCTCCCGTGCGGTACAACCGCTCGCCCGCGGCGAACGGGCTGTCTACGAACTTCTCTTCCGTCAGCTCCGGACGGTTCAAGTACCCGCGCGCCACTCCGACTCCGCCGATAACCAGCTCGCCCAGCACCCCGACCGGCACCGGATTCAGGTGCGCATCCACGATGTAGAATTTCGCATTCAGCCACGCTTTGCCGATCGGCACATTGCCTGTCTGCGGCAGCTTCGCCAGCTCCTCGTCGTAGAAGCTGGAGTCGATCGCCGCTTCCGTCACGCCGTAAGCGTTGATGATCCGGAACAACGAGCCGAAGCGTTCCTGCAAGGTCCGGTAATCCGCCACGCTGCAGCTGTCCGAGCTCGTGATCAACAGCTCCAACCGACTCATATCCAGTTGCTGCTCGTGCACGTACTGCAGGAACGGCACGATCAGCGCCGGCGTCGATTCGAAGATGGTGACCCGTTCCCGCTCAATCCAGTGGTGCAGACGAGACGGATCGATCCGGTCGTCCTTCGGCACAATCACCATCGTGCCTCCGTTGTACAGCGTCCGCGCGATATCTCCCACGAACACGTCAAACGAGAAGCTTGCCAGCTGCAGTAGCCGCACCGGGAACTGATCCAACCGGTATTCCCTCCGGTAGCCCGCCGCCGTGTTCACCAGGCTGCGGTGCTCGATCATCACGCCCTTCGGCTTGCCCGTCGTTCCCGACGTATAGATCACGTACGCCAGATCCTCCGGACGGGCTTCATGGAAGCTGTCGGTGCCAATATTCTGATGGCTCTCATCGCCGTCGTCCACAGCATCCGTCAGCTTGCCGGAGACCATGCCCGAGCCAATCGGCGCATTCGCCCGCTCCTCGCTGTACGACGCTTCGTCGTCCAGGTACAGCACCGCCGCCAGCGCCAGCTCCTCTTCGCCAAGCCAGGCTTCAGCACGCTCTCGCAGCGCCGTTTGCGTCAGCAGTACCTTCGCTCCGCTGTCTTCGAGCATGAACCGCACGCGCTCCGCCGGATAATCCGGATCGAGCGGCACATACGCCCCGCCCGCTTTCCAGACGGCCAGCACGGCCACCAGCAAGTCCACCGAACGCTCGGCGAGAATGCCGACGATCTTCTCCCGGCCGATGCCGCTTGCGCGCAGCGTAGCCGCCAAGCGGTTCGCCCGCTCGTTCAGCTCCGCATACGTCAGCCGGTCGTTCTCGTACACGACGGCCGCCTCTTCCGGCGTGCGCTCCGCCTGTTCCTCGAACAGCCGGTGGAACGCGGCCGCAGGAGCCGCTTCCGGCTGCGCCGGATTAAACGCGCCAAGAATTTGCTCTTTTTCCGCCGCCGTCAAAAGCTCCAACTGATTCACGCGGATGTTCGGGTTAGCCGCAACCTTCTCCAGTGCTTGGGCAAAATGACCGTGGATCAGCCTGATGTCTTCCTCTCTGAACGTCAGCGCATTGTACGTAAACCGCAGCAAAATATGCTCTTCCGGAATGACGGTAATATCCAGGTCGTAGTTCGTTTGCTCCGGCGACTGGATATTAGCGATTTTCAGCGCTTCTTGGTCTCCGCCGACGACCTGCTCAATCTGTTCTTCCATCGGATAATTTTCAAAGACCATAATATGGTTGATCAAGTCTCGCTTTTGCTCGCTCAGCGACTGAATTTCGAACAGCGGGAACGTTTCGTAAGCTCCCGATGCCAGCGCTTGATCCTGGGTTTTTCTCAAGATATCGGCTACCGTCTCCTCGGCTTTGCCTTGAATACGGACCGGGATCGTATTAATAAACAGGCCGATCATGCTTTCGATGCCCGGAATTTCCGCTGGACGCCCGGATACGACGGAGCCGAATACGACATCCTCGCTGTTGTTGTATACCTGCAAAACCAGTCCCCATACGGTCTGCATGAACGTATTGAGCGTCACCTGCTGCTGGCGCGCCACCCGCTCGATTTGCCCGGTCAGTTCCTTGCTGAGTTCCACATCGATTTCAGCCGCTTCAAAATGGCCCTGCTTCAGCTGCGTTTTCTTCTGGGGCAGCTTGGTCTGCTGATCGTAACCCGCCAAATACTCGGACCAGTAACGCGAAGCTTTCGCGGCATCTTGAGCTTCCAGCCATTCGATATACCGGGAATACGAGGTAGCCGGAGGAAGCTCCAGCGTCTGCTTCTCCTGGAACGCGAAGTAGGTGTCGAACACTTCCTTGATCATGAAGGACATGCACCAGCCGTCCATCAAAATGTGATGGTGACTCCAGATCACATGGTAGGACTCGTCGCCCGTGCGCAAAACTGTCACGCGCATAAGAGAGCCTCGGGCCAAATCGAACTTGTTCGCTTTATCCGCGCTGACGAAATCGGCTATCGTCTTCTCCGGGTCTTCATCGCTTACCGAGCGAATATCTTCGAAGTACACTTCACACTTTCGCTCGCGGAATACCACTTGAATCGGCTCGTCTCTCCAGCCGGTAATAAAGTTGGTCCGTAGCGCCTCATTCCGCTGCACCAGCGTATCCAATCCTTGGGTGAAGGCTTCGACATTCAGGCTTCCGTACAGATCGAAGGTCACCTGTTCGAAGTAAGCTTCCGAATCGGCATCCAGCAGGCTGTGGAACAACATCCCTTTTTGCAGCGGAGTCAGGGTGTATACATTCTCCAGTTCGCCGAGCGCCGCCGTATGTTCGGCCAGCCGCTCCAGTTCCTCCACCGTCACATCTTGAAGCAGTACGTCGCTAGGCGTAAGCTCCGACCGCTCTTTCGATACGCAATGGCTGATGACTTCACGCAAGCTCGAATGAAGCAGGGTGCCCAGGCGCTCTACCGTTTCCCGTTTATACTGGGTTTCCCCATAACGGATCGTGAGTTCCTGCACTCCTTCCGACACCATACCGTTGATATCGAGGACATAATCCATCACTGCATTCGGACTTGAATCGGAGCCCGGGCTGAACGGAGACGGCCGCGAGCCGCTGCTTTCGTAATCCTGGTCGAACTGACCCAAATAGTTAAAGCTGATCTCCGGCTCCAAAGCGAAGCGCTCGCCGTCACGCGGCGCCGACAAATAACGCAGGATGCCGTAGCCGATTCCTTTGTTCGGAATGCGGCGCAAGCTTTCTTTAACCTGTTTCACCTGATGACCGAGCGCCTGAGCGTGACCCGGCTCCAGAACGACAGGGAATTGGCTTGTAAACCAGCCTACCGTGCGCGTAATGTCCACATCCGGCAAAATATCTTCCCGGCCGTGGCCTTCGAGATTCACCAGCACGCGTTCCCGGCCGCTCCAAGCTTGTATCGCGAGGCCAAGCGCGGCAAGCAGCAAATCATTCATTTCCGTATGGTAAGCACGGTGTGCCTGCTTCAGCAGCTGTTCGGTTTCCTCCGCCGTCCAGCGAACGGTCACGAGCCCGCTGTCCTTCAGCTTGGATCTGCCTTGTTCAAAATCTTTCGGAAGCGGCTCATAGGTCAATTGCTCGATATGCTGCCAATACTCTCTCTCGCTTTCCATCGCCGGACCGTTCGCATAATCAGCGAGCTGTTTCGCCCACGTTTGGAATGAATCCGTTTTGAGCGGCAGACGGATCGGCTGCCCTTGCAGCGCCTGCTCATAGCCGGCAGCAAAATCCTCAAGCAGAATCCGCCAGGATACGCCGTCTACGACCAAGTGATGGATCGCGATGAGCAGGTGGTCGCCGTCGTCGCAGCGGAACAAGCCGAGCTTCACCAGCGGACCGTTTTCCAGATCGATGCTCGCTTGAATGTCATTTGCCTTAGCCTCTACCGCTTCTTTCACGTCGCCGACTCCCTTGAAATCGACAACTTCCAGATCGAACAGCGCTTCGTTCTCCCCGGCGCCGCGGTTCCAGGCGGTATAGCCGTTCTCGGTTTGGCGGTAAACCGTACGGAGAGCATCGTGATGCACGACAAGCTGACGCACCGCTTGGCGTAAAGCTTCTTCATCAAAGCCTTGCTTGGAGAACTGCATGAACGCCTGGTTGCTGTGATGCACGTCAGCCGGATTTTGTTCAAAGAACCAGCGCTGAATCGGGGTCAACATGACCTCTCCCGCCACTTCGGCCTGGCTTGCCGTTCTCTCCGCCGTTTGCAGCTGCAAACTAAGGGCGGAAATCGTCGGGTAATGGAACAAATCTTTCATGACCAGCTTGTACCCCGTTTGCAAAAGACGGGACGATACCTGCAAGGCCTTGATCGAATCGCCGCCGAGCGCAAAGAAATTGTCCATCGTGCCGACCTGATCTACGCCCAGCACCGACTGCCAGACCGACGCAAGTGCTTGCTCGGCAGGAGTACGAGGTGCCGTGTATGCAGCCTCGGCACGAATGCTTCCTTCCGGTACAGGCAGCGCTTTACGGTCGATCTTCCCGTTCGGCGTAAGCGGCAATTGATCCAGGCGCATGATGCGCGAAGGCACCATATGGGAAGGCAGCGCGGCGTCCAGATGGGCCACAAGCCCTTCCAGATCGAAGCTGGAATCCGCTACGACATACCCGCACAAATATTTCTGCCCCCGCTCGTCCGTCCGGTCGATGACAAGCGCTTGACGCACGCCGGCAAAATTTTTCATGGCTGCTTCAATTTCACCAAGCTCGATCCGATAGCCGCGAATTTTCACCTGGTTGTCGATCCGGCCGATGAAGTCCACGTTGCCGTCCGGCATCCAGCGCGCCAGGTCGCCCGTCCGGTACAGCCGCTCCCCAGCGGCGAACGGGCTGTCTACGAATTTCTCCGCCGTCAAATCCGGGCGGTTCAAGTAACCGCGGGCCACACCCGCTCCGCCGATAACCAGCTCGCCCAACACCCCGATCGGCACCGGCTTCAGATTCGCATCCACGATGTAGAACTTGGCGTTCAGCCACGCTTTGCCGATCGGCACGCTACCCGTCTTCGGCAGCTTCTTCAGCGGCTCGTCATAGAAGCTGGAGTCAATCGCCGCTTCCGTTACGCCGTAGCTGTTAATAATACGGAACTGCGAGCCGAAGCGCTCCTGCAAGGTGCGGTAATCCGCTACGCTGCACGTATCCGAGCTTGTGATCAGCAGCTGCATCGAGCTGAGGTCCAGATCCTCGGCATGCACATGCTCCATGAACGGCACGATCAGCGCCGGAGTCGATTCGAACACCGTCACAGCGTAGTCGCGAATCCAGCCGTAGAGGCGGGTTGGATCAATCCGGTCGTCCTTCGGCACGATGACCATGGTGCCGCCGTTGTACAGCGTCCGCGCAATGTCGCCGACGAACACGTCGAACGAGAAGCTGGCGAGCTGCAGCAGCCGGATCGGGAACTGATCCAGGCGGTATTCCCGTCGGTAGCCCGCCGCCGTGTTCACCAGGCTGCGGTGCTCGATCATCACGCCCTTCGGCTTGCCCGTCGTTCCCGACGTATAGATCACGTAAGCCAAATCGCGCGGCTTGTTCACATTCGCCGGATTCGATGCGAGATCCGCCGCTAGTACGTTCTTCTCGGCTTCTGCCGTGGCGGACTTTTCGGCAGCAGCCGTTTCCGCTTGCGCCAAAGCCTCCGCCTCTGCGCCTGCTTCGCCCAAAGCTTGTACGCCCACAGCCGCTTCCGCCGCTCCGAGGCTGTACGTCGCGGCGTCGTCAAGCGCAAGCACCGTTTGCAGCACTAGAGCTCCGTCGCTGCACCAAGCTTCCGCCTGCTCCAGCAGGCGGGTCTGCGTGAGCAGCACCGACGCCCCGCTGTCCGCGAGCATATACTCGATCCGCTCCGCCGGATAGTCCGGGTCGAGCGGCACATAAGCGCCACCCGCTTTCCATACGGCGAGCACCCCGATCAACAGCTCCGCCGAACGGCTGGCCAGAATGCCGACCACCTGCTCCGGCTTCACCCCGCGCGCCCGCAGTGCATACGCCAGACGATTCGCTTTGGCGTTCAGCTCCGCATACGTCAGCTTGCTGTCTTCGTAGACAACCGCCAGCGCTCCCGGAGTGCGCTCCGCCTGCTCCTCGAACAGCTCGTGGAACGTTCTCTCTCTCCACGACTCATCCGCTTCCAAACCTGTACCCTCTGCGGCGGGTTGCTTCGCAAAAGCCGAAGACGACACGTCAAACCCGACCAGCAAATCATGCTTTTCGCTGTCCGTCAAGATATCCAAATCCGAAATCCGCGCATCCGGCTGAGCCAGGATCGACGCCAAAAGCTGCTCGTAATGACCCGCCAGCCGTACCATCGTTTCCTGTCTAAACAACGAGGTAGCGTACTCGATCTTGCAAACCAGCTCGTTATCGGCTTCCACGATATCAAAGCTAAGATCAAACTTTGCCGTCTTTTCCTCGATGTCGAACAGCGACCATTGCAAACCTTCCAGGGTTAAATCCAAGCTTTCGTGCTTTTGCAAAGAAAACATGGTGTCAAACAGAGGATTCCGGCTTAAATCCCGGCTCACCTGAAGAGCTTCCACCAGCTCCTCGAACGGATAGTCCTGGTGCTCGTAGGCTCCAAGCGTCGTTTCCTTCACTTCCTGCAAGTAATCCAGGAACGTCCGCTCCGCCACCGGAGCCAAGCGAAGGGCCAGCGTATTGACGAACATGCCGATAATCGGCTGCAGGTCGGCGTGAGAACGGGCGGCAATCGGAGTGCCAACCACTATATCTTCCTGTCCCGCGTATTTATGAAGCAATACGGAGTACGCAGCTAGCAGAAGCATGTACAGCGTCGCCCCCGAATCGCCGGCAAGCCGTTTGAGAGCTTCGCTTTTCTCCGCATCCAGCGTAAACGTGAGCGTTTGACCGTCAAACTGCTGAACGGCCGGGCGGGAGAAGTCGAGAGGCAGCTCAAGAACCGGAAGCTCGGAGCTGAATACCCCACGCCAGTATTCCTCCTGCCGTTTGATGCGCTGGCGCTGCTCCTCGGATTGCTGCCAAACGGCGTAATCCTTGTATTGAATCCGCAGCTCCGGCAATTCCTCCCCATTGTAAAGCCGCACGAATTCGCGCAGCAGCACGTCCATGGAAAGGCCGTCGGAACCAATATGATGAATATCCAGCGCGAGCAGAAATTTCTCTTTCTCCAGTTCGATCAGCAGGGCGCGCAGCAAAGGCGGCTGGGTCAAGTCAAAAGGCTGAATGAAGCCTTCAAGAATGGCCGCAACCTGATCTTCGCTTGCTTGAAGCTTCTCGACTTTGAAAGCTACGAGCGAATGAATACGCTGAACCGGCTCCCCATTCACGATTTCAAAACCGGTGCGCAGCATATCGTGCCGGGCCACCAAAGTAGTCAGCGCCTTTTCCACTTTGGCCTCGTTCAAAGCCCCTTCCAATTGCAAGGCGCTTGGGAGGTTGTAATTCAGCTCCGAGCCATCCAGCTGGTGCAGGACGTACAGCCTTTTTTGCGCGGAGGAAACCGGATAGTACGCTTTCTCTTCCGCTTTCGGAATCGAGCTGTGCCGCGTTTCTTCCAAGCTGGCAATAGCCCCGGCCATCGACTCTACCGTCATACAGCGGAACACATCGTGCAACGGAAGTTCGACGTTCATTTCCTTCCGAATCTTGCTGACAAGGTTCGTCGCCCGCAAGGAGTGGCCGCCGAGCTCGAAGAAATTGTCCAAGACTCCAATGCCGGAGTAGCCCAGCACTTCCTCCCAGATCTTCACAAGCTGGGACTCCGTCCGGTTACGCGGCGCTACGTATTCGACGCCCGTTTGTAAGCCACCTTGCGGCTCCGGCAGCGCTTTGCGGTCCACTTTGCCGTTGGTCGTCAGCGGCATGCGCTCCAACTGCACAAAGTACGACGGGATCATGTACCCCGGCATTCCCTGGGCCAGCGAGGTTCTCATTTCACTGACCGTCAGCGTCCGGTCCGCCACAAAGTAGGCGACAAGCGCCTTCTCGCCCCCGCCGTCCTGACGGGCGAGCACCACCGTTTCTTCCACGCCCTCGACGTTCAGAAGCTGCGTCTCGATTTCGTCCAACTCGATCCGGTAGCCGCGGATTTTGACCTGGTGGTCGATCCGGCCCAGGTATTCGATGTTGCCGTCCGGCAGCCAAGCTGCCAAGTCGCCCGAGCGGTACAGCTTCTCCCCCTCCGCAAACGGGGAATCGACGAACTTCTCCGCCGTCAGATCCGGACGGTTCAGGTATCCTCTCGCAAGGCCTTCCCCGGCCACGTACATTTCGCCCGCTACACCGATCGGCACAGGGCGGCGGTTTTCATCAAGGATGTACACCCTCAGCGTCGGGATCGGCTTGCCGATATTGCTCTTCGCCGCCTCCATTTCGACCCACGTGATTTCCTTATACGTCACGTGAACCGTCGTCTCGGTAATGCCGTACATATTGATCAGCTTTGTCTCCGGGTACTTCGTCTTGAAGCCCTTGAGCTGCAGCGGACTCAGCGCTTCGCCCCCGAAGATGACGTTGCGAATCCGCAGATCGTACGGATGGTCCGCCAAGACCTCACGCAGCAGCTGATAGAAGTACGTTGGTGTCTGGTTCAAAATCGTGACCTGTTCGCGGCCCAGCAGCGCCAGGAAATCGGCCGGATTTTTCGCCGTGAGCGGCGGTACGATGACCAGCTTGCCTCCGTTCAGCAGCGCTCCATACATTTCCCAGACGGAGAAATCGAAGCAGAACGAGTGGAACAGCGTCCACGTGTCGGACGGCCCGAAGTCGAACAGGTTCTTGTCGTTGAACAGGAGCCGCACGACGTTCTTATGCTCGATCAGCGTTCCTTTCGGTCTGCCGGTCGTTCCCGACGTGTAGATGACATAGGCCAGGTTGCCCGGCCCGGAAATCGGCTCCAGGTTCGAAGCGTCCAGCGCATCGGCGGAGTCCGCCCCTCTGTCGCCCCAAACGTAATCGTCCAATTCGAGGCGCGTTCCTGCGAAGTCGGTCTTCTCGTGCAGATGCTTTTGAATCAGCAATAACGACGCGCCCGAATCCTCGATCATGAAGCGGATGCGCTCCTCCGGGTAGTCGGGATCGACAGGCACGTATGCTCCGCCCGCTTTGAGAATCGCCAGAATGCCGACAACCATATCAAGCGAGCGTTCAGCCAGAATCGCTACCAGCTGGTCCGCTTCTACTCCCGTCTCCCGCAGCTTCCGTGCAAGGCGGTTGGATCGCTCGTTCAGCTCGCGGTATGTCAGCTGCCGCTCGTTCATGACGGCGGCCACGTTGTCCGGGTAAAGCTCCGCCTGCTCTTCGAACAAGCCGTGAATCGTCTGCTGCCGCGGGTAGTCCGCCTCCGAATCGTTGAAACCGCGCACCAGCTCGCGGATTTCCTCCTCCTTGAGCATTTCCAGCGAGGCAATATCCCCGTCCGGCGCTGCTGCGATGGTTTCCAGCAGCTTGTCATAATGTCTGGTGAACCGCTCCGCGGTCTCCTGTTTATACAAAGCCGTAGCGTAATCCAACCGGCATTCGAGCTGACCGTCCAGCTCCGAAATGTCCAGGAGCAGCTCGAACTTGGATGTTCGGTTTTCCAGCGGATAAAACGATTGCTCCAGCCCCTCGATGACAATTTGCTCGTTTTCCGTATTTTGCAGGGCGAAGAACGTATCAAAGAGCGGATTCCGGCCGGTCGCGCGTGGAATGTGAAGACTTTCCACCAAGTCTTCGAACAAATAATTTGGGTGTTCGAAAGCCCCGAGCGTGATGTCCTTGATTTCTTCCAGGTACGAAAGGTACGGCTTGGAACGCTCCGGACGGCTGCGAATGGCCAGCGTGTTGACAAACATCCCCACGATCGGCTGCACTTCTTCCTGCGTTCTTCCGGCAATCGGCGTTCCGACAATCAGATCTTCCTGACCCGAATATTTATGCATAAGGATGGAGTAAGCTGACAGTAGCACCATGTACAGGGTCGTCCCCGTCCGCGCCGCCAGCTCTTTCAGCTTCTCCGTCCGCTCTTTCCCGATATAAAACTTCACGGTCCGGCCGTCAAAGCTTTGTACCGCAGGCCGCGGGAAGTCCGTCGGCAGCTCCAAGACCGGCAGCTCGCCCGACAGCTGTTCCAGCCAGTATTCCTTCTGCGGCTGGAGCATCTGCCCGTAAGCTTCGGAATGCTGCCAAACGGCATAATCTTTGTATTGAATGCGTATCGGGGCCAGCTCCTCGCCCCGATACAGGCGGCTGAACTCATCGAAGAGCAGCGCTGTCGAAATGCCGTCCGAGACGATATGGTGCATATCGAACAGCAGAATGTGGCGATCCTCGGCGACTTCGATCAGGCCGATACGGAGAAGTGGCGGCTTGGTTACATCAAACGGGTGATAGTAAGCTTCCACCACTTGGTCCACTTCCCGCTCGCTCGCCTGGAAATAATCGACAGCAAACTCCACCTCATCATAGATGCGCTGAACAAGCTCGCCTTGAACCTGCTCGATCCCGGTACGCAGCGTCTCATGGCGCTGAATCAGCGCCCGGAACGCGTGCTCGACGCGCGTGCGGTCCAGCTTGCCTTCGAGAAGAAGCGCCGCCGACATATTGTAGCTGCGCTCGGCCCCGTCAAGCTGGCGTAGGATGTACAGACGCTTTTGCTCGGATGAAACCGGATAGTACTCAGCCTCAGCCGCCTTTGTAATCTCATACGTCTCCTGCTGCCTTAAACCGCCGATTCTTTGGGCCAGCTGTTCGATCGTGGTGTAGCGGAAAACTTCCCGCAGCGGAACCTCGACTTGTAGCTCTTTCCGAATCTTGGAAACCAGCGTGGAGGCCCTCAAGGAATGACCACCCAAGTCAAAGAAATCGTCTTGGACTCCAACTCGCGCAATACCCAGCACCTGCTGCCAAATGAGAGCAAGTCTTGTTTCAAGCGTTGTGCGAGGAGCCACATACTCACGGCCTGCTTCTACCTCTCCGGTCGGTTCAGGCAGCGCTTTACGGTCAATTTTGCCGTTCGGCGTGAGCGGAAGCTTATCAAGAGACACCAACCGGGCCGGGACCATATGGGCCGGCAGCTCTTGCTTCAATTGGGACAGCAGATCGCTCAGCTGCAAGGAAGCATCCGCCGCCACGTAGCCGCACAAATACTTTTGCCCCTGCTCATCTGTACGGTCGGTCACCACAGCCTGCTTGACGCCCGGGAAACGCAGCAGGGCCGTTTCAATTTCGCCGAGTTCGATCCGGAACCCGCGAATTTTCACCTGATAGTCGATCCGGCCGATGAAGTCGACGTTGCCGTCTTCCAGCCAGCGGGCCAAATCGCCTGTCCGGTACAGACGTTCGCCCGGCACAAACGGGCTGTCCACAAACTTCTCGGCGGTTAGGTCCGGACGGTTCCAGTACCCGCGCGCCACCCCGGCGCCGCCGATGACAAGCTCGCCCGGAACCCCTACAGGAACCGGCTTTAATGCGGCATCGACAATGTAAAACCGGGCGTTCAGCCAAGCTTTGCCGATCGGCACATGACCTGACGGCGGCAGCTTATCCAGAGGCTCACCGTAAAAACTGCTGTCAATGGCCGCTTCGGTAACGCCATAGCTGTTGATGATGCGGAATTGTCCGCCGAATCTTTCCTGCAGCAGTCGGTAATCGGTGACACTGCAAGCATCCGAGCTGGTAATCAGCAACTGCATGGAGCTAATGTCCAGCCCTTCTTCATAAATATGCTGCATGAACGGCAGGATGAGCGCAGGCGTCGATTCGAATACCGTAATGTTTTGGTCCCGAATCCAGCCGTATAAGAGGTTCGGATCAATCCGGTCATCCTTCGGCACAATCACCATCGTGCCTCCGTTATACAGCGTCCGCGCGATGTCTCCGACGAACACGTCAAACGAGAAGCTGGCCAGCTGCAGCAGCCGCACCGGAAACTGATCCAACCGGTACTCGCGACGGTACGCATCCGCCGTATTCACGAGACTACCGTGCTCGATCATGACGCCTTTCGGGCGTCCCGTCGTACCCGAGGTGTAAATCACATAAGCCAAGTCTTGCGGGGCGCTGCCGACAGACTCAAATTCCACGGCTAAGGCATCCCCGTTATAAATCTGTTCATCGTCCATGGCATAGACAGCTTGAAGCTTCAGCCGGTCATCGGCCAACCAACCTCTGGCCCGCTCCAACAGATGACGCTGCGTAAGCAGCACCGATGCATCGCTATCGCTGAGCATGTACTCAATCCGCTCCGCCGGATAATCGGGATCCAGCGGTACATAGGCTCCGCCGGCTTTCCAAACGGCGAGCACTCCGACCAGCAGTTCCACCGAACGCTCCGCCCAGATCCCCGTAATCGTCTCCCTTCCCACGCCCTGTTCGCGAAGGAGAGAAGCCAGCCGCTCGGCGCGTTCGTTCAATTCGCCGTAGGTCAGCTGTTTGTCCATGTAGACGACTGCCGGATGATCTGGAATTTCCCGGGCAAACTTCTCAACATACCGATGAAACGCTTCTCCCTCGCTAAGCCCTGCAACCGGCGGGTTAAAAACGTTGAGAATGCGGTGTCTCTCCTCATCGCTCAGCAGAGAAATCTCGCGTACCGGCAGTTCGGGAGTCTGAAGAAACTGGTCCAGAACGGTTACATACTGTTCCATAATCCGATCAATCTCGGCCGTCTCGAACAGGCCGGTACGATAGGAAGCATGGAGAATTACATGGCCTTCATTCAGCATATGGTCGAAGCGCAGCAGCAAATCGTCCATCTCGTGCCTAGCGAAGTGAGCCTCCAGGCGTACCTTGATTTCTTCGTACTCCACGATTTTTAAAGGCAGATATTCCAGAGACGTACGGAACAGCCCCGAAAGATCGTTGCGGCCGTGTTGTTCGCGTAAATCCTGGATCAATTGGTTATAAGGGTATTTCTGATACCGCAGATCCGCCGTATTCTCCTTGGAAACCGTTTGGATCAAGGAAAGCACGTGCCTGTCCGGATTCAGACGAATCCGCGTAGCCACGGTGCTGACGAACATGCCGATCGTTTCTTTTTCCTTCTTGCTGGTGCGATTGGCGAAAACCGTGCCGACCGGAACATCGGTGCTGTCAGTCAGCTTGTACAATAAGACGTACATGGCAGACAGAAATAACGTATATAAGCTGACCTGATATTGTTCGCTGAAGGCCAGAATGCGTTCATACCGGGAACCGTCCAAAGTGATGGCCAGTTTATTGGATTCGCTGCCGATCGAGAATGGCGGATACGATTTAATGCCGGTCGTTTCAGGCAAAGTGTTATACTTCGTCAGCCAGTATTCCTTGCCTTTTTGATAACGCTGCGATTGCTCATATTCACGCTCCGCAGAAATATAATCCAGATAGGAAGGGGCCTGGTAACTGCTGTAGGTGCCTTTGCGCAGTTCCAGGTATTTTTCCATCACCGCATGCAGCAAAGCATTGACGGACAAGCCGTCGGCGATAATATGATTTACCGTCAAATTGAGCCATACTTGGCCGTTCGCAAAATGGATAATCGTAAATTGGTGGAGGTGTTCGTCGAACACGCTGGCCGGTTTTTCGCTTACTTCTTTCACCCAAGCATAGAATTGTTCGGTTGTGCCTATTTCGAGGCGGCTTATCCTAGCTTGGACATTCTCCGGCTCTTCGAACCACTGCGTTGGATTTTGCAAATCCCCGCTAATGCGGATTCGGAAAACGTCATAGGTTTTGACGATCTCTGCCGCCGCTTGCTCCAGAAGCTGTGTGTTGATCTCGCCCGTAATCTGGTAGGTCGCGGAAAGCATCGTGATGGACGTTCCCGGATTCATAATTTCCATGAACCATATTCGGCGCTGGGCTTGCGTTAATCCATATTTCTCGTTGGTATTCTCTCTCACATCGACACACTCCCGGTTTAGAGATTCTTTATAGATAGGCTTTGTACCTAGATGTCACTTAGTCACTCTTAGAAGAACCGCGCAGGCCACTCCCGGAACGGCTCCTTCGGACTCTTCCTCCTTTTTCGTGTCTACGTTTTCTGGTAACTACCGGTTATAAAGTCATACCTTGGATTACTAAAAGACTCTGTCGCATTCGCAAGCAGGAAGCCGCCCGCCGTAAAGCGGGTCTAGCCGTACAGCCGGGCGTAATAACCCCCGAGCGCCAGCAGGTCCTGATGGCGGCCCCGCTCGACGACCGTCCCTTGGTTCATGACGGTAATTAAATCCGCATGTTCCACGGTGCTGAGGCGGTGGGCGATCAGAATGGTGGTGCGCCCCTTCATCAATACGTTCAGGGCTTGCTGTACCCAATGCTGGGATTCGTTATCCAGTGCGGAAGTCGCTTCGTCCAGAAGCAGAATCGGGGCGTTTTTGAGAATCGCCCGGGCGATCGCAATTCGCTGCCTTTGTCCGCCCGACAACGACGCTCCTCTCTCTCCCACCGGCGTTTTATACTGTTCAGGAAGTTCCTGAATGAAATGGTGAGCGTACGCCGCTTTGGCCGCTTCGATCACTTCTTCATCCGTTGCATCCGGGTTGCCGTAGCGGATGTTTTCCTCAATCGTGCCGGTAAACAAGAACGGCTCCTGCGGAACGTATGCAATCTGCCTGCGGATTTCGTCCAGCGTGTAATGGCCGAACGGTTTGCCTTGGAGCAGGATTTCTCCGCTGTCCACAGGATAAAAGCCGAGCAGCAGCTTGATCAGCGTACTTTTGCCGCTGCCGCTGGCCCCCACGATAGCGGCGACCTGGCCGGGAAACACCTGCATGGAGATGTCGACAAGCACCTTTTTATCCGCCTGATAGGAAAATTCCACATCGCGAAACTCCACCGCAGCCTCCGACACGAGCTCGCTGTGAGGAGATCCCAAACGATCCGGTTCCTCTTCCTCTCTTAGTACCTCTTGAATCCGGTGAGCGCCCGCGAGCGAATTTTGGGTCATCGACAGAACCATCCCCAAGTTCAACAAGGCGTGCGTCAGATTCACTTGCAGAACCGCCAGGGCGGCGACACTTCCCATTCCCATCAGTCCGTAGGCATAAAGAAGACTGCCGATGACGATGATGCCGCAGAACGTGACGTAGCTGATAAAATGATTCACCGCAGCCTGCATGCCGTTCTTCTGCGCGGTTTGCCGAAGCGTCTGCGTCATTTGTTCGTTCAACGCCTCGTACTGGCCGTAAATCGTGCGGATGCGGAACAGCTTCACAATTTGAATGCCGCCCATAAAATCTTTGAATTTTTCGGTCATTTTACCGAGCGTTTGCAAGCCTTGTTCGGACAAAGCGCGAATATCCCGCGCAAATTTCAGACTGACCACGGAGGACAGCAGCAGAATGACGCAGGATACGCCGGCAAACCGCCAATCGATCAACACCATGGAGACAATGGAGCCGATGCAAAAGACAACTTGAAGCAGCAAAACGAAGTAAACCTGCGAGAATGTAAACTCAACGGTCGTTACGTCGTTGTTCACCCGCGACAGCAAGTCCCCATGGTGCGTCTGCTCCAGGAATCTCGGCCGCACCCGGCACAGCTTGTCATAAAGACGCTCGCGGATATTCAGCACAGTCAGCTCGACACTGCGCTGGTATAAGTAAATGAACCAGGGAGAAATCACATTTTCCAGGAACAAGGCCGCGCCCAAAATAATAAAGGCTTCCACCATCAGGGACGTATCTCGGGACACGGCGAAATCAACCAAGTTATGTACGACCAAGCTGAAGGCGATCAGGAACAATGTCTGGGTGAGCGCCGTCACGGCCAGGCCAATGGCGTACTGGGTTTTGCGCTTTCGGTTCATAAACATCAGCAAGTAGCCGAGTTCTTTCACTTGCGAGAGCCATCCGCCCTTTTTCATGTGTACGCCACCTCCCTACGTTCGGCAGACTCGGTAAATTCCTGATAGTACGACTGGGCGTACAGTCCCTTCATCTTCAGCAATTGTTCATGAGTGCCCTTTTCAACAATACTCCCCTGTTCCATGACCCAAATTTCATCGGCGTTTTGTACTGTAGAAAGCCGGTGGGCAATAACCATCGTCGTTCTCTGCTTCATCAATACGCCCAGCGCTTCCTGAACCGCGCTTTCCGACTCCGGATCAAGAGCCGACGTTGGCTCGTCCAGCAGCAGAACGGGAGCATCTTTCAGAAAAGCCCGGGCCATTGCAATGCGCTGGCGCTGCCCGCCGGACAAAAAGCCTCCGCGCTCTCCGACATATGTCTGGTAGCCGTCGGGAAGCTGCATAATGAAGGAATGCGCCTGAGCGGCTTTGGCGGCTTCGATAATCTCGTCCATCGACGCTCCTTCCCGCCCGTAGCCGATATTTTCAGCGATCGTGCCGCTAAACAAATATGAATCCTGGGTTACCACGGAAAAATGCGACCGAAGCTGCTCCGGATCGGCGCCGTGGATCAGGCTGCCGAACACGCGGATCTCGCCCTGGTCCTCCGGAAGCGGATAAAAGCCGCATACAAGCTTAAACACCGTGCTCTTCCCTCCGCCGCTCGCTCCGACAAGCGCGATCGTCTTCCCTTCCGGCACCGAGAAGCTAACATTCCGTAGGATCGGGGAGCTCTCCTCATACCCGAAGGTTACGTTCTGAAACTCGATGGGGGCGGCGCTCGCTTTCGGAAGCGAACGGCCATTTTCCGTTTCGGTCGGCTGCTCGACGATTTCAGAGACCCTTCTCAGGGCACCGGCCATTTCGAACGTCCGCGTGATGAGCTCGGGAATATGCTCCAGCGGCTCCAGACACAGATTCAGCAAGTACAGGAAGGCGATCAGCTCTCCCGCGCCTAGCTGCCCTTTGTAGATCAAATAGCTTCCGTAACTCACGGCGAAAATGATCGGGCTGATCATCAGCGTCGAAAGCAGCGGGTTGACCCAAGCTTCCCGCTTTTTCACGGCCAACTTTTTTTGGGCCGTCAATTGCAGCAGCACTTGGTAGGAGCGAGATAACATGCCGGATAGCAGGTAGCTTTTTACAATAGGCATACCCCCAAGCGTATCCTGGAGGTTGACGTTCATTCGCCCCATGTTCGCCTGGGCTTCCTCCGTCAACCGCTCCAACTGCTTGCCGATCCATTGGGAAACCAGCAGCGCTACAGGAAATAACAGCAGGCTGTACAGCATCAGCTCCCATTGGAGGTAGATCAAATAAGCGAAACAGCCGATGAACAACAGCGGATGATAAAACCACTGGGCGAGGTCCCGAATCATAAACTGCTGGATGAGCTGCAGGTCGTTGCTGATCCGCGACAATACGTCGCCAGAGTGCTGCTTTTCCAAATAGGAGACCGGGAGTTTGCCGATATGACGCATGACATGGTTGCGGATATCCTGCACCGCAGAGGCGCTGCTTCGCTCCACGCCGAAGCTCATGAAAAACTTCGCCGGCACACCGATCAAGATGACCACAAAGACCGCGTACACGATTTGCAGAACGATTGGCCCTGCCCCCTTCTCGGCCTGGGTGGTCAGCTGCTCGATCAAACTTCCCGTCCATATCTCAATAACGGCGGCGGCAATCGCGGACAAGACACCGACGATCATCCAGCCTTTGTGACGGCTTACATAGGACATCAGCCAGCGGAACGCTTTCCAGGCGGCGTAAGCGGTTTGGCGTTTGGAAGGCGCCGCTGTGCCTTGTTCTAGAACAGACGGCTGGCGGTCAGCTTCCATGCAGTACCCCGGCCTCCGCTTCGATCTGCCGCTTGACTTGCTCTAAGATGTCCCGGATGACGACGGCCGTTTCTTCCACGCGCGCGAGTTCCAGCAATTCCTCGTGCGCACCCTCCAGCCGGTAATCGGCGTAAGCTTGCGTCGTTGCCCCCCGCCAGGAAGGCAATTGGTGCTCCAGGCGGAACGCTTCGCTGTCCTTCGCAATCAGTTCGTAAATCCTGGCCGGGATCGTACCGGAATTAATAAGCTGCGCTTCGTACGCCAAGGTCGCTTTGACCTTCCGATGAACCCGCTCCCGCACGAGCGGGTTGCTCATTAATTCCTTCTCTTCTTCGTCGAAATCCGCAAGCATTTCTTCAAGCTCTTTCTCTGACGTTTCGGAAGGCGTCAGCGTGTCCTTAATCCACGAGTCCACCATGAGCACGTCCGTTACGGAATACCCTCTTTTCTCCATCGTTTTGGCTACCTCGAACGTCAGGTTGCCTCCGAAGCAGTAGCCGAGCAGCACGTAAGGTCCTTCCGGCTGGATGTGGACGATCTCGTCCACATAACGGTTCAGCATGGCCTCGTAATCGACGGCATCGTCGATAAAATCAATGCCGTAGAGCACGAACCGGCCGTCAAGCCTGCTTGCGAGCTCTCGGTAACCGATGCCGAAACCGCTGCCCGGAGGGAAGCAGAACACGTTCAGATCTCCTGCTTTATTCAGCTTAATGAAGGAGTCTCCCCCTTTATCCAGGCCGAGATCCGACTCGCCGAAAGCCATGGCTTCAACTGTTACATTGTGGAATTGGCGGTTCAAAGGTATCTCGATGCCCGTTTCATCGTAAACGGCTTGAACGAGCCTCATCAGACTTAACGAATTGCCACCCAACTCAAAAAAGTTATCCTTTACGCCGACCTGCGGAACGCCAAGCGTATCCTGCCAGACGCGTGCGATCTTCATTTCGAGCAGCGTTCTCGGTGCGACATATTCCGCTCCTCCAGCCGCGGCTTCCTCCGGCGCGGGCAGTGCTTTGCGGTCGATTTTCCCGTTCGGGGTCAGCGGCATCCCCGAAAGCTGCACGAGGTGCGAAGGAATCATATACCCCGGAAGCTGCTTGGCGAGCTCCTCCTTGAGTTCATTCGCCGCCAGCCTCGTTTCCGCGACGTAATAAGCGACAAGCTGCTTATGGCCGTTCGCGTCGTCGCGGTCGAGCACCTTGGCTTCTTGCACGGCGGCGATCTTCAGTAGCTGCGTCTCGATTTCGTCCAACTCGATCCGGTACCCGCGGATTTTCACCTGGTGGTCGATCCGGCCCAGGTATTCGATGTTGCCGTCCGGCAGCCAAGCCGCCAAGTCACCCGAGCGGTACAGTTTCTCCCCCTCCGCAAACGGGGAATCGACGAACTTCTCCGCCGTCAGATCCGGACGGTTCAGGTATCCTCTCGCAAGGCCTTCCCCGGCCACGTACATTTCGCCCGCTACGCCAATCGGCACAGGGCGGCGGTTTTCATCCAGGACGTACACCCTCAGCGTCGGGATCGGCTTGCCGATATTGCTCTTCGCCGCCTCCATTTCGACCCACGTGATTTCCTTATACGTCACGTGAACCGTCGTCTCGGTAATGCCATACATATTGATCAGCTTCGTCTCTGGGTACTTCGTCTTGAAGCCCTTGAGCAGCAGCGGACTCAGCGCTTCGCCCCCGAAGATGACGTTGCGAATCCGCAGATCGTACGGATGGTCCGCCAAGACCTTACGCAGCAGCTGATAGAAGTACGTTGGTGTCTGGTTCAAAATCGTGACCTGTTCGCGGCCCAGCAGCGCCAGGAAATCGGCCGGATTTTTCGCCGTGAGCGGCGGTACGATGACCAGCTTGCCTCCGTTCAGCAGCGCTCCGTACATTTCCCAGACGGAGAAATCGAAGCAGAACGAGTGGAACAGCGTCCACGTGTCGGACGGCCCGAAGTCGAACAGGTTCTTGTCGTTGAACAGGAGCCGCACGACGTTCTTATGCTCGATCAGTGTTCCTTTCGGTCTGCCGGTCGTTCCCGACGTGTAGATGACATATGCCAGGTTGCCCGGCCCGGAAATCGGCTCCAGGTTCGAAGCGTCCAGCGCATCGGCGGAGTCCGCCCCTCTGTCGCCCCAAACGAAATCGTCCAATTCGAGGCGCGTTCCTGCGAAGTTGGTCTTCTCGTGCAGATGCTTTTGAATCAGCAATAACGGCGCGCCCGAATCCTCGATCATGAAGCGGATGCGCTCCTCCGGGTAGTCGGGATCGACAGGCACGTATGCTCCGCCCGCTTTGAGAATCGCCAGAATGCCGACAACCATATCGAGCGAGCGTTCGGCCAGAATCGCTACCAGCTGGTCCGCTTCTACTCCCGTCTCCCGCAGCTTCCGCGCAAGGCGGTTGGATCGCTCGTTCAGCTCGCGGTATGTCAGCTGCCGCTCGTTCATGACAGCGGCCACGTTGTCCGGGTAAAGCTCCGCCTGTTCTTCGAACAAGCCGTAAATCGTTTTCCCCCGCTCGAACTCGGTTTCGGTGTCATTAAATCGCTTCAGCAGCGTCTCCCTCTCGTCTGGGGACAGCACATCGGCTTGTCCGAGCTCCAGATCCGGCTGAAATAAAAGCACGGACAGCAGCCGAACAAGATGGTCGGCCGCCTGTTCCACAAATGCCCGCTCGTACCGCTGCCCATCAAAGCTTATTTCCAGCTCGATGGAGTGGTTTTGGCGGTCGAAGCGAAAAACCGTATCGGCCGCCACCCGGTTAACCAGCGGTTCCGGATGAATCGGGGCGAAGGATGCGACGGTGTTGACGACCGGGAGGCCGTCCCCCGTATAGTCCAGATGGAGCGGCTCCACCATTTTCCGAAAAGGCAGGTGCTGATACTCCAGCGCCTCGCCGATGGAGGCTTTGATGCCCCCGAGCAGCGTTTTCAGCGTAGTCTGGCGGCTTACGGACGTCTTGATCACCAAGATGTCATGCGGCGGCGGAGTCCCGTCGGGGTCTGCGCTATAAGAAGGCATACCGATCAGCACTTGGTCCCGCCCGGTATATTTGAACAGCAGGCTTTTTACTCCTGCCAAAACAATCATGTACAAAGCCAAATCCGAACCGTTGGCGAGGCAAATGATTCTCTCCGAGAGTTCACTCGGCAGAGTACGGTGAAGCAAGCCCGGCTCGGCCGCAGCTTCCCCGTCGGCGGATAATTTGGAGGATTGACTGTAAGGAAGGAAGCTCAGGCTGTCATCGGCGTCAAACTTGCCGCTCCAGTATCGTTCTTCCTTTTCAAACAAAGATTTCATTCGTATCTCCCCTAAAAATGAAGTGACCGCATGCCCCGGCGCAGGTCCGAAAAAGCTTGCTTTCGGCCTGCGCGTTTACGGGCTTGGACGTTGTTCGCCGTCTTCCTTGGGATGCGCGCCGCTTTCATTTGACGGCGGAGGCGCGCTTGTAGGATTAGAACGCGAATTCGATCGTATCGACGGCACTTTTTGCGCCTGCCGCCGGTTTATGACATTCAATCCGGCTTAGCTCGAGTTGTGGATTTTCCGCAATTTGAGACAGTACCCGCAGGTAATCCTCGGTCAAGGTGCGGATCATCGCTTTTTTGAACAGCTTGGTGGCGTAGAAGAAGCCCCCGCTCAGCGCCCCGTTGTTTTCATACATAAACAGCGTCAGATCGAACTTCGCTTCTTCCAAATGGTCAAGCTCGTAAGTCTTCAGGCTGACCCCTTCCAGCTCGGCGTCTCGTTCTTCGATATTTTGCAAGTCGAAAACGGCATCGAACAGCGGGAAGCGGCCCGGCTCCCGCTTCACATTCAAACGCTCCACCAGCTCCTCGAATGGATAATCCTGGTTCTCGAAAGCACCCAAAGCCGTTTCCTTCACTTCTTCCAGGTAGGACAAGAACGTTTTGTCGCCCGACGGGCGATTGCGGATCGCCAGCGTATTGACAAACATCCCGATGACCGGTTCCAAATCGGCGTTCGTTCTTCCCGCCACCGGGGTGCCCACGACCAAGTCCTCCTGCCCGCTGTACTTGGACAGCAGCACGGTATAAGCCGCAAGCAGCACCATGAACAGCGTGCTTTCACGCTCGGCCGCCAATTCGCGCAGCCGCGTAGAGAGAGAAGCTTCGACGTCGAACTCCAGATGCGCACCTTCGTAGCTGCGAGCCGCAGACCGTTCGTAGTCCATCGGCAGGTCCGCCGTCGGCAGCTCGCCTTCGAAGGTTTGTAGCCAGTAAGCTTCCTGCCGCCCGATCCGCTCTCGGTGGGCCTTCGACTGCTGCCAAACGGCATAATCCTTGTATTGAATGCGCAGTGGCGGCAGTTCTTCCCCTGCGTAGAAACTCGAGAACTCATCGATCACAATCGCCATTGATACGCCGTCGGACACCATATGGTGCATGTCGAAAAGGAGAATATGCAGGTTCGGCTCCAGTTCGATGACCCCGGCGCGCAGCAGCGGCGGCTTGCCGAGATCAAATGGACGAACGAAGCTGCGGACGATCTGCTCGATTTGAGCCGCATCCTCTTTATCCGCTTGATGATGCTCGATAGCAAAATCAACCTGCGGGTAAATCCGCTGAACCGCTTCGCCCTTCACGATTTCAAAACCGGTGCGCAGCGATTCATGCCGTGTTATCAATTTCCGCAAGGCGGCTTCCAACCGGTCTAAATCAAACTCGCCTTCCACCTGCACCAACTCCGGCATGTTGTAAAGCTGATCCGCTCCATCCAGCGTGTGCTGAATGAACAGCCGTTTCTGCGCGGAGGACAGAGGGTAGTACTCTCTCTCCTCCGCTTGAGGAATGGCCTCATGCTCCCGCCGTTCCATCCGGGCGATCGCCTCGGCCATCGCCGCAATCGTCGAGTGACGGAATACGTCGCGCAGCGGCAGGTTGACGTTTAATTCCTTAAATACCTTGCCCGCCAGCGTCGTCGCCCGCAGGGAGTGGCCGCCGATGTCGAAGAAGTTGTCGTGAACGCCAATCTCCTTCGCAAGCCCCAGCACCTCCTGCCAAATCGCTGCCAGCTTCGTTTCCAGCTCATTGCGCGGTGCGACGTACTCCGTTCCGCTTCCCGCTTCCCCTTCCGGCGCCGGCAGCGCCTTCCGGTCAATCTTTCCGTTCGGCGTCAGCGGCAGGCGCTCCAGCTCCACAAAGTACGACGGGATCATGTAGCCCGGCAGCTCCTGCGCCAGCGCGCTGCGTAAATCGTTCACCGCCAGCTCCGCTCCGGTATCCGGCGTGTAATACGCGCATAGCGCCTTCTGCCCGTTCGCGTCACTTCGAACCAGCACCACCGCTTCGCGCACGCCTTCCACCCGCAGCAGCTGCGACTCGATCTCGCCCGTCTCGATCCGGTAGCCCCGGATTTTCGCCTGGTTGTCGATCCGGCCGATGAAGTCCACGTTCCCGTCCTCCATCCACCGCGCCAAGTCTCCCGTGCGGTACAACCGCTCGCCCGCGGCGAACGGGCTGTCTACGAACTTTTCTTCCGTCAGCTCCGGACGGTTCAAGTACCCGCGCGCCACTCCGACTCCGCCGATGACCAGCTCGCCTAGCACCCCAACCGGCACCGGGTTCAGATGCGCGTCCACGATGTAGAATTTCGCATTCAGCCACGCTTTGCCGATCGGCACATTGCCTGTCTGCGGCAGCTTCGTCAGCGGCTCGTCGTAGAAACTGGAGTCGATCGCCGCTTCCGTCACGCCGTATGCATTGATGATCCGGAACAACGAGCCGAAGCGTTCCTGCAAGGTCCGGTAATCCGCCACGCTGCAGCTGTCCGAGCTCGTGATCAACAGCTCCATCCAGCTCATATCCAGCCGCTGCTCGTGCACGTACTCCAGGAACGGCACGATCAGCGCCGGCGTCGATTCGAAGATGGTGACCCGTTCCCGCTCAATCCAGTGGTGCAGACGAGACGGATCAATCCGGTCGTCCTTCGGCACGATCACCATCGTGCCTCCGTTGTACAGCGTCCGCGCGATATCTCCCACGAACACGTCGAATGAGAAGCTTGCGAGCTGCAGCAGCCGCACCGGGAACTGATCCAACCGGTATTCCCGCCGGTAGCCCGCCGCCGTGTTCACCAGGCTGCGGTGCTCGATCATCACGCCCTTCGGCTTGCCCGTCGTTCCCGACGTATAGATCACGTACGCCAGATCCTCCGGACGGGCTTCATGGAAGCTGTCGGCATTCGTCCGCTCCTCGCTGTACGACGCTTCGTCGTCCAGGTACAGCACCGCCGCCAGCGCCAGCTCCTCTTCGCCAAGCCAGTCTTCGGCACGCTCTCGCAGCGCCGTTTGCGTCAGCAGCACCTTCGCTCCGCTGTCTTCGAGCATGAACCGCACGCGCTCCGCCGGATAATCCGGGTCCAGCGGCACATACGCCCCGCCCGCTTTCCAGACGGCCAGCACGGCCACCAGCAAGTCCACCGAACGCTCGGCGAGAATGCCGACGATCTTCTCCCGGCCGATGCCGCTTGCGCGCAGCGTAGCCGCCAAGCGGTTCGCCCGCTCGTTCAGCTCCGCATACGTCAGCCGGTCGTTCTCGTACACGACGGCCGCCTCTTCCGGCGTGCGCTCCACCTGTTCCTCAAACAGCCGGTGGAACGCGGCCGCAGGAGCCGCTTCCGGCTGCGCCGGGTGGAACGCGCCGAGAATTTGCTCTTTTTCCTCTGCCGTCAGCAAGTTCAGCTCGGCAATCTTCGCATCTGGACGGCTTACGATCGTTTCGAGCAGCTGCTCGTAATGTTTCGCCAGCCGTTCGATCGTCTCCCTTTTGTAGAGAGCCGTCGCATATTCGAAGCTGTAATCCAAGCCGCCGTTCTCCTCGCCCACATCCAAGCTGATATCAAACTTCGCGGTATCCAATGCGCTCGGATAAGGAATCAGGCGAAGCCCTTCCAGCTCAAATTCCTCGTTTTCCGTATTCTGCATCGTAAACAGCGTGTCGAAGAGCGGATTGCGGCTTAAATCACGGGTGACTTGCACCTTGTCCACCAATTCTTCGAACGGATAGTTTTGATGCTCGAAGGCGTGGAGGGTCGTTTCTTTGACTTCGTTCAGGTATGACAGGAATGTCTTCTCCGAAGCCGGATAACTGCGGATAGCCAGCGTGTTTAAGAAAATCCCGATCAACGGCTGCACATCTCCATGATTCCTTCCGGCAATCGGCGTACCGACGATCACGTCTTCCTGACCTGAATATTTATGCAGAAGGACGTTATACGCTGCAAGCAGCACCATAAACAGCGTCGTGCCCGTTTCCGAGGCCAGCTGCTTTAGGCCGTCGGTTTTCGAAGCGTCGAAGAAAAACTCCAGCGTTTGGCCTTCGTAGCTCTGCACGGACGGACGCGGATAATCGGTCGGCATTTCCAGCACCGACAGCTCGCCTTGGAACATGTCCAGCCAGTACGCCTCCTGACGCTGAAGCCGTTCCTTCTGCTCCTGCGAATGCTGCCAAACGGTGTAGTCTTTGTACTGAATGCGCAGAGGCTCCAATTGCTCGCCGCCGTACAAGCGGACGAATTCTTCAACAAAGATTTCCATCGAGACGCCATCGGAAATAATATGATGCATGTCGTACATTAGAATATGGCGTTCTGGAGCCAGCTCGACAAGGCCTACCCTCAGCAGCGGAGGCTTCGCCAAGTCAAACGGACGGACGAAACGGCGAACCATCTCTTCGGCCTCTTGCTCATCCACTCGATAGAACTCCACGGCAAAATTCACGTCTTGGTAAATCCGCTGCGATGCTTCGCCATCCACCATTTCGAACCCGGTGCGCAGCGTTTCATGCCGCGCCACGAGCTTACGTAACGCTTCTTCGAACCTTGCCCGGTCCAAAGCACCCTCCAGCAGCATCGCTTCCGGCATGTTGTAGCTAAGCTCCGCGCCTTCCAGTTGATTCAGGATAAAGAGACGTTTTTGAGCAAAAGATTGCGGGTACACCTCTCGGTCATCCGCCACCGGAATGGCAACGAATGTCTGCTCATCCAGCCGGGAAATGGCGGCTGCCATGCTCTCGATGGTGGAATGGCGGAACACGTCGCGCAGCGGCAGATCCACGTTCAACTCTTTATGAATCTTGCTGACCAGCGTCGTCGCCCGCAGGGAGTGCCCGCCGATGTCGAAGAAGTTGTCGTGAACGCCAATCTCCTTCGCAAGCCCCAGCACCTCCTGCCAAATCGCTACCAGCTTCGTTTCCAGCTCATTGCGCGGTGCGACGTACTCCGTTCCGCTTCCCGCTTCACCTTCCGGCGCCGGTAGCGCCTTCCGGTCAATCTTTCCGTTCGGCGTCAGAGGTAGGCGCTCCATCTCCACGAAGTACGACGGGATCATGTACCCCGGCAGCTCCTGCGCCAGCGCGCCGCGCAGATCGTTCACTGCCAGCTCCGCTCCGGTATCCGGCGTGTAATACGCGCATAGCGCCTTCTGCCCGTTCGCATCACTTCGAACCAGCACCACCGCTTCGCGCACGCCTTCCACCCGCAGCAGCTGCGACTCGATCTCGCCCGTCTCGATCCGGTAGCCCCGGATTTTCGCCTGGTTGTCGATCCGGCCGATGAAGTCCACGTTACCGTCCTCCATCCACCGCGCCAAGTCTCCCGTGCGGTACAGCCGCTCGCCCGCGGCGAACGGGCTGTCTACGAACTTCTCTTCCGTCAGCTCCGGACGGTTCAAGTACCCGCGCGCCACTCCGACTCCGCCGATGACCAGCTCGCCCAGCACCCCGACCGGCACCGGATTCAGGTGCGCGTCCACGATGTAGAATTTCGCATTCAGCCACGCTTTGCCGATCGGCACATTGCCTGTCTGCGGTAGCTTCGTCAGCGGCTCGTCGTAGAAACTTGAGTCGATCGCCGCTTCCGTCACGCCGTATGCGTTGATGATCCGGAACAACGAGCCGAAGCGTTCCTGCAAGGTCCGGTAATCCGCCACGCTGCAGCTGTCCGAGCTCGTGATTAACAGCTCCATCCAGCTCATATCCAGCCCCTGCTCGTGCACGTACTCCAGGAACGGCACGATCAACGCCGGCGTCGATTCGAAGATCGTCACTTGTTGCTGGCTGATCCAGTAGTGCAGACGAGACGGATCGATCCGGTCGTCCTTCGGCACAATCACCATCGTGCCTCCGTTATACAGCGTCCGCGCGATATCTCCCACAAATACGTCAAACGAGAAGCTTGCGAGCTGCAGCAGCCGCACCGGGAACTGATCCAACCGGTATTCCCGCCGGTAGCCCGCCGCCGTGTTCACCAGGCTGCGGTGCTCGATCATCACGCCCTTCGGCTTACCCGTCGTTCCCGACGTATAGATCACGTACGCCAGATCCTCCAGACGGGCTTCATGGAAGCTGTCGGTGCCAACATTCTGATGGCTCTCATCGCCGTCGTCCACAGCATCCGTCAGCTTGCCGGAGACCATGCGGGAGCCAATCGGCGCATTCGTCCGCTCCTCGCTGTACGAAGTTTCTTCGTCCAGGTACAGCACCGCCGCCAGCGTCAGTTCCTCTTCGCCGAGCCAGGCTTCGGCACGCTCTCGCAGCGCCGTTTGCGTCAGCAGTACCTTCGCTCCGCTGTCTTCGAGCATGAACCGCACGCGCTCCGCCGGATAATCCGGGTCGAGCGGCACATACGCCCCGCCCGCTTTCCAGACGGCCAGCACGGCCACCAGCAAGTCCACCGAACGCTCGGCGAGAATGCCGACGATCGTCTCCCGGCCGATGCCGCTTGCGCGCAGCGTAGCCGCCAAGCGGTTCGCCCGCTCGTTCAGCTCCGCATACGTCAGCCGGTCGTTCTCGTACACGACGGCCGTCTCTTTCGGCGTGCGCTCCACCTGTTCCTCAAACAGCCGATGGAACGCGACCGCAGGAGCCGCTTCCGGCTGCGCCGGGTTGAACGCGCCGAGAATTTGCTCTTTTTCCTCTGCCGTCAGCAAGTTCAGCTCGGCAATCTTCGCATCTGGACGGCTTACGATCGTCGCAAGCAAATGTCCGAAATGAGTCGACAGCCGCCGGATCGTGCTTTCTTTATAAAGAGCCGTTGCGAATTCAAAGCTGCACTCCAGGCCGCCGTTTTCTTCCGTAACATCCACACTCAGGTCGAACTTGGCCGTGCCGTATTCGCTAGGGTACGGGGACAATTTCAGCCCTTCCAGCTCAAACTCTTTATCCTCCAAGTTTTGCAGGGAGAACATCGTGTCAAACAGCGGGTTGCGGCTCAAATCCCGGCTGACCTGCACTTTATCGACGAGCTCTTCGAACGGATAATTCTGATGCTCGTAAGCGCCTAAGGTCGTTTCTTTCACTTCTTCCAGATACGACAGGAAGGTCTTCTCCGAAGCCGGATAATTGCGGAGCGCCAGCGTATTGACGAACATTCCGATCAAAGGCTGCGTGTCTCCGTGCGTTCTGCCCGCAATCGACGTTCCGACGATCAAATCGTCCTGACCTGTGTATTTATGCAAAAGCACGGTATATGCCGCAAGCAGCACCATATACAGCGTCGTTCCTCTTTGAGCGGCCAGCTGCTTCAAGCCTTCGTTCGTTGCCTCGTCCACGAAGGACGTCAGCGTTTGTCCCTCAAAGCTCTGCACGGCAGGACGCGGATAGTCCGTCGGCATTTCCAGAACCGGAAGCTCGCCGCGGTAACGATCCAGCCAGTAAGCTTCCTCGCGTTTCAACTGCACTTTTTGCTCGTCCGACTGCTGCCATACCGCATAGTCCTTGTATTGAATGCGCAAAGGCTCTAATGATTCGCCGCCGTACAGACGAACGAGTTCCTCGACTAACACGTCCATCGAAACCCCGTCGGAGACGATATGGTGCATGTCGAACATTAGCAAATAACGTTCGGCTGCCAGCTCTACGAGTTCCGCCCGCAGCAGCGGAGGCTTCGCCAAGTCGAAAGGCCGGATGAAGGCCTGCACGACTTCGGGCGCTTCTTCCTCGCTCGCATGACGGTACTCAACGGCAAAGTCGACGCTCTCGTAAATGCGCTGTACAGCTTCGCCTTGTACGATCTCAAAGCCAGTTCGCAGCGTTTCGTGCCGTGCGATCAGTCCGCGGAAAGCCTTCTCCAGCAGGCTCCGGTCAATCGATCCTTCCAGCAGCAGCACACCCGGCATGTTGTAGCTCTGATCGGCCCCTTCCAGCTGATTCAGGATAAACAGCCGCTTCTGAGCTGAGGAAAGCGGATAATATGCTCTTGCGCCTGCCAGCGGAATCGACGAGAACGACTGCTCTCCGATCCGGGAGATGGCCAGAGCCATCTCTTCGATCGTCGAGTAGCGAAATACGTCGCGCAGAGGCAGCTCGACGTTCAGCTCCTGATGCACCTTGCTCACCAGTGTCGTCGCCCGCAGGGAATGGCCGCCCAGGTCGAAGAAGTTGTCATGAACCCCGATGTGCTCCAATCCGAGCACGCTTTTCCAAATTCCGGCCAAGCTGGCTTCCAGCGGAGTCCGAGGCGGAGTACGTCCTTCGCCCGGCTGCAAGCTCTCCTCCGGCGCCGGAAGGGACCGGCGGTCGACCTTGCCGTTTGCCGTCAGCGGGAGCCGCTCCAACTGGATCAGGTACGCCGGGATCATGTAGGCCGGCAGTTCCTGGGAAAGCGCGCTCTTCAGCTCGGCCGCCGGAAGCTCGCGGTCCGCTTCATAATAGGCGCAAAGCTGCTTCTCGCCGGAGGCGTTTTCCCTCGCGAATACCGTCGTTTTCCGAATTCCCTCCACTTTCTGAAGCTGAGCTTCGATCTCGCCCAGCTCAATGCGGAAGCCGCGGATTTTCACTTGGTCGTCCGTCCGTCCTACGTATTCGATCGTGCCGTCCGGCAGCCATTTCGCCAAATCCCCCGTCCGGTACATGCGCTCTCCCGGCACAAACGGATTGTCCACAAATTTCTCCGCCGTCAGCTCCGGCCGGTTATTGTAGCCCCGTACCAAGCCTTCTCCGCCGACGCAAAGCTCCCCGGCCACGCCGATCGGCAGAAGCTTATTCCGGCTGTCGACGATATACACCGTCGTATTGCTGATCGGCCGTCCGATGGGTACGGTAACCGCCGACTCATCGACGAAGTCGACCGGAAGGTACGTGGTATAAACCGTGCTTTCCGACGGGCCGTACAGATGGTTGAGCCTGCCCGGTCCGATATGGGCGAGCGCTTTACGCACATGGCCGACCGACACGCGCTCTCCTCCGAACAAAATCGCCCGGACATCCCGCAGGCAGTCGACGTTCACATCTACAAGGATGTTGAAGAAAGCCGTCGTAATCAGCATGACCGAGATGCGCTCGCGCTGGATGAGATCCGCCAGCCGGCCGATTTCCAGCAAAGTCTCGCGAAGAACCAGCACCAGCCGCGCCCCGTTGGTCAAAGCGCCGAAAATATCGAAAATCGCTCCGTCGAACGAATAGCTCGAAAGCTGGAGGACATGATCCCGCTCGGTGATGTCGATATAATTCGTATTTCGCACGATCCGCACGATGTTGCGGTGCGAAACAAGGTTGCCTTTCGGCTTGCCCGTCGTACCTGACGTATAGATGACGCAAGCCAGATCTGTCGCTTCGGTGCCCGGATTTAGATTTGTGCCGTCCTCGTGATAGAAGGCCTCGTCATCCAATAAGATCACGGAGTCTGAACCCGCCAGGCGCTCGCGCAAGCGGCTTTGCGTCAGCATGACCTGCGCTCCCGAATCCTCGATCAAGAAACGGATACGCTCCTCGGGATATTCCGGGTCAATCGGTACGTAAGCCGCTCCGGCTTTGTGTGCCGCCAGCATGCCCACCACCATTTCAATGGAACGCTCAGCCATAATGGCGACCAGACGGCCTTTGGATATCCCGTGGCTACGCAAGGTACGGGCAAGGCGGTTGACGCGTTCGTTCAGCTCGCGGTAGGTCAGCTCTTGCTCATTCAAGGAGATGGCGGCTGCATCCGGGATGCGCTCCGCCTGCTCTTCGAACAATTGAATGAGCGTCTTCCCGCGCGGAAATTCCGTGATGGTGTCGTTAAAACGTCCGAGAAGGTCGTTTTTTTCCGCCTCCGTCACAAGTTCCAGCTCGCCCACTGTAATTTCCGGGTTATCCGTCACCTGCTCCAGCAGATGGACGAGATGCCCCTTGAGCCGCTCGATGCTGTCTTTATCGAACACTTCGGCGTTAAAGTCGAACCGAATTTCGATCTCGACTCCCGGCACCACGGTCACGTTGAAGTTATAGTTCGTCTGCTCCTCCATCTGAACGTCAGCGATCGTCAGGTCGCCGTGCTGCTGGTCGCCCGCCTGCTCCATCTGCTCGTCCACCGGATAGTTCTCGAAAGCGATGATATGGTTGATTAGGTTCTGCTTTTGCACGCTGCGGGCTTGAATTTCATACAGCGGATAGTAATCATAACGCCCGGACTCCAGCGCCCGCTCTTGGAGCTTCGCCATCAGGTCGGCGAACACGGTGTCCGCTTCGCTCGTGACGCGGACCGGCACCGTATTGATGAACAGCCCGATCATGGACTCGATGCCCGGGATTTCCGCCGGTCTTCCGGCCACGACGCTGCCGAATACGGCATCGTTTGTCCCGTTATATTTTTGCAGCATCACGCCCCAAGCGGCTTGCAGCAGCGTATTGACCGTAACCAGGCGCTGTTTCGCCACCTGGTCCATCCGCTCGCTCAAGTCTTTGCCCAGCTCGGCGGTGACGTGATCAGCCGTAAATCTGCCGTTCGGCGCCGGTTCCTTTTGTCCCGGGAGTACGGTTTGCCCTTCATAACCTGCCAGGAATGCCGTCCAATAGCCGGATGCCGCCTGATCGTCCTGTTTCTCCAACCATTCGATATAGGCGCCATAATCCGATCCCTTATCTCCCGCTGGCTGCTTGCCGGATGCCAAGGCCGAGTACGTTTCAAACAGCTCCTGCGTCAGCTGCGGTAGGCACCAGCCGTCCATCAAAATATGCTGGAAACTCCACAGCACATGATAGCTTTGCTCTTCGGTGCGCAGGATCGTAACCCGAACGAGCGCGTCATGTTCCAGGTCGAAGCCGCGAAGCTTGTCATCCTCGGCCTTTTGATCCAAGTACGCTTGTTTCTCATCCGACTGCAAATGAAGCAGCTCTTCATATTCAAAGCCGACCGGCTTGTCGCGGTATATGATTTGCAGCGGCTCGCCCGCCGGTCCTTTCACAAAATTCGCCCGCAGCACCAGATGACGTTTCGCAAGCTCCATCCAGCTCCTCTCGAAAAGCTGGACGTCGAGCGCTCCCCGCATCGTAAACTGCGTCTGCTCGAAGTAAGCTGCCGTTTGCTGGTCAAGCGCACTGTGGAACCACATGCCCTTCTGCATCGGCGTAAGCGAGTAAATATTTTCGATTTCCCCGAGATGGCCCGAGCGCTGGACGATTTGCTCCAATTCCGCGATGGTCAAGCCTTTAAATTGCACGTCGCTCGGCGTCAATTCGGTGTTTTCTTTGCCTGCGCAGTGGGTAATGAGCTCTCGGAGACTTTGCTCAAGCCGCTGAGCGAAGGCTTCCATCGTTTCCTTGCGATACTGCTTCCGGCTGTAGCTGAGATCGAGCGATAAAGCGCCTTCCAGCACCATGCCGTTGATATCCAGCACAAAGCTGCGGGCCTGCCGGTCGCTGGCCGGGCTGCCGCTGGAATAAGAAGATATGCCGATCTCGTCCTGATTGACATCATCGTCGAACTGGCCGAGGTAGTTAAAATTAATTTCCGGCTCTGCGCCCCAAACAAAGCCATCCTCCGATTTGGAGAGATAGCGGCATACGCCGTACCCAAGCCCCTTGTTCGGAATGCGGCGCAAGCTTTCCTTGACCTGTTTAATCTGATAGGCCAAATCCCGGTCGGTTTCCGGCTCCAGGACGACCGGAAACTTGGTCGTAAACCAGCCGACTGTGCGCGTGATGTCGATATCCGTTCCGATCGATTCGCGTCCGTGTCCTTCGAGATTGATCCGCACCCGTTCGTGTCCCGTCCACTTGCGAACGGCTATGCCGAGCGCCGTTACCAAAATATCGTTCATTTCGGTGTTGTAGGCCCGGTGAACCCGCTTCAGCAGCAGCTCCGTTTCTTCAGGAGTCAAACGGACGAACAGCGATTCGCTGTCCTGCTGCGTCGTAACGTCCGCCTCCAGATCCTTCGGCAAGGCCGGAACCGCAATTTGTTCCACGGCCTGCCAATAGGCCCGTTCCTTCGCCATCTCCGGGCTTTGCGCGTAAGCGGCCAGCTGCTCGGACCAAGTGCGGTACGCATCCGTTTTCGCTGGGAAACGAATTTCCTCCCTTTTGCCGGCCTGCTCGTAACCCAGAGCGAAATCCTCCATCAAAATGCGCCAAGACACGCCGTCCACCACGGCATGATGAACCGCGAGCAGCAAATGATCGCCGTCCGCGCACCGGAATAGTCCCGCCTTCACGAGGGGCCCGTTCTCCAGATCGATGCCCGCTTGAATGTCCGTTGCCTTCGCTTCCACAGCCTGCGCGGTATTCTCCGCATCCTTGAAGTCGAATACGTCCAGCGCGAACAGCCCACCTTCCTGAATCGCGCGGGTCCGCGCGCTAAACCCTTGTTCCGTCTTGCGGAACACCATCCGCAAGGCGTCATGATGCTCGGCCAGCTTTTGCAGCACCTGACGCACCGTCTCTTCGTCGAAGCGTTCCTTCCGGTACAGCATCACCGACTGGTTGAAATGATGCGGGGCCGCAAAGGAGCTCTCGAAAAACCAATGCTGAATCGGCGCCAGCGCCGTTTCACCCGTTATTTCGCCTTGATCGATGGTACGTACGATCGGTTTCACATGCAGGCTGAGCTGTGAGATAGTCGGATATTTGAACAAATCCCGGATTTCCAGCTTGTACCCGGCTTGATGAAGCCGCGAAGATACTTGAATGGACTTGATTGAGTCTCCGCCCAGCTCGAAGAAATGATCCGTTACCCCAACGCGATCGGCGTTCAATACCGCCTGCCACACATCGGCAAGCGTCCGCTCGGCTTCATTGCGGGGAGCTACGTACGCGCCGCCGGTCAGCGCGTTTCCTTCCGGAGCGGGCAAAGCCTTGCGGTCGATTTTGTCGTTCGGCGTGAGCGGCATCCGCGGAAGCTGAACAAAATGCGCCGGAATCATGTAATTTGGCAATTTTTGCGCCAGCGCGCTTCTCAGTTCGCCGAGCGTAAGCGGGCGGCCCGCGACCAGGTAAGCGCACAGTTCTTGCCCGTTTTTGCCTTCCCGCGCGATTACGATCGTCTCCTGCACGGAGTCGATCTTCAGAAGCTGCTCTTCAATCTCGCCGATCTCGATCCGGAATCCACGGATTTTCACCTGATGGTCAATCCGGCCCAAGTACTCAATATTTCCGTCCGGCAGCCAGCGGGCCAAGTCGCCCGTCCGGTACAGTCTCTCTCCGGGCTCAAACGGGTGTTCGATGAATTTCTCCGCCGTCAGATCCGGCCGGTTCCAATATCCCCGGGCGAGGCCGACGCCCGCGATGCACAATTCCCCTTCCACTCCGATAGGCGCCAGTTGATTCTGTGCGCCCAGTATATACAAGCGATGGTTCCAGATCGGACGTCCGATCGGTATCGCTCTGCGTTCGGTGTCATACGTAGACGCCGCCCACACGGATGTGGCGATCGAGGCTTCCGTCGGACCGTACGCGTTATAGTACTGTACCTTGTCTTTCCACTGCTGCACGAATTCGGCTGAAACGGCGGAGCCCGCCGTGATGAGCCTGCTCAGACTCGGCAGGCGGTCTGAATTCAAATAAGCCGCATAAGTTGGCGGCAAAGTGGCGATCGTAATTGCATGCTCGTTCATGAAACGTTCGAACAACTGATCATCCAAAATCGTCTCGGTTGACGGTATATATAAGGTCGCCCCGAAATATAGAGCGTTGAACATCTCCCAGCACGACGCATCGAACGATAGGCTGGCGAATTGCAGCACTCGATCCTGTTCGGTCGTGTGAAGCGTATGGGCAAACGTCAGTTTCAGGCTGACCAGCCCGCGATGCTCCAGCATGACCCCTTTGGGTTTGCCCGTCGTACCTGATGTATAGATGACATAAGCCAGATCATTCGGACCGCTGGCCGGATCCAGGTTCGAGCCATCGTCGCTGTAGGCCTGCTCGTCATCCAGCGCCACCACGGTCCCTTCGAACGGCACCTGCTGCTGCAGCTCCCTTTGAGTCAGCAGCAGCTGCGCGTTCGAGTTCTCCAGAATGTAGCGGATGCGTTCTTCCGGGTATTCCGGGTCGATCGGCACGTAGGCACCGCCAGCTTTCAGAACCGCCAGAATGCCAACGACCGTCTCCAGCGATCTCCTGACCATCAAGCCTACCAGCTGATTGGGCAGCACGCCGACCGATCGCAGCGTCCGCGCCAGCCGGTTTGCCCGTTCGTTCAGCTCCGCGTACGAAAGACGGCGCCCCTCAAAGACAACCGCCGTCGCTTCGGGCACCCGCTTCGCCTGCTCCTCCACGAGCTGATGAATCGTCCGATCACGGGGATAGTCCTTCTCGGTATCGTTAAAGCTTTGCAGCAATTGAAATTTCTCGTCCTCCGACAGCATGTCCGCCCGCACAATGTCCAGCTCCAACTCGTGAAGCCCCACAGCCAGCAGGCGATTCAGATGGCCGACGACCCGCGTCATGAACTCGGAGTCATATAAGTGCTCGTTATATGACAGCGCTAGCTGTATCGTCCCGCCGGTTAAGCTAAATTCAAAGGAACAATCCGTGACCACGTTTTGCCCGATTTCGTCCAGATGCAGCTCCTTAAGGGATACTAGCGTATGGATGACGGGTATCCCGTCTGCATATTGCAGGTCCAGCTTCTCTGTCATTTTTAAGAATGGAATATGTTGATGCTGAATCGCTTCCGGCAAGGAAGTCCTCAGCTCGCTCAGAAGCGTTTTAAAAGTCGCACCCGCCGAAAGCGAGTTTTTCAAAATGACCGTATGATTAACGGATCGGCGCGTCTCCGTCGGTTTCCGTACAACCGGCATGCCGACCAGAATGTCAGAAGCGCCTGTATATTTATGCAAGAGCGACTGAACACCGGCGAGCAAAATCATAAAAGTGGCCAGCGGAGCGCCCTTGCTCATTTGAAGGACGCGCTGCGCCACTTCCTCCGGAAGCGTCCCGCCGACGGTTGTCATAATGGGCGCCAGGGAGCTTGGAGCTTTGCTGTAAGGCAGCTGCGTCAGGGTATAATCGTCGCTACCGAATTTTTCGTTCCAAAACAACGTTTCTTTTTCAAAAGCCATCTGGATCGTTCCCCTCTCTTCATCGGTAAAAGCAATCCGGCGGAGCATATGCCGCAGCAACGCTTCAGCCTCGCTCCCCGCCTTTTCAAACATGTGACAAGAATGTCAATGGCTTTCGCCAGGTCACCGCTTTGCTTGCCCGGTTGATCGCATGCGGCAATCCTCTGCCTAGCAGCTGTCCCGCTCGGCTCCTATGCGTGAAAGACAACTAAGAGCATCGTTCTACGCAAGAGATGCGGTGCTTCCGGCTCCGCTGCTTCATATGCTTGCTGCGGACGAGCCGCCCGAAAACGGGCTTTGGTTTAACATTGGGTTCGGAATTGGATTTGGGGGTGGACAAGGGATGTTCCTCCCATCGATGTAAGGCTTGCTGTAGGGTTACGGCCGGCCAGCAGGAAGTCGGCCGTACCTCCGGATTCGGCACCGGAGCTGCCTTTGTCGAAGCCTATGTTTAAGGGATATTGATACACTCTATGTACGATTTGTGTATTCCCCCGTCTGGTGTGGATAAGTAAAGATACGGCTGCGGGGTAGTGAGCTTTTCCTTGCGATTAGATGTGACGATGGGTCTGCATGAGGCTCAAAGAATGCTCCGTATGGCATGAACGGGACAGCCTTTGTATTGGAAGTAAATTACATATTTTCAAAAATGCTCACGCGCTTCATCCTCCATCGGAATTGGGATAAGGTTGGCTTCATCCTTTCTGAGCCTTCTGACGTCATGGAGCATACATATTCTCGGCTGTCACTTTCCACAATTGTCGGTCTCCGCATGCCTGCTTGCTGGGTAGCCAGTGGATTGGTCTCTCGCGCACAGCTTGGATAGATATAAAAACCATCTAATTCTATTTTCTATCATAATTGGAAAGGTAACCTAGGTAGAATTATATCAAAATTTCCAAGAATGTATAGTAAAACTTTAGTTAAATTTGGTCTGTCCAACATAAAGTGTTAATATTTTGCCTAAAAAAAACGAATGGAAAAGAAACGCTGGGAATGGTTTGCCATCAATCGAGGAATTCGACGCGTGTCGACATTCAGGCGGGGTGCCGGCCGATTTGGGAGATCTTCCCTGGAGACATTCTCTGCCGGTGCTCCGAATCCTTGCGCTTTGCGATCTATTTTCTAAAATAATCATGGATTGTAGAGTAGGCTGTATTAGATGAGTCATATCCACTACCAATAGCGATTCGCTATTAAATATTTCACGATTTGCATGCAGTACCCACTTGGTAAACCAAATAATTCATCTTGTTCTCTTGTAACTTTCGCAAGTGGTTTTTCACTTTGTTGAATAGCACAATAGAGATTATCTTCGAGACTATTTATATGATGATTTGACAATTTATCGTTGTTTTTAGCATTATGAAGCCATTCGACATTCCTAACCAAATTGTAGTTTATCTGTCTTTCCGTAATAAGTGCCCACTCTATCTTTTGGTCTTTAAAGAACTCTTTTTCAATCTGTAATTTCTCTACAACTCGTTTTGTCAACTTGTTAGAAGGTTTGATAGAATGTGCAATAAATTTTATACTTTCTTCTTGTTTTACTGTAAGTAACATATCTGTAGTCATAATGATGGGAAGCTTATTCTTGGGGTCAGTTGGATGTTTAATGTCTAACTTTTGTGCAATATAGAGGGTTTTATCTAGAGGTAATAAAGGAAATTGTTCGCGAATATCAATCACTTGCTCTGACCACTCCATTTAGTAATGATGTGCCAATTCAAAGTGTTCAGACAAATAATGGTGAAGTCGACCACTTTTCCAACCAAGAATTCGAGTAACTATCCCTATTGAAGGTACATCATGATAGTCAACCAAGGTTTATATTCCGAAAAGTGGCCTTGACCTCTTCCTTCTTTGATTTTCCGTTGAATAGATGCTATAGAGCTACTTGATCGAATTTTGCTCATTATTCACCTTCTTTTTAGAACTACTAAATCAGAGTAAAGTTCAGTTATCTTTTTCTACTCCTAAGATATATTTTAGTTTTACTTCAAAATACAAATGTAGAATATAACAACTCACAGCTTTATACAATAGCAAAGTAATATTTCTTAGATATATTTTACTTCGTAGCCTATTCATAGGCTACTCGTAGGGTACAGTAGAGCATGAATAAGCTATAATATGGGCTATAAGTAGGTATAATTAGTAAGCAGATGGGTCGGGTAAAACCTATTTGATTTAATAGAGATGAATTCATGAATACTTTGGAACAGAGATGTAAAAATTTGAGTCTAATCCATAAATAGACACAAAAGGAAATTTGTAATAAGATCGGGGTAACTAAACAGGTTGTTTCTAATTGGGAGTGAAACGTAGCACGGCCTAAAATTAATCATTTAATATCTTTAGCAAAGGTTTTTGACGTTACAACTGATTATTTACTTTGTATTGCTAATCGAATGACGTTCCCCTACTGTGTGGGCTCAATTGCTACAGGCGTATCTCCAAAGATTAACCACTCTATATGGGAATTGAAGTTTTCTTTAATTGCTATAAGTATATCAAGAGAGGGTCTGTATTTATCTTATTCCAGCTCACTCAACGTTCCTTGAGAAATTCCAATTATATTTGCAAACTTTATTTGATTTAAGTTGTTTGTTTTTCTAATAGTTCGAATTCGTTAGCCTATTGTAGACATAATTGCCTTCCTAAGCTAAAAAGATCCCGATATATCATCGGGATCTTTCTTGATGTTTGTAAAATGACTAGTTCCACACTTTTTTATCACCAGACATTTGTTTACAGACAATAAAGTTGTGTACCTAACTCCATTTTTTTGTAATAAACCATCCATAAAACAGAAGCCGCCCTTAAAGGTTGTTTGGAACTTCCTTTGAGGGCGGCTATTGTGCATCTACCTATGTTAAATCTCTAAGAGTTACAGCATTCCAACACAAACGGATTGCACTACTAACGCTCTCACTGCTTAACTCGAAGATTCCATGTAGATGGGCCTTCAGCATATAAACAAATGTCCCAAGTTCGATAACCCGATTCCAACCAAATTTAAACTTTTCACGAATCGTCGTGCCCTTAAGCAAGCCTTCTCGCACATTATTACAAATTATTGATGTAGTTGAGATGGACTCACTTTTTGAATTTGAACAAGTATATCAAACGTTTTACCTAATGATATATCAACAGTTTTTGGTATACCAGGGCCTTCTTTAGTTATTCCAGCGAAAATTTGATGTTGTTCGTTTAACCAAGTTTTTGTCACTCCGTTCGCCTTACGTAAATCAATAAAAAATTGATCTTTTTTGACCTGTCCAAAAATGTAATTATAACTGTTTGGATCATCTGATTTTAATATTCCATATGGGCCAAATTTACCATCATTATTATAAACATTATATTGTCCTTTATAAACTGATGTTCCAATAGATACATACCGTTTTCCATAATATTCTGCTAAATGCTGCCCAGCTACTTTAGGGTATATAAATGGAATCATATTTGTTTTCGAAACGTGTCCATTATGTCCCCAAACTATGGTTTTCCCTAAATGTTCTTCAGTCCACTTCGCATTTTCATACATTGCAATATCATGTTTCAAATAAAAATCCGATGGTTTATCAGGGGATGTTCCTCCTAACATTGTAGTAAACTGTTCAATAATACGAGCATTTTGTTTTATCCATGCGAATTCTTTGGATTTTCCGTTTAGATAACTTTTATTTTGTTCTAATAAAGCACTGATTTGTTTAGCATCTGATATATACTCTTCTTTTTCTTCTTTCGTAAGGCTCTCAAAAGTATTCATATCCTTTGTTACAGGAATAAGACCTTTTATCTTCTCTTCTACTCTAGGCACAAGATCTGAATTGTTTCTTTTTATATATTCTCTTATATTATTATAAACATTCTCGTTTACTGATTGAATATCCATCCCAATGATACGCACTTTAGATTTATGTTTTGGATTAGCATTATATTGTCGAATCCAACTAAGTAGATCTAACATTTCTTTTGTGTTAAATTCAGGTGATAGATGTTGGCTTGGGTTTCCCTTACCAGTAAGAACATATCGATCAAGCTCCAAAGCTCTGTCCCATCCCTCTTCTAAAACTAAGTTGGTGAATCCCTTTTCAGATACTAAATAATTAACAATGCGTTGTTTCATTGTAAAAATTTCATGAGCCCCATGCGTAGCTTCACCTAAACCTACAATTGAAGCTGAACCTACCATATTCTTAAGTGGTTTTAAATCATTAAAAGATGCAGTTGGATTAGTTGTTTTTAAAGGCTTTGCATGCATTTCTAACCATTCCGCTATTTGACTTGTATTGTAGGGAGCTGTAACAGAAACTCCTGTTTTCGAGTCTGCATAAGTACTTCCTACAAAATTAGTCAGTATTATAGCAGAAACACCAAGTGCAATAATCATTTTCTTTTTCATAAAACCCTCCTAAAATACTTATTTGTTAGTTTTTTGACATGCTCTAAGGACCAGGGGATACTTCAAGACCCTAGTTTGATGGCGACGTGGCGGGACCTCATGCCTATCAACTTAAGAACTTGCTTTATTCAAATTTTTTTAGAGTAAGTTGTTTTTTGAACCAGAAAGGCATATTTTTAACTATAAAAACTATGACAAAATTTATCCGGTTTTCCTTTTTGCCTACTTGCTAAATTCAGCAAGTAAAATATTTTTAAATGGATCAGGACTATCAGCTTTAAGGCTGTTCAAATTGACGGCCAATGTATGCTTGCCTCCAAGTGTGCCACCAGCAAAAGTGGTAAACCCTAGAACGCTACCTTTGTGTCCCCATATCGAGACACCGTTTGGAAGCTTAGTTTCAAAGATCCCAAGACCATATCCGGTTCCTTCTCTATCTGTAGGAACTGTAGTAAGCATTTGTTTTAGTTGCTGTTCCTTCAGTAATTTACCACTGAGTAAGTAAGAGAAGAATTTGTTTAAATCGTCAGCAGTAGAAATCATATCTCCATCCGAGCTACCTGGGTTAATATAAGTAACGTCTTTTAGCTCACTTGCTCCGTCTAGTTGGAAATAGCCACGGGCATGCTTGGTGCCTGGAATCACACTTGAATTGCCCGGTAGGAATGTATTTGACAAATCAAGCGGTTCAATAATCCGATTTTCAACCTCTTCCGCATAGCTGTTTCCAGTTACTTTTTCAATAAGGATCCCCAGTATTACGTATCCTGTGTTTGAATAAGACCAACCCTTTCCTGGGGCAAAGTCTGGGGGAAGAGAAATCCCCATCTTTACGAATTCTTCAGCCGTATACGATTTTTTTGTATCCGTATAATCAAAGTCTTTTGAATTTACATAGTCAGCGATACCACTTGTATGATTCAATATCTGCCGGATAGTAATTTGGTTACCATCATATCCGTTTCCTTGAATGACACCAGGCAACCATTTTTCAATGGGGTCGTCTAGATTCAAGCGGTTCTCTTCAGATAATTGAAGTAGAACTGTTGCAATGAATGTCTTCGTCACACTGCCAATGCGAAAACGAAAATCTGTTTTCATCGGTTTCTTGGCTCTCAGATCCGCTATCCCAGCAGCATAACTCCATGTTTTTCCACTCTTATAAATTTCAGCAAGTATCCCAGGGTATCCAAGTTGTAGTGTATTCCGCATTGCTTGCTTAGCAGAAGTACAATCTCGTTGGGTACTTGTTTGTAACAAACTAGATACATTTTGAGTGGGCTCTGCTTTTACAATTGAGGTTGGTGTTGTGTATAACAGAAAACTTCCAATCATTAAAAGAACTAAACCTGTAGATGTAATTTGACAATGCTTTTTCATAAAGATATTCTTCTCCTCTATTCATATTGTATCGGTAATTATCTGCTGTTTTAGGGCAAGAGTGGATTTGCAATTATCTTTACTCATTATTATTTTCACAAACGCTATTGTGTCCTAACAAACGGTAAATTCCTTTTTTTCCACATGTATGTTAACCCTAGAAATTACTTATTTCCCTTAAAACACTCTTGTTACTGGTTTGTTTTTCATAAATAGGTCAAACCTGTTTCCCCTTTCACGCCTCGTTAAATTTTTATCATACACAATGAAAATCCCCTCCTCATTTATGTTAATGTGTTAAAACTACCTCTGTGATTCTAGGTGTTTTTCTGTCACATACGGTAGTGTCAAAATGTCACGCTATATAAATCCTAATATTGTTCGGAGTTAATAACTCAATTCAGATGTCGCTGTCAGTGAAGCTGATGATTTGGCTGTGTTGAGTTATAATTACACAATTACGTAGCAGGAGAAGATGGACAAGAAAAACTTCAAAAATGTTGAAATACTACTGAAGTTTTGCTTAATTAATGGCGAATGGCGTATAGCATTCCCATTGGTCTTTTGTCCGCCACCCTGGATTATATCAGTTCTTGATGCGTTCTAATTTTACTATAATTAATTAAAACTCCCTTTATCAGTTGAACTGGTAGAGGGAGTTTCTGTTCATTCGGAACACCGAAGAAATAAACCTATCAATATATTCATGTCTACTGCTACAGATCCATACCAACCCATCGAGCGTAAGGTTGAGATCACAAGAAAAATATTAACGGAGATGATGGAATCTCCACCGGATTTCTTTCAAATCCAAACAAAAAGTCCTCTGGTGGTCAGAGACCTCGATATACTATTAGAATTGCAGCAACGTTGTGAATTATTAGTTTCTATGACTATTGAAACAGACCGAGAAGATGTAAAGCCACTTTTTGCACCTTTAGCTCTAGGGATCAACCAGCGCTTAAAGGCTCTTAGAAATGTCCATGCAGCAGGAATTAATACACAGGCATCCATTTCTCCTCTTTTGCCCTTAACGCCAGATTTCCCCAAAAGATTACAGAGGATTGTTGATCGAATATATATTGATTCGCTGAACATTGGAGATGGTTTAAAGGGGAAGCGATCCGTGCAATTGGGTATGCCTTTGTTGTTTCAGCGAAATGGGTTTTCTAAATGGTATCAGCCTGATATTCATTTAAAAACGAACAACTATTTTAATAAATATTTTGACGAAAAGATTATATTCTTATCTTCTAGTAGAGAGTATCCTCTAAAAGGGAAAATATGTATAATTAATTAATCTACAGGAAATCGGACAGTCATATCCTCTACTCCAATCTGGACGGTAATTCTATCAGTTACATTCTTATACATACAAAAAGAGCAGCCTGTTTAGCTGCTCTTTTTGTATGTATAAGATATTGAGTTTTCATCAGTTGAATTTCCTAATAGTTTCAACGCTTCACGTAGATGCGAAGTCCCATTACGGGACGGGAAAAGGAGCTACGATTTATCGGTTCGTGAGCGACCAATTTTCCATTTTCTTCACGAAAGTCATCAATACGAACACTCGGGATACCGTACACGTCATCGACGGTTTGCTCCACCATGAAACGGACTTGGCCATCGAGGTGCATTATACGGATACAGCCGATTACACCAATCAAGTCTTTGGTTTAACGCATTTGCTCGGATTTCGCTAACAGGAAAGGATTCAAAAACTTTTGACTTGTTATGCATTTTATATGCGCTCTGATTGAAACCTAAGCAGTCACCCTCTGAATGTAATAAAAAGCCCGATGATACGTGCTCATCGGGCTTTTTATTACATAGTTATCAAGAAGAGATATTCTTGTTATCCGTCATTAATAATTAGTATACAACTTTATTGTCTGTACGCAACATTTGTGCATAGACAATAAAGTTGTGTACTAGTCCCCCTCGGTGTATCAACGTTTTTACTGATTTTGCAATGTTGTAATATACAATAAAGTTGTGTACTAACGAGTAAAATGCAGCTTTTTCCACCTGTACGATATACAATAAAGTTGTGTACTAAAAGCCAGTATTTGCGGTTTAATTTTCAAAAAAAATTATACTTATAAACTTATTAAATTAATGACTTTAACTCTTTTTTATTAAAATTGCTCCGTCTGTTCAGGGATACGACATACTAATGCAATGAAATTGTCTACGAAGCAAGTCCTGACCGATTGAGGGTGGGACACGCCTGCAATTTGAGCTCTTTTGGAAGAGCAACAGGCATAGCCAGCAATAAAAAAAACCTGATTAATCCTGAATTATGATCGGTATCGTCACTTGGTCGAGTTCTTCTTTATCGAAGGTAATTCAATTGATATTAAACTTTATAAATTCGTCCGTTGAACCTGAGAAATAAATCATATAAATAATGTAAATAAGAGGATTGATTAATGCCTCCTCTCCCAAAAGCGAAGGAAGCACTATATCCTGATCTGACAGCCCAATTTGCGAAAGCGTTTCTTCGCCAAAGCGATTAAGGAATTTTGAATACATTATTGTTGTATAAAAAGAATGAGTTTGTTCAACTTTATCTCTTTTTAAAAAATAAAACATGGTCTTTCGGATTCTAGTAAAGCGAATGGCTCTTTGCATGTGAAGCAGTAGCCAGTTATTGTTGGCAATGGTAAGAAAATCTTTATTTCTATTTGAACGAGTACAATGAAGCGAATGACCACGAGAACAAAATAAGGGAAGAACCTTAGGAAGGGGATCATTTCTATCGGCTAGACTCTCTTTACATATAGGGCATTCAGACACCAATAATACATTATGTATATGGCATACTATACTCCCTGGTAGTTGGTGTGAACGGTGCCAATAAGGTTCTCCATATTTATTAACCTCTTCATCTACACAAATAGGACATAATCTTAACTTTCTACCATGATCCGGATGTAGTCTTTTTTCTAATATATAAGGATCTCCTTCTAATATTGATCGCTTAAATCTCTTTCTGTGCTCTGGATTTAAAATAAAATGACTAAAATACGGATATGCACTGTGTTTCTCAAGGAAATAAGAATCACGTACCCACCTAGAACCAACAGGAAGACTGACTGGGCTCATCAATAGGAAAGCATTCTGCAAACTAGAATACAACTTGTTGTTCCGTTTTATTTTTGCCAAACGTGCAAAATGGCCTGTATACAAATAATAGCGCGCACAAATGCTATACACAGATTCATCTGGGTACAAGCTCAATTTCATCCTATGAAACTCTTCCATACCTAATAATTGGTTAATTTTCAATTGTTATATCCCCAATTTACACGGCGTCTTTTAGCCTTTCCGCAATATAGCACTCCATTTCCTTCGAATATTTTTGGCCTATGCCAGCTTTCCTTATTATGAACCATTTTCTTAAAGGCAGCTTCTGCAACGTGCATTGATTAATGATCCAATCGATTCTTCTTTTCTGGTGCTGTTCCAAAGTTTCCACATGTCTTTGGAGAGTTTCCTTGCACAATGGAAGTAGATCCAGCTTTTTTTCTAAAATAGCTAATTGACCTATTGTACGACCTATTCGGGCTTTAGTAATCTTTATAGGCTTACCCTCTTGTTGTTTAATTTTTTTTATAGCATCCTTAATAAGCATGTTTATTTCCTGATCTCGTATTTCCCAATCCACCCTTACAGGGGTTACGTTCAATTTTTTAGTAGTGGGAGTAGCTTTTCTTTTTTTCTTTCTTTGTTGAAAATTAGTTAAATTATTCGCTTCGTTCTTAAGGCTTATAGATCCGATTAAGTAACGTTTTATCGTTTTTGGGTCACATTTCATCAACCTGCTCAGTTCTCTCAGGCCTAGCGCATGATCCTTAGACAATTGTTCTAACTGAATCTCCCAAATTGGTCCAAATTTTTTTATCCTCCCTATTGTATAGATAGCACTTCTGTCTTGATCAGGACCCCTTCTTGAATAGGTAAATCCACAGCTTGGACATTCGAAGGTTCCAACTGGTTTCCGGGTATTTGAGCATCTTGTTATTTTTACATGGTGAATAATATTAATGTGGTAATGATCAGAAATTGGATTTAGGCATGGCCACGGCCCGGAGCCAAAGGGGAAACTTGCTCCTTCTAACTTTATGTTTTCCGGTGCATCCCACAACAACTGAATAATCAATATGTGCAGGAGCGGATGTTGAGCCCTTCTTGATTTGCGGAGGATGGTCGATAACCAATTGAAATCGGTATCTTCCGGTAGTTTCACAGCGATCTGGGTTAAAAATTGAGGATTGTATTGGCTCAAAAAAAACTCCCTTACTTCTCTTTGCTTGACTCTTCCTGTCGCTGTACAGTAACCAAGCCGGATTAAGCGTTGTATATATTTATCATACATTTGTTCCTTGTTATATTCACTATATCCACCTTTCAAGATATAGTTGCTAAAATCTGATATCCCAATCAAACGCGGGTCTTCGACAATACAAACCATCTCACTTAAAGCATGATGATTTCTACAAAATGCAGTAGGTAAAGCAGGATACTGAATGCGCTGATCCATAAAATCCTCGTTACATTGGTGGCATTTTTCTAACAAAAAGCATTTATGAATAGGACATACTAAAACTCCTGGCAGTTGATGCGTTCTGTGCCAGTAGGCTTCACCAAATTGATCTAGATCCGCTTGTAAACATAATGGGCAAATTTTCAGAACTTTATGGGTACGAATGATGCTAGCCATTACTCCGGCTATCATTTGAATTCGTTGACTTTTGTCCGCTACCATTTCCTCTTTCACTTGTCTACATTGCTGTATTGACCAGAAAGGCTTGTAATAAGGATACAGAGTGTGAAAGTGAATGAGCTCATCTAAGGTTATTTTTAATTGTTCACTTTGGAGCAGGGCTTTTAAACCACTTGGGAGATCATAAGCTGGCTTCCCAGCTGTTAAATGAAAAAACGACTGATATGTGGTTTTTATGCTTCTATGCCCTCTTAACAAATGATTTCGGGCTATGAAACTAGCTAACAATTCATCTGGATACAAAGTCGCTCCCATTCCCTTATCACTCCAGCTGTAGAAATTTGGACGGGTCTTGAATATACCCGGCTGCTTTTAAAATTGCATAATTGGTCTGTTTATTTTTCTTTTTAACTGTTTCTTTATTAATGTGAGTAATTAAACCATTTAATTTTCTATTTTTCTCCGTTTTTTTTCTATTTGAAGACGACGGAATAACCTCTGCCACATCCACAGTCGCAGAATGCGCTTCTTGAAAGGCTAATCTTTTCCATAGTGTTTTATCTTCAGTCTTGTGTTTTCCTGCTGCCTTTCGTGCAGCTTCCTCTGTAACCCCAGCATCCATCAACCAGATTACAATCTCGTTCATCTCGTCTTCTTGTTGATTTTCATCCAAAAGTTGGTCAACATCTAAGCCAAAATTCCTTTTTAGTTCTGTGCGATCAACATTTGTTAAGATTTCTTTCGGAGAATCGCTAAGGAAAATATCAAGGAAGCGGAGCATTTCTTCTTTCTTCCCACTTCTTAATGCGTCAAGAGCAGGTTGTAATATTTTAAATTGATTCTGGGCTACCGAATGTATAAGAGAAGACGTTAACCTTTCCTCCGTTTCGATGGCTCTTTTTTGAGATTCAATAAAGATCTTAACTATCAAATCAGGTATCCCCTGGCTTTCTTCATACATGACATTGTTAAGCTCCTGAGTCATTTCAACCTCATGCTGAGTCCATTGATGTTTCCAAAGCTGAGAAAGAAATAGTATCCAATCACTATCTTCTTTTTTCAAACGATCCCAGTAAATACTCCCTTGATTTGTGACTCGTTTGATATGTCTAAATTCTTGAGAAAACAAACTTTTAGCTTTGGGTGTACCAATAAGAATTACAGGGATGCCGATCATGTTTATTAACGAATTAAAGAAGTTCAGCATAAGAGTAGCCCCACCAGATTTTGCCTCACTCAAATATTGAATTTCATCAATGACAAGTACTCCCAAATGGTATCTCATGGCCATCGAAGCCAGAACAGGTATTAGCTGGTCAGTTCTATATCGGGAGTAGAGCTCATAGTTCATATCTCCAAAAAGTTCGCCTACTTCTTTAATGACGCCTAGACATAACTGTTTGACAGTTCCGGTCACAGGGCAATCAACCTTTAACCAAACAAGCTGCTTCTCTTCATATTTAGGATGCATGATAACTTGGGGGTAAAGACTCAATATCCGATTGATGGCTGTGGTTTTCCCAGCACCAGATATCCCAATAATCGCAAGCCCGGAAGAAGTAGGAGCCGGAACAAATAAATGTTCCTTTTCAAGCTCTGCTATCTCTGGATCTTTGAAACCAAGCATGAGCGATCTTAAACGACGTATATAATCGGTTGTATTTATGTTTCTAGATAAATACCCCTGCCGAATCATTTCTGAAAAATCCTGTTGAAGTTCTATATGATGACTCAAAGGAATAACAAAGCTCCTTAACCTTTCAATACAGTGCCGACGTTTACTTGGGCTCATCATTCGCTCTTCTGGATTAAATTTCTTTATATTTTTTATTTTACGAATGACGTCAGCATCCTCCATAATGCAAGGAAGAGCCTCGATTAGAGGATGCCCATTATAGTCAGGGATTCCTGTATCCCTATATTCGGCTACCTCTACCCTACCTCGAATAGGATGTTTGACGGTCATGACTCCTCATCCTCCTCTAGTATTTTCCTGAGTAAATCTGCTTTTGTTTGCTGTAACCGATCTTCCTGAGGATTAACATTCATATGGAAAGGCACAACATTATTTTTTACTTTGGAAGGCTGCTCCTGTCCAATTGTCCAATTATTTGTTTGTCGCTCTCTCTCTTTTTCTTGCCATTGTTTCTCTCGCATGTTCTTTAATCTAGCCGTCTGATTCATTCCCTTTATTGCTTGTCCCGTCTTTTGTTTGGCTTCTTCAACTATGGCTGCACTTTTTGTGCGCAGTATAATTCGATCCTGAATATTTTCATCCTGGCCATTTCGAGAAAGTTGCTCCTCATAAACCATCTTGTCCAAATCTTCTTCGTATCGGTAAAATGAGTTAGCTTTCGTTGATTCATACAGATCACTTAAGCGGTAACACTCTTCAAAGCTGCCCCCTTCATGTCTTAAGAAAATAATTGAGGTATCTCTGGGATCATAACTATACTCCACTTCAATAATTTCTTTGTTCTTTGCTCGAAATCTCCATGACTGTTGTTCAGCCGTTACACAAGTATAGGCATGTCCAGCAAAACGGATGCCATCTCTCGTAAATCTGCCTTTTTTGGAAGGAAGTAAATTCATACGAAGTTCTTCCTTTGTCACCCATCGTAGAGCCCCCAGTCCTTTGCGTATACCCCACTGCCATAAGTTTACTGGTGTTGGTTTAAGTTCATCTTCAATCATTGCGGGTGAACGCTTATAAGATGGTAAAAAACGTTTATTATGATAACGTACACATTCGATTAAGATCGTTTCAAATTCATGAATATCAAGAATAGCTTTGGAACGGTAGTCTGTTTCACCTCTTTCTTTTTCTCGTTCGAGAACAGCACCTGGAATCCATTTTATAACCAATCCCTGAATTAAATCGAAGGTTTTCTCCACTACTGGCTTCCAGTCTGGACGAAATGGAGGCAATGCCTCCAACTCCACATTTAATGTCCTTTTTAAATGCTTAGGATACTGGCTGGTATACTCTGTTCCTCGATCTGTCGTTAAAACCTCTGGTAACCCAATTGCTGGCCATTCATCTTCTGCGAGTTCAATTCCAAATCGTTCGCAATACTCTACTTTATTAGAAGCTGCATTCTCTAAAGCGAGCATCGCCCCTACCCAACTGGGCCCTTCAAACCCCACATAAATTCCTGCAATTAAAGAACTGAACGCATCGGAAACAATATATATTATTGGCCTGCCAATAACCCATTTTCGATTAAAACGGCTAACCACATAGATATCCGCAACCGTAGAATCAATCTGATATGCAGAACCTGGCCCGAAGTTCCGGTGTTTTAAATTACCCTCTACTGCTCTGTACCTGATATTGTACCTTCTGCTACCTTCACGACTTAAAATCATATCCTCAGTATTGTTTTCTTTCTGGTAAAAATATTTAAATTGGCGAAGAGTTGGTCTCTCATGGCTAGGCTTAAGGATGGGGACCTGTTTCCCTTCAATGAGTTCAAACCCATCATTAAAAAATCGGGCTAGCATGAGTTCGTAGACTTCCTGGAACGTTCGTTTTTCTCGTTTGTGAAACCATCTCGCAATGGAGACTCGAAAAATATGTTTGACTTCATCTGTAACAATAATTCCTACTGCATCTTGGTCAAGCCGGCTTTGCATATTCGGTCTGCCCAGCTTCTGATTCGTACTCGCACGCTCCTTACCCTTTCCACCACAGCGATCATAATCAGGCAGTAATGTATTTTCAACCATCCCGCGTTGCCAGTACCTTCTAAGAATGCGCCAGATAAGGACTTTAGATATTCCTGTTTCCTTATGCAAGTCAGATACGATACGGCCTCGTTCATGTTTGTAGAATATATGGGGTACATTCTCCTTACTTGCTAACCTGTTCAAATAACTCCACCTTTGATCCCGGATTTGTTTGTCCTTAGGGCTCAGCTGATGCTCCGGGTAATGGATTTTAGGAATAGATAGAACTGTCTTTTCTATATTGTCAGCCTTCATTTCTTCCTGAATCATAGAATATGAAAACATTTCAGGATAAGGCTTATACCCTTTTTCTTCTTTCGTATTGATCATAATTACTAGATCTTCGTTGCGCTGCACCCAAAGTACACGATACAAATCAGGTTCATTACATTCTTCCTCTTCTTCTGTCTCACCTTGCCATACCGCCAAAATTGTATTTACGTAAATTTCATTATGCATGGCGCATTCCCCCTTGTTGGCTGGATATACCATAGTTCAAATCTAGTATTTCCAAGGGACGATTAGGATCTATTCTTGTCTTCATGTTCACTTTCCATTGTTTAGTCATAATCAGGTGTCTTACAATGACTAGACTGTTCCCAGGTGTTAGTCCTAACGCATCATCTGCTTGATTGGTTATATCGGTTAATTTGTAAGCTGGATCTACAATCATTTGTTCCATTAACACTCTAGCCTTCATTACATGCTGATCTGTAATATGGTACGGCGCCAGATTATAGGTTTTATGAACGTATTGAACATTCATGGCGTAGGAAACAGGAATATCTTTATCGGTTACCAAGCTCCATCCTACATCTCTTGCCTTCCAATACTGTCTTTCAATTTCCATTTTCTCCGCTTCACGTATTGTAATCTTATTAGCTGGTTTAATATTCACAACATCAACGGGGCTATCGTCCTGGTCAATCACAAAATCAGTAGTCATCACCTTCAGCTCGCGTTTCTGCGGATCAATGGGATGATCAACGCCGAGGTCTTCCGCAATCTGAATCGTTTCTTCTATGGGTAAGAGCGGATATTGTTCACGATACCCTTCGATGACATCAGACCATTCCAATAAATAAAAGTAATACCATTCTAGATCCGAAAGAAGTAAGTGCTCTCTTCCTGATTTAATTCCTTTTGCGGTATGCGTCCGTCCTTGTGAAGGTACCTGCCTTGCTGTAAACCAAGGTACATAATGTTTTCCCATGCCCTGACCTTTGCCTTGTTTTATCCATTTTTCTATCGTGGTGGGAATTGGATATGCTTGAGCCATAGTGCCCCTCCATTCACCTCGTAGTAAATGCAAAAAAAGCCCCACTGTAAAAACAAGGTGCCTGACTTTTAGATGTGTGATAAATAATTTTTCTATAGAGATTTCTGGACTACTCCAGCTTTTTAGTAATCTAACTTTCGACAAAATAGCGTAAATTATAAAGGTTGCGTATTTGGTGAGATTATACCATCCATTCTCTTTGAAAAACAACACTGCTGTAGATAATGGCGTGTTAGAGTTATCTTAAATTGGGTTGCTTTCATTCTTAAGGTGTATTAATGTAACTGAAAACACCCGCTACATAACAGACCTCATCATTCGTGAATATCCGCAAGCCATGGGTCGTCTATGATTTCCATAAACTTTCTTGACTAAGTTGTGATAATCGAAGTTTCTTTCTTTGAAAAAATTCATGCTTCCATTTGTCTTTCTCCAGCTTGGTCAGTATATATTTACTCGTTATATTTTTTAACTGACGCAACCGATCGATCTCAGACTTTTTAAAGAAACCTTTTGCAGCATATTCCATCACTACCTCGTAATTAATACGTCCAGCACAAACTAAAGAATCCACACTTAATTGATCCAGTGCATCGATGACTTTAAGCTGCGGACTTGGGATCACTACATTCAAACTTCCAAAAGAAAGCTCTATTCGTTGAATTCCCTCGTTTATTTCTCGTACCGCTTCTTTCCGCAACGTATTCCACCGTTGTAATTCCTGATCATAAAAGAGGCGGATTCTTTTCCACTCCTCAATCTGCTGTACAATGTCTAACTGTTTAATGGCTGTCTCAAAATCCCTTAACTCCCCAGCATCGATCCATAATGATTTTTTGGGTGAAAAACGTAAGTAAGGCTGTTTTAGAGTTGAAAGCTGTTCAAGTTTCTTTTGTTCCTCGGGTAGAAGTTGTCCCATGAAATGTTTAAAACCAGAGGAAGCAATCCATAGCTATTCAAAAAATCGAACAGATTTCTCTTGTCTTCTTCATAGGTATGTACTGAGCAAAACGTTCCCACAACTCTCTGCTCTAACCATACCATGCGTTTCAAACCTAGACTCTCTTGATGATTCATCACACTATTACGTAATATCGCCAGCTTCTTTTCTCTCCGTTTTAAATTTTTATAGTTCCCCTCCTTAATAAACCGCTCAAGTTGATCTAAATACACTGGTACATCGCTCCTTGTATAAATGCATATCTGCGGTTATCAATTGCTTTCTCTAAAAAAATGGGACCCTACTCGTTATTTTTTATGATCTGCTTAGCTAGTTTCATCAGTTGAACGCTCTGGACATACTCATCCAAGTTAAGACCTTGCAATGAATCTCTTACAACAATTCTGCATTCTTCAAGCTCTTCAGAATCCGTTTCTAGGTAAATGTGCTTCAAGTCAGTTGGAGTATATTGAATACGAATATTCCATCCCCCGTCTCTTTGGGCAATCTCAAACCAACGTTCTCGTATGGCCTTGGAACACGTATAATAAAGATGCTGATATTGGATACCCAAAGGTGTCACTGAAGCAAAATCATACATTTTCAAACAATCTGATATCAGGGGCATCATCGTTCCTCCCTTTAGCTTATATCTTCATTTATTGACAATAAGATTTTTTTATATTCATTAATAATTAAATATCCGAATACCAATAATATTGAATAGATTTTACCTTAGAAATGTACTCAACACTTCATTCAGGGTAGAGTCAGCTTTCGTAATGAGTTTCGTCTCCGAGTTTTGCGTATGACAAAACAACATTCCAAAAGGAGGAACTCCAGATTGTACTATTCAATTGTTCATAACAGTAGATACTGTGTGGTGTTAAGGGATGGGGTCGCTGAAGCATTCATCATGGAGCTTCCAACTGAAGCACTTGCGGACGAAGTCGCTTTTCAACTCCAAATAGCGTGGTACGATGGAGAGTCTTGTGGAAAGGATAAGATGAAAAAACAACTTGATCCAGATGGCTATCATTTAGAAATCAGTAACGCCATTAAACACATTAAAAATAAGAGTCAACGTGAGCGGAAACAACATCATGACGACATGGAAGAACAACGTAGATCGCAGCAAAAGGAAGTCAGACAACAAGTATTACATTTGAAGAGATAATTTCCTATTGGGTCCGTCATTAAATCTCGAATGCTAAAAATAGCATTAATCCATGCTTCTTGAAAGAAAATAAGGACAATCTCCCTTAGGAAATTGTCCCTGTACTGTATCGATTAAATTACTTGGATGGATAAAAACCTTTCAACACATCACGCATTTCTTGCTTGATATTGATATCCGGACGTTTTTCTTTGGCCAAGGCTTCCGCCTCTTCCACTGTGGTAGCTAAACCCAACTCAAGTAACACTCCCGTTGCTACGGTTCCTGTACGATTCCGTCCGCCGGCGCAATGGAAATACACGGTCTTCCCGCTGTTCACTGCTTCTTTTACCGCCTGAATAGCAGCTTGCACAGAAGCCTCCTGCCCAGTCTCATGTTCCACAATCGGATAATGGTGACGTGTTACCTTTGCCGGAAAGCCCTCTGCCTCTGTACCGTTATCTCGCAGATCAAAAACATCTGTGATCTCTTGCTCCCGAAGAACTTGAAGCAATGCACTCTCTCCGCCAATATATACTTTGTTCTCAACAAGCGCATGATAATTCACCTTAATCATTCTCCCTCTATCCAGTTATAGCAGTAACTGCTATTCTCCGGTTTCTGCAAATTGTTTAATGCGTTCTCCTACCTGGTCACGAACCCGCTGAAAGACGCCCCATTTCTCTTCTTCCGATCCTTCAGCTTTGGCCGGATCATCAAATCCCCAATGCTCACGGCGAACTTGTGGAGGAGTGATAGGGCATTTATCAGCCGCGTCCCCGCACAACGTCACCACCAGATCGGCGCTGTTCAGCAAGACAGGATCAATAATATCCGAAGTTTGACCAGAAATATCGATATCTACTTCACTCATCGCTTGCACCGCTTTAGGATTAAGGCCATGCGCCTCAATGCCTGCACTATATACGTTCCAATTGTCTCCTAGATATTTCTTAGCCCATCCTTCTGCCATTTGACTCCGACAAGAATTACCAGTACACAAAAAGTAAATTGTCTTTCTCTCCATGGGAAACGTCTCCTTTAATGTTCAATTATGAAATGACTAACCACAGATACAAGCCTAATAGCGTAATAAAAAGAGTAGGGATCGTTAAAACAATGCCTGTTTTAAAATAAGTTCCCCAAGATATTTTCACACCTTTAGAGCTAAGCACATGTAGCCATAGCAAAGTGGCCAATGAACCAATCGGGGTTATTTTCGGACCCAAATCCGATCCAATTACATTAGCGTAAATCAGCGCTTCTTTGACTATTCCAGTCGTATGGGTGGCATTAATGGCAAGCGCATCAATCATGACCGTAGGCATATTATTCATCAACGATGAGATAACCGCCGCGATAAAACCCATGCCCATGGTGCCTACAAACATACCTTGATCGGCAGCCGCTTGAATCACATGAGCCAGCAGATCCGTCAAACCGGCATTACGCAGACCATACACCACTACATACATGCCGATAGAGAAAAATACGATAGCCCATGGAGCACCCTTGATGACTTCTTTCAACGGTACCGCAGGACTTTTTCTCGCCAGCAACAGGAAAAAGATGGCTATAATACCGGCTACGACTGAGACAGGAATACTAAAAAATTCGCATGCAAAGTAGCCAACCAACAGCACCGCGAGAACAATCCAGGACATACGGAACATTTTTGGATCTTTAATCGCTTCTGTAGGTGCCATTAATTGTGCGTCATCAAACGTTTTTGGAATCCTTTTACGGAAAAAGAGATACAGTACTACAATACTAGCCAATAAGGAAAATAAATTAGGTACAACCATACGACCCGCATATTCCATAAACGTGATGCCAAAAAAATCGGCTGATACAATGTTCACCAGGTTGCTGACCACAAGTGGAAGCGACGTCGTATCCGCAATAAAACCACTCGCTATGATGAACGGAAAAACCATTTTCTCATCCAATTTAAGTGCTCGAACCATCGCTAGAACAATGGGTGTCAGAATTAAGGCCGCACCGTCATTCGCAAAAAAAGCAGCGACAACAGCTCCAAGAATAGTCACATACACGAACATGCGGGTTCCGCTTCCCCTTGCAGCTCGTGCCATGTGAAGCGCCGCCCATTCGAAAAATCCGATTTTATCAAGCACCAACGAAATCAAGATGATGGCCACAAAAGCCAGGGTTGCATTCCAGACAATCTGAGTCACTTCCCAAACATCATGCAAATCGACGACACCTACCAGTAGAGCAAGTACAGCTCCTCCGCAGGCGGACCAGCCAATAGACAAATTTTTAGGCTGCCAGATCACCAACACTAAAGTGGCTAAAAATATAATGCATGCCAACCAAACCAATGTTCAAAACCTCCATTACCCGTGATATCTATAGTTCTCATCTTCTCGTTTTACTGATTCCTCCTCTTTCCATAATCTTATAATCATATACTTATATTGAAGACAACATTTATCCCCGGCAAGGAGATAAACTGAACAATCTTTAGGAAGAGCAGCCTGAGGAATCCGGTCCACAAGTTGCTATGGGTCCCTCTTTATTCAGCCATTTTAAAATCCGCTTTGAATCCGGCATACACTCAAGAACAGCTTGAATATGCGGTTTGTCGTCTACGTTTAGGGAATAGTATACCCACTGACTTCGTCTTTCTTCTTTTACCATCCCTTGCGACTTTAATTTTCTCAAATGTTGGCTAATGGCGGGCTGCGACATATCAAAGATATCTACAAATTCGCAGACGCACCATTCTCTTTCTCTTAATAGAGAAAGCATCGCCAGCCGGGTTTTATCCCCCAATAGCTTTAAATGATCGGCTACATAACCAAGTTGCTCCAATGCGTAGCCTCCTTCCATTAATATAACTGTATGCTTATATGCTAATTCAAATTCATTTTGAAATCAACCAGGAATATTACTTGCAATTTGCAAATTAATAATATATAACTAAGGCATGAGGTGAAACATACATGGAAAATACACGAGAGTTATTTCAAAACATGACCCGTCGTTTAGGCTTACTGAACAAAAACTGTTGTACGGTGGGTGGGCACGACATTTCTCCGGTTCAAAGTCATATTCTTTATGAAATTGATCGCCAGCATAAACCCTCCATGCAGCAAATTGCTGAAACCCTTGGAACCGATATCACCACGTTTAGTAGACAGGTTCAGAGCTTAACCAAGATGAATCTGGTTGAGAAAACGCCGGACCCTAGTGATCGTAGAGTCTATACCTTGTCCCTCACCGTGGAAGGTAAATATGTAGCGACCACCATTGACACACAAATGAATGACTACTTAAACGAAGTTTTTTCGTATTTGACCGACTTTGAACGAGAAACGGTGATACGGTCCGTAAAACTCTTTAATGATGCTATGGCTAGATCCAGCAAATGCTGTTTTCCGGTGAAAGGATAATAGTCACTCCTTATACTTGCAAATTACAATTATCGAATTCATATCGTTGGAGGTATTAAAAATGAATGAAAACATCTATGTTGCAGAATACCTGATGAAAGCTCATGAACTGGAAAAGCAGCACCGATCTCAATCTGTTTGGAAATGGTCACATGCAAATTCTAAAAAAAGCCGGTTGTCTTTTGACTTTTTTCTTCCTAAACCAGTGCAAACCTCCATCTGCTGCGCGCCTTGCTGCTAACTAAAACATAATAGCTGTTAAAATTCTGTTCCATCTATCCAATTTAAAGGAGTGTTTTGCAATGAATAAACCTACGAATGATGAAATCCGCCAAAATGTACGGAAGCATTACCAACAAATTGCCGTTAAGGAAGTCAATCCCCCCGCAGCAGGTAGCTGCTGTGGGGCCCCGCCTGATGTGGATGCCCTCTCTTCACAAATGGGTTATTCCACAGAGGAATTAACAGCTGTTCCCCAAGGAGCAAATCTCGGTCTTGGCTGTGGTAACCCGCAAGCTATTGCTGAATTAAAGACTGGTGAAATCGTCTTAGATTTGGGCAGCGGCGGTGGATTTGACTGCTTTTTGGCCTCACGACAAGTAGGAGAGGACGGTAAAGTCATCGGAGTCGATATGACCCCAGATATGGTCAGCCGGGCCCGCAGTAACGCAGCTAAGGGGAATTTCACAAACACTGATTTTCGTCTAGGAGAAATCGAACATCTGCCAGTAGCAGATGGCACAGTAGATGTGATTATCTCCAATTGTGTAATCAACCTTTCACCGGATAAACAGCAGGTCTTCAACGAAGCCTTTCGTGTTCTGAAATCGGGCGGCAGACTAGCAATTTCCGATATCATTACTACTGCAGAGCTTCCTTCTGAAATAAAAAATGACCTGAGCGAGTTGTATTCCGGCTGTATTTCCGGCGCGTCTTCATTGGAAGAAGTGAAGTCCATGCTTCTGCAGAGTGGATTTACGAGTATTAGCATCGAGCCTAAAGATGAGTCCAAATCATTCATCAAAGATTGGGTACCTGGTGCAAACGTGGATAATTACATTGTTTCTGCGATCATAAAGGCCAAGAAAGCCTAATGTGCTTATGGGTGGGGGATCAGCATGCCAATATTGAACGTTCGAACAGCAACCTCAGAAGATCTGGACCGTATTCTAGACATTTACAATCAGGGGATTGAAGATCGGATAGCTACACTAGAGACGGAAGCCAAAGACTTCGATTATATAGTTAACTGGTTTAGAGAACATCAAAATCGTTACACCGTATTGGTCGCAGAAACGGATGGGATCGTGGTTGGCTGGGCTTCTTTGAATCGTTATTCTCATCGTTGTGCTTATGATGGTGTAGCAGACCTATCGATTTACGTAGACCGAACCTTCCGAAGTAGAGGCGTTGGTAGTACGCTTCATTCGGAATTAGAGAAAGTGGCCAAGAAAAACAATTTTTATAAGATCGTCCTATTCACCTTTCCCTTTAATGAAAACGGTCAGAGGCTTTATCGGAAGATTGGTTACCGTGAAGTCGGTATTTTTGAAAAACAAGGGGTTATGGACGGCCAGTATATAGACGTTATGATTATGGAAAAATTGATATAAACCATATGGATAGCAGGACTTGTCCAAATGGTCTTGCTATCTTTTCTTTAACAACCATTTGCGTGAAATGTAGCAAACAAGTAAAGGAAAGGCTCCTCACTTTGAGTTCATCGTGACTTTAAGATTATTATCCATATTTGACCAACTTGTAACTTCACCATTTAAATCGAATTGAACCGTCGAAAAACCATATCCCCACCAATCCCTAATCACGGATGTAGGGGTACCCATGGCATGAAGCACTTGCTGTTTGGAGGACCCTTTCGTAAAAGGAGCTGCAGTTTTTATTCGTGGACCCATAAATACATTTAAGTTCTCACTAATGTTTGACCAACCAATAACCTCTTCACTACTTGAATTAAGCTGTACTGACGAATAATCGTAGCCCCATGAGTCACCAATGATAGACGTCGGGGTACCCATGGCATCAATTACATCCTGGATAGAAGATCCTATCGTAAATGGTGCAGCCCCCTTCTTTTTGGGACCCATAGATACTTTCAAATTATGGTTGATATTATTCCAACCAATGACATGGTCATTAGAGTCTAATACCACATTTGATTCCCCATAGCCCCATGAGTTTCCGATGATTGACGTCGAAGTTCCCATAACATCGATCACCTTTTCCTTTGGAGATCCTAGAGTAAAGAAATTAGTATTTTCTTCTATAACCATGCTTTTCTCGGAAGAAGCTGTCAACTCCGTCTCATTGCTTACCATATCTGAAGATGCAATCTTCTCACTACCATCATTATTGATCTTTTGAGATTCGTTAACAGGACTCGGAGAATCATGCCCGCTGTCTCCTTCATTTCCAAAGCCAGTTTGACTCGAATCATCGATTACTTGTGGCGTATCTGAGACTGACTTTTCATCTGGGTTACCTATATTTGTACTTTCATTCACCTCAAAAGTAGGCCCATTTCCTAATGAAGAATGCCCCCCCTTTGAAAATCCAGAATGTGAAGGTGTATAGGATGGTGAATGATTAAAATATATCAATAGTCCAAATCCCACTAGAAGTGGAATCCCCCGATAATCGTAAATTATGCTAAAGGCGACACCCAACCCATTTAAAAATGCTCCCCATATCTTTGATAATTTCGGTTGCTCCGGTAATACTTCATCGAGGAAATGTCTCTTCCTTTTATAATCAGCATGCGTGTAATCCAGAAACAATTGATGCTCCGCTTTTACTTTCACATGATGAGCATAGCTTGTAGCACCTATTTTGTTCATCAAATGATGATATGCTTCGCTCATTGGGAGGTCAGGTTTCAAACTGTTAGGAGTCTGCATGGAGGTTTCCAGATTGAGAAAATGGCGAAGAACTTCGTTACGTGCCATAGCCGTAAATACTTGAATTTTAAACAGTCGCGGTGTGTTGCGGTAAACGACGCTATTTTCGACAAACAGTTGGTTCATTTGTAGTTCTTTTCTCATCGCTTCACGTACATCTGTTTTAGCAAGTTCCAATATAGCTCCGTCCAACTTTCTCTCTCCCGTCCTCAGATCAAATTTTATTTATAATAATTGTCGTGTACCCATCTCTGTCGGACGGATCATATGTCAAATGTGAACCTAAAACATAATTATAGAAGGTTTTTCAAAAGTAAGTCCCCAGCTTAGTTCATTTATCTCTATACCGTTTTAGCTTCAAATTTACAATCTCCCCTATTTCCTCTTTGTCAGCAAAGTCCAACTTTCGAAATCCTGAGATTAATTTTGATTCAAGATCATCTATTTTAACATGAAATATTCCACTATAAGGAATCGCCACCTCGTCAAGCAACAACCAATCTAAATCTACGTCGAAATTTAGTTTTAGGGCAATTATGGTTTCTAAGGATGGTTTGTACTTATCTTTTTCCAATTCACTTAAAGTACCCTGAGAAACACCAATAGTTGATGAAAAGTCAGTTTGATTAAGCATATTTAATTTTCTTATACTCTTTATCTTTTCGCCCAAAGACTTCATTATCTCACCTACTATCCATAAATTATAAATATTCTAAAATCATAAAATAAATACTCAGATTATAAATTTTGTTGTATTTAAACATAAAAACAATTATTACAACCCATTACATATCATTACAAAAGCTTTTGATTTTTCATAGTATTTTTCAACAGAGACTTGAAATTTTCCTGCTCCAAATCACTAAAGAGTACTTTTGATACAACTACAGGAAGGGATTTGAGGGTATTTGATTCGTTATGTAACTTATGCTCGTTCTGACTAAGGCCAAGCAGTTCCCCTTCTTAATTTAATAAAAAAGCCCGATGATACTTGCTCATCGGGCTTTTGTTAAATACTTACTAAAAAGGTGATATTATTGTTATCTGATATTAATAATTAGTACACAACTTTATTGTCTATTTCTCGATTAGTACACAACTTTATTGTTTAGTACACAACTTTATTGTCTGTACACAACATTAATTTAGAATTTTATTAATGCTTATTCTACAGTAACACTTTTCGCCAGGTTACGTGGTTTATCAACATCATGACCCAGTGCAAGTGATGCATAGTAGGCTAACAATTGGAGAGCTATAACTGAAATGGCAGCCGACAGAATCGGAAGTGTTTTTGGAATTGCAAATACTTGATCCACGGATTTCAGTAGCTCAACAGCGTGCTCTTCATACGTGATTGCAAGCACGTCACCGCCACGAGCTTTAACTTCCTTAATGTTGCTCACGGTTTTTTCCAACACGGATTCCTGAGTTACCAAAGCGATAACTGGAATTCCCTCTTCGATCAATGCCAGTGTACCATGCTTCAACTCACCCGCAGCATATGCCTCGGAATGAATGTAGGAGATTTCCTTGAGTTTCAGGGAACCTTCCTGTACTACAGCATAGTCCTGACCACGACCAATAAAGAACAGGTGCTTGTTGCTAGCGATTTGCTCAGCATAGGCTTTGATCGCATCTGCTTTACTCAACATCTCTTCTACTTGCTCTGGCAGTGATTCCATAGCAGCCAGCACATGAGCTACTTGCTCATTCGTTTGTGTGCCGCGTACTTGAGCCAGATACAGACCCAACAGATAAAACGCAATCAACTGGGAAGAATACGCTTTGGTGGAGGCTACGGCAATTTCCGGTCCTGCCAGTGTAACCAACACATCATCTGCATCACGGGCGATGGAACTACCAACTACGTTTGTAATCGCCAGTACATGCGCTCCGTTTGCTTGTGCTTCACGCAGTGCTGCCAAGGTATCAGCAGTTTCACCGGATTGACTCACCACGATCACCAATGTCTCAGGTGTTACGATAGGAGAACGGTAGCGATACTCGGAAGCTACATCGTTTTCTACCGGAATACGAGCCATACTTTCAATAACCGTACGACCAATCAAACCAGCATTGTAAGCTGTACCACACGCTACAATTTGAATGTTGCGGATATTTTTAATTTGTTCTTCTGTCAGCTTCAGCTCTGGAAGAACAACCTTTTTAGTGTCTTTATCGATACGGCCCAACATTGTATCACGGTAAGCCTTAGGCTGTTCGTGAATTTCTTTCAACATGAAATGCTCATATCCGCCTTTTTCCGCTGTTACAGCATCCCATTCGACATGAATCATTTCCCGAGAAATAAATTGGCCTTCGATTGTCATTAATTCGACAGCATCACTAGTCAGAACAGCCATTTCGCCATCGTTCAAAATAAATACATTGCGTGTATATTTCAGAATAGCCGGAATATCGGAACCGATAAAGTTCTCGCCTTCTCCCACACCAATAACCAGCGGGCTGGCTTGGCGAACAGCTACCAGCTTATTAGGCTCGTGCTCGGTCAGCACTCCCAGTGCAAAAGCACCGCGCATAAAGGTAATTGCTTTTTGTACTGCTTTAACAATATCTCCTTCATACTCACGCGCTACCAGATGGGAAATAACTTCTGTGTCCGTTTCGGAAATAAAGGTATGACCTTCGCCGATCAGCTGTTCCTTCAGTTCCAGATAGTTCTCAATAATTCCGTTGTGAACTACAGAAAACTTTTGGCTCTCATCCAAATGTGGATGGGAGTTTTCATCAGAAGGTTTACCGTGTGTTGCCCAACGTGTATGTCCGATGCCTGCATGGCCTACCAACGGTGTACCATCCAGTTTAGCTTCCAGATTCGCTAGACGACCTTTTGCCTTGGCTACTTGCAGTCCTGAATCTGTAAACACGGCAATACCCGCAGAATCATACCCGCGATACTCCAGCTTCTTCAGTCCGTCAATCAATACCTCTTGCGTATTCTGATTACCAATATATCCTACAATGCCACACATATTCGTTATCCTCCCGATCATCATTTCACAAGACGACTCATCACAGGACTAACGTGTGCGGTAGATTGTGGAATAAAGTTCATTCATCTATGAAGTTGTCAATGATAACTATAGAATTTACAGGCATCTCTTCACGAATGTAACGAAATTCCCAAACCGCGCACGCCAATGATGATGGCCGCACATTCATGAAATGAATCTTATAATTTAGGTTATAAAATAATTTGGGCATCTACCGGTGCGTTGTGTAAACAGTTGCCTGTTCATTTTCCGCTGCCGGTTTACGGGTTGATGCTTCACCGGAAGGTCCCCGCCGAATGTTTCGAACACCTTCACCTCGTCAGCTTGCTTTGTCGTGAACCGATGCGAGCAATATCATCTCAACGGAATCTATTGCTTCTCCACCAAGTTCCCCCGCACAAAATCAAGCTCTGGCGCTTGTATTACGTTACCTCACAACCCTCGCTTTCTCTATTTGAGTCACAACATCCCTATATTATATTCAGCAGAGCATCATTTGGCAATGACACTTTATTCATAATTACACCCTAAAGGCGTTAAATCCTTAGTGAATAACCGTAAATGCGGTTGCCTGCTTATGTTTAACAGGCAACCTAAGTTTACAAAATTTTAAACTAATTCTTTTTTCACGACATCTACGATCTGTCCGACAAACTGCTCCAGCTCATCCTTATCCGGGCCTTCGGCCATTACACGAATAAGCGACTCTGTACCTGAAGCACGGACCAATACACGCCCATTATCGCCCAATTGTTGTTCCACCTGCTCAATGGCTTCTGCAATCGCAGGATTCCCCTCGTAATTGCGTTTGTCCTGCACACGTACATTCACAAGCACTTGCGGATATTGTTTCATAAGCGATTTTAGCTCGCTCATCTTCTTTCCGGAAGCTTTCAGGGTATCTACCAACTGAATCCCCGTCAACATGCCATCACCTGTCGTATTGTGATCCAGGAAAATAACATGACCAGACTGCTCACCGCCCAGATTAAATCCACCCCGACGCATTTCTTCCATCACATAACGGTCTCCGACCGCAGTTTTTGCAGTCTTGAGAGCCAGCTTTTCAGTAGCTTTATAAAAACCGATATTACTCATTACTGTCGATACAATGGTGCTGTCCTTGAGTTTTCCAGCGCGGTTCATTGCATCTCCGCAAATACAGAGAATGTAGTCTCCATCTACCTCTTCCCCGTTCTCATCAATTGCGATCAGGCGATCAGCATCGCCGTCAAAGGCAAGCCCAATATCCGCTTTCAAGCGGCGCACTTCCTCTTTCAGCTTTTCAGGATGAGTCGAGCCACAATGATCATTGATATTCAATCCGTTTGGCTCCGCTCCGATCGTGTGCACTTCAGCTCCCAAATCCGCAAAAAGCTTCGGCGCCAGCTCATAAGCTGCTCCGTTTGCACAGTCCAATACAATTTTTAGACCTTCAAAAGAATGACTAATTGTTGTTTTCAAAAACTCCAGATAATCGTAGCGGGAATGCTCGTCTACAACAACCGTGCCCAACCCGCTGCCAATCGGACGAGGCAATTGGTCTTCTTTTGCATCCATAAGCTCTTCAATTTTCAATTCCGTTTCATCGGTTAATTTAAACCCATCGCCGCCAAAAAACTTAATCCCGTTGTCCTCAACAGGATTGTGAGATGCTGAGATCATTACACCAGCGTCCGCTTTCAATTGCCGTGTGAGATATGCCACCCCAGGCGTCGAAACAATACCTAGGCGAACCACATTAGCCCCAATGGACAACAACCCGGCTACCAGTGCCGATTCCAACATCAGCCCGGATATCCGTGTATCCATACCAATCACAACTGTCGGTTTCTCTACATTACCTGCTAAGACATATCCGCCGCAGCGGCCAATGCTATATGCCAGTTCGGCTGTTAGTTCCTGATTAGCAACGCCTCGTACACCATCTGTACCAAAATATTTCCCCATGTAAAATGACTCCCTTTTTTTGTCTAATAAATCTTGATCATTTACTACGAATAAAACATGTTATGGCTGACTGTTCTCCGAGGTTCCATTCGCAGAAGATTCTGCGCCGTTATGAGGATTTGTTTTATCCTCCGCAGCTGCGTTGTCCCCGGTATTAGCGTCAGAGTTGCCACCTTGATTGCCCTGCCCCTCCTGTGGCCTCTCCTGCCCCTTATCACCACTACCTGAGGGGTTTGATTCATTCTCACTATTCGGATTCGTTACAGCAGGCGTAGAAGGGCTCTCAATGTTTACCGTTGCCTTTAGTTGGCCGGCATTCCCGGCTTGTGTAATGTATTTAGGCAAGCCTACTTTCAAAGTAACCTCGTGTTGACCAGCCGAGAGGCCACTTACATTTGCCACCAAACTAACGTCATCATTGGTTAAATTGTTTACCAAATCCTGAGGACCCTTCACAGTAACATCCATCGTCTTGCCTGTGGGCGCTATGACAGTCGCATTAGCTCCATCTCCTGCACCTTGTAAAACGATTGGGATGCCTGACAGCGTCCGTTCCGTATCTGTAACTTCATTGGAAGGAACGACAGTCACCTGAATTTGTATTGACCCTGGCTCGATTTTATCAGAACCTGAGGGAGCTGCCAAATTAGCTTGAACCGTACGGGTCCCCGCTTCCGTAAATTGACTCAGATCGAGTGTAACCGTGACATAAGAGCTGAGGCTGCTTAATACATCCTGTGATGCATATACCGCTGCTTCCTTCACGTTTGCGTTTACTTTAGAAAGCGCCAATCCGTCTGGCAACTCTCCGGAATAGACTATCTTGACAGGCACAGACTTCGCCTGCTGAGTGACTGGGATTTCAACGGACACCGTGGATGGCTCAATGACCGCACCTGTGAGTTCCTGTCCCTTTTTGTTATAAGCTTTCAGTTTTACACGTTTCTGTTCAAACTTTTCTGAAATGCCATCCGTATTAACAGCCCCTTGCACCGCAGTAACGGTATTCAACTGGCTTTTGGGTAAAGTAACCTTTACCGTTTGAGGAGCAATCACAGGCTTGCCGAGCTGTAGCCCCGCATCTGGACTACCCTTAGATACTATAGATACATTAAATGATTTCGTTTGTTTTTCCTCAATTGTTACTGTAACACGGTTAGGAGTCATCGATACCAATTCCACCCCATCCGGCAAATCCGGTTCAAGTGACAATGTTTTAGTACCTGCTCCTAAGCCGCTTAAGTTTAGTTTTGCCTGATAATTATCTGCGAAAAAAGTAGTCAGGACAGAGCGCTGTCCTCTGACCTCCATCTTTACATGATCCGTGTCCATAGTAGACAGCACATATTTTGAATCATCCAGACCACTGGCCTGAATGGCCACATTATCAATTATTTTATTATTATAAGAAACGGTCAACGTAGACGAAGGTGTACCTGTATCCAGATGAACCATTCCCCACAGCATTATAGCAACCGCAAGCGCCAATATCTTGGAAATCGTATTATTGTTAATCCATTTGTCCATCATGAATTTCCACGGCCTCCCCTCCGATTCCAGAATGAGCCGCGTTTTTCCTTCAGTGACGGTGTTGGCCGCAACTCCTCATACAGCTTGGAGATTAGGGATTCTTCCTTAATGTCTCGTACGACCTGACCATTGATAGCCAACGAAATTTGCCCTGTTTCCTCCGATACCACGACAGTTACGGCATCAGTTACCTCACTCACGCCAATTGCAGCCCGATGACGGGTTCCCAACTCCTTGCTAATGAAGGGATTTTCCGATAATGGCAAATAGCAGGCCGCAGAAGCAATCTGTTTATTTTGTATAATCACCGCACCATCATGCAAAGGCGTATTGGGAATGAAGATGTTAATTAGCAGTTCAGAACTAACTACGGCCTGTGTCTTGATACCAGACTCCGTATATTCATTCAGCCCTGTCTCTCGCTCGAATACGACCAATGCTCCTATTTTTCTACGTGATAAATAATTCAGCGCCTTAATCATTTCTCCAATTAACTTATTGATTTCTTCATCATCTACTGACGAACGCCCAAATAATTTACCACGTCCCAGCTGCTCTAGAGCACGACGCAACTCAGGTTGAAAAATAATAAAAATAGCCACTACACCAAAGGTGAACATCTGATTCATCAACCACTTGAGCGTGTACAAATCAAACCAGGTACTAACCGCCCAAATAACGACCAGGAACAGAATTCCTTTTAACAATTGAACTGCTCGCGTTCCGCGAACAAGTAAAATAAGCTGATACATAATATAGGTTACGATTAAAATGTCGATAATATCTTTAATGGACTCTTTCCAAGTCAGGTCCGCAAAATAATCCAACATGCGCATGCCCCCGCAATTTTCTGTAGTGAGTGGGTGTAATATGTACACAGTATGCTCTCTCTATCTAGGTTATAACGATCAGGCTCACGTTGCAAGCTGTGCGACAAAAGAATCACCAAAATCAGTAAAATACAGTACGATTCGCCAGATTCATATACAAAAAAACGCCTTTTCCAGCGGAAAAAGGCGCTCGATATCGTTCTTGCCATTCAAGCTTCTTTTATGGAGAAGACGGTCCCCCGAACAAATCGGTAACCTTGTACCAAATCCAGTCCAAGGTTTGATCGATACTTTTAACCTGTCCTGCAATATGGGCGGTTGAAGCTTGATAGTAAGAGCCGTCAATCACAGTAAGATTTCCTTCCACATCACCGTATACACGGGCCTCACCATTTTGTACTGTTAAATCTCCGGCAATGGATTTCCCTTCAGGTACAATTACAGTATCGCCCTGAATAACAACTTGATCTAGATTGCTTCCTTTGACTACCAATTGATGGTCCGTGCTAGAAAAGCTGGCCATACTTGAGCATATCACAATAAGGAAGAAGGCGGCAGCTGTTACAGCGGGATGCCTCTTCACCCAAGTTAGCATAGGCACCGCAGGCTGTCTTTTATGCGGCGGCAAAGCATTCATAATGCGAAATGTCAGCTCATCCGATACACACGGCACTTGATGATAGCGTGTACCGTAAAGCATCGCATCCGTCCGCTCCAGCTCTTTAAAACGCATGCGGCATTCCGGGCAGTCTAACAAGTGTTGTTCCAACTCATGTTTGTCCTGCTCAGACAGGTCGCCATCTAGATAGTCATGCATAAAAGAGACGGCTTGTTTGCAATCCATATGAGCCAATCCTTTCTAATATTCTTCCGTGTTTCTCAACATAACATGCTCCGGCTTAGAAACTTTGCTCATCTTACATACGTTACAACGAGCATTATGTTTCATAAAAACATCTACGCAGGCTCTTTTCCTAGAATGTATGCACATCATTTATAGCTTGTGCTCCAATTTTTTGCGTAAAAAATCCCGTCCCCTGTGTACTCTTGTCTTAATTGTGGTAACTGGGAGATTGAGCACGTCGCTAATTTCCTGCAAGGAAAGCTCCTGCAAGTACCGTAAAACCATAATCGTCTTGTATTTATCCGGAAGGCTGTCAATGGCGTCATGAATCAAAGCTTGCGTTTCCGACAACAGCGTACTCCCTTCAGGGGTAAGCTCATCGCTGGCAAGCATGGCGTACCCATCAACACCTTCCTGATCATTCATTTCAGCATCCAGTGAGTATGTAGGTTTTCTTCTTCGCAGACGATCAATGCACAGATTTGTAGCAATCCGATAAATCCAGGTTGAGAACTTCTGCCCATGGTCATACTTTTCCAAATTTCGATACACACGCAAAAAGGTTTCCTGCACCAAATCCTCCGCCTCATGACGATTACCTAACATCCGGTAGGAAAGATGAAAAATCCGATCTTTATATAACTCGACTAACTCCGCAAAAGCTCGCTGATCACCTTTCTGCACCAGCCTAACCAAGCGGCTTTCCATATTATCCACTCTATACTCCCCCAGACTTGCTGATGGGTTACTTATTATATGTTTATGATTATTCATCGTAGTTTAATTTTATCCAGAAATCAACTGAAGTATGGACACAAGTAACAAACTCGTGCGTCATTACTATAAACACAGCACAATCGGGCACTCCATGAGTACCCGATTGCCTGTATCATACAGCCAAACTATATCAGCCTGTGTTTCTCAAGCCTGCGGCAATTCCGTTAATCGTCAACAGTACCTCACGCAGCATTTCAGCATCATCACCGTTCTGATTACGTAGCTCGCGTAGCTCACTTAGCAATTGAACCTGCAAATAACTTAACGGATCAACATAAGGATTACGCAACCGGATAGATTCCTGAATAACAGGTACATCGTCCAAAATCTCGGATTGTCCGGTTATTTTCAAAATCAACTCAGATGTCAGCTTGAACTCTGCAGAAATCTGTCCAAATATACGTTGTCGTGCTTCTTCATTATCCGACATCCCAGCGTACTCCTCTGCAATCAGCAAATCCGCTTTAGCGATTGCCATTTGCAGTGTATCAATAAGCGACCGGAAGAAAGCAGAGTCTCTAAACATCGTTTGCAGCACTTTAAGGTTATCTTCATTGTTTTGATAGTAGCTTTGCAAACCAGTTCCTGCCGCATACCAAGCGGGTAGCAAGTAACGACTTTGTGTCCACGCAAAAACCCACGGAATGGCGCGCAAGTCCTCAAAACGTTCGCTATTCTTACGCTTGGACGGGCGAGATCCAATATTCAGCTCGCCTACCTCAGGCAACGGTGTAGATTCTTTGAAGAAACTAAAGAAATCCGGGTCTCGGAAAATCAAATCCTGATACTTCTCCAGTGATACCTCGGAAATACGGGCAATAATCTCCTCCCAGCTTTCCTCGAACACTTCTTTCTTTCCCGAGCGATGATAGGCAGCAGCCGTAATTAGCGCCGATGTCGCCTGCTCCAAGCTCCGATATGCAATCCCCTTGAGCGAATAGCGGGATGATAGCACTTCGCCTTGCTCCGTAATCTTAATTCCTCCACCAATGGTATGAGGAGGCTGAGCCAGAATACTGCGGTTAAGTGGCATTCCTCCACGCCCCAGCGCTCCTCCACGTCCGTGGAAAAACTTCACTTTTGCGCCATACTCGTTTACTACTTCCGTAATGCTATTCATAGCGACCCGAAGTTCCCAGTTCGCTGTAACCACACCGCCATCCTTATTACTATCCGAGTAGCCAAGCATGATCTCCTGAAGCTCATCCATGGCGGCTACAGATTGTCGATATACAGGCAGGTTCATCAATCTTCTCATAATATCAGGTGCAGCGTGCAAATCATCTATCGTTTCGAACAAAGGAACGGATTGCAGCGTACAGATGACAGTGCCATCCTTCTCGATGCGGAACAGGCCCACCTCTTTGGCTAATACCATGACCTCAAGCAAATCACTGGCCCCTTGGGTCATACTGATCAAGTAGCTTGTAATGGACTGCTTGCCAAATTCCTCCTGAGCCAAATAAATCGTACGATATACATCAAGACATTCCTGTGTGCTATCGCTATATTTTAAATACGGCGAAGTAATCGGACGCGGTTCATTCAGCAGCTGTTCCAGCAGATCTATTTTTTCTTCCTCTGACAGCTTACTGTAATCTGACACAATATTCATTTTAGAAAGAATTTCAGTCATCGCATTTTCATGCTCCTGACTATGCTGACGCACATCCAGCGTAGCCGTATGAAACCCGAATAGCTCTACCTGACGAATCATCTTTTGGATATACGTGTCTGCCACATAATCAGCAAAATGATGGCGCAAGCTGTTGTCAATAACATTCAGGTCTGCAATAAGTTCTTCCGCGGAGCTGTAGCGCTCCTTGGTACCCTGTTTGCTTTCATCCAAAACGTTATTCACCTTAGCAATCATATATGCCAGTTTGATGCGATAAGGCTCTTTTTCGTTATGCCATACTTCCATTTTTTTAAGTGTGATGTGGGCGCGATCTTCTTCAATAGAAGCCAACAAATCATCAGAAACCCGCACAATGCTGGTACTGAAGCTCAAGTAACCCATGAGTTCTTTCAGCGTGTGCTGATACTCTCTCAAAGCCAGCTTACGTTGCATACGTAACGTTTCCCAAGTCACATGAGCTGTAACAGATGGATTCCCGTCTCGGTCTCCACCGATCCAAGAACCAAATCTCAAATAAGTTGGAATGTGCCATTTTTGCTCAGGATAATATTTGACCAAACATCGTTCCAGTTCTTGGTATACATCCGGCAATACATGAAACAAGGTCTCATGAAAATAATACATTCCATTTCTTACTTCATCTAATACAGTTGGCTTTCGATCACGCAGCTCATCCGTCTGCCACAGTGTAATTACTTCATTAAGCAGATTTTCCCGTACCTGTTCTCGCTCACGCAAAGTAAGCATCGGATTATCCAGCAGCATGACGTCTTCGGAAATACGTTTGTGGATATCCAGAATTACTCGTCGTGTTGCTTCTGTAGGATGTGCAGTCATGACCAGTTCCAAGGAGAGCTCATTCAACATGTTGCTAACGTCCTCAGCGGAGAAGCCTCCTTGTTTAAGCTCCTGAACGGAACTTTCGATAGAACCGGGTTGAACCTCTTCACCAGCGGAATGCTCATAATCCCGCTTACGACGAATACGGTGGTTCTGCTCAGCGATATTCACCAACTGAAAGTAAATCGCAAACGCGCGAATAACCTGGTGACGAATATCCGTATCCAGTCCACTGACCATTTGTTTGAAATTCTCGTATAACTCCGGCTGATACCCGGCACGTAACGATTTACTTGCCTCACGTATTTTCTCCACGATATCCAAAAGTTCGTTGCCACCCTGATGAACCAAAACCTCACCAAGAATATTTCCTAGAAAACGAACGTCCCGCCGTAGCAGATTGTTGGATTGGTTTTTGTTAGCGGTTAACGTAAGCTCAGTCATGCTTTTCCCCCCATCTGATCTGTTCCACACCTATTCAGTTGTAGCAAAGGTACGTATACACACGAAATTTGACACTTTCTTAACATCATACAATAAAAACGTATGAAAAGCTGCAAAATTTACAGGAAAAAATCATGCTTTTGAAATACTTTTTTGGAGAATATATTGGTTATATATACATAATAATGAAATTTAAAAATTAAACCTGATTTTATAACTATTGATGTGCGAAACTTTATGCACAGTCTCTTTTAAAAGGTGCGTTTTCAAAGGTACAAATTCTTGTGTCATGATGTGTATATGTTTATTATTTGTTGACAAAGTGAAATTCATTGCGCTCTATCCACAAAGATATACACAAAAAAGCCATAATCTCAGTATTCTAAATCTGTTTACTCATTAATTTCTACGTGTTAACCACATAAATAAAGAAGAGTGTGCACAACAAAAGGAGCAGATGTAAAGTTATCACCATGAATTTCGCAACATAATAATTATAGGATTCCTATTTTCAATGAATTTGATCACGAATTTAGCCTTACTACAGGAAAAAGGGGGCCGTAAGAGGGGAAATCCGGGTCTAGGTGATAAAAGCCTATATAGGATATGCACAAGTCATCCCCAACCGTGCATGATAAGAGGCATCATTTAATGCTCTATATACATAGAAGTTAATGTATTGTGGACAAAATAAAAAGAAGCCTTTCGGCTTCTAGGTAATCGGTAAGCGGGTGATGGGAATCGAACCCACGCTATCAGCTTGGAAGGCTGAAGTTCTACCATTGAACTACACCCGCAAATCAGTATCGGGATGACACGATTTGAACATGCGACCCCCTGGTCCCAAACCAGGTGCTCTACCAAGCTGAGCTACATCCCGATATTATATTATTTTAAAAAGATGGCGCGCCCTGAGAGATTCGAACTCCCGGCCTTTTGATTCGTAGTCAAACGCTCTATCCAGCTGAGCTAAGGGCGCAAATATGGAGCGGACGACGGGAATCGAACCCGCGACCCTCGCCTTGGCAAGGCGATGCTCTACCGCTGAGCCACGTCCGCAAAAACAGGATGCGCGTGGAGGGACTTGAACCCCCACGTCAAAGACGCTAGATCCTAAGTCTAGTGCGTCTGCCAATTCCGCCACACGCGCATACAATGATAATGGTGAGCCATGAAGGACTCGAACCTTCGACACCCTGATTAAAAGTCAGGTGCTCTACCAACTGAGCTAATGGCTCTTAATGGCTGGGGATATAGGATTTGAACCTATGCATGACGGAGTCAAAGTCCGTTGCCTTACCGCTTGGCTAATCCCCAATATGCATATGATTCACAATTCCCCTATATTTCATCCATGTAAGAGAATAAAATATGGTGGAGGCTGAGGGGATCGAACCCCCGACCCTCTGCTTGTAAGGCAGATGCTCTCCCAGCTGAGCTAAGCCTCCATACTATCCTATGACCCGTAGGGGATTCGAACCCCTGTTACCTCCGTGAAAGGGAGGTGTCTTAACCCCTTGACCAACGGGCCATCCTGTAACAAGCTCTCAACCGGGATCGAACCGGTGACCTCATCCTTACCATGGATGCACTCTACCTACTGAGCTATGAGAGCAAATGGCTCCCCGAACAGGACTCGAACCTGTGACAACTCGATTAACAGTCGAGTGCTCTACCAACTGAGCTATCAGGGAATAATAATTATAAAACTCGCTTGGCGGCGTCCTACTCTCCCAGGACCCTGCGGTCCAAGTACCATCGGCGCTGGAGGGCTTAACGGTCGTGTTCGGGATGGGTACGTGTGGAACCCCTCCGCTATCGCCACCAAACATGAATTTGCCTCGCAAATTCTAACTTCAAGGTTACACCCTGAAAACTGGATCCGAAACTTCCTTGCGTCTTATCTTTAGGATAAGCCCTCGACCGATTAGTATTGGTCAGCTCCATGCATTACTGCACTTCCACCCCCAACCTATCTACCTCGTCGTCTTCAAGGGGTCTTACGTATTGGGAAATCTCATCTTGAGGGGGGCTTCACGCTTAGATGCTTTCAGCGCTTATCCCTTCCGTACATAGCTACCCAGCGGTGCTCCTGGCGGAACAACTGGTACACCAGCGGTACGTCCATCCCGGTCCTCTCGTACTAGGGACAGCTCCTCTCAAATTTCCTACGCCCACGACAGATAGGGACCGAACTGTCTCACGACGTTCTGAACCCAGCTCGCGTACCGCTTTAATGGGCGAACAGCCCAACCCTTGGGACCTACTTCAGCCCCAGGATGCGATGAGCCGACATCGAGGTGCCAAACCTCCCCGTCGATGTGGACTCTTGGGGGAGATAAGCCTGTTATCCCCAGGGTAGCTTTTATCCGTTGAGCGATGGCCCTTCCATACGGTACCACCGGATCACTAAGCCCGACTTTCGTCCCTGCTCGACTTGTAGGTCTCGCAGTCAAGCTCCCTTCTGCCTTTGCACTCTTCGAATGATTTCCAACCATTCTGAGGGAACCTTGGGGCGCCTCCGTTACTCTTTAGGAGGCGACCGCCCCAGTCAAACTGCCCACCTGACACTGTCCTCGCACCGGATCACGGTACCAAGTTAGAACCTAGATACGATCAGGGTGGTATCCCAAGGATGCCTCCCTTCAAGCTGGCGCTCAAAGTTCTACGGCTCCCACCTATCCTGTACAGATCGTACCCAAATTCAATATCAAGCTGCAGTAAAGCTCCATGGGGTCTTTCCGTCTTGTCGCGGGTAACCTGCATCTTCACAGGTATTAAAATTTCACCGGATCTCTCGTTGAGACAGCGCCCAAGTCGTTACGCCATTCGTGCGGGTCAGAATTTACCTGACAAGGAATTTCGCTACCTTAGGACCGTTATAGTTACGGCCGCCGTTTACTGGGGCTTCGGTTCATAGCTTCGCCCGAAGGCTTACCACTCCCCTTAACCTTCCAGCACCGGGCAGGCGTCAGCCCGTATACTTCGCCTTGCGGCTTCGCACAGACCTGTGTTTTTGCTAAACAGTCGCTTGGGCCTTTTCACTGCGGCCCCCTCGGGCTATTCACCCTACCGAGGCACCCCTTCTCCCGAAGTTACGGGGTCATTTTGCCGAGTTCCTTAACGAGAGTTCTTCCGCGCGCCTTAGAATTCTCTTCTCGCCTACCTGTGTCGGTTTGCGGTACGGGCACCTTCTCCTGGCTAGAGGCTTTTCTTGGCAGTCTGAGATCATGACCTTCGCTACTCCAATTTTCGCTCCCCATCACAGCCCAGCCTTAACGATGTGCGGATTTGCCTACACATCAGCCTCACTGCTTAGACGGACATCCATCAGTCCGCGTCACTACCCTACTGCGTCACCCCATCGCTCATCACGGATTACGGTGGTACAGGAATTTCTACCTGTTGTCCTTCGACTACGCCTATCGGCCTCGCCTTAGGTCCCGACTTACCCTGAGCGGACGAACCTTCCTCAGGAACCCTTAGGCTTTCGGCGGATCTGATTCTCACAGATCTTTTCGTTACTCATACCGGCATTCTCACTTGAATGCAGTCCAGCGCTCCTTCCGGTACACCTTCAACCCGCATTCAACGCTCCCCTACCCCTGATGCAAGCATCAAGCCATAGCTTCGGTGGTGTGTTTAGCCCCGTTACATTTTCGGCGCAGAGTCACTCGACCAGTGAGCTATTACGCACTCTTTCAATGGTGGCTGCTTCTAAGCCAACATCCTGGTTGTCTGTGCAACTCCACATCCTTTCCCACTTAACACACACTTGGGGACCTTAGCTGATGGTCTGGGCTGTTTCCCTTTCGACAATGGATCTTAGCACTCACTGTCTGACTCCCGGAACTAAATCTATGGCATTCGGAGTTTGACTGAGCTTGGTAACCCTTGCGGGCCCCGCACCCAATCAGTGCTCTACCTCCACGATTCTTCTTTCCGAGGCTAGCCCTAAAGCTATTTCGGGGAGAACCAGCTATCTCCGGGTTCGATTGGAATTTCTCCGCTACCCCCACCTCATCCCCGCATTTTTCAACATGCGTGGGTTCGGGCCTCCAGTGCGTGTTACCGCACCTTCACCCTGGACAGGGGTAGATCACCCGGTTTCGGGTCTACGTCCACGTACTCATTCGCCCTATTCAGACTCGCTTTCGCTGCGGCTTCAGCTCTTCACCTTAACCTTGCACGGGAACGTAACTCGCCGGTTCATTCTACAAAAGGCACGCCATCACCCATCGATCGGGCTCTGACTTCTTGTAAGCACACGGTTTCAGGATCTATTTCACTCCCCTTCCGGGGTGCTTTTCACCTTTCCCTCACGGTACTGCTTCACTATCGGTCGCCAGGGAGTATTTAGCCTTGGCAGATGGTCCTGCCGGATTCATACGGGGTTTCACGTGCCCCGCACTACTCGGGATCCGTCTCGGAGGGAACAGGTTTTGAACTACAGGGCTTTTACCTTCTCTGGCGGGCCTTTCCAGACCTCTTCATCTAA
>NZ_CP025696.1:1605000-2445000 GCF_002872435.1 Paenibacillus sp. lzh-N1 | reverse complement strand
AGCCAGGATCAAACTCTCCATTAAAGACCAACCGAAGTTGGTTTATCGAAAGAGCGATTAGCTCATGTTGAAACTGACGAGATAAAATATCTCTTTGTTTGATTTTGCGAACAAAATCATTTACTCACTCGTTGTTCAGTTTTCAAAGATCAAACCTTCATTATATCTCACTTTGTTTCACCACCGCATCTCAGCGGCGACTTTTATAGTATATCATCTCTTTTTGAATTTTGCAAGAGTTTTTTTAATTCTTTTTTCGAGCAAATCCTTCAAAAAGGAACGAAAATTAATTTAACATGAATATTGAATAGAGTCAATACTTTTTTTGATATCAGAAAGTATATTTACTTCCTGATATCTCGGTCTGATATAGTTCTTCTTTATCTTATCATTGTTTGGTTTGCGGGACACGGCCTCTGCGTGCATATTTGGATAGTTCCTTAGCGGGTGCAAAACGGGCATACATGCGGAAAACTGTTTTATATCGAAGTGCTATAGCATAACGGATATCCTGGTCCAATCGGGTATCGCTCATATCAAGCAGCATTTCATCTAGTTCCTTACGAAGAACATAGTCAAGTTCCTTGCATTCTTTTTCGTTAAACAGCATTCCCAACATATGACCATACTCCCTTATCAGCAGATTATATAGTACTTATATTTGCCCAATTAATTGTTCCAAACTTTACCTGTTTTTAAACTCAACTGCTAAGGTTTCAAACTTACTCCAAGTAATCTTTAATGTTTTTCTTTACGCTCTCCCCTTTGTTATGTTCAATTTTCGGGAAATATATAAATAATTGGCCATATTATTTTAATGCGACAATAAACGATAAGTTATGCCGCTCTCAATCGCAGCTGCTATAAACAGAAAGATGACAGACCATATTGACACGGTCAACGTTTGTTTCAAAAAAACCTCCCACGATGGGCCAGTACCTTTGCGTTTTAGTCCTATGCTTGTACCTAGGGTAGATATTATATTGACTCCAAACTTCAATCCGAAGGCACAGGCGATAATTAAAACAGGCAATTCAATCACACCATGAGGCAATAATCCTTTTACGACAATTTCATACATACTTCTTCCCATATCTGTCTGCAGGTGTACTACGAAACCTAAAACCATTCCGTTCACAATCAAAAATATAAACGGAACGATTCCAAAAAGAGCCCCGGTATATATAACCAGCACGCATTTAATTGCATTATTGAAAAAGATAAACACAAAAAAACTCCATTGTGGATGCTCAGAGTTCTGCAATCGTTGCGCCACTCCCCCCAGTCCCTCCATTTGTTGTGCCAATATAGCCTGAATAACACCTGTACTTAACCATCCCACTACAATACTTGCGCAGAAAAAAAGTGCAGCGATCAAAATTAGCCGTCTTGTCGTGCGTAAATCATAAAAAAATACTTTTAGTCCCATTTGTAGATGCCTCCTATTGGTCCAATGGAATAATTGACAACCCCTGGCATAGCTTTAAGTAAACAAGCACTTCTAGGATGAAAGGGGCATTAACCATGAATTCTTTTTTCTATGTATTGAACGGCAAAAAAATCAAACGATTCTTGATCGTAATGGCAGCGGCCATCTTTACTGCTGGAGTCATTTATGTAGAAACCGATAATGTTACGGTCTTTTCCGAGGAAGCGCCAACTGCCATTTACAGTGTACCAACGGATAAAAAGCTGATCGCTCTCACCTTCGACATTAGCTGGGGGGATAAGCGTACTGCTCCCATTTTAAAAGTTCTCGAAGATAAAAAAGTGACCAAGTCCACCTTTTTTCTTTCTGCCCCTTGGAGCAAAACACATCCAGAACTCGTGAATCAAATTAAAGAAAGCGGATTTGAGATTGGCAGTCATGGCCATAAACACGAAAATTATAGCAGCTTAAGCGATGAAGAGATTCGTAAACAGATTTCAACGGCTCATACCACATTAACCGAGCTGACTGGACAATCCCCGAAGTTAATCCGCATGCCTAATGGTGACTTTGACAAAAGGGTACTTCAAGTTGCCAGCACTTTAGGCTACAAAACCATTCAATGGGATACTGACTCCCTGGACTGGAAAAACCCTGGTACGCAGGTCATCATCGACCGTGTTATAAATAAAGCTCATCCCGGTGATATCGTCCTTCTTCATGCCAGTGATTCTTGCAAACAAACTCATGAAGCGTTGCCCATCATTATCGACAAGTTGCGGGCACAAGGCTATGAATTCGTGACTGTATCCGAACTGCTTCAACAGGGTACAGTAAAAGGTAAAGAGGTTCGCGATCAAGCTCTGGGTCTTTAAGGAGTTATTTTACATCGTTCTCAGCTAAAAACCAAAAACAACTCGACATATTTCTCCCCAATCATCCGCATACTATCCACATTCATGATAAAGGAGGAATACGGCCATGAATTGGACTCGTTTGCGATTTGTTAGCATGGTATGCGTGCTGGGCGTTGCACTGAGCGGCTGCGGCTCGGATCAGGGTTCTGCACCTCCCCAGACCAGTTATAAAGAGATGAAAACGATGGTTGTCGATATCTTGAAAAGTGATGATGGAAAAAAAGCCGTAGAAGAAGCTTTAACCGGGGAAAAAGAGGGACAATCCGGTCAAAGTGGTGGAGGAGGTGGAGCTGGGGGCAGCATGGGAATGAAAATGCTTATGCCCACGCAATCCGCTGAACAGATGAAAATCGCAGTAAAAGATACTTTAATCTCACCTGAATATAAAAAAGAAATCGAAAAAATTATGACTGATCCGCGTTTTGCCGGAGAATTTGCCAAAGCCATCAACAGTCAAAGCAAACAGCTTCATATGCAGCTTATAAAAGACCCTTCTTACCAAAAATCAATTGAAGCGATGCTAAAATCGCCTGAACTAACCAAGATGTACATGGACTTAACTAAAACTCCCGAATATCGCAAACAATCTATGACAGTCATGCATGATGCTATGCAGAATCCAATTTTTCGGCTTGAGGTCATGAATTTACTCAAAACTGTCGTTCAAGAAGAACTTCAACCTAAGGTTGAGAAAAAAGGCGGAGAGCAAGGTGGCTCTGGGGATCAAAAACAAGATGGTGGTGGAGGTGAAGGAGAACAAGGCGGTAGTGAAGGAGGGCAAGGAGGAGGTCAGTAAAAAAAAGGCTGGTTCAACAACCAGCCTTTTTTATTATTTAGATTCCATGTGCAACCTCGTAATTTGGGCGGCTATATCATCATAAATAGCTCCTGTCGCCGACTCCGATTTATATACGGATGGAGAAAAATCAGCTTCTGACGGATGATTATCTGGGATACCCAGCGGAATTTGCGCCAAAAGTTTCGTATGAAGTGTATCTGCCAACATCGCCCCGCCTCCCCGTCCAAAAACATGGTCTTTTTCTCCCGTGGAGGACACATAATAGGACATGTTCTCCACCACGCCTATGACCTTATGATCCGTTTGAAGGGCCATTGCCCCTGCACGTGCAGCTACAAAAGCTGCCGTCGCATGCGGAGTAGTGACAATGATTTCTTCACTCTGCGGGATCATTTGATGGACGTCAAGCGCTACATCACCAGTACCTGGCGGTAAATCGAGTATCATATAGTCCAGCTTACCCCATTCGACATCACTAAAAAACTGTCTAAGCATTCTTCCCAGCATGGGACCTCTCCAAATAACCGGATTGTTTTCTCTAACAAAGAAGCCCATGGACATGATCTTGATACCAAATCGTTCCACTGGCTGAATGATACCATCTTCGACAGAAGGTACATCCTCTACCCCGATCATATCCGGCACACTGAATCCATAGATATCAGCATCAATTAATCCCACTCGCTTACCCTGTCTGGCTAGAGCTGCAGCCAAATTCACAGCTACTGTCGATTTCCCGACACCACCTTTTCCGCTTGCAATGGCAATAAATCGTACGCCAGATGCTGGGTTAAGTAGCTCATGTTCTTCCATACCGACAGCATGTCCTTTGGTCAATACCGGATCAGCTACCTCCTCGGTATCCTCTCCATTTTGAATAGCTGACTTTTCAGACTCAGATGCCTCACGAATACGAATATGGACGTGACTTAATCCTGCCTTTTCTAACATCTGCCGGATTTCCCGATCCAGTTCTGTCCGCGTCTCTTCCTGGCTATCCAGGGCAATAGCAGTCAATGATACCCGATCCTCTTTAACAACCACATCCCGAATAAAATGGAGATCAACCAAACGGCGTCCCGTTTGAGGCTCTCGCACTTGCTGAAGTAGCTCTATAACTTGCTCTCTCGATTGCATGAATAATCAGCACCTCTGCTTTAGTGATTTACGTAGTGGTAAACACTTACAGTATACCACTATCTGACTTCAGGTGCTGATGAGGTTCCCTTTTCCCCGGCACTGTAACGCAAAATCCCTTTATATATAGATGCAGCCACTTGTCTCTGATAGTTCTCGTCACTGAGTCGTCTGGCTTCCTCTGGATGAGACAAGAATCCGACTTCTACAAGAGCTGCCGGCATTTTGAGTGCCTTTAATAAATAGACCGTGTTTACGGTCTTAGCCACTCTGTCCGTATTTTCCAAGTTGCGCTTGATTTCTTCCTGAATTAAGGACGCCAAATTCTCGTTATCTGCATGATTAGGTACGAAAAAGGTCTGGGCTCCACTCCAACGGCTCGACGGGATACTGTTCATATGAATACTTAAAAAGAGGTCCGCTTTCTGCTCCTCAATCATACGTACCCGTTGCTTTAAATCCTCCGTTTTTCTTCTGGAGTAGCCTTTTGTTTCTTGCTGCGCCAGATCACGATCATCCTCACGTGTCATGACGACAACAGCTCCTGCTTGCTGCAAATAATCCCGCAAATAAAAAGCGATCGCCAAATTAATATCCTTTTCAATGACCCCCTCTTTGCTAACCGCTCCTCCATCAGGCCCTCCGTGTCCGGCATCTATAGCAATTACCTTACCAGTAAGCGGTAGACTCCAATGAATCCACGCTCTCGAAGCAGGTATCTCATACAATGTCAGCATGATAAATAGAACAGCGAGACAACAGCCTAACAGCACTTTTTGCAGCGTCCGATAGCGAATCCACAGTGTGACCTCTTTTTTACGATTGTTTTTTTGCATAACAAAACGCCTCCGTCCTATACAGATACTAATAATCTATATGGGACGAGGCGTGTAGTTAGTACAACTCAGGCATGAACATATTCTTTCATACCTTCAATCAGCACTTGAGCGACCTCAGGTCGTGTAAATTCAGGTGGCGGACAAACCCCGGAGCGCAACAATTCCCTCACTTTGGTGCCGGAGAGCGTCAAATGGTGCTCCTTAGGATGTGGGCATGTTTTGCTTGAGGCCATATTTCCACATTGGGTGCAGTAAAAGCTGTGTTCAAAAAACAACGGGGTAATCCCCAGCTCTTCAGGTGTAAAGTGCTTGAAAATTTCCTGCGCTTCATAGGTACCGTAATAATCCCCTACACCGGCATGATCTCTTCCGACAATAAAATGGGTGCAACCAAAGTTCTTTCGCACAATAGCATGGAAAATGGCCTCTCTAGGACCAGCGTATCGCATGGCGGCAGGAAAGACCCCCAGTAAGGCTCGATCAGCCGGATAATAGTTGTCCAGCAACACCAGATAGCTCTTCATACGCACATTTGCTGGAACGTCATCTGACTTGGTCTCTCCAACGAGCGGATTTAGAAATAAAGCATCCACAATTTCCATCGCGCTTTTTTGGATGTACTCATGTGCCCGGTGTACCGGATTTCGTGTTTGAAAACCGACCACCGTCTTCCATCCCTTTTCAGCAAAAAGGCTACGTGTCTGTGCTGGCGTGTAATAAAATTCGCTAAATTGTGTAGGTTCTGGTCGATTCAGCACTTGCACCGTTCCACCTACATAGGTAGCAGGTCGATCTAACAATTTGTTTACGCCAGGATGGGCCGGGTCATCCGTCTTGAATACACATCTGGCTTCCTCTGCTTGGTCAACCTGATAAATACTCTCAATATCAAGTACAGCATAGATGATACCATCTGTTTCCCCCACCAAAGCCACCTGTTGACCTAGTTTCAGTTCACTGGCTATGGTTTCTACTACTGCAAGAGTAATGGGAATACTCCAGACTGTACCATCAGCAAGACGCATATCCGTTACCACCGAACGATAATCCGACTCATTCATAAATCCCGTCAATGGAGAGAAGGCACCTATTCCAATCAAATCCAGATCAGAAATCGTCCATGGGTTTACAGGGATAGGAAACAATTCACCTGCAGCCTGCAAGAGTGCTTCTTGCTCCGGTCCTGTAATATTTCTGTCAACGAGCGTTCCGCCATGCGGAAGAATTGCAGTCATAATGCACTTCCTTTCTATATCATAAATAAAGTCTCAGCGCTACCTATATACCATTTTATTGATGGAGCCCACACTCCGTTTTCTCATTCCCTGACCAACGACCAGCACGTGGATCTTCACCTGGCAGGACTTCACGTGTGCATTGCTCACAGCCAATACTGGGGAAATTACGGTCATGCAATGGATTATACAATACTTCATGAGTGCGAATATAGTTCCATACGTCCTCGGAAGTCCAGCTCGCCAAGGGGTTAAATTTAACGAGGCCAAACTTTTCATCATACTCTACCTTTTTTGCATTCGCACGCGTAGGAGCCTGATCGCGACGGATACCGGTAATCCATGCATCGTATTGAGACAGAATGCGTGTCAGCGGCTCAACCTTGCGGATACCACAGCATGCATTAGGATTTGATTTCCACAGCTCCTCTCCATGCTCCGCAGCTTGCTCTTCTGGAGTCATTAAGGGAGAAACTCTAACAAAATCCAAATTGTATCTAGCTTTCATCTGATCTCGCGTATCGTAAGTTTCTTGAAAATGAAAGTCGGTATCTAAATAAAAAATATCGGTAGAAGGGCTAATTCTTTGAAGCATATCTACTAGTACTACATCTTCTGCTCCGAAGCTACAAGCAAAGGTAAGGTTGGGAAATGTATGAACTGCATACTTGATAATTTCTTCCGGCGTAGCCTCTTCCAGTTCACTTGCCTTGACTCTAATCAACGCTTCTTTCTCCAATAAATTCATTATCAATGCGCCTCCATATGAAGATTCATAAATAAGTGATGCTCCAAAGCCGACTAAACTAATAAGATTAAGTACAGTATAAAACTTTCATATCCATTGTCAATCCAAGCAAAATCGTCATACTGTAAACATTTATTCTCTCGCATGATGAAGGAACGTTGTTCTGTCAGCATTCTTTAACGCTCTCCTGCATATCCAATCAAGTTCATTGGCTTTATATAAAATATTCTTATATCATACGTTTGAAAATTGTCCTTAGGTTGCTTCATAACTAAAAGTAACTATTTATAGCAGAGGGTATGCCTGAACGTAAATATTTTAGGTCAATGAAGATGCTTTCTCTACTCCACCAGTGCCAAAGATATATCCGCTACGCGGTTGCCATCGTATTCCTGACTAGATTTGATTATTATGAGCAGATGAAAATAGCTGAGGATAAAAGCGTCGTTCCATAGATCCATGATTATCCTTGAATTTGTACGAGGAGATATATTTAGGGATCGAACATCTTATTTTCATTTTCATTCAAAGATGAAGCGTACGTGGCCGGCATCAACTCAAGGTAAACCAGCTCTGACACTAATCGTACTTTTATTAAGGAATATTAAAAAGAAATGGCACCCAAATCGCTAATAAGCCTCTATCCACTCCTATAGCGCTCACAGCAGCCCTTGAAGAGGAATTAATACATTGGGGCACAAATAAGCCCTTAACGTAACTGGAGCCCTATTATAGGCTCGTTCTCAATGGTTAGAAAAACTCCTCATCATCGCTGCAATACGGTAGCCGAGGAGATGGGCAGTAGTAGGCTAGAGATTGCTCTACAGCTAGTACGCATAAGCTAAACGATGTATCCCTTGCTGTATCCTGGACGTCACCAAAACAGCTACACAGGATAGAATAGCCATTGCTCAACCAGAAGATATATAAGCTTTTATCAAATTGGGAAAACAAAAAAATTCTCTGATCTTTTTAATTAGTCACAGGTTGTGAACATTACAGGATAAACCGTGTTAAAATAGCAAACTATATTTGTGCATAACTATACCTAACTTTAGTAACATCGTGGATAACTTACGTATTCCAGACAGTATATGCGCTTATTTATGTATCGCAGAGCAGATGAAGCCATAAAACTCTAGTGCAGATCCATTTATCCACATGTGTTTAATGAGCAGCAAATAATCTAAATAAAAAAGAACCCTTTCCATAAGGAAAAGGTTCTTCTGTATTCGAAATATTAACGTTTCGAGAACTGTGGTGCACGACGAGCGGCTTTGAGACCGTACTTTTTACGTTCTTTCATACGTGGGTCACGAGTCAAGAATCCTGCTTTTTTCAAAGCTGGACGGAATTCTGGGTCTGCTTTCAACAGAGCACGGGAAATACCGTGGCGGATTGCGCCTGCTTGACCAGAAATACCACCACCATGAGCGATAACGAGTACGTCATAGCTGCCAAGTGTTTCTGTCAGATTCAGTGGTTGTTTTACGATCAGTTTGAGAGTTTCCAAACCGAAATATTCATTAATATCACGCTTATTGATGACAATGCGTCCTTCACCCGGTACGAGACGAACACGAGCTACCGAATGTTTACGACGACCTGTCCCATAGTATTGTACTTGTGCCATGAAACTGTCCTCCCTTTTAATTATCCGCGAAGTTCGTAAACTTCAGGTTTTTGTGCTGCATGTGGATGCTCTGTACCTCTGTAAGCTTTAAGTCTCAGCTTCATTTTGTCGCCTTGACGAGTTTTAGGAAGCATACCGTGAACAGCCAATTCCAACATACGTTCAGGTTTATTCTTAACCATATCTTGTGCAACTGTTACTTTCAGACCACCTGGGTGCAGGGAGTGACGATAGTATTTCTTGTTCTCCATTTTTTTACCGGTCAATACGATTTTCTCCGCATTGATTACAACAACAAAATCACCTGTGTCCACATGTGGTGTAAACTGTGGCTTGTGTTTGCCGCGAATCAACGCAGCCGCTTCGCTTGCCAGACGGCCGAGCGTTTTGCCTTCGGCATCAATGATGTGCCAGTTGCGCTCAACTTCATTTGGCTTCGCCATATACGTAGTACGCATGAAAAGTATCCTCCTTAAGTTCGTTAACAGAAATCATCATTTATCTTCGTTCGTTAAGTTGCTGCATTATTGATGGATTAGATGTTGCTATAAAGTGATTATCTTAATTGGGGCTGTGGGAAAGCCATTAAGAAAACACAACTTTTATATTACAGGATAACCATCAATTCTGCAAGGGAAAAATCAATGTTTTTTGATGTTTTCTTCGTACTCTACATTCCAGAGCGTTAAAGCGTGTCCAACGGCAGTAGGTCCGGCCTTTGAACGGTTTTTTGCTTCCAAAATGGAAGGAATATCATCCGGCGATTTTTTGCCTTCTCCCACTTCCAGCAAAGTCCCCATTATAATCCGAACCATGTGCTGCAAAAATCCGCTACCTGTAATATACGTATGAATAATTCCCTGATCATCCGACCCTGGACGCGAAAAGGAATGGTCTACCGTTATATAGGCTTCGTAAATAGTGCGAACATGGTTCGTCTTTTGGGAACGTCGAGATGCGAACGAAGTATAGTCAAAGGTGCCCACTAAATGAGCCAACCCCTTTTCCATCGCTCTTACATCCAGACTCGTTGGATGATGGGCCTGTGTACGACGGTGAAAGATGTCTGGAAACCGGTTCGCATTTATACTGTACCGATACGTCTTCCGCTTCGCCATGCGGCGTGCATGAAAGGACAGTGGCACCTCTCTCGCATCCGTAACGATGATATCACGAGGCAACCAGGCATTAAGTGCCAGACACCAGCGATGTATCGGAATCGGCGATTCAGTATGAAAATTGAATACCTGCCCGTATGCATGCACACCTGCATCTGTCCGTCCTGAGCCCGTAATTTTCAGACGTTCGCCCGTCAATGAGTATATAGCATTTTCAAGGCAGTCCTGAATAGTGTTGCCACTAGGCTGCGTCTGAAAGCCATCATAGTGGGTTCCATCATAGTTCACCTTCATGCACAAGTTCCGCATGCTTCTCACACCTTTGTAGGGGTATTCTCTGGCCTTACAGGAAATAACCGAACATAACAAAGGAGAAGCCCCTCAAGGACTCCTCCAAGAGAAAAAAAGGGTTGTTCAGAATCAAGCCGATTCTGTCCACCCTTCCCTCATCTTCGCCTGTTTACGCGCGGTCAACCAATTCCAGATATACCATTGGAGCGGCGTCGCCACGACGAGGTCCCAGTTTCAGGATACGAGTGTATCCACCTGGACGCTCATTGTAACGTGTAGCCAATTCGCTAAACAGCTTTTGGATTGCATCCTGCTCACCATCCAAAGTTTCACGGCGAACGAACGCAGCCACTTGACGACGTGCGTGCAGATCTCCTTTTTTCGCTTTGGTGATCAGTTTTTCAGCAATAGAACGAACTTCTTTCGCTTTAGCCTCAGTAGTTTGGATACGCTCATACAAGAACAGATCGGTTACCAAATCACGAAACAAAGCTTTACGGGCACTAGAATTACGGCCCAATTTTTGGTATGCCATGTAGTTTCCCCTCCTTCACAAAAACGTTGCTGTGCTATTCTTCCGTACGAAGTCCTAAACCAAGTTCCTCGAGCTTCTCTTGTACTTCTTCCAAAGATTTGCGACCCAAGTTACGGACCTTCATCATATCTTCTTCAGATTTAGTCGTGAGTTCTTGTACCGTATTGATACCAGCGCGCTTAAGGCAGTTATAGGAACGGACGGAGAGATCCAGCTCTTCGATCGTCATTTCAAGAACTTTTTCTTTTTTGTCTTCTTCTTTTTCGACCATAATTTCTGCATCTTTTGCTTCATCCGTGAGACCCACGAATAGCATCACATGCTCGGTCAAAATTTTGGCTCCAAGGCTCACAGCTTCTTCAGGACGAATAGTTCCGTCAGTCCAAACCTCAAGTGTCAGCTTGTCATAATTCGTAACCTGGCCGACACGCGTATTTTCTACGCCGTAGTTCACGCGTGCAATCGGAGTGTAGATGGAGTCGACGGGAATGACGCCGATCGGCTGGTCATCACGTTTATTCCGATCCTGCTTAACGTAACCGCGACCGCGATTGGCAAAAATACGCATGTGAAGTCTCGAACCCGGTCCGAGCGTTGCAATGTGAAGATCCGGATTAAGAATTTCCACATCACTATCCGCACGGATATCACCTGCCGTTACAACTCCTTCGCCTTCCGCATCGATTTCGAGTACTTTCTCTTCATCTGAGTGGATTTTAAGCGATAAAGCTTTCAAGTTCAGAATGATCTCCGTTACGTCTTCCTTCACACCGGGAACCGTTGCAAACTCGTGCAGAACCCCATCGATCTGAACCGATGTGACTGCTGCCCCCGGTAACGAGGATAACAGAATACGGCGAAGCGAGTTCCCAAGCGTCGTACCGTATCCGCGTTCCAGCGGTTCTACTACGAATTTTCCATAGGTGCCATCATCATTGACGTCAACCGTCTCAATTTTCGGCTTTTCGATTTCTATCACTGCAATATCCCTCCTTCAAAACGTCGCTCCTATATGAAACATTCACCTTATCCATAGTCTATCATGCAGTATACCTAAACATCCATTCTTGGCAGTTTGTGCCGGATCTATACTACACGCAGAGGAGAAATCTCATTAGACGCGACGACGTTTTGGAGGACGGCATCCGTTATGAGGTACCGGAGTTACGTCTTTGATCAGGTTAACTTCCAGACCAGCAGCTTGCAAAGAGCGGATTGCTGCTTCGCGACCTGCACCAGGTCCTTTAACCATGACTTCGACTGTCTTCATGCCGTGTTCCATAGCAGCTTTAGCAGCAGTTTCTGCGGCCATTTGCGCTGCGAATGGAGTAGATTTACGGGAACCACGGAATCCCATGCCGCCTGAGCTGGCCCAAGAGATTGCGTTACCGTGTGGATCTGTGATCGTAACGATCGTGTTGTTGAACGTGGAACGGATGTGTGCCACGCCACTCTCGATATTTTTACGGTCACGGCGTTTTGTGCGTACAACTTTTTTCGGTTTAGCCATTGAATGTTATCCTCCCTTCTTATTTCTTCTTGTTCGCTACAGTCCGACGAGGACCTTTACGGGTACGAGCATTAGTTTTAGTACGTTGTCCGCGAACAGGCAATCCACGACGGTGACGAACACCACGGTAGCAGCCAATCTCAGTCAGACGTTTAATATTCAAGGAAATTTCACGACGCAGATCGCCTTCTACTTTAACTTCTTTGTCGATCGTTTCACGTAATTTGCTCACTTCATCTTCAGTCAAATCACGAACACGCGTGTTTGCACTGATGCCTGTTTCCTTCAAAATTTTCTGAGAAGTCGTCTTACCGATTCCGAAAATGTAAGTCAAGGCGATCTCAACGCGTTTGTCACGTGGCAAATCCACACCAGCTATACGAGCCATTTTACGCTACACCCCCTTCTATTAACCTTGTTTTTGTTTGTGTTTCGGATTTTCGCAAATAACCATTACATTCCCTTTGCGGCGAATGACTTTGCATTTCTCGCAAATAGGTTTTACAGAAGGTCTTACCTTCATGTTGATTACCTCCTCCAAGCTTTACCCTGGTAAAACTCGCTTCGTGAACATTCACATCGTTTTGCCGAGCAAAACAAGTTTTTTTAAATGACATACGTTTAATAAAAACCTGCATGAATTACTTGCGGTACGTTATACGGCCTTTGGTTAAATCGTAAGGCGATAACTGTACAACCACCTTGTCGCCTGTCAAAATACGGATAAAGTGCATCCGCAGCTTTCCGGAAACATGAGCAAGAATTTGATGACCGTTCTCCAGCTCTACCTTGAACGTAGCGTTCGGCAGTGGCTCGATTACCGTACCTTCAACCTCAATGACATCTTCTTTGGCCAAAGTCAGTCTCCTTTCTCTTCAGCTCGGTATTCGGACGAGTCCAGGAAAGTTTTCACTGCATGCCGCAGTTTTCCGTTCGTCACCCGACCGCTTTCGTTTAAACTATTTACAATCTCGCTACTAATCTTTGGCTGAGGCACCAAATGAAGAACATTTTTCTTCTTCGCTTGATCAAACTTTCGTTTATCCCCATCCGCAATATACACAAACCTGCTATCTGCTATTGAAACGACAACCGCAATCTGTCCGGCACCTCTGCCTTTCAGAATCTTCACCAGCTGACCGATTTGCAGGTTTCCTTGCTGATTCATTCCAATCACCTACGCACTCAGTTTCGTGAAAATGTCCATGTCGTCCGCTTCGTCCGTCACCAATTGCTCATAAGGAGCACAAGAGATTACGTTCATCGTAACGACCGTCCAGTTGTCTTCTAGCGTCCCTACAAGGTGAGTACCTATTGGAATCATTGATTCAATAGCCAGCACAATGCCGGTTTTCAGCCTCGGTCCCTGCTCGGAAATACCACGGTTTGGATTCTCAATATATTGCCGAATGGCATGCGACATTGTAAACTGGCGAGTTTTTGTAAGGACATCGCCTTTGTTTAACTTGCGTTTGCCGGGAAATCCGTGCACCAGTTGTTCGTTGACTGAAGCGCAAATGCTAGCAGGAAAACCGTTATAACCTTTAAAAGACGGCACAGCTCCCTGACTGCGAATATACCGATCAGCTAAATGATCAAGTTCACCGGTCGTAATACCGGGCTCGATGTGTCCTGCTAAGAAATGACTCGTTGCCGAATTCATTTTCCTAGCTTTCCTCATAAAGCTTGATTCCGTCCCCGACTTGCAAATGATCATTACAGCTAACCCCGCAACAAGGACACGATATTTTGGGAAACCACATCAATATCCTGTTCTCCGTCAATATGACGCAGAAGATTCTGGTTCTCATAAAACGTGAGGAGTGGTGCTGTTTTATTACTATATTCGTCAAGTCGTGTTCTTACGCTATCTTCGTTATCGTCAGGACGCTGATAGAGTTCACCACCGTCTTTATCGCAAATGCCTTCAACCTTAGGAGGATTAAAGACAATATGATAGCTAGCTCCGCAGCTTTTACAAACTCGCCGTCCTGTGATTCGTGCCAACAAGTTGTCACGATCCACTTTCAGGTTGATGACATCATCCAGCTTCGTGTTCAAACGACCCAAAATTTGATCCAAGGCTTCAGCTTGAGCTAAAGTTCTTGGAAAACCGTCTAGCAAGAAACCTTTCTTGCAATCCGGCTGCTGTAGTCGTTCTTCAACGATACCGATTGTTACATCATCCGGAACAAGTTCACCCTTGTCAATATACTCTTTGGCTTTAATGCCAATAGGTGTTCCCTGTTTCATCGCTAGGCGAAACGCATCACCTGTCGAGATATGAGGAATGCCGAACTCCTTCACAATGACATCTGCTTGTGTACCTTTACCAGCCCCCGGAGGGCCCATGATCAAAATATTCACAATCTGTCACTCCTCAAGACGACCCCTACACAAGAAACAGCACAAAAGGTGCCGGTAAGCATGCGAACATCCTATGCCGGTACCTATTGCCTATTTGTTGATGAAGCCTTTGTAATGGCGTTTGATCAGTTGGCTTTCGATTTGCTTCATCGTATCCAATGCTACACCAATAATGATGAGCAATGAAGTACCGCCAATTTGCACGGAACGAGGCAAGCCCGAAAGCGAACCGAAGAATACCGGCAAAACGGATATGACTGCCAGGAACAAAGCTCCTGTCATTGTCAAACGTGACATTACTCGTGTCAAGTATTTCTCCGTAGCTTTACCTGGGCGAATACCCGGGATATAACCGCCGTTTTTCTTCATGTTGTCGGCCATTTGCTGCGGATTCATCTGTACAAAGGTATAGAAGAATGTGAAACCGATAATCATTACGACATACAAAACCATGCCCAGCGGCTTGTCATAATACAAGTAAGTGGTAATCCACTTAGCCCAAGCATGATCTGCCCAGAAACTCGCAATAATTGTCGGGAATTGCAGCAATGATACCGCAAAGATTACCGGAATAACGCCTGCCGCATTTATTTTCATCGGAATATGCGTATTCTGGCCACCGTACATCTTGTTGCCAACTACACGTTTAGCGTATTGTACTGGAATTTTCCGAATACCTTGTTGGATGTAGATAACACCCACAATAATCAGAACAACCACCAAGGCAATGATAATTGCCTTCAGGATATTCATAAACAGCTGATCTGCTTGAATAAACTGAGATTCTACAATCGTCCGAATATGTCTTGGAATACCTGCCGCGATCCCTGCAAAGATTACAATAGAGATACCATTACCGATTCCCTTTTCGGTAATTTGCTCACCGAGCCACATAAGGAACGTAGTCCCTGCTGTAAGCACAATGGCAATAACCAGATAATCGGCAAAAGTAGCACCTGGAATCATTGCTGCACCGTACAGTCGATTGAAACCAATCGACGTTCCGAATGCTTGGATTAAGCCCAGTATTACAGTACCATACCGTGTAATTTGAGCCAATTTCTTTTTACCATGCTCTCCTTGTTTAGCCCATTCCGCAAGTTTCGGAATCACGTCCATTGACAGCAACTGTACAATGATGGACGCTGTAATATATGGCATAATCCCGAGGGCGAAGATCGAAAACTGATACAACGCGCCCCCTGAGAAGGTGTTAAGGAGTCCAAACAACTCGCTTCCTGCCTGATCCTGAGAAGTAAAGACTTGCTTATTCACACCGGGAACCGGCACGAAGGAGCCAATACGATATACAAAGAGTATAAACAGGGTAAACAGGATTCGGGTTCTAAGATCCTCAACCCGCCATATATTTTTCAGGGTCTTGAACATTAGATCACCTCGGTTTTACCGCCGGCAGCTTCAATTTTCTCTACCGCAGATTGAGAGAACTTGTTCGCTTTAACTGTCAATTTCACAGTGATTTCACCGTTACCCAGAATTTTAATTCCGGATTTCGCATTCTTCACAATACCATTGTTCAGCAAAAACTCAGGGCTTACTTCTGTACCCGCTGCAAAACTGTTCAAATCTTCGATATTCAAAACCGCATACTCTTTACGAGTAGGATTTACGAAACCGCGTTTAGGCAAGCGACGATACAGTGGGTTTTGACCACCCTCGAAGCCCGGACGCACACCACCGCCGGAACGAGCGTTTTGACCCTTATGACCACGACCAGAAGTTTTACCCGTACCGCTACTAGGACCACGACCCAAACGTTTACGTTCTTTGCGGGAGCCTGGAGCTGGGGAAAGCTCATGTAACTTCATCGTTCGTTGCACCTCCTTGATTATTGTTAAAATACTTTATTTCTTAAGCCTCGATTTCTTTAACAGAAACCAAATGGCTAACTTGATTAATCATCCCGCGAATCGCTGCATTGTCGGGTTGAACTACTTTATGGTTGATTTTACGCAAGCCGAGCGTTTTAACAGTCGTTCTCTGAGTACCAGGACGGCCGATCAACGAACGAACGAGGGTAATTTCTAATTTCGCCATGATATTCCCTCCTTAGCCCAGCAGCTCTTCGATGGATTTGCCGCGCAATTTTGCAACATCTTCAGCGCGTTTCAAGCGGGACAAACCTTCCAAAGTCGCATTGACCATATTCATGGAATTCGAAGAACCCAAAGATTTTGTCAAGATATCACCTACACCAGCAAGTTCCAGAACAGCACGAACTGGACCACCAGCGATAACCCCAGTACCTTCCGATGCCGGTTTCAACAGAACCCGGCCAGCACCGAACTTACCTGTAACAAGGTGAGGAATTGTTGTGCCTACGAGTGGAACGTGAACCAGGTTTTTCTTAGCATCTTCAATACCTTTGCGAATCGCATCAGGTACTTCGCCCGCTTTACCGATTCCAGCGCCTACCCAGCCGTTGCCGTCGCCCACTACTACCAGAGCACTGAAGCTAAAACGGCGTCCGCCTTTGACAACTTTAGCTACACGATTAATATTTACTACTCTTTCAGTCAGTTCCAAAGTATTCGGATCTACACGCAAGTCGTTAACCTCCTTTTGAGAAATGTCTTAGAATTCAAGGCCTGCTTCGCGAGCTGCATCAGCCAAAGCTTGAATCCGTCCATGATACAAGTATCCACCACGATCAAATACGATGTTAGCATGGCCTTTTTCTTTCGCACGTTTAGCAACGAGTTCGCCAACCTTACGAGCTGCTTCTACACTACCACCGTTTTTGATTTCGCTGCTCAGCTCTTTATCCATAGTGGATGCAGAAACCAATGTTACACCAGCAACATCATCAATCAGTTGTGCGTAGATATGCTTGGAAGAGCGGAATACGTTCAAACGAGGACGTACAGCCGTACCTTCGATTTTCTTACGTACACGCAGATGTCTTCTGACACGCGCTTTATTTTTATCTTGTTTTGTAATCATCTCAAGTTTTCACTCCCTTCAGTTTGCCTTTTAAAACTTTATACTAAGACGCACTGGGTAAAAAAGAAGTACAAGTCTTTCCAGTAGAAAGACCGCACAAAAGTCGGTAAGAAACTTATTTCTTCTTACCGGCTTTACCTTCTTTACGGATGATGCGCTCGCCTTCGTATTTAATCCCTTTACCTTTGTACGGTTCAGGTTCACGAACGGAACGGATTTTAGCAGCATAGGCACCTACGCGCTCTTTATCAATTCCGCGAACGATGATTTTAGTGTTCGAAGGAACTTCGAATTCGATGCCCGCTTCCGGTGAAATTTCAACCGGATGAGAGTATCCAACGTTCAGAACGATTTTATCTCCGGATTTGCTTGCACGATATCCGACCCCAACCAGCTCCAGAGATTTTGAAAAGCCTTCAGTTACACCACTTACCATGTTATTGACAACGCTGCGGGTTGTTCCATGCAAAGAGCGGTGAAGTTTGTTGTCCGAAGGACGAACTACATTAATTTCATTATTTTCCACAGTAACGGACATGTCTTTATGAAGCTCACGAGTCAATGTTCCTTTAGGACCTTTAACTGTGATCACTGTGTTGTTCAAAGTCACGTCAACACCACTTGGTACTGTGATTGGTTTACGACCAATACGGGACATATCTGTTGCACCTCCTATCTTTTAAACGTTAAATTACCAAACGTAGCAAACCACTTCTCCGCCGGCTTTGGACTGACGTGCTTCTTTGTCGGTCATGATACCTTTGGATGTTGAAATGATTGCGATCCCGAGTCCACCCAGTACGCGTGGAATCTCATTGCTCTTCGTGTAAACGCGAAGACCTGGTTTACTGATTCTTTTCAAACCTGTGATAACACGCTCGTTGTTCGCACCGTATTTCAAGAAAATACGGATGATCCCTTGTTTGCTATCTTCAACAAATTCCGCATCACGAATGAATCCTTCACGTTTCAGGATGTCGGCGATTTGTTTTTTCATTGTAGATGCAGGCATCTCTACTGTTTCGTGGCGAACAGTGTTCGCGTTACGAATACGAGTAAGCATATCTGCAATTGGATCAGACATAGTCATTGTGTATAAACCTCCTTCCCAAACAGGACTTTTTACCAGCTTGCTTTTTTCACGCCAGGAATCTGGCCTTTATAAGCTAATTCACGGAAGCAAATTCTGCAGATCTTAAACTTTTGCAGCACCGAATGTGGACGACCACAACGTTCGCAACGAGTATAAGCACGAACTTTAAACTTTGGTGCGCGTTGTTGTTTGACTTTCATTGAAGTTTTTGCCACTTAGCCTGACACCTCCTAAATAGTTTCGGAGAACAGGGTGTCTTTAAATCAGACGCCCGAAACGTTATGCCAACATTATTTCGCGAAAGGCATGCCCAGCTGAGTCAGAAGCTCACGGGACTCTTCGTCAGTCTTGGCAGTCGTTACGATAACGATATCCATACCACGAACTTTATCAACTTGATCGTACTCGATTTCCGGGAAGATCAACTGTTCTTTCAAGCCAAGCGTGTAGTTACCACGTCCGTCGAAAGCTTTTGTTGATACGCCATGGAAGTCACGTACGCGAGGGAGTGTGATGTTGAACAATTTGTCCAAGAAATAATACATACGCTCGCCACGAAGTGTTACCTTTACACCGATCGGCATGTTTTCACGCAATTTAAAACCTGCAATAGATTTTTTTGCGCGAGTGATAACTGGTTTTTGACCAGCGATCAGCTGCATGTCGTTGAGAGCCGAATCAAGTACTTTGGAGTTTTGGACTGCGTCGCCAACACCCATGTTGATTACAACTTTCTCGATTTTAGGCACTTGCATCACTGTTGTATAGTTGAACTTCTGCATCAAAGCAGGAGTGATTTCTTTCAAGAAACGTTCTTTCATTCTTGTTGTTGCCATGAATCATAGTCCTCCTTTCTTCAAAAAATAATTAGTCGATCACTTCGCCTGAACGTTTTGCAATACGCACTTTTTTTCCGTTGTCCAAAACCTTGTAACCCACACGAGTTACTTTTCCGCTCTTCGGATCAATGTGCATAACGTTGGAAACGTGAATCGGAGCTTCTTTCTCGATGATGCCGCCTTGTGGATTCAGCTGATTAGGCTTTTGGTGTTTTTTAATCATGTTAACACCTTCCACAAGCACACGGTTTTGACGAGGGTAAGCAGCGATAACGCGACCTTTTTTACCTTTATCTTTACCTGTAATCACCAGAACAGTGTCGTCTTTTTTGACGTGCAGCTTGTTGTTATGGGATTCCAGAACTTTTTTCACTTTTGGCATTTCGTACACCTCCTACGGGCACATTTTAAGGTGAATTTAGATCACTTCCGGAGCCAAGGAAACGATTTTCATGAAGTCTTTATCACGAAGTTCGCGAGCAACTGGTCCGAAAATACGAGTACCGCGTGGGCTCTTGTCTTCTTTAACGACCACTGCTGCGTTCTCATCAAATCCGATGTAGGAACCGTCTTTACGGCGGATAGAACGTTTAGTACGAACGACAACCGCTCTTACTACATCACCCTTTTTGACAACGCCGCCTGGTGTTGCTTGTTTTACGGAACAAACGATCAGGTCACCAATTTGAGCTGTACGACGTCCCGTACCACCGAGCACACGGATACACATCAGTTCCTTCGCGCCGGAATTGTCAGCCACAGTCAAACGTGTAAATGGTTGAATCATTTATTTATCCTCCTTTCGGAAAAACTACACTACATTAGATTATAACAGCTTTTTCAACGATTTCGACCAGTCTCCAGTTTTTGTCTTTGGACAAAGGACGAGTTTCCATGATTTTAACAGTATCACCGATTTGTGCAGTGTTGTTTTCATCATGAGCTTTGAATTTTTTAGTCACTTTAATGCGTTTATGGTAGAGATCATGTTTTTTGTAAGTTTCTACAGCAATCACAATCGTTTTATCCATTTTGTCGCTGACTACTTTACCGACTAATACTTTACGGGCATTACGTTCGCTCATTGTTGGCCTCCTTCCTAATTACAGGCGGAATTTCCACCCGGTCTAATATCTTAGCTAATCCCAAGTTCTCTTTCACGGATCACAGTTTTAGCACGAGCAATTTCCTTACGCACAGCACCGATCCGAGTCGGGTTATCAAGCTGACCGGTAGCGAGTTGAAAACGAAGGTTGAAAAGTTCTTCTTTAAAACCAGAGATCTTTTGTTCGATTTCAGCAGTGGTAAGGTTGCGGAATTCACTAGCCTTCATTTGCTTCACCACCCAATTCTTCACGTTTCACAAACTTAGTTTTGATTGGCAGTTTGTGAGCGGCAAGACGCATTGCTTCACGAGCAATCTCTTCCGGTACACCAGCAAGTTCAAACATGATCTTACCTGGTTTCACTACTGCAACCCATTTTTCTACGTTACCTTTACCACTACCCATACGAACCTCAAGAGGCTTTTGAGTAATTGGTTTGTCAGGGAAAATTTTAATCCAAACCTTACCACCACGTTTGATGTAACGAGTCATCGCAATACGAGCAGCTTCGATTTGACGGTTAGTGATCCATGCTGGTTCAGTAGCTTGCAAACCGTACTCACCAAAATTCAGTGTAGTACCGCCTTTTGCACGACCCTTCATGTGACCACGTTGTTGTTTACGATGTTTTACGCGTTTAGGTACCAACATGATTAGTTGCCTCCTTCCTGAGGAGCTTGTTTCTTAGCTGGAGGAAGAACCTCTCCACGATAGATCCATACTTTTACGCCAAGACGGCCATAAGTAGTATGAGCTTCTGCTGTACCGTAGTCGATGTCAGCACGAAGTGTATGCAGTGGAACAGTTCCTTCGCTGTATCCTTCGGAACGAGCGATTTCGGCACCGCCAAGACGTCCGCCTACTTGAGTTTTAATTCCTTTTGCACCGGAACGCATAGTTCTTTGAATTGCTTGTTTCAACGCACGACGGAAAGAAACACGACGTTCCAATTGTTGTGCAATGCTTTCAGCAACAAGAATTGCATCCAGTTCAGGATTTTTAATTTCAGAGATATTGATGTGTACCTTTTTACCGCCTGCGATTTTAGTGATTTCATTACGCAGATTTTCAACTTCGGAACCACCCTTACCGATAACCATACCTGGTTTCGCAGTGTGAATCGTTACGTTGACACGGTTAGCTGCTCTCTCGATTTCAACACGGGATACAGCGGAGTCTTTCAATCTTTTCTTCAGATGCTCACGAATCTTAACGTCTTCCAGCAAAAGATCACCGAAATCTTTGCCTGCATACCATTTGGATTCCCAATCACGGATAATACCGATTCGGAGTCCGACGGGATTTACCTTTTGGCCCACACGTTTTCCCTCCTTATTTTTCAGATACCACCAGAGTAATATGACTGGTGCGTTTATTGATGCGGCTTGCACGACCCATTGCACGCGGGCGGAACCGTTTCATTGTAGGACCTTGGTTTACAAAAACCTCAGACACTACCAATTTATTTACGTCCATAGAGTAGTTGTGATCTGCGTTCGCGATAGCAGAATTCAACAATTTCTCAACGACTGGAGAAGCGGATTTCGGAGTGTGACGAAGAATTGCAATCGCCTCACCTACCTGCTTGCCACGAATCAAATCGATAACAAGTTTCACTTTGCGAGCGGAAATCCGCACGGATTTAGCATGTGCTTTTGCTTCCATTGAGTTACCTCCTCTCAAACACTACGCTGTGTTGATTATCTTCTTGTTTTCTTATCGTCATCCGTATGGCCTTTGTACGTACGCGTTGGAGCGAATTCGCCCAATTTGTGTCCAACCATATCTTCCGTTACGTATACAGGCACGTGTTTACGACCATCATATACACCAAACGTGTGTCCGATAAATTGCGGGAAAATCGTAGAGCGACGGGACCAAGTTTTGATCACGACTTTTTTGTCAGACTCGTTCAAAACCTCTACTTTTTTCAACAGGTAACCATCAATAAATGGTCCTTTTTTGAGACTGCGACCCATTTGTGAATCCTCCCTTCGTTAAAACGTAGTCGTTCTTTAATATGTTAACGTGCGACTTAAGCGCACGTTTTATTACTTAGTACGACGACGAACGATGTACTTATCAGATGCTTTGCCTTTTTTACGTGTCTTGTAACCAAGGGTTGGTTTACCCCATGGAGACATTGGAGATTTACGTCCGATTGGAGCGCGACCTTCACCACCACCGTGTGGGTGATCGTTAGGGTTCATAACAACACCGCGAACTTCAGGACGTTGTCCCAACCAACGACTACGACCAGCTTTACCGATCTTAACAAGTTCGTGGTCTTCGTTACCAACAGATCCAATTGTAGCACGGCAAACTTTCAGAATGCGACGCACTTCACCAGAGGTCAAACGAATTGTAACATACTTCTCTTCTTTACCAAGAAGTTGGGCTTCCGTACCAGCAGCACGAACAAGTTGGCCACCTTTACCCGGTTTCAATTCGATATTGTGGATAACCGTACCTACTGGAATGTTTTCCAATGGCAAGGAGTTACCGATTTTAATGTCGGAGTCCGGACCGGATACCACTACATCTCCTACTTTCAGACCTTTAGGAGCGATGATGTAACGTTTTTCACCATCCACATAGTGGATAAGTGCGATGTTGGACGTACGGTTTGGATCATATTCGATCGTAGCAACGCGGCCCGGTATTCCATCTTTGTTACGTTTGAAGTCAATAATACGGTATTTACGTTTGTGTCCGCCGCCATGATGACGAACTGTAATTTTACCTTGGTTATTACGTCCAGCTTGCTTGCTCAGAGGTGCCAGCAACGATTTCTCGGGCTGATTTGTTGTGATCTCCTCGAAAGTAGATACAGACATTGCACGTCTGGCCGGGGACGTCGGTTTATACTTTTTAATTGGCACTGAGTTTCCCTCCTTACTTTACAGATTCAATTATACTGTTTCAAAAAACTCAAGCGGCTTACTGTCTTTGCTCAGCGTTACGAACGCTTTTTTCCACTCGCTCGTATAGCCGGAATGACGACCGTAGCGTTTTGGTTTCGCAGGCACACGAAGTGTATTAACGTTACTTACTTTCACGTTAAAAATCGCTTCGATTGCTTTTTTAACTTCGACTTTATTGGAACGAATGTCAACTTCGAAAACATATTTCAAGTCATTCATCATACCAGCCGTACGTTCGGTGATAATCGGACGTTTGATAATATCACGAGGATCCTTCATTACGCGAGCACCTCCTCTACCTTCTGAACTGCTTCCTTCGTAATGATCAGTTTGTCGTGTCCGAGCACATCAAGAACATTAATGCCGTCTGCGGCTACAAACTTCACACCAGGAATATTACGAGCGGACAGTGCTACATTGTCATCATAGCTAGGAGCTACAATCAATGCTTTACGATCAGCTTTAAGGTTATTCAAAATGGCTGCGAATTCTTTCGTTTTAGGTCCGTTCAGTGTAAGAGCGTCCAATACGATGATTTCATTCTCAATCACTTTGGATGACAGTGCCGATTTGATCGCCAGACGACGAACTTTTTTAGGCAATTTGTAAGCATAGCTGCGTGGAGTCGGACCGAATACAGTACCGCCACCAACCCATTGTGGTGCACGAATTGAACCTTGACGAGCGCGACCAGTACCTTTTTGTTTCCAAGGTTTACGTCCGCCGCCACGTACTTCAGAACGTCCTTTTACTTTGTGAGTACCTTGACGCAGGGAAGCCAATTGCATAACAACAGCGTCATGAAGAACGTGTTTATTCGGTTCGATACCGAACACTGCATCGTTCAATTCAATTTCGCCAACTTGGCTGCCGCTAATATTAAATAGTGCTACTTTTGGCATTTTGTGTTCCTCCTTTCCTCAGTTGATTATTTTTTCACCGTTTCTAATACTTTAACGAAGCTGTTTTTAGGTCCTGGAATGGAACCTTTCACGAGCAATACATTACGTTCTGTATCGATCTTAACAACTTCAAGGCGTTGAATCGTTACCGTTTCATGCCCCATGTGTCCTGGCAAGTGTTTACCTTTAGGAACGCGGTTAGCTTGAATGGAACCCATAGAACCTGGACCTCTGTGGTAACGCGAGCCGTGTGCCATTGGTCCGCGGCTTTGTCCCCAACGTTTGATAACGCCGGCAAAACCTTTACCTTTAGAAATACCTGTTACGTCAACGAATTCGCCTTCTGTGAAGACATCAGCCTTCAGTTCTTGGCCAACCTCGTACGCAGCAAGGTCGATACCACGAAGTTCACGAACGTAGCGCTTAGGTGCAGTATTTGCTTTTTTAGCATGCCCTGCTTCAGGTTTGTTGGATCTTTTTTCTTTTTTATCAGAGAATCCGAGTTGGATAGCTTCGTATCCATCGTTTTCCAGATCTTTCTTTTGCAGAACAACACAAGGACCAGCTTCGATAACCGTAACAGCAAGTACGTTACCTTCAGGGGTAAACACTTGAGTCATTCCGAGTTTTTTTCCTAAGATACCTTTCATGTTGACACCTCTTTTCTTTTCCTGATTACATATTACAATTTAATTTCGATATCTACACCGGACGGCAGATCCAAGCGCATCAAGGCATCCACAGTTTGTGGAGTCGGATTAACAATGTCGATCAAACGCTTGTGTGTGCGCATTTCGAATTGTTCCCGAGAATCCTTGTACTTGTGTACCGCACGGAGAATAGTAATGATTTGTTTTTCAGTTGGCAGCGGAATTGGTCCGGAAACACCTGCACCCGAACGTTTAGCTGTTTCAACAATTTTCTCAGCGGATTGATCAAGAATTCTATGATCGTAAGCTTTCAAACGAATACGAATTTTTTGCTTTGCCATTTTAGTCCCTCCTTCTATCGCCCAATTTGGTATCGGACATACTCCGTGAAAATTTTCCGACAGCCCTCCCATGGCAAAGGGGCCGGGTGTGTCAGTAACCTCTCACATCATCGCACAGTCACAAACAACATTAGTTATTATATCGAATACTTCTGCCTATTGCAAGCAAAAACGTAAAAAAACAATGCATCTTATTTTCAAAGATAACAATTGTGCTCGTAGCTTGCAATTTTCCTCAAGAGAAAAGCCCCCACACCATGGCAGGGGCTCGTTTTACTTCGTTCCAATACGATGTTACTCGTTCCAGTACAATGTTGCTATATTCAAGGCTCGTAGCCTTATTATTTGGAGATTGTCGCTACAGCGCCCGCACCAACTGTACGTCCACCTTCACGAATGGAGAACTTAGTTCCTTCTTCAATCGCGATTGGGCTGATCAGTTGAACAGTAACCGTAATGTTATCACCAGGCATTACCATTTCGGAACCTTCTGGCAAAGTAATGATACCAGTTACGTCAGTTGTACGGAAGTAGAACTGTGGACGGTAACCAGTGAAGAAAGGTTTGTGACGTCCGCCTTCTTCTTTAGTCAAAACGTAGATTTGAGCAGAGAATTCTGTATGTGGGTTAACAGAACCTGGTTTAGCCAATACTTGGCCACGCTCGATTTGTGCACGATCTACACCGCGAAGCAGTGCGCCGATGTTGTCACCAGCTTGAGCGGAGTCAAGCAATTTACGGAACATTTCTACGCCTGTTACTACGGATTTACGGGATTCTTCTTGAATACCGATGATTTCGATTTCGTCGCCCACTTTAACAGTACCACGCTCTACACGGCCTGTAGCAACTGTACCACGACCAGTGATGGAGAATACGTCCTCGACAGGCATAAGGAAAGGCTTGTCAGTGTCGCGTTCTGGAGTTGGGATGTAAGTGTCGATTGTTTCGAACATTTCAACGATTTTCTTAGCCCAGTCGCCATCTGGGTTTTGCAGTGCTTCACGAGCGGAACCACGAGTGATTGGAGTGTCGTCGCCTGGGAAGTCATACTCGCTCAGCAAGTCGCGAACTTCCATTTCAACCAATTCCAGCAACTCTTCGTCTTCAACCATGTCGCATTTGTTCAGGAATACAACGATGTATGGAACACCTACTTGACGGGACAAGAGGATGTGTTCGCGAGTTTGCGGCATAGGACCGTCAGCTGCGGATACAACCAGAATCGCTCCGTCCATTTGTGCAGCGCCAGTGATCATGTTTTTAACATAGTCGGCGTGACCTGGGCAGTCAACGTGTGCATAGTGACGGTTAGGCGTTTCGTATTCCACGTGTGCAGTGGAGATTGTGATACCGCGTTCGCGCTCTTCTGGAGCTTTATCGATTTGATCGAATGCTACAGCAGCACCACCGTAAGTTTTGGAAAGTACAGTTGTGATTGCAGCAGTCAAAGTTGTTTTACCATGATCGACGTGACCAATTGTACCGATATTAACGTGCGGTTTGTTACGTTCAAACTTAGCCTTTGCCATTTGAACAATTCCTCCTCAATAACATGTTTTATTTTTAGGCTGTCGGAAACCTCTTGGAAAAACCTAGAGTATCCGATCAGCTAATACACTGTATTACTCGCCGCCTTTGGTTTTGGCAACGATCTCTTCAGCAATGCTCTTCGGAACTTCTTCATAGTGATGAAGCTCCATGGAGAACACACCGCGTCCTTGTGTACCGGAACGAAGTGTAGTGGAATATCCAAACATTTCGGACAATGGAACCATTGCACGAATAATTTGGGCACCACCACGGGAATCCATACCTTCAATCCGACCACGACGGGAGTTCAGCATACCCATTACGTCACCCATGTATTCCTCTGGAACCGTTACTTCAACTTTCATAATCGGTTCAAGCAATACAGGTTTACATTTGTCTTTCGCTGCTTTCAGCGCCATTGAACCGGCAATTTTAAATGCCATTTCATTGGAATCGACATCATGGTATGATCCATCCACAATTGTAGCTTTAACGTCCACAAGCGGGAAGCCTGCAAGGACACCGTTTTTCATTTGCTCTTCAATACCAGCAAGTGCAGGTCCGATGTATTCTCTTGGAACAGAGCCACCGACAACCTTGCTTTCAAACTGGCTACCAGTACCTGCTTCGAGTGGTTCGAACTCAACCCATACGTGACCATATTGACCACGACCACCGGATTGACGAACAAACTTACCTTCAACACGTGCTGGAGCACGGAATGTTTCACGGTATGCTACCTGCGGTTTACCAACATTGGTTTCCACTTTGAACTCACGACGCATACGGTCAATGATAATGTCCAAGTGAAGCTCACCCATACCTGCCAAGATAGTTTGGCCAGTTTCTTCGTTAGTAGAAGCGCGAAGAGTTGGATCTTCTTCAGTCAACTTACCGAGTGCAACTGCCATCTTGTCTTGGTCAGCTTTGGTTTTAGGCTCAACCGCGATTTCGATAACCGGATCAGGGAAGTTCATGGATTCGAGAATAACAGGATTCTTCTCATCACACAGTGTATCACCTGTACCTGTATCTTTCAAACCTACGGCTGCCGCAATGTCACCGGAGTAAACTTCAGTGATTTCTTGACGGCTATTCGCGTGCATTTGAAGAATACGTCCGATACGTTCACGTTTGCCTTTTGTTGCATTCAATACGTAAGAACCGGATTGAAGAACACCGGAATATACGCGGAAGAATGTCAATTTACCAACGTAAGGGTCCGTCATAATTTTGAAGGCCAATGCGGAGAAAGGCTCTTCATCAGAAGAATGACGTTCAACTTCCGTTCCATCTTCCAGATGACCTTGAATACTTGGTACATCAATAGGAGCTGGCAGGTAATCAACAACAGCGTCCAGCATCAACTGAACACCTTTGTTACGGTAGGAAGATCCACAGATAACTGGGAAGATCTTAACTTCTACAACACCTTTGCGGAGAGCGGCTTTAATTTCTTCAACCGTGATCTCTTCGCCTTCAAGGTATTTCATAGTCAAATCTTCATCCAGTTCGGCAACCTTCTCAATCAATTCGTTGCGGAGTTCTTCGACTTTGTCTTTGTATTCCGCAGGAATTTCGGTTTCTTCGATATTTTGACCAAGGTCATCTTTGTACATATAAGCCTTTTGCCCAACGATATCGATGATACCTAAAAAGTCATTTTCTGCACCGATTGGAAGTTGAATCGCAACTGCGTTCGCTTGAAGGCGATCACGCATATCTGCTACAACGTTCAAGAAGTCGGCACCAATAATGTCCATTTTGTTTACATATGCGATCCGTGGAACGCCATAGCGATCAGCCTGTCTCCATACAGTTTCAGACTGAGGCTCAACGCCTTCTTTCGCACTGAAAACACCAACTGCTCCGTCCAATACACGAAGGGAACGTTCAACTTCAACAGTGAAGTCAACGTGCCCCGGGGTGTCAATGATATTGACGCGGTGACCTTTCCAGGCAGCGGTCGTCGCAGCGGAAGTAATCGTGATTCCGCGCTCTTGTTCTTGTTCCATCCAGTCCATTGTCGCAGCACCTTCGTGAACTTCACCGATTTTGTGCGTACGGCCTGTGTAGAACAAGATCCGCTCTGTTGTTGTGGTTTTACCCGCGTCAATATGAGCCATGATCCCGATATTACGTGTATTTTTCAAGGAGAACTCTCTTGCCATGAAATGGGTCTCCCTTCAAAATTGAAGTTATTTTTTTGAGCTGAATCCTACCAACGATAGTGAGCAAACGCTTTGTTCGCTTCAGCCATTTTGTGCGTGTCTTCACGTTTCTTCACGGAAGCGCCTGTGTTGTTGGAAGCATCGATAATCTCAGCCGCCAAACGCTCTTCCATAGTTTTCTCGCCGCGGTTGCGGGAGTAGTTCACGAGCCAACGTAATCCCAGGGACGTACGTCTTTCTGGTTTTACCTCGATTGGTACTTGGTAGTTGGCACCGCCGACACGGCGTGCTTTAACTTCCAGGACTGGCATGATATTCTTGATAGCTGCTTCAAATACTTCCATCGGGTCATTACCCGTACGTTCTTGGATAAGCTTGAACGCATTATACAGAATGCTTTGAGCAACGCCTCGTTTTCCGTCGAGCATGATGCGGTTGATCAAGCGAGTAACCAACTTGCTGTTGTATACCGGATCTGGCAACACGTCTCTTTTGGTAACTGGACCTTTGCGTGGCATGGATATCCCCCTTTCTTACATGTTAAACCTGCATATGCGGTTTATATTCATTAGGATTTTTTAGCTTTAGGGCGTTTTGCGCCGTATTTGGAACGAGCTTGCATGCGGTTGTTTACGCCTGCAGTATCCAAAGCACCGCGAACGATGTGGTAACGTACACCCGGAAGGTCTTTTACACGACCACCGCGAATCAGCACTACGCTGTGTTCTTGAAGGTTATGTCCAATACCTGGAATGTAAGCAGTCACCTCTACACGGTTCGTCAAGCGAACACGGGCATATTTACGAAGTGCGGAGTTCGGTTTTTTCGGAGTCATAGTACCTACACGAGTGCACACTCCGCGTTTTTGCGGGGCACTGATGTCGGTAGCTTCACGTTTCAAGGCATTAAAACCTTTTTGCAAAGCCGGTGATTTCGATTTCTCGATTTTGGCTTGACGTCCTTTACGAACCAGTTGGTTAATAGTTGGCATGTTGGTTGCCACCCCCTTCCTCAATTTTTGCTGTTACTTTATAAACCTTATCTAAGCCCACAGACCCAGGCGGTTCATAAAAGAACAAATGAAAAGTCTTTGCCGCCAAGAATAACGATTCCCTAGACAAAAACGTTCCTTACCCTATTGTTTTACGATAGCAGCCATCGCGGCTCCCACTTCAATCCCGCATGCAGCTCCGAGATTTTTCATTGTATCTACGAGAGTCACTTTGACCCCGTGCTTATTGCACAAATCAATGATGTTGGAAGTGAAACGCTGATCTGCATCTTCTGCCACATATACTTCCGAGGCGAAGCCCAATTCTACCATACGAATGGTTTGTTTGGTACCGATTTTGACATGAGCATCTTGCAGTCCCTGTTCTTTAGACATATCTCATTCCTCCGAAAAGACCCAATAGCATATAGGCTGCTCACGCACCTTTGCTATATTAGCATTGACTATGAACAATGTCAAGACAATTATCAACTATAATCTATTTAAACAAAGTAATACGTTACATTTTTATAAGAAGCACCGGAGCACCGTTGCTACAACCTTTACCAAAGCTTATATCTACGGTGTTCCGGGCTTATCATACTTTTTTTTATATTACTACTCAGCTGAAATGGGTTCGAGCTCCTCAGATGAGGATTGCCCCTCTTCAGGCTGGGCAAATTTCACGCTACGGTAACGGTTCATACCTGTTCCCGCAGGGATCAATTTACCGATAATTACATTCTCTTTCAATCCAAGCAACTGATCGACTTTTCCTTTGATAGCTGCATCTGTCAGGACACGAGTAGTTTCCTGGAAGGAAGCTGCTGACAAGAAGGAGTCAGTTTCCAAAGACGCCTTGGTGATACCAAGAAGAACTGGTTTGGCTACCGCTGGTTCTTGGCCGCTGAGAATTGCTATCTTGTTTGCATTTTCATACTCATGCACATCAACAAATGAACCTGGAAGCAGTGTCGTGTCGCCCGCATCAATGATACGAATTTTACGCAACATTTGACGAATCATAACTTCTACGTGCTTGTCGTTGATTTCTACACCCTGGTTCCGGTATACACGTTGAACTTCCTGAAGGATATAGTTCTGCACCCCGCGAATACCTTTAATACGCAGCATTTCTTTAGGGTCAATCGAACCATCCGTCAGTTCGTCCCCGGCTTCCACAGTCATGCCTTCGCTTACGCGCAGACGTGAACCATAAGTGACCGAATAGGTTTTTGTTTCAGCTTCACCCTGAATGTCGATTTCGCGACGGTCTTTCCCTTCACGAACCTCTTTAACTACACCGTCAATTTCACTGATGGTTGCCTGACCTTTAGGATTACGCGCTTCAAAAAGCTCCTGGATACGTGGCAAACCTTGGGTGATATCGTCGCCCGCTACACCACCTGTGTGGAACGTACGCATGGTGAGCTGTGTCCCTGGTTCACCGATGGATTGAGCCGCGATAATACCAACCGCTTCACCAATCTCAACGTGCTTGCCAGTAGCCAGATTACGGCCGTAACATTTTTTGCAGACGCCATGTTTAGCACGGCAGCTTAGTACGGAACGAATTTGAACTTTATCCACACCAGCTTTAACGATCGCTTCAGCTTTGTTGGAGTCAATCAGTTCGTTGCGTCTAGCCAAGATTTCACCCGTTTCAGGATGACGTACGGTTTCGAAGCAATAGCGACCTTCCAGACGATCGTACAGGTCCTCAATGACTTCTTTACCATCCTGGATGCGACTTACTGTAAAGCCTTTATCCGTTCCGCAGTCATCTTCGCGCACGATAACATCCTGCGCCACATCAACGAGACGACGAGTTAGGTAACCAGAGTCAGCCGTACGTAAGGCTGTATCCGCCAAACCTTTACGCGCTCCGTGAGTGGAGATAAAGTACTCGAGTACTGTCAGACCTTCACGGAAGTTCGATTTGATTGGGAGCTCGATAATACGACCAGATGGATTCGCCATCAGTCCACGCATACCGCCAAGCTGGGTAATCTGTGATTTGTTACCACGCGCTTTAGAGTCAACCATCATCATGATAGAGTTGTAGCGATCCATGGATTTCATCAAAATGTCTGTGATATCGTCTTTAGCCTTAGACCAAATATCAATAATCCGGTCATAGCGTTCCTCGTTCGTAATCAGACCACGACGGTACTGATTGGTCACGACTTGTGCTTTATCATCAGATGCCTTAAGAATATCCTGTTTCTCTTGAGGTACAACTACGTCTGCCACAGCAACCGTCACACCTGCACGAGTAGAATACGTAAAGCCAAGCTGTTTGATCTTATCCAAAATCACGGCGGTTTCTGTCGTATGGTAAATCTCAAAGCAACGGGCGATGATATTACCAAGGTAATCCTTGCCCACTCCACCAGCTTGCGGAGCGTTCTGGATGGCTTCAGTAAGATTTACACCTTTCTCGTAAACAAAGAACTCTTCAGCAGTACCATACAGCAGGTTGGCACGAGTAGCGTCATTGATATACGGGAAGCTTGCTGGGAAAATTTCATTAAAGATAATTTTACCCACGGTTGTAATCAACATCGCATCCTGCTGCTTCTGTGTAAAGCTCGTTTTATTCAAAGCTTTAACCGGAATAGCTACACGAGCATGAAGACCCGCTGTTCCGCGTTGGTAAGCCGAGATAGCCTCATTCGGGTTGCGAAGGATCATGTTACTTCCTTCTTCTTCCTTGTTGTCCATAGTCAAATAGAATGAGCCGAGGACCATATCCTGGGAAGGAGTAACAACAGGCTTGCCGTCTTTTGGATTCAAAATGTTACCGGATGCCAGCATGAGCAAACGAGCTTCCGCTTGAGCCTCTGCAGACAGCGGAACGTGAACCGCCATTTGGTCACCGTCAAAGTCGGCATTGTATGCCGTACATACGAGCGGATGCAAACGAATCGCACGACCTTCAACCAAGATCGGTTCAAACGCTTGAATACCTAGTCTATGCAGCGTAGGGGCACGGTTTAGAAGAACCGGATGCTCCTTGATTACTTCTTCGAGTACATCCCACACTTCAGCACTCACACGCTCTACTTTACGCTTCGCGCTCTTAATGTTGTGTGCCAAACCTTTGTTAACAAGCTCTTTCATAACAAAAGGCTTGAACAGCTCCAGCGCCATTTCTTTCGGCAGACCGCATTGGTACATCTTCAAGTACGGGCCTACTACGATAACGGAACGACCAGAATAGTCAACCCGTTTCCCGAGCAAGTTTTGACGAAAACGTCCTTGTTTACCTTTCAGCATGTGGCTGAGGGATTTCAAAGGACGATTACCCGGACCTGTAACAGGACGACCACGACGACCATTATCAATCAGAGCGTCAACAGCTTCCTGCAGCATCCGTTTTTCATTTTGCACGATAATATCTGGCGCACCCAGATCTAACAAGCGTTTCAGACGGTTATTACGGTTAATAACCCGACGATACAGGTCATTAAGGTCAGAAGTAGCAAAACGTCCACCGTCCAGCTGTACCATTGGACGAAGCTCAGGAGGAATAACAGGCAGTACGTCCATGATCATCCAATCCGGTTGGTTACCAGAGTTACGGAATGCCTCAATAACTTCAAGGCGTTTGATCGCACGGTTTCGACGTTGCCCTTGAGCTGTACGTAGCTCTTCTTTCAAGAATTCCAATTCTTTGTCTATATCTAAATCTTGAAGAAGCTTTTTAACCGCTTCAGCACCCATTCCCGCCTGGAATCCGTAGCCATATTTCTCACGGTAGCTGCGGTATTCTTTCTCGGACAGGAGTTGCTTTTTCTCCAAAGGCGTATCTCCTGGATCGGTTACAACATAAGATGCGAAGTAAATGATCTCTTCCAAAGATCTTGGAGACATATCAAGAGCAAGACCCATACGACTCGGAATGCCTTTGAAGTACCAAATGTGCGATACAGGAGCAGCCAACTCAATGTGGCCCATACGCTCACGGCGAACCTTAGCGCGAGTAACTTCTACTCCACAGCGGTCACAGACAACACCTTTATAGCGTACACGTTTGTACTTACCACAGTGACATTCCCAATCTTTCGTAGGTCCGAAAATTTTCTCGCAAAATAGTCCTTCTTTTTCCGGTTTAAGCGTACGATAGTTAATCGTCTCCGGTTTTTTGACTTCTCCGCGGGACCAAGAACGAATCTTTTCGGGGGAAGCAAGCCCGATTTTCATATATTCGAAATTGTTAACGTCCAACAAGGAGCAACCCTCCTTAACCAAATCCTGAGTTTTTAGGTTTGATACCGCCCGGCAGCACCGGGCGGTATCAAGAAGCCTGATCCATCCAAAAATGGATCAAAGCATATAACAAAGCTGATACGAGTCAGTCAGCAGTCACACTACTCTACGCCAACCTCAGAGCCTTCCAGATTCAAACTCAGCTTATCGCCAGTTGTGTCATCTTCATCATCAAGCTCTCTCATTTCGATCTCTTGTTCGTCTTCAGACAGAATCTTCACGTCCATACCTAAGCTTTGCAGCTCTTTGATCAAGACCTTGAATGATTCAGGAACACCTGGTTCAGGGACATTTTCACCTTTGACGATGGATTCGTAAGTTTTAACACGTCCAACCACATCATCGGATTTCACAGTCAAAATTTCCTGAAGCGTGTACGCTGCACCGTAAGCTTCCAGTGCCCATACTTCCATCTCCCCGAAGCGCTGACCACCGAATTGAGCTTTACCACCCAATGGCTGTTGCGTAACGAGAGAGTAAGGACCTGTAGAACGGGCATGGATTTTATCGTCTACCATGTGCGCCAGTTTGATCATGTGCATGACACCGACAGTAACTTCACGTTCAAAACGATCACCTGTACGTCCATCATACAACACCGTTTTACCATTGCGTTGCATACCCGCTTCTTCCATCGTATCAAATACGTCATATTCCTTGGCACCATCGAATACTGGAGTTGCCACATGAATACCAAGACGCATTGCAGCCATACCCAGATGCACTTCAAGCACCTGTCCGATGTTCATCCGCGAAGGTACGCCCAGCGGGTTCAGTACGACTTGTACTGGGGTGCCATCCGGCAAGAATGGCATATCTTCTTCAGGCAGAATACGGGCAACGACACCCTTGTTACCGTGACGTCCAGCCATTTTATCGCCTTCGGAAATTTTACGTTTTTGAGCAATGTATACGCGCACCAGCTGGTTTACACCCGGTGGCAGCTCATCGCCATTTTCACGTGTAAATACTTTAACATCTACAACGATCCCGTCGGTTCCGTGAGGAACTCTCAAGGAAGTATCACGAACCTCGCGTGCCTTCTCACCGAAGATCGCATGCAATAGACGTTCTTCAGCTGTCAACTCAGTCACACCCTTAGGTGTTACTTTACCAACAAGAATGTCACCTGCGGCGATTTCCGCACCGATGCGAATGATGCCGCGTTCATCTAGATTGCGAAGCGCTTCTTCACCAACATTCGGAATATCACGAGTGATTTCTTCTGGTCCAAGCTTCGTATCACGAGCTTCAGATTCGTATTCCTCGATATGGATCGAGGTATATACATCCTCTTTAACCAGCTTCTCGCTCAGCAAGATCGCATCCTCGTAGTTATAACCTTCCCAAGTCATGAACGCTACGACAACGTTACGTCCCAGTGCCAACTCACCCATCTCGGTGGAAGGACCATCGGCAAGAATATCGCCAACCTTGACAATATCGCCTCTGTTCACAATCGGACGCTGATTAATGCATGTTCCTTGGTTAGAACGCATAAATTTGTGTAATTTATACTTAACAATATCGCCTTTTACTTCAGTACCGTCTACCGTTTCAATACGACGCAGCCAAATTTCGTTAGCCGAAGAACGTTCAATTACCCCGTTGTACTTGGAGACAACGCAAACACCAGAATCTTTTGCAGACTTATGTTCCATCCCTGTTCCTACCAAAGGCGCTTTCGGAATCAGCAGTGGCACAGCCTGCCGCTGCATGTTGGAACCCATCAGTGCGCGGTTCGAGTCATCATTCTCCAGGAACGGAATCAGTGCAGTTGCGACCGATACGACCTGTTTAGGCGATACGTCCATGTAATCAACACGGCTACTTGCCATTGGAATAATGTTATCAGACTGCTTGTTATAGCGGACAATAACGATTTCATCCTTAAAGGTGTTTTCTTCTGTTAGTTCCGCATTTGCCTGAGCAACGATGTAGTTATCTTCCTCATCAGCAGTCAGGTAATCAATCTGGTCTGTAACTTTTCCGGTTTTCGGATCTACCCAACGATAAGGAGCTTCGATAAATCCGTACTCGTTGATACGTGCGAAAGTGGACAAAGAGTTGATCAAACCAATGTTCGGTCCCTCTGGTGTCTCGATAGGACACATACGGCCGTAGTGACTTGGATGGACGTCACGTACTTCCATGCCCGCGCGTTCGCGCGTCAAACCGCCGGGTCCGAGTGCAGACAGACGACGTTTGTGCGTTAATTCAGCAAGCGGATTTGTCTGATCCATAAACTGAGACAGCTGGGAGCTACCAAAGAACTCTTTAATCGACGCAATGACCGGACGTATGTTAATCAGCGCCTGTGGCGTGATTACATTAGCATCCTGAATCGACATTCTTTCGCGCACCACGCGTTCCATACGGGACAAACCGATCCGGAACTGATTTTGAAGCAACTCACCTACAGAACGCAAACGACGGTTACCCAAATGGTCAATATCGTCCGTACTTCCGATTCCGTGAAGCAAGTTAATAAAATAACTGATGGAGGAAATAATATCGGCAGGCGTAATGTTCTTAACCGATTTATCGATATTCCCATTGGCAATCAGTTTTACCACTTTACCGTCTTCAATTGGCGAGAATACATCGATCGTTTGAAGCGGAATATCGTTGCTTTCTAAAACACCACTAGCAACATGATACGTACGGTGTCCAACCGACTCTTCCAGTTGAGCCAAAATCTCGTCCAACAGGCGGCGGTCTACCATTTGCCCTGCTTCAGCAATGATTTCACCAGTTGTCGTATCAATCAGGGTCTCAGCAAGCCGTTGATTGAACAGACGGTTTTTGATGTGAAGCTTTTTATTGATTTTGTAACGGCCTACGTTGGCCAGATCATAACGTTTTGGATCAAAGAAACGTGCAACAAGCAAGCTCTTCGCGTTATCCAATGTAGGCGGCTCACCCGGACGAAGACGCTCATAAATTTCGATCAGCGCTTTCTCCGTGGAATCCGTGTTGTCTTTATCAAGTGTGTTGCGGATATATTCGTCATTGCCGAGCAAATCCAGAATCTCAGCATCAGTGCCAAAGCCAAGCGCACGCAGCAACACCGTAACCGGAATTTTACGGGTACGGTCAATCCGGACATAGATAATATCCTTCGCATCCATCTCCAGTTCGAGCCAAGCCCCCCGGTTAGGAATTACCGTTGCGGTGTATGTTGTTTTCGCATTCTTGTCGACTTTTGTGCTGAAATAGACGCTGGGAGAGCGAACCAACTGGCTGACAATAACCCGTTCCGCACCGTTAATAATAAACGTACCCGTTTCAGTCATCAGCGGGAAGTCTCCCATGAATACTTCCTGCTCTTTCACTTCCCCGGTTTCTTTATTAATAAGCCGGACTTTTACCCGAAGCGGTGCTGCATACGTAACGTCGCGTTCCTTTGCGTCGTCAACGGTATATTTGGGTTCTCCGAGAGAGTAATCGATAAACTCCAGAATCAGATTTCCTGTGAAATCTTGAATTGGAGAAATATCCCGAAACATTTCCCGTAATCCTTCCTCCAAAAACCAATCATAGGATTTTTGTTGGATCTCAATCAGGTTGGGAACCTCGAGTACCTCATTAATACGTGCATAACTGCGCCGAGTGCGTCGACCATATTGAACAAGATGTCCTGCCAACTTAAACTCACCCCTCATGTCTACTCACTTTAAAAATACATTGCGAACCTCTGTTTGTGACCTTATAATAAGACACATACAGAAGATTCGATCTTACAAATACAGAAAAGCCCTTACTCGAATGCATTCGAAAAAAGAGCGACGTATCTGCGGAATCCTCTTGCCGGAAGATCTTCATCACTTGTAGATTTGCCCAAAATGGTTATATTATACGTAATAGGTATAAATACTATACCCTGTTACGCATAAATCTATTGACATTTCAACAAACTAAAGCCATGGAGGGCATCCTAATACTGACATTTTATAATGATATCACAGACCAGGATTCAAGTCAATGGTCCTATTGCATTTTTCTAAAAGTTTTTTCTGCCTTCAGAATCCGATAACCTTTATCCTTCGTAACTTCCTCCACATAACCGAAAAGGCTCTCTATTTTAGCGCTCGCCGAAGGAGCACCCTGTTTTTTCTGGATGACGACCCACAAAGCTCCACCCTCGTTTAAATGCTCATATGCAAGTTCAAAAATGGTGTGCACCGTTTCCTTCCCTGCACGTATAGGAGGATTCGTCAAGATCACGTCAAAACGTTCGTGTTGCACTTCTGCAAACAAATCACTTTGCTTAATGGTGACATTTTTAATCCTATTACGCTCCGCATTCTCTATCGCTAGTTGAACGGCTCGCTCGTTAATATCAACCATTGTAACGTGTCCGTCTGGGACAAGCGTTGCCGCCGTCAAACCAATCGGTCCGTAACCACATCCTACATCCAATACCGAGGCATTTGTAGGAAGTTGCATAGCTTCGATCAGCACTCGACTCCCATAATCAATTCCCTGCTTTGAAAAAACGCCTGAATCGCTGGCAAATCGATAGGAACGTCCACGTAGCACTGTTTCTAAACTTCGTCGTTCATTCGCCGTCTCTGGCCGTTTGGAGTAATAATGATCAGCCATTCACGCCCACCTCTTTCGGTTGTACGGTCGTACTAACATCATAGCCTTTAGAATAATATCTCAGACCTGTTTATAATACCGTTTTACAGCAACAAACCCCTTGAAGATCACCTCAAGGGGTTTGTTTTAATTCATTGTCTGCTAGAGAGCAGTCAATTATTTTACTTCTACAGAAGCGCCTGCTTCTTCCAATTTTGCTTTAACGGATTCAGCTTCTTCTTTTGCAACTTTTTCTTTCAGTGGTTTTGGAGCGTTGTCAACCAGTTCTTTTGCTTCTTTCAGGCCAAGACCTGTGATTTCGCGAACTGCTTTGATAACGTTGATTTTGGAAGCGCCAGCGCTTGTCAAGATTACGTCGAACTCGGATTGCTCAGCTTCTGCTGCGCCACCTGCTGCGCCACCTGCTACAGCTACTGGAGCTGCTGCAGTTACGCCGAATTCTTCTTCGATTGCTTTCACGAGATCGTTCAGTTCCAATACGGACATACCTTTAATTGCTTCCAAGATTTGCTCTTTACTCATGGTTGAACCTCCATTTAAATTCGTATTTTTTTGTTCTTAACTGCTATACAGCAGGTTTAAATCCCAACTTATGCACTTTGCTCTTCTTTATCTGCAACAGCTTTAACCGCAAGCGCGAAGTTGCGCATAGGAGCTTGAAGCACGCTGAGGAGCATGGAAAGGAGACCTTCGCGGGATGGCAGTTCTGCCAGCGCTTTGATTTCCTCAACACCGATCACACGACCTTCTACAACTGCACCTTTCAGTTCCAATGCATTGTTTTTCTTAGCGAAATCGTTCAAGATTTTAGCTGCAGACACTGCATCATCTTTACCGAACGCGATTGCAGTAGGACCTGTCAATACTGCGTCCAGTTCAGTCAATCCTGCTTCCGCAGTTGCACGGCGGAGCAGTGTGTTTTTCAGCACTTGAAATTCGATTCCGGCTTCGCGAAGCTGCTTACGCAGCTCAGTTACTTGGGCAACATTCAGACCGCGATAGTCTGCAACTACAGTTGTTACGCTCTCGCGCAATTTTGCAGCTACAACTTCAACAGCTTCTTGTTTTGCTTGAATCACCTTTGCATTTGCCAAACTGTACACCTCCTGATCAATTTATCTACTTTGTTCGAAACACCCATTCTGGTGATCTACCAAAGTCGTTTTCATGAGCATGAAAAAAGCCTCCGTAGAGTACGAAGGCTTGATAAATCTACATGGACGGGACAAGCCCGTCACATGAAACGTTCTATCATAACACCTCGGTAGGAAATTAAGCCCGAAGGCACCTACTGTCTACGGTAAGCATATTCAACTTTAACGGTCAGTCACAATGACTCACAACTTTTACAGAATAACAAATTCAATTGAACCTGTCAATAAAAATATTATCTGTAAACAGATGCGTTCACACGTGCACTTGGTCCCATAGTCGAAGAAATAGCGATGTTTTTCAGGTATACACCTTTAGCAGCCGCTGGCTTCGCACGGTTCAAGGCTTCAATCAAGGCTTTAAGGTTTTCGTTCAGTTGTTCAGCACTGAAAGAAGCTTTGCCGATTGGTGCGTGAATTTGACCTGCTTTGTCGAGACGGTATTCGATTTTACCGGCTTTAATTTCTTGAACAGCCTTGGCAACATCGAAAGTAACTGTGCCTGCTTTAGGGTTAGGCATCAAACCTTTACCACCGAGCAAACGACCCAGTTTACCAACCTCACTCATCATATCAGGTGTCGCAACGCAGACGTCGAATTCGAACCAGCCTTGTTGGATTTTGTTGATCATATCTTGATCGCCAACAAAATCAGCGCCAGCCGCTTCCGCTTCTTTCACTTTGTCACCTTTTGCAAATACCAGAACACGTTGTGTTTTACCCGTACCATGTGGCAGGACAACAACACCACGAACAGCCTGGTCTTGTTTACGGGAATCTACGCCCAGACGAACTGCAGCTTCAACGGTTTCGTCGAATTTAGCAGTTGCAGCCTTTTTCACCAATTCAACGGCTTCCAAAGGCTCATAAGTTGCTTCGCTGTCAATCAGCTTAGCAGCTTCCAGGTACTTCTTACCATGTTTAGCCATTATCTTTTCCTCCTTATGTGGTATTAGCGGATATTCCTCCCACACTTACCGGACAGTCAAACTGCCGGCACACGTAGATTAATAAAATTAATCTACGATGGTGATACCCATGCTGCGAGCAGTACCTTCAACCATACGCATTGCCGATTCTACGGAAGCTGCGTTAAGGTCAGGCATTTTTTGCTCTGCAATTTGACGAACAGCAGCGCGATTTACAGTTGCAACTTTCGTTTTATTCGGTTCACCGGAACCTTTTTCGATTTTAGCAGCAACTTTCAACAGAACAGCAGCCGGTGGAGTTTTGGTGATGAACGTAAAAGAACGATCCTCAAATACCGAAATTTCAACCGGAATAATCAGGCCTGCTTGATCAGCAGTACGAGCATTGAACTCTTTACAGAATGCCATAATGTTGACACCTGCTTGACCCAAAGCTGGACCTACTGGAGGCGCTGGATTAGCTTTCCCTGCAGGAATCTGCAGTTTTACCATTTTAATTACCTTTTTTGCCATGGATGACACCTCCTTGACTCAATAGTGGTAGACGGACCTATTGATCCTCCCACAAGAAACCTGTAAGAAAAATCTATATTTTCTCCACTTGAGTATAATCCAACTCAAGCGGGGTTTCCCGTCCAAACATGTTGACGTGAACCTTAAGCTTGCTCTTCTCAACCAAAATTTCTTCCACGGAGCCCACAAAATTCGCAAAAGGACCAACTTTAATTCGCACGGATTCCTTAACATCGAATTCAATCTTCGGTTTCGGCTCTACCATGCCCATATGCTTCAGAATCTGTTCAACTTCTTCCGGAAGCAATGGCGTCGGTTTGGAACCCGAGCCTGTCGACCCTACAAATCCCGTAACACCTGGTGTGTTGCGTACAACATACCAAGAATCATCGGTTTGGACCATTTCGACCAAGACATAACCAGGGTAGACTTTACGCATAACGGTTTTTTTCTTACCGTCCTTGGTTACCAGTTCTTCTTCCATAGGAACAAGAACACGGAATATCTTGTCTTCCATGCCCATGGACTCAACGCGTTTTTCCAAATTGGCTTTGACTTTGTTCTCATACCCTGAATAGGTATGAACGACGTACCATCTTTTTTCCATATCAAGCCACCTGGAACCCTTCCTAGATAATCGCTTCGATCACAGCGGAAATGCCGATATCGAGAACCCAAAAATAAATCGTGACGAACGCAATCGTCCCTATGACAATCAGCGTATAGTTGGTCAGTTCTTTACGATTGGGCCAGCGAACTTTCTTGAGTTCAGCCCAGCTTTCAGAGAAAAAGGAAAACAGAGACTTGAAACTGCGTTTCACGCCGACTACACCTCCAAAAACTATCTGGTTTCCCGATGAGAAGTCTGTTCGTTACAGGACTTACAGAATTTCTTCATCTCCATGCGGTCGGGGTGATTACGCTTGTTTTTCGTCGTTGTGTAATTTCTTTGTTTGCAATTTGTACAAGCCAAAGTAATAATTACCCGCATGATGTGCACCTCCCGAAGACATCCAACACCGGAAGTCTCATAATTGATCCTAAAAAAAACCGCGAATTTAGGCCTACCTAAAACACTTTATCACACGGGGTTTTCCATGTCAACGAATGTTTGCATACATTTCGCAGTCTCGGTTGTGGTGCATTTTTACATCTGCCCATCCTTTGGAGCTGTTCTCTGAAATACTGCTTCAAAATCAAAGCGATATCTATTATTCATCTTTTTTAGTATAAATCATTTACAACACTTATAAACCTGCACAGCTTACCCAAAACGAATAAAAAAAGACTCAAACTCGAGCCTTTTCCATGTCAGCCTCTACTTTCAACTATCCCTTACTTCCAGATACTTTTCAAGTTTACGCTTGACCCGTTGCAGCGCGTTATCAATGGATTTAACATGGCGGTCAAGATCCTCTGCAATCTCCTGATACGAACGTCCGTCCAGATACAACATAAGTACCTTGCGTTCTAGCTCGCTCAGAATCTCGGACATTTTGTCCTCAAGACCCACAAACTCTTCCTGATTGATAATCAGCTCTTCAGGGTCACTTACTTGTGTTCCACAAATCACATCGAGCAACGTCCGGTCTGACTCTTCATCATAGATGGGCTTGTCCAGAGATACGTAAGAGTTCAGAGGAATGTGCTTTTGTCGTGTAGCCGTCTTAATTGCCGTAATAATCTGTCGTGTAATGCACAACTCGGCGAAAGCCTTAAACGAAGCAAGCTTGTCTCCCTTAAAATCACGAATGGATTTGTAGAGACCAATCATGCCCTCCTGAATAATATCCTCGCGATCAGCACCAATCAGGAAGTAGGATCTGGCCTTGGCCCGCACAAAGTTCCGGTATTTGTTAATCAGAAACTCCAGCGCTTCCCCATCACCTTCATGGACTGCTCCGACAATGTCTTCATCATTTTTGTAATCAAACTTTGACAACATGATATCTTTGAGGTCCACACTCACTAACAATCCCTCCGGCTGCAACGCAAGGTACCCGTTACTCTCTCAAATATACGACAAGTATACGCGATGTAACCTGATACCGTCAACCACAACAACCTAAAAAAGAAGAGCGCTAACAAAATTGTCAATGGTTTCAAAATGGAGGGTGCACCAATTATTGGATCATTCTCTTCTCCATCGTTCGAACAGCTTTCGAAGCTCCGGACTCAGCTTGGCATCCAACGAGTTGCGGGACAATTTGGCGTTATCCTGCTGAATTCGCTTCTGGACTTCCCTTTCAGATTCCTCAATCTCGATCAGCAATTCTCGTGCCGATACTCTGAGTGCTCCTTGGCCAAAAGCAACATGCTGCTCTACCTGATCACTTGTCGCTACGTAAACGCTTCTTCTCTTGCTGCTCAGCTCCCGAACCAATCGTTCGATGCATTCGTCGGCTGTCTCTTTTTCTCTCGTAAAATAAATCTGGACTTTGCTCTGGGCAAAGGTTTTACCTAATCCTGGCACCCTGTAAGCATCAAACACGACGATGACTCTTCTGCCCGAATACGCCTGATGATCCGCCAGTCGTTCAAGAAGTCTGTCCCTCGCTTCCTGCATACCAGATTGTACCAGCGCGGAAAGTTCGGGCCAGGCTCCAATCATGTTGTAACCGTCCACAAGCAGAACATCCCGCGTGTCAGCCATATCGTTAGCTCCGTGCCTGTCGTCCGCGCAAGACTTCGTACATGACGACACCTGCAGCTACAGAAGCATTGAGAGAATTGATTTGTCCCGCCATTGGCAGCTTGACAAGTACATCACATTTCTCACGGATCAAACGGCCCATTCCTTTATTTTCGTTACCAATGACAATCGCTACAGGACCGGTGAATACCCCATTCCCAAAGACGGGATCGGTTGCTGTAACATCCGTGCCAACTACCCATACACCTTCTTCTTTAAGACGGTCAATGGTTTGCCCCAGATTGCTCACCCGTGCCACTGGAACGTACTCCACAGCACCCGCCGATGTTTTAGACACCGTTACAGTTACAGCTGCTGAACGCCTTTTTGGCACTATAATACCGTGTGCTCCAGTGCAATCCGCCGTACGAAGGATAGAGCCCAAGTTATGAGGATCTTCAATTTCATCCAGCAAAATCAAAAACGGCTCTTCTCCTTTAGCACGAGCAATAGCAAGCAAGTCTTCCACTTCAGCGTAGGCAAAAGGTGCTGCTTGCGCAACCACTCCCTGATGCTGAATGCCTGGAACCATTTGATCGAGCTTACGCTTGTCTACCTGCAAAACAATGATTCCTGCTTTTTTCGCCTCAGCTGTAATCGGCAATGTCAAATGCTTTTGTGCATTATCCGCAATCCAAATTTTATTTATCGTCCTGCCTGAACGCAGCGCCTCTGTTACCGAATGCTTACCGGCAATCCATTCTTCTTCCATATCTAGCTTCCTCCCGGAAAACGGTTGATATTCAATTCATCCAATCCGTCTCCAATTTATGATTTTTCGGTATTTTCCATTTGTGCAATTCCGTACGTAATCAACTCTGTCAATCTGTCCAAATGTCCATCACAATACAGATAACCAATCAATCCTTCCAGTGCTGTAGCGTGTCGATACTCAAGCACATCAGCATTTTTGGGCAGGCTCCCTGACTTGGCATTTCTCCCTTGTCGGACAATGTCACGCTCTTCATCCGTCAGCACTGTTTCTAGCAACCCCAACATACGACACTGTGCCTTGGCAGAGACTAGCTTTGTAGCTCGTCGATGTAAATGATTGGGACGCAGGTTGGGGTGTGCCAACAGATATTGCCGGACAGCCACCTCATACACTGCATCACCAATGTAAGCTAACGCAATAGGGGGCATCAAGCGAGCCGGCTTGGACGCAGGATACGGAAACCAGTTTCCTGCGCCTTCCACAGCTCCTGAATTCAGTGGCTTATCACTCATTTCCGCCGCCACCGCATCCCCTGTGCCGTATCTTCAAGCACAATGCCTTTAGTAGCTAACAAATCGCGAATTTCGTCAGCTCTACCCCAGTTTTTAGTTTTACGAGCTTCGACACGTTCTGCAATTAACTGCTCAACTTCGCCATCCAGCAGTTCTTCACTCGGTTCTGAATAAATGCGAAGCACCGTATTCATCGAATGGAAGGTATGCAGCACCGCTTGCAATTCCGCCTGATTGACAACATCACGCTGCAACAAAAGATTGGCTTCGCTGACCCATTCGAACACCGCAGTAATCGCATCAGGCGTATTGAAATCATCATCCATTTTTTCACCAAATTGCTGCAATATCCCGTCAAGCTTCATTTGCAGCTCAGCCGATACTTCTTCATTACCTTTCAATGCAATGGCTAAACGATGCTTTACATTGGCGACTGCATTGGCAATCCGTTCGACACTATTCTCCGCCTGACTCATCGTCTCTTGGTTGTAGTTCAAAGGATTGCGGTAATGTGTCGACAGCATAAAATAACGTAAAGCCTCGGGCTTGTGACGAGCACGCAGATCTTTAACCAAAATACCGTTACCGAGTGATTTCGACATTTTTTCATTATCTATGCGAATATATCCGTTATGCATCCAGTAGCGAGATAATGGTTTACCCGTAATCACTTCAGATTGTGCACATTCACATTCATGATGCGGAAATTGCAGATCCTGTCCGCCTCCATGAATATCCAGCGTATCCCCCAAATAGTGACGAGCCATAGCAGAGCATTCGATATGCCAGCCTGGGCGTCCATCTCCCCAAGGACTTGACCAGTAAATTTCTCCCGGTTTCGCTGCTTTCCAGAGTACAAAATCCTCGGCATTCTCCTTGCGTTCATCCACATTGATGCGAATCCCAAACTGGAGCTCCTCCAAATTTTGACCTGACAGCTGTCCGTAGTCTTTAAACTTTTTGGTTCGGTAGAAGACATCACCATCATTCTCATAGGCATAGCCTTTGTCTACCAGATCCTTGATAAAATCAATAATCAGATCCATGCTCTCAGTTACACGAGGATTTATGCTGGCAGCAGGAACATTCAATCCTGCCAGATCCTCATGATAGGCAGCAATAAACTTCTCAGCAACTGCCCGAACCTCCATATTAAGTTCCCGAGCTTTGCGGATCAACTTATCATCGACATCCGTAAAATTCACCACATAGTTTACATCATAGCCCAAATACTCCAAGTAGCTGCGTACCACATCAAACACAATTACAGGCCGTGCATTACCAATATGAATGTAATCATACACTGTAGGACCACATACATACATTTTAACCTTTCCAGGCTCCAGTGGCACAAAAGGCTCCCGGCTCCTCGTCATTGTATTATAAATTTGAAGCGACATCGTTATGTTCCTCCCTCATGAAAATTATCCTTGTAATTTATTCTCTTGGGTCACCTGATGTTTCTTGAGCAGATTGCTCCTCCTTCAAATCAGACAATTCTGCTCGCAATCGTTCTATTTCCATTTGAAGAGACCGTATAGAATCGACGACCGGATCAGGCAATTGGTGACTAAGTCGATCTGGACGTCTGCCATCCTGTCTGACCACTCGCCCTGGGATGCCCACTACCGTACTGTTTGGCGGAACTTCTTTTAGCACAACCGAGTTGGAGCCAATGTTGGATTGCGCCCCAATCGTAAATGAACCCAATATTTTTGCACCGGAGCCTATAACGACATTATTCCCAATGGTGGGGTGGCGCTTCCCTTTCTCTTTTCCAGTCCCTCCAAGAGTAACTCCCTGATACAACACGACATCGTCGCCTATTTCACAGGTTTCGCCAATGACAACACCCATGCCGTGGTCAATGAACAGCCGATCTCCGATACGAGCGCCAGGATGAATTTCAATTCCTGTCATAAACCTCGATACCTGGGATATAACACGGGCTAGAGTACACCACTTTCGCAAATAAAACCAATGTGCGATTCGGTGTGCCCAAAGGGCATGAACGCCAGAATACGTAAAAATGACTTCCAGCTTACTCCGGGCGGCCGGATCATTATCCAAAACAGTTTGAATATCGGATTTGAAATGCCTGAACATGTCGCCCTCCTCTTCCCTCCATATCCTCGCCGCATCACACTTCAGATTTCGCCAATTTTCGTAGTCACTAGCACGCTTCGACAATTTTCAATCTACAGCGAGTCTAAATCTGATAAAAATGAAAAAGCGCCTCCGCAGCCTAGGCTGCAGAGACGCATATACGTGGTCCCACTCTGCTTCGAACATATCTGCTACAAAAAAAGCAAAAAAGTCCGTCTTTGGCGTCCTGTAACGGGAACGAATCGGCAAGCCCTTGCCGCATTAGCATTGTAGGCTAACGAGGGTTCGGGCGCACGGCTCCCAGGCGCATTTCCTCCGCAGGTCATCTAGACGGTTCTCAGCCTGGGGTTTCCCCTCGACCGTCCTCTCTGGTAGATGCCCTTATGCAGTGTACTTCTCCTGTTCGCAGCCTTTACACGTAAGTATCAATCCATATCAATGGAGTCATTATAGCGAAAAGACAACAAATTGACAAGAAATATCAGCCTTTAATTTGTGCCTTAAGACGGTCCAACACCTTGTCACGTCCAAGTAGATAGATGGTCTCGTTCAGATCCCGTCCATGAGTTTGACCTGTAAGGGCCACACGAATCGGCATGAACAGCTGTTTCCCCTTAAAACCAGTTTCCTTTTGAACTTCCTTGATCAGCTTGGCCATTTGTGGAGCTGTAAATTCCTCGCTCGTTTCAACCTTAGCTGCAAAGGCTCTAAGTACATCAGGAACCTGCTCTTCGGCCAGAACAGCCGCTGCATCGGCATCCAACTCCAGATGTGAACGAAAAAACAACTCAGACAACGCCACAATATCAGACGCTGAAGTCATTTGTTCTTGGTATAAGCAGACAAGAGCTTTAGCCCAATCCTGTTGTTCCGTCGATAATTCATTCGGCAACAGCCCTGCTGCCTGCAAATGTGGAATAGCCATGCTGGCAATCCGCTCAGGATCAGCTTTTTTAATATAATGATTATTCAAATAAGCAAGCTTGTTTGTATCAAATACAGCTGGGCTTTTGGACAAACGATTAGGATCGAAAATCGAAATCAGTTGTTCCCGATCATAGATCTCTTCCTCGCCTTCCGGAGACCAGCCCAACAGTGCAATAAAGTTGAATATAGCTTCCGGCAGATAGCCCAGCTTATCGTACTGCTCCATGAACTGAATAATGGATTCATTTCGTTTGCTGAGCTTTTTGTGATCCTCGCCTACGATCAGCGTCATATGACCAAAGCGTGGAGGCTCCCAGCCGAGAGCTTCAAAAATCATCAACTGCCGCGGTGTATTGGATACATGATCTTCGCCCCGTAGTACATGCGATATTTTCATCAAATAGTCGTCAACCGCTACGGCGAAGTTATATGTCGGAATACCGTCTTTTTTGACGATAACAAAATCGCCGCTTTCCTTGGAATTGAACGTAATTTGACCTTTAACCATATCATCAAACGTATATTCACGATCTTCTGGTACGCGAAAACGAATACTTGGTACACGGCCCTCGGCTTCAAAAGCTTGGCACTGTTCTTCTGTTAAATCACGGTGTTTTCCTGAGTAACGTGGTGTCTCCCCACGTTCCATCTGTTCTTCACGCTCGCGTTCAAGCTCCTCTTCCGTGCAATAACAGCGGTATGCCAGACCACGATCCAGCAAATCCTGCCAGTATGTTTTGTAGATGTCCAAGCGTTCGGTCTGGCGATAAGGTCCAAACTCGCCGCCCACGTCTATACTCTCATCCCAGTCCATACCCAACCATTTCAAATATTTAAGCTGGCTTTCTTCTCCACCCTCAATATTGCGCTTCACATCTGTATCTTCAATGCGAATAATAAATTTCCCGCCTTGATTGCGGGCAAACAAATAATTAAATAATGCCGTTCTGGCATTTCCAATATGCAGATGTCCTGTAGGACTTGGTGCATAGCGTACACGAACTTCCGTGCTCATATAATCTCCTCCAAATAGAATTACTCAAAATGATAGCATTTACTTGATTAGACAGACAACCGATTGAGCTGCGATGCCTTCGCTCCGCCCAGTAAACCCGAGCTGCTCCGTCGTCGTCGCCTTGACATTTACCTGGGACGACTCCTCTGCTTCCAGCACCCGGGCGATGATTTCATTCATCTGCGGAATGTATGATGCCATCTTTGGCTTCTGCGCAATGATCGTAGAATCGATATTCCCCAAGCGATATCCCCGCTCTTTAGCCAGCCCCCACACATGCTCCAGTAGCTTCAGGCTATCAGCGTCCTTAAATTCAGGGTCGTTATCCGGAAAATGCTTTCCGATGTCTCCCAAGCCAAGCGCGCCCAGGATGGCATCGCTAATGGCATGCAGCAGCACGTCTGCATCGGAATGGCCTAGCAAACCTTTTTCATACGGAATATGTACGCCTCCGATGATGCATGGCCTTCCTTCCACCAGCTGGTGGACGTCAAATCCTTGCCCTATTCTGATCATTTGATATCCTCTCCCTCTGTCTTTACCCATAACTCCGCCATCTCCAAATCCTCAGGCGTAGTAATTTTGATGTTTTTATAGCTGCCTTGGACGACAGTAACTGGAATGCCTAGCCGCTCCACCAGCATAGAATCATCTGTCCCCAAAAATCCTGACTGCTCCGCTTCCTCATAGGCCCGCAGCAGATCGGAAAGACGAAAAGTCTGTGGCGTTTGAATACTCCACAGACTTCGGCGATCCGGCGTTGCTGTAATGATACCATCCCCGTTCACTTGCTTGATTGTATCCTTTACAGGTACTGCCGCTACAGAAGCACCAGTACGCTGGGCAGCCTCCAGGCATGAACGTACAAGCTCAGATTGAATCAGTGGACGCACACCATCATGCACCATCACCCAATCTGTTTGCAAGTGGCGCAAACCGCGATAAACCGAATGCTGGCGCTCACTGCCACCAGCCACCACTCGTACATTTTTACCAATCTTGTATTGATGAACCCAGTCTCTGCAACGTTCCACATCTCCAGCTCCAGTAACCATCACCATTTCATCCACTTCAGGCATTGCTGCGAATATTTCAAGTGTATGTATGAAGATGGGCTTGTCTCGCAAAAGCAGAAATTGCTTGCTCTCCTGCGTTCCCATACGGGAGCCGCGCCCGGCCGCCACAATCACGACTCCTACCTGATTGTTCATTCAAATAACTCCTGCCCTGATCGCACTTGGACGATCCGTATGATAACACATCTACTTCATCATACCTCGTTTATTGAGCTTTTTCCAATAATTTCGGTTTAGCAAAGATCATGCGACCCGCAGAGGTCTGAAGTACACTTGTGACCAGCACTTCCATGAGAGAGCCAATATAGTCACGCCCACCCTCCACAACAATCATCGTACCATCATCCAGATAAGCTACCCCCTGCCCATGCTCCTTGCCGTCTTTGATAATCTGCACCATAATCTCCTCACCGGGCAGTACGACAGGCTTCACTGCATTCGCCAAATCATTAATGTTCAGCACAGACACACCTTGAAGTTCGCATACTTTATTCAGGTTAAAATCATTAGTTACAACTTTACCCTGCAACACCTTTGCAAGCTTAACCAGCTTACTGTCGACCTCTGAAATTTCCTCAAAATCCCCCTCATAAATGAGCACATTCACATCTAGCTCTTTTTGGATTTTATTCAAAATATCCAGACCTCGCCGCCCACGATTACGCTTAAGTAAATCTGAAGAATCTGCGATATGCTGAAGCTCCTCCAGCACAAATTCAGGAATCACAATGGTTCCTTCAATAAACCCTGTTTTGCAGATATCCGCAATACGCCCATCTATAATGACGCTGGTGTCCAAAATTTTATGTTCCTCCAGCTTGCGTTCTTCTACATCCGCTCCCCGACCAAAAAAACCTGAGCTCCAAAAGGATGACAGCTCGTCCCGTTTTTCTAGCCCTACCATCAATCCCACATATCCGCATACCAAGGTAACCGCGGTCTGGATAAGTAGACCAGGTGCCCCCAATCCTGAAAAGAGTGGGTAAACTGCCAAGGAAAGGATCAGCCCCACTGCTAACCCCATCACACCTGCCATCATCTCATTCATCGGAATTCGTACCAAGCCTTCAATACCCTGCTGCAATCGATTCGCCACGGACGCCCCTGCGAATGAGCAGCCAGCCATAAATAGCACTGCTCCCGCTAACATCCAAACAGCCATTCCTGGTAAAGAACCATCACTCAACCATTGTGGCATCCACGATACGATGCCTCCTATCCGCTGGTATAACGTATAGCCAAACCACGCGCCGCACAATCCTGTAAAAGTTAAAATAGCCTTTCTCCACATTGAGTCTCTATACCTCCTTTATTTTCTTTTCAATAGTCTGCTATTTATTCGATACATAGCACTTCCCTTACCAGTATGATCCATTTCTCGCATAACTAACCCTGTGTTTTCACTTTTTATGCATAAAAAAAGCATTTATCTCCCTGAATGAATCAAGGAAATAAATGCTTCTTCTAGTTCTTGTCTGACACTAACGTTGCGAATGACGATATTGGTCGTCCTGTTCTTCTTGATTAGAACGATCTCGTTCCCGTCCACGTCTGCGTGATAGCTTCCGAATGTTCAGCTTCATACCGTACAATGCATATAGCACCAATGGTACAAAAATCAGCTTCGACAGCTGATCAGGAAATTTAACGGCCAGAAACACCGCTGCAATTACGACCCATGGAGCAATCCAGATCGCTTTTTTCGGAAGACCGACCTTTTTGAAATTCGGATATCTCATGGAGCTAACCATCAAATAAGAGACCAGCAACATGGCAATCGACATGTATAACAAAGAAATCTCGTTATGGAATAAGGACAAAGTGGCTAATACGCCACCTGCTGCCGGAATGGGCAAACCTGTGAAATAACCTGGTACACCGGGACGTACGTTAAAACGAGCCAAACGCAATGCTCCGCACATCGGAAAAATGGCTGTAACCGTCCAAGCGAGAGCCGAATTCGCATCATGAAAAGCAACCATGTACATAATAACTGCGGGAGCAACACCAAAAGATATCATATCTGATAAGGAGTCCAGTTCTTTACCGAATTCGCTCTGGGCATTCAGAGCCCGGGCCATCCTTCCATCCAGTCCGTCCAACAACATGGCGACAATAACCATAATAGCGGCAAGGCTGTATTTTCCGTCTACGGCCAATAAAATGGCGATCATTCCGAGAAACAAGTTACCCAAGGTACACATGTTCGGAATTGATTTGGTAATCATCTCTTCACCTCAATGTATGAATTGTTCCATTATAATCCTTTCACTGTATTACATTTACATTTGTCTGTCAATGAAAACTTGTTCCTGCAAACGTTTAAGCCCTTCTTTAATCGTACGTGCACGAACCTCTCCTATGCCATCTACTTCATCTAGTTCTTCAATCGTTGCTGTCATGACATGTGGAAAACACCCAAATCGTTCTACCAGATTATGAATAATTACATTTGGCAAACGAGGTATTTTGTTCAGCACCCGATATCCTCGTGCAGCAATATATTCTTCTGATGTCGCTGCTGAAGAAGGGTAGCCTAATAAACGTACAATATGATTTACATCCAGTAATTCGTCGTCCGTAGAACGTTTGAGTCCCAATATAATTTCACGAATCTTCTCGTCGCTGTCGTCTTTGGCATAATCCTTATACAGCAACCAAGCTTCTTCCTCGATATTGCTGACAAGCTCCTCCATCTGCATGCTAATCAGCCTGCCCTCATTTCCGAGCTCGTTAATAAATCGTTTGATCTCCATTTTGATGCGCAGCACCATTTCGATCCGTTGAATGACATTAACAACCTCTGGCATGGTAACCAGCTCTTCGAATTCAGAAGCAGTTAAATTCGTTGAGGCTTGCCCCAATACGGATCTATATTTTTCCAGCGTCTGAATGGCCTGATTAGCTTTCGTTAAAATAACCCCGATTTCCTTGAGCGCATACCGTAAAGTCCCCTGATACAACGTAATAATATTACGACGCTGGGAAATAGACACAACCAGTTTGCCAGTCTGCTTCGCAACTCGTTCCGCCGTGCGATGCCGAATCCCTGTTTCTATGGACGAAATGGAGGAATCGGGAATCAATTGCGTATTGGCATATAAAATTCGTTTTAAATCCTCGCTCAATATGATTGCGCCGTCCATTTTAGCCAGCTCATACAAATAGTTCGGTGAAAAATCACAATTAATAGAGAAACCGCCATCCACGACTTCCATTACTTCCGGGCTATAGCCAACGACCAGAAGAGCACCCGTTTTGGCACGCAAAACGTTTTCCAATCCGTCGCGAAAGGGAGTTCCCGGTGCCACAAGCCGCAGCAAATCGTTCATTTTATCCAGTTGGCTCGCTTCCTTCATTCTCAATGCCCCCTAATCTAATGCGGCTGCCAGTGCATCTGCCACCGTTCCAACTCCTATAATTTGTATCCCTTTCGGATGTGTCCAGCCCTTTAAGCTTTTCTCGGGCATGATCACCCGTTTGAAACCTAACTTCTCCGCTTCTCGCACTCGCTGTTCTGCTCGGGATACAGCCCGCACCTCGCCTGTCAGTCCTACTTCACCAAAAATCACATCGTACGGCTTGGTAGGAGCATCCCTAAAGCTGGAAGCAATGCTCACCGCTATAGCTAAATCCACCGCTGGTTCATCCAGCTTTACGCCTCCAGCAACGTTGAGATAAGCGTCCTGGTTTTGCAAAAACATGCCCATCCGCTTTTCTAGGACGGCAATGATTAATCCCATCCGATGATGGTCGATCCCCGTACCCATTCGGCGTGGAGATGGGAAATGTGTAGCTGCAATTAGTGCTTGCAGTTCAACCAATACAGGTCGGGTTCCCTCCATACTGGCAACGACGGTGGAACCTGCCACCCCCAGTGGCCGTTCGGACAAGAAAAGTTCAGAAGGATTCGCCACCTCACGCAAACCACTTTCGGCCATTTCAAAAATACCAATTTCATTTGTAGAACCAAAGCGATTCTTAACCGCACGCAACAGCCGATACGTATGATGACGCTCTCCTTCAAAATAAAGTACACAATCGACCATATGCTCCAACAAACGCGGACCTGCAATAGCGCCTTCCTTGGTCACATGCCCTACCAGTACTGTAGCAATACCTAATCCTTTGGCAATCCGCATAAATCGTGAAGTACACTCGCGCACCTGTGCTACACTACCAGGCGCACTTGTCACCTCAGGTAAATATACAGTCTGTATCGAGTCGATGACCAAAAACTCTGGCTTCAAGCTGTCCACTGCTTCTTCAATCGTCTCCAAATTCGTCTCACATAATACGTACAGACTGGGAGACAAGGCACCGAGGCGATCTGCACGTAGCTTTGTTTGGCGGACGGATTCCTCACCAGACACGTACAGAACCTTTAAACCAGTTAAAGCCAGCTCATTAGAGGTTTGCAGCATAAGCGTAGACTTGCCGATCCCCGGATCACCACCCACCAGAACAAGTGAACCTGGCACCACACCTCCACCAAGTACACGATTTAATTCACCAATTCCCGTCAAAATTCGTGTTTCTTTGCCACTTTCCACTTCAATAATAGGAAGCGGTTTGTCTTTTGTGCTATGAGTAAGAAGGGAAGATCCCATTCCTTGAGTTTTTACAACGCTTTCCGTTTCTTCGACCATGGAATTCCATGCCTGGCATCCAGGGCATTTTCCGTACCATTTAGGCGATTCATAGCCACATTCCGTACAGGAAAATTTAGTTTTCACTTTAGCCATACTTTATTCCCTGGCTCCTTCTTGACGACGATGATGTCAAATTTATTCTTCACACAGCACCTGAAAGAGCTGTAACAATAAAAGTTTACCATTGAAGCTTGGCGGACGTAAAGCAGTATCACAAACTTTCCCAAAGCTTTTAGCCTACCCATTCAAGGTATTCAATACACAAAAAGGGTGCCTTCGCAATAGCTTTCCAGCCTGCGAGACACCCTTTTCTAATGTTTTATTTACTAAACTGCTTTAGGACTTCGCGGATACATTATCCTTTTTCGTTACTGTCAATGCGCCGTTCTCTTCATCAATGTAGAGAGAGTCGCCTTTAGAAATGTTTCCAGTCAACAGTTCCTCGGACAGGCGATCTTCAATATGCTTCTGGATTGCACGACGCAATGGACGCGCACCATACGCTGGATCGAAGCCTTCCTTAGCAAGGAAATTCTTAGCCTTGTCTGTCAACTCAAAGTCCACCTCATACTCATTCAGACGCTTACGCAGCTCCTCAGACATGAGTGAAACAATTTCGGCAATATGTTTTTCTTCGAGAGAATGGAAAACGATAATTTCATCTATCCGGTTCAAGAACTCAGGACGGAAGCTTTTCTTCAGTTCATCCATCACTTTGCCCTTCATGTTATCGTAATCCGCCCCAGCGTCCACAACAGCTGTAAAGCCAAGCGTGGAGTTGCGTTTGATTGCCTGCGCACCAACGTTGGAAGTTAGGATGATGAGTGTGTTACGGAAGTCAACAACACGACCTTTGGAATCCGTCAGACGTCCATCCTCCAACACTTGCAGCAGAATATTGAATACTTCTGGGTGTGCCTTTTCAATTTCATCCAGCAACACAACAGAGTAAGGCTTACGACGTACCTTCTCAGTCAGTTGACCGCCTTCTTCATATCCAACGTACCCTGGAGGCGCTCCTACCAGACGGGATGTGGAGTGCTTCTCCATATATTCGGACATATCAATACGGATAACCGCATTTTCATCACCAAACATAGATTCAGCCAAGGCGCGTGCCAGCTCTGTTTTACCAACCCCAGTTGGACCGAGGAAAATAAAGGAGCCAATTGGACGCTTCGGATCTTTCAGACCGGCGCGTGCCCGGCGAATCGCCCGGCTTACTGCCTTAACAGCTTCGTCCTGCCCAATCACCCGTTCATGCAACAGTTGCTCCATATTCAGCAAACGATGTGTTTCTTCTTCTTTTAGCTTGCTGACTGGGACACCAGTCCAGATGGCAACAACCTGAGCGATATCCTCTGGTGTAACTTCGGAATCTGTACGCCCCTGTTGTTCTTTCCATTGGTTTTTAGTGACATCCAGCTCTTCACGAATCTTTTGCTCTGTATCGCGTAGCGCAGCTGCCTTTTCAAACTCCTGACTTTGTACCGCTGAATCTTTTTCCTTGCGGATATCTTCCAGACGGTTTTCCAGCTGTTTCAGGTTTGGCGGTACTGTATAGGAATTCAGCCTTACCTTGGAACCTGCTTCATCAATAAGGTCAATAGCCTTATCCGGTAGGAAGCGATCAGTAATATAACGATCTGACAATCTTACTGCAGCTTCAATAGCCTCATCCGTGATTTTTACACGGTGATGCGCTTCGTAACGGTCGCGCAGACCATACAAGATTTGGATTGCTTCTTCTGGAGAAGGTTGATCCACTGTAATAGGTTGGAAACGACGCTCCAAAGCAGCATCTTTCTCAATATATTTGCGATATTCATCCAGCGTAGTAGCACCGATACATTGCAGCTCGCCACGTGCCAGAGCAGGTTTCAGGATGTTGGACGCATCAATTGCGCCTTCCGCTCCACCAGCACCAATCAGCGTATGCAGCTCATCAATGAACAGTACGATATTTCCGGCTTGACGAATCTCGTCCATAATCTTCTTCAAGCGATCCTCAAATTCACCACGATACTTAGTACCTGCTACTACAGAGCCCATATCGAGTGTCATTACGCGTTTGTCGCGCAAGGTTTCAGGAATCTCATTCGCTATGATTTTTTGTGCCAATCCTTCGGCAATCGCTGTTTTACCTACCCCAGGTTCACCAATCAAAACAGGATTGTTCTTTGTACGGCGGCTGAGCACTTGAATAACGCGCTCAATTTCCTTGCTGCGCCCAATAACGGGGTCCAGGTTATTTTCCTTCGCAGAAGCTGTCAGATCGCGTGCCAGACTGTCCAGGGTTGGCGTGCTGACATTAGCTGGAGCACCGTGATGGCTGGAAACTGCCTCGCTGCTGCCGAGCAATTGAAGCACTTGCTGACGCGCTTTGTTCAAACTGATACCCAGGTTGTTCAGAACACGTGCTGCCACGCCTTCACCTTCACGAATAAGACCTAGCAAAATATGCTCGGTACCTACATAGGTATGACCCAATTTACGTGCTTCATCCATAGACAGCTCAATGACTTTTTTGGCACGTGGAGTATAGGCAATGTTCGTCGGTTGCTCTTGACCGCGTCCAATCAGTGTTTCCACTTCATCCTGGATTTTCTCCAGTCCCAGCCCTAAACCGATTAAGGCTTTCGCTGCTATTCCTTCGCCTTCACGAATGAGTCCTAGCAAAATGTGCTCTGTGCCAATGTTGTTGTGTCCCAATCGAACAGCTTCTTCCTGGGCCAAGGCAAGCACTTTCTGTGCACGTTCCGTAAATCTTCCAAACATCATATATCCTGCACCTCCACAATGTGTATTTCAGATCATTCTATATATTAAAGGGTTGTGCCTAATTTTTGCCGGATCAGCTTCGCCCGGTACATATCGCGCTCACCGGTATTCATTTTATCCCCAAAGCTTTTTTGCAGAAAGCCAGGTTGCGTCATCACATTAAGCTCATTCATCGCTGCAATGGAAGGACGCTCCAAAATCCCTAAATCTACACCGAGACGTACATCGGACAGCCGCTGTGCAGCCTCCTTGGAATCCAAAACTGCTGCATATGACAAAATACCGAATGAACGCATCACCCGATCTGTAATCCGCAGCATGGATTCATTCATCAATCGTTCTCTGGCAGAACGTTCGTGCTCTATAATTTGCAGCACCACGCCATGCAGATTCTCGATAATTTCCGCTTCGGTTTGTCCCAGGGTAATCTGATTAGATACCTGAAACAAATTTCCAACTGCTTCACTGCCTTCACCATAAATGCCGCGAACCGTAAGACCTACCTGTGAAACAGCGGACAATATACGATTGATTTGATGAGTCATAACTAATGCGGGCAAATGCATCATCACCGAAGCTCGCATACCTGTGCCGACATTCGTCGGACAACTGGTCAGAAACCCCCTCCGATCATCAAATGCATAATCAACATGAGCTTCAAATGCATCATCAATGACCATAGCGCGTTCCCAGGCTTCTCTCACCTGACATCCCGGATATAAGCACTGAATACGCAGATGATCCTCTTCATTTATCATAACACTAACTGATTCATCATCACTAATCAACACAGCACCGTTGCGAGATTCGTTCGCCAAATTAGGACTAATTAAGTGCTTCTCAACCAGTACCTGCTTGTCGATCTCATCCAACTCGGATATTTTCAAGGTATGAAAAGTACCAAAACGACGCAAATCATCATACTGAAGGATATCCGTTAAGCGTTGAAGCACTTCTTCCGACTGCTGATTGGTAGCAAGCATGGGAAAAGGCAAATGCTGCAAGTTACGCGCAATTCTTACCCGGCTGCTAATGACAATCTCCGAATCCGCAGCATCACCACGCATCCAATCACTTAGCGGCTTTTCCGTAAATCGGATATTGGGCATCACGCATTCCCTCCTACTCTTCACAAACTTTACTCTTCAGTCATTTCTTTTTCAAGCTTTCTGATTTGATCCCTAAGCTCAGCAGCTGATTCGAATTCTTCCTGTACAATGTGTTGTTGCATCTCTTTTTTTAAATCATCAATTTGCCGTTTAACCTTTAATCGGCCTCCAGTACGGACCGGAACTTTCCCAACATGACTCGTACTACCATGCACACGCTTGAACAGAGGGTCCAGACGACTATCAAAATATTGATAGCATGATGGACATCCAAAACGTCCTAGCTTACTAAACTGTGTATAAGTCATACCGCAATCCTTGCATTGCAGATTTTGGGGAACAGTGTGACCTGAAGACTGGCTCTTTGTGCTGGAGTCAAAATCCAACATCCCCGACAACAAGCTATGAATCGAAAAGCCATTAGGTGTTCCAGGGATCATCTCCCCTTTTTCCTTCGCACATGTCTCACAAATATGAAACTCTGTCTTTTCGCCATTCACAATTTTGGTGAAATGCAAAGTTGCCGGCCGCATATTACATTCTTGGCACAGCATAAAAGCACCTCCTTCAACGTCAGGATTTTTACAAATCCCTACATCTGAATTGCAAATCTCTATTCACTGGTTAGTGGATACTAGCTATTTGGCCGCCAGCAACGAGATCAGCATAGCCTTAAGCAATCTTGCTCGCAGTTGGTCACGATAGGGAAGCTTTAGCAATAATGTATCTCTTGATAAAGCAGCCTTCATTAGACCAGCTTCCCTTTTGCTTAAAAAATGAGCTTCCTCTAACTGATAAATCAATCCTTCTGCTGCCGATTGGCTAATTTCCTCCCCGATGCTCTGATGAAGGTGTGTATGGATCGCATGTTGTGCAGGTAATTGAATTCGCTGAATTCGAATGTAGCCTCCACCACCGCGTTTACTTTCCACCACATAACCTTTTTCCAGCGTAAACCGGGTACTAATTACATAATTAATTTGCGACGGTACGCAGGAAAAGCGGTCAGCCAGATCATTGCGCTGAATCTCCACTAAGCCTTGGGGACTTTCCAACAGCATGCTCTTCAAATATTGTTCAATAATGTCGGAAACATTGCGCATTTCATCATCCTCCACTAACGGAAACGCAAGTATTCAAGTACATTTCACGCTCCACAGAGTCCGCCGTATATTGAACTTAACCAAACGGTATAGTCACGAATCTAAGCTGTATTCAGGCTATTGCCTGTTCTACATCCATTGGAATTGTACCGTTTTGTTTCTAGTGTGACCTTTATTTGCGATAAATCATACACTTCTCTTCTGTCCATAAGAAGCAGCTCCTAACTATACGCAAATCAGGTCGTTATTTTTTACTTTTTTGCTGTCAAATTGTTATATACGGCCAATCCAACAACATAATACTTTTGTGGAATCACACTGATTCCAATTGACTTTGACTTTCTTTGACTATATTCGTATTATAGCACAAATTTCATTTTTGCCAAGGGGTCAATACCATTTTTCGCAATCTAATTATGTTTTATACCATATTACAAAAAACTCTTCCCATTATGGAAAGAGCTTTGAGTAATTATGATAAACCACATCCTATTTGGTTAAAAAAAAGTTGGACATTAAGAAGAACCAATTGGACCTTTATCAGAAAAAATCCAATAAGAATGTTTGTTTTATTGGTATTACACGTTTAAGTGCAGCCACAGACTTACTGCTTCCTTCAATACGCCCCCAATTAGACAGGTTATCAGCTTGCTGGTAGCCGAGCATTAAAGTTGTTAATGACTGAATTCCCAGTTTCAAGTCAGCTGCTAAGGCGTTGTCAGATAAATTGCTTGTATCCACTCTTGCCAGATGTCCTTGCCCCTCCGTAGTAATTGTTAATCTCCATACTCCTTCATTCCAAGGGGCATACCGATCTGTCAGATGTAAGGTCAAACTTGTTTCTTCTCCAATCTGCTCAAAAGGGTATCTCTCTACAAAAGCAACTGCATCCACAATACGCCCCATAAAATAAGGCACCGTTTCCTGTTGAATTCGCGGATCATCGAGTAAAAAGGGCAGGTTGTCATCTGCTGGAACGTAAATAAATTTACCTTGGGTTATCATTGAGTCATGATTTGCAAAATAAGTCCACAAAGCCCGACGTGCCGTCTCATTTTCATATACCAACTCATCACAATTTAACTGTTTATCTTCTATTTTGTATAGTGCATATCCCTGAGGATCGCCTGCATCCGTGTAATATACTACAGTTCGATAATTTTCATTTAAAATCCGTTCCTGCCACCATTCCTTATCTCGTACCAGCATACCATTGTAACGTGAAGCATACGATTGATACACTTGGTCCAATTCTGAAATATTTTTGATATCCCGTTTGACTATACCTTCTGTTTTAAGTTTAGCAGGGAATTTATCAATTGGAATGACGTACTTTTTGTACTCCGTATATGTTTCCCATCCAAATTTACGATAAAAGGCAAATGAGAATGGATGCAGAAAAGAAAGGCTTTGTCCTGCAGTCTTCATCTCTTCAAGCGCATGCGTCAACAAACGTGAAACCATACCCCCGCGACGCTTTTCCGGCCACGTTGCCACACCAGCAATGCCCCCCATATCAAAAACCTGACCATGTATGTATACTTGTAGCGGCAGCAAAGTCAGTTTAGCATTCAATTCGTGCCCGTCGAAGATTCCCCATGTTTGTTCTGGTTTGAATTTCTTCTTAGCTTTCTCCAGATCCTCCGGGGGCATTGTAAACTGAAAAGCATACTGGGATAATTCAATAGCTGCTTCAAATTCCTCACGTTGTAATTGCCTGATCTTCATAACTTCGTCACCTCGCTCGTATACTTGGACCTTTTAAAAAAATACGCACTTAGAGTGTCGCAAAGCATCTTCTCTCTGTCAACCTTAGAAGCAGGTGTCCATCCACAAAATACATAAAAAAAAGGATGATAACCTGCTAAGGTTATCATCCTTTTTCACTTTTGCTTGGCGGCGTCCTACTCTCCCAGGACCCTGCGGTCCAAGTACCATCGGCGCTGGAGGGCTTAACGGTCGTGTTCGGGATGGGTACGTGTGGAACCCCTCCGCTATCGCCACCAAACATGAATTTACACCGTAAATTCTTTTTCAGGAATCAGCATCGCCAAATGCTGTGTGTTTGTCCGTGTAACTTCAGCTACTTGAGCTGACGATATACTGAACTTATACCCTGAAAACTGGATCCGAAACTTCCTTGCGTCTTATCTTTAGGATAAGCCCTCGACCGATTAGTATTGGTCAGCTCCATGCATTACTGCACTTCCACCCCCAACCTATCTACCTCGTCGTCTTCAAGGGGTCTTACTAATTGGGAAATCTCATCTTGAGGGGGGCTTCACGCTTAGATGCTTTCAGCGCTTATCCCTTCCGTACATAGCTACCCAGCGGTGCTCCTGGCGGAACAACTGGTACACCAGCGGTACGTCCATCCCGGTCCTCTCGTACTAAGGACAGCTCCTCTCAAATTTCCTACGCCCACGACAGATAGGGACCGAACTGTCTCACGACGTTCTGAACCCAGCTCGCGTACCGCTTTAATGGGCGAACAGCCCAACCCTTGGGACCTACTTCAGCCCCAGGATGCGATGAGCCGACATCGAGGTGCCAAACCTCCCCGTCGATGTGGACTCTTGGGGGAGATAAGCCTGTTATCCCCAGGGTAGCTTTTATCCGTTGAGCGATGGCCCTTCCATGCGGTACCACCGGATCACTAAGCCCGACTTTCGTCCCTGCTCGACTTGTAGGTCTCGCAGTCAAGCTCCCTTCTGCCTTTGCACTCTTCGAATGATTTCCAACCATTCTGAGGGAACCTTGGGGCGCCTCCGTTACTCTTTAGGAGGCGACCGCCCCAGTCAAACTGCCCACCTGACACTGTCCTCGCACCGGATCACGGTACCAAGTTAGAACCTAGATACGATCAGGGTGGTATCCCAAGGATGCCTCCTCTCAAGCTGGCGCTCAAGGTTCAACGGCTCCCACCTATCCTGTACAGATCGTACCCAAATTCAATATCAAGCTGCAGTAAAGCTCCATGGGGTCTTTCCGTCTTGTCGCGGGTAACCTGCATCTTCACAGGTATTAAAATTTCACCGGATCTCTCGTTGAGACAGCGCCCAAGTCGTTACGCCATTCGTGCGGGTCAGAATTTACCTGACAAGGAATTTCGCTACCTTAGGACCGTTATAGTTACGGCCGCCGTTTACTGGGGCTTCGGTTCATAGCTTCGCTCTTGCGAGCTTACCACTCCCCTTAACCTTCCAGCACCGGGCAGGCGTCAGCCCGTATACTTCGCCTTGCGGCTTCGCACAGACCTGTGTTTTTGCTAAACAGTCGCTTGGGCCTTTTCACTGCGGCCCCCTCGGGCTATTCACCCTACCGAGGCACCCCTTCTCCCGAAGTTACGGGGTCATTTTGCCGAGTTCCTTAACGAGAGTTCTTCCGCGCGCCTTAGAATTCTCTTCTCGCCTACCTGTGTCGGTTTGCGGTACGGGCACCTTCTCCTGGCTAGAGGCTTTTCTTGGCAGTCTGAGATCATGACCTTCGCTACTATAATTTTCGCTCCCCATCACAGCCCAGCCTTACGATGTGCGGATTTGCCTACACATCAGCCTCACTGCTTAGACGGACATCCATCAGTCCGCGTCACTACCCTACTGCGTCACCCCATCGCTCATCACGGATTACGGTGGTACAGGAATTTCGACCTGTTGTCCTTCGACTACGCCTATCGGCCTCGCCTTAGGTCCCGACTTACCCTGAGCGGACGAACCTTCCTCAGGAACCCTTAGGCTTTCGGCGGATCTGATTCTCACAGATCTTTTCGTTACTCATACCGGCATTCTCACTTGAATGCAGTCCAGCGCTCCTTCCGGTACACCTTCAACCCGCATTCAACGCTCCCCTACCCCTGATGCAAATGCATCAAGCCATAGCTTCGGTGGTGTGTTTAGCCCCGTTACATTTTCGGCGCAGAGTCACTCGACCAGTGAGCTATTACGCACTCTTTCAATGGTGGCTGCTTCTAAGCCAACATCCTGGTTGTCTGTGCAACTCCACATCCTTTCCCACTTAACACACACTTGGGGACCTTAGCTGATGGTCTGGGCTGTTTCCCTTTCGACAATGGATCTTAGCACTCACTGTCTGACTCCCGGAACTAAATCTATGGCATTCGGAGTTTGACTGAGCTTGGTAACCCTTGCGGGCCCCGCACCCAATCAGTGCTCTACCTCCACGATTCTTCTTTCCGAGGCTAGCCCTAAAGCTATTTCGGGGAGAACCAGCTATCTCCGGGTTCGATTGGAATTTCTCCGCTACCCCCACCTCATCCCCGCATTTTTCAACATGCGTGGGTTCGGGCCTCCAGTGCGTGTTACCGCACCTTCACCCTGGACAGGGGTAGATCACCCGGTTTCGGGTCTACGTCCACGTACTCATTCGCCCTATTCAGACTCGCTTTCGCTGCGGCTTCAGCTCTTCACCTTAACCTTGCACGGGAACGTAACTCGCCGGTTCATTCTACAAAAGGCACGCCATCACCCATCGATCGGGCTCTGACTTCTTGTAAGCACACGGTTTCAGGATCTATTTCACTCCCCTTCCGGGGTGCTTTTCACCTTTCCCTCACGGTACTGCTTCACTATCGGTCGCCAGGGAGTATTTAGCCTTGGCAGATGGTCCTGCCGGATTCATACGGGGTTTCACGTGCCCCGCACTACTCGGGATCCGTCTCGGAGGGAACAAGTTTTGAATTACAGGGCTTTTACCTTCTCTGGCGGGCCTTTCCAGACCTCTTCATCTAACCGATTCCTTTGTAACTCCATGTGAGACGTCCCACAACCCCAAGGAGCAAGCTCCTTGGTTTGGGCTAATCCGCGTTCGCTCGCCGCTACTGACGGAATCACTATTGTTTTCTCTTCCTCAGGGTACTTAGATGTTTCAGTTCCCCTGGTCTGCCTCTCACTCACCTATGAATTCAGTGAGTAGTGACTGTCGATGAAGACAGCCGGGTTTCCCCATTCGGACATCCCCGGATCAAAGCTTGCTTACAGCTCCCCGAGGCCTTATCGTTGTTCGCCACGTCCTTCGTCGGCTCCTGGCGCCTAGGCATCCTCCGTGTGCTCTTTGTAGCTTAACCTAGTATCTACAATGTAAATACGATATGCTACCTTTATTTCACTTGTTTACACAAGATCAGCTTAAAGGAATATTCTAAAACGCAATTTCGTTTCGGTATCCAGTTTTCAAGGTGCAAAGCTGTGTGATTATCAATTAACTCCTGAAGAGTTAATGATCTTCAAACAATTATAGATGAAATTGTAATTGGTGGAGCCAAGCGGGATCGAACCGCTGACCTCCTGCGTGCAAGGCAGGCGCTCTCCCAGCTGAGCTATGGCCCCTCACAAGTTCCATCAAAACTGAACAAATGGAATGATGAACTGTTGAAGCTCTGCTTCATATTTGAATGTTTCCATTGCAGGAAACGATTCTCCATAGAAAGGAGGTGATCCAGCCGCACCTTCCGATACGGCTACCTTGTTACGACTTCACCCCAATCATCTACCCCACCTTCGGCGGCTGGCTCCTTGCGGTTACCTCACCGACTTCGGGTGTTGTAAACTCTCGTGGTGTGACGGGCGGTGTGTACAAGACCCGGGAACGTATTCACCGCGGCATGCTGATCCGCGATTACTAGCAATTCCGACTTCATGTAGGCGAGTTGCAGCCTACAATCCGAACTGAGACCGGCTTTTCTAGGATTGGCTCCAGATCGCTCCTTCGCTTCCCGTTGTACCGGCCATTGTAGTACGTGTGTAGCCCAGGTCATAAGGGGCATGATGATTTGACGTCATCCCCACCTTCCTCCGGTTTGTCACCGGCAGTCTGCTTAGAGTGCCCAGCTTGACCTGCTGGCAACTAAGCATAAGGGTTGCGCTCGTTGCGGGACTTAACCCAACATCTCACGACACGAGCTGACGACAACCATGCACCACCTGTCTCCTCTGTCCCGAAGGAAAGGTCTATCTCTAGACCGGTCAGAGGGATGTCAAGACCTGGTAAGGTTCTTCGCGTTGCTTCGAATTAAACCACATACTCCACTGCTTGTGCGGGTCCCCGTCAATTCCTTTGAGTTTCAGTCTTGCGACCGTACTCCCCAGGCGGAATGCTTAATGTGTTAACTTCGGCACCAAGGGTATCGAAACCCCTAACACCTAGCATTCATCGTTTACGGCGTGGACTACCAGGGTATCTAATCCTGTTTGCTCCCCACGCTTTCGCGCCTCAGCGTCAGTTACAGCCCAGAGAGTCGCCTTCGCCACTGGTGTTCCTCCACATCTCTACGCATTTCACCGCTACACGTGGAATTCCACTCTCCTCTTCTGCACTCAAGCTCTCCAGTTTCCAGTGCGACCCGAAGTTGAGCCTCGGGATTAAACACCAGACTTAAAGAGCCGCCTGCGCGCGCTTTACGCCCAATAATTCCGGACAACGCTTGCCCCCTACGTATTACCGCGGCTGCTGGCACGTAGTTAGCCGGGGCTTTCTTCTCAGGTACCGTCACTCTTGTAGCAGTTACTCTACAAGACGTTCTTCCCTGGCAACAGAGCTTTACGATCCGAAAACCTTCATCACTCACGCGGCGTTGCTCCGTCAGGCTTTCGCCCATTGCGGAAGATTCCCTACTGCTGCCTCCCGTAGGAGTCTGGGCCGTGTCTCAGTCCCAGTGTGGCCGATCACCCTCTCAGGTCGGCTACGCATCGTCGCCTTGGTAGGCCTTTACCCCACCAACTAGCTAATGCGCCGCAGGCCCATCCACAAGTGACAGATTGCTCCGCCTTTCCTCCTTCTCCCATGCAGGAAAAGGATGTATCGGGTATTAGCTACCGTTTCCGGTAGTTATCCCTGTCTTGTGGGCAGGTTGCCTACGTGTTACTCACCCGTCCGCCGCTAGGTTATTTAGAAGCAAGCTTCTAAATAACCTCGCTCGACTTGCATGTATTAGGCACGCCGCCAGCGTTCGTCCTGAGCCAGGATCAAACTCTCCATTAAAGACCAACCGAAGTTGGTTATAGAAAGAGCGATTAGCTCATTTTTAAAGCTAGCGATTCTTCTTTATAAAAGAAGTAATCTTTATTCATCATCCATTTGTTCAGTTTTCAAAGAACTTGTCTGTCTTCGTTTGTTTAACGAGTCAGGAATTAGATCATATCATGTTAGTTACTTACTTGTCAAATCTTTTTTTGATTATCTTTTCAACAACCTCGCTTCAAGAAATGCTATTCTCAAAGCAACGTCTAATAATATATCATGTCTAAAGTTATTTAGCAAGCACTTTTTTATACTCTTGTTCTTTACTACATAACAGATAATAAGGCAGCCACTCCGCTCTGGAACGGAATGACTGCCCTCATTACAAAAACTATTATTCTTGTTCTAACAGTCTGATGAATTCATCCTCATCTTCTATGGTGTCGATTCCGAGCTGTTGTGCCTTAGCCAGCTTGCTCCCAGCCTTTTCACCAGCTATGACTAGATCCGTCTTTTTCGATACAGATCCGGCAACTTTGGCTCCCAGCGCCTCCAACCTTGATGCAGCTTCATCACGCGTAAGCTGATGCAAGGTACCTGTAAGCACAACCGTTTTCCCACTGAAAAAGCTGTCTGTCTTTTTCACCTGTGGAGCTTCGGGGGCCTGAGCTTTTACTCCTAGAGACAGCATCTTTTCAATCCCTGCTTGAGTAAATGGATCGGCAAAGAATGCAACAATGCTTTCAGCTACAATCCCACCTACATCCGGCAGTTCTATCAGTTCATCCACCGTAGCGGACATCGTCTTGTGCAAATCACGATAGTGTTCAGCCAGCATGCGTGTCGTCGCTTTACCGGTATTCGGTATGCCCAGAGCATAAAGGAAAGAGGCCAAATCTCTCTCCTTACTCTTTTCAAGTGCCACCAAGAGGTTATTGGCCTTTTTCTCACCAAACCGCTCCAGCTTCACAAGATCATCATATTGCAGTGTATACAGATCCGCAGGTTCACGAACTCCCAATTCATCATGCAGTTGGATAGCTGTTTTGTCACTGAACGTCTCAATGTCCATGGCATCACGTGATGCAAAATGGGAAATGCGGGCCACAATTTGTGGTTTACAACCTAGCTTATTGTCACAAAATAAATGGGCGCCTCGCTGCTGCAACGGAAATCCACAAGCTGGACAATGCTCTGGAACAACAATTTCCTCCCCATCGTTCTCAGATGTTACTTTTCCCAAAATCTCAGGAATAACATCGTTTGAGCGACGAATAAACACACGCGCCCCCAAGGCAAACTTCAGGTTCTTACGCTCGATATCACCAGCATTGTTCAGCGTACAATTTTGTACAGTGACTCCCGCCAGCTCTACCGGTTCTACCCTAGCCAGTGGAGTGATCTTCCCGGTTCTTCCTACATTCCACTCGACCGAGTTAAGCACCGTAGTCGTTTCCTCTGCTTCGAACTTATATGCCACCGCCCAGCGTGGGAATTTATCGGTATATCCGAGAACCTCACGTGTGCGCATATCTGTAATTTTCAATACTGCCCCATCAATAAGATAATCCAAACCGGCACGGGATTCTTCAATCTCAATTAACTGCTCCATTACATCATCAAAATTATCAAAGTAAGTTAGGTATGGGTTTACCTTGAAATGATTTTCACGCAGGAAGGTCATCATCTCCTGGTGGCTGTTAAACTGAATACGGTCCGCATAGCCTACATTATAGAAAAATGCATTCAAACGCCGCTCTGCTGTTACTTTGGGATTCAAGTTACGCAAAGCCCCTGCTGCGGCATTTCGTGCATTTTTAAGAGGCTCTACGGCCTTCTCATTATAATTGGACAGTACGGAGAGATTCATGATCCCTTCTCCCTGCACCTCAATAGTTCCATTTTGAAAAGGAATTTTAAGTGGCACGGATTTAATCGTCTTTACCTGTGCCAGTATCCCCTCACCTACCACACCATTACCACGGGTAGAAGCCTGCACCAGTTGTCCATCCGTGTACGTCAGGTTCAGCGTCAGTCCATCAAATTTTAGTTCTATCGCATAGCCTGGAGATGGCAAGGGTTGCTCCGGGTTCTTGGTATTGTAATCATTGACCAGCTTCACGACACGCGCGTTCCATGCACGCAGCTGCTCCATATTCTGAGCTTTATCAAGGCTCCATAATGGAGCGAGGTGGCGATGCGGTGTGAAGCCCTTGAGTATCTCCCCGCCCACACGCTGTGTTGGCGAATCTGGCAGAACAAGACCGCTTGTTTGTTCAAGCGCTACCAGTTCGTCATAAAGCACATCATATTCTTTGTCGCTGATCTGGGGGTCATCCAATGTATAGTAGTGATAGTTATATGTGTTCAGTTCAGCAACAAGCTGCTCCATCCTGTGCATTGGGTTCATGCAGGCGTATCCCTCCGGGAACTTCATTAGGGCAGAGACCTAAGCCAAGCTGCCCTATGAGGTTCGAGATTTAATGAAATTTGAGATTTGAGATTTACTCTACTTTTGTAATCGGCGCAAATCCAGCCAACAGTCGCTTAACCCCTACCGGAGCAGGGAAAGCAATCTGAAGTTCCATATCATTGCCCGTCCCTTTTACAGCTACAATGGTTCCAATTCCCCATTTGCCATGCTGTACCTTGTCTCCGGCAGCAAAAATGGATGGACCTCCTGTCGAAGCAGTCGAAGTTGGTTTTGCGGGCGAGGAAGTGGTCACTGTTACGCGGGGCGACGCGGAGGCAGACGAGCCACTACGGCTCATCGTATCAAACGAGCGCTCTCCACCAAAGTTGCTGCCACTGCTTTTGCCCAGTCCGCGACCACCATAAGATCCTCCTACATTGCCTGAACGACGGTAGCGGTCACGCTTGATGATCGTATCTTCTTTTAACTCATCCGGAATCTCTTCGAGAAAGCGGGAAGGCGGGTTAGCTGTGGTACGTCCAAACAGAGTGCGCATCTGTGCGCATGTGAGGAACAACTGCTCCTCAGCACGGGTAATCCCGACGTACGCCAATCTGCGCTCTTCCTCCAGCTCTTCATTATCCAAAAAGGCCCTGCTGTGAGGGAATACCCCTTCCTCCATCCCAACGATAAATACGATAGGAAACTCCAGTCCTTTAGCGCTATGCATGGTCATTAATACAACCGCATCACTCTGCTCCTCTTCATCGTCATTCATGGAATCAATATCGGCAATTAGAGCAAGATCGGTCAGGAAGGAAACAAGTGACTTGTCTTCCGTTCCTTTTTCAAATTCCATAGTTACCGACAGGAACTCATCAATATTCTCCAAACGCGAGCGTGACTCGAGTGTATTCTCGTTTTGCAGTTCTAATCGATATTGGGTGGTTTCCAGCATTTTTTCGGTCAGCTCAGTAACTGACAGATAATCCACCATCCGACTTAAACCCTCGATCATATCGTAAAACTCTACAAGCGCATTGCGCGTGCGTCCAGCAAAGCCTAAGTCATCTACCACTTGAAGTACACGGAAAATTGAAACGCCACGTTCCGCTGCAGCTGCCTGCAATTTGCCGACCGTTGTGTCGCCGATGCTTCGTTTCGGTACATTAATGATTCGGATCAAGCTGATGTCGTCGTCAGGATTGGACAGTAGGCGAAGATACGCCAGTAAATCCTTAATCTCTTTACGATCATAGAACTTGATTCCGCCCACGATTTGGTAAGGAATATCCGATTTAATCAAAATTTCCTCGACTACCCGGGACTGGGCATTCGTACGGTACAAAATAGCATGATGGCTATAGGTTTTGCCCGCCTTAATATTCTTATGAATTTCTGAGGCGATAAAGTAGCCTTCGTCATGTTCGGAGTCAGCACGATAAACCTTAATCTTGGCACCGCCTTCTTTGTCGGTCCATAGTTTTTTCGGCTTACGGCCTGTATTTTGGCCAATGACTTCGTTAGCTGCATTAAGAATATTCGAAGTTGAGCGATAGTTCTGCTCCAACAAAATCGTACGTGCTTCTGGGTAATCCTCTTCAAAGTTCAAAATGTTGCTAATATCCGCCCCCCGCCACCGATAGATGGATTGGTCGCTGTCACCTACAACGCATAGCCGGTGATGCTTGTCAGCCAGCATTTTGCACAGCATGTACTGCGCACGGTTCGTATCCTGATATTCATCAACATGAATGTATTGAAATTTCTTTTGGTAGAAATCAAGCACCTCAGGCACTTCTTTAAAGAGCTGAATCGTTGCCATGATCAGATCATCAAAATCAAGAGAGTTGTTATTTTTGAGCCGTTGTTGATACTTGGTATATACCTTCGCCACAATTCCTTCAAAATAATCGCCAATCTTGCGCTCATACATTTCGGGAGTGACCAATTCATTTTTAGCCGTACTCATCATAGACTGAACCGCTTTGGGTTCAAACTTCTTAGTATCTATATTCAAGTCCTTCATGCAGCTCCGAATGACAGACAATTGATCCGTAGAATCCAAGATGCTGAAATTGGAGGTAAATCCGATCCGCTCAATATCCCGGCGTAAAATACGCACACACATGGAGTGAAAGGTGGATACCCACACATCTCTCCCCTGCGGGCCAATTAGCTTGGATACGCGATCCTGCATTTCACGCGCGGCCTTATTCGTAAAGGTAATCGCCAAAATACCCCATGGAGCCGTCTTGCGGGTCGCAATGAGGTAAGCTATTCGGTGCGTGAGCACCCGTGTCTTACCACTGCCTGCGCCAGCCATAATCAGCAGCGGACCATCTACCGCCTCCACGGCCTGACGCTGAGGCTGATTAAGGCGCGCTACCGCCTCGTGTATATCTATTGATTGCATGCGTGCATGCTCCTTTCCCTAAGCTTTCATAAAATTCACGCTCTATACTTCCAATTTCACAGCTACCGTCTCCAGCGCTTTCGCCAAATCACGATAAATAATGTTTCCTACTACAATGGTGTCACAAACAGCTGCCGCTTGTAACGCGGTAGATTTATCCACGATCCCTCCTCCGTATAGGACACGAGATCGCTCCATACCACGATGTATTTGTTGTACCAGCTCCATATCTCCAAAGACACCGCTATATTCCACATATACAATCGGTAGATGCATAAGCTTGTCAGCAATCTGTGCATATGAAGCGGCAGCAGAAGCACTCAGCGAAGTATCCGCACTGGTAAGCTTAGCGACGGTGGAATCACCGTTCAAAACAATATATCCTTCCGTCACAAGCAAATCCCAAGGGATCATATAACCAAATTGCTCAATCGCACGTTGGTGCTGGCCCATGATCCAATTACTGTCACTGGTATTCAGCACCATGGGAATCATATATAGATCAAACCCCGGCACTACAGCTTCCAGATCGGATACCTCAAGCACACACGGCACCTCGTAACGCCGAACCCGTGACAGCAAATCCACCGTATTTTCATACGTTACGCCCGATGAACCGCCTACCATAATGGCGTCCGTACCAGACATACACACGGCATCAAGCGCTTCATCATTCAGTTCCTTGTCAGGATCAAGCTTAAATACATGCCTCCATGATTGAATTGAATCTGCCAACACACATTCCTCCAGCATCCATTGCTTTTGTCATCATCCAGACGAGCCGAATTTTAATATCCAAAAGCGTTCTATGCTAAGTCTATGACAGTGCTTAAAAGGTGTCAATGTTCGTATCAAATGGGAACACCGAGTTCAGACAGCTTATGGTCTCAGCGCATACAACCAACTGCCTCTACTAAGTTCTTTTTCCGTTAAAACATCTGTATAGAAACCTCTTACACCCATCTGTTCGTACTCAGTAGCATCCTTCAACTCGTTAATCGTATTTACATAGCACACTGCCCCTGCCTGACGCAGACTTTCAACTAAGGCACCACTCACGCGATTTTCCGGTAAAGTTACTGCCGTTATATCATGTTGTTGAACAAATTGAATGATCTGGTCATCCGTATCCTCTGTAGCATAGAGCGTATAAATAATGGATGTATAAGGATAGATACTCCGCAATGTTTGCAGCATTTCCTCATTATAAATTTGAGGGACAATACGAGATAAAAGTTCGGGATTTTTCTCCTGAGCCTGAAGGGTCAGTTGTGCAAACAACCGTTTGATTTGGGCAGAGTCCTGCTCTTTCGTATCGGTCACAATATAGGCATCCGGGTACTTTTCCAATAAATCCAATACATCCTTCCAATCTAGTGGAGTATAGGAACCGTGTATAGGGGTGTTTTTAAATTGATAATAGCTCCAGGGCTTTCCGCCCTGCTCTGTAGCAACTGCGTGTTCCTGTTGCATTTGTTTTGTAAAGGATTCTGTCCATTCATGGCGTGCCACCAAATGTCCATCCGAAGTAAACATCAGGTCGACCTCGAATACACGGCTGCCTTTTTTATAATTTTCTACAAACGCTTCACGCGCATTGGTATAAGCCAAACCATCAACGGCTCCCATGGCATGCGAAATTACGCGGTGTGTGGTAAAGCCAGTATGTTCTTCTGTAGATTGTCCTTTGTAAGCCAGTAAAAATGTACCGATTAACATTAAAAGAATAACCGCAGCAATCACTCGTTTCATAGGGTGTCACATCCTTTTCGTACAGGTCAATACCCTACATACACCTACTCAAAACAGATCTATATCAGCTGAACTAAAAAATGTACATATAAGTAGGCAAAATAGTACTGAACTGGTGAAGCGCGTATTCATTGGCCTTATTATTGAAATCTCGGGACGTTGGCTATGGAAGTGTAATAGACACAAAAATACCCTCCGGCTAAGCCGAAGGGCGCTCTGAATTAATAAGCGTTTTTGAAGCCGTTACGGATTGTACGAAAAATAATTTTAATATCGAATAAGAGCGACCAGTTCTCAATATAGAAGATGTCGTGCTTAATCCGTTCCTCAATAGATGTATCTCCACGTAAACCGTTACTCTGTGCCCAACCTGTAATTCCAGGACGAACATGATGCTTCACCATGTATTTTGGAATTTCCTCACGGAATTGATCCACATAATAGGGCCGTTCCGGACGTGGACCAACGACACTCATATCACCTAACAGTACGTTGAAAAACTGTGGCAGCTCATCGAGACTCGTTTTACGAATAAAAGTACCAAAACGTGTGCGTCTTGGGTCATTAGCAGTCGTCCAGCCCGTATCTTCAGTTCCAGGTGGCAGTACCCTCATCGAACGAAATTTGTACATCCGGAAGGTGCGACGATTCAAGCCTACCCGCTCCTGCTTAAAAATAATGGGGCCTCTCGATGTGACCTTCACACCAATCGCCACGGCCAGCATAATGGGAGAGGTCAGAATAATGGCGAATAAAGAAAATAAAATATCAAACAGACGCTTAAACAATCGATTCCCTGCTACATCCAGTGGAATATCTCGTACATTGATCATCGGCATACCTGCAAAGTTGTCAAAGTAAGGTCGTGCCGGCAAATAATCAAAGAAATCGGGAATAATAAGCGTGCGTACTCCAGCCTTTTCACACATGTTGATAATCTTGGGATACTTATCATGAGCATCCAGCGGCAGCGCCAGAATGACCTCATCAATCATCAGGCGTGACAGCGTTGCCTCCAACTGATCTAATCCTCCAAGAATCGGACGAAAATGAGCTTCTTCCTCTTCGTTCCAATGCCGTTTATCATCTAGAAATCCCACTACTTCATAACCTAAATCAGGATATTGTCCAAGATTATGATAAAATCGTTGGCCTAAAGAACCTGCTCCAAGAATGAGCATGAATTGCTTATTGTATCCTTTTTGACGGAGAATTTTAAGAATTTGCTTCAAAAAATAACGATAAAACAAAATAATCAGCACATTACCAACCATATAGATCGCCAGGTAGGACCGCGAGATGTCGATTTGCTTTACGAAAAACATTACACTCAACAGCACAAACAGACCAACAATGTGAATCTGGGTAACGCGAAATACATCATCTGCAAACCTCTTTTTGCGCTTTGGCGAATAGAGTGAGAATAACATCCCCAGCACTACAGCAATCAGACCGTATATTAAGCTCCACCCTCCATATACTTGAATAGGAAGCGGCTCTTTATAAGTGATCCATTCACTTTCAAATTTGAAAAACCAAGCGATCAGAAAAGATAACTGAATGACCGCGAAATCCGCCACAATATATAATTGGGTTAAAAAACGCTGATTTCTGCGTATCATGCTTTCACCTCAGTACGAGATTGTTCCCCGCCGTCCGGCTTAACCGGTGCAGACAACTTATTTTTAAGAAAAGCCATTCCAAACTTCACCGTAATTCCCGTATATACAGCCATGTTGGTGATCCAGCTGTATTGCTGTTTATAATGCTTACGATGAAATACCCACATCGCTCTATGAAACTCATAAATAATTTTCAAAGGACGACGGCGAGCACTGCCTCCTTTGATATGAATAATATATGTGCGTGGGTAGTAGTAAATGCCCCAACCGGCTTGTTTAATCCGATAACACCAGTCTATATCCTCACCATACATAAAAAAGGTTTCGTCCAATCCGCCGACCTGGTCAATCGTCTCCTTACGCACCAGGATAAAAGCACCAACCAGTACATCTACAGGATACTCATCATCGGGGCTTAGATGCCCAAGCTGATATTGGTTGTACTTCGGGTTATCCGGGTAACGCTTCGACCAGCCGAAAGCATAGTAAAAAGACGCCGACGGCGTTGGAAACCCTCGCTTACAAGCCTTGTCTAGCGAGCCATCCGGCAGAATGACCTTACAGCCCGATGCCCCCATCTCCGGGTGTGTATCCATAAACTGAATCATTGTATCCAGCGTATCCGGCTGCACCAACGTATCGGAGTTCAATAGCAATACATAACGCCCGCTAGCTACTTCCATCCCCTGATTGTTCGCCTTGGCAAACCCTGTATTATCCTTATTAGCTATCAATGTAATATCCGGGTACGCAGCACGAATAGCCTCAACAGACCCGTCACTGGAGTGATTATCGATAACAATCACTTCATATCGATACTGCGTCTTTGACGCATACACTGACTGCAAACAATCCAGCGTCAATCGACACGTATTATAGTTGACGACCAGTATGCTTACATCCATATTTAAAACGCTCCTGACAAATTCAGTAATCTATTCTACTATCGCCTATTATAGCATACCGCGCAGGCCACGGGGCGCAAAAAAGCACATAACTTGTAACCTTGCATAGTTAGTAGAATTTCACAAAATTCGATTCCAGTCGCTCCAAAGTGCAAATATAGACAAACGAAACCATTTTGATCTATATATTGTTCATTGGAAGTCGTTTATTAGATTTTTGTAAAATCCTCGGTTGAGGTCTAAATTTCATCGTGGTAAGATATACATGGAAAAAGGGCTGGTGCCAGCCAGCCCCGCGCAACCAACGCTCCAAGAGCGGACGGTTTTAGAACAATCAGGCCGAAAATAGACCCTTCCTTGCGGGGGCGGTCTATTTTCGTTTGTTAAACTCTAACAGTGTGACGATTAACGCCCCGAACGTCAGCATTAAACTGAGCGCCTCAAACACTGTCACAGGCTTCACCCCCCTCCTCGGGAGAGTTAGCCGACCGCCCTTGCCAGCTCTATCGGTTGCACGTTTCAATTATACTATATATTTCCAAAAAGGAACACGCATTCGATGGGTTTTTCAGTAAATCAATGTATTTATTGAATTTTTGATTTATCTTGATGATGACGAAGGGCAATCTTCTTTCTAAGTTGACTTCTTTTCTCCCTAAGCTCGGGCAGTTCTTTGAAAAAAGTCTTCCAAGCTACTAGCACTTTTGGCTCTCTGAAAAGGAAATAGAGATTACTTGCTATCTCATATGAAAGGAGAGAAATAATATTTTTCATCCAATTTGAGAAAGTATCATTTTTATATATCATCTTATAACGATTAATATATGAAAGTCTTCGCACAAACAATGTTTGGGATGTACGACTCGCTTCCTTCCAACCACGTTCATGGTAGGCTATCGCTCGAGCATCATAGTAAGCCTCCCAGCCAAGTAAGGCTGCCCGCCACGCCACATCCACATCTTCTTTGTACGCAAAAAAACTATCATCATAAAACTCCCCATTTAGAGCGATATCATTAATCATTCGCCTGGAGTACATCGCAGCTGCACCAGAAACGCCAAATACTTTCCCTGATTCAGACCACAGTACTGAAGGTTCTCCTGCTCCACGATCAAAGGCTCTTCTAGCAGAATTCATAACAATACCCGTGCTATCGATCATCTCCCGGTTCGCCTTACGCAGTAATTGACCTGTAGCACTTCCTATGTGCTGATTGTGCTCCATCACTGCAACCAAGCGCTCAACGTAATCAGAGCCTATAGTAACATCTGGATTAAGTACTAGCACGTAATCCGTATCGTTCAACGCTATAGCCTGATTATGACCAGGTGCAAAACCGACATTTTGAACATTAGGGATGAATTTGAGTTTTGAACCAAACAAATGGGCTACTTCTTTAACCTTATCTTTCGTATGATCCTTAGACTGGTTATCTATAACAACCACTGCTTGTAGGGGGTAGCTTTGCATACTGACAGCCTTTAAGCACTCTTTGATATCTTCTTCACTGTTATACGTTACAATATGAACACTTACGGATTTAATCATAGATTACAAGTTCCTCATTTATAAGATTTTGGCGTATATACTCCAATTGTCCTTATACCTATCATAGTTCAAACCAGTATAATTTCAAAGAGTTGTTGTAATCAGCAAAGTGTTTACATTATATCTATCAGACGCAGCAACATGGAAAATGTTTCAATAAAATAAAAAAAGTCGAGTATCAACCCGACTTTCAAATAACTTATTTGAAATCAGTACTACCTAAGGTAAGACTATTTTGAATTTTCACTTGAGTTAGCAGAATTAGTTATGATTAGCTAATATACTCTTTCAGGAAATCCCGCAATGCTTCACGCCAATCACGCAAATCACGCAGCCCATTCGTCCGGATTGCAATATGCTCCATAACCGAATTACGCGGGCGAGCTGCAGGTCTAGGAAATTGTTCCGTACTACATGGCTCCAAGGTGGCCCTAATTTTAGTGCCTAGAAATTCTATCGCATCTTGAAAAATTGCTTGTGTAAATTCATACCAGGTGCAAGAACCGCTATTGGATGCATGATATACGCCATACTTCTCCGTTTGAATCAATTCCGCCAAAAAACGTGCCAAATCCACCGTATAGGTAGGTGAACCCTTCTGATCATTTACCACCTGAAGCTGCGACTTCTCTTGTCCAAGCTTCAACATGGTTTTAACGAAATTGTTCCCGTACAACCCATAGACCCATGACGTACGAACAATAAAGTACCTAGAGGAAAGCGTCTCGGTTAACACCTCTCCCGCCCGTTTGGACTTCCCATAGATACTCTGTGGATTCGTATTATCATATTCGTGATAAGGCTGCTCGGCGGTCCCATCAAATACATAATCTGTACTGATATAAACCAGTTTAGCTCCTACTTCTTCTGCAGCCAGTACCATATTACGTGTTCCTGCCGCATTTACTTGATAAGCTGTATCCATATCAGTCTCCGCCGCATCCACCGCTGTATACGCTGCACAGTGGATTATGGCATCAGACTGATATTGTCCTACTATTTTCATCGTCTGGTCCATATCCGTAATATCCAGCTGTTCCCGATCATAGCCAACAACATCATGTCCCTGCTCTTGGAAGACCTTTACCACATCCTTGCCGAGTTGGCCAGATGCTCCAGTAACCAATACCTTCATTCTACGCATCCTCCAAGCGGGAACCATACTGCTTTGCATAATATTGCTGATATTCACCGGATTGAATGCGGGTCCACCATTCCTCATTGTCCAAGTACCAGCGAATCGTTTCTTTAATGCCGGTCTCAAAAGAGTGCTTGGGCTTCCAACCCAGCTCGTTCATGGTTTTGCTCGGGTCAATACCGTAACGGCGATCATGACCCGGACGATCCTGTACATACGATATTAGAGATTCTGGCTTGCCCAGCTCCTCCAATATCGTTTTGACGATATGCACATTCGTTCGCTCGTTATTTCCCCCGATATTGTATACTTCACCCAGTTTTCCCTGATGAATGACCAGATCAATTGCACTGCAATGATCCTCTACATACAACCAATCGCGAATGTTCAAGCCATCCCCGTATACTGGAAGCTGTTGATCGCTCAGTGCACGGGAGATCATTAGAGGGATTAGTTTTTCTGGGAACTGATATGGACCATAGTTGTTAGAACAACGCGTGATATTCACTGGCAAACCAAAGGTTTCATGATATGCACGAACTAACAGATCACCGCCTGCCTTGGAGGCAGAATAGGGACTATTAGGCTGCAACGGAGTTTCCTCTGTGAACAGTCCTGTTTCACCCAGAGAACCGTATACTTCATCTGTTGATACCTGTACAAATTTGGTCACATTATTTTTCTTGGCGGCGTTAAGCAGCACCTGCGTGCCCAGTACGTTTGTTTTTACAAACACTTCCGGCGCCAAAATACTCCGATCCACATGCGACTCTGCCGCAAAATTCACCACCACATCAATTCCCTGCTGCATCAGTTGGTCAATCACTTGTGCATCAGTAATATCTGCTTTTACGAAGGTGTGTTTAGGGTGGTTTTCAATGGATTTCAAATTTTCAAGGTTACCCGCATACGTAAGAGCATCAATATTCACAATTTCGTAATCGGGGTGCTGTTTCAACATATACAATACAAAGTTACTGCCAATAAATCCGGCACCGCCGGTAACAAAGAGTTTCATAAAGCCTCCTATGCTGAGCAATGTAATATTAGACTTCTGACTCATCTTCTTAGCTCAAAAGCATACAAAATATTAATTTTCATATTAATTTTTAATTAAAATTGATTTCCGCATCTTTCAGTAATGGCTGCTGTTTATCCTTCTCTGAAAGTATCGCCTTAGAGGTAGGCCAATCAATACTCAGTGTAGGGTCATTCCACAGTATCCCTCTGTCGTGTAAAGGAGAGTAATATTCATCAACTTTATACAACACCTGCGTATTTGGGACAAGCGTACAAAAACCATGAGCAAACCCCTTAGGTACCAGTAACTGGCGATGATTATACTCACTTAGAATGACACTCATCCATTGTCCGAACGTAGGAGAACTTATTCGAATGTCCAGAATCACATCATAGATAGCACCTGTGAGTACCCTGATAAGTTTAGTTTGTGCCTTCGGATTTAATTGGTAATGCAACCCACGTATAACTCCTGCATCAGCAGAAAGTGATTGGTTATCCTGAATAAACGTATGAGTAATCCCCTCATCTTGCATTACCTGTTGATTATAACTTTCCATAAAAAAACCACGTTGATCACCATGAACAATTGGCTCTATTACACTGGCGCCTGCCAATCTTAAAGGTATCACCTTCATACTATACCTCCTTCCCTCAATGCTGTGAAACTTCCCTTTAAAGCTTTAATTTACCAAATTCCTCACCAAATATAATGTTTTGCGCAAGTTCATTTGCTCTTGCAAGCGAAGTATGCGTTCCTGCATCCGTCCACCAACCTTGAAGAATATCATAGGTCAATGTTCCGTTAGCAATATATGCATTATTTACGTCCGTGATTTCCAATTCTCCACGTGTCGAAGGTTTTAGTGTTTTAACAATATCAAACACTCTGTGGTCAAACATGTAAATACCCGTAACTGCATAATCACTTTTAGGTACCTGGGGTTTTTCTTCTATAGATAGAATACGTTGATTTTGAATTTCTGCCACACCAAATCGCTGCGGGTCATGAACCTTTTGCAATAATAATTTAGCACCGACATTCTGTTCACGAAAATTTTCCACAAACGGAGAGATATCATCTTCAAACACATTGTCTCCTAAAATGACAACCATCTGATCCGTGCCAACAAATTGTTTTGCCAAGTATAATGCTTGGGCAATACCACCGGCTTCGTCTTGCACCTTATAAGTAAAGGTTACGCCCATATCGCGACCGCTTCCAAGCAAATTTACAACATCCCCCATATGTTCTTTACCTGTTACAATAAGAATATCCATAATATCGGCTTTTTTCAGCTTATATATGGAATGAAAGATCATGGGATACTTACCGACAGGAAGCAAATGCTTATTAGTTACCTTGGTTAAAGGAAAAAGGCGAGAACCAGTCCCGCCTGCAAGAATTATACCTTTCATGTAAATCTCCTTTACATCTTTATTTATCATTTAACTTTCAATACAAAATTTCTTAATTTACTAAGCAATAAACCAATTCGGGAGTTGTCCATAAAATTTTGATATTTTCCAATCAATTTCCATGATCTCATACTATAAATTTTTTGTAACTCCAATAAGGAAGCAGCTTCAGTAATCGAATTATTATTTACATTATTTAAATCATTTGACCTCACATCCAAATTGTATCTATTTCTTTCATTCCATATCCACTCAAGATCAGCCTCGCGCTGTAGAAATTCACAATACAACGTAAGATAATCATCAATTAAATTAGATAACGATTTTAAGTTGTGAACTTTTTCATCCTCACATTTGTTATTTAATAAGTTCACTAATACCACTTCTAAAGTCTTAATCATATTATTTTTATCAAACTTATCTATAATTCTTTCTCTAGCATTTTTGCTAATTGTGTTGTATTGATCATTATTTCTTAAAAGTGATTCAATAGCCTCAACATATTGATTTATTTCGTTTCGACTGTACTCTTTACTAACCTCTATATCAATAAATTCTGTTCTTTCTTGTAAAAATGGGAGGATTTTCCCAACTTCATCATCAACAAGTTCTTTTTGTCCGCCTACATCTGAACTAATAACAGGCACTCCCATTGCTAATGATTCATATGCGGTTAATGCCAGCCCTTCTCTAATAGAACATATCAATGTCAGATCACTGTCCTTATAAAAGGGCTTCATATCGTTTTGCCTTCCTAAAAGATAAACATTATCTTCAAGCTTTTCATTTTTGATTTTTTGCTTGATTTCCTCTAGCTGAGGGCCATCTCCGACAACAAAAAATGCAATATCCGGGATTTTCTTCACAACCTCTTTTGCTATAGCAATCATTAAAAATGGCCTTTTTTGCTCAGCTATCCTACACGGAAATAACACAACAGGACGTTCTGCGCTAATTCCTAACTTATCTTTAACTGATAATTTAGGATATTTAGCAGGGTTATAATCATCTATGTCTACGCCTATATATAAAGTTTCTACATCGCTTGGTTTCCTATTAAATGTTTGTATCATCAGTTCCCTTAGATGATCATTACATACATAAGTCTTATCAATTATATCACTAACTACAGCGGAAGTTCTTGCATAACCACCAGCTCTCCATCCCATTTCTTCCATGTGTACATAATCAATGATTTTAAGCTGCGGAAACTCTTTTTTTAACCATGGGATTAGATAGTATCCATAGTAACTATTTGAAACCATTACAACATCTATTTTTCTTGTTTTTATAAAGTAATGGATAAATGCACTCCAATCTTTAACATCAAGAAATGTAGTTAAGTCAAAAATATCATTTGTATGTTTTTCAAATCTTTGTCTCCATGTCGAATCCCCTGGATTAGTAGTAATTACCGACACTTCAAATTCCTCTTTATTCAAACGAGATACAATATCGAGATTAAAAAGGTCAGCTCCACCCATAACCATATGAGGTAAGATCATGAGCATTTTTATTTTATTATTAAAATCAAGCCTATTTCTAGACCAGTCCCATTTTCGAGGTTTTTCAAAATTCACCCCTCTGAATCTTGGAAACTCAATAGCCTGAACATTGGTATCAACTTTTTTCCCTAATTTTTTTATAATACTCATAGCATGTTCATGCTTATCTGCATTTCTGCTAGTATTCGCTAAACCACCTGTATCGGTCTTTCGATACCAGAAACCATACCAACCCATGTGTACTGGATATTTCCCCTTTGAAAGTAGCTTTAGCCAGAGAGCCCAGTCCTCGTAGTGCAGACTTTCTGAAACGTCGTATCCCCCAACTTCGAAAAAGTCCTTTTTTCTGATCCCTGCTGTGCATGTAAGCAAGTTTTCAGTTTTCATTTGCTGAGCATTAAAGTTTTTCTTCCAAAGGTACTCCTGAGTTCCAAACCCTAAGCTGTCACTATATGTCCAACTAGCTTGAGGGTTACAATGAAGAGACCAATATACACACTCAATATAAGTAGGATCAAGTAAATCATCAGCATCAAGAGGTATAATTATTTCAGAAGAAGACAATTCAACAGCTTTATTGCGAGCAGCAGATGGCCCACCATTTTCCTGATGATGCAGTAAAATTCTAGTATCACTTTCAGCAAGTACAGCAAGCTTCTCAACATCCATTTTATTAGTACTTCCATCGTTCACAATAATCCATTCAAAATAGGGGAAGGTTTGATTAAATAAACTGTTTGCTGTCTGTTCTATATATTGGGCGCTATTATAAAACGGCGTAATAACGCTGACTAAAGGAGCTTCAGTGTAACCCCATTTTTTCTTACTCATTTTTATTCCCGGCTGCTGTTCATAGTTATAATTCAATTTCCAAAATCTCCTTTATCACTTATCATTATTTTCCTTCTCCAGGCTCTCTTTGGCTTCTATAAGCTGCTGATTCCACATTTTCAAATCATCAATAATAATATTTAGGTTTTCTACTTCTTTTTTATAATTATCAAGTTGAGTTTGGAGCCAACCTTTTCCTTTTTCAAGTTCATTAATCCAGTTTTTCATATCTTCTATGACATTAATTTGTGAAGAGATACTTTCTTTACTTTCACTGAGTTTCCCCTCTAACCATTTATTTCCTTCTATCAATTCGTTATTATATTTTTTTAAATCGATAATGATATTTTCTTTTGCAATAAGATTAGATTCAAGTTTTGCGAGCTGATCTTCCAGCCACTTTTTACCTTCCTCTTGTTTCACTATCCATTCCTCATATTCTGAAATAAGAGGGTAAATATGATTATATAGATCCAAAGCTTCATTATATTTTTTTTCAAAAATTAAAGCATACAACTTCTCATTTAACTTTTCTTTAGGCTTAATTTTCTTTTCAAAGCATTGTTCAAAAAACCAGTACATTTTATGAATAATATCTTTTTTTTGCGAATTAGATATTAACTGACTGAAAAAAATATTTTTAATATTAAAATCCAAATATTTAGCTAAAATGATGTTAAAAAGATGTTCCTTGTTAAATTTTCTAAAAAGTTCATACGCCATTAATTGGCTTTTGTTAATTCCATCAAAATAATTTTCATTCAATATATAACTAATTGATTTACTGTCTTTATTTCTAATTCTATAGTTATACACAATATCATTAAAGAAATATATCCCCCTAGCACTTAACATAGCATGAATATTGAATACAAAGTCTTGGGAAACAATTTTCTCAGGAAATTCAATATTGTTGTTTTCTACAAATGATTTTTTATAAATTTTCGTCCATATTGAAGGGGCTATTTCTAACAACTGTTGATTTTCTTCTATAGTTTTTGAATCAATTTCATCAGGAAATCCCTTCGGTAACACATTATCCAAAATGATACTTCCGTCTTCTGATATAGTCCTGTATGAAGCAAAAGCAAAATCAGTATTTTTTTCAGATATTTTCTGATAAAGTAAATCACAGGCATTATCAGTGTAGTAGTCATCTGGGTCTAAAAACATTATATATTCTGCGCTTGCATTCTTAATGCCTATATTCCGTGGTTTTCCAGCTGCTCCACTACTGCTACTCAAGGGTATAGAGATGACATTAGGATTCTCACTTGCAAATTGATCAGCGATATTCTTGCTTTTATCAGTAGAGTTATCATCAACCAAGATAACCTCTATGTTATTGAATCCAATTGTTTGCCTTTTAATAGAATCGATTGCTTCAGGGAGATATTTTTCAACATTATATATTGGTACAATTACACTGATCTTGTAATCCATATAACCAAACACCTCCTAAAAATTTTCAGGGTCTTCCTATTGAAATATAATTAACTCCTGCATCAATCATATCAGATATTCTATAACAATTTCGCCCATCATAAACATTTGGTGTTTTCATATTTTTTTTAAACTGGCTAGGTGAAATTTGCTTTATCTGTTCCCACTCTGTAAAGATAAAGCAGACTTCAGAATCTTGGAGTGCGCTTTCAGGTGTTTGGGCATATGTAATCTTATTAGAGTACATCTTTTTCACATTTTCCATTCCCACCGGATCATAAACAGTAACAATTGCGCCCTCATTCAGTAAAATATCAATATTATTTATAGATGGTGCTTCTCGCAAGTCATCAGTACCTGGTTTAAACGTTAGTCCAAGTACAGTAACCCTAATTCCATCAAATGAGACAAATTGTTTTTTAGCTTTCTGGATCAATCTTGTTTTTTGTAATTCATTAACTTCTATAGCTGCTCTGACTGTCTTTAACTCGTAACCACGGTCTTTTGATAACCAGTGTAGTGACTTAGTATCCTTGGGAAAGCAGGATCCACCGTATCCTACTCCTGCCCTTAAAAATTTTGCTCCTATTCTCTCATCAAAACTCATACCTTTAGTAACATCTTCAATATCTGCACCTACCAGTTCACATAAGTTAGCTATGTCATTGATGAAGGATATTTTTAGAGCTAAGAAGTCATTAGAAGCATATTTAATCATTTCTGCGCTAGTTCGACTTGTTACTACAAATGGTCTATTAAAAGGTTCGTAAACCTGCTTCAGTATGTTAGCTGCTTCTGTCGAATTAGCACCAATAATAATACGACTAGCTTCCATTGTATCTTTAATTGCTGTCCCTTGAGATAAAAATTCTGGGTTAGATAATACTTCAACATTAATATTGTTGTGTATATTTTTTTTCATAAACTCTTCAATTTCATCACTTGTTCCTACAGGAACTGTTGATTTAAGCACTACAGTACAATCATGCTGAAGGTTGTTAATTATTTCTTTTGAAACTTCATATACATAAGTCAAATTTGCAGAACCATCGACATTTTCTGGTGTCTCTACTGCTATAAATATAATCTCTGCCTCTTTATAAGCAGTCTTAAAGTCAGAAGTGAATTGTATATTATGGTTCTTTTTCAATAGACCCTCTAATCCATTTTCATAAAAAGGGGGCATCCCTGATTTTAATAGTTCGATTTTCGTTTGATTTTTATCTATACAAACTACCTCATGCCCTATTTCAGCCAAACATATACCAGTAACCAACCCAACATATCCAGTTCCCGCAATTGCTATTTTCACGCAATGTTCCCCCTCAACTTCAATGATAGTAAAGTACTATCATTGAAGTATTTTCGTTTTTCACTTACGATAAATGAAACTCTTGGTCAATTTAATCATCACATTTATATAACCAAAAAGATAAACTAAAAGGCAGAAAAGGAAGGGACCATTCGTTACCCCTTGCTTGAGATATTCTCTTCTAATTATACGGTCGTATCTAAGATGTTTAGTTAATGAGGTATTCGCATAGAATTTTCCACTATTATTCCCAGCATCTATCCTTTTGTGATAGTTAGCTAAGGCTTTCGGTATAACAACGATTTTATGTTTCAGAAAAAAACGCATATTAAATTCCCAATCTCCCAGCAAAGGTATATCTTTACGATATCCCCCTATCCTGTCATACGCCTCTCTTTTGTAGACAAATGAATTAGTTGTAAACAAGTTACATCTTGCTATTTTCCAACCAGAAATTTTTTGCAGCCTGTTATTGAAGACATAACTGTTTATAAAACAAATTTTATTAGCCTCTAATGTTTCCTCAATGATATTAGTCTGAGTTACAGCGCCGTCTATTCCCTTGTTTTCATCTAATAACGAAATGCATTCATCTAAAAAGGAAGCATCCCAGGTGTCATCATCATCTAAAAGTGTGACATAATATCCGGTACTTTTCGAAACCCCAAAGTTAATTAATTCATCTATATGAAGATTACTTTTTATATGAAAAAGTATAATATCATTCGAACTTTTTGATTTGAAATCATGAATGATTGACTCAATTAATTCTTTATCCTCTCCTGAATTTACAAGTACTATTTCCCAGTCTGCATAAGTTTGCGACAAGATACTATTAATTGCCCTTTTAAGGAGAAGAGGCCTGTCTTTAGTTCGTACCACAATAGAGACCTTATTCACTATAATCACCTAGGATATATTTTTGTATGTTTCTACAACCTTGGATATTTCATCAACAAGAACAAGCTCTCCTTTATTCAACAATAAAGCTCTTTGACATAATTTTTCGACTTGTTTCATAGAGTGTGAAACAAATAAAACGGTAGTGCCTTTATTTATTAGTGAAGATATATATGCCTCACATTTTTCCTGAAACCTAAAATCACCAACAGACAAAACTTCGTCTACTATTAATATATCTGGATCTACAATTGTTGCTATAGAGAATGCAAGTCTGGCTAACATGCCTGATGAATAATTTTTCAAAGGTACATCTATAAAATCATGTAGCTCTGAAAAGTCAACAATTCTCTCAAAGCATTCACTCATAAATTTGTTAGAGTGACCGAACACCGCACCATTTAAAAATATGTTTTCTCTACCTGTTAAATCGAGGTTAAACCCTGCACTTAACTCTATTAAAGGAGCTATTGTTCCATTAACAACTACCCTACCAGAAGTAGGTTTTAAAACTCCCGCAATGATCTTGAGTAATGTGCTCTTACCAGCACCATTTAATCCTACCAACCCAAAAACTTCGCCTTTTTTTATATCAAAAGAAATATTTTTCAGCGCATTAAACTCCTGATAAAAAAGCTGGCCTTTAATTAATTTCAAAATGTGTTCCTTTAAGTTATCTATTTTTTCCTCACTCATATTAAAAGTCATAGATACATCTTTAACCTCTATTGCCAATTCCCTACTCATTTAATATCACATCCATTTATATATATAGAATAAAGTCATCTTGTTTTCTTCTAAAAACTAGAAGCCCAATAATTAACGTCACAATTCCTATTGAGGCACAAATCAAATGTTGTTGTAAAGTAGGTGTAACTCCGTACATAACAACATCCCTAAACATCTGAAGAGTATAGTATAGTGGATTTAACTCGAAAACTATTTTCAGATTATTAGGTATAATACTCATTGGGAAAAACTGAGGTGTAAAATACATCCATGCAGTAAGAAGAACTTCGTATAAGTATTTCAAGTCTCTAAAGAAAACCGTATATGCTGATAGAATAAAACTCAATCCAACACCAAATAAAAATGTGTAGAGCAGAGGAATTGGAATTAAAAAAAGATTAGGAGTAAATTTCACTCCACCACTAACTATCGCAACTATAACTAATGCTATTAACGCAAATGCAGTATTAACTAATGAAGAGAAACATTTGGAAAGTGGAAAAATATATTTTGGAATATAAACTTTTTTAATTAACGAAGCATTACTGACTACCGAATCCATCGCCATAATAGTTCCGCTTGAAAAAAGATCCCAAATAATCCTTCCTGTTAAGACATATACAGCAAAATGTGGTATATTACTTTTAAATAGCGAAGCAAATACCATAGTTAAAACGATCATCATCATCAAAGGTTGAAGGACACTCCAAATCACCCCTAAAATTGAACGACGATACTTTATTTTAATATCGTTGATAACAAGTTGCTTCAACAAATAACGATATTTACTAAAGTTCATGAAATATTTCTGTATAATTTGCATAATTACCCCCAAGTAGGTCATAACATATTACCTATTAATTTTGATTAATTTAGTAAGATAACGGAATAATGAATTGGACTTGAAACGATATAGATAACGTTTCAAGTAATACTTATTCTTGCTAAAATAGATAATATCCTTTATCAAAGATATCGGGTTCTTCTTTAGAGTTAATACTTGTTTGACATAACTTAGAAATTGGAACGCTCTATTACTAGATATTGCAGTAATTTCATACTCTATATACAAAGATATATAATCATCAATTAGTCTGGGAAAAGTTTTAAGATACTCAGACATCCTCTTGTTTTCTTCTTTACTGCGCTGATATTTCCATGCTGTGAATTCCTCCTCGAAGAAACGGACCATATTCGTTTTCGTAAAGTCCTGTTCAATTCTTTCACGACATTGTTTGCCCATTTTTTCTTTATCTGCCTTTGCCATACTAAGAATATCAAAAAGAGCAGCTACATATTCATCCACTTCTTTTTTCATAAAATGACGATTATCTAGGTCAGCCTCTTCACTTTGATAAAGTGGTATCACCCTTCCCACTTCATTATTGATTAGCTCCTTCTGTCCCCCAACATCTGAGGTAACTACAGGTACTCCCATAGCTAACGATTCATAAGCTGTTAAGCTTAGCCCTTCTTTAAGCGAGCAAACTAGTGTGACCTGACTATCTCGGTAATAAGGCCTCATGTCATCCTTCCGTCCAACGCAATATATCGAGTGCTGTAGTTTTTCTTTTTTTATAACGGTCAGTAGTTCATCCCATTGAGGACCATCTCCTACAACAACTACAATAACATCAGGCAACAGCACTTTTAGCCTTTTTACAATTTCGACCATTAAGAACGGTCTCTTTTGTGGATGAAGCCTACATGGAAACAAAATCAAAGGCTGGTCCTGGCTGATATTAAGATCTACCCTGATGTGACCTTCCTTCGTATAATCTGGATTAAATTCTTCTTCATCAACACCTATATAAACTGTTTCTACTTCATGATCTTTTTTATCAAAGGATTCAATCATGACATGCCTTAGATGATCATTACATACGTAGGTTTTTTCTATAAAATCACCAAAAGCCCCTGAAGTCCTTGCATAGCCTCCTGCACGCCAATACCATTCTTCCATATGGACATAATCAATGATAGATATATCGGGAAACTCTTTTCTCAACCAAGGGATTAAATAGTATCCAAAGTAGCTGTTTGAAATAAACAAGATATCTATTTTTCTAGAGGTTATATAATAATGAATGAATGAACCCCAATATTCTATATCCAAAAAAGTTGTCAGATCGAATATATCAGTAACATGTTTTTCAAACCGTTGTCTCCATGTCGAATCCCCAGGATTGGTTGTAATGATTGATAATTCAAATTTCTGTTTATTGATCCTAGAAACAATGTCTAAATTAAATAAATCTGCCCCTCCCATTACCATATGAGGAAGAATCATTAATACTTTGGTTTTGGTACTCACACTGATTGGAGCCCTATCCCAATCCCATTTTCGAGGTTTAGGAAATCCCTTTTTTAGATTGTATCTAGGAAATTCAATTGCTTTGATATCAGTAATACTTCTACCAATATCTTTAATTAAATAAGAAGACTTTTTTTGATCACTTCTATTGGATTTCAAATGTCCTAAGACACCATTATTACTTCGTCGATACCAAAATCCGTACCATCCCATATGAACAGGAAATTTCTTAGCATTCAACAACTTAAGCCATAAATGCCAATCTTCATTAAAATAAGTTTCACTAGTTGTATATAAACCGACTTCGTATAAATCTTTTTTTCGTATTCCAGCAGTACAGGTTAATAAATTTTCAACTTTCATCAGTTTTGAATTAAAAGGTTTCTTCCACAGATACTCTTCATTCTGAAAACCTATACTATCTGTATAGCTCCAGCTTGCTTCCGGATTAGTGTACAATGACCAATAGACACATTCTAAATAAGTAGGTTCAATCAAATCATCTGCATCAAGCGGTACAACAATTTCTGCTCGCGATTGGTTAATCGCATAGTTTCTTGCAGCAGATGGTCCAACATTTTCGATATGAAAGATTCGGATACGCTTCTCAGCTTCCGCTAGCTCATTCAATAACGAAATAGCTTCTTTGTCAATGCTTCCATCATCTACAATAATCCATTCAAAATAGGGAAAAGTTTGATTTACTACACTATTAAAAGTTTGAGAAAAATACTCCTTTGAATTATAAAAAGGGGTAATTATGCTGATCAAAGGGTGCTCATTGTTATTTGTATAATTAGCTAGTTTTACTCTACCAGGGGTTTGCGTATAGTTAAAATTAGAATTCAAAATGGTTACCTCCTGCCGTCGGCAGTTGTTTATTAAGCTTATTTTCTAAAAATTTACGATCATACAGATAATTAAACGTATACTCTTATGTTATCCAATCCCCATTTTGTCATCTTTCCAATAAAGCTAAGTACCAGAATAAACCTAACGTAACTAGGAAAAGAAGACTGTCCAATTCAGTATACGGGAAACATACAAAAACGTCGACCCGTGAGAGTGAGCGGAGCACTGTTTTCCAAATGTTAATTATTGGTTTACTCTTCTTTTTTTTGCTGAGCGACCTTTCACCGCTTTGTAAATATTAAATCATTTGATTTTACTAAGGACAGCACTTAATCTTCTAACTCCCTAAAAAACAATGAAGATGGGTAATTTATACTCCGAACTAATTAGCAGATATAATGATTTCCAATTTTTATAATAATTTTAAATTAACTAAAAAGATTAACGATCACAAAAATAAAAACAAGGCTAGAACTAGAGTTCCTTGCCTTGTTTTTATTAAAATATGAAAGTATTGTTTTAAATCTGATTTCCTGATCACATTACTTCCAAACAAATATCTATTAAGCATCCAGACGATTTCTAATTTAAGATATTTTTGTTCTGTAATAATGATCAGTAAAAATTAATACATTTTATATTTTTTTCAAGACGCGCCTCATCAACCAATTTGTAATTAAACACTCATACAGATAGGTCATTAGCATTGCGCTAGAAATAATAAACAAGAATCGTGCAATAAAATATTCTGAAATCAAGGGAATATTTTCTCCGTAAAAATTCAGTGTATATATCGAGATAATATGAAAAAAGTAAAGATTTAACGATACTTTAGAATAGAAAAATACAAAACGATTGAAAATTAAATTTTGAACCCATTTTTGGTTAACAATTAAATACAAAATAAAACTCATAAACAATCCATAACTTATATAATAAATAGTGGGAGGGTATTTGAAATCCTGAGTAGATTTAAATTTGTAAAATAACATGAAGATAAGAAACATTGATAAAAATCCACCAGTCATCATCAATATCTCTTTTTTATTTAAGTTTTTAAATCTTATTCCTACTGCAGCGATTAAACAATAGCCAAATGGTGTGAGAATATAATTTTGCAGATTCCCACCTAAAATAACAGGTAGTAATCTATTCAAATTAACTGAGTAATGGTAAATCACATAGAGAAAAATCAACAATAATAAATATTTATTATTGCTCTCAATTTTTTCACTTAACTGAAGAAAGAGTGGACTGAAAAGGGAAACTACAAAGAAAACATACATGATCCAGACATACCCTATACCCCCATTAAAAGAAAAAGATAACACAATTGTTTTTGTATCAAAAAATAAATTTTTTCTTGAAAAGTTAGAAATCAAATAAAATAGCGCAAAGAAAGCTGTCAAAAAAATCCACGTGCTAAAAATTAATCTTTTAAACCTTTTTAGTATATATGAATTATAAATAACTGGATGTTCTTTTTGACTAATATTAAAAGAAGCACCCATGAGTAACACCATAAGTACTACATCAAAATTTCTAATTCGAAATAATAATTCATTGGGCGAAGCATGGGCTATTATAATACTTACTATAGCTATAAATCGAAGAATATCCACAGTTCGATTTCTTTCATTAATGGTACTCAAAAGCTTAACTCCCTTTCACGATCAAAGAATAGATCTATGTTTAATTTGTCGAATAGATTAAGAGGCACTAGATATATATCATTTCAGCAATCATATCACTTAGCCATGTAAATAATGAAATTAGGAATTAAGCATCTTTATTAAGAATATAAGAACCTAGGGCCTGTACGCAAACCTATTTGAGCCATAAACGAATTGAAAGCAGCGTCAAAAAAGCCATGAACATGTTCGCTGTTTTTTCATAGCGAGTGGCCAAGCGTCGATAGTTTTTTACTTTGTTGAAAAAGCATTCAATTAAGTGTCGCTCTTTATACGTTTCAGAATCTAACGGGCGCTTTACCCGCCGATTGCGTTTGCTTGGGATAACCGGAGTGATCGCTCGGCTTTGCAAAAGCTCCAGAATGGCATTGGTATCGTAGGCGCGATCAGCCAACACTTCGCCCGGGCAGAAGTCCAGTTCATGAAGAAGGCGATAGCCGGTGACAGAATCGTGGTCTTGTCCTGGCGTCAATTCGAAACGCAGCGGATAGCCGAGCGCATCCACCATCGCATGAATTTTGGTAGTTAATCCTCCGCGCGAACGTCCGATTGCTTGCCGGTCCTGCCCCCTTTTGCGCCCGCTCCATGTTGATGGACGCGGACGATGGTGGCATCGACCATGACCTGCTCCCAATCCGGCTCGATGGCGACATGCTTCAGTATTTCACCCCAAATATTCGCTTTTTGTAGCCGCCAGAAAAAGCTGTAGGCTGAAGACCAAGGGCCATAGTAACTCGGTAAATCCCGCCATGGCGCGCCCGTTCGAGCAACCCAAAGCACGGCATTGAGCATCTGGCGCCGATCCTTGGGCGGACGTCCTCCCTGTTTTTTTCGGGCTGGGGGCAACAGGGGGTCAACTATATTCCATTCTTCATCCGTTAACTCGTATCTTCGTCTCATGTGCCTTATTTTACTAGATTTCTACGAGTTGTACAGTTTGCGTACAGGCCCTAGATAGCTACCAAAAATAGATATAGAATATGATCTCTTACAAACAAAAGAGACTGCTAGAAATCTCTAACAGCCCCTTTCGTATGTCTTAATTATCAAGTTGTACCATTTACCAAATCCTTACTGTAATTAAATAAAGAGACAATCGATTGCATTCGATCACTATCTTTTACTATTCAGTTTCAAACTTAAATTTTTCTTTTAAATTAGGATACCATTCCTGAAATTTTTCTTCCAAAGCTAATACATCACTTTCTTTTAAGGCCTCTTTTTTCTCATAAACATTGATTTTTATGCCTTCAGAAATAGTAAAAGTTTTCTTCAAAAGAAAAGACTTTCCTATACCTGTATTGTGTAAGAATGGCTTGGCAAGTTCTCCAATTACTCTTTGGTCATCAGGATTTAAATGATATTGAATTGGATCAGCAACAACTACTATTTCTGCTTGTAAGAATCCTTTGGGTAATCCATCCCTTTTATCAACATGACTGACACCTATTAGTGAAGGGACAGGATTAAGATTATCAGGCATAGATAATTTCCTTAAAATATCATCATTAAAAATAAAGGAACTTGATATCACATAAATAGGTTTTTCGTTTCGAGACAGTTCATTTAAGTATGAAGAAATTAATCTTAGCTGCTCTAAGTCAGTTCTAACTCTTGGATATGTTTGGTTAGAAGTATATATCCCGTTGAAATTCTTTAACAAAGGGAGCTGCTGTCTAATGAAAGAATGCGAAAAATTACCTATTAATAATATCATTATTAAGCAAGACACAATAATCTTATACCAGTCTCGACCAGACAATTTAGTCAAACTGAATACACCCAAAGCAAACAAAACTGTCAAACTTGGCACTAGTATATAATAGTGCTGTTGTCCCATAGACTGTACTCTCACGAATAAGTAAAAAGAGATAACCATTTGTATAACTAAACCGAATATAAAAGGCCTTAATTTTTTATTTCTTATCCACCCCTCTATAATTCCTATAATTAATATTGTTAATGTTAACCATCCAAAATTTTGTAACAACAATTCAATATTATGAGGTAATCCCCCGCTCTGATAGGCGGAATAAAGATCTTGATAGTTTGTATACAAACTTCTTGTAAAAAATTCTCTAAAGCCTACTAGCAAAATAACTAAACAACTTAGCCCAATCAGAAATATATCCCTTAAAGATACTATTGCTCTTTTTCTTTCTTCTCCTTTTGAAAACATGAGTCTGTATACGATAATTAAACCATAAGCTATAAAGAAACCTAGAATCCAATAAGCATACCACCTACGAATAAACGCCAGACCGATTAAAAAGAAGATCATTGTAAAATAGAAAGGAATAGTCCTTACTTGATTTTTTTCTCTTAAATAAACAATTCCTGTAATAAATATACAAGCAATTAAACCAGCTGAGTCTAAATAACCAGATAATACAGGCTGAATAATTGAAGTAACCAAAGCTATAGAGGATATTATTAATATAACAATTTTAGATGAAATTTCTTTATTATTATCAGAAATAACTCTTAAAATCATAGCACCTATCAATGAAAAAAAAGGAATAACATATGCTATATATATGCTTAATGTGAACATTGGAAATGATGCACCTAGCAATTTTAATAACAAAACTAATGGTACTTGAGGAACTACATTATACTCATCCTTTAAAATACTTGCATAAATTTTAGTAATAGCATCTATTGGAGAACTAAACCACATATCCGTATAACTTATTGTGGTAGTCCAATAACCAGAAAAATCCCAGAAATAAACAAATCTTTCTTGGGAATTATAAGACACAACAAATAAACCAATTAAGGTATAAATCATAACAATGCTAATAATCACTTTTTTATCAAAAATCTTTTGAATATGTTCAGGAGAGAGTAATTTCCTAATTATTCTGAAAACCAGATAATAGACAGGAAATAAAAATATAAATAAGTTGATAAAACCTATCCATAGAGGATTAATTGTAGAGTTAATTAAAAGCATCCCTATTAGTAAGACTACTAAATAAATGGTGATCCATGTACGATCTATTCCACTCTGAAAAAACTTTAAAACTTTATTTGTAGCACAGTGCATTTTTATAATTACCTCCAACATTTTATTACGAGTATTCAGACCTTTGGGATCATATTATTAGCGACTTCATTATCACCTTATACAATTCTTACTTTTACAAATACAATTAACTAATAGTATGTTCTTTTTTTGTCAAACTAGTTTACTCTATTTTTAATAGTGAACTGGTTCCTTTTAAAAGGGTATGCTAAAATGTTGACGTATCTACAAGAAAAGGAGATTGTAAACCTTGTCGAATCCAGTATACGGGAAACAGGCCAAAACGTCGACCCGTGACGATAAAAGGCCGGCTATGTTTTGGGTGTTAATTGTTGGCATGATTCTGTTTTTAGCTTGGTCTCCCTTCCAGGCTGCACTATTTAATGGGCAAATGCTTGATTTTGAAAAGCCGCTCTATTGGGCTGTCATCTTCGCCTCGATTCTATTGATCCTGGCAATCGTATCTTATTATAAGAAATTCAAGCTGGAAGAGCAAAGGGATTGGCTGGCTGTATTAGTACTACTGCTCCCCCTGACTTATGTGCTTTCACTGACTTCAGCAGCTTCGCATTACCTGGCCATGAATATGGTGGTGGTACAGTGCATATATGCTGCCCTGTTTATCATCTCAATCTATCTACTACAGGATCGCTTAGGCAATAAGATTATTCACAACCTGATTATGACTGTTGCTTATATCATTGTAGGTTTTGGCTTTATTAACTGGTTCGGACAGTGGGTGCTTGCTGGCAAAATGGTAGGCTGGTTTACCCAATATGTGTATCAGTATCGCTATATCAATGCAGTTATGACAGATACAAATGGTCTCCGGCTGACATCAGTATTTCAATATGCGAATACATATGCCGCCTTTCTAATGGCTTTCCTATTCGCTGCCGTATTTTGTTTAATGAAATCAAAATCATGGTATGGCAAGGCTACTCATGGTTTCATGTTGGTGCCCATTTTGGTCTCGCTGTTTCTGACCTTGTCACGGGGCGGTCTGGTTATGTTGCCAGTCGTTTTCGTGCTGCTCTTGCTTTTCCTTAAACCTGCACGCCAAATTATATGGATTTTGCATTGCGCCATTGCTGGTATAGCGTCAATATCTATCTTGGCGCCGATTACAAATATGGGATTACAACTCAATAAGACCTACAACGGCGGAGAGGCTGCCAAGGCTTGGGGCATACTTATTGGAATCTCCCTTGCTGTCGCTGTTGTACTGTGGCTTGTTGAACGGTATCTGGCACCAAAGCTGGAGAATGCACTCAAAGGGTGGACCTCCCGCAAGTTATCCAACCTGTGGCTACCTGTCGGATCAGTTGTGGTGATTGGCTTGCTGGCTTTTCTGTTTATTGGAACTGGCCTGCGCAGCGTACTGCCAGAAAACGTCCAGGTCCGGTTTGAAAATATCAATTTCCGACAGCATAGTGTACTGGAACGACTTGTATTCTATCAGGATGCCGTCAAATCGATTAAGGATCATCCTATTATTGGAAGCGGCGGTGGTGGTTGGGCTACTTTGTACGAAAAGTACCAGGATTATCCTTATACTAGCCGTCAGGCCCATAATTTTTTCATGCAGTATTTAGTTGAAGTAGGCATTCTCGGCTTCGTAATTTTCATGTCATTTATCTTATATATTTTCTATAAATATATCCGTAGCTATATTAGACAAGATGATGAAGAACGGGATTCTCACTTCCTGTATCTCATTTTGGCACTCTCGATCTTACTTCATAGCTTGCTGGACTTTAATTTGAGCTACGTGTTCATGGGCATACTGATATTTACGAGTCTTGGTGGTATGGCCGCTGCTATGGACAGCAAGCCTCTTAAACGCTTGTCTGTGGGTGCTTCCGGTTTTCGGATCATGTACAGTGCAGTCTTAGGTATCCTGAGCATCGTCGTTCTGTTTGCAGGTCTTCGCTTCGTACAATCAGCGAATGCTGCCGTATATGCCAAACAGGTTATGTCGGTAAGCACATCATTTGAGGAAATTCAAAGTGCTATTAATAAAGATCTTGAGCTTCGTCCTACACATCCGGATTCGGTTATAAGACTGGCTGCACTGTACAAGAATGTTTATGATCAAACGAAAAAAGAGGAATTTTATAACGCTGCAATAGAGGTACTAAATACGGGCCTGAAGGCAGAACCGTATAATAAAATCATGTTAAACTCCAAAGTTAACCTTTTAAAAGCAAAAGGTGAGAATGAGCAAGCCTTCAGTATTTTGGAAAATAACATTTCCAACTTTAACTGGGACAATGACTGGTACAATATGTTGATTACCCAAGCTTACACCATTGGTAATAAGGCACGTGAGCAAAAAGACACCGCCAAAGAACAGAAGTATTTCCAAGCAGGTCTTGCTGCTTATCAGAAGGTTCTGGATGGGGTAGCTCATATTAAGACGGTTCCACCTGAAATTGAGTTGACACGTACTTTTGAAGTAACTCCAGGTATTGCGCTCAGTACTAGTAAAATAGAGTTCATGTCAGGTAAGCCTGCTGAGGCTGCAAGCATCCTCAAAAGCGGCTTGAAAGACGACCTGAGTGATGCTACAAATCGTGAGGTCGCTCGCTATTATATCGTCGCTCTGCAACAGCAGGGACAAGATGACAAAGCTTTGTACGATAAGCTGATTAAGGCTGATCCGAAGGAAAAAGAGCAAATTGCTCAGTTGAAATCGGAGAAATAGTTTAATAAAAAGAGACTATCAGATGACGTTATATCATCCGGTAGTCTCTTTTTTATATTTTGAGGAAGAGTGGTTTGATGAGATATTTATTTTTGTTGGTCAATCTTTTCAATAACCTGTCTCATATAAGCCAGTACTTCATCCTTGATTTCGTTATGCTGTAGAGCATAATGAATGGTCGTTTCAATGAATCCCAGCTTCTCGCCAACGTCATGGCGATTTCCATCAAATTCGTAAGCCAGAATAGGGTTCTTTTCTCCCAGTTTGGACAATGCATCCGTTAACTGAATCTCCCCGCCTACTCCTGCGGATTGCTGACCTAGGATATCGAAAATATCCGGCGTCAAGATATAACGTCCCATGATCGCCAAATTGGATTTGGCCTCTTCCTTCTTTGGCTTTTCTACCAATCGTTCCGCCTCAGAGATTCTGGAAGTAAGTGCATGGCCTTCAACAATCCCGTAACGATGTACCTCGTTCCAATCGACTTGTTTTACACCTACAACAGAACGCTGATACTCATCGAACACGTCAATCATCTGTTTGAGGCATGGATTTTCAGACTCAACGATGTCATCACCCAAAAGGACGGCAAAGGGTTCGTCACCGATAAACTTACGAGCACACCAGATGGCATGTCCCAACCCTTTAGGTTCCTTTTGACGAATATAGTGGATATCTGCCATCTCTGATGGTTTGCGCACTTCATTGAGCAGGTTCCATTTTTCCTTTGAGGTCAAATTATGCTCTAGCTCGAAGGAATAGTCAAAATGATCCTCTATCGCTCTTTTGCCTTTACCAGTAACGATAATAATATCTTCAATACCAGATGCAACAGCTTCTTCAATGATATATTGAATTGTTGGTTTGTCTACAATGGGAAGCATCTCTTTAGGCATCGCTTTCGTCGCAGGAAGGAACCGGGTTCCTAATCCCGCAGCAGGAATAATTGCTTTACGGATTTTCATAGGTAAAACTCCTTTTCGACAAATCTTACTAAATTATTCAATAGTTTGAGTAACGTTTGGAAATTGCTAATAGTTTATTATAGCACTTAGTCATCGCATTGTTATATAATTTAAGTAAACCATATTATAGACTAAAAAAGATAGAAATTTGAGTACCAGATAAGCCAAAATTTGAGGAGAGAGTTCTTTGGATTCAATAATCAGTAACCCTGTTTTAACATTAGTTATTCCCTGCTATAACGAAGAAGAAGTACTACCTGAAACCATAAGCAGACTTACGGTCATTCTGGAAGAGTTGGCTGAGAGCGAGCTCATTTCTAAACATAGTAAAATGTTGTTTGTTGATGATGGTAGCCGTGATCACACATGGGACATCATAGCATCATATAATCTAAAAAATCCTTTTGTCAGTGGTCTCAAATTGGCGAAAAATGCGGGCCATCAAAACGCTCTATTATCTGGGTTAATGGAAGCTAAAGAAACCTCAGATTGTGTGATATCCGTTGACGCTGACCTTCAGGATGATCTCAATGCCATCCGAGAATTCATAATAAAATTCAAAGAAGGTTATGACATCGTGTATGGGGTGCGAAAAAGTAGAACTACCGATACATTTTTCAAGCGTTCAACAGCCCAAGGCTTCTATCGTGTGATGAGTAAAATGGGCGTCAATATCGTATACAATCATGCGGATTACCGTTTAATGAGCAAAAGAGTTCTCCAGGAATTAAGCAACTTTAAAGAGGTAAATCTCTTTTTACGTGGTCTAGTTCCGTTAATAGGTTATAAGTCTACTGAAGTGTATTACGATCGACACGAACGCTTTGCAGGTGAATCCAAATATCCTTTAAAGAAAATGCTCGCTTTTGCTTTCGATGGAATCACCTCGTTTAGCGTAACCCCGATAAGGCTTATTTCGGCTGTGGGTTTTGGAATGTTTGGCATAAGCTTATTAATAGCTGCCTATACCCTTATTAGCAAGTTCCTTGGCACCACTGTTTGGGGCTGGTCTTCTTTAATGTTGTCCATCTGGTTCATAGGCGGTCTACAACTCGTCGCACTCGGACTCATTGGCGAGTATATCGGTAAAATATATAAAGAAGTAAAACAAAGACCTAAATATATTATTGAGACTATTTTAGATTCCCAGAGCACCTTAAATACTGAAAACACAAAGAAAGTGAATAATAGGGAAAGGGAAGCTGTGGCGGTCCAATAACAGATGCGAACAGGTGACTAATTTGACTTTATTTCAGAATAGTTTTTTCCGTTTTCTTGTTGTAGGTGTTCTAAATACAATATGCGGCATGTCCGTCATGTTCTTGCTCTTTAATATTTTAGAGACTAACTACTGGTTATCGACCTTTATTGGTAATTCTGTAGGCGCCACTGTAAGCTATTTCTTAAATAAAAGATTTACTTTCAAAAATAATGCGAGCCATGGACAGACCATTTGGAAGTTCATCTCTATTATATTGATATGCTATATACTGTCGTATTGTCTCAGCTATCTACTCAGTCACTTCCTGATCTCAAGTTTGAGTATTAAAAACAATGAAATTCTAGGCAATGTATCCATTCTAATCGGGAATGTCTTCTATACTTTAATTAATTATGTTGGACAAAAGTTCATTGTTTTTTCTAAAAAAACAAGAGCCCAAAAAGTATAACAATCTGAGGTTTCATTCATAGTTTAAATAAACTAACAGATAAAAAAAGGGTATGTGCTGTCAAAGCACATCCCCTATTTTTTGTTTTTCTATAGCACTTTTTACTTCACCAGTTGCCCACGTGTAACCCCTAGCTGATTCGTCGCTTTCAGTGTCTTCCATACTTGTGTTCCGCTGATTTCACCGCGCAAGGCACGGTTATAGAGATCAATAACCTCATGAACTTGCTCTGGTGTCTCCTCCAAAAATTCCACGCGGTAACGGGATACGCCTAATTCTAGGAAGTTAGACAGGTATTCCGCGCCTGATTGCTCAATCGCGTTATACACTGTATTACGGCATCCTTCGTCCACGCGAACCGGGTGAGACATCCCAATACGATCACGTAGGGATGCGCGATGATCCTCACACGGACGACCACAGTTGGTGTAGTCTGTGCCTTCACTCATAAAGGTACAATATACGCAGTGTTCGGTATGGAACATCGGCAAATGCTGCTGGATGACGATCTCCAGCTTGTCGGTACGTGTACGTCCCAGCATATCGACCATCTGTTGGATGTTCAGGTCATACGACGGTGTTACCAGGTCACAGCCGGAATCCAGGAATAGATCAGCCGCTTTATGGTTGGCGATATTTAGCGAGAAGTCGCCAATCAATTGCGGATGATGTGCATCCGGGTTCTCCAAGCGATGACGCATGTAAAAATACAAGGCTCCCGGATTGCGTACCAGCACAGCATCCGGTTTCAGGCGCAGGATATTGTTGTGATATCCGTTTTCGCCCGGCATGTGAATACGCGGAGTCACCAACGCAATTCGGCGCCCAGCGCCGTGCACAGCCTCTACAGCTGCCGGGAATTGCTTGATGAACTCGAAGTCGGCGTAGATGAACTCCACGCCGGCCTCAAGCGCAGCCTCCACCTGAGGGAGGCTGCGGCACAGCGCGGTCAGCTCTGCCTGACCGCGTGCCACAGACGATGCCGGAGCCGAGGCATCGCCATACACCTCTACCGCCCGTTTCGTGTATACGGGTGGTTTGGGGCGTTCGCCCGCGAGCAGTTCCACCGCCTGACGGCGGATGCTGTTCAGCTCGCGCATGGGCACGATGACGTCTCCATGCAGATGGACGTCCAGCTCTTCCAGCTGGAACACTGTTCCACCCAGTCGGCCGAATTGCTCTTCGAGCAGTTCGTGCGTCATCGGACGCTTCTGGGCGATTTCAAGCTCCAGCTCGGAGTCCACGCGGACCGTTGTGCCCTTCTGCACATCGGTCCACCACGTTGAAAGCGGCTGTCCTGGGGAGCCGCTGACCCGCACATGTACCGGGAAAACTCGGTACGGCTTTTCGGTTTCGTACGACTGGCGCAGACGCTTGTCCAGCGCCGGGTCGTTGGTCTTCCAAATACGATCGCCTACGTGCACACGGCGCAGATCCACATCATTGCGTCCTGCTACGATGTCAACGATCCAGCCTTCTCCGGCTTCGCCTTCAATCTTCACACCCTTGCGGCGGATATCGTATACACGTCCGCCTTCTTCTTTTTGCGTAGGATCTCCTGCATCAAATACAATACCATCGCCACGCTTGAGCGGGGCATCGATGCGGCATACTACCCCATCACGAAGGATTTGTTCCACTCGGCCCAGGTACACGCCCCGGCTTTTCGGGAACGTACCGTCCACCAGCTTTTTGTTATTCGTTCCTTCCAGAAAACCGTGCGTAAAGCCGCGTGAAAAGCTCTGCTGCAGCTCGCGGATATCTTCTTTGCTCGTCTTGGACGTATCGCCATCAAAATACTTGTCAATGGCCTTGCGATATTTGCTAACCACATTCGCTACATACTCAGGCGTTTTCAGTCGCCCTTCAATTTTAAAGGAAACCACCCCGGCATCAATCAGTTCTGGCATCAAATCAATGGCCGCCAAATCCTTGGGGGATAGTAGGTATGTCACATCGGCCATCGGCTTTTGCTCTCCATCCACCATCAAATCGTAAGGCAAACGGCATGCCTGTGCACACTCACCACGGTTTGCAGAGCGTCCGCCCCACATTTCTGAAGTCAGGCATTGGCCTGAATAAGATACGCATAACGCTCCATGCACGAATACTTCCATCGGAAGTCTCGCTTGATCGCCAATTTTTTGAATCTGTTTTAGATTATTTTCACGACCCAGCACAACCCGTTCCATGTTGTACGGCTTTGTGAATTCTACAGCCTCCGGCGAGGTGATCGTCATTTGGGTAGAACCATGGATCGGGAAATCCGGTGAAATGTCGCGGATCATTTTCACCAAACCCATATCCTGAACAATTAGGGCATCGACTCCGGCATCAATACAGGCATCAACCAGCTCTTTAGCGTCCTCCAGCTCGTTTTCAAATACCAGTATATTGAATGTCAAAAAGCCCTTAACCCCGTAGCTATGCAAAAAAGCCATAATTTCGGGCAGTTCATCCATGCGAAAATTATTCGCCCGTGCTCGTGCGTTGAACTTTTCCACCCCAAAAAAGATCGCATCGGCTCCGTTCGCTACCGCCGCACGCATACAGTCCCAGTCACCTGCGGGTGCCAGAAGCTCGACATCTTCTCTTCGTACTGCTGATTTCATTATTGCCCTCCCTATATGCTGAAAACGAATGACCCCTCATTGAATCTCGTTGTTTTCAGGGCAGCTATGCTGCTTACTTGGTAATCTCAAGAACGTTCCATCCACTCATTCCAAAGCTGGTTATGTTCAGTCAGGGGAATGGAAACTTACTAAGAATCATATCATTAAGTCCTATCTGTCTCTATCATCTTGTCCGATCATTCACATGCTGAACCATCGGTCCTCCGCATGAATCGCATCCAACTCAAAAAATCCGCATCACAAACATCTGCGGCAGAAATTATTCTTATCTTGTAACTAATCTAGTGTACCAGACTGCGCCCCAAGCTTCTACACTTTCCAAGCGATTCCTTTAAAAATATAATACTAAAAGCACAAAAACACCTCCAATCCGGGTTAGCGGTGCTTTGGAGGTGCGTCATCATATCATTAACTAGGCAAACCTATACTTCGCAAGCATTTCTCCCCAGGGTGATATTCCTTCCTCCCTGAAACCAGATTTTCTGTATAGCTTTCTAGCTAGTTCATTGTCTGGTTTATATCCAATCATGATAACATCAGTCCTATCACTGGCTTTCCTGATTTCGTCGATAACCAGCAACATTGCATGGTAACCATGACCTCGACCTTGAAATCTTTCGTCAATCATAAATCGGTAAACCCAGTAGTTTCCGTCATCCGGGTCTAAACCAAACATCGTAAAGCCAATCAATACGTCATCATTATAAATTGCTTTAGATAAAAATCCATCTAAAAACTGACATTCGGCAATTGAGTAAAGGTTAGATACCATGAATCTTTGTTGCTCAGGGTTCGGTTGAAGTTCAGCACATTCTTCCCAATTACTTTTGTCGACTGCCTTTAGCGTAATTATGTTCGGATTCCTCCTATACATTTAGTCCGACATCTTCGCTCTCCCCTGCTTACTTCACTCTTTAAAAGATTGGGGATATTTGGCGGGCGCCAGCGAAGCGGGTCATTTGAATCCGAAGAAGCGCCAGCGTTCGCCTTTGACCCGGGATTCTTACTATTAAATCCTTATATAATCCAAGAATCCCGGGTCAACAGCGATCGTAGGATCAAATGGCACGCGTAGCGTCTTCCCACATAACTCACTAATCTTTTACCCACACCCTCTACTTCACAAAATGAAACGAATTCAGCGTCGAATCTAGTGCATTAGACTGTGCCGCTGTGTTGTTCGCATCGTTTAATGTTGTTGTCACGGTGTAGGTTTTGCCGTTATGCTCCAAAACGATTTGGCGACCTGTATAACCGATACCTTCCTCTACACGGTGGAATGTAAAGGACACTGCTGGAACTCCAGCAAACGTTACGTCCTTCACTTCCTCTACTTTGAGGTTTTTATAGTTCTTGGCTTGCTTATCATAGAAGTCCTTAAGCTGAGACACCGTTAATTCAAAGGATTGGTCGTTGTCGATTTTGATGGAAAAACGTCCTCCGGTAAATTGATACTCTATATCTCCCAATTCAAATTGATCGCTAACCGCGGTCCAATAGCGTGGGATATTCACTGTATATTCATATGCTTTAGACGTCTTTTTAATCGTTTTCGTTTTGTCCGCCAGGTAGTCATCCTCTTCCAATTGTCCAAAGTTATTTGCTACCGTTTGAAAATCAATTTGAAGCGAGGAGATGATCGCGTTGAACTGGTCATTTCCCTTGCTTACTTTTTCAGGCACTGCATATTCAGCCAGGTAGCGGTATCCATTTTGCTGAATCAGCACATTGTACTGCTTGACCCATTCATCCCCAAAATTATAGCGGTACTCCTGCACTAATCCCTGAACGCCTGCAACCTCCAGCGGATACGTCTTTTGTGCCTCATAAGCAGTGGACACAAATGAATCGCTCAGCCATTTTTGCAGCTGCTGACCCCAGTTCTCCAATTTTCCATCCGCAGGAGCTGAGGTGACTTTCATCTGGAAGCTTGATCCGTCATTGCTTTCATATTGCATTCGCTGGTCGTCCATTTTCCAGCCTGCAGGTATTTTGAGTGACACACCATAGTCTGGATTTCCAGCCTCGCGTGTGCCCCCTACAACAGTGGACAAGTCTTTAATACTCTTATCCTGTGCGTTAAAAGAGGTTTTAAAGGAGTTCAGCAGTCCGGCATACTGGGCCAGATCTTTATAGTTCGTTGCTTTAGCATCGGAAAAATATATTACATACAGTCGTCCATTGTCATAGTACTGACGATTTTCCCATAGTACGCCGTCCCCATCCTTCGTAATAACACGCGCATAAGGCACTTTCGCTTTCGGGAAGGATTTTCGGTCCACCACAGTTTCTCCCGTTTCCTTGGCTGCCTGTACTAATTGCTGCAATAGATCGTCCGCATTCAGTGGAACCGGCTGTGACGCTGTATGCACTTCCATATAGTATGCGCTATTTTCATCCATAAAGGTGGAAATGCTCTCGTCTCCACCTCCCTGACCGATGACAAGTCCTGTTGGATAGTTCATGGACCATTCGTAGTAACTGTTTCCGATCTGCGTCTTGCCCTCATCATTATCGATATTCGGTGTTTCTTCAGCTACCGTACCCGCCTCTTCTTGGGCTTGCATCCGAATGATGATTCCTGCGCCATTCTTCTCCATCTTACCGCCAAGCCCTTCTGCTACTTGACGCAAAGGCACCATGAGGATCCCTGATGACATTTCTGGCGGAGCCGGAAGTGTTACCTTGTGGCCCCTCACCCAGGCTGTACGACTACCAATTGTCAGCGATACGACGTGAGTGCCGCTGGTGATCTTGACCACATTATCTTCAGCTAGGCGAATTTTGCTGTTAAATGCCTTTTTAAACACACCAGCCGGAACCATCAGTGCACCACTTTTGGAATAGGGCTTCGTAATATTCGCATTTTGACCGTTCACGATGGCTGTATTGCTGCCACTTTGCAGCCGCAATTCCAATATGTTTTTATCTTGATCTGCTGCAACTGCTGGTAAAGCGGCAAGCAGAAGGGACAATGCGACAGCGCCGACCCCCAGCTTACGCATCATTTTTCTTTGCATATGCTTCACAGTAAATCTCCCTTTAGCTTTATTTTATAGATTCATGAGCCGTTATCGTTCATTTTCCCGTAGCTGAATCTGATGCTTCTTTCGAAGGCGCTATGCCGTCATCTACAGTAGCTCCTGATTCATTCGAATCCTCAAGATCTTCTCCAGACTGAATGGAATCATAAATTTCACCATTATCCTGTGTCAGTACCAGCTTGCGCTTTACAATATCACCGTCCGATTGCATAAGTACACTTATCGTTTGCCCTGGTTGATAGTTTTTAAGCAGCTCATTGACATCAATGGCAGAGGCTACACGCTTGCCGTTAATACTATACAGCTCATCGCCTTCCTTGATTTTGGCCTGTACGGCATTGGCTGAAGTGATTTTCGTGACTTTCAAAGGATCCTCGGTAGGCAATCCGACGATAGCTGACCAGCTCTCTTCGAGCCCTAAGCCAAGACTAGCACGCCGAACCTCGCCATATTTGAAAAATTGATTGATGACATATTTCACTGTATCTGCCGGAATCGAAAAACCCATATTTTCAATTCCGACCGCTGAGAATTTCATTGTATTAATCCCGATGACCTCGCCCCTGAGGTTGACCAGCGGACCACCGCTGTTACCAGGGTTGATCGCGGTATCACTTTGGATCAGACGATAAGCAGCGTTGACACCACGATTCAGCCCGCTAACAACACCTGAGGTTGCCGAGTTACGAAGTGAGAAAGAGATCGGCGTACCGATAGCCACTACCTGCTCGCCTACCTGTAAACTGTTCGTAGAAGCTGCAAAGGTAGCAGGCTTAAGGCCGCTTGCCTTAATTTTAATCAACGCCAAATCACTGATCGGATCGCTGTAGCTGTCGATGATTCCGTAAGATTTTCCGTCCGAGGTTACAACTACGGCATCACCTAATCCTTCGATAACATGCGCATTCGTAACAATCCATCCATCTGCCCGAATGATGACACCGGTGCCGTGAGCCAGGTTGTATCGGTCTCCCCCTGCTACGGTCTCTCCTGTCGCTGAACGGCCAATGATACCGACTACAGAAGGAGAAACATTTTTAACGACCTGTGGCACACGATCGGCCGATAACGTATATGTACCATTTGCGCTGTTATACGCGCCGCTGGTTCCTAATGCTTTATTCATATCACTTACGTTAACATAGACCCCGCCATTAATGACCTTGGCCTTTAATGCAGTTCCACTGCTGGCTGCACCCGCTGTTCCAGAAATACATAGAGCGCTGCCCAAAGCTAGTACAGCCGCCCTTTTCCCCATCTTACGCATATACTCACCATTTCCTCTCCAACATGACCCTGTTCTATCAGTTAGTCCAAATCTACCATAGAGGGGGCACGCATACAATCGCTTTAAGCCCTATCTTTTTCTAAAAAAGGACCGTTTGCTGCATCCCTATCCTCTCATACTATTTATATTATAAATTTTCCAAATCCTTATATCAAAAAAATAAGCAAAAACAATAAAAAATCGTTATACCTTTTGGGTCATTCCTTCGTTTACGGGCGTAACCAACTATGATACCATCACATTATATCTCAGTTATATTGTCGGAAATAAAATCGCGAGTCCTACATCCAAATCTCAAGTATAAATAAGCACCTGAAGGAGGTTAAAAAAGGATGGCCTATGAACCAATCTGGAATGCTCATCCCGATAAGCTTAACAAGTTTGAGTTAGTCAAGCTGGAAAAAGACGGTCTCGACGTTATACGTACTATCATCGAAAGCTATGCGCACAAAGGCTATGACTCGATCTCTGCGGACGATATGGACCGATTCAAATGGGCTGGGGTTTACCAGCAAAAACCCAAGGATGGCCATTTCATGATGCGCGTCCGCATCAACACAGGGATCATGACTTCAGCCCAGGCACGTGCCTTAGCGGACATCTCCGCGTTGTATGGGCGTGGTCTCGTAGATGTCACCACCCGTCAGGCGATTCAATTTCACTGGCTGACCGTTGAAAGCTTGCCGGATATTTTCGAACGATTGGAAAAGGTCGGTTTGTATTCCTTTGAAGCCTGTGGGGACTGCCCGCGTACCATTGTCGGCAATCCGCTGGCTGGCATTGATCCTAATGAACTGGTGGATACTCAGGAGATTGTAGATGAAGTAAACCGCTTTTTCTTATTAAATCGTGACTTTTCCAATCTTCCGCGCAAATACAAAATGTCCATCTCCAGTAATACCTACAACAATGCACAGGCTGAAATTAACGACCTGTCCTTCACACCGGCAACCAAGATCCTTGACGGAAAAGAAGTGGTTGGTTTCCATGTGATGGTTGGCGGTGGATTATCTGCCAAGCCGCATTTGGCACATCCGCTGGACTTGTTTGTCCGTCCTGAGGAAGTGCTGAAGGTTGCTATTGCTGTCACAACCATCTTCCGTGATTACGGCTATCGGGAAAAACGGCACCATGCCCGTCTGAAATTCCTCATTGCCGATTGGGGCCCGGACAAATTTCTAGCCAAGCTTACCGAGTACACTGGCGAAATGCCAGGACGAGGTGAAGATAAAACCATTGGGTGGCAAGCCGCCTATTTTGACGGTATACATCCCCAAGCCCAAGAAGGTCTGAACTATGTCGGTCTGAACGTACCTGTCGGTCGCCTCAGTGCTGACGAGTTGCACGAACTGGCCGACCTGGCTGATCGCTACGGCGATGGACAGATTCGTACCACGATGTCGCAAAATATTTTGCTGAGCGGTGTGCCGGATGACCGAGTGGATGAGCTACTGGAGGCTCCAGTCCTACAACGCCTGACACCCCAGCCCAAGCATTTTATGAGCCGTACCGTATCGTGCACAGGCAATGAGTTTTGCAATCTGGCGATTGTGGAAACGAAAAAACGCGCGGTTGACGTTGCCGAGTATTTGGATCAGCACGTACAATTGGATGAAAAGGTGCGCATCCATTTTATCGGCTGCCCGAATTCCTGCGGTCAAAAGCATATTGCGGATATTGGACTGCAAGGCTCGCTCCTTAAGACACCTGAAGGCATGGTTGACGCGTTCGACATCTCTGTTGGCGGGGCGCTTGGAGCTGGTGCCCAGTTCAACAAGACACTCAAAGGCCGCGTACGTGGGGACCAGGTTGGTCCTGTATTGGCAGAGCTTATTCTGTTCTACAAAGAAAATAGGATTGCTGGCGAAAGCTTTTATGCGTATGTACAGCGTGTAGGCATTCCGTCTTTCCAGGAAAAGCTGTCCGCCATTTTACAGTCCAGCCACGTTGCATCCTAGACATTAAGTCCATTAACAGCCTGCTTGTATTTTATATACAAGCAGGCTGTTTCTTATGCCATAAACCAGCGCCATACCTACTTCCTACTTCTTTGATTGCATAAAAAAAGACACCGGATTACTCCGGTATCAATATTTTCGCAAAATCGAGTACTATTGGCTTATGAGCGCCTGTTGTAGATGTCACCACCGCGTAGCCTGAAGGTATCTTATATATCAATCCCGTATCATATCGGATGCCGAAGGAGTTATCTTCCTTATAATGAGTCTTCGTTTCCCATACCTTCGTACCGTTTCCTTTTAAGCCTGTGATAGTGATGCCATGCATCTTCGTGGTTTTACCCAGTGGGTCATATTGATCACTGAACTGGACGTACAACTGCTCCTCGGGCAGATATACCCGGTCAGCCGCATAGTCCTCTGTGTTACTAAACAATTGCAGACCATTACTTAACACCTGGGTGCGTTTGCTGTTTCCTTTAAGCCCTGTTACAGCAATATGGCCGCTAGACAACTCATGTACCGCGGCAATTTCTTTACCTGATCCTAAGTCCAGATGGACATCACGGATATTGCGACCATACACATCGGCTTGTACCCCCACGGGACCATCTGAGCTGTTCAATAGCGCATAATATCCATTGTGATTGCCGACCAGCCAACCCGAGGTCACTCCGTTTGTCGTTCGATTCCATTGTATATCGCCAGTTTCAGTGTATTTGAGTACAGTGAAGGACTGCTCCGCAGGGTTCAGCGAGGACACTAGAAAACTACCATCCTCCAGTGGCTCCAATCCTACCTGAGAATTCTCCCCATAGGATATCAAACCGTCAGTGGATAACGTTTTGGACCACTGGGGGTTTCCATCCGCATCCAATCGTGAAGCCTGCACATCTCGCATTCCGTTCGGTTGGGTATAATCAAGCAGAAACAGCAAGCCACCATCCGACGTCTCCCGCTGGACTCCCTTGCTGCTTGTTCCCGGCTGTACGCTCAGGTCTTGCTGGTGTTTCCATACTGTCTCCAGAGAACTATCCAGCTTGCCATACGTGACGTGTACTACACTTGCTTCTGTATCGTCTTCGACGTTCAGCATTAAGAACCCGCCCTTTGCTGCGGGCTGAATGTAATTGTGAGCGCTCTCGGAATCCTTAATACTGCCAATCGCTGCACTAGTTTCGATCTCGGCTTGTTTGGGCGCATACGCCTCGGACACCTCGGATGCATAGGCCGGTACAGCACTATAACCCAACAACCATGCCGCTAAAGTGACTCCTGCTGCCCATGAGTATACACGTGTACGTAGAACTCTACTTTGCTTAACCTTCAAACGTTCCAGCTCCCTTCATGACTTCCTCAGAGATGTGATATAAACCTTAGATGCAATTTAACTATAAACGGTCGCTTCAACTAGTAATGGTTGTCACGTGGGCACGGAACTTCGTATGATGCTAGATAATCATAAGTTATATATTAACCTCTTCAAGCCCGAGCCTAAACATCCAAAACTCTAAAATGTAGAGATTACTCAGAGACTTTCTATCGAAGAATATACCTATAGATTTATTATTCCAGCGCTTGGTAAACTATGTGTCACATGCTTTAACGCAGGAATTTAATAAAAGTTTTCTTTTTTTACAAAAAAAATAAACCCTGCCAACGGGAAGGCACAAATACGCTAATTTGTATTCTGCCTTCCTGTCTGTGCAGGGCTTTCACAACGTACGTTAAAACTGTATCTATAGATCGACGGTCTGAAGCGCTTGACTGCGCTGTGTATCCCGTTCAAGGATCGGCTTTAAGTATCGGCCTGTATAGGATTCCTCTACTTTTACAAGTTGTTCTGGTGTCCCGGTAGCCAAGATCGTTCCACCGCCGCTTCCACCTTCGGGCCCCAGATCAATCAGGAAATCGGCTGTTTTAATTACATCTAGATTATGCTCAATAACCAGTACGGTTTCGCCTGAATCGACCAAACGATGCAACACGGTTAATAATCGGTCAATATCGTGAACATGCAGACCGGTTGTCGGCTCATCCAAAATATAAATGGTTTTGCCTGTGCTGCGACGATACAATTCGGAAGCCAGCTTCACACGCTGTGCTTCACCACCAGACAAGGTAGTCGCTGGTTGACCCAGCTTGATATACCCCAAACCTACATCCATCAGCGTCTGAATCTTGCGATGAATCTTGGGGATATTTTCAAAAAATGCTGTCGCATCCTCTACCGTCATCTCCAGCACATCAGCAATACTCTTCCCTTTATACTTAACCTCAAGGGTCTCCCGATTATAGCGTTTGCCTTTGCACACTTCGCATGGTACGTACACATCAGGCAAAAAGTGCATCTCAATCTTGATGATCCCGTCGCCTCTGCAAGATTCACATCGGCCTCCCTTAACGTTAAAGCTAAACCGGCCTTTCTTGTAGCCTCGAACCTTAGCCTCGTTCGTCTGCGAGAATAAGTCACGGATATCATCGAACACACCTGTATAAGTTGCAGGATTGGAACGCGGGGTACGGCCGATTGGCGATTGATCGATCTCAACAACCTTTTCGATATGCTCTAGCCCGCGAATTTCTTTATGTTGACCTGGGCGTACTCTCGCACGGTTCAGATCACGCGCCAACGTTTTGTACAAAATTTCGTTGACCAGCGTCGATTTTCCAGACCCGGATACGCCAGTAACAGCCGTGAAAACACCCAATGGAATTTTGACATTCACATTTTTGAGATTGTTCTCCTTGGCTCCGCGAATCTCCAGCCACTTATCCGCAGGCTTGCGCCGCTCGGTATTGACCGGAATAAACTTGCGACCGCTCAAATATTGCCCGGTCAGGGAATTCGGATCTTCCATAACTTCCTGTGGAGTCCCCTGCGACATGATCATCCCGCCATGGATTCCGGCTCCTGGCCCAATGTCAATGATATAGTCCGCCGCCATCATCGTATCTTCGTCATGCTCCACCACGATCAGCGTATTGCCCAGATTCCGCATATGTTCCAAAGCACTAATCAGACGATCATTATCTCGCTGATGCAGCCCAATACTTGGCTCGTCCAAAATATAAAGCACGCCCATCAGACTGGACCCGATCTGTGTCGCCAATCGGATACGTTGTGCCTCCCCGCCGGACAATGTACCTGCTGCACGGCTTAAAGTCAGGTATTCCAGACCAACGTTCACAAGGAATCCCAGTCGGCTGTTAATTTCCTTTAAAATAAGGTTGGCGATCGACTGCTCTTTCTCACTCAGCTCCAGTGTATGGAAAAAGTGAGAAGCCTCCCCGACAGACAAAGCTGTCACATAAGCGATATTGCGCTCTTGAATGGTTACCGACAGGCTTTCTTTTTTCAGTCGGTGCCCCTTACAGGTGTTACATGGCTTTGCACTCATAAAGCCTTCAATAAATTCACGTATTCCCTCAGAAGCGGTATCACGGTAACGACGCTCCAAATTCGGGATAATGCCTTCAAAGGTCACATAGGCTTCCTTACGTTGACCAAAATCATTTTCATAGCGGAAACGGATCTTCTGGTCACCTGTTCCGTGCAAAATAAGATTCATTTGTTCTGACGTCAATTGGCTTACAGGAATGTCCTGCGGAATACCGTAGTGTTCGCATACGGACTGTAAAAATTGAGGATAATAAGTGGAAGTTCCTCCACTCCATGCCTGGAACGCCCCATCTTCTACACTTTTTTCTGTATCAGGTATGAGCAGATCAGGGTCAACGACCATTTTAACTCCTAACCCATCACAATCTGGACAAGCGCCGAACGGACTATTAAAAGAAAACATCCGTGGAGATAGCTCATCTATGCTAAAACCGCAAATCGGGCACGCAAAGTTGGAGCTAAATCGCAACTCCTCTTGCCCTATAATATCTACAAGCAACTGTCCGCCTGAAAGATTCAGTGCCGTCTCAATAGAGTCGGACAGACGCGCACGTACATCTTCCTTGACTACGATCCGGTCTACGACCACTTCAATCGAGTGCTTCTTGTTCTTCTCTAGTTCAATCTTCTCGGACAATTCACGCAGTTCGCCATTCACACGTACCCGTACAAAGCCCTGCTTGGCTATATCAGTGAACAGTGTTTTATGCTCACCTTTGCGACCGGATACCAATGGAGCCAGGATTTGCAGCCGCGTCTTTTCAGGATACTGCAAAATGCGGTCTACCATCTGTTCGACGGTCTGTGAAGTGATTTCAATGCCATGTTCAGGACAATGAGGATGACCTACTCGGGCAAATAACAACCGCAAGTAATCATAAATTTCTGTAACTGTTCCGACCGTAGAACGAGGATTCCGACTTGTCGTTTTTTGGTCAATGGAAATGGCAGGAGACAGGCCGTCAATCGAATCGACGTCCGGTTTCTCCATTTGCCCGAGGAATTGACGGGCATACGCAGATAATGATTCCACATACCGCCGCTGTCCTTCTGCATAGATCGTATCGAAAGCCAGTGATGATTTACCTGAGCCGCTAAGCCCCGTCAGGACGACGAACTTGTCCCGTGGAATCGTCACGTCAATATTTTTGAGATTATGCGCGCGTGCGCCTTTGATGATGATGCTTTCATTCGCCAAATGTTTCATCTCCTTAGCCGTAATTCACGTCATCCTATATCGCATTGGATTATCCGATGGAAGTGATATATCGCAAAGAGAACGACCACATCGGCCGTCCTCACTAATTCTTAAAAGCAATCAAACATTTTATTATCAATATGTTGTGCTTCTAGCTTATTCCCAATGTTTAATCAGCCCGCAACTCCAGCAAAGCATCACGCAACTCGGCGGCCCGTTCGAATTGTAGATTCTTGGCCGCGTCCTTCATTTCTGCTTCTAGGCGCTGAATGAGGGATTGACGCTCCTTCTTGGAAAGTTTACCCGTCTCATTAGGAAGGTAATCATTCTTGGACTCTGCCGTCTTGGTTGCTTCAATGACATCACGAATCTTTTTACGGATGGTTTGCGGGGTAATTCCATGTTCTTCATTGTATTGAATTTGAATCGCACGGCGACGTTCCGTCTCCTTGATCGCTTTATCCATAGAATCGGTAATCTTATCGCCATACATAATAACACGTCCGTCACTATTCCGTGCTGCCCGCCCGATCGTCTGAATCAGAGAGCGCTCAGAACGCAGGAAGCCTTCTTTGTCCGCATCCAAAATCGCAACCAGCGATACTTCCGGCAAATCGAGACCTTCCCGCAACAGGTTGATCCCGATCAGCACATCGAAGGTTCCCAGACGAAGATCCCGCAAAATGGCCATCCGCTCCAAAGTCTTAATCTCAGAGTGCATATATCGAACTTTGATGCCCACTTCTTTTAAGTAGTCAGTCAAATCTTCAGCCATTTTCTTCGTGAGTGTGGTGACCAGTACCCGTTCTTCACGTTCTATGCGCTGCCGTATTTCATTAATGAGATCGTCAATCTGCCCTTTGCTCGGACGCACCTCAATAATAGGATCAAGGAGACCTGTAGGACGGATAATCTGCTGCACCATCGTATCGCATTTTTCCATCTCATACGGGCCTGGAGTAGCCGATACATAGATAATCTGATTCACTTTGTCCTCGAACTCTTCGAACTTCAGCGGACGGTTATCCAAGGCAGATGGCAAACGGAAACCATGTTCAACCAGCACATTTTTACGCGCTTGGTCCCCGTTATACATCGCACGAATCTGCGGCAATGTAACATGAGATTCGTCGATGACGATCAGCATATCATCTGGAAAATAATCCAAAAGTGTATATGGTGTCGCTCCGCGCTCGCGGAATGTCAGTGGACCCGAGTAGTTTTCGACACCGGAACAAAAGCCAACCTCTCTCATCATCTCGATATCATAGCGGGTACGTTGCTCCAAACGTTGCGCCTCTAACAGCTTCCCTTGTTCCTTCAGCTCTGCTAACCGCTCTTCTAGCTCACGTTCAATGTTAACCAATGCTACCCTCATCGTATCCTCATGAGTAACAAAGTGAGATGCTGGGAAAATAGCGATATGTTCACGTTCACCGATCAATTCACCTGTAAGCACATTAATCTCAGTAATTCGTTCAATTTCATCTCCGAACAATTCTACCCGTATTGCATTTTCTCCATGGGAAGCCGGGAATATCTCAACAACATCCCCCCGTACACGGAAAGTACCCCGCACGAAGTTGATATCGTTCCGCTGATATTGAATATCGACCAGGCGGGACAAAATCTGATTGCGGGGTTTCTCCATGCCGACTCTAAGCGAGAGCAGCAAGCTTGAATATTCTTTCGGGGAACCCAAACCATAAATGCAAGAGACACTAGCTACAATAATAACGTCACGGCGCTCAAACAGAGAGCTTGTGGCTGAGTGGCGAAGTTTATCAATCTCCTCATTGATGCTGGAATCCTTCTCAATATACGTATCGGAAGAAGGGATGTACGCTTCCGGTTGGTAGTAATCATAGTAGCTGACAAAATAATCAACTGAGTTGTTTGGAAAAAATTCTTTAAACTCACTTGCCAGTTGAGCAGCCAAGGTCTTGTTATGCGCAATAACCAGTGTAGGCCGATTCAGCTTGGCAATGGTCTGAGCGATGGTATACGTCTTACCTGTTCCCGTAGCACCCAACAGAGTTTGATGCTTCTTTCCTTCTGCAATTCCTTCTACCAATTCAAAAATGGCCTGGGGTTGATCGCCTTGAGGTTGGAATTCCGACTGAATTTCAAAAGTCTTATCGCTAACAACGATATCACTCATTGCCCTGCATCACCCTTATCGTCTAAAATGGAAACATCATGTTTTTACACCAATCGAGCTTTAACGTCTTTACCTGTAATTCTATGTCGATATTTCCCGAGCAATGATACTTGGGAAATATGGTTGAATAAGAATGTTTGTTCCCGTATTATACCTCTTTCTTACCGCGGATGCAAACGATAAGTCTTGAATAGGAGTGAATTGAATTTTGGATATCACCATCGTATTGGGCATCATCGCCGGAATCATAGCATTAATCGGTGGCTTCTTGTGGGAAGGCGGAGAATTCACAGGGCTGCTTCAAGGTACATCAGCTCTGATCGTATTCGGCGGAACTTTCGCCGCCGTTGTGATCAGCTACCCTGCCTCCAAGCTGAAGACTATACCCACCGCTCTGCGGATGGCTTTTAGTCGTGAGGACAATCCAACGGAGCAATATATAGAAGATTTGGTTTCCATGGCAGCCACCTCCCGCCGATCCGGTGTGCTTGCGCTAGAACGTATATCATCAGAGCATCCGAATGCATTTTTGCGGGAAGGTCTTCAACTAGTCATTGACGGCACTGAACAGGAACAGATCAAGCAAATTTTAGAACTAGAGTTAGATGCTATTGGGCACAAACATGAAGGGTACGCCAAAATATTTGAATCGGCAGGCGGCTATGCCCCTACGATGGGGATTATCGGGACGGTCATGGGTCTGATCCATGTACTTGGCAGCCTAACCGAGCCTACTGCGCTCGGACCGTCGATTGCTGTAGCTTTTATCGCAACATTATACGGCGTTGCTAGCGCCAATCTGATCTTTCTGCCCATCGCGTCCAAAATAAGAGCAGCCAGTGAAAGTGAAATTATTACGATGGATTTGCTGCTGCAAGGTATCCTGGCTATCCAAAACGGAGAGAACCCTAAGCTTGTACGCAAGAAGTTGGAGTTTTTTATCCGCTCAGAGCAACATATAGATCGCAAACCACCTCGTCGCTCACGTACAGAGAGCGCTACTCCAAAGGAGGACTTCCATGAGAGCGCGCGCTAAGCGCCGTGGGCGTCAAGGTGGCGGCGGAGACCAACGAGATCGTTGGATGATTACCTATGCCGATCTGATCACCCTGCTGCTTATTTTTTTCGTCGTGATGTATGCCATGAGCAGTCTGGATGCTAAGAAATACGACGTCGTTGTTCAATCCCTCCAGGATACGTTCCACAAGGGAGATTCTATTTTGGAACAAGGCTCGGGCATTACAGGAACTGCCGATCGTTATACCAGCAAGAATCCACCCGCGACGAAGCAACCGGCCTCTAATAAAAAAGAAGCGGGATCAACCAAGCTCACCGAGCGTGAACAAGCATTTCGCAAGCAGGAAAAAGAGCTGCAAAACCTAATGGGTGTCATTCAGGAATATATTACAGACAACAAGCTACAAAACCAGATTTTCGTATCCGATCAACCGCGTGGCATTGTCATTACGCTGAATGACCGCTTTCTATTCGACCAAGGCAGAGCGGCACTCAAGCAGGGTTCTGCAAACACGTTATCCAAATTAGCCAGTCTATTTCGAGATTTGAAAACACCGATTAGCATTGAAGGTCATACGGACAACATTCCATTCACGCGTTCCTCTAACTCGTCGACCTACAAGGACAACTGGGAGCTTTCCGGCGCTCGGGCACTGTCTGTACTCCGGTTTTTTATCGACCGAGAGCAGTTATCCCCATCAGGCTTCCAGTATGCGGGTTATGCAGATACCCGTCCGGTTGGTGACAATAGCACCGAAGCAGGACGACAAAAAAACCGCCGTGTCGAAATCACTGTGCTGCGCCAGCTGCAGCAGTAAAATCCAAAAACCTCCCGAGTCACGCAATAACGTGAATGGGGAGGTTTTTTTAAGATGTATCATCATGTTACGTGGCTTCCGCTCTGATGTAGACGTAGAACAATAAACTGTACGAACAACGTGGATAAGGGCGGCGTACAAGATGCAATAGAGATTATTTTGTTTATGCTATATCTCACTATGTATTAGAAGCCAAGGTGAAGTTAGGTTTTATCTTGTCATGATGCTTGATGTTAATAAGATAGGACGAGCTCGTGTTGCTTTTCTTGTATCTGTGAACTTTGAAGTACGCTCTGTTGTCTACGATAGCTATATTTCCAGTCGCTGTACTTATTAAGGAGCCGATCCAACTCCATAGACTTGGTCAACACCCGTCGATCCTTCAATCCCACCTCTTTCGCCAAATCATTTAATTCTTTTCGCTTTTCTTCGATGCACTCCTCCAATTGTTGCCATTTCACATCAATAAACCTCCTGTTCGGTGTGGTATTTACATTAGTTTACAAGCTGATACCTTCCCTACAGGTTAAAAATATAATAAAACCCATTTCATCCCTTTAACAGGATGCATCAAAAAAGCCAATCCAAATGAATTGGCTTTAGAAATACAATCTCTATTTCTTTAATGTCCATTTCCATGCCCATAAGTGCTATAGTTCCCGTTACCATGTCCGAATAGATCCGCATTAGCATTAAGCGATTCTTCAAAACTAACAAAGCTAATTAGACTTATTGCCAACAAGGAGAACATCGTTAATTTTTTCATCATCTAATATCTCCTCCATTATAAATTCATAATTCTTTCTATGCTGAGATGTGGAGTCTTTTCTGAACTTTTCGAACAAAGCAACACATTCCACAAATTTTGTTTTATTATTAATATTTTTATAAAACTTTAGGCTTTCTAAAATAGAATCAAGACCTTGATCGATTTTTTCATTGCCTAAATAGTAAATTGCTAGTTTATAATGTAAATCAGCATATCTATCTACAGTCGGTGCTAGCTGATAATAACCACTATCCAAAGAGAAACTATCATTAAAAACTCTAATATCCTCTGAAAATTCTGAAAGTACGGCATCAATGCTAAATTTATGTTTAATAGCAGACTCAACAATAGTAAGCAAGCCAGGCAATACTTCAAGGGGATTTTTTTTAAGGAAATTAACATACGAAAGTAAACTTCCCTTTTCACCCATTAAAACCTTTAAGTTAAGTTTATTTGCTTCTGCCCATAATTTAAGTAGTTCAACTTCTTCTAAACCTAATTCGTCCAGTCCTTCAAACCAGCCTAAATCAGCATAGCCATCAATATATTCCATTGCCTTTTCATACATTCCTTGTAGTTCCAAAGCATTGCCTTTAAGTAAATAACCTTGCCCATAGTAAACTACAAGTGGTCTTTCAGTCTCTAATTGTCTATACTTATTTATATTTTTTCGTTTTTGAATCTCATTTTTATACACAGTTGTTGCTAAGTTACGTAGCTCGTCAGCATACCTCTCTACCTCTTTCCATTGATGAAGACTAAAGTAGATATTAGCCAATTTCAACAAAGCATCCAAATGATAATTTTCAGGGAGTCTGTTACGATAGGGGATGAATCTTAAAACCGCTTCTAAGTTCCTTTCTAAATCTTGACCTATAGAAGCAACAAACAGTTTATAATGACTGATTGCCAATCTCTCAGAGTGTTGGTACTTTTCATTTTCAACTACACATTCATAAAAGGGAATTGCCTCTTGTAGTTTCCCTTCCTCATAAAGCTCCTCTGCCAAAGCAAAGATTGTTGGAATATGGTTAAGATCCTCCATTAATCGGGATAGTACTTTCTCTACACACCTCAGATTTCCTATTTCTACACAGCGTATAAGGAATGGCTTAACTCTTTTCCAATGTGGTCTTCCATCATAAAAACATTCATCAACATATAGGTCATATAGCCAGCCCTCTGGATAATTAAGCGCTTTAGTAATCAAGTCCATTTGTCGTACGGAGATAGGTTTAGGTGGATTTCCGTTAAGCATAGCACTAAAAATGCCCCGGTTAAGTCCCGTAGCTTGTCCAAAACTATTAAAAGTGTAGCCACCAAGTTTTAATTCTTTCTCAATTTCCGAACGAATCGTGGTTGTATTTTCCAATAAAAACACCCCCGGCGTATTCAAATGATTTTAAAAAATCACCCTCCTCGACAATCAATTACAATATACTAGAAATTATATGAATAAATTGGATGGAGGTCAATCCTTTATTCTACACCATTTCAATATATTATGGAATTTAATGTGTATAATAATCCACCAATTCTAAAAAATCATGTGTTGTTAGCAGAAGCATCTGATTCAACAGGTTCCTATATCGGCAAATTGGAGCGTGGCGAGATCAATGTACAAATTAAAACTTTGGAGAAAATAGCCGAAGCACTCAACACAAACGTTTTTGCATTTTTTGACTTCAATCCCTATGAAGAACTCAAAAGTCAGCCTTGGATATGGGAATACATTCATATTCTTTCACAGCAGAGTGAAACGGAGCAAAATAAAGCTTATCGCATTTTAAAGGAACTGTTTACAGAGAGTGAGCTTCTTAAAGATAACTCCGATGATTCCAAAGGCAAGAGATGAGTTTAATATTTTTATTATTTGTTATATATTCTACGAAGAATAAAAAGGCTAGGTACTTTTCTACTTAAAAAGTAAGAAAGTACCTAGCCTTTTTGTGATTTAAGGAATCATCTGGTTTACATTATGCTGTACTTCTTCAAGCAATTTTTCATATTCCTCCCGTTGTCCGTTCGTGGAATGATCTTTATACTTCTCAAATAATAGTGTTATAGACTTGATATAGTAGGCTTTATCATTCAATTGAGAAGATGCTTTGAAGCTTTTCAACATAGCATCCATGGCTTTCAAATAAGCTCCTGTATTGAAATAATAACGACTAAGCTCAAGAAAAAAACGAGAATAGGTGATCAGATTATAATTCGTATGATAATAAGAAATATTGGTATTTAATTCTTTGAATTTATCAATTTTATCAGCAAAGAGAATTAAGATTTCATCTATTGGATAATTGTAGGCATTAGCTGACTCAACAATTGCCAATAACCCGTGTAATATCTCTTGTGGATTATTTCTAAGAAGCTCAACATAGGCTGGTAAACTATCCATTTTCCCCATTAGAATTTCGAGACTTAACTTGTTTGCTTTCGCCCACATTTTAAATTTTTCCGCCTCTATCCTCCCTATATCGTCAAGCCCTTCAAAACCAGTTAACTCTGCGTAATAAGGAATAAAATCCAGGGCCTTTTGATATAACCCTTGTTTCTCGTAGGCATTTCCTTTCAATAAAAAGGATTGACCATAATACACGATTAGACGCCTTTCTGTGTTTAGTGGCTTAACTTCACGACTCTTCAATTTTTCTCTGACCTGCTGTTGATAGATATTCGTAGCTAGTACTCTTAGTTCTTCAGCATACTGTATAACCGTCTCACAATCATCAAGTTGAAAATAGGCATTAGCCAATTTTAATAATGCATCTAATTGGTAATTATCGGGAAGGTTTCTTCGAAACGGAGCAAACTTTATAGCTGCTTGACGATTATTATCCAAGTCAGTATTCAGAGAGTTACAAAACAATCTGTATTGACTAATAGCCAGCCGCTCGGCGTGGTAATATCTTTCATTTTCTATCACACACTCGTAAAAAGGGACAGCTTCGTTTTCCTTCCCACCTTCGTGCAATTCTTCTGCAAACTCAAATACTGTCGACACATAGGACAAGTCCTCCGTTAGTCTCGACAATACCCTTTGAATACACTCCTTCCTCCCCAACTCTACACAACGCAATAAAAAAGGTTTGATCCGTTTCCAGTGCCCTTTTCCCTCGTGAAAGCATTCATCTATGTACAACTCATACAGCCAGCCTTCGGGATATCCCAATGCCTTAGTAATCAAGTCCATCTGTCGAACAGAGATTGGCTTGGGTGGGTTACTGTTCAGCATGGTGCTAAATGTACCACGGTTAATACCAGATATTTTACTAAAGCTGCTAAATGTATATCCCCTTTGCTTTAGTTCGGTCTCTATCGTCGAGCGGATCGTAGGTGTGTGTTCCATGTTAACACCTCATTTTCAAATAATACTGTTAGCTCAAAATCGACTTCATACTTCCTTGATCGTTGGCTTAAAACGCAAAATTAAAGTCCTTCCCAAAATTCTCTTTATGAATTGTAAGTTCATTATACTGACACTCTGTAGCAAAATTTTTGTACTTCTCAAACAATATAATAGATTGTGCAAATACACTTGAATTATTCACCACTGTAGCCAGTTTTATATTTTTAAGAATCGTGTTTATTCCAGCCGTATAATCGTTAAAATTAAATTGATAGATGGCTAATTGCAAATTAAAATTACAATAATCATCCATATATAATGCATCTTCATTTTCAGAGAACTTTTGAATGTAACCACTAAAACGCTTTAATATATTGTCTATATTAAAAGATTGCTTATTAGCCACCTCTAATAATGTGAGAATCCCTGGTAATATCTCTTTCTCATTCTCTTCCAGTAGTAAAATATACTTTTCTAAATTACTTTTATCCCCCATTAATAAATCCAGTACATACCCATTAGCTGTTGCATACATTTTTAATTTCTCAACTTCTCTTTGGCCTACCTCATCCAAACCTTTGAACCAACTTAAATCTGCGTATCTCAAGACAATTTTTTTAGCCTCCTGATATAATTCTTGCTTTTGTAATGAGAATGCTTGCATCAATAACGCTTGTCCATAATACACTACTAATGATCGTTCACTGGAATATGGCTCTATATCTTCATGATTTATATTATCTTGAGCCACCCTATATTCGTATATACGTTTTGTGAGTTCCAGCAATTTCTGGCTACAAAAAATGGTTTGATTCCACTTGTGCAAAGAAGAATAAATATTAGCCATTTGCAATAAAGCATCCAACTGATAAGCTTCAGGTAAACGATCTAGAAAAGGAGAAAATAAAGTAGTTAGTTTTAAATTCTCTTCTGCATTGGTACCTAATTGTATGCGAAACAATCTGTATTGACTAATAGCCAACCGCTCGGAATGATGATACCTTTCGTTCTCTATCACACACTCGTAAAAAGGGACAGCTTCGTTTTCCTTCCCACCTTCATGCAGTTCTTCTGCAAACTCAAATACCGTCGACACATAGGACAAGTCCTCCGTTAGTCTCGACAAAACCCTTTGAATACACTCCTTCCTCCCCAACTCTACACAACGCAATAAAAAAGGTTTGATCCGTTTCCAGTGCCCTTTCCCCTCGTGAAAGCATTCATCTATGTACAGCTCATACAGCCAGCCTTCTGGATATCCTAATGCCTTAGTAATCAAGTCCATCTGCCGAACGGAGATTGGCTTGGGTGGGTTACTGTTCAGCATGGTGCTAAATGTACCACGATTAATACCAGATATTTTACTAAAGCTGCTAAATGTGTATCCCCTTTGCTTTAGTTCGGTCTCTATCGTCGAGCGGATCGTAGGTGTATGTTCCATTTCAATCCCCCTCAATATAGTGCAGATATATCGTAAGTCATACTTAACATGTGATTTCGCTCGTAAGAACTTCATTTCATTACAAAATAATTAAAATAGTGAAATATATGGTCTATAAAGTCATTTTATTTTATGATGCCTTAGAAGGAAGCCTTTTTTTTACGAATTCCGTGATAATTGAAAGCTGAATGAGGTGCATGTGGAGAAGCATTAAAAGCAAACTTCAAGTTTTTTTATTTGAATGTCACAAATGCATATCTTTTTCAGTTATATAGGCAGAAGGGAGGGACGTTAATGGAAAAGCTAAATACAAATAATCAAAATGCAGATATCAATCTTGTCATAGAGCAGGTCCAAGCAGGCGACAAACAAGCGTACACACATATCATACGGCGTTATCAACAACAGATCTTTTTATACTGCTACTATTTACTTAAAAATCGGGAAGAAGCGGAAGATGCTGCTCAAGAAATATTCATTAGAGGGCTAGAACATATACATCATTTTGTACCTACTGTCTCTTTTTCAGCTTGGCTTTATAAAATCGCTCAAAACCACTGTACTGACTTATTAAAAAGAAAGGCTAGATCATTCAAATCCTTCATTCAGTACAAACTGAACCTAAAGCAACAGCCAATATACGAATATACAAATTTAATCCACGAGTTACTGGATCAGCTAACATTAAAAGATCGCCAGATTTTATTATTACGTTCGCTTGAGGATTACAACTACGAAGAGATTGCTACAATTATGGGGCTAAAATCGTCCACGATCCGAAAAAGATATGAGCGACTCCGTAAAAAGCTAATCAACTACAATGAAAAGGGAGGAAAACAAATTGAGCACTCATTTAAACCCGGAAGATAAAGAAATTGAGCACTTACAAAAGCTTATTCGAAATACCCCTTTCCAAGTGGATTTAATTGATAGAACTATGGAACGCTATAATACAATGAAAACAAGACACTATAAACGCTCTAACTCCCGTTCGAAAAGGGTTCGCAATACCTTTCTCGGAACCTCCGCTGCACTTGTAGTAGCGTTTGCACTTGTCGTTAGTACTGGATTTATTTCACCAACAATGGCTGCGTCCTTGAAACAAATCCCAGGTATAGATTCTATATTCCAGCTTGCTGGTGATCTTGGTTTACAAACAGCAGACGAAAAAGGGCTAGTATCAAAGCCAAATCTTAGTGATACTCACGATGGCCTGACTCTCAGCGTACCAGAGGTCATGTTTGATGGAACACGTGTATCCATTGCCTTAGAACGACAAACCACTGACAAAAGATTTTTAAACACTGAATTACCCTTATTACTTGATGACTTAATATTTTTTATTAATGGAAAAGAAATCAACTCTTCTTATGCGCCTGCAAACACTACTAACTCTATTGACCCATATATGATACCTGGGAAAAATAAAAACTCAACAATTATACAGTTTTCAGATTTACGCAACCAAGGGGGTAAATCTTTCCCAGATAAGTTTGATTTAACAATTTCCATGCCTGTCTCTGGTATCAAGCAGCCCTTCAAAATAGAAATTCCAGTGGAAAAAAACACAAAAAATAACCTGACTTTTACGCCATCTCTTAAACGAAAGTACCAAAACATCGACTATACTCTGGAAAAGATTGAGCTCACGCCGATTACAACCAGCATCACAACTCGCATAAAGCTACCTGACAATTTAAAAATTTCTTCGTCACTTCCTTTTTTGAGTTATGAAATTTACGATGACAAAGGAAAGCAACTAAATTTTATAAGCAACAACGGTTGGAGTGCTACGGATGGAAACGTTCTGATAAGTGATTCACGTTTTGAACCTTTCACCTCTCTCCCCAAAGCAATTACTATAAAGGTCTACAAAACTATCTTAAAAAAGGATGATAAGAGTAAATTTGAACTAGACAAAGATGGAAATCCGAAAATAGAGTATTTCCCTGATCTGGAGATTACTTACCCGATTAATCCATGATAATAAAAATAAGTGAAGGAAGTGAAGCGTACTTCACCTCCTTCACTGCATATAAATACTATCTTTCAACCTTAAAAGTATAAACTCCAAGTTTGTCTCCATTAGATTTAAAGGCTTCAACCTGAGCTGTACCATAGCCAATCATCTTAGCTTTATTTCCATGAAGTTCGACAACATCACTTCCATACAAAATCATCCAGTTAGAACCATCCATTTTATACGTGCTACCTATTCCTAAACGAAGTGGAGGAGTATCCTGCTTTGTAATGGGCGCTTTTTCTCCTTTTGCAAGTTCAAAAGTTACCGTAACTTTTGCTGGGGTTACAGCTGATGCCGTTGAACTTACTGGTGAAGCCGAAGCTACTCCCCCTAAAGATAAAGCTAACGCAGAAATTGATAGTGCTAAGATCGCTCTTTTCATTTGTCATTTCTCCTCTTTAAGTATTTGTACTGATTAAACATTAGACTCCCAAGCAATTGTAGACAGTAGACATTATCAAAATACGAGTTATTTCATTTTTTTCATCTCCTTCCTTCTAATTAATTCCATTCTAATTCTTGATGTGTTACAAAAAAAATAGAAATAAACATATCATTTCATTTTTTACAAAATAATCATATATGAGTTTTCTCGTATGAAAAATGAGCAGATAGGATACTAAATCCCCCTGCTCATTTCAGCGATTGTATTTATATCATTTAATTAGCTGTCGGTTCAGTTCCCCAAACAAGTACACCGTTATGATACAAGGTAGCTTTCATATGATCGGCATATGAGGTTTGTGTGCCTTTATAGGAGTAATCGTCACTTTCGTTGTAATTCGACCAGTCTGTTTTGTGAATACGGGTTTGGATTTCGCCCGTGCTTCCTCCAGGTGCTAACACGCCTGCGTCTGAGTTAAAGCCGACTTCCAAATAATAATCGACACCGGTCGTAGGCTTCTCCATTTTAACCAGTCTACCGTTCAGCTTCGAGCAGCTCAGCGCCGCATAGTCGCAGTTGAAAGTCTGCTCACGGTCACCGTCGATCGTGTAGTAGTAACGAATTTTCAACTCGTTGAGCGGTACGGAGGCTGTCCCTTTGTTTACAATTTGGAAGTGCGGATTCAGGTGATTGTCGTTCACCTTGGTATCCGCTGTGCGATACTGGAGCAGCAGTCCTGTTGTTGGCTGCTGAGTATCCGCTTTTGGCGCTGCGCTGGCCGTGTTCGACAGGGTCTGTCCTGCATCGTTCTTCGCTACGACTTGGTAGTAGTACGTCGTGTCTGCCGTTACAGCTGTGTCGGTGTAGCTACTGCCGTATACATCGCTCACTACAGTTGCGAACGCGCCGTTTTCAGCCGTCGAACGCTTCACTTCATAGCTTTTTGCATTCGCCGATGCTGTCCAGCTTAGCGATACTTTCGCCGTTTCGCCCGCGGCGTTCAGCGTGAAGCTGCCCGGTACTGACGGCTGTTCGGTAATGCCATACGTTTTTAAGTTCGTTGGAAGCTCATCAAGCGTAATAACGTTCGGATGATTATACACTTTTTTCAGATGCTCGAGGCTGTTTTGTTTACCGTCTCTCAGGAAATCCCCATACCATGTAGCGAACCAGCTCCAATGGGCTTGATACGCCTTCATTAGATCAGGGTCTGGGATCGGTCCGTTTTCGCTCATGGCAACTAACTTTTTGTCCTTGCCCAATGTAACAAGGTCTTCGTATTTTGCAATTTGCGGGCTGTAATCACCTGCTTGCGGATAAGAGTCAAAGCTCAAAATATCCACATATTCGTCTCCAGGATACCAGTCCGGAGCAACAGAATTCCATACCCATATCAGATTGTTCAATTTGTGCACATTCGTCAATCGGTCGTGCATTAAAATATACAATTTTTTAACAGGCTCAGGACCTTTGGCGCCCCACCAGAACCATTTGCCTTCTGCTTCGTGCAAAGGACGGAACAGGACAGGAACTTTCGCATCCTGCAGCTTCTTCAATTGCGCTGCGATCACATCGATATCGCGAATAAGTAATTTATAATCCTCGGACTCTGGATGGCTCATCGCATATTCTATATCGAATGTGGTCGAATCGGCATAGAAGCCTCTCCACCATTCTTTTCCCTGCGTATCGATCAGACCTTTCGGCGCGTTCCAGTGCCATGCAAAGGTAACGATGCCCCCTTGCTTATCCCATGCAATCGCCTTTTCCGCCTCTGTAGAACTAAGACCATGCTCCGCTCTGCTTGGCGAATAGTCGATCAGATCAAGCGCTGCAATCGCCGGCTTTTTACCTACATTAGCTTGAAGCCAATCAATTTCATTTATTTCCTCTTGACCAGAGAGCATATTCTTCCCGTATTGATCAACCAGGTAGTTCATCAATGCTTTTGCTTCTACCGTCGCATTCGGATTAGTGAGCGTTTTGGTTACCGCATGGGGTGGGCGATCAGCAGCAGGCTCCAGCCTGACGTAGTCGATATCATACCAGCCCCAGCCTGTTTCAAAACCGATCGTATTCGCGCCTGCATTCAACAGAAGCTTGCCTCCGGAAGTTTCTTTGAAATCAGCCGTTTTCCCGAGCACCAGTTCTCCAAACGCTTTGCCGTTTAATGAGAAATTCGTGCGTTTGTCATCATGAGGAGAACGATAGCCGATTGTAAGATTGTACAGACCTGCCGTGGGAGCCTGGATCGTCATCGTTAGAGAATCCCCTGCATTGTGAAAATTCGTTACATAACCAGTACCGGAGTAGCCAGTTCCACTGGATTCTACAATGGTTCCCTTCAGCGTGCCGTCTTCAGCTTCATAGCGAACCGGATCGTTTACAGACACCTCCGGAACCGCTTTCAAAACATTAGATTCGCTCGTTCCCTTATTTGTCTTGGCGGTTACTTTGTAATAGTATGAAGAGCCGTTCGTTAGGTTAGTATCCGTATAAGACGTTTCGATTAAGCTGGCTGCTACAGTAGTAAAAGGACCGTTTTCATCCGTTGCCCGCTGTACACTGTAGCCCACAACTCCGTTGGAAGCGTCCCAGGACAAATGGACTTGCCCATCGCCTGCCTCTGCTTTCAGCTTAAAGCCCTCAGGATTTTCCACTGGTGGCACAGACGTATCTTTACCGGCAGTCAGCACGATATGATAAGCCGTCAAAGGCGGTACGGTATAAGTAAAACGGTTGCCTGAAATTTGCGTGATTGGCGCTGCTTCTTTAATTTGCGAGCTAGTTTTATCGAAGCCCCATACTTTACCGGAGCCGTAAGTCGTCTCGCCAGAAAGATCAAATTGGGCGTCGAATGCGCTGTCTATGCTTTTATTCATGACTACGAGGTGCAGTTCCTTGTCGGATGCATTCGATATGGAAGCATGCACTGAGCTGTTGACAATATCCGACGTTTGCGCACTAACACTGGTGTTACCAAAAGTAGAGCTTTTTCCGTCATAATTGCGGTAAAGCTTGTAAGCGGCACTAACGTAGTTGTTGGCACCATCCTGTAACTTCCAGTAGTTTGCCATATAGACATCATTTTTGCCTAAAATGCCGAGCACATCGGTCATCGCGATCCCGCCGGAAATATCATTTTCGCCGCCATAGCTATACTCGGTCATTGCCAGCTTGGTTCCTGGATAATATTTATCCACCGACTGCTTCAATCGAGGCAGTATAGGCAAAAATTCGCTGTTCCATTGGGCGATCCAGCTATCTTCCTTATAGGTCGGGTCCCACAAAGTACGAGGTGCCTGCATTCTGGCTTTCTTCGTTTCGTCATTGCCTACCTCATTCGTAATTCGTATGCCTCCGCCCATCGCTTCGGGATACCAGTGCACATCGAAGACATCCAGCAATCTCTTGCCTTCGGCTTGCGAACTGAGGCGCATTTGATCCAGGTAATAGTCCACAAACCAGCTATAGCTGCCTTTTACAGAGTCCCAATCAGGTGCGGTTTGCAGATCTTTATAAGCGCCAAAACCGTAAAGAACCGGCCCAAAAATTTCTGCACCCGCGTCAACCGCCTTCACAGCTTTGGATAAGCTTACTGACCGGTCTACCAACTCTTTCGCCCCAACCTTTTCGCCATGAATACGCGGATGTGTATGCGACCAGAGAGCGGGTTCATTGTCGAGTGCATATCCTTTCACACCCGTCTTTGTTGAAGCAGCGCCATACTTGTTCACTAAAAAATGGACGAACTCATCCGCATAGACCCGATTGTCATTCAGATCAGGCTGTAGCTGAAACGGTGCATTTTTGGCGTTTACGACCTGATTCCAACGAGCGGAAGGGGCTTTTTCGCTTTCCTGCACACTGCCGTTTCCATCCTTGGCCACGTAGCCGGCCATCGGCAACGTAACTAAAGAATAAGCGCCTAGCTTCAGCGATTGATCATGAAACGAAGTCGTCACCGCTCCCGGTTTTTCGCATTCTGCTCCTGTCAGGCCACCGTTATTACATAAAAAGTTATCGCTGGATTGCTGCCAGTCACTTCCTGCATTGGACATATTGTTTTCCCAGTTGTATCCGGTCATTCGATTGCCACCAAGTCGTCTGGCAGCCATATTTTCATCGCCTGCCAAATCCTGATTCGTACCGTATATATAAGGACTAATAGGCTTACGATCCTTGGATGTATCTACTTTAATGGTAATAGTTTTTGCCGTTTGACCGTGAACTACAGTTGGAGCTGGTAGAGCCCCTCCTACTATCATTGTGCATGCCATGACGACAGGCAGCCATTTGGAACGTTTGAACAAAAGATTACTACTATTTTTCGCCCTCATACCACTTTCCTCCTTTACATTTGAAAAGAGCAGCACCCCATACGAGTGCCGCTCCATCAGGCTTTAAGGCTCCTGATTCCTAACGAGTTAATCTTCCGGTACAGCGTCTCGAAGCTCCAGGTATTCGGTTGATTACACTCTCCTCTCCGTCCGAAATTCAGAATTGCTCGGATCTTCAAATGTTGTAATACAGCTTTGCTATACGTTCTACCGACCAAATCCTCATATCGAACCATTTATGGGACGTAATGTCCATATACTTAGATTATTCCATATATCCATATAGCAGAACATTGACTAGAGTTAACTTATTAAATAACTTTATAGCCTGAGTATAGAAAAAAGCCCCTTAGTCAAGGGGCTTTTTTATCTCTACCGTACTTTATCCTTTTGAATAAGCTCATAGTAAATTCGTGCAGGCTCGGCATCTCCAGTAGATAAAATGTATTCTGCTAAAGGTGCACACAGCTTTTGGAGATAGAAGGAGTACAGCAGTTCAGCCGTGTCAAAATGAATGTTCAACACTCGTTTCATCAGTTCTTCAAATTTGTTATAATCCAGTTCTTCCGGGCTAATATCAAACGGGTATTCTGGAAAGGTTTGTTTTTGAATCTCAACAAATTGTTCCTTAAGTTTCGGTTGATTGCCTGATCGTGCAGCCGAAAAATTCATCATAAAAAAAGATACAAAATCTGTCTCACGGTCGCTTAACCCATAATACTCACACCAGCGCATGAACATCAGCGGTTTTACCATATATAAATCTCCTTTAACAAAAGTTCAGATTTATTATGAATCCTACAAAAATCTAACAGGTTCCAACTTATGTAATATATAGGTTAAGCCCCATTTTAAAATATGATTCCTTAAAACAATTTTGCTATTTAACATATCCATTCTCTTATATTTCCATAAAAGTAGGCAACAAAAAAGACCGTTTCAACATCTTAATGATGCTGACCTAGTCTTCTCATAATCATCCGCATATGGATATTCGTATTTATTCTAATCTCCTACATAGCTGAAGGGTCACAGGCTGCAAGTGAAGACATAGGCTGGCGGAACATTATAGTTTACCTTTTTAATCTGGATATCTGCAAAAAAAGTACGGAAGAAATTGTGCTTAACCTTGCTGTACTGGAACGTAATAAACTTGCCCTCCTGGCCTAGTACCTCGGCCGTTTGTCCCAAAATAAGGCTGGATAACGCAGCGGGTAAGCTGGTAAAAGGGAGCCCCGATACGATATAATCCACCTTCGAGACATGATACTGTTTCATATACCGCGCTACATGCTCGGCCGATCCATGAATAATGTGTACCCTTTCCAAGTGTCCGTATTTGCTTTGTAATGTTTTATAAAACGATTCATTAGCTTCAATCACTAACAGTAACGTTTCTGGACGCTTGTTCAAAATCAACTCCTGCGTAAACACACCGGTCCCTGCCCCATATTCAATAATGCATGAGGCTTTATCAAAGTAAATCGGTGTGGCAATTTGCTTGGCCAGCTGTCTTGAACTGGGTATAACAGCGCCTACGCTGCGTGGGTGCCTGATGTACTCTCGAATAAAGTGAATCGCGTTCATCTTTTCCTCTCCCTGCTTGACACACATGATAGGCATTCGGTTCATCAAAGGTTTCCATTACATATTCATTGTATACCGATGAGAATATTGATTTCAAGCAGGCTACTGTCGCCATATACAAAAGAGGATAGCCTTATTCGATTCTAATCAAATAATGACTACCCTCTTGTTGTAATATCTATTGGTCCATGGTGTCCAAATGCGTACTCTCTGCCTTGGATGCTTGTTCCGCTTTACGTCGTCGTGCGCCTATGTGCATGGCCACAATTCGGTAGATGGAGGCCGGTTGTATGGATACGGCCCAGCCTGCGTGTTCATCCGGTGCAAGAACAACCCCTAGCTGGTGATGATCGCCATCGTACATGCCTCGCTGTACAAACTTGCTCTCACCTTGCAGATTGCGTACCTCCAGCTTACAAAAAGCAGAGTTGATCCGCAAGGCCTGGTGCAGCTCGGCACGGCTGTTCACAACCATGCCATTCACACGATAAATGGCCTCGCCTGGTAGTATGCCCATGGCTGTCGCCGGGCTATCTGGCAGCACAGCGAGAACACGCATCCCTTGCTCTGGATGTACAAACATCGGGCTAAGACGGCTTTCCTCTATATTTCCGTACCAAATCAGCGCTTCATGGGCCAGGAAGGAAAATAACGCTGCCAGCAAGATTAGCGGACTCCACCAGGCCGCTAACAGGCTTAGCAGAAGCAAAGCCACACTGTACAGGAGCAATCGGTTCGAAGTGAGTACTGCCTTCTGTCGTGGTAGCTGGCCGAGCGTCACACTGCTAAAGCCCATCAGGACTGGCAGAGCTGCTAGCATATACCCCGTTCCGGCATCGCCGCCGAACAAAGGTGTCCAGGGAAGCATGAATCCTCCCTGAGCAGGTACCAGCAACAGCAACGGAATGGGCCAGAGATCTTCCATACGATAGCCACCGACCAATCTCCCCCGTTTGCCCTCAACAAACAGTGGCATAGCTGCCTTTCCTCCTTGCCAGCGAACCAACAGCGCTTCAGCCACATGCAGCACAGCAACGAGCACTAAGAGTGCTGGAATATCCAATCCGCGGATAGCTGCTACCGATGTCCCGAGCGCTCCCCCAGGCTGCCAGCCACTGGCTACGTTTAGAAAAAATTGAACTACACCTAGCAGACCTACCGAATAAGCAAGACACAGGTAGCGGACGCGTACCAGCATGAGCAATAATGTGGCTATCCACAGGCACACGATGGAAGTCGGGTTCAGATGCACGCTGACGAACATTCCTAGAGCGGATAGTGCCATCCCGGCAAGCAAGCCGCTCCATACGACACGCCAGGTCTCTGCAGCCCAGCTATGAATTCTAGTATGAAATAGCTTGCGCTCTAGTAGCATTTGCCGACGATAGCCAAGCGCGACAATGAGTATCGAGATATAATAAAACGGCTGCAAAAGCAGATACAAGCAAGCATTCAAGACGCTCCATCCCCATTGTAATGCCCATTCCAAGTCCATTCACACTCCTTATGCCCCTGGCCCGCTATATAGCGGATCACGTACATTTCATATCCATTTATTCTATATGAAATTGCCAACGTAGGGAAGACAAACCGACAGACTGCAAATAAATCCCAATAACAAAGGAGGCTGTTTCCAGCCCCCTTGTTGTAGCCTCACTATTATTTCGCTGCGCTTGTCTTCATTTCCTTCCGAATCTCTTCAATCCCCTGCTTGAGTTGATTATCATTTTTCGGATCGCGAATTTTTTCAATCAGCTTGGCTTCCATTGCTGCTGCTGTCTTGGCATCAATGATGCCGTTAGTCGTCAGCTTCGCCTCTTTTTGGAAAGCCATAACAGAACTTTCAGTCACTTTGTCAAAATAGCCGTCCTCACGACCTGGTTTGTAGCCCAAGCCTTGCAGAATGATTTGTGCATTTTTTACATCACTGCTATTCATATTGTATTTCAAGGATTTTTCCTTGCTCAGCGGCGCTGCCGTGAAGTATTCAGGCTGATCCACCGCGATATCCGGCTTAATCCCTTTTTTATGAATCCATGTTCCGTTTGGCGTTAGCCACTTGGCAATCGTGATTTTGAGCAGGCTACCGTCACCCATTTGCTTGTCATAGCTGGTTTGTACAGTACCTTTACCAAAGGAGTTTTCCCCGATCAACACTGCGCCAGCGGATTGCTGGAGAGCACCTGCCAGAATTTCGGACGCACTTGCGCTACCTTTGTTCATGAGCAAAGTCACCGGATAATTTTTGCGCGAACCTTTGGATTTTTCTTCCTCACGTTTCTGATTTTTATCTTCAACTTGTACAATCGTTTTGCCGGAAGGTACAAATTGCTCTGCAATATTAATAACGACAGAAAGCACTCCACCCGGGTTATTACGCACGTCAATGACGAGTCCTTTAAGCCCTTGTTTTTCCAGCTTGGCTAACTCTTCCTTGAAGCGTTCTGCCGTATTTAAGGAGAACTGGGTGATCGTAATGACACCTACACCGTCGCCTTCCATATGAGCCGTTACAGTTTCCATATCAATGTTGTCACGGGTAATCGTGTATTCAAGTGGATCCGGAGAACCGTTACGCTGAATTTTGACTTTTGCCTGACTGCCCTTTGGTCCACGAATTTTGGAAACGGCCTTGTTCAGATCCAATCCGTCCAGTGTTTCACCGTTAACAGACAATATAATATCCTTAGCGCGTAGACCCGCCTTTTCAGCCGGAGAGCCTTTAATTGGTGTGACTACGACTACTTTCCCGTTTTCAGCCGCTACTTCGGCTCCAATCCCAGTAAAAGAACCTTCTATGGATTGCTCGAACTGCTGTGCAGTTTCTTTACCCATATAAGAGGAATACGGGTCGCCAAGCGACTCCATCATCCCATTAATGGCGCCATCCACCAGCTTGGTGCGGTCCACATCCTGATAATACTGTCCCTGGATTAAGTCCATCGCTGTCTCAATTTTGCGGATATCACTTCTGGAGGAGGAACTACTTCCTGTCACACTCGCCAGCAGTCCTTCGCCCAGAGCGCTGTTCCCAACTGTGGTTGTTCCAGTATAAGCAAAAGTGAGCAGACTGCCGCCAAGCAGCCCGATCACCATCAAGAGTACCGCTGTACTTTTTTTCAACATCTAATCGTCCACCGCCTTCTCTTTATCTTGTATCCTATTTCCTCACAACGCATCCATTCACGAAGTATACGTCTAGCTTGTACGGAATATGTTAATTGTATCCTACTCTGTGTTTCAATGCACATGTTCTTCATTGGATATGAACCATTAAAGCAAAACCCTATCTACAACCGGATTGGTTACAAATAGGGCTTACCTTATCTATTATAAATAGTTCATCGGATTTACAGGTTTGTTATTCTCGCGCACTTCAAAATGACAGTGAGGTCCTGTGGAATTCCCCGTCGAACCCACTTCCGCAATTTTTTGACCACGTTTCACCGTTTGCCCCGTATGAACTACCGTACCACCGTTGCGAATATGTCCGTATAAAGTCCATAGTCCGTCTCCGTGATCAATGACAACCGTGTTCCCATACCCGCTCCACCATTCAGCAACAATAACAACACCATCTTCAGCTGCATGAATATCGGTTCCCTGCGGAGCCGCCAGATCAATACCTGTATGGCCTTTAAGCTTGCCGGTTATCGGATGTACCCGCATGCCAAAAGTAGATGAGAGTCGGTAATGGGCTACAGGCGTAGCCAAAGTACCTGATCCGCCTGTATACGTACTGGCTGCCGTATGACTGGAATTCGAGGCGGCGCCTGAGGATGAAGATGCATATCGCTTAGCTGCAGCTGCACGTGCAGCCGCTCTAGCGCGTGCTGCTTTGGCAGCCTGCTCCGCTCTGAGCTTGTTCTTCTCCTGCACCAGCGCCACACGTTTGTTCGCGAGGGCTACCAGCATATCGTTTTGCTCTTCACTGATTTCATCGGATTCAGCAATATCATGATCGTAGTTGGCAATCAGTCTTTGCTTCTCTTTTTCCTTCAAATTCAGTTGAGCTTTGGCGTCCTGCTTGAGTGCATACAACTTCTTGGCATTTTTATATTCCGTGTCGAGCTGCTTCTTCTTGCTAACGACCAGAGCCTTGTCCTTTTTATGCTCGTCCAACAGAATTTGGTCCTGCTCCACGATCGTTTTCAGAGAATCCACCCGGCTGAGAAAATCACTAAAGCTGGTTGAGGACATAAGCACGTCCATATAGGATACCGTTCCATCCGTATACATGAGACGCACTCGAGTTTCCAGCATTTTTTCCCGCGAATTGATGCGATCAATCGCTTCGGCTAAATCTTTTTTAGTCGCACGCAGATTATCTTCCGTTTGATCGATCTGAACCGCTACACGAGTCAGTTGATCACTGACGCTGTTAATTTGAGCAAGTACCGTTTTCAGGTTTTGCACGGTTTTATTTTTATAATGCTGAGCATACTGTTTATCTTGAGCAGCCTTTTGCTGCTGTTGCTTCGCAGATTTGGCTTGCTTTTCTAATTGGTTCAGTTGCGAATTGATTTCACTTACGCTTTTGGCATATCCGTCAGAAGGCTGGATTAGCAATGCAGCTACCAACGTAGCAGCCAACACAGATCCTATTTTTTTCAACTTGCACTCCCCATCCTTTATCGCAAAATAACACCGGGCTTCCCCGTTCTATTAAATCGACCACGACGTTCCACCAAATGCTTCTTAGACTTTCAAGAACTTGCGCATGGACAGGGTACTGCCAACAATTCCGACCAGCATCCCCAAAATAACCAGCAATGCACTCAGCTGAATCCAAATGCCTTCAAGCGGCATAAGCTTCAACATATTGAGAGCGATATCTCCTTGAACGGCTGTCAGCAAACGCTGATAGCCTGTAAATAAAATTCCTACAGTAATAAGAGAACCAATAAGACCAATAAGCGCGCCTTCGATAAAAAACGGCCATCGTATGAAAAAGTTGGTCGCACCGACCAGCTTCATAATGCTGATTTCTCTGCGTCGTGCCAATATCGTTACTCGAATGGTATTCGAAATTAAGAACATAGACATGATCGCCAGTCCGGCGACAAATATAAAGCCAACATTGCGGATCAGCTTGGTAATAGTAAAGAGCGTCTCTACAGTGCCTTTTCCGTAACGAACCTTTAAAATCGGTTTTTCGGGATGTAATGTATTCAGCTTCTCAATTTTCTCAGCCACAAATGGAACCGTCGTTGGTTCAATAACCTCTACCACGATTTTGTCCGGCAGTGGATTGCTGTCCTTGTCAAAGCCCTCTAGCAGATCCTTGCCACTGTCTCCCAAATCTTTGCGCAGCTCCTCCAAACCTTGAGCTTTCGTCACAAAGGTCGTTTTGCTGATTTCCGGCATTGCCGCGATTTCTTTTTGCAGCGTTTCACGCATGCTCTGATCGACATTGAGCTCCAGAAACACGTTAACTTCCACCTGGCTATCTGCTTGATCAGCCAAGGAGTTGACGTTAAGCACCAGCATGATAAAAACGCCCAATATGAGCAGTGACACAATAATTGAGGTGACGGATGCTACGGACATCCAGCCATTGCGGAATATGTTTTTGAAACCTTCCCGCATATGACGCAAGAAGGTATTAAAAGTCATATCCGTACTCCCCTCTTACCTGGTCTCTTACGATATTGCCATTTTCGATCGCAATGACGCGTTTACGCATGGAGTTCACGATGTCCTTATTGTGTGTCGCCATCACAATGGTCGTGCCCCGAAAATTAATTTCATCCAGCAGTTGCATGATCTCCCACGATGTTTCGGGGTCCAGATTCCCCGTTGGTTCATCAGCAATGATGACCGAGGGATTGTTCACGATGGCCCGTGCAATCGCTACACGCTGTTGCTCCCCACCAGAAAGCTGGGCAGGCTCACGATTCATTTTTTCTTTCAAGCCAACCAATTCGAGCACTTCTGGAACCCGCTTGCGGATCAGCTTCTTGGGAGCCTCTATAACTTCCATAGCAAATGCCACATTCTCATAGGCTGTCAAACGCGGCAAAAGCCGGAAATCCTGAAAAATGACTCCGATGTTACGACGAACGTAGGGAATTTTGCGCTGCTTGAGTTTCCCGATATTAAAACCATTGACTGAAATTTGTCCCTTGGTCGGTACTTCTTCTCTATAAATAAGCTTCATAAAAGTCGATTTACCCGCTCCAGACGGGCCGACTACGTATACGAATTCATTACGGTCAATTCTGACCGATACTCCTTGAAGTGCGTGGGTCCCGTTCGTATAGGTCTTCCACACATCCTGCATTTCAATCACTCGATCACTTCCCGCTGCTTAATCATATTACGTATAACCTAGTATCCATTCGACATATTCCATGCATTTCCTTTAAAAACTTCTGTATTTCATCATACCGTTTATCATTGTAACAAATTTGTTACCTAAATAGTACCGAAAGTTTTCTGCTTTTGGCACATATATATGAATATTGTGGCACACGAAACGCTATCAAGCTTATCAGACAGGAGACATCTGCATTATGAAAAAAATTCATTTATCTGTCATTTGGATATGGTCTGGTGTTCTGGCGCTGGCCGTGCTGTGGGGAGGACTTCATCTGTACGCCGACAGACAAACGCTACCAGAGGGAGTGCGAGTCGGAGGAGTCAACGTAGGCGGTATGTATAAAACGGACGCTCTTCGGCTGGTGGAGAAAAAACTGGATGCATTGAAGCAGCGTCCTCTGCTCCTCACGGACAGTGACAGCAGTGCACAGGATATAAAGCTAACACTCGCGGAAGCAGGGATTAGTTATAAAGCGGATGCATTCCGAAATGCGGTGAAGGCACTAAGCGCGAAGCATCTATGGACTCGCGTACAGACACGTTTTAGATTCGAGAAGGAATGGTCTATCACACCTTTCCAGCAAGAGAAGATCTTGAAATCCAAATTTGGAGCTGATTGGGAGGAGCAACGATACGGCATGCCTGTCAATGCGGTGCGTCAGATCGATGCAAACGATCAGGTTCGTTATATTCCGGAGCGCTCTGCCCGGCGCCTGGATTGGCCCAAACTGGACGTCGTAATGAACCAGGCACTCCCCAAGGATTTTACGGCTTCTGAGGAGCCGATCCGGGTGGAATTACCGTTCTACCAGCTGGAGCCGAAAATTACAGTCGACAGTCTGCGCAGCGAAGGTATAGAGCGAAAAATCACCCAGTTTTCCACCAGTCTCGGCAGCAGTTCGGAAGGACGTGTGTATAACGTTAATTCAGCGGCAAGCACCGTCGATGGTTTAATTCTCAAACCGGGTGACATATTCGACTACGGCCAGGTGATTGCCAAGGCTGAGCGCACCCATGGCTTTCGTGAGGCTCCAGTGATCGTGAACGGACGGCTGGAGTCCGGCATTGGCGGTGGGATTTGTCAGGTATCCAGCACGGTGTATAATGCAGCGCTGCGAGTCGGCTTGGACATTGTCGAACGCCGCAACCATTCCTTGCCAGTCAGCTACTTGCCCAAAGGTCAGGATGCGACTTTTGCTACAGGGTCCATTAATTTTCGTTTTAGAAATAATACCGGCAAACATTTACTCCTTCGCGCTGTGGTCCAAAATCGAACGCTTACTATCAAAATTTTTGGTACATTCCCATCCAATATTTCATATGAACTTGAATCTCACACCGTTCGCGTACTCCCTATACCGGTAAAAAGAATACGTAATGACTCCCTATCCCCCGGCTTCTATCAAGTCATTCGACAGGGCAAAGAAGGGTATGTGGTAGAGACATTTCGAATAAAAAAGGTGGATGGAAAACCCGTCGAGCGCACCCGAATCAGTCGCGATACGTACCGAGCGCAGCAGCGCATTATAGCTAGTTATGGCGGTAGCACATCGTCTGAGCCACAAACACGCGAACTGGAGAAACCTATTGTGGAAGATGGCATAAGCGAATAAACGAAAAAATCCCCCTTCACTACTGGCTGGATTGGTTCCAGACAGAGTGAAAGGGGTTTTTTTGTTTCTAAATTACTCGCTGCGTTTACTCAAAACCGAAATTTCTACAGGCTCACTTTCATGGCCGTCTGTATCTTTAGCTTTGATCACCAGTCTAACTGTCGCTTTTTGAGTAAGCACACTGATACTAAATGTGCCGTCATCTTTGGCTACTGCACTGCCGATAGGCAGATCATTGGAATAGGCAGTTACTGTGGAACCAGCTTTTGCTGTTCCTGTAATTGTACCTTCACCATCATGCACATCGTTGACTTTCAGTGTACTCGAAGTAGCATTCGCGTCAGCGGAAGTGTCTGCATTGCTGTCTGTAGTCGTATCCGTAGTTGTGTTGGTATCAGTACTTGTATCTGTTGTTGTAGAGTTGTCTGTAGTAGTCGCAGTCGTGCTATCTGTGCTAGTACTTGTGCTGCTATCTTCTGTTTCAGTTCCAGAGGTAATCGACGTATTACCGTAAGTGGAATCTGTCACGTTACCGTACGTGGAATTCGTTACCGTTCCACCAGGAGTCGTCGTCAGATTATCGACAGAGCTCAGGTTGTAACCGGATGCAGCATCCAGAATAGCAACCGCCTCTGCACGAGTCAACGGCTTCAGCGGCTGGAATTTACCATCCGGATATCCGTTGATGATTTTTTGCTCCGCAGCTGCCGCTACACTTTTCTTCGCCCAAGATCCGATTTTGTTGGAGTCAATGAATTTAGTAACATCTGCTGCGTTACCTGCAGTCAGTCCGATAGCTTTGCCAATGATCGCAGCTGCTTCCTGACGAGTTACCTTACCATTTGGTTTGAGCTTGTTATCTGCATAGCCGCTTATGTAGCCTGCATTTACGGCACTTGTCAGTTCGTTGTATGCCCAGTGGGATGCCGGAACATCTGTGAACGTTCTGCTTCCATTACCGTTTACCTTCACACCACCTGCATACGTTACGTCTGTCACTGCTGGAAGTTCCTGCGTGAACGTTCCCAAGCTGCGGTTCAGAAGAACGATAAATTCTGCGCGTGTGATCGCCGCATCCGGTTTTACCGCTCCATTCAATTGCCCTGTAGCTGACCAGCGTTGCACCTGATCTCCTGCCCAATGGCCACTTGTAGTTTGAGGAGCAGCTGCCGCTGCGCTGAATGCGCTAAGAATAAGACCTGTGCTCAGTACACCTGTAATTGTGTTCCTTAACTTTTTCCCCATGCTATAAATTCCTCCCTCAGATTGGATTCATCAATCTTTTTTAAACACTTTACCAGAAATCAAACCCAAATAACCCCTAAATTAAAAAAATCGTCCCATATAACCATACCCCCTCCTAATGTAGGATAAAAAAGAAACAGGACTTAATACCTAGCCATTCACTTGGATATGTATATTTGGACAGGTCACTGTATACTGGATGAATAATCAGTTGTATGCTGGAACAGGTCAATGAGGTCATACCCCCAAGGAAAAGAGGTTTTCTTATGGCACTTATTCAATGTCAGTTTTACTCGGAAGTTCTTGGTCTAAGCACATCCATGAATGTTATTCTTCCGCAGGCAACCCGCTCACAGATTGGAATGGAGGGCAAGCAAGGAACAGGGCCACATCCGACGCTGTATTTACTGCATGGCCTGTCAGACGATGATTCAACCTGGCTGCGTCGAACCTCCATTGAACGCTACGTCGCCTCCATGGGCCTAGCGGTCGTCATGCCTCAGGTACACCGGAGTTTCTATACAAATATGGAGCAAGGAGCGGCTTATTGGACTTTTATCAGTGAAGAATTGCCAGCTTTGGCACGTTCATTTTTTCCTCTGTCCGACAAGCGTGAAGACAATTTTGTAGCCGGGCTTTCTATGGGTGGTTACGGCGCCTTCAAACTGGCACTTCAGCATCCAGAGCGCTTTGCAGCCGCTGCCAGTCTTTCGGGGGTCATGGATTTACATGCATCACGCACCGATCCTAAGCAAAATGCTATGAGTCCAGCGGAATGGCTTAACATTTTTGGACCAGATGAAATACGCGGAACAGATCACGACTTGCTGGAGCTGCTACAACGTCATGCCACCGCGGGGACCTCACTCCCCCAACTCTATCAATGCTGCGGTACAGAGGATTTCTTATATAAGGGGAATCAGACTTTTCGTGAAACATGCACCTCTCTTGGAGTTCCGCTGACCTACGAAGAAGGTCCTGGAGCTCATGAATGGGGATATTGGGACGCTAAAATCCAGGACGTACTGGCGTGGCTACCGCTTAAAGGACACTAAAACAGGCAAAAAAATCCCCGAAGCCTTTCTCATCGCACCATGCGAAGGAATTAAGCTCCGGGGATTGTTGTTATACCCATCAGGGATTTGTCTTTGTCTCTGTCGATGGAGATTCTTTAGTTAATGACTTAGGCAGTACTTTATACAGGCGCCACTCGCCGTTAAACTCACGTTCAAGCTGAATCCATGGGGCACCATGTTCATATAAATTCGGATATACCATATTAATCTTACTCAGCGGCATGCCTGACATAATCTTAGGTACAAGGATATAGTCCACATGATTCTCCTGCGGATAACTTAATGCCTTATTGAACGCATAATCACTGGTGATCAGAAAACGTTTGGGATATTGGCTGTAGACAATCATCGTGTAGGCTGAAGCCGAATCTGTCATAATGGTAGACTTCGGCAGATGCTCATCCAGCCAAACGGCAATCTTACGATCTGATTCCTGTCTCACATAGTTTATATTCCCCGTGCGTGTGAGAAAGCTATTCTCATCCGGTGCAATATCCGGGCGAGTCAACGCATAGGAGAGTAATCCAGCGGTAAGTAGCAGACTGACGGACACTAGACCAAAGGCCGCCCTCCGCCATCGTCCCTGAAGCTGGCTCAACTCATAAGGCAACCAGGCTACGGTAATTGGGAATACATACATAAAGTAACGAAACCACCCGTACGAGGATTGTCTCATCATAAGTAAAAATTGCAAGCCGGGCACAGACAGGAACAATAACAAAATAATCAGGGTTCCCCACCGGAATAAGCGTCCACTCAACAGACGGATGAACAGAATAGCAAACAATGGTACAGAGTACCAGATGGTTTTGGAAGCAATAAACTTCAAGGCTACCAGTGGATTGGAGAAAATTTCTACAAATTTATCATCATTCAGCAACTCTGCCGATTGGGCCGTGTTCGAATACTCTGAATTCAGGAAATAAAAGGCATTCCCCATAATGAGATAGTTAAAGAAAATCCACAACAGCCCGGAAAAGACCACAGGAAGCAAAAGAAGTAACCAGGTTGCCTCGACTTTATGCAGTTTTTCCCGCAGGGCCAGCTCGCGTCTACCCAAGTTGCGATGAAGAAATAAGATCGCCAAGACTACGCCAACAGCCATTGCCACGCCTAGAGGCACCGCTTCATAACGAGTCCAGAACGCCATGGCAAGCGCTAATCCAGAAACAATCAGACTTGCCGTCATGCGGTCCTTGAGCCACAGCGCAAATTCAATCACTGTCATCATAATAAAATATATGTATAACGAATCGCTCAGACCGTTGGCACCAAACAGTAAAATAAACGGATTCAGTGCATACAACAAAGCCAGCAGCAAGCTCATCCTAGAGCTAAGCCCTGTTCTGACACCTGCCCGATATAGCAGCATTGCGGTCAAAGCAGAAAAGGTAGCACTCAGAATAACAGCAGCCAATCCATAGGAGGCTAATGCCGGAAAGATTGGATACAGCAATAGAATTACCATTTCCAGAAGACTGGGTAGTGGATTCCAGATAAATCCGATGGCGCCCAAATGCGGGTCACGGCTGTACAGCACATAAAATGCGTTAGCTACGCGACTGAGCGCGTCTGTGTGCATATATCCCAGAACATAGCTAAAATAGATGCCAGCAGACAGCTCCAATGCAAGTATAAACACAAACAGACCTATAGCCATCCATCTGCTTGCAGACATTTTTCGAAAGGACATTCCTCTCGTTCCCCCTCAAACTTCTTGCGGCGGTGCAGCTGTAGGGAAATTACGCCCGACAGCTGTATCCTTTCCTCCGCTACGATGCACTAACATACAATAAAATTATTGCAGTTCTTCATGCTCTATCTTGTACAATCGCCACTCCCCGTCAAAGTCATGCACCAACGAGGCCCATGGCGCCCCCTTTTCAAACAAATCAGGATAGTTCCGGTTCACCTGATCCAGCGGTACCCCTTCTACCAAGCGCGTAACCAAAACATAATCCACCTTGGAGGCGGGCAGATCCGTTAAAGATTTTCCAAAATCATAATCACTCGTTATCATAAACTTCTTCGGAATTTTACTGCTCAAAATGATCGGATAGGCCGTATAAGAATCAGTCAAAATGAGAGATGAACCATAATGTTCATCCAGCCATGACCCTATTTTCCGTTCAACAATTTGCCGAGTATAGCTTTCATTGCCACTATGCGTCAGATAGCTATGCTCATCCGCCGCAATTGCGGGGTTCGTCAGTGCGTAGGATAACAAGCCTGCTGTTACCAACATCCCTGCCGTTACCAGTGAGATTCCGATCCCCCGCATTTTCCCCTTCAACAGACTAAGCTCATACGGCAGCCAAGCAACCGTAATTGGGAATACATACATAAAATATCGGAACCAGCCAAACGAAGAATGCTTAAGCATCAGTAAAAGCTGAAGCCCGGGTACCGATAAAAAGATAGCCAGCAGCGTTAACGTGCTCCAACTCCACAGACGTTTGTCCAATAGGCGTATAAGCAAAATGGCAATTAACGGAGCCGCATACCATAAGGTTCGTTGCCCGACAAACTTTAGCATCAGCACAGGATGAGCAAACATTTCCACAAAGCGCTGATCCTCCAGCAAAGCCGCTGATTGTGTGGAATTGGAATACTGCGAACGTAAAAAGTAAAGCGGGTCGCCCATGATAATCCAGTTAAAAAAGAGCCACAGCAAACCGGAAAAGACAAGCGGCAGCAACAATAGAAGCCATGTCGCTTCTACCTTGTACAGGCGCTCTTTTAAAGACAATTGCGTTCTAACGCTCTCTCTGTTTGTACGCCACCGATGCAGAGAAAAAATCGTCAGTAATACGCCCAAAGCCAGCGCAACCCCCAGGGGAACTGCTTCGTAGCGAACCCAAAATGCCAATGCAAGCGCAAAACCGGATACGATCAAATTCGCCGCCTTGCGATCCTTAAGCCACATACAGAATCGACTCACTGTCAGCAGTATAAAAAAGATATATGGCGAGTCACTCAAGCCGTTGAAGCCAAACAGAAACATAAACGGATTCAGTGAAAATAACAGCGCAATCAGCAAACTGGTTGCACCGTGAAGCCCTAGTTCTTTTCCCGTCCCGTACAATAATGCTGCACTCGCCCCAGCAAACAGGCTGCTCACAATCACTGCTGCCAGCCCATGGGAAGCGAGTGCGGGAAACAAAGGATAGAACAACAGCACAATGAGTTCCATCAAACTCGGTAGCGGATTCCACACAAACCCAATAGCACCCAAATGTGGGTCACGACTATAGAGTACATAAAATGCATTAGCTACTCGACTGAGCGCATCGGTATGCATATAGCCAAGATGCCATGCAAAATAAACACCCACGGCTAATTCTAGAGCAGCAATACAAGCAAACAATGACAACAACTTTCCATGTTTCCTTACGATCATGAAACCTCTTTCTGACGCTGTTGCGGAACGGAGAAGATCCAATAGCGGTTCCAGATATAATTATGAACTGGCACGATGATGGTAGTTAAGACTTCACCGATCAGATACGACCAACCAATCCAGTGAATGGTTACGTACATCAGAGCGGCATTCAGGAGCAAGCCGCAGGTACAGACCAATAAATATTTAAGAAACTGAGTGCGGCTTCCTTCGCCGGTAGGCTCGAACGTCCAGTTACGATTCAGCACATACGAAACGAGCAGCGTAACGATAAAACCTATGGTAGTAGCCGTTACTGCAGGTATTGCAAACAGCTCCACCAGCAGCACAAGCACACCGACGTGAATGCCTGTACCCAGCAGTCCGACAATACCATATTTAATGATTGGATACTTTAGATACGAACGTCTGATCATGTTGATTAAACTCCCTATCCACCCACAATCGGTCAGCATTCGCCCGTTTGTCTGCAATTAGATAACGGGGTCTGGCTTTGACTTCGTGATATATGGCGGCAATATATTCTCCTACCACTCCAATCGACAGCATGAGTACACTGCCGATAATCAAAAGCAGTAAAATGACAGTGGTAAACCCGGTCACAGCGTCACCCGTTATTTTGTGCATTAAGGTTTGAATCCCCAACACGACCGAAATCAGCATGAAAATGAGACCCATTAAACTCACTACCCGCAAAGGTACCGTCGAGAACGAAACGATCGCTTCCGCGGCCAATCGAAACAGCCCTAACGGACTCCAGCGGCTTGGACCCTCTTCTCGTGGAGCCACCCGGAATGTAATCTGGGTTTTACGAAAACCGAGCCAGGCGGTCATCCCGCGAAAAAACGGCATACGCTCTGGCATCGCCATCCAGGCATCCACCACTCGTCGATCCAGCAGCTTATAATCGGAGGCATCTTTGAGATTAAAGCCCGTCAAGCGATTCAAAGTCGCGTAGAACAAAGAAGCTCCGAGCTTTTTGCCTACAGACTCTTCTCCCCGAAATTCTTTCACACATTCAACTAAATCATAACCTTCGTTCTGCCACAAACGCACCATTTCCCCGATCATTTCAGGAGGATGCTGCAAATCACCGTCCATGACAATGATCGCATCGCCAGAAGCATTTTCCAAACCTGCGCACAACGCCAGCTCCTTACCAAAATTCCGACTCAGCCGGAGTGCGAGCAAAGAGGGCATACGACGGGACAATTCGGACAACTTGAGCCATGTATCATCTTTGGAACCATCATCTACAATAATGAGCTCATAACGTGAGGTGACAACAGACAGCACCCCATCAATCACCTTAAGAGAACGTTCGAGGTGTGAGCCTTCATTGTACATAGGAATGACGACGGATAAAAAAGGGTTTTTTGTCTCCATTCTTGCTCCTTCTTTCTTCATATTCAGGAGGACTGTGCCGGGGCATCATCCAAGTCATGCATATCGGTCAGACCATGCGTCGTTTTCTCCCAATAGAACGGCTTGGTTATAAGCTGCCAAGCTGCTTTTATCGCAGCTATACTCATAAGTACCCAATATAACGGTGAGAGTAGCCCATATTTGACCATCGCGTATGAAAATGTTCGTTCACCGCGCTCTTCCAGCTCACCGATGACCCAATACATGCCAGCCACATTACTGAATACGAACAGAAAGTTACCGATATAAAATTCCGCGCTGGCTAGGTAGTACACATAACCCGGGAACAGCTTGGGAATAAAGGACAACTCCCAGCCAAACCATAAAATAAGCAAGCCCCAAAAAATCGGGTTCAGCAACGGCAACATCGGAGTCGCCAGAATCATTACCTGAAAACCGAAAAAGCCCTTCCAGCCCACTTCGCGCACCAGCTTAACCGGATTGCGCATATGAACCAGCCATGTCTGCATATATCCCTTGATCCAACGTGAACGCTGACGAATCCAGTTGCCCACGCGGCTGTTCGCTTCCTCCCATGTGCGGGAATCGACAATAGCCGTTTTGTAACCACCTTTATACAGACGAATGCCCAGATCGGCATCCTCGGTTACATTATAGGGGTCCCACGCATTAATATCTTTCAATACAGATACCCGAAAATGATTGGACGTACCGCCCAACGGAATAGGGGTATCTAACTGCATAATTCCTGGCAGCAGCAATTCGAACCACATACTGTATTCTTGTGTGAACCAGCGGGTCAGCAAATTTTGTGTACTGTTAAAATAATTGAGCTTCGCTTGAATACACGCATAATTCTCAGGGAGTGAATCAAACGCTGCAATGACTTTTTTAAGTTGGTCAGCATCGGGACGATCCTCAGCATCGTAAATGACGACAAACTCGCCGCGGGCACGAATAAGTCCATAATTACATGCCTTCGGCTTGGTTTTCGGCAAGCCATCAGGCACGACCAGTGTCGTGTAATAGGCAGGCAGCTTCATTTCACGCAGCAGCTCAATCGTCTCAATGTCGTCCTCTTCAATCAGCAGCCGTACATCCAGCTTGGACTTTGGATAATCCAGCTGCTCCAAATTCCGCAACAACATCGGAAGCACGCCCGCTTCCTTATACATCGGTACAAGAATCGTATAGATCGGCAGTCTTTTTTCATCCATGGCGTCTACTTCTTCCTTCGTAAAGCGAAGCTGAGCCCCACGCCGGGAACCGAGATAGATAATTCCAAACTTGAATAGCGTCATAGCAAAATAAAACAGCTGGATCATCATATTAATGATTAGCACTGTCTTCCAGCTGTTCCAGAGGAGGCCGAGCAGCGTAATCATTCCCATAGCTGCAAACACCCAGAGCTGACCCTTGGTAAAGGTGATCCGCGCCGAATTGTGCGGTTCCTTTTCCAACAATCCGGTTGTGCTTTCCTGCATCATTTCCTCGCCGTAGATTTTACCCCAGAGCTGCTCCATCTCTTCCTTTGTTGCAAGCACTTGCTCTACCGGCATACCCAGAATTCCCTCCAGCTTCAAGCGTCGCTCTTCTGGTAATGGATCACTGACCGCTACAATATAGCGGTTCATATATTGATGGATGACGACCACGCCATAAGCCATTGCCACTTGCTCGGGTAGTTTGTACGCCGCATCCAGCGCCAGCTCCTCACCTATACGCCCGATTCGGTTCTGGGTTGCAATCGCGCGGTACAAATCCGCAGGCTCCAGCATTTGCAATGATAGCAAGATGTCGCCGAGCAGCCCGCCGCTCTTCGCCTGGAACTCGAGCGCTCGCTCTAGCTGCTCTGGTGTAATATAGCCGGAACGAACCAGCATGTCGCCCAGTCTCTCCTTGGATTCATCACCGTCAATTTGCTCTTGTAGCTGCTCAGCTGTAATGAAACCCATCTCTACAAGAATATCGCCCAGTCTACCACCGTAACGCTTCTGGTTGCGGATAGCATCTGTCAGCTGATCCCGGGTAATCATCCCGTTCTCCACCAGCTGATCTCCCAGACGGGCCTTGCCGTTTCGTCCGGTCTGCGTTCCTGCTGCCGCCTCTCCGCCTTCTGCACCAGGGATACTGGAAGCAAGACCCATGGCTGCTCCTGCCGCTGCCTGTTCCTGCCCAGATGCATACTGGACTTGCGCCTCCTGCACCTGTCCATCCTGTATTCCTTCATCCAGCAATTGTTCCACAGCTGCTGCTGTATCATTGGCATTCTGTATAGCCTGAATACGAAGTTCTGTATCCCGAAGTCGTCGTTCCAACTCTTCGATGTGAAAATCAAGCTTGTACAGTATCGGGGCCTGCTCTGCACGCTGAGCCTCTAGCTGTTGTTGCAGTTGTTCGATTCGCTGACGCTCTTCTTTTATTCTTCTCTTGGTTTGGCGAATTGAAACTCCTCCAACCTGCCACCTAAGCTTGTCACCCATGAATTCCCGCCCTTTCAATCCAGCGCCGCTCTTCCGCAAGCGCATCTGCAAGCAGCTGCTTTAACTCGGTATCCCGCTGCTTTTTCCGCTCCAGCGCCGCATGGAAAAGCTCCCGCTCCTCACGTAGCAACCTCTCTGCCTGGATTCGCTCCTCATGCAATGAGGATACCAATCCATCGGCGTCAGAAGCGCGATAACCGATCCAAGCGCTCTTTAGCTGACGCGTCGTTCGTTTAGTTCTCATAATACCTCCCTGGATCGTCCCGACTCTGCCTTTGCTATGTCGCTACTTCAATATTTTTACTGGCTTTCTTCTAAAACCAGGACACACCTGCTTTCTCATTCAAGCCCTTCATTTACACATTTATGCAATTTCCCTGGTCAAAAAAACCAATAAAAACTTGAAAATGATTTATCGCATATGCTTCTTGTTCTATCGAATTGGTAATTCAATGAAAAACTTAGTGCTATTCTACCATAATCCTAGTAGGTGTAGTATACAAAAATGTAAATTCTAGAAACTTTCACACTAATGTATAGATAGGTATATAGAACTAGATATTAAACATCTTGAACGATATTCTTCCAATAAATCTATGTAGTTCATGATTATTCTGATCATAAATCATTCAAATACCTCAGAAAACACAAAAGACACCGCGAACGGTGCCTTTGAAAACATAGATGGCAAATATTCTTAAAATCTGATTTTACACAGCATCCCGTTGCTGTGCAAGAGAATAATTCTTTCTGTATGGATTATTTTTTTGGCTTATGATTTTCATACCATGTTGACGTGTTCACTAGAAGCTGTTCACTGCGTCCAATGGCTGCCTGCACCTGACCGGTGGCGGTTCCGCCATACACATTCCGAGCATTGACTACCGCTTCTGGTTGAAGCACCTCATAAATGCGCTCGTCGAACAGATCCGAAAACTGCTGGAATTCATCCAGTTTCAAATCAAGCAGATATTTGCCCTGCTGGATGCAATACAGCACCGTTTTGCCGATAACCTCATGGGCCTGACGGAACGGAAGCCCCTTGCCGACCAAGAAGTCCGCAATATCCGTTGCGTTGGAGAAATCCTGGTTGACCGCTTGACGCATCCGATCCTTGTTCACCTTCATCGTGGCGATCATCGGAGCGAACAATTGCAAGGCTCCCTCCAGCGTAGCAACCGTATCGAACATCCCTTCTTTGTCCTCCTGCATGTCCTTGTTGTATGCCAGCGGCAAGGACTTCAGTACGGTCAGCAGACCGACGAGGTTTCCATAGACCCGCCCGGTTTTGCCACGTACTAGCTCCGGTACATCCGGGTTTTTCTTCTGTGGCATAATGCTGCTGCCTGTGCAGAAAGCATCATCCAACTCGACAAAACCAAACTCTGTGCTGCTCCATAGCACCAGTTCTTCGCTCAGACGGGACAAATGCGTCATAATCAGCGAGGCCCCGGCCAAAAACTCTACGATAAAGTCCCGATCACTGACAGCGTCCAGGCTATTTTCATAGACGCCATCAAACCCAAGCTGCTCAGCTACAAAATGACGATCGATCGGGAAAGTGGTTCCAGCCAGAGCGCCAGCGCCCAGCGGCAACACATTGATGCGTTTGTAGCTGTCCTTGAGTCGGTCAATATCACGCTCCAGCATAGACACATACGCCAGCAAATGATGCGCGAACAAAATAGGCTGCGCACGCTGCAAGTGTGTGTATCCAGGTACAATTGTGTCCAGATTGTCCTTGGCCTGCCCAATTAATGCAACTTGTACATCATGCAGCATACCCACCAGTGATACGACACGTCCGCGCAAATACAAGTGCATATCTGTTGCTACCTGATCGTTACGACTGCGTCCAGTGTGCAGCTTACCGCCGACCGGACCAATGACTTCGATCAGGTTTTTTTCGATATTCATGTGAATATCCTCATCCGAAACGGAAAATTCAATTTCCCCACGGCGGATACGCTCCAGAACGGTGTGCAGTCCTCCCTTGATCGTGTCCGCATCCTCCTGCGGAATAATACCGCATTTGCCCAGCATGGCCACATGAGCCAGACTTCCTTGAATATCTTCTTCCGCCAATGCCTGATCAAATCCAATAGAAGCCGTGTATTCCTCTACCAGCTTGTTCGTTTGCTTTGTAAACCGTCCGCCCCATAGCTTACTCATTGCATGATCCCCTCTCTGCAATACAAGCCGCCCTCGTCATTTGGACAAGAACGGCCCACATCCCGTACATTTTTTTAGATTACTTTTTTATTTATGATTTTGTGTTACGCCCGCATTGACCTTCAAACGTAAAGCATTCAAGCGGATAAAGCCTGTGGCATCGCCTTGATCGTAGGCTTGTGTCGGATCAGCTTCCATGGTTGCAATGTCTGGGTTGTACAAACTAACCGGACTTTTAACACCCGCACCGATAATATTGCCTTTGTACAGCTTTACGCGCACCGTACCACTGACATTTTTCTGGCTTTCATGAACTAGAGCCTGCAAGGCAACACGTTCCGGCGCAAACCAGAATCCGTTGTACACCAAGGTAGCATAACGGGTAATCAGGCTATCACGCAGATTCATAACCTCGCGATCCATTGTGATGGATTCCATTTTGCGGTGAGCTGTGAACAGAATTGTACCGCCTGGCGTCTCATAGACTCCGCGGCTCTTCATACCCACAAAACGGTTCTCAACCATATCTACACGTCCGATCCCGTGCTTGCCGCCCAGTTCATTCAGTTTTTCCATCACTTGCAGCGGAGTTAACTGTTCACCGTTCAAAGCAACGCAGTTGCCTGCTTTAAATTCCAGCTCCAAGTATTCTGCTTCATCAGGCGCGTCCTCAGGCGCGTTGCTGAGCAAGAACATTTCTTTATTTTCAGGAGCGCTCGGATCAAACCAAGGGTCCTCCAGCACGCCGCTTTCATAACTGATATGCAGCAGGTTGCGGTCCATGGAGTACGGTTTGGCTGCAGAAGCGGTTACCGGAATACCGTGTTTTTCTGCATAGGCAATCATTTCTGCCCGACCCGGGAACTGATTGCGGAACTCTTCCAGCCGCCAAGGTGCAATGACTTGGATGTCCGGCGTTAACGCCGCCGCGTTCAGCTCGAAGCGCACCTGATCGTTACCTTTGCCTGTTGCCCCGTGAGCAATGGCTGTTGCTCCCTCGGCAATCGCAATATCGACCATCCGCTTAGCGATCAATGGACGTGCAATACTCGTACCGAGCAAATATTGCCCTTCATATAAAGCACCTGCCTGAAACATCGGATAAATAAAATCCTTGGCGAATTCATCACGCAGATCATCGATGTACACTTTGGAAGCTCCCGTAGCGAGTGCCTTTTCCTCCAAACCGTCCAGTTCTTCCTTTTGTCCGATATCTGCAGTGAATGCGATAATTTCAGCATCATATGTTTCCTTGAGCCATTTCAGAATGACCGACGTATCCAGACCGCCGGAATATGCGAGTACGATTTTTTCTTTTGCCATTATTGAAGTCCTCCCCGAATGCTTATACCTCTATCTTCTTTACGATCAACCTTATCCCATTAAAGCAACTAGCAACGCTTTTTGTGCATGCAGACGATTTTCCGCTTCATCAAAAATGACCGAATTGGGACCATCGATTACTCCCGCACTCACTTCTTCCCCACGATGTGCAGGTAGACAGTGCAAGAATAAATAATCTGGCTTAGCGAGCTTAACCAGCTCCTCATTCACCTGGAAGTCGGCAAAAGCAAGCTCACGCTCCTTTTGCTCTTCCTCAAAACCCATGCTTGCCCACACATCTGTGTAGATCGCATCAGCATCTTTTACTGCTTCCTGCGGACTTTGAGTGATCACAATTTCACTACCTGTCTGCTTGGCAATCTCCCGGGAAACTGCGATCACACTCGGGTCAGGCTCGTATCCAGCTGGACTTGCAATGGAGACATGCACTCCGAGCTTGGCTCCACCAATCAAGAGGGAATGCGCCATATTGTTGCCGTCTCCGATATAAGCCAGTTTGAGCCCTTTTAGCTTACCCTTTTGCTCATACAAGGTTTGATAATCAGCCAGTACCTGACACGGATGCGCCAAATCGCTCAAGCCATTGATTACCGGAACGGATGCATAACGGGCCAACTCTACGACATTATCGTGCCCGAAGGTACGAATCATAATGCCATCCAGATAACGTGACATGACTTGGGCCATGTCGCTAATCGGTTCACCGCGTCCCAGTTGAATATCATTTTTGCTGAGGAAAAGGGCATGCCCACCCAATTGATACATTCCGACTTCAAAGGATACCCGTGTGCGTGTGGAAGACTTTTCGAAAATCAGTCCAAGTGTTTTCCCCTTCAGCGGCTGATAAGCTTCTCCGTTTTTGTGTTTACGCTTAATTTCAATGGCGAGATCAATTAAATACTGGATTTCCTCTGGCAAGTAGTCGTCCAGTTCTAGAAAGTCCCGTCCTTTCAAATTCACCTGTTGCAATGCGCCGCCCTGACTCATGCGATCCTCTCCTTTTACACTCTAATCTCGGATGCCTCTGGCTCTACACTAAGCTACGTGCTCCCGAATCAATTCAGCAATCCATGTTACAGCCTGATCTATTTCGTCTTTCGTTACATACAGGTTAGGCAACAGGCGAATCACGTTCGGTCCTGCTGTAATGAACAGAATGCCCTTCTTCTGTCCTGCCAAAACAAGCTCAGCTACCGGCTCCGCACACTCAATCCCGACCATCAGACCTTTTCCGCGGATATCCCGGACAAAAGGAATATCTTTAAGCTGTTTTTGCAGACTATGAAAGAGATAATCTCCCATTTCAGCAGCACGTTCTGGCAGCTTGTCATCAATAATCGTTTCAATGGTTGCTTGAACTGCTGCCATAGCAAGCGGTGTACCCCCGAAGGTAGAACCATGACTGCCCGCTGTGAACGCTTCACGCAAATATTCTTTGCCTAGCATTGCACCGACCGAAAAGCCACTGCCCAATCCTTTCGCCAATGTAAAAATATCCGGTTCTATTCCATAATGCTCAAAGGCAAACAGCTTACCTGTCCGCCCCATACCTGTTTGGACCTCGTCAATGATCAGCAGCAATCCATGCTCATGGCACAGCTTGGTAATCACGTCTACGAAAGCAGGGTCTACCGGATACATGCCACCTTCGGCCTGCACCATTTCCAGCATAATTGCCGCTGTATTCTCATTGATAGCTGCTTCGAGCGCAGCCTGATCATGAAGCGGAACGCTTTTGAATCCGGCGGGAAGCGGTAAAAAACCTTCTTTCACTTTGTCCTGACCCGTAGCAGTCAAGGTTGCCAGCGTCCGTCCGTGAAAGGATTGCGTGAACGTAATGATTTCATAGCGACCGGTCTGCTTCACCTTCTGGTGGTAACGACGCGCCAGCTTAATGGCAGCTTCGTTCGCTTCAGCTCCGCTGTTGCAGAAGAACACGGCATCTGCGCTGCTATTGGCTGTCAGCAAGGCAGCGGCCCGTTCCTGCCCGGGAATATGAAACAGATTGGATACATGCCACAGTTCATCGATCTGTTTTTTCAAACGCTCCGCTACAGCTTGAGGCGCATGGCCTAGATTGGTAACGGCAATACCTGACATGAAATCCAGATAACGTTTGCCCTGATCATCCCACAGCCAGCTTCCTTGTCCTTTCACCAGTGTAAGCGGATATCTTGCGTAGTTTGGAAAAAGAGAGCTATCTGCCTGCACTTTTGCCGCCCGCTTTTCCGCTTGCGCTCCGCTTCCATTCGTACTTGGCATTTCCTCGCTCACCAGCGTATTCGGTTCCTTACTCATATCGTTCACGCCCCTTTATCGTTTGGTTATATAGGTTGAGCATATATCGCAATTACTGCATACGCACAATGCGTGTTCCAATTGATTCTCCGCCCAGCACACGGCTGAGTACCTGCGGTTCGCTGCCGTCCACAATGACAACTTCCTTCACTTTACCGTGAATGCAGGCTATAGCCGCTCTCACTTTCGGAATCATACCACCGTAGATTTCACCCGTACTGATCATATCTTCAATTTCCTGTATGGTAATTGACTCCAGCACCTTCTTTTCTACACCATTCTTTTTCAATATACCGGGTACATCCGTCACAACAATCATTCGACTGACGCCGAGATGAGAAGCCACCGCGCCCGCCGCTGTATCGGCATTAATGTTGTAACGCTGACCGGATCGATCAATGCCAATAGGCGCAATAACTGGCATATAGTCCATATCCAGCACACCGGTAATAATCGAAGCTTGAACATGTGTTACCTCTCCAACCCAGCCGACCTCTGCGGCATTCGTCACAGGCTTTGCTTCAATTAAATAGCCATCACTGCCTGACAAACCCAGCGCTCGCCCTCCGTGCATCCCTATTCTGCGAACAATCTGCTTGTTAATGCTGCCTGCCAGCACCATTTCCACGACATCCAGCACGGGTTCAGTCGTTTTACGCAATCCATGAATGAACTCCGTTTCGATTCCCAGCTTCGCCAAATTGTCAGAGATCGCAGGCCCACCGCCATGTACAATGACTGGTTGAAGGCCTTCCGACTGCAGACGGGCCAAGTCGTCAAAAAAGGAATCAGGCAACGCAGCCAGCGTACTTCCTCCGCATTTCATCACAAAATTACGACGTGCCACTCCCGCATGTTTCGCTTGATCCGCGTGTCCCACTGCCGATTGCATATCATCTCTCCTTTTCTCCTCTGCACAATTTTGTGCGATTTTCAAATGATGCCGAAGCTATATTCGCTCGCTTCTTCTATTAACTATTAAATATCCATCCGTAATTAAATCGGGTATCTATGTCCGATAAGCCGCATTAATCCGCACATAATCATAGGTTAGGTCACAGCCCCATGCTGTAGCGGTCCCGTTCCCATGATGCAAATCAACGATAATTTGCACCGTATCTCCACGTAAATAGGAAAGCGCCTCGGCTTCATCAAAAGCTACTGGACTTGATTGGCTTAGCACGATAATATCCCCCAGGCGAATGTCTACCGTATCCGGATTCACCGGTTCTCCGGCACGTCCGACGGCTGCAATAATCCGTCCCCAGTTGGCGTCTGCGCCAAAAACGGCTGACTTCACCAGACTGGACCCGATCACAGTCTTGGCTATCGCCTGGGCAGATGCATCGCTTATCGCTCCGCTTACAGACACCTCTACCAGCTTCGTAGCACCTTCTCCATCACGGGCAATCGCCTTCGCCAGCTCACGGCAGATATAAGTGAATGCCTCGGCAAAAGCCTCCCAATCGGGATGCTCTACGTTCAACTCGCTGTTGCCTGCAAGTCCGCTTGCCATAGCGATTAGCATATCATTCGTACTGGTATCCCCATCGACCGTAATCATATTAAAGCTGGTATCCGTGGCCTGCTTTAATAGTTGATGAAGGGCCGTCTGTCCAATGGCTGCATCACAAGTTATGAAAGCGAGCATGGTTGCCATATTCGGATGAATCATACCCGATCCCTTTGCCGCCCCGGCGATGTGCACAGTCACACCATCCACTTCAACTGACACGCACGCTTCCTTTTTAACCAAATCCGTTGTCAGAATGGCTTGGCTAAATTGCTCCGCTCCATCGCTTGCCTCGCTCATCCGCTCAGGTAGTGACGATATACCGCCAAGCACACGGTCCATTTTCAGATTCTCGCCAATTACACCAGTCGAGGCAACGGCTACATCGCTCTCTGCCACACCCAGCTGATGAGCAGCGGCCGAACGCATAGCGTAAGCATCCTGCTCCCCTTGCTGTCCCGTACAGGCATTGGCGTTCCCGCTGTTCACTACTATCGCCTGCAATCGACCGTCTGTCAGGCTCTCGCGAGTCACCTTCAGCGGCGCAGCCTGAAACACATTGGTGGTATACACCGCAGCAGCTGTCGCCTCTACCTCACAGCGAATCGCGCCGATATCGTTGCGATTCGTATTTTTTAATCCACAGTGCAATCCCCCAGCTGTAAAGCCACGCGGAGTTACGATGTTGCCCTCATGTACTACTGTAAAGCCTACTTTGCCCATAATATGTGCCCTCGTTCGCAACATATAGGAGTCATGACAGCTGGACGCTTGCGTTCTCCAACCTGCTCGCTGTCGTCCCCGCAGCCTGTTGCGTTTACGTGCTACTTACGGATATACCGGTATGAAGCCCAGTCCGAGGTTCTCCTCCCATCCCATCATCAAATTTAAATTCTGAATCGCCTGTCCGGCGGCACCCTTCACAACATTATCAATGACAGAAATAATGGTAAGACGCTCGGTACGAGCATCTGCTGCAAAACCGATGTCGCAGTAGTTTGAACCAAATACTTCTTTCGTTGCCGGCCATATACCTTCGCCACGTACACGGACAAAAGGATGACCTTTATAATAATCCCGGTATAACCCGATGAGATCCTGATCCGTATGATCACCTTTCAACGTGACATAAATTGTACTCATGATTCCTCGCGTCATAGGCACAAGCTGTGTCGTAAACGTAATCGTAACGTCCTCGCCCGCAACATCACCTAATACCTGTTCGATCTCAGGGATATGTTGGTGCTTATTCACCTTATAAGCCTTAAAGTTCTCATTCATCTCCGCATAATGCGAAACAAGACTTGTTCCCCGACCGGAGCCAGATACCCCGGATTTGGCATCCACAATCAGTGACCGATGGTCGATCCACCCCGCCTCCAAGGCAGGAATAATTCCTAATAGTGTTGCCGTTGGATAGCAGCCTGGATTCGAAATGAAAGAAACTCCAGCAAGCTTTTCTGCATACACCTCGCTGAGTCCGTATACTGCTTGCTTGAGATACTCAGGTGAAGCCGCAGGCTTTTTATACCAAGCTTCATACACTTCCCCGCTTCGGAGCCTAAAGTCCCCGGAAAGGTCAATCACCTTCAGTCCGGCATCCAGAAGCTGTGGCACTAACTGGGTACTAACGCCTGATGGCGTAGCTGTGAAAACCAGATCAGCCTTGGCAGCAATTTCATGGATATCGACACCGTCCAAATCCTGCATCACAATATCCGTTAGATGTGGAAACCCATCACTAATCGGGACACCCGCGCTGGACGAAGAAATAACAGATACAATCTCCACCTGCGGATGATGAACCAAAAATCGAATCAGCTCCACCCCACCATATCCAGTGGAACCGACAATTGCCACTTTTAGCTTACTGCTCACAGACCTTCCTCCATTCCGTCCCTATGAAATATGTATTATTATACGACTCTATTCATATAAATACAACACCTCATGTCATGTTATTCTTCCAAATTTAAAATATGCATTCTTGCCCATTCTTTTGACCGACAAGCTGTACAGGCTATAACTGAGGAAACCAAAAAAGACAGACCCCCTTGTGAATCCAGTCTGCTATTTTGCATAAAGAAAAAGATCGTTCCTTTTTTATATTATCTTGTATATTGGTATTCATCTGGATTATCTATTTGCTGCACTTATGTATTCGTTGAACATTGAATAGGGTAAAAAGAGTGAGTATGTTCGAAAATAAACCTATACGTTAGGAGTGTTACACATCGAAACCTATACAGCGAATATAGTGATGGATGCTAAAGCCAAATTAGGCGAGGGTCCTAGTTGGGATCACCAGTCTCAACGTTTATTTTGGGTCGATATTGAAGGCTTTCAATTGCACATCTACGATCCATCTATAGGCACAGATCGTACTATAGATGTAGGCGAACATATTAGTGCAGTTGTATCTTATCTTAAAAATAAAGTAATCGTAGCAATGATCAGCGGTCTATACTGTTTGGATATAGAGACAGGGACCAAAGTATTGATCCACGATCCTGAGGAAGGTCGGCCAGGAAATCGATTTAATGATGGTAAATGCGATCCTGCAGGACGGTTTTTGGCTGGAACAATGAGTTTAAATGGCGAACGTTCGCAAGGAGCATTGTATAGTCTGAGTACAAAAGGAAATGTCTCCTTACTGGTTGATAAAGCTTCCACATCTAATGGCTTAGCTTGGAGCTCAGATCACCGTACCATGTATTATATTGATACTCCGACCTTAGAAGTGGTCTCCTTCGATTACGATGTGACACAAGGTACTATTAGGAATAAGCAATTGGTAGCTAGATTGGATGAAAGTGAAGGATATCCCGATGGCATGACCATCGATGCAGAGGGCATGTTGTGGATCGCGCGTTGGGGCGGTAAACGTGTATCTCGTATCCATCCTGTTCAGGGAGAAGTGATTGCTGAGGTGTTACTTCCAGTCAATCGTGTGACTTCGTGCGCTTTTGGTGGTGAACATCTGGATGAGTTGTATATCACAACTGCTCAAGATGACGATAATACCAGCCAACCACTAGCAGGTGGTTTATTTATGGTCAAAACCGGGGTAAAAGGAGTACCAACCTCATATTTTAATCAAGGACAACCGGCAAATTGGCTTGATCTATTACTAAAAAGGAATTGATAAAGCGGTTCTGAAAAGAGAAGAGCCCACTACATCAGTGAGCTCTTCTACATTGATTCAGTTAAGAGCAAGCGTTCAGAAGGTCACATTAAGTTAGCCTTCCCTTTTGAACCCTTCACCCAATACTTCACGTGTGTTACTAATAATCACAAAAGCTTCCGGGTCTACCAAGCGGACGAGCGTTTTGAGGCGGGTTACCTCGTTTTGCCCGACTACAACCATAAGTACAGGACGTTCTTCGTTCGTGTAACCCCCCCGTCCTGCAAGCTCTGTCAAACCCCGATCCAAATCCTGTAAAATCGTTTGCGTAATTTTTTCTTTTTGATTAGATATGATATAAGCTACTTTGGAGTAGCCCAGCCCCATTTCTACAGCATCAATGACTTTGCCGGTTACAAACAAGCCAATCAATGCATACAGGGCCCGCTCCGGCGATAGGGCGAAACCAGCTAGCGTGATTACCGTGCCATCCATGAGCATGACACAAAGAGAAAGGCTAAAACCGGTATACTTTTGAATAATCTGCGCCAAAATAGCCAGTCCACCCGTCGAGCCTCTGCCCCGAAACACAGTGCCCAAACCCAATCCTACTCCGATTCCACCATACAGCGAAGCCAGCAACGGATTGGTTGTCGGTACTGCCCAATCCTTCGTCACATAAACGAATAGTGGCAGCATGATGCTTCCCAGCAGGGAACGCAAGCCATACTTTTTTCCTAACAGCAGTACTCCTGCTATAAATAACGGAATATTCATTCCCCACTGCGTATAGGCCGGTTCCAGGCCAAACAGGTCCTCACCCAAGATAGACAAGCCAGATACACCCCCGGATGCAATCCGGTTGGGCAGCAAGAACATGTTAAAGGTCAGCGCTGTAATAAAGGAGCCGAGTATAATCAGCAGGACATCGGTCACGTTACGCGCTGGTCCACTGGCGGCAATCAGAGGCTTACGCCTTCTTCGGCGGGCAGCGGGAGGATTCAATTGAGACATCATTCATGTTCTCCTTTAATAAAAAATACCGTCACACAAAAATTCCTACAGGCCGCAGGCACATGGACTGCGGTTCTGTAGGAAAACGTACAGGCAATTATTCTGCGTCCAGCTTAATTTGGCTGCGCAGGTAACCATCGATGAACGGATCGAGATCGCCATCCATAACAGCCCCTACATTGCCAGTTTCCACACTGGTACGATGATCCTTAACCATGCTGTATGGATGGAACACGTAGGAGCGAATTTGGCTACCCCATGCAATGTCGGACTGTTCACCACGGATTTCGTCCAATTGCTGCTGTTGTTCTTCAATCTTGCGTTCGTAGAGCTTGGAACGAAGCATAGTCATCGCACGTTCACGGTTTTTGATCTGGGAACGTTCATTTTGACAAGTCACGACAATACCAGTAGGCAAATGCGTAATCCGAACAGCTGAGTCGGTCGTATTAATATGCTGACCACCTGCACCGCTGGCCCGGTACGTATCAATTTTAAGATCTTCCGTGCGGATTTCAATATCCACATCATCCGCAATTTCCGGTACCACATCACAAGACACGAACGATGTATGTCGACGACCAGAGGAATCAAATGGAGAGATGCGAACAAGCCGATGTACACCTTTCTCCGCCTTGAGATAACCGTAGGCATTGTAGCCTTTGATCAACAGGGTTACGCTCTTAATTCCCGCTTCATCCCCTGCCAGATAATCCAGGGTCTCCACCTTGAAACCTCGTTTTTCTCCCCAGCGTGTATACATACGCAGCAGCATTTGACCCCAGTCCTGGGACTCGGTACCACCTGCCCCCGGGTGCAGCTCCAGAATAGCATTAAGTTTGTCATAGGGCTGATTTAAAAGCAATTGCAGCTCAAATTCCTCCAGCTTGCTCAGCAGGGATTTGATACTGTTTTCAACTTCTCCAACCAGCGATTCATCGCCTTCCTCTTCAGCCAGTTCAACCATCATACCTGCGTCTTCATATTCCTGACGCAACTGTTCATAGCTGTCCACAGAAGACTTCACAACATTCATTTCAGCAATTACGCCTTGGGCCTTTTCGTTATCATCCCAAAAATCAGGCGCTGCCATCTTTTCCTCAAAGTTCGCGATCATTTCCTGTTTGAGATCTAAGTCAAAGAGACCCCCTAAGGTTTGTTAGTTTCTTGCCTATTTCTCGTAAATCATGTTTTACACTTGGATCAATCATGATGTCATTCTCCTTTTAATATAGGGTTAGGGGGAATAAAAGCGTTGTGAGTTACGGCTGGTGGGTAGGCGCTGCGCGAATGATTTGATCTTACGATCGCTGTTGCAGCGAGATGCCCTGATTAAAATAACACATTCAAAGGTTGGCATCTCACTGCAAAGGCGAACGCTGGCGCTTCTCCAGATTCAAATCCTCCGCTTCGCTCCCAACCGCCGTAAAGTCAAACCACTTTTAAATAACAGGCTCTGGTATGTGAGCCAGATCAACTGCGGAATTGACTGACAAGCAAGCAGGGAACTGCTTACTTGTCATAATTGTTTTAAAAGTACTAGGAGAGCACAGTCATCGCCATATTCAACCTGACCATAACCTGACCATCTCACAGAAGAGCTATATTGAATACATCAGCATCGTCCCCTGATGGCACAAAATGGCCGACGGTCAGTGGTTGAACTGCCGCCTGCCATTATATGCATTGCAGGGGATAGTGTATATCAAGATCTATCCCTTAATTTCAATCCGTTATTTTCTACGCGGACGCGAAGGAGCGGATTTCTTTTTAGGAGCCGCAGGTTCGCCACTCGTAGAGATTTTATCTTCATCAACGACAGCCTGACGCTCTTGGTTGGATTCGATTTGTGCTTTCATGATGTATGTCGCAACTTCCTCTTGGATGCTGGCGATCATAGCATGGAACATTTCGAAACCTTCAAATTGGTATTCACGCAATGGATCAGTACCACCATAAGCACGCAAGTGAATACCTTGACGCAATTGATCCATAGCATCAATATGATCCATCCATTTGCTGTCAACTGCACGCAGTACGATAACCTTCTCGAACTCACGTACCATTTCTTCGCCGATCATCTCTTCACGGCTGTGGTATCTGTTGGTAACTTTCTCGAAGATCATATCGACCATCTCTTCTTTTTCCTTACCCCACAGATCGTCGCGCGAAAGTGTGTTTTCCTCAAGCAGATTGTTGTTCACATACTCTGCTACTTCATCCAGTTCCCAGTTTTCAGGGATATCATCACCACAGTGAGCTTCCACTACACGCTCAATGACAGGCTTGATCATGTCGAACACAATTTCCTTGATGTTCTCTGATTCCAGCACCTCACGGCGTTGTTTGTAAATAATAGCACGTTGCTGATTCATCACGTCATCATATTGGAGAACGACTTTACGCTGATCAAAGTTATTCCCTTCGACACGTTTTTGAGCTGATTCGATAGCACGTGAAATCATACGGCTCTCGATAGGTTGATCTTCCTCAAAGCCCAAGCGCTCCATCATATTCAGTACGTTGTCTGCACCAAAACGCTTCATTAACTCATCGCCCAGCGATAAGTAAAATTGCGTGGAGCCTGGATCGCCCTGACGTCCTGCACGTCCGCGAAGCTGATTATCAATACGACGGGATTCATGACGTTCTGTACCGATGATGTGCAAACCACCGAGTTCTGCAACGCCTTCGCCCAGTACGATGTCAGTACCACGTCCAGCCATGTTAGTAGCGATGGTAACCGCGCCAGCTTCACCTGCACGAGAAATAATCTCAGCTTCTTCGGCATGATACTTGGCGTTAAGCACTTTATGACGAACGCCTTTGCGTTTCAACATTTCAGAAAGAAGCTCGGAGTTTTCAATAGAAACCGTACCTACCAATATCGGTTGGTTCTTTTTGTTACGCTCCAGGATTTCGTCTACCACAGCATGGAATTTACCTTTCACGCTCTTGTACACTACGTCAGGCATATCTACACGCTGGTTAGGCTTATTCGTCGGAATTTGGAGCACTTCCAGACCGTAGATTTTTTTGAATTCTTCTTCTTCTGTTTTCGCTGTACCCGTCATCCCCGCCAATTTGCGGTACATACGGAAATAGTTTTGGAATGTAATTGTCGCCAGTGTCATGCTTTCGTTTTGGACAATGATGTTTTCCTTCGCTTCAATAGCTTGGTGCAAACCATCACTGTAACGACGTCCAGCCATCAGACGACCTGTAAACTCATCGACAATCAGGACCTCACCATCAGCCACGACATAGTCCACATCCAAACGCATAATAGCGTTAGCTTTCAAGGCTTGTACGATGTGGTGATTGATTGTAACACTTTCCTGATCGTACAGGTTTTCAAGACCAAAGAAATTTTCAGCCTTGGATACGCCGTTTTCGGTCAAAGCAACTGACTTCACCTTAATATCCAGCGTGTAATCTTCTTCAACATTCAGACTCTTTACAAAACGATCAGCGGCAAAATACAGCTCGGTCGATTTTTGAGCTTGTCCTGAAATGATCAATGGTGTACGAGCTTCATCGACGAGAATGGAATCCACTTCATCAATGATACAGAAGTACAACGGACGCTGTACCATCTGTTCTTTGTAAAGCACCATATTATCCCGCAGATAATCAAAGCCGAACTCATTGTTTGTACCATACGTAATATCACATGCATAAGCTTCCTGTTTGGCAGCATGATCCATATTGGCCAGGTTCAGACCTACGGTCATTCCCAAGAAATTATAAATTTGTCCCATTTCTCCGCTGTCACGTTGTGCCAAATAGTCATTGACTGTAACCACGTGCACACCTTTACCCAACAGAGCGTTCAAATAAACCGGCAGTGTTCCCACCAGTGTTTTACCTTCACCGGTTTTCATTTCGGCGATTTTTCCTTCGTGCAACGCAATACCGCCGAGCATCTGTACGTCATAGTGACGTTTGCCCAGCACCCGCTTGGACGCTTCACGAACCGTTGCAAAAGCTTCCGGCAGCACTTCTTCAGCCGTAGCACCTTGTTCAATCCGCTCTCTAAACTCCGCCGTCTTGGCTTTCAGTTCCTCATCCGAGAGCTTCTCAAAATCAGGCTCTATTTTATTGATCAGTTCAACCGTCTTCATTAAACGTTTGACGTCACGTTCATTTGTATCCCCAAAAATTTTTTTGACAATTCCTAGCATGGTTTACCCCTTTCGCGCAAAACAATTAATAGAATCAATTTCACAATAAGAAAGGGTCCATGATGAAATTGATTCCCGATATGTTTGACAGGCCCGGCTATACCAGCCCATCGTGCGATGTTCTTTGCATAAATTGTAACAGTTTGTAGGACATGCCGCAACACAAGCAGCCTGCAGATTTGCATCCGGTTAAAGATACCAAAACAATTGACGCACGAAATACACAATTGGTTACATCGATCTAAGTTTAAATTTCCATTCATGTTTATAATAAACATATAAAAGAGCCCTATCCCGCCAGGTTCGCAAGGATAAGGCTCGTGTTATTATCATTTTCCTGATATCCATGAAGCATGCTTCAATCAAAAAGTTCTATTCATTTTAAAATGCAATAAGTTCTTGCTTTACAGGCTATTCCCGTTCGATCAGACCGTATTTACCATCATTGCGTTTGTAAACTACGTTAACTTCTTCATTATCAATGTTAGCAAATACGAAGAAATTATGTCCAATCATGTTCATTTGCAGAATAGCTTCTTCCACATCCATAGGTTTCAATAAGAAACGCTTGGTGCGGACGACTTCCAGCTCATCCAATTCTGCATCCTCATCTTCAGCAACAGCCACACCACCAGCCGGATCTTCCACAAAAAGGGTTTTTAAACTACCTTCCTGCCGGAATTTTCGGTTTAGTTTGGTCTTGTGCTTGCGAATTTGCCGTTCTAGCTTGTCTACCACGGCATCAATGGATGCATACATGTCATCGCTTTCGTCTTCGGCACGGAGTACAAGCCCCGGCAAAGGAATGGTTACTTCTACAGTGTGCAAATCTCTGGTTGTGCTTAACGTTACACTTCCATCAGACGTCGGGGGTGCATCGAAATACTTTTCAAGTCTGCTGAATTTCTTTTCAACGTAGTCCTTCAAAGCGTCGGTAACCTCGATCTGTTGACCTCGTACTGTTAAGTTCATAGGGCACGCCTCCTTTGCCTCTTCAGTATAACACATATGTTAACGCCAAGTAAAAAAGGAGATCAACATTTCGAAGTTTTTTTACAATTTTCCTCATGATTCGACAAAACACTTCCCATAACGCCATTCTATGAAAAGGGTCATGTTTAAATTCAGCTCGCATACATATGTGAATAATGAAGAGAAATTTAAAAAGTTACTCTGCTGGTGTCATGACAAATCAACTATTTCGAGTTCATGCTATGTATTTTATCGACTGGGGAGGGAGTTATTTGTCAGACTGAATCCGGTATAGAACCTATGCTAAAAGCAAGACCTGACTATCATGCAGGCAATTTATACGAAAGGATCATTACACCCAGCCCAGCTGGCTCTTCCCCTGCAAAAATCCTAAGACAGCTAATTGGGGAGAGATGGAAAGTAGGAAGTTAATCCATGGCTTTTATTCAGCGTTATGCAACGAACCAGACCGGGGCTATTACCTTTATAGGAAATACACTCGGGCTGGCACGTTCTGCTTCGGCGGGGGTGCCAGGTACAGTGACCAGCATTGGCGCTTTCATCACAACCAATACAGCCTCTCGCTTCGGCACATATCCATTCGGCACGACTTCTGCTTTTGCCAGTAACTCATCGACGGCATTCCTTGTGCTCCCTGCGGGCAGTACCGTGCTATATGCTGAACTTATTTGGGGAGGAAGCTATGCCAACGGCAATACCAATGTATTGTCCAGCGCCAGCAATCCGATCACATTTCAGACGCCTGCTTTATCTACTACAGTCAGTCCCGAATCTGCAACATCGATCAACGTCACCAGTCTCAGTACCTATGTGTGAACCGCAAATGTAACAAATTTGGTCATTCAAGGCGGCGCAGGGGCATATACGGTCGGAAATGTGACGGGCACCATCACGGTTCCCGATTCTACCAACACCAATCACGCTGGATGGACGCTGGCAGTGGTGTACAATAACCCGTCTCTCCCCTTCCGTAACCTATCGCTGCGTGTAGGTGGTGAAGGAGTCAGCAGCGCTACTGGCTCGGTCAACGTGGTAATAAGCGGGTTTGCCACGCCTGTACAGGGGACTTTGCGCGGCAGGGCGTTAATTAGCGCCCAAGAGGGTGACGTAGATATCACCGGGGATCGTGCGTTGTTTGGACCTACCACATCCAACTTAACTGCGCTGTCTGGGCCCAACAATTTTTCGACTAATTTTTTTGCGTCCCAAATTAACGGGGATGACGGCACATTGGTCACGACGGGGACCTTCGGTACCACTAATACAGTTAATGTCGCTGTGTCTGCACCTAATATTCAGGTGACTAAAACATCCAGTCTGGCAGCTGCTGTAGTTGGAGATACGATCAGATATACACTAAGCATTACGAATAACGGTGTGGATTCCGTCACAGATACCGTTGAGACCGATACAATCCCAGCAGGTACTTCCTTCGTTCCGGGTAGTGTCCTTATCGACGGTGTACCTTTCCCTAACGCCTCGCCAACTGCTGGAATTGCCATTGGAAATGTCGCACCTGGAAATACATTTATCGTGAGTTTCCAAACTTCTGTCCAAAGCTTGCCGCAAACATCTCCACAGACCATAAGGAGGCCCAAGCAGGGGAAAACCTGCCCTACACGGTACTCCATAATAACTTTGGCAACATTGCTTCAGAAGTTATTCTGCAAAATTTCATTCCTGCCGGAACTCTATACATTCCGCAGTCTCCAGTTGAACGGTCAAACGTTTGCAGAAGCCAACCCTGCTGTCGGAGTTAGTCTAGGGTCTGTGGTACCTGGCCAGTCATTGACCCTGACTTATCAGGTAACCGTATCCGAGACACCTCCATCTGGCTACATCGTAAATCAAGCTGCCTTTACCTACTCATTTACATTGTCTGGAGGAAGAATCGTACCGGGCACATTGACTACAAATACCGTGACGATCCCAGTGGGATTCCCACTGCACGAATTGGTGAAAAAAGTAAACACCTATGACGCCTCTGTAGGAGACACTCTTACCTTCACCCTTCAGATTACAAATAAAGGAGGAGTCTCGGCGTAGTTTCCGTTGTTTACGGACCTGTTGCCGCATGGACTTGTTTATGTACCCAACAGCCTGACTATCCAAGAGAAAGCACAGCCAGGCGCAAATCCGGCACTGGTATTACGCTCCCAGATATTGCACCAGGGGAGACACCCACCCTCACGCTCCAGGTACAAATTCGTGAAGCACCTGCAGATGGAACATTCAGCAACCAGGCCACCATCGAATATACCTCACGTCGTAGTAGTAAAAAGACCCTGCAGGAAACCACCCAAACCAACACTGTAGACGTGGCCGTCATTGCAGCTATTCCTAAACTTACACTTAGCTCCAGCGCTTTGCGTGTCGCGCAAGAAGATACCCTGTCCTTTACATTCCAGGTGGAAAACATCGGGAATACTCCATTGGAAGAACTATTGCTCACAGCACCATTCTCAGCCGAAGATTTCCTTGTACTGAGAACCGTCACCGTGAACTCAGTACCGCTTCCACATCCTAATTTGCTCCAAGGTATCCCATTAGGCCAGCTTGATCCTGACCACAAAGCCGTCTTCGTCTTCTCATTCGATATCGAATCTGCACTCCGCGCGTATCTGATCGCCCAGGCCATTCTGCGCTATCAGTTCCATTATCCAGACGGACGCGTAGAGAAACAATCTGCCTCCTCCAACACCATTTTTGTGGAGATGGCTGACTTTGACGGTTCTCTAGAGTAAAGATACTGTTATGATGAGCCCCTTACCCGGTGGTAAGGGGCTTTTTTATGTATTTAGAAAACATAAAAAAGCCCTGGAATATATTCCAGGGCAGTTGCTAGCGCGTTATCCATTGCTAACCATCTTACCAATTATGTAGGTCGGCTATGCCGGGGATGATTATAATTTGGTTACGTTAGCGGCTTGTGGTCCACGTGCGCCTTCGACAATGTCGAACTCCACGTCTTGTCCTTCTTCAAGTGTTTTGAAGCCTTCTGTTTGAATTGCGGAAAAATGTACAAATACGTCGCCGCCGTCAGCCGTTTCGATGAAACCATAACCTTTTTCTGCGTTAAACCATTTTACTTTACCTTGCATGCACTAACATTCCCTTCGTCATCAAATGAAGTGAAGCTCTCGCCCACATTTTTGACTATACCACCCAAAGTTATCCATTGTCAATTGGAATTGATAATGTTTTCATGTATAGTTATTCCATATATAATACAATGGGTAAATAGTCAACAACTTTGTTCCTTGTTCATTAGAACTTGAACCAAGCCAGACTTACTAATCATGTTTTAAACTACATTTTAGAGTCTGAAACGATAAATTGATAGATTTTTTTGCTTTTGAAGGTTATTTTCTTTATTTAGAAACTATTTAAATGTTAAAAAAGCTCTCGTCCACATAATAAAGCGGTTAGACGAGAGCTTCTTGAATTTATTTTCTACGATCCATCAGAAAGCTATCTGGTGTATAGTTAGATTCATAAGCATTGCGTTGAGATCTGGCTATATTTCTTTGGACAAGCCAATTTTGGGCTTCCTGTTTTAGCGTTTGAATGTGCTGTTCTGCAATTCCCACTAAAAACGGATCTATTATTTTGAATCAGTAATTTTGCTTCACTGTTCATATCCACCTATGTTGCATGTCTTTCTATAAATTCCGAAATATCGTCATTCAGCAACAGATCCCAGTTAGCTTTAATTTTATAAATGGACCAATCCCACCACGCGATTTTTACTAACTGTTCAATTTCCTCTGGTTTGAATCTATATCTAATTACTCGCGCAGGATTGCCTCCTACGATACTATACGGTGGGACATCCTTAGTAACTATACTTCCAGCACCAATAGCAGCACCGACACCAATAGAAACACCAGACAGAATCATTACATTATTTCCGATCCACACATCATCTCCAATGGTGACATTACCTTTAGTTGCTGGATGCCCTAGATGATACTGGGCTTCCGCAAATATCTCACTAAATGGATAAGTAGTTAACCAATCAACCCTGTGCTCTCCCCCAAGCATAATAGTAACATTATCGGCAATTGAGCAGAACTTACCTATTTTGAGAATTTCACTTTTTGTATGACAGTAGATACTCGGATTTCCGTAGGTCCAATCTCCTATTTCAAAATTAGCATATATGGGGTTTTGATTTGTAAATACTATACCGTTTTTAATTTGTTCCAAATTCAATGAGCTACCTCCCCATTCTTATTCAAGTGCCCTTTAAACTTTTAGTTCGTGTAATCTAGTTAAAGATGGTTCATAGTTGTATACCACTGCTGCTTTGTAATGCTCAATAGCTCTCTGAATGTTACCTGTTGATTCATAAAGAACTCCCAGATTATGATGGGCTGCGAAGCTTCCAGTCCCTCTTACATTACCCTCTTCACCTGTATCACCTATTTCTAATGCTTTTTTATATAATTGTTCAATATTAGGTAGAACACTTTGGTATTTTCGAGGATCGCTAATCATTAATTCCAAAAAAAATAGGGCAGAGACAAAATAGAAATCAGAAGAATGGCCCATAAATTTTTCCTCATGATTAAAGACTGCTAAACCTTCCTTAAGGTTCCCGGAAGATATAATAGAATACATATAGTTAACTATAATACTGGTCGAAATAGTCTCTTTATGATCCATTAACTTATATGCCTTCTTAAGATTATTGAATTCTTTCTCAGCGTCTCCCAACCCACGATATTCTTTTGCAATTTGATAATAGTAATAAGAAATATCAGGATGCTCTTCAATTGCTTTTTGTAGTAATGGAATATTTCTATCATGCTTCTGAGTTTCCATATATCCATCATGCATAATCTCTACATTTAATTTTACTCTGGGCAAATCGGACTGGATTTGTTCGTGAACATTCCCAACATACCGACAATACGATGGAAATATCCTAGAAATATAACAATGTTCATAATTTAGCCCGTCTTTAGAAGTAAACTTGCTTGTATGTTTAACCCTCCCAATTTGGGGGCCATCCGCTATAAAAGCGTTAATAATATCCTTACAATCATTGATGATAAACTCATCTGCATCCAAAACCATACACCAGTCTGTTGTAGACTGTTCTAATGCAAAATTGCGAGCATCCGCAAAATTATGATTCCATTGATAATCGAATATTTTCGCTTTATAATCAGCTGCAATTAGTTTAGTACGATCCGTAGAGCCAGTATCTACAATTACTATTTCATCAACATTTTCTACTGCGCTATCCAAACAACGTTTGAGTACTGCTTCCTCATTTTTCACAATCATAACCAAAGAGATTGTCGGTTTCATAAAATTATCCTTATGCCAGATTTAGCTTAAACTAATACTTCCATGAGCTTCTGATACCATGTAAAATCAAGATTCTTAAGCTTGAGCATGTACTCTTCAGATAATTCTTCTTCTCCTATATGATGAAGGAAATAAGCAATATTATATATAACCTCTAAATGAGTTTCATCAAGCGCCAGTGCTTCATCAAATAAAGGAAGGACTTTTGCAATTTCCCCCTGCTCAAAGTGAATGACTCCGATCGTATTCAGAACCTCTACTTTATCCGCTACACTAGATAGGAACTTAACATTTCTTAATATTTCATCATTAGTCTGGGAAGATGTAACTTCAAATATCTCTTGCTTATTAATATGACCGTTCTTGATATCATTCATAATATCCAGAAGCTGATTGTTACAAGCAGAAATAATATATTGGTAAACTTCAAATTGATTTAAGATTTCATTTGGGGCAACTTTAGATAGTCTTTCAAGTCCTTTGACTGCAGTACTATCTCTTGGCAAATTAACTCCCAAGAAATCCAGATTAACAAACCCACTATTGATAAACATTTTTTGAATAGATGCTAATGTAAAAAATCTTACATGTGTACGATCTAAAATCCCAGCATCAGCATACTCCCATTTCCCATCCAATAATTCATTTATCACACTATAATGCATTATATTGGGTATGCTTGCCAATATTTTTCCGTCAGGCTTCAACAATCGATGCATATTTTCAAGTGTCTTCCAAGGGTCATATAAATGTTCCAGCACATCCCCAAAAATGATGTAATCAAAACTGCTTTGCGGGTATGGCAGATCTCCGTTCTCTACATTGTGTGGAATGACATCAGCAACTAGAGAAGCTATACTAGCTGAATTTTCGTTAAGCTCTATACCATAGAGCACACTATTTTTAAATTTATTCTTGATTCCGAGCAGAGTTCCTCCACAGGCACATCCAACTTCAAGTACAGTTATTTGAGAAGACGCATCGGCCTCAATAAGATTAATAAGGATATCTCGCTTATGTTGCGAATAAATAGGATCAAATCCCCATTTTTCTTCGAATTTTTTGGCATTTTTCTCTAAAAGTTCATTAAAATAAGCATTGTTCTCTTTAAATGATGTACTGCCATAATGATGAATAAATGTATCCTTGCATAGCAATAACTTATAACCATTTTTTCGCATGCGAATGGAATAATCGTCATCTTCATAATTCCCTGGTGAGAACCTTTCATCAAGCAAACCTATTTGCTCAACGACACTTTTTTTGATAAGCATACAAAAACCAACTAATTTCAAGCGTTCTTCCCAAGATAACGGATTGGAGATATTATAATCTTTGGCAAACAAATGCATGTCATCGATATTTTTATATGGAACATCAATTTCTTGAAAATAGGAAGAACTGTTTGTAACACATCCAACTGCCCCAATCTCATCCGAGCTATATAATGCTTTTAGAAGATTTGAGAGCCAGTTCTGAGTCACGATTGTATCGTTATTGAGAAGAAGGATTTCATTACCCGTAGCGACCTCTATTCCTTGATTGCATCCTGCTGGAAACCCACGGTTTTCCTTATTTAAGATCGTTACAATATCTGTTTGCTGTGCTAACCATTCGGCCGTATTATCCTGAGAAGCATTATCAACTACAATGATTTCATATGCATTCTCATGGGTGTATTTCCGTATACTTTCAATACATTGTTTTGTGTACTCTAGCTTGTTATATGTTAAAATGATTATGCTGGTTTTCATAGTTTACTCCAATACTATTTTTTAGTTATTGCACATCTCCATAAGGAAGGATATATCAGAGACATAAGGGTAATTATCAACTAGTTTATTAAAGTAAGACTTCTTCCCCTCTGGTTCTGATATACAAATAATTGGATAATACAAATGTTTTTTTTCTGGTGATAGCTTTAAACTCTCAGCAAAAAATTCTAAAGCATCTTCCCTGTAACCTTGTGCCTCATGATAAAAAGCAAGATTTTCATAACTTCTATCATCTAGTTGTTGACGTGACAATAACAAAGAATAGTAATTCATTGCGTCTTGCATTTGGTTTACGCTAAAGAAATAGTTTCCAACGTCATTAATCAGCTTGGGATGATTCGTATAATTTACTAAATTATCAAACTCCTCATAATAGCCAAGCAAAAATAAGTCTTTAGCTAATAAAAACAACTCAGTCGAATAGTTTTCAGCAACATCATCACTTACTATTTCTTTTTTTTCCATGAAGTTGTACAATGCATTTAACAACTCATTGTCACCGCTGCAATCAGATGATTTGAACAACTCCAACAACTTGTCTTTTTGATTAAAAATCATACAACCAATGATTAACTGACGTTGTAAAAATGAATCTTTTTTTATCTCTGAGGATAATTTTCGAACAGATTCCGCCCACAATTTCTTATTTTTATTTATCAGAGCATACCTAAGCTGATCTCGATCTGTTAATGTTACTTCATCACTGAGTAGATCATAATAATAGTTCACCATACGATGATTTCCTAAGGCAAGGAACACTTTAAAAAGAATAAGACAATGTGACATTTCCTGAGTGTCATAATTCGCATCTAAAAACCTTTTTATAGACTGTTCATTGTCGTTCAAGCTTAACCATTCAAGCAAGCTAAATAATACATTCACGTTCTTTTTATCCCTAAGAAGCTTTTTACCAAGCCAGTATACAGCCTCTTCATTACGACATAACCGAAAACTTAATTTAATTAATTGATTTACTGGAACATCATACCCGTAAGCAGGATTTACAAGCCAGGCAGTTGCCGCAAACCGAGCCTTACGATCAGCTTTTTCAATAGCCTTTTTATAACACTCAATTGCTTTTTCATAAAAACCAAAGGACTCGTAATGTGCTCCTTTTATAGTAAAGTACTCTGGGTAAGATCTAAAATTAGATAGTTTTTCTTCCGTCAAAAACCAAGAGTCTTTTAGTTTGTCATTTTCGATATATAGGGAGATAAGCGCAATTAAGCAATATGGATACCAAGCACTTGTTTCATCTGCCCCTTCAAAAGACTTTTCATAGGCCTCCATTGCATTAACAATATCATTTGTAAACCTGTATTGATTCCCCAAAGTAAACCAGTCATAAGCACTCATGTCTTTTTGATGTTGCATCCTCTCAAATATTTCCATATTACGATTGTGCTTATTTTTCTTTACTATAGTTTCCTCCTGATAACCCGTGTGGTATATACAAAGCTCTGTCATTTGTGTGTATACTTTTCCATTCTGCTCACCTACACACAATTGTTCATGAATGGGGCGGTAAAACTGTATCCCCATGAAATTAGGAAACAATCGAGTTACAGGAGCAGTCGATATTTGATCCATTCTTTCCGACGAGCCTGAGTAATTTACTACAGTAAGCGTGTACCCTACACCAGGCTTAGGAGTTTGTTGGGTTATAAAATTCAGCCACTTGGGACCATCATCAGCAGATAGATATTCATCTGCATCTAACACTAAAACCCACTTGCCTGTAGCAAAACGAATGGATTCATTACGTGCGGCTGCAAAATCATTAGACCATTCATAATCGAAAATGAGATCCGTGTATTCTTGAGCTATCTCTTTTGTCCGATCGGACGAGCCTGTATCCACAATAATAATCTCATCAGCAATATTTCGCACACTGTCAAGGCAGCGAGGAAGCAATGCTTCCTCGTCCCTTACGATCATACACACACTAAGCAGCTTCATCTTTTTACCAACCCATTCTTTTCCCATTATTAATTAATTCCTTTTGTCAAAAAACAAACTATCAGGTGTATATTTAGCATTGTATGCTGCCTGTTGACCTTGGATAGTCCCTTTTTTTGCAAACCACTCACTAGCTTCCGTTTTATAACTTTCCATTTTGGAAAGAATAACTTTGTCGAAACGAGTAAGTTGCTGAATTCGTTTTTTATCTGCTTCATTAAGGCTTTGTTGATTAGAAATGATTTTAAGGGAAATTATTTCTCTTTGATCTGCATACTGGCTTAATTCTGTGTAACTAACTTGATTGATTCGCTCTATAAGCTCTATCGTAATATTTTCCAGTTGGGTTACATATTCCTGAACAGCAATCATTCAATCGACTCTACATTATGATTTAGTGATTTTATAGCTGTATCCCAAGCACCCCTTAATTCTGTTAAATGGGAAATGACTTCTTCCGCAGGTATTATATTCTTTTTCAAGTTGGCATTGATAAGCTGGTGAAGCATGTACTCGTACACTTGATAAAGAGTGGCGGAAATCGGATAATCATGATTTAAAGCGGCAATAAGTTCATTGATAACGGCCTGTGCTTTACACAAGTTCGTATTAGCTTTTTCATGATTTATTTCCTCTATCCCCTTAATTCCCGCCCGTATAAAACGGATCGCTCCATCATACAGCATTAGCAACAATTGTCCTGGTGAAGCAGTTTGCAATTGGGCTTGTTGATACTTTTGGTAGGGTGAATTAATCAAACCTGGATCTCTCCTTTAATAAGATTGGTTTTAACTAAACATACTTGAAAGACTGGATGAGGTGCTATTGTATTTATTCATGGCTGTTTCCATAGCAGTAAACTGTTGGTAATAACGGGTTTCTATCATTGTAAGCCTGTCTTGTAGAGCATCGATCCGCTTATCATAATCCGATAACTGGTCCCCTATTTGACTCTTGGGCTGAAAAGCTGCCGTTAAATCAGAACTGACTTTCGATGTTCCAGCCTTATCCGCCAGACTTTGCAGAGCTCCTTGGTTGGTCTTCTTCAGTCGGCTGAATATACCATCGGAACTCGTATAGTTCGTCGAAGAGGAATTATCCGTCTGCCCGAATAAGGCAGTTACCTTCTCAGGAGTGGTCTCCAAAGCCGCACGCAACTTTTTCTCGTCTACGTAAAGTTTCCCTTTCTCACTATAACTACCAGTTGTAATTCCGATCTGAGTCAAATTTATTTTTTCACCATTCGGTAGAACTACGTCTGTTATAATAGCTGACCTCATATCACTAAGTGTTTTATCTACGATGGAATCATTTTTGAGCATACCACTCTTAGCTTTGCTTTCCCAGAGTGTAATCTCATCATCCTTCATGTCCTTTCTCTGATCACTAGTCAATGGTAGATATTTACGATAACGTTCTTCACTTGTTTTTTGGTTTAATGTCGAAAGTGTATCATTATACGCCTCAACAAAAGATTTTATAGTGTTAACCATTGCGTCAACATCCTGTGAAACTTCAATTTGTGTTGACTGTCCTGTCGGTGTAGTTCCATTTAAACTGATTTCGACACCATTAACTGTGAAACGATTTGAGGTCTGCTCTGTTGTCAGACCATTAATTTCAACAATCGCATTTACCCCTTTTACTACATTAGCTGTTTTAAGTCCGAAGCTTTGTTCAAGAAGCTCTCCACCTAATGTAATATCCTTATTTCCTGTCTCCTTGTTAGTTAGAGAAATTTTACCAGATAATGAGTCATATACAGCGGTCACACCCGCTTTTGTACTCCCATTAATTTTTGAAATCAGTGAGTCGATTGTATCGTCCGCAGTAAAATTTATAGTATCTGCTCCTACATTAATACTGGTTTCAGTACCCGTATAGATATCTGATAGCTTTGTTGTACCAGGAGAAGCACCTACCGTCCCTCCAGAAGATACAACATTAGAAGCAGATGCCAAATTGGTGACTTTAATATTTAACACAGAATCCACAGATGCTCCTGTCGCTGTTGCTGTGAGTACATTAGAAGCTCCTGTAACGGTTGTTTTTTTTGAATCAATAGCGCTACTCAAACTAAAATTTGTTAATTTTTCATTAAAAGTAACTAATTTTGTACTTACTTGACGATATCCGTCACGCTTCCACTCGGTCAGTTGCTTTTGCTGGTTCAGTTTGTTCAATGGAATACTCTCTGTAGTCATTAACTTTTTGACCATTGAATCAATATCCATACCTGATGCCAAACCGCTAATTCTCATTGTCATAACTAATCCTCCTGAATATTAAGCCTTTTCATCAATAATAAGCCCATTCATCTCCATAAAATTCGCCGCTACATCAAGAAGTTTCTCACGCGGCACTTCCCGAATTAAGTCCCCCGTCTGTTTATCAAAGACCTTTATCATAATCGCGTGGGTCTCCTTGTGAACGGAAATCTCAAACTTTTTTTCAGGTCCCTGTACAGCTCTAATCGCCTTTTCTAATTGCTGAAGTGCATTTTCTTCTTCACCAGACAACTTTTCGACTGATTGGTTAACATATTGCTGATTTATAGCTATAATTGATGGTTCATCTGCGACACCCTTGGGCGAGATAGATTTCGCCTGTCCTGGTATTGGGCCAAGACCAGAAATACTATTATCCACAACTTACCCCCCTTATCGTGTTGAAGCATCATCAAGAACGTTATTAAATTTAATACTCTTTATATCGGATAATAAGTGCTAATTATGAAGGGAATAACAAAAAAGAGACCTTGAAAATCAAGGTCTCTTCTAAAGAAAAAGTATAGATTAACGAAGTACAGACAAAATACCTTGTGGAGCAGAGTTTGCTTGTGCCAGCATGGATTGGGAAGCTTGCAGCAAGATGTTGTTTTTGGACAAAGCAACCATTTCTTTAGCCATATCTGTATCACGGATACGGGATTCAGCAGCACTCAGGTTCTCTACTGTAGTGCCAATGTTGTTGGAAGTGTACTCCAGACGGTTTTGGACAGCCCCCAGTTTAGCACGTTCTGTCGAAACGGCTTTGATTGAATCTTCTACACTAACAAGTGTTGTTGTGGAATTCAAACCACTGAACGATGTAGTTGTGATAGAAGCAATAGCAATAGTACTGGTAGCTTTATCATTAACTGTAATGCTTGCTCCAGCAGTAATCGTGATACCATTGAAGGTAGTTTTGGTCATGATTTCATCAATTTGGGCACCCAGTTGATCCAACTCTTGTCCAATATTATCTCTATCGTTAGTACTGTAAGTTCCGCTTGCTTTTTGAACGTTCAGTTCTTTCATACGAGTCAGCATGGAGGATACTTCGTTCATTGCACCCTCAGCAGTTTGTACGAAGGAGATACCGTCTTGAGCGTTACGTTGAGCTTGCTCCAAACCACGGATTTGACCGCGCATGGATTCGGAGATGGACAAACCAGCAGCATCGTCAGCTGCGCGGTTGATACGCAGACCAGAAGACAGTTTCTCCATGTTTTTGCTTGCTGCATTTGTGTTCAGACCCATGTTGCGGTGTGTATTCAATGCCGGAATATTGTGGTTGATAATCATTGTAAATTTCCTCCCTGAAATGGTTTAATGCCCACATCCTTGTGGTATGAACGTCTTCACAGGTCGGCCGCCCTGAAGAATTACCGTTCTAAATTATATATCGACCTCTCGCACAAAATTGTTTATAGCATTTCAAAATTTTATTCAGTAATCTTCCAATATCAATTGGACATATTCATTTCTTCACTAATTTTTGCTTCTCTCTCCCATTTCCAACATGGCGTTCTTAAGAGCTTCAAGGTCCATAACTGCATTTTGATTGTTATCCTGGATTGCATCAAAAATCTCTTTGCGATATATATCTATATCTTTTGGTGCTGATATACCTAACTTTACGTTATCACCTTCAACAGATAATACAGTTATTACAATGTCATTATGGATTACAACGGACTCACCTTTTTTACGGGATAAAACAAGCACTAGGATTCACCACCCTGCTCTTCATGTGTTGGCTTCGGCCACAATGCATCTCTTGTAGTATAATCAGTATGTTGTAAAACAATTTGTTTGCCAATAGACTTCTCTACATTGAAAATTAAAGGTGCAAGCAAGTTGACTGTTACTTTTTCCCTATTACTATGCCAAGTCACAATACAGCGAACTTCAATCTGCTCTCGATCTGTTACACCGATATCTGCAAGTGTATCATTGGATAGTTCAAACTCATAATCAGATACAAAATCAAATGGATTGACCGTAATAAACGTGACTGCCGCCTCTTCTACGGCGCTCAAAATACTGAATAATTCATTATGCTCTTGTAGCTTATATTCACGTAAATGCTCAAAACCGAGTAATCCCTTAGGAAAAACAAAAACTACTTCTTCATCACGCAATCTTATTCCATTCAATTTTCGGGTCATTTCTTATCCTCCTTAAAAATCAACAAAAGAGCTACGGATTTCCATCCATAGCTCTACAGTACCAATGTCAAAGACTTTAAAAAATTAACGCATAAAATCCATTAAAGAAGGTTGCATGATCTGAGCAGATGATTTCAAGGCTGCCTCATAAATGGTTTGGGCAGACGTTGCCTGAATCATCAAGCTTGCAATATCAGCATCCTCAGTCTTAGATTGCAAGCTTGTTAAATTCAGATTTCTATCATCCAAACGAGATTGAACAAGTTGTACACGGTTTGTCCGTGCACCAACCTCAGACAAACTAGCCTGCATTTTTGTAAAACGCGATTCAATATTAACGGACTGGGCACTAATAGCGCTATAGTTACCAGTTGTTAAAGCGGCACTTAAGTTATCCATAACTTTAAATACATTATCCGCATCCGTTGAAGCTCCAAAAAATTCACTCCCAGGTGTATTTACCTGAAACGTGGACTGATCTCCTATTGCATAATTCACAGCACCCCGATCTGTATCAATTTGGTCATAACTAGTAATGATACTCGTAAGTTCATAAGGTGCCTGGTCATACTTTTGACCATTAAAAATATACTTACCACGGATTTGGCTATTCCCGATGTTGGTCATTTGTTCCTTAAGCTGATCGACTTCCAACTTAATTGCATCCAATCCGGATTGAGGAACAGTTTCACTTGAAGCTTGAACCGTCAGCTCCTTTAACCGTTTCATGACATTTCCAGCCTGCTGCATAGTAGAGTCGGTAAAATCTAACCAACTCACGGCTGCATCTGCATTGCTGGAGTATTGCTCATTAGAAGCTAACTCAGATCTATACCTAAGGGCATAAGTTACACCTACAGGATCATCTGAAGGTTTATTGAGCTTACGCCCAGTTGTGATCTGATTTTCCATTTTATTCATATTACTGTAGTTACGATTCAGGTTATTGAGCGTCTGCATGCTCATCATCCCCGAGGTTACTCGAATCGCCATACGCTACCTCCTACTAACAAAAATAGAATTAGAGTCCTACACGGCCTGTACTATTAATTAGCTTGTCCAACAGCTGATCGAATGTCGTCATAAAACGAGAAGACGCACTATAAGCATGCTGAAATTTGATCAGATTGGACATCTCCTCATCCAGAGACACCCCGCTGACAGATTGTCTACTTAAATCCACTTGCTCCGTCAGGAGCTGCGCATTCTGTGATTGACGTTCCGCTTCCTGAGTCTGAACCCCAAGCTGCCCGACAATAGAGCTAAAGTAGTCATCCACTGACGTTGGATTGGATAAAGCTGTCCCAAAATCAAATTTCACATTTTTCAAATTAGCCATAGCCATAGCTAAAGCATTGTTCCCGAGTATCACTTTCTCATCGGTCGTTCCCATGCCATCTACCCGCAGAGAAGTTGCGATTTTATTAGGATCATTTTGTATGTCGGGATTTAACGTAATATTACCAGCTGTAATCGCAGCACCGTCTTTAGAAGTAAAAAAAGCATCCCCTTTGGTAGGAGTTGTGCCACTAATTGTATAACCCAACTGATGAAGTGCATTGATCCCTTGGACAGTAACTTTCAAATCGCTTGTTAAAGTCCGGTTATTATTTGCATTAGAGTAGGTAACCGCTGTATTATTTGGACCTGTATTTAATACCGTTCCTTCAGGAAGCACAGTTCCCTTAGGAAGGGTAACTTCAATATTTCCATTAGCCAGTGTGTTCGCCAATTGGTTCATTTGGTTTTTGTAGTCCGCAACATATCTGTCACGTGACAATACCATTCCGTAAACTTCGCCGCCAGTCAAGGTTCCACCTGTAAAAGCAGCCTGAAGACCGTCTGCAGTTACTGGAGTAAGTTCGCTACCAGTTACAACTATCTGTCCGGCTACTGTTACTTGATATCCGTTATCTAATTGAGTAACTTGCACGTTAGCCAGTTTAGACAACTTATCAATCGCATAATCTCGCTGATCTCTTAAATCATTAGGATTATCCCCTAAAGACTCCAATTTGGTAATATTACTATTTAAATCTGCTACAGATTGCAAAAGGGAATTCATTTCTGTTGTTTTTAAAGTAATATTACTAGTTAAATCAGTCTCCAGTGCATCAAGCTGCTTACTTGTTTGATTCAAGGCATCCGTTAAGGCCAACGTAGTCTCTTTTACGATTTTACGGTTAGTCACATCCTGCGGATCTTGACTCAAATCCGACCAAGCATTCCAAAAATTGTCCATGACTTTGCGCATACCTGTGTCAGAAGGCTCATTCATAATCGTTTCGAGCTTATTCAACGTATCGTAGCGGATACTCCATCCACCTAAAGAGGAGTTTTCATTGCGATACTGGTCATCTAAAAACGTCTGACGAACACGCTCAATAGCAGTAAATTCCACCCCTGTACCCATTTGGCCTCGTACAACAGAACGATTCAAACCATAGGCTTCCATAGATTCCGAGGCCTTCATACTAACCACTTGTCTGGAGTAACCCGCTGTGTTGGCATTTGAGATATTGTGTCCAGTTGTATTTAATGCTGCCGTTTGTGTATTCAAGCTTCTTTTTGCTGTTTCTATACCATGAAATGTTGAGACCATATTTTCCTCCTTCAATTAGGCGCGTGTATCAAATAGTCCCGCTCGTACAGTAGAGGTGCTTTTGTCAGCTGGACGCTGATAAACCGCTTCAGATTCCGCATAATATGACATACTCTCAATAGAAAAATCAATATAGGAAAGCGCCTGTTGTATAAGCTGTTGATTCAACTCATTTAATTTTTTCAATTCTACAAGCGTATCCGCTAGATTTTTTTGAATTTGAAGGAGGCGCTGCTTGTCTTCTACATCAAACACAAGACGAGACAACTCCGTAATATTGAGATTCAACTTAGACTTAATACCACGTTCCTGCAAAAATTCATATGCTGCCTGCAGGCGTCGCTCATCCAGCTGTTCAATGTGTCTGGACATTTTCGATTCCTGGTTCATGACTTGTATGAGCTGCTCAACCTTATTTGATATCAGTGCTTCTTTTTTCTGAGTTCCTAATGCAATCAACTGCTCGTGCGACTCTCTAAGCTGCTCCAGCACATCCATCAAACGCTCTAAAGGCATATTCCTTCACCTAGCTTTCGGAAGACTGCTTAAAGAAAGGTAACAGCTTCTCTGCAATTTTATCGGCATCCACACGATAGGTTCCAGATGCTACTTGCTGCTTAAGCTCCTGAATTTTCTTAACGCGGTCTGCATCACTGCTGCGGTTCAGCATTTCCATTGCTTCTGGAGAAATGGAAACCTCGTCCTTACGGCGGGATTTCTTTTGCTCCTCCTGACGTCCTGTTTCAATATTTCGTTGATATGGATTAATAGCTCCGATGCGGTTGGTCTCGTTAATTTTCATAACTTCCACCTTCCTTAGTTATTTGATATGGTCAGAATGTATCAGACGACATAGCGTCGAACATGGTTCGTATTATGCCTTACTTCTTTATTTTGTGCATGGTTGCTAAAATAAAAAAACCGATAAGCTCTATAAAGATTATCGGCGGTATTTGAAACTTTTTGAATAGCTGAATGCGTATTTAATTCCCCTGTACTAGTTTCCACGAAGTTTATCCATCGCGCTGTAGGTACCTGAGCCCATATTATTACTTTGATCCTGATTACTACTTTCGCGTATGGCCTGATTCAGGTCTTTAGTCAGACGTGTTCGACAAGAATCGCACATATGCCCATCACGAATCGGTATCCCGCATACCTCGCAAGGATACGTCATATTGGGCGCATTAGCAATGGAAATACGTCCCTCACGTATAAATGTCGTGATTTGTTTAACAGAGACGCCTGTAGCCTCCGAAAGCTCATGCATATGAATACCTTTATTTTCACGTATATGTTTGACACAGTGCTCGTATTCAACCTCAATTTCTTTAATACAGTTCTGGCAAATCCCTCTAACATTCTTAACAAACAACTTTCCACAGCGAGGACAGTTATCCAAATTCATCCTCTGTAGCGCCCCTTTCCAAGTTCCGGTCTTTAATTACTATTATCCTTACATTAACTTATAGTGAAGAGCCTCGTCTAGCAAATATTCCGAATTTTTTTTTAGTTTTAACACAATTCTACATTTCGTTCGTTATCATAGTAAAAGTTATAAGAAAGGAAGATTAAACGGGTAAAATCTTTCCCATCTCTATGTACATTAATATGCAACAACATAAAGTGTAGAGGCAAATAAGTCCTTCTAATCCAGCCTATTACATGTGAGTATTTATCGTCAAACATCCCTCCGTACTTTAGATAAAAAAATAAAATAAGCGCCATTCCAGTTCTTCTCGGGAATAGCGCTTCATTATCATTAAATAGCTATATATGAATATGGTTAAAATGTAGAAATAAAATGAGGGAAAAACCGGGCGAAACAATCCTCAGAAGAATTCATGTTCACCTGTGCCCCGATGCATCAAGAAAATGCTATAAATCCGGGGGATCGGCGTCCATACGAATGCTCCGCACATGGAGTGTGGGTATTCATAAATCTCATACACCTAACATCAATTCAACCTATAACCTATCTGAAATTAAGCTAGATGTACCATCGGAAATTTGCAGCCCAAAAAAACAAGCGATTTTACAAATAATTATTCAAAAAAGCATTGTTTTAATAGAGGCCTTCCCGTATACTATAGTCAAACGCTTGGTTTAATAAATATATTTTATAAAACAATTTATAATGTTAATTATTTAGTTGTATTTGTTTGTGGTACTTGCAGTTCTTGACCAACTTTAATCAAGTTGTTGATTTTTACCAATTGTTCAACAGTTACACCGTATTTTTCAGCAATAGAAGCCAATGTGTCGCCTTCTTGAACATTTACAGTGATTGTTTTTACAGTTGTTGCTGGTGTTTCAGTTGTAGTTGCTGCTGGTTTTGTAGTTGTTGTTTGGTTGCTGTTCTCTGTTGTCGATTGAGCAGGTGTTGTAGTTGCTGCATTTTCAGTAGTTCCAGTTCCATAAACTTTTGCTTCAAATGCTTTTTGTGCTGCTTCTTGTTGTTGAATGATCAGTTGTTCTTCAGCTTGATCTTTGATGTAATCTGAACCGGATTTTGCCATTACTTGACCTGTTGCAAGTGGACTCAACAAAGATACTGCACCTAAGCTAACAGCCAGCATGCTAGAAACTGCTACTTTTTTCATTACGTTTTTCATGATTTTATTCTCTCCTCTTTTTAGCTTTAAATTTTAATTAACTGCTTTACTACTGAGCGAGACACTCCCAATGTCCGCTCTTTTGTCGTTAGCTAATCACTTATTACCAATCATGTTAGCTATCAACAGAAAGAAATTGTACTCCTCTTTTCCAAAAAAATCAACCTCTAAATTGAAATATTCTGATTTCATCCCTCACTTCCTAACTTTTTGTTCGTGTCTATATTTTTATTATATATCTCTCTCTAGCTTGTTGTCAAATTCTGCTGATTGTACGGATTAAAAGGCTTATGCTCTATCATTTAATCCCTCTTTCAAAAGAATTATAACCTTTTTTTCATAGTTTCAAGCACAAAATTATGGAATATAATAGAAATTCAGACTCATGATCTCGCTAAGGTTAGACAAAAGATAGCCAAATGTACTCCTTGTTCTAATGCCTTTTCTCTCAAAACACGTGCACACGCCTGCAATGTACTCCCCGTTGTATAAATATCATCTACAAGCAAAATTGTAACGGAATGCATATGCTCCATAGCACGTTGAGATCCAGCTTTTAAAATAAAAGAATCCATCAAATTCACCATATTGGGGATAACGGAAAATGCATTATTCATTGTATTCATGCGTTCATTTTTTGATTTAAAGCTTTGTTTGCCTGTATCTTGTGGGCGAACAAGCAAAGAAAGGAAGGGGAGCTTATTTTGCTTAGCAATCTTTTCCGCCAAAATTTGGGCCTGATTGAAACCTCGCTCCGTCAACCTCTTTTCACTTACCGGGACACAGGTCACTATATCTACATCCCACAAAGATCGCTTGAAACGAGTACAATTATGACCCGCAAACTCATGTCTCATCGCCTGATAGGCTCGGTTCAAGATCTCGCCCAGCAGGGGACCAAACTTTTCATTGCCACGATATTTGAACTGCCCAATCCATTCTCTCGCCATCGGCGTATAGCTGATCGCACTCCGATTGCATATATAGTAACGCGCTAATCGGTCGGGCCTGACGCAATCCGGACAAAACGTCGGACGTCCACAATGTACACAACGAATGTTGTAAATCCAAGGAATTTGAATCGAACAATGAGTACAAAGCCCAGTAAATTCGGAAAAATGACCTGCGAGCTTGCCACAAGCAACACATGTTTGCGACTGACGATGGAATAACCAATTCAAAAACAGACGGGTTCTTGGAATCATCCCCATACCAAAATGCACCTTTCCTGGTAGTTTACGTACCAACATTGTTTCAGGTTTCACATTTCCAAAATTTTTTTTTTATTTAATGCATTTAGTGCTTCGTCAATTCAGATATCCTTTTTTCCGAGCCAGTGCATTCATGCGTTTAATCTGCTTAATCGCTCTCTTTTGACCGCTAGTCCATTGAGGGGATATAAAAATAACACTACCAGATGGATCATCCTTAGATCTTCCCGCGCGACCAGCCATTTGGACAAGGGATGCTTCATCAAAAAGACTGCTGTCCGCGTCTAATATATACACATCACTTCGTGGAACAGTCACACCCCGCTCCAAAATAGTGGTTGTGACCAGCACACGTATTTCAGTAGCTCGAAACAAACGCACCTTAGCGGTTCGTTCTTCATCCTGCGATGATGTGCCGGCAATAGGTATATCAGAAAATTGTCTCATCAGCAGTTCCACAAGACCTTGAATATATGAGATTCGTGTCACAAATAGAAAGACCTGCGCCCCTCGTTGAATGGATATGTATAGGCGCTGAATAAATGAAGCAGGAAGCTGGTCTTTTTGCAGCCAATGATGCACTGGAGCAGTCCCCAAACGAATGGGGACAGGTAGGGGATGACGATGAAAACGAACGGGAACCTTGGCATGTGGCAGTTGACCACGTGCAGCCTCTTTCTGCAAAGGACGCGGTGGCGTCGCAGACAAATAAATAAATTTCCCTTCCTGCTTGCATACTGCTTGGGCAGCAAAGGCAAGCATTGGATCATTGTGATAAGGAAATGCATCAATCTCGTCAATTACAACCAAATCAAAGGCCTGGCGATAACGCAACAGCTGATGTGTTGTTGCTAGTGTCAGTTGTCCCCTTTGCCACCGTTCTGCACTCCCTCCATAAAGTGTCACCATACTAACTTGAGGAAAGGCAACTGCCAAGCGAGGTGCCAACTCCAATACCACATCTCGGCGTGGTGTTGCTACAAGCGCTGTCCCTCCGCGCTCCAACACATGCTGTAAAAGCGGAAACATCATTTCCGTCTTGCCTGCGCCAGTCACGGCCCAGAGCAGAAAACGTTCGACCGCAGAATCAGGTAATTGCCGGCCAGCAATCCCCCAAGCACACTCGCCAGATTTGGGCGAGGACTGCTTGTAGCCGGCAAGAGTGCTGCCATGCGCAGCGGCAGCACCTAATTCCTGGCGCACACGCATGCTGCGCCGGAATAACTCGCGCGCTCGTTGCCATTGGCCTTCCGGGCGGGAGCATTTCCGCACCCTGCGGGGTGGTGCAGCCAAAAAGCGCAGCGCTACTTCGGCGGCAGCACGTTGTGCAGGACTCAGCCCCCAGCGGTCGAGATTCGCCGCCGGCGCTACCTCTGCCGCGCGCGGCATGGCAGGTTTCTCTGTACCGCGCAGCAGCAGCGAGCACTCACGGCTGCGCCCAAGCGTGAGACATGTCTCGCAGTAGGCGCACGCCTTACAGCCGCACGACGCGCAGCTTGTGCGGTGCACCTTTCCGCTGCCACAACGGTTGCAGCGGAGTTCATGCCTACGCGCGGCAGACCAGCGCGCAAGTGGTGCTGGAGCCAGACCAGCAGCAAAGCTGAGTCGGCCTTGCAGATATGCAAGTTGCGCAGCTGAACGCCAAGTAGGCTCCAAATCCGGGGCTGCCTCTGCTAGCAGTGCTTCAGCTTCAGGTACGAGCAACTGGCGTCCTGCCAACAAATGAGTCAGCTCGTTCGCTTGTCCTGTTAAACCTTCCATATCCAATCCATCTACTCCCGTAGCGAGCTTCCTGTTTTGAATAGAACGTACAGTTCCCATTGTTTCCCGTCCCTCATTCCCATGTTTAGTGCGAGAAACCCACCCTTGTTGACGGTCCCAAATGCATATATTTTCTACTCCTCCAGATAAGATTCGTTCTCCATTAGAAGACTCAAGAACCAGTTCATTCTTTAGCTGTGAAAGAATATAAGCCCACCATTGCCGATCCCCCCACTGCTCCATTTCTGCTAATCCCTTAAATCTTCCACATAGGCTTACTCCCCAAGACAAGGGAAGCTCGTCTCCTAATAACACCCACCTTTCGACAGCATTCTCCTGGTCCTTAACTTGGCGCAACCACCATGTCATATCTACTCGAATATCCACAGATAATCGGAGATTCCATTTCCCTTTATACCTGACTGCATATACTGCAATTTTCATGTTCAATCTATCCTTTCATTCATTTTTCCTAGTGCTTATCACCCCAGAAAACAGCAAAAAAGCACACTTCCATGGCTGTTAGCCTGAAGTGTGCTTCACATCAAACAGATTTCAACGAAATCCCTACTGTCTTGCATATGCAACTGTCTATAAATATTTATATCTGATTTTAACCACGATGTCCACAGATCCCTGTCACTAAGGAACAAATGGGGCGCCCGCCAACGGGTTTGCTGTTCTAAGATCAATAACAACCTGTTTTTCACCGCCTGACTTCGGCAAAACCGGGTTCCCCGGTGAAAAACGACATGAGATGACTGAAACATCCATATGACTATAGCGCACCAGCCGGGTCAGAATCGGTAGCGTATCGTCTATAGATTCATCATCCAGTACCGTTACATGTAGCGGCCTCCGGTGTAGCCAGGCAAGGATACTCAATGAACGCATCACCCATTCCACACGATCTCCATCATTGGATGTAATCACAATGTAGCGAGTCGCACGATGATCCAGCGATGTCGTGTGTGCATCTTCGCCATTGTGATAAGCCTGAACCGCCTGTCGTATATACATGAGATGCACGACTGCAGCTCCCACACCATATATAAGCAATATCCAAACCAAGTGAGCCGTCACGAGGGTTCCACCTCCTCCTATAGCGACAATATATGCCGTATAACAGGAAGAGGTGTCACGGTTATGTACTGGACTTCCATACGAGCGGATATCTCGCTCTAAAAGAAAGGCGGTACAGCATTCATATCTAGGCAGCTGCATCGTCTAATGCATGAAAAGACTACACTTTACAGCGTAACCCATCCATATTTGATGGAGTTAATAACTGCTTGTGTACGGTCATCAACTTCCATTTTTTGCAAAATGCTACTAACATGGTTTTTGACTGTTTTCTCACTAATGAATAAATATTCACCAATCATCTTATTGCTCTTGCCTTCAGCCATTAGACGCAACACTTCTGCTTCACGGCGGGTCAGTGGATTATTTTCACCTGCGACAAACTTCACGCCTGCTTCCTTAGTATGGCCTTCCGCCATAGCCCCTGTTTCATTCAGGTAAGTCATCCGACGGAGCTGCTGAATAAGCTTACCCGTTACCTTCGGATGAATGAATGCATATCCTTCATGTACTGAACGAATAGCATTAATGAGGGATTCGGCCTCCATATCTTTTAACAGATAGCCATTGGCCCCCTTGCGCAACGTCTCGAATACATAGCTTTCATCATCATGAATGGATAAAATGATCACTTTGACGTCCGGAAACATCTCACGTAGTTTTTCAGTTGCCTCTACACCATTTTCAATTGGCATATTAATGTCCATCAGAACAATATCCGGTTTCTCTACGTTGCAGAATTCCAACACTTGAATGCCATCGCCACATTCTCCGATGACCTCAATGTCGTCCTCCATATTCAAAATACGTTTAAGTCCTTCACGGAACAACTGATGGTCGTCCGCTAAGAGAACTTTAATGGGTGCATTACTCATTTCCTGATTTTCCATGTTGTTACTCCTTTCCCTTTTCCACGTTGGTTGGGATATGAATCACTATCTTGGTGCCTTGATTCTCAGCTGATTCGATCTCCATTCTCCCCTCGAGCAGTTCAACCCTTTCCCGCATACCAATCAGACCAAAATGCCCATGGTCTTTGCTTTTTTGCTGAAAAAGCTCTGGCTTAAAGCCCAGACCATTATCCTGCACAACAATTTTTACAAGCTGTGCCTGGTAGGTAATCTCAACAAGCACATAGGTAGGGTAAGCATGCTTGGCAGCGTTAGTCAAAGCTTCCTGGATCAGACGGTAAATGGCTGCTTCCATCGCGGAAGAGAGACGGTGTTCCTTGCCCCTTGTTTCAAAAAGCGCTCTAATCTTTGTTTTTTCTTCAAAATCCTGCACATATTTCCGGAGCGTCGGAATAAGCCCCAGGTCATCCAGAGCCATGGGACGCAAGTTGAAAATGACCTTTCGCATTTCCTCAAGACTGGAGCGAACTTGTTTCTTCAAGTCTACTATTTCGTCCTGAACCATCTTAAATTCCTGCTTGGCGATCATTCTTTCCACAATTTCCGTCCTAAGCACTAGATGCGCAAGGAGTTGCGCAGGTCCATCGTGAATTTCACGGGATATGCGCTTACGCTCCTCTTCCTGAGCCAAAATAATTTTCAGACCAATAAACTGCCGATTTTTGGCCGATTCAATGATCCGCGTCACTTGTCCCAATTCACCCGATAAATATTCCAGCACGACCCCCATCTGCGAACCAATAGTTTCGGCCCGCTCGACAGAAGCCTCGACACTTTTGGCCCGCTTTTGAAGATCATCTCTTCTGGCTTTGAGATACATTTCCTTCTCGCGAAAAATCATCACATCGAGTTGAAGCTGTGTTGCCTTCTCATAAGCCTGCTTGATATCCTCTTCCGAGTAGCGGACGAAATCACGACTGACCTCAGTCAACCGAATTCGGGACCGCCGATAGTTCATTTCCAGCTGGTCCACTTTTTCGATCGTTTCTGCCGTTTCCTTCAATACGCTCTGGAGCTCTTGATTTAACGTGACCAGCTCGGTCCGGGCCGTGTCCAATATTTCGAACATCTGATATTTGCTGTTCTCCATCACCTGGATGGCATTTTTAATGACTCGGTCTATGATATCGGCTTGAAAGTCCACAAATGTTCTACTCCAATCCTAGCATTTCAAGTATATATCATACCATATCATGACTGGAGGGTGATGGTCTTCGTTTCTTGTTCCCATTTTACAGTCATTCCTAACTGTTCAGACACAAGTCTTAATGGGACTAAAGTCCTTCCTCCTAGTACAATAGGTGCAACTTCAGAGCTCTTACGCTTTCCGTTTAGAATCAGTTCTTTTTTTCCTACAGTCAAATCTATCAGCACACCACCGCGCATAATGGTGATCCGTTGATCGCCCGCATTCCATTTGGCTTGCCCGCCAAATGCGTCCAGCACATACTTGATTGGAACATACGTCGACCCATTGCGAGTCATCGGAGCTGCATCAATCGTTGTTGGCGTTCCATTTACCGTCATCGATTTTTGACCGATCGTCATCTGAGCTGTTCCCTTTTTAAGTCCTTCTGTGCCGACTGTTCCTGGTGTATTAAAAGAGATATTATCAAAAGCGACCTTACCTGTCTTAGCACGCTCATCCTGACCTTCGGCTACATTGACCACATAGAGACGTTTCAGCTTCGCCGGATACGAAATATTCAAACCGCTCATATCTGCGTTAATCGTTTTCCAGCCGTTCCAGTCGATCACTTTGGCAAGATCAATATATGCAGTTTTGCCTTGGGCATCTTCCAGCTCTGCACGCAGCCAGTTCAGACTCTTATCTCCTTTGACATCAATCGAGATGGATGTAGCTGCCTGCTCCAGCGTCTTGCCGGATGTGCCGTTTAATTGAGCGTAAGCATACATTTTACCACTGCCGTTCGTCATGTCGTAGCTTAGCTCCAGCACTTTGGAATTGGCATGGTCTCCATCCCCTTGTACAACAGCCGCTGTACCGGTAACACCTTCCGCATTTGAAGTAAAATCAACCGGATACGAAACATTTTCGAAGTTTTCCCAGTTATTTGTACTTGCCCCGCCAGCAGACAGGAAGACAACTGCACTGAAACCATCGTAGCGGCCAATGGCGTAGCCTGTTTTCAACCCCGCATCCACTGTATTTACCGTAAGCTGATTGTCCTTAACGCTTCCCTTAAAGCCGATGAACTCCCATTTGAGCGCATCTGATGTAATGCTGACACTCTGTCCATCTTTCGTCTTGGCCGTTATCGGTACTGCGATTTTTGCTCCTGCAGTAAGCGAGCCTGTCCCACTTCCTGCAGTAAGTGATGAAATTTCATCTGCCCCAAGCACGGTGACCTTGGTTGTCGCACTGGCTGAACCACTGGATGCTGTTAAGGTAGCAGTTCCCGGTTGGGCCCCCTTCACAACACCGCCGCTCACGGACACAACAGCAGGGTTGCTGGACTTCCACGTCACTTGTACTTTCGATGTATCAAACGGATTGTAGTAGTTGTCGTAGCCTTTGAAGGAGTAGCTTCCGGTCTGACCAATCAGCAGCGTTTTATTGCCCTTGATGGTAAAGCCTTTGAGCGTTCCTTTAGGAGCAGTGGTATATACTCCCACTCCATTTACGATGCTACGTTGCTCTGTACCATATTCTGTATTGAATGTAAGCCCCGCTGTCGTATCTCCCAAATCACGAGTGACCATAGTGGTAGAGCCGCCACCATCAAGGTTCATCCCCTTCCAGACACCGATATCTTTCATCAGTGTTTGCAGCTCGCTCAGGGATACACCAACGCTGTTCCCATTCTTCTCAACGGCAATGACATATGCGTATCGTTTGTCACGGGAATATCCCAAAGCCGTACGCGCACGTGTCCCGCCAATACTTGTTGTACTTCGGGAAAACGAAGTCTTCTGTCCGTCATTTACTAATATGGTATGTCCACCGATCATCATCTGAAGGTTGGAAGGATCTACTTCACTCCCTGTTGATTTGACACGAAGGTGATAGTTCGTTTCTACGGTCTGTCCCACAGTCAGATGCGCTTTGGCATATTCAGCTGCTTTACCGTGTGTACGTAAAATATAGCCATCCTGCGGAACAGTCATATTCAATGTAGCATTTTCGGAGACTTGCGTAACCACGCCATTTTGTACCAATATTTCTGTAGGCGTTGTCGAACTGTTTTTAGGTCGCTCAATCGCTTTCCAAGCAGATGTATAAATATACATAGCATTGGAGTGACTGTAGCTGCTCCCACTCGTCTCTGGCGAGTACGAAGCCTTGTTCATCCCTGCCAAGGAGAAGGAAGACCCATCCCCAGCTTTTACTGTACCTTCGAAAGTAAATTGCTCAACCATCGGCGAGCCATCCTTCGTAACAGCAAAGGCATACATCCCTGTTAAATCAGAGGGTGTAGACATCAGCACGCCCTTGGATACCTGTCCACCGATCGGTGCTCCCTCACTAGAGGTATTAAAATAATCCCCGTTCACTCCAGCAACCGCACCGGTCTCTTTTGCCATACCGCCTGTGCTCTGACGGGTCGTAAACTGTCCGTTCTTCCCTGTCATGACATCCAGCTTTACGTACGGATTTTGCAGGTCTACTCGAATGATATCAGCCAGCGCTGTTCCTTTAGACCCTTTAAAGCGATATTTCAATAATGTTGCGCCCGAAGTAATAATCTCTTCACCCAATTTTACCGTTGAACCGGAGGCAGCACTCGCGATTGGAGCAGATATCCAATTGTTTAACGGGATTAGAACCCCAGTTCCAGCAACCGGACCGACCCATAATACTCCTGCCAGCGTTAATACAGCCCATCTTTTAGCGATTCCTTTGCCATCTACTTTCACTTTGCTGTGTTTTCTATTACTTAAAAACATTTGGATAATAGCTCCCATCTTCTTTGTATTCAAACGGATTAACCCGCACATGTACTCTACCAATAAACAAAAAAATCCTCTTATGTTAATAGACTTATTATAAAGGCAAAAGTTCCGAAATCCCGCCAACTAATTCATAAAATCCAAAACAGTGAATTGACGAATACAATATTGGCGCACTATAATACACATGAACTTATGAGTTCAATTTAAACCAGTAAGTTTAAATAGAAACTTATGACCCTATTGGAAGGATGGATAATAATCATGAATAAACAACGGGCCATCATCATACTCACCTTATCACTGAGCCTCGCCATCGCTGGATGCTCTACCGGAAAAAAAGATGCTGCTTCAGGTTCATCCGCACAGCCGACCGTTGTGCGCACTACAGTCGTCAAAAACACACCACTCCATACCGCCTATGACTTGTCAGGTACCCTTCAGGCCTATGAGGAACGTACACTAGCCTTTCAAAACGGAGGTACCGTCGCTAGCGCTGAGATCACGACCGGTACTCTTGTCCAAAAAGGCACAATCATTGCCCGTCTAGATGACGCTGACTATAGGCTGCAGGTTGCACAGGCAACGGCCTCGATCCAAGAAGCTCTAGCCGGTATAGATAACGCACAGGCTAACCTACAGGCAGCTAACTCTGCGATTCAATCTGCCGATGCTGGTATTGCGAATGCTCGTGCAAATGTCAGCAAGGTCAACAAGGGTGCGCGCGCTCAGGAAAAACAGCAAGCTCAAACCACTGTCGATAAGGCACAAAGCGCCTATAACAAAGCCAAGGCGGATAGCGAGCGGACACAAAAGCTGTTTGAGGCGGGGGCAGCTACCGCGTCGGATAACGAGAACGCCCGCTTGAATACTACCACTGCTCTCCAAAATCTGGAGCAAGCGAAAGCTTCCTTATCTCTTTTGCTGGAAGGAGCCACAGCCGAAGAGCATCAATCTGTCCAAGCTTCCTTTCAGGATGCGATAGCAGGTAAAACTAAAGCTCTTGCAGCCAGCGAACAGGCTGAGGCTTCCCAAAAACAAGCGCGTGCCAACTACGAAAAAGCACTTGTTGCCAAGGACCAGGCAGAGCTGGCACTGTCACGCACCCGTTTAGCTTCTCCTGTGAACGGCGTAATCCTAGACAAAATCGTGAATACAGGTGATTTGGTCGCGTCGGGCCAAGCCGTCTATCGCATAGGCTCCATCGACCGTCTTAAAGTGCTCCTTCCCGTACCAGACAGTGAAATTAAGGATTGGAAAAAGGGACAACAGGTAAAGGTGGCGCTCTATGAAGAAACTCGTCAGGGTACGGTGTCCAACGTCTATCCTTCAACCAGCACCGATACAGGGAGGGTTAACGTAGAGATTGTCATTGCCAATCCACAGCGAGACTGGTTACCCGGCCAGGTCATCAAAGCTGCGCATCAGATGACAGACAAGAATGGTATTCTTGTGCCTGCTGAAGCAGTCATCAATACGGGAAGCAAGCCTTTTATTTTCAAAGATGTTCAAGGAAAAGCGGTTAGAACCCCTGTGGAGCTTGGCAATCAGGTTGTAGATAATCAATTGCAAATTGTATCCGGGCTTCGTGAAGGAGAACGTATTGTCATTAAAGGGGCAGAATCCCTATTTGATGGAAATGCGATTCAGTCGGAGGAAGGCGGACGTCCATGATTGAGTATATCGTAAAAAAACGAAAAATTACGTTGCTGTTTTTTGTCATGCTGATTGTAGTTGGAACTTTTGGTTTTTTTCAGTTACCACAGCAGGAAATGCCCGATGTGACCATACAGAATGCTACGGTCACAACCGTCTATCCCGGCGCTTCACCACAAAAAGTAGAACAAACCGTAACTAAAGAGCTGGAGAAACGCATCAAGGAGGTTGAAGGTGTTAAAACGATTACTTCGACTTCTGGGAACGGATTCTCCTCTATTTTAATCGAATCCAAAAATGGAATAGATCCTCAAACGGTTTGGGATAATATGCGTAAAAAAGTGCAGGATGCACAAGCTGATCTTCCTCAAGGCGCTGAAGTGCCTGTTATAAATGACAAGCTAACCAGCTCGTTTATCGGCTCTTATGCCCTGACCGCCGACTCATCTGCCCCACTGTATAAACTAAATGATTTGACCACCACCTGGAAAGATCAACTTAATACAATTTCCGGCGTATCCAGTGTCAAATTCAATGGTCTTCCCGATCAGGAAGTACGTATCCATATCGACAACCAAAAGCTTCAGCAATATCAATTGTCGTGGGGACAAGTGGCACAAGCGACCCAGTCTCAGATTGATCGGGTTCCTACTGGTAATATTGAATACAACGGACGAACCTATCAACTCGTTGTTCGTGAGACCGAAAAAGCTGACGAATTAAATCAGGTCATCTTGACACGTACAAAAGAAGGTAACCCTGTTTATTTAAGAGATATCGGCACAACTGAGCTGGCACATCCTGAGGCAGAATATTTCGCTTACGTAGAGGGTAAACCGGCCATTACACTAAGTATTGGAGCGGAAACAGGCACAGACATCCCTTCTATGAGCGCAAAGGTCAATAGCAAGCTCAAAGAGCTGGAGAAGACACTCCCTGCGGGTGTTCACTTACAGACTCTCTTTGCACAAAAGGATCAGGTAAGCCATATCTTTGACGACTTAAAGCGTGAAACGATTCTGGCCATTGCAGCGGTTATTCTTGTTTGTATGTTGGGCTTGAATTTACTCACCTCAGCTTTTGTCGCGCTGGCAATCCCTATTTCGGTTTCGATTGCCGTTATCTTTTTACCTATGTTCGGCATTACTCTAAATCAGATTTCCGTTGTCGGTCTGATCATTGTACTCGGCATACTCGTGGATGACGCTGTAGTGGTAAACGATAATATTGAGCGCAGACTTACGGAATTAGGAGAGCCACCCTCCGTTGCAGCTATAAAAGGTACCAAAGAGGTCATGCTATCTATTTTGATTGCAACATTGGCCACGATCTCTGCCTTTGCTCCATTGTTGTTTCTGCCCGGAAATGTAGGTGCCTTTATTAGACCCATTCCCACCATTGTTTCTCTGGCCATGTTAGCTTCTATGATCATGTCTCTCACGATCATCCCTATTTTTCGAGAGTGGTATGAGAAACGCAGACAGACTCGTCATCTTCAGAGGAAATCTAAACCAGTAGGCTTGCTCGGTCAGCAGATTCACTCTTTAAACAAGCTTTATTCACAAAAGCTGATGCCTAAAGTCATTCAGCGTCCCTTGCTGACGGCTATAGTTGGACTCATGCTTGGAACAGCCGCTTATGGATTAGTTCCCTTTACATCGGTTGAGCTTTTCCCTGAATCTGAAGATCCTCATGTTGCATTAAATGTAAAAATGCCTGTAGGCACTTCCATTGCGGAAACCGACCAGGTCGTTAAAGATCTTGCAGGCTGGATTAAGAAGCAACCCGAAACTTCCAAGGTCGTTTACAGTGCAGGTGGGACTGCCCCCCAACTGTTTAGTGACATTAATAGTGCGGGTGGAACTATCAGTTATAACGAAACCGTAGGTCAGATTGCTGTTGTCGGAAAAGAGAACGTATTCGATCTCAATTCGACAGTTGATGCTTGGGAACAACATGTTAAGAAATCCTACCCTGGCGTTACGGTTACCATGTATGTTCCCCGTCTTGGGATTCCAGTAGGTAAACCCGTTTCTATTCGTATCTCAGGTCAGGATCTGAATGAACTGCAAACCCTTGCCCAAAAAGCAAAGGAGCAGATCGCGACAGTTGAGGGCACAACGGGCATCGTAGATGACATAGGAATTGAACGATATGCCCTCGAGCTTGAGGTTAACAAACAAGCCATGGATCAGTATCTAGTAAGCTATACAGATTTGACTCGTACCCTTCTTCTGTTAAAAGAAGGAGCTCAAGTCAGTCAATTTGATACGGGAAGCAGTCTGGTAGATATCAAGATGTATTTGAATCACAGTAACGAGGAGCCAAGTAAGCTTTTCCAACAATTAAGTGTAGTGAATGCAGCTGGCAAGCAAATCCCATTAAACCAGCTTGTACAGATTAAACCGTCATTTGCTATTCAGCAAATCAAGCATTACAATATGGAGCGGACGATTACGGTCGAAGCTGACTTGAATGGAAGAACTGCAAGTGAAGCCATGGTAGATGTGGAAGGCAAACTGGCACAAATGAAGTTCCCTGAAGGCTATAAATGGGAGGTAGGCGGTGAAACATCCGATCAGTCCACCATATTCGGAGATTTAGGGAAGCTGGCGATTGTTGTAGTCTTACTCATTTTACTCTTGATCACGATGCAGTTTTATTCACTCTCCATTCCTATTATTATTATGACGACCGTGTACCTAGCAGCTGCCGGCGGGATTATTGGTATTTTTCTAACTGGTATGCCCATCGGTTTTATGAGTATCATGGGAATTATCGCACTTGCGGGTATTGTGGTACGGAACGGGATTGTCTTAATTGAATTTATCGAGGATGCAAGACATGAAGGAGTGGAGTTAAGGGAAGCCGTTATACAAGCCGCCGCTGCTCGCTTCAGACCGATTTTGTTGACTTCCCTGGCTGCCATTGTAGGTATGATTCCATTAGCACTATTAGGGAGCCTGCTCTTTAAGCCACTGGCGTTCACCGTCATTTTCGGTTTGTTATTTTCGGCCTTGTTAACTTTGTTTGTGGTGCCGTCCTTGTATATGATCATGGCCAAGTACAAGATGCACCGGCAATTCAAAAAACAGCAGCACACAGTTATTACACGTGACCAACCTTTGTAATGTATGAAGTATCGAATTCCGCATGCTGTCGAGTTGGTTCCTGGAGGGAGTATGTATGGAAAGTAAAAAAAATGATATTTTACAGGCGGCCATTCGGCTGTTCTCCAGAAAAGGCTATTATTCAACATCTGTTGAAGAAATCGCCAAAGAAAGTGGGATGGCAAAAGCATCCTTCTATAAATATTTTCAAGGGAAAGAAGAATTGCCTTTGGAAATGTGTATCATTTTGGAAAACAATATTGAACAAGACATCCGAGCTCTCTACAGTAAACCTGACCTATCTAAACACGATAAGCTGCACGGTTTTATTGTACTCTACTTGAAAAATCTTGTTGAAAACAAAGTGTATCTCATGATGGATCTTCCTGAGCCTTCCATGCTTATTTTTCAAAATGAACAACTCAATGGTGCATTTGAACAGCATGAATACAAATTATACAAATGGGTTCGCGACTGCCTGATTGATATTTTTGGACCAGGCATTGAAGATCATGCATGGGATATAACCTTTGTGCTGAAAAGTATTGTGTTTGAATATATTCGCTTCTTTGCCGATCGGATGAATGATGAAACGATTGAGCATCTAACACAGTTTATCATCTTCTTATCCAGTTCCTTGGCAACCAGCCTGAGCAGTGCTGATCCCGCTCCACATTTGTTTTGGAGCAAGAAAGGCTGGTTACCCGAGAGCGCTTTAAGTAATCCCTTTGACCAAGGTCGTCAAATTAACGGCCTTCTCCACTCCCTGGAAGACAGTATACTGCTGTCTTCGTGGAGCTCAGAGGAGAAACAGGAGTGTCAGCAAATTTACGCTCAATTAAAGGAAGAGGCTCTGAAATCGAACCCTCAGAAAGGTCTCTTAAAAGCTCTTTTTGCGTATTTGGAGCAATATAAGGAAGTACAGAAGATATGTCATTTACTCAGAAATTTATTGGGTCTCGCACCGATATCCGAATAGTGGAGCGAAATTAAGTACACCGTGGCAAGTTCATAGTTAATAGCAAAGCATATCAAAAAAAGACTGTCTCATGCATAGCATGAACAGTCTTTTTAGGTTAATGCGTTATTCTGATGACATACGAGGATTATAACCCCGCTTGCTCTCTCAGAATTTCCGCTTTATCTACACTCTCCCATGGTACATCCAGATCTGTGCGTCCAAAGTGGCCGTAGGCAGCTGTTTGCTTGTAGATTGGACGACGCAGATCCAACATGCGAATGATGCCTGCTGGGCGAAGATCGAAGTTATTTCGGATCAATTCAACGAGTTTTTCATCACTGACTTTCCCTGTGCCGTATGTATCGACGTTAATCGAAACAGGCGTAGCTACACCGATTGCATAAGCAAGCTGTATTTCAACCTTGTCAGCCAATCCAGCTGCCACAAGGTTTTTCGCTACATAACGAGCAGCATAAGCAGCAGAACGGTCTACTTTAGTTGGATCTTTACCTGAGAATGCTCCCCCGCCATGACGTGCATAACCACCATACGTATCTACAATAATTTTACGGCCTGTCAGACCTGCATCCCCTTGAGGACCACCGATAACAAAGCGCCCTGTCGGATTAATGTAGTACTTGGTTTGCTCGTCCAGCAATTCAGCAGGAACCACTGGCAAAATGACCTTCTCTTTGATATCTGCTTGAATTTGCTCCAAAGTAGTATCTTCTGCATGCTGCGTGGAAACCACAATGGCATCGATACGGACAGGTTTACCGTTTTCATATTCTACCGTTACTTGAGTTTTACCATCTGGACGAAGGTAATTCAGTGTTCCATCCTTACGCACTTCAGACAAGCGTCGTGCAATACGGTGAGACATAGCGATAGGAAGAGGCATTAGCTCAGGTGTTTCGTTCGTAGCAAAACCGAACATTAATCCTTGGTCCCCAGCCCCAATGTTTTCTGTTTCCTTATCTACTTCAGCAGGATCACGGCTTTCAAGGGCAGCGTTAACCCCTTGAGCAATGTCTGGCGACTGTTCATTCAAAGAAGTCAATACAGCACAAGTATTATAGTCAAAACCGTATTTTGCACGTGTATAACCAATTTCCTTAATCGTATTACGAACAATGGATGGAATATCCACGTATTCCGATTTGGAGCTGATTTCACCAATGACGAGAACAAGACCGGTAGCTACCGATACTTCACATGCTACCCGTGCATTAGGGTCATTAGCCAAAAAGGCGTCCAATACAGCATCGGATATCTGATCACAAATTTTATCCGGATGGCCTTCTGTTACAGACTCGGACGTGAACAAATGACGACCTTTTACAGACATGAATTTCAACCTCCCACAATTAAAATACATGAGGATTTTTAATAAATCCTAACATGGCATGGCATTATTCAGTTACCTTCAACCCAACAAATGACGGAAGATATCTTTTACACCTGATTAACAAAAAATGAACCTTTTCCGGTAGGAAAAGGTTGCGTACAAGCCTCAAATGCCATGATATCCTATTTAAAACAAGGTGTCAATTCATGTCATCCAAATAACAAAATTCGAAAATGAAGTGAGTTTACATGCGAACCATTTTGATCCACATGTAAATAGCTCCAGTTTATACCTACTATTTGTTTAAAATCTGTATAAATAATTACAATTTATAATGTACCAAATTCAGATAAGCTACGTTCAGCGGATTGTATCAATCTTTTAGTAATCTCTCCACCAACGGAGCCATTTTGTCTTGAAGTTAAATCGCGCCACGCTACATTTTGACTCCTCGTAAACTCTCCCAACTCTGCAGCAAATTCACTGTCAGCATCCGGATGTATATGTGCATATTGAGGATTATAAACAGGCAACCCAAACTCGGCAGCAATTTCATACTTCAAATCATCTAACCTGGCACGGCTTTCAGGAATTAATCGTCTTTGACCTCTCGACGCCATTGTATGCACCCTCCACTCAATGAATTATTTTTCATGAAGTTAGTGTGCAGTGTTTAAAGTCAACTTAGCCAAGAACAATTTGCTATCCCAAGCAGGATTTAAGAAAAAGAGTACCTTAAAAAGAGATAGACCCCAGTTATTGAACAGTATAGCCGCCACGTACCATAACGACTAAGCCATACTTTTGGCCTTCTTTTACTTGAATACCTCTTCCTTCTCTAGGAAACGATAATAAATGATTTTTTTCGACAGCCTGGTTATGAACAATTTCAGTTCCAGAAGTAATATCAATAGCACCACTGGCATCCATGCTATACACAACAGCATTTCCATTACGTAAAATAAATTCTGCTCCAGCTTTAGCAATTAGTTTCTGACCAGGCTTTACATCAACAACCTTCAAAGCCTCTGTCTGCTCCACCGTTGAACTTTTAGTTGCATTAGAGGTTCCTGAAGACGAGGTTGTATTAGAAGTAGTGGTGTTTGTTGCTGGAGCAGTTGAGCTAGTTGTTTTACTACTAATACTGCTTGCACTTCCCCCACCTTTGATGGCTTGAGCAATTTTTTGATCGACATAGCTTTTGGTTACGACTGGATCATCAGCTGTTCCAGGTTGTCCAGAACTGGAGGCTCCATTGACTGAGTTGTTCATCAAAGAGCCAGCCACAATTCCTCCTCCAAGTAAAACAGCAGCCAACGATACTTTATAGCGTGATTTCATGAAGACCTCCTACTGCAGGTTATAACAAGTATAGGTAAGCTTAAATTATTGCGCACTTGCTCCAGCAGAACCTTGCATAGCCCATGGCTTATTGAAAGCCAGCTTCAAAGTATCAATACTTGAAACAATATCTTCCGCTTGTTGTTCAGCGGTAGTCACTTTCAAATTAGCCTCGTAAACCTGAAGCTCTGTAGCCAATCCAACATCAAACTGCTTTTTAGCCATATCAGCCGCACTTCTTGCACTCACCAAACCGGCTTGAATCTGTGAGTACTGACTTTCCAATGCTTTGATGTTGTTATAAATTGTTCTCACAGCTTCTTCCAATTGTCTCTTTGTGCCTTCTGTAGCATACTGAGCCTTTTCAACATTAAGTTGTTCAGCTTCATAAGGGGTATTTCCTGGAGTGCTAAAGTTATAAAGCTTCAAACTCAGTTCAGCCAAATCCACTTTTTGCTCACTCAACCAAATGGCAGTGCTGCTAGTGAGTACTTGGCTTACTTTTGTCTCTACATTATCTTTAAATTCAGAATATACAGGCTTATCCTTCAATTCATAACGTTGCTCTGGTTTGTAGCCAATCAATTGATTTAAAGATACATATGCACTATCCAAATCTTTTTTAGCTTTATCCAAAGCTGCTTGATTTTGAGTCAACTGATTGGTCGCTTGGGTAACCTCATAATCACTCGACATTTGATTATCTCTCTTGATTTGTGCAACTTTAAGCTTGCGCTCGGCATCTTCAATATTCAATACTGCTAGCTTAACCGCATTTTGTTTTTGAAGGAGTTTATTGTATAGATCCTTCACGTTATATTCAATACCTTCTTTGGTCATTTCCAGGTTCTTTTTAGCTGCCTCATAATTAAGGTTCGTTTGGGCATAACCCTTGAAGGCTTTGTCTTGTGCTTCATCACCTGCTTCAGCAGGAACAAAATCAATATTTTTGCCAGTTTCTTTCATAATTTTTCCTGTTTGGTCAATGCTCACTTCTCCTGTTTTAACTGAAGTACTATCAGCAATAGCCAGTTTTACTGCATCTTCATAGGTTAAAGAATCATTATAGTAGGTATCGTAAGTAACTTTTGTCACAGGAGTAGCGAGTGGCTTGCTGGACAAGCTATTGATGTCAGGAGTGCTATCATTAGCTTGATTGGAAATGGTCACTGTTCGTGAAGTTTGATTCCAATTTACTTTGGCGCCTAATGATTTGCTCACAAAACGTAAAGGAACGAGTACTTGACCCTTTTGAATTTGAGTTGCTGCATCAAGCTGTACCGGCTTACTGTTTTTATAAGCAAGCTTGGAACCAATATTTAAAGTTAATGTATCGTCGTTTTTAGATGCGGTTACTTTTTTAGCCTTGCTGTCCCACTCCACTTTCGCTCCTAAGCTTTCAAAAACGCCCCGAAGAGGTACCAAGGTTGTATTTTGACTAACCACCGGAGGCTGTGTATATTGCTGAGTTACACCGTTAATAATAACCTTTATATCCCCTGACTGAGCTCCTGCAAGATTGGCAAACGTAGAAGTCAGAACCATTGTGGATAGTACTGCCACTGCAAAACGTTTCATAATTTCTCTCCTTTGTCAATAAGACTAATAAAAGAAAAGGGCTCCAAAAGGAACCCTCTTCTCATCTAATTCAGTTAACTCAAAAGAGTTGCTCTTAAATTAGTTGTTGTTTTCAACAGTTACTGTTTTGGAAGTTGCATCGTAGTTAACGGATGCATCCAGCGCTCTACCTACCCAGTAGATAGGCAATACAGTACGGTTTTTGTTAGTTACAGCTTTAACGTCCATGCGAATCACAGTACCGTTAACAGTCAACAGGTTTGTGTTCAGTTTGATTTGAGCAACAGTGTTGCCTTTGATCAAGGTAACTGTGGAAGTTGCTTTGTCAAACAGGATGTTTTGTGGGGATACACCCAAAGCTTCAGCTGCATAACGTACTGGCAAGTAAGTGCGTCCGTTTTCAGCATAAGCAGATACATCAGCTGTTTTACTTTCGCCGTTCACAGTGTAGGAAGTGCTTCCCAGTGTGAAGACAGCTTTAGTTTTAGTAGCACCTGGAGCTGGAGTTCCAACAGTTGCGATTGCTACTTCAGCAGCTGCAGTGTTGTTGTCTTTCCAGTTTTGAGTGTTGTCAGTTGCGCCTTTGTATGCAGTGTAAGAAACTGCGCTACCTTTCAGCTTAGCAACGATGTCACCTTGAGCTACAGTACGGTCAACAGTCAGCTTAGGAGCAGAGATTGTGATTGTACTTGGAGTAGCAGATTCACTGTCGATGTAGAAGCTCAGACGGCCTTTGTTGCTTTCGCCGTAAGTATCAGTAGATACGCTCTTCACTTTAACGTCACCAGCTGTAACTTTTACTTCTGGAGTAGAAGCAAAACGTACGCCTGTTGGCAATTCCAAGATTACTTCGCGGCTACCATCTTTCTTAACGAAAGCTTCTTTAGCAGCTTCAGTGATTGTGATATCGCCAACTTGTTGATCGCCCAGACCGATTGTCAGGGTTGGTTTGGAAGCAGCAGCCAAAGTAACTGCTTGTTTTACAGTTGCAACCTTAACATTACCGCTCAGACCTTGGCTACCAGCAACTTCAACGTTCAGATCGCCAGAGAAACCAGGTTGAGTTGCAACTTCAACGTTTTTCAGTTTCAAAGAACCAGGGTCTTTAGAACTATTAACGTTTTTGAAAGTCAGTCTCAAAGTACGTTTGTCGGAATCTGTGTAAGATACCTCTGCTCCACCCAAACCGTTAGTGTTCTCCATAGAACCGGAGAAGTTACTTCCTGGGTTGTTGCTTTCGAAAGTAGACTGCCAACGAGCACCTTCAGGCAAACGCAAAGTTACAGTACGGTTGTTAACAAAAGAACCAGCAACTTTTTCTTTAATTACGATATCACCAATTTTTTGCTCGTCATGGCCAGCAAGAATTGTAGTTGGAGAAGCTACTGTAACACCGCCACCGATTTGACCATAGTTACCAATTACGAGAGAGCTAACGTCAGTAGTTGTGTTACCGGAGATACTAACAGTAACATCACCTTCTTTAGCGTTAGTTTCATCGTCAACGTAGAAGCTCAACGGCAGGTTAAATGTTGTTTCTTTACTGCTTTCTTTTTTCAAAGACACAGTCAGAGTGTCACCATCGACATTAGAAACTACATCACCAGATGCGATATCACCAAAGAGAATGCTAGCACTTTTTGGAGCGTTCCATTTAAAACCGCTAGGCAATTTCAGTTTGATGTTATTATTGTTAGCCAAAGCACCAGCTGTTTGTTCTTTTACTTTCAACGTTGCAGTGAAATTATCTGTGTTAGAAACGGTATCCAGAGCAGACAAAGATACTTGACCGGAAGATACTACGTTTGCAATTGTAATTTCACCACTAGTAATACCACTCAGGGAAGAAGCATCAATTGTAGCTTTTACAGGTCCATTGCTAGGTCCACTTACATTAATGTTAGCAAAGTTCAGATATACATCAGCGCTATCCTTGGAGTTATCAAAATTCAGCGTTACTCTTGCAGAGTTACTAGACAATTTCTCAACTGTCAGTGCAGTAGCTTCATTATATCCAGTAGCTGCGGCATTCTTATCGAGTGCGTTATCTTGTGCATCAAGATAAATACCCAATCCATAAGTAGCGTCAGTAGCGGAAGTAGCACGGCCAACCTGAAGATCTCCAGTTTTACCAAAGTCAAAGCCTTTAGGCATAGTAATAGTGAAAGAAGCACCTTTAGCAATTGAAGCTTGGCTAATAGTTATTTTCGATCTACCCAAAACAGCATTATCTTGTTGGTTTGAGTTGATACTAGGAGTACTAATTACATTGAAGCTGGAAGATGCGTGAATTGCTGTTGGTGCAGTCAATGCTGCAATTGGAGTCGCTACACCAGCAACCAATGTTGCTGTTGCCAGCACGTTGATCATTTTTTTGTTAAACTTTGTCATAACCTTTTTTTCTCCTCCTTGAATATAAACAGAAATATTATTTTTGTCTTTTTGTCGGATCTTGTCACTCATCAGTCGTTACACCTCCTTTCCGAGCTTTATGAGAACCCTTATAAAATGATATCTGTGACAATATCACAGAAGCTTGGAATCTAGTTGAAAGAAAGCGTCCATTTATGACGTACTCCAGTATTATACAATGTGATAACAATGCAGTAAAGATTTTTTTTAGCGAATTTTGTCTTTACGCTTTTGTACCCCTTTGTTTCATACTCACCCAATTAGACGTAGCATGGGTCCAAAAAGTTGCGTCTGTTTCAAAAAAAATTTTATTTTTTTGATTATGTATTCCGCTTTCCACAGTCATAATTATACTATTGAACCTGTTCCTCCGTCATCCTACAACTTTTACCTTCTCAACCTTAAATGTACAAGGGTATTTTCTGTACATTAATTAGGTCTTTAATGGAGTATATTCGTAACGAATAATCCATAGAATACATAAAGTACATAAAGGCTATAGATTCCTTAGAAATCTAATACTCTAATACACTTTAAATAGTAGAAATGACGGAGAACAGTAATATAATGTAAATATAACGAAACTAATTATTTTACTACATTAATCTTCGCACCATCTGAAAGCAAACTCACGCCTTTAACGACGACATTTTGTCCCTCAGTAAGCCCCTTGGTGACCTCAACCTGTTTGGCACTTTCCTGACCTGTCTGCACTTCTACGCGCTTCGCGACAGTTCCCTCCACTACATAGGCATACTTCTTCCCTGCCTGCTCTGTAATGGCATCCTGGGATACCAAAATATTTTTAGGAGCTTCTGACTTCATATATACAGTTACAACCATGCCTGACTTCAATTCCCCAGAACCATTAGGAACCGAAATCTCGACAGGATATGCCTTGAGGTCATTATCCATTACGGGATTGACGGCAGTTACTCTAGCTTCTATGCGCTTATTCAATGAATCCACACCTACAGTTACAGACGAACCTACCTGCAGCTTCAGAAGCTCTGATTCAGAAACGTTGACTTTAGCTATGATAGGATTGGTATTTGCAATTGAAACAACTGCAGATTGCGCACTAACCATTTGTCCTTGGACTCCTGTGACTACCGATATCGTGCCGGAAATCGGAGCTTTGACTACAGCATCCACCAGTTGACTACGTGCTGTGTCTAAATTCGCCTTGGCTTGATTTACAGAGGCACGCGCTACGTCTATGCCCGTTTTCTGTTGTGCAAGTCGTAATGATTTCTGAGCATTATTATATGTGGTCTGCGCACTTTCCTTGGATGTTTGTGCATTGTGCAGCGCAATCTGAGCATTCTCCACAGCAGTTTGAGCCTTTCTATACGCTATTTGGGACTGTTCTAACTCAGATTGAGATAGAGCGCCCGCACTAAACAACTGTTGGTTGCGATTAAGCGTATTTTGAGCATCACGCACGGAATTCTGAGCATCAACCAAACTGGTCTGAGATTGAGTAATGGAATTGTCTTGCTGTACAAGCGCACTTTTGGCTTGATCCACACTGGACTCCGCCTGTTGCACAGATTGTGCTGCGCCTGACTCAGCCTGTTTTAAGTTGGCCAAGGCAACCTGGTACGATTCCTGAGATTGCTTAATCGAGTCCTGAATATCCTTTTGGTCTATAGTAAACAATGTGTCGCCTTTGTTTACCTTTTGCCCCACTGTAAGGTTAATACTTTGAATCTTACCACTAATTTTTGGAGATACCTGAGCCGTCTCTTTGGGAGCAAAGCTTCCAATAATACCTGTTGAGTCGTTAATACTGCCTTTAGCCGCTTTTGCCACTTGGACTGGGATCGCCTTCTGCACTGAAGCTGGCGCAGCGGGGGCCTCCCCCCCACCACAGCCGGCTAATGCAACTGATAAAAGCAAAGTTGTGGCAATCAGAGCACTTTTTTTATTCATTATGTTTCTCCACCTCACCTTATATATGAACACTTTTTTGTAGTTTCGCTTCTTTTTTCAGTTGTCTCTTCTCTTGTCTTTTTAGTTTGCGATTTTTACGTTTTTGAATGATGTTGTCCAAAATAACATAAACAACCGGAATAAGAATCAGCGTGACCAAAGCTGCGAAGGATAACCCGAATACAACAACAACCGCCATAGGAGCTTGTGTCTCATTACCGTCACCTTTAGCAAATGCCATAGGAATCAAAGCAAGTACTGTAGCCAACGTTGTCATCAAAATCGGACGCAACCGCTCAGATGCGCCATGAATAATAGCTTCATCTCGATCTTCGCCTTCTTTTCGAAGCTGAATAATGAAATCAATCATGACAATTGCATTATTTACGACCAAACCGACGAGCATGATGTAACCGGTAAAAGCCGAAACACTGAGACTCGCTCCCGTTACCACTAGACCGATAAGTACACCAATTAAAGTAGGCGGAATCGAAAACATAATAACAAACGGTGTGAGCAGAGATTCAAACTGTCCTGCCATAACCATATAAATCAGAACTACAGATAGCAGAATAGCTATCGCCAAGTTCATAAATGACTCCGTCATTTGTTCATTTGCACCGCCACCCGTATCTGCACTATAGCCTTCTGGGAAGTGGGTACTCTTCAAAAGAGCATCTACTTTTTGATTGACGGTTAGAATGTCCCCTGATCCATCAATGTCAGCAGAAATCTGTACTTGACGTGTCTGGTCTTCACGGGTAACACTATCCGGTACAGCACGTTTATCAATACTTGCTACTGAAGATAAAGGCACATCAATCCCTTGTGAAGTGGTAATACGTAATGCTTTCAAATAGGACCAGTCATGTCGATCCTGCTCAGGCAGAGATATTTTCACATCGATTTGATCATCACCTGTGCGATAGCTTGTTGCAACAGATCCATTAAAGGAAGTGTTCACCGCGGATAAAATTTGGGTTGCTGATAAGCCATATTGACTAGCAAGTTCTCGATTAACGGTAATCTCATATTCTTCGCGAACCGCATTCAAAGAACTTTTTACATTGACCGTTCCTGGTATGCTCTTTACGCCGGCAACGAGATTGTCGGAAAGTTCCCTCAAGACGTCCATATCATCGCCTTTTAGATTAATATTAACCGCCGCTCCAGTCGAAAGGCCTGTTGCAGACGCCAGTGTAATCTCTGCATCCGGAATACTATCGAATTTCTTACGAAGGCCTTCAACTACAGCGTCTGTTGGCTGATGCCCATCCTTCAGCGCAACACTTAGTTCTGCCGAATTGGATGGAGCTGCCCCTGAATAACCAGAAAGACCACCAGCACCAACAGTCACTGTCATTTTGTCCAGATCAGGAACTTTCAGAATTTCTTTTTCTATACCTTGAACAACTCTTTCAGTCTCTTCTAGAACTGTTCCGTTAGGAAGTTTCACTTTCACTGAGAATTCCCCAGTGTCGGATTCAGGAATAAATTCAGCCTTAACCATAGAAATCAGAGACCCAGCTGCCACAAACATTAATACAGTAATGATTAAAACAGATTTTCTATGATTAATTCCCCACTTCAGTACACGGCGATAACCACCCTTAAATTTCTCAAATCCGATATTAAACCACACAATAGGGTTAATACCTTTATAAGTACCTGAAGAATATATGGATTCATCCGGTACAGTAGGCATCCAACGCGAGCCAAGCATTGGCACAATCATAAGGGATACCAGCAAGGCTGCTATATGGGAGAAGATAACAGTTAATGCCAACGGTTTAAACATAACTCCTGCAATTCCGTCAACAAAAACAACCGGTAAAAATACTACAATCTGTGCAAGTGCAGATGCCATAACCGCATTGCCCACTTGCTTGGAGCCATCAATTGCCCCTTGTAGCATACTTTTCCCTTCATGTCGCTGCCTAAAAATATTTTCAATGATAACAACGGCAAAGTCGACAAATGATCCTAACCCTAGAAGCAAACCGCTCAATGAAATAACATTAATGGTTTGTCCAGTGAAATACATCATCATAAACGTTGCTACAAAGGAAATTGGAATAACGATCGCAGCAATAATAGTAGAACGTATACTGTTCAAAAATAATAGCAACACAATAGCTGCGATAATAAGCCCCAATATAGCATGTTCTATTAGTGAGTGTACGGAGTCTCTAATAGGCTTGGAAGCATCAGTTACCATATCCAATTGTGTTCCAGGAGGCAGGTCCTTCCGTATCGAATCCAAACTTTCCTTCACAGAATTAGCGATTGAAAGAGTATTTCCACCAGTAGCCTTAGTAACAGAAATATTAATACTTGGCTTCCCATTATAAGTAGAAATAGTGGTGACTTCTTCTACGGAGTCTTCAACTGTCGCGATATCCTTCAATTTCACGCTTCCCTTACCTACAGGGATCGGCGTTTCGCCCATTTCCGAAACAGCTTTATATTCACCTTGAACTCGAAGTTGAATTTGTGTATTACCACGATATACAGAACCCGCAGAGCCAGCAACATTATTAGCCGATAGGGCCTGGCGAATTTGATCCAGCGTAATGCCATAGCTTTGAAGCTTGGCCTGATCTACAGTGATCTTTACGAGTCGTTCTTGACCACCTGACATGTTGGCTGCAGCTACTCCCGCAATTCTTTCAAGCCGCGGCTCGATAATATCTTCAGCAATAGGCTTCAGCTTGTTAATATCCTGGTCTCCTGTAAAAGCGAGGGTAATAACTGGCGTTGCATTGAGGTCCACTTTTAGAACACGCGGCGAATTTGCCGTGTCTGGAAGAGATCCTCTAACGGTATCAACTTTATCCCTCATGTCGAGGGTTGCTTGGTTCATATCTACTCCCCAGTTAAATTGAATCATGACCATAGATGATCCTTCTGAAGACTCGGACGTGATAGTATCCACGTTCTCGATAGAAGCCAAACTCTTTTCAATAGGTTTAGTAACCAATTCCTCAACCTCAGTAGGCGTTGCATTTGGAATACTGGTCACCACTGCAGCGTAAGGCAGCTTCATATCTGGCATATACTCGACAGGAAGCCTTAACGCAAAAATACCGCCCCCGATTAACAAAGCAACAATTAACATAAATACTGTTACAGGACGGCGTATTGAAAACTGAGACATCTCATCACTCCCCACTCACTTCTCTATGTAATAATTAAGCACACACATCCTCTACTACGATGAAATAGGCGTAAAGTTTCAGATAAATGCGCAAAAAAAACATATACAAAAATAATAAACACATTTTGAGATAAATTCTTAAAAAAAAGCAATTAATACACCCATTTAAGGCAAAGCTAAAATAAAAAATGCCGTAATGCTTCTCCAAAGTTTTCATCTCATTGATATTATGGCATAGGCCCGTAATTCCAGTCAAATAGCTGATTTATAAAAAACATCCCTCTCATGTATATGAAAGGGAATTTCCATTTCGCATGGAGGGATGTTTGATAATTTCAGGTTCTTGAATGATTAAATTTTAGGAAGCAGTTTTTTATCAGCCATAACTTTAGCTACAATAATCGCCGCATCTCCGCGCAAGGTCAAGGATGTAGGGTTAAACATATATCCTTTTTTCAGATCACTTGCATCTACAGGCGATCCTGTGATAAAGCCTTTCTTGGCGATAGCCAATACAGATGCTTGCGCATAGTAATCGATCTTGTCCGCATCTTTAAAGGTCTTGGACAGATTTTTCATGATCTTGTCATGATCTGTTTCCAGCTTCAAATTCAATGCCTTGGCGATAATGACTGCTGCATCTTGACGCGTGATTACATCTTCCGGCATAAAGATTCTTGGTTGCGAACCTTTGACAATACCGGCACGCGCAGCTGTTTCAATATAACGATAATCGTAGAGCGCATCTGCGGATATCGTATTTGGAATAGACACGTCGTCGAAATGCTTCGCTCCACTGAAATTAAGCGGAATTTGCAGACCTTTGACAATCATCGACGTGAATTCGCCTCTTTTAATGTAGCTGTCAGGTCCAAAGCTATTAATTGGATCCATTGGGTTCATGACACCTTTGGCCAAGATAGCTTCGATATAATCTCTAGCGTATTTGTGCTTAATGACATCACTATACGTTTCCCCAACCTTAGCGACTACATAGTATCCGAAACGGTCAAATGGTACTTTAATGGTATGTTTCTTCGGATCCACCACACCACCAATGTTCTGCCAATCCTTCAAATCAGGATCAAAAAAGAACACTGTCATTTGTTTCCCTGCATCCTGAGCAATACTGCTATCATACGTCAGCGTCAATGTAGCACGCTTGGAAGGTACTAGCTCGTTAGATGGGTCACGCCAGTAGAAGTTTTTGATCTTGCTACTGTCATTTTGCGATTTGTTAGCCAATTGATATGGATCAGCACCATACGTTACCGGATCGTAAGCATCTGTTTTGATATCATCTGCTGTACCTGGGTCAATCCAGAATACTGGACTGGACTTGGTAAAGCGACTTGGGAAATCTCTGTTGAAGTATCTACTTCCATCTGCAATCAAGCTCTGCATATCGGACAATGCTTTTTCAGTTTCAAATTCATGACGGTCCACCACACCATCCTCGCTATTTGCGATCGCAAAGTACAAAGTATGGCCAGAGAAAACCTGGTTTTTGAATTGCTGCGGTTGATCGTAATCCCGACGAATCAGGCTCGTTCCCTTCGCGAACGCAAGTGTAAGATTACCATCAAACACTTTGTGCGATGTTTTCATCGCTTCCATGTACTGCTCGCCAGGAATATTAGTAGGCACATATTTAACAGTAATGGTTTGTTTTAATTTTTCCTTACCTACTGTAACCACTACATCAATTTTATTATCTTTGTTGGCTTTTAGACCTGTAACGATGGCTTTGTAGGTTGATGGGTAATCAACAGTACCATCGTAATCAGAATCAAAACCTTCTTGAACTGCTTTTTCCTTACCTACCATAACACTATCTGCATTACCTGCGTTCACAACAACTTGCACAAAGTTTTGATTCACGATTCTTTTTTCAGGAAGCGGACGCAAGATATCAAAAGATGTGGATTGACCGGATACTTGCAGTCGGAAAGTAGCAAACGGTCCGCTCTTGCCGCTGTTGTACAAGGTAATGTTATAAGCTACTGGCGTTCCATCTTGCGAAATAGTTTGGTTTTTCAATACAAAACTGAAATACTTTTTGTCCGGATGGTAGTATACGAGCAGGTCTTTCAAATCTTTGCTTGTAAACTTATCCGTAGTAGCACCAGAGTTGTATGCAGTTTTGGCATCTTCCGCTGAGAAGAACTCGTTATTCAGCGTCCAGTTTACCTCACTGTCGTCCGAACCTTTAATTTCTAAAATGTATTGATCTTTATTGGCAATATCACTTAACGAACCACTCACCTGATCCGCTTTACCCAAATCAGCAAGACTGAAAGTACCAAAGATATTGATATTTTTCAGCGATGTATTGTAGTTAGTGTCATCTACTTTAGTGAAGTTTGCATCTTTTGATTTCGGTGCAATTTCGCTATATTTCGGCGTATTGCTTAGACCACTAACGGGTGTAAAAGGAATAATACCTTGTGTGTTTGGAACAGGAATTACTGGAATATTCGTTTGTGTAAAGTTTACTTTTACCGTATTGCTATACTCGATGCCTGGCTTGAACACAAATTTGATTTCATTATTTCCGTTTGCTAGTGCGTTGGCAGCCGCTGTTTCCGAGGAAGCAGCCAACTTAAAGTTCGCTCCTGAGCCATCAAGATCAACTAATACGTTGTTCACATACAAGAATACATTTCGGTTACTGCCAGTGTAGTGAATATCCGCAGCATTACTCACGTCCAGCAATTTACCTTTAAAATAACCTAATTGATTCAGTTTGTACGTATTTAAGTTTGCACTCGATGTATTCAACGGAATTTGTTGACCATCATAAATGGTATCGTATTTCATGAATGGACCCTGTAATAAATTAACGGTTGCCTTGATCAATTTACTTGAGTCACCATTCAGGTAAAAATTTAGTACGTTTTGTCCTTCTTTAGGCAAAGTATCTACGTAAGCAACAATTTTTTTCACTTGTGTTGACTTACCATTAATTGTCCGAATCACATCTTGGGGTGAACCCACGGTATGAACCGATACACCAGAAAGCTCGTTAATTGAGCTAGGCGTACCATTAACAATGATAAACTCCATACCTACAGGCACTGATGGAGCATCAGTAGTCTTGTTCTTCATAGAACTTCCTGTTAATTTCATGGCTTCATCTATGGCAGCTGCTTGATCAGACCCGCTACCCTTGATTCTATTCAACAGCTGATTATTAAGATCCGGGAGAAAGTTCACGTCATCAATATAAGGCTGTGTGCTGCTGCGCAATGTAAATTGAACCGCAGATGCATTGGAACTCGTTCCATTTGCAAAACCTACACTCAGAGATGCACGAATCAAGTGGTCAGTTACGATGCCATCAGGCAATGTTACCTGGAACGGATATAATTTGTAACCAGTAGATGTAACAACATTTGCTGTATCAATCGTAGCATCAATTCCATTGGTATCACCAATTGCGCTACCGTTATTGCTTACGTCCGTAAATCTAGCATTAATTTTGCTCACTACTGGATCAGTTGCTCCGGAAGGAACCAGAACATTACCTTTCAAAACCACACCGCTCGTAGACGATACAGTAAAGTCAGGCGAAGTCGTCAGATCAGCAGACACATTTCCGTCCTTGTTCAATGTCAGATCAGAAAATTCAGGTTTACCCGTATAAATCGTGATTTCACGCGTAACCGTAAGAGCTTGAGTTCCGTTACCCACTTTAATCGTCACTATATTTTTACCCGGGCTGAGTACAACACTTCCTGTTAGCTTATAGCTGGTATAGGAGTTAACAGTATACGTATTGCTACTTTTTGTAGAAGTAAGCGTTACACTGTCAGCATTAGGCGCCGTACCTTGAATGACTACTTTCACATCATCCGTACCGCTATTTCGTGCGTCTGTCAGTACCGCCGTCTGATTCTCTACTAACTGCTGGGTTTCACCATTCAGTGTGGCTGACAGATCATACAGCTTGGGTCCATCCTGATACTCAATATAAATGGAGTCCTTCATTTCAGCCGAATTTTGACTACTTTGGAATGTAATTCGGTTCAAACCAGGAAACAGTTTAATGTCTGAAATTTGAATCGTAGAGCCATTGACCGTAATTCCGCCCTTTTGACTCTCATTTTTATTAACTACGTTAAGGTTTGTTCCATTTTTAGAGAGTTGGAATACACTATACGATATAGTACTTCCATTCACTCCGTTAATCGTACCGTTAACTGTAACACGGTCGGTATTTACCATTCTGGCCGAATCCGCATCATATTTTTCATTTGGAAAAATGAAATAAGTTCCTGTCGCAGCATGAGCCGTACCTACCAGGGCCGCCGGCACCAAGCCAATGATGAGACCAACCGTCAGCAACATGGATAGCAATCGTTTCAAATCATTGTCCTCCTTTGATTCTGTCGCACCTTGGGGTACGTAATCATTCATTACTTTTTTTATCGGTAGCAAACATACAAAAAATTAGTAAATTCTCAAAAAAGGAGGGAGTTTTTTTACAGCAAACATCAAAAAAGCCTTCAAACCTGCGGTATACCGCTAAGCTTGAAGGCTTACATTTAAATTAAAATTATAATTTCGATCGCGTCTGGGAATCTGGTTTAGCCAACAACCGAATTAGTGTGTTAAGAACAGGACGTTTGGTTTTGCCAACGAGACCAATAACTTCTGCTCCGATCTGTAGGAAGAACATCATGATACATATCACGACAAAGGTGACCCAGTTTGCTTCATTAAGCGCAGCCGACGATTGGATAACGGCTAATATACCGAAAAATACAGCAATACCGTAGATAATCAACACCGTCTGTCTGTGACTGAAGCCTAGTTCGCGCAAGCAGTGATGCAAATGGCCTTTATCCGGTGAGAATATCGGTTTTTTCTGCAACTTGCGACGAATAATAGCAAAGAATGTATCTGACAAAGGCACACCGATAATAATCAATGGCGTAATAAATGATACGATAGCAATTTGCTTGAAACCAAGCATTGAAAGCATAGCTAGAGAGAAACCTAAAAATAAGGACCCTGTATCACCCATAAATATTTTTGCAGGATGAAAGTTAAAAAATAAAAATCCGATAATACTACCTAACAGCACAAGGCAAAGCATCGCCACCATGTAATTGCCCATTAGTAGTGACATCACAGCGATCGTTCCAATCGCAATTCCTGAGACACCTGCAGCTAGTCCATCCAGACCGTCAATCAAATTGATAGCATTGGTCACACCTACGATCCAAAATATCGTAAGCGGAATGGAAATCCAGCTTTCTAAAGAAGAGTATGCATCCTGAAAAGGTACATTTACAAAATCCACACGAATATCAAAAGCAAACACGACCATACATGCCACGGCAATTTGAGCCAAAAATTTCAATTTTGCATTAAGATCAAAACGATCATCGAGAGCACCAATCAATGTAATCAGCGTACCGCCAATCAGAAAGGCTGCAATAAAGTTAATATCCCGCGAGGACAGCATTCCGTCAGGCACAAAAGGTAACATCGCCAATAAGGACAACAGAAATGCCAAGAAAATCCCCAGACCGCCAAGACGCGGCATAATTCGGGTATGTACTTTTCGGGCATTCGGCACATCGACGGCTCCAACCTTCACAGCGAATTTCTTGACAAGCGGCGTAAGTAACAGCGCAAGTCCCAGTGCCATGATGAAACCAATAATATAGATCAATAACATTTGATCATTCGACCCCCAATTTTAAAGCAATGCCTTTTCAGATGTAACCGCATTGAATTATACTCTGATCAAAAATAAATACCAAGCCTCATATTCTGGCAAATTAGCGGGTTTTAAAGGCAGATTCAAGCTATTTATCACACTTTTGTGACGTTTTCTTTTTCACGCATCACTTTCACTGCGAATTTCGGCAACGCAAGCATTCTTTTGTAACGACTAGGCTCTTTTAGGAGTCTATATAACCACTCAGCTCGTAGCTTTTGAAACAGTTTAGGTGCGCGTTTTGTTTTTCCTGATATAACATCGAAACTACCGCCGACCCCCATCATCACCGGCACGCCCAGTTGTTCCTTATATTTACCAATCCAAGGTTCCTGCGTATCCGCTCCACGCGCTACAAACAACAAATCAGGGTTCGCTTCACGAATAGCCCTAATCACCGCTTCATCCTCGTTAGGACCAAAAAAACCATCGCGCTTGCCACAAACCGTAATTCCAGGATAAAGCTCATGTACCCGCTGAGCGGTCGCTTGAATCACTTCAGGCGTTGATCCAAGTAAATAAACTTTCCAATGATAGTTTTCTCCAGCTGCGAGCAATTCATGTAACAAGTCAAAACCTGCCACCCTCTCGGGTACAGGATGTCCAACATAGTTCGCAGCCCAGACCACACCAGTTCCATCTGGAACAATCAACTCTGCCTGCTTCATCACATTCATATACACTGGATCTTCCAATGCAGCCATGACCATAATCGGATTGGCAGTGATCACTTGATGGGGGCGGCGAGACTTCACCGCCTGAATTAATACATTTAATGTATCTTTCATATTAAGCCTTGATACCTGAACACCGAAAATCGGGACGGTAGGCACACTCGTAACCTTATCAACTGTCACTGTATCCATCATCCTTTGCGACACAAGTAATTAACGATATGCTGTGCTGGTAAGCGAGCCTCACTTTTTAACAATGCAATTGCTGCCCCTTGGCTCTCGATCCATTGACTACGCTGATCCAGCAGCCGCATAGACTCGTTAGCCAGCTTTTGCGCATCCAGTGCATCTGTAGTACCAACAGGCTGGCTACCAACACGGCTGAGGAAATGATCAATTTTGGGATCGTAGGATATACCCAACGGGGGCACTTGATGGGACGCTGCATAGATTAAGCTGTGCAGCCTCATCCCGATCATCAAACTGCATCTGCTGACCTCCAAAAGCATCTGTTGAGGATCGGTAACTTGGTCACACATACTGACAAGGCTTCCCGTCCCACTAATATCCCCCAACAAATCCATTACCATCCTTGAAGCCTGTTCATCGTCAGGTAAATGGAATGGTAAGAAACGCAAGTGAACACGGCGTTCCGCAGCTAATCTTTTTAAGCCGTCTGCAATAGCCGTTAAATCGCGTTGTTCCTTATCCCAGTAGCGTACAGAAATGCCGACGACTGGGAGTTCATTCTCATCAGTCTCAGTTGCAGCATCATGCAGCTCGGAACCGGAGGGCAAAGGAAGCCCCATTACAGGATCAGGAACAACCTCAACAACCGGACGTTTCAGTTTCATGGTACTCAGCAAAGCAGCAGATTGCTCATCTCTGACGGAAACATATTCACAGCGTTGAAATACAGATCGGATCATAGGATAAAATATCTTCCGTTGTACTGGGCCCATGCCCTGAGCGTATACAAACGTTGGCTTTCCAGCCCATTGAGCCAGTTTCAGAATCGCCAGATAATACGGAATGCTTTTAGGGCTTGTAGCATCCTGGAGCAGACTCCCGCCGCCACTAATGAGCCCGTCACTGTTTTTAATCGCTCTCCGCACTTCCCCCAGGCTCATACGCGGAACAGCTTCTACTCCGTACATTTTCTGTGTCCAAGCAGGGTCAGAAGATAGAACAACAGGCTTGATCGTAATCCCCGCCTGACGGCTTTCCTCTTCTAAAGCAGTCAAAATCGACTTGAGCACCGCTTCATCCCCACTATTTCGAAACCCGTAATAACCCGAGATTATTATCGTTTTAGCTGTGGTGACCATTTCTTCCAACATCCTTCCAGCACTTGCCACACGACAATTGCGATGATTCCCAGCACCAATCCAAGTCCCAATCCCAACAGCCCACGACTAAGCGAGAGTGCAGCTGGAGAGTGAATGTGAGCAAAGGTATCGACCATCGAGGCTTGACCAATAGCAGCTATGATCAGCAAATAGATTGCTTTGCGATATTTCAAAGCCAGGAATGCCCCTGCAATAAACAGTGGATGAGCCATTAAGAATTCCTTATTGCGCGGACGTACACCAAACGCATTCTCCAGGAAGTTACGGAAAACCAGCTCGGTGTTCGACACCGTACCTGCGTTTCCAGTACGAGTCAAATAGTAGTAGCCTGCCGCGGCGATAACAGCCAGTGCAATAACCCACAATACAGTAATCGGCGTACGTAGCAGTTTGGTGATTTCCTCCCGTATAGAAACGCCACGATAAAAGAAAATATAAATCGCCGCCAAGAAGATCGGCAGAATGTGAAGCAAGCTTACACCTCTAAATTGGTTTAACACCAGGCTGTAGGCAATGCTGTTCAACAGCGCAATAACAAAAGGCACTGCAGCCAGCGACAAGATCGCTGTCTGTACGTACAGTATAAGCGTGCGAGTCAATCGTTGACCTACAGAAAGTTCAGGCCCCTGTTCACGTTTAATTCTGATCGTACGCACTGCAATGATCATTGCAACTGTAGGTCCGCTAATCGCTGCAAGCAGCGCCAAACCTTGTTCCATCAGGCTGGAGTTCAAAACATAAAGCCCAACAGAACCAACCAAACCGAGTGCAAATGCCAGCAAAGTCAATGCCGGAACGAAATAGGACACCATAATGGAGAAGAAAGCTAGCGCACCCAGTACGACGATCATTTTGAGATAGCGCTGAATGGAGGAATCAACCACTTGGAACGGTTCAGCTTGTCCAAGTTCAAACCCTTTTTTCTCCATTCGTTGTACAGCATTGCCCGGTTTGTCTAAGCTGTGGATCAGGTTATCAACCGAGTCTTTCACCTTGGCCTCAGCAACACTGCGGCTAGGCGCGGTATTCAGATACAACATGCGAATATTCCGATCCTTGGTGGCGAGTGCAAAACGATCGGCCAACGTTTCCACATCGAGTGTTGAATCTTTATCACTTAGTGAGTATAGACGCACAACATTATAGTGGATATCGTAAGCGAGCTTATTGAAGCCTGCCTGCGGTTTCTTTAAATTTTCGATAGCAGCTAGGCCGATATCGTATTTGTTCAGCAATTTAGCAAATGCCGCTAAGCTATGCTCTTTCTCGTTATCAGTAAAGCCTTTGACTGAATCACCTTCAAACAAAATGCGCTTTACACCATTTTGCTGAAAGGAAGCCAGCATCTCTTCCGTCAACTCCTGGTTATAGGGAAGGCTGTCACTCATGCGTGGAACAATAAAAAATCCTTTACTCCGGAGCTGCTTCATAGCAATCGGGTCAGGCTGCATAGGCTTGAGATACGCATCCTCCGGGGATGTTTCCACAACAAGCCCTTCCTGTCCCTGATAACTCCACGGATTTACATTTATGCCCAGACTTGTGAAGGTACGTAAAATTAACGGCTTTAATGCTTCGGCATTTTCTTTGTCAGCGAATACCATGTACGTATAATTCTCATTTGCAGGTGAAAGACGTTTTTCCAGATCCGCAACATTCTGAGTCGTATAAGTTACAATACGGCCCGCTTTACGGAAATCATCCAACGTACTTTCATACATCGCCATGCTGTTCACACCAGCCTGTTGTAAGCGGTCAAGCTGCTCATTCAGATAGTCCTGCGGATGAGCCTGATACGAAGCCGCCTCCGTCAAATCCCGATAATCGAATACAATCTCTACTTTTTTACTCGAGGATTCTGTCTTTACACGATCGGCGATAACTGGAATGGAAGCCAGCAAGCCAACCGCAACCAGAATCCACAACCATTTTCGAGAAGCTGTATTCCAATACTGCCATTTCTGATACACCAAAGAACCTCCTTAATATTCGGGATTTTGCAAAATTCAATGCTGCCCACCTTGCCATTCTACTCTTGAGTAGGCCACTCATTGAATTTTGCAAAATCCTCCGTTGCCGGAATAAGCCTATTTTTCCAAAGCCTCTTCCAGGTTATTCTGCAATACAGAGAAATGACCTCCACGGCGTACTGCCCTTTGCCGTGAGAGGTCACCGATTACTTATTCCATATCTAATTACCTTAACCTATTCTATTATAAAGGGAATTTTCTCAAGCGTCTACGCGGGCCATAACAGCATCGACCAGCTGACCGATTCTTTGCTCCGCGTCTGACAGCGAGGAACCACGTACTGCAAAGTATACTTTGATTTTAGGCTCTGTGCCCGAAGGACGCAGGCAGAACCAAGAACCGTCCTCCAATAAAAACTTGAGTACGTTTTCCTGCGGAAGTCCGTCCAAGCCTTGCGAGTAGTCCAGTACTTTGTCTACCTTTACGCCTGCAATCTCTTGAGGTGCGTTGGTGCGCCAATCCGTCATTTTGCTCTGGATTTGCTCCACTCCATCCTTACCCTTGAGTGTACGAGACTCCAGCTTCTCAAGGAAGTAGCCAAACTGCTGGTACAGCTCTTGTAAAACATCATAGAGCGTCTTGCCTTGCGTGCTGTAATAAGCAGCAGCTTCGGCGATCAGCATGGCCGCCAAGACAGCATCCTTGTCACGTGCGTAATTTCCTGCCAGATAGCCGTAGCTCTCTTCATAGCCAAACAGGTAGGTATACTCGCCAGTTTGGTCAAACTGGTTCATTTTCTCGCCAATATACTTGAAGCCGGTTAGCGTGTTAAACACTGTTGCTCCAAAATGTTCGGCAATGACTGCACCCATTTCGCTAGTTACGATGGTTTTGATAACTGCACCATTATTCGGAAGCTTGCCAGTTTCTTTCAGTTGATTCAGCAAGTAGTAAACCATAATTGCGCCGGACTGATTACCGGACAATACCACATATTCGCCATCACGGTTTTTCACAACTGCCCCCATACGGTCAGCATCAGGGTCTGTTCCGATCAACAGATCTGCACCAATTTTCTCACCCAGCGCAATGGCCAGCTTGAACGCATCACGTTCTTCCGGATTAGGCGACTTAACGGTCGAAAATTCTGCATCTGGCTGCTCTTGCTCAGGCACAATATGCACCTGTTCAAAACCGATTTTCTCCAGTACACGACGAACAGGTGTATTTCCAGTGCCATGAAGAGGTGTAAACACAACTTTAAAGTTCTTGCCCGGTCCAGCTGCAATCAGTTCTCGGTTCACACTCACACCGGCTACCGTATCCACAAACGCTTCATCTTCCTCTTCTCCAAGCCAAACCAACAATCCCTGTGCCTCTGCTTCTTCACGTGTCAGACTTTTGATGTCAGCAAAAGAAGGAACCTCACGAATATAGCCAATCACCTTTTCAGCCTGATCTGGAACAAGCTGACCACCTTCATTATTGTATACCTTGTAACCATTATACTCGGGAGGATTGTGACTCGCCGTGACAACAATTCCTCCACTGGCTCCCAAATGACGTACACTAAACGAAAGCTGTGGCGTTGGACGCAAGGAAGGGAACAACTTAGCTACGATACCATTGCCCGCCAGCACCAAAGCTGCATCCAAAGCAAACTCTGGCGAAAAATGACGCGAATCATGTGCAATGACAACCGAAGGTTTGCCTTCTTTGCCAGCATGCTGCTCTAAAATATACCGAGCGAGCCCTTGAGTCGCACGTCCGATCACATAACGATTCATCCGGTTACTGCCTGCCCCAATTACTCCACGTAGACCGCCTGTACCGAATTCTAGTTCTTTGTAAAAACGATCCTCTAGTTCCTGGTCGTTGCCTTGCAATGCGCGCAACTCCTGTTTGGTTTCTTCATCAATATAAGGGTCTTGCAGCCAGCTCTCAATGCCTTCTAATGCTTTTTTACTCAACTGCGTCATACGGAATTTCCCCTCTCCATTTTTGGGTTGTCAAAACAGGATCTCTATGTACACATGCACTCGGTTCAGACGTCGTGCTTATGTCGGTAGGGCTTGTCTATTGGGGTGGGTCTGATAAAGCAAACATAATCTCGCCCTCAGCTACTACTGTGTCGCCCACTTTCGCCGTAGCTTTCCCTTTACCAAAAGCACCTTTGGAACGAGTGATTTCCACTTCAAGTGTCAGCGTATCCCCAGGGACTACCTGTCCACGGAAACGGAAACCGTCCAACCCTGCCAAAAAGCCGATTTTGCCGCGATTGCTCTCTAGGTGCAGTAATGCGACTGCTCCGACTTGAGCCAACGCTTCAGTGATCAATACACCAGGCATAACAGGATAACCCGGAAAATGTCCAATGAAATGGGGCTCAGTCATCGTTACATTTTTAATGCCTACTGCTCTTTTACCTTCCTCCAGTTCAATAATACGGTCCACCAACAAAAATGGCGGTCGATGCGGAATAATCTCCTGAATTTGATTAACATCCAATTGCAATTTGTCCATTTACCTTAATAACTCCTCTCGCTTGCAGATTTGACTCTGTTCAGCCAGAGTTACTGCAAGCATAATATTACCCCGCTAACGCTGTATAAAAACAGCTCATCACGGCAACAATGTTAGATATCCTTCACCTACTGCAGAAGTGAAGGTTGAGATAAGGGGCTTTTTCCGCCGGTTACGCAACCAGAGGCGAGAAGAAGCCCTTTTGCTCGTGCTTGGTTTTACCCCGTAGTGTTATAAACTCCCCATCATTATACATTCATCAGATGCAAAAAGAAAATTATGCGGAAGTACCATATTTGTTGCTCCTATTATGGGGGTGAAGCGAAGTTTCCTTTGAGCCAAGGGGGAGAGGGCTACGGGGATGGATCGTTCTTCCGATCGCTGTTATCCTCGGATTTTTCATTATTTAAAACCCGGAAAGGTTAAAATCCGAGGATAAAGGCGAACGCTATCGCTTCTACAGAACGATTCCATCCCCTCCGCCGAGTTACTTTTGGCTCAAAAAGAAGACTCGCTTCAATAATACTCGCTTGTCGCGAAGAGCAAACAAAACAAACGAAGGCCTCTGAACGGCCTCAATTGGTTGCAATCCATACTCGCTACACTGGAGGGTTCTGCGGTGAAAACATAATAAAACCCTGCGCCACTGGCACAGGGTTTGTTTTTTTATTTACTACCCACAAAATAGCGGGTTGATTTACCTTTACAAAAGTGGACAATGGCGGGTAGCAGCGGAACGAAGGATTTGAATCTGGAGAAGCGTAAGTGTTCGCCTTTGCAACGGGATTTTTACATCTAAATAACTTAATAATATGAAAATTCCGTTGCAACAGCGATCGTAAGATCAAATCATTCGCGGAGCGACCTTCTCCCACCACAATCACTTTTTAAAAAATAAATCAAGGCGCAAATATAAGATCAATGACATGCTGCCAGGTTTTCCATTCAAATACGCCTGCCAGCCCTTGCTTACCTACAATTACATATCCTGCAATTAAGCCGCCTAACAGCGAGAACAGGAGCAACAACGGAACTACGAAATAACGAGCAGTACGCCAGCGGGATTTAGTCTTTTCAGGCACCGGACGGGAATCAGATTGTTCTTCCTTCATCACCAAATCCTTAAGCCCTCAAATTATTGGCCAGGTTCATCATCGTATCGCTAGAGGTTAATGCCCGTGCCGCCATTTGATACATCCGCTGGACTTGCATCATATCCGTCATTTCGCCCGCTAAATCCACATTAGACTCCTCAAGATAACCGGAACGCACAGATACGTCCGTTGGAACAGCACCTGCCACCCCTGCTGCCCCGAATACATCGGCTTCTGTCACACCATTTGCTAACACAAACAGGTTATCATCCCGCTGTTGCAATCCTTCTGGACGCTGTACATCCATTAGCTTAATTCGCTGACCAACTGTCGGAGCGCCAGTTCCATTAGCACGAATCAGCAATTCGCCATCGGAGTTAATAGCTACTTTGGAACCCGCTGGCGCAGTCACAGGAATATCGTTATTATCCAGCACAGAATAACCTTCGGCAGTGGTCAACATCATCGTCTCATTATCATTCGGATCAGGAATAAAATGAAAGCTGCCGTCACGCGTCCAAGCTTTTTGCCCATTTCCCTGGATTTCAAACAAGGCATTCCCCTGGATCGCCAGATCCGTAGGAAGTCCCGTCTCCTTGAGCGGACCTTGTTCCATATTTTTCATAATTGCGTTTGTTTTGACTCCGTAGCCCAAATTATAGCCGAGCGGCATCGCCCGTCCATTTTGGAGATACGTTGAAGGCTGTTGCTGCACATTAGCCAATACATCTTCAAAGGAACCTTGTTTACTCTTATAACCAACCGTATTGACATTGGCGATATTATCGGCAATTAAATCCAAACGCTGCTGCACACTGGCCATAGACACCATTGCGCCAATCATGGAGTTGTTCATCACTTACCCCCTGTTATACACGGCCTACTTCGTTAACGGCCTTGTCCAAGCTTTTATCATAAAATTGAATAACCTTCTGATTCGCTTCATACGCTCTTAACGCAGCCATCATGTCCACCATCGACTGAGCAGCATCTACATTAGATACTTCCAGATAGCCCTGGCGAACAGATACAGTATCATTAGCGGTCATCATTCTAGCCGTAGCACCATCCGTATCATTCAGGCGGAAATTACCGTTGCCCTCACGAACGAGCTGGTACGGCCGATCAATCACACTAATTCCAAGCGTCGTTCCGAGCAACTGGTTGGATTGGCTGTCCACCAATTGACCCCGTTCATTTACTTTAAGCGCTGAGACAGACCCCGTCAATTGAATTGGGTTTCCATTCGTATCCAACACTGCTGAACCAGTCGACGAAAGTAATGCTCCCGTTCCATTTACTTGGAAATGCCCATCACGTGTATAGCGGACATTACCATTATTGTCCCGTACCGTAAAAAACGCTTCTGGACGATAGGTGACTTCACCGTTAGCATTGATGAATTTTCCAGCCTGATCAAAAGCCATAGGTCGACCAGTAGCCGGGTCGTTCACATTAATATTGGACTGTAACGCAAAATCCGTAGTTTGTCCACTATCCTTCAACGCTCCCTGAATGTAAGGAGAGAGGCTTTCCTCAGCAAAAACGCCAGTATTGAGCTTGCCGACCGTACGGTCCGGGTTATCAGGGTTTCCCCCCGTCATGGAAATAAGCATTTCGGGGAATGAGCGTTGAACGCTATTCTCCTGTTTATATCCCGTGGTATTCATATTAGCAATATTTTGCGTCACAGTGTCATGACGTCGTTGTTGTGTCATCATTCCGGCGGCCGCAGTATATAAACCTCTCAACATGTATCGTGCACCCCAATCCTATACTCTGCTCATCAATTATATGCTCGCATGGAGGCACTAAAGCCAAAATGCTAGGCAACCTGCCTGACCGCACACGAGTCTCTTATAGTCACTATCGGCAGATTAGAACTTTTTCTTAACCACATGATCCAAATTATCCAGCATAATTCCTGTACCTTTAACGACACAATGCATCGGATCTTCAGCAACCAGCACTGGAACACGCAATTCTTCAGCAAGCAGCTCGTCCAAACCGCTAAGCAACGCACCACCGCCAGTCAAAATGACACCACGGTCAATAATATCGGCTGATAGCTCCGGTGGGGTCTGCTCCAGTACAAACTTAGCTGCAGCTACAATCGCTGACACGGGATCTCTCAGCGCATCCTGCACTTCTTCCGCGGAAATACTTAACGTCTTGGGCAATCCGGATACCATATCCCGTCCACGGATGTCCATCTCAGCACGTCGTCCGCTCGGATGCACGGTTCCGATAGCAATCTTGATATCCTCAGCCGTACGTTCCCCGATGAGAAGCTTGTACTTCGTTTTTACATATTTCATGATGGCTGTATCAAATTTGTCCCCTGCCATTTTAATAGAAGAAGCTGTTACAACATCTCCCATAGAGAGGACTGCAACGTCTGTTGTTCCGCCACCGATATCTACGACCATGTTGCCGCTAGGCTCAAAGATATCCATTCCTGCCCCGATGGCAGCCGCTTTTGGCTCTTCCTCCAAAAATACTTCTTTCGCCCCGCTACGCTCCGCCGCTTCACGAATCGCTTTTTGCTCCACTGAGGTAATGTTCGTCGGCGCACAAATCAAAATACGAGGGTGGCTGTACCAGCTTTTTCCCCCTACCCGATTAATAAAATATTTCAACATCGCTTCTGTTACTTCAAAATCGGCGATGACACCATCACGCAATGGACGGATGGCTATGATATTACCAGGAGTACGTCCTACCATACGGCGCGCTTCTTCTCCGACAGCCAGAACTCTTTTTGTATCGCTTTCTATCGCAACAACGGAAGGTTCGTCAAGAACAACCCCCTTACCTTTGACGTGGATAAGCACGTTGGCCGTACCGAGGTCGATACCGATATCATTACTGAACATATTAAAAAGGCCCCCAAAGTGATATTTTAAAAAGCTAAGATTCGACAAGAAGCGGCAAATATATGTATAAACCTACGGTTACATGTCATTTTTCGTCTTGTACCATCTTTTAACATATCATACTTCAGGGGGTTGATTCAATGGCTTTGCCAGCCAATTCACTATATATTTTTAGGACTTGCCCGAAACAAGAATTCCCCTTCTTTTCCCACTCGTTTTTTTGTACTTAATTTTCGTCGCTTCACCCCCCCGCAGATGGCGGATGGATTTATGGTATTCGAGAATGTGCTTAACCTGATCGGCAAGATCCGGGTTAATTTCAGGCAGCCGTTCGGTCAGATCTTTATGCACCGTGCTCTTGGAGACACCAAATTCCTTGGCAATCGTACGGACCGTATTCCTTGTTTCCACGATACAGCGACCGATTTTGATGGTCCGTTCCTTGATGTAATCGTGCACGCTCCCGCCTCCCTACTGTGGATAGTTTGGTACATTATATGAGGAGCGTGCCTATATATTCGCGGTTTGGTGGGAAGACATGCTTCGGAAGGCCTATTTATTTGGCAAAAGCAGCTTATGTTTACCTCATGCGCTAAAACTACACAAGAAAAAAGCAGGGAATTTGAATTCCCCGCTTTGCATGCAAAGCTATGATCCATTTATTTTTTAGGAAGCAGACCTGCCGGATTCACCGGCTTGTCATCCTGGTACACTTCAAAATGCAGATGTGTTTTCAAATCCTTTTCAAGCTCGTTGCGACCTGCTGAAGCAATCACATCATTTTGTTTCACTTGATCGCCTTCTTTTACTTTCAGATCGCTCAAGCTTTGGTACACTGTTTTGAGATTATTATCATGCGTGATTTCTACGACATTACCTACCAGCGGATGTTGTTCCACACGAGATACTTTTCCACTCAGAGCGGCTCTCACTTCAAACGCCTGATCGTCGGACCGAGAAAGGTCAATCCCAGTGTTAGCGGTAAATGTTTTATCGTACTCTACCATAGCTGCCGCTTGCTCATCAGCTGTCGCGTTTTCGTCAAAGAAAGGCTTTACGACCTGCACTGCGCTAGCATCTGCCACCGGCCACGCGATATTTTCTGACTGAGCAACAACCTCCACACTTTCTGGTTGTTGTTCGTTAACATCAGTACTCACTGCGCTTGTGCTTTGTACCGATGGACTAGCTGGGTCAGGTTTGAAAGACTTCTGGCTAGCATCCTGATAGACCCACACTAAGGTTAGTATAATGGCTGCTGCGGCAATGTAGGCTGCCGGGTATGCCCACCTTTTGGACAACAGCTTTTTCCACGAAGACGGCCGTGAAGCTCTTCCACCCTGAAAGGTTTTGGGTGTATCTTCATGATTTTGGTTCTGGTTTTTATTTTGTTCACTCATTTGCTCATCACCTCAGTAACCAGTGTTACCGGGCGCAACTCTTTTATACTTCAAAGTTACGAAAAATTTACTAACTTAGAATACGAGAGGCATTCGCAAAAGAAATACCAGTATAATAGTGAAGAAGAATCTGAGTGGCGGTATGACCTTCCTTAGCCATTCCATTGGCTCCCCACTGGCTCATACCGACGCCATGGCCATACCCATAGGTTGTTATAGCAATCCGGTCCCCTTCGGTCTTCCACGTAAATTCAGCCGATCGTAGCCCTAGTTTGTTACGAATCTCCGGCCCCGTAAAGACCAAGCCTCCCACCTCAATCTTCTTGATGCGGTGTCCTTCTGTCTTGGAGAGTATACGAATCTCTGGCATACCCCCACCTCCAGTAGAAGCAGTGACCGCAGCACGACTCAATCCCAATCTATCGAACACGCTCTGACGGCTCAGTGTGACGGTTTCTGTAAAACGGGGGGCCAGTTGCTTGTCCCATGGACTAGACACACTTCGTAAATAGGGCACGGCCTTCGCCCATACATCCTCTGAATTTTCGGTATAGCCGTTGCTGGTAGAAAAAAAAGAAGCTGTAATGGGTTTACCCTCATATACCATGATTGTATCCTTGGTCTCGCGCACAGCCTGGCGAATTTTTGCCAGATCTGCGGATTTACCAGAACGCTCCCATTCTCTAGTAAGTTTAGCTTTGGAGATGTAAGCCTGGTGTTTAACGGTATCTGTCACATCTGCGCCCGCCGGGGCGCCGCTGGTGTCATCAGCCAACAAACGCCGGATAATGAACGTACGCGCGGCGATAGCCTGTGCTTTCAATGCCTCTTCCTCAAAGCTGGGCGGCATTTCAGCTGCTACTACGCCGACAATGTATTGCTCCAAAGGTAATGTCTCCGTCCGGCCAGTAGACGTGACGTACACCCGCACGTCCGGCTCTGCCGCGACTGGCACGCTACGCGCTGGAGCAGCGGGTACAGCCGGTATCGGCGGGACACCCGGCAGGCGCGTGACGGGTGCCTCGCTCTTTGCCGTCGTATTAGACTGCGCGGGTGCGGCTGTGCGGCTCCCAGTCGGCAAAGGCTGCGCCGCCTGGCGAGGCCATGCCATGAGTGCGGGCACAGCCATGGCAAGCACCAGCACCCCTGCCATGGCGGCAAATGGCAGCCATGGGCGGCGGCTGCCCCAACGTGGGGCTCGCCCGGCTGCAGGTCGCAGATGCGGCTGCGGTCCCCGCCGCCTGCTTGCGTCGTATGTGTTACCGGGCGATGTTCCAGCGTCAGGAAGCATCGTACCGACAGTGTGTGTAGTGGAAGTCAACGCTGTGGTACGCCGATTGGTCTTGGCGATAGTCAGCAATCCACCTGTTGATTCTGCATGCTGCTGCATAAGTTTATTTTCCTGCAACGAAGTTGCTATAGAGCCAGAGCTTTCCTCTGCAAGTGAGGCCTGGCGATGTTCCTGAGGATGATGAATTGGTATACGGATGCGAACCTGTGAATCTTTCATAGGCTGAAACCTCCATCAAAGGGCTAAGTGTCCGGCTGAAAGTACAGATATACTCCAGCAGATATTTTCAATCATATGAGGTCGTCCACTTTGATAGAACCGTTTTAAGAGAACTGAAAGAATGAAAAAGACAAGCAGCAAAAACACAAAAAAAACCAAGCCCTTCCGGACTTGGTTCTAATTGCTCAAGTTTATACCTATGCAAATAAGTTAAAGGTTAGGCGAGGGAAGGCTGAATCTTCTTGAACAGATTCCCCGGCGTTTCTTCTGCCACAACGCGCTCTGTGCTGGCCGAATGATCCAGTTTGGATTCATCTACAGTCACTCTGTAAATATCCGCTCCCAATCCAGTCAGTTTCTCCGCCAAATGAACGTAACCACGATCGATGTGATGAACGCCAGATACCTCCGTTGTACCTTCTGCAATAAGTCCAGTCAGAATTAACGCCGCACCTGCACGCAAATCTGTCGAGGTTACTTTCGCACCCGTCAGCTTAGCATTGCCAGTTACAATCGCCGAACGACCTTCGACTTTAATTTCTGCATTCATGAGATGAAACTCATCCACATGCATGAAACGATTTTCAAACACAGTTTCCGTAATGATGCTCGTTCCTTCAGCGGCAAGTTGAAGTGCCATCATCTGAGACTGCATATCGGTTGGAAACCCAGGATAAGGCAGCGTTTTAACATCAACGGCCTTTAGCGGCTTATCCGCAATGACACGAATACCATTTTCATCGGGTTGAATCGTTACACCCATTTCTTCCATCTTGGATATAACCGGTCCCAAATGATCGGATATTGCGCCTTCTACATATACGTTCCCGCCTGTGATCGCAGCAGCAACCATATAAGTACCTGCTTCTACCCGGTCGGGAATGACCGTATGTTTTACACCATGCAGCTTCTCGACGCCTTCTATACGAATTACGCCTGTGCCTGCACCGCGTACTTTGGCTCCCATGCCATTCAGGAAGTTGGCGAGATCAACGATCTCAGGTTCCTTAGCAGCATTCTCAATGGTAGTTACGCCCTCAGCAAGAGTAGCGGCCATCATAATATTCTCGGTTGCTCCTACGCTGGCTACATCCAAATAAACTTTAGCTCCGCGCAGACGACCGTTACTTTTAGCTTCAATAAAGCCCTGGCCCAAGCTTATCTCGGCGCCCAACGCTTCGAACCCCTTCAAATGCTGATCAATAGGTCTTGTTCCAATTGCGCATCCGCCTGGAAGCGAGATTCTTGTACGTCCCAAACGTGTAAGCAATGGCCCCATAACCAAAAATGATGCGCGCATTTTCCTAACCCACTCGTAAGGGGCTTCACAGGAAATTATCTTCCGCGCGTCAACACGAATGACCTCGTCTTGGTATGTAACGCCTGCTCCTAAGGACTCCAGCACTTTGTTAATGGTCATCACATCGTCTAGAGGAGGTGCATCCATAATAACACTTTCTCCTTCTTCTCCTAACAGAGAAGCGGCGATGATCGGCAGAACTGAGTTTTTGGCTCCGCTGACTTTGACACTCCCGGTCAATCTGTTGCCACCGCGGACGATAAATTTGCTCATCTATGGTTCCCTCCGCGCGTCATTTCCCTTTTCCATTCTGGAAAAAAGAACATATTCCGCTATTTTCATGCCTTGCTTTTTCATTACATAAAAAAACAAGATTTTATTAATACCCTAACTGCCATCATACCACTGATTAAAACAAGTATACAAGCGTTTTTTACACTTGACGACCACCTGCGTTCTAACGGATTCAGGCTGTTATACATGTACGGTGCTTTTGTTTACCATTGTTAACAATATGGCATGATGTTATTCGACAATTCCTGCACATACAGAGTCATAAAGTCATATAACCCGCTTACTTCATGTTAAAACAAATTCTACAGCATCTGGCTCCAAGAGATGTAGCTCAATAAGAAACCAGAAACCAACTGTCCCAAAATAATAGCAAGAAACAAGTGCAGCAATCTGCCCTGCGGTCCTTTGGGTTGCCGGATTAGTAAATCCAGCTTTAAGCTTTGCAAAGCCCACCAAGCTAACGCTATACAGATGAGCGATACGATCATAGAGATCAGCGCGGTCATACTCGCCGATTGACTTAACTGTTCAGCCAACTGCTGCTTCCCGTTCATTCGTAATTCCTCCCATCTGCGTCACAGACTTCTTTATAATACTCGGCAAGCGCCTAATATGCTAGTGCTATTTCTGTTTCCAATACATTTATTTCGACAAAATGTGAATAATCACTTCTGTTTCGCGAATTTAAAAGGTACTAAATACCTAGCTATCAACCTAGAAATAGGACTATACTTTTGGAAAAGACAGCTAAAAAAGGGCTCGATCACAGTGATCGAAGGAAGCAAAGGCCTCACTTTACCTTCTGCAGGCATTCTTGGGCAGAAGTTATGAAGTGGTCTCTTTGTCATTCCATCCGTATACTATGCCGAACCCTTTTTAAATTCCACTCAAAATCCAATATTAATTCTTATTGGTTCTGATACTTGTGGCATTCAATCGGTTAAGCGCCCGTTGCAGAGCGACTTCTGCCCGATGATGGTCTATCTGTTCCTGCTTGCTCTGGAGCCGCAGTTCTGCCCGCTCCCTTGCCGCACGGGCACGTTCCACATCAATATCTTCGGAACGTTCCGCACTCTCAGCCAAAATGACCACTTTGTCTTTGCGGACCTCAATAAAGCCCCCATTGACCGCAATCACTTCGGTTTGACCACCGATTTTAATGCGAACCGGTGCAATCTTCAAGGGAGTGACCAAGGGAAGGTGTCCTGGTAAAATCCCAAGATCGCCTTCCGAGCCGCGAACACTGATGCTGTTTACCTGTTCTGCATAGACCAGGCGCTCCGGCGTCACAATCTCTAGTAAATAGGTGCTCACTTGAATCCCTCCTGGAAGCTGTCCACAGACAGCTCACTTCGTAAGGCTCGGCTATTCTCTGCCTGTATGTTTACAACGTTTTAGCTTTTTCAACTGCTTCTTCAATGGCTCCTACAAAAAGGAAGGCCGCTTCTGGAAGGTTGTCATGCTTGCCTTCCAAAATTTCTTTGAAGCTACGCACCGTTTCTTTAACCGGTACATATTTACCCGGGAAGCCGTTAAATGCCTCAGCAACGTGGAAAGGTTGTGAAAGGAAACGCTGGATTTTACGGGCACGTGCTACCAGCATTTTATCTTCTTCACTCAACTCGTCCATACCCAGGATCGCAATAATATCCTGAAGCTCATTGTAGCGGGCCAAAATTTGTTTTACCCCTTGCGCTACATTGTAATGCTCTTCACCCACAACGTCTGGAGACAAAATACGGGAGCTCGATGCGAGTGGATCGACCGCCGGGTAAATACCCATTTCGGAAATTTTACGTTCCAGATTCGTTGTAGCATCCAAGTGAGCGAACGTTGTAGCAGGAGCCGGGTCAGTATAGTCATCCGCAGGCACGTAGATCGCCTGAATGGAAGTAACGGAACCTTTTTTAGTAGAAGTGATCCGTTCTTGCAATTGACCCATCTCAGTTGCCAGCGTAGGCTGGTAACCTACTGCAGAAGGCATACGTCCCAACAGGGCAGAAACCTCAGAGCCTGCTTGGGTAAAGCGGAAAATGTTATCAATAAAGAGCAACACATCACGGCCTTCTTGGTCACGGAAATATTCCGCCATCGTTAGACCTGTGAGGGCAACACGCAAACGTGCACCTGGGGGCTCGTTCATTTGTCCGAACACCATCGCTGTTTTGTTGATAACGCCGGAATCTCTCATTTCATGGTACAAGTCATTTCCTTCACGTGTGCGTTCACCAACACCCGCAAATACAGAAATACCACCATGCTCCTGAGCGATATTGTTAATCAGTTCTTGAATGGTTACGGTTTTACCTACACCAGCACCACCAAACAATCCGACTTTACCGCCCTTGGCATAAGGAGCCAGCAAGTCGATAACTTTAATACCAGTTTCGAGCATCTCTGCCTGAGTTGTCAGTTCTTCGAAAGAAGGCGCTTGACGGTGAATCGGATTTCTAGCCGCTTCACTCATATCAGCACCATTGTCAATTGGCGTTCCAAGCACGTTAAATACACGTCCAAGAGTAGCTTCGCCGACAGGTACAGAGATAGGCGCTCCCAGATCTATTGCTTCAGCTCCACGAACCAAACCATCTGTGGAAGACATGGCAATACAACGCACACGGTTGTCACCTAGATGTTTTGAAGCTTCGAGCGTCAGATCAATTTTGACTCCGCTCTCCAGCACAGTCCCAATATGAATAGCATTCAGAATTTCCGGAAGCTGTCCACGTTCAAACTCAACGTCGACAACCGGACCCATGATGCTCACTACGCGTCCTTTGTTCATCTTTTGGTTTCCCTCCTACAAGCTTGCACAGCCGCAAATCTGAACCATTCTGATTTGTTTTGCGCCCGCAGTTTATCATAATAGTGTAGACCCTGTTATCAAATAGTCGCAAGCCAGTCGTATTAAGACTGAGCGTTAGCCCCTGCGACAATTTCCGTAATTTCCTGGGTAATAGCCGCTTGACGAGCACGGTTATAGGTCAAGGAAAGCTCTCCAATCAACTTGGTAGCATTCTTCGTAGCAGCTCCCATCGCCGTCATTTTCGCTCCCAGTTCACTTGCTTTACCATCCAGTAAAGCGCCGTAAATGAGCGTTTCCGCATAACGGGGCAGCAATACTTCCAGCACTCCCTCTGGTGAAGGTTCATACTCATAATTAATTGAGGATGAAGCGGTAGCTGAATCCGGTGTTGCCATCGGCAACAACCGATCAACTGTTGGAATTTGAGTCAATGCGTTAACAAAGCGGTTATAGCATAGATAAAGCTCATCAAATTCTTTAAGTTCAAAGCCTTGTACGGCTTTGCTAGCAATCGTTTTGATATCTGAAAATGCAGGTGTATCTGATAGATCTGTTACCGATTCTGCAATAGGGAATTCACGACGTCTGAAATAATCCCGTCCTTTTCGCCCAATGATGAAAATCACGAATTCATCCTGTGAACGGTGACGTTCAGCAATCGTCTGCGTAACCTGTCGCAGAATATTAGCGTTATAACCACCAGCCAGACCACGATCAGATGTAATGATGAGATAAGCCGTCTTTTTAACCGGACGACTCTCCAGCATTGGATGCTTGATGTTATTCGCTCCAGAGGCAATACTACTCACAACTTCTTTGAGCTTTTCCGAGTAAGGTCGAGCCGACTCTGCTTTCTCTTGAGCTCTTCTCAGTTTGGAGGCAGCGACCATTTCCATCGCTTTCGTAATCTGCTTCGAACTCTGCACACTTTTAATCTGACGTTTAATGTCGCGCATACCTTTTGCCATGATTTCACCACCTTCAAGCTTTGGCCAAACCAAAGCTAACTTCATAAGATTAAAATCCAGCCGCACATATGTTAAAGGGCCTGTTATTGAGAGTAAAACATGCCAAGGAAGCCACAACCCAGAGGGTACGCTTCCTTAGGACATCTTTCATCATAAACAGGCAAATTCCAATATAATTAAACCGACGTGGCGAATGATTTTTTGAATTTCTCGATAGCTGCCTTCAAAGCTGCTTCATTATCAGCAACCAAGTCTTTCGTGTCGCGGATAGATTGAAGCACATCCTGATGATCGGACTCCATGAAAGACAGGAAGTCTTTTTCAAAACGTTTTACATCCGATACAGGGATATCATCGAGGAAGCCTTTTACAGCAGTATACAAGCTCACTACTTGTTGCTCTACAGCAAGCGGTTGGTTAACACCTTGTTTCAAAATTTCCATCATACGTGCACCGCGATCGAGACGGGCCTTAGTGGATTTATCTAAATCGGACCCGAATTGGGAGAACGCTTGAAGCTCGCGATATTGAGCAAGATCCAGACGCAGGGAACCTGCAACCTTTTTCATCGCTTTAATCTGAGCGGAGCCACCTACACGAGATACGGAAATACCTACGTTGATCGCCGGACGTTGCCCTGCATAGAACAAGTCAGCTTCCAGGAAGATCTGTCCATCCGTGATGGAGATAACGTTAGTTGGAATATATGCAGAAACGTCGGAAGCCTGTGTCTCGATGAATGGCAATGCGGTAAGTGATCCGCCACCCAACTCATCATTCAGCTTCGCTGCACGTTCCAGCAAGCGAGAGTGCAGGTAGAAAACGTCACCCGGATATGCTTCACGACCCGGTGGACGGCGCAGCAACAGGGAAAGTTCCCGGTAAGCAGACGCTTGTTTAGTCAAGTCATCATAAACAACGAGGACGTGCTCGCCTTTGTACATAAAGTACTCACCCATGGCACAGCCAGAGTAAGGAGCAATGTACAGCAATGGTGATGGTTCGGAAGCAGATGCCGTAACGACAATCGTGTATTCCAGCGCACCATGACGACGCAATGTTTCAACAACTTGAGCAACCGTGGATTGTTTTTGACCAATAGCAACATAAATACATTTCATGCCGTTGCCTTTTTGGTTCAAAATAGCATCGATTGCGATAGAAGTTTTACCTGTTTGACGGTCACCGATAATCAACTCACGTTGACCACGACCAATCGGTACCATCGCATCAATAGCTTTAATTCCTGTCTGCATAGGCTCATGTACCGATTTACGGGCCATAACGCCTGGAGCCTGACTTTCAACCGGACGGAATTCTGTTGTAGCAATCGGTCCTTTACCGTCTACTGGTTGCCCCAGCGGGTTAACTACACGCCCGATCATTGCTTCGCCTACAGGGACTTGCATGATCTGGCCTGTACGTTTTACTTGACCACCTTCACGAATGTCGGAGAATTGACCCAAAATAACAACACCGACATTGCTTTCTTCCACGTTGAGCGCCAAGCCCAATACGCCAGTGTCGAATTCGACCAATTCACCGGCCATAACTTTTTCCAGTCCGTAGACGCGGGCAATACCGTCGCCGACTTCAACAACAGTGCCGACTTCAACGACCTCGATATCATTTTTATATTGTTCAATCTGACTTTTAATCAATGAACTGATTTCCTCAGGTTTGATACTCAAGTGTGTTCACCCCTATCTTCTATACTCGTCTGTTAAAGGATTTCTCGAGACGATCCAGCTTGCCGGCCAGACTGCCGTCGTACAGTGTATCGCCGATAACCACTTTCAATCCGCCCAGCAGACTCGGGTCCACTATATTTTCCACACGGATTGTTTTATGTTCACGGGTTCCGAATTCCTCGGCTACCGCTGTTTTTTCCTGCTCACTTAAAGCATAAGTCGAATACACCTTAGCATGGGCAATTCCCAGCTTGTATTCCTGAATATCGAGATATCCGGCCAAGAGAGATTCGAACAAATCTGCTCTACTGCGCTGAATCAGCAGCTTAATCGTGTTAATCAGCGACGCAGACAACTTGCCTTCAAAATTGCTAGCCAGAACCTGAAGCTTGACTGCTTCCGTAATGTTAGGAGAATTAATGAATTTACGGATTTCAGCATCCCCCGATACAGCTTCTACAAAAGCACGTAGCTCCTGTTCGGTTTCCATAATGGTTTGCTCCTGCTCTGCTACTTCATACAAAGCTTTCGCATACCGTTTGGCAACTACCGTATCTCGGCTCATGCTTTGCCTCCTACCTCTTTAAGGTATTGGTCGACAAGCTCTCCCTGGACTTGGTCTTCCTTGATTTCCTTTTGAATCAGTTTGGAAGCAATTTGTACCGAAGCTTTACCCACTTCGCTGCGCAGTTCAGCAACTGCCTTATTACGCTCGCTTGTGATTTCACGAACAGCTTCGTCTTTCAGGCGGACAGCTTCGTCTTTAGCCTGAGTAATAATTTGCTCCGCTTGCTTGTTACCTGTTTGTTTTGACTGCTCTATAATATCGTAGGCTTCCTTACGCGCCTGCTGGAGAGCCTGCTTTTGCTCCTCAACATAAGCAGTAGCCTGTTCACGCGTTTGTGCCGCCTCATTCATTTGCTGTAACACGAGTTGACGCCGCTTTTCCATAACGGAAAAGAGAGGGCCAAATGCATAGCGCGTCAGTAACCAGTACAAGATCAAAAATGCAATGATAGTGAAAACGATACTTGTCCAATTTAAACTCAATTGAAGTCACTCCTTTCCGGTGAACGTCGGTTCTGGATCTTTCATATTCAAACGAACAAAGAAGGCGCGGATGGCTGTGCCTTCCCCGCCAAACCTTGCTTCCATTCAATTAAGCACCTGCGTAGAAAATGAATGCCAGAACGACCCCGATGATTGGCAGGGCTTCGACCAGACCTACACCGATAAACATTACCGTTTGCAATGTTGCTTTAGCTTCAGGCTGACGAGCAATACCTTCAACTGTTTTACTTACGATCAGACCGTTACCAATACCTGCGCCCAAAGCGCCCAAACCTACTGCGATTGCAGCTGCGATATATGCCCAAACTCCCATTTTAAAAAATCCTCCTTAGTGATGTGTATTTGTATTGTACATGTATTTGCAGTTAAGCGCGAAGCGTACTCCTGAACTTAACTAAAAACCGGAAAACGTGCTTGTCTAATGCTCTTCTTCATGCGTGTCAATGGACTGTGAAATATATACAAACGTTAGAATCGTAAAGACGAACGCTTGGATACTGCCGACAAAAATACTGAATCCCTGCCAGACCACGAGTCCCAATACGGAAGCAACCATACCTCCCACGCCAAGGGCTGTCATTTTCAGCAGAACACTAATCAAAACTTCGCCGGCAAAAATATTACCGAATAGACGCATGCCGTGTGTCAATAGTTTTGAGAACTGCTCAATTAAGTTAATTGGCAAAAAGAACGGAAATGGCTGAACGTAATGCTTGAAGTAAGCTTTGGTATTACGGAAGATCCCCAGGAAATGAACTAGGACAAAGATCATCAATGCCAGTCCAATGGATACCCCTGCATCTGCGGTAGGTGATTTCCACCAGCTGATACCTACATGGGCAGCTTCGCCCGGGTGAGACGCCTGTGCTTGTTCCAGTGCTTCTTTGACTGGAATGATTTCATGTCCAAATACTTGGGCACTTTGCACATTATCGAATTCAGTCACAATACCGAACGGTAAACCCAGCATATTGCCCACGAAAATGAACATGATCAGCGTCATTCCCAAAGCGAGGAATGGCTTCCCTTTTTTCAAATCCATCGTGCTGGAAATCAGTCCTTGAACGAATTCTACGACCCATTCCATAAAATTTTGCAACTTGCTCGGATTGTCCACAGACAAATTGCGCGTTGCAGCAAATGCCAGTCCAAATACAATCGCGCAGGTCACAACCAGCATAATAATGACGGACAAGTCAATGTTAAACCCGCCCAATTGGATAATCGGTGATTCATGCAACATGTTTTCTCACCCCTTTCTCAGTTGAGCTATCATTTTTCCTGAAGCGCGAATATGATGCCTATAATTAACAGAAGAAATTGTCCGGTCACCAAGCTTGCCATTACAGCGATCTCATGGAAATAGGCCGGGAATTCTATAGCCAGCACCACTGCCAAAATTGAGGTCCCTAATCGAACGCCAAAGCCAATACCAAACACTCTCTTCTTTCTTTCACCGGCGGCCGCACTCGCAACCTGTCGAATCTTGTAGGCCATATACAGCACATTTAGACAGCTTACTCCCGTTCCCAGAATGATTCCGTGAGCAATGTCACGATGTTGGGGCATGAAGGCGGAGACCAGGAAACACAGAGCCATAATACCAAGCGCTACGATCCATAACATTTTTTGCATACGGGTCATCTCATTCATGGTTATCCCTCAATACCTTTCCGATCACAAGGGCAATACTTAATGCGCCTACAACCAAGCCTGCGAGAACGCTTACGCCAATCCAAATTCCGGAGCCACCAAGTTTGGTATCAAGCCATTTTCCGGCATAGAAACCACCCAGTGTGCATATCGTCAAATCAATGCCGATCGCGCTCACCAGTCCTATAGCCTTAAAGGCATTTCCGGTGTTGTTTCGGTTGTTGTTTTGCTTGGAAGGTTTGACCACTTTTCTCATGTCACCCCTGCAATTCCAGTCCATTTTACTTAAATATAAGATGCTTTGTCAATTGAGATATTTTAGCGCCCTAAAGTATAAAAATCAGTCGACAAAGCATCTAAAAATGCTGTATCCCTTGGTAACCGTACAGTTTAACTGTATGCTTACCTTGTAAAGATTAATGATTACGAACGAACGCCTTTTGTGAACATTGTGTGAAATTCTTCAGGACGTTCTGTTTGAACACCATAATGGTGCAAAATCGCATTGACAATTCTTACAGATGCCTGTCCATCACCGTAAGGATTCGCTGCCTGACTCATAGACTCATACAACGCGGAATCTGTCAAAAGAGCCTTGGTCCGACTGTACACGTTCTCTTCACTTGTACCCACCAGTTCCAAGGTACCCGCTTCAATCCCTTCCGGTCTTTCGGTCGTATCACGCAGCACCAGCACAGGTACTCCGAACGAAGGCGCTTCTTCCTGAAGACCACCGGAATCCGTAAGAATCAGATGCGTGTGCGGATAAAAATTGTGCAGATCCACTACATCCAGCGGATCAATCAGCTTAATACGCGGATGGTTGCCCAAAATTTCAAATGCAGGTTCCTTCACGGCCGGGCTCGGATGAACCGGGTAAACAATAGCAATATCCTCAAACTCGTCTGCGATCCGCTTAACCGCGTTAAAAATCTGACGGTGCGGTTCCCCTTGGGACTCCCGACGATGTGCTGTCATGAGAATTAGGCGTTTGCCCTGAGCCCAGTCCAGTACAGGGTGCTCGTAGTCCTGGCGAACTGTATACTGAAACACATCCGTAACTGTATTGCCTGTTACATATATTCGCGATTCAGGCTTATTTTCCTTCCGCAAATTTCCAGCTGACAAAGAAGTAGGCGAGAAATGCAGGTCGGACAGCACACCTGTGAGCTGACGATTCATTTCCTCAGGATATGGAGAAAGCTTGTTCCATGTCCGCAAACCTGCTTCCACATGCCCTACTTCAATTTGCTGCATAAAGGCTGCATAGCTAGCCAGGAAAGTCGTCAGCGTATCGCCGTGAACCAACACAATATCAGGCTTCGCCTCACGCAATACGGGCTCCAGACCTTGAAGTACACGTATGGAAATTTCATTGAGTGTCTGGCGATCCTTCATTACATCCAGATCATAGTCAGGGTGAATATTAAAAACTTCCAGAACCTGATCAAGCATCTGGCGATGTTGAGCTGTAACGCATACCACGGACTCGATATGCTCCGGATGGCGCTGAAGCTCCAAAATGAGAGGAGCCATCTTAATCGCTTCCGGACGCACACCGAAAATTGTCATTACTTTGATTTTAGACATTTTCTGTTGAACCCCTTTTCATAATAAACATCTGCTTCCCAGATCATTCCGTTCTTCAGATAGATGATCTGTCTTAGCGTCCATAGATTGTGCCAAACCGCTAAAAGCAGTCTACTTGGTTCCGTACAAGCGGTCTCCTGCATCTCCAAGACCCGGAATGATGTAGCCATGATCATCCAAACGCTCGTCCAGTGCAGCGACATAAATGTCTACATCAGGATGTGCATCCTGCACAGCTTTCACTCCTTCAGGAGCGGCAATCAGATTCATCATTTTAATTTGAGTACAGCCTCTCTTTTTCAACACATCAATCGCTGCGATCGCCGACCCGCCCGTTGCAAGCATTGGATCAATTACGATCAATTCACGTTCAGTTACATCCGTAGGCAGCTTCGTATAATATTCTACAGGTTGCAATGTCTCAGGATCACGGAACAACCCCACATGTCCTACTTTTGCTGCCGGCAAAAGCTTTACGACACCATCCAGCATACCCAAGCCTGCACGCAAAATTGGGATAAGGCCCAGCATACGACCGGAAATCACTTTACCTTCAGTTTCAGCAACTGGAGTCTGCACTGTAATGCTCTCCAGCGGAATATCCCGTGTAATTTCATAAGCCATCAAGGTTGCTACTTCATCAACCAGCTCACGGAAATCTTTCGTGTTGGTCCGCACATCGCGGATAAATGTAAGTTTGTGTTGGATCAAAGGGTGATCGCAAACCACCAGTTTTGCCATAATATATTCCCTCCGGTATTATCGTCACGTTCTTCCGCACCAGCATATCGAACATCCTGATTCGAAAGGATCTATGTAACCTATTTGTACAAACCAAATAAGCACAGATGCAATGCGTGCCTGTAAATCCTGTTTATTATAACATTCCCTTGGTTGATTTAACACCTGCCACCGCAACCTTTTGTCAAGGGAAAGATATGACAAGTAAAATGCTTGGCAAGGCCCATTTACGTGTGACTTTTGTCATATAAAATCATATCAAAAAGGCTTTGACGGCCCTTGACCGTCAAAGCCTACCAGCTCTAAACTTTCTGCCTGAGATATAGCCTCTGCCACCCCATGCAATTTCTTTATCTATACTTCAGATTGTCCCACGCTCCCTGAAATTGCTGAAGCATTTCGTCCTTCGTAATAACCCCTGCAATATAGGCTTGTATACTACTGCTTAAATCCTGATTCAGTCCCTTCGGGAAGCGCTGGAAGTTCCAGCTCCATATCTTGCCTTCCTTCACGTGCCGAGATATTTCCGCACCCAAATCACCTGTGGTCTCGTCACTGGACGTGATACTTTTGAAGGCAGGAACGAACTTAAACTCCTTGGTGATATAATGTTTGCCTGTTTCTGATGTAACCAGCCAATTGAGAAATTCCTTTGCCTCCTGCTTCACAGGAGAATTTTTATTGACCACCCAGTTTGAGGCCACTCCCACAGCCAGTTTGTCTCCGGTAGAGGAATCATTGTCTATGGGGCTTGGAAGAATACCCAAATTCAAGTTAGGATTAATTCCATCTATTTGCGGCTGCGTCCAGTTCCCCTGATGCATCATAGCGGCCTTGCCTGTCGAAAACAGTGTCACTTGTGTGTTGTAGTCCGTTGTGAGCGGATTGGGGTTTCCATATTTTAAAGTCAGGTCAAGCAACTTCACCCACTGATCGAACACGGGATTACCAGGGATGCGAGCAGTTCCTTTGTTTAAATCCGCAACGTAACTCTCCGGGTTCGACTGTCTGGCAAAGGGGATATTGATAAAGTGATTTCCCAGAACCCACCACTCTGCATAGCCGTTAGCAAAAGGGATAATCCCTGCTGCTTTCAGTCGCTTGGCTGCTTCCTCCAATTCATCTAACGTCTGAGGTAGTTTGGTTATACCCGCTTTTTTGAACAAATCCTTGTTGTAGACAAAACCGAATCCCTCCAGGTTCATAGGCTGTCCATAAATCTTACCGTTAACCGTCATCGGCTTACGGGCGAAATCGTCCAAGTCCTTTACCCATGGCTGATCCGACAAATCCTCCAGATACTCAAACCACGTATCGCGATCTTGGTAACCCTCATTTGTGAAAATGTCCGGCTGATCGCCTGATGCGAACTTAGCCTTCAACGAAGCACCGTAATCTGTACCCCCACCGACAGATTGGATATCCAGCTTGATGCCAGGGTGCGTTTTTTCATATTCAGCCTTCAGCTTGTTCAACGGTTCCGAAATCTCCACTTTGAATTGATAAATGTGTATCGTTTTGATCCCACTCTGTTGAGCCTTCGTATTACCACAACCTGCAAGCATACATGTAAGCAGCAACATCAGGGAGATGACAAGCAGCACTGTCTTTTTCATCCGATATCCCTCCCATCAGCCTTTAACCGCTCCGGCCGCAATGCCGGAAACGATGTATTTTTGCATCACCAGAAAAAACACAACGATTGGCGTGATTCCAAGTACCAGTGCGGGCAACGCCAAGTCCCATTGCTTGGTATATTGACCAAACAGCATATAGGTCGCAATCGGAATCGTACGCAGCTCAGGATCATTCAAAATGAGCGAAGGCAGCAAGTAATCATTCCAGATCCATAACGTATTCAAAATAAGTACGGTCACGAACATAGGGAGCAACAGTGGACAAACGATGCGAAAAAACACCCCGTAACGAGAGGACCCGTCCACTCTCGCCGCCTGCTCAACCTCAATAGGTACCGTTTTAATAAAGCCATGAAACAGAAAAACTGATAAAGGCGCTCCAAAACCCAGATAGCACAAAATTAGTCCTGGTATGCTGTTGTTCAGACTCAATACGTTGGACACTTCCATAAGCGGCAGCATAATCGATTGAAAAGGTACGACCATCGCAGCCACAAGCAGTCCGAACAGGAACCGATTAAAAAGAGTGTCATGCCGAACCATTTGGTAGGCGGCCATCGAGCTGATCAGCAGCAAAAGCGCATTGCTGACGATGGTGACGATCAGTGAATTCCCCAGTGCTGTGGGAAAGTTTATTTTATTCCAGGCGTTAGCATAGTTTTCAAAACGGAAGGTTGTCGGCCACGAAGCGGAATGGGCCAAAATGTCTCCAAAAGATTTAACGGAGTTCACGAGCAAAAAATAGAACGGAACTAGAAAGATCAACCCAACCACAATAAGCAATATTTCAGCTACCCATGTGCTTAAACGATAGTTTGATGTTTTTTCCATTACATTTCGACCTCCTTTTTCTTCGTGAGACGCACCTGAATGCTGGTAATGATCGCAACGACCACGAAGAAAATCATAGCCTTGGCAGTTCCCAATCCAAGCCGATTATTTGTAAACGCTTCATTATATATGTCCAACGCTACAGACTCAGTCGCCTTGAATGGCCCACCCTTTGTTAAAGCCAAATTCAACTCAAATACTTTAAAGGACCAGGATATCGCTAGGAACAAGCAGACGGTCACTGCTGGCATAATAAGCGGCACCACGATATGACGCAAAATCTGTCTTCGGCTCGCACCGTCAATTTGGGCCGATTCAATAAGGGCGTGCGGAACATTATTTAGAGAGGATATGTAAATAACCATGAGATAACCTGCGTATTGCCAAACAAACACAATGACAGTTCCCCAAAAAGCAGTAGGCCCATCACCCAACCACGGTAGTTTGAAAAAAGATAGCCCTGTCGCCTCTCCCACCGCCGAAAAACCGCGTACAAATATAAATTGCCAGATGAAGCCGAGCAGTAAGCCGCCGATCATATTAGGCATAAAAAATACAGTTCGCAGTGCATTGCGGGTACGCAATGGCTTTGTAAGCGCATAGGCCAGGAAAAAGCCCACCAGATTAGTTAGAATGACACCACATACGGTAAAACGGACCGTAAACCAAAATGCATTACGGAAATCTGGATCATCTTTAAAAATATGAACGTAATTCCCTAGCCCGAGCCATCGGACATGTTCAGATACACCATCCCAGTTCGTCATGGAATAATACAGCCCAAACAGGAACGGAATGACCATAATTAAGACGAAAAACAACGCCATCGGTCCCACAAATACGAGCTGCTGCAATAATTGCGCGGATTTTCTTTGGCTCAATGCAATCACTCCTTTGTCGTAGATCATGAAGGAAAACGCGCATAATCCTTACTGTAATCGCTTATTACCCAAAAATGTAAGTTTCGAGTCGTCTGGACACAAAAAAGGCTGTTCCCCCTCCGCTAACGAAAGGAAAACAGCCTTATCATATAAGATTAAAAGGAATGACGATGAATTAGTATTGGGTTCCTGGATAGATTGGGAACTTGTCTGTTAACTCGCCAACTGCTTGGCTTGCTTTGGACAATACAGTATCATCTTTTGGATTTTTAAGAGTATCAGCAATGATTTTACCGATTTTAACCATAGCCTCTTCATCCATACCACGAGAAGTTGCAGCAGGTGTACCAATACGGATCCCGCTAGTAACAAACGGACTCGTTGGGTCAAAAGGAATGGCGTTTTTGTTGACCGTGATACCCACGGAATCCAATACATGCTCCGCTTCTTTACCTGTGATATTCAAATTGCGTGTGTCCAACAGCATCAGGTGATTATCCGTACCACCAGATACAATGTTAATCCCCTCTGCCAGCAGTGTTTCAGCCAGCACCTGTGCGTTGCGAACTACGTTTTGCGCATAGGTTTTGAATGATGGCTGGAGCGCTTCACCCAAAGCAACTGCTTTGGATGCGATCACGTGCATCAGTGGTCCTCCTTGAGTACCAGGGAAGATAGCTTTATCAATCGCTTGCGCCCACGCTTTGCGAGTCAGAATTAGACCCCCACGCGGACCACGTAGCGTTTTGTGTGTCGTTGTTGTCACAAATTGGGCATGAGGAACTGGACTAGGGTGAATCCCTGCTGCCACGAGACCTGCGATATGTGCCATATCCACCATGAACAAAGCACCTACATCATTAGCAATGGAAGCAAAAGCTTCAAAATCAATAGTACGCGGATATGCACTTGCACCAGCTACGATCAAACGTGGGCGGTGCTTGAAGGCTGCTTTGCGCACTTCATCGTAGTCGATACGGAAGTTGTCTTCACGTACACCGTAAGCAGCAAAGTTATACAACAAACCGGAGGCATTAACCGGGCTTCCGTGTGTTAAGTGGCCGCCATGTGCCAGATTCATACCCAGTACAGTATCTCCAGGTTGAAGAGCTGCCAGATATACAGCCATGTTAGCTTGTGCTCCAGAGTGAGGCTGCACGTTCGCATGCTCGGCGCCAAATAATTCTTTCGCGCGGTCACGTGCAATATCTTCGACGATATCTACATGCTCACAGCCACCATAGTAGCGTTTGTTCGGATAACCTTCAGCATATTTATTGGTAAGCACGGAGCCCATGGCTTCCATTACTGCTTCACTGACGATATTCTCGGATGCGATCAGCTCGATATTGTGGCGTTGCCGTTTTAGTTCAAGCCCCATTGCTTCCATCACTGCCGGGTCACTTTTACGCAGATGTTCCATCATGATTGATTACTCCCTCTCCATGGTCAAATTGTTGGGTATACAAGCATATGCCTGTTCCTCTGTTGGGTACCTCATCATTAATGCAAAAAAGATCAGTACTAACATGCCGACATGACAAATGCTAATCGCAGTTTCCGCCGGCTTCTTGTTCCAGACTGTACACTGCCCGTTGTCCGCCAATAAGTGGAGGACGAGTGAACGCAGCTGTCACACGTGCTTCACCAATCCAGCGAAGGCTTGGGCGAAACGGAACGGCAATTGGGCGCAGATGCATGCCAATCAGCGTTTCGCCGATGTCTATCCCGGCATGAGCCTGCACGTTCGCCGCCAGACATGCATCATCCATAGAGCGATAGGCAACGGTAGCCATAGAGCCTCCTGCTGTACGAATAGGAACAGCCGCAACCTCCATCAGTCCTAATCGCTCCAGTAGAGAACGCTCAACGACCAGTGCTCGGTTCAAGTGCTCACAGCATTGAAACGCCACATCAAAGCCATACTCTCTGCGAACGGATTCTACTCCAGACAGCACTTGCTGAGCCACATCGAGCGCTCCTGCTGTGCCGATCCGACTTCCAGCCACTTCACTCGTGCTTGCGCCAATAACCAGCAGGCGACCAGCTTTGAGACTGGCCGCTTCTGCAATTTCCCGCACGACAGAAGCGGTCTGTGCTTCGAGTGAAATCTCATGATCCAATTGTTCTACCATTGGAACCTCCTTTGGTTGAACAGCCTCTCAGAGACTAGGCACGGTTTCATGCCCAAGTTCAACACACTCTCTCCTGATCACAATCTGACTATATTATAGCCGATGTTTCAGATTTCGAGCAGAAAAAATGGAAGAACAAGAAGGCAGCAGAAGATCTGCTGTAGCTTGTATACGAAAAAAGAGCAGTCCACACCTATGTGGAATTGCTCTTTTGCCCAGGCGACCGGCCGTATATCCGATGCTCCATCGTGGTTGATCCCACTTTTGTCGCCAGTTACACCGGATTCTCATTTTTCCACCTTATCTTAACGGATTAACCGTCGAAAATCAACAGATTCCGTACAAAATAGAGGAACGGTACCGATTTTATTCGGAAGAACCTTTTAGCTTGTCCAACAATTTATGCAAAGCCGTACGGATTTCTGCCGCTGTGACATCGTAGTCCTCACGCGAACCACCAAATGGATCTGAGATATCGAAGCCCGGAATCCGTTGGTGTAATTCAATCATTCGTTCACGCTCCTGCGTCGATAGCTCTTGTCCGAGTGAAGCCATCAACTGCTGTGAAGCATACAAGCCATCTAACTCCTGTACGTCATTCAGCACTGCGTCCCGGTCCTCCACATATTCCTTCAGCGTAAATACTTTGCCTGCCGTTTGGGGGAACCGCTGTACGACATGCTGTTTATGTCCTTGTGTCAAGGTTAAGATCAGATGTGCCCACTCGGCAAGCCCGTCGCTTAAAGGAGTTGAAGTGATCTGATCGGATATATCGTGATCACGCAGAACCGCCTCTGCATGTCGGGATATCGGCGTGCCGTCCATCGCAGCTACTCCAGCGGAACGCACGTCCAGTTCCAGACCATGCTCAGCAGCCAGCTTACGCAGCATTCCCTCAGCCATTGGACTGCGACAGGTGTTCCCTGTGCATACAAATAAAATATTCTTCAACGTCTTCACCCCCCGTATGTTGAAAATATATAAACAGAGGATTACTCAAATCCTGTATTTATTTTACACTGTCTACGTTAAAATCAAAACATAAACATAAAGCCGAATGCCAGCAAAATAGCACCGCCCACCGCTTCTCCATAATCCCCAAGATTACGGCTGACCTTGCGCCCCAGTAACAGCCCCAGCATCGCCATCGCTCCCCCGCAAAAACCAAAGGCCAGAACAGTCAGCACCAGGTCACTCTGGAACATTCCCAGTGACACTCCCACAGAAAATGAGTCAATGCTCACCCCAAGCGCAAACAGCAAAAGACCCAAAGGCGACCGATGATCCAATACGTGTACGCCGTCCCCCTTGAAGGAATTATATACCATATGCCCGCCCAAAAGGATGAGTAATCCCCCTGCGAAGTAGGTCGTCACATGGCCTAATAAAGAACTCATATAATGGCCTGTGAACATTCCCAGCAATGGCATCAGGATGTGAAAAAAACCAATCACAATGCTGATGCGCAGCACGTCTCGCAGGCGTATCCCCTTCATACCGATCCCTACGCCCAGCGATAGCGCATCCATCCCTAGCGCTACCGCCATGATCAGAATCGTTACAACCTGCCCAGCATCGGCAGAGGCTGCCAGCATACTCCATCCCTCCATTATCCGTCTGTTCTTGTACACGTTATGCGGACAAGGGGCAAATCAGTACAAGCAGGCACTGAAAATACCCAAAACAGAGATAAGGAGAGAGGAGAAATTAAAATAAGAGACTCAATTGTTTACAGAAGCTACAGACGGATGATTCGATGACCTGCCGCTTTAAGCAGTCGATTCATGACGGCGTCTCCCAATCCTTTCGGCGGACAGGCTTCCGCCAAAATGTAGGTGACGCCGTCCTCATCGCAGCGGCGCAGTACGCTGTATAGGCGCTGCGCCGCCTCATGAAGCGCGTCCAGCTTGCCCAGCGTGTAGACTCGTTCTCCGGCGTAGCTGGCGGCATGGTCGTCGAACGCGAGCACCGCCGTGCGCTCCCCGCGCGCGGTAGCCTCCGCCAACGCGGTGCGAATCCAGCCCGTCACTTCACCAGACGACGGGCCTTGTACCACACTCAAGCGCCCTCGTGGCGCATAGTGCGTATACTTCATGCCCGGCGAGCGTGGCGCCAGGCTATCGGCGTCCTGCCCGTGTGTGTCAGCCAGCGCCGGGTCCAGTACGACAGAGCGAGCAACCGTAGCGAGCTGTTCAGCAGTCACACCGCCTGGGCGCAAAATGGTGACGGTTCCGTCGTCACCGACTTGTACTACTGTGGACTCCAGTCCCACCCCCGTGGGGCCTCCGTCCAAAATGCCGCCGATGCGGCCCTCCAGGTCCTCCAGCACATGCTGTGCTAGAGTCGGGCTGGGTCTTCCCGAGCGGTTGGCGCTTGGTGCAGCCAGCGGGCAACCAGCTTCCGTGATCAAGCGCAGCGCGATCGGATGATCCGGCATGCGCACACCGACCGTGTCCAAGCCTGCGGTCACACGCGATGACAGTGCCTGCGGCACTACCGGCAATACGATGGTCAGCGGTCCTGGCCAAAATGTATTCATCAGCGCTCGGACTGTATCGTTTATTTCCGCTACCATGCCTTTTAATTGAGCAGCATCGGAAATATGTACAATGAGCGGATTATCGGACGGACGCCCTTTAGCAGCGAATACCGCCTCTACCGCTTTAGTGCTGCGCGCATCAGCCCCCAGTCCGTACACGGTTTCCGTAGGAAAGGCTACCGTCTCTCCAGCCTGGAGAAGTACGGCGGCCTCCCGTATGCCCTTTTCCGCAGTGATTAGAGCCTGTCCAGCTGAAAGCTCGTCAGGATCATCCCCGTCTGTGTTGTTCACAGAACCAACGGAAGCCGCTTTTTCCACCTCAAAAGACAAGGTAGCAGGTATAGTCGTGTCCTCATCAGAAACCAGACATCTTACATCCCACCAGTGTGTATGCGAAGGCTGTAATGCCTGCTCCTGCTCTGCTATCTCTTTTTTCACAAAACCTGCGTGCAAGTCATTCATTTGATTCACCTTATCGCTCATATCAGATCATCCCATATCTTATTGTCATACAGGCCATTTCATTGCCCTGATCCCCAAAAACCCACTTTAACAAATCAGATCAATTTGGCTCTGCTATCTGTATATCTATCGTAAGTTCCATTATAACATATGGGGAAACTTACACTCGTTGTTCTCTTTTCCATAGCTCTGGCGAGACGTTTAGGCAAACAAACCACTCACCCAGCTCCACAGACCCGTAAGGGCATCCCACAGGAAAAAACGTACTTCCGGCTCTTTGTCAGCAGCATTCGTTCGATTGTCTTCTTGACTCGTTTTTGCCGATACAGTTTGTGCTGTTGCTTCACCACTGCCTGCATCAATAAAGCACAACGGCGGGAACAGCACACACCACCAATTTTGTCCTTTTCCTTGCCCCAGTGTAACCCGAAGTGCCTCATAATTCCCTGCCGGGTAGACAAGACCACCGTACATTTTCGTCGGAAAAGGTACACTTGCCAGTTCCACCTGATGATCATACGCTATACCGCGTCGAGCTAGTTCCGAACCTACCAAGCGATCAATTTCAGGCAAATGTGCATCAATCAACACTCTGGCTTGATTTAGGCTTTGTGGATTGTCCAGCTCACCCACCCACGCATTCATCTGCTGCACAATGGCATCCCGTATTTCGCGCTTAACCAACTGATCCTCTGGACGATCCGAATTAGCCAAAATGCGCAGTCGGATGGAATCGTGCGGAATTACCTTCAACCCTGTGGCGGCCACTCCAGACGCTAAAGTCCCTCTTGCTCCCGTGGTCATCGCAGCATCCGTTTTTTGACCTTCCCAAGACATCATTAATATCGATATACAAAAGAGTATCATTGCAGTTTGCTTCATCCAACTTCTCATTTTCGTCCCCCCAAACCCAAACTCTATCATGTCTATCAGTCTGTCCGGTTTGGGAGAGTCTAAACCTATGAATCTCGTAAAAATTCAGGTCTATTGCAAGCTTGATCGTCACCTAGGAATATAAAAAAGCCCAGATTTCACAATCTGGACTCTTTTGTCGCACCGTTTCAACTCGCACAAATAACCATCAATATTTAGTCACAATCCACCTATACTAGGCTTTTTTCGCCTTCGTCAAGCTTACTCTGGAAGGCTGTGGCAGGTCATCCTCTAACTCCTGGCCATGCACCTTAATACTCATAACCAAGCCAATACTAGCCATGTTAATAAGCAACGAGGTACCGCCATAGCTTATGAATGGAAGCGTAATCCCCGTAAGTGGCATAATGCCCAAAAACGCACCAATGTTCTCAAAAATCTGATACAGCAACATGGACACAATCCCGACAATTATATACGGGCCAGCTCGATCCCGACATTCCAGCGAAATCAGGATCATTCGGTGAATCAAAATAAAATATAGCAATAGTAGCATTGAAGAGCCTACAAACCCAAACTCCTCTGCTACAACTACAAAAATAGAATCCGCATACGTATAGGGAACACGCCCGGACTGTACCGAGGTTCCTTGCAAAAAGCCCTTGCCCATCATCCCGCCAGAAGCTATGGCCAGTTTGGCATTTTTCGTATGATAAGATGCCTTCGCGGTTGCTTCTTCCGGTACCAGCCAAGGGTCCAAACGCTCTACCCAGTGACTACGGCCAATACCTTTCATAAAGGAATCAATCTCATCGTGAAACGAGATATACGCTTTGATCCCTCCACCAACGGCGACTGCAAATACGATAAATCCGATTAGCGCATGGGATGCCTTCACATTACCAATCCATAGCATACCAATGACGATGACAATGTAACCGAGCGCATTACCCAAGTCATTTTGTGCCATGACCATGGCAAACGGGACAAAGCTCACCAGAGCAACTGGAAGAACATCTTGAATAAAATACAGCTTGCTCTTGCGCTTTTTAATCAGCATATACGCCAAAAAAATGATAAGAACCAGCTTGAATACCTCGGCAGGCTGAAGATTTAAGCCACCAATTTTCAAAAAGCCTTGAGAGTTATTAACCGTCCCGCCAAAAAAGCCAAGAATCAACAGGAATATCCCGCCTCCATATACATACAAGGCTTTTTTAATGAATATCCGAAAATCGACTATCGCTAAACCCAAGATCGCTACAAAGCCCAATATATAATACCCGATCATCTTCTGGTAGTCGTTGCCGTGCTCTGCCAAGTTCGTAGGACCCCTACCAGCACTGTATACCGTTATGATACTAATCGCCATGAGCAAAACCAGAATAAAAATAACCGGACCATCAATTTTTTTCAATTTCTGAAGCATGATTTCCCCCTGAGCCGTTTCTCGGTCATACTCCTCTTATTCTAAAGGAAAGACTCGCAAAAAGAAAATGCAGCACTACTCCGAGACGCCTAGGACATGTCGCTCGATCCCCGCAAGGTCAGGAATGATTAGAATGTTCTTCCAGTGACCTGCCTGTTCCAGCAGGCCAGCCACGTCTCTGGCCTGTCCCATCCCCAGCTCAAACCCGATTAGCCGGGGTGGGGTCTGAAGGAGCCCCAGTTGCTCCAGCATTGCCCGATACGGGCCAAGCCCGTCAGGACCTCCATCCAGCGCCATCCGCGGCTCATGGTCGCGCACCTCCGGCTGCAAGCCAGCGATGTCAGCAGCCGGGATATATGGCGGGTTGGACACGAGGATGTCTACCGCCGTTCCCGCAAACGGCGCCAACAGATCGCCCTCGCGGAATTCTATGACTGCGCCGTTCGCAGCGGCGTTCTGGGCCGCCATTTCGAGCGCAGCAGCAGAAATATCCCCCGCCGCCACGTGCCAGCGCGGCCGCTCAGCCGCCAGTGTCACGGCAATCGCGCCGCTGCCCGTACCGATGTCGAGCGCGTGCGGAGCACCGCTCGGCCACAGCCGGTCGCCGTGCTGGAGTATCGCCTCGACGAGCAGTTCCGTCTCGGGGCGCGGAATCAGCACCGACGGTGAAACCGCGAACGGGCGGCCATAAAATTCCTGCTGTCCGATAATATACTGCGCCGGTTCACCCGCAGCTTTGCGGGCGATGATCCGTTCCCATGTGTCCTTGACGGAGGAAGGGAACGGATCGCCCAGAGCGGCGTAAAACCTCGTACCTTCCAGTCCAAGCACATGTTCCAGCAGCAAGCGGGCATTATGCTGCGGCTCCAACACGCCGCAACTTCCTAAAAAAGAAGAAGCCTCAACTAAGGCTTCTCTGACACTCATGTTCCGTTCCGGCGGCATCCGATACACACAATCGCGTTCGTTCCCCAAAACTTAAACCTCTTGTTCCATCAAATCAGCCTGCTCTGCAATCGTGAGTGCTGATACGATTTCTTCGATCTCTCCGTTCATCACCTGGTCCAGCTTGTGCATGGTTAAACCAATGCGATGATCCGTTACACGGCTTTGCGGGAAGTTGTAAGTACGTATACGCTCACTGCGGTCTCCAGTACCTACTTTGCTCTTACGCTCGCCTGCATATTTGGCTTCCTCTTCCTGGCGCATCATATCCGAAATACGGGCACGCAAAACTTGCAGCGCCTTCTCCTTGTTGGAGTTTTGGGACTTGCCGTCCTGGCAGGTTGCCACAATACCTGTTGGCATATGCGTTACACGCACCGCCGACTTGGTTGTATTAACGGACTGACCGCCCGCACCGCTGGAGCAGAAAGTATCCACGCGGATATCCTTGTCTAAAATTTCGATATCCACTTCCTCTGCCTCAGGCATCACGGACACCGTGGAGGTAGACGTATGAATACGTCCGCCAGATTCAGTTGTCGGAATCCGCTGTACACGGTGCGCGCCACTTTCGAATTTCATTTTGCTGTATGCACCGCGTCCGTTAATCATGAAAATAACCTCTTTAAAGCCTCCAAGGTCATTCATGTTAGCATCCATCAACTCTACACGCCAGCCTTGGGTATCTGCATAACGCGTGTACATCCGGTACAAGTCCGCTGCAAACAGCGCGGCCTCGTCCCCACCCGCAGCACCACGAATTTCGATAATAACGTTCTTATCATCGTTCGGGTCCTTCGGCAGCAGCAAAATACGAATTTTCTCGTCCAGCTCCCGCTTACGGGCACTCAGCTCTTCAATCTCCATTTTGACCATTTCACGCATCTCGTCGTCCAGCTTTTCTGCCTGCATGGCTTTAGCAGCGTCCAGCTCCTCAACGACAGTTTTATATTCGGTATATGCTTCATAAGCAGGCTGTAAATCAGACTGTTCTTTGGAATAATCTCTAAGTTTTTTGCTATCGTTCGCCACATCCGGATCGCAGAGCAGTTCGCTCAGTTTATCGTAGCGGTCCGCCAATGATTGCAATCGGTCCAACAAGCGATTCACCTCTTCAGTTAAATTAATATGAAACCAGCTTTAAATTCACTGGCTACAGCTCTTTATTATAACAACTATTCGATTAATTAGCTACATAAAATACTTGCTAATTTAGGATTTTGCAAAATTCCGCAAATCGATTGAAGTCGAATAAACAAAATCTCGCTAAAGAGTTGAATAACAAACTCTCAACTAATAAAAGAAATGCGAATCAAATATAAAAAGCCGCCGCCCGGGACAGGCAGCGACTACGTAATTGGTACATGCAGGCAACACATATATCATTACTTAATATGTTTGTATATAAACTCTGTTTGTTATACGCCGAGATGCATACTAAACATTAAAACGGAAATGCATTACGTCTCCGTCCTGCACCACATATTCCTTGCCTTCCAAACGAAGCTGACCACGTTCCTTGGCCCCGTTCATAGATCCAGCAGCGACCAAATCATCATAGGATACAACCTCAGCGCGAATAAATCCGCGTTCAAAATCCGAGTGGATTACGCCCGCAGCGCCAGGTGCTTTTGTTCCTTTGTGAATAGTCCATGCGCGTACTTCCTGCACACCTGCTGTGAAATACGTATACAGTCCCAACAAGCGGTAAGCTGCTTTGATCAGACGGTTCAGACCGGATTCAGCCAGCCCCAGCTCCTCAAGGAACATTGCCTTGTCTTCGCCTTCCAGCTCAGCAATTTCAGCCTCTACTTTGGCGCTGATCGGTACCACTTCAGCATTTTCCGCCACTGCAAATTCACGTACCTTTTGCACATATGGATTGCTGTCAGCTTCCGTTACACCATCTTCGCTGACATTAGCCGCGTACAATACAGGCTTCATTGTAAGCAAATGAAGGTCGCGTATAATCAACTTTTCGTCTTCTGACAATTCTACGCTACGTGCAGGTTTGTCAGCATACAGCGATTCCTTGATCCGTTCCAGTACTTCAACCTCTTGGGCATACTGCTTGTTGCCGCCCTTCATGTTTTTGCGGGAACGTTCAATGCGCTTGTCTACACTTTCGATATCCGCCAGAATCAATTCCAGATTAATCGTCTGAATATCGCTGATCGGATCAATTTTGCCGTCCACATGGGTAATATTCTCATCTTCAAAGCAGCGTACCACATGAACAATGGCATCTACTTCACGAATATGAGCCAAAAACTTGTTGCCCAAACCCTCGCCTTTGCTGGCACCTCGTACAAGTCCTGCAATATCAACAAATTCAAAAGCCGTTGGTACCGTTTTGTTCGGTACTACCAGTTCAGTCAGCTTATCCAGCCGCTCGTCCGGTACTTCAACGACCCCTACATTAGGGTCAATTGTACAAAATGGATAGTTTGCGGATTCCGCCCCCGCCTGCGTTATTGCGTTAAACAGTGTTGATTTGCCCACGTTCGGCAGACCCACGATCCCCGCTTTTAAAGCCATAATCAGAACAACTCCCGTTTATATAAAATATGCGTTATACCATCTGTTAGTTTACCAACCCACATTATATAGGAGAACCTATACATGCGGCAAGCATATGACTGTGAATTTAGGGTTTTGCTGCATCCCTATTTAGATTTCTTTATTTAGATTTCCTTGCTCATCTGGATATCCGTAACCCGATAACCAGACTTGCGATATACATGTAAAGCCCGCTCATTATGCCCAAATACATGCAGACCGATGCGAACCGCACCCAGCTTCCGAGCTTCTTGTTCCAACGCCTGCATCGTCAACGTACCCAGGCCTTGCCCCTGATATGAATCGTAAACGAGAATATCCAGCAAAAAGGCCTCTTTGCCCTGCGTACCTTCTGTAATATTGAACCAGATATATCCCACTTCCTCTCGGCCCTGACCCGCACTAGCTGAATACTCAAGCATGTACAGGTGAGCATGGGGCGTGTCTAGCCTTTGCGGCAAATATGTTGCAAAGCTCTCCTTTGCCCGTTCCGGTGCCTCTTCCACCGTCCACGTGCCTGCCTGGATTTTCTCCTCCGCATAATCCGCGAGTGAGCGTTGCTCAAAGCGTTCATACTGCTCTGCGTTCATCGGAACCAACTTAATGAATCCACTCATCCGTTCGCCTTCTTTCTTAGTCTGGTCGTGTCTTTAAGACCTTCGATCCCAGCAACTCCGATGCCAAACATGACTGTGCGCAATTCCAGCTCTACTTGCTCCAATCGCGCTTCCAACGCCTCGCTGGAGGTGACCGCCGAGCCAAGCAAAGAGCGACCGAAGCCTGCCATGTCGGCGCCCAAAGCAAGTGCCTTCGCAGCATCGACACCGTTTTTCAGTCCACCGCTACCGATCAGAGTGCCATTAGGCTGAGCTGCTCTAACCTCCACGATACAATCAGCGGTCGAATTGCCCCAATCCGCAAATGCCTCTGCCGCTGCACGGCGTACAGGATCAGGATTACGAAATTTCTCCACCTGGCTCCAGCTTGTCCCGCCCGCACCAGCCACATCAATAAAAGCGGCGCCTGCATCATATAATCTCGATGCCGTCTCACCATCTATGCCCCAGCCTACTTCCTTCACGCCTACTGGAACCGAAAGACGATGACACAACTCTTCGATGCGCTCAAGCAGCCTGCTAAAATCCAAATTCCCTTCAGGTTGGAATATCTCCTGCAATCCGTTCAAATGCAGCACCAACATATCCGCTCCGGCAATTTCCACTGCACGTTGGCAATCATCCACGCCAAATCCGTAGTTCAGCTGCACTGCACCCAGATTAGCAAGGATCGGGATGCTGGGTGCCAGACGGCGAACCGCAAAAGTTGAGGCCAATTCTTCTTTTTCCACCGCAGCTCGTACCGAGCCGACACCCAGCGCCCAGCCACGTCTCTCTGCTGTCTCTGCCAATCGCTCATTAATCGCTCCTGTCTCGGCGCTGCCACCTGTCATCGAACTGATGAGCAGCGGTGTCCGTACAGTACGTCCCATAAAATTGGTATCCAGACGCACCTCGTCAAAGTGTAGCTCCGGCAAAGCGCAATGCTTAAAGCTATACCGCTCCAGCCCACTGGTGATACCATGTCCGGCCACATCTTCTTGCAGACAAAGGCGGACATGCTCAATCTTCCGTTCACCTGTCTGTGCGGCAGGTAACAAAGAACCGGATCTGTTCGAGTCGTCAGGTGATCCTTTTTTATTTTCTGTATTACTCATCTATGTTCCACCTCATCCAAAGTCACTCTGTTTATTCCATCAGGTTCGTGAAGCACAAATAAGACCGTTCCCGAACACGGTAACCGATCTATTTATCGTCTCATATATCAAATATCTAAGCCCTTAAAGCACTATTTTAAGATATTTTCATTGTATCATGGATGGAAAAATATATACATGACTGTGAACATTTTTTCTTGCCTATGGGATGAAAAGCAGCACCTGCTTAAGATGCAGCTTTTCTACAAAATGCCCCTGCGAAAGCGGGATCCCAATCACAGCAGGATAAAGGTCATCACAACCTCCTTTAGCTCTTCATCGAATCAGGTATAGGTGTAATATTTTCTTGTGGTTCCTTCGTCCGCCCATGTCCAAATTTGAAAACGAGAATACCGCCAATAATGACGATTACACCGATCAACTTATTGAAGGTAAACGGAATCTTTTCTAATCCCAGCCATCCTAACGAATCCCACAACAGAGCGGTACCTAATTGTGCCGTCAATACGATGGAAATCGCATAGGTTGGGCCCAGTCGCTTCATTCCTTGCACCAGACAGAACACAACGCCAACACCAATCATGCCACTGAACCAATACCATAGCTGCATATGATGTAAAGCAAATGTATTTTTCCCTTCAAAAATAAGACTCCCAAGCAAGGAAGCCAAGAAGCCCGTTCCCAGTACCAATGTCGTTGTGGCCCATGAACCTGTCCGCTCATTCACCTTATTATTGAATATCGTTTGCAGACTGACCAAAGCACCTGCGATAACTGCCAATATGAGCCCTAATAACATGTTTACCTCTCCCTTGATAGTCCCTTTATTGTGCTGCTCTACTTCAAAGCACTATGATTACAACGATTCATAAATATTATGGCCTGCCAGTTCACTCAAACCTTTTCTGTCCTTAATGACAATATAGCCTTTTGCCCGTTCAACCAATCCCTCTTCAATCATCTTGCGAATGACACGGTTAAGGTGTCTGTAACTGGTTCCGATCAAATTCGCCACATCCACCAGACTAGATGCCCGTAGTTCCTCATGAAAGGCAGAATTGGATTCGTCAAAAGAAACAGATAGCAGGTAGCTCGCCAGCCTGACTTCCACCGGATACATAAGGTTGAAACTGGAGAAATCAGAGTCCAGACAAAACTTTCGCGTGACAATATCCAATAGAAATTGCAGCAAAGGAGCATAATCTCTGCCGTACTTATTCATCCATTGGTGATGGACACCAATCACATAGATCGGCGACACTGCCTCTACTGTATTGATGACGTGACTATTACGAATATATTCAACATCTCCTATGACCTCGATCGGGGTTTTGAAGCAAAGGATCAGAGTCTTCCCTTCTGTAGAGCTGGTAAAAATTTTGACCTTGCCCTGCACCAGAATATACAGATGTTCAATGGCGTCTCCCTGCGAACAGAGCTTTTCCCCTTGCTCCAAACGATACAGCGACAAATAGGGATGTAGTGGCTCGTAGAGTATGGATTCCAACTGATGCAGATGCAAAAAATACTTTAGCTGCTCTTGATCCTGTATTTCCCTCATTCCTCAGCTCACCTTCAATTCTACGTTCTAAGCTTTTTCTATAATAATGTTTTATTTTAGAGCTTTAGAATAATGACACCCGCGATCATCATACCAATACCTATAAATTGTGGCAGCTTCATCTTTTGCTTCACAATGCCAAACCATCCCTTGATGTCTACCAGAAATGTTAAGCATAACTGAGCAATCAACAGCGCCGAGATCGTGAACGTGACCCCAATATGTTGAATGGCGGTGACTTCACTAAATATAATGATAGCCGCAAAAGCACCACCCCAAAGATACATCGGCTTTACCTGTTTCATTTCAGACACACGGCCATCCTTTGTAAACATCCAAACTAATGCTGCCAAAATAAAACCTATTAGCTGAGTAACGGCAGCCGCCTGCCATGTCCCGATATCCTGACTAATCCGTGTATTCGCTACCCCCTGTAGCGTAATACAAGCGCCTCCCAGAAAAGCAAACAAGATTCCTCTCATAAATCGTTATTCTCCCCATGTAAATGACTTTTGTATCTATTTAAGTATAGGTCAGCCTGCCTATAAAGGACATATGTCCTCAATTAATTAATAAAACGTTCTCCATTTCATTCTGTTCAGCATTCCGCTTCAATCCTGTGGACTTGCGGTAATAATTAGACAGTATCTATTTCATAATCTGCATGTTCGGACACGATAAGATGAATGCAGCATTTAATTAAGGAGCTGATCGTCGTATGACTAAACAAAATCCGCTGCATTCTGTGCCGGAATATCAAAGAAAAACCGTGCACAAGGGCCGTGCTCTTAAAATCGCTATTCTGCTGCTTATCCTCTGGCTGATTGCCGTCATGCTGTATCAGACCCATAAACCCTTGCCTCCGTTCGTCTCTTATGAAAGTCAGGAGTATTCAACAAACGAGGTAAACTTTTGGACGGATTTGACCTACCCTACTGGGGATGGAAGCACTGTACAACATGAAGGGCAAATTTTGAATCGTATGCTCGGCATCATTGATGAAGCCCAGCAATTTATCGTCATTGACCTGTTTCTGTTCAACGATTATAAGCATAAAGGCCAGCATTTCCCCGAAGTTAGCGCACAAATGACTAATCATCTTATCGCCAAAAAGAAAGCTTATCCTGAGATGCCTATCTTTTTCATTACAGATGAAGTCAATACCAACTATAATTCTGCTCCCAATCCTTTGTTGGAGAATATGAAGCAAGTAGGAATTCAGGTCGTACAGACCGATGTAGACCCGTTGCGGGACTCCACGCCTATCTATTCAGCGGTGTGGCGTACCTTTTTCCAGTGGTTCGGGCAGCATGGCACAGGCTGGATTCCCAATCTGATGGCCAGTGACGGACCTGACGTTACGGCTCGCTCTTATTTAAAGCTGTTAAACGTCAAGGCCAATCACCGAAAATTGGTTGCCAACGAGCAAACTGCTCTCATTTCTACAGGTAATGTTCACGATGCAAGTGCCTATCATTCCAATGTTGCCCTAGAAGTGAAGGGACCGATCATCGGAGATATTTTACAAACAGAGCAGGCGGTATTGGACTTCTCGGGCGGAGGGCAACTTCCTGTCTACACACCTCAAGCAGAGCCCCTAGTCCCATCAGGTAAGGACAGCTACCGGATCAAATATCTCACTGAAGGCAAAGTGTATGCCTCCGTTCTGAATGGCATTAAGCAGACGAAGCAAGGTGACAGCATTCATATGGGCATGTTTTATTTGGCTGATCGCAAAATATTGAATAGCCTGCTGGATGCCTCGGCACGCGGCGTAAACATCCAATTGCTGCTAGACCCCAATGAAAACGCGTTCGGGCAGGAAAAAATAGGCATCCCTAATCGTCCTGTTGCCCAAGAGTTGTCCGATAAATCGGATGGAAACATTCAAATTCGTTGGTATCATACTACCCATGAGCAATTCCATACGAAGCTGATTTATATTGCCAAGGCACAAGGAGAGCATTTGATTTGGGGTGGCTCTACCAATTTGACTCCCCGTAATTTGGATGATTTAAATCTGGAGAATGAACTGTGGGTGGCCGCTCCGGCGGACAGCAAGCTGACCCGACAGGTGGCGGCCTATTTTGATAAGCTGTGGAATAACCGGGGAGCTGAATACAGTCTGGATCTGGCGGCTTACGAGGATCATTCAACATTTTGGAAAGATATTGTATACCGTCTCCAGGATATTTTGGGCTTTACTACATTTTGACTATAGGATCTGCTACCTTATCCACAGCTCTTCATTTGTGCATTACAGCAGCGGTGAAAGCAGCCGAGCCAGCGATTCCATCAAACGTTTGAACAGACGTTTTTTCATGAATTCCTCGCGTACGATCAAACTGGCATTCTGCAAATCTCGCTCATAGTCGGTCACCATCTGCTGCACACTGTGTGTTTGAATCAACAGAGCGTTCACTTCAAAATTCAGATGGAAGCTGCGCATATCCATATTGGCTGTCCCAATAGTCGCAACTTCCCCGTCAATAATGAGAAGCTTGGAGTGAAGAAATCCTTTTTCATATTCATATACCTTGACTCCCACCTCCAGCAACGATTGGAAATACGAGTGGGATGCGAGAAAAGGCAGCCATTTATCCGGTTTCGCGGGAAATAGAATACGCACATCCAACCCGGATAGAGCAGCCATCCGTAAAGCAGTCAGGATATCTTCATCCGGGATAAAATAAGGAGTGGCAATCCAGACGGATTTTCGAGCGGATGTGATCATGGAGAAGAATAGATTTTTAAGCACTCTCCGCTCATTGTCTGGTCCGCTGGCAATAATCTGTACGCCGCCATCCGTGATCGGTTCAATATCGGGAGACAGATATTCGCTATCCAGTACCGATTCACCCGTCATATGAAGCCAATCCTGTAAAAATATAAGTTGCAACGTCCGCACAGCTTCGCCCTTCACAATCATATGCGTGTCACGCCAAAAGCCGTAGGCTTTGTTGCGGCTGAGATACTCATCTCCCACATTTAGGCCACCGATTAATCCAATATTACCGTCGATAACTACAATTTTACGGTGATTACGGTAGTTTACCCGACTGGAGAAGAACAAAATCCGAGCGCCTCCGTATGCAACAACCTCTACTCCTGCATCTTTCATTTCCTTCAAAAATGCCTTCGATAACTGAATACTACCGACTGCATCGTACATAAACCGAACCTTAACACCCGCTTTAGCCTTTTCAATCAAAATTTTCTGAATGCTGGTACCGATATCATCCGAGCGGAAAATGTAATATTCCATATGGATATGATGCTGCGCCTTGCGCAGTTCTTCGAGCAGCGTGGAGAAGGTTTCATCTCCATTATTCAGAATCTGGGTTTCTGTCGCAAAATAAATCGGGGAGCGGGCCAATCTCCGGGCCAGGCGCATTAACTGCTGCTGCTCATCTGTAAAGCAGGTCAGATCTCGTTTGACCCGCAAAGCATCCTTTTCGATACGCTCATACGCCTGTTGGTCACGCAATGCCTTTTTGTCATACTTACGGCGCTTGAATACATTTTGCCCAAATAAAAAATAAAGAGGAAGTCCAACGACTGGCAACAACGCCAGCAGCAAAATCCATGACATGGTGGTGGAAGGATTACGATTCTCCGTGAAAATAATCAGACTTATGGAAATAACCGTCAGAGTAGAGAAAATACTGATGACAGTTCCTTCATTTTTACCGATGTAATTAAACAAGCCAAAATAATAAATAATAAACACCATAGCCGCGATCAATACGGCCAGTAAGCTTCGCCTCATAACTAACCTCACTTCCAATGGACTGCATTTGAACAGGTATTCCTCATTATATTGTACATGAGCCCCTTATTTCTTCCCACTTTTTTATTTAAATGTTGAATAAAAAAATCCAGAGTACATAACGAAATGTCGATGGGTTGACACTTACTTTTTTTCATGTGAAAATAAACTAACGAACGTTAGGTAGGTGATGATAATGGGAATGGAAGAGATTCGAAAGGCCGCTCTTTTCCAATTTGCCACCAATGGGTATGAGGGAGCATCCTTGAGCAGTATTGCCGCCGAGGTTGGAATCCGAAAACCGTCTATATACGCGCATTTTCAGGGTAAGGAGGATTTGTTTTTGCAGGTGGCAAGTTACGCGTTTCAAGAGCAGAATTTACGTATTTTTGAATACTTTACGGAACGCAAAGAACAGTCGCTGGAGCATACACTGCATAATTTCTTGTTCTGGATGGAACAGGAATATGAGGGCAACAACTCAGCCAAGTTTATGCTTCGTTTTTCCTTTTTTCCACCTGTATCTTTATATAACGAGGTACTGAATATTGTGAATCCTTTTCTGGAACAAATGGAGCGAAAATTAACTCGTCGCCTCCGAAATGTACGGGATCGGGAACCCTTTGGGCATATGGAGCCAGCGGATGTGGCTTTAGGCTACATGACACTGGTGGATGGAATTATAGTAGAGCTGCTTTACAGCGGAAGCACCAACTACCACCGAAGGCTAAACGCTGCATGGCCTATTTTTTGGCGTGGAATTACGTTAACTTCACCTCGTTAAAGGTGAAGTTAATGTAATTGTAAAATTATACTGAATTGAGGAGAAATTCATCATGAACCGCAGTTGGATTTACGTTTTTGTTGGAGGCCTGATTGAGGTCGTATGGGTATCAGGTTTGAAGCATGCAGATTCTGTACTCACCTGGGCTGTAACTGTGCTGGCTGTGGTGGCCAGCTTTTATTTAATCATGAAGGCTGCAAAGCGTCTGCCTGTAGGAACGGTGTATGCTGTATTTACCGGACTGGGGACAGGGGGAACCGTCGTAGGTGAAATGCTGCTATTCGGGGAGCCGTTTCAATGGTCCAAAACACTGTTAATCGCCCTTTTGCTAGCGGGTGTGATCGGCTTGAAGTTAGTTACCGATCGTGACGCTCAGGAAGGGAGTGGTGCATAATGGCTTGGATTGCATTGGTTATCGCGGGATGCTCGGAAGTGCTTGGAGTCATCGGCATGAAGGGAGTTACGGTCGGCAAAGGGTGGAAGGCTTTAGCACTTATGATCTTATCCTTTATTCTTAGCTTCTCTCTGCTCAGCTACGCCATGAATAGTTTGCCTATGGGAACTTCCTATGCCGTATGGACAGGCATTGGGACCGTCGGCAGTACGATTACAGGCATGTTCCTGTATGGCGAGCAAAAAAGCGTACTGCGTGTTTTGTTCATCGCCATGATTCTTGCCGCAGCATTGGGCTTAAAGCTGATTTCTTAAGGAGTGATGCCTTGTGATTACCACCGTAACACTTAACGCGGCAGTAGATAAAATCTACACGGTTGCAGGCTTTGGATTGAATGCCGTCCACCGCATTGAAGGCGGCCTGACGGTGCCAGGCGGCAAGGGCGTGAATGCCGCTCGTGTCATTCGCACACTAGGTCAGCCTGTACGAGCGACCGGATTTGTGGCCGGACACACCGGACGGCTACTCATCGACGGCTTGAGCGCGGAAGGCGTAAACGCCGATTTCATCGAAACGGCACACGGGGAAACCCGTCTCGCCATAACCGTGCTCGACCCGGCTGCCCGCACGCAGACCGAGCTAATTGAGAGCGGCCCGACCGTGGGGCCGCTTGAACTAGCCGCGCTGCGGCGCAAAATCGCGACCCTTGCCGAGAATTCGGCTTGGGTCGTTCTCTCCGGCAGCCTGCCACCCGGCTGCCCGCCCGATCTGTATGCCGAGCTGTGCACGCTGGCGAAGGCGCGCGGCGCGCGGGTGGCGCTGGACGCGAGCGGCGAGGCGCTGCGCTTGGGACTGCGCGGAAAGCCCGACCTCGTGAAGCCTAACGAGGACGAGGCCGCCCGCTTCGCGGGAATCGACGCAGCGCGTCCAGATGCCGCTGAAGCGGCAGCATCGCAGCTGCTGGAAGCAGGAGCGCAGCTGGCCGTCATCTCGCTCGGCGCACGCGGGGCGCTGGCGGTAACGCGCGATGCGCGCTACCGTGTGAGCCTGTCGGAGGCGGACATTGTCAGCGCGCTCGGCAGCGGTGACGCCATGGTCGCCGGAATGGTTACCGGCGCGGCGGCGGGCCTGGATCTCCCTGCCATGCTGCGGCAGGGAGCGGCCTGCGGCACAGCGGCGGCTCTGCATGCCATGGCCGGCAAGATCGAGCTCCAGGACGTGGAGCGTCTGAAGCAGGGAATTACGGTGACGCTGGTGTAATTCAGCGTCACTTTTTTCATCCAACCATTCACCTAATTTAATGTCACGAATAACAGCTTTACTGAATGTTTTGTTCCAAATATGCGTTTCTCTGCTGACCTACAACAAAACCCTGTTTTCCAGTATATTTTTCATACAAATATGCGATTTCGAGGGGCCCAGCTTAACTAGAGAATCCTGAAACTCTGCAATTTCTTCTACAGACGAACTTTGTACCTTAATGAGATAATTAAATTCCCCACTGATGCGGAATAAATCGGTAACTTCCTTCGCCGCCTTACAAAAATCAATCAGCTCTTGGCAATGTTCTGTCTTTACCAGAATAAACGTTGTTGTCCCCCGATTCAGTTCCCGTAAATTAAATACAGCATTATATCCAGAAATAATCCCTCGTTCTTCAAGCTTGGTCATTCTTTCTTTAACGGACGGCTGTGACATCGAAATTTCTTTACTGATTTGGGAAATCGTTATTCGGGCATCATGCTGTAGCAATTTCATGATTTTGTGGTCTATATCGTCCATCTGATGCTGCATATCAAGCACCTCCTGATCAAATTTAAAAAGTAATGTTTTTCATCCAAATTAGATTTTATTTAATAACTAATATCGTATAAAAATCTTATTTTAAATATATATGTAGCACATAATAATTCATATAATAAGGTTATCGAGGATATTGATTTTGATATGTCTCTATCGAGCAAAAAGTAGTTCAAGAGCTATTGAAAAGATCCACTTCCCAGGGAAAGTGGATCTTTTTTGTATTCCATTCCTCTGCGCCTTATTCCCTATGGAAAAATTAAACTATTTGTAAGTATATCCGATATATTGATTATCGCTTGGTTAAAGGAGTAGATTATCATTTCAATTGATTTCAATGTGTACTGGTTTCATTTTAGCTCCGATCTGCTCATGCCGTTGTTCAGCTTGATCGGTCTGCTATTCATCTATTTTGGTTTTAAAACGATCCGTCGCCATCGTTATCGTAAACGCCACTGGGTCCGTACCAAAGGGCAAATCGTTGACGCGCATATCGAAGTAGATATCGATGTCGTTCCCTTTGACCGTGATGATCCGGTAGATACCAGCTACACCCGCCGATTAAAGGTACGCTTCTATACAGCTTCAGGTGAAGTCGTGGAATTCTGGAATCCTTATAGTACCAATCTCAGCCTTAACCGGGTTGGCAGCAAGATTAAGGTATTATACAATCCGGCTAACCCTCGGGACGCCCGAATTGCTGGCGGCTTAAATGGTGCAGGCTGCCTGGCCTTTATGTTGTTTTTGATTGGTGTCCCCTTTGCTTTGAGCGGGGTATTCGCTTTATTAAAATTTTTCTTCTAACAAGGATCGGGTCACATACTGGTCATAAAATTTATCGCCATATAAAAGGCCAGACCCAAAATGATCAGTGCCGATATTTTATTGAGCACAGTACCAAACTTTCCTTCTGAATCCATACGTCCTACAAGGCGTCCCGCCGTTGCCAGACCCACAAACCATATCCACGATACTGACACAGCGGCCAGACCGAAGGCCCAACGTTCCACGCCGTTATATTGCAGGGAGCTGGTTCCAATTACACCAACCGTGTCGAGTATAGCATGTGGATTCAGTAGTGATACCGAGGCGGCAAAAATCATCTGGCGTTTCGGCAGCATCGGCTGACTTTCTCCCGAGGAAGCAGCCTTCGATCTCCAAAGAGTCCAAGCCATATACAGCAAGAACAAACAGCCCGCCGCATAAAGCACATTCGTGAGCCATAGAAATTGCTGCAAAACAAGGGATACACCCCCAACAGCAAGTGTGATCAGAATGGTGTCACAGACACCCGCTGTAATGACAGCAGGCAGTGCATTGCGAAACCGCGACTGAGACGCCCCCTGATTAAACACAAATACATTTTGTACCCCTAAAGGCAAAATCAATCCCAATGCCAATAAAACGGCATGTATAGTAGCTTCCAGCATGTTATGTACTCCCCCAAATTCATTGCTTAATATTCTCTAAATGCTTCTAATCCTTCCGGAACTGCTCTAACACAAGCTTGTAATCCTGAGGATTATTCATGTTGAACACGGCATTGTGCCATATATTCTCAGTCACTCCCGGCATATCCGCTATGGTTGCATACCGAACATTCAACGTTTCCAACCATTCGGTGAGACGAAGCCGTTTATTCCGCAAACGTTCCTCAGCAGATGGCAATACGCTCCGATGATACACTCCCAGCAAAGGATGCATACGTCCGGCCACAGAAGCAATTACCGCTTGCAGTGGTGATTCCGCTGCTCCTTTGGATGCCGCCCACTTCTCAGTTAAAACAAGCAAGGCTTGCAGCACTTCCAGCTGTACAAAAGGCATATCACAGGCCACGACTATTCCCCATTCCGTAGTAGATGCAGATAATCCTGCATGAATACCACTCAAGGGCCCCATACCCGGATAGATATCAGATACAGCTTCCATACTGTCCTGTTCATATCCTTGATCGTCACGAGTGACTACTATCACTCGTTGGGTCGCCTGCTGCAATGTAATATATGTCCGTTCAAGCATAGTAGCTCCTTCAATCTCTAGCAGAGCCTTATCCTGCCCCATTCGGCTGGAACGTCCTCCTGCGATGATAATACCAGTCACTTCCACTAAAAACTCCTCCTTTTTTCCAAAAACAATCACAAATATGCATATGGAATTTTGGACAAAATTGAAATTTACATAATTGTAATTTTATTGGTTTGTTAACCCTTTCAACACATGATACATTGGAATAAAGAACATTCCCACAGATCGACATCGGTGCGTAGTTCTCTATCGGGCTAAGAAAGGAATGGCTTGTCTTGCAAAAGAGAGAAATTCAAGAGACTCCCCTATATTCCCTAAAGCTATATAACTTTTTTCTATATGGAGCTATGGTCATCTTTTCCAGCTTCTTCCCGTTGTATTTGCAAGATATCGGTATGGACAAGCTGGAAATCGGGAGTCTGATGGCCATCGGACCTTTTGTATCTGTATTCGCGAACCCTTTTTGGGGATATACAAGCGACCGGAGCCGAAATCTCCGACGTATTCTACTATTTATGATTATAGGTACACTGTTACTGCTACAAGCTTTATTTCATGTTCACACGTATGTCATGATTTATGTGTCGATGATTGGCTTTTACTTTTTTCAAAGTCCGTTATTTGCCCAAAGCAATACCCTGATTCTCAGTTATATTGAGGGCACAGACCGGAAATTTGGTTCATTTCGCATATGGGGTTCTTTCGGTTGGGCTGTGACTGCGGCAGTTGCCGGCATCGTTGTTGACCACACAGGAGTATCCAGTATATCCACCATCTTTACGATACTTCTTCTGGCTGCATTGATCTGCACCTTGGCAATCCCACCACTGAAAAGCACTGTGGAGACGGCAACCATTCATTTACGTGGCTTTGGCAGTATTTTATTAAACGGATACTTTATATCCTTCATTTTGTTAGGCATCCTTGTATCGATTCCTAATTCAATCAACGGCGCCTTTATGTCCTTGTACATCACCGAACTGGGTGGGTCCAAGCTGATGCTTGGTTTTGCCGTTTTTATGTCATCGGTATTTGAAATTATTGTCTTTTTAATGTTTGATCGCTTCTTGAAGAAAAAAATGACCGTGATGGTCGGCTGTTTGGCACTCGTCAGTTTGCTGTTTGCCTTACGTTGGGAACTCATGGCTCTGGCTACAGACCCGATTCAGATCGTGTTCATTCAAGCACTTCATTGCGTCACCTTCGGTGGATATTTCTATGTAGGCACCCAGTTGACCGTCCTGTTCACGCCTGCAGCATATCGATCATCCGGACAGGCCGTATATACCTTGACCTGGAGTGGTATATCCGGTATCGTAGCAGGTTTCGCGGGAGGTTGGCTATTCCAGAACTTCGGTGGTGAAATGATGTACCATGCAGGTGTCTTCTTCGCCCTGCTTGGCTCTGCGGGATTCGCTATCATGTGGTATATGCTGTACAAGAACGGCTACCAGCCAGGACATGGCGGCGAGCATAAACCAATAGAAGAAGCACCACAACGACAATAGAGTGTCTTCAAGTCAATGGTCATGTTCTGAAGAACGGGTATGCGTAAAATAAAGGAGTCTGCCGTTGGCAGACTCCTTTTTCACTTGGCCGCACGAAGCAACCATCCGTCCCACTTTTCCAACATCTTATTGCTTAGGCAATTGGAAAGAGCTTTTCAATGATACCACACGGTTAAATACAGGCTCACCCGGTTTGGAAAGCTTCGGATCTACACTGAAATAACCATGACGGAAAAATTGGAACTTGTCCTGCGATTGTGCTTCTTTCATATTCCGCTCCACATAGCCATGAGCAATTTCCAAAGAGTTCGGATTTAATTGATCAAGGAATGTTTTTTCCGATCCATCCTCTTCCAGCACCTCTGGTTCCTCTGCGTTAATCAATGGCTCATACAAACGGAATTCGGCCGGAACAGCCTGAGTAGCCTCTACCCAATGGATTGTCCCTTTCACTTTACGTCCCGTAAAGCCTGATCCGCTCTTGGTTTCTATATCATAAGTACAGTGAATCTCCGTTACATTACCTTCCGCATCCTTAATGACATCGTTGCATTTAATGAAGTAAGCATGCTTGAGACGCACTTCATTACCAGGGAATAAACGGAAGTATTTGCTCGGCGGATTCTCCATGAAGTCCTCACGCTCGATATAAATTTCACGAGAAAACGGAATTTGGCGTGTTCCAAGTTCCGGATTTTCTGTATTGTTCTCCGCCTCCAGCATTTCCACTTGTCCTTCAGGATAGTTCGTAATGACCACCTTCAGCGGATCTATAACTGCCATCGTACGGGGTGCCTTAAGCTTCAAATCCTCACGTGCAAAATGCTCCAGCACCTGCAAATCGATGACTCCGTAGGCTTTGGAAATGCCTGTTTCATATACAAAACTGCGAATGGCCTCTGGCGTATAGCCGCGACGACGCAAACCAGAAATGGTCGGCATCCGCGGATCATCCCAGCCATCTACGTGTTTTTCATCAACCAGAAGCTTGAGCTTACGTTTGCTGGTTACCGTTTGAGCTAGATTTAGCCGTCCAAATTCATATTGATGAGGTACGTTTTCCATCTCGCATTCAGCTACAACCCAATCGTACAGTGGGCGTTGATCTTCGAACTCCAGCGAACAAAGCGAATGCGTTACGCCCTCAATCGCATCTTCCAGCGGATGCGCATAGGAATACATCGGATAGATGCACCAGGTATCGCCTGTATTGTGATGGGCTGTGTGTGAAATGCGGTAAATAACCGGGTCACGCAAATTGATGTTTGGCGAAGCCATATCAATCTTGGCACGCAGCACCTTTTCACCATTCTGGTATTTGCCTGCACGCATCTCTTCAAACAGCTTCAAATTGTCTTCCACGCTGCGATCCCGATAGGGGCTGTTTTGTCCCGGTTCTGTCAGTGTTCCGCGTGTTTCACGAATTTGGTCCGCACTTTGGTCATCTACGTAGGCTTTCCCCTTTTGAATCAGCAGGATAGCACGCTTGTACATCTCTTCAAAGTAATTGGAGGCAAAATGTTTTTCCTCCCATTCATAACCAAGCCACTTCACGTCCTCCTGAATGGAGTTTACGTATTCCGTGTCTTCCTTCGCCGGATTGGTGTCATCAAAACGCAGGTTCGTGCGTCCTCCGAATTCATCTCCCAACGAGAAATTAATCCAGATGGCTTTAGCATGTCCAATATGCAAATATCCGTTTGGTTCAGGTGGAAAGCGTGTAACAACCTCCTTTACCTTACCCGTACGTAAATCCTCTTCAATAACATTTTTAATAAAATTGGGGGGAGTAATCGGCTTCTCCACGCTAATCAACCTTTCTTCCGTATAATCTGTGTATAACCTGTTCCCTTAAATATACCCTTTCACACCGCATAACTCAATAAAATGAAAATCGGGACGCTCTCTTCAGCAAAAAAAGATGCAAGTTATGAAAAAGAGTTAACATTTTCGGCAAATAAATTCGTTATAGTGTATATATCTTTTATTTTACCGGAAAAGGAGACCCACCCGTGTTTAAGCTGTTGATCGTCATCCTGCTGTCTATGCTGCTGCCCTCTTCCGTTATGACTTCCGATCATCCTTCTTCAAGCATGGTGACCGAAACTGCATTATCTCATGCGCTGGCTAGCGCACCAGAAGACTCAACTGTCCGCCTATACGCCGTGAGCCCGTCCCAGGGACTCTTTCATTCAGCCGTACTGGAAATCGGCCAGCAGCGCCGCACATTCCAGTGGTCGGGCTCAGCGGATATTTCCACCGCACCACAGTTATTTTACAGAGATGTAAACGAAGATGGGATCCGTGAAGCCGTTGTAATTCTCACACGTGCCTCGGGAACGGGTGTGGAATTGCAGGAGTTGCATATTGTTAACGTACAAACAATGGAGGAATATGCAGTTGAATCAGCAGCAAATGCTGTATCTCAGCGAGTACATAGCTCCGTGGAGCTACGTGACCACAACCGCCAGGTGCATATCGCTGTTATGATTGACGGTACTACACACACGATGGACCCCAAAGCGTCCGTATTTTATGATGATCCAGCCCAATTTACAAAGCATCTCGATTTTAGCTCTGTTGTAATGTATGACGCCGAACAGTTCCCACTGCATGCCACTGTATCTGGTAGCGTATCGCCAAGCGAATTTGTAGGGGATTTGGATCTGAAATATGTATATGAGCAGGGGCGGTTCCGGGTGGGACCTATAAAATTTGAAGCTTCCTCTCCCTTTTGACGACTCTCGCAGAATAAGGTAGCATGGGATTAAATGCTAGACTGGCTGGTTTAGCGATTTTCCGAGTGAAAGAGGGGATTAATCATGTTTACATATGCGTTGGACGAACGCACAGTCCTTCGGCCGCTCACCAAGGAGCATGTGCAGCCTCTGTTTGAGCTGATCGAAATGTCCCGTGACCGTCTGCGTCAATGGCTTCCATGGGTAGACTCCACCACGGAAATCAGCCATACAGAGCAGTTCGTGCAAGGCGCCTTGAAACAAGCCGCAGAGAACGGTAGCCTGACCGCTGGAATTTGGATAGACAACGAGCTCGCTGGCATCATCAGCTACCATGAGATCAATTGGGCCCACCGGTCGGTTAGCATCGGATACTGGCTTGGGCACGGTTACGAAGGACAGGGTCTCATGACCAGTGCCTGCCGCGTATTCGTCGAATATGCGTTGATGGAGTTGGACTTGCATCGGGTCGAAATCCGTTGTGCAACGACGAACCGCCGCAGCCGCGGTATTCCAGAACGCCTGGGCTTTGTGCTCGAAGGCATTGTACGCGAAGCAGAGTTGCTGCCAGATGGCTATATGAACCACGCAGTGTATGGTATGCTCCAGAATGAATGGAAGCAACTTCGATAACATAGTACTGCACAACAACGCCGCAGGCCTGATCAGGTCTGCGGCGTTGTTGGTTATGAGCTGGACATCACAACCGAATGTTGCTGCCTGTCTGGAGCCTCCGGTCTATTTTAAGAAATAGGCCATTAGAACATCATCCACGAATTGGCCTGCGATATAAAACTCGTCATGCAGGCGCCCTTCAATTGCAAAACCGCACTTTTCATAAAACATAAGGGCTTCCGTGTTACAGGAGAGTACACGCAAACTTAACTTGCGTATGCCCTCCGCAGCTGCAATCTCCTTCATGGAGTTCATGAGCGCCGTCCCAATACCTTTGCGATGATAGTCTGGACGTACAGCTATATTTATTTCGAGTACATGACAATTACTAGCCAACAGTGTTGGAGGACGAAATCCAATATACCCGCAGAGCACTTCCTGTTCGATGGCGACCAGTTGAGAGCCTGGAGGCGTGTTGCGCAGAAACTCTCCGCGCGACTTCCATGACAGCGAAGCAGGAGCCGTGCGTTCATTCCATACCAGTTCATCCAGCGCAATCAGATCAGGAGCATCCTTCATCTCCGAATGACGTATCGTCAAAGGTTGACTTGTAAACAATTCCTTTCAATCCTTCCTGTGAAGGCTTTCCTGAAGCAATAACTGCAACCAGCTGTCACCTATTGTACCATAATAAAAGCTCATTATTGAACTTTTATCGGGACTTAAGGACTGGGAACATCCACCTAAGAAGGAGTAGTATCCAAATTATCCAAATCATGCCGAAAACGGTTCAACCAGCTATGCAGAATGAAAAACAGAATGGATAATACGGCTACGCCTAATGCCAGCCAAAGTGTGGGCGGTAACCCACCGCCATCATATAACTTCCCCATAATATAAGGTCCCATCACCCGTCCGGCTGCGCCAATGCCCCCTACAAGTCCAATGTAAAAAGGTGCACCCCGACCTCCATGATCAGACAGGAATGCTGGAACCGCAGGTGCGATCAGCATTTCTCCTAGAGTCGCCAGTACCATAGCGAATATCATCCCAGTATAGTTCTGTGTGCCCAGTATGACAATATAAGCTGCCAAATAAAATCCTCCAGCCCATGTCATTTGCGCCGAAGCGTGATGAGCGTACAGCCGTTTGATCCAGAAAATAATAGGTTGTGCGGCAAAAATAAGAATACCATTCAACGTCCATAGTAGCCCATACATCGTTTTAGGCAAGCCCTGTTCAATAATATAGGGAGAGACTCCCGTATTCCAGATCGAATTACCGAACCACAAAAAAAGTGAGCCTAACCCCACAAAGAGATACAGCCTGGTATCACGAAACAGCAACCGAGCTGGTATTTCTTCTCTTTTCATCACAGACTTGCTGAGCTGAACTTCCCCCTCTTCCCGATCTACTCTGCTTAGATACGACCAGAAGAATCCGGCAAATACCGCAGAAGTCACCCCGTTCATGACAAAGCTGAGCTGATAGGAAAGGTCGGCCAGAACGCCGCTCAGTCCCGTTCCGAGTGCCACCCCAATATTGTTCGCGACATAAATGATATTAAACAGCTCTCCACGTCGGTCAGCAAAACGAAAACCTACAAAGGCCTGAATCGCAGGCACAGATACCACATTAAAAAAGCCGATAAAGCCCATCATGATGACAAAAGCTACCCAATGACCACTGGTAAATGGAAGCGAGAGAAGTCCCAACGCATTCATGGCCAGTGAGCCGACAATCAGTTTCTTGGCTCCAATACGATGATAAAGGGCTCCGCCCAGCACTTGACCAAAAATCCCGCCTAAAGACTGCACTAAAATCGCAATCCCCGCATCTCCCATACTACGGTTTAGTTCGTCGAATACATACATGCTAACGAGCGGCCACATGAGGGAACTTCCTGCGGAATTAATCAGGCTGGCAATGAGAAATACTTTTACTTCTTTCGGATAAGACTCCAACCATTTCATATATTTTGCTTCTCCTTTTGCACCTGACGCCATTAAAGGCATATTCTCATTGGCGCTTCACATTCACCACCGTTGAGAAAAAAGTAGCCCCCTGCCCCATATCCGACAGCCGGTCAGAGGTTAACGCATTGGCACGCTGTCTGCGTCCTTTGCCTTTCCACCATAATCCTTGGCTAATCACCGTGCCGGGCAGCATCAGATCGGTAACCTTGGCTTTCAATTCATACATTCCCCTGTCATTCCAGACGGTAACCGGATCACCATCTGCGATGTCTCTTGCCTGAGCATCCTCCGGGTGAATTTGCAACAAAGGCTCCCGCTCCAATCGCTGATGCTTGGGCAAATTAGCAAATGTAGAATTCAAAAAATTATGGTTTGGCGGTGAAACAAACATCAATGGAAAACGGTCATCCGCTTGCGGCCGATGCTCTCCGTCATACCCTTCGATCAGCGGTACATAGGAGGGCAATGCGGGCAGACCTGCTTGTTTCATTTTTTCCGAATACAACTCAATCTTGCCTGAAGGCGTAGTTAGACGCTCCAAATAAGTAGCCTTTGGCGTCATATCAAGCTTTACAAAAGGCGACTTTTTTAAGGCATCCAAGGTTACACCATTGAGATAAGGGTTCGTTGGATTATCAAGCGCGCCTGCGATCATATCCTCTTCACTTTCTGTAAAGGCAGCTTCATCAAAGCCCATTGCCTGTCCGAGCAGGCTAAATAGCTCATAATTGCTTTTGCTTTCCCCAAGCGGATCAATGACAGGCTTCTGCATCTGGATATAGTGGTGCCAGTACGATTTGTATAAGTCTGTTCCTTCAAAAGAAGACGCAGCAGGCAGCACAATATCTGCATAGCAGGCCGTATCGGTAAGGAACAGGTCATGAACAACCGTAAACAGATCCTCTCGTTCAAATCCCTCCGTCACCCGTTCCGAATCGGGTGCTACAACTACCGGGTTACTACAATATACAAATAACGCCTTAATCGGTTGTTCCTTCTGTAGCAGCGCCTCTCCAATCCGGTTCATGTTGATCACCCGGGCATCCGGGTTCTGTCGCAGATCAGGACGCTCCAGATGGGCGCTGTTAATCTTGGCATAAGCACCATTGGAGCGCGACGCTCCCCCGCCGTGTTTCAACCATTGTCCAGTGAGTGCAGGCAAGCATGTAACTGCACGTACGTTCATACCGCCATTATCATGATGCTGAAGCCCATTTCCGATATTAATATAGGCCGCTCGCGCCTTCCCGTACATTTCCGCCAAACGGATAATATCCTCTTTCGGCACGCCGGTAATCTGCGAAACCCGTTCTGGTGTATAGGTCTTAACATGCTCGCTCAGTTCCTCGTGACCTACGGTGTAGCGACGTAAAAATTCGTCGTCTGTCAGCCCCTGATCAAACAGCACATGCATAACCCCCAGCGCAAGCGCCGTATCCGTTCCCGGATATAAGGGAATGAACCAATCCGCCCATTGTGCCGTCCGGTTGCGATGGACATCAATAACGACCACCTTAGCACCTTTTTTACGTGCTTTCTCAGCCAATACGACCTGATGCATGTTGGTGCTGATGACGTTTCCGCCCCATACAATAATGAGCTCTGCATCCTCTGTGTCCTCCGGGCTTGTGCCGCCCTTAAATCCCATAACGGATGCCCAGCCTTCATTCCCAGCCACACTGCAAATCGTCTGATCCAGTTGGCTTGAACCCAGCGCATTGAAAAAGCGACGATCCATTCCATCCACACTCAATACACCCATATTGCCATAAAAGCTGTAGGGGAGAATGGATTCCGGTCCATCCGTACGTATCAGCTCCTTGAACCGACCTGTAATGGTATCGACCGCCTCTTCCCAGCTAATTCGTTCAAACTTCCCTTCCCCTTTGGCGCCTACACGCTTCAACGGATAAAGCACCCGATCCGGATCATATACTCGCTCGGTCATATTCCGGACTTTGTTGCATATAGCCCCTTTGGTAATGGGATGATCCGGATTACCAGTCACCTTGACTATCTTTCCATTTTCCTTGTGAAGCAGGAGCCCACACGTATCCGGGCAATCCAACGGGCATACGGCCGGAAAAATACCGTTCTGCTGCTCCGTCATCCGCTGTCCTCCGTGTAAGTTGTGTTGAAGTGTGGCCTCAAGAGGCGCACTATTGCGGTGATCCATGGTGTTAATGCTCCTTTCCGTTACCGTTTCCAAAAATTACACTGTTCTTATCATATCTACAGCTTTGGCCTATGGCAAGAGAAGGATTTTACCACACAGCATCTCTCCAAAATATATAAAAATCCGCCTGCTGTATAGAGCAAAACGGATTTTAAAAATCATAATTATTTTTTTATCATTCTGTTTCATCATTACATACCCAGGGTAAAAGAGATCAAGGCATTATGGACGAGAGCACACTCATCCTCCATGCCAAATCATGGACCACTCCCAAAAAAATCCGCCATGACAGGTTTCGTTCCCCCGGGCCTGTCATGGCGGATTTGCTTTGTTCATTGCTTCATAAAGTAACGTGATTATGCATGATCACTCAACGGATTGGATGCAACGGAAGGAGTAATTTGAGATTCATTCACGGAATGTGTGTTGGTTTGAGTTTTTTTCAGATAGGCCAGCCAGTAGGCTCCAGCCACAAACAGACTGCCTCCTACCAAATTCCCCAACCAGACCGGAATGAAATTCATAACATACTCTGCCCACGAAAAATGACCTGCAAAAATAGCCGCCGGAATGAGAAACATATTGGCTACAACGTGCTGAAATCCAATAGCAACAAAGGCCATGGTCGGGAACCAAATTCCCATAATTTTGCCGCCGATGGAGTCTGTGCTATAAGCCATCCATACAGCCAGTGCTACGAGCCAGTTACATCCTATACCTGATATAAAAGACTGCAAAAAGCTTTCATGCAGCTTATGCCCTGCCATATCCACCACTTTATCCAGGTAAGGACCCGTTTCGGTCAAGCCCAGAACATGCCCGAAGAAAAATGCAACAAATAATGCACCTGCAAAATTACTGAGCGTAATAATCGCCAAATTACGAAGCATGGCTCCTGTCTTAATTCGTCCTGCCCATCTCGCCAAAGGCACTGCCATCATATTGCCGGTCAGCAATTCCCCACCAGCGATCAAAACTAACACCAGACCTACAGGGAACACCGCAGCTCCAATAAAGGTAGCAATGCTTCCCCATTCTTTAGGTGCACTTGCAATAACGCGTATATCCAGCAAAAACCCGAGTGCAATAAATGCACCTGCCAAAAATCCCAATACTACCGCCACAGTCCACGGGTTGTTCGCCTTGGCCACTCCTGTTTCCACCGTCTTTTCGGCAATTTGCCCCGGTTTATAGCTTGCCATCTGCCCCCGCTCCTTTAATATCTTTTAAACAAAATATTCTTCTTTTATATTTTATTTAAAATCAGTGATTTTGTTTGTGAAAAAAATCACTTTCTAAAGTGTAAAAAAAACAGCCCTTGGATAAAGGACTGTTTTTCTATTTTATTACATCTACTGCGCTACTACGCGCTTTACATTTAATTGTATTCTTCCTTTTCAACAGCTCTCAAGAACCAAAGAACTCCGCCCAGACCGACGGCTGCAACAACTACAAGAAAAAGGATATAAAACAAATCCATTATAAAGTCTCCCCCTAATCCTTATGCTCTCTATATTGTACTATAAGGATTCATCCGTACGCTTCAGATTGTTGACAAACTTATGAACAATGTCACAGACAAATCGAATTATACAGTAACTGGGTTCCGTTCGGATATTGTAGGCAATGCTTGCAAACCTGCCGCGTTTAGGAAATTCCAAGGCTTGTTATAGTGCGGCTGGAAGAAGAAATCGACAAAAGCCAACTGGTCAATGGTCATATGATTTTGAATGGCTACAGACAGCGTGTTAATGGATTGCGTCAAATCGACCTTCGACATAATTTGCGCCCCAACAATTCTCCGTGTCTCCTGCTCATATACAACCTTCAGCAATACCTTTTCAGAGGTTGGCATAAACTCAGGACGATAGCTGTCCTCAATGGTTACAGCTTCTACAGTCATCCCCTCGTCGGTTGCTGCGGCTTCTGTCATTCCTGTTCCCGCAATATTATCTTCGTAAATTTTGATACCCGAGGTTCCTTGTGTTCCCATGTAGGCAATGGTCGGCTGTACCAGATTGCGTGCCACCAGCGTCCCCATTCGAACCGCATTCGTCGCCAATGGGATATAAGCTGTTTTGCCAGTCGGATTATAACGAATTGCACAACTGTCGCCTGCTGCAAACACATCCGGGCAGCTACTTTGCATATAATTGTCCACAATGATCGCACCGTTAGGCAACATATCTACCTGACCTTTGAGCAGATCCGTTTGAGGTCGGAAACCGATACAGAGTATAACAAGCTCTGTTTCATACTCTCCTTTAGAGGTCACGACCTTACTTACTTTACCGTTAGTCCCCTCAAAACGACTTACTGTCTCGCCAAGTACCAGCTTAATGCCATGTTCTCTCAGGGAATTCTCAATCCGGTCTGTAAACTCATGGTCTAAATACTTATTCAATATACGATCAGCACTGTCGATCAGCGTTACGTTCTTACCGTTCATTTGAAAAGCTTCTACCAGTTCAACACCAATGTATCCAGCTCCGACGACTGTAATGTTCTGTACGTGCTGGGCTTTCTCAATGATTTCATTCGAATGATTATAGTTCTTGCAGAGCAAAATATGATCAAGTTCAATGCCTTCCAGCTTCGGAATAATTGGCCACGATCCAGTAGTCACAATCAATTTATCAAATGTGTCCGTAAATTCCTCACCTGTTTGGAGATTACGTGCATGCAGCGTTTTGCCGGCTGTATCCACACTCGTTACCTCATGAAGCATCTTGGTCACTACACCCATATCAGCCAGTTGATCTGGGGACGAATAAAACAATCCGTGCGGATCTTTGACGACACCACCTACGTACAGTGCAATACCACAAGATAAAAATGAAATATTGTCATTACGCTCATAAACCGTAATTTCGGCATCTGGATAACATTTAGCTGTGTTGACTATGGCTGCTGTACCTGCGTGTGTACATCCGATAACTGCTACTTTCATGTTGAATTCCTCCTTGGTGTGTGGGCATAAAATGTATAATAATTGTGAATACTTTCACTTAGGCAACTCGTTACTTCTTGTGATTTATTTCACTTCATGCACTTATTATAGTGTGATATTTTTCACATTACAATAGCTTTTTATGATATTCACAGTTTGTCCACATTTAAAAAGGTAAGGATGTCTGAGATCAGCCGTTTGCTGAAATCTTTTTTTGCTCCATTCAGTTTTCCCTGTCTACCCCCTGATTATGCCCTTGGAACAGACTTTCCACACGATGCGTCAATTCTTAGGTATATGCTCATTTAGAGAATAAAAAAAGGTCTGTTTCCCCTGAGACAGGCAGAAATCAGACCTTGTTTATACATATACTTTGGAATTACACGTAGCTATTATAACAACTGCTCAATGGCAGCTTTCATCGCTTCCGGTGACTCCTTAGGCTCAAAACGCCCCACAGGCACACCTTCACGATTCACAATGAATTTAGTAAAATTCCACTGAATTGTACCATCTTCCTGTTCTCCAGGCTGCTGCTTCTTCAAATATTCAAACAGAGCTGCTGTATCCGGTCCGTTCACATCCACTTTGGCGAATACCGGGAAATTAACCCCGTAATTCAATTGACAAAATTCAGCCGCTTCCTCGCTGCTGCCCGGCTCCTGACCGCCAAATTGGTTGCAAGGGAAGCCTAAAACAACGAGTCCTCGATCCTTATATTCGTCATAAAGCTTCTGCAAATCCCCATATTGCGGGGTAAGTCCGCACTTACTGGCGGTATTCGCAATAACCAGCACTTTACCTGTGAAAGTTTCCAGAGAAACCTCCTGATTGGCTGGTGTTACGGCATTATATGAATAGACAGACATACAGCATCCTCCTTCATGTCGCTTGGTTTAGGTTCTTAACCTATTTTACCCAAAACGTGACGGACATGCCAATATCCACAGACCCTTTACCGCTGATGCTGCCACTTGATGGCGCTCTAACCTCTTGCTGCTACTTGTGGTCTAGCATCACGCCGCTCGGCAACAGAACCCACCGTTTGCTTCTCTTCTACATTCATTCCCTTTACTACTTGGCTTACCGCAGGCTGACCAGCCAAAGCATACGGAAGACAGAGTGGTACCCCTGTACGAGGATCAGTAACAATATCCGCCTCGATCCCGAACACCTCACGCAGCACATCGGGGGTCATAACCTCAGTCGGGGCTCCTACCGCCTTCGCTTTCCCTTTTTTGATCGCAATCATATGCTGAGCATACCGGGCTGCATGGTTCAAGTCATGCACGACCATAACAATGGTGCGTTCTGCCGAAGTATTCAGATACTCTAACAGATGCAGCACTTCCAGTTGATGCGCCATATCCAAAAATGTAGTCGGCTCATCCAAAAACAATATATCCGTATCTTGCGCAAGCGCCATAGCAATCCAGGCACGCTGACGCTGACCACCAGAAAGCTGATCAATCGGACGATCGTGAAATTCGCTCATTCCCGTTACTTGGATGGCCCACTCTACCATTTTGCGATCTTCCGCTTTCATGGAACCAAAACCTTTTTGATAGGGGAAACGTCCGTAAGATACCAGTTCCGTCACGGTCAACCCTTCCGGCGCAGTCGGATTCTGCGGCAAAATAGCCAACTGTTTCGCTACCTCCCGGGTGGATTGCTTATGAATGGATTTACCATCCAGCAGAACGCTACCGCCTTTAGGATTCATGATGCGAGCCATCGTTTTCAGAATGGTTGACTTACCGGAGCCATTTGCCCCCACCAATGCTGTGATTTTTCCCTGCGGTATTTCTACGTTCAGATCTTCTACTATCAATCGATCTTCATAAGCAATATCCAGATTTGCCGTTTTCAGACGAAACATTTGGAATCATCCCTTTCCCTAATCCAATATATATAGTCACGGGCTTAACGCACGACATTCATCAAAACTTCATTCTATCTTTATATAATAAAGATATTGATAATCATTATCAAGTGTTAACTGGCATATTCCTTCTAATTTACAATGCGTAACGTTCAATATTTCCTCAAAAGTCAAAAAAAATCACAGCCCTAAAGCTGTGATCTTTTAATTCTGGCCATTCGCATTAAGCCTGTACAGAGGACAGTCCAAATGCTTCAGCCATGAGGCGTATTGATTTCATTTTGGCATCAAAGTCGTGAATGATGCTCGCAACCATGATCTCCTGTGCATTATAGTTCTTGCATAATTGCTCAAGCTGACGCTTCACCTGTTCGGGTGAACCGACCACCATACGCTTGCGATTCTCACGAATGCGCATCCGATCATATGGCGTATACGGATACGCAAGCGCCTTTTCGACAGAAGGTGTCCCTGCGGAACGCGTGCCCTGTTCTAAAAGCACCAGGGACAAGTCCATGCTGGATGCCAAACGATTGGCCTCCTCCTCGGTATCCGCGCAGATCGCAAATACGGCAACAAGCGAACGCGGTTGCTCACTATGCTGAGAAGGCTGGAAGCTTTCCTGATATCCCTTCATAGCACCTGTGCCGCCTTCACCATTAATAAACTGCGCGAACGCAAAGCCTACGCCACGCTCGGCGGCCAGACCTGCGCTATCGCCGCTGGAGCCAAGCAGCCACATTTCCGGCACGGTCTCTACGAGCGGCATCGCCTGTAGCGAACCGAAGCGATGCTGGTTGCCTGTGCTATCGTGCAAATAGGCTAGCAGATCATCTAGCTGCTCGGGGTACAGATCAACACCGCCCCGCATTTTCCCCTCCTGCAAAGCTCTGGTAGCAATCGGCATTCCTCCAGGTGCTCGCCCCAGACCCAGATCAATGCGTCCTGGATACAATCCCTCCAGTACCCGGAAGTTTTCCGCTACTTTATAAGCGCTGTAATGAGGCAGCATCACACCACCCGACCCCACTCGAATGGTAGAGGTACGGGCAGCCAGGTGTGAAATCAATACCTCCGGGCTGGAGCCTGCAAGGTTAGAGGCTGCATGATGCTCGGATACCCAGAAGCGATGATAACCCAGGCGTTCCGCCTCTATAGCAAGCTCAGCAGTCTTTTGTAATGCCTGTGCATGCGTCATGCCTTCCGATACCGGAGATTGGTCAAGAATGCTGAGTTTTATCATAAAAAGTCTGACCTTTCTATTTTGGAATACGAATAGGCATTAATTATAGCACGTAAAGCCACAGTTAACCAAGAGGGGCAAAATAGCAGATTTACCGCACATATTTAGCCATGTTTACTTTTTATAGAGACTTGCTTTTTACTTTACTTTATCTGCTTCATAAAGATGTGAACGCTTTTGAAAGAAACTAAACAGATGGGTCACGATTACTTTCAAGACGGCATAACCTGGAACAGCCAGTACAATTCCTACCACACCAAACAAATTGCCTGCTGTCAAAATAACAAAGATAATCGTGATCGGATGTACTCGAAGAGATTTACCCATAATTTGTGGTGAAATAAATTTACCCTCAATAAGCTGGACGACTGTCCATACGATAACCATTTTGAGCAGCATGATCGGTGAGGTAACTATAGCTACGATTAACGCGGGTGTAATGGCAATTACAGGACCTAAGTAGGGAACCACGCTCGTAAAGGACGCAATGACCGCAAGTGTCAAAGAGTAGTCCAATCCAATAATCAGATAACCAATATACAGCAGCACTCCAATACAGAAGCTGACAATAATCTGTCCACGAATATACGAGCTGACCTGATGATTCATTTCGGTCATGATACGATCTGTCTCTTTACGAAACATAGGTGGAAGCATTTTTAGAATCCACTGCGGCAGCTTGTGTCCATCTTTCAGCAAATAGAACAGAATGAACGGAACCGTAGCGATCGCAAGCACAGTTTCCGTAATCACACCCAAAAAGCTTCCCACACCCGTCCATGCATTATTGATAAAGCCAGATAACTTTTCAGAAGCTTTGGAGGCCAGTTCAGATGGATCTATTTGAATGGTGTTCTGGAATTGGTTGACAAAGTTACTGCCAATCAGTCGCTCAAACTGTTGTTTGACTTGCTCGGTATAGGCAGGAACATTTTGGATAAGGCCCTGTATCTGATCACGGATCACAGGTACCACCGATGTAACCACAATAGCGATAATCCCTATAATGAGCAAAAACAGGACAACAATGGAGTATACCCGCTTTACCTTATTCCGCTCCAGTACATCTACCAACGGATTGAGCAGATAGTACAATACACCGGACAAAATGACCGGGAGAATGATCGTTTTCAGCAACACGATGACAGGCGTAAATATGTATGAAATTTTGGTAAGCACTAAGATATTCAAGCCGATCAGCAACAATACCAACAGGAATAACACAAACTTATTGTTCAGAAAAAACTTCTTAAACCGGTCTTTCCATGCCGGAGTTATTTCCACATGACATTCCCCTTCTCTTTAGACAGATGAGTATACGTTCTTCATAATTACGATATATTTTTGCAACAAAATATACAAGGTTATACCCAAATAAACACAAAAGCAAACAAAGTTGTACGTTATTGTACGAACTTCGCTTGCTTTGAAGGGTTATGGAGTATCATTTGTCGTGGTGGCAGCCTCCACCGTCGTAGTCACAGGTTTGTTTTCTTGTTCAAAAAGATTCTGTATGAATCGCTTGAGCTTCCGCTCGTCCACACCCAACACCTGCGCACCCTTGATGGTTTCCCCGCGCACCAGTTCGTTTGGCGGGATTTGCTGCTTCGCTACTGTTTTAGCATCGATATTAAAACCCAATGAAGCCAACTGCAGCATTTCCGTTGTACTCAGATTCGTTTCAATATAAGGAGATATGCTATTTAAAATACTTGGCAGTTTAATGAGCGACGATGTCGATTGTATTTTACTGCCCAGTTCGGTAATGAATTTGCGCTGTCGCTCCGTACGTGTAAAATCGGAAGTCGCATCATGACGGAAACGTACATATTGCAAGGCTGTTTTGCCGTCCATGTGCTGCATTCCCTTTTTCAAGTCAATATCAAACTGGTGTTTGTCTGCCTTGGACGTATAATGCATATCTTTTTCGACATCCAGGTCAATACCACCTACAGAATCAACCAACGCAATGAAACCATTAAAATCAGTATATACATAATATTGAATTGGTATGCCCAGAAGGTCGCTCACAGTCTGTCTGGTCAAATCAGGCCCACCGTAGGAAAAGGCTGCATTCAATCGACTTTGCCCATGACCCGGGATCTTGACGTACGTATCACGAAGAATCGACATCAGGGTAGCCTTTTTCGTAACCGGATCAACAGAAGCAACCATAACCGAGTCAGAGCGCCCTGAATCTTCTCCACGAGAATCGCCGCCAAGCAGCAGAATATTCACTCTCTCTGTTCCATCCCATTCCGGTGGGAGTGATACCTCTACAGGTTGTACATTGGTTGATGTTTGGGTTTGCGGTTTAAATTTCGAGTCCTGGCCAGAAGCAACCGAAATTTGATTCGTAAAATGATATATAGAATAAGCATAATATCCGCCCACTAAAAGGACTGCAGCAGTCATAGAAATACCTAGCCATTTTAAAAATTTTCGCATATTTTCGGGTAACCTCGCTTTTATTCATCATCGTTCGGCTTTTAAAAGCATACCCTTCCGGCAAGTTATCTGTCAATTCGTGGCGTTTGTTCGAGGGGCGTTATTCGTATCGGTTACACCTTATCTTCAGGCTCTTTTTGTGTTGATTTTACAGCATGGAGGTCGTCTGCATACCACGGATTCAAATGGACAAGCACCTCATAAACCCGTGGCTCCCGCTTCATGACGGCCCTCTTGATCAGCCGGATAATATCGTGTCCCTGCTGAATCGTCAAAGAGGCATCCACTGAAGCTCGGATATCTACAATAATATAATGACCGTGCTCACGGGCACGGATACGGTCAATACGCTGAACCTCGGCTACACTCAGTGCGGCTGCTGCGTAGCTTTCGATTTCCTCTGTTGCAATGGCCTTCTCCATAAGCACATCTATGGATTCGCGGCCCATTTCCCACGCCAATTTCAGAACCAGCAACGCCACTACAAACCCCGCAATGGGGTCCCCGTAAGATAAAATCGGAATATCCCAGTGTTCCCCGATCAGCCCTAATCCGATGCCTAATACAGCGGCTCCAGAGGCATACACGTCAGCGAGGTGATCTTTTGCCGTCGCAATGAGACCCTGACTATTGGCCGCTCTGCCAATACGAATTGTGTAGATATACAGCCACTGTTTCCAGAGCAAGGAAATAATGGCTGCCACTAAGGCCAGTATATGCTCCTGTGGCATCGGCTCAAACAGCGCAGCAATGGAATGATAGCCGATAAATATACCTGCCCCGAACAATATGACCGCCACCACACTAGCACCAATGACTTCTGCCTTGCCATGACCATAAGGATGATCCTCATCCGGAGGCTGGTTGGATATTCTCATCGCTCCCAGTGCGGTTGCAGAAGCAATCACGTCCCCGGCGTTATGCACACCATCGGCCACCAGCACCTTACTGTTGAACATGAGCCCTGCGATGATTTTGATGCCGGTTAAGAGGATGTTGCTAATCAGGCTGATCCATGCTGAGACCATGGCACGCTTGCCCATATCCTGTTCCTGCATGATGTATAACCCCTCCAAATTATCTTTTAAAAATGCCCTACCCGCTATTCGGTTATCTCAAGGCATCTTTCGTTGCTCTTTATCTTATGATGCTGTTCTTGCAGCGGCATAAGCGGCATAGTTGAAGATTACAATAGCCCCGGAAGATGAGCCTCCCCGGGGCTATTATGATAACCATAGTGGAGCATTCTATGAGAATACCCCCATTTTATCTACCTGGACCGACCGCGTCGGCCTCCTTGACCTTGACCCCCACGCGGACCGCCTTTGGCTTGTCCACCGCGTCCACCTTGGCCTCCACGTGCGGAACCGCCGCTGCTGCGGTCATATCCGCCACGTCCGCTGCTTTGCCCTGCCGAGCGGCCTTGACCTCCGCGTGCAGAACTACCGCTGCTGCGGTCATACCCGCCGCGTCCGCTGCTTTGCCCTGCCGAGCGGCCTTGACCTCCGCGTGTGGAACCGCCGTTGCTGCGATCGCGATCATATCCGCCGCGTTCACTACTGCTACGGTTGGAGCGACGCTCGCCGCTTGCGCCGTCACGACGACCGGACTGTTCGCGGCCGCTACGGCGTCCACCGCCAGCATCGTTGCCACCAAAGGAACGGCGGTCGTTTCTGCCTGAGCGGTCGTTTCTACCCTGCCGCTCAGCCGTATCGGGAGCAGGTCTACGCTGCCCGCCGCCCTCACTGCTGGTGAATGTGACACCAGCAACTCTTTGGATGTTCCGAAGCTCCGGAACATCCCTCGGCGTGGCGAGCGTCACCGCAACGCCTTTGCCTCCGGCACGGCCGGTACGCCCGATGCGATGGATGTAGCTTTCGGCATCCTGCGGCATGTCATAGTTGAAGACATGCGTGACGCCTTCTACATCCAAGCCGCGTGCGGCTACATCTGTCGCTACGAGCAATTGAAGTTTCGCTTCACGGAACGCCTTCATCACTTGCTCCCGCTTGTTCTGGGACAAGTCCCCATGCAGCTCACCGCTCTCGAACCCCATCTCCTGGAGCTCCTCATTCAGTTTGGAAGCCCGACGCTTAGTACGGCAGAAAATAACAGCCAAATACGGACGATCCGTATTCAGCATATCTACCAATGCCTGTTGCTTACCACGGTCTGTTGTTTGTACAACGACCTGACGGATTTGGCTCACTGGAACGGAAGAAGCCGATTTCACTTTGACATCAACGGGTTCGTTCATATAGACACGAGCCAGCTTGCGAATACCTGCTGGCATCGTAGCGGAAAACAGCATTGTTTGTCTCCGGTAAGGAACCTCCTGCAGAATCGTCTCCACGTCGTTCAAGAAGCCCATGTGCAACATTTGGTCAGCCTCATCCAGGACCAGCATTTTAATGCCGCCTAGATCGAGCGTGCCACGTCTCAGGTGATCCAGCAGTCGCCCAGGTGTACCAATAATCAGTTGTGCGCCGCCTTTTAGTTTACGAAGCTGACGCTCCACGTCCTGTCCTCCGTAAACAGCTAGTAGAGATAAACTCGGCTCCGCAGCAGCCAAGCATTTAGCTTCCTCTGTAATCTGGAGTGCCAATTCACGCGTAGGTGCAATCACAAGCGCCTGCGGGTGCCGCTTGTCCAAATTCAGCTTTTGTAAAATCGGCAGTAAAAACGCAAGCGTCTTCCCTGTCCCCGTATGTGCCTCGGCAATCACATCCTGACCTTCCATCAACAGTGGAATGGACTCCTGCTGTACAGGTGTTGGCGCTGAGATGCCCTGCTCTTTCAAGGCTTCTACCCAATGTTGCTCCACGCCTAATGCTGTAAAATTCTTCAAGTTTTATTCACTTCCCTTATCTGTATTCAATATGTGTCACGTAAAATAGGTTCATGTGCCATATGACATCTATCGTTCCATAGTTCAGAATTCCCATTTTTGTATCGGTTCTCATTCTCCCCTTTTCAGGAAGGGAGCATATCCGTTATCGTTGAATCTGTTCATGTAACTCAACATACGGCCGCAAGGCGGCTCAGGCCGTTCCATATATGACTTTCCTAGTATACGCGAAGTTGAACTGGTTTCCAAACGATTTTAACGAATAACGCAAAAGGTGAATTCAATCACCATGTCATATATTATGGTAGGAGAATTGGTAATTCATGAATAAAGGATGGATGCTTGTGGTTAACAATCTACATTATAATTTCATAATGACAGGTTCCTTATCGGAGAAGCACACTTTGTTTGCCGAAGAGTGCTTTACTAACCTGTTCGATTGTTTTGAAACATTCCTGAACATATCAGGAATCCGCAATACCCGTGTGTCTGTCTATCAATCCAAGAAAGCCAAACACGGTAAGATCCGCTGGGACAAGCAGGAGTTGCTCCGCATTGTAACCGATAATGAATTGACTCCATTGATGCTGGTTATCGAGGCTCCCAGTATCAAATCGTCCTATAACAAAGGGACAACGCCGGAAGTCTACATTCTTTTGTCCAATGACCCTATGGGTCAATCTCCCAACAATTGCGGGATGCTTGTTTCGATCCGTCAGGACATTTATGAACGTATCGACCAAACAATCGTCGAAGACGTTATGATGCAGCTGAGCCAGTGGATAAAGGCAACCAAACTGTTACACAGCTCGCGCAACTTTTATGCTGGTAGTAAAGCACGTGCCATTATGGATATTCTTCCATTTATGCTCGAAAAGAATACTCCGGATATGAAGTATGTTTTTCAATCGTGGACTCCGTATCCTTTACCACACACTTAAACAATCCGTCATCCCATTAACCCTAGGAGGCTGCAATTTATGCAAATTCAAGTTCAAAAGGCTGAAAAAAAAGAAAACGAATATCTCATTCATTATCAAGCGGGAGGAGCTCTGCCGTTCGTTCCGCATGATGTTGTTCTGATCCATGGCAAACAGTATTTTATAGGTACGATTTTGAAGGTAGAGTCGGAACAGGTCCTTATCCGTATCAATCCAGAATATGAAGACCAACTGACAGGGTCCATCGGACTGGAACTGGCTTTCTCTCCAACCGTTTCTATTCAAGGTGCAGACAGCATTGTAGAAAAGCTCGGCTATTTTCCACCTTTTCACTATGACCGAATCACGGCTGCCAATATGACGAAAGACCAGATTACACTGACAATTGAGCTATCGCCCGCTAGCGTGCTAGTTCCTAAATCACCGGATCTGGAACCTTCGGCTGATGCACCAGTGATCCCTGAGGCTCCAGCCAAAGATATTCCACGCTATGCAGTGACTTTTACATTTCTGGAAACCAAAGAGCATGTATTAACCCCTGTAGAAACAGAAAATATCATCTTGCAGCTCGATTTCCGCTATGAAGAAGCAGACATGGTCGTTGACATCGATGCCTTGTCAGGGCTGTCAGGCAGCTTTCTGTGCAGAGGCATCCGTGCAGAGATTACGGAACTTCATGAATAAACATGAAGCCCGTGAGCTGTTGCGCTGTCATTCTTTTATTCATGATGATCTGGAGCATCCCAAAATGCGAAGCGGATTCCTAGGGATGCTTCGTCCCTTCCAGGGAGAACTGATCGAGGATAATTTTCATGAGCTCATGACTATCATTGAAGTTCTGGCAGATGAGTTGGAGAAACCGTCCGTAGAACGGGAGCTTATATCCGCTCTGTGGGGGATTTGCCAGTATACACGGGCATGGGCGTTGCATCCTGATGGTATGCTGCAGCGAAATCACCTGCTGACCGTAGAGCAGATTAGTACGCTTGACGATTGGATTGATACAATTTCCTATGCGGTTATGGTGCTGCTAGAGGGTGGCGGAACGGAAGAAGCTTTATCGAACTACAGACAACGAGAGTAGGTAATACACAATGTCAAAAAGTAATCTGGCTAAGAAATGAGGGGGGTATATGTCCATACAAACCGATGATGACGGAAAGACGTTCTTATCTATTTTCCCTACACTATCGTATGAAGATCAATTGGTCTCATTACGCGAATTAACAGCTATACCCCAGCCCATGGGGGACACCATCGCATTCCTTTTGCAGCTTGTGCAGCAATCATCTGAGGATGATCTGCTTCGTATAGAAGCGCTGAAGGTCATCGGGCTATATGCGGATCAAAGCCAGCAGCCGATGATCATGCGAGGAATTCGCGAGCTGCTGTCCAAGCCTGATGAAGATGATGATGTACGGAACGCAGCTTTACAAGCTTTGGCGTGGATGCCTTGTTCAGAAGCAGAGCTACGTATAGCTTTGGACTTAATCCGCAGTGATACATATATCTTAGTCAAGGGGGCCGCTTTTGCACTGCTCCGCGCACATAAAGCCCACCCCTTCGCACAACATGCGCTGAAGCAATTATTGCACCATGAGGAATTCGGTGCATCTGCCCAGCGTGAGCTGTCCACATAATCGACAACCAAAGGAGAATCACCCTACTTATGCGTGTAAGAATATTTATTTTCGTATTGATTATCGGAGTTATTTGTGTGCCTGCCTATTTCATTATGAGCAGCTTTGGATTATTCCAAAATGAGAAGGTGCTTGTACATTACAAGCTTGCCCTTGAGGTAAAGGGTAAAAAATATGATGCCTGGCCTTTAATCAGCAGCTATACCGCAATAGATAAAAAGGGGGACCATCGTCAGCTCTACTATCAGGCGGAGGGCTCAGGCATAGAGTATCTGTTTCAACTTGCCTATGGACAGTATGAACTCAAGCCCTCCAAAGAAAATCCTTTTCTGGATGGGGGAATCCACTATACCATGGACCATCCTGAGTATGTACGTGAGGAAAAACAGTACGAGAACGCCAACGACTATACGGAGTTAACCCATTATTACAACCAACAGGAACAGGTTATTTATACTTACAATCCTGAAGCCAGCCTCGACAAAACCTACGTGCGCTCTATCATCACCGCTGGAATGACTCGCACCACTGGTAATTCAAGTAGGCCGGTGAAGGATGATTATATTAATATCAGTAAGCTATTTAAGGACAAGCTTGGAGTAAATGTGAAGGTAGATGTGGATGAGGACAACAAAATCGTTACCCTGTCCATGTCATAATAAAACGAAAAGAAAGGAAGACGCTACAAATGACAGAAACACATCATACTAAATCAGGACCCGCTTATTTGGATGGTTGGGTTATACCCGAAACCCCGGAGGCATGGGGTGAACAGGAATGGACAGGTAAGCTCCGTTCACAGACCGGAAATACGAAATTCCACATTTTTTACTATGGAGAATTCATGGATGAGCTGATTGCTGTAACGGTGTTTGCACCCCAGCTCATTATTGCAGAAGATGCGGTCACAGGTGAGCAGATCGTCATTTTTGATGGAACCCGCCATGGCTACGATGCACTGCTGTGTGAAGTATATACGGAGGAACAGCAGAACAATCGCACCCCCCTGCTGCCTTATCTGGACGATGATGGTGAAGATACCTTTGAGGTGACCGTGACTGCTTTTTATAATGTTGATTGGGATGACGAATTTGCAGATGATGTGGATGAGAACGGGCAGCTGGAGCTGATCAGCGGCGAACGTTGTGATTTTGAAGAGGCCAAGCGAAACGGTTTTGATGCGATTAGCATTACGATTACCAGCGCTAAAGGTCTAAAAACAGAGATCCTTCAGGAAGAGCTGGCCTGACGATGGTATTTAAAAGAATCAAACATCAGGAAGGCGATATTTTTGTTATCCCTTTGCATGACGGCCGATTTGCGGTATGTCAGGTGATCTGCGCGCTGTATGGTCGATTCAAAAAAGCGTTCTCCTTTGGTGTTCTATCCATAGGTCAGAATCAAGCATACGAGGGTGAAACTACATATCTCTCCTTCACAGATTATCGGGGGCAATTTGAGGTTATATTCACCGCCACCCAAAATCTGACGAAGGGAGTATGGCCCATTATCGATCATCGCCCTCTATCCGAGGAGCAACAGCAGCTAAAATACTTTAATTGTGCGGGCCATCTGTATTGCGGGGATGAATATATACGCAATCTGGAACTGGAAGAATATAATCAATATACTGTAATGGGCGTGGCTCGATATGAGCTGGTACAGCAATATTTAGCCCAGGCATAAAAACTAGAAGAATAGCAACGAAAAGAGCCACCTTAGAGTTCGAAAACCAGGGTGGCTCTTTAACGATTTAAAAGGGGTCAAATGTATAAGGGAATGGTGTACGATGTGTTCCCAAAACCGACTTTACGCGTTCTCCATCCAGCAGCGCTTCGACGAAGCTATACAAATCCGGGGCTGCATACCGAAAGTTGCCCCATGTGCGCAGATTCAAAGCATAAATCGGGAATTCCCCCCGTTTATCAGGCGATTGAATATCCCAGACCAGCAGGTCATCCTCTTCACTGGAAGCGAAGGGAACGGCATGCTCCAATAATTCCGGGAAACCATCTGGCTCCAACGCCGCTTCTTGTAAGACCTCCTCCGATTCCAGTACATCATCAAACCAGGTCCGCCAGTCACGGTAACGATGAAGCCATGAATCCGGATGATCCCCGAGAGGAATATGGATGTTCCATACGCCGCATAACCGCCCGTAGCCAAGAGTCTTGACGTAATCTATATAGGAAGGCGGAAAGCCCCTACCATTTTCAAAACGATGCTCTATAAGAAATTCTTCATCATAATAAGCCTGAAACTGCGAACGTTGCAGCCCTGTAAAAATGCTCATGCTCGCCCTCTCCTTTTGCACATCCTATTCGCCTTTTCACTCTTAGGCACATTGAAAAGGCCTTTTTCAAGTGTTAAAATGGGAATAAGATGTATATTCTAAAAAAGAGTGAAGATGCGTCAACATCCTCACTCTTTGGCAACAGCCGCTTTTAAGGGCGGTAGCCGTGTCAAAGGATGATCATTGAAATAGACCGTTTGCCTTTGTCGAGGGCGGTCTATTTCTTTTTATGGAAGGAAAGAATCAGAATCACCAACGTTGCAAATTGAATCATCAACATTAAGGTGTCTTTAACCTCCACAGGCCTCACCTCCTTTACAGGAGACTAGCCGACCGCCCATCTAAGCCATTCTGTTGTTAAGGAATATTATAACATATGATATATAAAAAGTACGTTTTTACGCTCTTTCCGAAAAGGAGGAACGAACATGGAGCAAAAACGCTTCAAAGATGAATATGGATATAAATATGACTTTGCCGCCGTGATCTGGAGAGGAGAACAGGTAGCTGTTCACTGTCCTCGCTGTCAGGGCCAAGCTTTTATTTCCAGATCTAAAGAAGACTGTTATTACGTTGTTCGCTGCTCTCATTGTTACTACACATTTCAGCAGCCAGAATCGTATAAATTCTATGCACGCGGTGTATGCAGCCATTGCGAGCGATATTTTAATATTGAAATCCATGATGACCGAACGGTTACTCATAAAAATACGAATATACACTGTCCGCACTGTGAGACACGTAATCAAGTTCCGGTGCATCGTATGCAGTCACGTGAATGGCATACAGACGTGATCCAAAATGGGAAAGATCCTATTTTCCAGCTCCAACTGTATTTCCTTGATTACTATCGTGGGAAACCGGTGTGGGCTCTTAACCGGATACACCTGAATTATTTGCTCTCCTATATCTCTGCCGAGTTGCGGGAAAAACCCACATCCGGTATGATGCGCACGGCTTCCCATTCCATTCCAAAGTACATTAAGGATGCGAAAAATCGCCAGGCCATCTTAAAAATATTACAAAAACTACAGCATAAACAAGCGTCTAAGGGTGAGCATTCCAAACATGAGTATACAAACTTTTGACAGCCTAGAAGCACTGGTCCAGGCCGTCTGTCAGACCACCACGTGCAATCTCGGCTGGAGATAGCGACTGTACAGATGTTATTGAAGTACTGCGCCGCAGTGGAAGCGAGCCGGATGTTCAACACATTGCGCAGGGACTGCGATATGATCATGAATACGATGCTTTTATGGAATAAGCGTCTCCAGTATCTCTTTTACCTCAGGGACAGCCTGCTTCAGGCTGTTTTTTAGTTTCTTTGCACCACCCCATATACGATAAACGATCATCTCTTGTTCGTAGTCTTCCAACTTCTCAAGTACATCTACTAGCGCCTTCGCCTGTTCTGCACTTTCAATGCCAGCCGATTTCAGAGGTTTGGCAGAATCATTACCTGCCAAAAGAATTCTCGCCCATACGGGAATCGTATCCGGTGTCAGTCCATGTGCCTCAGCAAACACAGCGGCGTAACCGTCCTGCACCGACTGGTGCTCACTATCCACTAGCTTCATATAACGACTCACTAACGGAAAATATTCCGTTCCTTTAAGTCCTAATCCCATCACCGCATAGGTTCCCGGCATTGCTGACTTCTCCCCCGGCTCTACATCGTTGTACCACTTGAATTCTTCCATCACAGTCTCGGCATATTCCGCCAGCAACGGGTGCAGCGAAGGGTATTCAAGTGCATTGGCAAAGAAACGATGTAATGCAGATTTGGCTAACTTGGGTACGGGTAGATAGTTTTTCACTTTGCTTTTGAACTTCATCCCATATTCCTTAGTAAAGCCTTTTCGTAATATATCACATAGATATACGAGTGCTTCTCTATAGCTCTCTTCTTCCTCAGAACGAATCTGAACCTCCAGTGTTTGCAAAATATCATTCGCTTGGCAGGTGACTCGTTCACTTGTATATGACGCTGGAATGCTACCTGATCCACTCTTAAGCCACTCGGCTGCCTGATTTGAACCCAGTTGTGCAGCAATCTCCAAATAACTCTGCCGTGCATCGGCATCGGTCGAACCCACACGCATCGCGGTGAGCAGGAACATCTCCATGGCGGGGGCAGGAATATCTGAAGGAAGAATATCGGGCCTCACCGTATACTCCAGCCCGTAGTTTTTTTCCCGATCTGCGTATTTGGCCAAAAATTCATCTTCAGCCCAATGCATTAAGCCTCTGCTCAGCTGATGCCTCCATGCTTCTTCTCGCTTACGGCTAACCTGCACTTTTGCATCCATTCGATTCAACAGCTCATTCACCCGCTGGGCGTCTATAGGGTACAAATGAGGATCAAGCAAGTGCCTTACTAAGAAAAAATCGTCCTCTTCCTTCGGGATAGCTTTACTGGCAGGGTCAAGCTTTTGCTCCACAAACTGTTCGATAGTGGCTAACAGATGCTGCCGCTTATCTTCGTTCAACAGCGAGAATGTAAAATGACTGGCCTTATTCTCCAAGACCACCTCTAGATGAAATTCCAGCCGATAACGAAAAAACATAGGACTAAATTCTTCTGAATTATACAGGGCCGCTATCCGTTCTTTGAACACAGGCATCCATTCATCCTGCACCTGCTGGAGCGTCACTCCTTCCGTAAAACCAAGAATATCCATATCTGGTCTACGATGATCCCAATCAAACGGTTCGTAGGTATCCACCCATAACCCGTCGCTCTTACAGGTAACTTTTAAGTATTCATGAATCCCTTCGTGAAGGACGCTTTTGGTCTTGAATTCCGCGATGCGTTTTTGCTCAGAAGCGTATCTCTGGTCAATCTCCTCAAAAATTGGATCTATGTAGGCCTGTACCCCCGATGTCATACGATGTGCTCCCCTTTCATACCCTCACAAATTGTAGTTCTTACATAATTGAGATAGACTAATATTTAACTATTTTATTTCCTGATTATAGCATATCTCTCATTTACATTTGGACTCCATCCCTATAGATAGAGTGCCAGAAAGCAGGTGTATTCTACATGTATTGGGTTTCCACACAGCACACGCCAGTAGCTGCCGATGAACTGACAAATTTCGAACATACCTATGGCATAACTTTACCAATTCCCTATGCTTCATTTCTCACCCAATACGGGCCAGGTACCTATTGCGGCCTGCTGGTGATTGAACGACCTGATCCTCAACTTTTGCAATCCTATGCGGATTACGAACTGTGGACGCATAATGATAACTGTCCGATCACCGCGCAACAGCTGGGCGAGTGCGTGTTCATCGGCAGCTCCATAGATGGTGATTTTCTAGCGGTGCATCCTCAGGTCGAAGGCTTGCTTTGGCTACCGCGACATTCGGAGGTCATTACTATGAAGCCATTAGATGTTCAAGCCCCATTTATAGATACACTAGAGCATATACTACGGGATGAATTCGGAAGAATAGAGCCATTCCCCCGTTATTTCGAGCCTGTCAGTCTGGATAGAGTTGCAACATTTCTACAATTTAATCCACCGGAGACGGCGGAAGCTTACGGTTCAGCCAATCCGAACGATCAAGCCTTGCAAGTAGCTCCAGCATCTATACAGGTATTGGCTCAGCGTTTTAAACAGCATTTTGACTCAAATCTATGGATTGAAAACGAGCATATCTGCTTGGCTTTTCTTCAGTCTCTTGGCGGATACGTACGTTTCAATTATGCATATGGACGCGAAGTGGCGATCATTTATGAACCTAAAGCGATAGCACTTCATGATGAAGTTCTATCATTCCTGCAAAAAGAACATTGCCAGGTTGTAGAGTAAGAGGAGGACGAATACAAATGACAGTACATTTTGCACATATCTTAGAAAAGCTCGGAGGGATCGCTGAGCGCCTGAGACAAGGTGGGATGCCTGACGTAGTATACCAATGGACGAAGGGGATTTCCGAAGAGGAACTGACTGAGTTGGAGGAACGGCTGCAAATCCCTTTGCCTGCCTCCCTTTCTGAATTGATAAAGCGGTGTGGCAGCTTACATTTGCTATGGTGCCTCCCTCAACACTGTATTGTAGCCGATGAACCGGCTTGTTCATATGAAAGCAGTAATGGCCTTAAACAAAAACCGAATATCCTTGACGATATTACAGGAGAATTTGGCTGGAATCATGAGTATATAAGCTATTTTACATCCTATGGAGAAAACACCGACTCAGCAGCGGACGAACAACGATATCTAATTTTAAACTATAACGGTGCCGGTGATCCGATCCTGCTTGATAGAGCGACATCCGCAACAGAGCCAGCAGTGTTCTGTTATGAGCATGAGTTGGACCGGTTCATGCTGCTCGCAGAAAGTCTACCTACCTATATAGAAACCATGCTTGCCTTACACGGGTTATGGCTGTGGGATTGGTCTAACGTGTCAGATGAGCTTGGTATTCAACTAGACAGCCCACGACTGCAGTTGTGGCAGCGCTGGTTGAACACGTTCTGTACGATGAAGCTGGAGGATGCCGCCCGGTCGCTGGAAACACTGATCCATTACACCACCATGCATGGCGTAGATCATCCTGCTGTACTGCAGGCTTTTCAGGCCTATGATCCAAAGGATATTTTTCTTGCCTGGGAGCAGCGCATTCAGCGTAACCCGGCCCAATTCGCTACATGGGCATTTTTTATTGGGGAGACCGCAGGTATTGGGGCTGCTGACTGGGTTCGCTCCTTATGGGAGCCGGACACGGATATCACGCAAGCATGGAATTCATCCGCTTCAAATAACATACATGCTGAGAGAGCATTTGTCTCGACACGTGCCTATCTATCCGCCCGCTGTCTGCCCGAACAGGAAGGATTAGAAAATGTTTATAATGATCTGATGCAGCATACGGCAAAGGATGGAAAATTAGAAGGATACACCGTTAGCGGGCAGTTACAGCATTTTCATTTACCGCAGGTCATTGACTGGATGCGGGATAAGGTCAATCATCCGGTCGATGGCTGGGCAGTACTTTTCGCCTACTCTCGTCCTACAGCTGAGCAGGTGATTGAATGGCTATTTAGTAGCGAACTTCATCAGAAAATTGCAACCGAGGCGCTGGATATCATGATTCAGCGCGATCTTCTGCCCGGTCTAGAAGCAGACGTTTGGGCTAGCATCTCAAACCTGCTTCATGCTTCTTTACAACTCGTGATGCTCAAAAAAGATAAACGTCGCATTGAAGCCGTGCTGGAGCAGCTTTCAGATTTGAAACTTCGTTAACACAGGAGCCGGCGTATGCAGACTTGCCTGTACGGGGTGGGAGCACAAAAAAATGAGCCGCTGCATCAGCGGCTTAATCCTCGAAAAAAAGTATCTATAGTAAATGAAATCAATTCATTATTTGCTTTGGCCATAGGAAGCTCAAAATTCAGGAGAAGAGAAGTTAGTCCGTGTAACATACTCCATACGGATCTAGCCATCAGGTGCTCATCCCCTTGAATGATGCCCCCTTCCTCCATAGCGACTTTGAGTCCGCCCTCAAGCAACTCAAACCCCTTAAAACTCCCACTGTCTATAAGGCTAACCGAGCTTACAGATTCAAGGTTGCTGATAAACAGGATGTTGTAGTATTCGGGATTAGCCATGCCAAAACGGACATAAGCATCGGACACTGTTTTCAGTGTGTCCAGAGCGTTCAGTCCGGCTGCCTGTGCTTCATCCACGCGCTGCTGAAGAGCCTTCAGGAACAAAGCATTCCCTTCTAACAGCAGTTCACGGACAACTGCTTCCTTATTGGAAAAATAATGATAAATTGTTGTTGGTGAATATTCGATCTGATCCGCAATTTTACGCATAGAGACTTCAGCATACCCTTGGTTCAAGAAGAGCGATCGGGCGGCCTCAATGATTTTGCGGCGAATCTCACTGCTTTCACGTTCTCGGCGTTTGATATGTTTCATGAATAGATATACGTGCCCTTTCTGCCTATCTCAATTTGGCGGCGATACGATCAGCTTCCATTATACCCGAGTTCATAGCTCCTTGAAACCCGCCCCCAGGCTGTGTCCAGGCCCCTACCAATGACAGACGGTTCACTGCTGATTTGTGCTTCAGTCTGTGTATACCGGACTGTCGCACCGTTTGCGCAAAGCCGTAAACAGCCCCGCCGGGATTAGCGGTATATCGCTGCATTGTGCGTGGTGTGCCCAACTCTGCCACTACCACTTTACTGCTAAAACCAGGGTATAGCTGTTCAAGGCGTTCCAGTATCTGCTGTTTTACTGCTTCTTTTTTGGCTTTATATTCGGGACGTGCGCTAGGCCAGTTCTCCAATCTGTCCAAAAATGTAACGGTGATGACACCCTTTCCCGCTTCATTGAGTGTAGGGTCCATGGCGTTATAATTTGTGAGCATCCAGTTGCCTTTCGTATACTGGCCGCTCATCATGACTTCATAATCCGTCTCCGAATCCGGCTCGTTACACAGGATTAAGTCTTCTTCGGTGATCCCAAGCTCGCGAGGCTCGCATGATAGCCCTAGGTATAGCTGAGTAATAGATGTGCCAGTCTCCATTTTGGTGACAGCCTCCAGCTCACGACGGGCGGCATTATGATTTTCCAGCAGACGACCATAGGTATGATGAGGACTGATACCAGACACAACCCAGTTGGCTTTATATACATCCCCTTTGTTCAGACGAACACCAGCTGCCTTACCACGTTCAAGTATAATTTCAGACACCTGACTGCGCAGGTGAACTTCTCCTCCAGCTGATTGAATAGCTTCGACCAGCGCATTGGACAAGGCCTGTGCACCTCCCTGAATGTAATACGTCCCCTCCAGATGATAGCCCATCCAAGGAATGAAAAAATACAAGGCCGCAAGCCTCTTCGGGGGCAAACCATAATAAGCCCATAGGGCGGTGAAAAATTCCGTGAATCGGTCAGACAAGCCAAACTGGCTTACAGCCTCCCAGGTAGTCATTTGCGTCCAGCGGAAGAAGGTGCCTGCTTTGAGCAGGCCCGCCATCTTACGCCAGGAAGTACGGGAAGAAAAAGCAGAAAAGCCTGCCTCAAAACGGCGAATACCTGCGAAAAGCTTGTCAATGGCTGCTGTCTCAGCAGGAAACATGCCTTTGAGGAGCTGCGTGTACTCCCGCACATCAGATGGGATATCAATGGTCTGTCCTTCCCAGCGAATGGAGTAAGGATGCTTTTTGCGTAGAGGAACGATTTGCTGGTCCACATGGCAGTCCTTTAACATCCGGCCGAAGCTGCCTTCTTCGAGTCCGCCGACGCCGTGCAAGGAGACATCAAAGGTATATCCCTTTCTTGTGAATTCAGTAGCAAAGCCGCCAGCCAAAGTATGACTTTCAAACACAGCTGTCCGGTAACCCAACGCAGAAAGTCTGGCTGCACAAGACAAACCACCCAGCCCGGCACCAATGACAATAACATCATATTGGTTCATGATTTCATCTCCCTTGTTAACGTCGTTATATAAGTTAACAGTGTTAAGTTAAAGAGATTATATACTACCGTATCCCCGTTGAAAAGCTCTATTTTCTTGTTTCCTGCTATAGAACAATGAGCACAATCTTCATATTGCTCAGCACAAGTCACTCAAGAGATTTTAGTAGTCTCCCGTTGCGAAGGTAAATATATATTATAAAAACATCCAAAATTGTAGCGCTTTCACTTGTCAGATTCCAAGGAGGATGCTATTCTTCAAGTGGGATTGTTACTGAAAAGGCAAAACCCGAGTACACTTGTGTACCCGGAGTTTGCCTTTTTTTGATTTGTATGAGTTCCATAGCATACACTCAAGCATCCCGATCATATAGTAAGCGCTTTAAAAATAAACACCAAAGGAGATTATCTTATGCAAAAAAGACGTTTCGCCCTTGTTCTACTATCTTTCGTGCTCCTGCTTACGATCTTTTATCCATCCTCCAGTTCTGCCGCGGCAGCAGCCGATGTTCCAGCACCACAGGCTACCCTGCTTACCCAGGTACAGCCTCTGGGTGAGGTTGTTTCTGCCGTTGTACTGAAATACAGCACCAATATTGACGGAGCATCCCTGTCCACATCCAGCTTTCAGGTTCAATCTGTACTCAATGATGTATACACGGACAGAACCGTGACCGGCGTATATACCAACGATACCGGCGCCATCACCAACCGAAGTACTCATGGCAAATATGTCTTGATCGAACTGGATACACAGGACAAAAATGCAAGCACTCTCACTTACGATTCCACAAGCGCAGTCAACCGCATCAATCCATTGAACTATTACATTAGCCAAAAGAAAGATATTGCAACTTCAAAGAAAACAGTCATTCCAGCTTCTACACAGACTGTAAAAGCAACCGATAAAGTGACACCCATTGTAGACGATTTCCAAAAAAACACCTTTGAAAATAAAGATGGCTTCAAACTGAACTACTTTACATTTGAACCTAAAGTAGAGCCTGGCAAAACCTACCCATTGGTTGTATTCCTACACGGAAACGGCGAACGTGGTGATGGAAATGGAGTCAACCTGTTAGCAAATGCTGGTGCTGTCACTTGGGCTTCCCCTGAGCAGCAAGCCAAACACCCATCCTTCGTCATCGCTCCTCAAAGCCCGATTGACTTGGAGCATAAATTTATTTGGGCAGATGAACCACGCAACAGCGCTGTTGCCGATTTGGTACGTGAAACGGCCTTGAAATATCCGATCGACACCAACCGCATCTATATCGTAGGTATTTCTCAAGGTGCCATGGGGACATGGAGATTGTTAGAAAAAAATCTTGATCTGTTCGCTGCGGGCGTGCCGATTGCCGGTCTGACCAACTATGAAAAAGCTGTGAACATGTATGCCCCTGTTGACCCTGCACACGTTGAAGTGTTGAAAAACGTTCCGATTTGGGCCTTCCATGCTGCAGACGATACGACAGTAAGTCCTAAGAACTCGCAAGAAATGGTCGCTGCCATTAAAGCACAAAGCGGAAACCTCATTCACTTCACTGAATACGAAGCAGGGATTATCAAACCTACAGGACACTTCTCCTGGGTTCCGGCTCTACAAAATCAGGACATGATTGAATGGCTGTTTGCACAAAAGAAATAAATGTAGTTTTGTCTGTATTAAAATCGAACTTAAAAGTTTCATATTGTGCCACTACGCAGTCGGATAGTGCTTCCCATCGCCACCGCCCCCGGTTTTCTTGAACAAAGCCTTTTATAGAGTAGAAATCCGGGGACAAAAGCGATCGCTTCGCTTGTACAGCACTATTCCGTCTACTCCGTTTTTATGTTCATTTTGGTTTGGTATCTCATATCTCCAAATAATGCGCCATAACGGTTCAATACCCGCTTGGCGCTTTATTATTATTCAAAAAAAAGACACCTGCCTTCCTGTGTACCACCATCAGGAAAGCAGGTGCAATATCAAAACGAGGAGACTAAAAATTTTGACACTGGTATTGCATTTGCAGTTAACTTGAAGCTTGTTACTTCGCGCGCTTCGCAGCTTTGATCGTTCTCAAAGCCCGCCTGCGCGTTACCTTATTCGGACTGCTGAGTTGTCTTCTGGCAGTAGCCACATCCGTTTTAGCCATGTGTAAAGCACCATCCTATTCACTTAGGCTCATATTGGGAGTCTGCGCCTAAAGATTTAATGATAATGATAATGAGAATCATAATCATTAAAAATTATATAATGAAATCTACTAAGCATGCAAGAGCTTTTGGGGCATTATGTATCTCTTTTACAACGGTGTTCATTTCACCCTTTTACGCTTCTATGTTACATTATATAAGTAGAACGAGAACATAAATTCAAATCAGAATTTATGTTTGCCATTTTTTCATAGTCCTTTATTCCGAACTAAATCAAAGTCTATATCTTCTCGGCATGTGTTCCATAATAATTCATCTGTAAGAAAACTTAATGCATCCATGTTGCACAATCGTTCAACCAACTCAGTAATCACATCTATGTCCTCACGTTGTACATGTCTGGCAAGAGTGATGCCGCCTGTATCGCCGTCAACATATAGATGCGAATGATGTCTTTCCTTTTTTACATGTCGAAGAGTAAGCACGCTATTGTCGATCATCATGACATACCGATCCTTAATCAGATAGCCCTCAAAAAGCTCATACATATGCGGAAGATCACAGGGACCAAGAATAAGGCTGACTTTTTCGAAATTACTTCTGTTCATTAGAATTTAGCTCCCTTCATATTTGCTTGTCCTCTATGAAAGGTTGTTGAGTTGGGTTCATAATACATAAGCCTTTGAAGTACAACCTTTGTAGTTATTTTATAACCTTTAGAGATAAACTTCAATAGTTAATATTATTATATCTAAATTTTTTAATGAGGTGTATGTATGGGAATTACTTTCAAACTTGATGAATTACTTCAAGAAATCGGGATAACTAAAAATGCCCTCGCTCGTGAGGCTAAAATCAGACCCAATACTATCTACGAAATGTGTAATAATACATCCAAGCGGATCGAATTTAAAACGTTTAATACCGTAATGGAAACGCTGATTCGCCTTTCTGGTCGCCCACTAACCTTGAACGATGTTCTCGAATATATACCTGAAGATGAACTAGAGAACCACTAATTCATTGATAGAATAATCCGATAGATATGGTAAATGAAAAAAACAAAAGACTTGAATTGGCTCAATGCCAAAATCAGTACTTGGTAATAAAACACAGTGATGTTGGGTTAGTATGGGTTTACGAATTTGTCGGACCCCAACACGCTACAGAAGGTTTTTACGATACCAAATGCAATCACTTAAGTGCGCTGAATCTGAGTGCTAAAAGGTTTGAGGCTCCGGCTAATGCCGGTAGCCTCCTATTCGTTCAGTAAACGGATCATTTTCTGCACAGTATCATTCTCTTCAAGAGGGCGATAAACAGTTAGCTTCAGTTCGGGGGCATCGTAAACTCGAAAGGTGATATGTTCCATAACCATGGTTCCAACACGCGGATGATTGATCATTTTCTTACCGATTGGTGTACCCGAAATATCATAACTCGGCCACCATTGCCTGAATTCGGGACTGATCACCATTAACTCCGCGACCAGATCCTTAAACCATTTTTCCCCTACAAAAGGAGTGCTTGTTGACCGAAATTGAGCCAATAGTCGTTTAGCGTGGTTTTCCCAATCCCCAATTAGATTCCGGTAAGCGGGCGAAGCAAAGCATCGCCAAATCGCGTTTCTCTCTTTTTTATCCATCTTTTCAAAATCCCCAAAGACCTGCTCGCCAGCTTTATTCCAAAGTAATATATCCCACCTCTGATCTGTCACATAAGCCGGACATCTCTCATATTCATTCATGAAGTTTTGTACGATCGGAATAAGGCTTTCCTCGATCGAAGCCGTTTGTTCTACTGGTAGCTGCCCGAGAGCTAGTTTGTACAGATGATTCCTCTCCTCAGCATTAAGCTGCATGACCGTTACGAGACATTCAAGTACCTGGGTTGAAACTTGTATATTTTTTCCTTGCTCCAGCCATGTATACCAGGTAAGACCGATGCCTGCAATCTGCGCCAACTCTTCTCTGCGCAGGCCTTGGACTTTCCGTCGCGGCCCTACGGGCAATCCGAATTGTTCAGGAGTAAGTCTGGAACGTCTCGATTTTAAAAACTTTCCTAACTCCCTGCGTTTCTCTTCCTGATCGCTCATGTTCAACTTCCTTTCGTTAAAACAATTACTTTTAATACTATGATAAATATGATTCTATTCATAGTATTGCATTTACATTAATCTTACAACTGTAGCAACTCCAATTTGAAGACAAAGGAGTGATTGTATTGCAAAGTAACGTCAGACCCGGGCTTACGCAAGGTCTGATTGCGCTTATGGCGGCAGCCTGCGGATTTGCCGTAGCGAACGTCTATTTGAACCAGACCCTTCTGGTCGATATAGCCGGAACATTCGGGGCGGCTGAAGCCGAGGCGGGGATCGTGACGACACTCACCCAGGTTGGTTATGCCCTAGGGAACCTTTTGATCGTGCCGCTAGGAGACATTTTCGAAAGACGCCGACTAATTCTTGCCTTGCTGGGTGTGGCAAGCCTGTCACTGGTATCAGCGGCTCTTTCCGGTTCGCTTACATGGTTGATCGTCAGTAATTTCTGTCTTGGCTTAACCACGGTAATTCCTCAAATTATCGTTCCTTTGGCCGCAGGGATGGCGGATGAACGCAATCGCGGAAAAGTGCTGGGGACGGTAGCCATCGGACTGGTCTGTGGCATATTGGGAGCCAGACTTGTCAGCGGCTTGGTGGACAGCTTGTGGGGATGGAGAAGCATGTACTGGATTTCGTTCGGATGCATGCTTCTGCTTGCCCTACTGATTCGGCTCCGCTTTCCTGTAAGCAAAGGAACGGCCTCATTACCTTATCGAAGACTTCTTCTTTCCCTGGGACCTCTATTTATGAAAGAAGACGTGCTTCGGCGTTCTTGTTTAAGTCAGGGGATGATTTTTGGATCCTTTAGCGTATTTTTTACGACAATAGGATTCCTGTTGCAAGCGCCCCCTTACTCTTATAGTAGCGCTGTCGTCGGTCTGGTTGGTCTGGTAGGAATCGGTGGCGCGATCGCTACACCTATAATCGGAAGGGTCATCGATAGAAAGGGTGCTTCTTTCGCCAACAAAATGTGTATGCTTGCGGCTCTGATCTCCTTCCTGATCGCCGTGACAGCGGGACACTGGCTACCGGCTTTGATCTTGGCCGCTTTTTTGTTGACGGTCGGAACACAGGCGAATCAGGTAGCCTGTCAAGCAAACATTTTCAGCCTCTCCGCTTCCGCGCGAAGCCGATTGAACGGGCTGTATATGGTTTGCACCTTCCTGGGGGGAGCATTGGGATCCTATTTAGGTGTATGGGCATGGACCCGGTGGCACTGGACGGGGGTTTGCATTTGCGGCATGGTCATGATTGCGGCCGGGATGAGCGCTGCTCTGGGAACAAAAAACGGCGGGAACAGCCACAAACGATAAGTTCATGAAGAAAGGGATGAATCTAGCATGACATTTGTTGACGAAAACTACAAAAAAGGAATGGAAGTTTTGTCTAAAATCGATGGTGAAAATTATAAGGCCATGGTGGACAGCTTTCAGGATTCCGTAGCACCGGATCTGGGCAGATTGGCCGTAGAATTTAACTATGGGCAAATTTTTTCCCGTCCCGGCTTGGATTTGAAATCGCGCCTTCTTGCCACCGTGGCTGGTCTTACAGCCATGGGAAATACGCAGCAGCTGAAATTTTACATCAATGGCGCGTTAAATGTAGGGTGGACCGAAGTTGAAATCGTCGAATGCATGATGCAAATGATCATCTATGCAGGATTTCCAGCAGGATTAAACACGATACTTACCGTCGCAGCAGAAGTGTTTGAAGAAAGAAAACACAAATCGGAATAATCCGTTATCTTCGGACATCTGGGAGGCACAAATTGGCTGAAACTATCACTTTAGTCTAAGAAGCCGACCGAGCTGCTACGGAAGCAGCCGAAGACGATTCACGGCGCACTATCCGTGCGACAAGAATAACCAACACGGTTTATCCGGGTTGGTTATTCTTTTGGAAGGCAAGTTAATTGAACAACAAAAGGAATACACACATGAAAACTCAGTATATCAATGAACTGCTGGACATACCAGAGTTAAAAATAAACCAAATTTTATTCATTGATCGCGATGAACTTCACATTGAAGCCCTGCCACTGAGTGAAAAGCAATGCTGCCCAATTTGCAAATCCGATCAAAACGTTATCCGTAAAGGATGTAACAGTATGCGGACTGTTCGGCATCTTCCCGTGTTTGAGAAGAAAACCTATTTGCACGTGCCGTCCATTCGCATGTATTGCATAGCTTGTGAGATTGGGTTTGTTTGGGTGTACGCATTTGTCGGACCCAAACAGCGTTACAGCAAGCTCTTTCGCTCCCATACTATCGAACAGACTCTTGGGGCAACGGCAACTCATAGCTCCCTGCATGCATCGAGTACCCGCTAGCACCGTACAGCGTATACATAACGAGTCCGGTCCCGGCTGAATACGAGCGGATCTATGAGCAAGTTTGGGGAGAAGCAAAAGAAGCAGAAGATCTGGTTTTAGGTATCGATGACTTTGCCAGCAAAAAAGGTCATACCTATAACACGGGCATACACAATCTCAGAGGCGAGACGATGCTGGATCTGCTGCCGGGGCGAAAGCTAGAGGATCTTACGGACGTATGTCAAAGAAAATCCAGGCTCCTTCTACTGAACCCAAAGCGGTGGTCATGGATCTGGCTCAGGCTTACCATACTTGGATCAGCGAATGCTTTACGAATGCGATTCGCATTGCAGATCGGTTTCATGTTCACGGTTATGTGATCGAAAGTGTACAGGAAGTTCGTAAAAGCGTCCAGCGTACGCTGTCGCCGCTGGCAAGGGCTTATCTGAAAGCCGGTCATCGCTTGCTTAATCCACCTGTAGAAGCGCTTGGTGAGGAAAGTAGAAAGCATTTGGAAGTGCTGCTGAGCTACTCTCCACTTCTTCGAAGTGTATGGGTATGGAAAGAAGCGTTCACTAATTGGTATGACTGCTCGCCCAATTTTACCGTTGCCAAACTGGGATTTGAGCATTGGTGTGAACAAGGTGACCAAATCGACCACGCCGCCGTTCGAAGCGCCATCAAGACGATGCGTAATTGGAAAGAGGAGATCGTGAACTATCATCAGTGCCGCTGGACTAACGCGATAGTAGAAGGTCGCCATAATCGCATTAAAGCTTTTCAGCGCCGTCATTATTTCACAAGAAACCGCAGTCGCTATAAAGCAGACATTCTCGTCGAATGCAACCGCCATCAGATGTTAAGCTAATGGTCAAGCACTGATTTTGAGATTGAGCCCTTGAATTAGAAACACTTGTCCATATACTTGATGCTTTGAACAGAATTGCCCATCAACGAAGATTTTCAAGGACTATTACTCTTGCTGATATTATAGAATACATCCCCGAAGATGGAATGGAGAGACAGTGAGACTATAATATGATAATGAAGATTACTATTGGCCCAGCGGACATTCCCATGACTAAATAAGAAGTTACAAATCTCCCTTTCCCCATATGAAAGAAGCGTTGGGACAGCAAGCCCAACGCTTCTTTATGCTTAATAAGTAATTTATACGATGATTAATTCACCTTTCCGCCCTCTACAACCAATTGATCCGTAAAGCCTTCTCCGTAAACAGAGGTCAGTGTGTCCTTATAGGCTTTATGGACAAAATTTTCCTTGCCCAACGTAGCCAGCTCGTTGTTGATCCAGTCCAACAGTTCCTTATTTCCCTTCGCCACTGCGGGAGCAATCGTATCTTGACCACCGAAGGCTGGAATGCTTACAGTGAAGCCGGGATTGGCCTTGGCCCAAGCGATCAGCTCTGTATTATCGTTGGCAATGGCGGCACCGCGTTTGTCTTTGAGAGCCGAGAAAATTTCGGTGTATTGATCGAATTTGAGCAGCTTGATGTCAGGATAATTTTTTGTAAAATAGGTCTCTGCCGTCGTTCCCTTGGCAACAATCAGCTTTTGATCCGATCCCTTCAATTGGTCAATCGTGGTGATTGGAGCGCTGTCGGGTGACACAATGCCAAAGGATAATTTCATATAAGGGTTAGCAAAATCGACTTTTTCTTTACGCTCATCGGTCACAGTAAAGTTAGCCATGATGATATCTACCTTGTTGGATTCCAAATAGGCAACCCGGCTGGCAGCATCCACCAGGACGAATTCCACCTTGGACTCGTCGCCCAAGAGATCTTTGGCAAAACGTTTCGCAATATACACATCAAAGCCCTGATTTTTCCCTTCTGAATCTACGTAGCCAAAAGGCGGCTTATCCGCAAAAACACCAATTCGAATCTTGCCATTCTTTTTAATGTCCTCAATTGAAGCAAATTTAGCCGAACCCGAACTACTACCGTTGGTATTACCAGCCCCTGCACATCCTGCCAAGCCGATGAGCAGCAAGCTCAAAGCCAGTAATAACGTTGTGAACTTCATTCCTTTTCTCATCTGTATTCATCCCCCTGTTTATATCGTTTCGTACTGAAATATATCCAGAAAGTGCTGGGCACGCTCTGTTTCCGGTTGTGTGAAAAATTGCTGTGGTGTAGTCATTTCACATATCTGTCCTTGATCCATAAAAACGATACGATCTCCTACCGACTTGGCAAATCCCATTTCATGCGTCACGATAATCATCGTCATCCCCTGTTGGGCCAACTCCCGCATAACATCCAGCACCTCTCGGACCATTTCCGGGTCCAAGGATGCGGTGACCTCATCAAAAAGCATAATTTCAGGGTTCATACACAGGGCGCGCACAATCGCAATCCGTTGCTTTTGCCCGCCTGATAATTGTCTCGGATACGCATCCTTGCGATCCAGCAGACCGACTCGCTCCAATAGCTGCTCCGCTTGCGCAAGCGCCTCTTGCCTGTTTCGCCGTTGAACTTTAAGCGGACCAAGCAATATATTTTCCAAGACGGTCATATGCGGAAACAGCTCATAGTTTTGGAACACCATTCCGATATGCTGCCGCACCTCACGCCAATTCACTTTTGTATCCGTCAGATCCTGTCCTCTGTAACGGATATCTCCGCCCTGGACCGGCTCCAGACCATTGAGACATCGAAGAAGCGTACTTTTTCCACATCCCGAAGGACCGAGAATGACCACCACTTCCCCTTTCCTTACGTCCAGACTAATCTGCTGCAGCACTTTTCGGTCGCCGAAGCTTTTGTCCAGTTCTCGAATTTCCAATAAAACCTCCTCAGCCTCTCCCATGACACCACCCCATCCTGCTAATTTTGCCATCTGCGTTCAAATCTTTTGGAAAGTCTGGATAACGGATAGCATACAAGAAAATACAATATAAAAATAAAACCATACACCCAAAAGGATGCCGAAGGCGCTTTGATTACACCTAGCTCAATAATCTGCTGTCCAACCTTCACCACTTCCACTACACCGATCAGCACCACTAATGATGTGGTTTTGATCATCCGTGTCGCCAGATTAATAGAACCCGGAAGCATTCGGCGCACCGCTTGGGGAATGAGCACATGACGGTATAATTGCCAATAGGTCAGCCCCAGTGCCTGCCCGGACTCCACCTGATGCTTAGGCAGTGATTCCAGCGCACCACGAACAATATCACCAATCTCGGCTGCTCCCCACAGGCTGAATACGATAACTGCTGTCAATTCCCCGCTGATATTCACATTCAGCAAAGGCGTAAATCCAAAATACACGACATACAACCACACCAAAATCGGAATAATGCGGAATGTCTCCAAATAGAATCTCAGCACAAATCGAATCGGTTTTGATTGTAAGGTGCGCAATAGACCCATCAAAATGCCTAGCAGGGTACCGATAATAATGGAAAGTAATGCAATCTCCAGCGTAACGAGCAATCCTCCTAATAGACGCTCAAAATTCGAACCCTCAAAAAGCACATTAATCCCCGAACTCAGCATATCGCACCTTCCTTTCCACCCACGTCAGCAGCATCGACAAAGGTAAAAGCAGAATGAGATATGCCAATACCAGCAGAATCAACGATTCTGTCGTTTTGTAGTACATACCGATCAGGTCCTTTGCCACATTCATCAGATCTAGTAAAGCAATGGCACCCACAATGGAAGTCTCCTTGAGCAGAAAGATTGCATTGGCTCCCAAGGACGGAATACTGATAGCAAATGCCTGCGGCAAAATAACATATCTCGCCAATTGTATCTTGGACAGTCCGAGGCTCAGCCCGGATTCCGTTTGCGTTTTACTCACGGCTTCGATTCCACCACGGAAGGCCTCAGCCATGTAGCCACCACCCAAAAAGGTCATACCCACAACCGCACATGTCATTTCGCTCATATGCAGGCCTATTTTGGTAAAGCCGTAGTACAAAAAATATAACTGTACAAGCAGCGGCGTATTACGGGAAAGCTCGATATAGGCTACAATAATTCCGCTAATTCCTCTCACCCTGTAATACAGCACGATGCTGCACAGCAAACCGACGACTAGTGAAAACAGAATAGCAAAAAAGGCAATCTTTAACGTCAGCCACATAGCTTCTCCATATAGCGGCAAGCTTTCTACAATAAACTCCCAGTCTAAGTTCATATGCGTATACCTTTCAATTTTCAATTATTCCTATGTATTTGCTTTGCTTAATAACAATGATTGTATTCCTGCCCATTTATTACGTCAATACTTTGATGAAAATTTGTCATATTTATCTATGATTAAGAAAGAAAACCGTTATTTTTTTCAGAAATAAATAAAAAAAAGCCTAAAATGGATAAGTTCCATTTTAGGCTCTGCTTTATGCTATATGATTCATCACATGATCGGCTCTGTAACTACAGGACCACCGAGCTTCTCTACAATTAAACGGCTTTCCTCATTTAACCCTTGCAGGGTAATAGTTTTACCTGAGTTTCTGTATTTTTGCAGCACCTTGCCAATGGCAGTAACCGCCGAGTGATCCCACACATGTGAATGGCTAAAGTCGACTACAACGCGCTCCGGATCATGTGAAGGCTCAAAATGATCAACAAAATGAGTCGTTGAGGCGAAAAACATCGGCCCCCTGACATGGTACACCTTTGCTTCATGATCCTCAGTCGTACTGATACGGATTTTAGCCATTTTCCAGCCAAAATGCAGGGCACTCAACAGTACACCTACGATCACACCCTTGGACAAATCATGCGTAGCCACCACGATAATGACCGTGATTACCATAATAAACGTATCTGCTTTGGGTACCTTGGCGATGTTTCGAAGTGACTTCCAATCTACGGTTCCGATACACACCATGAACATGACTCCCACCAATGCGCCCATAGGCACTTCCTTTACAACACCACCAAGCACGAGCAGCAGAAAGGCCAAGAACACCCCGGCCGTGAAAGTGGATAGACGTCCTCTTCCGCCTGAGCTGACATTAATGACGGATTGTCCAATCATAGCACAGCCACCCATACCCCCAAAAAAGCCATTTACAAAGTTGGCAATCCCTTGCCCACGGGCTTCCCGGTTTTTATTGCTTTTCGTTTCGGTCATTTCATCCAAAATACTGGCTGTCAGCAGTGATTCCAGCAGTCCAACTAGCGCCATCGTAAAGGAATACGGCAGCAAAATCCGCAACGTGTGCCACGACCACTCAATTTGTGGCAAATGGAATGAGGGCAGCGAGCTGGTTAGCGTACCGATATCTCCTACCGTTTTGACATTCAATCCAAATACATACGTAATGATCGTCATGATAATAATTGCTGTCAATGGAGCGGGAACGCTTTTCACAAACCTCGGTAAAATATACACAATGAGCAATGTTCCCGCTACCATCGCGTACATGATCCAATTCGCTCCATGAAAGTGGGTGAGCTGCGCCATAAAGACGAGGATCGCCAGCGCATTCACAAACCCGGTCATGACCGGCTGCGAAATAAAGCTTATAAAGCGACCTATTTTCAAAACACCCAGCAGCACCTGAATGATCCCAGCCAAAATAGTAGCTGCAAATAAATATTCCACGCCATAATCCTTGACCAGACCCACAACCAGTACAGCTACAGCCCCGGTTGCTGCCGAGATCATCGCCGGACGTCCGCCTGCAAAAGAAATGACAATGGCCATCGAGATGGAGGCATACAGTCCGACCATGGGGTTGACACCTGCAATGATTGAGAAGGCAATCGCCTCCGGAATCAATGCCAGCGCCACAGTCATGCCCGCAAGTATATCAGCCCGGATATTACCGAACCATTGTTGTTTAAGATTCATACTGTTTCGTTCCAGCCTCCTATATTCACAGAGAACAGCATCTTGACCTGCAACCCGATATTGCTTTGGGCATCCGTCCAGCGGTCAATCGCCAAGGCTCTCCTATCATTCAGCTCGTCTCTCTCAAACGAACCCGTTCCGTTACATCCAGTCCATCATTATAACGCAAGGGAATCGTAGAGACGAATGAGTTAAAAGGCTGTTTACAGAAAGAAAACATCTCTTTACTTGAAATATCGCCCGTTTTCTTTATCTGGTTCGTTTTCTTATATTTAAAATTTTCGCAATTCTAAGATTCCAACCTACTAAAGTTTATCACCTTAACTTCATACTCTGATTCTGCGAACTGTAAATCTTGATCCGCCGTAACCAATACCAATTGGTTTATAATAGCTGTCGCAAGAATCAAAGCATCTGGGGTCTTAAGTCTTCTTGCAAACTTATCCTTTTGTTCTCTTCTGATACGACCCGCTTTAATTGCGATTTCTGAATTAACTTCAATAAATTCCCCGCTAAGAAAAGGTATCGAGCCTAAGTCTGTTTCAGTGGACAATCCAGCTATAAACTCGGACTGAGTTATAACAGAAAAGAAAATATTTTCTTTATCTTTCTCAGCTTGTTGTATTACTTTATCCAAGGATGTATCAAGTCTATGAAGGGCAATAGCTGCATTCGTATCAAATAAATACCCCATCTAATCCCAATCCTCCCTGGATTGCTTAACACTCTCCTCGATTTCAAGCAACTGTTCCTTGCTCAGGCTACCTCGGGAATTCAAAACAGCTTGCAACCCTTTGGGTAACGGGGACTCTAAATCAATGACTTCCGTTTCCCCCTGTTTGTTCTCAATAGTAACTTTGGATGGTTCGAACCCAATATCACGAAGGAGACTTAGGAGACGTATTCGATGTATATCCGTTAATTTTTTTGCCACTAAAATCACTCCTTAGCAAAAGTTTAGTTTCCGTTCATAGCTTGTTTAATTCGTTTTCTTATATTTAAAATTTTTGCAATTGCTGCACAAGCTCCGATAGGGATTCAGCAATCTCAGAGTCTGCATAGCGCTGGAGCAAGCTCTCAAAATCAGGCAGCGCTTGCTTTAGTAGCCGACAGCTCCAGTCATAATAGCTCCAAAAAGCTACCGGATCATAGCCACGTGCTTCTTCCTCTTCCCACTCCAGTTCATCTTCTTCTGGGTCACTGTCTGCCGGCCATAAATATTTCTCATCTAGCAGCATGGTCAAGGATTCCACAGACTCCTGTGAGTCTGCTTGTAGATTTTCTATGTCCAATGCTTGAACAACCGTATGGTACAACTCCAACTCACTCAGCGTGATATCCTCCGGTCTTCTCGCATGCATATTCCGCAATAAGAATAGTAGCGCCCATGGGGTAACCTGCCACAATGTACCTTGATGTTCTATCAGATCAGCGATGGCTGCATACTCCCCATTGAATATTAAATGCGGCAAGTCCGTCCCCCTACCATAAGGAGTAGTCAGGCGGTGCCACGGTACATCTGTAATTTCAAGAGTATTCATTAAGGCTGTGTTCGTCTTATGAGTATCCATGACGCCTCCTTTGTAGTCGGTATCTAGAATCTTCCTGATTTAAAAATAGAATATAGTAAGAAGGCAACCATTAAGAGCGCTACGACAAAACCAATTTCAATCGCAGGTACGTTCCACAGCATGGTCGCCTGATGATTTAGTGATGAACCGATAATCAGTCCGACCATAATGATGCTGAACGCCAACAGCACAATACTGAATGACAAGCGATTGCTGATCTGATCCAGCTTGCGCAAAAGCTGTTCCAGCTCTGGTACAGTAACTTCCAGTTTGAGCTTACCCTTGCTGATAATTGAGGCCAGATGCCTCGTCTGTCTCGGCAGTTCCATCAGTGTCTCCACCAGCTCGGTCGCACCACCCAACAGCTTGCCCCGAATCCGACGACCGCTGAAGCGTTCCTTCAGCAGCTTGTTGCCAAAAGGCTCGGCCAAAGCAATAATACTGAGATCGGGGTCCAAATGCTCTACGACCCCTTCCAGTGTCAGCAGCGCTTTGCCAAGCAGCAGGACATCCGATGGCAAACCAATCCGATGGCGCTGTGCTGCGCCAAACAGGTCGTTCAAGGCATCGCCAATACTGACCTGTGAGAAAGGAACATCCGAGTAATCTTCGCGTATTTTGTCCAGATCAGCTCGCAGCGCATTCAGGTCAGCATCCGGGTCGACCAGCCCCAGTCGTTCGATGGCCCGAACCATAGCATCGGTATTTTTGCGCATCAGGGCGATCATAAGGGAAGCGAGATGATTCTTCATCTCTTCGCTCAGCCTACCCGCCATGCCAAAATCCAAGTAGGCGAGACTTCCATTTCTCAGGACGAGCAAATTGCCCGGATGGGGATCGGCATGAAAAAAGCCCTCTATAAAAATTTGATGCAGCATGCTGTTGACCAGCCGCTGCGCCAGTTCTTTCAAGTTGTAACCACGGTGTAATAACTCTTCACGACTCCCCAAGTGAGTCCCGTCCAGAAACTCCATGGTCAGTATACGTGAGGAGGTATGATCCCAGTATATTTTCGGAATATAGATATGTGGGTCCTGCTCAAATTGGAGCGCAATCTTCTCTGTGTTACGGGCTTCATGGTTGTAATCCAGCTCCTGAATGAGCGATCTCCCCAGCTCTTCCACCATCTGGCGAAGCTGATAACGCTCCACCCATTCCCAGCGCTTGGCTGCCATTGCGGTCAGTTCCCGTAAAATGTCCAAATCCCGCCGAATGATGCGATTAACGCCTGGACGCTGGATTTTAATGGCGACCATTTCGCCGCTGTGCAGCTTGCCCAGGTGCACTTGCCCGATCGAAGCAGCCGCCAGCGGATCATCGTCAAAACGAACCAGTATGTTCTCCAATGACGTATCCAGCTCCTGTTCCAGAATGCCACGCGCTGTTTCAGGCGAAAAAGGCGGTACCTGATCCTGGAGCTTAACCAGTTCGCGAATAATAGGCTCTGGCAGCAGGTCAGCACGTGTACTTGCCAACTGTCCAAGCTTGATGAATGCAGGCCCCAGGTCCTCCAGCACAAGCCGAATCCGTTCACCTAGCGTTTTGGACTCGGGGGTTTCTCTCGTCAGCCACTTGCGGGGCAGGGATAGCAGCTGGAACAGTCCCATTTCTTCCACCATATAACCAAAGCCATGACGCGCCAGCGCCATGGCAATTTCCCGGTAACGACCGGCGTGCTTCATGCGAACGGCCATTTTAATCCAACCGGTTCGCTTCTTCAGCGTCACTCGAACCCGTAAGCGCCGCCTTTTCTTTTTCCAGCTCCGCTACCTGTTTTTCCAACAATGCCACACGCTGCTCCAAACTTGTGACATCATTTTCGGTAGGTACTTCCAGTTCCTGCAAAATGCGGCTAACCTGCTCGCGGATCATGGTTTTGAATTGTCCCTGCTCCTCTGCTCCTCGTTCGATCAGACGATCGACCAGCGCTTTGGATTCCGAGGGCGCAAGTTCTCCCCGATTTACAAGATCCTCGACGGCTTTCTCCACCTTTTCTTTGCTGACAACGGTGAGGCCCCACCCCAATGAGATGGCTTTTTTGAACAAATCGCTCATAATATATCCTCCCCTACCTGTGATTACCTATAGTATAACCTGAAAAGGGGAGCCGCATAAAGCTCGCAGCTCCCCTCCCATAATGGTTGGAATGAATGATTATACTTAACCCGGAAAGCGTCCGGCCCACTTAGCAGCCTGAAGCAGCAGCTTACGGTATCCCTCGTGCTGGAAACTTGGCTGATTATGTCCAGGCATCAGGTAGACAACCCGGCCCAAGCCATAGGACAATGACCATGCAGCCGGCCACCACTGACCTTCATACTCGTATTCCATCAACAGTGTTTTTTCGGTGAATGGGTCAAAATCAAAACGATACGGCTCCTCCTGAATCTCGAACGGCTCGATCCCTTCCATAATCGGATGATCCGGCTCTGTTACCTTGAAGGAAAGCTGCTCCGCTGCCGGATGTCGCAGGAAACGCGCTCCCATGAGCTGTGCAATTTCATACCGTCCTTGCAATGTAATCCCGTTATGCAGCACAAGCAGTCCACCTCCGCCGCTGACGTAGGACAGCAGTCCTGCTGTTTGTTGAGGAGACAGAACCTCCTTACGGCTATCACAATACGAGATGCATAGATCGAATGAGGCTAGATTTTCCTTGAGCAGCATTTTACGATTTTCACTGCATTGTACCGTCATCCAATCTTGTAAAATATGGCTAATCTCTTCGTCCACCCCTTGTAGCGGGTGAAACTCTGGATATGAATAATCTCCTAGCAACAATGCTTTTCTTTTTTCCATCATAAATCCTCCTTGCCTGACTTGTATATAAGGACTTTAAAGGCGGGTCCCGTGCCAACGGTCTCTTGTTTGTGGGGTCAAAAAGCTCTAAAAAATCCCTTTGGCCCTCATCTTTTTCCCATAACACCGCCATCGTTGTCCAAGCTACGGCATACTTAAATAATTCTACAGACAGCCTATTAAATCCTTTAGCAGAAGATTATAGCATATATGTTCGCTCGGAATAAACTAATTATAAATTTATAAACATGAACGCTGGCGATTCCGCCCGTTTATGGTATACTCGTAAGAAAAAAAGTGCGTCCATGCTCTATTAGCAATGAGGGGCCGCTTTTCGTAAGAAATCTATGCTTGCGGTTATAGAATTGATAAGAATTGCCTCAAAGCTTATACATTCTATAAATCTTAAAACACTGGGGAGGTTGCATGAATGAAAAGGACTGGAATGACCCGGCCCTTGGACAGCTTGGGACGAATTGTGCTTCCTAAAGAGTTGCGCATGACGATGGAGATTGACATCGGCGATCCATTAGAGTTTTTTATTGAAGGCCAAACACTCATGCTCCGTAAGTACAAATCAACCAATTGTATATTTTGCGGTTCGGTTGATACCAACACCTATTTTAAAGATCAGTTTATCTGCGATGCATGTGCCACCTCGATGAAAACGGAAGATTTACTTCCAGTCACAGCGACTGAAACCCAGTCACCTCCACTGAAGCAAAACATGCATATGAAAAAGATTTATCAGCGCACGGATGTTATTTTGGAGAAAATGAGAGAGCTTATGGAAGAACATCCGGCATCTTCACAAAAACAACTCGCTTCCATGCTTGGCGTGAGTCAGGGAAGGATTTCCCAACTGAAAAAGCTTATGTAGGCGAATCGTCCAAAAAACAATGTATACGCTTCCATGTTATGTAAGATTTAATTCACTTTATTTAGAACAGCCGGACCCTTATAGGGACCCGGCTTTTTTGTGTTTTAGTGGTAAGCCCGACATTTTTCAACCCAGCGTGCTGCTGCCTTGGGTAGAGAAGCGAGATGAATGTGTGTGTAGGCTGCCAAAAGGTTCCCTTTGGCATAACCTTCACTCTGAAGTCCGCGCATCCCCTTGGTTTGATAGGCAAAGGGATAGGGGGCGGCAGATTCATCATAGCTCATGACCGAATAATGAAATTCATGTCCACGAATCGTCTCTCCAGCCTCCAGCAGCAAGCAATCTTGCAATGCGGTTGCTTCCCGGTATCCCAATGCAGCCCGCTTCTCCTGCATGCGAACGTCCGAAGGGATAACCCCGGCCATGTGATGGGAATGACCCGCCCGATCCGTAAGTGTCCGGGCCAGTACCATATAACCACCGCACTCTGCGAATACAGGCATTTCCTGGCTCACTGCGTTGCGGATATCTTGCAGAAATCCTGTATTGGCAGCGATATCTGCCGCAAACTCCTCAGGAAAGCCGCCACCCAGATATAGGCCGTTGGCGTGCTCAGGGACGCGTTCTCCCGCCAGCGGACTAAAATAGACGATCTCCGCTCCCGCATAGCGCAGCAAATCCATATTTTCCGGGTAGTAAAAATTGAACGCCGCATCTCTGGCGACAGCAATGACGGGACGTTCCCCAGTCTCGGCTTCATGCCCTGCTGTTGGAAGCCAATCCGGAGGAAATAATGGGTGCTCGGGCAGCCTGAGCGGCGGAGCCGAATCCGCTAATGCCCGCAGTGCATCCAGATCCGTACCCGCGCGAATCAGCTCTGCCGCCCGTTGGAAAAGCGGCTCCAGCTCGCCGCGTTCTACAGCAGGCACCAGGCCCAGATGACGCTCAGGAATATCCAGCCCGTCATCGCGCTTTAACCAGCCGAGCACAGGAATGCCGCACTCTTGCTCGATCGCCTTTTTGACAATGCCGTAATGCCCCTGGCTACCGCAGCGATTCACAATTACGCCCACAATGCGCAGCTTGGGCTCCAAGCGCTGAAAGCCAAGCACGATAGCGGCCGTGCTGCGGGCCATGCTGCGCACGTCGACGACCAGCAATACCGGGCTATCCGTCAGTATGGCAATTTCGGCGGTGGACCCGATATTGCTGAGCGGGTCCTTGCCGTCATATAGCCCCATGACGCCTTCAATCACGCAGAGATCCGCGTCTTCGGATGCGCGGATAAAGGTTTCACGCACCGTATCTGGCGAGGTCATCCATGAATCGAGATTTCGGGAAGGCGTTCCGGTCGCGGCTGTATGATAGGTCGGATCAATATAATCCGGACCGCACTTAAACCCCTGCACTCGCAAGCCGCTATCGGCGAACGCCTTCATCAGCCCGAGGGTCACCGTGGTTTTGCCCGCACCACTGCCCGTACCGGCAACAACGATACGACTTCTGCGTGCTGCGGCAGACGAATTTGGCTGTATAGCCTGCTTCATACCGTCAGTCATAGGAAACCCGCGCTACAGACAACGTCATATTGCCGCTTTTTTTCTTCTCCAGCAGCCAATGGTCTGCACCGGAGGACAACAGGGCCGCTGGTTCGCTGACTCCATATGCGCCGGTGTATTTAAAAACGGTATCCGATGGATTGGGAAGCTGCACCTTGTTCAGCTCTGACGGGGTGTAAGTCACCAGCTCCCAGCCGTATTTGGTGCAAAGGGCAAGCAAGCCCTCTTCGTCCTTTTTCAGGTCTATCGTAGCAATATTCCGTACGCTTTTTACAGACAAACGCAGCTCTTGCAAGGTGTCCAGCACACCCGCCTCCAGTTCCTCCAAAGCAGTTCCCCGATTGCAACCAATGCCAAGCACCAAGCTTTTGGGACGGTACAGCACGCCATTAGAAAGAAACCTCTCCTCTTCCTCAGGCTCCAACAAGCGGTCACTCACGACCAACGCGGCGTTGAACGATTCTTGTAACGCTTCCGCCATCGAGGCATATACCTTGATATGCGCAGGTACAGGCTTGTCATAACGCCACCAATTCCGTTCGCCTGTCTCTTGTATGAAGGCAATAGGCTCTTCGTTCACAACAGCGGCGCTTACAGGAGTAGCCTTATCGAAGCTATCGACTACCCAGCCCAATTCCCGACCCAACATGTCCACCGGAATCGTCCCCTGCACATCCGATGCAGTCGTGATTACCGCACGTGCGCCCAGTACAGCAGCTACATGACGGGTCAATTCATTCGCGCCGCCCAAATGCCCAGACAGTACGCTAATAACATGTTCTCCGCGATCATCAATGACGACCACGGCGGGGTCTACCTTTTTATCCACCAAAATCGGTGCAATCATACGAACCACCGCACCGAGGGAAATAAATAAAATAATACCGTTATATTGTTTGAATAAATCCGGCAAAATCAGCTTGACCGAACCTTCGAACAATTGAATGCCACGCTCCTGCTCGTCACCACGCTCAAACTTGGACATATAATACACATCCGTACCCGGAAAGCTGGCTCCCAAATTGCGGACCATCTCGACTCCATGCTTCGTGATCGCCACAGCGGCAAATGGATTACTCACCAGGCTTCACTCCCTTCCGGTAGCCGTGGGTGAATGACTTATCATACAGCTTGGAACGATGTGCGTCCTTGTCCACCAGCCCCGGGTCAAGCGCCCAACCTGCCAAAATCATGGCATGCATCGTAATGCCCGCTGCGCGCAAATCAGCTGGCAATTGGGCAAGCGTCGTGCGCACGATCTTTTGGTCCGGCCAGGTTGCGCGCTGCACAACTGCTACAGGCGTGTCCTCGCTCCAGCCAGCCGCCAGAAACTCGACGACCACTTTCTTCGCCAGCGTTGCGCTAAGGAACAGCGCCACCGTACAGTGGTGGGATGCCAGATCACGCAGTTTTTCTCGATCCGGTACAGGTGTACGGCCTTCGGCACGCGTCAAAATAACCGTCTGCGTCAGATCAGGTACCGTTAGCTCTGCACCCAGCACAGCCGCAGAAGCAAAGACCGAGCTGACGCCGGGTACGATTTCATAGGCTACGCCGCGCTGCTTCAGCAGCACCATTTGCTCCAAAATCGCACCGTATACTGCTGGATCACCTGTATGTACACGAGCTACGCTACGTCCAGCCTGCACAGCCTCGCTCATAATCTCAACCTGCCGTTCCAGATCCATGCCTGAACTCTGCAGTACCTGCGCCTCCGGCTTGGCCGTAGCAATCAGCTCATCGTTCACAAGTGAATCCGTGTATAACACCACATCTGCCGTGCGCAGAATCCGTGAGCCTTTGACCGTAATCAACTCCGGGTCGCCAGGACCTGCTCCTACGATATATACTTTTGGCTCCAACGTCATTTGCTCACCACCATTAAACTCAAATATTCAAGCTCCTGTCCCCGCAGCTCACGGGCGTTACGCCATACCATTTCATAAGGTGAAGTGACTTTGGTAATGACAGATGCACGATCCCCGAGGTTGAGCCCGTCCAGTACATCCAAAATCAAATCCAGTACCTTGGCAACCTTGATAAATACAACCGTATCGTGATTCTCAATGGCCCGCTTCATCGCTTCCCGATCATCCGTAGCCGGAATAATACCGACCTGCTGATCTCCGTCTGCCAAAGGCAATTCCAGGGCTGCCGCTGCTCCCAATACAGAAGAGATGCCCGGAATAGATACAATCGGCACCTCAGGATGAAGATCCTTCATCAGACGCGCCAAGTGAATAAAGGTACTGTACAGATTAGGGTCTCCCTCTGTGACAAAGGCTACATCCTTTCCTTGACTCAGAGCCTCCCAACAAGCAACCACCGTTCTGTTCCACTCCCGCTCCAGTACAACCGGGTCCTTGGTCATTGGAAAAATGAGTCCCAACATCTCCTTTTCCTCTGGGTTAACGTATAATTCCACAATCTCGTGAGCATACGATTTGCCTCCCCGGCGTTTCTTCGGATAAGCCACAACTGCACATTCCTGAATCATGCGGTACGCCTTGACCGTAATCAGCTCGGGATCACCCGGCCCCACACCTACGCCGTAAAGTGTTCCTGTTGCCGCCGTATTCATGCTGTCTCTCCCCCTCTTGATTTACCAGCTTACTCCCCTGTTGCTCCGTCAGCCACGTCCACCGACGGCTGCCCTGTAATGACATATATCGGATTGAGTCCGTCAAAACGGGTCATATTCAAAATCGGCTTGCTACGTGCTGTTTGCAGTAACGTCACCGAGGTTTCGAGTCCTGCTGCTTGCATCGCCTTCATACCGTCATGCAGCGTCTCAATGGTTGCAGCATTCACTACAATTCGTCCATCCTTACGCAGACGCGAAGCACACAGACGAATCAGTTCTGCCAGTTCTCCACCGCTCCCGCCAATAAACACGGCATCCGGGTCTGGCAGCTCGTCCAACCCGGCTGGTGCTTTGGCATGGATCACTGGAAAATCAGTACGGAACTTGATCTTGTTCGCTTCCACATTAGCCAAATCGCCTTCGTTCTTTTCAATGGCGAATACCTGCCCGTACTTGGCCAGCCGGGCACATTCCACAGCTACAGAACCTGAGCCTGCGCCGATGTCCCATACGATGCTTCGCTCGGTCAGTCGCAGCTCGGACAAGCTGAATACGCGCACTTCACGCTTCGTGATCAATCCTTTTTCCGGCTTGCGCTGGTGAAATTCCGCATCCTCGAAGCCAAATCCCCGGCGAATCGCTGGTACGTCTTCCCCCTTACGGCGGCGCAAAACAACCACGTTCAGGGGTTGGAAGGTTCCCTGCGACATCTCCTTCAGCGTATAATGACGATACGTCTCATCTGGTCCTCCCAAATGCTCGCCGACAAAGGCATCATATTCCGTCATGCCAAAATGCAACAGATAAGCGGCAACCGCGGCGGGATGATTGCGGTCGTCCGTCAGCAGCGCGATCTTGTTCTGCCCGTCGATCCGCTGCGCTAGTCCGGTCATCGGACGGCCGTGTACACTTTCCAACACCGCATCCTGCCAGCTTTCACCAAGACGCGCAAACGCCAGTTGAACCGAGCTGAGATGAGGTAAAATATCCAGGTGCTCAGCCCCCAGCTTGGCAGACAAATAGCCTGCAATGCCAAAAAAAAGCGGATCTCCTGACGCAAGCACGACAATATCCTTGTGCTCACGCAACCGTCCCAATTCTTCCACCACGGTGGATAAGCCGCTCTTTAATGTTCGTTTTTCTCCTGCGGCTGCCTCAAAAAAGGCTAGCTGGCGCTCACCACCAACCAGCAGGTCGGCACGCTCAATTTGTTCCAGCGTCTCCTGCGACAGACCTGCCGCTCCATTTTCACCGATACCAATGACACGAATCACTCTACTCACCGACTCTCGCCCTCCCCAGCACGTTCCCTTTCATCGTTACCAGTACCATTTCTACGGTGATTCCACCACCTGCATGCTCCAGGCAATGCTGACACCCATAGGTACATAACTTTTCAAAAAAGCTCAGCGCATTCGCTTCGGTCATCATATCCGCTACCTGCGTAGCTGTATTCGCCTCAGCTACTGCCGTTGCAAGCGACTCGTCCACACCTGCCTCACGCGCAACCTCGGCTAAAAATCCAAAATCCACCGGAGCGCTCTTGGAGTGAACCATCATGACGCCCTGAGCAATCTTCGACAGCTTGCCAGGCATACCGACGAGAATAATTTTTTTCATTCCTAATCGTTTACCATGCTTGACTGCAAAGCCGACAAAGTCACCCATCTGAATAAAGGCTTCTTCCGTCAGCTGATCATACATTTGCATTGCATATTTTTCACTGCTGCCGCCTGTGGTCAGGACAATTTCCCCGCAGTTCATCGCTTGTGCAACCGATATAGCCTGCACCACGCTGGCTTTATAAGCAGACGTGGAAAACGGAACAACCACACCGCGTGTACCTAGTATGGAAATACCGCCAAGAATGCCAAGCCGTCCGTTCAGCGTTTTCTTGGCGATTTCTTCACCGTCCGGCACACTGATAACGACACGGACACCTTTGGCCGATCCGTGCTCCTCAAGCACGCCAGATACGGCTTCCGTAATCATCCGGCGCGGCACTGGATTGATCGCTGCTTCCCCGACAGGCACAGGCAGACCTGGCTTCGTTACCCGCCCTACTCCGACGCCGCCGTCCAGCTCAATACCCGGCTCCTCCCGCCAGCTAACAGAGGCGCTAATTCTCGCCTGATGCGTGGCATCCGGGTCATCGCCACCGTCCTTGATCGTCGTGCAGGAAGCTTCGTCCGCATCCAACACAGGCTCGATCAGCTCAAACGCATGATCGAAGCCCGCGGGCAGCGATATCACCGCTTCCTTCGGCGGAATGCCCGTAATGAGCAGTTGTACCGCTCCTTTGGCTACTGCAGCCGCACAAGCCCCCGTCGTAAAGCCTGACCGCATCGGCTTGTCCGGCGTGGGAGCTTCACCACTTTTCATCCGTTTGGGCCTGTCGGCGGACGCCGCTTCCTTTTCCATGCCAATTCCTCCTTAACCTCTTCTGCTGATCATGCTCTAATTCATTTCATGATACAGCAAACGGACAACCGCATCTAGCGGACAGCCATTAAGGAGATCGCATTCAATGCCGCTACGACAATCGTACTTCCGCCCTTGCGTCCAATATTCGTAATGAACGGAATATCCAGCTTGCGCAGCTCATCCTTGGATTCTGCCGCCGATACAAAACCTACGGGCATACCAATTACCAGTCCGGGCTTAGCCGCTCCTTCTTTCACCAAACGAATCAGCTCCAGCAACGCTGTAGGCGCATTGCCAATCGCATAGATTCCACCTTCGCCCGCCTGAATCGCTTTGCGCATGGAAATAATGGCGCGCGTCGTGTTCAGCCTTTTGGCTTCTTCCATCACGTCCGGGTCAGATATGTACACATGAACATCCCCGCCAAATTGACGGATGCGATCCTTGCTCAGCCCCGCCTGAATCATCTGCACATCTGCCACCACCGGCTGCCCTGCGCGAATAGCTGCAATTCCGGCTTCAATGGCTTTCGGATGAAATACCATGCTGCGGCCCAACTCAAAATCAGCAGATGCATGAATGACACGCTGTACAACAGGATATTGCTCTGCTGTAAATGGATGCTCTCCCAATTCCTCTGTGATCATCGCGAAGCTTTTACCCTCAATCTCCTGCGGCTGTACCGTTAGCGGTTTAAAATCTGTTTTAAAGTCCATGGTATCGACCACTCCCTTATGGAAAATTAGTTTAGGAAAAATAACTGCTCGTGTATTGAAATAACAGATATTTCTATTAAAACACGTATTTTAAGATGACTATATTTTAGATACATGCCAGCCGTCGTTCTGGATTAACTGAACCTGTAGGAACTTGACTCAACTCAAATTGAAATCTTCCCAGTTGCTGTGCGCAGTGCATCAATTACTCCGTCGAAATGATCAAATACCGTTCCAAATTCCACTTCCGGTCTGGAAATTAAAATGACGTGGATACCCAGGTCCAGAGCAGATTGAACCTTCTCATCCACTGCTCCTGTGCGTCCGCTTTCCTTGGTGACCATCACGGTCGTACCAAAGTGCTTGTACAATGCTTCGTTCAGCTCACGGGAAAAGGGTCCCTGCATAGCAATAATATTTTTTTGCTCCATCCCCAGTTCGCCACATTTCTCCATATTGTCCAGACGCGGCAGCATACGTGCAACCAGACGAATCTCCGGATCTCCGAGTAAATGCTTGGTGAACGTGCCAAGCGTCTTACTGCCCGTCGTAAGCATGACAGAGCCTTTGAGTTGCTTCGCTTCTAATGCCGCTTCTTCATAGGAAGGAACGATATGGAGCAACGGATGATTGTCATACACTAGTCCCGTCCGCTCGTAGCGGATATAAGGAACCCCCGACTCGCGAGCGGCTGCCATCGCATTCGCATGTGCTTCCTCTGCAAAAGGATGACTGGCATCAACAACAGCCTTTATCCCCTTCTCCCGAATCATTGCACCCATTTCGTCGGCTGTCATTCGGCCTGTACGCACGTCCAGTCCTGCTTCGGACAAGCTGGCCGCCGCGCTTTCGGTTACGACCGAAGTCAATACATTAAAGCCAATGTCACGAATTTGCAGCGCCAATTCCCGTGCATCGCTCGTTCCACACAGCATGAAAATCATGAGCCATTCACCTGCCCGGTTACGTTCACTACAGACGGCGTATGTGAATGATCGTGATCATGGTCATTATGGCTGTGAGCATGGACATGATCGTGAGCGTGGTTATGTGTATGGTGCTCGTGATGATGATCATGCTCATGTGCATGGTGATCATGATCGTGATGATGGTCGTGATCGTGATCATGGTGGTGATGGTGGTCGTGGTCATGGTCGTGGTGATGATGGTGATGCTCCTGCGCTTCCAGACGGAACTGGCAGTTATCACAATTAGCCGTAACCTTACCGAACAAGCCTTCATTAGCTCGCTCCAGCACCAGCTCAACCAATTGAGGATGGAAGCCAAAATATCCGCCCATTTCCACTTGTAATGCAGGGTGAGCCTCAGCAAATTCCTGGGTCATTTCTTCGATGCGCTTAATCAGCACCCCTGTGAACAGAAAATACGGAAGCACGATAATCTTTTTGGCACCCAATCGTACGCAACGCTCCAGACCATCGGGAAAGGAAGGCTGCGTCACACCGATAAAGCTGCTTTCTATCCATGTATAAGAAAGCTTCTCCCATAGCATACGGGTGATTTTGAAAAAGTCACTGTTCGCATCTGGATCGCTACTTCCGCGTCCTAATACAAGTACCGCTGTTTCTTCGTTGGATACCTCGGCAGATGCCTCCACCGCGCTATGCATCCCCGCTGGAACGGCAACCGGACGGGTTTCTTTCAAGCGGTCCAGCAGTATGCTAACGATTTTCTCGTGAACGCCAATCGGGCGTCCGTATACAAATTCCACCTGCGGATATTTTGCCTTTGCCCGATCAATAGCCATCGGGATATCAATTTTGGCGTGCACTGCTGCGAACAAAATAATCGGAATAAGAACGACACGTGTCGCCCCTTTCTCCACACACGCCTGTACTCCTTCGGCAATACTTGGGCGTGCCAACTCTAGGAAACAGGTTTCTACACACGTACCTGGCGCCCGATCTGCCACCGCCTGTGCAAATTCCAGCAGTTCCTGATTACCCTCTGGGTCCCGACTTCCATGTCCAACCAACAATATTGCATCCACTGCTGTTTGTTCCTCCTCATTTATAGGGATAGTCTACATACGCCCTATTTTATATATATGCTTGTATCCGGTTCATCAAGCCTACCAACCTATTAATCACCACAAACCGCGTTCACTTCTACTGTTGCCGGTGCATCTTCATGCCGGAAACCCGCAACGATGCCTACACGTTTGAAAAACTTATGAAAACGCTCGTTCGGATGCCCTTTTTCCTTGTATTCAGCGATAATATTCTCCACGATGTCCGTAATCTGATCACCCGGAATTCCTTCCGCTACGGGCTGAGCGGCATGAGCATTACGGCCAAATTTTTTGCCGCCGAGGAAAAGATCATATCCTCCCTTGCGGTAGACAATTCCGATATCCTCCAGCACCGCTCCATAGCAGGCCATGCCGCATCCGTTCAAAGCAATGCTCGTTTCCTTGGGTGCCTGTAATCCGCCGAGTACAACCTGTAGGTGCTCAGCCACAGGCACAGCGTCATCTTTCTCCATATTGCAGAAGTCGCACGCCTTGACCTTAAACACATCGCCGAGCGGCATGACAATGAATCGTTCATCCCGCAGCCGACCGACCAGTTCCTCAGGGTCTAGGCACGGCACGCGCAGCACGATCTGATGATCTGGCGTGTATTCCAGCTCGCCATCATCACCCGCTACCTCGGCGAGCAGTGCCATCTGCCGAGCAGTGAACTTCTTGTTTCCCACGCCAGGGGAAACCCCCACCTCAAACAGCGCAGGCTTGCCAAAGCCGCCTGACGCCTTCGCAGCCGCAGCTCCTGCTCCGGCCCCTGCTGCCGTTCCAACGGCGCTCTGGGCGGTAGGCGCTTGCCCGCTCCAGCGAGCGTTGGCTTCGCCTGGCAGCTTGCCGCCAACAGCAAGACGACCGAGCGCCTCTGCTGCCAGCGATGCTGGGGTCGCCCCGGTTTGCTTCGCAGGCGGCACCTGTACAGCAGCCATCGCTTGCGGGCGTGCCTGCGTGGCAACCGCAGCACCGCTCGCGGAAGGCCCGGTAGGCGCAGTCAGAGCTCCGCCTCCCTGCGGTGCATCTAGCGCGCGATCCTCTTGCGCGCCCAGCGACCACGGCTCCGCTTCCGTGCGAAGCCGCTGATGCGGTTTAAGCACCTGTTCGGTCGCGTCCAGCGTGTATTTACGCTGATAGCCGCGCGGAGTCACGATTAAGCCGTCATACACTGTCGTCGAGGAATTGCCGATGATTACGGTCGTCAGCATCCCGATATCATGGTTCAGCATATCTTCCAGCGTCGTCACAATAACCTGCTGACGTTCACGATAAGCACTCTTCACCAGCCCAACCGGAGTCTGCGGATCACGGTAACGAAGCAAAATGGACTGCGTCTCCACAATCTGGCGGGTACGCCGACCACTACGCGGGTTGTATAATGCAATCACAAAATCAGCCGAAGCCGCAGCTTCTACACGCTTCACGATTGTTTCCCACGGGGTCAGATGGTCACTCAGACTGATCGTGCAAGCATCATGCATAACTGGCGCTCCCAACAACGAAGCACAGGATTGAATAGCCGAGATCCCCGGCACAACCTCCACCTCAACCCCGTCCTCGCGACGCCAGCCTTTTTGCATCAGCACTTCGTACACCAGACCTGCCATGCCATAGACCCCAGCATCTCCACTGGAAATGACGGCTACCTTCTTGCCCATCTCTGCTTGGCGAACCGCCTCCTGCGCACGGCTCACTTCCTCTGTCATCCCTGTGCGTACAATCTCCTGTCCGTTCAACAACGGACGGATCAAATCAACGTAGGTATTGTAGCCGATAATGACCTCACTTTCGGCCAGCGCATCCAACGCACGTTTTGTGATATGTTCCATATCTCCTGGTCCAAATCCAATCACCAGCAATTTTCCTAATGGGCTCATCGTGCTCCTCCTATCATCCTTTTCAGGGCAGCTATACTATCTATTTCAATAATTTGTGGCATCCTGTAACTCGAAAAAACCCCATCCTGCCCGGATGGGGTTCCTATGTACGTATCTCTCTCATCAGACGAAACAGCGTAAGAGGACAGTCTTGTCTTCCTCCAATCTGCCGTTGTTTTCCATCTGTTTTGTTTACGCTTCAAACGCTGCTGCACGTTCATATCCACGCAAACCTCTAACCAACATGGAAAAAGCAACGTGTGCCTGATTTCCTGATTTCGTACACCCATCCTCTCCGCGAAGGTTAACGGTGCATACAGATCAAGGTAGGTCTCCTGGCTTGGCATCAACGGATTCTTTCGTCTTCCCCGTTTTGTACGAGTGACCATTTAAAAGAATCCTCTTCCTTACAGTGGCGGGACCGCTCGGGACTTGCACCCGATTCCCTGTTACCCTTTGCTCAACCGCAAAGGCACCTTGTCTGTCCGCTATTTGATTATGGGTCTTATCATAACCTTGCCTCAATCAGTTGTGCAAGCACGAAAAAAGCTTTATTTCAAGTTCTCTGCCTTATTTTTCAGCATATGCAGCAATTCATCCGGGTCCGCAGAGATACTCAGTAGTGCTGGATGATCAGCTCCGGTAAACCCTTCCTGCACGCTATGACGTACCATTTCTATCAACGGGTCAAAATATCCATTCACATTCAGCAGCCCAATGGGCTTGCGATGTATGCCAATTTGCGCCCAGCACAATACCTCGAACAGCTCCTCAAAGGTTCCCAACCCACCCGGAAGGGCTATAAACGCATCAGCCATCTCACTCATCGCCGCTTTACGTTCATGCATGCTTGCTACCTCAATAAACTCGGTAACTCCCTGATGAATGATCTCTGCATCGAATAACAGGGTGGGCATAATGCCGGTGACCTGACCGTCACCCGCCAGCAGTTCATCCGCTACTTTACCCATCAGCCCCCTGCTGGAGCCACCATAAATTAGACGGATATGCTGGCGAGCCATAGCTTCACCCAGCTTGCCTGCCGCCTCAACATATACCGATGAATGTCCAGGTCTGGACCCTGCAAATACACAAATAGAATTCATAAACGTCTCAGCTCCTGTCCTCAATATCATGCATCGAAACTTATTCATTATATTAGATAAATATTTTCGCTATAACAAAAAACTTTGTCGATGCATGTCCAACAAAAAAAGATAAAGACCTCGTAGGCCCTTATCTCTATTTTACGCTGTATTAGTAAATATAAGTTCATTTTAGCTTACTGCATTATCATTTCTAGCTCATTTCAAATGACCGTTCACGCTCTTCAGACCACAGCCATGCACCGAATCACTATGTTCAAAATATTTGCCCAGCTCCACCATCATCGCACCCATGCGCTCTTCAGTTGGATACACGATTCGTTCAATCCCTTCTTCCAAAATGGATTGTGCGGTCACCTTGCCCACCGATACAGCAATTACATCTTCACGAAAAGCTTCCAGTAAATCCTCAAATCGATTTTGCTCTCTGGCATATTGGGCCAAAAATCGGATTTGCGGACCACTCGTGAACGTAACGGCATCAATCGTACGGTTTATAACATCATCTAGTAACGCCTGCAATTTTGCTTCTTCAGGTGGGATATGCTTATAAGGAAGTACTTGGCGGGTCACTGCGCCCTGCTCATCCAGCCACTCTACCAACCGGGGGGCCGGATCTCCATGCAGTTGCAACAGCACTTCCTTCCCCTTCAGATCATATGGGGCAAAGGCCCGTGTCAATCCGATCAAACTTCCGTCCTCGTCCCGTACTGCTGGCGTAAAGCCACGCTTTTTGAGTCCATTGACCGTCTTGTAGCCCCGTGCTGCAATGTTGGAGGATTGCAGCAGCTCTATAATCTGCTCGGCCACGCCCATATCCTCCGCCATATCGAACAGAGCATCCAGTCCCATACCGGTCGTGAAGATGTACCAGTCCGGAGGGTTCTTCACCCATGATACAACAGCGTTGCGCAGCTCGATATCATCTAGAAAAACAGTCCCCTGGGCCGGACGCTCTACTGGCTCGCCCCCCATCTTCATAACTAGCAGTGCCATTTCTTCTGCTTTACGGGGACCGGCAAGAGCGACTCTCTTACCTGCCATGCGTTGTGCCATGCTGTTGCCTCCCTTGTAGAAGTCATATTTCTTTCTACCAAGTATACAATCAGAGAGGCAAAACACAAATAAGAATTACTTTTTCGATAAATATAGTAATCTTATAAGTGGGTGTGTCCTGTTTCGCTTTCCTGCTGGCCTTCTTTCTGATCACTTCTATCCCTCTCCCTACCAGATGAGGACTTATCATCGTTGCCACTCCCTTTAAATTTGGGCCGTAGCAACATCCACAGCAAGAAGGGCATGAATACAAAAAAAATGACCATCACCGCAGTCCATTCCCGGCTAAAATCATAAATTTGTACGATATTGGAGAACAGCATAAACGAACAGACATAACCTAACAAACCTACGGGCCAAACCATCAGACTCCCCCAGACATGGGCAAACATACGCTTTACCGCCAAACTGGTAACGTACAGATCAACTCCAATCTTCGTAAGAAAGGTGGGTACGGTCAGTGCTGTCACGAACAAGTCGAACCGATCCAGGAAGTCCGTTAGCTGCAACTGACGCACCAGTTCATACGATGGATAAAACAGTCGTGACAAGATAGGAACTCCAATCACTAACTCCGACAGCAACACCAGCATGATCAGAATAGCGGTTCCGAGTAAATGCCCAAACCATGCACTACGTCCATTATAGCTCTTCCCAGAAATCACAAAGGGAACGATCATGATATCGGCCATATATCCGAGCATGCGCCAGCTACCCTTGATCACTCCATCTACCTCCGGATGTAAATAGGGTCTCAGCATTGAAAAATCCATATTACCTCCAAAAAAAAGCGGCATAGTCAACAGCGTCACAATCAACAACGGGACAAAAATCTCGGTCATATTGATGAGTGTATTCATTCCACCTTTAACCATAAATACCATAGTCAATAGCACAATAAGAGATACGACCACAATCGGAGTCAGCGGCAAAAGCACCACCTCCACCAGATCGGTAATAATCCTCAAATCCCGCGCAAAAATGATCAGGAATAAAATAAGGTAAATTGCAAGCAGTAAACGCCCCAGCACAGGGTGAGAGCTTACCATCGCCTGCATCAGATCCTGATCAGGAAAGCGCCGCTTGAGTCTCAACATCGCCCAAATCGGCAAGCATAGCACAATAGCCGCAATTACACAGGTCCAGTAGGCATGCTGATTCGCGTGATCTGCTGCCTGCGCTGGAGCATGTATAAGAGTAATACCGACCTCCATTAATATACCAAGCAGCACAATTTGTCTGGTTGTGAACTGTTTCATGCAGGTACATCCTCCTTTTTCCCGCAGGCATCCATTACACGATTTACAACGCGGTGGGGAGCCACATGTCAATAAATCGGGTCAGCCAAGTAGCCACATAAACAGTGCTCTTCGTCGATGTGCCGTAAATCCAGATACCAATGCTAATGACATACAGTACGCGGGAGACCCAGCGATTGACGGCAGGTGCATTGCTAATACGTTTACGGTCAATCAGATACATGAAGAGCATAGCCAGCAATAAAGGTAATAGAAATACTTTATTCATTCTGGATTTGCTCCTTTTTGACCCCGAATGGTTTGGTGACCGCACCGATATTCTCAATATGGACGACCGGATCTATGGTGACCTCCACCTTGGGATACAATTGCTCCCACTGAGGTTTAATCCGTTTCCACTCATCCGGGTGATTCGTAATTATAGCCCGGCCCAAGCCAAGCACGTCTGAATGATACTTTTGCTGGATTTCCTTGACGGCCTCTCCCAGCTCCCTCTTGATTTCCTCGACCGTCTGCTGCTCCAGCCACTTCAAATTTTCCTCTCTGGAAATATCGAAGCTCGTCTCATTTTCCTTCACATTCCCATTGCAGTTCATATGAATAGTCATTCGAATTTCGTTCCCCCGAATAAAGGGCTTGATATGGACTTTATTTTCGATGAGATGCACAGATATGTAACCTCTACCTTTGGGAGGGGGGATAAAAATTTCTGTTTCCTTGGCTTGCTCCATACCCAACAGTAGAAACCGGCTGAGGTGATTATCAATAACCCCTGTTAACCTGTCTTGTCGAAAGACAGCCAGTCCATCGACCTGAATATTTGTCTTCTTGTCTTTAAGACTATCAGGCCCATTCTTCACCAGAGACATTACCGGCACTACCGGATCAATGCCTTCCAGCAGGACGGAATTCATCAGCAATTTAACGGAACGAGGGTTCTTCATATAGGAAAAGTTGAGCTCACGCACCATTTCTGCTGGATATTGCTCAATCGGAGCATCTGCCTGAAGCATTTCCATCGCTGACCCCTTTGTGATAACAACAAGGGAAGACAGGCGGTTCTGCGGAATACGTGCAATGACATCCATCATTTTGTTAATCCCTTCTCGTGCCAGCGTCTCCCCGAGCAGCAGCACCCGTCGATGAGAATAATTCAGCGTCCGCGAAACCTCTCGCTGTTCCTCAGTACTTGCTCCCCGAAAGCTTGGACCTGTTTTGGACTCCAGGTAATAGGACTTCGTACCACTTGTACCTCCCCCTCCTCCTGTGCTGCCCGAAGATCCGAGCTGTCCGGGCAGAGCAATTTGCATCGTTACCCGGTATTGATCGCCTTCCTTATCAAGCCCGGTACCCATCACAAAGGCCACATCATTCACTTCACGACGATCCCAACATCCTCCCAAAAGAACAGAACAAAGCAGTAGACAACAGAGTACAGCTGCTTTACGCATTTGCTGTGTATTCGATGTGGGCTTCATCACCATCCCTCCTCGGTTTTAGGCGATCCATTCATCTCTTTCTTCGCTCGTTTGTTGTTGTCTTTACCAATCCATGAAGGACGTTTGGTCATTTTCCACCAAGGTGCACGGACGATAATATCCTTTTGATCCATATGGTTGTACGGGCTATATCCACTCATATAAGGGACACCAAACGATGTTAGCTTGGTTAGATGCGTAGCAATCAGCGTTGTCGCAATAATGATGCCAAACAATCCAAATAAACCAGCCATCAGCATGATTGGAAATCGCAGTAGACGAACCGTAATGGCAAAATTAAAACGCGGTATGGTAAACGAGGCAATACCTGTGAGCGACACAACAATGACTATTGGCGCCGATACGATCCCTGCCTGTACTGCGGCCTGCCCAATAACGAGCGCGCCCAGGATACTGACGGCCTGACCGACCGTTTTGGGGAGACGAATCCCAGCTTCTCGCAACGCCTCAAAGGAAATCTCCATCATCAACGCTTCCACCAGTGCTGGAAAAGGGATGGATTCCCGAGCCGCCGCTATACTCAAGATGAGCGTCGTCGGCAGCATGTCATGATGATAGGTTGTCACCGCTACATATAATGCTGGCAGAAAGAGAGCCATGATGAGAAAAAGAAACCGAATCCAGCGCACCATATTACTGATGAAGAAGCGCTCGTAATAATCCTCGCTCGCTTGCATCATTTGCCACATCGTGACTGGTCCAATCAGGGCAAAAGGGGTTCCGTCCACAAAAATGGCAAAACGTCCTTCCAATAATTGCGCGGTGACGGTATCCGGACGTTCAGTGTATTCCATTTGCGGAAACGGCGAATATGGGTGATCTTCGATCAGTTCCTCAATATATCCAGTCTCCAGAACACCATCAATTTTAATATCGCTGAGGCGCTTTTTAACATCCTCCACCAGCTTCGGATCTATGATCCCTTCGATATAGGTAAGGACGACACTCGTTTGGGTTTCTGTTCCGAGGGTCATGCTGTGCATCTTGAGCTTGGAGGTTTTCAGCTTGAACCGTAGCAGTGCCGTATTCACGCGAAGTGTTTCAGTGAAGCCCTCACGCGGCCCGCGAATAACAGCCTCGGTCTGCGGTTCCTCCACACCACGGCGGACGCCCCCCTTGGCGCTGAAAATATAAGCACGAGCCGTTCCATCTACGAACAGAGCGGCATTGCCGTCCAGTATCGCTGCCGATACCTGCTTCCATTCATCCATCGTTTTGGTCTGGGACATGGAAATACGAGTCTCATCCAGCGGCTCCAATTTGCCGTTCACTTCAGGGTCCTTGAGCATCATGCCCAAGATGACAGGCCGCAGGATATGATCCTGCAAATCTTCTGATTTTACCGTGCCTTCGAAATATGCCAGCAACCCTTTTCGTTCAGGGGAAATCATGAGCTCTCGGTAGACGATATCAGAGCATTCCTTGAAAATATCACGCAATGCGACCCTATTGTCTTCCAGACTGCTGCGCAGTGGCTCTTCTAGCCATGAAGACTCCGGCAGCCCTTTAGGCACACGAGAAGAATTTCGTGTTTTGCGCTCACCGGTTGGAATCGCTCTCCGGCTCCACGGTAGCTTTGGCAACTTGGGAAAGCGCCCTTTCTTCATCGTTAGTCCCCCCTTTACGAATAAGCCGATCAGGTAAATATGACATATAGGATGTACCAGCCTGCAAAGGATTATGTATCCAATGAACTCACCATCTTGAACACATAGCAAAAAGACCCTGCAATGATGCAGAGCCTTCGAAAATCGATTATACATTCGAACATTTATGATTAAGAAGATTTAGTCTCCCCAATACTCCTCGGGATGGTATTCAATCTCAGAACCAGCTTCAAACGTAAGCTCACCGATCTGAGCATGATATTGCACACTTTCCGGGGTGACGTAATACCAATGCTTTACCACGGGTCCACCGTCTGCGGGCGTTACAAAGCGAAATACGTTCAGCTCCTCGCTGAAACGCACAATCGCCTCCGCTGCCTCACGCGGCAACTCTTGAAGTGTGAAGCGAAACACGCCGTCCGCCAATTCCAAACGACAATCAAAACGCTGCTTGCGGCTGTCAGCAAAGCTTCGCCCCGTGACAGCATGCTTGATCAGCCATGTTTCCTGCTGCGCCATTGTGCGCACCTCCTTTTAGGGCAAATCAATCAGCATATAAAAAACAGAATCTTCTGCCTTCAGTGATAGCTTCGGCTCCTCCTCTATACGAGCAGAATCGCGCCCTTGCAGAAGATATTCACCGTTCACACGCAGTGAGCCCTCGATGACGAACAAGAACACGCGCCGACCCTCGGCCTGTGTGAATTCGACTTGTTCCCCGGGCTGAAGTTTGCTTAAATAAATCGTTAAATCCTGATTGATTGAAGCTATTTCACCCTCCGTGCCTGGTACACGCTTTCCAGCAACAACAGGCAGAAGCTGACCGTGCAGACGCTCCGTATTGAACGCTGTAGTCTCATAGGAAGGTTGCAATCCTCTCGTGTGCGGACTAAACCACAATTGCAGCAGACTGACATCCTCGGTTTGCGAAGCGTTGTGCTCCGTATGAATGATGCCATGGCCCGCTGACATTCGCTGAATGCCTCCAAAACGGGTCACTGCCACATGTCCACGGTTGTCTTCATGACGCAGTTCCCCATACAGTACAATGGAGACAATCTCCATATCGCTGTGCGGATGCGCCCCAAAGCCCCGGCCCGGTGTGATGACATCGTCATTACAGACACGCATAGGACCAAACGCTGTATTGTTCTCATCCTGATACTCCGCGAATGAAAAGCTGTGGCTCCCCCGCAGCCATCCCTTATCGAAGCTGAATCGGGAAGCAGCCGGATATATTGTAAACATAATAGCCCTCCTTCAGGATGAACAATGAGATCAAATCCCTCTCATTGTACCCGAGCCCAAGCGATAAAGCTACGCTTCTGTCTGAGTGGTAATTTCATCTATAAAAGACTGCAAGGTACTGGTAACGAAGGCCTCCTTACGGCGGATAAACACCGTTGTCACTTCATTGTAAGGCTCTGGGATGGCATGACCGCACACAAGACCTTGAGCCACCAGCCCGCTGATCGAGGATTCGGGAAAAACGGTCATTCCAATGCCTGCTGCTACACTACCGATAATCGTCTCAAATGTCCCAAACTCCATGATCCGCTTGGGGATAATCCCCTCCATTTTGAGCCAGGTTTCCAGTCTTCCCCGATATCCGCAGCCTTTTTTATATACCAGGAGCGGACGAGTTGCAAAATCGTCAACCGAAAAGTCACTTCCTTGAGATACGAGGACCAGCTTTTCCTGAAATACATCAAACTGTTCAATGAGCGGATGCTTGACCGGTCCGGTTACAAAGGCTCCATCCAGTCGCATTTCTGCAACCTCCTGCACCAGTGATTCCGTAACCCCTGCCTTAAGGGACAATTCGACATCCGGGTACTTACTGTAGTAAGCATGCAAAATGGCCGGAAGGGCAATGACAGTCTCCACGATACCAATCTCCAGTACCCCTGAAGGTGCGGAGGTGTTCTGAAACGCATGCTTCATTTCCTCAAATTGCGATAAAATGCTTTTCGTATATTGCAGCAGACGCTTACCCTCAGCATTGAGGATCATCCCCCGCTTATGTCTATAAAATAAAGGTGTCTGCAGTTCCTTTTCCAGTAGCTTGATTCTGGCCGTTACATTAGACTGGACGTAGCTAAGCTCGGCTGCCGCCTTGCTGACACTGCCATGTGCAGCCACCGTCTGGAAAATGTTTAAATCGTTCAGATCCACTACTGTTCCCCCTTATTGTGAAGGGCAAGGGCCACCAAAATTGACGCGCCTTGTCACTTATCATCATTTTAAATGATCATAATGTTTATTTTCAATCATTTTACCAACAGCTTCCTATCCTTTATGATGTGTCCATAAGATATGTCCGCTGAGACCGGCAAGGAGGAGCTTTTGTACACCATGAACAAACAGATCATGACCGGATCTTTATTATGCCTGATCGCCAGTATGTCCTGGGGGGCGATGTTTCCGGTTTCGCACATTGCATTACAGCATATTAATCCACTGTACTTTTCATTTTTGCGCTATTTATCGGTTACACTCATATTAATTGTGCTATTGTGGCTCAAAGAGGGACGGACTGCATTTCGCTTTGAGGGCAAGGGCAAGGTGTTGTTGTTCTTCGGAACTATGGGATTTACCATTTATAATATGGCCGTTTTCCAGGGACAGCACGCGATGGGGGCAGCAGGTACCCTTGTTGCTTCCATTATGGAAGTGCTAATGCCGATGATCTCCATTGCGATGGTGTGGGTCATGACCCGTAAAATACCTCCAAAATATACATTAATCAGCATGTTGATTGCGCTGGCTGGAGCATTACTGGTTATCACGAACGGCAAATGGACCTTTTTCACGCTTGCCGGACAACATCTATTGGCGCTGCTGCTTATTTTCGTAGGTGTCGTCGGATGGGTCGTATATTCCATGGGAGGCAGTCATTTTGCAGGGTGGTCTACGCTTCGATATTCAACCTTGACCTGCCTGCTTGGAACTCTGGTCTCTTTTGTAGTCGTGACCTTTGCCTCTGCTTTCAACTGGATTACAGTGCCGGATTGGCAACACGTATGGTCAGTCAAATATGAAATGAGCTTTATGATCCTGCTTCCAGGGCTAGCGGCCTTGCTGAGCTGGAATGCCGGAATCCGCAAGCTGTCTCCGCTGAACGGAATTCTATTTATTAATTTTGTACCGATTACCACGCTGATACTTATGTATTTCCAAGGCTATACCATTAGCCGTTATGAACTGTATGGGACTGTACTGGTCATTTTCGCACTGATTCTGAACAATATGTTTCAGAGAAGTTCTCTGCGTCCGTCCAACAGCTCACGGGGTGCCCGTTTCCGTCTGAATCGCCGCAAGTCGTTCAACGGTGACTTCTAACCCTGCGAACCAAAAGGTTTAATAAAACATCAAAAAGCGCCTGGATACGGAATATAACCTCCGGTATCCGGGCGCTTTTTACCATTTATGATTTCTCTTCAATCTGGAAACGTCCAACCAGTTCGCGCAGTTCCTCTGCCATTTGACTGAGGTCTGCTGTGGATGAAGCAATTTCCTCGATGGAAGCAAGCTGTTGCTCAGCCGCTGCTGAGATCGACTCGGTGTTGCTCGCCGCCTCGTCCGAAATATGGGAAATATCGCTCATAATATCCACGACACCTACAGTCCCCCGTGCCATTTCCTGAGTCACTCCGGTAATTTCATGGATATGCCCCATCGCGCGTTCAACAGCCTGACTGATTTCCGCAAAGGAATGCTCCGATGTGGTTACCGAATCAATACCTTCCGTCACCCGTACCCGTGCTTGTTGCATCGCGCCTAAAGCATGGTTCATATCCACCTGCATCGCTTCAATGCGCTCCGAGATCAAGGTAGCCGATTTTGCGGATTCTTCAGCCAGCTTGCGTACCTCTGCAGCAACCACGGCAAATCCTTTGCCATGGTCCCCAGCCCGTGCCGCCTCAATGGATGCATTCAGTGCCAACAGATTGGTCTGTTTGGCGATACCAGATATAACACTGATAATATTCACGATTTCACCTGAACGCTCACTCAGGGAGTCCATAGCGTGTCCAAGATCATGAACAGTCTCGTCGATATCATGCATTTTCTGTACAGCCTGCGTAGCAGCCTTGCTGCCTTCCTGTGCCGACTCGGCATTCATCTTCACATGTTCAGATACACCCACCATGCGCTCAGATACATCCGCTGCTTGCTGAGCCAGTCCCTCCATACTCACAGAGCCATGCTTGACGCTTTGCAGCTGACGTTCGCTGCCTACAGCTACTTCCTGAATAGCAATAGTAACATGCTCAATGGCTTGGGTCGTCTGATCTGCACCCGCAGCCAGCTCCTCCGCTGAAGAACTTACCCGATCAGTTGTTTCGCGTACGCTTCGAATCATCGTACGCAAACTATCCACCATGGTTTGAAAATGAGCAGATAGTTCGCCTACCTCATCTGTTTTTCCCGTTTCTAAATCGCCCGTCAAATCTCCTTCACTGATTCGTTCTGCTGATTTTTGCAACTTACGAATCGGAACCAGAACAGAACGGGTAATCAGGAAAATCGCAATAAGCGCAATCACCAACGAGGCAGCCAGCACAATAATGGTTACATAACGCATGGCAGCGGTGGCATCGCTAATCTCGGATCGATAGAAGGTACCCGCAATTTTCCAGCCGGTATCCTCATTCGTTACATAGGTCAAATATTTTTCCTGACCTTCATACATATAGTTAAAGTTCCCGCTCGGCGCAGTGTACAGCCTATCAAGAGAATTATCCTGAGGTAATGAACCCGCTTTAGCCGTAGGGTGGACTACGAATTTCTTCGTGTGATCCAGAATGACGATATACCCCTCCTGGCCCACTTTAATGGAGGCCAGTTTACGTACACTTTCCAGATTCAGAGAGACCCCGATCACGCCAGACTGGTCGGAAAGCGTCCGAGATACGATGACTACAGGAATGCCTGATGAATTGATGATAACAGGGGTGATCACTACCTTGCCCGGTTGCTTCATCGCTTCGATGTACCATGGTCGTGTGCGTGGGTCAAATGTTCCTTCGTCCTTTTTGGGCACTCCACGGATCATCAGCCCCTTCGGTGTTCCCACGAAAATATCCTTCGCGTCTTCGTGCAAGCCTATGTATTGGATCAGCTTGGGCTGAATCAAGGGACTGTTTGGCCCATCAATCATCGAACCGTCGAGGCGTTCCGCCAAATATCCCACATCTTCAATTTTACTGGCGATTGCATATTCAATAACGGAGTTAGCTGTCGTTACCCCCTGATTTGCACTGCTGTAAAGCCGTTTCTCCATAGCATTATATGATGATTTATAGGTTGCAATGGAAATACTTAAACTCGGAATCAGCAAAACAAGTAAAAAACCTAAAATTAACTTGTTCCTGAGTGTCCAAATTGTCTTTCTCTTTCGCCTTGTTCCCATGTATCTTTCTTCCCCTTTGCTTAAAAAGCGATATATTTGTATTACATTCAATGTTAGTTATATCGGTTGAAAGCAGCAAATGATTTACAAGAAAATTTCACAAAGGAGCAAAACAAAAACCGCGCCCTATGAGACTAAGGACGCGGTTATATGAATATTTAGACCTGTACGTTACTATTTTCAGCCTTTTTACGGCCAAACAACTGATCAACCGCCAGAAAGCGTCCACCGACAAGGGCTTGCTGAAGACTGGTGAACAAAATCAGGAGATCAAATTCAATCGAGCCAAAAGGCTGTCCTTTTTTAGCAGTGAGCAATACACCGATCATTACGATGGTCAATGCTGCTCCAGCCAGTCGTGTTCCAATACCCAGAACCAGTGCAATGCCTCCAACCAGCTCAACCGTAGCGACCACAGGGGCCATCCAGCCAGGAAGTCCGAGGCTCTGGAAGAAGCCGGAGGTTCCGTCTAGTCCCTGAAACTTCTGTGCACCGTGAACGATAAAAATAACTCCTGTAAAAATTCGTACCAATAACAATCCAATATTCGCAAGCGTTTGATTCATGTAAACTCATCTCCTTTTAAGTTGTGTACAGATTAGGTAATTATACTACAATGCGTAGTGTAATATACGTCAAGAATCGGCAGCGCACAAGGCGCCACCCTTTAAGATAACTTTTGACCAAACTAGATTAACGCCAGTGTAAACATAAGCGTCAGCATGATTAGTACATAGCCTGAAAACATAATCGAACGCCAAGGCATTTGAATGATCGGCTCTTGCTGAGGGTCAAGAATACGTGAGATCCGATAATTAATGGACGTTTCTGCAAAAGAGGAACAAGCAGCGGAGTTTACCAGACGGGCGTTAGCAGGCGTCATACTCAGAAGCTTAAGCAATGCGCTCCCAATCCCAACCGGTGAGCCGGCTCGATGAATCGCTTCGTTATCCGCCAAGATTTCACGGGCAGTCTTGTAATGGTTGGTAATATGACGTAGCACCGGCAAATAAAACAGCTGTGTAGCGCACATTTGCAGGAACCAGGTCTTCAATGGATCATAATGTTTCATATGATATGCTTCATGATATATAACCGCTTCTTCCTCATGCTTGTCCAGTAAGGACAATAGTGCAGAGGACAATACAATACGCGGCTTCCATAACCCCATGGTGAAGGCAGCAGGCTTGGCATAATCAATGACCCAAATCCGATCGGTCCCGAGTTCACGATATCGCTCACCCAGTGCTTCGGTCAACGGCAGGTCGCGCATTCGGTGCAGTCTGCGGAAAGCCGCCCTGGTAGCCATGCACTGTCTGACTGCTTCTCCTCCGGCGATACCGAAGGTTACAAAAACCAGTCCGCTGAGCGCATCCACCATGTAGCCAATTCCGTAGTGCTGCAACAAACTTCTGCAAATTTGAAACACGTTAAAATTCAATTTCCAGCCGAAAACATGCTGCCCGGCGTACATCCCCATTTGCATAAGGGCAAAACCCGAAATCAAGGCGCCTGCTGTAAACAGTAATTTAGAACGTGTTTTCCACATCGTCTACATATCCTTTTTCCATTGTTTAATTTTTTGTTCCAAACGTTCGATCAAAATCGGATCAGCTACTTCCAGAGCATCAATCATATGATTGACAGCAAGAGGACCAAATTCATCCACCAGTTCGTGACTCAGCTCTTTGGATTGCTCATCCATAAACTCTTCTCTGCTTAAGACAGGACGGTATAAGGACGTTCTCCCGCGTATACTTTTGCTCAAAATCCCCTTTTCCACTAAACGATTCATCACGGTCATTACCGTATTGAAGTTAAAGTCCCGATCCCCCTCCAATGCGGTCTGCACTTCTTTGATACTCCGATCCGAAGTGGACCATAAAATATCCATGATTTTGGCTTCCAGAGGCCCAAAAAATCGGTTAAGTCCGGTTTCGCCAGCTTTAAAATTCAGTCGTTTCATAAGAAGCACCTCACACTACCGATTGTAGTGTATGTATCCTGATAAAGTCAACTGTCACACCTAGTGTCAACTTTAGGTTCGTATATAAAAACCGCCGAATGGTCTCCATCCGGCGGAAATTCATCGATATTCATAACCTTCCGTTTAGTCTGCCAATCTGTATCCTACACCTCTTACGGTAGCGATATATTCAGGCTCCGCAGGTCGATCGTCCAGCTTCTTGCGCAAACTTTTGACATGCACATCCACAACATTGCTGCCGCCAACAAAATCAGTTTCCCAGATATCATGCATCATTTGCTCGCGCGAGATCACTTTTCCTTGAGAATCTATCAGCTTCAGCAGCAAATCGTATTCCGTTTTGGTCAGATTCAATGGATTCTCTTCCTTATATACCAACATTTTATCACGATCAATCCAGATGTCCTTGAACACCGTACGACGGCTGGTCTGCGCTACCTGGCGGGAAATCACCGGATGACGCACAATCATCCGCTCGATGTCATGCACCATTTGGTTGGATGCCAGTGGCCATACCAGCACCTCTTCCGAAGGAAGCAGCTCATGCGCACGTACAGACATCCGATCCTGAACTACATACATAACTGGTGTATCTTTCATGTATTCATGTTCAAGGTCATTGCGGATATTCAGCAATTCACGCCGTGGATCGGTGGCGGTCAAATCGTAAATCAAGAGGTCGCTCCCCAAATGACGCTGCACTTCAGGCTCCCAGCGATGGAAGACCATCACGTCAAAACACGCATCTGACAACGTACGCACCACACCATGGACTACACCCGGTACGGAACTGATCAGAATGATGCGACGTGTGGTCGGACAATACAAAGGTTCATTAGAAGGAACGGTCTGCACCGCAGGTGTAGACGGGGCAGACAACATCGATGTCCAACTGCCCTTTACGCGTCTAGGCATGTCAGCCACTTTAATACGATTCGTTACTTGATTCGCTTGCTTTGACATTCCTTACACACTCCTCCGAATACGACATGGGCATGGGCAATGGTATATCCCGTTTCATGCGCAACCGTATCAATCCAATCGTGTGGGACTTCACTCATCACTTCATCTACTCGGCCGCATACCTGACAAATAATATGCTGATGATCGTCCATTCGACCGTCATAACGACTAGCAGCTTCTCCTAGTTTCAGCTCACGGATTAATTCCTTATCCGTTAAATAACGTAATGAATTATAGACCGTTCCATAGGCCAGATTATAACCGCGCTCCATTAGCCGATTCATAACATCGGCAGCAGTAGGATGATCGTGGGCCTCACGAACCACATCATATACCGCTTGGCGCTGCGAAGTTAAATTTAGAGTTCTCATACCGCATCTCCCTTAATCAACGCAGATTATATTTATTATAAACTTATAATCACAATAAAAATTAATTTAGAATAAGTATAAATCTTAATTTATTTCAAGTCAATGAGATCGGATAAATTGTGCCGCTTTGCAACACAATGTATACATGGAGTACATGCTTAGCCTATTTACAATCGGAGGGATAGTTTATGAAGATACTGTGGATATTCACGCTTTTCATGCTGCTCATGCTCGGAACAAGTATATCGATAAAATGGCTTTTCGGTGCCCGTCATCCTTGGGAACCTATTTCATTGGCTTTTCGCACGATGCGACCATCGGAATATGTCGTTCTGGCAGGAATGCTGATAGTGTTCTTTATAAATGTGGGCAAAAAGCCAATAGGAAACACATTTCGCTTCCTGTTCTCGCAATGGTCACGTTTCCTCAAAGTTTCTACTCCTTCCTCTGCTTCTTCGCAAGAGAGCCAGCAGAAAGAACAAACAAGGGATAACGCAAACAAATAATGAATGAAAGAACAAGGCACCCTTACGACCGCATTTCCCAGAATAAAATGGAACATCAAAATGAGCATTTGACCGATACCGATGTTTTCTTGTCGGCAAGATGATGACTCTTGAGATATTTTACCCTCTTTTTTTATTCCAGGTCTTTCTCAGCCACGACACGATTAGCAGCAAGATAGGAAAAAACACGGCAAATATCGGAAACAGCCATTTCAGCACTAACTCGCCTGTTTGAAGGTGATCTTGATAGTTCAGTGCCATCAATACACAAGAGACTAACATGATCAGACCAAATGGCAGGATCAGTTTATGGTAAGGTATTCTCAATACATCCTCTGCGGCTTTAACCGCGGCATAATAGAAAATCAAAATTTTAAAAAAATCAAAAATAATAACGCTCATCACGCCGATGACATCGACTCTGTCGATAAAATCAGATATTTCGACCTTACTGATCATCGTGAGTAGCGGGTAAGTCGCCCGTTTGAACACATCCTCTCCCAGTGCAAGCACATTGGACAGTGTAATAATAGACAGGAGCAGCCCTCCCAGCAATATAGCGGAAATCCCTATCCCATTGGCACGGTATTCCTTTTTTAATGTAGGGAGAATCATCGCAAACGTAACCATCTCGCCGTACGGTAGCATCACGGCTTGCGAATAAACAACTTGCCATATCGGCTGCCAGCCATGCTCGGCTATGGGCAATATATTGCCCATATCTACAATGCCTGCCAACAAAATTAATATATTCGTAGCAAGGCCCAGCAGCAGTAGCAAAATCAACATGATGATGGCCGTCCGACCTGCAACCTCGATTCCCAAATACACCACATACATGACAAGTACAACCATTAAACCACAGATGACTGTCAACGGCGTATGCTGAAGTGTCCGGTCGGCAATCAGGATCCCCGTGTCCCGAAGATCCCGTGCTCCGCCGTAAAGAAAAAACACGATATATAAAAAAGCAAGCGTACTCCCTGCTCTCTTCCCCAAAAGGGTTCTGCAGTACTGTGTCATTAGCAAGTTGGGAAAGCGTCGGTGAAGGCTGCCATAGCATACAAAAAGCATTGCCCCCAAAACCGTGGAAATGAGAATGGCGATCCATGCATCCTTGCCCGCATTCCTTCCGGGAATAGACATCATGGATGTGCCCATCTCAAACAACACCATAAGAGAGATCATCTCTTTTGCACCTATCTGTACCTTTTTTTTCATGGCCTTCCCTCCTTGTTCTATTTTCACTAGTCTGATTCTCCCTTGGAATATGGGTTAGTCCGCGACTGAGTGTGTTTCAGTACAGAAGTCACTTGAACACGAACGGTGCTTTCCGCAAAATAACGGCTCCAATCAGAAGAGAGTCTTTTCCATTGTTTGGGATAGCTCCTCTCCAGCGCAAGGCCAAAGCCTATTACATCGCTGCGGGTATGCTGAACCTCCCTGACTGTTGAAGTGATCATTTTTTTCGTCTCCTCTGTCCATTGCTCCTGCAATCTTTTCATCGCCTCCGGACTTTGTAAGTTAATCGAGCACTCGGCCTCCTGTATTGCCCCGGTCTGTTTTAAGTTAATCACAAAAATAGGCTCTCCTTGCTCCATCCGAGTGTGTATATTGGTTGCAGAAAACAAGGTTTCGATGCCAATGGTTTCCCTATTCTTCCCGCAGCTCAGTGTTGTTTGGGCACTTTTCACCTTGTTGTTGATCATAGACAGTCCAATGGCCCGGTCATCGTCCAACCAGCGGACAAGCCGATCCTTTTTGAACACCCCCATTCCGTTAATGTGAACAATAGCTTTCGGTAAAATGTTGTCCACATTGCTCTTGCTTGGGGCCTGCTCCAAATTCCCATTGACCCCTATGCCCGTAAGCACAGGACCGCCACCCTTATGAGACAGGCTGCGAATGACATCGTCGATAGTCACCGCGTAATCCCCGGCATACAAACGCTCCGATGTTTCCAGCTTTCCTGAAATATCATTGGCAGGAATACGGCCGATCGCGGTCATGATTGCCAGTACATCCTTCCCAGTATTACCACGTACCACCAGCACTTTCACCGGTAGTCGGATTTCTGTAGACCTTTCCAGAAAATCCATCGTATCGCCGATTCCAGCCCGCGCCAGCTTTTCACCAATAACGACCAGTTTGGTATGCGCCAAAGAAATGACCCGTGGAACCCTTTGTGAAGCCTTGCGGATCGCTTGAAACAGACTTCTGCCCTTTTCCCGATACAAAACGACAGGAGTATCTCCTCTCGCTTTGGCTCCAGCGATTTCATCTGCCACGATCACTTGCAGGGAGACCTCATATTCTGACTCCCCCACTATATCAATTCCTATCCCCGCTACTACTGCTCTCTGGTTTAACTCCACAGAATCCCAGCAACCGGATAACAATGGAGCGAACAGTAACAGGACTAAACACAGTCTCCCTATTCTTCCCTTAAAAGTTACTGCACTTTGTTCATTCCTCTTCCCCTGATACACCCTGATTGCCCCCCTCCTGCATCGGCGTGGTTTTATCAGAAGAGGAAGTTCCGCTTCCATCCTTCATTCGTTTCTGATTATTAGACGTAATGCTTTTAGGGCGTTTCTTCATCATCCAGAATGGGAGTCGCAATACGGCATCCTTTTGACTCTCCAGCACAAAAGGACTGAAAGGCGCCATGTAGGGCACCCCGAACGAACTCAGACTGTTCATATGAGCAATTAGTGCAATCAGCCCCAATGTAATGCCGTATAGGCCCATGGACGCAGACAGTATCATGAAAATAAATCGGCACAATCTCCCGGCCACTGCCATGTTATAGGCTGGGATCGCGAAACTAGCTATCCCTGTCAGGGCTACTACAATCGTGAGCAGCGGGGTGACAATTCCGGCTTCCACGGCCGCTTGTCCCAACACAAGCGCTCCTATAACGGATACCGTTTGACCACCCGCACGCGGCATTCGAATACCCGCCTCACGCAAAATCTCAAAGGTGACCTCCAGAATTAACGCCTCTAGAAATGCCGGAAAAGGAACGGATTCCCGCTGAGCCAATATGCTGATCAGCAGTGGAGTCGGTATCATTTCATAATGATACGTTGTTAAGGCAATGTAGAGAGAAGGCCCCAGAATAAGAATAATGAAGCTGATATATCTAATGAGGCGGACCACCGTCGCCATATCGTAACGCTCTTCATAATCCGAAGAATTCTGAAAAAATTGGGCAAATATTGTGGGCATCACCAATACAAACGGATTTCCGTCTATAATGAGCGCCACTCGGCCCTCCATAATATTGCTGCTGATGGTGTCGGGTCTTTCCGTGTTAAAGATCGTCGGAAATGGAGTGAAATGATTTTCCTGTATCATCTCCTCAACCATGCCAGACTCAAAAATTGCGTCAATATTGATGCTTTCTACCCGTTTACGAACCTCATCTACGACGCGTGGATTTGCAATATTCTTCATGTACAGCATGGCCACATTTGTGAGGGACGTGCTTCCCACTTGGAACATCTCAAGTGTAAGATCGGAGCTTTTAATCCGGCGCCGAACCAGAGAAATATTCGTGAACAGGGATTCCACAAAACCATCTTTTGGTCCTCTGACGACTGTCTGGGTGGTTGGCTCACTGACCGCGCGTGTCTCTCCTCCACGCGTACCGCACGCAATCGCTTTTTCACAGCCTTCTAATAGGATGATCGTGTCCCCCATTAGTAGTTGTTTCATCATGGAACTCCAATCATCGCAATCCTTCACTTCTCCCAGCGTAAGCGCGTGACTCTGTATTTTTGTGTACAGCGCTTCTGCGCTCTCGACCTCAGCAGCCACTTCAGCAGATGGGCTGCTAAGCATGGATTTCATGATGAGTTCATTCACCGTATCCGTCTTGGCCATACTATCCAGAAATACAATAGCGGCGGGAACATCCTCTCTAATCCCCACTTTAAAGCGGCGAATCAGAAAATCCGGACTATCTGATGTCAATTTCTTAATTTGCTGCAGGTTGGTTTCCAAGCAATTCTCGATTTTTAAATAGCGCGGAGAATTTCCATTCTTCTTATCCACACCCGATTTTCTATTATGTTTGCGATAGGGATAGCGAATCATGAGCAAACCTCATCTCCAAGATGGCAGCAGTAAACACTACCTATTTCCTAATTAATGTATCTTTGGAGTATGCTCAATCTATTCCCAGTTATGCACCAAGCACATGATCGAAACATTATAAGTCAACCTAACGTAATAAATTTCAATAAATTTTTCTTTTTTAAGCCTAATGTCAGTTCTTTTTGATAAAATGAAGGAATATGCCTCTCGGGAGGGTTATCATCTTGTTCAGTACGTTTTTTGTAAATACCTGTATCCTTGTCACCTTTTTGTACATAACCGGCCTTATTTCACAAAGGTATAAAATCCGTCTACACACCTTAACGCATAAGGTGCATTGGATCGGAGGCGCTCTTTTCGGTTGCTATGGCATTGTTATCATGTACTACTCTATTCCAGTAGGCTTTAATACCATCGCTGATCTTCGTCATCTGGCTATCGTAGCTACCGCAACTTATATCGGTGGCCCGGCTGCGCTCATGGCAACGCTTTTTATATGTCTAGGCAGACTATTGCTGTTTGGTATCAACAATCAAGCTATCGTAGGCGCCGTTTTTATGCTACTTGCCGGTCTGGGGTGTACTGTACTGTCACATTTGTCCTGGTCACGTTTACCCAAGCTGATGATTATGAATGTTTTTGCTTTGGGCATTATATTCTGTCCCCTTATGATTAATTTGAAAAATCTCGATGATGTTCTGCACGTGTATCCGCTCCAATTCTTCATTTCGATGGTTGGTGGATGTCTTCTGTACCTCATTGCTGAGTCCATCAATACCTCCAATGAGCTATTACTCCGTCTGGAGCGTACCTCCTATACGGACCATCTCACCAATTTAAGCAACAGAAGGCAGCTTGAATTTTCATTGGAAGAGGAGCTTCCCCAAGCCCGCCAACGGCATGAGCACTTATCTGTACTGGTGTTGGATATTGACCACTTCAAGGAAGTAAACGATACCTACGGACATGCTGCAGGCGATGCCGTGCTGCGTCAGCTTGGACAGATTCTAATGGAAAAGTGCCGTGCTAATGATGTAGTCACCCGCAGCGGGGGAGAAGAATTCACCGTACTCTTGCCGAATTGTGCTTTTCGGCAAGCACTACGCATAGCTAATCAGATTCTTAGCGGAGTAAATCAGTATGAGTTTGTTTTAGCGGACGGGCTTATTCTTAAAGTCACCGTGTCCATTGGCGTGACCACCTTCCCTGGTACAGGAGAAGATATATCTGGAGCAGCCCTGCTGGAACAGGCAGACAAAGCACTATACGAAGCTAAAAAAGCAGGACGTAACCGGGTTTGCTCATATGAAATATAATTTGAGGCATGACCCTTACACAGAAATAGCCGATACAACCCTCTCTTGAGGATCGTATCGGCTATTATCCTTTTAAATGAAAAGATGTTACTCCCTTTGGGAAGATGACTTGGCATCCTTATCTTCAGTATGATTGCAATTCCCTACCACAAGCGATGTACGCTTGGCGAGCGAAGCAAGCGTATGAGATTCCCATACCTCCAGCATACGACGTTCACTCTCAGCTAAAATCTCAGATACGGCTATCGCCAACTCCCCGCAAAAAGGGTTCGTCTCCGGTTCATGCATCATACCCGGGAATATGGGATCACATATTTCAATGGCGTGGTATATATCAGCAAGTGTAATATGATCCGCCGAACGGGTAAGCACATAACCTCCCTCGCGCCCTTCACGTGCTGCAATCAAATCTGCCTGCACAAGCCGCGTCAGCACTCTGCGCACCAAAGTAACTTCGCAATCAATGGAGCGGGCAATAGAACCGCTGGCACAAAGCTCCCCGTGTTTTTCCAAATAGACAAGCGCCTTTAACGCAATTCCAAGCCATTTGGGCGTTGCGGTGCGTAGTCTTTTTTCACTATTCAAATGAGATGACACCCCTAAGCTGTAGAAACTTCGATGAATGCATTGTACGTGATGTCAGATGTAAGTTCAAGCCTGAAAGCCGGAACCCTCTGGATCCCTAGCTCCCAAAGTAAAATGACCCAGTCGCACTTCCCCACTGAGCGACAGATATACATCACGGATGCCGGAGGCTGATTGTACCTTTTCAGAGAGTGTCACCCATGCTTGTGCCCCTCCTGTATTGCCCACGTTGATGCGCGCCACAGCAGGGCTGTCCGGCGCATCCAAATGCAACTCGATTGCTGCATCACTGCTGTTGCCTGACACGCGGCACTGGAGCTCGACCACACTCACCGTATTCATGTCTATGCCATGAAAGGCGATCCAACCGGAACGTTGCGGTGAACGGAGACGTACACAGGCCTCCTTTTGCTCCTTGCTTTCATCCAGCAGGATGTCGAAGCAATCATCAAAGTTTTCAGCTCGAATCCTTGGTCCAGCTTGTCGTGGTGGAATAACTTCACCCCGAACGTACACAGGATGCTCCAATCGAATATCTGCTGAGGAGGCGCCTGCCAACAGTATATATTCACCTGATTCCACGCAATAGCCATCCCGTGTTACATCCCAAATCGCCCAATCTTTCACTCGAACCGTAAAAGTAATTGTTCGTGTCTCACCTGGCTCCAAGCGAATGCGTTGAAATCCGCACAACGTCTTCAATGGTCGCTTTACACGCGAGGCTTCAGAGCGTACATATAGCTGTACAACCTCTTCACCAGCAGATTCGCCCCGGTTCGTCACATCAACCCACGCCTGGAGAGTATCCGCGGCGTCAAGTGTAGCCATAGATTTAACATTATCCTTATGGGCGTCTGTATGCAGATCACTATACTCAAATGGCGAATACGTTAGCCCGTGTCCAAATGGATATAACGGTTCACCTTCAAAATATTGATAGGTACGGCCGCTGCGAATGATATCATAATCCTTGATATCACCCAATTGATCCTCGCTCTCAACCCAGGTCATATTGAGACGCCCTGCCGGTGCATAATCTCCAAACAATACATCCGCTATAGCTGTACCATGCTCCTGTCCCGCATGAGATGTGTATATGATCGCTGGAATATGCTCTTGAAGCCAAGGAATCGCAAATGGATAACTACCCGTCAGTACCACAATCGTATTCGCATTGACACGATATACTTCCTCGATAAGTCGTTGCTGGGAAGCAGCCAGTTCCAAGCCTGGGCGATCATTCTCTTCCTTTCCGTTAATAAGCGGGTGATTTCCAACGAATACAATCGCTGTATCTGCCGCTTGCGCAGCGGCTATCGCTTCCGCTAAGCCATCCGATACCGTCTCTATACGGAAAGTCGTATGGTTGAAGTCTGAGGCGTTAGGTGCAGGACTTGCGGATTCCATCACCTTTAATAAGCCCTCCGTTCCTGCGATCACTGGCTTACCGTTCCATGTGGTCCACAGATGCTCTCCTTGTTCCACAGGAGTCAGTCCAAAGACCTCTTTAACATACCAGCCATACGCTTCATCAGCTGTCACACGAAGCGTCTCCTCATCGCTCGTCACATAGGTACCCAGATGTTCATCATGCAGCGTCACGCTACCATAGCCCCAATCTGTCATGGTCAATACCGTTGGCTCTCCATTCTGGGACAGGCGCATATCGCCTGAAGAATTAACTGTGAGCTTCGCGCCATCAGTCGCCGCCGTCAAGGTCACACGATCTTTGGCATCGGAGTACACGACACGTTCTTCCGCGCTCCCGCTTTCCAGCTTGGCACGAATCGCCTCCAGCGGGGTAATCCGGTAAGGAAGCGTACCGGAATACCAGTCGCGGAACACCTCATTGCCATGCGAACCAATGACCGCTACTTTGCCGCACTGGGCAGGGTTTAATGGCAGAAGTTCTTGCTCATTTTTGAGCAGTACGATCTGCTCCCTCGCCGCACGCAACGACAATTCACGAGCTTGCTCTGTCATTAAAGCCTCCTCACCGATGGAGGCATAGGGATTGTCTGCCGCCGGATCAAATTCCCCCAAACGAAAACGAACACGGAACGTATGGAACAATGCCCGATCCAAGTCCTCTTCTTGTAGAGAGCCCTGCTCCAAAGCTTCTCGAATTGCCTGCTTGGAGAGCTCCGCATCATCCGTAATGCTGTCAATTCCTGCGCGAATAGATTCAGCCACGCCCGGCGTATGGGAATCGTAATATTGATGGTCGTTTACAATCCCCATAACATCACCCGCATCACTTACGACAAAGCCGTCCATTCCCCATTCGCCTCTGACAATATCGTTAACACCATGGTACAACGTGGCAGGCGTTCCGTTAATCAAGTTGTAGGAAGTCATCATCGACTGGGCTCCGCCTTCCGTAAAAGGCTTCTCAAAAGCTCTTAGATAATATTCCCGCAGGTTTCGGGGGTCTATGCTGGAGGAGCCGGCTCCCCGGTCCACTTCATTATTGTTACCGAGAAAATGTTTCAGTGTCGCAACCGCTTTCAAGTATACCGGATGATCACCCTGTATCCCCTTGACTAACTCCTTCGACAATTCTCCCGTCAAATACGGGTCTTCGCCGTAGGCTTCCTCGTTACGTCCCCATCTTGGGTCACGCTCCATATCCACTGTAGGTGCCCACAGGGTCAGACCGTTCAATTTTGGGTCACGACGATAGTAGACACGCGCCTCATCTGCAATAACAGAGCCGATCTGCCGCATTAACTCCGTATCCCAAGTACAGGCCAATCCCACAGGCTGAGGAAATGAAGTTGCCTCCCCCAACCAGGCGATCCCGTGTGCCGCTTCCGTACCGTGCTTGTAAGCTGCAACTCCCAAACGGTCAATGGCCGGCTGGTATTGCAGCATAGATTCGATCTTTTCCTCTAAGGTTAGTCGCGACACGAGATCCCGTACACGCTCGTCCAGGTGAATCTTCGGATCTTGAAATAAATATTCGATACCCGTTGTTTCATGACTCAAATCCGTCATCTCCTTAGCTTCATTAAGATGATAAAAAATCCTTTCACGAAAGCGCTTTAATATATCATAGCGGAAAAGGAGTACACCGGCAACAATACCGAAATCATCCTAAATTGGATGAAAGTCAGACTGCGGCATACGAGAAAAAAAGTTACATTTTCCCTTTCATATATAAAGCTAAAAATGATATTTTTTGGTATAATCAGGATATATCATTGAAGGAGGAAGCACTGATGAAAAATACCGGAATGACACGGCCTCTGGACCAGTTGGGGCGAATCGTACTCCCAAAGGAAATGCGTACCACAATGGATATCAATATCGGTGATTCGCTTGAATTCTTCGTAGATGAAGAAGGATTTGTATTAAGGAAATACACGGGTGTCTCCTGCAAATTTTGCGGCGCAGTGGATCATTTAACTTATTTTCGGGACAGCTTTATTTGCGCTGATTGCATTCAGTTATTAAAGAACGATGAACATGTACATGCCACAAGCAATGATGCCATCCAGGCTCAAGAACGCACCAAACCGATCCAAGCCAACACAACCTGGCAGCCCAAGCAATCCAGAGTACAGCAAGGTGAAATGGTAAAAAAGCTCCGCAAGCTGATTCAGGAACATCCGAACCTGCCACAAAAAGTGTATGCAGAAATGCTCGATATTTCCCAAGGCCGTGTGTCCCAACTGAAAAAGCTGCTCTAAACCTTCTAAAAGTTTATTTCCCAATATCATATACGATGTACTTGCAAACCTACTTATTTCGTTGCAACTGCGGTGGCCAGGTATAGAGTAAGGCGCATATCTGTGGATGTGTCTCTTATTCTATACCTGGCCTTTTTGTGCTTCCTGCTCCCATCAATGTGACAATAGTCACATACTCTCCATGTCTACGTATATACAATATATAGATCGAAACAATTGGTTATCACTAGATATCATCAATATGTTGTTTTTGTGAAAAATATATATTTTTTACTATATGGAGGGTTTTACGATGAAGGTGCTGGAGGAACATCAATTATACGACATCGGCGAGCGAGTCATTGGGGCACAAGATCTGGACATGCTGCGGGAGAATGCAAATTTAAATGGAGAATCGTTCAGTGGCAAAATGAGCAAGCTTGGCTCGGAATATGCCAAATGGTATGCGCGCCTGCGTGTACTTCCGCCTGAATTGACAGACGCCATTGACCACGGGTATGTATATGTTCACGATTTGGACCAATATGCGCTCGGAACTACAAATTGTATCTTTATCCCATTTGGTCGTTTGCTACAAGACGGTTTCAATACAGGCAATGGCTCTGTACGCACACCGCAAACAATTATGTCTGCGATGGCACTGGTCGCCATCATATTTCAGTCTCAACAAAATAGCCAATTTGGTGGTGTCTCTGCCAATAAAATAGATTGGGACCTTGCTCCATACGTTGCTCGTTCCTTCCGCAAGCATCTGCGCAAAGGACTCCGGCTGTTCGAGGAAGAGCTAGACTCCCGTTGGTCTGACGAAGAACTGCATCTAGCCAATACCCACTTGCAAGAAATCTGTCCTCGTTCATACTCATTCGCACGCGAAGAGACGGAGACAGAAACCCGGCAGGCCGCTGAATCGCTCATTCATAACCTGAACACGATGAGCAGTCGGGCAGGGGGGCAAATTCCGTTCACTTCACTAAATTACGGGATGTGTACGTCTGCTGAAGGTCGACTTGTTTCGCAATCACTGCTGGAAGCCACAATTCGCGGACTCGGCAGCGGGGAAACTCCTATTTTTCCACAACATATTTTCCAATGTAAAGAAGGAGTCAACCAGGCAGAGGGCGATGTCAACTACGACTTGTTCTTAAAGGCGGTAGAGTGCTCCAGCAAGCGGATGTATCCCAATTTTGTGAATGTGGATGCTACCTTCAACCTACCCTATTACCGCGCAGATGACCCCGATACCATCATTGCCACGATGGGGTGCCGTACCCGCACCATTTCTGACCGTTTCGGCAGAAACCGTCAGAGCGGCAAGGGAAATCTCTCATTTAATACCATTAATCTGGTACGGCTCGGGATTGAATATGGTATTTGCACAGGCAAGCGTCTGACACCTGACCGTGATCGCTTTGACGCGAGATTGGAAGAGGTTATGCGAATTGCAGTAGACGGTCTAATCCATCGCTATCATATCCAGACCAGCCAGCCAGCCAAAGCCTCGGACTTTATGATGCGCGAAGGGGTATGGGAAGGCGGAAAAGAACTGGCACCTGATGAGAAGGTGGGAAACGTCCTCAAGCACGGTACACTTTCGATTGGTTTTATCGGGCTGGCTGAGTGCATGAAAGCATTATATGGAAAACACCACGGGGAAGATGATGCTGTATACCGTGAAGCACAGCGAATCATCACTTCCATGCGCATGTATTGTGATCGAATGAGTGAGCACTACAATCTAAATATTACACTGTTCGCGACGCCTGCCGAAGGTCTGTCGGGCAAGTTCACATTGCTGGATCAACGTGACTTCGGAATTATCCCCGAGGTCAATGACCGGGAATATTACACGAATTCCTTTCATATTCCGGTGTATTACAAGCTTCCCGCTGCACGTAAAATCAGCTTGGAGGCTCCGTTCCATAATCTATGTAATGCGGGTGCAATTTCATACATTGAGCTGGACGGTAATGCACGGAATAACCCGGATGCATTTCTTAAAATTGTTCAGTACGCACTTCAACAGAACATCGGCTACTTTTCCATCAACCATCCGGTAGATCGTTGTACGGAATGCGGCTATGAAGGGATTATCGGGACAAGCTGTCCTCAATGCGGCACAGATGAGGAACACACGCACTTTCAGCGTTTACGTCGGGTAACCGGATATCTGACAGGAGATTATACCGTTCGTTTTAATGCTGCCAAGCAAGCCGAAGTCCGCGACCGGGTGAAGCATAAGTGAATTTGTGCGGCTATATTCCGGAATCTCTGAATGAAGGATACGGCCTGCGCACCGTTGTATTCATTAGCGGTTGCCGCCATGCCTGTCCCGGCTGTTTTAATCCAACTTCGTGGAATTTCCGCGCAGGGGAGCCATTCACGCCTGAGCGTCAACAGGAGGTTATCCATGATATCATGGATAACCCGCTGTTGGACGGACTGACTCTCTGCGGGGGAGACCCTTTTTTCTCAGCAGCAGAATGCTCGCAATTTGTACGTGACTTCCGCGCGGCTTGTCCCGACCGAACCGTATGGGCCTATACAGGCTTTGTTTACGAGGATCTGCTCATGGATCCGGAACGACAGGAGCTAGCGTTTTTGTGTGACGTGATTGTAGATGGCCGTTTTGTTGAACAGCAAAAGGATCTGACCCTCCCCTTTCGGGGCAGTCGTAATCAACGTCTGGTAGATGTGAGAGCCAGTATTCAGGCAGGTTACACCGTTTCATTGGCTTAAAGGCGATGTTCTACTTAGCAAGATGCTATACAAAAGACAAGTCCCCCACGATGGGTTGGGATTGTCTTTTTTGCATATAACTAACAGATTCCACTCCAGTTTCTATTACTGTTTCTATTGCACATCCTGTGAGTTTCACTTATGATGGTGAACAAGTATACGAGTGCATAATTATTCGTCATACCTTAATCGCATAGCCTGGAAATAGGTGTCTGTTCTATTCAGATCAGACTTAAAAGGGAAGCCGGTGCAAATCCGGGACGGTCCCGCCACTGTAAACGGGGAATGTTCAGCTACTCATACACCCACTGGTCCAAAGACCGGGAAGGGATGCTGAACGTCATGATCCGCAAGTCAGGAGACCTGCCTATTTTAACAACATCGCAGTACCTACGGAAGATAGGGAGGTGTTAAGAGCAGTCGCCGTATTTTTGAATTTTAATCGCGGAGGCATTCTTTCCCCTACTCATTTTTAGCCTTGGGGACAGAATGCCTTTTTTGGTACGTAAAAATAAACTGGCTACCAGTTAGGAGGAAACCTACATGTCCATTAACGAACGATCTGCATTGTCGGGTTTGATTAGCAGTAATCTGGGTTATCCGCGTATTGGTGGGAACCGGGAATGGAAGAAAGCACTGGAGCGCTTCTGGCAGGGTAGTATTGACGAAAGCGAACTGCATAGTGAGATGAAAAGATTGCGTCTGGAGCATCTGAGCAAGCAACGTGACAAAGGGATTGATCGCATTCCTGTCGGAGACTTCTCCTATTACGATCACGTGCTGGATACATCCGTGATGTTTGGTCTCGTCCCCGAACGCTTCAACTATCGTTTTACAGGTCCAGTTCCTCTATCTGTGTATTTCGGGATCGCACGTGGGCAGAAGGGAGCTACTGCCAGTGAAATGACCAAATGGATGAATACCAATTACCACTACATCGTTCCCGAATTGGCGAACGCGGCTCCGGTGCTCACTGAAAACAAACCATTACTAGCTTATCGTGAAGCAAAGCAGGAGCTAGGCATTGAAGGTAAACCGGTTCTCATCGGTCCCTATTCATTTGTTGTTTTATCCAAAGGCTATGATCGTAAGGATCTCGCTTCTATTATACGAACCTTCCAGCCTTTATACGCCCGAGTCTTGTCAGAGCTAGCAGCAGAAGGCGTTCAATGGGTCCAAATCGATGAACCTGTCCTGACCACCTCATTCCCGGCAGAGGATCTGGAGATTATTCAGGAGGTCTATGAAGCTTTGACCCAAGCTGCACCCTCGTTGAACATCATGCTGCAAACCTACTTTGGCAGCCTGGACCATTATGAGCGTCTGACTGAACTTCCGGTACAGGGACTGGGTCTTGATTTTGTATACGATGATGGCGAAAATCTTCAGCATATATGCCAGCATGGCTTCCCTAAAGGGAAAACGCTGGGTGCTGGTGTCATTGACGGACGCAATATCTGGCGCAGCGACCTGAATGCCGTGGCTGCACTGTTGGACCAGTTAGCAGAACAGACCACTGCCGCACAGCTTATCGTACAGCCATCGTGCAGTCTGCTGCATGTGCCGGTCAGTCTGGACGCAGAGCATAAGCTGGACCGAGAACTGGTGCATGCACTAGCCTTTGCCGATGAAAAGCTGGATGAAATCGCAGGCTTGACGGCTGCACTTGGCAAGCACGATCCATCCGCACTTGCCAAGCTTGAGCAAAGTTCGGATGCGGTAGCCCGCTTCAACCGCTCCGCGGCAAGGGTACAGACAGCTGCCGATTTGGCCGACCTGCTGGCAAAAGAGCCACTGTCACGCAGCGTTCCTTTCGCCGAGCGCCGGGTGATTCAGCAAAATAGGCTGAAGTTGCCCCCACTACCTACGACGACCATCGGCAGCTTCCCGCAAACTGCTGAGGTCCGCAAGGCCCGTCTGCACTATCGCAAAGGAGAATGGTCTGCCGAGCAATATCGGACATTCATCCAACAGCAGATCAAGGAATGGATTGATATCCAAGAGGACATTGGCATAGATGTGCTTGTACATGGGGAATTTGAACGGACCGACATGGTTGAATTTTTTGGCGAAAAGCTGAAAGGCTTTGCTTTTACACAAAACGGGTGGGTGCAGTCCTACGGCTCCCGCTGTGTTAAACCGCCGATCATTTACGGAGATGTGTCGTTCGATCAACCTATGACCGTGGAAGAGACGGCATTTGCTCAGTCGTTAACCTCCAAGCCAGTTAAAGGGATGCTTACAGGCCCTGTGACCATTTTGAACTGGTCCTTTGAACGTAATGATATTCCACGCAGGCAAGTAGCTTTGCAGTTAGCTCTGGCATTACGGGCAGAGGTAGAGGCACTCGAACAAGCGGGTATTAGCATGATTCAGGTGGATGAACCCGCAATTCGTGAAGGGCTTCCGCTGAAAAAAGAACAACAGCAGGCCTATCTGGATTGGGCTGTTCAAGCCTTCCTTGTGACCACGGCCACCGCTCAGCCTGCGACCCAAATCCATACACACATGTGCTATTCCGAATTCCAGGATATGATCCAGTCCATTTCAGACATGGATGCCGACGTGATTTCTATTGAAACCTCTCGTAGCCACGGAGAACTGATTGTTAGCTTTGAGGATCAGGTTTACGACAAAGGCATCGGCCTGGGAGTTTACGATATCCACAGCCCGCGCATTCCTGATGTATCAGAAATGCTAAGCATGATTCAGCGTGCCTTGCGCGTACTGCCATCAGATTTGTTCTGGGTTAATCCAGACTGTGGGCTGAAAACCCGTACCAAGGAAGAATCTGTTACCGCATTGCGGCAAATGGTACAGGCGGCTCAAGCAGCCCGTGCCGTGCTGTCTGTATCCAACTAATATTTTTATCATATCCAATCGCGTCATCATGTCCACCATATCTTATTCCCTTTCGGTCTTTCTATTAGAGACCGGAAGGGGGTTTTATTTATTCCAAGTCATATAATGTATATGCACCTTGAATATGCTCGATTTTCATCTGCTTCAGATGTACACCTAAGCCATGCTCTCGATCCCAGGAACAACTAAAATTCAAATATAGTTCATCCTTTTCCGATGAGTCGGAAATCAGTATAGATATAAGCTGCATTCGATCCAGCAATTGCTCTGGTCGCTCCACATAAGGCGCATATTCATTAGGGTCCTCTCCCCATGAGCTGTATGCCTTCCGATACTTTTCCACTATGTCTACATAATAATGGTGTATGGACTCCAATACTTGAGGATGGATCTCTGACGAACATGCCATATACGTCTCCCATGTCTTTTTTTGCAGCTCTGTAGGTTCTTCTATAGTCTGTACCTGTTCTTCAGAGTCGGCTCCCACGATAAATTCAGCTTCTACCTCCGATGCCTGCCCGCAAAAATCGAGATGTACCACACCACGCAGTACAACCTCCTCCGACACATCCCAAGTCTCATCATCCTGTTCCAATTCCCTATACCAGTGTTTCCAGTCCATCCTTTATCCACCTCTTCATCATAGGTAATCTTTAACTCTATTGAACACTTTACAATCTATCATTTTAATGAATGAAATTAAAGTAACATCCTATGGGTGCACCCAGCCAGAAATCGAGAATTTTCCAAATGAAACTACTTTATTCTACAAGATTCGCTATTCATGTAAGCCTTAAAGAAAGAAAACCAGCCCATTTTGACCCGAAGATTTTATTATTAAAAATTTAGTACCTTGCATTAATCAGTACATGATGTTAAATTATACCTGACTACTGATTTATAATTAGTACCTGTGACAAATTTGCACAAACACACGTTTCTTCCCCTTATTCCGAACGACACCTATGAATTATGATTACATCAGGAAGGGAGCATCGCTCGTGAATGTGAACATCCAATTCAAAAAAGGGGTACTGGAACTATGCGTTCTAGTTCTAATTGGACGTAGAGACCGCTATGGCTACGAATTGGCTCAAGCCGTCTCCCGTCATATCGAAGTAGCAGAGGGAGCCCTATATCCACTGCTTCGCCGTCTGGTATCAGAGGGATACTGCACGACGTATTTACAGGAATCGACCGAGGGTCCGCCCCGTAAATATTATCGGCTAACCGATACCGGTAGCCATTATACAAGACTACTTACACGGGAATGGAATGATTTTGTCCATCATGTCGCAAGCCTACTGGAGGAAGGAAATTCCGATGAATAGAAAACAGTTTCTTACAGAGGTGGAACAGCGTCTTTCTCCTCTCCCTGCAGAGGTACGCCATGAGCTGCTTAGTGATTTGAGCCAGCATTTTGACTACGGCTTGGTTAATGGCAAAAGCGAAAGTGAGATTGCCCATGAGTTGGGGAACCCAGAGGATATTGCCCGAGAAGCATTAGATGTTCCCAATGCAGGCTGGAACGCTTCTCCTCCGCTTCGCCAGGGCAGCTTTGCACGCAATATTTTTACTTTCCTAGGGCTGTTGTTTCTCAATTTGCTAATCTCCATCCCGATTATGGCTACCCTATGGGCAGTATGGGCTTCATTGGCTGTGGTATCGATCAGCTTCATTGTAGCCCCCCTTCTCGCTGTTACTGATTATGCGCTAAACAGCACCTTTTACCCGGCCAAATTCTTTTTCTCTATCACGTTGACGGGTATAGGTCTATTGCTGCTGCCTGGAGTACGTTACCTCTTACTCCTTATGGTCAAGAGCACAGTACGATACTGGAAATGGAATCAGATTACCCTGAGGGGAGCTTACTAAAAACATGAATAAAAAGTGGTTTATTGCAGCAGGTCTGTGCATTGTCATCGGTGCAGCCGGAATGGTGGCCTACGGTGCTCCATGGAATCAACAAGTAATGAAAGAAACAACAGCTATAAATAAAAGGTGGACATTCACACGTGGTCAGCTACAAAACCTGAAAGTGGACAGTTCTGATGATGTTTCTATTTTGTTCACTCCTGGCTCTGGCGACCAAGGTACGATACGCATCAGCGGAGAAGTTCAAACAAAAGTAGCCGACCAAATTCATAATGCCCAAATTGAGAACGGTAAACTTACCATTCAATCGGAGCCGGCCCCTTCCTTGTCATTCTTTTCGATCACTCCTGATTTGGATCAAACGATTACCGTAGAGATGCCCTCTGGCGAAACACTAACTGACCTACAGGTAGATGCACATTCAGGGAATGTAAAACTTCAAGATGCCTCTGTGAAAAATACTTCTATCACCGCTACTTCAGGCACTGCCGAGATTACAAACCTCCGGAGTACCCACCTGATCGCAAATCTAACGTCCGGTAACTTTATAGCCAGTCAGCTTACTGCAGATATGGAGCTAAAGCTTACTTCAGGAGATGTCACCATCCACGATTATAGCGGTAATGGTCTTCTCTCCCTAACCTCAGGGGAGACAAATATTACACAACGTGCCGTAGCCAACTTGGAAGTGAATGCTGATTCTGGTGACGTGAAGATTAAGCAAGCTCCCGATTTTAAAGGTGTTTATAATGTCCGATCTGACTCTGGGAGTATCAATACTCCCGAATCTGTTCCCGGTAGTGTGAACGTGATTAAGGTCGAAACCACTTCAGGGGATATTGATATTTCCAAATAGAGACCTCTAAATGAATGCCTCATTAGAGGCGAAGTTTGGTTCAAGGGGTTCAACCTAGTATAATGAAACCATGTGCTCAGATGCACAACCACGTTATATAGTGATAAGGAGGAGACTGGATGGAACTTAAGAACAAAACAGCCATTATTACAGGAGCCAGCAAAGGAATCGGTAAGGCAATTGCCGAAACCTTGGCCAAGGAAGGCGTTAATCTGGGGTTAATCTCACGCACATTGACCGACCTACAAAAGCTGCAGGATTCACTGGGGAGTACATACGGTGTGAAAGTGGTGAGTGCTGTTGCGGATATATCCGATCGCACACAGGCCGCTGCCGCTGTAGCTTCACTGGAGCATGAACTGGGTGCCGTCGATATTTTGATCAACAATGCAGGCATCGCCACCTTCGGCACAGTCGCAGATATGGACCCCGAAGAGTGGGAACGTATTATTCGCGTAAACCTGATGGGAACCTATTATGTGACACACGCCGCTCTTCCAAGCATGCTGGCGCAACAGAGCGGAAATATTATTAACATTTCCTCCACAGCAGGAGAACGAGGTTTTGCAACAGGCTCTGCATATTGCGCATCCAAATTTGCTTTGATGGGATTCACGGAAGCACTGATGCAGGAAGTTCGCAAATCCAACATTCGGGTTACCGCGCTGACACCAAGCACGGTCAATACAGAATTGGCTGTAAATGCGGGATTGCCTATTGGTGACGAGGACCGCATGCTTCAGCCGCAGGATTTGGCCGATCTGACGTTAGCTGCATTAAAGCTGCCGCCACGGGTTCAATTAAAAGTAGCCGGCATTTGGACAACCAACCCACAGTAATTCGACATGACATCTTAGATTCATTGGCTGCACCAAGCTCCGGCAGACGTAATTGTTCGTCATGCCGGAGCTTTTTTTAGGATAGCTATACCAAAACAAACTTTAATATAAGCGCTTTCTACTTCCAGCATACATAACATACAATTCCTGCAACCATAAGCGCATTCCAAGAAAGGGGAAAAATGATGAAGAACACAGGAATGACACGACCACTAGACCATTTGGGACGCATTGTGCTACCCAAAGAACTACGCACTTCTATGAATATTAATATTGGAGATGCCCTCGATTTTTTTATTACACCAGAGGGACTGATGATTCGCAAATATACAGGGGTTTCTTGTTATTTTTGTGGCGCCGTTGATCATTTAAGCTATTTCAGAGATCATCTGATCTGCAAGAGTTGTATTGAAAACCTGAAGAGCGATAATCCCTCCAGTCATTTGAGTGAAGCACGTCCTGTCCAGCCGAAGAAAAGAAGAAGCTACAGGAATCAGAATGAGCTCCTGAATAAACTAAAGCAGCTCATGGAGGAATACCCTAATGTCTCTCAAAAAGAATTAGCCGAAATGCTGGAATTGTCTCAAGGTCGTGTGTCACAGCTTAAAAAGCTGCTCCTTTGAATCTGTCTGTCCACCTCGTTTGTTAAAAACTAATAAAAAAAGAGCCTAACGGCTCTTGGATCATTCATCATTACGCAATGTCAGACTGCTCCATAATCGGGACTCGATAGGCAAGCAGGGACTCGTCTATTACGGCAGAAATAAACGTTGCTTCTATTTCAGGCACCAGTCTAAGCGCATAGTTCCATGCGTTTTCCTCAATTTGCAGCGCAAGCCGTTGCCGGGTCCCGATCCTGTTCTCTTGCTCCATCGCATCGGAGAGGCCCTCTAATTCAGTATCGGCGGCGTGCCCGATCTCATGCGCAAGCACAACCGTAAAATATTCCTCAACCCGATCTGCGCTGCCGAACATCTGTAAACATTGTGTTTCGATAACATCCGTATACATGGTAATGGCGTGAGCATGCATGGCATATTTGCCCCCAATCAGCCGTCCACCAGGAAAACGTTTCTCCAGCTTAACTGTTACGCCTATAGCAGCTCGTTCCAAAAGCTCAGCGACAATGCGCTCTGCCTGATTTCTCTCCAACTTAGCTTCGCTCCTCAAACCAAGATATATAAAGTTATATTTACGATATAACTTATGAAATTATGAATGTACTCATACAATACACAGTACGATATTATACCTTTTTACAAAGGAGAATACCATGCCAGAAGATTATTATATCGGCTGGGGAACGCTTGCCCTTATTAATGCCGGCTTGGCACAGTCCAAAAATCGGAGCAGGCTTAGCTGGTTTGTGCTCTCACTACTCATAGGGCCGATCGCGACCCTATTGATCGTTGTATGGGATAAACCGGAGTCCAGATCCAACAATTAGTCTCCCGTTAGGTTATCCAGAATGAAAAGGACAGCCTTGCGGCTTCTGCGGCAGCGCTGCATCTGTTGTTGGTTTAGCCTGTCTCGTCATATATGGCTTTTCCTGAACTCCGAAATTCGGCTTCACGAGCCGATTATCGTAAGAACTATGAAAAATATGCGTGGTTGCTGGTGACAACGGTGGGATCAGCCACGTCCAATTACCTGTCAGCGCGCGACCAGCCTTGGCTTCCCGTTCCTCAAACAACTTGAATTGTGCTGCTGCGGTATGATGATCGACAATGCTGACCCCCGCTTTTTTAAAAGAATGCAGCACAGCAATGTTCAACTCTACCAGCGCCCGATCACGCCATAGCGTTGTTTCACTCGTCGTATCCAGCCCCATCAGTTTTGCCACCTGTGGCAACATATTATAGCGGAAGGTATCCGCAAAATTACGGGCACCGATTTCTGTCCCCATATACCAGCCGTTAAATGGAGCTGCTGTATAGATGATACCGCCAATCTCCAGCGTCATATCTGAAATCATAGGCACAGCATACCAGCGCAATCCCAGAGAGGCTATATACGAGAGTTCCGGATGCTCAATGGGCACCTCCATCACCAAATGTTCAGGAATATCAAAGAGCTTGGGAGGTTGGCCTCCCGCTTCCACAACTAGCGGCAATATATCAAAAGCAGTCATTGCTCCTTGCCACCCCAAATCCCTACAAGCATTCGTAAAATCCACCGAGATCGGGTCCCCGATGACCCCTTGATCCGTTTCATATCCAGCATAACGAATGAGTTGATGGTTCCAGATACGAATATCCGGCTGGCCCGACTGGGAGGCGCGAAATACAGTAAGCGTAGGCTTAATTTTACCGCCATTCGTCCCTATGCGGATATGCTCCAATAGCTCGTGAACTACTTGCGTCGCATCTGACGCTCCACGTGCATCCCTGACCAAAAGCTTGTCCCAAAACAAGCGACCGATACAGCGATTGCTATTCCGCCAAGCCATAAGTGCCCCGTGTTCCAGCTCTTCGTAAGTATGATCGTACGTTCCAATAGTCTCTATGTCGTGACGAATATCAAGAAGCCGGGCTTCCGCATCATCGCGGCTTCGGCCCAGCTCCTCATAACATGTATATATAAACTGCTCCGCTTCATGCAAAAGCTGTTGTTTCACTTCCACAACCTACACCCCATCCCGGTAGCTCACTTCCTTATGAGCCTATGGTCTTCCATGCCTATTCGTCATTATACTCCAGCGGCAGGCTGGAACCAACGGGATGTATAGCTTGTTCACCTGATCTCCATATCCGTGGAAATCACTCCCGGAAATTTATCCTAAATATGCGGTAAGCATCCAGATATGTTTATCCATTTCTTCTCTCAAGCCATTCAGAAGATCCTCTGTTGCTTTGTCCTGTGCCGCTTCTGCTGCTTCCATACCACTAGCCAATTCAACAGTAATCGTTTTAAAATCAGCTACAACGGCCTTCACCATATCTTCAGCTGTCTGCTCGCCTGCGGACTCCTGAATAGCTGACAGTTGCAAATGCTCCTTCAAGGTCGCAGCAGGACGACCGCCAATAGCCAACAAACGTTCAGCAATCGTATCCAGATTAGCTGTTGCTTCATTATAAAGCTCCTCGAATTTAGCATGCAGTGTGAAGAATTTAGGTCCTTTTACATACCAGTGAAAATAATGCAGTTTTGTGTACAGTACAGACCAGGTAGCCACGTGACGGTTTAAAGCTTTGTGCAGTTCTTGAATAGCCTCTTGTGTAGGTGCGTTCGTATGATTTAATGTACTCATGTTTAAAATCCCCTCTCGTTATTATCATTAATATAGTTGGAGTGATACTCGCTAGCAGTAGTGTCTGATTTTCTTCTAAATCCCATGCGTGAAACCAAAAAATATTCAACAATTAATTTAGACTTAATCTAAATCCTGTTTTAATTATAACACTATCTATGTGTTTTGCAAGACCTTATTATGGTTAAATCATGAAGATTACGTGAATTGATCGACAGGCAAACGCTTCATACAAATTCGCAACCCACCTCAATAATCTAAACACAGCAAAAAAAGAGCCGCCCCGTAAAAGGGTCGACTCTTTTTTTATTCTTGCATTTCCGAAGGGTTTACAATCAAGGGTACAACTTTGCCTGCGTTTACATCAATCAAGCCGTGATCGGTAATTTTCAAAGCCGGGCTGACTGGCAAAGAATGAGTACTCAGCGACATGATTGGATTGTAATGGCGATAGCCTAGCGACAGTAAGGCTGAACGCAGTTCCTTTACGTGGGCAGCAACCATTTCTAGCGGTCCCTCTGTTAAAATTCCGCCCACTGTTAACGGTAAATGGGACAGCACCTTGCCATTTTCAACTACACAAAAGCCCCCTTGGCTGGATAGAACCGTATTCGCAGCCAAAATCATATCTTGCTTGTTATGCCCCACGACCAGCAAGTTATGGTTATCGTGCGAATAGGTGGTTGCCACGGCTCCACGTTTAATCGTATCTCCCCCGATCAAACCGTAAGCACGGTTGCCGTTCTTGCCATACCGCTCAAACGTAGCAATGAGTCCATGTTCACCATGTTCCCATACCAGTTCACCCTGCTCTACTTGGGCAGGTGCAATTCGTTCGCTTGTAAAAGTTGATCCATCCTTGACCATCATAATACGGCATTGATGTGTGCCATCAGCTACATCCAACTTCACAGTAAAATCCTGCTCTGTGAGTGGATTGAGCTTTACACTTTGATAAAAGTGGGCAGGGAACTGGCACTTTACCTGTGCCTGATGATATTCCTCAAATTTATCAAATACCTTATGACCGTCCTTATAGACTTGCTCCACATCAAACTGCTCCAGATCCGATAGTAGCACAAAGTCAGCTATTTTCCCTGGCGCAATTGTCCCGCGATCATGCATGCGCATCCGGGCAGCAGGAGTAAACGTAGCTGCATAAATCGCATCCTCAGGCTTCATGCCCATTCCGATCGCTTTACTTACAATATGGTTCAGATGTCCCCGCTCTACGAAAGAATCCGGCATTACATCATCCGTTACGAAGCAAAAATGTTGTGCCACGTCCTCCTGAATGAGATAGTCCATCACCTCAGGGGTCATGGATTTTTCCTGGATCTCAATAAACATCCCGGCGGCCATTCTTGCCTTCATACCTTCAATACTTTGGTGGGTATGGTCTGAGCCTATTCCTGCATAGATCAACTGATGCAGATCCAGATCAAGCAACTGCGGCGTATGGCCTTCAATGATCAGCTCTGGGTAGTGCTCACGAACATGGCGTAAGATGCGGTTCGTCTTGCTCTCCGGATCACGAATGACATCTACATAATTCATAATTTCACCCAGGCAGATCATCTCACCCGTTTGCAACAAAGTATCAATCTCGGGGATGTCAATCTCGCCCCCTGAGGTTTCCAATGGTGTCGCTGGGACAGAGCTAGGAATTCCGTAAAACATATCAGCCACGCAATCTTTGCTGGCCTCCATCATTTCCTGAATACCTTCCAATCCGAAAACATTCGCCATTTCGTGCGGTTCCGGTACAATCGTCGTGACCCCATTGCGAATGAGTCCATAGGAAAAGGTTGCTGGGGTCACCATTGTACTTTCGATATGCAAATGGATATCGATCAGGCCGGGAATCATATATTTCCCGTGCCCCTCCACAATTTCAGCAGCCTCGAAAGATTCCAGACCACGCTGACCGATATACATAAACTTGCCGTCAAGTATAGCAACATTGCCTACCTCGAACGTCTTGTAGTAACTGTTATACACCTTAACTTGTAAAATCATTTTGTCTGCACGCATGATGTATCTCCTTCATTGAACCCGCTGATTATTGGACCAGCACCATTTTGTCTGCCGGAAAATGCAGGGTAACCCGTTGACCACTCAAGTAAGGCGTATCCATTTCCTGATTAGCCGTAAAGTTTCCCTTCGCTGTCTCTACCACATACTGATAGCTGCGCCCTAGGTAAGTACTTACCTTAATGACACCAGAAAGCTCATTTTCTCCTGTCTCGTTGCCTTCTGTTCGAATGACCAAATCATCCGGGCGAATAGCGCCTTGGCGAGCCCCTGGCTGGACTGTGCCCTGATTACGCACTACGCTAAACGAAAGGTCGCCTGTATTCAGTCGAATACGTTCTCCTTCTTCAATGCGCTCGTCAAAGCTTAGAAAATTATTAAACCCAATAAAGCGGGCAACAAATTCGGTCGTCGGATATTTAAAAATGGTCGATGGAGCGTCTAATTGCTCGATGTTCCCCTTATTCATAATCGCAACCTGGTCAGAAATCGAAAAACATTCCTCCTGATCGTGCGATACATACACGGTGGTGATGCCTAGCTCCTGTTGAATACGGCGGATTTCTACGCGCATATTTACACGCAGGTTAGCATCCAGGTTACTCAGAGGTTCATCAAACAGCAGCAGATCAGGTTCAATTACAAGCGCTCGCGCAATCGCGACACGTTGACGCTGCCCGCCTGATAATTCGCCAGGGAAACGTTTTTCGAATCCCCCCAAGCTAACCGTATCCAGCATAGTCATAACGCGTCGTTTCACATCATCTTCTTTTACTTTACGTAACCGCAAACCAAAGGCAACATTATCAAAAACCGACAAGTGCGGGAAAAGCGCATAACTTTGGAATACAAAACCGAAGTTCCGTTTATTCACTGGAACCCGGGTATAATCCTTATCACCAAACAAAAATGTTCCTTGTTTAGCTTCGAGAAATCCTGCAATAAGACGAAGTGTAGTCGTTTTGCCACAACCACTCGGTCCGAGCAACGAGAGCAATTGCCCTCGTTCGAGCTGCAAATCGAAATCCTGCAAGATCAGTTGGTTGTCATAAGCGACCGAAACGCGATCCAGAGTAAGCAGTGCCATAAGGTTGAAGCCTCCATTACCTTTTAGTGAAGTAAGACAATCCCATCAGTCGTTCAATCAAGAACATCAGGATACCCGTTAAAATCATCAGCATAACCGAAATCGCTGCAATCGTCGGATCAAAATAATTTTCGACGTAAGTCAGCATTTGAATAGGCAGGGTGCTGAAGCCCGGTCCTGTCATGAAGACGGAAATGTCGACATTGTTGAATGATTCCAGAAAGGCAATCAGGATAGCCGCAATAATGCCTGAGCGGATGTTGGGTAGAACCACCTTGAAAAAGGTTTCCAGCCGTCCAGCTCCCAAACTAAGCGCTGCTTCCTCAATCGCAAAATCAAAGTTAGACAAGCTGGATGCAATGACTCTAATAATGAACGGCAGCATAATCACCGTATGTCCGATCAAAAGTCCAGCGTATACCGGTAAATGGTACACAATGATCAGATAACGCAGCAGTGTAAATCCAAGCACAATACCTGGTATAAGCAACGGGGAAAGGAACAAGGCATTCAGTGCATCCTTCCCGCGAAACGAAAACCGACTAAGCGCATAAGCGGCTGGCATACCGATTAACAACGCCAAGATATTGCCCAGCAGAGAGACGACAATCGACGTTTTGAACGTGGACATAAACAAATCCACTTCAAAAATATTTTCATACCAGCGCAAGGAAAAGCCTTGCGGAGGAAATTTTAATACTGTGCCCGGCTCGAAAGAAGTGACCGATATGATCAACAGCGGACCGAGCAGAAAGATGAAGACCAGCAGGCTAAAGAAGCCTAGTCCGTAATGTTTCTCCCGCATATCCACCTACCCCTTCGGATTGAGTTTATGGGCCGCCTTATTTAAGAGACCGACCACGATAAATGTAATAGCAATCATAATTGTTGCGATAACAGAGGCTAAAAACCAGTCGTTAAGCGTCATCGCATTTTGGTACAAAAATGTAGCGATAACCCGCTGTTTCCCTCCCAATAGTGCTGGGGTCGTATAAGCTGTCAGGCTGCCTACGAAAACAAGAATGCTTCCAATGATCAGACCCGGAACAGACAGCGGGAATACAATTTTACGAAATGCGCTGAATCTGGAGGCTCCAAGACTCTGAGCAGCATGGACAAGATCACCGTCAATATTTTCAAGCACACCAATCAATGAAATAATCATCAGCGGTAAAAACAAATGGACCAGACCAATAATCATCGCTGCCGGAGTGTACAAAATATTTAGCGGCTCATCCACGAGTCCTAAACTCATTAGCACGTTGTTTAATAACCCCTTGCGACCCAAAATGACCATCCAGCTGAATGACCGCACCACCGGACTCGTCAACAAGGGAAAGATAGCCAGCGCCAGCAAAATCCCTTTACGACGCGGGGCCTTTTGTGAAATATAATAAGCCGTCGGAAAACCGAGCAATACGCATACGAGGGTCGTTACGACACTGACCTCCAACGTAGTCAGCAATATTTTCAGAAAATAAGGGTCCTTGAAGAAATGGAGATAGCCTTCTAGGGTGAATGAGCTGTTCTGTACGAAGGTCGAACCGATCGTCAACACAATCGGAATGACCATGAACACCGCCAGAAAGAGCAAACCTGGCAGCAGCAGCCAATACAAGTATGTTTTCTTCATGGGTAGCTCCTTGCGGTTATCAAAATGTTATTCCTTGTTCAGCACCTGGATAAACAGTTCCAGAAAAGCTTCACTGTCCACCTGCTCGCACACGTTCATATTGGGACTATGATTGAGACGGTTCTGCACATCTCCTACCGTTTGTCCGTCACATATGCGACTGGAGGTTTCCACGTCCACATATAACAGCGAGGTATCTACTAACCTCGAATTCAATGCCACACCTACGGCAAGCGGGTCATGAAGCGCACACGCTTTTACGCCGTTGCGTTCTTCATAACGCTTGGTATACACGGCCGTGCTTTCAGCTACATAATTACGAATCTCTGGGCGGGTCAGACGAGCAACATGATCCGCAGTCAGCAGTGCCTTGCGTGTTACATCCAGACCAACCTGTATCAATCGACTAAATCCAGCGTGAAATACGATCCGTGCGGCTTCAGGATCAGCGTACATGTTATACTCCGCTACAGGTGTAATATTGCCGCACCCGTGAATAACACCGCCCATAAAAATGACCTCATGAACGTGATCCGTCAGATCGGGACACTTCAGCAACGCCAACGCCAGATTGGTGAGCGGTCCGGTGCAAACCAGCGTTACTTCCCCCGAGTGAGCCATCACGGTCTCAATGATGATATCCGGTGCAAAACCTTCAGATGCAGAGATGGCTGGGACTATTCCACTCAATGCACCTCCGATGCCGTCTTCTCCATGAACACGGTGCTCGTGCAGGCCTTTTCGTATTAATGGAGCCTCTGCCCCCCGGAAGACCGGAATATCCGGTCTTTCCAGCAGGTTGAGGATTTTGCATGTATTCAGTGTTGCTTGTTTAAGTGAAACATTCCCGCATACCGTAGTAATCGCTTGGATATCCAGCTGACCACTTTTGGCCGCAAGTAAAATACCCAACGCATCATCAATGCCTGTATCTACATCTAATATGATCTTTTTCATTATTGTGTAACTTCCCGGTTCCAGCGATCTGTCCATGCCTTGATATGGTCGTTAACGAATTTCATATCCAGCTTGGTCAGCTTATTCACTACATCTGCACCATACGTAATCCCTTGAGTATCTGCACCGGATAGTACTACCTGTGTGTTCACCGGAGAATCAACCTTTGCCTTGGCGGATTTTTCTTGAACTTCCTTGCTCAGCTGCCAGTTGATAAATTCCTCAGCCAGCTCCTTCTGGTCGGAGCCTTTCACTACATTAATCGTGTTCATGACTGCATAAGCACCCTCACTAGGAGCTACAAATTTCGCCCCTGGCACGGCAGCCTGCAAATCTTTGAAATACATTTCCATAATCGGGCCGCCTGCAATTTCCTGCTGGCTAAACATGTTTACGAACTCGGACGTTTTACTATAAAACTTAACAATATTCGGACTCAGTTCCTTCAGCTTCCCAAAGGCTTGGTCTTCATTAAATTCCTTGCTACCCGCTACCTTGGAAGCCGCGTCTACCATCATCGGGCCAGCCGTTGCCGTAATATTCGGCAGAGTCACGTTTCCTTTGAATTCAGTGCCCCACAGATCGGCCCAGGAGGTCACGTCTTTTTTCACCAGCTCTGGATTATAGGCAATACCAAGGCGTCCAACTGTATAAGCAGGGCCATATTCCTCACCCAGTGGTGCTTTGGCAATATCATAAATTTGGTTCAAGTTTGGCACTTTACTGCGATCCAACTTCTCGAATAGCCCCTGTTGAATTCCCTGTTGGGCATAATAATCAGACAGATAAATCAGATCGACATCAGTACTGCCTTGACTGATTTTGTTCAATCGTTCCGCATTATTTCCGATTTCTACAACAATATCAACGTTATGTTCCTTTTCAAAAGGCTCGTACACTTCTTTATTAAAAAAGTCCTCGGAGAAGCCCCATGTGGAAATAACTAGTTTCTTTTTCCCATCAGCTGAGCCATCTTTTCCATCTGTCTGACCACTAGTAGCATTGCTGCCGCAACCTGCCAGTACCACAGATGCCAAGGTCACAGCCATAAATCCTTTAAACCACTTTTTCATATGAAACTCCCCCTGTTTTTTTATTCTGCACACCTTATGACACAAAAAAGAAAAGTACTCTTGTAAAACAAGAATACTTTTCTTCGTAAACAAAGAATAAGTTGATCCCGCTGCGCGTTATAACAGGTTCTCCCCTCAGATAGATCCGAAGCGAAAAGCCGAATATCCAATTTTATTAGGACTCTTTCAGTATGATGTTCGTAATGGCCCACTGCGTTGCTGAATCATAGTCGCGCAGTAAAGCTTCTATATCGAGCTCCATATCCTCAATCAGCTTCTCGCGAAGTCTCTTCTTATACAGCATGGACATTCGGAAATCCACTTCCAGCTTCAAGCCGGGGGCTTCCACTTCCAATGCCGCCGAGCGTGGAGAACGCCGGTGCTTCGCTACAAAGGTAACAATGTTGTTCTCAACGGTGGCCCGCAACAGCGTGGTCCCGAAGCCGAACAGTTCCTTTGAAACTTCATTGTAAATCTGGCACATCCGCTTTTTGCTTTCGTTACTGTCGAGCAGCGTCATGAACCCACCCTCATCAGCATATTACGTACAATCAATCTCTTAACACGATAGATTATACATAAATATACGCTAAATAGCAAACGAAAATCCCTGATTCAATAACGTATATCGCGAAAAAGCGAACAATATGTCGAAGTTTGTAGCTTTGCGACATTTTTATACTTACTGATCTCAAAAATCTCGGTTTAGATCCATCCTACCAAAGGGCCGATAACAACGAAAGGAAACAATTTACTATTTCCATTGATCAGATGAAACTTACATTAACTGTAGCTCATACAACAATGCTCCAACATAACAGCAACCTTAAGATGCAGACTTCAAGATTACTATCGCCGCATTCCGTGAGATATTTTTTTCCTTCTACTATATATGTAGTATATATGTAGTTTTTATGTACACACAATTAAACCGTACCCCGCAGAAGTCTCCTAGCGATAGTACGGTTCTTGTAAGTTATGTAGCTGGCCACAACAGCATAAAGTTAGCTATGATATACGCCTGTCACCATTGTGCTGCCCGTTTGCGTCTCTCCTCACGCCGATCAGCTTCCTCCATTTTGCGAATATAACGCTTCAACTGCTCTTTATGCTCATCCAACTCGTGGATCCGTAATGTGGTTCCTTGGAGAAACGCCTCCATTTTGCGTGTTAATTCAGCAGCTGATTCACCTCGCCAGTCTTGGAGACGACCATATATGTTTTTCATCTGCTGCTCCTGATGCTGAAGTCTTTGCCTTAGCTGCTCGCACTGCTGTACAGCTCTCCGCAGATCCCCCAGGCTCAAAGATATTCTGCTCATCTCTTTCGCCTCCTGTTGTGTTCTTCCAGCTGCTCTTTCTTATTGATCCACCATCGTAAATTCCTGGCCCTTACGATCGATATACTCTGCTATCTCTGTGATCGACTCTTGATACCAGCGATTAATTCGATCCAGTGTCGCCGTAGCACTATGCGCAAGCGGGGTCAAAGACTGGCTTTCACTTGTCCCGATATGAGCCTGAAATAACTGAATGGACGCACGGGTATCACTGGAAAATCCATGTAAGCTAGAACGCATCTGATTTGCCGCATGCTTTAGCTCTTCGGGTGTTAATTGAATTGTGCCCCCATTTTTGTTGCCTACAAAATAAGCTCCACCATTAGCGCGGTCATTTTGGCCTGCTCCCATCAAATTCACACCGAGTGCATTAGCAGCAAACTGCCCGAAGGCACCTAATTGTCCCCCGTAGCGTTCGATCAAATTGCCCATGACTTGCTTAAGCTCTGCCTGTGCGGCCAGCATTTGCTCGTACGCCTGCACCCGCGGATTACCTTCTACCAATTGTCCGTCCATAGTGTACAGCGGATTGCTGATATTGCCGTTTTCATCAAATGTGAAATGCTCCATGCTATGCGTTGCTTCTCCAAATACTGAATTATAGAACTTCGTAATCGGATCTTGCTGCATCATAGGCAACGTAATTGGGATATAGACAATGGGAGACCATTTGGGTCCCAAAAAAAAGTCAGCCCACTTATTTTCCCTTTTGACTGGTAATGAAACAGGAACAGTGATTTTGGCTTCATTAGCTGTCTTATAATCATTGTCTATAAAGTAGGTTGCACCCACATGTGGCTGTGCATCATTAACTCCCGAACCAATAGTATCTTTCGGATTGACATAAGCGACATTCGTCTTTCGAAAATCGCCATTTTCCACCTTCTTTTGAAGATCATCCGGTAATAGATGTACAATGCTTGGTGGATTATAACTGACGGATGACAGTCCGTTCCGCACCGCCACATATTCTGCCTCCGCTCCTCCCAGAGAATGGCCTGTGGTCGTTATTTCAGCAGAGGGATACTCTTTTTTTACAACATCATATAGATTTTGAGCTTGTGTAAATTGATTATTCTGATATTTTTCCTCATATTGAAGAAATGCAGTTTGCACTTGTGGTGGGAGTTTGGCCACCTCTTCCTTATTATTTTCATAATATTGATGGACTTCTTCCAACGTTTTCGCGCGTCCTCCGACGACATCGCTAAAATCCGTTCCCCAGTCCATCGCCACGCTCCACTTGGGCCGATCCGGAGGTTCTGTACCTCTATAACCGATGATCACCTGATTGGTTTTTTCGTTATGGAATACGGTCGCATCGAATCCCGAACCGTTCGTGTCATGCAGCATAGCTCCTTCGGGTTCAACAATCTTCCAATCAGGAAGGATTCTGCTTTTAGAATCTTTAGCAGTCAACTCCCGGTCATAAACTCTATCTGCAATGGTCCAATATGTTTTGTCGTTAATGTAGGTCAAGTTATTCCCACCTTGTCTATTGTGTAAATATATTATAGAGTTATGAAAAAGGTGATTACCAGAAAAGGAGAATTGTAACTTGAACAGAAAAATCCCACTGATTCTGGCACTTATTTTAATTGTTATGTATTTAGGAGGTTGTTCCAGCTTGTCCGACAAAGAGAAGAAAGAATTAGTAGACGTCGCTACTCCCATCGGCGTGGAGTTTATTAAAGAACACTATAATGCCGATTTTATACTAAAGGATTATACTGTGGATGATCCTGCTGTCCACTCAAGGATATATCTGTATGGGTACATTAAAGGTCACGAAGACAGCAAGATTACTATTTATTACAGTTATAAAACCAAAGAAGTAATCGACGTCTCTGGGCCAGATTGGTTTATCGACAGCGAAGTTCCCAAATACAAGACCCCTTCTTCCTGAGAAGGGCTATTATAAATTTCACCGTCTAATTTTTCCCAAATTAAGAAGTAGTATAATTATAGTGCATCCTATTTACGAGCGATATAGCCGGGAGGAAAAATAAGTATAAAGTCATTGGATTCAGTATTTCTGGTCATAGTACATAGCTTAGGCGGAATAGGTCTTTGTAACTGTATGTTAGGAGAAAATTGCACAGATGAACAAATAAGGCTCCTTAGGAGCCTTATTCCCTCGTTGTCTGACACATTTACCGTTTTTCACTTTGGGTGCGAGGCTGATTTATATGAATAAAAGGATATTCGCCTTTGCTTATTTTACGTTTCCATTCTTGGACCATATCTTCCTGGGTCGACGGTTTCTCATTCACGATTGCTCCTGTAGTTACTTTAGCCATGCTTCCCCCCCCTCTCTTGGTGGTTTTATTTACTGCGTCTTTATCTTTTCTCCAGTCATTTTAATGTTTCCGTCCATTTCAACCAAACTCGTTTTACATTTTAAACCGATGGCATCTTTGGCTGTGACTTGTATTGTGTTACCCGCATTGAGTACTAGGTTTCCATCAGCCTTAACACGGATGTCCTTTTTACTCCGCAATTCGATGCCGTGGTCATCTAGCAGTCGAATCACCACTTCATCGTCGTTCCCCGTGATTAAAATTTCATTTTTCTCAAAAATAATGGCTTTGCGGTACTTGGTCATAAAGATCTTCGTGGACGGGTCCTGAATAAAGTCGCCCCCTTTGGATCTCTTGCGGATTGAATGAGTAACAATGGCGTCCTTTTCTTTAGCGGTCGGAAAGTAAATGTCTACAAAGTCAAACAACTCCGGCATACAGTACCATCCTGTATTTCCTTCCGATGTATAAAATGTAGCCGTTGGGAAAGCGTAGGTTTCCTTAACATTCGGCTTGATCTTATCCATTTCATAAAAGAAAACCTTCACATGGTCCTGCTCGATTCCAATAACCTTCGATTTTAACGAGATGCCACGAATGCTCTCATTTACAATCAAATCCTGCTTCATTCCATCCAATGTAGTCAGCACATATTCATGCCACAAAGCACTATGGCGTATAAACGCAACCGATTGCAGGACGTATAATGCTTTCCCTTTAAATTTAACCTCCGCCCCAATTTGCAGTAGGACATCTCTAGCCCCTGTCGTTTGCACTTTATAATATAGAAGGTTGTCATCCTTGCTGGCTCCTGGTTTGGTTTTTCTGGTCATGGAGTAGTTATACTGCCTGAGCTCAGGCTGATTGACGCCATCCGGTAATCCAAAATAAAACTGAGGTTTTTCACCAATCGGATCAGGTATCAGTCCCCAACCGAGCCGAGACGCTATACGTTTCAAAAACGACCAGTCCGTTTCGTCGAATTGCATCGTAAATTCCTGTAAAAGTTGATCCTTCAAGCGGCTCGTACAATTGGCTTTGGGATAGGATTTGAGCACGTGTTCAAGCAATGCTTGCAGCTTCATCTTTACATTTTGAAAAGATTTTCTATGAGGTATTTCATCCATCTGGCATGTATAAGAAAGAGCTTCGACAACCAAATGAGCTACATTGGATACCATCTTGATTCTGAACTGCGTGACTGGCCCTCGAAATAGCACACTCTGGTTATGATCGTCATTCATATATGAAACAACTAACTTCGCCCCTGCCTCCATATGATCTGTATATTCTTCCATTTGAGCACCCGTTAATACACCTGTCAAAATGACCTTCACATGCTCATTCATTTTCTGTACAACTTTAACTTTCGGATTTTTAAGAGATAAAACTGTTCCGTTATACTTGATGATTGGATATCCCATGTTACCGCTCCTTTTTGTCGGTTAGTTTACGTTTATCCGTTGTTTGCTTACGTATTGAATGACATCTTTAATGGTTCGATTATGTCCCTGATCGTTAAGAGTCTCATCTAATGCAGGGATTGTGGTAAAAGTTTTATTTTTTTTCTGAAAATATATGTCCGCTATAGGAAATGGTTTTGCACCATCTGGTCCAGACCCCGTTTCATAATAAGCGATAATGATAGCGTCTTTTAATCCATCCTTATTTAGATCCTTGAATGCCACTGCTTCTACGCCTTCATCAGCATACCACCATTCATTTCCATATAAATCCGGAAATGAATAAATAACCCGTTCTCGGTCATCTAATAGAAAGAAGTAGTTTTTAGGAATTTCATCTTTTTTTGTTTTAGTCGATACAAACCGTACTTTCCCAAAGCCTTCGAAAGTAGTTTGAAAAGACTGCGACTCTTCAATTTCATATTGGTCAGTATTCAATTTCTGTTCATTTACAACGGTAGCTGGCTGATCAACGACAGAACTTAGCTCAGTCCATAGTTCTTTATTTTGCTTAATATTATCTGGAATCTGTGCAAGACGAATTTCATATTCCGCATGGTCCCCTACTGCATGAGCCACAGGGATACTAATACCTAATGAATCACTTGTGAGGTAACTAAACGATTCCATTTCTGCTTCCTCAGGCGAACCTTTGGTTACATCCGCGTTTGCTAACAATTGAATCAAATCATCTTTTGTGAAATCACTAATTAATCCTTGTTGCTCCGGCTGAACAGCTGTAATCTTTCCGCTTTTTATAAGCTCAATAAAAGATTTCTCGACCTTTACCAGATCCTTCAATTTTATTCTTGAAGCCTGCTTCATATCCAGGTTCGTCGTATAAAACATATGACTAGGATAGGCTGCGTCCTTCACATAACAAACACCAGTATATTGAACGCTCAAGAATCGTTCACTTTGTCGTTTGATCTCATAATCGATTTCGACATGGACTCCAGAATTGGAATCCGCATAGTCGTGTAATCCTTCTAAAGCTTCGGTCTTAAGAATTTGGTTTAAAGATTTTTGCTTTGCAGTATCCTTGAGTTTTGTAATTTGAGGATATTTAATAATGATCCCATTTTCCGAATATTTCTCTTGAATGAGTTCATAGCTTGGCTGATTATCCCGAACATCATTACCTTTACTGTTTTCAACGCGAATTGAACTTACATCTTTTGGAACTTTTCCGCACGAGGCCATTATCATTAACACAAGTATAATAAATGCTATTTTTTTATAATGAATTCTAATCAAGAGCTTTCCCTCATCTCACAACGTTAAGAATAAATTCATTTGAAAATATTCTCGCATTTCTTGTAATACATTTCTCTATCTTTTAATCCATTGTACCCGCCATTAACTTTTTTAGTAATTTGCCTTACTGTTGCACCTTTGTCACACAGAGCATTCATATTATGCTGCTCCCACCAAAATCCTGCGCTTGTCCAAGGATAATGTTCTGCAACATATTCCACACCTTCCATAACTTTAGGATCATTTAAAGCAGTAGATAGTTTTTGATAATTGTGTCGTCCTGTTAATTGAATGTATCCCCCACCTTTATACTTAGGGCCATCACCTTTATAAATATTGCCCAAATCCTTTCTCCCTTCATATTTCTTGCCACTTGCAATTTCTTTTGTATAGCGACCGCCAGCGGATTCATGACTACATTGACTTATAAAATGTCTTATTCTGGCCGGTGTTGTGATATTGTATCTTTCCAAACAATTGTTCAGATCGGTTATCATCGCTTTACTTATTTTAATCCAACCAAGTTGTTCTAGTTGTTTCACACTAACATATTGCTTTGATTCGTTTACGGCTGGAACTTCTTTGACTTCCGATTTATTAGATTTCACTTCCTTATCTATTGGCGGCGCCTTCTCTGTGGTATCGATCAGTCCCAACTTCTCACGAATGGCTTGTCCCGCCTTCTCAGCAGCTAATTTTTCCCTGATATTCCCGCTTGCCTCCGCAGTCATCCAACGAACGGTTTCTTTTTGCATTTGCTCTTGAGCCCATTTGGGGAACTTAGCCATTTCACGTAATTTGCTTCGCAGCCCCTCTGCCAGCTTTTGCGCTTTACGCTTACCAACCTCGTCACCATTGGCTTGAGCAATATACCAATCTTCTTTGTATTTACGCATCCAGGTTTGGGCCCAGTCGGGGTAATTTAGTTTTTGTTTTTTCTGTTCTGCTGCAAGATCAAATGCCTGTGCTTTCCTGTGTGCATTAGCAGTTGTTAAAGCTTTCAACATAGGAGTTGCATCAAACGTTGGCTCTTTCCATTTCATATGTCTTTCTCCTTTTTTACGAATACTAAAAGAATCGTATCTCTGACATACAGGTATCGTGATATTTGCTTCCTCGCTCTACGGCCTCAATCGTTATTTTCACGAAAGAGGTATGAATGGGGTTATCAAGAAATTCGTTGCTTATAAAATCATTATCTATCACCCTGGTCTGCCCGTTTGAAAACTCCAGTTTCATTCGTTTAACTCTATTATTTGCTTGAAAATCTTTGGATGACTTGGCTAAACCATTAAAAAGTTCAAACCCCTTCAGTTCTTGCATAGAGCCGAAATCAATTTTGATCCACTCCCCGATCCCGTCTCCTTTAACTCCTTCACACCAGGCTGTACTCGTATCTCCGTCCATGATGTTTTGGGCAGCATAGGAATTTCCTGTTTGGTCTGGAAGTGTAGAAGAGGCAATGATTTTCCGTGCCGGGATACTTTTTCGATATTTCATTAAATCCGTTGTTGTTTGTATCCATTGTGTAGGGGACACGTTATAGCCTATCCTGTGAAATAGATTGGAGTATTTTATAGGCAGACCTGTTGGGATGTCTCGTTGTTGCATTTCACCCTTCGAGTTCAAATAAGCAACCCTGTGGTTATCCGAGGTTATAACAGGAGAGTTTGTGGCTTTCATTAATAACCTCTTCTCTCCTGTTCTGATATTGAGCAAATACGTCTTATCAAGATCGTAAGAAGAGAGCAGTAAATTATCGTTATAAAGCCACTGCTCAATCTGTATGCCGTCTAATCCTGACTTGATTTGTTGGATTAGCTTGTTCTTGGACAAGTCATAGATCAATATATTATGGTTACTATTGACAAGGGCAAATTGGTTACTGTCAGGTGAGAACACGGGAAGAACGAGATAGTGGCCATCGTTTAAATGTCCTAATGCTTTAGTTTCCTGCCCCTGGTTCATATAATAAAAAAAGGCTGCATCATCTGTGTAAACACACTTGCGTAAGTCAGGAGACATAACAGCGTAGTCCCTATTCGGCACTTTAAATTCAGTTATTTTCTTTGTGGTAGACAGATCAAAAATTTTAATGATTAAATAATCCAAATCCTGCGATTCTCTACATAAAGCGATACGCCTGCCATCATCCGAGAACTCCTCAAGATACAGTTCATTTTCAGGATACGCTTCACCCTCACTTACATATAATTCATCTATAATGTCATCTAACTCAATATAGGTATTGCCTGTAGGATCATCCATATCAGCGAGATAATCCACAGGCATGTTTCCATTTTCCGCTTCAAACAACAACCAATTTATGGGCCTTTTTGCTGGAGGAAGTTTCTTGGGCTGAGAGACAGCAGCATGATTTTCATTCTGCTCCTGCGCTTTTTGACCCTCATTCGATTGTATACACCCGCCTAGTATAGAAAAGATCAAGACGAGCAACGCAATTTTATTTATCTGCATCATAGATTTTCCTCATTTTCTACAATTCATCACAATAACTTCAGCTCACCTATACAAGTATTTGGGAAATCCGCGCCTTTTTTCACTTCCAGGATGGTAATCTTAACGAAAGAAGTCCGTATAGGTTCATCAAATTTGAAACGTGCGTCACTGCCCTCAAACACTTCAGATTGCCCATTCGAAAAATCAAGTTTCATTTTTTTGATTTTACTTACGTTTAAATACTTATTATTAACCCACATGAAGTTATCGGTTATATCTATACCTCTCACCTCTTGAGTTGAACCCAAATCTATAGTTACCGTTTCCCCTACTCCGCCCCCCTTGGTTCCTTCACACCAAGAGGTTGAATAATTTCCATCCGTTAAATTGTCCACATTAAAAGAACGAATACCCTGATCAGGTAGCGTAGAAGAGGCAGTAATTCTTTTCACTTTAACCTTGTTGCTATACTTCATATAATTGGTTTTTGCTTCGATCCACTGTATTGGAGCCGTGCGTATTCCTTGGTTTTTAGTAAAAGAGGATATATCCTCCTTTCTTCCATCGCTCAGATGAACCAGATACATTTTTGAAGCCTCGTATTCTGCGGACAGCGCCAATTTTTGATCAGGGGATAGTATAAATGGTGCCGTACTTTTAGTTATCCACCTTTTTTCTCCGCTCTCTATATCAAATGAATACACATCTTTTGTGTAATTGTCGTCCTCTTCAGAAATTGTATAAATTAATTTATCTTCTTGATCCCATTGCAAAAGCGAAACCATAGACCCTGCAAGTAAACGTTTTGCTCCACTAATATCAGACAGATTCAACATGATGATGCCTGGTTGGTCATTTTCCTCAAAACAGAATCTAGTGCCATCTGGAGAAAATAATCCTGAACTAATGATACCTAAATCTATTTTACGTTTCCCAAGGTATATTTTTGTCGTTTTCCTCTTTACTGCATCGTATACATACACTTGCTCATTCAACTCATAAAGATATTTACTTAAATCAGGAGAGACTACAGGATAAGACGTTGAAGGCAGTTCAAACTCGAACTCTTTTTTTCCTGAGTTCAGATCATATACCTCAAGAATGTGTTTTTCGTCCCCTTCTTCCACATCAGAGATTGTCCTTACGATCGCCATTCGACTTCCATCATTTGATACTCTACTGACAGTTACTTGGGAGCCGCGATATTTTATTCGCTCTTCTTTAGTTTGCATCGCATCTACCAAGTCATCGATTCGTATATAGGTCTTCCCTGTAGGATCATCTAAATTGGTCAAAAATTGAGTCGGATATGGGTCTTCTTCTCCATTTAAAAGCCACCGTGCTTCTTTTTCAGTAACATTTCTATCATCTTGTGTGACCCTGTGTGATGATATTTCTTGGGGGTGAGGAGACGGGACAGCTTCCTCTCCTTTAAACCCACTACATGCTGATATAATGGCTACGAAAGTAATAACCAGTATGATTTTTATAGAATTCACTTTCTCACCACTTTCTTATCCCTTCTCAATAAAACCTACCTATTAATCAGGTCAGTGCTATTTTCTCTTGAGCGGATAGCTTGGAATCAAATATTATTATGACGTTTAAACTACTTGCTTACTTTCTTATTTGCTAATTATTGAGCCATCATCTTGTATAATACGTCTAACTGCTATAACGTTTTTGTATATAAAACCATAACCCTTTCCCCAATTAGTGTTTAATTTATCTATTGTTACATTGTGAGAAGGCTTGTGATCGTTCTTCATTTCGTCACGAGTCTGTGCACGACCATGCTCGTGAATGAACTCTCCATCTCCAATATATATTCCAACATGATCTACTTTGAATTTGGTTTTCTCCGCACTCCCCCAATCAAATAAGATTAAGTCACCTAACTTCAGATTTTTATAATTTCCCCTAACGCGTAAATTTTGGTGATCAACCTCTATCCCCCGATGGATTTGATCACTTGTAGTGCCGCCTATACGCACATTTAATATGGTCAAGTACACTGAGGAACTAAAATCAGAGCAGTCCATATACTCAGGAGGGTTGTTGGGATCAAGCTTCATCGTTCTAATTTTAGAATCCATACAGTAAGGGATTCTACCTAAAAACTTCTTGGCGAATTCTACAATGGCTTTCCTTTTCTCCTCAGCAGAACTGTTGGATGGAGTAGGCTTCAGTTCCTCCTTTGGCGGCTTTTCAGGAGTAGTCGGTGGCTTCTTGCCCGGTTCCGGTTCCGTTTTCGTTGTTGTCGTGGTTGTTGAAACTGTTGGTGTTGCAGGCTTGCTAACCTTAGGCCATGGAAGAATCCCATTGGCTACTTGATGCAGGTATACGGCCAGCACATCACGACCATATCTCTTATTTTCCAGGCCATATTTTTTCGCAAAATCATGCAGTGCGGCGTTAAGCTCCTGATCCCAATCGCCCGTAGTTGGTAGCTTGTACGAGAAGCTGTCTGGATACTTCTTGGCAAGCTTGTTCAAATTCTCTCTGGCAAGCTGACTGTTCACCCCGTACTTACTCCGCAGGGCCGCCGCTTCCTTAGCCATAGCCTTTTGATCGGCGATGGTCAACTTATGGGCCGCATCTGCGTATTGTCCGGACAGCTCCTCTAGCCGATTCGCATCCAGATAGGATTTGTCTGAATGCCCACGAATCAGCTCGTTGATTAGCACGTTGTCACGCAGTTGGTTGGCGAGAAGATGCATCTGCTTTTGCTTGGCTTTATCGTTGGCGCCATGTGCTTCCCACCACTGGGACGTGTATTCATGCATTTGCGCTCTGGCCCAGGCAGGCATACGATCTATTTCTGCCACCTGTTGGCGCAATTGCTTGGCTTTGGTTGCTGCTTCCTTGGCTCCCTTTTTATCCCCTACTGCCACGGCTTTGTAGTAGTCCGTTTTATATTGCAAAAGCAAATTCTGCACCCATTGCGGATACCCTTTTCCCTTCAATTCTTGAACCAGGGATTTATAGGCTTTCAGTTCGGCATCAGGCACCTGACTTTTCATGAACTTACTAGCCTTGATATGAAGTGTTCCATCGGTTCGGATATAGCTGGTTTTGCAAGTTAGAGATATTTCGTGCGTAGCGTTCATTTGTACTTTTTTGCCGTGCAGCACCAGGTCTGTATCGGCGTGAAAGGTGAGATCATGGTGACTATACACGTGAATACCGGATGCAGGGTTTAAGCGTACAAGTATTTTTTCTTTCTGGGTGGAGAGGGCTAATTCCTTATCATCGAATCTCGCCACTTTTTGTGTTTTGGTATGAAACAGCTTTCTTGACGGCTGGCTGATTTCATCTCCTTTGTAGTCTCTCTTACGTAGGGATTGAACTACACGGGCTTCCTTTTCATTGTTGGATGGAAAATACAAATGGACATGATCCCCCAACTCAGGCATACAATGCCAACCGATCCCATCACCGGTATACATGGTGGGATAAGAAAACCAGCACCCTTCGACTTTGGACTGCATAGAATCCACGGACAAGTGAAGTTTAACGGATTCGTTTTCACTATTTAAATCAATAACTTTCCCTTCAATAGAGGTACCTTTAATAAACTGATTATGTATAACCTCCCTCGGATTACCCTCTTCAGGAACGAGAACATAGTCATAGGTCATAATACCTTGCTTCATCTCTGCATGAACCTGATCAATAACCCAATGCTTTCGTCGAAACGAGACCACATCTCCAAGTTCAAAACGTTTCGTATCCTCCACTTCAGCATATGTATACCGGGGGCCTGACTTTGTTTTTTGGAGGGAAAAGTTAATGCTGCGTAGTTCACCTTTCACCTGTTCTTTCGAGGTACCTAACCATAATCTCGGGTATACGGATGTAATCTCGGCAATCAACCCGGAGTGTAGATGAGAGGCCATTCTTTTCAGAAACTCCCAATCACTCTCCCCATACTGAATAGTAAAGCCGCCGAGCTTTTGATCGCTGTCTGTCAGGTCAATAAAATCGCCATGTGGATAGGTATCTATAAGTTCCCGAAACAATTGATAATACGTCAAGTTCCCGTTTTGAAAAGAACGATTTTTCCGTTGTCGATCCAGTATATATGTAAAAGAGGCAGCCTCTATGTACATGTGATATACACCATTTTTGAATCCAATGCTAATATTGGTGACGATTCCTTTAAAGATGCTTACTGTGCCTCGATCTTCATCCATCTCGTATACCTCTAGCACATCCTCATCATGCGCTAAACCATCATATTTCGCATGATCTTCGTCCGGTATAAGAGCAGTGATGTACACCCTGCCATGCTCATTTACCTTCTGTGTCAATTTAAAATCCAGCAGACGGACAATTTCATACGGCGCATTCACTCTAATATTTCCATAAGTCAACACAGTTCCTGCCAGTCCCATCTTGCTCCCCCCATTTGTCTCTTAACATATGATGTTTCTACAATGAGTAGCTATTCCTGCCCGTCTGACGTGAATGAAATCTTCCCACACCACATGCATAAATTCGTAGAGCAGCTCATCAGGGCAGGAGATTGATCTACGTATACATCTCTTTTTCCATTCAACCAAGGCATAGATACACTCGGTTTGCAGGGCTGCGGAATGATTCTCCCAGAATTGCCCTTGCTAGCAGAAGAAACTGCAGGATTGTGCATACTACGGCACATGCCGAAAGATGGGATATGCGTCTGCGGGTGAAAATCCTGAATATTTCCTTGCAATTTATCACCAATACTAATCCCCCTGTTAGCTGAAACACTAAACCTGCCCGAATGACTTCCATAGGTACAGTGTATCTGCGCCCCATCCACTACATAGCTCTCACTCATGATCGGACTCTCCTTTATATAGACGGCCTCTCCGTATCGACCTTTTGTAATTTCAAGCCAGCCAGATTAAACTTCAAAATACATTCAGCCACATCTAGATCCACAATGATATGCTGACTGCCATGCTGAACCCTGAATATCTTATGATTCTCCACTGCATATTCATCTAAAATGATTTTCTTCAGTGTACCGTCTCTATGATATTCAGTAAGTGGTGATAAACACATTAGACTAGGCGGATGAGCCAGCCAATACCCCGTTTGCTGCATACGCTGCATATCGGCAAAAACAATCAGCCTCCAGCTTAATCCGGCTTGATATATATCAAAGATTTCCTTTAGTTGTTCAGAAACAATGGCTACCGGTTGCTCTATAAAATCAATATAGTCTGCATCGCCCGATACATAGCATTGCAAAACAGACTCTTCATCAGTATATAGTGAGCCTTCGGCCCATTCCCGTAATTGTCCACGATGTATCTCCACCGGAAACATATACTCTGTAATACGTTTATCCTGTTGAATCATGTAGTACTCCATAAGCCGTACAATACACCACCTTACTGATCCCTTTATACTCCCCTACTCTTATTTCCAAATCATCCTCGCATTTCAACGCCTTGAACTCAGGCAGTTGTACAGCCTGCTGCATAGCGTCCTTGGCTAATTTCAAAATGTAGTGATGAAATTCCCACGCAGCCTGAAGCACATATCGCTCGACATCCGGCTGAATAACCTTATTCATATAAGGTTTTCGAAGCTGACTCAATTCATCCTCCAGTTCTGCCAACAGTCCGAACGCCCAGCCTGCATCATAGGTTCCACGATAAGGTAGAGGATCAAAGTACCAGTTCGCACCATAGACCTCAATGACATAGTTATAAATGTGCTCCCTTAGATACGTACGCCTCATAGAATAGGTAATGTATCCAATTGTTGTCTTGTCCGCTTCTGCAGAAATGGCTTGTAAGCAAATCGATTGAAAAGATTGGATAAAAGAGAAGATAAGTTCCTCTTTTCTATGCTCATACAAGACCGCTACCTGATATAATTTCTCATGCAACATATCTTCTGCATAGGTCTTATGGAAGTGTTCTAGGGCTTCCCGTCTATTCATAATCCCACCTCTGAACCTATTATATAGAATATTTACATGATATTACTGGTTCCATCCTCCTATTTTATTACACAATTTTCATATCATGAGATTACATATGAACTTATGAAAACAGAATGAAAATAATCATACTTTTTCGTGAATGTGTAATATTACAAACAAAAACCTTCCCAGAAAGGCTAGCATTCGGCCTACGACATGAAGTTTTGTGCAAACGAATAGGTAATTGGAAGTAGTTAGACTCAGGTTTATAACGAAATAATGATGTATAATTAAGGATACGCTCCAAAAATACATTCAGAGGAACAGGAATGGGGTACACAAACTATTAGAGTTTTGATCACCACCACTTTGCATCAAGATTGGAGACATATGACTACTTCACCTACAGGTTTTTATAATAGTATTCAAGAGGCTACCGCACATGTCATTGATGTGTTGAGTGATATTCTACATGTTAATACCATTTTTATTGCCGCTAATGACGGGGTTACCAATGTAATTGTAGATTCATTTAACCGGGAAGAAGTGCTGGTTCGTAATGGAGAGGAGCTTCCTTTTGAGCTTAGCTATTGCAGTCTGGTGCTGAACCATTCCGCGGATCACCTCACCATTTCGGAAACGTCTACTCATCCGCAAACACGTGATTTAGATGTGACTAAAACCATTGGAAATCACTCATTTACGGGAATACCCATACGTATGAAAAATGGCCAGGGGTATGGAACCATTTGTATTTTGGATGCGCCATCTGCACAATTGACTGAAACAGAAATGAAGGCTCTCAAGGCTATGGCTGTATTTCTGGGTTATGTGGTTGAACTGGAAAAAGACAAGATCGATGCAGAAGCTTCTTCCATGAGCAAGCTGGATTTGATTTCTTCCCTGAGTAACAAAATTCGTTTTTCGCTCACTGAAATATGGGGAGCTACGGATCTAATGATGACCACGGAGTTAACAGAGGAACAACAGCAATATATGAGTATTATGGAAGCTAGCAGTCGCTCGCTTATGATGCTGTTGAATAATATTCTGGATTACAGCAAAATTGAATCCGGGCAAATCGATGACATTGAAGATCCATTTGATCTGAGAACGATGATGGAAAATGTGTTGAGCTTGTACACAGAGGTAGCTGCGCAACGGAATTTGGAATTGAGGTTGGATTGGAATCTTGCAAGCTCGCCTATTTTTATCGGGGATGAGGCTAAAATTCGCCGTATGCTGATCAATTTGGTAGATAATGCAGTGAAATTTACAAGCACAGGATCAGTCACCTTATCTGCAAATACCCAGTTCGTGACCAATGCGCCTGAGGCTGAATTGGAAGTAAGGGTAAAGGATACGGGGATTGGTATATCTCCAAATAAACTAAAAATGTGGCTGGAGCATGACTTCGGGCCCTCTCCCTCCTATGGCAATCCCGGCTTGGGTTGGCAGATTACCAAACAGCTGTTGAAACGAATGAATGGTACAATGACAGGGGTTAGCGAACCTGGTAACGGGACGGAGATAACGCTCCAATTTACCCTAAAAACATATCAGGAGTCAGCCTGAACAAACGGTAGGCTTGCAATCATGTGGGGCCAATTACAGTAATAAAACCCGTGACGGATAACGTCACGGGTTTTGCTATGAATACGCACTAGGCAGTGTGATCACTTTATGCCACACATTTGTACACAGTTGGGTTTAGTAACGTTTGGGAGCAGCCTGCTTGGCCAAATCCGCCATATACGTAAAGAAAGCTTCCGGGTCTGTATCATATACCAGATTCACAGGGCGTCCATCCGCCTGTTCCACCGTTCTGCCCTGACTTGGGCCTTCTGCAATAACGCTGCAATGCACCGTCTTTTTCTTGACAATGTCCGGGCGTCCTACGGATGCAGTGGTCAGTACATCCCACAGGTAGTAGGTAGAGTTCGTCTCGCTGTACACGAGCGGAGGACATCCAGCGTAGCAATTGCCCAGGAAATCAACGCCTTCATAACGGCGCTCGGCAGCCCAACGATTGCGTACGGCTGGAGTTAACGGCACTTTGCTTGTGCTTTCCAGCGCCACCAGATCAATCGTGATGCCGCTTTGCCACACCCGATAGGCCGCTTCCGGGTCCCAGAACACATTCCACTCTGCGGTACCGTCATGCTCCGGCTCCTCCACATTCCCTTTTTCAAAGGTGCCGCCCATCCATACCAGCTTTTCAATCTTGGCTTCAATATCCGGTGCTTCATCCAGCGCCCGTGCCAGATCGGTTAGCGGTCCAGTGAATAGCAACAGCGTTTTACCTTCAGCTCCGCGTACCTTTTCGATCAGATGCTGATGAGCTGGCAGAGATGAAAGCGGCGCTTCCATTCGTCCCGATTCATTCAGCACAGGTAATGCATCTACATAGAATGAATGTAAACGCCAAGCGGCAGGGAACGGATTTTTACCGCGTGAATTAGACTTGGCGACTTCAACAGGCCCTTTATTTTGTCCAAAACGATCAATAATTTTTCGGCTGGCATCCGTCGCCGGCTCCAGGTAACCATCTGCTGGAATAACCGATACTCCGGTCAAATGAACTTGCTCCATCTGAAGCAGCATAAACAGGGATACTAAATCATCCACGCCACCATCATGATTAAAATAAACGTTTGTCTGACTCATCTGTCTCTTCCTTCCTTTATCCCCGTAAAACAGGCTTGTTCTTATCAGCAACCATCCTTCATTATGCCTGATCGCTTCACAGGAGTAAATGTGCGATAGCGCCTGAATGAGGGATTTTTTTGTTTGCTCCGTGCTTAATCAAGGTAGAAATGTGTGTAATAACAGGGTAGAACCATGGGTCCTAATCGGAAGCGTAGGAAGGAGAGATGCATATGACAGCCCGAACAATAGAAGAGTTGGAGCAGATCCGCAAAGAGTGCAAATCCATGGTAACGAGAAGGGCTGCAGCTTCGGGAGGAGCTGTATTGGTCCCGATTCCGGGGGCTGACGTTCTTGCTGATGTCGGCATTTTGATGCAGCTGCTGCCTGCCATTAATGAAAAATTCGGATTATCTGAGCAGCAGCTGGATGGTCTGGATGCAGAAACCAAGTCGATGGTGTATGGCTTTATCACTTCAATTGGCAGCAAGCTGATCGGGCGACTCATCACCCGAGAAGCCATCGTGAAGATTTTGCAGAAAATGGGCATTCGCATCGCCACCAAGCAGGTTAGCAAGTTTGTCCCTCTACTGGGGCAAGGACTAGCCGCAGCGATTGGCTTTACTGCGATGCGGACCATTGGCAATCGGCATATCGATGAGTGCTACGAAGTGGCTAAACGCCTGCTGGAGCAGCAAACTGCCGCAGATACGGCACGCAACTGGACGGTACCACAGCAACCTCTAGATCCTGTAGGTGTCGATAAGTTACCAAATCAGAATCCAGAAGCAGCGATTCCGCTACTGCCAGCATCCCATAAAGATTAATCTTTCAGATTTAGTATTCCTCCAATTCTCCAGCACGGGGTAACACAGGTCGAGACAGCTCCTGCATCTCCGTGCTTTTAACCATCTATCTTGGCACCATAAGAGCGGGCCACTGCTACTGCCAGTTCGATATCTAACTTGGCTCCGGTGATGTCCAGATCTTTAAAATTCACGCCATCCATCTTCGCACCGCGCAGGTCGGTTCCTTGGAGGTGGGCTTTGTGCAGCCTTATCCGGGTAAGATCCGCCTCGCGCAAATCTGCCTTTTCCAGATGGCATTCGGATAAATCAGCTTCCTTGAATCGTATTTTTCGCAAATCCTGTTTTCTTAAATCTGCATGACGCAAATTCGTATAAGACCAGTCTCCGCCCGTAATCGTGATACCATCCATATTCGCCCCCGCAAAGTCTGAACCTACCAGCTTACAGTTATCAAACCGGACTACAAACAGATTCGCGCTGGTGAATAGACAATTGGTAAAAGCGGACTCCTTGTAGTGAGATGCATTCAGAATGGCTCCGGTAAAATCACAGTCCACAAAAGTACAGTCTTCCACAAGGGACTCATTCATCTCCACACCCCGAAAACGACATCGGGTAAACTCGCAATTTCTCCACTCGCCTTCTCTGGCATCCATTGAGCCAAAATCACGGCCTTCATAGACCTCATCTGTATAAAAGAACATATTTCCCTCTCCTATTCCTTATTCCCGACATCAGGGATTCAGCTTTTCGGCAAGGACCGCTCAAAACCGCCTTTCATTTTCCCCAGTAAACCCTTCATCATCTTATGATCCTGTGGCGTAAACTCAGACATGCATGACCGAATCAGCTTCGTATAATAAGGAACTATTTTGCTTAACAGTTCTCGTCCTGCCTCTTTTAATCCGACAGTCACCATCCGTCCGTCACTCTCGTGAGCCACACGTTCTATCATTCCATCTCGCTCCAAACCGTCGATCAGTCCCGTCATGGTCCCACGCGTGACATCCGCTTTTTCCGCTAACTCCGATGGTGTCATGCGATGCGGCGCATGGCAATGCAACAAGCTAAGAACGATAATCCGGCCCTGAGAAGCCCCCAGTTTGGTCAAATCTGTATCCATTTCTCTGAAAATACCGTTAGCCAAGCGCGCAAATGTCACAAATGTCTCTATATTATCTACTTCGGCATCCTCATGTCCAAAGCTACGCAGCACCCCGCGTATGGAATCATTATGAAAATTAAAATTCATAGTCCATCCATTCCTTCCTTAATCCCGTTTGTTCCGTCAAACGGTAGCTTTTCCACTCATCTGGCAGCAAAGAGGCATATGGCTCCTTGGCAAAACGATCATCTACCAGGACCAGCAGCCCCTCGTCATGCTCTGTGCGAATAAGTCTGCCACCTGCCTGAAGAACCTTGTTCATCCCCGGATATACATACGCATAGTTGAAACCATTTCGTCCCTGTTCCGAAAAATAATCCCGCAGCACATCCCGCTCCGCTCCAATTTGCGGCAAGCCGACGCCGACGACCACTACCCCGTTCAAGCGATCCCCAGGTAAATCGACACCTTCAGCAAAGACACCACCTAGTACGGCAAAGCCGAGCAGGGTGCGCTCTTGCCCAGGTTGGAAGGCCTCTAGGAACCGATCACGCTCCGGTTCGGTCATACCCGGACTTTGTATCAATGTATCTGCAGACACGTCCTGAAGCATGAACTCCTCGTATACCTCTCGCAGATACGGATAAGACGGGAAAAACACGAGGACGTTCCCCTTCCGCTCCGCAACCAATCCAGCCAGCATATCCGCAATCGCCCCTTTAGAACGCTCACGATCCCGATAACGGATGGAGAGCGGCAGCAGACGTACATCCCATTGCTCCTGATGGAAAGGGGAAGGGACCTGTAACGTATAGTCTTCTTCGCTTGCTCCAAGCATGTCCCGGTAATAAGCAAGCGGTGTCAACGTCGCCGAAAAATAAATAGTCGAGCGGTAGTTCTTTACAGCCTGTCCCAGCAAGTGCGAAGGATCGAGGCAGAACAGTTTGATCCTCACCTCACTGCGCCCTGCTTCAATATAAGTAACGTAACGTTCATCGTATAAAGCAGCGATTCGCAGCATATTTTGGGCGGTAAAATACGTATCCAAAAGCAATGCGTAGGCCGTACTTTCACTGCTTGCGCGACTTGTACTGCTCCCCGTCACCAGTTCACGTTCAGCGGCCTCCACAAAAGGCACCAACAACTCCAGCACCTCTTGCGGTGCTGCTGTTTCCACTGCTTTTCCTGTATCTGCATGCAGCTTGCGCAGCGTAATCATATGTGCGTTCACTGCACTCGCAGTCGTAGCAACCTCCGGGCTTAGCAACTTAAATTCTCTTTTCAGTTCCAAAAAAGAAGATTTTAGGATTTCCGCCGAAAACATGTCCCGACCGCGTTCCACCAGATTATGCGCCTCATCCACCAGCACAACACCTTTTCGCTTGTGCTCTTCCAGCAATCTCTTCAAAGAAATCCGTGGATCAAAAACATAATTATAATCACTGATTATACCATCCGAGGCATACGCCACATCTAGCGAAAATTCAAAGGGACATACCTTATGCTTGCGCGCATAATGCTCAATCACCGCCCGCGTCATTAACGTCTCATTCGCCAAAATATCGGATACTGCACCGTTGATCCGGTCGTAATAGCCCTCACACATGCTGCATGATCCAGCATCACAATCATGTTCATCCTTAAAGCAAATTTTATCCTTCGCCGTCAACGTTACCACATGCATGTGCAGCCCTTGAGCCTGCATTCGGGCATAAGCTTCTTCAGCTGCTGCCCGAGTGGTGGTACGAGCCGTTACATAATATACTCGCCTAGCCAGCCTTTCGCCAATCGCCTTAATTGCAGGAAATAAGGTGGATACCGTTTTACCGATACCTGTGGGCGCTTTGGCAAACAGGTTGACTCCTTCAGCAATCGTCTTGTACACTGAACCCGCTAAAGTTCGCTGACCTGAACGATACGTGTCAAAAGGAAACTCCAACATAGCAATACTGGCATCCCTCTTCGCCGCATGTGCTCTCAGCAGGAATGCATACGGTGCATAACCAGCAATCATCTCCTGGGCGAAAGCTTCCAGCTCTGCAAAAGATAGCATCCGTCTGAAGCGACGAATGTCTTCACTGTGTGCTTGTACATAAGTAAGTTGAACCTGCATGGAATGATGCTGCTCCTCACGAGCAATCATATAGGCATACAGAAATGCTTGTGCCCAGTGCACGGGGTGGCCGTCCCCCTGAATATCTTCGAGGGGCTGAGAGATCGACTTAATTTCATCAACCGTCCATACGCCATCCAGCTCAATCAGTCCGTCACAGCGGCCCTCAATGATAAACAACTCACCCTCATACGAAATTTCGGTACGTAAATGTACCTCTTTGCGGTCATGCTCCTTGTAACTCTTCTGGATAGCCTGATGCACACGAGTTCCTTCCTGCATACTGCTATTCGAGCGAAAACCGCTTTGAATGCTGCCACTCCGATGCACATATTCCACAAGTGGACGCACCGAAATGTGAATTGGTTCCTTCATGCGATCACCCGTTCCGGTCATAGTCCTTACACTGTACCACGTAGATCAACGAAACGTAAGGGACATAAGAATCGTTTGTGATCGATTGGTATTCATTCATATCTACTTTTTACCGAAATATAGAAACGAGGTCTTACTTTATTCCAAGATACTACAACTCACATTACAGCATAAAGGACAGGGACATGTTAAAAGAATTAATTAACAATTTTGCTTTATTAACAAGCTTCTTATTCTTTGGAAATTTGCTTTTACGAAAATACGAACGTTACCTGGAAAAACATAGATATATACATCGGGTAATAAACGGCTTAATGTTGGGCTTGTTTGGTATTCTTTTAATGATGGCCGGTTTATGGATCCCCGGGGATTTTGTGGTCGATCTGCGCCAATTGGCGATTATCGTATCTGTTTATATGGGAGGATCGGTATCCGGTCTGCTAACCACCCTGATCATTATCCTGTACCGTATTTACATCACTGGCAGTTGGACAGAGGTTTCCCTGATTGCTACGGTCAATGGCATCATGACACTAGCCGTTTCCCTTACCTTTATTCGAGAAAAAATCCTAAAACTCAGCAAATGGATGTCAGCCGTGCTTGGATCTACAGTTGTGTCGCTGTTAGCCACTTTTTATGTGGCTAGTCATCCCCATTATGGATCTATTATTATATTCACAACCATTAAGACACTTGGCGGCTTGTTTGCCTATTTTATGATGCATCATATTAAAAAGACTGAGCGGGCCATTCATCTACTGGAAGAAGCTGCAAATCGGGATCATTTAACCGGGTTATACAGTCCGCGTGCTTTTGATGCACTGTTCGAAGAGGTAATTCATACTTCCAAGACTACAAAAAAACCCTTTGGACTTGTGATGCTAGATATTGACCACTTTAAAGAAATTAATGATACGTATGGCCATTTGAACGGAGACACCGTCTTAAGCCAACTGGGAATTCTGTTAAACCGGGAATCTACAACGAGAGCATACCCCTCCCGTAAGGGCGGAGAGGAATTTGCCATTTTACTCGGAGATTGTGATATCGAAAAGGCGGCAGGCTTTGCCGAGAAGATTCGAAAAGCTGTGGAAAATGAATGTTTTCTCTTGAATGACGGAACCATAATCTCCTTAACCGTATCCATCGGAGCAGGCAGCTCTCCTGTTATTGCATCGAGGTTTTTATTGGAAAAAGCAGACGAAGCGTTATATGAAGCTAAACGATCAGGACGCAATCGGGTAGAGTTGGCAAAACCATAATTATTAGTCGCTAAATGTCAGGAAAGCTGGATTAATGTTAATAAAAAGTGGTAAAATGGAAATAACATCGTTATCAAAAAAACTGCTGCCGCTAGTGGAGACATGCCTTACAATCGACATGGGGGGTGGGCTTTGTGAACCTCGAACAATTGGAAAAACTCATGGAAAAAGAACGCCGTGAACTGAATCGCATGGCTGACTTACACGGATTAAGAGATGAACGTGTATTGGACAAATCCTCCAGGCTTGACCGTATTATGGACAAGTACCTTCACACCAAGCGCGCAATAAACCAAACACACTCATAGAAGCAAGCTACTTCGCTGCCCCTCAGGGCAGCTTTTTTATGATGTAAGCCACATCCGTCCTTCTCACCGACGACTTCCGCCATATTCTGTCCGCAACAATCGCTGTGTGAAAGATATCCACTCTCTGGCAGCAAAGGACAGATAACGATCGTTCCGCCAGATCATCCCCAAATGCCAAGGAATGACAGGGTCTACCAATGGAAGAACACGCAAGCGTTCGGAATCCAAATCCCGGCATATCGCCTCCGGCAATAACGCTACTCCCAGGTTGGCAGCAACCATTTCGCTGATCAAATCCCATTGAGAGCTTTCATAGACTACACGCGGCTGAAAGCCAGCACGAACACATTCGGCAATGATACGGTCGTGTAGCGTAAAATCCTCACGGAACAGCACAAACGCCTCCTCTGCTAACGCAGATAGTGGCACCTCCTTGCAGTCGGCCAATGCATGCGTCGGATGAACGAGCAAATTCAGCTTTTCTTCCACAAATAGAAATGTCTCGAACATATCTCCAACCGGAGGCAGCACAATCACCCCGATATCCAGTGCCCCAGCTTCTACGTCCTGCTCCACTTTCTTCGCTCCATCCTCGAACAATTGAATGGTCACATCGGGAAAGGCCTTGTGGAACTCTCCAATGACACGCGGAAAAAAGCTCGATCCGACCATAGGAGGCAGACCAATGCGGATATGTCCTTTTTTCAGGTTCATCAAATCACTCAGCTCCGAGGACAGGCTCTGAAAGGACTTCACAATCGCTTGTGCTTGAAGCTCAATGACCTTGCCCGCATCCGTGAGTTCGATTCTTTTGCCAATCCGATCGAACAAAGTAACTCCCAGTTCTTCTTCCAGGCTTTTAATCGTCTTACTAATCGTCGGCTGAGTAATAAACATGCTCTGTGCTGCCTTCGTAAAGCTGCGTAACCGCGCGACTTCCAGAAAATATTGCAAATGTCGGATATCCAAAGCTATACCTCCTCCCATAGACAAACGGAATAGAATTCATTCTTTATATGCATTTTACTCATGAAAGCTTGTGATGTAAAATTTCATTACAGTTTGAAAATAACGGATCTCAAAGATAGGAGACTTTATATATGAAAAGCTTCATACGCGGTGTCCTTCAGATCGCCGTCCTGATGGCCTTTTCGCTCATCCTGAACACGGTGGTCTCCTGGCTCCACCTGCCTATACCCGGTAGTATCGTCGGTATGCTAATTCTCTTTATTCTGCTGCAAACCCGTGTGGTCCGACTAAGCTGGATCGAGGTTGGCGCAAACTGGTTGCTGGCCGAGCTGCTATTATTCTTTATTCCCTCCGCTGTTGGCGTTATGAATTATTGGCCGATGCTGGAACACGATGGCATGAGCATTATGCTGGTCGTGCTGCTCGGCACCTTTCTGGTGATGGCCTGCACAGGTATGATCGCCAGTCTGCTTGGTAAACGAAAGGAGCATAAATCATCATGACCGGTCTTCTATGTATTGTATTGACACTTGCTATTTACTGGATGGCCAAACGCATGTACCGCACATTGCCCAAGGTGTATTTGTCCCCATTGCTCATTACACCTGTGGTTATCATTTTGATTTTGACGCTGACGGGTGTGAACTACCGTTCTTATAATTCAGGCGCTCATTTTCTATCCATGCTGCTACAGCCAGCTACGATTGCATTTGCTGTCCCTTTGTACCGATATTTCCCTGTGTTAAAAAAACACGCGGCCCAAATCGTGCTTAGCGTGCTATCTGGATCTGTCGTAGCCGTGCTGTCCTCCATGGCGCTCGCCAAGTGGATGCACCTGGACTCCTCGCTGCTGAGCAGCCTGATTCCTCGCTCGATTACGACACCTATTGCGATGAATGTATCGCAAACGATTGGCGGTAACCCGACGGTCACGGCGGTATTCGTTATTCTGACCGGATTGAGCGGTCTTATTATCGGCCCGATGATCGTCAAACTGTTCCGTATCGAAAATGAAGTTTCACGCGGGGTATTGCTCGGTACCGGTGCTCATGGTACGGGTACTTCCAAAGCGTTCGAGTTCAGTTCGCTGACAGGCACGATTTCCAGCATCTCGATGGTGCTCGCCGCTCTCTTTACCTTGGCGGCCGCGCCGTTCCTGTTCCACTTGATGCTGTAAGCCATCTGTATACAAAGAAGCAGCGATTCTCTTATGAATAGAGGATCGCTGCTTTTGTTTTGTAGGCCCCTTTTTCGCTTAAAGCAGTGATGCGAACGAAACAATTATAGAGAAGCGGAGCGGTCAAGGATACGCATCCTTAAGCTATATCAGATGACTTTAATGGCGCCGGGTTCGGCTTCTATCTCTACAGGTGTCACAGCTTCATACAGGTAAGCATCCAGCTCAGTCGTATATTGGAGTTCTTGCTCGGCGCTCCAGCCTGCGTATTCGGACATCCATGCAATGACAGCCTGTTTCCAGCGCTTCACCTCGTCAATTTGGAAGAACAATGCTCCAGTGCGACGTATGAAAAAATCAGACGGTGTCACCGTCATTTCCTGTTCCATCGCGTACAGAAGCGGAACACGCAATTCCACAGGTAGCGCCGCTTCCGTCTCGGTGGAGTTCTTCATGCTCTGTGTCGCTATAGCAAACAGTCGCTCCACATTTGAACCATAGCGAACAGCCCATGCTCTGGCGGTCTCCGGCGGCAGACCGAGCGCAGCGCCCGCTATGGCTTGCTTGCTCACGAAAGCGTCCCAACCCGCCGAGCCGCCTACACTGCCGCCCGAAATGGGGATATGCCTTGTGCGGCATGCCCGAAAGCTCTGCCCATGCAAGCGGCCTAATTCACGTACCGCACGATCCACGACGAGTTCGGACATTTTCCGGTAACCTGTCAGCTTGCCGCCTGCGATCGTGATCAGACCTGAACGGGATTCCCAGATTTCGTCCTTACGTGAGATTTCTGAAGGGCTTTTACCGTCTTCATAAATGAGCGGCCGTACCCCTGCCCAACTGGATTCCACGTCTGTAACCGTCAGCTTCACATCCGGGAACATCCCGTTGATCGCTTGAAGCACATACGCCCGGTCTTCGGCGGTCATCCGGGGATGCGCCGTATCCCCCTCATACACCGTATCGGTCGTACCTGCATAGGTTTTGCCGTCACGCGGGATCGCGAATACCATGCGTCCATCTGGTGTATCGAAGTACACTGCCTGTTGAAGCGGGAAGCGCCCAGCATCGAATACCAAGTGGATACCCTTCGTCAGGCGAAGCACCTTACCCTCTTTGGAGCGATCCATTTCCCGCAACGTATCTACCCATGGTCCGGCTGCGTTAATGACCAGCGAAGCCCTAATTTCGTATGGCTTTCCCGTTACCCGATCGGTTACACTGGCGCCGCTTATTCGTCCGCTGTCATACAGCAGCTTGTCAGCCTTGGCATAGTTCACGGCCAGCGCCCCTCGTGTAACAGCTTCCTTCATCACCTCAATCGTTAGGCGAGCATCGTCTGTGCGGTACTCCACATAACTACCGCTTCCCCTCAGTCCTTCTCTCTTCAGCAAAGGCTCGCGCTCCAGCGTAGTCTGGATGTCCAGCATGCAGCGGCGCTCACTACGCTTCACGCCAGCGAGGAAATCATACACCAGTAGCCCGATAGAAGTGGTGAAAGCATTAAATGTGCCACCCTGGTGAAAAGGAAGCAGCATACGCTCCGGAATGGTCACATGAGGACCATTTTCGAATACGATGGCTCGTTCCTTCCCGACCTCGGCTACCATTTTAACCTCAAATTGCTTCAAATAACGAAGACCACCATGCACTAGCTTGGTAGAACGACTGGATGTACCTGCTGCAAAATCCTGCATTTCCACCAAAGCCGTTTTCAAACCACGATCCGCTGCGTCCAGTGCAATTCCCGCCCCTGTAATGCCGCCGCCAATAATTAAAATATCAAAATGCTCACGCCCCATACGCTCCAAAACGGCCGTTCTCTCCTGTGCAGCAAATCCCTGTTCTCCCATCATCTATCCCTCCAACTTTGTACATGTCTGCTATCAATGTCCACCGAATCATCAAAGGTACAAAAAAAGACCACGAACATCGCTGCGGCGGATGCCGAGCGGTTCATGGTCTCTCCAAGTCTCCTGACGAGTATTAACTTATCTATATCGTAGCACACACAGTACACGATGAAAAGAGGAATCTGCCTGCATTTACAGCAGGTCGTTCCCCGCGCCAAGCCAAAGGCCGCGCTCCTTGCTATTATGTAGGTTGCCCACTTGATTCAAGAAAGGCTATCGCTTATAGTGCTCAAACAGTTGTTTATTGGAGGTCGTAACCGCTGCAGCTCCCGCTGCCAACGCCGCTTCCACATCCTCAGGGGTACGAATAAGTCCGCCAGCCAAAATAGGAATACCCGTGCGTTCACTGACCTCCGCAATCATCGGCGGCACAACACCCGGCAGCACCTCAATATAATCGGGGCGCGTTTTTTCCACCAGTGCGTAGCTTTTTTCCAGCGCAATCGTATCCAGCAGGAACACTCGCTGTACAGCAAGAATCCCCTTTTTTTTAGCAGTTGCAATCACCCCGGAACGGGTCGAGATAATCCCAAATGGCTTAATTTCCTGACACAAATACTCAGCGGCATACTCGTCATTCTTCAAACCTTGCACCAGGTCGGCATGCAGAAGCATCTGCTTATTGCGGCTCCTTGCCATCTGATATAGGTTGCGCAACTGCGCTACATGCGTATCCAGAAAAACAGCATACTCATAAGAGCTGTCCAAAATATCCTCCAACTGCTTCATGTGCTTAGCTGCAGGTAAAATGCGTTGTCCCTGAAATGGCATGGATATCCCCCTTAGGCCGAAGTCGGTCAAACTCGTTCAAATTTTATATTATCACTCTGTTCGACGAACGTGAAGCGGTCTCATAAGAATCCCCCTTCATACTCCATATGTTCCTTTATTTATAAACCGCGAACTCCCCATATGCCAATTGTGCGCTCGACTACTCCCACCTCTTTTACTTCCCTACCACAAAAACATTGAGATATTGCATTCATTTTTTGTACTTTTTGATCGTCCACATGTCCATTTCTTTTCCAGAAAATTCGCATAGATTGATATTAATCTTTCAAAGAATGGAGTGATTAGAATGGGTTTTTATGTTCGTAACAGTACGCCTAATCCTATTTCGGTTGCTGTTGGATACTATGATTCTGGTTGTAGTCCCATCACCTATGCTAAGAGAGGCTGGTACCGTATAGAACCCGGTAGACGCGCATTTCTTGTAGCTGGGTCAGCCGCAAACCAAACGTTTTATGTCTACGGGCATGACAGTTTTGGTAATTGGTGGGGTGGCAATTTCTACACAGATGTTCCTAGAGAGGCTTTCACAAGATGCTGGATAGCAGGTTGCCAAGGCCAGGGCTGTAGAAATGTGGGGTTCGATGAGATCAATGTTGGCAATTTCGAAAACTACACACTAAACCTTGTAGATAGTACCCAAGGTGCATCTAAGTCAAGACGTACTCTAGTAGCGAAAAAAAGAAAAACTAATTTTAAATTAGGGAAGTTCAGCTTTATAAAATCACCTGGAAGAATAGGTAAACTAGGCAAGACTAGAAAACCACTATATGGTAAACGCAATTAGAATGATATAAACAGAACCAAAAGAAGCACCCCCAGCCATGAGCTGGGAGGTGCTTCCTTACATACTAACTGTGTATTCCTTTACTCGTCTATAAAACTAGCCCTCAAACCCTTGGCGCAGCCACGAGGTAGCCAGCATTATTGCACCGCGCTTGGCCGCGGTTTCCGACAATGGGTTCAGCATCACGAAGTCGTGTATGATGCCTTGAAAGCGCGCAGCGGTTACATCTACCCCAGCTTCACGCAACTTGTTCGCATAGGCCTCCCCTTCATCACGCAACACATCGGCCTCGCCTGTAATAACCAGCGCACGCGGTAGCCCTTTGAGCTGGTCAGTGGTAGCACGTAACGGAGACGCCGTGATCTGCGCCCGTTCGTTAGGATCTGTCGTATATTGATCCCAGAACCATTGCATCCCTTCGCGGCTCAGGAAATATCCTGTGGCGAACTCATGGTACGACTCCGTATCAAAAGAAGCGTCCGTCACTGGATAGAACAGCAACTGCTGCCGAATGGTAGGACCACTGCGTTCTTTGGCCAGCAGAGTTACAGCTGCAGTCATGTTACCACCGACACTATCTCCGGCGATCGTCAGCGTATCGGGCTTCAGCCCATGCTCGCGCCCATGCTGTGCCACCCATTGAACGACCGCGTAAATTTCCTCAATCGCCGTCGGATATTTGGCTTCAGGCGACAAGCTGTATTCCGGGAATACAACGGCTGCCTGTGAGCCTACCGCCAGTTCACGAATCAGACGGTCATGCGTATGAGCATTACCGAATACCCAGCCTGCTCCGTGGATATATACAATGACCGGGAGATCGCCTGTCACCTGTTGTGGACGAACAATTTTGACCTTCACCTCACCGCCAGGGCCACCTGGAATCGACAGGTCCTCCAGGTCTGCGGCAGGTTTATCTGCTGGACCGGATTGAACTTCATTGACCGTTTCACGTCCTTTTTCAGGACCCAAATCATACAGAAACGGAGGTTTGGCATTATCGTCTGCAAATTTTTGCGCTGCGGGCTCCAGCTGTACTTTTTTACTCATATCGTTTCACTCTTCCTTTCTGATCTGCGGTCTACATGTATTCAATATGGTTTACATTTACTTATTCAGTATCATCTTATATTTAAACGAGTTCCTCTCTTTCCAATCGGAGGACTCTATCTTGCCCAACAGAAGAGCTTGACTTTTAATTTGTATTGTAACTATAATAGTTACATATTAAAGTTCAAGTATGAACATCATGCAACGCATGAATCAAGCAAATAAATCATCCAAATCATTTTTTAGGAGGCTATTCTATTATGAAAATTGCAGTTATTGGTGCAGGCGGTAAAGCAGGAAGTAATATCGTAAAAGAAGCATTAGACAGAGGGCATGAAGTAACCGCCATCGTGCGTGACCCGGCTAAAGTAACGGACAATCGTGCTGCTGTAGTACAAAAAGACGTTTTTGATCTGAAAACAGATGATCTGAAAGGTTTTGACGTCGTTGTTAATGCTTTTGCCGCTCCGTTTGGACAAGAGCATCTGCATGTAGATGCAGGTAATGTACTGATTGAGGCTCTCCGCAATGTATCCGGTACTCGCCTGATTGTTGTAGGTGGTGCAGGTAGCTTGTTTACGGATGAATCCGAGACACTCTTGGTAAAGGATACTCCTGACTTCCCTGATTTTGTATATCCAACAGCTCATAACCAAGGAAAAAACCTGGAAATTCTACGCGGTACCAGTGACCTAAACTGGACTTTCATTAGTCCTTCTGCAGAATTTGCTCTCGGCAAACGTACAGGCTCTTACCAAGTGGGTAAAAACACCCTGCTGGTTAATTCCAAAGGTGCAAGCTATGTCAGCTATGAGGATTATGCTGTTGCCGTAGTAGACGAAATTGAAAAACCACAACATCTAAATCAACGCTTCACTGTCGTATCCGAGTCCTAATTCTGCAGCTGGACCGAACATTCTAACATAAAAAGACCCTTCGGGGTCATTTTCCACCCTGCTTGGAAAATGACCCCGAAGGGTTCTGTCACTTTGGGGGGGCAAGTATTTTCATAATCCATGGAACAACGAACCAGCCACCCAGAATAGCCCCCACGAAGAAAATCAACTTCTTGCCAACAAGAAGTCCCAGCGAGGTTTACCCACCCCAGCACAATACCAGCGATCAGCTTTCCTAATACTGCAGGTTGACAGAGCTTAACCGATAGATGACCGGCTTTTTTGTAAACAACAGAATCTACAGAAGATACAATATAAATTGCATCCTTTTGTCTATCCTCGAACTTGTTTGTGCATAACTCTTATTGAAGAAAACGGATAATTATAAAATGCAGAACAATCGTCCAAAATATGTGTCTGACCTTAAACAGACCAACAACTCACAAAATAAAAAGGGAAACCCGACATACAGCACAGGTTCCCCTAAAAAGACATAAAGGAGCCTTGGTGACAGGCTCCTCCGGTAATTCATATATTCATTTGATGTTGTCGGTTATCCTTGCGCAAACAAGTAACGTTATCTTTTAATTATATCTCTTCTGCAAACCCGTGTAAACGTATTGATTCAACTTTCTGCTTGTTTCACATATCTGTCGCGATATTCATGCTGCAGCATACTCATCAAAATCGAATCATGGTATTGATGATTGTAGTATAAAGCATCCCGCTGCACACCTTCACGCTTAAAGCCTACTTTTTCATAGCAGCGAATGGCTCGTTCATTAAAATCAAATACATTCAGCTCAATCCGATGCAGGTTACAAACACCGAACCCATAGCCCAGCATGAGTACAAGCGCTTCGGTGCCATAGCCTTTCCCCTGATTTCCTTGCTCATTGATCGCAATACGGATGTTGGCGCTGCGATTCAGGCTGTCCATATCCTGTAATGCAATATCGCCGATGACACGATCATCCTCCTGAAGTGCAATGAGAAGCAGCAAGCTTGAGGAATCCTGCCCTTCACCTTCAATGTAACGGGCAATTTGCTCTTTGGTAAAGCTTCGCTGTGTGCCCGTCAGCCTCCGTACTTCCTGATGGAACAATGTATTGTAGTATAACTCGGTGTCCTCCACGTTAATGGGACGCAGGTATACCCGTGATCCTTCAAGCAATCGTGCCACAGGCGTTACGGACGAAGAATTTTGAGTCAACATGATCTCTCCTATGCTAAAAATATAAATTGCTAGAATGGAAGCAAACGATTACGCTAGATCGACATTTTCTTCAGTAGAAGGGGTAGGATTAGCGAGAGACTCGCGCCAAATTACGGATTGAAGCAGTAGTCCTGCCAAACCTAGGATTCCTACAGTCATCCCGATCCAGACAAAAGCCGTCCCCGCCCCTGCTATTCGGATCAATACTCCCCCGGCAAGCGGCGAAATAACCATGATCGCTCCAATGACGGTACTTTGAATACCGAAGACACGCCCCACCATATCAGCAGGGGTTTTGGCTTGTAATATGTAATTCTGGGTGATAATGTACAGGCCGTTCCCCACACCTAGCATGGCCCCGATCGTAAGCAGAACAGGGAGTCCTGTCCCGGGTTGCGCCCAGCCCAAAGCGGCAATAGCTCCGCCAACCAGCACATACCCTCCACCGAGCCCCCAGCCTGCGCTTATACGATTCAAGCGATTAAGCACAAGCATGCAGCCGACGGCGCCAGCACCTATAGCTGAAACCAGCCAACCGAGCAGCGATTCGTTGCCCGGAGCGAGCACTCGCAGCAATGTAGGGAACTGGTAGTCGATCATAAGAATGGCGATCAAACCGAACAGGCCGAATATGAGCGTATGCAAAAGCATTCGACTGCGCCAGAGGAACGCCCAGCCCTCCCGCCACTGGCTGAAAAAACGGGATGCGTGAGCAAGCCCTCCCTGTATCTTGGCATCATCTGCCTCATCCGCTGTAAGCGATGCCGACTTCCTTAGCTGCGCGTCAGCACCAGCAACCGCTTGCTGGTCTGTGGTAGCCAGCGTCGGGCCGATGCCACGCAGCGGCCAGAGCAGCAGGCCAGAGCAGAGGCGCAGCAGTGCATTCATGATAATGCATGCTTGCGGAGACAGCACAGTCAGGGTCATGGCGCCCAGCAAGGGTCCCGCCACTTTGGAGGCCTGATTGACCAGCCCATTCAGTGAGGTTGCACGGAACAGGTCGCCACTGGCGACTACTGTACGGGTCAAGCCTTGCTGTGAAGGCATTTGGAATACGCCAGCCGCCGCGCGCAAACCAAGCAAAGGCAACAGCCACGCCGGACCTGGGACGGCGAGAATCGCCAGCGTCAATAAGGCGATAGCTGCATCGCAGATGATCATCAGTCGGGCCTTATGCACCCGATCGGCTAACGTGCCTGCAATGGAACCGAGTAGTAGACCCGGTAGTGCCATGACTACCGGAATCAGCGCAATCAGCATGGGATCGGCTTCCCAGCGGTAAGCAACAAGCACCTGAATGGCGATAGCATCAAACCAATCGCCAAAGGAAGCAGCCGTATGGGCCGCAAACATCCGCCGAAAACGACCGTTACGCCAAATGCTGGGCGTGGATTGCAATTCTTTATTTTCCTTCATTTCTACTCACCCTGCTCTCATTTTCTGCTTCTTTAGCAATAAGAACATTCTAGCGGGCCTATATCAGAGGAAAATCAGACAGCTAAAAAAAGTCAGGCCCCAGAAAGGATCTGCTCCAGCCAGCGTCTTAGCGCCGGACGATGCAATGTTAAATTATTGTCCCGATCAAGCCGATTATATTGAGCCGCGTATTTCTCTTCCAACATGGGATAAGAGCCACAGAGCTTCAAAAAACCGCGAATTTGGCAAACCGCCTTGATTTTTAGCAGTTCCTGTTTCGCCATATCAAGGGTAACTAGCCCCTCATCCATGAGCCGCTCGGCGTTGTCCACATCTCCAGTACGCAGCAGCATAAGTCCGCGCATCATGCGATAACGACCCAGTTCACGCAAATACGGAGCTTTCGACAGCATGCCTTCCAGACGATCAGAAAGTTCAGCAGCCTTTTCCATGTGATTGGCAACCAGATGCATGTACATCTCCATGAGCGCAACCGGCATCACAAATTTATCGAGATCATCCCGCTCCATTACCATTAAGGTCAGTGGTAGACCTTCCTGTGCGCGTTCAGGTTGTCCATTTTCCACATAAGCCTCCAGGATATTGAGGATGCGTAATTCGCGCTCTTGGTCACTGGACAGCAATTCACTGACAAGCGCACGCTCACATAGAGCAAGCCCCTCATCCGTTACCCCTGCTGTGCCCGTATATAGCAGCAGCATCCAATACAAACGGTCCTCGGGTGCAAAATCCTCCTGCTTCAAGAACCAAGCCACATCTGCCTGTACAAAACGGGTATACATTTGATAAAAGGAGGACATTTGAAAACCCATCTGCTCCTGCTGGGCAGCCAGTGCTACGATGGAATTTCCCTGTCCCAACAGCTGGTATTTGCGGAATAGTCCATGTACGGCGTCTTGCACCTCCTGATCGTGCAAGGACGGATGGTTCTGTTGCTGCACGTCAGTCAGGGTCAAGCTGTAGCCATACCCTCTAACCGTATGAATACGAAGCCCAGTCCATGCCTTAAGTTTTTTGCGCAATCTGTAGATATGATCATCCACGGTACGCTCCACTGGATATTCCAACGGCCACACACGATCCAGCAGTTGTTCCCGGGTGAACACCTGATTCCGGTTATCGTATAGGAAGCGCAACAACGCAAACTCTTTAGCCAACAACATAACACGATCTGCATTATAGACCACGCTATAGCCATCTGCATCAAATTGCAGCCTGATCATCCACCTCGCCTCCGACATATCGTTTCTTGGCTGCACCCAGGCCTGTAAACATGAGCAGCACACTCAGGCACAAGAGTAAAAGTAACGGAATTGTCCAGCCTTGTGTCGCATCATGCAAATAACCGAATAGTGTCGGTCCTGTCGCTGCCAGCAAATAACCAAAGGATTGCGCCATACCTGACAGCTCTGCCGCCTGCTGCGGTGTTCGCGTCCGCAAATTAAAGAACATCATGACTAGCGGGAAAGCAAAACCACCTGCTATTCCAATACAAATAACCCAAACCACACTCCACTGTGTAGCCCCGAGCAGAAATCCACCCAGACCGATAAAATACAGCACTGCCATAATCAGAACCAATAGCCGCTGATCCTTCACTCGCGCCGCCCAAATAGGCACAATAAAAGTAAATGGCATTTGTGAAAATTGCATCACAGACAGCATCCATCCCGCAGTCTCTGAATCCATTCCCTGTCCGCTCATCATTTCGGGAAACCAGGCAGCAGGAACATAGAACAGGGCAGATTGCAGCCCCATAAACAGCGTTACCTTCCAAGCCAAAGACGATTTATACACATTCACCGTTCGGGCAGACACTGCCGCTTGATTAGCCGTTCGGCGCGCCTTAAGAAGCTGGGGCACCCAGAGTAAAATACCTACGACACCGACAATCGCCCAAATTCCCAAAGCACCGCGCCAGCCCATTCCTCCGTTCAGTGCCAGCGGTATACTCAGACCGGATGCTGTTGCAGCGACCACATTCATGGATACGGAATATACGCCGGTCATTAGTCCACTATTGCGGGGGAACTCCTCTTTGATTAGGCTGGGCAGCAAAACATTGCATACAGCAATAGCCAGTCCCAGCATCGCAGTCCCGACAAATAATGCAGTCACTCCTAGCGTCGAGCGCACCACAATACCTGCGGTCAACAGCAGCAAGGCTGCAAAAATAATAAAGGAAGACCCGAAGCGGCGCGACAGTTTGGCTACAAAAGGCGACAACAGTGCAAAAGCAAGCAGCGGTAATGTCGTTAACAGACCACTTAGTGTATTCGAAATATGCAAAGAATCCTTAATCAAACCGATAAGGGGTCCTACCGAAGTAATCGAGGCGCGCAGATTGGCACCCACCAGGATGATCCCTGCGGCAAGCACCCAAGGACCTGCATGCCACAAAGATTTGTATACCAAAGCTCGTTGGTGTTGCTGTGAACTCATCTCTCCATTCTCCAATCCATTCTGTATTATGCTCAAAGGCTCCAACCAAGTGTAACGGCTGGAGCCTAGGCAATTTTTATCTCATTAAATTATAAAGGCATTCGTGTCACATGCATAGGACGGAATCGACACAGCGTCCCAAATCTTCATGTTCAGCTTATCGCTTCATCATACAAAAAAGCTGCCTGAAAGGATGAATTCCTTTTGAGGCAGCTTTCAGTTCATGACTTCGATGTGAGTAGCGCTGCTTAACGTACCAGCCAGCCGCCATCCACCGCCAAGATATGACCGTTCATGTAGTCCGAACCCTGACTGGCGAGGAAAACAACAACTCCCATCAGATCAGACGGATCACCCCAACGACCAGCAGGAATACGCGACAATATTTCTTGATTGCGATTTTCATCCGCACGAATTGGAGCTGTGTTCGCCGTAGCAATATAACCAGGGGCAATCGCATTAATCTGAACGTTATGAACCGCCAGCTCGTTTGCAAATGCCTTGGTCAAGCCAGCCACTGCATGCTTACTTGCTGTATACGGCGGAACGAACTTGCCGCCTTGGAAAGCAAGCATAGAAGCGACATTAATAATCTTTCCGCTTTTTTGCTCTACCATTATCTTCGCCACTTCCTGGCTCAAATGGTATACAGCATTCAGATTGATTTCCATAACAGCGTCCCAATCTTCATCTTTATACTCCAGCAAAGGAGCGCGGCGGATCGTACCCGCATTATTGACAAGGATATCAATTTTGCCAAATTCCTTGACGCACTCTTCTACAAGTTTTTTAATGGATGCTTTTTCAGTCAGGTCAGCCTGGTAAAAGGCAAACTTTACACCCGTTGGCTCCAGCAGAAGTCTTGTTTCTTCATAATCATCATTGTTAGCTACAATGAACAGGTTTGCGCCTGCTTTGGCCAAAGCCACGGAATATCCTTGACCTAGTCCACTGTTGCCCCCTGTTACAATCGCCGTTTTACCTTTTAGACTGAAAAAATCCAATGAAAAATTGTCCAGACCCATGCCTACGCCTCCATCACAAATTAGTATAAAAACCTATATTTCCTGAAGCCTACAACGCTGCACGTACTTCTTTATATTTAGCTACATAACGCGCTGCATTTTCTGTGATCAAGTCGTAGCGACCTTCCTTGGCTGGAGCCGTCAAATTGCCTCCAATTCCCACAGCCACACATCCGTTACGCAGCCAGGTTTCCATATTATCCAGATCAACGCCACCCGTTGGCATAATCTGCACGTGAGGCATTGGTCCTCTCACGGCCTTAACAAAGTCCGCCCCCATCGTATTGCCCGGGAACAACTTCACGACATCACTGCCCAATTTCATGGCTTCCTTGATCTCATTCAGCGTCATACAGCCAGGCATATAAGGAATCGCGTACAAATTGCATAGCTTCGCTGTTTCTTCTTCAAAAGAAGGACTCACAACAAATTCTGCTCCGGCCAGAATAGCAATTCTCGCCGTCAGTGACTCCAGTACAGTTCCTGCACCTATAACGGCCCGGTCCTTAAATTCGTCTCTCAATCTTCGAATGACCTGATCCGCATCCGGTGTGGTAAACGTAAGCTCAATATTATCCAAGCCGCCTTCAATACAGGCTTTGGACATTTGATACGCTTCCTCCGCTGTGTTTCCCCGAATGACTGCGACAACACCAACCGAAGTGATATGTTCCAAAACTTTCTTTTTCGTCATGTTCCTGATCCTTTCCACGAATGGGATGACCATGGTTCCTCAGCCGCTTGCAGGTCTACGCTCCAATGCAATGACCGGATTAACGCAGCTCGCTCATGGCTACCTGATCCATGTCCTTGTATGTTTTATTTTCACCGGCCATGCCCCAAATGAAGGTATAGCTACCCGTAGCCGCACCGCAGTGGATAGACCAAGGTGGGGAAATAACGGCTTCATCATTTTTCATGACCAGATGGCGCGTTTCGTTCGGCTCACCCATCAGGTGGAACATTCTGGCGTTCTCATCCAGCTCAAAATAGAAATACACTTCCATGCGACGGTCATGAACATGTGTTGGCATAGAGTTCCACACACTGCCGTTCTCTAATGTGGTCATACCCATAACCAGTTGGCAACTTTGAATGCCTTCATCATGGATAAAGCGACGTAACGTGCGGTTATTGGCTGTTTCCTGCGAACCCAAACTTTCAGACGGCACATCGGCAAAGGACTGCTTCGTCGTCGGATACGTGGTATGAGCCAAGGCTGAAACGATATAAAACTTCGCAGGTTTTTCTCTGGAATCGCTTTCAAAGATCAACTCCTTGGCACCTTTACCTACGTAAAGACAGTCTTTTGTGGCCAGCTCGTAAGTTTCACCATCCACCTTGACCGTACCGCTGCCGCCGACATTAAAAACACCCAGTTCACGGCGCTCCAGGAAAGTTTCCGCTTTGATTTGATCGTTACCTTCCAGTGCAACAGATTTATTCACGGGGTGAATGCCCCCGATAATGACACGATCTTCATGCGTATAGACCAGCTTTACTTCCTCAGGTACAAAAAGCTCCTGGATCAGATAGTGCTGACGCAACTCTTCAGTCGTAAAATGCTTGGCATGTTCGGGATGAGTTGAATAACGCATTTCCATAAAAACATTCCTCCTGTTTAGATAAACTTTTTTATCAACGGAATTGTTATAAAAGCGGTTTCTAACTCTACTTCTTAGCTAGAATTGTAATAATTATCTAAGAGGGTGTCAACCCAAAACTTCATCATTCCTAGAAAAAGCCTTAATATTCGCGAATTTTTACATACTTTTTACCTTTTGATAAACAAGAACATATTTTTTTATCTATATTACCCAAAAAGTTTTTAGCAAATATATCAACTTACTCATTGTGAAAAACCGATTTATGTGATAATTTCATTTTATTCAAGTGGTGCATACGCTTACAGATTTAGTTTACTAAACATAAGGAGGAATTCAAATGACCGCAACATTGGATGCTGTTACCTTCGGAGAACCCATGGCCATGTTTTACGCCAATGAAGCAGGCTCTCTGGATGAGGTGCGTTCATTCACCAAAGCGCTGGCCGGAGCGGAGACGAATGTTTCGGCCGGTTTGTCGCGTTTGGGACTACGAGCCGGACTCGTGACCAAACTCGGCGAGGATACGTTCGGCAAGTTCATTGCCGATGCACTGCGTCAGGAGAAGATTGACACCCAAAATGTCATGTTTACCAAAGACCACTCTACCGGGATGCTGATTAAATCCAAAGTTACCAGCGGCGATCCTGAGGTCGAATATTTTCGCAGGCATTCCGCCGCTTCCACACTGAGCATTGCTGATTTTAACGAAGCTTACTTTGCCGGGGCTCGCCACCTGCACTTTACAGGTATTTCTGTCGCACTTTCCCCTGAATGCCGCGACTTCGCCCGACATGCGAAGCAGTTTATGAAAAAGGCAGGCAAAACAGTATCCTTCGATCCCAACCTCAGACCCAAGTTATGGCCTGACACACAAACGATGGTGGAGGCGATTAACGAAGCGTCCGAGGGTTGCGACTGGCTGCTGCCAGGCATTCATGAAGGTAAAATACTAACAGGCTATACTTCGCCTGAAGATATCGCTTCGTTCTACCTCGATCGCGGCACCTCGCTGGTGATCATCAAGTTGGGAACCGAAGGCGCCTATTACAAATCCGCAGATGCAGAGGGATATGTCAAGCGTTTCCGCGTAGATCATGTCGTGGATACCGTCGGCGCAGGTGACGGCTTTGCCGCAGGTGTTATCAGCGCACTGCTGGAAGGATTACCCCTGGCTGAAGCAGTCAAGCGCGGTAATGCACTTGGTGCGCTGGCTGTCATGTCAGCCGGAGACATGGACGGCTATCCGACGCGAGCCGAATTGGAATCTTTTTTGCTCAGCGCCAGCACCAATTAGTTTGGGTTCATTCCCCGCATAACCTTCACCGCTATGAGCGCAAGCTCAACAAGGCCGAATCCTAAGTCAGCCTTAACTTCCAATAGCCCGTATTCGCATTTGTACGACCTGAGCAGCATACGCATACTCAGGTCGTACAAAGGAATACGGGCTATTTTTATATATATGACATATACTCGTTTACAGCATTTTGACGGATTCTCCTCGATTGATATCCGGCACAAATCGGTAAATAATCGGAACCGACTCGCCGCCTTCCTCAATGCTGGACAGCAGCGTTTTTGCCGCCTGCTTCCCCATATCCGCAATCGGTTGTGTAATGGTCGTAATGGGCGGATTGTAAATATGGGCAAACTCCGCATCGTCAATCCCGATAACGGACAGCTCTGCCGGAATACGGATGCGGCGGGCATTCACATACTTCAACACCTCAGCCAACACGATATCATTCCCGGCCAATAGTGCAGTCGGCGGCTCCGGCAGTTGGAACAGTTCCTTCAGTGTCTGCTGGATTTCTTCTCTCGGCACACTGTGCATATACTCTTCACGAAATGGCAAGCCATGCTCCTCCAGCGCCTTCTTATATCCGCTGAGCCGCTCCACTCGTGGAGTAATCCGATTCAAGCCAAGGGGCAAGGTAATCAACGCAATTCGTTCATGCTTGTGAGCCACAAGTTCCTGAATCGCCAGCTTAATCGCCATTTCGTTATCCAGCAGCAGGCTGCGTGTATTGACACCGTCCACCAGGCGGTCCAAAAACACCAATGGATATTTTTCCCGAATGAGCTGGTTGTAAATGTCCGCATGCTTTCCTGTCGGGAAGATGATTAAGCCGTCCACTTGGCGGGCCTTGAGCATCTCAATATACTGACTTTCCTTGTCAGGGTTTTCATCGGCGTTGCAAATGATCACCTGAATGCCAAAGCGCTGCAATTCCTCCTCAATCGCACGGATAGACTGAATCGACAGCGTATAATCAATGTTGGCCACAATGACTCCCACCATAAACGTCCGGTTTTGCTTCAAGCTGCGGGCCAGCCCGTTAGGCTGATAGTTCAGCTCCTGAATAACCTCGGCGATCCGGTCTTTGGTTTGGTCGCTCATATATTTATATCGTTTGTTCAGAAATTGCGAGACCGTGCTTTTAGACACTCCCGCCTTCTGGGCAACATCTTCAATCGTCGGCTTCTTCATCGGTACACTCCTTGTCTTTCATGTACTGCGTTAGTGCAACAAAAGTATATCTTTCTTTTAGTAAATTTACCATACTTCTATTTATGAATGCCATTATGATATATTCTGAGCTTAAAACTTACCTGTGCTGCCACTCCGCCTACTCCGTTTTACATATACAGTTTTTGGTCCTCTGCTATTTCCTCTCTATGCAGGAAAAAGAGGTAGTTCAAGATGTTCTCTTGAACTACCTCCACGTATACAACTCTATCAAAAAGCTAGGTTCCAGTTAACCCGAATAACTACTTGGATTAGTGTGCCGGAACAGGCGTTGCAGGTTGATCCGGTGTATCGTGCTCGACCAGCGAATGCTTTTCCCATAACCGGCTTCTCCAGCGGGCATACATGATGACAGCACGAGTCCATTCATCAGCAGCAATCGCCAGCCACACACCAGCGAGTCCCATATCCAGCTTGAATACCAGCAGATAACCCAGCGGCAAGCTCATGCAGACCATGGAGATCAGGCCCATAAAGACTGGGAACTTGGCATCTCCAGCAGCACGCAACGAGTTAATAATGACGATATTCGTCGTCCGGCCAGTTTCCAGCAGAATGCTAAGTAAAATAACCTGTGCACCCAAACGAATAATCTCAGGGTTTTCCGTAAACAAACCGAGCAGGGGTACACGGAAAAAGATAACTATCGCATCAATGATCACAGTCACGAGCAGCGCCCATTTCACACTGCTCAATACACGTTTATAAGCCGTATCCTTCTCCCTGGCTCCCACGAGCCTCCCCACTACAATAGCCGTTCCCATACCAACTGCCATACTGAACAAATAAATATAGCTCGAAATATTATTGGCATATTGACGTGTCGCCATCGCTTCAGCGCCCAGATAAGTCACATACAGTGTAAATATGAGCTGACAAGACTGATACATGATGGACTCCAGCGCGGATGGTACACCAATACGCAATATTTTTGTGATAAATTTTCTGGATAAATGGACGTAATATTTCCACTCGACACGGACCTCAGTTACCCGGTACATCAGCCAGAAGAAGATCAAGAGACAAATAAAGCGGCTACCTACTGTAGAAATAGCAGCACCTTCTACACCGAGTGCAGGCATTCCCCAATGCCCCAAAATCAAAACATAGTTGCCGACCACGTGGATCACGTTCATAAAAACCGATACATACATCGTTTCTTTGGTAAAACCGTGCGTACGAATGGTCGCCGCCAGCGAGTTAATCAATGCCTGAAGGAAAATGGCCCCCCCGACGATACTCATATAGGATTCCGCGTAAGTCAGAATATCCCCCTGGACATTCAGCCATTGCAACATATGAGTACCAAACACAAGAAAAATCACGCTTAGCAAAAGACCTACCATTAAATTCAGAGTAATGGCCGTACCCGTCACCTGAGCCGCTTCGACAAGTTTCTTAGAACCGATATATTGAGCTACGACGATAGCAGCGCCGTTGCCGATAACCTCCAGTACAAGGATAGCGATTGAAATAATTTGATTGGACGCGCCCACACCCGACACTGCATTATCAGATACAGAACTGAGCATGAATGTATCGACGCTTCCCATTAGCATAAACAGGAACAATTCAAGGAAAATAGGCCATGTCAAACGGAACAAATTCAGTTCCTTGGCTTCGGACAATACCGAACCATTTTTTAGTGCTCTGGTTGTCATTCATTCACCTTTCTTCATAGAATATTTAATGATCAAAGGGTATGTTAGCACAGTCATTCTGAAAATACATCCCGTTTACGTAAAATGATTTGAAAAATACGTAAGAATTCATTTATCACCTTCTTTATATTTGATTATCGAACTTTATTGAAACAAGCTGTTGCAAGAATATAGCCATAATCCGGTCCGCTCGATGTCTTGATGAGCTAAAGGGTATAATAGATTAAGAGCTTGTGAGCATTGCCGCTGACAGGACGTGCAGATTGTTGTATGCTTCCCAAGCATAATTTGTAATTTAGAAATGGATTATATAGGTCATTCATAGACTTAAACGGTAATAAAGGAGGCTTTTACAGATGACTCAATCATTTCAAGCCCTTGTCGTCGATCAGACGCAGGACGGAGAGGTTCAAGCAGAAGTACGTTCTTTGGAAACTGACAGTTTACCTGCTGGAGAAGTATTGATTCGTGTCGCTTATTCCAGCATCAATTATAAAGACGGGCTTGCCGCCCGCAAGGATGGCAATATTGTCAAATCCTATCCGTTCGTACCCGGCATAGATTGTTCGGGAACCGTCGTTTCTTCCGAGGATAGCCGTTTTAGCGAAGGACAAGCGGTACTCGTTACCGGGTACGGGCTGGGTGTGTCTCAATTCGGAGGATTCAGCCAATATGCGCGCGTGCCTGCGGACTGGGTGGTTCCACTTCCCGACGGACTCACGCTGAGAGAGGCGATGATTTTTGGGACAGCCGGATTCACCGCAGCCCTGTCGTTATATCGGCTGGAGCAAAACGACGTTGCGCCGGAGAAGGGTAAGGTGCTCGTCACCGGTGCGACGGGTGGCGTAGGCGGTGCAGCCATTGCCTTGCTGCACAAGAGGGGCTACCATGTCGTAGCCAGCAGTGGCAAAGTCGAATCCCATGATTACCTCAAGGCGCTCGGAGCAGCCGATGTTATTTCGCGTGAGGAGGTTTACGACGGTGCCGAGAGCATTCGACCGCTAGCCAAGCAGCTTTGGCAAGCGGCTGTAGACCCTGTAGGCGGAAAGCCGCTCGCTTCGCTGCTCAGCCAGATCGCCTACAACGGCTCTGTTGCCGTGAGCGGCCTGACGGCAGGCACCAAGCTGCCTACGACGGTGCTCCCATTTATTTTGCGCGGCGTAAATCTGCTGGGCATAGACTCTGTCTTCTGCCCCTATGACACCCGCGTAGCGATCTGGAAGCACCTCGGCAGTGACTGGAAGCCGAAACAGCTAGAACAGCTCGTTGAGCGCGAAATTGGCTTGGGTGACCTGCCAAGCGCGCTTGAAGACATCCTGGCAGCCCGCTCACAGGGTAGAACGATTGTACGGCTGGCTGATTAAGCGGAAGGTTGTCCATAAGCTATTCGTTGACGGGTTTTTACGCGAAGGTGTGTCATCCCGTAGGGTCTAGCAATGAAACATATAAGAAGCCTGTAAATCTGCAGTTTTGAGATTTACAGGCTTCTTTTTTTGTGTGGTACATTGGAGAAAAAGTGGACACATTCGAAGCGGACGATTTATTTTCATAACCAAATGAACCTTTTGTGAACTCCAATTGTTGTATAGATAAACTGCACGAGAAAGGAGAGCCATCATTGCAAAGTAATCGAGAGTTGTTTGATCTGTATCAACGGGATGTGTACCGAACCTGCTACTACATGGTCCATAACGCCTCGGATGCAGAGGATTTAACACAGGAAGTGTTTATAACCTTGTTTCGCAGCAATCGTGAGCACATCGAGCAACTAAAAGCCTGGATTATGAAAGTTACGGTCAATCATTGTCTGAACCATCTTAAACGCCGAAAAAGCCTGCATCTGAAAGTATCGGCCAATCTCCATCTTTTTACCGGAACCGAAAGCAAGTCAGTAGACAGGCAGGTGGAGGAACGCGAGTCGGCTGAGGAATGGGCCGTTTATATGAATTGCCTTCCGGCCAAAATCCGCGCTGTGCTGACACTTCGCTATATGCATGATTTCACGCTGGCGGAAATATCCAAACTGCTGGAAATTCCGCTGGGAACCGTCAAATCCAGGACACACAAAGGGCTAAAGTTAATGGAACAAATACTGCGGGAGGCTGGCGCACAGATTCCCGAGCTGGAAGGAGAGAACTATGAACAACGTAGAAAAGGCATTGAAGCGCAAGTTAAATGATGATTCGAAAATGGCCTATCCTGACTTCGATGAGATGTGGAACCGGATGGAACAGACAGGGCATACTGCCCCTACGCTAACCGACACTTTCGATTCATTCACTCCGCACCGACATAGAAATTGGCGCAAAATAGCTATCGCCGCCTCTCTGAGTGCACTTCTCGTTGCCGTTCCCGTCTATGCCGCCATCCATTATAATTGGGACAATCTGCTGCACGGAAGAAGTGGAATTGAGACGGCTTTAGCTCAAAACCTTGGACAGCCTTTAGAACAGTCTGTCACCAGAGACGGGATAAAGCTGACGTTGCATACCGCTATTGTCGATGAGAATCGGACTGTGATTCTGTACAGCCTGGAAGTCGGGAAACGTACAGACAACGAGTTTTGGAATGTCAAAGGCGTATCACTTAAAAATGCTGCGGGGAAAAGCAGCGAAGGGGAGTACAGCTTCCAGCAATGGGACGAGAAAAATCAACGCTATAACGGTTACTTTGAAAGTGATTGGACACCGCAGCAAGAAACAGAGAACGTGCGGCTGACTGTAGATCATGTTGAGCTCACCAGCGTTCAGGAATTGGATTTGCCGCTCGATATCAAATCACCTCAGACGCAGACTTTCAAACTGGATCGTAACGGCTTACAAGATATGAAGGTACAAGTATTTAAACAAGGTAAGGACAAGCTGATGCTGTCCTCAGCAATTACCTTCGATTCGTCCATACCAAAGGAATGGGACAATCCACAAATTATTGCCTACAAAGATGGGAAGCCTGTGAATCCTCAATCTGGAGGGACATTTGGTACACCCGGTGAGAACGGAGAATACACAGCCCAGCAGTATTTTACTAAAGAGGATATACCTGAAGGGCAAACTACTTTTAAACTGCAATATGCACAAACCGAGAAAAGTATACATGAGCCCCTAAAATTTGACCTGCAGTTAAGCAAGAAGAAAATGGAGAGCGGTACAATAAAAAGCGTGCTGAATACCCCATTAGAGAACGGCAATCCGAATTTTATGCTGGAACAAATGATTGTCACACCGACACAAATCCGTGTCACGATCAGAAGCAAGGAGAAATTCGCCATGTTACCTTATCAAAAATATTTTCTTTCTGTGAACGGTACAACGTTAGAGGGTAGCCGTTGGTCTTCACCTGATCAGGAACACGATCTGAACACGATCCGTTTTGAAAGACCGGCCAATCTTGTGATTACCAAGGACACTCCCATTACATTTACAGGCAAATACAAGGTTACGACCCATTCGGATGACAAAACGCCACAGCGTTTAGCTGATATTTCTGAGCAAAAACAGACGCTAACGACGCAAATCGGTGGCTATCCTGTGAAGTGGACCTACTACAAGCAAGACTCGGACTTGTTCGTAGAAACCGAAAGTGAGGACACTCACTTTGGGGGGATTAACCAGACGCATATTGGCCTGGGGAAAGAAAGGATTATTGGCAAGCCGATCACGGCCAACTTCGCCGGAGATGGCAATAATAAGGCAGTGGATGTCTACAAGAACTTCAAGGGAAAGGAAGCTTCTATTTATATGTTCTACTATACAACAGACGACCCGGAAGCAGAGACGACCGTACCCTTGCAGCCACTGACAAGCAACAGCAAAGTATCTAAATAACAATGCTATAAAAAGAGGGTTTTCTATACCTGTGTGATTCACAGTATAGGAACCCCCTATTTTATTTGTCTAACAAGGCACAGTCTGCGTGAAGCTGTTGTAACTCCGCTTTACTTCACAGAACCTTGCGTAACACCATTGATAATCCATTTTTGTGCAATCAGGTAGACAATAATCATCGGCAGCAAGGCCATCAGGTACGAGGCAAAGGCCAGATTAAAATCCGTATTGAACTGTCCCTGAAATACATACTGAACGAGCGGCAGTGTATATTGCTCCGCATCGCTGATAATAATGAGCGGCAGTAAAAAGTCATTATATGTGGACAGACAAGTGAGGATCCCCACCGTAGCACTAATCGGCGCCATCAGCGGAAATATAATCCGCCAAAATGTCCCCCATGTCGTCGCGCCATCTACCGTAGCTGCCTCTTCCAATGCCACCGGTATGGAGCGAATATAACCGACATACACGAAGACATTAAACGCCAAGCCATATACCGTATGCAGCACGATAAGACCCAACAGATTGGTCATATGGAGGCCCGAGGCCAGCTTCACAATCGGCAGCATGATGATCGGGAACGGAATAAACATGGCGCTCACAAAGTAAAAATATAACCCCTTGAAGAAACGCCGCTGCATATTACGAGCAATGGCATACGCAACCATGGAATTGGTGAGCAAAGTGAGGATGACTGTCGATGTTGTCACCATCACACTATTCTGAAAAGCACTGAAAAAGTTGGTCATTTCCACTGCACGACTAAAATTTTCCCAATGCAGCTCGGTCGGAAAGGCAAAGGCGGAATGCGCCATCTGCTCGGGATTTTTAAGTGCAATCGTCACCGTCATATAGAGGGGAAACAGGATAAATATTGTCCCCAACGCTACCAGAATCAGCACAGGCCAGTTGGTACGTCTGCTTGTTTTCATCAGTTGTCCATCTCCCTTCTCTGGAGGAATCGCAGCTGTAAGATGGAAATGATCGCAATCACAATAAAGTAAATGACTGAGTTAGCCGACTGATATGCAAATTCCCCACCTCTAAAGCCCCCGGTGTATATCAGATGGGAAATCGATTGCGTGGCCCGTCCCGGTCCGCCGTTCGTCAAGGCCACGATCTGATCAAATACCATCAGGGAATTTTTCATCGCCAATACCATATTGATCGTAAAAAACGGAGCAATCAACGGAAAGGTAATGCTCCAGAATTCACGCCATTTACCTGCACCATCCAGATTGGATGCCTCATACAGACTGGTCGGAATCGTTTGTAGCCCTGCCAGATAGAGAATCGTATTAAAGGCGATGCCCTGCCATACAGCTACAATGACCACTCCTACCCAAGCCAACTGCTCACTGCCTAAGATGTTCGTCGATAGTGAGCCAATACCTAAGTTCTGTCCCCAGATCGTAAACACGTTCGAGAACAGGTAATTGAATATGTAACCTACGATCAACACGCTCAAAATATTAGGTAAGAAATAAATCCCGCGAAAGAAATTACGAAAACGTATTTTAGCGTTCAGCCCCATGGCAATCAGCAAGCTGAGAATATTAATCGCAATGGTAACCACAATCGCAAATTTGAAAGTAAACCAGTAAGCATTGCCCACATTGTCGTCCTGAAACAAATTAATATAGTTCTTAAACCCGACAAAGTGATACTGATGGCCGAATCCGTTCCAATTGGTGAGCGAGTAATAAAATCCCTGCAAGGCAGGTAAGGTCAAAAATATAAAAAACAATAGCACCGCCGGCACCGTCATCCAGTAAAAAGTCGTTAGTCGCTTATTCATGTCTCGTCCTCCTCCCCTATCGGCGGTTAGCTACCTTATTCCACTCCCGGTCGAGCTTGGCTAGATAGGCATCGATGTCTCCGTTTTGCAGGAACGCCTGTACAATTGAATTCAATTGGACCGCTTTGGGAATATAATGATCGGCAAAATCAATGACACGGCCTGATTTAAAATACGGCAGCAGCTCTGCCACACTCGGGTCATCCTGCGTGACTCCCTTCACCGCTGAAAACAACGTTTGTTCCGTAATGTATTGCTTGCTGTTCTCCGGTTTTAATAAGAAGGCAATGAACTCCTCCGCCTCCTTTTTATGCGGCGTGCTTTCCGAAACAGCTAAAAGCGTATCTATACCAGACACCAGCTTGACCGCCTTTGCGTCATTCCCTGTGGGTAACGGGAAAAATCCGAGTTCCACTTTCGGGTTAGCTTTGCGAATTTCAGATATAGCCCACGAGCCCTGAATGTACATCAGTCCCTGCCCGTTAGCGAAAGCACGATTACCGTCAGCATAGTTTTTGCCAAAATTATCACTATGTCCGTATTTCAGTAGCTCCAGCTGCTTTTCCGCAACCTCGCGGTACTTGTCCTGAAAGGTGACCTGATTCTCACGCCGTTGCAGGAAAAAATCAATGCCCACCAAATTCGGACCCAGTGCATTAAAAGGAAGGTTCGTTTGCCAATCATCTTTATATGTAAAATAAAATGGGATTTTACCAGCAGCCTTGATCTTTTGCGCCGTTGCAATCAGTTCATCCCACGTTTTGGGCACCTGTAATCCCATTTCTTTAAAAAGTGTCTTGTTATACATCACACCATTCGCATTCGCAGCATAAGGAATTCCATACACAGGATCGACCCCGGTCACATCCTTAAGCATTTTGAGGTAAATCGGGTCCACCGTACGCGGTAATTCTGTATTCGCCAGATCCGTAAAAATACCGCTCTGCGCCAAAATGGAGTAGGTATCTGTGGCCCCAAGACCCACAATGTCAGGTACATCGTTTTTGACAACCCGGGTCAATAGCACCGTTTCTGCCTCTGGCGGATTGACCTGTGTCACTTCAATACCGGGATGTTCCTGATTGAATTGAGCGATCAGCTTATCAAACGAACCCTTGGCCTCCGGCTTGTTTTGGAAAAACTCAATTTGCACCTTGCCTGAATTGTCACTCCTATTGCATGCGCTTACAATGATCGCTAGCAGCAGGATCGCCGCTAGTGTAGACAGTCTTTTGACCCCATTCCACATGCTCATACCTCCTTTTCCCCTATGTCAATCTATGCGGGACTAGACAATTAATACCCGTCCCTTGCAGAAAAGAAACGATACACCGGATGCAATTACCGCCACGAAGTCCAACACCGTTCGTATAAAAAAAGATCCAGCTAACCTTCAAACGGTCGCTTGGATCTTTTTCGCTTTTATAATGTAAGGCTACAAAGTCATATTTCTAAACAATCTTTCTTTGCCATCGTGTAAAACTAATAATGATGCTTACCAGAATCAACCCTCCTGCACACATCCAAAAATTCAAGGAGCTGTCTAATCTTAAAGCAAGCATTATTTGCTGAAACGGGTCCATTAACATAATGAGTGGCCTAAACAACTCGAAGAGAAATACGGATAACATAAGAATCACTATATAGGCAAATAACGGCCGTGACACAAACAAACATACAACGCTACTCAACATGAGCTTTACAAGACAAACCAGCGTTAATACCAAATAAAACGCAAGTATGTAGGATATAGAGTCCGACCGGAGAGAGGCAACGGATGAACCGTATTTTAAAAAAGTAGAACTGTGCGGGAAAAACAACCATCCAGCGATTACACCTATGAGCAAGCTTGTCCCCATAAAAATGACCGTCGTGGCTGATAGTGCCAGCAACTTGGCAAGCCAAAACTGAAAACGTCGATACGGTCGTAGCATATATAGCCTATAGGCTCCAGAATAGAGATCTCCGCTTAGTTGGTCCACATACAGAATGGGCAGGATTGCTGTAATGAGAAATAAAGCAACCTCACTCATCATCAACCACGGCAGGTTGAGATTATTTACGACCACAGTCCCTTCACCAAAACGTAAGACCTTCGTACCCGTTACTTTATGGCTCCATATAATTGCAATCACGATTAATATATAGGCTATATATAATAAAAAAGTGGATTTTCGATTCCAAATTCGTTCCATTTCACTTCGCCAGATTCCTAGCACGAGGAAATCCCCCTAATATAGATAATCATCGGTCACAAAACGCCGGTAAGCCCCCCAAGTAAAAAAGATAAGATATAGACTAACAACAGTGATAATCGCTCCATTCACAGACAAATTCCCCATTAAGGACCTATCTAGTCCTGTATGCTGCATATATGGAACAATCATAAATGCAATCACATTGTATAAGTAGGGGATATGAGAAACCAAAGCGGCCAATTTTAAATACAATGAATCAAACAACAGTGAGCCCAGATTGTATACCATACAAACACCGATTGCATACGTTACACTCTTGCTGTACATAGCGACAAGGCAGTATAAGGAGCTTATTGCTAATAGTGAGGCAAGTGCCCAACCATAGTATTCAAGCATCTGTAGTCCCTGAGATCCAGACAGTCCCGCATCACTTATATCATATGAAAGAGTCCATACTTCAACGATCACCTGCGAGGATACTGCAAATGCAATGAGAAGAAACAAGATAGATGTATTCAAAACCAACAGCTTGCTCCAGAAAATCTGACTGCGGGTAAATCGGCGCATAAATAACAAACGCAGTTGTCCGCTTCGAAATTCCTCTGTGTATACAGCAGCCGCTAAAGCAGCCACAGCTATATTGCATGCTAAAAACAAATTCTCACGCAGACCAGTAACGACAAAGTTTAAGGATAATACCTCTACAGGAATCTTCATCGTGCGCAAGAAGTATACTCCTGTCGAACAGGCAAGTATCGGTGTACATAATACCAAAAGCCAGAACCATTTTCGTCTCCATAATCGTTCGAACTCACTGTATATTAATAACTTCATAGTCCCATTAACCCCATAAAAGCATCCTCTAGACGTTGGCCCTCCTTTATCAGCTGATCAGCAGGCCCCTGCCAAACTAACCTACCTTCTTTAATTACGATGAGTTCATCGCATATCTGTTGCAATTCATCCAGCAAATGACTGGAGATAAAAAAGGCATAATTCGCTGAATCACGCAAACCAAGCACAATATCTCTCAGTTCTCTCATCCCCATAGGATCGAGACCGTTGGATGGCTCATCCAGCAGCAGGAGATCAGGAGCGCCTAGCATGGACTGCGCAATACCTAGTCTTTGCTTCATTCCGAGAGAATAGGTTTTCACCTTGTCGTCCCCTCGTTTTTCTAATCTCACCTTTGTAAGTAACTCTTCAATATGTATCTCCCGATCAGAGGGTGCAATTTCAGAGTGCAGCCGTGACAAATTGCGTAAAACCTGCCTACCTGTCATATAATCAAAAAAGACCGGAGATTCAATAATGGCCCCTACCTTGGATAGCGCCTTTTCCCGATCTGTGTATACATCATATGAAGCTATCTTTACAGAACCGCTGGTTGGCTGCATTAATCCGGTCATGATTCGCATCATTGTGGTTTTGCCCGCTCCATTAGGTCCAATAAAACCATATATCTTTCCTTTTTGAAGCTTAAAGGAGACACGATCTAACAAATAACTTTTTCCCATTTTTTTCGTCGCCTGACTGACCTCCAGCAAGGAGTCCGACATACTATTTCCCCCATCCATAACGAATCACAAAATAGTTACAACGTGGGCACGGATATGTAAGATTTCTAATGACAACATAAACTTCACTTAACAATGACTGATATTATACTCACAGTTAAAAAATATCACATGTTGCCAAATGTAAACGATTCACTTTATATGTAAAATAAAATGATAATAATTTATTAATACCAACTTATATAATAGATGTTTATTAATTCTCAGCATTGATGTCTTTACACTGCAAAATGGGTAGCCCTTCAGTAGGCGTGCTACCTCAGGGCTACCCTTTATATAAATATACGTTGCCGATCCAGTAACCAGCCTATCACTTACTCTAGTTCAATCCACTCGCCGAGCAACGTGTCCAGCTCCGCTTGCAGCTGCTCACGCGCATCCCACAGCTCCGCCATGCGCGCCGTGTCACTACTAGTACCGAGCAGCTCCAGCTCGGCATCTGTCGCCGCCAATTCTGCTTCCTTGGCGGCAATCGCCCGCTCCAAGCGCTCGCGGGACGCAGCGGGCGAGCGGGATGGCTTCGCGGCCTTCGCTCCGCGTGCCCCACCCTTGGCATCGGGTGCCCCCAAGCGACCTGCCGACCCGGAGCGAGCACGGCTCGCATCGGCTCCGGTGGTCGCTCCTGTCCGCGAAGCCATTCCCGCATCATTGCTCGCTGTGCCAGCAGACGTAGCTAGGCTCGAGCCTGAGCCGCCACCAGATGCGGCTTTACTTGCAGATGCCGATCGTCCCCCTGCATCCGCCCCACGTTGCAAGCGAGCGTTTTCCAGCTCCCGCTTCTTCGCGCGGTATTCATCGAAGCCACCCAGATAAAAGAACATCTTCCCGTTCTCCAGCTCCCACACGCGCTCAGCCAGCTTGTTCACAAAGTAGCGGTCATGTGAAATCGCCAACACCGTTCCCGTGTAGGTGTCCAGCGCTTCCTCCAAGGCCTCACGAGAGTCGATGTCCAAATGGTTCGTCGGCTCATCCAGCACCAGCAAATTCGGCTTTTTCATGACCAGCAGCGCCAGCCTTAAGCGGGACCACTCTCCACCGGACAGCATGCTCACAGGCTTAAACACATCCGCGCCGTAAAATAAATACTTTGCCAGCTGTCCGCGCGCCTCGCCTTCTTCCAGTCCTGCTTCCTCCTTAAAATAAGCAAGCACCGTCGCCCGGCTATCCCGTTCTCTCTCTTGCTGCGCCAAATATCCGTACTCGACGCGCGCGCCCCATTGGACCGTGCCTGCATCTACGCTTTCCTGACCAAGCAACAGCTTGAGCAGCGTCGTTTTGCCCGCGCCATTATCGCCTAACAAAGCTACCTTTTCACCGAATTCTAGGCTACCCGTAGCCCCGTTTAATATCTGACGTTCTCCATAGGCTTTGGCGATTTCTTCAAACCGAAGCACCCGGCGACCGGAACGATCCTCCAGTCTTAAGTTAAACTCCGCTCCCTGCGGGTCCAGTACAGGCCGCTTCACCAATTCCATGCGCTCCAGCGCCTTGCGGATTGAGGCTGCCTTTTTGAAAAACTTTTCGTTGTCGCCATTGCGTCCCCACTCTTCCAAACGCCGAATGGTCTCCTTCATCTTTTTGATCCGCTTTTGCTGTTCCTTATAATCCTCAAATTGCAGCAGCAGACGTTCTTCCTTTTCCTTAACGTAGCCGCTGTAATTCGTATAGTACGTAAAGGCCTCGCCATCCTCCAGTTCGATCATCTTGCCAGCAACTCGATCCAGAAAATAGCGATCATGGGATACAACCACACAGGCCCCGGTGTAGCTCTGCAAAAATTGCTCTAGCCATTCCAGCCCTTTCAAATCCAGATGGTTGGTTGGCTCATCCAGCAGCAGCAAATCCGGCCGTCCAATGAGCTGTGATGCCAGTGCTATTTTGGTTTTTTCTCCGCCTGACAGTGATCCGAAGTTGCGCGTATACATAGCTTTGGGAATACCTAGCCCATCCGCTACCTGATCCATATTTGCATCCATTTCATAGCCGCCGTTACGCTCAAACTGCTCCTGTAGGGAAGCATACGTTTGCAGCATCTTCTCCAACAGCTCGGGATTCGCTGCCACAACCGGATCTGACATTTCCCGTTCCAGTGTGGTCATCTGATTGCGGCAATCCTTCAGCTCACGATAGGCGTAAGCCAGCGTTTCGTATACGGTGAAGCTTTCAAACTCTGCCGGGATTTGCGGCAAATAGCCGATTTTCGTATCCTTGGCGATGACGAGCTGCCCTTCATCCGGGCGGGACAAACGTGCAATTAGGCGTAATAGGGTGGTTTTGCCGCTTCCGTTGCGACCGATAAGCCCCACCTTTTCTCCCTTATGGATATCAAACGTTGCACCATCTAAAATCAGATTGGCAGCGTGGTATTTTTTCAATTGTTGACCGTTTACAATGTACATGTTCAGGCTCTCCTTTATTTAGGAAGACCCTTACCCAGGTAACACAAAAAGAGCCGCAGGAGCAACCCCGCGACTCTTCGGAAGATGTAGCAATCCGTTCGAGTTAAGGTAGGCGTCTTCTCGCGATGTTTACAACCGTATGATTAAAATTGGACAGACTTCTCCCGTTGTACGGAAAAGCATGAACAATGCCAGCCATAGCAATCGGCAGCTGGCTAATACGGTTGTTCAGCATCTCGTGATTCACCTACCTCACCCCCTTCTTCATAATTGGAAGTAGTATAACATGTTTTTTCGAATAATAAAAGGGAGAAATATCCTACTGGGCTATGAGACGGAGTGGTGTCCTCTGACTGTCTGCGATGTCCCCGCTCTCGTAATCGAAAATACGCCGCAGACAAAAGCAACAATCACAAATGCCCCGCCCACCCAGGCGTTCGTGGCAACAGAAGTACTATTATCAATCACTACCCCTCCCAAGGCAGAACCGAGGGCGATCCCGACCTGGAGTGCAGAGAAATTAAAGCTTTGCTGAATACTGCCTGATTCGGGTGCATTTTCAATAAGATAACTTTGCATTGGGGGCGACAAGGCCCAGCTCAGGATTCCCCAGATGATCAGAAGCGGCACAAACACATACATCGAGTGAATCGAGAACGGCAGCAGGAACATCACAGCGATAAACACACCTACGACAATGAGAATACTTTTCGCTGTGCCGAATCGGTCGGCCAAAGAGCCGCCAATAAAGCCGCCGCTCACTGCCGCCAATCCAAAGACAAAATAGGCGACACTCACCCATGAAGCGTTCAAGCCCATCAGGTTTTCCAAAAACGGAGTGAAGTACGCATACAACGTGTAGTGTCCCGCCAGTGTCAGCGTAGTGACCAGATGGGCACTGATCACTTTAACATTTTTCAAGGACTTCAATTGCTCACGCATAGGCACAACATGCTCTGTCGGAATCCGTTCCATAAACAAGTTCATAATGATCATAGAAACTACGGTCAACAAGGCAATAATCAGAAATAGCACCCGCCAGCCAAACGCATTTCCAATCAGTACCCCGGCTGGGATGCCTAGTACGATAGAGGAGCTGACCCCCATGGAGATCACACCGAGAACGCGGGCTTGATAAGCTTTGGACACCACTTTAACCGCAATGGTTAGTGACAATGTCACGATCAACGACCCACTTGCAGCAGTAACGATACGGGATACAAACAATACAGCATAGTTCGGACTCCAGAAAGCCAGCAGACTTCCCAGGATAAAGATAAACATCGACCACAAATACAGTCGTTTTCGTTCAATTTTGGCGGTCAACGCCAACAAAGTCGGCCCGGCAATAGCGTACACAAGCGCATAGATCATGATAAGCTGTCCTGCTGTGCTTACAGAGACATTCAAATCCTGTGCAATCTGGGGCAGCACGCCACCAATAATCAACTCCACCAGACCTACCGTAAAGGTCGCAATGGTTAAAATAACTACTTTGAAGTTCATTACATAGCTCCTTTGCTGTCATGTAAATCCCTCGTAACACGCAAAAAATCCTGACCACAAGAAATGTACAAGACGTACACTTTTTGTAATCAGGATTTATCGGTTCCTGGTAGAGACCCTCAAACCATATTATTGAGGTTATACAAATGGGGCATTCATTTATTACGCTTCACGAAGGTTATAGCTATTACTATAAAGGAGCCTCTGGTTAAGTTCAACCCCTACAGCCGCAAAAATTCGCTCATGGAACGATCTGACAGATAGGGTAAATACTCATGACCATATTCGTGATACACAAGCAATTCCTTGTCCGATACGATTTTATTGTACACTGCGAACTGTGTGGAAGGTGGGCAAATCACATCGGATAGCCCTGTCACGAATAGCACCCGTCCTCGAATACGGTCTGCTAAATGTTGAATGTCGATGTAGCCTAAGCGGTGAAACACTTCGCTCTCACGTACATGATTGGGATCAAACCAGCGAAAATAATAAACCAGTTCCTCATAGGCCGATGTCGTTGCATCCAGCGCCCAAGCTCTTTTATAATCCGACAGGAACGGATATACCGGGACCGCCACACGGACACGCGGCTCCAATGCAGCGCAGGCAACCGTTAGTGCCCCGCCTTGGGAGCAGCCAAATGCACCGATCCGTTCAGGGTCAACCTGCTCCATAGACATTAGAATGCGCACCGTCTGTACCGTATCCAAAAATACGTTGCGGTAATACAACCGATCCGGGTCCGGGTCGTCAATCCCGCGGATAATATGGCCGCGAACCGTCGTTCCCTGAACCTGCAAATTGTCCTCGGACAGTCCGCCTTGCCCTCGGCAATCCATAGCCAGCACAGTGAATCCGTGTGCCGCATAGCTCACCTTGTCGAACCAGTCGCCACTATCGCAGGAATACCCATGGAACATCGCCAAGGCTGGACCTTGTTCCGTAAGATGCTTGGGACGAGCCAGCTTCCCATGTACCCTTGCCCCGCCCACTCCAGTAAAATACAGATGGTAACACTCCACCAGCGGAGAGACAAAATCGGCAGGCTCCAGTGTATATTCAAGTGGCTGTCGTTCCAGTTCTTGCAGCGCCCGTTCCCAATACTTATCAAAATCCTGCGGCTTCGGATTACTTCCCATATAGGATTGTAGCTGCTGTAAAGACATATCCTCCGGCATGTAAATTCCCTCCTACATCCGGCCTGACTCACGGTCATCTGCGACTACTTCATCCGTTGCGATGACATACTCCATAATGTCAGATACTGTCGTGTATGCGATACCTACATACGTATCAGCGGCTCCATAATAAATTGCAATTCTTCCGGTGTCCGCATCATGCAGTGTAGCACACGGGAACACCACATTCGGCACAAAGCCACGCTCTTCGTACCATTCCTCCGGGGTCAACACGAAATTGGAGGAACGATATTTAACTTTGGACGGATCATCCAGATCAAGAACGGCTACGCCCATGCTGTATACCAATCCATTGCACGTGCCTGTCACCCCGTGGTAGAACATCAGCCAGCCCTCAGTCGTCTCAATCGGTGCTGGTCCACCGCCAATCTTCACCGATTGCCACCAGCCCTGACCTCCCTTGCTCATTACATGACGGTGCTTGCCCCAATAAACCAAGTCAGGACTTTCGCTAAGGAAAATATCCCCAAATGGCGTATGACCACTGTCACTCGGACGGGATAGCAACATAAAGTTTCCATTTAGCTTGCGAGGTAACAGCACTCCGTTGCGATTAAACGGCAAGAACGGATTTTCCAATCGCACAAAGCTTTTGAAATCCTTCGTTTGTGCGATCCCCAGCGCTGCTCCATAAAAATCTGTGCACCAGATGATATAATACGTATCTTCCACTCGAACCAGACGCGGATCGTAAGCATAATTAGGCTGATACTCATTCCCTTCCTCATCGACCAGATGCAGACGCTCTGTCTCAATATCCCAAGCCAGCCCATCGTCACTCCAGCCGAGATGCAAATGCGGACGTCCATTAATCGTTTCAGCACGAAATATTCCTACAAACCGTCCCTCATACGGAGCTACTGCACTGTTGAAAATACGGGCGATCCCAGGCACAGGATTCCGACCAATGACCGGGTTTTCAGTATGTCTCCATACCGGAGCCTCGCTGCCTTCCGGCTTATCCTGCCACGGCATTTTCGACAGGCTATCTCCTACAATTCGTACATTACCTACGTTCAAATCCACATTCAATTTACTCATACTTGAATCTCCTCTCACCTAGACACTAAATTTTAATTTTTCTATTTCACTGAGCCCTGTGCAAATCCGTTATAGATATACTTTTGTAATGATAAAAACGCAACCAGCGTCGGAATAATCGCAATGATGATGCCCGCGCTAATGACCTCCCATTGCGATCCGTATGGCCCTTTAAACTTAAACAGTGCCGTCGATATAACCTGAAGACTTGTTTTGGGCATATACAGGAACGGGGTGTAAAAATCATTGTAAATATTAACACCCTTGATGATGATTACCGTCACAATGGCAGGCTTCAGCAGCGGCAAAATAATGCGCCAGTAGATGGTCAGATAGGAAGCCCCATCCAGCATGGCCGACTCATCCAGCGCCACTGCGATGGAATCCAGAAACTGAAGGAAAATATACACCGCAATAATATCGGTCCCCAAATAAAGTAAAATGGCTGCCCAAGGTGTGTTAAACAGTTCCAGTTTGTTAATGATCTGGAATGTCGATACCTGTGTCGTCACCCCCGGAATGAGCGTGGCGAGCAAGAACGCACCCAGCATGAGACTTTTACCTTTAAATTTAAAACGATTCAAAATATACGCGATCATGGAACCGGTCAACGTAGCCCCGATGATGGAGATCAGCAAAATAAAGGCTGTGTTCAAAAATCCAGTTAGCATATTTCCATCCACAAAGGCTTTGGCGTAGTTCGCCCAGTTCAGCCAGTTCACCGGGGGAGTCAGAGGACTGCTTGTCGCATATTCAGCCTTCGTCTTCAAAGATGCAAACAAAATCACAACAATCGGCAGTAGAGCAATGAACGCACCTAGCAATAGCGCGGCATACTTGATGCTGTTTGCCAGCAATCTTTTTAGCTTATACATGATTAGTCCTCCTCCCCCCGAATCAGCAACCGCTGAAGCAAAGTAACAGCAATTACGATCAACAGCAGAACAACCGCCATCGCCGAGGCCAAACCAACCTTGCTGTATTTGAATGCCACATCAATCGTCTGAATGACGAACGTTTTACTACCGTTGGAGCCACCGGTCATAATGTAAGGAATATCGAATGCACTGATCGCACCGCTAATTGCCAGGATCAGGTTCAGCTGCAAAATCCGCTTGATGGTCGGCAAAATGATAGAGCGGAACTGATGCCAGCGGTTGGCTCCGTCGATATCGGCTGCTTCATACAGATCACTGGATATAGAAGAAATCGCACCTAGAAACACAATAAAGTTAAAGCCCATGTATCTCCAGATCGACGTACCAGCCAGCGAAATATTAATAACCTCCGGGTTGCCCAGCCACAGCTTGACATACGAACCCAGCCCCACTGCCTGAAGCAGAGTATCGAGGGTACCGTCCGGTTTAAAAAAGAATAGAAAAATAAAACCAATCGCCACCCCGTTCATCAGAGAAGGAAAGAACAAAATGCCTTTAAAGAAATTTTTAAACCAGGTTTGAAAGCTGAGAATGGTTGCAAAATAAAGGGCCAAACCCATCTGTACAAACGTGGCTACAAAGTAATACAGACTGACCTTAAACACCGAGAAATATTCGGGGTCGGTAAAGATTTTGATATAGTTTTCAAAGCCCACATATTCCAGACGCTTACTATAGCCGTTCCAGTCCGAAAAGCTGTATTTAAACATATTGATCACCGGCAAGTATGCAAAAGTGACCAGCAGCGCCAGCGGAATAAATGAAAAGGCAACAATAATCGCTAATCTTTGTTTGGAGTAGCTGAGATTCGAAAATTTAAACATGCTGCACCTCCTGGCTATCCGTCCATCAACTGCCACGTCAATCTCTTCTTATGGTCAGTTCAGATGGCTATTTTGCTTCCTTGGCTGCCACTTCAGCACGCGCCTTCACCCATGCATCGTTGAGATCCTTCATAATGGTGTCGTACGATTCCGGGCGATTACCCACCGCTGCCTCAATAATGCGTTTCTTGAAATCAGGCTGCCACAAGCCGATTTCTCCCATTTTATCGATTTTATCGACAATTCCTTCCTGCCCCTTCGGAGACGGAGTCAGCGCTTCAAAAGCAACGCCCTCATTCTCGTACTGCTTCAAAATGGCAGGCATTGCGGCACCCTTCAGCGGACTAATGCTGCCTGCCTGCTCTACGGCATAGTTGGACTTTTCGGTAAACCAATCCACCCAGGCACGGGCCGCCTCTTTATTTTCACTGTTTACGTTAATAGCGAGGTTAAAGTCACCTGCCAGCGGTACAAGTACCTTGGAGGCATTCGTCGGGAAAGGCATAAAACCGATATCATCCTTGTTAGAAGCTACGCTTTTGATCTGATCAATCGCCCAAGAGCCAAGCACCATCGTACCGATTTTGCCTTGTGCAAGATCCGCCTTGGAGGTCTCCCAATCCGTAGTCGTTGGATCTTTTTCAATCAGACCATTTTTAGCCGCATCGTACAGGACCTTGTACAGCTCATAGTGGGGCTGGCCCTTCGTGAAATTATCATCCGAATTCGGTTGTGTCACATTCACGTATTCCTTCGTACCCGCTACTGTCGCCAGGCTAGACTCCCACTGGGTCAGTGCCCAACCAGAGGCATAGTTCGTAAACAGCGGTACTGCCTTGGTTTTGTCCTTAATTTGCTGTAACGCTTTCAGGAATTGATCCGGTGTTTTAGGAATTTGTGTGATCCCTGCTTCCTTGAACACTTTTTTGTTATAAATCACGCCAGAGTAAACCATCGCAATCGGAATACCGTAGCTGTTACCATCCACTGTACGTTCTTCAATGCCGGTATACTTGTTTTTCATCTCGTCATAAGTACCTAGTGGCTCAAAAAAATTAGGAAGCTCCTCAATCGGAATGCTGCCAGGAATCAGCAACACATCTCCGTAATCCCGGGTTCCCATCCGAATTTTAATTTGACCATCATAATCGGCCAATGCCTGAAAATTGACCTTCACGTTCGGATAAAGTTTGTTAAATTCCTTGGCGTAATCCTGAAATACGGTATCCACAATATCTGTCCGCTGTGTGATCACCGTAATTTCCCCTTCCGGACCCTTCGGATCAGAACCGGCAGCTGGCGTATCCCTCTTTGAGCTACAGCCAGTAAACAGCCCCGCTATCAAAAGCACGGATAGTAATGACATCAAAACCTTGGACAACTTCATGAGACGACCCCTCCTGTTGTTTTTAATAAGGTTATCGTTAAACTAACAAAATCATTTTATTATGTTAGCGCTTACTGTGTCAATTACAATATTTTTTTGTAAAATATCGCGGTCCTCTTCTTGTAAAAAACACGAGTCTAGCATGGTTGACAGTTTATAAACACCTAGATATGATACTTCTGTAAGGTTAACGATAAACTAATAAATAATTTTCCGAAGGAGGCTTTGTCTCTTGGAAACACTAGTACACGAAATTAGACAGGAATGGAAGGAACACATACTCCCATTCTGGTTAGGCTTGAAAGATGAAGCGCATGGCGGATTTTATGGAGAGGTAGACGTGGATCTGCACATCCATAAACAAGCGGACAAAGGTGGCATCGCCACTGCGCGACTACTTTGGTCTTTCTCAGCAGCAGCCCGTGTAACTGGGGAACGCGCCTATGCAGACGCGGCACGACATGCCTTTACATTTCTGCAAGATCACCTGCTTGACCCGTTACATGGAGGAATGTACTGGATGGTGAACTACACCGGGCAGCCTGTGGATACGTGCAAGCATGTATATGCGCAGGCATTCGCCATCTATGCGTTGGCAGAATATGCACGAGCTACGGATGACCCGAATGCATTACCACTGGCAATGGAACTGTTTCACCTTGTGGAGCAGAAAGGATATGATCCTGCTCTACAGGCATACGGTGAACAATATGATCGTTCGTGGAACGCGCAGCCTAATGAGCTACTCAGCGAAAATGGAGTTACCGCGCATATTACCATGAATACGCATATTCATGTTTTGGAAGCGTATACCCAATTGCTACGTGCCTACCCAAACGAAGAGGTTCGGGACGCACTGAAAAACGTGCTGGACATTTTATACCATCGTGTTTACGATGCTTCCGCCCGGCGCTTGGGAGTCTTCTTCGACCGCGAATGGCGCTCACTGCTCGATCTGACCTCATATGGTCACGACATCGAAGCCAGCTGGTTGATGGAGGACGCAATGAATGTACTGGGTTATCATCCATCCGAGTATGTGAACATGGTGGTGGATATTGCCGGCGCGGTAGCTGAGCGGGCTATTCAGCCAGACGGATCGCTCATCAACGAGCGGGAGGGAGAGCGGGTAGACACTTCACGTATCTGGTGGGTACAGGCCGAAGCAATGGTTGGTTTTTACAATGCGTTTCAGCGGACACAGGATGAACGATTTTTGCACATTGTGCGAAATCTATGGACCTATACCCGGCAATATATCATCGATCCGCGCGCCGGAGGCGAATGGTTCTGGTCAGTTCAAGCCGACGGTAAGCCTGATGCGAGAGAGATTGCAGGCCCTTGGAAGTGCCCATATCATAACAGCCGATTTTGCATCGAAATGCTGGAGAGGATGGAAAAACAATGATTCATAGCAAATACAATGAGCTGCTGTTGCAGCAAGAAGAACTGATTACGCGCCCCAATGAGGTTAAAACCTCCTTTTACAATGGTATCTATGAACGCTACCTCTATCCGGTGCTCACACGCCATCATGTTCCCATTCACTGGCGGTTTGACCTGGATGCACAAACCAACCCCTTTTTCATGGAACGACTGGGGGTGAATGCGGCATTGAATCCTGGAGCGATCTATCATGAAGGAAAATACATTCTTGTTTCACGCACCGAGGGACTGGATCGAAAGTCGTTTTTTGCCTTGGCAGAGAGCGATAACGGCATTGATCAGTTTCGGTTCATTGACGCTCCCTTAGTATGGGATGATATCGACCCGGATGAAACCAATATGTACGATATGCGGCTGGTGAAGCATGAGGACGGCTGGGTTTACGGTATTTATTGCTCGGAGAAAAAGGACCCTGACGCGCCAGCCCACGATACCTCCAGCGCTGTCGCTCAGGCTGGACTGGTCCGCACTCGTGATCTCCGCACATGGACCCGGCTTCCCAACATCACTACCCAGTCCCCGCAGCAACGCAACGTTGTCCTGCACCCCGAATTTGTGGACGGTCAATATGCCTTCTATACTCGTCCCCAAGATGGGTTTATTTCCACCGGCTCAGGCGGAGGCATTGCGTTCGGTCTCTGCAAAGATATTACGCAGCCCGTGATTGAACATGAGACAGTCATTGACGAGCGCTACTATCATACGGTATACGAAGTCAAGAACGGGCAAGGTCCTGCTCCGATCAAAACGAGTCGCGGCTGGATTCATATCGCTCACGGGGTACGCAATACAGCCGCCGGGCTGCGATATGTGCTGTATACCTTTGCCACCAGTCTGGAAGACCCTACGCGCGTCATTGCCAAGCCTGGCGGGCATTTTCTGGCTCCTTATGATGAGGAACGCGTGGGTGATGTTTCGAATGTTATTTTCTGCAATGGGGCAGTCGTTAATGAACGAGATGAAGTCTTCATATACTACGCGTCCAGTGATACACGTATCCACGTAGCGACGACCACCATTGCCCGTCTAGAAGACTACACCTTCAATACACCGTCCGACCCATTGCGTTCTCTCGGCAGCGCCGCTATCCGCCGTGAGCTGATCCATCGCAATGAAGCACTATTGCAAGCAAGCAACCGTCCTTCCCAGCGGATCTAAGCCGTAAGCTTTATCCTGCTTGCGGAACCATGTATACTATCCATAGAACAACTGTTACCCGCAGGCTAATTGTTGTTCTATGGGCAGCTATGGCTGCCAGTCCTTGTATCTTTATAGAGCAGCTGCACCGCTAAGCTAATTGAATTTCTACAAGCGGATAAGCTATCCATATTCACCCCAGCATTTTGCAACTCTTATCTGGATGTAGGCAAAATGCTTATCTTTTTAAAATTGGAAGGCGGAACAGGAATGAAGAGCAACGTAACGATGCGGGATATTGCAGATAAGCTGGGAATAAGCAGCGTGACCGTGTCGAAGGCGCTCAATGACAAGGATGGGGTTAGCGAGGAGCTAAAAGAACGTATTAAAACGCTCGCGGGCGAAATGGGTTATCGTTTCAATACCGTTGCCAAGTCCATGAAGGAAGGGCTCACCTATAACATTGGTGTTGTCATCCCTGAACGTTTTACCGGTCCTGGCCAATCGTTTTATCTGCATATTTACCAGCAAATTTCACGAGCACTGGAGCCATACGGCTACTACGGGATCCTTCACATCCTCCATCGCGAGGACGAAGAACAGCTTAATCTGCCACGTATCTATTACGACCGTAAGGTGGACGGCTTCATTCTTCTGGGCCAGGTGAGCAAGCCATATATTGAGCTGGTACAAACCATGGACCAACCTAAAATGTTTCTCGACTTTTATGATGAGCATGCCGATATCGACTCTGTGGTGACGGATAATTTTTACGGAGCCTATGAGCTGACCAACTACTTGATCGCCCAGGGGCACCGGGATATTGCTTATGTGGGAAATATCTATTCCACCAGTAGTATTCAAGATCGTTTCCTCGGCTACTATAAATCCTTGCTGGAGCACAGGTTGCCCCTCCGTAACGAGTGGGTACTCAGTGACCGGGACGACGAAGGGTCCTATGTTGAAATGGAGCTGCCTCAGCCACTACCGACCGCCTTTGTATGCAACTGCGATCAGGTTGCTCACAATCTGGTGCACCAGCTGATTGGTCTGGGATACCGCGTACCCGAGGATTGCTCTGTAGTCGGCTTTGATAACGATGTATACGCCACGCTTATTGTTCCGCAACTGACCACGGTCGGAGTAGACATTGAGCAAATGGCACGTACCGCGGTGGATTCAATGATGAAAAAAATAAGCCATCCCGGCAGTCGTTTTGGTCGAGTCCTTGTACAGGGTCATATTGTATATCGTGATTCCGTGCAGCCCCTTGAGTGATCATGATCAGTGAATATTCCACAACCAAAAGCCGCTCAGCATGTCGCTGGAGCGGCTTTTGACGTTTAGAATCTTTGCAGCGTAATCATAGGCTTACCTTCAATTAAGAACGCTGGGCGACAAAGGAATTGCCCGTCCGATTGAGAATCGGCAGCATCCGCATTTCCTGTCCCATCGTGGCTTGGCAGAGTGGACAAGCTGGCTCGCTCAAAAAGGTAAAATCCGTTCTCATCCATCCGTTGCAACCCTCGTTGGTACACGACCAAATAGCCGTATTTTCCTCTGGAATGATTTCCGGGGCCTGGCGTCTGTACATCTATATCCCCCCTTGGTTGTTATAGGGGAACATCCCCTGTCGGCATACTGTTAATTCCCTCCTGTGCGGGTATTAATATGCTCCAACCTACGGAAAATATGCGTATTTTACCAAAATCCTTATTTGCGGATAGCCTTGGTCCAGAAACCGCCGTGAAATTGCTTTGGCTCCACTGTAATGACAAAAGCCTTGGGATCCAGATCCAGAATGGATTGATACAGCTTATTCTGGTTTTTTCGCTTGGCCAATATCTCCATCACCAGACGTTCTCCATCACGTCCACTGCCTAGCCAAGCTGTAACGCCATAGCCTTTGTCTCGTAGTGCATTGGCAATTCCTCCATTGATCTCATTGCTGATCACCTTCACAGTGACATAACCGAGCGCTATTTTTTCTTCAATCCATGCTCCAATAAGAATACCTACTGCGTAGCCGATGGCGTATACCGCAAGACTTGCCACTTGATCCAGATATTTAAGCACGACATTCAAGCCCAACACATAGACCGTAACTTCCACGGTGCTGATGAGTGCAGCAATGTACTTCTGTCCTTTCAGCGTCAAAATCATACGTAGTGTATACGCCGATACATAAATAAGTTGAATAACGAGAATAAACAATAAAATTTTGAGCATACGCTCACTCCCCATTCCACGATCTAGTTAACCCCGTCTCCAACATTATGCCCCTGTCTGTGATCTACAGCCTTACGTTTCGTATTACCCTCGCTCGGGTAATGAGTAACTACAGCATGCTGAAAGAAAGTTTGATTATATGAGGAGGGCTATACCATGAAGGATAACGGAATTAGCGAAAAAATCAAAGGTAATGTAAATAAAGCTAAAGGCGAAATCAAGGATCAAATCGGGAACGCTACAGATAATAAGTCACTTCAAGCCGAAGGTAAATTGGATAAAGCCAAAGGCCATCTTCAGGAAACAGCAGGCAAACTGAAGGACCACAAATAATCCAACTTTTGATACCCTAACGCACTGTACTCCAAACAGTCCGCTGTCTTGTACAGCGGACTGTTTTATTTTGTTCGGTTACTTTTGGAAAAATATTTACGCAAACAGGGCAACTTTTACAGTCGCTTTTGCGTCTAACTAATATAAGCACAACCAATAACAACCCTTCCAACCTGTTGGATTTTGTATGTATTAATGTTACTCTAGTCTATGTATCAAGCTATAATTCTTAAATAAAGGGGTAGACCAACGAATGAAATCATTGAAGTCCATGAAGAAACCAGTCATCATCACTGCCGTGTCGGCCTTGGCCATCTCCGGGGCTCTGTTCAGCCAATCTACATATGCTGCACAAGTAACTAAGCCGATCCAAGCAGTATATAACAATATTAAAATTATCTATAACGGAACTGAGGTTCCTGCTGATGCTAAAACAGAACCATTTCTGCTGGATGGCGTGACGTATATCCCGTTGAAGCTGGCAGGTACTGCTTTGGATAAAAAAGTAACATGGGATGGCACAAACAAACGCGTAGTCATTGCTGACAACGGCGTTCCTATTGATCAATCTACAGTTACAGCACTGAACAACCAGATTACGACGCTGACTCAAGAACTGAACACAGCTAAAGCAGCGAACACTACGAAAGACGCTACCATTGCTCAGTTGCAAAAAGACAATCAGACGCTGAAAGATGAAGCGAGCAAAAATAGTTCAAGCACCCTGAAAGATCTTCAAAAGCAACTGAACAAGGATTACAGTGATTCCTACAACACGAACTCGGATATCACGCTGGATGGTAACAAAAGCGATATTGACGTGACCATCGAAATGACCAAGTCCAGATGGGATGACCTGTCCGACAGCAGAAAGGAAAGCTACCTGGAGGACATCGTTAAGGACATTTTGAAAGAGTACAAAGATGCCGATATTGACGGCACAGTGAAGAACTCCAGTAATAGAGATAAATTGGCGACCTTTTCAACCAACAGCAGAGGCGATGTAACGATTAAAAAGGTAGCTTCTTCTCTGGATTCAAGTACGATCCAACGTAACTTGTCCGATAGATATGGCACCTATAATGGAGTCGGCTTTGATTTCACCGTAAGAGGCGACAGCAGTGAAGCTATCGTTGAGGTTTATGTAAATTTGGATGACTGGAATAAACTTTCAAACAATCAAAAAAACAACCTGACAGATGGCGTTAGTGATTATCTTAAAGACAGACAGTCAGTATCCAAAGTCGTTGGATATGTACGTAATAAAGGAAACAGCAGCCAAATCATTACTTTCTAAGATTAACCTTCCGAAAAAAGCGATAAAGGCTTTGTAGCCCTTGTCGCTTTTTTTATCTGTGCAAATATCCTACATTCAATTATTGAATCAGCCTGCCTACAGAAGTAATGTATTTTATATAATCACTATCCGCATTAGTTGTACCGATATTTTTTGTATAAACCAAATGACCTGCGCTGGTTATTTTGACTTTGTGAAATGAACCGGGTTTAGAATAAGGATCTACGCTATAGGTCCCTTTGCTATACACAATCATAGGATTAAAGTCAATTTGCTTGAATACGGGCGATAAGTCGCTCTTATACGTAGCATGAATATTCAATACACCCTGCGTTTGATCCCAGTTAAAAGAAGTAAGATCAAATGCATTTGCATCAATGACTTGGGCCAAGTCTTGTCCCTTGAACCTCATAAGAACTGGGCTTTCCGTAAAGCTATCATGTCTTAGCTTCAATAAGCCACGCTTGGAATCCCACTCCATCTGCGCATCTGTATCTTTCAACAAAATGGATACTGGTAAAAACATCGCGTTACTTTTCATGATGGGGACTGTGTCCATTGTCACCGGCTCACCGTTAACCGATATTTCGGGTGATCCGATCGTAGCCGTTACATTACGGCCTAGCAAATCAACAGAAGCCGTTTTGTTCGCTGTATTATAAGTTACTTTGGCGCCTAGTATATCTTCAGCAGCTTGAAGCGGTATAAGCAGTCTGCCCTTCGTATCCATAAAAGGTGATGCAGGATAGGTGTATAAAACGTAATGATTATTTACCTTCAGGTGTATAGGGGTCTGAGCTTGGGCTGATGTCGAATTCGAGTGTACAGTAGCAACACTAAATAAAATTATAAGGCATACTAGCAACCTGATTTTCATAATACCCTCCTTTATTGATAAACAGCTCACAAATATAACTGTTTTGTTCATATATAACGTACCTCCATAGATACATATCGTCAACCATAATTTATAATCTCTACCTAATTATAGATTAATCAACTTCTTTGTAGCTATGTAATTCATAAATACATTAATAATATTTATAAATATAAAGGTATTTTAGCGATGAAAGCAGAATGTATCACTGTATTCCAATTTAGAAAGGGGTAAATGTATACGATGAGAAGTTTTGTTAAACGTAGAGTCAGGTCTAGCATTGCATTAACAATGACTTTATTATTGGCAATTGCAGCCGTACCTTCAGGTACAATGGATGCCGCCGCAGCGGATCCGAACCAGAATAATAAGCAGAATGTACCGACCTTCTCTAATGTATCGGTTCATGATCCTTCGATTGTCAAAGACGGCGATACTTATTATGTGTATGGGTCGCATATCTCCGCAGCGAAATCCAAAGATCTCACAAACTGGACTTCTTTTGCAAACGGTTACACAACGCCTAGGAATACCCTTTACGGAGATTTATCGAAGAATCTGGCCGGATCTTTCGCTTGGGCGGGCGAGAATGATGCGGATAGCAAGGGAGGATTCTCAGTATGGGCGCCGGATGTATTTTGGAATGAGCATTATGTCAATAAGGATGGCTCAAAAGGAGCCTATATGATTTATTATAGTGCCTCCTCCACCTATATACGTTCCGCGATCGGTATTGCCGTTGCACCCAACATTGAAGGCCCCTATCAATATGTCGATACCATTGTGAACACTGGTTTTACAAAGGAGACTGCATTCGATAAAGAAAGCAAAGTGGATAAAAAGTGGACAAATACGCCGATTTCTCAACTCATTAATGAAGGCAAGCTGAAGGGGCCTAGAGCAGGATGGTTTAACGCCGATGGTTCTTATGCGAATCGGGTGTTCCCGAATGCAATTGATGCAGCAGTCTTTTATGATACAGACGGGCGCTTATGGATGACGTACGGGTCATGGTCCGGAGGAATATTTTTGCTGGAGCTGGATAAAGCAACTGGCAAACCGATCTATCCAGGCCAAGATGGAACTACAGAGGATGGCCGTCTGATTGATCGTTATTTTGGCACCAAGATCGCAGGTGGATACGGCGAGTCCGGGGAAGGTCCATATATTGAATACAACTCAAAGACAGGTTACTACTATCTGTATGTAACCTATGGCGGACTTGCAGCGGACGGTGGGTATAACATGAGGTTATTCCGTTCCAAGAGTCCAGCAGGACCTTATAAGGATGCCAAAGGACAGAATGCCGTTCTACCAGCAAACACCAAAAATGTAGCCTATGGCAACAAACTAATGGGTAACTTCTTGTTCGATAGCAAAATAGGCGATCCAGGTACAGGTGTGGGCTACGGCTATGTATCTCCTGGGCATAACTCGGTATACACCGATCCTGCTACCGGACAAATGTTTGTTGTCTTTCATACCCGATTCCCTCAGCAAGGGGAGACTCATGAGCTGCGTGTACACCAAATGTTCATGAATCAGGAGGACTGGCCTGTTGTAGCTCCTTACCGTTACGGCGGCGAGACGCTTACAAAGCTGGATGAGAAACAATTCATTGGTGATTATCAATATATTAACCATGGCAGTGATTCCTCGGCGACGGTCAAAAATACACAGTTCATTCAGCTGAGAGCAGACCATACGATTAAAGGCGATGTGCAAGGAACATGGCGCAAGTCGGGGGATGCGAATGTCCAACTAACACTGGATGGTGCTGTATATGATGGAGTATTCCTGAGACAATGGGACCAGGTTACAAATCAATACATCCTTGCGTTTACAGTTCTATCGAATAAAGGTGAAATGGCCTGGGGCAGTAAGCTCCCTGATATGACGGATACGACAGTCGTTGACAGTGTATATCGTGAATTAGATCTTGGCGATACGAGCCGGGTGACGGGTAATCTGACGCTTCCGAAGGAAGGCAGTCGGCAATCATCCATTACCTGGAAAACTTCAGACCCAGGCGTCATTTCCGATACTGGTGAAATCAAGCGCCCCGGGATCGGAGAAAAGGCTGTATCCGCCACTTTGACAGCTACCATTACCAAAGGGGACAGCAGTCGGGACAAAGCTTTTAACATTACGGTAGCTCCTTATGAGAAGGCAACATTGACTGCTTCATACCCATTTGAAAATAATCTAAAGGATCAGAATGATGCTTTTGCCAATGGTAAGGTTATTGGTGACCGAATCGATCGTCAGGGAGGAAGTATATCCTACGCTGAAGGCGTAAGAGGCCAAGCTGTAGTCCTTGATGGACAGTCAGGTATTGCTCTGCCTGAAGGACTCATATCCAGTTCAGCCTATTCTGTGTCACTGTGGGTGAAACCTAGCGAATTGACTGTGCATACACCTACTTTTTTTGGAGCTATGGATAGCAACCACTGGGTTAGCCTTCTGCCCAGAGGACCTGAGAAGGATAACACCATGGTCTGGTCCGGCAGCTCAACTTGGTATACCGGCAGTACTGGCCGGAAGATCAAAGCCAATGAATGGACACATCTCGCCTTTACTGTAGATCATGGAGTGCTAGAGGTGTATGTGAATGGGAAAATTCAGTTTACAGGGTCAGGGTTTCCGGATGTCTTTACCTCTAAAGCTGGAACATTCAGCTTAGGGGTCAACTGGTGGGACCCTGCGTTCAATGGTTCTATGGATGAGCTGAGTATTTTTGAAGGCGCCCTCCCTCCTGCACAGGTGGAAGAGTTAGCCCAGATGAAGTGAATTAAAACTATCTGTGAATGGTGAGCATCACTAGTGTCAAAGAATGAAAAAAGAGAGCGCTGAACAGCGCTCTCTTTTAATAAACCATATAGATATTAGTAGGCCAATGCAAAAAGTCCTTTGATGTGGGACAAGTAACGGATGTTACTGCCTTCTTTCATCAAAGTAGCTACAGCGCCTTTCAGTTGGGTGCCATTCGCGCCTACAGTACCGATCGCGTCTGTTCTTCCCAAGCTGCCCAGTGTACCGGAGAACACTGGCGTAAAGCGTTCCATTTTCGCTCCGTTGAAATAAGCGAAGATGTTGTAACCAACTAATTCGCCCATTTGCCAAGCCAACTGTGCAGTTGGAGGGTATGGACGCTCGCCTTCACCTGGGAACACTACTGCGCTGTCGCCAGCGAGGAAGATGTCTTCGTGGGAAGTCGATTGCAGTGCGCCATTCACAGTTGCGCGACCACGGTTTACTTCGATACCGGATGCGCCAACCAGTGCATTACCTTGTACGCCGCCTGTCCAGATCAGTGTGTTCGTTTTGATCGAACGTCCGTCTTTCAGGAGAACTTCGTCAGCTTTCATTTCTGTAATCGGAACACCCGCTACGATTTGAACGCCACGTTTTTCAAGACTTGTTACTGCACGATCAACCAATGGTTGAGGGAAGCCTGCCAAAATAGATGGTCCAGCTTCTACGCAATACAAGTTGATATCTTCGTAGTTGATGCCTTTTTCACGGCAAACTGCAGGCAGTTTGTCAGCATATTCGCCCACCAGCTCAACACCAGTCAGACCGCCACCACCGATAACGATTGTAGCGTCCGCTTTGTTACCGGATTGCTTGTAAGCATCCAGACGAGCTTCCACATGTGCGCGGATGCGATTAGCTTCTGCTACTGATTTCAGCGTGAAGCTATGTTCTTGCAGCCCTGGAATACCGAAGTATGCCGTTTCACTGCCCAGGGAAATAACGAGAGCGTCATAGCTCAACGTAGCACCACTGGCCAGGGTTACTTTCTTATCGTCCGGCTTGATTTCGGAAACAGTATCCACTTTCAGGATAATATCTTTGTTGCGCAGCAGTTTTTCCAAAGGAAGCGCCACAGCTTTTTCGGCAATAGTACCTGCCGCCAAACGGTGCAGTTCCGTAATAATTTGGTGCGACGCAAAGCGGTTTACCACTGTAATGGTTGCTTGGCTAGCGTCCATATGCTGGCGTGCTGTAAGAGCGGCCAGCAATCCGCCGTATCCGCCGCCCAAGATCAAAATTTGCTTCGACATGTCCATCCTCCGTTCTCGATCAGGTAATTATTTGCTTTCGCGTTGGCGCTCATTCAGAATATCCAGGAAAGCCTGGCTGAAACGTAGCGTTTTTTGTACATTAGGATCTTTAAGCATTTTGAGCAGGCCAAACAGACCTACACTGCCGTCCGTAGTTTGTACACGGTCATTTGCTTCAATTGCAGCAGAAGCCAATCCTTTAGCCGAATCTGTAACAGGCTTCACAAACTCTCCCATGGAGTTTTTCATATCTCCGATAAAGACAGGGTCAGTTGCCAGACTGCGTGCTACATCATAAGCATCGGTCATAAAAGTAACCATCTCAGTCAACTTTGGCAGATTCTCTACCAGTACGGTCAGCGATTGCTGAACCTCCGGTTTCATCAATTGGTCCAATACATCCCGAGACTCTTTGGTAGCTTCTTGTGTTACGGCCACCTCTTGTTGGTTTTCAGACATGCGTGAACGTCCTCCTTTACTGTGAAAATAGAAGTCCATTCCTTTCTCGTAACCTGTATCATAAACTCTAGCAATAAAACGTTCAATGAATTCGCCCTTAAACATGCAAGAAGCACAGCTTAAACCGGCCTATACCCTAAAGGGCAAGACTGATGATCGCAGATGCCAATTGTATATTGCTTGGACGTTATTCTGTTGTTGTTACTGCTGCGGAATATCTCACGAAGCGCTCCCTCGTGACTACAACAGGACGAAACGGAACCCTATACCTCTATATTACACCTTTCACAACCCAATCGTCGAAGAAATTTTAAATTTGCACAAATTTCTGCAAATTTTTTATTGTTATTTTAGATAAAAACTAGAATAAGCACGATTTTTGTCTAAGTTTACCTTAAAAAAGGGGCATTTTATACTAGAGATGGGTAATAGAGAGAGTGAGTTTCTGTTCATTAATATGAAAACCAATACAAAACATATTCCTACGGAGGGTTGAACGATGGCTAAAACATTTGCAGATATGGTTCAAGAAGCGAGGCAGCATGTTCAGGGCATTACTTCACAGGAGGCACGTCAGCGAATTGAATCAAATCCGGATACATTCGTTATCGACGTACAGGATTCTCATGATGCAGGTGCTTGCGGCCTAATTCGCGGAAGCGCCAATATTTCACTAGGCATGCTGCCCATCCGCGCTGACCTAGGCGTTCCACAAGATTTGCGTGATGAACGCTTACGTGACCGCAATCGCCCGATTATCACCACCTGCGGAGCAGGCGGACAAGCCGCACTGGCAGCTTATATACTCCAACAGATGGGCTTTACCGATGTGGCCTTTATCGAAGGCGGTACAACAGCCTGGAAGGAATCCGGCTTTGAAGTAGAACTGTACTAAGGGAATGTTGCCGATTCCCCAGATCGTCCTAGGTACGTAAGGTGTCCTCAGAAGTATCGGGAGGCTCAAAATCATTCGGAATCGGCAATGGCACACCAGACTCGATGAATTCCTCTACATCACGGGCAGCTTTAACTTGATTGCACTCGTTGCAGGCGCATACACAATTTACTGGCGTGGTGTGTCCACCTTTAGCCCGAGGAAGTAAATGATCAATCGTGTCACCATAGCCACCGCAAAAAAAGCAGGTATAGCGGTCACGTTTAAGCACATATTGGCGGAATTCTTTGTTGCTATAAAGTCTGCGGACCGTGTACGGATTTACAATCACCGCCATGCGTTCTCTGACCAGAGTCATCGCCAAATCAAGTTCAATCTCCTGATGCCAGCGTCTCCCTTGGTCGGTTTTGCCTCTTAGCCGAATCATGCCATTGCGATTAAGCCGCAACGCACGGGTATCCGCAGGCTTCAGCCTGCTAAGCAAATGGCGAACCCGTTGCCGATGGCGCTCACGCGCTTTGTCCGTGACGGGCTTCCTACGGGGGCGTTGAGAATCATTAGAAGGCTGCGCGGACGCTTCCAGACGATACGCAGCCGTATCTGCTACGGAGCTATGCCGCTCTACAGGAGCAGCCAAGGGCTTCGTTTCCTCATGGGAAGGAGCGGACGTAACCGCCCGTTCTTGCGGGGCTAACCCCCGGCAGGAACGGCAAGGACCACGCCGGGAATAAGGCCCAGCCCGGCGACCGGTTCTGCGCTGAAAGTCCGTTAATGGTTTTGTCTCCTGACAATACGTACATTTTTTCATCAGCGGTTCTCTCGCTTCATCCTTATCCTGCTGCAGGTCTGTCACGTTCATCCCTCCTTCCCTCTCTTGGTCGAGCTTATGGTTTGCCCGAAATCCGAACTATTGCTAAGTTAGATTCATTTTACCGTTTTCACGTTTCTTTTTCTAGCCATCGAGTCGTTGTGATCACTCAATGTATAACAAATTTTAATGATTTAGCATACGCTATACAGCGATCCATGTTCTTCATCAACATCATATTGGCCATCAGACGTTTAGCCCCCCTCACTTGGTGGGTAACTTGTTATATATGAAGGAGGGACGCACATGAAAAGGAACCATACGATGATGCAATTTTTCGAGTGGAATGTCAAAGCTGACGGTTCTCACTGGAAAAAGCTTGCCCGCCTGGCACCGGAACTGAAGGCCAAAGGAATTGACGCGATATGGATTCCACCTGTCACCAAAGGCCAATCTCCTGAGGATACGGGTTACGGCGTCTATGACCTTTACGATCTGGGCGAATTTGACCAAAAAGGTGCAGTGCGCACCAAATACGGAACCAGGGAAGACCTGCTGGAAGCTGTCGCATCCTGCGTTCGCCACGGCGTAGCCGTCTATGTCGATCTGGTCATGAACCATAAGGCTGGTGCGGATGAAACCGAAGTATTCAAAGTCGTCGAGGTCAACCCGGATAATCGTAATGAGGTCATTTCCGAGCCCTTTGATATCGAAGGCTGGACTAAATTTACATTCCCCGGCCGACAAGGTAAGTATTCCACATTTCAATGGAACTTCGAACATTTTAATGGAACGGATTACGATGCAAGTCAGGACCGGACAGGAATCTATCGTATTTTAGGTAAAAACAAAAACTGGAGCGATAATGTAGATGATGAATTCGGCAATTATGATTATTTAATGTTCGCCAATATTGACTATAATCATCAGGATGTGCGCAAGGAAATGATCCGCTGGGGCAAATGGCTGGTGGATACTCTACAATGCAACGGATTCCGTCTGGATGCGATCAAGCATATTAATCATGAATTTGTACGAGAGTTTGCTACAGAAATGATTAAAAAGCGTGGGCAGGATTTTTATATGGTAGGCGAATTTTGGAAACCGGATCTAGAATCTTGCCAAAAGTTTCTGGATACCATCGATTATAAAATCGACCTGTTTGACGTATCCCTCCACTACAAACTACATAGCGCTTCCTTGGGTGGTAAGGATTTCGATTTAAGCACCATTTTCGAGGATACGCTGGTTCATACCCATCCCCTGAACTCGGTTACTTTTGTCGATAATCATGATTCCCAGCCGCACGAAGCGCTCGAATCTTGGGTAGAGGACTGGTTTAAGCCCAGTGCCTATGCACTCATCCTACTGCGCAAAGATGGTTATCCCTGCGTATTCTACGGTGATTACTACGGTATCCAGGGACAAACGCCTGTGAAAGGCAAGCAGGCTGAGCTAGACCCGCTCCTATATGCCCGATACCACAAAGCTTATGGTGAGCAAAAAGATTATTTTGATGATCCCCATACGATTGGATGGGTTCGTCAGGGCATTCCTGAGCTACACGGCTCTGGATGTGCTGTGGTGATCACTAACGCAAATGACGGGGAAAAGCGCATGTTTGTAGGTAAACAACGTGCAGGGGAAAAATGGATCGATTTGACCGGGCATCACGATCATACCGTAAAAATCGAACAGGATGGCTACGGCACATTTCCCGTTCGTGCCGGCAGTGTATCGGTATGGGCACTTCCTACTGAGGAAGACAGCCTGGATGCAGAGGATACTGCGAACGCTTAATGTATATCAACACAAAGAGGACAGGATGCAAGAAGGCGCCCTGTCCTCTTTGTTGTATGGAAAGTCATTCCGTCACCTTGCTTTGGTTGGCCACAGCCTGTTTCTTTGCCTCTACATGACTCGGATCACCAAGATAGAAGCGCCGAATAGGATCGATATGCTCATCCAGCTCATACACCAGTGGAATGCCTGTCGGAATGTTTAAATCCAGCAGAGTAGCTTCATCCAAATTTTCCATAAACTTGATCAGGGCCCTTAAGGTATTACCGTGTGCTGAAATGATAACCCGGTCCTTTTTAAGAATCAACGGCACGATCCGTTGCTTCCAAAACCCACCAACCCGATGCACCGTGTCTTCCAGACTTTCCCCGAGCGGAAGCTCCTCTGGCTTAATATGGCGATAACGCTCTTCTCGATGTGGACTCCGTTCATCCTGCGCATCCAACATAGGAGGTCGCACCGTCAAGCTACGTCGCCAAATATGAACCTGTTCCTCTCCGTATTGCACGGCGGAATCCAGTTTGCTAAGCCCCTGAAGCGCACCATAGTGGCGTTCATTCAGCTTCCATGACTTCTGCACGGGTATCCACAGATGATCCAGCTCATCCAAGATATGATACAACGTGCAGATAGAACGTTTTAGCACAGAAGCAAATGCCAAGTCAAACGTATACCCAGCCTCCTTGAGGATACGTCCTGCCTCGATAGCCTCATGAGTTCCCTGCTCAGTCAGATCGACATCCGTCCAGCCTGTAAACAGGTTTTGTTGGTTATACACGCTTTCTCCATGCCTCACCAACACCACTTGATACATATACCTCACTCCTCACCTATCTATCCTCTATGTTTTACCCAACTTCTATGTATTTAACGTAAAATGCATTTTTTAAACCGCTTCTTGCATACAAAAAGGACGACATTCAGCCGTCCTTCTTCTCATTCTACTTAACCATATGAAGTAATCGCAGACCTTAGTCCCTATTGCTCAACTTGGCTAGCAGATCCAATATTCGTACATATAGCCACACTAACGTTACCAGCAATGCAAAAGCGCCATACCATTCCATATATTTGGGTGCACCTTGATCAGCTTGTTCCTCAACGAAATTAAAATCTACGAGCAGATTCAAAGCGGCAATGATGACGATAAATAAACTAATACCAATACCCACCCAGCCCGTTTCATGGATGTACGGAACATTCATACCGAAAAAATTCAAAATAAAATCAACCAACGTCACTAGAAAAATCGCCATCGTACATAGGACAACAAATGAGATAAAGCCACGTGTCACCTTGATGATTCGTTGTGTATACATAAAGAGCATCAAGAACAAGATACCCACTGTCAGCAAAATGGCATTAACTACAATTCCAGGGTACTCATATTCCATAAAAGCGGAAACGCCACCCAAAGCAAAGCCACTCAGAATCGCATATACAGGAGAGAGCAATGGAGCCGTTTTGGGAAAAAAGGATATCGAAAGTGCTATGCCTGCCATCCCAATAAAGCCTGCCGTCATCAACGATAGCACCTCTATGGTTCCTTGATAGGTCATATACCAGGTAATACTGGCAGAGACGATGAGCAGGACTAGCAGAAGCAACGTTTTGTTCACCGTTCCTCCGATAGTCATACGTTGTTCGCTAGCTTCTCTTTCATCTTCACGCAAAAAGATGTCATCACGTAAAACCGGGTTGCTAAAGCTCATACAGGGTACTCCTTTTCGATGTGTTATTTACGATGCCATATGTATATATCGGTACAACCTGAGAAAAGTTTCAGAAAATTTCAAACAATAAAAAAACTCTAACCTTGCTTTTCAGCAAAGCTAGAGTTAGAGGGTCAAGTCGTTACAGATTAAAAATCAGCAGTAGCAATTTGGATGCTACCTGTTACTGCTCCAACTGGAGTAGCTTGGAGAGCAGCTACCAGCAGCAAGGCAACTTCTAACGTCAGACTATTGCCCGCCGGAATAGTATAAGTGATCACAGGAGCATTGACACGGGTAACCACAAGATCCACCGGATTGGCACCGAAATTATTAACGGTAATTGTAGCATTACTACCGCCTCTCAGGTTTTCAAAAAAGGACTTACCTACACCAGCAGCAAGATTGTAAATTTGCGAAGGTAAAAGGATCGCCATAGAATTCACCTCCCTTGCGTTTGATAGTGTATTCTATGCTTCCAATCTATGAACGTAACGTTAAGTGACTCAGTAATAAGACACAATTTAAAAGACTCATAGATTAACATCTCTCTATATGTGCTACAAACAACCTTTCATTCTGAAAGGTTAAACCATTTTTTTCATATCATAAGCCTAATCATGATAAAATACGTACCATAATGGAAATGACCCAAGGAGGATAACCACATGAAACAGGAACTGATTGACCGCCTGACTACATATGTACAGGTAGATACCCAATCCGACGAAAGCAGCCACACATGCCCCACCACACCCGGACAGCTCACATTGGGCAACCTCCTGGTAGACGAACTGAAAGCCATCGGTATGACAGACGTAACCATTGATGATCATGGTTATGTGATGGCAACCCTTCCCTCCAATACGGATAAAGAAGTGCCCGTCATTGGTTTTCTGGCACACCTCGATACGGCTACTGAACTAACTGGCGCAGGAGTAAAGCCACAGTTGACGGAGAACTATGATGGGGGCGATATCACGCTGAATGCCTCACTTGGTGTAGTCCTTTCTCCACGTGAGTTTCCCGAATTGACTCAATATAAAGGCCACACCCTGATCACAACAGATGGCACCACCCTGCTCGGTGCAGACAACAAAGCCGGCATCGCAGAGATCATGACAGCAATCCACTATCTGATTGATCATCCCGAAATTCAACATGGCAAAATTCGCGTTGCTTTTACACCGGATGAAGAGATTGGAAGAGGACCTGAACGCTTTGATGTAGCCGCTTTTGGCGCTGAATATGCTTATACGGTAGACGGCGGACCGCTCGGAGAGCTGGAGTATGAGAGCTTCAACGCCGCGGCTGCTCATATTACCATTCATGGTGTAAATGTACATCCCGGTACGGCTAAAAACAAAATGATCCACGCTGCCAAAATCGCTATGGAACTGCACAGTAGATTACCTGTGAATGAAGCCCCGGAATATACAGATGGGTACGATGGCTTCTATCATCTGTTGGAGTCTACTGGCACAGCAGAACAAGCCAAACTATACTATATTATCCGCGATTTTGATCGTGAGAGCTTTGAGAACCGGAAAGCTTATTTGACAAATATCGTAAAAGAGCTCCAGGCTGCCTATGGAGACAACCGTATTACACTGGAGCTGAGAGACCAGTATTACAACATGAAAGAGAAAATTGAGCCTGTCAAGCATATCGTCGATATCGCTCATGAAGCAATGACGAAGCTGAATATTGAACCCATTATCAAGCCGATTCGTGGAGGCACAGACGGTTCACAGCTGTCTTACATGGGACTGCCTACACCGAATATTTTCACAGGCGGGGAGAACTACCACGGTAAGTACGAGTATGTGTCGGTGGATAACATGGTGCTTGCAACCAAGGTTATTGTGGGGATTGCACAATTGTTCGAGCAGCGTGGCAAGTAAGCCGCTTATACACAGCACTGACACGTTCAAATTAAATCGGAAGGCATATCGTTTCTATTATGAAACGATATGCCTTTTTTTCTGAATTTTCTTTAAATTCTCAATACTTTTATAACTTTTATCCGTCTTTAGACCGACAAATATATAGGACTATAAAAAATATATTTAGTAAAGAAAGGTAGGTAATCCACTTGAATACAATAGATGCATTAATTGCAGCCATTCCCTACATACAACAGATTATGCGGGAGAAAGTAACCCTTGCTCTTTTCGACCGTACTCACGTTCTGGCTTATACCCAATCAGAGGGTATGAATCTTGGCTTTGAAACCGGCTCGGAGCTACTTGAGGGCTACAAAAATTTCGCCATGCTTAAAAATGGACATGAGGCCAGCTTGACCCACATTCCAGCTGAAGTTCTGGGATATCCTCTCGATATGATCAGTATTCCTGTGCTTGATGATAATGGGGACGTCATTGCAGCGTTTGCCGCTTCCTATAATTTGACCAACAGAAATCAGCTGGATCAAATCGTATCTGAAAACCACTCCATTACCGAGCAGCTCATTGAAATGGTGCAGCATGTAACAGCACATTCAGAGGAGCTACAAGCTACCAGTGAACACATTTTGAAGAACACCCAATTTGCCGTACAAAACTCGGGTAAAATTAATCAGGTCGCTGTATTTATCAAGGAAATTTCCGATCAAACCAACCTGCTTGGATTGAATGCCGCGATTGAAGCCGCACGTGTCGGAGAAGCAGGAGCAGGCTTTGGTGTCGTTGCTCAAGAAGTACGCAAGCTATCTGTAGAGTCCAAAAAAGCGACAGTCGATATTGAGGGAGCCCTTAAGGATGTACAGAACTCCATTCGTCAGATGGAGCAGGAAATAGAGCAAATTGTTGCTTCTTCTCAAGAGCAGGCGACTCTGGTAGGCTCTTTCACCGAAGTCATGGAGCGTATGCAAAAGGCGAGCGAAACGATGCGACATCTGGCCGAGAACCTGACTTCCTATATTGTAAAATAACTAATATTGTTTATTGGCATGAGAAAGGGGAGCGCACTGATCCGCAAATGGCGTAAAAGTGCGTTCCCCTTATTTACAAAATCCCTACTGGGTCTAACAATCCAAATCTAAACTCAAGCAATATAAGAAAAAACACCATGATTCGAAGGATACACGGGGTCTAACTGTCCCAATGTATTTCCTACCGGAAGAGCAACACTAAGAAACGCTAAGACCATAGTTATCGAGATTAATGCCTTTTTCATTATGAAGCCCCCTTAATAAAATAGTTTGGTATTGCTCTTGCTGCGACAGGGTTGCCAAATCTCGATAAGTCTCGAACAGTGCAACCAGTGTCCTAAAATCAGTATTGGCTTCTACACCAATAGAGAATTGCAGAGAAACAAGGATATAATTCAAGGCAACGATGTACTGTTTCTTTTTCAACTGGTAAATAGCTAATTGGTTGACCAGTTTTAAATAATATACGCGGTTGGCTCTATCTTCATAACCTTCAAATATCTCAATATCATCGGCAAACTCGTTCAGCAGGTCGTCAATGTCCCAATTGTTCAAGTTAGCTGCTTCAGCAATACCAACCAATCCCGGGAGTAGCTCCTCGTCATTGTCGTGAAGAAACTGAACATATTCTGGTAAAAGTTCCTTCTTCCCCGAAAGTAAATCAATCGTATATAAATTGGCCTTGGCGAGAAAACGGAATCTCTCTACTTCTTCGTGACCGCTTTGATCCAGCCCCATAAACCAACCCATTTCGCTATACTTCATAATATAATCTCTGGCTTCCTCATACTGGCCCATATTCTGATAATAAATTGATTTTGCCAGATAGCTGTAAGCATAATAAAACACCAGCGGGTGTTTGGTGTTCAATGTCTCGTACTTGCCGTCCGCAGCATTTCTCAGTTGGGTGTGGTACAGGCTTTCAGCCAACGAATGCAGATAATCCGCAACCTTGTTCGCTTCATCCCAATCATTATGTGTGTAGCTGATTCTAAACAACTCACAAGCTTTATCGAGTTCGTGGCTGTCCGACAACAAATAAATAGCTTCCCTGTGGTTCAGGACCTCTTCCACTAAACCCCGCCTCCCTATCCTGAAAATTAAAGTCACCCCTAGCCTAGTGGCTATTCTTCAGGGTAGTTATGCTGTTAGACTCCCTTTTTTTGCATACCAGTATATTACAAATATAGTCAAAACCTAACTTGAAGTCAATTCAATCATCGGTACATTCATACTTTTGCAACCTGACATGGATGTGTATATTCTACTGGTTACGAATAGATGATTTTCATTATCGAAATAATGCTAAAGAAGACAAAATATTGGCTCTCATATGGGTGGTTTCATGGTCTATAGTATCGCCAGGGTAACTACGTTACGAATTAGTGCGTACTTTTCAACCGAATACCGGGGCCTTACAATCAAACCTGTGCATGAAAACAAAGTATAAGTACGACTCAACAAAGCATGTACCTGTTCACTAAAATACAAATTCACTTAAGGAGTGAAGTTAATAACATGGAACTTCAATTGGCTTTAGACTTGGTAGATATCCCGCAAGGTATCGCATTGGTAAAAGAAGTAGAATCGTATATTGATATCGTAGAAATCGGTACGCCGATTGTCATCAATGAAGGACTTCATGCTGTAAAAGCAATGAAAGAAGCATTTCCCAATCTAAAAGTGCTGGCTGACCTGAAAGTTATGGACGCAGGGGGCTATGAAGTGCTGAAAGCTTCCGAGGCTGGTGCAGATATCGTGACGATTTTGGCTGTAGCTGAAGATGCAACGATCAAAGGTGCTGTAGAAGAAGCTAAGAAACAGGGCGGCAAAAAAATCCTGGTGGACATGATCGGTGTTAAAAACCTGGAGCAACGTGCAAAAGAAATCGACGCTTTAGGCGTTGACTACATCTGTGTGCATACAGGCTACGATCTGCAAGCGGAAGGTCAAAGTCCGTTCGAAGCACTGCAAACCGTCAAAAAAGTCGTAAAAAACTCCAAAACAGCCGTAGCTGGGGGCATCAAGCTGAGTACATTGGCTGAAGTGGTAAAAGCTCAACCGGATCTGGTTATCGTAGGCGGCGGTATCACTGGCGAAGACGACAAAAAGGCTGTAGCTTCGCAAATGCAGCAGCTCATCAAACAAGGTTAATCCAATGGAAACCTCTCAATATTTATCTGAGGTCATCAAGGAGCTGCAATTCGTTCCACAGCTAATCAGCGATACCGAATCAGAACAGTTGATCCACTCCATCGCTGCTGCGAATAAGGTATTCGTAGCAGGAGCGGGGCGCTCAGGGTTCATGATTCGCTCGCTGGCCATGCGGTTGATGCATATGGGGGTTCAAGCTTACGTAGTTGGGGAAACCGTAACCCCTGGCTTGAGCGAGGGAGATCTGCTGATTATCGGTTCAGGCTCTGGTGAAACCAAAAGCTTAGTCTCCATGGCAGACAAAGCGAAGAAACTCGGGGCCTCACTGGCGCTGCTTACCACTGCCCCCGAGTCCACCATCGGCAAACTGGCCGATATCATCGTAAAGCTGCCCGGCGCACCCAAGGACCCCTCCAACAAGGATTACCAGACCATTCAACCCATGGGCTCACTGTTTGAGCAAACTCTGCTGCTGTATGGAGATGCGTTGGTGCTCAGAACGATGAAGCTGCGCAAGCTGACCTCCGAATCCATGTATGGTCAACACGCCAACTTGGAATAAAACTGCTTTTTCTTTTGCGATAACAAGGCAGGCTGCTTACATGTCCGAGCATGTAAGCAGCCTGCTTTTTTTTGTATTAAATGAGGTGATTCTCTTGTCTGCACAAGTTTGGATATTCATTCTGAAGCATGGGCTCTTTCATCCGTTCAAATGGACCATACGGGCTATTGGCCCGATACACGAGCGTACGATGATCACGCCCCGTGCCGCCACAGGCGCACAGCAGGTAATAACGACTGTCGATGTGATACAGATGCGGCCCTTCGGTCCATACGCCGCCATCTCCATGAGCAATAGCCACAGGCTCGGTCAATGCCTGGCCTGTAGCAATATCCAGTTCGTACTGAATAATATGCGACTCGGCATCTGCCCCGGATTGTACGGTAACATACACTTTCCCGTCGTCATCAAATAGCAGGGACGGATCTATATTTCCGTAAGGAATACGGATCGGATCAGACCAAGGTCCCACAGGGTTCACAGACGTAATATAAAAATTGCCTATCCCCATCACATCTGTCGTAATCAGGTAGAATACACCCTGATGATAGCGCAATGTGGGCGCATATATACCTTCTGAGCTCTTCCGTGTGGACAAATCAATCTGACTGCGCCGATTTAATGCATGCCCGATCTGCCGCCAATCGGTCAGGTTTCGGCTATGAAAAATCGGCAACCCCGGCATGTATTCAAATGAGCTTGTCGCCATGTAATAATCCTCTCCGACACGTATCACGCTCGGATCAGGATAAAATCCGGGGACAACCGGATTCGTATAGCGCAAGGTAGCCATAGCTTCAGCTCTCCTTTTGAACAGCTCTACTCCTCTGTCTCAAATCATTTATTCGTTACTCCCTGCTGGTAGCGGCGGCACTTTGGATGGATCCACCAGCGCCCAATATGCATATTTGGCCTTTAACCGTTCATCGAACAGCAGCGGCTTATCCAACCGGGCAATCGGGAACGTACTGAGCCACGTATTGCCATCATCTGTCCCCCAAATGGTCACATTGCTGATATGGTCCTGCTGTCGTGTAAACATATCGAACAGCGCCTGATAACGATGAGCCTGCCGAATCAGCATGGCTTCAGGGATCGTTTCGTAGCGATCCGTATCATTAGAGTAAAGGCCCATATCCAGCTCCGTGATCTGATTATCCAGCCCAAGTGAAGCAAACTTCTCGATGGATTGCTCAATTTCGGCTATGGCAGGAAACTCCAAGCGGATATGCGATTGGTGACCTATGCCGTCAATAGGTACGCCTTTGGCAAGCAAATCACGCACCAGATTGTACAGAAAATCGCGTTTCTTCGGTTCATGGGTATTGTAATCGTTAATGAACAATCGCGCGTTCGGCCCTGCCACTTCCCTCGTGACACGGAACGCTTTTTCAATATAATCGGTTCCTGTAATCTGATACCACTTGCTGCGGCGCATGCCGTCCGGCTGATCAGGATCAATGACCTCATTTACCACATCCCAATCGGTAATGACATTTTTATACCGGGCCGCAACGGCGCGAATATGCGTCTCCAGGCGGTCCAGCAAAAGCTTTTTATTCTCAGCAGTCTGCGTCATCGGCTGTCCATTTTTGTCCTTAAACATCCAATCTCCAGTCTGGTTATGCCACACCAACGTATGGAAACGAATTCCCAATCCGTGCTGTCTGGCAAATTGCACAATTTGGTCTGCTTCCTCCCAATGAAACTGCCCCTCAGATGGTTGCAAGGAGACAGGCTTCATCGCATTCCCTGCAACGACGCTTTTAAAATGCTTCTGTACTAGTTCTCCGTAAGCCCCTTCGGTCTGGAAAGCCTCAATCGCTGTGCCGATGCTGAACTGTCCCTGATATAATCCATGCAAAGCAGGTATGTCCTTTTCAATCGCCAGCGGCGGCACCAGCGACAATTCGAAATCATCCATATAAAAGGAAGACGTCCCTTCTGGCGATTCCAGGTACATAGAAACGGTATCTGCATCATGTGCGAGCGTATACGTACCAGACAAATGCACCCATCCCCCTGTCGTGACAGCCGTATCGCCTACAACCGTTTCATATGCACTTTGGCCTTGGTAATCACGCTGTGCACTGAGCCTTACCTTAGCAGGCTGCTCACCCGGAGCCAGCTTCACCCAGGCACTGACCGTATATCGGTTGCCTTTTTGCATTGTGGCAGTCACGTCCAGCTTGGGTCCGGCATATGCCTTTTGTCTGCCCGTTGTCAGCAGACTGTATGAGCCGGTCCGTGCATCGGCATTCGAGACCTGCACGGTCTCGTCTCCCAAGCGGGATACCCATCCTTGGGCTGTACCGTCTTCGAATCCGGATACGATCCCACTTGTAGGATTTGTTGGTGTTACTGAAACCTGCCTGATTTCCACCTCATCCACATAGTAAGCCTGAGCAGAATTCGAGTTCTCCACATACAGCTTCAATGCATTCATCTCCCCGGTAAAAGTATATCTCCCCTGGAGTTTGATCCACGATGTATCTGTTGTCTCCGTCTGAGCTAGGGTCTTCCATGCTGTAGTCCCGCCTGTCGGCTGCTGCTCCATCGTAAACTTAAGCACGCTTGGAATTGCAGCATTGCCGTCCAGTTTCACATATCCGCTAATTTCATACTCCACATCCGGCAGCAACAGTGGCTTCACATCTAACTCTGCTCCATTCCAAGCCGCCGTACGAGCGGTTGCCTTCAGACTGTGCGTACCGCCATATGCCACTTCCGTGACGGATGCAATTTGGGTATAAGCTCCCCGTGGCTTCCAGCCGTCACTGTTTCCTTGCTCAAATCCATACGCTCCAATGATCTTCCCTGCCGATAGCACCGTGTTCGAAACCGACGGAGAATGTTCCACAGATGGAGCTGCCTTCGCTACAGACATTCCCCACCATCCGATAGGCGATAACAACAGCACTCCAGCCAGCACCAGACAAAAAGGCGTATACCAACCTGACCGCAAAGCAGTCCCTCCTGCACTCAAATTTTTGAATTCGTATTTGGCACCCTTGGATTTCAGTTACTTGCGGATTAAAAGTGGCTCCTAGAATAAATGTAAAATATCTACTATCCTTTCACGCCTCCCAAGGTCATACCCTTCACAAAGTATTTTTGTAAAAACGGATAGACTAAAATAATAGGGACTGAGGCGACAATCGTCATCGTGGCACGAATAGAGGTAGGCGTAACCGCCTTCGCCAGATTTTCTGACCCTGAAAACTGGCTGGCATAATCCTGAGCGTTAACGGACGTATTGGAATTTTGCAAAATTTTCATCAGCTCATATTGGAGCGTGCTCCACTGCTCATACGACGAATTGTACAAAAATACATCGAACCATGAATTCCATTGCGAGACCGCCGTGAACAACGACACCGTTGCCAGCACCGGCACACACAGTGGCAAAACGATACGCATAAAAGTAGCAAACTCCCCAGCACCGTCAATACGCGCCGACTCCAAAATCCCCTCTGGCAAGCCCTCAATAAAGGAGCGAATGACTATTACATTAAACACCCCGATTAACCCCGGTACGATGTACACCCAAAAGGTTCCCAGCATCCCAAGCTCACGAATTAAGAGAAAATTGGGGATCAAGCCACCGCTAAAATACATCGTCAAAATAAAAGCAATCGAAACAAATTTGCGCAGCACATATTCCGGCCGGCTGATCGTATACGCCACCATCGCGCAGCAAAACACCGAGGTCACTGTACCCGCGACCGTACGTAATACAGAAATCAACGTAGCATGGAAAATCGTCGCTTCCTTGAATACAAATTCATAATTACTCCACGTGAATTCACGCGGCCACAAATAAATTCCACCCCGAATGGAGTCATTCGCTTCATTTAATGAAACCGCCAACGTATTTAAAAATGGATACAGCGTGAACACCATTAGGCACAGCATAAACACAACATTGCACGCATCAAAAATCCGATCCAAGGGCGCCCGAAATCGCCCATGTACGGCCTTCCCTTTGCCCATGACTTCCTCTCCTTTCTGAAACATCGCCTAGCCCAGCACTTAAGGTCTTGATGAGGTCCGCGAAGCGGCCTGTTAAAAATCCACAGACTTGCACCTGTAGTATGCATAAGCACGCACTCCTGCTATCGCCTCGAATAGCCCATTCCCAAAGACATCCTCTAATGGCGATAGCGAAGCTGAGCCAACCATCATGACGCAGTTATTACAAGGAGGCGCGAGTCACGCGCCTTTCTTAAGCTCTTCCCTGCCACTACCCTCAGTTCTTAAAAAAAGTGACTTTACGGCGGGTAGTAGCGGAGCGGGCGGAATTGTTCTGAAGAAGCGGAGCGTTCGGAAGAACAATTTGCACGCGAAGCGACAACGAGCCCTCCCCAGAAACTCACTCTTTTTTTAGAACAACCTCTCCTCCCCTAACCGCTTCGCAATATAATTGGCGCTAAACAACAGTATGAAGCTAACCACCGTTTTGAACATTCCGGCAGCAATGGAAAGCGAAAAGTTCCCCATCTGGATACCATATTTCAGTACGAAAATATCCAAATTTTCCGAGTAATCCACGTTCATGCCGTTGCCCAGTAAATATTGAGGTTCAAAGCCTGATTCGAGCAGGTTGCCAATGTTCATAATGAGCAGGATGATAAATACAGGCTTTAATCCTGGTAATGTCACATGCCAAATCCGCTGAAACCGTCCTGCTCCGTCTATCTCGGCCGCTTCATACTGCGAGGGATCAATCATGGTCATCGCGGCCAAATAAATGATGGTATTCCAGCCGACATTTTTCCATACCTCCGACGCACCGAGAATACCCCAAAAGTAGCTTCCCTCACCTAACCACAGAATAGGTTCCTTAATCAGCCCAAGCCACATCAGCACCTCATTGATGATACCGCCGTCCGCAGACAGTGCAGTACTAATGATGCTGGCCGCGACCACCCAAGAAATAAAGTGTGGCAAATAGCTGATCGTCTGAACCACCCGTTTAAATACGAGCTGGCGAAGCTCATTCAGCAAAATCGCCAATGCTATAGCGGTGACAAAGCCCAGCACCAGGTTAATAAAGCTCATCGCCAGCGTATTACGCATCACCCGCAGAAAGTGTTCATCCTGGAACAGAAAACGAAAATGCTTCAATCCAACCCATTGCTGATCAAGTAGCTTCCGGGCAGGCTTAAAATCCTGGAAAGCAATCGTCCAGCCCCACAGAGGTAAATATTTAAATATAAACAGCCAGATTAAAAAAGGGACGGACATCCATACGAGTGCACGCTGCTGGTTCAGCTTGTGTATAAATCCCCTAAAGCCGGTCCGCCGTGAGGACGGCAAACGACCCGAGGAGGTCGTAACAGGTGGCGGTGACGTGTAGCTCATAGCTGCTTCCTCCTTTATTTTTTCCCGACCGTCTTGACTTTTTTGGCAACCTCCTTCGTGATCAGTTCCTCAAAAGCCTTCACATCCAGCTTGTTAAACTCGGTGGTGTATTCATTCCAAATGGCATCAAACTGTGCTGGTGCAGACAGCACCAAGCGCGGGAAATATTTGCGCTGCAGGTCTCCTTTCTTTTGCTGAAAGATCTGCGCTGGTGAGCCTTGGGCAACCTGAATGCTCCAGGCTGGGAACCATGGACGTTCGTCAGGTGCGGAAAACATCTGCGAGAAGGACTCTACACCGTTTGCTTTTAGCAGCTTTTTATCACCTTCGGTATACGACATACGCGCAACCTCAGGCTGCCGTCCGGGGCTAGCCGAGTTGCCGTCGGGCAAGGAAGAACCGTTACCGTATCGCGGCCAGCTGTATTCAAAATATTTGAACCCAAATGAGTCACGGAACGCATCCTCACCCGTCTTTTTAATTTGCTCCTTGGTCCGATAAAAGCGCCCATTTTTATCTACATCATAGGTTTCACCTTTGATCCCCCAGTTGGATAACACTTGGTTTTCGTCGGTCAGCAGATTGTTGAAAAATTTGATAATACGTACCGGGTCCTTGGCACTGACTGTAATTCCAATGCCTCGGTTATTAACAAATGACGACGGATCAAGATACTGATCCTTTATATTCCGGTCGTATACAACAGGCAGCCCTACATATTCCAGATCATCATTACCCGATCGCTTGGAAGCCTCCTGCAGGTTATTTAGAGCCTGCCCTGCCTGCCAGCGGTAATCGAAAAAGCCCAGCACCTTGCCCGAGGTCAGCTTCGCCAAATATTGATCGTAATTGTCCACAAAGGACGATTTATCGAACAGGCCCTCTGCGTTAAGCTGATTTAGCTCTTTCAGGTACCGTTTAGTGATGTCCTTATCTCCATAATCCGTCGCCTGGTGTGTTTTCATATCAATAATTGTGCCGCCATCGTTGGGATAGCCTGCCAGATGCATCGGCGCATTCGTAAGCGCATAAAACCTATCCTGCGTGGTTAGCGCCAAGTACCCGGTTAATCCCTCGTCTGCATGCTTTTTCGTATAGTTCCGAATCAGAGCCAAGTACTCATCTAACGTTTTTATTTTTGGATATCCCGCCTCCTTCAACACTCTGCGCTGTATCCAAAAAGCTCCCTGCTCTATGTTAGGAGCAGACAAATAATCGCCGACCACCGCGCTAAACGGCAGGAAATAGATATTCCCATCCTCCGCTTTCATCAGGTTGTAGTAGGGTCCGTATACACGCTTGATATTTGGTCCATATTTGTCGATCAAATCATTCAGGGGAATGAAAGCCCCGGCATCCAGCAGTTTATCAATCGTCCCATCCGGTACAATTACGTCCGGATAATCGTTGCTTGCAATAAACGTGCCAATCTTCGTATTCGAATCCCCTACCAAATGCTCCAGCTTCCAGTTCACGCCGGTCTGATCTTCCAAAACTTTTCCGATCCGCGTTTCATTGGTATTAATGTCTCTTCCCGCCGTGGCATTAAAATACGTGAACGTGACCTTCTCCTTGCTATCTCCCGACGCAGGCTCCTTATCCGAGCTCCCTGAGCAAGCAGTGATCATAGATGCCATCATAACCATTACCAGACTGATGATTCCGAACCTTTTGCTTGTCATGCCAGACCTTCCCCTTTCGGCCTCTTTTGTCAATTATGTGTGAATATCATGCGCACGCCCCTTGAACAACGAGAATCCCGCGCATCCTAAATTGTAAGCACTTTCATTTTATAAAATGCCGTTCATTTTGTTCACCTGTCAATCTAAAGGTGTTACTTAGGAAACTATAGGTCCCGATCCGCAGGAATCATTATACGAATCTCCGTACCTTCGCCGGGTGCACTGCGAATGGCGAGCTCAAAGCGTTTCCCGTAGTAAAGTTTTAGACGATAGATGACATTTTGCAGACCTATACGCTCACCCATTTCTTCCTGCCTTTGCATGTAACCATATAAGCGCTGCACCTGTTCCACAGACATGCCAACCCCATCATCCCGAACCGTTAGAATCAGTCGTCCTTCCTCATGCTCAAAAAGAATCTCAATGCGTCCCCCATGCTTTAGCGGCTCAATGCCGTGGATACTTGCATTTTCAACCAGCGTCAGTACGACCATTTTGGGAATCAGATTGTCCAAGTCTTCAGAGCGCGCCTGTACATCGTACTGTATTCGCTCACCAAAGCGATATTGTTGGACTTCCAGAAAACAACGGATCAACTCCAACTCGTCCCGCAAAGTAACTCGATCCTTGTTCCACACCAGCGAATTGCGGAAAATCCGTGCCATGTTATGAATAATGCGGGCTGTCTCATCCTCATGCTTCATCAGGCTTCGCATGCGAATCGTCTCCAGCGCATTGAACAGAAAATGGGGGTTGATCTGGCTGTGAAGTGCATTCAGCTGGGCATGTCTACGCTGAATCTCCAGATTTTTTCGCTGAATATCGGCCATATAAACATCGTTAATCAGTCGTTTGATTCTCAGCGTCATCCGATTAAATTCACCTGTTAGCTGTCCGATTTCATCACTCGACTCCATACCTGGAATGAGTTCAAAATGCTGATTTTTCACCTTTTTCACATGTTTCAAAATGCGATGAAGCCGCACGTTCAGCGAACGTGTAATCCAAATAATGATCAAGGTGGGCAGCAGCATATTCACACAGGTTAACAAGAGCGCAAAATTGCGAGGTTCCTGCATTTCATACAGCACTTCATCCCTTGATACTGCGGCCACAATGCTCCAGCCGTTCAGATTATTCGTAAGCACATAACTGGTCTTGAACTCCATGGTGTTCTCGGGCAGCTTGAGGGTACTATAGGCCACGCTTTTATGGTTTATATCCACCTTGGGATCATTTGTGTATTCAATTTCTCCCCGTTCGTTAAGCAGGAAGAGACTCCCCTGTAAATTCAGGTTATTGAAAATCTCCCGAATGGACGACATTCGCAGCTCTATTTTTAGTATTTTTTCACGACCACTTGGGGAATAAAAGTAGTTCATCCGTCGAATCAGGCTGAAGGGGTGTGTCTGCTCGTCGGTACTGTCGTCGGTACGGACAAATATAGGCTTGGACTGGCGTCCAGGCGGGATTTGGGTATACCAGGGGAAGCTTTTGACCCTCTCATCTATAAAGCTGATTCCCCCGGAATTCAGCAGCGTTGAATTATCAGTGTAGATCGTAATTCCACCTACGGATTGGTACACAGGGCTGTACGTATTGTTTAAGATACGACGTAAATAAGAGTCATAAACAGCAATATAGTCAGCAGGGTGGGGATATGTTTCTTCCAACACCTCATTGAGTCGATAATCGGTATAAAAGATAGACGAGATTTCCATCGCATCTTCAAATTCCCGGTGAAATTCAATTTTAATTTGTTCCAGTGCGCGCGTAATATCCTGAATACGCTGTTCCTTCACATTTTGCGAGGTAACATGGTAAAAGATCAGATTGGTCAGCACTATAGGTGTAAAAACACAGAGGAAATAAAGCAGCAGCATTTTATCTCGCAGCCGTATATGATCCAGGATAGTTCTCAGCCTCTTCATTCGCCGGACCTCTCTGGCTCGTACCCAACACTCAGGCTATTGCGGTATTCACTTGGCGTGACGTGCGCCAGCTTTTCAAACTGAGTCACAAAATAGTCTGAACTGCCGAAGCCCACGCGCTCCGCAATTTCATATATACGCAGATCCGTCTGCCGTAGCAGGCGTTTCGCCTCCTGAATGCGTAATTTCAGCAGGAATTCGTTAAAGTACACACCGTATGTTTTTCTGAACAATTGACCGAGGTATACCGGATTCATGTAAAAGCGGGCCGCAATATTTTTCAGACTTATATTCTCGTCAGCATGCTGCTCAATGTAAGCACGGATATGCTGGATTCCTCCCTGCTGACATTCCTTGCGCAGCGTCCCAATATATTTTCCACTTTCCTCGGCAAAGGCTGTAAACAATCGCTGGAGTTCACCCAGCGACAGATTCATATCCTGCCAGTTGATCATCGGTTCCAGCGACTGAATTGAGCGCTCATTTCCCTGCATGTTTTGAATGACCCGCACGATACTAAGAACGCATTGATGCAGACTCATTTTCATAGCCTCAGGGGCATAATGCTCTTCCCGAAAGCTGCTAAATAAATAATCTACGGTCGCACGCAGCTCTTCCAATTGGAGTTCCTCGATCTGCTCTGTCAAGCTATCGAGTACGTCCTGACGAATGGTCCTATAGTGGAGGGGTGGCATTTCTCCCTGCAGATAGACAACAATACCACTATGGTCATGAATGTATTTATGGAGCACTGCCTCCTTTGCACTGGCATAGGACTGCTGGATATCCCGCAACTGATTCACAGGACTTCCCGCATAAACGAACACCCGACTTCCCAACCGGTCTTTTAGTGACTCCATCCCCTCTATCTCCTGTTGTAGCGCTTTCATAAAAACTTCCACCTTGGCTTCAAAACACTCTAAAAAGAAGTCCGGTACGATAAGACCAATCCGGTTACGATGCTCATGGACATAGAGAGGGTACTTGCTGCCCATTAAACGATGAAGCGCTTGCTCTATAAGTTCCCTGAACTGGAAAAGTGATAGCATGACGCCATCGTCACCGGAGTGCCAAGGATGCTGATCGTTCAGCTCGACGAGTACATAGTACATATACGTGGCTTCTCCAAGCCGCAACTGTTGCTCCCAATGTGTCACCACTGCATCATCCACTGGGTTCATCATCATCGTCTCTAGCAGCCCGCCTGTAAGGTGGTTCTGATATCGCTGCGCGTTCTGTTGTTCACGGTGCAATCTTTCACTCAGCTTGCGCAGTGTAGCCGAAAAGTCCTCATCATCAACCGGCTTAAGTATAAAATCATGAACTCCATAGCGGAGTGCCTGCTGCGCATAAGCAAAATCACTGTAGCCGCTCATGATAATAAAAGCAGGATGTTGGGTACTCCGTTCGAGTACAGATCGAATCAGCTCTAATCCATCCAGCACAGGCATACGAATATCGGTAATGATCAGGTCTGGGTGAAGACGACTGATTAGCTCCAGCGCATCCTCACCGTTATCAGCTTCACCCACGATTTCAAAGCCACAGATTTCCCAATCGACAAGTTGAATCAGCCCTTTGCGGGTGAAAATTTCATCATCCACTACAATGGCTCGATGCAGCTTCATAACCTGCTTCCTCCTTTCGATGAAACGTCATTTTATTGGGGTTAACTACTTCACGAGCCTTGCACGATATTCCAGCTGGAGAAAAATGGCCTTTAAAACGTATTGTGGCACTTCGGAAGCCATTTGTACAGACGGGATTTCATCATAAGGTCGCTCCAAAGCGTGAAAACTATTGCCCCCAGCTTCTTCCTCACTGAACACAACCGTGACCTACTGTGGCTTAGACATTCAGCGCTGTCACAGGTACAGTAATCCCGCTAGACAGCCGGTTTATAGCGTATTCCGGGGTGTGTCTCTCCAATATAAAAGCCGCCTGGTCTAAATGACCAAGCGGCTTTTATATGTTTGGACTGCAGTTCCTCTTCTTGCGATTTCTATACTTTATATATTTTGTGCATAGTTTTCACTTGGCGTTTTGGTCAACACCACATGCAGGCTGGAATTCGCTTCCGCACTACCACGATAGGAAAAGTGCTCATCTCCGGTCATATGGATCATATCCCCTTGGACAACTTCCGTTTCTTCACCATTTACAGTTACAGTACCGCTTCCTTCCAGAACAAGCAAATATACATTCGCTCCTGGATGATTATGTGTTGGCAGCTCAGCATTAGGGGTGAAGTTGAGAATAAAAATGACATTGTCGGCTTCCTTATGCACAATTCGTTTTGTAAATGCAGCTTCTTTATATTCCTGAAATTGAATGAGGTTTGATTTTTTCATGTAGATTCACTCTCCTGTTTGTAATTGGATTGGGCCTATATAGTCTTATTGTATTTGATTATTACGCTCGTCTTGTGATTGCGATCACAAACATAAATTTAAGTCATAAATACTTTGAAATATTCAAAAATTTGATTTCAATCATCTTTTTCATCATCACATCCAACTAAAATCGAATTGTGTCAGACAAACCAAAAAAGCAGGAGGTTATTCCTATGAAACCAGGATTTAAGCTGGCAAAGGATATTTATTGGGTAGGAAAAATTGATAATCGTGAGGTCCCCTTTCATCGTCTTCTACTATCAAAGGGTACAACATATAATGCATATCTGCTGAAAACAGGAAAACCAACTATTGTAGATACCGTAGATATGGCGTTCGGCAGAGAATTTGCGGAAGCTGTAGCGGAATTAATCGACCCGTTGGATATTCAATATATAATCGTCAATCACACGGAACCAGATCACTCCGGCGGGTTAGCGGCACTTGCTTCCAAAGCAGCAAACGCCACAATTGTCTGCACGGAGATTGCCGTTCCGGAAATTCAGCAGATGTACAAGCTCCAGCATCGGAATTTCCTCGTCATCAAGGACGGGGATCAACTGGATATTGGAGGCAAGACACTGCTGTTCAAGGAAACACCTTATCTCCATACAGAAGAAACTATGATTACGTATTGCATCGAAGACAAAATCTTGTTCCCTTGCGATATTTTCAGCACACACGTGGCTGTAGAGCATCTATTTGCCGATGAGGCCGGCTTTGATATCACCGAGGATTTTATCGGATATTATCAGGCTATCATTCATCCTCATCGCAGATATGTGCGTACATTAATCGAAGCTGTATCTGACTTGGATATTGAGATGATTGCTCCTTCCCACGGCTTCGCGATCCGACATGATATTGCCAAATTTATTGATTTGTACGCATCGATGAGCACCGAAACCAAGGATGATAAAAAAGTAGCGATTGTTTATGCCACCTTAAAAAATAATACTAAAAAAATGGCAAACATCCTGAGAGATTGCTTTTTGGAGAACCAAATCAAGGTGGAGCTATGGGATGTAGATAAAGCGGATGAAACCGAGATATTAAATAGTATTACCTCAGCTGATGCTGTTTTCGTCGGCAGCTCTACCAAATATGCCGACATGACAGGCAAATTGGAAGATCTGCTGCAAAAAATGCAAAAGATGAATTTGGAAGGTAAGCTTGCTGCCGCCTTTGGTTCCTACGGCTGGAGCGGTGAAGCCATTGAAGTCGTACAGGATTACTTGAACGGTACTAATATGAAAGTCCAGAGCACTTCAGATGTAATCAAGTCAACAGGTATGACGCATGTGGAATTCCCGGTACGCATTCGCTTCTCTCCTACAGAAGATGAAAAAGTGAAAAAAATTAAAAATGCCGCTGAATTCGTCTCAGATCTGCTGCTTAGTGTTATTTGAGCACAGGAAGCTTAGAGGGAATAGGAGAGATGCCGAATGGATAACCAACATTACGTTATTATCGGAGGGGGCGTTGCCGCTATCAACGCGGCAAAAGCGATTAGAGATCATGATGAGCTAGCAGAAATTTCTATTTACGGGGAAGAGTCCTCCCTTCCATATAACAGAGTCAAGCTTTCGAAGGCACTATTCACTGACTTGCACAGCGACAAAATCCTGATCAAAAAGGAAAAGTGGTTTGCCAGTCAACGGATTCATGTGTATTCCGGCGTAAAGATCACGGCGATACACGCAGAGGACTGCACCATCGAAACAGCCAACGGGCAAACCGTTGCTTATGACAAGCTGCTGCTGTGTACAGGAGCCCACAACCGTAAGCTTGTGCTGGACGGAGCTTCACTAAGGAACGTTCACAATATTCGGTTTCGACAAGATGCAGACAGACTTAAAACGGAATTGCGACAAGGTGACCGGATATGTATCATCGGCGGTGGTATTCAGGGTGTAGAAACCGCCTGGTCCTTCCAGCAAGCCGGATATGCCGTTACCATTCTGGAAGCTTCGCAACGGCTCATGCCTCGCCAGCTAGATGAAAAGGCATCCGCTATTTTGACCCGCCGAGTTATCGAACAGGGTACCCAGGTGTGCCTTGGGCAAGGCGTAAAGCGTATTACAGGCACAGATCATGTAGAGGGCGTAGAACTGCAGGACGGCACTGTTATTCCCTGCGAACATGTCGTGTACTCTATCGGAATTGTACCTAATACGGAGCTTGCTCGCCAAATCGGCCTTGATATTGGACAAGGCATTCTGGTGAATGCGCAGATGGAGACCAGCTCCGCCCATATATATGCGGCAGGTGATGTAGCCGAGTTCCACAATAGAGTAGATGGATTATGGGAAAGTGCTATGGAGCAAGGGAAAATAGCAGGCACTAATATGGCGGGTACCTCCACAGCTTACCAGCGTCCTCTTCCTGTCACCCTGTCCAACAGCTATGAAAGCCCCTTGTTTTCCATCGGTCTGGTAGACGAACAAGTCTGTGACACCAGCCTGACCCGTGAAAATCAAGTTTCTTATACACGTATGTTCATACAAAACGGCTCTATCTGCGGTGTGATCGGCTTTGGGGATGCTCTCGCTTCACTTCCATATAAAGCAGCCATTATCCAAGAACTCAGTCCGGATGCACCAGAGCTTACAAAAATTTTGGATGACAAGGAGAACTAAAGATGAAAAAATATGTATGTCAGCCCTGTGGATACGTTTATGATCCTGCTATGGGTGACCCTGATGAAGACGTTATGCCAGGTACAGCGTTCGAAGACCTTCCGGAAGACTGGGTTTGTCCAGTCTGCGGTGAGGATCAAAGCCATTTTGCCCCTATAGATGATGCAGAATAACAAGAACACGCTATACTTTCTAGTTTCCGGTTGATGAATGGAGTGAATGAATGTGAATGAGATGTCCTGCCCCTGCCAGTGTGAACAGGAGCCCTGTGCCCGCAAAGTGCCTATCTTTTCCTCTTTGTCCTGCGAAGATTTGTGTAAGGTTAGCTCTATGATCCGGCACCGAAAATACCAGAAAGGCGAGGCCTTGATTGTCGAGGAACAGGCTTCCGATACGCTGTACATTATTAAAAGCGGGCATGTTAAGCTGCTGAAGATGACACCTCAGGGCAAAGAACAAATTCTGCACATTCTGACAACTGGCGATTTTTTTGGTGAGTTGAATATATTTAATAACGACGAGTTGAGCAATTTTAGTGCGTACGCCTTAAAGGATACTGATATTTGTATGCTCACCAAAGATGATATGGAGGAGTTGATCCGCAACAATCCCGATATCTCTTTGAGGCTGCTCAAAACGATTACCAAACGCTTGGCACATACCGAAAACCTGGCTCAAAGCCTGGCTACCAAAGACCCGGAAATTCGTATCGCCTACATGATTCTCGAACTCGGCCACAAATACGGCAAGCCGGACGGCTCCTATATTAAAATAAATCTCCCCCTTTCACGCGAAGAGATGGCTAATTATGTGGGTGTCACACGTGAAACGATCAGCCGAAAATTTGGAAAGTTTGAACAGCTGGGGATTATTCATATCAAGGGTACACGTGAGATTACCATCCGCGATGTACAGAAACTGAACGAATATATGGATTGATATATACCAGGTTACTCTGGCATGAGGACAAAAAAACCGCTTCTTTAACTTATGGATTGTAGTTGATTCATCAACCACTTCCATGTTGTTAAAGGGCGGTTTCTTTTATTCTGTGCATTTGGCTATTAGCTATTCTGTAAAATAACAATAGAAACCGTAAACCTGTTTTTGCGTAGTAATACAAAGTTTATAAGCCTGAAATCAAGCCAAGATTTCTGTGTCTTCATACTCTTTATAAAATAAGCAAAATGGGGAGGAATAGATATGGCGGATCATCAAACCAGCAAGGATATTTTTCGAGAATGTTGCTCTAGGATTGCTGCAGCCTGTGAGCCTTGCGGATTCAAATACTATAAATCCAGGCGAAGCATGGTCAAGCACGTGGACCCCTTTACGGCCGAGGTGCGTTTTTCGAGTAATGCTTTCAATGTGGCCGGCAGCTATTTGGAGTTTAATGTAAATTGCCAAATCATGAATACGCAAAGCGGAAAAGTATATTGGGCTATCAGCTTGAGCAGCTTCCGGAACAAAGGCAAGGTATGGAATCTGGCCAAGGAAACGTCTCGGGAGAAGGAATTGGCGGAAATTATCACATTGATTCGAGACAAGGTCGTTCCTTTGGTGGACAAGTATGGTGCTAATCTCGACGAGGTGCTTGAACAAGCCATCTTGACCGGATGGTTTTTGCCACAGTCGAATCCCATGGAATTCTATGTGCTGGACGTTTTGGATCTGGTGGTTGATTTCGGATCGCCGGTACAGGTAACCGAATGTGCGCACCGATACATCCGTCATTTATCGGAGGAAATGCAGAACACCTTCAGGAAAGATTATGAAGCCTATCAAAGGGATGAACAAGCTGCCAGCACGATAGCATTCCGCAAATTGATCCCTCTTATGGTGGAGAGAAACATTTCCTTGCCGCAGTGAAATGAAAAGGTATTGGCGCGCCGTATTGAGAACGTGCCTTCATCGCTGGAAGATGGGCGATCACCTGTGTGGTGACCGCCCATCACTCATTCTGCGGATAAAGGAGCTATATTGGTGGCCTTGGGAAGCGCAGCCTGAATTGTAGCCGGCCTGGAGCAATCCCACACTACTTTGACCAAATACCCAAACAACAAAACATTGAGCAATGATGTCACACACAAAATAATACCGTAATGATCCTGAGAATTGGAGCTATAGAAAATATCAAAGGTGTTCAGGAAAATCGTAAGACTGAATCCACCCGCAAGCCACAAAAATCTGCGATCTTTCAAATACAGGTACGCCAGTACAGCTAACGCCGCCGCAGGGAACAGATACCGTTCATGCATGCTGGAAGCGAAGGTAAATACACCTGCAATGAGTACCAGTGCAGCTGCTGCTGCAAATTGTGGTTTCCGACTACGGATATACATCCACCATGTAAACAGAGTCACCAGCACAATGCAGATCATCCCCCATGTATGGTAACTGAACAGGAACAGCGTTGTAGTGTCCTGCGTATAATTGCCACCAATTAGTGCGAAGAAGTTATACGCGTTCACCGAAGCATATGGATATTCGCCAACTGTCCCCTTGTATAAATCAAGCAGCCATAGCGGCTCCTGCCCCCATGAAAATGGCAATATGACCAGAATGGTTGTCACAACGGCACCACCAACGGACAACAGCCAAGGCTGTATTTTGCGCTGTCTCAGCAGCTCGAAGAACAGAACCGGCCCATAAATAATCCCCTGTGGCTTCATCAATACCGCTATCGTAAACAGTACAGCGGACCAGCCGATCCGGTTTTCCACCAGCAGCACAATCATGCCCACAATCAGCATGGTAAAAAATGAATCTACCTGCCCCCAGAAGGTTGAATTAATAAATACAGCTGGGTTAAACACATAGAATATAGCCAATCCGAGGCTCACTCCATAGCCGACCCGTTTGCTTGCCAACCGGTACAGCATGTACGCTGTCACGATATCAGCTAAAATATTCGGAAGCCGCAGCAATACGGACATATAAGGACTGAAAGCATCCGTAGAGCCGATTTTACCGATCACATATAAAATATAAATATAGAACGGGGGATAATCACTGGAACCATTCGTGTAAAAGCCTGACAAGCTATCCGCTGCTGTCGTAGCCCAGTTTCGGAATAGCATTAAATCCATGTGGCCCGAGATCCATGGGGCGATCGCCATTCTTAAAAAGAATCCCACACCCAGCACAGTCCACAGCATCAGTCCCCGGTTACGTTCCCCGAGCTTCCATTCTTGAGCCCGAAAACGATACGCAATAAACACGAACGCACCGAAGAACAAAGCAGCGAAAAACGCCATCGGAGTAGCATAAGCAGATGAAGAATTTCCATTTCTTCCCCCACCCATACCACCGCCAGGACCGCCCATACCCATTCCAGATCCGTTACCAGACATGCCACCGGGGCCTCTGTGCTGCCCGTCTCTAGCAACACCACTGCCGACCGAGGCAGACGTATCATTCCCGGCCGTTGTACCTTTGTCACCCGATGTCGACGAATTCTCACTAGAGGAGTTGGTCGTCTGGCCCGTCGTCCCCTGATTCTTGCTGTCAGAGCTGCTCGCCGCATCCGTAGATGTTGGGGGAGAATTCTGCTGATCTTGTCCTACACTTCCTGTTCCCCGGTTTCCTGCGGTCTGACCGTCAGAGGGACGTTGCCCCGGCCCTCCCATGCCTCCGCCTGCTCCCCCTCCGAACCCGCCGGATGGTCCCTGCCTAACAGCCGCAGACTGAGACGCGGAACTACCTGAATAACTCCATAACGAAACGATACTAACGGCAACACACAATATGAGACTAAATAGAAGTATATATTTCAGACCGTTCGCTTTCCAAACGTTCAAATCCGATGCACCTCTCTCTGTTTCTATTTTCCTCATATTGTATCTGCCTTAGCTTAGGACTTTGTGAGTTCTGGCTGAATGTTGGCTGAATACGTAATCATCACACTGAACATTGTTGCTCCAACTTCATAATCGCTCTTTCCAGCTGAAATTGTGGATGCTTCAGCATGTTTCCATGACCGGCTGCTAATAGAGAAGGATTGTAAGATGCCAGTTTTTTGGCGCTTTGCAGCGAAATTTCCTTGTTCCAGGTAGCTAGTGCTGGAAAAGGAAACAGTGGCTTGAGCCTTCCCGCCACCGCAACACCACCCCGAGTCTGGAAGGCATCGCCTGCAATCAATGCACGGGTACGGGTATCCAAAAATCCCATCGAGCCCGGCGTATGTCCCGGTGCGCTGATCGCCAGCAGCGAACCCACGTTATCTCCATCCTCCAGTAAAACGTCAGGCTGGGTAAGGATATTCTTCGGCACGCTGCCCCGAATAGGAGTGTCTGGTTCGCCTGCCTCCAACGATACATCACCCTTCAGTAGCCGAGCATCCCGCCTTGAAATGAATACTTGCGCCTCAGGATACTTTGCCTTCAGCTTATCCAACGCACCCACATGATCTCCATGCGCATGGGTAAGTACAATTCGTATAATCGGCTGCCCAATCCGCGCCGCAGCCTGTTCAATACGCTGAGCACTGTATGGCAATCCGGCATCGATCAGGGTAAGCCCCTCTTTCTCCTCCACCAAATAACAGTTCACTGGGAACAGCCGGGGCATAAACGTTAATTGATACACATGCTGCACCTGAACGATACGCATTTTATCTCATCTCCTTGTCTTGATCATAAACTAATTATGTTAGTATTATAAATAATATAATTAGTTTTAAGCAAATTATTTCGTAAATACCTGTCGGAACGTTATACAAAAAGCAAAAAGCAGACCCGGAATCCTACCTTCGGGTCTGCTTTTATCCATATTATGCATATGTCTTTCAATTCATCAGCTCTACCGGATGGCCTCAGCAATAGGCGTACTGCCGGACACCAAATCAATCGCTCGATGATACGTCTGCTTTTCCTCTAGTGCTGCTACCACCGTTGCCGCTACATCTTCACGTGAGATAGTATGGCTGGTGAGATCTTCACCGGTAGCAACCTTGCCAGTACCCGCATCATCTGTCAACCCTCCCGGACGAAGAATCGTGTAATCCAGATTGCTCGCTTCCAGCAAGCGATCTGCATAATGCTTTGCCACATAATATGGCTTAATCGATTCGGGCCATTGCTCCCGGTTCTCCGCATATAGAGCACTGACCATAATGAAGCGCCGGATACCCGCTTGTTCAGCGGCTTCCATCGCCTTGACTGCTCCATCAAGGTCGATGAGCAGCGTTTTATCCGCTCCTGTGTTGCCACCGGAGCCTGCCGTAAACACGACAGCGTCACTGCCTTGTATAGCTGCGGCAATTTCACCTACCGTCCCTTCAAGGTCAGCTACTACCGTTTCTGCACCCAAACGTTCAAGCGCTTCGGCCTGATCCGGTTTGCGGATCAGTGCCTTTACGCGATGCGACTCATGTTGCCCTAGTAGGCGAACGAGATGTCTGCCTACTTTTCCATTGGCACCAATCACCAGTACGTTCACTCATATCCCCTCCTGTATTCACGGTCTCTCGCTTACAGTATACTGAATATATTTTACCCTTTGAGTCCAGGACGCAATCATATGGGCTATATCAGATTGAACTCAGTTTTTATCTGAATGCTCTCCCTCTCGCTTTTGCTGTAACACGCGAAGACCTGCGCAAAAGGTGTCCATCATCACTTCAATACTCTGATCCACATCCACAGGTAAACCAAAGCCACCCTTTTGTTCAAGTGAGGCAAAACCATGAAGAAGACTACGGAATCCCCTCGCTGCATGAATGCAATCCGCTTCGTTGAAACCATAGCCACTGGACAGCACAGTAATGACAAGTTCCGCTACGCGATCCGCTGCATGTCTCAGCTCGGTATCATTTCGGTCGGTTGCATACAGCATCGATTCATACAAACCAGGCCGCTCGCGCGCATACTGCATATACGCTCTCCCCATAGCAATCAGCGCCTCTTCGCCTGCTCTGCCTACGGCTGCGCTCATCAATGCTTCCTCTAGCTTCTCGAGGCTATGTAATGCCAGCGCTTGACGCAATCCGTTCAATCCGTCCACATGGTTGTACAAAGATGGAGGACGAATATGCAGCTTTTGCGCCAATGTAGTGAGCGTGACCTCTCCCATCCCTCGTTCATTGGCAACATCCTCGGCAGCCTCCAGGATATCTTGTAGCTTTACTCCATTTCTAGGTGACATCATCCGGTCCCCTTTCGTTAAATTCCTATGTAAGGTTAATTTCGTATACATATACAGACTAAATTCTTATTTCATCTTAACTAATCCCGTTAGTTTATACAAAGAAAGTACCGTTTGCAACAGCTCCATACACTAACTCTTTTTTAGAAGAAGAGCCGGTAGGATATTACTGCTATAATACAAAGAGATTATAGAGCAGATTTAATATCTTTTCCGATTCCCTGCAAAGGAGCTAGCTATATTTATGGAACCCAATCCACTTCCAGCTATTGAGTTTAATCGTGTCACTAAATATTTCACCGGGTCGGGACAACAACGTGCTGTCCTGAACGGAGTTACGGCAAAGGTCCCGCGCGGAAAAATCACGACACTGGTCGGTCCATCAGGATCTGGTAAAAGCACACTGCTTTCACTATGCAATCTTTTGCTAGCATCGGATGAAGGAGAAATCAACGTTCTCGGCAAGCCTATAACCGAGTGGGAAATCCCTGAACTGAGACGGAAAGTAGCATTGGTTTTTCAAGATGCCCCCATGCTTCAAGGGACGGTCCTCTACAATCTCCAAACTGTAGAGCGGCTGCATGGCACGGTACTGGAAGATCCGGTTGGCCTGTTAGAGCGCGTAGGACTTACCCGTGACCTGCTGGAGCAAAAGGCGCAGGAGCTGTCCGGCGGACAAAGACAGCGCTTGGCCCTGGCGCGGACGCTCGCGAACCGTCCGGATATTTTACTACTGGATGAGATTACTTCTGCACTGGACCCCACCTCAGTCAAAGAGGTCGAGGAACTGCTGCTTCAAATGAACAAAGAAGAGGGAACAACAATGATCTGGATTACGCATCATATGGAACAAGCCCGCAGGGTAGGCCACGAAACATGGCTGATGATCAACGGAAGTTTGGTAGAACAAACGGATACGCAAACGTTTTTTAACGCTCCACAGCATAGTGAAACTCGCAGGTTTGTAGCAGGAGAATGGGTATGACGATTGTTGCCTTGATTCTCTCTCTTGGTTTTGTATTTATCGCCATCGTCATGTCCAAGTCCTTCAAACTCGGTCTGGACCGAGATATTATTATTGCCACGATCAGAGCATCCGTTCAGCTACTGGTGATTGGATATGTACTGCATTTGATTTTTGGGATGCAAAGCTACGGATTTATCGTGTTATTCATTCTGCTCATGATCACTGTAGCTTCTCAAAATGTTGCGCGCAAAGGACGTTTTATTCCCCGGCTCATGTGGAAGTCATTCCTGACGTTGCTGTGTGTGGAAATCGTTACACAGGCATTTCTAATTGGCCTGCATATCATTCCGGCGACAGCCCGGTACATGATTCCGATTAGCGGCATGATCATTGGCAGCTCCATGATTTTGTCCAGTCTGCTGGTATCGCGGCTCAAGTCGGAAGTCCTGCTGCGCAAGCCTGAAATCATGCTTATTCTTGCGTTGGGAGGAACACCGAGACAAGCCATCTTCCCTATACTGAAGAATTGTATACGTTCCAGTATGATTCCAACCATTGAGGGGCAGAAAACACTTGGGCTTGTCCAGCTTCCCGGCATGATGACCGGACAAATCATTGCAGGCGCCAATCCAATTGTCGCCGTGCGTTTGCAATTGCTCATCGTATTCACTACCATGACCTCTGCCATTTTGACCAGCGTGCTGCTCAGCCTGTTCATTTACCCGACATTATTTACCCGCCAGCAACAACTGCGTACAGAGTCTTGGGAAGTCTGATAGACGGGTATACCCAGTTATTTACCAACCAATTTCCATTTATCAAAATTAAATAGACATGTTTAATTCCTGACACGAGGGTTAATAGATACACGTAGACGCTTTACTAAAATTCGATGAGGAGTGATTGAACATGGCTAACAACAACCAAAATGGCAAAATGAGTCGCGAAGAGGCAGGACGTTTAGGTGGAGAAGCTACTGCTAAAAATCACGACAAAGAATTTTACCAAGAGATCGGCGAAAAAGGTGGCGAGGCCACTTCCAAAAGTCATGGCAAGGACTTCTATCAGGAGATTGGTGAAAAAGGCGGCGAAGCCACTTCCAAAAACCATGGCAAGGAGTTCTATCAGGAAATCGGTCGCAAGGGCGGTGAAGCCCGTGGCAATTCAGACCAAAGTGATAGCGACGGGAAAATGAGCAGAGAAGAAGCAGGCCGCAAAGGCGGCGAGGCCCGCGCCCGTCAGCGTAAAAATAACTAACGATAGATCAGGATGCATTGTCGATGCATTTGCAATGTAAAGGCACCGACTGCATAGAATACGAAGTAAGTGAATGTTTATGTTATAAAAGCCTATCTGCCGGTGTTCCGGTAGGTAGGCTTTTTGTTTGGAAGTTACTTTCATCAAAAGGCTACTTTCATCATCCGAACATACGTCATACAATATACATATACAGGTTAAATAACCATCATACATATTTTATTACAAATGAAAGAATGGAATAGTCAGATTCTTTTCTCATGTCATCTTACTTATTGCGAACAAGACAAATACCGCAGCCCTTGAATTGAGCACCATGCAACACACTAGAGGATGCAACTCAAATCAAATATTCCTGCATTCCGGCTGTTAAGATGGAGTCGAAAGGAGGGAACCCTCGTGTACGAATGGAACGAAATGGTCCAGCTTATGATTGATTGGATTGATAATAATCTGACCTCAGCGCCATCGTTGTTGAGAATGTCCGACCAGCTAGGCTATTCCCCTTATTACTGTACAAAGCAATTTCATTCTCTGACAGGAATGACATTAAGGGATTATGTGTGGATGCGCAGGATTAGCCGGGCAGCTCTTGAACTCCGGGATAGCAATGTCCGCATCCTCGATGTGGCCATAAAGTATGGGTTTTCTTCACAGGAAGCTTTTACACGAGCATTTGTAAAAGCATTTGAGGTAACTCCGGCTGTATACCAGAAGGAGCCGAGACCTATTCCACTAGCCATTCGCGTTGAGGTGTTCTCTCCTTATCATTACCATTTGAAGGAGCGGGATAAGATGGTTAAAGAGCATTTGCAAGAAGCCGAAGTCAAAATTGAGCATATACCAGCACACAAATTTATTGGTCTCTGGGATATTTCTTCTCGAAATTACGGCGATTTCTGGAGAAATGGTCATAATTGTGATGAAATTTGCGGAACCCTGGAAAGCATGTCTCACCTCAAGCTTCCCGGACAATTGGGCCAAACGGCAGGCTGGTTCTATCAGAATGGTCAGAAGGGCTACCTCTATGGAATACCGGTTGCCGCTGACTACACCGGAGAGATTCCCGCAGGAATGAAGTGCCGGGACATCCCCGAATCAGATTACCTGGTTTTTTTTCACCCACCCTTCAATTATTTAAAAAACAACGGAGACGTTATGAGAACGGTGGAGGAGAAAGCTTGGAACTTTGATCCTAGCAGCCTGGGGTATGAATGGGATGAGGAAACGAAGCAGGATTATCAACGGCATTTCCCTGAGGGATACGGCTACGCGGTGTTGCGCCCTGTGAGAAAAGTGTAGAGCAGAAGAATCCCAAGAAGCCGCTGCGATCAGAATGCTATTAATCGTCTCGCGGCTTCTCTTTTGAAAATGGAATGGAGGTATAGGCCATGAAGTCCTTTCGCTTTTGGTTGGTCCTAGTCTCATGTATAGTTATTGCTGTAAATCTTACGGGATATGACGACTATAATATACTTTTGGCTATTATTAGCCCGTTGGTTTGGATGTATGAATCTTTTCAATTTGTGCGCAAAGCACATATCCCCATATCCCTTGTTTACTTCACTACAATAGGTTTCTGGTATCTCATAGGGTATGTTATCGATCGTTTGATTAGAAAATTGAAACTCGCTAAAAATAAATAAGCTGTACAAACACGGTACATACCTCATTCCTTATTTTGAGCAATGGGGTACAATACAGATCATATATGTCCATGAAGTAATGCAATATCATTCTCCGTGTACATCATGCTGTATCTTTATGGATCTAATTAAAGATAGGACTGTATTTTTTTAAGAATATTTTGACCATTTGTAGTAAACAAAATATATGTCTTTGAATTGGTTTTAATTACAATTCTGTCCGTTGTTGCATAAGGAGTACCTATTCTTATTGCATCTTTCTCTTGTCCAGCATAAGTATTATCGAACGAAACATCTTCAATATCCTCAAGAGATACTTCTATCCTAGATAACTGCCAAGTAATAACTAAATTATTACTCTCCTTTTTTATATCGATTCCCAACATGCTGTTTCCTCCTAAAGTTTTTTCAACACAAATTGTAAAACGAAATGCGACCTTTGCTGGAGTATTATTCCGATAAATACGATGATTTTTTTGCATCCCGCTACATCTCCTGTAAAAAGAAAACCAGTCCAACACATTGTAAATGTGTATTGGACTGGTGGATATGCACACGTCAGCTTCCAGCAATTAGATCAGCGTATAACCGCCATCTGGGAACAGCACGCTTCCGGTGGTGAACTTGTTAGTCATCAGGTACAACACAGTATTGCGATTTCCTCATTATACCCCACTCGCCATATCACAACTATTTTATAATCATATATATTTTTATTCGGATGAGCTTTCAGGGGCTATGCTCTTGCGGTAGGATGTCGGCGACTGGCCAGACCAGCGCTTAAATTGCCTACTAAAATGTGCAATATCCCCATAGCCTAGCAGATCGGCTATTTGCTGCACCGACCATTGCGGATCAGCCAGCAGCAGCTTGGCCTCATGCAAGACAAGCTCGGATAGATACACACGCGGAGATACGCCAAAAACACTACGGAATACGCGATTACAATGGGACACGCTAATACCCAGCTCGGATGAAATCCCCTCGATCCCATCCTGTTTTTCCAACGAGCCGGCCTGTCTATAAGACAGATTGACTCTGCCCTGAAGACGACTGGCAATTTGATGAGCAAGCTCTGCCTGCACATATCCACGTCCCGGCAGATGAGCAGCTTCACTGGATACAGCCTCCCACAACGTTGCGAACAGTTCAAATACAGCAGATTGAATCCGCATACGTTTTGCCACCGAGTCACCATTTATCCCCATGTCATCCAGGGCAGAAAGATCAAGCAGCTTGCCCAGCGCTGGCTCCATCTGCCTTGCCACCGTGCCATCCGCAGGAAAAAGCACTTGCTCCAAACGGCTCAGTAGCGAAAGAAACAATTTATCATCAATGTCGAAATGCATGCAAAAATACGTAAATCCCTCCCCGTTACTACAGCTGGAGTGGACAATTCCCGGGCGCAAAAGCATCAGATCACCCTGTCGCTGAATATAGCTGCGACCATCCACAACCATGATCTGCTCTCCCGCAAGCACGATGTTAATTTCATATTGCGGATGTTCATGTGGTGGATAACTCCAGTCTCTTCCGACACTTCGCGTATGAATGGCAAACAGATTGACCGTAGTCCGCACATCGGGAAAAAAGAATTCCTCTCCGGCGACCGTAAGGGCTGGATCATGGGGACGCTTAGGTAAATGTGGTGACGACATGCTTTCCCTCCTAGCTTATTTACATCAATATCCTCTAGTATATCGTTTTCAGCGCGATTTGGATAAATAGTGGAGCGATTTGACAATGGTTCCTCGGCACATGTCATGCTAGGCTCTAATTGAAGTTAGTCAACGTTACATTTTATCATGAAAGGGGTTTCAATATATGTCGAAAAATATATTTTATAACACGCAGCATGCACCTATCGGTTCATTCTCCAGCTTTACACTTGGGTTTAAGGGTAATCGCGGCGGACTCGGCCTGGAGCTGGGCAAGCCTGCCGATGAAAATGTATACATCGGACTGCAATCCAGGGATGGCGGATCCTATGAGGCGCTTCCCTTTTTCGCATCCACACAGGACGAAAGTACCCGCTATGATGTGGAGAAAAAGGATAAAAAAACGGAGCCTCTGCTCGTTGCCTTTGCCGATCAGGACATCACCCGTGAGTTAAAAGCAGGAACAGATACATGGCAGGCAGGCGATTTGACGTTCCGGCTATACTCTCCCGTTCGCCCGGTGCCCGAGCCGGGAATTGCGGGCATAGATGAGCTGCGGGCAGCGTTAGTTCCGGCAGTATTTGCCGAGCTGACGATCGATAATACAGAGGGTGCTGCTGCACGAAGAGCCTTTTTCGGCTATCAGGGCAGTGATCCCTATAGCGGCATACGCATTATAGGAGAAGATCCTCGCAGGGACGCTACGGAATCTACCCAATTGGAGGAAAGACTCACAGGCATCGGTCAAGGACGAAGCACGGCTATTGTGACCAACAGCAGTGAAGCCATACCTGCCAGCGGATTTGCAATGGAGAAGCTGCTTGGGGAGACCATGGCCGATAACTTATCCTTTGGCCTGGGCACAACGGGTGCGCTCCTGATGGACGTTCCCGCAGGAGAGAAGCGCACGTATTCCTTCGCCATATGCTTTTATCGCGGCGGCATTGTGACAACAGGCATCGAAGCATCGTATTACTATACCCGGCTGTTCAAGGATATTGAAGACGTGGGAAGCTATGCGTTGAAGCATTTTACCGACCTGACTGCAGCTTGTATTCAGGGGAATGACTGGATCGAATCGGCGAACTTGAGTCCGGATCAGGAATTTATGCTCGCTCAGGCAATTCACAGCTATTATGGCAGCACCCAATTGCTCAGTCAGCAAGAGGATGGCGAACCGATCTGGATTGTGAACGAAGGCGAGTACCGGATGATGAATACACTCGATCTGACGGCAGATCAGCTTTATTATGAATTGATTTTGAATCCATGGACGGTACGCAACGAACTGGAATGGTTTGTCCAAAGGTACAGCTATCGGGATGAGGTGCGCTTCCCGGGAGAGGAACAATCCTATCCGGGGGGGATCACGTTTACGCATGATATGGGCGTGGCCAATGTGTTCTCCCGGCAGGGGTACTCCTGTTATGAACTGGCAGGGATTGACGACTGCTTCTCTTACATGAGCCACGAGGAACTGGTGAACTGGCTTTGCTGCGCCACGGTATATATCGAGCAGACACAGGATCAGTCATTTACGACACGTATGCTGCCTGTCTTGTGCGACTGCTTCGAAAGCATGCTGCGGCGGGATCATCCAGATCCGGCACAGCGAAACGGCTTAATGGGCCTGGATAGCTCAAGAACCCAAGGAGGCGCCGAAATTACGACTTACGATAGTCTAGATGTATCCTTGGGTCAGTCCCGCAATAACATTTATTTAGGCAGCAAATGCTGGGCGGTATATGTTGCGCTGGAAAAGATATTTGCCTCAAAGGGGCTTAACTCCCTTTCACAGGAAGCTGGCTCACAGGCAGACAAATGCGCAGCATCGATCACCGCTCACATGACAGACAAGGGCTATATCCCTGCAGTCATTAAGGAAGGCAACGACTCACAGATTATTCCTGCCATTGAAGGGCTGATCTTCCCCTATTTTACAGGATGCGAGGATGCGCTTGAGCCTGATGGGCGGTTCGGTGAATATATCCAAGCACTTCGGCGCCATTTGCAAACCGTACTGGTACCAGGAGTTTGTCTATTTGAAGATGGAGGCTGGAAGCTATCCTCGACCAGTAACAACTCCTGGTTGAGCAAAATCTATCTGTCTCAGTTTATTGCCCGTGAGCTGCTGGAACTGCCTTGGCAGGAAACTGGGCAGGCGGCTGACGCAGCCCATGTTTCATGGCTCCTCCATCCTGAAGAATCCTATTGGTGCTGGAGCGACCAAATGCTCTCCGGCATTGCCCACGGCAGCAAATATTACCCACGCGGGGTTACCGCTATTTTGTGGCTGTATGAAGGCAAAGGGAATCGGTTTACCCTCCCTCAGCATATGAGTCAAGATGAGAAGCAGCATGTCTAAGACAAACGAACCCTCACTCGCCCAAAGGAGGTTCAAATAATATGAGCAAGCGTATGGATATGCCTAAAGGGAGCGGCTATGACGCTTGGCTACACTACCACCGCGATCGTCTTATAGAAAAAATGCCTGCTTGGTGCAGGGTCATCGTGGTTCATGACACAGATGATGAAGTGCTTCAGACAGCTGCGAGTGAGCTTCAGCAAGGATTGGCCTCTATGTTTGGACAGCAGCCAAAGATGAGTACCATTCCTGTCCATGTACCATTCGTTGCGCTGGGTACGTTCCAAGACCATTCATGTATTGCAGAACGATTTAGTGCAGAGGAACAGGCAGAAGTGAGCGCAGAAGGCTATCGAATTCGCGGGGTAGAGGCTAAGAAACTGGCTGATTCAACTGGTCAAGATCACGATGATATCAAAGGACAGTGCGTTATAATTGCGGGTCAGACCTCCAAAGGGGTATTATATGGAGTCTTTCACTTGCTGCGCTACCTGCAAGGAGGACTAGACGGCAAACTGAAGCCCACTGCCAAGGAATCATTGCATGCTCCCAGTTTAGACCTATTGTCCAATCCAGCTAATCCGATACGCATGATCAATCACTGGGATAACATGGATGGTAGTGTTGAACGTGGATATGCCGGCGCATCTATTTTCTACAACAACAATGCCTTTACTACAAATATGGAGCGCCTTCGAGACTATGCCCGTCTACTTGCTTCTGTAGGCATTCAGGCGATATCCATTAACAATGTGAATGTCCATCAGGTAGAAACCGAGCTGATAACAGATCGTTTTTTACCGGATGTAGCCAAAGTAGCTGCCATCTTTCGCGCCTATGGTATCCAAATCTACTTGAGCATTAACTATGCCAGCCCGATTCAGCTCGGTGGATTAACTACAGCCGATCCTCTAGACCCTGGTGTAGCTGAATGGTGGAAGACCAAGGCCCAGGAGATTTACGCAGCCGTTCCCGATCTGGGTGGTTTTGTGGTCAAGGCCGATTCTGAAAATCGGCCCGGACCCTTCAGCTATGGACGCCACCACGCCGATGGAGCCAATATGCTGGCGGATGCACTACGGCCCTATGGCGGACGTGTGATTTGGCGTTGCTTTGTCTACGACTGCAAACAGGACTGGCGTGACCGCAAGACGGATCGGGCTCGCGCGGCCTTTGACCATTTTAAACCGCTGGATGGACTGTTCCGGGATAATGTCATTTTACAGATTAAAAATGGCCCTATGGATTTTCAGGTGCGAGAGCCTGTATCCCCCCTGTTCGGCGCGCTGGAAGCCACTCAGGTACTGCTGGAATTCCAAATTGCACAGGAGTATACCGGACAACAAAAGCATCTATGTTACCTGGTTCCGCAATGGAAGGAAGTGCTTGATTTTGACACCTATGCACAGGGGAAAGGCTCCACCATCAAACGTATCGTGAGTGGCGCTTTGCATAGCAACAGCGAATCTGGTTCTCATCACAGGAAGGCTACTGTCCATGCAGGCAGCGGCAGTTTCCAGGAGGAGCCAACGAATCATGTTCCCAAGGGCACGAACTTTGGAATAGCCGCTGTTTCCAATATTGGTGCAGACACCAATTGGACCGGACATTTGCTCGCCCAGTCCAATCTCTACGGCTACGGCCGGTTGTCATGGGACCCGGATCTATCCGCAGATGAAATCGCGGATGAATGGGTTCGGCTGACATTTAGCAATCAAGGCAAGGACTACGGCGATCCTGAGTTGATTCCTACTATTAAGCAAATGCTGCTCGATTCTTGGAATATCTACGAGTCCTACACCGCCCCTCTGGGGGTCGGCTGGATGGTCAGTCCCAATCACCACTATGGGCCGGATGTAGATGGATATGAATATTCGATGTGGGGCACCTACCATTTTGCCGATTGCTGGGGGATCGGGGTAGATCGCACGACTGCAACTGGAACGGGCTATGCAGGACAATATTTTCCTCCTGTTGCCGAAATCTACGAATCTACAGACACCTGTCCGGATGAGCTGCTCTTATTCTTTCACCATGTTCCTTATACGCACGTGCTCCACTCCAGCCAAACGGTCATACAGCATATTTATGATACTCATTTTGAAGGTGCCGAACGTGCGGCCCATCTCCAAGCAACATGGATTAGTCTGCGGGAGCATCTAAATGAATTGGTCTATGAACAGGTGCTGACGCGGCTGGAGCATCAGACAGAGCACGCCAAGGAATGGCGGGATCGGATCAATACGTATTTTTATCGCAAAAGTGGTATTCCCGACGAAAAAAATCGCCCTATCTATTAAGCAGATAGTCTCATGCGTTGCTTGCATACACACTGGGCTTTTCCTCCCCTTTCACGGGAATAGCGATAAAAGACACATGTCTTAATCAGACCTGTGTCTTTTTTTGTATGGTCTAATTTATGCATACGGTTGCTAACGCAAAATGTCATATTTGTCCACCTCTAATGTGCAATAAATTCTTCTTTTTGTGCAACCGCTTGCTTTATACTATTTTTGTAGACGTTTACAAAATGTTGTCGAATTAGACTATGCTTTGGGGAGGATGATCGGTTTGACCTTGTATCAAAGTCTATGGAAAAAAGGGTGTATGCTTCTACTAAGCCTTGTGCTGTCTCTGACCGCCTTCATTGGCTCACCCTCTAATACGGCGAGCGCTGCGGTTGCAGATGATTTTCAAGCTTCCGTTATGGGACCGCTGGCGAAAATCAATGACTGGGGTTCCTTTAAAAAGCAGCTACAAACGTTGAAAAGCAATGGCGTGTATGCCATTACCACTGATGTCTGGTGGGGCTATGTAGAAAGCGCAGGAGATAACCAGTTTGATTGGAGCTACTACAAGACCTATGCAAATGCCGTGAAAGAAGCGGGACTGAAGTGGGTCCCTATCATCTCAACGCATAAATGTGGAGGAAATGTGGGAGATGACTGCAACATCCCACTGCCAAGCTGGCTATCGAGCAAGGGCAGTGCAGATGAAATGCAGTTCAAGGACGAAAACGGCTATGCCAATAGCGAAGCCCTTTCCCCATTGTGGAGCGGGACCGGTAAACAATATGACGAGCTGTATGCCTCATTCGCTGAAAACTTTGCCGGGTATAAAAGTATCATTCCCAAAATTTATTTGAGCGGCGGTCCTTCCGGGGAATTGCGCTATCCGTCCTACTATCCAGCAGCAGGATGGAGCTACCCGGGACGAGGCAAGTTCCAAGCTTATACTGAAACAGCCAAAAATGCATTCCGCACAGCTATGAATGACAAGTACGGATCATTGGACAAGATTAATGCTGCTTGGGGCACCAAGCTTACCAGCCTTAGCCAAATCAATCCACCGACCGACGGGGACGGATTTTACACGAACGGCGGGTATAATTCCGCGTATGGAAAGGATTTCCTGTCGTGGTACCAAAGTGTGCTTGAGAAGCATCTAGGTGTCATCGGAGCAGCTGCCCACAAAAACTTCGATTCTGTGTTTGGTGTCCGGATCGGGGCCAAAATTTCTGGTCTGCACTGGCAAATGAACAATCCTGCCATGCCGCACGGCACAGAACAAGCGGGTGGATATTATGATTACAACCGTCTCATTCAGAAATTCAAGGATGCCGATCTAGACTTGACATTTACTTGCCTGGAGATGAGTGACAGTGGCACAGCACCGAATTATTCGCTGCCATCCACCCTGGTTGATACCATCTCCTCCATCGCGAATGCCAAGGGTGTTCGCCTGAATGGTGAAAATGCACTTCCGACAGGCGGTAGCGGCTTCCAAAAAATCGAGGAGAAAATCACGAAGTTCGGTTATCACGGGTTTACGTTATTGCGCATCAACAATCTCGTCAACAATGATGGCTCACCAACCGGTGAGTTGAGTGGATTCAAACAATATATCATCAGCAAAGCCAAGCCTGACAATAATGGCGGTACAGGCAACAAAGTAACGATATACTATAAAAAAGGCTTCAACTCGCCTTACATTCACTACCGTCCGGCTGGTGGTAGCTGGACTGCTGCACCTGGTGTGAAAATGCAGGATGCCGAAATTAGCGGCTATGCTAAAATTACCGTCGATATCGGTTCTGCCTCCCAATTGGAAGCCGCTTTTAACGACGGCAATAACAACTGGGACAGCAACAATACCAAAAACTACTCCTTCAGCACGGGCACTTCTACGTACACGCCCGGTAATAGTGGCAATGCAGGAACGATCACTTCAGGCGCTCCATCGGGTGCGAATCCCGGGGATGGCGGCGGTACAACTAACAAAGTAACGGTATACTACAAAAAAGGCTTTAACTCACCTTACATTCACTACCGTCCGGCTGGTGGTAGCTGGACTGCTGCACCTGGTGTGAAAATGCAGGATGCCGAAATTAGCGGCTATGCTAAAATTACCGTCGATATCGGTTCTGCCTCCCAATTGGAAGCCGCTTTTAATGATGGCAATAACAACTGGGACAGTAACAATACCAAAAACTACCTTTTCAGCACTGGAACTTCTACCTACACGCCCGGCTCTAACGGAGCCGCAGGAACTATCCGAACAGGGGCACCTTCCGGGAGCGTCCTCAGCGTAGTGACTTCCACCTACGCAACCGACCTCAACGAAGTTACAGGACCTATCCAAGCAGAAAAACTTTCAGGTGTATCCTTAAACGTAAGCACTTCTACCTACGCACCCAACTCTAACGGAGTTGAAGTAACTGCTCAAACGGAGGCGCCTTCAGGCGCCTTTACCCCTATGGATTTGGGTACCCTTTCCAACCCCACTTCTCTCAACACAGACTGGAGCAAACAGAGCATTTATTTTATCATGACAGATCGTTTCAGCAACGGAGATCCATCCAACGATAACTACGGTGGCTTCAATTCCAACAATAGTGATCAGCGCAAGTGGCATGGTGGCGATTTTCAAGGTATTATTAACAAACTCGACTACATTAAAAATATGGGGTTTACCGCAATCTGGATTACCCCGGTAACGATGCAAAAGAGTGAATACGCTTACCACGGCTATCATACGTATGATTTTTATGCAGTAGATGGGCATCTCGGAACAATGGACAAGCTCCAAGAGCTGGTTCGCAAGGCACATGACAAAAATATTGCTGTGATGCTGGACGTAGTTGTGAATCACACAGGTGATTTCCAACCGGGGAACGGGTTCGCCAAGGCTCCTTTTGACAAAGCAGACTGGTATCATCACAATGGTGACATTACAGACGGGGACTACAACTCCAACAATCAATGGAAAATCGAAAATGGTGATGTAGCTGGACTGGATGACCTAAATCATGAAAACCCCGCTACCGCAAACGAGCTTAAAAACTGGATCAAATGGCTGCTTAATGAGACAGGCATTGACGGACTGCGGTTGGATACCGCCAAGCATGTACCGAAGGGTTTTCTAAAGGATTTTGACCAAGCCGCCAATACCTTCACCATGGGTGAAATTTTCCATGGCGACCCTGCTTATGTGGGGGATTACACCCGGTATCTCGATGCCGCATTAGATTTTCCGATGTATTATACAATCAAGGACGTGTTCGGACACGATCAATCCATGAGAAAAATCAAGGACCGCTACTCCGATGATCGTTACTATCGTGATGCTCAGACTAACGGTGTATTTATCGACAATCATGATGTAAAACGTTTCCTGAATGACGCCTCTGGCAAGCCGGGTGCTAACTATGACAAATGGCCACAGCTCAAAGCTGCATTGGGCTTTACTCTGACGTCGCGTGGGATTCCAATTATCTATCAAGGCACAGAGCAAGGCTATAGTGGTGGAGATGATCCCGCCAATCGGGAAAATATGAATTTCAACGCCAACCATGACCTGTATCAGTACATCGCTAAGCTAAACAATGTGCGCAATAACCACCCTGCTCTGCAAAACGGCAGCCAAAAGGAAAAATGGGTGGACGACTCCTTTTACAGTTTTCAGCGCTCTAAAAATGGCGACGAGGCCATCGTATTTATCAACAACTCCTGGAATAGTCAAACCCGCACGATTGGCAACTTCGATAATCTGTCCAACGGAACCCGCCTGACTAACCAGCTGAGCAACGACTCCGTTCAGATTAACAACGGTTCGATCACTGTGACTCTTGCTCCAAAGGAAGTTAAAATCTTCACCAAGTAAACAGCGTTATTCAGTTACATTGGTTATTCAGATGTGCTAAAATAAATGATAGAAGGATATACTAAAAAAAGAGCAAGGATGCTGGTAACATCCCTACTCTTGGCAACAGCCGCTTTGAAGAGCGGTCGGCTGTTCAAAGGCGATCTACAGAAATAGACCGTTTTCCCCTTGAGCAGGGCGGTCTATTTCTTTTTGTTTTGGTTCAGCGCAATAACAATGGTAACGATTAATCCGATCAACGCTACTAGTAGCGTGCCGAACATCATCATTAATGTCAGAGCATCCTTAACCTCCACAGGCATCACCTCCCTTCCGGGAGACTTAGCCGACCGCCCACCTAAGCCATTCTGTTGTTACTGGAATTATAGCACGTAAATCCGTCCTTAAGCGACAACATTTTACATACTTATCCAGCCAATCTTATATGGACACTCATCGTCTTTTTCTGCTTACACACTCTACTTTGTCTCTATACGGGTATAGCTTCGCAACGCCAAAAAAAGTCCCAGCACAAAAATGAAACAAATACTGATGAGCCCTCCAGAGACATTCGTGTATGTTCTCCCAAGCGTGCCATGCGGAGAAAACAATACGGGTACTGTCCATGGATAAAAGGTATTCCCCGGTGCATTAACCAAAACAAAATTTAAACACATAACCGTACACATCCCCATAATAGCGGGCACAAATTTTTTCCATCGTATAGCGAAGAACGTAATGATCGGGATGAGCATAGCGTGCATAAGAATCATTTTAGTGAAGATTCCAAGCTGATGCCTAACGATTTCAAAGGTTAGCGGTCTGGTCGTAATTAACATACCCAATAGAGCAGATAGTACAAATGCCAACAACAGGCTAACAGCGATATACATGTAAATAACAAGCAGCTTGCTGAAGTAAAGACGACTCCGACGAACCGGGTTTGTAAACAGGGCAATATGCGTCTTCTCTTGATACTCTCTCGCATAGATATAGCAGGTCAAAATGTAGTAGCTCATATACCCAGTCAGAAAATTAATAAGAGTAACAATACTCATAAAATAGTCATTCCAACCATCACGATCTATCGAATACTTGGGACTACCCGCGTAACTATATAATTGCAAAATAATGGTTAATGCTAAAATTATCACACTCAACCAAAGAATTTTAGTTCTTTTCAGTTTCAAGCACTCTGCTTTAAACAGGTCAAACATAGTAGCCCTCCTTCAAAAACTCTTCATTTAGGCTCTTCTCTGATATGTCCATACGGATAAAAACAATCCAAGAAGAAAGATCACGAATAAGCTGAACCACGCTATAGGAATATTGACATGTCTGACCGCGCTTCCTTCATTGGGAGATAAAAGAACGGGAACAATCCAAGGGTACCATTCACTTTTGTATATAAAATTCAAAAATATAGCAGTACAAACTACGAGCACAACCACCATAATGCTCTTCCAGCGTATAGCAAAAAAAGAGGCGATCGGGATTAACATGGCATGCATCACACACATTCTAGCAAACACATGGATTTGGTATACCCAGATAGCCATCGTTAAGGGACGATCTGTAATGAGCATGCCTAATAATGCAGACAAAAACAGCACAAAAAATAAGGATACCATTATAAATCCATAAATAAGGATCAATTTACTAAAATAAAATTTAACCCTGGTGACAGGCGTGGTAAACATAAACAGATGCGTGTTTTCCTGATACTCTCTTGCAAAAATATGACCAGTTAAAATGTAATAGCTGATAAATCCGGCTGCAATATTGACCAAGGAAACAATATTTGTAAAATAGTAGTCCCAACCCAGATTATCAATTGAATATCTGTAAAAAATAGCGCTCAATCCAAACATCAACAGTACAACAGCCAGTAATATAATATAGCTCAACAAGAAGGCTTTAGAGCCTTTAAGCTTAATAAGTTCTGCTCTAATCATGCCGCTCACCCTCTTCTGAAATGAGTGTTAGAAAGTACTCCTCCAGTGTCTGCTTTGTGGTGTGTATCTCATAGACTGAAAACTGATGATCTATTAACTGCTTATTTAACGCAGCTGTATTCTCAATCTGACTATGAATTCTTAGTTGTTGTGGGGATATCACATTAGATTGAAGCTGCTTCATGTGCTCTTGCAGAAATGCTTGCACTGCTTCTGCATCATCTACCTTTACATCTGTATATTGCTCAAAGCCTTCCTCTAACCGGCTCAAACGATCTTCCGCTAACAGTTTTCCATTATGTATAATCCCGATGTGTGTAGCTAACTGCTGAATTTCGCTCAAAATGTGGCTGGAAATAAGAATTGTTTTCCCGTCTTCCTCGCACAACCGCTTCAAAAGTTGACGAATTTCCTTAATTCCAGATGGATCCAGTCCGTTTGTTGGCTCATCCAATATGAGCAACTCAGGATCATGAACAAGTGCCCTGGCAATCCCTAATCGCTGCTTCATTCCTAGAGAAAAATCTTTGAACTTCTTTTTTCCGGTGTGCTCTAAACCTACCGTGGTTAAGGTACGTTCTATTCTTCCATCATCCTTCATCCCCATGTACTTACAGCATATTCTCAGATTATCGCGTGCACTCAAGTTTTCATATAGACCCGGCGTTTCAATAATTGTACCAATCTTGGAAAAGATAGACGGATAGTTTTTCTCCAGCCGTTCGCCAAATAAAAAAACCTCCCCGCTTGTAGGCTCAATCAGCCTCATCAGCATACGGATGGTAGTGGTCTTGCCAGCTCCATTCTCACCAAGAAAACCGTAAATGCTCCCCCGCTCCACATGTAAGGAAACATCGTCTACGGCTACCGGCGTCCCAAACTGTTTGCGGAGCTTTTTCGTTTCAATAATATAATCCATTTCTAAACCTCCCATTACAATAATCACCATTTATCATACATTTATTGTAGTAATGAATCAATAAAAAATTGCAATTATATCTTCTTATAAACTTTATTTACATATATAACAAAATTATTTATTTTACATCTTGAAAGTAGTTAAAGATGTGATATAAGTCGCTCGAATAATACAAAAAATAATAATATTATACAAAATTTTGTAACACATATTTTTCCTTTTTGAGTGTATGATTTCTATATACCTTACATATCCATACACCGCATAGCCTAATAGAAGGAGGTGACAACGATGTTAAAACAAATTAACGTAATTGCAGGGATTAAAGAACCTGTACGTGCTTACGGTTGTTCGGCAAATGATTTCTGCTATTACTGTGATACTAAAGATTATTGCGCAGCATGTGACACACTTGATGGGTGTTTTAATTCCGATACCTAGAATATTTCTAGGAATGTTTATTAAGAGATGTTAATATCATGTTTTGATTTCTTTATTTACCAAACGGGATTAATTAAAATTAATCCCGTTTTCCCTTTCTTAAAATATCCCAATAATAAAAGCGAGGTCTTTGAAATGGCTAATCTGATTCAGGATAAAAAAGATGAAATCATTCATTTTCACCCTTATAAATTGTTTGAAGTTGCCTCAAAAACCTTCTTTTATAACGTTGTGACGAATGCCATATTTGAGATTGACTCATTAATTATCGATATTCTACATAGTAAAGGCAAAAACGAGGAGCACGTTGTTAAGGATTTGGCCAAGCGTTATGAATTATCACAAGTAAAAGAAGCCATCCAAAATATGAAAGAAGCATATATTATTACCACAGATACCAACATATCAGATGTTGAAAAAATAGGGGTGCTTGATAAATCGCATAAAGTGTTTAAATTATCCTCTCTGACGTTGTTTATGGTCCAAGAATGTAACCTTAGATGCACTTACTGTTACGGGGAGGAGGGAGAATATAATCAAAAAGGGAAAATGACATCAGAGATTGCTAGATCTGCTGTAGACTTTCTGATCCAACAATCGGGAGAAATTGAACAGTTAAATATCACTTTTTTTGGTGGGGAACCCTTGATAAATTTCCCTCTCATACAAGAGACGGTGCAGTATGTTCATGAGCAATCTGAAATTCATAATAAGAAATTTACTTTTTCAATAACTACGAATGGTACACTTATTACTCCTAAAATCAAAAACTTTTTTTACAAACACCATTTTGCTGTGCAGACCAGCATAGATGGTGATGAGAAAACACATAATTTCAATCGTTTTTTCAAAGGTGGACAAGGATCCTACGATTTACTTTTGAAACGCACAGAAGAAATGAGACAAGACCATAAAATTGGCGCACGAGGTACTGTAACTCCTGCAGAGTTTGACCTTTCTAAATCTTTTGACCATTTAGTGAAACTGGGGTTTAGAAAAATATATTTATCTCCAGCACTTTATTCCCTATCGGACGAGCATTACGATACTTTATCCAAAGAAATGGTTAAACTCGTAGAGCATTTCCGAGAGTTGCTGGAACGGAAAGACTATGCTACAGCAAAAAAAATGTCCAATGTCCTTGGCATGCTTAGTAAAATTCATTCCGGCGGTCCTAGAATCCACTTTTGTGGAGCGGGTACGAATGCGGCCGCTGTTGATGTTAGGGGAAATTTGTTCCCTTGTCATCGTTTTGTAGGCGAGGATGAATGCTCTATTGGCAATCTATTTGATGAAAATCCATTGAGCAAACAGTATGATTTCATTGAGAATTCAACAGTAAGAAATAGAACCACCTGTTCAAAGTGTTGGGCCAAAAATCTCTGTGGTGGGGGATGCCATCAAGAGAACTTCGCGGAGAACGGAAATGTCAATCAACCTGTCGGTAAACTTTGCAAAGTAACTAAGAACTTCATTAACGCCACTATAAATTTATACCTCCAACTTACCCAAGAACAAAGAAGTATCCTTTTAGGTTAATAATAACTACTCGGCATTGTGCCTCTATATCACTTCATATTATTTATTAACAATGCCGATCTAGCTACTCTGATTCTATCTGGCTTTATCCCCAAATATGGAGGGCCTACTTTATGTTCCAACTAATCAGAAAATACATTAAGCCTTTACTGGCACTACAAATTATTGTACTTAGTATCATTGTTATAAATATATTATTCATGATCTACCAACCTATTTTAATGCAACGGCTGATAGATTCCTATAACACAGAAACACTCTCAGCTAAAGAAATCAGCTATTTAGGCAGCCTTTTTTTATTACTACTAATTGGTGGAGGATTGACAGGAGCACTGAGAGATTCAATCATTTTTAAAATCAAAAATTTATTACAGTTCCGATTGAGGAATGATATTTATCAACAAAATCTTAATTTACGAAGTCATCAGCCCCCCGGAAAAATTATTTCCTTACTCTATAATGATGTCGAGGCTCTTACTGGATTGCTAAATCAAGCATTTATAGCTATGTTTACGGACTGTCTGACAATTGTCGCAACCGTTGTTGTTCTCTATTTTATGAATTGGAAACTGGCAACGGTCTCCCTGATCTTTATCCCTATTTACTTTTTCTTATACTACAATTCCAAAAAGAAAGTGTACCAATTAAATGTGGCCTACAAAAAACAATATGAAAATATGACAGAAACCCTTCAGTTAGGTTTGAAACAAAAATGGACTTCAATCAGATTTAACCGTCAAAAATATAGTAGTGCGCTATTTTGCAGAGAACAAATCTTTTTGGTTCGTATTTTGAAAAAACTTTTTGCGCGAGAACTGCTACTAGGTATAATCAGTAATTTTTTAAGCGGATTTTTCCCTTTACTTTTACTAGTTATTGGAGGCTTTTTACTGATTGATGGAGAGATTACTTTAGGTACACTGGTTGCTTTCAGTACATATATAGTCAAGTTGCTACAACCTGTATCACGCTTGTCGCAATTAAACGTAGGTGTGCAATCAGCGGTAGCTTCAGCTGAAAGGATTCTTAACTTTTTCAATTTAAATGATGTTTGGAACGGCACAAATATTGAGGGATTTATGGGAAATGGAATATACGTAAAAAGTGTTTCTTTTTCCTATAGCAATCTTACTCCTATTCTTGATGACATCTCATTTGAAATCAGAAAAAATCAAATGTTAGGTATCGTAGGTGAAAGTGGATCTGGTAAAACGACTATTGTGAAGCTCCTAACCGGAGAAGTCATTCCGACTAAGGGCGAGATCTACTATGGGGATAACAGATTGCACGATTTGAATAAAAATTACTTCTATAAAAATATAGCGGTAGTCACACAAGAAGAATTATTAACAACAGGAACCATATTCGATAATATTGCCTTTGGCAATAAAAATGCTACTTTAGATGAAGTTGTTAATATTTCAAAGAAGGTGGGGTTACATGACTATATCTCATCCCTTCCCGAAAAATATAACACTAATATTATTTCTGGAAAATATGATTTATCGGTAGGCCAGAAACAACGTCTGGCTATCGCCAGGGCACTGCTTCACAATGCACCTGTGCTCATTTTGGATGAGCTAACCTCTGCCCTTGACGCTGAAACTGAATCTCTAATCTTGCACCTTTTAAATGAGCTTAAGGGTAAACGAACTATCATTATTATTGCTCATAAATTCCAAACAGTCATTCACGCGGATCATATATTAGTTGTTCAAAATGGTCAAATTGTAGAACAGGGCAGCCATGCGGATCTAATGTCTTATAGCAGCACTTATTCTAACTCTTATATGAAACAAATAAATTTTCTACAAAATGAAGTGCCGGAGCCATCCTACAAATAAAGACAGCCCATAAAACAAAACAGGCACCCGACGAAGCGTACACTTCGTTGCAGGTGCCTGTTTATATATAAACAACGTGGGATTACTTAGGCCTCAGTAGCCACGTTGATATTGTTCAGGTACGGAAGGCTTTTCGCCACGCAGCGCCACCGCTGCATGAATCGCCCAATAAGGATCGCGCAGCAATCCGCGTCCCACAGCGACCAGATCGGCATCCTCATTGCCGATTACAGACTGCGCCAAGGCTGGGTCATCCAGTATACCGACGGCGATTACTGGGATGTTTAGCGCCTCGCGGATTTGGCGAGCAAACGGCACTTGGTAGCCCGGATAGTTGCCTGGCTTTCTGGCTCCAGCCGGGCCTTCTCCACCCGAGCTGACATGGATCACGTCCACGCCCGCAGCCTGATATGCTCGGCTCAGCTCAATGGCATGATCCACATCGTATCCACCATCTACATATTCCACCGCGCTGATGCGGAAGATTAACGGCATACCCGCAGGCATTTCCTTGCGTACAGCCTGGATAACCTCAACGCCGAAACGGGATAAATCCTTACCATACTCGTCATCCCGCTTGTTCGTAACTGGCGAATGGAATTGGTGAATCAGGTAACCATGTGCACCGTGAAGCTCAATCGTATCCACGCCCGCTTGAACCGCCCGGCGGGCAGCATCTGCGAATTTTTGCACCATGCCACGCACTTCCTCCGTGGTCAGTGCGCGCGGCTGTTTATAATTCGCATCCGGATATGCAATGGCCGAAGGAGCCACCGGCTCCGCTGCGTCCTCAGCTTTACGGCCTGCATGAGCAATTTGAATGCCCACCTTGGCCCCGTGCGCATGAATACCGTCGACCAGCTTTTTATAAGCCGGGACATGCTCGTCTGACCAAAGTCCCAAATCATAATCCGTAATCCGTCCATCCGGTTCCACGTCCGTCATTTCTATAATAATCAGACCCGTGCCTCCGATAGCTCTGCTCAGGTAGTGAACATGATGCCAATCATTCGGAATTCCGTCCTTGGCCGTCACCGAGTATTGGCACATTGGGGCCATGACCACACGATTTTTTAACTCCAAATCTTTGAGTGTATACGGTGTAAACAACGAAGTCTTCAAAACGCTCATCTCCTTTTTTTCATCTCTACCACATAACTAAAAAATGCGTTCCAAATTACACGGTCTATTATAAGCATAATCGGCACGGTCCAAACGAAATAAAGAGATTCCCCCAACCGGGGTATCCCTTCGTATTTGCACTGTGCAGTCATTATGTATATCGTAAAGTTGTATATATTGCACACAATCTATTATCCACAACTCAATAACTTTTTGCAAGTAAATATTTAAATATTATTAAATATTTTTTTGTCTGCATTTTTGACGGCTCTTAGCAATAACACAAAAAGACGCCCGTAAGGGCGCCTCTGTGAAAACTAGTCTTATTGCGCTGAGCCTAATTGAACCCATGCCTTCTCAATCTCTGCAACCGCCTGATCCTTGTTCATGTTGCCGCTAATATAAGCTTGCATCAGCTCGCCAAACTTTTGGTGGAATGTATCCAGCGAGTAGTTGACAGACAGATCACCAGACTTCGACGTTTTCAAAATGCTTTCCATTTCCTTAGGCATTTCCAGATCAGGAAGCGGTGCATCCTTAATTGGAGGAATCACCTTCGCTACCTGGGAGAACCAGTTCTTACCGTATTCCGAAGTGTACAGCCAGTTGAAGAATTCAATTGTTTCCTTCGATACTTCGGAATCCTTATTGATACGCAGCGCCTGATCTGCACCGGTAATGATGACCGATTGATCCGCTTTGTCACTCACCGGATATCCCATGATGCCAATCTTGAGATCAGGGTTAATTTTCTTGATCGCTTCCTCATCCCACGCACCTTTACCCGTCATAAATGCAGCTTTTCCAGATGCAAAATCACTTACTCCCGCATTGCTGTCCCGTTCCAGCGGCTTATCTGTGCCATGTTTCACCGTCAAATCAATGAAGCTAAAGAAGTTGTTGTACAGCACGGGGTAGTCCTTGATTTTTGCTTTACCTGCGATAAAATCACTAACGAGCTGCTTCGACTCCACGCCTGCATCCTGTGCGGCAGCATCTACATAGTGCATGAAGATGTGCTTCCATACCCACCACTCTTTATATGCGTTCGCAAATGGAGTAATGCCCTTCGCCTCCAGCTTGGTAACAGCATCCTGCATCTCTGCAATCGTCTTTGGCGGGGAGGTTATCCCAGCTTTGGTAAGCAAATCTTTGTTGTAAATCAACGAAAACAGGTTCCCCTTCACCGGGAGTCCGAGCACCTTGCCGTCACTGGAACTCATATTCGCCCGGACAGCATCCGTCATGGCTGCTGCCAGCGGTTCATTGGTCAGATCGGCGCTATAATCAGCATAGGTGTCGATGTCGCCTCCGGCTGTGGTCTGGAACACATCCGGTGTACTACCTGAAGCTATTTTTGACTTGAGAATTGTGTTGTAGTCTGCCTGCATGATCTCCAGATTGATCTTCACGTTAGGTTTGACCTTCTTATACTCCTCGATATACGCGTTAAAAGCATCGGTATACTCCGGTGAGGCTGTAAACATATTTATTGTAACCGTTTTCAAATCTTCTTTGCCGCCAGTGCTTTCTTTAGCCGCATCTGTGCCGCCGCTGCCTCCACATCCGCTCAACAAACCGACCGTCAAAAGCAAACTGCCGGATAACGCCATCATCTTCTTTAACATGGATACTCCCCCATCTGTTTGTGATCAACGTCCATGCGCTCATTCTAAAAAATATAGTCCAATTTAAAAAGGCAGATTAGTGAAGCGTTAAGGGTAAAAAAGTGGTTTATTGCAGGCTCACGCGATACTCCGACGGTGACACCTGATAATAATTGCGAAAAGCCTTACTGAAATAGTTTTTATCCTTGTAACCGAGCATATCGGAAATTTCCTGAATTTTCAGACTGGAATCACCCAGCAGTTCCTTTGCCTTGTCCATTCTGACCTTCTGTACGTATTCGTGAATGCCGTAACCAAACTGCTGTTTGAACAATTTCATCAGATATTCCCGGCTCAAAAAATAGGTTTCGGCAAAAAATGAGATTTTGATATCTTCAAAATAGTAACGGTCGATATACCTTTTGATCTCTGTAATATCAAAGGGCTGGTTTCCCGCTTGTGCATGTTGGACCCCGGCAATGTAAAGCTCCAGCATGCGGTGTAATCTCTGACTATAGTCGGCAAAGCTCGTAAAATCAGCAGACAGATTGCCTTCAACCACGCGCCCCAGTTCTCCTAAGGTTTCCTCCTGATTAGACGCAGACACAGGCGTACCCAGCTCAATCGTTGCTTCTCTCAGTAAAAAATGGAACTCCCGCAGCAATCGGTCCGCATCCTGCAAACGGAAAACAGAGCCTGCTGCCAATTGCTTCAACAGATCGCTCAGTAGTACCTTTGCCCGGTTTGCTTGACCGGTCTGAGCATCCTTTTGGATCGACAACAGTCGATCCGTCCATGGCACTTCCTCTGACGCACCCACTTGCCGGGGCACCGTATGGAGAATAGATTCTCCTTCCAACTTCAACACATCCGTGCTGTGAATGAGCGTCTTGGCATCCCTATAAGCAGAAGCCAACTCCACCACGTCTGTACAGAGCTTGCCCACGCCGGCTACTACCACCATATTGAACAGCCCATGCAGGTTCGCAACCGCCTTCTGTGCCACCTGTGCCAGTAGGAGGGACATATGTTCTTGTTGTCCTGAGGCCAGGGTACAGATAGAAACGACCTCACGCTCTCTTCGCGGATGGGGGAAGCTAAAACAACGCAACCGTTCATCTGATGTCTGCGCTAATACATTCGTTACAGCAAAATCCATCAGATCGGCATCGCCATGAAAACGTGTCCTGCGAATCTCATCCCTGTTCAGCAGCCGCAGCACGATCACGCCAAAGCGGTTCCCCTGCTGATCTGCTCCAATCAATGACAGCAACGCGGTATTGGCCTGCTTTTTAAAGCTACCGTCCAAAATGGACATATAGAGCTTTTCTTTCAGCTTCGGTAGTGACATATTTAGCGTAATGCTCTGATTAATGAACTCGTCTTGGCTTTGCTTACGGCTTTCCAGAATGTCCACCGCCTTGCGCAGTGCCTGATTCAGATCCTGGCGGTTGATAGGTTTGAGCAGATAATCTACCACCCGCGATTGAATCGCTTGTCGTGTAAATTCAAAGTCGTTGTAGCCACTAATGACAATCGTCAGCAGATGGGGATATGCCTTCTCGATAACACGAAGAAATTCAATGCCATTCATCTCCGGCATTTTCATATCGACCATCACCACATCGATAGAGTGCTGACCCAGCAGCTCCATTCCCAACTTTCCATTCGTCGCCTCATAAATATGTTCGATACCCAGACGATCCCAGTCTCCAACAATACGAATGGCTTCGCGTAACGGTTCTTCATCGTCAATAATCAATACGTTATACATGGCTGACTCCTCCCCGGGGAATTTGCATTCTCATTTCTGTTCCCGTTTCATCCGTAAGTATGAATAACCCTGCCTGATCTCCATACAAAAGTTTCAACCGTGTGTTCAGATTTTTCAGGCCAATATGCTCGCTCTCCCGGTCTTCCCATTTTTCATCGAACGAATCCAGCACTACTTTCAGCTTGTCCTCTGAAATTCCAGGTCCGTTGTCCCTGACTGCAATTGTAGCGTCTGTAGCACCTGATTCGGCCGAAATGACGATCAGAATGTCGCTTGATACTTTTTCCAACGCATGCTTGATAGAGTTTTCTACCAACGTCTGCACGGATAACCTCGGAATCGGCAGCTCCATCAGCGTGTCCTCCCATACCACTTCGACTCGAAGTCTCGCCCCGAATCTTGCCTTTTGCAGACCTATATACCGTTCAATATGCCTGAGCTCCTCGCGGGCAGCTACAATATCCTTGCCGTTGATGGAATAGCGCAGAGTTTGGGCCAATGCATCCACCATATCCGCCATGTCGAACATCTCCCGCTTTAATGCCTGTGTGGATATGGCTTGTAAGGCATTGTACAGAAAATGGGGATTAATCTCAGCCTCCAGCGCCTTGAGTATGGCATTCTTTTCGACCAGCTTCATACGATAGCGCTCATTAATAAGTTCTTCGGTTCTTTGGACCATTTCGTTAAAATGCAGCGACAAATAGGCAATCTCATCGTGCCCCTTCACAGGAGCCCTTGCCTCAAAATCTCCGGTGCTGAACCGTTTCATCTGGGTAGATAGCTTATGTAAAGGTCGGGTAATCGCGTTCGAGGTCAATGTCACCAAAATAATAGACACACCTAAAAATAAAGCCCCGATGACATAACTCCAATTCCGTGTGGTCGTAGCGGCTTCATAAATTTGGCGGTATGGAATCGGCTTGATGAGCTGCCACCCGTCCTTTTGGCCTGCATCATAAACGACCAAATACTCCTGGTTGCTGTTGCTGTCTGACCACGTTACTTGTCCGCTTCCTCCCTCTCCGATCTGAGCTAATACTCCAGAATCACGCATTCGTTCATACAGCGGAAGACTGTTCACATAAAAGGGAACCCGTTCGGGGCTGATCAGCATCAGTTGATCCCCTTTACCCAGTGGAATATTCCGCATGATTTCATCTACAGCGCTCGTGTTGTAATAAAAGGACAACACTGCCTGCGGGTGACGGGATGCAATCGATCTCAGCACTCGATGGTAAGCCATAAAACTGGCTTGCGGCGCCACATAGCCCATATCAGAGCGGGATTCCACAAAAGATTGAAAAGATTCGTTTGCAGTGCTGGCCATCGCCTCTTTATACCAGGGAAGCTTGGGAAGATCCGTGTTTATTCCTTTGCGTACCGTTATGTTATACGTCTCCCTAGTCACTACGTAGTATTGATGGCGGTCCGCCACATATAGATAGATCGCTTCCAGATCATTGCGGGAATAAAACATGTTGCGCAAGTAATTTTCAATGACCATTCGTGCAGCATAGTCCCGATTCTCATTAGCAATCGCGTTCATGATATCGTTATAGCGAAGCTGTGGCAGAGCCAGCTGCTGCATCCCCTCCAAGTAATCCTCCAAATTCTGATTGACCAGCAGCAGATTATTCGTCGTGCTGGCGATGCTATGGTTGACCGACTCCTTTTCAATCATCTGATAGGAAATAATCGTGAGTGAGCCCACCACCAGAATAATCACCGACGTAAAAAGCAGAATGAGCTTGTTCACTAATTTTTGCGTAATCCGCTTCCACATGGATCGAAGAATTGTCCCTACACGCCCTGACATCATGATAACCGCTCCTTTTGAAAGCGTACACATTTTTACCCTCAACTGTTTTCTTAAATCCATTGGTCCGGCCCTAGGGGCTATCCTATACTTTCATTATATCTTAAACAGCTTGGAGCGAAAGACCGGAAAATGCTGAGAAAAAGAGGTGCGTTATGCTGAAAAAAAGGGGAACATGGGGCGACAAGGGCAGCAAGCTGGAATTTGGTTTATTCACATTGCCCGTAATCTTGTGCATTACAATTGCATTTTATATTCCGTTTTTGATGACGATACGCTATTCCCTGACCAAGTGGAACGGTATATCCAAACATCCGAAATTCGTGGGTCTAGATAACTTCAAGCAAATCCTGCTCGGAGACGCTAACTTTGCACATGCAGCCTGGTTTACAATCAAATACGCCATTTTGTACATTGTGCTGGTAAACGTGCTGGCCATTTTGCTGGCACTCGTCCTCGACATGAAGCTCAAAAGCTCGGCCTGGCTACGCGCGGCTTTCTTTATACCTTATATCCTCAGCCTCGTTATTGTCGGCTTTATATGGAAATTCATCTTTATGCAAGGCTTTGAGTCACTGGACCACAGTACAGGCTGGGGCATCTTCCAGCTCAGTTGGCTAGGCGAGGAAGGGCTCGCGTTTATTTCCATTTTGGCGGTATCCATCTGGCAATCCATTGGCTTTTACATGGTCATTTATATTGCAGGTTTGCAATCTGTACCTGAGGATCTAAAAGAGGCTGCCATCGTTGACGGAGCAGGGCCGATCCGGAGATTTTTCAGTATTATTTTGCCAATGCTCGCACCCTCGATTACGATCTCGGTCTTCATGGCACTGACCAACTCGATCAAGGTGTTTGACGTCATTTTATCTCTGACTGGCGGTGGACCAGGAGGTACGACATACAGCATTGCGTATGATATTTACCGAGATACGTTCCAGAACAATCTGTATGGCTACGGAACAGCCAAAGCCTTGATTTTATTCGTTGCAGTACTGATCATTACGATTATTCAATTGTCTATTTTCAAACGCAGGGAGGTTGAAGCCTGATGCAACGCAGCCGTACAGGACGTATTTTGCTGGAAGCGGGCATGATTGTATTATCGCTGTTATTTTTGTACCCGCTGTTTCTCGCCATTAACAATTCGTTCAAAAGCTTCGCTGAGGTCATGACCGACGTCATTGCGCTGCCCAAGCAGCTTTCGCTGGATAACTACGTATACGTATGGAAGTTCATTGACTATCCTCGTTTATTTCTGAATAACACTATTATCACCGTCGTCGGCCTGGCAGGTATCGTACTGATATCCTCCATCGCGGCCTACAAGCTGGCAAGAACCAAAAGCAAATGGAGCTCCGTGATTTACATGCTATGCATTATGCCGATGCTGATCCCGTTTCAGTCCATCATGCTCACTGTCCTGCGACTGGCAAAAGACTTAAATTTGGCAGACAGCACTTGGGGACTTGGCCTGCTATACTGGGGTTTCGGAGCCCCGCTGGCAGTGTTTATCTATCACGGCTTCGTGAAAGGCATTCCGGTCGAGATTGACGAAAGCGCCAAGATTGATGGAGCCTCAGGCTTTCGGCTTTTCTTTTCCGTCATCTTTCCTCTGCTGAAATCGGTCACCGCCACTATTGTTATTATCGACGTGATGTGGATATGGAACGATTTTCTACTTCCACTTCTCATGGTTAACGGCTCACCCAGCACCAAAACACTTACGCTGGCTGCCTATACCTTCGTTGGGCAATATACATCAGACTGGCAATATGCCATGACCGCGATGGTAATGGCTGTGCTGCCCTCCATTATCGTATTTATCTTTCTGCAAAAATATATTGTTAAGGGCGTAGTGGCCGGGGCCGTCAAAGGCTGAGACAACTATCCCTTACAGATGGCCCAAAGAGGACTTGCGTAAAGTTTACGCAAGTCCTCTTGTCTTCGTGATGTCCATGCCCGTACTCTGACATTATTTATGCTTAACCCATTGCGCGCTATCCATCGGCCAAAAGATCACATCCGCACGTCCAACAATGTCCTTGATGGAAACAAAACCAATAGCACGGCTATCCCTACTATTATTGCGGTGGTCACCCATCACAAAAATATACCCCTCAGGAACCTTGGAATCGGTTATGGTTCCGTTTGGGAAGTCCACATTATTATATAATTCTCCCTTGGCGTGAGCATCTTGGATAGCTCCTTGAATGTATGGCTCCTCTACTTTCTTACCGTTCACATAAAGATGATCACCTTGATACTGAATTGTATCTCCAGCCACTCCAATAACACGCTTAATAAAGTCCTTTTGTTCCTTTTTTACATGGAATACAACAACCTCGCTTGCCTTGGGGTCACGAAAATCGTAAATCACCTTATTCACGACCACTCGTTCATCTGTTTTGAAATTCGGTTCCATGGATGCTCCCTCAACAATAAATGGCGCAAATAACAGCCAACGTATAATGAACACGAGCACAATGGCTGCAATAATTGCCTTAAGCCAATCGATCATCTCATTGTTCATTCGCGGTCGCTTTTCCTGCAATGGTTCGGAAGTTGAACTCGTCAAATGCTTCCCGCTCTCCATGCGCTAAACCCACCTTTTCTCCCAGTTTTCATTTCTATTATATGTATAATGTTTAAGTATAATCAAATTTTCCCAGCCTTGCAAAACCATATTTTTAGTTGAAACAAAAGTGTGAACTTTTTTTCACAATATCAAAAAAACAACAAAAAACTGTTGATGCAAACGTTAACATATATTACACTGTGCATATACTTCTTAGAGCGTTTTGGACTTATGATAGATCAATCTGTCCCCCAGGAGGTGTCCTGTTTTTTAATGGAAAGACAGCATGATCCACTTTTATATGTGCTATCTTCTTTTAAAATATGAGCTCAGATAAGGAGGAATTTACATGTTTAAACGGAATGATCGTTCAAAAAACGGCTTTAACGCTCTAAGACTCGGTGTTTCTTTTGTTTTTGCTTCTTCTTGCCTTATTGGAACCGCTTACGCAGATGTTCCATCTAACAACCTCCCCTCTACCACACTCACAGAGGAGGCCGTCAGCGCAACCGATTCAGCAGCTGTTTCCACCACGTTAGCGGCAGGTGATCTGTATGTAGCTCCTAATGGTAACGTGTCCAATCCAGGCACGATATCTAGTCCTACCACCCTCGAAGCAGCACTGACACAAATTGCTCCTGGTAAAACCATCTACCTGCGCGGTGGTAACTACGCCTACTCTTCAACGATTACAATTCAGCGTGGAAATAACGGCAGTAACGGCTCACTCAAGGGGTTAGTCGCTTACGGTAGCGAAAAGCCTGTACTTGATTTTTCTGCTCAGGCCTTTGGTTCAGCCAATCGGGGACTTCAGCTTAACGGAGACTTCTGGCTGGTCAAAGGTCTTGAAGTCAAAGGTGCCGGAGATAACGGTATCTATATCGGCGGCAGTAATAACCGAATTGAAAATGTTGAAACCCACCACAATCGGGACACCGGACTTCAACTCGGGCGTTATTCCCCTAACGCTTCCACCAGTGAGTGGCCTGCGAACAATTTGATCTTGAATTCCTACTCTCACGATAATGCCGATCCCGATAATGGTGAGGATGCCGATGGCTTCGCAGCCAAACTGACTGTAGGATCAGGCAATGTGTTCGATAACTGCTTGGCAGCGTACAACGTAGACGATGGCTGGGATCTGTACAGCAAAACGGAAACAGGCCCTATCGGTGCCGTAACCATTTTGAACAGTGTGGCCCATCACAACGGGCAAACCTCTGATGGAACGTCTACTGCGAACAGTGACGGCAACGGCTTTAAGCTGGGTGGAGACAAAATCAAAGTCAACCATATTGTAAAAAACAGTATTGCTTTCCAGAACAAAAAACACGGATTCACCTACAATAGCAACCCTGGCACAATTACTTTGACCAACAATACTTCATGGGACAATGGACAAAGCAATTTCGCCTTTGACAAGGGTGAACACGTGTTCATTAACAATCTCTCTTTTGAAGGAACAGCAAGTGATAAAACAAGTGGCACAGATCAAGATAACTCAAATGTTTGGTGGAAAAACAAAAAAACGACGAATGCCAAAGGTCTCGCAGCCAGTGCAGACGACTTTGTCAGTCTCGTGCCTTCCATCACTCGAGGCGCAGACGGTTCCATCCAGCTGGGTGATTTCCTTAAGCTGGCCAAAGGAAGCGATCTGATTGGCTCGGGTACTCCGAGCGGAAATATAGGGGCACGGTAAAAGCCCTACCTAATCAGGACGCCTGGCCCATCTACCAACCTAGACAATTCTGCATAATATAGCGACCGGTGATTGTCCTCATAACCAGACAAAATATGAGGTGAACAGATCATGGAACGAAAAATCACACTGAAACATACACTTGCCTATGGAAGCGGTAACATGCTGGGAAGTGGCGCACTTGCTATTAGCGGTGCATGGTTAATGTACTTTTATACAACCTTTTGCGGACTGTCTCCTGTTCAGGCCGCAGCCATTTTCTCTGTTGCCAGCATCATAGATGCGGTCAGCAATCCGATCATGGGCTTTATCAGCGATAACTTTCACCGAACCCGCTTAGGCCGTAAATTCGGCAGACGCCGTTTTTTCATCATGATGGGTATCCCGCTGATGCTCGTGTATCCGATGCTTTGGATAGATGGGCTGGGCTTCTGGTATTACCTGAGTACGTACGTGCTGTTTGAACTGGTGTACACCTCTGTCATGGTGCCGTATGAAGCACTAGCGTCCGAGATGACTCGAGACTTCGGCGCACGCTCCAGATTGACTGGATGGAAGGCCATGTTTGGTAAAATCGCCAATTTTGCTGCCGCTTTTATCCCTGGTCGCTTTATTGCTGCTTACAGCAAAGACTCTCCATTGCCTTTCTTGTATACCGGTCTCGTTTTTGCAGCAATTCTGCTGATTGCCATGGCTTTCTTGTACAAAAACTCCTGGGAACGTCCAAGTGAAGAACTGCAAAAGGAACTGGAAGGTGAAGCTCCGCTTTCCTTTATAGATTCCATGAAAAAGTTGTTTATCGACATTTCCTCCACTTTTCGGGTCAAGACGTTCCGTCATCATCTCGGGATGTACCTGGGCGGATTTTCAGCCGAGTGGCTGTTTACTTCAGCTTTTACGTACTTTATTGTTTTCTCCTTGTTCCAAAGCTCGGAGATGGTATCCAATCTGAACAGCTTTAACTCTGTCATTCAACTAATTTCTACCTATTTCTTCATCCAATTCTGTGTGCGTAAAGGGTTTCGTATGCCTTTCATCGCCGCACTCGTCGTCGTTTGCTTTAGCGTAGCAGGTTATGGCCTGCTCTATATGACGGGAGCCTCTAATACAATGATGTGGCTATATGTCATCACACTGTTCATGGGACTTGGTACGGGTGGCGTCTACTACATCCCTTGGAATCAATACACGTTCCTTGCCGATGTGGATGAAGCGTTAACTGGTCGTCGCCGGGAAGGTATTTATGCGGGTATGATGACTTTTGCCGGAAAAATGGTGCGGGCCGTTGTCGTTTTCATTCTCGGCTGGGTGTTACAGCACTTTGGCTTTGTATCCGGAGCTGAAAGTCAGCCAGTCTCTGCTCAGCACGCGATCTTTTATGTACTCGTGGTGGGTACGATTGTTCTCGCGATCATCGGGATGATTGCTTCTGTCGTAATGAAGCTGGATATTGACAGCCACAAGAAGCTAATCGCCGAGATTGACCGCCTCAAAAACGGCGGCTCGATGAAATCAGCCAAGCCAGAGGCTCGCAAAGTGTTCGAACAGCTGACAGGCTTCAGCTACGAGCGGTGCTGGGGCAACAACAATGTGGGCTTCAAGAGCAGACCCGTTGACCCTAAGACACACACTCCGTCTATGTAATCAGCAATAACAATTACAGATTAAACTTTACTGAAGAGGTGACTGTATCATGGCAAATTCAACTTCGCAACCAACAACCAATCCTACAAAAACAGAATCCTGGGCTGTACGTATGAGCGAATCCGTGCTTAAACGGAGTCCAGAACGTTATGAGAAATGGGAATATGACCATGGCGTGATTTACAGAGGTCTGGAATGGGTTGGCGAACTGACAGGTGATCCCAAGTATATGGAATATATAAAAAAACATATGGATCACTTTGTTGACGAAAATGGCGTGATTCAGCGCTATAAAGTAGATGAGTATAATATTGACCACGTAAATAACGGCAAGCTGCTCTTCACTCTGTATCGTGCCACAGGAGATGAACGTTATAAAAAGGCAGCCTACCAATTACGCAGTCAGCTGGAAAAACACCCACGCACAAGCGAAGGCGCATTCTGGCATAAGCAAATTTATCCGTATCAAATTTGGCTTGACGGCTTGTACATGGGTGCCCCGTTCTATGCTGAGTTTATTCGCGAATTCGGAGATCCATCAGAGTTTGACGATGTGACCCTGCAATTCAAGCTATGCTACAAGCATACGCGTGATCCTGAAACGGGTCTGCTCTATCACGCTTGGGATGAGAAGCTGGAGCAGCCTTGGTGCAACCCGGAAACAGGCTGTTCCAAAAATTTCTGGGGCCGCTCAATGGGCTGGTTTGTCATGGCACTCGTCGACGTGCTGGACTACATCCCAGAAGATCATGCAGATCGTCCCGTCTTGATCGATATGCTGAACGAAACACTGGAGGCCTTGCTGAAAGTGCGTGATAAGGAAAGCGGCGTCTTTTATCAGGTGCTCAATCTGGGCCATGTGAAAGGCAACTATCTGGAAGCATCTGCTTCCTGCATGATTCTATATGCTATTGCCAAAGGTGTTCGCAAAGGCTATCTGCCAGAGCATTATCGTCAAGAGGCGGAAATCATCCGTAAAGGTATTATTGATGAGTTTATCACGATTACTGAAGAAGGACTTGTGAATCTGAACAAAACAGTACAAGTAAGCGGTCTGGGAGGTAAGGATCGCCGGGATGGTACCTTCGCTTACTATATCAGTGAGCCGATTATAACTAACGATCCCAAAGGTATTGGCGCTTTCATTCAGGCGATGGGAGAAGCGGAGCGCATCTAAACGATGCGGACTATATACTCTTAGATAGCACAAAGGACGGTGGCGATCAGCCCCGTCCTTTCCTCATTTATGCCTATCTTACTTACTTCATAACCTTAAATTCATATCCCTGTTTCTTCAGATATTCTATGATTTGCGGCAATGCTTTGGCCGTTTCTTCTTTACCATAGGTGTCATGCATGAGTATGATTGCTTTTTCTCGACCTTTGACTGACCTTATAAACTGGTTGATTAGTGCCGGTGCTTTCTTGGATCTTCCCTCTGCATCCTTCGTTAATACATTCCAGTCCACCTGATGGTAATCCTTTTGACGCAAAACCTTATCCAGAGCAGCCATTCCCTGTGGATCTCTTCTGTTCCATGTCATGTGGCCCCCAGGGAAGCGGATCATTCTGGTGGAGAATTCTGGCCCCAGAATGCTTTTTAGAACCTGATTGTTCTTCTCGATCTCCTGCATAACATGATCCGTATTTACTCGTCTGTTCGGATATAAATATTTATAATTATGTGAGTACGTATGGTTTCCTATCGCGTGACCCTCTTTGACAATTCTTTTGATAAGGTTCCTGGTGTGCTCATTTTCATTGGCTTCTTTACCTACAATAAAAAAGGTTGCCTTGACCTTCTGCTTTTTCAGAATATCTAATATCTGAGGTGTGACCGTCACGGATGGTCCGTCATCAAAGGATAAGTAGGCCACTTTTTTACCATCAGCTCCATCGGGCATTTGCCCTAGCATTTGCTGATTTAAATATTTTTCGACAAAGGCACCGTCTTCTACATCGGGATCATTTTTTGGAGAGGTCGCTTTACCCTTTGCCCCTGCGCTGGCTTTAACATTTGATGAGCCGGAATCCGTTTTTTTAGCAAGCTCCTGGGTCGGCGCGTGTGGCTTGCTATCCGAAACCTTTATCGCAATAAAAGTAATACAGCCTGCCACAAATAATATAATAGCAATCAGTATCAGCCTTCTTCTGTTCCTCTTCAAACGGTGCTCACTTGTTCTACTATGTGAATAACCCTTTTCCATTAGATTATGTACCTCCACACTAAAATAAGAAAAACCACCGGAGCAGGGTGAAAGGGCACCTTACAACGAACATTGCAAAACTCTGAAGTTTAGCCAATGAAAGTTTAAGGGTGCACTTCAACCAGGGGACGCACAACCTACTCCCGGTGGTTTCTTATCTTGCATTTGCATAATTTATGAATATCATTGCGGTTCTGCTCATTAAGATTGCTTCGTCAGGGCCTCAGCCAGCAAAGATGCATAGGCTTTAGCGCCTTTAGGTTTTAAATGTACTCCATCATGCTCAAAATATGAGTTTTTACCGGAGCTTGCTGCATACCAGTCAATCATTGTAATTCGCGGATCTTGGGATGCAGCTTCGGCAAGATGCTTGTTCACAATGCTCTCCCAGGGCCGTGGTACACGGGTATTCACAAGTATAATACGCTTCGTATCCTTCAGGCTGGCGAGCAGATCAGATAACTGGTCCTTGGTAAAAGCGCCGTTCGTACCCAGTTCAATAATCACCGTCTTACCCAGCTGTCCGTTCTGTCTCAGTTGCTCCAGTACAGCAGGCGCTTCCGTCATTTGACGGCCGATCCGTCCATCCACAACGGCCCCCGGGAAGTATTCCTGAATGTACGACTGTACATCGAGCATGACAGAGTCTCCAATGGCGGTCACGCTCGAACCATCGCCTGTCATAGACTTAGCCTGTTTGGATGTAGTCGAAGGTTCCGTCTTCGTCGTAACGCCATCCGCAGTACCAGCCTTGACTGTCGTGTTTTTAGGCGTCTGGGCTTGGGACGGAGCTTTACTGTCCTGGACTCCTTGTGACTTGGTGGCTGTAGGCTCCTTGGAAGCTACGGACACCGTTCCGTGAAGCGGCGGCATCGCCTTTGCCTTTGCAATTGGCTGCTCATCACTAGATGCTGCCTGCAACGTTGCGTCAGGAGATACCACGTACAGGTGAACTGTACCCACACCAATACCTATACAAAACATTGCTGTTGCGGTTGTAGAGATCCATCTCCACCGCACCTGTCGACGAACCGCTGAACGAATTCCTGCAATCCAGTGCCGGAATCCATCGTGCCGAATCGGTTCCTCGACATATTTAAACGAGAGAGACGCCAGCAGTATGGTAGCTAGCAATTGTATAACGATACGCATCACATGCACACCATCGGTGTCCACCTGAGGTGTAGTTAGCGTGATAACTGGAAAATGCCATAGATACAGTCCGTAGGAACGGGCGCCTATCCAGCGTAGCGGCTTGCGTCCAAGCAGGCGACCGAGATGGCTCACTGGGTGTGCCAACGCTGCGACCACAATAGCAGTGACCACAGCAATCCCCAGCAAGCCGCCGCGGTACAGAGATGGATCATATTCATTCGAGGCCCACGCCCAGTGGCATAGCAGCAGCAAGCTGATTGCACCGATGCCATCGAGAAGCAGGCGCGCCTTCGCAGAAGCATGCTCTTTCAGCTTGCCGCTTGGCCATACCAAGGCCAGCGCCGCACCAATCAGTAGAGCAAAGCCACGTGTATCCGTTCCATAATATACCCGGCTCGGATCGCTTCCCGGTACGTAAATCACGGCCATGAGGAGCGCGGATATTAACGCCAGACAAATCACCCATCCGGCCAGTACAATACGCTTGGGCATGTACTTTAGCCCAAGCGCCAGCAGTAAAGGCCACAGGATATAAAACTGCTCCTCCACCGCAAGCGACCACAGATGCCCAAGCGGAGAAGGAGGGCCGAAACTTTCAAAATACGAAACCTGATGGAAAATAAACCACCAATTGCTCATATACACCAATGCGGCAGGTACATCTCCGCGCAAGGCCGTAAGCCGTGACGGATCGAAAAGCAACGAGCACAGGACAATGACAGCCACAACCGTCAGCATGGCAGGCAGCAACCTTCTGGCACGACGCACCCAGAAATCTTTCATTTTAAAACTATGATATGTATCCCACTGACTGACTAGAATATCTGTAATCAGATACCCCGACAAAGTAAAAAAGACGCCTACACCCAACAAACCACCCGGCAACCAATCCGGATTCAGATGATACACAATGACTGCGATGACCGCCAGTGCTCTTAGTCCATCCAAACCTGGCATATAACGACGTTGTGACGACAACCGATTAGACTTCATTTCAGCCGCCGTCCTTCTTGCAAATTCGAACTCTCTGTCTGTTTCAATGCTCTTCTGCCCTTTCCCTCTCCTGCACATCGTCTGTGCGATGCCCTGTAGCCTTTTCATTCATTATATAAAACTTCATAATCGTAATGATTTCATTGAAGTTAAAATTAATGACAATGTTTTTATTATATCATTCCTTTCCACAGTTAGGTAACTGCTGATAGATATACAAAAAAAGGCATCTCTTCCCTTAGGAAGAAAATACCTTTTTTTAAAATTCGTATCTATTAAAATTTGATGATCCCTGAAGTATGAAGGAATACCAACAACATCAGGATCGGTGCAACATAGCGAAGGCCGAACAACCATACACGGAACCAAATAGGCTTGAGATTGGCATGCTCGCCAGCAGTTTTCCAGTAGTACCCTGTGAATATAACAATCAGTAAGCCACCGAGTGGCAAGAAGATGTTGGACGCTGTGAAGTCAACAAAGTCAAAGAAGGATTTGTCGCCCACCTTTAACTCTGGAACCAACCCCATAGACAATGCAGAAGGGACACCCAGCAACAGACACAGGATCGATACGATGACAACCGAGCGAACCCGGCCCCAACGGAATCGCTCCATAACATAAGCTACGGGTACCTCCAGCAGGGATACCATAGAGCCTAATGCTGCAACCGCCAGCAATACGAAGAACAAACCACCGAAGAAAGCTCCGAAAGGCATGGCAGAGAATGCAGCCGGTAAAGCAATAAAGACCAAAGACGGTCCTTGGGCAGGGTTAATACCAAAGGAGAAGGTTGTAGGGAAAATGATCATACCTGCGATAAACGCATAAATTAAATCCCCGCCACCAACTGCCAGCATGGCTCCACCCAGCGATTGTCGACGATCCACATAAGCACCATATGTGACCATAATCCCCATCCCCAGTGAGAGGGAGAAGAAGGCATGTCCTAAAGCAACCAATGCAGACTCAATACTCAGCTTAGAAAAGTCGGGATTCAAAAAGAAGGATACACCCGCACCAGAACCTGGCAGCATAAGAGCGTTAATCATCAACACGAGCAACAGGATAACCTTAGCAGGAATCAGAATTTTATTGAACTTTTCAATTCCGTTCGATACCCCTAGGGTAACCACGACTGCTGTAAATGCAAAAACAATTAACAACCACACCAACGGTGCATAGCCGGAAGAAAATGAAGCGAACTGGCCAGCAAAATCATTATTAGAAAACAGACTTCCGCTAAATGCCTCTACAGCATAATGCAGTGTCCATCCTCCTACAATGGCATAGAACGACAAAATAACAAACGGCACGATAACAAACATAATGCTCATCTTGCCCCAAATTGGATGTCCGCCTACTTTCACCATTGCAGAGGCAGCACTTCCTCGACCTGCACGACCAAGCGCAAGCTCTGCTAAAAGCACAGGCAAACCAACAAGCAACAAGCAGACAATAAACAACAAGAAAAATGCAGCTCCGCCATATTGTCCGGTAATATACGGAAATTTCCAGATGTTACCTAGTCCTGCCGCACTCCCGATCGCTGCCAAAATGAATCCAGCCGACGAGAAGCGTTCATTCTTATCAGACAGGTTATTCTTCCCCTTGCCCAAATTCATGGTATCCCCCTCATTCTCTCTACTTACGCATAAACTTGAGCATGCGTACATAAATAATTTTTTCTCATTATAGCGTAAGTAGGATGTAAGGTCATGCATAATTTTTCACTATTACCGGATTTATTTTCATAATGTTCGGTATCTACACAATACAACAAAAAACTACATTTTTTCTTCAGTATCCTTCTTAATAATGGTCTCTCCCATACGATTGGATACTTTTTGGTAAATATACGAAATGGCCAGCAATACAACCCCAAAGGAGAAATAGGCTACAATAGTGCTTCCTGACGTTAACAAATGTAGATCGTACAAAAGCAGCTTACCTGTCGATAGCAGGGTCAAACCCAATCCAAATCGGCGGATGTAGACCACTCGTTTGAGGAAGCCGTATACAATATACAAAATAGCCAGCAGCAGATACACCAGACTGAACACAAGACCTGCGTCTCCCAGACGGAACTGAACTCCGAGAAAGGCGGTAATGATACCCAACAAATATACTCCCATAATGACCGGATACAGCTCATTACTTCTATACTGTCGAGTCATCAGTGCGTTTAGGAAGTCCCTGCTGCTGAAGAATACCAGTACATTAAAGGCTGCCAGTACAATTAACGCCACGTAATCAGCAGCCGTATTCTGCGCGTAATCCTCATGCAGGGTTGGAATCGCTACGGTAACCACCAATGCAAGAGCGTAGCCTATGATGTACAATGTCAAGCTATAGTATTTAATCACCCGATCGTACAGTAGCTTCACTTTAGGCAGGAAATAAGCTAACACCAGAGATACGCAGGTGAACAACAACACCTTGTACAAGGTGTAATGTGCAAACTCATCGGATACGACGATGTTATACCAATGACCAGCTTCATACAAAAGATAGAAGTACACGTTCACCAAAGCTACATACTTAAATCCTTGCATGATATGCATTTCGTACAAACGATTGTTTTTGAAAGCATTCGGACGGCTAAATTCAATCGCATAAAAGACAGTAACGATCAACATTCCCAATGTAATGAGCGTATATTTGAGCCCAAAATAATCCGTCTCAAAGCCTGATAACAGATATATAGGGAAATCGATGAAAAAGAATGCGCCCAGACACAGTCCTAGAATACCCCAGCCTGCACGCTCTAATTCCTTCAAGCGATAGCGATGTCCATATAATGTGAGGAGCACTGCCTCGATTAACCAGCCCATGGACAACCATCTGACTCCAAACTGGAATGGAATCATGAGAATGGCAAAGGTCAATGATGTCGCATAAAATAGTATTTTGGTTTGTTTCTCCTCTGGAATATACCGACGAACCCATTGTCCAAAGCCCCCATACACCAGGCAAAAGACGAGTGCCAGCAAGCCTTTGTAATCATCCAGGCCTGCATCGCCGAATAGAGAATACAATACGGAACAGCTCACGACTGTATTCAGAGCCAACAGGGAGAAATCCAGCCATGATAGTTTTGTTTTGAATCGGAACGGCACCCATAGCGTCATCCCGAGATACATTGCAAATGTAATGATTGCATATAGCATGCTGGCTATGGTGCTGTCTGATAACCACGCGAGTACAACCATTAATGGGGTATTAAGCAGAAAGCTGATATATTGCACGATGACCCACCGTTTGCGGAAGGATACGAGCAGAATCAGCAAGTTCAGCAGGAATAAATAGCCCATTGCGATGTACACGGCGTTTCCTTCCAGCCCGTTTGCTGCCATATAGGAGAATAACGGGAGATAGCCCCCTACTAAACCAAAAGAACATATTGTTCGAGATTCATATCTTAATGACAACAGCACAGCAGTGACCGTAACGAGAACGGACAAGCCTATGCCTGTATACATTCCTATGATTTCTAGCAAAAAGTAGCTATAAAAAATGGACCCGTACAGTACAGAAATACCACCGCCCAAAATCCCGAGCGCAAAGGTTTGCTTCTGCTTGCGATATAACCACTCGCCGCCGCCCAACATTAGCGCTCCTAGCAAAAAGAAGGCAACGCCCTTCATATTTCCTGTAAACCAGTTTGAGTATGAGTATTTAAAAGCGGCTCCCACACCCAAGATAATGAGCAAAATCCCTAGCTTGTTAATCCAGTTCAATCCCAGCATCATTTCAAACTGATTCTGCTCCATACGCTTCTGCATCGTTTCTTCGCTGATCTCTTCTTCCCCGAGTTGATGGAGCTCGTGTGCCGTCTGATGAAGCAATTTGCGCTCTGCCTCCTGAAACCGCCTGCGTTGCTCCATGATCCGGTCACGAATCTCCTCTGAGAATAGTCTCAGTCTAGCGACGATCTCGTCCTGATCCTCTTTAAGCTCATGAGTGGTTTGCTGAATAAGCTGGTCCACCCGGTTTTTAGCCCCATACTCAATGGATGTCAGCCGATTTTCCCCTTCTGCGGTTCTGGAAGCAAAATAGGTCTCCAGCTTTTCCCGCGAAATGCGAATCATATTCGCCTTTTCGCTCAGCATTTGCTCTGTCAGCGCAGTACGCAGCTTACCATTTTCCTGCTCAATATGTCGTACCCGCTCTTCCAAATGAATGCAGCGAGCCTGATAATCCTCGAACTTTTTTCGCAGCACCTCATTCTCCAGAATGATATCTGAAGCTTCGTAATCTGCAATTAATGTTTGATACTCCTTGAGCAGCTTATTCTGTTCTTGGCGGATCGTATGTAAACGATCTTTAAAATCCTCCATGTTCTCCTCCATCGCTGTTCGTTGTGGTAATCAATACATTTTACATGAAATTAAAATAGCATTATAGAGACTATAGCCCATTTTGGACGCTGAATTGAGGCTATTACTTAAATATTCTTCCAGTTTCATCATCGCAGATGAAGCAGAATAGATATACATAAGAAATAAAGCCTACCTTTCCTCTTCGCAAACATGAAATCCGAATTATTTACACTGTGTATTTATTTTTATTGGAAAGATCATGTTGAAAAACGGAAGTAATCCAATGTACAGACTCACGCCCTTGATTAACTTGCCAAAAATCCGTATACTAACAAAAAAGCAAACGACATTATGCCTATGAAGAGCATCCAACTCGGAGGCGTTTACGCCAAGGATTATACGTTAGTGTACGATATGGCGATATGTTCCTAAGTAAACCGGACCCGCCCGTTAAAGTGGAGCAAAGTGGATTGGAGAGCCATGACATCAGTCATGCTGTCCGGTCAATTTGGGTGGCACCGCGAGATTAAAGCGCTCCTCGTCCCATGTGGATGAGGGCGCTTTTTGTATTTTTATCCGAAGAAGGAGTGCGGTGTCATGTTGGATATCAAATGGATCAGAGAGCATCAAGAGCAAGTTCAGAGAGCAGCGGACGACAAAGGAATACAGGTATCGGTCACAGAGCTGTTAACCCTGGATGATCGGAGAAAGCAGTTGCTTCAGGAAGTAGAACAGCTTCGTCAGACACGCAACCAGTGCAGTCAGGATATTGGGGCACTGATTCATGCCGGAAAGAATGAACAGGTGGAACGGGCTAAGCGGCAGGTTAAAGAAATTAACGGACGACTAGATCTTCTGGAAGTTCCGCAACAGGAAGTAGAGGAACAGTTTCAACAGCTTTTGCTTCTGATGCCTAATATCGTATCGCCAGATACGCCATGGGGAAGAACAGATGAAGATAATATAGAATTGGAGCGGGTCGGAACGATACCTGACTTTGGATTTGAACCCAAAGATCACATGGCGCTCGGCCAGCTTCACAACCTGATCGACGTGCCTCGCGGTGTCAAAACAGCTGGTACCCGTAACTACTATCTGACGGGAGCTGGGGTGGCGTTGCACCGGGCTGTGCAGCAGCTTGCTGTTGATCTGCTAAGCGAACGAGGATTTCAGCTGTTGGACGTTCCATTAATGGTACGCTCTGAGGCAATGCGCAGCACTGGGTTTTTCCCGCTTGGACTGGATCAGACGTACCGTATCGCAGGGGAGGATCAATGGCTTGTAGGCACCTCGGAAGTTCCGCTGGTCTCGTATTACAGCGGTGAGATTGTGGACGTTACAGACCCGATTCGGCTGGCGGCGGTATCCATATGCTTCCGCAACGAGGTCGGCTCGGCCGGAAGGGACGTGCACGGACTGTATCGTGTGCACCAGTTTGCCAAAGTGGAGCAGGTCATCATCTGTGAGGCGAGCCTGGACGCTTCAGAGCAGATGTTTCAGGAGATTACGCATAATGCGGAAGATTTGCTTCAACTGTTGGAGCTGCCTTACCGCAAGATGGCTGTCTGTACAGGCGACATGTCGCAAAAAACCTACAAGCAGGTGGACATTGAGACATGGATGCCTAGTCGACAGGCTTACGGCGAAACACACTCGTCGTCCCAGCTGCTTGATTTTCAGGCGCGTCGTTCCAACATCCGGTACCGTAACGCGGACGGCAAGCTACAATATTGTTACACACTCAACAATACAGCGGTCGCTTCGCCTCGGATCTTAATCCCGCTGCTAGAGCATCACCAACAAGAGGACGGTTCGATTCGCATTCCAGAAGCATTACGCCAGTATATGCCGCAGCATATAGATTTTTTGCGTGTGCCCACGTCATGAAAATATGGGCACACTCTGAAGAAGCGTAGAGACAAATGAGTAGGATTTCCTCACAGTAATAAACACAAAAAAGACGAAGGACAACGATCCTTCGTCTTTTTTAATGTCTCACTGCGCTTCTGCTTCCCATGCACTGGCAGGACCAAAAAATTCATAGTGGATATCCGATGCAGGGATATTCCACTCCTTCAACAGGCCGTATACCGATTGCATGAATCCCACAGGGCCGCAAAAGTAATATTGGGCATTATGTTCCGGTATTACGGATTGCAGCCAAGCCAGATCTAAACGTCCTTCCTTGTGAAAAGCCTGGGCTAGACGATCCTGCTCGGTTGGTCTGCTGTAGCACCACCGAACGGCCGCCTGTGCATGTGTGGCGACCAGCTTTTCCACCTCATTACGCAGAGCATGGTTATCTCCGTTGACCGCTGCGTGGACAAAGGTGACGGGCCGATCTGGAGCAGACTTCACCAAGGAAGCCAACATACTGACCATCGGGGTTAGCCCGACTCCACCGCTAATCAATACAACAGGTCTGCGATCTGTCTGATCCAGCGTAAAATCACCCGCAGGTGCAGACACCCGCAGCACATCGCCCTCCTGCACCTGCTCATGCAGATACACAGATACTTTACCCGCTGGGCGAGACCCGACGGCGTCCTCGCGTTTTACGGATATCCGGTAGTAAGGTTGGCCCGGTGCATCGGAAAGGCTATACTGACGGATATGGGTGTTATGTTCACCCGGAATCTGCAACTGCAGACTGATATATTGCCCAGGCTCGAATGCAGGCAGCACCTGTCCATCCTGCGGCACCAGATAAAAGGACGTAATTTGGTCGCTTTCCTTAACCTTTTTCTGCACAACAAAGTTCTTGAAGTCTGACCAGCCTCCCTGCTGCTCTTCAGCCTCCTTGTACATTTCAGCTTCCACATCTATAAATACATTCGCAATCACACCATAGGCTTCGGCCCATGCGTTGATGATCTCATCTGTTGCTGCATCCCCTAGCACGTCCTTGATCGCAGCGAGCAGATATTTCCCGACGATAGGATAATGCTCTGGCTTAATCCCCAAACTACGATGCTTATGTGCAATCTGACGTACCACCGGAAGAATTTCCTCCAGACGGTCAATGTGCTGTGCGGCCGCATATACAGCATTGGCCAGCGCCCCCTGTTGGCGTCCTTGCTTCTGATTCGCGTGATTAAATATATTGAGAAGCTCGGGATGGGCCTCGAACATCATCTGGTAAAAACGCTTGGTGATCGCAGTTCCGTGTACCTCCAAAACAGGTACAGTCGATTTGATCGTTGCAATGGTTTGCTCACTTAACATCGTAGTATCCCTCTTCTCTCCATAATAAGATGAACAATAGTTGTTATTAACATAGTTCCCTTTTGTTAACCCTCAATTAAGGCAAGTATACCCACATAAAGAAATCGTTTATGTGATTCCAGTCACTTTAAATTTGAAATAATTCATGAACGTGTCAATGACAAAGCGCACAATCACAAACAATTCTAATATAACTGACGAGCTTATCTATATACCTATTTTGTATGTAATGATGAAATTTGTTCTTTCTTCTAACAGCAGTTTACCATTCTAAAGACTTCAATTTATTCCACTTGTAAACGCTTCCAGTTGAGATAAAATCAAAGGTGAGGTGCCGGACAAGCCCTTCTGGCCCATCCTATCCGTGTTAAAGGAGGCAGATGATATCGTGAAGTGGATCAACAACAGCAAATCGTTAGCCGCATGGATTTGTATTATACTCGCAGTGGTCGGTGCAGGTCTTCAACCTGATGCGGTACATGCCAATACTACAGGCGTTACGCAAGCAACCTATGGGAGCGAGATGAACCCATCGCTGAAAGGCGTAGACGCCGCTAATACAGAACTGTCCTTGAGTGCAATAGCAAGCACAGCCATTACGAACGGAACAGATTGGAAAGACACCGCAGGTAACCCGATTCAGGCAAACAGCGGCAATATCCTAAAAGTAGGCTCCACTTATTATTGGTACGGCGAGCATGCTGAGAACTGGAAATTTGAAAAAGTGAACGTATACACCTCGACCGATTTGAAAAATTGGTCCTTCCGCAGTAGTATTCTCACCAAAGATTCCGCCCCTGAGCTGAATTCAAGCAAAATTGAGCGTCCCAAAGTCATTTACAACAAATCCACCGGAAAATATGTATTATGGGCACACTATGAAAATGGCACGGATTACTCACTCGGTCGCGTAGCTGTCGCTACCAGCGATACACCCGACGGGAATTTTACTTACCAAGGCAGCTTCCGCCCGCTGAATTATGAGTCTCGTGATATGACGGTATTTACGGATACTGACGGTAGCGGCTACCTCATTACAGCTTCCCGTAAAAATGGCGGCGCCAACGATACGATGGCAATCTTCAAGCTGACGGCCGATTATACAGGTGTGCAGTCGTTCGTTGGCTGGATTTTTGAAAATGGCTATCGTGAAGCCCCCGCTGTTGTGAAAAAGAATAACACCTACTACCTGTTTACCTCACAGGCATCCGGCTGGTATCCGAATCAGGGTGCTTATGCAACCGCCAGCTCCATGACTGGAAGCTGGTCTGCTTTGTCGCCTTTCGGCGATCCGGCGGCTTATGGCTCACAAATCCACTCCATCGCCACAATTACAGGCAACGCTGGAACCAGCTACATCTATATGGGCGACCGCTGGAACCCGCTCAATCTGAGCGATCACAAATTTATTTGGTTGCCACTGACCTTGAATGATGCTAATAAAACGGCAACCCTCAATTGGTACAGTAGTTGGGATTTGGATGCTGCCACAGGCACAGTCATCCTGCCTTCTCTTGTGAATCACGCGCAAGGCAAAACAGCAACTGCCAGCTCAGCCGCCTCCGCTTCTCCGGCTTCACTGGCGAACGATGGTAACCCTCAAACTTCATGGAAGGCTACATCTGCATCCTGGCCTGCATGGTGGCAGGTCGATTTGGGCAGTACCAAGACGATTAGCGAAGTGGATATTTCATGGTTTATGTACAAAGGATCTGAGGCATATTACAAGTATAAAATCGAATATAGTACGGATGGTGTTCATTATTCCACCATTGACCGCACAAGCAATACCACATATGGCTTTACCAGTGACAAAGTTAACTTCCAAGCCCGTTACGTGCGCATCAATCTTGTTAATGCGGTGTTATTTAATAATCCAAACAACTGGTACACCCCAACGGTGCATGAAGTCAGGTTGCTTGGTCATTAACTTGCTTCATTAAAAAAGAACAGGCAGGAGAATCCCATATTAGATAGGCTTCTTCTGCCATGTTTGCTTTACCACCTGTTTCGTACTCATTCGCTCAACGTATCCGATTTACTGTGGTAAACACAAATTTATCATACCGATGCCGTGAGAATGAGTATTCAAACGGTATACCCGTATCCAGATAACCTACCTGCTCAATTTCTAAAACCGGATCATCCGCACCACAATCCAAATGTTCCCAATCTAGCTCGGTCGACTTGGACGCACGGATGGTACGATGTGAACTGACAATATTAAGGCCCAGCTCCTCCTTAATATGTTTGTACACTGAGCCGTGCAACACCTGCTCGGTAATACCGCTGATCAGCTTGGTAGGCATGTATGTGCGCTCTATCACATACGGCTCTCCTTCTACAATACGCAGACGGACTACATGATACACAGGAGAATTGGCATCAATAAATAGATGCGCCGCTACCTCTTCAGATGGAAATTGAACGTCAAAGGCTATGATTTTACTTTTGATTTCTTTCCCGCGCAGTACGTTGGTCAGCCCCAGCATTTCATTCACAACGACATTAACCGGACCATTGTAGACCGATTTGACGATAAAGGTTCCGTGTCCTCTTTTACGATTCAACAGCCCTTCCGACACCAATGTATCCAATGCCCTCTTAATCGTCATCCGACTTACCCGGAACTCACTGGCCAGTGAAATTTCATCGGGGATCGGATCATCACTGCTATAGGTCTTATCTATAATACGCTTCTTGACCTCTTGTGCAATCCGTTGGTATTTATTCATCTGTCTACCACCTGTACTAAAATTTGTTTTATGTCAGCATTTTACCAAAAACATCGGTAGCGCTGGTTCTTTTGGTTCTGCAGGCGGGGACATCGAGGTATTATGGTATAAGTAAGTATACCGAACAATATACTTTCTCACCAGCAGTATACAGGGGAACTTGGCTCGGTGATAAAAAAAGGTGGTCCAGAGGACCACCCACCACCTTAGAATCCGTTATTTTCGATCACTTGCTTGAACCAGTGCCCACTCTGTTTAACGGATCTTTTGCCTTCGTTCTGAAGGTCGACAGATACGAAGCCATAGCGATTTTTATAAGCGTTCGTCCAGGACCAGTTGTCCATAAATGTCCATAAGTGATAACCTTTTACATTGGAGCCTTCTGAGATGGCACGTTGGACCCATTTGAGATGCTCACGGATAAAATCAATGCGATAGTCATCATGGATCATGCCGTTCTCATCCCTGAATTTTTCCTCGCCTTGAACACCCATTCCGTTTTCTGATATGAAGCATTCAATGTTTCCATAATTCTCCCTGACATTGGTCAGAATGTCGTAAATGCCCTTCTCATAAATCTCCCAGCCTCGCATCTCATTCATCTTACGACCAGGCATGGCGTAATAATCGAAGAATCGTTCCGGCACAAAAGGCGCATCTGGATTCGGAAGACTTTCGCGAGCCTTGACTCTGCGCGGCTGATAATAGTTAATCCCCAGCAGGTCCACAGTGCCTTGACGTATAATCTCCCGGTCTCCGTCTTCCATGTTTGGTACGAATCCCTCTTGGCGTAACAACTCCACGAGCAAAGGATTAAATTCTCCCGTCACAGATGGGTCTAAAAAGGAACGGTTAAAGAACGCGTCGCATATTTCAGCAGCCTGCACGTCTGCCGGGTGCTGGCTACGCGGATAAGTTGGCGTCAGGTTCAAAATAATACCAATTTTGCCCTTATAACCGCCTTCTTTGTAAGCCTTAATGGCACTCGCGCTCGATAGCAGGGTATGATATCCCACCTGTACAGCTTTCCCGAAATCCACTTCATTTGGATAGTGGAAATCGTACAGATAGCCGCCTTCCACCGGGACAATCGGCTCGTTATGTGTAAACCATTTGGCTACACGATCCCCGAACAGCTCAAAGCAAGTGTTAGTGTAATCCACGTAAGCTTCGACCGTCTCCCGGTTTACCCATCCTCCTTTTTCCTGCAAAGCCATCGGCAAATCAAAATGATATAGATTCACAAACGGCTCAATCCCTGCCTCATGCAACTCTGCAATGACGGCATTATAGAATTGAACCGCCTTCTGGTTCAATTCACCTCTTCCTGCCGGAAACAGGCGTGACCAGGAAATGGAGAACCGGAAGGAGTTATGGCCAAGCTCTTTCATGAGTGCAATATCTTCTTTGTAACGAGTATAGAAGCGGGATGTATCGCCAGGCCCCACCCCGTCATAAAAACGGTTTGGCTCCTGCTCAAACCAATAATCCCAGATGTTCGGTCCTTTGCCGTCTCCCTCCACGGTTCCTTCTGTCTGGGTAGCCGAGGCTGATGACCCCCACCAGAAGTCGGATGGAAAACAGTATTGAATGGCTTGCTGCTCTGTATCTTTCATTTCGGTATGATTCACAGCTCTACTCCTCTCTCTTTTGCAATGAATAAGCCGCTAGTTCAGGCTCATTCACACTACATTCCAACAGTTTGATCCTTACCTGCAATGGCTGCTTGGTTAATCTCCTCTTCCTGCTCTTTACGGACGTTCATTCGATCAATAAATTTCAGGAATGGGAACCAAATGACAAAAACGACAGCCATATTAAACAACTGCAGTACGCCTCCCATTAGAGATCCCGTAGCCATCATTCCACTAAAGAACAACGGCATCGTCCAAGGGACCTGTATTCCGTTAGGCGGTGGTACAAGCCCGGTGGACATCGCGAAGTAAGTAATCAGCGTAACGATCATTGGAGCAATGACCCATGGGACAAAAATAAGCGGATTCATCACAATCGGCAAACCGAAAATGACGGGTTCATTGACATTGAATAGACCTGGTCCAATGGCCAACTTACTGACCTGCTTCAATTGCTTGCTCTTTAGAAAGATCAGAATCGTGAGCACGACTGCCAGTGTCATACCTGTACCACCGATACCTACGGTATAAATATCCACAAACTGCTTGGTGATAATATGCGGCAGTTCTGCTCCTTTGGAGTACGCTTCGTAGTTTTCAAGTGCCAGCGTATTCCAGATCGGTTCCATGACTGAGTTGATAATAATCTGACCATGAAGCCCAAAGAACCATAAAAGCTGAACAAAGAAAATAGCAATTAATGTAGGTATAATACCACTGCCCAAATGCACCAGAGGTGCCTGTACAGCATGATAAATCAGATCATGCAGGTTATTATGAAGAGTCAGTGTAACTACAACATTAATGATCAAAAATATGCCCAATGTGATACACGCCGGAAGCAAAGCGGCAAACGATTTGGCAACAGCTGGCGGAACGCCTGGAGGCATTTTGATAACAATGTTCCGCTGTGTCACTCTTCGATAAATTTCAGCAGCTATAAAAGCAACGATCATGCCAAGGAACATGCCTTTGGCCCCAATTCGATCCAACGGAATGACACCAGCAATCGTGGCACCGCTTTCTTGTGTCAGCACAAATGGGGTGAGCATCAAGAAGCTGACCAACGCGATCATGCCGCCGAATATGGGCTCGACCTTATAACTTCGGGATAAATAATAGCCGATCCCGACAACTACGAATAAGGTCATGATGTTCAGGGTGGCACTCGGCGCAATGTTCAGCAGACTGTTAAAAGTCGCATAATTACCGTCACCCATCCAACCTTTGAGAAACGGCAGATTGATAATAACGACAATGATGGAGCCAAAAACTGTTAATGGAAATGACAACATAAATGCATCACGCAGTACAGTAAGATAGCGGTTGTTGTTCAGTTTACCGGCAATAGGTATCAGTATCCGGCTTAATTTTTCAAACAAAGCCTATTCCTCCCCGCGAAGTGACTTGCATCAATAGGGTTGCAAGCATTTCATGTCCCAAAATTCACAATTTTACAGGTCCTGCTATAAACTTCTGGATTTGAACAGCTCCAGTAGTTCTTTAACCAGATCCTTCATGGTCACCGTGGACATCAGATGATCCTCGGCATGCATCAGAAGGAGCGAAAAGGGAGTTTGAGTACCTCCCGCTTCCTTCTTAACCATTTGAAAATGGATATCATGTGCAGCACGTAAATCTTGTTTGGCTTCTTTGAGCAGTTCGTCCGCACCTTCTACATTTTCATTTCGATACTCAGTCAGCGCTTGAATTACTTTACTGCGAGCGCTTCCACTGTGAAGAATAAGTTGGAAACTAATTTGCTCTTCCGTCAGTTCAGCTATATTGATCTTATCCATTTTTGCGTTCCACCAGCTTTACGGCCTGTTCATAGGCTTTCTTACCGTCAACCATTCCGTAGGCCATCATGTCGATCACTTCTACATGAATACCATATTGAGATGCTTCCTTTTCCAGTTGTCCTTTAAGAAAACTCATTTGCGGGCCAATCAATACCGCGTCAGCCTTAGCCATATCTTCTGCTGCCTGATCTTGACCTACTGCCCAAATTTCAGCCTCATCTCCAATGGACTTAGCATATTCCTGCATCTTGGTAACCAGCAAACTTGTAGACATACCTGAGCTGCACGCCAGTAAAATTTTCTTCATGATTATTCCTTCCCTTCAAGGTCTGATTGGATGATAACTACTAGAAAACGTTTACAGCGTAATTATAAATCCGCTTTTCGAATTTGTCTATACATTTAACATATATGTATAGACTTTTTTTAAAATGACACATTTTCTTCTTTATTTTGAAAAATGAACTGATATATCTTAAATCTCTCAATAATAATCGATTCTCACTATAAGAGATGTGCGAGGCTTAGCGAGCAGCGGCATCAAGCACTTCAGGATTGCACGCAGGATATATGAGGAAGCACCCAGAACGCTACGTTGCTGCGGTACTACCGGAGCTTCGCTTTGAGGATGAACAGTTTAATATCGTGCTGTCTGCCCAGTTTCTGTTTAGGTATAGTGATCGACTCACTATGAGTTTCATAAAAAAACGGTACACGATCTGCTAGATCGTTTGATTCTTGAGCTGGAGGCAGAAGGCTTACGGGTGACGGAGGCCAAGGTCCCGTATGAGTTTATGCGTAACGGCAACTCTCTGTTGAGCATCCGAAAGATGTAGGTCAGGTTTAGAGCTTTCACACACTGAAAATTAGAAAAAATTTGAATATCAAGAAACATTCCTACATTTTTATCGTCTATATTATGGAAGGCCTTACGTATGAGGGCAGAATTCTTTGAAGCCCGAAGTTAAAATCAACTCACAAAGGAGCTTATGCATGTTGAAAAAGTTAGGATTAGCTGCATTGATTCTGGTGACTAGCCTCTCCGTTATGGGAACAGGTTGGGCCGCATCCAGTACAACAACCATTGAAGTCTCTAAAACCGCTGTAGATTACAACATTGCTCGTCCTTCAAGCGATGGTGCTTTCCATGATGGCTTATTGGCCGCTGAAACATCTGCCGGAAACCTTGTGTATTACAATACCAAAGGACAAAAAGCTTTCTCTCTTCCCGCCGAGCTTAAACCTATTGGTGATTTTCAAGAGCAACGAGCTGTAGTCAAAAATACAAAAACCAATCTCTATGGATACATTAATACCAAAGGGACACTGGTTATTCCTTGCCAATATACCGAAGCCAATGTCTTTTCCGAAGGCAAAGCCAAGGTCACAATAGCAGACACCAAAGAAAATGCAATTATAGATCGAACGGGAAAAATCCTTTCTCATTTTAAAGAAAATGTGGATTCAGAATATGTATTTACAGAAGGTCTGGCTCTTGCCTATGCCCCTAACACTGGGAAGATTGGTTTTGTGAATGCTTCCGGTAAACTAGCGATTCCTTATCAATATAAATACAGCCGTAGTTTCTCGGATGGCTTGGCTATTGTTCAAAATAGCAAGGGGCTATACGGTTATATCAATACGGCAGGCAAAGAAGTCATTCCACCTCAATACAAATCCGGCGGAGACTTCTCGGAAGGATTGGCCCCAGTACAAAATGCCAAGGGTAAATGGGGATTCATCAATAAACAGGGAAAAGTCTTGATTCCCTTTAAATTTACGGATGCACAGGATTTTAGCGAGGGTCTGGCCAGTGTGAAAAATGCGAAAAATGAAGTTGGGTTTATTGATAAAACCGGAACATTGGTCATTAAATATCAACAAAAATATGACGTTACATCTCCATTCAAGGAAGGCATTGCTTTAGTCGGTAAACAAGCAAACTCATCCGTTTCGGACGGAAAATTCGGTTACATCAATCGCCAAGGTCAACTGCTGACCAAGCTTGAATACAGATCGGAATCTTCTTCCTTCTCTAATGGTTATGCTGTTGCTTTTATCAAGCCAGGCAAAGCCTTCATTGTATCTAAACATTCTGTTTCAAAATAAAAAACAACCCTGGAGGCAGATCGAATGGATCTGCTTCCAGGGTTGTTTAGATTGCCAATATCTCAAACCACTTAGTCGTGTGTATAGAATTTTACGCCAGGCAGATCAGCTGCCACCCAAGAATAATTAATAGTATTACTGTTGTAATTTTTGGTCCCCGCCTGAGCGATCTGTACTTCCTTCAAGATCGTAATCGATGATCCCTTCGGTCTGACGACTACGACATGACCATGTCCGTCCGCTTTTTTGATCCCAATCGTAGGGTACCCGAGATTTGCTCTTTTTTGAGCATCCTGAAAAGTTACAGAGGACCAGCCTGGCGCCTTTTTATTCAGTAAAGCATCAGCCATTTGATTGGCTAAGCCACCTGGCAAGGAAGCCGACATCGCAGCCATCACATCTTGCGCGAAGATATTACATTTTGTTCCACCTACTGGTGAATACTTTTTGTTCGTTTCTACCTTAAAGCCATCGATTACAGATGCGTATGTGCTTGCACTTCTAGCCATTGAAAATTCCCCCTGAATATAAGTTGTAGAGGAAATGACGGAGTCGCTTGAACATCTGAATGGCTCCACATTCAATTGATGTTGGCTTCAATTCCCTCTCAACTATTAGGGTGATTTCCGGCTTACTTTAACAACGCAATACCACAGAAAATGAACTCTTTTTATATTTCCTATTCAGATTCCATTCACAGTGATAACCAGGGCTTTTGCTTGATTAATCATCACTTACTTGAAGACTTTCTTCACTGATTACGGTTGGAACGATAAGCTCAGGAGTAGTCGCAGGCTTAGCGGGTGTAAAATAGTCTGCAACCCCCACCATTACAGCAATGCCAATAAACAGCACGATCCAATTACGATTCTTTTTCATCACCTGTACCTCTCATTCTTCACTGCGCCCGTTCAGCCACTTGAACCAGTGGAGCAAATGACTGAATCGGTATTCATGCTGGGAAGCATACGTCCATACCTCTGGCTCTTCACCAGGTTCCCTCCAGACGAGCATGGAAAAGTGACCTTCTTTCTCGCTTGCAACCGACAGCAGCGAAAGACGATCATCCCCGAATCGGTAAGGGGCCGATTCTACCCAGTAATTTCGCATATCGCTGATCCAGCTGCGAAAATGCTGTGTACCTGCGATTCGCAGCACTTCATCAGGAAGGAGCAGATGCTCATGGATGTCCTTCCAATCCCCTGCATATTGGTACCGCGCTGCCAACATTGGACTGAGCGGTCTCACTTTGCCTAGAGCCAACGTAGGGATGCAGGTGACGGGAACGACCGGGCCAATACGCTGGATAGCATAAGCACGGGCTTCCTCCTCACTCATCCCGTAGGACATAGCCTCCACGAGAAAATCATTCCGCCTTACACCAAATTGATACTGATACTGTGACATTTCATCCTGTAGCTCTAATACCATATCCTGTGTCGTATCTGTTCCGATCATTCCCAAACACCTCTCATTCCAAAATATAGTCGTGCAATTCCTGTTGCGCTCGATACTTAGCCCAATTGAATTCTGGCCAATTCGATTCTTCTCTCGTCATGCTCATCAAGCGGGTTTGTAAAAACTCATCCAGCGCTCCATGTTCCTTACGGCTAAAATCAATCAGCAGTGGAATCGCGTCCGCTGACAGCTCACTCAAATATTCCTTGTCTATCACCGATGTTGTACGATACCGTTCGAGATTATTTTCAGCTATCCGTACATCAATGCCCACATAGTTCACGACGACATAGGCGATTAGAGCGAGTACAATATAATATTTCGCCAGCGGAAGCTGGCGGACATGAATGCGCACAGCTGCAACGAGCAGCAGCAAGCCTAGAAAAATCATAAATGCGTGTACCAGATAGCGGATATACGTATAGCCGTATGCTTCTTCGTACATGACCAGCCGGGTATATCCCGAGTACAGCATCACACCCGAACAACCAACGAGTATGTACAGCAGGCCGCTGTTCAATGTTTGTACTATACCTGAGCCGAATTCAGTCCACTTCAATACACTGATCATCAGCACAAAGTTGATACCTGTTACCATAACCAGCTCCCCGAATCCTCTTCTCGCATATTCAGCATACGAGGTTCCTTCTGGCAAAGCCCCTTCCCATGCACCAAACAGATATCCGAACTGCAGCACAACGAACACAACATACACCAGATTCATGACAATCAGCACTGTAGCGGTAATGACAGGATCAAACTTGATCGCGACCGGCTCGTGATAAGGTACTGCTACTGCTGGCTGAGCCTCTCTCTCCGTATTCCGCGGAGCAGGCTGTACAAATCCCCACAAGTAACAGAAAAAACAGAAGGTAAAAAAGCAGGTCCAGATCAGCCGCGGCAAACCACTCCCAAAGGTCAATGTGCCAATCCATGCGGGTATGCCTGATAACAACTTTTCGAACATCCCGTCTGCCGAAGCCAGCAGAGATATAATAATGAGTAGCAACGGCAAGGCAATAAGTAGACCGATTATCACTTTACCCAATACACGCTTACGCTCATCCTTTACATTCCGAAAGGCTGCCGTCTTAAACATCCGAAACGGGGTCACGATATGGCGAAAATTTTGATAAAACCAATGGCTTAGCGCCTGACCGATAATACCGATTTCCGACCAGCCATGGCTTTTTTCCCCGAACAGCAACACCATATGCACGCTAATCAGAGCAGCTATAGCCAGGGCATTTAACACATAGAAGATCGGGTTATCGAACAGCACATATGTCAGTGCCAGCATCATAATGACCACGAACAGCAGACGTCCTATCCATGAAAGGGGCTGGCAACGATCTCGATTAAAGGAATACATATACACGTAAAATACAATAACAAAAATAGGCATAGACACGCCCAGCCCATGTCCGAAGAACAGATATTGATGAACCAGCGCCAACACAATGGCGCCAGCAAAGGCGGACAACAACGACGCTTTCGGCAAAGACGATCCACTCATCTTGTCATGCATGGTAAATACCTCCACAACTATGCTTTATAACCCTTATTGTAGATGATAAAATAAGAAGATAAAGAGAAATTAATTGAAATAAAATTTCCTATTTTATAAAAGCAGTTACGCTTTTACTCAAGCATAGGGGAAACGGAGCATTCCTGAATGAAACTTCACGCCCAATTTTTACGGCTTCACTCCCACGCAGCTGACGACAGGGACGAGAACTATACCATAGAGACTACACTGGATGAGCTGGCGGCTATTTTTGACTGCACCCACCGCAACGCCTTGATGATCATTCAGAAAATGGAGCAGCACGACTGGATACAATGGACTCCCCGCCGAGGCAGAGGCCGCCGTTCCAGTCTACGCTTCCTCATTCAGCCGGAAGACATTGCCGTGCAATCCATGATGCAAGCCATAGACCGCCATGATATCAAACGCGCACTGGATGAAATCCGAGCTCATTCACGCTCCTCCACCATGCAGGAGCATTTACAAGGCTGGCTGCTGAATTATTTCGGGCATCACGCAGAGGTGCGCAGTGATCAGCAGCAGATCGACACGCTGCGTCTGCCTATTCGCCAGCAGCTCTATACGCTGGACCCGTTGTACTTGAACTGGCTCGCCGAGTCCTTCGTATCCAGCCATGTCTTTGACGGGCTGGCCCGCCGGGCGAACGAGAGCGGCGAGATTTTGCCCGGACTGGCGCACGCTTGGGAAGTGGACACTACTCGTACGCAGTGGACTTTTTTCCTGCGTAAAGAAGTGCTGTTTCATAACGGCAAAATACTGACCGCAGAAGACGTCGTTTATACCTTTGAGCGACTGAGCCGGGCGCCGGGAAGGAGACTTTACCATTTTATCGTCCGGCAAATTCAGCACGTTCAGGCGTTGAGTCCGACGATGGTACGCTTTGTACTAAAGGAGCCGAACGAGCTATTTCTATCCTTCCTGTGTACCAGCCGGGCTGCAATTGTACCGCGTGAGCTTAATCAGGTGGGTGAAGCCGCATTTGGCGTCCGTCCTATCGGTACAGGGGCCTTCAAGGTCACGGAAATGAACGAAAGCCTGTGCCTACTTGAGGCTTTTGCACCTTATTTTCAAGGTCGTGCTCATCTAGATCGGGTGGAAATCGTCCAACTCCCGTGGGCAACTAAGCTGGAATCGTCGGATATGGAAGACACCGCTTCCTCTTTTCACATTATTCATAATCCTATCCTGGCAAGAGACACGGATACCGCATGGAGCCAGATTCACTCGGCAGCTTCGGTGCGCAAATTTATCACATGTAACACACACAAGGACGGACCGCTGCGCAACCCGGAAATACGTGCTCGGATTGTAGCATGTCTGGATCATCGCCCCCTTCCTTCAGCAGTGGATTCATCTAACGCTAACGATTCATGTGAACCACTGGCGGCGTTGCAAATTGCCACCATTCCTGAGTATAGAGCGGATGCAGAACGGGTCGCGGCCCAGCTCGAATCCTGTGGATATACTTGTAACATCGTGGCCGCATCCATGAATGAATTTAAAAGTTCATCGATTCGTATGGAGTCAGACTTAATCATCTTTTCTCTGTTTCGTGACCGTGATGAGCAATTGCGCCTGTTTGATCTGTATCTTAATGTATCCGGACATGTGGAGCCGCATAGCCGCGTGGATATCGAAAGACTGCTGCGCGAAATTGTACGGGAAGCTGATCATACCGTCAGAGCGCAGCAATTTGAACATATCGAAACTCGGCTCATGGATGAGCACCAGCTGCATATCTTATATGAAAAGCCCGTTCAAACGGCATATCTTCCTACTGTACGCGGCGTATCCTTTAACAGCCAGGGCTGGGTGGATCTGCGTCATGTATGGTTTCCGCCTGCCCAGCTCCCAACTCCTCTCACTTGACGGCAAGGACGCTCCTTCAAATGCACTTCCAAATAAAAAAGGTATCCTCTTCTTCATAAGAGAATACCTTTTTTAATGTTATCCAGACCCTCTATGCGAATGGTTCAGGAGATGACAATGCCCATCCCCCCAGCCCATGACTGTGGACATCGCTTGGGTCTTCTATAGGAGGGGTGACGGGTGGAAAATGCAATAGGATAAAAACATTAAATGCGAGCAGAGAAAAAACGATCTTTTTTATCATGGATGTACTCTACCTCTCCAAGTAAGTTTTTATACTCCTCTTTGTCCTCAGAAGTGGCAGTATGCCGATACTTTTCAAATAGTCCTACACATTTGATGGTGACAGGATTACCATTCAGCACGACGGAATAGGAAAGGCTCTCGAGCAGGAATTTCATACCTTTGGAATAACGATGTTTGTTGAGATCGTAACAAGCCATCTCTGCCAAAAATCGTGCATAGAGATCTGCTGACATTTGCTCGGTATAGGTGCCTACCTTGGCATGCTGATCTGCAAATGCCTCAATTTGTTTTTCAAAGTGTTGCAGTACATGATCTACATTAAAATCATAACGGTTGGCCGCTACCATTATTTTATGTAACCCCACTAGAATTTCGCCTTCATTTTTTTCCAAATAATCTACATACTGTGGAATTACATCCAAGCTGCCGGACATCAACTGATACAAATACCCGTTGGCCTCAGCCCAGTTGCTACAAAGAGCCTTCAAACGCTGAGCTTCTTCCGTATCCTCTTGCACCCAGCTCAAATCAGAGTACAGGGATACATATTCCAGCGCCTTCTGATAATCCCCGCGCTCATCCCACACGCCGGCACGCAGCACGTAAGAATATACAATATACATAAACAAAGGTCCCTTAGGTTCCTTGCCACGCTCTGATTTTCTGTTATTTCCGTATTTTTGCTCATATTGTACTTTAGCTTTTTGAGCCATTTTTTCAGCAAACCATTCTACTTTATCCCAACGCCGCAAGGAGGCATACGTATTAGCCAAGTCTCTTAAGGCATCCAATTGGTCTGCCTCACCCAACCGCTCCACAAAGCTTTCAAAATGTGTGGCTGCCCATAAATTTTCATCCTGGTCATCACCAATGGCAATCGTAAACAAACGGTATTGGCATAGCGCCAGCCGCTCGGAATGTTGATACTTCTCGCTTTCCGCGACATTTTTATAGATAATGGCCGCAGCCTCGTGCCTGCCTTCGTTGAATAATTCTTCCGCTGTCTCAAATAAAGCCGGGGCGTATATGAGATAGTCCATCATAAACTCCACGACTTGCTTAATACAATCCAGTTTGTTCAGCTCTGCACAGCGATGCAAAAAGGGACGAACCCGTCGCCAATTCGGTGCCGTATTCCGTATAAACTCATCAATGTAAAGCTCATAGAGACTCCCTTCTTCAAGCCCCATGCCTGCAGCAATCCGATCCAGCAACAGCATCGCAATTGGCCGGTTACCGTTGATAATGGCACTGATCGTACCTGCATTAATACCTGTCTTCTCCCCAAACTTACTAATCGTAATTCCTTCTCGTCTGATGTACTGCTCCAGCTCTGCGCGAATAGTGGTTGTTTCCTTCAAATCAGGCACCCCCAGGGATAACTTGCATGATTTCAATACAAAAAAAGAAAATTCCCGTGAATATTCCCTTAATTATACAAAAGAAAGCCCACTTAGCCAACTGCATAAGTACATTTATATCAAAAAATTCAATAATTCTCCGAATTGCCGTATACTACAGGAGGCGAGCTGAACAGCTACACCCAATCGGTCGCAGGAAAGGATACGACAAATGGACAACACCCCAACTATAGAACAACAAATTGCACAATGGATGATCGCGCAGATCCGTGAAGTGGGCACTCTGACACAAAAAGATGCTATTGCATATGTACGCTCTGAATACGGAGAGCAGTATGTGTTTATAAGCGAGCATGGTCATGTATCTTTGGAAAAAGAGATCAAAAAGGCATTTCGCAAGCTACATGGTGGCCGAATCGCCTGGGATCGTGATGCATTCCTCTGGGCCTGGACTTAACAAGCAAAAGCATCTGCTATCGGCAGATGTTTTTTTGATGATTTAACCGTAGATCCTCTGGAGTCGGCTAATTTCCTCCTTCACAAACTGTCGGAGTATTGCAGGCTCCACGATTTCAACCCGGCCGATCCAATCCATCGCATCGCGGCAAGCCGCTTCATAGCTATACATGTTAACGGTTACAATGAAGTGACTGCCCTCCTGCACAGACTGAATGATTTCCATCCTTTTCGCTAGTATTCCAGCTTGCTTCTTAGTCGTTCGGATCAGAACAGGATAGTATTCTTTCTCTCTACAAAGCTGCTTAAACGTGCTTTCTTGCCTCATCCAATAATGCTCCAGTGAGAAATCTCCAGGAACCTCAAAGACTTCGGCAGACGGCTGAATCTCTATAATTCGCTCACACTTAAAGGTCCGAACCTCCTGCCCGACTTCACAAAAGGCAATAAGATACCAATCTCCCTTTTTCACCACAAGTCCATAGGGATGTACATCGCGAGAAGAACAAGAGCCGTCAGCTTTCTCATACTGAATAGTTACTTTATAGGACCCCCACACTGCCGCTCTCACGGCTTCCAGGCAAGGAATCGTTACACGTTCCGTCCACCACGGTGTATCATCAAAATAAAACCGCGCTTTGGCTTTCCTAATATCGGACTGATATGGGGCCGGCATCGTCTGTTCCAGTTTGAGCAAAGTATTCTTTAACTTCAAACCCGATTCTGTGGACCCGTCCGTATAAATGCCCATCCCCGTTAAATACAACTGAATGACATCCCCGCCATTCAACTGTTTCAGATTCGCTGTATAACCGTCCATTAAATAAATTCCGCCCTTCGGGCCGGATGCGGTAACAATCGGAACTCCGGCTTCAGCCAGAAGGTCGATATCCCTGTAAATGGAGCGTACAGAGGTTTCCAATGCCAACGCCAATTCCCTGGCTTTCATTCTCCCTCTAGATTCGATACATAATAAAATCGCGATTAAACGATGCAGTCTCACAATCATACCTCCACAATAGATGGTTAACCCGAAATGAAAAGATGATGCAAAGATTGTTGACACCCTGTTGGCAACAATAGGTGTGTATCATAGAAGTAAGGGGTGTAATGGATGATGAATATTGGAATTTTGGGGACGGGATTCGGAGCGTATCATGCCTCACTGTTAAACAACCATCCCAAGGTAAACAGACTCATTGTATTTGGAAGAAACGAAACCAAGCTGCAAAAATTGAAAGAGGAGCTAAACGTAGAAGTCACACAAAATATAGAGGATATTCTGCTGGATCCGGACGTGGATATCGTCGATCTATGCCTGCCCTCCCACCTGCATAGGTCACATGCCATTGATGCGCTAAAGCACGGGAAGCATGTATTTTGTGAAACACCGGTTTGCTTTCATCTCGAAGACGCTCTTCTTATGCAACAAGCTGAGAAGCAATATGGCAAAAAAATTCTGGTCAACCAGTTCATTAAGTTTGATCCTGCCTATACCTATCTGTACGAGGCTTATCGCCAACAAAAATACGGAAAACTCATTTCCTTGTCCTTGAAAAGAGAAACCCCTCCCTTGTGGGGAGACCTTGGACTAAGCTCCATCCCTACGCAGTTCATGATTCATGAACTGGATTTATTCACCTGGCTATGGGGTCCCTGTGATCCATATACAGTGTGGGGCACAGAGGTAGTCCATCCCGAACAGGCACAGGTTCGGGCTTATTATCAACATCGGGATGCCTTCACAGAAGTCATCGCTTCTTCCCATATGCCGAAAAGCTATCCTTTCACGGTAGCCTATGAGGCTTATTTTGAAAAAGCCAAACTGGTATTTCATGAGAGTGACGAAAACGATCCTATACCCACCGCATTATTTGAGTATACCGCATCAGGAAAGCAAAAAATCAATCTCGAATCTGCCAATCCATACGAAAAAATTTGGGATCATGCACTTGAATGCTTTGGCGGACATGCGGAATGCCTCATTCCCCTGGAGTCGGCCGTACAAGCACTGGAAATGGCCATTGAGATTAAAAATAGGCTGGAGCAGGCTCGGCGTTAGCCGGTATGTAGCTGGCACCTACGGAAATCAGCTTCCTATCAGGAAGCTGTATCCGCAGGCAAGGACACTTCGTCCGCGTAGTTCGTTGCCATAATCTTGGCTACCCCGGCCGGGTCTGTCGTCTGTCCCAATGCCCACATCATTTTCGTCACCAGCGCTTCCGTTGTCATGTCATAGCCCGGAATAACACCCTTCTCCAGTACCTTCTGACCTACCTCATAAATCGTCAGGTCCCCGCCCTCATAAGGACATTGAGTTGTGACGACAATACTCATACCGTCCTTCATCAGCTCCTCAATTTTGCTAATGAGGCTTCTTTCTTTAAAAGGCACGCCCCCCATACCAAAGCCCTCAATGACGATACCTTTATAGCCCAAACTCCGAATAGCATCAAAAATCGCGGGATTCGTACCTGGAATCAGCCTGAGCAGAAATACTTCAGCAGCATACCCGTCATTGTATGGGTGACGAACGGTATCACGATTTGCAAATACACCCTCCGTATAGACCACCTTGCCGTTCTCCACGAGACCTATGTACGGATAGTTAATACTCTCAAAAGCGTTATAGCTGCGTGTTCTGATTTTCGAGCTGCGACTACCGTTGATAATTTTGCCATTAAACACGACAAAAACCCCTGCCACCTCGCCACATGCGGTCAGGAATGAGTCAATTACATTTTTTTTGGAATCACTGTGCTCCGCCAATATGGATACCTGCGAACCTGTCACAACGACGGGTTTGTCTACAGTGCCCAACATGAAGCTCAGGGCTGAAGCTGTGTAAGCCATCGTATCCGTGCCATGGGCAATAACAATACCGTCGTATTGATCGAGCGAACGATGTACCATCCGAGCGATGGAAGCCCAATCCTCTGGTTGTGTATTGGTGCTATCAATGCTCATCAGATTGCAGGCATCAATCTCGCAAATTTCCTGAAGCTCCGGAATTTCAGCCAAAATATTTTCAGCCGATTGGGTTGGAGTCAGGCCGTTTTCCTGATAGGAGGAAGAAATTGTTCCTCCGGTATTAATGAACAGAACCTTTTTCATTTGCCAATGTTCCTTCCCGATTACAACTTCACTTTATTGTTCTTAGAATTTATCATGAATAAGGGTGATTAGCTACTTTGCAAAGGAAAATAACTTCGAATGTAAGGCTAAAAAAGCACGACAAAACAAGCGCCGACTTTCCTGCCTACCGCGACTTGTTTAGCGTGCTTTTTACGATAGTTGCAATGAATCTACAGCACTGCACATACCTTTAACCCATTCACGTACTTTTATGGCGATGTTGGCTGGTCCTGTAACGTTCTTTGCCCCAAAGCTTTGCCCAAGAATTGTCGTGTCCGTTCTTCCTTCGGATGATTGAAAAACTGTTCCACCGGCCCCTGTTCCACGATCGCACCATGCTCCATCAGCACGACCCGATCCGCTACATCCCTCGCAAAACCAAGCTCATGCGTAACAATAATCATCGTATTGCCTTCACTCGCCACCTTTTGAATTACGGACAGCACTTCATCCACCAGCTCAGGATCGAGTGAGGAGGTTGGCTCATCGAACAACAACACCTGCGGATTCAGCGCCAAAGCGCGGGCAATCGCAACACGCTGCTGCTGTCCACCCGAAAGCTGGGCAGGATAATAGGTCATACGATCCTTTAACCCGACCTTTTCCAAAATGCCCTCACTGATCTCCCTTGCCTGCTTGCGATCCATCTTTTTCACACTGGTCAGACCAATCATCACATTGTGGAGTGCATTCAAATTTTTAAACAGCTGATATTGCTGAAATACCATTGCCGTTGCCATCCGCAATCCGAGAATATCCTTTTTTCCTGCCTTGGCCGCATCTACCTTCAGACCGTCAATTTCAATGATACCGCTGGTTGGCTGTTCCAAAAAATTAATGCTACGCAGCAGTGTAGACTTCCCCGATCCGCTTGGTCCCAGGATGACCACGACTTCTCCCTTGCCCACCGTCAGGTCTATGCCCTTTAACACATGATGCTGCCCAAAATGCTTATGAATTTGATGAAGTTGAATCATGCCCTTATTCACTTCTTTCGTATATTCGGATACGCTTCTCCAGCACAACAAGCCCGCGCTCAATAATGATGCACACCAACCAGTAGATCAAAGACACCGCAACATAGACCTCAAAAAAAGCCAACGCTCGCGCGCCCATAATTTTGGCCTGTCCCATCATATCGACGACACCAATCATAAAAATAAATGATGTATCCTTCACTGTACTGATCAGTGTGTTTCCCAAATTGGGCAAAGCCACCGTTAGCGCCTGCGGCAATACAATTTTGAGCATAATCTGTGTTTGGCTCATGCCGATGGAATTGGCAGCTTCAAATTGTCCCCGATCGACTGAATGAATCGCTGCCCGGAATGTCTCCGACAAATATCCTCCAAGGTTCAACGAAAATGAAAGCAACGCAAACAGCTCGGGCGGAATGACATAGACATTAAATTGCTGTAAGAAGCCATACTCGCTCTGAAAATAATACAAAAACTTGGGTATTCCGTAATATACGAGAAACAGCTGCACAATGAGCGGTGTTCCCCGGATGTACGAGACATACAACGTAGACAAGGGCGCCAAGACAGGCACCTTGTATATCCGGATTAAGGCCGTAGCCAACCCGATGATCGCACCCAGCAACATGGAGACAAACGCAATCCATAATGTAACAGGGAGATACTCCACGATCTGGGGAAGGCTTTTCAGCATATAATCTAAATCAAACAGCTTTTCCATAGGAACCCCACTCTACTTTTTACATTGTTATTACTGAGGAATAAATTCTCCGCCTGTCCACTGTTCAGACAATTTTTTCAGTGTTCCGTCCGCTTTAAGTTCTTTAATAATCGGGTCGATTTTAGCTTTCAGCTCCTCACCCTGCTTATCCTTTTTGAACACCAGATTGATATTATCGCTTTGCACAGGCTCGCCCACAGCTTCCACCTGCAAGCCTTCCTTCTTGATCGTTGCTGCGGCCATCACTGGATCATTCACATAAGCATCCACTCGGCCATTTTGCACGTCTTGGAGGTTATCGGACGAAGTGCCTGTATCGTTATATTTTAAAATAATTTTGTTCCCGTTCTTCGCATTATACTGCTCTAGCAACTGCGTATAGGAATCCCCTACCGAGGCGGCTACCTTCTTGCCTTCCAAATCCTTGAGAGAATGGATATCCGTTCTACCCTTTTTCACAATAATAACCGACTGAGCGGAGAAATAGGACTCATCCGAGAACAGATACTTCTTCTCACGCTCCGGATTTTTGGCAACTTCATCTGCGATGATCTGAACTTTATTCGCATCCAGCGCAAGGAATATCGCATCCCAGCCCGAAGGTACAAATTCAATCTTATAGCCGTCCAGCTTCTTATCGATCTCCTTGACTACTTCCACATCGTATCCGGTCAGCTCGTTTTTATCATTCGTAAAAGCAAACGGCGGGTAGTCATTTTGTGTCCCCACATAGAGTACCTTATCCCCTGATGCCGCTTCCTTCGAGGAACATCCACTCAAAGCACCCGTTAATAACACAAGAGATAGGCCAATCGCTGCTACTAAAGCAGATTTCTTCATAAGTGATATCCCCTTTTGAAATCCAAGTAATTTACTATGATTTTATATTATAACGAGTTATTCAAATAATACAACTAGCAAATTTCATTTCGATTATCTAACCAGATATTGCACAAAAAAAGACCCTTGCGGGTCAGTTGTTATTCATGAAGTGGAAAACGGTCTGCAGGGTGCTCCGGCAAAATGGACGAAATTAAACGTTGCACAGCCGGGTGAGCAGATTCAAAAATCTGATCTTTCTTATCACAGTGCTCGATTAATCTCCCCTGTTCCATCACAGCAATGCCATCACAGACGGCGTAAGCCGCTCGAATATCATGCGTGATAAACAGATATGACAATCCAAATGAAGTTTTCAGCTCTTCCAACAGGGATAAAATGCGCATCTGATGAACCATATCCAGACTGCTGACGGACTCATCCAGCACGATCAGCTTGGGTCTGAGCGCAATCGCCCGTGCAATATTAATCCGCTGTAATTGTCCACCACTGAATTGGTGCGGATATTTATTCCGATCCTCCGGCTTGAGACCCACCCGCTCCAGCAGGCCTTCTACCGTTCTTTTTTGTTCCTGCACTGATAACCGCTCGTAATTATCCAAAGGCTCTCCGACAATCTGTCCGGCGGTCATGCGAGGGTTTACAGCAGAATAGCAGTCCTGGAATACAACCTGCATATCCCGTCGCAATCCCCTGCGTACTTGAGGACTTCCATTATAGATGTCCTGCTCCTGAAACAGTACCTGACCCTCCTGCGGCTTCTCCAGCCCCAGAATAACCTTGCCCAGCGTGCTCTTCCCCGCTCCGCTGGTTCCCAGCAGTCCCAGACAAAATCCGCTCTCTATGGTAAGCGACACATCAGTGAGCACAGGGAGACGTGATTCGGAGCGGCCCAGCCATTTGCGCTTTCTATAGCTATGAGTTACTTCCTTCACTTGCAGCACACGCATTCGCTCCCCTTTTGAAAGTATCCAATAGGCAACTAATCGCCCTACTGATTTATGCCCTGAAGGGACAACTTAGGTCTGGCCTGCAGCAGCATTTTCGTATATTCATGCTGTGGCTGGTCGAACAACTGAAAAACCTCTGCCTGCTCAACAATACGTCCCCGCTGCATCACTGCCACTTCATCCGCCATTTGGGAGATGACACCCAGATCATGCGAGATCAGCAAAATAGACGTGTCATATTCCGTACGCAAGCGATCCAACTCTCTCAGCACCTGTAGCTGATTAACCACATCGAGTGCCGTTGTCGGTTCATCCGCAATAACCACTGCTGGCCGCAGGCACATGGAAATGGCGATCATGACCCGTTGCAGCATCCCGCCACTCAACTGAAACGAATAACGTTTCATCAGCTTGGCTGGATCAGGCAGATTCATATTTTCCAGAGCCGTTATGGCAAGATCGCGAGCCTGTTGTTTGGTTAATCCGGTATGCGTGCGGATCGTTTCCATAAACTGATCCCCAATCGTATATACTGGCGTAAAAGCTCTCATCGGATTTTGCATAATAAAAGCGATTTCCTTGCCCCGAATGCGGCGCATCTCCTCAGTTGCCATTCCGTTCAACTCACGACCGTTCAGACGGACACTGCCTTCCACATCCATCGTCTGGCGATCCAGTAACTGGAGAAGCGCGTTACAGGTTACTGTTTTGCCGCTCCCACTCTCGCCGACAAGACCCAGAACCTGCCCCTTTTTCAGTTCAAAATGGGTAGGTTCTAGTAGAGATACCGCCCCTGCATCAGTTTTGAGCTTTACCTGCAAGTCGCTGACCTCCAGCACCTGCGTCTTGGCCGTGTCATCCATCGTTGTCCCCACTCCTGTTTTACTGACGTTTGGCAATCCCGTATCGGTCGGACAGCGTCTCCCCCAATATATTGAAGGCCATCACCACCACCAGAATCATGATACCCGGATAAATCATTAATTCTGGATGACTGCGGATGTATCCCGTTCCCTCATGAATCATGGCTCCCCATTCAGGAGTCGGCGGCTGGATACCTAGACCAAGGAATGACAACGCGGAGATGTCCATAATCGCCCAGCCCATCTCCAGCGTACCAATGACCATAATCGGCCGCAGCACATTTGGAATGATGTGCCGCCGGATAATGGCCCCTGAGGAGGAGCCGCTAATCCTTGCGGCCGCTATAAAATTCTGCTCTTTCAGACTGACGACCATATTGCGGCACATTCGGGCATAGTACACCCACTGCACCAGCATCAAGGCAAACAGCACCTGCATGAGACCCGGCCCAAAAATACCGACAATGCCGAGCACAAGCACCAAGTTGGGAAACGCCATAATGCCTTCGCAAAACCGCATCAGTACACTATCGACCCAACCGCCCAAATAACCTGCAATTGATCCGATTACAACACCGATGCTAAGCGAGGACAGGAAAATTAATGTCGCAAAGCCAAGCGAAATTCGTGCTCCATACAGCAGCCGGGATAGATTACACCGACCCAGATGATCCGTTCCTAGCCAATACTCTTTTGAAGGGCCTTCCAGCTTGTGCAGTAAATTGACCTTAACGGGATCATGGGGAGCCAGCCACGGAGCCAGCGCCATTATGATAAAAAGGGCTGCCAGCACGACTGAGCAAACCACGATTACTTTTTGATCCTTGAACATTTTACGCAACCTTATCATCACTGCTCTGCTCGTCCCTTCGAGGAAATTCGGGGGTCCATATACAACTGCACCAGATCAACGAGCAAATTGCATACGATGAACAGGCATGCCGCCAGAAACACATAGCATTGTATGACGGGAATATCCCGGTTAAAAATGGCTTCCACAAAATAACGGCCAAACCCGGGCCATGAAAACACCTGCTCCACAATAATCGTTCCAGTCAGCAACTTGCCCAGATTCATGCCCATACTTGTTATTAGCGGAGTCATAGCCATTTTGAGTATGTGCTTGAGCATAATCACCCGCTCGCGTATTCCTCTGGTTCTGGCATACTGTACATACGTTTCCTGAAGCTGTTCCAGCACACTGGATCGCAACAGACGCGTATATAAAGCAATCAGAACCAGCGACAGAGTCAACGTCGGTAACACCAGATGCTGCCACGTTCCCCGGCCCTCTACAGGTAGCCAGTCCAATCGGACAGAGAAAAAGAAGATTAACAAATATCCCAGCCAGAACTGGGGAATAGACGCTCCGAAATACGAAATCCCCTGACTCAGCATGTCGATCCAGCCATTTTTACGCATCGCCGCCAATACACCTAACGGGATGCTCACAACGATGGATAGTGCCATGCTGCTTAATGCCAGCTCAACAGTGGCAGGCAATCGAGCCTTCACCTCATCCCACACGGGCTTGTTGGTCAGATACGAAGTACCAAAGTCCAACCGACTGATTCTTTGAATTGTATGCATATACTGTGTCAGCAATGGCTGATCCAGTCCGAACTCATGTCTTTTCTGCTCCAGAACTTCCGGGGTAGGATAAATATGAGCAGCCGTCAAATAAGCTTCAGCGGGATCAACCGGTGAAATGTGAATGAGTGCAAAGGTAACGAGGGTGGCAAAGAGAACAATAGGAATGACCGCTACCATTCGCTTCCCGATATAGCTAATCATAAGTTGTCCTCCTATCCTGTAAATTAACGTTACCTCACCGTTTCAGTTACTTTCCAATTTCAATTCCCTCAAATGGATTTTCATCCCGATTAGCTGGGAAAACAAAGTTAGTAATCTTTTTCTGATACACTGCCGTTTTCTTAATATACGAAATAGGCACAATGGCAGATTGCTCTTGGAGCGTCTTCAAAATCGAAGCATACAGTTCTTGACGCTTGGTTTTATCTGTCGATGAAAGTGCTTCGTGTACTTGCTGATCCAGATCCTTCTTCATGGGAAGGGCGCTCAACACCTCAGAAATTCCGAAGCTCTTCTTGGCAATAACATTAATAAAGGAATGCGGATCATAAGGCGCACCATAGTTGTACCAGAAATACAGATCAAACTGGTTGGATCTAAGCCGCTTGATTTGAACCGTCAACTCCAGTCCGGTCAGATTCACTTTGACACCCAGCTCTCCCCATTCGGCCTGAATGGTTTCAGCCATCGCCTTTTGGATCGGATCGGTCTTGTCGAAAATCAGCTCAAAATCCAGCTGTTGTCCGTCTTTCTCCCGTACTGTGCCGCCTGCGGGCAGCTTCCAGCCAGCCTCATCCAACAATGCTTTGGATTTTTCCACATCATAGCCTATTGGCTGTAAGTCCACATTTGTATATGGGTAGTTTTTGGATAAAACCGTATCCGCTGTTTCCTCCAGCCCTGAGGTTACGCCTTCCACCATCGCCTGCTTGTTAAATCCATGCTGGAGTGCCAGACGTACCCGAAGGTCTGCCAGCTTGGGATTGGACGAGTTGAGCAACAGGCTTCTTGTGCCAACAGGCTCGGACAGCGTAGTAACATACTGATTCGTGTCGCGAAGCTGTTTGAAAGCATCCAGGCTAATAACACCCTCTCCATAAATCAGATCCAGGTCGCCTTTTTCAAAGGCCATTACACGTGTTTCACCATCGGGAATAATTTTGACCGTAATTTTGTCCACCTTCGGTGCAGTACCCCAATAATTCGGATTACGCTTAAAGGTTGCATACTCATCCTGCTTGTATTCATCCAGCATCCAAGGTCCTGTACCTACAGGTTTCTTAATTCCTTTGGACGTATCTCCATCATCCGGGAACCCGGCTTCACCCAAAAACCGGAACGGGCGAACGACAGACAGATCCTGAAGAACCGGGTAGTATGGCTCTTTGAGCGTCATTCGGAACGTACTGTCATCTACAGCTTCAGTTTTGTCGAGAACGCCTACTATACCAAGCCAACTATGCGTTTTCTCATTTTTCATAATAGCGTCAAAGTTCTTTTTGACAATCGCCGCATTAAATAGCGTTCCATCGGAAAATTTCACACCTTTACGCAGCTTAAACGTATATGTTTTGCCGTCCTTGGATATGGTCCAAGATTCAGCCAAAGCAGGCTCCAGCTTGCCTCCTTGCTTGTAGCTGACTAACGGCTCATAAATCATGGATTGTGCAAAAAGTTGGGAAGGGTTGTATACGTGAGGATTCATTGTACCAATATCCCGTGGCCACGATAGCGTGATCGACTTTTCATTGGCAGCTCCGTTAGTAGAGGTGGATGCAGGTGTGTTCTCCTGCTTCGCGCAGCCCAGAATAACGGATAATAAGAGGAGAGTCACCAACATAAGGGTGGCAGTCTTGCGGTGTCGAACGGACATCAATGTATTTCCCCTTTTCTATATATGTGATAATGATTATCATAATCATATTTAGAATAGGTACCACATTATATTTTGTCAACAATATTCGGCAAGCAGAGCTATTATTTATTTTGAATTTTTATAATATTGAATTTATGGATTAATCCGCCAATGTTTGAAATAGGGCACGCGTGTATTCATGCTTCAATAGTTCTTCATCCCAATCCTCAAATATTTCCACGATCTCTCCCTGAACCATGACGGCAACACGATCACAGAACGTACGGGTGGACTGAAGATCATGAGTGATAAAAAGATAGGACAGCTGGCGTTCGAGTTGCATTCTTTTGAGCATGTCTAGCACGGAAGACTGGGTTGTCGTATCCAGATTGGCGACCGATTCATCGAACAGGATGATTTCTGGTTCAACCGCCAACGCCCGAGCAATGCACACCCGCTGTTTTTGTCCACCGCTTAGCTGTGCAGGGTATTTTCCCAGACTGTCAGCCTCCAACCCTACCGATTCCAGTAAGGAAAGGCAGATATCCAGCGCCCTTACCTTTCGCTTAGGAAAATAGTTACGGATCGGCTCCATCAAAATATCTTGAATGGTCATACGGGGATGCAGTGAAGAGGCCGAGTCCTGCGCAACCAACTGGATTCGTTTGTACAGATGAATATCCTTCATCCTTCTAGTATGTATGGGCCGGTGATCCAGCCAGATTTCCCCCGAGGTCAACGACTCCAGCCCCAGAATACACTGTGCCAGCGTACTTTTGCCACTTCCGCTTTCTCCAACCAATCCAAGGCATTCTCCCTGTCGTAATTCCAGACTCACTTTCTGTATAGCCTGCTGCTCACTCTGTCTCGTGTTGAACCAGCCTTTTCTCCGTCTGCGGACAGGGTAAGCTTTGGTGACGTTCTTCAATTCCAGTATCACGGTTGCATCCTTCCTTCCGGGGTCATCTCCAGCACCCGATCTGCTATGCGGCTTATCCCCTGACGATCATGTGAAATTAACAAAATCGTGAGATCGAAATCTTCCCTCAACTGTAGAAGCAAGGCCAGAACCTTGTCGCGGTTAATAACATCCAGCGCTGTAGTAGGCTCGTCGGCAATAAAGAGGCGCGGACCAGAGCTTAACATTGCAGCCAGCAGTACCCTTTGGCACATACCTCCGCTTAGTTCAAAAGGATATGATGACAGAATATGCTCAGGATCGGCAAAACCGACCTTGCGGAGCAGAGAACACAAATAGGATTCCTGCCCTGGAATAGTACGGCCTCCAGCCAGCTCTGTGACACGATTTAGCATCAGCCGCATCCGTGACAGCACACCCTGGGGCTGCGATGCAGTGTGGGACGGGGCAGCATCAGCTTGCCCCAGCTCCTTCTGGGCGCGCATCAGGCGCCCCCCGTTCAGTCTAAGCGTATCCGTCAGCTGGGCACGGACGGTACGGATCGGATTCAGCCCGCTCAGCGATTGCTGAATGAGCAGGGCAATTTCCCCACGGCGCAGTCTTTGCCAGCGCTGTTCATGGAACGGGATAATGTCTTCCCCGTTATAGTAGATGCACCCTTGCGTAACACCAACACCTGGGTCCAGCATACCCGCGATTGCGTGTGCGGTCAGGCTTTTGCCGCATCCACTTGGCCCAGTCAAGGCTACAATTTCCCCTGGGTAGACGGAAAAGTTCACATCCCGTAATAGCGGTTTGCTTTCGCTTCCGCTGGCTCTTACACCTGTACGGCAAATCTCCAAATGTTCCACGTGTAACAACGGTTTTTGCATGTATGCTTGCTCTATCGTGTCCTTTCGCCCCGTGACTGGTCGCTCCCCCATTATTTTGCCGCCTCCTTTTCCGAAAAATGATCACCCAGAAGCTGGCAGGCAAGCACAAATAGCATAATCGCCAAACCCGGGAAGATCATAACATGCGGAGCCACCTGAAAATACGAGGTTGCATCATGCAGCATCACACCCCACTCTGGCTTGGGCGGCTGTACACCCAGTCCAAGAAAGGAGAGCCCAGCGATCATTAACACCACGCGTCCGATATCCCATACCGTATAAACCAACAATTGCGGCCATACTTGTGGCAATACATAACGCCTTAGTATGCGCACGTGTGAATTACCGAACAAACGGGCATACCGTACATAGTCCTCCTGGCAAGCTTTTTGAACCAAACTACGGATATAGCGGACATAGCCCGCCCACCGTACCGCAATAATCGCTAGAGTCATGTTGACGAAACCCGGCCCCAAAATACCCACAATCGCTACCGTTAAAATAATATCAGGAAAAGCCAGTACGCCGTCGATTCCCCGCATAATCAACTGATCCACGCGCCCTCGCACATAACCAATGAGCAAGCCTGTGGGCAGACTGATACACAGCGTAGCTACCGTAATCGCACAAGCGATTAGCACACTCGTCCGAATCCCGTAAATGAGCCGTGACAGCACATCCCGACCCAGATGATCCGTACCAAAAGGATATTTCCGACTGGGTGGTGCCAAACGGTTCAGAAGATCCACATGCAGAGGATCATGAGGGGCGGCCCATGGAGCCAGCAATCCGAGCAGCACGATCAGGCCAAACAGTGCGCCCCCTGTCAGCAAGCTTCCTCTAAAGGAAAGCCGTATCTTTTTCATTTTCAGCTTCCCCCTTAACGCAAACGCAGCCTTGGATCTATCACCGTCTGGACCACATCCACCAAACACTGAACACCTACAATTAAAAATGCAGCAAACATAACATATCCCTGAATCACCGGGTAATCCCGCTGCGTAATTGCATCTATAAAATACTTGCCCAACCCTGGCCATGAAAAAATGGTCTCTACGATGACGTTACCTGCCAGCATAAATGATAGATTCGTACCTAACAGCGTAATCATTGGCAGAACGGCATGTTTAAATAGCTCAAAAAAGAGAATATGCATACGGGAAAAACCGCGAGCCCTCGCTGCTTTCACAAAATTTCGGTCACTCAGCTCCAGCATTTGAGCACGCAATACACGAGCTTGCACCGTTCCCAATCCTGCACCAAGGGTCAGCGCTGGGAGTACTAAATGTGTCCAGTCCTCCCTTCCCATGGATGGGAGCCAGCCCAAGCGAACGGAAAATAGATAGATCAGCAGAAAACCAAGCCAAAAAGAAGGGATCGACGATCCCAGCAAAGCGAACAGCCTGCCCAGACGATCTAGTGGACCGCTGACTTTTAGCGAGGCAGCCAGCCCCATCCCAAGCGTAAGCACCGTCATGACGGCAAAGCCCGCCAAAGCTAGCTCCACCGTAGCGGGCAGTCTGCTCCACAGTTCGTTTAGCACCAACTCCTTGGACACATATGAGGTTCCCCAATGTCCCGTGAACACATCCCGCAGCCAGTTCACATATTGAATATGAAGCGGCTTATTCAAGCCCAGTTCGTTTCGCAACGCGGTCAGCGCCTCCCCAGAAGCAGGAACATTATGCGCGGTTAGCAAAATGAGGGCAGGGTCACCAGGGGCCAGCCTCATCAGTACAAAAGTCAGCGTGGATACAACGAATACAATGATGGGCAGCTGCGCCACACGTTCCAGTATAAAACGAATCATAGGATACGTAGCTCGTTATTCCGCAATATCAGATTGCGCTGTAATGTAGTAATACTCGATCGGATGCGGCGTAAAGCCCTCTACCCCTTTTTTCACGCCAAACACATTGTCAGGGTGTACAATGAATGACTGCGGCAAGTCTGTATTGATGATATCCAGCGCTTGCAGTGTTACTGCATTACGCTGTGTGGTATCCTTTGCCAACTTCAGGCTGTGAAGAATATTCTCCAGCGGTTTGGAAGCATAACGGCTTACATTAGCTTCACTTGTAGAGGAGTAGAACATGTCCATAAAATACTGCGGTTCCCCTGTATGGGCCGTGAGCATGCTGTACATAGCAAAATCCCAATCGTTTTTGGTCAACGCCTCGTCGATATTTTCCACCTTGCGAATTTTGACCTGGATTCCCTCATTCAGCAACTGGCTCTGAATAACCTCAGCCATGACGGATAGCTCCGGACGCTGAGGGAAGGTCAGCAGCGTAACCTCGAATGGCTTGCCCTGCTTGGACCATGTGCCTTGGGCATCCTTTTGCCAGCCATCCTTCGTCAACAACTGCTCTGCCGTTCCGTTCAATGCTTTGCGCTCAATCTTACCGAAGGGAAGGATACTCGGAAACGGGCTGCTTGCTTCCGTACCGTAGCCCCTCATGACGGCGCTCACAATGGATGCGCGCGGAATCAGACTGTCTACCACCTTACGGTTGGTCGCATCCTTGAACACAGACGATTCCATGTTGTACACAATCATATGGGTACGCAAGGACGGAGCCGACAGCACTTGTAGCTTGTCGTTCTTTTTTAATACCTCTGCGTTATCTACCGGAATATCCGTCGCTACATCCACCTCACCGGATTGCAACGCCATCAGGCGCGAATTACCGTCCGTAATGAATTTCATCGTTGCTTCAGCCAGTCGTGCCTTTTCGCCCCAATATCCGTCATAACGCTCTACGACCAAGGATTGATCCTTGTTAAAGGCTTTGATTTTAAAAGCACCTGTCATTGCAGGGTAGCTCTGCTCATCTTTCATGGATGCCACATCCAGCACGATTGTTGACGGATCAGCCAGATTGGATGCCAGCGCTGCATTCGGCTGGTTTGTCGTGATTTTCAGCGTCAGCGGGCCATTTACATCAATGGACTTCACATCCAGTAAATCCTTCGCCAGGTGACTTTTCTCGATAGAGCGCAGCAAAGATGCTTTTACACTTGCTGCATCCATACTCTTTCCATCATGAAAAGTGACCTTATCCTGCAAGCTGAACGTCCACACGTTAGGACTGTCGTGCTTCCATTCCTTGGCTAGCCAAGCCACAGGCTCCAACTTTTCATTCAAACGAATGAGTGTCTCACCGGCACCGGAACGCATCACATCCCAGCTATTGTCTCCATGCGGATCGACGCCTGACGGTTTCCACGTATACGCCATCACCAGCTTTTTACCTGCTGGAGTCTGTTGTGCAGGCGTATTCTCACCCTTGCCTGAGCTATCCTCCGTCTTCGTGGCTGTGCCGCATCCCGAAGCCATAACTGCCATCAGCAGCAGCAATCCTGTACATATGAACCATGAACGCCTATTACGATTGCCTATCATCCCACATGTCCTCCTCTATCTTGTAAAATATCGTATAAACCTAACGCAAAACGCGAAAAAAGCATTCCCAACCACTTGACCAGCAGTCAGAAATGCTTTCATTATAAAATGTCAAAACTCACCTCAAAGCCAACTCCAAAAACATAGAAGGGATCAGATCGGTTTCAGACATTCCGTATGCAGCACGCCTAACCACCTCCCCAGCATCCCGTGGGTCTGACAGTGATGTCAAAACAGGCAGGTCTCCTGACTCCAGGCTTATCTTTCAGGCCTTCCCGGTTCCTCACAGTTCCAGTGGCTATTCTGAAAGCTCCAGCAGTACCCTGCTGATGCCTGTATACAGTGGCGGGTCCGTGTCGGAATCTACCGAACTTCCCTTTTAAGTGAACACGCTCAACAACTATCTACATCGTCTCAACAAAACCTCGTATATAGAGTTGTCCGGCTCACACCTGTTTTCTTCCTTTATTCCTTTTTATTACGAATTAGGATTATCTTATTTTGTTGCTACTGGCTTGTCAACAAATGCAGCGTAATATTTTAAATTTGAATGATACGATGAGAATCAAGGCTGTGACTATTCATTGCATGCACGCAATTCACGTGCTAAAATTAGGTATAGAGATATCCACCGTATCCGTATACTAAAAAGAGCCTTCGCCGCGCCAACGGCAAAGACTCCTAGGATTTGAAAGGCTGTGGATCACCACGGCGCGCTAAATGCTTAGCTAAACCCACCGTTAGGCGCCTAACCTAATCAAGCGGTGGGTTTTCGCTTGTTCCGAAATTTCCGACGCAGCCAGCGATAAAGTTTACGAATACTAAACACCAGGCTTAGTAACGTAACCATCCAACGCAACACATCGTAGCACGACACAAGTGTGACCATCGGCTTCACCCCCTTTCGGGAAGCTGCGCCATGGTCCGAAAACATCCACCACTATTCAAAATCCATAGTTTAGATTATACCATTCCTCTTCCTACTACTCTAGCAAACTTTTCTAGTAGGTTCTCAATCCTCCATTTTCATACAAGAGGGGGGTTATCAATAACTTCATGTTGCTTAATAAATAACCTGCTCTTGGTAACCCCATGCCAAACAGCCGGAAAAGAGGCTACGTCCTCTTTCCGGCTGTTTTTATCTATTTCCTATTCATCAAACCTTCTGTGGAACCTCCGAGACATTTACGCCTTTGACCGATTCAGCTTGTTTTCTTGCCAAAACGATGTTCAAGACAATTGCCGTAATCGAGCCCGATACAATACCATTTTGCAGCAGCATTTTGGCAAAGCTAGGCAGTTGGTCAAACATTTGCGGCAGAACAGCTGAGCCTAGGCCTACAGCAATACTGCATGCTGCGATCAGCAGATTGCTTTCCTTCCGCAGATCTACTTCTGACAAAATAGACATGCCTGATGCAGCAACCGAGCCAAACATGACGATCATTGCCCCGCCCAGCACAGCGTTAGGAATCACTGTCGTCAAGGCAGCCAGCTTAGGCAGCAAACCGAGAACGACCATGATACCGCCCGCAGCAAAAATAACGTTACGCGATTTGACGCGAGTTAGCGAGATCAGACCCACATTTTGCGAGAAGGCTGTGTAAGGGAACGCATTAAATATACCGCCCAGCATAATCGCAAGTCCCTCCGAACGAAGTCCATTGACGATTTGCTTTTGTTCCACCTTCTGATCAATCGCTTTACCTACTGCCAGATAAACCCCCGTAGACTCGACCATGCTGACAATATTGACGATAATCATCGTGCATACCGCCATAATGCTGAATTCTGGCTTACCAAAATAAAACGGCTGCGCAATACTCACCCATGAAGCATCCGCTACGGGAGCAAAGTGCACCATTCCCATCGCATAGGCGACTACAGTACCTGCGAACAGACCAATAAGTACGGAAATCGAGCGTAAAAAGCCCTTAGCTACTCGATTGACAAGCAGAATAACCAGTAGTGTAACCAGTGCCAGCAGCAAATTACGCGGCTGTCCAAAATCCGCGCTACCCTGACCACCCGCTACATTGTTCATCGCCACCGGAATAAGGGATAGACCGATAATCGTAACGACCGAGCCGGTAACCACTGTTGGGAAAAAGCGTAACAGTTTGCCATATAGCGGTGCCGCAAGCACCACAAATATACCGGACAAAATGATGGCACCGTATGCTGTCGCCAGATTTGAGGTCGAAGCAATTGCGATAATGGGTCCTACTGCCGTAAACGTACAGCCCAAAATGACAGGCAATCTACTTCCAAAAAAGCGTGAGCCCATAATCTGTAATAACGTAGCAATCCCGCAAGTGAATAGATCAGCAGCCACTAGATAGGCCATCTGGGCTGGCGTCAGGTGAAGTGCTCCCCCTACAATCAGAGGAACAGCAATGGCTCCGGCGTACATCGCCATGACATGCTGGAAGCCCAGCGCAAATAATTTTTGTTTACTTAACATCCCACATTCTCCTTAACGGGAGGAATCACCATGCCAGCATCCTCTATAAAATGGACTTCGCCCGGTGCCATGGAAGCGATACGCGCAAGAGAACGTACGGCAATGCCCCTTTGCTCCAACAGCCCGCGGCCTTCCTGAAAGCTCTTTTCAATTACACAGCCGACTCCGGCCAGTTCCGCTCCTGCTTCCTTCACAATATCCGTAAGTCCGACCAAAGCTGCACCAGTAGCCAAGAAATCATCCACGATCAGTACATGGTCGCTAGCATCGAGATATTTTTGGGAAATGCTCACCTGATAGGTTTCCTGCCGAGTGAATGAATGAACCTCTGCGAAGTATACCTGTTCATTCAGCGTGATCGCCTTCTTTTTCTTCGCATAAATGAACGGTACCCCCAAGGCAATAGCAGTAGCCATCGCAAATTGAATGCCACTAGCTTCAATGGTAAGTACCTTGGTAATCGGAGCACTGCCGAACAGGCGTGCGAACTCCTTGCCAATCTCCAATGCTAATGCTGTATCCACCTGATGATTCAAAAATGAATCTACCTTTAACACCGTATCGGATAAAATCTGTCCCTCTTGACGAATACGTTCTTCCAAAGCTTTCATTATGCGAATATCGCTCCTCTGTACTTTAAAATAGAATAAAACCTACGAAAACCAAAAAAGGACAAGCTCCCTTGAGTCGTTTCTCAAGTGAAGCCTGTCCTTGGGGTCGTAATCCCTAACGGATTGGCGCACAAATAAAATGCCCGCATTCATCCGAAGCTGATGCGCTATCACTCATAGTCGGACGATTACAGTGGTCATCCGGTAGAAACTTTTGGGCCATATCCCCAATATTATACGAGTCATATGAAATTGATATCTTGTATACTACACCCTCTGGCGGGCGGTTTCAAGACTATTTTTCATACAAACAGCGGCATTTGGAGAACCTTCCACAATTTGAATGTCTCAGCAACACACCGATCACTGTTTGAGGTATATATATAATAGAAAGCAGATGTTAAAAAACACAAAACCACACAAAACAACATTTAATTTTATTTTTATTTTTAAATTCAAAAGAAAAACCAAAAATTATACTTCCGTTTATGTTGACTACACAGACAAACGGAAGTAGTATGGAATTAGTTAAGAAACAAAAGGCAGACTTTCGGGCTGCCAGGACTTCACCATGCAAGGAGATTAGATATGAACAACTATCTTGCTGTTGATATTGGAGCTTCAAGCGGAAGACTCGTGAGTGCAACCCTACAAGGTGAACAAATTCACTTGCAAGAGCTTCATCGTTTCAACAACTCCTTTACTGAGAGGCACGGGCACAATTACTGGAATATAGACAATTTATTTGATGAGATCATTCAAGGACTGCAAAAGGCTAAGCAAAACGGGATTGAATCTTGTACGCTCGGCATTGATACATGGGCTGTAGATTACGTGTTACTTCATAAGGAAGGTCATCGCATCCATGAGGTGTACGCATACCGCGATGCACGCACTCTACAAGCCCCCGATAAGCTGCACCAGCTCATCAGCCGAGAGGATGTATATGAGAAAACGGGCATCCAGGAACTAAACTTTAATACCTTGTATCAGCTGTTCGTCCATGATCGGGAACAACTCGCCCAGGCAGATAAAATATTGATGGTTCCCGATTATCTGTACTATCGCTTGACTGGCATTATGGTCAATGAAATGACCAATGCATCCACGATGCAGCTTCTCAACGTAAACACCCGAGAATTTGATGAGGATCTGCTCTCCCTGCTCCAGCTTCGGCGCAATCAATTTTCGGAGCTGGCTGAGCCTGGACGCGTCCTGGGCCCCATCTTGCCGGAGCTTGTTCGGAAGTACGATCTTCCAGACTGCCAACTCATCCTTGTGCCTACGCACGATACCGCCTCAGCGGTTGCAGGTGTTCCATCACCGCGGGAAGAGTCTTGGGCTTATATTAGCAGTGGAACATGGTCGCTACTGGGTATGGAACGATCCCAACCCTTGAATACCAAGACAGCTATGCAGGCGAACTACACCAATGAGTGGGGCGCTTACGATACGTACCGTTTTTTGAAAAATATTATGGGCTTATGGATGATTCAGGAGGTTAGAAGAGAGGGAGGCTCTGCACATAGTTTTGCTGAATTGGCCGAATTGGCTTCAGCAGAGACACCATTTGTCAGTCTCGTCCTCTGCAACCAGTCCTCATTCTTAAATCCAGATAGTATGACCCTTGAGATTCAGAGGTTCTGTGAAGAAACCGGGCAGACTATCCCGCACACACCTGGCGCGCTTGCCCGCTGTATTTTCGACAGTCTGGCCTTAAGCTACCGGGATGCCCTACATGAGCTACAACGTTTAACAGACGAAACGATTACCCGATTGCACATTGTCGGCGGAGGCGCAAACAACGAATTACTATGTCAGCTAACAGCCGACCTTTTAGAAATCGAGGTTCAGGCAGGACCTTCCGAATCGACGGCCATCGGCAATATTGTCGTGCAATTAATCAGCTCTGGTGCTCTTGGAGATCTGAAAGCTGCTGGCCGAACCATAGCTAACTCCTTCCCGACTCGGCTATATGAGCCGCAATCAGTGGAAGGCATGAAAGAGCTTCTGGATCGCTGGGAACGCCTCAAAATACAAGCAACATCCCCTACTCACATATCTCAATAAAGGAGTAAAGTCATGAACGAAGCCATTGAAGCGAGTTATAACGAAGCGAAAAAGCTGTATGCCCGCCACGGTATTCAGGTGGATGACGTTTTACGGAAACTCTCACAAATTAAAATATCACTACATTGCTGGCAGGGAGACGATGTGCAGGGTTTCCTGTTCAAAGATAAACAGCTTAGCGGGGGAATTGCCGTAACAGGCAGCTACCCAGGTAGAGCAGGCACGCCTAATGAGCTGCGTCAGGATTTAGAAAAAGCTCTATCGCTCATCCCCGGTAAACACAAGGTTAATCTGCATGCGATCTATGCGGATACTACAGAACAAGTAGATTTGGATCAACTGGAGCCACGCCATTTTCAGAACTGGGTAGACTGGGCCAAACAGCAAGGGCTTGGACTTGATTTTAATCCGACCCTGTTCTCCCACCCCAAAGCGGAGGATGGCTTCACACTAAGTCACAAGGATCCGGATATTCGCGATTTCTGGATCACACACTGTAAAAAATCACGCAGGATTGCAGAACATTTCGGTAAAGAACTCGGTCAGCCGTGTGTCACAAACCACTGGATGCCGGATGGTTACAAGGATACCCCGGTGGATCGCTTGGCTCCAAGAGAACGTCTGCGGGACGCTCTGGACGAAATTTTCAGTGAGGAAATTAGTGAAGATTACAACATCGATGCAGTTGAAAGTAAACTGTTCGGCATCGGTTCGGAAAGCTATGTCGTCGGCTCTCATGAGTTCTATATGGGTTACGCCCTGACACGGGGTAAATCTATCTGTCTCGATTCCGGTCACTTCCACCCGACAGAAGTCATTTCGAACAAACTATCCTCTGTGCTGATGTTTACCGATCAATTATTGCTCCATGTCAGCAGACCTGTTCGTTGGGATAGCGATCATGTCGTGACGATGGACGACGAATTGCTGGACATTGCCCGTGAGCTGGTGCGCGGTGAGCTGCTCTCCCGCACTCATATCGGCCTTGATTTCTTTGATGGAAGTATTAACCATGTGGCCGCTTGGGTCATTGGAACACGCAACACCATCAAAGCGTTGCTTCGCGCCATGCTGGAACCGATTGAGGAACTGAAAAAGGCCGAAGAGGAAAGAGACTTCACGACACGCCTTGCCTTGGTCGAAGAGTTTAAATCCTATCCGTTTGGGGCTGTATGGGATTACTATTGCGCTCAAAACGGCGTTCCCGTTCGTGAGGAATGGCTAACCGAAGCTAAAAACTATGAACACCAGGTCCTGCTGAAACGATAAACTACTGCACTGATAATTTTATATTTATATCATCCAAAGGGAGAGATCATCCATGACTACTGTGCTGGAGAATCAAAAAGAACGAAAATCAGGACTGGATATCCCATTTGTTCGCGAGATGGCGGAAATTACGCAAAACATGTGGAAATTCGGCTGGGATGAACGCAATGGAGGCAATGTAAGTTATATTCTGGATGAGGCCGAGGTTGCCAAATATATTGATATTCAAAAAGTCATTCGAACGATTAAACCCGCTTTCCCAGTGAATGAACTGGCAGGCAAATATTTTATCGTCACTGGATCAGGCAAGTACTTCAAAAACGTTATTGCCGATCCGGAAGCCAATTTAGGAGTCCTGCGTGTATCCCAAGATGGTGAGCAGTTAGAAATTTTGTGGGGCCTCAAACATGGCGCAGTGCCTACCAGTGAGTTGCCTTCCCATTTTATGAGCCACATTGAGCGCTTGAAGGTCGATCCTAACCATCGTGTGGTGATTCATAATCATGCCACCCATGTTATTGCCATGACCTTCATTCATAGTCTGGACGAAAACCAATTCACCAAAACGCTGTGGGAAATGTGTACCGAATGTATTGTCGTCTTTCCAGACGGTATCGGTGTAATCCCTTGGATGGTACCGGGTTCCAGCGAAATCGGCCGCGAAACGGCTAAAAAAATGAAGGATCATCACGCTGTATTATGGCCTCATCATGGCATTTTCGGAACGGGCAGCTCCATTGATGAAGCGTTTGGTCTCATTGAGACGATTGAAAAAGCGGCGCAAATTTACATGCTCATTGCTCACCATGAGATCAAGCAACGGATTACAGATCAGGAATTGGCCGATCTGGCTAAAGCCTTTAATGTTACCCCAAAAGAAGGAATCCTGAACGTATAGACATAGGCTAATCGTATAGCACCGAACTCTATAAAGCTCCACGGCTCGTCTCAAACCAGCCATGGAGCCTTTATCATGCATATCTGAATGCTACTGGATTCGAATGTTTTACCCATGACACGATCCGACAGCAGGTATAAACAGTATCCTCTATAAAGCAATTTAATTTTATAACCCCAAATTCCAATGAATTAACTTGTAATTACACTTTCCTTTATATACAATAAAATCAAAATTCCCTTATCTCCACCAAAGGAGAGGTGACAATATGAGAAGAACAAAGAATGAAGATCACTTCGACATCGTGGAAGACCATTATTTCACAACAACCGAACTGGAAAAATCCAGTGCTATTTGGCCGGTCAGACTGGGTATGGATATTTCGAAAACAAGCTGTCATGTCGGCCCCAAGGCTGTCCCTTATTTTTATTTTATTTTTGTACTTGAAGGGCAGGCTGAGTTCATTTATAAGGAAAAGAAGTATCGTGTCCAAAAGTCTGATTTATTCTGTTTTCCCCCCCATCTTGCCCATGAATATTACACCAACCAAGAGCACCCGTTACAAAAGGTATGGATTGCCTTTGAGGGACCAAAATCACTGGCGCTACTCGAGCGGATCGGGATTACCCCCTCTAAGCCATTTATAGCTAACGCAGTGAGCGAGGACATCCTCGAGCTTATCTCCAACCTATTTTCCATCGTCAACGACCACAACAGACAGGGCAGCGATCTGGCCCGCTTAATTACACTACACCAGATCTTCGAGGAGTTGTCCCGCAACACATCTGGCGCTCTGCGCAACTCTGTATGCTCTGATTATTGGCTCCAGCAGGGGAAAGATTACATCGAAATGCATTATTGTGACCGTGTTACAATCGAGCAAATTGCTGAGCATGTAGGTGTGGATCGTGCGCATTTTTCACGTAAATTCCATTCCACCTTTCTCATATCCCCCGCCAAGTATTTGCAAACTCTCAAGATTAACGAAGCCAAAAGATTGCTGGAACAAACTACTTACAATTTGTCGATTATCGCCCAATCCATCGGATATACCGATATGTCCACCTTTTCCAAAGCATTTAAGAAAACAGCAGGAATCCCACCCCGAGAGTATCGCTTCCGGCATCAGTCCCGGCAAGAGATCCGCACTGCCAACGCTTAGTCGGAATCCAGTAATGATACAGGAGAACCACCATCATACGGCGGCTCTCCCTTTTTTATGACCTGATCCTAATTTGTACTTGGTTCTGAGCGCTATCAACGCTATAATAAGCATCAAACCAACAGGAAAGGTACGTGAATTCCATGCTGCGATTCAATGCTATACGTACAGGTTATCTGCTGGGCATCTCACTGATACTGGCTGCGATTATTTATTTTTTCGCCTCCAATTGGGGCGGACTGGATCGAACAGTCAAAATCGTGCTAGCTGTTGCGCTTATTGTTTTGTTTTATGGCTTATCTTTTGTATTTGCACGTATACGTGCTGTTCCCGGGCAACAAGCTTTTCTGTCCAATATATTTCTGGTGGCTGGCTGTGTAGCCTTCGGCGTTTCCGTGGCGTTGCTCGGTCAAATTTACAACTCCCATGCGGACAGCTACGGGTTGTTTTTCATTTGGTCAGTGCCGGCTTTACTGCTTAGCTGGATTACTCGCTACAATCCTTTATATATGCTGTCTTATGTACTGATTCATTTAGGGGTATGGCTTTACTTCTATCCAACGATGCAAAGCCCGTCTTATAGCCAACTGGAATCGTTGTCCATCGCTGGAGTGTTCGCAATATTCAATCTGGTGCTATTTCTATTGACGTTCCTTCATCGTATACATTCGGCTCCACTACAATATATGAGCTTTACTGTTCTCCATATAGCTATGTTGGCGATGACCAACTCCTTTGCATTCGATGGATATGGCCTAATCATGAATATACCGCATATCGCTGTGATTGCTTTAGGATTTTATATATTTACCAAGGTTCGGCTGAATAAAACGTTACTGACCTTGAATGCATTGGCGCTTTCGGCGTTTGCTGTCTTTAAATTTATAGAGCTGGCAGAGGCGTACTCTTCATCACTATTCTTTGTTTTCGGGTTGATTTTTGTGGCACTGCTATTGACGGGTAACGTATGGTTTTTCCGTTATTTAAATCGTTTGGGAAAACCATCTCCGGATGAGACAGCCGTCCCTGAGGAACATAGCAGTGAGTGGATCACCAAAACCGTATCTCGCATAATCAAAGTGGTTGGAGTGCTGATTGGCAGTATATCTCTCATCGGACTGATTATGATTAGCACGAACGTAAATCACACCGAATATGTACTGCTGGGCGTGTCTTTGTTGCTGATGATTACGATGATCGTCATACCAGAGTCCAAGCTGGATTCTGTAATCCGTTATACGCTGCTGACCATCAGCTATATTACCGGCCTGGCGGCCATTCTATGGTCAGATCAGACGCTACTTTCGGTATTATTTCTGATCGTTTCCATCGCCGGATGGTTTCGCTCCAAGGGGAAAAGGCAGCGATTTTTTGCCTATACTTTTGTAAACCTGAATATGGCAACTGTTTTGTTTCAACAGTATCAAGAGTGGGATGGCTGGAACTGGACCTATAAGTTCATCATCTTCGCCCTGTTCGCTCTCAATGCCGTCTTATATGGGCTAAGCTACTTTAGACCCAAGACAGAGCTAAAAGGACATCTTCGGGATAGTTCATTATTTTTCAGCTTATTGTTTCTGTTTTGGACGACGTTTTTCGAGGATGTCATTCCACACTCTTATATGTTCATGAACATTTTTTATTTTGTTATCGTTACATGGATGGTCTTTGCCTTTATCCGTCACAAACAAAAATCGGAGGCTATTACGAGCGTCGTATTCTGGTTTATTTTTATCGGCTTCAAATACTATGATTTACTGTGGACGCTGCTGTATAAATCTTTTACACTGGCGCTACTGGGAATCATTGTACTGGGAATTACCTGGTGGTTCGATCGACGAATGGCCCATAGCGGCAAAACAGCGTTCGATGCCGACCACCGCAGCTTTAGCTTTATGCGCCTAAGCCCGTTACTCATTGCCATTGTCATTGTGCTACAGCTAGGAATTATCGGCTATCAGACGGCGAGAAGTGAAACCCTGCTCGCCACAGGTGCCTCCGTTAAGCTCAAGCTGGCTCCTATAGACCCACGCTCCCTGTTGCAGGGCGACTTTGTGGCACTGAATTACGATATTTCTACTCCTCCTTCTAAGAACTCTCTTCAGGAGAAGGATTGGAACCGGGGCAAGGTTAAAGTCGTTCTCACACCAAATAGCCAAGGAGTATACATCGCTGATCGTCTGTATCAAGATGGTGAGAAACTTGCCCATCATGAAATTGTTCTCAATGGACAATGGAATGGTTCTCGTATTCTGTACGGTATTGAGAATTATTTCATTCCTGAAGGAACCGGACGTACTGTTGAACAGAACGCTCATTACGCCTATATTCGGGTCAGCCGCAATGGAGACGCACTGCTGGAACGTTTGGTGGAAAGCTGATCTGGATTGGCAAAGAGGTAGAGAGGTAGAGGTATTGAACGAAGCGGGGCTTTAAAAATTTATTTGTACAACAAGCAGGCTGAACCAGGTTGCTCCATTGCTGGAGCATAACTTGGTTCAGCCTGCTTGTTCTTTTGCGGCAATGGAGGAAAACTCCATGATAACCTTTCCCTAAAGTTTATCCTCGTTTATCTCTCTCTCGACCATGCCACGATTTCTTTAATATCCTGCGGCTGAGTCCGACAACAGCCACCAATCATACGCGCTCCTGCTTCATACCACTGCCGGGCACTCTGTCCGAACGTTTCTGTACAAGTATGGCCCTGCCATGTCTTGGTGACCGGGTCATATTCCTCCCCCAGATTGGGATATACCACCACCGGCTTGTCCGTATGGCTGTGTATTTCGTGAATAAGAGATGGAATGAATTTGGGCAACGTGCAATTGATCCCTACCGCAGCCACCTGCTCATGCTCATTCAGCCACTTTGCACATGCGGCGACAGACTCGCCATTACTGATATGCTGCTCATCCTTTGCACTAAAGCTGATCCAGGCATACGTACCGGGGAATTCCTTCAGCAAGCGGGCAATAGCCTTGGCTTCCACCAGGCAGGGTATCGTTTCACAGGCTAAAATGTCTGCTCCCGCCTCGATCAGAGCTTTCATGCGCGGCCTGTGAAACTCCATAAGCTGCTCTTCGCTCAGCTTGTAATCACCGCGATACTCTGAACCATCAGCGAGAAACGCTCCATAGGGTCCGACAGAGGCCGCAACCAGCGGCTTGGGACGATGCTGCTGACTTGCAGTAGCCGTCACATCGGCCCAAAACTCATCTCGTGCCTGTACAGCAATCTGCACCGATGACTGAATCAGCTTCAACGCCTCATTTTCGCTCAGCCCTCGTTGAACGTAGCCTTCCACAGTGGCCTGATAGCTCGCCGTAATCGCACAGTCTGCCCCAGCCTCAAAGTAATCTCGATGTACACGCTTGATCGAATCCGGATATTCATAGAGTATTTTGGCCGACCATAAGCTATCGTTCAGATCATGCCCATGACGTTCCAATTCAGTCGCCATTGCGCCGTCCAGCACGATCAGCTGAAATTTGTTCAGTATACGTTGTATCGGATTCATGCGGCCCCTCCTGCTTGTCTAATCTATTTAACCCACTGACTAGGTTGGATTTAATTTTTTATATTATAGCATGTATGTTGATGAGCACCTTACATTTACATCCTGATGTGACGTATAAATTTTTTAAATTAGTTTCATAAGTTAAATTAATTAGATATTGTTCTTTTTTTCACAAAGTTTTTTTACTATAAAGGTGCAAACCAAACACTTTGGCCAAAAGATCAGGGAATTGCATTGTCACATTTTGCATCGGCATTTATGTGAAAAAAGGTACAAGAGAGGATTTTATCTATGTCTTTACTAGAAATGATTACAGCGACCTTAACAGATAACAGTATTGTCAGTTCTATCGCTTCTACCGTTTTTATTATCCTGCTCGGCTTCTTTTGCCGCAAGAAGGGGATTTTTACCGCAGCCGTAGGAAAGATGCTATCTAAGGTTGTTCTCACTGTGGCTCTACCAGCACTAGCCTTTAATTCTTTCATGCAGGATATCAATCCTACAATATTAAAACAGGGCATGAATGTTTTAATATGGGGGATTCTCATTTATATCATTCTCATCTTTATCTCCAAGCCGTTCTTCCTGAGCTACAACAAGGATAAGCAGGATGTTTTGCGGGTACTAACCATTTTCGGTTCTACTACTTTTTTCGGAATTCCCATTGTCGGTGCCATTTACGGTCCTACTGGAGTGATGTACAGTTCCATTTTTAATATAGGCTACCGCATTTTCTTATATTCTTATGGCTATATCAAAATGAGCGGCTTAAAAATGGAGCTTAAAAATCTCAAAACTATGTTTTTGAATCCGATTGTTATTGCGACTTTTATAGGCTTGTTTGTTTGGTTGTTCCAGGGTTATTTACCACAAATGAGTGTGGCTACAGAGGATGGAACCATTCAGCAGTTTGCTTTTCTAAGAATTGATCAAACCGCTGTCTGGCTGTTCAAGCCCATGACCTACCTTGCCGGACTAGCTTCTCCATTGGCCTGGTTATCGATTGGTTCAACTTTGGGTGAAATCAGCTTCAAGTCGGCAGCTACAGACAAGACATCATGGTATTACAGCCTTGTTAAAGTTTGGCTGGTACCTATTGTGAACATCGTTTTGCTGGCTTTGTTGACTATATCTCATATCCTGTCGGTCGATACTGTCGCTTTATCTACCATTGTCATTATGATGGCTACTCCTACAGCTACCGTAGCCGCAGCCTACGCCATCAGTTTTGATAAGGAAGCTGTACTAACTTCCAACGCATCGCTTCTATCAACTATTACTTCCGTCGTCATGATTCCGGTGTGGATTATTACGCTCAATGTCATCGATAAAATTGGAATTTTCTAAATCAGGGGGGAAACAACATGTTAAAAATCATCTGCTATGGTGCCCGTTCATATGAGAAGCCCTATTTCCATGAGCTTAATAAATATAACTTCCAGCTAACGCTAGTAGAAGAGCTGCTGACCTCCAGCAATGCACAACTGGCCCAGCATCACGATGCTGTTTTGTTAAGAGGAAACTGTGCTGCCAATCGGGAAAATCTCGCAAAATTCAATCAGTACGGCATTCAATATATTTTCACCAGAACCGTCGGAATCAACCATATTGATTTGGATGCCTGCAGTGAATTTGGAATGAAGGTCGCACGTGTGCCATCCTACTCTCCGAATGCCATTGCAGAGCTATCCTTAACTCTTGCTATGATGCTGCTCCGTCACACCGCTTATATGACTACCAAAAGCTCTTTCAAAAATTTTATTGTGGACGAGCATACGTTCAGCAAAGAGATTCACAATTGTAAAGTTGGGATTATCGGGGTCGGTCGCATCGGCCTGACGGAAGCCAAATTATTTAAAGGATTAGGAGCTTCTGTTATCGGCTATGATGTGTACCAATCGGAGGCTGCCAAGGCCGTCATTCCATTCACAACCTTGGATGAACTACTGGCAGAGAGTGATATCGTCAGTGTGCATGTTCCTTACCTGCCGGGACAGAACGACCAAATGATTAATGCTAGCTTTTTAGCAAAAATGAAAAAAGGGTCTATTCTCATCAATACCTCACGTGGGGAATTACAAGATAACCAAGCCATTCTGGATGCTTTGCTCAGCAATCATTTGGAAGGGTTCGGAACAGATGTCTTTCCTAAAGAGGAAGAACTATTTTTCAAAGCATTTGACCCATGGCAAATGCTCCCGGACCCAACGATCCAGAAGCTTGTGGAGCTGTATCCAAGAGTGTTGGTCACACCTCATGCCGGCTCGAATACCGTTACTGCGTTATCCAACATGATTGAAACCAGCTACGAAAACTTCCATGATATCATTACAACTCATTCTTCGGACAATCTGGTCCCACTTCCTGTTCTCGCTATGAAATAGGGTAGGAAGCTTGGCACACTCATTGGACAGTAAAGAACCGCTATCTCCAGATCATACTGGAAATGGCGGTTCTTTTATATCCGAATTGATCTGATAGAGCATTAGCGGCCTTCCAACCTTGTGGTATTCTATCGATTCAATCAGGAAGCCATCGTCTACCAGGAACTGAATATATTTTTTGACTGTAATACGGGACAAGTCCACTTCTCTGGCTAATGTTTCAACCGAAAAAGGTCCGTCCAGCTCTTGGATACTCTTCAGTATGGTAGTCATGGTCAATTTGGACAAGTTTTTAGACAGATTTTTCGATAGATTTGGGGATAGTTGTTTAGCAGGTTTTCTCTTTTCTACACCCATAGGCTCTTCTTTATTAAAATATTGATCAATGACAGCTTGATTAATTCCGTTCCCTTCCTCCATCACCGTGGCCAAACGCTGGATTTTCTCAACAGCCAGCTTAAAGCGTTCGAATGTAAAAGGCTTAATTAGATAGTCTGCCACTCCATAGAAAACAGCTTCCTTTACCGTTTGGATATCTTTTGCAGCCGTAATTAAAATAACCGAAGCATGGTACTGCTGCTCCTGCATATGGGATAACAAGGTTAATCCACTTTTCCCGGGTAAATAAACGTCCAGCAATACCAGATCAGGTGTGAACTTCTGAAGACAATCCTGTGCCTTCTGGACAGTATCTGCTTTACATACCACATCCAAGTTGTCCATACGCTCAATAAACTGTTGATTGAGCTCAGCAACCATAGGATCATCCTCAACAATGAGTACCTTCATTCACTCGTCACCTCCAATGTACAGGGCAACTCTACATAGATACTTGTTCCTAGACCCGGTTGGCTGTCAATCTCAATGATGCCCTGGTGATTGTCCACCATGGTTTTAACCAGATTCAAACCGTACCCCCTGTCCTCTCCTTTGGTTGAGAAGCCATGCTCGAATATTCTTTGTTGCATTTCAGAGTCAATTCCCATACCATTATCCTTCACTTTCAAAATAAACACATTTCCCTCACACTCATAATTCAATTTCAATTCAATTTTGCCGGGTTGCCTTTTTTGTAAAATGGAGTCTATCGCGTTGTCAAAAAAATTGCCCAATATGTGTATGACATCATGAACAATGTCCTGCATCTCTAGATTGGATACATTCGAGCTTTCTTCCAGTAACACCGAAATATTCTGCTCGCGTGCTTCGTTGATTTTCCCCATAATAAAACCTGCTAAAGCCGGAACCTTAATCCTCTCTGTTAGAAAGCCTACTTCATTTTGATACCGGTGATTTAGCTGCTGAATATACTGACTGACTTCTTCATATTTCCTCATCTCAATCAGTCCGGAGATCACGTGCATTTTGTTCATAAACTCATGCGTCTGTCCGCGAAGAGAGTTAATATAATATTTTGTGCCACTCAACTGATTGCTAAGATGAATCATCTCGGATTGGTCGCGCAGTGTAGCAACTGCCCCAAAAAACTCATTTTCTACATGTATAGGGGTTACTGTCGCAATGACTTCTATACCATTCACATAAAACGAGCGGTCCTTGATCTTCTTCTTACTATCAAACACTTTCTTGAAGAGCGCGTTATAAAAGTTGGTATCGATCTGCTCGCCAATCGGGGCTTTTCTGTCTTGATTCACCAGTTGGTACTTGGCCTGAGCTTCCTTGTTCATAAGCATAATTTTCTTGTCAGCCGAAATGGCTATAATTCCTTCAGCGACCTCGTTTTCAATAATTACTTTTTCACGTAATCGTGTTGCTATCTCTTGTGGTTCCAGCCCAAATAAGATCGTTTTGATTTTTTGTGCCAGAATGATCGCGCCCAGAACTCCACTAAAGAGTCCCAGCATCAGTCCTCCAAAAATGGTATACTGCGCCTGCATCAAATCATGATTTAGCGTTCTCATGGTCAGTCCTACACATACAATGCCAATGACCTCTTTCTGTTGATTAAATATCGGCGTAAAATAACGGTAGCCTTGGCCTAAAACACCGATATTTTCAGAAAAATGTCCCTGACCGGATAGTGCTTTTCTGGCATCGTCCAAATCAGAGAATGGCTTGCCAATCATGGTTTCATTCGGATGGGAAAGCCGAATTAAATCGTGGTTCAGAATGACTACAAAATCCACATTAACGTTATGCATTACTCCAAGCGAATAGTCTTGGATCTGCTTCACAGGGACTCCCTGTTCAACATTACGAATAACATCGTTGTCACTGGCAACCAGCTTGGCAATACCCGAAAGTTTTTCCTTCGTATTATCAAAATGCTTGTTAATCACGAAATTACGAATGAGAAGCAGGGATATAATCAAGGAAATAATAATAACTAAAACAACCAAAATAATAATCATAAATTGTAGCGAAACTTTGAATTGTCTTCTCGGTTTCAACTTACCTTTTAACCGCAACCCTATCACCCAGCTTCTTTAGCAAGCTCTCCAATGGGAAGAAGAGCCTATCTTGCCCCTATAATCCCTTTTTATTCGACATCGTTTGACAAAATCCCTTCTTATTTTACAAGCTTTACGCGCCCCATTAGTGGATAACGCAGCCTTTATCTGAAATAAAACAATATGCTGAATAAGGAAAGGTCAATTCTCCATAATAAGGACGTATACCTGACGAAAGGGAGGATAACGGATGATTGACAATCTCGAGAGCAATTACGACTGCGCTCATGCAGGAGAAGACCTTCATCAACTCAAGCAGGAGCTCGCTACGCTTCAGGCACAAGGTGCCAATGACCAGGCATCCAAGGAAGCCATTCATCGGCTGGAAAATCAAATTTCGTTCATCTTGAACAAATGCGATATTAACCATTAGTCAAGTCTGGCTGGTTCGGTAAAATAAAATACAAAACCGGCTTGCCTTAGAAGACAAGCCGGTTTTGTATGCTCAAGTTTATACACATATGAGTGCTAAATTTACAAAATTCCTCGTATCTCATCCAACGACTGCACCTTTTCCTGCTGCATCCATTGTTCTAGTCCATATACCAACTCAGCTCCTGCATGTAAATGGACAAAATTATACGTTCCCACCTGAATGGCGGCGGCCCCTGCCATGGTGAATTCAATAATGTCCTCCACAGAGCTGATCCCGCCCATCCCGATCACGGGAATGGATACCGCCTGCGCCACCTGGTGAACCATGCGCAAGGCAATCGGCTTGATTGCCGGTCCGGAAAGGCCTGCATACGTGTTGGCGAACACACTGCGGCGCCGGCGTATATCTATTTTCATTGCAGAAAATGTATTGATCAGCGAAACGCCGTCGGCGCCTTCTTCCTCGCACATAATCGCCATCTGCGTGATGTTCTCTGCATTTGGAGACAGCTTGACAACTAGCGGAAGCGCCGTCACATTGCGCACCTGACGCACCACCTCCCGCGCTACCTCTGTCTGGATACCAAATTGCATTCCGCCCTGCTTCACATTGGGGCATGAAATGTTCAATTCCAGCATGTCAACGCCTCTACGGTTCATTGTACGGCGTTTTTGCGCGTTTTCCGTAATCATAGCTACGGCCTGTACGTATTCCTCCAGATTGGAGCCGCCCACATTGGCAATAACAGCCGTATTCCAGCGAGTCATGTCATCCAGTTCATCCTTCAAAAAAGCCGCCACACCCGGATTTTCCAATCCTACACTATTCAGCATACCGGATGCTGTCTCATGTATTCGTTGCCCCGTATTCCCCGCCTTCGGATGAAGGGTTAGTCCCTTGCCGACGATGCCGCCGAGTAGCTCAGGAGAATAGAATTCTGCATACTCACGCCCGAACCCAAACGTACCGGATGCCATGATAATCGGGTTTTTGAACTGTACACCTGCTATATTACATGCCATGGAGATCATCGAACTCCACCTCCTCCACCGGGAATACAGGCCCTTCCTTACATACCCTCCGATTGCCTCCACGGGTACGCATGGTGCAGCCTAAACATGCGCCAATACCACAGGCCATATGTCTTTCTGTTGAAATATATAAGCGGGACGCTGTACCCGCCGTTTTCAACGCGAGTGCTTGCAACATCGGAGTTGGCCCGCAGGAAAACATATTCGCATAGCGAGCCGGATCGACCTGCTCGACGATGCTCCCCCCTACCTTGACCTCTACAGATGCTGCCGCAGCCTCGAACGCTTCAACCCCGAAGGCCTGCTGTGCAAACCCCAGATAAACGTCTGCATGCGGGTAATATTTTGCAGCCAATAACAATGGTGCTGTACCCATGCCACCGCCGATTAAAGCCAAACTGCCCTCAACCTGCGGAAACCCGTTTCCAAAGGGTCCTTCCAATTGAATCTCCTGACCAGGCTGTAATTGGGAAAATAGATGGGTCCCCTCTCCAACAACCCGGTACAAAAAGGAAATGCTCTCTTCCCCAATATCATAAATGCTGATGGGTCTGGGCAGCAGTGGGTAACCATTCCCGCTGCGCAGCATGTAGAACTGACCCATCTTCCCCTTAAATTTCCCCTCTATCTTCATCACATAAATGCCCGGAACGAGCGCCACATTTGAAATTACGTTAGCCATATAACCCCTCCACTAACCACTCACTATAACGTAAAAGCAGCAACTATTACGTGACTATTTTCACATTTACAGTTGACGTTTTGTTCGATGGTTCATGTATACAAAAAGCGTACTCCTGTTAGAGAGTACGCTCGTATATTTTAACTAATAGCTTCGCGCTCCGCATTGCGGCTGCTATTGGCATCCTTGCGAATTTGCTTGCTGCGCAGCTGTCCGCAGGCCGCATCAATGTCGACTCCGTGCTCCAGCCGAACACTACAGCTAATACCTTGTTTTTTCAGAACATCATAGAAGCCAGTAATCGATTCCGACTCACTCCGCTGGTATTGACTATGCTCATCCACCGGATTGTATGGAATCAGGTTCACGTTCGCCAGATTGCGACGATGGCCCACCAGCTCAGCCAGTTCGAGCGCATGCTCCTTACCGTCATTAACATCCTTCAGCAAGATGTACTCCAGCGTAATCCGACGATTGGTTTTGTCCAAGTAATAATCAATTGCCTGCATGAGCTTCTCAATCGGGATCGCCCGGTTGATCTTCATAATGCGGGTACGAATCTCATTATTCGGAGCGTGGAGGGAGATCGCAAGATTGACGTGCAGATCGGAATCAGCAAATTCAATGATTTTATCGGCAAGGCCACTTGTGGACACGGTAATATGCCGCGGCCCAATCGCCAGCCCTTTATGATCCTTAATGACCCGAATGAAATCGGACAGGTTCACAAAGTTATCAAACGGTTCGCCAATTCCCATTACCACAACGTGACTGACCCGGTCGCCCGGACGTTCCTGGTCCAGATACAGCTGCACCTTCATAATTTGTCCTACGATTTCACCACTGGAAAGGTCACGGCTCTTCTTCAACAGCCCACTTGCACAGAAGCTACATCCAATGTTGCATCCCACCTGCGTCGTCACACATACGGATAATCCAAACTTATGCCGCATTAATACCGTCTCAATCAAATTACCATCCTGCAAACGGAACAAAAACTTGACCGTCCCGTCTGCTGATTGTTGCTTCACATGTTCTTCCAGGGTTTCAATAGAGAAGTTCTCTGCCAACAGGCGAGTACAATTCTCATGAACCTCTGTCATCGCCGCAAAATCAGTAATCCGTTTCCGGTACAATGCGTCCCATACCTGCAATGCCCGAGATTTTTTATATCCATGCTCCAAGAGCCATGCTGTCAATTGGTCTAGCGTTAATCCATAAATGGATTCCTTTTTCATGTTCGATCCTCTTTTCAAACGTTAAAATTCGTATTTCTATATATAAACCCTAGCCATCACGACTCGTCTCAACTATCATTGCATCATAGCATGTTTGAGCGCTCTGCGCTATTCAAACACTTCTTGTATTGTCCCAAATTTTAATTATGAACACAAGGGGCAGGCTGATGATATCCTGTTCGACAAAAGCACGCAAAGACAGGATGACGGACACCGTGAATGATATGATTACAACCAAGGAAGGTGATGTCGTTGGAATGGTTGCTTCGGATCAAGAACGCACTCGATCTAATGGAAGAGAGAATGCAGCAGCCCCTTGATATTGATGAAATTGCAAAGGCTGCCTACTCGTCGCCCTTTCATTTTCAACGGATGTTTTATATGCTGACTGGCGTTACGGTAGCAGAATATGTGCGCAAACGTCGATTGACCCTGGCTGCTCAGGAATTGAGTCTTTCTACCACCAAAGTACTAGATATTGCGTTCAAGTACGGTTATGATTCCCCCGAATCTTTTTCTAAAGCGTTCCGAAAGGTACACGGTATTTCTCCCTCTGAGGCCAGAAACCCGGGAGTGAACCTGAAAGCCTTTCCGCGCATCACCTTCCATCTATCACTGAAGGGAGATCAGGAAATGGATTATAAAATTGTAGAGAAGGCGGCCTTTACGGTCATTGGGAAGTCCATTCAAGTTACTACTAAGAACGGTGAAAACCTTCGGGAAATCCCAAAATTCTGGGATCAACTTAACGCAGATGGCACATCGGATCGCATTCATGCCTTGGGGACAGGCGATGATATCCTCGGTATATGTCTGGACATGAAGCACGGTGAGGAAACGTTTAGCTACCTTATCGCCGCAGAGGGCAGTGAAGACGTAGCAGCCTCGAACGGATTAGAAGCCAGAACCATCCCGGCTGCAACCTGGGCCGTGTTTACATCCATCGGCCCTATGCCTCACTCGATCCAGAAGGTATGGCAAAGAATTTACCAGGAATGGTTCCCTGCCAGCAACTATGAGCACTCAGGCGGGCCTGAGCTAGAAGTATATACCATGGGAGATACTCATGCTGAGGAATACCGAAGTGAAGTATGGATTCCGATTACGAAAAAATAACCAAACGAACCGGCTGCCTATTGCAGTCGGTTTGATATCGTATGCTCACGACAATTGCCTAAGCTCCTGCTTTAACACAGAATATAGCCTTGAGCTTGCCAGCTTCAGCGGTGCCTCGTTTGCTTTACAAAGAAGACCAAAGGTCATATCGATCAAGCTGCCGCTTAATTGCCTCACTGCTGTTCCTGCCGGGACAGGATGGACTAGAATTTGGGGCACAAGGGCAATCCCTAATTCACATTCCACATAAGATTTTAGAGCCGTCATGCTGCCAATTTCCATCGTGTCTAACGTAGTTATTCCATGTTCTTTCATGACCATTTCAAGTTTGCGCCGATAAGGACAGATGGACGACGTAATAAGTAGGCGATGCCCCTGTAAATCTGCGGGTCCAATGCACTCCTTTTGTGCAAGAGGGTGATGTTCAGGCATCAAAACTACAAAATTCTCCTTAAATAAAGGTTCAAAATATAGCTCTGTACCCAAATCCGGGGCAGAGCATAATGCGATGTCCACATCCCCTTGGAGTATACGCTCGCTTAATGTAGGTGTATTCCCAAACTCAACAGAGACCCGAATGTGAGGGTAATGGTTTAAGAACCGCTTTAAAATTTCGGGTAGTCGGTAACTGGCGGTCGGTTCAGTCACTCCTATACGAATGTCACCTGCGGTTCCCCTTTGCAGGTTCTCCATATTTTCCTGTAGTTGCTCCATGTCTTTTACAATGGGCAAACTCTGCTCATAAAACATCCTGCCAGCTTCAGTTAACTTTATTTTCTTGCCCCGCTCAATTAGTTGAACTCCTAGATCGGATTCCAGCTTCTGTATTTGCATCGTCACAGTGGATTGCGCATAATTCAACGCTTCCGCCGCACGCATAAAACTCCCGTAATTCACAATCATCTGAAATGTTTTGAGTGCTTTAATATCCATTCTCCTACTCCCAAGTCGCTTGTTTAATTCAAGTTTATTGAATTACAAGTTCAGTTAATTCAATTATACAAAATATAATACATCCTCTACAATGATCCCTAACAGATTATATTACTTTTCTCACACAACACTAACGAGTTGGCTAAGGAGCGGATATACATGGATTTACATCAAAAAGTAGCCCTAGTTACAGGCGGCGGTACAGGAATTGGGAGAGCGATATGTATAGAATTAGCAGATCGAAAGGCTACGGTAGTCGTAAACTATTCCCGTTCTAAAGACGATGCAGAGGAAACCGTACGTATGATACTTGAACAGGGAGGAAGTGCAATTGCATTACAGGCAGATGTTTCCCAAGATCGGGAAGTACGGGATATGGTCGAGCAGATTGTTCAGCAATACGGCACGGTTGATGTATTGGTGAATAACGCCAGCATTACACATCATATTCTGATGGACGATCTAGAAGCTGTTACGGAAGAGGTGTGGAATGATCTCTTGGATGTCAATGTGAAAGGCATGTTTTACTGTGCTAGAGCCGTGGCTCCTAGTATGAAGCATAGTCAACAAGGAGCTATCGTCAATCTGGGAAGTATAGCTGGACAAACAGGGCTGGGTTCCTCTCTACCCTATGCAGTATCCAAAGCAGCCGTCCACGGGCTGACCAAATCGTTAGCACGATCCCTGGCACCTGATATTCGAGTCAATTGCATCGTGCCAGGCGCGGTGGCGACAAGATGGTGGGCAGGTAGGGAGGAACAAATGAAACAATTGGCTCCTCATCTGCTGCTACAGCGCATTTCCACACCTGAGGATATTGCTAGCATGGTCTGCTCTGCTTTGGAACAGGAAGCCATGACAGGCCAGATCATTACGGTAGACAGCGGACAAACGCTATAAAGGTACTGAGCTTCTGGGTAAAAAACAAGCCGCCTTCTCAGACAGAAGGCGGCTGTTGAGCTATCGAATACCGTCGTTAACTACGTTTTTGCCTAATGGCATCCCCATACTTGTACCTTTCACGAATCTAACAAATAAATAGCGAACAAGCGGCCCTACAATGCAGAGCTGTAGAGGAAAAGCAAACGCAAAATTCTTAACAACTAAAGATAAATAATTTTTAAATAATGAGCCTTCTGAAAGACTATTAAAAAAGTAAGCCGTCCCCAAACCATAAAGTGACATACAGAGAACCATGCCAATGACCATACAACATGAAAGGGATAGAATTACAAATAGCCTTTTGGATTTGTCGTACGGTAATGAGAAGGCTATTTTCTTTGCTACTGGACCGACAATACATAATTCCAATACGAAAGCAGTGATAAAACATAAAATAAATTGAAGAAGCATTGCCTTTAGAGACATGGTGCCAATCAAGCCATTTGTATATAGATTATACAATGTCATGAATACGACCATCCCCAAGCACATCATTAAACCAAAATAAAAATTTTCCTTCTTCGTTGTTGGCAATTCCATCATCCCTTCTTTTGCTTTGCTAATTATATAAATAGTCGAAACCCTCACATAAGTGAACATTTTGTGAACAATTCGATAGACACTCTCTTTTAACACAAAAAAGGCATCGTTCATCTCAACGATACCTTGAAATGTTGCCGTTCTGATATTAGAGTGCTGCTTTAAAATACTTTATCCTAATGATGATGAATACGACGTTTGTTTCTCAAAATGTTGCGAATCATCTTATGATTAGGGAGCTGCCTGAATAACATATGTCCGGGATGCGGATTGGCCTCGATAATCCAGATTTGGCCGCTCTTCTCAACAGCAAGATCGATGCCCAGCTCGCGAACCGGATGATTTTTGTCAATCGTGTCGGCAATAATTCTAGAAAGCTCGATGATCTGGTCCAAAATCTCTTTCATTTTTGCTCTGTCATTTTTAAAAACCCTTAAAAGCACTTTGGATAACGGCGCCGCATGTCCTCCCTTCCGATAATTGGTAACCACTTTTCGGGGTGCAGCGACACGACCGGTTACCCCTGAGATAACCCATTCCGAGTCTGGCTTTTGCATATACACTCTGGCATCAAAAATCGAACCTTTGTACTTGGCTAACTTGAGTCCTTGCTGTACCAAATAACGACGATGAGGTCTTCGGTAGCTTCTAATTGCTCTTCTTACGGCGTGGGATCTAACGACTCTGCGACTGGAGCCGCAACGAACTTCATATCTCCTCCCTACCTTTTTCGCGCGTATGATGCCGGTTCCCCCACTCCCATAATTAGGCTTGATGAAGACTGTGCGATAGGTATCCAGCATCCGTAAAGTCCTTGCATTCGTAATCCAGCGGGTTTCGGGCAAGTGCGAGCGTAAAATGGGATGTTGTTGCATTTCCTTGTATTGAATCATCTTTCCAATGGGCACGAATATCCCTCGATTCTGTTGGGTTTTTGCACACACTACATGAATATGCATCTATATTCTATCTTGGTAACGGCGAATGCCACAGTTTGCTATGTAAGAAGCGAATCTCCTATTTCCTATGTCGAGCCTCCTTTGATTTCAAAAGATAGATGGACAATGTATCTTTACTTGACGGGGTTATTGTAAATGCCTATAAAGTTGATTCCAATAATATATTAGACCAATAGCAATTCTGGATATACGATGTGTATAAAATAACGTGAGGAGGAATGTTAACGTGTCTGTTTATGATTTTCAAGCAACCTTAATCAACGGGAAACCGATTGAATTCTCAAACTATAGAGGTAAGGTTCTCCTTATTGTAAACACTGCCAGCATGTGTAGCTTCTCCAGTCAATTCGCTGATCTGCAAAAGCTCTATGAAAGACGGAGGGAACAAGGTTTTGAAATCCTTGCGTTTCCTTGTAACCAATTCAATGAAAAAGAGCCGGGTAGCAATTCGGAGGTTCAGACATTCTGCCAAAATAACCATGGAATAACCTTCCCGCTATTTGAGAAGACGGATGTAAGAGGTTTATCTGCTCATCCTTTATTTCAATATCTGACCCAACAGTCACCTTTTCAAGGCTTTGATACCCAGACCAAAGACGGTCAATGGATGGATGATTTCCTACGGGATAAATATCCAGAAATATACGTCGGCGACGGTATCAAGTGGAATTTTTCCAAATTCCTGATTAACCGTGATGGCCATGTAAAAGGCAGATTTGAAGTAACAACAGCGCCCTGTGCTATTGATCCTGTCATCGAATCGCTATTGTAGTTTTTCTGGTCACTTCTTTGGATTCTTTAAAAAAATGAGTATCAAATGACAAAAATGAATATTTGTCATTTGATACTCATTGTGTTATCCTGACTTCAAGGAGGTGACTCACACGGTAAGTTAACCGTGTCTCTATGGAAAAATCCTCAGATATACTGACCAAGGAACAGATTCTCATTGCTACAGAAGACACACTTAGGCGTTTTGGTGTAGCCAAGAGCTCCGTGACGGATGTTGCCAAAGTATTAGGAGTAAGTCACGGCACTATTTACCGACACTTTAAAAGTAAAGCCGAGCTTCTTGAAGGCGTGACCGAAAAATGGCTAAATGAAAAGATAATCGATCCGTTAACGGAGATATGCCAGGATTCATCTGTGCTAGGAATACCGCACTTAAAACGATATATACAGACCTTGATCGAGCTTAAGCAGTATTATGCCCGCGATGACGAGGAAATGTTTGGGATGTATACTCGGGTCACCGAGCAAGCCGCGGATTTAATCGACCAGCATATCGCCCACATTGTGGATCAGCTCGCTGACATTATTGCGCGCGGGGGCATCACAGTGGATCAACCCACCCAACTGGCACGTACACTTTTCTATGCCACAACCCGTTTCCATCATCCCGCACATGCTTACGAATGGAAAAGTCCGGCGATTGAGCGGGAGTTTTCGGAAGTGTGGATGCTTTTAGAAAAAGGGATATCTTAAACTATATAGAAAGAAGGCCAAACACATATGAAGCATTTGGATGGGAAAATAGCAATTATCACTGGCTCATCCAGGGGAATTGGACGTGCCATTGCTGAGCAGCTGGCTGATCTAGGTGCTGCTGTAGTTGTCAATTATGCCAACAGTCCGGATAGAGCTAAAGAAGTTGTAGCAGGCATTATTCAAAAAGGCGGAAAAGCCATAGCTCTCCACGCTGATCTGGGCAAGATGAGCGATATTGAAGCCTTATTTACCAATACGATTGCTGAATTCGGCAAAGTGGATATTCTGGTTAACAATGCCGGGCTGATGATTACCAAACCTCTGGCTGAGGTGACCGAAGCTGATTTTGACCAACAATTCGCGCTGAATGTAAAAGGTACCTTCTTTGCCTGTCAGCAAGCGATGAATTACATGGAGAATTACGGGAGAATCGTAAACCTCTCCACATCCGTGATCGGACAAATGTTTCCGGCTTATAGCGTATACGCGGGTACGAAAGGCGCGGTGGAGCAATTTACCCGTCAGCTAGCCAAGGAGTTCGGAAGCAGGCAAATTACGATCAATGCCGTGGCTCCCGGCCCTGTCAACACAGAGCTTTTTCAAGCAGGAAAAACAGAGCAGCAGATCGAAGGCATGAAGAAAATGAATGCTATGGGTCGTCTCGGTGAACCGGAAGATATCGCTGATGTGATTGAGTTTCTGGTCAGCGCTAAATCGCAGTGGGTTACCGGACAGACCATCCGCGTCAATGGCGGGTTCATCTAAAAGCTGGAATACATGAAATGGAGGCTATACACGTTCATGATATTACACAAAGGCGAGACCTTATTTCGACAAGGGGAAACTGGCCCTTTATATCACTTAAAAAGCGGCCTGTTAAAAATTATCCGAGTCCATGAAGACGGCTCGCAAATTTTAGTTAATGTAATTGTGCCCGATGAAATCATCCCGCACCACTCCCTCATCAGTCCCAATCCCTATTATGGTACCGCGATGGCGCTGGTCACCTCAGAGATTGAGGTTCTGTCGCAAAAAGAATGGTACCTGAAGCTGGAGCAGGACCCGGCTCAATGTCGAGCCATCGCTTTGCAGCTACAGGATAAGCTACGCATGATGCAACAACGAATTGACCAGCTCACAGAGGTATCGCCTGCCGAGAAGCTTCGGAAGCTTCAACGCTGGTTCCACTCCTACATCGCACCCGCTACGTTAACAGACGTACTGACGCAGGAGGAAATCGGGCAGTTCATCGGGCTACGTCGGGAGACGATCAACCGGCTATTGCGTGCTTCAAGCGCTCCATCTGCAAAAGATGGTGACGATAATGCATCTCGATGAGTCTAAACCACTCTCCCGCATTCAACGCGCCAAATCCGGGATGAGGAGAAGTAGACGACCCTGTTGATTTCTCAACGGTCGGCTCAATCTCTCTCATTTTACGGATCACCACATTCAATCCTTCTGCAATCTCTTCTTTGCTCGTCGGTTGGGGGGGAGTATACTGCGGAGATGGTGGGACTTGGATACGTATGGGTGGATAGCTTCCCAAGTTAAATGCGGCTGTGCCCGCCTCCGTTTTAGTCCCTTTTTCCCCATTAGACTGTAGACAAAGATCTATGTTCCTAAGATGCATATAAAGAGCAGAGTTCACCAAATGAAGATACATTTGTCCAAGCGACCATTGTCCCTCCTGCGGTGTGTACTGCAATTGCTCCAGGCTAAAGCTGTCCAATTCAAGAAGATAGTGCTGTACCGTTTCTTCAAAACGCTGTAATGTTTCGCTTGTATTCATATAGTAAATGCCCCTCTCTATCAAAGTAGCTTTACTATACAAGAATGCTACTGACAGCATTATGTCAGTAGCATTTCAACATTTTTTCCACTTCTGTCCGGACACGCTCGCGAAGCGATTCAGGCTCCAGCACTACCACATCTGCGCCCCAACCAAGTATCCATGATAGTAATTCCTCTGGGTGTCTAACACGGAAAAATACATGGATTCCATCCTCACGCTCCTCCATGGACTCCATGTAAAAATGGTTCGCTTCCTTCACTTTATCTACAATATCCGAACGGATTTGTATGTGAACATTTATGTGGCGGTCATCAGCTTGCTTATAATCCTGCAAATTAAAATCAATAGGCAACTGATAACCGTCCTCCAGCATGATCAGATCGTTCATACGCGACAAACGGAAATGGCGCAGCTGTTGCCGCAATTCGCATTGTCCAATCAAAACCCACGAACCATGCAGCAGTACAAGACCATAAGGAGCGACCACACGCACACTTTGGCGATTCCCGTCAGCCTCTGGCATTTTTTTGGAGTAACCAAACCGAACCTTCTGTTTAGCCAATACAGCGATGCGCAGCGTTTCCAAATAGGCTTTCTCTGTATGGTTTGTTCCTTTACCCACCGCCAGCAGTCTGATGGTCGTTCGCACCTGGGCAACTTCCCTGCGAACGCTCTCTGGTAAAATAGCTTCGATTTTTCTGCGTGAAGTTTGCGCCTTCATGCCATAGTCTGTATCAAATTTTTGTTCGACAAAATCTGTTCCGATTAGCAGCGCTACAGCCTCTTCTACAGTAAAGCTTACAGGAGGCAGGAAGTATCCCTCCATCAAAGAATATCCAATACCCGGTGCTCCTACAATCGGTACGCCCGATTCGCTGAGAGCCTGAATATCCCGATAGATCGTTCTCACACTCGTTTCGAAAATCGCCGCTAAATCCTCTGCCCGTATAATATCCTTACGTTGTAACTCTAGCAAGATAGCCAGCAACCGGTCGGTTTTGTTCATACTATATCGCCCCGTCCTTGAGAGGATCTAAATGCACGAATTTAAAAGAGCAATAAGGGCAGTGCACGACTGCGGCTTATTGCTCTTTTTTTATAAGACGTAGTTGCTTCTTTACTTAAAAAACACTTTTTCAACGTTATATTTAGCCTTTTGCGAATTGATGATGTAGGTTTCATAAATTTCACGATCTACCGCATCTTCCACAATACAGACCTCAATAATCGCCACTTCGTTCCGATTAGCCTTGATCGGCGATACGTTATCTTCAAAATGCTTTTTGATTCTGGGTCTTAACTTTCTTGCTTTACCAACGAACAGTAATTCCTCCTGTGCATTGTAGAACATAAAGATACCAGCCTTATCTCTAGGAATCAGGTGGAAATCTGTAAATCCATAAATATGGCTGAGCTCAGGGTTAACCTGTTTGGTAATTGTGATATCCGGAGTTGGAATCGTTATATTAATCACTATGTCACTTCCTCATTCTATATAGGTGTAAATATTACCACAAAGATGAAGGTAACACCATTCCATAAATTCTTGCCCCATTACTAACAGATCGGGAGGAATTTTATGATTTCCCTACTATGCGGAGTAGGTTGGTTTCCGTTACAATATGTCAGTGTGATTCTGGCATCGGCAGATTGACACGTACTTAAATATTATTGGAGGCTTCTATTTTTTCATGCAAAATGAATCTCATTCTAACGTAAAAATCATAACGGCCGATCCGAGCGCGATCGGCCTGTTTGGCTTGGCCATTGTAACGCTTGTAGCTTCATCCCAAAAGCTTGGTCTCACCGAGGGCTTGAGCTTTATTATTCCTTGGGCTATCTTCCTGGGTGCCTTTGCACAGCTGTTTGCCTGCATTCAGGATGCAAAGCATAACAACACCTTTGGCATGACGGCATTTGGCGCTTACGCCTTCTTCTGGTTAGCCGTAGCTAGTAGCTGGATGATTAAAATGGGCGTATTCGGCTCAGAGCTGGCATCAGCGGTGGATGGTAGGCAGCTCGGCGTTGCCTTTGCCGGCTATCTCATCTTTACGCTCTTCATGACCATTGGAGCCATGGAGACGCACAAGGTTCTATTTTTTATTTTTGTGTTGATTGATTTTCTGTTCCTCGGCCTTAGCTTCGATGCATTCGGCATCGCCCCAGAGGTGTTCCACACCATCGCTGCTTATGCTGAAATGGGCATTGGTTTACTCTCGCTGTACGGTACAGGAGCTGCTGTTCTGAATGCACATTTTGGCCGTACATTCCTGCCTGTAGGACGTCCTTTCGGCATCTTCAAACCACGTCCTTAGCTGCATATGTATGCCCCCCAAAGCCACCTTTCGCGCCGATCCGCGTTAAGACAGCTTTGGGGATATAAGGCTGGAATTACTCGGCTTGCTACTAGATGCTGCTTATTAAAGTTAACTTGAAGTCAAGTGCTGCCTTGGATCGCTGTATCTGAACTAAACTGCCCAGTATAATATTGGTATAATAACAAAGTGAAAGGGGATGATATCGTTGAGAAAACGGCTGAACAATGGAGTTAATTGCACGCCGACTAAAGGCTGTCCGGTGGAAGTAACCTTGAGCATTATCGGCGGAAAGTGGAAAGGAATCATTCTGTACGAATTGCTGGGTGGAACTAAGCGGTTTCAAGAACTGCGGCGGGCACTTCCCACGGCCACTCAAAAAATGCTGACCCTCCAACTACGAGAGTTAGAAGCAGACAATCTCATTCACCGTGAAGTTCATCACCTTGTTCCGCCTAAAGTGGAATACTCGCTAACCCCGCTCGGAGCTTCGCTTGAGTCAATACTCACCCAAATGAAGGCTTGGGGAGAACGGTTTCAGGCCGAACATCATCTCTCCGACTTTTCAAACCTGAAATAACGAACCAGTGTAATAAATGAAACTGAGGATAAAAAAAGTGCCTAATTTACAATCTCCGCGTGTCGGATTAAGCTAAAGATGCTCGCCGGCGAAGTCCTAGGACGTATGATCACCGTCCGACATACAGAGGAGAATGGATATGAGCGCATATGTTATCGTAGATATAAAAGTAGAGGAAGAAGCTGTTTTCAAACAATACGCAGAGCTAGCAGATGCGCTGCTGCAGGAAGTTCCGGGATTCCGCAACCTTACGCTAGATCCACAGCCCGAGACACTGGAAGGCACATGGAAGCCGTCAATAGTCGTAGTTCACGAATTCCCGACTTACGAGGCTGCCAAGCAGTTCTATTATTCCGATGACTACGCGCCCTTAATTAAACTGCGCCAATCAGGAACTCAAGCTAACGTTATTCTGGTTAACGGAAGAGCATAACTTCTGTTCTGCTACTTTTCATATACTAGGACAATTCGCACTCGGATTAGGTAACTAGCTTGTTTTATTTCATACTCTTTAAATAAAACAAACTCCTACGTCCTATTAAGAACGTAGGAGTTTGTAATACAACGTAAAGAATGTAACCGCAACCAATATATCAACCGCCTCCGCCAGCATCTTGTTCTCCCCCAGATGAAGGTAACACCATTCCATAAAATTATAGAGTATCCCCTGCGACAGGTTTCGTCGTTCTTCCCGCCATTCTTTCGAGCGCCCAGACAAGTCCGCCCACAGCAAGGGTGGAGACGATCGCCATAATTGCTGTTCCGCCTACATGTAGCAGCAGCACGGGAACCCACAGCAGTCCAAGTATACGATGGATGGTTCGCATCCACTTGTTACGTACTTTATTAATATAGAAGCCGTACCCGGAGATTGCCACTATAATAGCAAAGGCTGCAAGGCCGGAGTAGGTTTTATGATCTTGAAGTTTGGTAATCAGGAAATAGACGCCATGAACGGCAATAAGAATCAAGGTCGCCCAACCCAGCAGTTTATGCAAGGAGTGAAACAACTTTCCGGCCTTTCGAACCAACATTGACGGCGATCTCAGTTTCTTCTTAAACCAGAACCAACAGAAAGAGGCCGCCCCAAGAAAAACGGAGATCGTGCCCAAGGTATTAAATATTTCCCCGTTTCCCCCACCACCTTTTCCGCCGGGACGTCCGCCCATGTGCCCTGGTACACTGCCGCCTCCCGGAGGTTGCATGCCAGGCTTGCCGCCGGAAACCGAGGACATGTAGTAATAGTAGATTAGGAGTAGAGCCGCTACCGTAACTGCGATGATTGCCGGAATCCAAACCGTCTTCTTCATCTTTGTTTTCATTGTTATGCATCCTCCCCGGGAAAATTGCCTTGATTGTACCCGGTCAAGCTGAAAACAAGATAAAAGCTGGCTGAAAGTATCCCTTTTTTAGGTATATAAAATCATACAATGATAACAATGTATACAATAGTTGTAATCAAAGGGGTGCTTGTGAAAATGAAACAAGACGAGTGTCATACAACCTTCCCGCAATTTCCAGAATCGTATTGGTTAGCTTCAACTGACGTCCCCAATTTCCCCAAGCTTAATGAAGATATTCAGGTGGATGTTGCTATTGTAGGTGCGGGGATCACCGGTATTACCACTGCTTATTTACTTTCTAAAAAAGGACTAAACGTCGCAGTCGTTGACGCAGGGCGGATACTTCATGGAACAACGGGCCATACCACCGCCAAAATTACCGCACAACATGATTTGATCTATAGCGAGTTCCTCTCACATTTTGGTAAAGAGAAAACCCAACTCTATTATGAAGCTAACCGCGATGCTCTTGAATTCATCAGACAAACGGTAGAAGAGTATCATATCGATTGTCAATTTGCAGAAGAAGATGCCTACGTTTATACATGTGCGGATACGCATGTGGAAAAAATCAACGACGAATATAAAGCTTACAAGGAACTTGGCATCCCGGGAAGTTATGTCGAACAAACGCCTCTGCCCTTTTCAACTAAAGCAGCTATTATGATGGAAAACCAAGCTCAGTTTAATCCGATTCCTTTCTTAAGGTATCTAGCCAATCAAGTCATCCGGCAAGGCGGGAAGATTTATGAACAGACCACCGTTGTGGGTGTGGATAAAGGAACCCCCTCTATTATTAATACAAGCGACGGGCACAAGATTACCTGCAACTATGTCGTATCCTCCTCTCATTTTCCGTTCAATGATCCAAACAGTCTTTATTTTGCGCGATTGCATGCCGAGCGGTCTTATGTACTAGCGGTCAAGACGGACAAAACCTATCCGGGTGGTATGTACCTAAGTGCGGAAACCCCCAAACGTTCGCTTCGCTCTGTACTAATAAACGGTGAACCGATGGTCATCGTCGGTGGCGAAGGCCACAAAATGGGTCAAGGAATCTGCACATTTCAATACTATGAAGCTTTAGAAAAGTTCGCAGAGCAAACATTTGGATTAAAGGAAATCGTCTATCGCTGGTCGGCACAGGACCTGTACTCGTTAGACAAGCTCCCTTATATTGGGCAGGAACTATCCGATGTTTCCAACATCCTCGTTGCTACAGGGTATAGAAAATGGGGGATGACGACAAGTGTCGCGGCAGCTTTATTAAATACGAATCTGATAACCAGAAAGGAAAGCCCGTATCAGGATCTTTTCTCCCCTTCAAGATTTCATGCAGACCCTGACATTAAAACATTTGTAACTCAAAATGCGAATGTGGCGAAGCACTTGATTGCTGGTAAGCTGGAAATCAGCTATAAAAAAGCCGAAGAACTCCAGCAAGACGAAGGGGCAGTCGTCCGGGTAAACGGCAAAAGGGCGGGCGCATATCGAGATCCACAAGGAGCACTGCACCTGGTGGACACTACGTGCACCCATATGGGCTGTGAAGTTGACTGGAACGAGGCCGAAAGAACATGGGATTGCCCATGTCATGGCTCACGCTTTTCATATCAAGGCGAAGTCATTGAAGGACCGGCCAAAAAAGCACTTGGCAAGGTTGAAGCCGAATAGCACGATCCTTCCTTTCGGAATAAACCTAGTTATGCTGGACAAAATACCTTCGAGAGTCATAAAAGAAAGGTGATCCTATGACAAGCCAACAGCCTACATTAGCGGCACATGAGTCCCTGGAAATCCACGAAGTCCTTAACTTCAAAACCTTATGTTTAGCGAAGTCCAAATTAATGCAGGGCTTAGTATTCGATCAAGAGCTAAAGGATTTAATGGAAAAAGATGTTCAGCAATCTATTCAGGCTATTGCCGATTTGCAAGCAATCTATGCTAAAGCACCGTTTCAAGCGCCTGTTCCTGACTTCCGCCCAACACCAATTTTAAATTGAGGTGAATGATGTGACACCTAACCAGACCCAGTCCGCTAAAATGGATTATGTGGACCCAAAAAACTCATTAAATATGCCGGAAATGGCAGACACGACCCTTGCAATGGATTTTCTGGTTCGCGTCAAGGAAGGGGTTCGGAACACAGCAATAGCTTTGACAGAAACTGTCTCTACCGATGCCAGAACCCTATTACGTAATCAACTGCATCAAGGCATTGCGCTTCATCAGGAAATTACCGATCTTATGGTACGAAAAAAATGGTTTCATCCCTATGATCTGCAAAAGCAATATCAATTGGATCAACTGTCAGCCAATAAGACGGTGGACATCAGTAAAATGAAACTGTTCCCAGACGATACCACCCGCAAAGGTATGTTTGATCGCACGCCGGACGAACATATGGGAGGAAACCAGGCATGAAAGCAGTGACCTACCAAGGTATCAAAAACGTTGTGGTTAAAGATGTTCCGGACCCGAGTATTCAAAAAGCCGATGATGCGATTATCAGACTGACAACAACCGCTATTTGTGGTTCAGATCTGCATCTCATTCATGGAATGATTCCGAATCTACAAGAGGATTATGTAATTGGGCATGAGCCGATGGGGGTTGTAGAAGAAGTCGGCAGCGGCGTGACTAACTTGATAAAGGGAGATCGCGTGATCATTCCCTTCAACATCGCGTGCGGGGAATGCTTTTACTGTAAAAACCAATTGGAAAGCCAATGTGATCATTCGAATGAAAATGGAGAGATGGGCGGTTTCTTCGGCTACTCCGGGACAACTGGTGGATATCCAGGTGGACAAGCTGAATATTTGCGTGTGCCTTTTGCCAACTTTACTCACTTCAAAATTCCGGAGAGTTGTGAACATCCTGACGAGAAGCTTTGCCTGATTGCTGATGCCATGACTACTGCATTCTGGAGCGTCGATAATGCCGGAGTGAAGGATGGGGATACCGTCGTTATTATCGGCTGTGGACCGGTAGGTCTGTTAGCGCAAAAGTTCGCCTGGTTCAAAGGGGCTAAACGAGTCATTGCGGCAGACTATCTCGATTATCGTCTGCAACATGCGAAGCGCACCAATCACGTGGAGATCGTGAATGTGGAATCGCAAGAAAACGTCGGCAACTACCTCAAGGAAATAACCAAAGGAGGCGCGGACGTAGTTATTGACTGCTCCGGCATGAGCGGCAAAATGTCTCCGCTGGAGTCCTTGGCTTCCGGGCTTAAGCTTCACGGTGGAGCTTTAGGAGGGCTGATCATAGCTACACAGGCTGTCCGCAAAGGCGGCACCATTCAAGTTACCGGGGTATACGGCGGTCGATATAACGGTTTTCCTCTGGGAGACATTTTTCAGCGAAATGTTAATTTGCGTACTGGACAGGCTCCTGTGATTCACTATATGCCTTATATGTATGAGCTGATCGATACGGGGAAGGTTGACCCTGGGGACGTTGTCACACACGTTATTCCGCTAAGCGATGCCAAACGGGGGTATGAAATTTTCGATACCAGACAAGACAATTGCATCAAAGTTGTACTTAAACCTTAACTATCTATTGGACTGGAGGCAAATGTCGTATGGTGTATGGCCTGCACGAAACACTTGAAGTCCATGAATTGTCAGCATTCAAAACAGTGTGCCTTACCAAATCTAAAACAATGCAAGCATTGATCTCAGATCCGGTCCTCAAAGCTATATTGCAAAAGGATGTTGACCTAACAACACGGCAATTGCAAGAGTTGGGTAACATTTTAAATCAAGCCTCGTCATCACAGGAGGTAAAACAATGAACATACTCTTGGAGCATTTGACCGGACTAAATATTTTAACCGACCAAGTGATTGCTGCCGATTTCTTAAACACCGCCAAAAGCGGTGTGAGAAATTACGCCATGGCTGTAACGGAAGCGGGAACTCCAGAAATTAAAGCTATGCTTACAAAACAACTGGATGAAGCTATTGATATGCATGAGCAAATCTCAACGTACATGATCGAACGCGGCTGGTATCACCCATGGAACGTAAACGAGCAGCTGTCGATGGATCTGCAAAATATCAATACCGCATTGCAAGCTCCTGTTTTGTAAAAGGATGCCTTCGACATTATACGAAGCACGTTCTTGCGTATATATAAAGCCCCCAAAGCCGTCCGTTACGCTGATTGGCGTTAAAGACGACTTTGGGGGTTATTTCGTGGTCCTCATTATTCCGCTTGCCAATTTGGCATCCGCTCTGCCGGGTAACGAAGGCCCGCTGCCATTCCTTTGGGGATGATTGCGTTAATAGTCTCCATTTCCTCTGCGGACAAGCCCACATTCACTGCCCCTGCATTTTCCTCTAAATACGTGACCCGTTTAGTACCGGGAATCGGTACAATTCCCTCTTGCGCAAGCAGCCAGGCCAAAGCAAGCTGAGAAGGCTTGACTCCTTTTTGAGCCGCAAGATCCTTAACATGCTGCACGAGATCCAGATTCTTCTGGAAATTCTCAGGCTGAAAACGCGGCACCGTGCGACGGAAATCATCTTCTGCAAAATCATCAAACTTCTGAATTTGCCCACTCAAAAAGCCGCGGCCCAGTGGACTGTAGGCCACAAATTCGATGCCCAGCTCCTTACATGTGGGTATAACCTCATCTTCCGCTTCCCGGCTCCATAAGGAGTATTCTGTTTGCAACGCTGTAATCGGGTGTACCTTGTGAGCACGTCTGATCAGTGCAGGAGACGCTTCGGATAGCCCCAGATAGCGGACTTTTCCCGCTTGAACCAGATCACTCATCGCACCTACCGTTTCTTCAATAGGCACATTCGGGTCAACACGGTGCTGGTAGTACAAATCAATCACATCTACACCCAATCTCAGCAGGCTGCGATCACATGCCTGTTTTACATATTCAGGACGGCCGCTGACACCCAGGAATCCCCCATCCTCTCCGCGCATAATGGAGAATTTGGTAGCCAACACTACCTCATCCCGGTGGCTGCGCAGGACTTGACTGATCAGTTTTTCATTTTTCCCCACACCGTACACATCGGCTGTATCCCAGAAGTTGATCCCCAGCTCCAACGCACGATGAAGTGTTTTGATCGATTTCTGATCATCCAACTCACCATAATACTCGGACATTCCCATGCAGCCCAGACCCAGAGCAGATACTTGAAGCTCGCTGTTACCCAGTTGTTTCTTTTTCAATTTTATCACTCCCAAATTGTCAGATTAGTTACGTATTTCCTAATCACCACGTCACATCCAGTATGTTACTACTTAAAGTTAACTTTAAGTCAAGTGGTGTCTTGTATATGATGTTTCAAATTTTTTTAGAAAAATCTGATTTCCGGGTTGTAAAAGACAAGTGCAAATTTCCTATATATATGAGAAACGAATTATCGCGCGAGATTCTGTTTCAAAATCATCTAATTGGAGGTTTCCCATGCCAGCAAACTACTCTTACACTAAAACGTCTGATGGTTTCCATGTGATCATTACGCCAGCCTCGAATATTCAAAATAAAAATATTCGAAGCCGGATCACACAGCAAACCGATTACGGGATTAATGGGGGCTTCTTTTACCCTATCAGCACCACAAAACCACCAACTCAAGGTTTATCCATGGCGGTGACACCTAATAACACTCACGATATTAAGGCAAATGCCAAAGAGAATAGTCGAGGTACTGCATTTATTTTTACGGAAAGCAACAAAACAAAAATAGGGATTACCCGTACTTCAAGTCTGACGGATCTCAAAAAACAAATGGGAACGGCCATTAAGTACAAATCCATTATTAGCGGCGGTAGTCTGTCACTGAAGAATGAGGAAGAAGTATGGCTCAAGGAGCTGAAAGAGATTGAAAATTTCGATCTGAACGGAACCTTACGATACACCGAATCCATCGGACGGACAGGCTTGGGCTTCAAAGTCGTCAATAACATTTGGCAGGTCTACCTGGTTGTTCATGAAAATGCGACGCTGAAACAACTTCGCAACTATTTTATCAAGCAGGATTGCTTCGAAGCCATTCTTCTGGATGGTGGAGGCTCGTCCGGCATTCAGGTCAAAAATTCTGCAGGCACTATGGTCAAATATGAGCAAACACGTTATATCTACAACATGGTGAAACTTATTAACATCACCTAAGCCTTATGACGTGCTTCCATAGGAGTAAGGAGGCCTTACTGGCCTCCTCTACAAATCATCCAGCACGACCACTTCCAATGCTAGGAAAACAGGTGTTGCAGGGTACACATAGGAGACTTCAATGGATTGCCCCACCTGTAATTCTGCCGGACGGATTAATTGCCTCCGCTGACCATCCATCTGCTTATAAATATGTGTGTCTGGAACGGATATATAGACCGATTGGATAGGCTTCTCCGTTGGATCTTCACTTTGAGGTAGTTCTTGAGCAAATTGAACCGGCTGTTCAAATCGGATCAAATAATCCATGCTGGGGGCTGCCAATGGTTGTTCGATCTCTTTATCCATTTTTTCGATGCTTTTAATTTTAGCACGCCCCGTGTATACCGTTGTGCTTTCCAGACGTTCTAAATCAAAAATGGATTGAGCCACCACTTCATTTGTATGAGGTTGTTTAACTGGCGACGCCGATTCCGTTTTAGAACATGCCGACAATAAGGCTGATACAAGTAAGACTAGGACAAAAACTCCTTTTCTCATCAGTGATCCTCCCTAATCTGGTTTATCATTTGCGACTTACTAATAAGACGTGACAGGAACAATTTGGTTGCTTTCATCATGTATTCATCCATTACTATTTCGAAAGGTGTGTAGTTTATATGTTAAAAAAACTCGCTCTAACAGCTCTTGCCGCATCAACACTTCTAGTGGGGAGCTCCATTACGGCAAGCGCCGATTCTGCCGTGAATTACGACCATTTGCTTTCAGCAGGGACCACTAACGCTTACTTGGCTATGGAAGATGGATCTTCATTTTACGCAACGGGAAGTAACGGCAATGGCAAGCTCGGCGTGGGCGCTGGCGGAGGGAATAATAAAACAAGCCCGATGCAAGCAGATGTATCTGACATCGCTATGATTGATGCTGGTGATTTGCACTCAACCTTACTCAAAAAAGACGGAACGATCTGGTCTTGGGGTTTTGCAAGTTACGGCGAACTAGGAACAGGGAACAAGCGGGATACGGCAAAAGTCCCTGTTAAAAACAAATATATTGATAATGTTAAGGAAGTGAGAGCAGGAGGTCAATTTACACTTGCCCTCAAAAATGACGGTACGGTGTGGGCTTATGGAGAAAACAACTTTGGGCAACTGGGCATTGGCACCAAAGGAGTTTCCGCCTTTTCCGTTAAGCCTGTCCAGGTACAAGGCTTAGAAGATATTGTAGCCATTGACGCTGGTGATAGCTTTGGCGCAGCTCTAGACAAAAATAATCAGTTATGGGTATGGGGGCGTGGTTATGATGGCGCTCTGGGACAGGACGATAAAGAAAACCAGCTTACCCCTGTTCAATACCGAATTGATGATATCAAAACCTTTACCGCTGGAGCTGACCGTATTTATGTATTAACGAACAGCGGGGAAGTATACGCTTCGGGTAGCAATACTTCTGGTAAGCTGGGGGATGGAACCTCTACCTTTAGAAGATCACCTGTATTGATCAACATTTCCGACGTAAATAGACTGAAAGCAGGCAAAACCCAAACTTTCGCGCTGAAAAATGACGGAACTCTTTGGGGTTGGGGAACTAATAATGAAGGACAGGTAGGTGACGGGACCGATGTATTTTCTGTTAAAGTCCCATCCCAAGTTGTAGATGACACTAACACGCCACTAACCGATGTAGTAGCATTCAGTGCAGCAGGAACCCACTCCCATGCTTTGACAGCCGATGGGACCGTCTGGTCCTGGGGATTTAATAGAAATGGTGAACTGGGAATTGGCAATACCAAGCAACAAAATGCAGCCACTAAAACCAACTTCCCGAATCCATTTTCAAAATAAGCATAGCTCTTCCGTGCTTCTCAATCTAAAAGAAGCCAAAGTAGCAGTTCAATCAACTGCTGCTTTGGCTCTTTAATTTTACTTAGGAGCTGCTTATTACAAATAAGCCTATAATTATGTATGAACAGAAGCGCTTCACAGCTTCTGAAAGATGGTAAGGAAATTCTTTTACAGAGCTAAAGCCTCTTCCGTAATCTTTTTGATATCAATGGATGAAGGCGTTTCTTCCTTTACCATATCTGGTAGGATATTTTCCAAAAAATATTCAACGCATTTCAATTTAATATTTTTGATTTTTACAAGCGCATTGCGATACATCACGATAAATTCTTTTTCCGTATTCCCCCGCTGAAGCTCGGCAAATGCTTCATACACCTGATCCATTTTATCCGCTACTTCTAAAATTAAACCTTCAACAGAATCATCTTTACCTTCTCTTAGCTGTTTGCGGAAAATCGCTTTAAAATCCTCGGGAATATTCTCTTCAATAAAATACTCAATCATACCCTCTTCGACCTGCTGGATTAATAGCCGGAGTTCCTTGGAGGAATGCTTAACAGGCGTTTTAATGTCTCCAATAAAAATCTCCCCATAATCGTGACTGCTGGTAATCTCGTATAGTTTTTTCCAGTCAATGCAGACACCGTTTCTCTCTTCAATATCAGCTAGCGTTTTGGCATATTGTACTACTTTCCAGGAATGAGCCGATACACTATGTTCCTCGAATTTAAACTTGCCCGGACAACGGATAATTCTTTCCAACTCATTTAGCGATCGAAAATAGGTGTGAATCCCCATCCATGCATCCATCCTTTTAACGGTATGAGATTGTAGATATAAACCAACTATAAACCTCAACTATTAACAGCAGATTATCGCAATATCAAGTTGATTCAACCCCATATAGCACATAAACAAATTTTGCTATACACTTTATATAAAAAAATTAAAAAGTGGTGAAATCGTTGTTTAAAATCTTGCTGATTGAAGATGATGAAACTTTGTTCCATGAAATAAAGGACAGGTTAACTCAATGGGCATATGATGTGTACGGTATCCAGGATTTTAGTAAAGTCATTCAAGAATTCACAACGATAAAGCCTGATCTGGTCGTGATTGATATTCAATTACCGAAATTTGATGGTTTTCATTGGTGTCGAATGATTCGATCCCACTCTAACGTCCCGATCATCTTTTTATCATCGCGGGATCACCCTACGGATATAGTGATGTCAATGCAGCTTGGAGCGGATGATTTTATCCAAAAACCGTTTCATTTTGATGTACTGATTGCAAAATTACAGGCGACACTTCGCCGTGTATACAATTACAATACAGAACCTGTTTCCCTGAAAACATGGCGTGGAGCGACGGTCGATTATGAAAAAAATGTAGTAGCCAATGAGGCTGGCTCCATCGAATTAACCAAGAACGAAATTTATATATTAAAGCTGCTGATTGAACAAAAGAATAAAATTGTCTCTCGGGAGGAATTAATTAAAAGCCTCTGGGATGATGAACGTTTTGTCAGCGACAATACCCTGACCGTCAACTTGAACCGCCTGCGTAAAAAATTGGACGAGCTGGATTTGGGCCGTTTCATTGAAACGAAAGTGGGGCAAGGCTACATGGCTACAGAAGAGGCACCTGCCTATGATTAAAAAATATCTGAGGGAAAGGTTGAGCTGGATTCTACTGTTTGTGTGTCAGCAATTCCTGATCCTGTTCATCGCTTATGTGGATGCAGCAATTCCATTAATGCCGATCCTTTATATCGTCTTCTTATCTATGATGATTTTCTTGGTTTTTTTAATCATTCGCTATCTCAAGGAAACTAAATTCTATACCACATTAGAAGAATGGGAGAGCCCTCTAGAACTAACGGGTATAGGCGAACCGGAGAGTCCGTTTGAGCAAATCATTGAACAAAAAATCACTGACCAGACCGAACGGTTACAACAGATCATCTCGCAAAATCAACTGACACTTGAACATGAAAAAGATGAACTACTATCCTGGATTCATGAGGTAAAAACACCTTTAACCACCATGCATTTGATGATTGAGCGGTTGGACGACAAGTCCCTAAAAGCTCAGTTAACCTATGAATGGCTACGAATTCACTTACTGCTGGATCAACAGCTCCATCACAAACGCATATCTTTTATTGAAAATGATCTATATGTCGAGCAAGTGGATTTAAAATCTCTGGTTTTTAAAGAAATCAAAGCATTACAGTCATGGTGCATCCAAAAAGGGATCGGTTTTGACATCCGACTTGAGCAAATGGAAGTGCTAAGTGATGCCAAATGGCTGGCTTTTATCATCAGACAGCTCTTAACCAATGCCATCAAATATAGCGATGCCAGCGATATTATCATTCACAGCTATGAACAAAGGGATCGAATACAGCTTGAGGTCCAAGACTTTGGGCGCGGTATTGATCCGAAGGATATACCTCGTATTTTCGAGAAAGGTTTTACATCCACGACCCAACATTCTGATCATACTTCGACGGGCATGGGGTTATATTTAACGAAAAAGGCAGCGCAGTCCCTGCTCATACATATAGATGTGCACTCCAAACCGAACATGGGTACTACCTTCACTTTAATTTTCCCCAAACGAAATGATTTCGTAAGTATGCTGAGCATGTGACAGAGATGTCACATGCTTTTATATACTGTTCGCCCAATCAAAGGAAAATCATCGGCACGATTTTTATAATAAGGCTACAAGAACAATAAGGAGTGCATCGAAGTGAATATTTTAGAAGCCCATAAGATTCACAAAAGCTATGGTAATAAGCTAAATATGCAGGAGGTTTTGAAGGGAATAGATATCGTTATTGAAGAAGGTGAATTTGTCAGTATTATGGGAGCCTCCGGTTCAGGTAAAACCACACTGCTAAATGTCCTCTCCTCCATTGATAAAGTGAGCCACGGTTCCATTAAGATCAATGATATCGAAATGACGAAAATGAAAGAAAAGCAACTGGCTGAATTCCGCAAAAAGCATTTAGGCTTTATTTTTCAGGAGTATAATCTGCTGGATACGCTCACCGTGAAGGAAAACATCCTCTTGCCGCTATCTATCACCAAAACGCCTAAAAAAGAGGCTAACCGAAGATTTCAGGAAGTCGCTACAGAACTGGGGATTTATGAGCTTAAGGACAAATACCCCAATGAAATCTCGGGCGGGCAGAAACAGCGTACATCTGCGGCTAGAGCGTTTATTCATGAGCCTACTATTATTTTTGCCGATGAACCTACGGGTGCGCTTGATTCGAAGTCGGCATCCGATTTATTAAACAAGCTGGGTCAGCTGAACCAAAAGCGCAAGGCAACCATTATTATGGTCACGCACGATCCGGTTGCAGCCAGCCATTGCAGCCGCGTTATTTTTATCAAGGATGGGCAAATGTACACGCAGCTTCATAAAGGCGTGCAGGAGAGACAAAGCTTCTTCCAGGATATCATGAAAACCCAAGCGGTCTTAGGCGGGGTTCAACATGAACATTAATCTACTCATTCTTAAAAATCTGAAAAAAAATCTGAGCAATTATTATCTCTATGTTTTTGCTCTCATTTTCAGTGTTGCGCTCTATTTCTCCTTCGTCACATTACAGTACGATCCCTCCATGGATGAAGTGAAGGGTTCTGTTAAAGGTGCAGCCTCCATACGGGCAGCTTCTGTTTTACTGGTCGCTATTGTCTGCATTTTCCTTATGTATGCTAATAATATTTTTATAAAAAGACGTAGTAAAGAAATTGGCTTATTTCAATTGATTGGAATGACAAAAAACAAAATTTTTCGCATTCTAAGTGCTGAAAACTTAATTTTATACTTCGGTTCGCTTTTCGTCGGAATAGGGGTTGGATTCTCCTTTTCCAAACTAGTGATCATGATCTTATTTAAGACGACGGGTGTCGAAGCCATTGCCACTCTATATTTCTCTAACCAAGCACTGACTCAAACACTCATCGTTTTTGTTGTCATCTACTTGCTGATCATGGTCATGAATTATTCTTTTATCAAAAGACAAAGTATTTTGTCTTTGTTCCGAGTGACCTCAACCACCGAAGGGAAAATCAAGAAAATAACGATCTTTGAGATGATCATCGGGATCATTGGCATCTCGCTTATCGCCTTAGGTTACTATGTTTCCTCCAGATTATTTGGTGGAGATTTTACATCCTTAAATGAACTATTTATGGCGATGGTGTTTATTTTGGGCTCTGTCATCATCGGGACATTTCTTTTTTATAAAGGATCCATCCGCTTTATTTCCAATATCATCAGAAAAAGCAAAGGCGGATATTTAAACATCCATGAGGTGCTGTCCCTCTCATCCATTATGTTCCGCATGAAATCCAATGCTTTGTTGTTAAGCATTATTACGACAGTATCGGCACTTGCTATCGGTTTACTATCCTTAAGCTATATCGCCTATTATTCTGCGGATCAAGCAGCTGAGGACAATGTACCTTCCCATTTTGCCATGACGAATGTGCCGGATGCGGAGAAATTCAAAGCGTTACTTCATCAGCATGATATAAAGTATCGTGAAAAGAAAATTGAAGTCATTCAAGTCAGTGTGAAGACAGCACAAATTATGGAGACTCCTATGGAACCATTAAATGATGGTACGGATTCCATGACACTGCCTGTCATTAGCGACCAATCTGTGGAGGGTACGGATGTATCTCCAGGCCAAACGGTTTTAACGGGCTATAATGATATGTTACAGAAATTCATGTCCTTGAAAGACTTTGGACCCTTGGATTTGAAGGGAAAAACAGAAGTCATACCTCAACAATATGTGGGTCTAAAAAGGGATTATGTCATTCCTTACTATTTTACAGCCGGGGGGCTACCCACTGCCATTGTAGATGAAACCATCTTTGAGCGGTTAAAAAAAGACGTAAATCCTAAGATTCAGAAGAAGTCATCCCCATATATTGGAATTGATATACTAAATGAAGCACAGATCAAAGAGGCCGATCGACTGTTTGCAGCTGCGAATTTTAACGATCAACAAACATCACAGCTTGAAATGAGCAGCAATCAGAAGAGAAATATGGGAGTGATCATGTTTGTCGTTGGCTTTTTGGGACTGACCTTTCTCATTACATCAGGCTGTATTCTTTATTTTAAGCAGATGGATGAGAGCGAAGACGAAAAGGCCAATTATACTGTATTGAGAAAGTTAGGCTTCACCCAAAGTGACCTGCTGCGAGGCATTAAAATAAAACAACTCTTTAACTTCGGCATTCCGTTAGTGATTGGCCTATCACACAGCTATTTCGCCGTCCAATCCGGCTGGTTCTTGTTTGGAACCGAAGTTTGGATGCCTATGATCATCGTAATGGTACTATACACTGCCCTATATTCCATTTTTGGAGTTCTATCCATTCTGTACTATAAAAAGGTCATTAAAGCAGCTTTATAATCAGTCATACGCCCAAAAGTCTCTGGCAAAAAAGTGCCAGGGGCTTTTCCAAATATTTGAGCATTTTCGTTCCTGCGTGTACAATAAAATAACTATCATCGTAGCCCCAAAGGGGGAGAGCATATTTTATTATTACTCATCAATGGCATCGGCATTATAGCGAATATTATACTCGGTTCCTCTGTAGGGGTGGCTATTATCGTAGGAATCGTCTTTTTCCTGATCGGATTCCCTGAGTTTAAAAAATCGCCCAAACTCACGAAAAAGGCTAAAAAAGATATCACTTATATTATGTCAACATTATTAACGCTTGTGATATTCGTAGTTATCGTTTCTTGGAATATTCATACTTCAGGTGACCTGTTTCTTGAAGGTCCGCTAACACCGCAGATGAAGCTTCACTGGGGGCAAAAGGTATTGATATTGGGGTTGGTGGAAGGTCTATGGGCTGTCATCAGTCTAAAATGGCTGTTGCCCATCTTTTTTGATCCGCTGGATCTCAGTAAGAAGCAAATCCTTGTTTTAGTGAGCGGGATTGCACTTAGTATGATTTCAGGCATCTATGCGATGCTTGAAGCAAGTTAAAAAGTCTCGCCCTTCTCTGTTAAGGACAGGAAGAGCGAGACTTTGTTATTGATGGCTTCCCTCTATAGAGGCTCGTGTGAATGCTTAGCGCAAAGGCTCAAATCCCTCTGTTTGCTTCAGAATCTGCTCAATTTCCGCGCAGGTCTCCGGTTGCAAAGTCACCTCGACTGCTTTCACATTTTCTTCGATTTGTGCCGGTTTAGTAGCCCCAATCAGTGCAGCGCTGATACCCGGTTCTCTCAGAATCCAGGCAAGCGCGAGTTGTGACAGGGTGACACCCAAATCCTTCGCCAGCTTGTCCAGCTCCTGAACGCAGTTGAGAACAGTATTGTTCATGTAACTGCTGATGACATTATTGACAGAGGCATCAGCCCCGCGACTCCCCGTCGGTATAGGTTGTCCCGGTTTGTATTTACCCGTGAGGATGCCTTGGGCTAGAGGTGAAAATACAATTTGGCCGATGCCTATCTGCCCGGATACGGGAAGAACCTCATGCTCGATATAACGCTCGAACATATTATAGATCGGCTGATTGGCAATCAGCGGCCGCAGATTCAGCCTTTTTCCGATACCATAAGCATCCGTGAGCTGGGCGGCACTCCATTCACTGACCGCAGCATACAAGATCTTGCCTTGAGCCTGAAGATCATCTAGCACCCGCAGTGTCTCTTCCAACGGAGTATCTGGATCATAACGATGGCAGAAGTACATGTCGATATAATCCGTGCCGAGCCGCTTCAAACTTGCCTCACATTGCTCCATAATATGCTTGCGTGACAGCCCTCTGTCATTGGGACCGGAATCCATAGGAAAGAATACCTTAGTAGAAAGTACATAGCTTTCTCTCCGGTAAGGCTTCAATGCGGCTCCCATAGCCTTCTCGCCTTCTCCACGGTTATACGCGTTCGCGGTATCAAAGAAATTAATCCCAAGTTCAAAGGCCTTGGCAATACAGGTATGAGCTGCTTCCTGTTCGGCGACCGTACCGTACGTTAACCAGCTCCCCAGTCCGATTTCACTAATTTTAAGACCGCTGTTGCCTACATTTCTATATCTCATATCTACTCCTTCTTTCATAAGAAGCTTGCATTTTTATATATCTTAACATGTAAACCCTTTCATTAAAACAAATAATAAAGGACTCGTGGAGTTACATGAAGGACATCTACCACCCTACTCGTTAGGGTAGTAGATGCTTATTGTCTCATCATCTCAAATTATATCTATATGCTTCCTCCAGGGAAAAGCGCATCATATGCAGGACAAGGCAGTTTGTCGAGAAACTCCTGAAGCTGCTTGGGCTTATTTTTGTAAATATCCTTTAAGGACGTTCCGTTATAGATATTACCGATGACTACAGGATGGCATAGTTCACAGATTAGGATGTCCCCGTTCCCGTGCAGATGGAGCTGTTTTTTACCATCAACACAGTTGGAAAAGTATACCCCCGGTTGCTCCTTGAAGCCCAGCGCCTCAGCAAAACGGTCCATACAGGTAAAATACAACACAGTATCGTCTTTTTTATGCGCAATCAGGTCATGAACGGAACGGACAAGTGCTTCCTTGGTGGAGATCGCGTTCCAATTCGTATGATCCATCACGATGCTGTTTTGGATTTCATGGATGCGTACACCGAGTTCGTAAACCTTTTCACTGATCGCTGGCATGTTGTTCTGCGTCTCTTCAAATAACAATGTCTCCAGCACCGTTTCCAGCTTGGCTTCGGTACACAAACGGATATTTTGAACGATTTTCTCATACATACGAGGGTGAACATGATAATAGGCTGCATATTTATCGGCATCCGTGAAGTTAAAGGAGATATGAATATTGGAAAGCCCTGCGTCACGCAGTTTCTCAATTCGTTCAGGGCTAAGCAAGCTCGCATTGGTATTAAGCTGGGTTGCAATTCCCTTGCTCGAACAGTGAGCCACGATGTCCAGACAATCGTCATACTTTAAGGTTACTTCGCCCCCGGAAAGTCGCACACGTTTTAACGTTGGAATGTCATCAATAATACCTATGACCTCTTTGCTGCTGATGCATTGTCCGTCGTTCCGCTGATATGCGCAGCAGTAATCACACTTGAAGTTGCAATTAGAGGTGACCCCGACTTCCAGACCCTCCAGCTCGTAGATGCCCGGCTTTTCCAGTTCAAGTGCTTTATATTTGTTCTCTATACTCAATTTCTTATAATCCTCCCGATCTCAGGCTTGTGTCTTGAATTCCCTTGAGATTATACAGAATGGGATGGGTTTGTAGATATGACATTGGTAACGGCAGGAGTTTTAGAGTCTATTCTCATCACAAATTGACATGTGGTATTGAATATCCCCAAAAAACATCCAAATTAGTGCAAAAAAAAGGAAACTTATTCCGTCTCTTTATAATGTGCAAATAATAGTACTAATAAGGAGGATTTTTAAAGAAATGAAAAAATTGTACAAAGCAATCTCTACAGCAGCACTTGCAGGAATCATCGGCGCTCTTCCGGTAATACCGACTCATGTCTATGCAGCAAGCTCTTCTGTCAAGAGCACTACCACAAGCTCATCTACTGTAAATGCATCTACACCATCAGACAGTACAGTTATTAAAAATGCTCAAAAGAAATTACAGGAGATTACAGGTAAGAAACTGGAGCTCGTTTACAAGCAAGCTTTAGGAAATGAAATCGAATTAAGTGTTAAAGGGCAAGGATTTGATCAAGTTTCTACCGATAAAAATGGGAATATAACGGATGCCCATGTCGAAGTAGGTAATCGCACATTCATGATTAAAAATAACAAGTTAGATCATACCGTAGAGGACGTTGACACGAGCAAGGCAGACAAGACAGCTCTGAAAGCGGCAGAAGGCGTGTTTGGAGCTCTTGACGGAGTAACCAAAGGAAACCTGAAGCACATCTCCCTGATTGCGAAGGGAAATAAAAAGGTTTTTGAATTTATGTTCCAAAACGGTGATAAGGAAAGCCCTGTTTGGATTCAGGTCGAAAAGGGCTCCAATCAAGTGATGTCGATCAATACCAGAATTCTCGCAGACAAGCTTTTCGGAAAAGACAAAGCAGAAGTCGATACAGTAGAGCAAAAACTGAAATCATTCTCAGAAGATCAAATTCTGGAACTGGCCCAAAAACAGGATAAAGAACTGCTAAACGTTGATCTGACCGGATATAAAGTGATTAAGAATACGCAAATGCACGGCAGAGTCACTTTTGAAAAAGATCATTCACCTAAGCTGAGTGGAGACTTTAATTCAAAAGGTCAGTTTTACTCCCTTAAGGTAGAATATTGATTCTTAACTGGTGTAAGTGCCTCCTCAACAATTGTGATCAATATGTGAACTGGGCATAGTTCTCATTTCCAAATCCATACTGAATATATCTATTGGTAATGGAGGCGGAAGATCGTGGATAAAAGGATGAATTTGCTTATGTTCAGCGGCGATTATGATAAAGCAATGGCTGGACTGATTTTGGCCAATACAGCTCGGGAGCTGGATGTCGAGGTTACGATGTTTTTTGCGTTCTGGGGATTGTCATTGGTTCGTGATCCCGATAAAATGACGCTTGAGGACAAAACAATTTACGAGAAACTCATGGACATGATGACACCCAAAGGGCCTGAAGCCATGCCGCTGTCCCATATGAATTTTAGCGGTCTGGGCAAGTTGATGCTGACGGAAATGCTGGAAGACAATGAAGCACCGAAGCTGATCCATTTCCTGAAAGGGGCCCGGAAGAAAAACGTCAAATTTTATGCCTGCAAGCTATCGGTGGATATTATGGGCTTTAAACCGGAAGAATTCATACCTGAACTGGAAATTATCGAGGCCAAAACGTATCTGAAGGATGCGCTCGAATCAGATATGCAACTTTTTATCTAATATATACCCATGCCTTATCCTGCTGTTGGATGAGGCTTTTTAATTTGACTAAATGATGACATTCGCCCATTTTTTTTAACCTATTCCAGCCTACCTACGTACCCTAAGAAGACAGAACGACTTGGGAGGCGCCGTATGCTCATGGCTCGAATCGGAAGTAGTAACTGTAGGTATCAGCCTTCTAACGAGGCTTATTTTCAAAAGTATCGCGAAAATACAATCGGTTATCACCAGACCTTTGAATCTCTATATGGGCTTAAAAAGCTGATTTATGCGGATTGGGCAGCTAGCGGTCGTCTGTATGGACCCATCGAGTCGAAAATAGCTTATGAATTAGGTCCATTTGTGGCGAACACGCATACGGAGTCTAATTTGACAGGTACTCTGATGACCCAAGCCTATGAAAAAGCGAAACAAATCATTAAGAACCACGTTCATGCCAACGAACATGATATCATCCTATTCGCCGGGTCTGGGATGACAGGTGCGGTGAATAAGCTTCAGCGACTATTAGGATTAAAAATACATGAAAAATTAAAGCCCCTCTACCCCATCGCCGAAAAAGACCGCCCCGTTATTTTTGTTACACACATGGAGCATCATTCCAATCATATTTCCTGGGCAGAAACCATTGGAGACGTTGTGTGTCCCCCTCCGGGCCCCGGAGGAATGGTCGATCCAGCTCATCTCGAACGACTGCTGCATCAATTTCGGCATCGCCCGATCAAGATTGGCGCTTTTACCGCCTGCTCCAATGTTACAGGGTTCGAAGTGCCAATTCACCAACTATCCCGCAAAATGCATGAACATGGTGGCGTATGTTTCGTTGATTTTTCGGCAAGTGCACCATATGCGGAGATCGACATGCATCCTACAGATCCCCTTGAGAAACTGGACGGGATTGTATTTTCTCCTCACAAATTTCTTGGTGGCCCCGGCACAAGCGGCGTTCTCATTATGGATTCGCGGCTGTGTCTCCATTGTGCTCCCGATCAGCCCGGAGGCGGCACGGTAAGTTGGACCAGTCCTTGGGGTGGATACGAGTATAAAGATAGTATTGAGGCTCGCGAGGATGGAGGCACTCCTCCTTTTCTACAGGCTGTTCGAACCGCGCTCTGTATTCAGTTGAAGGAGCAAATGGGATACAAACGCATATCGGAGCGTAAAAAGGAGCTGACCTCATTATTGCTAAAAGGCTTGAGCTCCATACCCAGTCTGCACATTTTGGGGGGAAGCAGCCAAGATCGACTGGGAATCGTTTCTTTCGTTGTCGGCCATATTCACTATAACCTGATTGTAAAACTACTCAATGATCGATTTGGCATTCAGGTCCGAGGTGGCTGTTCATGTGCTGGGCCCTATGGACATTATTTGCTGGGCATCGACCAGCAAGCTTCTAAACAAATGATAGACCTGATTCATGCGGGAGACTTATCTCGAAAGCCGGGCTGGGTGCGTCTGTCGCTTCATCCCATGATGACCAATCAGGAAGCTTCTTATATTGTCTCTTCCATACGGGCTATCGTGGAAAACATCATAACCTGGCAAAAAGATTATACCTATCAACCGGAATCCAACGAATGGCGATCTTTGAATGAACATAACAAAATAGACATCAGCAAATGGTTCAACTTTAGCAATTAAGAGACTCTTGTCCGTTTCCTTCTTTCAAAATACTCATAAGCTACACTGTAAGATTACTATATGAGGAAAGAAGGGGCGACAATGGGTCTCAATTTTCGCAACAGCACCAATGCGGCTATCTTTGTAGTTTTTGCCTATCCGGACTTCAGCTGTACTCCTGTTAACTACTCCAAAGCAGGCTGGTATCGCGTGAACCCCGGTCAAACTATTCAAGTATGGAGCGGCTTCGCCGGAGGTAATACGTTTTTCTATTACGCCGAGGATGATTTTGGACGTACATGGCAGGGTTCTTACTTCACTCAAGTTCCTGAGAATGCCTTCGATTGGTGCTGGGATACAGGCTGTACCACTTGTAGAAACGTGGGACTGCGGAGAATTGCGGTTAGCCCGTTCGTCTTGAACTATACTATCGACTTTATAAGAAGCAGCAGCCAAAGAAAACCTGCATCAACCACACTCCGCATGACGCTGCCTTCCAAAGCAACCCAAGAGAAACCTATCTTGCGCAGAGTTCCTGCCAAACCTAAGAGATTACAACAAGGGAAACCTCAATTACAGAAACGCATCACTCATAAAAAACGGACAAAATAAAGAATGATCTGAACTCACCTATACAGATTGTTTAGAACCCATACAGAATTATTTAGAACCAAAAAAGGAGCGACCTCCTTACACGGTCTGCTCCTTTCTCTTTTCTCTATGCTGAGGTCAATCCGCTTATTTGCTCTCAGATTCCCACTTGGATATCTCTTCACGCACCCGTGGCGCTACCTCTGTTCCCAATAACTCAATAGCTCTCATGACATCATCATGCGGCATCGTGCCGACGGGCACATGCAACAGAAAACGTGTAATGCCTACCTGTTTACGGAGATGAATGATTTTCTTGGCAACCGTATCGGGATCACCTACATACAATGCTCCTTCAAAGCTGCGCGCGGCATCGAAGCTGGAACGAGTATAAGGACCCCAACCACGTTCACGTCCAAGCACATTCATGCTCTGCTGAGTGGAAGGGAAAAACTTTTCCGCTGCAAGCTCGGTGGTCTCCGCGATAAAACCATGCGAGTGGGATGCAACTGGAAGCAGCGATGCATCATGACCTGCCTGCTTAGCTGCCTTTTTGTACAACTCCACCAATGGTGCAAACTGCATAGGGCTGCCCCCAATAATGGCAAGCACCAACGGCAATCCAAGCAAGCCCGCACGAACCACAGATTCCTGATTGCCTCCACTCCCGATCCATACAGGCAAAGGATTTTGCACCGGACGCGGATACACGCCTAAATTGTTGATCGCAGGCCGATGTCCGCCTTTCCAGGTCACTTTCTCAGACTCCCGTATTTTCAAAAGAAGTTCCAGTTTTTCATCAAACAACTCATCGTAGTTATCCAGGTCATATCCAAACAACGGGAACGATTCGATAAAGGAACCTCGACCTGCCATAATTTCAGCTCGTCCGTTCGAAATACCGTCCAGCGTAGCAAAATCCTGAAACACGCGCACCGGATCATCCGATGAAAGCACCGTAACCGCACTGGTTAGGCGAATTCGTCGGGTCTGTGCCGCAGCAGCAGCCAGTATAACAGCCGGAGCAGATGCCGCATAATCTTTACGATGATGCTCTCCCACGCCGTACACATCCAGTCCTACCTGATCAGCAAGTACAATTTCCTCGACCACTTCACGTATCCGTTGTGCGTGACTGATAACCTCACCGGTTTGGGGATCCGGTGTTGTTTCTACAAACGTACTTATACCTATCTCCACTTGTCTTACCCCCTATTGTATGTTTCATTTTTCATTCGGTTGCTTTCGAAGCAATCATTTTAAAAACCGATATCTTTATATTGAACCTTTTTTATATCTTTTTCAAGCTCTCCTTTTCTGAGTTTGAAAATCAGGCGAGAGAAGTGCCGAGATCTGCGCAGGAAAAGCAGTCTCTTTGTCGAATTATGGTATGGAGTAAATAAGATTTCCATCCCCACACCATGAAAACAACAAGGAGGCGCATACATTTATGGCTTTTGTTATTAATAATTTAAAGGATAACAGCAATGTTGCCATCACTGACCAATTAGGTGGATTTACGGTACTGGAATACATAACAGATTTGAGTTGCACCTCGGTTGCGGCTGCGAAAGACAATTACTATATGAGCAAAAGTAACATGCGCCGCAAGCAGCTCATGATCGAAATCAATAATAGTGAGATTATGATGAGGGCAGGTGCCATGCAATATACTGTAGGTAGCATGGAAATGACTACCGGTGTAAAAGGCGTGGGAGGCTTAATGCGAAACTTGGTATCCGGTGCTGTAACAGGGACAGGTGCCATTAAGCCGCACTATAAAGGCACGGGAACCATCATGCTGGAGCCTACCTATCAATATATTTGGCTTATTGATGTCGATAATGATGACATTGCCATCGAAGACGGATTGTTTTTAGCTTGCGACGCCACACTGGACATATCCGTTGTTGCACGTAGTAATCTTTCCTCTGCTGCACTGGGCGGAGAAGGGTTATTTAATTTAAGCGCCCGTGGAAAAGGAGTACTGGCACTTCAAGCGCCGATCCCTTCTGATGAAGCGGTCGTTATAGAATTGCAAAATGATGTGCTTAAGGTGGATGGTAACTTTGCCCTTATGTGGTCCAACACCCTACAGTTTACCGTCGAAAAATCGGGGAAAACCAAAATGGGCTCGGCCGCTTCCGGCGAAGGGCTGGTTAATGTATACAGGGGAACAGGAAACGTGTGGCTGGCACCACTATGACATCTATATGGGCATGAGCATTGGAAGCCCAATGATGCCCAATGCTAATAAAAAAGGAGAAGCCCTCGGCTTCTCCTTTTTTAATCCTCATGGAACTGAACAGTTTCTCTGCTATATACTTTAATTCTTTTTAACAAACTCCGATTTTAGCTTCATTGCTCCAAAACCATCAATTTTGCAATCAATATCGTGGTCGCCTTCCACCAGACGGATGTTTTTTACTTTGGTGCCAATTTTCAAGACGGAAGAGCTTCCCTTCACTTTAAGGTCTTTGATGACAGTTACAGAGTCACCATCCTTAAGAATGTTACCATTCGCATCTTTGACGACTTTTACGTCTTCACTGCTTTCAGTTTCTGACTCGGCAGACCACTCATGAGCGCATTCCGGGCAAATAAACAGACTGCGGTCCTCATAAGTGTACTCTGAATTACACTTAGGGCAATTTGGTAAATTAGACATAGTATTATGTACTCCATTCATTTTTTATTTCTATTCCAAGCCATCTTGGAGTTCCCTACAAGTATATTGGATAATCAGTCGCGGTTCCAGTTATGAATGTAACTAAAACAGATGCTAACCTTCCTAGGCAGCACCCGTTTTGTACGACACGTTTATTATGCTTGGATTTGCTTGACCAGTTCACTAATTCCTTGCTTAAGCGGCGTCAGGGGACGCTTCAACAGCTTCTCAAAATCGTTGCTTACAACATCCAAAGCTCCTTCACGAATCGCTTGTTGAATGCCTACCACAATAGGGATGGCACCTTCCGGTACTCCCGCACCGAGCATGATCTCGGCATACGCAGCATCGTCTACCTGCTGTACAGGAACGTCCTTACCCAGGACCTCAGCAAGTATCGCTGCCAACTCTTCTTGGGTAATCGGCTTACCAGAGAGCTCGTAGATTGTATTCTCATGTCCTTCGCCAGACAACACGGCTGCAGCCGCTTGCGCGTAATCAGCGCGGGCAGCCCAACCTACTCTACCGGACCCTGCTGAGGTTAACCATGGAGCTCCCGCGAGTACGGATTGGATCGTGCCTGCTTCATTCTCAAGATACCAATTATTACGCAAGAAGGAGTAAGGAATACCTGACTCACGAATGAACTCCTCCGTAATACGATGTACGGGTGCAAGGAATAGAGTGCTGTCAGCGGCATTGGCCGCACTGGTATACGCGATGAAGCCTACTCCCGCACGCACAGCAGCATCAACAGCCGCTTTATGCTGACGAATTCTAGTATCATTATCCCCGTCTGCGGATATAATCAACAATCGATCTACACCAGCAAATGCCTGATCCAGCGTTTCTGGCTTGTCAAAATCGCCATGACGAACGTCAACGCCACGATTACGTAACCCCTCTGCTTTTTCCGGATTTCTTACGCTAACAATAAGGTCTTTTGCCGGGACGGATGCCAGCAATGTATCTACCACAATGGAACCCAGTTGCCCCGTTGCTCCTGTTAATGCGATTTTCATACGAAATCCTCCATTCGGTTTTTATTTACTTTTATATAGTAACTAAAAATATGATACATGTCTAATTTAGAGTCTAAAGGCATGCTTTTCGGGTAAGGGTTGGTAACCCAGACTTTCCCCAAAGAGAGGAATATGTATATGAAGAAAGCTATGATCATTGTAAATCCCTCTTCTGGCAAAGAGGAATCCCTCCAACATGTCAGAAACGTAGAAGAAATTCTACGTGAGCAAGGATACGCCGTTACAGTCGAAGAGACGGCACAAGAACTTGATGCCACCCGTTTTTGCGTCACTGCATGTCAGGAAGCTTATGATCTAGTCATTTCCCTCGGTGGAGATGGCACGCTTCACGAAACCATTAATGGTTTCATGGATCAAGCCCATCGTCCAAAACTAGGGGTCATCCCGCTTGGGACCGTCAATGATTTTGCCCGTGCCTTACAAATTCCGCTAAGTCCTGAACTGGCGATCCGTACACTCACTTCTGCTCGCGTGAAAGCCGTAGATATGGGTCTCTTAAACGGTCGAATGTTTGCCAATGTTGTTGCCACTGGCTCGCTTGCCGAATCGCTATCCGCTGTGTCGTCAGACGATAAATCCATGTTTGGTACATTTGCCTACTTTAAAGAAGGTTTGAAAGAACTTATCAACCATCCTGCCCATCCGCTTATCGTCCGCTATGATGACAAGACTTGGGAAGGCGAATCCCCTCTCTTTCTTGCTGCTTTAACCAACTCAGTTGGCGGATTTGAGAAACTGGCACCCGGGGCGGCTGTTGATGATGGCCTGCTTCACTGCTTTATTTTCAAAAACCTTAATATATTGAACACGGTGACGGCCAGCATAAGCTTATTTTTAGGCAACCTGAAAGATCATAGTGATATCGTTTACTTTACTGCAAAGCATGTAAGTGTCAGCTCTGCAGAACCGGTCAGTACGAATGTAGATGGTGAGGAAGGACCCTCTTTGCCTATCGAGCTTGGTATTCTAGCGCGTCACATCGAGGTGATTGTGCCTGAGGAGTCTAAGTAATAAAGTGCTTATCCTCAGGCTTGAGGCTCATACTCGCTCAATTTCCCCTCGTAGATCAGATGGAATCGGTCACTTTGCCGAAAATCGTCTGGTGTAATAAGGGCGGGCAACTTGTTCCATATTTTGATGCCGGATCGTTGTAAAATTTCCGCGACAAATTGCGAACAAAAATAAGAATTACTGAACTCGACTGGTTCTTTGAGTGCAACGCCAATTAATCCCAGTAAGTTATACATATATTTTTGCCGACTTCGGATAAATACATGTAAAACTCTCTTCATTTTCTCGACTTCACGGTCGGTTACTTGAAGCTCGTAGATGACACATGTTGTATTCGGAAATCTGCTGTATGTACCTGTCTTAATATCCTCTTTCACGAAACCACCATCCAGAGGGTTACTGGGGGTCTTTCTCCCGAAGCTGTATAACTCCGAAAGTTCTCGGTTGAAGGAAATGGAGGCGTGATTGTATGGTGCTCTTGTATAGCTTTTAATGACTCTCGTCAGAAACGTTCCCGTATTCGTAAGCAAGATAAAAACCGATTGATCAGCTACCATTTACGAAACTTCCCCTTATCAAGTTTGAATTATTCCTTCATAATAACATAGGACCCCCTTCAGGGAATCCTATTTCGCTATAAGTTGGTGAGTCGCAATGGACAGTTCGTTATTAACGTTAACCCTTATTTGTATAGCCTTATTAATCATCCATCTAATTTATATAGTGGTAGTCAAAACACAGCCAAACAAAGACTATGCAGCTATTGGACTTCGCATTAAGACCTGGTGGGGCATGTTCTTTATCTTTTGCCTGGCAACACTTTTCAATCCGATCGTTTCACTGCTTTCCTTGATGGTGCTTACTTTCTTTGCGCTAAAAGAATACTTCTCCATGATTAGATCCAGAAAAGCTGACCGCAGGTTGTTTTTATGGGCATACTTGGCGATTCCTGTACAGTTTTATTGGATTTATATCGGGTGGTATGGGATGTTTATCGTCTTTATCCCTATCTATGTATTCTTGCTGCTACCGCTCCCGCGATTGATCAATAAAGGAACCGTTGGTTTCCTACGTAGTGTCAGCTCGACTCAATGGGGACTCATGCTGATGGTTTTTGGACTGAGTCACCTGGCTTATTTTCAGTTTGCGGCGCCGCAATACGGAGCAAAACTTGTACTTTTTCTAGTGTTACTGACACAGCTCAATGATGTCGCACATTATCTGGCATCACTCTATTTCGGCAAACGGAAAATCGTCCCGACATCCAATCCCAATATAACTTGGGAAGGCTTTGCATTTGCTTTTCCCGTAACCATAGCGGCTTCCTATCTAATCTATCCGTACCTGACGCCGTTTGATCTGAAATTTGGGGTTATTTTCGGTATGTTGATTAGCTTGAGCGGTTTCTTCGGGAGCTTAACGGTTTCCGTGCTGAAGCGAGATTTATTAATCGGCGATGATAATAAGTTCGATGCTTTGAAAAAAAGCTACTTAAGCCGGGTAGATAGCTTGACCTACACCTCGCCCGTCTTTTTTCACGTGATTCGTTATTTTTTCGACTTTATGTAGCAATATGTACTTCTTCATCGCTCCACGATACTCTGCTTGCTTCTCGCCGTTTTCATTTTGGTTAGCCGGGGTAAGTACTACTGTACCACAAGCAGTCCTTATCCTAGAAAACAATCTTGAGGAGGCGTTAGAAATGGCAGAGCATAATCATGTTGTGAATAAGGAAGGCGAAGTGGCCCTGAACAAGGTAGATGACGCATTAAATCGGATAGACGACAGCAAAAAAGATGACATCTTGGGCAGCTTTGATTCATTCAAAAGTTATTTGAGCGACAAAATTGAAATGGCTCAAAAAATCGGCTTGAATGAAGAAGTGATGGCAAAAGCAGCTGAGAAGATCGCAGGCTATCTGGCAGCAAAAGAAGAACCGCGCAATAGCGAGGAGAAGCTTCTTCAGGAATTGTGGAAGGTAGGGGACAAAGAGCAGCAGCACGCGCTTGCCCACATGCTAGTACGTGTGGCTCAATCCTCGTAGAAATAGATGATGTATGAAAAATGATATCTTACTATAAAGGAGCAGTCTGTCCTCATCCGAGGATAGACTGCTCTTGCGTTTACTATCGTTGCAGCGCGTTCCGCTAATGATTACAATATGTTCTGCTTAGCGCATGGAATTAATGCACCTGAGTCAGTAATTGATATGCATCTTCCTTGGTAGTAACCGCCAGAAGCGCTTCTCTAAAATGGTCGTCCATCAGCTTACGAGACAACATTTGCAGCACCTTCAGATGGGCATTGTCCTTGCTATTACGCGGAACAGCAATCATGAAGATCAGTTTCGCTTCACTTCCGTCCATACTTTTCCAGTCCACTCCGCTCCGCTTCACCCCAAAGACCACGCTTGGCTTCAGAACAGCTTCCGATTTACCGTGAGGAATGGCAATATTCATTCCAATGCCTGTGGAGCTTTCCTTCTCTCGGTCCAATATAGCCTGTTTAAAACCACTTGCAGAACTTACGGCTCCATTTCTCTCAAGTGCTCCGATCATTTCATCAATCACGGCATCCTGTGTCGTTCCTTCCAGATCCAGATTAATCAGATCCATCGTTACAATATCTGTCAACTTCTCAATGTGAATGGCTTGCGAAGATACCTCGGGCTCGTTATTTGCAATCGCTGAAGCTGATGACTCGGCGGCAGTCGTAGTCATCGTAGATTGTTCCGTTACTGCGGCAGAATTTCCAGATGTCTCTTCTCCAGCAACAGCCGGATTTGCAGTTGCAATATCCCTTTTCAGCAGACTCACCAGGATAACTGAGACGGCTGCTCCGACAATAACAGCAATGAAGAACATGAACACATTGTCCACTGCACCAAGAATGGCTACAATCGGTCCACCATGAGCTACCTTATCCCCTACATTTCCCAACATCGCAATGACTGAACCGACCATAGATCCTGCCATGATACTAGGAATAACACGCAATGGATCTTGTGCAGCGAAGGGAATCGCTCCTTCAGTAATACCGAATAATCCCATCGTGAATGTAGCTTTTCCGGCTTCGCGTTCTGCTGGTGCAAATTTACGCTTGTTGATCATTGCTGCAAGTCCCATTCCAATCGGTGGAATACAAATCGCAACGGCGATCGGTCCCATAATTTCGTAATTTCCTTCACCAATCATGGCCGAGCCAAATAAAAATGCTACTTTATTGACTGGACCACCCATATCAAAGGAGATCATCGCACCTAAAATCAGTGCCAATAGAATTGAACTTGTACCTTGCATACCTGCAAGCCAACCCGTCAAAGCTTCAAACAATTGTGCGACTGGAGAACCGATTATAAAGACAAAGATTAATCCTACAATTAAAGATGACAACACAGGGATAATAATAATAGGCATGATCGGCTGTAACGCTCGCCCAACCTTCATTTTCCGAATACCCAGTGCAACATAACCCGCCAGGAAACCAGCGATAATTCCGCCGATAAATCCGGCTCCCGCCTCACTTCCATAAAAACTGCCGTTCGCAGCAATGAATCCGCCAACCATACCCGGTGCAAGCCCCGGTCTATCCGCAATACTCATCGCGATGAATCCAGCGAGGATTGGTATCATAAAGGTAAACGAAGCCGAACCGATATCCTGAACCGTCTTCCAAAATGAACCGTCCGGTATAACCAGACCGCCTGGTGTCTTCTCACCGCCAATCGTCAACGCAATGGCAATGAGCAATCCCCCAATGACAATAAAGGGCACCATATAGGATACACCATTCATCAAGTGGCGGTAGATAGGATTCTGCTTCGGTTTATTCTCCTGTGAGCTAGCTTCGGAGGCACGTGACTCTGCCTGGTACACAGGCACATTCCCCTTCATCACCCGCTGGATCAATTCTTCCGGACGGCGAATCCCATCTTGTACTCCAACGACCAGCAATTTCTTGCCGACGAAGCGGTCTTTGACCACCGTCTTATCCGCTGCAATAATAATGCCATCCGCTTCACGGATCTCCTGCTCCGTTAGTTGATTTTCTACTCCAATGGAGCCTTGTGTCTCGACCTTCATCTCGATACCCAGTTTGGCTGCTGCCTTTTGCAGATTCTCAGCTGCCATATACGTATGTGCAATTCCGTTAGGACATGAGGTTATCGCTAATATCTTCATAGTCATTCCCCTTCTCTCTGATGTTTCCGCTTACATTGATAGTATAACCGCCTTTTTTGCTGTTATCGGGCGAACTTTTTACCGGAACTTTCGGAAAAATAGAATAATACGGACAAAAAAACAGGACTTATAGATAAGTCCTGCTCCTAAGCACGGCTTTTAATTTTAGTTTATCCCTTTAGCTTCCCTAATAGTCTCATCGCATCGGTCTCCTTAGATAAAGCATGAACTAGAGCTGGCTGCTCACTGATTAGGGACAATTCCTTAAATAACTGCCGCATTTCTTCCCGCCCATCCTGTTTTACCGCAAGCAAGAACACAAGCTCTACTTTCTCGGTTCCCCAAGTAAGTGGCTTCTTTAAAGTAGCGACTACAATGGAGGACTGCCTTATCCACTCTGATCCGCCATGCGGGATAGCTATGCCTCCCCCAATCGTCGTAGCCGACATTTTTTCTCGCGCCAATACGCTGTCCACATATCCATTCTCCACATACCCTTTGTCCTCCAGTATTTGCGCCAGCTTGGAAATCAATTGTTCCGGACGCTGCACTTCTTGCTGGGGAAAGACTAAAAAAGGTGTAGTATACTTAAAAAATACAGATTCATCTGCGACTCTAGGTTCGGGCTCATCCATTCGTCTGATCACTTGTTCCAGTTGACGCTCATCCTTGGCATCCAGCAATGGAGAGACGAGAATGTGCGGAACGCTCAGCTCTGGAAGAGCTACGGTTGTAATGATGAGATCCACCTCCTGGGTTGCCAGATAGTCCTGGACTTCTGCCTTAGAAAGGGTTATCTCCACATGTACAGCCGGAAACTTACGTTCCACCTTTGTGCGCAGTAGCTGGGACATACCGATACCCATGTGACACACGATGATGGCTCTCTGAGGATGACTCTCTTTCTGGTGAAGTCGTTCCACAGAAGCCTGAAAATGTAGCGTTAAATACGCCGCTTCCTCTTCAGGGAACGATAACCGGATCGAAATCCCTACCTCTTCCAGCGTAATAATAACCCGGTCGAACATGTAAGGATACATCTTCTTAATCTCAGTCAGCATAGGATTGGACACCGTCAAACCATATTGAAGCCGGTTCAGGGTCGTATATAAATGGACCTTCAACCCTTTCAGCAACATCTTATCCTTGGAAAAGTCAATCATATTCAGCTCCGACATCCGCCGGACTAACTGCTCAATCAGCTTAGGCAAAAGCGGATGGCTGTCTGCCAGATCGCTTTGTTTGCCCTTTCTATCCTCTTGCTGGTAACGGAACTTTCCGCCCAGCAAATGCAGGGTTAGATAGGCCGTTTCTTCCTTGGAAAAAGGTACGGAAAACAGTTTTTGCAGCTGCCGTAAAAACGAAGTAGCCCATGTAAATTCGGCCTTCTCCTGCAAAAAGGCAATGTCTTTCTCGGAGAGAGAGATGGGCTGTCCCAGCTTGGTTCGTTTGACCATTAAGAGAATATGGAGCATTAAACCCTCAAAAGCTTCATCAGTAAAGCTGAGTTCATGATGCTTTTGAAATGCTTTTAATTCATAATTGATGGTTGCAATCTCGTGCGGCTCAAACTGCTTGCGCATCATCTGTCCTGTTAACTCAGGACTATCAATCAGCTGATTCATCCGCGCCAAAGCGATCCGCTTGTTTTTCTCTGTGCCTTGAATGGTCAATCCTACGCGCTGCTTGGTAACCAAGGCAAGATCAAAGTTGTGCAGCCAGTCATCAATCTTTTCCATATCTCTACGGATCACCGTCTTGTTCACATAATACTGGGAGGCCAGATCTTGTATCGTTACAGGCTTGGCATCCATCAAAAGCCGATAGGCGAGATGTAACACCCTCTCCTCATCCGATTCATGCTGGGCTGTACTCTCGCCTGCATACAGTCGGTGGAATAAATCAGCCTGCTCCGCTTCACTTATCTCCAAATAAATACCGCGTCCCGGTCTTCTCACCAGATTGGCATTGGAGTGCTTAGCTAGATATTCTTCAATTACTTTTAAATCGTTTCGAATCGTCTTTTCAGAGCAATCCGTTTGATCGGCCAAATCCTGAACTAACCACAGTCGGTTCGATTCAATTAACAACTTGCGGAGAATTTCTACTTGCCTTTTGTTCATTCCAATCTCCTATCTTCCAAAATAAAGAATGTTCAGGCATATCGGTTTATATTTCGTTAGCTTTATATTAACTTTATATTAGCTTATCGATATACTAATTGTAACCCTACAGCAACATACGGAGTGTGTAATAAGACAATCCAAATATACTGGATTTTCAGGAGGAAGAACAGTGATCACCTATTTGAGATGCAATGAAGTCAGCATGGAGCACATTTTCCAGGCATTTTCGCTCGGATTCTCAGACTATTCCATTCGCCTGACCATGGAACAGGACGATTTCGCGGCACGTTTTTTCGGTCCAGAGGGTAATTCACGGAGCCACTCTTTCCTTGCCATGGATGAAGATCAGCCAATCGGCTTGATTCTCGGCGGTATCCGGCAGTTTGACGGGTACAAGACCATGCGTTGCGGTACGCTATGCATCGGTCCAGCTTACCGTGGCCAGGGTATTAGCAACAGGTTGCTCGAATTGCATAAACAAACGGCCATCTCCGCGGGCTGCCAGCAGCTATGGCTCGAAGTCATCAGAGATAATCACCGAGCTGTCCAATTCTATAAAAAGCACGGCTATCAGGCACGCTATACGCTAAAATATTATAACGCTATGCTCCCATCGGTCTCTCCCGCTCCTTCATCTTCGTACGCTCTTAAAAAACTTATATTTGATGATGTCGCAGATTTCCGTACAACCCTCACCGACTGTCACATCCATTGGCAAAGTGACACACCTTATTACGCCAACAGCACACAAGAAGTTTTTCTCGGCATCTATGCAGTCGATCAAACCCGACTCGGCATGATTGCTATGGGTGCTCAAGGTAAAATCAACTTTCTTTGGGTCGATCCCAAACATCGAAACCAAGGCCTTGGACGTACCCTACTTCATAAAGCGGCAGAAACCCAAAAGGCCGAGAAGGTATATATCTGCCTGTCCGACAATAACTCTCTTGAAGGCTTTATCCAAAAGGTAGGCTTCTCTAAGGACCCTATTGAGCAGTATGAAATGTGTATACCCCTTGATCCAACTACTTCTCTCATTTCTGAGAACGATTGATATATTCTGATTTAACGAGTGCGCACATGCAAAGATCATCATATTTCCCCAACGTAAATTCATACTGAGATAGGATTCCTTCCTGCCGAAAGCCTGCTTTTTCAAGCAAACGCAAGGATTGTGTATTCTCCGGCTCTACTAGTGCCTGAATGCGGTTCAAGAGGAGGGTATTAAACCCATAGTCGATTACAGCTGCAAGTACCTCTGACATTAACCCTTGGCCCCAACAGGCTCTGGACAATTCATAACCCATTTCTGCTCGGTGATGACGTTGATCCCAGTTATGAAATCCGCAAGAACCGATGATTTTACCTTCATTCGTTTGAAGAGCCCAGCGGATTCCCTGATCTGTCTCAAAAATCCGATCATACCAACGGATCTCTTCCAGTGCCTCTTCTTCAGACTCAAATGGGCTCACTCCATAAAACTTCATCACCTGCTCATCTGAAAAGTATTCCAACATGTCCTTGCTGTCCGTCGCTACCATTTTTCGTAATACAAGACGTTCGGTTGTTATAACCGGAAACTCACCTTTCATATTCTCCCCCCTGTTCCCTTGTTCACTTTCGCCAGCTTTCCATTCATACCTACGCCTCCTAAGTTCAATATTCGATGATCATTACTTTATTCTTCCAATTATAAAGTAAATGAAAGAATACCTCTAAAGGGATATTTATAATTAGTTCTTTGTTTATAGAATGTTTTCCTAAACATGGATAATAAAAAGACCGTTATATAAGGAGTGTGTCTTAAATTATGGAATATTAAAATGAGGTGTACGATTTGGAAGACCAGCACATATTGCAGAATTCACAGGCAACAGCAAGAGAGAGGTACATTCGACATGGGCAAAACTATGGGGAAACAAACAGAATGGCTGAAATATCAAAAACCTACGGTTCGTCTATTTTGTTTAGACGTTGGGGAGCAACGATTTTTGATTTCATATTTTTTATAATTGGTTATATTTGTTTTTTCATCTCGGTCATTCAGGTAACAGACAGATGGTTGTTGCCTTTAGCGATTGCTTCCCGTTGCATTTTGATTATAGCTTTCTTCTGCTATTATTTGCTTTTGGAAGGTTACACAGGCTATACGCTTGGCAAATTCGTTTTTCGTATTAAGGTGGTTAACGGAGAAGGAAACCCTCCTGGTTTTCTTAAATCACTCATTCGCACGCTACTCAGGTTAATAGACACCAATCCGTTGCTAATGGGTTCACTACCTGCTGGTATCAGCGTGTTAGTGACTGCATCAAGACAACGAATTGGTGATTTAGCTGCAGGTACATATGTGGTAAAGGTACGGGATTTAGAGCCGATTAGCAAAAAGGCAATGAGATGGTCGCTCTTCATATTTTTTACCGCAATGGTGATCTTGGGAGCCTCGTTTGTAAATGCTATTTTTGTACTGGCAAACAGTTACGAGTCCAATGAAGCTCCGGTAAGCAAGCAGGAACAGAGCTATGTAAGTAGAGATGGAAGATTTCAAATCTCAGCCCCGTTAGACTGGTCGACAGACCCGGACTGGGAAGGAAAAGCAGATATTGCGATATTCAATCCCTACATTCAAAAGTCTGTTATCGTACGATCCAATTCGAAGGAGAAATTGGGTAATGTAACGCGCCAGTACTACACAAAGAAAATTCAAAACAATATAACCAAAGAGTTTAATCTCTCTACGGTAGGACCTTCATCCAACACCACGATTCAAGGATATCCTGCCACTCAGTTCACGATTAAAGGACAGAAAGATGTAGACCGTTATGTCACCCATGTAGCTATTATTGAAACTGAAAATAATTTCTATCAGATCATCGGTTATACACCTGCATCAAAATATAGCCGTTTAAAGAAAGAACTTCATGACATTACCTATAGCTTTCGTGAGGTTCGACCATAGGCAACATGACTGGCAATGAGAGAATACGACGCAAAAGACAGGCGCTCCTTGGAGCCCTGTTTTTTTGCATACAACTACTCTTGATATCTATGATAAAATAGGCTGACATGTTCAGCGCCCTGCTTTATTATATTGTTCAGATGCACAACAAATTGAAAACCCTTTCAAAAAATGCGATATAGTAAAACACCTTACATCACTAGATAAAGGAGGAATCCTGATTTGTTTCCGCTCTCCGAAAGACAAGCCCAAGACATCGTAGACAAAATGATGAAGGATATTCCATACAACATCAATATTATGAATGAACGAGGCATCATCATTGGCAGCGGCGAGAGTGAACGAATCGGAACCATTCACCAAGGGGCTGTTCAGGCGCTCGAAACCGGGAAAATGATTGAAGTGTGGCAGGACGGACATTACGAGAAAAAGGGAACCAATGAACCAATTGTCATTCATCATGAGCTAGTCGGTGTCATTGGTATTTCAGGCAATCCTGACGAAGTGCGTCCTTTTTGCAATATTGTTAAAACTACGGTATCTCTTCTCATTGAACAGCGCATTTCCTTGGAGCATTTGGCCCACGAGGCCAACCGTAAAAAATCCGTACTGGAAATGCTGTTAAATCATCAGGGAGCCTACACCCAAAAAATAAAAAAAGAAGCTGCTCAATATCACATTGATTTGCTTCTCAAAACTTCGGCCGTATATGTAAAGCATCTTCCTTCTGATCCTGCTCATTTGGCCGAGTTATCCAATATATTGATGCAGCACCCATCCTTTCGGATGGAGGAAGACAGTTATCTCATCCTGATACAGAATCAGGAACCAACCGCCAAACTGTTGGAACCACTTGTACGCAGCCATCCCGATGTGCTGCTTGCCATCAGCAGACAAGAGCACAGCATTGCCGATGTTTATATGCAAGCCAAGTCCGCTATGAATGTTTTACTAGCACTGCGTCCGCCTGTGCAGATCGTTTCTTTTGTTGAAGTCGAATTTCTGGTCAAATTAAGCCAAACCAACCTGACCAACACGATTCATCTGGTTAGCAAGCTGGAAGATACCGTGGATTTGCTGGATACGCTGCGAAGCTTTATTAACCATAACGGCAGTGTCTCCTTCACCGCAGATGAATTAAACATTCACCGAAATACACTGCAATACCGCCTGAAGCGCATCCATACCTTAACTGGCAAAGATCCCCGGAATCTCCTTCAGCTTTTTGAGCTTACACACGGCTTATTGGCGCTGTATCAATGAACTGCCGGATCACGCGAGAATCCGTTCATTTCTCACTGATTTGAAGTACTCTTGCGATATTCTCGCACGCACGCTCTACGTTTTGCGGTCCTTCGGCCAGCAGCTTACCCAGCTCCGAGGCTCCCGGCACGATGCCAAACACTGCATCTATTCCTTCCTTGTACAGCGTGTCGATCCCTTCCCCGATATAACCTGCGATCGCAATGACCTTTTTGCCGGATTGTTTGGCTGCCTGAGCTACTCCGTACGGAGTTTTACCGAATTTGGTCTGGAAATCAATGCCGCCTTCCCCCGTCAATACGATATCGGCCGTGGCTAGCTTCTGCTTTAAGCCAGTGTATTCAATCACGATTTCAATGCCTTTTTGCAGCGTCGCCTGAGTAAAAATCAATAAGCCCGCACCCAATCCGCCTGCTGCACCTGCACCCGGAAGATCGCGTACATCCTTGCCCAGCTGCTGCTTCACCACATCCGCATAATGAGCAAGATTAGCATCCAATTGCTGCACCATTTCCGGGGTTGCCCCTTTTTGCGGACCAAATACTCGAGAGGCCCCATGCTCTCCGCAGAGCGGATTTGTTACATCACAGGCTACAATCAATTGCACCTGCTGCAAGCGGTCATCCAGTGCTGAAATATCAATACTGGCCAGCTCGCCCAGACTGCCGCCGCCGCGTGGAAGAGAATTGCCTGCTGCATCCAGAAATCTAGCGCCCAGCGCTTCTGCCATACCTGTACCGCCATCATTCGTCGCACTTCCGCCAATGCCAATGATAATTTTTCGAATTCCCTGGTTCAGACACTCCCGAATTAACTCGCCTGTACCATAGGTTGTTGTCTTTAACGGGTTTTTGTTGTCCTTATTAACCAGATGGATTCCGCTGGCAGATGCCATCTCGATTGCCGCAGTAGTGCCGTCTCCCAGCAAGCCGTATGCCGCATTTACAGGTTCTCCAAGCGGTCCGGTCACCTCCATGTAACGAAGCTGTCCGCCTGTCGCATCCACCAGTGATTGTACCGTTCCTTCACCGCCGTCTGCCATCGGAACGTGGACATAATGGGCTGTCGGATAGACCTTGCGCAGCCCTTTCTCCATTGCGATGCACACTTCCTTTGCCGTCATGCTTTCTTTAAAAGAGTCCGGTGCCAGTACAAATGTTTTCTCTCTCATTTTGTCACCCCATCGTGAATATTAAAGTATAAATCCATATATGATTGTTGCTACAATCGCCATAGTTCCGCCCACAATAGCCTCATAAGGGATCAATCCCATCCGTTGTTTAATGCTCATTTTCATGCTGTCTGCCGTAACGTGAAAATAGTTGCCCTGTGGTAAGGAATCAATGACGGTAGCTCCTGTATGCACCATTACAGCGGCGGCTAACGGGGCAGTCCCCATGTTCAAAATGGCTTCCCCAAACGAGCCAGTCGCCAAAATAACGCCCGTCGAGGTCGATGCTGTGGCAGCCGCCATCAGAATCCCTGCAAGCGGTGCCAAAAATGTGCCAGAAACTCCCGAAGCTTCAATTAAGCCAACTACGTGAGCAGATAAATTGGAGGCAGAGATCAGACCCGCAATCCCGCCTGCACCGATCAAGATAAGCACGGTTGCCGTCATTTTATTCAAACCGGAAGCCGAATACTTCAGAATATTGCGCCCTTGTCCCATAGCCAGCATACCCACAATCCCGGCAATCGGCAGAATGTACATTGCGTCGACCTTGAAATTCGACAGTGCTTCAATGCCAGAGATGGAACCAATCGGGTTAATCATCAGCAAAATAACGGCTACCACCGGAGCTACAATCGCCCGTCCCAATGCCGGGTACTTCGACGTATCGACATCACTATCCATAATATCCTGTTCGGATACCTTCACGCCCTTGTTTTTTAACATAGACGCAACCAGAACAGTCATGATTAATCCGCATATCGCAGGCACCACACCCGCCAACATAACGTGGCTTAAATCCAGATTAAACCCGCGTGCTGCCGCAATCGTATTGGGATTCGGAGAGATAATATTTCCCGCCTTTCCGCCTCCAGACAAGGCCAGCAGGAGAGCCAGCTTGGATATCCCCATTTTGTTCCCAACCGACAAAGCAATAGGTGCCACGATTAGCACTGCGACGGGAATAAATACGCCTACTGCTGTAATAATCATCGTCGCTAACGCTAGGGCAAGGATCGCTTTACTGCCGCCAAACTTCTTTACAATAGCCTGTGCAATCGTCTCCGCTGCCCCAGACTCCATCATCACGCCTGCTAATACACCGGCCGCGAGCACACGAATGACCGTCCCCATCACACTTTGCGTACCACTAATTAACACGCTGATCGTTTGCTCCAGATTGGCTCCGCCCAATAAAGCGCCTACAATAGCTCCCAAAAATAAGGCGTAAACCGGATTCAGCTTTCTCAATATCAAAATAATTGCAATAGCCAGCCCTGCCAGAGCTCCTATCCAACTGATCGTTAACCCTTCCATCTGTCTAACCCCCCGGGCAATTTTTGATTACGCTTTCATTATATCGATTGCAGAGTGTGAATTATATTGAAGAACAGACGAAATTGATTGTGCATTTGCACAAAAAAACCGAACCGGCTTACAAAAATAATCTAATGAATACGCTTGCAAATTTAAAATTTTAGATTATAATACTTGTATACAAGTATACTTGATTGATGAGAAGGTGAATTTATGGTTCAGTCCAGTGATTTCTTATATCCCTCCAAATGGCTTCTAAAAGCCTCTGCTGGTGATCGTGTAACATCCGAGCTTAGAATGCGCATCATTTCTGGTGCAATTGAAAGCGGTACCATATTATCTGAAAATAAATTGGCTGCTGATTTTGCTGTAAGTCGCTCACCTATTCGTGAAGCGTTAAAAATACTGGCTTCCGAAAATATCATCCGCTTAGAAAGAATGGGTGCCGTTGTTATGGGGCTATCAGAGAAAGAAATAGAAGAAATTTATGATGTTCGTCTACTTATAGAATCCTTCGTATTTGAACGTCTTATAAAGATGGACACTCATGATTTAGCAAAGGAACTTAGTAAAATACTCGAAATGATGAAAGTCGCGGTCAAATACAGTGATGCCGATGAATTTTCATATCAAGATGTCTTGTTCCATGAAACGATTATTCGTGCAGTTAATCATTCATACATCCTGATGATCTGGAATAATTTAAAGCCCGTGATGGAAAGCCTTATTCTGTTGTCGATGCGTATGCGTTTCAAAGAAAAGTATGAAGACTTTACGCGGATTGTAAAAAATCATGAGATTTATATTGAAGCAATCCAGGCAAAAGATAGAGACCTTATGATTAAGTCTTTACATGTAAACTTTGATGATGTTCAAGGTAAAGTAGAAGACTTATGGATGTCCCAACAACTGCTGTCTAAAGGAGCCGTGCCACAAAATGACTAACTACATGTTAGGTATAGATATCGGAACCACCAGTACAAAAGCTGTTTTATTTAGTGAAAAAGGCGAAGTTATCCAACAAGAAAATATTGGGTACCCGCTTTATACACCGGATATAGCTACAGCTGAACAAAATCCTGAGGGGATTTTTCAAGCAGTCCTACAAGCGACTTCCAATATCATGAAACATCACTCACAAAAAAAGCTATCGTTTGTTTCATTTAGCAGTGCTATGCATAGTGTTATTGCAATGGATGAACACGACCGCCCACTTACACCTTGTATCACTTGGGCAGATAACCGCAGCGAAGCGTGGGCACATCATATAAAAGATGAGTTGAATGGCCAAGAAGTCTATAGACGAACAGGAACACCCATTCACCCCATGTCACCCTTAACTAAAATAGCTTGGATTGTGAATGACCTTCCTGAAATCGCTATCAAGGTTAAAAAATATATCGGGATTAAAGAATATATTTTCAAAAAGCTCTTTGATTTATATGTTGTTGATTATTCCCTGGCTTCAGCCATGGGCATGATGAATCTCGAAAATCTGGATTGGGATGAAGAGGCCTTAAAAATTGCGGGGATAACCCGTTCCCAACTATCTGAGCTCGTACCCACAACCAAAATATTTACCGACTGTAATTCAGTTTTAGCAAAAGAGATGGGGATCGATCCACAAACACCATTTGTCATTGGAGCCAGCGATGGGGTTCTCTCTAATCTAGGTGTCAATGCGATACGAAAAGGCGAAGTTGCCGTCACCATTGGGACAAGCGGTGCCATTCGAACCATCATAGACAAGCCACAAACAGATGAAAAGGGAAGAATATTTTGTTATGCGTTAACGGAAAAGCACTGGGTCATTGGCGGACCGGTAAATAACGGCGGGATGGTCCTTCGCTGGATTCGTGACGAGCTTGCCTCATCAGAAGTAGAAACAGCGAAACGACTAGGAATTGATCCGTATGATGTACTAACCAAAATTGCTGAACGCGTAAGGCCAGGGTCTGAGGGATTGTTATTCCACCCCTACCTCGCTGGTGAACGTGCACCCTTATGGAATCCAGACGTACGTGGTTCATTCTTCGGTTTAACGATGTCACATAAAAAGGAACATATGATTCGCGCAGCCTTAGAAGGAGTCATTTACAATTTATACACCGTATTTTTGGCCTTAACCGAATGCATGGACGGGCCCGTGACCCGAATCCAAGCTACAGGAGGCTTCGCAAGGTCAGATGTTTGGCGGCAAATGATGTCTGATATATTCGCATCTGAAGTCGTCGTTCCGGAAAGCTACGAAAGTTCTTGTCTAGGAGCTTGTATTTTAGGCTTGTACGCCACCGGAAAAATCCAATCATTTGAAGTCGCCTCTGAAATGATTGGCAGTACCAACAAACATGCACCCAAAGAAGAAGCAACCAAGGAATATAGAAAGTTGCTACCGATTTTCATTAACCTATCCAGAGTTTTGGAAGACGATTATACACGGATTTCCAATTATCAAAGAAGCTTAATTAAACACTAAAAGGATAAATACAGGGGGTAATTACAATGCCATTAGTCGTTGTAGCGATTGGAATTTTAGCATTACTCGTTTTAATCATGGGCTTCAAATTAAATACCTTTATTTCCCTAATCATTGTATCGTTCGGCGTGGCCCTAGCCCTTGGAATGCCCTTAGAGGAAATTGTCAAAACCATTGAAGCCGGATTAGGCGGAACACTGGGCCACTTAGCGTTAATCTTTGGACTTGGGGCGATGTTAGGGAAGTTGATCGCTGATTCTGGGGGGGCCCAAAGAATTGCCATGACCCTCGTTGACAAATTTGGTGAAAAAAATATTCAATGGGCGGTCGTAGCCGCTTCATTCATTATCGGAATTGCGTTATTTTTTGAAGTAGGATTAGTATTGTTAATTCCAATCGTATTTGCCATTTCAAAAGAATTAAAGGTTTCTATCTTATATCTCGGTATTCCGATGGTCGCTGCTTTGTCCGTCACACACGGTTTCTTACCACCACATCCAGGACCAACCGTGATTGCTGGTGAATATGGGGCGAACCTTGGTGAGGTTTTACTTTATGGCTTCATTATTGCTATCCCAACCGTTATTTTGGCTGGTCCTGTATTTACGAAGCTTGCCAAAAAACTCGTACCTGCATCATTTACGAAAACCGGTAATATTGCCTCTTTAGGTGAACAGAAAGTATTTAAGTCTGAGGAAACTCCTGGATTCGGAATCAGTGTATTTACTGCAATGCTTCCTGTCATTTTAATGTCGATTGCTACGATTATTACTTTGCTTCAAAAAACAATGGGATTTGAGGATAATAGTTTACTGGCAGCGATCCGTTTTATTGGTGATGCATCAACATCCATGTTGATTTCCTTACTGGTTGCCGTTTACACCATGGGAATAGCAAGAAAAATTCCAATCAAAGATGTAATGGCATCTTGTACAACTGCTATTACTCATATTGGGATGATGCTCTTGATCATTGGGGGAGGCGGAGCCTTCAAACAAGTACTCATTAATGGCGGCGTAGGTAACTATGTAGCCGATTTATTCAATGGAACTACATTATCACCAATTCTGCTAGCCTGGATCATCGCTGCAATCTTACGTATTTCCCTGGGTTCTGCGACTGTTGCAGCCTTAACAACCGCTGGTTTAGTAATTCCGATGTTAGGACAATCTGACGTTAATCTTGCTTTAGTCGTGCTTGCCACGGGAGCGGGTAGCTTAATAGCTTCACATGTTAACGATGCCGGGTTCTGGATGTTTAAAGAGTATTTTGGTTTAAGCATGAAAGAAACCTTTGCCACATGGACATTGCTTGAGACCATTATTTCTGTAGCCGGATTAGGATTCATCTTAATACTAAGTTTATTCGTATAAACCATGATTTCAGGGCGGTAGATCCCCCACCTATCTTTCTTAGAATCTCTAAGTCGATAAGTGAGGATCTACCGCCTCTTTACAAACTGGAGTGATATTATACTTTTTCATTTTTGGACGATTGAACTGGTTGCTTCTGTTGTTCCTTTGGCCTCACCATGTCCTGCACCAAATAGGTTCAATACCACCACGCCAATAACAATTAAAGCAATCCCTACGATACTCCCTGTATTGATTTTCTCCTTCCAAATCAATACTGAAATCACCGTTGTAGCAACAGCCCCCACCCCTGACCAAATGGCATACGTCATATTAAGAGGAAGTGTCTTGAGGGTTAGTGAAATAAAGAAGAAAGAGATTACAAACGCGACAATCGTGAATAGAGTCGGATACAGTCTCGTAAAACCTTCTGAAGCTTTAAGCATTGAAGTACCAATAAGCTCACTAGCAATAGAGATTGCCAAGAAAAAATAAGCCATCATTCATTCTCCTTTATATATGTCTTTAATTCTTCTATAATTTTTTGCTTCAATTCTTCATTGGGAAGAGCGAGTCCGAACATTTCGGCAAACCACAAACCGTCTATAGCTAATCGGACAATCGTAGAACGGACCGGGTCCAATTCGTCGTTTTCGATTTTATTTTGGATATTTGCATACTCATCCTGAAGCAGCTTGAGCATTTGAGGGTTCGTAAATTGTGCTGCCGAGAGAGCGGTATACAGGTCACTTGCATCCTGATCCCCGGAAAATGACGTATTCATATAAGCACGAGTCCATCTACCTTGGGAATGTGTATCGTTTTCTGCCCTTTCATTAAATTCGGTGATAAAGCTGGTCGATAGCTGTTCAACCATCCCCAGAATCAATTCATCTTTATTCGGAAAATGGTAAAGCAATCCTCCCTTACTTACTCCCGCTTTCTTAGCCACCGCTTCTAACGTTAATTTTTCTACTCCTTCTTCTTGTACAATTATAGAAGCCGCTTTAAGGATTAATTCTCTTTTTAATGTTTTTTTAGTTGCATTCATTCTGATCACCACCCATTTGACTATACCGTCCAGACGGTTTTATTTCAATCAAGTTTAAAGTAATGGATTGGATATGTAAGCCTAATTGACTTGGATTAGGTTTTGGTACGTTTAAGCTAAATAAAAAGAAGTCTTGGGCGTATAACATTTCAGCCAAGACTTCTTCAAATAAACAACTACCCAGCCCGGACATTTGGCAAAAGTCCGCATCTGTTGGGTTTTAAGTGCCACCTATAGCTTATCTCTTCAGATACTGTCTCAGCCATTGGAGCGCAGGACGTTCCGTGCCGTTAGAGTTCAGCAGATGTGTACCATCTTTCCAAGTTTGTCCTTGGATATACCCCCAAAGCGTAACTCCCTTCACTGAGGGGTTTTGCCAAAGGACTGGAAACTTCTCTTTGTATCTGGCAAGTTGAGTATTATCATCCCCAGTTATATCCAGTTCCGACACATAGATCGGTAACCCGGTCGCCGACAGCTTATTTAGTACAGTATTCATCGTGTTGACTGAGACGTTGTCCATACTGAAATGGTGGCATTGAATGCCAATACCGTCAATCAGGCCTCTACTCTTGAGCTGATTAATAATATTGACATATTGGTCGGCTAAAGAAGGGTCGTTGATAATACCATAATCATTTATATGCAGTTTGGCATTCGGGAAAGCTTGTCTAGCCTGTTGAAACGACCATATGACCCAATCCCATCCGGTCGACCCGTCACCACCAATGGCATTGCGGTAGGACGGCTTCTGATGCAACGGCTCATTCACCACATCTACAAACGCCGCATTCGGATAGCGCTGACCTGCTGCTTTAATCCACTGAGTCACTTCCGCTTTCTGATCAGCAGCCGACAGTCCTTTAACCCATCCTGGCTCCTGGGCACCCCATACCAACGTATGGAACTTGAACGGGAAACCATTGCTACGGGCATAATTGTAGGCGGTATCCGCCTGCGACCAGTTCATGTTGTTACGACTGCCTTCAACCGATTCCCACTTAGTCGAGTTCTCCGGCGTCACTTGATTCCAGTATGTCCCGTAACTAGGAGGGACACTCCCCGCAATGATATTCCCGAGAAATTTGCTTCCATTTGCCAGGCCAGCATCAGCCTGGTTGACCAGAACAGTTGATAACAACACACCCGCCAACGCCAAACTGCTCACCAGCTTGCCCACTTTAGTTCTTAACATAAAATCTCCTCCTCACACGTATAATTTGATAATACTCTTCCTCAATAATTTAAGCGCTTACATTTCCAATTATAAGAATGAATAGTTGTTTTCTGCTACATGTGAAAGTATAGATTTTACCCGAAAAATCTTACATCATTGCAGAACAGCCACAACACGAATCCCAAACAACTCTGAAACGATAACAAAAGGCTGCTGCGAAAAGTGGTATACTCCCTTCACAGTAGTAGGTTTTATTATTCAACCTGTCTATCTTCTTGGGAGCATATCACCTGAAGACCGCTCCTTAATTATTTAAGGATTAAGCGCTCTTGCAATCGCGTCTACATAACTTTGGCTGGCGCGTTGACTTACTTCTGCTTGAGGAACCATCCCTTCAAAATTGTGGAATGTGCCGGGATACAGATGAAATTCGACGTCAACGCCCGCTTGGGCAAGGCGTGCCACATATTCGATCGTCTCATCTCGGAATAGATCGAGCTGCCCTACGCACGTGTAGGTCGGCGGCAGACCAGCCAAGCTTTCTGCTCTCGACGGCACCGCATATGGGGAAACCTCGCTATCTTCGGTACGATTACCCAAGTACATGTTCCAGGCCGTCAAGTTGTTCTTCCGGCTCCATGGTGCATTATCGGCCGTAATTTCATGACTTGATGCCGTAACATTGCGGTCGTCGATCATCGGATATAGCGGCATTTGGAAGATAAGGGCTGGTCCGCCTTTGTCACGAGCCATTAAAGCAAGTGCTGCGGTTAGACCGCCACCCCCGCTTGCACCAGCAATTGCGACCCGGTCCAAGTCGATGCCCAGCAGCTCAGCTTCATCGGTCATCCACGTCAAAGCGGCATAACAGTCATCGATGGCAGCTGGGTAGGGGTGCTCGGGAGCAAGTCGATAATCGACCGATACGACGACGCAATTAGCCGCCTGCACGAAGCGTTCGCACAAAGCATCGTCCATATCAGGATGCCCCATTACATAGCCTCCCCCGTGAATCCACAGCATGGCCGGAAGCTTAACGTCAGTTCGCTGGGCAGGTTCGTAGATTTTGACTAATATCTCGCCTGCAACGCTCGGAATCATCCGGCTTGTCGTGCGTACGTGTTCCGACTGCTCAATAGGCGGACTCGACAAATAACTTCTGCTCAGTTCTAAATTCTCCTCCAGTTGAAAACCGGGGAATTGTGCAATTACTGACCTTAATTCTGGTAATAAACGATTTTCAAAATCCATGCGAATCACTCCTATGTCAGGTTATTTTATAGTCTTTTTTCCGTCTCCGCTTCCCACTTGGCTATTTCCTTCCGCACTCGGGGTGCTACCTCTGTTCCAAGTAGCTCAATGGCTCTCATCACCTCGGCATGCGGCATCGTGCTTAACGGAACATACAGCATAAAGCGTGTAACACCAACATGCTTGCGAAGATGAATGATCTTCTGAGCAACCGTCTCGGGATCGCCAACATACAGCGCACCTTCAAAGCTGCGCGCGGCATCATAGCTGGAACGATCATAATGCGCCCAGCCTCGCTCCCTACCCAATCTATTCATACCTGCCATGGTAGAGGGGAAATATGTATCTGCCGCTCGCTCATTATTCTCTCCGACAAATCCTATCGAGTGCGACCCAACCCTAAGCTGCGATTCATCATGACCAGCGTGCGCTGCTGCCTTCTTATAAAGCTGGACAAGCGGTGCAAAATTTATCGGGTTCCCTCCAATGATCGCCAACATCAAGGGCAGTCCTAACAGACCTGCACGAATAGCAGAATCCTGCCTCCCCCCGCTGCCTACCCATATAGGTAAAGGATTCTGAACTGGCCGGGGATACACGCCCAAATTGTTAATGGCTGGCCGATGACCGCCCTTCCAGATTACTTTTTCGGATTCCCGTATTTTAAGGAGAAGTTCCAAATGTTGTTCAAACAGCTCATCATAGTCATCCAAGTCATAGCCGAACAGAGGAAAAGATTCAATAAAGGAACCCCGACCTGCCATAATCTCGGCACGTCCATTTGAAATACCATCCAGCGTAGCAAAGTCTTGAAAAACGCGCACCGGATCAGCTGAAGAAAGCACCGTCACTGCACTGGTTAGCCGAATCCGTTGCGTCTGCGCTGCAGCCGCGGACAGCACCATTGCTGGTGAAGATGCCGAATAATCCTTTCGATGATGCTCACCTACACCAAACACATCAAGTCCCACTTGATCAGCAAGGATAATTTCCTCGACAACTTCACGCAACCGCTGTGCGTGACTTATCACTTCGCCTGTCTGAACATCAGGCTTTGTCTCTACAAACGAGGTAATACCTATCTCCATGGTCTATCTCTCCCGTTCTAATAGCTTTCTTTGTGTGCCAATTGAATAACAATAAAATATCATACCAATCGGTAAGTTATTTTCCCAGTTAATATAACTCACAAAAAAGAATGCTGTCAACAATCATAGTAATCCAATTTGATTATTCTTTCATATTCACCTCCCCTTTTCGGGAAAGTCCAACCTTCATTTGACAATTTTAAGGACTAATTATAAGATAATAACGTACCAATTGGTAATTAAATAAATTTCACTGAACATTATAAGCAGATACATGGAGCCATTAAGAATAAAATCATGAGTAACGAGAGGTATTGTTATGGGACGAACCCGCGAATTTGACGAAGAGAAAGTTTTAGATGCAGCTATGCAAATATTTTGGGAAAAGGGATATGAAGCCACCTCATTAAGTGATTTAACTTCCAGAATGGAAATTCAACGCCCCAGTATATATTCCACTTTTGGGGGTAAAAAAGAATTGTTCGAAGCCGCGCTACGCAAATACACGATGTCCCGTGCTTCTCTGATCCGAACCAAACTTCAAAGCATTCCATCTGTAAAAGAAGCATTTCGTACTTTTTTTGAGGGTGTGGTTGAAGAGGAGTATGCGGAAAATCCTAGAAAGGGATGCTTTTGCATTAATACAATGGTTGAACTTGCGCCCCATGATGAGAAGTTTGAAATTCTTACAAGGGAGCATCAAATGTACCTGGCGGTCATTTTTCAAGAAACCATTGAACGAGGTATCCAATCAGGTGAGCTTGAGATCGGACTAGATGCGAAGGCTGTATCACAGGCATTAGTTGTATCGTTAATTGGTCTGACCGTCATGATAAAGTCTCGTCCAGAGCGATCATTTATTGATAATACAATAGAAGTGACACTGACACTGCTTAAGTAATTTGGAATGGATTCATCTTAGCGGATAGCAATCTCTATACGACAGTTTAAAGGGCACCCAGTCGGGTGCCCTTTGTGTGTAACACATGTTTTCACATATGCCGAGATAAAACATGCGTTACAATTGCGGATAAGTATGGAGGTTTTATTAATGTCCGCGATGTTTTTCCTTCGCTTTTTTCTCCTTTAATTCCCTTATCCGTGCCTTCATAGATTCCCTTTGCTGTTTAGAGTAGGTACGTTTCTCCAACTTGCGCTTCTCATACTCTAACTTTAAAGCCTCTTGTGCGTTGGAAGAGACTCCCTTCCGCCTTAATTCATACGCTGCCTGCCTTGCTAGCCGCTTCGGATTGACCTTCTTCGTTTCAGACCACTTTATAGCCACCTCTTGTGAGAGCCGACTAATAAGTTCCCCCATCTCCTCACGGATAAACTGGAGAATTTCCTCGTCCTTAGGCTCTGTACCAAAAATGTACCTGGCTGCCTTCAATTTCCCTTGGTCCTGCTCCTCCACGACTCCAACCCAATACTGTCCATCATAATAAACCGTAAGCTTCATTTGAATCCCCCTCATTTTAAATCGAAACGATGGACATCCCGAGGGGGGAAGGTTACTGACATGGCACTCTTGCAATTATAGAGTCGTCCATGCGCCTGGACTACCAACCAGACTGTGTTTTTTCGTCTCAGAAAAAGTATAGTTGCCTTACTGGAAAACAGCAAGTTAATCGCTGATATGTATTAGAGTGTAGCTGGAATAGAGTATACTGGTTGAGTATAAGTTCGATACACGATGACATGATATATGTAATGGTACTTAAATACAGCGCAGAAGAGGTTGAGAATGAGTCAAAAGCATTTTGCAGATTACCCATTAAGTGAAGAAATTGTGAGGGCTCTGAATAGCCTGGGCTATGAGACGCCAACAGAAATTCAAACGGAGGTTATTCCCGTTGCCCTTGAGAAGAAGGATCTTGTGGCCAAATCGCAAACAGGCAGCGGCAAAACGGCAGCATATGGTATTCCACTGTGTGAGCTAGTAGATTGGAATGAGAATAAACCCCAAGCTTTAATCCTGACACCAACCCGTGAACTCGCATTACAGGTTACTGAAGACATCACGAATATTGGACGCTTTAAGCGGATAAAAGCAACGCCCCTTTATGGGAAACATCCTTTTCATATACAAAAGGCCGAGCTAAAACAAAGAACACATGTGGCTGTAGGTACGCCCGGACGTGTACTAGATCATATTGAACGAGGAACACTATCTTTAAATCGAATTACCTATCTCGTGATTGATGAAGCTGACGAGATGCTGAATATGGGCTTTATCGAGCAGGTTCAGTCAATTATTCAGGCACTGCCTAATGACCGGGTTACGATGTTGTTTTCCGCTACTTTTCCCGAAGATGTAGCCAAACTGTCACGTAAATATATGAACGATCCTGTGGAAATTGAGATTAAGGCGACAGGTGTAACCACAGCCACGATTGATCACTCTCTTATCCAGGTGCGGGAGGCGGACAAGCTGGCTCTGCTACAGGATCTGCTCGTTGTTGAGAACCCTGACAGCTGCATCATTTTCTGTCGTACGCAGGAGCATGTAGATACACTATTCAGAGCATTGGCTGACCTCGAATATCCATGTGATCGCATCCATGGCGGCATGGAGCAAGATGAGCGATTTGAGGTAATGAATGCATTCAGAAGGGGACAATTCCGTTACTTGATCGCAACTGATGTAGCCGCCAGAGGGATTGATATCACGAATATCACCCATGTCATTAACTACGATATTCCCCTTGAAAAGGAAAGCTATGTTCATCGTACAGGACGTACAGGACGTGCTGGCAAAACAGGGAAAGCCATTACTCTAATCACTCCTAAAGATAACAAACGATTAGCTGATATCGAAGCATATATCGGATTTGCAATTCCGCAAGTAAAGGCCCCCTCAGAAGAGGCTGTTGATCTACGCAGAAAAGATTTTGAGCGGAAACTACATGTGAAAACTGTACTCAAAAACGACAAACGCGAGCAATTAAACCAACAGATTATGAAGCTCAATTTTAACGGCGGTAAGAAAAAGAAACTTAGAGCTGTCGACTTTGTGGGTACCATCGCTAAGCTTGACGGGGTAACGGCAGATGATATCGGGATCATTACGATTCTGGATAATGTGACAGATGTTGAGATTCTGAATGGCAAGGGCCCACTGGTGCTTGAGATTATGAAGAATACTACCGTAAAGGGCAAGCTTTTAAAGGTACGCAAAGGTCATAAGTAGAAGGTACGCTGTATAAAAAAGAGTGAGGCAATCCCGTTCAGTACGGCCGATGGCTTTCGTAAGCTATACAGGCGGGATGGCCGAGTTCATCTCTTGCTCCTCTAATTCATCTTTCCATTTATCGATATTATAAATCACTTTGAATTTCTCTTTTAACTGAGTAACATCTTCAACTGGCACATAGCTGTCCAATTCCATATGGAAGTCCGAAACATCTTTTTCATGGTTATACATCTCTTTTAGAATATCAATGATTGTGGAAAGTCTAGATTTAAATGATAACTTACAATTATCTTCGTCCTCGCCGAGCATACATAGATTTTCTACCCCACTAAAAAAGGAATTTCCTTTAAAATATAGCTTGTTACAGGTCATATGGACCTGCATCAATGGTTCGCATATTTGCCAATCTGCCTCAAGCATAGCGGTTTCGAGCGATACATGTGCTCCATTAATGTAATAATAATCTCGATAAAAACACATTGAACAAGAGGCCTTCATTATTTTAATTTTTGAATCTACAGCAGGATACCCTAATACAAAACCTTCAGCTAATAATTTCTTGGAGAAGTAATCCAACGATTTTACAAATAATTGGTATCCAAGCTCCTTACCTTCCTCATCGTCTTTATGACAGCAATAATGAATAATATCTTCTTTCACTTGTTTATTTTCATATTGATATCCCATTCCAGCCTCTAAATGATCAATATGAATTTCAACTCCTGCAAATAAGTCATTTAAACTTGTTATTCTGGAATGATTGCCTTTTAAATTTATATTCAAGTCAGCAGTACATTCTCTATAGAGTATACAGGTGTCTTTGATATCCAGTTTAATGTCTTGTCTTTTCATAAAATCAGCGATTTTCTTTAGATGCAAATAATCCGTTCCTATAAAAACTATTTTCTTATATTCAATAGTCCCAGCATCAGATTGATTAAAATGAACAGCAATACAAACGTCCTCATCGTATGCTTTCAATGTCTCAATACTTTCAATAATCCTACTTCGTAGCGCAGCTTGTCGAGGAAATGGCATGGTTAATCCAATATATTTTGATTCTAAGTTAGGTAGCAGCTTCATTTGATCATGAAGGTAAAGCATCACATTATCAAAATTATATTTCTTAGCATTTTCATTCATTAGAAACTGTGTCCTCTCCTATTTATTTACGAGATGGGCCTACTATTACTGGAATATCTTAATTTCATTTTACCATCCCCTCACTTCCACAATATACCTTTAACTCTATAAAACTAACCACGTGGGTGATAATTGTTCTGCTTTATCGTATTCTCTTAGAGAGTTGATAGAACACTTAAAAAAATTTTAGACAAAGTGTCCCTTTCGGTCATCTTCGTTTGTTATACAGATATAATTTTCTTTTTGATCAGAGGGGGTGCCTACATCTTTGAATGAGGAAATCGAATACAGAATCAAACAAGTTCAAGCTGGCGAGATCCAGGATTACGCCTACATTGTAAAGGAGTATCAGCGTCAGATTTTTGTGTACTGCTGGAGGCTATTAGGAAGTGAGCAGGAGGCGGAAGAGGCTGTGCAGGATATTTTCGTCAATGCTTTTGAGAGAATTAGCAGGTACAAGCCGACAGTGGGCTTCTCCTCCTGGCTGTATAAAATGGCCTATCATCACTGCCTGAACCTGATTCGCAGGAAGAATCTACAGCGCAAATTTAAACTTAGCCTGTTCACCTCAACTAACATGACTTCAGACAGTGCAGCGCAGGTTATGGAACGTCAGCTTTTCAGTGAACCGCTGAGCCGGGCGTTGGACCAACTGAGCGCGGAGGAGCGTAACCTGCTGGTGCTGCGCATTTTTGAAGAGAGAACGTTTGGAGAAATCGGGGAAATCATGAACAAAAGCGAGGAAGCTATCAAGAAAAAATACGGCAGAACAAAAACAAAGCTCAAAAAAATAATGGAGCCCCTAAAGGAGGACCACAAATGCGTGAGTTACAAGACAGAACTCAAAAACAAAGCCTGAAATACACCGATCTGCAAGACAGGGGATTCAAAAACATGGACAAGCTAACCGAGCCAGAGAATGTCTTAAAAATCCAGGCTTTTGACGTCTCTGACAAAGTGATGGAACAGGTCTACCAAAAGGCGACGCCCAAAAAGGGGAATATAGGAAAAATCCATTTCCAGCCTCGCATCACCGTCCCTATCATGATTTTACTTTTTGTAGTAGGGGCCTCTGTGACCGGTTACGCAGCTTCACAATATCTTGAATTCCGCAACAGTAAGGGCGACGTTGTATTAAATACCGCCAAAACACCTGCCGAAACGGATGCCTCCAAAACGTATACCTCCACCTACGCACGGTGGAACGAAGAGGTGAAGAACCGTTTGCAACCAGGAGAGTATGCCGCTTATTACGTCAAAGACGATTCTATGAATCAAAACAACCTATCTAATCTGGCCCTGTTTGCGTACAAACCGGCTGAACTTTCAAGTTTCAACAGCTTACAAGATGAAATCAAGCGAACTGAGGCTCCATTATTCAGCAATCCCACTCATCTACCGGATGGCTATCAGTTTGAATTCGGATACGTCTATCCAATCGCTGCATATCCTGGGATGATGGATAAAAAGGAATATCGAGCTTTAACCGATAAACTGATGCAACAGGCCAAAGCTGCACCGAAGGGTGAAAATCTGTTTATTCAAAAGCTGAACTGGGACAAGTCAGACTCCTCCTTTGCCCGGTATGCGAGAGGAAACGACTATGTAAACATTACCGTCACCAAATACACTCCTGAAGTCACAAAGACAACCATCATGCAAAATGAACAGGATTCGGCTGAGCAATTGACAATCAAAGGAACCAAGGCCTATTACATCAGGGCAAGTGAAGCAAGCAGGCCCTTGGAAGCAGGAAAAAATCGACTGGGATGGATCGATGAAAAAAGACATTTACACTACAACATATCCGATAACCAGGACAGCCCGCTGACCAAAGATGATTTGGTTAAAATAGCTGAGGATTTGCTTAATGCTTCATCGTAATAGATGTTACAGAAAGGTTTTGAAGAGAGACTATCCTGTACTAAGGACGGTCTCTCTTTGAGCAACGTTTTCGTACCTATTTCTCCCGTAACATTACGGCGTATACCACAATCTTTTAACTTCTATTAACTCCTGACCGTTGAACTTCATTCTGTATACATCTGGTTTGGATGTGTGTAGTAGAAAATTCAAGTCGTACTGCTTGTCATAATACCCCATCATCAACGTCATTATCGCCCCATGAGTGCCTAATGCAACTTTCTGTCCTCGATAGGTTTTTAACAATTCTTTTAGAACTGCTATACTTCGGTTCTGACAAACCGTATTAGACTCTCCTCCCTGTAAAGCAAAGTTTGGATCAGAAAATGACTTATCTAACAAAGGAAATAATTCCGCATCGGGCATTCGGTGATCTTCATTCAAAAAGATCCTTTCTTTAAGATCTTCGAATACCAAAACTTCTTGTCCTGAACGCCGAGCCAGCTCTTGAATGGTCAGAATTGCTCGTTGATATGGACTTGAAACGAAAACCTCGATCCCCTCTCCCTTCAATAATTCAGTTATTCGATAAGCATCTGATTTACCTTTATCCGTTAAACCTCTTGTTCTTTCATTTCCTTCCGTCTTTGGTGACTCGCCATGTCTCACCATGTAAATGAAAGTTTCCAAAATAGCCTCCTTAAAGGATATCGTTTTGTTCTCGTAATTCCTGAAATCTCCCATTAATTATAATTCTAGAGTAAATCTTTCGGTATGACCAATCAGTCTGCACTCACCATACACGAATTGATAATTGCTGTTACGATGTCATATAAATCTTTTTCTTTCAATACATAAAGCTTTACCACGGAAGCTGATCATCCATGTAATAGAATCCGCCTGTTGGACCCTCTTCCGGAAGGGTCGCCAGTCGGACCGCCGTTTTTGCCCCATCCTCCACCGACAGCTCCGCCTTTTCACCACCCATTTGCGTTTTGACTAAGCCGGGGTGTACGGAATTGACCTTCAGATGTGTCCCGCTATTTTTTTGCGCCCAGTAGGCCGTCAGCATATTCAAAGCTGCTTTAGATGCCGCATAAGCCGGGGTAGCAAGCCGCTGCACCCGTTCATTGGTCAACTGAAATTGAATCGAGCCTATAGCGCTACTTTGGTTGACGATTCTGCCTGCTTTGCTCTTTAGCAGTAACGGCAACAGTGCTTCTGTAATCAAATAGGGTGCGAACGTGTTCACCTCAAAAGTATCTCTGAAAGCATCCCCGTCATAACCCGCTTTTTCTGCCAAAATGCCCGCATTGTTGACCAATATGTCCAGCCGTCCGTAAGTATCTTCGATGAATTGGGCCAATTCTGCGATATGTGCAGAATTCGTCACCTCGAGCTTCACGCCGACTGCCTGAATGCCTTCTTGCAACAACCTGGCGGCTGCTTCATCTGCTGCTGTTTTGGTACGTGCAGCAACCAATACCGTTATACCTTGCTGCCCCAGTTGTCTAGCAACCTCCAGTCCGATTCCTTTGCTTGCTCCGGTAATTAATGCGATTTTATTTGTCATGATTCATTTCCTCCTCGATTTTTATTTATTGATTGTGATCAAATCAGATGTTTGGACATGACGCACGGTCGCCAGATGCTGGACATATGCAGCCTGGCTCGCGGTAATCTGCTCATCCGTCACATGGTTTGCATTATGGATAGCAAAAGGCGGCAGATAGTGGGCACTCACATAGTTGGCCAGCGCCTCCATCGGCTTCGCGATGTCCCGAATCGTGAACAGGTTGTAGCCGCCGGGCTGATACGAGGCTGCAGTTCCTGCCGTCGAGATGGCGATGCCAATTTCCTTGCCCTTCAAGTGCTCCCCGCCGGGTCCAAAAGCCCATCCGAAAGTCAGCACTTCATCAAACCACTGCTTCAATAATGGCGGCGTACTATACCAATAGAGCGGGTACTGGAAAATGATTCGATCATGGCTGTCCAGCAAAGCTTGTTCATGGGTGATATCAATCTTCTGATCAGGATAGGCTTCATACAACACATGTACGGTCGTTTCAGGCTGCTGCCTCATGGTTTCCGTCCAGACCCGATTAACTCGGGAGCTTTGCGAATCCGGGTGGGCAACGATGATTAATGTTTTCATACTAACTCTCCTTTGTTATTTCAAAGTTTATGAGAACGATCGTTCTAAAACCATGAAAAAAATTTGTTTTCGGTTACGTCTATGTCTCTAAAATGCGTAGGTTTAACTCGGCTATCCGTTGCAGCTTTTCTTTCGGAACAGAAGTCCGCACCATAACCCTTAGTCCCGTTAAGGCATTTTGCAGATACTCAGCCAATTCCTTCGCTTCGTATTGCTGTGTAAATTCGCCGTTTTGCTGTCCCCACGTTACGATTTCTGCAAGCATTTTCTCCGATTTTGCAAAGGCCTTCGTCGCTATCTCGTCAATGTCCTCATCCCGAATCGCTAATTCGACAGCCGAATTCACGAACATGCAGCCGGGAGGTACGTCCTCTTCACCGTTAATGATGAAGTCAAAAATGAACTGAAGTGCCTGCTTAGCCGTCCGAGATTGCTCGATGCCTGCTGCCCACCTACCGTTAATACGCTCTCCGAATCGGTCCATCACTTTGAGGAACAAGGTATGCTTGTCGGTAAAGGTATCATAGATACTTCTTCGATGAATCCCCATATGTTCGACAAGATCATTCATCGAGGTTTTCTCATACCCCTGCTCCCAGAACAGCTTCATGGCCTTTTCCAGAACAACGTTTTCTTCAAATTCTTTGCTCCTGGCCATTCTATCTACCCCCTGACCATTTAGAATATGTCTGGATTAAATGGATCGACCTTTTGGGAACGATCGTTCTACATTGGTCATCGCATATGTTTTTCTTCTCTGTCTGGCTTTATCCTAACATATTGGGAACGGTCGGTAAAGAATTATTTGTTTTTCCCTTTATAACCCGTTCCATAATTACTGCAGTCACTATAGCAGACACCGATAAACACAGAAGCATTACAAAGTTTTGCACTCGTAAAATAATCATTTTAGCGGTGGGGAGCTTCCCACCGCTTGGCGTTGTCGCTTATACGACTTGAATACGTATCGTAAGATTACTGTGTATTTTATTAAAAATATTCGGATGATCGAATTTACTAGCCATGTAAAAATTAATGATGCAGCGGTTCTTTTTCGCCCAGACCCAGCGTCTCTGTTGTGGTATTATGGATTTCTTGGTAAAGCTCTGGGTTTTCCGCTAGTGACATCCCATAAGAAGGGATCATCTCTTTTATTTTCGGTTCCCACTCGTCCATATGCTGTGGGAAGCATTTCTCTAATACCTCCAGCATAACGTGAACAGCAGTAGAGGCACCCGGAGAAGCTCCAAGCAATGCAGCCACCGAGCCGTCAGCGGAACTAACCACTTCCGTACCAAATTGAAGAGTTCCTTTACCGCCCTCCGTATCTTTGATCACCTGCACACGTTGGCCTGCTACCACGATCCCCCAGTCCTCGATTTTGGCGTTGGGAATAAACTCGCGTAGTTCCTCCAAACGCTTTTCATTCGATAACATCACTTGCTGGATCAGGTATTTGGTCAATGCCATCTCTTTTGCCCCTGCTGCCAACATTGTAATGAGGTTATTGGGTTTTACGGAACCAATCAGGTCCAAGTTTGAACCCGTTTTCAAGAACTTTGGTGAGAAGCCGGCAAATGGTCCAAACAGCAGTGCTTTTTGGTTACCGATGTATCTTGTATCCAGATGCGGGACAGACATGGGAGGAGCACCAACCTTCGCTTTACCGTATACTTTTGCATGATGTTGGGCGACCACTTTAGGATTGTTACATACCATAAATAGTCCACTTACCGGGAATCCCCCGATATATTTGGACTCAGGAATGCCGGTTCTTTGCAGTAAAGGTAGACTTCCGCCACCACCACCGATAAAAACGAATTTGGCAGTATGATATTCGATTTTTCCGTTATCCAGATTATGCACTTTGACTCTCCACGAGCCGTCGCTCGCACGTTTAATATCCTTTACACTATGCTTGTATTTAATCTCGACATTTTTGCTTTTTAAATGGTCAAACAACATGCGTGTTAAAGCACCAAAGTTGACATCTGTTCCAGAGTCGATTTTGGTTGCCGCAATTGGTTCATTCAATGTACGACCTTCCATAATCAGCGGAATCCACTCCTTTAGCTTTTCAGGGTCATCGGAAAATTCCATGCCTTGAAACAGGGAAACACTTGAAAGCGCTTTAAAGCGCTTTTTTAAAAAAGATACGTTTTTTTCACCCATTACCAAACTCATATGGGGTATTGGCCTGATAAAGTCCTGTGGATTACGAATCAAATTACTGTTGACAAGAAAAGACCAAAACTGTCTTGAGAGCTGAAACTGTTCGTTGATATTAACCGCTTTACGAATATCTACAGATCCGTCTGATTTTTCGGATGTGTAGTTCAGCTCGCACAGTGCAGCATGGCCCGTGCCTGCATTATTCCATTCGTTAGAGCTTTCTTCTCCTGCACTTGCCAGTTTCTCAAACACTTTAATTTCCCATTCCGGTGCTAACTCTTTCAGCAATGATCCCAGAGTCGCGCTCATGACCCCGGCACCAATTAAGATAACGTCTGTATTTTTCTGAATACTATTCATAAAAACCTTCCTTATCTCTTATATTTGCAAAAAAGAGCAGGCCCTCCTGCTTAACTGACTCAAGAAGCAAGGCTCCACTCAGGAACATACCTTTTCTATCTCCATTATAACTTAAATATAATCATTTAAAAATTATATCTACTTTTATCTGATAATTATAAATCATTTCTGCTAAAAAGTGAGAATTTTCTTCGCGAAAATAAGAATTGAACTCAGTTTTTTTATAAGAAACCTAGCTGTTTTTGTTACTCCCGTGGATTACAGCTTCCCAATAATTAAATCAACAGTTTATGTATATGAATAACCAGGAATTGTTATGTGGGATTTCAAGAATTAACACGTGATTCATCTAGGACCCGTACGCCAACTGTACAATGCGTAGAAATCAAGTAAAATAAGGGACAGGTGGCGAAGATACCCCATGACCTGGACTATTTTTGAAACATTTTCTTTTTGTCAGGTAGAACGGCTTCCGGACTGAAATGCTAAAGAAGCAGAATCCGCAATGATTCTGCCATCCTTGTAGGAATGGAGACTAGAGTGCTATGAGGAGAATAGTAGTTAGTGGAAATACGTATTTGTGGAATTATAGAACGGTCAGAGATATTTACTGTAGATCCAAGTTGACTATTATTTCTGAAAATAAAGATATAAAATTTATAATTCTGTTTACTACTAAAGATACAATTGTCACTGGTAGCCCTTTGAATGAGGGATTACGGGTGATGAGAGAGGGCAAACAATATTCTATTAATCTTAACCAACCTAAGTATGTTGCTGAAGTGTTACAGTATATACTTGGTATGAAGTTAGATGTGACAGTGGAGAAAGTGCATGAGCTAAATGGTAATGAATTGTTGGTTAGTATGGGGTATCAGGATGTAACCGGGCTTTTGATATGAACTAAGCCCGCTCTACATCCAGAACTTGTTGTCATTTATGATACGGTTCCGTATACACCAACTGGTTTCTCTCTGAATCCCAGCGCCATGCTAAATCACCTTGCAGCCACAAGCCGCCATACCACTCGTCTATTCCCTTCATCTTCACCCAGTCATGTGCCCCCGCCGTTATATTTCTCCCTACTTCCGTTAATACAACAACACATTGGTCAAAGGATGGAGTTGTTTTCTTTTGATGATCAGGAAATGAGTGGGGCCCTTGAATCTCTAATAGTGCATGTGGTTGTTCCGACATATTCCTTAAACGATACCAAAATTCCAAATCACCCATTCCTAGGCCGCTTATCCGGTTCCCGATCTGCTTAAACAGCTCTTGTGGAGAGTTCACTCCTTGCTGGACGAGTTCCAGGGTTGTCTGCTCTACGATGCCCAGCCCATTCATGGTGGAAGGTAGACGAGATAGGTGCAGTTCAAGTGCCACATGAGCAAAAGGCAGGGCAGATGTATCTTCACGTAAAATGTCAACATGCCGCGTTATATCCGGGGAAGTATATGCCTCCCAGATTTTTTTGCCCGTCTCAAGCTCCTGCTGACCGATCTGCTGCCACGTGCCTGACAATTTTTCTAACTGCTTCGTTGTAAGCTGTCCCAAACCCCTAAACGGATCAATACCGGGGTAGTTGCCGATACACAGCAAGCTCAGTTTGGTTTGACCTAGGGTCTGCGTCGAAAACCAGTGCAATAAGTAGCTTAGCATCAGCTGGTCGAACAAATCGTGCTCGAACCATAGCACGACTTCGTCATACTTATGAAAGTTATGCAGAACCTGCTCCTGAGTCTTGCAATTGGACACATAGTCTTCCCCTGGGATACCGAGAGTTTTCCCTAAATATTCCACTCTAGCTGCTCTAGATGAGGGCTCGCTCATTTCAAGGAAAACCGGACCTACCGGATACACTTCTCTCCAGACCAAGATATCTCCGCGAATGTTCCCTTTCCTTAGCTTGTCACCGACATGATCTCCGTTGACTACATGTAGCACCGAATCTCCTCCTTCATAAATATCGTTAAACATGGATACAAAGTCGGTGACAAGTAGTGAAGCTCTCAGCTTATTGCGGGCATCAAACAACCGTTTTTTCAGCACGGATGGAGATACGCTTAGATAGCTTGATATTTCACCGATTGAGTACCCTTGAAAATAGTACAGCTGAACCGCCAGTTTTAACTTGTCAGATAAACCCTCGACGGATTGATGAAGCTTTTGATGCCATTCCCTTCTCTCTGCGATGAGTTCCACATCATATTTCTCTACATCCATTACTATAGTTTCGGCCAACGGCATCATCGTGGGCCTCTTCCGGCGCAGAAGACGATGACATTGACGTTCGACAATGATCTTGAACCATCCAGGGAACGCCTCTGCTTCCTGTAATTTATGAAGATTGGCAAAAGCCTCAGCGAACGCCTCCTGAACTGTATCCTCTACCAGACTCCAGTCCCCCAACCTCGTATATGCTACTGAAAAAGCCATCCCACTGAAATGCTGCACGATCTGCTTCCAAGCATTTTGATCGCCTAGCCGAGCTTCCCCAATCCAACACTGCACCTCTTGCACCTCCTCTGTATGCAAATTCTATATATAAGTGCCGGTATTGCTGCAAATGGTTACTTTGTTCGATTGAAGTTGTGAAAAACCTATAGCAAGTTTAGAGCCATCCCTTATAGGATGGCTCTCTCTAATTAAACGATCGTTTCCCGTAATTATAAACACTTCATCATGATGTTTGAAACGGTCTGTTGTTGATTCCCCCAATCATAATCGGAGTTATCCAGTATAAAGGATTGAAAAGGAAGTTGCTCAATAATGTGCAATTCTAGCTCTCGTCGATACTCAAGGAACTGAATATATCCTTCGTACCCGTGCAGCCCCTTATTCTTTCCATAATCCTGCTCTGTATGGTACCGAATCACAAAATCCAGCCACTCTGGAGACCTCATCGTTTTCACTCGCTCAATCGCCTCACGGACACTAGGTTGCCTTCAACGATAACCAATTTCGTTTTCGTAGCTGGTAAATTCGTCATAGTATCACGTCCTTATGAATTAAAAATCCTCTGACGAGCAATAAAAAAGCATTGGGTCTTGAGGACTGACCCAATGCTTTTATCGATGAACTATAATTATTTAATTATTACGTATTCCAGGTTAACCAGTTTTGCATAAGTAACAATTTGGTCTGTGGTTAGATTCAAGGAAACCACGGTATGGTGACCGCCACCGTTCTCAATCCATGCTTTAACTCCATCTTGGAAGTTTGGCTTCACGTTCCACAGTACACGGGCCACTGGAAGTTTTGGAGCAGGAACTGTTGGTTCAAATGCAGTAACCTCGTTGATCAGCAGTTTATAATGGGTGCCAAAGTCAGCCATGGAAACAACTACACCGTCTCCTGCCTTACCGTCAAATACCAGACGGGCTGGATCTTCGCGATCGCCGATACCTAACGGAGACACGATGATTTTAGGCTTGTTGCTTGCCAACGTTGGGTCAACTTCAAGCATATGGGATTGAAGGATCGATTCCTGACCCGCTGCTAATTCATAGGTGTAGTCTTCCATAAAGCCAGTGGATTGGTTATGGCTCATGACTTTAAGCAGACGATCGAGCGCTGCAGTCTTCCAGTCTCCTTCACCCGCGAAGCCGTATCCTTGTGCCATCAGACGTTGAACGGCAAGACCAGGAAGCTGTTTCATACCATAGAGGTCTTCAAAGTTTGTTGTGAAGGCAGTATAGCCGCCATCATCCAGGAATCGCTTAATAGCAATTTCATAGCTTGCTTGCACTCTTACGCTGGATTCCCAAGCTTCCTTGCTGTAAGTACCATAATCAAATTCATAGAGTTCGGAGTATTCCGCGAACAAAGCATCAATTTCTTCTTCCTTCACAGCATTGACGTACTGAACAAGGTCGCCAATTCCGAAATAGTCAACGGTCCATCCAAATTGAATTTGGGCTTCGACCTTATCACCTTCCGTAACACCAACGTTACGCATGTTGTCGCCGAAACGGGCAACTTTGATATTGAAGCTTTCGTTATAAGCAACCGCTACATCCATCCACTCTGCGATTTGCTTTTGCACTTCTGCACGTTCCCAGTAACCTACAACCACTTTATTCTGTTTCTTCAAGCGGGCGTTGATAAATCCATATTCACGATCACCATGAGCTGCCTGATTGAGGTTCATGAAGTCCATATCAATCGTAGCCCAAGGAATGCTTTCATTATACTGTGTAGCCAAATGAAGCAGCGGCTTTTGCAGCAATTTAGTACCACGAATCCACATTTTTGCAGGTGAGAAGGTATGCATCCACGTGATGACACCAGCAACCTCGTCGCGATAGTTGACTTCTTTCATAAGGCTGGTGATTTTGTCTGCACTAACTGCCAGATCCTGCAATACAAGCGGATAAGGCAGAACGCCGCTCTTATTTAGGGCATCGGTCATTTCTTGTGCGTGTGCTTTGACTTCTGCTAATGCTTCTTCTCCATACAGATGTTGTGAACCTACGACAAACCAGAACTGTTTTGTACCTACTGTTGACATAACATTCATCCTCTTTTCTTCATTTGTTAGTTTAGTTGGTCTTATTTTTGTCCGTAGTAAGCGTCTTTCCCATGTTTGCGCAAATAGTGTTTATCTAGAATACGCTGCGGCAATTCTTCAGCAAAATGATTCAATTCCCGTGCGAATAAGTTCATTTTCGAAACTTCTTCCAACACGACGCTATTCATAACTGCGGATTTCGCATCTTTCCCCCAAGTGAAGGGAGCGTGACCCTTAAGCAGGACACCCGGCACTGCTAAAATATCCAGCCCGCGCTGCTCAAAAGTTTCGATGATGACACGGCCGGTTTCGGCTTCGTAGCCACGATCAATCTCCTCTTGTGTCAGGAAACGAGCACAGGGAACAGAACCATAGAAGGTGTCTGCATGAGTAGTCCCCATTACAGGTACATCCAGGCCTGCTTGAGCCCAAATCGTCGCCCAAGTCGAATGCGTATGCACAATACCGCCGATCTCTGCGTAGTGCTTGTAAAGTACGGCATGAGTCGGTGTATCCGATGAAGGTCTCATCTCTCCTTCAACAACATTGCCGTCAAAATCAACAACTACCATATCGCTAGGTTTCATCGTGTCATAACTAACACCACTCGGTTTGATAACGAATAAGCCACGCTCACGATCAACCGCGCTTACGTTACCCCAGGTGTATTTCACGAGTCCATGTTTAGGCAAATCCAGATTGGCTTGATATACTTCTTCTTTCAGCTGCTCTAACACGTCAATTCCTCCAGTTTTCCACTAGATTATCTACAGCAGCCTGCTCAATCGCCAGGCCTTGTGTGTACCGTTCTAGGAATGTTTCGAATCCCTTAACATCGGAACGGTCAGGATGAATTTCTTGTCCCTCAACATCTCTGAATACTTTTTGGTCGAGGAAGTCTTCCAGACTTTCTTGTTGATCCTTGTTCATCATGTAAGAAGCCAGAATAGCCATACCCCACGCTCCGCCTTCTCCAGCTGTTGCCATCACGGATACCGGAACATCCATGGCTGCCGCAACAATCTTTTGTCCGACGATAGGGGTTTTAAATAGACCACCGTGAGCTAGAATGCTGTCAATTGCGACGTTTTCTTTCTTTGTCAGAATATCCATCCCGATTTTCAGAGCAGCAAACGCAGTGAACAGATGAGTGCGCATGAAATTGGCCAAATTGAAACGGCTCTCAGGGGAGCGGACAAACAATGGCCGACCTTTGTCTATTCCGGTGATATTCTCTCCTGACAAATAGCCGTAGCTAAGTAAGCCGCCGCCATCTGGGTCTGCTTCCAAAGCCTTGTTCAGCAACACACTGAATAATTGATTCGGGTCTGCCTTTTGCCCCATGGCCTCATAAAATTCACGGAACAAGCCCAGCCAAGCATTGAGATCACTTGAACAGTTGTTGGCATGAACCATTCCGACCGGATTACCATTCGGTGTGGTCACCAGATCAATTTCCGGATATACCGCTGAAAGGTCCTTCTCTAATACAATCATCGCAAAAACCGAGGTTCCCACAGACACGTTGCCAGTACGTTTTCTCACACTATTCGTAGCGACCATTCCTGTTCCCGCATCACCTTCTGGAGGACAAAGCGGAATACCTGGTTGTAAATCGCCAGATTTATCTAAGATTTTGGCTCCCGTTGCGGTTAGTACACCTGCCTGCTCGCCCGAGATATGAACTTTAGGAATAATGTCTTGTAACTTCCAATCGTAACCTTTGGCTGCAATGAGTTCATCAAACTGCTTAACCATCGACTCGTTATAATCATGTGTAGTCTCATCAATTGGGAAGATACCCGAAGCGTCTCCGATACCAATTGCTTTGTTGCCAGTCAGCAGCCAGTGGATATATCCAGCCAACGTCGTCATAAAATCAATATGAGGAACATGTTGCTCTTCGTTCAATATCGCTTGATACAAGTGAGCAATACTCCATCGCTCAGGAATGTTGAATTGGAATTTATCAGTTAAAGCTTTTGCTGCAGCCCCGGTTGTCGCATTCCGCCAAGTCCGGAACGGAACAAGCAACTCACCCTTGCTGTCAAAAGCCATATATCCGTGCATCATTGCAGAGAATCCTATAGAACCAACCGTATGAAGGGTGACTCCATATTTTTGTTCAACCTCTTGTTTCATTTCACTATAAGCCTCTTGCAGACCCGTAATGATAGTCTCTAAGTTGTACGTCCAATATCCGTCTACCAAGAGGTTTTCCCACTCATAGCTTCCAGATGCGATTGTTTCAAAACGATGATCAATCAGCACTGCCTTGATACGTGTGGATCCAAATTCGATACCAAGTGAGGTTTCTCCCTTAGTAATCGCTTGTTTAATGTCTTGATCCATGCTCACGTTACTCCTCTCTCTGAACAACTGTTATAACTGCAATAATGAAAGAAGGCGCTTTCTTTTGTTTACAGCCTTAGTATATTTTTTGTGCGTACATTTGTCAACACAAAAACATATTTATGCCTACAAATAGTATGATAAACCGAGCATTTTTCTATTTTATCTTTAGTGTTTATACAGATAGGACAATAGATTATAATAAACTCATAATTATGCTAAAATATGTACATACAAATATTATGGATACATCAATTAGTATTAGAACAACTTGGAAAGAAGGAATAAAGTGAAACCAAAGTATCAGGTTATCCTTGAGGATATAAAAAGCAACATTCTTTCAGGAGCATACAGCGTAGGAGAACAAATTCCAACGGAATTGGCTTTGCAGGATAAGTATAAAGTTAGTCGCCAGACGGTTCGCAAGGCTATTTTAGAACTATCCAACGAAGGTTTTTTAAGAAGTGAAAAGGGATCTGGCACCTATGTCAGCAACCAATTCCGATCAAAAACCGGTGGGAATTCCAGTAATAAAACCATTGGAGTCATCACGACTTACATCTCTGATTACATCTTTCCCTCTATTATTCGCGGGATTGAAGCCAGATTAAATGAAGATAATTATTCATTACTATTAGCGAGCACCAATAATGATGTCGCACAGGAAAAGAAAGCTTTGGAGATGATGTTGTCCTTTGGTGTAGACGGTTTGATCATTGAGCCTACAAAGAGCAATCTATATAATCCCAATATCGCTTACTACCTGACGTTCAAGGAACAGGATGTTCCATTCATCATGATTAATGCTTATTATGAAGAGTTGGAGGTTCCCTTCTTTTGCCTCGATGACGTACAATCCAGCTATCTGGCAACCAAAGAATTGATCGCTAACGGACACACACAGATTGGCATCATTGCCAAAATGGACGATTTACAAGGAAAGTATCGAATGAAGGGCTATATCAAAGCGCTTGGAGAAGCCAAATTACGGTTTCACCCAGAGCAAGTGCTCTCATTCTATACAGAGACAAAGCAGGACCTATCCACCAACTTGAAGAAATTCCTGACCGAACAAAGAGACGATTTAACCGCAATTGTCTGCTATAACGACGAGGTCGGATTAGAAGTTGTACATGTATGCAGACAACTTGGAATATCCGTTCCCGAAGATTTGTCCATTATTGGTCAAGATAATTCCTATATTTCCAAAAATGCGAACATCAAACTCACGACATTGACACACCCACAGGAACAAATGGGCCGTGATGCCGCCGATTGGGTAATTAAGAAACTGCAAGGAAAAAAGGATCTAAGCAACAACACCTATTACCAGCCCGTGTTAATCGAAGGAGAGACAGTAAAGAAGAAACTGAATTGAAGGGGTTCATAGCCCCTTTAAACCTAGTGCCTAATTGTCATATGACACTTTGGAGTGATTTGGTATGGTGGGTGACGAAATGTAACTTGTTGGTATGACAAATCCTTTGCCATACTTGGTTTTGCCGGACGATAAGGCAAAAATACATTTCAAGGAGAAACCATTCATGGAAAAAATGATTTACACCATTCTCGCGGTTCTACTATTATCTACTACGATAACTACCGCATGTATGGCACCCAACGGCGCGTCAGTTGCCGCACCCGTTAACATACCAGTTGCATCTGAAAAGGCTAGCTTGGAGGGGCCGCGAGATGCCAAGGAACTAGAAGCTTTTGCAGATGGTGTTTTTGCGGACAAAATGAAAAAGTTTAATACCGTTGGTTCTAATTTTGTGGTCGTCGCAGGTGGGAAAGTGATACTAAGCAAAGGTTACGGGTATGCCGACAAAGGCAAAAAAATCCCTGTTGATAAAAATACCGTTTTTCAAATCGGCTCTGTTACAAAGTCATTCACTGCATTGGCAGCTATGCAGTTGGTTGATAAAGGAAAAATGGATTTAAAACACGATATCCAAGAGTATTTAGGAGGAATAAAGGTTCCGAATAAAACAGGAAAAAAACTGACGATGTTTGATCTACTTACATATTCAAGTGGATTTGATGAACCAGATATTCTCATGGAGATGCATCCAGAATACGCGGACAAATATTTCCCAATGAAGAAGTACATTGCATCAAATATGCCAACTGTGGTCAGGCCTCCAGGAGAAGCGTACACTTATGACAATTTTGGTTTCATGCTAGCGGGATATGCAGTAGCAAACGTAACGGGTATGTCATATTCCAAATATATGGAAAAGAATATTTTCAAACCGTTAGGCATGAATTCGACGAGTGTGCGGTTTACACCCCAATTGTTAAGCAGAATGGCTGCTCACTATGGACCAACAGGTGAACTGATTCCCTTGGACGGGTTTAAACCAACGGAAAAACCTGAAGGCGGTATCGTCTCAACCGCAGATGACATGGCAAAGTACCTCATTATGCACCTGAACAAAGGCAAGTACAAAGGTAAAGAAGTGGTGAGTCCAAAGAGCATAGAGCAAATGCACACATACCAATTATTCCCTGACAAGGAGTTCCCGGTTACAACAATTGGATTCGAAGGCTACTTCAAAGAGAAGATGAATAATCAGCATGTGATTCTAAAAGGAGGGAATGTTACAGGGCATTCTTCCTTGATTGTTATTCTGCCCGAGAAGAATACAGCGATGTACATGTCCTACAATAACGACTCCATGATGAGTCTTGACGTATATGAAGAATTTATGAATCATTATTATCCGAGAAAATCAGAGGTTCCAAAGTCAACCTACGCGACATTAAGTAAGCAGCAGGCCCAAGACTACGTGGGATTATACCAAAACACGCGTATCGCTGCCTTAAGGACGAAGGTTTCGTATTCGGACGGGAAATTAATAATGGAGACAGGAACATCAGGCAAACATACACTAAAAATGATCCACCCTTTATTATTTGAAGATGAATCAGGTAATAAATTGACGTTTAATAAAAATGAAGCAGGCCATATTGCATATTTGTATTACATGCAGCTCCCAGACCTCGTTGCTTATGCGCAAAAAGTAAACATTGATTCACCATTTTCTGATGTACCTGCGGATAGTAAATATATTTCATATATAAACAACCTTAATGCTTTGGAAGTCATGAGCGGAAAGTCAGCCAACCTCTTCGATCCGAAAGGAACGATGACTCAGGGAGAATTCTCAGAAGTGCTACTGCGCGCCCACGGGTGGTATAAACAACCTTTCATGATTGAACCGAATAAGAAGCAGATGATGGCCGGACTACGTAATTATCAGCCTAATTCTCCTATCACTAGACAAATGGCGGCGGTAATGATCCAGAACCTGAAACAGGTTGAGCCTGGAATTAAGGTTAAATTGAGTGGCGAAACGGATGCTTGGGCAGTTAAAGCAGTCACAGCTTTGGTTTCCCAAGGTATCATGGACCCGAATACCAAGATCAATGTAGACGGCTCCATAGACTTCCGCTCCAAACAGCTTTTGAAGCGTCAAGAAGCCAGTGCCTTGTTGGATCAAGCATTTAATTACTATACGTTGCCAATCAGTCACTAATTCAAAAGATTAAATAGAAAAAGTAAAATAATACTCCTAATATACAAAAACGCTACTGACAACGGAACATCAGTAGCGTTTTACATTTTTCGGATTCCTCGTAAATCTGATTTCGGAATGTTCAGGCTCTGCCACGCCATAATTAAATCAAAGGTGAGTCGCAGGTGCCGATCATCTTTTAACCAACATATAGTGAGGGGGAAAATAATGAAAAGCCAAATGAGAAATATTACGGTTGACGGTTATGCATTCGTTTATTGGTATACAGGCGGGTCTAGCTTCATCTTAAACCTATCTCCGAAAGAAAATAAAAACATCAAGATTACGTTAATCTTCCAGGCAGACCCTCCTGAAGAAGAGCCTCACACTTCTTGGTCCTTTTATGACATTTCAGCACAAATTAATGGAATGGAAACTGTCATTCATCTGGGTAAACCCAAGCATATCGCTGAAATCATCTCTTACTTGATGGCAAAACGACAAGAGCTTTGGATTCAGGGGAGACCTCAAGTTCTGGATCATGCCTGGGATTTACTAAAAGAAATGGGTTATTGCGAGTTCAAGCCAATCTGGATTAGACAGTGGTAGTCGTAATGGTTTGTGGACTAGCCCCCTCTGACCACCCAAAGGGAGCTTAAAGCCCACAGGTTAACGATTATTCGTTATTCGGCGTGGTCGGACTAGCCGAGGGCATCAAGCCTTTAACGGCACTGAGAAATGGGCGAATGGACTTGATCATACCGTAGCCCATCTTCACAACCGGGACAAATTTCTGGATCATACCGAACAGCCGTAAGCCGCCGCCGAGCATACCTCCAAGCCCTCCTGCGCCCGCAGTTGCACCGCCAAGTCCACCAAGTCCGCCGAACAGCGAGCCCATCATCGGTAGGAATGCCGACACCTTGGCATCCGGCTTGCGGGAGCGCGAACGGCCAGATGGTTTGCGTGCGCCGCTTCTCCGGTTGCCGAGACGGACGCCTGGGGCATGCGCACCAGCTCTGCGTTTGAGAGATCGGGAATCTTGCTTCCCGGAAGAAGCACGTGGGGGAGCTCCAGCACTCGCAAGTACCAACCCGCCACGATTAACGTCAGTGATGTAGCCGACGTAAGTCTCTCCGTTGTGCAGGGTGACACAGACCGGACGGCCTTGAAACTTCTTAGCCCGTGCACGCATCTCTTTGGATTGTGCCATGGAAGTTCACCTCGCTCACTGATTATAATTCAGTTTACGCCAGGGGCGGGCTGCCTGCTTGTGCGAATGGGGCATACGCACGCCGAAAATCGTTTGATGGGCTCACCGCCGTTCAAGTCCTCCTAAAGGTCCCCACGCTATATCAAGAGAATTGCCAAAAACCTGCTACTGGATGTTGTATCTCAGTCGTCCCCATTTTGGCGAAAATATATAGTGATCCAAAACCAAAAGGATAATTGTAATCCTCCTGAAGCAACGTTTCGGGATAGCCATCTTCATCTACCTGAAATAAAAAAGAGAGTGATTCCTCCTTCAGCTTCGTAAAATAATAGTCTTCATTTTGAATAAGTCTCGGGTTTCCGCCTACTTTGATTAAAAAAGACTGATCCATCGATTTTTCGTCATGGCTTAGTTCCCCGTTTGAAATTGCATGCTTTATAAGACCTGGGTTAGTAAACATATCTTTGACGCTTTCAGTCGAAATGGGATGCTCAATCACCTTGATCGAGCAATTAGGATAAATGTTATTTTCCAAATACTCCTCATAGTCTTCAGGGATGAAGACCGAAATCATACTCTCAGGTTTAAAGGGATGGACGAGACTCAAGTAAAAAACATATTTTGGGTTACCTTCGTGAATGAGGTCTTCTTGATCATCAAAAAATTCAGGTGCATTCCCACCGATCCAGCCTGCACTATGTTCGTTCAATAGGGCCGATCCCGCATAATAAAGAATACAATTTGTTCTCTCAACTAAAATATTCTTTTGGTTTTCATTAGGCATTTTACAACTCTCCCTCAAGAAACTTAACGAGGTGCTTAAATGCGAATACCCTTACTCTGCCGCTTCCGCCAGCCATGCTTGCATAGCCGGAGACTCCGCCCGATTCAAACGCAGGGCGATTTCGGTATTGATCTCATCTGGCGGCATGACCTCAACAAGGACGCATACAGACTCTCGCGGTTGATTCAAGGCAAATAATGCCTTCATCATCGAGCCTTTTCATCGCTAGCTCCATGGCCTTCAGCCTCGAATCAAATTCACGATTCCATTCGTCAGCTTCAAGTTCCGCAATGGAAGGACGCTCTATAAACAATTGTTTAACATCATCGAAGTTCTCATCTCTAAAACAACAATAAGGTGAATCGGCATAGGACCATTTGATGAGTTCCGCAATCGTTGATTCCGGTGTGTCGCTTTCTTCTCCTTGCCTGGCCGCTTCTCTCTCCAAGGCCTCCCATGACCAGGCGGAGATGCTTGGCGCATGTCCCTCTCCAGTCGTAAATAGCGTGCAGTAATAGTAACGTTCGCCATTTTCAAACAGAGTGCGAAAGGACGTCCTAGCCACATCGGCAATCTCTGCCGTCAGCGCCTCTATCTCTTGCGTCGGTTTCATGACATTCGCCCCTTAGCCCCATAAAATATATATCTTATTTCCATTATAAAAATTGTTTGTCCTAAATCTACCTACTTCTTGCCTGAATCCTGGAAATAAGCGCTTAAAAACAGAGTTGGAGAAAAAAATGAAAAAGGGGCTGGCACAACCAGCCTCTCTCCTTTAATATTCTCGTCAATCTATATATCCTGCTTGAGCTAAATCTCTTTCCACTTCTCCTTCAAAGCTTTCAAATCTTCTACGAAGAACCTAAGTAGATTGGGTCGTCTTCTTACTGCAAGCGGGTGATAGGTGAAACTGATGGGCGTACCCTGTAACTCATACCAGCTGCCTCGTAACTCCTTGACACTGGCACCCTCCTTATTAGAGAATATGGCTTCCACTACGACATTACCAAATCGAAATAATACAAGCGGCTGCTTCTGAAAGAGCTGCAACTGTAGATGAGGGAGACACGCGGCTCTAGCCTCGGGTTTATTATAGGCACGCATCGGTCGGCATTTTAGCAAATAGGTGACATAAACATCATTCGTCTATCCCAGCCTCTCTCATGCCGTATTGTAGTGTTTCTCGGGTACCGCATAAAAACGAATTTCCTTCCCGATCCTCCCGGGCTCCGGGATTATCCAGAATCATCATAAGTGGAGCTTTCGGATTTCCTTCACCCCAGATGACACGATTCCGCTGCTTGGATAGCTCGCAAATTTCACAATGCTCTATACCATCGGGTGCTTGTTCTTCAGGTAAAATTACATAAGGATGATCCATTTCCTTGTCGTGTAGCTCCTTCCTTTCACACACAATGAATCTATTATGCCCACCTCAAGCAAAAACTTGCCTAAGGTTCAGCATAACGGGTCCATCGGAAAAAGTAAGGGCACCTAAACTGGATCAAAAGAAGCGTAAAAAAAAATCGCGTCCTCCAGAGGAGAACGCGATATAAACCAGCTTAACTCCGTATTTCAACATCGTCATTTAAGCTTTCGGGCAACCACCGCTAACCGACCGTTTTCGGTCGAGTACTCACACGTAGACAGTACAATAAGCTTGTCACCATAACGGGGGGTTACACCCGTTTCGTAAAGAGCAAGTTTTTGGATGTTCTGAACATACGAATCGAACTCGGCCGGCGTACTTACTTTCTCAATCTGGTAGTATTTAAATACATCATCCGATTTGCGATAAACCTGTGACAGAATAACGGCAACAACCTCATACTCTTCCTTTTCATAAAGTGTACTGAACTGGAACGTAGCATGCTCCTTATAGAAGCTTTCTTGCTTATACTTCATCAAATCTTTGAACATCCAGCCGTTTTTCATATGATGTCCGTGAATCAGTAAAATATCGGAACCGTTGATCCGGCTGTGCTCGTCCAAAAAGGGGAGACCGAGTTTGCTCTTCTTTTTATCGAAATCATGATCGAGATAGTACTGCTCATCTTGTGGATTCTGCATAACCGGGTACTCAATTCGGGTGCCGTTAATCTTCAGCCAACCGACGATGTCCGGGTTTCTCTCGTAAAGCTCTCGAAATTCGGGGAGCATGACCGGCTCATTCGCTTTCGTAATCAAAGGGGAGGGGATCGCCTCCCCTCCTCCTTTGTCCGATTGTTCCTCCCAAACTTTTGCTAACTCTTCGATTTTCACTTGATCGGCATAACCCCACAGGAAAATTCTCGCTATATTGGCGAGAGAGAATACCAATACAAGGAAGGAAACGGCGATAAGAACTTTTTTAGTTTTACTCATTTTCTTACCGCCTTTCCGGTTACTGAATATGCTTTTTCTTCTTGCCGCTGTGTAAACAGAATCCAATCGTAATCAAGGATATCAGCGCCAAAACCATATAGAAGATTGGCGATGGACTGCTATCCCCTGTTTTCGGAGCATCGTCCAGCTCGTAATCGCCATTGGCGACTTCATTGTCGACGCTACCGCTTGCGTTGTTGCCTTTGTTGCCTTTGTTGATTTCGTTGTTCACGTTGCCTGCTCCGTTGTCGACGTTGCTTGCTCCACCGTTAACGTTGCTTGCTCCGTTGTTCACGTTGCTTGCTCCGTTGTCGACGTTGCTTGCTCCGTTGTTCACGTTGCTTGTTCCGTTGTTCACGTTGCTCGCTCCGTTGTTCACGTTGCTCGCTCCGTTGTTCACGTTGCTCGCTCCGTTGTTCACGTTGCCCGCTCCGTTGTTCACGTTGCTTGCCCCGTTGTTCACGTTGCCTGCTCCGTCGTCGCTGTTATCGGTACCGCTACTGCCACTGCCGGACCCAGTTCCGCCGCCACTGCCGCCGCTATTGCCGCCACCACCGCCGCCGGAACTTATCGGCTTCAACTGTATATCGTGGCGTACGATGTCGCTTCCGACCGAGATAGTTGGGCTTGTATACGCATCATACCCGGCTTTGGTTACAACCAGGTAGTAATCCGTGTTCGGGAATACCATGTATGCATATGCGCCGTTTGCGTCACTGTTCTGACTTGGGCTGGCGTTATCATTCGGTGCAAAGCCCGGAATCGCTGGCAGCGTTACTTTCGTGCCCGGCACGATGCCGCTCGCTGTGTTTCCTGGCGTATCAGCATAATATAGCGTCACTTCAGCGCCTTCAATCACCATGCCGGTTGTTGCATCCGTAATGATGCCATACGGGTCAACGAGCCCCTGGGAAATATTCAATTCCCCGTTGGCCTTCACATCCAGATCCGCTTGAAGGACCGTTAATTCTTGACCTGGCGCCACTTCGTAGCGCACTTCCATTTTGTAAGTCTTCGCGGCTAAACCGTCCGCTGAGAAGACGCCGTTCGACTCTAGGTTGAACGCTTTGGGAGCGCCATTCTTATCCACTACATACTGGTTGCTGGCATCCCGCAAGTAGATGTGCATCTTGCCAGCGAGCTTGCTGTCCAGCAGCGAAGTCTGCCCTTCAGGCTGCTTCAGAAGCACAATACCTACCGCCGTAATATCAGCCGGAACGGTCTCGTCCGTCACACTGCTGTCCACATTTGCTTTTTGCGTGAACTCGACAGGCACATCCTTTCCGCCTACCGGATACCACTTCGTAAATGTGATCGTGTAGTCGGTAGCTGCCTCGGCAATGACCGAATACTCACCCTTCTCATTCGTCTGAATCGTCTGCTTCTCGCCTGTCTTCAGATTGGTCACTGTGATGGACGCATTCGGAATGACTTCTCTTGTGTTGTTGTCACGGAGCACGCCTTCCAGAACTGGAAGCTGGCGGGTATTCACAAAGCGTGCTTCAGCCGCGCTTTTCACCGGAATGGTACCCGTGCGAATGAGACTAGCAGGATCTGTCACATAGCCGTCGTCCGTGTAATTATCTTCGGTCACCGTATATTGGAGATACGTAGGAAGTCCTTCCACAATGAAGAGTTCCTCATCTTTAAGCTCAAAGGTATCCCCGCTTTTGATGGTGCCCTTACTGCCGTCCGACTTCTCATAGGAGTAGGAGCCGTTTGCTCCCTCGCCTGTGAAGGTGACCTTGTACTTGAACGCCTTCGTTTTGTTACCGCCATTACCTTGAACCTTGTTGCTGATTAGCAGGCTCCCCGTCATGACTCGCATGTTCTTGAATGGGGCAACTTCATCTTTACCCTTCATGACTCCGGTATAGTACCGCTCCTCAGGAGTAGTCATGTATTCATCGGTTGTGTAGTCTTTCTGGGTAACTGTGTAAGTTAGATTCTTAGGCAGGTCCAAAACATCCAGTGTCTCTCCATCCTTGAGCCGAAGGGTACCGCCGGACTTGATCGAACCTTTGTCGCCGTCCGACTTCACGTAAGAGTAGCTTTCATCCTTACCTGCACCCGCAAAGCTGACGGTGTATTCGAACTCTTTTGCCTTGTCGCCGCCGTTGCCCATGACCGTATTGCTGATGGTCAGCTTGTTGACAACCCGTTCATTAACAAAGTCCGCCTTGTGGTCGCCTTTATTCACAATTGTCCCGGACCATTCTCTCGTCTCCGGATCAGTCGTGTAGCCGTCAACGGTCGTATAATCGCCCTCGGTTACGGTATAAACCAGACCCGCAGGCAATATCGGCAGCATCGCAGTTTGTCCGTGCTTGAGGGTAATCTTGTCACCGCTTTTGATCTTGCCATACGTATTATCTGGCTTCTTATAGGTGTACTCTCCGTCCTTGCCTTCGCCGTTGAAGGTCACGGTGTACTCAAACTCTTTGTGCGGGTCGCTGCCGTTGCCTTCCACCTTATTGCTGATGGTCAGCTTGCCTTCGGCCGGTGTAGGAACGATCAGCGGATTGTTCGATTCCACCTTCTGTCCATCAACAAGGACAGGCTTGCCGGGCGCATCGATGACACGTACCCGGTATATCGTAGTCGTAGGCAAGTAAGTGAGGAGATCAATATATGTCTGTTTGAGCAAATAATCCCCTGGCACCTGAATAATGAAATTCGTTTTGCCGTCCGTGCCCGTCGTTTTTTCCACCATTACATTATTTTCTTTATCCCTAGCCGGTGTACCGTCAGGATTGAGCAACTGGAACTTTACATCCTTCAGCGGTGTTATACCGTCGGGACCGACTTTTTTAAGGAAGAGCAGGCCGTTTTCATTGGCACTTCCCGCTACATCGTTCGCGTCCAGCATAATACTGCTCTGCGCTCCGATCGGCGGAAGGGAATCATCGCCCATCAGCTTGATGGAATTCCCAGCTGTTCCCGGCTGCATGCCCTGGGATTCGGTCTGGTAAACGATCTGATAGAACTTGTTCGGATCGACAAAATCAAACCTAAGCGTCGATCCCCCGGTTGCCGGGTCTGTGCCTGCGGTGACTTTCACCTCACTATTCGGATCCGCAAGATTCAGCGGTCCTCCGTTACGCTCTAAAGTGCCATCCGGCTTCAACTTACCGGGATAGACAGCGATGTCGGAAGGTTCGAGGGATAGGCCACCCTCCGCATTTTGGCGCAGCTTCAGACCTTTGGCGAGAGTATCCAGCAGATAAACGCCCGGCTTCATCTCGAACGGAGGTGTGTAATTCACCGTCCATTCCTGTACACCAGAAACAGGCTTTTGCACCGTCTTGCTCAGAGACTGCACAGGTACAATGATTCTGTGAGCTTCGGTAGCACTATACGGCTTGTCTCCCCATTTCATGGAGAACATAGCCTGATTCTCCCCGGCGTTATTATTGCCTAGCTTGTAATTGGCAAGCGCGGCATTGGTTGGACGCGCCTTCACCAGAATGACGTAGGGACTCTCCAGCTTGGAGAAGGTGAAGGTTCCTTCATTGTCATCCTTGGTAAAGCTCACCACATGCTGAGGCGTACCCGGCGCAATGACTGAAACGGCCTGTGCATATCTACCACTTCCGCCTTTACCATCGGTTCTATAGCCGGTACCACCTTTATAAAGTCTATAAGCCTCGCCCGGAGCATAATCTACAAACTCCCAGCCTTCCGGCAATACATCCACCAGCTTGATGTCGCTGGCTACACGGGTGCCGCCATCCTTGGCCATCTCCTCCGTATTGAAGCCTGGCATGTTCACCGCCAGCCGGAAGGTGACCGTTCTATCCTTGCGGTCATAGCCTGCCAGGATATAATTGTCAGGACGGGAGTTGTCCATATACCAATTCGGGTCGCTGGCCACGGGCGTTCTTTTCCATATGCTGTCGCTCCATTGGCCTGAATAGTTTCGGTTCCAATCGGCTGCAACCCCCTCTAAACCCGCCGTGTTCGCATACAGCATCTCCTTGTTCAGCATCCGCACAAGGTTCGAGGTGTTGGCTTCGGCGCGACTCACATAATCGTCACCGTCGAAGAGCAGTCCCCGGTTGCTCCATGTGTTTCCAGCGTTATCCTGGCGGAACAGGTTATCCGGGTTGGTAGTGACAGACTCAAAGGAAACGCTCCCTGGTACATCTCCTTTGTACCCGGTCACTTTGATAAGGTCCGCCACCCGCTCGCCGTTCACCGTCAAGGGGATCACTTCACCGTTCAACCCATTGCTCACAGTCAGCGTATTGTCACGGTATTTTTGCCAAAGCTGCTTGGTGTCGATCTGGCTCTTGATTGCATCCAGAGTTGTCGACGTTACCTTAGGATTGGCATCCAGATTATTCAGTACATCGAGAGAATCGCCGTGAACCAGCAAATCATAGACGACTGGAGCATCCAGATTGTACTGCAGCGTCAAGTTTATCGTCCACTTGGTGCCTGCGACGTTGTGCAGCGCGGTGGTTGTGGTCGCACTTTTCGTGAAGGCATGTGCGCCAATTCTAACCTGTGCAGTGTCCACAACGGCAGCAGGAGCGACCCAGCCGGTTGCATCGTTGTTCTGGATGGCAGTTCCTCCATCCTTCACATCCAATTCCCAGTTTGCGCGCGCTTTGTAATCGAAGATTGACTTGCTGCTGTCTGTCACCTTCGTCACAACTGTCATATAGAGGGGCCCGTCCAGATTCCCGCCGATGGCGGTTCCGATCTCGTACTCCCCTGCGGCGTTACGGGTAATTGGGGTATCCGTACCGCTGTCCCCATTCTTATAGGTTGCGGAAACAAACTCCGTCCCGTCGGGCAGGACGTCTGTAATTTTAACGTTCTGCAAGCCGGTTCTGGACAGTACACCGTTATTGTTAATCCTTTTGTTGACCTCAACCGTCCACGTGATGAGCGTATCGTTTCCACTCTTGCCCGGCTTGCCGCTCGCCGCAATCCAGTTGGGGCGTATAGCAATCCGATGAGTATTTGATGAAGCCTTCACATCGGTAGCGTCACCCAAAAGCTTTGCGGTATTATCAATGCGGTTCCATCCATACTGATCAGCAAAATTGCCATTCTTTTCGTAGTAATAACTATTCTTAGGAATCCACGTTTTGAAAGTAATAGTCGCCGTGCTTTTGACGTTATCTACAGTGGATGCGTCTGGGAACTTATAGAAAAGTGTGCGATCAGCAGCATAATCAGGATCTGCCGCATTTCCATCCACAGTGAAGGACCCAGGCACATATACACCGACGTTCGCAAGCTCATCAGAGAAAGTCAACCCGTCCAGCCGCATGGGGATGGTCTTATCGTCCGTGTCAGTTGCAGTTACTACCGCTCGCCACGTAATGGTACCCTCTTGAAAAGAAGGGCTGTTAATCCCACTGTCATAGCCGCCGTTGCTTAAGGAGCTTACAGTAATGGTATACTCGGGCACCAAATCCGAGTTTTTAAACTTATAGCCATCTCCGAAAATGGTCGTATCCCCGCCACCGCCAGGGGTCTGATCTGCCGCTCTAGCAGCAGCGGAAAAGCCGATTTTGACGTCGCGTCTACTGCCGTCATATACCCCTGCGCCATCAAACGTAATTTTGATTGAATCGGCAAAAAACTGGACGGTAGCAATTTTCAGTCCGCCCTGATTGATTGGCATAGGAGCTGTAGGCGCCAAATTCACACCAGGGAAGTAGGTCGCCTTATCCAGGACGGCATAATCCCCCTGCTGAATCACACTTTCGGGCGGAGCATTGAGATCGTCGCCCTTGGTCGGCACAGCGATACTATCCAGTTCAAGGGTAAAATTCTCCCGGCCGTTAATCTCGCCCCCTGCCGGAACCACAGCTTCAGGGTTACCCTGCTTCACTGTAAGCTTGAACGTCGGATTGGCGTTCGCCAGCACCGCCGTTTTGTCCGTCAGATTTGCCGTCAACGCCGCGAAAGTGAGCAGCGGAGCGTACACCGCCTCAGTTGCCGACGACGGTTGGTCTGGCGCGCCGTACACCGCCTCAGATACCGAAGGCGATTCAGCCACATTCTGCGAGCCGGATTCGTCATCCGCATATGCAGCAGCAGGGAATACCACTGTCTGCAAGACAAGCAAAACTGCCAGGCAGAAAGATAGCATAGTTTTACCTAAACTGCTTTTTTGTTTCAATACGAAAATCTCCTCCATTTCTAAAATTTTTTTTGGAGCGGCCAGTAACTTTTTCCCTTCATCTTTGGTCATCTTCGCCGCTTACAACAGAAAGTTACCAAATTCGCCATATTTATATGGCGTGTCCGATCATTATAATATAGAGACCTAGACAAATTCTAAACAATTGCCAGACTTTAGACCCGATTTTATACAAGTCTAAGGAACTATACATAGTAAGCTAGACATGGATTCCTCCCTTCTTCATTTCTCATATTACCTCCCTCTGATGCTGCATCCACCAGTACTATGAGATTTTTAATAGACTGCGTATGGTAAGATTGACCATTCTTATTTATCGGATTTTTATTAATTAAAATTTAATATTTTTAAGTTCAAGGAACCTTTCATTGGCTAAAAGTAATACTCTTGACCTAAGAGTCCTCGTTCAAAAAATCTGTAAATAAAACATAAATATATTTATCATATACAAACTATGTAATCTTCCTTCCAAGTTGGTAAGTGTATTAGGAAATTACTTTTTCACATACCAAAGGAGTCTAAAATCACTTGCGAAAGTTCAACTTTTTCGGCGCCTCTTAGGAACGGTTCAGCTTATCGTCGCTATCAGCTAAATTGCTAAAGGAGCTGCCGTCGACAGCTCCTTGTTTTAATTCGATCTGGTGTGCGTATTGTTATTTCCTGACCTGTTTACCCACTGGAATACTCTGAGCAAAACGAAACACATTATGAGGATCGTACTTTCGTTTCACCTGCTTCAATCTGCCAAAGTTCTCGCCATAATACGCCTTGGGCCAGTTCTTAATCTGCAGATCGGGGAAATTCACATAATCCCCCCTATTGAACTCCATTCTGGCCGTATTGTATGACGGATTGCCCGGAAGTACGATCCTTCCGGTTAATCGTGTACTTTTCTTTTTCGACTTTTGTGCCATCTACTTTACACCATCCCTGCTCATGACATAAGCCTTTCTCATCAGCTTATTTCTATGTAGGGACACCTGTCCTAGTAACGGCAACTGCCCAGTTTGAATCGTAAAAGTAGTACATTATTAAATGTACTACTCACGATAATTTCTTAGTTGCTTAGTTTCCTAATAAAGATCATTCAGGGTTCTAATTCAAGGTGCATCTTAGCTTCCGCCTCATCCCATGGCACCGAGTAACCTGCCCCCTTGGCACAAAAGATGGAGGAGGATGTATACAGTGGGTCTGCCCCTTTGCAGTAGCCCATCCGCTCTATAACTTCCTCCGTATTATGGCAGCGGTCGTAGCCGCTGAACACGCAGCGAATACTGCCTCGTCCATGCGTAAAGGATGCGAATTCGGCACTGTAGTTCATGAAAGTCGATACAGGCACCCTGCCCGTGACCACCGCTTGCGTTCCGATTGTCTGCGGTGGATTAAAAATACCTGAAGCACGCTGAATATCGGACAGCACCCTGCCCATTTCATCGATATTAACCTTGATTTTGAAATCGTAATAAGGCTCCAGCAGCACGTTGTCCGCCTTCTCCAGACCCTGCCGTAGTGCTCGAAAGGCAGCCTCACGAAAATCACCGCCATGGGTATGTTCTTTATGCGCGCGGCCCTTCAGTAGCGTAATGTTCACGTCGGTGACCGGCATGCCGGTCAGCAGTCCGTGATGCTCCCGTTCGTAGAGATGATTCCGAATCAGATTCTGATAGCTGACATTCAGATCATCGGCATGACATCTGCTATCGAACATGATGCCGCTGCCTCTTTCTCCCGGTTCAATCAGCAAATGCACTTCCGCATAATGCCTGAGCGGTTCAAAGTGGCCGTACCCTTTTACAGTCGATTGAATCGTTTCCTTATACAAGATTTCCGGTTGTCCAAAAGAGATAGCCAAGCCAAACCGCTCTCTAACAAGCTGCTCCAGCACTTCCAGTTGAATCAATCCCATGACGCGGATAGAAATCTCCTGCAATTTCTCATCCCAAACGACGTTCAGAGACGGCTCCTCCGCCTCCAGCGTGCGAAAGGCACCGAGCACCTTCTGTACATGTAGCGAATTGTCGAATAGTACCTTCGATTGTAACGTTGGCTCCGAATCGTAAGCTAACTTATCTGATATCGACCCCAGGCCTTGTCCGGCCTCGGCGGCGGACAATCCGGTAACCGCAAACAAATCGCCGGCTTCTACTTGTTCCACCGGCTGCGATTTAAGGCCATTAAACAAGAAGAGCCGCGTAATTTTTTCGTCATACTGAACCCCGCCGCTCTCGTAACTAAGCTGTTCTCTCACCTTCAGCCGACCCCCCAGCGCCTTAATGAATGTGAGTCTCGCTCCGCCTGCATCGTGCCGAATTTTATAAACCCGCCCCTGGAACGAAGCATTCTCATCATAAGTGGTTGTCGCCAGCAGATGCAGTTGATCCAGAAATTCAATGACGCCTGTATCCTGAAGCGCAGAGCCGTAAGCACAGGGGAAGAGAAGACCCGCCGCTATCATCCTCTGCAAAGCCTCCAGCCAGAAGCCGGAATCCTCTCTCCCCTCCAGGAATGCTTCTAGCAGGACTTCGTCCCGCTCCGCCATGGCCTCCCGCAGCGGCTCGCCGACTATGCCGTCAGCGAAGCTCTGTGTAATGCAACATACTTCCCTCGTCAATTGCTGACGGATATCCGCCTCGGTTCTGCCTGCATCCGCGCCGATCCGATCTGTCTTGTTGATAAAGAAGAACGTCGGAATCCGATGCTTGCGCAGCAGCTGCCAGACCGTCTCCGTATGACCCTGGACACCTTCAACTGCGCTTACAATCAGGATGGCGTAATCAATGACCTGAATCGCCCGCTCCATCTCCGGGGAGAAATCGACGTGTCCGGGCGTGTCTATTATGTAATAGCTATCTCCCTTATATTCTATTACCGCCTGATCTGCGAACACCGTAATACCTCTTGCCCGCTCGATGTCGTGGCTGTCCAGAAACGCATCCTGATGATCCACCCGCCCCCGCGATCGGATACTGTTCGTATGGTACAGCAGCTGTTCCGCAAAAGTTGTCTTACCTGCATCCACATGGGCGAACAGGCCAATCGTTAGTCGCTTCATAGAATCCCACTTTCAACGCTTCTTGTTGATACTGCTCATTTTATTAAAGCATAGAAATCGGGAGAGTGGGTAGGAACACTCCAATTAAAATCGGAGAAGATTGGGGGCTTATCTGGCTGTGATGAGTGATACCGAATTACCTCCTTATCCGGCTGATTAGTAACGGTTCTGTGATGCGAAAAAGCGTTCAATCATTTGCTTCGTTTCGTTTGGACTTCTCAATTGAACTGCCTTTCCGTTTTCATCAAAGGTAAAATTCCCCCTAAATGCTTCTGGCATATCCTGATACTGTTTCTCGACTTGTTGAAGTACTTTTTCAAAACAGGGATATCCGTATTTTTTAATTAGTAGAGGCAATCCGAAGGCAGATCTTAAAAACTCAGAAAAGGAGCCATCCGTAGTCAGATAGCTCCTTTTCTTATTCTCAGTACGAATTATTCTTGTACAATTCGAAATCTGCTGATCATTTCGCTCACTTGTTGGCTTGATTGTTTCAATTGTTCAGCTGCACTATGCAGATGGGAATACGCTTGACTCTGATCGTTAGAAGCCGAACTTATCTCTTCTGTGGCAGAAGCTGCGTCTCGAGCTACATCGGATATCTTGATAATGGATGAGATGACCTGTTCCCTGCTAACATTCATCTGCCCTATATCCCCATCCATCTCTTGAATCGAGCTAATGATTTCCTTTAGCATATCCATAATCGATTCAAATACCGTTCCCGACTCCTGAACAATAAGAGATTGTTCGGAGATAATCACCTCTGTCTGATTCATGACCTGCAACGTTTGAGAAACTTCTGACTTGAGGCGTGCAATAGTTGTGTTAATTCTCTCTGTTGATTCATAAGTCATGGTCGACAGCTTGCGAATCTCTGTAGCGACAACTGCAAATCCTTTTCCGGATTCGCCAGCACGCGCCGCTTCTATGCTCGCATTTAATGCGAGGAGCTTCGTTTGCTCAGATACTTCATTAATCGTTTGTACGATTGTGGAAATCGTAAGCATCTGTTCTGCCAGTCCTTCAATATGTTGTACGACCAGTTGGTTTGCTTCTGTCGTTTGGAGATTGTGATCCTGTAATTTCTTTACTTTATCCATGCCGCCTCTTAAGACGATTTCAGCCTCTGAAGACAAGCTGGTCATTTTTTTGTTCCTTACATTTACCTTTTCAATCGTGTCCGATAGCGCCATCGTTTCACGGCTCGTTGCCTCTGTCAAGGATGCTTGCTCAGAAGCACCAACTGCAATTTCATTAATGCCTGACGTCATTTCCTCGCCGGTTGCCGTTGTTTGTTCCGCAATAAAGGTAAGTTCATGAGCAGAAGTATTTACATGGCCAATCGATTGGCTTACTGTCGAAATGAGTTCTTTCATACGAGATACCATTATATTAAAATCAGCGGTTAATTGCCCAAGCTCATCCTGGGAGAAAGTACGTATATCGACGGCCAGATTGCCCTCCGCAATCTCTCGCACACGTCCGCGCAAATAACGGATCGGATGATGGATGGATCGGATGATCAAATAACCAAGCAACGATGAAGCGATCAAGCCTGCCAATGTTAAGAGGATACTGACCAATCGCAGGAAGCTGTATTGTTTTTGTGTGCTGTCCAACATGATTTGATTATCATCGTAGTACAGATCGCCTATGTGATCCAAAGCGTCTTCCATCTGATCAAACTTTTCGCTGCCCTCCTGATAAGAAAGAAGATTCGCCCTTTCACGGACAGTTGAATCCTTTGACGATAATCCGTCAATCACTTTCTTGGAGACCAAATCATACGCTGCAACCGTTGCTTCGTAGTCTTGAATCAACTTTTCCTCATTATCAAAAATTGTTCCAATTGACTTATACTTATTAAGCTTCTTCTTTGCCGACTCCTTTTGTTTCTCGTAATCCTCCAGTTGTTTCGAAAATTGTTCCGACCCTGGTTCATAACTGTACAGCGATCGCTCTGCCAACAGCATCTGATATAGGTCGATATCTGCTGTACGAATGAGATCAATGACTTCCGCCCTAATACTAAGGCTCTCCTCAAGCGAGGATTGTACCCGCTTCAGATTGTAAATCCCAACGCCTCCGATCACAAGGCTAGTGATTACAGTAACGACGATCGTTAGAATTACCTTGTTCCTGATCGTCATCGTGAACTTCCTACCTCTCATTATGCCTCACTCCCATCTAGTCCCTCTCGAGGTAACATAAAATAATATTCGACATGGTTTGCTAAACACCTTTCTATACAGCAGAGTTATGACGAAATCGTGAAATTGTTAGAAACCAAGAGTCACACACATGGGATTACGTTTCCAAACCCCATTCTTCCTAGGGAGGAAATGCTTAATTTTTAAATCACAATCGAAATACTCTGACCCTTAATCCTTTTGCTTCATTTTGACAGCAAAGGACCCCTCTGCATGGATCGCAGAAGGGTCAGCGGTTAAAAAATGGCGTACTGTATTAGATTCTCTAAACAATGAGGCTTATAGATTTAATAAGTTTAGCCAAAAATTTAGCCATCATCGGCATAATGAAGAATACTGTCTATTGGCTAAACTAAAACTTTCATTTTATTGTCCAAAGAGATTCTACAACTCTCCTTCAAGAAACTTAATGAGGTACCGTCCAAGCTGCACAAGGAAATTTGCTATGTTTTCATATCATATTACAACCACTACTATCGCTAATTAAAAAATCTATTGATTCAGGTTCCTCAGCGACTACCTCTGTAGGTCCCAGACTATTTTTCCTCTTCTTGTAAGGTGGCTGCCCCGCCTATTAAACAGGGAATCTCAATATCATCAATGTCCATCATCTTATCTTTCTCTGCATCATAGTACTCCCCGAATAAAAACAATGACTCATTTTTCCTATTCAATAAATAAGGGATAATTTTTTCACAAAATTCTGTAACACTTTTAAACATACACTCTGGGGCAATCCCCGATTCATCGATAACCAACAATTCCTTGTGTTCAATACGAGTAGGGTGCGATTTAAATGATACAGTTGAAAAGAAGTACCCTTGCGATACGCTTTATAAATTGGAACTTCTATGGTTTCGATGAAATCTCCATCCGTATAATTCAAAGTAAACTTTACGGTCATCTCTATTCTCCTTTCAACAAACCTCATCATTGTTATAGTCGTCGCTGCTTTTCAACTTCTTGGACTCAGCTTATCGAAGATTTCGTGATTCATAAAAACGATCTATCATTTGCTTTATTTTCATCGGAGTTCTCAACGAAACTTGCTTCCCATCTTCATCAAAGGTCAAATGCCCCTTAAATGCTTCTGGCATATCCTGATATTGTTTCTCGACTTGTTGATATACCTTTTCAAAACAGGAATACCCGTATTTTTTAATTAGAAGAGGAAACCCGAAAGCAGACCTTAGAAACTCATATTCATAGTAGTTATAAGGAGTTGTCTCTGCTCTTTTTATTAAGAGCTTTAAGAAATGATTGATGACCTTGTCGATCTCTTGTTCGGTAGCATATTGGGCCAGCCCATGGATCGTGAGTAGTTTCATATCTAAGTATCGTTCTTTTTTATAAGCTTTCTGAAAAAAATCTTTCAACTCTAATTCCTTGCATTGGATGAGACCTCTCAGAATTTTATTTCGCCATGCGGCATTCTTAGATTTAAAATACAAGATTTCTATTAAGTCTGCCTCTTCTTTTGTTAAAAACTCATAGACTACATCATCTAATGCGCTCATAAACCTAGGATCATTTTCGCGAATCGGCGCAGTTGTGAGGTACTTAATCGATTCCTTGTGAAGCTCTTGATTATTTAAAGACATAGCGCATGCCCCTTTATAAACTTATTCAACATGAATGCTACATTTAGATACAAATCCATTAAGACAATAACAGATTGTAGAGTTAGCTTCAGCAAATCACTGTGACGGCCAATTTTGCCTCTGAAGTAAGTATGTCTCCTAAAACTTCCCTAAGCAAAGCAAATTATCAGGATTGAATAGAAAGTCATTAACCATTTTCGTGTACTCAGCTTTCCACCCTTTAGCATCACCTTTCAATACTACAAATCATATTTCCTCTAAACCTAACGTTATTCAGAAACTTTATATTTCTATAAGCATACGCTATAAAAGTTTCGCCCTACTTATGATATGGTTCACCGTATCGGGTCTATCGGCGAATTTTTCTGGTAATTTCAAAAAAAAGCAGGTCACAGTAGCTAAGTGACCTGCTTCTTCGTCCGATGATTTGGCGAATAATCACGCCCACTAACAGAACGACTATAACTATGCCTATTGCAAGTAATACTGCGTCTATAAAGATTTACTCCCCTACTTCACGCAGACTCATATATATTTCATCAGTGAATATACCAAGCATTTGTTTCTTGATTTCATCGTTATCCAGCAACAACGAGAAGAAGTCCTTGTTTTGCTCAAGCCCCTCAATAAGCGCATCGTCAATGCTGTCTAAATAAGAAAACTCGAAGTCTTTAATCGTGTTGTTTTTTGCGGTTGTTTTCAGTTTAGAGGATTTCAGCAAAATATCCCTAATCTGTAACATTGCTTTCACGGCTACATCGTTATCGTAGTTTTTGCCTGTGCGTGAGTTAATTTCGGCGATAATCTGCGAAAGCCGCTCCTCCTTGGCTTCGGTCAAGCCGAACTTATCTGCCACAGGCAGTTTTACTATAGGCTGCGCCACGAGGTTAGGGGTCTGGTGTTCCTCCGCTTTTTTCTGTACGAAGTTAGTCGCTTTAATCTTACCGTCAAGGTCAAAACCACCGCCGGGGTGTTTAATATTGATATACGACAGCAAGTAAGTGATGAAGTTATACTTCTTATGTAAGTCCACATCTTCGAAAGAGGACACTTGAATTAAGAATTCATAAAACCGATTGAAATTCCGCATAAGTGAAACTATCTGAGTTTGCTCCATAAGATCGTAGTTTTCAATTTGTTTCTTTGCTTTCGAGAAATAGAAAGTCAGCTTTTTCTTATCCCTGGCATCAATAATGCTTTTGTAAAGCAGTTCATTGGCGGCATCGATGTCGGAGGGATCAAGTACATAATAAGCATCAATCTGTGCTTCCAAATCATAGATGGCCGTAGGAGTTACAGAATTGGAAAGCAACGTGGTCGTAAAGTACGGAGCAAACGCCGCCTTTATATCCTCGTAGCTGTTGGAAAAGTCCAGTATAAAAGATTTCTTTTCAAACGGCGGGCAGATACGGTTAAGCCTTGAGAGTGTTTGAACCGCAGTCACACCTTTCAGTGTTTTCAGAACATACATAGCGCAGAGTTTGGGTTGGTCAAAACCCGTCTGGTACTTATTCGCCACAAGCAGTACATTGTAATCATCTTTATCAAACTGCTTTGCAAGTTTATCTTCCGAAAACCCATTCATACCCGCTTCGGAATACTCTTTTTCTTCTTTATTGCCGTTTTCATCTTTGATTTTAACTTTAACCTTGCCGGAAAAAGCCACTAGAGCGTGAATGTCGGTATAGCCTTTCTTGGTGATGTAATCTTCCAGAGCCTTGCGATATTTTACAGCTGCTTCACGGGAGGCGGTTACCACCATAGACTTTGCCATACCGCCGAGTTCTGACATTACGCTTGTGCGAAAATGCTCGACTATAACCTCAATGCGTTGCCCGATGTTCGTTTCGTGTAGCTCGACAAAGCGGGCGATTTGCCTTTTAGCATCGTTTGTTTTGCAACGAGGGTCATCCTCGACTTCTTTGTTAATCTGGTAGAACGTGTTGTACGTCGTATAGTTTTGAAGTACATCGAGAATAAAGCCTTCTTCGATTGCCTGTTTCATCGAATAAATATGGAATGCCTCACGCTGTCCTTTGTAGTTCAGCTTACCGAACAGTTGTAGAGTAGTCGGCTTAGGAGTAGCGGTAAAGGCAAATATAGACACATTTTCCTGTTTGCCGTTGCGAGCGATTTCGTCAACAATCTCGTCCTGAATGTCATCGTATTCTTGCTCACCCGCACCGAGCGATTTTGTAACCGCCGCCATATCTTTGCCGGCTGTTGAGGAATGCGCTTCGTCAATAATCACGGCGAAATGCTTATCTTTCAGTCCCTTAACAGAATCCACTATGTAAGGGAACTTTTGAATTGTCGTAGCTATAATTTTGGTATTGCTTGCAAGGGCTTTAGCAAGGTCGGCGGAGTTGCACTTATCGTCCATAACCTTAATAAGTCCGCTTTTATGCTCAAGCCCCATAACCGCCGCTTGTAATTGACGGTCAACAATAACACGGTCGGTGACAATAATGATGTTATCAAAGATGATTCTGTTATCTGCATCGTGGAGTGAGGTCAGCCTATGAGCAAGCCAAGCGATAGAATTGGTTTTGCCGGAACCTGCACTATGCTGAATCAGATAATTCTGAGAGGTTAAGTTTTCGTAAACATCACCGAGAATCTTGCGGATAACATCAAGCTGATGGTAGCGAGGGAAGATAACATTCTCGCTCTTCTTCTTCTTACCAGTGAGTTCATCTTCCTTTTCTTTCGTCTCGATAAAGATAAACTTCGTGATAAGGTTGATGATGGTATCCTTTTTTAGAATATCATTCCACATATACGACACGCTATAGTCGCTGTTTTCGTCTCTGCGTGGCGGGTTACCCTTGCCGGCATTCACGCCTGTACCGTTACCAGTATTAAACGGCAAAAAGAACGTATCGCTGCCGGACAGCTTTGTGGTCATATAGACTTCTTCCAAGTCCATAGCAAAATTGACGAGAACCCCCGCCTTAAAGCGAAACAGTCTCGTCTTGGGGTTACGTTCGGCACGATACTGATAGATTGCATCTCCATAGGATTGCCCTGCCATATTGCATTTGAGTTCAAAACTCATAATAGCGAGACCATTTAGGAAGATAACAAGGTCGATGCGCTCGGAGTCGCTTGCCCAGACTTCTTCCATAACAGAGAAGATATTTTTCTCATAGTTAGCCAGTAACTCTTTATTAAAGTCAGTGGCGGGTTTGTTGTACATCAGTTTCAACGGCATATTTGAGATTTCAATGCCGTTCTTTAAGACATTAAGTAAGCTGCCGCCGCTCTTTGTGGTTTCGGTGTTTATGAAGTTGATGATGGTTTCTTCTAAGTTATCTTTGTAAATATTGGCAATAGCATCCATCTTTTCCTTTTGCGTATCGTTAAGAAACTGAAAAAGCAGTTCACGATCAAGGCCAAAGAGGCGGTCAAAATTAGTGGCTTTGCGCGGCTCAAGATAGCCGTTGTCTTTATGCAACCGCTCCATTATAAATGCTTGGTATTCTTTTTCGCTCAGTATCATATTCATACTGTGACCTCCTTTTTGCCTGTAACATATTCGTATATGAGGGACTTCTTGCACTCGTCAAGAATGCTTAGTTGAGATTTTTTGAATGCAACAACAGCATCTATGTCTTCACATTTATTATCTAAAAACTCCACAATAGCATCCTGTTCCTTTTGGGGTGGTACTAAAATGGTAAATCTCCCCAGACTGCTGAAATTGCGAAAATCACTTGACCTTACCCGAACCCCGTTAGCATAGAACCAAAGTACATCATTTTTTGCCATGCTTCGCAAACAGTACATAAAATATCTATTGTTTCCACTTGTTTTACAGACATGGACAACAGGGGAACATTTTCCTCGACTGTCAGAGCATCCAATAGCCCCGGCAAAAGTATCCATTCCATGAATGACCAAGTCCCCCTCATTAACACCTTGATATCCATTTTCAGTATACGATACCGTAAAACCGTCTTCTCGTCTGTTTTTTCTTAGTGTGACTTGTCCATCTCTAAAGCACGTAATGACTTCGTCATCATTTTCGACATTTCTATTTAGTGGTATAATTTCGTATTTTATTTTGCTCATTCGCCAACCACGAGGTATACCAGAAATCCAAGGAACCTCATGCGAAACTGTCATAGGGTGTCCATCGATTCCCTTAGATATGGATTCGGTAATTAATGATTGCTTATACTGTTCAAGCAAATCAATTTGAGATTGAATTTCAAAGGTTACTGAATCAATTTCCGAACATTTTTCCGCAAGATAATTCGAGATGCGTTCTTGTTCTTCTAACGACGGATATGGTATAGGTCTTTTAAGTATCCCATCTGCCGAAACACGTAGGCGAATTTCAAGAATTCCATTTGCATATTTTCTTAATTCTTTCTGAAACCCCACGGTTTGAAAAACATAGTTAATAAACTCAATGCTTTCTTTTGCTAGAGGTTTAAAAACGTAATAAACAGGGCTAACACAGCCAAAATAGTTAGAAATTCCAACGGAACCAATAATTACATTCATGCTATTTGCAACTATTGTGTTGGGGTAAGCCAATTTATACTCTGAATAGTTTTCCTTTGACTTATTGCCCTGATTGCCTTTCTCTTCATAAGGTATTACACCGAGTTTATTTGTAAGAGAAAGAATCTGTTCAGTCTTTATGGGGTTATTGGAAATATTCACTTCATTCAAATGCCATTGCAATCTCTCTAAGTGCCAATCTTTGGGGATCGAACCCAACCATTCAATCCCGCTGTCTTTCATCTCTCTCATCATTTCACCCCGCTAAACAGCTTCTTAATTCGCGCAGAAACGGCAGACTCCAATTCCAAGAATCTGGCTTCCAGCTCCTCGCTTGGCGTCGGTTGTTGGTATTCATAGAAGTAGCGGGTAAACGGTATCTGCGCGCCGGTCTTGATTACGGGCTTTTTCTTTGAGAGGTCTTCCTCAAAGAACGCCTTTGCGTCCGGGATATGCGGATAGACTTCTCGCGACATATAGGTTTCGATGTCCTCTTGGTACTTGACGATTTCGGTATCCTTGGTTTCTTTGTCGTATATAATCTCGCCTTTTTTGTCACGCTGAATTTCGGCGGTCTTGTCCATCACGGAAAGCCCGTCGGCTATTTTGTCGAGCAGTTTCTTGTCGGTAGTATGAAGCAACAGCAAGTCTGCCAAAACCGGTTCAAACGCCTTCGGCGAGAGATACACTTTGTCAGATATAGCCGCTTCAAGCGCAGCGACAATGCTGTCATACAAAGGCTTTTTCTCTTGGTAACCTTCAAGTTTCTTTTGGTCTTTACCGCCCAGTTCCTCAGCGCTTTCCAGTTCGGCGACTTTCGCCTCGTCATAGAGAGATGAGAGTGCACCCTTGGAAAGCATAGCGGTTATCCGCTCTGCGGTTATGGCGTAGCTGCGCTGCAACGGCTGCATGACCGTATATTCACGATAGAGAAACTCTTCATTCTTGAATATTTTGCAAAGTTCGTTTTCCTCAAAATCCGCGTAAAGCTTTGTGATGACAGAGCGGTCTTCGGGACTGATTTCATTCTTCTTATCGCCGAGGGATTTGCGAAGTTTATGGTAAATGCCCGTGGCGTTTATAAGCTGAATCTTGCCTTGGCGCTCTTTGCGTTTATTTTTTGAAAGTACCCACACGTAGGTGGCAATGCCTGTGTTGTAGAAAAGGTCGGTCGGCAGAGCGATAATCGCCTCTATTAAGTCTTCCTCAATAAGCCAACGGCGGATTTGACTCTCACCCGATGACGTGCCGCCGGAAAACAGCGGACTGCCGTTTTGGATAATAGCACATCGTCCAAGTTTATCGTCTAGCTTATTTACAGCAGACTGTACGAACAGCATTTGTGCATCACCGGAGCTGGGCAATCCCGCTCCCCAACGTCCGTCAAAGCCTTTTAAGCTTTCTTTCCTAACAGCATCTTCCATGCCCTCCGGCGCATCTTTGCCGCCCCACGGCGTTCCGAACGGAGGATTTTCAAGTACAAACCGCATTTTAGTGTCTCGGAAGCAATCTTCCTCCATCGTGTTACGGTAGCGAATATTTTCGGCGTTTTGCCCTTTGATAAGCATTTCCGCTAGGCACATTGCATATGATTCAGGGTTTACTTCTTGCCCGAACAGCCGCACATCGGCGGTCGGATTATAACGCTTAATGAAGTTTAATCCAGTCGTGAGCATGCCACCCGTTCCACAGGCTTGGTCTAATATAGTGATGATTTTACCGTCATCGAAGATGTCTTCGCAGCCTTCCGCAAGCAGAATGTTTACCATCGTCTTAACAATGTCCCTACCTGTGTAGTGGTCGCCTGCCTCGGCATTTTCTGAGAACTTTTTTATTAGTTCCTCGAATATATACCCCATCTTCACATTGTCTATGGTCTGTGGATTCAAGTTGAGTTCAGAGAACGCTTTTATGACGGACAAGAGCCGGTTACTCTTATCCATCTTATCTATTTGAGTCTTAAAATCTAAGCCTTTGTCGTTGGAGAGGATAATCTCCTGCACGTTTGCCGAGAAACCTTGAATGTAGCTTTTGAAGTTAGCGGCAAGATTCTCGGAATCGTTAATGAGTTCTGCAAGGTCATATTCGCTCGTATTGTAAAACTGAAAGCCGGATACACGGTACATAGCCTTAGCCGGATAGTTCGGGTTTGCTTTATGCTGGGCAACAACCGCATTTTTGGTCGGTTCAAGAGCGCACTCAAAACGGCGAATAATCGTCATCGGGATGATGACATCTTTATATTTATCACTTTGATAGGGTCCGCGCAGTTTGTTTGCGATAGACCATATAAAATTCACTTCTGCGGATACATCTATGGGTGCATCATCCCACATCGCATCGATTACAAGTTTAGTCGCCATTGGGTGACTCCTCCTATGATTTTCTTCATCATTTTCCTATTTACACCAATAGTCAGCGATGGAAGTCTTGAATTATATTGTTTTCCTGCATAGTAGTAAGGGATAGTTCCTTTTAGCTACATACATATAGTATGAAACTTGAATAATTTGAATCACAAAATACATCTTACAATCAAAGTTTTATATATTTTGTCATATAATGCTTGGATCTACTTACAGAAAATTTTGACTTAAAAATAAAAAGGCAGCTATCGGAATCTCTGATTGAACGCACCAACCTCAGTCCAGACACGACATTAAAATACACCAAATTAAACTTTGAACTCCCCAATCAACTATATCATAGAATATTCTAAGAAATCGTTACATTCACTTGTAATGCACTCAAGAGAATTATTGACAAATCAAATTTCTATTTCTGTCACTTTGCAATTTTCGCTCTACTTATGATACGGTTCCCCCCGATTAATCTTCACCGCTCGGTAAATCTGTTCCACCAGCACCAATCGCATCAGCTGATGTGGCAAGGTCATTCTTCCGAAGCTCAGCTTCTGCTGGGCGCGGCGGAGGACTTCGTCAGAGAGACCATGACTGCCGCCAATGACGAAGACAACATGGCTTGTACCGTAAGTGCCGAGCTTGTCCAATTCCTCTGCGAGTTCTTCCGAGCTCCACAGTTTGCCGTCGATGGCGAGCACAATGACGTGTGCTTCACTTTTCACATGAGCAAGGATGCGCTCGCCCTCTCGTTCCTTGACCTGTCGAACCTCCGCTTCACTCAGTGTGTCAGGAGCCTTTTCATCGGGTACTTCGATCATTTGAAATTTGATGTATGGCCCTAGCCGTTTAGCGTATTCCTGAATGCCCATGACCAAATATTTCTCTTTTAACTTGCCAACACCTATAAGTTGAATAAACAAATTCCATACCCCTATCTATGTCGAATGATAATGTAAAATCGTATTTACGATCCCGAACTAAAAACATACCTGTAACATAGTTATTTTAGCACCTGAAACGCCTCTTACCTATCTATTTCCTCTCTGTTGCGAGCCTATCCCTTGTTCAGATCATAACGGATCAGTCATTTACACTCTTCACAATGAAATGCTATCAGTTCCGTAGTCATCAAGACACTTCATTACTATCTGTCGATATTTGCTGATTTGCTCCGCTGTCGCTGACTCCCGTAATGATTCAAACAATGCTGTACATTTCTTGAAATTACGATCATTACCCGACTGATCAGCTAGTTGCATCGCCTGTAAAGTAAGTCCCACTGCATCCTGTAATCTATCGTACTTCCGATAGTACAAAGCCAAGTGATAGCAGTAACTATAATAGTAAGATATGTTCTCTGCGTCTTCATAACTCCCGAATTCATCAATCTGCTCTGCAAACGTATGTAAAATATCTCCTACATCCAAATGATACATAAGCGCTGCCTGTAATATGGTATTCAGCCCCGGTAATATTTCCTCTAAATTATCCTGCAAAAAGGCTACATATTCCTCGACAAGCTCTATATTTCCAGACAAAATATCTACTGCATATAAATTAGTTTTGGCTAAAAACCTGAATTCCTCGACAACCTGATTGTCATCTTCCTTTAGGTCCTCCATCCACCCCAGCTCAGCATACTTATAGATGCACTCCCTTGCCTGCTCATATGTACCTTGGTTCTGGTGAGCCATTCCACACATCAGGTGACTGAAACCAAAATAGTATACCAACGGACGTTCTAAATTGACATGCGGGATGGGTAATTTCATTGCTTTATGATACTGCCGTTCTTCGTAGATACGCTGGACACATTGGTGCAAAATATCCGCCGTCTCCATCACCTTTTTCCAATTTTCAAAAGCCACAGCCATCTCCAACATTTCAACAATGATATCCGGTTTGAGTGATTTCAGTATGGAAGTTTCCAAGAGTAGCCTCTCCTCATATTCCCATTTACATCCAATTGTATGGAAATTGGAAGAGGAGGTCAATATAAATAGTACTTAAGAGTACAATTTTATGTGTTTTTATTTTGTATAAGATGGTCTGTAACGATATTCTCTCCTCTTCTAACCTTAAGTGGAGGTGATCACATGAGTTTACCAGAAAGTGTCGGAAACCGGATACGGGAGCTAAGAAAGGCTAAAGGATGGACACAGGAACAACTGGCAGAAGCCGCAGGACTTCATTACAGTTATATTGGTGGAGTAGAACGTGGGGATCGAAATATTTCATTGGAGACGTTGGAAAAAATAATTCTAGCGTTAAAAGTTCCGCCTTTTGAACTTTTCCAATTCGATGAAACTACAGATCGAAAACAAATTATAAATGAACTTATGTTACTCATAAATTCAAGAGAAACAACTGAACTCGAAATCCTGACTACTATAACTAAAAATATTGTTGGTTTAATTGAGCTTCAGCAAAAAAAGAACTGAACTATTCCCTTCTAATTTTTACACTTCCTCTTCTATAAGCTTGTTAAGGTGGTTAATATGACAAAATTACGGAATTCGGTTGGAGAAAGAATTAGAGCAATTCGGAAGGCTAAGGGATTAACACAGCAACAACTTGCGGAGCTTTCAGGATTAGATGATGCATATATCGGATCACTAGAGCGTGGCGAAAGGAACTTTTCGATTGATACCTTGGAGAAAGTGCTAACCGCCTTAAACGTGTCTATCAGTGAGTTGATGTTTTCCGAAGAACATATGACTACAGACGAAATGATTCGGCAAGAGGCGATAGATGAGTTTGTTGCGCTCACCAGCAGATTGAATGATGAGCAGATCAGCATTCTTAGACGTGTTAGTAAAGAAGTTTCACGCGCGTTCGACTAAGTCATTTCACCCTAAAAAGCCTTGAATAAAACCAAAAAAGAGCACCCAACAGGTGCCCTCCAAACCTTTTTATATAAAAATACTCAAGCATACAACATAAAAAAGCTCACTTCATGTCCCAGTTGCTTTAGATAATTATAGATCTGCGAGCGGTGATGGAATACGTGGGTCACGGTCTCAATCTGCCATTGAACCTGTAAATGCCCATGCTCCATATAAAAGGCCTTCGTTGAACGATTCAGATAATCGTCCTCGCTGAGCGAAAGAATGTAAGCCTTATAAGCCTCAAAATTCTGCCTGAAGGTCGCAGCTAAACGCTCGGGATCTTCCATTCCGGACAGGCTATTTTCGATGCTTCCCACTTCTGCCTCGGACTTCTCCTGCATAATCGCAAGATCCGAAGCCGGAATAAGCACAAAGTGATGCACTAACTCCAACAGCGAGCGGAAATTATCCTGTGGGCGAAAGCTCCAATCCTCTGGACGTATTTTACGAATCAAGGCTTCCCCTGTCCGTACTCCAGTCTCCAGCTCATTCAGCAGATGATCGCGAACTTGCAGCGTTCCGCTCATATTCACATCTCTCCTTTGCCATTCTTATTCATATTTTGAGTATAGCCGGGGTCCCTGAACGTGTATTGTAAAAATCGGACAACTTCCGAAAGTCTTTAGCCGCAGTAAGCGGAGAAGCTCCATAAAATTTGCGAAAATCACGGATCAGATGCGCCTGGTCAAAAAAGCTGTGCTTTAATGCCAGCCCCGTCCAATCGACGGAACCACCACTCTGAATACTGTGCAGAACGCTCTGGAAGCGGACGACTTCACTGAACTTCTTGGGGCTGATCCCGATCCATTGCCCAAATTTGCGGTTGAGTTGTCTTTCACTGATCGCCTCACGCTCCGCGAGCTCCTTAACCCCCACACTCCCACCGCTCACAAAGATGTGATGCAGCAGGTTTTTCATCAGGTCACAATCGCTTATCCTACGACTCAGTAGCAGCTGGTTGAGATACTGATCCATTATACGCACCCGTTCATTAAAGTCTCGTGCCTCCAAAATACGCTCACCTATGATCTCGACATTTTCAGGCCATATCTCTTCCAAGCGATAATTACCACCTGTAAACAAATAAGTCGGCATCCCATGAAAATAATGTGCTCCACCGGGGAAAAATCTCACTGCAAAAATACGTGTCTCGGACCCTGCTTGTCTGGTAGACACGAACGGGTGCGTAAATGTCCCGCAGTATGAGAGTTCCTGATGCTTACTCACCGGGTCGTATTCTAATAGAATATCCGTACAACCGTCAGGTAATACCCGGTCCACTGCCTCTCTACCCGATACTCTCATATTCCCTTCAGGGACTTCTTTAGTAACCGGGCCAGACTCCCAATAACAGGCTACGTAAGCTCTCAGCGCAGCAGACGGTTTTTGCTCAATATAATATGTATAGAGGTCACTTCCATTGACTTGAAGCGGACGAAACAGTGAATGCAGCAAAGGGTCCATCCATCGTTCACTCCTGTCTCAGATGTGGTAGGAATAAATACAAAAAGGACGTTTCTCCCCGAAACGCCCGTGCTTGTTTTTTAGACGACCAAAAACTCTGCTTTCTTCTCACATTCCTTGCACTTCACTGGAGGGTCCCAATCCGAAAATTTCGTTTCTTTGAGATCGACGACATCCGGTGCATCCTCGTATTCATCGACGAACATATCAATTGCCAGTTCCACATGCTCTTTACATACCACGTACATTCCAGTTGCATCCCTTTCCGTTTGAAGCTCTTCCTGTTGTAGGTGTGTCTAAACCGCCTTCTTTTGTTCTACCACACTTGACGCGGAAAGGAAAGGGCTTGCCCACTATCCCTGACGTTTGGTCTTAAAAATGAGGAAATTACTGACGTTCAGGTCTTCACGGAAATGGGGATATTTTTCCAGCATACCAGCAGACGGCTTCGGTTCGATCATCCCTTCCAACAACAAACCCGACTCCACAATGGCCTGCACATAGCTTCCCAGCGTACGGTGAAAATACAAAAGTTTTTCCTCCTGATCATAAGGAATCGCTTGCTCCAGGGGACCTTCGTTGAAATACTGATCCACTTTCCAATACAGCTTTTTCCCTGTCTCATCCTTCACCCATCCACTCTGCGGTGTCAGAAAGCACGGATGCAAAATAGAAAAAATAAAGCTGCCCCCTGGAACTAATAACCGCCGCATTTCGGCAATCGCCAGCTCATAATGAGCCAAATCCTGAATGACCATATTGGATACGATCAGATCAAAACTCTGGTCTTCGAACATCTCCAGCCTCTCCAGATTGCCGTGGTGATATGTAATTCCCATTGCTGACGGTGTCCGCTCTCTTGCAAGCTTTAGCATCTCTGTCGAGTAATCAACAGCTTCCACCAACGCGCCCTCCTGAACCATTTTCCGGCTCAGGTAACCTTCGCCACACCCGGCATCAAGCACTTTTTTACCTGCGATCAGTCCCATACACTCTTGCAAGGCAGGATTTAGCAGCACTTCACGAGACCGATCCCCTTCTTCGGTGTACTTGGCAGTAAAGTTTTCTGCATGCATGTTCCAGCGTCGAATGGCCTCTTCGGTGTTCCACTTATTCATATTCATCTCCTTCTTTCTTTTGGTATTTGAGGGGGCCATAGATTCTACACTCATTTCTGTATTTTTTCAATAATAACGCTTACAAAATTAAAATATCTAATTAGCACATGATTTTTACATGAATTATACAGGTATTCCAAATTAAAATAATATGATAGTGTTTAATGGAAAGCGCTTTCAAAAATAACTTTGTAAAGGGGCCTGTTATGTTAAAACGAAGACCCATTTCATTGCTGTCGTTGACGCTTGCCATTACCTTATTGTTATCCACGTTCGCATCCGTTGCCGCTGCTGCTGAAACAGACGGACAAGCACAGCCAGCCGCTGCCATCGGCAATATGCAGTCATATGTAGAAGCCATGCAGCCCGGAAGGATGGCGAAGTCACACTGAAGTTCCACTTCTGGAGCGGAGATGTGGTGACATACAAAATCACCAAGAGCGGAACCCGTGTGACGGGCGTGACGTCTTAATCTAAGGCACAGCAGAAAACGAAAAAAGGCGTTCCCGGAAATAAGCCGGAGAGCGCCTTCTTTATAGTTAAGCCTATCATTCAACCTTAGCCTTCCGGCTTATCTGTTAATTTTAACGTCACCGACTCTTCCTTGCCTGCCCGGTAAAAGGTAACTTTCAGCTCATCGCCAATCTTCTTGTTATCGTACAGGTAACGACGCAAATCAAGCGTAGAGTTAATCGGTTCGCCATCAAACGCCGTAATGACATCGTTCAGCTTCAAGCCGCCCTCCTTGGCAGGACCATGGGCCTCCAGAACAACGGCCCCATCTTTCACGCTGTCAGGCAGCTTGAGCTCCTTGCGCTGAGTTTCATCCAGCGGTGCATATTCATTATTAAGATCCACCGTGTACACCCCCAGATAAGGGCGGGTGATCTTGCCGTCCTCAACCAGTTCATTCACCGTCTTCATTACTTCATTGGCGGGAATGGCAAAGCCCAATCCTTCCACACCTGTATCGGCGATTTTCATCGTATTGATGCCAATCACCCGTCCGTCCAGATCGACCAGCGCTCCGCCGCTGTTTCCTTCATTGATCGCCGCATCAGTCTGAATCACATGCTGCTCCCAGTCATATACACCATCCTGATTGATGGAAATCGGAATAATTCGATTCGTATAGCTCACAATGCCAGAGGTCAACGTGTCTCCCAATCCGAGTGGATTGCCAATCGCAATGACCGTCTCGCCCAGACGAAGTTTGCTGGAGTCGCCGATATCCGCTACTGTGCTAATGCCTTTATCGTCAACTGCCAGTACCGCGATATCACTAATGCGATCCTTCCCGATCAGCTTTGCCTCTTTTCTGACACCGTCTACGGTTACAATATCCAGATCATCCGATCCCTCGATGACATGGTTGTTCGTCATAATAAAGGCTTTGCCTGAGCTTACACGGAAAATGACGCCCGATCCAAGCGCTGATTGTTCCGTACTGTTACCGTCTTCCCCTTTCAGGTTTACGATGCTGACGACAGCTGGGCGTATCTTGGCTGCCGCTTGCACAATCCGGTCATAAGGATCGCCCGCTGCTTGCCGCAAGGGATAATGACTTGCTCCGGTTACTGCTGTAGTGGAGGGAAGACCTGTAATAAAGCTGAACAGCAGCACGGCAACCACTGCACTAACCGCACCGCTGATGACAGCAGCCTGCACCGGACTTACCCGGCGATTCCTGTGCGGCCAACGTCCCCGTCCTCCGCGACGTGCTTTAAATGCTGTTTTTTTAGCCGCACGTGTGGACACCTTCGTTGAATAAAAATCATCTTCAAACAAGCCCATGCTAATCCTCTCCCCTTCGTTGTCATGCACCGACACTCACTAAAAAATTAGGGCTATTCGGGCTTGCGCCAACCTATGCTACAGAGAACCTGCTCCGTTGAACATCACAAATGGATTGAATATCCCCCACCATCGGAATTCAGCAACTAATCGTTTCGGTCTACTTATTAATCACCACAAATAGCACTTTCCTAAGCAACCAAATCTCATAAATTAGCATACACGCCAAATTTGACCCCGAATAGAGGGAAAAAGAGGAATGATTTCCAAACCAATGGACTACAATAGTAACAAGTCTTCTATTCTATTACAAAATGATCGTCTCATAGAGACGTTCTGGCTTGTTCCCGTCCGCTTAAAGCAGCCTATACTTTCGATGAGAGCCTTCCTTCAGAAAGCTTTCTGTTGTTAGCTTTATTGTATCACAGCACCTGGCAAAACCACAGGCAGAACCAAGCTTATTGCACGCCATTTTAAAAATATTTTTACAGGAGGAATATAAGATGAACTCCCATCGTTCCGCTATGGATGAAGTTCGCATGGCAGCCAAGCTTGCGGATTTGAAAGACGAGCACTACCGGAATACACTGGCGCTAAGTACATTGATTGAACTACTGGTGGACAAAGGCATAGTGACCCGTGAAGAGGTCGAGCGCAAAGCCGCCGAGCTGGACAGCTTTATGGCTCACTTACCTTATCCCAAGGTGTAGGACGATCATAATACGTATCACACAATCGAAACTCACTATCCTTGTAAAAACAGCCGCGGTCTTCCATCGCATCGCGTACAGTCATCTTCGCAAGTTCCATCATATTGTGGTCGCGGCTCAAGTGTGCCAGATACGTTCGCTTTGTCCGTCCGGTCAACAGCTCGCTAAGAATCGCTCCTGCCATCTCATTGGATAAATGGCCGATATCACTGAGAATACGGCGCTTGATGTTCCAAGGATAACGGCCCATACGCAGCATTTCTACATCATGATTAGCCTCCAGCACCAATACATCTGCATCTGATATCGCTTGTTTTACCTTATCGCTGACATAGCCGAGATCGGTTGCTACGCTAAGCTTCTCTGCCCCATCATAAAAGCTGTACCCTACGGGCTCAGCCGCATCATGGGAGATGCCAAAAGACTCTACACGCAATGACTCAAATTCCCTTGTCGCGCCTGTCTCCAATATTCTGCGGTTATCATCCGCAATTTGCCCAACAGCGTTGCTGATGGCAAACCAAGTCTTCTCGTTAGCATATATAGGTAAATTATATTTACGCGCCATGGCGCCTAGTCCTTTAACATGATCGGAATGCTCATGTGTGACCAAAATACCATCCAACTCTTCTCCGCTCAGATCGCGTTCTTTCAGCAATTCGTCAATACGCTTTGCGCTGAGACCTGCATCGATGAGCAATGTCGTGTCTTCGTTCCGCACAACGGTAGCGTTGCCGGTCGAACCGCTCGACAGCACGGTAAAAGAAATCCCCATATCTGTTCAAGACCCTTCTGTATGTTCTGTCTTTGGACTAATGACATCTCCGTTCATCTGTACATAATACACACCTTTTCCGTTGTCCAGCATAAACCGCCACACCGGGGCAGCCACCTGGCTATCGGAGTTAAAGGTCTGCCCATAATATCCGAGCCGGATATCCTTCACTACGGAGTCACGCGGCAAATAGCCGTCGATCAACCTCGCCAAGGCTTTGGACGCAGGCAGCATTTTCTTTGCCTCATCCGAGGGCTGGAGCTCCACCTGAATTTTGCGATACCCTGTAATCTTCTGATTGCTGTAAAACAGAGCCAGCTTCACATTAAAGAGCGGCCACTTGCCCTGTACCAATGGATGCAGCACAAAAGCATCTGCCTGTCCGGATACGAGCTCCTCCTGAACATCCAGCGGATCATACTGATAGCTATCGATATCCTTGATTTGCGGCTCCAGTGCCTCCACTAGCGCATCATGAGTAAATACCAGCTTGCTGTCCACCGGTCTCAGCAGCTGCACAAGTTCATCTTTCTCTCCACTATGGACATAGGTGTAAGACAGCTTGGGCAGCTGCGGGGTATCTCCGGGAATCGGAGCCAACACCTGAATGCTTTTCTCTTCCATTAAACGCTGCGTGTTTTCATCCAGTGAAGTAAAATCCAGATTCGGCCCGGCCGTTTCCTGCGCATCATGCCACAGTTGATAACCCAATACCACATTGAGCAGCAAAAATGTACAGATCAGTACGTTTTTAGCGCGGCTCCAATCCATTCCCGTTCCCCCTTCCTATCATCGCTTTGTCTCTTGGTCTGATTTCGTTGGTGTTGTATTGGATGCTGTCGTTACAGGAACAGCATGAATCTCTGCCGCAGAACCATCGCTGAACGTAACACGCCACTCAGGGACAAGCTTCAATCCGTCATTGATCAGCTCCGGCTGATATACAGGAGTCAGATCCCTAATCGACTTGCCATCGCCTACCATTTGCAGTTGCTTCTCCAAGGCTTCGCCACCTGGCAGCAACACCTTTCTCGAGGATTGCTCCCCGCCCTTGAGATACAGCAACGAACGATCATAGACAGATGCCGTTTCCTGCTGGATTTGCAATGAAATCGTACCAAAGCGGAACGATGGCGTGTCCAGCACCGGATAAGCACCATAATACTGCTGGAACATCACACTTGTGCGATTTTCATCGCTGCTCCTCAATTTCATCTGATATGAAGCATCCCAACCGCCATGCTGATTTACAAAATCAACTGCGGCCAATACGTCCCTAATCGGACTGCTTCCATCTGCCCCTGGTGCACTGGGATCGGTATAGCTCATCCAACGTTGATCCTGCTTGATCTGTAGACTACGCTTGCTATCTGTATAAATTTGGGAACCATCTTTTTCCTGAATATTGCGCGTAATGCCTGGATCGAAAAATAAATTTCGCTGCATCTGTTCCGTCGTAAACAACCCGGCATATACCACAGGCTGTACAGTCTCCAGGTTATTCACGGGAATGTAGTACTGATTATTCACCAGCTTGTACAACGGAGCATTTTTCCCAAAATTCACATGCTGCCGAATGTCTTCTACCGTCATATCGAACTGGTTCGCCTCATACACCACATCGCCTCTGGCACTAAAAAAAAGCGCGTGCGGCTTGGCATTCTTTTCGTCGATATAGATCCAGATGCGGTTAATCGTCTCTCCCTGAAACACCGAATCCGGCGTCAGACGCATAACCCGTTCCAGTAATGAAACCGGAACTCCGCCTGAAAATGATAGTTCGATCCCCTCATTCTCACTGCGGATCCGTGCCCAGTCCGCTGATTGGATACTCCGACGTTGGAAATTGTTAAAACTTCGACTTTCCAGCCGTGTATAAATTAAATCGTAAAAAGTAACCCCCGGATAAAAAACGGTATGTTTCTTCTCACCTTGATGAATTAGCATCCTATCAGGGAATACAAGATTTTCAATCTTTTTCTCCTGCCCCATGCTTTCGGTTTTGACATAGTTCGTTTCTGAGGTGATTACAGAATCACTGCCCGGAAGACGGTAGATCAAAAAATAAGTCTGAACCAGGCTGGAAGCCACCAGCAAAACAAGCGTCCAGGACTTCAAACGTTCCTTCACTGTGCTTCCCTCCCTTCACCCGACATAGGCAGCGTAAAAGTCGTACAAGTTCCCTGACCATATTCGGACTCCAGGAAAATCTGGCCTCCATGGGCCTTTACAATTTCCCGGGCAATCGACAGCCCCAGTCCCGTGCCACCCATATTGCGCGATCTCGCCTTGTCCACACGATAAAACCGTTCAAAAATCCGGTCCAGATCTTTTTTGGGAATACCAATTCCAGTATCCTGCACCGAAATAGCCAGCATGCCCTCATTGTTGCGGCGAGCCTCGATCCGAATACTTCCACCTTCTGGCGTATATTTCAATGCATTGGACATCAGATTGTCCAGCACCTGATCAATCTGATCGCGGTCGATTACGACCTTGCCAATCCCCTGCTCTACGAACATGCCTGAGCGAATGTGATTTTCCTTCATCTGAAAAGAAAACCGATCCGCGACCTCGTCCAGCATCTCCATCACATCGGCAGGCTGCATCCGCAAAGGCGCTTCATTGGAATCGAGCCGCGATAGATGCAGCAAATCTGTAACCAACCGGATCATACGCTCCGTCTCATTGCGTATAACACCCACAAAACGCTCTGCGAGCTGCGGCTCAGCCATCGCGCCGTCATCCAGCGCTTCAGCGTAGCTGCGGATCGTCGTCAGCGGTGTGCGTAGCTCATGGGATACATTAGCTACGAATTCCCGTCGCGTCGTCTCCATTTCCTCCTGCTCTGTCACGTCCTGGAGCACAGCAATCGTACCCGTAATGCCAAATTCCCGCCGATGAATTGGCGTAAAGGTCACGCGGATGACGATGGGCTCATCTTGACCAGCCGGCTCCAACTGCAAGAGTGTAGAAGCGGACGAGCCGCTGTACAGAGCCTCAGTTTCCTCGGGGTCGATCCCCAGTAGTACCGCAATATGTCTGCCAGTCATTTCATTCTCGTTCACGCCCAGCATGGCGCTGGCCCGGCGATTGACCAGAATGACCCGGCCATGATCGTCGGTAGCGACCACACCGTCGCTCATATTGGTCAAGATGGAGGAGAGCTTTTCCTTCTCCTCCTCATTCTGCGACAGTGCCTCACGCAGACGTCCTGTCATATAGTTAAAGGCCACGCTCAGCCTACCGATTTCATCTTCGCCAAACACCGGCATCTGCTGGTCAAATTTGCCCTCAGCGACCTCTGTTGCATGACGTGTCATCACTTTGATCGGATGCGTAATCGTGTGGGCCAATACCACGCCCAGCACAGCCGTCAACGCGAGTGCAATCAGCATACCTGAGAGAAACACATTGTTAATGCGTTTCATCGTATCGTACAGCTCAGCCATCGAAGCAGCGATGTACACCGCACCGACGATTTTGCCTTGGCTGATGACAGGCTTGGCGACGACCTTCTTGCGGACGTTATCCTCGTCCACCATATATTCCTCGTTATCACGGATTCCTTGAAGTGCGCGGCTAACCACTGTCTGCGTATTTTTACGTCCGACATAGTCAGCGTGGGAGCCTTGAGAAGTAATCAGTACTTTGCCGCTGGCATCCAGCACCTGAATTTCCGCACCGCTGAAATCAAACAAGTTATTTACGCGTGCACGCAGACTTTCGACGCTATCTTCTTCCATTTTGCCATCACTGCCGCTCAGATCCTGCTCCGCCAGCACGGACAGCATCTCCGCCCGTGCTTGCAAATCCTGCGTAAAATTACTCGTCAAAGAGTTCTTCATCGAGCTGACAAAATAGACTCCAATCAACTGCATGGCCACCAAAATAAGCAGCACATAGATAATAATCAACTTGGCATGAATGGTGCGAAAGAAAGACAGCCATCTCATGCCCGCAGGCCACCTTTGCCCCCGTTAACAATATATCCGAGGCCACGGCGTGTCAGAATGGTCTCCGGCTTGCTCGGGTTTTCCTCAATCTTCTCGCGCAGCCGCCGGATCGTCACGTCTACCGTCCGCACATCCCCGTAGTATTCAAATCCCCATACTGCTTGAAGCAAATGCTCGCGAGTCATGACCTTGCCTGCATTTTTCGCCATATAATATAGAAGTTCATACTCGCGATGCGTCAGGTCAAGTGGAGTTCCGTTTTTATAGGCTGTATACATATCCGTATCAAAAAAGAGATCGCCTACGCGCAGCCCCTGCTTATCCTCCTGTGGGCGGCTTTCCGGCGTGCCCGCCACGCCGCGTTGCTGTCTACGCATCTGTGCCTTCACCCGTGCCAGCAATTCCCGTGTGCTGAACGGCTTCGTCACATAATCGTCCGCGCCCAGCTCCAGCCCTAGCACTTTGTCGATTTCCCCATCCTTCGCAGTCAGCATAATAATTGGCGTCTGAAGCTGATGTCCACGCACCTCGCGGCATACGTCCATACCATCCATGCCCGGCAGCATCAGGTCCAGTAAAATCAGGTCTGGCTGTTGCTTAACCGCAATATCCACTGCACTGATTCCATCGAAGGCGCAAATGACCTCGTAGCCCTCTTTTTCCAAATTAAATTTTAAAATATCAGCGATAGGTTGTTCATCATCCACTACTAGAATCGTCCCCTGCATACAGCGATCACCTCTTCTCACGGATCATCATCTATCATTAACTTTCGTTTGTTAGCGCCCATAAGATGCTTATTCTATTCTATCATACCCATACGCTATTCCATTACTTTTCCAGACCCTTTTCTTTACGCAGAAAAAAACCATGTCTGCACCTGCTGTTAAGCATGCAGAAAAACATGGCCTTTCTCCTTGTTCTTCGTCAATCATGTAGCTAACGATATAATCATCAAATCTATCTTAAATACGTCATGGGATTGCGTGCCGTATTATCCTTGCGAATTTCAAAATGAAGATGCGTTCCTGTTGAGCGTCCTGTGCTCCCCATAACTCCGATCGACTCGCCTTGTTGAACAACCTGTCCTACATGAACGCCAATGCTGCTCAAATGCCCGTACACCGTCTGGTAGCCGTTGCCATGATCGATCATAATGACATTGCCATATCCATTCTGCTGACCTGCAAATGACACCACACCTTCATCAGATGCGTGAATGTCAGGACTGCCAACCAAATCGACGCCCTCATGCATACGTCCCCAGCGTGCGCCAAAGCTACTCGACATCGTAGCGCCAGACACCGGCCAAGCGAACTGTCCGGAACCTTCTCCCTCGACTTTCGTTCCTCTCAGAACCACCTCGGTAACAGACGGCTGTAACACCTTTTGACCAAGCCATTCCTCTTGCACGACCTCGCCGTTCTCCTTGGTCAAACGATAGTCCATCTCTTTAAGACCTGCTTGTCCCGGTCTGACGACTTTCGTAACTCCTGCTTTCAATTCATCGCTCTGGCGAATCTCTACCTCAGGCTCGATGGCGATCTGCTCGACGACCTTTTCTACTGTTCGTACCGTAACAGGTGCCTTTGGAGCCGTGACTTTTAATTCGTCCCCAATTTGCAAATACAATTCACGCAAGCCAGGATTATTCTGCTTAATCTCCCAAGCCGTCATATCGAATTTAGCAGCAATGGATGACAAAGAATCGCCTTCCTGCACTGTATACGTTATAGGCGCTTCACGCCCCTCGGTTAGTACTTTAACCGCTTCTGCCTCTGTCAGCACCTTGTTCGGATCTGCTTTCACCGGCTCATACGCAATTTTTTCACGGATACTGGCAGACTCCAGCCATGCTTTAGGTGCCTTAGTGCTTGCGCTAGCATGACTACTCCCCACGGATGTTTTGCGAACCAGCCCCTTGATGCCTGTCGCCGTACCTTCACCTGCAGGTGTGTATTTCTTCTGCACTTGCTTTAAAGCCGCTTGTGCAGTCGCTTTATCCTTTACAATGCCAACCATCTGTCCGTTGACCTTCACTTTTACTCCTTTGGCATAGGCAGTCAGCATGCCGTCCAGCTTCTTCAGCGTGGTTGCGCTATCGATATCCGCCTTATATGCCTTTTCCGTGCTCGTCGTTACTGCGCTCGTATTGAGCACCATTTCCACGTCAGGATACTTGTCTTTATACTGTTTGCTCTTCGTTGTATACAGCTGCTTAAGCTGCTGCTCATTCAAGATACTGCCGACCTCAACGCCTTTAACATACACTTTATAATAAGGAACTGTATTGGCTCCAACATACTGATTGCTAGCAAAAATAAGACCGCCAACAATCACAATGCCGCCTGCCGCCCAACTTAACCATCTTTTCCGTCCGCTCCACCATGTTGCTATTTTCCCTGCTTTATCAGCAGAATTGCCCTCAACACTTGAATTTCCACTCCTGTGGTCTGGTGATAACTTCCCCTTAGAAACCTCCATGGTTCTCTCCTTTTCAGCATATCCTATCTCTATTAAATGCGTTCATTATTGTTTTTTTACATGATAAAAGTAGCCCTTTTACAAGCTTATCTATGATAATAGTCGCTATCTAGCATTGCATAGTTACGTAAAAGGTTTCAAAAATTTAACCTTTTCACAACACAGTTTACTTTAACATAGCTTTTACAAAGAATTCAACTACAACCCAATTACTTCCTTGAACGCAAAAAAATCCGCGCCTGGCGCGGATTCTACAGTCCTGTTTTGAGCATTAACATTGCCCATACATTTCATGCGTTTTTATTTATGCATTATTTAAGCATACCCATCAACTTGTTATATTCCTCTTTGGTCAAATACTTCGCAAGCACCTGCTGAATATCTTGCAGCTCCTGCTCGGTGAGACCGCCTTCCATCGCGGCTGATATTTTCTGCATCTCCTCCGGCGGTAGTTTATTCATGAGAATCGTAAAAATCTCCTGCTTCTGAGCCGCCGGTAAATTGTTCTTTTTCTCTGTCAGATGGTCGGGCGTAATGACCAAATCATGACCTTCGATACTCGTTTCGGGTGTAGCTGTACCTTCTGCCTGCTGACGCGACTCGCTGTCTGGTGTTCCCACCGATGTGGCCCCTTCCTGAGATCCCTTTCCATTGGATGAGCCACCAGCTTCATGTCCACTTTCTTCTAAGCCCTGTCCCATGACAGGCAAAGCATTATCAGGCGGTGTTACACCTCCAGAGTCGCTCCCTGTCGTCTTGCTCTTCCCTGTGCCTGTACTTTGGTCAGTACCAGCGCTGCCTTTTAGCCAACTCCATCCCCATATCGGCTGGTGATCAAGCTGAATGTTAAACTGCCGCAGCAGTGATTGAACATAGGCATTCACGACCACACCGGTCACTGCCAGTGTCAGCGCGCTGACCAGCACCACCGTCATTCCTTTTTTAAGCAGCCATCCAAGCCACCTCATATCCCGTTACCTCCTTATACGCATCCTGCCATGTGTACACCATGAAGTGCATATAGACCAGTATTGACGAGATATGACGATTTTTAACCCTTGGAATATGTAAAACTAGCACAAACACAACTACACAGAAAAAAGGAGAGAAAGGAATTAACCACCTCTCTCTCCTAATCGTGCAGGAATAGCTATATTTTAGAACAGGCATGACGCCTTCATAGAATCCTATAGATGTCTTACAAATAAATCGGAAGCACTTGGTTCGTTTGATCACGGTTACGACCAACCGAGAAAATAGCGATTGGAATGCCTGTCAGCTCGGATACGCGTTGTACGTATTTGCGTGTATTTTCAGGCAGTTCCTCCAACGTTTTTACGCCAGTAATATCTTCGCTCCAACCTGGCAATTCCTCATATACCGCTTCGCATTCCGCCAGCATTTTCAAGCTAGCTGGATAATGCGTGATGATCTCACCGCGATATTTGTAGCCTGTACAGATTTTGACTGTTTTCAGGCCTGTCAAAACGTCCAACGAGTTCAGGGAAAGACCCGTTAATCCACTGACACGACGGGCATGACGGACAACGACGCTGTCAAACCAGCCAACACGACGAGCACGTCCTGTAACCGTGCCATACTCATGACCTGTTTCACGAATGTAATCGCCGACTTCATCGTTCAACTCCGTTGGGAAAGGTCCATCACCTACACGAGTTGTGTACGATTTAGCTACACCGATCACTTGTTGAATTTTGGACGGGCCTACACCGGAACCGATACATACGCCGCCAGCCGACGGGTTAGAGGACGTAACGTATGGATACGTACCTTGGTCGATATCGAGCATAACGCCTTGCGCACCTTCAAACAATACCTTACGATTCGCGTCGATTGCATCGTTCAGCACAACAGACGTGTCCGCTACATAAGGACGGATAAACTCAGCATATTCCAGGTACTGTTTCAATATTTCTTCAACATCCAGCGGCTCGCCGCCGTATACTTGCTCAATCACTTGATTCTTTTCCTTCGTTAGATGGCGCAGTTTCTTTTCGAATTCCTCTGCATCCAGCAAATCAGCAATACGAATACCGTTACGTGCAGCTTTATCCATATAAGCAGGACCGATCCCTTTACGGGTAGTACCAATTTTGTTAGGACCTTTGCGGTCTTCTTCCAGCACATCCAACGTCATATGGTAAGGCATAATGACATGTGCGCGGTCACTAATGACCAAATTTTTTGTGGAAAATCCATTATCATGAATATAAGTAATTTCTTCAATAAGAGCGGCTGGATTCACTACCATGCCGTTGCCAATAACACACTTTTTATCTTCATAAAAAACGCCGGATGGAATCAGGCTCAGCTTATACTTTTTACCGTCAATGAGAATCGTATGACCAGCATTGTTTCCGCCTTGGTAACGGGCCACCACTTCAGCGCTTTCCGCCAGATAGTCCGTGATTTTACCTTTGCCTTCGTCTCCCCATTGTGTTCCCACAACGACTACAGTTGACATGTTTCATTCCTCCGTGGAGTGCCCACAGACACTCTGATTTTGAGCTGACGCGCTAACACATATCTGGCTTCAACCGCCTCAGCGGGCAGATATGAAGCGTTCTCGGACAGCAGGAAAAAACGTCCGTCGCAGACATTCCACAAGTTCGGAAAGCCCCGGGCGTAATGATCTCCCGCTACGTTGAAGCAGCACTATAAGTGTACCAGTACCATTTTTCAAAGTCAAATAAAAAGCGAACATTATATTACATGAAAATAGTATTGTTCGTAATTGAGAGTTTCAATCGTTCTATGAAAATATATGAATTCTATAAAAAAGACTCTCTCGAAACCGCGATACCCGCGTCGAAAGAGCCTTTTCTAAACATACTAATATATTAACCGGCGAACGCATCCGAATGGGCACGCTCGTAATTAGCGAATTTATTATAATTTTTAAGAAATACCAACTCTACCGTACCGACCGGGCCGTTACGCTGCTTGGCAATAATAATTTCAATAATATTTTTCTTTTCTGTTTCCTGATTATAGTAATCATCCCGGTACAGAAACGCAACGATGTCAGCATCCTGCTCGATGGAACCCGATTCCCGCAAGTCACTCATCATTGGCCGCTTATCTTGACGCTGCTCCACGCCCCGACTCAGCTGGGAAAGGGCAATTACAGGCACTTCAAGTTCACGGGCGATTTGTTTCAATGTCCGTGAAATTTCGGATACCTCCTGCTGCCGGTTCTCGCCCGCTTTGCCGCGTCCGTGAATGAGCTGCAAGTAGTCAATAACGATCATACCCAGTCCCTTTTCCGCCTTGAGACGGCGGCATTTGGCTCGGATATCAGCCACAGTGATGCCGGGCGTATCGTCGATATAGATTTCCGCCTCTGACAAGGCTGCAATGCCCATCGTCAGCTTCGCCCAATCGTCATCGCCCTTAAATTCACCTGTCCGCATGACGTTCGCGTCCAAGTTAGCCTCGGCACAGATCATCCGCTGCACGAGCTGAGCCGCCGACATTTCCAGACTGAAGATGGCAACCGTCTCTTTTGCCCGTACTGCAACGTTTTGTGCAATATTCAGGGCAAATGCCGTTTTACCTACAGATGGACGAGCAGCCACAATGATCAAGTCATTGCGCTGGAAACCCGCTGTCATCTTATCCAAATCAACAAAGCCGGACGGAATTCCGGTCGTGTTGCCCTTGTTCTGATGCAGCAATTCAACGCGGTCAAACACTTCCATCACGACATCGCGGATGGCAATAAAGCCACTGCCTGAGCGCCCGTTGGAGATTTCCATAATCTTGCGCTCGGCATCGCTCAGCATGCCGGCGACATCCTCGCCGTTGCTATAGCCTTCGCTCACAATCTGTGTAGCTGCACGAATCAAGCGACGAAGCATCGCTTTTTCTTCAATGATCTGGGCATAGTAATCCACGTTAGCCGCTGTTGGCACCCCGTGAGCCAACTTCGCCAGATAACTGACACCACCGATATCCTCTAGCTGTCCCTTGTCTTGAATTTTCGAGGTCAGCGTAACCAAGTCAATCGGCTGTCCGGATTCACCCAGCTCAATCATTGCTTCGTAAATCATCTGATGAGCTTTATCGTAAAAGTCCTCGGTCTGCACCCGCTCCATTGCGGTAATCAGTGCTTCGGACTGAAGCAAAATAGACCCGATAACCGCCTGTTCAGCCTCCAGATTTTGCGGAGGAATCCGATCAAAAAATTCGCCGCCCATAATTATTCTTCAGTCACCTGTACTTTCAGCGTAGCTTTGACCTCAGGATGAAGCTTGACGGTCATTTGAGTCACGCCCAACGTACGAATCGGTTCTTCCAGCTCGATTTTGCGTTTGTCCAGCTTGATGCCTGTTTTAGCAACAGCCTCTGCGATTTGCTTGCTTGTAATTGCGCCGAACAGACGTCCACCTTCTCCAGCCTTTGCTTTGAGCTGAATTGTAGTCTCTTCCAGCTTTTTGCCGAGTACTTGTGCCTCTTCCTTTTCCTCTTGCTTGCGTTTTTCCTCAGCAGCGTTTTGGTTTTCCAGCGTCTTCATATTTCCTTCCGTTGCTGGGCGGGCAATCCCACGTGGCAACAGGAAATTCGCTGCATAACCGTCCGACACTTCCTTAATCTGCCCCTTCTTACCTTGGCCCTTCATATCTTTAATGAATATTACTTTCATTCAAATAACCCCTCTTCCCCATCAATTTCGGCCAGAACGTCGACCACTCTGCGCTTAGCTTCCTCCAGCGAGCAATCCAGCTGAACCGCTGCGTTTGTCAGATGTCCTCCGCCGCCTAGCCGTTCCATGACGACCTGTACGTTCATGCGTCCGAGTGAACGGGCGCTGATCCCCACCAGGCCGTCAGGACGTTCACTGACCACAAAGGAGGCCAGTACATCCGTCATATTGAGCAATGAATCCGCCACCTGAGCAATCAGGAGCTGCGGTATTTTTTGTCCAGGCTCGGTCACCGCAATTGCGATATGCCCATATATCATTTTAGCATGCTTAATAATTTCCGCCTTAGCAATATATTCATCCAGGTCCTCTTTTAACATGCGCTGGATCATGACTGTATCTGCTCCACTACGTCTTAAGAAGCCAGCAGCCTCAAACGTACGTGAGCCTGTATGCAGGGAAAAATGCTTGGTATCCACCGTAATCCCCGCCAGCAGTGATGTTGCCTCCAGCGGTGTCAGCTGGACCTTCTCATGGATATATTGCAGCAGCTCGGTCACCAGTTCACAGGCCGATGACGCGTATGGCTCCAAATAGATTAGAACAGAATCATTAATAAATTCCTCGCCCCGACGGTGATGATCCACAACCACCACCCGGCTGGCCGTCTGCACCAGACGAGGCTCAATCGTCATTGAAGCCTTGTGCGTATCCACCACAACCAGCAGGCTGTGCTCGGTCATCACCTGAAGCGACTGCTCCGGTGTCATGAGCGCTTGCGATAGCTTCTCATCCTTGTTTACCTGCTCCATCATTCGGTCAATAGACGGATTGGATTTGTCCAGTACGATATGGGCCTCTACATTGTAAAGTGCCGCGGCCTTCCATACACCGATAGCTGCTCCTATTGCATCCATGTCCGGTATTTTGTGTCCCATAATCAGCACGCGGTCGCTCTCCTGCATCAGATCACGCAGCGCATGTGCAATGACTCGGGCTCGCACCCTGGTACGCTTCTCGACAGCATTGGACTTGCCTCCATAAAAGGACAGACGCTGTCCCGCTTTCACTGCTGCCTGATCCCCCCCGCGTCCAAGCGCCATATCTAGACTGGACTGGGCCAACTCGCCCAGCTCCTTGATACTCTCTGCGCCGAAAGACAAGCCAATGCTCAATGTCATCGGTACTTTCAAATCCGCCGTCATTTCCCTCACGGTATCCAAAATGACGAATCGGCTCTGCTCCAGTTCTTGGAGTGCTTTATGATTCAGCATAATCAGATAACGCTCAGATGACAACCGGCGCAAATAAATATTGTACTGATTGGCCCAAGACGTAATCTCGCTGGAAACCTTCGCAATAAGCGCGGTGCGCTGCTGATCGTCCATTCCCTGAGCAGCCTCGTCCATATTATCAAGCATGACGATACCAAGCGCCAACCGCTCGTTCTCATACTGCTTGCGCAGTACCGCGAGCTCCGTCACTTCATACAAATATATCAGACGCTCATCAGGCACGATTAGAAACTGATAATGACGCTCATCATGCTGTAATTCAACCTTTAGTTCACGAGCAGGTTCTTTCGTTTCTTTTTTAGTGCTTAGAGCATTTGCGAGTTGAGGAAACAAATCTTGAAGAGGCTCTCCAATCAATGATTGCTCCTCGAACATCTCACTGGCAAAGCGATTGTGCCATTCTACGGTTCGATTTTCACTGTATAAAATGATACCGAACGGCAGTGTACTGATCGCTTCTCCCTCCACCCGCTTAATCCGGAAGGAAAGACCACTGATATATTGATTCAGTTCCCGACGAAAATCCAGCTCCGTCTTCAGCATCAGTCCGCCGAGCAAGAATGATAGCAGCAGTCCTATCACACCCAGTTCCCAGTTGTACATGGAAATACATATGACAAGCACCAGCAGCAGTAAAAACGCCCAGACCGTCTGATAGCCGTGCCAGCGTTTTTGTAGAAATTTAGGCATGACTGTTCACCCTATTTCTTTGATCTTGTAATAGCTTCACGCAGCGGAAAGGCCAAATCAATAATACCTATAATGCGGAGCGGCTGGAACACCAGAACGACGAGCGACAGCAGCAACGCAATCACCGGGCTCTTTTTACGGCTATGCGTCCAGAAGTATACAAAACCAATTGTCTGGATAATAAAACATGCATGGATCAGCGGTAGCATACTAATGGAGACCGTTTGAATCCAGCTGCTATCGGAAGAATCCGCTATCCATCCAATTACAATTGCCAGCAGATAGTACCAGATCAGCGTACGCGGTAGCATCCACTCGCGGGCAGGCTTCATTTTACGTACCGGCACATCGAGACTACTCAACGCTGGACGTGCCAAAGCATGTGTGATCACTGCCAGTATGAACGAGCTGACAATCATCACATATGGAACTTTACCAATCAGCATTGTACCGAGTTTCTGCGTATCTTCAGCTGTCCAGCTCATATTCGCAAACATCGGATTCGCACTCAAAATCTGCTGTACAATACTGGCCGACATCTCAGCCTGATCACGAAGGAACTGCGAAAGATCAAACCCGAAGGAATACGTAGCGATAAACAGTACAAACAACAATTCGGCTAAAATAATGCCCGTTCCGGTCACCAACGCCTGAAAGGCAGATCCTCCCTTTTTATATACCCGTCCCATCAATATAGAAGGAATCAGAAAGTAAATCGCAGGAAGCAGCGAATACACATCGAGTAGCGCTATAATTAAAAGCACCGGTATGACGTGAACCAGAAAACCTTTGAAAGGCAGCGATGAAAACAATACAGCGCCAGGCACAATCAGAAAAAATACGGTAATAATTCTAAATGGTGTCAATAGAGTCAGCAGCAGAAGCAAATAAATAACGCTCCATGCTACAGTGGCCAAGCGGAATTTCAACGTTTTCACCTCTTACGCATATGTTCTTCCAGTGCGGAAATGTCTTGATACCAATCCTCCAACTGGTGTCCTTCTTTTCTGTGCTTTCTTAGCTTGTCGATGAGTAGATCATCCAATTCACGGTAAGACACCCCAAGACGCCTCCCCAGAATATAACTGCTCATCACCAGGCTGGCCAAACAATCACCAATACGGACTGTACTGCCTTCCCACATCGCCTTAAACAGACGGGAGACTTGGTCGAGCACCTCTGTTTTAAGCCATTCAATAACCTTGGCTCGTTTAACTACATCCATTTCTTTAGGCATATGATGAAGAGTCACACCCCTCTGAAAAAGCTTTATTCTCCATTATAGCATATCCTATTTTGAAAATAACTGTTACCCCATAGGGTAAATCGTTATTTCATAGCAGCTCTGCTGCTTATTTTAGCTTGAAGTATTAAGCGATTCCTTAGACACAAATTTCTCACAATACTCAATAATTTGGCTGCGGCGCACGATACCGATAAACCGTTCCATATCATCCACGACGGGCACAAAGTTTTGTACCTTCGCCAAATTAATCAGATCCTCCATATTGGCATCAATGGATACAGGTTTCATCGAAACCCGCAGCGGAACGTCCTTGAGCATAAACTTAGAAGCGTTTTCAAAGGTGATTTTCCCCTCAGACTCTTTCATATGCCACAATAGGTCGCCCTCTGTAACCGTACCCGTATATCTACCTTCCTTATCCAAAATAGGAACCGCTGTGAACCGGTGATATTCCATTCGTTCCAATGTTTGCCGTAGAGTAGCATCCGCCGTTACACAAGCGACCTCTTGTTTGGGAAGCAAGAAAAAAGCGATATTCATGAGAAACGAATCCCCCTCAAAATCAAATATAAATCAATTGATTACTCACTGAATGTCCTGCTTGTCGGGAAGCCTCAGCGTCTGCGGGGTTGTATCAGAGTCTAGCCAGTTCGCAATCATAAGTCTGGCATATTCAAGCTCCTGTTCATTAGCCCGGTCATAGTACAGACCCTTTTTCTTGAACCCTTCCCCCGTAATCGTAAAACTTGAAATTTGTGGATTCCCCTGTGAAATAGCTTGCTTGCCAAGCCTAGTAATAAAGGCAGGTTCCATATCCGTTGTGAAATTGGCCCCCATAATATCGAGCAACTCCGGGATCTTGGTGATTCCATCGATATTCAGCAGCCTATCGGCCATAGCGTTCAAAAAAATTTGCTGACGTTTTGTACGGTTGAAGTCGCTATCTTCCCGATACCTAACATAATACATGGCTTCTTCACCATTATAAAGCGGCTTGCCCGCCTCAATACGGAACTTGATATGCAGCGGGTTTTTATTCTCGATGGGCTGATCGATAGGAAGCACAACTCCACCCACTGCATTCACGGCATCCTGAATCCCCTGGAAATTAATCGTAGCATAATAATCGACCTTATGCTCCATCAGCTTCTCTACGGTGGCCATGGACATATCCTCGCCTCCGAACGCATAAGCATGCCCTAACTTATCAAAATCATCCTCGCCATCTCGATTGGAGTCATGTCCGGCAATCTGTACATACGTATCCCTTGGAATGGAGACCAAGAGCACACGCGATTCTGCGGGCCGTACAGCAGCATATATCACCGTATCTGAGCGACCACGTGCCTTTTCGTTTGGCCTTTGATCCGTTCCCAGTAGCAACACCGAAAAAGGCTCCTTTTGGTAAGCCACCTTCTCTTGCGGCTGCTGTTCCGCGGATTGACGAGGCTGGTAGGATTTCTCCAGTTTGCTTTCCAGCGTCGGTGACACAAACCAGTCGAAAGCCACGAGCGTCAGCTGTTTGCGGAATAGATAGCCTCCCACTGCAACTAAAAGCAAGACAATACATGAAATATATAGAGCGGTAAACCTCTTTTTCTTTTTGGGCTTTCCACGGGTCCTTCTCTTATGTCTTCTCTCCATCATGGCTTCCTTCCTTCTTTCGTCCACAAATCCCATCTCTTCATTAAACCGGATGGGTCCCTCATGAAGCGGAAACTTCCCCTCAAAGCATAAAAGGTCAGCTACCTTGTTGTCAAAAGTGCCATGGCGTGGTCAGTTCCTCAAATTCATGACAAAAAAGGCTTCGCCCTTACGGTCAAAGCCTTCAGTAATGTATATATAAGTATTCTATGTAGCCTTCAAAGTTATCTTTTATTTTTAATGAGGAGCCAATTTCACCAAATTTTGCAAACGCACAGGGAAAGAGGTGGACAGAGAAAAACCATAATCGAACAACTTCCGTGTCTGCTCGAAACGCTCCTCCTTGCTCGGTGCACCCAGTACTACAGCAACTAACCGTTTGCCATGCTGCTCAGCTGTACCCGTGAAACAATATCCAGCATCGCTTGTGTATCCTGCTTTCAATCCGTCCGTGCCCGCATAAGAGTACGGTCCAGCCAAGGAAGGCAACATCCAGTTCGTATTGCTGATGTAAATGCCCTTATCCTTCAATTCCATCTGTGTACGGCTGGACGTTCTGAGAATCTCAGGATGTGATGTAATCAAGTAAGAGGCCAACTTTGCAGTGTCGCTTGCCGTCATCTTCGTTTCTCCGCGAATGTCCTTAGGATGGTTCGGCCCTAATTCACTCTGACCTGCCCCAGAGGCATTACTAAAGCGACTATCGGGCGACAACCCAATTTGGGCAGCTTTTTCATTCATGCGCTTTACAAAAGCGGACTCATTCCCTGATGAACGTTCCGCCAGTGCCACAGCTGCGTCATTCGCTGAATACACTACCATACTTTGAAACAATTCAGATACGGTCATTCTTTCTCCATACCGGAGGGATAGATTCACACCACCCACCGTACTGGCATAACGACTAATGCGCACCTCATCATTCCAGCCTAACCGTCCGGTCCGAATATCCTCCAGTACCAGTAGCTCGGTCATGAGCTTGGACATATTTGCGGAGGGCATAGGCTTATCGCCATTCACATCCATCAGTAATTCCCCGGTATGCATGTCCATTAGCACTGCAGCGTCTGCATCCACATTCGGCTTTCCGATCAACAAGCGGGGTCCAAGTGTCATAAAAATCAATATAATAAGTACCGGGACGACAATAGCCCAACGTAACCAATGTTTTTTCATCATCGTAATAACCTCCATACCTTATTAGACGATGAAAAATCCATTTTGTCTGCAATTTTTCGAAAAAAAGATACAATTTTTTTACCTTTTTTTATTTCACAACAAAATACCCGCCAATCCCTGTTACAGGAAGGCGGATATTTTGCTTCTTCAGTATGACGTATTAAGCAAAATGACAGGCTACAAAATGCTGGTCGCCTGCATCTCGATATACTGGAGCCTCTGTTTTACAGCGTGCTTCCGCCATAGGACAACGTGTATGAAACTTGCATCCTGACGGCGGATTAGCCGGAGACGGGATGTCCCCTTTTAACACAATCCGCTGTCTTTTGATCGTCGGATCTGGAATCGGTACTGCTGATAGCAAAGCCTTGGTGTACGGGTGAAGCGGATTGCTGAACAGCTCCTCCTTGGAGGCCAACTCTACCATTGAGCCCAGATACATCACACCAATCCGGCTACACAGATGCTCGACCACACTCAGATCATGCGAGATGAACAGGTACGTCAGTTGGCGTTCCTGCTGCAAATCGCTTAACAAGTTAATGATCTGGGCCTGAATCGATACATCCAGGGCAGATACCGGCTCGTCAGCCACAATAAAATCAGGATTCAAAATCAAGGCCCGTGCAATCCCGATCCGCTGCCGCTGACCGCCAGAGAACTCATGCGGATAACGATCATAGTGATACGAGGATAGACCGCAAATATTCAGCGTTTCGTTGACCTTTTGCCGCAGCTCATTACGATCAATCAACCCGTGATCCAGCAAAGCCTCCCCGATCGCCTCACCAACCTTAATTCTCGGGTTCAGTGAGCTAAAGGGGTCCTGAAAGACGATTTGCAGCTTCGGACGAAGCGCACGAATCTGCTCCTTGTTTAACGCGTGCAAGTCTTCGCCCTTGTACCGTACTGATCCCTCTGTCTTATCCATTAATCTGAGAATCGTGCGCCCAATCGTACTTTTACCGCAGCCTGATTCTCCTACCAGACCAAAGGACTCACCCTTATGTATGTGAAAGGATACATCATCGACCGCCTTTACATGTCCGACCGTACGCTGAAACACCCCGCCTGTGATCGGGAAATACTTTTTCAGCCCTTCCACTTGAATCAAAGGCTCGCTCATATCCGTTGCCCTCCTTCTTTCTCATATAGCCAGCAGGCAACCTTATGACCATTCTCCTTTTCATTTAAGGGAGGAGCCTGATCCTTGCATATTTGCATGCAATGTGCGCACCGATCATGAAAATGGCAATTTTCACCCAGCTCAATGGGGTTTGGCACCTGTCCTGGGATGGAATACAGCCGATCCATTTTCTGATTAATGACAGGTTTAGCCTTTAATAGCCCTTGAGTATACGGATGCTGCGGATTTTTGAACAGCTCAATGACAGGAGCCTCTTCAATAACGTTCCCGGCATACATAACGACCACATAATCGGCCATTTCTGCCACAACACCCAAGTCGTGCGTAATCAGCATAATGGACGTTTTAAGCTTATCCTTCAAATCCCGCATTAAATCAAGAATCTGCGCCTGAATTGTTACATCCAGTGCCGTTGTCGGTTCATCCGCAATCAACAGCTTCGGATTGCAGCTTAAAGCAATAGCAATCATAATCCGCTGGCGCATACCGCCACTCAATTCATGAGGATAGGAATGGAATATTTCCTCCGATCGCGAAATGCCCACCAAATTAATCAGTTCAATTGCCCGGGCGCGTGCTTCTTTTTTACTCATTAATGTATGCATCAGCAACGGCTCCGTAATCTGTTCTCCAATCGTAAGCACTGGATTCAGCGAAGACATCGGTTCCTGAAAAATAATCGAAATGTCATTGCCGCGAATTTGCTGCATTTGACCTTTATTGAGTTTTAGGAGGTCTTTGCCCTCAAACCAGATTTGTCCGTCGGAGGTGTGGGGAGAATCAATCAACCGCATCATCGTCATCGCAGTTACACTCTTACCACAACCAGATTCTCCTACCACACAGAGCGTTTCACCCTCACGAATTTTAAAACTGACGTCATTGACCGCTTTGACAGTTCCGTTAGAGGTATGAAAGTGGGTTTTCAGGTTACGAAATTCAATCAAAGCATTTTCCATAAACGTTCGTCTCCTACTTCTTCATTTTAGGGTCCAGCGCGTCACGCAAACCGTCGCCAATCAGATTAATCGCTACAACAGTAATTAGAATACACATTCCCGGTGGTACCCATATCCAGGGCCGTTTGCGGAAGTCAATCAGGTTATTCGCAGCCGATATCATGTTCCCCCACGAAGGTGTGGGCGGCACAACGCCAATCCCCAAGTAACTGAGCGCAGATTCTGTAATAATCGCACCAGCCACTCCAAGCGTAGCCGTAACAATAATAGTAGGAATCGTGTTCGGCAGCAGATGTCGGAATATTTTACGGCGGTCTCTCAACCCCAGTGCTTCCGTCGCCTGCATGAACTCCTGTTCACGCAGCGTAAGAATCTGCCCTCTGACCAGACGGGACAAGCTCGTCCAGCTCAGGATTCCGATAATAAGCATCAGAAAATAAATACGGTTCGACGGATCAACCTTCAAATCCGACAGAACAGCACCTAAAATAATAAGCAGCGGCAATGTAGGCAGCGCCATGAAAATATCGGCAATCCGCATAATAACCGTATCCACGCCTTTACGATAAAACCCTGCCAGCGCACCCAACGTCGCCCCGATCATGACCGAAATAAACGTGGCGACCAGCCCCACTGTCAAAGAAATACGGCCGGCCAGCATCGTACGCAGTAAAATATCTCTACCAAACTTATCCGTACCAAGCCAGTACTTCGCATTAGGGGATAAATTTTTGTCAGATAGCTTGTAATCATCTAAATGATAAGGTGAAATCATGGGGCCAAATACACAAATGATAACCATGAGAATTAATATAACGAGACCTGCCAAAGCCAGGCGGTTTTGGTTAAAACGACGAATGGCGATTCTCCATGGAGACGCTTCAGGACGGATCGCCGCCTTTTGATTCGTTTCAATCGTGACTGTTTCCGCGGACAATAGTATCCCTCCTATTTCAAGCGAATTCTTGGATCGGCCATGCCATACAATACATCAGAAAGTAAATTACCGAGGAGCGTAAGAATGGCCAGGAAAATCGTGAAGCCCAGCATAAACGGATAATCCCGCATACTAATAGACTCCAGATAAACCTGCCCCACACCCGGCCATACAAATACCTTTTCCAGGATCATTGCCCCACCAAATAAGGCTGGAAGCTCGAACCCGAGCAGTGTGATTGCTGGAATCAGAGCATTGCGCAGTGCATGCTTGAAAATAACCGTCCGCTCCTTCAAGCCCTTGGCACGTGCGGTACGGATATAATCCTGCCGGATGACCTCCAACATGCCTGTACGGAAATAACGAGTCAGGCTTCCTGTACTCAGCATCGTAAGTACGAGTGTCGGTAGGAACATATGCTTGAGGACATCCACCATATAATCCCACGAGCCTGCTTCCACCCCTGCTGTGGTCATGCCTCCGACGGGAAGAATCCCCCATTCAAGAGCAAATATTTTGATGACCAATAGACCAATAAAAAATGAAGGCAGCGACATACATAAGAAAATAAATAACGTAACAAACTTATCGAATAAGGAATATTGGAACTTAGCTGAAAATACCCCTGCAACAATGGCAATGAGCCAGCTAAAAATAAGACTAAAAAAAGCGATAATAAAAGAGTTCCATACATAATTGCTGATAACCTTCGTTACCGGCTGCTTATGCTGCAATGAATCCCCCATATTTCCCTTTAACATATTACCGGCCCATATAAAATAACGTTGGTATTCCGGTTTATCCAGCCCGTAGATATGTCGTAGCTGCTGCGCCTTCTCGGCGGTCATATTCGGGTTCTGCTTGGCTGTAATATAATCACCCGGCACCATGGCTGAAATCGCAAAAACGATAATGGATATGCCAATAAGTGTGGGGATGAGTTGCAGCAGTCTTCGAATAATGTACTGCTTCATATTCATTCCTCCAGACGAATAAAGTGATATGCCCAGCTCGTGAGAGCTGAGCATACAATTGGCAACCCTTATTGAGCGATTTGAGCGTTATGCAGAGTGAACTCAAAATCTTTGTATGGTGTAATTTCTAAGCCGGATACACGTCCATTCACTGGCCACATATCTCTGCGTTGGTACAAAAAGATAGTTGGCAGATCTTTGTTCAGCTCTTGATAGAGCTGTTTGTAAATCTGTTTGCGTTTTTCTTGATCCAGTTCATGCTTACCAGCAAGTGTTAATTCATCAACCTTTTTATTGGAATAGCCGATATCATTTTGTGCACCATTCGTAATAAAAGTCGTTGTGTCCGGGTCTGGAGTTAAGCCCCAAGCCGCAAAGAACATATCAAACTTGCCCGTATCCTTTTTATCCATAATGGCGTTAAAATCTAAAGTTTCAGAAGTTAGCTTGATGCCGAGCTCCTTATAGTTATTGGACATGATCGGTAGCAAGGCCTCTACTACTGGATTATCAGCAGTTGCGGAGAAGTTAATGGTCAGCTTTTCTCCGTCCTTTTCGCGAATTCCGTCAGCCCCAACCTTCCAGCCTGCCTCATCCAGCAAAGCCTTCGCCTTCGCTGTATCAAACTCATATTTATTGATACCTTCATCCGTGTAAGACCAAGATTCTGTAGACTGTGGAATATTAATGACATTCGCATATGGCCCATACACGCCCTGCACAATCTCTTTACGGTTTAAACCAATAGTTAAAGCTTGACGTACTTTAGGGTCTTGAAATTTCTTTTCCTTGTGATTAAACGCAATATATCCATAGCCATTTGTCGGCATAATATTCACGTCCAAGAAGCCTAGAGCCTTTAATTCCTCTACATTGTCTTCCGTAACTGTGATATTGTCCATGTCCGTTTCGCCTGTTTGCAGCATAGACAGGTTTGTTTCTTCTGTTGTCGTTTTGAAAATAACTGATTTCACCTTTGGTGCACCTTTGAAGTAGTTTGGATTCGCTTCAAGTACGACTTGTTGACCTGGGGAAAAGCTCTTCAGCACATACTGCCCGGAGCCGATTGGTTTATTATTAAGCGCCTTGATGCTGTCCAGGTTACCCTTCTTGAACCCTTTTCCGTAATAAGCTTCTGGCATGAAGTATTGCTCACCCAGATAATCCTTCGTATAAGCTGTTGCTTCTGTAACGGTTACCTCTACTGTGTTATCATCAATGACCTTGATACCCGAGATATCATTCGCCTTGCCATCGTGGTATTCCTTACCGCCTTTAATCTTAAAAGATAATATATCGCTTTCTCCATCATAATTCGGATCATGCAGCACTTTGAGAACAAAAGCATAATCCTTTACGGTTACTGGAGTGCCGTCACTATACTTCACACCTGGTTTCAGATGGAATGTGTATTTTAGACCATCCGGCGATACATCAACCTTTTCAGCCAAACTATTTTCATATGTACCATCTGCCTTCACCTGTAAGAAGGAATCAAATACTGTTCTGACTACATATAAATCGTAAGTTGTTTGCCAGAATAGCGGGTTAAATACCCCTTTAGGTGACGTCATACCTACTACAATGTTATCTTTCCGATTCGTTGCTCCTGGAGGATTTTGCGACAAATCCGTCGCTTTAATAACACCCTCTGTAACTGGTGCGCTTGCTTCATTTCCCTCTGTTTTATTATCCGCATTGCCTTGCTGCGGCTGTGCCTCATTAGCACCTCCACTACATCCTGCAAACAGAACACCAACGATCGTAAGCACCATAAGCAAAGAAACCCATTTCTTCGTTTGCACCATCCTGTTAATCCCCCTTAGTCGGTTCTTTATTTAACAGCCTGTCTCATTCCTGCGGTGATTCGTTAAAGCTCGAGGTTCAAAAATGAAGTTTTGCACATCCTCCTTACTGTTCCTAATGATAGTGTAGAACACATGTTTTAGACCCTTGGTCAATTTTGTGCACTGACAACCATTACATTTTTATTAAGGTTTATCTTAAGTGTAAAATAATATCACGTCAATATCTTTTTTTATGTAATATGCAATTGCAAAACATCTATTTTTGTAAAGTTTATGAAATTCACTTGTGGAAAATGATTAGAAAACTGAGTGTTATGTAATATAAAATAACATTTCGAATGACCGAAATGTGTACTCTGGCGAGTTGGGGAGCTTGTAATTTCTTAAGCCACTAAAAGGTGATTTATACTTAATGGGTAAACATGGATTGTATTATTAGTAAGTTACAATAGATGGCACTTGTTGTCAATAAAAAAAATCATAAAAAAGGATGTCCTCAATTCTGGGGACATCCTTTTTTTCCACCCACTACTATTCAGTAGTGTAAGGAAGCAATGCGATTTGACGGGAACGTTTAACAGCGATTGTCAACATACGTTGATATTTCGCGCTTGTTCCAGTCACACGACGAGGAAGAATTTTTCCACGTTCGCTGATGAATTTTTTAAGCAGGTCTGTATCTTTATAGTCAATGTGAGTAATTTTGTTCACAGTGAAGAAACATACTTTACGACGTTTGTTGCGACCACCACGACGAGCTGGTCTTTTGTTATCGTCTCCGCCTTCTCTTTGTCTGAAGCCCATTCTTTGTCAGTCCTTTCCCAATTAAAATGGTAGATCATCATCCGAAATATCGATCGGTTTTCCGTCATCGGAAAAAGGATCCTGATTGTTTCGCGAGTTATTATTCCCGCGCCCACTATTGCTGTTACCGCCTCCGAAAGGAGACTCCTCACGCATACCTCCACCGCTATTGCCGCCACCGTTGCCGCTATCGCGGTTAGATTCCAAGAAACGTACATTATCAGCAACAATTTCAGTCACGTATACACGTTTTCCTTCATTGTTCTCATAATTACGCACTTGTACACGGCCTTCAACAGCCGTCAAACGACCTTTACGAAGATAGTTAGCGCATGTTTCAGCAAGCTGACGCCAGGTTACGATCGGCAAGAAATCCGCTTCCCGTTCGCCGCCTTGACTTGTAAACGGACGGTCTACAGCCAGGGTGAACTGGGTTACTGCTACACCAGACGGTGTATAGCGCAGCTCTGGATCTTTGGTCAAACGACCGATCAGAATGACACGGTTCAACAATCCAATCCCCTCCTTTGAGCGTTGTTCATTACATAATCACGTACAATAATTAAGCTACGTCGTTCGTAATGAGATAACGAATTACTTCGTCAGAAATTTTCATGATACGCTCAAGCTCAGTAACAACAGCAGGTTCTGCTGTGAAGTTTACCAGAACGAAAGAACCATCACGGAATTTCTTGATCTCATACGCAAGACGGCGTTTAGTTACATCGTGATTCGTAATTTCGCCACCGCCGTTAGAGATGATACCTTGGAATTTGTCGACTGTCGCTTGAACAGCTTCTTGTTCAATGTCAGGACGAATAATGTACATCACTTCATATTTGCGCATTCTTTACACCTCCTTATGGACATAAGGCCCTCAATCTCAGTTGAGAGCAAGGAACGAGCCTAAACTCGCACTAAAACAGTTTATCAAATCGAGCACCTGAATGCAACCTGCAATTTCGAGCATAAGGCTAAAAACTGCTCACACACATCATATCACTGGTTTTATACAATTTTATATCACACCACAAATTTTGCATATATAAAGGAAATAATTTTTGATTAACTACTATCTGTGTACCCTAATTTCGCATGTTTCTGTTTAAGACAGCGCACAATAACCGTTGCAGTCCAAATTCATTATCTAAGGAGGCACAACCGTATGGGTGAAAAGACTGAGTTCGTACCCGGGGATAAGGTCCCAAACGACGGCGTATATATGGAGGTTGGAGAAAAAAGCTTTCATACTGAAATCCAAAACCCGCAGCAAATAACGTTGGAAAGAGGCGATTCTTTTCCGAAGACCACCAATCATAATCGCAAGTGGAAGAAAAAAACGAAAGCTCGCGTCCACTAATGTATATTTCTTCGGAATCCTGGCCATATTATGATTAGGCGATACAACAGAGAGGTGTGGTTCCGTTGGACAACGTAGCCTTACAAACTGTTAGGAGATCCATTCCGGGCATTAGAAGCGTTAGGTTTGTGTAAAAGGACACTGTCTTTTCAACACGGTATTGCTAGTCAGTACACCGAGTTTCATGATGTGATTGGACAGATCGTATCCTGTTAAAAATGTATCGCCTACGATGGAGGACCTTTGTGGTCCTCCTTTGTTGCATTATCGGACTTTTTGCATATACTGGTAAAATGCAGATTAATTCAGCTCCTTCTGCTAGAATATATCCAAGTACAAAGACCTACTATTTACGGAGGTTTAAAGATGAGCTATTCTCGTATATTAAAGTGGATATCAGGTATATTCGAATTGGTGCTGGCTGTACCGATTGTGGGAGGAGCTATTGTCATGGGGACTGGCTACTCAGCTTTAGGGTTTATGCTTGTCCTGCATGCAGTAACACTTATCCTGTCGTTACGCAATCAGGAAGCGATCTACGGTTCTGTCTGGGGAGTACTCACTTCCTTGCTAGCCTGGATTCCTTTTGTTGGCTGGGCACTCCATTTGATTGCAGCCATCCTTCTGATGATCTCTGGCTCAAAGAGAACAAAACGCTATCATTACCCGCCTAATCAGCTATAACAAAAGAAAGCTCCTGACAGCAATTATTTCAAATGCTGTTAGGAGCTTTCTTTTGCTCTAACGCCTTATTCATTCACCAATAGATTCTTAATCATTTCTTCAATATCGTTACATTCATTTTTAGTAATCTGATTTATTTATTGCCATAAAACAAAAAATCCCCCACGTCAGCAGACAGAAGAGATTGATTTAGTTCATGAAGTTAGTGGCGGAAAGAGTGGGATTCGAACCCACGCACGCCTTGCGACGCCTAACTGATTTCGAGTCAGCCCCCTTGGACCTCTTGGGTACCTTTCCGCAGCAAGGATAATTATATCATCATTGCTACCATGACGCAAGCTGATTCTTGTTCACCATGATCCACTTTCTCTACTCAAATGGTTTCCGAATTTTGCTCGTCACCACTGGACTTTGAGCGCAGCACTTTTTTCATGTTCTTTTCGAACTTGGCACGCGGAATCAGCACACTATGCTGGCATCCGACACATTTGATTCGAATATCCATCCCCATCCGGATGATTTCCATCTCGTTCGTTCCACACGGATGAGGCTTCTTCATCTGCACAATATCCCCTAGTTCAAACGACTTACGCTCCACCCTTCTCTCCCCCTTTTCTTCCTGGCTCATCTTCTTTTTCAAGGGTGATCGCCGTTTCCAGTGCGGCCTGACGATGTTCCTCGTCCTCCAGAGCCCTCTTGATATTATTCTGAATATCACGCTCTACCAAGGCCCCTGTGTTCGGCATACATTCCGCCACAACACGTACGATATACTCTGATGTAGTCATGGACTGAACGCCTAACACATCCGGCATATTAAGTATCTGCGCATTGGACTCTTCAATGCCTTGGATCGCCTGTTTTACCAAGCTGACGGCTTCCTCCAGACTACGCTCCGCCTTCATTGGCACATCTACCACCGCCAACGCGTTGGACATGGAGAAGTTCGTTACTGTCGTAATGGAGCCGTTCGGTAAAATGTACACCTCACCTTTCCAGCTCACCAGCCTGGTTGTACGCAGCCCAATCATTTCTACCGTCCCCTTGAAAGTTCCCGTCTGAATGACGTCTCCTACGGCAAATTGATCCTCAAATATAATGAAGAATCCGGTAATTACATCCTTAACCAAGCTCTGTGCCCCAAAACCTACAGCCAACCCAAGCACTCCAGCTCCAGCAATCAGAGGGCCTAGATTTATACCCATTTGCGATAGCACCAGCATAATCAAGATGAAATTGAATACAATATTTGTTACATTTTTTAGCAGTTCCCCAACAGTCGTTAACCGTCTGGTATTCAATCGGAATCTGCCATTATCTCCCTTTTGCTCCATCGACTTATCTATAATTTTATTAATAACTCGAATAAAGATACGTGTAATGATGAAAATAATTACGATTTTCAAAATCACAAACAAAAAGGTCGACCACATCGCACTATCTGTAAGCCATTTCCATACAGCATCCTTCCAATGAATCGCACCTTGCACTACGTCATCCGTGTCTAAATTACCGGCCAACCAATGTATAAAGGTCATGCTGTACTCCTCCTCAAACCAGGGAACTACTCTTTCTATTTCCCACATTCTATTTCCTATCTATATAAGCATATCTCCCGACTTCAAACAAATGGCTATGAATAATCTACTTTTCCCAAGTATAAAAGCACAAGTTTATCCATATACTAGCTACTATCTTGAGAATAATTGTTACCCGCAGGCCAAGTATATTCTTAAAGGTAGGCGAGCATAACCTGCACACTCCATTACAGGACGAAAGGAAGATTCCATGACTCATCCATCTGACTTCATTCCGGGGCAAGAACCCCTAAGCTTAAAAATATCACACACCGATCCCGGGATCCAATCAGCCATCATCCATCGTTTGCTGTTCCATCTGCATCAGGCACGGAGTCTGCAAAATATCGTCATCATTTGCATCGGCACCGACCGTTCTACTGGAGATTGCCTTGGCCCGCTTGTGGGTACCCATTTGTCCCGCTACAAAAGCCCCCTATTTAATCTATATGGAACATTAGATGAGCCTGTACATGCTATGAACCTGCAAACCACACTGAACGGCATACATGACCGATACGAACAGCCTTATATCATTGGCATAGACGCATGTCTTGGACAAACCTCCAGTGTTGGATGCATTCAGGTTGCAGAGGGTCCTCTCAAGCCTGGGGCAGGTGTAAATAAAGAATTACCGCCGGTCGGCGATATCCATTTGACTGGTATCGTTAACGTCGGCGGCTTCATGGAATACTTCGTGTTACAAAATACGAGACTAAATTTGGTAATGAAGTTATCAGATATCATAGCTAGTAGCTTATACTCCGCAATTAGGGAGTGGCATTACCGGTCTGTCCTACTTGCTGCGCAAGAGTAATAGCTTCTTTCTCTTCAGGTGATAAGGAATAAGCGGATTGTCCCGCTTCCAGAGGCTTGGCATACACATATGAGCCATCCCGGTTATAAATACCGGTCAATACTATTCCGTCCTGATTATCGTCTACAATAGCCAGAGAGAAGCTTAAATCGCTCCCTCTCTCACCAAAGGCATTATAACGTTTGATGCCTATATGTCCCTTCAAGCCAGTCAGTTTGCTGCGTAGTGATTTCATACTTGCACGGTGGGCTTCCTGCTCGTCTTCAATCGTATCCATCTGTACCTTTAAATCAATCAGCAGCGTTTCCAAATTCTCAACCCCGCTGCCTGCCATCATGGTTTCATACTTTCGCCGCATCTTCTTCAGCTTTGATCCCTGTACAATAATAACAATCAACAGGATAAGCAAAATAAGCACGATCCCTGCAACAATTCCAGCAAGCTGCTCCATGATTAGTCCATTCAATTCAGCCATATGTTTGTTTCTACCCCTCTACCTCAAAAATCATGTTACTGCTTTGCTTACCTTTTATTTTAAACGTTTGAGAACAGCGAGACAAATAACACAAGGCTATTAGTTTATCCATCAAAACCATTCTGATTCCTGCAATTCCAGACAAAGCAAAGACATATCTCACTTTCCATTTCACTCAAGGAGACATGTCCATATTTTTACAGACTACTGTAATAGCTCCAGTAATCTTTCCAAATCCTGCTGGCTGTAATAATTCAATTCGATTTTGCCTTTATCTTTATTGTGCTTGATCTTCACAGTTGTTTTAAAACGCTCGCGCAGGGACTCTTCCATATGGTCAATATAGGGGTCCTTTTTTCGTGCCTTTGCTTTAGCTTTTGTTTCTCCAGGCTTATGATCCAACTGCTGTACGGCTTCCTCGAGTTCACGAACACTCCACTGTTGCTCAATGCATTGCGAGGCTAGTTGTTTCACCATGTCTGGATCTTTGAGCCCAACAATTGCTCTAGCATGCCCCATAGACAATGTTCCACGTGAAACATGATCTTTAACCTCCTCAGGCAATGCGAGCAAGCGAAGGAAATTGGCAATGTGTGAACGTGATTTTCCCACTTTCATGGACAACTCTTCCTGCGTTAAGGAGAATTGATCCATTAACCCCTGATAAGCTACTGCTACTTCCATTGCATTTAAGTTTTCACGCTGCAAATTCTCAATCAAGGCAATCTCCATTACCTGCTGATCTGTAAAATTACGAACAACCACAGGTATGGTCGGATTCCCACAAAATTGAGATGCCCGAAACCGCCTTTCCCCGGCTATAATCTCATATCCTCTCAAGACACTACGCGCAATAATGGGTTGGATAACACCGTGCTGACGAATGGATTCCGCTAATTCCTTAATAGACTCCTCATCAAACGTTTTCCGAGGCTGGTATGGGTTCGCCCGCAACTGGCTGAGCGGAATGTCAACAACCTTATCCTCTTCACTGACTGTAAGGGAGGGAATAAGTGCGTCCAGTCCCTTTCCCAACCGTTTACTCATAAGATACCACTTCCTTTGCCAACTCAATATATACCTCTGCCCCACGAGAACGGGGATCATACGTAATAATGGACTGGCCATGTGATGGTGCTTCGCTGAGTCTCACGTTGCGTGGAATAATCGTCTGATAAACTTTGCTTTGAAAGTACTTTTTCACTTCTTCAATGACCTGAATGCCCAAGTTTGTGCGAGCGTCAAACATGGTTAGCAACACACCTTCAATTTGCAAAGAGGTATTTAAATGTTTTTGTACTAATCGCACGGTATTCAACAATTGGCTTAATCCTTCCAGCGCGTAATATTCACACTGGATCGGAATAATGACTGAATCGGAAGCCGTCAATGAATTGAGCGTCAAAATACCCAGCGATGGAGGGCAATCTATTAATATATAATCATAATTATGCTTGACGAGCTGAAGTGATCTTTTTAATCTCAATTCGCGAGAAATAGTTGGTACCAGTTCGATTTCAGCACCTGCTAATTGAATGGTTGCCGGGATAATATCCAATCCCTCGACCTGTGTACTGATAATCGCCTCGCTAGGGTCAACCTCGTTAATGAGTACATCATAAATACAATTTGCCACATCCGCCTTATTGATACCCACACCGCTGGTTGTATTACCTTGCGGGTCGATATCCACGAGCAATACCCTTTTGCCGAGGGAAGCAAGTCCGGCGCCCAAATTCACGGAAGTAGTCGTTTTGCCTACTCCGCCCTTTTGATTGGCTACGGCTATTATTTTTGACACTTCATTCACCTCATAATTTAATCGGAATCCTGCTACGTTCCATGATTGCAAAAGCTCTATGAAGACGTTACTTAGTCCTTAACTTACGGATAACGGCAATTTTCAAAATAGAATACGAGTATGCTGCGGTTTTATGTTGGCGTTAGACAGAAAAAGCGGCAATTGCTGCCGCTGTACGCTTCATCCCTTACTTACGTTTGGGAATTTGAATGACAATCTCATAGTGATCCTCATGATCAGATTCCTTTGTTTTGATATCCAACCCTGAGCCAGACACCATATCAATGGATTGACGAATCGTATTCAGCGCAAGCCGGACATCCTTAGTAAAGGAAATCCGCTTTGATTTCTTAATCGTGGATACTTGTTTATAAAAGGCAACTCGTGCCTCTGTCTGCTTCACATTGAGTTCCTTAGCAATTACTTCATCTAAAACCTTGTACTGTAGTTCTTCGGTCTCTAACGACAATAATGCACGGGCGTGACGCTCGGACACCTTCCGTTCCATTAGGGCCTCTTTCACTCTCTCCGGCAAATGAAGCAGCCGTATTTTATTAGCAATAGTGGATTGGCTTTTGCCAAGTCGCTGAGCGAGGCTTTCCTGGGTAAGTTGATGCAGGTCAATCAGCTTTTGATAAGCTACAGCCTCTTCAATCGCAGTTAGACCCTCACGCTGAAGATTCTCAATCAACGCGATGGATGCAGCTTGTGAATCATTAAACTCACGAACAATGGCTGGAATCGTCTCCATACCCAGCTTGGTGACAGCTCTCCAACGACGTTCCCCTGCTATAATTTCATATTGTCCATTACGGAAACGAACGACAATCGGTTGAATTACACCATGCGTCTTAATAGTCTGGCATAGCTCATCAATCTTCTCGTCGTCAAATATGGTGCGGGGCTGATAAGGACTGCTGACAATATCCCGAACTGGAATTTGTTTTATTTCGTCCCCATTGGATCGCTCCGTCAAACCAAATAGCTTGGAAAATTGTTCTTTCATTCCGTATAATACCACCTAATTTCATAATAGCACCATACAAACAGCGCTTCGTGAAAAACAGTTCCTTACGGGGATTGTAGACCCTTCTATATGAAACAGCGCCGTAAGCGGGTACACTCCACGTACTCCCCTGACATTTGTTGTCCCACTTCCCTATATGTATATCTGAAATCATGAGTACGGGAAGCAGCCAACTTACACTAAAACGATTATCTCTATTCTATCACTTTTCCAGTCATAATCCTATCGTCTCTACCAGCTTTTCGAAAGGATAAAAGAATAAAATTATGTAGAGGGTATTACGCAAGGAGTCTTCTTAAGCAAAGATCTATAAACCATAAAAAAAGTGAATGTTTCACGTGAAACATTCACTTTCTTTCAAACATTTACACTAACGGAGCCTTCAAAGGAGTACCTGGCTTACGCGGGTATTTCCGTGGTGTAGCTGCTCTTTTTTCAATAATAATCATATGTCTGGCTGCATCCTCAACAGGTAGCTGGAAGGCCTGAACATGCTTAATTCTCCCCTTCAGCTCTTTCAAACTGTAGGAAGCTTCCTTGATTTCTTCGGTTGGATCGCTACCCTTCATCGCTGCAAAGTGCCCACCTTCACGGACAAAAGGCAGACAAAATTCATTTAGTACCGCGAGACGGGCAACGGCTCGGGCTGTGACCAGATCATAGCTATCACGATATCCTGCTTTGCGTCCCAATTCCTCTGCCCTGCTGTGAATCAGTTCGACATTTTCCAGTCCCAACTGCTCTACAACATGTGCTAAGAATTGTATCCGTTTGTTCAATGAGTCTACGATGGTCAATTGAATATGTGGAAAACATATTTTCAAAGGGATACCAGGGAAACCTGCGCCTGACCCAATGTCAGCCAGGCTCTCCACATCATTTAACGGAACATAAAAGGCAAGTGAAACAGAATCGTAAAAATGCTTGGTGTACACCGCTTCTCGCTCAGTAATACCCGTCAGGTTCATTTTTTCATTCCATTCAACCAGCACACGGTAATATGTTTCAAACTGCTCTAACTGACTGTCATTAATCACAATGCTATGCTCTGCCAGCCGCTGCTTGAACTGCTGTTGTATCGCGTCCATTAAGATCCCCTCGCTGCCGTTACACGGTTATAGTGCTCCAAATAAACCAGCAAAATGGAAATATCCGCAGGAGTTACACCGGAGATACGGGATGCCTGACCAATGGACATCGGACGAATCTTCTCAAGTTTCTGCTTGGCTTCAATGGCCAAGCCTTGAACTTCATTGTATGCGATATCCTCTGGAAGCTTCTTCTTCTCCATTTTTTGCAGGCGTTCTACATGCATCAACTGCTTTTCAATGTAGCCCGCATACTTAATTTGGATTTCCACCTGTTCTTGCTCTTCCTCAGTAAGGGCTACAGGTGAAGGTGAAATTTGTGCCACTTGTGCATAGCTAATCTCAGGTCGACGCAGTACCGTTAACAAATTACTGCCGTCCTGTATCGGTGCAGATCCACCTTGCTCCAGCATCTCATTTACATCAACCGGACGAACTTTAGCTAAACGCAAACGCTCAATTTCTTGCTCTACCTTTTGTTTTTTATCCAAAAAGCGCTCGTATCGTTCATCAGTAATCAGGCCAATATCATGCCCGATCGGAGTCAATCGCAGATCCGCGTTATCATGCCGCAGCAACAGACGGTATTCTGCACGGGAGGTCAGCAAGCGATATGGCTCATTTGTACCCTTCGTCACTAGATCGTCGATCAGAACCCCAATATAACCTTGAGAACGATCCAGGACGACGGGCTCTTTGCCCTGCACCTTGCGAGCTGCATTAATCCCAGCCATAATTCCTTGACCCGCAGCTTCTTCATAACCGGATGTCCCGTTAATCTGACCTGCTGTGAACAAGCCAGGTACTTTTTTCGTTTCCAAAGTAGGCCACAACTGAGTAGGTACCATCGCATCATATTCAATAGCGTAACCATTACGCATCATTTCTACCTTTTCCATCCCTGGAATGGTACGCAGTACTGCTAATTGCACATCTTCTGGCAAGCTTGTCGACAAGCCTTGAACATAGTATTCAGATGTGTTTTTACCCTCAGGCTCCAAAAAGATTTGGTGCTTCGGCTTATCACTGAAACGCACCACTTTATCTTCAATAGATGGGCAATAACGTGGTCCCGTTCCTTCAATCAGACCCGAGAACATCGGTGCACGATGCAAATTATCATTAATAATCTGATGTGTTTCCACTGAAGTATACGTCAGCCAGCAAGGAAGCTGCTCATTATCCGAGGACTTCGTTTCATAGGAGAAGAACTTCGGCTGATCATCGCCTGGCTGTATTTCTGTTTTACTAAAATCAATTGTATCCTTATGCACACGTGGTGGTGTTCCTGTCTTAAACCGAACTAGATCAAAACCAAGCTCTCTCAAATGTTCAGAAAGTCTCAACGAAGGCTGCTGATTGTTCGGACCACTCTCATACATCAGCTCACCCATAATGATTTTCCCGCGCAGATAGGTGCCAGTAGTCAGGACAACTGCTTTACTACGATACTCTGTGCCCGTCTTCGTAATTACACCTACGCATTTACCATCTTCTATAATTAGTTCTTCAACCATACCTTGGCGTAAGGTCAGATTCGGTTCCTTCTCCATCGTTTCCTTCATCGCATGCTGATAAGAAAACTTGTCTGCTTGCGCACGCAAGGCATGCACGGCAGGACCCTTACCAGTATTTAACATTCTCATTTGGATAAATGTCTTGTCGATATTCCGACCCATTTCGCCGCCCAATGCATCAATTTCCCGTACTACATGACCCTTTGCGGGACCACCAATAGACGGGTTGCAGGGCATGAATGCGACCATATCCAGGTTAATTGTGATCATCAATGTACGACAGCCCATCCGTGCTGCTGCCAAGGCGGATTCTACGCCCGCATGGCCCGCACCGACGATAATCACATCATAGTCGCCTCCTTGATATCCCATACCTCTCTTACCTCCTTATACATTCGAGTCTTCACCCAATATGTTCTTGTGTATCTATAACGATAGCAGGCTTAAAACAGCCATGCTTGAATGTTCTACTTACCCAGACAGAATTGTGAAAATATTTGATCTATTAACGCATCATGCGCAGTATCGCCTACAATCTCACCCAACTGCTCCCATGCCAGCCTTACATCAATCTGGATCATATCAATCGGAACTAATTGATCAGCGGCTTCATAGGCATCTACCAATGATTGGCGCGCTTTCTTCAGCAAAGCAATATGCCGTACATTGCTGACATACGTCATATCCGCTGATTCCAGCTTGCCGCTAAAGAATAAATTCGATATAGCCTGCTCCAGCCGATCTGCTCCCTCATTTTCCTTCACAGACATCGGCACAATAAGCTCTTCAGGAACATAGCGCAGCAACAAATCCCGGTCTATTTGGGCCGGTAAGTCCATTTTATTCATAATAACAATCGCTTGTCTACCGCGGATTTGTTCCATTAATGCCATTTCATCCTCGTGCAGTGGTTCGTTGGCATTAATGACGATGAGCAACAGATCCGCTTCACTCACTGCCGTTCTCGAACGCTCTACCCCGATCCGTTCCACGACGTCCATCGTTTCCCGGATTCCAGCTGTATCCAGCAACTTGAGCGGAATATTATTAATCGTCACATACTCCTCAATAACGTCACGGGTCGTACCCGGAATATCGGTCACAATCGCCCGTTCGCCCTGAGCCAGTGTGTTTAGCAGTGACGATTTGCCTACATTCGGCCTTCCGACAATCGCTGTAGTCAGCCCTTCACGCAAAATTTTCCCCTGCTCCGCTGTATGCAACAACCGATCAATTTCCGCCATGACCTGGCTGCTTTTATCCTTGATTAACTCAGACGTAAAGGATTCTACATCATGCTCAGGGTAATCAATATTTACTTCGATATGAGCAAGTGTCTCGACCAAAACATGACGCAAACGACGAATATTCTGGGACAGTTGCCCATCCACCTGCTTCAAAGCCATCGAAAAGGCTTTATCGGATTTGGAGCGAATTAAGTCAATGACGCCCTCCGCTTGACTCAGATCAATACGACCATTCAAAAAAGCACGTTTCGTAAATTCACCTGGCTCAGCCAGACGTATATTTTGCAGCAGTAACAAATCCATCACTCGTTTAACGGCTACCACCCCGCCATGAGTGCTGATCTCTACCACATCTTCTGTTGTAAAAGAGCGTGGTGCCCGCATCACTGTAACTAAAACTTCCTCCACCTTCTCTTGGCTTTGAGGATCTATAATATGTCCATAGTGTACCGTGTGCGTCGGAACCTTACTTAAGGGCGTTTTACTACGGAACAAAGCCTCCACTTCCGTGACCGCTTCTGGACCGCTGACCCGCACAACTGCAATGCCGCCCTCGCCGACAGCCGTTGCAATGGCAGCTATGGTATCGCTCAGCATATCGTTTCTACCTCCTATCAAGTATAAACGGCATTGCCGCCCTTCATTAAGGACGGCACCCGTTCAGTGTGAAATATAAGAAAAAAAGCAATGGCTTCTGCAGCTTGCAGAGAGCCATTGCGTCGGATTATTTCTTGGCAATGACAACGCGCCGATTAGGCTCGTCCCCCTTGCTGTATGTTCTAACCAGCGCATGCTGCTGGAGCTTGGCGTGAATCAGCTTCCGCTCCTGGGACGGCATTGGCTCCAGTACCACTTCCTTGCCATAGCGAACAGCTTGGTTCGCTAATCGTTCCGCCAAATCCTCCAGCGTTTTCCGCCGACGTGCACGAAATTGCTCGGCATCCAGCACAATTCGGATAAATTTATCAGAATGACGGTTAGCAACAATATTCGTCAGGTACTGCAAGGCATCTAATGTCTGTCCTCTGCGGCCAATTAGCATACCGAGCGATGGACCGGAGATATCCAGAGTACTTTCATCCTTGCGATGACGGACATCGACTTCGACGTCCAGTCCCATGCCTGCAGCAGTTTCACGGATGAAACGCACCGCCTCTTCATAAGGATCTATATGTCCCCTGGATGCTTCCATGTTCCTCTGCGCTTCCTGCGCAACAGACCCAGCTTGTGATACAGCCTGTCCCACGTCAGAAGGTGCTTGAGCCGATACATGAGGTTCAGCCGTGTGTGTGGTTTCAGGAGACGGCTCAGAAAGCAGCGTAAGCTCCACCTTCGCCTTTTTGACCCCTAGCCACCCCAGGAATCCTTTTGACGGCTGTTCCAACACGTTTACGGTTACCCGTTCACGGCTTACTCCCAGCTGGGAGAGTCCTTGTCTTACAGCATCTTCAACGGTTTTTCCTGATGTCACGACTTTGGTCATCTCGACTTTTTAGCCCCCTTCGTGTTTTTACCACCTTTTTTCTTACCATTAGAGGAACCTGTTTTCGTGAGACTGGCTGTTTTCACATTAGCCAATGCTGCGTCCTTATCATTATTCCGATAAAGGAAATAGTTTTGAACAATCGTGTAAATATTACTGAAGAACCAGTACAACGGCAAAGCAGACGGGAAGTTATACGACATGAATAGAATCAGCACCGGATAGACATACAGCAAAAATTGCATTGGTCCTTGCTGCGGTGTCGGATTCATTTTCATCATCATCCAAGTTTGGATAAAAGTCGTAATCGCTGCTAGAATAGGCAGGATAAAGAAGTGATCCGGTTTACCTAACTGGAGCCACAAAAAGTCATGATCCCGCAATGCCGAGTTATAATAAATGGCATTATAAAGCGCGATAAAAATGGGCATCTGTACTAACAAAGGCAGACAGCCCGCCATTGGGTTAACCTTGTTTTCTTGAAACAATTTCATCGTTTCTTGCTGGACTCGCTCAGGTGTATCCTTGTATTTCGCTTGAATTTCTTTTAATTGCGGCTGAATAGCCTGCATTGCTCTGGAACTGCGTACTTGCTTGAGTGTAAGCGGCAAAATAATGGTACGCACGATGATCACCAGAATCAGTACGGCCAGGCCATATTCTCCAGAGAACCATTGAGCAAATGTATCCAGCGCATACGAAAACCAGTAAACGACATATCTTTGCCACCAAGATCCATTGGCCAAGTCTGCCGTCGTGTAAGAATTGTGAGCCGCCTGGGTACATCCGGACAGCACAGCAACAAGTGCCAATAAGGCAATCAGGAGGAACCATTTTCCCCGTTGAGTCTTCAAACGCGACACTTCATAACCCCTTTCTTAACCAATCCATTCCAACGTAAATCATACCATATCCTGTAGGACAAAGATACTGATTATCGGCGCGTAGACTTGAGCAGCGAGGCTTTGCGCAAAACGTGCAGCACGCTTTTCTCCAGCTCTTGATACGACTTTGTAACCGCACCCTTACGAACGATAAAAATCAGGTCAATCTGCTCCACCAATTCCTGCTCATGATGGCGCACGATTTCCTTAACGATCCTGCGCATCCGGTTGCGGACAACTGCATTGCCGATCTTCTTGCTAGCCGAAATTCCGACGCGGAACTGCTCTACCTCTCTGCGGCGGAACCAATACACCACAAACTGATGGTTGGCAAAAGATTTGCCATGGCGGTATACGCGCCCAAAGTCCGCCCGGTTTCGTAGACGCAATTTTTTTTGCACGGCGCTTCTCCTTGCTCATCTCTTTTACACATATCGGTAAGCAACCCTTACCTCTTATATAGTAAGAAGTATGGACAATATTCCAACATGGTAATCTCGCTTATTTTATATCCGTTTTCAAAAACTTCATCTAATATAGAGCAGGATGCAGGGCTTGTCCCTCTTTTTACACTACCTTTCTACAATCAGAAGAAGCAATCCGATCCATAAATACTTCAATTATGAAAAAAAAGACCACCGTAGTGGTCTTTATGCACGCATTACGCACTCAATACTTTTCTACCTTTTTGGCGACGAGCTGCCAAAACTTTACGGCCATTCTTCGTGCTCATTCTTTTACGGAAGCCGTGAACTTTTTTACGTTTGCTGACATTCGGTCTGAAAGTCGGTCTCATTGTGCTGCACCTCCTTACAAGGAATACGTTTTATATGGAATATACCTAACATAGCAATCTCCACAAAAAACACCTTTGTACATTTAACCACAAATAGCGGCCAAAGTCAATGTACTTCTGAATTCTCTCCCTCTTTTTCACATTCAGAAACCCTCTCCGTCTTTCCCCATCATTCACTCTACTCTTTTCTTCCCCTTTATTCCTGATTTTTCGCTTCTTCTCCATGATCAAGATTCATCAACATTTTACTGTGAATTTCGTCCCTCACATATACTGCTCTTTTAACTGCTTTTTTTTCATTTATTTATTTCCGCATTTGAACCCACGCCGTTTCAGATCCCCACCATCTGATTTGCCAAAAACAATGTCGGAAACGTTACCGGAAATTTTCAACACAAAAACAAGCCCCTGTAACCAAAAGGCAACAGGTGTTATACACAGATCCACAAAAAGAATGGAATTGTGATTTAAATGGTCATAACCTGTGCATAACATTTTAGAGTGAAAAAGAGTTATTGTCGAAAACTGAACAAATTATAAACAATATCTTGTGTTGTGAATAAAAATTGTACACAACAGATTGAATTTGTGGATAAATAACCACGAGTCATTGAAATACAAGGCTTCTTTTGCTATGATGATATTACTTTTGAATGTGAATATGTTGTTTTACCCTCCATATTATCAACACCCTGTGGATAAAGTTGTGAACAAGTTCAATTTATCCATCTTTTTATTTTTGTGCGGATTCGGGATTCTGGGGATATATTCTACATTTTTCATTTGATTTCGACATATTGCAGTCCCGTTTTGGCCTGCGGGATCAAGAGAACGGATCGTGCCGCACATTCCCTCCTGAGAAATATCGCCCTTCTTCTGCTGATCAGCAGTGGAATTTTCCATTACTATTTTTCAGGGCATTTTGTGCTGCGTTCTCTCACTACACTGCCGCATGATTTAGGCGGCGGTATGTCTTTTTATGGCCTTCAAACAATATTTTTGTGATTTTAGGCGTTTTGCCGAAGCGCCGAGAGTAGCTCTCTGCAGCTTAATTCGGTAAAATGTCAGGATTTAAAAGGAGTGACGTCTGTGGACAGCCATACCTCTGAACTATGGCAGCAAATTCTATCCATTATACAAACCAAGCTGAGTAAGCCGAGTTACGATACTTGGTTTAAGGCTACCAAGGCAGCGAAACTAAATGACCACTCCATTGTGATTTCTGCACCGACAACTTTTGCCGTGGAATGGCTTGAAAGCCGCTATACCAAGTTAGTCGGGGCAACGGTTTATGAGATTTTGGGCAAGCATTTAGAGGTCAAGTTCGTTATTGAAGAGAACAAGCCCGCCGAGGTCGACCTTCAGCAACAACCTCAGCAGCAGCCGGTCGTTCAAGAAGAAGCTGTGTCCCATATGCTGAATCCCAAATATACATTCGATACATTTGTCATCGGATCGGGGAACCGTTTTGCCCATGCGGCATCGCTGGCCGTCGCCGAGGCGCCGGCCAAAGCTTACAATCCGCTGTTTCTATACGGTGGTGTAGGTCTGGGGAAAACGCATCTGATGCATGCTATCGGACACTATATTTTGGAGCACAATCCGACCAGCAAGGTCGTTTATTTATCGTCGGAGAAGTTTACGAACGAATTCATTAATGCCATCCGCGACAACCGTGGGGAAAGTTTTCGGAATAAATATCGCAACATTGATATTTTGCTCATTGATGATATTCAATTCATTGCGGGCAAGGAATCGACGCAAGAGGAATTTTTCCATACGTTCAATGCGCTTCATGAGGAACGCAAGCAGATTATAATCTCAAGCGATCGGCCGCCTAAAGAAATTCCAACGCTGGAAGAACGGCTGCGCTCTCGCTTCGAGTGGGGACTGATTACGGATATTCAACCGCCGGATCTGGAGACGAGAATTGCTATTCTTCGGAAAAAGGCGCGGGCGGAAAACCTGGATATTCCTAATGAGGCCATGATGTATATCGCGAATCAAATTGATACAAACATCCGTGAGCTGGAAGGAGCGCTCATTCGCGTTGTCGCTTATTCTTCCTTAACCAATCAGGATGTATCAAGCCATCTCGCGGCTGAGGCGTTAAAGGATATTATCCCATCCAGCCGTCCAAAAATGATCACGATTCAGGATATACAGCATCAAGTCGGGGAATTTTATAATCTACGACTGGAAGATTTCAAAGCACGTAAGCGGACGAAGGCTGTGGCTTTTCCACGGCAGATTGCCATGTATCTTTCCCGTGAGCTAACCGACTATTCTTTGCCGAAAATCGGCGAAGCTTTCGGCGGACGTGATCATACGACTGTCATTCATGCGCACGAAAAAATCTCCAAATCCATTCAAGTGGATCAGGATCTATTTAAAGTTATCAACAACCTAATAGAAAAAATCAAAAATCCAACCTGAACAAGTTCAGAGCCTATACACAATTTATACACATGTGGATAGGCTTGATTTTATTAGGGTTACAGATAGTTATCCACATATTCAGTGCGCCTATTACTATTACTAATATATTTTAAAGATATACATCACCTATATAAGGCCCGCGTCAACGCGTGCTTGAAGGATTAAAACCCGTAGGAGGAACTTATGAAGATTAGCATTCTGAAAAACGTTTTGAACGAGGCCATACAACATGTATCCAAAGCGATATCCAGTCGGACGACAATTCCAATTTTGAGTGGTATTAAGCTGGATGTGAATCACCAGGGAGTCACACTGACCGCCAGCGATACAGATATCTCTATTCAATCCTTTATTCCGATGGAGGATGGTGACCAAACGGTCGTTCAGATCGAACAACCCGGCAGTGTAGTGCTACCCGCTAAATTCTTTGTCGAAATTATCAAAAAGTTGCCGTCTCAGGAGATCCGTATGGAGGTAAAAGACCAATTCCAAACCTTTATCTCATCCGGTGCTACTGAAATTCAGATCGTTGGTTTGGACCCTGAAGAATTTCCGGTGCTTCCCAACATTGAAGAAAATCAAGTGATCTCTGTGCCAGGTGATTTGCTTAAAAATATGATTAAACAAACGGTATTCTCCATCTCTACCCATGAAACGACACCTATTTTGACTGGTGTATTGTGGAATCTGGCTGAGGGCGAATTGAAATTTGTCGCAACGGACCGCCACCGCCTTGCCACCCGTAGCGCTCATTTGGACACGTCTGAAGGCTTGCGTTTTAGCAATGTTGTCATTGCAGGCAAAACGCTCAATGAGCTGAGCAGAATTATTCCGGATCAAAATATGCTTGTGGATATCGTCGTAGCGGACAATCAGGTATTATTTAAGGTGGATCGCGTGTTATTTTACTCCCGCATCTTGGACGGCACCTATCCTGATACTTCTAGAATTATTCCGACTTCCTACAAAACAGAACTGATTGTGGACACAAAAAGTTTGAGCGAGTCTATTGACCGTGCTTATTTGCTGTCCCGTGAGGAAAAAACGAATATTGTAAAAATGCAATCGTTGGAAAACGGTGATCTAGAGATTTCCTCCAGCTCATCTGAACTTGGTAAAGTGCGTGAGGAAGTAAATGTATCCAAATTTGAGGGAGAGCCACTCAAAATCTCGTTCAACTCCAAATATATGCTCGACGTGCTGAAGGTAATTGACAGCGAGCAGCTGACGATTGCTTTTACCGGCATTATGAGCCCTATTATTTTAAAACCGGCAGATTCCAGCAATGCGCTGTATATCATCCTGCCATATCGCACAACCAACTAGCGTCACCCACCCGAACAAGCGAAAGGATGAACAGGCCTTGAAACCAATATCTATACAGACCGAATACATCAAGCTCGATCAATTTTTGAAATTAGCCGATTGTGTGTCCACAGGAGGCATGGCTAAAGCCCTACTGCAGGAAGGGCAAGTCCGCGTTAATGGTGAGCCAGAAGAACGTCGCGGAAGAAAATTGTACCCAGGCGATACCGTAGAAGTAGAGGACATTGGACGTTTCGAGGTTACGGCAGGAGCATGATCGCCTGAACGGCAAGGACTCCTTTTAGGTGCGGAATAACAAGGGGGACCCTATGTGTTTGTGAACAATATTGTTTTGCAGCAGTACCGGAACTATGAACAGCTGGAGCTGAATGAATTTGGGCCCGTTAATTTGCTGATCGGACAAAATGCGCAAGGCAAAACGAATCTGGTTGAGGCGATTTTTGTATTAGCCTTAACTAAAAGTCACCGAACGTCCCGTGACAAGGAATTAATTTCTTTCGGGGCTACTTCCACACATCTAGCTGCCGATGTGGATAAGAAATACGGGAAAATCAGATTGGATCTCTCGTTATCCACACAAGGCAAAAAAGCAAAGATCAACGGGCTAGAGCAGCGAAAGCTGAGCGATTTTATCGGTTCGTTAAACGTGGTCATGTTTGCGCCCGAGGATCTGGAAATTGTCAAAGGAACACCGGGGGTTCGCCGCCGGTTTCTTGACATGGAAATTGGACAGGTTGCGCCAGGATATTTGTATCATTTGCAGCAATATCAGAAAGTGCTGGTTCAGCGAAATAACCTGCTCAAGCAAGCTTGGGGTAAAGATATGGCGTCCGTGCAGCTAATGCTGGAGGTATGGAATGAGCAACTTGTTGAGCATGGTGTTAAAATTGTAAAAAAGCGGAAACAATTTACAACAAAGCTACAAAAGTGGGCCCAAGCCATTCATGAAGGGATTGCAGGTGGGACAGAAGAGTTAAAATTAGCCTATGTTCCCTCCTTCGGTGAGCCAGAGGAAGAAGATGAAGCTGTCTTATTGGAGCGATTTATGATAAAGTTATCCCAAATGAGGGAACAGGAAATCCGCCGTGGCATGACTTTGGCGGGACCTCATCGTGATGATTTGGCCTTTGCCATTAACGGCAGAGAAGTGCATACGTATGGCTCTCAGGGGCAGCAGCGGACGACGGCCCTGTCTTTGAAGCTGGCCGAAATAGAATTAATTCATGAGGAAATTGGGGAGTATCCTATCCTGCTGCTGGATGATGTATTGTCCGAGCTGGACCCCTATCGTCAGACTCAGCTGATCGAGACTTTCCAAAGCAAGGTACAGACCTTTATCACGGCAACCGGGATTGAGACGTTGAACGCAGAACGACTTAAGGGTGCCCATATTTATCACGTCCACGACGGGCATGTGGAACACTAAGGAGTGAGTGACCGGTATGTATATTCATCTGGGTGGAGAAAAGATCATCCGCTCGTCAGAGCTTGTGGCTATTTTCGATATCTCGATTGAAAAATCCTCTAAAATCTCCAAACAATACGTGAACCACGCTCAGCAGCAAAAGCATGTCGAGATGATTGGCGAAGAGGAAGCCAAGTCCATCGTAGTGACTCAGAATACGGTGTATTATTCCCCCATCTCCTCAACAACACTCAAAAAGCGGGCAAACCAGTTTGTTGCCAATGCTTAACCATAGAAATCTATAGAAGTAGGTGAAAGGCATGTCTATGAATCAACCGTCTTATGATGCGGGCGAGATTCAGGTCCTCGAAGGCCTGGAAGCGGTTCGGAAACGTCCCGGGATGTATATTGGCTCCACGAGCGTCAAGGGGCTCCATCATCTGGTCTGGGAAGTTGTGGACAACAGTATTGACGAAGCGCTGGCGGGTTATTGTAACAGCATTCAAGTTGTCGTTCACAAAGATAATAGCATTACCGTTACAGATAACGGCCGCGGTATTCCGGTAAGTGAACACGCCAAAATGAAAAAATCAGCGCTGGAAGTCGTAATGACCGTACTTCACGCAGGTGGTAAATTCGGAGGCGGAGGGTACAAGGTGTCTGGTGGTCTGCACGGGGTTGGTGTATCCGTGGTGAACGCTCTCTCCAGCAAAATGATCGTTCATGTCAAACGGGATGGACATGTATATGAGCAGGAATACCATCGTGGTGCTCCACAGTATGATGTCAGAGTCATCGGTGATACAGAAGAGACAGGTACCCAAACAACCTTCTATCCGGACGAACAAATCTTTACCGAAACGACCGTATATGACTATGATACGCTGCAGACGCGGATTCGTGAGCTGGCTTTCCTGAACAAGGGCATTGCAATTAGCTTGACCGATGAACGGACAGGCGCCAGCGATACATTTCACTATGAGGGTGGAATCAGTGAATATGTGCAGTTTCTGAATCAAAAAAGAGAAGCACTGCATGAACAGCCGATTTATGTCGAAGGCTCTCGTGACATGATTCAGGTCGAAGTTGCATTGCAATATAACGACAGCTATACCGAGAATATTTATTCTTTTGCCAACAATATCAACACCCATGAGGGCGGAACTCATGAATCAGGTTTCAAGAGTGCATTAACCCGGATTATTAACGATTATGCACGCAAAAATGGCTTGATTAAGGATAACAACGCCAATTTGACTGGTGACGATGTACGCGAAGGTTTGACAGCGATCATCTCCGTCAAAATCCCAGAACCACAGTTTGAGGGTCAGACTAAAACAAAGCTCGGCAACAGTGAAGTGCGAGGAATTGTCGAGTCTCTGTTCGCAGAGAAACTCCAGGAATTCCTGGAGGAGAACCCGTCCGTCTCCCGCCGTGTGGTTGATAAATCATTACAAGCAGCTCGAGCCCGGGAAGCAGCGCGCAAAGCGCGTGAACTTACACGTCGCAAAAGTGCGTTGGAAATTAGTTCGCTCCCAGGTAAGCTGGCGGATTGCTCCTCTAAGGACGCTTCGATCAGTGAATTGTACATCGTCGAAGGTGACTCAGCAGGGGGATCGGCCAAGCAGGGGCGTGATCGTCACTTTCAAGCGATTTTGCCAATTCGCGGTAAAATCCTGAATGTTGAAAAGGCACGCTTGGACCGTATTTTGTCCAGTGATGAAATACGTTCGATGGTAACAGCAATGGGTACAGGGATCGGAGATGATTTTGACATCACCAAAGCCCGTTACCACAAGGTCATTATCATGACAGATGCCGATGTCGATGGTGCTCATATTCGCACATTGTTGCTGACGTTCTTCTATCGCTACATGCGCAAAATCATTGATGCGGGCTATATATACATTGCTCAGCCACCACTATTCAAAGTTGAGCGTAACAAAGTTGTTCGTTATGCGAACTCTGAGGCGGAACGTGACGAGATCATTAAGGAATTTGGAGAAAATGCGAAGTACAATGTACAGCGTTATAAAGGTTTGGGTGAGATGAATGCGACCCAACTTTGGGAAACCACGATGGACCCAGAGAGCCGTACAATGCTGCAGGTAACTGTCAGTGACGCGATGCTGGCTGATACGCTGTTCAATACCTTAATGGGTGACAATGTAGAACCTCGCCGCGACTTTATCCAAGAACATGCGAAGTACGTGAAAAACCTAGATTTCTAATGTGTGTTATTCCATCCTGATGGCTATGTTATCTGTTCATTAGGATTGTATAGGAAAGAGTGCACAAGGGGCGCCCAAATGGGGCGTCCCTTTTCTTGTCATTAACCAGCCCGGATGGATTTGAATATTTAATTTCAATGTTTTAGGCCTTTTTCTTAGAGCGTACAGGTTTACCTGTGGATGCCGTATACCGGCCGTAGCCTACTGCATATCTGAATATTTTATGATAGAGGCTTTTGTTTGGGAGAGAAGCGAACACTTTGATGGCTGGTCTTGTATTGACCTCCAAAATCCACGGATAGTTTTGCTGGTCCAATCCTACATCTAACCCGATTTCCCTTAAACGAGGGTATCTTTTTTGTAGCTGCCAAGCTACTCGCTCGCCCATTTTCGATAATTTTTGCTCCAGTCGAACGGCTTCCTTTACATCCATGTATGGAGCCACCAATTCATTGAAAAAGCGCGTTGTCCCACCGCTGTGATGATTGGTGACGACTTTGTCAGGAGCAGCTACACGTCCTACAATAAGCGTTGTTTCCCATTGATGCCTCAAGTTCATCTGGGTTAATACCCTCAGATCGAAGGGACGGGCTTCATGCTGAAGAAGAGGAATTCCGCGCTGTATTAGATATGGACGTTTCTTTATACGAGAAGAAACCACCCTATGCAACTCATCCAGACTTTCAAAGGTGAGGATATCTACTTCATAGCGAAGCACATACCAAGTTCTCTCCTCGATGATTCCTTCTTCTGTCGGCGGAAGCTGCTCTGTCTGCCTTTCTGCGCGCATAACCCCTTTACCATAAGTACCATTATCCGGCTTAATATAGACAGTTCCATACACCGCCAACATTTCATTCAGGTGCTCAAACGTGTACAAACGTGTTTCCGGTATATAAGCGGCCAATGTCGGATGGGGAAGAATGGCATTTGTTTTGGCCCACTTACTGGATACTCGCTGAATTGACAAGTATTCTCATCCCTTTCTTTTCGAAATATGAGTCATGTACCTGGAATACACACCCTTTAACAAAACAAGGGAAACTAAAGGACAAGCGCGTAAAACAATGATATAATAGAGAAATACGGCGTTTTTCGGAATTTTGCTAAGTAGAACCCTGACCGTATACGTATTGTATGTGGAAAAGGCCCTTAGGGTGGGGGCTAATCCCCAGTTCAGGGGAATTTGTTATAATCAGGGCTTGTAAGTTGTACAAGAAAATAGCAATCTGCTACAGGCAGAAGGGGAATGACGAGGGTTTTACGCTGTAAAGAGGACAAATGCGTTTAATTGTGCTCTTTTTGTGAAAGTAATATAATTATACAGATGAGGATTTCAGCCAAAATCCTGCGCAAGGAGCGGAGTATATAGGCAGTGTCTTGTTAGGCTTTTCACATAGAGAGCGCTGTATTGAAGGATGAGAAGGAGGACCAGCATGGCGGATCAAAATAACTCGCAAATCATCAATAGGGATATCGGAGTGGAAATGCGCGAATCCTTTATGGATTATGCCATGAGTATTATTGTTAGCCGTGCCTTGCCTGATGTGCGGGACGGACTGAAGCCGGTACACCGTCGTATTCTGTACGCGATGTCCGAGCTAGGCATGTCGCCAGATAAGCCTTATAAAAAATCGGCAAGAATCGTCGGTGAAGTTATCGGTAAGTACCACCCTCATGGTGATACGGCTGTGTATGATACGATGGTGCGGATGGCGCAGGATTTTTCCTTGCGTTATATGTTGGTGGATGGACACGGTAACTTTGGCTCCGTGGATGGAGATATGGCAGCAGCAATGCGTTACACTGAAGCACGGCTGTCCAAGATAGCCATGGAAATGCTCCGTGATTTGAACAAAGAGACCGTTGATTTTATGCCTAACTACGATGGTGAAGAGAACGAGCCTGTCGTATTGCCTGCACGTTATCCTAACTTGCTGGTTAACGGTGTCGGCGGGATTGCAGTTGGTATGGCAACCAATATTCCTCCGCATAACTTGGGAGAGGTTATCGATGGTGTACAAGCGCTGATCGAAAACCCTGACATTACGCCGATGGAACTTATGGATTACATTCAAGGGCCGGATTTCCCGACAGCAGGTTATATCTTAGGTCGCTCAGGCATTCGCCAGGCGTATCAGACTGGCCGCGGATCTGTGACCATGCGTGCGAAGACCACCATAGAAGAGATTGGCAATAAAGCACGGATTATCGTGCATGAACTGCCTTACCAAGTGAACAAGGCTCGTCTGGTCGAGAAAATTGCTGAATTAGTGCGTGACAAGCGTATTGAAGGCATTACGGATCTTCGAGATGAATCCGACCGTACGGGTATGCGTATCGTTATCGAGTTGCGTAGAGATGTGAACCCGAACGTCGTTCTGAATAATTTGTTTAAACATACAGCCATGCAGTCCAATTTTGGTATCAATATGCTTGCGATTGTAAACAATGAACCGAAGATTTTGAACCTGAAAGATGTCTTGTATTATTATCTCAAGCATCAGGTTGAGGTTATTCGTCGTCGGACAGAATTCGATCTGAAAAAAGCCGAAGCTAGAGCACACATTCTGGAAGGCTTGCGTATTGCTCTTGACCATCTGGACGAAGTTATTTCCTTGATTCGTTCTTCCCAAACTGCAGAAGCAGCCCGTGAAGGACTGATTGAGCGTTTCTCGCTGACTCTTGAGCAGGCTCAGGCTATTCTCGATATGCGTCTGCAACGCTTAACCGGTTTGGAACGTGAGAAGATCGAGAACGAATATAACGAGCTAATTCAAAAGATAATGGAATACCGTGAAATTTTGGCGAATGAGCATCTGGTACTCAACATCATTAGCGAAGAGCTGAATGAGCTGAAAGGACGCTTCGCCGATGATCGTCGCACTGAAATTACAGTGGGTGAAGAAAGTATTCTTGATGAGGATCTCATTCCGCGTGAAGACGTTATTATTACTGTAACCCATACTGGATATATCAAACGCCTTCCTGTTACTACGTATCGCAGTCAAAAACGCGGTGGTCGTGGTGTAGTAGGTATGGATACCAAAGATGAGGACTTCGTAGAGCATCTGTTCATTACGAATTCACATCATCATTTGTTATTCTTTACGGACAAGGGCAAGGTATACCGGATTAAGGCTTATGAGATTCCAGACTTAAGCCGGACAGCTCGGGGGACACCGATTATTAACCTGATTCAGATTGAACAGGGTGAGTCGATCAATGCGGTAATTCCAATTGAGGAATTTGTGGAGGACAGTTATCTATTCTTTGCGACCCAACATGGGATTATTAAGAAAACACCTCTTGATGACTATGCGAATATCCGCAAAGGCGGCCTGATTGCCATTAACTTGCGCGAAGATGACGCCCTGATCGAAGTGAAGCTGACTGATGGACAGCAGGAAATGATTATCGGCACAGCACAAGGTATGTCTATCCGTTTCCCTGAAAGTGATGTACGATCTATGGGACGTAGTGCTACAGGAGTTAAAGGGATTAGTCTTGATGAAAGTGATGCTGTAATCGGCATGGATATCGTCAATACCGACCTGGATATTCTGATCGTAACAGCCAAGGGTTATGGCAAACGTACCCCTGCTGTGGATTATCGTATCCAGAGCCGTGGGGGCAAGGGGATCAAGACGATTAACGTTACCGATAAAAATGGTCCAGTTGTCGGCCTCAAGGTTGTAAAAGCCGAGGAGGACTTGATGATTATTACAGCTAGTGGCACCTTGATCCGGACTAGCATGGGGGAAATCTCCACGATGGGTCGGAATACGCAAGGGGTAAGGCTGATTAATATTCGCGATGATGATTCGGTTGCAACGGTTTGTCGTGCGAACAAGAATGAGGAGCAAGATGAACTGCTTGAGGATTTATTAGAGGATGGAGGAACTGGTGAGGAGCCAACTCTATCATCTGCTGAACCAACTCTTGAAGTGAATACAGAAGATACGGAAGGTAACGATTCAGAATCTTCTGAGGACGAATAAGCCCTGAATATAGAAACAACAAATGTAGATTGAAGAGACTCTCTGGCTATTTGGTCAAGAGAGTCTTTTTTTCTTGTTCAGGCTGACCAATTCAGACCAGTACGTTTTTAAATGGCATAAAATGAATGTACAGGATCATTTCCAAGTAATATAATGACATCATAACTGGCAGCTGGAGCAGCTGTTGTGAGAACAGAGAGGTTGACCATGACAACTGTACCCGTATCCGAATTAAAAGCAGGACTTAAATTGCAAAGCGACGTTTTTACTGAAATGGGCAGCTTGCTACTACCGAAAGGGCGAATTCTGCTACCACGTGACTTAGAGATTTTAGAGGCGTTCCTGATTCAACAAGTAGAGGTAGGGACGGATGATATTGCAAAATCCGGTAGCGAGCCTACCACTGTTCGATCTGGGACATCTGAATCGCAGGGAGCTTCGTTAGATGGGCGAGATGAATCTGAACAATTCCAGGATGAGTATGACAAAATGGTGATGCTTGTTAAGAATGCGTTTCAATCAGTGCTCGTCTCTAATTTATCTATATATGAGTTGCGGGGACAACTAGAGTCCTTGCTGGCGCATATCCAACGCTATAATGTAATGACCTATACTCCGCCTGCTATGATCGAAGTGGACTATATTTTTCACAATGCCGTGCTAACCTCCCTTACCTCTTACTCCATTGCACAATGGATTGGGTTGCCTCAAAAGGATTGGATGCAGGTGGCTTTTGCCGGATTGCTTCATGATATAGGAAATGCTAAGATGGACCCGTCCATTCTGTACAAGCCTTCCCAACTAACGCAGGAAGAGCAAGAAGAAGTACGCCGCCATACATCACTAGGATACCAATTGCTTAAAAATGTGAAGGCTATTAACGAAGGTGTGCGTTTGGCAGCTCTTCAACATCACGAGAAAGTGGACGGTACTGGATATCCATTGCGTCTTAAAGGGGAGCAAATCCACATATACGCTAAAATCGTAGGGGTGGCTGATGTATTCCATGCCATGACTCTGGAGAAAACATACCGACCTGCTCAATCACCGTATCTGGTTCTAGAGCAAATCAAATCAGAATCATTTGGAAAGCTGGACCCAAGTGTCGTGCAAGTCTTCATTCAAAAGCTAACCCAATTTAATAATGGGACCAAGGTGCGTCTCAATGATAACCGTACAGGGGAAATTATATTTGCTGATCGAGACCACCCGACTCGTCCGTTGATTCAAGTAGATGGCGAGATCATTAACCTGATGCTTCAAAGAGAGATTTATATCGAGTGTATTGTTACGTAACTGAGTTTTTTTAAAAAAACAGTTGCACAATATAGTGGATTTATGATATATTCTTTCTTGTCGCTTCAAGTGTTGAAATAAAAGAAGCAGAAAACACTCTTGAAAAAAAGTGTTGACACAAACCTGAATAACATGATATACTATAAAAGTTGCTGAGGGGAACGGAAGAAAACCTAAAGCGAACAAAGAATGTTTGATCTTTGAAAACTGAACAACGAGTGAGTAAACTGATTTTGTTCGCAAAATCAACAATGAGATATTTTATCTCGTCAGTTTCAACATGAGCTAATCGCTCTTTCGATAAACCAACTTCGGTTGGTCTTTAATGGAGAGTTTGATCCTGGCTCAGGACGAACGCTGGCGGCGTGCCTAATACATGCAAGTCGAGCGGGGTTATTTAGAAGCTTGCTTCTAAATAACCTAGCGGCGGACGGGTGAGTAACACGTAGGCAACCTGCCCACAAGACAGGGATAACTACCGGAAACGGTAGCTAATACCCGATACATCCTTTTCCTGCATGGGAGAAGGAGGAAAGACGGAGCAATCTGTCACTTGTGGATGGGCCTGCGGCGCATTAGCTAGTTGGTGGGGTAAAGGCCTACCAAGGCGACGATGCGTAGCCGACCTGAGAGGGTGATCGGCCACACTGGGACTGAGACACGGCCCAGACTCCTACGGGAGGCAGCAGTAGGGAATCTTCCGCAATGGGCGAAAGCCTGACGGAGCAACGCCGCGTGAGTGATGAAGGTTTTCGGATCGTAAAGCTCTGTTGCCAGGGAAGAACGTCTTGTAGAGTAACTGCTACAAGAGTGACGGTACCTGAGAAGAAAGCCCCGGCTAACTACGTGCCAGCAGCCGCGGTAATACGTAGGGGGCAAGCGTTGTCCGGAATTATTGGGCGTAAAGCGCGCGCAGGCGGCTCTTTAAGTCTGGTGTTTAATCCCGAGGCTCAACTTCGGGTCGCACTGGAAACTGGAGAGCTTGAGTGCAGAAGAGGAGAGTGGAATTCCACGTGTAGCGGTGAAATGCGTAGAGATGTGGAGGAACACCAGTGGCGAAGGCGACTCTCTGGGCTGTAACTGACGCTGAGGCGCGAAAGCGTGGGGAGCAAACAGGATTAGATACCCTGGTAGTCCACGCCGTAAACGATGAATGCTAGGTGTTAGGGGTTTCGATACCCTTGGTGCCGAAGTTAACACATTAAGCATTCCGCCTGGGGAGTACGGTCGCAAGACTGAAACTCAAAGGAATTGACGGGGACCCGCACAAGCAGTGGAGTATGTGGTTTAATTCGAAGCAACGCGAAGAACCTTACCAGGTCTTGACATCCCTCTGACCGGTCTAGAGATAGGCCTTTCCTTCGGGACAGAGGAGACAGGTGGTGCATGGTTGTCGTCAGCTCGTGTCGTGAGATGTTGGGTTAAGTCCCGCAACGAGCGCAACCCTTATGCTTAGTTGCCAGCAGGTCAAGCTGGGCACTCTAAGCAGACTGCCGGTGACAAACCGGAGGAAGGTGGGGATGACGTCAAATCATCATGCCCCTTATGACCTGGGCTACACACGTACTACAATGGCCGGTACAACGGGAAGCGAAGCCGCGAGGTGGAGCCAATCCTAGAAAAGCCGGTCTCAGTTCGGATTGTAGGCTGCAACTCGCCTACATGAAGTCGGAATTGCTAGTAATCGCGGATCAGCATGCCGCGGTGAATACGTTCCCGGGTCTTGTACACACCGCCCGTCACACCACGAGAGTTTACAACACCCGAAGTCGGTGAGGTAACCGCAAGGAGCCAGCTGCCGAAGGTGGGGTAGATGATTGGGGTGAAGTCGTAACAAGGTAGCCGTATCGGAAGGTGCGGCTGGATCACCTCCTTTCTATGGAGAATCGTTTCCTGCAATGGAAACATTCAAATATGAAGCGTAAGCTTCAAAAACTACTCACTCGTTGCTCAGTTTTGAGAGTTCAAACTCTCGAATTGTACCTTGAAAACTGGATACCGAAACGAAATTGCGTTTTAGAATATTCCTTTAAGCTGATCTTGTGTAAACAAGTGAAATAAAGGTAGCATATCGTATTTACAATGTAGATACTAGGTTAAGCTACAAAGAGCACACGGAGGATGCCTAGGCGCCAGGAGCCGATGAAGGACGTGGCGAACAACGATAAAGCCTCGGGGAGCTGTAAGCAAGCTTTGATCCGGGGATGTCCGAATGGGGAAACCCGGCTGTCTTCATCGACAGTCACTACTCACTGAATTCATAGGTGAGTGAGAGGCAGACCAGGGGAACTGAAACATCTAAGTACCCTGAGGAAGAGAAAACAATAGTGATTCCGTCAGTAGCGGCGAGCGAACGCGGATTAGCCCAAACCAAGGAGCTTGCTCCTTGGGGTTGTGGGACGTCTCACATGGAGTTACAAAGGAACCGGTTAGATGAAGAGGTCTGGAAAGGCCCGCCAGAGAAGGTAAAAGCCCTGTAGTTCAAAACTTGTTCCCTCCGAGACGGATCCCGAGTAGTGCGGGGCACGTGAAACCCCGTATGAATCCGGCAGGACCATCTGCCAAGGCTAAATACTCCCTGGCGACCGATAGTGAAGCAGTACCGTGAGGGAAAGGTGAAAAGCACCCCGGAAGGGGAGTGAAATAGATCCTGAAACCGTGTGCTTACAAGAAGTCAGAGCCCAATTTAGGGGTGATGGCGTGCCTTTTGTAGAATGAACCGGCGAGTTACGTTCCCGTGCAAGGTTAAGGTGAAGAGCTGAAGCCGCAGCGAAAGCGAGTCTGAATAGGGCGACTGAGTACGTGGACGTAGACCCGAAACCGGGTGATCTACCCCTGTCCAGGGTGAAGGTGCGGTAACACGCACTGGAGGCCCGAACCCACGCATGTTGAAAAATGCGGGGATGAGGTGGGGGTAGCGGAGAAATTCCAATCGAACCCGGAGATAGCTGGTTCTCCCCGAAATAGCTTTAGGGCTAGCCTCGGAAAAAAGAATCGTGGAGGTAGAGCACTGATTGGGTGCGGGGCCCGCAAGGGTTACCAAGCTCAGTCAAACTCCGAATGCCATAGATTTAGTTCCGGGAGTCAGACAGTGAGTGCTAAGATCCATTGTCGAAAGGGAAACAGCCCAGACCATCAGCTAAGGTCCCCAAGTGTGTGTTAAGTGGGAAAGGATGTGGAGTTGCACAGACAACCAGGATGTTGGCTTAGAAGCAGCCACCATTGAAAGAGTGCGTAATAGCTCACTGGTCGAGTGACTCTGCGCCGAAAATGTAACGGGGCTAAACACACCACCGAAGCTATGGCTTGATGCTTGCATCAGGGGTAGGGGAGCGTTGAATGCGGGTTGAAGGTGTACCGGAAGGAGCGCTGGACTGCATTCAAGTGAGAATGCCGGTATGAGTAACGAAAAGATCTGTGAGAATCAGATCCGCCGAAAGCCTAAGGGTTCCTGAGGAAGGTTCGTCCGCTCAGGGTAAGTCGGGACCTAAGGCGAGGCCGATAGGCGTAGTCGAAGGACAACAGGTCGAAATTCCTGTACCACCGTAATCCGTGATGAGCGATGGGGTGACGCAGTAGGGTAGTGACGCGGACTGATGGATGTCCGTCTAAGCAGTGAGGCTGATGTGTAGGCAAATCCGCACATCGTTAAGGCTGGGCTGTGATGGGGAGCGAAAATTATAGTAGCGAAGGTCATGATCTCAGACTGCCAAGAAAAGCCTCTAGCCAGGAGAAGGTGCCCGTACCGCAAACCGACACAGGTAGGCGAGAAGAGAATTCTAAGGCGCGCGGAAGAACTCTCGTTAAGGAACTCGGCAAAATGACCCCGTAACTTCGGGAGAAGGGGTGCCTCGGTAGGGTGAATAGCCCGAGGGGGCCGCAGTGAAAAGGCCCAAGCGACTGTTTAGCAAAAACACAGGTCTGTGCGAAGCCGCAAGGCGAAGTATACGGGCTGACGCCTGCCCGGTGCTGGAAGGTTAAGGGGAGTGGTAAGCCTTCGGGCGAAGCTATGAACCGAAGCCCCAGTAAACGGCGGCCGTAACTATAACGGTCCTAAGGTAGCGAAATTCCTTGTCAGGTAAATTCTGACCCGCACGAATGGCGTAACGACTTGGGCGCTGTCTCAACGAGAGATCCGGTGAAATTTTAATACCTGTGAAGATGCAGGTTACCCGCGACAAGACGGAAAGACCCCATGGAGCTTTACTGCAGCTTGATATTGAATTTGGGTACGATCTGTACAGGATAGGTGGGAGCCGTAGAACTTTGAGCGCCAGCTTGAAGGGAGGCATCCTTGGGATACCACCCTGATCGTATCTAGGTTCTAACTTGGTACCGTAATCCGGTGCGAGGACAGTGTCAGGTGGGCAGTTTGACTGGGGCGGTCGCCTCCTAAAGAGTAACGGAGGCGCCCCAAGGTTCCCTCAGAATGGTTGGAAATCATTCGAAGAGTGCAAAGGCAGAAGGGAGCTTGACTGCGAGACCTACAAGTCGAGCAGGGACGAAAGTCGGGCTTAGTGATCCGGTGGTACCGCATGGAAGGGCCATCGCTCAACGGATAAAAGCTACCCTGGGGATAACAGGCTTATCTCCCCCAAGAGTCCACATCGACGGGGAGGTTTGGCACCTCGATGTCGGCTCATCGCATCCTGGGGCTGAAGTAGGTCCCAAGGGTTGGGCTGTTCGCCCATTAAAGCGGTACGCGAGCTGGGTTCAGAACGTCGTGAGACAGTTCGGTCCCTATCTGTCGTGGGCGTAGGAAATTTGAGAGGAGCTGTCCTTAGTACGAGAGGACCGGGATGGACGTACCGCTGGTGTACCAGTTGTTCCGCCAGGAGCACCGCTGGGTAGCTATGTACGGAAGGGATAAGCGCTGAAAGCATCTAAGCGTGAAGCCCCCCTCAAGATGAGATTTCCCAATTAGTAAGACCCCTTGAAGACGACGAGGTAGATAGGTTGGGGGTGGAAGTGCAGTAATGCATGGAGCTGACCAATACTAATCGGTCGAGGGCTTATCCTAAAGATAAAGCGCAATGAAGTTTCGGATCCAGTTTTCAGGGTGTAAGTTCAGTATATCATCAGCTCAAGTAGCTGAAGTTACACGAACAAACACACAGCATTTGGCGATGCTGATTCCTGAAAAAGAATTTACGGTGTAAATTCATGTTTGGTGGCGATAGCGGAGGGGTTCCACACGTACCCATCCCGAACACGACCGTTAAGCCCTCCAGCGCCGATGGTACTTGGACCGCAGGGTCCTGGGAGAATAGGACGTTGCCAAGCAACAAGTAGAGAACCATGATCTTATTAAGATTATGGTTCTTTTTTTGCATATAGATGTAATTTGGAAATATCCTTACAAAAGGAAGGTAACATTTTTGTTACGGAATGTAAGAGCAAACCCTGTATAATATAGGTATTGAATCCCATACACATACGCTGCTATATTGCAGAATTATGCAAACTCCATTATAGGATTTTGTATAGTCAATCAGGCTGGTAAGGAGGGAAGATCATGCGGCGAAATAAATGGCTTGCTCTATTGGTGCTATTCAGTGTCGCTGTCGCGATTCTTACCGGGTGCGTGGAAGAGGAGCCTTCTTGGACATCGTTTGAGGGCGCTGCTAACGAGAAGACGTTTCCGGTTCCCAAAGAAGCTAGTAAAACTGATCGGGCCAGCAGCAATTCGGATATGGACTATGTACGCTATGCACTGCCAGCGTTGAAGGAAAGCGATAGTCTACCTGCTCCTTATCTGGAGGAGATTGCAGCTTGGGGCTGGACTGAGGAACCGAATTTATCTACCTCGAATCAGAAGGTGTTCCAGAAAAATAAACACATGGTGCATTTGTCTGTGCATGATGGTTCTTTTACCGTATTGGTTCCAAAAGACAGAAAAGCTACCGTGAAGAGTAAAAGTGTAGACCTTAATTAAGAGTGCGATTTTCAATCAAGTATGCAACACAAGATGTATTGTGGGGTCATAGTTAACTCATAGCGTATTGGTTGCTGTGCGTATAATGATGAATGATAAGATGGGGAAGCACTTGAAACTGCCGTTGTGTAGAGAGTGGCTTCCTTTTATATATTTGTGTATAGATTGATTTACTATTTTGACGACATATATAATGTGGATAAAGTCTATTTAGTGAGAGAATAAAGGGATTATAATTGTTAAATTACAAAAAAGGAGCAACCCGGGGCGGGTTGCTCCTTTTTATTATTCTTAGGCTGAAGCGTTGGAGATACATTAGTTGAAGTTTTGATCTGTACAGATAGGAAGTGAATTGATTTACTGTTGATAGTAGGAGGCTTCTTCATCGGTGAACTTCAACATGCCGTCTTTTCTCTCCCCTGTAAGCCGACTCAAGACGTATAAACGCGGTGCAATGAGCCATAGGTGCCAGAAGAGTAAGGATACGGTAAAGGCTGGTGGAGACCAGAGAATGAATACGGCAGACAAGCAGATACCAATCCAGAGTGTATGTATGTGCACACGACGAAAAATCCTATAGCCTATGTACTGGTCTGTCATATAGCCTAGCCAAGGCAACCTGCGCTGGAATGCCCAGCGTTTGCGGAATGCTGTCCCACCACCTATGTATAGGACAGATCGCGAGATTACGAAGTGTACCCATAAGGTTAGGAAAAAGGCAAGAGCAAACAAAAATACACTGGTCCAGGAAAAGGCAAGAAGCAGAAAGAGAAGCATAATAACAGGCAGTGTGAGGTGACTCCATATCAGCTGACGCGGTATATTGATTTTTTTGATGAGCTTGTAGTGATAGTAGGTAGCTTTGGTTCCGGTTTCCTCTGTCATGCGAACAGTCCTTTCATTAATCTACTGCATCACAAGTGGCTTCCCGTCCACAGCCGGAAAAAAGGGACGGTACTTCGCTCATGCCGCTTTAATAAGCATCAATTATTTTTTTTGTAAGAGTATAGAACGACGACATCTAGCGTTAGCTAACCTATTCTATAATTACAGGAAAAGCTCTCACTGATGAAGTGTACAAAGGCTTCGATGAAAGGGCATCCATGCATAGAAGCTTTTCTTATTATATCGGCATATGCGGCTGTTTTTTTAAACATACGGGGTACAAACACCATAATAGCCCAAGGGGAATATATATAGAGTATATCGTCGAACTGGGCTATGAAAAGGTTTAAAATAGTAGAAAGTGACCCATACTAATAGTAAAAGAAACAAGGTGGGATGGATATGCATGATCAAGGTGACCACCGCTGCATCATATGCGGACAACACAAACATGAAGGCATTTTTATCGTTTCCGAGTTTATCTGTGATACGTGTGAAGCGGAAATGGTGCACACGGATGCAACTGACGCCAAATATCATTTTTTTATTGATCAACTAAAGCAAATTTGGGTACAGAAAAATGCATAATATCCTTCGCTAGCTAGTGTTTGAAGGATGGGCATTCCAAGGTCTGTCGATACGGGCCTTTTTTTCTGTGAGTAAAAGTAGGATTCCGCTTGATTTTACGATAAAATAGGGTAGATATAAAGCTTTGTTTGGAAGGATTGCAGAATGATGGGGAAAAAGGCGGTTCATGCACCATTAGTGGAAGCTCTAATACGTTACAGTTCTCAGGGAAATGCTTCTTTCCATGTACCCGGTCATAAAAATGGACAAGTCTATAGGCATGAAGAAATGGCGTCTCTGTTGCAAGAGGTGATGTCTATTGATGCGACGGAAATTACCGGACTGGACGATTTGCATCACCCAGAAGACGTAATCCGTGAAGGTCAGGAGCTGGCTGCGAAGTGCTTTGGTGCAGAAGAGAGCTTTTGGCTTATTGGAGGCAGCACAGTCGGTAATTTGGCTATGATTTTGACCGTATGCACGAAGCCAGGAGATGTACTATTGGTACAGCGAAATGTACACAAATCTGTACTGAATGGTCTCATGCTATCAGGGGCCAAGGCCGTATTCCTAGATCCAGAAATAGATACACTAAGCGGGCTGGCGGTTGCTCCATCGACAGACACGATAAAGGCTGCACTCAAGGACTATCCTTCGGCTAAAGGAGTGTTACTTACGCTGCCTAACTATTATGGGATGGGGCATGATCTGACTGCTACAGCTAAAGCTTGTCATGCAGCCGATGTGCCGTTGATGGTAGATGAAGCACATGGTGCTCATAATGGGCTGCATCCTCGTTTGCCAGTCTCTGCTCTTTCCTGTGGGGCTGATGTAGTCGTCCAATCGACACATAAAATGCTTCCAGCTATGACTATGGGCGCCATGCTACATGTGCAAGGACGGAGAATTCACCGGGAACTGCTCCGTCAGCGGCTGGCTATGGTGCAAAGTTCCAGCCCTTCGTATCCATTAATGGCCTCGCTGGATTTGGCAAGATGGTATATTGATGCTTATGGCACGGATGCCTTTACAGAGGGCTTAGCGGCAGCAGACGCTTTTAGAAAGGGCCTGGCGCAGCTCCCACGCTTTCGCTTGGTAGAGCCTACACAGCAGGCAAGTGAAGAGTGTGACGCTCAGAAGGGGATCTCTGAGGCCCTGGAAAGGGCTGAGGAGAGGACAAATGGTTACTCAACTCAGGACCCTTTTAAAATGGTGCTGTATGATACATGGGGTGTACTAGATGGGTTTGGATTAAAACGTGAGTTGGAGACTTACGGATGTATTCCAGAGATGAGTGACGAGAAACATGTGGTTTTATTGTTTACGTTAGGCTCTATAGCTAGGGATGTGAGTCACCTGTTGCAGGCTCTTGTGCATATAAATAATGATATAAGATTTAAGGGGACGGCGGAGGAGCCGGAGTTAGCGGGGAAAGAGCAGCAGAGGCTAGAATTAGATTTTTCCACGTGGAACAATGATGGAATGAAGGCTTACTCTAGTCCGGTGCAGTTTGGGCTTCAACCGATTGATCCGGATCAGATGGAGAGCGTGCCTGTAGAGGAATCAGCTGGTAGGACAGCTGCTGAAATGATTATTCCGTATCCTCCAGGCATTCCACTGCTATATGCAGGGGAAATGATCACAGAAGCGATTGCTCTGCGGATGGTTCGTCTACGTGAGCTGGGAGCTAAATGGCAAGGGGTAGCAGATGAAAGTATGCTTACGATTCGGGTATTCCGTTTACAATAAAGATTAATACTAGAGAATTAACAAATACAGAAGACTGGATAAAAGAAGCATACGCAGCCTGTGGGTGACTTTTATTTTTCAGGCAGGAAAGCAGGGAATAACATGAATCGCAAAGGCATTTTTATTACGCTGGAGGGGGGAGACGGCTCCGGTAAAACAACCATGATCCAACGACTGGCAAAGTATATGGAGGAAGAAGGCCATCCAGTCGTCACGACGAGGGAACCGGGCGGCATCGAAATTTCTGAAAAGATTCGTTCTATCATTCTGGATCCTGCTCATACCAGTATGGATGCCCGAACAGAGGCACTTTTATATGCGGCGGCGCGGCGCCAACATTTGGTGGAGAAGGTAAAGCCGGCTATTGAACAAGGAGCTATCGTATTGTGTGACCGTTTTGTGGACAGTAGCCTGGTCTATCAAGGGTTTGCAAGAGGAATCGGAATTGAAGAGGTAGCTTCGATTAATCGCTTTGCGGTAGATGATTGGGAGCCAGATGCCACGTTCTATCTGGATATTGAGCCCGAATTGGGGTTGGCAAGAATTAATGCGTCACGGGGAGAGGAAATGGATCGCCTCGATATGGAGAGCATATCGTTTCATCATAAGGTACGAGAGGCTTATCTGGAGCTGGCTCGCAAATTTCCGGAACGAATTACGATTGTGGACGCATCTCCCGCACCAGAGCAGGTAGAGCAAGTATTGAAGGATTTGCTGAAAAAGCGGTTTATTCAGAATTTTAGCGTATAATTGTCGAAGGATATACGGTAAAATTGAGCTAGGGACAAGGTGTCCCTAGTATGACTTGAAGGAGGAATACAGGATGAAGCTGATTATTGCGATTGTACAGGATAAGGACAGTAATAGATTATCCAGCGGACTGGTGAAGGCTAACTTCCGTGCTACCAAATTGGCCAGTACAGGAGGATTTCTGCGTGCAGGCAATACGACATTTATGATTGGTGTTGATGACAATCAGGTAGACTCGTTGATGAATGTCATTCGCAGCAGTTGCAAGGTACGTGAACAGCTGGTCACACCCGTTACCCCTATGAGTGGGACGACGGACTCTTATCTGCCGTTGCCTGTTGAAGTGCAGGTGGGTGGAGCGACAGTTTTCGTGATGCCTGTAGACCGTTTCGAGCATTTCTGAATCTACACAATAGAACCTATTTTGCCGATATGATAGTGGAAATGCCTGTTTCTCGCTCATGATGGGAATGAGGAGCAGATCCACTAAAACGGCAGCGCTACAGCGCAGCCCCCGGAAAGCCGAAGAGACTCCTGAGTTCTCTGTTGAACTGCCTTGAGGGAAAAGGGAAGCATCCGGGGAGAAAGCAGGTTTATATGAAAATAAATCCGGGCTACCGCCCTTTACACAGTACATTGTCTACAAACGAAACGAGTGCCAAGCCAATTCAACCGAAAAGCTTCTCCGATGTTATGCAGCAAAATGGGGAGCAGGCTTCGAAGGAGGAATTGAACCGGCGCTTTAAGGAAATTCAAATGCAGGGAGATCGTCTTGCTCGCTCAATGACGATTCGTGAGTTGAAGGCCTATAAGATGCTGGTCAAACGGTTTTTGGAAGATACAGTTCGGCGAGGCGTGTCTATGAAGGACACAAAGGGATGGGATCGTCGGGGACGCAGCAAGCGTTATAAGCTGATTGATGAAGTGGATGAGCTATTGCTCAAAATGGCAGATGAGCTGCTTGATACCGAGCAAGGGAAGATAGAGCTTTTGCAAGGAGTCGGTGAGATTAGGGGCTTGTTGATTAATCTTTCATTTTAAATGCAGTCTTATGTTATAAATGAATACAGACGGGCTGTTGCCACGATGAAATAATCTGCTTGCTGATCATGCTGGCAGATTATTTTTGACTATGTACATGTGGGCAAACGTAGTATGCAAACAGCAGTACAGTTATACTGAAGAACCATGATTTGAGGGTGAGATCATCGGACCAGCAACAAACTCGCCCGGGGAAACAACGATTAGCTGACGGTTCATCGTTGTTTTCAGTGGAGAAAGTGAGGAAATATGTCTTTCCAACATATATTGGGGCAGGATGTAGCCAAAAAAATGCTGCAGAGTGCATTGCGGAATCACACAGTCAGCCATGCTTATGTTTTTAGCGGACCGCAGGGAAGCGGACAGATGAACATGGCACAGACCTTTGCCAAGGCTTTATTCTGTGAGAAACAGACGGATGATGCATGTGGGGAGTGCTTGTCATGCCGCAAGGTAGAGCACGGGAATCACCCGGACTTGCACATTGTAGAGCCTGATGGGGCAACGATTAAAATTGATCAGATTCGTGGGCTTCAACGAATATTTTCATACAAATCTGAAAGCTCCAACCCTAAGGTATATATCATTCGGCAGGCGGATACCATGACAGTGCAAGCTGCTAACAGCCTGCTTAAATTTTTGGAGGAGCCTCAGATTCCTGTGGTCGGTATACTCATTTCTGAAAATGGACAGGCGTTGCTGCCTACGATTCAATCGCGGACACAGCAGGTACCTTTCCACGCTTTACAGCCGGAAATGATGATGCAGGCGTTAATTGGGGAAGGCTATACGGCAGGACTTGTCCGGTCAGTGGTTCATATGGCTTCCGGACTGGAATCATGTAGAGAAATTCTCCAGCAGAATTGGTTTGCAGAAATTAGAAACGTAGTGTTACAATTAGTGAAGGAGTCCATGAGCCGGGGGAGTTCGTCGATTATTCTGGCTCAACAGAAGATTTTTAAAACTGGACTTTCTGAACACCTGGATATTCTGTTTCATCTGTTTCATTTGTGGTTCAAAGATATGCTTCATTTCCGTTACGGAAGGCACGAAAGCATTGTTTTCATAGATCATTTGGAGTCCGTCTCCAAATTGGCAATCACCCGCAGCACGGAACAATGGGTCTCTTATATGGATTTGGCCGCGAATTGCAGGAAGAAGCTCCGTTTTCACGTCAACGGACAATTATGCGTGGAGCAGCTTCTGATTGGGTTGTCCGATACAAGCGGTTCTATCACCGGCTAACAGGAAGGCGCGCTTGTTCCACTCTGCACAATCCGCGACGCCAGGTTCCCGGTTTGTGCGACAGTGAGACTTCAATTGCGGCCATTCGTACAATGTCGGCTACAAATGAGGTTTAGTGGCATACAAGGGGGTTAATTTTTGTATAGTGTAGTGGGTGTCCGTTTCAAGAAGGCGGGCAAGACTTATTATTTTGATCCGCTGGACCTTCCAGTGGAGAAAGAAAACTGCGTCATAGTAGAGACCGCACGCGGGATTGAATATGGCAAGGTTGTGGTGGGCAAAAAAGAAGTAAATGATTCGGATGTTGTCCTACCCTTAAAAAAAGTCATTCGTATTGCCGGAGATGATGACGCTCTTGTTGTAGAAGAGAATAAATTGGCGGCCAAGGATGCATTCGGTACGTGTTTAAATAAAATTAAAGACCATAACCTTAAAATGAAGCTGGTAGATGTGGAATTTACATTTGACCGCAATAAGATCATTTTTTATTTTACGGCTGAGGGTCGAGTTGATTTTCGAGAGCTTGTAAAGGATTTGGCCAGCATTTTTCGTACACGAATTGAGCTGCGGCAGATCGGAGTACGGGATGAGGCTAAAATGCTTGGTGGAATCGGACCTTGCGGACGTATTCTGTGTTGTTCCTCATGGCTGGGGGATTTTGACCCGGTATCTATTAAGATGGCGAAGGATCAGAGCTTGTCGCTGAATCCGACGAAAATTTCCGGGTTGTGCGGAAGATTGATGTGCTGTCTCAAATTTGAACATGATAACTACGAGAGCATGCGAGAAGAGCTACCTCAGGTAGGTAAGATGGTTATCACTTCTCTGGGAGAAGGAAAAGTGGTAGGTGTCAATGCAGGCCATCGTACGGTACATGTTCAACTGTTTGAGATCAGTAAGGTCAAGGAACTTCCAATGGACGATGTAGTCGTCAAGTAAACCATTAGGTTGCTTCGGGGTGGAAACTTGGATAAATTAAATGTTTTTGCGCGTATTCACGAAATGGAAACCCAAATGGGACAGTTGCATAGCGATCTGGGTGAATTGAAACTGGCAGTAAAAGAGCTGCTGGAGGAAAATCAACGACTAACGATTGAAAACGAACAGGTGCGCAAGATGCTCAAACGTGAAACCTCTGGAGAAGAAAAGACGGCAAGCAAGCCGAAACTTCCTCCTCCGATCGTCGTTAAGGATGAAGAGGAAACGGGTGAGGTCGTGGGCGAAGGCTACGACAATCTGGCAAGGCTGTATCATGAAGGATTTCATATATGCAACGTGTATTACGGACATTTGCGAACAGAAGGCGATTGCCTCTTCTGTCTGTCATTTTTGAATAAATAAAAACAAGCCGTAGGAGCAAGATGCCTACGGCTTTTTTGTAAGGAAGTATGAGTAAAAAGCGATTTAGGTTATAGGATGGGAGAGCATTATGTACGAAAATGAAAAGAAGTCTGAACGAATTGATGATCTGCTTTCACATAATCTGCGTATTATCCAAAGTGATGAAGTGTTCAGCTTTTCGATGGATGCGGTCTTGCTGGCACGGTTTGCAGGTATTCCGCTTCAGCGTGGGAAGATTCTCGATTTGTGTACGGGCAATGGGGTTGTTCCCATACTGTTGACGACACGCACCAAAGCATCTATTGAAGGAATTGAGATTCAACCACGCCTGGCAGATATGGCTAGACGGAGCGTGAGTTTGAATGGATTAGAAGATGCGATTGAGATTCGGGAAGGAGACTTGCGTGAACTGGTTCAAATCACGGGACATGGCGCGTATGATGCAATTACTGTGAATCCTCCCTATATGCCGCTAAATGGTAGCGATATCAAGCTGAACCCTCACCAGGCCATTGCGCGTCATGAAGTGAACTGTACACTGGAAGAAGTCATTCAGGCATGTTCTCGGCTTGTCCGAAATGGGGGGAAAGTATCAATGGTTCACCGCCCACAGCGGCTGGCTGAGATTATATCCTTGATGCGCAGTTATAGCCTGGAACCCAAGCGGATACGTTTTGTTCACCCACGGATTCATATGGAAGCGAATATGGTACTTATTGAAGCGATGCGTGACGGCAAACCGGAGGTTCGCCTATTACCCCCACTCATTGTATATCAGGAAGATGGGAACTATACTCAGGAAATAAGAGAAATCTATGGAGAAGTAAGTAAGGAGGATTCAGTGTGACAGCAGCTGTACAAAAAAGCTTTAGTAACCGTGAAGAGGAACGGGGAAAGTTATATCTCGTTGCCACACCGATTGGCAATCTGGATGATATGACCTTTAGGGCAATTAACACCCTAAAGTCATGTAATATTATCGCTGCCGAGGATACGCGACAGACACGCAAACTGCTCACACATTTCGACATCACGCCGGAAATGCTCTTCAGTTATCATGAACATAATAAGGCTGCCAGTGGGCCTGAACTGATACGTTATATAATAGAAGGAAAAAATTTGGCACTGGTTAGCGATGCAGGTCTACCGGCCATTTCTGATCCTGGTTCGGATCTGGTCAAGCTGGCACTTGAAGCAGAAATCAGTGTTATTCCTATCCCAGGGGCAAATGCGGCACTATCGGCTTTAATTGCCTCAGGACTGGATACAGAGAGGTTTACCTTCGCCGGTTTCCCACCAAGGGAGAAAAAGGATCTAGAGAAGTTATTGCTATCATTTCGGGTATCCCATGGCACAATTCTTTTTTATGAATCGCCTCACCGTATTGTAAGGACATTGACAGTATTAAAGGAAACATTAGGATCACGCAAAGTGGTGCTTGCCCGTGAGCTGACCAAGCTGCATGAGGAATGGGTGCGTGGAACGGTGGAGCAGTGTCTTGCAAAATTAGAGGAAAATCCGCCGCTTGGTGAATACTGTCTAATCGTTGAGGGGAAAAACGAAGAGGAAGAAGAACAGGAGCGGCAGGCATGGTGGCAGGACTTATCTTTGGAGTCTCATGTCGCGCATTACGAGTCAGAGGGGCTTACTCGCAAGGATGCCATGAAACGTACAGCCACAGACCGTTCAATTTCCAAGAGGGACGTGTACAACGCACTCTTATGAATACGTGTCTAAACAAAAAAGGGCCTTCCAACGGTTGGGTTCAAACCGTGGAAGGCAACAAGGAGTATATATGAAAAAGGTTAGAATTAACTCTCTGATAAGTCTATTATATACTAAAATTCTCAGTTTGTCACAGGTGTTGGGATTTCAGAAATGCAATCTTGGCAAACAATTTTCCCTTTGAAGTAAATTACGTTCTCAGCATTGCCGCAGAAGATACAAGCAGGCTCGTATTTTTTAAGCATGATGCGCTCGCCATCAACGTAAATTTCCAAAGCGTCTTTCTCTCCGATTCCCAGGGTACGGCGCAATTCGATTGGAATAACAACACGTCCGAGCTCGTCAACTTTTCTTACAATACCAGTGGATTTCATCATAATAAATCAGGCTCCTCTCGCCGTTTAAAATAATATAAGTGTCATGATTCGACAAAATTTTCTCTTTTCTGATATTTACTATACCAACGATTCCCAAAACAGTCAACCTTAAAAAAGTAGTAACAGCCTAATTATGCAAAAGTATTTAGAACAAAGAGCTTTATTCATGTGAATTACCTTATTTTACGAATGATTTGTCTTGTGTGTCGATTTGGAAATGTCGAAAAGTGATAATTCGACAAAATACGACAAACGATGTCGAATAAGGGAGGGCGTTTAGGATTTTATTGTATTTTAATCCATTATTCCGAATATTAAAGGAGCTGATATCTTGCACCAGCCACTCAGTGAAGAAAAAGTTTTTAAGGACCCGGTACATAATTACATCCATGTTCAGGATACTGTGATATGGCGATTGATCAATACGCCGGAGTTCCAACGGTTACGACGCATTCGGCAGTTAGGCACATCTTATCTTACGTTTCATGGAGCGGAGCACAGCCGGTTTTCACATTCACTGGGCGTATATGAGATTACGAGACGTATTATTTCTCAATTTGAACGTGGAGATTTTCCCGACTGGCCCAAGGAAGAAAGACTGATTGCTCTGTGTGCCGCTTTGTTGCACGATGTGGGGCACGGTCCATTTTCTCATTCAATTGAAGAAGCCTTTCATATGAACCATGAGGATTGGACATGCCGCATTGTACTGGGGGACACGAAGATCAACGCTGTGCTACGGCAAGTTGATGAGATGTTGCCCCACAAGGTCGCGGCGGTTATAGCCAAAACGTATGATAAGCCGATTGTTGTCAACTTGGTAACAAGCCCGCTGGATGCTGACCGTATGGATTATTTGTTGCGGGATGCTCATTCAACAGGTGTTAACTACGGAACAATTGATTTGGATCGTATTTTACGTTTGCTGCGTCCCCACAATGGGAGAATTGTCGTAAAAGAGTCGGGTATGCATGCAGTAGAGGATTATCTAATGTCACGCTATCAGATGTACTGGCAAATTTATTTCCATCCTGTAACACGCAGCTCAGAAATCCTGTTACGTAAAATTTTCAAGAGAGCTAAGGAATTGTTCAAAAACGGATATGAGTTTGGTTTTCTGTTGGATCCGCTGCCCGATCTATTAAAGGGAGAGCTAACAGTGGAGCAGTATTTGATGCTGGATGAGTCTTTGATTCAGACGGTATTTAGCCAATGGAAACGAGAAAAGGACGAAATTTTAAGTGATTTGAGCAGCCGTTTTATGGATCGTAGATTGTATAAATATGTAGAGATTGAAAATATGGATACAGATACCGTTGACCATATTCGAGAGGCTTTGGAAAAGGCTGGCTTGCATCCTGAATATGATCTTGAAATTGATTTTCCGACAGATCTTCCTTATGATGTGTTTCGGCAGGGCGGTTCAACGGACAACCAGATTTTACTGCTTGGACGTCAGGGCGAGGTGCGGGAAATATCCGAAGTTTCAGAAATTGTACGCTCAATAAGTGGCATTCACCGAGGAAAATATCACATGTATTTTCCCCAGAATAAATTGAACGGGGTAAAAGAAAGGCTTCCTGCCGAAATAAGGAATTATTTTGTCAAACAATAGACAAATATATAGAAATGTAAGTAAGAAAAGGAGATGAAAACCTTGGATTTATTCGACACTCATACTCACCTAGATGCGCCACAATTTGATGAAGACCGTGAAGAAGTTATAGCACGTGCTGTCGAATCAGGAGTAACACGGATGATCAATATCGGATTTAATCGTGAGACCATTCCATCCACCATGAAGCTGGCTGAGACGTATGATTTTATTTATGCAGCCGTTGGATGGCATCCGCAGGATGCCATTACAATGCAGGAGGGTGATTTAGAATGGATTGCATCGTTATGCAGTCATAAAAAGGTTGTAGCGATCGGAGAGATCGGTCTGGATTATTATTGGGATACATCACCAAAGGATGTGCAGCAGCGGGTACTTCGAAATCAAATTGGCCTGGCACGTGAGCTCAACATGCCAATTGTTATCCATAACCGGGATGCACATGAAGATATTGTGAGGATTTTACGTGAGGAAAAGGCGGGCGAGATTGGCGGAGTCATGCACTCCTTTTCTGGGAGTTGGGAGACAGCTAAAATGGTGCTGGATATGGGTTTCCACCTTTCCTTCGGCGGGCCCATAACGTTCAAAAATGCCAAGCAGCCAAAAGAGGTGCTGGCCCAGGTACCGTTGGACCGTCTGCTTATTGAAACGGACGCGCCTTACTTGACGCCTCATCCGTTTCGTGGGAAGCGAAATGAGTCGGCACATGTGAGATTGGTAGCAGAGGCAGCCGCCCAAATTATGGGAATTACGGTGGAGGAATTGGTATCCATTACGACCCAAAATGCCTTGGAACGATTTGACATTCAGTGAAAAAGCGAAAAAATCAATCAAAATAAAGAGATAGACGGAGCTAATTATGATTTTGTTGCAGGAAACTCGAGAATATTACAATTTTTTAACCGAATATTTTGAAAAATGTACTTGAAACCTGCTTTACAACATGCATGGAAACAGGATATCATCTTTTCAGTGAATTGTTGTTGAGTGTAAACATCAACAAATCATTTCATGAACCAGTCTCGCTGAGTCCCTTTTACAGGGAACGGGGGAACCGATATGGCTTACAGTACGTCCGGCGTATGTGCAAGAGATATTATCTCTTCAGTAGCCGGCTCGACCGAAATTCATTTCCTGGATGGGATTGAACAGGTAGAGAAGCCGTATTTCGATTTCTTTCTGGGTCTTCGGGGTGAATGTGAAGGCGACCGCCATGAGCGGTTGACCTAAGCTAGGGCGACTCTCTACGTCCGAACCCGACAGCTAACCCCGTAAGCGTAACAAGAGAGAAGCCATCTCGTGCATGAGTTTTCCCGCATATTCACACATGTCGGAAGCCACGAAAGAGCTCTCTAGTCTCTTTCTTTGGCTTTTTTTGTTGTGAATAAAAGAAAATCTGTCATCATACTGTGGTTAAACAGGGGAGGACAGCATGCCGCGAAGACGGGTACATGGTGCAGGACAGTCGCAGTACGGGCTTGTCTTGTAGAAAATCTGTTATAGTCACGTCAACGATCAACTATGTCTTACTCCAGACGGCGGGCTATGTAAGGAGGACGGAGGAAATGGGCATTTTCCGAAAAGAGGAGACCCATGAGTCACGCTCATCCAGCATGTCTTACGTATTACGTTGGAAGCAAGAGAATGTGCGCCAGGCTGCTTTGGTTGCTATTTTTCTAATCGCACTAACGATTATGATTTCAATTCTGATGTACACGCAATCTAAAAAACAAGTCTTTTTTGTCATCGATGGTAAGGCATCTGCGGTAGAAACCCGGGAATCCAAGCTCCAAGATTTGCTCAATGAGCATTCTATTTCACTTCAGCCGCATGATACAATTTCCATGCCGCTAAACGGGGCAGTACAGGATGGGGATCGCGTAGTCATTAAACGTGCCAATCAGGTTAAAGTATCCTCAGGCAATGAGACGAAAAAGCTGTACACAACAGAAAATACAGTAGAGGGTGCCATTCGCACTTCGGGCTATAAATTATCATCAACGGATAAAGTTTACCCTGCGTTGGATGCCTCTGTTTCATCTAACATGGACATAAAAATCGTCCGTGTAAAGAAACAGCAGGTCGAACAGAAAAAACAAGTGCCTTATCAGGTCATCAAAACGGCAGATCCAAGTCTCTATAAAGGCGATAATCGAGTCATTCAAAGTGGCAAATCGGGTGTGGTAGTCCAGCATGTTCAAAAGGTATACCATGATGGAAAATTGGTGTCCAAACAGCTGGTCAACAAGGAAGTCGCACAAAATCGTGTGGATAAGGTAATTGCGGTAGGGACTAAGAAAAAACCGGTCGTTCTAGCTGCTTCCATCGGCCCTAAAGATGCGGTTAAGGCTACAAAGGTTAGTTCGGGCAGTGCTGTCCGTAAAGCAGGTATTAATTTTAATTATAAAAAAGTTTTACAAAATGTCTCCATGACGGCGTACTCTGCCCAGGAGCCAGGTATCGGTACACGTACCGCCTCCGGCACGCGTGTCACGGAAGGACGCACCATCGCTGTCGATCCGAATGTAATTCCCATCGGCTGGTGGGTGTATATTGAAGGGGTAGGCTTCCGCCGTGCGGAGGATACCGGTGGCGCGATTAAAGGCCACAAAATCGATGTGTATTATGAGAGTTTAAGCCGGGCTAACCAATTTGGTCGTAAGCACGGTAAAACCGTATATGTTATCGGACCTGTAAAGCCGGAAATCAACTAAAACAGGTTGTGTATGTTGAGGACAATGCGATAGTATTAACAACATAGTTATGCCATGCTAAGAAGAGGATATCCTCTTCTTATTTTGTTTTCAAAAGCAGGGAAAGATAATATATGTTGCTGTGTAGCAGTGGAGGGAAACGAAGATGATCAAGGAAGTGATCGTGGTGGAAGGCCGGGATGATACGGTAGCCATTCGCCGTGCTGTCGAAGCAGATACGATAGAAACTGGCGGTTCAGCCATTAATAAAATGACGCTGCGGAAAATTGCATTGGCGCAGGAACGGCGGGGGGTCATTATTTTAACTGATCCCGATCATGCAGGGGAGCGTATCCGTAAAATTATCGCCTCCAAGGTCCCCGGCTGCAAGCAGGCTTTTATACCTGAGGCAGAGGCGACACGCAAAGGGGATATTGGCGTGGAGAATGCCTCCCCGGAAGCCATCAGACACGCTCTCGCGCGGGTACATACGACAGTGGAAGGCGCCGAACCGCTGATTGAAATGGCGGACCTGATTGACGCTGGACTTATTACTCACCCCAATGCTGCTGCACGCCGTATGGCCTTGGGGAATGTACTGGGTATTGGCTATTGTAACGGAAAGCAGCTACATAAGCGGCTCTCTGTATTTCAGATCAGTCGTGAGGAATTTGCCAGTGCGCTGGCACAAATCGAAAGTGAAGGATTGTGATATCCGTATGACAGGGATTCAAGATATAGCAACACCGCGGCGTACGAAGGAAATTATTCAAAGGCACGGTTTTTCGTTCAAAAAGAGTCTGGGACAAAACTTTCTGATTGATCAAAATATTCTGAGCAAGATCGTAAATGCTGCCGGATTGGATGATACAAAGGGCGCACTTGAGATCGGTCCGGGCATTGGAGCTTTGACCGAGAAGTTGGCGCAATCCGCTAAGGCAGTTACCGCTGTTGAGATTGACCAGCGGCTGTTGCCCATTCTTGAAGAAGTGCTGGCCCCTTACGAGCATGTAAAGGTTCGCCATGGAGACGTGTTAAAGCTGGATTTGCGTGAAGTGTTTGCAGCTGACTTTGCAGACGTGAGCAAAGTGAGTGTCGTCGCTAATCTGCCGTATTACGTCACTACACCGATTCTGATGCGTCTACTGGAGGACAAGCTTCCTTTGGAGAATATCGTCGTTATGATTCAAAAGGAGGTAGCTGAGCGCATGGCTGCGTCTCCTGGTACGAAGGATTACGGCAGCTTAAGCATAGCCGTGCAATATTACAGCGAGCCTGAGTTAGTCTGTACGGTGCCGAATACAGTATTTATTCCTCAGCCGAATGTTGATTCGGCAGTTATTCGGCTGCGTGTACGAGAAGTCCCTCCGGTGGAAGTGGTGGACGAGAAACACTTTTTTGAAGTGGTTCATGCCGCTTTTGCCCAACGTCGTAAAACCATTTCAAATAACCTGAAAAGCCGCTTCTTCACCAAAGAGAACAGGGACACGCTGGAGCCGCTGTTGCAACAAGCTGATATTGAGCCCTCCCGTCGAGGGGAAACGCTGAGTATCGAGGAATTTGCGCGTCTGAGCGCCGTGCTATTGGAGGCTGGTATATCCTAAGTTGGAACCAAACTGTGCATTCACCCATACGATATAGGAGGGGTGATACAGTGTGATGAGTTTAGGAGACTTGGTCGTTCGGAAATCGTACGGCGGTGATGTCACGTTTCGCGTTGAAGACATCCAGCGGGATAAAGCGATCATTAAGGGGACGGAATTTCGGCTACTGGCCGATTCCCCGGTGAACGATCTGGTCAGAGTGCCTGCAGACCAGATTAGCGGTAAGACTCAACAGGCCCACATTAAGGCCGGGGAGTCTCTTAATCTTTTGCAACGGGCACGCCAGCAGCAAGCTGCCCGTAGCCAGGCGGCTCTGATTGGAGAGTGGAGTGATCCGGTAGAGTCGACGTATTTTGAAATGCCAGGAAAGGTTCTTCATCTGGATGGAGATCCCGGCTATTTAAGAAAATGTCTCAGTTTATATGAACAGCTCCGTGTTCCCGCTGAGGGACATCACGTTCACGAATCGGCAATGGCGGATACGTTATATCGACTGCTTCCCCGCATTCGTCCTGATATTGTAGTCATCACCGGACATGATGGTGTGCTGAAGCAGCCGCAACCTTACGATTTGTACAGCTTGAAAAGCTACAAGAATTCACAAAATTTTGTGGCAGCGATTCAGGTAGCCAGACAATATGAGCGTCATCTGGATTCACTGACAATTGTAGCGGGGGCATGCCAGTCCCATTTTGAGGCGCTGCTACGTGCGGGAGCCAATTTTGCCAGCTCCCCAGGGCGTATCCTGATTCACGCTCTGGACCCCGTTTACGTGGCTGCCAAGGCCGCATTTACTTCAATCCGTGATACAGTCAATATGGGAGACTTATTTCATCAGACCATCAGTGGCAGCCGCGGAGTGGGTGGAATTGAAACAAGGGGAAGCTACCGCATCGGTTTGCCGAAGCTTGAAAATTTGTCAACGCTTAAAGTAACGCCTTCAGCGATCTGAAATTCAAATGTGCCCGATAGGATATATCTGAACAAAAGCCTCTTTTTAGAGGCTTTTTGTCATTTTTTATGCATATTATTCCTGTTCGCAAAAAATTAAATTGACAACTTATTTTTCGTGTTGTTATAATATTTAGCTTGATTTGACAATCCCTCTAAAATTCGTTATAATGGACAAGGAAAGAGGTGGTCGTTAGGCAATGGCTAAAAATACGCTGTTGGAAATCAAACGCAGTCTCGACGCACATGTAGGGCAAAAAATTTTGCTGCGGGCTAACGGCGGACGCCGTAAGACCGTCGAACGAACTGGTGTCTTGGAAGAAACGTACCCTTCTGTTTTTATTGTCAAGCTGGATCAGGAGCAACAGACGTTTAAACGTGTCTCCTACAGCTATGCTGACATTCTTACCGAGTCGGTGGAGGTCAGTGTATATGATCCCGACTCCCACACAAGTGTAGTCGAATATTTCGAAACACCTTAATTCTTTTTTACGTGATTTATACCAGCTTTGCAGGTTTAACGGCGACCTCGTCATTTTTAGTGACGGGGTCGTTTTGTATTTACAGAGCAGGATGAAGCATGATATCTCTGCACATACTAAGTCGGGAATGATCTTCCTTATTCCATTGCCGAAGGGGGCGTATGCATGAGCCGAAGAAGACGGAGTGTTATGTCGGAAGAGCTGAAGTATGAACTGGCCAAAGATCTTGGGTTTTACGACACGGTTAAGGAAGAAGGCTGGGGAGGCATTAAAGCCAAGGATGCGGGCAATATGGTCAAGCGGGCCATTCAGCTTGCAGAGCAGGCGGCTTCTCGCAAATCGTAGCCATCGGTGGTGCTGATAAAAAGCGGGGATATCCGGGGTCATACCGGGGCATCTCCGCTTTTTTGAACCTCATGACTTGACAGGCTGAGTCTGATATAATATGTTAAGCTGTCTTGAGGGAAAAGTTGAAGGTGGGTGAACGCCTTGAAAATATATGAAAAAGCACCGGCGAAAATTAATTTAATGCTTGATGTTCTACGTAAGCGGGACGATGGTTATCACGAGGTCGAAATGATTATGACTATGGTCGATCTATCCGACCGATTGACGATGTCCGAGTTACCGCGTGATACCATTATTATTTCAAGCCAAGCCGGGTACATACCGTTAGATGAAAAGAACTTGGCTTTTCAGGCTGCGCGTCTGATCAAAGAACGTTATAACGTGTCTACAGGCGTCCATATCCATCTGGATAAGCATATCCCGGTGGCTGCAGGATTAGCAGGCGGAAGCAGCGATGCTGCCGCAGCATTGCGTGGGCTGAACAAGCTGTGGAAACTTGGTATCTCGGATGCGGAATTAAGGGTACTGGGTGCTGAATTGGGTTCAGACGTACCTTTCTGTATTACAGGGGGCACAGCTTTAGCGAGCGGACGTGGAGAACTGCTTAAACCACTGCCGAATCCGCCACAATGCTGGGTGATCCTCGCCAAGCCGCCGATTAATGTATCGACAGCTGAAGTGTATGGTCGTGTCAAAGCGGATCAGATTACGCACCACCCGTCTGCCCGGCAGATGGAGCAGGCGATTCGTAATGCTTCTTTTACCGATGTATGCAATGCCCTGGGGAATGTACTGGAGGATGTTACATTAAAGCTGTATCCAGAAGTGGAGCATCTTAAAAACTCCATGATCCGTTTAGGAGCTGATGGGGTGCTGATGTCAGGTAGCGGACCTACAGTGTTCGGACTGGTATCGAAGGAAGCCAAAGTGCCACGGATCTATAACGGACTAAGAGGCTTTTGCAAAGATGTTTACGCAGTACGACTTTTGACCTGATTTTAGATATTTTTTTCATATTATAGTGGCAATTGTTGTACAAATACGTACGAAGATGATATATTTACTATTAAATATTCGGATTTTACTACATCACTTACATTCCGCCAGCAACCGGCCAGTCCGCCGGTGCTTTATTGTACGAAGCGGGCGGCAGGAGAATAGATCGCGAGGAATTGTTGTGAAAAAACTTAAAAGAAGCTCACGATTGGTGGAAATGACGCAATTTTTATTGTCACGGCCGCATACATTGGTGCCTCTTACTCATTTTGCAGATCGATACGGGGCAGCTAAGTCGTCGATAAGCGAGGATCTGGCTATTATCAAAGAAGTATTTGAGGACGAGGGTACTGGCGAGCTTCTGACACTGGCGGGAGCGGCAGGGGGCGTCAAGCTGATCCCTAGGCTCTCCAAGCAACATGCGCTTGCGTTTGCGAACGACTTGTGCGCGCAGCTGGAGCAGCCTGATCGCATATTACCGGGAGGGTACCTGTATCTGTCCGATTTGCTGGGCCAACCAGCGATGATGAACGAAGCGGGTAAAATATTTGCGACCGCTTTTGCCGATCGTCAGATTGATGTGGTTATGACCGTGGAGACGAAGGGCATTCCGCTCGCATATGCAACCGGAGCACAGCTTAATTTGCCAGTCGTGCTTGTACGGCGGGACCATCAGGTGACAGAAGGCTCAGCTGTAAGTATAAATTATGTTTCTGGATCACAAAAGAGCCTTCATACGATGTCTTTATCCAGACGTGCAATGCGTGAGAAATCGCGTGTGCTCATTGTAGATGACTTTATGAAGGCTGGCGGCACGATACAAGGAATGGTCGACTTGTTAGCAGAGTTTGATGCTGAGGTAGCTGGTGTCGGTGTGCTGGTAGAGTCGGGCGAGGTGGAGAATGAAGAGCGCCTGTTGCACGATTATATTTCACTGGCAAATCTGACTGCAGTCGATTCTCGAAGCAAGCAAATAACAGTCAAGCTAGGGAATTATTTTGATGAGTTAACGGGGCAGTAAATTGTCACAATTCATCATAAAATACCTAAATATGTCGAAAAGAAATCTTTTCAAAAAAATTACCTGAATTTAGGATACGAATTGTCCAAAAAAAGAAGGAATTCGAAATGCTGTGTGGAATGTATACACCAAGTCCTATTTGGAAAAAGGTGGTGAAACACACATGCAGATTACGGATGCTAGACTCCGCCGAGTGAACTCAGAAGGAAGAATGAAGGCGATTGCATCCATTACAATTGATAACGAGTTTGTTGTCCATGACATCCGAGTTATCGACGGTAATAACGGGATGTTCGTAGCTATGCCAAGCAAACGAACCCCTGACGGAGAGTTTCGCGATATCGCTCACCCGATATCTTCAGGAACCCGTGAAAAGATTCAAGCTGCTGTATTGACTGAGTACGAACGTGCAGCTGTTGATGAAGAAGTTGCTATTGAAGAAGGCGCTTAATTCGCCTAAAGCAGGATTGGGGTATAAAAGAAAAAGAGAGCCACTAACTGTGGCTCTCTTTTCTTTTTGTCTGGAATGAGATATATTCTTTAGTGAGTTAACAGTCAGTTTTAAGGCAACTTGGAGCCATCCGGGCTGCCGAAGCGGCTTTTTCATAAGACAGGGACTAGGCAGCGATGCGTCCCGGGGATGAACGTCCAGCACAAGCTGGCCTGAAAAAATAGCCATTAACCAAAGGTTCGCCGTTATTTTTCAGGAGGATTGTGAAAAGTTAAGCAAAATCTGATCTGGGAATTAACGTTTTAGCCAAGGGGTAACTGTTATTTTCAGGATAGGAGGTTGGACTTGTTGGAAAGGTTGGCAGTCATTCTTGCCGCAGGGCAGGGAAAACGTATGAAATCCAAATTATATAAAGTTCTGCATCCGGTGTGCGGAAAACCGATGGTCGGACATGTGCTCGACACGGTTCGTGAAATCGGTGTGTCCCGAAGTGTAGTCGTCGTGGGTCACGGAGCAGAGGCGGTACAGTCTTATTTGGGACCGTCGGCAGAATATGCGCTTCAGGCAGAGCAGCTGGGAACGGGTCATGCTGTCAAGCAAGCCAAGGACCTGCTCGGCCAGGAACAGGGCACCACAATTGTCATTTGTGGAGATACTCCGTTGATCACAGCGGAAACGCTGGAAGGTTTGGTGCAACTGCACGAAAGCCGCGGAGCGGCAGCAACAATTCTGACCGCTGAGTTGGACAACCCGAAAGGATATGGACGAGTTATCCGTGATACTTCCGGGGCCGTGCTTAAGATCGTGGAACAGAAGGATTGTTCACCTGAGGAAGATGCTGTCTGTGAGATTAACACAGGCACGTATTGCTTTGACAATGCCAAGTTATTTGCAGCGCTGGACAAGGTAACGAACACCAATGCACAGCAGGAATACTACCTGACCGATGTCATTGGTATTTTGCATGGCGAAGGTGAGCAGGTTGAGGCGTATTTGACCAATGACGTGTCGGAATCTATCGGTGTAAACGACAGAGTTGCTTTGTCGGTTGCTGAAGGTTATATGCGCGAGCGTATTGTTCGCAAACATATGCTGAATGGTGTCACCGTCATTGATCCGTCTTCTACCTACATCGGGAGCGATGTTGTCATTGGTTCCGATACAGTATTGTACCCAAATACATGGCTGCATGGTCAAACACAAATCGGAGAAGATTGTGTGATTGGTCCGCAGGCAGAGATCCAGAATACGGTTATCCACTCAGGGGCAACAGTGAAACATTCGGTGTTGAACGAAGCGGAAGTGGGAAGCAGTACATCTGTAGGGCCGTTTGCTTATCTGCGTCCAGGCGCGAAGCTTGGCGAACATGTGAAGATTGGTGATTTTGTAGAGGTGAAAAATGCGACTATTGGAGATCATTCCAAGGTGTCTCATTTGAGCTATGTCGGTGATGCCAAGGTGGGTACAAACGTAAATATTGGCTGCGGGGCAATAACGGTCAATTATGATGGATATAATAAATCCATTACAGAAATTGAAGATGATGCCTTTGTTGGCAGCAATGTGAATCTGATTGCCCCAATTAAGATTGGAAAAGGTGCCTATGTTGTCGCAGGCTCCACTGTAACACATGCTGTCCCTGATAACGATCTGGCCATTGCCAGACCACGTCAAGAGAACAAAGCCGGATATGCGGACAAAATCCGCGCGCGTGCCAAAGCAAAGAAAAAAAGATCGGAATGACCTTAATCAGCAAGCTGTTGAATCTGTAATGAATGAACCAGCACGGAGGGTTTCTATTAATGACTTATTGCGATTCCAAACTCAAAATATTTACTTGTAACTCCAATCCGAAGTTAGCCCACCAGATTGCGGACTACATCGGAATCCCAATGGGGGAATCCCATACCACATCGTTTAGTGACGGTGAAATTCAGGTTAAGCTGTCGGAAAGTGTTCGCGGCTGCCATGTGTATATTGTACAGTCCACTTGTCTGCCAGTTAACGACAACTTGATGGAGTTATTGGTTATGATTGATGCACTTAAACGTGCTTCTGCCAAAAGTATCAATGTTGTTATGCCATATTACGGTTATGCTCGTCAGGATCGTAAGGCTCGTTCACGTGATCCGATTACAGCGAAACTTGTCGCTAACTTGATTGAAAAAGCGGGAGCTCACCGCGTAATCAGTATGGATTTGCATGCGATGCAGATTCAGGGATTCTTTGATATTCCAGTGGATCATATGCTGGGAGCGCCAATTCTGGCCCAATATTTCCGTTCCAAACAAATTGAGAACCCGATTGTTGTTTCACCCGACCATGGTGGGGTTGTTCGCGCGCGCAAGCTGGCGGACTTCCTGAGTGCGCCGCTCGCTATTATTGATAAGCGTCGTCCAGAGCCAAATGTCAGTGAAGTGATGAATATCATCGGGAACATTGAGGGTAAGACGGCTATTTTAATTGATGATATCATTGATACAGCCGGAACGATTGTATTGGGTGCAAATGCGCTTAAAGAAGGCGGCGTAAAAGATGTGTATGCATGTTGCACACATGCCGTGCTGTCTGGTCCTGCGATGGAAAGACTGGAGAATTCGCCATTAAAAGAGGTGGTTGTGACGGATACAATCCCGATCGTTCACCCAAATCCGACAAGCAAGCTGAAGGTACTGTCTGTGGCTCCATTAATGGGAGAAGCCATCATCCGTGTGCATGAAGAATTGTCGATCAGCAAACTGTTTGAAATCGAATAAGCACTGGCTCATTAAAAAAGGGGTTGCTTTTTCCATATGGAAAAGGTAACCCCTATCAGCATGTCAGGCTAAAAGCCTGGCCGAGATATGAATGTGAAGCGTTGACGATTGTATAGTGTGTCCTCGATTTCGACGAAATGCTCATTAAAACGCGCAACGATGCCAATTTGAACATGTACATTCCCGTCATAAATTTGGACAGGAACGGAATGTTTTAAATGATATAGAAAATGGCTGTCATATAAGAGGATATCACCTTGATTGAGCATATCGGCACGCACCTTCCTGTTCACTACAACTATTTTACCAAAAAATCAAGACTTCGAAAGAGGGTGTCAAGGTTAATGAAGTGGATTGTAGGATTGGGCAACCCCGGTCCCCAATACGAGAAAACGAGACATAATGTCGGATTTATGGCCTTAGATGCACTTGCCTCACGCCATAATATCCAGATTACCCAAAGCAAATGTAAGGCGTTGATTGGTGAGGGGCACATTGGTGGCGTGAAAACGGTACTGATTAAGCCTATGACATATATGAATCTCTCAGGCGAGTCTCTACGTGCATATATGGACTACTATAAGGCAGATATGGAAGATCTGATTGTCGTGTACGATGATCTGGATACAGAGGTCGGTAAAATAAGACTGCGTTATCAAGGTAGCGCAGGCGGTCATAATGGCATTAAATCGATCATTCAGCATACAGGGACGCAGTCCTTCAACCGGATTCGTATGGGCATTTCCCGTCCAGAGCCTGGACATGCTATTGTCGATTATGTTCTGGGCACCTTTCCAAAGAAGGAAAAGGAACTATTGACCGGAATGATAGAAGATACGTGCAACGCTTTAGAATACAGCTTGAATCATCCGTTTGAGCGGACGATGGCTGAATTCAACAAGTAAGCTCTGACGCAGGTAGACGGGCTTAAATGGAAGATTGTTGGACATACTGAAAGGTATAGAAAACTTTCAGGAGGCATATACATTACATGGTTGTTAATTATGTATGCAGACATTGTCGAACTTTCTTAGGGCGAATTGACTCCGCTGTAATAACCGAAGAAAGGTTAGGCTTCCATTCCTTGACCCCTGCTGAACGTAGAGATATAATAGCGTATAATTCGGGTGGTGAAGTGACTGTTAAAGTCATTTGCGAGCATTGCAGTCAGGCACTGGAGAATAATCCGGAGCTGAGTCTGCTCGTAAACCCGCTCCAATAACAGGTATTCAACTGGTCTGATGTACCAGCTTGAGAGGTGAAGCGGTAGTTCCGCTTATGGAGCCTTGGCAGCATTGCTGAGGCTTCTTTTTCGGTTTACATGTAACTATTTATAAGCATAAAGGGGTGCCTTTTTTGTTACAAGCACTTATTCAGGCTTTTACGAAGGATGCTGATTATGCATCCATTGCGGCAGGTATATCCTCAGGCATGAAGGAACAGCTGATATCAGGCTTGTCAGGCTCTTCAAGACAGGTACTGATGGCCGCACTTGCTGAAGATACTGGACGACCGTTGATGGTCATGACGCACAATATGTTTGCCGCTCAAAAAATAGCAGATGATTTGCAGGAAGCGCTTTCTCCTGATCAGGTTTTATTGTATCCAGCCAACGAGTTGGTAGCTGCTGAAGCTGCCATATCCAGTCCAGAGACATTATCCCAACGAATTGATGTATTGATACGATGCGCCCAGGGTTTTCGTGGGGTTGTTGTCGTGCCGTTTTCTGGGGTCCGGCGTCTACTACCAATCCCGGAAACATGGCGTGAGGCTCGTGTTGAGCTGAAAGAGGGAGAAACGATTCAGCTGGAAGCATTTTTGCTGCATATGGTTGAGATGGGATACCAGCGTGTAGAACGTGTTGAATCCCGCGGGGAGATGAGTGTACGCGGGGGAATTATCGACTTTTACCCAATGACAACCCGTTGGGGCTATCGTGTGGAGTTGTTTGACGATGAAATTGACTCCATCCGTATGTTTGATCCGCAAGATCAGCGTTCGGTGGAAAAGGTACAGGAAGTTACTGTAACGCCATGTAAGGAAGTTATTGCAAGCCACCAGCGTATGGACCAAGCTGCCGATGCCGCTGCTATGTTGTTGGAGGAACAGCTGGACAAAATGACAGATCGTCAGGCTAAGCAGCATCTGAAAGAGGAAATTCATCGTGAAATTGAGCTGTTGCGGGAGCATGTGTATTTTGACGAAATCTATAAATATATCTCCCTGCTATATCCTGAACGTAAAACCTTGGCTGATTATATGCCGGCAGATACGATTCTGATCATTGATGAACCAGCACGGATGCTAGAAACAGCCAGGCAGCTAGAGCGGGATGAGTCTGAGTGGAATCTGCATTTGCTTCAAAACGGTAAAACTCTACCACAACTGGAGCTATCGGATAACTCGGATAATCTGCTGTATAATCGGAGATTTCAAACCCTGTTCCTGTCGATCTTCCTTCGCCAGGTTCCGCATACGCAGCCGCAAAATATTTTGAACTTCATTTGCCGGGGCATGCAGGATTTCCACGGTCAAATGAATGTACTCAAGGCAGAGATGGATCGTTGGCGCAAGGCAGGCACACAGGTTATGATGCTGGCGAGTGGAGATGAACGTCTGGATCGGATGCGGCGAGTGCTTCAAGACTACGGTATTGATGAGCCGACTATGGCGATTGGTAATCTGCAAAGCGGTTTTGAGATGCCGTCTATTCATCTGGCGGTGATTACCGAGGGTGAGATGTTCTCCCAGAAGCAGCGGAAAGCACGTAAGCAGGGCCGACATGTAGACAATGCAGAGCGGATTAAGAGCTATAGCGAGCTGAAGGTGGGCGACTATGTCGTACACCAAAATCACGGAATCGGGAAGTATATGGGAATCGGTACGCTGGAGGTTGGCGGTATCCATAAGGATTACATGCATATCCTCTATGCAGGCGGAGATAAGCTGTCTGTACCGATTGAACAAATTGATCTGATTCAGAAGTATGTGGGCTCAGAGGACAAGGAGCCCAAAATTTACAAACTGGGCGGCAATGAGTGGACACGTGTTAAAAGTAAGGTGCGCAGCTCGGTTCAGGACATCGCAGATGACCTGATCAAGCTATATGCGGAAAGACAGTCAGCACCAGGCTTTGCTTTTGAAAAGGATTCGCCGGAGCAACAGGAATTTGAGGATATGTTCCCGTATGATGAGACACGTGACCAGGTTCGGGCTATTGAAGAAATTAAGAAGGACATGGAGCAGAGTCGTCCAATGGATCGTTTGCTGTGCGGTGACGTAGGCTACGGCAAGACTGAGGTGGCTATTCGTGCTGCTTTTAAGTCTGCTATTGAGGGCAAACAAGTGGCTGTGCTGGTACCGACGACGATTTTGGCGCAACAGCACTATGAGACATTCCGTGAGCGCTTTTCTGGGTATCCGTTCAATATTCAGGTATTGAGCCGTTTCCGCTCGCGCAAAGAGCAGAATGAGACGACCAAGGGAGTTCGACAAGGTACGGTTGATATTGTCATTGGTACTCACCGTCTACTTTCACAGGATCTGGTGTTTAAAGATCTGGGGCTGCTTATTGTCGATGAGGAGCAACGTTTTGGTGTCACGCACAAAGAAAAGCTGAAAAAACTGAAAACGAATGTAGATGTGTTGACGCTAACGGCTACACCTATTCCGCGTACGCTGCATATGTCCATGCTGGGTGTACGTGATTTGTCAGTCATTGAGACGCCACCGGAAAATCGTTTTCCAGTGCAAACTTATGTCGTTGAGCATAGCCAGACTCTAGTTCGTGAGGCCATTGAACGCGAGATGGCACGCGGAGGGCAGGTTTATTACCTGTATAATCGCGTGCAGGGTATTCAGGAGATGGCTGCCGAGATCAATGCACTTGTCCCAGACGCCAAGGTGGGCGTAGGCCACGGACAGATGTCTGAAACGGAACTGGAGAAAACCATTTTGGATTTCCTGGATGGTGAATATGATGTACTGGTTAGCACGAGCATTATCGAAACCGGTGTGGATATTCCCAATGTGAATACACTCATTGTGCATGATGCCGATAAAATGGGGCTCTCCCAGCTTTATCAGCTGCGTGGGCGTGTAGGTCGTTCCAACCGGATTGCCTATGCTTATTTCACGTACCAGCGAGATAAGGTGCTTACAGAGGTAGCGGAGAAGCGACTTCAGTCTATCAAAGAATTTACGGAGTTGGGCTCCGGGTTCAAGATTGCAATGCGTGATTTGTCCATCCGCGGAGCGGGTAACTTACTTGGCGCCGAGCAGCACGGATTCATCGCATCCGTCGGTTTTGATCTTTACTCACAAATGCTGGCTGAGGAAATCAATAAACGTAAAGTCAGTGTGCTTGGAGAAGAGGATCAATCCAACCGGAATTGGAGTACATCGATTGATTTGAGCGTCGATGCTTACCTGCCGGGAGACTATATTTATGACAGCATTCAGAAGATTGAGATTTATAAAAAGGTTGCGGCAGTCAGTACCTTTGACGAGGCTTCCGAGCTGGAGGACGAACTGGTCGACCGGTTTGGCGATCTGCCAGAGGCAGTGCGTCATTTGCTGGCCGTGGCCCGTCTCAAGGTGTATGGACGGATGTATGGCATCGAGTCCATTGTTCAACGGGATGACAATATGGTGTTGAAATTTCACGAGGGGCGCCAGCAGGCGCTGCAGACTGCCAAACTTGCCGAGATTGGCAATCGCTTTGAAAGACGTGTACAATTTGAACAGGGTACTTCTATGAGCGTACGCATAAAGGGTAAAGGTCTAAATGATGCACAACTGCTAGAACTGCTGGAGCAATTTTTGAGTGCATTGAAAGAAGCATTCACATTGAAGGAGGAACTGCAAAATGTCACAACTAAATAAAAGAAAACCTTGGAGAATGCTCTCCTTGGGCATGGCAGCGTTGCTAGCTATATCGGTGCTCGCAGCATGTACGAAGCAAGCGGATGAGAATAAGGTCAAGGATGAGCCGAAAGACAACAGCAAGGTTGTCGTGACCTATAAGGGTGGAACGATTACCGAAAATGAGTTCAACCAAGAAATCAGCATGATGAAATTTCTGTACCCAGAGTATGAGGCTGCTTTAGCTTCTGATCAGGTACGTGAGCAAATTGTAAAGCAGGAAGTAGTGTACAAGCTTTTGGCAGCCAAAGCGGACGACAAAGCCAAGGAAGAGGGCGCCAAACAAGGAAACGAGCAGTTGGAGCAGTATAAAAAGTCGGTCGGAGAAGATAAGTTTAAGACATTTCTAAGTGATCAGAAGCTGACCGAACAAGGTGTGAAAGATTACTTCACGCGTGTAATGACGGTAATCAACAGCGAAACCAATAAAGTAACGGATGATCAGCTGAAACAGGAATTTGAAAAAAATAAAGATCAGTTCACGACAGCAACTGTACGTCATGTATTGATTAATTTTGAAGATCCAAAAACAAAGAAACAGCGTACAAAAGAGGCTACTCTCAAGCTGGCCAAAGAGGTAAAGGCAAAATTGGATGGTGGAGCGGATTTTGCAACGATTGCTAAGAAGTATTCGGAAGACCCAGGTTCCGCATCTAATGGCGGGCTGTATGAGAATGCATCTGTAGCGCAATGGGTACCTGCTTTTAAAGAGGCTGCCGAGACTCAACCAATTAACAAAATTGGTGAACCCGTGGAAACAGAATACGGATATCACGTGATCAAAGTGGAGTCCCGCAATGAGCCGACATTTGATAAATTGAAGGACAACGAAAAGGCTGCCCTGAAAAATAAACTAGCTGGGGAAAGTATCCAAAACTTTACCGAAAATGATTTGACGAAGCTTGATTTGAAAATCAATCTGCCTAAGGCACCTGCTACGCAAGAGAAAAGTGGTGCAACGTCCGGTGCGGGCAGCACAACTACGCCGAGCGGAACAACAAGCGGTACGGGCGATAGCAAAGCTGGAACAGCTAAAGATGGAGCTGCAAACGAAGGTAAATAACTGAACATGCATAAGGAATTGGGAACAGATGAATACTATGGTCAGATATCACCATAAACACCATGAACGCGACGTTCTTCGTGACCGCTTCTGGGGGAGTGGAAGCGTCTTTCGATACCGTCAGTAGTTTACTAAATTCTTCTTGAGAAAGTGGGGCAACATGTGAAATGAAAGCTACTGGTATAGTTCGCCGTATTGATGATCTTGGGCGGGTAGTTATTCCAAAGGAGATTCGCCGCACCTTGAGAATTCGTGAAGGAGATCCGCTTGAGATTTTTGTGGATCGTGACGGAGAAGTCATTTTGAAAAAGTATTCACCTATTGGTGAACTTGGTGATTTCGCCAAAGAGTATGCTGAGTCCCTGTTTGAAAGTACTGGCCATATTACGATGATTACCGATCGTGACACCATTATTACGGTGGCTGGAGGCTCGAAAAAAGAGTTTCTGGACAAGCAAATCGGTAGCATTATTGAAGGTAGCATGGATAATCGCAAGACTGTGCTGGAGACAGCCAGCGGCTCTTACGAGCTGACGCGAGACCACGAAGAAACACTCTCGTCCTTTGTGACGGCTCCCATTGTTTCGGGTGGTGATCCCATTGGTTCTGTTATATTGTTGAACAAGGATGAAAATGTAAAAATGTCCGAAATGGAGGTCAAGATGGCTGAAACAGCCGCTGGCTTCCTGGGCAAACAAATGGAACAGTAACACCCCGTTTCACCCCTGTGTGACGTACAGAATGGCTAAAGCCGTTCAACGTTGTACAGGGATTTTTTTCTTTCCGGAAGAAGAGACGGTATAATAGGACTCGTAAAAATGCTAATTCCAGGTGGGAGTGGAGACGGAGAATGCAGGAAAATCGCGCCGCTTCGCGGCTGCTACGAGGCGCTGTCATCTTAACACTGGCAGCTGTAGCAAGCAAGCTGATCGGCACATTGCAAAAAATCCCGCTGCAAAATATTGGCGGCGACGGCGTGTTTGGCATTTATAATACGGTTTATCCTTTTTATACGCTGTTCATTACCATTGCAGCTGCTGGATTCCCGGCGGCTGTATCCAAATTTGTAGCTGAGTATGAGGCTGTGGGAAACCAGGCAGCGGGGCAACGTGTTGCCCGAATATCTTCGCTTGTACTAGGCATATTCGGATTGACTCTGGGGCTGCTGATGTATACGTGTGCGCCACTAATCGGCCAGTGGATCGACAATGCTCACGTCATTCCATCGGTGAGGGCGGCGGCGATTGCCTTCTTGTTCGTGCCGATTATGGCGGGATTGAGGGGCTATTTTCAAGGCTTGCAAAATATGATTCCGACGGCTGTCTCCCAAGTGACGGAGCAGGCGATAAGGGTAAGCGTGATGATCATATTGTTGCTGTTCATGCTGTCACAAGGAGCAGGGGCGGATATGATTGCCGCCGGAGCAGTGTTTGGTTCAGCAGCAGGCGGAGCAGCGGGCCTGGTGATCATGCTGCTGTATTGGCGAGGTCACAGAAAGAGACTTAGGCGGCAAGAGACGGTCGTGACAACAGTGCAGGCACAGACTGGTGAGCTTCACCCAGCGGAAAGCAGTGGTGCTTTGCTAAAGGCCCTGCTACGTTATGCTCTGCCTGTTTGCCTTGGAGCGCTAGCCGTTCCGTTAATAAACCTGGTAGATACATTTACCGTCCCTCGCCTGTTAAAGCAGGAGGGCTTGGATGATACGGCGGTTATGGTGGCCTTCGGCGTGTATAACCGGGGGCTTCCGCTAGTACAGCTGGTCATGATGTTTGCCACCACATTGTCGGCATTGTTCATACCCTCGCTGGCTGAGGCACGGGTGACCGGAGGTACGGAGCTGGCACGTCGTCAGTGCGAGCAATCGCTGCGCTGGTTTTGGCTGCTGGGACTAGCCGCTGCGACAGGTCTGATCGTGCTGGCCGTGCCCGTCAATGTGATGCTGTATGCAGACGACACTGGCAGCACGGTTATGCGCTGGATGGCGCTGACCGCCGTAGGCGGCACGCTCAGCATCATCTCGGCTGCGCTGTTGCAAGGGCTTGGCGCGGTTCGTGCGCCAGCCCTGGCTATGCTCGCGGCCGCTGCGGCCAAGGCGCTGCTAAACTGGCTGCTCGTGCCGCAGCTCGGCACGGCAGGCGCCGCCATTGCGGGGGCTGTCGCCTATCTGCTGGCGGCTGTGATCAACATCGCGCTGCTGGCCCGCTTGGTGGGGCTGCGCGGGAGCTGGTCCGCCAGTGTGCTCAAACCGGCGGCATTGCTTGTCGCCTTGGCTGGTGCAGCCGGGGCGGCGATGTGGGGCACCAGTGCTGTGCTGGGTGCCCTGGGCTGGGCGGCCGGAGGTCGTGCCACGGCAGCGGCGGAGAGCCTGCTGGGTGTAGCGGCAGGCTCCGTGGTGTTCGTGATCGGCCTTGCACGCCTGAGGTTGATCACGGAAGCCGAGCTTGTGGCAGTGCCCAAGCTCGGACGCCCGCTGGCAGCTGTGCTGCGCAGACTGCGTGTACTGGCTTAGCCCGGGGTTATACGGCTTGCCGCGTGAAAGCTGCACAAGCCATTTTATGAGCCTATACCACTTTGTGGTATAGTAAATGCCAAAGCAAAGGAAGCGGAAGCTGGGCTATGCCGGGTGTTTTTTTGGAGCATGCATCCTGCTTTTGCGGAACGGAGGATTGAATATGAGCGTAACATTAACGATCGTAGGTCTGGGCTCGGGAGATCCCGATCAGCTTACGATAGGGATATTGAACAAAATGCGGGGCGCTTCAGCGCTCTATCTGCGAACCAAGGAACATCCGGCGGTTCGAGTGCTGGATGAGTTTGAGGTGGCTTTTGAGTCGTTTGATGCGGTATATGAGACAAAGGATTCTTTTCCAGAGGTATATGAGGAAATTACCAGTCAACTGATGGAAAAGGCTGCTAAGGCGGCAGACGGGAGCGAAATCGTCTATGCAGTTCCCGGTCACCCGATGGTGGCGGAAGCAGCGGTGCAGTTGCTCAAGGAGCGTTGTCCTGCGCAAGGGATTGAACTAAACATCTTGGGTGGAGAAAGTTTTCTGGATGAGGCTTTTGTGCGTCTTGGTTTTGATCCGATTGAGGGTTTTCAGCTGCTAGATGCAGGTACACTGGATGCCAGCTGGCTCCAGCCTCAGTTGCATACGCTGATCGGACAGGTATATGACACCTTTACGGCTTCCGATGTGAAGCTATGTTTGATGGAGCGGTATCCTGACGATTATGAGGTGTATGTCGGCCACGCGCTTGGGGTAGAAGGTGAGGAAGCAGTCCACAAGGTGCCGCTGTACGAGCTGGATCGAGTAGAGGGCTATGGGAACCTATCCTTGGTATACATACCTCGTAGTGAAGATGAGGCCCTGAAACGGCGTTCTTTTGACCGTCTACATGAGATTGTCGATATTTTGCGCAGTCCGGAAGGCTGTCCATGGGATCGTGAACAGACACATCAATCGATCCGCAAAAATCTGATCGAGGAAACGTATGAGGTCATTGAAACCATAGATGAGGATGATCCTGAGCATATGAAGGAAGAGCTTGGCGATCTGTTGTTGCAAATTTTGCTGCATGCCCAAATGGAGGAGGAAGTCGGAACCTTCAATGTGTATGATGTGATCCAGGGACTGAACGATAAGCTTATTTTCCGTCATCCGCATGTATTCGGTGACAATCAAGCCAATGATGCGGAAGAGGCGCTGCAAAATTGGGAACAGATGAAGGCAGAGGAAAAACGGCTAAAAGGTACGGCGGCAGCCAATCCTTCCGTACTGGATGGGGTTCCCCGTGATCTGCCTGCTCTTATGAAATCGTATAAGCTCCAGAAGAAGGCAGCTAAAGTAGGCTTTAACTGGGATAGCATTGAAGGCGTATTTGATAAATTGGACGAAGAAGTGGCTGAGTTGAAGGAAGCGGTTCGTGAAGGGCATTCCATGGAAGCTCAGTTGCTGGAGTTGGGGGATGTTCTATTTGTTGCCGTGAATGCGGCCCGGTTCATGGATGTAGATCCGGAGGAGGCGCTGTCAGCCACTAATCGCAAATTTGTAAGCCGCTTCCAGTATATTGAGCAGAAACTACGCGAGCAGGGGCGTCGCCCTGAGGACAGCAGTGTAGATGAAATGGAGACCTACTGGCAGGAAGCGAAAAAGCTTCTTGACAGAGATTGATTCCATAGATTTGATCTTTGGCTGTATTGGACAGTAAAATGAGTCATATGCAGGGTTGAAAATACGCCCGGCTTGAGCAGACTTGCCAATGGGCAGAGTTTTGTAGTAGGATGTTGGCTTAACTGGGGTCGAATAAAAAAACGCCTGTCATTGCAGGATTTTTAAGGACAAGCCAGAATAACTTGTAGTAATTCTGAAAATAACTGTAGCTAATAGTTGAACATGTTACAGTGGTATTCAGGAAGGGCTTCGGCCACAGTTGGACCTCACGTATGCTCCATTTAAGGACATGTAGCGTGATGATTATTTTTTGACATTTAGGAGGCTTTTATCTTATGAACAAGACAGATCTGATCAACAATATTTCCAGCAAAAGCGGTTTGAGCAAACGTGACGTTGAAGCTGTATTGAATGGCGTTCTTGGTGAAATTACAGATGCACTTGCTAGTGGTGACAAAGTACAACTAATCGGCTTTGGTACTTTCGAAACGCGCAAACGTTCCAGCCGTACAGGTCGCAATCCACAAACCGGCAACACGATTGAAATTCCAGAATCGACCGTTCCTGCTTTTAAGGCTGGTAATAAGCTTAAAGAAGCCGTTAACTAATGCGTCTTGATAAATTCTTGAAAGTCTCGCGGCTGATTAAGCGTCGTACAGTAGCTAAGGACGTCTCTGAACAAGGGAGAGTCGTGGTGAATGGACGCGAAGCCAAGCCGAGCAGTGCGGTCAAAGTAGGCGATGAAATTACCGTCCAATTTGGCCAGAAGCTGGTGACCGTGCGAGTGGAACGGCTCGCCGACACTACACGCAAGGACGAGGCTGCAAGTATGTACACTTTGGTAAAGGAAGAGCCTATTGCCAGGGACAACGGTTTGAACTGGTAAGCAGACATCTGATTTTCTCATAACGTTGTACATAGAAGCATTCCTTCATATTGTATGAAGGAATGCTTTTTTTTTTATATGAGGAGCTTTTGTCTAATTGTCTAATATATGCTCGTGAATAGCCAAAGCGGTTCTAAATCATGCCCACCCCTTCATAAGCTAAGAACAGAAGGAGGGGTACATGCCATGATTGAACAAGGGAAGTCCAAGCACCATGATCTGCGCATGCAAAGCCGCAAGCAGCTCGACATTTCAGGCGTCAGCAATGTGGAGAGCTTTGACAGTGAAGAGTTTTTGCTTCAGACCGAGCTGGGCCATCTCACCATTCGCGGACAACATTTACATATCAAAAACCTCAGTCTGGAAGAGGGGCTACTGTCCATTGAAGGTCTGATTACTTCCCTCGTCTACCTGGAGCCTGGGGCCCCGGCCAAAAACGGAAAAAGCCTATTCGGCAAGCTCTTCAAATGAACCCTTACACACAATGGCTGACATTGACGTGGATGCTATTGTCGGGCATAACCATGGGAGTGGTATTTGACAGCTACCGGGTGCTGTCAATCCGCTTTCATTTTGCCCGTTGGAGTGTTCATTTGTTGGACGTGCTGTATTGGGTGGCCTCGGCTTTGTTTATTTTCCGTGTGCTGTACGCGAGTAATCGCGGTGAGCTGCGGTTTTATGTCTTTTTAGGACTACTTTTGGGGGTTTGGCTCTATTTTTGGGCCTTTAGTGTTACAACCCAACGTTTTGTGGTAATGTTAATAGAGATCGTTCGCAGACTGACGTTGATCGTGAACAGCATACTGCGCATCCTGATTGTTCTTCCGGTGTTAGCGCTGTATCGGCTGTTACGCAAGCTGGTCGGATGGACATGGGCACTTATTGTGTTCCTAGGAAGGATGCTGATATACATCCTGATGCCGGTTTGGAAGCCGATTCTTTGGTTGATCCGTCCGCTTATAGCGCGTTGGAAGACGCCAGATCCGCTCGTAAAGCTGGGTATCAGACTGAAAAATACAGCAAAAAGATGGTTTGGAAGGGGGTAGTATCATGCGTAATTCGTCTGTAGATCGCCATTCATCTCCTACGTCCAAGTCCAATGCGGGCGGGCGCAGGCGAATCATGATTTGGTTGCTATCGCTTGCCGCCTTTGGTAGTTGGGCCATATTCACCTTTTTTTCTCAAGGCATGATCATGGCCGATCGAAGTGAACAGCTCACCCAGAAGGAAAAACAGAAGCAAGCTGCTACACAAACGGAACAACAGCTTCAAACCGAAGTGAATCGTCTCAAGGACCCTGAGTACATTGGAGAAATTGCTAGAAGCAAGTACGGTCTTTACAAACCGGAAGAGACGCCAATTATCGGAGATCAAAAATAGAATCATTATCGGGCCAATGCTTAGTTGACCTTGGTTCCGCCATTTTGTATAATCAAATCACCACAGCGGGATTTTTTTGCAAAAAAATCGGTTGTATATTTTAAGGGAGGATCATTTTATTCTATGGCAATTGAAGTGGGCACCAAGTTAGAGGGCAAAGTGACAGGCATCACGCATTTTGGAGCATTTGTGGATTTGTCTGGAGGTGTCACGGGTCTCGTTCACATCTCGGAAATCGCCGATAATTATGTTAAGGATGTTAACGACCACCTGAAGATTAATGATGTTGTGACGGTGAAAGTCATTAATGTTGACAAAGATGGCAAAATCGGACTTTCCATTAAGCAAACGATTGATAAGCCGGCAAGTGAAGCCCGTCCCCCAAGAGCTCCAAGACCGGAGCGTACAGGAGGACCAGGCGGAGGAGACCGTTTTGGCGGCGGAGGTTCAGGTCCAAGTCAGGGACGCGGTGGTGGTTTCAACCGCGATCGTGGAGGCCGTTCTTTCAAGCCTGCACCGGGTAAACCTTCATTTGAGGATAAAATGTCACGCTTCCTGAAAGATAGTGAGGAACGCATTTCGTCGCTGAAAAAGAACACCGAAGGTAAACGCGGAGGACGCGGCGCGAAGCGTGTTTAATTCACTTTGACAACCGTATCAACCATACACGGAAAACCGTACAGTCGAAAGACTGCTACGGTTTTTTTGCGTTCTACCGACAAGAGATGCGACAAGTCGTGGCTACGGGCAATATGTTTGGTGGAGTTGTACGGGCACATTTTTAAGATTAGTAGTTTTATGAAGAAGAGAAGAAGCATCTACTGAAATGTTGGATGTTTTTTTTGTCGTGTGGACATAATCGTCCGACAAACTCCAACGGTTTTCCGTCTATCTTCTGTGCAAATCGCTAGATTTGGTATCAGGATGACTGACATAGAGAGGTCGCCCAAAGCGTAGAGAGAGACAACTTCCATCTGCTTCCATACGGGCGTAGCTTGAAGTACAGGGGAATGCTCTGTCCTTTCGCGCGGCACGTTTTTTTGTCGGAAATTTCTTGGAATAAGACGTGAGGTTCTGACAAACTTTCTCAATCGTTCCGGTTTAAGATGGGAACATCAAATTGATGAATGGGGTGCCTGACGCATGATGGAGAAATGGAACGTGGTACATTTTCCGGGGTTAAAATCTAGAAAGTCCAAATCCAAAGAGCGTACGGAAGGTTGGCCTTCCAGACTCAAGAAACGGCTCAATTCACATAAAGTAGTGCAATGGGTAACCGCGCAAAGATGGATGCTGCTATTGTCAGCTATGGGAGTTTTATTGGGACGCGCCACTATTTTGGACGAGCTTTCTCCTTTTGCCCTCGCTTATTTTGCGGTCATTACGTTCCTTCGGCGTGATCTGATGCTGCCTGTAGCTGTATCCGTTGTGCTAGGCAGCCTGTTAGCTCCTTACCCATCGTTATTCATGATTGGTGGTGAGTTAATCGTATTTTATCTCCTGTATCGCGGGCTACGCACCTTCGATCGTCTGGAATTATCCTATGCCCCGCTTATGGTCTTCTTGTCTGTGTTTATGGTCAATTTATTTAACGCCGTGATGGCTCCGGCTTTTACATGGTATGAGCTTGTCATTGTGGGAACGGATGCGGTACTCAGTTTTATGCTTACATTGGTGTTCACCCAGGCCATACCGCTGTTTACGTACCGCAAGAAGGCAAGCCAGCTCAAAAATGAAGAAATTTTGTGTCTTATTATTCTATTAGCCTCTGTGATGACGGGAGCAGTAGGATGGACCGTTCATTCACTGTCTGTCGATCATGTACTTTCACGATATTTGGTCTTGGTGTTTGCTTTGGTGGGAGGTGCTTCCCTGGGTGCTTCGGTCGGTGTGATTACCGGTTTAATTTTGAGCCTGGCCAATATGTCTGCAATTGTGCAGATGAGTCTACTTGCTTTTGCAGGTTTGCTGGCAGGGATGCTGCGTGAAGGGAGAAAAGGTGCAGTAGCCCTTGGTATGCTGCTAGGCTCTTCCATTTTGACGATCTATCTGGATGGGACTGGAGACGTGCTGACATCAACCTGGGAGAGCTGCGCGGCAATCCTATTATTTTTAATGACTCCAAAAAGTTTCTTTAAAGCGGTTTCTACCTATGTCCCGGGTACGCAGGATCACGCCAAGTCACAGCATGAATATGCCAAAAGGGTTCGTGATCTCACTGCCGAGCGGGTGACGAAATTCTCCCGTGTATTCAGCCAGCTGTCCCGCAGTTTCCATCAGATATCTGCGAGTGAGGGAGCAAAACCGGACGGAGAAATCGAACACTTTATGAATGCGGTGGCGGAAGGAACATGTGCCTCTTGCTTTAAGTGCGAGCAGTGTTGGGACGGCAAGTTTATGCAAACTCATCAGTATATGACGGAAATGATGAGTGCCATTGAGGACAATCCTGATTTAGAGCCAGAGCAGATGCCGCCGCAATGGAGCAAGGCATGTGCCAAAACGGGCGCTGTCCTGCAGGTAATGAAACAGCAGTATAGTCTTTACCAGCATAATATGCAGTGGAAGCGCCAAGTATACGATAGTCGTCAGCTTGTTGCTGACCAGCTATCAGGTGTATCGCAAATTATGGAGGATTTAGCGCGGGAAATTCAGCGGGAAGGGCAGACCATGCATCGGCAGGAAGAGCAAATCCGAGAGGCTCTTGATAGGCTGGGCTTGTCCATCCAATCCATCGAAATTATTAGCCTGGATGCAGGCCAGGTTGAAATTGAGATTGTCCACGCCTATACAAGGGGATTTGATGAATGTCGGAAAATTATTGCTCCACTGCTGTCGGACATACTAGACGAGCATATAGCTGTCATGCGCGAAACGGAGGCAGATCGCCGCCAAGGCTTGGCTACAGTCATGTTCGGCTCTGCTAAAACATATGAGATTGCTACAGGAGTAGCTAGTGCAGCCAAAGGAGGCGATTTCTTCTCAGGAGACAGCTACAGCATGATGGAGCTAGGGAATGGGACTTTCGCAGTCTCTTTAAGCGATGGTATGGGGAACGGAGAGCGTGCGCAGCAAGAGAGCAGTGCAGCACTTAACATTTTGGAAGAATTACTGCAATCGGGTATGGACGAAAAATTGGCGATCAAGTCGGTTAACTCTGTGCTGATGCTGCGATCACCTGAGGAAATGTATGCTACGGTGGATATGGCGCTGATTGATCAGTATACGGCCCGGACAACCTTTATGAAGATTGGATCTACACCGAGCTTTATTAAAAGAGGGGAGGAGGTTATCCCCGTATCTGCCAGCAATTTACCGATTGGCATTATACAGGATATCGAGGTTGATTTGGTGTCACTGCAACTCCAGCCGGGGGATATTCTCATTATGATTACAGACGGTATATACGATTCACCGGGTTATGCAGTCAATAAAGAAATATGGATGAAACGCATGATTCAGGAAATTGAAAGTGAAGATCCACAGCAACTGGCTGACTGTTTGCTAGAACGGGTTATTCGATACCAACAAAATCAAATCTATGATGATATGACTGTAGTTGTTAGTAAAATAGACCACTTTCACCCAGAGTGGGCAACTCTCCATGTACCCGGCATGAGGTGGTTAGAACGTCCACGGACGGTGAGCTAGACTGACATTGCCCGGGAAATTCCTTATACATTTTTAAAAATCCGCATCCTTCGTTTGAATCGTTCCGGATTAGGCAAAGATAGAATCTATCGGAATAGATTAAGAGGAAGCGGAGGTCAAAAAGCGATGAAGCAAATTTTGATCATTACAGATGGATGCTCTAACGTAGGTGTTAGCCCAGTTATGGCGGCTGCCCAAGCTTTACGGGAGGGAATTACAGTGAACGTCGCTGGAGTCATAGACTACGGAACCATCGGCGAGCTTGGGAGCGCAGAGATTCAGGAAATTGCTAAAGCAGGGGGAGGGTTTAGCCAAATCGTCGGTACGAAGCAGTTGGCGCAAACCATGCAGATGATGACGCGCAAAACAGTGGTTCAAACGATTCAGCAGGCGGTTAATAGAGAGTTAACGCACATTTTGGGTGAGGGCGGTGCCCGGCATATCGGTGAACTGCCTCCGGCCAAACGAGCCCAGGTAGTTGAGGTAATGGATGAATTGACAGAAACTAGCCCTCTGGAAATTGCTTTACTCATTGATGCAAGTGCAAGCATGAAGCCTAAGCTGCCTGCTGTAGAGGACAGTATACGCGATTTGCTGCTCAGCTTACAGTCCAGAAGCGGACTCAGCCGTATATCTGTATTTCATTTCCCGGGTGGACGAATGGGAGAAGACGCAGTCATGGATATCGGGTGGACCTCTGAGCTTGACCAGATCAAATCGATATTCGGACGCTTACGGATGAAAGGAGCGACACCGACAGGACCGGCCATTTTACAAGTGATTGATTATTACCGATATGTTACACTAGGGGAACAGAAAGATCTGGAAGAATCCTATAGCAAAGGAGAAGGGATGCTCGGTGACTACGTCGTCTGATCCCGTTCTTGCACCCGGAACGGTCATCAAGGGCAAGTGGAAGCGGAGTAGCTATGTCATCCAGCGCTTGCTGGGCCGGGGAGCGAACGGAACTGTATATTTGGTAAAAGAAGCACAGGCCGATCGGCAATTTGCTCTCAAAATGGGAAAAAACACGCTTGATCTGCAATCGGAGATTAATGTGCTGACCACATTACAGTCTCAAGGGACTCAGGCTGCCCTCCAGCGTAATGGAAATCCTTCCTTCTTGTTTGAGGTGGATGATGTAGTGTTACGTAGTGGGGAGATCCCCTTTTATGTTATGCGATACGTCAAAGGAGATCCGCTTCATAAATTTGTGGCAGCCAAAGGGTCTGAGTGGTATGGTGTGGCTGGAACCGGCATACTGAATCGTTTGGCCGATCTCCATCAGGCAGGATGGGTGTTTGGCGACCTGAAGCCTCAAAATATATTGGTCAATGCCTATGGAGAGGCTGAGTTGATTGATTATGGCGGGGTGTCCCTTGCAGGTCGGAGTGTTAAACAATTTACAGAATGGTACGACAGGGGATTCTGGAATGCTGGTAGCCGAAATGCTGATCCCCAGTATGACCTGTTTGCCTTTGCTCTTCTAACGATTCATATATTAGAGAGCGAATCGTTAAAGGCAGCTGCGAGCAGGCTACCACAGCTACGTAATACGGCAGAATTGACAGTCATTATTCGTCGCAGCCGTATATTGCGCCCCTACGCCGAATGGCTGCTGGGTGCAGTGCGTGGAGAATATTCCGATACTCGTGCAGCGGCCCGAGCTTGGTCGCGTCTGGCTTCCGCACATGTCAGGCAATCATCTGTCAAAAGGGGAAATCCACGCTGGCTGGGATATGCTTTTACGGTATCGCTTTTGCTGCTTGCCGGAGCGCTCTGGATTGCGTTAAGGTAGCAGCATGACTTACATAAGATAACAGAGGATCATCATTTTTACGGTCGGGAGAAAAGAGGGTCGTAAATGGGAACAACAAAACCGACCGGTGTTGTACAGGAAGTACTCGCTTTGGCGCGAGAACATTCACTGTGGAGCCCCGGAGACCGCATTGTGGTTGCTGTATCCGGTGGACCGGATTCGGTGGCCCTTTTGCACATTTTACATGAAATATCCGTTATACATATGCCATTACAACTCGTCTGCGCTCATGTTCATCATGGCTTCAGGCCAGAGGAATCGGATGCGGAGGCTGAAGAGGTACACAATATTGCCCGAAAGCTCAAGCTTCCATTTGAAATGATTCGGGTGGATGCACCCGCTTATATGAAGGAGAGCGGTAAGGGTCCACAGGAAGCCGCCCGTGAGCTACGGTACAGCTTTCTACATGATACGGCTACGAAGTGGGAGGCACAGCATATTGCTATGGCTCACCATGGCGATGATCAAGCGGAAACAGTTCTCTTGCACTTGCTGCGCGGTAGCGGACCGGCGGGTTTGGCGGGTATGCGTTTGGCACGCAATGAAAAAAATGTGCAACTCATTCGCCCGCTACTTCGTATGTACAAGGCTGACTTGATTGCGTATTGCAACTTTCATGGTCTTTCCTATGTGACAGACAGCACTAATTTATCGTCTAAATACCGTCGTAATGCTATCCGCATGGATGTGCTCCCTTTTTTGGGGCAATATAATGAGCAACTGACACCGTCCCTGAATCGGCTGGCCGAAACGATGGCTGACGAAAATGATTTTATGGAGGCAGCTACACTGTCAGCATATGAGAAAATGGTGCACTTCAATAATGGCAGGTACATGTTTTTCATCGCTTCATATCGTAAGCTATCCGTTGCTTTACAACGGAGGTTGATTAAACTAATATTAAATTATCTGCCTTCGGGCAGTGAAAATTTTGATTTTCGTAAAATTGAGACCGTTCGACTAAGACTTCTCCAAGAGACATCCTCTACATGGAGCTTGGACTTGGGCGGCGGTGCGGTTGGAGTCCGCGAATATGACCAGGCGGTTTTGTTTGACCGTACGCAAGTCGTTATGGGTGAATGGAGCTACGGACTGAGCGTATTGCCTATTTCCGGTGAGCTTGAGTTGCCTGAAGCGGGTGGTATACTCCGGTGGCGAAGAGCTTCCTATTGGGATGGACACCATCCGGCGAATGAGGAAGAAGCATGGTTCGACGCAGACGAATTGACTTTGCCGTTGACTGTACGTTCGCGATTACCTGGAGATACCATGTATGTAATGGGATTAAACGGAAGAAAAAAGGTTAAAGATATTTTTATTGATGAAAAAATACCTCCTTTAATGCGTTCCGTTATTCCTATCGTCTGCGACCACTCTGGAGTTGTTCTCTGGATTCCGGGCGTACGACGTTCTGTACATGCTGCGGTGCAAAAGCACACGTCTTCGGTTATATATATGTCATGGCAAAGACGAGAGAGTCCGGGGCACCAGTAATTGCGCAGGAACGGCTTTCATAGTATAAACTTAGGAGGTTTACACCGTTGCAAAATGATATTCAGGAAGTATTGATCAGTGAAGAAGAGATTCAGAGTAAAATCAAGGAATTGGGCGCACAGCTCAGCGTGAAATATGAAGGAAAAAATCCATTGGTGATTTGCGTGCTGAAAGGTGCGTTTATCTTTATGGCAGATTTGGTTAAATCCATTACAGTGCCGTTGGAACTTGATTTCATGGCTGTATCTAGTTATGGAGTATCCACCAAATCATCGGGCGTTGTTAAAATCATTAAAGATTTGGACGCTTCAGTGGAAGGACGCGATGTTCTGATTGTCGAAGATATTATCGACAGTGGTCTGACGCTGACACATTTGATTGAATTGCTTAAGAATCGTAATGCCAATTCGGTATGTGTCGTAACTTTGTTCGACAAGCCTGCACGCCGGACCGTTAATCTTGAAGCTGATTACACCGGATTTACACTTCCGGATGCGTTTGTTGTCGGCTATGGTCTGGACTATGCCGAGCATTACCGGAACCTCCCATACATAGGGATTTTGAAGCCGGAAATCTACACCAGCTAATCTCAGCCTCCAGTCCTAGGACTAAATAGGGTCCTTTGTTGAGAAGGGCTTACAGGCTATGGTAAAATAACTTAAGTGTCTCGAGAGGAGGTAGGGGATGAATCGGTTCATCCGGAATTCTGGTTTTTATTTGATTCTTTTTTTAGTTGTGGTGGGTATCGTTCAGTTTGTTAGCAACAGTAACGAAGCCTCCGATCTCCCTAGATATGACCAATTACGGCAAGAGGTTAAAGCTAATAACATCTCTAAAGTAACGGTCCAATTTGACGGTTACGCCTATCTTGTAACCGGTGCATATAAGAAGCAGCCGGCTAATGCTAAATCAACCAATTTTTCCGTATACGTTCCGCCAACGGATCAAGCACTAAGTGAACTGGTGAATGCCAGCGAAACGAACGGGTTTGAATACGTGCAGAAGAAAATGGAAGGCGAAAGCATTTGGCTGACATTTTTGACTTCTATCATTCCTTTGGTGATCATGTTCCTGTTGTTCTTCTTCCTGTTTAATCAGGCACAGGGCGGTGGCGGCAAAGTAATGAACTTCGGCAAGAGCAAAGCCCGTCTGTATAACGAAGAGAAGAAGAAAGTTACCTTCGAAGACGTAGCAGGGGCTGACGAAGAGAAACAGGAGCTTGTCGAAGTCGTAGAATTCTTGAAGGACCCACGCAAGTTCGCAGCTGTGGGTGCTCGTATTCCAAAAGGGGTTTTGTTAGTAGGCCCTCCAGGTACGGGTAAAACACTCTTGGCGAGAGCTGTTGCAGGTGAGGCCGGAGTGCCGTTTTTCAGTATCTCGGGTTCTGATTTTGTAGAAATGTTCGTAGGGGTCGGTGCTTCCCGTGTTCGTGACTTGTTCGAGAATGCGAAGAAGAACGCACCTTGTATCATTTTCATTGATGAAATTGATGCCGTTGGACGTCAACGTGGCGCCGGATTGGGTGGCGGACATGATGAACGTGAGCAAACGCTCAACCAATTGCTCGTAGAGATGGATGGATTCGGCGCAAACGAAGGCATCATTATCGTTGCTGCTACTAACCGTCCGGATATTCTAGATCCGGCCTTGCTTCGTCCAGGTCGTTTCGACCGTCAAATTACGGTTGACCGTCCAGATGTTAAAGGTCGCGAAGCAGTATTGCATGTACATGCACGCAACAAACCATTAACGAAGGATGTTAAATTGGACGTTATCGCGAAGCGTACAACAGGCTTTACGGGCGCTGATCTGGAAAACCTGTTGAACGAGGCTGCCTTGCTGGCCGCTCGTCGCAACCGCAGAGATATTTCGATGCGAGAAGTAGATGAAGCGATCGACCGCGTTATCGTAGGTACTGAAAAACGCAGCCGCGTAATCAGTGACCGAGAGAAACGAATTGTTGCTTATCATGAAGCAGGGCACACGATTATCGGTTACTTCCTAGAGAATGCCGATATGGTTCACAAGGTAACTATTATTCCACGTGGACGTGCAGGCGGATATGTCATCATGCTTCCGAAGGAAGACCGCATGCTGACAACCAAGCAGGAATTGCTGGACAAAATCACTGGATTGCTGGGTGGACGTGTTTCCGAGGAGCTGTTTATTGGTGAGATCGGAACAGGGGCTTATAGTGACTTCCAGCAAGCGACAAGCATTGCGCGTAGTATGATCGTAGAATACGGTATGAGTGAGAAGCTCGGCCCGATGCAGTTTGGAACTTCCCAAGGTCAAGTATTCCTTGGACGCGATATCGGTCATGAGCAGAACTACAGTGATCAGATCGCTTATCAGATTGACCAGGAGATGAATCGCTTCATCACTGACTCTTATGAGCGTGCTAGAGAACTCTTGACGAAGTATTCCAAAGAGGTTCATTTGATCGCTCAAACATTGCTGGAAGAAGAAACCCTGGAACTTGAACAAATCAAACGTTTGATCGAGACAGGTTCTTTGGACGGCAATACGAATGAGGGAGAAGGAACACCAGAAAACGGTGAACCTGTGATCGATAATATCGGAGATGTTCGTGTACGTATTCAAGGTAAGGATGACGAACCTAAGAATACAACGGATCAACCAAACGATATCCCTAATCTGAAAAAGCCAGAGGATGATAACAATTCAGGCAATTCCGGTGGTACTCCACCGACAACAACCTGATCATCTGATGGATAGTTGAATAAGCATATATGTAAGCTTCGGGGAACCAGATCCTATTGGTTTTCCGGAGCTTTTTTAAATATGGAAGATTATTGCTAACGTGATTTGACAGACAAAGGAACGTTGTGTACATTTATTGTTAAATAAACGGCTGTCGCCTTCTTAGCTTAAAAGGCCAACAGTCGTTGCAATCGACTTACTATCATTTTGAACATATTCCGTGAGCGCATACTGTACAATCTATGGTGTGCGCTATTCTTCTGTGAAATCAGGTGAAGGCATGATTCCAAGATATCTAGTTGATTTTGATGTAGCGGAATTGACCCAATACGAAGCCGACGTCTTGATTATCGGCTCCGGCATTGCGGGCTTATATACGGCGATTAAGGCTGCGGAGAATCGGAAAGTGTTGCTGATTACCAAGAAAACTTTAATGGAAAGCAACACACGTTATGCTCAAGGCGGCATTGCTGCTGTCACATCGGACGAGGATACACCAGCTTATCACATGCAAGATACTCTGATTGCTGGTGCAGGTCTGTGTGAACCCGAGGCGGTCAGAACGCTTGTTCATGAAGGCCCAGACGGTATTAAAGAGTTAATACGATTGGGGACAGCCTTTGACCGTGTGGATGGTGAACTAGCGCTGACCCGAGAAGGGGCGCATAGTCATCGTCGCATTTTGCATGCAAATGGAGATGCCACCGGTTATGAAATCGTGCGTGCCTTATCACAGCAGGTTGCTGCCCATCCCGGTATCGAGGTGTGGGAAGAGTGTATGGTCATTGACCTGCTGACTGAGCATGGTGAGTGTATTGGGGCCCTCGTCCAAATGCCAGATGGAGAAAGGTCGTATATTACTGCCAATGCAACCATTTTGTGCTCAGGAGGTAGCGGGCAATTATACCGTTATACGACTAACCCGGATATCGCAACTGGGGACGGTATTGCTATGGCATATCGTGCTGGGGCGGTTTTACGGGATATGGAGTTCGTACAGTTTCATCCTACGGCCTTGTGCCATCCGGGCGCTCCAAGGTTTCTAATTTCCGAAGCCGTACGGGGAGAAGGTGCCGTGTTACGCAACATTCATGGAGAACGCTTCATGGACAAGTATGATTCCCGGCAGGAGCTTGCGCCCAGAGATATCGTAGCTCGTGCGATCATCCATGAGATGGAACGCACCCAGGCTACGTTTGTATACCTGGATATTACACACGAGCCGCCTGAGCGGGTAAAGCAGCGCTTTCCAACGATTTATCAGACATGTCTGTCATATGGTTTGGATATGACGACAGGCTGGATTCCCATTGCTCCTGCTGCCCATTATATGATGGGTGGTGTCCAGACTAATCTATACGGGGAAAGCTCCATTAGGCGTTTGTTCGCCTGTGGTGAGACCTCTTCCACAGGTGTTCACGGCGCTAATCGTCTGGCGAGCAATTCGTTATCTGAAGCTATTGTGTTCGCCAGCAGGATTATCGAGCGGCTGCATTCATTGCCACCGCTGGTTGGCCATACTTTGATATCTTACAATGATAACCGTGCAGAGTTTCAGGCTTCATCCGTCGCGGAACAGCGGTATAAGCTGCAAGAAACGATGGTTCATTATGCTGGAGTTCGTCGGCATAGTGAAGGGCTGCAAGCAGCTTTAGAAGAGCTGCGCGGGCTAGTGACTGCCTTTCAGGCTGTGATCACCAGTCGGGAAGAGATCGAATTCGCCAATTTGCTCACCTGTGCTTTATTAGTAGCAGATGGTGCGTTGCTGCGTGAGGAGAGTCGGGGGGCACACTATCGTGAGGACTTCCCTGAGACAGATGATTGCAAGTGGCGAAAGCATGTTCAGCAGCGACGTGAGCAAGGCATAACGGAGGAGAGCGTTCATGACATCTAACAGCGAGCTTTATGGAGAGTTTAGCGGATATCAGGAGGAACTGACGGCACAAATTCGCAGCTGGCTGCGAGAAGATACAGGTTCTGGCGATGTGACCACACGTTGGACGATTGAGCCGGGCCACCAATCCAAGGCTGTCATTCATGCCAAGGAGAGCGGCGTGATTGCGGGTTTACCTGTGGCTGAAATTGTATTTCGAGTAGTGGACCCTTCCTTGTCGTTCACTCCGTTGGTGACCGATGGTCAGTGGATTGAAAAGGGGAGCGTTTTGGCAGAAGTGAGTGGAAGTACTCATGCGATTTTGACCGGGGAGCGATTGGCGTTAAATTTACTCCAGCGGATGTCCGGTATTGCAACGCGGACGCGAACATTTATAGATCAATTGCACGGACTTTCCACGCGCTTGGTGGACACACGTAAAACAACACCAGGGCATCGACTGTTGGAGAAGTATGCTGTGCGTGTAGGCGGTGGCTCGAATCATCGCTTTGGTCTATACGATGCTGTTATGATTAAGGATAATCATATTAAGGGCGCGGGTGGGATTGCACAGGCGGTGAGCCGAGCGCGCGCGCACATACCGCATACAATGACGATTGAAGTAGAGACGGAAAACATGACGCAAGTCCGGGAAGCCCTGGAGGCTGGGGCGGATATTATTATGCTGGATAACATGTCCGTCCCAGATATGAAGGAAGCCGTTCGCTTCATTCGTGAACAGGCCCCACACGTCAAGACAGAAGCCTCAGGCAATGTATCGCTGGATACAGTGCGTGAGATGGCTGAGAGCGGCGTAGATGTGATTTCTGTAGGCAGGCTGACATACTCTTTTCATAATCTGGATATCAGCCTTGACCTTAACGCTAAGAAAGATAGGTGACACCCATTGATTCTTGTAGTGGATGTAGGTAATACCAATATTGTTCTGGGGATCTATGAAGGGCGCGAGCTGTTGCATCACTACCGGATCAGCACCTCCAGACAGGCAACCGCAGATGAATACGGCGTACTCATACATAATCTTTTTAGTATGGGCGGCGTATTAAAGGATGACATTCAGGGAGTTATTATTTCCTCTGTCGTTCCGCCATTGGTCCGTGTATTAGAGGAAATGTGCGATAAATATATAGGCAAAACGCCGTTAATCGTCGGACCGGGAATCAAGACCGGTCTTAATCTGCGTTACGAGAATCCGCGTGAAGTAGGCGCGGATCGGATCGTGAACGCTGTTGCGGCTGTAGAACGATTCGGTGGACCTCTCGTTGTGGTGGATTTTGGAACAGCGACCACGTTTGATTGTATTGATGATAAGGGAAACTACCTGGGTGGAGTCATTGTGCCCGGTATCGGCATTTCGACGGAGGCACTGTATCAACGGGCTTCCAAGCTCCCTCGTATTGAGTTGGAAAAACCCAAAAAGGTTATTGGTCGGAATACAGTCCACGCCATGCAAGCCGGGATTATTTTCGGTTATGCTGGACAAGTCGATGGCATTGTGAGGCGCATTAAAGAAGAAATGCAGGTGGAACCCACGGTTATTGCCACCGGAGGTCTTGCGGAGCTAATCGCATCAGAGACAGAGAGCATTCAGAAAGTGTTGCCGATGTTAACGCTCGAAGGATTACGCATCATTTACCAACGTAACGCCGACTAAAAAGTGGATATAAGCTGCCGCTGAGTCAATCCGATGATCTTATCGGTTTGGATTAGCGGCGTTTTTCGTCTATACTGAAATATGTTACGTTTTTGAACAATTCGCGTGATCTGTAGATGCAGGTTGTTTATATAGTAGGAAATGATGCTTCAAGGATGAGGGAATACTAACGAAAATAAGCAGCATGGCTGCTTTGGATAATAGGGGAGGATATCAATATGGAAAATAAACAGGATCGACTTATTCGCGGCACAGCCATGGATGGAAGGGTCAGAGCTTTTGCAGTTCGGACAACTCAATTAGTAGAGGAGTTGCGGAGAAGACATGATACTTATCCTACGGCAACCGCTGCTTTGGGACGAACCCTCACAGCGGGTGCAATTATGGGTTCTATGCTAAAAGGCAAAGAACGATTGACCATTCAAGTCAAAGGCGATGGACCGATTGGGCAAATTGTCGTTGATGCCAATGCTGTAGGAGAAGTGCGGGGTTATGTTACTGAACCACACGTGCATTTGCCGAGCAATAGTATGGGCAAACTGGATGTAGCGGGTGCCGTAGGTACAGAGGGATTCATTCATATTATCAAGGATTTGGGGTTAAAAGAACCGTACCGCGGTAGTATCCCGATTATTTCCGGTGAGCTCGGTGAGGACTTTACCTATTATTTTGCCAAATCTGAACAGACTCCGTCAGCGGTGGGTTTGGGTGTGCTGGTAGATACGGATAACTCCGTTATTGTGGCCGGCGGATTTATTATTCAGTTGCTTCCAGGTCTGAATGATGATGAGATTACTGCTATCGAAAATGCAGTTGGCTCAATTCCACCCGTTACCGCTCTGCTGGATCAAGGGCTGGAGCTTGATGAAATGCTGCGTTGGATGCTGCCGGACGTTCGAGTTCTGGATGAAATGGATATCCATTTTCAATGTGAGTGCTCACGCGAGCGCGTGGAAAAAACATTGATCAGTCTGGGAGAAAGTGAATTAAAGCAATTAATTGAGGAAGAAGGACAGGCTGAGGTCGTGTGTCACTTTTGTAATGAGGCTTATCAGTTTAATAAGGATGAATTGCAAAATCTGTTAGATCAAGCCAAGGCCTAACCGGATAGGCGGTGCAAGCGATGACTACACGGGAAAAGGGATTATGGACAGCTGTCATTATTCTGACCGTTAGCGTCGCCGCCTTGGGTGGTCTTATCATGCTTCGGGGGCTGTTAAAGCCGGGTGATGTAAGCAAGGATGACGGCGATCATACTGTGGCGGAGATGGGTCAGGAAGGCATATCGGAGGAACAGTGGGTAGCGGAACTGAAAAAGCGATATGGAACTAATACGCTGTTGCAAATGTTGAATCGTAAAGCCGTGCAGGCTGAAGCCAAGCGTCTCGGTATTAAGATCACCCAAGAGGATTTACAGCAAGTGCTGGAGCAGGATAGTAAAGGGTACGACTCAGAACATGCCTACTTTGAGGAAATGCAGCGACAGTTTGGCTTAAATCCGGTTGACTTGCGGAATGAAGCGGAGTACCGGATTGGCTTGGAGAAAATAGCCACCCAAGGTATTCAGGTTGAGGAAACGGAGATTGACGAGTATTGGGAACAGCACCCCGAAGAGTTTGCCGTTGGTAAGCAGATCAAACTTGCAGCTATTTATGTGGCTAAAGCAGAGGAAGCAGAGACGTTGCTCGATCGGGTCAAGCAAGGAGAAAGCTTTGACATGCTGCTTCGGGAGCATTCAGTCTCAGGTAACCCTCTTGGCGAGGATCACAGCGGACAGTTGGGATGGTTGGATGAATATGATCCATTTCAACCAGAGGCAGTCATGAAGGCGGCGAGAGAACTAAGCTCCGGGGATGTTGCAGGTCCCATCTCTGTTAATGATGGCTATGCGGTCATTTATGTACAGGATGTCAGACTAAAGAATTCTCCCGATAAGCAGCAAATTCGTCAGCAAATCCGCCGCTCTCTTGCGCTTGCACAAGCCGCTCCTTTGGATGAGGTCGAAAAGAGTCTGCGTGATAAATATGGAGCTCGTATTTTATCTGGGAAAGAGGCACCCTCTGCTTCTCTTTAGCATAGTGAAAGGATCTTGCTTTTGATGAAGATACGGTGCCGATAACGCGGGAGAACAGCCTATTGGCTTATTTACTTGTATTGACATTGGAATTGAAGATTGTTATGATTAGCGTATAAAACCAACTATTTTTATCGGAAATTAAATGAACGGCATAAAACTAAGATAGATTTACCTAGAATCATCTACAATATGTTTTCGCAATTTTTAATATATCATCTACAGTCAGGGAGGAATTATCATGGCTAAAGTTGTTAATAACATCACCGACCTTATCGGGGAGACTCCCCTCGTTCGCCTCAACCGGATCGTACCGGAAGATAGCGCCGAAATTTATTTGAAACTCGAATATCAGAACCCGGGCTCCAGTGTAAAAGACCGTATTGCGATTAGTATGGTGGAAGAAGCTGAGCGTGAAGGTCTGCTTAAGCCGGGCGGTACCATTATTGAAGCAACTAGCGGTAACACAGGAATCGGCCTGGCTATGGTTGCTGCTGCGAAGGGATATAAAGCAGTAATTGTTATGCCAGAAACGATGAGTATAGAGCGTCGTAATTTGTTGCGTGCTTATGGAGCCGAGCTTGTGTTAACACCTGGCTCAGAGGGTATGAACGGATCTGTTAAAAAAATGGAAGAGCTATTGAGCGAAAACCCGGATTATTTCGCTGCCGAGCAGTTCAAGAACAAAGCCAATATCAAAATTCACCGTGAAACGACGGGTCCTGAGATCGTAGAAGCGATTCGCTCCATTGGCGGCACGCTGGATGCTTTTATAGCAGGTATAGGGACTGGTGGAACCATTTCCGGTGCTGGAGAAGTGCTTAAAAAAGAATTCCCTGATATTAAAATCGTGGCTGTAGAGCCGGCCTCTTCCCCATTGCTAGCAGGCGGCAAGCCAGGACCTCACAAAATTCAAGGGCTGGGTGCAAACTTTATTCCTGAAATTCTAAACCGCGATATCTATGATGAAATTTTTCATGTAGAAAACGATGAAGCTTTCGAGGTAGCGCGTAGAGTGGCCAAGGAAGAGGGCATTTTGTCCGGTATTTCTTCTGGCGCGGCTGTTCATGCGGCCTTGAAGCTTGCTAAGCAATTGGGCAAGGGTAAGCGGATTGTTGTTATTATTCCAAGTAATGGCGAACGTTACCTGAGTACACCACTATACAATTTCGAGCTGTAATTATGTCGTAATTGTGTATACTATACGTAAGGAAACCCTCATTTCCCTGTAACCGGGGGGATGAGGGTTTCTTTGTAGGGAGAAAATGCAGACTTTTGGCATAGTAAGGGAAGGGGTAGCACACACAGATGAAATGGACAGCTAGAGTGACGGAGGCGCAGTGGCAAACCTGGCAGAAGGAAGGCTGGAATGTACTTCCCTATATTGCTGAGTACCCTTTGCCCGTAGGCGGTTTACCTTCATCGTGGCGGAGGGCTTGGGAGGATTCGTCGCCATATGCCTTCTTGCTGGAGAGCGCTAAAGGTGGAAGGTATACCTATCTGGCCTTGAATCCAGTTGCTATATTGGAAGGCAAGGGAGAACAAGCAGTTTGGACTGATTTGCAAAGCGGGGAGCATGGTGATATACATGGACAACCTTTGACAGTCATGAACGATTGGATCGCTTCTTACCGTGCGCCGCGTGTGCCTGGCATGCCTTTTTTCTCTGGGGGATTTGCGGGTTATCTGGGCTACGATGTAGCTCGCTCGTTGGAGCGTTTGCCAACTCAAGCTGCAGACGACACGGATATACCTGATTATGTATGGATGCGGGTGAATGAGCTATGGATTTATGATCACGAAACATCATACCTATATTGTGCTGTTCATATGCCTAATCCTGCCCGCTCCGGTGAATTCAGTAGCCAGACTGATTTGGCGAATGAGCTTATGGTGGATGAGACTACATCGATACTTGGCAAGCTTTATGCGGAAGCGGTCCAACGTGCAGAACGCATGCTAACTCAGTGGAAGAACATCATACATGCGGGAGAGACTGATCCAGCTCATCCTCGTCGTTGTGCTCGACTGTCCGAAAAAGGATTAGAGGCTGCTCATCAAGAATCTGAAGGCTGGAAAACGGCATTCAGTCAACAAGATTTTGAACATGCCGTGAAACGTGTGCAGGAATATATTGTCCAAGGGGATGTATTTCAGGTTAACTTGTCGATTCGCCAGCAACGTACGCTTGCAGCCCTTCCTGAGAATATATATGAATGGCTTCGTCTGCTGAATCCATCCCCTTATATGGGGATGCTGCGTATGCCAGATTTACGGATCGTCAGTGGCTCACCGGAATTGCTGGTGAAGCTGGAGGATGGACGTGTGAGCGCTCGACCTATTGCAGGTACGAGAAGAAGGGGGCTAACACCTGATGAAGACGCCGCTATGGCTGCAGAGCTTCTATCAAGTGAAAAAGAACGCGCCGAGCATATTATGCTCGTTGATCTGGAGCGTAACGATATCGGACGAATTGCTGAATACGGATCGGTGCATGTTCCTGAATTGCTGACTGTCGAATACTATTCGCACGTTATGCATTTGGTTTCTCAGGTTGAGGGGAAGTTAGCCTCGGGTCGTACAGCTATAGACGTAATTGCTGCTACCTTCCCGGGCGGAACCATTACCGGAGCTCCTAAGGTGCGCACGATGGAAATTATTGAAGAATTGGAGCCCGTCCGTCGGGGTCCTTATACGGGGTCCCTTGGATGGATTGACTATAATGGTAATATGGAATTAAATATTATAATAAGAACACTAGCTGTTCAGGGCAATACCGCCTATTTACAGACAGGTGCGGGTATCGTCATTGATTCAGACCCGTACAGGGAATATCGGGAGTGTCGGAACAAGGCCAGAGCTGTCATGAAGGCGGTACAATGTGGGGAAGAAGAAGCCGCTTTGAACAGGAGCGGTATCACAGGAGGGTGAGTCAAATGATTTTGGTGATTGATAATTATGATTCATTTACGTACAATCTTGTTCAATATCTGGGTGAACTTGGCGAAGAAGTAACCGTAAAACGGAATGATGAGATTGATGTGAAAGGCATAGAAGAGCTGGCACCAGAGCACATTTTGATCTCGCCAGGTCCATGCACACCGAATGAAGCGGGAATATCGCTGGATGTAATCAGCCATTTCAAGGGCCGGATTCCGATTTTTGGCGTGTGTCTCGGTCACCAGGCCATCGGACAGGCTTTTGGCGGTAAGGTTATCCGCGCTGATCGGCTCATGCATGGCAAAACATCACCGATTCTCCATCACAATACCTCAGTATTCGAAGGCCTGCCTTCTCCATTTACAGCCACCCGGTATCATTCATTGTTGGTAGAGCGTGAGAGCCTGCCTGAATGTCTAGAGATTACAGCTGAAACCGCAGAGGGTGAAATTATGGGTTTGCGGCATAAAGAGTTTGCCGTAGAAGGAGTTCAGTTCCATCCCGAATCTATTATTACGGACTACGGGCATCAACTGTTGCGCAATTTCCTAAAACGCAAGGTAGGCGTCTGATTTATGAGATATATTGGAGTCAATGGCGTCCTCACGGAAGCCGCAAAAGCCGTGATTCACGTAAGTGATCACGGCTTTTTATACGGTATGGGCTTGTTTGAAACATTCCGAACTTATAAGGGTGTTCCATTTTTGCTGGATCGGCATCTACATCGACTGGAGGAAGGCTGCCGAATGCTCGGCATTCCTTTTCAACCGGATGAAGAGCAGCTTACAAAACACATCCAGCATCTGATGGCGGCAAATGGATTGAATGAAGCCTATATTCGCTACACTGTATCCGCAGGTGAAGAGGCTCTGGGCTTGCCATCTGGTGACTACACGCGGCCCAACCATATTTTGTTCGCCAAGCCGTTGCCCTCTATAAATACACAACCCGGGCAATCATCGGCGCTTCAGTTGCTGCGAACCCCCAGAAACACTCCGGAGGGTGAGGTTCGATTAAAATCGCTCCATTATATGAATAATGTTCTTGCGAAGCGGGAACTTCAGCAATATGCTGAGGCTGTTCGTTATAAGGCTGAAGGAATAATGCTTACAGCCAACGGTTTTCTAGCAGAGGGAATAGTTAGCAATCTGTTTTTTGTGCGGAATAATACGCTGTATACCCCTGACTTGTCTACAGGAATTCTGCCAGGCATTACACGTGAGTTCATTTTGGAGTTGGCGGACTTGCGGGGCATTCCATGGGAGCAAGGGCTATACCACTGGTACGAGCTGAAACAGGCTGATGAAATTTTTATGACCAACTCTATACAAGAAATACGACCTGTGGATTTATTGTTGGAGCCGGGAGAAGTGGCAAGCCATTTATCGGTTCCTATGGCGCAGACCGAGTCCATAACAGCTTTGCTGTTGCACGATTATAGGCAGAAAGCAGGGATGAAGTGAATATACCAACTCTTTATCAACGTAGCTACCAAATGGGGGATGCCAAGCTTACACTCGGACACTCCACCCAGATTATGGGCATCCTCAATGTGACCCCGGATTCTTTTTCTGATGGAGGATTGCATTATAATCCAGAGATAGCTGTTTTACATGCATTGAAACTAGTGGAAGATGGAGCGAATATCATTGACATTGGCGGGGAGTCTACTCGTCCGGGCCATGAACCAGTAGGTGTGGAAGAGGAACTGGCTCGGGTCATTCCGGTCGTCCAGGCGATCCATCGTATTGCACCGCACATCCCATTATCTGTGGATACTTACAAAGCAGAAGTAGCCAGGCAGGCGCTTGAAGCAGGCGCACACATCATTAATGATGTGTGGGGCTTTAAGGCAGATCCCGATATGGCACGTGTAGCTGCGGAATTCGATTGTCCGGTCATTTTGATGCATAATCGTCACGACCGTAACTATAGCGATTTGGTTTCTGATATGCTGTCCGATTTAAAAGAAAGTATCCAATTGGCGCTGGATGCAGGGGTTCGTAAGGAGCAGATTATTTTAGACCCAGGCATCGGTTTTGCCAAGGATTACGATGAAAATATCCATGCTATGACTTCTCTCGATATATTAAGTCAGCTGGGGTTTCCGCTGTTATTGGCTACATCGCGCAAAAGATTTATCCGTACAGCACTGGATTTGCCTGTGGATGATGTGGTGGAGGGAACTGCGGCTACCGTGGCCTTTGGCATTGCTCAAGGGTGCCAAATTGTACGTGTGCACGATGTGGCACAGATCAAGCGCACCGTACGTATGTGTGATGCGATGGTGTACGGGGCTAAAAATCCACTGAGTTATGGTGGGTGAAGCCCGCTTCACGAATCCTTTGATTCTACGATCGCTGTTGCAACGGGATTCTTTGAATTGATAAGACATATGATTGTAAGAATCCCGTTAAGTATATGCTTACGATGTAGCTTTTCCTTGAAAAGCTTTGGAGGCGAGCGCTACGCTTCTTCGAATTCAAATGATTCGCTCCGCTACCACCAGCATAAAGTCACTGTATTTTTAGGGAGAAGTTTATGTAGGATGAAGGAAAAAAACATCTGACTGCGCAATGGCACGATATTGAACTTTTAAGTGGAGCTTATATAGATAAAATCAAAAAAAAGGGGACTTACCTACAATGGATAAAATGAAATTGCATCGCATGGAGTATTACGGATATCACGGTGTTTTTCCAGAGGAGCGTAAGCTGGGACAGCGTTACTATATTGATTTGGAACTGGAGCTTGATCTGCGTGAAGCAGGGGAGCAGGATGCTTTGGACAAAACGGTTAATTATGCTGAGGTGCATTACACCGTGAAAGATATCGTAGAAAAGGAATCTTACCAATTGATTGAAGCTTTGGGCGAACGTATTGCATCTTCCCTACTGGACACTTATACTAGTGTCAATGCACTGACTGTCAAAGTGACGAAGCCACATCCGCCGTTTGATATTCATTTTCAGGGTGTGACGGTTGAGCTTTATCGCGCAAGAAAGTAGGAACGATACATGAATGCACATTCGACCTCTGAGGCATCAGAGGCTTATATTGCTTTAGGGGCTAATTTGGGGGAGCGTGAGCATACCCTGTATGAAGCCATTACCGCACTGGACGAACATCCTGCGATACGAGTGGTGCGCTGCTCCAGTTTGTACGAAACAGAGCCTGTTGGATATCTGGATCAGCCTTCTTTTTTGAATATGACAGTAGCCGTCTCTACAACACTTGCTCCAGAGGAGCTTTTGTTTTATATGCTAGAGGTGGAGAGTCGTCTGGGGAGGGTAAGGCATATTCCTAACGGTCCACGAACCATTGATCTGGACTTGTTGTGGATGGAAGCGACACAACTGGCTACGCCAGATTTGGAACTTCCTCATCCTCGTATGCTGGAGCGTGCTTTTGTGCTGGTTCCTCTGGCTGACATTGTTCCGAGCCAAGACTCGTCCGGTCTGTACAGTATCGTGCATACAGCATTGAATTCTGTGGATGGAAAGGACGGCATACAGCTTTGGAAAACTTGCAGCTGGCGCAACGACTCCGCGCCTTTCGGAAGCTAAAAGGGTTCACCCAGCAGGAGTTGGCAAACCGAACCGGCATATCTTTGACTGTATTAGGTGCTGTGGAGCGAGGTAATCGTACAGTAGAAGCAGATATGCTGAACATCATCGCCCAAACGCTAGAAATTGAAGTCCGGGAATTGACGGATTGACGATAAGTATACGATATAAAAGAAGGAATAAAGGGGTGAACAGATATGTTGAAAATCGGCGATATTGAAATGAAAAACCAAGTCGTCTTGGCACCCATGGCAGGCGTGTGCAATCCTGCTTTTCGCTTGATCGCCAAGGAATTTGGTACAGGCTTGGTATGTGCAGAGATGGTTAGTGATAAAGCCATCATTCACGGCAACAAGCGTACACGTGAGATGCTGTTTGTAGATGAGCGCGAGAAGCCGCTTAGCTTGCAAATTTTCGGAGGCGATCGTGAATCTTTGGTGAAAGCGGCGAAGGTCGTAGACCAGGAAACGAATGCAGATATTATTGACATTAATATGGGCTGCCCGGTTCCCAAAGTGACCAAATGTGATGCAGGTGCTCGGTGGTTGCTTGATCCAAATAAGATTTATGAGATGGTATCGGCAGTAGTAGAATCGGTGAGCAAGCCAGTTACCGTGAAAATGCGTATCGGTTGGGATAGCGAGCATATTTACGCTGTAGAGAACGCTCGCGCTGTTGAACGTGCCGGAGGTCAGGCCGTCAGCGTACATGGCCGTACACGGGAGCAACTGTATACGGGGCATGCGAATTGGGATATTATAAAAGAAGTTAAAGAAGCAGTATCCATTCCTGTCATTGGAAATGGTGATGTTGTAACACCGGAAGATGCTCGGCGGATGTTGGATTTGACCAATTGTGATGGCGTTATGATTGGACGCGGCGCGCTGGGGAATCCATGGATGCTGTACCGTACGATTGAGTATTTGCAGACGGGTAAGCTGTTGCCTGATCCATCACCGGAGGAAAAAATCCGTATTGCCATTCTGCATATGGATCGACTGGTGGCGCTGAAGGGCGAAGCAGTAGCTGTTCGTGAAATGCGCAAGCATCTGGCTTGGTACCTCAAGGGCCTTAAAGATTCTGCACGTATTAAGGATTTAATTATGGAAGAAACAAAGCGCGACGATATGGTACGTATTTTGGATCAATTTGTATCTCAATTGCACATGGTGGAAAACGAAGGGGCTTCTACAAACGCTGCTTCTCTTGCTACTGTTGCGCAATAAGGAAGCTGTTCCGGCCTGCGCACGCGATTGACTTTTCCAATTGCTTGCCCTATAATCGTTCAGTATAAAATCTTGATGTATACTACAAATTGTATGCAGCTCTCAAGACAACAGCAGGAAATGTTCTCATTCCCTCAGAGTGGCATATTATGTTTTGAAAGCGTGCATTCCGATGCACTTTTAAACTTTTCCCATGACAGGAGAATCGGTTGAGATGAGCGATAAAGAAGTCATTCTGACACAGGAAGGCCTTAGAAAGCTCGAAGATGAGCTTGAAAACTTAAAGTCTGTCAAACGCCGCGAAGTGGCTGAACGGATTAAAGTAGCCATCGGATACGGAGATATTAGTGAAAACTCCGAATACGAGGATGCGAAGAATGAGCAGGCCTTTATTGAAGGCCGTGTAATTACGCTGGAAAAGATGCTACGCAATGCCCGTATTATCAATAGTGATGAAATTGACACCGATGTTGTGGGAGTAGGGGCAACTGTAACCGTTGAAGACTTGGAATTCGGGGATATTACAGAGTATGCTATCGTAGGTTCTGCCGAATCCGACCCGCTCCAGAACAAGATCTCCAATGAAAGCCCGGTTGGCAAGGCCATTCTCGGTAAGAAAAAAGGAACTGTTGTAGATGTAACCGTTCCAGCAGGAGTTATTCAATATAAAATCGTGGATATCAAGAAATAAAAACACGGACTTTGGAATTTAATGTAAAAGCTTCCTTGTGGAAGCTTTTTTTCTCTACACCCGAGACGGACCCCGGCCCGTCTATTCATATTGAAGGAGCTGATTTAGCACCATGTCGGATGAAACTACTAACCAGGAATTACAAGAAAATCGCGAGGAATTAAGTGAATTATTGCAAATTCGTCGTGCCAAATTGGACGAGCTTCGCTCATTGGGCATTGATCCTTTTGGACGCAAATACATACGCACGGCTGAAGCGGGCGTACTACTGAGCAAGTATGACAGCTTGACCAAAGAAGAATTGGAAGAAAAGAATATTGAAGTTAGCATAGCAGGCCGCATTATGGCTAAACGAGTTATGGGGAAAGCCAGCTTTGCTCATATACAGGATCTTAGCGGACGGATCCAAATTTATGTTCGTCAAGACACTGTACCTGAAGCAAATTATAAAGCATTTGGTATTTTGGATCTCGGGGATATTGTTGGTGTTAAGGGCGTGCTCTTTAAAACCAAGACAGGCGAAACGACGATCAAAGTGCTGGATATTGAGGTTTTGTCCAAATCCTTGTACCCATTACCGGAGAAATACCACGGTCTGAAGGATGTTGAATTGCGCTACCGTCAGCGTTATGTCGATCTGGTTATGAACCCAGAAGTACAAAAGACGTTCATTACACGGTCCCGTATTATTCAATCCATGCGTCGTTATCTCGATTCGCTCGGCTATTTGGAAGTTGAAACTCCAACGTTGCATGCCATTGCTGGCGGGGCGGCGGCGAAGCCATTTGTTACGCACCATAATGCATTGGACATGCAGCTTTATATGCGTATTGCTATTGAACTCCATTTGAAACGACTAATTGTCGGCGGAATGGAGAAAGTATATGAGATCGGTCGTGTTTACCGTAATGAAGGTATTTCGACCCGCCATAACCCTGAGTTTACGATGATTGAGCTGTATGAAGCGTATGCTGATTATAAAGATATCATGCAATTGACGGAAAACATGGTTGCACATATTGCGCAGGAAGTACTGGGCACACAACACATTCAATATCAAGGACAAGAAGTGGATCTGACGCCGCAATGGCGCAGAGTTTCCATGGTCGATGCTGTTAAAGAAGTAACAGGTGTGGACTTTAGTGCGCAAATGAGTAATGAAGAAGCTCATCGCCTTGCGAAAGAGCATAAGGTTCCGGTTGAACCGCACATGACATTTGGTCATATCCTGAATGCATTCTTTGAGCATTTTGTAGAGGAAACGCTCATTCAGCCAACCTTTATTACAGGACATCCAGTTGAAATCTCGCCATTGGCTAAGAAAAACGAACAGGACCCGCGTTTTACGGATCGCTTCGAGCTGTTTGTGGTCGCTCGCGAGCATGCGAATGCGTTCACTGAGCTGAATGATCCAATTGACCAGCGTCAACGTTTTGAAGCACAATTGCTGGAACGTGAGCATGGTAATGATGAGGCTCATCAAATGGATGATGACTTTATCCGCGCCTTGGAATACGGTATGCCGCCAACAGGCGGGCTGGGCATCGGCATCGATCGTTTGGTGATGTTGCTGACAGATGCACCTTCCATTCGCGATGTGCTGCTTTTCCCGCATATGCGTAACCGTACCGTAGAATAACATAACATTATGAATATAGAGGATCAGCCGGGGTTCCCGTGTCTTGTTCCTCTTTTTCATAAGAACGGATGGAGAGGAATACTTCTGATGAAACGCAGCGTCAAGCTTAGTCGGTTCGCATCGCCTCCTTTTATATTGGTCATCGGATATGTATTGATTATTGCATTGGGTACTTTACTGCTGATGCTTCCTATTGCCAATCATGGTGGACATGCTCCGCATTGGATTGATTCGCTTTTTACGTCCGTCTCTGCTGCTTGTGTCACAGGATTGGTCGTTGTTGACGTCGATTCGACCTATACGTTATTTGGAGAAACCGTCATTTTGGTGCTGATGCAGCTAGGCGGGTTGGGCTTTATGACCTTAGCGACCTTGTTTGCGCTGTTGATGGGACGACGGCTATCGTTGAAGGATCGGCTGCTGCTTAAGGAAGCGATTAACGCCGATAGCATGGAAGGGATCGTGCGCATTATTCGCAAGGTGCTGATCTTTTCTTTTACCATTGAAGCAATTGCGGCTGTCGTCTTAGCTTTGCGGTGGATGCGAGAGATGCCGGTCGGACAGGCGATATATTATGGGATTTTTCATTCCGTATCCCTCTTTAATAACGGGGGATTCGATCTGTTTGGGACCAGCTTTCAACAATACGCTGGAGATTTTGTTTTCAATATGATTGCATCTGTGCTTGTGCTTTCGGGAGGACTGGGTTTCCTTGTACTAAGCAACTTGTTCGATTTTCGTCGTACCCGGAGACTGACTTTACACTCTAAAATGGTGCTAAGCGTGTCGGGAGCGCTCATTGTCATTGGTGCGCTGGTTATATTTATTTTTGAGTTTACCAATGCACGAACCTTGGGTGGACTGAACTGGGAAGGCAAAGTATATGCCGCTGTCTTCCAATCCGTCTCCACGAGATCATCGGGTACAAGCACAGTCGACATCAGCGGGTTAAGGCAGGCCAGTCAATTTTTTATTATGCTGCTGATGATTATCGGTGCTTCTCCAGGCTCTACTGGAGGAGGAATTAAAACAACTACGTTTCTGCTTATGGTAGGTGCGTTAATCGCCGTCATGCGAGGACAGAAGGAGATTGTGTTTTTCCGTCATAGGGTTCCTCAAGATATCATGATGCGGGCGTTGACCATCATTGTAATGGCGCTATTTATATTCTCGATTGTGGTTATACTGCTCTTAATGACAGAGGATGCTCCATTTCTCTCTCTTGCCTTTGAGGCGGCTTCTGCCATCGGAACGGTAGGGTTGTCTGTAGGAGTGACGCCAGGATTGTCTGACGCAGGCAAGCTGATTATTTGTGTGACCATGTTTATTGGTCGAATCGGTCCTCTTACGATCGCCTATGCCATTCGCCCACGTTCGACCAAGACGTTGTACCGTCGTCCTGAAGGACATATTGTAATTGGATAGCTTATCTATATAAAAGATGCACCCGTGCTGATAACAGGGGTGCATCTTTTTTTATTACACATATCATAATCCTTTATTTGCAGCATATTATGAAAAATGCCCAATTTGAGAATAAGAGGAAATGGACTAAATAGCCGCAATTTTATTGTAAAAAAACGGCTATTTGTTTCCTTTTATGTAATTATAGACAAAATACTAGGAATATTATGTATAATATTGTATGATAGTGGGCATGAAGGGGGGGACTTAGGGGAATACCAATTTCAAATTTGAAAGGAATCGTCCATTATGTATTTATTTATTATTAGTGCTGAGGTTTTGTTTTGGGTTTTTGTTGTTGCAGGGTTAGTCGCAAGGTATATGTTTGGGTTGAAGAAATTAGGGGGCCTTCTTTTACTCTTTACCCCAATTATTGATATCCTGTTACTGATTGCGGTGTTCATCACGGTTAGAAGTGGCATGGAGATTACGACTGCTACTGGCCTGGCAGCCTGTTATTTTGGTATTACCGTAGCGTTTGGTCATAGGTTAATTAAGTGGGCGGATATACGGTTCTCTCATTGGTTTGGTAAAGGACCTAAGCCTGAACGCAAGTATGGTGCTGCGCATGCAAAAGAGGAACGGATAGGTTGGCTGCTTCACCTCTTGGGCTGGGCTATAGGCAACGCTTTGTTGCTCGCCATCATTGTATATGTAGGTGATCCGCAGCGTACGGCGGCATTGGAGGGTATTATGCAAACATGGGCGATCGTTCTGGCAATCGACTTTGTTGTCTCCTTTAGCTATACGGTAGCTCCTAAAAAACATAAACATAAGGCTTAGTCAAGAAGAATAGAGCCTCAAGCTTGAACCGAATCAGGCTGGTCACTCAGAATGTTCAAATCGGGAGAGTCATTGCTGGTGAAAATGAAGTGGTTACTTTCGATAATGGGATGAGTCTATCGCTGGAATGGAAATATTTATAATAGTATGATATTTTTATGTTAAAATCACTTTGACAGTCACCTTATTGTTGCCTCTCTACTTTTTTCACACGCATGGACTCCTTTCGATTTGGACACAGACCAATAAAAACAGCATTCACAATTTTTAAAATATTCTTGGCATCTGCCTAAAACGGCGCCTATATAAGTTTGGCAACTGACGAGATAATATTCCAGGAAAGATTATATATGTCTATATATGTAGACAAACGCAATTAAGTTGTTATTATGTTTAAAAATGTAAAAAAGAAAGGTGGTTTCTGTGGCAGTACTACTGAGTGGAAAAAACATTTTGATTATGGGTGTAGCTAATAACAGGAGTATTGCCTGGGGGACAGCCCAATCTTTAGCTGCGGAAGGAGCAAATCTCATTTTTACTTACGAAAATGAGAGGGTTGCAGAACGGGTGCTAAAGCTCGCTGAAACCATTCCGGGTTCAATTGTCTGTCCTTGCAATGTACAGAGCGATGAAGAATTGGACGCGCTGACGGATTTTCTTAAGGAGAAGGTAGGCGTCTTACACGGATATTTCCACAGTGTTGCGTTTGCTAAGGCTGAGGATTTGGAGGGCTTGTTCGTCGACACTTCTCGCGAGGGATTCGCAATTGCTCAAGAAATCAGTGCCTATTCTCTGGCTGCCGTATCCCGTCGCGTATATCCGCTGATGACTGAGGGTGGGAGTATCGTCACCATGACGTATATCGGTGCAGAACGAGCCATCAAGAATTACAACATTATGGGTGTAGCAAAGGCTTCACTAGAAGCCAGCATGCGCTATCTGTCGAATGATCTGGGTACTTATGGCATTCGTGTAAATGCAATTTCGGCTGGTCCTATACGTACTTTGGCCGCCTATGGCATTAAAGATTTTAACACAATGCTAAAGCATATTGAAGAAACTACGCCCCTACGCAAGACGGTCGATACGTCCGAAGTCGGAGATACGGCGTTATTCCTATTTTCCCATTTATCGAGAGGCATTACGGGTGAAGTGATCCATGTAGATGCTGGATACCATATTACGGGGATGTAAGGAGGGAACGTTGTGCTTATTACGCATACGGATTGCCGTATTATCTCACCTGAAGGAATTATGAGCAGGGAGCGCCTGGAACGGGACGTGGCGATCTTCTCACGGATGTTGACTCTCAGAGGAATTCCTGAAGACGGTAGAGTGATTCTAAAAGCGGCCAATTCCTATTGGTTTGTTGTATCTCTGTTCTCCCTGTGTCATCTCGCAGTCTCGGTAACTGTGGTGGACGAGCAGACTGTAATTGATGAGGTGGCCCAAATCTATGATGAAGCGGGTGCCTGTTGCATCCTGACGGATTCCGATTTAGAACTTCCTCATGCTCTCGTTATTCTGATTCAAGATCTCATTCAAGAAGAAGCAGTACACCCGTATTGGGTGGGAGAGCCAAAGTCCGAAGCCCTCGACTTTAACAAGTGGTGCGAGAGATCTGATGCGCTCATTCTGTATTCTTCAGGTACGACGGGAAAACCCAAGGGAATCGTGAAAGCTGGTTCAGCTTTTATGGAGAATATCAGGCATTCTATACACGCTATGAACTACATACCGTCTGACCATATGCTCCCCGTGGTGCCTTTCTCTCATTTTTATGGAGTTTCACTTATCTTCTCCTGGTGGTTAACCTCATGTTCTCTCATCATCTGCAATCCAAAAAACCTCTGGAGCGTCATTGCAAGTATTACGAAAGACCGGGCGACGGTCGTAGACGCTAACCCCTCTGCTTTTTACACCTTGTTGCGTATGCTAAGCCGAAAACCCGAACAGCTGGAATTGATCAAGCAATCTCCAGTCCGCATGTGGTGCGTAGGCGGTTCTCCACTTACCCAAGACCTCGAAGAGAAATTTAACAACATATTTGGACAGCCCCTGCTGAATGGTTATGGCCTTTCTGAACTGGGCAACGTTACGCTGGGGACGCTGGATTGTCCGAAGGGTTGTGGCAAACCATTACCCGGTGTGGATTTGAAAATACTTGATTCTACAGGCAACCAGCAGGCAGACGGTATCGTAGGCGAAGTGTGGATACGAAGTGCCGGATGTATGGAAGGTTATCTGAATCGTCCAGACCTGACACAATCTGTTCTACAGGATGGCTGGTTCAAGACGGGAGATCTAGGCTATCTGGATGACGGAATGCTGTATGTTATTGGTCGCAGCGGTAAGACGGTCAATCGGATGGGCTACATGGTTTCTCCAGTCTATATCGAAGACCGAATTGGTTCGCTAGGTTACCGATCCTGCGTGATTACTTTGGAGGATGAGGCAAAAGGGACTTTGCTTGTTGCATTCATCGAAAGTGAATCCCCACAGGTCTTACCTGTGCTCCGCAAAGAGATGAATCGGGTGCTCCCTTCTTACATGTTTCCCGATCTTTTGCTTCCACTCGATCATTTTCCTTTAAATCGCAATGGAAAAGTAGATCGTCTGGAGATGGAGCGAACTGCTCTAGAGAAAGCTGCTTCTCGCAAAGCATAACAAAATATTTATCAAAATCGCATATAGGAAAGGGAGAATGTGCCATGAGTATAAATCCAGAAATGGCAGAAAACACGCTGTTTTTGAAAAGGCATGAATCTATTCTGAAATGCCTCAATTATTTGATTGAAAATCGGCAAGAAGTGATGGATATTCTCACGCAGTTTTCATCCTATCGGGCCGCCAATGCAGAAATTGACTCCACGATCCTCACACTTCAAGGTGCATTGCAAGAAGTGCAGACCCATCAGCCAAGCTGGCAACGATCTATGGCTGTATTCATGCCCTCCAACGTCATTTTGTACTCTTATGCATTATACCTCTTGATTCCATCCCTGTACGTTGAAAATATAGACTTTCGCCCTTCTTCTCACGTAAACGAGTACGTCAATATGCTGCATGAAAAGCTCCAGGCTGTACATGAGTTACCCATCTATATTCGTAAAGTTAGCCAGAAGGTGTTCATGGAAAACTCCGTGATGCCGGCTGATATTGTGGTGTTTACCGGAAGCTACACCAATGCGGAGAAGATCAAAAAGCAGATCCGCAAAGATCAGCTCTACATTTTTTATGGGCAAGGGATCAATCCTTTCATCATTGGGCCAGATGCCGATCTGGAGCTGGCGGTTACTGATGTGATCCGCATGAGATTGTTCAACTCCGGACAGGACTGCCTGGGACCTGACATCATCCTGGTACATCAAGAGGTGAGTGAGCCATTCAAAAACTTGCTGATTCAACGGCTTGACGAACTCGTATTTGGAGCCAACAATGACCCGAATGCGAACTACTCCCCTATATTCTATAAAGACACGCTATATTCGGTTTCTGAATATTTTAATACAAACGATAAGTTTATTATTTATGGCGGCGGCATTGATTTCCGTACGAAAAAGATGGAGCCAACGGTTGTATATAGCGAATTGGATCAGAACTTGGAGATTATTGAGTATTTTTCACCAGTGTTCAATGTAGTTAGCTACCAAGACGACGAGCAATTGATCAAACGCATTTCCTCCAGTTATTTCAGCGAACGGGCAATGGGTTGCAGCTTATACGGGTCGGAGCATCTGACTGATGTTCTACGAAAGAAGCACACATTGACCATTAATCAAACACTTGAGGATGTGGATCAAGGCAATAAGCCTTTTGGTGGCTATGGCACGATGTCGAACTATATTTTTTATGATTATAAGCTCGTTTCGAAGCCGATCTTGATCTCGGAAATTGTCGCAGAATATTTGTCAGAAAAGAGGAGTTTGGTATGACCGCAAGTATATCCCCCTGGGATGCCATCATTGGCTACTTACAATCGGCTGGGGTTCAGCACCTCTTTGGATTACCAAGTGACGATCTCAATATCGTAGCGTCACTCCCCTCATCCGGTATGGATTTTATTCTCTGCAAAGATCAGCGTAATGCTGTATTTATGTCCGCAGGCTATGCGCTCACAACTAACCAGATGTCCGTGTGTGTTGTGGGGAAAGGCCCTGCGCTTAGTAATACACTTACGGGGCTGCTGGAAGCCAAGAACCTGGGTGCCCCGCTACTGCTTTTTGGCGCTTGGCACCGGAGGAGACAAGCTGGGTACCCGATCCTTTCAGGAAGCCGATCAAATCTCACTCGTGAAGCCACTCGTAAAATGGGCTTACCGTGTCGAGCATGTGGATCGGCTTGTATGGGCAATGGAGCGGGCTGCCTTTTTGGCTATCAATGGAGCACCGGGACCTGTCTATATCGAACTACCCGAAAACCTGATGGACCAGCCTGTGCCAACAGAGCTTCAGTTTGCCCCGCCAGAAAAGCTGTCGTGCTCTCCATCACTTCGGGAGTTGGATGCGGCATGGAGCATTATTGAGACAGCCCGCAGGCCTCTCATTCTAGTGGGGGGTGGAATGAAGTCAGGAACAGGTGATGTCATTGAGCGGTTCGCCAGCCAACATGGAGCAGCCTTGTTCGCGACTGCCTCGGGAAGAAGCGTAATTAATGAAGATCATGCACTTTTCTGTGGTGTTGCTGGGCTTTATACCGATCTGAGTCTGAGGCAAATCTGGAATGAATCTGATGTAGTTATTACACTGGGTAGCCGATTGGAAGAAACGGCTACGTTCGAGTGGGATATTTTGCTGCAGGATACGCCTTTGATTCAAGTCAATGTAGAGCTGGAGGATTTCGCTCACGAATTCAGGGGCATCAAGTTGCTTGGTGACGGATATGCGGCAGTGGAGCAATGGCTTGAACGACGCGGGCAAGAGCCTGATGAGGCATGGCTTGAAACGATCGGAAGATGCAAACAGAAGGCTTTTTCTCAGAGGGCTAATTATCTGGAAGAGCTGAAAAGGGCCCCCGGCATCCACGTTCCAGAGCTGTTGGACATGATTCAGGCAGAGTTCCCTGAAGACCTGGTGCTTTTACAAGAGAACGGATTGCAGGATATGTGGTCTTACTTTTATCCATATTTCCGTTTTGCCTCAGGCTCACTTTCGATTGTTCCCAGTGATCAAACGAGTCTCGGCTTCGGTGCGGCCGCTGCTCTGGGGGCAAGTGTGGCGACAGAACGCCCGGTAGTAGCGCTTGTAGGTGACGGTGCATTCAATCTATTTTGTTCAGATTTTATGACGGCGGTACAGTATCAAATACCAGTAATTTATCTTGTACTTAATAATGGCGGCTACGGTTGGCTGCAAAATCAGATGAATTATAAGCATATCTCAGGACAGGACTTCCCATTTGTTTCGGAGGCGGTCAAAACAGGAATCCAAATTCCCCAGTATGAGTTTGTCGAAAGTCTGGCGATCCGGAGCAAGGGGGAGGCTCGGGAACAGCTTCAGCTTGCTTGGCAAAAGTACAAGGAGAACAAGCTTGTGGTCGTCGAGGTATTTGCTGATCTTGCAGATGTGCATGAGAAAATTAGTCATGTATATGGCGACTTTCCTCTCTACGAGCAACAGGCTTCCAAGAATTAATTTCAGCGAAGGACGTGGGTATGGTGAGAAGACGTGTTGTAGTGACAGGACAGGGAGTCGTAACGCCGGTCGGGCTTCATCTTACAGATTTCTGGAATTCATTGCTGGAAGGAAAAAGTGGAATCGGACCTGTCACTGTTTTCGATACAGCAAATATACCAACAAAAATTGGTGCGCAGGTTACGGGCTTTGACCCGTTGGAGTATATGAGCAAAAAGGAAGCGCAAAAGGTTGCACAGTTCACTCAATTTGCCTTGGCGGCTGCCCGCCAGGCAGTCGAGCAATCGAAGTTAGTCATTGATGAACGGAATGCAGGCCGTGTGGGTGTTATCGTCGGTTCTGGGGCAGGCGGTCTCGATGTCATAGAGGAGAACTACCGGAAACTAACAGAGCTGGGTCCTAAAAGGGTTTCGCCTTATTTTGTTTCCTCAATGATGATTAATTCTGCGCCTGGCGAAATCTCTATTGCTATTGGAGCAAAGGGACCCTCGTTTGCCGTAGTTACAGCTTGTGCTACAGGAAGCAATGCCATCGGCGAAGCATTACGTACGATCCAGTATGGCACGGCTGATGTCGTAGTAGCTGGAGGAGCAGAGGCCAACTTTAGTCAGCTTGATTTGGCATCTTTTGCGAATATTCACGCTCTCTCCAGACGTAATGAAGAGCCACAGAAGGCCAGTCGCCCGTTTGATACGGATCGCGATGGCTTTGTCATCGGTGGAGGAGCAGGGGTTCTAGTGTTGGAGGAGTTGGAACATGCATTGAACCGGGGGGCCACCATTTTGGCTGAAGTGGCGGGTTACGGATGCACAACAGATGCATATCATATCACGGCTCCAGATCCCTCAGGCTCCGGCCCGGCAGAAGCGATTAATATAGCACTGCAAGATGGCGGCTTGACACCGCAGGAGATTGACTATGTCAATGCCCACGGTACGAGTACGCCGTTTAATGACCGAATGGAGATTAACGCTATTCAAAAAGTATTTGGAGAGCATGCTCCCCGTTTGGCGATATCGTCTATTAAATCCATGACAGGCCATTTAATGGGCGGTGCAGGGGCAGTCGAATTAATTGCAACGGTACAGAGTATGATCCACAGCAAAGTACCACCGACACTCAATTGCGACAATCCCGAAGCCCCTGAACTGAATTTTGTACCGCATGTATATCAGGAACGTGAAGTCCGTGCGGCGATTAGTAACTCTTTTGGCTTTGGAGGGCACAACGTTTGTCTTGCCGTTCGTAAGTGGGAGGGGGTATAAGCCTGTGAGCGAAGAGCTAATCCGTATTGAGGATGTGCTTCCGCACAGGTACCCATTTCTTCTGCTCGATGGCGTGACCGGGTACGAAACGTCGCAATGGGCGAAGGGGTACAAGCTTGTTACCCGGAGTGAGTGGTTTATTACAGAGGCTAATCCATACATGCCTCCTATGCTGATCGTGGAGTCGCTTGCACAATTAGCGGCATTCGCTGCGATTGACAAAAGGGGTATTTCATATCTGACCAACCTCAATGGCGTTCGTTTCCATAGCTTCGCGAAGCCTGGGGACCGAATTGACCTCTATTTTGAAGTGGTCAAGCGTCGGCGTGGTTATATTCTCGGAAGTGGTCGGGCTACCGTAGGCGATCGACTGGTGGCTGAGGCGGAGGAAATTGTTTCACTTGATCAATGACGGAGTGGAAGCGCGCGTTAAACTGTCTTTTTGTCCTCCTGACTGCCAAGGTGCAGCGGGAGGATTTCACATCACGGATATAGGAGTGAAATGAGATGAATAACATGCAGTTATTTGATTTAACGAATGCGCAAAAGCGTATATGGTATACCGAATTACTCTACCCGGATACGTCCGTGTCACAGCTATCTGGTACAGCCAAGATGAAGGGTCATATTCATATCGCTGCCTTCATGCAGTCTATCAATTTGATTATCAAACAGTATGATGCGTTCCGCATTCGTATTACCTCAGTGGATGGAGTACCTAAGCAGTATGTCGTTCCTTATGAAGAGAGACAGTTGGAGTGTCTGGATCTTACCCACATCGAAAGCATTTCCGAGGTCGAAGCCTTGCTTGAGCAGCACAAAAGCAAACCTTTGCCATTATTGGACTCTGAACTCTTCCAGTTTTTAATTGTAAAGATTAGTGAGGAAGAATATTGGATTAATATCAAAATGCACCATATCATTTCTGACGGGATTTCTATGGTGGTCTATGGCAATCAACTGATAGCCTTTTATATGGATTTAATTCAAGGAAATGAACCTAAGCTGAGCGATGATTGCTCTTATATTGAATATATTGCAGATGAGAATGCCTATGAGCTTTCTGATAGATACCAGAAGGATAAAGTGTACTGGCTGGACAAATTTTCTGATTTGCCTGAACTGACAGGTTGGAAATCATATAATCCGTTATCGCTAAGTACCCAAGCTGTTCGGGAGCATTTTACTGTGCCAGAGGCGCTATATCGCGAGCTACAGGCATTTTGCCAGCAAAACAGGATTTCTCTGTTCCAATTCTTCATGGGTGCGATGTATATCTACATACACAAAGTGACGAATCAGCCGGATGTGGTGATCGGCACCTCGTTCGCTAACCGGGGGAACAAGAAAGAGAAGCAAAAGATCGGTATGTTTGTCAGCACGGCCGCAGCCAGAACATATGTTGACAAGGATGTAGAGGTGTTGAGCTTCCTGCAGGACGTAGCTAGGGATCAAATGTCAGTCTTGCGGCATCAGAAATATCCGTACAATCAGTTAATTCAGGATCTTAGAGAAATGCACGGCAACAAGGATATTCAGCGGCTTTTTGGTGTTTCCATGGAATACCGCCTTATCAACTGGGTTGATTTGGATGACGTGCGCATTTTGACGGATTATGATTTTTGCGGCGATGAAGTGAATGATTTCGTGCTTCATATCGTGGAGATCTTGGATGAAGGCGAGCTGGTACTGGATATCGATTATCGGACGAAGCTGTTCGAACGCAGTGAAGTAACGGACATGGTGTCCCAGCTGCTTACGATCGCCGAGCAAATCATTCATACACCGCAGCTTACCATCGCAGAGGTAAACCTCTTGGGAGAAGCAGAGGAGCAATCCATTCTGGCTCTTTCGGAAGGCGCTGTAGTTGATTACCCGCGTGAGAAGACGATTCATGGCTTATTCGAGGAACAAGCCGCGCGCACGCCGGATCACGTAGCTGTTCAGATGGGCGAGCAGAGTATTACATACCTAGCTCTAAATGAGCAGGCTAACCAGCTTGCGAGATATTTACGCACTGAAGGAGTGGATGCAGATGTACTCGTGGGGATTATGGCTGATCGTTCCCTAGAGATGGTCATCGGCATGTTGGCGGTTTTGAAGGCAGGAGGGGCCTATGTGCCAATTGATCCTGACTATCCTGAAGAACGTATTCGTTATATGCTCGAAGATTCAGGAGTCCGTCTGTTGCTCACCCAAAGCCATCTATGGGAGAGTACCACGTTTGACGGGAAGCTTGTGAGTCTGGACGAAGCCGCAACGTATACAGGAGATGCTTCCAATCTGGAGAGCATTTCGGGACCAAACCATTTGGCCTATGTTATTTACACATCGGGTACAACTGGCAAACCAAAGGGAACGCTGATCGAGCATAAAAATGTAGTTCGTCTGCTCTTTAACGATAGCAATTTATTTGATTTCAGTTCCCAGGATACATGGACGCTGTTCCATTCGTTCTGCTTCGATTTCTCTGTATGGGAGATGTATGGAGCGCTTCTTTACGGAGGGAAACTGGTAATTGTCCCATCCCTTACAGCCAAAAGCCCGGCAGCTTTCCTGGAGCTGTTGAAAGACAATCAAGTCACTATTTTGAACCAGACGCCGACCTATTTTTATCAGGTGATACAGGAAGAATTAGCGCACTCATCCACAGAGCTTAGCCTTAGAAAAATTATTTTTGGCGGAGAGGCCTTGAGCCCATCTCTTCTGAAAAACTGGCGGGCAAAGTATCCTGGTGTGCAATTGATTAACATGTACGGAATCACGGAAACGACGGTCCATGTCACTTACAAGGAAATCACTGAACATGAGATCGAAGCGGGCAAAAGCAATATTGGTAGAACCATTCCAACGCTTAGCGCTTATATCTTTGATGAGCATAGACGCCTGCAGCCTGTCGGGGTTCCGGGGGAGCTATACATTGCGGGGGACGGTCTGGCCCGTGGGTATTTGAACCGACTAGATTTGACGGCTGAAAAATTTGTAGAACATCCGTATCGGGCGGGTGAACGCTTGTATCGAACCGGGGACCTGGCTCGCTGGTTGCCTGACGGCAATATTGAGTATTTGGGCCGGATCGACCATCAGGTTAAAATTCGCGGCTACCGGATTGAGCTGGGCGAGGTCGAAGCCCAAATTCTCAAGGCTCCGAACGTACGGGAAACAATTGTCCTCGCCCGGGACGACGAACAGGGACAAAAATTGCTGTGCGCCTACTATGTAGCCTCCAGCGATCTTTCGCCAGGGGAATTGCGGTCTCAGCTGGCAACGGAATTACCAGCGTACATGATTCCCACTTATTTTGTCCGGCTGGAGCAAATGCCGCTTACACCCAATGGCAAGCTGGATCGCCGCGCGTTGCCGGCTCCTGAGGGCAGCGTGCAATCTGGTGAGGATTATCTGGCTCCAAGAACTGCAGTGGAAGCACAGCTGGTGCTCATCTGGCAGGATATCCTGGGAGCTGCCCGCGTGGGCGTCCGCGATAATTTCTTTGAGATCGGTGGTCACTCTTTGCGGGCGACATTGCTCGTTACGCGGATTCGCAAAGAGCTGGGATGCAGCATTTCGCTGCGTGAAGTATTCCAGTCGCCTACGGTTGAATCTCTGGCGCGACTGGTGAAAGAACGCATTCCAACCGTGTACGAGTCTATTCCACAGGCTGAGAAAAGCGAAGCATACCCAGTGTCCTCAGCGCAAAAGCGGTTATACGTGCTGAGACAGATGGACGGGGGAGAGCTCAGCTACAATATGCCGGGGGCCTTCACCGTGGACGGACCGTTGGATCGCGTGCGGCTGGAGTCTGCGTTCAAAGCACTGATCCAGCGTCATGAATCGCTGAGAACCGGCTTTTATATGCAGGATGGAGAGCTTGTTCAACGTGTGCATAAGAATGTTCCGTTTGCGTTGGACTACACAGAGGCGTCGGTGGAGGAAACGGATACGCTCATTCACAGCTTTACCCGTGCCTTTGATCTGAGTCAGGCTCCATTATTGCGTGTTGGCTTAGTGAAGCTGCAGGAGGAGCGTCATCTGTTGCTGTTTGATATGCATCATATCATTTCAGATGGTGTTTCCATTCAAATACTGGTGGAGGAACTCACGCAATTGTATCAAGGAGAACACCTACCAGAACTGCATATTCAATATAAGGATTATGCGGTATGGCAACGGGAACAGTCTGAGAGAGAGTGGCAAGACCTTGAAGCGTATTGGCTGCAAGCCTTTGAAGGAGAGTTGCCGGTATTGGAGTTGCCTACCGACTTCCAGCGCCCTTCGGTTCGGAGTTTCGAGGGAAGCCGAATTGATTTTACATTGGACGAGTCTGGCAATAAGGCGATACAAGAGCTTGCATCCCGTACAGGTACTACACTGTATATGGTATTGCTGGCGGCTTATTCGGTGCTGCTGCACAAATATACGGGGCAGAAGGACATCGTCGTAGGATCTCCAGTAGCCGGCAGACCACGGGCGGAGCTTGAGGGCATCATTGGGATGTTTGTCAATACACTGGCCTTGCGCAGTTACCCGGCAGGAGAGAAAACCTTTCAGGATTATCTTCTGGAAGTCAAGGAAACAGCACTCAAGGCGTTCGAGCATCAGGATTACCCTTTTGAAAAATTGGTCGAAAAACTGGGCGTAGGACGTGATGTGAGCCGCAATCCGATCTTTGACACCCTGTTGGTATTACAAAATACGGAGCAAGAAGAGCAGGACATGGATGGAGTGCACTTTACTCCTTACCCAATGGACACCGTCACAGCCAAGTTTGATTTGTCCCTTAATGTAGAGGAGAAGGGTGCTGAACTAGCCTTTGGCCTTGAGTATAGTACGGCTTTGTATCGGCGGGAAACTGTAGAGCGATTGGCAACGCACTTGCTTCGGGTTCTGCATGCAGTCGCGGCTAATCCTCAGTTGCAACTGGCCGAGATTGAGATGATCACACCAGAGGAGAAAGTACAGATCATTGAAGTATTCAACGCGACAGCTACTCCTTATCCAAGGGATAAGACTATTCATGAGTTGTTCGCTGAACAAGTCAAGCGTACACCGGAGCAGACGGCACTGGTATTCGGCGATGTCCGATTAACGTACCTTGAATTGGAAGATAAAGCACGCCGATTGGCTCAAACACTGCGTCGTTTGGGGACACTAAGGGAGCAACCAGTGGCTATTATGGGCGGACGGAGTATCGAGATGGTGGTTGGTATGCTCGCAGTGCTTCAGGCTGGTGGAGCCTATGTGCCGATCGATCCTGATTACCCGGAAGATCGGGTTCGTTATATGCTCGAAGATTCCAATGCCAAGCTACTACTGGTACAAAAGGGCGAGCTTATAAATGTAGACTACGGTCTACCGATTGTTGACCTCAGCAGTGCAGAGGCTTATGCGTCTGAGCCTGTCCAAGCTGAGGAGGTAGTTCAGGGACCACAGGGACTCGCTTATGTTATCTATACATCGGGTACGACGGGTAGACCGAAGGGCGTTATGGTTGAACACCGGAATGTGGTCCGTCTGGTCAAAGAAACCAATTATGTGGAACTAAACGAATCCACGCGAATTTTGCAGACAGGAGCCGTGGCCTTCGATGCCTCGACCTTTGAGATATGGGGGGCATTGCTTAACGGCGGACAGCTTTATTTTGTGGAGAACGATGACATCCTGATTGCCGATCGGCTCAAAGCAGCTATTGCCAAGTACGGGATTACAACCATGTGGCTTACTTCACCGCTTTTTAATCAGCTTTCACTGCAGGATGAGTACCTGTTCAGAGGACTGAAAGCATTGCTGGTAGGTGGTGACGTACTGTCCATATCTCATATAAACCGTGTCATCGAGGCTAATCCTGATCTTGTCCCTATCAATGGCTATGGTCCGACAGAGAATACGACCTTCTCCACCACCTACAAGATTCCGGGTCGTGTTGAAGGGGGCGTGCCGATTGGTCGCCCGATTAGTAACTCGACCGCTTATGTAGTCAATGAATCGCTGCAATTACAGCCCATTGGTGCTTGGGGCGAGTTGATTGTCGGCGGTGAAGGTGTAGCGCGCGGATATCTCAATCGTCCTGACCTCACAGCAGAAAAATTTGTCCCTAGTCCTGTTAAGGAAGGGGAACGCTGCTACCGAACTGGTGATTTGGTTCGCTGGCTTCCAGATGGGAACCTGGAGTTTAAGGGAAGAATTGATGAGCAGGTCAAAATACGCGGTTACCGTATCGAACTCCCCGAAATCGAGGCTCAATTAGCCAAGGTGGAGTCAGTAGTTGAAGCCGTAGTCGTCGTTCGTGCAGATGAGCTTGGAGAGAAGCAGCTTTGCGCTTATTATGTGGCGGACCGTGCGCTCACGGCAGGCGAAGTACGCCTTGCCCTATCGCAGGTACTTCCGGGCTATATGATGCCATCCTACTTTATCCAGATGGATCGTATGCCATTAACATCAAACGGAAAAGTAGACCGCAGGTCTCTGCCAGCTCCGCAAGTAGGTGCGCATACAGGACGGAAGTATACAGCTCCTCGTACACCGGCTGAAGAAGCTTTGGCGTCTGTCTGGCAAGGGGTGCTGGGTGCTGAACAGGTGGGTATCCATGACAATTTCTTTGAATTGGGCGGAGATTCCATCAAGGCCATTCAGGTGTCGTCACGGTTACTGCAGGCTGGCTATCGGTTAGAGATGAAGCAACTGTTCAAATCCCCAACCATTGCCGAGCTAGGTGCAGAAATACAAACGGCTGTGCATATGGCTGAACAGGGAGTTGTGCGTGGAGCGACTCGCTTGACTCCAGTCCAGCAGTGGTTCTTTGGGCGGAATCAGGCAGAGCCTCATCACTTTAATCAAGCGGTCATGCTGTATCGTGAACAGGGATTTGAGGAAAAGGCTTTGCATCATGTGCTGAGAAAATTGGCCGAGCACCATGACGCCCTTCGTATGGTTTTCCGTCAGACCGAGCATGGCTACGAGGCTTGGAACCGTGATCTTGAAGAAGGAGAGCTGTATAGTCTGTTCACTGCTGATTTACGGAACGAATCCAATCCAGTTGCAGCCATTACAACGCTGTCGGACGACATCCAGCGCAGCATCAATCTGGCAGAAGGTCCGCTGATGAAGTTAGGGCTTTTCCATTGTCAGGATGGAGACCACCTGCTGATTGTGATCCACCATTTGGTGGTGGACGGAGTATCCTGGCGGATTTTGTTTGAGGATATCGCAGCAGGCTATGAGCAGGTGATTCAAGGACAAGCACTGACATTCCCGCAGAAGACGGATTCCTTCCGTGACTGGGGAGATGCCCTTGCCCGTTATTCGGAAAGCCCAGAAATCGAGATTCATCGGGCGTATTGGAGAGAACTGGGGAATCAGCCGCTCGAGCAGTTGCCGAAGGATGAGGCTGTGGAAAGCCTTTTACTGAAGGATAGCGAAATGGTGACCGCCCAATGGACTGTGGAAGAAACCGATCAACTGTTGAGAAAAGCCCATCGTGCTTACCAAACGGAAACGAACGATCTGCTATTGGCCGCTCTGGGCATGGCGGTATCTAAGTGGTCTGGCATTGGCAAGATTGCTGTGAATCTTGAAGGGCATGGTCGTGAACCGATTGTGCCGAATATCGATATTACCCGTACTGTCGGCTGGTTTACAAGTCAGTACCCAGTCATTTTAGACTTGGGAAATAATACTGAATTGTCAGCCTTGATCAAGTCTGTGAAAGAGGGGCTACGCCGTATTCCGAATAAAGGTATCGGGTATGGGTTGCTCAAAACGATGGCCAGTCAGGAGGACGCAGACAGTTTCAACTTGCAGCCTGAGATTTCTTTTAACTATCTGGGGCAGTTTGATCAGGATTTGCAAGGAAGCTCGTTGCAGGTTTCTCCTTATCCAACCGGAAGCGCGCAAAGCTTGCTGGGAGAGTCAGCCTATACGCTAGATATCAATGGTATGGTGACAGACGGAGCCTTGACTCTGACGATGAGTTATAACGGAAAACAGTATAAGTCATCCACAATGAAACAGCTCGCTGGATATATCGAAGAGAGCCTACGGCTACTGCTTCAGCATTGTGTAACCCAGGAAAGAACTGTATTGACGCCAAGTGACGTGCTTGCCAAGGGACTGAGTATTGCTGATCTGGAGGAGCTTTCTAAGCAGACCAATCACATAGGCGATATTGAGAATGTGTACAGTCTGACGCCGATGCAGAAAGGCATGCTGTTTCATGATATGTTCGAGCCGCATACAGGGGCTTACTTTGAGCAGGCTGCCTTTGACTTTAAGGGTAGCTTTGATCCGACCGCCTTCGGGCAAAGTCTGGATGCAGTGGTGGAGCGCCATGCCATCCTGCGCACGAACTTCTACAGCGGATGGGGCGGCGAGCCTTTACAGGTCGTATTCCGGCATAGAGGCGCCAAATTGGTGTATGAAGACGTGCGTGACATGGATGCATCGCAGCGTGAAGCTTACCTGAAGACTTTTGCGGCTAAGGATAAAGCTCAGGGCTTCAACCTGGCTGAAGATGAGCTTCTGCGTGTATCGATTCTACACACAGATGAAGAGAGCTTCCGTCTCTTATGGAGCTTTCACCACATCGTCATGGATGGGTGGTGTGTTCCATTAATTACACAGGAGGTGTTTGAACACTATTTTGCCCTCCTGGAAGGAAGAGAGCCTCAGCTGGCAGAGGTTCAGCCGTATAGCCGATATATTGAATGGCTGGAACAGCAGGATGAAGCAGCAGCGGCCGACTATTGGAGCCGATATCTGGCCGGTTATGAGCAACAGACGCTTTTACCTCAAGTCGGTGGAGCAGCTAAGGGAGAAGGCTATGTAGCAGAAAAGCTGGACTATCCTGTCAGCAGGGAATTGACTGAACGCCTGGAAAAGGTGGCCAGAGATGCTCATGTCACGATGAATATATTGTTGCAGTCTATCTGGGGCGTTGCGCTTCAACGCTATAACGGTAGTCGGGATGTTGTATACGGAAGTGTAGTATCAGGCAGACCGGCTGAAATTCCGGGAATTGACCGGATGATCGGTTTGTTCATTAATACCATTCCAGTTCGTGTGAAGACGGAAGAACATCTCCCCTTCACAGTCCTGATGAAGCAACAGCAGGAACAATATATGGCTTCTCATATGTATGACACCTACCCGTTGTTTGAAATTCAGGCTCAGACGGACCAAAAGCAGGATCTCATCTCTCATATTATGGTATTTGAGAACTATCCTGTGGAAGAGGAAGTAGAACGTCTGGGAGGTGGCGAGGCTGCCTTTGAGATTGAGGAAGCGGAGCTTCTTGAACAAACGAATTACGATTTTAACTTAATTGTTCTACCGGGCAAAGAGATGAGATTGTTGTTCCAATACAATGCGCTCGTCTATGATCCAGCCACGATCGAACAAATCAAGGGCCACTTGTTCCACCTGATGGAACAAATTGTGGAGAATCCTGCAATTTCCGTGGATGCTCTGGAATTGGTTACGCCACAGGAGAGAGAGCAGATTCTGAACGTATGGGGAGACACGGGGGCCAGTTCCAAACACCGTACTACGTTTCACGGGTTGTTGGAGGAGCAGGCAGGTCGAACGCCGGACGCCACGGCCATTGTATTTGAGAACGAGATACTGACCTACGCCGAGCTGAACGCAAAAGCCAATGGATTGGCGAGAAGACTGCGTGCTGAGGGAATCAAAACGGGAGACCTGGTGGGGCTGATTGTTGAACGGTCAACGGATATGATCGTTGGGATGTACGGCATTATGAAAGCCGGGGGCGCCTACGTTCCTATTGATCCAGAGTATCCGAAAGAGCGGATCAACTACATGCTTGAGGATTCGGGGACGAAGATGATTCTTGCACAAGCTCATCTTCTGGAGCATAGAGGCTGGACGGGAAATGTCCTGTTGCTGGATGAACCGTCGACCTATGATGCCGACACTTCGAATTTGAAGGATACGGCCGACCCTGACGATTTGGCTTACGTGATCTATACCTCAGGCACGACAGGTCAGCCTAAGGGCGTATTAGTGGAACACCGGGGACTACAAAATCTGTCGGACGTATACCGCGGACTCTTCGAAGTTACACCGCAGGATCGGATTGTTCAGTTTGCAAGCCTGTCGTTCGATGCATCGGTTTCGGAAATTTTAACGACATTGAGCCACGGAGCTACTCTGTGTATTCCTTCTACACAAGAGATTTTGGATCATGCTCTGTTCGAAAAGTTCATGAACGATAAGGGGATTACGGTGGCGACTTTGCCACCAGCCTACGCTATCCATCTCGAGCCAGAGCGTCTGCCGACACTGCGATGCCTGCTAACAGCTGGGTCAGCCACATCGGTCGAATTGATCGAAAAGTGGAGAAAGCATGTACAATACTTCAATGCATATGGTCCAACTGAGGACTCCGTATGCACTACCATATGGAATGCCCAGAACAGTAAAGAAACTGTAGGAATCGTATCCATTGGACAACCAATTGCCAACCATCGTGTGTATATCTTGGATGACCATTTCAGATTGCTGCCTGTCGGCGTAGCTGGAGAACTGTGCATTTCGGGTATCGGGTTAGCACGGGGGTACCATAACCGCCCTGAGTTAATGGATGAGAAATTTGTGGACAATCCGTATGCTCCAGGAGAGCGTATGTATCGGACAGGCGACCTAGTTCGCTGGTTATCGAATGGAACCATCGAGTACCTAGGTCGAATAGATCACCAAGTCAAAATCCGTGGCTATCGGATCGAGCTGGGCGAGGTCGAAGCACACATGCTCAGAGTGCCGTCCGTTCAGGAAGTCGTGGTTTTGGCTGTGGAGAGTGATGACGGCTACAAGGATCTAGTCGCTTACTTCGTAGCTGCTCAGAAACTTGAGGTATCCGAGCTCCGAGCAGATCTGTCGGAGATGCTGCCTGGATATATGATCCCTTCTCGCTTCATACAACTGGAGGACATGCCTTTAACGTCGAACGGAAAAATAGATCGAAAAGCGCTGCAAGGCGAGCGTGGATGGGCAGTGACTTCATCTGAGGCTCCAAAGACACCTATAGAAATCCAATTAGCCGAAATCTGGCAAGAGGTGCTGGGTGTAGAGAGCGCGGGAGTAAAGGATAATTTCTTCCATTTTGGAGGCCATTCACTGCGTGCAGCTCTGCTAGTCTCACGAATTCGTAAGGAGATGAATCGCGAGATTAGTCTAAGAGAAGTGTTCGAGTCGCCTACCATTGAAGGATTGGCTCGGGCCATTGAAGGCTATACACCGCTGAATTTCGAAGAAATTCCTACAGCCGAAGCACGTGAGCACTATCCATTGTCCTCAGCCCAAAAACGGCTGTTTATCCTTAGTCAGCTGGAAGGTGGAGAGCTGAGCTACAATATGCCAGGTATCCTTACGGTTGAGGGAGACCTGGATCGGGAACGGCTGGAGCAGGCATTCCGTCGTCTGATTAGTCGTCATGGTTCGCTGCGCACCCGTTTTGTGACCGTTAACGGTGAACCTGTACAGCAAATCCTACCGGATGTTCCGTTTACGGTGGAATATGCGGAGTTGAGCGAGTCAGAGGCAGAAGCTACCCTTCAGCAATTTGTCCGTCCTTTCGATCTTGGTGAAGCTCCATTGCTGCGGGTGGGTCTGATTCGAATTGCACATGAGCGCCATTTACTATTGTTTGATATGCATCATATTGTCTCAGATGGGGTTTCTATGAATATTCTCATAGAGGAGTTTCTCCGTTTCTACCAAGAAGAGGACGTATTGCCTGCGCTACAAATCCAGTACGCAGATTATGCGGTATGGCAGCAAGAGCAGCTCGGAAGAGAGCGTCTCAAAGCCCAGGAAGCTTACTGGCTGGATGCATTCCGCGGAAGCTTGCCAGTGCTGGATTTGCCAGTGGACGAAGTTCGTCCTGCGGTACGAAGCTTTGCGGGAGATCGGATTGACTTCCAGATTGATGCTTCTCTGAGCGCTTCACTTCAGGAGCTGGCTACCCGAACAGGTTCTACGCTGTTCATGGTGCTGCTGGCAGCCTATACGACGCTCTTGCATAAGTACACGGGTCAGGAAGATGTCATTGTCGGTTCACCAGTGGCGGGAAGATCCCATACCACACTCGAAGGTCTCATCGGTATGTTCGTAGGCACAGTGGCACTGCGTACTTATCCAGAGGGCGAAAAGTCCTTCGAGGCTTACTTGCAGGAAGTGAAGGAAACAGCCCTGCGGGCCTATGAAAACCAGGATTATCCGTTCGAGGAGCTGGTAGAGAAGCTGCAGCTTCAGCGTGACCTAAGTCGCAACCCACTATTTGATACCATGTTTGTTCTGCAAAATATCGAGCAGGGAGAACAAGAAATCGAGGGATTGCGTTTCACTCCTTACGATCATGTACATCCTGCTGCCAAGTTCGACCTCACACTGACGGTGAGCGAAGCGGATGGGACATTGAACTGCACGCTGGAATACGCGACTGCAATCTACAAGCGGGAGACCGCTGAGCGGATGGCAGGCCACTTTGTACAGCTTATTCAGGAAGCTATCGCCAATCCGGGAATGTCGTTGTCATCCCTGGATATCGTGACACCGCAGGAAAAATCGATGTTGATGAAAGATGCGGACGCAGCCAAAGCAGATTATCCTCGTGACAAAACGATTCATGCACTGTTCGAGGAACAGGCTGTTCGTAATCCGGATGCAATAGCAGTCGTATGTGAAGAGGCAACCCTGTCTTATAGCGAGCTGAATGAGCGGGCCAACGGACTTGCCAGAACACTGCGCGAGCGTGGTCTGCAACCAGATGGTCTGGTTGGGATCATGGCGGAACGTTCCCTTGAAATGGTCGTTGGGATTTTAGCCATTTTGAAGGCGGGCGGAGCTTATGTCCCTGTGGACCCTGAATATCCAGAGGATCGCATTCGCTTTATGCTTGAGGATTCGGGAGCCAAGCTTCTGCTGACACAAGCACATCTGGAGACACGTGTCTCCTTTACCGGGGACGTCATCAATCTGGATGAGCCGGCTTCCTACAAGGAAGATGTCTCAAATCTGGAGCCTGCAGCTGGACCGAATCATCTTGCCTACGTCATCTACACATCGGGTACGACAGGCAAGCCTAAGGGAACACTGATCGAGCATAAAAATGTAGTCCGCTTGCTCTTTAATGATAAAAATATGTTTGACTTCGGTTCTCAGGATACGTGGACGCTGTTCCATTCGTTCTGTTTCGACTTCTCTGTATGGGAAATGTACGGGGCATTGCTGAACGGAGGTCGTCTGGTCATCGTTCCGTCGTTGACCGCGAAGAGCCCTGAGCGTTTCCTGCAATTGCTTAAGGATCAGAAGGTCACCGTGTTGAACCAGACGCCAACATACTTCTACCAGTTGCTACAGGAAGAACTTAGTCATCGCGCGGCAGAGTTGAGCCTCCGCATGATTATCTTTGGTGGAGAGGCATTAAGCCCGGCCTTGCTCAAGGACTGGAGAGCGAAATATCCGCAAGTGCAGCTCATCAACATGTATGGCATCACGGAAACGACCGTGCATGTGACCTATAAGGAAATTACAGAACTGGAAATTGAGCAGGGTCGCAGTAATATCGGTATCCCGATTCCGACACTACGTGCGTACATTCTGGATGAACAACGCCGTCCACAACCGATTGGTATTCCGGGTGAACTCTACGTTGCGGGCGAAGGGCTGGCGCGTGGCTACCTAAATAGACCGGAATTGACGGAAGAGAAGTTTGTAGCTCATCCGTTTGAAGCGGGCGAGCGTATGTACCGCTCAGGTGACTTGGCACGCTGGCTGCCGGATGGCAGCATGGAGTATCTCGGACGGATTGACCATCAGGTTAAAATTCGGGGTTACCGCATTGAGCTGGGCGAAGTGGAGGCGAAGCTGCTCCATGCTCCGTCTGTAAGGGAGGCCGTTGTGCTTGCCCGAGAGGATGGAAGTGGACAAAAAGTGCTGGTCGGCTATTTTACTGCGGATCAGATGCTGACGGTAGGCGAATTGAGAAAAGCCTTGGCTGCTGAACTGCCGGCTTATATGATTCCATCTTACTTTATGCAATTGGAACAGATGCCGTTGACGCCAAATGGCAAGCTGGATCGCAAAGCGCTTCCGGCTCCAGAGGCCAATGTGCAGACTGGAGCGGTTTATGAAGCGCCGAGGAACGCAGCTGAGGAAGCTTTAGCTTCCGTATGGCAAGGTGTGCTGGGAGCACAGCAGGTCGGCATCCATGATCATTTCTTCGATCTGGGTGGTGACTCTATTAAGGCGATTCAGGTATCTTCCAGATTGTTCCAGTCCGGATACAAATTAGAGATGAAGGATCTCTTCAAATATCCGACCATTGCCGAGCTAAGCCCGTATCTTCAGGTAGCCGGACGCACAGCAGAGCAAGGTGAGATCAAGGGTGCAGCGGAGTTAATGCCAATTCAGCGTTGGTTCTTTGAACGCCACACAGCAGAGCCGCATCATTACAATCATGCTGTCATGCTCCATCGGAAAGACGGCTTTGATGAGGCTGCACTCCGGTTAACAATGGACCAAATTGCGATCCATCATGATGCGCTGCGTATGGTTTTCCGGCCTACAGAAGCTGGATACGCGGCCTGGAATCGGGGAATTGACGAAGGCGAACTTTACACATTGGACATCGCCGATATGCGACAGGCAGATGACGAGGCAGCTGCTGTTCAAGCCCAGGCCGATGCCATACAGGCAAGCTTCCACTTGGAAGACGGCCCTCTGTTCAAGCTAGGCTTGTTCCATTGTAAGGATGGCGATCATTTGTTGATTGTCATTCATCACCTCTTGGTTGACGGCGTGTCCTGGCGCATCCTGTTTGAGGACATTGCAACAGGATACGAGCAGGCGTTGAACGGACAAGTGATTGTTCTTCCGCAAAAGACCGATTCGTATCTTGTATGGTCCGAGCAAGCGGCGAAGTATGCAGCAGGCCCTGCTCTGGACAAGGAACGTTCATACTGGCAGCAGATTGAGGAGACGATTCTGACTCCACTGCCAAAGGATCAGGATCAGGAGCCGGGCACCATTCGGGATACCGAGTCGGTTACGGTAACGTGGTCTGCTGAAGAAACCGACCTGCTGTTGCGACAAGCAAACCGGGCTTATCATACGGAGACGAATGATTTGCTCTTGACTGCTCTGGGAGCAGCTACTCAGCGCTGGACAGGCGTGGAGCAGGTTCTGGTTAACCTTGAAGGGCATGGCCGGGAAATGATCATACCAGATCTGGATATTACCCGTACCGTGGGCTGGTTCACAACTCAGTACCCTGTTCTGCTGAACCTGCAAGATGGGCAGGAAGTATCTACCCGAATCAAGCGCATCAAGGAGAATTTGCGAGAGGTTCCGCACAAAGGCATCGGCTACGGTCTGCTGAAGTATATGGCACCGGAAAATGGCGCTCGATTCAGCGTAGAACCGGAAGTTTCCTTCAACTACCTTGGACAGTTTGACCAGGACTTGGAGGGCAATGCTCTTAGCTTGTCTACACATTCAGTCGGTAAGGCGCTCAGCGATCACACACCACAGCAATATGCTCTGGATGTGAATGGCATGGTTGCCGAAGGCCAGCTATCACTGACGATTACGTATAGCAATAGGCAGTACCGTAAGGAGACGGTGAGTCATTTTGCTGAATTATTACAGTCAAGCCTTAGCGAGGTCATCCGGCATTGTGTGGTTCAGGAGCGTGCGCAGCTTACGCCAAGTGATGTTCTGTTCCAAGGTCTGACCCTGGAGCAGCTTGATCGACTCACAGCCCAGACGGCCCATATTGGAGAGATTGAGGATGTGTACAAGCTAACGGCAATGCAGAAGGGCATGCTCTTCCACAGCTTGCTGGAGCCGGACTCCTCTTCCTACTTTGAGCAGGCAACGTTTGAGCTACGTGGCAGCTTCGATGTAGATACCTTCTTCGAGAGCTTCCAGGCTTTGGCGCAACGACATGCCATACTGCGTACCGGTTTTTACAACAATATTACTGATGTACCGCTGCAAGTTGTCTTTAAGCAACGGCCTATCCCTCTGAACTACGTAGATTTGCGTGCCGCTACGTTGGAGGAGCAAGAAGCCCAGATTCAGGCTTACACTACTGAAGATATGGCTAAGGGATTCAGCTTGTCAGAAGATCCGCTGATGCGAGTGAGTGTCTTGCAAAAAGAACAAAGCCACCTTGTATTGTGGAGCTTCCATCATATTGTCATGGACGGCTGGTGCATCCCGATTATTACACAGGAGCTGTTCGATTATTATTCTGCCCTGCGTCAGCAAGTACAGCCTGTACTGCCGCCGGCTCAGCCCTACAGCCGTTATATTGAATGGCTTGATGCACAGGACGATCAAGAGGCTTCAACATATTGGAGTCAATATCTCGAAGACTATGACGGCAATACGGTATTGCCAGAAGCTAAAACGAAATCTCAAGCTAAAGAAGAGGGCTACGTTCTGAATGAGCATGTTCTCCATTTGGGTACAGCCTTGACCCGCAAAATGGACGTTGTCGCGAAGCGCAATCATGTGACGGTCAACACACTCATGCAGACAGCCTGGGGACTGATTCTCCAGCGTTACAATGCCAGCTCGGATGTAGTTTTCGGCGGTGTTGTATCGGGTAGACCTGCTGAGATTGCAGGGATCGAGAATATGGTGGGTCTGTTTATTAATACAGTACCTATCCGTGTACAGTCATCCAAAGACGAGGCCTTCGTCGAGGTGATGAAACGTACACAGGCACATTCGTTGGCTGGTCGTGCCTACGACACTTATCCGCTGTATGAGATTCAGGGGAAAACAACTCAAAAGCAAGACCTGATTTCTCATATTATGATTTTTGAGAATTATCCGCTCGACGAACAGGTAGAACAGTCGGGTAACCACACAGAGGACAATCTCGAAGTCGCCAACTTCGCCATGTTTGAGCAAACCAACTATGACTTTAACCTGGTTGTCATTCCAGGCGAGGACATTAAGGTCTGCATTCGCTACAATGCTTCGGTCTACGAGCAAGAAAGCATTGCGCGAATCGGAGGACACTTGTTGCAAATGCTCGATCAGGTAGCTACTCGTCCGCAAGCAACGATACAGGAGCTGGAGATTGTAACAACAGAGGAACGGACGAACCTGCTAGACTGGGGTGGCAAGGCTCATGTCTATCCAAGTGATCAGGGTCTGCACACCTTGTTTGAAGAACAGGTTGCCCGTACGCCGGATAAGATCGCGGCAATAAGCGGTGACATCCAGATCACGTATCGGGAGCTGAACGAGCGGGCAAACAGACTGGCTTCGACCTTGATAGCTCAAGGACTGCGGAGCGAACAAGTAGTAGGTCTATTGGCGGATCGATCAGTGGAACTGCTGGTTGCCATTATGGGCGTGCTCAAAGCGGGCGGAGCCTATGTACCGATTGATCCTGAATATCCGCAGGAGCGGATACAGTATATTCTGAAGGACTCTGGCGCTGAGATTCTGCTCACACAGAGCCACCTGACGAAGCTAGCGTCCTTTGAGGGAATGGTTATGGAATTGGATTCTCCGCACATCTACGGAACTGGAGTGAATAATCCTAATATTCCTGTGAGAGGAAACGATTTGGTGTATTTAATCTATACTTCGGGTACAACAGGAAATCCGAAGGGAACCATGATTAACCATAAAGGAATCGTGAACTACATCTGGTGGGCCAATAAAGTCTATTGTGCAGGGCAACCAACGGACTTCCCGCTGTATTCATCCATTTCGTTTGACTTGACGATGACATCAATGTTTACTCCGTTAATAAACGGAGGAATAGTACGGATTTATGATGGTATAGATAAAGCGGAGGTTGTTCAGCATATTTTGCGCGAAAATGCGGTCGATATTCTCAAGCTGACGCCGACACATCTCAGTCTCATAAAAGACATGACCATTCCAGCGGAAAGTCGCATTCAGCAGCTCATTGTGGGTGGAGAGAATCTGACCACGCATTTGTCAAAAACGATTACCGACCTCTTTGGTGGCAACATCAAGATTTACAATGAATACGGTCCAACCGAAACCGTCGTCGGCTGCATGATTCACCTGTACGATCCTGCGAAGGATACACGGGAATCCGTACCGATTGGATTGCCGTCCGATAACATATACATTCATATCTTGGATCAACAGCTTCGTCTCGTACCGTTAGGTGTGGAGGGCGAAATGTACATCGCCGGGGACGGAGTAGCCCGTGGATACCTGAACCGTCCGGATCTTACCGCCGAAAAATTCATTAGGAATCCGTTCGCCGCGGAAGGAAATATGTATCGGACTGGAGATTTAGCTCGTCGCCTTCCTAATGGAGACATTGAGTACATTGGGCGTATTGACCATCAAGTCAAAATCCGGGGCTATCGTATTGAACTTGGTGAGATTGAGGCCAAGTTGCTGGATATACCACTTGTCGAGGAAGCTCTTGTTGTTGCGTGGGCAGATGCCAATGGACAGAAGTCTCTATGTGCTTACTTTGTAGCGGATCGGGAAATGTCTGTCAGCGAGCTGAGAAATGAACTGTCTGCTGAACTGCCTGCATATATGATTCCGTCTTACTTTGTCCAAATGGACGTAATGCCTTTGACACCGAATGGCAAGCTGGATCGCAAGGCACTGCCTGAACCAAACGTGGGTGTGAAGGCAGGAGCTGCCTTTGCTGCTCCGCGGACGGATGTGGAGAACATTTTGGCTTCGATTTGGCAAGGTGTGCTCAGCGTGCCGCTTGTTGGCATACATGATAATTTCTTTGAACTTGGAGGCGACTCGATCAAATCGATTCAGGTTTCATCAAGACTTCTCCACGCAGGCTACAAACTGGAAATGAAGAATTTGTTCAGCTATCCAACAATTGCGGAACTGGCTCAGCGCGTTAGCGCAGTCAGCCGAATTGCAGATCAGAGCGAGGTACACGGAACGGTAAAACTGGGACCTGCCCAGCGCAGATTTTTCGAAGAGCAGTCAACGGATCTTCATCACTTTAATCAGTCGGTTATGCTGTACCGACGTGAAGGCTTTAATACCGATGCGCTCGCCAAGGTTATTCAAAAAATTGCAGAGCACCATGATGCGCTGCGACTGGTGTTCCGCCAAGGAGAGCAAGGAGTAGAAGCCTGGAACCGTAGCTTGGGCGAAGGTGAGCTGTATAGCCTCCAAATCCACGATTTGCGGGATGAAAAAGATCCGGCTTTGGCAATAGAAGCAGGTGCAGAAGCCATTCAGCGCAGCATCTCTCTGGAGGATGGACCTCTCTTTAGACTAGGTCTGTTCCGCTGTACGGAAGGCGAACATTTGTTGATCGTTATTCATCACTTGGCTGTGGATGGCGTATCCTGGCGTATTCTCTTTGAGGACCTACAGGAAGGCTACGAGCAGGCAGCACGTGGAGAAGCGGTCAAACTTCCACAGAAGACGGATTCATACCGTGCATGGGTTGATGGAATCACGAAATACGCCAACAGCCCGGCGGCTGAACAAGAACGCAGCTTTTGGGCTGAGGTGGAAGGAGAGGGATTTGCCCTTCTTCCAAAAGACAAGGTGGACGGTACTCTTCTTATAAAAGACAGCGAGGCTGTTACGGTAACATGGTCGGCAGAAGAGACAGAGCAGTTCTTGAAAGAGGCGAATCGCACTTACAATACGGAAGTTAACGATCTGCTCTTGACGGCCCTCGGTATGGCAGTTCAAGAGTGGACAGGGATCGAACGTGTAGGCATCCTGCTGGAAGGACATGGACGGGAGCCTGTAGTACCAGAATTGGATATCACTCGCACGATAGGCTGGTTTACAAGTCAGTATCCTGTCGCCCTTGAGATGGGAGGCGAAATGGAGATCGGCGCCAGAATCAAGCGTATTAAGGAAGATCTGCGTCGTATCCCGAACAAAGGTGTAGGATATGGTATTTTGAAATATTTGAGCGACGTATCGGATGGCTCCTCCTTCTCGGCAGAACCGGAGATTACCTTCAACTACCTGGGGCAGTTTGACCAGGATCTTGCAGAGGGAACGATGGAGGTATCACCTTACTCGGCAGGATCTGAGGTCAGTGAGCAGATGGTGCAGCATCAGGCATTGAACATCAATGGGCTGATTACCGAAGGACAGCTTCAGCTTTCGGTCAGCTATAACCATCAGCAGTTCCATGCAGATTCGGTAGAGAAGTTTGTCGGTATCCTGAAGGAGCGTCTCAGTGAAGTTATTGGGCACTGTGTGCGCAAGGAAAGAACCGAACTTACACCAAGCGATGTACTCCTCAAAGATATCAGCTTGGAGGAAATCGAGGAGCTGGAAGAGCAGACACGGCACATCGGTAGCATTGAAAATATGTATAAACTGACACCAATGCAAAAGGGAATGTTGTTCCACAGCTTGCTGGAGCCTCATTCAGAGGTCTACTTTGAGCAGGCCACATTTGAAATTCAGGGAGTGTTCTATCCTGAGGATTTCAAACGCAGCTTACAGCATCTGATGAAACGGCATGCCATATTGAGAACGAATTTCCATGCCGGATGGGGCGATTTCCCTATACAGATTGTGTTCAAAGAAAGAGCATGCGATTTCGTATACGAGGATTTGCATGAGCTGGAATCCAGTGAAATAGAAGCGCGTCTTGCAGCTTACATTGCCCAAGACAAAGCAAGAGGCTTTGATCTTGCGAACGAGGCCTTGCTGCGTGTTGCTATTCTACGTACTGCAAAAGAGCATTACCATCTGTTGTGGAGCTCTCATCACATCATTTTGGATGGCTGGTGTATGCCGCTTGTGCTTCAGGAAGTGTTTGAAACATACGGAGCTCTACGTGAGCAAAAGGAACCTGAGCTTCCTGCAGCAGCATCGTACAGCCAGTACATTCAATGGTTGGAGAAACAAGGCGAGGAAGAGGCATCCTCTTACTGGAGAGGATATCTGGAAGGCTACGAGCAGCAGACGAAGCTGCCACAGGCTATTACACAGCCATCGGCCAAAGCAGAAGCCTACTTGTCAGAGAAGCTGGTATTCACGTTGGATGCGGAATTGACCGAGCGCCTGGAACAAGTGGCCAAGCAGCACCAGGTGACGATGAACACACTGATGCAAGCAGCCTGGGGAATCGTGTTGCAACGCTATAATAGAAGCCAGGATGTCGTCTTCGGAAGTGTGGTATCGGGCAGACCTGCCGAGATTCCGGGTATCGAAAGCATGATCGGTCTCTTCATTAATACAGTTCCAGTTCGAGTTCAAGCCGAAGGAAGCGAATCGTTCTCTCAAGTAATGAAGAGACAGCAGGAATTATATTTGGCAGGACATGCTTATGATTCCTATCCGCTCTATGAGATTCAGGCACAGAGCGAACAAAAGCAGGATTTAATTTCCCATATTATGGTATTTGAAAATTACCCGGTAGAAGAGCATCTGGAAGAGAAAATTGCCAATGATGAGGCCGAATACAAAATTACGGATGTTCAGATGTTTGAACAGACAAATTATGACTTTAACCTCATTGTGCTGCCGGGACGTAGTCTGGAGTTCTTATATCGTTATAATGCTCGCGTCTATGATCGGGAGAGCGTGGAACGGATTCAAGGACACTTGACGAGAATTCTGACAAGCGTATCTGTACAGCCTGCTATCCGTATTGATGAGCTGGAGCTGATTACGCCAGAAGAGAAATCACAAATTATAGAGGTATGGGGAGACACAGCAGCTCCTTATCCGCGTGAGAAGACCCTTCACGGTATATTTGAGGAAAAAGCTGCGCTCACACCGGATCATACAGCACTTATTTTCGGCGAAACGGAGCTTACCTACGGAGAACTTCATCAGCAGGCCAACCGCCTCGCACGTACGCTGCGTGCGCAAGGGGTCAGACCAGATCAGCCAGTCGGCATCATGGTCGAGCGTTCGCTTGAGATGATCATAGGCATCCATGCCATTCTAAAAGCGGGCGGCGCTTATGTTCCGATTGATCCGGAATTCCCTGAGGATCGTATTCGCCACATGCTGGAGGATTCGGGAGCGAAGCTTTTGCTGACGAAGAGCCATCTCATAGATCGTTTCCCATTCACTGGCACGATCCTGGCACTGGATGATCCGCAGGCGTATCATGCGGATGACTCCAATCTGGAGCCGATTGCAGGGCCAGAGCATCTGGCGTATATCATTTACACGTCGGGTTCAACTGGCAAGCCGAAAGGTGTAATGATTGAGCATCGCTCCGCCGTCCATACACTGAGTCAGTTGGAAGCTGAATATCCGATGTTGGCAGGTGATCGATTCCTGCTCAAAACGACATTCACCTTTGACTTCTCCGTGCCAGAGCTGTTCTGCTGGTTCTTTGGACAGGGGACGCTTGTGATCCTGCCGCCGGGCGTGGACAAAGACCCAGTGGCACTGCTGGAGGCTGTGGATACGAACCGAATCACGCATCTTAATTTGGTACCTTCGATGCTCAGCGTGCTCGTTCAATATTTGAAAGAAAGCAGTACCCAAGGATTCCTTACTCTGAAATATCTGTTTGCCTGCGGCGAGACGCTGCCTGCCAAACTTGTGGAAGAGTACTATAAAGTGTCTCCTTATGCAGTACTGGAGAACATCTACGGTCCTACGGAAGCGGCTGTATATGCGACTCGATATACAACGAGTCCTGAGACTGCGACTCTAACGCATGTGCCTATCGGCAAACCGTACGCTAACGTCCAAGTATGGATGATGGATAGCGCTTCTCAGGTATCACCAGTAGGTGTGCCAGGGGAACTCTGCATTGCAGGTGAAGGGGTAGCGAGAGGGTACTTCAATCAGCCGGAACTGACGGCAGAGAAGTTCATTCCTCATCCGTACAAACCGGGAGAACGGATTTACCGAACGGGCGATTTGGCCCGGTGGTTGCCAGACGGGAATATTGAGTATTTGGGACGGATCGATCACCAGGTAAAAATCCGCGGTTACCGCATTGAACTGGGAGAAGTGGAAGCACAAATCCTGAAGGTGCCGTCGGTGCAGGAAGCGGTTGTTCTAGCACTGGCTGACTCCAGCGGAAGTACTCAGCTTTGCGCATACTTTGTGGCCGAGGAAGGGCTCGCAGCGGGCGTCCTACGCGAGGCACTGGCCAGCGAGCTGCCAAGCTACATGATTCCATCTGCTTTCGTGCAGCTGGGGCAAATGCCGCTGAATCCGAATGGCAAATTGGATCGCAAAGCGCTACCAGCGCCGGAAACCCTTCTGCGGAGCACAGCGGAGTATATCGCGCCGCGTACGCAGACAGAAGTAGAGCTCGCTCAGATTTGGTCCGAGGTGCTCGGTGTACAGGAAATCGGAATCAGGGATCATTTCTTCGAGCTTGGGGGCCATTCCCTGAAAGTATTGGGCTTGATTCAAAGGATCTCGTCCAGTATGGGCGTCCATCTCCCGCTCCAGGCCGTGTTTAATCTGCCGACAGTGGAAGAAATGGCACATGAAATTTTCAAGCTGCAGGCAACAGCTGCTGCGGATGAACAAGAAATGGAGATTATCCGCTTCCCAGGGAAAGGAACACTTAAAGTATTTTGCTTCCCTCCACGGGTAGGCCACTCTTTGGGGTACTATGAGATGGCCAAGGAGCTGGAAGGGCTTTGCGAGGTGTACGGGATGGAATTTATCGGCGATCGGTACCAGGGTCAGGATATGCTGGATCGATACATCGATGCCATCGTGGATATTCAAGCAGAGGGTCCATATGTATTCCTGGGATACTCACTTGGAGGAAATCTGGCCTTCGAGGTAGCTAAAGCCATGGAAATGCGAGGGTACCATGTTGGCGACATTATTATGGTAGATGCTATGAGAAAGATGTCCAAGGATGAATCGACACCAGAGGAGCTTGAGGAGATTGTCGAGACAGTGCTGGACAGCATTAGAGAGCAGTACAAAGCATTCCTCGCAGATCCAGCGGACAGGGAGCGAGTCATGGAAAAAATGCTAGTTTACTCCACCTACCGCGATGAACTTATTAACGCAGGTGAAGTTCATGCAAATATCCATGCTCTGATTGCAGAGGATGATAGTATTGGACCGGATACATCATTAGATAAATTGTTATGGCAACAGG
>NZ_CP025696.1:1307500-1600000 GCF_002872435.1 Paenibacillus sp. lzh-N1 | reverse complement strand
GAAAAGATCTGTGAGAATCAGATCCGCCGAAAGCCTAAGGGTTCCTGAGGAAGGTTCGTCCGCTCAGGGTAAGTCGGGACCTAAGGCGAGGCCGATAGGCGTAGTCGAAGGACAACAGGTCGAAATTCCTGTACCACCGTAATCCGTGATGAGCGATGGGGTGACGCAGTAGGGTAGTGACGCGGACTGATGGATGTCCGTCTAAGCAGTGAGGCTGATGTGTAGGCAAATCCGCACATCGTAAGGCTGGGCTGTGATGGGGAGCGAAAATTATAGTAGCGAAGGTCATGATCTCAGACTGCCAAGAAAAGCCTCTAGCCAGGAGAAGGTGCCCGTACCGCAAACCGACACAGGTAGGCGAGAAGAGAATTCTAAGGCGCGCGGAAGAACTCTCGTTAAGGAACTCGGCAAAATGACCCCGTAACTTCGGGAGAAGGGGTGCCTCGGTAGGGTGAATAGCCCGAGGGGGCCGCAGTGAAAAGGCCCAAGCGACTGTTTAGCAAAAACACAGGTCTGTGCGAAGCCGCAAGGCGAAGTATACGGGCTGACGCCTGCCCGGTGCTGGAAGGTTAAGGGGAGTGGTAAGCCTTCGGGCGAAGCTATGAACCGAAGCCCCAGTAAACGGCGGCCGTAACTATAACGGTCCTAAGGTAGCGAAATTCCTTGTCAGGTAAATTCTGACCCGCACGAATGGCGTAACGACTTGGGCGCTGTCTCAACGAGAGATCCGGTGAAATTTTAATACCTGTGAAGATGCAGGTTACCCGCGACAAGACGGAAAGACCCCATGGAGCTTTACTGCAGCTTGATATTGAATTTGGGTACGATCTGTACAGGATAGGTGGGAGCCGTAGAACTTTGAGCGCCAGCTTGAAGGGAGGCATCCTTGGGATACCACCCTGATCGTATCTAGGTTCTAACTTGGTACCGTGATCCGGTACGAGGACAGTGTCAGGTGGGCAGTTTGACTGGGGCGGTCGCCTCCTAAAGAGTAACGGAGGCGCCCCAAGGTTCCCTCAGAATGGTTGGAAATCATTCGAAGAGTGCAAAGGCAGAAGGGAGCTTGACTGCGAGACCTACAAGTCGAGCAGGGACGAAAGTCGGGCTTAGTGATCCGGTGGTACCGCATGGAAGGGCCATCGCTCAACGGATAAAAGCTACCCTGGGGATAACAGGCTTATCTCCCCCAAGAGTCCACATCGACGGGGAGGTTTGGCACCTCGATGTCGGCTCATCGCATCCTGGGGCTGAAGTAGGTCCCAAGGGTTGGGCTGTTCGCCCATTAAAGCGGTACGCGAGCTGGGTTCAGAACGTCGTGAGACAGTTCGGTCCCTATCTGTCGTGGGCGTAGGAAATTTGAGAGGAGCTGTCCTTAGTACGAGAGGACCGGGATGGACGTACCGCTGGTGTACCAGTTGTTCCGCCAGGAGCACCGCTGGGTAGCTATGTACGGAAGGGATAAGCGCTGAAAGCATCTAAGCGTGAAGCCCCCCTTAAGATGAGATTTCCCAATGAGTAAGGCCCCTTGAAGACGACGAGGTAGATAGGTTGGGGGTGGAAGTGCAGTAATGCATGGAGCTGACCAATACTAATCGGTCGAGGGCTTATCCTAAGATAAAGCGCAATAAGTTTCGGATCCAGTTTTCAGGGTGTAAGTTCAGTATATCGTCAGCTCAAGTAGCTGAAGTTACACGAACAAACACACAGCATTTGGCGATGCTGATTCCTGAAAAAGAATTTACGGTGTAAATTCATGTTTGGTGGCGATAGCGGAGGGGTTCCACACGTACCCATCCCGAACACGACCGTTAAGCCCTCCAGCGCCGATGGTACTTGGACCGCAGGGTCCTGGGAGAATAGGACGTTGCCAAGCAACAAGTAAAAAGGACCATGATCTTATTGAGATCATGGTCCTTTTTTGCATGTAGTTGAAATTACTTATATTCTTACTTCTCTGTTGCTTACTCAAAGTAAAATATACTTTTGTAAGTAGATAGTTATCCTTAAAACCGTTTGTTTATAATGGTTGTCCTTCGTAGGAGTACAGTTGTTTGTACAGGGGAATACTACGGGTTAGGGCTGTTGATGAAGGCTTGACACCCCTATACCGCTTTGCTAAGATTGCAATAATATATTTTCAGAGAGCCTTGATTTGTCCATGTCGGACAGACAACAAGACCAATACAGACTAAACATTTTGAAGGAGGATCATCTTGGTGTGGGAAGATAAATTCGGTAAGGAAGGCCTTACCTTTGACGATGTTTTGTTGGTACCTCGTAAGTCGGTGGTACTGCCCAAAGAAGTAAGCGTAGCGACTCGTTTGAGTGATAACGTGAAGCTGAACATTCCTTTGATGAGTGCTGGTATGGATACTGTTACTGAGGCAGTGTTGGCAATTGCGATGGCTCGTGAGGGCGGTATCGGTGTAATTCATAAAAATATGTCGATTGAGCAGCAAGCGGTAGAGGTAGATCGGGTTAAACGCTCAGAGAGCGGTGTTATCACCAACCCATTCTCATTGACTCCGGATCACTTGGTATCCGATGCTGAGGCTGTTATGGGTAAATACCGTATTTCCGGTGTGCCTGTTGTAAACGAAGAGAACAAACTGGTGGGTATTATTACTAACCGTGATCTTCGCTTTATTCACAATTTTGATCTTAAAATTAGTGAAGTCATGACAAAGGAAGAACTGGTAACTGCACCAGTAGGCACGACTTTACAGGAAGCGGAAGTCATTTTGCAAAAGCATAAAATTGAAAAGCTTCCTCTAGTCGATGAAGGGAACTACCTCAAAGGTCTGATTACCATCAAAGATATTGAGAAAGCTATTCAGTTTCCGAACGCAGCGAAGGATGCACAAGGGCGTCTTCTGGTCGGTGCGGCTGTCGGCATTTCCAAGGATACGTTTGAACGGACTGAAGCACTTGTAAAAGCTGGTGTGGATTTGATTGTTGTGGATTCCGCTCATGGCCATCATATTAACATTATTGAAGCAGTCCGCGAGTTGCGTAAAACTTATCCTGATCTGACGATTGTAGCAGGTAATGTAGCTACGGGTGACGGAACGCGTGAATTGATTGAAGCAGGAGCATCGGTCGTTAAGGTTGGTATTGGCCCAGGCTCTATCTGTACAACACGCGTAATTGCAGGGATTGGTGTTCCGCAAATAACAGCTATTTATGATTGTGCAACAGTAGCACGTGAATATAATATTCCGATTATTGCAGATGGAGGTATTAAATACTCCGGTGAAATTACAAAGGCCATTGCGGCAGGGGCTTCTGCAGTAATGCTGGGAAGTCTTTTTGCAGGTACGGAAGAGAGCCCAGGCGAATCGGAAATTTATCAAGGACGTCGCTTCAAAGTATATCGTGGTATGGGCTCTATGGCTGCGATGAAGCAAGGTAGTAAAGATCGTTATTTCCAAGATGACGACAAGAAATTGGTACCGGAAGGCATTGAGGGACGCGTTGCTTATAAAGGACCACTTTCCGACACTGTTCACCAGCTGTTGGGCGGTCTTCGCTCCGGTATGGGATATTGTGGTACTGCTAATATTGAAGAGCTTCGTAACGATACAAGCTTTATCCGTATTACAGGTGCAGGTCTGCGCGAAAGCCATCCGCATGATGTGCAGATTACGAAAGAAGCGCCAAACTACTCTCTATAAAATTCAGCTGTATTTGACTTGACGACAGGCAGAGCGCATTTCGCTCTGCCTGTCTTTTTTTAGAGATACCCCTGTGATAGAATAGACAAGTGTCCGCCTTCTCATGAGGTTATTGATGAATTAGGACGCATAGGTATTTTGGATGATTCCTACCAGTTAAGAAGATTCGAGCACAGAATGCTCATGACAAGCTATATCTTAGGAAACGAAATGACATTAAATTGTATAACACTAAAACATTAATTCTTTGGCCAAGTAAAGGCTGTAACCACCGTCTCGTTATACATAGCGGATCGGGTTGAGGTACGAGAGGAGTTTGTATTCATTTGAAAGCGAACAATTTTAAAAAGAATAATAAACGCAGCATGATTAAAAAGAGTGTGACTGCAGTCATGGTGCTTAATATGATGTATATGTCGGCCTTGCCTGTTGTAGGCAATTTCGATTCAAGCGTGGCTACTTTTGCTGCTGGAGCGGCAACAGAGGCAACGAATATCACGGGAACAGGTTCCATTAACCCCCCTAGTCTGGCACTTCGTTCGGCCATTTTGATTGAGCCTTCCACTGGGCAGGTTTTGCTCTCTATGAATCCAGATGAGCCGCTCCCGCCAGCCAGTATGACCAAAATGATGACAGAGTACCTCGTAGCGGAGCAGGTTAAGCAAGGAAAACTTAAGTGGACGGATAAGGTTACGGTTAACGAGAATGCTTCTAAGAGTATCGGATCACGTATTTTTTTGGCTCAAGGGGATCAACATACGGTAGAAGAGCTTTATATTGCCATGGCAGTAGGTTCTGCCAATGATGCCACAGTAGCTCTTGCTGAACGAGTATCTGGAACCGAGCAGGATTTTGTAAAACTAATGAATGAAACCGCTCAGAAAATGGGTATGAAAAATACGTATTTTATCAACTCGACTGGCTTGGATCGTAAGGATATGCCTACAGGGTTTCAACCGGATACAGACCGGGAAACTGTGATGACAGCGAGAGATGCAGCTACTCTGGCCAGTTACATCATTAAGGATCATCCAGATTATACACGGTTTACCACAATTCAATCGTACAAATTTCGACCGACTGACAAAGCGCCAATTATTAACTATAATTGGATGCTAGAAGCAAACAAAAATATTACTAACTTTAGAAAATTTGCTTATCCTGGCTTGGACGGTATGAAAACGGGCCATACGAGCAATGCTGGAAACTGTTTTACAGGTACGGCTGAGCGTAATGGAATGCGTCTCATTAGTGTAGTTATGGGAGCAGATTCAGAGCCTCATCGTTTTACAGAGACGGCTAAAGTACTGAACTATGGCTTTGATAACTTTGAAGTGAAGCAGGTTGTTGCTCCAAAGACGGTGGTTAAGGGCGTTGAGAATGTGCCTGTAACCAAAGGTACGGAAACAGAAGTGCCGATTGTCACAAAAGATGCAGTAAGTTTTATCGTACCTAAGGGTGCAAGCAATCCTAAGGTAACCTTTACAACGAACATAACACCAGCAAGCTCTCTCGTGGCACCTTTGAAACAAGGAGCTAAAGTCGGTACAATTACGTACACATACAAAACGGATGGCGTGGATAAAGGCCAGACGAAAACTGTTGATTTGGTTACAACCACGGCAGTAGAAGAGGGCGGCTGGTTCCGAATGCTTTTCCGGGCGATTGGTGATTTCTTCGGCGATTTGTTCCAGGGAATTAAGAATCTCTTCTAAAGATGAAATGCTAATCGACCTAACGTGTCCTGCATTACTTATTTTGTAACTTGAAATGATTGTGTATTTGGCGTTCGTACGGTAAAATCTTAAGTTAGAATCTAAACGTAACCCTTACAGGAGGCAACGACATGGAAACGGGAACTTCACGTGTAAAAAGAGGTATGGCAGAGATGCAAAAAGGTGGCGTAATCATGGATGTCATGAACGCTGAACAGGCTAAAATTGCAGAGGCAGCAGGCGCTACAGCCGTAATGGCTCTTGAACGAGTGCCTTCGGATATCCGTGCAGCTGGTGGGGTTGCTCGTATGGCTGACCCTACGATTGTGGAAGAGGTTATGAAGGTTGTTTCTATTCCTGTTATGGCTAAGGCTCGTATTGGTCACTTTGTTGAGGCAAAGGTACTCGAATCTCTCGGTGTTGACTATCTCGATGAGAGTGAAGTATTGACACCTGCAGATGAGGTGTTCCATATCGATAAGCGGGAGTTCACTGTTCCATTTGTTTGTGGAGCCAAGGATCTAGGGGAAGCATTGCGTCGTATCGGTGAAGGCGCATCTATGATCCGTACAAAGGGTGAGCCGGGAACTGGAAATATTGTTGAGGCTGTTCGTCACATGCGGTTTATTAATGGTCAAATTCGCAAGGTGCAAAACCTGTCGAAGGACGAGCTGTATGCAGAAGCGAAAAACCTCGGAGTTGCTTATGAACTGCTGTTGGAAGTGCATGAGCTTGGTAAGCTACCAGTGGTCAACTTTGCAGCAGGCGGTGTAGCAACACCTGCGGATGCTGCGTTGATGATGCATTTAGGCGCTGATGGTGTCTTTGTAGGCTCTGGTATCTTCAAGTCGGACAGCCCTGAGAAATTTGCACGGGCAATTGTGGAAGCGACCACTCATTACACGGATTACAAGCTGATTGCAGAAGTGTCCAAGAATTTGGGAACTCCTATGAAAGGCATTGAAATTTCCAAACTGGCATCGCATGAGCGCATGCAGGATCGTGGTTGGTAAGAAAGAAGGGGCCGGCATGAAAATAGGAGTATTGTCGCTGCAAGGCGCTGTGGCTGAGCATATACGAAGCGTTGAACGTGCAGGTGCTGAAGGTATAGCAGTGAAGAAGATCGAACAGCTCGATGAGCTGTCCGGTCTTATCATTCCCGGTGGTGAGAGCACAACTATCGGCAAGCTAATGCGCAAGTATGATTTTATAGAGGCTATACGTCAATTTTCCAATCAAGGCAAGCCTGTATTTGGCACTTGCGCGGGATTGATTGTATTGGCCAAAACGATTCAAGGACAGGAAGAAGCACATTTGGGACTAATGGATATTACAGTATCGCGTAATGCTTTTGGTCGCCAACGAGAAAGCTTTGAAACAGACTTGAACATTAAAGGGATTGAGGAGCCGGTTCGTGCGGTGTTTATACGCGCGCCTTTAATACAATCTGTCGGAATGGGAGTAGATGTGCTGTCTGAGTATAACGGCGAGATTGTGGCAGCCCGTCAGGGTCATTTGCTGGCTTCATCCTTCCATCCGGAATTAACAGACGATTTCCGGTTACATCAGTATTTTGTGGATATGGTCCGCGGATAGCGGAAAGTCAGGTTTGTAGTGTAGGAGGGATCACCTGTGTTAGATATAAAGATTTTGCGTAATGAGCTTGGTCGGGTTGAGAAAGCTTTACAGAACAGAGGTAAATCTCTGGATCTGATTAATGGTTTTACAGATCTGGATGTAAGCCGTCGTGAGTTGCTTCAGGAAAGTGAAGGACTCAAAAATCGTCGGAATGTCGTATCTGGTGAAGTAGCCAAGTTGAAGAAGAATAAGGAAAATGCGGATGATCTTATTGCTGAAATGCGCCAGGTCTCCGATCGTATTAAAGAATTGGATGAGCAAGTGCGTGAACTGGAAGTTCAGATCGACGAACTAGTGATGTCGATTCCTAATATCCCCAATGAGACTGTGCCTGTAGGCGCTTCGGAAGAGGATAATGTGGAAATTCGTCGCTGGTCAGAGCCGCGCGAGTTTTCTTTTACACCCAAAGCACATTGGGAGTTGGCTCAGGATCTAGATATTCTTGATTTTGAGGCTGCAGCTAAGGTGACGGGTTCTCGTTTCACGTTCTATAAGGGACTGGGAGCGCGTTTGGAACGTGCGCTAATTAACTTTATGATGGATCTGCACAGCAGTGAGCATGGTTATGAAGAAATGCTACCTCCATACATTGTAAATCGGGACAGTCTGTACGGAACGGGTCAGCTTCCAAAGTTTGAAGAAGATTTGTTTAAATTGCGTGATACTGAGTATTATCTCATTCCTACGGCCGAAGTTCCGGTAACGAACTACCACCGTGAAGAGATTATGAATGCAGATCAGCTTCCTAAATATTATGTGGCATACAGCTCTTGCTTTCGCTCAGAGGCAGGATCTGCAGGACGTGATACACGTGGCTTGATTCGTCAGCATCAGTTCAATAAGGTGGAAATGCTCAAGCTGGTTCACCCGGATACCTCTTATGAAGAATTAGAGAAAATGACGAATAACGCTGAGCGTGTTTTGCAGCTGCTCGGACTTCCATATCGGGTGCTGGCACTTTGCACAGGGGATATGGGGTTTACGTCTGCCAAAACGTACGATCTGGAAGTGTGGTTGCCTGAGAGCGGCATGTACCGTGAGATTTCTTCCTGTTCCAACACAGAAGACTTCCAAGCACGTCGTGCAAACATCCGGTTTCGTCCAGATGCGAAGGCAAAGCCTGAATTTGTACATACGCTGAACGGTTCAGGATTGGCTGTAGGGCGGACTGTAGCTGCTATTTTGGAGAACTATCAGCAAGAGGACGGAAGCATTGTGATTCCCGAAGTGCTGCGTTCATATATGCGAGGCATTGAGGTTATAACTCCTAAATAGTAAGCCTTGCATTCTTAAAAATTCTGTGGTAAAATAATTTTGTTGCGCCTGAGTTGTTTGATAGAGGGAAGCAGCTTTATCCATTTACCACCTGGAGAGGTACCGAAGCGGTCATAACGGGGCGGTCTTGAAAACCGTTAGAGTGCAAGCTCACATGGGTTCGAATCCCATCCTCTCCGCCATATTCTAAATAAAACCAAGCCATTCAAATACGATAGCTGGTACATTAGGTTCTATATGCTAATGATCAGGAATCGTGAAGAATGGCTTTTTTGTTGTATAAAAAGCCTGTTTTTTTCACACGTTATCAGATGTGGAGGTGCTGGCATGAATCGAGAAATGACAGTAGATCAGCAAAAGCTGGTAGAGGCCTGGCAGGAACAACTGCCGATTCTTTTGAATTCAGGGGATAAAACACAGGTACAGGCAGATGAAGCCGATAACCGGGCTATACGAATCCATATCGAGGTAGAAGGCCGACAAATGTACTCCTTTGATTTTGCGTGTACGTATGTAGATTCCCGGGAAGTACAGGTTAGCTTAGTCGATGTAGAGCGTGACGGGCGGTCTGTGGATGAACGAACAGATATCATTCAACAGCTGGTGTCCGATTATACTCGGCACATTCACCAATGTGCTCAAACATTACAATCATTGACACACTCGTAGTCATGAAGGAATGAGGAGGTAGGCTACATGACAAAGGCCAAAAATGGACTGGATAAAAACCTGTCCAACATTGTCGATGATTTGGAGCAACGTCCAGTAAATAGTCATCAGGCACAGCAAGTGCAGCAGGATCGTAATGATCGTCGTCATCAGGATTCACTGAATCACGATAAAACGGAAGATCTGACCCATCTATAGTCCTATTTTAAATGGTAATAAACGGATTTGTTGATGTACCAATAATTTAGACTTAGAATGGAGGATGCGTAAATGGGCAAGCCTAGAGCTGTTCCTGTTCCCGAGGCCCAGAATTCTGGCGGAAGTAATGAAAAGCGTGAGCGTAGTCATCAACAAGAGCCCCTATCAGGTTCCAAGAAGGTGAAACAGCGGAATCACGTCGATCACCACAACAGACAAGGTTCATAAGCAGTCAGACTTTTCTCCTAAAAATATTACAAAGTATAGTACACCCTGGTTAAAGAGCCAGGGTGTCTTTGTGCTTATTGTAAGAAAATTTTCCAATAAGTGTTTCGCCGTTTGTGAATATGAGTTAAAATAGAAGGTGTGTATTTTTTTATAGCATAAAAAAAGGGGTTAATTTGAGAGGAGAGAATCTACACAATGAGTAAAAAATTATCCGTCTTGGTCCTCACTATGGTGTTGCTTATGACGGTAGCGCTGGTAGGTTGTAGCAAGAAGTTAGAACCGAAGGAAGCTGTTACGACCGGTACAGCAAATGCTATGAAGCTGAATTCCTATGAATCCAAAAGTCAATTTACCGTTAAGGAACTGACAATTACCTCTGCCTCTGTTCCAGCTGAGCAAAGTGCAATGGTAACTAGCATGCTGAAAAATGCTGATATTACAATGGATGGTGTATACCAAAAAGAGCCTTTCCAATCTGAAATGACGCTGGGCATTCATTTGAAAGGGGATCTTTCTACCAGCTTTACGATTCCAATGGTAATGACTAAAGATAAATTGTACGTTAAAATTCCTAATATTCCATTTTACCCGCTTCCACAGGATGTTGTAGGTAAATTCCTACTCATTGATCCACAAGAACTGGCTAAACAATCAGGACAAGAGTTTAACCCTGCAACTATGGATCAGGAAAAATCGCAAAAATTTGCGAACGAAGTGATTGCTGCGATTATGAATGAGTATGATCAAGCTACGTATTTCTTTGATATTGATCCTAAAGATGCTAAATTGCCACAAGGCGTTGAAGCTAAACAAGTGGTTCAGTTTAAAATCACGAACGACAATGTGAAGCAAGCGACTAATACATTTATTACTAAGGCGCTTCCTAAGGTCCTAGATATTATGTCTAAAGACGAATATGCTAGCATGCTTCAAGTGAAGAAGGAAGAACTGGCTAAAGCGAAGAAAGAACTGCAATCCAACACCAGCGAAGTCAGCAAAAAGCTGGATGAGTTGAAGAACTATTTGACAGTGAAACAGTTTGACATTAACACTGCTCTGAACAAGGATAACGTTCCTGTGTATCAAGATCTGAATGCGAACGTGGAAGTGAATGATCCTTCTACGAAAGACAATGTGAAATTGTCTGTAACAGGCTACTCGCAATACAGCAAAATCAATGAAAAAGCAGCATTTAAAGTGGGTATTCCAACAGCTGATCAAGTTCTGACTATTGAACAGCTACAACAAAAAATGCAAACTGTATCTCCTTAATTAGGAGGTAACATGATTACAAACATCATTCCTTCGAATGTGATGTAAGAAAACCGCTCGGCGTAGGCCGGGCGGTTTTTTTTGTTTATGAATAAGTTATCCTCTGTGCGGTTATTGAGATTCGTCACACGTGATCCTCAGCTAGAATTCCGAACATCTGATGATCCTGCCATTCGCCCTGAATCTGTACCAGCTTGCGAGCAATACCTTCTGGCTGAAAGCCACACTTCTGTAATACGCGTTGTGAGCGATCATTATGGAGAAGGGTGCCTGCTTGGAGGCGATGTAGAGATAAGGCACGGAAGGCATACTGTATGATCAATTTTAAGGCAGCCGTCATATGCCCTTTTCCCTGCTCATGTTGATCCATCATATAGCCGACATCGGCGAATTGTCCAACTCCACGCACCAGATTGGAAATAGAGATATAACCTATCAGCCGTTCTTGTTTTAGGAGAAAGATACCAAACAAGTATCCTCGATCTTCTTCCGCTTGGCGCAATCTCTCACGGATGTAATCCTGCTGTTTCTCTAAAGTGAAAAATGAATCCTCATACAGCGGTTCATAGGGCGCATGAGAGTCCCTATTTCGAAGCCTAAGGGCAAGAAGAGCTTCTCCATCCTCCAAGCTTAGGGGACGTAAAAAGATACCTTGAGGCGTATTATACAAGCTCATAGGCATGGGGTGATCTCCTTTCATGAGGAATTAGCAGTGAGATGAAGAGCTTTAGACTTTTCCTCCTCAGGATGATGAAGGAGGAGACAATTTGGCAGCCGCTCTTTTTTGCCGGAGCTGCCGAAAAAAGTTTGTTAGCATGGAGGCACATTCCTCCTGAAGTACACCACTGGTTACTTCTGTACAATGATTGAACCGAGGCTCCTGCAATAAATTCATTAGCGTGCCTGCGCAGCCCGCCTTGGGATCTGTGGTGCCGTATATGAGATGGGGGACGCGTGATTGCACAATGGCTCCAGCGCACATCGGACACGGCTCCAAAGTGACATACAGCCTGCAATCCAGCAGGCGCCAAGCTCCCAAATGCTCACTGGCCTGCCGGATGGCAACCATCTCTGCGTGTGCAGTTGGGTCGGTGTCGATCTCGCGCAAATTGTAGCCGCGACCGATGATTTCATTATCTTTTACAATGACAGCTCCGATGGGGACTTCACCCAACGCTTCTGCCTTGTACGCTTCCTGAATGGCTTCTCTCATCCAATAGGCGTGATCCATAATGGTCACTGGGAAAATGCTCCTTTCAAACGCGAAATTATCCAACGAACAAGTATTCCGTTGTTAACATGATGTGAATAAAATTGTGGATAACACCATACTTGTCCACATGTTTATCCACAGTTTATAATAACATCTGTGTATTTGTGGACTATATGTGGATGATTATCTTAATACATTGTAGGTAAATGCTCGCCTATTGACAACATTGTTCACAGGATGTGTATTTATGTATATCCGGTAAATGTAAATGCTGGTATCCCAGGCACTATTACGGTATCATTGAGTTAGCAATTGCCAGTAATCGCCAGCATACGGCAAGAGGTGAGAAATCAGTGTGTCGATAAAAATCAGAATAACGATCATTTTGTCGGGGTCGGTCCTGTTTATCTTATTGTTAAACATCGCACTCAATTACTACACGACCCACGAAAATCTAAGAAGTGACAGTGAAACCAAAATGGTTCTGACGGCTAAAATCATCGGAGGAGCTATTGAACAAACCCGACATAGTTGGGAGGCTGTTGACAAGCAGCTCGGATATAATCTGTGGCTCTCTGCTACGTTGGCTGCCAATCAGCTTGATCCCGACATCCGAAATATCCAGCAGGAACAGCTACAACAGATAGCTACACTCCACAGGGATATTAATATCTCTTTGATGATCCGAGATGGACAGGGGTATAAGGTTGTCAAATCTTCGAATCCTAAAGAGCTAACGTCATCCGATCCATTAATGGGGTATTGGAAAAATGCAGTTGACCAATTATATGAGCATGGACAGGTGGCCATGGCGCATGGTCAGAATCTGGATCATTTTTGGACCAGTTCTTTTGATTACACAGATTCAGCCTCCTCACATATTAATAAATGGGGATTTTATTATGACCAAAAACGCAACTACTTAATTCGAGTATCCTTCCAGGATACTTCAGTCCAGGATTTTATACCTATCTTGAGTCCAGCTGAGATTGTGAAGCAGACTCAGCAAGTGGATTATCGCATTTTGGAGATAACAGGAATCAACCCTGCAACCTTTGGTGGCGCTACGATGGACAAGAACGGTAACGACCGAAAACACTATTACATGTACAACGAACCGATCCAATTCGGCACGTATCAACTAACGAGAGTGCCTGAGGATCGTTTGGCCGTGTCAAGGGCGATCCTTTCGGGAGAGAGTATCGTACAAGATTGCTATATTAAAGGCGAACGAGTGCTTGTCAGTTACATACCTTTTTATCCGACAAACCGTGATGCCTATGTCATTCGTATTGTCATGAATTATGATACAATCGCTTCTGTTATATCTAAGCAATTGATTAGTTTAGTTGCTATTTCCATTGTTCTATTGGAGGTTGTGATCATTGGAAGCTATGTGCTCGCCAGCCTATTTGTCCGTCCGATTCAGTCGATTTTGGGAAAAGTGAACGAGATGGCTGACGGCCATTTTGATACACGGCTAGAAATTAAGGGCGGCCATGAGCTTGCACGGCTGGGTGAGCGCATCAATGCGATGGCCTACAATCTGGGGATGTATACGAGAAGACTTGAACAGATGTATGAAGAAAACCGTTCTGTAAAGGAGCATCTAGAATCGGTTATTAATCAGACGGCAGATGCGATTCATGTAACCGATCAGGAGGATCGTGTTATTCGGGTTAACCATGCCTTCGAAGCTTTGTACGGATGGACTAAGAAGGAATTGGTTGGCCGTAAGCTGGAGTTTGTACCTCCGCAGCAACAAGAGGAGTATGAATTTCAGAAGGAGAGCCTGCTTCAGGGAGAAAGCATCGTATCAAGTGAGACCCTACGAATGCGTAAGGATGGAAGTACAGTAGAGATTAGTATGAGTACGTCCCCTATTCTGGATGAACAAGGCGAAATCTTAGGCTTTATCTGTGTTTCGCGTGATATTACGGGGCGCAACCGGATGGAAGAACTGCTGCGTAGATCAGAGAAGCTGACAACCGTAGGGCAACTGGCGGCAGGAGTAGCGCATGAGATTCGTAATCCATTAACCACGCTACGTGGCTTCCTACAACTACAGCAGCAAAATCAAGTGTTGAATATGAAACACAACGATATTATGATGTCTGAGCTGGATCGCATTAATTTGATCGTTAGCGAGTTTTTAATACTCGCGAAGCCACAGGCAGTGCATTTTCAGAAAAAAGATGTTCGTTATATTGTGAGTGATGTTATTTCTTTACTGGATAGCCAGGCGCATCTGTTGGGTATTGTATTCAACCTTCAGGTCACGGACGAGCCTGCCTTGGTATATGCTGAAGAAAATCAGTTAAAACAGGTATTCATTAATTTACTTAAAAATAGCATGGAGGCTATGAGTAAAGGTGGCATCATCACAATTCATTTGTTCTTAGAGGGAGAAAGCGTTAAAATCTTCATACGGGACCAGGGAACAGGTATTCCCGCAGAAATGCTATCCAAGCTGGGAGAACCTTTTGTCACAAACAAAGAAACAGGTACAGGACTAGGGCTTATGGTCAGCCAGCGTATTATACAGAGCCATAAAGGCACACTGGATATTGAAAGCACAGAGGGAGAGGGAACAACCGCCCTCGTGCAGCTTCCTATCGCCAAGCCTGAGTAATGAGCTGGGGGCAGAAGGAAGTGTGTTCGTAGAAATGGAGGGTACACAGGTTGCGCATTAACAAATTTATCAGCGAAACTGGCTTTTGCTCGCGCCGGGAGGCGGACAAGCTGGTAGAGAGCGGCCGCGTGACGATTAACGGCGAAGTGGCCGTGCTGGGCAGTCAAGCGGAGGAAGGCGATGACGTCCGTGTGAACGGCAAGCCACTGCGCGATAAGTCCGATCACGTCTATATTGCATTGAACAAGCCAGTGGGCATTACAAGCACGACAGAGAGCCACATTAGAGGCAATATTGTCGATTTTGTGGGCCACCCGCAGCGGATATTTCCAATTGGACGCCTGGATAAGGATTCGGAAGGTCTCATTTTATTAACCAATGATGGGGACATTGTGAATAAGATCTTACGGGCAGAAGGCAAGCATGAAAAAGAGTATATCGTAACAGTGGATCGTCCAGTCACACCATCCTTTGTGCAGGGGATGTCCAGCGGTGTAAAGATACTCGGTCATCGAACGCTGCCCTGTGAAGTAACACGTGTATCTGAGTATGTATTCCGTATTATCCTGACAGAAGGGAAAAATCGTCAGATCCGACGTATGTGTGCTGCCTTCGGTTATGAAGTTAAGAAACTGCAGCGCCTACGAATTATGAATATTCGTTTAGGATCCCTTCAGAAAGGCGCCTGGCGTGATTTAACAGAGGCTGAAAAGCTGGAACTGGGCCAGATGCTTGATTATACACTTAGCTAATGCCAAAGGCCTTCTTATAGCCTACAGCGCTTGTCCCTCGTATATGACAGGGCTAGAGAACAGAAATCCCTAAAGTAAAAGGCACCAGCTGCATAAAAAATGCGGCGGTGCCTTTGTTCATATAACATATTCATGATCAACCTTCATTCGAGCTTGAGGTAGGACTAATAACTTGTGTACCGTTCTGATATTTGCGAAGAACGGAAATTTCGACACGACGGTTTTTGGCGCGTCCTGCTCCAGTTTGATTGCCTGCCAATGGTCGATACTCGCCATATCCGATGGATACAAACTTGGTAGGATCGAGCTGCGGATTGAGCAACAAAATACGCAAGAAATTGAGCGAACGCTTGGCACTCAAATCAAAGTTGGACGGGAACTGACTATTGGAAATAGGTACATTGTCCGTATGACCTGATACGATAACGTCATAACCAGGAAACTGTTGGAGCATGCTGGAAATGGATTTGGCCAGCTTTCTCGCTTCTGGCTTTACTTCGGCCTGCCCGGATGAAAACAGGGCATTATCACTAATGGTGATCATCAGCTGGGATTGGTTCAGCTTGGTGTTCAGTAGGGTGGACAGGCCGTTATTTTGAATATACTGATCCATTTGCTTTTTAAGCTTCTTTAAATCTTCTTCTTCCCGCTGGGCGAGTTGCTTTTGCAGATCAGAGGTGGAAGTGGCTTTCGATTTTAAGGGTTGTGATACCTCTTCTTTATTTTTGCCCATATCCATGGATTGTGACGACGGATTCGCGGCTGAGTGATCCAGCACGCCAGTACCGCCACTAAAAGCTGAACTCAGGGATTGAGCCATAGTTTCAAATTTTTTGGCATCGAGCGAGCTCATACCGAATAAGACAATGAAAAGAGCCAACAGAAGGGTCATTAAGTCGGAATATGGCAACAGCCAGCTTTCGTCAGCATGCTCTTCATGCGGTTCATGTCTCTTTTTACTCACTGGAATCGCCATCCTTCTGGGTCATCGAAGCCCGTTCGGTTGGAGTTAGGAAGATTGCTAGCTTCTGGCTGATGGCAATCGTCGAGATACCAGATTGAATGGAAAGCAGACCTTCGACCATCATTAACTTAAGTTCCACTTCTTTCTTGGATAGCCGTTTCAGCTTGTTGGACATTGGATGCCATAGGACATAGCCTGTAAAAATACCGAGCAACGTTGCAATAAAAGCGGCTGCAATGGCATGGGACAGTTTTTCCATGTCACTAAGGTCGGCCAGAGCGGCGATCAGACCTACAACCGCACCAAGTACCCCGAGTGTTGGAGCGTACATACCGGCTTGGGAGAAAATCAGTGCGCCAGCGCGGTGTCTATCTTCGGTAGCGTTAATGTCTTCCATCAGAACATCGCGTACGAACTCCTGATCATTACCATCGATAATCATTCGCATACCGCCGCGCATAAAGGGATCGTCGATCTCTTCGACCTTGGATTCCAGCGCGAGCAGACCTTCACGACGGGTAATGGATGCCCATTCGGTAAATGTACCGATAAGCTCCTTGCGATCCAGCAATTTCTGCTGGGTGAAAATAATTTTAAACAGCTTTGGCACCCGTTTCATGTCATCCATCGGAAACGCCATGAATATACTTGCTGCTGTTCCGACGAAAATAATCATGTAAGCAGCGGGATTATTGACCAGATTGACGACTGGCGCGCCCTTCAGGATCATCCCGACGACCAGTGACAAAAGCCCGAGCACAAGTCCAATAATGGTTGTAATTTGCATGATACACCTCATCCATGAGAATAGATTTTGAATCCTTTCATGCCGCATGGGTCGTCCTTGCCCCAAGCGCGTCATTATGAGACGGATTATAGTATTTATCGACAAAACTCTCTTTTTTGTTAAGGGCGAATTTCCGGTATAATAAAGTGATTATGTATTGAATCGCTGAACCATTGGAGGAAATAGCATGGGAGTAAAGCATGGGCGCGAGTATGAACAAATTTTGAACGATTTGACAGAGGCTGTGGGACGCATCCCAGATAGCTATGAATTTTTTGAAATGGAAGCAGAAGATTGGGACAGGCTGGACCCGGTGGGGCGTCAGGAAGTCAATGAAGCTTTGGCAGAAGACCTATTTTATGCATTGGGTACGGAGCCCATAATCACTGTAGGCAGCGGCGTTGTGATTTATGAGCCGGAGCAGCACCGGATCTATGTACTCATCGGAGATGAGGAGCTGACGTCGGTCCCTTTGATTTGAAGGCCGTCTTATGGATTTATCAACGGGGCCGTGGTAATATGTACACCAATATATCGTAGTTTTGGCCGTATGTAAGCGGCTAAAAGGCTTCCGTATAAACGGGGAGGAGTTCGTAACATGCCTTTTACACAAGAAGAGATTGAAGCACATCTGGAGAAACTGGAGGGCTGGGAACTGGAGGAAGGACGTTGGATCGTTCGGAAATATAATTTTTCCAGTTTTATGAAGGGAATTGCATTCGTGGATGAAGTTGCCGCTATATCTGAGGCATTCAATCACCATCCATTTATTACGATTGATTACAAGACCGTGACTCTGCGTTTGACCTCTTGGGACGATGGCGGTATTATGGCCGTAGATATTAAGGAAGCCCAACAATATAATGAAGCTTTTGAAAAAATGCGCAGCAGTCATTGATTTTATAATGATCTGTTGTATATATTAAGAGCGCCTTCGCTATACAACATCGCGGTTGTATAGCGAAGGCGCTCTTATTTATAGAACCCGGTTCTGTTGTTCAGGACGATATACCATACAATAGAACGGTTTTCTGCCATCTGGAGTCTGACGTTCATAGGTATCCGTCAGCTCAAATCCAGCTGCCTTGTAGGCTCGTATAGCCCGCTGATTCCAGGTGAGAACCTCTAGGTCAATTTCATTCTGTGGATGACGTCGTCTGGCTTCCTCCGCAATGGCCCGGACAAAATCGGAGCCTGTGCCATGTCCGCATCTTTCGGGATGCATTCCAAGACCCAGCCGGGTCACACCGACCATAGGAAAATATTGAGCAAATCCCGTCAGCTCATTCTCTTCGTCCAGTACGGCAACATATTGCTCTTGGCGAAGCGTGGGACTTCCAAATTCGACTTCAAGTGCCTTCATTTGTTCCCAGGGAAGCCAGCCGTATATGTTGTAGGGGGGATCATAGCGCCACTCACAGATTTCAGCCGCTTGATGCTCGTCCATCGGTACAATCCGGTAGTTGGATATTGAGGCCGGCACTTTTTCATTCCTCCTTATGCAGGTACTTCAATCATTAACCACAGATTGTAGACAAGTTGTAGGAGAATGGCAAGCGTGTTTATTTCGTACCTAAGTCGGGTATACATTCAATAAGAAGGATTTACTGCTCATATGCTCCCCCAGCGGTGGCGGTAAAACCGACGATGTTCGCTAAAACTGAAACCTTTTGAGGTGTCAGTTCGTCAGTAATGATAATAATTACTGATGTAGTGGACATAAAAAACCGCAATTCGATTCCGGCCAGAATCAAATTGCGGCTAGAGTTAGCTTGCTGTGCGGTAGTTATTCTACGTTGTCGTCATCAGGAATATCTGAAGCTACAGAATGGTAAGCGTCTGTGCTCATAATTCTTTTTGCACCGACATAACGGTTAGCGTAATAATTTTCGTTCAGTGAGCTAACTACTACACCACGTGAAGTCGAGGAGTGGGCGAATTTCCCTTCACCTACGAAGATACCTACATGGGAAACGCCTCTTCCTGTGGTGTTGAAGAACACCAGGTCGCCTGGTCTCATTTCATCGCGGGATACAGAAGCTCCCATTTTGAATTGTGATCCAGATTGATGCGGCAGTTTAATTCCCAGTTTGTTGAATACATACATTGTGAAGCCGGAGCAATCGAATCCCTCGAGTGTAGTACCTCCGCTTCTATAGTTCGTTCCTTTGGCATCTTGGATGACCTGGTCCATCTTAGAGTCTGCAAATGCACTGCTGCCACCGAATGTAAAAGATGTAAAGGCAATGGCGAGACCCATGGCTGCGATCGTTAGCTTCTTCTTCAAAAAAAATATACCCCTTCCAATGCCTGCGAGGTTAGCTTAAGGATTCGGTAGAAGGTTCCCCTATGACCACTCTGTTGCGAGATCAATTCACCCAAACTGGTTCCCCCGCTTCCTAGGTGCCAGGAATTAGGCTTAACTTAAGATGTGCACCTTGGAGAGCAGTATTCACGACAACGATGTTTTTAAGATAAAGGTTACAATAAAGATTACAAAGTTGTTACTATCAGTTCACTGCGATTATTGTAACAAAGACAGCAGGCTTTGGCAAATGTTTCATCGCAAAAAGTTACAAAAAAAATCTGTTCCTAACGCCCTAGGAACAGATTCTGTTAACAGTATTCAGTTATGTGCCGTTTGCACGGGAAAGAAAAAAGTTTTTTCGACAGCTAAAAATGCAGGAGAAAGCATAAAGAGAGGGATTAGCCTCTGCTGGAGATATCGATGTGCCATAGACGATACTGCGAACTGATATGCCACAGCCTGACCAGACTGGTAACAAAATGATACGATTGCTGGAGAATTAGCGCCAACATACCAGTCCAAATCATCGCTACGGTGCCAAATAGACCGAAGACCAGCAGCACACAAGCACCAAGCAAGAGAGATACGCTTACAGCCGGAAGAAGCTGGCGAAAGAAGGCGAGCAGGGACGATAGTATGGCGTGACCACTGACCGAGCCCAGTTGCATATACAGGATGCACTGCCGAATGAACCAACCGTAAGCCACCCACCCAATGGCATAGGGCAACAAATGCAACAGGTAAGAGGAAGATTGCAGCGTTCCTGCTACAATAGGATAGAGTCTCGGTACCACCCAGAAGGCGGGAAGCAGCAGCAAACCCAACTCGATGATGTAATACAACAGAGATGACATACCGTGACGTTTCATCCCCTTGAAGAAGGACAGGCTTTGCGGTTCAGACGCATCGGTATACAGGCTTTGATATATGCCAGCTCTAATGAAGGGAGTGATTAGGACGCGCAATACGGTCGCCCCTAATAGTATCCATAAATACACATGTACTTCCCGGCTGTCCATCAAGGCGATCTGCCCCTCCATCCAAAACAAGGTCTTTCCCAGCTCGTTTTGGCTCTGATCAGGATAACGCAGCAGCAGCGGGACAACGGCCGACTGTACCAGCCGATAGAGAAATACTCCCCACAGCAGACGATACAGAAATAAAATGATAACGATATAAAAGCGTATGCGCACTAGCGCCCAGCCTTCTTTTAAAACAGTCCGCATCTATAGACACCTCACCATGACAGACTTCCAAGCAGTGTCTCCAACAGCTTGGTTACACTCACACTCCAACGAGTTTGTTGCTTTTCGTCCAATTCAGCCTTCAGGCTATTATTAATATGCTTGTTCTCCAGTGCAATAGTGTATAGAGGATCAACGGTCACATAGGACACGGGAGAGGTGCTTTTGAGTCGGAAAGATGTACTTTTGCCCGTACCGTCCCATGCCTTAAATATTGTGGTGCCATCCTTGAAGGTAAATTGAACAGGGATCTTGGGATAATCTGCTCCTTTTTTGCTAAGCGTCACGACTGCTTCATATCCATTCTCCAACTTGCGGTTCGTGATGCGATCGACAGAAAAGTCCGCCATCTGGCCGTCATATACATATTGTTCAAAATAGTGGCTCCATGAGCGTCCAGTCACTCTCTCCACGACACGCTGAAAATCCTGTGAGGTCGGATGCTTGAATCGGTAGGTCTGGACATAGGTTCGCATAATCCGGTCCATTTTTTTCGTACCCACCTGACGTTCAATACCTCGTAGTACCAGCTTGCCTCGTGAGTAGGCATTTTGTGCATACTCAGCCGACGATCCGTACTTCCAGGATTCGCGGTTTAGGGGCTGTGGAGAAGCTACCTGTCCGGATTGTAATGGCAAGTTGGGGATAAGCCCATATTCTTGCTCCATGAGCCGTTCTTCTGCATAGGAGGTGAAGCCTTCATCCAGCCAGGGCTCCTCAAATTCATTATTGGCTACCATTCCGTAGAAATATTGATGCCCAATCTCATGAACCAGCGTCCGTTCCAGATTATAGCCGGGATTCAGTTGGTCCGCAGCTGCGGCCGTGATGAGTGTCGGATATTCCATGCCGCCGGCTCCACTGCCTGTTTTGGGTGGAACGACGATAGATAGAGTGGAATATGGATAAGGCCCGTACCATTTGCTGTAGTACGAAAGGGCGGCCTTGGCTGCGCTCATATAACGTCCTTTGAGTTCCTTATGGGACGGGTCTAGATAGAGCTTGATTTTGACACCAGGAACTTCAGTAGAAGAAAAGGGTTCTTCTACGGCTACAAAGTTGGGTGAAGCGGACCAGGCAAAATCGTGTACATCATCGGCATAAAATTGATATATTTTCTGGCCGTTCTGTCGTACTGCACCACGGGTGGGAAACCCGGTCGCTGCTACGATGTGTGTTTCAGGCACCCGAATCCGTATACTGTAAATTCCAAAATCGGCATAGAACTCGGAGTTGCCATGATACTGATGAAGGTTCCAGCCCTCGTCGGCGCGTCCACGTTGTCCTGCAGTCTCATAGACGCTGAGCTTTGGAAACCACTGTCCAGCCATTACAAAATCATCTGTCGCACCCATACGAGCAAAAATGCCAGGCAGTTTGACTTCAAACTTCATATATAGTGTGATTTCTTCGCCACCTCGTACTGGCTTGGGCAGACGTACCTTCATGAGCGAACGGTCACTTGCGTTACCGTCATCTGGTTGTACATATTGAGTACGGTGCATGAGAGATAAACCATCTTCTGTTTTTAGTTCGGTCAGCGTCATGGAGCCAAAGCCGTCCTTGGGCATGGTGTCTCCGCGCAGCTTTCCCCCGGATTCTTTCATAAAGGTGGTTTCCATGGAAGAGAAGGCATTCGGGTATAGATGAAGATACAGATCATTCACAGTTTTTTTGCCCGGATGTTTCCAGGTCAGAGTCTCAGTGCCTCGCAAAACCCGTCCTTTTTCCAGAGATACATCAATGTGATACTCCACCACCCGTTTGCTGAGAATTTCCGAAGCGGGCTGTGGAGGGTTCTTAGGCAGGTCGGGCATGATGTTGGCCCCTAGAGGCTTGCCCATATCTGGCGCAAGCGCAGACTCAGACTCGGAGCCGTATAGTGGTTTGCCTGCAGACTGAGGGGCGGATTGCGATTGGGGTTGCCAGGCAAACCATAACGTCCCTGCGAGGAGTCCGAGGGCTAGTGTAGACAATAAAACGATTTTGGAGCGTGCTGGGGTCATACAATGGATACCTCCCGTTGACAAGCATCTACAGCATGTATATGTTTGCTTTCGGGAGATTATTAGTTAAAATATTTATAGTGTAGAATGAGTGTGAAGACGGAAATTGGAGGCCTAGTGACGCATGAGTGAAAATCAGCCGGACGGCAAAAAGCAGATTGCACTGAATATTGTCAGTGGCAAGAGTAAACATAAGGGCTTCGGCGCAGGCTCAATCGACCTGAACAGCATGTCCCCGGTCATCATTGACCGAGGAGAGGCGAAAATTGATATCGGTGCCATGCATGCCAAAAGTAAAGTAGAACGTGGAATCAAGTTCTCTACGAATAAAGAAGACGTACCGAACGGACGCCAGGTATGGCTGGTATGGGTAGCTGTGGACCGTACGCCTGAAGGACGTATGTACGGTGGCGCGACAGCCTGCGAGATGCTGATTGACGACGAAGCCAAACGTGGCTGGAAAATTCTTGCCGATCATGTTAACCGTATGGATTATGCACTCAAGCGCCGTTTCATGCTGGATGATCTCGGCAGCGAAGATAAAGCAACGCTCAAAAGCCTGCTGATTTCGCATAATCAGGAATGGTGGGACGCTTCGCCAGAGGAATTGAAGCAGGCGCTAGAAGGGTAAGTAGAAAAAAGGACGATTAAACTTAAGGCAACTTCTTGATTTGGTGAGTGGTTGCCTTTCGTGCGATAAGCATTCAAATTAAAGGTTACATAACTTTAGAAAATGTAAGGAGGGAATCTAAATGTCTGATCAGATTGAACTCATGGGTGAGTGGTGGCTACCGGATAATCCTGATAGCAAATTATATGGAACATTAAAATATGATCAAAAGAAGATAGAATTAATTATTATGGGTCAACTTAAAAAGACGGAAGGGTTTTCTTCAAAGGTAGATAACAGCGTCGAAGTGATTCAAGGGTTCACTACAAATGGGAAGAGAGTGAGCTTAATAGATTGTATACGTGTGGGGCATAAATTTAACATACCTGGGACATTTACTGAAAAATATTCCCCAGAGCTTTTATTTATAGGTACTCACTTCAATACAAAAGAAAATATTGCATTCACAAGTGTAAAGATTTCCTATCAAAACCTTGAGCAATGGTTATCTCCTTCTTCATACGCTGTGTCTTATAATGATGACGAAAAAAGTATGATAATAGAGTATTCTCTACCGAAATCTATAAAAGCTAATTTCAAAGATGTAGAAATATCTTTTGAATATAATGCAGAGTCGCGGGGAAATAGTTATAATAATTTTTCTATTCAACAAACTGCTTGGATTAAGTTTAGTAGAATAGGGCAAGGAATCAGTTATTTATACATGCACGAGTTAATTGATAATTTCTCGAACCTACTATCTATTTGTGCCACTAGATACATTAGTCCAGCAAAAATAATAGTATCTACAGAAGAAGATAAAAAGATAGAACTTATCTATATAAGTGAGAATAATGAAGTTCTTAATGAAGATTTAAAAAGTCATGATTTCATATTTAGATATGTAGATATTGAAAGTGACCTTCAAAGTTTCCTCGATACATGGACTAATAAATATGAATTGTTAGAACCTGTTATAGACTATTTTGTAGAATCTCATAAGAAAGAGGTATTTACTCCAATTTCCTTTTTAAAGCTAGTGCAATCATTAGAGACGTTTTCAAGGAGGATTAGGCCGAATTGGGTAGAAGATCAGACTAACTATAATACAAAAATTGAACAAATTTTGGAGGATATTTGTGAGGTTGAAAATAAGGACTGGCTTAGAGAGAAACTAAGATATAGCAATGAACCTACTTTAGCTACAAGGTTAAAACTCTTATTTAAAGAAATTAATTTCCTTTTGGGGCTAAATTCAAAAAAAATTTCTAGCTTCTCATTTAAAATAACGGAGACAAGGAACTACTATACACACTTTGATGTAAGTAAAAAAGATAAGAGCTTAGATATTCATGAAATGTTTTATTTCGGGAGATTATTCATTTTGATGTTAAGGGCTTTAATTCTTAAAGAATTAGGCTTCAACCAAGTATTTATTGAAGAACATGTGGATCAGAAACATGGTTTAGATATTATAAAACAGGAGCTTAAGTTCTAATCGAAAACAAACGTAAGAATACTTTTTGAAAACCCCTGTGAAACTAGCAGCCAATATTTAATATCGCTTAAATATTGGCTGACATATACCTAATTGAATTTAGAAATTACTCTTTGTAATATTTGAGGATAGATCGTTATCTCGGCGAGGACGGTCTATTTTTTTCTGTGAATTTCCTGAGAGTGAAAAGTAAAACAGAAACTTCGAGAAGGTTTTTAATCCAGATTATTTTTTACCTCATCAAAAAGGTGAAGAGCATCTTTAAAACCTTGTAAGTATATGCTATTCTCAAGAATGGCTTGTAGTGAAATCTGTGTATCTTCATAAAGAAATATAACATGCTGAAGATTGTCTGGAACGGAATCACGAATTTGTTTGAAATATTGATCACATGAAGTAGATAAGTCTATGTAGTCTGATTTTGTTTTTAGAAGATTGGAGTATAATACTTCTAATCGTGTGCGAATAAGGGGTTCAATTATAACATCTAAGGAATACATCATAATGTACATAACTCCTTTTCATTAACTTTATAGAGTTATTATAAGACCTTACAGAGTTAATATAAAGTTGTTTTTTAACCTTAAAAAGTTAATGAGTATACTTATGGAGCATAAATTAAACATATCAGATATAGGAGGGAAAATAATTTGCTGAAGTGTAACATTCGGGCGCTTATGGCTGAACACCGAATAGATGATATCACGGAGCTGATGAGTTTATCGGGACTTAGCAGAAATTCAATCAATAAATTATATCGCGAGACAAATATAGAAACAACCAAATTGGAAACATTATTTAAGCTTTGTGATACCTTCAATTGTAAGCTTTCAGACCTCATAGAATATGTACCGGACAAATAAAATGACAGAGCAATCAGTAAAATATTTGAAGATAAAAGCTGTATTTACGTTATAAAATGAGCTATACTGAGGTAAGAATAGTAAAGGAGTCGTGCGTCAACACGACCCCAGCATACAACAACTGCATAAAGAGCAGTCGGCCGGGTAAGATAAGGTCGAATATAGACCGTATTCCTTAGTCAGAGCGGTCTATTTCTTTTTCACGTAGGTAAGCAATGCCAGAATGAACATGCCAAACATGATCATCAAGGAAATCGCGTCTTTAACCTACATGGGCATCACCTCCCTTCGGGGAGACTAGCCGACCGCCCTTTTAGCCGTATGTTGTACTAGCAAAGTATACCATAAAACAATCGCTTTTAAGAGTGAAAATACTTAAATGCGTAATTACGATAATAAATGACCCGACTAAGATGAACATCATCGCCTTGACATCATGGAAAGGCATTCACTATAATTCAAATAGAAATCGGTTTCACTCCGGTTTTTATTTAATGAATTCGTGGAACCGGTTCCTAAAAGGATATAGTTTTTTTCCTATCGCTGTTTATGAATGTAATCTCTAAATAAGGTGGCATCGTTATGTTTAAATGGTTGAAAAAGAAGGCGGCTCCCCGTATTGAAGAATTCGACATGGTAGCGCCAATTAAAGGAAAAGTGGTTTCTCTAGAAGAGGTTCCAGATCCTGCGTTCTCTACAAAAGCTATGGGGGATGGCATCGCTATTCATCCATCTGAGGGTAGGGTCACCGCTCCTTTCGCGGGAAAAGTTGCCCATGTCATGGAGAAAAGCAAACACGCTCTGATTATTGAACATGAATCTGGCGTACAAGTTTTGATACATGTCGGGATTAATACCGTCTCTCTCAAAGGGCAGGGGTTTAACCCTCATGTCAAAGTAGGAGATAGCATTAAAGCTGGACAATTATTGATGGAGTTTGACCTGGACGCGATTCAACAGGGTGGATTACCTGTAATTACTCCAGTAATCGTTCCAGACGGGCAAGAGATGATCAGTCATGTGGAGATATTAGAAAGCTCATCTGCTACTTCAGATGTACCTGTATTAAGGGTTCATTTAAAAGCCTAGCTTTCATTCAGAAAAGACTAACCAGGAATTCCTGGTTAGTCTTTTCTTTAGATGATTCACTGACTGGTCAAGGGACTGGTATGAACATGTGAACAAAAGCTAGGATTCACATATTTCAGATATCCGCTGATTACAATTGCCTTCGTATAGCCCTCCATGAAAACAAATCACTTTTTTAATATCATATGGCAGCAGGTTTTTAAGAGATTCTTTGGCGATATTGAAATCACAGCAGTATTGCCGGTCTGGAGCCAGTAATTTGCCGCTTACTACACGTAGAGCATCTCCTGCAATCAGGGTTTGACTGGATTTATGATAGAAACTTAGGTGTCCTGGTGTATGACCAGCAGTATCTATAACTAAGATCCCCCCACAGAAGGGCAATTCCTCTCCGGCAACGATGGTGGAGTTTACAATAGCCTTTGGGGGATTTTCAAGTGTACGCCGGAATGCATATCTCCACTCTACCGGAACGGATTCAGGCATGGAGCTTACAGCTTGATCTATTGCTTCTGGGGTTAGCTTAATAAGCTGTTTTTCTCCCTGTATATAAGGCTTTTCGATAGAACTGGCTAATACTTGAACTAGGGAGGAAGAAGCCCGGATTATATCTGCTAAACTGCCAATATGGTCAAGATCCTGGTGTGTTATTAATATGGAGGTAAGTTTATGGATTGCTAATCCGGTATCTAGAATAGCTTCATTTAAAAGTGAGAGTTGCCCTGGGTAAGCTGTATCAACTAAAATCATGTTGTCTTCGTCCCACATTAAGGTGGGGTGAATGCTCTCTATACTTCCCATGATATTAGCAGAAACCTGGAGCATGTGTATTCCTTTGTCTAATTGCATCGAATCCCTCCCATAAGAGTTGATGTAATACAAAGGAATCTTATCACGTAATCCAAATATGTAAACCTATATCATAACATAAAAATAATTATTTGTAAATATATAGAATACTACATTTGTGTGACGGTTAGGAGCGATGACGTGAAGAAAATTTATTTTGTTAGACATGCCCAAGCAACTGGACAGGAACCAGATGCCCGACTCACCGATGAAGGTAAACGACAAGCTGAGCAGTTGGCTGATTTTATGGAGAATGTAGGTGTGGAATATATTGTGTCCAGTCCATGGAAACGGGCCGTGCGAACCATTCAGCCCTTGGCTGAGCGTAGACATTTGCAGGTATATACTGATCTACGTCTTCAGGAACGTGTACTATGCCGTGATCATCTGGATCATTGGCTGGACGTGCTGGAACAGACATATCTGGACGAGGACTTGAAGCTGGAAGGAGGAGAATCATCCCGTGAAGCAGCAGATCGAGGAATCCAGCTTGTTCAGGAGCTTATAGAGCGGGCGGAAAAAACGGTTATCATTGTAACTCATGGAGCTTTACTCTCTCTTCTCATTCGACATTACGATCCGCAGTTTGGTTTTGAGGAGTGGAAAAAACTATCCAATCCCGACGTGTATTTGCTAGAACTGAATGAAGCAGAAGCCAAGATTCACAGAGTGTGGAATATGGGTGGAAATAAGTAAGGCGCGTTCACTATAAGTACAGAATGGTTTCAAAAGGGGAGACGTGTATTGAATACAAATCGTTTTGTAGAATTAGAAAAGGCATTGTTTCAGGCTTGGTCTTTGGAGTCTAGCTCTAAATGGACAGCTAATAATCCTGCAGCCGGACAATGTGGAGTCACAGCGCTTGTCGTTCAGGACAGGCTTGGTGGTGATATTTTGAAGACCTGGCTGGATAGCGGCTGGCATTATTACAACCGAATCGGTGAGGACATTATAGATTTTACAAAGTCGCAATTTTTAAGCCTTCCACAGTATCAGCATGTACACTCTAACCGGGAAGAAGCATTTTCAGACACCAATGCAGAGCAGTATGCAGCCTTAAGCCGGAGACTAGAAGAATCTCTTAACGAAAAGGTATAAGTGTATTTAAGATGTATCCATAGCCAAATAGTTTTTAGGGAGTAAGGAGGGAGTGCAATTAATAAATATTTAGCAGTTGCGGTGATCCTTCTTGCGATTGTGTGTGGATTGCTACTGAATACTTCTAGACAAAACCCAATAATATTGGATCAACAGGAATCAACCCCACAAAGTAAAAAGTACTCAGGCGAGAAGTATGTATCGAAATATAGTTATAAAAAAGTTAATGATCCAAAGGCTGCATTGATGACATCCAATATTCTTCATGCTACATCGCTAGAAGAGGAGACTGTTGCTCAGTTTAGAGGAGCGCTAATTACTTTATTCGGACAGCCTCAAAGGACATCGCAGAATTTCGAAGAGGCATATGGGTACATAATTAAGGCAACAAATTCGACTGGACAAAGCTGGATATTGACTGCATACGAAGGACCAGGCGGTCCGGCTATAGGAGGGGACACCGAGAAAGATTCTATAGAAGAAGTCGCGCAGGACTTGTTGAATCTAATTGAGGCCACAAAGCCCGCAGATTTCGAAGATGTGGGTTATTATGAGGATACTGGATCTACTATTCGTTATGGATGCAAGGCACAAGTCTGTTTTTATCAGGAAAGCACTACAGAGCAGCATGCGACGGATGAGTAGAATGACGGAGTAAACAGTAAAATTCAGAAGTAGATCGGTACCTTGTCGAGGGCGGTCTACTTCTTTTTTCATATAGGTAAGCAATGTTGCTTTAGGATAAAATCTAATTTAGCCAATGGCTGGGAAAGCTTAGAGAAGGGGGCAGTTTGGTTTTGCTATTGCCTTTAGCCGAGTTTAACTGCGCTTGTGTAAGAAAAATACTTCCTTCCAGATTAGCCCCACTTAAGTCAGCATCTCTAAAATCTGCACCGATAAGGTCAGTCATGCTCAAATCAGCCTCACGTAGGTCAGCAGCAATCAGTAGAACGCCTCTCAGGTTGGCACCTCTCAGATTAACGCCTCTTAAATTGGTCCCGATAAGGTCTCTATTCTTGATTTTTTTACTGAGTTTATGGTTCTCCATGTTTTTCTTGAATTTTTCTCGCACTAACTCACTTGTTTGTACAAGTAAATCATTGACTAACGCCCTATGGGTGGGTACATGAAGATCTATAAGAGATTTTGGAGCTTGATCCGTAAGCTGCTCGGTTTTTTCCATCGCTTTATGTAACTCGGTATAAATGGAGTGAGTTTCTTTTAAGCTAAGGGCTTCGTTTAGGTAATACAGCATTTCATGAAGCTGTTGCATGATAGGAAATAGATTGAACATTTCATCAGCTATTGCCGGGTTGTCTCGCCAGCTTTTTCCGTTGTATACAACTTGGGATATTTTTTGACCTGCCCCAAAGCAATCATATACTGTACAGCCTCGCAAGCCGTTATTTCTTAGGTTCTTATGAATGTCGCAGCGATAATCCGCATTTAGGTGTTGACAGGGAGTTCCTCCATCCTTGTTAAAGGCAAAATCAGCAGATTTGGCATAAGGCAAGGCGACACAGCATAAACCAAAACATTTTTCACAATCGGCGGTATACAATAAACACACATCCTTTTATTAGCACCTACTACATGTAATAGTACCAAAAAAAGATGAAGGAGTGTATTGCTAAGTAAAATAGTCGGTTACTCTTTTGCCAAATTTAATTGCCATGAAACACCGTACTTGTCTTCGACCCAGCCAAATTGTTGGCTTACGGGCGAGGCTTCAAGGGGCATTAAAACTCGGCCTTCCTGAGATAGCTGACCAAACACACGATGGATTTCTTCTTCCGAATCACAAGTGACGAATAGCGATAGGGCTGGGGTAAAAGGGTGTTTGTCCTGATGGTTATAGTCTATGGCCATAAAGGTTTGCCCTTTGAGGTTGAATACGGCATGTAACACGGTCCCATCTTCCTGATGAAAAATACTCATGATACCAGACGGCTTAAATACAGAGGTATAATATTGCATGGCTTCCTCTGCTTGACCGGGAAACATGAAAAACGTTGTGATTTTTGAACTAGAATCCTGCATCAGATCAGCTCCCTTGAGTGGATTATAGATGATAACATTTTTTCACTTTTATAATAGAAATATTCACGATTAGAGAAGTACTTCATAAAGAAAGATAGGCATAACTGAGAAAGGGGAAAACAGGATGATAGACGCGACAGCAAGGATTATTGATATGTTGGGCTCAGGCAATAAAGTGGATGCCAGCATCATTTCTGCCTATACGGATGTAGTCGCCCAATATGGAACCGTGAAGGATGCCTGGGAGTTATATAGGCTTTTTGTAGAAGATCCTCATCATTATATTAGGGGGCTGCTTCTTCAGCCGATCATGAGATGCGGAGATGTTGCTTTGGCGCAGGATATGTACGAGCGTTATGTTCGTAATCAGACATCCTCGGAACATATACCTGATGGTGTGCTGCATGTGTTAGGTTATTTGGGTTATGTGGAAGCTGCGGATGATCTCGTCGCATGGGTGAATGGGCCATATGGGGCAGCATCTGTGGATGCTTGTTTGGGGCTCGTACATCTTCCATGCGAATCGTTTCGTGAACGACTGGCGACTGAATTGGAACAAGCAGTGGATCAGCATCTGTTTGATGAATTCTTACCCCTACTGAGCTTTAAATGTACTACTGAAGATATGATTCCACGATTGGTGCATTGGGGAGAGCGACATGCTTCCGTAGACTGTAATGCAGGAATTATTGCTGGAATTGCTTTGTTTGGAGAAGAGCAGAAGGATACAATTCGGTCTATTTTGTGGAATCCGCTTTGGGAGGCTCATGGAACAGCTACGGGAAGTTGTGTGTGGTCTTATATTGCTATGCAGCATGTAGGGTTGACCTTTAGAGAGCTTATTCAGGATATAAAAAGCTACGATGCATCCAAAGCAGGTGTACAGGACCTGGAGTACCGTTTGGAAGTGTTGTATGAAATGTTGGAACTGAAGCTCAGCTATAGAGTTCAACCGATCCGGTTCGCTCGCCGTAACGAGGAATCATTTGCTCAAATCTATAGCGATTTGTTTAGCTGGTCCACGGAGCATAAGGATGACTCTATTATAGGCTGGATGAACGACAATTTAGGGTATAAGCACCGGCTGCTGAAACAGTATGATGAGCTCAGGAAACGAGTCGAGATTAAAATGGTGCATGAAATTGAGCTGGAGCATGTCCAGACGGAGAGTTAATCGGGGCGGGATATAAGAAATTTTGGTATAAAAGGACGAAATGACGGAGTTTGGCGGCGATATGGGGATTCGCCCAGTCCACGGGCTGATGTCCCGCATAGGATACATCAGCCTAGAACACAAGGAGTGAAACACATGTCTTTACTGCCACAAGTTCCTTTCGGAACGCAACCGGGTACTCCGGGTCCATTCACACCGTCAGGTCCTTCAATTCCACAATTTCCTGATATGCAGGATTCGTTCCCGTCTCCGGTAGGTCCGCCACCAGGCCCAGGCCCCTTTTCGCCACAGCCGTTCTCCCCGCCGCCGCAAGGGCCGTTCGGTCCGCAAGGTGGGCAGCAAGCTCAAGCACCAACTTCCCCACCACCGCAATTTACGCCACCGAAACCGCTAGTTTCGGCCTATGCGGTTGACCCTGGAGCCATTTTCGGTTGTTTGTACCGCAACACGTTTGTATGGCTGACGAACGGAGAGCGCTTCTGGATGTACCCTGTCTTTGTAGGCAGAACATCCGTAGCAGGTTTTCGGTGGAGTGGCCGCTTTTGGTTTTACTATGGTGTAGACACCAACCGTATTGAGTCATTTAGCTGTTTTTGGTAATAGCGCAGCTTTAGGAAAGAACGGGGCTTAACTGTGTAATGGCTGATGGCACTGGCAAAGAGCTAAAATGGGCGAATAAGATAATTGAAGTAAAGATAAAAAAGACTGGGAGAGCGCATCATGGCGTTTTCCAGTCTTTTTTTGCTATTACTCCATCCACCATCGCTTAAAATTGCCCCACCAGGATTTTTTTTCGGCCTGTCGTTCCGCTTGGTCAGTAGGTGTCGATGCCTGTGGGTTATTCTGCCCCGATAGGGTCTCTTTCGGCTCGGTACCGCTAACGAATACCTCCAGCCGCTTGTCGGGACTGTCCGGCGCAGCCAGCTTGCCGCTAGCCGGATCAATATAGGCGCTGACTACGCCGTCAGGGATCGGGAATATTTTGGGCGGCACATTCTCCAGCGCTTTTTCCGTATATTGTGCGAAAATTGGTGCTGCCCGTCGGGCATCCTGCGTGCTGATGGCCTTGCCCTTGTCATATCCGACCCAAACAGCGGTGGATAGCTCCGGGGTGAAGCCGACCATCCACGCGTCCGTATTGGTCGTGCCGCTTTTGCCGGCAACCGGGCGCTTGATCAACTTCGCGACTCGGTTGCCGGTGCCGCCTTCTTCGAACACGCCTTCCATGAGGCGTGTGAGGACATAGGCAGAGGCGGGCTTTACCACCTGCACGGGTGCGGCTTGCGGCGCTTCGTACAGTGATCGTCCGGCCGCATCGGTGATGCGCAGCACCGCCACCGGAGCTACCTTTTGCCCGCCACTGCTGATGACCGAGAAGGCCGAGGCCATCTCAAACGGGCTGACGGGCGACACGCCCAACGCCAGCGAAGGCACGGGCTTGAGCTCGCTCGTAATGCCCATTTTGCTGGCGAGGTCCATGACCTTATCCGCTCCTACCTGCAGAATGGTGCTGACGGCATAAATATTATCAGATGCCGCAATGGCGCGCCGCAGATCTATTTCACCCAAATATTTATCTCCAAAATTTTTGGGCTTATAAGTTTTGCGGTTGTTGTCGTAGTGGAACAACGTCGGTCGGCTTTCGAATTTGGACGTACTCGTCAATTGGCCGGAATCCAGCGCGCTGAGATACATAATCGGCTTGAAAGACGAGCCTGGCTGCCGGGTTGTGGCCAGTGCATGGTTGTATTGATTCCCGACATAGTTCGTTCCGCCGACCATGGCCTTGACATGTCCATTGCGCGGGTCCATGGAGATTAGTGCAGTTTCCAGTCCGTTGCTGTTCTTCATGCCCTCATTGACAGCCGCCTCGGCTACCTGCTGCATGTGCATGTCCAGCGTCGTATAAATGCTCAGCCCGCCATGCTCAAGCACCGCTTCGCTAATCCCAAATTGATGAGTCGCTAGCTGGCGAACATAATCGCGAAACCAGGGAGCAGCTTCCACTGTCCGACGCTGGCTCTCGGGCCGCAGGGCCAGTATTTCCTCATAGGCCTTGCTGGCTTCAGCCGGTGTAATTTTACCGATGAGTGCCATGGAGTCCAGTACAATTTTCTGCCGATCCTTTGCGTTTTTCATATGATTATATGGTGAATAGTAGGTCGGACCTTTCGGAATACCTGCCAATAGGGCGCTTTCGGCCAAGTCCAGATCCTTTGCGGATTTACCGAAATACATCTGCGAGGCCGCCTCAATGCCATAGGCGCCATGACCATAGTAAATTTCATTTAAATACATTTGCAGCAGCTCATCCTTGGAATACTTCATTTCAAGCTGTGCAGTATAGATGGCTTCCTTGGCCTTGCGCGTCCACGTTTTCTCGTGAGATAAGTACAGATTGCGCGCAAGCTGCTGAGTCAGTGTGCTGGCCCCTTGCGACATATCCCATCGGGTCAAATTAACGATTACTGCCCGGCCCAGACCTTTGAAATCAAAGCCAAAATGATCGTAAAACTTCCGGTCTTCCACAGCCAGTGTAGCTGCTATTAAATCGGGCGAAATGTGATCAAGCTGGACAGGAATAGATTCCTTTCCTCCGGCAGAGAAGGTAGCAATGACTTGCCCCTGACTATCGAGCAGACGTGAATTCCGGTCTGTATCGGCGAGCGGAAGGCTGGTTGTGTACAAATAGGCGAGCAGAATGCAGGCGGCGATGACCGTCAGAATCGTGAGAGACATCAGGCCTTGAAAGCATCGAAGCCAAAGCGGTTTACGCTTGGAGGATCGCCCGGTAGTATCGGTCATCATGCCACCTCCTTCCATAGTTGATGTTCTCAGTATAGTCAATCCGAAAGTGTCTATTCATCAGATGCATATACGTATCTATTTTAAACAAGATTAAGCCCTAAAAATGCTTTTACAGTCCATTCGGGTATCGCTTATAATGCAAAAAGTGTGAAATTCAAGTGTGTTTGGTACAATAAATATAGCAAACTCGGCGTTTGCGTGTTGCAGTTATAAGGAAAGTCCATGTTTATGCTACCGGATTGCCGGACACATACTTTGATCAGAAAGAAGGTTGGAATGATGGATTTGTGGTTTACGGAGAAGCAGACTCCCTCTTTCGGCATTACAGCAAAAATCAAACAAACCTACGTCTCTGAGAAAACAGATTTTCAGGATCTGGCAATGATCGAGACGGAGGAATTCGGCAATATGCTTGTTCTGGACGGCATGGTGATGACAACGGTTAAGGATGAATTTGTATATCACGAAATGGTAGCACATCCGGCTTTGAATACACATCCGAATCCGAAAAAGGTTTTGGTTGTGGGCGGCGGGGATGGCGGCGTTATCCGTGAGGTCATCAAGCATCCTGAAGTGGAAAAGGCTGTATTGGTGGAGATTGACGGTAAAGTCATTGAATATTCTAAAAAATATTTACCTGAAATTGCCGGGAAGTTGGACGAGCCCAATGTGGAAGTACTGGTGAATGACGGCTATATGCATATTATCGAACACAAAAATGAATACGATGTGATTATGGTCGATTCGACGGAGCCGGTTGGTCCGGCAGCACCGCTGTTCGAACGTGGGTTTTACCAAGGTATTTTTGAGGCGCTGAAGGAAGACGGCATTTTCGTGGCGCAGACGGATAATCCTTGGTTCAAGGCTGACCTGATTCAGAAGGTCAACAAAGATGTAAAAGAGATTTTCCCGATTGTGCGTGTGTACGGTGCAAACATTCCAACCTATCCAAGCGGTCTTTGGACATTCACATTGGGCAGCAAGAAGTATGATCCGCTCGAAGTGGACGAGAACCAAATTCCAGAAATGGACACCCGATATTACAGTCCGCGTCTGCACAAAGCGGCATTTGTATTACCTAAATTTGTGGAAGATTTAACAAAGTAAACATTTTAAGAAGCGTCTTAGTGATCTTTATCGCCAGTATAGAGCGAAAAGAGCGCTATAGACGCTTTTTTTGTGTTAAATCAGATTGTAGTAGGCATGAAAATATAGTGGACACTGAATTTCCTTTTAAGATAAAAGAAGGAAATTTAAGGGTATATGTAGAACATACAAAAAACCGGACATTTAACAGATTTGTAATCGACAGGGGAGGTTTGGTTATGGAAATACATAAATTGGCGATATACCAAAGAGGGGGGAACTTTTTTGATCAGACGCTCTTTTTATTACCTGTGGGGGTCTCAGACGATTTCCAACGCAGCAGATATCATCTACATGTTGAGTGTGGTGGTGTTGGTATTCAGTTCAAGTAATTCCTTAATGACGACTATTTTAATCCCGTTGTTCCGTTTGTCAGCTCAAGTGATTAGTGGGCTTGTTGCACCGATCGTGCTCGGTCGATTTCGGCTGACGCAGGTTCTGCTATTTTCCCAGTTTGGGCAGTTTATCATTTTTACGTTGCTGCTGCTTTATTTGTGGATCGTACCTGAGCAGAGGTCGTTTCTGTTTATTTTTGTGATGGTATTTGGTATGTCTTTTTTGGATGGATGGACCAATCCTGCGCGTAATGCGCTTGTACCCCGTTTGGCCACTGGTGAAGGACTTATGCGGGCTAACGGCATGGTAGCGGTCAGTGATCAGGTGGTCAAGTGTGCAGGCTGGGCGTTGAGCGGAATGATTGTCGCTTGGCTGGGCTCCCTGAATACGCTTGCAATTGCCTCCTGTTGTTATCTCGTGGCTGTAACTGTCACGTCCTTCATTCGTGATCCGCTGGATCAAAAGGAATCAAACCCCGAATCTCCAGAGTCCTTAACAGATGCAGTAGAACCCGCAAAGGAAAAAGGCTCCCATTGGAAAGAGCTTGGGGAAGGATGGAAAATCATTTGGCATAACCGTCGTATTCGTTCTCTAATGATTGTCGACAGCGTGGACAGTATTGGGGGAGTCTCCTGGCTCGGCGTATTTATTTTGGCGTACGTCAGTCAAGTGCTGCATCGGGATGCGAGCTGGTGGGGCTTCATGAATGCGTCCTTTTTCTCCGGCACGATTTTGGGTGGATTAATTGTCGTTGGCTTGGTCAAGCGATTGCAAAAGAACAGCTTTTTGTACATGCTCGGGGCGTTGCTGGTGTATGTACTGATTACCATTGTATTTGCGCTGAATACCATTCCCGTGGCTGCGCTTGTTCTTTTTGCTGTGTCAGGCTTACCTGTTCAAATGGCAGGCATTATTCGCCGCACCTTGCTGCAAACCAGTGCACCGCCAGCCCAGCTGCCCAAAGTGATGGCGGGAATTGATGTGCTTACAAATCTTGCTTTCGGCCTGGCTTTATTATTCATGGGCTGGTATGCTGACCGATTTGGTATGGTGCAGGTGTATTTGCTGGCTGCGGCAATGACTACCATTGCTGTTCTGATCGGCTGGTGGTATCGACGTGATTTTCAGGAAGACGAACCTATTGATCATCCGACCGCAACGGGAGCAGGGATTTAAGATTGGCGTTCTCGTTAGGCATGATTTCATTCATTGGATGACTACATAATTAAGTGCGGGTTTAAAATCGACTGTGACGATTGGGGAGAAAGTCTGCCATTTTCGTTCAATTTACAGGAACACCACTGGAATACGTTGACGGTGGTGTTCCTTTTAAAATTATATAATACGTCTGCTGATCGGGATGCGCCATTCCTAATGTCAGACCCGTTTGCTCGTAAGATATGTTTTGACGGAAGGAGGAGTATAATTAGTGAATTTATGTAGGATTCCTTGTGGAGTCGTATCCGTAATTACCATCGAACGATATTTTTCCTGCATAAATTGTTCCGCGGCCATACGATCAAACAAGGAAATAAGAGGATCGTAATAATGGTTAATATTTAAAAGCCCACATGGCTTTTCATGCAAGCCTAATTGCGCCCATGTGAAAATTTCAAAATATTCCTCCATCGTACCTGGACCACCTGGTAAAGCAATGAAACCGTCCGCAATCTCTGCCATTTTAGATTTGCGTTCGTGCATGGAATCAACAATGATTAATTCGCTCAGGCCATTATGTGCAATTTCACGGCTTTGCAAAAAGTAAGGGAGCACACCAATGACGCGACCTCCTGCATGAAGTGCTGCGTCAGCCACTGCACCCATTAGACCCACATTTGCTCCTCCATAAACCAGGCTTATTTCCTGTTCGGCAAGTGCCTTGCCCAGAGCAACAGCATGCTCTCGATAAACCTCAGACGCTCCATTACTGGAACCGCAAAAAACAGCGATACTTTTCATATGAGATTCTCCTTATGTATATCTTTTTGCAAGTTTTTGCTGGTGTGTTTGAAATATATCCTCCAAGGTGATGTCATACTTGTTGGCGATCACGATGAGATTACCCAGTACGTCTCCAAGTTCTTCGGTTAAATGTTCCTTGTTCTCCTCGAATGAATCGTCGATCTCATCCGGCCGGTCTCTGCCAATTTCCAAGGCGCGAATAGCTCTCGCAACCTCCCCCGTTTCCTCTGCCAGGAAACCGATTCGGACAAAGATATCCAAGTCTGACCAGTTTCTATCCTGATAATATTGCTTTACCCACTTTTGAAATTCATTAATGTCCATATTCAGCCTCCCAACTGCAACTCCATGCATAAATGTTGGCCACTCACAAAACCATAAGGTTTAGATGGAATAGAAACATTTGTTCGTGTTTTTATTATATAATATAAGGTGGGATTTATCAAAGAAAAATAAAAAAGCCAATTGCTTAAAAAGCAATTGGCTTTTTTAAAGACGTTGAGCTTATTGATGTGACCGTATCTACTCAGCCTTTTTAAGCCGTAGTGAACTGGCTGTTATAGAGCGAGGCATAATGGCCACCGCTTGCGAGCAGTCCTTCATGAGTACCGCTTTCGACGACATCGCCGTTTTTCATGTATAGAATTAGATCTGCTTCGCGGATGGTTGATAGCCTGTGGGCGATGACAAAGCTGGTGCGTCCGTCGATCATTTTCATAAAAGCCTTTTGGATCCGGGCTTCTGTAAGGGTGTCTATACTGCTGGTTGCTTCATCCAGAATGAGCATAGGTGGATCGACGAGGATCACCCTTGCGATAGTGAGCAGCTGCCTTTGCCCTTGCGACAGGCTATCGCCCGATCCGCTGATGACCGTATCGTAACCATGAGGCAGGCGCTTGATAAAGCTATGCGCATTGGCAGCTGTCGCAGCCGCAATGACTTCCTCGTCCGTAGCCTCTGGCTTTCCGTAAGCAATATTGTCCCGGATCGTTCCGCTGAACAGCCATGTATCTTGAAGCACCATACCAAAGTTAGTACGTAGGCTGTCCCGGCTCATATCGTTGATGTTCACCCCGTCGATGGAGATCGAACCGCTGTCCACATCGTAAAAGCGCATGAGCAGGTTAACGAGTGTTGTTTTGCCTGCTCCGGTCTGTCCGACAATAGCTACGCGAGTGCCTGGCTTGACCTCCAAACTAAAGTTCGTAATGAGTGTTCGTTCCGGATTATAGGAAAATTTCACATGATCAAACAGAATTGTATCTTTACTGCGCTCCGGCTGCACGGCGCTCGACTTTTCCGGTTGCTCCGGAGGTGAATCCAAAATAGCAAATATACGCTGAGCAGAAGCTGTAGCGGCCTGAAACTGAGTCAGCACACCTGTAATTTCATTAAAGGGCTTGGCGAACAAATTGGTGTAAATGAGAAAACTCGATAAACCGCCTACCGAAATCCCGCCCAAAATGATCGAAATACAGCCAATCATAGCGGTGACGGAGAAAGTCATGTTGTTGACCAATCGAGTGGAAGGGTTGGACAAAGATCCATAAAACTGCGATTTCACTCCGGCTTGATATAATTGTTCGTTTCTGGCGGAAAATTCCTCAAGCGAGCGGTTTTCATAGTGAAAGGCAGTAACTACCCGCTGTCCGCCGATCATTTCCTCCACATAACCGTTCAAGCTTCCCAAAATTTTGGCCTGTTCACGGAACATGCGTTGCGATTTTGTAGTAATGAACCGTGCAACGACATATGTGATTGGGGCAGACACCAATACCACCAACGTCATCACTGGGCTGATATACAACATAAGTACAATCGAACCAATAATGGTAATCAACCCGGTGATCAAGGTGGAGAAGCCCTGCAACAATCCATCGGACACGGCATCCATATCGTTCACAAAACGGCTAATGCTATCTCCTTGCGGATGATTGTCATGAAAGCTTAACGGAAGGATATTAAAATGATCGAATAACTCCCGCCGCATATCATTTACAGTCTGAAAAGCAATGCGGTTCGTCAAATATGTGAGCAACCAGCTAAATAGACTGCCTACAACATATACAACGCCTAGTCCATATAGAATCTGTGCAATACCTCTAAAGTCTACCGCTCCCTGATTTACCATATGGTCGATAGCCCGGCCAATCATATAGGGTCCGATCAGACTGGCAAGCACGCTAAGAATAGCACTGATGATGACCCAAAATGTTGTTGTTTTATATTGACCGACATAGGTTAACAATCTTCTCCAGGTTTCCTTGCCACTCATTGGTCCACCTCCTGCGTTGAGAGCTGAGAGCGATTAATTTCCTGATATACCTCCGAGCTGCTCATCAACTGATCATGTGTGCCAATTCCGACAATCCGGCCTTCATCAAATACAATGATTTTATCGGCATGCTGTACACTGCTTACTCGTTGCGAGACCAGCAAGACAGTCATGCGAGTGCTATTTTCCCGTAGCGATTTCCGGAGGGCGGCGTCCGTTGCAAAATCAAGTGCGCTTGAGGAATCGTCCAAAATCAGAATTTCCGGATTGCCTACAATAGCTCTGGCAATGGTAAGTCGCTGCTTCTGGCCGCCTGATAGATTAAGTCCTCCTCGGGTGATCGGGGCATTGAATTTTTCCGGCAAGTTGGAAATAAATTCATCCGCTTGCGCGATGGCTGCAGCCTGGGCGACCTCCTCATCGGTGGCATGTTCATGTCCCCAACGGATATTATCCGCTATCGTCCCAGTGAACAGCAGTGCTTTCTGTGGAACAATCCCGATTTTCTGCCGCAATTGCTCCAGCTTATAATGCCGTAGGTCGATGCCATCGACCTGTACACAACCTTCTACTGCATCATAGAAGCGGGGAATCAGATTCACGAAGGTAGATTTTCCCGAGCCTGTTCCTCCTATGATTCCAACCGTTTCACCGGGATAAATGTCTACAACTACATCGCTAAGTGCCAGTTGTCCTGTCTTATTGTAGCCAAAGGAGACATGATCAAAGGAGATGGCCGGTACAGAGCCGGTCTTACTCGTTCTTTCCTGGTCTAATGATACAGGATTGGCAGTGTCGGAAATCGAAGCTTCGGTGTCCAGAACCTCCTGAATTCTCGCTGCTGAAGTGGCCGCCTTGGTGAACAGAATAATGAGATTCGTCACCACAATCAGGGCCAGTAAAATCTGCGTAATGTAATTAATAAATGCAATAATCTCTCCTTGTGTAAGAGATCCATATTGGATATGGATACCGCCGATCCACAGAATGGCGATAATAGCTCCGTTGACCACCAGTAAGGTGGCTGGGCTAAGTAGAGCAGAAATCCGGCCGACACGAATAGCGGTTTGGGTCAAGTCATCTGAGGCGGTATTGAACTTTACTCGTTCAGCTCCTCTTTTGGCAAATGCCCGTATAACCCGTACACCTGTGAGATTCTCGCTTAGCACCAGAGCGATTTTATCGAGCTTTTTCTGGTATAGCCGGTACAGCGGAGAAGCCTTCGTAATGACCACATACAGGATCAAAGCCAGAACGGGTGTAGCCGCCAACAGCACCAAAGCAAGGCGGAAGTCCAGAATCATGGACATGATGATCGCTCCGATACAAATAAAAGGAGCACGAATAACCAGACGAATCAACATCGCTACAGCCGTTTGCAGCTGATTGACATCATTCGTAATTCGGTTGATGAGAGAGGGCGTACCAAATTTATCAAGATCTGCATAAGAAAACGATGAAATATGCTTAAACATAGTATTGCGCAGTGTGGTTCCGAATCCTTGGGAAGCACGGGCTGCGTAAAACTGACACACTAGAGAACTGCCAAAGCCCAGTATAGTCATGAGCAACATCAAAAGACCCATTTGCCAAACATAATGGGTGTCTCCCTTACCGACGCCATGATTAATCATTAAAGCCACCATAGTAGGCAGCAACAATTCCAGAATGGCCTCAATTAGTTTAAACAGAGGCCCAAGAATCGTTTCCTTTTTATAAGGTTTCAAAAAAACAGCAAATTTCAGCAAATAAACCATCACCTAACCTAAATATTGTATAAAGTTTCCTATTATAATTGCATATCTGAATATGATTATGGCATATCCCCAACCATATGAATAATATTTAATATATATTAGAGATATAGGTTTTACATATATCAGAACCGGAGGTTCATGATGGAATTGAGACATCTCAAGTATTTTTTAGCGATTGCAGATGCTGGACAGATTACAGCGGCAGCCAAAAAACTGCAAATCGCACAGCCTCCCTTAAGTCAACAGCTTATGCAGCTGGAGGAAGAGCTTGGTGTAAAGCTTGTGCATCGAGGCTCACGAAGCATTCAATTGACAGAGGCCGGAATCATTTTACGGAACAGGGCCAAGCAGATTTTGGAGCTGACGGATGCTACGACAAGGGAAATAAACGATTTTGCCATGGGGATGAAGGGGACGCTCACCATTGGGACGGTTTCTTCCTCTGGAGCGACCCTGATGAAAGACAGGCTTTCCGAATTTCATAAAACCTATGCGGGTGTAAAATTTGAAATACATGAGGGAAATACCTTCAGGATTCTCGATCTTTTGAACAAAGGAATTGTAGAGGTCGGTATCGTCAGAACCCCTTTTAATACCGCCGGTTTAGGGTGTAGATATGCGTCCACTGAGCCGATGATAGCAGTGATGACGGAAGAATATGATTGGAATCCCGAACAGAAGACCATTTCATTGGCTGAGTTGAAGAACAGACCACTCATTATATATCGCCGTTTTGAGCAATTGATTCACGATACCTGTATGAAGCATGGTTTTGAGCCCAATATCTTTTGCAAAAATGACGATGCCCGCACTACGCTTCATTGGGCCAACGAAGGGCTGGGTATTGGCATGATTTCGCGCTCCGCTTTATCTTTAGGCAGCAATAATCATTTAATCGTTAAGGAAATTAGTTATGAAGAATTGCACACTCGTGTGGCGGCTGTCTGGTTGAAGGATAAATACATGTCTTCATTGGCTTCCCGGTTCATTGAAAGTTTTAGCCAGGCATCCAGTGCTGCTGACCTACAGTAGTTGAATTTTTTAAGTGTGAAAGCATCTTTTTGTAAAAACTCATTTGAATTGCAATCGGGAACTGGATATAGTAGTACAGTAGGATAGCGATAGAATGGAGTTTGAACACATGCCACACAATGCAAAGGTTCGAATCCGTCTTCATAGTCATCATGACGGAGAAGATGTGGTACAGGAGCTTCCTGGAGAAGCAATCGTTCGCGGGAAGCATCTATATATAAGGTACGAAGAGCCGCAAGAGAGTCCTGAGGGCGGTACGACACGGAACACAGTCAAGATCGGACCAGATGAGCTAAAGCTGATTCGTCACGGTGAGGTACAATCGGAGCAGTCGTTCGCGCTGGGACGCAGGTTGCCTGGATTTTACCGCTCGCCTTATTTAAACCTGAACATGTCTGCGCATACGCAGAAGCTCGATATTCGGATGGATGGATTCACCGGACATGTGAGCTGGACCTATGATCTGTACGTATTTGAGGATTTCTCGGGGCATTTTGCCATTAGTTTGCATATACAGGAGGAGCAACAATCATGACAAGCAATCCACTGGAACTTATTAATCAAAAGGTGACCTCAGCAATCGAGGCAGCGGTGCTGGCTGCCGGAATCGTGAGCCGTGAAGAGCTGCCGACGATTACGCTGGAGGTGCCTAAGGACAAGTCACATGGTGACTTAGCTACCAACGTAGCAATGCAGCTCACTCGCATTGCGAAGAAGAATCCGCGTCAAATCGCTGAAGATTTGATCGCAAATATGGACTTAGCTTCCGCTTCTATTGAAAGTGCAGAAATCGCCGGACCGGGCTTTATTAACTTTCGCCTGAACAAGAGCTACCTCTATGCAGTGATTGGACAAGTACAGGAGCAAGGAGCAGATTACGGACGTGTACAGGTAGGTGCAGGCAAAAAGGTACAGATCGAATTTGTCAGTGCCAATCCGACGGGGAGTCTTCACTTGGGTCATGCACGTGGTGCAGCCGTAGGGGATGCGCTCTGTAACGTGCTTGATTTTGCAGGATATCAAGTCACTCGTGAATATTACATTAATGATGCGGGGAACCAGATTTACAATATGAGCCGTTCCATTGAAGCGCGTTATTTGCAGGAGCTGGGACAGCCTGCAGAGATGCCGGAGGACGGATACCATGGTGAGGACATCATCGGGTTTGCGAAGGAACTGATTGCTGAGAAGGGCGATTCTCTGTTGTCCATGGAACCGGGAGATCGTGCCGCTTATTTCCGTGAATACGGTTTGGAAAAGGAACTGAATAAGATCAAGCGTGATCTGGAGCGGTTCCGTGTACCTTTTGATTCCTGGTTTAGTGAAACATCACTGTATGATAACGGTGAAGTGCTTAAAGCGCTGAATGAGCTACGTGACCGTGAGGAAATTTATGATAAGGACGGAGCTACTTGGCTGAACACGACCAAGTATGGCGACGATAAAGACCGTGTATTGATCAAAAATGACGGCACTTATACGTACCTGACTCCGGATATCGCCTATCACCGCGACAAATATGCTCGTGGGTATGACACGATCATCAACATCTGGGGAGCGGATCACCACGGCTATATTCCACGGATGAAAGCGGCAATGGAAGCACTGGGCAATGACCCGGATAAGCTTAAAGTACTGATTGCCCAAATGGTCAGCTTGTTCCAAAACGGGGAAAAAGTAAAAATGTCCAAGCGTACTGGCAAGGCCGTAACGATGGAGGATCTGATGGAAGAAGTGGGCGTAGACGCGATCCGTTACTTCTTCACCATGCGTAGTATGGACTCACATCTGGATTTTGATATGGATTTGGCGATTTCCACTTCCAATGAGAATCCGGTATTCTACGTGCAATATGCACACGCACGTGCATGCAGCGTATATCGTCAAGCCGAAGAGCAGGGTATTGCTGTACTGCCATTGGCAGAAGTTGACTTGTCGAAGCTGACGGCTGAGCATGAATACGATCTGTTACGCAAAATTGGCGAGTTGCCAGAGGAAGTATCAGTGGCAGCTGCAAACTTTGCGCCGCATCGCATGATTCGCTATGTCTACGAGCTGGCATCCATGTTCCACAGCTACTATAAGGCAGAGCGTGTCATCACGGAGGATGCCGCTCAAACGCAAGCTCGCTTGGCCTTGTTTGGCGCGGTCCGCACGACCATTGCCAATGTACTGAAGCTGGTGGGTGTGTCTGCACCGGAACGTATGTAAGTAAAAAACTGCAACATAATGACCCTGTAGTCATATGTATAATAGTAAAAAGGAACCGTTCGTGCTGCCCTCTACAGGGAGGCCCGTTCGGTTCCTTTTTTTAGGTTTGAGTACTTTTTAGGTTTGAGTACTTTTTAGGTTCGAGTGGCTTAATAGCGTTCCAGTACCAGATTCGTTTTCAGAGAATCGGCGGGAATCAGCCATCCTTTGGATTGTAGCAGGTTAATCAGCTTAGCGCGGTTGCTTGTGGCAGTATTGTAATCCGAAGTTTTGAAGGAGATTTCGATGATATTGTCGGTACCCGATCCGTTTGCGCTACGAATAGGCCATATTTCAACATCAGTATCCAGGCCCTGAAAGCTGCCCTCATATTTGCTGACCTGTACAGGACCGCGTACTCTGGAGTTTGCCAAGGTATGTTTGCCCCAGTTGCTGCTTTTCCAGTTTTGCAGCTTGCCCGGAAGATTGTCCTGCAATTGTTTTAACGCCTGATCCGGGGAAGGCAGAGCTAATCCTTTGGAGGCGTTTGTTTTCTTGTCATTGGAAAAGCTTAATGTCTGCTTGCTGTATCCCCAATCCACCTCAGCCTCATAATTATCATCAGAGGCACTGAAACCTTCTTTATTCGCTTGAATGAGTGCTGCATCAATATTCCCGTTTGTGATCGCATAGCGCTTTTTGTAGGTTAACTCATAGTTTTTTTTATCCTCTTTTTTGCGAAATCTAACGTTCCAGCCCTCGTCATTCAATTGCAAGGAGTCTGTATCAAAAAACTCGACGCTTAATCGTTGCGCATCTTCGCTAATTCCGAACTCATTTACGATGCCGCTTTTTAAAGAGCCATCCGCATTGAGGACCTGAGCTGTATCCAGCAGCAGCTTAACCTCATAGCTTGGCGTGGCATTGGCAGCCGCTTGTACGGGCTCTGCACCTTTCCATCCTGTTGCGAGCAGTACTGCACTCAGAGTTACTACTGACATGAATTTAGTGATACGCAGGCTTGTTTTCATTTTATCCTCTCCTGTTCGTCCGAATAGGTTACACGCTTCACTTTACGGGTATTTTGTCAGTCGTATGTCAAGACAAGAGGGTACTCCGGTTAAAAAATGCCATAATTTTTATATGACAGCTAAGATTTAATCTTAGTTCCATCATAAATATTCAGTGAATCTGTGGATCAGCGCAGAGCGATGACGATCTCTGTTGCTGACCATATAAATGTGCCTTTCAACAGGCTGTCCCGGAATAGGCCTTACAACCAGTAAACCCCGTTCAACCTCTGATTGAACAGCAATACGAGAGACAAAGGAGATGTGTTCTCCCAGCATAACCGCCTGCTTGATGGCCTCCAGTGAATCCAATTCCAGATAGGATGGAAGCCGGCGCCTCCCGCGCTCTAGCCATTTGTCAGTCGCGTGGCGTGTGCTGGAATCCTTTCCATGCAATACAAAAGAGGAAGAAGCGATACGCTCGGATGTCAAATCGGTTTCGCTAGCGAGCGGATGAGTGGGTGAGCAGATGAGCACCAGTTCATCTTCCCCCAAGGATTCTGAGAGCAGCGTGGGGGATTGAAACGGCTCTGCCGAAATAATGCCAAGGTCAATTTCGTGGCGAGCAAGCATGTCCTTGATCACGGGCGCTGTTTTCACGGATAAGGCGATGTGAATGCCCGGATGCTCGCGGGCAAACCGATGCAGCACGGCAGGAAGCAGATAGGTAGCAGGTACATAGCTTGCGCCAATACGTATGCTGCCTCGTTGGAGTGTATCGAACTCACGGACAACCCGCTCGGCCTCAGCCGCAAGTGCATTAATCTTGGTGGCATAGTGCAGTAGGGCATTTCCGGCATCCGTCAGGATGATTTTGCCCATACGTGTGTCAAACAGCTTTACTCCGAATTCACGCTCCAGATTTTTCATATGAAAAGTAACAGTAGGTTGCTTTAGGCCGAGAAGCTCGGCTACGGTGGTAATTTTATGGTGCTTGTTCAGCAGCTCTACAATATGTAACTTTAGAAGACTTAAGTTCACTTAGAATGCCTCGCTTTCAGTTTGATCGAACAATCATGCTTATTCTTTGGGCAGCAGCATCAATCGCCTCTATATAGATTAAATCTATGAGTGTTAACACAATTCATTGAAATAATTAATTTTGTTTTAACTTTCCAATAACACAGGTTGCGAATTCAAGTTTTACACTGGGGTCAGTCATAAGAACAGGCAGGTAATGCGATGAATCAGGATCTATATATTCGCGGAGTAAGTAAAACCTTCGGACAAACCACCGCGTTGCATGAGACGAATCTGGTCGTACGACAGGGTAAATTCACCACATTGCTCGGACCGTCCGGCTGTGGGAAGACGACGCTCTTGCGCTTGATTGCTGGTCTGGAGACACCGGATATCGGCACAATCACGATGGGAGAGGAAATTCTCTTTTCAGCTGAACGCAAAAAGGATGTTCCCACACATCTCCGCCACTTTGGTATGGTCTTTCAAGATTTCGCGCTGTGGCCGCATATGACGGTGTTTGAAAATGTGGCCTTCGGCTTGCGAGCGAGCAAACGGGGGAAAAGGGCTGTTAGCGCTCAAGGCAAGGAACTGCGGGCAGTGGTGCTGGAGGCGCTCGATAAGGTAAGGTTGTCAGGGCTGGAGGATCGTTACCCTCATCAACTATCCGGTGGTCAGCAGCAGCGGGTTGCTTTTGCAAGAGCAGTTGCTATCCGGCCTCGACTGGTTTTGTTCGACGAGCCGCTTAGTGCACTGGATGCCGTACTACGGGAGGAGATGCGCATTGAGATGATATCGCTTGTGCGCGATTTGGGGCTAACCGCCCTATACGTCACCCATGATCAGATCGAGGCCATGTCCATGTCTGATGAAGTGGTGGTTATGAAAAGTGGACATATTTTGCAGACCGGAACACCAGAGGTGATCTATAGTCGCCCAGCTCATTCAGAGGTGGCAAGGTTTATCGGTAAATCCAACTGGATCGAGTTGGAACGGACACTTTTTCGGCCTGAACATGTCCGTTGGGAACAGGAGCAAGCGGATCAGCACACTTTTACAGTAGAGATCCTGCATGTCAGCTATGTGGGCGATCGCTATGAAATCCGTCTATTAGCCGAAAACGGTGAGCAATGGACTGCGTATCACTCCACCCGCTTGCCCATAGGCGAACAAATGCATATTTGGGTATCACCGCAATACATCCACCAACTTGAAACATAGGGAAAAGGGGTTATATAAGATGATGAATAGGCGTGTTTTTCGTACAGGATGGAAAAAAGGGGCTATGCTTGCTTTAACATTGACTTTTGGACTGGCTGTGGCAGGCTGCGGAACCGCTACGACATCCAAGGATGGGGCACAAGCAGATGGAACAGCAAAACCAGCGGGAGCAGCGGCGTCCACCGATCAGAAGCTGGTTGTTTACAGCGCAGGCCCGGATGGACTGGCGAAAAAGCTGGTAGCGGGGTATGAGGCGCAGAGTGGAGTTAAGGTAGAGTTATTCCAGGGAACGACAGGTAAGATTTTAGCCCGCATGGAAGCGGAGAAAACGAATCCGGTAGCGGACGTGGTTGTGCTAGCATCACTTCCGTCTGTGCAAGGCTTGAAAAAGGAAGGACTCACGCTCCCCTATCCAGATGCCAAAAATGCGGACAAGCTAAACCCAGACTGGTCCGATAAGGAGGGCAACTATTTTAGCACCAGTGCTTCTGCTCTAGGTATTGCATATAACACAAAGTTAGTGAAGACACGACCTACTTCATGGGCCGATTTAGCGAAGCCTGAGTACAAGGATCAGGTTAACATCCCCGACCCATCGCTGTCCGGCTCAGCGTTGGATTTTATGACAGGCTATCTGAGCGCCAAGGGCGATGGAGGCTGGACGTTGTTTGAGCAGTACAAGGCAAACGGTGTGGCCATGGCCGGTGCCAATCAGGAAGCGCTAGATCCAGTGATTACGGGGGCTAAAGGTGTAGTCGTCGCTGCGGTCGATTACATGACCTACAAGGCTAAAGCCAAAGGTGAGCCGATTGACATCGTTTATCCGACAGAGGGAACGGTTATTAGTCCGCGTCCTGCCGCAATCCTCAAGTCCACACAGCATGAACAAAATGCCAAAGCGTTCATTGACTATCTGTTGTCGGACGAGGCACAAAAACTAGTAGCAGATGCTTCCCTACTCCCTGGACGCACGGATATCAAAGCTGACAAGCGTGCCAACCTGGACGAGATCCCGTTGTTGAAAACCAATTGGGAATGGATGGGTGAGCACGGATCAGACGTGACGGAAAAGTTCACGCAAATGTTCAAATAAGCCGATGGGAGGTTTGTCTGTTAAACACATCAGGGGATGGTCCCTGACACTTGCTCTGATCGCGCTTCTTTTCCTAATTTTGCTGCCATTGCTGCAAATCTTCATCCAAAGTGTGTATGTTGAAGGAAAATTTCAATGGGCAGCGCCTTTTCGAACGTTAGCTGCTTCTCAATTTGCAGGAGTGCTATTCAGCTCAATTTGGCTAGGCATCTGCGTAATTGCAGGAACGACTGCCCTTGCACTTCCGCTAGCCTGGATCATGTCCAACACCCGACTTGCACACTGGCGCTGGTTGGATGTCGTGCTGCTGATTCCGTTTATGACTCCGCCCTATATCGGGTCCATGGGATGGATTCTGTTTATGCAAAAAAACGGGTATCTGGAACAGTTGTTCCCGGACCTGCATTTCTTAACGGCTTCCTTCTTCAGCCTTGGTGGCATGGTGATGATCATGAGCCTGCATCTGTTTCCATTCCTGTACCTGCTGCTGCGCGGGGCGCTGGTAAGGATTGGCGGCAGCCTGGAAGAGGCAGGTGCGGTCATGGGCGGGGGATTTCTGTACAGGTTCCGTCGAATCATTTTACCTTTGCTGTTATCGGCATACGGAATGGGTGCACTGCTCATTTTCGTTAAAACGATTGCTGAGTTTGGCACACCCGCTACCTTTGGGCGCCGTATCGGGTATGAGGTCATGACTTCTGAAATTCACAAATATATTTCCAGCTGGCCCATTGATTTTGGCAAAGCAACATCAATGGCTTCGGTGTTGTTAACGGCCTGCCTGCTTATGTGGTATGTGCAATCGGTGATCAATCGAAAGTTCACATACAGGCTGGTAGGGGGTAAAGGTTCGCGACCTTCTCGTCTTCGTGTATCCAGCTGGACTACAGTACTGAGTGTCGCATTCATCCTATTGCTGCTCATCGCAGCTATTGGTATCCCTTATTTTTCAATTATCGCGGCCTCCTCCATGAAGCTGCGGGGAATCGGACTGGCATGGAACAATCTTACACTCGACTATTACAAGGAACTGCTGTCGTGGGGCTCAGAAAGCATGGAAGCGCTACTGAACAGTGTATTTCTCTCTTTGGGTGCATCGACGATTGCTGTGGTGCTGGGGACCTGGTTTGCGCTGGTTATCGGTGGCTCACGCACGAAAATTCAACGGACAGTTGATGCATTCAGCTTGCTTCCGAATACAGTGCCGGGAATTGTTATGGTGGTGGGTCTGATTTTGTGGTGGAACTCGCCGTGGATGCCGATTCCGTTGTATAACACATACGGCATGGTCATTCTGACGTATGTTATTTTGTTTGTCCCTTATACAGTTCAGTATGTCAAAAGCGCTTTTACACAGGTGGATCATACTCTTTTTCAGGCGGGACAAGTATTTGGCGGGCGACCGTCTTACATATTCCGCCGGATTGTATTGCCGCTAATTGTACCGGGGATGCTCGCTGGTTGGATGATGACCTTTACCATTGCTTCACGGGAGCTGGTAGGATCATTGCTGATTTTACCGCCGTCCGTCCAGACGTCTGCAACCTATATATTTGCCCAGTTTGAGCAGGGACAGGTGTCGCTTGGCATGGCGATGGCTGTTATATCGGTTGGGTTGACCACACTGCTACTAATCTTAATGGAAAGCTTAAACTCGCGAAGAAAGTGGAAATGATGATGACCAAGCTTAGGATTTGGGGCGGAGCGGGCGAACATGGCCGCTCCTGTTATGTTTTTGAAGGAAAGCAGCATCGTATCATGCTGGATTGTGGCGTAAAAAAGGAAGGAATCGGGCAATATCCGATTTTTCCGCCACAGAAGGTGAAGGAGCTAACTACTGTTTTGCTGTCTCATGCACATGAGGATCATTCCATGGCGCTCCCCTTACTGTACAAGTACGGATACCGGGGAGAGGTCTGGACGACCAAGGCCACCGCTGAGCAGCTGGGCTCCTATTTTCGCTCCTGGCAGACTTATGTTGAATCGAGAGGTGGTGAATTGCCTTACAGTGAACAGGATATCCAATCCATTACCTATCGCTATCTAGAAGATGAAGCGCCTTCAGGAGTGTGGTGTGAAGCTTGTCCGGGTGTGAGAATGATGTGGGGACGCAGTGGACATTTGGCTGGTGCAGTGTGGTATATCATAGAAATGGAAGGGAAGCGGTTGTTCTTTTCTGGAGACTATAGCCGTGAGTCTGAGCTGCTTGCTGCCGATGCACCGGACTTGTGTATGGGGGAGGGGATAGATGACCTTCCTGAATGCAAGCCACAGTCCTATCTAGTGGACATATCTATCATGGACAATGCCTATGGCATGGATATAGACCCGCAGCCTGTTAAGCTGGAGCGGCTGAGGGTCGAGATGGAGCAGATATTATGGTCTGGCGGTCATGTGTTGTTGCCAGTGCCTGCCTTTGGCAGAGGACAGGAGTTGATCGTATGGGCCAGTGAGCAATTCCCTGAACAAGCAATAATTGTAGAGCCTGACCTGTGGCACGGATTGAAACAGTTAAATCGCTGGAGAGAGTGGCTACGGCCGGGAGCTTCCACGCGAATAAAACATGTGTTAAACAGTGACAGGGTGTCCGTGCCTCGTGATGCTGCGGAACGAATAAGTCTGCTAGAACGGAACACGGCCACTATTATTGTAACAAGGGACGGCATGATGGATTCCCCGCAGGCACGTTGGTATTATCAATATCTGTCGGATAACTGCCATATGCTGAATGATATGGACAGCGGAGAAAACATTAGGAACAGTGTGATATTGACCGGTCATGCTTCCAATGGTTCTTTTGGAAAGCATCTGTTAGAACGTGCGGACTCCAATGACATCTGTATAGCTCGGCATTTGACTTACAAGGTGCATCAGGGATTATCGGATGTGAGGCAAATGTTGAAGGATCTGCCTAGCAAACAGGCTGTACTCGTTCATGCACCAAAACCGCAGACCGACCTTGTACGAGATGTGTTGATAAGAGAAGAAAATAATGCACATGGAGGTCCTGCCAGAGAAGTTCATTCTGTGGAGCCAGGTTCAACGATAGAGGTTTAGTATCATCAGATCGTGGTTCACTTTGTGCCCTCCTGCATCAATCGGAAGGCATCCACTTCTCCAAGCTTGGTGGAGATGGAACTGCGTCCGGCGCTTTTACGAAGGCGTAGCGGTGTGGCGGTGCGTTTAAGCAGTGCTTTAATTTCTCCAGGCTCCAGCTCCGGTTTCAGTGAAAGGAGAAGTGCGATGCTCCCGGTCACATGGGAAGTAGCCATAGAGGTGCCGCTCATTTCATGATGCTTTCCATGAATCCAGGAGGATCTGATCTTCTCACCAGGTGCATACACGTCTACGAATTGCCCCCGATTGCTGAAAGGAGCGATACGTCTGTATTTGTCGGTAGCTCCGACTGAAATCGTCTGGGAATAGCGGGCTGGATAGTCAATACTTCGACGCTTGCCCTCATTTCCCGAGGAAGCTACGATTACAATGCCGTTATGATATGCTTTATTCACCATATCAAGTAGTGCCTTGCTGCGCGACTTCATGCCAAAGCTCATATTAATAATATCGACACGATTTAATACGCACCAGTCGATACCGAGAATGATGTCAGAGACATAGGCGGCTCCATTATGATCAAATGCTTTTACAGGATGAATTAAAGCCCGTGGTGCTACGCCAACCATACCTTCATCATAATTAGATGCCGCGATGGTTCCAGCAATATGAGTACCGTGGCCATTGTCGTCATAGGGTAGCATGGTCCGGTTCAACAAATTGATACCTCTGGCGAGGGAATGGCGAAGATCAGGATGATGAAAATCCGCTCCTGTGTCGATCACACCGATTCTGACCCGATTCCCTGTCGAGGAAGGCCAAGCCTTGTATGCACGTACCTGTTTAACTCCCCATGGCATGGAAAGGTTTTTCTCTGCTTTCGGCATATAAGCCGTTTCTGCGTGAACCTTTATGCGGGTATCTTCTTCAACGGTAACACCGTTGTGATATTTGCCCAGCCTGTCTCCCCCTGAAAGCGGAGCGATGAGAGCACGGATTAGCCTAGCCGGTTGTACTTGCCGTAATCCCACAAGCTCAGGTTTCAGCTTCCTGAGATAGGACAGACATTCCCGGTATTGGTGAGGCTTATCGAACGTGATAATCTGTTTGTTCCGTCCACTGCCGGACGGCTCCGAAATACCCTCATGCAAACGCTGCAAAAAATCCGGATAGTCCATTTGAGACGGTCCCCCTCCGATGAGCCATGCTGAGGTATTGTATGAGCAAGCGTCAGCTACGGCATGGGAAACTTGCCCCTTTTTTATGGAAATAGGCCTGCTTGTCGTGTCAAAGTAGCTGTGGACACATACGATACATGGAGGGCATAAGCTCTTGTGCAACAACTTTGGGAGGCCTCTCCCGGAGCGGGTACAGTCGGAGGCGGGGGGAACCCCGTCTTTTTACGTGTGCCGTCTTGTGCAGAGGGATATTCTTGGAAATTATGATGATACCCATGTTTAACTTGCAATTTGCTTCCAAATAGGTTTTACTTAGTTTTGATAATGGATATGTTAGTATTGCATGTATCGTGTATGCTCTGAAACATGTTCTTGTGAATTACGTGTGAGAGGAAGTGTCCCTAGGTGAGTACACCACTCAACTTGAAGATTGACCCGGAGAAAGTCCACGAGACTCCAATGGTGGATTTGGCATTTATGGTATTGAAAGCAGCCAATACTCCATATTATTACCGTGACCTGATGAATGAAGTCGCCAAATTGCGCGGCTTGTCCGACGAGGAAATTAATGACGTTATTGCTCAGCTATATACTGAAATCAACATTGACGGGCGTTTTGCCTGTGTCGGTACGAATTTGTGGGGCTTGAAACGTTGGTATCCGGTAGATAAATCCGAAGATGCCCTGACAGGCGCCAAGCGTCCTCGTATTATTAACGATGAAGACGATGACGATGAAGATGACTATCATGAGGAAGAAGAAACATACAACTCCGATGACGACTTCGATGCAGATAGCGAAGACGAGGATGGCGAAGACGAGCTGTTCGACGGAGAAGATGACGATGATAGTGACGATGACGTAGTTATTGACGATGAAGACCTCAGTGATGAGGAAGATACAGATGATGAAAATGATGATGAGTCGATCGAAGACGACGACGATTCACTTCGTTAGGAACAGGTTGAAAGGGGAGATACGCTCTCCCCTTTTTCATGACCGTTTTCTTGAAACCCCTGCTGATTTATAGCTTTCAGATAGATTTATTCCAATCTGGTTCAATGGACAAATTAACACAGATAACTTCCTTGACAGCGGATTGGACACGGGGTAAACTATTGCTTGGGCTTATGATTGATTCACTTATATGTTTGCTTTTTGTATAAAAGTGCCCCGTACTACGGGAGTGCTTTTTTGTTTTTTATAGGGGTGTTTTCACTCATGAAAGAGGGCTAAGGGCGGCGGATTGGAAAATATAACCGCTGCCTTCTTCATGGATGATAATCCGTGCAAACGGGTTACGATAACATCATAATGTCGCCTGAATTTTTGCATCTTATCTAGGAGGGTTTTGAACAGTGACGAAGTATATTTTTGTGACAGGCGGGGTTGTGTCTTCCTTGGGCAAAGGGATTACGGCAGCTTCACTGGGGAGGCTTTTGAAGAACAGGGGACTGAAGGTAACGATTCAAAAATTTGATCCTTACCTGAATGTCGATCCGGGTACTATGAGCCCTTACCAGCACGGTGAAGTGTTTGTAACGGATGATGGTGCGGAAACGGATCTTGACTTGGGACACTATGAGCGCTTTATTGATATTAATCTGTCCAAGAACAGCAATGTCACAACAGGCAAGGTATATTCCAGCGTGATCAGCAAAGAGCGTCGCGGAGAATATTTGGGTGGTACAGTACAGGTTATCCCTCATATTACGAACGAAATCAAGGAGCGCGTGTACCGTGCAGGCCGTGAAGCGGGTTCGGATGTCATTATTACGGAAATCGGCGGTACTGTAGGCGATATTGAAAGCTTGCCATTTTTGGAAGCCATTCGTCAGCTCAAAAGTGAAGTTGGGCGCGAGAATGTGATGTACATTCACGTAACGCTCATTCCTTATATTAAAGCTGCTGGTGAGGTTAAAACCAAACCAACTCAGCACAGTGTAAAAGAACTGCGCAGTATCGGCATTCAACCGAATGTTATTGTTTGCCGTACAGAGCATGAATTGTCCTCCGACATGAAGGCTAAAATTGCATTGTTCTGCGATATTGATGCGAATGCAGTGGTAGAATGCCGCGATGCTTCGACTCTCTACGAGGTTCCGTTGAACCTGCGTGAAGAAGGTTTGGACGAAATCGTAGTTAACCACCTGAAGCTGACAACACCTGCACCAGATATGACCGAATGGGAAGGGTTAGTTGATCGAATCAGCAAGTTGGACAAAACGGTTGAAATTGCTATTGTTGGTAAATATGTTGCGTTACATGATGCGTACTTAAGTGTTGTTGAGTCACTTTCCCACGCTGGATTTGATGCAAATGCGGACGTGAAAATCCGTTGGGTGAACGCTGAAGAAGTAACGGACGAGAACGTAGCTGACATGCTGGGCGGCATTGGCGGTATTCTCGTACCGGGTGGCTTCGGCGATCGCGGAATTGAAGGTAAAATCAGCACCATTCGTTATGCACGGGAGCAAAAAATTCCGTTTTTCGGTATTTGCCTGGGTATGCAGGTATCTGTTATAGAGGTTGCTCGTTCCCTGGCCGGTCTCGAAGGAGCCAACAGCTCGGAAATTAACCCGGCTACCGATTATCCTGTCATTGACTTGCTTCCTGACCAAAAAGACATCGAAGATTTGGGCGGTACCATGCGTCTTGGCTTGTATCCATGTAAACTGGTGGAAGGTTCCCTGGCATCGGCTTGCTACAACGACGAGCTGGTATACGAGAGACATCGTCATCGGTACGAATTCAATAACGAATATCGTGAAGTTATTGAAAAAGCAGGCCTTCGTATTTCTGGTACTTCACCGGATGGACGTTTGGTGGAAATTGTGGAGCTTCCTGAGCATCCATGGTTCCTGGCGGTACAATTCCATCCAGAATTTACTTCCCGTCCGAATCGTCCACAGCCTTTGTTCCGTGAATTTGTAAAGGCGGCATTGCAACTTCAAGGTTAATGCTTCAGCTTGAAAGACCTCCTTTGGGAGGTCTTTTTTTATCCCATGCTTCCTGATTATGAAAGAATATTCCACAATTATGTATATGAGAAGGATTTTCTTTTTGCAGGAGCGAATATAGTTTTAGGTATGGGACGGATATTGTACGTCATCGGACGCTGTTATGGCAATAGCTGCATGATCCTCGTTTTAAGATCTTAGGAGGTTAAAACATTGGAAAAGAAAAAAGTATTAATCGTCGATGACCAAAATGGAATACGGATTTTACTGATGGAAGTGTTCGGAAGTGAGGGTTATGAGACCTTTCAGGCAGCGAACGGGAAAATTGCTCTTGAGATTGTTGAGAAGGAACCACCTGATCTGGTTCTGCTCGATATGAAAATTCCAGGTATGGACGGACTCGAAATTCTGAAGCACCTAAAAAGCATGAATCCCGATATCAAGGTTATTATGATGACAGCGTATGGAGAACTGGACATGATTAAAGAGGCGACGGAGCTAGGTGCACTTATGCATTTTACCAAGCCCTTTGATATTGATGAAATGCGGATCGCCGTGAACAAACAACTCAGAGGTGACTAGGTAAGTCATTTTGGTTGAGAACTCTGTTAACAAAACAGGGTTTTTTGTTTGTGATTATGGGAAATACTGAAAGTAAATCCTCTCCTTATACAATTCTATGGAAAAACGGCGTCCTGGGCGTGATTTTTGTATGTGTTGATATGCAAAAGCTTGTTTAGTATTTAACATGGGTTGTGGTATAATAAGCCCGTATGTGATGTCGGCTAAAAATATAGACAAACCCAAACACCTTTAGGAGGACTGTAACCATGCCATTGGTATCTATGAAAGACATGTTGAACAAAGCACTCGAAGGAAAGTATGCAGTAGGTCAATTCAATATTAATAACCTAGAGTGGACTCAAGCTATCTTGGGCGCTGCTGAAGAAGAAAAATCCCCAGTAATCTTGGGTGTTTCTGAAGGCGCAGCACGTCACATGGGCGGATTCTACACTGTTGTTAAAATGGTAGAAGGTCTTATTCATGACATGAAAATTACGGTTCCAGTTGCAATTCACTTGGACCACGGTTCTAGCTTTGACAAATGTAAAGAAGCGATCGACGCTGGTTTCACATCCGTTATGATTGACGATTCCCACAGCCCAATCGAGAAAAATATTGAAACAACGAAGAAAGTTGTTGAATATGCACATTCCAAAGGCGTTTCCGTTGAAGCTGAAGTTGGAATGGTTGGCGGTCAAGAAGATGATGTTGTAGGTGACGTAATGTACGCTAAGCTGGACGATTGTGTACGTATCGTTAAAGAAACAGGCATCGACACACTGGCTCCTGCACTGGGTTCTGTTCATGGACCATACAAAGGTGAGCCAAACCTGGGCTTTAAAGAAATGGAAGAAATTCGTAATGCTGTGAAACTGCCACTCGTTCTTCATGGCGGAACAGGTATCCCTACACATGACATCCAAAAATCCATTTCCCTGGGTACTTCCAAAATCAACGTAAACACTGAAAACCAAATCGCATTTGCGAAAGTGGTTCGTGAAGTGCTTGCTGCAAAACCAGATGCTTACGATCCACGTACATTCATCCAACCAGGTCGTGAAGCGATCAAACAAACCGTTATCGGTAAAATCCGTGAGTTCGGTTCCAACAACAAAGCGTAATAATGTTCCAACTAGTCATGCGACTGCATAGACTGAATGCATTTTTTTCATTGTAGCTGTATTTATGCTGCACAAAACATTTAAATCTGTACAGTTGAATAGTTTGGTATGGAAAGCACACCGCTTAGCCGGTGTCTTTCCATTTTAACCACTTAAAAAGTTGAAAGTTTATGGTTTCAGTTCATTGTTTGACCGACTGCAAAACACGTAGGGGGACCCTCAAGCTTATGGAAAAATTGATGATCACCGGTGGACGGCCGCTTCAGGGTATAGTTTCCATCAGCGGTGCCAAAAACAGTGCCATCGCCTTGATTCCCGCAGCCATTCTGGCAGAGTCGGAAGTCATTTTGGATAATTTGCCGCTGCTCAGTGATGTGGCGGTGTATTCCGAGATATTGGAGGAGCTTGGCGCAAAGGTTGCCTGGGAAGGTAGCCAGATGAAGATAGACTCTTCCTCCATTAAATCCATTCCTATGCCGAATGGACCTGTTAAGAAATTACGAGCCTCTTATTATATGATGGGGGCCATGCTGGGCAGATTCAAGGAAGCGATCATCGGTTTGCCAGGAGGATGTAATTTTGAACCCCGGCCCATTGATCAGCATATCAAAGGTTTTGAGGCGCTGGGTGCCACGGTTACGAACGAGCACGGCGCTATTCATTTGCACGCCAAAGAACTGCGCGGCACCAAGATTTATTTGGATGTCAGCAGTGTAGGAGCAACCATTAATATTATGCTGGCGGCCGCACGTGCCAAAGGCGCCACAACTATCGAAAATGCGGCTAAAGAGCCTGAGATTATAGATGTAGCAACTCTGTTAAACTCCATGGGGGCGATTATTAAAGGCGCTGGAACGGAGACGATTCGTATTGAAGGTGTGTCGGAGCTGCATGGCTGCCGTCATTCCATCATACCTGACCGTATACAAGCAGGCACATATATGATTGCTGCTGCGGCAACTCGTGGAAATGTATTGATTGACAATGTAATCCCCAAACATATGGAGGCTCTCACTGCCAAAATGCAGGAAATGGGCATCGGCATCGAGGAATATGATGAAAGTATTCGCGTACTGGGTGCACCTTCCTATGGGCATGTCGACGTTAAAGCCTTGGTATACCCCGGCTTCCCCACGGATTTACAATCTCCCATGACCAGCTTGCTAACCCAGGCTCAGGGTGTCAGTGTGTTGAGCGATTTTGTGTACAGCAATCGTTTTAAGCACGTCCCTGAACTGGTGCGAATGGGGGCTAAAATTCGCGTAGAGGGTCGGTCTGCCATTATTGAGGGTGGTCAACTGAATGCGGCTAAAGTGAAGGCTGCAGATCTGCGCGCTGGAGCGGCCCTTGTCATTGCTGGACTTACAGTAAGCGAAGGGGTAACCGAGGTGGCAGGTGTCGAGTATATTGACCGTGGTTATGATCACCTCGTCTCCAACCTGCGCCTTCTGGGCGCAGATGTATGGCGGCAGACTGAGTAATTAAACCATGTCTGTCCTTTGTATGAACTCGTCGTAACCAAAGCGATAAAACGGGTAACACCTATGCAGCCGCTGCTTGATATAAGATTTGGTTCATACCTAACAATCTTTTATCAAAAAACCGGAATAATTCGGTATAATTCAGGCAGTTGGCTGCATAACTTTATTTGTTTTGGTTAAAATTATGTTGATGGTGTTTATGATATCATTGTCTATCATTTAAATGTATGAATGGACTTAATAATTGAATAGGTGGTTATTATATGGATCTGCAAATTTCCGATCTGGAAGAAATGAAGCTGACCGACCTGTACAAGCTGGCCAAGCAATACCAGATCCCGTACTACGGAACGCTCAAGAAGAAAGAATTAATTTTCGCCATCCTGCGCGCACAAGCTGAGAAGAGTGGATTAATGTTTATGCAGGGTGTTCTGGAAATACTTCCTGAAGGTTACGGCTTTCTGAGGCCGATCAATTATCTCCCGAGTACCGAAGATATTTACATCTCTGCTTCACAAATCCGCAAGTTTGACTTGAGAACAGGCGATCTTGTTTCCGGTAAGTGCCGAACGCCAAAAGAAAATGAACGGTATTTTGGATTGCTTCAAGTTAACGCCGTCAATGGAAGAAGTCCTGAGCAAGCTGCTGAGCGGCTACATTTTCCTGCACTGACTCCACTGTATCCGCAAACCAAATTAGTCCTTGAAACTTCCCCCAACCATTTGTCTACGAGAATTATGGATGTACTGGCCCCTGTCGGACTTGGACAGCGCGGACTTATTGTGGCACCTCCCAAAGCTGGGAAGACGCTTCTCCTCAAAGAAATTGCCAATAGCATTTCTACCAACAATCCCGAGATTGAGCTATTTGTCTTGTTGATTGATGAACGCCCTGAAGAAGTGACGGACATGCAGCGTTCTGTCAAAGGTGAAGTTGTGGCCTCTACATTTGATGAACTTCCTGAAAATCACATCAAAGTGGCAGAACTGGTGTTGGAGCGTGCACTGCGTCTCGTAGAACATAAAAAGGATGTTGTCATCCTGTTGGATAGTATTACACGGTTGGCTCGTGCGTACAATCTCGTTATCCCTCCTTCTGGTCGTACTTTGAGTGGGGGTATTGATCCGGCAGCATTTCACCGTCCAAAACGCTTTTTTGGTGCAGCTCGGAATGTGGAGGAAGGCGGTAGCTTGACGATTCTTGCCACAGCGCTGATTGATACAGGATCTCGTATGGACGATATCATTTATGAAGAGTTCAAAGGCACAGGTAACATGGAGCTGCATTTGGACCGCAAACTGGCAGAACGTCGTATCTTTCCTGCGATTGATATTCGTCGTTCCGGTACACGTCGTGAGGAAGTACTGTTGAAAAAAGAAGAATTAGATACGATCTGGGCTATTCGTAAAAATATGACGGAAAGCCATGACTTTGTGGAAGGCTTCCTCAAAAAGCTGCGTAACAGCAAAACTAACGCTGAGTTTTTAGCTTCGTTTGATTTGACAGCACCTTCTTCCAGCGGTTCGCAAGGTAGCTCTGGTGGTCAACAACGAAGAACTACGCGTTCTACCACAGCGTCGGTTCCCGCCACAACCAATTAAACCCAATTCATGTATTTTATCTGTTCTGTAAGTAGACAGCCATTACCATTCTTTTGGTTAATGGTGCGCTTAATGGAACGAAAGGAGCTCCATAATGTATTTGGTGTATGCCGACGAAAAAGGCAATGTATATGATCATGCTTCTTTGTATGGGCTTGCCCGTAGTGCAGACATGATTGTTGAAATCATGGAGGATGAGCTTATTCCGTTGCCGGAAGGAGCCACACTGGTAAGCCTGCCCAGCACCCGCCCGGTCGGTATGAACCCTGAAACAGGGGAAATGGTCTCTCTTCCGGGAGATATGCAGGCAGTAGGGGCTTTGTTACCGCAAGGTTTTACACGCCTGTGTCTGCCGGGATATGTGAAGACAGATAAGGAGTATAAACTCCCCTTGTTCGGTTATTCGGCCGTTGTCTGGAAAGATGGGGCATTTTATGTAACAGCAGAGCAGAGTGACAGTCCTTCCAAATGGAATCCCGAAAACTGCGACCGCAATCAAGTTAAATTGGGAGTTCAGCGAATGACAGAACAGTATCCCGAAAATAGGCTGTACCAGCATTTGTCTAACTGTGCGCTGGGGTACGAATGTCTTACTTCTTCGAATACGTTCCTGAATCGCTGGGAAGGGGGAGTTCCGGTATCTTATTCTTGTAATGCGGGTTGCTTTGGCTGTATATCTGAACAGCCGGATGACAGTGGTTTTGTATCTCCGCAGACAAGAATGAACTTCCGTCCCCGTGTGGAAGAGATTGTAGAAGTTATGTTGGAACATTTGAAGACACCTGAGTCTATCATCAGTTTTGGGCAAGGTTGTGAAGGTGAGCCCTCCACTCAAGCCAAACTGATTATTGATGCGATCAAAGAAGTACGTTCCGTTACAGATATGGGATATATTAATATCAACACCAATGCGGGATTGAATGATCATATCCGGGGGATTGTGGATGCGGGTCTTGATCTCATGCGAGTAAGCACAATTAGTGCATTGGACGACCATTACAATGCGTATTACAAGCCGCGCGGATACACGCTGGCTAATGTGGAAAAGTCGCTCCGTTATGCGTCCGATCAGGGAGTGTATACGTCCATCAACTATTTGATTTTTCCGGGTGTAACTGACCGGGAGGAGGAAATTGAGGCAATGATTGAATTTGCCAAACGCACTAAGCTCAAGCTGATTCAAATGCGTAATCTGAATATTGATCCTGAAAGCTATCTGGAATTGATTCCACCGGCTCAAGGGGAGATACTTGGTATGAAGCAAATGCTTGAGATTTATCGTGAGGAACTGCCGGATGTGGTTATCGGTTCTTACACTCATGTGCCGCCGCAAGGGCTGGCACGTCCCAAATTTTCCAGAACCTAAACGGTCGGAAGATATTTAAAACACACTGATCTTACACTGTTTTGTGTACTAAAAAGATGTTGAAACACTTATATTCAAGTGCTATAATTTGAACATGTGTTCATACAACTCTGGGCTGATAGGACGTTCAGGGCGGAAAGAGGTGAAAGTTAATGCAACAGGCTATTCAACCGAAGTATAACGTAACTAATGTTACTTGCGCTTGCGGGAATACGTTTGAAACTGGTTCTGTAAAAGAATCTCTGCGTGTAGAGATTTGCTCCGCTTGCCATCCGTTCTTCACAGGTAAGCAGAAGTTTATTGATGCTGGTGGACGTGTGGATCGTTTCAAGAAGAAATACGGTATTTAATAAGTTGCCGCAAGAGATAAAGTTATTAGAGCCTTCTGCAATTGCAGGAGGCTCTTTTTGTCGTTATTTGCTATTTGCATTTTGTGCAACCATGCGATATACTTATTTTCACCGTGCTAGATGGGGAGGTAGCGGTGCCCTGTAACTCGCAATCCGCTATAGCGAGGTTGAATTCCTGTTAGAGGTGTTGTTGATGTGAGGCTGGTCCCTGCGCACAATGTTGACGGTTGGGTCCTCCGCAATGAGTACTTGTGAACCTGGTCAGGTCCGGAAGGAAGCAGCCATAAGCAAGCCCACTCTTGTGCCGGAGGGTTGCCTAGCCCGAGTTGTTGCTCAGGGTTGCCGCTCGGATCACAACGATCAATAACAGGTGCACGGTATATACTTGGGAATTAGAACATCTTGGCGATTATGCGAAGGTGTTTTTTTGTGCTTATAAATTGAAATGTGTCTGGTTTAGATTCGGACGGGAGTATAGTATAATGAAGTGACCATAAATGGTCATGAAAGTGAATGGGAAAGAGGGAACGCGCATTGGAACATATAGCGTTGTACCGTGCTTGGCGGCCGCAGGCCTTCAAGGACATGGTAGGACAACAGCATATTATCCAGACATTGCAGAATGCCATCCGCGAAAATCGCACGTCCCATGCCTACCTGTTCAGTGGTCCGCGAGGAACGGGTAAGACCAGTGCGGCCAAAATTTTGGCCAAGGCAATCAACTGTGAGCATGGACCTGCACCGGAACCTTGCAACGAATGCGAAGCCTGTAAACGGATCACGGCCGGAGCGGTCATGGATGTACAGGAGATTGACGCAGCCTCCAACCGGGGCGTTGAAGAGATTCGTGATTTGCGCGATAAAGTCAAATATGCGCCCACAGAAGTGCGGCACAAGGTTTATATCATTGATGAAGTGCACATGCTGACGACGGAAGCGTTCAATGCGCTGCTCAAGACGCTGGAAGAGCCGCCGCCACACGTAATGTTTATATTGGCTACGACAGAGCCGCATCGGATTCCCGCGACAATTATTTCGCGTTGCCAGCGTTTTGACTTCCGGCGAGTATCGCTGGAGGAGCAGACAGAGCGGCTTGACCTGATATGCCAACAGGAGAACATCCAAGCTGATTTGGATGCACTGCAATATATTGCACGTCTTTCAGATGGCGGGATGCGAGATGCGGTTAGCGTTTTGGATCAGATATCCTCGTTTACTGATGGCCGGGTTACGTATCAGCAGGTGCTGGATATGACGGGTGGGATCGCATCCGAGCAATTCGGTAAATTGGCCTTGGCATTACTGAAAGAAGATGTAGGCACAGTGCTCCAATTGATCGAGAACTTTATGCAGGAAGGGAAAAGTGCAGATAAGTGTATGGAGAATCTTCTGTACTATTTCCGAGACCTGCTAATGATCAAAATGGTGCCGCAGGCGACCAAAATGACGGAGCGAGTGCTGAATCCGGAGCAGTTTAAGGAAGTGGCAGATGCTTTTACCAAGGAGCAGCTCTTTGCAATGATTGACACCCTTAATCGTTATCAGGGCGAGATGAAATATGCGGTTCAGCCCCAAACTTTATTTGAGGTAGCTCTATTGAAGTTATGCAGCATTCCAGGGGAAGCAGGAACTGCTGCTCAGCCGACTGCACAGCGCTCTGGTGCTGTAGCTGGCCAGGAAGATGTGGCTATGTTAAAGCGCCAGCTTGCTGAGTTGGAAAAGAAGCTGGAACGTGCAATGCAAGGTGGCTTGGCTGTTGGGGCGGGTCAGGAGACACTGTCAGGCGGCCGTCAGGCTTCTGGTGGTCGTGCCCCTGCTCCACGTCTTTCAGCGCCGGCTAAACTCCCTTCTCAGTTGGATCGCTATATTGCTGAGAAGTCAAGCGAAGCATTCGCAGCGGTGGGGCGTAAGTGGAGCCAGATTTTGCAAGGGGTGAAAGAGGCGAAAGTTACGGTTCATGCTTGGTTTATGGATGGTGAGCCGGTTTCTGTGTTAGAGGACAGTGTATTGGTCGCGTTTAAGAACAACATTCATCGTGAAACTACCGAAAAACCTGCCAATAAGCAGGTCATCGAGAAGGTTTTACATGAGCAGTTGGGGCATCCTTATCGTTTGGTAACGATGATGCAAAAGGATTGGAATGCTGCGATTGAAGGAGTTTCTGACCAGCCTGCCGAAGAATTGCAACTGGAGCCGGAGCATGATGCGCCGGGAAAGTCCCAGGAGCCCTGGATTGATGAAGCGATTCAGCTTTTCGGGGAAGATCTGGTAGTCATTAAAGAATAATCAAATGTAGATGTATACTTCATTAAAGGAGATGATTGAAATGAACAATATGAACCAAATGATGAAGCAAGTGAAAAAAATGCAGGAACAAATGCTGAAAGCCCAAGAGGAGCTTGGTGGGAAAGTAATCGAAGGTTCTTCTGGTGGCGGTGTGGTAACTGTAGAGGTAAGTGGACATAAAAAAGTATTGTCTATCACAATCAAACCGGAAGCTGTAGATCCTGATGATGTAGAAATGCTGCAAGATCTCGTACTCACTGCAGTCAATGATGCTTTGTCCAAAGCGGATGAACTGGCTAATGATGATATGGGTAAATTTACAGGTGGTATGAAAATTCCGGGCTTGTTCTAGTCTGCTCATAAAGGAGAAATACGCTATTGCATTATCCCGAGCCGATTGCAAAGCTGATTGATGCTTTTACGCGCCTGCCGGGAGTAGGCCCCAAAACAGCTGCCCGGTTGGCTTTTCACGTACTGAAAATGAAGGAAGATGATGTGATTGATTTTGCCAAAGCGCTGGTCAATGTAAAACGCAATCTTCACTTTTGTTCAGTCTGCGGTAACATTACAGACACGGACCCTTGTAGGATCTGTCAGGATAAGACGAGGGATGCTTCCGTCATTTGTGTTGTTCAGGATGCTAAGGATTTGGTCGCTATGGAGCGTACCAAGGAGTTTGAAGGTTTGTACCATGTACTTCACGGGGCAATCTCTCCGATGGAGGGAATTGGCCCTGAGGATATCAAACTCAAGGAGTTGCTAACCAGGCTAAGTGATGAACGCGTCAAGGAGCTGATCCTGGCTACGAATCCGAACATTGAGGGAGAGGCCACGGCTATGTACATTTCGCGGCTAGTGCGTCCTTTTGAAATCAAGGTTACTCGTATTGCTCACGGTTTGCCCGTGGGCGGGGATTTGGAGTATGCCGACGAGGTCACCCTGTCCAAAGCGCTAGAAGGCCGCAGAGAGCTTAATTAGTAGGTGTAGTTATACGTTATAATTTATGAGTCTGAAATGTCCTTGGGACATCCTTGACTTGTTAGGGAGCCGTTACGGCTCCTTTTTTATTTGCAGTAATAGATGGCTCTATAGACGTTCCTAGTTCTAAGTTTGTCCTCTATTCAATAAGTATGAATAAGGTGGTCTTGCAGACTGTACACATAATTCAGCTTGTGAGGAGGATGAATGAATGTGGGAACGGATGAAACAAAATTTCCGTCGTCAGGAGAATGGAAAATCAGAAGCAGAGTATCGCCAGGAATTGTTTGCTCAGATTCGAGCTTCGCATGCGGAATGGTTAAGAGCGCATCGTTTATTTCATGAAGCTACGGGTAAGGATGAAATCGACTACGCCATTTTTGTTCTGGAAGCTGCGGAGCGTAAATATCAAATACATTTAAAAAGCGCAAAGCAACAAGGGTTACATCGTTTTCACCTGCCAGCAGATGAACCGGGGTATGCCAATGATACTGACCAGGTTCACAAACGGAGAGCGGAATGAGAGGGGTAGTCTGGCTTGTCTTGATTGCTTGTGCCGGAATACTGATGTATCTAATCCTCAAAAAACATCTGGGGATCGGTTGGTTTGTAGTATTCGGCGCGCATATGGCTCTGGCAGCCATTGCACTGTATGTTATCAATTATTCAGGATGGATTACACAGGTGTACATTCCGATTAACCCAGTGACGATGGGAGCAGTAACGATATTAGGCTTGCCAGGCATTGCGCTTTTACTGGCATTGAAAATAATATTGTTCGGACAGGCTGTGTGAAACGTTATTGTAGGAAAGGGAGAGTATGCAAAAAAAGTGGGTATTGGTGAGTCCAATGCGGTATTGTTTTATTTTTTTTAATTATAGTTGACGACGAATTCAAAAATGTGATACATTAATTCTCGGCCTTTAAAGCCCGGGAATTTTTTTGTGTGAGCAATGCTTAAATGAAATTGAAAAATAATTTAAAAAAGTGTTGACTTAAATCCCGAGTGTGTGTTATATTAATTAAGTCGCCGCTGAGATGCGGTGATGAAGCAAAGTAAGACATAGTGAAGGTTTGATCTTTGAAAACTGAACAACGAGTGAGTAAATTGATTTTGTTCGCAAAATCAACAATGAGATATTTTATCTCGTCAGTTTCAACATGAGCTAATCGCTCTTTCTATAACCAACTTCGGTTGGTCTTTAATGGAGAGTTTGATCCTGGCTCAGGACGAACGCTGGCGGCGTGCCTAATACATGCAAGTCGAGCGGGATTATATAGAAGCTTGCTTCTATATAATCTAGCGGCGGACGGGTGAGTAACACGTAGGCAACCTGCCCACAAGACAGGGATAACTACCGGAAACGGTAGCTAATACCCGATACATCCTTTTCCTGCATGGGAGAAGGAGGAAAGACGGAGCAATCTGTCACTTGTGGATGGGCCTGCGGCGCATTAGCTAGTTGGTGGGGTAAAGGCCTACCAAGGCGACGATGCGTAGCCGACCTGAGAGGGTGATCGGCCACACTGGGACTGAGACACGGCCCAGACTCCTACGGGAGGCAGCAGTAGGGAATCTTCCGCAATGGGCGAAAGCCTGACGGAGCAACGCCGCGTGAGTGATGAAGGTTTTCGGATCGTAAAGCTCTGTTGCCAGGGAAGAACGTCTTGTAGAGTAACTGCTACAAGAGTGACGGTACCTGAGAAGAAAGCCCCGGCTAACTACGTGCCAGCAGCCGCGGTAATACGTAGGGGGCAAGCGTTGTCCGGAATTATTGGGCGTAAAGCGCGCGCAGGCGGCTCTTTAAGTCTGGTGTTTAATCCCGAGGCTCAACTTCGGGTCGCACTGGAAACTGGGGAGCTTGAGTGCAGAAGAGGAGAGTGGAATTCCACGTGTAGCGGTGAAATGCGTAGAGATGTGGAGGAACACCAGTGGCGAAGGCGACTCTCTGGGCTGTAACTGACGCTGAGGCGCGAAAGCGTGGGGAGCAAACAGGATTAGATACCCTGGTAGTCCACGCCGTAAACGATGAATGCTAGGTGTTAGGGGTTTCGATACCCTTGGTGCCGAAGTTAACACATTAAGCATTCCGCCTGGGGAGTACGGTCGCAAGACTGAAACTCAAAGGAATTGACGGGGACCCGCACAAGCAGTGGAGTATGTGGTTTAATTCGAAGCAACGCGAAGAACCTTACCAGGTCTTGACATCCCTCTGACCGGTCTAGAGATAGGCCTTTCCTTCGGGACAGAGGAGACAGGTGGTGCATGGTTGTCGTCAGCTCGTGTCGTGAGATGTTGGGTTAAGTCCCGCAACGAGCGCAACCCTTATGCTTAGTTGCCAGCAGGTCAAGCTGGGCACTCTAAGCAGACTGCCGGTGACAAACCGGAGGAAGGTGGGGATGACGTCAAATCATCATGCCCCTTATGACCTGGGCTACACACGTACTACAATGGCCGGTACAACGGGAAGCGAAGCCGCGAGGTGGAGCCAATCCTAGAAAAGCCGGTCTCAGTTCGGATTGTAGGCTGCAACTCGCCTACATGAAGTCGGAATTGCTAGTAATCGCGGATCAGCATGCCGCGGTGAATACGTTCCCGGGTCTTGTACACACCGCCCGTCACACCACGAGAGTTTACAACACCCGAAGTCGGTGAGGTAACCGCAAGGAGCCAGCCGCCGAAGGTGGGGTAGATGATTGGGGTGAAGTCGTAACAAGGTAGCCGTATCGGAAGGTGCGGCTGGATCACCTCCTTTCTATGGAGAATCGTTTCCTGCGATGGAAACATTCAAATATGAAGCGTAAGCTTCAAACTCAGGTTTAGGCCTGTTACTCACTCGTTGCTCAGTTTTGAGAGCTCAAACTCTCAAGCGTTTGGTGGCGATAGCGGAGGGGTTCCACACGTACCCATCCCGAACACGACCGTTAAGCCCTCCAGCGCCGATGGTACTTGGACCGCAGGGTCCTGGGAGAGTAGGACGCCGCCAAGCGCAACCACTAAAGAAAAACTTTTTTTGGTGGTTTATTATGGGCCCTTAGCTCAGCTGGTTAGAGCGCACCCCTGATAAGGGTGAGGTCGGTGGTTCGAGTCCACTAGGGCCCACCATAAATTTTATATTTTCTTTTGGGGCCATAGCTCAGCTGGGAGAGCGCCTGCCTTGCAAGCAGGAGGTCAGCGGTTCGATCCCGCTTGGCTCCACCAAATTTATTATTGCACCTTGAAAACTGGATACCGAAACGAAATTGCGTTTTAGAATATTCCTTTAAGCTGATCTTGTGTAAACAAGTGAAATAAAGGTAGCATATTGTATTTACATTGTAGATACTAGGTTAAGCTACAAAGAGCACACGGAGGATGCCTAGGCGCCAGGAGCCGACGAAGGACGTGGCGAACAACGATAAGGCCTCGGGGAGCTGTAAGCAAGCTTTGATCCGGGGATGTCCGAATGGGGAAACCCGGCTGTCTTCATCGACAGTCACTACTCACTGAATTCATAGGTGAGTGAGAGGCAGACCAGGGGAACTGAAACATCTAAGTACCCTGAGGAAGAGAAAACAATAGTGATTCCGTCAGTAGCGGCGAGCGAACGCGGATTAGCCCAAACCAAGGAGCTTGCTCCTTGGGGTTGTGGGACGTCTCACATGGAGTTACAAAGGAACCGGTTAGATGAAGAGGTCTGGAAAGGCCCGCCAGAGAAGGTAAAAGCCCTGTAGTTCAAAACCCGTTCCCTCCGAGACGGATCCCGAGTAGTGCGGGGCACGTGAAACCCCGTATGAATCCGGCAGGACCATCTGCCAAGGCTAAATACTCCCTGGCGACCGATAGTGAAGCAGTACCGTGAGGGAAAGGTGAAAAGCACCCCGGAAGGGGAGTGAAATAGATCCTGAAACCGTGTGCTTACAAGAAGTCAGAGCCCGATCTATGGGTGATGGCGTGCCTTTTGTAGAATGAACCGGCGAGTTACGTTCCCGTGCAAGGTTAAGGTGAAGAGCTGAAGCCGCAGCGAAAGCGAGTCTGAATAGGGCGACTGAGTACGTGGACGTAGACCCGAAACCGGGTGATCTACCCCTGTCCAGGGTGAAGGTGCGGTAACACGCACTGGAGGCCCGAACCCACGCATGTTGAAAAATGCGGGGATGAGGTGGGGGTAGCGGAGAAATTCCAATCGAACCCGGAGATAGCTGGTTCTCCCCGAAATAGCTTTAGGGCTAGCCTCGGAAAGAAGAATCGTGGAGGTAGAGCACTGATTGGGTGCGGGGCCCGCAAGGGTTACCAAGCTCAGTCAAACTCCGAATGCCATGGATTTAGTTCCGGGAGTCAGACAGTGAGTGCTAAGATCCATTGTCGAAAGGGAAACAGCCCAGACCATCAGCTAAGGTCCCCAAGTGTGTGTTAAGTGGGAAAGGATGTGGAGTTGCACAGACAACCAGGATGTTGGCTTAGAAGCAGCCACCATTGAAAGAGTGCGTAATAGCTCACTGGTCGAGTGACTCTGCGCCGAAAATGTAACGGGGCTAAACACACCACCGAAGCTATGGCTTGATGCTTTGCATCAGGGGTAGGGGAGCGTTGAATGCGGGTTGAAGGTGTACCGGAAGGAGCGCTGGACTGCATTCAAGTGAGAATGCCGGTATGAGTAACGAAAAGATCTGTGAGAATCAGATCCGCCGAAAGCCTAAGGGTTCCTGAGGAAGGTTCGTCCGCTCAGGGTAAGTCGGGACCTAAGGCGAGGCCGATAGGCGTAGTCGAAGGACAACAGGTAGAAATTCCTGTACCACCGTAATCCGTGATGAGCGATGGGGTGACGCAGTAGGGTAGTGACGCGGACTGATGGATGTCCGTCTAAGCAGTGAGGCTGATGTGAAGGCAAATCCGCACATCGTAAGGCTGGGCTGTGATGGGGAGCGAAAATTATAGTAGCGAAGGTCATGATCTCAGACTGCCAAGAAAAGCCTCTAGCCAGGAGAAGGTGCCCGTACCGCAAACCGACACAGGTAGGCGAGAAGAGAATTCTAAGGCGCGCGGAAGAACTCTCGTTAAGGAACTCGGCAAAATGACCCCGTAACTTCGGGAGAAGGGGTGCCTCGGTAGGGTGAATAGCCCGAGGGGGCCGCAGTGAAAAGGCCCAAGCGACTGTTTAGCAAAAACACAGGTCTGTGCGAAGCCGCAAGGCGAAGTATACGGGCTGACGCCTGCCCGGTGCTGGAAGGTTAAGGGGAGTGGTAAGCCTTCGGGCGAAGCTATGAACCGAAGCCCCAGTAAACGGCGGCCGTAACTATAACGGTCCTAAGGTAGCGAAATTCCTTGTCAGGTAAATTCTGACCCGCACGAATGGCGTAACGACTTGGGCGCTGTCTCAACGAGAGATCCGGTGAAATTTTAATACCTGTGAAGATGCAGGTTACCCGCGACAAGACGGAAAGACCCCATGGAGCTTTACTGCAGCTTGATATTGAATTTGGGTACGATCTGTACAGGATAGGTGGGAGCCGTTGAATCTTGAGCGCCAGCTTGAGAGGAGGCATCCTTGGGATACCACCCTGATCGTATCTAGGTTCTAACTTGGTACCGTGATCCGGTGCGAGGACAGTGTCAGGTGGGCAGTTTGACTGGGGCGGTCGCCTCCTAAAGAGTAACGGAGGCGCCCCAAGGTTCCCTCAGAATGGTTGGAAATCATTCGAAGAGTGCAAAGGCAGAAGGGAGCTTGACTGCGAGACCTACAAGTCGAGCAGGGACGAAAGTCGGGCTTAGTGATCCGGTGGTACCGCATGGAAGGGCCATCGCTCAACGGATAAAAGCTACCCTGGGGATAACAGGCTTATCTCCCCCAAGAGTCCACATCGACGGGGAGGTTTGGCACCTCGATGTCGGCTCATCGCATCCTGGGGCTGAAGTAGGTCCCAAGGGTTGGGCTGTTCGCCCATTAAAGCGGTACGCGAGCTGGGTTCAGAACGTCGTGAGACAGTTCGGTCCCTATCTGTCGTGGGCGTAGGAAATTTGAGAGGAGCTGTCCTTAGTACGAGAGGACCGGGATGGACGTACCGCTGGTGTACCAGTTGTTCCGCCAGGAGCACCGCTGGGTAGCTATGTACGGAAGGGATAAGCGCTGAAAGCATCTAAGCGTGAAGCCCCCCTCAAGATGAGATTTCCCAATTAGTAAGACCCCTTGAAGACGACGAGGTAGATAGGTTGGGGGTGGAAGTGCAGTAATGCATGGAGCTGACCAATACTAATCGGTCGAGGGCTTATCCTAAAGATAAGGCGCAATGAAGTTTCGGATCCAGTTTTCAGGGTGTAACACCTTGGAATTACGCTTGATATTCAAATTCACTTTGCTGATAATCTGAATATCTTGTAGAATTTCACTAAGCGAGTCCATTCATATGGAGAGATACCCAAGTGGCTATAAGGGGACCCTCTGCTAAGGGGTTAGACTGCGAAAGTGGTGCGAGGGTTCGAATCCCTCTCTCTCCGCCATTTAGGACAAGCTAGTGAATTATGTTATGGCGGTGTAGCTCAGCTGGCTAGAGCGTACGGTTCATACCCGTGAGGTCGGGGGTTCGATCCCCTCCGCCGCTACCATACATACCCAGGAGGCTTAGCTCAGCTGGGAGAGCATCTGCCTTACAAGCAGAGGGTCGGGGGTTCGATCCCCTCAGCCTCCACCATTGTGCCGGTGTAGCTCAACTGGTAGAGCAACTGACTTGTAATCAGTAGGTTGGGGGTTCAAGTCCTCTCGCCGGCACCATTTTTTTTGAAAAATATAGGGAACTGTGGTGTAGAGGCCTAACATGCCTGCCTGTCACGCAGGAGATCGCGGGTTCGAATCCCGTCAGTTCCGCCATTTTTCAGTTTAATATTTTCACCGTACTAAAGTGGGAAGGGGTATCCCTCCGCACTTTATTTTTTTGTCAATGGATATGGCTCGGTAGCTCAGTCGGTAGAGCAGAGGACTGAAAATCCTCGTGTCGGCGGTTCGATTCCGTCCCGAGCCACCTTTATATGGAGGATTAGCGAAGTGGCCAAACGCATCAGACTGTAAATCTGCTCCCTTACGGGTTCGGTGGTTCGAATCCATCATCCTCCACCAGTTTTATGAGCCATTAGCTCAGTTGGTAGAGCACCTGACTTTTAATCAGGGTGTCGAAGGTTCGAGTCCTTCATGGCTCATCAGAAGTCATCAACTATAAGTTGATGGCTTTTTTTGTGTTGTTTTAAGTTATGTTTTTATATAGCTTTTTGTTTTAAGGTATCGACAGGTTATAATAAGTTCATTATGTTCGCTTAGTGTTTATCTATATTCTAAAAAAAGTGAAGTGGTGATCGCGTGACTTTGGATACAGAGTGGATTCAGCAACAGCTTCAGAATATAATTCAAGCGCCTTTTACCATAGTGCCTTGGTGCCCAGAAATGATGGCAGAAGGAGAAACAACGGATTCAGTCATACCGGATAGATCATTTGTTAGTGAGAATAAATTATATTTTCCGTTTCGTGCATCGGCAGGTGAACTTGCTGCTTTTGCGGTAGAGGCCAGATACTTGTCGGATCGAGAACGGAAGTTGATAGAAGCGATACTGGGGAACATGGAACAAGTTTGGCACAATGGTCCAAGCTTGTCGGTCAACCGGGCTTATAGCGAGGAAGAGCGGATGAGTCGTTTTGGACAATGGCTCATGCAGCAGGCAGCCAACCTAAACAGTAAAGAAGAGGTTCCTGCTGAATTAGAACTTCGTGATCCGCTATCAGCGTGTATGGTGCCGTTTTTGCTAAATGGTGAGGGAACACAGGATGGAGCTATTACCTATACGCAGCTTCATCGATTGTTAGCGAGCTATTTTGGAGGGGATGTCCTGCTTACTCCATTAGACGAACAATCTTGGCTGATTCTCGCTAAAAAGGAGCTTTTATTAGGAGCCGACGATGAACGGGATAAAGATACTGAGACCAGAGAGGCAGATTTTGCGGAACCGCTGGAGGAGGTACTTACGGCTTTTAGCTTGGGGTTATATGAACTTATCGCGAATGAATGGGTCGGTGTATTCCATTTGGCGATTTCCAAGCCCTCGATCCCTTTGCAAAGTCTTCCCCACGAGCTGAATTTATTATGGGAGACGATCCATCTTGGCAAGCTTTTTCATGTAACAGAGCACATCCACCTTTCATGGGAGCTTCATTTGGAGAGACTGTTAAATCGCATTCCCAAGGAACAACGTGTGCTATTTTTGGAGCAAGTAATGAAGTCATCTGTCATACTGGAAGACTCAGAAACGATGGCTACATTAGATATCTTTTTTCAACTGGATTGTAATGTGAGTGAGACAGCCAAGCGTCTGTATGTTCACCGAAATACGTTGATTTACCGTTTGGACAAGATTAAACAGGAGACCGGATTGGACGTGAGGACGTTTAATGATGCGGTTTTGGTCAAACTATATCTGCTATTGTACAAAGTGACAAAAAGGAAATAGCATTTTTGTGCAGTTTGCGAATAGTCATACTTTGGGTACTAGGGTAAGATACAAGTAGAAAATGTATTCGATTTCAAAACTTGATCTTGGGGAGGCAAAAGCTATGGCTGGCGTACGTTTAGAGCATATTTTTAAGAAATATCCAGGTGCAGAAAAAGCTACGGTTGTTGATGTCAATTTGGACATTCAAGATAAAGAATTTCTCGTATTGGTTGGTCCTTCCGGTTGTGGGAAGTCTACTACACTTCGTATGATTGCTGGTTTGGAGGAAATTTCAGACGGTAAATTGTACATTGGTGATCGTGTTGTGAACGATGTGGCTCCAAAAGACCGCGATATCGCGATGGTATTCCAATCCTATGCCTTGTATCCGCATATGAACGTATACCAAAATATGGCCTTTGGTCTGAAGCTCCGCAAGGTTAAAAAGGAAGAAATTGATAAACGTGTACGTGAAGCGGCTAAAATCCTTGATATTGAGCATCTGCTGGATCGCAAGCCGAAAGCGTTATCAGGCGGTCAGCGTCAGCGTGTTGCCTTAGGTCGTGCGATTGTACGTGACCCACAAGTCTTCTTGATGGATGAACCGCTGTCCAACTTGGATGCCAAGTTGCGTGGTCAGATGCGTGCGGAAATCACGAAGTTGGCTAAGCGTCTGGAAACGACCGTTATCTATGTAACACATGACCAGGTTGAAGCCATGACGATGGGTGATCGGATTGTAGTTATGAAGGATGGTATCATTCAACAAGCTGCTTCCCCGGATGAACTGTACAACCGTCCAGTGAATCTGTTCGTAGCTGGTTTTATCGGCTCTCCTACGATGAACTTTATCTCGGGTAAGCTGGTTGAAAAAGAAGGTGCGCTGCATTTCGCAGCACCAGGTCTGGATCTGTTTGTACCTGAAGGTAAGGGACAGATTTTGAAAGCGAAAGGCTACATTGGCAAAGAAGTGATCTTGGGCATTCGTCCTGAGGATATTCATGAAGAGCCTGTATTCTTAGAGGCTTCTCCGAACACGATCTTTACATCCACTGTGGATGTAACGGAAAACCTCGGTCATGAAATGCTGTTGTACCTAAGTGGTGCCGGAAACGATACGATTATTGCCCGTGTAGACGGACGTTCCAATACTCGTGATGGTGTCAAAGCGAAGTTGGCTGTTGATATGAACAAAGTTCATATTTTTGATAAGGAATCGGAATTGAGCATTCTGGTTGGCGAATAAGATTAGCCTCTGGAAGAGAGTCGCAGTTTTCCCCAAGCGGAGAACTGCGACTCTTTTGTATATGATATCCGATACTAGCTTTGGCATTGCATTCAATGGAAAATTCCGATACGATGGGTGTACAATGGTGCAGGTTTAGATTCAGACAAGGTTCGTTGGCATAAGTCCTAGATTGGTGGGGCTTGGAGGTCCAACTGTCGGGATAGGGATAGCCTGGAATCCTATTGTTAAATCAAGTCAAGTGTGGACTCATTCAGGATAGACTGTGTGGGCTTGTATGGTTAATAGAATAATGCTACATAAATCAAATGGCGTATAGAATCCGGTTTTTGCAGATGAAGGAGAGAATACAATGGCTAAACAGGTAAAGGTATCCGAGCTTGTACAGCAGTTTCAAATGGAGGTTATTTCCGGTGAAAAAGGTCTGCGCAGACTGATCACCGTGGACGATTTGAATCGCCCAGGCCTGGAGATGGCCGGGTATTTTGAATATCATACACAGGAGCGGGTACAGCTTTTGGGAAGGTCTGAGCTGGCTTTTCTGGGTATGCTGCCTCCTGAGGAGCGACGGGATCGGATGGAGCGTTTGTGTACAGAGCTGACTCCATGTATTATTATCACACGTGGCCTGGAGGTACCGGCCGAGTTAGTGGAGGCAAGCGCAGAGCGAGATATTCCTGTACTGCGAACCAATATGGCGACGACGATTTTATCAAGCCGGATCACAGGTTTTCTGGAAAGAAAGCTGGCACCTACGGCGACTATTCATGGTGTACTGTGTGACGTGTATGGCGTGGGAATGCTTATCACTGGCAGTAGTGGAATTGGTAAGAGTGAAACAGCACTGGAACTTGTTAAACGTGGGCATCGCTTGGTAGCAGATGATGCGGTAGAAATCCGGCAAACGTCCGACTTTCAGTTGCATGGAACAGCACCTGAACTAATTCGTCACCTGCTTGAAATTCGTGGCGTGGGCATTATTAATGTGATGACACTGTTTGGTGCTGGTGCAGTTCGTAATAATAAGCGGATTACATTGGTTGTCCGTCTGGAGGCATGGCAACAGGACAAGCAGTATGACCGTCTCGGTCTCGATGAAGAAACCACACGCATTATTGATACAGATGTTCCACTCGTTACGATTCCAGTACGTCCGGGCCGAAATCTGGCTGTTATTATCGAGGTAGCGGCCATGAACTATCGGTTGAAACAAATGGGCGTTAATGCAGCCCTGCAATTTACAAACAAGCTGACTGCTACGATTTCTGAAGATATGGAAGAAATGGATTAAGGTTCGTTCGGTTGCAAGGAAGAACAAGGAGTGAGAGAAACATATGTCAACGGCAACATTACTGCTGAATCCGATTGCTTTTTCAATCGGGGCAATCAAGGTCCATTGGTATGGGCTTATTTTGGGGCTGGCGGCACTTGTGGGTTTATATCTCGCCATCCGTGAGGGAAAAAGATTCGGTATTCCGCAGGAATTCTTTATGGATATGCTGCTTCTGGGTGTTCCATCGGCCATTATTGGAGCGCGTATTTATTATGTAGCCTTCAAATGGGAAGACTACCGAGATAATCTATGGGATGTCTTTAAAATTTGGAACGGCGGTATCGCGATATATGGTGCCTTGATTGGTGCCATTATATGTGCGGTTATTTATTTCCGCTATAAAGGATATAACTTCTGGCGTATCGCTGATATTTGTGCGCCGGGTCTATTAATCGGTCAAGCGATTGGACGCTGGGGTAATTTTGTCAATCAAGAGGCTTACGGTGGACCAACGGAAGAGACTTTTTTGCGCAATCAGCTACATCTACCGGACTTCATTGTGAATCAGATGAACGTTAACGGAGTGTTTCATCACCCTACGTTCCTGTACGAATCGCTATGGAGTATTGTAGGCGTGATTTTGCTGCTTGTGATTCGCCGGATGAAATTTGTACGTGCAGGTGAAATGTTTGCATTTTACTTCATTTGGTACTCTATTGGTCGTTTTTTCATCGAGCGGGTGCGGACGGACAGCTTGGCCTTTCAGGGACCGGACTGGCTGGCTTCCTTTGTGAATGCTCTGTGGTCCCCTATGGTATGGCTAGGGTTTGAACCGGGGTACTTGGATCCGAATTACGGTAACGTACGGATCTCACAGTTGCTTGCTATTTTCATCATTGTAGCTGCCGTGATTTTCATCTTGGTTCGTCGTCGGAAGGGCTCAGCCGTTGCGAGATATAGCGACCCGATTGTCTCCAGCAAGACAGGGATTGATCAGGTACCTGATGTGACGCCAGAACAGGTGTCCCGTCCTGGGCAGGATGCGGTTTCTCCAACTGCCACGGTGGATAAGCTATCTAAGGAAGACACGGATGAGGACAAGAAGGAGCATCTATGATAAATACGATTTTGTTTGATTTAGACGGTACCATTATGGATACGAATGAATTGATTATCAGCACATTTTTACACATTTTGAACCATCCAGATGCTGATCCGCTAACGCGGGAGCATATTATTCCTCATATGGGGGGAACACTGGACGATCAACTCCGTACTTTTACGGGATTAACGGATGTATCTGGGCTAATCAAAGACTACCGTGCTTATAATCAAATTCATCATGATCAAATGGTGAAGCCATTTCCACATGTTATTGAGGTTATTCAGGAGCTGCGCGCACGAGGAATTAAGCTAGGGGTTGTGACAACTAAAATACGACCATCCACGATGCGTGTACTTAACCTGTTTGATCTGACTTCGTCTATGGATTACATTGTGACGGTAGACGATGTGGAACATCCGAAGCCTCACGCGGAGCCAGTGCTTAAGGCCTTGGCAGGTCTGAATGCTGAAGCGGAACATACGTTGATGGTTGGAGATAGCTCCTTTGATATTTTGTCAGCTCAGGCGGCAGGTGTGAAATCTGCGGGAGTGGCCTGGTCGCTCAAGGGTGAGGAAACTCTGCGCGGATATGGACCAGACTACATGCTATATGATATGAGGGATTTGCTGAAGCTGGAGCTTCAAGGTGTCAATGTATCGTGAGAAAGGTGAACCGCTATCCTGTAGAAGGTCCCAATGCGTTGTGGCAAATTTATCGGACGGTGAGCCCTTGGAAAGGCGTTAAGAACTTCATTTTCATACAGATTGCCCGGTATTGTCCTGTGCTTTCTCTGAAAAATGTTATTTACCGCAGAATGCTGGGGATGAAGGTTGGGCAACATGCCGCCTTCGGTCTGATGGTGATGGTGGATGTTTTTTTTCCGGAGCATATTACGATCGGGAACAATTCGGTCATTGGATATAACACAACCATACTGGCTCATGAATACCTTATACAGGAGTATCGCATCGGTAAAGTGGTGATCGGGGATCGTGTGCTGATCGGCGCAAACACAACCATTTTGCCGGGTGTTACCATCGGTGACGGAGCAGTGGTAGCGGCCGGAGCGGTTGTGCATAAAGATGTACCGGCAGGTGCATTTGTAGGCGGTAATCCGTTGCGTGATTTAAGACGCTCTGGTGTGGATGAAAAGTAAATAGCACGATAAGAAAGGCCCCTTATGTATTAAGGGGTCTTTCTTGTGCTGTTTTTCTGTATAATAAGTGGGGTAATGCATATTGGTTATGTTTAAAAATTGATAATAGTTATTTTTGCAAGGCGATATGGGAGCGTGTTGATTTGGTCAAAAAAGAACGTATACCAGAGCTTGACATTTACAGGGGAATATTAATTGCGGCCGTCATTACCATTCATGCGACTTCAATGGCATTGATTGATGCGCGTCATTCTCTATTGTTTTATCCCTTTTTATTTTTAAATATGTTTAGCAGCTTTGCAGTGCCTGTATTTATTTTTGTGAGCGGTTTTGTTTTATTTTACAATTATGTCGATCGGCCACTTCGTGGAAAGAGTATGCTTTTGTTTTTTCGAAAAAGACTGATGTTTATTGTGTTACCCTACGTTTTATTTTCTCTTATGTACTATTTGACCTTGGTGACACGTGGGTTGATGCCGCTTAGTGATCTTCCGCTCGTGCTGCTAACGGGAAAGGCGTATACGCATTTGTATTATGTCATTATTATCATCCAATTTTATTTGGTCTTTCCGCTACTGTTGTGGGGAGTGCAGCGTTTACGTCATTGGATATCGAGTCCACGGAGAGCAGCTTTTGTCATTTTGGCAGTAGGGTTGGTCATTCAATGGGGGTTTGTACTGCTGAACAAATATGTTTGGCAAGAGGAGAGAGGAAGCCTTGCGATTACGTATATCAGTTACTTTGCCTTGGGTGCCGCTGTAGCGATTGGATATGAAGGGTTTAAAAAGTGGCTTTTTCCAGTCCCAGGTACGGTAATGGGTCGCGGCCAGTTGATCAGCTGGTGGGCCCTGTGGGCGGCTTGGTTATTACTCGGGATCGTTTATGTACAAATATGGTTTATAGCCTACCGCAAAGCCATTTATGCGGACTCGCTGGTCTATGAACTGCTACATAATGCATATGCTCTCGTATCTGCATTGGTGCTGTTTCAGTTATCGGTTTTATTATATCGTCATACTAGTGATAGACTGCGAATGTTCATCAGTTGGCTGGGAGCATGTTCTTTCGGTATATATTTACTTCATCCGGCGCTATTACGAGTGTATCGCAAACTGGATTTGCATGGTACACCGATAGAATATGTCTTCTCTGTTGCTGGCGGATGGGTGTTGGCGCTGTTTGGATCATGGCTGATTGTGACGTTGTTTTTTCGATATGTACCATTTTCATGGATCGGTTTGGGCACAGTTCCGAAGTTTCCATCCCAGAGTAAAGATGAACAGGCAAACTGCTAAATATTTTGACTTAGACTGTTGGCTTAAGGCTGACAGTCTTTTTTTAGGATTCATGCATTTTGCATTGGATAAAATATGGAGAGGGACAGCGATTGTCTAAGCTGTAAAAATGGGCTGCTTCGTTTGGTTGACGTTCATAAGTAGGGCATGATAATATATCGAATATACTTTAGTTTGTTAGCACTTTACCATGATAAAGATATTGAAATCATGAGGTGATAGAGATGTCTAAGCCAAAAGGATTCGAGATTCCTATAGGGGTTCGGGATTACCTTCCACGTGCAGTGTCGAAGCTGCGGGCCATTGAACTGAATGTACTCGCTTGTATGGAACGTTGGGGTTACCGTCAGATTATGACGCCTACGATGGAATACTACGATACGGTAGGAGTAGCTAGCTCTACTTCTGATCGGAAGCTGTTTAAATTGCTCAACAACCGAGGGACTACGTTGGTACTTCGTTCTGATATGACTGCTCCAATTGCACGGGTGGTATCTTCGTTGCTAAAGGAAGAGGAAGTACCGCTTCGCCTTTCCTATCACGCCAATGTATTTCGAGCGATTGAGGAAGAGGCAGGAAGAGAGGCAGAGTTTTTTCAAACAGGCGTGGAGCTGGTAGGGGATGACTCGCCTGAGGCTGATGCAGAAGTGGTAGCATTGGCCATTGCATCATTGCAGGCAGCGGGTGTTACCTCTTTTAAAATTGCCATGGGACATGTGGGATTCCTGAACGGGTTATTTGAGGAGATCATTCCAGGTCGCCAGGCTGAACAGCAGGCGCTAAAAGAACTGTTGCTCAATCGTGATGTAGTGGGCTACCGAACGGCGATTGAAGCTTTAGGTTTGGCGCCCGAGCATCGCGATAAGCTGGAGGCCATTCTTCGGCTGCGTGGCGGGAAGGAAATTTGCGAACAGGCTACTCGCCTTAGTGTGGAGCAGCAGACGCTTCAAACCATTGCACATTTGTGCGAGGTGTGGGAAGTCCTGGAGGCGTACGGCGTATCTGAGCATGTGTTAATTGACCTTACCATGATCGGGGATTTTTCATATTATACAGGAATGACTTTTGAGGGCTATGCAGCGGAAATCGGGTTCCCGGTATGCAACGGAGGTCGTTATGACAATCTGCTTCAGCAGTTTGGGCGATCTGTACCAGCAACGGGATTCGCATTGAAGACGAACCGAATCGTCGATGGTGTGGATGGTATTGCAATTGAGACGAAGCGTCCTGTACTTATTCGTTATGACGAGCAGGAACGTCGAGAGGCGTTATCTGCAGCGGCACAGCTACGTGCAGAGGGGCTTAATGTGGTGACAGGACTCACGGGGGGGCCGGAAGATCGACGTCGTGAGCAGCAGGATCTGTACGCAGAGGTATACAGCTATACAGCTGAAGGAAGACAGCCAGTACAAAGGAGGGAATTGCCATGACGGAAACATTGAAGGTAGCCATGCCGAAGGGACGGATTTATAAGCAGGCTTCCAAGTTGTTTCGCCAGGCAGGGGTTCCAATTCCACTGGATGTGGACGAAACCCGCAAGCTGGTCATTCCATTGCCTGAACTGGGGATGGAATTTATTATGGCGAAGCCCGTGGATGTTCCTACGTATGTGGAGTACGGTGCAGCTGACATCGGCATTGTAGGTAAGGATGTTTTGCTGGAAGAAAACAAGGATGTATATGAGCTGCTGGATCTGGGGATTGCCCGTTGCCGGATGTCGGTGATTGCTTTACCCGATTGGCAACCAGGTATTCGTCAGCGGGTCGCAACCAAATATCCAAATGTGGCTTCCCAGTATTTTCGGGAGCAAGGTCAGCAGGTGGAGGTCATTAAGCTGAATGGTTCCATCGAGCTGGCGCCGTTAATTGGTCTGGCAGATCGCATTGTAGATATGGTGGAGACGGGGCAGACCTTGCGGGAGAACGGATTGGTTGAGCAGATTAGCATACTGGATATTACCAGTCGTTTGATTGCCAACCGGGTCAGTTATCGGATGAAAAATGGTCCGATTCAGGCATTGTGTGATCGATTGCATCAGGTGATTCCAACTGAAGTAGTACCGAAGGGTTAAAGGAACGGAGCAACGGTTAAGGAGCATTCTGCAAGCAAGCAGCAGGTAAGGGGGAATGAGCAAATGAAGATCGTAGCAGCCCGTGATTTCAATCTCCAACGAGAGGTAGATTACGGAACACCTGAGCAAAACGAGGCTGTGCGTACGATTATTCAATCGGTACGCCAAGAGGGAGATGAGGCTGTCCTGCGGTATACAGAAATGTTTGACGGTGTATCGCTGACAGCGGAGCAGCTTCGTGTGACAGATGGAGAATTAAAGTTGGCCTATGATAAGGTAGAGCCTTCATTTATACAGGCGATTCGAGAAGCGGCCGCTCATATTCGCGCTTTTCATACCAAGCAAAAGCGTAACTCATGGATAGATTTACAATCAGATGGTAGCTTGCTTGGTCAAATCATCCGACCCTTGAAACGTGTAGGCGTGTATGTTCCAGGTGGTAAAGCTGCCTATCCCTCCTCGGTATTGATGAATGTTATTCCAGCTCAAGTGGCTGGAGTACCGGAGATCGTCATGGTGACACCCCCGGCGACAGGCGGCAAGGCAGGGATCGACCCCTATACACTGGTAGCTGCGGCAGAGGCTGGTGTAACGGAAATATACAGGGTTGGCGGAGCGCAGGCTATTGCCTCTCTTGCATACGGGACACATAGTATTGAACCGGTTGATAAAATTTGCGGTCCCGGCAACATTTATGTAGCGCTGGCGAAGCGAGAGGTATACGGTGCAGTGGATATCGACAGTATTGCGGGACCGAGTGAAATTGTCGTATTGGCAGACGACACGGCGAATCCCTCTTATGTAGCGGCCGACCTACTTTCACAGGCGGAACATGACGAAATGGCCTCAGCCATTCTGGTTACGCCTTCGCAACGCTTGGCCGAAGAAGTATCAGCCGAGGTACAGTGCCAATTGGCGGTGTTGCCGCGCAGAGATATCGCTGCTGCATCGGTGGAGGCATACGGGGCCATCATTGTCGTTGACAATTTGGAAGAGGGCATCGGTATTGTCAACCGGCTTGCGCCAGAGCATTTGGAGATCATGACAGAGCAGCCGATGGAGCATATGGGGCTGATTGAAAATGCGGGAGCTATTTTTCTGGGAGCGTACAGCTCAGAGCCGGTAGGCGATTATTTTGCCGGACCTAATCACATCATTCCGACGAATGGAACAGCACGCTTTTCTTCGCCAGTGGATATTGATGATTTTATCAAGAAGTCGAGTATGATCTATTACAGCAAGGAAGCACTGCTCCGCAATGGAGAGACCATTATGCAGCTTGCCCGGCATGAGGGGCTGGAAGGCCACGCACGGGCGATACAAGTTCGATTGGACAATGAGAAGAAGGCGGTGGATGGCGATGGGGAACGAAAATAACAAAGCAGAGCGTACAGGCAGTGTCAGCCGGAAAACGAACGAAACAGACATTCAGCTGTCATTTGCAGTAGACGGGACAGGGCAGGCCGAGATTGAAACGGATGTTCCTTTTCTGAATCACATGCTGGATTTGTTCACCAAGCACGGACAATTTGATCTAAATGTACAGGCCAGAGGGGATGTGGACATTGACGATCATCATACCGTCGAGGACATTGGTATCTGTCTGGGGCAAACCTTGCTGGAAGCATTGGGTGATAAAAAAGGTATCAAGCGCTATGCCAGCGTCTTTGTACCGATGGATGAGGCACTCGCGCAGGTTATTATTGATCTGAGCAATCGACCTCATTTTGAGTATCGTGCAGAGTACCCGTCTCAGCAGGTAGGCAGCTTCTCGACAGAGCTGGTGCATGAATTTCTATGGAAATTTGCATTGGAGGCTCGCATGACGCTGCACGTCATTGTTCACTACGGGCAAAATACCCACCATATGATTGAGGCGGTGTTCAAAGCGCTGGGGCGTGCTTTGGATGAGGCGACCTCCATTGATCCGCGCGTGACAGGAGTGCCTTCAACGAAGGGAGTGCTGTAGTCCATGTCCATTGCCATTGTGGATTACGGCAGAGGGAATCTGCATAGTGTGAGCAGAGCGGTTGAGCGCCTTGGCTATGAGGCTGTAGTGACAGGAGATGCTCAAGTGATTCGTACCTCTAGCGGTGTAATTTTGCCGGGTGTAGGGGCTTTCGGGGACGCGATGGAACATCTGCGTTCCAGCGGATTGGATCGGGTTATTCAGGAGGTTGCAAGTGCTGGACAACCGCTGCTCGGTGTTTGTTTGGGAATGCAGCTATTGTTCACTCGTGGTGAAGAATACGGCAGTCACGAAGGACTTAATATATTACCAGGCGAGGTCGTTCGGTTTGCTCCTGATCTGGGCGTTAAAGTGCCACATATGGGCTGGAATCGTCTGCATATCACCCAGCCAGAGCACCCGTTATTGCAGGGCTTGGAGGAAGGGCATGTGTATTTTGTGCATTCCTATCATGCAAAGCCGGAGATCGAAAGTGACCTGCTGGCAGTAACCGACTATGGTGGACCTGTAACGGCTATTGTTGGCAGAGGCTATGTATACGGTATGCAGTTCCATCCGGAGAAAAGCGGAGAAATGGGGATGCGTCTGCTTCGTCAGTTTTTGGAGTTGGCGGAAGCGGAAGAGCGAGCATAACTACTTGAGCGTTTGTGTTAGTAGGCTCAAATTTGGGCGTTGATGGTGTGAAGGTATATAGCTGTTGATTAGTTCATAAGGGGGTCATACTTTGTTCACGATATACCCGGCGATTGATATTCGCGATGGCAAATGTGTACGACTGGTACAAGGTGATTATAACCAGGAGACAATATACAACGAAAATCCGGTGGAAATAGCACGAGAATGGGAGCGCTTGGGCGGCTCCTACATTCATTTGGTTGATTTGGACGGTGCCAAAGTAGGTCAACCGGTGAATGATGCGCTCATTGGACGGATTGCTTCTGCGGTGCAAGTACCTGTACAAGTGGGCGGTGGCTTACGTACGCTTGAGCATGTGGAGCGGCTGTTGTCGCTGGGCGTGAGCCGAGTGATTTTGGGCACGGCAGCTATTGAGAATCGTGCTTTTACGGAAGCGGTATTGGGTACCTACGGTGATCGGATCGCCATCGGTCTAGATGCGCGAAATGGCTATGTGGCTACGCGTGGATGGCTCGAAACCTCGGAGGTTCGAGCAGATGAATTGGCTGCTGAACTGGCCTCCAAGGGAGCTGAAACATTTATTTTTACAGACATTTCTCGCGACGGCATGATGCAGGGCCCGAATGTAGAGGCTATTGCAGCGCTTGCCAAAAGCAGTGGACGAACCGTGATTGCATCCGGCGGTGTCAGCAAGATGGATGATCTAATCACACTGAGCACCTATGCGAAAGAAGGCGTGGGCGGAGCTATTGTGGGTAAAGCATTGTATACAGGGAGCATTGATTTACAGGTTGCCGTACAAGCTGTAGCAAAGGCATAGGGGGAGTAGGCATGCTGGCTAAACGTATTATTCCCTGTCTGGATGTAAAGGATGGCAGAGTGGTTAAGGGCGTTAATTTTGTGAACTTGCGCGATGCAGGTGACCCGGTGGAGCTGGCTGCGCTTTATGACCGGGAAGGGGCGGACGAAATCGTATTTCTGGATATTTCCGCTTCGGTTGAAGGTCGTGCCACGATGGAAGAAGTAGTTCGACAGACAGCCGGAGAAATTGCTATTCCTTTCACCGTAGGTGGCGGGATATCTCATGTCGATGATATGAAACGCATTTTGCGTGCCGGTGCTGATAAAATCGGCGTAAATACGGCGGCTGTCCGCAACCCTCAGCTGATCGCGGAAGGTGCGCGCAGCTTTGGTTCACAATGTATCGTTGTTGCCATCGATGCCAAGTACAATGAGGTGTGGGGCGAATGGGAAGTATACACGCACGGAGGCCGCACGCCATCGGGTATTCGCGCCTTGGCCTGGGCCCAGGAAGCAGAGCATCTGGGGGCCGGTGAGATTCTGCTGACCAGCATGAATGCAGACGGAACTAAGGATGGCTTTGACCTGCCGCTGACTTCCGCGGTTTCGGATACCGTAGGGATTCCAGTTATTGCTTCCGGCGGAGCAGGCAAACAGGAACATTTCTATGACGTGTTTACGTCAGGTAAGGCGGATGCTGGATTAGCAGCAACGATTTTTCACTATAAAGAAATCGGAATCCCTGAGCTGAAACGGGATTTGAAGCGCAGAGGAGTGGAGATACGATGAGCAACGAATTGAACCAACAGCTATCACTGGAGCAGCTACTGGATAATGTCCGCTGGAACGAGGCGGGGCTTGTCTCGGCGATTGTGCAGGATGATGCTACACTTCAGGTGTTGACGCTGGCCTATATGAACCGCGAGTCGCTGAAACGGTCTTTGGAGTCAGGAGAGACCTGGTTCTGGTCACGTTCCAGACAGGAGCTGTGGCACAAAGGAGCAACTTCTGGGAATACGCAAAAGATCTCCTCCATCCAGCTGGATTGTGACGGCGATGCTCTATTGGTGCGTGTCATTCCGAGCGGTCCGGCCTGTCATACAGGCGCAACGAGTTGCTTTTCTCGTGATATTTCCGTGCCAGGAACAGCTGTAACACCTGTGGCAGGAAAAGCAGGAGCTCAAGTGTCGGTAACTCGTACCGATGCTATTCCCATTGCTTCAGAAGGCCGCTTTGAGGTGCTTGCCCAATTGGAAGCAATTATTAAGGAACGCGAGGAGACGCGTCCTGAAGGAGCCTACACGACCTATCTTTTTGATAAAGGTGTAGACAAAATCCTGAAGAAGGTTGGCGAAGAAGCATCCGAGACCATCATTGCAGCCAAAAATAAAGATAATGAGGAGCTACGCCTGGAGGTCAGCGACCTGATTTATCACCTGCTGGTGCTGTTGCAGGAGCGCAAGCTACCACTCGATGACGTGCTGGCTGAGCTGAATCGCCGTCATGAACGTCCTCGTCGTGATTAGAACGGCTGTTGCAGGATTTGAAAGGGGGAAGCCGCATGAAAATTGACTATCATACGCATCATTCCCGCTGCGGGCATGCGATAGGAAGTCTGGAGGAGTATGTGCAGCAGGGGATCCGGCTGGGGCTGGATCAGCTCGGCTTATCCGATCATATGCCGCTGCTGCATGTAGAACCAGCCAACTATTATCCAGAAATGGCGATGCCTATGGATGAGCTGCCCCGATACGTGGAAGAATGCTTGGATCTGAAGGAGCGTTATAAGGGGCAAATTGATATTCGTGTTGGTTTGGAAGGCGACTATATCGAGGGCTGGGAACGCGAAATCGAAGATATCGTCCATGCATACCCATGGGATTATGTGATTGGTTCCGTCCACTTTCTCGGTGAGTGGGATGTCACCGACTTCCGTCAGGTTCACCATTGGGAAGGTAAAAATGTGCTAGAGGTGTACCGCACATATTATGATGCGGTTTCCAAGGCGGCCGCTACGGGGTTGTATGACATCATGGGTCATTTGGATGTCATTAAGCGCTTCGGCTATCATCCGAAACCAGCGGAAGAGGAGGAGCTGCGTGAATTGGAGCGCTCCGCACTCTCAGCCGTAGCCCGCAGCGGTCGGGCAATGGAACTCAATGCATCAGGGCTTTCCAAGCCCTGTGCCGAAATGTTTCCGAGTCGCCGCATGCTGGAGCAAGCTTTCACGCTAGGTATCCCGTTGACCATCGGCTCGGATGCCCATGATCCAGCGAAGCTGACTGAGCATCTGGAGAAGGCGCGTGCGCTTTTACATGAGGTTGGCTATCGCGAGCTTGCTGTATTTGAGCAACGTGAACGTTCGCAGGTTCCGCTGACGTTATAATAATATATTAAATGTTATATCTAGTTGCTAGCCGAACGCGCCTTTCATACAGGGAAAATGCGCTCGGCTATTTTGCGTATTTTTGTATATGTATCTATCGGGGGATGAGTACGGAACCGATTTTTGGAATAAGGCAGGATCGACTGTCAAGTCGTTTTGAAGTTGTGGTATACTGAAGGGTATGAACATGCCAGTTACTTTTAAAGGAGGTGCCTTGGTTATTTATGAAAGGGAAACATCTGCGAGTTTCGGAACCTAGCCCTAAGATTATTGCTTTGCGTTTCGACGCATCTTTCTTTTTTGAGAAAGCTGTGCGCTCGCTTGATCGCAATCATTATGACAAGGCATTGAAATATTTTCGCAAAGCCGTTGAATATGAACCGGATAATCCGGTGAATCATTGCAATATGGCGGGTATATTATCAGAGATGGGGGATTATGCAGGTTCGAATGAGATCCTGTCCTCTGTTCTGAGTGACGTAGACTCGTCGATGACAGAATGTTATTTCTATATGGCGAATAATTACGCTAATATGGAGCAGTTTGAAGAAGCGGAAAAAGCATTGGTCACGTACCTGGAGGAGGACGAAGAAGGCCAGTTTCTTGATGAAGCCGAGGAAATGATGGAGCTGCTCTATTATGAGCTGGACCGTCCGACGAAGCTGAACCGCATTAAGGCCCGGCAGGGAGTGGTTGAGCATGATCAGGCCCGTGTTCTGCTGGAGGAAGGGAAATTTGCTCAGGCAGCCCAACTGCTCAAGCAAATTTCGGAGGAGCAACCAGACATGTTCGCTGCGCGGAATAATCTGGCGCTAGCGTATTACTACATGGGATTGTTCCAAAATGCTAAGGCTACCATTATTCAAGTGTTGGAGGATGAGCCAGGTAATTTACACGCATTGTGCAACTTGGCGATTTTTTATCAGCACGAAGGCGGCGGCCCGGAATTGGATCGTCTGGTTCAAACCTTGGCGGTCACGATACCGTTTCAGGAAGAGCAGGTATTCAAGCTGGCGACCACTATGGGGATTCTCGGACGTCATGAGGAGGCCTACAGACATTTTCGCAGGTTGCTTCATGGCAATGGAGAGAACAATGCGGACGCTTCTTTGTACCATTACACAGCGGTAGCTGCCAGCAATACAGGAAGATATGCGGAAGCTCGGCGGTTATGGAGTCATTTGCAAAAGCAGGATGCTTCCTCGGAGGTTCCAAGATTTTTCCTGTCCAGATTGGAAGAGCTTCAGCAGGAAGGTACACCGCTGCAAGTGCTCAGCTATCACTATCATCTCCCGTTTGAGGAGCAATTCCGCATGTGGGAGAAGTTTGGTGCTGAGCAGGTGCCTGACAGTATGAAGAAGGACCCGCTAATCCGGTCATCTTTCTTTTGGGCCTTGCGCCACGGAGACCGGGCGACTCAGCTTCAGGTCATTCAGGCGTTAAGCCTGATCGGTGACGATGAGGTGCGTCAGGCGCTGGAGTCCTTCGTAGAAGACCCGGATCAGGAGAGTGAACTCAAACGCCGTGCTCTGCAAGTATTGCAAGAGCTGGCAGAGCAGGAAGTACAGAATACACACGCGGTTACGGAGCATCCTGAGCGGTTGGAGGCTGAGAAAGATCCGCATACAACCGAAGGTGATAGCTCTGCTTCGTCAGTTGATCCACAATGGCAGGCCGTGCTGGACAAGGTACTGACCGTCATGAGCAAATCATCTGATCCGGCCATGCAGCATGATTTGAGATCACTTTGGCAGGAGTATCTGGATCGGCTTGCTCCAGAAGTCCCGATGGTTCAGCATACTGAGGGATGGGCAGCTGCGCTGGAATATTTGACAGCCAAAATGCATCATCATTCAGTCACCTATCAGGAAGTAGCTGACCGCTATGGTATTTCCGTATCGACCGTAAGCCGCTACGCACGTCAAATTGACAGCGTGTGTGGTATCAAACAGAAGCTGAAGCAGCCGCTCTCCACGTTTAAAAAGCAGGTCTGAGACCTGCTCCAAACATCACTTAAAGGAGGCAACAAACGTATGTATAAATCCATAATTATTGGTACAGGTCCTGCAGGCTACACAGCCGCTATTTATTTGGCACGCGCCAACATGAATCCGCTGATCATTGAAGGAATGCAGCCCGGTGGGCAGCTTACCACAACGACTGAAATTGAAAATTTCCCGGGTTTTGAGCAAGGTATCCTCGGACCTGAGCTGATGGATAACATGCGCAAGCAGGCCGAACGTTTTGGCGCTGAGTTTACTTCCGGTTGGGTAGAGGAAGTCGATTTCAGCAAGCGCCCTTTTAAAGTGAAGGTAGAGGGTAAAGGCATCATTGAGGCGGAGTCGGTTATTATTGCTACAGGTGCGTCCGCCAAATACCTCGGCATTCCAGGTGAGCAGGACAATGTAGGTCGCGGAGTTAGCACATGCGCAACTTGCGACGGCTTCTTTTTCCGTGGGAAAAAGATTATCGTGGTCGGCGGTGGCGATTCAGCCATGGAGGAAGCGAGCTTCTTGACCCGTTTTGCTTCCAGTGTAACCTTGGTCCATCGTCGTGACGAATTGCGGGCATCTAAAATTATGCAAGATCGCGCACGCGAAAATGAAAAAGTACATTGGGCATTAAACCGGACTCCTCTGGAAGTTGTGACGGGAGAAACTGGCTTGAAGGGCTTGAAAGTTCACAATAATGAGACCAACCAGGATGAGCTAATAGAGGCAGATGGCGTGTTTGTAGCGATTGGTCATACACCAAACACAGGCTTCCTGAACGGACAGATCCATACCGATGAACACGGCTATATTGAAGTGAAGCCAGGCACGACGGAAACGAATATCCCGGGTGTTTTTGCCTGTGGGGACGTGCAGGATAACCGTTATCGACAAGCCATTACGGCTGCGGGAACGGGCTGTATGGCGGCTATGGATTGCGAGAAGTATCTTGAAGGCAGCGCTGTCCACGACTGGAGCGAAACACTGGATCAATAAAGGGTGTCTATAATACACAAAGTGGCTAATGTGAGGGGCTAAGGGCCCTCTGTTAAGCCCCGTTGTTTGTTCAGGAAGAGAAAGCCTGGTGCATTTGCACAGGCTTTCTCCTTTTTATGATTATAGAATTTATAAATTTCCAGCGGAGCTGAACAATTCTTTAATCGCAAGGAAAAATTCCGTTAAGCGTGGTCTGGCTTTCTTGAAAGTACGTCAATAAATGTTTTTCTTATGGAGGCATGAGGTTAAAAGTTCAGCTAATCGTACATTTTTCAACAGGCAAGTGTCCTTGACCGTAACGGGGGCTTCAATTATAGTTGGAACGTAGGATTACTATTATGAGGCAGGAATTTTAAGCTATATTTCATACCAGATTTTTAAGTAAACATAAAAGGTGGCTTGGAACATGTCTGAAAGTATCTATGTAGGTGTCGATTTGGGCGGTACCGCGATTAAAGTCGGCATTTGTAATGAAAACGGACAGCTTTTGCACACATATGAGGGACCAACCGAAACCGATAAAGGTGTAGACGTTGTCATTGGTAATATCGAAAAATATGTGCGGCACATTGTTGAGGAATCTCCTTATGAGTGGGATCAACTAAAGGGTGTCGGTGCAGGCGTTGCAGGTTTTACGAATGTTCGTGATGGTATTATTGTCCTCGCTCCTAATATTGGCTTTCGTGACGTACCGATCCGTGCGCTCCTAGAGAACCGGATTGGCAAGCCTGTGAAAATAGACAATGATGCGAATGTTGCTGCGCTGGGTGAGGCTTGGGCTGGTGCAGGCAAAGGCATTGAAAACTGCGTATGCTATACCCTGGGAACAGGCGTAGGTGGCGGTATTATTATAAACGGTAAAATATATCAAGGTTCTTCGGGCATGGCTGGGGAAATTGGCCATATCAGCGTCGTGCCTGATCTGGAGGCTATTCAGTGTGGATGCGGCAAAATGGGTTGCTTGGAAACTGTATCTTCCGCAACAGGCATCATTCGTATGGCCAAGGATGCTGTGGAACGTGGCGACCGGACCTCTCTGGCGCTGGAAGATCACATTGCTGCTAAGGAAGTATTCGATGCTGCTAAAGCCGGGGATGAAGTCGCACTGCGTATCGTGAACCGGGCTGCCTTTTATTTGGGGAAATCGATGGCAGCTGTTGCCGCTGTGCTCAATCCAGAATTGTTTATTATAGGCGGCGGTGTTTCTAAAGCAGGCGACTTTTTGTTTGAAGAGATGCGTCGCGTATACGCCAAGCTGGCTCCTGAACCGCTTCAAAAAGGTGTATATATCGTACCAGCAGTGTTAGGCAATGACGCGGGTATCGTAGGGGCTGCAGGGTTGCTGCTACGCTCCTAATCCACAGGTTGATGATAGGGGTACTGGCATAGAGCGAAGAAGCAAAAGGAGAGGGAAGTCCATATGACAGACAATCTAAAAAATGCTGCGCCGTGGGCAACGCTCATTATTATTACGGGGATGTCAGGCGCAGGGAAGACCATTGCGGTGCAGAGCCTTGAAGACTTGGGCTTCTTCTGTGTTGATAATCTGCCCCCTGTGCTGATTCCCAAATTTGCCGAGTTGATTGAGCAGTCTAACGGTAAAATAGGCAAAGTGGCTCTTGTCATTGATTTACGCGGACGAGAATTTTTCACCGCCTTGTCGGAATCGCTTAATTATATTAAAGATCATTTTACGATTCATTGTGAAATTTTATTCTTGAATGCGAATGACGGTGTTCTCGTACAGCGGTACAAAGAAAGCCGTCGACGGCATCCGCTTGCTCCAGATGGTATGCCTTTGGATGGGATTCGTTTGGAGCGTAAGATGTTGGAGGAGCTCAAAAGCTCCGCTACACAGGTTATTGATACAAGTACGATGAAGCCCGCAACCTTAAAGGCGAGGATTATTTCGAGATTTTCTCATCTGGAGAGCAGTATGCTGTCCGTGAATATTACTTCTTTTGGCTTCAAATATGGTATTCCCATTGATGCCGATCTTGTATTCGATGTGCGCTTCCTGCCTAATCCCCACTATGTGGACCAGCTACGTCCACACACGGGACAGGATAGCGATGTATATGATTATGTCATGAAGTGGCCGGAGACTCAGGCGTTCCTGACCAAGTTGCTGGATATGTTGCACTTTTTGATTCCGCAGTATCGCAAAGAAGGTAAAAGCCAGGTCATTATCGGTATTGGCTGTACTGGAGGTAAGCATCGTTCAGTTGCAATATCGGAGTATTTAGGAAAAATGCTGGGTGCCAGCGAGACAGAATCCGTTTCTGTTTCGCATCGGGATGCTGATCGGGACCGGCATTAATGAGGTGAAATCATGAAAGAGACCGGATCACAACGGGAGCGCCCACGTATTGTTGTTATGGGCGGCGGAACCGGCTTGTCCGTCATGCTGCGGGGCTTGAAGCAAAAGCCGCTGGATATTACGGCTATTGTTACAGTCGCTGACGATGGCGGAAGCTCCGGGATATTGCGCAGTGAGCTGCAGATGCCCCCTCCAGGGGATATCCGCAATGTGCTGACTGCCTTGGCTGACGTGGAACCAGTAATGTCAGATATGCTAAAATACCGTTTCGGTGCTGGATCAGGGTTGTCAGGCCATAGCTTGGGGAATTTGATCTTAGCAGCGATGACTGATATATCGGGGGATTTTGTAACGGCGGTGCGTGAGCTTAGCCGTGTATTTGCTGTCCGAGGGCGTGTACTGCCGGCGGCTGAAGAAGGCGTTGTGCTCGGCGCCGAGATGGAGGATGGTACGGTGATCACCGGGGAGTCCAAAATCCCAGAAGCGGGCGGACGAATCAAACGTGTTTTTCTTGAACCGACTCACGTGGAGCCGTTGCCTGAGGCTGTGGAAGCCATTAATGAAGCCGATGCGATTCTAATTGGTCCCGGCAGTCTATATACCAGCATTTTACCGAATTTGCTTGTACCGAAACTTGCTGAGGCTGTGGTGAAATCAGATGCTATCAAAATATTTGTCTGCAACGTGATGACCCAGCCGGGGGAAACCGATGGCTATACAGTGGGAGATCACCTGCAAGCGATCTATGAGCATGTAGGGCATCATCTGTTCGACTATGTCATTGTAAATAACGGAGAAATTCCACCCCAAGTACAGGAAATGTATGCCGAGCAGGGAGCTAAGCCTGTTCAAGTAGACATGGGCGAGCTGGCTGATCGAGGATATAAAGTAGTGGCAGATACGTTAGTTCTGTTCCGCACGTATTTACGGCATGACGCCGACAAACTGAGCCAGCATATTTACCAATTGGTACAAAACTGGATGTTAAGAAGGAGGTGAGTCCCTTGTCCTTTGCGGCACAAACGAAAAAAGAGCTTACGATGATTGAAAGCCAGCCCTGCTGTGAAAAAGCGGAACTGTCTGCGCTCATACGTATGCTCGGATCCGTACAACTGTCGAATAAAAGGGTGATATTGGACGTGTCCACAGAAAATGCCGCGATTGCAAGGCGGATTTACTCCTTAATCAAAAAGCATTTTCAACTTCACATCGAACTGCTTGTACGGAAAAAAATGCGCTTGAAAAAAAATAATGTGTATATTGTCCGTATTCCTAATGGTGTACAAGAGCTGCTAAAGGAGCTTTATATTGTCTCAGAAGGTTTCTTGTTCACTGACGGGATTAATCGGGATATCATTCGGAAAAACTGTTGTAAGCGGGCTTATCTGCGGGGTGCCTTTATGGCAGGTGGCTCTGTAAATAATCCAGAGGGATCGTCTTACCACCTTGAAATTTCTTCGATGTATGAGGAGCATTGTCAGGCGCTAGTTGACCTCGCTAATGAGTTTCATCTCAATGCCCGCTGTATTGAGCGAAAAAAAGGCTTTATCCTTTACATCAAGGAAGGCGAGAAGATCATTGAGCTGCTCAGTATCATTGGGGCGCACCAAGCCTTGTTCAAATTTGAAGATGTACGTATCATGCGCGATATGCGCAATTCCGTAAACCGTATTGTTAATTGCGAAACAGCTAATTTGAACAAGACGATCGGAGCTGCTGTCCGGCAAATTGAGAATATTAAGTTGCTGGAGAGGGAAGTTGGTTTGGAGACCTTGCCAGATAAACTGCGTGAAGTGGCAGAAGTTCGGCTCGCTCATCCCGATTTGAATTTAAAAGAAGTCGGGGAAATGCTCAAAGGGGTCGTGAGTAAATCGGGTGTAAATCATCGACTTCGCAAAATTGATGAGATGGCTGACAAAATCAGGGGGGAAAACGGCCTAATTCCGTAAAAGAGGGTCTGTGGGGCTTTTAGAACCGGTTTTTTTAGTTTTTTTTCTAGTGTCTGTCCCGGGTTAATGTTATAATGTGATAAATAAAATGGAGTAAATAGCGTCCAGATTTATTTGATGAGGGGGTAAGCTGACATGTCAAAACATCCAGTAGTCGTACGCTTGAAAACAGGACTGCACGCCAGACCTGCTGCGTTGTTCGTACAGGAAGCGAATAAATATTCATCTGAAATTTTTGTGGAAAAAGAAGACAAAAAGGTTAATGCCAAGAGCATCATGGGTATTATGAGCCTCGCCATCAGTACAGGTACTGAAATCAATATTAGTGCTGAAGGTGCGGACGCCGAACAGGCTGTAAACGCTTTAGTAAGTCTGGTTAGTAAGGTAGAGCTGGAAAATCAATAAACGAACATTTGCTTTGTGATATGATGTATGCTCTTAGTGAAAGCCCCCTCGGGGGCTTTTTTTTGTATCCAGAAAAAAGCATTCAACCAGCCCCGCCATTAAGCTATTTATGTATATTTATTTGAATATAGCGACCGCGTTAAGTCCAAGCTACAAATAGTTAAAACCCCTGGGTAATGCTCTGTTTCGGAAATTTATACCGCTTGACTGCAACCTTTTCCCGTTTTTTCCGTCTGGAAGGTACAAACATTTTCAAGAAAGAGGCTGACTACAATGAGAGTTTGGACAAAAACAGTAAGCACAGCAATTCTTGCAGGAGCATTATTAGCTGGGGGAATAGCAGGAGGGCTGTGGACGGGAGCTGATCGCGCTTATGCAGCAACGGCGACGACGGCGAATGGTGTAATTAACGTGAGTGGAAGTGGTGAAATAATGGCTAAGCCAGATATCGCTTATCTCTCTATTGGTGTGCAATCGGAAGGAAACACCGCTGCTGCTGCTCAAAAAGCCAATGCTGCGAAAATAAACAAGGTCACACAGCTGTTAAAAGAAAAATGGAGCATTAGTGCAGACGATATTCAGACAAGCCAGTTCTCTGTACAGCCTAACTATACCTATAACGAGAAAGAAGGACAAAAGCTCAAAGGCTACATGGCCAACCATACACTTTCAGTGAAATACCGCAATTTGGACAAAATTGGTCAACTGTTGGATGAGGCTACAAATTCCGGGGCAAACAACGTAGATAATATACAGTTTTCCGTAGAGAATCCTTCCGCTTATGAGGAAGCAGCCATTGCAAAGGCGTTGGATAATGCTCAATCCAAAGCCAGTGCCGTAGCAAAATCAGCTAAACGCGGGTTAGGAGCTCTGGTGAATGTTACAGTAGATGGCGGGGAAGCTCAGGTTTACACACAACGTGAGAATGCCATGTCCAAAGCGCTCATGGATATGAGTGGCGGAACAGAGATACAGTCGGGTCAAGTAACGGTGAAAGTCCAAGTGTCTGCCCAATATGAGATGAACTAGTATAGACCATTAAGCGGAGCCGCAAGCGCCTGCAACATTGCAGGATGACTTGTTGGCTTCTTTTGTCTATTGAAACCATTTTGTAATGAGTCTGTCATAGCTAATGGCTGTTAGGTGTACAGATTGAAATCAGGGAGTGTACAGATTGTAAACTACATACAATAGGGTATAGATATAATAAGAAAAGTGATCAAAACACATAGATTATACAGATTTGCAATAGGAGGAATACTTACGATGAACAAACATACAAAAAAATGGGGCTCAGCATTGCTGGCAGCGGGAATTTTAGCAGGGGTTGCGGTTATTCCCGTTTCCTATATTGGGGCAGCATCGACCAAACAGCAGCAAGCGACAACACAGCAACCAGGGATCGCCATCCAATGGAATGGTAAAACGTTGGCCGCTAAAGGTATTCAAGTGAACGGGAACACCATGATTCCAGTGGCAGCACTGCGTGACAGCTTGGGAATTCCGGTGAGCTATGACACCAAAGAAGGGACATATACAGTGGGGAGTGGGTACAACAAGCTCTATATCGTGGTCTCCTCCTCGGATGCCTATGTCAATGTGAACGGAATCAACACGCGTAGCATGGATGCCAAAATGGTCGCCGGGAAGTTATACATCCCTATGAGTCTGCTGAAAGACTATCTGGGTATCGATGCTCAGTGGAATGCAGCTCAGAAAACCGTAACATTGAGTAAAAGCCAGCTAAATCCAATCACAATTGCATCTCAGACGCTTCCAGCTTCGAGCAATGCAAAGGTATCTTATAAGATTAAGTATCCACAAATCAGCGGCAGCCAGCTGAATCCTGAGGCTCAACAGACCATTAATAATGTGCTAAAAAAGCATGCAGAGACAGTATTGGCAGCAGGCAAAAAGATGGTGGCAGAGGGAGAGGTTACAGCAGAAAGACCGTATGATTTCGAGAATGATTTTGCAATTGCCTATAACAAGGACGGTATTCTAAGTGTGATTATGCAGGACTACTCGTATACAGGTGGCGCACACGGTATGACGGCGCGTAAAGGATACACGTTCTCGCTCGCTGATGGCAAGCTGCTGCAATTGTCTGACGTATTGAAGGCAAATCCGAACTATAAAAAGTTTTTGAATGCTGATTTGAAGAAAAAAATTGATGCGCTCCAGGCTGGCGAAGGTTTTGAAAAATTTAAAGAGTTGGCCGCAGATCAGAATTTTTATGTGACCAACAGTGGAGTAACCATCGTGTTTGATTTGTATGATTATGCTCCATACGCGTATGGAATTCCGGAGTTTACTTACTCGTTCGCTCAACTGCTGCCTCAGGGCGGAAAGCCTTTTGCGGGACAAAATCAATAATTTGGATGACCTATATTTTAAAAAAATAGCAAATCAAAAAGGCTGCCTACTGGATACGAATATCCGAGGCAGCCTTTTTGATTTACCAGCTATCCGAGGTAAATAAGTTTTCTTATACACCTTCTGGAGAGGAGCTAGTTAACACTTTATCAATAATACCGTATTCTTTGGCATCATCAGCGGACATGAAATAGTCACGGTCTGTGTCTTTTTCGATGCGTTCCAGTGGTTGACCTGTGCGATCTGCGAGAATGCGGTTCAATTTGTCACGCATTTTCAGAATGCGACGGGCGCGAATTTCGATATCCGTTGCCTGTCCTTGTGCACCACCCAGTGGTTGGTGAATCATAATTTCACTGTTTGGCAAGGCAAAACGTTTGCCTTTGGCACCTGCATTCAGCAAGAAAGCACCCATGGAAGCAGCCATACCTACACAAATGGTAGATACGTCAGGTTTAATGTATTGCATCGTATCGAAAATGGCCATACCAGCTGTGATGGAACCGCCAGGACTGTTAATATACAAGTGAATGTCTTTTTCAGGATCTTCAGCAGCCAAAAACAGCATTTGTGCAATAATTGAGTTGGCTACAACGTCATTGACGTCCGAGCCCAACAAAATAATGCGATCCTTCAACAGTCTGGAATAAATGTCATAGGCGCGTTCGCCGCGGTTACTTTGTTCTACTACCATAGGAACATAGCTCACGTCAAAAAACCTCCCTTAAATATCGTTAGTGGATTTGGTGGATATGCCGATTACACATCCCTATTTATAAACTGTTACCGTATTAACCACATGATAAACAATTTCAAACAAAAAGTCAAAGAAAGTCAAACTATTGATTAAAAAAAGAGCGCTCAGCGCTCTTTTTGGTTAAAAACATTATATGGAACATTTAGCCGATCATATAAAACGACGCGCCCGCGAGGAATCGAACCTCGATCTCAGGCTCCGGAGGCCTACGTCATATCCGTTGGACCACGGGCGCACAGATGAACATTACAAGCAACTAACTAATTAATTGGAAACAAAGATGATTATATGATATACGGCATTGAATTGCAAGCTTTTATTACGTGCGCATATTCACATAAAAAGTTGAGAAATATAGGTTCAGATAGACTTGCATGTGAAGCAAATATTGGGTAAGATATACGTGGGACTTAAAAAGTTATCCCGGGACATTTTAAGACCAGTTAGAGATATAGCATAGAGACAGAACTTAGAAGTGTGCGGGAGTGGAAAGCATGCGAAAGATATTAGAAATACAGAAGCAGCTTCTGCCCGACCTCATGGATGTTTTGAAAAAAAGGTACACGATCCTGCATCAGATTATGCTGTCCGAAGTTATTGGACGCAGAACACTGGCAGCTTCACTGGATATGACCGAGCGCGTACTGCGCGCTGAGACTGATCTCCTTAAAGCGCAAGGGCTAATTGAGATTGAGAGTGTGGGCATGAAGGTGAGCAAAGCAGGACTGGATCTGCTGGAACAGCTGGAGCCGATTGCGAACAACTTGTTCGGCCTGTCCCAATTGGAGGATCAGATTCGTCAAGCCTACGGTTTGAGGAAGGTGGTTGTCGTTCCAGGGGATTCGGATGCTTCACCGTTAGCGAAGCAGGAACTGGGCCGTGCTGGCGCAAAGGCGCTGCTGAGTGTTATGGATGACGAGGACGTGGTCGCTGTAACAGGTGGCACGACGATTGCAGATGTGGCGGAACAACTGACATTACCTGCTAACGGCCCGCTTAAAGGCGGATGGTTTGTACCGGCACGCGGGGGTTTGGGAGAGAGCATGGAAATGCAGGCAAATACAATTGCCTCCACGATGGCTCGCAAGGTCGGCGCTCAATACCGTCTGCTCCATGTACCGGATTTGCTCAGCAATCATGCTTACAACTCCTTGCTTGAGGATACGAATATTCAGGATATATTGAGCCTGATTCGAGAAAGTCGTATTATCATTCACGGGATAGGCAACGCCATAGCAATGGCCCACAGACGCAAGCTTGACCCTGAAACCTTCGCCCAGATCAGCAATGAGGGCGCGGTCGCCGAATCGTTTGGTTATTATTTTAACGAAGACGGCGTCGTTGTTCACAGAATGCTGACGCTTGGACTCCGTTTGGAGGACATCAGGCGCACGGAGACGGTGTTAGGTGTGGCTGGAGGCAAGAGCAAGGCGGCTGCTATTCATGCGGTATTGCGTTTCGGACAGGAAGACATTCTTGTCACCGACGAAGGCGCTGCTGCCGAGATTGTAAGCCGTTATTTAAGAGATTGATAAGGTTTTTTAATTGTGTTGTCTTGACGGGCTTTCGGGTCTGTCTTGAATATATAAAACTAAACTAAACGAACTTTGGGAGGAACTCACTCATGACAGTTAAAGTTGGTATTAACGGTTTCGGACGTATTGGACGCCTTGCTTTCCGCCGTATTCAAGACGTAGAAGGTATTGAAGTAGTAGCAATTAACGACTTGACAGATTCCAAAATGCTGGCACATCTGTTGAAATATGATACAACACAAGGTACTTTCCAAGGGGAAGTAGAAGTACATGACGGTTTCTTCAAAGTAAACGGTAAAGAAGTTAAAGTTTTGGCTAACCGTAACCCTGAAGAATTGCCTTGGGGAGACCTGGGTGTAGACATCGTTCTGGAATGCACAGGTTTCTTCACAACTAAAGAAGCTGCTGAGAAACATTTGAAAGGCGGCGCTAAAAAGGTTGTTATCTCCGCTCCAGCTACTGGCGACATGAAAACTGTCGTTTACAACGTAAACCATGAAATTCTGGACGGATCTGAAACTGTAATTTCCGGTGCTTCTTGCACAACTAACTGCCTGGCTCCTATGGCTAAAACATTGCAAGACAAATTTGGTATCGTTGAAGGCTTGATGACTACAATTCACGCTTACACTGGCGACCAAAACACTTTGGATGCTCCACATGCTAAAGGTGACTTCCGTCGTGCTCGCGCAGCAGCTGAAAACATCATCCCTAACACTACTGGTGCTGCTAAAGCAATCGGTCTGGTTATCCCTGAGCTGAAAGGTAAATTGGATGGCGCAGCTCAACGTGTTCCAGTACCAACAGGTTCCCTGACTGAGCTGGTAACAGTTCTGGAGAAAAACGTAACTGCTGAAGAAATCAACGCAGCGATGAAAGAAGCTTCCGATCCTGAAACTTACGGATACACTGAAGATCAAATCGTTTCTTCTGACATCAAAGGTCTGACTTTCGGATCCCTGTTTGATGCAACTCAAACTAAAGTTCTGACTGTTGGCGACAAACAACTGGTTAAAACTGTAGCTTGGTACGACAACGAAATGTCCTACACTGCACAATTGATCCGTACTTTGGAATACTTCGCTAAATTGGCTAAATAAGAATTTCCTTATCGAGCAACATCATAGAGCGGAAACAGGTGTTATTGTTTCCGCTCTTTATATATCAAAATGTGCCTTAAATTCCTGTTTCGTAAAATTATAAGGGTGCGGAGGAATATGGAGATGAACAAAAAGAGCGTACGTGATATAGAACTGAATGGAAAACGGGTGTTTGTTCGTGTAGATTTTAACGTTCCGGTTGAAGATGGTAAAATTACAGATGACAAGCGTATTCGCGAAACCTTGCCAACCATTAACTACCTGATTGAAAAAGGTGCAAAAGTTATTTTGGCGAGTCACTTTGGACGTCCAAAGGGTCAAGTCGTTGAATCCATGCGTCTGACTGCTGCTGGTGTACGTTTGTCCGAACTGCTGAAAAAGCCAGTTGTTAAAGTGGACGAAGCAGTTGGTGAAGCTGTTAAAGCGAAAGTGGCTGAACTGCAAAACGGCGATGTGCTATTGCTTGAAAATGTACGCTTCTACCCAGGAGAAGAGAAAAATGATCCTGAACTGGCTAAGCAATTTGCTGAACTGGCTGACATTTTCGTGAATGATGCTTTTGGTGCAGCACACCGTGCTCATGCTTCTACAGAAGGTATCGCGCATTTCCTTCCGGCTGTTTCCGGCTTGCTGATGGAAAAAGAGTTGTCTGTTATTGGTAAAGCTTTGTCGAATCCAGATCGTCCTTTTACAGCCATTATTGGTGGTTCCAAAGTAAAAGACAAAATCGACGTAATCGACAACCTGCTGAACATTGCAGATAACGTAATTATTGGCGGCGGTTTGACTTATACATTCTTCAAAGCTCAAGGTCATGAAGTGGGTCAATCTTTGCTGGATGAATCCAAACTGGACGTAGCTCTTGGATTTATTGAAAAAGCGAAGAAGCTTGGCAAAAACTTCTACCTTCCTGTGGATATCGTTATCTCTGACGATTTCAGTGCTACAGCGAACACAAACATCGTGGATATCGACGGCATTCCTGCAGATTGGGAAGGCGTGGATATCGGACCGAAAACTCGTAAAATCTATGCAGATGTTATCAAGAACTCCAAATTGGTTGTTTGGAATGGACCAATGGGTGTATTTGAAATCGAGCCTTTCGCTGGCGGTACTCGTGAAGTAGCAGAAGCATGCGCCACAACAGATGCATACACCATCATTGGTGGCGGTGACTCTGCGGCAGCAGCTGAAAAATTCCACTTGGCTGACAAAATGGATCACATTTCCACTGGTGGCGGCGCATCCCTGGAATTCATGGAAGGCAAAGCACTTCCGGGTGTTGTTGCACTTAACGATAAATAATCAAACGCATTACGCTTAATAAAGGCTTTAGGGCACCTAATAGTTAGGAGTTGAAACCATTGAGAACACCGATTATCGCGGGTAACTGGAAGATGTTCAAAACCGTACCAGAAGCTAAAACCTTCATCGAAGAGATCAAAGGTAAAGCAGAGGTTGCAGGAGTGGAGAGCGTTATATGTGCTCCATTTACAAATCTTCCTGCTCTGGTTGAAGCAGTAAAAGGCACATCTATTAAAATCGGCGCACAAAACCTGCACTTTGCAGAAGATGGCGCATTTACAGGTGAAATCAGCGGCGGAATGCTTAAAGATCTGGGCGTAGACTACGTTGTGATCGGACACTCCGAGCGTCGTGAGTATTTCAACGAAACAGACGAAACGGTGAACAAAAAGGTTCATGCAGCATTCCGTCATGGCCTGACACCAATTGTATGTGTAGGCGAAAAGCTGGAAGACCGTGAAGCAGGTCAAACCAAAGAAGTTGTAAAAGTGCAAACTGTAGCAGCTTTTGCTGGTCTGGCTAAAGATCAAGCAGCACAAGTCGTAGTTGCTTATGAGCCAATCTGGGCCATCGGAACAGGCAAATCCTCTACTTCGCAGGATGCGAATGAAGTGATTTCCTACATCCGTAGTCTGATTAAAGAGCTGTATGATGAAAATACAGCAAATGCTGTACGTATTCAGTACGGTGGTAGTGTAAAACCTGAAAATGTTACTGAGTACCTGGGTCAAAGCGATATCGACGGCGCGCTCGTGGGCGGTGCCAGTCTTCAACCGGCGTCGTACATCGCGCTTGTTGAGGGGGCGAAGTAAGATGACAGCACCAAAACCGGTAGCTTTAATTATTATGGACGGATTCGGACTGCGTGACACTGTGGAAGGCAATGCGGTTGCACAGGCTAACAAACCGAATTACGACCGGTATTTAAAACAGTATCCACATACCACGTTGACGGCTTCTGGTGAAGCGGTGGGTCTGCCGGAAGGACAAATGGGTAACTCCGAAGTAGGTCACTTGAACATCGGCGCAGGTCGAATTGTATATCAAGATTTGACTCGTATTTCGAAGTCCATCCGTGAAGGCGAGTTCTTCGACAATGAAACATTGGTTAAAGCCGTGCAACATGCGAAGAAGAACAACACTAAACTTCACCTGTACGGACTTCTGTCCGACGGTGGTGTGCATAGCCATATCAGCCATCTGTTCGCTATGCTGGATCTGGCTAAAAAAGAAGGATTAACTGAAGTGTACATTCATGCTTTCATGGATGGACGTGACGTTATGCCTGATAGCGGCGTAGGCTTTATGCAACAACTGGTCGCTAAAATTCAGGAAGTGGGCATTGGCCAAATTGCAACCGTACAAGGGCGCTATTATGCAATGGACCGCGACAAACGTTGGGAACGTGTTGAGAAGTCTTACCGTGCAATCGTATACGGTGAAGGTCCTCAATACACCGATCCACTCGAAGCATTGAAGGAATCGTATGAAAAGTCAGTGTTCGATGAATTCGTGGAACCAACTGTTATTGTGAAGGCTGATGGAAGCCCTGTAGGGCTGGTCGAAAGCAATGACTCTGTCGTATTCCTGAATTTCCGTCCTGACCGTGCGATTCAATTGTCTCAAGTATTTACCAATGAAGATTTCCGTGGTTTTGACCGTGGGCCAAAATGGCCTAAGGATCTGCACTTTGTTTGCCTGACCTTGTTCAGTGAAACGGTTGGAGGCTTTGTTGCCTATGAACCGAAAAACCTGGACAACACGTTTGGCGAGGTGCTGGTACAAAACAACAAAAAGCAATTGCGTATTGCTGAGACAGAAAAGTATCCGCACGTTACTTTCTTTTTCAGTGGCGGACGCGATGTGGAGCTTCCTGGCGAAACTCGTATTTTGATCAATTCGCCTAAAGTGGCTACATATGATCTGCAGCCTGAAATGAGTGCGTATGAAGTAGCGGATGCTGCTGTTAAGGAAATCGAAGCTGACAAGCATGATGCGATTATCCTGAACTTTGCCAATCCGGATATGGTTGGACACTCCGGTATGCTGGAACCAACAATTAAGGCAGTAGAGACGACGGATGAATGTGTTGGACGTGTTGTAGATGCAGTTAAAGCCAAAGGTGGCGTGGTAATTATCATCGCTGACCATGGTAACGCGGATATGGAAATTGATGAGCAGGGACGTCCGTTCACAGCTCACACAACGAATCCGGTTCCGTTCATTTTGACTGACGAAAATATCGTTCTGCGTGAGCATGGAATTCTGGCTGACGTAGCTCCAACGCTTCTGGATTTGATGCAACTTCCGCAACCTGCGGAAATGACAGGAAAATCTATGATTGCATCCCGCAAGTAAGCTTGATTTAATAAGTATAGGCTTGACCAATAAATTATGAATTACAAAGGAGATTAAGTACAAATGACTATTATTTCTGACGTGTACGCTCGCGAAGTCCTCGACTCCCGTGGTAACCCTACGGTTGAAGTTGAAGTATATCTGGAATCCGGTGCGATTGGTCGCGCTATCGTTCCTTCTGGTGCATCCACAGGCGCTCACGAAGCTGTAGAGCTTCGCGATAACGACAAATCCCGTTACCTGGGTAAAGGCGTTCTGCAAGCTGTTAAAAACGTGAACGAAATTATTGCTCCTGAAGTAATCGGCTTGGATGCTGTGAACCAAGTAGAAATCGATACATTGATGATCAAATTGGACGGTACTCCAAACAAAGGTAAACTGGGTGCGAATGCAATTCTGGCTGTATCCATGGCTGTAGCTCGCGCTGCTGCTGAAGCTCTGGGCTTGCCACTGTACACTTACCTGGGCGGATTCAACGCTAAACAATTGCCAGTACCAATGATGAACATCGTTAACGGTGGTGCTCATGCCGACAACAACGTTGACGTACAAGAATTCATGGTTCTGCCTGTAGGCGCTCCTACATTCAAAGAAGCTCTGCGTGTTGGCGCAGAAATCTTCCACAACCTGAAATCCGTACTGAATTCCAAAGGCTTGAACACAGCTGTTGGTGATGAAGGTGGTTTTGCTCCTAACTTCAAATCCAACGAAGAAGCTCTGTCCACTATTATCGAAGCGATCGAAAAAGCTGGTTACAAACCAGGCGTTGACGTATTCCTCGGTATGGACGTTGCTTCCACTGAGTTCTTCAAAGATGGAAAATACACTTTGGAAGGCGAAGGCAAATCCTTCACTTCTGCTGAGTTCGTTGATCTGCTTGCTTCTTGGGTTGATAAATACCCAATCATCACTATTGAAGATGGTTGCTCCGAAGATGACTGGGAAGGTTGGAAATTGCTCACTGAAAAACTGGGCAACAAAATCCAATTGGTTGGTGACGACCTGTTCGTAACTAACACAGAGCGTCTGGCTAAAGGTATCGATGAAAACATCGGTAACTCTATCCTGATCAAAGTAAACCAAATCGGTACGCTGACTGAAACATTCGATGCTATCGAATTGGCTAAACGTGCAGGATACACAGCTGTAATCTCTCACCGTTCCGGTGAATCCGAAGACAGCACAATCGCTGATATCGCTGTTGCAACAAATGCAGGCCAAATCAAAACTGGTGCTCCTTCCCGTACTGACCGTATTGCGAAGTACAACCAATTGCTCCGCATTGAGGATCAACTGGGTGAACTGGCTCAATACCACGGCCTGAAATCTTTCTACAACCTGAAGAAATAATATTGCCAAAAATGCTGGTGGCGCCTCGGGTCTATGATTTATCATAGGGTCAGGACGCTCGAAGCTTTTGCGCATGAATAAAACAGATCTGCTCGTGATATGCAAGCAGGTCTGTTTTTTTATAAATAATGATCTACAGAAGCTTAATGGCTAAGTGTCTTGCTGTAGCTGTTGTTATCTACTGGAAGCTGTGGTAGAATGAAAATAGTGTTTTGCGTTAATTTCCGGCTATTTAAAGCATGATATGTGCATGTTTTCATAAAAGAGGCTGTGTTGTTTTGCAAAACAGATGTATAAGCTCAGGAGGTGGGATTTTTCATGGAAATCTTTTTGAAAGTGCTGCTCGTTGTGTTCTCGATTGCTGTTATTGCGGTTGTGTTACTGCAAAAGGGGAAAAGCGCAGGTTTGTCCGGTGCCATCTCTGGCGGTGCTGAGCATCTGTTCGGCAAGACCAAAGCTCGCGGTATGGATTTGATTTTACAACGCGTAACTGCTGTTTTGGGTGCATGTTTTATGATCGTTTCCGTTTTGGTTGCATTTTTCGCAAAATAAGATAAATATACACCTTAAGCCTTCGTTTCACGGGAAACGGGGGCTTTTTTGGATTTTGGACAGGCAGGGATGCCGTCGATTAAATTCGTGTATACTAGGGTATGAGTATATAAAGAGCCTTGTATCAGGAACAAGGAACAGCGGATTTATTACTGAAAATTAAAGGTCACCCGAGGTGGACAAAATTATGATAACAGAGCAACAACTACTTGATTTCATGCGCGAGACCGCATACAAGCCTATGACATACCAGGAGCTGGAGCAACATTTTGACATTAAGGATGCAGAAGAGTTTCGTGAATTTCTTAAGCTCTTGAACGCATTGGAGGAAGACGGGAAAATTCTGCTGACCCGCACGAACCGTTATGGTGTTCCAGAACGGATGGATTTGCAGCGCGGGCGTTTGCAGGCCCATGCCAAGGGCTTTGCTTTTTTGATTCCAGAGGACCGGGAGCACCCGGATGTATACATTCATGCTAACGACTTAAAGAGCGCGATGAATGGAGATACAGTGCTGGTAAGAGTGACGTCAAAGGGACCTGCGGGTGGCCGATTAGAAGGCGAAGTTGTGCGGATTGTGAAGCGCGCAGTGCTTCAGGTAGTCGGTGTGTTTCAGAGCCACGAAGCATACGGTTTTGTTTTGCCGGATGATAAACGTATTAACCGGGACATTTTCATTCCTAAGGACAGCTTTAACGGAGCTGTAAACGGACAAAAGGTCGTCGTGCGTATTGTGAGCTATCCGGAAGGACGTGCAGCAGCAGAAGGCGAAGTGCTGGAGGTGCTGGGTCATAAGGATGATCCGGGCGTCGACATCTTGTCCGTTATTCGCAAGCATCAGCTCCCAGAAGCTTTTCCGGATGAAGTGATGGCGGAAGCGGATCAGGCTCCTGATGCGATTACGGAAGAAGAGATTATACGTCAGGGACGGCGTGATTTGCGCGATAAGGTCATTGTCACCATTGACGGGGAGGATGCCAAAGACCTCGATGATGCGGTTAATGTAGAGCGTTTGCCGAACGGAAACTACCGTCTGGGCGTTCATATTGCTGACGTAGGGTATTATGTGCGTGAGAACTCCAAGCTGGATCTGGAGGCATATAACCGCGGTTGTAGTGTGTATTTGGTTGACCGCGTCATTCCGATGCTTCCACATCGACTTTCAAACGGAATTTGTTCATTGAATCCTCAGGTGGATCGACTGACTTTATCCTGTGAGATGGAATTCAATGAGCATATGAAGGTCGTAAAGCATGATATTTTCACCAGCGTGATTAAAACGAAGGAACGGATGACCTATACTAACGTTCGCAAAATCCTCGAAGAGGAAGATGCAGAACTAATGGAACGGTACAAGGACCTGGTTGATGTATTCCATACGATGAAGGATCTGGCATTGAAGCTGCGTGCGAATCGGATGCGCCGCGGTGCGGTTGATTTTGATTTTGATGAGGCCAAAGTGATTGTAGACGATGAGGGCAAAGCTGTCGATATTGTGAAGAGGGATCGTACGATAGCCGAACAAATTATCGAAGAGTTTATGCTGGCGGCCAATGAAACGGTAGCCGAACATTTTCACTGGCTCAAGGTACCGTTCTTGTACCGGATTCATGAGGACCCCGACCCAGAGAAGCTGCAAAACTTTATGGCTTTTGCAGCTAATTTTGGTCATCAGATCAAAGGTCGAGGAAATTCCATTCATCCGCGTGCACTGCAAACATTGTTAGAAGACATTGAGGGTACGAAGGAGCAAACGGTGCTTAGCACAATGATGCTGCGTTCGATGAAGCAGGCAAAATATGATGCGGAGTCTACAGGACATTTTGGACTGGCTGCGGAGTATTACTCTCATTTTACATCACCGATTCGTCGTTACCCTGACTTGGTAATTCACCGTGTCATTCGTGAGGTATTGGAGAATGGCGGGGCTTTAACAGATGAGCGTCAGGAATATTTGACTGCACGCATGCCAGATATTGCTCAGCAATCCTCCGAGCGTGAACGTGTGGCTGTGGATGCAGAGCGCGACACAGAGCAAATGAAAAAGGCTGAATACATGCTGGATAAGGTCGGCGAGGAGTTCGAAGGGATCATCAGCAGTGTAACCAGCTTTGGGATGTTCATTGAGCTGGACAACACAGTCGAGGGCTTAACGCGTCTGAGTGCACTTACGGACGACTATTATCATTTTGACGAGCAGCATATGGCGTTAATCGGAGAACGCACCTCTAAGGTATTCCGCATTGGGGATGAGGTTAAGGTTCGCGTCGCGCGTGTGAATATGGAAGATTACACAATTGACTTTGAACTCGTCGATATGAAGCAACGGCAACGTCGTGAACGGACGGGAGGCTCGGGCCAGGGTGGAGATTTTGCACGTGGCGAGGGCCGTGCTAAAGGCAGAGGCCGAGAAGGACGTGACCGTAAGGGCGGTAAGGACAAGGCTGGTAGAGAGCGTAAAGGTGGTCGTGAGGCGGCTGAAAAGCCTAAAGAGGGCGGCAACGGAGGAATCAGCACCACAGGTCGCGCAGGTCGTGGTGGTGGAAACGGTGTCGGTACAGGCTCGCCAGGAAGCTTCGGCTTTGGTAGTGGCAAGGGCGGATACAATTCGCCAGCAACGGGTGCAAGCAAGCGACGGAAGAAGACGTCTGCCAGCGGGATATTCATTGGTGATGCAGCTACCCCAGGTAGTGATGCCAGACCAGGTGGTGAAGGCGCAGCACGTCGCAAGCGGAAAAAAAAGGGCGCTAACGGCGGGAATAGCACCGCTGGGTTTGTGCGGAAAAAGAAAAAGTAGGTTGATATAACTTACTGTTAGGAGATTGGGGCTTCCGAGAGCAGTGAATGAAGCTTACGGATGCTTAGGTATATGAGCGGTTTCTGTCTGTAGTAATGGATAGAAGCCGCTTGGTTTTAGTGTGCTATAAGTGTAATGAGAAATGTAGAAGGCTTGACCTTTCTTGCTTTTACCCTCCGAAATTTGTTACAATATATTTCTAGGTAGCTCTTTGTAGCAGGAATTCTAGATTGAATCTAAGTTATTCATAAGGAGTGGTATTCATGGGTAAGAAGGCAGACGGGAAAGTGCTCGCCCAGAACAAAAAAGCTTCCCATGACTATTTTATTGAAGACACCTACGAGGCGGGCATGGTGTTAACGGGAACAGAGATTAAGTCTCTGCGGAATGGTCGCTCTAATATAAGCGATGCTTTTGCTACGATCCGTAATGGCGAAATTCATATTCACAATATGCATATCAGCCCTTTTGAACAAGGTAATCGTAACAATCCGACTGATCCGACGCGTACGCGTAAGTTGCTGCTGCATAAAGAGCAGATTCGTAAGCTTATTGGTCTCTCGAAACAGGAAGGCTACACCATCGTGCCGCTCAAAATTTATGTTCGCAACGGTTATGCCAAACTGCTGCTTGGACTGGGTAGAGGTAAAAAGCAGTATGACAAGCGAGAAACAGCTGCCAAACGTGATGCACAGCGTGATATCCAACGTGCTCTGCGCGAGAAGCAAAAAATAGCGAGATAAGCAGTTTGCTTACTCTGTATGGTACAAATTACGTGGATAAGTTACTTGTTCCTGTAATGGTGCTATTTTATCGAGCTAGAATGGCTTCAATCCGTTTCGTTATGACATGTAATATGTTATACTAACGAAGTAGTAAGTTTTCAAAGATCTTGGATTTAAACTTGATTCGAGTGTTGGATCTTAGGATTCAGCTTTTGATATTATGCACTTATGCTCCGGTATTTCCTGATTTATCCGTGGAGCCCTTTATAATAAGGGGGCGTTTATGGATTCGACGGGGATAGTTCGAGCATGGGTAGCGGGTAGTGGGGACGCGTCCACTTCATCAACGCTAAAGCCTATTAAACGGCAAACAACAAAACAACTACGCTTTCGCAGCTTAATAACCTGTGAGCGTGCTCCTCTCCTGCATCGCCCATGTGCCGGATGTAGGGGCTAACCTATAGTGGGATACGCTGCCACATCTCCGCCTGGGGTGTGCTGAAGAAGACAATCAGGCTGACCCAACGTATAGCCGGTTACGGGGCGATACTCGGGTGACATCAAAACTGTGACTACACCCGTAGAAGCTTATGTGTCGTTATCTTCGGACAGGGGTTCGACTCCCCTCGCCTCCATCGATCAAATCCACACCAGAAAAAGGTGTGGATTTTTTAATATGCAGTTACGTCTTTTTTTAGTCTCTGCAAGTGGGTGTCTTGGATTGATTTTAGCTCTTATTGTTTGTTGCTATAACACTTATAATTGAATGTAGTAACGAAATGTAAAGAATTCATTAAAGCGATTTATTTTTTATTGAGTTGTTTACATATAAAATCCTCTAAATTCGCTAGTATACTTCATTTAAATATATCATTCAAAAAAACTTTAATATTTTTACCCGATTAAGGAGATTACTTATGATCAACTTCCAAGATAAAGTAAGTTTCATTTGGTCAATCGCAGAGATCTTGCGTGGACCGTATAAACCAGAGGACTACGGTAAAATTGTTTTACCATTAGCAGTATTACGCCGTTTTGACTGCGTACTAGAAAGCACAAAAGAGGAAGTATTAGCGAAAGCAGAACAATTTGCTACCATGTCTGAAGAAGCCCGTGAGCCGATTTTAAATCGTGTATCGAGGCAAAACTTCCACAACACAAGTAAATATGATTTTAATAAGTTATTAACGGACTCAGATAACATCGCTGATAACTTACGTGACTATATTAACGGTTTTTCAAAGATTGCTTGTGATATTATGGAGCACTTCGACTTTGACCGTCAAATTGATAAGTTAGATCAAAATAACTTATTGTACTTGACGATTAAACGTTTCAGTGAAATTGATTTACACCCAGAAACAGTTTCGAACATTGAAATGGGATATGTATTTGAGGAGTTAATTCGTCGTTTCAATGAGAATGCAGAAGCAGGGGATCACTACACACCACGTGAAGTCATTCGCCTGATGACGCATTTATTATTCCTACATGACGATGCGAGCATTTTAACGAAGCCAGGTTTAACACAAACGTTATATGACTGTGCAGCTGGTACTGGGGGCATGGGTTCTGTAGCACAAGAATATTTACTTAGCCAAAACCCAACAGCACATTTAGAATTTTTTGGCCAAGAAATAAATCCTGAATCATATGCCATTTGTAAAGCAGACTTACTGATCAAAGGTGAGGATGCACGCAATATTCGTTTAGGAAACACTTTATCCAACGACCAATTTCCACATGATAAATTTGATTACTTAATCACCAATCCACCATACGGAGTTGACTGGAAATCATATGAGAAGCCAATTAAAGATGAGCATGATAAGTTAGGTTTTGATGGTCGTTTCGGCCCAGGTACTCCTCGTACAAGTGACGGTCAGTTATTATTCTTGTTGCACTTATTGTCAAAAATGAAACCATTAACAGCAGAAAATCCACAAGGCTCTCGTTTGGCAATTATCATGAACGGTTCACCTTTGTTTACAGGGGATGCAGGTTCTGGAGAAAGTGAAATTCGTAAATATGTACTTGAGAATGACTTAGTAGAAGGTATCGTCGCATTACCAAACGATTTATTCTACAACACAGGTATTGCAACGTATATTTGGATCTTAACGAACAATAAAGCACCACTTCATAAAGGTAAAGTCCGTTTAGTCAATGCAGTAGATTTCTCGAAAAAGATGAAAAAGAGCATGGGCAGCAAGCGTAACGAAATTACGGAAGAACAAATTGACGAAATCATTCGTTTATATGGTGATGCACAACCAAATGAATACGTAAAAATCTTTGATAATGAAGGCTTTGGCTTCGCAAAAATTACGGTTGAGCGCCCGTTACGTTTAAACTTCCAAGTAAATGAAGAACGCCTTGCATGTGTTGTAGAAGAAAAAGGTTTTGCCGACTTAGCGACATCGAAGAAAAAAGGCGATGCAGGTCATTTTGAAATTGAGGAAGGTAAAAAGCTTCAATCACAAATTTTATATGTTTTACGTACGTTAGCAAGCGATAAAGTATATAAAAATCGTGATGAGTTCAATAAAGTACTAAAAGATGCATTGAAACAAGCAGGTATTACAATTGGTGCGCCTATATTAAAAGCGATTTTAGTGGGGCTGTCTGAAAAAGACGAAACTGCTGATGTATGTATGAAAAATAAAACAGACATTGAGCCAGATACAGATTTACGTGATACAGAAAATGTACCGTTAAAAGAAAGTATGTATGACTATTTCACCCGTGAAGTACTGCCACATGTACCAGATGCATGGATTGATGAAACGAAAACTAAAATCGGATATGAAATCCCATTTACTCGTCAGTTCTACAAATACACAGCATTACGTAGCTCAGCAGAAATTATGGACGAGATCCGTGCATTGGAAGTGGAGATTGCGGAGCAGTGGAAGAAGGTGATGGATAAATGACATATCCATTAGTAAGGCTAAAATTTATAGCAAAAGAAAAGTTAATGTATGGTGCTAATGAATCAGCAGAGCTGGATGATAGAGATTTGCCACGATATATTCGAATAACAGACTTAGACGCTGCGGGTAAGTTAAAAGAAGAAACTTTCAAGTCACTAGAATGGGAAAAAGCTAAACCTTATTTATTAGAAAAGGGTGATATTTTATTCGCTCGTAGTGGAGCGACAGTTGGAAAAGCTTATATTCATGAATCTGATGAACCAGCCTGTTATGCAGGTTACTTAATTAAATTGAAGGTTGATTTAAAGAAGTGTCTACCAAAGTTTATATTTTATTATACTCAGACAAATAAGTATTCATCCTGGATTACAGAAAATACGATCCAAGCTACCATTCAAAATGTTAGTGCAGAAAAGTATGCAAATTTATTAGTCCCTTTACCTGCATTAAATATACAAAAAACAATCATAAGCTATTTAGAAAAACGAGTTGCGAGTTTAGATGAACTTATCAGCAAAAAGACACTTTATATAACTATATTAGAACAACAACGCCAATCAATCATCACAGAAGCTGTTACAAAGGGTTTAAATTCGAATGTGAAAATGAAAGATTCAGGTGTTGAGTGGATTAGTGAGATTCCTGAGCATTGGTTATTTTCTCGATTAGATTTTATCTCTCGCGTAAAAGCAAGATTAGGTTGGAAGGGTTTAAAGGCAGAAGAATATGTAGAGGATGGTTATGTATTTTTAGCTACGCCAAATTTAAAAGAACGAGAAATTGATTTTACAAATGTTAATTTTATTACGGAAGAAAGATACTTAGAATCTCCAGAGATAATGTTAGAAGTAGGAGATGTGCTTTTAGCAAAGGATGGGAGCACATTGGGGATTGTTAATGTAATACGTAGTCTTCCTAAAAAGGCTACAGTGAATAGCTCTATAGCTGTTCTAAGACCTAATGAAAAAATAGATAGTGTTTATTTTTACTATTATTTAAAATCAACATATATTCAAGATGTAATTAATCAAATCAAAGATGGTATGGGTGTGCCACATCTATTCCAAGCTGATATAAAGAAATTTAAGGTCCTTTTACCGCCAATTGAGGAACAAATAGTTATTGCCAAATATATAGATGATGAAACATTAAAGTTAGAGAAATTGATGGATAAGGTCAAAAAGCAAAGTGAAGCTTTAAAAGAATACCGCCAATCCCTAATCTACGAAGCAGTAACGGGCAAAATTGATGTGCGTGATATGGAACTTGATGAAGTGAGGTGAGTTGCGATGGCAGTGGATACTTCGGAAAAAGGCTTTGAAACAAATATTGAAGCGGCGTTAATTGCGAATGGCTATAACAAGCGTGTGCTAGAAGGAGAAGCAACTACTTCTTTCAAACAGCATGCCATTGACGTAGAAGAGCTATTTGCATTTTTAGAAGATACACAGAAAAAACGTATGCGCACACTTGAGAAATCGTACGGTCCTTCTTATAAAGAAGAAGTATTAAAACGTATTAAAGACCAGCTACATCGTCAAGGTATAGTTGAATGTTTGCGCAAAGGAGTTAAAGATCGTGGTGTGACGTTACAGCTTGCTTATAATAAGCCGCCTACGGATATGAATAAGACATTGAATGAGCAATATGCGAGAAATCGTTTTAACGTTGCTCGCCAAGTGTATTATAGCGATAAGCATAACAATAGCTTAGACATGGTGCTGTTTCTAAATGGTTTACCGCTTATTGTCATGGAGTTAAAAAACCCGCTTACCAATCAAACGGTTGAGCATGCGATGAAACAGTTAAAGTTTGATCGCGACCCACGTGAGCAATTGTTTAAATTTAACGAACGTGTAGTTGTTTACTTTGCAGTAGATCCAGACGAAGTATTTATGACAACGGAGCTTAAAAAAGGGAAAACATACTTCTTACCATTTAATAAAGGTAATAATGGTGGAAAAGGAAATCCTTTAGTATATGATGATTATCGTACGCATTATTTATGGGATGAGATTTTGGCACCGGATAGCTTGCTCGATATTTTATATCGTTTCATTTTTATTAAGAAAGATGGCATTAAAGATTCAAATGGTGACACGATTGGGGAGCGTCAAATGCTGATTTTCCCCCGTTTCCACCAGTTGGATGTTGTACGTAAATTAGAAGCTGATGTTACACAAAAGCTTATCGGTCATAACTATTTAATTCAGCATTCTGCAGGCTCTGGAAAAACGAACTCGATTTCGTGGTTAGCGCATCGTTTAGCGAAGTTGCATGATGAAGATAATAATCCGATTTTCAGTAGTGTTATCGTCATTACGGACCGTCGAGTGTTAGATAAGCAGTTGCAAGATGCTGTGTATCAGTTAGAACATAAGGCCGGGATGGTAGAACGAATTAGTCAAGATTCAGACCAATTAGCACGTGCTATTAATAATGAGACACGCATCGTCATTACAACGCTGCAGAAGTTCCCGTACATTTTAGAGAAAGTTGCTGGCCTAGAACGTAAAAAGTATGCGGTAATCATCGATGAAGCGCACTCATCTCAAGGTGGTAAAGCTTCGACTGCGTTAACAAACGTATTATCGGACAAAACGTTAGAAGCCGCTTATGAGGAGGACCGTCTTGCTGAGGAAAACTTAGATGATGTCGATGAGAAAATTGTCGAGACAATTGTAAAAAGTGGTAAGCAGGATAACGTTTCGTTCTTTGCGTTTACAGCAACACCTAAACCAAAAACATTAGAAAAGTTCGGTACAGTTGGGGCAGATGGCAAGCCACGTGCATTCCATCAATACACAATGCGACAGGCTATTGAAGAAGGTTTTATTTTGGATGTGTTAGAAAACTACACAACTTATAAAACGTTCTGGAAAATTGCAAAGACGGTTGAGGATGATCCAGAGGTATCGAAAAAACAAGCGACGAAAAAGCTTGCACAATATGTGTCGCTGCATCCTCATAGCATTGCTCAAAAAACAGAGATTATTATTGAGCATTATCGCCATTTCGTAAAGCGTAAAATTGGCGGACGTGCAAAAGCGATGGTTGTCACAGCAAGCCGTTTACACGCAGTCCGTTATAAACTGGCGTTTGACAAGTATATTGAAGAAATGGGTTATGATGATTTAAGAACGGTTGTCGCATTTTCTGGTACTGTTAAAGACGGTGAAATTAGTTACACAGAACCGGACATGAACGGTTTTTCTGAAAGAGAGTTACCCGAAAAATTCAATTCAGATGAGTACAAAGTGCTGCTTGTAGCCGAGAAATATCAAACAGGGTTTGATGAGCCACTGTTGCACACGATGTACGTAGATAAACCATTAAGTGGAATTAAAGCAGTACAAACATTATCTCGTTTAAATCGCACATGTCCTGGTAAGGAAGATACATTTGTATTAGATTTCATTAACGATCCGGAAGAAATCCAAGCATCGTTCCAGCCTTATTATGAATTGACAAGCCTATCTGAAATTACTGACCCGAACATTCTGTATGATATGCAGTCTGAAATTGAGCCGTATCAAGTGTTTACTGAGGAAGAAATACAAAAGGTAAATGAGCTTGAAGTTACGGGCGGTGTGACGAAGTCGACAAAGGCCCAAACACAACTAAATGCTGTTTTGGATAAAGGTGTAGAACGCTACAAAAAACTTTCGGTAGAAGAACAGCTTGTATTTAAACAAGTTGCAACAAAATTTACACGTACATACGGCTTTGTGCTGCAAGTTGTAACGTTTATCGATTTAGACTTACACAAGCTGTATATTTACTTAACTTATTTGCTACGCAAGTTACCACGTGGCGCTGGTGATAAAGATGTTTACATAGCGGATGATGTGGCACTTGAATACTACCGTAATCAAAAAGCATTCGAAGGCAGCATTGTACTTGAGAAAACGGGTGGATATGACTTAGAGCCACAGAAGCATGGTGCAGGTGGTGTACCTGAAGATGAGAAAGTACGCCTGTCGAGTGTTTTAGATAAGTTAAATGAGAGATTTGGTACGGAATTCACTGAAACGGACTACTTGTCACGTGAACAAGTGAAAGAGGATATGTTAAATAGTGAAGACATTCGTCAAAAAGCATTAAACAACACAAAAGAAAATTTCAAATTTGCTTTCGAAAAATCATTTATGGATTTTGTCATCGATCGTATGGGCAGCAATCAGGAATTTTTTATGAAAATACTGGAGAACGAAGAGTTTAAGACTGTCATTATGGAAGATATGATGAATGAGGTTTATGGGGAAGTGAATAGTTAATAAATTCGACCAGTGCTGAATTGTAGCGCCAACTTTGTGAACTGTAACTCATAAGAGAGTCACTTTTACGAATTATCCAAATAAGCTATAAAGCAATTACTGTTTGATGTACAATAATTTGTTCCTCTCCTGGCATTTACGATATGCAAAAAATTTACTAAATCTTTTTAAAAGCATATATTATTCCCAAAGAGCACTACTCATATCGCAAAGACGTTAGATACCCTCTTTGGAAAATCTACATACATTCGGTGCGTCCGTATACCAATCGCATTCGTATCTTGGTCAGCAAAAATATTGCTTTTTTAGGATGCTGCTACGTTCGGCTTAAATATGAAGGGATTTCCTTAGGGAAGTTAGGAGGCTGTACGCTACCTCCTAGAACTTTCTCAGCATCAACCGTCGGAGAAATACAGTTTTGAACAGCTAATGATTCGCCGCTTTACCCCCTCTCTTTTATTTCGCTCTATATGATGATACGGAGACCTTAGAATCACCCTCACTCTGGGCAACTATTCCGAACAGTCTCAACAAGACTCGTCCGCGAATTGTGGATTGAAGACCACGGTTCGCTTCCATTTGAGTAAGACAAGAAAGCCATCAGCCAGTGTTTCTGGTTGGTGGCTTTTTATTATCATTTATTGAAATCAGTCATTAATCAAGCGATTCCACGCTACAATATCCACTTTTTTTACATGCGGATACACCCCATATTTTCTAAGAAGCCTTATGGAACTCTCTCATGCACAAGGTACTTCTCGATAGTATCGACGTCCTCTTCAACAATATGCTTTGAAGCAAGGCAATAATACTTGTCTTCAATAAGTTCACTCTTTTGGGTTAGGGTAGAACCAATGTGAATGTGATTCGCTATTTTAATATCTCTGATCTTTTAGGGGCAAGACGGTTTTGGGGAGCTTCATGCATTCATTCGTTAGCCATGTTAATTCAAAATAACAGAATGGATGGGTCTTTCTGTAAACAAAATCTTTATTCTATCCGATACATACATAAGAATGGTTTGCTGTTAAAAATAACCTCTTAAACTTATGCTTGAATGTTGTGGTAGCTACGAACACATGTAAACACAAGGTAGTTGGCGAACATGCCTTGTGCCGCTGGAAAGGAGATATGAAAGCATTTGGACCTACTTCAAAACGGAATAGGATATGAAAGTCTGCGCTTATACGGTCCCTTTCAACCTCAGCATATGGAACAATTGCGAATTACCAGGGCTGTTAACGATCATGCATACCTGTATGTGAGCGGCATGCTGTCGGAAGAACAGGGAGCCGCCTGTGTTGGACAGGACATGGAGCAGGAACCGATTGTCATACGTCAGTTGGATGAGCAAGGACAGTCGATCAGAAGATTGTTTCACGGGCTGGTTACACGCATGTCCGTACACTGTATACGGGGAGTATACACCTTTGAACTGGAGGCGGCCTCGCATTCCTATCAAATGGATATCAAGAAGAAAAGGCGCTCCTATCAGGATATTCACCGTACTTATGATGATCTGGTCACTACAATGGTTCGGAAGTACATGTATGGAGATGCCATTGATACGGTGACCAATTATGCTAAATTAGGTACTTTTGTTTTACAATATGAAGAAACCGACTGGGCCTTTTTAAAGCGTCTTGTCTCTCGCTTTGGTTCGGTACTTATACCGGAGATTACGGCTGCATCACCTAAGATTTTCTTTGGGATGCCAGAAGGCAAGCAGTATAAGGTGGAGCGAGATGTATTTTATAGAGTACGGAAAACATTCCATGATTTAGATAGAGGGAACCTGGGGGAACGTGCTGGTGTGTATGTCACCTATACGATTGAAAATCTGCAATACTATGCACTGGGAGACTTGATTACGTTACCCATCGGACAAGGCAAAGAACTGGTTGTTGTTCGGGCAGTGACAGAGTTAAAGGACGGTTTACTTCAAACTCGTTATGATCTCCAAGCTGAACAGGATGTTCAGTATGCTCGGTATGAAAACGATCAAGCTATCGGGATTTCACTCACGGGAACGGTGCTAAAGGTACAACAGGAATTCGTACAACTTCAACTGGAAATTGATCCGAAGCAAGACCCAGCTAAAGCCTGCTGGTTTCCCGTAGCTACCCGTTATGTCGCGGAAGAACATAGTGGCTGGTACGACATGCCTGAAGTTGGGGAACAAGTGGAACTGTATCTGCCTACACACCGTGAACAGGAAGCGTATGTGGCAGATTCCTTGCGACAATATCGCCACGCCAATGGACAGCCAGATGTGAAGGCATGGAAACACGTACAAGGTAGCGGTATAGAAATGTCTGAGCAGGAACTGATCCTGTCCACTTCCGATGGGCTTTCGATTACACTGCATGATGATACAGGCATCACCGTAAACAGTCTGGGGGATGTACAGATTCAGGGCGGTCATGTAAAGCTGGATGCAGGTCAGGAACTATCACTGGAAGCTGGAACCGCACTATATTTAAAAGGTGGAGCCAGCACTATGGTGCTAGATGGTGAGATGGACACCAAAGCGCCAGTGATTAATCAGGAAGGTACGGTAAAAGCTCCAGTTTTCGTAGCTGACCTTCCTCCTGTACCCGAGCCGCCATTGATGAATATTAAGGCGTATGAGGCCGCGCAATCTGCCGTAGCCAACGCTTCTTCCAGTAGTGCGACTTCTGCTCCTACGGCAAAGGTTACAAGTCCAGCGGCGCTTCAACAGACCAATGCTTTACTGGGTACAGTATCCAAGCTATTAGGTTCCATTCCAGCAATCGGGAAAGTAGCCAATGTGATGTTGAATACATCGGGTGGACTAGCAGGTAAAGTGGCGGCAACGGTTTTACAAGTATCCGCAGCAATCCCTATCCGAAGCAAAGGAACGCCTACCTTGGGAGCGTCTAAAGAAGCACGCATACATCCGTTAAAACATTGGGCAGGTTTGGCGCTTCAAGGATTGATTACTCAGTATGAGCATGAGCAAGCGAAACAAGCCTATTATAGCAAGTGGATTTTAGGCAAAGTATATACGAGTGCACGTCATGTAGCGCATTCCGGTGGTCCCCTAGAGCTCGTTCAAAACTTGCTGAAAGAATCGAACACTATAGTTCATGCTTATCAGCAAATTCCCACCGAGTTGAGACAACGCTGGAGGGCGAACTACGACAGTTACATGGCTCAACAGCCGCAGCCGAAGCAAGAGGAAGAATCTCAGTCCTGGTGGGATCTTATGGCGGCAGTCCAGCTCCAGAATGCGGAAAATGAAGCCATTATGGCGAAGCAGATGGCGAATGAGTTGGAGTATGCCGCAGATGTGGGTGGAGAAGTTGTACTAGGAGCAGCAGCAGCGGTTGTAGAAGATTATTCGTTCGGATTAATGAATAAGGAATATACCTCAGATCATCCGATGGCGCGTAAAACAGGTGAAGTGATCGGACATTCTTTAACAACTGTAGCTGGAGCTGTAGAAACGGTTGGTGCTGTGACGGAAGGATTCTTAGGTGGTTTGGTAACAGCTTCAGGAGTAGGGGCACCTGTAGGCGTCCTGGCTATGGCACAATCTGCCCTTTTGGGAGCACATGGGACAGCGGTAACGTATACCGGAGCATCCAATAGTGTGGAAAGTGCTAAGGATCTTTATCGAATGTCTAAAAGCGAGGGTCCAAATAGTTCAACGCCGTCTAAACCTTCTGGCGGAAAGTCAAGCAAGAACGAAGGAACACCTGGCTCACAGAAGCCGAGCAAACCAAACGAGAAGCCGCCCGGAACTAAGGGGACTGGTGACGTTGTTAGTAATATTAAACTGACAGAACCTTCATTGCCAAAGGGTAGTAAACCTAAAGGTAATTATGGAGCAGGAGATTCACATGGAATAAAGAAACAAAATGAAACAGCCGATTTCTTGGCTGACAAAGGTTATGACATTAAGATGTTGGATGAAATTGATGGTGGAAATGGCTATGGAATTAAAGAAGGATCGAATCCAGATTTTTTAATCGAAGGAAAAGTATTTGATTGTTATGCGCCTAAGCCAGATGGTAAGGTACAAAGTATAATAAAAGAAATAGCAGGAAAGACAAAAAATCAATCTGGAAGGATTGTTCTCAACTTAGACAACTTCCCAGATGAAAAAATTTCAGAAATTACTGGAACAATTTTAAGAAAAGCAAATCCGAATGGTGATTTAAAAAGACTTGAAGAATTAATTAGTGTTAAAGATGGCACAATTACAAAAGTATTTGGAGGAGAGAAGTAAGATGGACTGTGAATTACTTTTAGTTTCAAATTTGGGACCTGAAGCATTAAAGAGAACAATTTATAACATAGTAAGCGAGACAGTTAAAGATAAAGTAACTAATTACGAAAACTTTTCTCGTCTTAGCTGTAGATATTTCACAATTGATATTGAAACAGAAGATATTACTAGCATTGATTTTTTAAGAGATGAATACGACATGGAAATAAATACAGAAATTAGTGTTCAATTGTTTGGGAAAACATTTTATGAAGGACTAGAGGTCTTATTTCAAACTATTGGGAAGATTTTAAAGAGCTTCAATCCTGATATGGTGTTTTTGGAAAATGGTACAGATCAACTATTTAGAAAAGAAGGTGATACTGTAATTGTAAACACAAATTTAGACCAGTATCAAAAGAATTATCTATCTATTAGAATAATTGATTCGCTAGAATATCCATATATTGAAAAGGATTTATCTAACTAAAATAGATCTTATAATGTCGGTTCAGGAAATTATCAATGAGCCTAATAAAGGTATAGCCAATTATGGATTTCATTCCCACGAAGAGTTTAAAAAGTATATAGCTAAACAAAAGTATCCGAGTGAAAATGTATTTTGTGACATTAAAAGATATAGATTATAAAACATTGATTATTTCAGAGGGAACAAGCAGGCTTGTTGATTTAAAACATGGTTTATATATGCTTGATAGAGAGTATGATATCTTCATTTACAGAGACAGAATTATGTTTGAAAACATTGATAAATTGTTACAAGAAGAAGATTTTATTAAATTCAAATCTGAGCGCTCTGGACTTAATCCTAGTAATCTAGAAAAATCAATTTATTCTAAGTCATCGCCCCAAAAATCCTGGCATCACAGTGCGTCGAATTGAGGATTTACCGTGCCACGGTTCTCCTCCATTTGGAAAACCCGCACTATGAGCAGTTTTTGCTTTTTAGTAGGTTCGAATCCGGACCAAGTATAATTTTAACTCAACAAACTCCGATCATCCAACCACTTAGTAAAATCGTTTTTATTATAGTGACAGCCTTTCCAAGTCATGATACCTGCTTTCATTCTGAGCAAGGATGGATTCAATTCGATCCATAGTCCGTTCCGATCAATCCTCTTCTCTATATTGATTTAAGAAATACACATTGAAAATAACGCATGCTATGGTTCTTTCTGTAAACAAAATATCTATTCTGGCCGATACATACATAAGATGGGTTATTGTTAAATATGCCCTTTTGCTTTTATATTTTGAATTAAATACTCATCTTTTTTAAGAAGAAGGGACTAACCCTATGAATTATATGGACGAGCATATTTTAAGCCTTAAAAATAAGCTTAATTATGATGTTGCATCTAATAACGTAAATACGAGTCATTCTCAAACTGTTATTTCCGAACAGGATCACTCCGTTTCTGAGAAAAATTTGGCGTTACGGTTAGGTGATGAGCTCATTCCGCTGGAATTAAGGGTGATTTTGGACGGGGAAATTGAGGTTAGCGTGCCGAAATCCTTTAGCTTGATGCCACTGGAGCAGGCCAAATTTAAATATCCTTCGGTGCATCGTCCAGAGGTCATTTATACCTCGGAGGATGGAACGGTGAATATCACCTTTAATCGGACAGAATCCACTTTGGCAGATGAGGAGCTTCCTGAGTTTGTGGAGCAAATGGCGGACGTTTTGCGATCTGTACAACCAATCCGTAACTGGCTGGGCACTCAAGTGATCGCAAATCATGCCGGGCTGTCCATTGGGTTGATCCGTTTTGTTGCTGCAGGCGTGGATACGAATTTGTACAACGAAATCCTGCTGTTCACCCATGCAGGACAGGTGATGATGGGGACGTTTAACTGTATGGAATCGGACATGGAGGCATGGCTGCCTGTAGCGGAAAATACAGTACATTCGCTCCATGCAGTTTCATTGCCCTTACAATCTTCACTTGAGAAAGGAGCGGATTTGCTATGAGTTTGGGCTACGATAATATCCAAATCCAGCCTTACGAGCTGGTTGAGCTGGAGCAGCTTACCCTCGCGAAGAAAATCAACGAGCATACTCGGCTCTATTTTACAGGAATCATCCCGGAAGAAATGCAGGACAGCTATGTGGAAACGACGGAAAAGAACACGGTTATTGAGGTAAGCCAGCGCAATGAATCGGGTGAAAGTAAGCCGCTATTCAGCGGGATTGCGCTATCGGTCGAAGTGAAGGTTGTAAGGGATGTGTATTATCTAGAGGTAGAGGCCATTTCCCATACTTATCGGATGGATATTCAGCAACGCACCCGTTCTTTTCAATATACAAAAATGACAATTCCTCAGATGCTGGAGCAGATTGGTAAGGATTATGAGGGGTTGGATGTGATTGATGGAGCGACCGGTGGAGAGCCTATCGGACGGATTGCCATCCAGTATCAGGAGACGGATTGGGCTTTTTTAAGACGCATGGCTTCCCGCTATCATACGAGCCTGATGCCTGTGTCCCGTTTTGACAGTCCCAAATTTTATTTTGGCATTGAAGACAGCCCTGCACAGGCAGTACTGGATCATACCCGTTATACGGTACGCAAGCAGATGCTCCCTTTCCGCTATTTTCAGGAGAATGAGCAGGCAAAGGTGAACGAAAATGATTTTAATTTTTTATGAGGTGGAAACAGACGAGGTGCTGGACTTGGGCGCTCAGTTGACCTTTCAGGGACACAGTTTGTATGTCATTGAGGCTTATACGGAGATGAGGCAGGGGCTGTTGCGGCATCAATATGTACTTGCCTCGTACAAAGGCTTACGGCAGAAAGGCTACTATCAGGAAAAGCTGGCGGGCGCTTCATTAGGCGGAGTAGTCGTGGATGTGCGTCAGGATCAGGTACGTATCCATCTGGATTGCGACGAGAAGCAGGCGGTCGATCAGGCGCATTGGTTCAATTATTCGACGGTATATAGCGGCGGGGGACATACAGGCTGGTACGTAATGCCGGAAAAAGGGGACCCGGTTTCACTTTATTTTCCGGGCAGCCGTGAAGAAGATGGTGTAGCAGGCAGTGCAGTCCGACGTGCAGACAGAGGGAGCGGACATAACAAGCTTTCCAATCCGCAGATGAAAATATGGCGAACACCTCATGGAAAAGAAATTCGTTTGGGACCGGATGAACTGGTCGTGACGGGTAAGGATGGTGCTATTTTTATCAAGCTGGACGACAAGGAAGGCATTCATATTGTGAGCAATAAACAGGTAAGTATCTCGGCGGGTGGTAATCTGAGCTTGTCGGCAGGGAAAACGATGAATTTGTCGGCAGGCAGCGAGCTGCGTATGGATTGCAATGGCAGTCATATTCAATTGAGTGGATCAGCGGACATGAAGGGCAGTGAAGTAAAATCGAATTAGGCTATAGGGCAGCGGGTGAATGGCGTCAGCCTGAAGATATGAATTTATGAAGAGCTTTAGGTGGTGGTTAGGTACAAATGGAAAAGTCTATTGATGAGTTAGAACCGCAATGGCATGCCATTTTGAATCAGGCGTGGCTTCTCATCCGCAGAGACTGGGCGCTGAAGTTCAATGTGACGCAGGAGCAGCGGGTTCAGGCTTGTGTCGAAGAGTTCCGAGGATATTGCCAGCACATTCGGCGAGAGCAGCTTCAAGGAAGAAAGGGAAGGATCGGTTATATCATGTACTCTATGCTACGTACCACATGGCTGGAAGAGCGACCTGCTTATCTCGTAGAGGCTTCCGATGCTTTATGGATGCTTGATCCACAGCCGATCCATTTTGAATGGAACACAAGCTGGGCATATTCCTACTGGACCGATTTGCAGCAGCAATTGCGAAGGGAGGTAGAGCAGCAGCAAGTTTCTCTATCAGAGCTTGAATGGGAGCAGGTTATGTTGGAAGCAGCGGTACACATTCATGCGCTCGTTGTGAATGTGGTGCGCTTGGCAATGAAACAGGCTGTGTGCTTACCGGAGTTTCAAGAGATGGAGCGAGAAGAGACGTTCGAGATTCGTGTGGGTGAATATTTGGATCATAGTGTATCGGTGTATCGAGAAGATCACAGAGCCATGGAGGCGAATGAGATTCGGTCGTGGTTGGAGGAAAAAGAAGAACATGCGTACAGCTATCAGGCGTTGACCCAAGTTCATTTGTCGGACGGAGATTATAGTCGGTTGGATTTCCGCTATACGGCTTTTCACCAAATCGAAATGGAACATAGTCGCTTGTATGGCTGTGTCCTGGTAGGAACGGTGTGGCAGGAAAGTCAGTTAAATGGAATCGATTTGACATACAGCTTGCTTCATGGAGCCAATTTTAGCGGATGCTCGATGAAAGGGGCCATATTGGATGTCGTTATGGGTAACGCCGGATATGGATCAGATGCTTCATTGGATTGGGAGCCATTGGGTTTTGCTGGCGTAGATTTCACAGGGGCGAGCTTGCAAGGAGCCCGTTTTCAAGATGCACAGTTGCGGAGTGCCATATTTAAAGAGGCGTTACTACAAAAAGCGTTCTTGGACGGGGCAGACCTCACGGATGCCTGCTTTGTTGGAGCAGATGTGGCAGGTGCATCCTTTAAAGGGGCTTGTTTGATTGGAACCGATTTTACGGGTGCAAACGTACAAGGAGTCATTTTTACCGATGAGCAGCGTAGAGGAGCCATTGGTTTGGAGTGGTCTACACAGGTAAGGGATGATGCTAGCAAAAAGGAGTGGCTGCATTGAGATATTTACGACTGATGATAGACGAGCGGGTAAAACATCAGGTGGAGCCTGCTGCGCTGTCTCCTTTGCAAGTAGAAGATATCCTGACGGAGGCCGAGGGAGAGCAGCAGGATGATCCTCTTTTTTTGGCTGTACATACCGATCCACGAACAGTGTACCCGGATTTTCTGGAATTTCCCCTGCCGCTGGTGTCTGATCGGATGAAAGTATTATTGGAGAAATATATGCCGGGACTGAAATGGAAAGCGGCCATCCTTACCGATTTCCAGCAGGCCAGACAGGAGGTATACTGGGTGCTTCGTCCGCCGATGGTGGACTGTTTGTCCGCACAAACGGAATGGTATCCCAATGGTACGTTGAAGCGTTTGATACTGAGACAGGGGGAGATAGAGCCCCCTGTTTTTCGGATTGAGGGACTGATCGAACCTCATATCTATATCCATTTGGCTGTGGCAGAAAGCCTGCTGCGCCGATCTTTTACAGGCATTCGAGTGCAAAGAGTCGAGATGGAAGCACTAAGGAGGATGGGGTAAGTGGAAGAAGCCCAAGTGAAACCGGGAACGGGCGCAAAAAAAAGCTATGTCGTGGCAGGAGCGATCTTAAGTTGTAGTTATGGCACACAACCTACCCGTTTGAAAAGACCTTTTAGCCATGGTGTCTACGTAAAAAACAAAGCACAAATGAACATTGGAGATTACGTTCCAGGAGTGAACATTCAGTCTTTTGGAAATTGCTCCAGTCCTTTAAATCCGGCTGTACAGGCTAGTGAGATGGTGGACATCTATGGCGTGAAAAAGGCTCCGTGTGTTCCAGTTCTGACCATGCCGTGGCTGAATGGGAAAAGTGATGTGAAGATCGAGGGACAGCCGGCCTTGACACAAAACTGTACCCATCAGTGTCTGTATTGTGGTCATATCCAAATTGAAAATGATGGACAGGAGCTGGATTAAGAGTCTGTTTCAAAGCCGTTGGGTTTTGGATTCGGGACGTGTATACAGTTGAACTGAAGGGTGCTTCGCATTCGTACTAGATGGATATCCAGATGAAGAGACGATCTTATCAGGATATCCATTGACCTACGATGATCTGGTCACTGCGATGGTACAAAAATACCAGTATTACCAGCATGGAGATAGCATTGATATTAGGGGGAGAAGCAACTCAAGGATTCATTTTCTCCTCTCTTTAATAAAGTGTTGACAAGAACAATAAAATATTATATCTTTATATCAAGATAAATCAATTAAAGATAAAACAACAGCAAATTTTGAATAGGGAGGTATACACATGCTTGCGATTTTAGAAAGAATTAACCAGTTGGCAAACAAAGCAAAAGAAGTTGGGTTAACTGAAATTGAAAAAACGGAACAAATGGATCTTCGCAAAGAATACCTTCAAATCTTTCGAGGCTCTATCAAAAGCATACTTTTGAATGCTACGATTTATGATCCGAATGGAGATGATGTTACTCCTGAAAAATTAAGAAAAGAACAGGCGCAAATCGTTAAGCCATGAATTTAATTTTGCCTAATATCTTAAATTAAAAAATCTTTAAATAATAAATATAATATGGAGAGTGATTTTATGTTGGCGAGTGGATTGTTGTTGATACGTTTGGTGGTTGGATTGCTATTCGTGGGGCACGGGGCTCAGAAGCTTTTTGGCTGGTTTGGCGGCTATGGTCCAAAAGGTACCGGTGGTTGGATGGAATCAATCGGGATCAAGCCTGGGGTATTGATGGCTGTGGCCGCTGGATTGATGGAATTGCTGGGAGGGGCTCTATTTACTGTAGGACTGCTCACTCCACTGGCTGCACTGTTGATTACGATGGCGATGCTCGGAGCGATTGTCAAAGTGCATGGTCAAAACGGAATCTGGGCAACCGCTAATGGCTATGAATATCCACTGGTTCTTATTGCTGTCGTAATCGGGATTGCGTTGACAGGTGCAGGTTCATATTCCATTGATGCAATACTTCATTAATACATGAACTTAGATCATTAAAAATTGAACGATAATGGAAAATAAGGATTTCTACGATTTAAAGGAGGGTTTTATATGTCACTTCAAACGACAGGTATCCATCATATTACAGCTTTTGCCGGTAATCCGCAGGCTAATGTCGATTTCTATGCAGGTATTCTTGGACTTCGGTTAGTGAAGAAAACCATCAACTTCGATGCCCCCGAGGTTTACCACTTGTACTTTGGTAACGAGGCAGGAAGCCCCGGAACGATCATTACTTTTTTCCCTGCACCAGGAACTCCCAAAGGGCGCATCGGAGGTGGTCAGGTGGGCATAACCTCGTATGTGGTACCGCCAGGTTCGCTTGATTTTTGGCAGCATCGTTTGCAAAGCTTTGGTATTCAAGTTACGAAAACAAGCCGGTTTAATGAACAATATCTTCAATTCGAGGATAATGAGGGCCTACGTCTTGAGCTTGTTGAACGTGCAGAGGGAGCGAGCAGTACTTGGTCTTACGATGGCATTTCGGCTGATAACGCGATTAAGGGCTTCGGAGGTGCCGTGCTATTTAGTGTCAACCCGCAGAAAACGATGGATGCATTGGAGAGCATACTCGGATTTACGAAAGTCTACGAAGACGCCGAATATGCTCGTTATCAATCTGCTGGAGAAATCGGCAACATTGTGGATGTTCCGCTCGTCAAAATGGGCTTAGGCTTTGGTGGAGCAGGTACGGTACATCACATTGCATGGCGCGCAAAAGATTTCGAGCAACATGAAGAGTGGAGAAGCGCAGTTCAGCATTATGGCTATCAGCCAACTCCAATCATCGACCGCCAATATTTTAATGCAATATATTTCAGAGAAGCGGGCGGCATACTGTTTGAAATTGCTACTGATCCACCGGGATTTGCTAACGATGAGCCTGCTGAATCTTTGGGGCAGAAATTAATGCTGCCAGAGTGGTATGAACCACAGCGGGCTCAGATCGAGGCAAACCTGCATCCTATTGAAGTGAGAACATTAACAGATAAACAAAAGTAAATGAAATGGCTGCTGTTTTGCATCCAGATGAAGTCACGTAAATCCACAATCTCATTCGATTGTGGATTTTTCATTTGATAGGTTACCACCTGAAAATGAAATCCTCCGCAATTAACCTATATTTATGATTTGACTAATCTAATATACGACATTATCTATCCAGGACAGAATCTGCTTCCAGGTATGTGTCTCGTGTGCTACCGTCCTCTTGTTATTCCAACAGCTTTTCAGACTTTACCAGCATTTCTCGTAACACGTGGGCGACTCGGCTTTTCCGGTTCTCTGCTTTCTTTTTTATCACCCGTAATGCTTGCTGGTATGCTGGGTTGTTGTTTTGATAATAAAACTGCTTGGCAGCAATGCGTAATGTCCTTCTCAACAACATAGCCGATGAACGTGTTAACCTAGAACGGAGTCCCCTGCGTAATACGCGCAGCGTATTTTTGTAGGTCTCAAAATCCTCGGATGGAGGAATTAGAGCGAATAAATTTAACGAGGAGTCATTGAACCCGTAAGTTTCATACATGATTCTCAGATTTTCCGTATTTAAAACGTTACCTCTAAGATGGGTTGGATGTTCCTGATGATATCCGACCACCTCTTTGATGCAATAAAAAGGGATTTTTAAGCGATGCAGTCTATAGCCCAAGTCCCAGTCTTCGAGTCCGTACAGCACAAACCGTTCATTGAAACCTCCAATACGAATCAAGTGGTTGCGTCTGATGGCTACACAACGAGTTACTAGCATCATCCAGGGAGCTACGTCCGTTGAGGCAAATTGTTTTTGAGTACTGGGCGGAACCCTGGTGGGGCTAACGACTTTAGACAATGCACCCGTTTGATGCAGGACATCATGAGGGGTGATGATCGGGATAATTTCATTCGCTGTTTCAAAGTCGGGATTCCATAAGCCTGATTGTGTAAGTATGCTCCGACAATGTTCTTTTTCTTCCACAGAAAAGTCAGGGTGATAATGGGTAAATGCATCGTCCCACGAGTGAGGAATGCCTGAAAGCACGGATTTGGGATACTTGCGGTGATAACGACTCACGGTTTTAATGAAATGAGGTAGCACCAAAAAGTCAGCGTCGCAGAAAATGATATATATCCCTTTTGCCTGGCGCAGTCCCAAATTTCGAACGGCAGATCGACCACGTTGTTCCGGGTGTGACACATAGATAAGAGGATAGGATGCTTTGAAGTCTTCAACCATTTCTTTCGTTCCATCTGTAGAGCCGTCATCAGCTACAATCACTTCGAATAGTTGCTTGGAATAGGTTTGCGCTTCAAATGAGGCGAGTGTGAGCAGCAGCTGCTGGGCTCGATTATAGGTTGGAATGATGACGCTGTAGCGGATAGCCAATGTGATCTCCCCCCACCACTTTTATTAGAACACGTTTGAACAAGATAAATAATAACAATGTATTCAAGGATTTTAGCCTGGTCTGGTCAAACACCCCTCAAGGTGCGAAACAGGCTTGGTCATATTGAGAATGTTAAGGTGGAGGTTCTGTATTTTTTGCTATTTTGCAGGTATTTTCAGTGGTGTGATGTATATGTCATGGCAGCATTACGCATAAGGATGTAAAGTAAAAGAGATACAAACAAACATGAGATGAAATGGACATGTTTATGGTAAACTATATGGAGTTATAGAAGACCTGAAAGAGGAGTACTATATGACACAATTTGTCTATAAGCAAATTATTGACGATCTTAAAATGAAAATTTTCGCTGGAAAGTTTGCAGATATGAGATTGCCAGATGAACGTAGTCTTAGTGAGACTTACCAGGTTAGTCGTAGTTCCATTAAACGCGCTCTGACTAAAATGGAGAGTGTCGGAATTATTTTCAAAAAACAAGGCTCCGGGACATTTATTAATCCCTTATACATAAGAAATGAATCTATCTTTAACTATGAAGGCTCTAATCTAGGAGTTACTGATAATTTTCAAATGCATGGCAAAAAGCCAAAAATCAAAGTATTGAGTTTCGAGGTCATTCCACCGACAGAAGAACTACAGCGCGATTTGTTCTTGGATACCCATGATTTTGTTTATAAAATCGTTCGCTTACGCCTGTTTGATGACGATCCCTTTATGATTGAAACGGGCTACATCCCCATTAAAATTGTCCAAGATTTAAATCAGACGATTATTGAGGGTTCCATTTTTAATTATTTGGAAGACTCGCGGAACCTGGCCGTCACCAAATCTTTTTTATCCATTTTTGCAGAACCGTCCCAAGAGAATGACCAAAAGCTACTAGAATTGAAAGAAAATGAACCGGTAGGCATTATGGAGGGGGTTTTCTTTTTAGATAACGGCACGCCATTTGAATTTTCACATATGCGGTTTCATTACAAATATTTGAAATTTAATACCTTTGTATCGGTACACTAACGAAAAGACTGGAGAATTCTCCGGTCTTTTTTTATGGTTTTGAAAAAGAATTAGAGTCTGCAAACCTTTCATTTATCACAAATTTTATTGGTTTATCTTTCTATATATTTTAATGTAAGAGCTTTTTTACTGTCTTTTTAATTTATATTTCATAGTATGTTCAAGATTTCACAAAATTGGACCGTATCACTTGTGAAAAAGGTTGAATTAATTTAGCGTAGCGTTATGATGTACATGTAGATGAAATTTCCGGAAATAAATTACAAACCAAATTACAAACCAAATTACTAGGGAGTGGACACCATGGCCTTAACACCCGTGTTAGCAGAATACTCATCTCAAACATATTTGAAAAAACTTGATGCATACTGGCGTGCAACCAACTACATTTCAGTAGGTCAGCTTTATTTAAAAGACAATCCTTTGTTGAGAGAACCTTTGAAAGATTCGGATGTAAAGGTGAAGCCTATTGGACACTGGGGCACGATTCCAGGCCAAAACTTTATTTATGCTCATCTTAATCGTGTTATTAATAAATATGATTTGAACATGCTTTATATTGAAGGTCCTGGTCACGGCGGCCAGGTTATGGTTTCAAATTCATATCTTGATGGAAGCTACACTGAAATCTATCCACAAATCACTCAAGATATCCCAGGCATGAAGAAACTGTTCAAACAATTTTCGTTCCCTGGCGGTATTGCTTCGCATGCTGCTCCTGAAACACCTGGATCTATCCATGAAGGTGGAGAGCTGGGCTATTCCCTTTCTCATGGTGTAGGTGCTATCCTAGATAATCCGAATCTGATTTCGGCTGTTGTTATTGGGGATGGTGAAGCTGAAACGGGACCATTAGCCGCTTCGTGGTTCTCTAACAGATTTATCAATCCAATCACGGATGGCGCAGTGCTGCCAATCTTACACTTGAATGGCTTCAAAATTAGTAACCCAACGATTATGTCTCGCCAATCGAAAGAAGAGTTAACTTCGTTCTTTAAAGGTTTGGGTTGGGAACCGTTTTTTGTTGAAGGTGAAGACCCTGATCACATGCATCCAGAAATGGCGAAAGTATTGGATACTGCCATCGAGAAGATCGAAGCTATCCAGAAGAATGCACGTGAAAATAATGACCTTACTCGTCCGGCGTGGCCAGTACTTATCTTCCGTTCACCTAAAGGCTGGACGGGTCCAAAGGAATGGGACGGAGTGCCGAATACAAATTCGTTCCGTGCCCATCAGGTTCCAATTCCGGTTGATCAAAAAAATATGCAGCACGCACCTGCCTTATTAGAATGGCTGAATAGCTATAGACCAGAGGAATTGTTCGACGAAAACGGTCGTTTAAAAGCTGAGATTGCTGAAATTCTGCCTACAGGCGATAAACGAATGGGAATGAACCCTGTTGCGAATGCGGGTAACCTTATTAAAGACCTGAAATTGCCAGATTTCCGTAACTATGCGCTGGATAACTCCACGCCTGGTAAAGTGATTGCGCAAGATATGTCGGTTTTGGGCAAATACGTTAAAGATGTGGTTGTATTAAATGAAGAGAATCGCAATTTCAGAATCTTCGGACCTGACGAAACGATGTCTAACCGCTTGGCTCCTGTTTTTGAAGTAACCAAACGCCAATGGATGGATCAAATTATTGAGCCTAATGATGAATTCTTGTCATCTTATGGTCGTGTCATTGATTCCCAATTGTCTGAACACCAAGCTGAAGGATTGCTGGAAGGTTATGTGTTAACAGGCCGTCATGGTTTCTTCGCAAGTTACGAAGCCTTCCTGCGTGTGGTTGACTCGATGATCACTCAACACTTCAAATGGTTGCGTAAAGCAACGGATCAAGGATGGCGTGCAGACATCCCATCATTGAATGTTGTAGCTACTTCAACGGTCTTCCAACAGGATCATAATGGGTATACACACCAAGATCCAGGTTTGTTAGGTCATTTGGCTGATAAGAAACCAGAATTTATTCGTGAGTATCTGCCAGCTGACGCCAACTCTCTGCTAGCTGTTTTTGACACCATTTTAAATGACCGTCAAAAGATCAATTTGGTTGTTTCGTCCAAACACCCACGCCCACAATGGTTTTCTGCTGATGAAGCGAAGGAATTGGTGGACAAAGGGTTAAAGATCATTGACTGGGCAAGTACAGATCAAGGTGGAGAGCCTGATATTGTTATCGCTTCTGCCGGTACAGAGCCAACGATTGAAAGCTTAGCTGCGATCTCTATCTTGCATAAAAAACTGCCTGATTTGAAGATTCGTTACATCAACGTAGTAGACTTACTGAAGCTGAGAAGCCAAAAGTTAGATCCTCGTGGATTATCTGACGCTGAGTTTGATCAATTTTTCACAAAGGACAAACCAGTCGTATTCGCTTTCCATGGTTACGAAGGTCTGATCAAAGATCTGTTCTTTGATCGTCACAACCATAACCTGCATGTACATGGTTACCGTGAAAATGGCGATATTACGACACCATTTGATATGCGTGTATTGAATCAAATGGACCGTTTTGATTTAGTGAAGGAAGCTGTTCTAAACTTACCTGACGCTGGAAAGTATGCGAATATTGCGGATGAAATGGATGCAATGGTTAAGAAGCATCATCAATTCATTCGCGAAGAAGGCATTGACTTGCCAGAGGTAGAGAACTGGGTATGGGAAGGCCTGAAATAAAAAAAGTACAGTACATTTCAGCTTTGTGTTGGACAACCAAGCAGTCTAGCATGAAGTGAAATATATGATTTGGTAGCAGAATAGAAGTGCCTGGCCCCTTGACTTCAAGTATGATTTCAACGGGGATCAGGCATTTTTTGATGCAGCACACAGAGAATTTAATAGGGAAGTCACGAGCAAGTGGGTAATAAGTATATGGGGAACTGAATGGTTCGCTGCATTTTGTCTGAATATTGAAGAGGTGTTATGGTATAAGAGAATAGGAGAGGAGGCTGTTAATATGAACCATCCAATTCCGGAGAAGGTATTGAATGATGGCACTAAGGTGCCTGTCATTGGGTTTGGAACTGCTGGATTGAAGGGTGCAGATGGAGTAACAGCGATAGCTAGCGCGATTGATGCAGGTTACCGTCTGATTGACACAGCTTTCAACTATGAAAATGAGGGTGCTGTCGGGAAAGCTGTCCGGCAGAGTTCTGTACTTCCTAAGGCCTCTTCTGTAAAACATCAGACGGAAAATCTGGACATTTTTGATTTTGAGTTGTCGCCTGAGGAAATGAACGTAATCTCGGCACTTAGCAGGGAAGATGGACGGCTATGGGGGCAGGACCCCAATTCCTATGAAGAGCTATAATCTATAAGAATGAATGAGAAGGGTTCAAAAATCTGTGGAAGATTTTTGAACCCTTCGCTTTTAGTAATAACCGAAAGCATGCGATAGGTCCGTATATAGATATGATGAATGATGAACATTTTTAATCGGATTTGATGTATGATATGGGGGAATGTAGTCCTTTCGAAGGAGGTCATCATGGGGATTTTGTCAAGGTTTAGGGATATTATGAAGATGAATATCAACGCCTTAATGGATAAGGCGAGTGATCCGGAGAAGACGATTGATGATTATATGCAAAATCTAAATAGTGATCTAGGCAAGGTGAAAGCGGAAACGGCCTCAGTGCTGGCTGATGAGAAAAGGGCGAAAAGAGCACTGGATGAATGTAGAACTGAGATCAAAAAGCTCCAGCATTATGCAAGTAAGTCTGTGGAAGCTGGCAATGAAGAGGAAGCCCGAAAGTTTTTGGAGCGTAAAGGTTTGCAGGCGGAGAAATTGGAATCGTTACAGACATCCTATGACTTAGCTTCGGCAAACGCCGTACATATGAAACAAATGCAGGAGAAATTGGTGTCCGATATAGGGCAACTGGAGTTGCGGCGTGCCGAACTTAAAGGGAAGCTGGCGATCGCCAAAGCACAGCAAACCTTGAATTCTATGGGCGACCATGATTCTGTTTTCGAGGCCTTGGAAGAAAAGGTGAACAGGGCATATGATGAAGCGATGGCGATAGCCGAGCTCCGAACAGGATGAAGGACGACCTGGATGCGTTATTCGCACAATATGAGAAGAGTACCAATCCAGAAGATGAGCTGGCTGCAATCAAGAAGAAAATCAATCCCAAAGAATCATAATAGTTTCTACATGAAGAGGTGAGCAGATGCCGGTTATCGAATACAAATGCCCCAACTGCGGCAGCGGCATGGTCTTTGACAGTGAGACAGGAATGTTATCTTGCCATAGCTGCGGAAGAGAGGACAACATCGATACGATTCCTGATCCTCTGACTAATCGTATTTTTTCAGAAGATGAAGCCCATGAGTATCATTGCAATAACTGTGGAGCAGTGATTATGACCGAAGTGGAGACGAGTGCAACGGTGTGCAGCTTTTGTGGTTCTGCCGTGGTGCTGGGTGATCGACTGACCGGAGAGCTAGCTCCGGCGCAAGTTATTCCTTTTTCGATCAGCAAGGAAGAAGCCATAGCTGCATTCAAAAAATGGTGCAAGAATGGCCGTCTGTCACCGAACCGATTCATGATGGCCGACCGAATCAAGGGAATAACCGGTATGTATGTCCCCTTCTGGTTATATGAATTACATAATCAAATTGAGGTTCAAGGTGAAGGTACCCAAGTGAGAACCTATACGAGCGGAGATTACGAATATACAGAAACGAAGCATTTTGATGTATATCGGAAAATCCGTTTGAATTATGTGAAGGTTCCGATTGATGCTGCGGAGAAAATGAATGACGAGCTGATGGATAAATTGGAGCCTTTTCCCTATGATCAGCTCAAGCCTTTTAAAACACCATATCTAGCGGGTTATATTACGGAAAAGTATAGTTATAACGAAGAAGAGCTTTTCCCGCGAGTAAAAGACAAAGTGAAGGAATATATTGATGCTTATATTCAGTCTACGGTGTCAGAGTATACGTCCGTGAGTTACACGGAAAAGCAAATTGATACTACATTAAAACAAGCGGATTATGTCCTGCTCCCGGTATGGGTCATACACTATGACTACAATCAATTGGAGCATACGTTTGCGATGAACGGTCAGACGGGCAAGGTAGTTGGTAAACCTCCGATTAGCAAGTTCAAAGTGACAGCTTGGTTTGCAGGCATTTTCGGCATAACTCTCTTTTCATTAAGGTTAATCACTTGGCTAATCATGGGAGGAGAATTCTATTGAAAAAATATAGAGCCATTGTGGCTGTTTTGTTGTTCTTTGCCGCCTTTCTAGCGGTTCCTATGGAAATGAAGGGCGAAGCAGCAACGACAGAAATGAAGCCATTGATTTTTGATGAGGCGGGGCTGCTTAATCAGGAAGAGTATGATGTGTTGAACACGATGGCTAACCAATACGGAGCCGAAAGAGAAACAGACATTATTGTTTATACGACCAACAACCCCAACAATATGGATGTTATGAAAATGACGCAGGATTTTTATGATGACCATGGCCCGGGGTATGACAGGTCCCATGGGAATGCAGTCATTTTAACGATGGATATGAGGAATAGAGAGGTTTATTTAGCTGGCTTTTACAAAGCAGAACGGTATCTGGATGACGACAGGCTTACTAAAATCCGCCATGAGATTACCCCGGATCTGACGAACGGTAACTATGGGCTTGCATTTCAAAAGTATATTCTGGGCGCGCACAAATATTTGGCCATCCGCCCAGGTGTGAATCCGGACAGCATATTTTTCAAAGGCTGGCTTCATTTGGCGGTTGCGCTGGGATTGGCGTCTATTATTGTAGGTAAGATGGTTTCGAGTTCCGGCGGTCGGGTTACGGTAAATCGGCAGACCTACGAGGATGCAAGCACGTCAGGGGTTCTGGCACATCAAGATCTGTACACTCACACAACGACAACGAAGCGGAAGATTGAAAAGAGCAGTAGCAGCAGCTCATCAGGTGGAGGAGGCGGAACCACCAGCGGCGGTCATTCGCATAGCGGCAGCAGAGGATCATTTTAATGGAAGGGATGGATACAGCACATGGGGTTCTTCAGGAATCAATTTGCAAATGTTGTTGAATGGGAAGAATTTAGGGATGATATGATTTTTTGGAAGTGGAGCAATCGTGAAATTAAAAAAGGCAGTAAATTGATTATTCGCTCCGGTCAGGACGCCATTTTTGTAAATAACGGCAAGATCGAGGGCATTTTTGAGAATGAAGGGTCATATAACATGGACTCTGATATTATTCCATTTCTATCGACATTAAAAGGATTTAAATTCGGCTTTAACAGTGGCATGCGGGTGGAGGTCTTATTCGTTAATACGAAGGAGTTTACGGTCAAATGGGGAACACAAAACCCGGTTTTGATCCCTACTCCCCAACTGCCAGGCGGGATGCCGATTCGTGCCAACGGCACATTTAATTTTAAAGTAAATGATTATGTTACGCTTATTGATAAGATTGCCGGGGTAAAGGACAGTTATCTTGTTGAGGATGTGAAAATACGGATTACTTCGGTGTTGGATCAGTTATTGATGAAGTGGATCAGCCGAGAAGGCAAGGATATGTTTAATCTACAGGCAAATGCTTCTGATATTTCGAAGGGCATTCAGGAAGATCTGGATATGCAAGTGATGGACAACGGTATGACGATTACAGGGTTTCATGTGATGAGCTTCAATTATCCTCAAGAAATCCAGGATATGATTACAAAGACAGCTTCTCATGAAATGATCGGTAATCTACAAAAGTACCAACAAGTGACGATGACCGACGGTATTGCATCGGGGAATGTAAAAGGCGGCGGTGCTGCTTCAGATATGGCGAGTATGATGATGGGCATGAATATAGCGAATGAAATGATGAAAAACTTGAACCCAAGCCAGAAGCCCCCGGCTGAGACTCAGCCTGCATCCGATGCTCCCACTCCTTCTGGTGAAGGTAAAAGACCTAATTTTTGTCCGAATTGTGGCACAAAAAACGAGGGAGCTAACTTTTGTCCGAATTGTGGACAGAAATTGAACGGGTAGCCATAGCTAACCGCTGAACTGTTTCCTTTCAGGAAATTGCCGACTGGCTAAGTAATTCTATGAACCAAACAGCAGTTGTTGCAGAGTATTCTCTGTGATGACTGCTTTTTTAATGTAGATTGTTCAAGCATTTTCTTTATAAATCAGATTTATTGGATTGAAAAAGGTACACAAGATAAGGTACTATAGCTATATAGTACGTATTTATATTAACTAATTAGGCATTACATTAATAAACTATAGATATAGGAGCCATAAAGATGACCAAATTCCAAGATCAAATCATTGCGCGGTACAAGTTTGATGATGCAGAGAATGTCGGCAAGGATAGCTCTGGACAAGGTAATGACGGGATTGCTTCAGGCACAGCAGCACCTAAGATCTCCCATACTACCGGAAGAGCGGCTTTGGCACTTGAGGGAGGTCCCAACGGAACATCTTATATTCAGCTACCTTCTGATCTGTTTAAAGATGTAAGCGATAACACTGGTGTTACAGTGACGGCTTGGGTAAACTTCGGCAGATTCACGGATATGTGGGAACGTGTTTTTGACTTTGGTAAATCCCACACGGGTCCTTATATGTTTATGACACGGAATCTGCGTGGAACTCTTTTCACTGAGGCTGACTTATCCGTAGACCCAGGAAGAGGTTTTGTCAGAGATGAATGGATGCACATAGCCCTGTCTGTAATCGGCACGGAAGGCGGCACATTAAGTAGTGCGGGCCCGGTGGTATATGTCAATGGTGAAGTGGCAGCAGACGGTTCCATCAGCCAAACCTCCAGCGGCAACTATGCCAAGCTGCGCAAATGGTTCGAAACGTTTGCAGATTCGACCAACTATAGCAACAATTTTATTGGTCGTTCCCAACATGCAGCGGATGTTGACTTTGCTGGCTTGGTTTCGGATTTCCGAATTTATAAAGCAGGCTTGACGGCGGATGAAGTCATTGAGGTCATGTGCGATTCATTGACAGATGAGGAGATTGTGAAGCTTGCCCGCGATAAGTATTTATCATTTCCGACGACGATTATAACCAAAGACATATCTCTACCAACGGTTCTGATGGGTGGAAGAGTAGAAGTGACCTGGAAATCCAGCCAACCTAGCATACTCTCTGACAATGGACAGGTTCAGGCGATTACTTCCGCAGAGGGGGTCACCGTTACGGCTCTCTTGACCAGAGGTTCGAGCCGGATTGAAGAAAGCTTTGAAGTATCCGTTCTCCCAGAACAATTGCCTCCATACACGCTGACCATTCATGGGAATAAAGAAGTTGTGGATGTCAGCGAAGTGATGTACGGCTTATTCTATGAGGATATCAATAACGCCGCAGATGGCGGGATATATGCAGAACTTGTACAAAATCGCTCATTCGAATCCTTCGAGTTTGATACGTATTCCCATGCTTCGGGTGAATGCGGCTGCTCTACAGGACGGAATCGCAATCCGCTGTTCGCCTGGTCTGGTGATACGGACAAGATGAATCCACAACATAGCGGTGGATTGAATGAATTTTTGGGCGCAAAGGATAAGGATGTGAACTCTTATTATGTGACGGTAGCGGATGGGGCAACGATCCGGAACAAAGGCTTCTCCGATTCTAACCAGAATTGTGCCATGTCCATCCAAGAGGGGGCCAAGTATGAGTTCACCATCTGGGCAAAGGCCGATTCGACGGGTACCATCACACTGCAACTTCAAGACTCGAAGGAAAAGGACATCAGTGATTCGGTAACCGTACAGGTGGAAGGTGGCAGCACGTGGAAAAAATACGGTGTCGACTCCAAGCTGGTGCTGACAGGTACAGCTACGGTGCTGGGACAGCTGGCACTTACATTTGAAGGGGACATTTCCATTGATATGGTTTCCTTATTCCCACAAGATGTATGGGGAGCAGGAGAGGAAGAGCAGTCCCCATCGGCACACGCCAACTATCAGGGCAACCCTAACTACCGATTGAGAAAAGATCTGGTGAACGCACTGGTTGGCATGCATCCGAAGTTTTTGCGTTTTCCAGGTGGTTGTATTTCCGAAGGATCGTTTATATGGGAAAATGTATACGACTGGAAGGAATCCATTGGGGATATCGAGCTGCGCAAGGAAAACTTTAATGTATGGGGCTATATGATGACCATGGGTCTTGGTTATATGGAATACTTCCAGTTGGCAGAAGACCTCAATGCAGCTCCGCTTCCGGTTATGGCCTGTGGTGTGCTTTGCCAAGCCCGCTCGGATTATGCTCATCCGGCTGGAGGTGCACTAAGAGAATACTATATCAAGAATTTTACGGATCTGATCGACTTTGCGATCAGCGTTGATTTTGAACATAATGAATGGGCCGCCATGCGTAAAAAAATGGGCCACGAAGCACCGTTCGATTTGCGTTATCTGGGCGTGGGCAACGAAAACTGGGGTACAGAGTTCTTCGCCAACTTTGAGGTATTCAAGACATCAATTGATGAGTACATGGAGAAAAATTATCCGGGATATGAACTGCATATCATCTCCACGGTTGGCGCTCAAGCAGACGACGATGCTTATCAGCAGGGCTGGAAGTTCCTGAGCGGTAATATGAAGGGCTCAGCCAAGGTTGCTTTTGCAGACGGTAACCAGGTGACGGAAGAGACTGTAACCTGGTATGAAAAGCAAAAAGACTATATGGACACCATTGCCGATGAACACTATTACCGTTCTAATGAGTATCTGTTGAATAATGTGGACCGCTATAATTACTACTATAGAGCTTATAACGCGGATGGCAGTGTCAACTGGAAAGAAACGTCGAAGGTTTTTGTTGGGGAATATGCCTCAACAGATAAAAATACATTGGCAGGCGCAGTAGCAGAAGCAGCAGTGATGACGGGCTTCGAAAATAATGCCGATGTCGTCCGGTTGGCTGCCTATGCGCCGCTGTTTAACAAAGTCCTGACGGACGGAACTTACAGATGGACACCGGATTGTATCTGGTTCGATGACGAAACCGTGTGGTTTACACCAAACTATTATGTGCAGCAAATGTATGCCCAATATTTGGGTGATAAAGTATTGGCCACTTCGTTCTCTACTTACAAAAATGGCAAGCCGATCGACCTCATTCCTCAGGGTGGAATCGAAATCGCGACAGGCAACGCCGAGGTTGTAGTTAAGCGTGTGACCGTTACCTCCAATAAGGACGGCAGTGTACTGCTGGATCAAGATTTTACTAAGGAATTGAATTCATTATGGAAAGTTATTCCTGGTTCCGTAGGATCTACGTTGGAGGAAGGCAAGGGGCTTGTCCTCAAAGCCCAAGATAGCGGTCTGAATGGCTTGTACATCTTGAACGACAGCTGGAACAACTACAAGGTAGAGGTGGTTGCTTCTCGCCTTTCCGGCACGGACGGTTTTTATGTGGGTATAGGCCTCACGGATATTACCACTGAGAAAAAGAACGTCATCGAATACGCGATTGGCTATGGCGGCAATGCTACCGGCGTGAAGGTTTACAAGCAAGGTATAGAAGGCTATACCATGGGTGACTACTCTTCCAGTACAGCGGCGGGCAACCTGAGAGCGGCGAGCTATGAAGAGTTGGCCGACAACACCGACTACACCATCACGGTGAACTATGGGGGAGAAACGGGCAACAACCTGATTTGCTCCTACACCGACGGCAAAACTACCAGTAAAGTGCTGGACTACAAGTTGGAGGCTTACAACAGAGACGTATTTAATTCGGTGACCCAAGATGCTGAACATGTATATGTGAAGCTTGTGAATGCCGATAACGTAGATAAGGCAACACAGCTGAATCTGGAAGATTTGAATGTTGAATCCAGTGCCAAGCTGATTACACTAACCGGCGATTCCTCGCTTGTTCATGTACCTAACGTGAATAAGAAAAATGATGAAAAGGTAGTGCCTACCGAACAGCAGATTACGCTGCATACGGATTCTGTCCTCTTACAATTACCAGCTAACTCGGTAAATGTACTCGTACTTGATCTTAAAGCGTAAACAATTAAAACCCGCTCATTGAGCGGGTTTTTCTATGGATCAAGTCAGAATGTTGTTGATTTTATTTCCCTGACGGGCATTACTTCGTGCTTCTGTTCACCAGTTCACGCGGATTGGTGCCATCGTCTATCGTTAGCGGGGTAGCCGCACCTGTAGCAATTCGCTCCCAAGGTACCATTTTAAAGTTCTGATTTAACTTCTTGCCGTTTTGGAGATTTTCGTCATCTTGTGCAACGAAGATACCATGGGGGAAATTCTTGCCTAATCCGTAACCCAGAACATCAATACCGTCTGTGACAGACGTACCATCTACGGTAGGGCTGTCGCCGATTGTGAAGTTGCTTATATACGCATTGTCGCCTTGTCGTTCATAGATCGCATAGCTACTGTTGCCTTGGCTGGAGGCCATGAGATACCCCTTGCCGTCTTTGCCGTAATACAATGTGAGTCCCTCTATGTCATCGTGAAGTCTACGTCCATCTGCAATATCAACACGTCGCAGCGGCTTGGATGAACCGTCTGGCTCGGCACTATATTTCCAAATGGCGTAATCCTCTTCAGCTATATAGAGCGTACCATATTCATCATCAGCAACCATGCCCTCGGATTGCGTAGCCAGCTTAAACTGGCGGACAAGCTTGCCAGCAATTTTGCCGTTTCCATTGTCCGTCAGCTCATATTGCTCAAATTCACCCTCTTTGCCCAAAGCGAGCGCATAAAACTTATCTGTCTTGAGGCTATGGTACAAGCTGAATCCATATACTTCTTTCATAGTCGCTTTAATAGGTTTGTCAACCACATTGGTCAACGTTCCTGATACACCATCAATGGTAAAGATATCGATCGTGTTGTTGGTGCGATTGGTTGCGCCTGCGATATCGACTTTTTTACCGCCCAATGTGAAACCGTAACGAAGATCCACGTTGTTCATTTTTCCGACTTTCATGTTTTGCAGCTGCTTGCCATCCAGGTCATAGACTAAAATTCCGCCGCCCTTATTGGTAGCTAAAATTCTGCTTTTATCTGGATTAACCGGATTAAGCCAGATTGCAGGGTCGTCAGCTGCATCTTCTCCATCCTCCACGGCTTCTGTTTCGACAGAGGGGAGCACTTTATAGGTGGGGACTGCGTCCTTGGGATCTGTATATTTGCTGTTCTCTGCTTCAAGCGTAGTAATCACTTTTGTAGGAAGATATACATTTCCATTGATCATCTTAATTTCTCGGTCTGCTTTTCCGCTTTGGCCAGCTAGACGATATTGCTTCTCACCGACTGTAAAAGTCCCGACAATGCCATTTTTCAGCTTTATCAATACTGAATGGTCATCACTATCCCATGTAATGGTTGCCCCCATTTTATCTGCCTGTGTTCGTAGTGATGCGTACCCGGATGGCTGAGTGTCTGCCGCATGGATCAGTTCTGGTGATACCAGAATCCCTGTTAACATGGTTAATAATGCTAGTTTATTTACCTTCATATGTAAGCCCCTTTTCTGAAGCGAAAATGATATAACCGACTCAGTATAAAGTGACAGTATCAAAAGAATGCAATCAAAATGTAAAAGAGACGTAAACATTCAATTGGCTGGTTTCCAGTATTGTTGTCTGTAATTCTTCGGTGACATTCCAAACCTTTCCTTGAAACACTTAGAAAAATAACTGGCCTGGGAGAATCCTGTTTCCTCTGTAATTTGTTGGATGGACCAGTCGGTTTGCAGCAAAAGACTGCGTCCCTGATCCAGGCGGTAGTCCATTAAATACTCTAGCGGCGTGCGTTGGAAGGTGGTCTTCATGCATCTGGCAAGATAGTTTTGATGTACGTGAAAATGTGTCTCCAGGTCTTTATTCGTGATGGCATTTCTGTAGTTTTGCTTTAGAAATATTTCGATCTGTTCAGCTAACTTTGAGGAACTGCTTTTATAATTCTCATCATATTCCAAACTCTGAAAAATATTCACAAATGTTTGTTGAGTCTCCCATAGAGCCAGCTTTCGAGTTTTTAAAGTAGAGGCTAGTAAATAGTCCAATTTAGAGAACAGCTCATGGGGATTAACTAGTTTTTGATATTTGGGGAGATGGATGGTGGTATGTTCTGAATGAAAATGCAACTCAGGAATGGGGGTGCTAGGGATAATAAGATCAGGCGAGGATTGGGCGCACCACATGCTATTGGTTTGAAAATGAAACCAGTAAAAGGAGGTTTGTTCTGTACATGCCTCTATGGGGAAATGGTGCTTATCCGGCTCAAGAATAAGTGCATGATTTTCAGTTATCTTCCACGACTCATCCTCCTCACCGATGTGCAGTAGTCCTTCTTTAATAATAATTACGTCAAAATATCCCAAGTTATAGCGATTCGGATGCCAGTCCCCTTTTTGGTATGTAGTAAAATTCCCCTCAATGAAATAAGGCAATGGAGGGACAAGGAAAGATAGAAAGTCTGTTTTGCTCATGGAAGTCAGCTCCTTTGTGTGTGAAATCGTATAAGTTTTAGTTAAAGATCGCGATTTTTTTTATAAATTCAGGTTGATAAAATAAGGACTGTAGCAAGGGGAGCTCAGGTTAGCTTGTTCGATATTATCATTACTTTATCCTTATTTTTTCAAAAATGAAAGCGTTCTATTTTCAGGAAGGGATGTTTATCCAATGAAAACGGCAAAACCAGTGAAGCATGTCATCGTCGATGATTCATTTTGGAAAAAGTATAAGCAGGTTGTGGCGGAAGAGGTTATTCCTTATCAGTGGAAAGCATTAAATGATGAATTACCAGATACAGAACCCAGCCATGCGATTGAGAACTTTAGAATTGCGGCCGGGGAATCTAGTGGAGAGTATTATGGAACCGTTTTCCAAGATAGTGATCTTGCCAAATGGTTGGAGACGGTTGCTTTTAGCTTAAGGGATCATCCAAATTCTGCGCTTGAAGAGCGGGCTGATGAGGTCATTGATCTATTGGGAAGAGCACAAGCTGAGGATGGATATCTGAATACGTATTATCTGCTGAAGGAACCCGACAATCGCTGGACGAACCTAAGAGATAATCATGAGCTGTATTGTGCAGGACACTTTATAGAAGCGGCTGTTGCTTATTACGAAACGACGGGCAAGACGAAACTCCTTCACATTATGGAGAAATACGTAGACCTGATTCAGCAGATATTTGGTACAGAAGAAGGGAAGCGGAAAGGCTATCCGGGGCATGAAGAAATTGAGTTGGCCTTGATCAAATTATACGACGTAACGGCTAAGGATCAATACCTCAAATTAGCGCAATATTTTATCGAACAGCGGGGACAGTATCCTATTTATTTTGTGGAGGAGCAAGAAAAGAGAAAGCATATTCAAACAGAGCCCACCTGGAATGATGATAACAATATTAATTTTGGCCTAGGCTTCGAATATCAGCAGGCACACCAACCTGTGCGAGAACAAAAAGAGGCCGTTGGTCATGCGGTAAGAGCAGTGTATCTGTATATTGCGATGGCGGACCTAGCTGCAAAAACGGGAGATGCTTCTCTGCTACAAACCTGTGAAACGCTGTGGGATGATGTCACGAACCACAAAATGTACATTACTGCCGGAATCGGATCTACGGTGAACGCGGAAGCATTCACTTGCCATCATGATCTTCCCAATGACAGCATGTACTGCGAAACTTGCGCCTCTGTAGGGCTGGCTTTCTGGGCCAATCGTATGCTGCGCTTAGCGCCGGACCGGAAATATGCCGATGTTCTGGAGCGTGCGCTCTACAATGGAACGATCAGTGGGATGGATCTGGATGGGAAACGGTTTTTCTACGTGAATCCGCTGGAAGTCAATCGTTTCCAAAAATCGAGAAAAGATCAGGAACATGTAAAAACAGAGCGGCAAAAATGGTTCTTCTGCGCCTGCTGTCCACCCAATTTGGCGCGAATGATTGCATCGGTGGAGGACAATATGTACACCCAGACCGAGGATACGTTGTATACGCATCTGTATATTGCCAGCAAGGTGAACATGACTTTATCTGGACAAGAGATTGAAATTACACAAACCCATCATTATCCGTGGGATGCGGATCTTGCTCTTTCGATCCATGTAACAGAGCCAACTGCATTTAAATGGGCACTGCGAATTCCAGGGTGGTGCAAGCAGGCAGAGGTAAAGGTGAATGGGGAAGTCATATCACTAGACCATCTTGAAAAAGGCTATGTCGAGATTCAGCGCACTTGGAAGGATGGCGATATGGTAACTTTGCACTTGGCTATGCCGGTGGAGCGCATTCGGAGCAATCCGCTTGTCTCCATGAACCAGCAGCAAGTTGCTCTTCAACGTGGTCCAGTTGTGTACTGTCTGGAAGAAGCGGATAATGGGGCGAACCTGGCAGGATTAAGATTACCAAAGGATAATCCCGTTACAGAAGAATTTAGCGAAAATCTGCTGGGTGGCATTGTAAAGCTGACCATAGAGGGATATCGGGTAAAAGGTTCAAATGCATTATACAGCTCGGAGCCCCCTGAACTTGTTCCTCAACAAATTACCGCCATTCCTTACTACGCCTGGTGCAACAGGGCCAAAGGGGAAATGCGTGTATGGGTTTATGAATCATAATTCATTCGCATGGGGAGAGGAAAGATCATGAGTACGAGAATTGTGAGTACGGAACCACCCGAAAAAGCAGCCAGTACCGTTCCTTTTCATCGTAAAATCAGCTATTCGTTAACGGATACGGCAGGCAATCTACTATACTGTGTTATTTCCAGTTATCTATTATATTTTTATACGGATGTATTCGGTCTTTCTATCGGGATTGCCGGGACATTACTATTTATCACCCGTTTTATCGATGCCATTGATGCCCCGATCTGGGGTATCCTGATTGACCGAACCAAATCAAAATACGGCCAGAGCAGACCTTATTTTCTATGGCTAGCTGTTCCGTTTGCCGTGTTCATGGTCCTTACGTTTACGACGCCCAATTGGAGTGAATCGGGGAAAATTGCATATGCGGCCATCACTTATATCATAGCGGGTATTTTGTATACGGGAATCAGTACACCGATTACGTCTATTCTGCCTAACCTGAGCACCAACTCCAATGAACGCGTGGTCTTGAACTCTTTCCGTATGGTCGGGGGAAACGTGGGCTTCTTCATCGCCACCACGTTCACCTTACCTCTGATCGCCTTCTTTGGACAGGGGAATGACCAAAAAGGATTTTCTCTAACGCTCGTTTTATTTGGAATTATGGCGATTATTATGTTTTTCATAGCGTTCGCCGATTTGCGTGAAAATGCGGCAGTGAAAACGAAATCTGTTCCCATTGCTAAAAGCTTTACAGCCATCAAGCGAAACTGGCCCTGGATGCTCGTTGTAGCTGCTAACCTGTGTTACTGGATCGGTTTGAATATTCGTTCTGCCACGCTTATCTTTTATCTGCAATACAATCTGGACAGTAAGGACTTGGTGCCTTTAATCAACGGACTGACCTCTTTGCAATTAATCTCTATGGTTCTGATTCCGTTGTTTGCCAGAAAATTAACTAAAAATACGATCATGATTATCGGATTGATATTAGCTGCATTAGGTCAAGTTGTGATTTTAATGGGAAGTACAAACTTAACCCTTATTATTGCTGGCTGGATCATTGGTGCATTAGGATCAGGCTTTGCGTGTTCTATGCCATTTGCCATGTTGTCCGATACGGTTGATTATGGGGAATGGAAAAATGGAATTCGGGCAAGTGGATTCCTGACTTCTATTGGAAGCGCATTCTGTATTAAAGCAGGTAGCGGAATTGGCGGATTATTGCCAGCATGGGTTATGGGTAGCACGGGCTATATTGCTGGAAAGGTTCAGACCCCGACTGCTTTGTCTGGCATTCAGTTCAGCTTCATCTGGCTGCCGTTTATCGTCTTCTTGATCGGAATTATCCCTATGTTTTTCTATAAGAAATTCGAAAAGAATGAAGCTTCTATTCAACAAGACTTAATTGCGAGAAGATCATAGATATTCTCTTAACAAGATGTTATGCATACCGAGGGATGGTATAATCCTGTTTCAAAACCTGTTCACCGAGCTGAGCAGGTTTTTCACCTTTTTTCTATTCAAATGTGAGCAAACGCATTGACAGAATTTTCTTTTGGAGTGATACTTCTATGTAGAGAAAAGTGTACAGAATCAAGAGCCAGAGACATCTAGCCTTGCAACTTTATACATTTTTTCGCCATGAAAGACTCTTCTGTTGAAGGGTTTTTTTCAATTTGATAAAAAGAATGTGATGATATGAGTCAACTGAGTGTAAGGATGAGAACGCACGGCTTTCTGAATCGGCATTTTTCTGGAGAGTCTATTGATTATCGGCAGATGATTGCCTTGTTTATCCCGCTTCTAATTGATCAGGCTTTTATCGTGGGTCTTAATTTGGTGAACACAGCAATGATTAGCTCGTCAGGGATGGCGGCGGTCAGTGCCGTAAATATGATTGATTCATTAAATATTTTCCTAATTAATGTGTTTGTGGCAGTGTCTACCGGGGGTACGGTTGTTGTAGCGCAGTATAAGGGGAGCGGCAACGATCTTATGGTCTCTAAAGCAACATCCGGTACTATATCCTCCGTTTCCTTGCTGGCCTTATGTATCAGTCTGTTTATGATCCTGTTGTACAATCCCATTTTAAGCGTCCTGTTTGGCTCTGCCTCGGCTGATGTATTGGCTAACGGCAAGGTGTACCTGCTGGGAAGCTGTATGTCTTTCGTGGGGATTGCGATCGTTGAGGCCGTATGTGGAGCGCTGAGAGGGATCGGCAAGACGAGGGCGTCGCTGGCTCTTTCGCTCATCATGAACCTTTCGTATGTGCTGCTGAATGTCGTATTTATTAACTTGTTAGATATGGGTGTACTGGGCATGACGATTGCAGTCAATGTGTCCAGATATGCAGGGGCTGCCTGCGCGTTGATTTATTTGGTTAGGGTAGATGACGACTTGCGTGTTCAGCTTAGAGATATGCTTTATTTTAATCTAGCCATGCTTAAAAAGATCCTGTTTATTGGTCTTCCTTTTGCAGCGGAACAGATGTTTTTTAATGGAGGTAAAATTTTAACGCAAATCTTCATTGTGAACCTGGGGACCAATGCATTGGCGACGAATGCCATTTGCTCATCCCTAGCTAACGTGTTCCAAATTCCTGCGAATGCTTTGGCTCTTACGATTGTGACCGTGGTGGGTCAATGCATGGGACGGCGAAATGTACACGATGCCCGCAAGTTTACCAAATCGTTTATTTGGCTGTCGTCCGGTTCGTTTATTGTAATGGGGCTAATCCTAATGCCTTTGTTTAAGCCGATGGTGGGGTTGTTTCATCCACCTGCTGAAATTGTAGATGACATTTTTATGGTCATGCTGATTAATACGCTGGCCCAGATTCCACTCTGGTCCAGCGCCTTTATTACCCCCTCTGCGCTTAGGGCAGCAGGTGATTCCAAATTTACGTCCCTCACCTCGATGCTGTCCATGTGGTTGTGTCGGGTAGTGCTCGGGTATGTTTTGGGCATTGTGTTCAACTTGGGGATTGTTGGTGTCTGGCTGGCCATGGATATTGAATGGGGTGTGCGGGGGATCGTTTTCCTCTGGCGCTTCCGTGGCAACAAATGGGTCCAGCATCGTTTGATCGACTGAATAGGTCCACTACTATAAAATTGACCTCGGGATGAGGCACTTTATAGTAGTGGATTTTTTTATAGACGTTTAAAGTTACGTACGCCTTATTCTATTCTGATCCCTATATTGCCTAACTGCACTCCCTGCTGCATACGGTAAAAGGCTTGCGCTGTATCTTGTAGAGGGAAGACGCTATCTATAATGGGATGAAGGGAATGGCGCTCCATGAATTGGAGCATATCTGCGAATTCCTCACCGCTCCCCATAGAGGTACCGATGATGCTAATCTGTGGGAAAAATATAGAACGCAGCGGAATCTCTATGTGATCTCCTGAGCTTGCGCCAAATGTAATGATCCGGCCATCCGGTTTGATGACATCCAGATATTTGTCGAACGTAGCGGGTCCGATGCTGTCAAGGATCAGATCCACGGTGTCTCCGTTCATGCTTTCTTTCCAATCGCTATCACTGTCGAATGCATGATGAGCGCCATGGGCGAGGGCAGCCTGTTTTTTTGCTTCGCTACGTGATGTGACGCTGACTCGTGCACCCGCCGCTAAGGCCATAAGCATGGCATACGTGGCTACCCCACCGCCAATACCGGGAATAAGGACATGGTCACCCTGCTGTAATTGGCCTCTAGTGAAGAGAGCACGGTAAGCGGTCAAGGCAGACAAAGGCAGTACCCCTGCTTCTTCCCAGGACAGGTAAGCTGGCTTGCTGACGGCATTTTGAACGGGAACGATAACCGATTCGGCCAATGTCCCGTCTGAAGGAACGCCCAGAATGGCAGGAACCAAGGGAACGTGGTTCGTCTTCTCCCATCCGATACATGGATTGATGATTACGTCAGTGCCTACCAGTGAGGTTGGGACGCCAGCGCCCACAGCCTCGATCACGCCTGCTCCATCCGATCCTAGAATGAGTGGAGCATCGTTGGCGGTTCGATCCGCCATGAGGAACAGATCCCGATGGTTCAAGCCTGCAGCTTTGAGTCTGACCTTCACTTCGCCCTGCGCCGGCTGTCTGTCCGTAACGTCCTTATACATCAGGCCCTCAAGGCCATTTTTGACAGTATGTATTACAGCTTTCATTTTAAAGCCTCCTGTGGTCGATTTTAGATGCATTTGCATGTACCTTGAATTGTACAGAGTGGCAAGCATCCGGTAAAATGAACAAAATCGAACGTCAGTATCATAAATGATCATACCAAGCAGGTGATGTATATATGGAAAGCAGTGATTTGAAAATTTTTCGGGCGGTTGCTCGCGAGGGCAGCATCACAAGGGCTGCGCAAGTGTTGAACTATGTACAGTCCAATGTGACCTCACGGATTCAGCAGCTTGAGGCACAATTGAACGTACCGCTATTTCGCAGATCTAATCGCGGAATGACACTAACGTCGGCAGGAGAGAATCTGCTGGAGTATGCGGAATCCATATTGACTTTGCTCGACGAGGCAGAGAAGTCTACTCAATATTCGGACCAGCCTGCAGGACCGTTGCGATTGGGTTCGATTGAGACGACTGCGGTTACGCATCTAACGACTTTATTGACGGGATATTACGCTGAATACCCTAATGTGCAGCTATCGCTGATGACCGGGGGGACGCATGCCCTTGTACAAAAGGTATTAAATTACGAATTAGATGGGGCATTCGTCTATGGCCCTGTCGATGATCCGAATATAGAGCATGTTGCGGCGTTTGAAGAGGAGTTGGTGCTTATTTCGGAACCGGGAGAAAGTGATATGAGCAAGTTGCTTACCAAGCCTATGCTGTTCTTCGATGTAGGCTGCACACATCGGGCAAGAGCGGAAAGTTTTCTGAGCGATGCAGGTGTGGATGCGTATCAGATTATGGAATTCGGAACATTGGAAGTCATTTTAGGCGGTGTAGCCTCTGGTCTGGGGGTGTCCATGCTGCCACACTCGTCAATTGTAAAGGCGAAAAAGGAGGGAAGTATTGCTTCGCATCGTTTACCCGAAACATATCGTAAATTAGAGGTGTGGTTTGTTCATCGGCGGGACTCGGTTTACTCCAGTGCGCTGTCAGGATTGCTCCACTGGATGAAAAAGGATGTTATACTTAACTGGGATTAAATTGACATCAGGGGTGTATCATTTGGAAGAACATAATTTATCGAAAAATCCATCTACAGTAGCTCCGGGAGAATTTGTGAGGAATGGCGGTTATCAACGACAAGAACCAGATAGGATGGCGGTATTATCAGAAACATACGGAGCCTCTATCTTTTTCAGGAGATGGGCCGCCTGGATGATTGACTTCATTCTTATCGTCTTTGGGTATGGTGGGCTTGTCTATTTTATAGCGAAAAAAGTAGCTGAAGCGGAAATCCCAAATATGGGTATGATAGTGATACTCTTCTTGATTGGCTCTTTCTGCTATTATCTGTTGCTGGAAGGACTTACAGGCTATACGCTGGGCAAGTTTGTACTTCGCATTCAGGTCGTGAATGGAGAAGGAATGCCGCCAGGCATGATTAAATCGTTGATCCGTACGCTCATACATCTGGTGGATACGAACCCGCTGCTTTTCTGGGGGCTGCCCGCCGGTATATGTGTGCTGGTGACACCTCGGAAACAACGAATTGGAGATATGGCCGCCAATACATATGTAGTTAGGACACGGGATTTGGGGAAGGTGAGCAAAAAGAAAACCGGGATTATTGCAGGAGCAATCATCCTGATGACGATCACTTCGATTGTCTTTGCTGTATCCTTAATTTCTACGCTCATTACTCAAATCGTGAAGCCTGAGGTATTTACCAGTAAGGATAATCAGTTTGCAGTTACGGCTCCGTGGAATTGGTCACGAGATAATAGGATTAATGAGGAAGCGGATATTTCCATTAAAAATGAATTTACCGATAGATATTTGATTGTATTGTCTGAACCGAAAAGCGACTTTGACAGCAGTATGACCCTTCAAGAATATAAAGGAATCATTGAGGATCATTTGGTGTCAGGAATTACGGACCCTGAATTGGGGACTGCTTCAGATATGGTGGTGAACGGATATCCTGCCATTGAGTTTACCCTAAAAGGAGAAATAGACGGAAATCTGGCCATGTATAACGTGACCACAATTGAAACACCTTCGCATTATCATCAGGTGCTTGCTTGGACCTACGCTTCCCGATACAGCAGGGCACAGCAAGAGCTGCGCAAGATTAGAGACAGTTTCCGTGAAATGAACATGATGTAAAGTGAACATGGAGCAATAACGATGATTCAAATTATAAGACGGTAAGCAGAACAAGCAGACAGCTTATAGAAGCGTCTGCTTGTTGTTATATAGGCGGGATAGTGCTACGGAATGGTGCTATAGATGACTTTTGATCACTCGCAATCCAGCCACCCTCGCCACCTTGCCTTGTGGCTGGGCTGTGAATCGAATCGTAACTTCATTCTTTTCATTCGTCACAGACAGAGGCAGCTCATAGATAAACGTCTCGAATTTATTCATTTCTTCGGATTCCAGCTTGCCTTCTCCTAAGTTCTGACCATCTGCAGTGATGTCAAAGTCACGATGAGAGCGGTCGGAGTCCTTCAGATAGGTCACTGCTAATTGGACAGGCTTATCAGGGAGCACCTTCATGACAAAAGAGAACCAGCCCCCAGACCATGTGTCGCGATATTTGCGATTATAAATGGACCCCAGGCCAACGTGTTCTCCAGTGAAGGCATGATCCCGTTCAGGCTGCATTTCGGCAGGCTGCACAACATCCACTGTAAGTCGTTCCAGCTCTAGCTGGTACGCTAACGCGGTACGGTATTCTGCCTCTGTTGCTGCCCATTCCTCCTTGGAAAAGAGATCCCAGTAGACGGTATAAGAACGATCGTATATCTGATAAAACGGACGAAGCTGCAAGTCCCCGATATAGCCCAGGTCGTTTAGATGGAATGTGTTAGTCTCGTTCCCGTCAGCAATCAGCTTGGTTGTCAGGGAATCAGCTGATCCGATCAGAACAGATGCCAGCAGACGTTCCTCGTTGGACTCCTGTACAACAGGACCCAGATCTCCAGCCAGCACAAGTGGGCCATACATGAATGCAATCCGACGCGGATTATCCGGCATTCCCTCAACTCTTACTGTCATAGGAATATCGTACTCGACCGTATCCCCATCGTTCCATTCTCGTTCAATTACAATATAGCTGGTAGGACAAGCCTCTGCGGCATACTCTTCTCCGTTGATTATAATCTTCATTCCCTGCTCCGCCCAGTGCGGGCATCTTAGTTTAATCGTGAAGAACTTGGGCTCCTTGCTTATGACATGAAGCGTTCCCCGCCCATTTTGCGGAAAGAGGGTTTCTTGTTTGAGCTGCATGTCCATCTCATCCCACGTCACGGTAGAAGGGACATATTGGTTGACATAGATTGTATTTGCCGTGTGAAAATAAATCGCCGTGCCGTACATGGAGTGACTCTCCATACCGGACCCGACACAACATGTAAAATCCTCATATTGAGAATTGAAGGACTTGTGTCCTCCCATTTCCAGCGATACAAAATAGCATACACGTCCATCTACAGGCTGCTGTGAAGCCAGAATATGATTGAACATTGCTCGTTCATAGTAGTCGGCATAGGCTGCGTACGCGTCCCATTCGAACATATGTCTTGTTAATTTCAGCATATTGTAGGTGTTGCAGGTTTCACAGGTGCCTTCGCCCAAACGATCATTCAGCTTGCCGGGTTCGCCAAAATGTTCGTTATAGCTATTGCCGCCGATTACGTAGGAATGCTTGTGAACCACCCGATCCCAGAAAAATCGGGAAAGGTCCGCATATAGAGGTTTGCCTGTCACTTCGAACTGCCGTGCTGCACCAATGATCTTAGGAATTTGCGTATTAGCATGTCGTCCTGCCAGCGTATCGCGACTGTCTGCCAGATCATTCAGCACCTCTCCATGATAAAAGCGTTCCGCCAGGTTCAAAAAGCGCTTTTCTCCGGAATGTTCCGCCAGATCGGTCAGCACCTCGTTCATGCCGCCAAACTCGCAATGGAGTACCTGTTGCACCTGTTCATCGCTCAGTCCTTGGAATACATCCTCCAGCCAGTCGCCGAGTTGGATTTCCATCGCTAAAGCCTTGGGATGATGAGCGAGCAGGTGGGCATCACGCAAGCCTGCGAAGAGCTTGTGCATCGTATATAGCGGAACCCAGCCTCCGTTAAGATCAAAGCCCTGGGAACGAATATCTCCGGCTTTGACTTCTTCAAAAATCTCTTTCCCACGCGGGATGCCGGAAATGTATCCGTTTCCATGACTATTTTGGCATATTTCCAACTCGTCGATCACATAGTTTACTCGTTCCAGTAGTCTTTTGTCGCCTGTGGAGGCAAACATTAGTGCACAACCAGACAGGTAGTGACCAAGTGTATGTCCACTGATGCCGCGTGCCTCCCAGCCCTCATAATGAGCCGCTTTGGGCTCCAATCCCGCATATTCACGAAAACGTGACAATAAACGGTCAGGTTCCAAACTCAGCAGATAGGTCGTATTCAGCTCCATGGCGTGGTAAAGTGGGCCGGAATCAATGCTTACTTTATGCAAGTCAAAAGCTTGTGCTTTCAAAATCATCGCTCCTTAGCTAAGATGAAAGTGTATATTTCTCCACTACATTAGCATTGGAGTCGCGGTATGTCAGTAGCTTAACCATACAATAGGTGGACAAATCCGAACATGAATCTAAAGAGGCGATAACATGACCTATCTGAAAGTGAATGTAGATGCTCCGATCCAACTGATCTCGGCAGGCGAGTTCGTTTCCGAGGTGCCATGGAAACATATGAGCCGTTCCATTGAGAACTTTGAGCTGATCCTTGGAGTCCAAGAGACGGTATATATACGGGAGGAAGAGGAGGATTTTGAAGTAGGGGAAGGAGATATTCTATTGCTGTACCCCGGTTGTACGCATCGAGGATACCGGGAATCGTTGCCTGGGGTTAAATTTTATTGGTTTCATTTCGATGTACCTGCGACCCCGAATGTATTATCTAGTGAGGAAATGAAGCAGGAAACAAGTGCAATGGACGGGCTTGTACAGCGTCATGGCGTGATACGCGATATCTATTTGCCGCAAAGTGTACAGGCAGATAACGGAGATCGGATTCATATTATCGTCAATCAAATCTTGCATGTCGCCAACTCGCATTATCTTACGTATCACAGTGCTAACTATTTGTTCACCTCACTGCTGATCGAGATATCCGAACTGGCCCTCAGTCGCTTGATCTCCAATCCTGTCCATTCACAGGGGAATGTGAGCATGAACAAGATTATTGAGTGGACTCGAATTCATGCTGGAGAACCGCTGACCGTGACCGATTTGGCTCAGAAGTTCAATTACAATAAGGATTATATATCCCGTTTGTTCATGCAGAATACGGGCATGCGTCCATTGGAGTTCATTCACAGTATTCGAATCAACAAAGCTAAGGAATTGATTTCTCGTACAGATATGAGCATTAAGCAGGTAGCGGAAGAAGCAGGATACACGGATGAGAAGTATTTTATGCGGTTGTTTAAAAAGAGAGTACATATGACTCCTTCACAGTATCGGAATGCCTATCACAAAACATTTATGAACAATGTCTAGTCCATTTCCGCTTCACGGCAGCATAGCTTATCAGACTATAATTTGATAATCTGATTTAAGAGAGATTGAATGAGAGCAATCAATACATAATACTTTGTCAAAAGGGGCGAGTGAGATGCTGCAACCACCATTAAAGGAAGAACTGACTCGAATACTCGAAGAGCATTCACTTGATGATGAGTTAAAAGAAGAGATCTATCAGGAAGCCGAAGCTACTATACAATTTCAGCTAGAGCATGAGGAAAACTATGAACACGTTGGAAATAGTCGGATCGCCGGCTATCCAGATTTACCTCCTTCGATCGAGTGGCCGTGTAATTCAGATGGAGAATATTATACGTTTATTGCGCAAATCAATCTAAGCGAGTTGCCTTTTTCACCATTTGAGGGATTGCCTCATCAAGGTATACTATACTTTTTTCTTGGGCTGGATGAGCCAGCTTACGATATTGAGCATAAAATCTTTTATTATAACGGCGACAGCAGTGCTTTGCAGAAAACATTACCGCCCGCTGGGCGCGTAGAGGTGTCGGCGGATCAACGGGATTTCACTGCGTATGCAATTTCTTTTCATCCGATCCTGACGCTACCATCGGAGGGTGAGCTAGGAGATATTCTATTAGATCAGTACGAAGAGCTTTATGAGCTTTTATATGAACATAGCGACACGGTGTGGGGGCAGCATCAGTCTTTTGCCGGGAACACTCGTCGGGATGCTTATCTGTGCCGTAACGGGCTAAAGGGTCTTCTGTTTAATTGGCATAAGAGTGAGGGTCAGATCCATCAGGAAGCCGAGCAAGCTATGCATAGGGGAAGTACGGAGTATGCGGAGCATTTACGATCCGAAGTGCTGCCTCAGCTGCAAGAATACCAGGCGAATCGGGAAAAGCACGATCAAGCTTCGGAAAATTGGCATGTTTTGCTCTCTGTATCATCCTTGAATGAGGTTGGTATGTGCTGGTGGGACGCAGGGTATTTGGAGTTTTTTATAGATCAAAGGGATTTGAAGAACCTTGATTTCTCGCGAACATATGTTAATCTGGCTACAAGCTAGCCGGGTCGCCAGGACTCATGTTTATTTTGGAGGCTAATGACAGGGGTTAGAGCAGGGTGGTTTTTTTGATTGATAAAAGAAGTGAATTGAGCATGTGGCACAGTATCCGAGCGTTGGGAATTGAACGATCAATAATAGGTGGTCCTATATAGGACTGCCTTTTTTCGATGTAAATGAACGATTGTACTCCGTTAATAGTCTTAATAGATGAGACCACAACAAGGGAGGTGCACGTATATGACTGATCGAGAGCTGTTTGAACTATATAAGGAACAGATATATTATTTTTGTTATTATCTGATGCAAAATCAAGCAGATGCAGAAGATGTTTGCCAGGAGGTATTTGTCAAAGCAATCTTGGCCGACAGGTCCAAAGTACAAGATCTCAAATCATGGATTTTACGAATTGCTTCCAATGAGTGCAGCAATGTGCTTAGAAGGCGAAAAACTGGGCTGATGAAGGAAATACGAACTTTTTTATTGTCACGTCCTCATTCATTTAATCCGGTGGAAGAGAGCTTATATCATCGAGAAACTAAGACAGAGCTACACCAGCTATATAACAAGCTTCCAGATAAAATTCGAATGGTCGTGGTCCTTCGTTATGTAAACGAATTGACTGTGCCGGAGATCTCTAGAGTTATAAATATACCCGAAGGAACAGCTAAATCCAGATTAAATCGAGGGCTTAAACTGCTAAAAAAAATGGTGGTATCCCAAGTAAAGGAGATGAATAGCAGTGAGTCGGTATTTTGAGAAAGAACAGCACATTCCTCAACCCGAATATGATGCAATGTGGGTAAATATAGAACAGGAAGCAACCAAACGAAAAGCAACTCTGCAACAGTCACAGGAAGCACCTATGCATAGAACAAAAATTGTTCCTGCGAGTATTGTATTCTCATGTTTTCTGCTCATTGCCATCCCTGTATTCGCTAGTGTGACTATCAATTGGGATAGAATAGGCGGACGTAGTGTAACCAATGCGATAAATAATGGTATTGGCCAGCGGTATGATCTAAAAGCAACCAATGCAGGCATTACGATGAATTTGAATGGTGTTGTAACAGATGGCGAAAAAATGAAAATGCTCATCTCTCTGGATCCGGGAACCGACCCAAGCAGTTATATTGGGTTTGCTATAGAGAAAACTATGGTAACTAGCAATTCTAATAACAAGGAACGAGCACACGGATATTTGAATTACGATCCTAAAAGCAAGAAACTCCTAGGCATTTATGAAACTGTTGATACATTAAAGGATCGTAAAAAAAATTATACACTTGAGGCACAGAATCTAATTTTTTATCGTAATCAGGATATTCCTTTAAAGACGAATCATCAAGCTGGGGATACCCTCGTTACGGGGACCAAGCAGTATCCTAACATATATATAGAATCCGTTCGACAAACCAATAACAAGACTGTTGTCCGCTTTAGAGTTGCTGCAGCTCCATCCGATTTAGGACGTGGGAACCCGCATTTGGTAATGAAAGTGGGAGACAAAGAAATAGACGCCATCCCAACCATTCTACCTAGTGACAGCCCAGAGTTGCATATTGAGCAGGTATTCAACATGACTGCACAAGATTGGAGAAAGGCAAACCTTCATTTCTGTTACATTGAGGAAGCAAAACGAATTGAAGGTACTTGGAAGTTCGAATTTGAAGCGGATGGAAAAAAAGCAAGTGAAGCGATTTATTCTAAGAAGCTGCATAGCAGCGCTGAATTCCGGGAAAATACAGGCGCTACCTTAGACCAACTGATTATTACCCCCTTGGATATTGAAATTCTAGTAACAGAGCGTGATTCACTTAAAAAAGGAAATGTCCATTATAAAACGGCTCAGTTGGTTATAGGTGATAAAAAAATTAACGGAGGATGGAATCTTAAAGGGGCTGGTCCTGAAAATTATCAACACTTATATCAATTTGAATCCTCAGAGTGGTATAAGGACTGGTCTGATGTTCCAATGAAACTTATATTGAAAGATGCTGTCATCCAGAAACGTGATACTTCCAAGAATTGGATTACTCTTCATAAACCCAAAGAAGAAAAACAGTTCGCTGAGCTTAATGTAGACGGTTATCAAATTGATTTCACATACTATACAGAGGGAAAAGATTTGATTGTCGAATCGAAATCCGTTTCCCCTGGCTTCAAAGGTGTCAACCAAACAACGATGCGAATTAACGACAAAGAAGTAGTACCTGAGATCATTGCGAAGGGTATGGTATCCACAGGAGTTAATGTTGACCGTTATAAAGATATTGAATTAGACGGAAAATTGGAACTAAATCCTGGCCTCTACAAGTACAGCGATCCTGGACGTAATATTGAAGTTGTTTTGAAATAGATAGGGTGTTCACCGCCTATTCTACAGATAAGGTCAATTTAGGAAGAGTAGTCCATACGATTAGGATAAGTACAACTATTTGGTACGTAAATATTAAAGCCCTTCCGGCTTTCCATGAGGGAAGCAGCGGAAGGGCTTTTATTACATATACTTGTCTATACGGAGAGTTTATTTATATCCGCTGCACGGTAAACTCGAATTCCAGCTTTTGATCAGCCGGAATTTGATATTCCTCATGTACCGGAGCACCCCAGCTGTCGTCGCCGCCTACGCCCATTTGCTTGCCAGCTACGGTGACAACGGTGTAATACACATTGGGCAGTTCATACAGATGGCCTGCACTTTCCAGCTCAAACGCTGTATACGGCGAAATATTGCATTCCACTGGTGCGGTGGCAGGTGCTGTAATGCGAATGCCTCGCTGGGAATCGTCGGTAATATCGACCCGGCGCACGCCTGTACGGTTGCCGGATTCCTGTGGCACGACATACCCGGACACATTATCCGCAGCTTCGTTGCGGAATACGCCGAGTCTAGCACCAAGGGCTCGGTCAATGTAATTCTCCTCCGGTCCCATCGCATACCAGTCCAGATGGCGATAGTCCGCTGGAACCTTGAACGAAAGGGCAAAGATCGGCAGGTTAGGCAGCCCTGATACACCTTCATAGGTGGATTTTACGTTCAAACTGCCATCCGCCAGGACGGTGTAGGTTACCGTTACCTGTACGTCAGCATGAATGCTTAGGGTGTAGCGGAACGTAATGGTCACACGGTCTGTCTGCTCTTCCGTGACCTCAATACCCACACATTTACGCGTCAGGCTTGCAGCGAACCAGCCACCAGCTTCAAAACCCAGTGCCGTTCCCCGATCATTGTCTGTGGTCGCTCGCCAGAACAGCGGAGCAGGAGGCGTAGCGATCATCTCACGTCCAGCGTAGCGAAGTGAAGTCAGGCTGCCTGCTCCTTTGGAGAACATGATGGTGAAATCTGTACCGTGAACGCCAATATTTACATCACCATGCACCACTCGTAGGGCTTCACCTATTGGAGCTTTCAGCGGATTTGGATCTTCCACAATGAAAATATGTTGTCCAAAGGCCACTTCATGCCCAGCCTTAGCCCAGAGCGTCGCTTCCTTCAATACAAGCGCCGTGTGAATGACATATTCCCCAGGCTTCTCGTCTGTGCTTGGGAACGTCAATGGAATATAGGCTTCGGTCTGAGCCGCCACATCCACATGACTCACATTTCGCGCGATCTCTTGACCTTCATGCAGCAGGCTGTATACCAGCTCGTATTCCCCTGTACCCTCGAACAGGTTTTCGTTGCGAATGGTCACACCTTTGGTATCCGGGATGAGCTTCAGATTTTGGTACAGGAATTTGACCTCCTGCATCTTCGGTGAAACCTTCCGGTCTGCATAGACAATTCCGTCTGTACAGAAACCATAGTCTGTTGGACGGTCGTCAAAGTCGCCGCCGATCGCGAGGTACTCGCGTCCGTAGCGATCTTTTTTCATAACCGCCTGATCGATATAATCCCAAATGAAACCGCCCTGATACAGCTCATATTTGTTCTCCAGCTCGGTATACTTGTGCATGCCGCCTACGGAATTGCCCATTGCATGCATGTATTCGCAACTGATATACGGCTTTTGTGGATTGTCGTTTAAGTATTGCTCAATATCTGCGGGCTTGGCGTACATCCGGCTCTCCATATCGCTGGTATCATCGTACGTACGATTGTGAAACACGCCTTCGTAGTGTACCAGACGGCTCGGATCGGTGGACCGGAAATAGTTAGCGACATTGCGCAGCACTTCACCTGCATACGACTCATTTCCGCAAGACCAGATCAGAATGGATGCATGGTTTTTGTCCCGTTCCAGCATGGAAATGGCACGATCCATAACGATATCCTGCCACTCCGGCAGATTGGCCGGAATATTCCACGAAGGCTCGACTGCGCCGAGTTTTTGCCAGGAACCGTGTGTTTCCAAGTTCATTTCGTCAATCACGTATATCCCGTATTCATCGCAGAGCTCATACCACAGTGTCTGATTCGGGTAATGAGAGGTACGGACAGCGTTCATATTGTTCTGCTTGAGTGTCCGAATATCCCACAGCATATCTTCACGGGAAATCGCACGTCCGGTACGAGCGTTGAATTCATGACGGTTCACACCTTTAAAGACGATGCGCTTGCCGTTCAGATGCATGACCTTGTTGACCATCTCGAATTTGCGGAAGCCGACCTTTTGTGGGATCACCTCGACAAGTGATCCATCAGCATCATAAATTTGAATGAACAACGTGTACAAATAAGGTTTCTCCGCGCTCCAGCGCTCTACTTGCTCCAAGGTTGCCGACAGCGAGGCGATGCCGTCTGTAAAGTCAGCTTTTAAACAAGCTACGATATGACCGGCGGCATCCTTCACATCGACAGTTGTATGGGCCGTTGCCGGTTGTTCCAAAGTCAGTTTCAATTCCAGCAGACCCTGCGTGTAGGTAGCATCCAGATCCGCCTTGGCATGCAGGTCGCGTACGTGAACAGTAGGGATCGTGTACAGATATACGTCTCTGAAAATGCCGGAAAAACGCCAAAAATCCTGATCCTCCAGCCAAGCTCCTGTACTTCTTTGATATACCTCTACCGCCAGCTTGTTTTCACCAGCTTGCAGGTAGGGTGTTAGCTCAAAGTCAGACGGTGTAAAACTGTCCTCGCTGTAACCGACAAATTGTCCGTTCAGCCATACATAGAAGGCCGACTCGACACCTTGAAAAGAGATGAACACAGGTTGCGCGTCAGAAGCCATATTTTCGGGCAAAACAAATCTTTTGATATAGCTACCGACCGGATTGTGGTCTTCTGGAATATGGGGTGGACGAACGTCTGAATGTCCGTCCCACGGGTACATCGTATTGGCGTACTGCATTTGGCCGAAGCCTTGTGTCTGAATATGACCTGGTACCTGAATATCGCTCCAGCCGCCATACTCAAAGTCAGGGGCATAGAATTCTACTGGGCGAGTGGCCGGATTCGTCGCATAGTTGAACTTCCAGCTCCCATTCAGGCTGTGACGCCAGGCCATATCGGCCTGGTGCTCTGCTTCCTGAAGCGTGGCGTAATACTTATGGTCGGAATAGGCAGGCAAGCGATTTACCGCGAACTTGGTCACATCGGTGAGCCAGTCCAGACTAGGGGTATGAATGGTCAAGGCGAACACTCCTTATTTTTAAATTGAATGAAGATCGTACACAGAAATCTATTATTTTACCGAGCCGACCATACCTGCGACAAAGTGCTTCTGCATTAGGAAGAATACCAGTGCAGTCGGCAGTGTGGACAGGACAATGGCGATCATGATAACGCCGTAGTCCGGTGCATAGCTGGAGCCGAGGTTCGAGATCAACAGCGGGATGGTTTGATTTTCTGGCGTTTGCAGTACAATCAGAGGCCAGAGGTAGTTGTTCCAGCTGGACATGAATGTGATGATTGCGGCAGCGGCATAGGTTGTTTTCATCGTAGGCATATACACCCGGAAGAACAGACCCAGCTCGGATAATCCATCCATCCGGCCAGCTTCCAGCAGATCCTTGGGAAACATCTTGGTGCTTTGACGGAAAAAGAAGATCAGGAACGCCGTAGTTACAGTCGGAATAACGACAGAAGAGAGCGTATCAATGCCGATCCATGGTATGACATTAGAAATGCTGCCGAACATCCGGTAAAGCGGGATCATGATTGCCGCAAACGGAATCATCATCGACATCAGCAGGATATTGAAGACAACGTCTTTCGCTTTGCTTCTGTAAATTTCAAAGCCATAGCCAGCCAGTGATGCAATGAGCATAGCTAGCAACGTCGTTGAGATGGAAACCTTTGCAGAATTACTGAGTGCAGTAACGATGTCTACTTGTTCCAGCAGATTGTGCATGTTATCCATCAGATGGGAGCCAGGCAGAAGTTTGCCTTTGGTCACATCGACTGACAGGTTCGTGGAGCTGGATAGCATCCACAGGAACGGGAAAATCGAAATGAATGATACAAGAATCAGAAAGGCGTACGTAAATGCTCTTTTTGTTTTCATCATTTTTTCTCACCTGCCACTTTAAACTGGATAATCGACAAGATAATGATCATAATGACGATGGAATAAGATACGGTCGCCGCATAACCAAAGTCGGATGAATACTTGAAGGACAGATTATAGATATATTGCGAAATAGAAGATGTCGCGTTACCTGGCCCACCCTTCGTAATATTCATAATTTCATCGAAGAGCTGGAGTGTACCAATCGTCGATGTAATCGAGGTGAACAGGATAATCGGCTTAAGCAGTGGAACGGTAATGCTGAAAAACTGCCGAATCGGGGAAGCTCCGTCAATGCGGGCTGCTTCGTAGATAGAGCTGTCAATGTTCTGAAGACCCGACAGATAAAAGATCATGTTGTACCCGGTCCAGCGCCATGTGATCGCGATAATAATTGTTACTTTGGCCCAGAAAGGATCTGTAATCCATTGGATTGGCGTACCAATCACATGCAGATTCAGCAACAAGGAGTTTACCAAACCGTCAGATGAGAACAGATACTTGAAAACAACCGAATAGGCTACAAGAGATGTGATACACGGCAAGAAGATGGCAGTGCGGAAAAAGCCCTTGAATTTCAGGTTTTTATCGTTCAACAATACGGAAATGAACAGAGCCAGAATGACCATTAAAGGTACCTGGAAAATTAAGTAGATAAACGTATTCTTTACGGCGGTGATGAACATTTTGTCGGTGAACAGGCGCTTATAGTTATCAATGCCGTTAAAACTCAGATTAGACCCTGTACCCGTTTTAAAGGATAAGATCAGCGCCTGAATCATCGGATAAAAATAAAAGGCGGCAATCATGATCACTGCGATGGATATGAACAACCATCCTGTCATACCTGCTTTGAGACGTGTTGTAGTCATTTTGGGCGCGGCTGTCTTCATACCATGTCAACTCCCTATGCAGCAATAAAACCTTGAACTCGCAAGCCCAAGGTTTTAAGTGCTTATCGTTTTATTGTTTAGCCTTGGCTAGATGGACTGTCTTATTTAAGCTGTGCTTCCGCTTGTCCTTGAGCGTCCTTCAGAACTGTGTCTACATCTTTCCCGTTCAGGTAGTTTTGAATTTCAACGGTCATGATGTCCTCAATGGCATAAGTGTGCAGGCCATAATTGACTTTTGGAACTTGTTTAGTCCAATCAGCAAACTTCTTGTATACTTTGTCGCCACCGAAGTAAGCATCTTCCACGTCATAAGCTTTACCGCTGGAAGCAGCGTTCAATGAACCGACAATTCCGATTTTGCTCAGCATATCTTGATACAGCTCTGGATCTGAACCGAATGTTTCTTTCAGGAAATCAGCAGCGGTATCTTGACCGTCCGAGTTGAGGACATACCAGGAGCTGCCGCCGAGGCTGGAAGCATTCACGGATTCAGGTATATTTTTCAGCTTAGGGAAAGGAACTACAGCCCATTTACCGGATTGCGAAGCTTCAGCTTTAATCGAAGGCGTAATCCAGTTACCTGTAGGTACGGAAGCAACTGCACCGCTGTTGAACGCGGCCAAGAATTGACTCCAGTCGGCATTCATTTTAACAATGTTAGCGTCGAACAAGGATTTGTACGTCAAGAGTGCTTCCTTCAGAGCTGGGTTACCAGCCAGGTTTGGTGTTTTACCGTCTTCTTTCAGGTACCAAGAACCTGCAGTTTGGATCATGCCACGGATCAGACCCAGGTCATTCGGATCTTGAGTCAGCATATCTTTGCCTGTTTTTTGTTTTACAGCTTTACCGATTTCGATAAATTTGTCCCAATCAATATTGGTCAAGTCCGCTACTTTGTAGCCGGCTTGTTCCAGATAATCCGTTCTTACATACAGTCCCATAACACCGGAGTCGAATGGAACACCGTATTGCTTGCCGTTGTAGCTAGTCGGTCCGATTTTATAATCCGCGAAGTCGGATGCTTTGATCGAATTAGTCATATCATGGAAAGAATCGGGATAGGCTTGCAGGAAGTTCTGTGCCCGGTAATCCTCAATTAGAACCACGTTCGGCAATCCTTTAGTAGAACCGGAGTTGAGGCCGGCATTCATTTTTTGTACGATATCGTTTTGAGCATATTCAACAATGTTTACGGTTACATCTGGATGTTTGGCAACATAGCGATCTTTTGCCAGCTTCAGGGCTGCGATATTAAAGTTCGGGTCCCAAGCCCAGACTGTGATTTCTTTCTTGCCTGAATCTGTGGTCGTAGCTGCTTTCTCGGAATTGCTGGAGCACGCGGATAGCAAGATCAAGCTTGCGATCAGCAGAAGGAAAGACATTTTTTTCATTTTGTTCAACCCCTACTCTTTTTTTATATGTTACTAATCATGTAAAACTTTTTTTGAAAGCGGTTACCTTGTTTATGAATTTAGTTTATCATCCTTGCTTTGCTGGCAGTTAGGAATATCTTTATACAGATTGGTCTTATTATTATGATTTATCTAAAAAGGCACCGCTTACATTTGTACTTTCTTTAGTTTTAGGTACTTTTTATAGACTGAACTAAAGTTCTTCACGAAGCATCATTCCGCCCACTCCGTTCTTGTTTCACCTTCTTTGTTTAGTTCAGCCTATATTTTTATGGGGTAGGAGGGACGGGTTTTAGGATCAGTGGCAGGGTCATTCTTACTTTGGTGCCCTCGCCCTTCTTGCTAGAGATGGTTACGCCATATTCTTCTCCATACAGAAGGGTAATGCGATTGTGTACATTCTGGATGCCGATGCCCGTAAATAGTTGGCGTTTGCTCTTGGGATTCGGCAGTCCGTCTTGCACTGTATGCCCATCCAAATCCATACCGTCTCCATCGTCGACCACTTCACAGATTAATGTATCCTCTGTTTTAGACACCAATATATAGATGTGCCCTGCATTCTTCTCATTAAACGCATGGAAAAAGGAGTTTTCGATGAAAGGCTGAATGATGAGTTTGGGCACATGGTACTCCAGACAATCGGGGGATACAAAATAATTCACTTGTACCCGTTGCCCGTAACGTACATGATTAATAAATACATAATTTTGCATGTTGGCCATTTCCTGCTCGATGGTGATCGTTTCGTTCACATTGCTGATTGTATTTTGCAGCAGGGAAATGAGCGCATTAATCGTCTCGGCGGCGGTTTCCTTGTTTCCTTTGAGCACTAGCATTTTGATGGAAGCCAATGTATTGTACAGAAAATGTGGATTGATCTGCCGTTGTAGTGCAGCAAGCTCTGCATTTCGTTGGCCTTTTTGCGTTTCTAAAAGCTTATGAATATAATCATTTAGTTCATCGAGCATGTAGTTGTAAGCATGACTTAATTGTCTGACCTCGTAGCTGCCTGTGACCGGGATATAATTATCAAAATTTTTCTCGCGTATCGTCGACATTTGCTTGACCAGCCGAGTCAGTGAACGGATCAGGCGACGGGAAATGAGGAAAACAATCACCAAAGCAATCAGTACGATGGCGATACAGATCCATACAACAGATTTAACGTCAATAATTTGCCCAACCGCCGTTTGTCTATCGATCATGTTCACCAGATAAAAATCAAATGAAGGAATATAGTTGGAAAGAACGATACTCTCCTTATTCATCACATCTGCATTAATATAGTTCAGTCCCTGTTCATTGATTTTGGTGGCATAGCCCAGCAGTTCACTGGAGCGTTGTCCGATCAGGTCCTGGCGGTTGCTTGATACAATCAGTCCTGATTTGTCCAAAATCAGCACATCATTACCATTACTCGTGAAATTGTTATAAAAACGCCGAAATTCCGGCTCTCGGATAGCGATGTAGATCATACCGTACATGGTGCCGCTCGTTCGCTCCATAAATACTTTGGAGGCAATAATATAGGGAGTTGGCTTCTGTGCAGTGCTATTCATTTGTTGATGAAACAACTCCGTATCCATTTGATACATAAGCTGTGCTGGTCGTGCCACGCTTCGGGCTGTAATGGCACTGCTCTTAAGCTGTTCCGCAGTTACAGGCCAATAGGACGAGTCGGAGTAAAAGCTCCGACCGTTCATCCCTGTTACAGCGACACCGACATCATAAGCATCGACGTTCGATTTAATTTGCTTCATTTGCTGTGCCATACCAAAGTAAATCCTTGCCGAGTTAATTGAGTCAGATTGGCCGCCAGTCAAATAGTTTTTGACGGTTCCATTTTCCGAAGCATGGGTTACAGCATTCACGATAGAGTCATTGAAGGATTCAAAGCTGGATTGAATCTGGCTAAGCACCTTGGCATTCGTAATACTGAATGTCTCAGCGAATAGTCGTTCAGACATTCGAATCGTCACCAAAGAGGTCAGCAAGGACACCGCAGTGATGCTGACCACCATAACAATAAAGATTTTGAAGAACAGACCTTGATATTTGATCTTGTGGATATATCTTTTCATATTTAATCTCTTTTCTGCTGGCAGATATGCGCTTGCTCTCTAATGGAGATGCTCCCGGCGGTACTGGCTGGGTGAGTAGCCCTTCACTTTTTTGAACACTTTAGTAAAATAGCTGGGGTCCGAATAACCTACTGTACTACTAATATCTGAAATGGGCAGCGTCCCCGATCGCAGTAATTCAGCAGCCTTCTCAACCCGGATTTTGTTCAGATACTCGCTAAATCCCTCTGTATGGTGTGCCGTAAAATAACTGGACAAATAAGAGGGGTTAAAATGAAAATATTGCCCAAGGGTCGTCAAATTGAGTGTTTCAGCATGATGTTCCTCAATATACTCCAGCAGTTTTTTCATGCTTGCACTACTTCCTTGCTGTGTTTTGGCCAGGATCTGTCGGTTCGCTTCCTCCAAAAAAGTCTCCAGCAACCGCACGGCTTCATGTACATGAGGAGCATCATTAATTGTTTTGAAATACGAATATTTCGCCGCATCCAGCTCCTTCATATCATACCCCTGATTCCCGAGCAAAATTGTAATGTTGAACACGATATTTCCGAGCAGCGATTTGAATTCAAAAGCGGTAGAGGTATAGTTGCCGGACATGGCGGCTACATAGGACCTCAAATCCTGAAAAGCCGTATCAAAATGCTCACGCTTCATCTCTTCCGTAAACTGTTTTAGGTTAAACGAACTATTCACCTGAACAGGCTGAGGGAGTTCATCTTCCATCAGTAGCGCCGTTTCTGGGAAATAAAACCTGTAACTTAGCAGCTTCGGCACCTCATCCTGATAGACATTGCTAATCTGGTTAAAATCATCAAATAGATGGCTGACCGCCCAGCCTGTCTGTGGCTCGACCAGCTTCGTCTCTTGAGCAACTTCCCTAACCGTAGCCATCCAGGCGTCTAATTCCCGTGGCTCCAAACTGGCTAAAAAAACAGCTGTATAGACATCAGATGGCAGTTGTCGCAGAACCATATGTTCACAGGCAGAGGCTAACCGATCTGTAAGCTTGGAAAATAGGTCCGAAGCAGAGGTAGTAGTAGAGCGCCCCTTATCTTGCTGTACCGACTGTTCTATACCTATGAGCGCAAAACGGGGATAAGGAAATGCTTGCTTCAGCAGTTCAGCGTCATAATCTATGCTATAGCCGGAGATCAATTTTTCGATCACATGATCTATCGTAATTCGATTATTCCCGGCATCTTCCTGATACTGAATGGATGGGATTTTGCGAGCCGTTCGCTGAAGCACTTGAAGCAGCTCATCTGTGTCTAGCTTGGGCTTCAAAATATAGTCAGCCACACCTTGCTGAAAGGTGGAGCGTACGTAATTAAACTCGCCGTAGCTGCTGAGCACAATGACCTCGATATCTGGATAGTTCTGTCTGACTATGCGTGTCAGCTCCTCGCCGTCCATGATCGGCATCACGATATCCGTAATGATAATATGAGGACGTAAGGCTTCAATCAGCTCCAGCGCCTCTTTCCCGTTGGAGGCCTCACCTACAATTCGAAATCCGTATTGTTCCCACGACAAATGATGCTTGATCCCTTGTCGTACCAATATCTCATCATCTACAATCAAAATGTTGCATAGCTCATTCATGACAGCACTCTCCATAATTATATCTATTCAAAAAAGACGCCATTAAGGCGAGGGCCTAATCACCTGACGGACATAGTTGATAACGCTTCCAACTTTAACTAAAAACGAATGCATTCAATCTTTACATGCTAACATAAACGACACGGTGATTCCAAAGATAATTTAGTTCAAATGGCATATAAAAGACAAAAAAGGCTGCCGAGAAAATCTCGACAGCCTGAACAACCGGGATTACTTTATACAGTACCCCATGTCCGATCTCCTGCCAAATATTTTTCAGTCAAAATAGACAGCAGTTGGATACCGACCTCGTTATGTCCTCCCTCAGGAAGGATCAGGTCGGCGTATTTCTTGGAAGGCTCAATAAATGCCTCGTGCATTGGCTTAACCGTCGTCAAATAGTGATCATGGATCGAATGGATGGTGCGACCGCGTTCCTCAATATCGCGAAGAACCCGACGAAGAATGCGCACATCAGGATCCGTATCCACAAACACCTTAATATCAAGCAGGCTGCGGAGTTTTTCGTCTGACAGTACGTGCAGACCTTCCAACATAACGATATGATTTGGCAAAAGCTCTACCGTCTCGTCCGTGGAGCGTGCATGAACCGTAAAGTCATACACGGGCGCTTGAGTCGCTTGTCCTTTTTTTAGACATTGGAGATGCTCAATCAGCAAGTCGTTGTCAAAGGCAAACGGATGATCATAGTTGACCAAAGCACGTTCGTCATAACTCAGATGTGAATGGTCTTTATAGTAGTTATCCTGAGATATGAAAGTCACTTTATTAGATCCCAGACGTTCAACGACAGCGCGTGCGACCGTCGATTTACCGGAACCTGTACCGCCGGCAATACCAATAATAAGCATGGCGTTTCACTTACCCTTCCCTAAATGTATCCCGATACAACTAAAGTATTGTAGCACAATGCACACTTTTTTTCATCACTGTTGCGCGTTGTATTTCTTCCATTTCCGTATCTTGGCTCTGAATGTTTTAAACGGTGCTACAGAGTTGATGTGAATCCATCTCGCCATAGGCCAGTTCGGATTGGTGCCCGTCCACTTGTGAACGCCCTGGGTAAAGAGCTCTTCATGACTGAGTGTGTCCACCCAATCCAGCCACGTTTGCTCAGCCAGCTTGAGCATATTTCGTAATTCATATAGAGAGTGGTCTGAATAGGTCTTGTAGAATGATTGGTATAGTTCGCCTAGTCTATTCCACTTATAATTCGGGGCGGGCATGATGACGGTTTTTCCCTCCCGTTCGTCTCTGTCCCAACTCATGACAAGATGAAGCCATCCGAGCTGGTAGGCAATCATCTCTGTGGGTGTTTTATCGACTTCGTCGATTCGAGTATCCTTATGGCTTTCGTCGATCTCTTGGAACTCACTGTCAAACCGTAAATAGGAGGCATGAATGGCTTCTTTTAACTCTGATTTGGAAGCATATTCGTAGCTAGACATCTAATCGCTCCTTTACATGATATGGGTGATACTAACTCCTTTATATGTACCATTCTCAATATGACAACCGTATGTCTTATTCAAAAATAAAAATATTGAGCCCGCATTGTGCGGGCTCATACCTGGCGACGGTGTAGATGGTGTTTAAAGATTTTATTTCATGTCTCGCCAGTTTTGGATATTTTCTTCCCAAATATATTTATATTTTTCGACGATATCTTTAGCTGTCTTTGGCTTTTGTCCAGTCAATAATTCAATTGCATTAGATTCGACGTTTAAAAGACCTTCTTTAATGCTAGCATCAGTGGTCATGAGATCTTCGCCACAGAATGGAACAGGTGATTGAGAGAAATCTCCCGTAATTTCTTTGGGAATGTGTAACTTTTTCAGGTATTCATAATATTGCTCTGGATTGACAGGAATGTACTCAAGATCTTTACAAGAAATTTCTTTAATTAGGTTACAAAGATCTCTTACAGAAACAGACTCTGACCCTACAATGTTATAAGCCTTGTTGTCTTCGCCTTTTCCAAGGAGAGCTGCGGCTGCGGCTCTTGCACAGTCATCTTTGTGAACTAAAGTGGCTCGGCCTTCACCAGCAGTGCTTAACCATTTATTATCAGACATTAGTGCTAACATAGGATACATGGTCAGATAGTTCTCTAAATATAAATTATTTCTCATTGCATTATAGGCAATACCTGTTGACTTTAAGTAATTTTCAGTCGCTGTATGGTCTGGAGTTACAAAAACGTGAGCATATTTTGGATCCGTTGCACCAATAAAAGAACTATATGTGATGTGAGAGATTCCTGCTTTAATTGCCGTATCAATCGCATTTTTGTGTTGTTGTACTCTTTTGCCTACTTCAAGACCCGAGACAATATAGATACGATCACCATTTTTGAATGCTCGTTCCATTGATGGAATGTCATCATAATTGATTTCAAAGATTTTTACTCCTGCATTTTCCCAACGTTGAACCCTAGCTTTGGGAATTCTATCTTTTTTCATGCAAGTGAAAGTTAGATTATGACCATCTACTTCTTCAAGAACAGTTTCTGCTACGCGACTTGCTAATTGACCATCTACTCCTGTAATAATATAACGCATTTTGATACCTTCTTCCCTAGTGATAATTTTCACAAGGAAAGAATATCATAGGTTGACGCAAGTGTGTAATTACCTTATGTTATGATTTATAAAAAACATTTATTACTAAAAGGGTGTTTCAAATGAATATTCAACAACTAAAATGCTTTGTTTCTCTTGCTGAGACACTTAACTTTTCAACAACTGCGAATAAATTAAATTTGACACAACCTGCTGTGAGTCACAACATCAAAAGCTTAGAAAATGAATTGGGAATCGTTTTAGTCGTTCGGAACAAAAGAACTGTCAATTTGACTGTAGCCGGCAATAGTTTTTATGAAGATATTGAAGGGCTTCTATTTAGATTAGACCAATCCATAAAGAAAGCAAAACGACTTTCGGAAAAATATGATAGTACCTTAATCATTGGCTACACGGAGACTGTTTTTGAGAAGAAAGTTTTGCCGGATATTATTAAGCGATTTAAGGAAAAATATCCACAGATTCAAATTCAGTTAAAAAAATCCAATTTGACTAGAGAAAAAGATGACTTATTAAACCAAAAGTTTGATATTATATTTACTACAGAAGATAATTTAGGAAAGGACATTGATTTTTGCTTTTACCCCGTTCTTAAAGGCTCGTATGTTTGTGTTTTGCCCCAAAATCATCCTCTTGCGAATGAACGTGAACTAACCTTCGAACAATTAAATCATAAATCGATCATTTTATTTAACGAGCACCAATCCCCTCCAACACTAAAAAGCATGCACAGGAAAATTATTGAGAATTGTCCTGAGTCAAGTTTTACCTATGGAGATACCATAAATACAATACACACCATGATAAAAAGTGATCTTGGTGTTTCGGTTCTGCCGAACTTTGTGGTTGTTGAGGATAACGAGATCTCGTTTGTTCCTTTAAGCTACACTGAAGAAGTGATTTATGGCGTTGCTTGTCTTCGAGGTGAAGAGCGCTTAGAAGTAAAACGATGGATTTCAACTTTAAAAGAATTACTCACCTGAACCAAGTTCTTCGCTCACAATAGCGTAAAGAAAAGGAAGAACTTCTGGAATCTCATATGTTGTCCATCCACCGTCTTCATCCCTATTTTGGTTATCTGCGTATGCAGTTGCCTTACGTAAGGAAGGCTTCTTGGTCAACCACAAAAAGGTATACCGACTCATGAGAAAATGGGGAATTCAGTCGGTTATCCGGATCTATTTAACAATGGAATCGTCGCTTGGCGTCTTTCACAGCGAAACGATCTTGCCCTCGTTAACGAAACACTAGATGCACTAAGTAAGGACGTAAATATAGAGGGGGTTATTCTCCATTCAGACCAGGGTTTTCAGTATACCTCGAAACCGTTTAACCGCAAGCTTAAAAGCTCGGAATCCTTGGAAGCCATTCCAGGAGAGGAAACTGTCTAGACAATGCCTGCATAGAGTCCTTCTTTTCTCACCTGAAAACAGAAAAGATTTATTTAAGCAAACCCGAAACCTTTGCTGAGGCAGAACAACAGGTATGTGAATATATCTCATTTTATAACCAAAGTAGATTCCAGAAAAAATTAAACAACCGTTCCCCGGTTGAATACCGAGAAACGGCTGCTTAAAAGTGTCTTTTTAGTCCTGTCTACTTGACAGGGGTATGACCAACAACTAGATGTTTTTTTATCTTGTCTACTTGAAGGGGATAATACCAAAGCGGTGTTTTTATTTTAAGCTCTCGCAAATGATTATGACAAATTCCACTCATATGTAAGCTCAACATGGTCAACGCCCCATGCACTGCTGCGGTATTCCTTCTTAAATCTGAAACCTGCTTGTGTATACATATGAATCGCATGTTTTTGGTCTTCCGTTGTTTCCAGATAAACTTGCCGATAACCTTTTTCCCTGCAATACTGTGTCGCTTGACTCAGCAGCCTTTTCCCAAGCCCCATTCCTCTAAAGTCAGGATGTAAAATAAACCATCTCAATTGAGCTTTTTCTGATGTATGGCCGATAATCGCAATAGCGCCAATTATTATTCCGTTTGCTTCAGCAAGCCATATCCTGTCTTTTTCCGGACTATAGTTCTCCAAGAACTCATAAAAGGTTTTGCAGACATAGCCTTCAAATACATGATTGTATCCGCATTCTTTGGCATATATCCAGCCGTGCAGGTAAATCAGATAACCAATATCTCCAGCTCTAATCTCTGAACGTATGCTAATTTTTTCTTCTGTGGAAACAGGGTTGTCAGTGAGAGCACTTTCGATCATCTCCATGCCCTCCACAAGCTTTTTTTGGTTATGTACTTGCAGTTTGTCAACCATTTGGGAAATTTGTTGGTCGGAAAGCGCGTCCAGTCTGGCAAGCGTCTCCCGTCCTTTATCGGTGAGATAGAGAAAATATAATCGCCCATCCTCAGCAGACCGCACTTTGTAAGTCAGGTTAAATGCCTCAAATCGTTTCATCATCCTACTTAAATAGCCTGAATCCATTCTTAGGGCTTCGATTAACTTTTTCGACGTACAATTCTCGATATTATTCAGTTCGTATAATACACGAGCTTCAGATAGAGAAAATTCACTATCCAGCAAATACTGCTCTAACAGTCCAAGAACATTTGTATAAAAACGATTGAATTTTCGAATGGAATGAACTATTGACGTGTAAGTTGAATTCATAAAGGTACCTCCTGAAATTACTATTTGGAATATTATGATAATGGAGATGTCTGACAAAGTCAATTATTTTATCTGACTTAGTCAGGTATTTAATTCGTTCCACTCCTGCCCTTCCAGAAAATCATCATGAGATCGGAACTACTAAAGAGCTTTATATGTACGTGACGCTTCTGAACAATTCGACAGTATAAGCCGACTGTCTGTTCAGCGAGAAAAGCATTCTTCCAGTTTTATTCATATCACTGACGAAAAGGACAACATCTGGTCAGGCATCCGAGTACGTCAGTCCATTGTTCACAGAAAGATAAAAGCTTGAGAAACGATCTTTTGAAAGCAGGTTGTTTCTCAGGCCTCTTATATTTTTTCGCAACCTCTGCTGTAGCTGCTACAGAATCAGGATTTGTAATGTCAAGTTGCAAAGGGATAAATCCCGGGATGCCAACTGAATCCGGATTTCTTGCCCACATATAGACTTTTGCGCCTCTTTTTAAAAGCTCAAGAGCTAAATGCTTTCCAAAATCCCCGATTGGAGCCGCTGGGCCTCATTCCAGCCTTGGAACTGACCGGGTCCGCCTCAAGAGAGCTTCTGTCTACGGAGCCGATTATCAGAATCTAATCCATTCGTCAATAGTACTTTTCCTCAGCAATTCGTTGGAGTTCAGATATAGGTAGTTTGAAAAAAGCAGTCAGGACAGATACGCTCTGTTCCTGACTGCTCTTTTTGTTAACTACGTCTAGGCTGCGTTCGGTACGAACTTAACCAATAACGACAAATGAGGATACGCCAGCAGGTACGGATCTAACGCGGAATAATACTCCATCATCTCTAAAAGTACGCAGAATATAAGGCTGGTTCGTAGGTGTGCGGACTCTGTTGAATCGGGCAGTACCAAAGCGGTCGAAGCCTGCAGCTTGAACAAAAGTTCCATCTAAACGCCGGAGTGTTGCAAAAAATCCAGACGTGTTAAAAGGTACACCATCATTGTTAGCCCAGATAACTGTAAATCTACGAAGGGTTTGTGTTGGACTCACATTGCGATATCTCGTAACAGGAACCTTTCTGCCCGTAGATTTCAGCGTTTGTGGAGGACGAATGGCCACTTCAAATCAACTCCTTTGTTGTGATGAGATATTAAATGCACACAAAGGAGCTTTGGACCGTGCTATAAACTACGGCTTCCTAAAAATAGGCATGTAGTGAACTCAAACTGGTACTTCATATACATTATAGTTCGATTTGGAACATCATTATGCCCACTCACGCCGTAGTGTAAAGAGGTCTTTTAACGCGTCTGTAGACAGCTCAGTAATCCAGCCCTCGGTGCTGGTGATAATTTGGTCGCTGAGCTGCTGCTTGCTCTCCAGCATCTCGTCAATGCGTTCCTCTAGCGTACCCAACGAGATAAATTTGTGAACCTGTACATCTTTGGTTTGTCCCATCCGGTAGGCTCGGTCTGTAGCCTGATTTTCAACAGCCGGATTCCACCAGCGATCAAAGTGAAAGACATGATTGGCAGCTGTCAGGTTGAGACCCACCCCCCCGGCTTTGAGCGATAAAATAAACACAGACGGCTGCTCGTCAGGAGAGAGCGTATGCGATTGGAATTGGTCAATCATTCGGTCACGCGCAGTTTTGGATGTACTGCCGTTTAGATAGAGCACAGGTTCTTGGAGCTCCTGAGCGAGTACCTGCTGGAGCATCTGACCCATACCAATATACTGCGTAAAAATAAGGCAGCGCTCGCCCTCTTCCCGTAGCTCCTTGACCATAGCCAGGATGCGCTCCAGTTTGGATGAACGGCTAATGACTGCTTCAAGATCGGGCTGACTATAACCAGAAGCTGCTGCATCCAGAAGCGCCTCCTTAGTTAAAAGAGCAGGGTGGTCACAAAGCTGCTTCAACTGGGTCAGAGCTGACAAAATAGCTCCTTTGCGCTCGATCCCCTCCAGCTTCTGCATCCGTTCCATCAGTTCTTTAACAATCTGATCATAGAGCGCACCCTGCTCGGAGGTAAGGTGAATGTATGTTTTCATCTCGTTCTTGTCAGGCAAATCAAGTTGTATCGCAGGGTCCTTCTTTTTGCGCCGCAGCATGAAGGGCTGAACCAGCTTCTGCAAATCCATCGTGCGTTGCTCATTATGTTCTTTCTCAATAGCATTCATAAAGCGATTGCTGAAGGCGCGTGAGCTGCCCAGATAACCTGGATTGATAAAATCATAAATGGACCATAGTTCGGACAACCGATTTTCAATAGGTGTTCCTGTCAACGCGATACGATGACGTGCAGGGAAACTGCGCACAGCTGTGGATTGCTTGGTTTGCGCATTTTTAATGTTTTGCGCTTCATCCAGACAGATCGAATCCCAAGTCATGCTTTGCAGCAGCTCTTGATCCAGAGTTGCTGTAGCGAAGGAGGTCAGGATGACATCGGCCTGCTCGACTTTTTCGCGGAACAAGTCTCCTTGTTCCCGCTTGCTTCCATAGTGCAGCATGACTCTTAATGAAGGAGCGAAGCGGCTGAGCTCTTTCTGCCAGTTGCCCAGCACCGAAGTCGGGCAAATCAGCAACGAACTGGAGCGTACACCCGTCTCAGCGGCAATTTCCTGTAGGTGCAGTAAATAAGTAATAAATTGCACCGTTTTGCCGAGCCCCATATCATCGGCCAGACAGGCGCCCAATCCGAAGCGCCGTAAAAAGGCAAGCCATGCGTATCCGTCCCGCTGATATGTCCGCAGCTCGGCTTGCAGTCCATCCGGCACGTCCAGAGCGGGCCATTCCGATTGCCGTCCGAGCTGGCTGATCAGCTTCAGTAGATGAGCGTTCAGCTCTACTTCCAGTCGGAAGCGTGCCGGGTCCTCCGGCTGCTCGCCTGAGGCATCGCCTTCAGGCTCGTCGGTGTTGCCAAGCAGATGCAGCTGCAGAATGTCCTGAAAGGACAATCCCTGAGCGCTGTCGATTCCGTCCATGGCGCGGCGGATTTGCGCCAGCAGCGCAGGGTCAAGCGCGATCCATTGCCCGCGGAAGCGCACCAAGCGCTCGTTGCGAGCGACCAGCTCGGCGAATTCCGACTCGCTCAGATCGGCATCGCCAATGGCAACACGCCAATCGAACTGGACAATCGAGTCCAGTCCGAACAGCGAGCTGCCCTTCGAGCGCTCTCCCGCTCCCTCGCCGGGGCGAACCTTGGCCCGCAGCTTTGGCTTCTTGCGGGTGGCTGCCTCCCACCAAGCCGGCAGCAGCACCTGCCAACCACTTTCCAGCAGACGTTGGCTGTCGGTCGTCAGGAATTGCCACGCTGCTTCGTCGGAGAGCGGGCGACTCAGTATGTCATCGCGGCTTCCGGCACGCTGCCCTGCGGGCAAAATAGCGGTCAAGCGTTCCAGCCATCCGCCTGAGCGCTCACGCACATGCACCGTCCACGCATCGGGCCATGAGCCGGATGCATATCCATCATCGGCGAGCTGTACAGGCACCAGCAAGGCCGGGTCCTGCTTGTCCTGCAACACAAGCTTGAGCTTCCAAGATGGCTCGTCGTCCTCCAGCTCTGGCTCCAGCAGTTGTAGAAGCGGGCGAAATGGCGCGGTATCGGCCTTCCATCCAATGGCGATCAGCCAGGCTTGGGCATCCAGGCCTGCCGCAGCCTGTCGATTGGGGGCGAAGAGAACCGGATACTCTCTTCGCAAATCAGCGGCTTCCTCTTCAGTGCCGTACCAGCGCTGAAAAACAGCGCCCGAGAACGCCGCTACCAGCCCATCGCGCTCGTTCTCATCCAGGCTGTCCAGCAAAGCAAGTTCTGCTGGTTGGATGTTTTCCAATGCTTCTGCATCCCACTTCCATTGCAGCTTCCCTGCCTGGAACGACGTGAAGTTGGGCACATAAGCTTTCGTTTCAATACAGTGAGCCAATAGAGGGATCAGCCGAAGCCACGGGGCATTGGCCTCGTCCCAGATCCATTCGATATGCTGTAGAAGCTCCTGCTCTGCCAGAAAAGGAATTACTTGCTCCGAGGGCAATACGATAATATCTGTGTCTTGAACATGCTGAATTTCCAACTCGGTGCCATAAAATGAAGCCTCATGCCAAGCAAACAAACGCTGCTTCAACATTTGACCGGAAATGCTATAGTTCATGGAGGAATCGCCATAGATCAGCGCATCCCCATAGGTAGTTAATTGAATATGCACCGTAATCGTTTCGGTATATTGGCTCATGATAACAATTTCCCTTTCCGCAATTCCTCCTGCAGCGCCCGCAGGCGGCTGTGCCGGCTGGTAAAGGTCGTGAAGAACAGCTCCCAGCGTGTTTCTTGCTTCATTTTTTTGTACAGCTTGAACAAGCGCTTTAACAGCTTAACCGCCGCTTTATAGCTAGATCTGTTTTTTTCCAGCACATAACGTTCTACCGCTTGATGGTAAAAGGGCAGCAGCAACTCAGGCGCGTTCTTTTCAATAGGTTGTAGCACGCTCACCCGAAAACTTAAAGGTTCACTGCGTATGCTTAGCTGATAGTCGATCCATTGCCGCCATTTTTCATGAGCAAGTAGAGCCTCTTCATACATTCCACCCGCAAATGGAAGCATACCCTTCAGCGTGTCCCACATGTCCTCCTCTGCTTCTGGAAGGTGCTGCAAAGCCAGCTCCCAATCATGCATATAATCCTGTAAATGATCATCCCGATGACTGTGAAGGAGGGGGCCGATATGTCGCAGTCCGTTTTTGAGACGTACCCAATCTTCGGCCTGTCGCAACGCGTGTAGGAACAACAGCAATTGGCTGGAGGAGATTTTTAGTGGAAAAGCCCGTTCCGCCTCCTGTAGCAGTTCCCAGGCTTTATGATCCTGCGCTTGGTAAACATACATCCAGCTCTGAGCCAGCATCCACGGAAGCCGTGCCAACCTTGCACTATGCTCCTCCTCAGCTGCATGTAAATGCTGCAATTCCTCCGTATATATGTTGGAGTCCTGCCTTGCAGGATGCACCCAGTACAGCCAAAACTGATAATACGCGTCTGAAAAATAAGTACCGTTCCGCGACTCTGTCAGCATTCTTCGGCGCAAATAAGCTAAAGTTTCTGCCATACGGGCCTCATGCATCGGTTCATCAGTCAGCTCCAGTGGACTTTCAAAATCACGCTCAATCGCTTCTTTAAGCTCATCTGCGGCAATTTGTGTGTAGTAACCCATATAGGTATGAGTAGGGTAACCCGTCACGGGGGTCTGAGGCACCAGCTTTTCCAACACACGCAGATGAGCATGCAGTCCATATAGCTGCTGCATGCCGGATGAGAGCGGCGGCTTCACGGCATAGATCGAAGCTAAAGCACTTTGGACATATTGAGAATTTTGGGTGTGTACATGATTAAGGGCGATACACTGATCAAACAGATCATGCCATTCGGAAACGGGCATGTCCGGTATGTTGCTTGCTGTTTTACTGAGAGCATCTCGTGTTGTTTCCTTGTGCTCCAGCGAAAGGTTCGACCGGAAAGCAGTTGGGGTACGGGTGTCTGCTCTTGCAGCCAGCCGAGTGAATCCCGCCGAATGAGCGTTCACTAATGCATGAACGGAACGTTCCTGTTCATTCGCGTAATTCAGCAATACGGCGATCATATGCTTGCAGTTGGTGCGAACAGGGCATGTACATCTGCTAGCAGCAAAAGCACTCAAGTGGAGATCCACTTCGTAGAGCTCATTCCCATCCACGACAGCCGCAATATGGTCAGCATCAGGCATTGCGAATTCTTTTACCTTTCCCTGCTTAAAGTACTGAAAACCTCGTTTGATCGTCACATCATTAAAATGGTCAGCCACGTTTTGAATGAGCTGCTGCCACTGTATATCATCCATAAGATAGGTTGGTTTCATATGCAAGAGTCTCCTAAGAGAGAATAGTTGATCTGATAATAGCTTAACTCTTCCATTATATCAGTTCACAGATGTAAATTGAGTGGAGGGAGCAGTTGGAAAATTCCGAAGAATAACCGCAGGGTGAAAAGTAAAAATCCCCTTACGCTATAGCATAAGGGGAAGAGTCATCGGGAAGAGCGAGGAGATTCCTTTACTGTTTTCCATCCGTTTTTTCTGTTCGATGGAAGACCATAGAGATGACAAGAAGCACCGAAGGTACTGCCGCACATACAACAATTCCAACATAACCTATTATTTTATCGAAGTTGCCTATTTCAATAAAATTTTGGGGATACATGCTCAGGCAAAATAATATAATTAACGGGAGATAACAGATATACTTGTTCCACTTTTGGGTGAGCTGGCTGATTCCAGTAACAATATAGAAATAATAATTTGAGGCGGTCATGAAAATTTTGATCGTCCACAAAATGATAAATAATATTTCAAATCGTTCCAGGAACGCGCCGGGGAATTCAATTTGCTGTGCAAAAGACACAACCGGCCATTGTAATCGGGAAACTTCTTCAACTCCCATACAGCCAATGACCATCGTTACCATTAAAATATACAAACCCATTGCAATCGAGTAGCCGATCCATCCAGCTTTCCATGCTTTTTGTGGGTTGGTCATCACATTAGTTAATATAAGAATGGACTCAAAACCCATAGTAGAGAAAGGTATAACTTTAAGTGATTCAAAGATCGGACGCCAACCTTTATGGAAAACAGGGCGCAAATTATCAAGATTAAAATGGTTGATATTAAGAATGATCAACAATAAAAAAACAATAAAGGTTAAAGGAAAAAAAAGCTCGATCAATCGAACCATTGCATGGAGACCGCCCCAGGTCAAATACCCAATAAGTAGAAGAAACGGTAAGAGAATCATACTTATCGGTGTTCTCTCCAGTGCAAGACCCTTGAGGAATTCCGCCATCATTCTACATACCAGAGAGCAGATCATCATGCAAAATACAATAAATGCGATATTGATCAGAAAGCCGATGAATTTACCTGCAATCACAGGATTGAACTCATAGAACGTCTTCCCTGGAAATCTATGGCACAATTTAACGTGGATAAAAATGACGCCGATCCCAAGCAGAGTTGCCAGCAAAAGTCCCTGCCACACGTCGGGTGTTTGCGTCTTCTCCGCAATGGTTCTTGGTAAACTGACAATACCTACAGCATACACAGTCGAAGTGACGGTGAATAAGGCTTGCAGGGTGGATATTTTCTCCTGTTTCATGGAAGGTATGTTAGACATTTACTCACCCTCTTCCTTTGAATAGGCACCAGTTCGCTCTATCTGTACTTTAGCCTTAACATCGATCGGTATTTGACTGAATGTGTCTTGCCAATTTTCCTTTACCCGATCCCAGTAAGCGGGATAATTTACTCTTACTTTTGTGCCAAAACCGACTACATCTGCTCTCATTTCTTTCTGGAGTGTGTTTAGCGATTGGGATACGGTTTGTTTGATTTCATCCTGCGCCTCTTGTTTGGCGGTTTGGATGAATGATTCCTTCAGGAAGTCTTCAGAATTTACCGTGCTTTCGTTTAGTTTGATATCTGTTTTAATACGAACTGTGAATGAGAGGTCCTGCCCGTTGAGGTGGGGAATAAGTTTTGTGTGGACATCCTCTACTTCAAAGACCATGGATTGATTTGACTTTGAGCTCTCAGTTCTAATAATTGAACCTTTTGTTTTTCCCAGCATCCAGTTGATTCCGATGACGTCCTCTTCGTCCAGCCAATAAGCAAATTTCTTCGTTTTGCCGCGGATCAGAGCTGCACCTGAGAAGTGATTGCCTCCACCGGTTTCTAGGCATTGAATGAGGAAGTCAGCTCCTTGTGAGATATGCGTAGAAACTTCCCCTAATGTTATTCTATAAGGTATTTTTGAATTTAAATTGCTGTTTTTAGCCAATGCTTCAAGGTCAATAGAAGGTATCTCTTGATGTTTGCCCATCTTATTGAGTGCTTCTTTCGCATTGTCTTTTACGATCATAACAAGTGATTTTCGACTTGGTTTATAGGAGCGAGTAAACGTATCTAACAACTGGTCGATTCTTCTTTTTTGTATAGCTTGGTCACTAATCAAAATCAAGCGAATAAAACTATATAAAGGAGCACGAGATACCTGCTTAGCCTGTTCCCTGGAAGCAGACTGGATGGAATCTTTATTGAAGGTTGTTACGTTGCGATACATATTTTTTCTGGATTTCTGCGCGATTAAGTGCTGGTAGGTAAGTTCCAGCATATCCTGCTGATCCGTATCAATGGCGACGCCTTGAATAATACTCAAGTTATCGATCTCTCTGCTATCCCAACAACCGGTGAGGAGAGTACACGCGATCCATGCGGCAAAGCATTTTTGTACCCATAGGGTGCGACGAAACAGAAGGCCGTAAGAAATCATAGTTTTACTTCCTTTTCCTGTTAGAGTGTGTTTCGTCCTGTGTTTTTAGCATCATAGGACGTTTTCTGAGATATTTATAAGGAACCCGAACCAAGGTGTCTTGTTGATCTCTTAGCCGAACAGGGGCTAGGGGTGACATGTAAGGAACACCAAAGCTCTTGATCTGGACCATGTGTACACCTAAACAAATAAAGGCTAAAATTACTCCATAAAGCCCATAAACCCCTGCGATCATCATAATGGGAAAACGAAGAAGCCGAATTCCGATACTGCCGCTGTACTGCGGGCTTGCAAAAGACGCAATGGCAGTAAGACCAACGACAATAATCAGAAAAGCACTTACAACCGCCGCCTCGACAGCTGCTTGTCCAATAACAAGACCGCCTACAATACCGATGACCTGTCCTATCCCTTTGGGTAGCCGCAGACTGGCCTCGCGCAATATTTCCAATGCCAATTCCATAATTAAAGCCTCCACAAAAACGGGAAAAGGGATTCCCTCCCTTGAGGCAACGATAGATATGACCAGCTCAGGCGGGATTAATCCAGGATGGAAAGAAATCAGTGCAACGTACAACGAAGGCAGGAATGTTGCAATAAACAAAGCCATTAAACGAAGCATGCGGAAAAATGTCCCTAAGGGGAAACGCTCATAATAATCTTCTGGCGATTGAGCCAGCATCCAGAAGGTCATGGGAGCAATTAGGACAAAAGGGGTGCCATCTAGCATAATGACAACTCTCCCTGACATTAAGGCTGTTATAGCTTTATCTGAGCGTTCAGAGGCTTGAATCTGGGGAAACGGAGACCATGGATGTTCCTCGATCCATTGCTCAATAACCCCGGTATCGGAAGCATCATCCACATCAATCGTTTCGACTCTTCGCTTAACTTCTTGAACTAGCTCCGGATTTGCGATATCCGATATGTACAAGATTGCTAATTTACGGGAAGATCTCCTTCCTATGGTTATTTTGTCTATTCTGAAACTAATATCTTTGATGTGCCTTCTAACCATTGCCAGGTTGCTTTCCAAATCCTCAATAAAACCTTCCCTTGGTCCTCTAACCAAAGTTTCGGTGCTGGGTTCCTCAACACTTCGCGAAGGGAATTTGCCTGTAGAAGCAAAAAAAACATCATCAGTCCCTTCGATCAGCAGACAAGTATATCCCGATAACACTTTGCTTACACACGTTTCAAGGTCTGTCCCTTCTGTCATATCGATCGTAAATGCTGTCTGCTGTATCAACTCCTCCTTTATTTTGTCAGGATTAACTTGGGAGTGGTTTTCACGGATTCCAGTTAAAATGAGCGGCTTGACGATTTGTTCGTTAATCATACTTGTATCCGCAATACCGGAGAGATAGATCATAATGACATGAATTCCCGTTTGACCCACATTCATTTTTTTGAAGACGACATCAGGAAGATGACCCAGAGTCTTTTCAAGATAATCTAATTTTGCCTCGAGTGATCTTGCCACTGACGTTTCCCCCTTCAAAAAGCTTAAAGCATGATATGCATGTAATATGTGTAAAATAGTGATAAATATTCATTGATCGTTTTTCCCAGCAAAAGCAAAAACGAACACCTAATGGTGTTCGTCTTTAGTCATACATAAGGCTATATGAACTTAATCAGAATGGGATCATTTTTTGAACTCGTAAAAATGTTCCTCCAGCATGCTCAAGGAAAGCTCGGCTGTAGTGGCTACCACGATATCTGCACCTTGCATTTGCGAAGGTGTTCCTACACCGACCGCGAACATCCCGGCACCCTTGATCGCCTGTATGCCTGCCTGTGCGTCTTCTATGCCGATACAGTCGGCAGGCTGAACGCCTAGATTCGCAGCTCCGGCGAGGAAAATTTCCGGGTCAGGTTTTCCATGCCGAATGGCAGTAACATCTACCACACTGTCAAAATAGTGCGCTAGCTCCAGCCGATCCAGTATAAACGCTGCATTTTTGCTCGCAGAGGCCAGCGCGATGCCAACTCGGGCTTCACGCAGCTCCTTCAAAAGCGCTTGAATGCCCGGAAGAACGTCTGAGGGAGTCAAGGCTGAGATGAGCCGCTGATACTCGGTGTTTTTTTGTATAGCCAGTTCTTGCTTGCCTTCTTCTGATAACGTATTGGACAGGTTACCGCGTGCCAGTATTTTGTCGAGCGATTCCGTACGGCTGATTCCTTTTAACTGTTCATTAAATTCCCGATCAAAAGGGATGCTGAGCGCTGCTGCCAAGCTACCCCATGCCTGAAAATGATATTCGGCGGTATCTGTAATGACTCCGTCCAGATCAAAAATAACTGCTTTCATTTGCTTTCCCCCTGTCTGGTCCATTTATGAAGCACTGCTCGCCATTAACGACTGTCCACTGGTAATATGCGTTGGCTGTCCATACAGCTCCAGCGTGAGCGGTTCTCCGTCCAGCAGGGTAATGACTACTTCACCCTCCTGTACGAGAATACTTAGCAAGCGGCCGCGATAGTTGATTTTAAACGTATATTTGTTCCAGTCCTTCGGCAGAAAAGGGGAAAAGCTGAGTGTTTCATTATAGGTTCTCATCCCGGCAAATCCCTGTACAATCGCCAGCCAGCTTCCTGTCATGGAGGTGATATGAAGTCCGTCTTCGGTGTCATTATTATAGTTATCCAGATCCAGACGGGCCGTCCGTTTATACATTTCGACTGCCTTATCCTCCATTTTGAGTTCAGCGGCCAGTACGGCATGAATCGAAGGAGACAGACTGGATTCATGAACGGTCATTGGCTCGTAAAATGCAAAATTGCGTGCTTTTTCCTCCAGCGTGAACTGGTCTCCAAAGAAATAGAGCCCTTGCAGTACATCCGCTTGCTTAATGAAGCAGGAACGCAGGATTTTATCCCATGACCATTTCTGATTAAGTGGCAGATTGCTAGGATGCAAAGTGGATACAGGCTGCAAATCTTTATCCATAAAGGTATCGTGCTGTACGAAGACGCCCCGCTCTTCATCATAAGGATAATACATGTTGTTGATGATATCTTGCCAATGTGCACGCTCATCAGCTGTAACGGCCAGGCGCTGCGATTTCTCAGTCGAAATTTGAGGCAAGACTGACAAAGTATATTTTAGAACCCATGCAGCCAGCGTATTGGTATACCAGTTGTTATTAACGTTATTTTCGTATTCGTTTGGCCCGGTAACCCCGTGGATCATATACTGCTGACGGCTCTTGGAGAAATGAACCCGATCGGCCCAGAAGCGGCTAATTTCGACCAGTACATCGATTCCGTAGTCATGCAGATAGGTCAAGTCCCCCGTATAATTGGTGTAATTGTAAATGGCATAGGCAATCGCACCATTACGATGAATTTCCTCGAAGGTAATTTCCCATTCGTTATGGCATTCCACGCCTGTAAAAGTGACCATAGGGTACAATGCCCCTCGAAGCCCTTGCTGGGTTGCGTTATGCTTGGCACCCTCCAGTTGTTGGTGACGGTACAGCAGCAGATTTCGCGTTACCTCCGGGTCGGCAAGCGCGAGGTACATAGGTACGGCATATGCTTCTGTATCCCAATAGGTGGCACCGCCATATTTTTCACCCGTAAAGCCCTTCGGTCCGATATTTAGACGGGCATCTTCACCGTAGTACGTAGAGAATAGCTGGAAAATGTTAAAGCGTATTCCCTGTTGGGCCTCCGTATCCCCCTCAATTTCAACATCTGCCTTGTCCCAGCGTCTGGCCCAAGCGTCGATATGCTCTTGCTTAAGAGAGGTGTAGCCTTTGTTGACAGCTTCCACGGCGATGCGTTCAGCTTGCGGAATCAATGCATCCTTTTCCATATCGCGTGAAGTGGTGACGGCTACAATTTTTTGCAGTTGGATACGGTCACCTGGCGAGACGTTGTATTGATAGTGGCGTGCAGCATACAAAAAGCTCTCTTCCGTCGTCTGCTCATCTTGTCCCTCGGTTACAATACCCATGGTAGCGTTTACGGTAAAGCGCGGAATACCGAAGGGATTATCTATCGTTGTTGCGGACAGGCTGATGAATTGCTCTTGAACCTCACGGGCCTCTTCCAGCCAAAATACCTCGTCATAGTTGGTGTCCTCATTTTTCGTATTGCCATCCAAATAAGGAACAAGCTCAATGCTTAAAGGCTGATCGCTTATATTTTCGACCTGATAATCAATCAGGCATAATTCACGTGTAGTAACGCTCAGAAAACGCTCTGTAGTGATACGAACCTGGTCGTTCACAGTACAAGCGCGCCGCAGGATTCCCTGCTTCATGTCCAGCTCCTGCACAAAATCGCTGATGTGTGCCGTAAATAAGTCCACTTCCTCTTGGTTTACAATCAGACGGATGCCGATGAAGTTCATGGCATTGATGACCTTGCCGAAATATTCAGGATAGCCGTTCTTCCACCAGCCTACCTTTGTTTTGTCAGGGAACCAAATACCGGAGATATACGTCCCCTGATGATGATCCCCTGAATAAGTTTCTTCAAAATTGCCGCGCATGCCCATATAGCCGTTGCCTATGGACGTTAAGCTTTCCTGTAATCGCATGTGTGTGCTATGTAGAGTGTGTGTTGTCAGCTTCCAACTATCTACGTCAAATAATCGGTTGTAAACCATGATTGCGTACCCCTCTCGGAAAATGAGATCGTTGTTTTAACGGAACCAATATATGAGCGAGTTCAGTATATAGTGCAACCGTTTGCCCTGTCAACGCAAAAAAACTGATTTTATGAATATCCATAAAATCAGTTCTTGTTCATTTCTTAGAGATTCATAGTGTCTGGCTTGATTTGCGCTCTACAATTCGGTGGGGAACAATGATGTGCTTGGTCAATTCTTTCGGGTCTTCAATTTTTTCGATCAGACTTTTGGCAGCCTGATAACCAAGGCTGAAGATATCAATATCCACGGAAGTAAGTGGGGGATTCATCAGCTCAGCCAGCATCAAGTTATTGAAGCTCACCATGGACAGCTGCTCTGGCATGGATACGCCTAACTGAGCAAGCATTTTCTGTACGGCCATGGCTACAAGGTCGTCGCTAACGATCATCGCAGTAGGCGGCGGGGTAGCCTGCAATAACGTGCGCATGTCCTCTAGATTAAAGGGCTCCCTGACCACGTATTCCTTCGGTAGAGGCAAGCCGGCTTCTCGTAGTGCGTCTTGGTAGCCTCGGAGTCTTTCAAGATTTACGATGTGTTCCTGATCACCGCCAACATAAGCAATGCGCTCATGATTCAGCCCCGTCAAATAAGTGACCACATCTTTGGCTGCCTGGTAGTTATCGTTGTCTACATGGGTAGTTTCACTGACAAACTGCTGAGGCTTGCCGATAACGGTATAGGGAATTTTCTCTTTATGAAGATACTCCACGATGCTATCCTTTTGCTTGGAGTACAGGACAATGTAGCCGTCAACGCGTCCGGTCCGGGTCATTAGCTTTACGCGGGATAGCAATTCATCACTCGTTTTGCCTGTGACAATCGACAGTGTATAGTTGTGCTCGTTTACCCATTCGCTGATCCCGCGTAGGCTTTCCGGAAAGAAAGGATTCTGAAAGATCGCCACGTCCGATTCAGGCATAATAATGCCTATTGACTGTGTGACACGGTTAGCCAGGCTTTGAGCGGAATAGTTGGGTTCATAGCCAAGCGCCTTCATTTCTTTACGAACGCGTGCCTTGGTGGCTTCGCTGATTTTGGGGCTGTCTTGAATGACACGGGATACGGTGGAAGTAGCAACTTTAGCACGTTTTGCGACATCTTTGATGGTTACTGCCATCGTCTTCGTCTCCTTTTGCTATCTCAAGCAGAAAATATTATGTTCTATCATACGATATTGCTCCAATTTCAACAAATTAGCGGCTTTTTCGAGTATTTCTATCAGCATTAACCAAGATATTTATAACTAGGGTATTGCCAATAGAAAGCGATATCATTATAATAATCGTGCAACCGATTGCATAATTTTCTTATTGAGCACTACCCATGCTATACATACTATAAGGGATGGAGACTGAACGAGCATGAAAAAACTTCTATCATTTGATTTTTGGCAAAAGCTTGGGAAGGCACTTCTTGTGGTTGTTGCTGTCATGCCAGCAGCCGGGATTATGATTTCACTTGGTAAAGTAGTGGCGATGTTGGCTGGCGATATTCATTTCTGGGTGACTGTCGGCGGGGTCATGGAGAATCTGGGTTGGGGTATTATCAACAACTTACACATCCTGTTTGCCGTGGCGATTGGTGGTTCCTGGGCTAAGGAACGGGCGGGCGGAGCTTTTGCGGCCTTAATTGCTTTTGTTCTCATCAATATATCAACAGGAACGATTTTGGGCGTATCCTCGAAGATGCTAACCCAGGAAGGAGCAACCACTCATACTCTTTTCGGTGCATCGATTCCGGTCAGTGGTTATTTCACCTCTATTTTGGGGGCTCCTGCACTCAATATGGGTGTGTTTGTCGGTATCATCTCCGGCTTTGTCGGGGCCGTGGTGTTTAATAAATACTATAATTATCGAAAGCTCCCCGATGCTCTAGCTTTTTTTAACGGTAAGCGCTTTGTTCCGTTTGTCGTGATTCTCTGGTCTGTGATCGTGAGTTTGATCATGTCTGCTGTCTGGCCATTTGTCCAAGGCGGGATTAACCAATTTGGCGTTTGGTTGGCGACTTCAGGAGAGTCGGCTCCTTTTATAGCGCCATTTGTCTATGGTACACTGGAGAGACTGTTGATTCCTTTTGGTCTTCATCATATGCTGACCGTTCCTATTAACTATACTCAACTTGGTGGCGTTTACACGGTACTCACGGGTTCTGGAGCAGGAAGTGTTGTTGCTGGGCAAGACCCGCTGTGGCTGGCTTGGGCTAGTGATCTCAGTGCGCTTCGTGGTACCGATCCGGCAGCCTACAACAGCTTGCTGGGAGGCGTGACGCCTGCCCGTTTCAAGGTAGGACAAATGATCGGCGGAGCGGGCATCCTTATGGGGCTGGCAGTAGCAATGTATCGCCGTGTAGACAAAGATAAACGCGGCAAGTACAAGTCGATGATTTTCTCTGCAGCAGCAGCCGTTTTTTTAACAGGGGTGACGGAGCCGCTGGAATTCATGTTTATGTTCGTGGCGCCTGTATTGTATGTGGTTTATGCTATTCTTACCGGCATTGCTTTCGGAATGGCTGATATTATACATTTGCGTTTACATTCGTTTGGTATGATTGAGCTGCTGACTCGCTTGCCATTGTCTATAAATGCAGGGTTAGTGCAGGATATCATTAACTTTGTGCTGACTTGTGTAGTGTTTGCGGTAGCAACCTACTTTATCGCTTATTTTATGATCGGCAAATTCAAAATGGCTACGCCAGGAAGACTCGGGAATTATACAGATGAAGAGCCTCAAGCGACTTCCGAGGCAGAGAGTACAAAAGCCGATGGTTTGGCAGCGGTTTCAACTAAAAATCAATTGGCTGCGGATATCATCAAGACACTTGGGGGTGAGCAGAACATTGTCGAGGTGGATGCTTGCATGACCCGACTGCGTGTAACGGTGAAGGATACAGAAGCCGTCGGGGATGAAAAGACGTGGAAAGCGTTAGGCGCCTTGGGCTTAATTAAAGTTGATAATGGGGTACAGGCGGTTTACGGACCAAAGGCCGATGTGCTTAAATCAGATATACAAGACATACTCAATAGGTGATTAGCTTGAAATTATTAACCTTAAATGCACATGCTTGGATGGAAGAAAACCAACACGATAAGCTGAAGCAATTGGCTGCTTTTATTGATGAACAGCAGTTTGATGTCATTGCTTTGCAGGAAGTCAACCAGTCCCTAGAAGAGACTCCGTTGACACCGGACGATTTGGGCGCGTACTATAGTGCAGATCCTGAAGTTGTCATTAAACGCGATAACTATGCTTATGTGCTGAACGGTCTATTGTCCGATGCTTATCACTGGACGTGGGCTCCCGCGCATATTGGTTTTGCCAAATATGACGAGGGTTTGGCGATTCTGTCCAAAACACCGATTACAGCGACGGTGAACGAATATATTTCCTCAATGCAGGATTATGACAACTACCGCTCGCGTAAAATTGTAGGCATTCAGACTGTGGTGGACGGAGTACAGGCCTGGTTTGTCAGTGGGCATTATAACTGGTGGAATGATGAGGAATCCTTCCGTGGACTATGGGATCGTACAACCGAAGTGCTCGATCCTTTAGCTCCGGCTCCTGTATTTGTGATGGGGGATTTCAACAACGCGGCTGAAGTGCGCGGAGAGGGATACGACTATGTAATGCAATCCGGTTGGTCAGACACCTATTCGAACGCTGCAGTACGTGATGCAGGACACACAGTTATCAAAGCTATTGCTGGCTGGGAAAGTAATGCGGAGCCGCTTCGTATTGACTATATTTTCTCCCGTAAGGCAGCACAGGTTCAATCCTCAGCAGTTGTACTGAATGGGAAAACAGGACCGGTTGTATCCGATCATTTCGGCGTTGCAGTCGAGTTGGAACTGTGATGAACACACAAAGGAGGCCATTTGCTTATGCAATTGGCCTTTTTTCTTACGGATTTCGATTTTAATCGAATGGTATATTGAATAACAATCGCAATCAATACCAAAATCATATTGTAATAAAAGGGAGTATTGATGCTAAAACAGTCCATGAGCGCGCCTGCAATGATTGGAGACACAATGGCCCCCAATTCTGACAAAGATACGACGTTGCCGATAAATGAGCTTCTATTTTCTTCAGGAATAACATCCCCTAGCTGCGAGTAAAAGGAATCCAGATAGCTGGCTCCTCCTATACCTCCGATGAACATCCCCAAGTATACGATCCACGGTTCTGTGAACCATAAAAATAAGATAATTTCCATCATGATTAATAATAGACCGATGATACATAGCAGCAAGCGATCCTTGAGCATATCAGATATTTTACCAATAAAGGGTGCTGATACAAAGGTAGATATGCCGATGATTGTAAAAGCTAAGCTGATTTCTGCTGGACTCCAATGGAGCTTGTAGGTTGCATACACAGAGAAGTATGTTAAAAATATAGCAAATGCACTCATTTCAAGGAAATGAACGGTGGAATAAAGCAGCAACTGTTTTGTTAATATGATTCTTCTTTGCGGTTTTTGAAGGGGGGGATGCTGTTGCTGTGGCTTTAAGGGAGAATTAGCGAAAGTCATTCTTGAAGCGGCAATGAAGGATATACATGCAAAAATAGCAACGAAGTAAAACGGTACGGATAAAGAAAAATAGGAAACAATGACTCCACTTATAAGAGGGCCTAAAATCATACCGGCACCTTCACTGCTGCTAATATATCCATTTAGCGTGCCTCGATTCTCTGCGGTGCTCATGTGATTGACCGTGACTCTTACAAAGACGGTTAGCCCTATAGCCACCAAGCCTTGAAGAAGTCTCAGTATGGATAGAATGATGAAGCTTGTTGCAATCGGAAACAGGAGCATACAAGCGATTTCAGCGATGAGTAAGCCTAACCCCAAGCGTTTTGCGCCTATCTTTTCATAGATTCGTCCTGCCATGCCTCCGCCAAGAAATCTTCCCACATAAAACAAAGAAAATAAAATGCTCATGCCAAGTGTAGATATCCCGAATTGCTCTACATAAATAGCAAAGAGTGGAAGGATCATACTTCCACTCATGTTAGCAATAAGGCTGATCACGATCATACAGGCAATATTACGATTTAAATATAAGTTTCTTACCATATCCTCGAAACCTCTCTTTGAGCTTGCATCATGGGGACCGTTTTTTTCGATGACTCTTTATTATGAATGAACGGCTTCCATTCGAGCTAGTGGGTTCCTTCATAGGATACGCTGGTGTACTCCACGCTGTGCCTAAATTCAGTGCAATTTTGGAGGTGTGACACGTATGACAAGGGAGTGGCGTAGCCTTTAAGCAGGGAAGCCGCCTCCTGGGGGTGGCCAAGCTCCATAAATCCGGCGCAGTAGTACGATTTCACCCAAATGATAGGAATTGTGGGAAGCGATATTCCGCAGCAATCCCGCTTTTGTTTCCCCTGGGAAATGAGTCAGTAATTCATCCAGTTGCGCGGTTTCAGCAATTTGCACAGCCCGATCTACGCCCTGTAAAAATTCATTAATGACAGCCTGCCATGCCTCTTCGCTTTGCGGTCCAGTTTCTTCCGGCCAGCTTTCCATGACATTGCCTGGAAGCTGGGGCTTCCGTCCTTCCAAATGCTCCAGCATAAATTGCTGCCAGTAAATCATATGCTTCAGCAGTTGATAAATGCTGTAGGGCATTTCCGCGTTTTTCTTCCCTGCCAGCTCGATGTCAATGTCTGGCAAAGCCCGAGCCACTCGAATATGTCCACGTTCCCCGACCAGTGATTTAACCAGTGCTTGACCAAATAATTGGTTGGCATCCGACATGTATAATCATCCCTTCTATGGAGAGCTTGTTTCTTGCTTAGTCTTATTTAGCAATTATACAATTATATTTTTCGAAATGGAAATAAATGCGTGGTCTAAAGTAAAGGGCAGAAATCATTTTAATAAAGCAGTTGATAATTGTTATCAATTAAATTACAATAATATTGTTTCTCTTGAAACAATAAAATACATTTGTATATGTTGTTTAATATATACGGAAATGTTAAGGGGAGCTTTCCGTATATGCATATTGTTTCTTTAGAAACAATTAGGCGGTGGGAATAAAGTTTTTAAATAAGGGGTGTGAACATGGATTACGAAGTGATTGTAGTAGGCGGCGGACCTGTTGGGATGTGGTTAGCTGCTGAGTTGGCATTGGCGAGGGTAAGCGTATGTGTAATTGAACGTTTAGAGGAGCCTATTCGCCAGTCGCGTGCGCTTACGCTACATCCACGGATGCTTGAGATGTTTGATATGCGTGGATTAAAGGAGCGGTTTATGAAGCGCGGCAGACCTATACGTACAGGTCACTTTTCAATGCTGAATACCCGCTTGGACTTTTCTGTGCTTGATAGTTCCTCCAATTATACGTTGTTTATTCCACAGGTGATTACAGAGCAAGTGATCGAGGAGCATGCGCTCAAGCTGGGAGTTGTCGTTCACCGTGGTATGGAAGTGGTATCTATGCGAGAGCAAGAGCAGGGCGTAGAGGTGGTTAGTGTATGTGCATCTGGAGCACAAGCCAATGTATCGGTGATGACTGCTGCCTATGTCGTAGGAGCGGATGGGGCCGGGAGTATCGTGCGAAAACAAGCCGGAATTGCTTTTCCGGGCACGGATACTACTCTGACCGCTGTATTAGCGGATGTAGAGCTAGCCAATCCGCCTGAAAATGGCGTACATTCCGAATATAGTGAACGAGGTGGGGTGATGATTGCCCCTGTGTCTCCAGATATTTATCGGGTTATTTTGACTACACCTCGACTGATAAATGTCCCAAAAGACGTACCTGTGACGCTGGAAGAAGTGCGGACAGAACTGCGCGATCTGCTTGGTACAGATCTTGGCGTCACCAATCCTCGCTGGTTATCCCGATTCGGGAATGCAACGCGGCAAGCGCAGACATATCGAAAAGGGAGAATCCTGCTAGCAGGTGATGCTGCGCATATTCACTTCCCGGCAGGTGGACAGGGAATGAATGTTGGCCTGCAAGAGGCGGCGAATCTGGGATGGAAGCTGGCAGGAGTGATTCGTGGCTGGGCTCCAGACACGCTGCTGAATAGTTATCATGACGAACGTTATCCGGTTAATACGCAGTTTTTACGGAATACCGAGGTTCAGACTCGCTTATTGGATTTTACGCCTGCTGTATTGGCACACCGCCAATTACACGAGGAATGGTTCCGCCATCCGGAAATTAATCGGTCTATGGCAGAGCAGATTAGTGCACTGGATGTATGTTATCCAGCGGCTGGCAATATACCGCAGCATCCGCTGAACGGAAAACGGTTTGCGGATTTTGAATTGCAGTTGCCTGACGGAGTGACATCGTATGCTTACGATCTTCTTCATGAAGGCCGCTTTGTACTTCTCCATCTTGCACAGGATCCTAAGGTATCGAATGAGTTTCGCCATATCTCCCTTTCACATATTTCATATGTGGAGGCCGTAGCCGAAGAATTGCCCGTTGGATGGAGAGGTGTGCATACGGTTTTCATCCGTCCCGATGGGTATATCGCTTGGGCCATTTCGGTGGAACAAACGGATATAGCGAGTGTTATTAAGGATGGCATTGTCACGTTAATATAAAGGAAAAAGGTATGATCATGACCATATTGTTTCCTGCGAAACAAATGTGGGCTATAATGAAAGGAGGAGTATGCCAAAGGAGTGACTACTTGTTCGTATGGAGAAGGCGACATCGGTTCAGCATGTCTATGATTTGCTTATTAAGATGAATCACCAGCTGGAGCAGCATCAGCAGCGAGAGAGCATGATCTTTCTCGAAGAAATCCGCGAGCACTTTGACGGAATGACTTCGCTCAATATGACGGATGTGCACGTTATGGATTGTATTGGTAGGCATGAGCCGATCAATGTTACGACATTAGCGGAACGAATGGAGCTGAGCAAAGGTACCATTTCGAAAGTTAGCACCAAGCTGCTCAAGGAAGGCTGGATTCGCAGAACCCAGCTGAACGACAACAAGAAAGAAATTTATTTTCGGCTAACCCCGTTAGGGAAAAAGCTCTTTCTTGTACATGAGCGGCTGCATGCTAAGGTACAGCATCAGTTATTTCAATTTTTAGATCGTTATAGCTCGGAAGAACTACATGTCTTGAAGCGTCTGCTGTCCGATGGCGTAGGTTTCTTGGAAGCTATGGAGTAGCAGAGCAAGAATTTTAATACAAGGGACATTTAAATCATCGACAATGTGCACCTGTTTCATCTCTGTGTGATAGCCACATGGGGAGATGCAGGTGCTTTTCTTTTAATGCAATAGTCGTTTTGCTTCCATATAGAGCACCTGCACGAACTTTTTCGTATTAATGCGGGCTTGGGACAGTGAAGGCTCCACATTGTTTTGCAACTCCAGCATTTTTTTGCGGATTTCAGTAAAATCAAAAAATTTGGATGCATAATTTTCAAACTTAGGATGGGTATAGTCGGTCAATCCGAGCGATACTATATGGCTTAATGTCTGGAAAATGGCGCGGCGGACACGCTGCTCCGATGCCTTGATTTCCTTGCTCAGCTCTATTGCTGAGGCCGAGTCTCCTAATCGTTTGGACGCTATATTCGCAAATATATCCTTTAGCGAGGGAAACAGATAGGGCGATAGATTGCCGGTTTCTTCCTCATATTGCTCCAGATATTCCAGCATATCCAGTAAATCCACACTTCCGGCTTCGCCGATCATTCCCATCTCGGAGAGCAGAAACTGCCCCGAACTGACAATGTTTCGGGTCGGTTCCAGTGTCGCTGATGGGCTATTCGATGTGAACATCGACAGTCCTTGCAGTGTGCGCTGGATATCTGTAATGGATTGTTGCATGCGCAGGCGTTCGGACACCTTTTGGATAACTGCGATAATTTCCAGTCGATTCAAGGGCTTGGCAATATAATATTCAATACCTAGCGAGTACGCCTCACCGATCATGTTTTTGGATTCAATCCGAGAAATCATAATGATTTTTCCGCTAAATTGATCACCGAGTGCACGCACGGTCTGAATGCCGTCACGAAGCGGCATCAGCAGGTCAATCAGTAACACATCAATTCGGTTCAACTCCAGCAGGCTGCTATTCACGTAGGAACCGTCCTCCGCTTCCCCAACGACCTCCCCTAAACCCTCGTCTTCAATAATGTCTGCCAGCATAGAACGAATCCCCTGATCGTCATCTACTATATAAAAACGCATCCGGGCTATCTTCCTTTCTCCGTCAGTTTCCGTAAAGGCAATATGACTCTAAAAGTGGTCTGTGATCTATCTGTGTGCTCATCTTCATTTTGTAGTAGTTCAAGCGTTCCATCAAGGCTCTCCGCGACTTCACGCACATAAAATAAACCCATGCCGGTCGAAGGTTGTCCTCCCTCATCATACTTGGTCGTGTATCCCGGTGTGAAGATCATTTCCCGTTTACGCTGAGGAATACCTGGACCGTTATCGGTGACACTAAAGGATATTATATCCTCTTGTCCCGGTAGAAAATGAATGGAAACGTCAATCCTTCCGCTGTCCTTCATCGCTTCCACTGAATTGGATGTCAGATTGTTGATCAGCGTGAGAACTGTATAAACATGCAGTTTAGGCAACAAAGGATCGAAATTCAGCGTGAAACGGATAGACTTGCCCAGCGATTGGGCGTATTTGCTGTTCGTTCGGACGATCAGCTCACCAAGTTCCTGTGAAGTCATATAATGCACGTCGCTTTCCGAATCAATGAGCTTGGACAAACCGGCAAAGATCCGCTGGCTGTCTTTTTTAATCTCATGGACCTGTCCGGAAATACGTAGCGCCTGTCTGGCGTAATGCTCTCTATCTTTCAGAGATTCATCCTGCTGCAGTTCACGGTAGAGTTCATAGCTTTCACGGGTAATCCGCTCTGCGTGCGATAGAGTTTTGCCTAACTGGACTGACTCCTCGTACAGGTCCGACACCAGAAGTAAAATTCGCTCTGTCTGCTGTCTTTGTGCCTCTTCATGCTGAACAGATTGATTTAATCGAATCATATTATAGAACCCAAGCACGAAGAAGCTGCGGATCATGGCCATAAAAGCCACTTTGCTGATCTTCATGATGTCCCAGAAATCGCCGTCAATGCTTCGCCGGACACTAAGTTCCGCCACACTTGCGGCAACCTCAATCCCCACCGAGAGGAGGCCTACGCGCAGTGCGCGGTAAGGCTCGGCATTAATGTTAAGGACCTGAAAGAGCAGGCCATAAACCATGTAATAAAAAAAGGTAGGTCCATGCAAGGTCACCAACGCTTCAAAGGAAGACCCGGGATGGAGATAATGATTGAGTGAAATGCGAAAAGCGACTACTGCGATCCCGACAAGCACACCCGAGAGTGCAGGCGGAATTTGACGTATGGATAACAGAAAGAAAAAAAACACAGGCGTACCGAAGCTGAGACGAAATGTATTATCGAACGGGTGAATATTCAACTCACCTGCCAGTGGTACAAAGATAAGCATCAGCAGGAAAAGAAGGGTATTTAGCTTCATCCCAATTCACCTCCGGATATTTGTTTCAGAAAGGCAATGTAAGATAAATTCACAGGCTCAACATTAATGTTTGTGAATTTATAGAAAAAAAGAAATACATGTGTAGATAACTGTCGGTTTTTATAGTTCGGATTGTAGTATAAATAACATCATTTGAATATTAAGAGCTGCATACTGCAAAAATATACAAACCAGCCAGGGGGGACATGAAGTGAAAAAGATTAATTTAACAATGCAAATCTTTATCGGTCTGGCTTTAGGTATTATTGTTGGTGCCTTATTTTACGGCAATTCAGGGGTGGAAGTCTACTTAAAGCCGATCGGTGATATTTTCATCCGCTTAATTAAGATGATTGTCGTACCTATTGTGATCTCAACGCTCATTATCGGTGTAGCCGGCGTCGGAGATATGAAGAAACTGGGGAAACTCGGCGGGAAGTCGATTCTGTACTTTGAAATTGTAACAACCATTGCAATCCTATTTGGTCTGCTTGTTGCCAATCTGGTTCGACCCGGTGAGGGCGTGGACATGTCCCACCTGGCCAAAAGCGATATCCATTCCTATGTGGAGACTGCAGAAAAGTCTGGCCATAACTTTATAGATACAATTGTGCATATTGTACCTACCAATGTTATTCAAGCTCTGGGCGAAGGAGATATGCTGGCTATTATATTCTTCTCCGTGTTGTTTGGACTAGGAGTAGCTGCGATTGGTAACAAGGGCAAGCCTGTGCTGAACTTCTTTGAAGGTGTAGCCGACGCCATGTTCTGGGTAACCAATCAGGTTATGCGCTTGGCTCCGTTTGGCGTATTTGCACTGATTGGAACGACAGTGGCCAAGTTTGGATTAGCTTCGTTATGGCCGTTATTGAAGCTTGTCCTGTCAGTGTACGGCTCCATGTTACTGTTCATTGTGATTGTTTTTGGAATTATCGCCAAGCTTTGCGGTACCCGTCTCTGGACCATGGTTAAAATTTTGAAAAGTGAGCTGTTGCTTGCGTATTCGACGGCCAGCTCGGAAAGTGTCCTGCCTAAGATCATGGAGAAGATGGAGAAATTCGGATGTCCGAAGGGAATCACGTCCTTTGTCATTCCGATCGGATATTCTTTTAATCTGGATGGCTCCACTCTGTATCAGGCACTAGCTGCCATTTTTATTGCCCAAATGTATGGCATTGATATGCCGATCACGACCCAAATCACGCTTGTACTCGTACTGATTATTTCCTCCAAAGGGATTGCTGGTGTGCCGGGTGCTTCCTTTGTCGTGTTGCTCGCTACGCTGGGAGCAGTGAATCTCCCGCTGGAAGGTCTGGCCTTTATCGCTGGTATTGATCGTATTCTGGATATGGCGCGTACGGTAGTCAATGTTTTAGGGAACTCACTTGCGGCTGTAGTCATGTCCAAATGGGAAGGCCAATATGATAAAGAAAAAGGCGAGGAATACGTTGCCTCAATTAAATAAGATACATTGAACCGTATAGTGGATAAAAAGAGCACCTTTGCGAAGTAATGCAGAGGTGTTCTTTTTGTTTCCAGACTTGTTAACACACTTCCTTTTTCGACATTTTTCGATGTTTTTTGTATGGATATATAGGTATATGGGCATGAAAAATAAGCCTTAGTACCTATGTGATTATAGAATTATTTATAATGATTCTTAATAAAATACCGATATTAAATTATACCGTTTTATATATTGGCTTAGAAGGGAAGATCATGCATGTTTCTCAAGAAAAATGAGTCTCAATCACTTGCTCCTTTAGTAGAAGAAAGCCGCAAACTTTCACAGAGAATACAGCAAAAGGATTATGCTGCTGCAATACAAGTCTCCTCAGCATCTCCTGAGGTTCAAGAAATCGCAAACAATGTTAACCAAGCGATAGAGTCCATGAAAAATGATGCTCAGCATGTTGATATCCGTTTGAAGCTTGTTACCAAGGCGATAGAGATTGGATTATGGGACATGGAGGTCATTGCGGGTGATCCTGTCAATCCCAATAATACGTTCACATGGTCGGAAGAATTCCGTTCTATGCTGGGATATCAGAGCGAAAAAGAATTCCCCAATGTATTGGACAGCTGGTCATCTCGACTGCATCCCGAAGATTATGACAGGTCTTTGGCAGAATTGTCTGATCATTTGCTGGATTTTACGGGAAAGACGCCATATGACGTACAGTATCGTTTGAAGCTGAAGCATGGAGAATACCGCTGGTTCCGGGCTACCGGAACGACGATCCGCGACGAGAAGGGAGTGCCGCTTCGGATTGCGGGCGCTCTGCTGGATGTGCACGATCAGAAGATTAAGTCGGAGGAGCTTCAGGCGCTAGTTACAAGATACGACCTCATTAACCTCGTGTTGGTTGAAGCTCCTTACGATGTAAATATTATCGAAGGGGACATAGAGAATCCGGATAATACATTTTGGTGGTCACCGCAATTCCGCGAAACGCTGGGATTTAAGGACGAGCAGGATTTTCCAAGCAAGCTTAGCAGCTGGGCTTCAATCCTGTATCCTGAGGATGCTGAAATGGCGATTAAAGTTTTGAATGATCATTTAAATGATTATACGGGGCGCACACCCTACGAAATGGAATGCCGTTTAGTGCGTAAGAATGGTGAACATCGCTGGTACTATTGCAGTGGGAAAACATTGCGCGATAGTAAGGGAGTACCTATTCGCATTGCCGGAACAATCCGTGATATCACAGTAGAAAAGGAAAAGCAGGCTGTGGCGGATGAGCTTACGCTCAAAATCCAGCATCTCTCTGATTCCATTACAGAAATGGTGAACGGTGTTAACTCGGTTAGTAACCAGGCGCAGGAGCTGGCTACGGCTCAAGAGCAATCGACAGAGGCAGCCAATCAAGCCAAAGTCAGCGCAGAAGAGACGCAAAACATTTCGAACTTCATTAAAGAGATTGCGAATCAAACGAATCTGCTGGGTCTGAATGCTGCTATTGAGGCATCGCGAGCAGGCGAGCAGGGGCGTGGTTTTGCGGTCGTTGCAGATGAAGTGAGGAAGCTTGCCATCCATAGTGCTGATGCGACCGGGAATATCGAGACCAGCCTGGACGAAATGAAAACACTCATTGAGCGAATTCTGCACAACATCGGGAACATGTCTACGCTGACACAAACACAAGCCGCGCTAACGCAGCAAGTGAATGCATCTACGGATGAGATCAACAGTATGTCCAAAGCTTTGTTGGATTTTGCGAGAACGATGTAAGGTTTTTGATTTCATGTGAATATTAGACCGGGCCATAGGCTCGGTCTCTTTACTGTTTTTGGTAGATGAACTATACTTTTTGACGATCGATCTAAAAATGACCTCATAGTAACTTCATGTGGAAAAGAGGAAACGATTTGAGCCTACTTAGTTCAATATTGGTTGGAATTGTAGCGCTGGAGCACGTGTACATTTTAGTGTTGGAAATGTTTCTGTGGACGACTCCACGCGCGATTCGTACGTTCGGTACCTCGAAGGAACTGGCAGGAGTGACCAAATCCCTGGCAGCCAATCAGGGGCTGTATAATGGATTTCTGGCTGCTGGATTGGTGTGGGGCTTGGTCTATCCCGATCCTGTGATCGGGCGGCAAATCCAATTATTTTTTGTCATTTGCGTGGTAGTGGCTGCGGTGTATGGTGCATTAACGGCCAATAAGTCTATTTTATTAAAGCAAGGCCTGCCTGCCATTCTGGCATTAATCAGTTTGCTGGTCTTCTAAAAGACACTCTTAACGAGTGTCATTTTTGCTAATTCGATTACATAATGTCTGCAATGCTAATGACAAGGGGAATAGACAGTTTTAAACGATTGTAAATCCGAGTATTCCGATTTATAATATTTTTCAATACATACTTAAAGAATTTGGAGGCTAGAGCGATGCGTCGTAATTTGACAGGTATATTCGTATTCATCGTATTCATGTTGGTAGTAAGTGCATGCTCCGGCGGAAATTCGGGATCTTCGTCTGCGACGAATAGTGGTGCGTCTGGCACAGATGCTACGACAGCAGATAACGGACAGCCCAAAGATGGTGGTAGTCTAATTATCGGCGTGCAAGCCGATCCGGTGGTGCTGAATCCAAACTATGCGGGTGACCGGGTAAGTCTGACGATAGATCAGGCGATATTCGCACCATTGTTCCAGGTGAACAATGGCAAAAAGACATTTTATTTGGCAGATAGCCTGACTCCTTCGGCAGACAAGTTGACTTATACACTAAAACTGAAAAAGGATCTGACTTGGCACGATGGCGAGAAGCTGACAGCTGACGATGTCGTTTTCACCATTAACAAAATCTTGGACGAGAAGCAGCACAGCTTCTTGAGAAGTAATTTTATGGTCAACGGCAAGCCGGTACAGGTGAGCAAGGTTGATGATACAACGGTGGACTTCAAGCTTCCTCAACCAGCTCCAGCTTTTGAAGCGGCACTGGTACAGGTATCCCCGATTCCGAAGCACATTTTTGAGAATGAAGCGGATATTGAGAAAAGCACGAAAAACAACACGCCGGTTGGATCGGGTCCTTTCAAATTTAAAGAATACAAAACCGGTGAGTATTTGACCCTCGAACGGTTCGATAACTATTTTGGCGGCAAACCGCATCTGGATTCTGTGACATATCGGATTGTTAAAGATTCAAATGCTGCCAATTTGGCCCTTCAAAATGGTGAAATCAATGTAAACTATCTCGACCCACAAAACGTAGACACTATTAAAGCGACAGATAAGTTTGACATTTTCCCGTACAGCGAAGGTCGTTTGGCTTACCTGATGTTTAATGAGAACAGTGATACGAAGCAGTTGAACAAAAAAGAAGTACGTCAGGCGCTTTCTTATGCACTGAATCAGGATGAATTGATCCAAGTATCGTACGGCTCCAAAGATTATGCAGATACTGCAAAATCCGCTTTGACACAGGATGTACTGTATCACACGAATGATGTTGCATTTTTCAATAATGATGTGAACAAGGCGAAGGAGCTACTGAAATCAGCTGGTGCTGAAGGACTGAAACTACGCATTATCATTCCGGGCGGCAACAAGGTACAGGAAGCACAAGCACTGTATATCCAGCAGAAGTTCAAGGATATTGGCGTTCAGCTGGATGTGAACAGCATGGATTCCTCGGCATGGTCGCAAAAATTCGTCGATACGAATGCCAAGGACTTCGATCTGGCGATCAGTGGCTATATCATGGGGTATGACCCTGATGCGTATCGTATTTTGTATAGCACTGGGTCGTCCTCCAACTATTCGCATTATTCAAATAAAGAAGTAGATAAGTTGTTGGAAGAGGGCGCGGGTGAGTCGGATACGACGAAACGTGGAGAAATTTATAAAAAGGTACAAGAAATTTTGGCTGATGATGCAGTTATCTACCCGATTGCATATACCAAAACGATTGTGGCCTTCGACAAGCAGTATGGCGGTATTGATCAGGCTGTGTTGAAGCCGGTCGTGATTTTCGAGGATTTGTCCAAAATTTATCACAAATAAGACAGGGTTTTCAAAAAATAAGCTGGGGTAACCAGCTTATTTTTTTCGAAAACAGCAAGGGGAAGGAAAACGTATGAGACAACTCATCGCCAGAAGGTTGCTGCAAGTTATACCGATGCTATTTTTTGTGTCCATCGTCTGCTTCGGCTTGATCAAGCTGGCTCCAGGTGATCCGGTTCTCTCTTTTGTAACACCGAATATGCATCTGGAAGATATCGAACGAATGAGGCATAGCTTGGGGCTGGATCAGCCTGCTTATGTACAGTACATATTATGGCTTAAAAAAAGTCTGACAGGGGATCTCGGTTATTCGCTAATTAATCATCAACCTGTACTGGATCAGATTCTCGACCGTCTTCCCGCGACAGCGGGGTTAATGGGCGCCTCCATCATCCTCGCTGTGTTAATTGCGATTCCACTTGGTTTGATTGCTGCGGCCAATCGGAATCGCTGGATCGACAAGCTCATTAATCTAATATCATACATCGGCATTTCTGTTCCATTGTTCTGGCTCGGCATTTTGCTTATTTATCTGTTTGCGATTTATCTGCATTGGCTTCCAAGTACAGGAATGCGTACCATCGGTACGGACTCGGTACTGGATGTGATCAAGCATGGAATTTTGCCATGTTTTGTACTAGCCTTTGGCTTCCTGTCTGTATATGTAAGGTACATCCGTTCCAGCACGATTACGCAGCTTAAGGAAGAGTACGTGCAGATTCAGTACGCGTTCGGGTCTGGACAACGACTGGTTTTGTTTCGACATGTGCTCAAGCATGTGCTGCTGCCCATCATTACGCTGCTTGGTATGTCGGTTGCAGATCTGGTGGCGGGAGCCATTGTGACGGAGACGGTATTTTCCTGGCCGGGCATTGGCTCGCTGGGCATGACAGCTGTAAAAGGAATGGATTATCCCGTCATTATGGGGATTACTTTATTTTCCGCTCTGCTGCTGATCCTGGGTAATCTGCTTGCAGATATCTTGTACAGCATGGCGGACCCGAGAATTAAATCAACGAGGTGAAAACATGAATCGCAGCAAATGGCGCAACATCGGGATCGAGCTGATGACGAGCAAAATGGGCGCCATCGCCCTCATACTATTGATCATATTCTCGCTGGGAGCGATTTTCGCTTTTTTATCGCCGCAGGACCCGAATAAGCTGAACGTATTGGAGCGCCTCCAACCACCGGGAGGCGCACACTGGTTTGGAACGGACGATTACGGTCGGGACTATTTCACAAGAGCGCTGTATGGCGGTCGTGTATCATTGCTGGTGGGCTTTGCGTCCATGATTATTGCGACCAGTATTGGTGCAGTGGTAGGCATTGTGAGCGGCTATTTTGGCGGGTGGATTGACAACCTGCTTATGCGGATTTTGGAGCTAATCATGTCAATTCCGTCCTTTCTGGTTATATTGCTGCTTAGTGTGTTTTTGAAGCCAGGCGTTGGCAATATCATTGTCATTATCGCCCTGCTCATGTGGATGAATATTGCCCGGGTGGTGCGGGCAGAGACGATGACGCTGCGCGAACGGGAGTATGTGCTTTATGCCAAAGCTTCCGGACAAAGTACATTTGGCATTATTTCGAAGCACATCGTACCCAACCTGATTCCAGTCATTATCGTAGGAGCGACGAACAATATCGCTTCAGCCATTATGATGGAATCATCACTGAGCTTTCTCGGCTTTGGTGTTCAACTGCCGAACGCTACGTGGGGCAGTATGCTGAATAATGCCCAAGGTTATATTGCACAGGCACCATATATGGCATTGTTTCCGGGATTGCTTATTTTACTGACCGTGTTGAGCTTTAATGTACTGGGAGATGTACTGCGTGTAGGCTTTGAGCCCAAATTAGTAAAACGATGATTCACAGCATAGATCCATTACCAATGGCTCCAGGAGCGACAGAAAGGGGCGAAAACACAATGACAGAACATCTGCTGTCCGTCGAACAGCTGGAGGTCTCGTTTTTCACTCGTGAGGGGGAGAATCAGGCTGTTCGAGGGGTTAGCTTTCATATTGATGCTGGAGAAACGGTAGGAATTGTAGGAGAATCCGGTAGCGGCAAAAGCGTTACGGCGAAAGCGATCATGTCGATGATTGCCCCGCCCGGCAAGCGGCTGAACGGCGATATCCGTTACCGTGGAGAAAGTTTGACCGCGCTGACAGAAAAACAATGGCGTAAAATACGCGGTAACCAAATCGCGATGGTGTTTCAGGACCCGATGACTTCGCTGAATCCAGTCAAAAAAGTAGGCTATCATCTGGTCGAGGTGATTCGCAGGCATCGAGGACTGAGCAAGGAAGCAGCTACGCAAGCAGCGGTAGAGCTTCTGCGACAAGTAGGCATTACCGAGCCGGAGCGCCGGATGAATCAATACCCGCATCAATTCAGCGGAGGGATGCGCCAGCGGGTGATGATCGCGATGGCGCTCTCGTGCAATCCGGAGCTACTGATTGCAGATGAGCCAACTACAGCGCTAGATGTGACGATTCAGGCGCAAATCTTGGAGCTGCTCAAGACGCTTAAGCAGCAATCCGATATGTCGATTGCCCTGATCACCCATGATCTGGGCGTTGTCGCCCAGGTGTGCAGCCGAGTCATCGTGATGTATGGCGGCATGGTGATGGAGGAGGGACGCGTGGACGATATCTTCTATCGTCCGGGCCACCCATATACGCAGGGTCTGCTGCGCTCTGTACCCCAGCGTACGAATGGCTTCCGTGAGCGGCTGGTACCGATTGAGGGTACGCCCCCGGATCTGCTGAACCCGCCATCAGGCTGTCCGTTCATGGAACGGTGCCCGCACGCGTTCGCCCGCTGTGTGGAGCGGCCGCCGATGGTGGAGCTGCGCCCTGACCAGCGAGCAGCCTGCTGGTTGAACGAGCCGGAAGCTGTGCCTGCCGGAGTCTACGAGACGCCCGAAGCGGGCCGTGCAGAGGAGGGGAATGACGATGAATGAAGCGAAGCATGTGGCGGGTGAGGGTCAGCCCTTGGTGGAAGTACACCAGCTTAAGAAGCATTTTGTGACTGCAAAAGATTTGTTAGGGCGTAGCTCCGAGGTGCTTAAGGCGGTTGACGGCGTAAGCTTCCAAATCAAACGCGGCGAGACGTTCGGACTGGTCGGCGAGTCGGGTAGTGGCAAATCGACGGTTGGACGCTGCCTGACTCGGTTATACGATTATACGGAAGGTACGGTACGCTTTGACGGTCAGGATATTTCCAAGCTGAATGACAAACAGCTCAAGCCGCTGCGTCGGCGTATTCAGAGCATTTTTCAGGACCCGTATTCTTCGCTTAATCCGGGTATGAACGTGCTTGACCTGATTGGTGAGCCGATGGATATTCACAGATTGCATCAGGGCAGTGAGCGTAAGGATGCCGTAGTGGCTTTACTGGAGAAGGTAGGGCTGAAGCGGGAGCACCTGTACCGCTATTCGCACGAATTTAGCGGCGGACAACGCCAGCGGATTTCCATCGCTCGTGCCTTATCCGTGAATCCAGAGTTCATCGTCTGTGACGAGCCGATCTCGGCGCTGGATGTGTCCATTCAGGCGCAGGTCATTAACACACTGGAGGATCTCCAGCAGGAGTTCGGGCTGACGTATCTATTTATCGCTCACGACTTGTCGATGGTGCGGCATATTTCGGATCGAATCGGCGTGATGTATCATGGACGGTTGGTGGAAGTGGCTGACGCAGATGAACTGTATGAGCAGCCCGCTCATCCCTACACGCAAGCGCTGCTGTCATCCATCCCTGTGCCTGATCCGAGAGCAGTCGGCGAGCGGCAGAATAGCTTGGTTCAATCCGACGGTTCATGGGCATGGGACAAGGATAGCAACGATGCCGCCGAACTGAAAGAAATTAGTCCCGGCCATTATGTGGCGTACCCGGTTGGCCGTTAGGTTAAGATCGATGGTAAGGTGTACATAACCCATAGGAGGTAAAAAATGATGACTGAATCGACGAAAAGAGAACGTATTTCCCAGTGGGATGCGCTCATGCTGGAATCTTACGTTCATTAGGCTGGTCCCATGAGGAACTCATCCGTCGGGTGCAGCAAAATGAGCTGCCAACGGACGGACAGTTTGATTATACGGAACTGGCCACCGGGCTGGCGTCCAAAGAGCCGGAGGTGTTTGTCAACGCGGTAACAGACGGGTATCAGATCAAATATAATACGATCCGTGGCATTCGTTCGTGGATTGCCGTGGCGCTCGGGCGTGAGCCTGAGCTGTCCCTGGAAGAAGGAAGCGAAGCTGTAACATCCGAACTGACGCAGGCTGAGTATGATCGGCTGGAGCAGGTGCTGTCGCTAGGCTGGATCATTCAGGAAGCACGTCCCGCGACTGGCGATACTGCAGGAATGTACCGAATTGTGCCTGCTGTACAGATTAAAAGTTGACTTTGTAGAGCTTATTCTGCAGAATCAACAGAAGTGAAGGTTGCAATATATATGTTACTATAAGACATAATCTTTCTGGATAATACTTTATTTTGTTTTTTTTATTAGAAATTAATGTAAATAGAGGAACGGTACTAAAATATAATACGGAATAGATATCGAAACAAAAAAATTGCTATTTTTTAAAATGATGAAGTGTTCGAGAATTCAAAAACCTGCGAAATATGGAACAAAAAACTCGTTCGTGACTAATGTAGTTTATTTAGATGTAGGGAGGATTTTTCTAACTGGCTGGCTATTATACTATCTAAGAGATAAGAGGGTGTAAAGAGGAATGATTTGAACATGCAGGAAGCGTGTGGTCTCATGTTTGATATATGAGGAACCAATAATTGTATAAATATTTTTCTATAGGCTGAGCCAGTATGTTTAAATAATTTCACCAAATTATGTAAGTTTTACTGAAAAAAACAGGAGACATAATTAGGTTGATGCGAGAGTGTCTAGGCCGATTAGGTGCACCGGTTTAGGCACTCTCACGCTTACCTACCTGCGGACAGAAGGTAGGTGGGATTGAAGCACTACGCTATTCATAATGTCTATGTGCAATAATCTAGAAAGACATAGCTTTTTTTGGTTTATTTTTGTTCATCTGGGATATCAACAAAGAAATTTGTTGGATCAACTGGTTTTTGTCCCTGGTTTATTTCCTTTCCATTATTGTCAATGAGACTGTAACTCATTTCTCCAATGGCGGACATAAAGTTAAAATGGGCTACTCGATTTTGAAACGTAGGTCTCTGACCATCTTGTTCTAATAATTTATAAGGCAAAAAAGATAGACCATTGCTTTCTTTTTTTGTTGAGTCAAAGCGTGCCGTCCATATTAATTCAACACGATCGTTGCTAGCTTTATAGAAAGAGATTACATCCATTTCCTGAATGAAAAACGAATCTGATTTACCTTCAGGAAAATAATAGTCTGTGTTTAGATTTTCGTACCCTTTGGGTGTAAATTCTTTTAAACTACTAATTTTAGGGAGTTTGATTACTGCTCCTCTGGATACATTAAGCTTATCAGATGTATATTTCTTTTTTATTTCGTTGCTTGCCTTTGCTACATATGCCGTTTGAGATTTTGGGTTCCAGGAGACATACGCACCGGATGAATCGGCTATAAATCGCAGAGGCACCATAACCCGTCCGTTTCTCAAAGTTGGGGCAACAGGCAATGTTATTTTTTTTGAACCAATGGTTGTGTTTTTTTGTCCAACTTTCAAAACTGTTTTTTTACCGCTACGATCTATTACCACTGTTTTAGTAGTATTATTCCATGTAATGGATACCTCGGGTAAACTTTGTACAGCATTTAACGGGACCATCGTAGTGCCATGAGATTGATAAGCATCATCAGAGGGGATATTCAAATTATTTACGATAATATGTACCGAAGAAGCCCATGCTGCTCCCGCACTTAAAGTAAGACTCAAAATAGAAATACATGCAATTTTTGAGATGAAATTCATACTTTTTACCTCCAAAAATGTATTTGTTGTTATAGACGGATAAAAAAGAGAAAAGTTGCATCTATTTAATGATTATAACATAAAATGGATTGTGTAAATCAAATTCAGTGACTCTTCTCACTTTTGTAGATCCCTGTTTTAGTATCTGCCTCGCTTATTTTGTTCCTGATTTTTCCTTGAACCAATGCAGTCCCGGGAATCTAAAAATAGGGTAGCTCTTATTTAAGAGCTACCCTATTTTTAGATTTTATTTTATGCTGGATCTAATTTTGTAATCAATGGAGCGTTGTTGAAAATTGTAAACTTATCTGCGCTATCCGGTGTGCCACCATTAGGCACTCTGCGAATCGTGTTGGAAAGATCACTTGTCCATGTTTTATATGTTGCTCCACTAGTATCTGTTCTTAATTGAGTTTGTGAGAAACTGGCACGGCTGTAGGAAGAGCCACCCTGATCTTGAACGCCGTGTACCATTTTTACTGTGTTATAGGTATTCAAGCCAGCGGTTTTTGTAACCAAAGCATTGTCTGTCCAAGGTAAAGTTGAACCGTTAAGATAGAGGGATGATCTCTTGGTGGAATGATCATATGTCAGCTTCAAATCTACAGTTTGACCTTTCTGGATAGAAGATACAGTTCGAGATCTCGAACCAGTTTCGGCGCCCTCTACACCGTTGATAAATACTTTGAATCCAGCAGCAGAATACGATATGCCAGCCTCAATGTTTGCTGCTCCAATGCCAAGATACCAGTCGAAATATCCATTTACAAAGTTAGCTTGAGAGGGGATTTGAAGCTTGGTTGTAATTCCTGTGTAATTTGCAGATTTAGTTTCCGTTACGATTGCACCATGTCTTGCCATAATATATCAACCTCCTGATTTTTTGTGAGGAATTGATGGAGTCGCTAACATCTAAATGGCTCCACATTCTTTAATGTTAGTCTTCAATTCCCTCTCACTTATGTAGGTGATTTAAGGCTGTGATTTACAACCAAATCGTGAAAATTGCCAATACATAAATTTTTTAATTCATGTACTACTTTGCTCGATTATCCCCTACACTTATATAGGAGTTTGGAAATGTAACTACACAACTGAACAATGACTTTTTTTCTGATTGAAGAAAATGCTTTTTGAACTGTTTAGCCCATGCTGAAGAATGTCGAAGCAAAAACTAAATAAGCTGCTTCCGGTTGAGTTCCAGAAACAGCTTATCGATAAAAGGATGTATTTTTTCATGATAAGCTCAAGAAATTGGGTTTTCATACTCTGAATAGCATCCTCTTTTGGCATACGGAAAAGTTTGCTTAATCGTTTAATATCTTGATCGAAATATTGAAATATTGCATTCATGGCCTCTACATCAGATTGGGTTTGGGCAAGTTTTACTAACTTCATAAACTCATCATCTGACATAATTCGCGAAGAGCCTTTTTCTTCCATTCGTTCACCGCCTGTTGAGTGATTTTGAGTTCTCTGGCTACCTGGGCCTCTGTTTTGTCGTTTATGTAAATTTCATAGATGACCTTTTTGCTTGCTTCACACTCTAATTTATTAATATAAGATTGTAACATCACTTTGTTATCAGATTCTTCCGAAAAAGAGGGTTGGAAGAGGTCAGGACTGCATTCCATAGAAACTTCACGTTTGCGATTACGTTTTTCCCGATACTGCATTCGCCAAGCAATTCTATAAAGTTCACGTCTATAATGTTCAATGGCTCCCAACGAAATTTACCTTCCTTATGTTCATATACGTGTATATAAGGGAGGGAGTTATCAAATTCTATTTAACAACCGTTAAAAAAGAATGAAGATTCCTTCTTTGTAAAGAAAAATTGCGATTATTGTAACATTATCGAAAACCTCCTTTTTGCTCTTACAGGCTGTGATAAGTGAACACCAGGGGAAAATACCTTGCAGCGAAGCAAGTCATGTTCCTAGCTTTCTTCAAGAACCTCCTTACTTCTCTTCAAAATTCTTAGGGATTTAGCCTTGTACAGGGGCACGACGATGGAGTGCAGCGGAATCATGGTGCTGCCCTGTGCAGGCATACATGATGATTAGCGTAGCGGCCCAGCGGTGCGTACTGGCTCTTAGGCGAGCGCTCTTGCCGCCTTAGAGCCAGTAGCATGAGCCAGCTTCCCCACTCTCGTCCTATTCGCTCCCTTACTTGCTGATCAGCGAGCCTATTTGCTACAGATACCCCGGCTGGTTTTAACCAGCCTTTAGGGTTGCAACTGGCTCATAAAAAAGGGGTGCTTCTGGATTGATCCAGAAACACCCTTTTATCATGACAAATTACCTTCTTTTGAGAAGTATGTCTATTTTATGAAATCCCTAAACAGATAATGTATAATAATTGTAAATGGAGTGAAAGGAGAGAACTATGCTGACGAAGCTGAAGAATCCAATTTTTCTTATTTTGATGATTTTCTTAGCTACCTTCACGGTGCGAATTGTATATAATAATCCGCCCGACTATATTTATGATTGGTTGATGGGTGCGTACGCCGTTCGTTTGATTGGTCGAACGATGTACGAAAAGTACCAGAATAGTCATAGAACCAGTATTATAGCCGACACGATTGTAGAACTGATTATGCTTATGATCTCATCCGGAATTATCCTATTTTATTTATGTCACAAGAAACATGGTGGCATAAGTCGCTTTTTCTAATAGCAGAATCCTATTTCCTCATTTACAGTGGCTATACTTTTAAAGAGATCATACTAAAAAATAAGGAAGTGAATTGATGAAGAATCGAACTATTAAGATTGCAGTTGTTATTGTTTTAGTACTAGCATGGGGCATTTATGGCACTTATTATTTTTTGAATTTAAATACCTCTATTCAAAAAGCTGTGTTAGATCAGGTCGATATGGATAATGTCTACCTTCAGATCATAAGAACGCACACTAAAATTACTAATGAACCAGCCGATTATAACGTGCATGTGATGGAAAAGAGTGGAGTTAAAACAATATTGGATCAATTATCTGGCATTGAGCTTAAAAAAACAAACGGAATGAATAACGGGGATAAAGTTCCTTTTTACTATACTATTATCATCCGCCCGAAAAGCAATCAGGATTCAACATCGAAGTATGAAATTACATTTAAGAATAATAAGTTAGTATCTATCTTTGATCAGGAAAAAAATTATAGGCAGGAATATATGATAACAAACGAATTCGACTACCATTCGTTCAAAAATTCAATCGATAAACTTTTCCAGAAGGAGTAGTTAGTTTGTATAAAAAAGGTCGGTTATCAAACTCAACCGACCTTTTTCTCAGTTATTTAGGAATTATTCTTAGAAAACTTCCCATCCATTTCCGGAGTGTGCTTTTTGCACAACGCCATTACCCGAAATAAAACGGATAACGGTACCGTCTTGTAGAGTGTACTCAAGGAACGGGAATTTAATCTGATAAAGATCGTATCTTTCACCGTAAAGGGCAATTTGATTGTTGATTTTATCAATGCCCGCAATACCGTTGCTAATGACATTTTCGACTGTCGAACCCGTGCCTGCGGCAAATAGCGAAGAGGCGAGGGAAGCAATTCCCATTGCTACCCCTACTGGTGTACTTGCAACGAAGATCAGCCCCAGAACCGTAGCTGTTATTCCTGACAGCCCTGCTACGATTGCAGCTGTGTTGGCAGAACCACCTCTGAAATTCCCGCTCTCTAATGCGACACGTTGTGCTTCACTCATTTTTAGTAATTGATACGGACTTGCCGTTATTGTTGTTGCATACTCTCGTGATCTTGCCATAATCTATCAACCTCCTGATTTTTTATGAGGAATTGATGGAGTCGCTGACATCTAAATGGCTCCACATTTATTTGATATCAGTCTTCAATTCCCTTTCATTATGTAGGTGATTTAAGGCTGTAAATTACAACCAAATCGTGAAAATTGCAAAGTACATAAATTTTTTAATTTATGTACTTTGCTCGATTATCCCCTACACTTATATAGGAGTTGGGGGCTGTAACTACACAACCGAATATGAATTTTTTTAGGTTGGGAAAATTCCCCTCTGAATTTGAATAGCCCCTCTAGCTAGAATAGGTGCTGGGATAAATCTTTAATTTATCCTGTATTATGGTCAAGATGTGAGAAGAGTTGAGGAGTACCTTTCAACTTGACTACAGCAAAAGCTAAATAAGCTGCCTCTGGTAGAGTAACCGCAAGCAGCTTATCGCCAAGGACACATTATTTTTTCATGATGAACTCTAGAAGTTCAGTTTTCATGGTCTGGATGGCATCCTCTTTTGGCATACGGATAAATTTACTTAATCGTTTAATATCTGGATCAAAATATTGGAAAATTGCATTCATAGCCTCTACATCGGATTTTGTTTGGGCGAGTTCTACTAATTTCATAAACTCATCATCTGACATAAATCGTGAAGTGCCTTCTTTTTCCATTTGCTCACCGCCTGTTGTGTAATATGGAGTTCCTTGGCAACTTGGCCTTCTGCTTTATCGTTTATGTAAATTTCATAGATGACTTTTTTGCCTGTCTCAGACCTTAATCTATTAATATATGATTGCATCATTATTTTGTTATCGGACTCTTCCGAAAACGAGGTTTGAAAGAGATTAGGTTTGGATTCTAAAGAAATTTCACGTTTCCGATTGCGTTTTGTACGATACTGCATTCTCCAAGCAATTCTATAAAGCTCGCGTCGATAATCTTCGATAGCACCCATCGGAAATTTCCTCCCTTATGTTCATATACGTACATATAAGGTAGGAGTTCTCGAAATCAATAAAACAACCAATTTATAGCGTCAATATTGTTTTTTTAGCGAATATAATGTAATTTTGAATAATTTTGAAACTATTTGAAATTTCCATGTAGAAACCATTGAAGGGTATGGGCGATATGGAAGTTGGTAGAAGACCAGGTGTGTGTTGGTATGGATGACGAGCAGGAGCAAAAAGAATCATATCCGGTAAGCGGAGGGAACCGCTGTTGCAAAAAAAACAGATGAAGTCAGACTCTTTTTTTTTATGCTATATTTTATACATAAATAAAATAATCAGAGGGTTGAGGTGCAGCATGACATCAATGACTATTGTCGAATCATCCGTCAAACCAGGATTAACAGCTTTTCAGGCAAGTGCCGAAGATCAGGCTGAGGTTCACGAGTTAATTTTAAAGACGGCTAGATGGCTGCACAGCAAGGGTTCCACGCAATGGGGCAAATTACTAAAAGGAGAAGATGATCACAATCTGGGTGGTGCTATTGCACGCGGAGAAGTGGTTATTTTCCGAACGTCAGAGGATCATCGCTTGGCAGGTGCAGTAATCTTGCAGCAGCAGCCCAGTGCTTGGGATAGTAGATTGTGGGGATTAGAGGAAACGAATTCCGAGGGAGGTACCTCCGTATATCTGCATCGTTTGGTTGTAGATCGCGATAACACTGGGAAGGGACTGGGCCGCGAGCTCATGCAGTGGATTGAGCAAGGCATACGCTTCGCAGGCAAGGATCGAATTCGTCTAGATTGTATTGCGGGCAATGACAAGCTTAGCGGGTTTTACAAACAATGCGGCTATACTTATATGGGCGAAACGAATGGCTATAACACTTTTGAAAAGATGCTAATAAAGTCATAGAAAAACGAATCCTAATTGAAGGAATACAAAAGAAGGAAGCAGGTGATCTGCATTCTTCTTTTTTTGTTGTGCAGACCTTTACGTCCTCGTGATGTCTTTCTTCTGGGTTGCTGTCATGTCAGAGTGACTCAAAAGAAAAAAAATTATATAAAAATGAAAATGGGGATATCGCGCTTTCTCCTTCTACATATGATGATAGGGAAAGTTTTGTAAGCGCTTCAAATGAAGGGTGATATACAACCATGCGAAGCTACAGGAGGCGGTTAAGGTGGACAATTACATGAGCTGGATAAAGATTGGATTTTTCCTCAGCGTTCTGTTTTTACTTGCAGCAGCATGCAGCACTTCCCCCAAGATAGAGAACACAGCTGGGCAAAAAGTGCAGCTTACGATGCAGGTTTGGGGTAATCCTGCGGAGGTGAAGGTGTATCAGCGGGCACTGGATGCATTTGAAAAAGAGAATCGGAATATCGAGGTTAAGCTGGTACCTGTACCAGGAGACCAATATGAGCAAAAGTTGTTGACACAGCTACAGGGAAGCCGCGGACCGGATGTCTTTTATTCCTATGAATCGACGATGGCGCGTTTGATCGGAGCAAAGCAGGTGCAGCCTTTGGGTGAATTTTTAAAAAGTGAGGCAAGCGACGTGAAGGCAGAGGATTTCTCCGAAGGATTATGGGGGCCGGCCAAGCGTGATGGGGAAATCTATGGAGTCACTCCTGACTCCAACCCGATGGTCATGTACTACAACAAAAAGGTATTTAAGGAAGCAGGTGTGAAGACACCGCAGGAATACTATGATGAGGGCAAGTGGAACTGGGACGCCTTTGAGGAGGTTACATCTAAGCTGAAGGCCGCTGGAAAGCAGGGCTATATTGCGGAAAACTGGTGGGCTCACTGGTATTCATGGGTGTGGTCGAATGGTGGCCGGATCTTTGATGAACAAGGCAAATATGTGCTGGACCACAATGAAAAGGGTAAGGAAGCCTTCGCTTTCATGCACGATATGGTGAAAAAGGGAAATGCGGTATACCTTGGTTCGCTTCCGAAAGGGCAGGGGGCAGATGCCATGTTCATGTCCAACCAGGTCGGCATGCTGGCGGCGGGAAGATGGCTGGAGCCTTTGTTTAGCCAAAATAAAAGCCTTGACTTTGATTATATCTACTGGCCCTCCAACACTGGTAAAAATGAGCCTGTCGCCATCCCGGTTGCATATGTAGCTGTGAACAAAAATAGTCCGCATGTGCAAGAGGCCATGAAGCTGGCAGCCTTCTATGTCTCTGTGAAAGGGCAGGAGGAGCGGCTGGTTGAAGGTGGCAATGCCATGGGTACGCTTGCTGCCGCAGATGAGAGCATCATGAAAAAGGCGACGATTGAGCACTCAGGCTATCTGACTGAGGGACGAGATAAAGGGCATGCTTATGGTTCTGCATTGGCGTATGATGCACAGGTGCCGGGGTTGAACTCCGATATCACGGAAACCATTGACCTGATGTTCCTGGGCAAGCAGGATGCTGCGACAACCATTGAAAAGTTGAATCAGATCATATCCAAGGCGGTCAAGTAAACACGGGATCGGCCGTGACCAGGGAGGAAGGTGACAAGATGCAGAAAAAGCATCAAGCGCTGTGGGGCTATCTGTTCATTGGCCCCCAGTTTCTTGGTCTGTTATGTTTTTCGCTGCTGCCCTTGCTGTATGCGTTTTACTTAAGTTTTGTAAATTGGGATGGTTTCGGGGTACCTTTGTTTGTCGGCTTGGACAATTTTAAAGGTCAATTATCTGATCCTGATTTTTGGAAGGCACTTATCAATACGGTGTACTATATGGTGCTGGTCATCCCGGTGGGGATTGTGTTGGCTCTGCTCGTAGCCATCGTGCTCAATAAAGTAAAGGGCAGGGAAATCTATCGCTTGTTTTTTTTCATGCCTGTCGTAACCAGCTCGGTATCGGTTGGGGTCATCTGGATGTGGATACTGAATGGTGAATTCGGCATTTTAAACCACTTGCTGCGAGCGATTGGGATTACAGGCCCAATGTGGCTTACCGATACGCATTGGGTGATCCCGTCGATTGCTCTACTTAGCATATGGCTGGGACTGGGATACAACATGGTCATTTTTTTGGCAGGACTCCAGGGCATCTCCAAAAGCTATTACGAGGCAGCCGAAATTGACGGGGCCAGCAAGTTCCAGCAGCTAAGGTATATTACATTGCCGCTATTGTCACCAACGACCTTTTTTGTCACCATCATGATGGTCATCAGCTCTTTTCAGGTGTTCGATCAGGCGTTCGTCATGACAAACGGCGGACCGGCCAAAGCAAGCTATACGCTTGTGTATCACATTTACGATCAGGCATTCATAGATTTCACGATGGGAGAAAGTGCGGCAGCGGCAATGATTTTGTTCGTGATCATTCTCATATTTACACTGCTGCAATTTAAAATGCAAAAGAGGTGGGTGCACTATGGAGATTAGTTGCAGAGGCAGGATGTTCCTGCGCCATGTGCTGCTCGCTGTCGGCTCTTTAATCATGTTTTTTCCATTTCTGTGGACCATCCTCAGTTCTCTAAAGGATATCTCTCAAATTTTTGTCGTTCCGCCGCAATGGATTCCCGATCCGTTTGTATGGAGTAACTATCCGGCTTCGCTGGAAGCAATGCCCTTCGTGCAGGCGTACATGAATAGCTTTTACATTACGTTTATCATCGTGACAGCAACGTTGATTAGCGCTTCTATGGCGGCGTATGCTTTTGCTAAAATCCGTTTTCCAGGTTCAGATATATTGTTTATTTTGTTCCTCGCTACGATGATGGTGCCTAAGCAGGTAACGATGATTCCGTTATACTTGGTGATGGATCGTATCGGTTGGCTCGATACGCATTGGTCGCTGAGCGTACCTGGAGCCTTGTTTAATGCATTCGCGGTGTTTTTGCTCCGTCAATTCGTCATGGGTATTCCACGCGATCTGGAGGAAGCAGCAGTCATGGACGGAGCGGGATACATTCGCATTTACTGGAGTGTCATTCTGCCACTCGTTCGTCCAGCATTGGCCGCGATCGGAATTTTCACCTTTTTGGGTGCCTGGAATAGCTTTCTTGATCCGCTGATCTATCTCAATACACCGGAGAAATTTACAGTTCCGCTTTTGCTCAACAATTTCAAAGGACTATATACCGCCGATTGGTCACTGATGATGGCAGGCACCACCATCTCTGTCGTTCCAGTGCTCATCGTCTACATCATTGCCCAAAAGCAAATTATTGAAGGCATTACCTTAACAGGCATCAAGGGGTAGGGGTGTTTCCCTACTCCTTTTTGTACGATTTCCGATACTGTAACGGAGTACGCCCGGTGAAATGCTTGAATACACGGCCAAAGTGAGCGATGCTGTCAAAGCCCGTTTTTTCAGCAATGGCGGTCACTTTCCAGTTCGTTTCCTTCAAATACGCCCGAGCCTGCTGGACCCGTACATCCTGAAGATACTCGACCAGGGTAAAGCCTGTGGTCTGCTTGAAGATGCGACACAGATATGTGCTGCTAATATAAAAATGTCCTGCCAGTTGCTCCAACGACAGCTTCTCGGCATAGTGGGCATGCAGGTACTCAATCACCGAGTACACACGTTGCTGCTGCTCGCTGCGTTCCGGCGCTATGGTGTCAGGAGCCGCTGATTGTATGCGGCGGATTCGGATCAGTAGCTGTAGCAACAGGCTTTGAAGATACATATGACGGTATGCATGCTCTTGATGGTATTCATCCAGCATTTGCTGGAACAGATGCTCCAGCTCGCGTTGTTCTTCCGCGGAGGGGCGAAGCAAAAAGCTTTTTTCAGGCAAAAGCAGGTGGCTCTGATCGCTGGATGGAGTAACAGACGTGGACGAGGCTACAAACGCTTCATCAAAGTTGATTAAAATTCGCTCATGGCTGCCGCTCCCCTTGTTACTCGTACGGTGAAAATCATGTTTGCTAATCCAGATCAGATCGCCCTTTTGTAGCGCGTATACACGTTGATTAATGTAATAGTAGCGCTCTCCTGCCAGCAGATAATAGATTTCATGCGCTTGATGGACATGGTCGGCAGACATGCTAAAAGGCACCATCCGAAGCGCTTGCTCGATGGCAAAAAGGGGTGTAGCGATCATAGTAGCGTTCTCCTTTATGAAAGCATTCATGAGAATAATATATGCATACTTTTTGGATGAATTCACAATAAAAGTGAAGATTTTGCTCTTTCTTATACTATAAAATATAAGTAATTCATGTAAAGGGTGTGAACCAATTGGCTAAAATCAAATATGCGCTTGTGGGCACCGGAGGAAGAGCTGAATTTTTTTACGGTGAAGTTGTTACCGTTTTCAAAGATACATCAGAGCTGGTCGCGTTCTGTGACGTCAATCAGACGAGAATGGATTATGCCAATCGGCTGTTGCAGGAGAAATACGAACACCATCCGATTCCAACCTATAAAGCCCACGAATTTGACCGAATGATCGCGGAGACGAAGCCGGATATCGTCATCGTCACCACCATTGACCGGGTGCATCATCGGTATATTATCCGGGCGATGGAGTTGGGCTGTGATGTCATTTCCGAGAAGCCGATGACGGTCGACGAAGACAAATGCCAAGACATTCTGGATGCCATAGACCGCACGGGACGGAAGCTGCGCGTCACCTTTAACTATCGCTATGCCCCGCATAATACGAAAATCCGTGAGGTTATCATGGACGGGACGCTGGGTGACATCTTGTCAGTCAATTTTGAATGGCTGCTGAATACCCAGCATGGTGCAGATTATTTCCGCCGCTGGCACCGGGACAAGCGCAATAGCGGCGGTCTGCTGGTGCATAAATCGACGCATCATTTTGATCTGATGAACTTCTGGCTTGGCTCAAAGCCGGAGACGGTATATGCGATGGGCGACTTGAAATTTTACGGCCGGGAGAATGCGGAGCAGCGTGGCGTGACGGAGTTCTATCAACGCGCTTACGGCAGCAAGGCGGCGGAAAATGACCCATTTGCCTTACACTTGGATCGTAACGAACATCTAAAAAACATGTATCTGGATGCGGAGCATGAGGATGGGTACGTGCGGGACCAAAGCGTATTTGGCGACAATATCAGTATCGAGGATACGCTGAGTGTCATGGTGAAGTATCAGAATAAAACGGTAATGAACTACTCACTGAACGCTTATATGCCTTGGGAGGGCTTTATCATCGTATTTAACGGCACCAAGGGACGGATGGAAGTTCGGGTATCCGAGCAATCCTATGTCAATTCTGGTGGCAGCAAGGCAGATGAGGGGGCGTTAAAAGAGAAAACCCTCACGATCTATCCTCACTTTGCAGCACCTTACGAGGTCGAAGTAGAGGAAGGCGTGGGGGGACATGGCGGAGGAGATCCAGTCATGCTACGGGATATTTTCGATAAGCCGGCAGAGGATCGGTTCCATCGTGCGGCCTCTCATATCGACGGCGCATGGTCCATTTTAACAGGCATCGCCGCCAACCGCTCTATACGTACAGGCCAGCCGGTGAAGGTGGAGCAACTGGTGCGATTATAACGATTGTAAGCTAGGCAGCACCTTTAATAACAAGAAGCCCCTCTATTCAGATGAACAGAGGAGGCTTCTTGTTTGTATTTAAAGATAGTAAGAACCTTATATCTTAGGACGCTGTAGTTTACTATTTATCGGTCTTTAGCTCACGGGTTCCCAGTTGTTGTACAGGACGATGGTTATCGGGAAAAATGGCAGCAAACTGATTAATCTGGTCTGCCGACATTTCAATAGGCTGTTCCAATACCGTCCAATTCACATGTTCTGTGCATGGCGGGGTAGTCAGCGACCCATTGTAGCGAACGGAGTGCAGGTCTTTTGGCAGCAGCGCAGCGAGATTTACATCCTCATCCAGAACCGCTTCTTGGGAAATATCTTTCGGCAGTTTGGACCAGATGCGATTGAAAGCCTTGTTTTCTTTGCCGCTTTGAATAAGAACGCCTAAGACGGCTGTGCTTCCGGTGTCGCTTTGATGAACAAAATGAAGCTCCATTTCAGCATTTTTACCATCTATTTGGTGTTCACTTGGATGATGAAAATGAAACTGCTTTAGGGTGAATTTTGTGCCGTCCACGACAATATCATTGCTGGGACTAGCTGCATTGACTTGGACGGTGTGCCCATTATTCAGTATGGATACTTTAGTGGTTGAATAATGAACCTGTAGCGGTTGCTGCGTATGCGAAGCTTCCAGATGGGAATGCTCTATGTTGATGGGAGACTGTTCCTGACCATTACCACAAGCGACAAAATCCTTTTCCAGCTCCCCCCAATGCTCGGGTCCTTCATCCCCTTCGTAGGACCAGTGCGGGCTTTTCTGAACAACTGCATGTACGTTGTTAGCGGATGATGATGATGTTGCGCTAGTAGTACTAGAAGTGGCGGATGGTGTACATCCTGTTACCGACAATGCCAAGATTATGGAAAATATGCTGAACAAGCAACCTCTCCAGTGTTTTTTCATGTTTCTTTATCCTTCTTCCAAATAGATTATGTGAAACTTTTTACATTGTAAATTATTGTACAAAGTTCCTGCAAGGGTACAAGGACTTAGGAAAAAGGTAGAACTGGTTGCTTATTATTACCGGGTGTAGAGAGAATAATGGAGTGGTGAAATATTTGTTTGTCCTCTTTGGGGGAAGTAACTATAATAGTGGGGTGTGCATTACAAAATAATTCCATATCCACTCAAAGGAGAGATCTACATGAAAGCAGCGATTGTTACAAAAGACAAGAAAGTTAGTGTAGAAGAGAAACCTTTGCGTTCCCTGAAACATGGGGAAGCGTTAGTCCAAGTTGAATATTGCGGGGTTTGCCACACAGATTTACACGTAAAAAATGCAGATTTCGGTGATGTCACAGGCAGAGTTCTGGGACATGAAGGTATTGGGAAAGTCATTGAATTAGGTGAAGGAGTAACCAGCCTTAAAGTTGGCGATCGCGTAAGTATTGCCTGGATGTTCGAAAGCTGCGGTCACTGCGAATATTGTTTAACCGGACGAGAAACTTTGTGTCGTGAAGTTAAAAATGCTGGATACACGGTAGATGGTGCAATGGCAGAACAATGTATTGTCACAGCTGACTATGCGGTCAAAGTACCAGATAATCTTGATCCTGCTGCTGCAAGCAGTGTAACTTGCGCAGGGGTTACAACCTATAAAGCTGTTAAAGTGAGTGATATCAGACCAGGACAATGGATCGGTATCTTTGGTATTGGCGGTTTGGGTAACCTGGCTGTACAATACGCAAAAAATGTGTTCAATGCTAAAGTTGTAGCCTTTGACATCAGTGATGAAAAACTCGAACTGGCCAAAAAAATTGGTGCTGACTATATTGTTAACAGCATGAAAGAAGATCCAGTCGCCCGAGCTAAGGAATTAACGAACGGTGCTGGTCTGGATGCAACCGTAGTTACTGCTGTTGCCAAAACACCTTTCAACCAAGCCATTGACGTTGTAAAGGCTGGCGCGCGTGTCGTAGCTGTAGGTCTTCCAACTGATAAGATGGATCTCGACATTCCGCGTCTGGTTCTGGACGGCATTCAAGTAATCGGCTCCTTGGTCGGTACTCGTGAAGACCTTAAAGAAGCATTCCAGTTCGCTGCAGAAGGTAAAGTTGTACCTCTTGTACAAAAACGTCCGCTTGAAGACATCAATGAGATCTTCGAAGAGATGGAGCATGGCAAAATCCAAGGACGTATGGTCATTGATTTCACAAAATAAAATGATGTCCAATTCGTAACTCTTGGAATTCTAAGAGAGAGAAAGCGCCTGCTGATCTATTGCAGACGCTTTTTTTTACTTTACAGCTTATTCAGAATATTATCCTCCAAAACCGCGGATTTATCCCCGTATTCTTTAATAATATGTCTTTCTCCCCAGGCACAAAGTGAATCCAAAATGCTTTTCAAACTACATCCATATTCACTAAGCTCGTACTCCACTTTGGGTGGAACCTGATTATAGCTAATTCGATTGACAATGCCGTCTTCCTCTAATTCACGAAGCTGTTGAGTCAGCATTTTTTGTGTTATAGAAGGCATCATTCGCTTTAATTCACTTGTCCGCATTTTTCCATGGGTCAAATGACACAAAATCACACACTTCCATTTTCCCCCGATTACCTCTAATGTCGCCTCAACAGAGATATTGTATTTTTTCTTTCCCAATGCCGATCCCTCCGTGTATGTCACCAGTAGGGTACTTTTTGGTACCTATATCACTAAAAAGTACGTACTGTTCATAATTGATTGAATAACTCATAATAACATCTGCTGGTCGAAGATTACTATAGATAGGAGTGAAAAACATGTCGCCAGAATCCAAGCGAAGTATCTGGCCATTACTGGCTTTAGCCGTAAGCGCCTTTGCCATTGGGACAACTGAGTTCATCAGTGTAGGACTGCTTCCCCTGATCGCTGAAGACTTGCACATATCCGTAACGATGTCCGCACTAACCGTAACGCTGTATGCATTAGGGGTTACCATTGGGGCACCTGTGTTGACCTCATTAACATCGAGTGTTCCTCGTAAAACGCTGCTGCTGTGGATCATGATTGTATTTATAGCAGGCAACAGCCTTGCTGCGGTTTCTAGCGGAATCACCCTGCTGCTGATTGCACGTGTAATCTCGGCGTTCTCCCATGGGGTGTTCATGTCCATCGGGTCCACCATCGCGGCCGACCTTGTTCCCGATGATCGGCGGGCGAGTGCTATTTCTATTATGTTCTCTGGCTTGACCGTTGCCACCGTCACAGGGGTACCGTTGGGCACCTACGTTGGGCAGCAATGGGGTTGGCGGGCTGCATTTATGGCCATTGTGGTCGTCGGTGTTGTGGCCCTCATTGCCAATCTGATTCTGCTGCCCTCTACGCTTCGAAAAGGAAATAAGACTCCTTTCAGCGAGCAGGTCAAACTGGTTACGAATGGTCGCTTGCTACTTGCATTTATCATTACTGCCTTGGGATATGGTGGCACATTCGTCGTGTTTACTTATTTATCTCCATTACTTCATGACATAACCGGTTTTGGACAAAATACGGTAACGTTCATTCTCTTATTGTATGGAATCGCCATTGCTATCGGGAATGTTATTGGTGGAAAAGCTGCGAATCGCAGACCGCTTTCAGCTTTATTTTACATGTTTCTCATTCAAGCTGTAATTCTGTTTCTGTTGTGGTTTACCGTGCCATTTCAAACGGCAGGTCTGATAACGATTTTCTTTATGGGATTGCTTGCGTTTATGAATGTGCCTGGTCTACAGGTATATGTAGTCATGTTAGCCGAACGTTTTGCACCCAAAGCTGTCGATGTCGCCTCTGCTGTTAATATTGCGGCCTTCAACGCAGGGATCGCAATTGGAGCATATGTGGGAGGAATGGTGACGGATTCACTGGGTCTCATGCATACGACTTGGGTCGGTGGGGTAATGGTTTTTGTTGCGGTTCTACTGACAGCCTGGAGTCGTATGCTCGAAAAAAGGGATACAACCGCCTTGGTAGGCTAAAACTTTTAAAAAATAGAGAGGAAGATATACAATGACACAAAACCTACAAAGCACAACAACATTGCACAACGGAGTTCGTATGCCTTGGTTTGGCATCGGAGTATTTAAAGTGGAGGAAGGTTCAGAGCTGGTTAATGCTGTAAAGGCTGCTGTAAAGCATGGCTACCGCAGTATAGATACAGCGGCAATCTATGCGAATGAAAACAGTGTAGGACAGGCTATTCAGGAAGCCCTCTCGGAGAATAATCTATCCAGAGAAGATCTGTTCGTCACGTCCAAAGTGTGGAATGCAGATTTAGGCTATGAAGAGACACGAGCCGCTTATGAAGCAAGCCTAGACAAGTTGGGACTGGACTATCTGGATCTATATCTGATTCATTGGCCGGTTCAAGGGAAGTACAAAGAAGCATGGAGAGCTTTGGAGTCCTTGTATAAAGAAGGACGGATTAAGGCAATTGGAGTCAGCAACTTCCAAATTCATCATTTGGAAGATCTCATGAAGGATGCAGAAATCAAGCCAATGGTCAATCAGGTGGAATTCCACCCGCAATTAACTCAAGCCGAGCTGCTGCAATTCTGTCAAAAGAACAACATCCAAATGGAAGCCTGGTCCCCGCTCATGCAAGGCCAATTGCTCGATCATCCGGTACTGCAAGACATAGCAAACAAGTACGGTAAATCGGTGGCTCAAGTGATTTTACGCTGGGATGTACAGCAAGGAGTCGTCACTATTCCCAAGTCCACCAAGGCACATCGAATCGTCGAAAATGCCGATATTTTTGACTTTGAATTGACGCGTGAGGATATGGATCAAATTCAGGCGTTAAATGCCAATCTTCGGGTAGGTCCAGATCCGGATAACTTCGATTTTTAAATTCAGTTCATCATGAAACGCCGTTTCCTTCTTCATGGAAGGGACGGCTTTTTTGTATGATGAGTTTGGAGCTACAGCAATCCAATCCCGCCATATGGTATTATAGATTTATGTAAAATGAGAAGTTTTGAACACTTATGAAAATGAAAATCTCCGGGGGACCTCATGAATAAGACGATTGCAGATATAGCCCAAATGGCTGGTGTATCCAAGAGCACGGTATCCCGTTTTTTGAACGGTGGGTCTGTCAGCCTGGATACGAGACGTAAAATTGAAAAGGTGGTCAAAGCCACGGGGTATGTGCCCAATACCTTTGCCCAGAGTCTAAAGGCAAAACGAACCAACATTATCGGAACCGTCGTGCCACGGCTGGATTCTTTTGCCACATCTCATACGTTAATGGGGATTGACGAGGAGCTCCGTTCCCAGCATTACCAGATGTTGATCTCTAATACGAGTCAGGATGTAAAACGTGAAATCGAAGCGATCTATGAGTTCGCACGGCAAAAAATTTCAGGTATCATTCTGCTGGCTGCTCAAATTACAGACGACCATCTGACCGCGATTCGAGACATCAGTATTCCGGTATTGCTGGTGGGCCAACAACATGAGCAGATCCATAGCCTTATCCATGATGATTATCGTGCCGGATATGATATCGGTGCATATGTCCTGTCACAAGGCCACCGTGAAATTGCCTATGTCGGTGTGACTGAAAGGGATGTTGCTGTCGGTGTGCAACGCAAAGAGGGCTTTAGGCAGGCTGTTCGCGATGCATTACCTGCTGCGTGTTATACGGACGAGGCGATGCGAGCCGCAGGATATGATATCAGATACTATGAAACCGGGTTTAAAATGTCCGATGCACGGATTGCTGCATCCGCCATTTTGGACCAATTCAAACCATCGTTAATGGTGTGTGCTACAGATAATATCGCGCTTGGGGTAATCAACGCGGCTTATTCCAGAGGAATTACCATTCCGTCGGATTTGTCGGTAACTGGCTTTGGGGGATACGATATTACGGAGGTCATTCACCCTGCGTTAACAACTGTTCAATATCCGTATATGGAGGCTGGACGTGTAGCAGCACAAAATATTGTACGGCTGGTAGAACATAAAACGGTAGAGCAAGTGACAGTCATGGATTATTCCCTTATTGAAAGAGAAAGCGTTGACAAACGCTAAACAAGTGGATTATAATTTCTTCGAAACCGGTTCCATTTTACTCTTGCACAATTGGAATCGGTTGCAAATCCATGGATGAGTGTTTTTTTAATCGTATAGGAACCGGTTCCATTATAATATTTTTTCGTTAATTTGGAACCGGTTCCCTAAATCTAAGCTTTTAAAAAATGAGGTACACCTATGAAAATGACAAAAGAACAAAAGTATCGATTGATCGAGCAGGCAGAGCCCGGTGAAATAGCGAGCTTGCAGAAAAAGGTGGAGCAATGTCAGTGGCGACAGTCGTTTCATATCCAGCCACCGACAGGTTTACTCAATGATCCGAACGGATTTTCATATTATCAAGGTGAATACCATTTATTTTATCAGTGGTTCCCGCTCGGAACCGATCATGGGATGAAATATTGGTATCATTTGAAATCCAAAGATTTGGTCACATGGCATAGTGCAGGCATTGGCATCACACCTGGGGACGATTTCGACTCGCATGGGGCTTATTCCGGCAGCGCGCTGGAGCATGAGGACAAGTTATACATGATGTATACAGGAAATACAAGAGACGAAAACTGGATTAGACATCCTTATCAATGCATGGCTGTAATGGATGAGAGCGGTCGCATTACCAAGTGGGAGCATCCTGTTATTGACCATGTACCAGAAGGCTATACAGATCATTTTCGTGATCCCAAGCTGTGGAAGGACGGCGATAGTTTCTACTGTGTGATTGGTGCCCAGAGAACGAATTCAACAGGCTGCGTTGTCCTTTACCGTTCAACCGATCTTCATACTTGGCAGTTCGAGGGGGAACTGAACACCGGGCTGGAATCGTTTGGATACATGTGGGAATGTCCGGATTATTTTGAACTGAACGGAGCAGGAGTCTTGGTCTTTTCTCCACAGGGCTTGGAGCCTTCAGGGGACGAAAACCACAACATTTATCAATCGGGCTACGTCATCGGCAAACTGCTGAATACAGAGACAAGAACACTGGAGCATGGCGCATTCCACGAGCTCGATAGAGGCTTTGATTTCTATGCACCACAGACGATGATTGACCCGCAGGGGCGGCGTATTATGGTGGCCTGGATGGGGCTGCCGGATATCGAATACCCGACAGATCCGAACGGATGGGCCCATTGTCTGACGTTACCGAGAGAACTTACGCTTCATGAGGGAAAACTCTTGCAGCGGCCAATCCCAGAACTAACCACATTGCGTAGAAATAGTGAGGATCGGGTAGCTGATACGTTGTCTTCAGAGAGCAAAACCTATGAAGGATTTAAAGGTACAGCGTATGAGCTGATCTGTGAAGTAGATCTTTTGGATGCGAAGGCATTTGGTATCGAATTCCGTGCGAGTGAGACGGAGAAAACGGTGATAAAATATAACGCCGTCAGCCGCAAACTTGTATTGGACCGTTCGCAATCGGGTGAGCCTGTAGCCGCTGAGTATGGTGAAGTGCGGCAGTGTGCATGGGATAAGGATCATATCAAACTTCATCTGTTTGTGGATACATCTTCGGTTGAGATTTTCATCAATGATGGGGAAGAAGTGTTCACCAGTCGTATTTTTCCGCACCCAGAGAGTGACGAAATACGCTTTTTTGCCGACAAGGGAGAGGCTCTCTTCCAAGCGGTAAAATGGAATTTTACATGAGTAGGCTAATTCATCAAGTGGATCGTTAATCATCAAACATAACGGAATGAACGAGGGGATGAACATCATGGCGGAAAACAGAGAGATAGCTAAAGAAGTGATCGAGGCGATCGGTGGAAAGGAAAATATCGCTTCGTTTGCTCACTGTGCAACGCGCTTACGAATTATGGTGCATGATAAGGAGAAGATTGATCAGAAAAAAGTTGAAGAGATCGACAAGGTTAAGGGTGCTTTCTTCAATTCAGGTCAATATCAGATTATTTTTGGTACAGGAACGGTAAATCGGATTTTTGAAGAGGTTGAGAAGCTTGGCGTGACGGGTTCATCTAAAGAAGAGGTGAAGAGTCAGGCGAAAAAGGAGGGCAACGTCTTCCAGCGGTCCATTCGTACCTTTGGCGATGTGTTTGTACCGATTATTCCAGTGCTGGTCGCTACGGGGTTGTTCATGGGACTGCGCGGTTTGCTTACTCAGCCGCAAATTCTCGCTCTGCTCGGTATGACGCCGCAGGATATTTCACCTAACTTTTTATTATATACACAGGTATTAACGGATACGGCTTTTGCCTTTCTGCCTGCGTTAGTCGCATGGTCAGCCTTTAGAGTATTCGGCGGTAGTCCGGTGCTGGGTATCGTTCTCGGTCTGATGCTGGTAAACCCGGCTTTGCCTAACGCGTATAGTGTTGCGGACGGCTCAGCTCATCCGTTGACGATGTTCGGATTCATTCCAGTGGTGGGCTATCAGGGCTCAGTATTGCCAGCCTTCTTCGTGGGTTTGATCGGAGCCAAACTGGAGCGGGCGCTGCGTAAACGGGTGCCTGAAGCGCTGGATCTGATCCTTACACCATTTTTAACACTGTTGATTATGATCACTTTGGGACTGTTTGCTATCGGTCCAGTGTTCCATTCACTTGAAGAATGGGTGCTGCACGGAACAATATTTGTACTTGATTTGCCTTTCGGTATTGCAGGGATCGTCATCGGCTTTTTGCATCAGATTATCGTCGTTACAGGTGTGCATCATATATTTAATTTTCTGGAGATCCAACTGCTTGAAAAGAACGGCGTAAATGCCTTCAATGCTATTATTACCTGCGCAATGGCTGCACAGGGAGCTGCCTGCCTGGCGGTTGGTCTGAAAACGAAGGACAGCAAGCTGAAAGCGTTGGCGCTTCCTTCTTCGTTCTCTGCTTTCCTGGGGATTACAGAGCCGGCTATCTTCGGAGTCAATCTGAGATATATGAAGCCTTTTGTCATGGGTCTCATCGGCGGAGCGGTTGGTGGTTTTATTGCTTCAGTCTTCCATTTGGCGGCTACAGGGATGGCGGTTACAGTTATTCCGGGTACGTTGCTCTACATGAACCATCAGCTTCCGCTTTACATTTTGGCAAACTTGGTTGCTATGGCTGTATCTTTTGTCCTGACTTGGATGTTTGGCTTTAGCGATAAAATGCTGGATAAAGTCAAAACAGCGGGTTCCTCCAAATAATATCATCCAGTCAGCCCAAATACACGCAGATTCATGCGCGTAAGTATAATGATAATGGTCGCTTTTACATGAATTCCATGTAGGGCGACCATTTTTTTATCTATGATATTCCGCTTCAGGCTATCAGATTAGACGATGGAGGAACGTTCATCCAGAAATTCGGACGGCGAGCAGCCTGTTAAGCGTTTGAAGATCCGATGAAAATAGGAAACATCGCTATAGCCCACATACTCCGAAATTTCACGAATCGTTAGCCGCGACTCGGTTAGCATGTAGATGGCGGTTTTAATACGTTGCGTATGTACATGCTCGCTAATCGTTTGGCGTGTGACCTCACGCAGCAGTGTCGCCGCATAGTTGGGGGTTTTGCGGATGGCGTCGCCAAGCTCTTCTTTGGTTACCTTTTCCCTGTAGTGATTCTGTATATACTGTTTCATATGTTCCACATGCCGCTCTTTATCGCAAGAAATGGCGCCTTTGTCCCATTCCTGGTTCATATAAATCATGGCCTCGGTCAGCAGACAGTCAGCCATCAGAGTATAGTAGCTTGGGTGTTCTGTCCATTGATAATACATCGATTTGATCCGTTCATGCAGCATATCGTAGCATCCTGGTTTGATCAATAACGGCTGGTCTGTATTCAGTATGGGAAGTGCGCTGTTCGTACATGTTTTGCGGCAATGTATCACATACTTGGTATGGAAAAGCGTAGGAATACTCTTTCCATAGTAGTTCAGATGAGCGGGTAAAAGCAGTGCTTCACCCTTGCCAAGAATGAACTTGCAATCGTTCACCCAATATACACATTTGCCAAAGGTGACCAAGATGAACAGTAAGTCATCGTGGCTGCTATTTGTGCCAGCCTTTTCATACCAGTCCACACCGTTGTCCTGCCGTATATCCATCAATGTAATCACGAAACTCACTCCCCGATGTCTTCAACATTCACTATACTGTAGTACATTCATCATACTATAGTTCATAGTCTTGGTGCACGGGTACAGGTAGAATAGAAGCATATAAGTTTAATGTAGATAGAGAAGCAAAGTGGAATAGAAACCATACAGTAAAGACATTCAGGAGGATGACATTACTATGCTTAAAACGAAAATTATTTGTACTATGGGACCTGCCTGTGACTCCATTGATTTGTTAAAAGAAATGATCCAGGCTGGTATGACGGTAGCTCGCTTAAACATGGCTCATGGGGAGCTGGAGGATCATGTTAAACGTATTGAAAATGTAAGACAGGCAGCGAAGGAAATGAATACCTGTATCCCTGTCATGATGGATATTAAAGGACCGGAAATACGGATTGGCAAGCTGAAAGAGGCATCTGTTCTACTGAAGCCAGGCAGCCAGCTCATTCTGACCACGGAAGAGATTTTGGGGGACGAGCATCGTATTTCGGTGAATTACCCAGATATGCCGAAGGATATCAAAACAGGTGACCGCATTCTCATCGACGACGGTTTGGTTGATTTGACTGTAACCTCCATCGAAGGAACCGAGATGATTTGTAATATCGTAAGCGGCGGTATTTTGAAGCCGAGAAAAGGTGTGAATCTGCCAGGGATTCATACAACTCTTCCAGGCGTAACAGAGCGCGACGTGAAGCACATTCAATTTGGGGTGGAGCAGCGTATCGAGCTTATTGCGGCTTCTTTTGTGCGTAAAGGCGACGACATCCGTGAAATCCGTGAGATTTTGAAGGGACATCATGCCGAGCATGTACAGATTTATTCCAAAATTGAAAATGCCGAAGGCATGGAAAACCTGGATGATATCATCGAAGCTTCGGACGGTATTATGGTAGCTCGTGGCGACCTGGGCGTGGAAGTGCCGATTCAAGACGTGCCTGTGATGCAAAAAGAAATGATCGACAAGTGTAATCTGGTCGGTAAGCCCGTTATTGTCGCTACTCACATGTTGGAGTCCATGCAGGTGAACCCGCGTCCGACGAGAGCTGAAGTTAGTGACGTGTTCAATGCCGTTATGCAGGGAGCTGACGTAGTGATGCTGTCGGGCGAATCTGCTGCAGGTAAATACCCTGTTGAATCCGTACGGACCATGGCTGCGGTAGCTGCCAGTGCAGAATCCCAATTGGATTACCAGGAGCAGTTCGATAAGCGCAGAGCACGCCAAAGCACCAACATTACTGAAGTCATTAGTCAGGGTGCGGTGAGTTCGTCTCTGGAGCTGGATGCCAAAGCGATTATTACCTCGACTGCCAGTGGATTCACGGCTCGTATGGTGTCCAAATATCGTCCGAAGGCACCGATCATTGCGGTTACTCCGAATAACACAGTATTCGCTAAAATTTGCCTCTTGTCCGGTGTATTCCCGATTAAAGGGGATAAGGTAGCCACAACGGATGAAATGTTCGAATCTTCCATCCGTAACGCGCTGAATGCAGGCTATATCCAAAAAGGAGATACTGTAGTCCTGTCAGCAGGTGTTCCTGTAGCTGAGGCGGGCACTACCAATCTGATTCGGGTATATCAAGCGTAAGTTACATCAAATACAGAAAAGGCGCTGATCCTCTATGGGTTCAGCGCCTTTTTGATGTTCGGTCGTGTCCTAGGCTTATAGCCCGAACACACTTTTGGCAACGACTTGTGTCAGTTCTGCCTTATGGGCTTGGTATTGCTCTAGGGTAATGCTCTTATTGGCCAGTCGTTGATCCAACTGCTCCGTCAACTGAGCTACCTGTAGATCAACGATAGCCTGAGCATCCTGATTATTGGTTTGTGCAATATCAGCCAAGGTTTGACCATTATATAACGCATCATATAATTGCTCATCAGAGGATATACCCAGTGTTTTCAACAAGTCATCATCCTTGGAAGCTTCATTGTCCTGTACATGAAGGGCTCTCTCTGGAGCCAGTGCAGCAGCATTAGTCCGACTTCCCCAAGTGGATGACTGCCCAATAGATAACGCCAGCAACAGTGTGCAGATGACCAACATTCGTTTTCGATTCATAAGTGTAAATCTCCTTTTGTGTTTCATTAAATTTCTGACGGGGTGGAACGGTATATGGATATCCAACGGGAGTGATGTTTATGCCTTTAGCCCATCCGGCCTATGTAGTTACCAGATTCTTAAATACATCATACACGCCCAATCTTAGCGCCAGCTTAATACTCGTTTAAAATAAACTAAAAGAGAAGATTGTAAACAGGTAGCGCTAAAAAAATTCGCAGATGACAAAAAGAGGATATGAAAAAAACCTCCTTCACAAAAGTGAAAGAGGTTTTAGACAACTACATCAAATTACAATTTAGGGTTTTGCCCATACTTATTGTCGCCAGGCTGACTGTCTAGACATGTGAATACAAGCAGCACAATGCTCCCAAAAGGAACCAAAGCGATCAGAATCCACCACCCGGTTTTGCCCGTGTCGTGTAGTCTGCGGAAAAGAACTGCCAGAGACGGTAACAAAACAGCCAAGCCATAGATAAATGACAATACGAAAGGAAGTCCTAAGAGGAAATCCAACAAGTATAATACCAGGCCAGCTATCGCATTGAACAAAGTAAACATCCAGTATTCTGTACGTCTTGCTCTACCTTGGAATCCTACATAGTTTTGCAGCACTTTTAAATACCATTGCATAAATTTTCACCTCCTCATAAAATGTAAATATTTGTATTACAATTATCATAAAACAGTTATTTTTAAATATATCGGCAGGTAACATATAGGATTTTACTTGTCAAATTATAACTTTAAACTAGGAATTAAAGCAACACATTTATTAATGTTAATAATTAAATGAATTATTTATAAAAATATAAAATTACATATTGAATTTTCTATACCCATTGAATAATATAGAGATACGATTACCATCTGGTTTGAATCGTCCTTCTTAATAGAAGGAGGTTTTATTTTTCGAATTATTTGAAAGCGCTTTAATACAAAGGAGGAGATGATCAACATTTAATTTGAGAGTGAGGAAGTTAATACAAACATAATCCTGACCGTCTTATTCATTATTGTTTTATGTTATCAGGAATGTTCAAAACGAGAGGAGATTGATTTATGAAGCAATTATTTGTTCGTAAAGTAACGGCCGCTTCTCTGGCAGGTGCGCTGTTGTTGCCTGCTTCTCTGGTGGGCGCCGAGTCAACACTCAATTCAGATACAGCTGGGATTCAAAGTGTGGAGCAAACTTCCCTTCAAGCTCAAGGTCTGGAAAATGTTTTAAGCCAAAGTAAAAAGGCCGTCTCCTTCAAGGAGACTTCCGTACATGATCCATCCATCCTGAAAGTGAAAGACACATTTTACATTTTTGGCTCACATCTGGCGGCTGCCAAGTCCAAGGACCTTATGAATTGGGATACAATTGCGACAGGTGTGGCAAATGGTAATGCATTGATTCCCAACGTCAAAGAGGAATTAAAGGAAGCGCTGGATTGGGCGCAGACAGACACGCTGTGGGCAGCTGATGTCATTCAACTGGCGGATGGCAAGTTCTATATGTACTATAACGCTTGCAAAGGTGACTCCCCGCGTTCAGCTATGGGCCTAGCAGTTGCTGATAAAATTGAAGGACCTTATAAGAATAAAGGGATTTTTCTGAAATCCGGCATGTGGGGTCAACCGAGTGAAGATGGGACGATCTATGACGCAACCAAGCATCCCAATGCTGTAGACCCTGACACTTTCTATGATAAGAACGGCAAGCTGTGGATGGTATATGGCTCCTACTCCGGAGGCATTTTCATTTTGCAGATGGATGAAAAAACAGGGAAGCCTCTGCCAGGCCAAGGCTACGGGAAAAAGCTGACGGGCGGTAACCATGCTCGTATGGAGGGGCCTTACATACAATACAGTCCACAAACGGACTACTATTACTTGTTCCTATCCTATGGTGGATTGTCAGCGGATGGCGGATACAACCTGCGTGTGGCTCGGTCCCAAACACCGGATGGCCCTTTCTACGATGCTGAGGGCAACGACATGATCAAGGTTAAAGCGAATCCTAATAAACCTCTTTTTGATGACGCTTCCATTGAGCCATATGGTGTCAAGTTAATAGGTAATTACTTGATTCCAAGAGAAATTGGCGATCCGGGAACAGGGCTGGGTATGGGCTATGTGTCGCCTGGACACAACTCGGCTTATTATGATCCCAAGACGAAAAAGCATTTTGTCATTTTTCACTCCCGTTTTCCGGGGAGAGGCGAGCAGTTTGAAGTGCGTGTACATGAAATGTTCATGAACGCCGACGGTTGGCCTGTAGTTGCTCCTTATCGCTATACAGGAGATGAGGATTCACTGAAAAAGCTATCAGAGAAGGATGTCATCGGTCAATACTCGTATGTAAATCATGGGAAGGAAATTTCGGCCAATATTAAGCAAGCTGTTACCGTTAATCTGGATCGCGGTGGCAAACTGTCTGGCGGAGTGAACGGTACATGGAAGCTGGGGGCAGACAATCAGCTGGAAATTACAGCAGATGGTGCGAAATACAAAGGGGTATTCCTGCGGCACCGTGATCCAGACACGGGAGCCAAGACGCTTGCTTTTACCGCATTGTCCTCCAAGGGTGTTGCGGTATGGGGTTCGCTAAAGCCTGACCTGAAGGCCAGCAAGATTGTAGCTGCGGTGCAGAAGGATTTGAGTCTAGGCGATACGAGCAACGTTTTTTATGATCTCACGTTACCTACTCAAGCTGCACAAGATACTACTATTTCGTGGGAATCTTCCCGTCCCGAGATTATTTCTGTCACTGGTGAAGTGTACCGTCCAGAAGCCGGTTCTCAGCCTGCAGCAGTTACATTGACAGCGACTATTAAAAAGGACAAAGCTACTGCAAAGAAAAGCTTTACAGCCATTGTTCCTGAACAGGCTCAGGGTCCTCAACTCGCACGTTACTCGTGGAGTGAGGATCAAGGAACCTCGGTTGTCGACAGCACATACAACCAACTCGACGGTAAGACCTATGGCGGTGCCACATGGGACAAAGACGGGAAGCTTGGCGGTGCTCTTAGCCTGAACGGCAAAGATGGTTACGTGCAGCTGCCCAATACGGTAACCGATGCGAAGGACTTTACCTTTTCCGCTTGGGTGAACTGGAAGGGCGGAGCAGCTTGGCAACGGATTTTTGACTTCGGCAACGGCCAGGCTCGCCATATGTTCCTCACCCCTTCCCAAGGAAGCGGTGTACTCCAGTTTACAATCCATGAAGGTACGGATCAGAGCTTGCTTTCCAAATCATCATTACCTCTAAACCAGTGGACCCATGTGGCGGTTACACTGGAGGGGAATACAGGGAAGCTGTATGTAAATGGTGAAGAAGTAGCTGTAAATGACGGTATTACCTTTAACCCCAATGAGTTGCTGACGAACGAGGCGTATCTCGGTAAAAGCCGCTTTGTTGCCGATGCTTACTTTAACGGTAGCCTGGATGAGGTACAGTTATATAACAAAGCGCTGACAGCAGAGGAAATTAAAGCACTGGCGGATTTGTAATTAAAACGAGCAAATAAAGCAGGAGATGAACTTTTTCTCAAGAAGTTCATCTCCTGCGCAACGTTGTGTATATTTATTTCTTGATTACTGGTATAATAGGAGGTAATTGCGGATATAATGTTTTAAGTAGGCGTTGATGATTCACTCTTGTCTGATGAAGACAGGTTGAAGCAGCAATAGATGACATGAGCACTCTGCATAAATTAAATTCTCCAGTGCTTGCGTTTTCAATACACTTATGGTAATATGAGTATATTGAAATTGTGACCTGAGATTCACATATTGTAGAGGGTTATTGTTTTAGGTTGAAATAACCTTGTGCAATATGTGAATTTTTATTTGTAAAAAATAAAGGTCATATAAATATATTTTGGAGGTAATTCCATGCAAACAGGTACAGTTAAATGGTTTAACGCAGAAAAAGGTTTCGGTTTCATCGAAGTTGAAGGTGGAAGCGATGTATTCGTACACTTCTCCGCAATCCAAGGCGAAGGTTTCAAATCTTTGGACGAAGGCCAACGCGTAGAATTCAACGTAGTTGAAGGAAACCGTGGACCACAAGCTGAGAACGTTGTAAAACTGTAATTTTAAATTACAGCCTACTTCAGATGCCCCGAACATAGCGTTTGGGGCATTTGTTTTTATCTGTTCACAAGACCGTTTTTGAACTGATTACATCTTATCGCTTTATAAATCATGAAGAAAGAGGGATGTTTATGTACAATTCACGGAAAAAGCCAATGGATGAAATTCCTGAGGAAATAACAACAGTTTGGAATTGCGCCAGTGATACATGCAACGGCTGGATGCGGGATAACTTCGCTTTTTCTGTCGAGCCGACATGCCCCATTTGCGGTTCTGCCATGGTGAAGGGCGAGAAAAAGCTGGCTGTTTTGAATAATACGAGCTTTAATCATACCAAACAATCCTAAGCGGATACATGTTTGTAGTGAAAGATGCCCCATAGCCATAACGGCGCTGAGGCGTCTTTTTTGTTTTTCTGAGAACAGGGTTTCAATTAGGGTGTAAAGAGGATGGGGATAGTATGCTCAGTAAGGTGGAATTAAATTCAGGTAGTGCTTCATAAAATACACCGTGACCACTTCGTTCGAAAGGAATAAGCCTGGAACCGGCAATTCCTTTTTGAGTTTGGATCGCTAGGGGGAAGGGGCAGACCCGATCCAGCTTGCCGTGCAGAATCCACGTAGGCACGTGTATACATGGCAAATCGGGCCGTAAATCAGAGTCACGCAGTGAATACAAAGTACAAGCCATGCTATGAACCGAAGCCGCAAAGCCCTGATCACGTAACCAGTCACGTAAACTCTGGCTGACAGGATTGGCGAATAACATTTCGCCAAATGATGTTACCAGTTGCGGGCGATCTGTATAGGCTTGTTTGATGAGTTTATCTACCTCAGCGACAGGAGTACCGTAAGGAAAGTCGCTGGTTGGGGTGAATCGAGGCGTGGCAGCTCCGATCAAAATCAGCTGGTCAACACCCCATCCTCGGTGCCTACTCATGTAGCGCGTAACAATAGCTCCCCCCATGGAAAAGCCGATCAGTCGTATATGGCTTAATTGAAGGGCCTGTATAACAGCCAGGAGATCGTCTGCCAGTCGATCATAATGGTAGCCATGCCATGGTCGATCAGACTTCCCGAACCCCCTAAGATCCACTTGAATACAGCGGTATCCGTAAGCAGGCAACAGGGCAACCTGGTATTCGTACATTCGATGGTCCAGCGGCCAGCCGTGCACCATCAGAACAGGGATGCCTTCTCCTATATCTTCTACATACAGCTTAACGCCACGTTCCACTTCAATATAATATCCCATGATGCTCCCCCCCCTTTAAAAATCACGAAATTTTGTTCTCTCTCACATATATGTAGCCAGGGCTTAGCTCATTCGAAAAGGGGTGAGATCGTCGCTATGCAGGTATGAAATTAGTAAAATATGTATGTCATCCTGCATGGGGATAGGATATACTTATGGAATGAAACAGCATTGGGAGAGTGGAACAATGACACCATCAAAAACATTAAAATGGATTACGGGCGGATTGGAGCTATTTTTTGCTATTCCTGTTTTGGGCGGGCTGCTCGTCATAAATTCTGCGTATACTGTATTGTTCTTTATGTTGATTTTCCACATTGTTACGTTGGTGCTATCGGTGACTAATAAAGAGGCTTATTATGGATCTATTTTAGGGATCGTGACCTCAGTTGTTGGGTGGATTCCATTTGTGGGCTGGTTAATGCACTTGCTCTCAGGCATATTTTTGATGATTACCGCAGCCCAACAGCCGCGAGATCACTATCGTAATCGCAATCCCTACGATGATTATCGCTACTAGGGTCAATATCGCGCCGAAATGATGAAAGATCCTGTGGAACAGGATCTTTTTTAGTTATGAAATCTTCCCATGATTATGGTGTTGTAGTATTGACCATCTGAGAGAATCTTGTCGTTTTTTAATAACCCTTCGATTTCAAACCCATGCTTTTTATAAAGCTCAATAGCTTTATTATTGGTTTCCAAAACTTGTAGAGTCATTTTCTGGATACCGTTGGAGTCTGCCCAGGAAATAGATTTTTTCAAAAGATTCGTACCGATTCCATAACCCCAGAAATCCTTTAGTACACACACACCGAATTCAACTTTATGAGCGAATCGACGCAGAAGATGACCTTCACATCTTGAAAATCCAACGACTTTATCATGAACGACCGCAACTAAAAATAGATTTTTGGCATGCTCTGTATCGGCTTTAATAAGCTGTTCAAAACCGGATGTACTTATGAATGCTTCTCCCTTCTCTCTGTCTAAATTTTCAGTCTCTCCATCAATTAGCACGCGGATTTCCGACAAGTTCATCGCATCCTGAATCATAGCCGATCTGATGGTATAGCTTACTCCTTGTACATTAAATTCCTGTTTATTTATTTTCATTACATACTCCCTTTACCTGAATCAGGATAAAAAATGTGATCTCTGGTTTATGTTAGTTTACCACATATTGTATGTAATGCATGAAAAATAAGCCTGTCCTCTTCTGTTGTATCGCAGTAGAGGACAGGCTTATTCATTCTCGATCCGTACAGGGAAGCCGGATGGAGATTTTATTATTATGGAGTGGCTGTATCAGATTAACAAATGGTTTTTACGAATATGACTTATCGAGCTACAGCTTTTGGAAAACAGAAGCTGTAGCTATTTTTGCTTAGCAGAGGCTTTAGCTGTATTTGTTTTGGCGGGAGCCTTGGCCGCCGCATCTGTTTTAGCAGGAGCTTTACCTGTTTCTCCTTTAGCCCCGTCTACTGGTGGCTTAGAGGGCTTAACGCCATTCACCATATCGGTAATCATTTGCTTCAGGTTGGAAACACGTTGATTATATTCGCTTGCGGTAATCTTGCCGTTTTGTTTTTCCGTAGCGAGTTTTGACTTCATATCCGAAACCATCACATCAATCACGGAGTTTACGCTCACGCCTTGTGCTTTGGCGATCGTAGCAAGGGATTTACCGGCTTTCAGCTGTGTATCCAACTGACTGGAGGACAATTTTAATAGTTTCAGGAGAGCCTTGTTCTCAGCATAGTTTCCTCCTGCGATTTGTGGACCGTTAGCATCGCCGGGGTTTCCCTTAGGTGCCTGTGCTTTGTTTGCAGTGGAGGCCTTATCAGGTGTAGTTGAAGCAGCATGGGCTGCGCTTGTGGAGTACAGCGCTCCGCCTCCTAAAAATGCCAACGCCAACGTTCCGGCCAAAATTGCTTTCTTGGTGCTCTTCATCTTCATTTTCCACCTTTCGGTTATGGTTTGTTTGGTACGTGATACATCATAAGGGATTAACTTGAATGCTATCTGAGCGCAAGCTGAGCATTTACTGAATGAAATTTGGATGGCAGGACTAACTAACATTTTAACGAATTGTACTTGTATTAAGTGTGTTAAGTGATATAATACACTACAGGCACGTTAGATACAGCTGAATTAGGGGGAAAACACCCATGGAAGAACAACGGGTTGGCTCGTTCCGATTTTTAATTGACTTTAGCCAGCCATTATATGAACAAATATTAAATCAAGTACGAAGCTCCATTGCTAAAGGGGAGATCGAAATGGGAAGCAAAATGCCATCTGTTCGTGATCTGGCGCAGGAATTGCGTATGAATCCGAATACCGTGATGCGGGCGTATCAGGAGTTGGAGCGGGACGGATTGACTGAGAAGCGGCGCGGCCTGGGTACGTATGTAACTTCGTCCAGTGAGCGGATTGCCAGCTTTCGGGAACAACTGGCTATGACGTATATAGATCAGTTTCTCGGACAGATGAGCAGCCTGGGATTATCCTGGGAAGATGTACAGCAATATATAAGAAACCGACAGGACGGAGATCACGAGGAAGGAGGCGAAAAGGCATGACAGAGTCTGTGGTAACCGCAAAGAAGCTGATAAAGCAATATGGAAATAAAAAAGCATTAGACCAACTGGATGTCGTCATTCCGACAGGACGTATTGTAGGTGTGCTTGGGCCCAATGGCTGCGGGAAGTCCAGCTTCTTTCGAGCCATCACGGGGTTGATTCAGCCGGATGGGGGCGAGCTTCAGGTGCTGGGCCAACAGCCAGGCTGGGAAACCAACCGGAATATATCCTATCTTCCTGACCGGGCACGCTGGTATCCCAATCATACAGTTCAGCAGACGCTGGAATGGGGGAAGTCCTTTTTGCCTGGCTTCAATATAAAGGATGCCTATAAACTTGCTGACCATATGGATGTGGAATTGGAGCTAAAGATGGCCGGGTTGAGTCGCGGACAGGAGGCACGTGTGCTGCTGATTCTGTGCCTGGCACGAGAAGTACCGCTTATGATCCTAGATGAACCTTTTGTAGGCATAGATGTTCTCTCTAGAGAAGCGATCGTAGCTGGGATTATTGATTATTTGGAGGATCGGCAACAATCCATACTCATTAGTACACATGATATTCAGGAAGTGGAAGGCTTGTTTGATTACACGGTCATGATGGACCGCGGGCGAGTGATATGGTCTGGTGAATCGGATGATCTGCGTGCAGAGCATGGCTCGCTGAATCAGGTGTTCCGCAATTTGTACAAAAGGGAGTGGAAGGCGTGAATTCATCCGGGCTGTTCAAAGATTTAATACGCCATGAATTTCGGAATAAAGGAAGTTGGAGAAAGCAAAGCCGTAATCGACTGCCCAGATCGTGGAGACTTGTATATTTCTCACTATTTCTAATTGCGGCGTTCGCGATTTCCTTGTACTTCGCTCTTCACAACCAACTCGAATTGACAAGGCTGTGGTATGTCACCCTGGGCCTGCCGTACATGATCGTTTTTATGGGTGTGGGAACACTCAGAAGAGAATGGGAAAATGATACCTACGGCTGGTGGCTGACCCTTCCTTATCCGCGTATGTGGTTGATTAGCGCCAAATGGATTGCTGCTATTTTACAAACCATTGTCGTGATATTGATCCTGTTTGTGGTAGGTTCTCTATACGCGCTGTTTATCTCATCGACCATACAGGCTTATACGTTTGCGGATGCAGCGTCTTTTATGATAGCCGGCTTGAACTGGTTTGTGATGATTATTGGTTTTACGCCGTTGGTTATTGCGGTGGGTCTGCTGACGGCTAGTACCAAATACAGCACTTTGCGGCCACTTAGCCCGATTCTGTGGATTCTTTTGATGGGTGGAGGGAGTATCTTTTATTGGTCAGGCGATCAGCGGATTTATGAGCAGTTTGATCGTGTCCAAAACGGACATTGGTTTCCTTTTACCTGGCATTTCCCGGTTGCGGTGTTGATTAGTTGGGTTGCTGCATATGCATTGATCCGCTTGAACGCTTATTTGCTGGAGAAAAAGCTGTCGATTTAACTTTGAATAAATAACTATATATTAGAAAGGAATTTCACCATGACGACAATCTTTATTTATGCGTTGATGGCTGTTCTGGTGGGGCTAATGATCTGGTTGAGAACCAAGAGACGAAGGGGCCCGGTAAAAGGAAATGGATTCCGGATTTTGCTTCCCATGTTTATTGCTTTCCCAGCTATGATGATATCGGTATATCAATTGATGCATATTCCTGGTCAAACGTACGCGTTCCCCGCCTTTTGGGAACTGTTGGTTGCTGGGTTATTAGGGGCTCTGTTTGGCTACGTTATTTTGCTGCATACGGCCTATGAAAGACGGGATGACGGTCTCATCTATCCCAAGCCGAACCAATATTTTAAATATATTATTATCGCTATTATTTTGATTCGCGTTGTTCTGACCCAGTACCTCAGTAGTCTGGGTACGACCGAAATTAGCATGCTGGCCATTACGATGGCGCTGGTGTATATCTCAATCTGGCGAATTGGGAGCTTTATCAAGTTCCGGAGAACGTTGTCCGTATAACAATATTAATGAGGTTAACAGCGGCTTTCTATTCAAAAAGCGTCTATTCGCTTGGTGATAGGAGCCGTTTTTTTGAGCTAACTTTATTAGTGCATGTTATTCATAATAAAATTATGGAGAGTATCATACATTGTTATTGCTTTCCATATCCTTTATTCTAAGGTTTGTGGTTTGCGTGGCAACAGTCATAAGTATAAAAATTCAAAGGAGGGTTATTAAGGTTTCAAATGATTTAAATGGGGTTTAAAGTTAGATAGGGGGGAATGTTTATACTTCCGCGGTTAACTGCAACTATATTGGTTACATAAAATTTCATTTCATACTCTATTTTACAGGTTGAGAGGGGCTTACATTCATGAAAAAACATACGGTTACTGCTGCACTTGCTGGCTTGCTCGTTCTGTCTTCTGCTGTACCGGCTTTAGCAGCCGACGTAAAACCTGCTACGGGTATCCAGGTTTGGGTAGATGGCAAGAAGGAGGCTTACAAAATTGCGCCTATCGTGAGAAACAAGCAGGTGTTGATCCCCCTGAGACAGTTGGCCACCAGTTTAGGAATTCCACTGGACGCCAAGCATATTACATTCAATACGGCGCGTCAAAGTACGACGATTCGTTATGATCAAGCGACGGTTGTACTGGTATCCGGCAGTCCGGAAGCACAAATTAACGGGATTAAGGTACCACTGTCCACCTCGACCATCTTGACCAAGCAAGGGGTAACCTATGTGCCGGTCGATGTCGTCAAAGAAGCGTGGGGCAAGCAAGTGATTTGGGATCCGGCCAGCCAAACCTTACAAATCGGGGTGAGTAATAAGGATAAGGTTGTAGAGATTCTGAAAAGCTTTGAAACGGGTAATACGAAAGCAGCTGAGGCTTGGATCAGCAAAGATCAGTACATTCAGCATAATCCGAGCTTTGCTAGCGGGAGAGATGCCTTTTTGCAAGGGATTAGCCAATCGAAGGGAGCCAACGTGCTGGTTGAAGTCCAGCGGGTTATTCAGGACGGCAATGATGTAGCAGTACATTATAAAAAGTCTATTGCAGGGAAAACGAGTATTGGTTTTGATATTTTCCGCTTCGATAGCAATGGTAAAATTGTTGAGCATTGGGACAACATGCAGGACTCAGCTCCAACCAATCCAAGTGGACATACCATGATTGACGGAACAACACAAATCACGGATCTCAACCAAACCGAGACGAACAAAACGCTGATCCGCAAGTTTGTAGATGATGTGCTGGTTGGCAAAAATCGTGCAGCATTGGAAAGCTATTATAATGGGGATCAGTATATTCAGCATAATCCTCTTTTTGGTGATGGTGTATCCAGTCTGAAGCAAGCATTATCGGCAGCAGGTCAGGGAGCTTCTATTGGATATGATCAGGTGCATATGGTTCTTGGAGAAGGCAACTTCGTGCTGGTTGTAAGTGAATTGAAATCTCCTAAGGGGACTTCAGCCGCTGTCTATGATCTGTTCCGTGTAGAGAACGGCAAAATAGCCGAGCATTGGGATGTAGTTCAGGAGATTCCAGCTAAAACAGAGTGGAAAAATACGAACGGTAAATTTTAAAAAATGCACATATAGTGCGATCTGATTGGCACTGTCCAGACCGTCCGGTTCCTGTTAAAATGGTGCAAACATAGATCAGGGGGATGACGGTGAAAGACTTGAAGCAACGTGTGGGTTGCCTGCATGCGCATCACTCGAATATAGCTTATGTGGAACGGGCTTTTGCTTCTTATGAGGTGGAACTGGTACATTTTGTGGAACCGGGACTTATGCGCCGGGTCTCATCGGACCGGCACTTTTCTGCGGATGATGCCAGTCGCAAGGTAGAAGAGCAACTGAGTTGGATGTCTCAAAGCGATCTAGACGTTATTTTGATAACGTGCACGAATTATATTGCTTTGGCGGAGAAAGCTCAAGGGGCCGTGTCTACACCAATAGTCGCACTGGATGAACCCTTTTTTCATGAGATGTGCGATGATTTGCTACCACGAACCTTGGTATTTACGAATCCAGCTACTGTAGAGGGCACGATGAAGCGTCTTTATCATACGGCCACTCTATTAGGCAAGCCGGAACTCTCTTCACTGATAGAGGTCAAGGTGGTGGAGAGCGCTTTTGAACTGATTATGCAGGGACGTAAAGATGAGTATGAGGAATTGCTGGTTCGCTCATTGCATGAGCTGAGGAATGCTGATCCAAGCAGAGAGCTGGCTGTCGCACAGTTATCCATGGTTGATGCTGCTTTGCAGGTGGAGCTGGAGACAGGGCGGACGATTGCCAATCCCTTACGGTCGTTGGCGAATTTAATTAAGGTTTTGTTAGGTTAAATAAGCACAGCTAAAAGAACTTCCAACCCATTTTTGGGACAGTGGAAGTTCTTTTTTTGGAGTGGGTGGGTGGGGCACCTTTGGCTGTTCATCAGAGATTCTGTTGGTCCTGGAAGATGAATGCTGCGCCTGCCGATTCTCTTTGAACAAGCGTAACGTATAACCGTTCATGCTCCACGTCTTCCCCGGCAATGATTTTGAGAACCTGTTCGGCGGCTACAGCGCCCCATTTTCGTTTGGAATAGTCAATCGTTGTCAGCCGGGGCTGAATATATTGCGCCAGCTCGATATTATCAAAGCCGACGATATGAACATCCTTGCCAATGGTAAGCTCTGACTGAGCCATTCGATTATAAAAGCCTACGGCCATTTCATCATTGAGACAAAATACGGCTACAGGCTCCGAATCCTGGTCAGCCTGCTGCTGTAAAATGATCTCAGCCGCATGCTCGCCGCCGGATTTCTCGAAATTGCCGCCTATTTCGACCATCTCGGCGACACCGCTGCGTTCAATGGTCTGCTTGACCGCCTGCATCCGCTGCCAGGAATCATAAGAACCTTCTGGTCCGGTCACAACATATAACTTGCGGTGTCCCAATTCCAATAGATGCTCTATTGCAAGCGCGGCACCTGCTTTGTTATCCAGCAGCACCTGATTAATGTTAGGATGATTCAGTTCACGGTCCAATACGACAATTTTATGTCCCCGCTCGGCGTAGTTCAGTAGCTCCTGACTATCAAACGTCTGATCCAGTACAATGGCTCCGTCAATCATGCGTTCTGGCAGCATTCGATGTGATTGCTTTCCGCTGCATACAATGAGGTCATAGCCCTTGCGGTTCAAAATTTCCTTGATGCCGTACAGCAAATCTCCATAAACATCTCCGCGAAAATCAGTCAGGAATACGCCAATAATTTTGGTTTGCCTTTTTTTGAGATTCCGTGCGGCGGCATTTGGCACATAGTTAAGCTCTTTGGCAATGGCCAAAATACGTGCGCAAGTCTCTTCTGTTACCTTATCGCTACCGTTCAAAGCATATGAAACGGTAGATATGGAAACGCCCGCCTGTTTGGCGATATCTTTAATGCTGACCACAGCGTCACCTCCTTGTGTCCGTCTTATATCTGCTATTGTATATTCATTATTAACCACATATCTATTCCAAATGTCGTAGTTCTACATGCAAGCAGCAAAGGGCGATCCCGCAAGATCGCCATCCCTTTGTTGCCTATACCTGATTTCGCTTATGCATCATTCGATTTTATAAAATAATCTCGAGGCGGTGTATACCATCATGTTCTGCTAACGCCTGCTCGAAAGTCTCGCGTTTGATGCGTAAGGCACCGGAACGATAGCGATTATCATTGGCTGGCTCACTTTCCAGAGGAACACCGTTCAATACTGTACGGCCTTGCTCACCGCTCGTATGCTCTTGCAGCATGCGGTAGACGAAGGTGATTGGCTTTCCTGCAAAGGAAAATTTAAATTCCAATCCGTCGAGATCGTCCGGCAGCACAGGGTCCAGGATCAGGTCCTCGCCTGACTGACGAATACCAAGGACATTGGATATGAGCTGATTCATGTAGATTCCCGGACCACTGGAATAGATTCTCCAGCCACCCTTGACGGGCACGGCTCCTTCCCGCAGTTCACCAAAACGTTCCTGTGCTTCATAGCGGGTGTTAAATTTACCGTCCGAGCTGCTGAAATACGCGTTGCTTTGGCGCCATTCGGCATTCGGTACGGTCGCACGGATGCCGACCGGATTGATGAGCTTCAGGCTATGCCAAGCGTCATCCTTGCGTCCTAATTTGGCCATAGCTTCCACAAAGCGGATATGAGCATGCACATATTGCAGCCCCACTTCACGTCCGAAGTTGGCCGCTTGCTCTGCGCGCTTGAAGTGCGAACTCACACCGCCGTCATATTGTGCAGGGCGGTTCATCAGACGCACACCATCCGGGCAGAGGAACTGCTCGCGGATGAGCTGCTCGTGAGCCAATGCTTGCTCAGGCGTGAGCAACTGGCTAATCATGCTGCGTGTCATCGGCAGCAAGCGGTAGTGGATTCCCGTCTCGGTGTCGGACGGATGGAGCATCAGCTTGGGTTGACCGGGCTCCTCCATATATACGAAGCCTGGAATAATTCCGCTTTCCAGCATGTAGCGATTGAAGTCTTTACGGATGCCGTTCGCCATCTGATGTAGATCTTGTGCGATCTTATCAGCTTCGCTTACTACATCTGCAGGAGCTTGCTCCAACGCAGCAGCAAAGTTACGAACCACTTGGTAGGTGAGGGCAACCGTCCAGCTGCTCGCCATGTATTGCTTCAGCTGCGCATTGGCTGGCTGGAGCGTGTCGTCCCAATCGCCATCGCCATAAGCCGATAAGTACGTGTCATGCAGGAAATTTTCCCGAATATATTCGATTTCCTTCATAGCATGTTCCATGAGGGTCGCAGTCTGCTTGGTATAATCGAAAGTATGTCGATGGGTGTAAGGTACATTTTCTCCCAGAATACTGTAATCACAGGTAGCGGTCAAATAATCGCCCAGTACCTTAAGCGGCCAAACGATAATATCCCCATGGCTTTCTTCTTGCTGCACGTGAGTATAGTTGTCAAACATAAACCATTGCGGCCAGTTTCCGCTGTCTTCATACTGATGGCTGAATACAGTTAGCAAAATGGAACGAACCTCATCAAACTTTTGCACCGCCGAAAAATATTCCACAGGCCCCTGACATACATCGCGTGTTCCCCAGGCTGCTCCGCCGTATTGCTCCAGACCGTGAGGCACAGAGTAGTGGACGAGCATATTGTGGGTGTACCACCAGGCCACTGCGTTCACACGGAATAGCTCGCTGGTTTCCTGTTGGCCAAGCGTCAGATGGAAGCCATTCATAAGCTCGGCAAAATATTCCCGGTAGCGCTCACGCTCATCTTCAAAGGAGGCGTGAAGCTCCTTATGTGCTCGGTCCTTCCCGGTCGAACGGCCATGCAGCCAGCCCTGTACAGTGCAGGTCCATTCGCTGCTGTCGCCCAGTTCCAAAACGACCAGCGATGCATCAGGAGAGGCCCCACCCTGTAGCATCGCTTGAGCATCGCTCACTTGCTGTAACGAAGCGCCTGCTATGTGCATTCGGTACAAAAGATCCGGGTAAGCCTCGGCGCTTAGGGAAGCGGAATCAGCTCTAAAGAGCAGGTCGTCACCTTCGCGTTCCATATGAAACGGAAGCTCGTATTCGTTCACATGCATAGACATTTGCTGAGTGATCAGGAATGGGTAAGCTTTGCCGCTTGCCGAGCGCATGTGAAGCCGCACTTCTGGGCGATCGGCATTCGTATGGTTTGTAATAATGAATGTATCGTCAGCCGTTTTGTAATACCAGCGCACATAATTAAAGCCAATCTCGAACAGGGAAGGCATGGTGAGCAGGCGGTATTTTCCTTGAATTCCGACGTAGATACGTTGACCGGATGTCTTGGGAATATTGAGCGCATTACGCACGTTGGTGATCATTTTGTTGAAATTGGTATTACCGATCACGAGTTGGGAATTGAATACCCCGTACATATAGGAGGTGGTTGTAATGGTTTCTTCCTTACCTCCAGAGTAATGCCCACCCATTAAAATGTGCCCGTGAGGACGCTCTACACGAAGCTCTTTGGATTTGAGTACAACATGCTCATAGCTATCCGTAAAAAAGGAAAGTAGTTCATCGCCATCCCGTTCTTCTTCCTGGCGTTTCGGGAAAAGCTGATCCACTTCGGCATCGGTCAAGTCCAGCGTGCGCAGCGGTTCACCGATGGTTTGCGCTGTAGCTACACGTTCTGCCTGGAAGTCACTTGCGATGCGCGCTGGTATGATGGTCGCGGAAGCGTCCGCTAGAACGCCAACTACTTCATCGCGTGCTTTGGTTACCAGGTCCTGATACTCCAGCTTCGTCACTGCAGCCGGATGGCTCGGCTGGAACAGACCGTAAAACGTAAAGCGTGCTTCCCCGGCGAGTTTTACCCGCTCAGATTGCAGCGCTGTATAAGCGAATTCGTATTGATACACTTCATTGGCGAGCGAGTCGCGGCGCAGTGCTTCCGGCTCATTCGTTTCCTTGTAAGAAAGTCCAAAGAACTGAAATCCGTCAGTCGAGTATCCGACAGTACGGGTTAACGAGCCTTGTTGAATGTAAGGGAATGCCTGGCTTTGCGGCTGATTCTGACGTGAGCAAACGGTATAGCCTCTTTGTTCATCATGATAGACAGTATGGTCAATATATTGAGACAAATAAGCTTCATTACTGCGCACAGCAGCGGTATCGGCAATACCGATATCCTGACCGTACACAATATCTGCTTCAACGTCATCGCCCTGTAGGGTTACATCCCAGAACCATACTCCCAGGCGGCTTAGTGTGAAGGTCACCTGATAGCCTACACCGGTGGTGAAGCCTTCCCAAATAATCTGCTGATCCGTTTGTCTGATTACGCCGGGCGATCGAACTCCAAGCAGTGGAGTGATGCTTACGCCAGAAGGACGATACAGTCTCAGGTACAGATTGTTCAAGGAACCATCGACTGAATTGGTCAACAGTTGGTTGATCATCGTTGAGCCGTGAGCGATCTTGTACACATCACCGCTGCTTAAGAAGGTAAAAGACAGGTCTCCGGCTCGCAGCAAAATATTTTGGTCTAGACTTGTATTCATCAAAGGGAACGCCTCACTTTCCTGTTTCTTTTACTAACCGAAAACGGCCTTCTGTAGTATCTCGGCTGTTAGGTCCTGTAAAGACGGCAAATTCACCGCTGTCACTGTCGAAGCTCAAATCTGCATGATGATAGCGCAGCTGAGGCTCGGTCACTGTAAATTCCACTTCCTGGCTTTCGCCTGGGGCAAGCAGGACTTTGCAGAAATCTTTCAGTTCTTTCATTGGACGAACCGTATCACCGCTGATATCACGGACATAGAACTGAACCGTTTCCTCGACTGGACGTGTTCCTGTGTTCGTTACCTGTACTCTAACAGTCAGTTCTTGACCGGGAATAAGGGTATCGCCGGAAAGCTGTAAGCTGTCATAGGCTACATCGGTGTAGCTCAGGCCATAGCCGAACGGGAATAAAGGTTCGTTCGGTATATCTAGATACTGGGACACATAGCGTTCTGTCGTGTTCGGATCTAACTGTGGACGTCCTGTATTAAAATGATTGTAATACACAGGCACCTGCCCGACCGATTGCGGGAAGGACATCGTCAGACGACCCGTAGGTTCGGCATCACCGTATAACAAATCGGCAATTGCTGCGCCGCCTTCGCCACCAGGGAACCAGGCTTCCAGTACAGCGTCTGCTTCTTCGATGACACCGTGCAGATCCAATGGACGACCATTAAACAGTACGGCTACCATTGGTTTATTCAGTGTCTTCAGGCGCTTCACCAATTCCAATTGGGCCTGTGGCAGGCGAATATTCGAACGGCTGCCTGCTTCACCACTCATATCCGAGCGCTCACCAAGCGCTAATACGATGACCTCTGCTTGACTGGCAGCATGCAGAGCTTCTGCATATTGCTCCTCTGTTATGTCGTCTACAGAGCATCCTGCCGCTACGGTGAGCAGCGAGGAGGGTATTTTCGATTGGAATCCATCAACAACACGAATGGCTTCCTCTTGTGAACCGCTCCATGACCAAGAGCCCAGAATATCGCCGCTCTCTGCAAAAGGACCGATCAATGCAATACGTTGATTGGGATTCAATGGAAGCACGGAATCATTTTTGAGCAGCACGCATGATTTAATGGCTAGTTCTTTGGCAACCGCACGATGGGCTTCGCAGAACACAACTTCACGTTCACGCTCAGGGTCTGCGCCGCGTAGCGGATTCTCGAACAAGCCCAGCTTTTGCTTGAGCTTCAATATACGCATCACTGCTTCATCAACGAGGGCTTCATCCAGCTGTCCGCTGCGAATCAGCTCAGGCAGGTGTCCATTATAGCAGGAGGTCATCATTTCAATATCTACGCCTGCCAGCAATGCTTTCTTTGCTGCCTCCCGCTCATCTTCGGCGATGCCATGAGGAATAAGCTCTTTGATCGCGGCCCAATCCGAAATGAGTACACCGTCAAATCCCCATTCATCACGAAGCAGATCACGCATCAGGCGCTTATTGCCCGTTGCGGCTACGCCTTCTACGGTATTGAAGGACGTCATCACCATTTCGCAGCCTTCATCTAAAGCAGCTTTGTAGGAGGGGAGATAATACTCTCGCAGCTGCCATGCGGATACATCTACGGTATTGTAATCTCGTCCGCCTTCACCGGCTCCATATGCAGCAAAGTGCTTCACGCATGCGGCTACCCGCTCGGTATCATTCGTCAGATCTTTACCCTGAAATCCGCGCACAAACGCACGGGCAAATTGACTGTTGAGATAAGGGTCTTCCCCAGTGGATTCCATTACACGACCCCAGCGGGGGTCACGTACCAGATCGACCATAGGAGCGAATGTGACGTGAACACCAGATACGGCTGCTTCCCGGGCAGCGATAGTAGCGCTCTCTTCTGCAAGTTCCATATCCCATGAGCAACCAATAGCCAGCGGGATCGGGAAAATCGTTTTGAAGCCGTGTACAATATCTGCCATAATTAAAAGCGGAATACCCAGACGATTTTTACTCAAATGAGCCTGCTGAACACGAATCGCTTCCTGAGCTCCTGCAAGGCCGAGCACGGAACCAACATTGTGAACCGTTTGCTCGGTAATGCCGAGAGAAGCCATAGGACCAGTAATTTGGCCCTCTGTACCCGCTTCTTCAAAAAAGCCACCCACAAGCTGTAGCAGTTGGTCAACTTTTTCTTCAAGCGTCATGTTTTGTAAATAGGAATTCAGGTGTTGTTCCATCATAATCCTCCATAAGCTGTATGGTTGGTAGAACAGCTCTCTTTTTCAGATTCATGAGATTTTTTGGATAAGTTGATTCAAAAAAGTGCTGAACAGGCTAATAGCTAGTATAGAAGCATAATATTCTGTTGTATTATTAATCGAAACGTTTCTATTGTTGAACTCAGTTGGATTATATACGCTTTCAAATAGAGAGTCAAATGCAAAACGGAGGTCTTTTTATAGGATAAGTAGCGTAATAAAGATAAAATAAATGAAAAAAAGATGCGATTCTAAGTAAATAAAAAATAATATCCCTATTGAATACGGTTTCAATTTGTTCTATAATGACTATCGAAACGTTTCTATTGATGAGTATGGTCCTTAGGCTTTAAACATAATTGTTATAACGGTATGCTTTAACTGCTATGTATTTGCATGTATCAGAATTTTGCAAAACTCATGTACTTGAATCCGTTATTATATTGCATGATCGGTAAACAGATCATCTCGGGAGGAATTCGTATGATGAAAAGAACATTGGGGATCGTTTTGGCAAGCACCTTATTACTGGGGGGAGCGCTGGCAGGCTGTTCATCCAAGGATGATTCGTCAGGCAAAGATGCAAATGGTAAGACGACCATCACCATGTGGGGCATGGGAGCGGAAGGAAAGCTGCTGCCTGAGATCGTAAAAGATTTTGAGAAAGAAAATCCAGATATTCACGTTGATGTACAGGCGTTGCCTTGGGATAACGCTCATGACAAATTGCTCACAGCGGTTGCTTCAAAATCCGGTCCGGATGTTGTTCAGTTAGGTACGTCATGGGTGCCGGAATTAGCATCTGCGGGTGCATTAACAGATATCACGCCTTACATCAGCAAATACCCTGAGCTTGAAGCGAGAAATTTCTTCAAGGGCGCTGTGAGTACGGCTCAATTTGAAGGTAAACCGGTCGCCGTACCTTGGTACACTGAAACGCGAGTTTTATTCTATCGTTCGGACCTACTGAAACAGGTTGGATATAATGTAGCACCTAAAACGTGGGAGGAACTGTCCGATGCTGCTCAAAAGCTAGCGGCTCGGGGTAAAGGCAAATATGGTATCTCCTTTAGTGCAAAGGAGCAGTCCATGGGCTTTATGTTTGCTCTCCAGAACGGTTCCAAGCTGGTTGACGAGCAGGGCAATCCGCTATTTAACCAAGCACCGTTTGTAGATGCTGTGAAGTATGTAAATACCTTTTTCCAAAATGGCTCTAACGCAGTGGATATTGGAATTGATTCCGTTCAAGGTTTGCAAGGCGAGGGTATTGTTCCAATGTTTATCAGCGGTCCTTTCATGATTAAAGAAATCAAGAGCAAGGCACCAGAATTGGAAGGTAAGTGGAATATAGCGGAGCTTCCTGGCAAAGTAAACAACCTGTCCGTTTTGGGTGGAGCCAACCTTTCAATTATGAAATTCAGCAAGCACCCAGAGGAGTCGGCCAAATTCCTGGCTTACATGAGCAAACCAGAAACACAGCTGAAATGGATGGATCTGTCCAGTAACTTGCCTGCGACTACTAAATCGTGGGAAGATGCCAAACTGAAGAGTGATCCGATGCTTCGGACGATTCGCAAACAGTTGGATCATTCCGCAGCATTGCCGCAACTGGCCGCATGGGAAGAGGTTTCTCAACAATTCATCAAGAGCTTCGAACGTATTTACCGCGGTCATGCCGATGTACAGAAGGAAATGGATGACTTTAATCAGCAGGCTGCAAGTATAATGAAAAAATAATGATCCATATCCGTCATTGTCAAAGGGAGTGAAGGCATGAAAGGAAGCTCGCAGAAGCTTGCGCCATACTTGTTTATCGGTCCCTCCATCATCCTGTTAACGCTGTTTTCGTTGTTGCCGATACTACTGGCGCTCGTGATCAGCTTCACGGATATGGATCTGTCCGGACTCGTTAATTATGAAAGTATTCGCTTTATAGGATTGGAAAATTATACGAACGTGCTTTTGGACCCTTCCTTTTTGAAGTCCATTGGTAATACGTTGTTCTTTGTCATCATTGGTGTTCCGTTGGTGCTGATATTTTCGCTCAGCATCGCGATCCTGATTAACATGGGTAAATCACGTGCTTTCAAAATATTCCGCGTCGTGTTCTATCTGCCGTCCGTAACGAATGTAGTTGCGGTCGCAGTCGTTTGGAGCTATCTGTATAATCCGACGCTTGGATTATTCAACTACGTACTTGGTCTGATAAATTTAGGTCCCGTCCCATGGCTGACCGATCCAACAGTAGCGAAAATTTCGCTGATTGTGTTAGCGGTTTGGCGGGGCATCGGCTTAAACATGATTATTTTTATTGCGGCTATTAAAGGGATTCCGGGCTCTTATTATGAAGCGGCACAGCTTGACGGGGCCAATACATGGCAGCAAATTCGTTATATTACGCTTCCGCAGCTTCGTTACGCTATTTTCTTCGTGTCCATCACAACGATGATCGGCTGGCTGCAATTTTTCGAGGAACCTTTTGTCATGACCAAAGGGAAACCGCTGGACGGCACGCTAACGGCATCCTTGTTCATTTACAATAACGGCTTCCAATTTAGTAAATTCGGGTATGCCGCGGCGGGATCGTTCATTCTATTCTTCGCGATCATCGCGGTGACGCTGATTCAGTTCCGTTTGCAAAATAAAGCGGAGTCCTGATAGAGAGAGGTGATGAACGTGAAAACAGCTGTTCAGCAAGCCCGCGCCAATACGCGCAGTGGTGAAAAAACATTTCAATGGTTCGTGGCGATTCTCCTGACTGTGGGAGGTCTGTTGATGGTGCTGCCTTTTGCGTGGATGATTTTATCCTCCTTTAAGACAGAGGGCGAGGTAACCAAAATTCCTCCAACCATCTGGCCTGAGCATTTTACACTGGATAATTTTAAAATCCTATTCGATAGCATGGCGTTTGGAACCTATCTGACGAATACGCTGATCATTGTCCTAGCTTCCTTCTTCGGATTATTCCTTAACGCCATGGCGGGTTATGGTTTTGCCAAATTCCAGTTTAAGGGCAAGGGCTTCCTGTTCTATTTGGTGCTGGCAACCATGATGATTCCAGGTCAAGTGACGATGATTCCCGTCTATTTGATTCTGAACCAGATGGGGTTGACCAATTCTATGCTGGGGATTGTCCTTCCTGGATTGGTGGGCGCGTTTGCGATCTTCCTCTTCCGGCAGTTCATGTCCGATATCCCAGAAGAACTGCTGGAGGCGACACGACTTGATGGAGCAGGTGAGTTCCGCACTTTTTTACAAATCGTGCTACCCATTTCGACGCCGATTATCGCGGTACAGGCCATTCTGACCTTCATCGGCGGCTGGAACAGCTTCTTATGGCCGCTCATTATTGCGAACGATGAAAAGCTGTACACCTTGTCCGTCGGTCTGTCACTGCTCAAGGGACAGAACGAAAGTCAATTTGCCCTGCAAATGGCGGGCTCGACCTTCATGGTCGTTCCGATCATGATTATCTTCATTATTTTCCAAAAGTATATTATCGAGAATTATACGATTTCGGGGATTAAGTAATAGTATAAGTGTGAATGCAGATTACTCACAAATTGAACAACGGAGCCTCTCTTTGAAAGAGGGGCTCCGTTATTTTTTTGATTCAAGATATCTTTATATATGAGTTAGACAATATTGATGGGATAATGTGCGAATATGAAAAGTGATGATAAAATATACAAAAACATACAAAAAAACCGATATACCTCTAGAATTACTATTTAGAAGAGAAATGGAGGTTTTAAGATGAATGTATCTTTTACATCATCTCACCAATCGCCGTTCCACACCACAGATAACAACCGACTTGAACTACGGCATCCCCTTTCCCCTCAGGCTGAAAGGAAGAGTATAGGCAAGCGGCAAAACAAGATTATTCAGCAATTAATAGAGCAGAAGCAAAATCTGATGGAGAGGCGTTCGGACTATATAAGTAATGCTCTAAAACGTGGCCTCGGTTCGGAAGCTGTAAAAGCCGAAATGGAAAAGATAGATAAGCAGATTCAACAAATTGACGAGAATATTCAGAAGCAATTAATAGAAGAACAAAAAAAAGCATTTGGAATGGATGAGGAAAGTAAAAAAGAAGCCCAGGAAGATAAAAAGGAACAATATACGCACAAGACTGCAGAGGAGCAGAAGCAAAGTCTCATGACTTATACGATGCATAGTATTGTATCAGCAAACAACCAGCTAAAGAATTCCAAAATCACTAAAAGGGCACAAATTACATTAGAAAGCGAAGCTAAAGGTTGGGAAAACACTAACCCTTCAAGATCAACTACTTTGCGTGAGAAGGCAGAAGGCCTTAATGGGAAAATTATGGAGATTGCCTCAAATATCAATGAGTGCATTAGAAAAGCAGTGAATGAGGAAGCGACGATAATAGATCGAGATGAATCAAAGGATGAGAAAGAATCAAGTATAGAGGTTGGTAGGGTGTGGACTGAACAAGAGATCAATGCCTATGTGGATTCGGCTAAAGACGAAGCTAAGAATGCAGGTGTGAAGATTAATATTGCAGTTTAATCGGACTATTATTGCTATTTAGTAAAGAGGCTATTTGCTCAATAGGTTTGTTTATAAAATGAAGTGTTCAAAAATACGTAACCAAATGCTTATCGTTTATTATTAAATAGTTAATACATATATTAAGTATTTAATAATAATATTGACTATGCTAATTACGGTGTGTTATATTGGAAGCGTTAATAAAATGGCTTGTTAATTTTAGGTACAACAAATTTTATTTTCGCATTCAGAGAGGATGGTTTAGGTGGCAGCAGCTGTAAAAGCAAAGATGATTGTAGACAAATCTTTTCGTATTGCTGAAGTCGATAAACGCATTTATGGTTCTTTTGTAGAGCATCTCGGGCGTGCTGTATATGGTGGTATTTATGAGCCTACTCATTCGACTAGTGATGAAAGCGGTTTCCGCAATGATGTTAAAGAACTGGTAAAAGAGCTGGATGTTCCTATTATACGCTATCCGGGCGGCAATTTTGTATCCGGTTACAATTGGGAGGATGGTGTCGGCCCTGTTGCATCCAGACCTAGACAGTTGGAGCTGGCGTGGAGAACAGTGGAGCCGAATGAAGTAGGAACGAATGAATTTTTTAAATGGGCCAAGGATGTTGGCTCTGAAGTAATGATGGCGGTAAATCTGGGTACGCGTGGAATTGATGCGGCGCGTAATCTGGTGGAATATTGCAATCATCCAGGAGGCTCCTATTGGAGTGATTTACGTCGTAGTCACGGTATAGAGCAGCCACATAAGATTAAAACCTGGTGTCTTGGCAATGAGATGGACGGACCGTGGCAGATTGGGCACAAGACAGCGGAGGAATATGGCCGTCTGGCTGTAGAATCTGCAAAAGCCATGAGGCTGATTGATCCTGACATTGAACTTGTATCCTGTGGAAGCTCCAGCTCCACGATGCCGACGTTCCCGGAATGGGAGGCAACCACACTGGATCATACGTACGAGGTAGCCGACTATATTTCCCTGCACCAATACTACGGCAACCATGACAATGATACGGCTAATTATCTGGCACGTTCCATGGACATGGATCATTTTATTCATACTGTCATTTCGACTTGTGATTATATCAAAGCGAAGAAACGTAGCAAGAAAAAAATGATGCTCAGCTTTGACGAATGGAACGTATGGTACCACTCCAATGATGCAGACAAAAAAATCGATCCATGGTCTGTGGCACCACCGCAGCTTGAGGATATTTACAACTTTGAGGATGCATTGTTGGTGGGCAGCATGTTGATTACGTTCTTGCGTCACGCGGACCGTGTAAAAATGGCTTGCCTGGCTCAACTGGTCAACGTTATTGCGCCAATCATGACCGAGAATAACGGAAAAGCGTGGAAGCAAACGATCTTCTATCCGTATCTGCATGCTTCCCGTTATGGTCGCGGGGTATCACTGATGCCTGTAGTGGATTCCGAAAAATACGATTCCAAGGACTTTACGGACATTCCTTATCTGGATAGCGCTGTGGTTTATGATGAAGAGGGAGACGCGCTGACTGTCTTTGCAGTGAACCGTCACTTGTCTGAATCGCTGGAGCTGACGGTAGATGTACGTAGTTTCGAAGGCTACCGTATTGTCGAGCATACCGTGCTGGAGCATGATGATCTCAAAGCGACCAATAGCCCAGCTGGAGAAAAGGTTACGCCTCATAACGGTGGCAATGCCAAGCTTGAAGACGGAATTGTAAAAGCTCATTTGGGCAAAGCCTCGTGGAATGTTATCCGTCTTGCTAAGTCTCATTAATTCTTTTATATAAAAGGAACGGACTGGGTTATACCTAAAAAGCCCGCATTCTCTCTTGTAAGGCTACTACAAGAGCAGGAATGCGGGTTTTTGTATAAAAATGAGCCATTTGTCCCTCCATCGATATAGTGCTCAAAAGGAAGAGGTAATTCCAATAAATATTATATTTATTCCTAAATTTAACTAGGCAAAGATGATCCTTAATCACTAAGTGTTCGTGCCTCGTACATTTTTATGAAGTTAATTAGACCCAGTGCCCACCCTCCTGGGTGAAAAAAGACCCTGTTGTACCGTTGTCAATGAATTGATATCTGAAATGAAGGTGTGTAATCCGTCTTAAATCCACGTTATACTTTAAAAGATAGCTATTTTAAATAAAAGATGGCTGTAGCATTTCGTGAAAGGAATGATCTCTATGAGTCAAACAGACGAATATCGTTTTCAAGTAAATTTGGGCGGCATGATTGATATCTTGGCCAATCATTTATATAGCAGTCCACGGGTGTTTATACGTGAAATACTACAAAATGCAACAGATGCGATCACGGCTCGCAAGGAGCTACGGAAGACTGAAGCTGAAAGTAGATCATTGAAAGAAGACAATACCCTTGAAGATACAGCTTCTGAGAGTAACGACTATGAAGGCAAAGTCATCGTGGAGCTATCCGGTGCCGGGGATCAGCAGGTATTGATGATTCAGGATAACGGTATTGGATTGTCTGAAGAAGACATTCACCGGTTTCTGTCGATCATCGGGCAGTCTTCCAAGAAGGGGGCTGATTTGCTAACCTCGGAGACTTCATTTATCGGGCGTTTTGGGATTGGCTTGCTGTCTTGTTTTATGGTGAGCGATGAAATTGTAGTACTGACCCGTTCGGTGAAGGAAGGCATCTCTATGGAGTGGAGAGGGAAGCCGGATGGGACGTATACGATTCGTCGGTTAGAGACTGAGCTGCCTATAGGGACGCAAATTTATTTGCGCTGTAAGCCGGGGAGCGAGTTTTATTATGAGCCAGCGCAGGTGAAAGACTCCTTATTTTATTATGGAGCCTTGCTGCCATATCCTGTCCTGCTGTCTGTAGACGGGGAGACTAAGCAGGTCAATCTTCCATCGACAAGCTGGATGCAGGACCCGGAACAATTACGGAGTCGACGCGGTGAGGTGCTGGATTTAGGCTATCGCCTAATGGGTGAGCGCTTCAGTGATTTTATACCGCTGCGGACGGCATCGGGCAGAACAGGCGGGATTGCATTCATTTTGCCTCGCAGTGTTAATCTGAACAGCAAGCGGCTGCATCGGGTGTATCTGAAGCATATGCTCGTGTCCGACAAAGCGGAAAATGTATTGCCAGAATGGGCATTTTTTATTAAAAGCCTGATTTGGACAGACGAATTGCAACCAACGGCATCTCGTGAATACTTTTATGAAAATGAGCAGCTTGATGCGGTTCGTTCCGAATTGGGAACCTGTATTCGACAAGAACTGCTTCGCATGGCGGAATATGAGCCAGACCGCTTGCAGCACTGGATTCGTTTGCACGAGCTATCCATGAAGGCGCTCGCGGTCGAGGATGATGAATTTCTGCGGATTATGCACCGCTGGTTTTCCTTCGAAAGTACTTTTGGGCGGCGCGAGCTGAGTGAACTGATCCGAGAGGCGGGCGGGCGTCCGCTCCATTACACGGCGACTGTGGATGAGTATCGCCAGATTACGCATGTGGCGGCAGCGCAATCGATGCTGGTGATCAACGGCGGATATATCTATGATTCAGAAATTTTGGATAAGCTGCACTGGATCGACGCTACCCTGCAAACAGAGCGACTCAGCCCTGAGGATGTATCTTTATCATTTACCGGGTTGACGCAGGAAGAGCACACCAAGTATTACGATGTGCTACGTGTGATGGATGCTGCTTTGCAGCCGATGCGCTGCCGTGCTGAGTTGAAGCGTTTTGAGCCTGCGAGCTTGCCTGTGCTTTACACCATTTCACAGGATGCACTAACCTTGCGCTCCATGGAACACACAGTTGAAGAGACCACTTCGCTTTTTTCCAATGTGCTCGATAGTCTAAAAGCGGGAGTCCAGCAGAACGCGGGCTATTCGACCTTGTATTTTAATTTAAGCAACCCGGTAGTGGCGCGGATTTTTGAAGCTACCGATACACAGATGATTACGGCTGCAACAGAAATGATGTATGTGAATGCGCTTATGATGGGTCACTATCCGATGAACCGCAGTGAGCTAGGGCTGATGAACCGGAGTGTGCTGCATTTTATCAATTGGGGATTAGGGAACGGACAGAATACGTAATTGCGTAATTAAAGGAGGATTCAAATGGAAGAGACGATATATGAAATGATGGAGCAGGCGCAGGATATGCCCGGAGGGGCGGCAAAGCTGGCGATTCTGGAAGAGGCTGTTCGCCTGGCGGATACTTCAGGTTTGAAGGAGCTCGCTTATGAAATTCGGGGAGAGATTGTAGACTGTGCTATTTTTAACGGATATCCATTGAAGTCGCTGATTGCTTTTTCATGGCAGCTGGGTCAATTTGACCAAAATCCAGAGGAATACGACCCCGTTGAGCTGTTGTGGAACTATAAATGGATACTTGGAAAGGTGTGCAGTTTTCCGAATATATCAAAAACTCAAATCGAGGATCTGGTAGAGGATATGCGCAGACGTTATGCTGAATACGGGTATAATGAGCGACCATATTACTATTATAAGTTCCGCATCGCGATGGACATGGGTGAACTGGATGAAGCACGGCGGTATCTGGATATGTTCCGCGTAATTGAGCCAGACAGTATGAGTGATTGTGAAGCCTGTGAGCAGAGCCAGATGGTGCGATTCTATCACTTGACCGGAGAAGACGAGCAGGCGCTTGCCGTGGCAAAACCGATTTTATCGGGACGGATGAGATGTGCAGAAGTGCCGCATGTGACGCTCTCGCAGGTGCTATTGCCGCTGTATCGTCAAGGCGAGGTTGATCAGGCGAAGGAGCAGTATCGCAAAGGCTATCGCCTGGTTCGTGATGACCGTGACTTCCTGAAAACGATAGCAGAGCATATTGAGTATTTGACGGTTGCAAATCCGATTGAAGGAATCGGAGTGGTGGAACGTCATTTGCACATCGCATTGGACTATGAGAGCGGATTGGAGCAAATGTATTTTTACGCAGCGATGGTAGGGCTGCTGCAAAAGCTGGATACTTCGAGAAAACTTCGTTTGATTCGGATGCCTGCATCTTTTGAATGGGGCAAACAGGAACGTACGTTAGAAGAGATCATTGCGTACTTCAGACCACTGGCAGAGTCTGCGGCAGCTGAATTTGATCGACGGAATGGGAATGCATTTTATTCGGAATGGATTGGGAAGATTGTTCAACCGGCGTAGAAGAACAGGCGACTGTGGTGAATATTTTATACAGCCCAAACAATGAACGAGTAGAATATTCTTGTTTGAAATGACAGGAGGGATTATATCGTGACTATGACCCAGAAGGTAATTAATTTTGCGCATCGCGGAGCTTCCGGGGTATGTCCTGAAAATACGATGGCGGCTTTCCGCCACGCGTTGGAACTGGGAGCAACAGGCATTGAAACGGATGTGCAGCGTACCCAAGATGGGCATTTGGTGCTGATTCACGATGAGTCGCTGGAGCGCACGACAGGTTGCCCGCTGGATGTAAGAGATATCACGCTGGAAGAATTAAATAAACTGGATGCAGGCAGTTGGTTTGATGAGAAATTTCGAGGCGAGCGGGTACCGATGCTGGGTGAGTTACTGGAACTGGCACAGTCCTCGGATACCATTATTAATCTGGAACTGAAAAATAGCATTCATCTCTATCCGGGGATGGAGGAAGAGGTCATTGCCGCTGTGAAGCGCTTTGGATTGGAAGAGCGGGTGATCTTATCCAGCTTCAATCATGAATCGCTCGCGCTCTGTGCGCAGATTGCCCCCGAGATCAAGACGGGAGCGCTCTATATTGAGATTATGGTTCGCCCAGCGGAGTATGCAACCCAATTCGGGGCTACAGCACTTCATGCCTACAAGCAAGTGGTTACACCGGAAGCGGTGTCCGAGGCTTTGGCATTAGGTGTCGTCTACCACCCATGGACGGTGAATGAGCCGGAGGAAATGGAGCGTCTGCTGGAGGCCGGAGTGAACGGCATCATCACAGACTATCCTGATCGGTTGGCGCACATTCTAGCTGTCCACTCTTCCTAAGAGGAAGACGCAGTAAACCTACAGCTAAGGATTGTAGGGAAGTAGATGTAGCTATGTATTAAAAGAAAAAAGACTCTCCTACGTACTCGCTTTCACGAGACAAGGAGAGTCTTTTTTTTTGGCTTGAGCCGAAGTGAATATCATCACGACGATTTTGATTCCGTTCTACTTGATGCCGAGTCTCATACGATAGCTGAACAGGATATCCAGTGTTCTGCCTTCAAAATGATTCTCAACCAGCTTCACGAAGCGGGCTATATCGTCGTCAAGCGTTCGATTGCCAAGTTTGAACAGGCTCTGAATTCCTCCCTGGCTAAGAGCGAGCCCAGTATAACGAGCAGCGTCACATTGCTCACGATTGTGGAAGACAATCTCCCGAATATAGCGGAATTGCCCGCTATGATGCAGATTAGCTAGATGCTGATCCTTGCTCCATTTATGAGCCTGTTGCTCTACAGGAGCTTCCTGTTCCAAAACGGTATCAGCTTTGGTGATAAGCTCTGTATAAGCTTGCTCAATCTGCCATTGCAGCACAGGAGGCCAGTCACAGTCAAAGGCTGCGAACACGCCGCCTTGTGCCAAGACCCTGCCTGCTTCCTGGAGTGTGCTCTCGGGGTCCATCCAGTGAAAGGACTGAGAACAGGTGATGACATCTACAGTGCCGTCCTCAAAGGGCAGGTTGTTGGAGAACCCGCTTTCGAAGGAAATGGTACCTGTCATTGTCGTTCCTGCTCTCTCCAGCTTGCGCTGCGCTATTCCTCTCATGTCCGGGTTAGGCTCGATGCCGACGATTCGACGAGCGGTGTCTTTCCATATGAAAGTAGAGAGCCCAGTACCGCAGCCAATATCGGCAACTAGCGCTACGTTCCGATCCAGATAGCGGCTGATGATTTCCACGACGAGTGATGGCGCTTCTGGACGGTGTTGATCGTAGTTGTCGGCAAAGCCATTGAAACGATCCACATTACTTTGCAGATTTCCCTCAGGTATCATAGGGGCTTTTCCTCCTTAGTTTCGGCCGGGCGACCGCGTAAATTCCGATGCTCTATACTTTTACATTGTACAAGTTTATGTGCTTAACCAGCTACTTTCGTGATTTCACAACATCATCGGATTTCGGTAGGAGGAAATTTGCCTATTTTATCATTGAAGCAAGTGCCCACTCACGCATCATGGAGTCAAGCATTGGACGCAAATCTTCGCGCTGCATGCCCATGTGGAGCACTGCTTCCAGATAGCCAGCTTTATTACCAATATCGTAGCGTGTGCCCTCCAGTTCCAATGCAAGCAGCTGGTTTTGCAATGCTACTTGATGCAGAGCATCTGTCAATTGGTATTCACCGCCCGCTCCAGTGGACATGTTCTCCAATATGGAGAAAATAGAAGGCTCCAATACATAGCGACCAATGACAGCCTGCCGCGAAGGAGCATCTGCCGGGGATGGTTTTTCAACAAGTCCGCCGACTTCATGAATAAGGCCATTTTGGTGAGTGGAGCCAATAATGCCGTATTTACTTACATCCTGTTCTTCTACCGTACGCACGCCGACCACTTGCTTGCCAGTGGCTTCGTATACATCCATCATCTGACGAATCGCCGGAGTGGAGGAATTCATAATATCATCGCCCAATAACACGGCGAAGGGCTCATCGCCAATGAACTGACGGGCGCAGCGTACCGCATGTCCCAAGCCGAGCGGTTCTTTTTGACGGATATAGTGGATGACTGCCTTGCCTCCGATGCTTTGAACTTCACGCAGAAGATCATATTTTCCCTTGCTCTCCAGTACTTGCTCCAGCTCTACAGACTTGTCAAAATGGTCTTCGATGGCTTTTTTATTACGCCCCGTAACGATAATGATGCTCTCAATTCCAGATTTGATGGCTTCTTCAACGATATATTGAATGGCTGGTTTATCTACGATTGGAAGCATCTCTTTTGGTAAAGCTTTCGTAGCTGGCAAAAAACGGGTTCCCAAACCGGCGGCAGGGATAACGGCTTTTGTAATTTTTCTCATAGAGATTCACTTTCCTTTCGGGATGGGGAACCGAACACCCAGTATCGGCTCCCGATATAATTGATGATCATTCCGGCTGCGGTGGCGATCAGCTTGCCTAAAGCAAGCGGCAGCTTGGTTTCAGTGTGAAGCACTTGCAGCAATAAGGAGGTTATCCCCAATACGATGAGGTTGATGACGATAAATTTGAGTAACTGACCTTTGCTTGTGTTGTTTGCTTGTTGTTTGCTGAATGTCCATTTGCTGTTCAAAATATAACTGTTGGCTGTGCCGCAGCTGTACGAAATGATCTGCGCTACCACGACCGGCACTCCGGTCCAAGCCAGTAGCATAAAAATGATATAATCTACTCCTGTATTCACCAGACCTACGATGCCAAATCGGATCATAGGAAGCAGCTGGGTCATGCGACTTTTCATAGTTAGGCCCCACGACCGGATTTGGGTCCAGTATATACCGCGCTGTTGTCGCGTACTGTACGTCCACCCGAAATCAGACTGTCACGGGCTCCTTTCATGTACAGGGACTCGCGTTGTTCAGGAACCTTCATAGCATGTGTCGGACCGTTATCGTATTGTCCACCCAGACGCTCACGGACAATGTAGAGTGGACGTGCTTTGGTTTCGTCATAAATCCGTCCAATATATTCACCCATGATACCGAGAATAATCAGAATCACTCCGTCGAAGATCAGGCTGATGCTAATCATGGATGACCAGCCTTTCATCACATAGGAATCGGTGAAAAAGTTAAGAAACAATACATACATCAGATACAGGAAGCCGGACATGGACAAAAGTGCGCCGATATAACCTGCCAGCTTGAGTGGCTTAATCGAAAAGGATGTGATCCCGTCGAGACTGAGCTTGATCATGCGTTTTAGCGGATACTTGGTTTCGCCTGCAAGCCGCTCATCGCGCTCATATTCAACAGCAGTTTGTTTAAAACCGATCCAACTGACCAGACCGCGCACGAATCTGTTATTTTCCGGCAGACGTTTCAATTCATCTATGACCTTGCGATCCATTAGGCGGAAGTCCCCGGTGTCGACCGGGATATTAATATCCGTTGATGCTTTAAGTACGCGGTAAAAGAGGCTGGCAGACCATTTCTTGAAGCGAGTTTCACCATTGCGTTTGAGTCGTTTGGCGTAGACGACTTCATAGCCTTCCTTCCACTTGTTAGCCATCTCAACAATCAGTTCCGGCGGGTCCTGGAGGTCAGCGTCAATGACGACGACTGCCTCTCCCACCGCATAATCCATCCCGGCGGTAATTGCTAGCTGATGACCAAAGTTGCGAGAGAAATCAATCAATACAATCGTGTCATCTCTGAGACTGAATTCCTTGATGAGTTGGACGCTGCGGTCCGAACTTCCATCATTGACGAAGATCAGCTCGTAGGGCTCGCCCATTGAGCCCATGACTTGTTTCAGTCTCCGATAGGTTTCTGTAATAACGGCTTCCTCGTTGTACATCGGGATAACTATGGAATAACGGATAGGTTCACTCATTCGTAGTTCCTCCTCATTTATAATGTGATTTCGTATAAAGTACCGCTTCCGCCACGCTCGTCTCCGCCAAATCCACCTTGACCATCCTGAACGGTTGCGTTGGTGTTCGTGGTGTCGTTTCCGCTGTTCGTTGCTTTCACTGCTGTACTTGTTTCTGCTGTGGTTGTTGTTTTCCATTCATCTGTAGGGATTACTTTGCCGTGTTCTTTAATCCAAGCAGTGACTTCAGAGTTGCCGCCGTCCGGTCCACCGCCGCCACCAGAAATCATAAAGTATTTCACTTGCCCACTTTCGACCAGCGCCTTGATTTTATCGACGGTATAGACCGGATCGGAAGACACAAAACCGTTCATAATAATTACTTTTTGTCCGGCCTCGACCAGGTAAGGAGCGGCTGTTGAATAATTGCTTGCTGCGAAAAGATAGGTTTCACCTGTGTTATTTTTTTGCAAGTAGCTCAACGTTTTTTGATCTAAACTTTGGCTACCGTTCGGGCCTCCCATTCCTCTGGTACGGGTAGAAGCTTTTTGTTCCGTGTCTGTACTTGTTTGTGTGCTTGAAGTATTTCCAACAGAGTTGGAATTCTCTGCATTTTGAGTCTGGTTATTCATTTGAGTTCCTTCGGCTTGTTGACCATTGAAGCTTGCACCTCTATTGCCATCATTGCGGCCTGGCATTCCGCCACCGCCGTCGCCAAATTGAGTCGGTCCAGCTTGTGGGATCATGCTGTTCCCCCCGTAGACGATTGGTGTCAATGCCCAGTACACAGGGCCGATAAACATAGCGAGTACACTTGCGATAATGGCATATCTTGTGAACTTCTCGGATTTCATTCGTGCTACCACCAGGAGTGCTGTGCCGATGATCCCTAGGATCAATACCGCGATGGACCAGCCACTGCCGATGGTATCGTTGTAATTTTGTAGAATGAACCAGCTAAATACCGATGTTGCTAATACTGCCACGGGTAACAGCCAGGAGAGCCAGTTGGAACGCTCACGATACTGCTGCCACAATTCTACGAATCCTGCTCCGAAGAGCGCTGCAATCGGAGGTGCGAGCATAATTAGGTAATAATGATGGAAGAAACCTGCTACGCTGAAAAATGCAGCTACGGGAATCAACCAGGCGAGCCAGAAGATAACTTCTTTATGTTTCTGTGTGATATTACGGCGTCGAATACTGGCAAGCAGGCCGATGGAAGCAATGATTGCGAACGGAAGCAGCCAGCTCGCTTGGCCTGACAGGGAAGATTGGAACAACCGTAAAGGTCCCTTTTCACCAGTACCGAACATGCCGCCACCGGAATTTCCACCCGGGCCACCGCCTGGACCACCCTGGCCGTCTCCACCAGGAACGCCTTGTCCGTTCCCCCCGAATCCGCCCGGTGGCATTTGACCACCTGCACCGGGTCCGTCTGCTGTCATGTAGTTGGCACCAGAGTCATCCGTAGTGGTAGTGCTGTCAGATGATGTAGTCGTCTGGATCTGATCCGTGTTCGTAATGTTGCTATTCGTCGCAGCGTTATTGTTTTGCTCTGAGCGTTGACCGCCACGATTGCCACCTGTTCCCTGATCTCCTGTCAGGCGAGACAGGCCGTTATAACCGAAGGCCAAATTCAGTACAGAGTTGGTTCCGCTACTCCCCATATAAGGACGTTCATCGGCCGGAGTGGAATCCACTACGACTGCCCAAGAGAGCGATACAATCAGGAGAACCACTGCCGATCCTGCCAACGTTATTGCTTTTCGTTTCCAGTTATACTTGGAAGCCAGCAGATAGAACAGGCCCAACGCAGGAACGATCATATAGGCTTGCAACATTTTTTCGTTAAAGGCAATGCCGACGACTGCGAAAGCAGCCAGGATCAGCCCGGTTTTGCTATTTTTAAGGCCTCTGAACAATAGCCAAGTTGCGAGCAATAATGTGAAGACCAACATGGCGTCAATGTTATTCGTGCGGCTAACCGCTACGGCTATCGGTGTTGTTGCCATGGCGAAGGCAGCCAAACGTGCGGCCAGTGTACCAAAGCTTGGTTTAACGAGTAAGTAAACGAGCAAGACCGATCCGACCTGAGCCAGTGCCTGCGGCAGGATCACGCTCCATCCGTGAAGTCCGAATATATAGGCGCTCAACGTCTGAATCCAGAACACCACAGGCGGTTTGTCTACCGTTACCGATCCTGCAGAATCAAGTGAGGCGAAAAAGAAATTGTGAAAACTCTGCAGCATGCTTGCTACTGCCGTCGTGTAGTAGGTGTTTACGTACTTGTCTTGCCAGATGTTGTATCCGTTCAAAAATGTGGATATCAGCATAATGATGATCAGGGGGATGTCCGCCCTGGTCTTAAACCATTTCTTAATCATGTTCATTCCACTCCCTGTGAAAGTTTCTTTGTATTTATTCCGATCTTGGCCCGGTGAACTACCGGCTTGCTATTATCATGCCAGACGTACCTTAATGGGTTCTGAGCGCTCCCTGAACGTTAGCTGAAAGCTGGGGTGAGGTGCTTTTTTTACGGCAGGATTCAGGTATATTAGATACAGGTAAAAATGAATCGACTTTTAATATGATAAAAATGAAGCAATATGAAAGGGAAGATTAATAATGAATCCAATACACGGAGTTAAGATTATGCTGGCGGACGACGAGCCTCATATTTTGCAATTTTTAGAGCTTGGACTGATTAATGAAGGATATGAAGTCAGAACCGCCGAGAACGGGAGTGATGCACTCGATCTGGCAAGAGAGTTTCGTCCGCATGTAGCGGTGCTGGATGTAATGATGCCTGAAATGAACGGATTTGAGGTATGCCAAAGTCTCAAGGAGACAGAGGATAACATCGCAGTTATTATGCTGACCGCCAAGGATGATGTGGACGATCGGGTAAAAGGGCTCAAGCTCGGCGCGGATGATTATATCGTTAAGCCCTTCAGTTTTAATGAGCTGCTGGCTCGTATTGAGGCGCGTTTGCGAAATCAGTTCCCTGACCTGTTGGGGGAAGTGGTTCACGGACCCTTTCAAGTGGATGATCGACGAAAGGAGATTCGCTATCAGAGTCAGGTGCTGGAGCTATCGCCTACCGAATACGAACTATTGAAGTTTTTGGTGTTAAACCATGGAATCGTGCTGAGTAAAAGTCGTATTCTGGACCGAGTCTGGGGGTATGACTTTGGGGGCGAGGATAATATTGTGGAAGTGTACATTCGCTCCTTGCGAGAAAAACTCAAAGATAAGGAGCATCGGGTCATTCGGACGCTGCGTGGTGTTGGGTACCGAGTGGATCTGTTATGAAGGCGGGGAGGAAAAAACGGAGAAAATATGTGCTTCGTTCTCTCCGGTCCCAGCTTTTGGCCAGAACCTTACTCATTTTGGCATTGCTGCTGGTGTTGATCGGTTTTCTCCAATACTTTCTAATGAAAGATTTTCTGTATCGCAGTCGAGCAGACGCTATGAATACACAGCTGAATTCAATTCCTGTCGACTTATTGATTAAGGATTCACAGGAAAATAGTGGGGATGGAATCGCCGCTCCCCAAGATGATACCAATCGGAGAGGTAATCGACCGGGGCCGTTTCTGTTTTGGCCGGATATGTCGCTTGCTTCTATAGGTATAGACGGCACCTTCCAGAGCTTGTCCAACGAAAATGGGCTTAAACCGCCGCGCCTCACCACTCAGCAGTATCAAGCAATGCAGCAGAGCAAGCGTATGCGTCACGGCTATCAATTAATTACGGATGCACAGGGAAAAGAGCAGCTGGTTGTATTTCGCCCGCTCGGTCCACCAGACCGTTCGTCAGGGTTACTGCAAATGGGCGTATCTACGAATTCCATGCAAGAGCAGCTGATTAATCAACTCCGCACCTTTATTTTATTGTCTCTGATTGCACTTGCGATTGGTTTGGCGCTTATGCTTCCTGTGCTTCGCCGCACATTGGTGCCCCTTTCCAGAATGGTCGAGGCAGTCAAACGTATTGATGCGGGCAATTTGGACGAGCGCTTTGACGCAGAGCAGGGTCAGTATGAGGTAGATCGCCTGGCAGTTTCATTTAATGGAATGTTGGAGCGGCTGGAGCATTCTTTTGCTGCCGAGCGGGAATTGCAGATGCAAATGCGACGATTTATTGCGGATGCTTCTCATGAACTGCGTACCCCGCTCACATCCATCCATGGGTTTTTGGAAGTGCTGCTTCGTGGAGCAGCATCCAATCCGAAGCAGCTCCAATCAGCACTAGAAAGTATGTATGGTGAATCCAAGCGCATGAACAAGCTTGTCTCTGATTTGCTATTGTTGGCTAAGCTGGACCGAACACCGGAGTTGAAGCTAGAAGATATATCGCTAGATGCATTGCTGCTGGAAATGAAGCCACAGCTCCTTATGCTGGCAGGCACACGTAAGGTATTTTTTGATATGACGGCAGGTGTTCGGGTATTGGCAGAAGGCGATAAGATCAAACAGGTCGTACTTAACCTGTTTCACAATGCTGTTCAACATACCGATATGGAGCAGGGCGTGATCCATGTCAACTTATCGGCTGGTAAGAAGCTGGCAGATATTCAAATTCGTGATAATGGACCCGGCATGGGGAAGGAACAGCTGGAGCGGATATTTGAGCGATTTTATCGTGGAGATGAATCGCGTACACGCAGCTCAGGCGGAGCGGGCCTTGGTCTGGCTATTACGAAATCAATCGTGGAAGCACACGGAGGGAGCATTACAGCTGAAAGTACACTGGGAACGGGAAGTATATTTAAAGTAACGCTGCCTTTAGCAGGAACAGTATAGTATCGCAGATTATGGTCTAACATAAGAATAGCCCCCCGAACCGCGACTTTGGTTAAATAACGGCTCGGGGGGCTTTGTAATTGTTAGTTTATGAGTGCAGCTTTTTGTAAGAGCACATGCAGTACTTTGGCAGATGCCTCACGTGTTGTAGGTGCATTCGGTTGGAAGTAGGAAGAGCCTTTAATCGTGGCTCCGTTAATAATACCTGCCGCACTTACTTTTTCAATACTGTCCTTGGCATAGCCTGCAAAGGATGAAGTATCATGGTATGGTGTGCGTGCAGGACCATCGGCTGCTGTTTTGATTTGAAGCAAGTCTATTGCTTTGCCCAGCACAACAGCAATTTCTTGACGACTGATATTTGCTTGCGGATCAAACTTGTCGTTGTTGCGACCTGTAATCAATCCGGCCCCATAAGCGGCCGCCACATCCCCGGCATACCAGCTACCTGCCGGAATATCACTAAATGGTGCAGCAGTACCTGGTGTCAGGCCAAGTGCCCGGGTGACCAAGACTGCAAATTCTGCACGCGTCACGTTTTGCTTCGGTGAGAATTTCGTGTCGGTTGTGCCGTTAATGAGCAATTTATTTGCAAGCGATTGAATTTCGGATTGGGCATACGACGATGAAATATCTTCAAAGCTAACAGGTCGTGTCGCCGCTGCATACGTCGAGAAGCCCGGACGGCTTACCTTAACGACGGTAGATCCATCAACTTGCTTGGTGAAGACGGATGGGACGGGATAGACATTTCCGTTCGCTGTATAGAGCACACCGGCTGTATTAGGATCAATTTGACCAGGTACGGTAAAGGATCGGCTAATAAATTGTCCTGGCGCAACTTTGAGCGGTTGGCTCTTACCGCCAGTGATTACGTTGGCCTCAAACCCTACCGGGGTGCCGATCACATTCGAGCCTTTAAGCTTGCTTGTAAATGTGCCGCTGCTACTGATGACCACTTCAATGCCCGCACCTTCAGGTGCATTTTTTAGAACAGATACTGGCAATGCCAGGGAAGAACCTGTATTACTCACAACCAGGCTGCTTCCTGCTGCGGCTTTGCCCAGCGTTGCCAGCTGTGACGAAGTGAGTGATGCTTTAGTCGTTTGGCCTGCTTGGCTAGTAGCCGACAATACAATAGCTGTCGGACTGGAGCCAGCTGTTGCCACAGCAGCCTGCAGGTCTGCATCAGCTACTGTCAGTGACTGTACATTATTGTTTAACGCAACGGCTGTAGGCACAGCTTTTACAGCTTGTCCTTGCTTCACTACGCTTTGCAGTGAAGGTGCAGATGTAGCGACAGGGGTGGATGTATTAGTTGCAGCAGAAGGTGTAGTATTGCTTCTGCCGCCACCTCCACCCCCTCCGCCGCCACTACTACCACCGGATGGGGCACTATTATCCACACGGATCGATTTAGTGGCAGTGAACAGTTTAGGACCATCGGTATTGCGTTCGACTTCTCCCTTTTCATTCAGTTCTGGAGAGCTGACTTCCAGCTTGTACACGCCATCCTTCAAGTGCTGAATAACAGGCTGACCGTTAGCATCCAGAACAGGCTTGCCATTGTCATCAAATTCAACGTAACTTCCGTTAATCCCCTTGAAGGAATATGCGCCTTGTTTGAGGCGAGCGTTAGCACCTTGTTCCTTGGTAGTGGCAATCCCATCAATCAGACCGATCAGCTTATCATCTAATCCATATACATAGAGCGCGATCTGATTGGTTTTATCTGTGGTCAGACGGAAAGTCAAATCTGTTGTGCGCTGCGCACCTGTGCGATTTGGGTAAATAATCGGGTTCGTGAAACTCAGGTCCTGCAAGCCGAAGCCTGTCGTTGGATTTTCTTTGCCGACATGCACAACGAACGGAAGATGAAGTGTTGGCTGTCCAGCGCTTTTTAGAATAACCTCTCCTTCATATACACCAGTAGCTGCATTCGCACTGGGTTGTACAGACAGGAAGAACGGTTGCGATTTGCCCGGTTCTGCCGAGATGGCTCCATTCGCGCCAATACCCTGCAACTGAACGCTAATATTGCTCACATCGGGGGTAGCAATAGGCTTAGTCGGATCAGAGGTGACATTATCATGTAAAACGTAGCTGGCTTCATACTGCACAGGGTTTGCGGACAAGTTTTTGAGTTGAAGCTGGATCTGCTTCGCATCACTACCAGGTCGTAACAGCCCGAAGCTGGCGGAAGGATTATAATTCACAACCTCCTGCCGATTAAAGTTCTTGTCAAGAATCGTAATCTTTTCAACGGTTTCCAGCAGGGCCGGAGTCTGAATCGCATTCGCAATGTTTACAAGACCCGCACCTTGGGAATACACATCATATTGAGTTTTATCCTCATTAAAGAGTGTAACCGAAGTGTTTGCCAGAGCAGCGCGGATATCAAACGGTGTCCAGTTCGGATGCTGCTGCTTCAGCAGCACGGCAAGTCCAGCCACATGCGGAGATGCCATACTCGTTCCGTTGCTGCGTTTGTAAGCTTGCTCATAGGATGCATCTGGATAGAACTTGGCGAAGGCAGGGTACGTCGACAAAATGCCAACACCCGGTGCGCTCACGTCTGGCTTGATACTCAGCAGTTCATCTCCATTTGGTCCACGGGAGCTAAAATCAGCCATGGTATTACCTGCATTATCTGTGCGAATATAGTTTGCTCCAAAGGAAACGGAGAACTTTTCTCCAGCGTTGTCCACGATTTGCTTAGCAAGTGCACGGCCTTCCTTACCTTTCATGTCAAAAGTTGGAATAAAGTCGAAGCTGTCACCCAAATTGGAATTAACGTAGTCATCGCGACCTGAAATACTTTCCCCTAAATCAGCCTTGGTAATGTCACCAGGTTTCGTATTTCCATTGAAAACGATCACGGCTTTCGCGCCGTTTTCTTTCGTATTTGTGATTTTATCTACGAATGCCAAGTTGCCCCGTGAAACGAGAACAATCTTTCCTGCTACGTCTTTTCCTTCAAAATCATCAGGTTGTCCCAAATTAGCATATACAAGCTCATAAGGGGCAGTTCCCAAAACCGAGGCAAAGTCTTCTCTGCCTGTCTCCCAGCCCATCAAATTAAAATCGTAATGTGCATAAGCATCAGCAGTTACGGTTTTCTTTAATTCACCGTTAGCCTCCCAATAGGAGTCGCGTGTGACCGAGGCTGTGCCCGAGAAGCTTTTGCTCGGTGAAGTGGCTGCACCAACGGAAATCGCCAGCTGGGATGTTGCGGGAGAACCCATGGAGTAAAAATAGGGCCCTTGTTGTGCAGCGTTACCGTTTGCGATGACCGCGACTACCCCGGAAAGTACCGCATTATTGATGGCAATGGCGTCTGGGGAGTTGGGATCCTTTTCAGAATCCGAGCCTAGCGACAGGTTGATGACGTTCATGCCATCTTTGACAGCACGTTCTATACCGTCAATGACCTGTGCCGAGGAACCGGAGGAACGACCGGTCTTGGTATTGCGTCCAAGCACCTTATATACGTATAAGTCCGATTTATAGGCAATCCCTTTTTGTACAATATCTGAGGATTTATTCGCGGCTTTCCCGGCAATTGTACCGGAGACGTGAGTACCATGTGTCGTTCCACTAAAACCTGTGCCGTATGGATCATTCTCTTTTTCAAGGAACGGTTCCTCGTAGGGGTCGTTGTCCTGTTCAAAAGAGTCATAACCGCCTTTGTAGGCTTCTTTCAAATCCGGATGCTCATAATCGATACCGGTATCAATAACCCCGACCTTGATTCCCTCGCCATTCAATCCTTTGGCCCAGGCTTCAGGAACACCAATTTGGTCCAGTGGCGCATTGTCATAAGTGGCTTCGTTGGCTGTAAGTGTTGGCGGGTCCTGCACGGGGATAGAATAATATGTTTTGTTTTCGTGAATGGATTTAACGCCTGGTAGTTTAGCCAATTCTGGAATTTTATTGGCTGGCACTGTAACCTCCAGTCCGTTAAGCACCGTGTTGTACTGGTAATTTACTTGAAGAGAAATACCGTGCTCAGCGGCTTGGTCTACGAACGTGGTTTGCTCGGTGGCGATCGCAGATTCGGCTTTTTGCTCGGATTGAGCGGTGAAAGCTTTAGCGCTTGAACGTGCTGCATATTTGTCCACTGCTAGGGGCTCACCATCAAGCTGCACGATGACTCTGACCTGACGGGAGGAGTCTGTACTCAGCTCAGGTGAGATAAAGGCCGGAGCCGCCTCAATAGTTAATGCTTCCTGAGCTTTTAAAAATGAATTGATTTGTAGATCTGCGGTAGCGGCAGAACTGAAAGACGGCAGAGATAAGCTTACCGTCAAGGCAAGAGCGAGTGATACGACAGGTATTTTTTGCAAAATGATCGGCTTTTTCAAAGATTTCCCTCTTTTCAATCAAAATATGATATCTCTACATACTAGGATTTGAAGCCACTGCCGTTGTTCTCACGCCTCCCTTAATATCTAAAATAATAGAATTGACCACTGGTGACTAACTTGCCAGTTTTGAGGCATATCTTACCATATTGGTGGGATATATTACTATATGTTTTTTATATTTTTAGAAAAAATAAGGTTAACTTCACATGTAGATTCCATGGAAATGTTATGAATTTACTAGATTATTTTTGAAATCAATCGTAGGGGAATGGGAGAATGCAAGATTTAATGATATAATCTGCATTGGAATTGTTGAGGTTACACAATCACGTAAAATGCTTAAGGTGAAGGAGTCGATTATGTTGGCAAAAACATTGATTTTCGGGCATAAAAATCCGGATACGGATACCATTTGCTCAGCTATTGCTTATGCAGACTTGAAAACCAAACTGGGCGCCGACGTAGAGCCGGTTCGTCTGGGAGAGGTTAACGGGGAAACGCAGTATGCGCTGGATTATTTCAAAGTGAGCGCGCCGCGTCTGGTTGAGCAGGTTGCTACTGAAACAGACAGCGTCATTCTGGTCGATCATAATGAACGCCAGCAAAGCGCAACGGACATTGACAAGGTGCGCGTAACTGAAGTCATCGATCACCACCGGATCGCTAACTTTGAAACAAGCCAGCCGCTGTACTTCCGCGCTGAGCCAGTAGGTTGCACAGCCACCATTTTGAACAAACTCTACAAGGAAAACGGTGTAGCCATTCCCAAAGAAATCGCAGGTCTGATGTTGTCCGCGATTATTTCCGATTCCCTGTTGTTCAAATCCCCGACCTGCACAGATCAGGACGTAGCCGCTGCCCGCGAACTGGCCGAAATTGCTGGTGTAGATGCAGATCGTTACGGTTTTGACTTGCTTAAAGCGGGTGCTGATTTGAGTGGTCACACGATTGAGCAGTTAGTAAGCTTGGACGCAAAAGAATTCCAGATGAATGGACGCAAAGTGGAAATTGCACAAGTGAACGCAGTAGACGTAAACGATGTGCTGTCCCGTCAAGCTGATTTGGAAGCTGCATTAGCCCAAACCATTGCAGCTAAAAATCTTGATCTGTTCTTGTTCGTCGTAACAGACATTGTGAACAGTGATTCCATTGGTATTGCGCTGGGAAGCCAAGCCCAAGCAGTTGAAAAAGCCTACAATGTACAGTTGGATGACAACAAAGCTGTTCTGAAAGGTGTCGTATCGCGCAAATCGCAAATTGTGCCTGTATTGACAGAAGCTTTTAACAGTTTGTAATGATATAAAATAAGCCTCCTGAACCCGACTGCATGAAGGCAGTGGTAGCAGGAGGCTTATTTTTATTTCCTCAGATCTTCCAGAACGTCCTCGATACGAAATTCAAATGCCAATTTCAACTGGTCGCTCATCAGGTGCCAGGCACTTTCAGCTACAGCGAGATCCCCGCTATGAGTAAAAGCATGTGCGGCACCCATGTATTTCTTATACATTACGGGTACATCCGCTTCAATCAGCCGCTTGGCATACAACTCAGCTTCATCAGCCAAGGAGTCCAGCTCGGCCGTTATGATCAGCGCAGGAGGGAGATCATGTAGCGATTCTGCATAAATAGGAGAAGCCAACGGATTTCGCGCCTCATCTGGCGAGCGCAAATAGCTTTCATTGAAGATTTTTGCCACGCGAGGCGGAATCGCCTTCTCAAATTGAGGCTTCAGCTTGGGATCTGTAGCGATATCCAGTGAAGGGTAATCCAGCACCTGATACACAATCGGGAATTCCTTGCGATCTCGGGCCATAAGACACAGTGCTGCTGCAAGATTACCTCCTGCGCTATGTCCGCCGACCGCAATGCGTTGGGGATCGATGTTCAGCACGTTAGGATGCTTGTACACCCATTGGGTCACATCATAGCTTTCCTGTAGCGGAATAGGGAATTTGTGCTCCGGGGCCAAGCGATAATCGACATTAACGACGACGCAATTCGCACGTTCGGCAATGACCGGGCACCAGGGGTCATCCATTTCAGCGCTGCCCATAATGAATCCGCTACCATGAAAATTGACGAATACTGGGAGTGGATCAGCAGACCTGAGGGAAGGCTCATATACAATCACCCTGGAATCACCTACAGAGGTGGGAATCATCCTCTCTGTCCGATGTACTTTGGGAGAATGCGAAGGTTTAAAATCGGATGCTGTTATCATCCGGCCAGCCGATCTGCGGGCAAGTTTGACGAACAGATTTTGTCTCAGTCTTCGCACTATTTGTCTTTCTCCTCTCTGAGGGCGCTGGGGGTGGTTAGACGCGAACCTTTAACATCTTCAAAAGCATCTCGTACGCGTGACAAATAGGTCTGAAACTGGCAGAGTTCCGCTTCAGTAAAGTCTGACATCAGACGTGAAGCCAGCCCTATAAAAAAAGGGTCCATCTGCTGAATTTTACTTCTTCCTTTATCATTCAGGGAAACAAACACTCCCCGCTTGTCATTGGGATCGTCGTATTTATTAATGAATCCTTCTTGTTCAAGAGAAATGACCATAGAACTGATTGCTGCTCGGCTGACACCCATCTTTTCAGCTAAAGCAGAAGGAGAGGACATTTCATCTCTTTGCGCAGAAAGTACACAAAGTGCAATATATTGCCCGTAGGAGAGACCAAATTCACGCGAACGTTTTTCCATATTTTTTCTTATTTCGTACGTTATAGAAAATAAATCTACCAAAACACCAATCGGCTTATTGCCACCTGGAAATAGATTATAGGCCAGTTGACGAATTTCGGAGTCCAAAAAAAAGAACATGCGATCCACCTCGATGTAGTTAATTAGTTAACTGTAATTTAATTAACCACTGGTTGCAATGATTTATACAAACTTTGTTCTGCATTTTTTGAAAAAGTATCGGTAAAACGTCACTTCCAAGGTCCGATGCACTGTTCAATACCTTGATCCACAAGAGCTTGGATGGAGGGCTGACGCAAGGTACGTCCTTCTTGCCAGCGCCACTCACTATATTGAATCTTGGCGGTAAACATGGGCTTTACCCAAAATGCGTCTTGATGCCGATCCGGTTTATTAATAAAAGGTCGCTCCGATATGGTATGTGGCAAGAGGCGCTCGGTTAGCTGACGCCAATCTCCACGAGTCAGCTTACCTGTACCCACGTGCCCGATATAGCGCAGCATTCCTTGTCTATCATACTGGCCCAGCAATACAGCGTTGATAACGCCTCCGTTTAGGGTATAGCCACCGATAACGGCAATGATATCACCATAATTTTTGACCTTGACCCATCGTCTGTCCTGTCCGCCCAATGTGTACGGACTATCCAGTTTTTTGCACACAATACCTTCCATTCCTTGGCTGCACATAACCTGAAATAGAGCTTGTCCATCAGGATGAGCAGGAGCCAGTTGGATCCGTTCATTCGGTAGGATGATCTGATGCAGCAGTTCAAGCCTTTCCTGTAACGGTTTGCGATGAACCCATTCCCCATTTAGATAAACAATATCGAACAACATGTAAGTAGCGGGTACGGCTTTATAGGCTGCCTGAATTCGATCCGTCCGGCGAATCAGATCCCGGCGCATAATTTCATGGAACGACGGTTTACCGTCGGCACCAAGTGCGATCATCTCCCCGTCCAGTATGACTGAATCTGCCCTGCAGTAGGAGGAGAAGTGAGCAAGCTCCGGATACAATAGCGTTCGTTCATGCTGCTTGCGATTGAACAGACGCGTGCTGCCCTGATCGTGATACGTTAAAATTCTTGTACCGTCCCATTTTATTTCGTAACGCCAAATGCCTGCATCTACAGGGACTTTTTCGCTCAGTTCCGGTTCAAACGGGATGACAGGCTTCATTTCCGTGCCCAACACAGCACCTCCCTTTACCTTAATTGGAATAAATATAGTGTCGACGATAGTTCCTTTTTTATGTATGTGATGTTTCGCTGTCCCCTAAATAGGGGAATGATAAGGATATCTAGCGTGGGCATCAAGTGATTGCAGTACTCGTTCGCATGGAGTTGTACCGGCATTTTCTTCAGTCAGAAAGGGGATTGGTCTCATGAGACAAATTCGCGAGGAAGACCATGCAGTAGTCATGGTGGATGATGGACAGGTAGTTGCAGAAGTAGGTTATAAATCCGTAGATGACCACTCTTTGGTCATTGACCATACATTTGTATCCGAGCAGTTACGGGGTCAAAAAATTGGCAAGGAGCTTATCGACAAAGTTGTTGCTATGGCAAGGGAACAGCATAAAAAGGTGATCCCTGCTTGCTCGTACGCGCTGGCTCTGTTCAAGCGTCATCAGGAATACAGTGACGTCTGGCAGCAATAAATATGATATCATGGCAGTGTGTTGCATAGCCGACACAACACCGGAGTGGGGAACGGTCCCTTTTCGGTGTTTTTTGTGTGCATAAAGCTTGTAAAATGAATGCATTCTACCGTTGATATGGGGAGATAAGAGCGATTCCCAAATGATGAAGCATATTTTCAGGAGAATCGCTGTGAAATTGTTCATACTGTTGTCACTTCACAGGCTATCTATGAGTTCTATATAATATATTATGGTTATGACCGCAAAAATAACGAAAACCTGAATTTAAACGAAGGAGACGCTCATGATGAATAAAGCGAGTGAGGACAAGCAGTACGTTCCAACGAGCAATCGTAATTTTACAGCCTTGATTATCACCGTTTCCATTATAGCCAATGTGATTATTTTGCTGCTGTTCTTTTCGCCGATCGGATACCAGGGGAGTGTTAGTTTTGATCTCACTATTTTCCCAAGGTTGAATGCGATTTTTAACAGCTTCACATTTATTTTCCTGGTGGCTGCATTGGTTGCGATTTTCAAGAAAAACATTAAGGTGCATAAAACCTTTATTCTGCTGGCCTTCGCCAGTACCGTTTTGTTTTTATTTTCCTACCTAACCTTCCATTACATTTCGCCGGAAACTGCAAAATATGGTGGTGTGGGTATCCTACGGCCGATTTACTTTACGCTGTTGATTTCGCACAGTATACTGGCTGCGATTATCGTACCGCTGGCGCTATTCACAGTTGTATGGGGATGGACGATGCAGGTAGCAAAACATCGTAAAATTGCCCGTTGGACGATGCCTATTTGGCTATATGTGAGCTTGACTGGAGTTTTGGTGTACGTTTTCATGGCTCCATATTATTAATAGATGTTAATCCTCTGTAGGTTGATTTGGAAAACATGGCGTCTCTGTTGAAGAGGCGTCTTTTTTGTATCCAATAAAAGAAAAATTATTCCTTCTAAATTTATTTTATTGAAAAAATGTTCCTTCTATAACGGTATTTCTGTTATAATTTACCTTAATCAACTAAGAACAAGGGGGTCACCATGTGACAAAGAAAGCGAAAGGCAGGTTACGGTTGCTTGTATCTATGCTGGCACTGGTTGTACTGCTGAGCGGCTGCGGTGGCGGAGGCTCAAAGCCGGAAAAGGTAGACGGAGGGAAAGTGACACTGCAATTTTGGACCATTGCGCTACAACCTACATTTACCCCGTATTTTAATCGGGTCATTGCCGATTATGAGCAGAAGAACCCTAATGTCAAAATTGATTGGAAGGATTACCCGTATGATGCAGTGACCAATAAGTTATTGACGAGTATTGCTAGCAACAGCAGCCCGGATGTAGTGAATCTCAATACAGAATTTGCTAGCCAAATGGGCTCTAAGGGTGCTGTTGTTGATATGAATGAACACTTGTCGCCCGAGGAAAAGGCTGCTTATTTCGAGGGTATTTATAATTCTACGGTTATTAACGGTAAAGCTTATGCACTACCCTGGTATACCGGCACGGAAGTACTTTACATGAATACAAAGCTGGTTAAAGCTGCTGGATTGGACCCTGCTCATCCGCCCAAAACGCGGGAGGAATTGTCAGAATGGGGCCGCCAAATCAATAGAAAAATCGGTAAGGCTGGCTATGCTCAGCAGCTCGTATCCAAGCTTTTTGCGGTTGACGGTATTCCCATTCTAAATAAAGAGAAGACAGCAGCTGCATTCAACACTCCAGACGCAGTCACCATGATTGATAATCTAAAAAAACAGATGGAAGATGGTGTCGTGCTCAAGGAAGATGCTGATTTTTCACAGCAAGTGAAATATTATGCCGGCGAGCAGGTTGCCTTTGAGCTGGCAGGTCCGACGTTCATCAATTTTATCAAAACGGCGGCGCCGGACGTATATAAGAATACGATTGCTGTTCCGGTCCCAACCGGCAAAGCTGATGTGCGACTCTCCAACTCTATGGACCTGGTCGTACCTACCAAGTCTGCACATATAGACGAGGCGGTGAAATTTGCTGTTTTCTTAACAAATGCTGAGAGTCAAACGGCTTTTTCTAAAGAGGCCAATACCCTACCTTCCACGAAAGAATCCATTAAAGACTCGTATTTTACTCAGTCTGACCAATCATTAGAAGCACAAGCCAAGGTAGTATCTGCACAAAGCTTGGATAAGGCGACAGATTATATGGTCGGTGTGCCTAATGCCAAGGATGTGAACAGCGCGATCGCGCGAGCCTTGCAAAATATTTTATTGAACGGAAGAGATACGAAGGAGACGCTTACTGCCCTGGAGCAGGAAGTAAACGATATTTTAAAGCAATAGGTATGACAGGGGAGTAATGCGAATACTCCCCTGTTCATTTATCAAAATCAGGTGGTGATGCAGCATGATCAAATGGTTGAGGTCGGAGTCCTTTACGGCCTGGGCCTTTATGACGCCGGGACTGTTATTGCTTGCCGTCTTTGTATTTTGGCCTATTATTTACAGCATTCCGCTGGCATTGACGGACTACTCTGTCATATCAGATACCCATTTTGTCGGCTTGGATAATTTTGAAGCAGCGTTTAAGGACCGTAACTTTCTTATTTCGATTTGGAATTCATTGTTATACGTGCTCATTGTCCCCTTTCTTCAACTTTTCTCTATCCTGATGGCTGTGCTGGTGAACAGCCGTATCCCTGGAATTAAAATATTTCGTACGACCTACTACATCCCTGTTGTGACTTCGATGGTAGCTGTGGCCTTAATTTGGAGTTGGCTGTTGGGCAATAACAGCGTAGTGAACTATTTGCTTATACAAGCAGGTTTGATAAGCAAAGACATACACTGGCTATCGGACAGTAATTTAGCCTTGTATGTACTGATGTTCATCACGATGTGGAAGGGACTCGGGTATTATATGATGCTCTATCTGGCAGGATTACAAAACATTCCTCATGATCTATACGAAGCCGCTAGGGTGGACGGAGCAAGTCGATGGCGTTTGATTATTCATATTACGCTTCCGCTGCTAAAACCTTACGTTTTATTCTGTACCCTCATATCGCTTATGGCAGCTATTCGTGTTTTTGATGAGGTATATGTGTTAACCAAGGGTGGACCGGGAACGGCCACGTTGACATCCAGCTTGTATATTTTTCAAAAGGGGATGGAGCAGTTTAATTTTGGGTACGCTTCGGCACTTGGCTTAATTGTCGGTGCAATGATTGCAGTACTTAGTATTATCGTATTCCGATTCAATAGGAAAGGCGGTGTCAATCCCTATTGATGAATCTACAGAATGATAAAATGCTACACTCGTCTCTTCCTAAAAAGGAGAGCAGTCGCATCATGCGTAGTCTTGGTCGAGTGCTCAGAATGACGATAATGTATTTGCTTTTAGTGCTGCTAGCCCTCTTTTTAATGGGACCGTTTCTATGGCTGCTTAGTGTATCCCTCATGCCAGGCCGTAATATTTTTTCAACGCCGCCTGCAATCTTCCCGACCTTTATTGATTTCGACAACTATGTTCAGGTGTGGCAGTTCATGGATTTTCCTAAATATATGCTGAATACAGTCATCATTACGGTGTTGGGCGTTGTGCTCAATGTGATACTGGCCAGTTTGACGGGGTATCCCTTGGCTGTATTTCGTTTTAAGGGTAAAAATGTGGTGTTTACGTTGCTGATTGCTACAATGATTATTCCTTCTTATACGGCATTTATTGTGCATTATCTGACCATTCAAGGACTTCACCTGGGCAATACATATATGGGTGTAGTGTTGCCTGGGGCAGTCTCTGTGTTCAACATTTTTCTAATGCGGCAGACGTTTATTCATATCCCCGCCGACGTGCGTGATTCGGGTAAAATGGACGGCGCTTCGGAGTTTCGAATCTGGTGGCAGTTGGTGCTTCCGCTGGTCAAACCGGCGCTTGCTGTGATTTCTCTGTTGGAGGCCATGTCGTTCTGGAACAGCTTCCTGTGGCCTATCGTTATTCTGAACGATACGGAGCTATACCCGCTGGCAGCTGCACTTACGTATCTCAATGGTCAGTTTGCTTATAATTTTGGCTGGATTGCTGCAGGCACAATGATTTCGGTATTGCCGATCATTATATTGTTCCTGTTCACACAGCGCTATTATATGGAAGGCTTGGCGGGAGCGGTAAAAGGATAATTAAGAAGTCTCGGCTACGGAGAGTCCGTAAATGGAAGGAGACGATTGCGATGGAACTGTCCAAAGGAATGCGGCCTAATTCGGGTGTAGGGCTAACACCGCAGGAGATTCAATATTATTTTCGTGATGTGTATGACAGTGGGGACAAACTGGTTATCTCTGAACCGAACCTGATCTGTGAACTGTCCTCGCGCTTCGCAATGAACCAGGAATATGAAGGTGCACTGGATCCCGAGGGACCGATCAGGCTCATTGCACCTCCGGGACCCGGTGTTCCGACTGAAACAAGGGGAAGCGTGCAGTTGGTACTTGAGTATGACAGAACGCTTACTGCAGATGGATATCGTTTGGACATTCAGAAGGAAGGTAGAATTGAAATCCATGCGTCCAATAAAAGAGGGCTCAAGTACGGCATGGATGCCCTGCATCTCCTGCTTCAAGTAGAACAGGAACGATGTACGCTACCGGTGATATCTATTCGAGATGAGCCTTCCTTTCCGGTCAGAGGAATCATTGAAGGCTTCTACGGAAAACCGTGGAGTTTCGCGGATCGGTTGGATGCCGTCCATTTTATGGCTGCGCATCGGATGAACACGTTCATGTACGCTCCCAAGGACGATCCATATCATCGTGAGCTATGGAGGGAACCGTACCCTGAGGAGACGTTTGCCCAAATCCGCGAATTAAAGGAAGACTGTGAACGGCACGAGGTTGATTTTCATTATTGTATCAGTCCAGGGAATGACCTGAGTTTTGGCAGCGATGAAGATTTCCTCAAATTAACGGAAAAGCTGGCGGCCATGATGGCGATTGGCGTGCGCCATTTTTCTATATTAATGGATGACATTGATTATGTCCTTAAAGGAGAAAATCGACATTTACTGGGCCGCTCGGGCCACGCCCATGTCTTTTTAACGAATAAGGTTCATACATGGTTGGCTGAACGGCTGCCTGAATTTACGCTGACAGTCTGTCCTTCGGAATATTGGTCCTATTGGGATACCGAATACAAAAAGGATTTCCGGGAGCGATTGCATCCGGAGATTAAGGTGTTCTGGACGGGATACTTTGTTTTTGCTCCACAGATTAGTCGCCAGCATGCTGCCGATAATCATGCGTTCTATGGGCATGAGCTGTGGTTGTGGGATAACATCCCGGTGAATGATTGTGACCATGATCGGTTATTCCTCGATCCACTGCGCGGACGGTATTCCGGTCTTCCAGATTGCGGACATACCGGCATGGTAGCCAACCCGATGAACCAGTGGGAGTGCTCCAAAGTGACGCTCATTACGATGTCCCACTATATGTGGAACAGTGAGCGGTATATGCCAGAGCTGTCCTGGGAATGGGCTGTGCGAGAGTTGGCGGGGGAGCATACAGATGAACTGATGTTTTTCTGTCGCCAAAACAAGAACAGCCGACTGGGCGGAAGCACGTATGAGGATGTGGACCTTGCTTTGCAAATGCGCGATATCCCTGCGCTGGATATATACTTCGAGCGACTGCTTTACGTCGTGAGCGTCCTACAGAATATATCTGCCGATGATCCGGCGGCAGGCTTCGTGGCACAGGCTGCGCCTTGGTTGGAACGTGCCAAGTTGGACGTGAGCCTGTGGCAAGTGCTGCGCCAAGCTGCGCTCGGTAGCGAGCGCCAGAACGATGTGCAGTCGCTAGGAAATCTCATGCAGAGCGAAGCAACTGACGGACAAGAGCCGCCGCCTCTGACGGACGAGGTCGTGGACGAACTACGACGCAGTATTACGGCTTGCCTGGAAGCGGAGGCTCGGCTGGGAAGCAATCCGGCGATCCGTGCCGCCGTGCAGTGGGGCTATGTCGATCAGGATGAACAAGGCAAACATCGACTGATCTTGTGAGAATTTGTATGGAATAAAGAACCAAGGCAGCATAGCTGCCCTGAAAATAACCATTTGCCGTTAGGATAACGGTAATTTTCAGGAGAGGTGGAGCGTATGGTGAAGCCAAATACTCGATTACTTTTTGTGCCGCTGGATGAGCGGCCCTGTAATTATCAATTTCCTTACTTACTGGCACAGGGCACAGACCTTGAAATGGAGCGCCCTCCATTGGAATGGATGGGACAAAAGAAAACCCCTGGCGATACGACCAGATTATGGGCATGGCTCGAAGAACGTGCGGCGAGTGCTGATGGAGCTATTATTGCGATGGATACGCTGCTGTACGGGGGGATCGTACCCTCTCGGCTGCACGGAATGTCGAGTGGGCAGGTCAGGAACAGGGCTAATCGTCTTCGCAGGTTAAAGCAACTATACCCGCAACTGACTCTGTATGCATTTCAATTGATTATGCGTTGTCCGCAGTACTCTTTAGCTGATGAGGAACCAGACTACTATGCTGATTGGGGCCGTGAGATATTTAGAAAGGGTTTCATTGAGCATCGTCAGGAGCTAGCGATTGCTACCGCAGAAGAGTTGCTGGAATTAGCGGACATCGATGAGCGTTTGCCTATAGAGATTTTGGATGATTATCTAGGGCGTCGCCGTGTGAATTTGGAAGCCAATCAAGTAGCACTGGAACTGGTAGCAGAAGGCGTGATTGATTTTATGATCATCCCACAGGATGATTCGGCTCCCTACGGCTATACCGCCAAGGATCAACAACGGCTAAGAAGTCGTATTTCCGAGCTTGGGTTAGATTTGAAAGTATATATGTACCCAGGGGCAGACGAAGTGGGTTGTACGTTGCTAGCTCGTTGGGTGAATCAGACGAATCATGTAGTTCCACTGGTGTATCCTCGATTGTCTGCTTTGCAGGGAGCATTTGTAGTCCCGCTTTTTGAGGATCGTTATTTTTACGAGACGTTAAAGTATCAGATTATAGCGGCAGGTGGGCTGATTGCTTCCTCAGCAGCGGAGGCTGATTTGATTTTGCTGGCGAACACGCCCGGAGACACGATGGCAGAAGCTTCATCCCAGCAGCATGCGATGGCCGGATATGATGTACATCGGAATCTGGTAGAGCTAGTTGAGTACGGTGCTCATATGCAGCATGATGCCAATAAAAATATTGCAATTGCGGATGTAGCCTACGCCAACGGAGCCGATCTCAAGCTACTTAGACTATTGAGGCAAAAGGGATTGCTATTTAAGCTGGCAGGCTATGCAGGCTGGAATACTAGTTCTAACACGCTCGGTACTGTCATTGCTCAGTCTATGCTTTATGTCCGCTATGGTCCTACGGAGGAACACCTGGATTTTCTGGGGCTACGCTACGCTGAGGATGCCTGTTATTGCGCCGTGGTACGTACAGCTATGAATAATGGAATTGTGGAGCAGATGGGTTTTAACAAGTTTATGCTCGATGGCTCTAGAGGGTCGGTAGCTGCAGTCATTCGCGGACGGCTGGAGCAGGCACTCGATGAATATGTAAACGGGCCGGAAGGTCGCGTGGAAATTACAGATTGCTACATGCCGTGGAACCGTACCTTTGAAGTTGGATTGACTGTACGGCATTATGCCGAGGGGAGGGAGTGATTCCTATGGGAATGGAAGGTGTATTATCCAAGGTTCGGCATGGACTGATCGTTTCCTGTCAGGCGCTACCAGGCGAACCGTTGCATGGAGCAGATTCTATGGTCAAAATGGCGCGTGCTGCACAGGAGGGTGGAGCTGTAGCGATTCGTGCCAATGGTGCATCGGATGTACGTGCGATTAAACAGGCGATCCCTCTACCAGTCATTGGTTTGATTAAACGGGATTATAATGATTCTGATATTTACATTACGCCTACCCTCCGTGAAATGGAGGAACTGGTGGAGGCAGGTGCGGATATCATTGCGCTGGATGCCACATTGAGACCGCGCCCAGCGGGATGTAAGTTGAAACACCTCATAGATTACGCCCATGAGCACGGAGTCGCTTCCATGGCGGATATATCGACACTAGAGGAAGCACTTCATGCGGCTTCCCTTGGTATAGGCTGCGTATCCACGACGTTATCCGGTTATACGCCATATTCTACTCAGATAGAGGGTCCGGATCTGGAATTGGTTCGGAGAGCATCAGAGCTGGTTCCTGTTCCTGTCATTGCAGAGGGCAGAATCCATGATCCGGCACAAGTAGAGGAAGCGTTTCGGCTGGGTGCACATGCAGTGGTTGTAGGCTCGGCGATTACTAGACCCCAATTGATTACGCAGCGGTTTGCCGATGCCGCAAGGAAGGCAGTGAAATGCATCTATGGAGATGAACGACCGAATTAACACGTATTATCCTTCATTAACGAAATCGGAGCAAAAGGTCGCTTTGTGCGTACTGGAGTGCCCCGCTGACATCATATATTTCTCCGTGACGGAGCTGGCTGACTTTGCAGGTACAGGCGAAACGACTGTTATGCGTTTTTGCCGGAAAATTGGTTTTAAAGGGTATCAGGATTTCCGACTGTCGTTGGCGCAAAACCAGACTTATCGCAAAACCGATATGAGCGAGGAGAACAACGACCCAGATAACGAACATGATATTACCCGCACGGTGTATCACAATATGCTCGATATATTGCATTCCAGTATGGGGCTCTTGGATCGTTCGGAGCTTAGTCGTGCGATAGCGTGTCTCGATCAAGCGGGTTATGTTCAATTTTTCGGGGTAGGTGCATCGGGCATTTCCGCGCAGGATGCTAAAAACCGCTTCTTGCGGATTGGGCGGCGCGCCGAGGCTGTGGCAGACGGACATATTCAGTCGATGATGGCGGTGTCCATGAGTCCTGGTGATGTCGCTATTGGTATCAGTGTATCAGGAAGTACGCTGGATACGAACGACATGCTGCACAAGGCCAAGCAGAACGGTGCAACAGTTATCGCAATTACGAATTATGCAAAATCACCTATTACCTCCATTGCAGATATTGTTTTACTGACCGCAGGGAAGGAAGCTCCGATAGAAGGCGGTTCAATCGGCGCCAAAATCTCACAGCTATTCGTGATTGACCTCATCTGTGAAGGACTTGCTCGCAAGCACACGAGTCACACCAAACAAATGAAGGAAAAAACAGCGAGAGCGGTGATTGAACGAAGCTATTGAAATTCTGCGATTGTGGATTGGATTACGGCACGCTCCGACAGTTCATCATGTTTTTCTATCTATAGAAGGTTTGTGCTAAGAGCTCGTAAGCTTTTATGTGGGGGAACAAGGAGGATATGGTGGTGGCAGTTGCATTGAATAAAGTCATTGGGATCGACATTGGAGGGACTTCCGTAAAGGCCGCCATAGTGGCACGGGATGGATCGGTACTTGATGAAATTCGAATGGGTACAGATGCCTCCCGTGGGCGTGAATGGGTATTGTCGCGTGTGTCTGAGTCTGTATTCAGACTGATGCGTTCTTTTGGAGATACCAGTGTGAGTACCCCTGTAGGTATAGGCGCTTTAGGTATTGCTACTGCTGGCAGAGTGAATGTGGAGAGCGGTGAAGTTGTGTACGCTACAGATAACCTACCTGGCTGGCAGGGTACATCCTTGGTGAGGTGGGCTAGAGAAAAGCTGGCTTTACGTGCGGTTGCTGATAATGATGCGAACGCTGCGTTACTTGGAGAAGCTTGGCAGGGGGCCGGGAAGGGTAAGCAGCGCCTAGCCATGCTCACCTTGGGAACAGGGGTCGGAGGCGCGTATATGGAAAATGGCCTCTTGTGTAGAGGGGCCCACTGGAGCGGCGGCGATTGGGGGCACAGTATTTTGTTTCCTGGAGGTCACCCCTGCAATTGCGGGAAAAAGGGATGTGCTGAGCAATACGTATCAGGTAGCGCCCTGTTACGTCGAGGTAGTGAATGCACCGGAAAACTGTATTGTTCTGGGAACGAGATTGTGGAAGAGGCCGCTCACGGCAACCTGAAGACAATTCAGGCGCTAGATGACTACACAGCAGATTTAGCTGTTCTTCTGGCTAATATATCGGTGACTCTTGATCCTGAGTTGATCATTGTTGGGGGAGGAGTAGCGGACGCGGGAGATGTCTGGTGGCCCTTGCTGGAAAAGCATCTGGACCGACTGGGAGTTCAGACAGAAGTAAGTCGGGCAATGTTGGGAAACCGCGCTGGATTCATTGGCGCTGCCAGGCTTGCTTTTGAGATGACGGAATCTTAGTAAAAATGAAAGGGGAACGAACCATGACGCAAAAACG
>NZ_CP025696.1:840000-1302500 GCF_002872435.1 Paenibacillus sp. lzh-N1 | reverse complement strand
ATGCGGGTTGAAGGTGTACCGGAAGGAACGCTGGACTGCATTCAAGTGAGAATGCCGGTATGAGTAACGAAAAGATCTGTGAGAATCAGATCCGCCGAAAGCCTAAGGGTTCCTGAGGAAGGTTCGTCCGCTCAGGGTAAGTCGGGACCTAAGGCGAGGCCGATAGGCGTAGTCGAAGGACAACAGGTAGAAATTCCTGTACCACCGTAATCCGCTATGAGCGATGGGGTGACGCAGTAGGGTAGTGACGCGGACTGATGGATGTCCGTCTAAGCAGTGAGGCTGATGTGTAGGCAAATCCGCACATCGTTAAGGCTGGGCTGTGATGGGGAGCGAAAATTATAGTAGCGAAGGTCATGATCTCAGACTGCCAAGAAAAGCCTCTAGCCAGGAGAAGGTGCCCGTACCGCAAACCGACACAGGTAGGCGAGAAGAGAATTCTAAGGCGCGCGGAAGAACTCTCGTTAAGGAACTCGGCAAAATGACCCCGTAACTTCGGGAGAAGGGGTGCCTCGGTAGGGTGAATAGCCCGAGGGGGCCGCAGTGAAAAGGCCCAAGCGACTGTTTAGCAAAAACACAGGTCTGTGCGAAGCCGCAAGGCGAAGTATACGGGCTGACGCCTGCCCGGTGCTGGAAGGTTAAGGGGAGTGGTAAGCCTTCGGGCGAAGCTATGAACCGAAGCCCCAGTAAACGGCGGCCGTAACTATAACGGTCCTAAGGTAGCGAAATTCCTTGTCAGGTAAATTCTGACCCGCACGAATGGCGTAACGACTTGGGCGCTGTCTCAACGAGAGATCCGGTGAAATTTTAATACCTGTGAAGATGCAGGTTACCCGCGACAAGACGGAAAGACCCCATGGAGCTTTACTGCAGCTTGATATTGAATTTGGGTACGATCTGTACAGGATAGGTGGGAGCCGTTGAATCTTGAGCGCCAGCTTGAGAGGAGGCATCCTTGGGATACCACCCTGATCGTATCTAGGTTCTAACTTGGTACCGTGATCCGGTACGAGGACAGTGTCAGGTGGGCAGTTTGACTGGGGCGGTCGCCTCCTAAAGAGTAACGGAGGCGCCCCAAGGTTCCCTCAGAATGGTTGGAAATCATTCGAAGAGTGCAAAGGCAGAAGGGAGCTTGACTGCGAGACCTACAAGTCGAGCAGGGACGAAAGTCGGGCTTAGTGATCCGGTGGTACCGCATGGAAGGGCCATCGCTCAACGGATAAAAGCTACCCTGGGGATAACAGGCTTATCTCCCCCAAGAGTCCACATCGACGGGGAGGTTTGGCACCTCGATGTCGGCTCATCGCATCCTGGGGCTGAAGTAGGTCCCAAGGGTTGGGCTGTTCGCCCATTAAAGCGGTACGCGAGCTGGGTTCAGAACGTCGTGAGACAGTTCGGTCCCTATCTGTCGTGGGCGTAGGAAATTTGAGAGGAGCTGTCCTTAGTACGAGAGGACCGGGATGGACGTACCGCTGGTGTACCAGTTGTTCCGCCAGGAGCACCGCTGGGTAGCTATGTACGGAAGGGATAAGCGCTGAAAGCATCTAAGCGTGAAGCCCCCCTCAAGATGAGATTTCCCAGTATGTAAGACCCCTTGAAGACGACGAGGTAGATAGGTTGGGGGTGGAAGTGCAGTAATGCATGGAGCTGACCAATACTAATCGGTCGAGGGCTTATCCTAAAGATAAGGCGCAATGAAGTTTCGGATCCAGTTTTCAAGGTGTAACCTTGAAGTTAGAATTTGCGAGGCAAATTCATGTTTGGTGGCGATAGCGGAGGGGTTCCACACGTACCCATCCCGAACACGACCGTTAAGCCCTCCAGCGCCGATGGTACTTGGACCGCAGGGTCCTGGGAGAGTAGGACGCCGCCAAGCAAAGTCCTTTAAAGGATGATAAAATTATAAATTAGGGCCTTTAGCTCAGCTGGTTAGAGCGCACCCCTGATAAGGGTGAGGTCGGTGGTTCGAGTCCACTAAGGCCCACCATTTCTAGATTGACTAAAAGTATGGGGCTATAGCTCAGCTGGGAGAGCGCCTGCCTTGCACGCAGGAGGTCAGGGGTTCGATCCCCCTTGGCTCCACCAATATTCCCTGATAGCTCAGTTGGTAGAGCACTCGACTGTTAATCGAGTTGTCACAGGTTCGAGTCCTGTTCGGGGAGCCATATTTTTAATACTTCTGAATTATATATATAAGGTGGCGGCGTAGCTCAGCTGGCTAGAGCGTACGGTTCATACCCGTGAGGTCGGGGGTTCGATCCCCTCTGCCGCTACTCGGAGAGATACCCAAGTGGCTATAAGGGGACCCTCTGCTAAGGGGTTAGACTGCGAAAGTGGTGCGAGGGTTCGAATCCCTCTCTCTCCGCCATAAATTTATTAAATCAGAATTCATTTTGTAAGGCCCGTTGGTCAAGGGGTTAAGACACCTCCCTTTCACGGAGGTAACAGGGGTTCGAATCCCCTACGGGTCATAATATGGAGGCTTAGCTCAGCTGGGAGAGCATCTGCCTTACAAGCAGAGGGTCGGGGGTTCGATCCCCTCAGCCTCCACCATATTTTATATCGCGGGGTGGAGCAGTTCGGTAGCTCGTCGGGCTCATAACCCGAAGGTCGTAGGTTCAAATCCTGCCCCCGCAATTAATTTCCTGTTGGAAATGCCTCTGGAACTGTGGTGTAGAGGCCTAACATGCCTGCCTGTCACGCAGGAGATCGCGGGTTCGAATCCCGTCAGTTCCGCCATTTAAATGCATATAGTACGAACTATATGGTATAGTTATGAAATTAAATATGGCTCGGTAGCTCAGTCGGTAGAGCAGAGGACTGAAAATCCTCGTGTCGGCGGTTCGATTCCGTCCCGAGCCACCTTTCAAGTGGGAATTGGTAATGTGCCGGTGTAGCTCAATTGGTAGAGCAACTGACTTGTAATCAGTAGGTTGGGGGTTCAAGTCCTCTCGCCGGCACCATTTTGGAGGATTAGCGAAGTGGCCAAACGCATCAGACTGTAAATCTGCTCCCTTACGGGTTCGGTGGTTCGAATCCATCATCCTCCACCAGTTTTATAATCATATGGCGGTCGTGGCGAAGTGGTTAACGCACCGGACTGTGACTCCGGCATTCGTGGGTTCAAGCCCCATCGGCCGCCCTTTGATTCTTAATTTAATGGGGATTAGCCAAGCGGTAAGGCAACGGACTTTGACTCCGTCATGCATAGGTTCAAATCCTATATCCCCAGCCATTAAGAGCCATTAGCTCAGTTGGTAGAGCACCTGACTTTTAATCAGGGTGTCGAAGGTTCGAGTCCTTCATGGCTCACCATTTATAAATTATTTTGCGGTCGTGGCGGAATTGGCAGACGCGCACGGTTCAGGTCCGTGTGGGCTAACCCCCCGTGGAGGTTCGAGTCCTCTCGACCGCACCATATTTTGCGGACGTGGCTCAGCGGTAGAGCATCGCCTTGCCAAGGCGAGGGTCGCGGGTTCGATTCCCGTCGTCCGCTTCATTATCCATACGGCGCCATAGCCAAGTGGTAAGGCAAAGCTCTGCAAAAGCTTCATCCCCAGTTCAAATCTGGGTGGCGCCTTGACTGCTCATTATGGAATTTAATATGCGCCCTTAGCTCAGCTGGATAGAGCGTTTGACTACGAATCAAAAGGCCGGGAGTTCGAATCTCTCAGGGCGCGCCATTTCTTAAAAAATGTATAATGTCGGGATGTAGCTCAGCTTGGTAGAGCACCTGGTTTGGGACCAGGGGGTCGCATGTTCAAATCGTGTCATCCCGATACTGATTTGCGGGTGTAGTTCAATGGTAGAACTCCAGCCTTCCAAGCTGGTAGCGTGGGTTCGATTCCCATCACCCGCTTTTTGCTATAGCGGATTCTTGTTGCCTCAGTGGTGACACCTTATAAATAAAGAGAGCCTGTCTGGGGACAGAGCTCTCTCTTTTTTTGTGCATTTATATTCCATAGATTCCACAAAGTGATGGCTATTGTTAGTGCTTGCCATCGGTGTATCTCTCCTGTTCCTGCAGGGGGATACACCGATAACTGATCTAGTGCACAGATTTTACACTGGAATGGTTAGTTGGATGGAGGTTCCCTGATTTGAAGCAGAAGTCATGCTCATGAAGCCGCCTACTCCTCTAGCTCGTTCTTCCATGCTGAACAATCCAACTCCCTCTCCTTTGGATTCTCCAGAGAAGCCCATACCCTCATCCCGAATAGTTACTTTTATTATTTCGTCTTGATCCTCTACATCAACGTATGCTTCTGCTACATCTGCGTATTTAGCCACATTCGTCAGTGCTTCCTGTACAATTCTATAGATTGCTATTTCTTTTCGGATATCAAGGCGTTTACGTAAAGTACATTGAAAATGCACTTTGATTCCGTAATGCGAACAGAAATTTTCAATATAAGTTCTTAGGGCCGGTACGACACCCAAATCATCCAGAACTGAGGGACGAAGTTCCCACGCTAAGCCACGAACATCTTTAATGATATCAGTTACCTGTGTACGCAGATTTTCCAGAGTAGCACTGGGCTGTTCAGCTAGTTGGCTATCTAGTTGAATAATAAGTGAAAACAGGCTTTGACCAATCCCATCATGAAGCTCTCTTGAAAAGCGTTTACGCTCTTCCTCCTGTATTTGCATGACTTGCGTCATCATGGTCTGAAGCTCTGCCTCTACTTTTTTTAATTTAGTTACTTCATTACGGATCGCTAAGTACTGATAGGGTTTACCTTCCTCGTCCATAAATGGAACTATCGTGGTATTCACCCAGTAGTAGCTGTTATCTTTAGCACGATTTCGTATTTCTCCCTGCCATACCTCACCTGAACGGATCGTAGTCCACAGGTTCTTCATGAAGGCTCGAGTATGATAGCCCGAATTAATGAGACGATGATCCTGCCCGATCAATTCTTCACGACTATATTGCGAAATCTCACAGAACTTATCGTTTACGTACTGAATAATTCCTCGATGATCGGTCAGAGCAACGATGGAAGATGTATCTAGAGCAAATTTAAGATTGGATAGCTGGTGGAGAGAACTACGCAGTACATGGAGAAAAGGAGAATCTGGTATATGAATTTCCAAATCATTCAGTAGTTTATCGGTTGACTCCCCAAAGGCGGGCTGCAGTAAAGGGTTAGAAGGTTCATTCATAATGGAGCAACCCCTTTTTCAGTGCAAATTTGACCAACTCAGGCCGTGTTTTCAAGTTAAGCTTCTCCATAAGGTTGCTTTTGTGGGACTCTACGGTTTTGACGCTAATTACCAGGTGTTCGGCAATTTCCTTGTTGGCATATCCTTTGGCTACCCATGATAGGATCTCTTTTTCCCGCTCAGACAGGGATTCATACGGTCCGGCTATGCCCTCTTGTTTGATTTTGTCCAGATATTCACTCATCAGGCGTTTGGTTGCATTGGGGTATAGATAGGCACTGCCTTCGGCCACAGACTGGATGGCAGCGAGTAATTCCTCATGAGGTGCACTTTTTAAAATATATCCAGATGCTCCGGCTTGAATGGCTCGGAACAGATATTCCTCATCATCATGCATTGTTAGAATAAGCACTTCTGTATCTGGCAACTGTTTTTTTAATTCGGTGGTTGCCGTGAGGCCATCTTTGCCAGGTGGCATACTAAAATCCATGAGCACGACATTAGGTTGTAGCTCCACCGCTTTGCGGATTGCTTCATCCCCGTCTGCTGCATCTCCTACTACCTTAATACCGTTTTTGCCGTCCAATAGGGCCATGAGGCCAGAACGTACGACAACATGATCATCCACTACTAGTATACGAATCAATTAGTCATCCCCTCGAACGGTAAAAAACCGTGCGTTTTGTCATAATCATAGCAAATTTTAGGGATTTCAATCAACAGAGATAGTTAGATGAGCTGTTCATGTTCACTTATATTTATAATTTTATTTTTCTTCAAATATCAATCTATGGAGTGAGAGGGAGAGCACATAGCTGGCCAAGGCGATGAGCGACTTGAGTGGCCTTGGCTACATCAGAATCGGTGAATGTCCTCACATCACGGTTACCAACAAGTAGCACACCGTTTGGCAAGTCTCCTGTACTGGAAAAGGGAATGGCTACTGCAGAATGTAACTGTTCGGCCAGCATAAGCGCACATTCTTGACGTAAACGTATACTGCCTGATATTAAAGCGCTAACGGTTACGGTACGCCCCAGACGAACAGCCATCCCGGCAATCCCATGACCGACTTTAAAAGAGATAAGGCGATAGCGATTGTTTCGGCTGCCGGAGGCATAATACCAATGCAACTTACCCCCTGACCTGGACATAAATGCAAGTGCAGTGAGATCCCCATAAACATGATCTCGCAACTGGTTCAGTTCATTTCGCATTTCATCCGTTATTTGTAGCATAGAAGACACATCCTTTATCTTAACCAACTGTAGCTCTAACTTATTGTAATTCCGACAGGTACAAAAGTAATTCAGGGAACCCCCTGATCTATAGGCGCAGGAAACACTGACTTTTCATTAGACTGGGTAATCAATAAGAGGCGGGGCGATAAATGGGGCGTTAGATAATCCTGGAAGTGATATTTATCACTGCAAATCAGGGAGTAGGGAGGTGCAAAATCAGGTGTTCTCCCGATAACAACCCAGGAATCAAAACATTATGATAAAGATATCAGGTAAACACGAGGAGGACGCTAATATGCAAGCCACTTGTATGGAACGGTTTAGGGACGAAACGCAGCGCACGGGGATTCAGCTTTTTCTGACGGAAGAGCATTTTGAGCTGTTAAAAGATATTATGTCGTGGAAGAAGGTAAAGGCAGGCGTTATGCTTTTTCGAGAGGGTGATGATGCGGAGCAGCTTTATTATATACATTCGGGTCATGTTAAACTCCGTAAATCGACAGAAGACGGTAAAGAATTGATTCTGACTATTCAGCACCAAGGCGATTTGATCGGGGAGTTTAGTGGGATAGATGGGGAAGAGTATAGTTGTACTGCAGAAACAGCCGATGTGTGTGAGTTAGGTGTCGTGCTTGTTAAGGACCTGGAGTCTCTCCTGTCTAAGAACGGGGAAATGGCGCTTCAGTTCATACAGTGGATGGCAATGAAGCAACGAATTATGCAATCACGGTTTCGGGACTTACTGTTGTATGGTAAAACGGGGGCACTAGCGTCTACACTGATCCGTGCAAGTAATACATGTGGTGTAGCTGTGAAGGATGGCATTTTACTGAACATGAAGCTAAGTCACTCCGAACTGGGCGAGATGATTGGAGCAACGCGCGAAAGTGTGAATCGGATGCTGAGCTCGCTAAAAGAGCAGGGAACCTTGGATACGAGAGACGGAAAAATCGTTATTCATGACCTAAAGGTGTTGCGTGCCATGTGCTGTTGTCCTTCGTATGGCCAATGTGCCCATGAGATTTGTAGGTTATAAAATGATGAGCATCGTTAGGCGGGGGGCTAAAAGACTCCGTCTAATTGTAAGTTTCTGACAATAAGCGAATAAAAGGAACGAGTATTATAAATATCAAAAAATCGACGACGCGTTTAGCGGCAAATCAACGATATAGTTTTTTTAAAAAGTAGTACATGTTGAAATAGTTGACTATTAGTAAATAAAATTTAGAGATTGGATATTTGTAAAATATTACAAGTTGTATTCTGTAGTTAAAAATGATATATTATTTGAGCTGACAACAAAACAGCCGTTTCGAAAGAAAATAACTAGGGCGAAACAATCTTCGAAAAGAAAAGAAGAGAAAAATAACCCTTGCATTTTTGAAACGAACATGATATGATCTTATAGCTGCTGAAAAACGCGGTGAAAAGAATTTGATCTTTGAAAACTGAACAACGAGTGAGTAAAATGATTTTGTACGCAAAATCAAACAAGAGATATTTTATCTCGTCAGTTTCAACATGAGCTAATCGCTCTTTCGATAAACCAACTTCGGTTGGTCTTTAATGGAGAGTTTGATCCTGGCTCAGGACGAACGCTGGCGGCGTGCCTAATACATGCAAGTCGAGCGGGGTTATGTAGAAGCTTGCTTCTACATAACCTAGCGGCGGACGGGTGAGTAACACGTAGGCAACCTGCCCACAAGACAGGGATAACTACCGGAAACGGTAGCTAATACCCGATACATCCTTTTCCTGCATGGGAGAAGGAGGAAAGGCGGAGCAATCTGTCACTTGTGGATGGGCCTGCGGCGCATTAGCTAGTTGGTGGGGTAAAGGCCTACCAAGGCGACGATGCGTAGCCGACCTGAGAGGGTGATCGGCCACACTGGGACTGAGACACGGCCCAGACTCCTACGGGAGGCAGCAGTAGGGAATCTTCCGCAATGGGCGAAAGCCTGACGGAGCAACGCCGCGTGAGTGATGAAGGTTTTCGGATCGTAAAGCTCTGTTGCCAGGGAAGAACGTCTTGTAGAGTAACTGCTACAAGAGTGACGGTACCTGAGAAGAAAGCCCCGGCTAACTACGTGCCAGCAGCCGCGGTAATACGTAGGGGGCAAGCGTTGTCCGGAATTATTGGGCGTAAAGCGCGCGCAGGCGGCTCTTTAAGTCTGGTGTTTAATCCCGAGGCTCAACTTCGGGTCGCACTGGAAACTGGGGAGCTTGAGTGCAGAAGAGGAGAGTGGAATTCCACGTGTAGCGGTGAAATGCGTAGAGATGTGGAGGAACACCAGTGGCGAAGGCGACTCTCTGGGCTGTAACTGACGCTGAGGCGCGAAAGCGTGGGGAGCAAACAGGATTAGATACCCTGGTAGTCCACGCCGTAAACGATGAATGCTAGGTGTTAGGGGTTTCGATACCCTTGGTGCCGAAGTTAACACATTAAGCATTCCGCCTGGGGAGTACGGTCGCAAGACTGAAACTCAAAGGAATTGACGGGGACCCGCACAAGCAGTGGAGTATGTGGTTTAATTCGAAGCAACGCGAAGAACCTTACCAGGTCTTGACATCCCTCTGACCGGTCTAGAGATAGGCCTTTCCTTCGGGACAGAGGAGACAGGTGGTGCATGGTTGTCGTCAGCTCGTGTCGTGAGATGTTGGGTTAAGTCCCGCAACGAGCGCAACCCTTATGCTTAGTTGCCAGCAGGTCAAGCTGGGCACTCTAAGCAGACTGCCGGTGACAAACCGGAGGAAGGTGGGGATGACGTCAAATCATCATGCCCCTTATGACCTGGGCTACACACGTACTACAATGGCCGGTACAACGGGAAGCGAAGCCGCGAGGTGGAGCCAATCCTAGAAAAGCCGGTCTCAGTTCGGATTGTAGGCTGCAACTCGCCTACATGAAGTCGGAATTGCTAGTAATCGCGGATCAGCATGCCGCGGTGAATACGTTCCCGGGTCTTGTACACACCGCCCGTCACACCACGAGAGTTTACAACACCCGAAGTCGGTGAGGTAACCGCAAGGGGCCAGCCGCCGAAGGTGGGGTAGATGATTGGGGTGAAGTCGTAACAAGGTAGCCGTATCGGAAGGTGCGGCTGGATCACCTCCTTTCTATGGAGAATCGTTTCCTGCAATGGAAACATTCAAATATGAAGCGTAAGCTTCAAACTCAGGTTTAGGCCTGTTACTCACTCGTTGCTCAGTTTTGAGAGTTCAAACTCTCGAATTGCACCTTGAAAACTGGATACCGAAACGAAATTGCGTTTTAGAATATTCCTTTAAGCTGATCTTGTGTAAACAAGTGAAATAAAGGTAGCAAATCGTATTTACATTGTAGATACTAGGTTAAGCTACAAAGAGCACACGGAGGATGCCTAGGCGCCAGGAGCCGACGAAGGACGTGGCGAACAACGATAAGGCCTCGGGGAGCTGTAAGCAAGCTTTGATCCGGGGATGTCCGAATGGGGAAACCCGGCTGTCTTCATCGACAGTCACTACTCACTGAATTCATAGGTGAGTGAGAGGCAGACCAGGGGAACTGAAACATCTAAGTACCCTGAGGAAGAGAAAACAATAGTGATTCCGTCAGTAGCGGCGAGCGAACGCGGATTAGCCCAAACCAAGGAGCTTGCTCCTTGGGGTTGTGGGACGTCTCACATGGAGTTACAAAGGAACCGGTTAGATGAAGAGGTCTGGAAAGGCCCGCCAGAGAAGGTAAAAGCCCTGTAGTTCAAAACCTGTTCCCTCCGAGACGGATCCCGAGTAGTGCGGGGCACGTGAAACCCCGTATGAATCCGGCAGGACCATCTGCCAAGGCTAAATACTCCCTGGCGACCGATAGTGAAGCAGTACCGTGAGGGAAAGGTGAAAAGCACCCCGGAAGGGGAGTGAAATAGATCCTGAAACCGTGTGCTTACAAGAAGTCAGAGCCCGATCTATGGGTGATGGCGTGCCTTTTGTAGAATGAACCGGCGAGTTACGTTCCCGTGCAAGGTTAAGGTGAAGAGCTGAAGCCGCAGCGAAAGCGAGTCTGAATAGGGCGACTTGAGTACGTGGACGTAGACCCGAAACCGGGTGATCTACCCCTGTCCAGGGTGAAGGTGCGGTAACACGCACTGGAGGCCCGAACCCACGCATGTTGAAAAATGCGGGGATGAGGTGGGGGTAGCGGAGAAATTCCAATCGAACCCGGAGATAGCTGGTTCTCCCCGAAATAGCTTTAGGGCTAGCCTCGGAAAAAAGAATCGTGGAGGTAGAGCACTGATTGGGTGCGGGGCCCGCAAGGGTTACCAAGCTCAGTCAAACTCCGAATGCCATAGATTTAGTTCCGGGAGTCAGACAGTGAGTGCTAAGATCCATTGTCGAAAGGGAAACAGCCCAGACCATCAGCTAAGGTCCCCAAGTGTGTGTTAAGTGGGAAAGGATGTGGAGTTGCACAGACAACCAGGATGTTGGCTTAGAAGCAGCCACCATTGAAAGAGTGCGTAATAGCTCACTGGTCGAGTGACTCTGCGCCGAAAATGTAACGGGGCTAAACACACCACCGAAGCTATGGCTTGATGCTTTGCATCAGGGGTAGGGGAGCGTTGAATGCGGGTTGAAGGTGTACCGGAAGGAGCGCTGGACTGCATTCAAGTGAGAATGCCGGTATGAGTAACGAAAAGATCTGTGAGAATCAGATCCGCCGAAAGCCTAAGGGTTCCTGAGGAAGGTTCGTCCGCTCAGGGTAAGTCGGGACCTAAGGCGAGGCCGATAGGCGTAGTCGAAGGACAACAGGTGGAAATTCCTGTACCACCGTAATCCGTTATGAGCGATGGGGTGACGCAGTAGGGTAGTGACGCGGACTGATGGATGTCCGTCTAAGCAGTGAGGCTGATGTGTAGGCAAATCCGCACATCGTAAGGCTGGGCTGTGATGGGGAGCGAAAATTGGAGTAGCGAAGGTCATGATCTCAGACTGCCAAGAAAAGCCTCTAGCCAGGAGAAGGTGCCCGTACCGCAAACCGACACAGGTAGGCGAGAAGAGAATTCTAAGGCGCGCGGAAGAACTCTCGTTAAGGAACTCGGCAAAATGACCCCGTAACTTCGGGAGAAGGGGTGCCTCGGTAGGGTGAATAGCCCGAGGGGGCCGCAGTGAAAAGGCCCAAGCGACTGTTTAGCAAAAACACAGGTCTGTGCGAAGCCGCAAGGCGAAGTATACGGGCTGACGCCTGCCCGGTGCTGGAAGGTTAAGGGGAGTGGTAAGCCTTCGGGCGAAGCTATGAACCGAAGCCCCAGTAAACGGCGGCCGTAACTATAACGGTCCTAAGGTAGCGAAATTCCTTGTCAGGTAAATTCTGACCCGCACGAATGGCGTAACGACTTGGGCGCTGTCTCAACGAGAGATCCGGTGAAATTTTAATACCTGTGAAGATGCAGGTTACCCGCGACAAGACGGAAAGACCCCATGGAGCTTTACTGCAGCTTGATATTGAATTTGGGTACGATCTGTACAGGATAGGTGGGAGCCGTTGAATCTTGAGCGCCAGCTTGAGAGGAGGCATCCTTGGGATACCACCCTGATCGTATCTAGGTTCTAACTTGGTACCGTGATCCGGTACGAGGACAGTGTCAGGTGGGCAGTTTGACTGGGGCGGTCGCCTCCTAAAGAGTAACGGAGGCGCCCCAAGGTTCCCTCAGAATGGTTGGAAATCATTCGAAGAGTGCAAAGGCAGAAGGGAGCTTGACTGCGAGACCTACAAGTCGAGCAGGGACGAAAGTCGGGCTTAGTGATCCGGTGGTACCGCATGGAAGGGCCATCGCTCAACGGATAAAAGCTACCCTGGGGATAACAGGCTTATCTCCCCCAAGAGTCCACATCGACGGGGAGGTTTGGCACCTCGATGTCGGCTCATCGCATCCTGGGGCTGAAGTAGGTCCCAAGGGTTGGGCTGTTCGCCCATTAAAGCGGTACGCGAGCTGGGTTCAGAACGTCGTGAGACAGTTCGGTCCCTATCTGTCGTGGGCGTAGGAAATTTGAGAGGAGCTGTCCTTAGTACGAGAGGACCGGGATGGACGTACCGCTGGTGTACCAGTTGTTCCGCCAGGAGCACCGCTGGGTAGCTATGTACGGAAGGGATAAGCGCTGAAAGCATCTAAGCGTGAAGCCCCCCTCAAGATGAGATTTCCCAATTAGTAAGACCCCTTGAAGACGACGAGGTAGATAGGTTGGGGGTGGAAGTGCAGTAATGCATGGAGCTGACCAATACTAATCGGTCGAGGGCTTATCCTAAAGATAAGACGCAATAAGTTTCGGATCCAGTTTTCAGGGTGTAACCTTGAAGTTAGAATTTGCGAGGCAAATTCATGTTTGGTGGCGATAGCGGAGGGGTTCCACACGTACCCATCCCGAACACGACCGTTAAGCCCTCCAGCGCCGATGGTACTTGGACCGCAGGGTCCTGGGAGAGTAGGACGTTGCCAAGCACAAAAAAAGAGCACAGCCTTAATGGCTGTGTTCTTTTTGTATATCCGATTCATTTATCATTCATATGAAAGGCTCATGGCATGCCCTTAGTTAAAAGCACTACAATATTCTGGTTGTTCCTTGTATAGTGCTGCCTGACGTGCTGTTTCAACTGACATCCAGCACTGTGCGATGTTAATCTATTTCAACCTGTTCTGCCTGGAGGGCACTTAAGGCTTGAAGTTTACGGGTAATTTCCTTTTGCCACTTTGTATCTCCGACTTGTACGGCAAGATTGAGAAGATCCAAATAATCATCGATATGCAGGGAGGTTTTACTAAAAGCTTCTTTCACTGCGGTCCTGCCTCCTTTAAAGTCTATGTGTATTATCTTTTAATAATGATAATCATTATCAAACTACGATCTTATTCATATTATGCCTGTCTTCTAGATAAATTGCAAGTTATGATATGAATGAATTTTGAAGCACGCAAATGAGGGCTTAAAAAAACAAACCCTTCTCCTTAAGTTCACGCATTGTTCACGTCTTTTCTATGGAACATAATGAAAAGAACAAGCGGGCATTGAGTGTCCACCGACTAGGAGGATAAATTGCGCAATGCTTCAACCAGAGGAGGAAAAGGAACATGAGCAGAATAAAGATGAAAGCGTTTGCTGTTGTGGCGGCGGGCGCCTTGGCATTGACGCTGGCAGCTTGTAATAACGGACAGAGCGCAGGTCCGGGAAATTCAGGGGAAAAGGGTGGAGGCAATGTAACGAAGGATGTGACGATTACTTTTCAAAACATCAATCCTGATCCGAGCACCCCTTCGTACAAAATGATTAAGCAGATTGTAAGTCAATACGAGCAGGATCATCCTCATGTCAAAATTGAATTGGATTCGTTAAATACAGATCAGCAAAAGCTCAAGCTAAAAACACAAGCAGCAGCGAAGGAAGTACCGGATATTACGATTGTAAATCCGGCTGCACAGATGAAGCCATTCGTAGATGCCGGGCTATTGGCACCATTAAATGATGTAGCTGATAAAGAGGGGTTAAAAGATACGTTTCAGGATGGCCTTCTTAATTACTATAGCTTCGATGATAAGCTTTATGCTTTTCCGGATGGTAACAATATAGAAGTGGTCTTTTACAACAAAGAGCTGTTCGAGCAGGCGGGAATTCAAAAGTTGCCGACTACCTTTGATGAGCTGATTACGACGGTCAAGACACTAAAAGCGAAGGGAATTACTCCAATTGCTATTGGGGAAAAGGATTCATGGACCGGTTCCCTCCTTTTTATGAATATTCTGTTGCGTACGAATGAAGGACCAAACTTCCTCAATGATGTGCTGGATGGCAAAAAGACGTTTAACGACCCGGCTTTTGTGGAAGCTGTGGATGCGTTCCAGGAATTGGTGCAGGCTGGGGCTTTCCCGGATGGAGCCACATCTATTGACTATAATGCAGGCGGTAATATTTTTAAAACAGGAAAAGCTGCGATGTATATCATGGGCACTTGGGAAACAGGTTCTATTGATGCTTCCCCGGTAGCGGGTAAGGTCGGAGCGTTTCAGTTCCCTACGGTGAATGGCAAAGGGAATGTAAATGAGTATGTCATCGCGCCAGGTAGCGCGTTTGCGGTATCTGCGAATAGTGAACATTTACAGGAGACGAAGGACTTTCTGCACTATTTTATTACAGAGATGCCCAAGATTCAGTTTGATCTGAAAAATGCAATTGGCAGTGGTCAGAAAATGAAAGGCGATCTGAAGGAAGCTGGTTATTCCGAATTAGCCATTAGTCTCAATGAGCTGTTCAAAAATGTAAAAGGAGGAGACCTCGCTTTTGATAATACGATGAATCCGGCTATTGCGCAGGCGCATCTAAGTAGCATTCAAAACCTGTTTGTGCAACAAGAAGACTCTGCGCAAGTTGCGAAGGAACACCAGAACACTTTTGAAGCCAATAAATAAGTGAGGATTTTGCAAAAATCCTGAAGTAGCGGACTCTAGGGGAGGGAGCGAAGGTACTCTTCCCTGATTCGCAATCACATATGGTTAAGCATCCCCAGAAGATACTCCGAATCAACACAAAGGAGATTAGAGCATGAATGTACTGAAGGTGCCGGCACGCACAATTGCCGTTTTCGTGCTGCCCTGCCTGTTGCTGTATACCTGTATGGTATTTGTTCCGATTCTGGTATCTGTGTATTGCGGGTTGCTAGATTGGAACGGAATTGCAGAGGCGAAGTTTGTGGGGCTAGCTAATTTCAAACGAATTTTTACAGCCGATCCAGTGTTCTGGCCGTCCGTGAAGCGGACGATGATGTTCGCTGTATTTTCCATGCTGGAAATTCCATTCTGTCTGCTGCTGGCGATTTTACTCAATCGTTATGTGCGTAAGGCAAATACATTGGTAACGATGTATTTTCTGCCGGTCATTCTATCGGTGGTCATTATCGGGCAGTTGTGGAAAACGATCTATAATCCGGCCTCGATGGGTGGGATGCTGAACGGTATTTTGATGGCGGTCGGGCTGGAAAGCTGGACACGCTCTTGGCTGACGGAACCGCAGATAGCGATGTATGCTCTATATTTTGTATCGTTGTGGCAATATTTTGGCTACCATTTGCTTATCCAGTTTACCGGTGTACAAAATATACCCAATGAGCTGTATGAAGCAGCTAAAATTGATGGGGCAGAAGGATTCAAAGCAGACCGTTACATTACGTTGCCACTCATTGTGCCTATTTTCAAAATATCTATTGTATTAGCCTTTATCGGGTCCTTGCAATCATTTGATTTGATCTGGGTGATGACGGGTGGAGGACCGGCCCATGCGACGGATACAGTATCCACGTATATGTACAATATGTCCTTTTTATCTATGAAATACGGGTATGGCAGTGCATTGGCTTCGTTTCTCGTAGTAATCTGCTTGTCATTTACAATTGTGATAAATTTTGTTTTCAAACGGATCGAAAATAAGGTAAGCTAAAGGAGATGGGACTGTTGAACGCCTTGAAAAAAACGGGAGTCTTCTCCCTGTTGGCTGTCTTAGTGGTCACGCAGCTGTATCCACTCTTTTGGTTGTTGACCTATTCGTTGAAGACGAATGAAGAGATATTAAGTTCAAGCTTCTTTGCACTCCCTCAAGTGCCCCAGTGGCACAACTATCAGGAAGCCTATGAATCGGGGAGCTACTTGCGTTATTTAGGAAACAGTGTGCTGGTGACTGGGGTTACGATGATGTTCGTCATTGTATTAAGCTCGATGACTGCTTATGCAATTACACGTTTCCGCTGGCGTTTCGGGGCTGTTGTACTGACGTTGTTTTTGGTCGGGATGATGATCCCCATGCAAGCTACACTGCTACCGTTGATGGTGATGTTTAAAAACGTCCATATTCTGAATACGTATTTCTCGCTGATTTTACCCTACATTGCTTTTCAGACACCGATTGCGGTCTTCATCCTATCCGGCTTTATGCGGTCCATTCCCCACGAAATTGAAGAATCCGCCTACATTGACGGAGCGAGCATTTATCGTATCTTCCGCAGTGTAATCTTACCCATCTCGATTCCGCCTATCATGACAGTGTGTATTTTAACTTTCATTAATATCTGGAATGAATACATTATGGCTGCCACCTTTATCTCGTCCGAAAAGCTAAAAACTCTCCCTTTCGGCGTTTATACGTTTGTCAGCCAGTATTCTGTGAACTACGGCAATATTGGTGCTTTTCTAGTTATGGGAGCCTTACCGGTCATTATTATTTATTTTGCCCTGTCCGAAAAAATCACCAAGGGCATGGTTGCAGGAGCGGTTAAAGGATAGGCGGCCGATGCGAAAGGAGCGCACGGAGGTATGATGCGCCGTTTTCAATCCATTCAATACCGCTTGTTTGTTCTGTTCCTATTGAGCATGTCCAGCATTGTGCTGGCGGTCAGTCTATTATTTTACAACCGTACTACAGTGCAGTTCCATGATAAGATCAGCGAGCTTGCGCGTAAAAATGTATCTCAGACGGCAGGACTGTTCGAGTTGCTGCTCGACAGCTATAACAGTCTTTCCAAGTCGATCAGCAACAATATGGATTTGGTTCGTCTGCTGACGACAGATCATAGTGATTTACCTGCTGTCAATTACATCAACGAACGTACGATTACAAATATCCTTGGAGCCATCTACTATTCGCGGGAGGATCTAATAGGCATTCATGTCATCACAGACACAGGCAAGGTATACAATTATGGCAATTATATGAATGTCATTGATACTCATTACGAGCATACGGAATGGTACAGGGAAATTCGAAGATCGGCGGGCAAAATTGCATGGCTGGGTGTCTATCCTCACTCTGTCATCGACCAAGTGGAAACCAGACCTGTGTTTGCATTCGGACGGCAGCTCTATGATCTGGATGAACACAAGCCGATTGGTATTGTTCTGTTTGAGGCTGAACCACGTTCAGTATTGTCCGCTCTCCACAATTTGCGGCTGAGCACTAATAGTCAGGTATATCTGTTGGGCCATGAAAATCGAATTGTATCGGCTACTTCTTCTGATCCGCCACCAGATTTGCGAAATCTACAGGAACAGGTCCCGGAGGAGGATGTAATTGTAGATCGGAATAATGAGAAAGTTGTAATCGCTTCCAAACTTCCGTTTGCCGATTGGTCGGTGATTAGTGTGACACCCAGTGAGGATCTGAACGTAGAACTGGCGCAAAATCAAAGATACTTATTTATCGTGGCACCTATACTCATTATGGTGTCAGCGCTAATTGCGTCCATCGTCTCTAGGAGCATCTCCCATCCGCTCAAACGAGTTATTGGGGAAATGAAACGGGTAGAGACAGGCAATTTTCGTCACACGGTAAACATCGAATCCTATGAAGAAATCAACCAGTTGGCTACTTCTTTCAACCATATGGTAAGACAGATTGCAGAACTGATTGAGTTAGTGCGTATATCATCGGTCAGCGAAAAAAATGCGGAGCTGCACGCTCTACAGACGCAGGTTAATCCACATTTTCTGTACAATACGCTGGATATGATCTATTGGATGCTGGATGAAAAGGGACAGGATCAGCTCGGTGAGGTGGTTCTCTCCTTATCCCATATGTTCCGTTACAGCAGTCACTGGGAAGAGGGAGCCGATGTAAGTCTTCGAGAAGAGGTAGAGCAAGTCGGCCACTACCTCACCATTATCCAAGCTCGGCTGGAGGGCAGGGTATCTGTTGACGTCAACATTGAGGAACAATGGCTGGATATCCGTTTGCCCAAAATGACCTTACAGCCGTTAATTGAAAATGCGGTGAAACACGGGCTGGAGCCTCTTCATGCAGATACAGGTGGCAAACTGCTCGTCAGAGCGGAGGAGTATGGCGGTGTATTGAGTCTGCATATCATAGACAATGGTGTAGGGATGGAATATGAACGATGGGAGGTGGTCCAGGTCGCTTTGGCAGAACCCGGCAAACAGGCGGGCAGCGGGCAGGCGGGAGGCATCGGCCTGCAAAACCTAAATTTACGGCTACGGCACATGTTCGGAGAAGAGTACGGCCTACGGATCTCCAGCACACCAGGGGCCGGAACGACAGTCACTGTAAGTGTGCCTCTGCCACAGAAGGAGGAGAAACATGAATATTCTGATAGCTGACGATGAAAATATGATTCGACAGGGGATTCGGCGCACTATTGGCCAAGCTCTACCAACCTGCGGCATTCATCTCGCTGCTTCCACCGAGGAAGCAGCAGGCATTCTGGCGGAGCATCCTGTGGATATTGTATTGACTGATATCCTGATGCCCGGTATGGATGGTCTGGAGTTCATGCGTATTTCCAAGCGAAAGCATCCTCATCTGCAGTGGGTTGTCATTTCGGCCCATTCCGACTTCCAATATGCGCAAAGAGCAGTAAAGCTGGGTGCCAAAGACTACCTGTTAAAGCCAATCGGCAAAAAGAAGCTACTGGAATGCATTGAAATGTTAGCAGCCGAAGCGCTCGTGGCCTCGCAACAGGCAAACGAGGGCAGGCTTCTTAAATCCAATATGGTTTATTTACGTGAAGCTGTTTTCCAACGTTATGCACTCGGATTGGATACGGGGAAGCTGGATATACAGCCTTTCGTCGAAAATTATCCAGAATTCCATCTTTTTATGGTTCGCATGGAACCTGATCACAAGCAGACACATTTGGAGCATTTTATGATTGAAAATGTACTGTCCGAGCTCATTGAGGCTGGAGGTAGCGGTTTTGTCGTCAGTCTAGACCGCCATAGTCTGCTGGGGATTGCAAGGCTAAGGGATGAAGCAGAGGCTGCACGGTTAGAGATGTTGCTTGAATCCCATTTAAAGCGTTATGTCAGAGTGCCTCTGCAAATTACACGTTCAGGTGTTCATCACAATTTCTCATCCATACCTGAAGAGGTAGCGCGACTAAGACGAACGCCAGAGGAGATTGCAGCCGCAGCAGCAGATACAGGAGAATGTCTCCGCAAGGGCATGCATACGGTTGATGTAGCATTGCAGTATATTCGGGCTCACTTTACAGAGGAGCTGTCACTGGAAAAAGTGGCCTCAATCGTATTTTTAAATCCGGTGTATTTCAGCCAGTTATTCAAGCAAAAGACGGGACAAGGTTATAAGGATTACGTCATTTCCTTGCGTATGGAAGAGGCCAAGCGGCTACTAAATGATCCTCATCTGCGGCTGGCTGATATTTCCGAGCGGATTGGCTATCAAGATATGAGACATTTTACACAGGTATTTCGGCGCAAATGTGGAATGACTCCGACCGAGTATCGGCATCAAGGAGCCAAATAAGTTGGTATCAACGACCAAATGAAGGAAGTTCATACAGCATCAGACTGTTTCAGGAGTAGAGCGGTAGAGCATCTACTCGGGAACAGTCTTTTTCGTGTCTCCAGCTTGTAGCAGTTCAACAAATTTGCGAGCTGCATTGGATAAATAACGATCCTTGCGCCATACGACGGCAGGCTGTGTGAAGGGGAATGGCTCCTTAATGGAGAGTGTGCGAAATCTGTCCCCGTATTCTTGTCCCAAGCCAGCGTCTGGAATAATGGTAATTCCCATGCCTGTGGAAACGAGCGAGAGAATGGTCGATATTTCTGGACAGTCCAATACGACGCGCGGAATAAGATGGTGTTCCTGAAATTTGCGGATGACGGTTTCGTATAGTCCGTGTCCTTCTGTTCGGCGTCCCAACAAGAGGTCATAGCTGGCAGCTTCCTGTAATGTAATTTCCCCACTGGGATGGCGATCTGCCCATTCACACGGAAGAACCGCAACAAAAGAAACGCCCTCCAGTTCAATCGTATGGTACGATTTGTCGTCTACCGGAAGCAGCAGCAGGGCCAGATCGACTTTATTTTGATGCAGCAGCTCTTCCAGATGATGTGTGTCTCCGTGTCCTATTTTAACGTATACCTCTGGATAAACCTGATGAAAGTGACTGAGTTGTTCAGTAATCAGAGACATACAGGCGGATGACGTGCCTATGGCAAGTGTGCCGGTTACTCTGTTTTCAAACTCCCCAATTTCTCTACAGGTGTCCTCCATTTCAGCCAATAATCGTTTGGCGCGTGTATACAGTGTATATCCGGCCTCGGTAACTTCCCACTTCTTTCCTTCACGGTAAATCAGCTTTACACCAAGCTCGTCCTCCATATTTTTGAGTTGTTGACTCAGTGGAGGTTGGGCCATGTTGAGCGTTCTGGCGGCCTTGGTGATTTGCCCTTCCTCCACGATGACGCAAAAGTAATGCAGATGCTTCAAGTCCATTGGGGATTCCTCCTCATTTCTAAACAACGCTCCGATTTGAATACTTTTAAAGTATGCATTACATATATTATATATATTTTTCGTGTGCAGGGAACGGGCGTATAATTTTTGACAGTAATGCATGGGTGAACATAAAACGATGGGGTGGAAGGAGGGGACATATGAAGAAAATCATTGTAGGAATATCGGGAGCGACAGGGTCAATCTTTGGTATCCGTATATTGCAACAATTACGGGAGGCTGGAGTCCAAAGCCATCTGGTGCTATCCCCGTGGGCTATTGCCAACATTCCCTATGAGACAGGCTACACGGTGAAGGAAGTGGAGGCAATGGCGGATGCAGTCTACTCGTATAAGGATCAGGCCGCACGTATTTCTAGCGGCTCCTTCCGGGTAGATGGTATGGTCGTCGCTCCTTGCAGTATGAAGACTCTTGCCTCTATTCGTATCGGTATGGCGGACAACCTGCTTACCCGATCAGCGGATGTGATACTGAAGGAGCGAAAGAAGCTGCTGCTCATGACCAGAGAAACACCATTAAGCAGTATCCATCTGGAAAATATGCTGGAGCTGTCACGTATGGGCGTGATGATCCTGCCGCCGATGCCTGCCTTTTATAATCATCCTGCAAGTATTGAGGAATTAGTGGATCATATTGTTTTTCGCGCATTGGATCAGTTCGGTATTGTCACAACCGCAGCCAAACGCTGGGATGGGATGAAGCAGAATGACTCCAGGCTGCACCAGAATTGAGAAATCGAAAGACGAAGGAGAATGAATGATGGCTTATAAAGACTTTCGCGATTTTCTACACACCTTGGAAAAGGAGGGACAATTACTCACGATCAGCGATGAGGTAAAGCCGGAGCCGGACCTCGCAGCAGCTAACAGAGCATTAAACAATCTTGGAGATAAGACGCCTGCTCTCTTTTTCAACAACATCTATGGATATACGGATGCTCGTATTGCAATGAATGTGATGGGCTCCTGGCCCAATCATGCCCTCATGATGGGAATGCCCAAAAATACGCCGCTCAAGGAGCAGTTTTTTGAATTTGCCAGACGCTATGAACAATTTCCGGTGCCCGTGAAGCGGGAAGAAGCCGCTCCTTTTCATGAAGTCGAGATTACGGAGAATATTAATTTGTTTGATATTTTGCCATTGTTTCGTTTGAATCAGGGGGACGGAGGGTTTTATTTGGATAAAGCAATTCTAATTTCACGCGATCTGGATGACCCGGACACCTACGGTAAGCAAAATGTCGGCTTATACCGGATGCAGGTGAAAGGCAAGAACCGTTTGGGCATCCAGCCTGTACCACAGCATGATATTGCGATCCATATCCGTCAGGCTGAGGAGCGTGGCGAAAATCTGAAGGTGGCTATTGCCCTCGGATGTGAGCCTGTGATTACAACGGCTGCTTCTACGCCGCTGCTGTACGATCAATCCGAATATGAGATGGCGGGCGCCATTCAGGGTGAGCCTTATCGTGTGGTCAAAGCGAAGGATGCAGACCTGGATCTGCCTTGGGGAGCCGAGGTCATTTTGGAAGGCGAAGTGTTAGCAGGTGAACGTGAGTATGAAGGTCCATTCGGTGAATTCACAGGTCACTATTCTGGCGGTCGCGCGATGCCAGTCATTCAGATTAATCGTGTATATCACCGCAAACAGCCTATCTTTGAGCATCTGTACATCGGGATGCCTTGGACGGAAACGGATTATATGATCGGTGTGAATACAAGTGTACCGTTGTTTCAGCAGCTTAAGGATGCTTTTCCTAATGAAATCGTAGCTGTTAATGCCATGTATACGCATGGGCTGGTCGCTATTATTTCCACGAAAACCCGGTATGGCGGCTTTGCGAAGGCTGTGGGAATACGTGCGTTAACGACTCCGCATGGATTGGGGTATTGTAAGCTGGTGATTGTGGTGGATGAGAAGGTCGATCCGTTCAATCTGCCGCAAGTCATGTGGGCTTTATCCACCAAGCTTCATCCAAAGCATGATGCTGTCATTGTTCCTGGCTTGTCTATTTTACCGCTTGACCCCGGCTCTGATCCGGCAGGTATGACGCACAAAATGATACTGGATGCGACGACACCTGTAGCACCGGATATTAGAGGCCATTACTCGCAGCCGCTCGATTCCCCGCTGGGTGTAGCGGAATGGGAGAAAAAGTTGAGCCAAATGCTTCGCTAAATATTTTTAAAAACAAAGAAAGATTAAAGGAGTGCTGACAGATGCATATTTGTCCCCGTTGTGAGTCCAATCGTTCAGAAGTCGTTTCCCATTCGCCGGTTAAAGGTGCCTGGGAGGTTTTGTTGTGCCCTGTATGCCTGTTCACATGGCGAACCTCAGAACCGGATAGCATTACGGATCCAGCAAAGTATAAATCGGCGTTCAAGGTAAACCCCCAAGATATTCCGGATGCTGCTCATGTTCCTCCTATTCCAGAGCGGATATAGGGTCGTTCGTAAGTAGCCGTAAATTATGGTATTTTGAAGTTATAGGCCAAATGTAAAGGGGATTATACTTCATGCAGACGCCAAGGATCGGTAAGGAGCTGTTCACGCTGCTGAACGGCAAGGAGTTGGAGCACAAGCAACAAGAAGCAATGATGCTGTTGACGGTTACAGAAGATCAGTGGCCGCACATAGCGATGATTAGTGTGGGCGAGGTTGTAGCGCTGGACGAGGGAAATTTGCGTCTGGCCCTATGGCCGGGTACGACCACGACAGGCAACATGATCCGTACTGGGAAGGCAACGCTTGCGGTGTTCACCGGGGGAAAGGCGCATTATGTGCGGTTGTCGCTGAAACATCTGCCTGCTTTACCCGGAGCCAAGCATGTACGTGAGCGATTTGCGGCCCATGTTTTTGCAGCCAGAGAAGATTCGGCTCAATATGCGGATATCTTGACAGGTGTCACAATTCGCCTCAAGGAGCCGGAATCGGTGATCAATCGCTGGAAAGAGACGGTGGCAGAGTTGTTGGTATAAAGCTATCTGATTATGACAAATCATCTTTGTAATTACCAAGTTTACCGTTAAAATAGATGCAAGGGAATAAGCGCTTACAAGGAATCAGGTTGAGCTTGTTGGAACAGGAATTAGAGCGTGAGGGGAAGCTTGTTTCTTTTGAAGGAAAATAGGAGGGATGAAAATGTCTCGTTTTGACAAGGTAGATCAGCTATTGCAACGATTCTTAGCGAATGGGCCGGCAGGGTGTGGTTGTGCCATTGCACAAAATGGTCAAGTGTTGTATGAAGGGTATCATGGATATGCTGATGTGGAAACTCGGAAACCGATTACTGAAGATACCGTGTATCGCTTGTTTTCTATGACAAAGGTCGTTGTATGTGCGGCTGCACTTATGCTATACGAACGCGGACAATTTTTATTGAATGAGCCTTTGTATGAATATTTACCTGAGTATCGTAATTCGTATGTATTCAAAACTGCTCCTAACGGACACACCTACATTGATAAGGCGGATAACCCTATTTTGATTAAGCATATATTCAATATGAGTGCAGGAATTCCGTATGCTTCTGAGTTTTCAGAAACAGGAAAAGCTATGCATAAGGTCATTACAGCATTAAAGGAGAAGCAGGGGAAATATGACCTGCGCACAGAAATTAAAGCGCTTTCTGAAGTTCCGCTTGCATTTGAACCAGGAACACGATGGTTATACGGATATGGCCATGATCTTGTTGCTGGTCTTATTGAAGTCATTTCAGGTAAATCATTAGGGCAATTTTTGAAGGATGAAATCTTTGATCCGCTTGGAATGAACAATACAGGTTACCGTTATCGTGGAGATATTGAATCGCGGATGGCTTCCATGTACCAACGGACAGACTCCGGAAAACTTGAAAAAATTGAGGGTTTCCTGGATGAATATCATCAGCCAGATGCTATATATGAAGGTGGAGGCGCAGGTTTATATTCGACAGTCAAAGATTACCTCACATTTTCACAAATGATGTCAAATGGCGGCACGGTAAACGGTGTGAACTTATTAGGGAGAAAAACCATTGATTTAATGCGTACAAATCATCTGAATACAGCTCAACTATCGGATTTCACCAATTCATACCATACAGGTTATGGCTATGGACTGGGTGTACGCACGTTAATGGACAAAGCGGCTGGGCATGCAAACAGCTCGATTGGAGAATTTGGCTGGACGGGAATGGCAGGCACCTGGGTTTCTATAGATCCGAGCGAACAGTTCTCCGTCGTTTATATGCATCAGCTTGATCCCAATATGGAAGAGTACCACCATTTAAGAATTCGTGCAGCAGCTTACAGCTGTCTGTAAAAGTACCGATTCTAGTTAATAAGGACCAAATTTTCTCTAAAGTCTAAACTATTCTTTTCCATATGACGACATAAAACGTAGGTGTAGGGATTTTGCGAAATCCTTAATTTTTAGCTTTGAAAATAGGAGGGAATTAGATTTTGAAGAATAGATGGTCCGGTTTACTGGCGTTGGTCATCCTGATTTCAAGTTTTACATCATATGCAGGGTTTGCATCTGCAGCAGAAGCGGTGCTTTCCAAGATTGTCCTTTCGTCTAACGAGGTAACTTTGCAACAGGGGGATACAGCTGCGTTGACGGCAACGGCTGTTTATAGCGATGGGACAACCTCCAATGTAACCGTAAGCACAGATTGGAAAAGTGATAATACAGCTATCGCTACGGTGTATAACGGTACGGTTTCAGCCAAAGCTGAAGGGGAAGCGACCGTGATTGCGACCTATAAGGAGAAGGTACAATCGGTTCAGGTACATGTAACGAAAAAGGTTAAGGCGCTGACATCCAGTGTACAAAGCCTGAGCCTGCGTTCAAGCGGCACAGGACAGATTGATCTGACAGCGACTTACAGTGATAATACAACAGCTCAGGTTTCAGGTGATGCGACCTGGACTTCGGATAATCAGAAGGTAGCGACTGTAGTCAACGGATTAGTTACTGCTCAGGGAGCAGGTTCAGCTAATATTAAGGCTGTATATGGACAACAGACCGTAACGATTGCTGTACAGGTAGAGCAGGTTAAACGGCTGGATGCCAGTACATCAGAGGTTTCTCTTTTGTTAAAAGATACGGAGAAGGTTAAATTGACAGCCACGTTCCCGGATGGATCGACTCAGGATGTTACAGAGTCTGCCGAGTGGAGCTCCAGCAATACAGCCGTGGCAGATGTTCTGAAAGGCACTATTACCGGCTATAGCACAGGGAAGGCGACAATCACAGGTAAATATGGCACGATGTCCGCTACGATTGCGGTGGATGTGGATCAGACGAATAAGCTGAAAGCCAGCGAAACCAACATTTTTCTCCGTTTGGATGAATCAAAAAAAATACAGGTATCTGCTGTGTACCCGGATGGTACGGTAACAGATATCACAGATAAAGCTGCTTGGACATCAAGCGATGAAAAAATTGCAACAGTGAATAAAGGAACGATTATGGCCATTGGAGCGGGGTCGGCTACAGTGACCGCTAAGTACGGAGATAAGACGGTTTCGATCAAGACAGATGTTGAAACCTCTAGATTTCTGGATTTAAGCGAGGACAAGCTCAGCTTGAATGCTAAGGAATCCAAAAAGCTCAAGCTGACCGCAACCTATGTAACAGGGACGGAAGAAGATATCACAAGTAAAGCAGAGTGGAAGTCCAGTAATGAAGATATCGCTTTTGTCAGCGGGGGAGAAGTCACAGGTTATAAAACAGGTGAGGCAACGATCACAGCTTCTTATGGCGGCAAAACAGCCACAGCTACCGTATCCGTAAACGTACCTGGTGATCTATCTTTGTCCTCTAAAACGGCAACGATAGATATTAATGAGGACTATACTGCGACTCTGACGGCTACTTATGCGGACGGGCGTAAGGAAGATGTTACAAAGGATGCAGAATGGACTTCAAGTGCGGAAGATATTGCTTCTGTGTCCAAGGGAACGATTACGGGTAAAGCGGCCGGTAAAGCGGTTATTACAGCAACCTATAACGGCAAAAAACTGACGATAAACGTACAAGTGGGCCTTGTAGACCGTTTGGAAACAGACTCGCGCGTAATTGCACTCGGTGCTCAGGAAACGAAGCAGCTGAAAGTAACAGGCGTTAAGAGTGGCGGTACAAAAACAGACGTAACCAAGGACGCCACTTGGACTACTAGCAATGTAAAAGTAGTTGAAGTTAGCGAAGGTTTGATCAAAGCGAATGCTAGCGGTAAGGCAACGATCACTGCTTCATATGGCAAGCAAACCATTACATTTACGGTAGAAGTAGACGTAGCGCAAAAGATTGAAGCGGATGCCATTGCGTTATCACTGAAATCCGGGGATCAAAAAACGATTGCGATTGTGGTTAAATCCAGTGATGGTAAAGAAAAGGATGTTACAACTCAAGCTGAATGGAAAACGTCCAATTATAAGGTAGCCACCGTCAAAAAGGGTCAGGTTACCGCGGTCAGCTACGGTAAAGCTAACATTCAGGCGAAGTTCGGCGGTAAGGTGATCAGCGTGCCTGTTGATGTTGATACGCTTAAATATCTGCAAACGGACGAAGTCGCCTTGACTTTGAAGGCAGGGCAGCTGGCTAAGGTTACGGCTACAGCCACGTATAAGGATGAGTCGGAGAAGGATGTTTCCAAGCCGGCTGTCTGGTCCTCATCCAGAATTATCGTTGCGACCGTCAAAGACGGTAACATTAAAGCACAGGGTAAGGGCAAAGCTGTAATTACAGTAAAATATGCTGGTAAAATGACGAAGGTACAGGTAGCCGTTCAGTAATCTATAACCGTCTGAAAAGAAAAAGAGCAAGCATACGTCTAGGGACGGCATGCTTGCTCTTTTATTTTTAAGGGACGTACTCGCTTCTTAATACAGAGGAGGTTACCCCAATTATGGCTTATGCTTTTTGACCGATGTGTTGCGAGTAAGTGATTCGGTCAAACGCTTGCCAGTGGGGGTCTGGGCCAAGCCGCCTTTGGCGGTCTCGCGGTGCTTTGACGGCATTGCGCTGCCGACTTCAAGCATCACGTCAATGACTTCGTCAGACGGAATGGCGCTGCGCACACCCGCCAAAGCCATATCCGCTGCGGCAAGTGCGGTCACGGCTCCCAGCCCGTTGCGCACGATACACGGAATCTCGACGAGTCCGGCGACGGGGTCGCATATCAGACCGAGCGTGTTCTTGAGCGCTAGGCCTACGGCGTGAACGGCCTGCTCAGGTGTGCCACCGCGTAGCTCGACCATAGCGCCAGCGGCCATCCCGATGGCTGAACCAATCTCAGCCTGACAGCCTCCCTCCGCGCCGGAAATGAAGGAATTGTTGGCGATGACGTAGCCAATGGCTCCGGCTGCGAACAAGCCGTGCACCATATGCTCATCATCCCAGCCGAACCGCTCCTGCGCACTAATGAACACACCGGGGATGACTCCGCATGAACCTGCAGTGGGCGTGGCGACAATGCGCCCCATGGACGCATTAACCTCCGACACGGAGAGCGCATAAGCCATGGCGAGCGCGGAGGCATCGCCGGAGCAGGTTTCCCCTGTCCGCAGATATTCGGCTAAGCGCTTGCCGTCGCCGCCCGTTAATCCACTGCGGGATACGGTGTCTTGCGTCTGACCACGATGAACAGCCTCTTTCATGACTTCATAATAATCAGACATTTGGCGGAAAATTTCTTCTTCCGTTGTATTCGTCTCTTGTACCTGCTCTTGAATCATCAGGCGGCCAATCGTGGTGGATTCCTCAGCGCATATAGCGCTGATTTCATGCAGATGGCTAAATCGCATCAGATTCAGCTCCTTTTTTCAAATTAATCATTTTAATTTCGTACATATGTGGTAAGGATTGTAGTTTTGCGATTAATTCAGCTGTAGGAGGACTGTCCGTTTCGATAGCTGTAAGTGCTTCTCCATCCCGACCTTTGCGATCCACGTGCATATAGGCAATGTTAATGTCAGCAGCGCCGAGCGCTGAAGTCACCGCACCTAATGTACCGGGCTTATCCGAGTGAAGAAGCACCAACGTAGACAGCTCTCCGGTCAGGTTGACTCGGAATTCGTTGAGCTGCTGGACATGGATGCTGCCACCGCCGATGGAGGAACCCAGCAGTGTACGCTGATCCTCACCCTTCCACAGCTCAAAACGGACGGTGTTCGGATGGGGGGCGGGTAGTCCGCTGACGGCAAATTCCACCATCATCCCGGCCTGCTCCGCCCATTGCTCGGCATCTGGAATTCGGTGGTCGTCTGTATCGTAATTGAGCAGTCCTGCGATGAGCGCCAGGTCTGTACCGTGTCCTTTGTATGTGTCGGCGAAGGAGCCGTACAGTGTCATGCGGGCACGGTCAGGCTGCGTCCCGAGCCAGTGACGGGCAACGCGTGCAAGCCGCACCGCGCCTGCAGTGTGTGAACTGGAAGGTCCGGTCATGGCCGGACCGATAATGGAAAATACATCTTTGAAACGCATGGTGTGGCCCCCTATATGTTCTAGTACCATAGTATATGGTATTTCCGCGTTTTTGCGCGGCTATGACGGTTCCTAATGCTGACGTACAATGTGAGCGCAAAAAAGGACAGGATAAGGAAGTTTCCCTTATCTCTGTCCTCGTTACCTGAGAGTTTCGTACGGTGTCCTTACCGCCTTACCCCTTGGGTGGCTTGCGCTCTCTCCAGAGTTGCGTCAGATGACGATACATGGACCTGAGAGATTATCCGCCAGCCGGGTGTTGGCGTCTTGCTCCTTCGGTGCCGCCAGCGTGTAAGCCCCTGGACAGACTCTCCCGTCATCTTCATTCGCGTATACCGTTCTACATATCTTTCTTAGCGTAATGTATGCTGTGCTCGGTGTCAATCGCAGGGTTCAATTTTTACATAAACAAGCGAGTTTCCGATAAATAAGAATAAAATTTACATAATTATGGATGAAATCAGGAAGGAATTAGAAGATTGATAGCTAATCTGATAGAGGACAATTACATTTATGAAATTATAGGAGGGATATTGACGTATGGTAAAAGGCTTGCGGTTCACAGGTTCACGCTTGAAAGGGGTGCTGCATCTGGCAGCGATCGTATCGCTGCTGATCGGGATCTTCGTTCCATTCGGTCAGGTCAAAGCGGAGGGAGCACTGACAGTAGCCGAGGCACTCCAGCGCCAAGGCAGTGGAGGCACAGTGACGGTGGAAGGTTACATCGTCGGACATGCTACCGGATCGAAAACGGCTAATTTTTCTTCTCCGTTTGCGAATGATTTTAACGTACTGATTGCCGACCAGGCCAATGAACGAAGCACGTCTAATCTATTGGATGTACAGCTGACATCAGCGTACAGAGGGCAATTTGGGCTAACAGGCCATCCTGAGCTGATTGGCAGCAAAATCCGTGTGACGGGTACACTTGGCGCCTACAATAATTTTGGTGGAGTGAAAAGTCCAAGCACTGTTGAACTGGTGAACGGAAGCGAGCCGGGGGAACCAGGTGAACCTGGCGAACCTGAACCTGGAAATCCGGGTCAACCCGGTACTACACTGCCGGATGGCAAAGGCAAAAAGGTGCTGTTCGATAATACGCACGCACAGACGGCTGGGGCAGCAGATTGGGTCATTGAAGGCGCCTTCTCCGACTTTGCCAATGGACTGCGTAATGTAGGTTTTACAGTGGACCAACTGAACCGTCCCATTCCTTTTACTTATGGAGAACAGGCCATAACCTATGATAAGCTGCGCCAATATGATGTGTTCATCATCGGTGAAGCGAATGTTGCCTTTAAGGCATCCGAGCAGGCTGCCCTGCTGCAATATGTGAATAACGGGGGAAGTGTTTTCTTCATCTCCGACCACTATAATGCGGACCGTAACAAAAACCGTTGGGATTCCTCTGAGGTTATGAATGGCTACCGTCGTGGAGCCTATACTAATCCGGCCAAAGGGATGACTACAGAAGAAGCAGCATCACCGGCGATGCAGGGGTTAACTAGCTCCGATTGGCTGGCGACCAACTTTGGTGTTCGTTTCCGTTACAATGCACTTGGCGACGTGAATGCTACGGACATTGTAGCCGCAGATCAATCCTTCGGCATTACCAAGGGTGTACGCTCGATTGCCATACATGCGGGATCTACGCTGGCTATTATTGATCCTACCAAAGCCAAAGGAATTGCCTATATCCCTACAGGTACGAAAAAATGGGGCAATGCTGTAGACCAAGGTGTCTATAACGGTGGAGGCCGTGCGGAAGGGCCTTATGCTGCGATCTCCAAGGTAGGTCAAGGCAAGGCAGCATTTATCGGTGATTCTTCCCCTGTAGAAGATGCTACACCGAAATATGCGCGTGAAGAAAACGGACAGTCGAAAAAGACATATGATGGTTTCAAGGAAGTGGACGATGCCACCTTCCTGGTGCAAACGGTCCAATGGCTTGCGTGGAAGCAGGACTACACCAAATTATCCGATGTGGCAGGTTTAACGCTGGATCAACCGACGAAGCTTCTGCCGTTTGAGGAGCCTGCGGCTTCCACAGAACCGCAACCCGAGCCTTGGTCTGCTCCAGCAGCAGGCTACAAATGGTACGATCCAAAAACGTTCAAGTCGGGCTCTTATGGAGCGGCTTCGTAATAAACGTAAAGAATTCAGTGTGAGTGGTTGGGTGCTAGTTAGCCGTTTGATCCTCTGTAGGGGATCAAACGGCTTTTTTGTGATGAAAATTAACCTGTGGTTGGTTATTTGATTACATTTTGTGCCAGGAAAGTCGCGCTACTGCTGGATCATTGATTTTTTAAATGATGTTGATAGCATAATCTTAATTGATATATCCATATACTGGTGATAGGATGTATTCAAATTATTCCGACAAAAACGGTATGTAATGTTCATGAGAGGTTTTAAACATCAAACATGGTGAGAATAAGCGGGACAAGACCATGGAGAATGGAGGAAGCGCGCATTGAATATCAAACCCGTGTTGGAGATTAAGGGATTATCCGTATCTTTTCGCATCAAGGATCAATATCACCCCGCAGTCGACCATCTGGATCTGACGGTCAATCCCAATGAAGTGCTGGCTGTAGTCGGAGAATCCGGTTGTGGCAAAAGCGCGTTGGCGCTTTCGATCCCACAACTGCATGACATGGAGCGAACACGTGTCGAAGGAAAGGTTCTTTTTAAAGGCACGGATCTGATCCGTCTCTCCTCAGGGCAAATGAATAAAATCCGCGGAGCGGGCATTGGCATGATCTTTCAGGACCCGCTGACAGCACTTAACCCGTTAATGTGCATTGGTAAGCAGATCGAGGAAAATCTCGATTATCATACGTCCCTATCTACGAAGCAAAAAAGGGAACGTGTACTGGAGCTACTGGAAAGCGTGGATATACCCAACCCCGTACGTGTGTATGAACAGTATCCGCATGAACTTTCAGGAGGGATGCGCCAGCGTGTGATGATCGCGATTGCCATAGCTTGCCGACCCTCTCTTATTATTGCAGATGAGCCGACTACTGCGCTCGATGTAACCATTCAATCGCAAATTCTTGACTTGCTCAAACAGCTTCAACAGGAGACTGGAAGCGGAATTATTCTGATTACGCACGATCTTGGCGTTGTGGCCGAAGTAGCCGACCGTGTGGTGGTCATGTATGCCGGAGAAATCGTGGAAAGCGCAGATGTTTTTGAATTATTTCGGCATCCGCAGCATCCGTATACGCGTTCCTTGCTAGCCTCCATGCCGGGATCGCATACCAAGGGAGAACCGCTGCATGTCATCGGTGGTATTGTTCCCTCCTTGCAAGATATTCCTCGCAATAGCTGTCGCTTTGCTTCGCGTATTCCTTGGATTCAGCAGAGAATGCATGAAGACCATCCCCGATTAAGTGAAATTTCTCCCGGCCATTGGGTCCGCTGTACATGTTACCAGCATTTTCATTTTGAAGATGAGACAAAGGGAGAGGCTGCTCATGGCACTACTAGAGATAAATGATTTGAAGGTTCATTATCCGGTGCGCGGCGGTTTTTTCCAGCGTGTCGTTGATCAGGTAAAAGCAGTGGATGGCGTGTCGATCAGCATAGAGGCAGGCCAAACATACGGGCTAGTAGGAGAATCCGGCTGTGGAAAGACGACGACAGGAAGAACGATTATCGGCCTGAATAAGCTGACGAGCGGACAGATTCTTTTTAATGGCAAGGATCTTACGGCTCTGAGTCGTAATAACCGCCATCCGCTGCGTAGAGACATTCAGATGATTTTTCAGGACCCCTATTCTTCGCTTAACCCGCGCAAGCGCGTATTGGATGTCATTGCTGAACCACTGCGAAACTTTGAAAGGCTGAGTAATGAGGAAGAACGGCGGAAAGTACAGATGCTGCTGGAAAAGGTTGGCTTGAACGCTGATGCGGCCTACAAATATCCGCATGAATTTTCCGGGGGACAGCGGCAAAGGATCGGGATTGCGCGTGCGCTGACATTAAACCCAAAACTGATTATTGCAGATGAGCCCGTATCAGCGCTTGACGTTTCTGTGCAGGCACAGGTGCTTAATTTTATGAAGGATGTGCAGCGGGAGTTCAAATTGACGTATTTGTTCATTAGTCATGACCTGGGGATTATCCGCCATATGTGCGACCAAATCGGCATCATGTACCGAGGTCGCTTAGTGGAACAGGGGAGCGAGCAAGATATTTATGAGCGTCCACAGCATTTGTATACCCAGCGGCTTATTGCCACCATTCCCAGTATCGATCCTGCGAAACGGCTGGAAAATGCTCAAAAAAGGCAAAAGCTTTTATCCTCTTACAAGTCAGAGCTGCCCAAACATCTAGACGCGAGTGGAAAGCCGTTTGCACTAAAGTCAGTAAGTTCATCCCATCAAGTCGCGCTACCATAAGGGGGGACAGAATATGTGGAAATTTACAATGCGCCGGCTGCTGGTTATGATCCCTCAACTTTTTGCACTGAGTGTGCTTATATTTTTCCTAGCTAAGGCTATGCCAGGGGATGCCCTGACAGGGCTCATCACTTCAACTCCCAATCTAAATCCGGCTGCACTGGAAGAACAGCGGCAAAGACTGGGATTGAATGACCCGGTGTGGGTGCAGTATGGGAACTGGCTCGTCCAGCTTGCTCATGGTGATCTGGGCAAATCTTATGTACATAAAATTAGCGTTACCGATTTGATTGGCAGTCGTTTGGGGAACACGTTCTTTCTGGGTGTTCTGATTCTGGTTCTAACGTATCTGATCGCCATTCCGCTGGGAGTACTCAGCGGTCGTTATCAGCATAGTCTGCTGGATAAAACCGTGGTCGGGTATACCTATCTCAGCTTTGCGACACCTCTATTTATACTCGCATTGCTGTTGTTGTACGTGTTTGGGTTCAGGCTTGGCTGGTTTCCAACCAGCGGCAGTGTGGATGTAGGTGTAGAGCCGGGGACATGGTCATATTACGTGAATAAGTCATATCACCTCATTCTACCGGCGGTTACAGGCGCATTACTCAGTACAACGGCTACGATTCAGTATTTGCGCAATGAGGTCATTGACACACGTCTGAAGGATTTTGTGAAAACGGCGCGTTCCAAGGGGGTACCCGAAGGAAAGATCTATTCCCGTCATATTTTCAAAAACTCTTTATTACCCATTGCTGCTTTCTTGGGCTACGACCTGACGGGTGTGATTGCGGGCAACGTTTTCCTAGAATCTATTTTTGGTTATCCGGGGTTGGGACAGCTATTTCTTCAGTCCATCACCCAACGGGACTTTTCAGTTGTGAACGCGCTGGTCATGATCTCCGGCTTCTTGGCACTATTAGGGACCCTTTTATCTGATGTCATCCTAAGCAAGGTCGATCCCCGCATTCGAATTGAATAGAGAACAAATCTAGAGAAAAGGAGGGATTATGGTGTCTATGCAGGTGGAGGAAGTCTTCTCGCCGGAAATCATTCGTAAATCACCGTCTAGCTGGTCTGTACTGCGTCGTGAACTCGTACGTGACAAAATGGCCTTGATTTCCGTTGGATTTGTGGCTCTGTTCTTGATTTTTATATATGCCTCTGTCCTGTTTGTCAATCAGGATGTAGTCACGACGGTCGATTTGGGTGCGATCCGCGAAGCTCCCGGTTCAGTGCATTGGCTGGGTACGGACCGAGCGGGCAGGGATATATTCGGCCAGCTGGTCATTGGGGCCCGCAATTCCTTTACCATTGGCTTTACGATTACTTTGTTATCCGCCGCCATCGGCTTGACGCTGGGCTTACTGGCTGGGTTTTATGGAGGACTGGTTGATAACATCATCATGCGAATCATTGATTTTATCCTGGTGCTTCCATTCTTGATGCTGGTTATCGTATTTGTCAGCATTGTGCCCAAAAGCGGCATAGGTTCCTTTATTTTTATTATGACTGCCTTTTTATGGATTGGAAAAGCGCGCCTGATCCGGGCCAAGGTGCTGTCTGAGCGGGAACTGGACTACGTGCAGGCTTCCAAAACCCTTGGCACACCCAATTGGAAGATCATCTGGTTGGGTGTGCTGCCCAATCTCAGCTCTGTTGTGATTGTTAATCTGACGCTCAGTCTTGCGGGAAATATCGGGATCGAGACCGGGCTTTCCTATCTCGGCTTTGGCTTGCCGGAATCTACTCCGAGCTTGGGGACACTGGTGAGTTATGCGAATGACCCGGATGTATTGCAGAACAACTGGTGGATGTGGTTGCCTGCCTCACTGCTTATATTGGTGCTAATGCTGGCAATCAACTTTATCGGTCAGGCGCTCAAACGTGCCACTGATGCCAAACAACGATTGGGTTAAACCGAAACTCAAGGATAAGGACAACAACAAGGAGGGGTTTACAATGGTTAAACGCTGGAAAAAAGGAATTCTGCCTGTTCTATCTGCCATTTTGGTGCTTTCTTTGGCTGCATGCAGCGGCTCGCCTTCCGCTTCGAATGGAGCAAAATCGTCTGACGGTACAGGTGGATCAGGGGCCGACAGCAAGCAGGTGAATGCGACTGCGCTGGCAAAGGCGGTCAAGAACGATAACCCCCCGATTAAGGGCGGCATCATCAATTATGCACTCGTGTCCGATACCCCTTTTGAAGGTATTCTGAATCCTGTATTTTATGATGGAAATCCGGATTTTGAAGTCTTCCAGTTTTTCTACCCTTCCCTGTTTTCGATTGATTCCAATCTGAATATTGACGATAAAGGAGCGGCGACGATTTCCTTTTCCGCAGACAATAAGGCGGTGACTGTCAAAATTGATCCCAAGCTGAACTGGACAGATGGTAATCCCGTAACGGCAGAGGACTATGCTTTTTCCTATGAAGTGATCGGCCACAAAGACTATGAAGGTCCACGTTATGATAGTTTTATGACCAACATTGTAGGTATGGAAGATTATCACGCCGGCAAGGCCAAGACCATTTCTGGCGTCAAGGTGCTGAATGAGAAAGAGGTTACCATTCATTTTAAGGAACCTAATCCTTCGGTAAAGTCGGGACTTTGGTCCACACCACTGGAGAAGAAGGTATTCCGGAACATTCCCGTAAAGGATATGGCTGGATCTGACCCTGTCCGTAAAAATCCGATTGGCTATGGGCCATTCAAAATTAAATCTATGGTCACAGGTGAATCTGTGGAATTCGTCAAAAATGAAGATTATTTCCGTGGTGCGCCCAAGTTGGATGGCCTTCATCTGAAGGTTGTGAATCCGAATGTCATTACTGAGGCGTTGAAAAGCGGAGAAATCGACTGGGCCAGCTATCCGACCACCCGTTACAATGAGGCCAGTAATCCGAAAAATGTACAGTTTCTCGGTCAGGAGGAATTGTCTTATAGCTATGTAGGCTTTAAGCTGGGCAAATTCGATCAGGCCAAGAGTCTAAATATCATGGACCCGAACGCCAAGCTGGCGAACAAGTCATTGCGTCAGGCCCTTGGCTACGCGCTGAATAATGAGCAGGTTGGCAAGCAGCTCTATCATGGGCTTCGGACTCCTGCGACATCCCTGATCCCGCCCGCCTTCAAGGGATACCATGATGTGAATGCGAAGGGCATTGCGTATGATCCAGACAAGGCGAAAAAGCTGCTGGACGAGGCAGGATATGTGGATACCAATGGAGATGGATACCGTGAAGACCCTAAGGGCAAGGAACTGGTGCTCCATTATGCAGCAATGAGCGGGGATGCGACGGCCGAATCGCTGGCTAAGTTTTATTTGCAAAATTGGAAGGATGTCGGGCTTCATGTCGAACTGGTGGACGGTCGTCTGCTGGAGTTCAATTCCTTCTATGACCGTGTGCAGAAGGATGACCCGGGCATTGATATTTTTGGCGGCGCATGGAGTACAGGTACAGATGTAAACCCTAGTGGGCTGTATGGACGCGGAGCCAGCTTTAACTACTCGCGCTTTACCAGTGAAGAGAATGATAAGCTGTTGCAGGAAGGGGTGTCTGTAAAAGCCTTTGACGACAATTATCGTAAAGATATATACAATCAGTGGCAGGCGTATATGAGCGAGGAGGCGCCGATTGTACCGACGTTATTCCGTTACTCATTGGAGGCAGTAAATAATCGGGTAGCCAATTACGATATTACCCGCGGCAAGGAGTACGATGCAGACGCGTTTGCGAATATTACGTTAACTGCGGAAAAAGCAGAAGTAGCCCAATAATCTAAAAAAGCGCAATAACCTGAAGAAGCGCGAACCGGATTGATCCGATCTCGCGCTTCTTTTGACCTGTTCATGCAAACATTTCTGGGGATTCTCGAAGGGAGAGAAGGAAGACGGAAATACGCCAGCTTCAATACTTCATAGCCGTATGCGAGGAACTGCATTTTACGAAGGCTTCGGAAAAGATCGGTATCTCTCAACCCACGCTTAGCTTGCAAATTAAGGCGCTGGAAGAGGAACTGGGCATGACGCTCTTTGACCGTGCAGGCAAGAAAATTAAAATGACAGATGCCGGGAAACTGCTGCTGCAACACAGTGCGCATGCGCTCAAAGATTTACAGCAAGCGAAGGCTTCTATTGAGGAGCTGCGTACCGAGCAACGCGGCAGTTTACGGATTGGTATCGCATTACCGGAGCTAGAGGAGTCGTTGCAAGAGATGTTTGCCCACTTTCATCGGTCATTTCCTAAAATCAGCTTGCACATCTGTCCATCCTTTGATGTAACAGAACAGCTGCTGGATAACCGTGTGGACGTTGGCATCACCCTACATTCGGGTACAGATGAAAGGCTTGTCCAGCTTCCTCTTCGCACAGAGAACTACTGTCTTATTGTCCCCGTAAATCATGCATTTTCCAATCGTTCTTCCCTTATGCTGGACGAATTGAGGCATGTACCCTGGGCGATGCAGCCAGAGTGCCATCCCGGCAGGAAGCTGATTGAGAAGTGCTTCCGTGATCGCGGTTATCCCTTTGCAACCGTCCTGGAAACAAATTCTATACCTTCAATTCTGCGCTGGGTGCAGGAGGGACTTGCCGTAACCCTACAGACGAAGTCCCTTGCGGCCGAACTGGATCGTTCACATTTTTGCACGGTACCTATTTTGCGTGGCGTGCCCCAAGGTCAGCTAGAGTTGATTTATCGGTCTGACCGTTACCAGGGAGAAGCAGTGAAGCGATTGATTGAACAGATACAAGCTGTACTAACAGAGTGTTCCAACTAGTGGCAACCCTGATGAGTACTACGTGCTTTTATGTGTACGAACTTCTAGCCTGCGAGCAATCAGTGACATACTGTAATTAACGGCAAAGTACAGGAAAGCGGCGAACAGCAGAGCTGGAATGACAAAAGATTGATTTTGTCCACCGACGATCTGAATGTTATGCGTCAGCTCCGGCAAACTGATAATGACAGCCAGTGAGGTATCCTTGAATAGGGAAATGAACTGGCTGACAATAGGAGGTACCATGCGACGAAGCGCTTGGGGTAGAATGATATGCCATAAGGTTTGAGAATAGCTTAGACCGGAGGAACGTGCGGCTTCCAGCTGTCCTTTATGGACCGAATTGAGACCGCTGCGCACAATCTCGGCAATCATGGCCCCCTCGAAGATTGATAGCCCTGTAATGGCTGCCCACTTGAGGGAAATCGATAATCCGATGGATGGTAAAACCATGCCGATGAAGAAAATAATGAGCAATAAGGGCAGGTTGCGAATCAGATCAATGATAAAGGCTGCAACCTGTGAAAGGACAGGTATACGGGTATAGCGCAGAATGCCGAACACAATACCGAGAGCGAAGCTGAATATGATAGAGTAAATAGCGACCTCCAGCGTGAGCAGGAAGCCCTCCAGTATAAAACGCACATTAGGCCATGCAAACAATCCACCGAAATCCATACGGGCTTCCCTCCTTAGGATGTTTTGGACAAGCGTCGCTCCATATATAGCACAAGAAAGCTGAGCGGAACCGTCAATACAAGATACAGCAGCGCCGTGATCGCATAGACTGTGATGGGCAGAAAGGTATCTGAGTTAATGAGATCCGAGTAATACATGAGATCCAGTCCAGCCACAATGGCCAGTACGGAAGAGTTTTTAACCAGATTGATGAATTGATTGCCGATTGCAGGCAGTACAATTTTAATGGCTTGCGGTAAAATAATGCTGATCATCGTCTGGTTGTAATTCAACCCGGAGGACCTTGCCGCCTCAAATTGTCCCTTGGGTACAGATTGAATGCCGGCACGTATAGCTTCTGCAATAAAAGAGGCGGTGTACACAGTCAATCCAAGCGTTCCAGATACAAAGCCGTCCAAGGGGATGCCCAGAGTGGGAAGACCGAGATAAAAAAACAGTACAACAATCAGCAATGGAATATTGCGGATGACCTCTACATAGACAGTACCGATCCAGTTTAGCCATTTAAAAGGCGCAATTCGGAAGATGGCAATGATTGCCCCCAGAATGAAGCTTCCGATCAAGGCAATAACACTAGCTTGAACGGTATGAAGCAAGCCTTCTCTGAAACGGTCGCCATGATCGAAAAGTACGTTGATATCAAAAGTTAGCATCTACGGGTATACCTCCTTATCCAGAGCTAAGAAAGGAAGGAGCACGCAATCGCGGCTCCTTCACAAGATCATTATTCGGGTTTAACCCCAAGCCATTGCTCATGCAGCTTATCGTATTCACCATTGCTTTTCAGTTCCTTGATCGTATCATTAATGGCTTGCAGCAGTTCGGTCTGCCCCTTTTTCACTGCAATACCGTAAGGTTCCTCTGTGAAGTTCCCACCTACTAGGGTATAATTCGGATCTTGCTGTTGCATGCCAAGCAGAATAGAGTTATCGGTCGTCAGCGCTTGCCCTTTACCTGCCTTAAGGGCGTTGAAGGCATCTTGATAGTTTTCGAACTCTAAAATCGTTGCTTTGGGCGCTTTTTCGCGGATATTTTTTGCGGAAGTAGAGCCTTTAACAGCGAGTACCTTGGTATCGGGTGTCAGGGACTCCAGACCGGTGATCGGGCTTCCTTTTTTCACGAGTAGGGATTGCCCTGCATTAAAGTAGACATCGCTGAAATCGACCTGTTTTTTGCGCTCATCCGAAATGGTCATCGTGGCGATAATAGCGTCGATGTCCCCATTTTGCAGTAAGGTGATTCGTGTTTTGGACGTGACTTCCTTGAGTTCGAGCTTGGTTTCATCACCAAAAATATGCTTGGCTACAGCCTTGGCGATGTCGATATCAAAGCCCTCGACTTTCCCGCTAGCCGGATCTTTTAGTCCGAATAACTTGGTGTCGTACTTCACCCCAACGACCAGTTTGCCACGCTGTTTGATGGCTTCCAGCCCGTTGGGAGCTGCTGACTCATTCCCCGACGTTGCTGCTTCTTGTTTGCCTCCACAACCTGCCAAGACGAGCAGACAGGATAATGCAACCAGCACCAAAGTACTCCACTGAAATCTTTTTCTCATCAAAATGATCCCCTTTCAATTTTTATTCCATTAATAATAGTCCGTTTAATGATGAATCAGACGGCTCAGGAACAAACGAGCCCGTTCTTCACCCGGATTCTGAAAAAACTCAGCAGGCTGGCTGTCTTCCAAGATCTGTCCTTTGTCCATAAAAATCACGCGGTCAGCCACTTCACGGGCAAAGCCCATTTCATGAGTGACGATGACCATCGTGATGCCTTGATGGGCAAGCGAGCGCATGACATCCAGCACCTCTCCGATCGTTTCGGGGTCCAGAGCTGAAGTCGGCTCGTCAAACAGCATAATTTTCGGATTCATTGCGAGTCCACGGGCAATTGCAACCCGCTGTTGCTGTCCACCGGACAATTGGGCGGGGTAGCTCTGTGCCTTTTCTTCAATTCCGACACGCTTCAGATAGGTGAGGGCAGTTTGAATAGCTTCTTCTTTCGGGATGCCCAGTACCTTCATCGGTGCCAGTACAATGTTCTCAATCACCTTTTTGTGGGGATACAGATTGAAATGCTGGAACACCATCCCGATATTGCGGCGGAAGGCGTTAATATCAATTTTTTTGTCATGCACGGGGACATCGTTAACGATTAGCTCCCCATCAGATATCGTTTCCAGACGATTGATGCAGCGAAGCAGGGTGCTTTTACCTGAGCCGGAGGGACCGATGATGACAACGACCTCGCCCTCCTTAATCTGAAGATTGATGTCTTTAAGTACATGAAAGTGACCGTAATGCTTGTTGACATTGCGAAAATGGATCAGAGAGCTCACCCCTTTTTTGACTTGAATACATCGCTTAGTAGACGGAATGACAAGATGCAGTTCTATTAGAATTTCGAAATTTCTCTCATGATACTATAAGCTTACAATAAAAAACAAGATTTTATGTCAATAAACTTTACGTGAAAGGTGTTTTTGGCTGTTTTTATACTAGTTATTTGTTATTTATATGATGAAAACGAATATATATCCACAATTTAATGTTATTTAGTTTGACATAAACTATGAAACCTCGACATGCAGAGGGAGAAACGTGACAAAAGCAGCGCTATGTTTTACAGTAGGGAAGAAGGAATTTAGGGTAAAGGAAGGATAGACAATGACGAAAGCTATTTCACCGCTAGTCACGGCATTGGGCATGGAGCCCCATCCAGAAGGCGGCTGGTACAAAGAGATGTGGAAGGCCAATTTTCAAATTCCGAAGCCTGTACTGCCGGATGTGTATTCCGGTCCGCGCTTTGCAGCTTCGTCTACGTATTTCTTGCTGCATCCGGGTGAGTTCTCCGAGTGGCATGTGGTCCATTCTGACGAGCTGTGGTTGTACCATAGTGGAAGCCCTATAGAGTTAAAATTGGGTGGAAGCGGAGAAGAACCTGGCGAAGAAACGGTAATTATCGTTGGCGCAGATGTGGAGGCAGGACAACATCCACAAGCACTCGTACCAGGAACTGTATGGCAAACGGCACGTCCGCTGGGGGATGAGCCTGTGCTGGTAACCTGTGTTGTTGCACCAGGATTCCACTTTGATGATTTCAAGCTGATTGCCAAGGGTAAGGTGGAGTAGGAATGTTTTATCGGCGGGTATAATCCTGGATAAACAGGACCTTACCCGCCTGATTTGTTGTTACGGGTATTTTTGTTAGTGTTAGAGAGCTGCCATTTGTTGTATACTTTGGATCTTTGTTTTTTTTCGAAAACCAGCTGCAAACTTTATCACTCGTGCAGTACCATATGATCTGACGTTTGGCCTCTGTTTGATCCTCTGGTATACAGCATAGCGGTTTCTCCCCATTCCTTTCGCTTGGTACATGGCGATATCGGCCTCTTTCAGTAAAGAAGGCAGGGGCTTCTTCGGAGAAGGATGCATAGTAATCCCGATGCTACCTGTAACTTGAAGATTGATTCCCTGGATGTTATAAGGAACGCTGATTTTTTGCAGCAGCAGTTCTGCCAGAACTGTGACCTGATCGGCATCATAATCCTTCATAATGAGTAGAAATTCGTCACCACCGATTCGAAAAGCTTTCTGATGGGAGTTTGTTACCTGGAGTAAATGATCGCTTACCCGTCTGAGCAGCTTATCACCGATTTGATGTCCATATGTGTCATTAATGGCTTTGAATCCATCCAGATCAAGATACATAATAGCAAAGGCTTCCTTGCCGTTGCTTCGTTTCCAAAATAGCTCAAGTGCATTCCGATTGAACAGACCCGTTACAGGGTCCTGATAGGCAAGTTTCCGCAGCAAATTTCTTTCCATCATCACAGAATGCAAAAAAATTAACGTATATATCCACAGCGCCAAAGTTAGACCGATTAGAAGTAAGGCTGTTAAAGATATACTCAATAGGGTCACCACCAATATAGTTTATAGGTTATTCCGCTTCTATTAGCGGCATTAGGTTAGTTGTCTGGCATGAACGATGAGTCGATGTGTCGGATTTACAAGAGGATCACAGGTAATTAGTGTGAGAAGCTTTTGTTTCTTGATGCTTTTTAAAACGGAGACATTTGAAGGAGTGACGACTGAAATGTTGTAGACCTTGTATACGTATTTTTCACCCCGAGTGTGAATTAGAATCTGATCTCCGATTTTCACCTCATTAAGCCGGTTAAATAAACGTCCAGTTGTTCGTGAGCGATGAGCGGCTATGGCAGCATTCCCCACCTGGCCGAGTGTCGCAGTTTCCGACATATGTACGGCTGCATATCTCATATGCTGTTGGGTTGCACCTTCGAGTAGAGGAAGTTCCAGCCCGATACGATCAATCTGGATTGTAGCGATTGGGGCTTGCTCTGAAGCCGACGATGGGGGAGTGGCTTGTGACAATTGTGGCCCATCCGCTGCTGCAGTATTTGTCAGCCAATTGGACAAATCTGTATAGCCTTTCATCATTTCGGGAGTCAGTGTCGATGTATCTGTATTTGATAATGATTCAGCTTCCTGTAATAGCTCTTTTTGCTTTTGATCTTCCAACCATTCATTAGCGGTAGGAAATAACATGATGATGATTCCTAATATGATGCTCACGTATGCCAGCTTACGCAATTGAAAAGCCTCCTAATACAGTAATCCATAGATCGGACATGTAAAATAATTCCCCTTCTCGCTGAAATGATGAGTTGAGAAGGGGATTTTTGATTATAAAATGTTATTTATTTTTTATGCGTTCGTCTATAACCCAGATAGGCCCCCAGAAGAATTAAGAACATGCCACTTACATAGAAGGGAGCAGGACTGTTTTCTCCTGTCTTTGGCAATGTATCCACCTTGGGTGTATGACCCGGATCACTTGGATTCTCTGGTTTTTCTGCGGGTAGGCGGATTACACCCTTAGGTACTGGGTCTTCTTCAATCTTCACGGGCGGAGAAGGCTCCTGGTGAGGATCGGCTTCCGGTGTCTCAGGTTGCACCCCTGGTTCAGCGGATGGTTGCGCCTCTGGTTCTACAGGTGGCTGTTCAATAACCGGAACGCCCAACGGAACATCCTCATCCTCAATAATTTTCGGCTCTTCGGTTGTTACGGGCGTAACAGGCGTCGCCGGAGGTTCAGTTATTTCAGGGTCCTTATCATGTTTTTTGCCTGAGCCCGGACTCGTAGGTGTACCCGGATCGGTAGGCGTACCTGGGTTTGTAGGCGTACCTGGATCAGTAGGTGTACCCGGACCCGGATCAACAGGAGTGTCTTTTTTGTTGGTGATTACGATTTGTTTAATGCCTGAACTTTGTTTGATAGTTGTATCTATTTTGATTTCTGTTTTTGGCGCTGTTATTTTGTAGCCTTCAGGAGCAGTAAGCTCCTCCAGGATGTAGTCATCATAACTCAATGAAGAAAATACGATTTTCCCGTCCAAATTGGTAGTTTGGACAAGAGGTGCTCTTTTCTGATTCTTGTCATAGAGTGCAAAACGTGCCCCGGATAGAACCTTATTGTGATCGTCCTCATCAACTTTGGTAATCTCCAGACTTCCCGTAACTCCTCCTCCTGATCCTGAACCAGAGGATGTGCGCACGGTAATTTCCTTACTTGTTTCCCTGATTTCGGTGGTCAAACGGTCGCCCTCGAAATTAACCTTATTGCTCACTTTTGCCTTGTCTTCAGCTTGAAGAAAGGATTGATATTGCAAAATATAACCTGATGATATAGCCTTCGCAAAGGCAAGCTCAAAGGATTGCTGACCTTGAGCAGTCGTTGTTATTTTTAGCTTATAATCCTGATCCTTGACTAACTCAGTGTCCCTAACAGCTTCTCCGTTGGCAGACACTTTGGTGGAGTATAGATGAAAGGAATCTTCAATCAGAATTTGATTATTGCTGGGCGTATCCACGATCTTCGCGTTGGAGACATGGGATTGCCCTTCATTGATATGGATGTTCCAGTCGATTTTATTTCCATTCTGAGCACCGGACTTTGTCACGTATTCTCCACCGTGGGGCACAGTCACTTTGGCAGTCCATTCCGAATCTACATTTTTTCCATCCATAAGCAGAGCGTTATTGTTAATCTCTTTATCAATAAGCTCTCCTTCCAATGTTGTTTGGAAAGTAACCCAGTAAGGAGAGTTGATGGACTGGTTAAACTGGATGCTCAGCTCGTTGTTGTTAGCGGCGGAAGGTAAAACCAGGGTATATTGGCTCGAAGGCACTTCGCCCCCTTTTTGTACGCCATTCCACCACCCGAGCAGGGTCATATCGTACACTTTAACTGAATTTGGGACCAGTTTTTGCCCTTGTAACAAGGTATCCCTAATTTCAGCATGATTCAGAGTTTTGCGGTTATAGTTGGCCTTAATGTCCCATGTAATTTGCTTGGAGCTGGCATTGTAACTACCTGACTTCGCCCCATTTTGCTGGGTCATATTGTCCGGCCATAATCGAGCTTCGGCCTCAGCAGTTTGTGTTGTTCCGTTGTATAACCAAGTGATAGAGGCTTTATTCCAAAAGTCCGGCTTGGTTTTGTCGATTTTCCATTCATTGTTAAAGGTAGTTGTGTAGTTAATGGTGTACGTGTCTTGAATCTTTTTATGAAAACGTATAGTGAACCCTTTTTTGTAATCCAGCGTAAGAGGGATCAGTTCGTAGTCTGTCGGTGATGTTAGTGTTGTTTTTCCGTCCGCGCTTTGGATCTTCAATGTGTTCGGCAATAAGGCCAGACCGCCATTCGGAAAGGCATCGTCGATAACGATTTGATCCATTGTATACTTATCCGCATTAATAGAAATGACCCAAGGAATTGTTTTGGTGTTATAGTTCGGTTCCTTATAGCCTTTGGTGATAATTATACTTTTCAGTTCGGTGGTTGTTTCTTTTGTTACCCCATCAGAAGTTACACTGTTCGTTATTTTACTATTTTTAACTACACGATCTATAGCCTTTGTTTGATAACGGATGGTATATGAGGCTTCAATATCCGTATTGAAAAGCAGATTGAAACCATTGGTACCATGATCGTCAGTAACTGGAGTGACGCTGTATTGGGATGCAGGGAGCTCATCCTGTGTATCCCCTTTATACACTTTAAGTGAATTTATGATGAGTTGTTGGCTGTTATTAAAACGGTCACTTAACGCGGCTTGAGCTGCGGGAATTTTTTTGTTGGCAAAATTATATTTGATTGCCCATGAGATCGTTTGTGTGACTGGGTCGTATTTCTCCACTTTTTTGCTTAAAAAATCCCCGCGTTGAACAGTGACTGTAGCTGTTGCGGACGTATCTCTCACATCGTCCCCTGAAAAAGTGGCTGTGTTGGAGAAACGAGTATCCTCGCTTGTTATGTTTGTGGAGTATTGAATTCGGTAGGCGCTGTTAATACTCTCCTCGTTAAAACGGATTCTGAAGCCCGGCACAACCGGATCAGCCTCTACTGTATACTTATCTGAGCTAACAGTGTCCCCCAGCACGGTGGTTCCGTTCACATTAATTTGTAAATGGTTTACCCGGATGGAGTCCTTGACTAGTTCTAGTCCTTGGGGAGTTGGGTCGGTTACTACAGCGTGTTTGATAGGATCCAAGTGTTTATTTACGTTAACTGTCCAATGAATTTGGTCTTTTCCATCAAACTTTCCTTGTTTCTCCATTGTAGGGCCAGCTGCAGGCTTAATATTTACGATAGCCGTTTGCTCGCCGCCTTTGATCGGGATCGCAATAATAACTTGTGTACTGCCTTTTTCTATTTGTGTGCTAAATTCAGTTTTGATCTCTAGCTTACCGCTGACATTAGAGTGGCTTTCTACGTAATCATTAAATGTCATAACCACTTTACCTTGACGGTCTACGGTAAAATGACCTACTTCTCCATCTGTATTCGTCAAAGGAGACGTAATATCTGTGTAAATTTGGAATTGCTCAGGTAATTGAAAGGTAAAGGTGTCTCCAGCTTTATACGTATGGTTCGGCAGTTCCCATTCATAGCCTAAATGGATGGCGGAACCAATATCAATACGGCTATCGGGATTATACACTGCATCAATAACACTTCCAGTAGAATCTGTAAGGGTTAGCTTGGTTAAAATACTTTCTTGAGTTGCCCTAACTTCAGAAGTTGAGCCAGCAGTTGGTTCAGGGACTGGAGCCGGGACAGCAGGTGGGATGTTAATTGGCTCTGAGGGCATTGGATAAACATCGTTAGTCACACTCTGAACCGGATCGGTTCCTGGGGTCACTGGCAGAGTAGAGTCGGGATTTTGTGCATAAGCTTGTGTTGTGCTGAACAAACACTGCAAAAAGAGCAATAGCGCAACCGTTGCTGTATTCCATTTTTTTCTCATACGGTAAACAAATCTCCTATTCTTAAAATACTCTTATTTAACGGCTAATGGTTATTCCTTCGAGGTCGAGAGAACTGTATTTATATATTCATCATTCATTCATATGATGCTATGTTAGCCGCATTAATTACTTGTTCAGAATTTATGAAAATTCATGTTCGGGGATGAACCTCCTCCTTTTGTCTCGAAATTAGATAATGGTTGGAAATCTCATTGTCTTCCTGGACTAGAATACATGCCACATCTCAACAATTTCTCAACAAGGATAGAAAAAGAGCCTTGATCATGTGATCAAGGCTCTTCAAGAAATATAGTTCTATTTTTCATTTTTTAATAAATATGAATTTAAAACATTGATATTAATATTGCTTTGTTTTAATGTATTTGGAGGGATCTTTGACCATTTCGAATTTCTGTTTACCCATATACAGTGCTGCATCTACTGTAGTGTCTACGACCACCCACTGATTATCGATGTAGACCTCATTCCAGGCATGATAAGCGTCCACGTAGGAAGATTTGCCCATAACCAGCTTGGTTGGTACATCTACACTTCGTAACATAGCAGCCATCAGTGAAGCATAACCATAACAAATATCTTTTTGAGAGCTTAACGTATGATCAATTTGTGGCAGATAGTCAGTCGTTAAGGCAAAGGCCTGATTGGAGTCATACTTGATATGACTAATTACGTAGTCATAGATTTTTTGCAGCTTCTCGCGATCGGTTGTTGCACCTTGGGTTAACTCACGGGCTTTTTGAATCGCTTGATTAGTACTACTCCAGTTAATATTTTGAACGGAATTAAGATACACCGTCTTGCTATCGTTTAGCTTTAACTCGATCGTATCTTGTCCTATCACTTTATATTGATTACCACTAAGCTGTTCCAAAATACTGATGTTATAGTTCCCATTACCCATTTGGAGAGGAAATACTTCTTCGGATTTCCCGGGTGTTAGATTATAAGAGTATTTTTGTGCATCTTTGGTAACCAAAATCTTGGTTTTAACGTTAGGTTTAACAGGGTAGCGCACACTGACCGTCCCATGATTTACATTGTTTTGATCCAACCATGCAACACTATCAGCAGCGTAAATTGTCGAATTTAAGAGTATTGCGGACAGCATGAAAAATAGGAGAAGTGTAGAAAATATCATTTTCCCCATAAAAAACTTCCTTTCGGTGGCCAGGCTGCCATCATCAATAGAAGGCCCTATAGCTTTGCGTCCCTGCCTTTCGACAGGTTTGCCATTTCGTATAAAGTTTTCGGGAAAAAAAGCACGACAAAAAGCCACTTCAACCGGTAGCTGGCTGCCATCATACAGAAGGCCCTGTAGCTTTGCGTCCTTGCCTTTCGACAAGTTTGCCATTTATCCTGAATAGCTTGTATTTTTATTCTATCAGTTAGGTACTCTATTAGGCAAGTTTAAATCTCAGATTTTCGCTATTTATCGACAAAGAAAGCTTGCAGATTATACATAAGACCTATTTTATACGGTTTCCCCATTTTTTGCGATAGGAATGAGGCGTTTCTCCAATGTGCTCTTTGAACAGATTGATAAAATGACTTGTGTTGGGAATGCCCACATATTGTGCGATATCCACAATAGCTACATCACTAGTTTTAAGCCAGCTTTGAGCAGCCGTGATACGAACATTAATAAGATACTCAATAGGGGAAAAGCCAATCTGTTTTTTAAAGTTTTTAGCCAGGTTGAACTTGTTTAGACCAAACATTTCTGCTAGCGAATCCAGCGTGATCCGTTCGCAATAGGATTGATCCAGATATTGCTTTACCTTGCGCACCTCTGCCGTTCCATCTGAATTCGCATTGGGATTGGCGTAGGGGTGCTGTAAAATAATCGTTAACAAGTCAACGATTATCCTGGATGAGAGCAGTTCAGAGGATAAGCTTCGTTCTGGCTGTACATGTAATAAGGTACGCAGCTTGTCCAGTACTGTATTTGAATCCTTTAGTGAAATTACCGGCTTATTGTGTTTATCGAATTGTTCGTAGAAATGGTCAATAAGATTGCCATATAGATTCACACTAATAAACTCCCATGTCTTCTGACAGGAAGTTTTGTACTGTACATATTCTTCGCAATTAATAAAAAGCATATCATGAGGTTTCAATATATAATCCTTGCCCCGGTATTGTAATTCCCCTCTCCCGGACAGAGTAAAAAGGAGCAAAAAAGAGGTGAGCTTTTGCCGTTCCATTACATAAGCATCTGTTTTGAAATAGCCTATTTCCTGTATATAAAAGAGGGATTTTTTAGCAAAAGCAGAGGGTGTACATATAATTGCAACTGGATCATCGCTCCAGACATACTGGGCATTTTTTTGGTTTGTTGTCATATCCAATTCCTTTACAAAAGAACAATTTTAGTAAGACAATTGTAGTTTGTTTCATGAATATCCTTTTAGAACCGGAGTTCCCATTTACAAAGGTTATTTTATCACATTAAAGTATATTCATGTATCGATTTGGGGTTATACATCATATAACAAAATTAACCAGAAGACACCTATTTGAAAAGGATAAGGTCATTCTGGAATTTATTCCTTAAATTGATGGAATAAAGAATGAGGTTGGAAATAATTAATTTCCTCAATGAATATATCGTAATCTTGCAATTCCACTTTTTGAGGCATTTATCCTTTAGGTTGCAAGAAAAATGGGACCATAATTCGACAAAATGATTCAAAGGGCTCATTTTGTTAGAAAATAGTTGTAACTTAATTGTTGTGATTTTGTTCACGAAAATGTATGGATAAGTGTGGTTATGCGAACTCAATTTAAGCTAATGTGCAAATTTTAAATATCATGCAATTTGTTGACAATAGAGTATGGTTACCTTTGGTATCTGCACAGGCAATGATATGATGGTACTACAGATGTAATGAAACAAATTTTACAGTTAGTTTGGAGGACTACATGATGGGAAAAACAAAAAACACAAAAACCGCAGCAGCTTGGTCACTTGTTATGATGGGAGCGGGCTTTGCTGCTACGTTACCTTTTCAACAATTTGGCTGGGCCCGTCTTTTGGCCGGATCTTTTGAAGCCGGACTTGTAGGAGGGTTGGCAGACTGGTTTGCCGTAACCGCGTTATTCCGTCATCCGCTGGGCATTCCGATTCCACACACAGCGCTTCTCCCTAAAAATCGGGGAAAGCTGACCGATGCCTTGGTTAACACGGTCGAGAATAATTTGCTTCATAAAGAAAGTATTGCATCTAAAATTGCCGAGATTAGATTGGCAGAGCTGGTGCTGAAAAGTGTGGAAAAAGGAATACGTACGCCCGAAGCGGTTACTTTTATAGATGTTCTTGCCAAGCAACTTGTCCGTTCGATTCCGCTGGCAGAGCTGGCCCCGGCCATCGCAACCGGGGTTAAGCGACAGGCGACTGAATTCGATATAGGACCATTGCTAGAGGTGCTCGCCCGGCAAGCTGGCGAGCGAAAGTATGACCAACGGGCGTTGGATTATGCGCTGGAGCAGACGGAGTCCTGGCTACTGCGGTCAGACACCGGGGTTACGCTAGGCACCTTGGGGATGCAGGCTGTTAGCGGCTTGCAGGTCAGCGGGCTTATGCAGTTTGCCCTGAACGCTTTCCTTGGCTATTTGAATGAGGAGCGTATGGGCGAGATGATTCGTCACTTTTTGCTGGACCGCGTAGCGGAGCTTCGAGACGAAGGACATCCGCGTCGTCAGGCCGTCCTGGATGGGTTCAACACACAGTTGATTCATCTGGCAGCCAAAGATACGGTCAGGGAGGGGCTGAATCACTGGAAAAACACCTTTATTGATTCTTGGGAAGGTGATGCAGCTATATCCGATAAGCTCGAAGAGCTTCGTCGTAATCTGCTGGATTACATGGAAGATGCCAGTTATGTAACGGCGTACATTGTACCTTTGCTGGATCAAATGCTGTCTGATTTATGGAGAAATACGGAGCTGCTGGACAAGATCAATTCGTGGATCGTAGCAGGTGTTACCGGAGTAGTGGAAGCAAACCATAGCCAAATTGGTAATCTGGTTCGAGAAAATGTAAATCGAATGGATGATGCCTCACTGATCGCTTTAATGGAGGACAAGCTGGGGCAGGATTTACAATGGATTCGGATTAACGGTGCGCTTACAGGTTTTCTGATTGGAATTGTGCTTACTGGGGTTCGTATGTTGCTTGAGTAGCACGGACAATCTGAGCTAAGGAACGATAAATGAAATTTGTGTAGATAAGGTTGTGAAACTATGAGGATTGGTCACCATCCAATGCTGCTGGTTCAGATGAGAGCCCGGCAACGGTACGTTGATATATGGTGCCGGATCACCAGTAGATGAATAAGCGGAACTTTTTTTTAATTACGCTGTCATTCCTGATCGTGATTATCGGCTTGCGTTTGTTGTGGTTTGATTATTACCACAATCAGGATTATCCCCGGGCCAAGGCGGGAATTCTGGATCTGAGGGGCTTGAATCTGCAGGAGATAAAGACCCTGCCATTAAATGGGGAGTGGGAGTTTTATCCTGGGACTTTATCCTCTCCTGCCGAACTGAAATCCTTACTTATGCAGAAGCAGCGCCAGACCATTCAGGTACCAGGACTATGGAGTGAGTCGGTATCTCCTGTAGATCATAAGGCATATGGCGTTGGAACCTATCGGCTGCTTATTTTGAGTGACAGGTCGGAGGACACTCTATACGGACTTCGGATTGGAAAGATCAGTACGGCATCCAACATATTTGTGAACGGTCGTTTAATTAGTCATAGTGGTCAGGTCTCTAGCAAGGTCGAACAGCATATAGGATCAACTGTTCCATTCTCTGCCATGTTTGATGCGAACAGGCAGGCCATTGAGATTGTCATCCAAGTATCCAATTTTGATTTCTCTGCTAGTGGAGGAATTATGAAGCCTATCATTTTTGGAAGCGCGGATGCTGTGAATAGCCGAACCAACTTCACGATCGCAATGCAAATTATGGTATGTATTATTTTGCTGCTTCACGGGTTATATATAGTCGTTATATTTTTTATGAATCCACAAAAGAAGGCGCTTCTGTATTTTGCGGGAATTGTAATCTGCACGGTATTATCCATCCTGACAGACGATGACAAGCTTTTATTGGACTGGTTCCCCATTAATCTGGGTCTTTCGTTAAAGATAACCACCCTTTCCTACATTGGAATAGGCATGTGTGTACTGAAGCTGGCGCAGTCTCTGTTGGTTCGATCCCGAATCATTCAGATTGTTTTTATAGGCCACTGTTGTTTTGCGATTTTGGTGTTACTTGCACCTGCATCCAGCCTGTATGCATTTCTTATGGTTCTTATCGCATTACCGGCTATTACTCTATGTGCTACAGTTCCCTCCCTTGCTTTTCTTAGAACATTCAGAGGGCAAAAAGAGGCTATTTTTCTGTTGCTAGCATCCATTAGCATCGCATCCAGCATGCTGTGGGGCATTTTCAAGACGAATGACCTCCCCTATTACCCTTGGGATATTGTGCTGGCTTTTGTGGCATTTGCATCCTATTGGTTCAAACGATTTTTTAATACGAATGCTGAACTGAGAAGGCTGTCGGACAGATTGCAGCGCGCTGATCAGGTGAAAAATGAATTTTTAGCCAACACCTCTCATGAGCTGCGAAATCCACTGCATGGGATGATCAATATAGCACAGACTGTGCTGGAGAACCGGGGCGGCGCCCTGGATGAACCCAACAGGAGAAACATGCAATTGCTTGTTACGGTCGGCCGCCGTATGTCCTTATTATTGAATGATTTGCTGGATGTTACACGTCTACGTGAAAAGGATATTATTCTGGAAAAAAGAAGCCTGAAGCCCAAGGCTGTAGCCTCGGGTGTATTGGATATGCTTCAATTCATGACAGATGGGAAACCTTTAAACATGGTAGTTAACATCCCTGCTGATTTTCCGAATGTATTAGCGGATGAAAACCGAGTAATCCAAATCCTGTTCAATCTCCTTCACAATGCTGTTAAACATACTGCTGAGGGGACTATTTCCGTTCACGCACACATCCAAGGCGAAATGGCCAGTATTCAGGTGCGTGACACTGGCGTTGGGATAGATGAGGAGACGCAAAAGCGAATATTTCGTCCATATGAACAAGGAAATTCTCATTTGACGGTTATTGGGGATGGGCTTGGACTTGGGTTGAGTATCAGCAAGCAATTGGTGGAGCTTCATGGAGGATCTTTGAGTGTAAGTTCTGAACTTGGTCAAGGCTCAACCTTTTCTTTCACACTACCGCTCGATCCCTCACCTACCCCAGACGAATCACGAGATAACGAGCAGGTATGTATGGATGAAGAAGCAGATACTAATTTTATAGCTCTACAGAACGAAGCTGTGATGCAAGTTGCAGCAGGCTCTGCACGATCTGCCATACTCGCAGTAGATGATGATCCGGTCAATTTAAGGGTGTTAGAGGGCATTCTCGCCTCGGAGTCGGAGCCTTACGACCTTGTCACTGTAACCAGTGCCCAGGATGCCTTGCATAGGCTGGATCATCGGGAATGGGATTTAATAATAGCCGATGTCATGATGCCCCAAATGTCGGGTTATGAGTTAACTCGGCGTGTGAGGGAATACTTTAGCATTTCCGAGCTGCCTGTGTTGCTGTTGACTGCACGTAGTCAGCAGGAGGACTTATATACGGGATTTCTTGCAGGGGCCAACGATTATATTATGAAGCCTGTGGATTCCATGGAATTGAAATCAAGGGTCCGTGCCTTGACTGATGTTAAAAAGTCCGCAAGGGAGAGGCTTTGGATGGAGGCTGCGTGGTTACAGGCACAAATCAAACCTCATTTTTTGTTTAACACCTTGAATACCATTGCATCTTTAAGTCATGTGGATCACACCAGAATGGTGAATCTTATTGAGGAATTCGGCAAATATTTAAGATCAAGCTTTAACCCTCAAAATCTGGATAGAGTCGTATCACTGGAATATGAGCTTGCTCTCCTGAAATCTTATCTTTATATAGAGAAGGAACGCTTTGGCAATAGACTAGATATTGTATGGGAAGTAGACGAACAGATAAACTTGCTATTGCCACCGTTATCGATTCAGCCACTTGCAGAAAATGCAATCAGGCATGGTATCATGAATCGGATAGATGGAGGAACATTGTGTATTCGTATTCAGCAGCGGGAGGATGGAACAGAAATAGCGATCATTGATGATGGTGTGGGCATGAGTCAAGAGGAACTGGACCGTCTGCTGAGTCCTCATCAAGAACAGGATAGCGGGATTGGATTACGGAATACAGATCGACGTTTGAAGCAAGTATACGGTAAAGGATTATCTATTAGCAGTCTTCCCAACCAGGGTACAACGGTAAGCTTCCATGTTCCCCAGGTACAAAGACAAGAAATATAATATCTCTGTCCCGTAGGTCCTCTATACAGAACGAGGCGAAGTAAGTGACACTTCTAATGGGGACTCTACGGGTACGGAGAATGATTCCCAGTCGTGAAATTAGGCATGAGCCATTTGCCACTCTTTAAACCAATTTGTAATTTGTTCATTGGGCTTCTCATGAAGCTCTTCCCATAAGACGGATGATAATAAATCATACCATTTGATCACTAAGCTATTTTTATTCATCTCAGCATAGGTCTTCATTAATCCCCAGTAGGCTTCCTCTTCTTGGGGGTGACGACTACAGATGCCCTCATAAATAGAGATCGCCTCTTCAGGCTGGGAGTTCCCTCTATACCATTCTGCCATTTTTAATGATATGGATAACCACATTTTATGCAGCCTTTGGCGTTCACTTTCAACCCACCAAAAATCATATTCCTGTAAATAGTCCCCTTTGTAAAGTTCCATCATTTTTACATAATATGGGATTGATTCCTTGTTCATCTGTGGAGCGGATGCCAGGAGAGACTCCCATCTTTCTGTATCTAACAGAACGTTTTGCGTGTGCAAAATATAACCGCCATTAGTATTGGAAATCTCTAAAAAGGAATGATACGGCGCTATCGTTTTTCTAATGTAATAAGCGGCTGTATATAAAAGAGAGTAGGCCTTATCTTCTTCATATTCTGGCCATAGTAATTCAATCAAGGCTGATTTGCGAACCCATTGGTCATGATTCTGGAGCAAGTACAAAAACAACTCCTGGGTCTTTTTAGTCCTCCACTGAATAACAGTGGGTTGCTGATCCGGTAATGTGAAGACGACATATTGAAAAACCTGTAACTGGAGAACAGAAGGCTGATTCTCAGGCATGGAGGTAGCTTGATCGTCACGCTTCAGAATGCGATTCATGGTTTTGATAAGACGTTCTGTCGTGACCGGCTTGAGCAGATAATCCAGTGCGTTAAGCTCGAAGGCCTGAATAGCGTACTTATCGTAAGCTGTAACAAAAACGATCTGAATATGGGGTTTGTGCTCCAAAATTTGATGTGCTAATTCAATTCCGCTGATCCCTGGAAGTCTTACATCCAAAAAAGCTATATCTATATCATCAAGTAGAATATAGTCCTTAGCCACGAATGGATTCGTAAAAGCTCCTGCAATATGTATGCCTTGTAACTCGCCAAGCAGACGCTTCATATAATCCAAAGCTAACTCTTCATCATCGACAATAACAATCCTTGTCAATATCTCTGATCTTTCCACGTGTACTGTACTCCTTTGTAGGCAGATACATCTTATTATATAGGATAACTTGACTACGGCTATAAGCAAACAGTTGTAGAAGAAAAAAATTTAAATAAAGAGGCGGGCTGCGATGGGCCATCGTTAAGATGAGTGATCGCAGCCCGCCTCTTCAAATTGTGTCAAACTTAAAGATTGACTAACAGTATTGGACGAATATTTACAGGACCCAGCGTGTGACCTTCTCCAGGGGTTGTCTGGATTTTTCCCGCTTGGGTTCATGAGCACGATAACCGAAGGCGGCTATGACTGAAATATCCAGCAGCCCGTTCTCAAGCAATCCTTCTTCCTCCAAAATGGCATGTACCTGATCATAGTTAAAGCCTTCAATCGGGCAGGAATCGATGCCGATCTGAGCTGCCGCTGTCATCATATTGCCTAAGGCAATATAGGTTTGCTTGGAGGCCCAGTCAAATAACGTGCGTTCGTTTTCCAGCAGGCGTTGGTTTTCACCTTGGAAAATCTTATAGCGGCCTGATAGGGAGGCAAAGTCTTCGTCAGACATCCCCTTAACCTCTTTATACATGTACTCCACGTAAGGAGAATCATAACGAACATCCTTACGTGCCAAGATCAGGACGACGTGGCTGGCCGCAGGAATTTGCTTTTGACCACCACTGGAAACCGCCGCCAGCTTTTCTCTCAATGCCTGATTTTGCACGACCACAAACTGCCACGGTTCAAATCCTACGGAGCTTGGGGAAAGTCGTCCGGTTTCGAGAATAAATTGAAAATCTTCCTCAGGTATGATGCGATCGGGGGCGAATTCCTTCGTGGCATGTCTGAATAAAAAGGCATCCAGAATTTCCTGCTTTTTAGCTGATGTATTGGACATAAAATGTACTCCTTTTGATATGGGTTTAGTTGGTACTCTATGGTTTTTCTGCTACTATAATGAGAGCTAATATCGAATATATAGTTATCATATAGAAAGTTTTTGCAGGGAACAAGTACGCACATATTTGTTCCTTGTTATAGGTCTGAGGCTATTAGCCTACATCCTGTAGAAAGAAGGGGAATACATGGCACAGGAGATGGAACATACAGTTAGCGTTAATTTTGGATGTCCGGTAGCGAAAACTGTCGGGGTGATTGGAGGCAAGTGGAAGGGAGTCATTTTATATCATTTGACCACAGGACCGCGGCGCTATAATGAAATTCGACGGACCTTGCCTAATATTACACAGCGGATGCTAACCTTGCAGCTACGCGAATTGGAGCGTGATGGCATTGTGCACCGTGAAATTTATAACGAGAACCCACCACGTGTGGAATACTCGCTTACCCCGTTGGGAGATACGTTAAGACCGTTGCTGGATTTTATGAGAGACTGGGGGATCTTCTACGGAGAACAGGGATGCGAGCCTGTGGCGACAATTTCCAAGTCAGGCAAGCATTTTTGCTAAGATAGACATGAGAAAAGCCCACCGATGATTTCATAGAAAACACATGAAAATCATTAGCGGGCGGAATAAGGACGGATTCCTTTTACAAAATGGACACTATTTAAACTCGATCGATTCGTTCATCTTCGCCCAGGCCGTTTCTCCAATAATACCCAGACGCCAGATGGCGATTCCCTTGAGGTCATAACGTTTAGCTAAACCGATCTTGGCGTTAACGGTACTGTCTTTTTCGCTACCCATTGAAATTCCCAAAATGAGCTTGTCCCGCGAGGTTTCCTTCAACGCCAGCTTTATGGCTTCATCCACTTTATCCAGTGGCTCAGACGTAGATTTTTGTCCGTAATCATAGGCCATGATGATCAGATCGTCCGCCAGATTGCCCAGCGTCTTGTAATCATAGCCAGTGTAAGAGCTATTCAGCGGATGCAGAACGACGGTAAGCTTGAGCCCGGCTTGATGCGCTTTGGCTGATAACTTTTTAATAAAGGCGTTGTAATCGGAGCGAGCTTTGGCCTTATCGCCGCTCCAGCCTAATCCTTCAAGATCTAACGTAATGCCCTTGAACTGCTTATCGGTGGCAGTGCTGACGATTTGGGAAATGGTCTGTTCTTGAAGCTGCGCGTTTTCCAAAATCTTGGTTAGCTCATGATTACCGTCGACAGAATAAACCATCAGGTAAGGGGAGGTCCCCTGGCTATCTGCCTCCTGTAGAATAGACTCGGGAGTTACAGCTCCAGCAGCTTGAGGCCATTTATATTCTTTGCCGGTCGTTGTGAACTGTCCGTTCGTATCAATTCGGCTCCAGCCGAAGGCAACGGCATTAAAATTCGGTATTTTGGATTTTTGGTCAAAGGAAGACAGTGCATAGAAGCCTACAGTGTACATAGCTTCACGTGGCGATGTGATAGAGACCGTCCGTGTTCCCTGGTTCCAGTTCACTGTGGCTCCAAACTGTTGCCCGAAAAAGCCCAGCGGAATCATCGTGCTGCCGCGTACGGTTTGCGGTGCTGCTGTTAGTTGAACCGTTTGTCCATCTACTGTGGCATTGCGGCTCCCCATTTTGAGAACCACCTGCTTGGTTGCATTGCCTTGCGCTTTGGTAGCGGTGATGCTTTGGCTGGCTTGATCCCATTTCACTGTAATGCCCAGAGCCTCAGAAATAGCGCGAAAGGGAACCATCGTCGTGCCGTTCATCATGGCAGGCTGTACAGGGAACGGCAATGGATATCCGTCCAGCATGATGCTGACCTTACCCGCCTCCGCTTGTGCCAAGGGACTATAGATGCCCGCTGCGGTACTCAGAAAGATAACGCTAGATAACAGAGCCTTATTTACGATTTTCATCCTATGATCTCCTATGCTCAATAGATTGCAATGCTATCATGTTAGAATCGTGAGGTTCCTACCATTTTACCAAAAAAATGATAGATAGGTGAATGTAAAATGATAGGATGAGATAACGATAAAAAAAGCTGGTGCCTGAATGAATGGCACCAGCTTTTTTACATGTAAGGCTCTGTTGTTTGTAACTCAGATTACTTGCGACGCTTGAGTGCAATGCCTACTGCTGCGGCACCAAGCACGACTGCGATGATCGAGAGGACAAGTGCTGTTGTTTGTGCAGCAGAGCTGGCTGGAGCAGAAGCGGCAGGCGTAGCCTCAGCAGCATTGTCCGAGGTCGGCGCTGCACTGCTGTTATCTTTGGCCGTATCTGTGCTCGCATGGCCCTCTGCGGTGCCTGCCGAATCATGTCCGCTGTCTGCGGCAGGAGCAGAAGTTTCGGGTGTGGCATCTGCCGTAATTTTGGTAATGGAATGAGGATTGTTACTTCCTTCATCGCCTGTCCATTCCACAATACTTCCGTCACTGTAATATTGGAAGGCGTCCCAGGCTGCCGCGGTATTCTGGCCTGCATTTTGTGCTACAAAGCTGAAGCGTTGGTACTGTCCCGCTTGAATGCCGTCTTTTTCAGACGTCCATGTGACGGTGGTTATTTTGCCAGAGCTGTCTTTTTCGGTGACTACCTTCCAATCCGGTACAGGCTCGTATTGTTTGAAAACGACCTCTTTAGGAACTTTTAAAGCGACTTTGGTGGTTGGAATGTTTTTTTCCACAGGCACTTTCAACGTGTACGTTTCCCACGCATTAGGTTGTGAAACGGAAGGCTTGACCGTCACATGCGCACTGGCCATACCTGCAAAAAGCAAGACACCAGCCGCAATTAAACCTATAGAGGTTGTGAACCTGGAAAACCTGGATTTTGCTGTTTGAATCGTTATATTCATCGTCATTCTTCATTTCGCTCCTTGTTAGATAAAATAATTATTTTTTACCGCCTACATGCAGAGTAAATTCAGCATCAACCGCATCGAGTGATGCCGTCAGGGCATGTACTTTTACCGCCCATGTTCCTTCGGAGGTTATCAATTCCTGACTGCGGAAGGGCTGTTGTTGCTTCACGGGCAGAACAAATTCCTGTTGATCTTGGTCAGGATCAGCTGGGGTAAGCGTCAATGTGACTTGCTGGATATCTGAAACGGCAGTACCCTTGCTATCCTGAACGGATACCTTAAATTCATTGCTGCCCACAGCATTCGGGCTGACTGCCAGTGTAACGCTGTATTCGCCAGTAGTGCGAGTCTCCTCAAACGGTACAGCAGGTGCCTGGCCAGGTGACATGTGAGTGAGCACCGCTGCCAACAGCATCACGAGCAGGCCGACGGACAACTCGACACGCAATCTTCCGGCGGCTCGTTTGCTCGCTGCCGCTTGTCGAGCGCTACGGAACTGGCTGGCTGCAAAGACCAGCATAACTAGCAGTAGCGCTGCTTTACCGAGCAGAACGAGTCCATAGGACGTGTTTAGCAGCATGGAGGGAGCCGGAAGGTACAGCACCGCTCCATAAATACCAGTGGCGAGTAGCGCCGCCACCATAGCAATGCCCCAGCCAGCAAAGCGGCGCAGGGCGATTTGTCGCAGAGCTGCCTGCTTGGATACAGGCAGCTCCGATCCGGCAACAGGCAGGCACACCACCATGACGGTAAGTGAGCCGATCCAAAAGGCTGACGCTGCAAGGTGGACGAAATCTGCCACAATGGCTGGAGCCGGATGGGTAGCCGCTGCCGGATGCCCAACAAAGGCCTTGGACAGCATGAGGCTCAGCGTTAGTAGAACGGAGCTGTAGCCCCATACACGGCGCTGGCGATTAGAAATGCTGGGATCAATCGCATAAATTAACGTTACGCTTAGAAGCAGCACGAGAACCATCTGGATAAACCAGATTTTACCTGCTCCAGTAAATTGAAGCGCTTCTCCCAGAATGGGAAGTGAGAAGCCCTCCCTGATGGAAACTCCGGCATCCCAAGACGCCTGAAGCGGTAGGCTGATTAAAATGGCAGCAGACGTTATGCCATAGCCGCTCCATAGCAACTTAGTCCAACGGGGTAATGTGTCAGAGGGCTGCTGATTAAGCATCTTCTGCTCACTGCGATTCTTGTCTCGGTTTATGCTCGGTAAGAGGAACAGTCGGAAACAAATCGCTCCAAAAAGCAGCGATAGTCCTATGTAAAGGAGCCAACGGACAGCGATTAAGTCGATTCGTGATGTCCCAGAGCTTTCAGAAGGGGTAGCTTGATCGGTATACGCATTGGAACCGCTACCTACTTGAAATGGAATCACTCCATTGACTGGATGTCCATCTGCGGACAAAGCTCTCCAAGTGATGGTGTAAATTCCATTTTTCATCCCTGGAATCAATTGTATTTCCATGGTGGATGGGTGCTCTGGGTTGAGCTGTGCTTTTCCTGTGTCGACCCGCTTGCCTGTTTCATCGGTCACTTTGATGGACATGAAGGCAGATTGCAAATCTTCGTTGAAAGTGATAGTCACCTCAGAAGGAGACTTGTCCAAAACCTGATTTTCGGTCGGACTGGATTCAACGACAAATGCATGAGCCCACGATGAGTGAGGAAACAGGAGCAGAAGAGGGAGACACAGCAATAAAAGACAAGCCGCACGGGCTGGTCTGGACAGGTACAACATGCCTGTGAAGTCACCTTCTCTCGATTACTTGAAGCGAGGATATCCTCATTTGTAGCATTTTATACGGACAAACCAATTCCTATCTTAATCATAGTGCATATAGCGTGAATAGATGGAACGAATTATGACATTTATATGAAATTTGAAATAATAAGCATCATGCAGAACGCGAATCCTATGAAAAATCCCTACTGCGAATGAAATCGCCTGGATTTCATTCGCGGTAGGGATAAAGAGGAATAGTGTATGAGACATTAGAGGCCTGCTTCTATAGACTGCGTGAAAGCAGGTTGCTTATGTTGAATATATTGGATAAAAATAGCCGTTAGTTCGGGATCGAATTGGCTTCCCGAACAAGTACGCAATTCTTCGATGGCCTCCTCGAATGTTTTGGTCGGTTGATAGGGACGCTCGGTTGTCATCGCATCAAAAGAGTCGATGATTGTCAGCATCCGACACAGCCTTGGGATTTGCTCGCCCTTGAAGCCAAACGGATAGCCTCCCCCGTCATAACGTTCATGATGCAGCTCCACAAAAGGAACTAAATCTATGAATCTTTCGTTGGCTTCGACAATACGTTTGCCCCACATGACATGAGCTTGTACCATCCGCCATTCCTCGCTGGACAGCTTCTCTTTTTTATTAAGAATATTCCAGGGGATTTCCAGTTTTCCGATATCGTGAATGAGTGCTCCTAGTAAAAAACGCCGTTTATCCTTTGGACCGAGCTGAAGCACATCGCTCATGTCCGCTGCATACCTGAATACCCGTTTGGAATGCTTGAAGGTGTTAATATCCTTGTACAAGAACAGATTGAGCTGCTGCTCAAGATCACGGATATCCTGTCCCAGATCGACCTCGCGTTCCACTTCATTTAGACTGCCGTGTGTATGAACGATATTTTTGCCCTGTTTCTTGGCGTAGTACAGTGCTTTATCCGCCAGATCGACCAGCTGTGATTTGTCGTAGATGTCAATGCGGCTTTGTGCAATGCCTGCGGAAAAGGACAGGCACCCGTGTGGGAAAATTTCGACTCCCTCGTAACGGGAATCATTCAGTCTTTTTCGGATAGCATTGACTTTTTCATAAGCTTGTTCAGCGGTATGATCGGGCATAAGCAGAGTGAATTCTTCTCCACCATAGCGGGATACGGTAATGTGAGTACCGAACGTTTCCTTTTTCAGAAACTCACCGAGAAACCCCAGTAGTTGATCACCCTTGAGATGACCGAAATGATCATTGTATTTTTTGAAATCATCAATATCAATCAGCGCCAGACTTAGGGGAATATTCTGCGATCTGGATATATTCAGTTCAGCTTCAAGCGTATTTTCAAAGTAGCTGTGATTGTACAACCCTGTTCTGCGATCCGTGTTGGCTTTTTCTTCAATCTCACGATACATCGTGAACATTTGCTTGAACGCGTGGGATAAGAGCATGCTTAGGCCCAGGAACAGCAAAAGTCCTAAAATTCCGTTGTAATAAATCAGCGTGGTCAACACCAAAGACAGGATGAGTGTACATAAGTATACAAGCAGGGATTCAGCCAAAAAAGCCTGTTTGAGCTCATTGAACGACCCTTTATATGCGATATAGAAGTAGATGCCGAGGGTGATTGTGTTCACCGTAAAGTAGCAGATCAATGCCAGCAGGTAGGAAGTAAAATGGTCCTCGTTTAGGGCTCCCTGCGTTCCGCCGCTTAGTTCGAATACGGTTGACGATACGAAAATGGAAAGTGCGTAAATGGAAAAATTGACTGCATGTTTCCACCAGGACAGTTCTGTATGCCGAAACGCAGCAATAATCACATTGAACAGCAAAATCAAAATGGCAATTTCAGTGCCATGCACAAAAATACAAGCGAGGTACACGGAGGAATCCATGGACTGCTTGTTACTGGCTGGTGGCAACTGGAATGTAAAATGCTCCAAAATCAGAACTGCTCCCAATAAGGAATAGATCGTGACCCACTCTGTCGTTGAATAGTGCAAAAAGGACCAATGGTTCGTATACAAGAGGACGATCAGGCCTACCATACACATGAAAAATACGTATATTCCCGTCGTGGTAACCCGTTCTTGCAGCTTTTTTAATATACTCATCATTTTTTCTCCTGCCTTGTCGTATCTTGATGTCAAAGCTACCAGGGGTGAATGGGATAATTTACAATTTTGTAATCGAAAATTTCACATGAAAAAACAGGCCGGAATCCAGCCTGTTTTGTTGAGCCTGTGCTTCCCTTTTTATCTTATCGGTGACTAGCCCCCGATTTTGTAACCGGAAGTCAAAGCGATTACAACAGAAGCAACGATAATAGCATTGATAATCACACGGGAGTATTTCAAGTTTTTCATAATGTTCCCTCCCTTCCTTGGAATAAGGTCTGAACTAGGCGTGGCGGGGATTGGTTTCTTGTTGATTATCCTTATTTCTTTTCACGACCATCACATTTTGGATAAACAGGAACATCCCGAAGTTCATGACGACATCTCCAATACTAATCACCTGCGTGCGGGGATAGGGCTTAGAAAGGGGGATGATGTCACCAAGCAATGATAAACGCGTGCTCGCATCCATCATGTAATGTTTCGAGATGACACTTCCGGATTTAAGCATATCTGTATAATAGGGGCCCAGCACCTCTGAAGCGCTCAACGAGACCGGCATTCTGCCGCCATTTACCGCCATCACGATAAAATTCAATAATACGCCGATTAAAATAAGCTTGAATCCCTTATGATGTCTGTTCAACCAGAGAAATATCAATCCGACTACGTAGACTCCCATAAATAGATACCCGTTCATAGCTGCCAGCCAAGCCCATTTTTCCTGAGCATAAAAAATAATGAATTGCACCAGCAGCAGCAGGGGGAACATCCAGCCGGCTATAAGGCGAATGTGACTGAAACGGATCAGCCCTTGCCGCCAGCCTCCTCTAAACAGACCTACAATGAGACCCAGCAGCACTCCATCATAGACCATTATCATTCTCCAGATTCTACAATTTTTTTGTTTTGGTTACCGTGTAATTCGACCTGAAATTGGTAAATTCCTGCCTGATTTATAGCAGTTTTGAAAAAAAATTGCGGATTAGCGTGTAATTATTCGAAGCCAGACGAAATGAATGATATCATAATAAATTGAAGTCATTATTTATATTTTAGTGAAAAGGATGATTATTATCATGAACCGGTTATCCAATACGGTAATGGTTGCCGCAGATATGACCAAATCACGAATATTATGGATTGCCTTTGTTCTGGGTGCATTAAGTGCCTTCGGACCCTTGTCCATAGATATGTATTTGCCGTCACTGCCCACATTAGCCGACAATTTGCATACGACTACTTCGCTGGCACAGCTTAGTTTGACAGCCTGTCTGTTGGGACTGGCCGTTGGTCAGATCGTTGCTGGTCCGCTTAGCGATGTGAGGGGTCGCAGAGGACCGCTGGTGATCTCGCTAATTCTGTACGCTGCAGCATCGCTGTTATGTGTGTTTGCGCCGAATATCGGTGTGCTCATTGCGCTTCGCTTTATTCAAGGGCTTACGGGATCGGCGGGGATCGTGATTTCCAGAGCTGTGGCTCGTGATCTGTACTCGGGCAAAGAACTGACACGCTTTTTCTCACTGCTCATGCTAGTGAATGGTGTGGCTCCCATTGCTGCACCTGTGCTGGGCGGTGTCATTTTGAATTTTGTTTCCTGGCGCGGTGTATTCATGGTGCTGTGTGTAGTTGGTGTGGCCATGCTGATAGCCGTCGTATTGGGTCTTCCAGAAACGTTGCCAACGAACCGCCGTTCATCCGGTGGCTTGAAGCAGACGCTAGGAACACTCGGTCATCTGTTTGCAGATCGACGCTTTATGGGTTATGCCCTCTCACAGGCGCTGATTACAGGGGCGATGTTTGCGTACATTGCTGGCTCGCCTTTCGTGCTTCAGGATATTTTCGGGGTTTCCCCCCAGACTTATAGCATCATTTTTGCAGTGAATGGTTTAGGAATTGTACTGTTTTCCCAGTTGACGGGTAGACTCGTGGGTCGATTTAGCGAGCGACGGTTGCTCTTGTCAGGTCTGGTGATTGCGGCTGTAGCCGGGATCAGCTTGCTTACCGTAGCTTTTACCGGAGGCCAACTGTTAGCCGTATTGATACCGATGTTTTTTGTCGTATCCTGCGTAGGTATTGTGAGTACAACGACGACTTCACTGGCCATGCAGAGTCAGCAGCGTTCCGCAGGCAGTGCGTCCGCCATGCTTGGCTTGCTGCCTCTATTGCTTGGCTCCATCGCTTCACCGTTGGTGGGCTTGGGTAGTGGAACAACCCCCGTACCGATGGCGGTTGTGATTGCTATAGCAGAGCTTGGTGCGCTGTTAAGCTTTATTGTACTTGCCAAGGAAGCACGCGCGAAGGCTTAAAATAGGCAATTTGAACTGAAAACTCCCATGGACTGATGCATGAACCACTTCAGACCATGGGTGTTTTTTTATCGTTTTACAATCGAGATATCTTCGGCTTCCCTCGCGGGGAGGGGGATCTGTTTTAAGTACATACGAGAAGGTTTGTGAATTAGAATGCAAATCAAATAAACAGCAGGATCAGTATGGTCGGAATTAAACAGAAGAATAATTTACCTAATACAAAACCGACCATACCCTGTCTCCCTGTTATTGAGACAAAAAAATCGAACGATATTCCCCGTTCCTTCCAATATAGAGTATGAGCCGAAAGAGAGGAGGAGATTAGGATCGAACAGTGCAAGGAGGTGGTCAGATTGGCACAGGATGATCAGATGACAATGCTTGTTGCAGAGACACTGGCTGGCAGCCGCGAAGCTTATAAGGAGCTCTATGATTACACGATTCATACGGTCTATAAATCAGTGCATTTTCTGTTGGAGGAAAAGGCAGACGTTGATGATGTGGTTCAGGAAATTTATATACAGGTGTATAAATCACTGGAGACATTTGATACAAATAGATCTTTTCAACCTTGGCTGATGGGGATTGTTATGCGTCAAATTCGGGCGTATCGGAGAAAAAGATGGATGAGGATGCGAATCACAAGTAAGGCTGAGAGTCTGGAGCATCATGCAGCGTTTGATTTTTCTGAGGAAATAGTGGACAAGGTTGCAAATCATGTATTGCTCCAAGCAGTTCAGCAGCTATCGTTCAAGCTAAAACAGGTGATTGTATTGCACTATTTGCATGAGTATTCCCAAGAGGAAATCGCAAACATTTTAGAGATACCGTTAGGTACGGTGAAGTCACGAATTCACGCGGCTTTGCAAAAGCTCCGTTCGAAAGAGCGGCAGGGACATTTTCTGATCGGAAAGGTGGAGAAAATCCATGAAGCTTGAGCAAGAACTACGTAAGGCGATGCAGCATGAGGATAACCACTTATCTCCTCCCATTGAGTTAAAGGAAAATATCATGATACAAATTGAGCGAATTAAAGGGAAAGGATCTAAACCTATGAAAAAGTATATCGTGACAACGATTCTAGTAGCGGCATTATTGATCCCGACAGGTGCCTTTGCTGCATACTCTTACTTGACTGATACGCTGTATGGCTCGCAGGAAAAGCTAATTGAAATGGGAGGGACGGCAGAGGAATATACAAGAGTAGAATCGAAGCTCCAACAAGCACAGGGACGTTTGTCGAAGGAAGAGTTTAGTGTTTTTATGGAATTACTAAAGGAACTAGGAGCCTATAATCTTAAAATAACGGACAAAAACGGGATGCTCCATAAGGAGCGTTTAAGCGTCGATGAACAGCGTGAGTATAATCGAATAACCGCCGAGCTGGAACCGTACTTTGATAAATTGAATCAGGAGGAATTCCAAACCCATAAGAGTATAGATTTACAGGACGAGTTAGACTATGCGAAAAAAGCTTTAAGTAAGGATGAATTTGTTAAGTTCCGTGTTCTGTTCACGGAGTTTTACAAGTATGTTCCCCGTATAACGGGCGAAAATGGGGTATTGTATCCAGATCGTTTGCCTGAAAGAGAAAGAGAAGATTACGAGGAGCATTTGAGGTTGCTTCAGCCTTATTTCGATCAGTTTAATTCGCTTGAGAAGAAACGGTGACGAAAATTAAGGCGAAAAGGTGACACTTTTCTGGAAGGTTGACATACCCCATGGGGGTATATTATGATGGGGATATATTAAATGCATGAGTGCATATACACCACACAGGAGGCTGATGTATGGCTGAGGAGCAACCTGTTTCCCACACTGAAGTCCACGGGGCTCATTGTGGAACAGATGGAGAGAAGACAGTTAGAAAAAGTCATCATTCGGCAGAATTCAAGAACAGCCTTGTATCCCGGTTAAACCGTATTGAAGGTCAGGTTCGCGGGATTAAGGGATTGATTGAGAAGGATACCTACTGTGACGATGTGCTGAATCAGATTGCGGCTGTTCAGTCGGCCCTTAATGGTGTCGGCAAGCTGCTGCTGGAAGGGCATATGAAAAGCTGTGTCATTGAGCGCATGCAGGCAGGAGAGCAAGAAGTGATTGATGAGCTGCTGGTGACGGTTAAGAAGCTAATCCGTTAAAAGTAGCAGGTATACACATTATGGGTATGGACGTACCCTTGAGGAGGAAACGAAAATGGCACAAGTTACATTGAACGTAGAAGGCATGAGCTGTAATCATTGTGTGAAAGCAGTAGAAGGAGCCTTGGAGAAAGTAGGCGCTACCGGCAAGGTCAGCCTCGAGACGAAACAAGTAAATGTAGAATATGATGAATCCAAGCTGAGCGTTGAAGCTCTGAAAACAGCCATTGAAGACCAAGGCTATGATGTTGTTTAAGATTAAGATGCTGTATGATGCGTGAACAGATTTGTTCGAAGGAGAAGCTTCCATATTAGGAGCTTTTTCTTTTTGAACATAATATACCCCACTGGGGTATGTAGAAGGAGGACTACCATGGAAAACCGTGCGACCGACGGTGATAAGCATACAACGCTTCATATTACGGGGATGTCCTGCGCAGCCTGCGCAAGCCGTATTGAAAAAGGTTTAAATCGAATAGACGGCGTGGCACAAGCTAATGTGAATTTGGCATTGGAGCAGGCGTCCATATCCTATGATCCCAAGCAGGTGGAAATCCCAGAATTCCGCGATAAAATTGCTTCTCTTGGTTTTGGAACTGTGAGTGAAGAAGCCAATTTGAATGTGACGGGCATGACTTGCGCGGCTTGTGCAGCTCGAATTGAAAAAGGATTAAACCGAATACCAGGCGTAACAGGTGCCACGGTAAATTTGGCGATGGAAACAGCTCATGTGGAATATGCTGCTGGGAGTACTACGGTTAGTGATTTGGTAAGCAAGATTGAACAGCTGGGCTATGGAGCGATCCCGCAGAGCGCTGAGGACAATATTGCGGATGTCCGCAGTAAGGATATCCAACGTAAAAAATGGAAGTGGATGATATCGGCAGTGCTGTCGCTACCGTTATTGTGGGCGATGGTGGCTCATTTTTCCTTTTCCTCATGGATTTATGTGCCGGAACTGTTCTTGAATCCATGGTTTCAACTTGTACTGACGACACCAATTCAGTTCATCATAGGATGGCAGTTTTATGTGGGAGCATATAAAGCGCTTCGTAATGGAAGTTCGAATATGGATGTATTAGTTGCGCTAGGTACGTCTGCGGCTTATTTTTACAGCTTGTACCTTACTCTGCGTCCGTCTGACGCCATGGAGGGAATGGCGGGAATGCCTGTCACGACCATGCCAGAGCTGTATTACGAGACAAGTGCGGTACTCATTACGCTTATACTAGTCGGTAAATGGTTCGAGGCGGTAGCCAAAGGGCGCTCGTCTGAGGCGATCAAGAGCCTGATGAACCTACAGGCGACAACGGCACGTGTGGTACGTGATGGACAAGAGCTAGATTTGCCGATTGAACAAGTGCGTGTGAAGGACATCTTTATTGTGCGCCCAGGGGAGAAAATTCCCGTCGATGGTGTGGTCGTGGCTGGACGTTCGGCAGTGGATGAATCCATGTTAAGTGGAGAGAGTCTTCCGGTTGAAAAAGGAGAGGGTTCCCCAGTCACAGGAGCCACGCTCAATAAAAACGGAGTACTTCGTATTCAGGCTGAGCGTGTGGGTGGTGATACGGCGTTGGCCCGTATTATTAAGGTCGTGGAAGATGCGCAAAACTCTAAGGCCCCGATTCAGCGGATTGCTGATCAAATCTCGGGTATCTTTGTCCCCATCGTAGTTGCTGTTGCCGTGATAACATTTCTCGTCTGGTTTTTCCTTGTGACACCGTCGGATTTTGCAGGATCACTGGAGAAAATGATTGCAGTTCTCGTCATTGCTTGTCCTTGTGCGCTTGGATTGGCCACCCCAACGTCCATTATGGCAGGATCGGGACGTGCTGCTGAATACGGTATTTTGTTCAAGGGCGGCGAGCATTTGGAAATGACCCGTTCCGTCAACGCAGTGATTTTGGATAAGACAGGTACGGTTACGAACGGCAAACCAGAGCTGACAGATGTTATAGTTAGAGCGAGCAGCCTGGCTGAAACGGATTTGCTGCGATTGCTCGGTGCGGCAGAAAAAAGCTCGGAGCATCCGCTGGCGGAAGCCATTGTAAAAGGGATTGCTGATCGAGGTATTGAGCTAGTGGGCCCGACGGATTTTGAAAATATTCCAGGCTATGGTGTGAAGGCCTCTGTGGAGGGCAAGCAGGTATTGGTGGGCACACGCCGATTAATGAGCAGGGAAGGCATCACGATGGATGACTCAACCGAGCAGCAAATGAATGAACTGGAAGGCGCAGGGAAAACGGCAATGCTTGTCGCTGTGGATGGTTCCTATGCCGGATTAGTGGCCGTGGCGGATACAATTAAAGAAACATCACGGGAAGCTATTGCCCGTCTACGGGCGATGAACATTGAAGTCATTATGATTACAGGTGACAATGAAAGGACGGCACAGGCCGTTGCCGCCGAGGCGGGAATTGAACGGGTGCTGGCGGAAGTGCTGCCTGAAGGAAAGGCCGAGGAAGTGAAGCGACTTCAGGAACAGGGCAAGATCGTAGCCATGGTCGGGGACGGTATTAACGATGCGCCAGCGCTGGCTACAGCCCATATAGGGATGGCAATGGGCACAGGTACAGATGTGGCCATGGAGGCTGCCGATATTACTCTCATGCGTGGTAACCTGAATAGCATTCCGGACGCGATCGAAATGAGTCGCCGGACCATGACAAACATACGGCAAAATTTGTTTTGGGCGCTCGGTTATAACGTGATCGGCATTCCGATTGCTGCTTTGGGCTTTCTGGCTCCATGGTTGGCGGGAGCGGCCATGGCATTCAGCTCTGTTTCGGTTGTACTGAATGCGCTGCGTCTCCAGCGGGTGAAGCTGTAAACGTATTGATGTATTCGGCAGATGCATGCTGTTGGATATTTGCAGCGATATCATTTTTGTAATTAGAGCAAGTACGCACAATTTTGGCTTTGTGCGTACTTGCTTTTTTTTCTGTTTTTTTATTTATTTAATTCATGCAGTCATTCTTCATCGCGTCAGGTTGCTTATCATTCGCGAAAGTTTCATAATATTTGTAAGAGTGCCATGCAAGCATGCAAGAACCTTTTCGTGTACTCACAGCTTGAAGCAGATAAAGAGCTTATATTATGGATTAGGAGTGAAGCAGTCATGAATGATACGATTTCCTTGTTGATGAACCATCGGTCTGTGCGAAAATTCAAGTCAGACCCCATTACCGACGAGCAGCTCGCAGCTATTGTGGCAGCTGGCCAAATGGCATCCTCGTCCAGCAATGTGCAGGCATATACCGTTATTGCCGTTACCGAGCCTTCTTTAAAAACAAAACTGGCCGAGTTGGCAGGAGGGCAGGCTTACGTCGAGCAGTGCCCGACATTTCTGGTATGGTGCGCAGACCTGTATCGTTTGAAGCAGGTGACGATTCATCATCAGCCAGGCCAGCCTTCCTATGAAGGGTCCGTCGAAAATTATACGGTTGCAACCATTGATGCTGCGTTAGCTGCACAAAATGCAGCGGTGGCCGCTGAATCACTCGGCTTGGGCATCGTTTACATCGGGGGCATTCGTACTAAAATAGCAGAGGTATCCGAGTTATTAGGCTTGCCAGAGCTGGTATATCCAGTGTTCGGTATGTGCATTGGTGTACCGGATCAGGAAACGGGCTTGCGTCCACGTCTTCCACTGTCCGGTGTGTTGCATATGAACGGTTATGACAAAAACCAAACGATGAAAGCTGTGGAGGTATACGACCACACATCAGCCGAATATTTGAAGGAACGTACGGGCGGTCAACGCTCTACACCTTGGTCTGAGCAAATGGCCACGAGACTGACCGAACCAGCGCGCTTGCAGTTGAAGCCATTTTTGGAACAGAAGGGTTTCTTGAAGCAATAAAAATGGAGCAACGATAAAGAATGCTGCAATTTACAAGTGGCATTTGAGAAATATGTGTTATTTAAAGCTATAAGAACCTCCTTAATTACGCATGTTGAAGTTTCGCGTACATAAGGAGGTTCTTTGCTCTGACTATAAGTTGTGGTTGTAATCTTTTTTAGTAAATAGCAGATATGCCTTTACGAATCAGACAGTGAGTAGAAGCGTCTTGTATTATCATAAAATAATTGACGGACAGCAGCTTCATCTTGATGGGTCAGCTTGCTATATGCGCGAATGACCTCGGTAGTCATCCGTGGATGCGTCTGCTGTCCGGTAAAAGGACCCTCGAACGGCCATGGACCGTCTGTCTCTGCCATGACCTGATCAGACGGATACTGTCTTGCCAAACTGCGAATTTCTTCTTCGTACAGGAGATCCGGTGTGAAGGAGACATAATAGCCGTTCCGGGCCATACGTTTGGTCGTGGCGGCAGAGCCCTTAAACCAGTGAAAATGCGCTTGTGTGACGTCATGACGTTCCAAAAGGTCGCAGGCAATGTCTGCATCTTCATAAACAGCGTGCAACACAATGGGTTTGCTATGTTTGCTTGCAAACTGGATAAAACGCTCCAGCAGTGCTATGTAAGGAGCGAGCTCAAAAGGCTCTCCGCTGCGTGAAGCCTCGATCCGATTGTAATAGGGCAAGCCAACTTCGCCCACCGCGATCATCTGCTGTACATGTTCGTCCATCCAGTCAAATAACAGGTCAAGCTCGGTATGTGCTGGCAGAGCCTGTTCTGGATGAAAGCCGAAGGCGGGACGTACTAGCCTGGGCCAACGCTCAGCCAGGCGCAAGTTGGCTTGACTGGAGGCGAGATGCATGGACACAGCTATGATGGCTTCTACATGGTTGTCGGCAAGCGAAGCGAGCAATAGCTCCTGTTGTTCAGGCGGGTAGCTGTCTACATGAATGTGCGCGTCGATTAAGGGAACAGTTGCTGCCGCGTTCGATCTCAATGCAGAGTGCATGTTCCAATCATTCATAATGGTTTACCCTGTCGTCCGAGGTGTATTTGCGGATGCTTTCAGCGGCGTCCATGTCGCCGTCCAGTTTGTGCTTTTCCTCGCGCATCCAGCCAGTCATGGTCCGTTTCCATTCCATAAAGCGTGGATCCAGGGTGATTTCTTCCCTACGCGGGCGGGGAAAAGGAACATCTACGACATGCATCACTGAAGCAGGTCGCGCCGACAGCACATAAATGCGGTCGGAGAGCAGCAACGCTTCTTCAATGCTGTGGGTAATGAACAGCACAGAGCGGCGGTTCTTCTCCCACATCCGCAATAACCATTGCTGCATGTCTGCACGTGTCAGCGCATCGAGTGCGCTGAACGGCTCATCCAGCAACATTAATTCCTGTGGGCTGAGCAGGGCGCGGAGAAAGGCCGCGCGCTGCTGCATGCCACCAGATAGCGTATGCGGATACGCCTTCGCGAACTTGCCCAGTCCAACCTGTTCGAGCCATTGCAAGGCTTCTTTTCGATGTTCACGTTCGCTGCCGTATCGGGAGCCCGCTGCTGCATCCTTTCGTGGTGCATTTTCCTGCCCGAGCAGTATGTTGTCCAGCGTGGTGCGCCACGGGAAAAGGGCGGGCTGCTGCGGCATATAGCTGATATGCCCGCGTTCACCAGTCATGTCCCGTCCATGCATACGGATACGTCCCTGCTGCGGCTTGAGCAGCCCTCCGATGATGTGAAATAGCGTGCTTTTGCCACTGCCTGACGGACCGATGAGAGAGACAAATTCGCCCGGTTTAACGGTAAGGGATACATCCTGCAGTACAGGCAGTGAGCTTCGCTTTTCCCGGAAGGCGAGGCTGATCCCGTCCAATTCCAAAGCAGGAGGGGCAGGCGTCATTACCTGCAGTTCTCCGGCTTGTTGCTGTTCATCAGCGACGGGTGGTGATGTCAAGTCAGTCGGATGCAGACTCATATATGCCACGTCCTTTCATTGATGCTTTAATGCAATATGTGGAATCTACTCTTGGTCAGGTTTCCAGCGAACCAACCATTTCTCCAGTAGTAAAATAACGACAAACATCAGCAAGCTGAGTGCAACAATAATACCGATAGCGGCAAAAATGAGATCCGTACGATAGGCAGACTTTTGCAGCAACATATAATATCCAATTCCTTCACTGGCCCCAATCCATTCGGCAATGATCGCGCCCATCACACTATAGGTAGCAGCGATTTTAACGCCAGAGAAGACTTGTGGCAGGGAGTGTGGTAGCTCTAGCTTTAGAAAAATAGCCCTGCGGCTTGCACCTGACATTCGCATGTAATTCATCATCATACGGTCTGTCCGTGTCAGCCCGTCCATGGCCGCTACAGCCACGGGAAAAAAGCATACTAATGTAATGACCATAAGCTTGGGCAGCACCCCAAAACCGAACCATACCATGAGCAACGGACCGAGGGCGATAATCGGAATGTTTTGGCTAAGGATCAAGAGCGGGTATAGAGCAGATTTGAGAAAAGGAATCGTATGAAGAACGATGGCGATCAGCAGTCCCGTTGCTGTCCCTATAGCAAATCCCGCAAGCGTCAGGCGAACCGTAGCCCATGTATGGGTGCCAAGCAACGCCGATTGCGCCATGCCCTCTTGTACGATTAGGGATGGAGCTGGCAGGAGCCAGGATTCAATATGTAAATAGTTAACCGCTCCCTGCCAAGCCGCTAAAAAGAAGAGGACCGCCACAAGGGGCGGCCATACGCTTTTCCACCAGGATGCGTTCTTGCCTTTCGGATTCATGGGCGATACTTCTCGGTCAGCTTGTTCATGCTGATGCCCTGTGGGTTATGTGCGATTTTGATCTGTGAAATGACGCTGGGACTTCCAGCTTCCGTCAAGGCCTCATGCATGTCTTTGACGACTTTCAGCAATTCGTCCAATTCGCCCTCCATTGTGGTATCCAATGGATTCACCTGATGCTTGACGCCGGAACGCTGAATGACCTCAATCGCCTTGTCTACATATGGATAAGAGTCTTCGTTATTAGGAGTTTTAGGGATGACTTGAATACTGAGCAATGTGTTAGCCATGCGAATTTCACCTGTCCTTTTTTGTTTAAGTTATTAGGAAAATAAATTGGTTTAAGGCGGGGAGACCGCTTCACGGTTCATTTGATCTTACGATCGCTGTTGCCGCGGGATTCTTTGAATAAAATTTAAAAGGTAAGAATCCCCCTGAGCATATGCTTCCGAAGCTAGCTTTCCTAAAGAAAGCTTTCAGGCGAACACCTCGCTTCTCCAGATTCAAATGAATCGCTACGCTGCCAACCGCCTTATAAGCACCTTATTTTTAAAGCAGGGTTGTGTGGCATTTTTACACACAAGCGCACCTGCTTTTGCGCTTAGATACTATGAGACTAAAGAATAAACCAAGTGGAGCGAGAGCGAAGCGGACGGAATGGTGCTGTACAAGCGAAGCGGTCGCTTTTGTCCCCGGATTTTTACCCTGCTGATGCTTTAATCCGGAAATCCGGGGGCGGTGGCGATGGAAAGCATCATCAGTCCGCGTAGTGGCACAAAGGCTACTTCAAGCTCTATTTACAAGATCAACGCTTGGGCAAGAAGTCGTTTGTAAAGGCTTTATCGACTTCCAAAGGTTTGCTGAGCAGCTTGCGTTCATACATCCAGTCCGAGTAGTTTTTCCATATCTCCGCTTTTTGTACGCCCCATTGCGGGGCATCGTCCTGATAACGCGGACTTAGCCATTTTTGACTAGCGAGTACCAGTTTTTTGTCCAGCTCCGGCACAGCTTTACTTAAGATATCTGCCGCTTCTTCTGGATGGGCGATAGTGTATTCATAGCCTTGCGCGGTAGCGTCCATGAACGCCTTAACCAGCTCAGGATCATTTTTTATCGTCTGTTCATTGCTCACAATTACAGGTGTATAGTAATCGAGGTTTTTGGAATAATCTTTTACATATAGCATATCCAATGGCTCACCTCGAAGCTTGGCCTCAATCCCGGTCCATGCGTAGAAAATCCAGGCAAAGTCAATATCCCGCTTCACGGCTGTAAAATAGTCTGCATTACCCATATTGACGATCTTCACTTTGCTCACATCACCTTGGTCTGAATCCATGATGGATTTCATGACCGCTTCTTCTACAGGAGAACCCCAGCCGCCGTAGCTTTTACCCTCGAAATCTTTCGGGCTTTTAATTCCGCGGTCTACCGGGGCTGCGAAGCCAGAGGTGTTATGCTGAATCACCGCAGCGATGGATACGAGCGGCACGCCTTGGATGCGAGCCTGAGTGACGCCTTCTTGATAGCTGATACCAAAAGGTGCAGCATTCGAAGCAACCATTTGGTCGGCTCCGCCTGAGCCTGGTTGAACAATTTGGACATTCAAGCCTGCTTTTTCGTAAAATCCTTTGTCCTTGGCGACATAGAGTCCTGTGTGATTCGTATTGGGTGTCCAGTCGAGCACGACTTTAACATCTTTGAGCCCCTTTGCCGAGGTAGACGTTGAAGTGTCGGCAGCAGGAGCCTCCTTTTGAGATGTAGGGGGATTGCCGCCGCAAGCGGTCAGAGTCAGAGCCATGAGCCAAAGACTGATTAGACCCAGGCTTAACATTTTCATGCGCTTCATCTTTGTGTTCTCTCCTTTTTAATTACCCGTTGTCCGTCCAATCAGACAGCTTATGTTCCCCATTTTCACAAAAATAACATCTGCCGGAATGCAATCTTTCCAACAACTTCATCTTCAACAAAAAAAGCGTCCCGGGATTCCGGGACGCTTGCGCTTGTATATACCAAAGTAAGGGATGTCCTGTTTTAATAAAAGGCACATCTTGCTTAAGCATTCCTACGCTGGCATTACCCAGATCAGGTTGTAAGGGTCAGTGTCTTGGGACACACTCTCAGCCGGCCGATTCCAGCACCCCTGGCATTGTATGGTTTAATGGGTTCGTTTATTCGGGTTTACTACGACGATTATATGCCTTGAAGGCGGGTCTGTCCAGCCTTAAGGAAGCGCTCACGGTTCATTTGCCGAACGACAGGGTACACTTTTACTGTGAGCTTTGATCTGAAAATGAACATGAATCATTCAGATCTGTTCTGGTCATGTTATTTTCAGAACAGCTACACTGTATGTTTAGGAGAGCTGGTGCCAAGTGGCATAGACTCTATAGAATTCTAATTCGTAAAAAGGAGTTGTTGTACTGTGGGTAAAACGGATACATTGGATCGCAGTCAGCTGGAACAAGCCATTGTGAAGGCTTTGGATAACAACAAATTTTGCTCGTTAGGTACGGTAGAGGGCGGAAAACCGAAAGTGCGCTATATGGCCCTTTTTAACGATGGAATGAACATTCATCTGGCGACGGATCGCAAAACACATAAAGTGGAAGAGCTAAAGGACAATCCGAATGCTTATCTGCTGCTGGGTTATGAAGTGGGTGGTACGAAGGAAGTCTTGGAAGTGGAGGCTACCGTCCAGGTTACAGCTGATGAGGGGTTACGCAAACAAGTGTGGAATGATTCTCTGAAAAAGTGGTTTTCCGGACCTGATGATCCCGATTATGTCATTTTAGACGTCAATCCGACTCGTATTGAGTACGTTGGTCAACAAACGGAGCGCCAGGTGTGGACGAAATAGAAACAATATAACAGACAAGCCAGTAAATTTCCAACCTTTTCAGGAGATTTACTGGCTTTTTTATGCGAAAAATAATTATTTTTTCATAAATATTTTAAGCAAATGACTACTCTTTTGTCTGGCGTTGGATTAAAATAGGAATGGTGGGTTCAAAGCTTACATATATGTGCAAAAGTATGTATATGAGGCATACACCTTAATGAGGAGGGGTATATTTTGTTATTTCGTAAAAATTGGTTTAAAGGGTTTACAGCAGCAGTTGTAGCTTGTAGCCTGCTGGTGTTTTCAGCCGCTCCATCCTGGGCAGCTAGCGATTCTCGCGATAGCGCTACGGTGAATCTGCGGATCATGGAAACGACGGATATTCATGGGGCACTGATGAATTATGACTACTATTCGGACAAAGAAACCAACGAATATGGCTTGGTTAGTACAGCTAGTTTGATCCAGAAGGCACGTAGTGAAACAAGAAACAGTATGTTGTTCGATAATGGTGATTTGCTGCAAGGCAATCCATTAGGCGATTATATGGCTCGCAATAAAACCTTTGAGAAAGAAGGCGGTGTTCATCCGGTCTACAAGATGATGAATTTAATGGGCTATGATGCAGCTACAGTGGGCAACCATGAATTCAACTACGGTCTCGACTTTCTGGACAAATCGCTCAAGGGAGCTGATTTTCCTTATGTAAATGCGAACGTTTATGTTGATAAAGGGGGGCAAGCTACTAAAAATTATTTCACCCCTTATCAGATTCTTGATAAAACAGTAATGGATGAGAAGGGCGAAGAGCATACACTCAGAGTGGGTGTCATCGGTCTGGTAACACCTCAAATTATGCAGTGGGATGAAGCCAATTTGAAGGATAAGGTCGTTACAAAGGATATTGTGGAAACAGCCAAAAAGTTTATTCCACAAATGAAAACAGAAGGGGCTGACATTATTGTCGTACTTGCACATACAGGCTATGAAGATGTGCCGCAAACGCCAATGATGGAAAATGCCGTTAAATATTTGAGCAAGGTAGACGGAATTAACGCGATTCTGTTTGGGCATGCTCACAAATCTTTCCCAAGCTCAGATTTTAAAGATATGAGCGGATTAGATTTGGACAAAGGAACTATTAATGGTGTACCGGCTGTAGAAGCTTCTTCTTGGGGCAAGGATCTAGGCATTATCGATCTGAGCCTGGAAAAGAAAAACCGTGAGTGGAACGTCATCGACTCTCAGTCTCAAGTGCGTCCGGTTGTAAGTACCACCAATCAGGCTGCGCAGTTTATTCCTGAATTTAAACTAGTTGATGCGATTAAAGAAGAGCATCAAGGAACGCTAGATTATATTCGTCAACCTGTCGGTACAACGACTGCACCGATTACCAGCTATTTTGCATTAGTGCAGGATGATCCGTCCATTCAAATTGTGACAAATGCACAGAAATGGTATGTTCAAAACCATCTTAAAGGAACAGAATACGAAAAGCTTCCCGTGTTGTCGGCAGGCGCTCCGTTCAAAGCCGGTGGTCGTAACGGTGCCGAGTATTATACCAACATTCCTGAAGGTACAATAGCGATTAAAAACGTGTCCGATCTGTACGTGTACCCGAACACGGTTCATGCCGTAGAAGTTACTGGTGCTGAAATTCAGGAGTGGCTGGAATGGTCTGCGGGTCAGTTCAACCGCATTGATCCTAGCAAAACAGAGGAACAATCGCTGATCAACAAAGATTTTCCAACCTACAATTTTGATGTGATTGACGGTGTGAATTACCAGATTGATGTAACTCAGCCTGCACGATATGATGCCAAGGGAACTATTATTGATTCTTCAGCCCATCGTATCAAGGATCTGCAATACAATGGGAAGGCTATTGATCCTGCACAGAAATTTATCGTTGCGACCAATAACTATCGTGCTTCCTCCTCCAAACTGGCCAACCCAGATGGCAAACGTATTGTGATGGCAGCACTAGATGAAAGTCGCCAAGTCGTTGTTGATTATATCCGTACGAACGGAACGATTAACCCGTCAGCGGACGGCAACTGGTCTATTGCTCCTTTTGGCCAGGCCAAGGTTACCTTTGAATCCTCTCCTGATGCCAAAGATGTGCTGGCCGGAAATCAACAAATTTCATACTTGAGCAGCGCGGCAGACGGGTTTGCCAAATACAGCTTGAAAGCTGGCGCTAAGCCTAGTGCAGCAACGACGTCTGTGAAGGAAGCTGCGGCACCTGCGAAAGCAACCGCGAAGCCAGCTGTTAAAACGACTAAACCTGCAGCTGCAAAACCAGCTAAAACAACGAAACCAAAGGCGTCCAAGTAACTTGGAGTTTTAGTTTCCACTCCATATCAGAATGAAGCAGTAAGTCTCTTTAAACAAGAGACTTGCTGCTTTTTTTGATGCCAAATACAACAGTACCTGCGTTTATCATGAGTGTAAAAAAGGTTTTGTTTTTGTCGAATATGCACTTAAGTCCTAAGTTGTTGTTGAGAATAAGCTTATTTTTTGTAAAAACACGTAATTATATAGTACTTTTGTTCTAATTATTTGTGATATAATGGTGAAAAAACCGGGAAATTGTTCCGAGGAGGACCATTATGACTTGCAGCAATTGCAGCATCATATTACCTATTAAGGATCAAGGATTGCTGAAAATTAGGCATTCTAGGGTGTCACTTACTCCAGCATTAGAGGGCTTGGGCATGCTATCGGAACAAATGAAACAAGAACATTGGTGTGAGGGTAACATCGTGTTTCGCTATGACAGCCGTTCACAGTTGGAACAGCTGGTTAACGGACTGGCTCGTCTGCCGCAGGAGTGCTTGAGCCGAATGCAAGTTGTGGTGACTGGCTTGCAACATGTTGAGGGATTTGAGGAATGGCTTTTATTTGGTCAATTGCAAGCTCGACTGCAGCATCCGGATCTGGTGAGTATTATTAATAATCAAAACTTTACCAGCCATATGCAGCCTATTGTTGACTACAAGCTGAATATCATCGGCTTTGAGTTTTTGCTGCGTCCATCACAGCCAGATAAGTCTTTTCAGCCTTTCCGACTGTTTGAAGTCGCCCGTGAAGCTGGATTGCATGCTCATTTGGATCGCTCGGCTCGTATTTCCGCTATTGAAAAAAGTGCGACCTGCCTTCCGGCGGGGATTAAACGATTTATTAACTTTCTCCCTTCAACCATTTATAATCCGGCTTATTGCTTGAATCATACCTTTGAGACGATTGAACGGTTATCTATGAATACGGTGGATTTTGTGTTTGAGGTCGTAGAGACAGAAGAAATAGACGACCTGAATTTTTTGCATCAAATCTTTGAACAGTATCGTACACGGGGAGTTTCTGTGGCGCTGGACGATGTAGGAGCAGGCTATTCTACGACAGAGCTTATGAATTGCCTCCAGCCCGATTATGTTAAAATTGACCGCAGTATAATTGATGGCTGTCATCATAACAGTGATCAGAAACGGCAAATTACTGGGATAGTGGAATCCGCTTTTCGTTTTGGAGGTCAGGTGTTGGCTGAAGGTGTAGAGCAAATGGAGGATTTTGAATTTTGTCGCGATGCAGGTGTGTCACTTGCCCAGGGTTATTTGTTTGGTAAGCCGGAGCCTACGCCGCCTTCCAACTTTATACTGAGCAGAGTAGTGTAATCTGAAATAGCGTATTCTATAAAAAAATCGACATAAATAACCCGATGATCTATGGTCACCGGGTTATTTAACATTTTAGAACAATCACATCTTAATTATATTCTTTGCACTATTGAGGCGATCCATGTATCCATCTAGTGTTATTGCGATTATAGCGTGATCACGTATAAACCCAGCGGAGTGGTCGCGCTACCTGCAACCATGAAGCTAAGAGAATAGCTCGACTGGCCAGGAGGGACGCGGATGTCAGTCAGTCGGCATACCTTGGTATTATCTTGTAGCAAGGGGATACCATATACATGACCATCCACGCGTACAGACCCGGCGAACGCGCCTCCACGTGGATTGGCATAGATTCGTACGGTACGTACCTCACTACTGTGATTAACGATAGGAATGGTTGCGTTATATATCGTTCCGAATTGTCCGCGATTATCAAGCGCAGGCCCCAGCTCGCTGCGTGCTCCGGTAAACAGCAGATCTGCAGGAGTTTCGCCGTTCAGCTTCTTAGTGGCACATGCTCGGTAGTTGGCGCTTTGCCCTACTACATACTCCGGCATGCGCGCATTTGTTTCAGAAAAGGACCATACTCCTCGTGGGTGCGCCTGCGGCGGCGGGACAGGAGGGAGTGCATCCTTGTGAATCTCGCGCAGATCCGTCTGCGTATCTTTGCTGACTACGGTGCGAATCACATAGTCCAGCGTACCGTGGCCTTCGGCATATTCTACCGTGAGGTCATAGATGAATCCAGCCAGCGATCCTTCGGGTAGCTCAAATTCCTCCAGCAAGGCGGTGCCTCTGCCGAATTTGTGACGGTCTACTGGCTTCAGACGTTTCATCGTACCCGCCAAACAGCTTTTGGCAATAGACTGCCCAACATCAATAATCCAGTTGCCGTCCTCAGGTACAATCTCAAGGGCACGTTCAATATGACGTACTTCCAGGCGAGCCGTGCTTTTATTCTCTATGGTGATGCCCAGTTTAACAGGGCTGCCTATTTTGTTATAATGCCAGCCGAAAATCCGGTGCTTGACTGTCCGGGTTGTGGTGCGAACCACATCATGCCACAAAGTGGCTTGCTCGGTAGGTACCGTCACATGGGTAAGCGTCTCCGGGTTATCGCTAAGCATCAGGCGGCGTGTTCCCCCCTCAGTGGCTGACTCCACATCCACATGGATGTTGGGTGGGATTACAGCTGATTCCACAATCAGATCCTTTGGCTCCTTGGGTCGAAGGTTCATATACATTCCTCCCTAAATTCAAGAATGGCACCGCTTTTGGTTCAAGTATATGGGCAGTTCATAAATATAGGTAACGCCAAGTCCATTTATACAACCTGTTTTTCAAAAAAATAAATTAAAAAATATATCGTAGGCTATATCAGCTCTGCTTATGCGCCCGAGCAAGCTTACAAGTCCCTTATTTCCCTGCACCAACGATTCGCATACAGGTATTGCGTGTATGTTAAGAGCATAAGCTATTGGATGTACAGAGAAGATACAGGAGGGAAACATGCCTAGAAGAATATGGTGGAAGGAAGCTGTTGTTTATCAGATATACCCGATCAGTTTTCAGGATTCTGACGGAGACGGAAAAGGGGACCTGCGCGGCATTTTGTCTCGGCTGGATTATCTGTCTGAGCTGGGGATTGATGTGATCTGGATTTGCCCGATATATAAGTCGCCCAATCACGATAATGGATATGATATTAGCGATTATTATGCCATTATGGATGAGTTTGGAACGATGGAGGATTTTGATGAACTCCTTCATCAGGCGCATGAACGAGGCATCAAAATTATGATGGATTTGGTATTAAACCATACGTCGGATGAGCATCCGTGGTTCACGGAGTCACGCTCATCCAAGGATAATCCGAAGCGGGACTACTACATATGGCGAACAGGCAAAAATGGCGGATATCCGAACAACTGGGAATCGTATTTCTCCGGTTCTGTGTGGAAATATGACAAGCTTACAGACGAATATTACATGCATCTGTATTCCGAGCATCAGCCGGATCTGAACTGGGAAAATGAAGAGATGGTGGGTGAACTCTATCGTATGGTGGAATGGTGGTTAAAAAAGGGAGTCGATGGCTTCCGCTTTGACGCCATTGCCCATATTGTCAAAGCAGAAGGGCTGCCGGATGCCCATAATCCCGACAAACAAACCTTGGTGCGTGCCTATCAACTCTTTTCCAATCTGGAACAGGTTCATGTACTTCTACGGATGCTAAATGAAAAAGTACTGGAGCGTTATCCCTTAATGACGGTTGGCGAAACGTCCGGTTTAGGACCGAAACAGGCACTGGATTATGTGGGAGATCAGCGGCATGAGCTGAATATGGTGTTCCAGTTTGAGCACATGTTTATTGATGCACAAGGGTTAGGAACGGAAAAATGGAAGTACAAGTCGTGGACGCTGGTGGAACTGAAAAAAATAATGAGTAGTTGGCAGACGGTGCTTCATCAGGAAGGATGGAATGCCAATTATCTCAACAATCACGATCAACCACGGGCTCTCTCCCGTTTTGCGAATGATGGACAATATCGTGTGGAATCCGCCAAAATGCTGGCAACCTTCACACATATGATTGAGGGTACACCTTATATTTATCAGGGTGAGGAAATCGGGATGACGAATATTGCCTTCCCGTCGATTGATGATTATCGAGATGTGGAAACGTTAAACTATTATGAGCAGCAACGGAAGCTCGGTGAGCCAGAGGAGCAGATTATGGCCGCGATCTGGCGAAAAAGTCGGGATAATGCACGCACTCCCATGCAGTGGAATGCCGGACCTGCAGCCGGATTTACCGATGGAGAGCCGTGGATGAAAATTAATGATAACTACACGCACATTAATGCAGAGGCAGAAAGAAATGACCCGAACTCAATTTTCCACTATTATCGTAAGTTGATTGCTCTGCGCAAACAACATGAGGTCATAGTCTATGGCGAATACAAGCTGTTGTTGCCACTTGATACAGAGCAATATGTATTTTCACGCATGCTGGGACAAGAGTGTTTGATTGTCATTTTGAATTTCTTTGACCGTGATCCCGTGTTCCACTGGCCCGACGGTGAGGAGTTTCCTGCCGCCAAGGCGGAGCTGCTTCTCTCCAACTACGAACCGGTAAAAGGAGAAAATTTGCACGCCTTGAAGTTGCGGCCTTATGAAGCTAGAGTGTATAAGCTAACCTTGAAATAGGCGTTGTTATCCTTTGGATGTTGAACATTGGAATATCATTCGCATCATTGCCAAAGGCGATAAATTGACGAGGCTGCACACCAAGTTTCTCAAGCGCGTTCCATTTATGGATATTCTGGGGGCTAATGTCCAGTACCTGTTCATTACGGTGCTGATGGATGACCACACCCAGCGGTAGAAGCTTAGCAGCCAAGCTTTCCATATCGTCAGCAGTTAAAATGAGCATTTTTACAATGGATTTCAGGGACGCCACAGGTAGCTTTTGCGCCAACTTGTTGACATCCACATTGTTGAGTATGGGATGATCAGCTGCGCCTGTATATGCATAATCCCACTCACTGTCAATCAGGTAGGTGGCTTGGTGCTCCTCTAGCAGTGTGAGTAGAGCATTCTTTACTTCCGGAAGAAAGGACTCTACGTATTTTACACTGCCTTTTTGGGAGATCATGAGCCGTTACCGCCAATCAGGGTGTAGTTGTGAAAGCGTTTAGGAAGTACGGGCAGCATGTCGCGGATTGGTCGTGCCGAGGCAAAAATGACTTCATTGTCCCGCTTGAGTCAATTGTTCCAAACAGCCTGCGATCTTATCCGACACACACTGCCCCTTAAAGCAGATCGTCCCATCCAAATCAAATACAAAGTGCATAATATATGTACCTCCAAAAAAGTGCTCTCCAAATCGTTTCTTACGTCATTATATCCATGACCTTCCTTATTCGTAAACTAATCAGCCCGATTCACACAGTCTGCTAGGGCAGATGTGGATCGGGCTGATGACGGTATTGAGTCATTAAGTTAGATGCTATTTTTAATGATAGTGCTTAACTTTAAGGTCATCCAGGCTTTTGAACTCATATCCTTGCTTGCGAGCCTCGTCAATGATCGAGCCAAGTGCCTCGGCATTATCCTTGGATACAGAATGGAGCAAAATGACCGCTCCAGGGTGGAGCTGCTGCATAACTTGGCGATAGGCATAGTCTGTTCCTCGCTGAATATTCGTGTCCCAGTCCTTGTAGGCCACCGACCAGAACACACTCGTGTATCCGGCTTCTCGACAGGATGCCAATGCTTTTTCATTAAAAATGCCGCGCGGTGGCCGGACATATTTCATTTCCTTTTGCCCAGTCAGCTCTGCAGACGCAGTTCGTACCCGATCCAGCTCAGACCGAATCTCTGCCGAAGAAATGGTGCTCATATCAGGATGGCTCCATGAATGGTTTCCGATAATATGGCCTTCGCTGGCCATGCGGAGCATCAAATCCGGTTGGTCTTTTACAAAATGCCCGGTTACAAAGAAGGCGGCTGGAACCTTTTTGGCTTTCAATACATCCAGCACCTTGGGAGTATATCCATTTTCGTAACCGTTGTCGAAAGTAAGAAACAATTCTTTCTTAGTCGTATCCCCCAAAAAGATGCCGCCTTGTCTTTCAATCAGGTGCATAAAGCCTTCTTGTGCGATGGAAGGCAGCTCGCCTCCCTTACTTTTTTTAAATCCAAAATGATACGGCTGTCCGTCCACAGCTTGGGTAGCTGATGCTGATTCTCCCATAACTGTGGACATCCCCATCAATGCAATGCATAGCCACAAGGTAAATATTTGCTTCATCTATCTTCCTCCGCTTCCGCCCTGATTCGGGTAAGATGTGTATACTTCGGCTTATTCCATACCATCTGCAATATCATGTTCATTTATGCAAAGAAAGAAATGCTTGCACCAAACTTAAAACACATATTGACATCAATATAAAATCGAAGTAGTATACTCTATAAAACTTACTAAAATACTCGGATTTAAATTTGATTCGATGTTCGTGCCATAGGAAAGAAATCAACTCAGAGAGATTTTACATACTTGATGGAGCGGGAGGAGTTAGGAGCTATGATTGAACTTAGGAATGTATCCAAAACCTATGTAAGAAAAGGCTTAAGCATTCAAGCGTTAAAAAATATAAATATCACAGTGGATAAAGGAGATATCTTTGGTTTTATCGGATTCAGTGGTGCGGGAAAAAGTACGCTTATCCGTTTGGTCAATCGTCTGGAGAAAGTAACGACCGGTGAGGTTCTTGTCGAAGGGGAGAGCTTAAATGCCTACTCGACCTCGGGGCTGCGAAAAGTAAGGAAGAAGATCGGCATGATTTTTCAGCATTTTAATCTGCTGGAATCGAAAACAGTATTCGAAAACATTGCCATTCCGTTGGTGCTGCTCAAGCGCAACAAGCGGGAAATTGAGAGGCGTGTAACAGAGTTGCTGGCATTCACAGGACTATCAGATAAGGCAAATAGCTATCCCAGCGAGCTTTCCGGCGGACAAAAGCAGCGTGTCGGGATTGCGCGGGCGCTTGCGAGCAACCCGTCCATTTTGCTCTGTGATGAGGCAACCTCGGCACTTGATCCGCAGACCACGCAGTCTATTCTTGATTTGCTTCGCAAAATCAACAAGAAATACAAGATCACCATATTGATCATCACCCATGAGATGTCGGTCATTCAACGGATTTGCAACAAGGTAGCTGTAATGGAGAAGGGGGAAATCATTGAGCAGGGCGATGTACTGGAGGTATTCGGGCAGCCGAAGCATCCAACGACGCAAAGCTTTGTACGCACAGTTATTCACGATGAAGTACCGGATAGTGTACTGCAAACGTTCGAGCAACAAGAGTCGCAACGCATATACAAGCTGGAATTTATCGGACAGGCAGCTTCCGACCCAGTGGTTCATGAATTGATTCGGAAGCATGATATCCATGTGAACATTTTGTTTGCCAACATGACGGAGATACAAGAAACGACGATTGGCTATATGACACTTCAACTGCGCGGTGAGCAGCAGGCCGTTCAGCAGGCTGTTGATTTTATCAAGAGCAAAGGAGTCCATATTCAGGAGGTGGAGAGTCTATGATGATTACAGGAACCACGATAACTTGGGATCAACTGTGGGAAGCTTTGTATGAATCCGTGCTCATGGTCAGCATATCATTATTTATTGGCGCTCTGATTGGGATTCCTATCGGTATTTTACTTGTTGTTACCCGTTCAGGCGGAATTTTGGAGAACAAATGGCTGTACGGTATTTTAAATCCGATCATTAACATTGTCCGTTCCTTACCGTTTATTATTTTGCTGATAGCGATCATTCCGTTAACTCGTCTGATTGTGCATACATCTATTGGGACTAGTGCGGCCATTGTCCCCTTGATTATATATATAGCACCTTATATCGGCAGGTTGGTGGAAAATTCGCTGTTGGAGGTCAACCCGGGGATATTGGAGGCAGCAGATGCGATGGGAGCGACTCCGTTTCAGGTCATTCGATACTTTTTGCTACCCGAGGCATTCAGTTCTTTGATTTTATCGTTAACGACAGCCGCCATTGGACTGATTGGTGCAACGGCTATGGCTGGTGCGGTCGGTGGCGGTGGGATTGGCGACCTGGCGATAGCGTATGGCTATCAACGTTTTGATACGCTGGTAATGCTGATTACTGTTATCATTCTAGTCGTGTTTGTACAAGGTGTTCAGTCCTTGGGCAATCTGCTCTCCCGCAAAGCACGCAGGGGTTAATGAACAAAACGGATATAAAAATATATAGTTGGTATGTCAGGTTTTAGCGTTATTACTGATCAAGAAACGCCCTATGTAACTGGATAGGGCGTTTTTGCTGTTTCTTATATCCAAACTATTATCACATTGCTATTTTTATAGAGCGCCAATTACTGGATGAGGAACATACAGTTCTTCCAGCGACGCAATTTCCTCTGGTGTTAACGTAATTGATAGAGCAGCTACCGCATCTTCGAGATGAGATGTCTTTGTAGCACCGATAATGGGAGCAGTCACCGGTGCTTTCTGCAGCAACCAGGCAAGAGCAATTTGAACGCGGGGAACTCCACGTTTTTCTGCGATTGTCGCAACCTGATCCACAATCAATCGATCGGAATCTGCAGTCGCATCGTATTTAGATTTTGCCACTTGATCGGTTTCAGACCGATGTGTTGTTTCCTGCGTATCCCGCGTCAATCTACCTCCTGCAAGCGGGCTATATGGAATTACACCGATCTTTTCCTCCTTACAAAGCGGCAGCATTTCTCTCTCTTCTTCACGGTATAAAAGGTTTAAATGATTTTGCATTGATACAAACCGTGTCCATCCATTATTCTCAGCGACATGCAATGCCTTCAGAAACTGCCATGCATACATGGCAGAAGCACCAATATATCTTGCCTTTCCGGCCTTCACAACATCATGTAATGCTTCCATCGTCTCTTCAATAGGGGTATTGTAATCCCAGCGATGGATTTGGTATAGATCCACATAATCTGTCCCCAGTCGCTTAAGGCTCTTATCAATTTCGCTCATGATAGCCTTTCGGGAAAGTCCCGCACCATTGGGGCCTTGATGCATACGGAAATGAACCTTTGTTGCTAGGACAATTTCATCTCGATTCGCATAATCCTTTAAAGCCCGTCCGACAATTTCCTCGCTAGTTCCATCTGAATATACATTTGCGGTATCAAAAAAATTAATGCCTAGCTCCAGAGCTTTTTTTATAACTGGACGACTGCGCTCTTCATCTAGTATCCATGGATGAATCCATCGTTCAGCGACCCCGAAGCCCATACAGCCAAGACAAAGCCGGGATACATCCAAGCCGGTATTTCCAAGCTTAACATAGTCCATTTGATTATACCTCGCTTCCTAGATATGGTTTTCTTCAAATCTAGTCTACTCCACCGCTTACATCGGATATTATGCCATATGGAGTTAACTCCAAGCCAAGCATTTTTGCTGCGGAATGATTCGTATAGGTCTAATTGTTCAGAATCGGTTCAGTAGGGTTTCGTATACTTCTCTTAGCATAGTTCCTTGGTTGCATAAATCGTAGAACTAAACATGACTAAAGCCTTTGATATAACAGGATATATGCCAATAAATAGCGTCTAGGAGTGAAAATGTTGAAACTTGTAAATCGAAATAAATGGATTGCATCTGCAATGGTACTGGGGATTGCTTCAGGCTCCATCGTATCTCTGCCTTGGATGGGCGGTGCCCAGACTGCTTATGCAGCGACAGCAGATACGCAAAGTGAAACTGGATTTGTAACACAAGCTCGCACTTTGGGTTTGATGACAGGTGGTAATCAGGGCGATTTTATGGCACAAAAGAATTTGACCCGCGCAGAAGCGGCTAAAATTTTGTGCAGTCTGTTCCAGTTGGAAGTTAACAATCAGCCGCAAACTTCTTTTATGGATGTGTCCTCGGATGCATGGGGTGCTCCCTATATTGAGGCTGTACGTGCAGCTGGGTATATGACAGGCAACGGAGAACTGTTCCGTCCGGGAGATGCCATTACCAAGGAAGAACTGATCGTATCGCTAGTACGCGCAATGGACTTGCAGGATGCAGGTACTATGGACGCACAGCAAAATGCAGTTCAGGTAGCTCGCAATTATGGTTTGTTATCAGAGGATGCTTCTGCAACGGATTTGAAAAATCCATTGAACCGTGAGAGTAGTGCGGAAGTATTCGTTAGCCTGTTGGATCATCCAGTAGGAGAAGTGAAATCAGAGGGCAATACTGTTCGAATCGGAAATATCCCCTACCAGCTGGAAGGATCTTTGCAAGGCTTGTTCGGTGAAAATAACAAAGCGGTATTAAAAGGGGCAAAAATCGATCTTAACCGTAATTTGCGTACACTCACAGGTGTAAAACAGCTGGAAATTAACGCAGACGGTGGCGTATTTGACGGTAAGGGTATGTCTTTTGATGGACGCCTAATCGTCAATGGTTCGGTAACCTTGAAAAACATGTCCTCCACAGGCGTATTGGAAATCAAAGGTTCAGGAAATCAGTCTGTATCGGCCATTTTGGAAAATACGACATGGTCTGGTGTGGAGTTGGGCTCTAAGGATGCCAAGCTGACAGCAACCGGAACGACAAAGATTGACAACTTGACGCTGAAAAATGATGCATCGATCATGACCGAAGGAAATGCTGCGATTAGCCGTGTTTCATTACAACAGGGACTCGGCAAGCTGTTGGTTAACGGTAGTATTGGTTTGCTGGATGCATCTCAATATGTGGGCGTTCCCTTAATTACGTTGGCTAAGGGAGCAGCAATCAGCCAGCTTAACCTGCCGGAACAAAAACAGCCGCGGGATGTTATCATTAACTATGATGCGGTGAAAGAAGCTATTGGTCTCGTGAATGGTACAAAGAACTCATCCTCTGCTGGATCGGTTATCACGGATACAGACAGCAAAGATAAGAAAAAACACGACAGTGACATTATCAGCGTAGACCGCAGTCAGTTGGAGACAGAAATCAATGCAGCCAAAGAACTGCTGGAGCGTGCAGATGAGGGTGGAACAGATCAGGCGCTTTACCCAGCCGCAGCGAAGGAAAGCCTGTCTATAGCAATCAATCAAGCTATGCTGGTACTGAACAATACGGCAGCCACGCAGGCAGAAGTAGATCAAGCGCTCAGCACATTGAAACAGGATGTTTCTGTGTACACAGCCTCAGTCACAGAACCGGTGATTGGAACACAGGAATTAACTAGACTGATTCAGTTAGCTTCGACTATCCTTGAACAAAACCGGATGGTTGGTGACGAATTTCCGCCTCTTTGGGATGACTCACTAAGTCAAGCTATTCGATTTGGCAACAATGTGTTGGAAGGGAATGCGCCTCAGAATATTGTGGATCGGGAAGTAGAAAGCTTGGGTCGAGTAATAAAGGTATACAAAGCATCAGTAAAACTCAGAGATGCATATCTGCATTTTCTCGATGTAACGGATCGTGTGGAGAATTTGAAAACTGACAAAGCGCGTTACAAGTCCATTGTGAGGGAAGGATCAAAAGTATATCTGAATCCATTATCTACAACGGAGCAGTTGGACGAATGGAAACAAAAAATAGAAGGTGCCACAGAATCATTCTTGGCACTGCAAGCAGCGGACTTCTCAGTGCTTAAAAATACTTTACAAGAAGCGCAGGTTATCTACGATCAGAGTGGTTCTCAAAATGCTGAACTAGACAACCTGATTCAGGAATATACAGAGAAGATGCACACTGCTATGACCCAGCAGGACGTATTGAACTTGAACATGGAGCTGAGTCAAAGGCTTACGGAATTTACTGCGCCAGTGCCTGCTACAACTCGGGAAAAACTGCAGCAGCTGGTTCAAGATATTCAACTCAAACTGCTGTCTGACCCTGTAGCTCGTAATTACTTGAATACGGAAATGCAGCTTTTAGATCAACAAACAGTACAAGCCCACTTTGCACTTATTATGCCGTTTACTCCTGAGGAGCAATTGGTGATCTCTTATAATCAATTAAGTCAGGCTAAAGGGACCTATATTGAAAAATATAATGAGAAAAGGCTACAGTTGAGAGACAAAGTCATTGAAATGCAGACTTCGATCAATGGAATTTTGCTGCAAAATTCAGGCACATTAAGCGCTGAGGCTCAGCAAGCTTTGTCTTCTGCTTCAGAGCATGCCTCTACTTTCTTAGGCTTGTCCAGCTTTGAATTACAAGACGTTGTTCCTGTATATGAGGAGCTGCAACAGGTACAGAACCAGTATACTGCACCTATAGCGGTGGATACTATGTTGTTGAACCTCAATATCAATTTGGCTAATAATGAAGTTCAGACGTTCGGACGTCATTATACTGATCAAGATAACGAAGAACTTCAGGGGCAAATTAATCTGGCAAACCTTGTGCTTAATAATCCGAATAGCACACAACTGCAGGTAGACCAGGCTAACACGGATTTGATTACAGCGTTTGCGAACTACCAATCCAAATGGATCGTAACTGATCTTGATATCAATGAGCTCAAGAACATTGCGAACAATCTGCTTACAGTAAATGGTACAGATCCTACGACGGTCTACTTTCACAGAGTAGTGGATGCATTCAATCGTCTGGACCAGTATTTGCCTATGCCGGAACTTAAGAAAAATTACATGAATCTGGAAGATGCGATTCAGGAGTATAAAGATTTTATAGACAGCCAGCAACAAAGCAGCGGAACAGGAAGCGGCGACAGCAGTGGTGGAACAACACCGCCAAGCGATAGCGACGGAACAGGAAGTAGCGACAGCAGTGGTGGAACAACACCGCCAAGCGATAGCAACGGAACAGGAAGCGGCGACAGCAGTGGTGGAGCAACATCGCCAAGCGATAATAGCGGAACAGGAAGCGGCGACATTAGCGGTGGAGCAACACCGCCGAGCGATAACAGTGGAACAGGAAGCAGCGACAGCAGTGGTGAAGCAACGCCACCGAGCGATAGCAGCGGAGATGATTCAGGCTCGATTCCTGGCGGTAGTATTGATGACGTTATAATTCCTTAATAAGGGGAATATAGGAAGTGCAAGGATGTATAGAAGGGGACGATTCCGCACAGATTTTATCTGCGGCGGACGTCCTTTTTTGTATGGACAACGCTTCTAATGTAGCTGAATAGAATAACCGATACAAAAAGATAGACGTTATTGAAAAGAGCGGGGGATTTATGAAAAAACAGGGTGTTTTATTTTTTATTATACTTCTGCTTGCGGTTGCGTTGCCGGTATATCCGTTAGTGTCGGGTGTATTATCCGGAAACAGTCATTGGAAAGCTCACAACGGTGTTATTGATTTGCGTAATTGGGACCCCGACAAGGAAGGTGCTGTACAGTTGGGGGGAGAGTGGGAGTTTTATCCTAATCAGCTTTTGCAGCCTTCATCTTTTCAGGAAACGCGATATCAGGATTGGGGAAATCGTCAAAACTCCTCCAAATTGGGATTAGGCACCGGATCTTCTGCCAAAATTGTGGATGTGCCTGGTAAATGGAATCAGTGGATGCCTGGGGGACAGGCGACTGGATATGGAACCTATCATGTTCGTGTACTATTGCCTGAAAAAGTGGAAAATATGTACGGCATCCATATGCAAAATATTCGCAACTCCAGCCGAGTATGGATTAACGGAGCAGAGGTGGGGGCAAGTGGTATTCCCTCTGTTTCAGCCGACAAGGGCAAGCAGGGCAACGCCCCCTTTGTTGGATTTGCTGCAGTAGATGGACATTCGGCTGATATTACCGTGCATGTGGCTAATTATAGCTATTCCTCTGGGGGGATCATTTATCCGCTGCTATTTGGGGATTATGCCAGTATTACGCATAGCCGTGAAGTAGCGATGGCAGAGGACACCGTACTGGTTGCAGGATTTTTTATCCCTACCGTATTTTTTATCATGCTGTACTTTTTACGTAGAAAAGAGAAGGCCCTGCTTTACTTAGCATGCTTTTGCATCGCGGCACTATTTTACATTCTGACACATGGAGAGAAGCTGCTAGTCTGGGGGATGCCGGATTTGCCTTATGAATGGATATTGAAAATTCAATCGTTCTCTTCGACGCTGTTCTACTATTTTCTGATTCGGTATGTTCATCTGACGACACAGATTGTTATGAATCGAATCGTGCTGCTTCTATATAATATTGTAACCGCACTGATGCTGGGTATGGGGCTATTGTTGCCTACACTGGTCCTTTCATCCTTTGAGACTTTTATTCTTCTTTTTGGTGTAGTCAGTGTGGGGTATGTATTACTGATTCTGATTCGTGGACTTCTTCAACGGACGGATGATGCTGCGCTGCTAGTCATTAGTATTATGAGCATTCTTATGATTGTGGTAACTAGTTTTGTGTATGTTCTGGGCTGGGGAGATGTACGTGGGGTGACAGCCTATGAAATGCTCATATTCGTATTGGCCCAAACACTACTGCTGGCCAAACGTTTTGTATATTCGTTCATGGAGGTTGAGAACCTATCACGACGGTTGCTGACACTGGATGGGTTAAAGGACGAATTTCTGGCAAACACGTCACATGAGCTGCGTACTCCTCTACATGGCATTATTAATATCGCTCAGTCCATGCTAGACCGCTACGGGACGCAATTCAATGAGCCGCAAAAGCATAACTTGGTCTTGATTGCGAAGGTAGGGCGTAGACTCTCCTATTTGATTAACGATATTTTGGATTTTTCTAATTTGAAAAATGGAAGATTAGCCTTAAACCGTCGGCCTGTAAATGTACAGACTGCCGTGAATTCTGTGCTGGAGGTATTGGGTCATAACGTAGGTAAGAAAAAGCTCCAATTCGTCAAAGAATGGCCTAATTCGTTGCCCAAGGTGGATGCAGATGAGGACCGGTTGAATCAGATCTTATACAATTTATTGGGTAATGCGATGAAATTTACGGAGGAAGGCGAAATCGTAATCTCTGCCAAGGTGAGGAACCGTGAAATGGAAATCAGTGTGAAGGATACCGGACCAGGTATTGCCCCAGACCATCTTTCACACATATTTGAACCTTTTAATCGAGGAGCGAATGCTGAGGACAAAGGATATAGTGGAACTGGGCTTGGGTTAGGCATAACCCGTCGTCTGGTGGAGCTGCATGGAGGTTATATCCGAGTAGAATCTAGATTGGGCAAGGGTTCGACCTTTTATTTTACACTGCCCTTAGCGGAGACTGGTACGTCGGCACATGAAGTTCAAAAAGATGTCTTGTCTGAGGTTATATTGAAGCCTGGTGTGACCTCGAATCAGGGTGTGAATCCGCTTGAAGAGGATGGATTAGAGCAAGTGAGGAATGTTCCTTACAGAGTGCTGGCTGTAGATGATGATGGGGTTAACCTTCGGGTATTGGAAGAGCTGTTATACGCCACAGGTTGTAGTGTGGTGGCTGTGGACCATGCTGAGGAGGCGCTTCAGCTGCTGAATGGCCGTGCCCGATTTGATCTAGTTATTACGGACTGGATGATGCCAGAAATGTCCGGTATTGAGTTGTGTCGACGAATTCGCGAAGGGTATTCTCTCTCCGAGCTACCCGTATTGCTGCTGACGGCACGCGACCTGCCCGGCGATATCCATGCAGGCTTTATGGCCGGAGCAAATGACTTTCTGCGTAAGCCTGTTGATGCGGAGGAATTAAAGGCGCGTGTACGCACCCTGTTGAACATGCGTAATTCGGCAGAGGAAGCGGTGCGTTCGGAAATGGCCTTTTTACAGGCGCAAATCAAGCCGCACTTTCTGTACAATGCATTAAATGTCATTGTTTCGACCGTAGCAGTAGACCCGGACAAAGCAGCGGAGCTGCTCATGGAGCTGAGTCAGTACTTGCGGGGAAGCTTTGATTTTCAAAACAGGGAGAATACAGTTCCGCTATGCAAGGAGCTGGAATTGGTAGAATCGTATGTGGCATTGGAAAAAGCCCGTTTTGAAGAACGGTTGCAGGTAACTATAGAGGTAGGGAGGAACATCCGGTCGCTGATCCCGCCATTAAGCATTCAGCCCATCGTGGAAAATGCGATACGACACGGTGTGATGCAGCGGGCCACAGGTGGAACAGTGCGGGTGATTGTACAAGAAGATGGAGCCGATTTTGTGGTCAGCGTGACCGATGACGGCGTAGGGATTCCACCAGAGCGACTACAACAGCTACTGTCGGAGGAGCATGTATCCTCCAGTGTGGGACTGCGTAATATCCATCGCCGTCTGATCCATATGTATGGAGAAGGATTGCGGATTGAAAGCAATCCTATGCAAGGGACGACGGTAAGCTTCCGTGTGCCGGAAACGATCTTATCTCACCCTACTGAATGAATAAAAAAATACAGTACATCGGCCAGAAAAGCTAATGTCGCGCCCGAGTTTATACGATATATAAAATATAAGAAATTAAAAATCGGATGATAAAGCAGATAGCCTGGTCATAGAGCATTGTGATGGATGGTTGCAGCAAGAAGGGGGCGCGGACACAGATGAAGGCGATATTGATTGATGATGAGAGGTCGGCATTAACGTACCTGGAACGGTTGCTGGAGGCGGACGGACGATTAACGGTCATGGGCAAATATACGTCTGCACAAGCTGGGTTGGATCATCTGGCGGCAGAACGCGTGGATATTGTTTTTATAGATATCGGAATGCCGGAGATGAACGGACTGGAGGCCGCCGAGTGGATTCAACAGCTGGACTCGCATATTCATATCGTCTTTGTGACTGCGTATTCGGAATACGCTATTGAAGCATTCGAACTGCAGGCACTGGATTACTTGTTAAAACCTGTTCATGCCCGGCGGCTTAATAAAACGTTAGATCGGATTGTAGCCACGCTGGCAGATTCCCGTCCTTCCAGCTCGGTCGTCGCAGCAGAGCAATTACCCAAAGTGCGTTGTTTTCAAAAGCTTGAAATTCCGGAGGATGGACAAGGAGCCGTGGGAGCAAAGCCATTCAAATGGCGTACACTAAAGTCGCAGGAGCTATTCTCCTTTTTACTACATCATGAAGGAGAATGGGTTAGCAAGGAGCAATTGCTGGATGCGCTGTGGCCCGAATATCATTTGGATAAGGCTGTTGTTCATCTACACACGTCCATTTACCAAATCCGCAAGGCGTTGAAAGAACGGATGCAAGATACGAAGCTGGAATACAACCTGGATCGCTATCGTTTGAATCGTAATGGCTGGGTTACAGATGTGGAGCTATTCGAGCGGGGCATCTCCGAGTGGGCGGCCTCTGGGAATGGCGGTACACCGCGTATCGAGAGCCTGTTGGCTCTGTACCGTGGCAATTATCTGGAGGAGCACGATTATCCATGGGCGTATGCAAAAAGAGAAAAACTACGCAATATGTATCTGGCATGTGCTTCAGAACTGGCTAAAGAAGAACTACGTTCAGGTCGTGCCCGTCAGTCTGTCCAGCGCTTGCTCAGCCTACAGCAGAGGGAGCCTTACTCAGATGATATCTGCGGTCTGCTGCTGACAGCCTATGCCCAGTTGGGCGAGTATACAGCTGCTCAAAAGCATTATGAAAGCTTCGTCAGCTTATTGGAAGATGAGTTGGGTATTGAGCCGCAGCAGGTGACACACCAGTTGTACGTGCAATTGAAAACACAGACACTACCTGCGTAGACTGCTGTACTCGCTCAGGTCATATGAATAGGCCAACCAGAGGTTACTGGTTGGCCTATTCTATTGGAGATTCTACGAGGGAGGCAGCCGGTAGAATGTGATAGCGCTGCTTCTTGGTTTTCACAATCGCTTGCTGAAGTTTTAATACACTTTTCTCCTGGCGGAGGATAAATACCCCAATTCTTCTCGGTATTTGGCTACCGTTCTGCGTGACAGCTCTAGTCCTTCCTTTGCCATCAGTTCTGTGATTGCCTGATCTGAAAATGGTTTTTGCTTCTCTTCACCGTCGATGATCTGCTTTATCCGCATTTTTGCGCTCTCTGATGAAGTAGCATCTCCGTCTTTCGATCCTAGGGCGGAGGTGAAGAAATATTTGAGTTCAAACAATCCACGGGGCGTCTGCATGTATTTATTACTGACCGCCCGGCTGATCGTGGATTCATGCAGGCCGGTTATTTCAGCAATCTCCTTTTGGGTCATCGATTTCAGATGATAAACGCCATGCTCAAAAAATTCCCGCTGCCTATCAACAATAGCCTGGGCCACACGCATCAGGGTCAGGCGGCGCTGCTCAAGGCTATGAATAAGCCATAATGCCGTATTCATTTTCTCACGAAGAAATCGTTTCTCTTCCTCCATAGCCGGCTTTCGAAGCATACTTTGGTAAAAAGGATTAATCCCGACGCGTGGGACTGTGATATCATTAACTGTCACAATGTAGTCGTTTTTAAATTTCTCCACTGAGATATCTGCTATATGATGCTGGCGTTCATATGGAGCAAATGCCGCTCCCGGACAAGGATTCAGCTTGCGTATCTGATCGGTAATTTGTTGTACCATGTGAATGTCGATCCCCAGAGCATCCGCGATTTTTTGTATGCGGTTACATGAAAGATTGACCATGTGATGTCGCACGATTTCTTCCAGATAAACATCATCATTCCCGGCATATCGCAGCTGCAAAAGAAGGCATTCCTCCAGACTGCGGGCAGCGATTCCTGCCGGTTCAAAGCCTTGAATCAGGGCAAGTATATTTTCAACCTCATCGGTGGGGACGTCAAGTATTCCGGCAACTGTATTTACATCCAGCTCAAGGTAGCCTTTTTCATTTAAATTCCCAATCAGAAACATGCCAATCATCTGTTGTAGCCTGGATAGCCCGCTGACCATCCCAAGCTGCGCTTTAAGATGTCTATATAAATTATCTGCGGGATTAGAGACAAAATCCAGAAGGTCTACCGGATTATCATTTTTTCGTGGCGAATATTCTTCTTCTGTATTGATTCTTTCGATGGACATGTCGATCTCTGTCAAATCAATGATCGGATTTTCATTTGCTTGCTCATGAAGATATGACATCAGATCGACCGAAGAATATTGAAGAATCGTGATGGCTTGTCGTAATTCTGGAGTCATAGCCAGCCTGAATGTTTGCTCTTGCTGTAATCCGTAGCGCATTATTTTATCTCAGCTCCTTACTGGGAAACAAAAATAACTTTTTATGCAGCTTATTCGTGAAGCTTATGCAATTATACTGCCAACCTCTGATCTTGGAAAAGAAGTGAATGGAATGGGCTGAATTTGAGTTTTGGATAGATTCAATAAAAAGGGTATCAGATTAATGATTAACTTGTCAGTTTATTTTCTTGTAGAGGATTATTTCTTTTTTTATATACTAATTAAATAAGAACTAGTCAGCATGGGGGAATACCGTGAAACGAATTGATGAGATCTTAGAGTATATTGCCAATGGTACAAAGAAACTGTCGGTAGAGGCCTTGCAGGACGGCGGTGGAATTACGGCTGCGGAAATAGCCGATCAACAGAATATGTTAAGAAATAATGTAAGCAAGGAGCTTAATAGTCTACTTCGCGCCGACTTGATTATTAAAATCAAGGGGAGACCCGTCAAGTTTTTGCACAAGCAGGTGATCGAGGAGACCTTTCGGGTTCAGCTTAAAGAGAAACAAATCCAAGTCAACAGCATTCATGAAATATTGCTGCCTGGAGAGCAAGTGGATCCGTTTCACGCCTTAATCGGTTTCATGGGGAGTATGAGAAACCAGGTTGAGCAGGGAAAAGCGGCAATATTATACCCGCCGAAGGGCTTACATACGCTGATTGTGGGGCAGACTGGCGTTGGGAAAACAATGTTCGCTAGGTTGATGTATAATTATGGTAAATATATGAAGCGCTTTTCAGAGCAAGCACCGTTTATCGTATTTAACTGCGCTGATTATTACAATAACCCTCAACTGCTACTCTCCCACATTTTTGGTCATGTAAAAGGAGCATTTACCGGGGCTGATCGGGAGAAAGAGGGGCTGGTTGAGAAAGCGGATGGGGGCATCCTGTTTTTGGATGAGATTCATCGGCTGCCCCCAGAAGGCCAAGAAATGATATTTTATTTCATGGACACGAACAGTTACAACAAATTGGGCGAGTCGGAGCGCAAGCGGGAAGCGAATGTGCTGCTCATCGGCGCTACGACCGAAGATCCCGGTTCTTCTATGTTGAAAACCTTTATCAGACGGATACCGATTACGATCAACATTCCTTCCTTGCAAGAGCGGACCGTTGAGGAGCGGTTTTTGATCCTGAAGCATCTCTTTGCAAACGAAGCCCATCGTGTGAACAAGCCCATTAGGGTTGAATTGGAAACTGTAAAAGCACTGATTGGCAGCGTAACCTATGGCAATATCGGTCAGTTGAAATCGAACATTCAGCTTGTGTGTGCCAAAGGATTTTTGAATAGCATACATGAAAATAAGGAAGAGATTGAACTTGATTTTAAAATTTTGCCCGGAAATATCAAGGAAGGCCTATTTAATATGGGGAAGAACCGCAAGGAGATTGCCGAAATGGAGATGGTCAACTCCTCGCTGTATATTACTCCTGAAGGCAGCAAAGGAATGGATGAAGCAGACGCTTCTGAACTGCCGTTCAACCTGTACAAATTGATTGAAGACAAGATAGGGATGCTCAAAGAAGAAGGACTCGATGACAGTTTTATCAATAAGTTTATAACTACAGATGTCAATATTCACATCAAAAGTTTCTATAACCGATTTTATAACATCAAAGGGGGACGGGAACGGATTCTTAAGATCGTAGGCAGAAATATTCTGGAGTTCGCTGAACAGGTGCAAGAGATGGCTCAAAAAGAATTGAATAGAAATTACAGCGACAGGTTTGTTTATGCCTTCAGTCTTCATTTGAGTGCCTTCTTAAAGCGAATCCGGGAGAAAAAATATGTCAGTAAACAAATCTATGATCCGATGAATGATCAGGATGAAGAATACAGACTGGCACTTATTATCAAGGATTTGATCGAGTCCAAGTTTGAAGTCAACGTACCCGATGCCGAGACTACCTATGTGGCGATTCTTCTGAAATCGGTAGAAGAGGAGCACCAGGGAAATGTGGGAATCATTGTAGCTGCACATGGCAACAGTACGGCAAGCAGTGTCGTTAGCGTTGTCGACAGCCTGCTGGGAAGCTCAAATATTTGCGCAGTAGACATGCCTTTGGATGTTAGTCCTAGAGAAATCCTGGAAGTTATTGTGGATAAAGTGAAGGACATTGACAATGGCAGAGGCGTATTGCTGCTGGTTGATATGGGCTCCTTGCTCAATCTTGAAGCAACCATTATGGAACGTGTCGGGATTAAGGTGAAGACTATCGATATGGTTTCAACCCCGCTTGTGTTGGAGGCTGTGCGAAAGGCCAGTATTTTTGATATGAATATAGAGGAAATTTATCAATCTTTGAAGGATTTTCGTGGATATAACACTGGAAATGCTGGAGTGAAAGCGGAAAAGACCAGTAATAAGGTAATCGTGACGGTCTGTTCCTCCGGCAAAGGTGCCGCCGCCAAGCTAAAGGAGTTTGTAGAGAAGGTTGTTTATGACTTAACCGAAGAGAAAATAGTTGTTGTACCGGCAAAGGTCAGGGAATTGGATAAAGTGGTGAAGGATTTACGGGCCAAGCATACGCTTCTTGCGGTGATTGGGGTTAAGCGGCTAAGCGAGCTCAATGTACCGTTTATCCCTTTGGAAAAACTGATCGAGGCAAGCGGTGAACAGGCATTAAGAGAATTGTTGCTCAACAATCAGTTGCCTGTTATGCATGAACACGGAAGCGTGGTCGTAAGAGATCTATGTGAGGATACGCTAAAGGAGTTTATGACTTATTTGAATCCTCACAAAATTTTGGGGATTTTGATGAAATTTATCGAGCAGCTGGAACAGGAACTGGAGGCTGATTTCCATTATGCAAAGAAGGTTCAGCTTGCTGTTCATACGGCTCATGCGCTGGAACGAATGGTCATTGGAGAAGGGCTAGTGTATCAGGAGGATATATCCTTGCTTGACCAACGATTAATCGATGTGGTGAACCGTTCCTGCAATATATTTGCCTCCAGTATTAACATTAAGCTGACTAATGATGAAAAATATTATATTTGCGAAATCCTAAGCGAAGTATATAACTGTATCCCCAAGTAGTGGCGCAAGTGTATAAAACGATGCTGGATGTGTATTAATCATGCGGATAAGGATAATAAGTAGTTGGTGAGAAAAGGCCAAATTCCCGGAGCAGCCGAGGGTTTGGTCTTTTTTTTGATAGTTAATCTCATCATACAGAATCTTGGCATGAGACTTGCATATAAGTATAGGCGAAGGATGCAAGGAGGGGGTGAAACAAATGATAGGTGTTATTGTTGGCACTCATGGAAAATTTTCCGAAGAGATCCTAAGATCCACGGAAATGATTTTCGGCCATCTGGAAAATGTGGTGGGTGTAACGTTTGAACCAGGTGAAAGTGTTAACGGACTTGTTGAGAAGTACAAAGCGGCCTTGGAAACAATTGATTGGACGGACGGATTGATTTTTCTCGTCGATTTGTTTGGTGGCAGTCCCTATAATGCGGCCAGTAGGATTGTGGCCAGGTATGAAAAAATGGACATTGTAACAGGGGTAAACCTGCCAATGATCGTAGACCTGCTGACCAATAGAGGGCTGGAGAACGTGGAGAATCTGAGTGATCTGGCCATCCGTGCGGGTCAGGATTCAATGAAGTCTTTTCGTGTCATCCGGGACATACAAACAGAGGAGGAATTATAGGTATGGAAATATCATTTGTTCGTATTGATGACCGTCTAATTCATGGTCAGGTGGCTACTGTGTGGGTGAAGGAAACGAAGTGTAACAAAATTATCGCCGTCAGCAATGAGGTCGCTGCGGATACGCTGCGCAAAACCTTATTGTTACAAGTGGCGCCGCCGGGGATTAAAGCTTATGTTGTCACGATTGCGAAAGCGATTGAAGCTTATAACAATCCTAAATATAACGATTTCAAGACCTTGTTCCTGTTTACCAATCCCACGGATGTACTGCGGGTTGTAGAAGGTGGGGTACCGTTTACATCGGTAAATGTAGGTGGAATGTGCTTCAAAGAAGGCAAAACACAAATTACCGGAGCAGTGTCCGTAGACAAGCAGGATGTAGAGGCATTTTATAAATTGCACGAAAAGGGGATAGAACTGGAGATTAGAAAAGTGGCCAGTGATCCTAAAATTAATTTGATTAACAAGCTCCAAAATGTCCAGTTTTAACAACACGTACGCATAAGAGAGGGGGTCAAACATGAGTGTTTTTGAAATCGTAATGGTCACGCTGGTTGCAGCCATTTGCGGAATGGGCAGTGTTTTGGATGAAGGACAGACTCATCGTCCTATAGTTGCGTGTACACTGATCGGTCTGGTCCTGGGAGATCTCAAAACCGGTATTATTCTAGGCGGTACGCTGGAATTGTTGGCTTTGGGCTGGATGAATGTCGGAGCGTCCATGGCTCCGGATGCGGCTTTGGCCAGTGTAGTCTCAACCATATTGGTTATTGTCGGGCACCAATCGATCGGTGCGGGAATTGCCGTTGCGATTCCGATTGCGGCTGGCGGACAAGTGTTAACTATCTTTGTTAGAACGATTACCGTGTTCTTTCAGCATCTGGCAGATAAATATGCCGAATCTTCAAATTTCAAAGGAATTGAATTATGTCACTTCATAGCCCTCCTTCTTCAGGGATTACGTGTCGCTTTGCCTGCCGTATTGGTGGCTATTGCAGCCGAAACCGGTCTAGTTACGACTTTGCTGGATGCCATCCCGGAGGTGATTACAAAAGGGCTGCAAATTGCAGGGGGATTCATCGTCGTTGTAGGATATGCCATGGTTATTAACATGATGGCAGCCAAATATCTGATGCCTTTCTTTTTCTTGGGCTTTGTCATCGCGGCATTTACAAGCATCAATCTGGTTGGCTTTGGAATCATGGGAGCGGTTCTGGCTCTGCTGTATATCCAGCTCAATCCCAAATATAGCCAGCGCAAAGATCAAGTGGGTGAAATTGAAGAGCTCTAAAGAAATTCTTAATGAAAGAGTGGGGTACTATGGAAGAAAAAAAGTTGACCAAAAGCGATTTAAACAAAATGTTTTTCCGTTCATGGTTCCTGCTGGGCTCGTTTAATTTTGAGCGTATGCAGTCGATTGGTTTTTGTGTCACCTTGATTCCGGCAATCAAGCGGCTATACAGCAAGAAGGAAGACCAAAAAGAAGCGCTAAAGCGGCATTTGGAGTTTTTTAATACTCAACCGTTTATCTCTGCACCGATTATGGGGGTAACGGCCGCTATGGAGGAGCAGAAAGCCAATGGACAGCCGATTGATAATGCTACCATAAGTGGCGTGAAAGTTGGCTTAATGGGACCTTTGGCTGGAGTAGGGGACCCTATTTTCTGGGGAACATTACGCCCCGTTCTGGCTGCATTAGGAGCTTCCATTGCGTTGTCCGGAAGCGTTATCGGGCCTGTCCTATTTTTCTTGCTCTTTAATGTTATTCGCCTGGCTACCAAGTGGTACGGACTGAAATACGGCTACCAAAAAGGGACGGAGATTGTGTCCGACATGTCCGGAAACCGGCTGCAAAAGCTTACGGAATCGGCCTCCATCCTGGGACTATTTGTTATGGGCGCACTCGTATCTAAATGGACTACTCTGAATATACCACTCGAAGTATCCCGATATACCCGTTCGGATGGAGTAGAGGTTGTTACGACGATACAGATGATTCTGGATCAATTGATACCTGGACTGTTACCTCTTTTGCTGACTTTTTTATGCATGAGACTGCTCAAAAAGAAAGTGAATGCTATAGCTCTGATTTTTGCTTTATTCGCAATAGGAATTATTGGATACGCTCTTGGTGTATTGGCTTAAGCCAATTTGTAAAGTGATCCGGTCAAGCAATCGTCTCTGACCGGGGCAACCTGCCGCTTAACTTGTAAACGCTTTAAATTTTACTGATTAAAATATTCAATCATCTACAAGCGAATCTGCAAGCGCTCAACGATAGTCATGAAAGGCTACTGGCTTGTTGAAAACTGACATAAGCAATGATTCTCTATCATTAATCATTACAGGCTCAATGATGGTTTTAAGTCGCATTGAGCCTGTAAAAGCAGGTTCCGCTCTTTTGCTGTTAGTATGTTCGTTGTAATTTTTTGGATGATCTTGCAAGATCGGGTGCTAATCGCCTCTTTTCTCTATGATCTGATATTCGCCGAGACCTGTTTTCTTCAGTGGCATATGCATATACCATATCTCTTCACAGTTAGGTCATATTGAAAGGTTTATGAAGCCACGAAGACTTAAGGAGGCCATGGCATTGGGAAAAAGGAGACGAACTGGCTTTAAGGGCAAAAGAATTAGGGTGGACGTTAGACAATCTTCTTCAGCTCAAACAGGACAAGGCGGTAACCCCATTTCTATCAATGCGTCGGACGTTGGGGTAGTAAGAACAGATGTCCAAAATAAATAATCAGCTTGTACAAAAAGCTATATCCTCAACGTAAAAAAATCGCCGGGAATAAGTTGGATAACTTGTTTCCGGCGATCTTGCTTTTTTTACAGTCGGCAGGTATTTTCATCAGCATCCGCGTCTACATAGCCTATGCCTTGCTTTGCATCTTGTCGTCAACTTCTTTTGCAGAGTTGACTGATCGCACAGGCGTTGCCTTCAGCACAGCATATCCGTAAGGCAAAAGCTCGGCATGCAGCCCCTTTGCTCCCACGGACCACCGGCCTTCGCCAAAGACTAACTGCCATTCCTGCTCTGGAATGGACAATTCAAAAGTGTGATCCTCATCGGAACGGTTGAGCAGCACAAGCAACACTTCTTCGTCGCTGCGCCGCTCGTAGGCGAGTGAGGCGCCCTCCGGTTGTGCCTCCAGGAAAGTGATGCTTCCTTGATCACGAAGGACAGGGTGCGCCTTGCGAAGAGCGATCAGCTCACGATAAAAGTTGAACAGCTCGTGGTCCTGCTTGTCGGTATCCCACTCCATGCACTGGCGGCAGCCTGGATCGGCATCTCCATCCAGGCCGATCTCATCGCCATAAAAAATGCAGGGTGCGCCCATATACGTGAACTGGAACAAAGCAGCCAGCCGCATCAGTCGTTTGTCGCCCCCGCACAGCGTCAGTAGGCGTGGTGTATCATGGCTATCCAGCAGATTAAAGGCAACCTCGGATGCCTGCTGCGGATAGCGGGCAAGCTGGCGTCCAATGGCGAAGGCGAAGCTCTGGGCATCGGTCACTTTTTTGACGAAAAAATCATTCACCGCATAGGTGAATGGATAATTCATCGTCGCATCGAATTGATCGCCCTGAAGCCATTCAGACGATTCATTCCACATCTCACCCAAAATATATGCATCCGGATTAGCCTGCTTGACTGTAGTGCGGAATTCACGCCAAAAGGCGTGGTCTACCTCATCTGCCACATCCAGTCGCCAGCCGTCGATACCGACCTCTTCAATCCAATGCTTTGCCACATTCAGCAGGTACCTTTTCACCTCAGGATGTTCCGTGTTCAGCTTGGGCATCATCGGTTCAAGCCCGAATGTATCGTAGGTCGGGGTGCCATCGACCACTTCCAGCGGAAAGCTATGAACATGGAACCAGTCCTTGTAAGGCGAGGCTTCGCCTTTTTCCAGTACATCCACGAACGGTTTAAAGGTACGTCCTGAATGGTTGAACACCGCATCGAGTAGTACCCGGATTCCCCGATCGTGGCAGGCCTCCACCAGCCTTTTTAATATCTTTTTGTCCCCGAAGTGCGGGTCTACCTCCATATAATCCTCAGTATCATATTTATGATTGGTCGTCGCCTTGAAGACAGGAGTCATATATATGGCGTTGATCCCCAACTCGCTCAGATGATCCAGATGATCGAGAATCCCTTGTAAATCGCCACCGAAAAAATTGTCTCTTTGCGGTGTGCCACCCCAGTCCTCAGCATCTTCCGGGCTAATGGAGGGGTCACCATTGGCAAAGCGTTCTGGGAAAATCTGATAAAATACAGCATCCTTCACCCATGCGGGTGGCTTCAAAATATCAATCGGATTTAAAAACGGATATTGGAACAGACTGTCTGCATTTTGAGGTTCCTCGGTGGTGAAATCGTCCTCGTCCATCCAAATTCGTTCCTCGCCATCTTCCAGCAAAAATCCATATTTCAGCCGACGGTGAGTAGGCTTTACAGTACATTCGTAGTAATCGAACCTGCCATCGGTGGCAAATTTGGACATCGGAATAAGCTGCCGAGTACGATCCCAGTCGTACTTATCTACGGTAAGAACATGAACAGAAGTCAGGTCATTTTTCTTTGCACGAAGCCGTAAAATTATCGTTTCATCATCATAACCAAAAGCCCAATTATGTTTCGGGTGGTGGTATATCGCTTCCAGCAGCATCTGATAGGCCTCCTTGTTCACCTGCATTCAAATTTGAAATTGTGAAGCGTATGTCGTATAAGGTAGTTATTAACCTTTTTAAGTGGGTTATGTACCATAAATGCTATAATGCCCATTACATAAAAGAAAAACGATAAGTAGGTGTCTATTATGAAAACAAATGTGCTATACATCGAAGATGACCAAGATATTGGTGCTTGGACGCATCAGTATTTGGAAGAGCGAAATTACGCTGTAACCTGGCTTCGCAGCGGGGATGGGGCTGTGGAGGCAGCTCGTACGTGCCAGCTCGTGATTCTGGATGTGATGTTACCTGGTCTGGATGGGTTCACGATTGGGAAGCGGCTCAAGAAAGAGTACCCGGAGCTTCCCATTCTCATGTTGTCTGCCCGTACATCCATTGACGATAAGCTGCAAGGATTGGATTTTGCTGATGATTATGTGACAAAGCCCTTTCACCCCGATGAACTCATAGCACGTATGGAAATTTTGCTGCGGCGATCAGGAAGCGTATCCGAAGAATCTCTACAACTGGGGCATCTGTCTGTGTTTCCTCCAGATAATCGTATTGTAAATCGTGATACCGGGGAGGAAATTACGCTGACAGGCAAGCAATATCATATTTTTGCTTATTTGCTGCGGCATTTGGGCCAGATTATGACGAAGGAACAAATGTATGAGGCGGTGTGGGGAGATCCATATATCGACGGAGACAAAACCTTGATGGTCCACATCCGGCACTTGCGGGAAAAGCTGGAGATTGATCCTGCGGCACCTCGTATCATTGAAACAATCCGCGGTGTAGGTTATCGGGTGAAAGCATAATGAGCGGTATGCGTAAGAAGTGGGTAAGATTGCATCGCAACTCCCGTTCAGGTCAGAAGGGGCGGTTTCGTAATTCATTGTTGTTCCGCTATCTGGTCATTATTGTGTTTGCTATGATGCTGTTGCCCATTGTATTGCCTGTTACAACCTTGATATATAGCATACTGTTGAACTTGCAGACAGATGTCAAGCCTAAGAATCCTTACTATCCCTCTACGACCCAAACTGAACATAGCTGGCATCGAGAAGCTATCGCCTTGAAGGGAACTAGTCCAGAGCAAGTTTCAGCCCGTCTGCGCAAAATACAGCAGGATATGTTCCCGGATTCACAAATATTTTGGGTCGATACCGCAGGGTTAACCAGATTAGAGCTGCCAACCCAACCTAACATTCCAAAACAATGGAGCGCGGCACAGGCTATAGCTTTTATGAAGCAAGCCAGCTCTGAGGGTCCGTTTACAGTTGTGGCCTTTATTGGTGGGGGCAAGGATGATATGAATCAGGGCTATATGGTATTAAAAGTGCCCCGTTCGTTCTTTGAACATCTGACAAGTGACAATGGCATGTTGATGTATTATCTCCTTTTTATTCTATTGGTTCTGGGAGCTTTTATATTCGTATCTCTTCTGTTTTTTGGAGGCATTCGGCGGAGGTTGTTGCAGCTTCAGGCTGCCATGTCGCAGCGAGGAGAGGATGGAATGCCCATCCTTGTTGCCACCGGCCGCCCGGATGAAATAGGCAAACTGGAGGAGGCGTTTAATCGGATGGTCGAACAGTTGGCAGAGAGCCGAGGACGTGAGCGTCAGGAGGAGGAACTGCGGAAGAGGCTGGTCGCTGATCTGTCACACGATATTCGAACACCGCTTACGGTTGTGCGCAGTCATCTGTATACACTGGATGCAGAAAACCTGAGCAGCAGAGGGAAGCAGTCGATTACACTAATGGAAAATAAGTTAAAAGACCTTGGAAGTCTGATCGACAACTTGCTGACCTATAATCTCCTATCTAGTGGCAAATACACCATGAATAACGAACCGCGTGATATTTTGCGGCTGGTGCGCGAGTGTGCGGCCAGCTGGTATCCGGTGTGGGAAAAGGAAGGCTTTGAAGTGGATATCGACCTGCCCGAGCATAGTATGGTGTGGAATGTCGACGAGCAGGGCTTCCGCCGTCTGCTGGATAATCTTTTTCAAAATGTAGTTCGTCATGCTGCCTCAGGCCGGTATATTGGTATTCAAGTTCAGAAGGTTAACGGGAGAGAGGCATTGGTCATTGCAGATAAAGGCCCGGGAATGGAACGGCAATCCAGTGAAAAAGGAGCTGGAATTGGCCTGGCGATCACAGAACTATTGGCGCGCGAAATGAATTTGGAGAGGGAGATTTGCAGTTCATCGGCCGGGACACGAATCTGTTTTTTAAACAAAACTTAAACTCAGTGTTCCCTTGGCTTTAAACTTGGCGCGTTACGATAGGTGTCGAGGTGAGGAACTTGAACGAATCAATCATTGAAACGAACAGTCTCAGCAAAATATACAAAGGCCGCGCCGCGGTTAATCAGCTGGACCTGAAAATAGCGCGGGGAGATATTTACGGATTTCTCGGACCCAATGGAGCAGGGAAAACGACAACGATCCGCATGCTACTTGGGCTTATTCGCCCAACTCGAGGAACGATCCGTATATTCGGCAAAGATATTCGCAGACATAGACTCGATATTTTGCGTAAAGTCGGTTCATTGGTAGAGTATCCTTCGTATTATGGTCATTTGAACGCCGTCGAAAATCTGGAGGCTATTCGTCGTATTTTGAATGTGCCGAAAGAGAACATTGCGGAAGTATTGGAGGTCGTTCGGCTGACCAAGCACGCTAAACGCCCGGTTAAAGGTTACTCGCTGGGCATGAAGCAGAGACTTGGTATCGCAGCAGCCCTGCTCGGCAATCCCGAAGTGCTTATTCTGGACGAGCCAACGAATGGCTTGGACCCCGAGGGCATTCAGGAAATGCGCGAATTGATACAGGCGATGCCCAAGCAGCGGGGGATCACTGTACTGGTATCCAGCCATTTGCTGAGTGAGGTAGAGCATATGGCGAATACCGTCGGCATTATCCGTGAAGGACAACTGGTCTTCCAAAATACGATTCACAATCTTCGTCAGGAGTCCGCAGGGGGGATTCGGATCGTAGTATCGGAGCCGGAAGCAGCCCAATTGATTGCACGTGAACAGGGCTACCATTCAGTGAAGGACGGGTCAGCGCTGGATTTTGACAACATGAATGATGCGGCTGTTGCGCTGCTAGTTAGAAGATTAGTTGAAAACACACATGCCGTATATCGTGTGGAGGAACGCCGTAAATCGCTGGAGGATATGTTCATGCAGGTGGTGGGCAAAGGAGGGGGCTCCCTATGATGCTGCGAGCGCTGACAGCGGATCTGCTCAAAGCACGCAGAAAGGGAATCTGGTTCCTGGTATTCCTCGGTCCTCTTGGGCTGGTGGCGATGCAGGGACTGAACTTTGGGCTCCGCTATGACTATCTGATTCCGCGATATAAGGGCCGCTTATGGGAAAGCTTGATGGATAACATCGCACTGTTTGTTCCCCTTGCACTGGTGTTAGGAGCCACGATGGTCGCTTCCATGTTGGCGAATGTGGAGCATACCTCTAACTCCTGGAAGCAGCTGTTGGCTTTGCCTATTTCCAAATTTAGTGTTTATATGGCAAAGCTAACACTGGCCATTGGAATGCTGTGCGTGTCCTGCCTACTCTTGACGGTAGGGACTTGGACCTTGGGGATGCTTCTTGGCTTTGGGGGAGAGCCAGCACCGATAGGGGAGCTACTGCGGCTCGGGTTTTGGCCCTTAGGCGGCACGCTGCCTATACTCGTATTGTTGTTGTGGCTAACGGTCACGTTCCATAATCAAGCTCTGCCTGTAACACTGGGCATTACGTTAGGCATTGGCAGCTTATTCGCTTCCCAACTGTCCGAATGGTTTCCGCTAGCTTGGCCGCAATTCGCATGGGTTGCGCCACAAGCGTGGATATTCGCGTCTATCGGATGCGCAACAGGTATAATTCTCAGCCTGCTGACCGCAGCTCATTTTAGCCGAAAGGATGTGGCGTAATGTTCGGAGGATACGTACGGTTACTTTCTGTCGAACGCCTGAAAATGGCGAAATCGCCCGTCTGGCTGCTTGCGCTCGTCAGCCCGGCGATTGCCGTCCTAGTTGGTTTACTGGCGAATCCGGGAGGAAACTGGCTGTTGCTGTTGGCTGCCATGCTTACAATACATGCAATGCTGTTCCTGCCGATGCTGACCGCCGTGTTTGGGTCTCTAGTCTGCCGTTTTGAGCATGGGGGCGGCGGCTGGAAGCAGCTGATGTCATTGCCGTTGTCCCGCACGGGTCTGTACGCAGCCAAGCTGACCATCATTATGGCTATGGTCGGACTGACTCAGCTGCTGTTCGGAGGAGCGCTGCTGGGTGTTGGAGCTGTGCAGGGGATGAACGGGCCGATTCCTTGGACCGTGATCGCCCAAAGCCTGCTTGCAGGCTGGGTTGCTTGTCTGCCGTTGGCCGCCCTGCAACTGATGGTGTCCTTTTTGTGGTCTAGCTTTGCTGCACCGCTTGCTTTGAATTTCGTCTTCACCGTGCCCAATATGCTGATCGCCAACTCTCAGACCTATGCTCCGTATTATCCGTGGGTACAACCTTTATTGGCGATGATGCCGAGTGGGGGAGACGACTTCGGGGCGTTCATGGTGCCAACGGATACACTCTTGATGGTGGTACTGGGTAGCTTTGTCGTGTTTGCGATTGCCGGTCTGACGATATTTCGTTATAAAGAGATATAAGACGAAATGTGGGAACTGTAAAAGCTCCTTACCCTAAATGAGGGCAAGGAGCTTTTTTTGCTGTGCGGCAGGTTCGTGTTCTGAATAAGGTACTTACTCTATGGGCTTACACTAAGCCTGAAATGGCACGAATATTGTCGCTGATCAGGTGGCAAGAGGCGTCGAACTTGGCTTGCTCTTCTGGGCTCAGCTCAAGTTCAATGATCTCCTGAATTCCTTTACTGCCAATGATTGCTGGAACGCCCGTGCATACATCAGTGTGTCCATACTCGCCGTCCAATACGGCAGAGATCGCTATAATTTTACCGTCGTCATTTAAGATGGAACGGGTAATGTAAGCCAGCGCATTGGCAATACCAAAATAAGTGGCACCTTTGCGGGTGAAAATCTCCCAACCGGCATCCCTTGTTTTACGGGCGATGTCATCCAGATCAACGTGTCTGAATCGTTCCTTATGCTGACGCAAAATGTGCAAGAGCGGCTTGCCGCCAATCGTGACGTGCGACCAGGCCACGAATTGGGATTCGCCATGCTCGCCCAAGGCATACCCCTGCACACTGCGTGGATCTATGGAAAATACCTCAGAAAGCAACGTCTTGAGTCGGGATGAGTCAATAGAGGTGCCTGTGCCGATCACCTTATTACGCGGCAGACCGGATATACTCTGCACCAGATAAGTAACAATGTCGACAGGATTAGCGGCAATAACGAAAATACCATCGAAACCGCCCTCCATAATAGCTGTCACAATCTCTCTGGTGATATGCACGGCATCGTCCAATACAGACAAGCGGTCTTGGCCGGGTTTAGGGTTGGATCCAGCTGTTATAATTACAACATCCATATCCGTGCAGTCTGCATATGTGCCTGCACGGACCTTGGTGCGTGTAGACGTAAAATCCATACAATGGGACAGATCCAGTGCATGGGCTAAAGCTCGGTCATACGTGCGGTCAATCATCATGATTTCATCACAAATGGACTGATTGACCATTGAGTAGGCACAGCTCGAACCGACCATTCCCGCGCCGACAATCGCTACTTTCCTTGCCTTCCCCTTCATTTATGTTTCCTCCTCGTTCCAGCGAACGTTAATATGCTACAAATTATGCCTGAAATCCATTTTACGTTACATAACATAACATATTGCTGATCTTTTGAAAATATCCATTTTTTTGCCCTCATTCCGATAAATTAAAAAACGAAAGATGAGTAGGGAGAGCTATTAAGGATTAATTAAAGAATAAACGTGGATTATCAATATTCTTTTTATGGGAGGGCAGGAAGAAAATATCCATTTATTTATAAATGGTTTTCGTATAAATCATAACATGGACCATACTCATGGAAGAAATGTTGCCATAACAATATTGAAAGTATGACATTTTAGGTGACGCTTCTTAAAGAGCCTCAAGAGTATACAGTGTAGGGGCGTTCTCAGCGATGTCGCTTCTTGTATTTTTATAATGTATTCGTTTATGACAAAGGTTCTTAGTAGTCTGCATTATTAGAACATTTTTGCCAAAGGATTTCCAATGGTTTCCGCGAATTCTACATATACAAGCTTATTTCTTTCCATACCATCCGGGGAGGTAATGATTAAATGGAAGAAAGCAAGTCGACGACGGAAGCAGCAAAGCAACTGGGAATTGGGGCGAGTACCCTTCGTAAATATGCAGCGGCGCTGGAGGAACAGGGATATGTGTTTCAGCGTTCCGCTAACCAGTCGAGAATGTTCAGTGCTGGGGATGTTGATTGTTTGAAGGTGATGCGGAGGGCGCTGCGTGAGCAGCATATGACGATGGAGCAATCCGTTCAGGTGGTACTTGAGAGAATAACCGCTCCCTTCCAACTGGAGGATGAAGAATTCCGCTTGCCACCTATCTCGGATGCTGAGTCACTGACCGCAACCTGGCAAGAAATAATGGCGGCGGCTGAGAACAGAGAAGAGACAGTCGTGCAGGAGCAAGCTGCTGCTACGGTTGAGCTGACAGAGTTAGAGGATGAAATGAGCGTTCAGGAATTGTCGGAGGAACCCATGCAACCGCAGGAGCAGCTTCAGACTTTGACATCAGCCATTGAATATAGATTGGAGCAAGCACCTGTATCCGTACAAACACAGGAGTCTGTAGAGCCGCAAGAGCTGGCGCAGATGCAGGATATGGTGCAAACCGCTTTGTCGGAAATGCGGAGCCGTTTGGAGGAACTGGAAGCAGAGCATAGCCGTTTGGTGGAGAAGAATGTTAGCTTATCTAACCAACTGGAGGATCATAAACGTTGGATGAAAGAAAGGGTCGAGGAAGAACGGGATCGGCAGTTAATCACTAATTTACGTACCTACCAGGGCCGGCAACGCAAAACGCGCAGTTCGCTGTTGTCCTGGCTCGGTCTGACACCGCGTAGCCGTAGAGAGGCATAACGAACATTATCTTGCCTAATAAGACCATCAGACCTAATCGGTTCTGATGGTCTTTTGGCGTGGATGATATAATAACGGAATACAAGAATACGAGGACAAGTCGCATAGGAAACGTGGTGCGACATGTATAAGAAAGGATCTAAGTATGTTTGCTTGGTTGCGGAATATTTATGAATCATGGATGGATTATCCCAAACAGCCTGGTGATTTGCTCAGCGGACGTTATTGTGTTCGTTCGCTTTTAGGCATGGGTAGCTATGGTTTAACCTACCTCTGTCTGGATCGGCACAGCGGGCAGGAGGTGGCGGTCAAACTGCCCAGACCGAGCAAACGAGCGCAGGCAGTTCAGCTATTGCAGCGCGAGGCTCACATTATGCGACAGATGGAGCATCCTTATATTCCGAAACTGCTCGAGAATGACAAACATTCGGACGAAATGTATATGGTCATGGAATACGTCTCCGGTATGACCTTGGAGGAGCTTATCTTTGAACAGGAGCGTTCCTTTACGGAACAGGAATGTATCGTCTACATTTTAGAGTTAATGGAGCGAGTTTTGTATGTGCATGAACGGGGATATATCCATCGTGATATCCGCATCCCTAACGTAATTCACCGTGAAGGGAAGCCGTACCTAATCGACTTTGGGCTTGCTCTGGCCGTGGGAGAACGACAGGAGGATGTATTCACCGAAGCCATGCTGGAAAAGCGCGCACCTGAGCGACAAGATGTCGCTTTTTACAGCGATTTGTACGATATCGGGCATTTCATGCTCTTTATGCTGTATAGCAGTTATGAGCCTCAGCCGGATCAACCGCCTGGAAGCTGGCAGGAAGAATTAGTATTAAGTCAACCAGTGCGTCATATATTGGAGCGGCTTTTCCAAATTCGCCCACGTTATGAAAACAGTCGACAGTTTATGCAGGAGCTGGAGGAAGCATTGTTGCTGCTAGAGGTTAATCCAGAATCGTAGCTGAAAATAAACAGGCATTCGCCGCAAAAATGGGGGAATGCCCCCCTTACGCATTAGGCCAGGTCTACATACAATGATCCTGTAAATGAGCGAAGGGAGTGTTGTAAATGAGTCATATGTGCGGAGTAGGCGGTATGGGTTGCGGTGTAGGTGCCTGGACCTCTGTAGGGGCGATTCTGGTACTGTTTATTTTGCTGGTGATTATCTCTAAAACCCTGTTTCTGTAATTTATGTAATTTCGGTTATAGCCGATTTCCTGTAAAGTGCACTGATGTTGCTCTGCAAAACGAAGGGCGCACAACAATAAAGCGAAGGCCCTTGATGAGAAGGGGCTTCGCTTTATAAGTTTAAGGAGCCTGTGGTTTGCTTCTGTGTTACGTTGTACTCCGCCCCTGCTTCGTGTGGTTTGGCTAGGAACTGGAGTAATGACGGCGTTTATCCTTGTAATATCGGTGACCGTTATGGCTGTTCTTGTATCCGTCTGATGAAGAATGGCGTTTACGGTCGTAATAACGATCTGAGCTGCTGTATCGCCGCTTATGGGAATGAGAGGTGGAATGTAGCAGGCGGTGCAGTAAGTTTTTGAGCATCGTCTAATCCTCCTTCTTATCCTATCCAACTGACATAGACAGGTCTTATAAAACGATAATACGCAACAGTGTTAGAACAGGTTCCACTAATTTAAAATTGTAGGGACTTGGCCTGAAATTCTGCAATATCCTTGAACTCTTCTTCAAATTTACGGGAAATGCGAATATAGATCGGCAGTAAATCGCGATAGATATCTACATGCTCTGCCGCAGGTTTATGCTGATGAGTGGTGCCGATCATACCGGATACTGCATCTAGCGAATCAATTCGCCCTAACGCGTACAAGCCTAGAATAGCTGCACCTAGACATGAGCTTTCCAGACTTTCGGGAATAATGACTTCCTGGTCGAAAATATCCGCCATGAGCTGTCTCCATAGCTCCGAGCGTGCAAATCCACCCGTGGCATGAATGACTGACGGTCTGTCGATGACTTCTTCCATAGCGAGCATGACTGTATACAGATTGAACAGTACGCCCTCCAGTGCGGCGCGAATCATGTGCTCTTTTTTGTGCCGCAGGGACAAGCCGAAGAAGGAGCCGCGCGCATTTGGGTCCCACAGAGGAGCGCGTTCGCCGGATAGATACGGAAGGAAAAGCAGACCGTCCGAGCCGGGACGCACCTGTTCCGCGATTTGGGTCAGTACATGATACGGATCAATTCCCAAGCGTTTGGCAGTTTCCACCTCAGAGGCTGCAAATTCATCCCGTATCCAGCGGAAAACGATACCGCCGTTGTTCACCGGGCCGCCGATGACCCACAGCTTTTCGGTCAAGGCGTAACAGAAAAAGCGCCCTTTGGCATCGGTGAGAGGCTTATCAACTACAGTACGGATGGCTCCGCTGGTGCCGATGGTAACAGCGACAACTCCAGGTTTGATTGCATTCACACCGAGGTTGGATAAGACACCGTCACTGGCTCCGATCACAAAAGGAGTCGTCTCCAGCAGGCCCATGTCATGTGCATAGGCTGCGTCAAGCCCTTTTAGCACATGAGTTGTCGGCACCAGTTCGGACAGTTGCTCCTTCGTCACACCTGCAATAGTGAGCGCTTCCTCGTCCCAATCCAGCTGCTTCAAATTCATGAGTCCGGTAGCGGAGGCGATCGAGTGATCCACGACATATTGGTGGAATAACCGGGCAAAGACATATTCTTTTATAGAAATAAATTTGTACGTCTGGGCCGCAACATCCGGTAAATCTCGTGTAATCCACATTAGTTTCGTCAGCGGTGACATGGGGTGAATGGGCGTTCCAGTGCGTAAGTAAATATCGTGTCCATTGTATTTATGTTTGAGCGCTTCAGCCCATTTGGCACTACGATTATCTGCCCAAGTGATGGAGGCGGTCAGTGGTTTACCGTTCTTGTCTACCGCCAGTACGCTGTGCATAGCCGAACTAAAGGAGACGAACAGCACATGTTCGGCGGGTACTCCGCTTTGTGTCATGACCTCTTGCACCGTCGCTACGACAGCTTTGAAAATATCTTCAGGATCCTGTTCTGCCGCATCTGGCTCAGGTGTATGGAGTGGATAGCCCACATGATGCTGCGCGGCAATATTGCCGTTTTCTTCGAAAAGCACTGCCTTGGTACTGGTTGTGCCAATATCGACGCCGATCATATATCGGGTTTCAGTCATATTCATTCTCCCCTTCACTTACCTTATTAGCTCATTATCGTTAAATTAACACATTCAGCAGCATAATCAAACCGAAAGCGACCAGGGAGAGGATGGTTCCATAACATTTAAAAGAATGAAGGCAACAATATGTATAGATAATTGTATACTTGTCGACAATTGAGTCTGGAAAAAGAGCCGCGTCAGCTGGAGCACGCATAAAGGCGCGGTACACTGGCTCTTTGCCAAGCAAGTTGCAACTAGGATAATGTCTTTCTATAGGAGGACAAAACGCTATCGTTAACCGCGTTGCGGGTGTCTCGATAATGTTCCTCGATAAGTCGTGACAACTCCTGAGCATTCGCTTGGTTTAAAGCATTTGCAAAGGTGCGGTGCTTGCGAATTGTGACTTGAGATTCTTCGATGTTAGACGCAAATCGTTGTTCTGTCGCAGCCAGCATAACTGTCAGGATCAACTGTCTCATACCATTCCATGTATGGAGAATACGGGTATGGCCTGCTTCCAGAACCAGACTTTCATGAAAATTAAAGTCCTGAAGAGAAAATTCAGCGATATCCCTGTGCTTGAGAGCGACTTCCATTTTGTCGATCATCTGATTTAAAGTGGTTACCAATATGGTATTATCCTTATGTACATACCTTTGAACAACAAAATGCTCAATCAGCATTCGTACGTCGAATAGCTCCTCCATATCACTGGGTGTCATACCGATCACAACCGCCCCCATGCGCTCCAAACGGATAAGTCCTTCGCCTGAGAGCACTTTCATGGCTTCACGCACAGGAGAACGACTGGTACCAAAATCGGTAGCAATCTGATTCTCAGATAGAACAGTGCCGGGTGTCTGCATACCGCGTATAATCTGAAGTCGGAGTTCACAAGCAATCCTCTCTCCAAGCGATGCGCCCTGTAACCAGGTTGTTGGATATTTCATAGAATACTCCTATCTTGCAAATAATTTTGCATACATGTATACAAATTATGGAGTATTATAAACCCCGTTTAAGTCCCTGTAAACGGTATCAATTGACATCGGTTCCATTTCGCTGCTTTTAGCGTTACAATAGAAGCAGAAAAAAGAAACAGTGAAAAGTGGAACGAACACGGATAAGAAGGAGAACGTTTAATGATTATCATTAAAACCAAAGAACAAATTGAAAATATGAAAAAAGCCGGCGAAATTTTGGCTGCCTGCCACCGGGAAATTGCCAAAATGATTAAGCCGGGTATTACGACACTGGAAATCGACGCCTTTGCAGAATCATTTATGAAGAAGCACGGCGCAACGCCGGAGCAAAAGGGTTATAACGGCTACCAGTTTGCAACTTGTGGTTCACCTAATGATGTGATTTGCCACGGCTTTCCTAACAAAACACCATTGAAGGATGGCGACATCGTGACGATCGACATGGTTGTGAACCTGAATGGCTGGTTGGCTGATTCTGCTTGGTCGTACGCGGTAGGGAATGTGTCTGAGCAGGCACAAAAGCTGTTGGACGTTACCAAAGAGTCTCTGTATAAAGGGATTGAGCAAGCTGTTGTTGGTAATCGGATCGGGGATATTTCCCATGCGATCCAAACTTACGCGGAAGCGGAAGGCTTCTCGGTCGTACGCGAATTTATTGGGCATGGCATTGGGGAAGAAATGCATGAGCAACCGCAGGTTCCACATTACGGACCTCCGCATCGTGGACCACGTTTGAAAGAGGGCATGGTCATTACAATTGAGCCGATGCTCAACACAGGCACATACCGTAGTAAAATTGATGCAGACGGCTGGACCGCGCGTACGTTGGACGGCGGTTTGTCGGCACAATACGAGCATACGCTGGCAATTACAGCAGACGGTCCAATCATTTTGACCCAGCAATAAAAGCAGGCATCCATCAGTAACGTACAGACTAACGAATTAAATAAGTAGACATATTACAGAAAAGAGGCTGTCCAAAGGACAGCCTCTTTTACCACGTGCATTCTATAAAAGAATTCTCTGACTCGGATTAGTTCTGTAAGTGGACCGTATTTCACGGTTCTGCATGTAGTGAGAATGACCGGACTGACAACCTATGGAAGAAGGCTACTTTTCTGCTGAAGAAAAGAAGAGCCTGATGCTGATCCAGAGGTATGGGGGTGATGCTGACGGTGATGGGAAAGCATATATGTGAAATATACAAGGATGCTATTTTTTGGGTAAGTAATTTTAAAAAGTACCAAGCCAACATCAATCGTTAATGTTGATCCAATTATATAGGAAGCTTCGTCAGAGAGAATCAAGCGATACCTTTTGCAACTGCTGGATCGCCAGCTCGCTTCATTGGTAAGACCTTGAATTGCATGTTTTGATGCCACGTAAGCGCCGTATGCCGGAAATGCTTTCAGACCAGCAATGGAAGAAACATTGACCATTGATCCTCCGCCATTTTAGCATTTGTTGGATCTCGATTTTCATGCTCTAATATACACTTAAATGCATTAGTTTTATACTATTCAAAAACAAGGTCATTATCTGACTTAAGCTAATGATGCTTGCTCTAAAGCAATTGCCTGCATGCAATAGATCCAGTTAAATACTCACGATGTCTATAATGAAGAAAAACAAATTCAAAGGTTTAATGGATACAGTTGTAGAACTGATGTTGAAAAAAATCGGTTGGTGGTTATTAACTGGAATTTTTTACATGTTGTAATCAGTAAAGCTAAATGGTATATTATTTGAGCTGACAACAAAACAGCCGTTTCGAAAAAGTATAACTAGGGCGAAATAACCTTCGAAAAGAAGAAAAAAATAACCTTTGCATTTTTGAAACGAACATGATATGATCTTATAGCTGCTGAAAAACGCAGTGAAAAGAATTTGATCTTTGAAAACTGAACAACGAGTGAGTAAATGATTTTGTTCGCAAAATCAAACAATGAGATATTTTATCTCGTCAGTTTCAAAATGAGCTAATCGCTCTTTCTATAACCAACTCTGGTTGGTCTTTAATGGAGAGTTTGATCCTGGCTCAGGACGAACGCTGGCGGCGTGCCTAATACATGCAAGTCGAGCGGGGTTATGTAGAAGCTTGCTTCTACATAACCTAGCGGCGGACGGGTGAGTAACACGTAGGCAACCTGCCCACAAGACAGGGATAACTACCGGAAACGGTAGCTAATACCCGATACATCCTTTTCCTGCATGGGAGAAGGAGGAAAGACGGAGCAATCTGTCACTTGTGGATGGGCCTGCGGCGCATTAGCTAGTTGGTGGGGTAAAGGCCTACCAAGGCGACGATGCGTAGCCGACCTGAGAGGGTGATCGGCCACACTGGGACTGAGACACGGCCCAGACTCCTACGGGAGGCAGCAGTAGGGAATCTTCCGCAATGGGCGAAAGCCTGACGGAGCAACGCCGCGTGAGTGATGAAGGTTTTCGGATCGTAAAGCTCTGTTGCCAGGGAAGAACGTCTTGTAGAGTAACTGCTACAAGAGTGACGGTACCTGAGAAGAAAGCCCCGGCTAACTACGTGCCAGCAGCCGCGGTAATACGTAGGGGGCAAGCGTTGTCCGGAATTATTGGGCGTAAAGCGCGCGCAGGCGGCTCTTTAAGTCTGGTGTTTAATCCCGAGGCTCAACTTCGGGTCGCACTGGAAACTGGAGAGCTTGAGTGCAGAAGAGGAGAGTGGAATTCCACGTGTAGCGGTGAAATGCGTAGAGATGTGGAGGAACACCAGTGGCGAAGGCGACTCTCTGGGCTGTAACTGACGCTGAGGCGCGAAAGCGTGGGGAGCAAACAGGATTAGATACCCTGGTAGTCCACGCCGTAAACGATGAATGCTAGGTGTTAGGGGTTTCGATACCCTTGGTGCCGAAGTTAACACATTAAGCATTCCGCCTGGGGAGTACGGTCGCAAGACTGAAACTCAAAGGAATTGACGGGGACCCGCACAAGCAGTGGAGTATGTGGTTTAATTCGAAGCAACGCGAAGAACCTTACCAGGTCTTGACATCCCTCTGACCGGTCTAGAGATAGGCCTTTCCTTCGGGACAGAGGAGACAGGTGGTGCATGGTTGTCGTCAGCTCGTGTCGTGAGATGTTGGGTTAAGTCCCGCAACGAGCGCAACCCTTATGCTTAGTTGCCAGCAGGTCAAGCTGGGCACTCTAAGCAGACTGCCGGTGACAAACCGGAGGAAGGTGGGGATGACGTCAAATCATCATGCCCCTTATGACCTGGGCTACACACGTACTACAATGGCCGGTACAACGGGAAGCGAAGCCGCGAGGTGGAGCCAATCCTAGAAAAGCCGGTCTCAGTTCGGATTGTAGGCTGCAACTCGCCTACATGAAGTCGGAATTGCTAGTAATCGCGGATCAGCATGCCGCGGTGAATACGTTCCCGGGTCTTGTACACACCGCCCGTCACACCACGAGAGTTTACAACACCCGAAGTCGGTGAGGTAACCGCAAGGGGCCAGCCGCCGAAGGTGGGGTAGATGATTGGGGTGAAGTCGTAACAAGGTAGCCGTATCGGAAGGTGCGGCTGGATCACCTCCTTTCTATGGAGAATCGTTTCCTGCAATGGAAACATTCAAATATGAAGCATAAGCTTCAAAAATTACTCACTCGTTGCTCAGTTTTGAGAGTTCAAACTCTCAAATTGCACCTTGAAAACTGGATACCGAAACGAAATTGCGTTTTAGAATATTCCTTTAAGCTGATCTTGTGTAAACAAGTGAAATAAAGGTAGCAAATCGTATTTACATTGTAGATACTAGGTTAAGCTACAAAGAGCACACGGAGGATGCCTAGGCGCCAGGAGCCGACGAAGGACGTGGCGAACAACGATAAGGCCTCGGGGAGCTGTAAGCAAGCTTTGATCCGGGGATGTCCGAATGGGGAAACCCGGCTGTCTTCATCGACAGTCACTACTCACTGAATTCATAGGTGAGTGAGAGGCAGACCAGGGGAACTGAAACATCTAAGTACCCTGAGGAAGAGAAAACAATAGTGATTCCGTCAGTAGCGGCGAGCGAACGCGGATTAGCCCAAACCAAGGAGCTTGCTCCTTGGGGTTGTGGGACGTCTCACATGGAGTTACAAAGGAACCGGTTAGATGAAGAGGTCTGGAAAGGCCCGCCAGAGAAGGTAAAAGCCCTGTAGTTCAAAACTTGTTCCCTCCGAGACGGATCCCGAGTAGTGCGGGGCACGTGAAACCCCGTATGAATCCGGCAGGACCATCTGCCAAGGCTAAATACTCCCTGGCGACCGATAGTGAAGCAGTACCGTGAGGGAAAGGTGAAAAGCACCCCGGAAGGGGAGTGAAATAGATCCTGAAACCGTGTGCTTACAAGAAGTCAGAGCCCGATCTATGGGTGATGGCGTGCCTTTTGTAGAATGAACCGGCGAGTTACGTTCCCGTGCAAGGTTAAGGTGAAGAGCTGAAGCCGCAGCGAAAGCGAGTCTGAATAGGGCGACTGAGTACGTGGACGTAGACCCGAAACCGGGTGATCTACCCCTGTCCAGGGTGAAGGTGCGGTAACACGCACTGGAGGCCCGAACCCACGCATGTTGAAAAATGCGGGGATGAGGTGGGGGTAGCGGAGAAATTCCAATCGAACCCGGAGATAGCTGGTTCTCCCCGAAATAGCTTTAGGGCTAGCCTCGGAAAAAAGAATCGTGGAGGTAGAGCACTGATTGGGTGCGGGGCCCGCAAGGGTTACCAAGCTCAGTCAAACTCCGAATGCCATAGATTTAGTTCCGGGAGTCAGACAGTGAGTGCTAAGATCCATTGTCGAAAGGGAAACAGCCCAGACCATCAGCTAAGGTCCCCAAGTGTGTGTTAAGTGGGAAAGGATGTGGAGTTGCACAGACAACCAGGATGTTGGCTTAGAAGCAGCCACCATTGAAAGAGTGCGTAATAGCTCACTGGTCGAGTGACTCTGCGCCGAAAATGTAACGGGGCTAAACACACCACCGAAGCTATGGCTTGATGCTTGCATCAGGGGTAGGGGAGCGTTGAATGCGGGTTGAAGGTGTACCGGAAGGAGCGCTGGACTGCATTCAAGTGAGAATGCCGGTATGAGTAACGAAAAGATCTGTGAGAATCAGATCCGCCGAAAGCCTAAGGGTTCCTGAGGAAGGTTCGTCCGCTCAGGGTAAGTCGGGACCTAAGGCGAGGCCGATAGGCGTAGTCGAAGGACAACAGGTAGAAATTCCTGTACCACCGTAATCCGTTATGAGCGATGGGGTGACGCAGTAGGGTAGTGACGCGGACTGATGGATGTCCGTCTAAGCAGTGAGGCTGATGTGTAGGCAAATCCGCACATCGTTAAGGCTGGGCTGTGATGGGGAGCGAAAATTGGAGTAGCGAAGGTCATGATCTCAGACTGCCAAGAAAAGCCTCTAGCCAGGAGAAGGTGCCCGTACCGCAAACCGACACAGGTAGGCGAGAAGAGAATTCTAAGGCGCGCGGAAGAACTCTCGTTAAGGAACTCGGCAAAATGACCCCGTAACTTCGGGAGAAGGGGTGCCTCGGTAGGGTGAATAGCCCGAGGGGGCCGCAGTGAAAAGGCCCAAGCGACTGTTTAGCAAAAACACAGGTCTGTGCGAAGCCGCAAGGCGAAGTATACGGGCTGACGCCTGCCCGGTGCTGGAAGGTTAAGGGGAGTGGTAAGCCTTCGGGCGAAGCTATGAACCGAAGCCCCAGTAAACGGCGGCCGTAACTATAACGGTCCTAAGGTAGCGAAATTCCTTGTCAGGTAAATTCTGACCCGCACGAATGGCGTAACGACTTGGGCGCTGTCTCAACGAGAGATCCGGTGAAATTTTAATACCTGTGAAGATGCAGGTTACCCGCGACAAGACGGAAAGACCCCATGGAGCTTTACTGCAGCTTGATATTGAATTTGGGTACGATCTGTACAGGATAGGTGGGAGCCGTAGAATCTTGAGCGCCAGCTTGAGAGGAGGCATCCTTGGGATACCACCCTGATCGTATCTAGGTTCTAACTTGGTACCGTGATCCGGTACGAGGACAGTGTCAGGTGGGCAGTTTGACTGGGGCGGTCGCCTCCTAAAGAGTAACGGAGGCGCCCCAAGGTTCCCTCAGAATGGTTGGAAATCATTCGAAGAGTGCAAAGGCAGAAGGGAGCTTGACTGCGAGACCTACAAGTCGAGCAGGGACGAAAGTCGGGCTTAGTGATCCGGTGGTACCGCATGGAAGGGCCATCGCTCAACGGATAAAAGCTACCCTGGGGATAACAGGCTTATCTCCCCCAAGAGTCCACATCGACGGGGAGGTTTGGCACCTCGATGTCGGCTCATCGCATCCTGGGGCTGAAGTAGGTCCCAAGGGTTGGGCTGTTCGCCCATTAAAGCGGTACGCGAGCTGGGTTCAGAACGTCGTGAGACAGTTCGGTCCCTATCTGTCGTGGGCGTAGGAAATTTGAGAGGAGCTGTCCTTAGTACGAGAGGACCGGGATGGACGTACCGCTGGTGTACCAGTTGTTCCGCCAGGAGCACCGCTGGGTAGCTATGTACGGAAGGGATAAGCGCTGAAAGCATCTAAGCGTGAAGCCCCCCTCAAGATGAGATTTCCCAGTATGTAAGACCCCTTGAAGACGACGAGGTAGATAGGTTGGGGGTGGAAGTGCAGTAATGCATGGAGCTGACCAATACTAATCGGTCGAGGGCTTATCCTAAAGATAAGACGCAAGGAAGTTTCGGATCCAGTTTTCAGGGTGTAACCTTGAAGTTAGAATTTGCGAGGCAAATTCATGTTTGGTGGCGATAGCGGAGGGGTTCCACACGTACCCATCCCGAACACGACCGTTAAGCCCTCCAGCGCCGATGGTACTTGGACCGCAGGGTCCTGGGAGAGTAGGACGCCGCCAAGCATAAGCCCCTTCTCTGGGGATTTTTTTTCGCCTGTAAGACTAACCTTTACATAATCAGAATTTTAATGGTTATTTCTAAGATGGGGCTATAGCTCAGCTGGGAGAGCGCCTGCCTTGCACGCAGGAGGTCAGGGGTTCGATCCCCCTTGGCTCCACCAATATTCCCTGATAGCTCAGTTGGTAGAGCACTCGACTGTTAATCGAGTTGTCACAGGTTCGAGTCCTGTTCGGGGAGCCATATGGAGAGGTGTCCGAGTTGGCCGAAGGAGCACGATTGGAAATCGTGTAGGCGCCAAAAGCGTCTCGAGGGTTCGAATCCCTCTCTCTCCGCCAGCTCTTATAATAGATATGTGGCCCGTTGGTCAAGGGGTTAAGACACCTCCCTTTCACGGAGGTAACAGGGGTTCGAATCCCCTACGGGTCATAGTAGTATGGAGGCTTAGCTCAGCTGGGAGAGCATCTGCCTTACAAGCAGAGGGTCGGGGGTTCGATCCCCTCAGCCTCCACCATGAGTAATATTGAGAAGTACCTTCAATGTCGCGGGGTGGAGCAGTTCGGTAGCTCGTCGGGCTCATAACCCGAAGGTCGTAGGTTCAAATCCTGCCCCCGCAATTAATTTCCTGATGGAAATGCCTCTGGAACTGTGGTGTAGAGGCCTAACATGCCTGCCTGTCACGCAGGAGATCGCGGGTTCGAATCCCGTCAGTTCCGCCATTTAACTTAATATGCCGGTGTAGCTCAACTGGTAGAGCAACTGACTTGTAATCAGTAGGTTGGGGGTTCAAGTCCTCTCGCCGGCACCATTTTGGAGGATTAGCGAAGTGGCCAAACGCATCAGACTGTAAATCTGCTCCCTTACGGGTTCGGTGGTTCGAATCCATCATCCTCCACCAGTTTTATTATTATGGTGGTCGTGACGAATGGATTAACGTACCGAATTGTGGCTACGGCATTCGTGGGTCCAAGGCCCATTGATCGCCCTGTTAAATACATAATGGGGATTAGCCAAGCGGTAAGGCAACGGACTTTGACTCCGTCATGCATAGGTTCAAATCCTATATCCCCAGCCATTAAGAGCCATTAGCTCAGTTGGTAGAGCACCTGACTTTTAATCAGGGTGTCGAAGGTTCGAGTCCTTCATGGCTCACCATTATCATTGTATGCGCGTGTGGCGGAATTGGCAGACGCACTAGACTTAGGATCTAGCGTCTTTGACGTGGGGGTTCAAGTCCCTCCACGCGCATACCTGTTTTTGCGGACGTGGCTCAGCGGTAGAGCATCGCCTTGCCAAGGCGAGGGTCGCGGGTTCGATTCCCGTCGTCCGCTCCATATTTGCGCCCTTAGCTCAGCTGGATAGAGCGTTTGACTACGAATCAAAAGGCCGGGAGTTCGAATCTCTCAGGGCGCGCCATTAACTTCATAAGCCGGTGTGGCGGAATTGGCAGACGCGCGCGACTCAAAATCGTGAGGGAAACCGTGGAGGTTCGAGTCCTCTCACCGGCATCTATTACGGGATGTAGCTCAGCTTGGTAGAGCACCTGGTTTGGGACCAGGGGGTCGCATGTTCAAATCGTGTCATCCCGACCATTTTTTTGCGGGTGTAGTTCAATGGTAGAACTCCAGCCTTCCAAGCTGGTAGCGTGGGTTCGATTCCCATCACCCGCTTTCTATAGATGAAAAAAGAGACGGCTTATGCCATCTCTTTTTTTTGTGCTTTTAAAAAACATCGTGTCCTTAATCAATAAAGCTCAAGAGTTAGAACATTATAGTCTAAATCGATGATGGTTCTGTAGTTGTTATTATACTTCATAGATTTACACAGACTGGTTACTCATCGTCCTTACTAACCTAACATGCCCCGTTATTTGCCCCACTATTTTAAAACTCCTTTTCTAATTCAAGTCGCTCGGAGCTCCAATCTCCTAACTCGATAGCACGATTGTAGTTGTATGATTTCTCTGAAGATTTGATTTTTCTGGATCCGTCCCACTTTGAATAGAGTTGGCACGTACAAGTTTTTCCAGACCATTTCCTGATTGTTTGGTTGTACGAATGCTGGAACGAAACGGAGTAATGGCATTACATTATTCCACATAAATCGCAGGAAGAAGAATATAGGAAACTGGGGAATAATAGTTTCACCTCTAAAAACCGAATTTGGCCCAAAGGCCGAATATCGGTTTTTTTGTTTCATGAGTGCCAAGCCAACATTTTAAAGAAAATAAACGCTATGTTTTCAGAGTGATCAGTTTAGTTCTGATAGACGCTAGTGATCCACCGTTGCTAACTATTCTGCACGTGTGTTTATTTTCTAGGCTACTGATAACAGGATACGTTAAGTGTGTGATTATGAATCTTCTATATAGTCCAAAAATAGCAATAATTTGAATCTGAATTCATAAGAGTGAAATAAAAGTATTTCCTTTATTACACACTTAGTCTCTACCACACTTTGCAAAGTTTGTTTGTTTATTGTTAACTGAATTATTTTTTTGATCTAATAGAACTATTTCAACCTTTTCCCTTGATGTCGATATAATTGAGGGTCACAAAAGTGTATTCCTTTAGGCAAATGGAGATCAACTCGCTAAAACGAAAAATATGTAGGTTGGCGAATCAGAATTGTCTTATTGAACAGGAGGGGTGTACTAGAAAAAAGACTCATTACGGAACTCAGAATTGAGGAAAAACGGAGGTTATGTTATGGACAAAAAGAATGATAAAAGTTGCTGGATGAAGTAATTGACCATAAGCCTTGCGATTACAAGCAGCAAGATATAAACATTAGGAGGATAACCAATATGAATTCATTCAAGAAAACGAAGAGCTTGATCAGCGCCCTGACCGGGGCTGCACTATTATTCTCGCTACCAATAACGGCAGGCGCGGAGAGCAATATCAACTATACAGGCATGTTCCTAGGCTATGACGGAAGTGTAAACACCAGCCCTGTTTGGACCTACAACCCTGACATTGTCTCCTATGATCTGCTGAACTGGAACCAGGGGGGCACCGATGCAGCCTCTATTACTTCTAATAGCGCCTCTGCCATCCAAGACCTGGGAAAAATCGTCACCGTTTCCACCCACATGCCCAATCCCCAGGGTGGAAATGTAAACGCCCCGATGTCTGAGTCCGATTTTAATATCTTGGCCAATACAGACATTTCATCCATCAATTCGTCCAGCCCTGCATGGCTGCAGAATTATAAGGCCCAGGTTGACAATGTTGTGACCGGTCTGCAAAAGTTTAACTCATCCCCCGTTTACTACAGACCCTTCCATGAAATGAACGGAGGCTGGTTCTGGTGGGGAAACAAGAATACGACAGACTATAAGAATCTGTACATCAATCTGTACAATTACATCGTGACGACCAATGGCATGTCCAACGTCAATTTTGTCTATGCCCCAAATAAAGGAGCTAACGCGGCTGCTTATTACCCCGGATCTAGCTATGTCACATGGATTGGCATCGACGCTTACAGCGACGATCCGTCCAATGACAATGAAATCAAGATGGCTTACAATGACATTAAAGGACTTGGCAAAACTTATGGCTTTTGCGAAATTGGGCCAGCCGTGGGTGGCGACCATGTAGATCGCAACAATAATCAGCTCAAGGAATTCGATTATTCGCTTTGGAACAACGCCCTGAATGAAGTCTACACTGGAGCAAGCTTCTTTATCACCTGGGATGGCGCTTATGCTCCGCAGAATAACACAAACGGCAGCGTGCTGTTTACAAAGGAGAGCTCCCAGTAAGTGCCTAGCGCCCGTCGTCCAGGCAGCACGGCATCAAGGCGTTAATCCCAAGCTGACCGCAGAGCCTTGGGAGAGTGAGACGTTTTCAAGAACGACAACAAAAAGCACCACCTTAATAAATTGGCCCCTGATAGACTAAAAGACCCAAAAGACACGACCTCCTGTTAGGAGAACGGGTCTTTTGGGTCTACACAGTAACATGCGAGTATGCACGTTAAATATCGGTTGGTCAGATGCGGACTTCCGTCTCATCCGGAACGAACTGACGATATTGAAAATACATACGGAGCCGCCAGTGTAACAACGTCCCGAAGGCTAGTATGAAAAATAGCCCTGCTGTTTGCGGGATGGTAATGTAATGCTGAATAAATTCATGCAGCAGCAATCGGACGATCAGCAGGCTGATCAGGATAAAAAAGAAGGTGCGCGAGCGTTGCACGAAAACCAGCCCTTCTTGTAACTCAAATTTGGTGCTACGGATCAACGGGTAGGAAAAAATAAACCAGCCGATCAGAAAAGCGCCCAGCGCCCAAAGCCAGGGAACCCGTACTTCTGGCACCACAAACATCATAAAGCCGGTGCTCATGCCGAGCGGAGGAATGATGATTTTTTTGGCATTAATCGGGCGATGACCTGTCTTCATACGGATGAAAATAGCCGATATAGCGATTAAGATCATACCGAAAGTTGCGCCATATTGCAGCAATGGGGTGCTGATATGAAACATGGACTGGCCCCCTCTATAAGGAATATAAGCGTTATTGGACAGACTGCAAACCTTTTACATTATAGCACATATACAATGGATATTTTTAGTTACAGTCTTTCCTCCGGCAAGCGGATTATACGCTTTTTGGTGGTAACCGGCCCTATAATCGGGTCTCTTTCATCTTATGCGAGTTCTTGTGCTTGTACCTCACCTGCGGCTGATTTTTTCTCTTGGCGCATGATATAAACCATCGCTGCAATAATAAGGATAAAAGCAATGAGTGCGAGAAACGGAATGGTGATGAAATCCAACCAGTTCAGGTAATCCTGTTCACAGGATACTCTGCCGCAGGCCGTTGAAGTTTGCGTGGCTGCTCTGGCGGCTGCATGGATACGCTGAATAATAAAATGATAGGCCGAAATCGCACCACCGATAATAGCTAATGGCATAACGTAAATGCGTATCTTCGTATCACCTCGAAAATATGCAATTCCGAGCAGAAGGGTCAAGGGATACATTAGAATGCGCTGAAACCAGCACAGCTTACAAGGCTCATACCCCAAGATTTCGCTGAGATACAGACTGCCCAATGTCGCCACACAAGCTACTACCCACGCGGCAAATAAAGCAATATCCGTTTTTTTAAACGATCCGATCATAGTAACGCTCCTTTTTAAATTCAAATGAGAACAGTATGAACTCATCGTGTCTTGTCCCATCGGCAGGCATTTGCCGATATCATGTGTTTATCCATATTGTACTGTATTTTGAGTGCGGGGTCATACTTAAACATATTGACATCATTCACTATCATTTTTATAATTGCAGTAGTTTGGGAAGTTAATAAAGATTCAAGATATATATTAAGAAATTAGGAGTGTGCCCAGAATGTCGAGCAGCCGGAAAAATGAAACCCTATCTGTTATTAGTGAAAGACACGCGGTAAAAAGCTATGTAAAGGATTTTAAAATGCCAGAGGAAGATCTGGAAGCTATCTTGACTGCCGCGGTAGAAGCTCCTTCCGCTTGGAACCTTCAACATTGGAAATTCCTTGTTATCGAAAGTGAAGCGGACAAACAAAAATTGCTGCCTATCGCCTACAACCAAGGTCAAGTAGCAGAAAGCTCTGTTACGATTGCCGTACTGGGTGATTTGGAAGCGAACCGCAATGCTGTCATTTATGATCAAGCGGTAGAAGCAGGCGCATTGCCAGCGGAAATCCGTGACGCATTGGTAGGTCAAATCAATGGTGCTTATCAAAACCCGCAGGTAGCTCGCGATGCAGCGATCCTGAACTCTGCTCTTGCAGCACAAAACATTATGCTGGCTGCTAAATCTTTGGGCTACGATACTTGCGCAATGGGCGGATTTATTCCAGCACAATTGATCGAGCAATTCAATATTCCAGCACGATACCTGCCAACCATGCTCATTAGTGTAGGTAAGGCACAAGTGCCAGCACGTCCATCAGGACGTTTCCCACTGTCTGACGTTGTTGTAAAAGGCAGCTTCTAAGAAGAATAGTGAATATAAAAGGGTGTTCCTGCAACCACTTGTGGCGGGGAACACCCTTTTTTACATCGTTTTAAACTGTCAAAATCCTTTTTGTATCGTACCTTGTTTAGTCCGAGCGTTTGGACACGAGATATACCAGCTCCAGCGTCAGGATCGGCAGAAAAACAGAAGCTGGATAGGCCAGATAGCGCGGCTCCCACTGCGGCTTGAATTTATCCTTAAAGCGTCGAAGCCCCTGGAAGCCGTAAAAATGTCCCCCGTATTGAAAAACGAGTCGAGCCAGCTTTTCCTCGCGCAATGCCTTTTCGCTTTGTCCTACCTGGGACAGCGGGGCCATGCCCAGGTTAAATGTCGTATATCCACTCTCCTTGGCCCACTCGATGACCCGTGTGAATAAGTAATCCATCGTTCCATTGGGTGTGTCGGGCAGGTGACGCATCAGGTCGATAGAGACCGTCTGCCCATGATTATAAGCAGGGGCCATCGTGGCGAAAGCAATGACCTTCCCTTCGGAGTCTCTAAGCAATGCAATTGGAGCCAACTGAAGGTAAGATTCTTTGAACCAGCCGAGAGAATATCCCTTCTCCTTGCGCCCATCAAGCCAAATATCCGAAATATGACGCATCTCCTCAATTAATGACGCCTCTAGAGGCGGCTGGACCATTTCGAATGAATAGCCTTCGCGGTCAAAGCGATTTTTGGCGCTGCGCAGCGCCTGATTGCTTTTGCCCGTTAGTGTAAAGGACTCGAGCGGCACGAGCGCCTCCTCGCCCAATTTAAAAAAGCGATAGCCGTTTTCGTGATAGATGGACAAATATTCCGGTGATGCTTGGTAAAATACAGCCGTCAATGCATATCGATCCGCGAACCGTTGGAATTCCTGAATGGCTTCACTCACACGTTCTTTTGGACCGAGAGGGTCACCTAATACAATCAGTTTGTCCCGGCTGCGAGCATAGGGGAGAACCACCTGTTCGTCCTTGGTCCAATACAGATATTTATCGCCCAGAAAAAGCATATGAGAAACGAGGTTACCACCCTGTCGTTCCAAAAATTCTTTTAGCTTAACCAGCTCCTGTGCGTCGGGTAGATTGCTGATGCTACGCTGAGGACGAAGAAAGAAATACACCGTCAGGAATACCCATGCCAAAATCAAACTAAATACGGCTGTAACTCCGTAATCGCTGCGGTTCATAAAAAAGTCCAGATGGACCTTGGCATGTATATGACGCATAAATGGTGTATTGGAGCCTGCCCCGATCATAAAATAAGCGCCGGTTACGAGTAGAGATAATCCGCCCCATATTAAAATGTTGTGCCGATTCAGCGGCGCACTGACCCGATAAAACCGTGAACGCGAAATCCACAGCATTAATGCCACGAACAGCAGGAAAAAGGCTTCTTCAAAATCCAGACCTTTAGTGAAGGTGAAAATGGCTCCTGTCAGCAGAAGTATCAAGGTCAGCCGCAATGCTCTGCGAATACGCAGAGAGATTCCGTGGGACAGAACGACAAGCATAATTCCGATGATAACCGAGATTTCGTGCGATAAGCGCATAACGGGCAGGCTGAGCAAATGTTCAGCAAAACGGAGCCGATACAGCAGACCAGGCGTAGCGGCCGACAACAGAAGCACCACGCCGGAGATGAGTACCAGTTTCCCAAGCGCCCATACCCCCAGATCGGCCAAAAACCGGAATTGACCAGGCCAGCCCCATACCTTCTGCCAGGCATTAAGGGAGTAATCCCAGCCTGTCTCAGCGAGCTGGCTCAGGCGCTCGTTACGCGGAATCATTTCCAGCGCGGCTAATACCAAGCCGATGAGCCACGGAATGATGTAATAAAAGACACGAAAGACCAGCAGCACAGCCAGCGCCCGGTCCGAGTTGGCTCCTGCCATTTGCAGCCCGAGCAGGGCAATAATATCGAATGCGCCGACTCCTCCGGGTGCGAGGCTGATTAACCCTGCAATTGCGGCTATTACATAAATACCGAACACAGAATGGAGCGGCAGCTCATGGAGCAAGTGCGAGCCGATCCATGCAAAGGTAAGACCAGCCAGCAGCCATTCCAGCAGAGAGGCGCCAATGGAGGCAGAGATGGTGAACCAGGAGAGCTGTCCTTCTCCCTTGTTGAACCATGTGGCATACCTTTTGGAGCGCTGCATGATCAGAAATAGAGGCAGGTATAGTGCCATTCCCCATAGTGCCCAATGAAGCCATGGGTGAGTATCCAGCACAGGCTGCACCGGATACAAATGGACAATAGCACCCCAAGCTAGCAAAGATAGTCCGGTAATGACGACAGGCGAAAGAAATACGACTGCCGAGGTGATGACACCCAATGGCACACCGCTCTTTTTATACAGTACAGTACGTAGTCCAGCTCCTGTAAAGCCTGCAAAGCCGAAGACATTATTGAAGGTATTGGAGATCCAGGCGTACCGAAATGTCGTTCCAGGCTTGACCTGAAGCTTGAAATGATGCCTGATTACATAATCGTAAGCACTCATAGCAGCCACGGCTACCAGGGAGAACAAGCCAATTTCGATGAGAAACGTGGCATCCATTCGCCGTAGCTCATGAAGCATCCGTGCCAGATTAAAGTCTTTTAGCTCTCGTCCAGCCTCCCATATAATAAAAGCCAGTACAGCCAGCGGTAGCAAAATACGCGTCAATCGCTGCCTGTAGATGGTCATCATGTACTGTACGATTTTAAAGGATTGGAACGGTTTGTGATTTGAATTCATAGATTCACCTGCTTGAAAAGGATAAGATTGAGACTGATAATGCGCGAAAACTTCCTGCCCAAATAAAAGGCTTCGTTATATTATACCTGTAATAATAGCTTGAATAACAACAGAAGGGTTACGAAATGGGAGTTGAGATTGATTGCTGTAAATAATTCCAATATAATGATGGAATACCTAGTAAATTGCTTGGCAATGGAGCTGACTGGACATGAGTATATGGGATCGTAATCTTTTTATACGTCGATTGGAGCTATTATGGCCTCCAGATGCAGACAGGAGCCAATACCCTTTTAACTTAAAGGCTCTTCAACAGTGGAACGAACTCAAATTCCATCCTTCCGTTACCTATATTGTTGGAGAAAACGGGGTAGGTAAATCGACGCTTATGGAGGCAATCGCGGTCGCGTGGGGCTTTAATCCAGAGGGTGGCACTAAAAATTTCAACTTTTCTACACAAGCCACGCATTCCGCGCTGCATGAGCATATCCGGTTGGTGAGAGGGATCGAAAAGCCGAGGGATGGCTTCTTTTTCCGGGCGGAGAGCTACTATAATGTGGCGACTCATATCGACGAGCTGGATCGAGAAGGAGGAGGGCGACCTATTCGAGATTCGTACGGGGGGAAGTCGCTGCATGAGCAGTCGCATGGCGAGTCTTTTTTTGCTGCATTTGTGCATCGGTTTGGGGGACAAGGATTGTATATTTTGGATGAGCCAGAGGCAGCGCTATCGCCTTTGCGTCAGATGGCCATGCTTGCCCGGATTCATGAGCTTGTGCAGCAGGGATCACAGTTTATCATTTCTACCCATTCCCCCATCTTGATGTCTTATCCAGATTCGGTCCTGTATCATCTGACACATGAAGGGATCGACACACGGACGCTAGAGGAAACCGATCATTTTATCATTACCAAACAATTTCTGAATAACAAGGAAAGGTTATTGCAGGAGCTATTCGAAGATTCACCATAAGGATATAGTAAGTTTGGTAGTATCCACTTTGATGAGGAGGAAACCGTATGAGTTCAAATCTCGATGTAGTTATTCAGCGGATATCGGCTTTCAAGGTAGCAGCGCTGACTGCGCAAGCCCCTTTTGCCGAATTGGGTGATGAGGTACGCAGACAGTGGCAACAAGTGCAACAAAGCGTCCCAGAGAACCACTCAGGTCGTCTGGACGCGGATATGGGCTATGTGTTAACTCCTCAATGGACAGTTGTTGAGGAGAACGGAAGTACTGCGGTCAAGGTGGGCGTAAAAGTGTCCTCGTGGAATGAAGTACCGGATAGTCTTGAACGCATCGAGGTGCCCGAAGGAGAGTATGCAGTGACCCGTTTTCAGGGAGATCGAGAACGATTAAATACGATTTATGATGATCTATTTGCTTGGTTGGACCGTAATGGCTATGAGCGTAATACGACAGAGGGGGTATATTGGATCGAGTCGAATCGGCTAAAGCCGGTGAACCCTTTTGATATTCCCTCTGCAGAAATTCAAAAATTTGATTATGATATTGCGATCGCTATTGTAGTACAAAAATAAAGGAGTAACATTCAGGGGTATCGGAAGTATTTTATGATTGTTATTTGCCTCCCGCTCTATTAATATAATGGAGAGTTTTGCTGAAATGGTTGCAAAATAAGAATTTCGTATACGAAATAAAGAACCTGAGGAGGACAAAACGCAACATGTCGGATTCACAACAGTTGAAAATGGGGCCGCTCGTCATTTTGATGATTAATATGTTTATTGCCATGCTGGGAATTGGACTCATTATTCCGATCCTCCCCAAGTTCATGGGTTCCTTGGGAGGCAGTGGTGAAACGGGAGGCTATCTGGTTGCCGTGTTTGGCTTGACCCAGTTTATATTTTCGCCGTTAGCGGGGGAATGGTCCGATAAATACGGACGTAAAAAAATGATTATTATCGGTCTGGTCATCATGACGGTGTCTTCTGTATTGTTTGCAATTGGACACTCATTGACCATGCTGTATATTTCCCGTTTGCTTGGAGGCGCAGGAGCGGCATTTATGATCCCTCCAATGATGGCTTATATTGCCGACATCACAACAGTCCATAACCGAGGCAGAGGAATGGGGCTGTTGGGGGCCGCTATGTCGCTTGGTTTTGTGATCGGTCCTGGTGTAGGTGGTTTGCTGGCAGATATCTCGCTTCGTACACCCTTATACGTTTCGGCGGCGGTATCAGGTTTAGCGGCACTGATTTCATTGATTTTACTGCCCGAAACCTTGTCGTTGGAGAAGCAGTTGAAGTTTCGAAATGTTAAGGTGAAACGGGACAATGTGATTAAACAGTTTGCGCTGTCTTTCCGCAAGCCGTACTTTATGCTGTTGATTATGATATTCACGTTAACCTTTGGCCTGACGCATTTTGAAACGATGTTTCCGTTCTTTGTAACAGGCAAGTTTCATTACAATGAACGTGATATTGCTATCATTATTACGGTAGGTGCGTTGGTCGGAACTATAATTCAAGCTGTGGTCATTAGTCCGATGTTGAACCGTTTTGGTGAAAAAGGTGTGATTATCGGTTCTTTTCTGTTTTCCGCGATTTCCCTTGTGCTTATGTTGCTCTCAGGGAACTTCTATTATGTACTCGGAGTATCGCTTATCTTCTTTACCGCTACGTCGTTGCTGCGACCAGCCATTAATACTGCTTTATCCAAAATGGCAGGGGATGAGCAGGGAGTTGCAGCCGGGATGAACAATGCTTATATGAGTATTGGTAATATTTTGGGACCTGCGCTTGCTGGTACATTGTTTGAGGTGCATATCAATTTGCCGTACATTTTTGGGGCGGTCATTCTCATGCTTAGTTTGGGGCTGGCTGTAAAATGGAAAAGCAGAGATACGCAATCCACAGCGGTTTAATATTATTTTTTCTGTAAAATAGTCTCTTTTGGTGTGAACTGTGGCGTTCTTATGAACTACTACAGATTACAGCGGAAGAGGCTATTTTTTTGCATACATAGCCACATGTTAATGAAACGGCAGAATCTTGGGTAATAATGCATGATAAGTTTATAACCAGTCAAAAAGTAGAACTTAAAAGTCGAATAACTTGTGAGGAATACGCTAAAAGGAGCTGAGATCGGATGAAAGAGCGGAATGAGCAGTTATTTTATATAGGAACTTATGCGTCTCGTGAGGAAAGAGGAATTTATATAGGAGCTTTGCATACGGACAAGGGTGATTTGCGTATGGTTGGAGGTGTGGAAGGAATCGAGAGACCCTCTTTTCTGGCACTGCATCCGAATGGGGCAGAGTTGTATGCTGCCAGTGAAACAGAACCAGGCGAACTGTACACGTATCAGGTGAACACCCAAACGGGGGAATTGCATCCTTTGGATCGAAAAGGAATGGAGGGCGCACATACTTGCTATGTATCCGTAACAACAGATGGAAACTATGTGCTGGCTTCTAACTATTCTGGGGGCAATGCCGTTGTATTCCCTGCGACAGAAGCAGGAGGGTTGGGAGACATGTCGGGGCAGGTTCAGCACACGGGGTCAGGGATTCGTCAGGACCGCCAGGATGCGCCACATCCACACTCGATTATTCCTGATCCTTCAGGAGAGTATGCCATGGTATGTGATCTGGGGCTGGATCAGATTATAGTATATCGTTTGACCGAGGATGGGAAACTGGTGACCCACCGTGAGACAGATTTGCCACCTGGTTCCGGTCCACGTCATCTGGTTTTTCATCCCTCAGGTCGATATGCTTTTGTCGCCAATGAATTGAATAATACCGTTACTGTGTTTGGTTATAACGAACGTAATGGTAAGCTTACCTTGCTGCAAAGTCTGTCCACACTGCCAGAAGGCATTATAGATGTAGAAAATACAGCAGCGGATATTCGAATTACACCCTGTGGACGTTTTCTGTATGTATCCAATCGAGGACACAACAGCATCGTACTCTACCATGTCGATCTAGACAGCGGCAAGCTAAAGACGATTGAATGGGTCGAGACTTTCGGCAGTACGCCGCGTAACTTCAACATCTTGTCTGGTTATTTGCTAGTGGCGAATCAAGAGGGAAACAACGTCGTATCCTTTGCTATCCATGGGGATGATGGACGGTTGACCCGAACGGGATATGTATTGGATGTTCCTTCACCAGTTTGTATTGAACCTGTACGCTAATTACACAGCGCATGGCAAAAAGGGGCCATTAAAAGAGAATGAGAAAGTAAAACACGGCGCTTTGTCTCCCAAGAAAGGCATGGGCAAAACGCCGTGTTCAGGTTTTGAATGGTCTAATGATTACTTGCTGCTATCGCCAGCTTCTACTGTTGCTGTTTTGGTATGGTTTTCCGCAGGTTTGTAGTACAAACGGAACAGGATATCCTGGTTGTAGTTACCAAATCCAGTACCGAACAGGGTTACCCCGCCAATATGCTGGGCATCATCCAAAATGGCAATACGGAATTTCCATTGCTTCTGATCAATCAGCACGTCGCTTAGGGTCACATCGGATATCTGCTTGCCATCCATAAAGGTACCTTCGGATGTAACGCGAAGTCTCTTAAGCAGACCATATTGATTGATAAAATCAGGCCACCATGAAGGAGTATATTTACCACGATTATCACCGAAATCCCCCGGGCTGGTCCAAGTGCCCAAATTCACATCATTTAGAAAAAACGTGATGTCTGAAGGCCAATTATCATTGGTAAAAGGGGCCTCCGATGATAATTCCATCGAAATTTCCAGTTCCTCAGCTTTTTGACTGGACAATAGGAAATTCGGCACTTTATAATCCATATACCCTTGGCTAAACCACAGAATTTTGGAATTGAAGCGCTCAGGGTCTAAGAACGAACGAGGCTCATCGAATTCTCCGATAATCTTTTCGACGGTGGCTAGGCCGCAGGTTGCCTGAATTTCAAAATCTGTAAAGTGTCCGACGGAAATCTCCGTCTGATGAAATTGCCGTACATCCTGCTGATAGCGTGGCATGGCGATTTCAATTTTGTCCGTAGCCAATGAGCATACCTTCTGAACCCCGCCTCGTCCGGGCAGCATTTTAGTCGAAATAATGGATGCTCTCTCCAGTTTCTTAACATGCATGGTCATAATCGCACTACTGAGTCCCAGGGCTTCCGCCAGCTCACGTATATTCATAGGCTTCTCCGCAAGCAGAACAATCATGTTCAGCCGAACCTCACTGGCCAGCGCTTCATAAACGGGAAGTGATTTTTCAGAAATGTCCAGTTGCATAGTTCCTCCAATTCTAACGCACATCATAAATTGATGGTAGTTTAACATATATGGATTTTTTCAATATTCATACATATAAAACGATATGATTTACATTTATATAAACAATATACCCTTTCCTTGATCGTTGGCACAAGCCTAACCCCGTAAAAAGCCAAAAATTGTTCAAAAAACAGGACACCCCATAAACTCTTTCTTTGTGTGTTGGGATGTCCTGTGATGGTAGGTGATTTGCGGGATGTATACGGGATCTAATTTCAGGCGCAACGGTGTTTAGGACCGCATATGTTCATCAGCCAAAGAAGAATCAGCGGTTGTATCTTTGTCAGTTGCGTGTAATTCCTGATGCTGCGAAGCATCAGCCTTCATCAAGCTGGGATGACCCACATAAGGACGATCACTTCGCGAGCGGCCTCGGGTAAGTCGGAAGCCAATCAAGAACAGCACAAGCTGTGCAGCCAGTATGTAGGGAGACGCTTCTGGCCCAAGCCACTGAAACAGGGCGACAACGGCAATGACCATACATAATAGGCTTGTTGGGAAATGGGATGCCGTCACGTCCAGATCATTTTGTCTACGCAGGGTCATCAGACGATAGACATACAGCAAGGCGATCAAGCCAGAAACGAACCTTATCCATGCATACCCTATAAGCCATGATACAGATTGTGTGGTGTCGGGTAGACTAACATCGACATGACTGTAAGTCATCAGTTCCACAACCAGTCTTGAGGTCAACCAGACGATTCCCGCCAGCGTCAGCGGACCGGCCGCTGGGCGCAATAGCTTCCATAATGCTGTTCCCCAGCCTGGAGCATGGGATTCCAGCAGAACAAGTCGCCGTTCCTCGATCAGTTTGTTCATTTCACGCTCCAGTGACTTGAGAAGCAATTCCCGGCGGAATGGATCACATTCCCGAAGGGATGCTTGAACCTGCTCTTGAAGGTGAGGGGTCAAATAGGGGGCTGCTTTAGCCTCCTGAAGAGCATGGATTAGTCCATGCTGGTGCTGCTGCTTTTCGCTGTTGTTGATCGCGTTCTGGGTAGCAGTCTGGAGATAACCAGCTAACCGCCCATAGATACGCAGTGATTCCTGTAATTCTTCGAGCCGCTGCTGACGCGAATTGCGAAGCTGGGCTGCACTGTGAACATACAGCCATACCAGCAAGGATAACGCCAGCAGGAAGGCGATCAGACCGGGTGAGATATATGCGGCTAATGCCGCGAAGTCCGTCGGGGACACCCGCAATCCCTCCTTCCATTGTTCTTTCTACACTATTGCACAGACCACACAGGCATTTCAAGGGCTTGTATATCTCTAAACCAAGAACTATGAAGTATTTTTTGGTAAAATAGACAAGATTACAGCAGGAAGGGAGATTCGGCATGAATAAAAATATAGATTTTGCAACAGAACATCATGAGACATCGAATCAACCGTACGAGCTGCTTCGCGTAGATTACGCTATTCCAGCCGTCGAGGAATATCAGGCTTTACGCAAGGAGGCTGGTTTGTCGCAAATTACGGAAGAAGCGGCAGCTAAGGGCTTGCCGAACAGCCTATTTGCTGTAACGCTACGGCTTGGACATGAATTGATCGGGATGGGCCGGGTGAGCGGTGATGGCGGTGTGTTTTTTCTGGTTACGGATATTGCAGTCAAGCCTTCCCATCAGGGGAAGGGCTATGGACGTAAGCTTATGGAAGAGATTATGGAGTATTTGAAACGGGAGGTTCCTGTGGGCAGCTTTGCAACGCTGATTGCGGATAAGCCAGCCGACCGGTTATATGCGCAGTTCGGCTTCCAACTGGTTAGTCCAAGGTCGGAAGGGATGTATTGGCGACAGCCGGGAGGACTGTAAGCTGAAATCCTGCACGAGTTTGAGCTGGTTATAAAACGGATAAATAACAGTAAGAAAATTATAGATAGGAAGAAGGCACGTTAATATGAAAGTGATTATTTTCGGAGCAACAGGAACAATTGGCAAAGCGTTAGTAAAGGAAGCAATCAAGCGTAAGTATGAGGTGACGGCGGCAGTGCGCGATCCGCAACGAGTGACAGAGCAAAATGAATATTTGACGGTGGTTCAGGCGGATATTCTAAACCCGAATTCCGTTACGGAGGTAGCCAAAGGGCACGATGCTATCATTAGCGCCTATGGTCCCAAGTTTGGAGCTGAGGAAGAATTGCTCGAAGCGACTCGTTCTTTACTGGAAGGAACTCGGCGTTCCGGTGCGGAGCGCATACTTGTCGTTGGCGGAGCGGGTAGTCTGAAAACAGAAAACGGTGAGCGTCTCATGGATACCGCTGAGTTTCCAGAGGAAGTGAAGCCACTGGCGGCGGCGCACGCTGATGCACTGGAGTTGTACCGTGCTGCGGATGTAGACTGGACATATTGTAGTCCTGCCGGAATTATTGAACCGGGTAAACGTACAGGGCAGTTCCGTATTGGTTTGGATCATTTGGTAGTGGACGAATTAGGCCATAGTCGCATCTCTGTAGAGGATTATGCGGTAGCCCTGATTGATGAGTTAGTAGAAGGGGAATTTGTCAATTCCCGCTTTACCGTCGGATATTAATCACAGGGATGGCTATATGGGAGGCGAATAAGCATGTATATGGTGACCGCCGAACAAATGCGGCAACTGGATCGGTACACGATTGATAAGCTGGGGATCCCGGCCCTGACCTTGATGGAAAATGCCGGGCGAGCAGTAGCTGACGAGGTACTGAAACTTTGTGCTGAGAGACGTGGAAAAAGCGGTGGCATAAATGAGGTCACACACACAGGAGCGGGGGATGTACCGGGACATGGCAGTGTTATACGGACGGATTCATCGAGCCGAGGGCGATATGATGTATGTGAACGAGCACACTGGTATATCCTCGTTGGTAAAGGCAACAACGGCGGTGACGGACTGGTGGCAGCCCGCCATCTGACCGATGCAGGTCTGCGCGTCACCGTTGTGTATGCCGAGCCGCCTGAAACGCTACGCGGTGAAGCAGCTGCCCAGCGCGACATCATCGCGGCGCTGGATATCCCGGTTATCCTCTATGGTCGGGATAACCTCGGCCTGTGCGGTGCCTCGGGCATCGTCGATGCCCTGCTGGGCACAGGCACGCAAGGTCCACCGCGTGAACCCTATGCCTCGCTAATCCGCGAGGCCAATGCCAGCGGCGCGCCAATCGTGTCGGTAGACGTGCCTAGCGGCCTCGACGCCGACACAGGTGCACTGCACGAGCCGTGCATTCATGCGCGTCTCACCGTATGCCTCGCCTACTTGAAGTGTGGGCTCGCCCAATATCCGGGCGCCGGAAACGCTGGTGATGTGGTGGTACGCTACATCGGTATTCCGCCCAGCCTTGCCCGTGAGCGCGGCGTACAGCTGCAGCTCCTGACCAGCGCTACGCTACGCGACGCGCTGGACGTGGATGTCAGCCGTAGTCGTGTGCCGGACGGGCACAAGGGCACCTATGGCCACGTTCTGGTCGCGGCCGGAAGCCTGCGCATGAGCGGTGCAGGCCTACTGGCTGCACGCGCCGCCTTGCGCATCGGCAGCGGCCTTGTGACGTGGGCGGTGCCTGAGGCACTGCTTCCGCGCGTCATTGGTGCCGCGCCGGAGCTGATGCTCGCTGCCGCAGCAACAGGGGGAGACGGCGAATGGAACGCTGACTCTGCCGCTGAGCTGCTCCAGCTTGCGCAGGCGCGCGATGTGCTGGCCGTCGGGCCCGGCCTCGGCCGCTTCGCAGGGGACACTGGCTGGCTGCGCCGCCTGTGGGAGGAATACAGCGGTCCGCTCGTGCTCGATGCGGACGCCTTGAACATCCTGGCCTCGGCGGGGCCTGAGCTGGATGCCTGGAAGTTGAGAGATGCGGCGGTCGTGCTAACGCCGCACCCCGGTGAAATGGCTCGTCTGCTGGGCATACCGACAGCAGAGGTGCAGCGTGACCGAATCAGCCATGCCCGGGAATACGCCCGGACACGCGGAGTCACGCTGGTGCTCAAGGGAGCACGCACGGTCATCGCGTGTCCCGATGGAACGGCCTACGTCAATACCACAGGCCATGCCGGCATGGCGACAGGCGGTGCCGGCGATGTGCTGACAGGCATCATCACAGGGTTGTTGGCCCAAGGATTGAACGCTTCGCAGGCAGCAGCCTTTGGCGTGTATCTGCATGGCGTGGCTGGGGAAACGGCCGCGCATCATCGCCAGCATCCCGCTTCAGTAGTAGCCGGCGATATTATTGAAGCCCTATAACCCATAGCAGCAGTGGCAGGAGGAAGGCCAGCATGATCTGTATTCCATATTCACGGTTCAGCCAGTGCCTTCCCCCATAATAGAGTAGTGTAATCCCTGCACCGGCTATGCCGTTGCTCCATGATATACCTGTTCCAGCAGGCGACATCAGAGATCCTAGCAGAAGAAAGACACTGAACCCTACGGCAAGGTATAGCGTGAACTGCTCAGGCTTGCGAAGCCAGGGTAAAAGATCACGTAGCGCATCAGCGGCAAGAGCCGCCGGAAGAGCAAAGCCATAGGCCCACAACTGCGCGGTCAGTTCACCGCTATTGCCTGCTATACTCACAGGCAATCCCGTTATTTCCTCTGTCAGATAGCAGTAGACCCATAAGAGACCAAAAACCAATCCTCCACAGGCTAGCTTATTCAGGGCATAACAACCAAGCTCCATCCGCCAAGGCATTTTGGAATTAAACTCATTCCAAGGCTGTCTCATATTGCGACTCCCTCCTTATTTCACTCGGTAAATCAAAACCATTCAAGGAATTTATTTTCAATTACAATCCGCTTACCGTTTGCGACATTTGAGTTTACGTTAGCTGTGTATCATGTTCCTAAGCAAAATAAAGATTGCGGATAGCCGCGGTACGGAAAGGCGGGGATTGCATGATACAGGCGGTTATTTTTAATCTTGAAAGTACATTGTTAGACCCCGGGGGACGGGGCTTAATCCAGGGAATGTGCGACATCTTCAGATGGAAGGGCATACAGGTAACTGAAGAGCAGGTATCTCATGGACGGGGACTGCCCATCCGGGATCATATTGCGAATGTGCTCGGACTTTCAGAGGTTCGTAGAAAATGGCTGGAGTGCTTTGGTGCGCATCCTGGCAGAGTGGATATTGAGCATATTTATCTTGAGCTTGTCCCTGTTCTTCGCTCTTTGATCCAAGGGGCTGAGACTGCTACCGGTATAGATAGGGCGCTGCAGGAGCTTCAAGATCGCCGCATTCAGTCAGGCGCTACTGCATCTTGCCCGATGGAGATGCTGAGTCACGTATTCACGCCTGCACAGTCACCCTATACACTGGATTGTATGGTAGCCCCTTGTGAAGTTTCGCAGGGGAGGCCTTATCCGTGGATGATCTATGAAATTGCACATCGCCTGCAGGTATTCCCGCTTAGCGATATTGTGAAGGTAGGAGACACAGCTGCCGATATGCAAGAAGGACGGAATGCCGGCGTTTGGACGATTGGTGTGTTGAACCATAACGAGAGTGCTTTGACCCCGGATCACACTACAAGCTGTGAAACGGACGACAGAGTATCTGAGGAACGACGCAGACAGAGTATATATGGCTTGAAAAGGGCAGGGGCCCACATCGTGATGAACTCGGTCGCTGACTTGCCGCGTATTTTGCGTGAAATTGAAATGCTCCAGCATACGGGAGGCTATCCTTCTTATATGAAACCGATGAAAACAGCCGCGGCTCCCCCATCGTGAGAATAACGGCACAACTCTTAAGTACCTTTAATAGACCTTCTAGGTTATATATGTATGCATCTATCTGGATAAAGGTGTACTCAGCCCGGCTTTCTAACCTCAAAAGGAGCATTCGCTATGTTAGCGAATGCTCCTTTTGAATGTACTCCCTTTCGTTTGGAAAATGACCCGTAAGATGGACACTTTAGATCAAGTGTCCATCTTACGGGTCACAGTTCACCGAAATCATTATTGGTCTGAACTCTTTACCCGGAACTGATCAGCATGACGCTGTAGATTGTTTGATAGTGTAGTCAGATTACGGGCTACTGCGGATAGTTCTTTTACCGCTAAAGCCTGCTTCTGTGCGCTTGTGGATACATCTTCCGTCATTCCGGCAGTTTGCTGCGCCGCGCTGGCTGTGTGATTCAGATGTTGATCTACGCTGTGACGTACCTCGTGCATTTCTGTCGTCAATTGGGCCAGATGTGCAGCAAGTTCCTGAACTTCCTCTGAAACCTGGGTGACTTTGTCAACAGACTGTAAACATAATGCAATTTGTTTTTCTTGTTCATTGACAGTGTTTATATTTTGATCAAATTGATCGCCCATTTGCTCAATTTGCTCGACAAAGCTGCTTAGGATTTGATCGATTTCACGAATGGACATGGCAGATTGTTGGGCAAGTTGTCCCATCTCATGAGCTACGACAGAAAAACCTTTACCAGCTTCCCCTGCACGCGAGGCTTCAATCGAGGCATTAAAGGATAAAATCTGCGTCTGCTTTACGATGCCCTGTACCTGCTGCCCGATGTTAGCTGCTTCGCGGGATTTTTCGGTTAGCGCGTGTGACATACGCTGCATCTGCTTGATTCGCAGGGCGCTTTCTCGTCCCTTCTCCAATAGCAGTTCATGTTCACTGGCTACCTGATTACGGACCTCATTGAGATGGCGCGCCGTATCCGTAAACTGGTGCACATGGCTTCCGACTTCATCCAGCGTTTGCCCTAAGCGGTCAGATTGCTGAACCGATTCTAACGTTTGATCCGCTTGGTTTGTAGATACATCAGAAATTTGCTGGAGTGTGCGGGACAGTTCCTCAGTCTGGTGGAGTGTTCCTTCTGTTGTCACGACGATATTCTCTGATACTTGCTGAAGTGTACTTGAACTGCTTTGAATGTCCACAATCATATTGGACATGGCTTCCACCATTCGGTTCGTCAAGCCGCTGATTTCACCTAGCTGATCATACGTAACTTGCTGCGATGTAACCGTAAGATTGCCGTCGGCTACTTGCTCCAGTGTATTTTTAATGAATCGCACCTGACGCAGTATTCGACGGGTTACCAGCACCATTGCCGCAATGGAAATGATCAGAATGATGGAGACCACAGGGATAACTAGCCGGTAGGCCTCAGGCAGGGTTTTCTCGTATACTTCAGTTACAGAGGCAAGGGATCTGTCAATTCCCAGATAGCCTATGATGGTTCCATCTGTATCCTTAATGGGTGTAAAGGAAGAAAACATCGTTCCCCAATCAGGGTCCGTTGTGATATCTGTAGTGACCGTCTCCCCTTGTTTCAATCTATCTGCCGTTTCTTTACGGGTGAAACTAACAGGGCTTCCAAAAGGACTGTAGTCTTTGTCGTCCCAAGCAGCTCCGTCCACCGTGAGCTTCCACTCATCGCCAACACGGTTGTACATATACATATACAGGACTCCGCTTTGCAGCCTAAGCGTATTTAACTCGTTCCGAAGTTCTTTATACTCGCTGCTCTGCTCGGATGGATTCGTATTTAAGCTTTTGACGGCTGATTTGTCCAATAGCTTGGCCGTATTCACTGCCAGCGCTTCATTGTTGAGCTGCATGGTTGATAGAGAAGCATTCTGAATAGACAGTTTGGTCGTCCACAGAATCATGACGCCAATCACAACTAAAGGAATGAGCAAGATGAAGTAGAGTTTGGATTGTAATCCCATTCTTTTTTTGACTTTGCTTTTCATAATATGCTCCTTACTATATTATTTCACCTTCATATAATATCGTGTTCAAGTAGGGAAATATGAATAGTAATTCATATGTTTCATGAAAATTCTGCGCATTTGTGCAAATTTCATCCCATAGAAAAAAGCCTTAACTCAGTAATAACCGAGTTAAGGCTTGTAGCGTATGACTTACAAATCGTCAAATCCGTTGTCATCTCCGACTTTGCCATAATTGCGTGATTTTGCTTCAAAAAAGTCCGTTTTTGTTGCATTCAGGGCTTCATCCGAAAATGGCTTGATCCAAGGCATACTATTTACATCTACACCTTCATAGGCTTTGTCCATACCCAGAAGTCTCAGGCGCATGTTTGCCATGTATTTGATATAATCGCTCAGCTCGTTCAAGTCAATACCACGAACCTCCTTGAGCGTGTAATGCGCCCAATTCGTTTCCAGCTCCACAGCGCGGTTGATCATACGATAGACGTAGTCCATGTTCTCTTTCGTGTTCAGCTCAGGGAAATCAGCCAAAAGCTGCTTGAACACTTCGGCAAAGAAGTAGCAATGCTGATTTTCATCGCGCTGAATATACGAGATCATCTGGCTGGTAGCCATCATTTTTTGGTCACGGGCCAAATTGTAAAAGAAGGCAAACGTACTGTAAAAGAAAATACCTTCCAGAATCAAATCCGCTACCATCGCTTGGAAGAAGGTTTGGGGATTCTGCTCATCGCGGAACTCCTGGTAGATCGCCGAGATGAATGTGTTGCGCTCCAGCAGGACAGGATCGTTTTTCCAATATTCAAAAATTTCTTTCTGCTCCTGTTCCGATACCAGGGAAGATAGCACGTAAGAGTAGGACTGGTTATGCACGACTTCCTGTTGTCCGATAATGGCCGAAATGGCTTCCAGCGATGAATCGGTAAAATATCGTTTTACATCTCCGACAAACATGGTCTGCATGGAGTCCAGCACGGCCAGCAGGCCGATATTAATTTTGAAGGTGCGCTGTTCTTCGGCATCCAGCATAGGAAACTGGGACGCATCCTTGGACATCGGAATTTCATCCGGAATCCAGTGGTTCAGTAGCAGTACTTTATATAGTTTGTACATATGCGGCATCCGAATATCGTTCCAGTTCAGAATACCGGAGTTTTCGCCTTCAATAATACGGGTAGAGCGGTTAGGCGCTTCTGTGTTAAAAATCTTTTGTAACTGCATGAGAGGCTCTCTCCTTTAGTTTAGGATGCGCAGCTTTCGCATTCTTCAATCGTCAGTGCGCGGCTGCGTACATAATAGGTCGACTTCATACCTGATTTCCAAGCATGGATGTGCAGCTCTAAAAATTCGGTAGCTTTGATATCTGGGCGCACATACAGGTTAAAGCTTTGACCTTGGTCAATATGACGCTGACGTGCAGAAGCCATGTTGATCGAAGCATGTTGATCCAGCAAGAAAGCTGTCTTGTAGTACCAGATGGTTTTTTCATTTAAGTCTGGTGCAGGGTTTGCGATCTTGTAGGTTGTTTTCTCTTCATAGGAAAGCAACTCATACAGTGGATCAATGCTAGCGGTAGAGCCTGCAATGATGGACGTGGAACCATTAGGCGCGATGGCGAACAGCCATGCGTTACGGACACCGTTTTGTTGGACTTCTTCCGCAAGCTCACTCCACTCGGACGTAGTGACGAATTTGCCTTCACGTGTACCGTCTGTATAGCCACGGGAAGTGAAATAATGTCCGGTCGCCCAGTCGGAACCCTCGAATTTGGCATAACGGCCTTTTTCTTTCGCCAGCTCCATGCTGGATTTTACAGCCAGGTAGTTAATTTTTTCATACAAATGATCGTTATAGGTTACCGCTTCATCGGACTCCCAGCGGATACCCTCAAGTGCGAGCAGATGATGCAGCCCAAATGTACCCAAGCCGACTGCACGATATTGGCTGTTCGTGTATTGTGCTTGCAGCACCTCAATGTTGTTGATATCAATAACATTATCCAGCATACGTACCTGAATCGGTACGAGACGATCCAGCACACCTGCCGGAACAGCACGAGCCAGATGAATGGAGTTCAGGTTGCACACCACAAAGTCGCCAGGAATTTTGGAAATAACAATGCGTGTTTGTCCGTCCTTGGTGACCAGTTCTTCTTTTTCTACTACCGTTGCAGATTGATTTTGCATAATTTCCGTGCACAGGTTGGAGGAATACACCATACCATGGGCACGGTTCGGGTTAGCCCGGTTTACCGTATCGCGGTAGAACATGTACGGCGTACCTGTTTCCAACTGTGATTTCATCAGACGCTTCATGATGTCAATGGCAGGCACCGTAATACGAGAAAGGATCGGATGCTGTGACGCCTCCTCATACTTCTCGCGGAAGGAGCCTGAACCGAAGGTTTCATCATAAAAATCTTCCAGTCCCAGTGGACGACCCTTGTCATCTTTCCAGCCCATGACCTTCTTCACTTCATGCGGACAGAACAGATTCCATTCGCCCCGTGCTTCGACCCGCTCCATGAACAGATCGGGCAGACATACGCCGTGGAATACGTCATGCGCACGCATCCGCTCGTCACCGTTGTTCAGCTTTAGGTCCAGGAATGCCAGAATGTCTTTGTGGAATACGTCCAGATAAACGGCAATTGCACCTTTGCGTGTACCCAGTTGGTCTACGCTAACCGCTGTATTGTTCAACTGGCGAATCCAAGGAATAACACCAGAGCTTGTATTTTTATGTCCGCGGATATCGGAGCCGCGCGCTCGTACTTTACCGAGGTATACGCCGATGCCGCCACCCATTTTGCTAAGACGGGCTACATCGGTATTGGAATCGAAAATACCTTCCAGCGAGTCGTCTACGGTGTCGATAAAGCAGCTGGAAAGCTGTCCAGCCACCTTTTTTCCGGCATTAGACATGGTAGGTGTAGCTGCTGTCATGTACATGTTGCTCATCGCCCAGTATGCTTCCTTAACCAGCTCCATACGCTTGTCGGCAGGCTCTTGATGCATTAGGTACATTGCGATAATCATGTAGCGTTCCTGCGGAAGTTCCATCACGCGTCCGTCAAAATCATTGGCCAAATAGCGCTCAGACAGCGTCAACAGTCCGATATAGTCGAACAGCAGGTCATTCTGCGGCAATATGGAATCGCCGAGTTCATCAATCTGCTCCTTGGTGTAGCAGTCAAGCAGCTCTTGACGGTAGATTCCTTTTTGAACTAAATCGGTGATCAGTGGGTAAAAAGCGCCGTAAGGCTCGTCTGCATACGATTTGTAACGGCGGTGAGTAGCTGCTTTTTTATATAAAGAAGTGAGCAAAGCACGCGCAGCAGCAAATTTCCAGTCCGGTTCTTCCTTGCTAACCAGTTCCAGGGCAGCCATTGCAAATGCGTTGCTAATTTCATCCCCCGTGACTTCATCCCGGCGCAGCTTACTGGTTACACCGCGAATGAGTCGATCTTTATCCAGCTTGTCCAGCCCGCTGAGCACACGGTCAGCATATACGGATATACGTATTTCATCAAAAGCCAACTGGCGATTGTTTGGTTTGGTTACGAGTTGTGGCATAGGATTAATTCCTCGCTTTCTTGATTTGGAATTCATACTTAGGGAATAGGCATGAAAATGATCTGAGAAAAGAAAATGATGAAAAAAGCGATGGTCAGACAGCATTTTGGGGCTGTATGTAATCCAATAACATAGAAATAGCGATGCGCCTGCCAATGAAGGGGAAAAAGATGGTTCCCGTAGGATTTATCGGCTACATCACTATATTTAGAGGTGTTATGAATATTTAACCCAACATATTGTGTATATAAACTTAAAATTTCAAATAAGTGCAAGGAGTATTATAGCAACATTCGAAGCCATACGTAAAGGAAAAGGAATGGAAAATCAAAATATGCAGAGAAGTCGCGAGCCGTATTTGAATTGAGACGGAGTGGACGGTACAATAAATAATATAGATGCTTCCTACAGAAACAAGCGGTATACATATGGAAATTTTCTTGCAAAACAAGGTTGCTTTATGGACTGGGTTTTAGAATTTTAAAAAAGAAGATTTTTTTTAAATTAAAGGAGGAACTTGGTGATGGCTATTGCAGAAGTGACTGTGATCCCGATTGGAACGGGGAGTACGAGCCTGAGCGACTATGTTGCTCAAATGCAAAAAGTGTTGAAGACGCAAAAAGGAATTACCTATGAGCTTACCTCCATGAGTACGATTATTGAGGGGTCGTTGGATGATGTGTTCACCGCTATTGCTGCGCTGCACGAAGCGCCATTCCTGGCAGGAGCCAAACGTGTGTCCACCTCGGTCAAAATTGATGATCGCCGTGATAAGCCTTCATCCAGTCGCCAGAAGCTCAGATCGGTCGCAGATAAACTATCCGGAACCACGACAGGAAATGTTACAGAATTAAATCCAAATCCTAGTTGATAAAGTTGATGTAAGTGATTGATTTTTATGTAACTAAGAGTATAATAGTTTTTGTTGTCAGTCATACTGACCTGCTGGTGTAGCTCAGGGGTAGAGCAACGCACTCGTAATGCGTAGGTCGGGGGTTCAATTCCCTTCACCAGCATCTTATAAAACTCAAGCACAGCGCGGCTTCCAAGCTTTTTGGAGGTCGCGCTTTTTCGTTGGAGCGAGCATTCTTCTACCATTTTTCTACCCTTTAGTCTAATAAAGTGGGTTCTTCGGTGCTAATGCTCTCTCCTGTGATTGAATCGCCAATGTTTTTTAACACCGCTTCTTGGAGATTCGGAAGAACATGTGAATAGGTATCCAGAGTTACATTGATAGACGAATGTCCAAGTCGCTCTTGAACGATCTTTGGATGGATACCAGCTTTGAGAAGTAGTGTTGCATGAGTGTGTCGCAGATCGTGGAAACGAATCCGAGGAAAGTCGGGATGTTCCTTTACAATTCTGTCTAAAATACGATAGTAATGTCTCATAAGATTGCGGGGGCCGAGAGGCGTTCCCACACTCGTTTGAATTACTAAGCCTGAATCATTGTATAGCTTATTTCTGGCTTGCTCATGTTCTTGCTTTCTAAAGTGATTTTCCAGAAAATTAACGGTATTAGCAAACAGTGCGATGGAGCGAACGCTACTATCATTCTTAGTATCATCAAGATCATGTCCTATTTCAGAAATGGTATAAGCTTGTCGAACCGAAGCCGTTTTTTCTGTAAATCTACCTCTGATCGGGGTAGTGCAAGTATCTCACTTTGACGCATGCCAGTAGAAGCAGCGAGCTCGAAGGCCATAAAGTATTGATCTTCAGATGCAGCATCGAGGAACATTTTGGGGATTGGCTCGTAGTGTCGGCCTATCTTCTGGACAGCTCACTGGAAAGTTGAACAAATACAAAGAGCGCGTTAAAGAGCAAACGGTTCAATCAACTGCTGTTTAAATAAATCCTTTGCAGGGTGGCCTCTACCTCACGGGCTACGGCGGCCACCTGCATTTTACAAACGGAACGTATGTTCTTAATCCTCTTTCATTTTCATTTCAACTAAATGTCTGCAATGAGGGCACTGGGAAGTCAATGAAAAAGTTTTCTTCTCATTGATGTTAAGCAGGGATACCAGTTGAACAACTATTCCCGGCAGTGAAAGCATTCCTAATATTAATGCAATTGAGTTAACAGCTGATCGTATCCTTACGTTTGAAGTAAGTGAATACTCTAAATAAATTAAAAAGCTCTGCTAACCTTAAGGTCGGCAGAGCTTTTTAGTTGTAAAATTGCTTACAGACGGACATTTAAGGCGGAACTGATATGAATCAACTTTAAATGTATGTTGAAAATAAAGTTTTGATAACTACAATAAAAGAAACAACGGTAGGCTAGGACGAGAAAATATGCCCTAGACTGTCGCTGCTTCATCTGTTTCATTGAACTAACGTTTCCCGTTAGCGTAATGGGTTCATTGTCATTAGCCTCAACCGCTTACCTGTTTGCTCAGACTCCTGGCAACAGCTGGGGCATGATGCTTTTGCCATAATCCAAGACGTACTTATTAATCTCTGAGACAAGTTTTGTGTCCTTAGTTTTGTAGTGCATCTTGTTAATTACGAAGTAACCTGTACTAGAATATTGCTCATCACTCAAAAACATCAACGTAAAACGATAAAACAAAAAAGCCGCTAAAATAGCGACTTCAAATGGGACTATGCTCTTGTCCCCCGACAGTTAATCCAGATACAAAATCTCAATCTCGCCCGGAGCGAAGGATTGCTTTGCGTAATTCCCCCCCCAATCACAAAGCGATCTCAAAATGGGTTCAAGTGATTGACCCAGTTCCGTCGTTGAATATTCCACCTTAGGCGGTACCTGATTGTACATCTTTCTGCGAATTAATCCGTCTGTTTCCAGTTCCCGAAGAGTTTGAATCAGCATCTTTTGCGATATATTATGAACGAGTCGCTTAAGCTCTCCCGTCCGTTTAGGTCCTTTTATTAAATAGTACAGAACAAGCCCCTTCCACTTTCCTCCGATAACCTCTAGTGTAACTTCCAGTTCACAGAAAAATGTTTTCATATCAATGCACCATCTCCCGATCTAAGAATATCCCCTTCATGTATCGCTTGATCCTTCAAGGATCACTGAAGGAAAAATTGAACGTTACATGGAGGGGATAATACAATCGCATTTAAGTTGATTTAAAAAATCTTTGTCGTTTGAAAATTATTATGTCCTGGTTAAACTTGAGCTACTCCGCCATCTACGAATAATTCAACGCCGTTCATATAGCTGCTTTCATTAGAGGCTAGGAACATGACAGCATTGGAGATCTCTTCAACCTGCCCCACTCTGCCGAGCGGAATATCATTTTTTGCCTGTTCCAGGAAATGATCTAGTTCAGAGCCAAATAACTCATCGTACGCCGGCGTTACGATTGTTCCCGGACTAAGGATGTTTATACGAATTTCGGTCCCTCTCATATCAAGAATCCAGCTGCGGACGAGCTGTCTGATCGCTGCCTTGGATGCACCATAGATACTAAACGCTGGCATCCCCGTCGAGCCAGCAGTGGATCCCGTTAGAATAATCGAACCTCTTTTATTTGGAAACAAAGCTAATGCCTTTTGTACTGTAAAGATGGTTCCTTTCACGTTGACATCGAAAGTCTTGTAGTATTGTGCTTCTGTAATTTCTCCTAATGGAAGCAATGACCCTAGTCCGGCATTTGCAAAGAGAATGTCCAAGTGTCCCTTTTCTCGCTTAACTGTTTCGAATAATATATCTAGATCTTCCGATTTAGATATGTCACCTCGGACACCTGTAACATTCTTTCCGATCTGCTTTACTGCTTCATCCAGTTCACGTTGTCTGCGTCCCGTGATAAAAACGTAAGCCCCTTCTTTTACGAACTGTTGTGCCGACGCGAGACCGATGCCGCTTGTACCTCCGGTTACAACTGCTACCTTCCCGTCAAATTTCCCCATTCTATTACACTCCTTTTATAATGATTTATATGGTATAGGATGCTCTGTCTGCTTCATGAATCTCCTATGAACGATAGTATGGGGGAAAAGTTACAAGAAAAACAGTACCCACTTTTTTGTGATATAGTCACCAAAAAGTGATAATTGAGGCGGCACAAGCATTTGTTTTTACAGCCTAACAGATGGAAGTGAGCTCCATTAAGTTTGAGATTGTATATGTGCTTTTAATTTCTGCCGGACTTATTTGTCCGGTTCTGTTGACCCAACAGGTGTCAATGCCCGACTGAAGACCACCTTTGATATCCGTATTTAATGAATCTCCAATGACAAGCGCATCCTTTCTATTAAATTCTGAAATATGACTTATGACGTAATTGAAAAATTCTTCCTTCGGTTTTTGATAACCAATGCTTTGCGAATCAAAGATATCCTCGAAAAACTTATATAGCCCAGACTGCTTCAAGCGTTTGATTTGCGTGTGAGTGATACCATTCGTGATTACGAACATTCGATGGGTCTTTGATAAGCGATGACAGACATCCATTGCGCCTTCCATAAGCAATTGGTTTCCATCTCCCAACAATTCTCTATACAAACCTTCCCATTCCAAGCCGACCACGATTTCCCCCATTCTCAACATTGTAAAAGAGGGCTCCATTAATTACTCACCACATGATACCACGTATTTGAACTATCCTGCCCGTTAGCTTAACGTCGCGGTTCAGTCTACAGTTTTCAGCAGGCGACCGTAGGATGCTGCTATGAAGGATCTGGAGATGAGACGGAGGGACTTGAGACCATTAAGGCATCTGCCTTGTACTTGTTGCCTCAATTATTTTCTTCTACCAAATCTTCTACCGAAATACGGATATCTGTAATACCTGACGGAACCCTATTTATTGTTGGACAGGCTATAGGAGCTTTGTAAAACCCATCAAAACTTTATTTCAACGCACTCGTAATGCGTAGGTCGGGGGTTCAATTCCCTTCACCAGCATCTTATAAAATTCAAGCACAGCGCGGCTTCCAAGCTTTTCGGGGGTCGCGCTTTTTTTGTGATTTTGGACAATCTTCAACCATTTTTCTAACCTTTAGTCTAGTAAAGGTGGGGCTATTTTCGCATTTTCGGAATCATGCAGTCCTGAAACCAAAGCTGTTTTTTTAAATCTTATTGCAAAGGTGTGGATGACTAATGTTGAAAAAAACGGTACTGCTGATTATCGCGGCTAGCTTTTTGTTGTTTATTATAACTGTTCCAGATCAAGCCTTTTACCACCATAGTATCCAGCCTCAGGTTACCATTGGAGGAGCTTAAACGTAAGCAAAGCAAATCCCCGCTAACCTGAACTGTTCGGCGGGGATTTTTGTTGAACAATCTAAGGACAGTGTATTGTACAGTACCCCTTGTACAAATTTATGATTCTCAGAAGTGATGAATTAATGTGTAATTAAAAGCAATGCTGCATTACAAATAATGTATACAAAATAAGCTGTCTGTTATGATTAATTGAATTGGCAGGTTAAGACAAAGTAACCATAAAGATCAGATAAATAGTCGAGGGGGTGCGCTTCAATAATATGGTTATTTACCTGCTTATTAACCAAAAGAAAAAATAGGTACTAACTATAAGCCCTTCTCTTCTTCTTCCGAATTAGCATGGTCAGGAAAAGGAGGACAGGTAGAGCAATCTGAAAGATAGGCCAGATTTGAATCAAAGCAACATTAAGACCGAACCACAAAAATTCGGTTAACCTTGGGGAGAGAAACGTAAGGCCGTATATGATGATGCTTAGCAACAGTAACGCAGGCTTATATCTAAGAGGGGTTATTGTTTGAAGTCCAATGACGGCGCCAAACATAAAACCAGTAGTTTTAACTCCGATTCCAATAAATAGAATCATCGAAAATAGGACATCAGCTCTCTCGAAGATTTTTGGTAGCTGAATAAGTTGTGTAACTTCAAATAAGGGATAGGTGCTTGATGCTGCCCATTCCGGACCTAGAACTAGGATTGTTAGCTCATTCATTAAAATAAGGAACACAGCAGTGATCCAGTAAACAATGACGATCGATCGCTTTAATTTACGTTTATCCGTGACAAGCTTGAACAACACAAGAAAAAGAATCGTCTGACCGAAGGGAAAAGACATGATCTCGGGAATAGCAGCCTTCACTACGGGAGTTAAACCGTTCTCCAATACAGGAAACAAAAACTCAAAGTGGATGAGTCCCGTAAAAGGAGTAAGCAAGAGTAAAGTGCTGTAACCAAAAAAAAGCAGAAGAAAAAATATATGACATAGAAGGAACCAGACTCTCGGCCCAAACCATGCCACATCGGCACAGGCAATTAATGCTATAAACGTAATAACTTCGGTAGGGGTTCTGTTCAGCAATGTCAATGCGCCGAGCTCACCCATGTCTCTGGCATTCCTGGAAGCTTCATAAGCAAAGTAACTGATGAACAGAAGACCACCCAAACTACCAACCCATTTTCCCCAATAATGGCATAGGAGTTCATACAAATCTCGGTGTGGGTCAAGCTTATGCATGTATAAATACATGATTAGCAGGACGAAGCCTGCAAGTGCACCGATCAGCATGGCTAGCCATGCATCCTGCTTGGCTTTAGCTCCCAATAGGAATAATGTTGTACTGCCAACCTGAAACAAGGAAAAGGCGATAGCTAACCCGGATACCCTGGTGACGGTTTCCCTCATACTTTTTGAGTCCCTTCATACAAATTGGTTTAGGTTTGACTTCCGATACGCTTTTGTAGGAGTCCAGGACGCTTAATCCGTGCATCCACTTGAATGTCCAGTTCTATCCTCTTGAATTCCTGCTCCCAGTCTTTTTTCACTGTCTTCCACTCTTTTGGGAACCTCCGGTGAATCCGGTCAGCGAAACCAGTTGCATCTACCCCAAGTTCCTGAAGTCTAGCCCAGCCCTCATTTATCGTACTGGTCACTTCTTTTGCAATCTCTTCTTCCAAATCATGTATGGTCTTCGTCTTGGAAATATCCTTAGTGCATGTTGTTTCACTTAAAGTCCCGTTAATTTTCACTCCAACCTGCATAGTGTAATGAGAATTCGTTTTTCTGGGTGTAAGCTTTACATCAGCAGAGTTTACTAGCAGGGAAGAGTACATTTCCCTATTAGATTGTTCACCGCATGGAAACGAAACTTCAGTATTGCTAACCTTTTGAGACAGATAAGATACTCCCAGACTCTCTTTCTTGTTGAGAAACCCTTTGAGCTTTCCTTTTTGGAACACCGCCAATTTAGTCAGTGCCAGCTTGAGCGGGGTTGAGGTTTTTTTGAAGACATCCAGACTCTCTGCTTCCTTCTCATCCTGATAGTCCCTTTCTCCAATCAACTCGGCGACTGGTACTCCAATAGATTTGGAATCCGAGTTCATACTTAATACGAACTCATAAACCCTAACTTTTGGAAACAACGATATCATATCGCTCTCTTTGTTGACCAATTCAGCCATAGCGGCGCCTTGAAGTTTTTCAGGCGGCAATAATTTCTTTATTAGATCGGATGCTAATCCGTCCGTTACAATCATATTGACCATCTCCCTCGCTTCCGTATTACGAAGATAAAAATCGATTAAACGGTCCATTCCCTTCTCAGCCGCTCTTTTGCCGATATATACAACACGATTATGTGCTACGTAAATTCGTCTTGATGTTTTTAAATTGCTGTACGATAACGCCTGATTATAGGTTTTGGACTTTACTGAGAATACATGGGATGCCGGTTGAGAAGACCCTCCCGTTCCTCCACCGGTACCACTTGCAAGGGCGGAGGGAACAATAATCTGATAGGACACCATCCACTGTCCGTCATCCATCATATCTACTCCTGTAGCCGCAGTTACCCACAGCTCATTCAGTTCGACTCGGTTCCAGCAACCCGGCAAAATGAATAATATGACCAAGACCCAAATAAACCTGCCTAATTGGGACATATCGATTCCTCCTTACGCCATGGGATCTCGGCCGTGTTCCCCTGCCTGTTCTGCAAATGATTCCTGTTCCGTTGCCTGCTTTACTGGATTGGAATCCCCAATCATTACAGGCCGCTTCTTCATCTTCCACCTAGGTACACGCACAAACAGGTCTTTCATATTGCTCTTATAGAAAGGTGCGAGCGGCATCATATAAGGAACGCCAAACGAATTCACAGATACTAATCGAACGAGGATGGGAACCAAGACTGACAAAACGCCGTATAACCCCAATAAACCTGCCATTAGCATAAGTACAAACCTGAGCAAACGAACAGACCCAGCCATATTGAATGCAGGTAACACAAAATTGCAGATGGCTGTGAATGATACCACAATGACCATAGCTGCGGAAACCAATCCCGCCTGAACGGCAGCTTGTCCAAGAACCAAAGCCCCAACGATAGAGATTGCAGGCCCTACGGCACGAGGCATTCGTACTCCTGCTTCGCGGATGACTTCGAAGGTGAGCTCCATTATCATTGCCTCAAGTAGGGCTGGCAATGGTGTGTTTTCTCTCTGTGCAGCTAAAGTGATGAGCATTGTTGTAGGCAGCATTTCCTGGTGAAACGTAGTTGTTGCAATAAAGAACGCGGGTAAAAGCAATGCCAAGAAAAAGGATGCCATCCGAACGATCCGAAGAAAAGATGCTAGATCATAACGTTGGTAGTAGTCCTCACTGGAAGAGATGAACCGAAAAAAGGTTACGGGAGCAATCAGTACAAATGGGGTCCCATCAACCAATATCGCTACTTGCCCTTCAAGCAAGCTGCCTGCTACAGTATCCGGCCGCTCGGTGTTAACCATGGTTGGAAAGGGCGTCCATACCCCATCTTGAATAAATTCCTCGATATATCCACTTTCGAGAATACTATCAGTGTTAATGGAATCTAATCGTTTGGAGATTTCCTTAACCACCTCTGGATCTGCAATGCCTCGAACATATGCTACCGATACCTTCGTTTGCGTGTATGATCCGATAATTCGAGAATCAAAGTGGAGTTCAGTTGATTTGATCCTTCTCCGGAGGAGTGCGATATTGGTGGATATATCCTCGGTAAACCCCTCTTTAGGGCCGCGAATTACTGTCTGCGATGTTGGCTCCTCAACCGCTCTTTTAGCCCCCCCGCCCATAGAAGCAGCAAAGGCCTTGGTGCTGCCTTCGACAAGGAGAACCACCTGTCCATAAAGAACGGCATCGATAAGTGCTTTCTCATTTTTAAGGCAAGTGATGCCCCCAATAGGAATACGATCCATCAACCAACTTTCAACATTACGATCAGAGAGATCCCCATTTCGAATACCTGCAGTAAGTTCCTCCAGCAGTGTCGTTAAAATTTGCTGATCAATCAGGCCTTGAAGAAAACCTACAGCGAGAACCGGATTGCCCTGTTTATCGTTCAAACAACGAAGAATGAAATCCGTGCTATGTCCTATTTTCTGCTTCAGCATGGTCACGTTGTCCTTAAGCGTGCCACTCAGCTCCTCAGATAGCTCAGTCAATTTTTCGTCATTAACTGGTTCAGGGCTCGTGCCACTATTAGATCGTGAAGGCTGCTTAAATAGCCATTTTTTTAACTTGTCAACCATAGCAATACAGTTCCCTTCTAGATAACGGTCAACTGTAATATGCTACTATTCCACAGTTTATATGTACTGTTCTTGTCAAAAGATGGTCGCATATCAATCCATTGCAGCTATGTTTATTGTGGAGATGCCCGTTAGCTTAACAGTGTACTGGCAGTGCTTCTTTACTTCCAATTTACAGGGCGATGGGCTATTTATGTTCTATTTAAGGCAGATAAAAGACATCATCAGCTGACTCATCTGCCTGACGTTGGTAAACTTCTAAATTAGCTGGGATGGTAGTTCTATGTCACGTAGATGACTGATATCTCTCATCGGTGGGCGTCCGAATAAGCGAGCGTATTCTCGGTTGAACTGAGAAGGATTTTCGTAACCGACCTGAAATCCTGCCGTTGCAGCATCGTAGCCTTCCGTGAGCATCAGTCGACGTGCGCTCTGCAATCGAATGATCTTTTGATACTGAAGGGGGCTCGTTCCCGTTACTCTTTTGAAGTGCTTGTGAAAGGTTGTTGGGTTCATGTTCACTTTTTTTGCTAACTCTTCAATGACTAGCTGTTCAGAATAGTCACGATTGATTACATGTATTGCATTTGAAATACCTTGTGCATAGCTTCCGATCACGGCGAACTGCCTGAGTAACGCTCCTTGCTCTCCCTCCAGCACACGATAAAATATCTCCCGGATGTAGAGTGGAGCTAGTATCTCGATATCCGTGGGTGAATCTAAAAGATTGACGAGGCGTAGAATCGCATCTAAAAGAAAGGAAGTGGACGGATTAACCAAAATGCCCCTTCCCGTGACTCCCTTTTTCTGCGAACTAGATTTCTTGCTTATATCTATAATGACATCAGGGCTAAGTGTTAATTGTAAACTTAGGTACGGCAACTGTGGAGAAGCATGAGTAATTTTCCCAATCACTGGTAGATGTACGGATGCAACCATATAACTGGACGAATCGCACATGAGGCTTTCCCCAACAAACGTGACGGTTTTAGAGCCTTGGGCAATTATGTAAAGAGAGGGCATGTTGAGGGTATGTGTCGGTTTCGACTCCGCGGATGCGCGCCTGAAACAAAGCTCTGGAATCGCTGTTTGGTGTAAACCATCCTTAGGCGTATGCCGTGCTATTTGCTTAGCTAACTCCGTAATGAGTTGGTTCAAACTTATTCACCAATCCTTTTTCATTTAATCTGATATGAATATTGTAATTCAAACCGGACAGGAATAGGCAAGGAACGCGTATGAATCGTCTATCTGCTTTATTTTGATATTTCTTATAATTCAAGGCGAAAGACAAATTTCCAGATGAAAGAAGGATTCGGAAATGAGATTAATCCAGAATGCAACCCTGTCCGGAATCAAAGATAAAGTTGTTGTCATTACGGGTGCAAGCAGTGGGATTGGTGAAGCAACTACACTTTTACTGGCTGAGCATGGGGCAAAAGTCGTACTTGGGGCACGGCGACCTGAGCGCCTTGAAGCTCTTGCGGCCCGCATCGCGGAGGTTGGCGGTGAAGTCGTGTATGCTAGCACAGACGTCAGACGGCGGGAGGACGTAACCAAGCTCATCCATTTGGCATGTGAGCGATTCGGCACGATTGACGTTCTCGTGAATAATGCCGGCGTGATGCCGATTTCTCCCCTTGACGACTTGCGTGTTGAGGATTGGGAGGACATGATCGACGTCAACATTAAAGGTGTTTTGTACGGCATCGCCGCAGCACTGCCTGTCTTTCGCAAGCTGGGTTCCGGACATTTCGTCAACATTGCTTCTACAGCAGGACATAAAACTGTACCGCACCAGTCTGTTTATTCTGCCACGAAATTCGCTGTCCGCGCCATCTCTGAGGGTTTGCGACAGGAAGCCGGTGATAAGGTGCGGGTAACGATCATTTCACCCGGTTTGGTTCGGACGAATTTCGCTGAAGGTGTGACGAATCTGGAGGTGAGGGCCCGGCTCGAAGAGTCTCGTGACCAGTTCGCGTTGCCACCGGAGGCGATTGCCCGTGCCATTGCGTACGCGATTGAGCAGCCGGTTGACGTTGATGTGAATGAGATCGTAATTCGCCCCACATCTCAAGTGTAAGGTATAAAGGGTATGATAAGTAAGCCAGTGCTTCAGCGAAAGTAATGTGGGTGCGATTACAAGAGCACTTAATCCCTGGACAGGACAAAAAAGCAGGCCAAACGAGCAAATGTACTCGTTGAGGCTTGCTTTTTTTGCTCCTATAGGAGCTGAGCAACCCACATAGAAACCGGCTGAATGACTTTTTAATTTATTTTCAAAAAGACATTGAAATCTTTGTAACTCCTAGTTATAATACAAGGCATAACAATTAAAAGCGCTTACATTAGAGGGGGTGAAGCAGATGAAGATTGCAGGAATGAATATTACGTACAGGTATTTTCCTTTCGAGCACTTCTTGGACCAAGTCGCCGAGCTTGGGATTGAGCACATCGAGCTGTGGGCGGGCGAGCCTCATTTATACGTCTACCGGAATGTTCTTGGCAACTTGAGGCACGTGAGGCAGCAGCTGAAATCCCGAGACATGAAGGTCGTCTGTTATACGCCGGAACAGTGTGTCTATCCCTTCAATATTGCCGCTTCTGACCTCCAGCTACGGCAGAAGAGCATCGATTACTTCATAGATAATCTGTACGCGGCGCTGGAGCTGGAGACCGATATGATGCTTGTGACTTCAGGAATAGGAGACTTCGCTGTACCGCAATTGGAATCATGGAAATATGCGAGCGACTCCATCTATCAGATATCCAGGGTGGCTGAGAAGGAAGGGATGACTTTAGCGTTGGAGCCTCTGACCCGATTCGAATCGAATCTTATTATCGATGCTAAGGGAATCAAGAGGATGTTGGAGGAGATCCGTTCCCCGTCATTAAAAGGGATGATCGACACCGTAGCGATGCAGCTCGCTAGCGAGACACCCGAAGATTATTTCTCCTTACTCCCGGAGATGGTTCATTTTCATCTGATCGACGGTGACGGCTCGTCTGATGCGCATCTGGCTCTCGATGATGGGGTGCTGAATTGGCGGGAATATCTAACCAGTCTTCAGAGCCATAATTACGAGGGAGCTTGTACACTAGAGATTATGGGGTTCAATTATTATCAGAATCCGCAGGAAGCACTTAGGGAATCGGTCAGGAAAATAAGGGGAATGCAATTCTTATCACCTTGATTTGGAGGAACTCGTTATGAGTAATAGCTCACTTACACGAAAACTGGGCTTTTGGTCGGCCCTAGCCATCGCTGTTGGAACTACGATAGGTTCCGGAATCTTTGTCTCTTCCGGTGATGTCGCAAAAGCTGCGGGTATGCCCTCGATCTCAATTCTAGCCTGGATTATTGGTGGGGTTATTGCGATTCCGCAGGTCATGGTGCTGGCCGAATTGGCGACTGCCTACCCGCAAAATGGAAGCGGTTACGTATACCTGAATAAAGCAGGATGGAGGCCCTTGGCCTTTCTGTACGGATGGGCAACCTTCTGGGCCCTCGATCCTCCGTCCATTTCAATTATGGCTCTGGCCATTGTTGCCTACCTGGCGAGCTTCTTCCCTTTCTTCGTTGGAATTGCCGGTAAACTGCTAGGAGTAGCGATCATTCTGATCATCACGTCCATCCATTATCGAAGTGTCAAGGCAGGCGGTAGTTTTCAGGTCATTATTACGGCTATCAAAATCATCCCTTTCCTGATTGTCATTGTGCTGGGCCTCATGTACATGAACTTTGACAACTTTGCATACACACCTGCTGCAGGAGCGACAAGTTCAAGCTTAATTGGTGGCGTATCTGCCACGACGTGGGCTTACACGGGAATGGCCGCCATTTGTTTTATGGCTGGAGAATTCAAAAATCCAGGGAAAGTTCTCCCTCGGGCATTAATTATTTCAGTACTGATTGTATTGGGTCTATATACACTGCTTGCGGTATGTGTCACTGGCCTAATGCCGTTCGATAAACTGATGGGTTCCAGCTCGGCTGTGTCCGACGCCGTTAAGTATATTCCCGGATTATCCGGCATGGCCTCATCCTTTGTAGCCGTTACCGCGACTATTGTTATTCTGGGTTCTTTGAGCTCTTGCATTATGTTTCAGCCTCGCCTGGAGTATGCCATGGCGAAAGATGGGCTGTTCTTTCAGCGTTTTGCAAAAGTTCATCCTAAATTCGAAACACCAAGCTTCTCGATTATTGCTCAGGTTACCTTGGCCTGTATTCTTGTGTTCTTCAGCAATTTAACCGAACTGCTTGGTTATTTCACGCTGATTCAGCTGGTCATTAACATTCTGGATTTTGCCGCAGTCTATAAATGCCGTAAGAGAGAGGATTATAACCCGATTTACCGCATGCCAATGTGGAGAGTAACCACTATTCTCGCTATCCTTGGGGCAGGATGGCTGGCTTGGGGAACCTTTACGTGGGCTCCAGTGCAGGGCATGATTGCCGCGGCGATCGTCATCGCAACGGGTCTGCCTGTGTATTACTACTGGGAGAAGAAGTATGGATCTAAAAGCAGTCATGACAGCAGCAATATAGTCATTTAGCCCGGATGAAATGAAGGGAGCGAACTCTAACTTACTGATTTCCTTCAGATTTTACAAAAAGAGTTGTTTTAATTGTATTGCCTGATTATACTACTGTATATAACAAATAAAATTGGATGATATTGGAGAGGAACCGCTCCAGTATTAGGGAGGGAACGTAAATGTTGAATTTTGACGAACAGTTATTCCTTAAGCTTGTGGAGCAAGAGGGCCTGGCCTTTAGAGGACAAATTGAAGAGATTGTAGACGGGATTGCCAAGAAAGGGTACAGCAATATTTTTCTGATTGGTGCGGGTGGCACAATTGCGATGATGTATCCTTATGAGTATATTCTTAAATCAAACTCGACCATTGATGTGCATGCGGCGATTGCCGCTGAGTTTATGGTGATGAACAACAGACATTTCAGTAAAAATTCCGTATGTATTTTTACATCTGTGTCGGGAACTACGCAGGAGACCGTTGCGGCAGCCGAGTTCTGTAAGGAACGGGGAGCGACTACGATTGCACTTGTGGCGGAAAGGGATACTCCATTAACCAAAATTGTAGATCACTGCATCACAACCGGCTCGGAGAAACATTCCTTCGATACATTCTTCATGCTCCTGTACATGGTTGTGTTCCGGTTCATGTATAACAACAATGAGTTCCCTCAATATGAGCAGTTCACGAAGGAAGTTGCCTTATTGCCGCGTGCGATTCTGGACGCAGTCAAGACCTTTGACCCTAAAGCGGAAGCTTTTGCAAAAGAACATAAAGATACTGACTATCATATGATGGTTGGCTCCGGCAACCTGTGGGGGAATACGTACTCCTACGCGATGTGTATCCTGGAAGAAATGCAGTGGATTCATGCCAAGTCGATTCATGCGGCGGAATTCTTCCATGGCACGCTTGAGCTTGTGGTTGAAGATACCAGTGTTATTTTGTTGAAAGGCGAAGATGAGACCAGACCTCTGATGGACCGAGTGGAGAGATTCGCCGAGAAGATTACGAAGAAACTGACGATTATTGATACCAAAGACTTTGCCTTGGAAGGCATCAGCGAGGAATTCAGAAAGCATTTTGCCGTAAGTATCAACTGGTCTGTACTAAGCCGTATCAGCGCCTACCTGGAGCGTGAGAGAAATCATCCGTTAACACTTAGAAGATACTATCGCCAAATGGAATATTAAGATACGCAGTCTTTAGTTCATTCTATATTGATGCATTTGATTTGAGCACTACTTTGTAGTGCTCATTCTTTAATAGTAGGGAAGGCGGGAGCAAGATGAGAATCATTACAGTCGGGGATAACTGCATGGATGTCTATCAAGCAAGTGGCAAAGCCTATCCTGGAGGCAATCCGGTGAATGTTGCCGTCTATTTAACTGAAATGGGTGCAAAGACGGCCTATCTGGGCTGGGTGGGCACCGACATTTATGGGGAGATCATGATCCAGGCTATTCAGGACAAGGGCGTGGATACTTCCCGGATTTCAAAAAAGGACGGAAAAACAGCGGTAACCCACGTAGAGATGGTGGAGAATGACCGGAAGTTCGGCGATTACGACGAGGGAGTTATGGCACAATTTTTCCTTACAGCAGAAGAGCTCGATTTTGCTGGCAGTTATCAGCTCGTCCACTCGGGGATATGGGGCCATGCCGATCCGTACTTTCCTCTCTTTAAGGAAAAGGGCCTGATCACTTCCTTTGATTTTTCAGATCAACTGCAGGATGATCGGGTACAGACGTTAACGCCATATGTAGACTATCCATTCTTTTCGTACACTCAGGATGATGACTATATCCGCCAACTCTTGGTAGAGGTCAAGCAAAGAGGAGCGCAGATTGCCGTGGCTACCTTGGGAGAGAACGGCTCACTTGCTTACGACGGGGAACAATTCTTTCCGCACGGCGTGGGTAAGGTGAACGTCGTAGATACGATGGGAGCTGGGGATTCCTTCATTGCCGGATTCATTTACGGTCGATTGAAAGGGCTTTCAGTCGAGAACTGCCTGGAGCTTGGGACAATCACAGCTGGGAAGACGATAGGTTATTTCGGTGCATGGTGACTGGAGATAATCATCAATGTATAATACTTATTATAATCATTGATGGATAAGGATGAATTTACCATGAATTTGAATCCTTCAACCCCCCAGCCGCTGTACATGCAGATCAGGCAAATGTTGAAGAACGATATCCAGGACGGACGATACAAACCGGATGAACAGATTCCAACGGAAGCAGAGCTCTGTGATACTTATAGTGTAAGCCGAATCACCATACGGAAAGCGATTGAGGAGCTTGTGCGGGAAGGAACCCTGACGCGAATTCCTCGTAGAGGCACCTTTGTGGCCTCCAACAAATTTCATAATGAACTGTTATCAGTAAGCGGTTTCTCAGAGTTCAGCCACCAGCTGGGCATGATTCCAAACTCACGGATATTAAGAAGCGAAGTAATCCCGGCGTCTGGAGAGGTGGCCGGACATCTTCATATTGAAGAAGGCAGCCCTGTGTTGGAGCTTGAACGGTTGATGTATGTAGATGACCGCCCGCTTTTCTATGATATAGCCCATTATTCACTCACCCGGTTTCCAGATTTGGAAAAGAAGATCGCAATGAAAGAATCGACTTACAAGATTCTGTCGGAGGATTATAACACCGAGATCGTGAGCAATGATAAGATCATTGATGTAATTGGTGCGACCAAAGATTATGCGAAATTGCTTGAATGTGATATTGGAGCGAACTTGTTCCGGATATTGAAAATTGCTTTTGACGCAAAAGATGAGCCTGTTCATCTCTCCACATTTATGTGTGAGACGAATCGGGTCAACCTGACGGTCCACCGGGCAAAATAAGTTATGCCCATCGGCATGGCTTATTTTCAAAAAAGGATTTAGCTTCGAAACGAGTATACGGCTACTTCAGAACGTAGCTTTGTTCATCAGGATAGCTCCTTTTACTTGAATCAATGGAGTCATAGGCTCTGCTGGCTAAGCGCCGGCAGGCCTTTTTTGTGTTTTGAAATACGAGATCATGTTTTTGTGAGATATTTACAAGTGTAATAAGTATGTTAGATGGAAACGGCTGAAAGCTATAAATATTCCTGCGCATAGAATCGTATACTTCAACCATAATAAGACAGCCTGTTTATTCCAAACGTAAGAGGAGCAGATGAATATGAAAAATAAATGGTTACTGGCATTGTCGTTAACCTTGGCGCTCGTTTTTAGCATGACTCCGGTAGTAGTCGCGCAAGCGAAGGCGGGTGAGGAAAAGGGTTCCACTTGCCTAAGTCCCAAAATGGTGCAACTGAAAGGAGATATGCAGAAGGTATGGATCGACCATACGATATGGACGAGAAGCTATATTGTCAGCGCCATATCTAATCGCCTAGACCAGAAGGACGTATTGGACCGGCTTTTACGGAACCAGCAGGATATAGGCAATGTGATCAAGCCTTATTATGGGGATGCTGCCGGTAATAAGCTGGCTGACCTTCTGAGAGAGCATATTCTGATCGCAGGAAAAATTGTAGCCGCTGCCAAAGCGGGCAATCAGGCGGATATGAAAAAGCTAGATGCGGATTGGCATACAAACGCCGACGATATTGCCAAATTTTTAAGTGAAGCGAATCCGAACTGGCAGTTCAAAACACTACAAGATATGCTGTATACGCACCTTCAGTTGATTACGGAAATAGTCCTTAACTGTCTCAAAGGAGATTGGAAAGCAGATATTGCAGCAACCGATAAAAATGAGATCCATATGATTCACTTAGCGGACATCCTGACAGAAGGTATTGTCAAACAGTTTCCTGGAAAATTTTAGTGAGCGCATTAGACGCTGCAAAGCAGATAGCTTTTTATAATCACCCCAAGGGTGGCTATGGAAAGCTTTTTTTATACTCCCCCTTTTTTGTATAATAATGGGATGTGATATGGTGCTCAAAAAAATAAATATTTTATATTATTTGTTTGTGCTAATATATCTCTATTCCAATACAACTAGAAATGAGGATATTCTGTGCACCATGACAAGGAATTAAAGCTTGTAGAAACAAATATTGCGAAAGGGATTGCTGTAATACTACTTTTGATTCATCATCTTTTTGCTTTTCCTGACAGATTAAAGTACGACTATGTTTCATTATTTAGTTTATTTCATGAAAGAGGAGAGTTCTATTTAGGGCATTTTGGCCAGATCGCTATTTCTATTTTTTTATTTTTAAGTGGTTATGGTTTATATAAGAGCAATGTTCAAAATCCACAGCATTTAATGCAGAAAAGCTTTACAAGATTAAGCAAAATTATGATAAACTACTGGGTTGTTTTTTTACTTTTTATTCCGGTGGGTTTGTACTTCTTTGGAACTTCCGATAGATTTCAACATAATTCAATAATGGACTTTTTGCGAAATTTTATAGCGCTATCCAGTTCATATAATGGTGAGTGGTGGTTTTTATATGATTATATTCTGCTGCTATTGATTTTTCCGGTCACCTTCCAAGCCTTCCAACGTAACACATGGGTAACCCTTCTAATTGCTGGCCTAGTTTTTTATAATTCATATTCACAAGGAAACTATTACAGCATTATGTATTGGCAGTTGCCGTTTATGATAGGGCTGTTCTTTGCGAAATATAAATTGTACTCATGGATGAATAAGATTTATAATTCTATTATTTTCAATAATATACTATTTGATATTGTTGTTCTTGTGCTGTTATTCCGTTTTCGTACTACGAGTCAATGGTTTGAGAAGACAACGATTGATATGATCATAGCCCCTGTAGTTATCCTCGTTAGTATTCATTTAATGAATAAATTAAAACTAACCAGACCTTTCGCTTACCTAGGCAAAAATTCAATGAATATTTGGTTAACCCATACCTTTTTTTGTTATTATTATTTTCAGAGTATTGTTTTCTTCCCCAAGGTATCTATCTTGATCTTGTTGTGGTTAACCTTGTTAACGGTACTTACTTCAATTATTGTTAACAGCATCATCAGTCTCATTAATAACAAGGTGCACACTAAAAATATGGATCTTAATCCAAACCAAGTTGGAAGCCAAGTGTAGTTTGGTTATTGACATTCATTCAAGAGCAGTTTATAAAACATAAGCGCAGCCTCCATGCTTTTTGGAAGCTGCGCTTTTTTATTTAAATGAGCGTGTTGCAAACCTTATGTTTATCTGGTTGAATACTCACTTACTTCAAATGTGAGAATTTTGTTGAAGATAACGTAGTCTTTACGGTTACTGAATGGACCTTTGTTGTTATTGTGCTTATCAATGGCAAAAAATGAAGGACCTCTGCCGGCATCTTTAGCGTCGTACCAAGCGATGAAGGCATTCAATTCTTTCTTACTCAGATCGAATTCTTTATCAAATCCATTGTCCATCGTTACAGTCAGAATGGCGCGGTCACCAGTTGGTGAGGAACCATCTGTATCCGACGGATCAGGTGTTGTAGACGAATCGGGATTTGTAGATGGGTCGGGTTTTGTTGATGGATCAGGTGTTGTAGATGTACCGGATTCTTGGTAAGGCAAAAACCCTTCAGGAACTGGATATTTAAAATCACTTACTCCAAAATTAGCTTCAAAATTTATTTTCGTACCAGTTCCACTTGCAATCACAGGGAAAACCCGCGTCCCCTCTAGTTCAGATGGTTTAATGGAATTAGCTCCGAGGGAAGCCCCATTCTTATACCAAACAATTTTATCGTTGTCCAAATCCAATGCGATGCCGATAATGTCACCAGTCCCAAAGCCAGAACTGTAACCTATAATTACAGGTGATTTGATACTATTGTAAATCGATCCATTATTTCCATAAATAGTTTGAGTCTCTTGATCTGATTCACCTGTTATTCCTACGAATGAGGCAACATTGTTTACTTTTACTTCCCAATACCATTTCCCGTTTGTTTTCCCCACGTTCGCTCTGTCTCTTGTTCCTGACCCATCAAGAGAAGCTACTAAAGATCCATTCGTCCAAGTCACATTTGTAGTCTCCGCTTTTGTAACGGTGGGGAACAATGAGAACACCGAAATCCCAATAAGAAAGGCTAACGCTATTGTTCCTAGTTTTTTATAAATATTTTTCATGACTTCCTCCTAAAATTATGTAATAACAAGTGAATTATAGAACTGGATTGGGATAATTGTCCAAACATTAAATGATATATATTCAAATATGAGTATAATTATGGAAATAAATTTGTTTCGGAGGAACATAAGTAACATACGCAGAAATATTTGTTGCAGAAGGAAGCTATTTATAATTTACTGAATGAAAATAGTTGAGGTGATCGTTGTGAAATGTACATATAAAATATTGAAGACAGACATGGAGTTGTTTGGAGCTGCTTTGGTCCAGGCGCATGTATATGTGGTGTCCGTTAATGAGGAATTACGCGTGACATTTGAGGACTATGGGGGAATAGTAGAGGATTAAGCCAGAATCGTTCAAGATAGCAGGTAAAATTTTTATGAGAAACCAGCTTGAGTTTCGCGTAAACCTGGTAGCAGGAGAAAACCCTGAATGATCTAATAACTCCGGCTCAATTTTCGGAATTAGATTCGTATGAGACGTGGAACTTTGATATTCATAATAACCTGGCATATCCCATATGACTAAGTAGGTGCTTTTTGGCTCACATAGAGGAGGGATATGATTGGATGCATTCGTGGCGCGTTCATTAGATGAAATACGGTTTTGGTCGAGGATCATGAAGGAGCATTCCTTTTTTCTGGGGTTAGGTTTTAGAGCAGAAGATACTCAGCTTAAAACAGAAGCCAATCGGTTTTACGCCATTTTCGAGGATATTGAGAAAAGATCGTATGAATTTAAGACTGACACAGATCCTTATACAATTAGAGAGTTTAATACGGAAGTCCAGAATGCGGCGACGAATATTTGGGCATTTAAGAGAATGGTATTGGGCCTTATATTACAATGCAAACTTCCTGGGCAAACCAATTTTCCCTTACTGGTAGATCACGTAAGCCGGGAAGCAAATTACTTCAGAAATCGTTTAGGGGAACTCAATTCAGGAACGCTTGAACCCTTACCTGATGCTATTATTGACGAAAATGTATTTTTCTTAAAGATTATGGCCGATCACGCAAAATTCATAGGCCATCTGCTGGATCCCTCCGAACGTAAACTGGTTGAACAAGCTAGGGAGTTTAGTAATGATTTTGATACACTGATGTTTCAAGCGATTGATTTAAGTTATATGCGCCCACAGTCGCAGACGGTTCCACTTCTGAGTCAATTTGTGGATGAAAACCGTATCTCTGTGAAGTCCTTGCGAGATTTTAAGAAAACAGCGCGTGATTTGATCGACGAGTGTCGAATAAAAAGCATTATCCATCCTTTATTAGCTGATCATGTATTTCGTGAGGCTGAGCGTTTCCTTTTTATTCTCGATATGTTTGATCAGTCCTTATCCGGTGTCAAGGTGAATAAGAATGAAATTATGCACTGAGATCCCCCTACAAAACGAATACAGTTTCTGTAAAATGTGCATTGGAAATAAAGTTTTAGATTGAGCAAAAAAATCAAACAGCGGCGGACCAAGACTTAAAAATAAAGTCTTAGACTGCCGCTGTTGTTATTCAACTAACGTATTCTGTTAGGTTGTCCAATATCATTGGCTGCTGTTAATTCTGACTCCGATCCTCCGGTATTTACTACACCTCTCGGCTCTACTAGCGTTGACTAAACTTAGATATCCTCTGATGGATTTATAATCGCCAGAACCTGATGGTCCTCCCACTTTCCATTAATTTTTACGTTGCTTCGAGAAATACCTTCTTTGTGAAAGCCAGCCTTCTCAAGCACACGGATGGATCCTGGATTTCGAGGGGAGGCTTCTCCGACGATCCGATGAAACTTTAGTTCATCGAAAGCGTAGCGAACCACCTGCTTCACCGCCTCCGTCATATAACCTTTGCCGTTATATGCTTGGTCTAGGCTGTATCCGATCATACAGCTCTGAAGGGGTCCCCTCACCACAAACGATAGACCTATGCTACCTATAATCCGGTCGTCCTCCTTGTGGCATACCACGAAGGAATATTTCCGATCCTCCACCATGTCAGCCTTACTCTTAATAATCGTTTGGAGCTGGTGCTCCTCCGTATAGTGCTCTTCTTGGTGGTTTGGCGAAAACTTATCAAAGAACTCGCGATTGCGTCTGTACATCGCTGTCAATTCTGTGACGTCCACCTCTTCTGGGAATCGGACGTATACTTGCTGTTCCGACATCTGCACCATCCTTCCATACGATGATATTGAAGGAATTATATCATAGGATGAGGATGCAGAAACTGACTTGATGAGTATGTATATGAGAAGCATTTCTCTGAATTTTAACCAAAAATATATAGCGAAATGATCATATTGGATATAGTATTTTCTAAAAAAGGGAGGCTGGAAAGTATGAATAATGCTTACCAAGTGCTCGAGGAGCGTATATTTGAGCAGCACTGGTTGTATCCATTGAACTGTTCAACCGGTTATCCTTAGAAGTGGCGGCTAAGTATAAATATATGTATCCGGAGGATTTGTTTTACCATATTCAAACCTGGTTGGGGGAGCAACATGATAAGCATAGATAAAAAATCGGACACCCTAATTGTTGTGCTGCATGAGATTTATGGGATTAACCAGCATATACAAAATTTTTGTAGTTTATTATCGGGTCAGGGTTATGACGTCATTTGTCCAAATTTAATTGGCAAAGAAACGCCTTTTGACTATTCGCAAGAGGAGGCGGCCTATGCCCATTTTATGGGGAGTGTAGGATTTGAACGCGCTTCCTATCATATCGAAAGTGTATTATTAAGTATTCGAGCTCGCTATAAAAAGATATTTATCGTCGGATTTAGCATCGGGGCAACGATTGCCTGGTTGTGTAGCAAAGAAAAATATGCTGATGGAATCGTAGGATACTATGGCTCTCGTATTCGAAATTATTTGGAAATAACTCCACATTGTCCAACACTGCTTTTTTTCCCACAGGAAGAAAAATCATTTAATGTGGATGAGCTCATTTCAACTTTAGACAACTATAATATCCGGGTACATAAATTCAACGGACAGCACGGATTCAGTGACCCCTACTCTACCCGATATCACGTACACTCAGCGCAGCAATCATTTAACGAAATGGTAGAGTTCTTCAGGAAGGTTGATCAATAAAAGCAGTCGTTTGCTTCTAGCCCACACCTTTTTCACTGTTCTGGGGAAACGCACAGTCATGATGTGCCGATTAGTCATAGGTATATACATCATTGACTATGAAAAGGAGATGCATGTGGCTGTGGCTACCTTTTATCAAGCTTTCAAGTTGAAGAGTCGGATTTGGCGAACGATGCTAAATCGAAACGGAGTAACAGGGATTGGAGTAGGTTATGCTGATCCCAATAGACCGGCAAAGGGTGCGGCGATTGTGTTATACACCTTGAGAAATCTTTCGGCTGTGTCGCAAACCAAATTGCAGGCAGTAACCCAAAATATAAGTCGGGCTTCTGCGATACCTATCCGAATTTTAGGTGTGGGTTCCTTCAAAAGCGAAGCGGCGACGCCTACCCAAACGAACCCTCGCCAAAGATGGCGCCCCGTGCCCGGTGCAGTCAGTGTAGGAACAACGGTTCCCACCACTGCAGGAGGGACCGGAGGACTCATTGTTATTAAGAATAATACTTTGTTTATTTTGAGTAATGCCCATGTTCTAGTCCCGACGAATACAAGCCAATTTCACAATACCATTCAGCCTTCTCCGGCAGATGGGGGTAGAACGGCGGATCAGATCGGGAGAGCTTTTCAATTTGTCCCGCTTACTACGACAGGTGTTAACTTTCAGGACTCTGCCATAGCTATTGCCAATTCAAATAGTCTGCTTAATCCGAGGTATCTGATTAACCAAAGTGGTGGTCTCATTACCGTACCTGGGCACTTATTGAGCTATCGTCTGGGGATGACGTTTAAAAGAATGGCTAAAACAAACGGCTTCGCCAGAGGAGTTGTGGAGGCGATTGGCGTGGAGCAAAGAGTGAGGGGCGATTCGGGAATCAAGATTTTCCGTGATCAAACCGTCATTCGTTTTACCCAGGGGCGAACTGGACCTGGAGATTCGGGTTCCGTATGGCTGAATGACAGTAACGATCGGTTGAACAATTATGCAGCCGCGGTTCATTTTGCCGGATCTACCGATGGAACGCGTTCTGTATCTTTCCCAATTGAACGGGCGATGAGAACCTATGGGACTTTGGTTGCCATTCCAGCTGCTGCTGGAGGATATAAAGCAGGTGTGGCAAAAGGAAAGGCTCCAAAAAACAATTATGCCTATGTCCGGCCATTGACCAGAAAACAAAGGTCCTTGTCTCCGGTCATAACATCCAATACAGAACAAGAAAAGCATTAGACTATGGTTATCTAGCCGATCTCTATCGAAAACACCTCTTTAAAACCTCTTTTACCCTCGGCTGTAATGCGTATCGCTCGGGTTGTGGGCAGATGCTCGACCCAATGTAATTCGAATAATCTGTCCAGAAGAGCACTTCCTAAAGCACCGGCAAGGTGATGGCGTCGTTCACTCCAATCCAGGCATTTATGTGAGAAGGAGCGACGCTTTTGTCTTGTGTTCTTGAGGTCTATCTGAAAGTCAGCGAAGAAAATCTCTCCTTGTTGGGTAATATGAAGTCCGTCCTGATCCTCGGAAAGAATCCCCTTTTGAATGAAAAAACTCATGATTTGTACGCCTAAATAACCCGCAACATGATCGTAGCAAGTTCTTGCCAACCGTATGGCCTCGTTTTCGGAGGCTTGTTTGAATGACTTGATTGGAACAGGTGGAGCTATGGATAAAAGTGACTCCATCACCTGGGCAACCTCGGGGTCTTGAATGCCATAGTAACGGTGCCGACCTTGTTTTTCTACGGTAACGACTTGTGCCTCGGTCATTTTAGCCAGATGGAAGCTGGCGGTTTGCGGTTTGATACCTGCCATATGGGCTAATTCACTTGCCGTGTGAAATCTGCCGTCTAATAGAGCGGTGAGAATGGCTGCACGGGAAGGCTCACTGACGAGAGAAGCAATCATGGCTACATTTGATTTGGTGCTCATGGCACGGTTATCCCCCTTTGTAATCCATACTTCGATGAAGGTTGAAATGTTTACATTTTACAATAAGGAGGCAGATCTGAACAGAAGGAGAAGAGAAAATGGACCCAATGAATCAAATAAATCAGATGAACTACAGCCCAAGTATAAAAACGATAACCCCTAGCATTTTATATTACGGAACCCCTGTGATTTTACTCAACACGCTGAATGAGGATGGAACGACCAATATTAGCCCTATTTCCTCCTCGTGGGCATTAGGAGATTGTGTGGTACTAGGCATTGGAACAGGTGGCAAAGCATTAGAAAATATGGAGCGGCATTCCGAATGTGTAATCAATGTTCCTGGGCCTTCCATGTGGGAAAATGTAGAGCGTTTGGCTCCTTTTACAGGTAAGAATCCCGTTCCAGTGGAAAAAGAGAAACATGGATTTACATATCAAAAAGATAAGTATGAGATCAGCGGACTGACTGCGATTGACTCGAATAGGGTCAAGCCCGCACGAATCAGGGAGTGCCCTATTCAAATTGAAGCCAAGGTGAAGGAAGTCCGGATTCCTGACCATTCTCCTTATTTTGCGATCGTCGAAGCTCAAGCCATTCAGGTGCATGTTCATCAGGATATCATCTTCGGTGAGAATCATATTGATCCGGCAAAGTGGAGCCCACTCATCTATAATTTTCGCCATTATTTTGGTTTGGGTGAGCATTTGGGCAAAACTTTCCGATCCGAAACCTGATACTTCAAATAAAATAATATTATCCTACCTGAATAATGAGAATTATCTTCCCAAATCGTCCTTTTTGTGCGAGAATAATTGAAAAATCATCCATGACTACGCATACAGGAAGAGACGATTCATACAGCACGTATAACAAGGGAGGAAATAATCATGTCAGAAGAACGCAAGCTGTCATTCGAAACCCTCGCTGTCCATGCCGGACAAGAGATTGATCCTACTACCTTTTCCCGCGCCGTTCCGTTGTACCAAACCACTTCATATGGATTTCGGGATGCCGAGCATGCGGCTGATTTGTTCTCGCTGAAAGAATTCGGCAACATTTATACGCGTCTGATGAATCCAACTACGGATGTGTTCGAACAACGGATCGCCGCACTGGAAGGCGGGGCTGGTGCGTTGGCCACAGCTTCGGGAATGGCGGCGATTTCCTTCTCCATTCTGAACATTGCGGGAGCTGGAGATGAAATTGTATCGGCCTCCAGCCTGTATGGCGGTACATATAATCTGTTTTCTACCACACTGCCCAAATTGGGTATTAAGGTGCATTTTGTCGATTCGGATGATCCAGAGAATTTCCGTCATGCCATTACGGATAAAACGAAGGCCATATTTGCCGAAACGATTGGCAATCCACAGGGCAATGTGCTGGATGTGGAAGCAGTATCTGCGATTGCGCACGAATATGGTATTCCGCTGATTGTGGATAACACGTTCCCGAGCCCTTATTTATTGCGTCCTATCGAATATGGAGCGGACATTGTTGTGCATTCGGCAACGAAGTTCATTGGCGGACACGGTACGTCTATTGGCGGAGTGATTGTTGACAGCGGCAAGTTTGACTGGAAAGCGAGTGGTCGTTTCCCAGGACTGACTGAGCCGGACCCGAGCTATCATGGGGTTGTATACACCGAGGCGGTGGGGCCTATCGCGTACATTATCAAGGCACGGGTGCAATTGCTGCGTGACTTGGGAGCGGCCATTTCTCCGTTCAATTCATGGCTGCTGCTTCAAGGCTTGGAAACATTGCATCTGCGGCTGGAAAGACATAGTCATAATGCCCTGAAGGTAGCGCAATATCTCGAAAGTCACAAGGATGTGGAGTGGGTCAGCTATGCCGGATTGCCGAGCCATCCATCCTATGAGTTAGCCCAAAAATATTTGCCAAAAGGACAAGGGGCAATTCTGACCTTTGGTATCAAAGGCGGGAGCCAGGCGGGAAGCAAGCTGATTGCGAATGTAAAGCTGTTTTCTCATCTGGCGAATGTGGGCGATTCCAAGTCTTTGATTATTCATCCGGCAAGCACGACTCACCAGCAACTGGATGCAGAGGAACAGGTGGCTGCCGGAGTCAAACCGGAGCTGTTACGTTTATCTGTTGGGACCGAAGCGATAGACGATATTTTGTATGATCTGGAGCAGGCAATCGCGGCCAGTCAACAATAACAAACAGTAGTTGGCGTCTTGTTAGGCCCAGTGAGATAGGGAAGTTTTGTAGCATTCGCAAGTGATTTTTGATTCCAATCGGTTTTCATTCAGAGTTTGATCAGGCGGGGGGCAACCTTCGCCTTTTTTGTATGTTGACAACATACCCCCATAGGTATATATTATACCCCATAGGGTATATAAGGAGGGGAAGAAATTGGGTAGGACAATAATTATTATTGGCGGGGTAGCAGGTGGAGCTTCTGCTGCGGCAAGATTGCGTAGATGGAGTGAGGAAGACGAGATTATTCTATTTGAACGCGGTGAGCATGTTTCTTTTGCAAACTGTGGCCTTCCCTACTATATTGGGGGGACAATCCAGGCGCGGGAGAAGCTGTTTCTCCAGACGCCTCAAGGCATTAGAGACCGTTTTAATATAGATGTACGGGTGCAAAAAGAGGTAATACAAATAGACCGCGAGCATAAGCTTGTCCATTACCGCGATATGATCACAGGAGAGACGGATGAGCAGCCATACGATATTGTGGTATTATCGCCGGGAGCCAAACCGATGATAGCGGATATTCCCGGATTATATGAAGCTACAAATGTATTTACGTTAAGAAACATTCATGACACCGACCTTATTAAGGCATATGTAGATGAAAGGCATCCCAAGCATGCCACGGTAATCGGGGCCGGATTTGTTGGGCTGGAGATGGCTGAAAATTTGCGGGAGCGTGGACTTGCAGTAACCATCATGGATAAGGGACAACAATTGTTGAATCCGCTTGACCCCGAAATGGCTAAACTGGTGGAACAGCATGTAAAGCTGAACGGGGTGGAGGTGCGTTTAGAGGAAGGAGTCGCAGCTCTTGAAGAACAGGGTACACAGCTCCGTTTGACTTCCGGGGAGATGCTTCAGACGGACCTGGTTATTCTGGCGATTGGTGTTGTGCCTGAAAATGAGCTGGCCAAGCAATGCGGATTGGAACTAGGTTTTCGCGGTGCCATTCAGGTGAATGCTCAGCTGCAAACCAGTGATCCGTCCATTTATGCGGTAGGGGATGCCATCCAGGTCAAAGACCGCAATCATGGGTTTGCAACGATGGTATCGCTGGCCTGGGGAGCCAATCGGCAGGGGCGTTTGGCCGCAGATCATATTAATGGTCAGGCGATTTCCTATGATGGTGCGCTCGGAACATCCGTAATTAAGACCTTTGCATTGACCGCAGCTTCTACAGGCAACAATGAAAAAACATTGCAGCGACTGGCTGTTCCTTATCAGGCTATTCATATTCATCCCGGTTCACATGCCGGTTATTATCCTGGCGCGTCACCCATTTCGATGAAGCTGCTCTTTCATCCGGAGACTGGGATGATCTACGGGGCGCAGGCTGTTGGGGCTGATGGCGCGGACAAAAGGATTGATGTTATTGCCACGGCGATTCGCGGTCATTTGAATGTCCGTGAATTGGCAGATATCGAACTTGCTTATGCACCTCCTTATTCTTCAGCTAAAGATCCTGTGAATATGGCGGGTTACGTGGCTTCGAATATCATGGATGGACTGGTCCAGACGATACAATGGCATGAAGTTGACGATTTCCACCGCAATGATGGTCTTGTAATTGATGTCCGGGATGCGGTGGAGCTACAGGGAGGAACCATTCCAGGTTCCATGCATATTCCTCTGGCCGAGATCAGAGAGCGGATGTCGGAAATTCCTCGTGATCTGGAGATCGCGGTATCCTGCCAAGTCGGGCTGCGTGGCTATCTAGCGGCCAGAATTCTGACCCAATCGGGCTATCGGGTAAGGAACGTTGATGGTGGCTACAAAACATATTCGGTTATGGCTAAACGTGGTCATCTTTTAAAATAGTTCATTACCCATCCAATCTGATTAAGATGATCCGTTACTTCGCCGTGCAACGCACCAAAGAAGGTATCTTGTAGCTCTACAGTGATGGTACCTTTTTCTGATAGTGAGTAGTAAGCCTGTTTAAGCTCATCCTCACTCTCACAGTCGAGAATGATTTGGACATGCTGTGCTTTCAGTGGTTTACCGTAGGAATCGGAAAAATGGATATGACTGCTACCCAGGTGCAGTTCGGCATGTAAGAGCTTGCCTTCTTGCTTGTTCAGTACTTTGATTTTCCCGCCTAGAACAGATTGGTAGTAGTCAATCGATTGCTGCACATCGTTTACAATGACAAAAGGACTTGCACTTCTCATGGGATCCAATCCTCTCATTTCTTCTATGTAGGGCTGTCTGCTAACATACATTATTTACATTGTCGGCAGGGTTTACCCCTTTTCTGATTAAATTTATGGCTTGGTTCACTGTGTGACGTCTGTTACAATAGAAGAGGCATATATGATGGATAGAAAAGAGGTCGAACAGGTGGGCACTTCAGCGATTTGGGAAGCAGTTATCTATTGGGTGATCTTGGTGATTTCTGCTCTGTGTGTGATTGCAGTATCTGGTAGTCGGAAGACCGCAAGCACGATTATTTTGGCACCCATTGTTTTGTTCTGTACCATATTTATGATGCAGGGCTCGGTGTTTACTGCTATGAAGCACCCGACCATGGGGGCTAATGTTGGTCTGGGTATGGCGTTTCTGACCACATGGGTAGTCAGCGGAATATTGTTTGCTGTAGCGCTTGTGATTGCTTTTATTAAATATAGCAAAAGGAACAAGGCGTAGTTCAGCCTTAACCTCAGATGAACAAAGGCTTTCGGTGATGTACCGAAAGCCCTTTTTGTATTCTTAGTTAACGATACAGGATGTTTTCGTTCATCTACGTCTTCTCATGAGCAAAACAACGATCAGCACAATGATGATCACGATCAATAGAAACTTCATATTCGATAACCTCCTTGATCTGTCTCCTATTTGATATTAACCATTTTTAATAAGTGTGCACCGATGCATCCCAAGCAAGTATGTATTGTCAAATGTTTGGCGAAAATGTGATTGTGGGATCAAAAAGAGGTTTACAGGCTTAGCTGGAAAGTGTATACATAAAGTGAGGAGGCGATTGCCATGAGTGATCGTGCATTTCATTTGTTTTATATTATTTTCTTGACGGTTCTGGCACTTGGAAGTGTTGGAGGAATCTCTTGGTGGTTGCGCTCTATCGGTCGTCAGGAGAAGGAAAAAAACTAAATTCAGCATGGGCATACAAGCCCGTATGCATCTTCCAGTAGGAGGGTGCATTTTTATATGTTATAATGGGAACATATGTTCTTTACAGGAGGGGTAATGATGTTGCCGGATTTGGAACGGAAGCTACTGCGTATTTTGTATAATTATTTTGCCCAGCATCGCCACATGCCTACAATGGCTGAATTGTCAGCAAAAACGGGTAGGCGAGATTCTGAAATTACAGCCGCATTGCGGCATATGGAACAAGAGCGCTATATCACATGGGAAAATAACACAGGTACCCAGCATATTGTGTTACTGGAAGGATGGGAGCGTCCTTCCAGTAACAAGCCTGCCCAAGTGGAAGCTGGACGCCCTTCTACCCAAACGATACAGTCTGGTAGTACGGAATATTGGACGAATTATTAGCAGCGATATATAGCTGGAAAATTAATGAGTTTTTAAGGTGCATATCATTTAGTTTTAAGAAAGCAAGACTATAATGACCCTATTAACCCCTTTTTGATCAAGCTATAGGCCCTGTCGATGTATCGGCAGGGTCACTTTTTTGTTCATAGATACGTTTTCCGTATATAAAAAATCCCCCGGGGATCATCCGGAGGATGTGTGCAGCTTGCGTATACTGCACGGCCTGCTCAAACTTCATCGTTTGACGGCATAATATATATTTAACCCCTGCTACCTTGCATTATATGGTCAGCATGTTCATAAGGGGCAGTCTGATTCCTCTGTTCATTTTCCAAACGACAAAAGCCCTACCTCTCTTTCGTCCTTGCGGCTCCGATGACCGCGCCAGTGTGAATGTGAAAATCTTCGGCAAAAGCTCAAAATTCTACATTAGGGTTATACATAAAATTTGGAGAAGCTCCATGCGGTATTAGGAGTATAGCTTCTTGCGTGGAATCCTATGGGGTTAATACATACTTTATTAGTATAACAAGCTTAATTCTAAAACGCAAGGTATTTATGGTTTTTTTTGATTGTAGACTGGAAATAATGCACTTTTTGCAATGAATTAGACTCATTTGCATTTGCAGAGAATGGAGACTGTGATAAATTGCTCTGACAAAGCACCCGAATTTTGAAATAGTGTAGTTACACGAAAAGATGGAAGGAAATTAAGAACTATGACTGCCTCAAGGAAAGACAAAAAAACATCACAGAATAACTCGCCCTCAGTCTGCACATGCATTAATCTGCGTCGTGCCTCGATGGCTGTAACAGGGCTGTATGACCAGTATCTGGCTCCAAGTGGACTCAATATCAGCCAGTTTTCGCTGCTCAAGCATTTAACGGTACTGGGACCGGTAAGTGTAAGCGAATTAGCATTGGAGATGCGACTCGACCGAACCACGCTTGTGCGCAATTTGAAGGCACTGGAACAAAGCGGGTATGTGGAGGATACATCCGCCGAGGGAAGCCGGAACCGCTGCCTTACCCTGACGGAGAGTGGAAAAGCACTATATAACGATGCAGCAGAGCTCTGGGAGGAGGCGCAGTTATTTTTACAGGAGTCACTGGGAAGTGCCGATTTGCAGATATTGACCACACTGTTATCTAAAATTGAAAAATTGCGACTGTGATTAGCTTTTGCCTAATAAGGGAGGTATGCCGACTCATTCGTGTATATACACGAAAAGGGTTCGGATGTGTAACGCAGCCATTCATCGGTCAACAGGTATCCGCCAGGAAGTCGAGAGAATTCACAATAACTTAAGAAGAGGGATGTGGACAGGATGGTAACGCCCGTACCGGACATGAAAGAACTTATCGCAGCCGAGATGAAAGCCTATGTGAGTGAAGACAAGGGCAATTTCTGCGAAGAATTACAGAGCCCGTACTACGAGGAACCGATTATTCAATTTGCAGAGGCCAATGATCCTTTGTTTGAGCAGTATAAAACAGTGGTGGGCTCCGACCATGCTACGCCGCAGGAAGCCTTCGAACGGACCTTCGGCACAGGAAGTTTTGGTGGAGGCACCGTTGTCAGTGTTGTGCTGCCGATCAGTGAGACGATCCGCAAGGCCAATCGTGCGCAAAAAGCAAGAGCCTCCAGAGAGTGGGCGCTGCTACGGACCTTTGGCGATGAATATTTTGTGCGTTCGGCAAGGCAGCATTTGGCGGGATATCTGATCGGGCTTGGTTACCGAGCTGTGGCGCCGCTGGATACGGATTGGTACAGCATCCACGGTGCCGCAGGTGGTCCGGTCTCTAACTGGTCGGAACGGCATATCGCGTATGCAGCCGGTCTTGGCACCTTCAGTATCAACGATGGCTTTATCACCGAGAAAGGAATTGCCATCCGTCTGCTGTCTGTAGTAACGGATCTGCAGGTGCCGCCTGATGTCAGAGTGTCCTCGAACCTGAGCCATACCGGAAACTGCCTGCTGTGCAGCAAAGGCATTTGCGGTGTGTGCATTACTCGCTGCCCTGTGCAGGCTATCAGCAAGGAAGGTGGTCATGACAAAATCGCCTGCATGAAATTTGTGTATGGTGAGGAATCCCGAAAGTGGGCCGTGTTAAACGGCGGTGAGGCTGAATCGGGTGCCGGCTGCGGACTTTGCCAGACCAAGGTGCCCTGCGAAAGCCGCAATCCGATGCGGACCGCTCGCTAGTGTTATTTTCCTAAGATCTATGCAAATTGCTCAAGCAAGAAGGTTAACTTTTGACGGCTGGACTCCGATATTGAATACAAAGATATCTTATGAGCGTACGGATGAAAAGAGGGGTAGCATTTTGCCGATCTATAAGCGCTTTATTCAGCATGTTATCCTGAACTATATTATAGGTTCATTTATTGCTGTACTACTGGTATGTATGATTTTTGTATTTTCCACGTTAAATGTAGCCCACTATGAGCTTCTGGGTCTTGTCAAAATTGTTGCATTTTCCAGCGTCATTATGATTGTTTGTGAAACCATAGTGTTTCGAATGCATTTAAGACCTGTTCATCGTTTTTTTCAAGGAAACCAGGAGACGCTCAAGGATGTAGAAGCGGTGTACATTCGGGTTCACCATCTGCCTAATTTGTCAGTTTTGCGTATTGTTGGGCCGCATTTGTTAGGCTTCTCTATCCCGGCAACCGTTATTGCATTATGGATGATACATACTGGACAACTTACCTTTCCCTTTTATTATGTAGGAATCGCCTGTATAGGAGCTTGTCTGGTTGCTTCCATGCATGCACTGGTTGAATTTTTTCTGACCATGAGAGCAATCAAACCGCTACTTGAGGAAATTCGGAATCGGACCTACCAGCAATATGGATTGAGCTTGTCCCTGCGAGGTCGAGTTCTGCTATCACTGCGGCATAAATTTCAGTTAAGTGCAACGTTAATTGGTGCTTTTCCTCTGTTTCTGTTTTGTTTGGCTACACAGATTCGGCTGGAACGTTTGGAAGCGACGGATTCCGGCTCCTATTGGGCATGGGCGGGTATGATTTTAATATTTGGTGTAGCTTTTGCTTATCTGGGGGGCAGATTGCTGACCCGTGAAATTGAACAGCCCATCCATCACTTGTTGGAAAAAATGAATGAAGTGAAGGAAGGCCGCCTGAATAGTAACGCCAGTGACTTGTATTCGGACGAATTTGCGGAGCTTGTCGAAGGATTTAACATGATGATCGAGGGCCTGAAGGAACGAGAGGAAAAGAACGGTCAGCTATTAGACAGTTATTTTGCCACTTTGGCTGCAGCGCTGGATGCGCGGGATGCCTATACCGCAGGACATTCGTTGCGCGTGGCTGAATACTCTGTACTCATTGGGCGAAAGGGCGGTTTGAGCGAGACGGACCTTGACTTGCTGCGTAAAACAGCCTTGCTGCATGATATCGGTAAAATCGGTGTGGCTGACGCTGTGCTGTTTAAGGATGGCAAGCTGACGGACGAGGAGTTTGACCAGATTAAAATGCATCCGGTTATGGGGGAGAGTATTCTTCGGCAAGTGGAGCCTGCTTATGCTATGGCCCCTTATCTGCCTGGGGTGCGCTCGCATCATGAGCGTTACGATGGCAAGGGATACCCTGATCAGCTCTCCGGAGAAGATATTCCCCTATTTGGGCGAATCATAGCCGTAGCAGATGCCTATGATGCGATGACGTCGGATCGCCCCTATCGGAAAGGGATGAAGGAAGAGAAGGCGGTTATGATATTGGAAGAGGGTAAAGGAACCCAGTGGGACCCTTACTTTGCCGAATTATTTGTCAAGGAGTGGCGCCGGAACAAAGGCATTCTAAGCTGACACTATAGATACTCCCACTAGAGCGAGCCGTTGCGGTTCGCTTTTTTTATACATACACGCAAGCCTCTTTGGATATGTCGAAAGATGGGGCTTCATGTTATGATGTACGAGTAAGGCAAAATCGGCTAGCATAGGCCTGGCATCCAATTTCTCGCGCAATGGGAGTGTGAATCCATGCAATTTTCAATGATGTTTCTAATGAATTTGGGGATGCTGATTGCTGTTGCCTATGTGGCGAACGTGATTTATAAATATGGTTTGAGTCGTACGTCTACGCGGTTCAAATATGTCAGCTCGGTGCTGCTGGTGGTATTTGGCGGATGGGTCAGCTCTTGCTTTGGTTTTAACTTCAATGAAACCGTTATTTTTGATCTGCGTTTTGTTCCGCTAATTATCGCAGCGTTGGTGTATCCCCGTTCCTATACGCTGATTATTATTGGGGTAGCGATCGGTCTTACAAGATTTACCTTCGGTCTGAATATGGCGGCATGGGTCGGCTTTCTGAATATGAGCATTTTGGGCGTATTGTGCGCCGGATTGAACTACTGGATGCGCCGCTCCACCTGGCGCTTGATTATTAAGGCATCCGTAACCATTTTAGCGGTTAATATTGTAAATACGTTAAATATTGCCTTCCTGGGCGTTATTCCCTGGCGCTATTATGTAGCAGAGGTTGTTCCTCTTACACTGCCTATCGGCGTGATCCTCAGCTTTTTATTTGCACTGATATTACGTGATTTTCAGATGGAGCAGCAGCGAAACTATCAGATTCAGCAGGCGAATGAGTTATTGTCAGAGCAGCGTGATAAGTTGCAGAAGGCAAAGGTTATTTTAGAGGAACGCGCCAAGCAGCTCATGATGGCTTCCCAGTATAAATCGGATTTTATGGCAACGATGTCGCATGAGTTACGTACACCACTTAATAGTATTATTAACCTGGCACAGATTATCAACGAGCAGGGAAAAGAGCTGGATGAGGACGAGCTATACCAGTACAGTGATCTAATCTATGCCTCGGGGCATGATTTGCTCCAACTGATCAATGACATTCTGGACTTATCCAAGGTCGAGGCTGGGCACATGGAAATCGTAAGTGAGCCAGTCAGTGTGCGTGAGATTGCGCAGGGGATGATGATGCATTTTGAAGTCACAGCGAAGGATAAAAACCTGGAATTCAACTTGAAAGTGCATGAACATATACCGGATGAAATCCGATCCGATTCCAAACGAGTACAGCAAATTTTACGCAATCTATTGTCCAATGCCTTTAAGTTTACTCATAAAGGACGTGTATTGCTGGAAATTAGCACACAGCATTTGGAACGAAAAGGCCAGGAGGGAGATTGGGTTGTATTTGCTGTAAAAGATACAGGCATCGGTATATCCAAGCTTCAGCAACATGTTATTTTTGAGGCATTCCAGCAGGCGAACGGTTCGATTAATCGTAAATATGGTGGAACCGGGCTGGGGTTGTCCATCAGCCGTGATTTTTCCCGCTTGTTAGGCGGGTTTATCCGTCTGGAGAGTGAAGAGGGCAAGGGAAGTACTTTTTCCCTGTACCTGCCTATGTGTCCGTCCGACAGCAAGGAGGCGGACGAACAGCCGTTTAAATTAACCTGATCGCAATCATGGGAACAAGGAGCGTTAGGAGGTATATATGGAACGTAAAGCGGTCGTTGTGGGTGGCACAGGGCTTGTCGGGGGTTATGTTGTACGTGAGCTGCTGGTGCAAAAAGAATACACCCGCGTCATGGTTATGGGCAGGCGCCCACTGGATATCAAGCATCCTAAGCTGGAGCAGGCGTTAATCGACTGGGAAAAACCACAGAAGTCGACCTTCGCCCTCGAAGGGGTGGATGATGTGTTTTGCTGCCTTGGGACAACGATGAAAAAGGCAGGCTCCAAGGAGCGATTTCGACAGGTGGATCTGGACTATCCCGTTCTGACAGCCCAGTTGGGCAAAGAAGCTGGAGCGGTACAAATGCTTGCGATCTCTGCGATGGGCGCTAATCCGGATTCACGTGTGTTTTATAACCGCACCAAGGGTGAAGCTGAAGAGGCGCTTGCCGCGATCGGGCTGCCTGCACTGCATTTGTTCCGTCCATCGCTCATTTTGGGAGCGAGGCCTGAACGGCGTTTTGGTGAAGCCGCCGCCACGGTTGTCATGAAGGCGCTAGACGGCCTGATGACAGGCAGGCTCGCTTCCTACCGCGCTATCCCCGCTTCGTTCATCGCACGAGCTATGGTCCGAATTGCTCTCGCGCAGGCGAGCGGCGTACATATTTACCCGAACGACATCATTCGGGTCATCGGTGCGGAACTAACCTCCGATGATAAGGAACCTGGTACAGGAACTATTCCTGATGACAATGTATAAAACCATGCTTAGGATTAGAAAATGACAATAACGCCGCTGTTGCCCAATGACTCGGGTAGCAGCGGCGTTATTCGTGTTTTATGGGTGGTTTGTATTTTGCGGCACATCGATCGTAATCTCAAATTCAGAAAGGTATTGGCGGACCCATTGGCCTTTAGCGTCCAGAATAGCTCTTCCATCTGGAGTCATAAGAAGAATATATGGTTTAAAGGTAATCTTTTTGGGCGGGTCAACAAAAGGAGTAAACAACATGACCATTTGCCCTGGCTGATTTTTGGAAATAGACTGGCCCGAGCCGCCGAGTATTTCCAGTTCACGTCCCTTATCGTCAATTACCGCATAATTAAGAGGTTTGACTTCTTTTTTGGTGTAGTTTTTGTGCGGTCCCTCTGTGGAAATGTACTTACGTTCTACTGCATAGTCGTCGGGCATATCCTTAAGGTCCACAAGCATGGTGAAGGTGGTGAGGATTCTGGTCGTAACCGGCGTCATTTCTACCCGATTTACAGTATATTTAAGATATTGATTCGTCTTGCTGATCTGTGGCTGCAACACCTTGCGCCCCAGCTTCGTTTTGTAAACGGTCGTTTGCAGTGTGAACGGTTTTGTCACTCCCTTCAGCTTGGCATATACTTTCAGATCAAATTGCTCTGGTAAGTCAGGCAGCCCACCAGCAGGGTCGCGCATATAGGAAATGATCATAGAGTTGCTGTCTTTGCCCGGACCGCCATCCAATAAGCTAAATGCACCATTTTGATTAAGCGCGGATTTTCCGTTAATAAATAAGTCGAATTTTTCGATACTGTCTTCGGGTATATTTCCGTCGGGAGTTATTCTCGTAAACAAGGGCAGCACTTTTTGTCCACCATCCTGTTTTTCAAGTGCTAAGACCAGCCGGGTGCCGTCAAAAATAATTTGGGATACTTTCAACGTAATGCCGTCATGGGTGACGCTGAGATTTGTGGAGGTTGCCAATCCTTTCCGATCAGCGGTTTGCAGCCCAAGATCCCCAGCTAGCTTGAACACACTATCAACAAGGGGGACCTGTTTCAATGACTCCGCCATTGTAGGCGAAACAAAGGCGCTGCCAATGATCATAACGCCAATAAGCGCTGCAGAAGCAGCGGTAATTGCAGTTCCCCGAAAAAACCTTTTAACGGATAGATGGGAGGATGGGCGGTCGGGTAGCAGTTCCGGATCCGATTCCATTTGTGCATAAAATGCATCTAGGCGTTGCCTTACCAAATCAGGGATTACTACCATTTCTGCTTCCAAGTTTTCCTTTTCCGATTGTAATTTCTCATCCAGCTCTTGATCCTGGTTTTCAAACCCTGAAGGATTCATTGAAAGGTCACCTTCCTTTCTCCGCGATTTTGTAGCAGGTCCATTAATGTTCTGCGAGCACGGTGCAATCGTGTTTTGACGGCACCCTCTGATAGATCCAGTAACTCTGATATTTCCCTGATCGGCATATCGCGCAAATAGTGCAGGGAAATCACGGTTCGCATGGATTCCTCCAAATGGTCGATGGCCTCGCGCAGTTCGATTTTTTCGTATCCGCCCGAGGTGGACGGTTCCTTTATAAATTCCGCGACGGGTACAACCCGTTTTTGCTTGCGGATAATGAGATGGCATTCATTAATGAGAATACGAAGCAGCCATGTTTTAAAATAGCGAGGTTCACGTAGCTCACCCAGAGACTTGTATGCTTTGAGCATCGCTTCTTGCATTGCGTCTGCGCAATCCTCATTGCTGCGAAGAATGGAACGCGCCATGCCATACATATCGGATTCCATATGTTTCATCAAGGCGACGAACGCCTTGCGGTCCCCATTCCTTGCTTGATGTAAAATTGTTTCGAGATTCAAAGGATGGTACTCCTTTCCCGTCTATACTACTAGCTATAATCATTGTACTTGTACCTGTATTTGATTTTGTACAATCTATTGTGTAGCAGGTTACAGGAATTAGATGTTACATGGGCGTTAAAGGTTACAGCGGAAATAAAAAAATGTAGCACCATCGCAACAGGGTGTCTTTAAAGAAACCCAACGTGTCAAACCGTCGCACGGAATAGTGGCTTTGGACTTCACATGCTATAATACGGTAAACCAGTATCAGGAAGGAGAATCCAACCCTTATGAAAAAAACAATTGCTACTGAAAAAGCACCCGGTGCGATCGGACCCTATAGCCAAGCGGTAGAGGCAGGCGGGTTTATTTACACCTCAGGACAGCTTGGGCTGAATCCGGCAACAGGTGAGTTTGGCAAGGATGTACAGGAGCAGGCTCGCCTGTCCTTGAGCAATGTACAAGCTATTCTGGAAGCAGCAGGCAGCAACATGAACCAGGTTGTGAAAGCGACTGTATTCCTGAAGGACATGAACGATTTTGTCAGCGTCAATGAGGTGTACAGTTCTTTCTTTGAGCAACCGTATCCAGCGCGCAGTGCGGTCGAGGTAGCTCGTCTGCCTAAGGATGCACTGGTGGAGATTGAAGTCATTGCACTGAAGGGCGAATAGTTGGCAAGGTTTGTTCATAAAATAAATAGTTTGCATGACAACCGGGTGTCACTACTATAGTGGCATCCGGTTGTTTTGAATGTAATATGTGTTGTTCTTTTGTATACAAAGTGGAGGTGGAGATGATGAATAAAAAAATAATGTTCACTGGTGGAGGCTCTTCAGGACATGTAGCAGTAAACCTAGCTTTGATTCCTCACTTACTGGAACAACATTGGAGTGTTCAATACATAGGCTCAGAACAAGGGATTGAAAGGAATTTGATCTCGGGGCTAGAAGATGTGTGTTATTTTAGTGTCGCAACTGGGAAATTACGTAGATATTTTGACTGGAATAATGTTAAGGACCCGTTTAAAGTGTTAAAGGGGATTTCTCAAGCATACCGGATTATAAAGAAAGAAAAACCGGATATTATTTTTTCAAAAGGCGGGTTTGTTTCCGTTCCTGTGGTATTGGCTGGGTGGTTGAACAGAGTCCCCGTCATCATCCATGAATCTGATCTTACTCCTGGATTAGCGAATAAGATTTCCAGCATGTTTGCTACCGAAATTTGTACTACTTTTCCTGAAACAACTGAATATTTTCGCTCAAAGAATACCCGGTATATTGGTGCTATTGTGAGAGATGAACTAAAAGAGGGGAAGGCAGCTAAAGGGTTGGCCTACTGCGGTTTTACTCGAAATAAGCCTAGCATGCTGATCATGGGTGGGAGTTTAGGTTCCAAGAAGATCAATGAGCTGGTCTGGTTAAATTTAGAGGCTTTGCTTGCTCATTTTCAAATCGTGCATATTTGTGGTAAGGACCAAGTGAATGAATCTATTCGTACGAATGGTTATAAGCAATTTGAATACATAAACGATGAATTGGCGGATGTAATGACGATGGCAGATATGGTTGTTTCCAGGGCAGGTTCAAATTCCATTTTTGAATTCTTGACGCTGCGCAAGCCTATGCTGTTGATTCCTCTTTCAAAGGCAGTCAGCAGGGGAGATCAGATTCTAAATGCAAAATCATTTAAAGCACAAGGCATGTGTGAGTTTTTAGAAGAAGAAGATCTGGAATCTGAACGATTTGTCGACATGATTCTTCGTTTGTATGAAAAAAGGTCGGATTACATTCGTAATATGGAGAAAATAATTACTGATCAATCGACAAGCAAGCTTTTAGATTTGATTAAAGTCTATGCCTGATCATATTTAATAAAAAACGAAGCAAGCGAGCTTGGGCTAAATAATTCAGACCCATGCTCGCTTGTGCTTGTTAGGAGATTATATTCGTTGACTTTAATCCCGGTCTCGATTACGGGCAAAAAATAGCCATAGCGCGTATACCAGGATGATTGCCGACAAGATCCATGCAGCCAGCCGTACATTTTCATTGTTCGGATGCTCGATGGCGATAGCGACATAGGCCCATACAAATACAAGTGGGTAGATGCTGTCACGATAAGGAAAGCTGACCAAGATGGCCAATACGGTGCCAATAAACAGGATGATGATCGCCCATATCGTATCGCTGAGACCCCAGCCACTCCATTCATTCTTTTCCAGTGCTACTGCAATGTTGATGAGGGTAGCCACAGATACCCAACCGAGATTCAGACTGAAAGGAAGCTTGACGAACCACATTTCTCCGCGAGTTGGCTGCGGTGTACGGGTACGTGTATATACGACGAATAGGGAGAGCAAGTATAGAATAATGACGATCACGCACAGCTCTACGTATACATACTGCCATAGGAAAATCCAGATGATGTTGAAGAGACAGCTCAAAATAAAGAAAATACCGATAGACTGAACGCTTGTCTTGGCTTGCCCTGTAGATGTAGCTTGGTACATGGCAAAACAGGCGAGCAGCACGTAGATGACCGACCAGATGGAAAAAGCGTAACCTGCTGGCGTAATTAAGGTAGGATACATGTTGGATACAGCAGCAGTGCTTCTTCCGCCAATAGGAAGTGTAGAAGCCAGAATGTTAACAAGAACGACAGCGATGAATGCGATAATATTCCACCATTTATACGGATGGCTTCGTGACATAGGAATAACTCCTCCTCAACGAATGATGTTCAAAATGACCGACTGGTCACTATCTTCTACTATGAATATACCCACTTTGCTTTCAAATATGTCCGAACGGGAAAAAGTTTCTTAAACCCAATATAATCATAAAAAGTTGTATGTATATACATTCATATGTAGTACAATGGTAAAAATTTTAAGCACTATATGAGCTGAATGAAGAGTTCACATTGGGGAGCTAATACGCAGACGGAAGATGCTTCCGATGTGAATTTACTTAAATTCAGCTTATATAGAAATAAGGGGATTAGTAGAATGAGAGGATTAGAGAAAGTAGGTAAATTTGTAGGTGGGACCTTTTCCATCTGGGTGCTTTTGTTTGCATGTTTGGGATTTTTCTTTCCTACGGCGTTTACAGGGTTGAAAGGATACATACAGCTATTTCTGGGCATTGTCATGTTCGGGATGGGACTGACTTTATCTGCAGCTGACTTTCGTGAAGTATTCCGGCGTCCAGTGGATGTGGCTATAGGAGTGGTCGGGCATTATCTGATCATGCCATTTCTCGCTTTTGTATTGGCATTAGTATTACAGCTTCCACCGGATATTGCGGTGGGTGTTATTTTGGTCGGCTGTTGCCCGAGTGGAACTGCATCCAACGTAATGACGCTCTTATCCAAAGGCGACGTGGCGCTTGGCGTATCGATTGCCTCAGTGTCGACGCTGATTGCTCCACTGGCGACCCCGGCGATGATTAGTCTGCTTGCCGGACGCTGGATGAATATTGATGCAAAGTCGCTGATCATGGATATTCTCATCGTGGTTATTGTCCCGATCGTGTTGGGTGTAATCGTCAAGTCGCTATTTCGCAAACAAGCGGAAGCGAGTGTTAAGGCGCTGCCGCTCATTTCAACATTGGCAATTGTACTCATTGTGGCTATTGTGGTTGCAGGCAGCAAAGGCAAGATTTTGGAGACAGGCCCGATTATTTTTGCTGTGGTTATTTTGCATAACGGTATCGGCTATCTGCTCGGATATTGGTTTGCCAAGCTGTTTGGCATGAATCTTTCCAAACGTAAGGCCGTTACGCTGGAAACGGGAATGCAGAATTCCGGGCTGGGCGCTGCGTTGGCAGCAGCTCATTTTAATCCGATTGCTGCTGTACCGAGTGCGATTTTTAGCGTGTGGCATAATATTTCCGGCTCGTTGCTGGCGACCTGGTTTTCCCGCCGAGAGGAGAAAGATAGCATAGCCGGAGGCAAATAAGTGACTGTCAATAGCTGATGACAAGTGGCTGAAATTCAGGTTTTTCGGACAGTTTAAGGGAGATCAGAAAGGATAGATTTGACTTTGTAGGGGCGGATCATTATACTGTGGTTATTATAACCACTGTATTTAAGTAAGCACGGTAGATAGGCTTTGTCATGGAAGAAAAATGATATCGAATTCGTATTCGCAATCGTTTCATGCTTAAAAGCCTTATATGATCTGTTCTGACTTAAACTGAAGGAGAGAGAACGAATGAATCCGAAATATAATCCTTTATTTGAAGCTTTTACCCTGCCATCCGGTGTTACATTGAAGAACCGCATTACGATGGCCCCTATGACTAACTTTGCTTCCCACGAAAATGGCGAAGTCAGTGATGAGGAACTGGCATACTACCGTGAACGCTCCGGTGGTGTGGGAGCGGTTATTACCGCTTGTGTGTATGTAACTCCAGATGGTAAAGGATTTGTTAATGAGTTTGGTGCGGACAAGGATGAGATGATTCCTAGCCTACGTCGTCTGGCAGATACGATTCATCAGGAGGGCGCGAAAGCGATCCTGCAAATTTATCATGGTGGCCGTCTGTGTCCGCCGGATCAAATTCCAGACGGACAACCAATTAGTGCAAGCGCAGTAGCCGAGGAAAAAGAAGGCGCACCTGTGCCGCGTGAAATGACATCTGACGATATCCACCGCGTCATCCGTGCCTATGGCGAAGCAACTCGCCGCGCGATTGAAGCAGGCTATGATGGTGTAGAGCTTCACGGAGCGAATGGTTACCTGGTGCAGCAGTTCTTCTCTCCGCATTCCAACATCCGTACCGATGAATGGGGAGGAAGCCTTGAAAAACGGTTGACCTTTCCGCTGGCGATTGTTCACGAAGTGAAGAAAGTGATCGCAGAACATGCGAAGCGTCCATTCATCTTCGGATACCGCTTGTCTCCTGAAGAAGGACACACGCCAGGCATCACGCTGGATGATACGATGGTGCTTGTAGACCGCCTGGCGGATGAAGGGCTGGATTACCTGCACATTTCCGTAAATCATTTCTTCGGCGGTTCGTTCCGTGACCGTAGTGACGAACGGTCACGTACGGTTCTGATCCATGAGAAGGTTGGGAACCGTGTGCCAGTCATGGGCGTTGGTTCACTGAATACACCCGATGAGGCGCTTGCAGCACTGGAGACAGGTGTACCGCTTGTTTCACTGGGACGTCCGTTGCTGATGGAGCCGCAATGGGTTCAGAAAGTGCAAAACGGCACAGAAGATACTATTCGCACGACATTATCCAAGCAAGCCCAGCAGGAGCTGGTCATTCCTGACTACTTGTGGGGTGCACTGACGACCATCCCTGGCTGGATGCCGGTTACGGACTAAATTTTGAATAATAATACCCTAGGCTGCGTTCATGCGCCTGGGGTATTTTCTTGTCTCGTGACCGTGAATTACAATTACATAGGAATAACACAGAGAGAAGGTAATGATAATGTTCTATGAAACGAATGGTGTGATTTCGATGAGGTCCACCCATCCGGGGTTACAGATTCGATTGTTACAAGTAAGTGATGCTGAACATTTATTGGAGATCAGACGTGAAAATTTTGATTTCTTCAAGCCGTACGAGCCAGAACGACCTGAAATTTATTTTACGCTGGAAGAACAGGCGCGCCTGATTTCCAACGGTTTAGAAGCGGCACAAGCCGGACAGGGATATACGTTTGGACTTTTTTTGGTGGAAAATAATAAGCTGATTGGCAGAATGGAGCTGTCAGGTGTTGCCAGAGGTCCTTTCCAAAATGCCAATCTGGGCTACCTCGTAGATCCTGCATATCATGGACAAGGCTATGCTACCTCCGCAGTGAAGGATATTGTACACTATGCCTTGAATGAGTTGGAATTACACCGTATTCAAGCTGGAGTCATGCCAAGAAATAAGCCCTCCCATCGAGTGATGGAAAAGGCGGGATTTCGCCGCGAAGGGCTGGCTCTCAACTATTTGAAGATTAATGGTGTGTGGGAAGATCATGTGTTATATGCGATGACGGCTGAGGATTTGCAGAATGGCGCCTTCTGAATTCGCCAGGCGTGACGCCCTCAAGCTTTTTGAACACCTTGCCAAAGTATTTCTCATCCTGATATCCGACCATACCGGCAATATGATGAAGCCGCAGCTTGTCATTCAGCAGTAACAGCTTTGCCTTGCCCATCCTGATCTGGCACAAATAATCGGACAGATTGACCCCGTACTCCTGCTTGAACTTACGAGAAATATATTCTCGGCTGAGGTAAAAGCGGCTCGCTATATCCTGTAGAGAAATGTCCTCGTCGTAGTGAGCATCCAGATAGCGGGCAATATCACGGATCGTCGGGTTGTTTGGGCTATGGCTTGGTGTAAGTGCCTGACCAGCTGCCAGCAATCGATTTTCGATTTGTTTTTTCCATAAAGGCAGGGAAAGCATGCCGCGATTGTCGACCGGCAAGGCAGGAATGGTGCTCGACTCATCCGTCAGTTCCTCGCCTTCGGTATCTCCAGGTCTGTCATTCAGCCAGCGAGCCAGCATCCAATCCAGCTCTTGATTCCAGCCGGCTAGCTGCTCTGCTGTAACCAAAGGCAGTACGGCTACGGCTTCCATCCAGCTGCTTACCGCCATAGATACGCGACTGGCATTACAGCTGAGCGCACTAAGCCGTAGTTCTTCTTCCATTTCAGACAACTGGGGAAGACGAACGGTCTGCCGGGCCGGAGAACTTTCGTGCATCCAGTCAGTGTTCTGCAACATATCCCGTTTCCAGAGCGCTTGCCGTGCTTCTTGGTAGGCTGTGGCTGCCCCTGCGGGAAAGGTTTCGAAAGAACCAACTCCAATGTGCATGTAGCACCGCAGCGCCGTTCTGATCCCTGCGTGAATGTCCTGCAAGAGCGCTGGCCAACGAGCCGGCTCGCCCCAATACAGCAGGATAATTTCGTCCGTACGCTCCAGATGACGGAATGCAACTCCGGTCTGAGAGGTGCCCAGAAATTCGTTGCAGATGTTCATGAGGGAAAAGCCTAAGAGCGCGCGGCGCGTTTTGTATTTATCCAGGATATCGGCGTCCAGCTGAGTGGTGCTCATCACTGCCGCATTGCAGACTTGGATAGCTGGCGGGAGACGCAGCTCCTCACGTAAAGGCGTGATGGAGAGCGATGTACCGGAAATGAGCTCGGTCAGGAGTTTATCAGCATAGTGCGGTCTCATTCGATTGACCTCTATAGCCTGCATGGCCTGCCTGTTCCGGTCCTGCTCCGCTGTTCTCCAAGCTTGAGTAGCTTTACTAACTGCCTCATTAATCTCTACCGGATCTACGGGCTTAAGAATATAGTCCATGCCTCCTCGGCGAATGGCCTGTCGAACCAACTCAAAATCATCATATCCACTGACCACCACGACCCTGGTGGAAGGGGAATTCGCTTGAATCCACTCCATCAAGGCTACTCCATCCTTCCCGGGCATTCGCATATCAGTGAGTACCACGGGTGGGGAAAGTGCGGTAATGACCTCAATCGCCTGATCGCCCGATTCAGCCTCAATCACCTCGGTCACTCCGTAAGCTTCCCAATGTACAAGCATCCGAATGGCGTGACGTACATGCTTTTCATCATCCACAATCAGGACTTTCATTGACAGATCACTCTCCCTTAATATGAATTTCTGTAAGCGGTTCGGAGCAAATTTCAAGTGTAAAACGAACACCATGAGGCAGAATATTATCTACACACAAGGTATTAGAACCATCCTCCGAGTGAAGTTGGATACGTAATAGAACATTACGAAGACCGATGGAGTTCTGTTCGCTAGTGTCTGATTCTTCATGGGCTTTCAGCGGACGTTTTAGCATTTGCTGAAGCTGCTCCAACTCGGTTGGTGGAATCGATGCGCCGTTATTCTCCACTTCTATCTTCACAATGCCTTCCCGGATTCGGCTGCCTGTAATGCGAATCTTACCGGGCCCCAGCCGGGGATCGGCACCGTGTTTAAAGTAGTTTTCCACCAACGGCTGGAGAATCATCTTAGGCACCCGCTCATTCAGAATTTCATCATCCCACTGATAGGTTACTTCTAATTGCTCACCGAAGCGTTCCTTTTGCAAATCAAGATATTGTTTTACATGCTCAGCTTCTTCCTTAAGTGTAACAACCGTATGGTCTCGCATGTTATAGCGCAGCATTTTGGCAAGGGAGGAGAGCAGAGAATAAATGCGCGGCACCTCATGCTGTAGAGCCAGTGTTCCAATAGACTGTAGCGTATTATATAAAAAATGAGGATTAATCTGTGCCTGAAGCGCTTTCAACTGGTTCGTCTTGTTAGCCAGTTCGAGCTTGTATTCTTGCAAAATGAGGTTATTGATGGTATCCATCATCTGTCTGAAGCGACGCGACAGCACTCCAATCTCATCGTTGCCCATGGCTCGGATGTCTACATCCAACTGACCGGACTGGATCTGGGTAATGTAGCGGGTCAGCCGCTTAATAGGTTCCGTAATTTTTATCGAAATCCATAACGTGGCGACAATAACGAGCAGCAACGCTGCGCCTGTAATGACCGCATTGATCTGGGTCAGTTGGGTAGCCTGCAAATAAAGCGTCCGATGAGGGATTTTCTTGACGAGCGTCCAGCTTGACAGGTTGGCATCCAGTTTGCCATATACGTGCAGGGCTGTGTCATCCTCAATTACACCGTGCCCGCCTTCTTTAGAAATTCGATTGAGCAGGTCAGATTCCTCCCAGTGTGTTCCAATGGATGATTCTTTTCCGCTATATATGATCGTCCCGTTCCGATCGATTAAAAATAACTCCTCTGTATCCGCATCATACAATTGACGGCAAATACTGCGCAGCGGCTCCAGATCCACATCTATAGCCAGTACCCCAAGCGTCTCTGAAGAAGGAATGTTCCGAATCGCCCGGTGGAGTGTAAATACCCGCCGCTTAGTATCGTGCTCCGCATAGGAAACCGCTGAAAAGCCGTACAAATGCTTTATGTGCGAGGGTTGAATGAACAGCCCGGAAGGACCGTAATGAATAGAGCCAGTGAAGGGAGCCAGCCTGAATTCCCGCAGAGGGACCGTGCTGGTAATCAGCGTAGATTGCCCGGCCTCGAACGAATGCAAATACACCTGGTCAATGCCTGAGGAAGCATTCATCATGGTTTGCAGCGTGGTATAAATCTCGGCGACGGCCCGGTAATCATCTGGAATTTTGGCCAGGTTGCGCAGAAAATGCGGGTCATTATAGACTCCGATCGATGCGCGATTTAACCCCTGTAAATAGTTATCCAGATTCGTAATTCCCTGAAAAATAAGCCGTTCATTTTCCTGGGTGGCCTGCTCCCGCAAGGATTGCTTGGTGAGAATGAAGGTCATGGTCATTGAAAGCAGCAGCGGAAGGGTGACTGCAATGAGTAGAAACCAGATTAGGCGAGAACGAATGCTATGAAATTTCATGCAGTTAGCTCCTTTCAGAATTCAAGGCAAAGCAGAGGTCAATATTTTCCCCCTTAATGGTTCACGATCTTGCGTGTTCTCCAGAGCGCTAATTCGACATAATGAACATGTGAATTGCATATCCATACGGGTTCAGCGTCCACACTGCTTGCAAGGATGCCGTAGGGGAGCGTTCCAGACACCAAAGACTACAAAGGGGGGGATCGGTTTGAATCGTGCCAAGTCGTCGCAATGGCTCCAACAATGGATTTTTGTAGGGCCGTCGACGTTATTTTTCGTTATCATTATTGTAATCCCTTTCATGCTAGGAATGTACTATTCTTTTACGGAGTGGAACGGGGTAGCCAATCAGGCCAAGTGGGTTGGGCTGGATAATTTCAGTCACATCTTATTTAACGACGACAAATTCGGAACAGCGTTCTGGTTTACCGTCCGTTTTACGGTGATTGGAGTGGTAGCTGCCAATATTTTTGGTTTTCTGCTGGCGTATTTTCTAACCAAGCCGCTAAAAACAAAAAATGTGCTTCGAACTATTTTTTTCATGCCTAATGTGATCGGAGGTCTGTTGCTCGGGTTTATCTGGCAGTTTATTTTCGTCAAGGGATTTGCTGCGATTGGAGAGAGTACAGGGTTGTCCTTCTTCAATCTGTCCTGGCTGGGAGATGAGATTACGGCCTTCTGGGGCATTGTGATCGTGTTTATCTGGCAAACAGCAGGATATTTAATGGTAATTTATATCTCTTCCCTAACCAATGTGCCCCGGGATATGCTGGAGGCAGCCGAGATTGACGGAGCGAGCCGAATGCAAATCTTGCGGTCGATTATATTGCCTTTGATCATGCCCGCCATTACGGTGTGTCTCTTCCTGGCGATATCGTGGTCGTTTAAAATGTTCGATCTCAATCTGTCATTGACCAAGGGCGGTCCCTTTGGTTCTACAGAGTCAGTGGCACTCAATATATACAATGAAGCGTTTATCAATAATCGTTATGGGCTGGGGACGGCTAAAGCACTTATTTTCTTTATCATTGTTGCTCTTGTTACGAGCCTTCAGGTACGCTTGACGAAAAGCCGGGAGGTGGAATCGTAAATGGAAACAAGCAATCGCTACCGTATTGGAACATGGGCGACCGAATTGGTGATGATTCTCGTAGCATTGTTATTCCTCGTCCCGTTTTACTTTTTGTTCGTGAATTCGGTCAAAAGCTTTGGTGATCTGCTCACCGATTCTGCAGCCTGGCCACAAACTTTTGTATGGAGCAACTATGCTAGAGCCTGGAGCATCACACGTTTTCCTGAAGCGTTGTGGAACTCACTCGTAGTTACGGTGGTCAGCAATCTGCTGCTGGTACTGATTAGCTCAATGGCTGCCTACCGAATGGTTCGGCGTCCAACACGCTACAATCGGGTGCTGTTCAGCCTGTTCGTGGCTGCGATGGTCATTCCTTTCCAATCGGTGATGATTCCTTTGGTTAAGGTTGTAAGCACGCTGGATTTAATGAACAGTATTAGTGGTCTGGTAATCTGTTATCTGGGATTCGGGGCTCCTATGTCGATCTTTCTCTTTCACGGATTCGTCAAAGGTGTGCCGGTTGAGGTGGAAGAAGCAGCTACAGTAGATGGTTGCACGCCTTACGGGGTGTTTTTCCGGATTGTATATCCGTTGATGCTGCCCATGATGGTAACGGTTATTATTTTGAATACACTCTGGATCTGGAATGATTATCTACTGCCTTCTCTGGTACTGCAAAAGGCTGAATTGCGCACCATTCCGATTGCAACCTATGCCTTTTTCGGACAATATACGAAGCAGTGGGATCTGGCTTTACCTGCTCTGGTACTCGGCATCCTGCCAGTGATCGCATTCTTTCTGGCTATGCAAAAATATATTATACAAGGGATTATGGCAGGTTCGGTTAAAGGTTGAGTGTTGAGTATGGTGCTATGAAACCTAGAATAGAAAGGAACATCAAAATGAAAACGCATACTTTTAAAAAGAAAGCCCAAGCACTAATTTTGCTTTTTGCAGCCTTTGCTCTGGTTTTGGCGGGGTGTAACAGCAGTGGTGGACAAAAAGCAAGCAATGAGGAAGTAAAGGAAAAAACCATTCACATTTTTCAGTTCAAGGTAGAAATTGCAGAAGCGCTAAATCGCATGAAAGGAGAATATGAAGCGACTCACCCGGGAATCAAGCTCGACATTCAGACTGTAGGCGGAGGCAGTGACTATGGGGCGGCGTTGAAGGCCAAGTTTGCCTCTGGCGAACAGCCGGATGTTTTTAACGTCGGCGGTTATCGTGAGCTGGATACGTGGCTGGAATATTTGGAAGACCTGTCCGATCAGCCTTGGGTCGGTGATGTGGTCGATGTCGCTAAAGAACCGATGACCAAGGATGGCAAGCTATATGGTCAGCCGATGAACCTGGAGGGGTACGGCTTTATTTATAACAAGGACTTGTTCAAAAAGGCTGGAATCACCGAGCCTCCTAAAACGCTGTCCCAGCTAGAGGCTGCTGCGCAAAAGCTGCAAGCCGCAGGCATCACACCTTTTTCCAATGGGTACCAGGAGTTTTGGGTGCTGGGCATTCATTTGCTGAACGTGGCATTTGCTAATCAGCCAGACCCGTCCGGCTTCGTCAAGGGACTGAATGATGGAACAGCCAAAATTCCGGGCAATGCTGTATTCGCCGAGTGGATTAAGCTGCTTGATCTGACGCTCAAGTATGGCAATGCGAAGCCGCTCACGACCGATTACAACACGCAGGTAACGAACTTTGCCACTGGCAAAGCTGCTATGATGCAGCAAGGGAACTGGACTCAGGTCCAAATTGACGGAATTAATCCGAAGCTGAATCTGGGTATTCTGCCTATGCCGATTGGTGAAGACCCAGCAGCGGGAGATAAGCTATTTGTAGGTGTCGCTAATAACTGGGTGGTTAATAAAAATTCGTCTGTCAAAGCCGAAGCGAAAGAGTTCTTAAACTGGATGGCGACATCCGAGCAAGGGAAAAAGTACATCACCAAAGAATTTAAGTTCATTCCAGCGTTCAAGAGCATCAAAGGCGACGAGGCTGATATGGGTCAATTGGGTGCCGAAGTCGTGAAATACAGTCAGGAAAATAAAGTGCTAGGCTGGTTCTTCAACCGCTATCCTGAAGGAGCACAGCAGGAATTTGGAAGTGAGATGCAGGCCTATGTGGCAGGTAAATCGGATGCCGGGAAGCTGTTCGAGGACTTCCAGAGAACATGGGATAATTTGAAGACCAAATAATGAAATGAAATACACAGAAGAGCCTTCGCATGTCAGGGAGATACATTGTCCTGAGCATACGAAGGCTTTTCGGCAAACATAACTATAAATGATAATGAAGTAGAACAATATCCCCGCGGCGTTCTATTTCCTGGAGTTCAAATGTGCTGGGCGGCGTTCCTTCTGGAAATAAGGGTATTCCTTGTCCAAGCACTTTGGGAATGATTGCAATGATCGCCTTTTCCAGCAGCCCAGCCTGCATGAAGGCCTGAACTAACTGACCCCCACCTACTAACCATACCAAACCTTCCGATTGTTTTTGTAGACGCGGAACCAGTTCAGACAAAGCCTCGTCCGTAAATGTAACATGTGGTGCCTGCTGTTGCTCCGTCAATGATCGGGTGAGTACATAACACGGCTTTCCGGCATAAGGAAAATCACCCGAAAGCTTTAACACTTCCTCATACGTCAGCCTGCCCATCAGCACTGTACTTACAGTATCGTAAAAATCAGCGTATCCATTGTCCCCGCCATCTCCTTTGACATCATACAGCCAGTCCACCGACCCGTCAGGCAACGCAATATACCCGTCGAGACTCATGGCGATATACAGCACGACTTCATTTGATTTCAAATCCTTCATCGTTCATCACTCCTTTCTATCTCTATGTTACAATCTATTTATGACATACTTTGTCGTAGTTAAATAATTGTTTAAACTTCATTTTTATTAGAGGAGCATCCTATGAACGAACGCAGAATTGCTCTTATGAGGATACTGGATTCCAAAAAAAAATATACGGCGCGTGAGTTGGCCGAACGATTTGGCGTCTCCGTCAGAACGATACAAAGAGATCTCGACTATTTGCAGCAAACCGGGTTACCCCTGTATACCGAAACGGGCCCTCATGGCGGATACCGGGCACTTCCCAATCGGCTTCTTCCTCCCCTTCATCTTGCGCGCGACGAGGCACTGGGTCTTTTTCTCATGCTGCAACTGCTGGAAGACATTCCGGATATCCCTTTTGGATCGGTTCGTGGACATTTGTCCGAGCATTATTATGCCGAGCTTCCCCAGGATGTACAGGACAGCATTGACCAATTAAAGGATTACATTTCTTTTCGTATGATACCTACTCACGCAGACTCACCCTACACCTCGCTCATTTTGGAGGCTGCACTAAACAAGCGCAGGGTGAACATGCACTACCGCTCCGCTTCCGGGGCAAAGTGGACCCAGGTATATCCGATTGGGCTTTATTTTGATCACGGATATTGGTATATGCCAGCGCATAACAAAGACCGCATCATTCTGTACCGTTCAGATCGGGTGATCACCATCACGATACTAGATGAAACCTTGGACAGCCTCCCCACCCTTCAAGCATGGTTGGCTTCAGAGGATTCCCGTGTAGGAATTCCGTCCAAAATAAAATTTACCGCATTGGGTGCTAGGCTGGCCGAATCAGATACCCTCTTCCACAATGTCTCCCATCAGGAAGGCCTGGGTCAGGAATGGCACGGACATATCCCCGTTGAAGAGTTTAGGTATGTATCCAGACTTTTGTTAAAGTATGGGCCAGAAGCCGAGGTCGTATATCCGCAAGAACTGCGTATGCTGGTCAGGAAATTGCTGCAAGACAGCCTGAATCCTTATCTGAAGGATGATGAAGAATAAGAGGAAGTGCTTATAGTTAATCACATGAATATTTAAGGTTATTAACGTATGACTTTCCATTTATTTTTGTGATAAAGTTTTGAAATGAGCCCGTTTTCGTATATGATGAAGAGTAATAATTCAAAAGGCTGGACGGGAGACAGATATGAATCAACCGCTTTATGGAATATGGCTCGGAGATGTGTTTTTTTGCTTTTCTGGTGAGACGTCGGAACCACGTATTGATGCGTGGAGCAGTGTAATCCGCAGGCTGACGCTAAAGGGAGACCTTCGGCCGTTTCGGCAGGCTGCGTTGCGTCTTGCCGAGGTGCGGATACCTAACAATGCTCGCGTGGAAACCGCAGGCAGAGGTGGCAAGAGACGCTCCATGCTGGGGCGTACGCTGGAGGGTCTGGCACTGGAACCCCGCGAGACGATGGCTCTGCTGACTCGCATGGACGAGAAGGGCTGTGCGGCATCGGGCATTACGCTTGGCGAGGAAATGCAATATTGGCAAAAGGCTGCTTATTTTGCGCTGGAGCTGATGCAGCGGGGCGAAATCGTGCCATCACTTACAGAGGCGCGTCCATCTGGACCGCGACGGCGCGGCCCGGATGCGGCGGTAGGGGTGTGGATTCCTCGGCTTCGCGAAGAGGAGGACATTCGCCGCTTTCATGAGCTGGCAGCTGCGATGCCGGCTGTTTGTATGGCAGCTCCGGCCGTTTTTGCGGGCAAGGAGCCAGAAACACGTGAGGATGCAGCTGGAATGGTGCTGTATTCCTTCTTGTGTGCGGTCGTTCATGCAGAAACGACCGCGGTGCTGGCTGCGTCAGATCGTGAATTGGGACGATATCGAGCAGATTATCGGCGCGGAGGATCACCACTGGCGGAGCTGTGGTGGAACAGTCTGTTGACAGGTTCGCGCCAGGTTGCGATTCAGGGAACGCCTGCTGAGATGGAGGAGCTGGTTCTTCAGGCGTCCTCTCTTAAGGGAAGCACGATGCCTGTAACGGAACGGGAAGCCAAGGAACCCATTGAAGGGCAATTGCGTCTGTGCCTTCGTTTGGAGCCTTCTTTGGAAGAGAGTATCCAGGAATGGCGCATTACCTTTTGGGCAGAAAGCGATGCTGAGCCCGGATTACGACTGCCTGCTCTGGCATTGTGGGCATATCCGGAACGTGATCTGGTTCGTGGTGAAATAGTGTACCGTCAAGTACAGGCGCAACTGCTGACGAGGCTCGGACAGGCGGCTGAAGCGGCACCTATATTGCAGGAAGCATTAAACCGCCCTTATCCCGAGGGACTGACCCTGGAGCCGGAGATGTTCTTCCGCTTCCTAACGGAAGCCGTACCTTCTTTACAAAAGAATGGTATCACTGTGCAAATGCCTTCACGCTGGAGCCGGGAGGGGCGAAGACGTGCAGGCTTGCGGCTTAAAATGCGCTCGACAGAGCAGGGTGCCAAGCCAGATGGTGTGATCGCCGATACATCGTCGGTTGGCATTAACCGCATGATTTCGTTTGATGCCGAGGCTGTGCTGGGGGATACGACCTTGACGATGGAGGAATTGGAAAGCATCGTCGCGGCCAATTTGCCTTATGTACGTCTCGGAGGGGAATGGATTGAGGTAGATCCCAAGGAAATTCGTCAGGTGCTGCGGTTTATCAAGCGCGGAGAAAACGGTGAAATGAGCTTGTCCGAATGGATGCATTTGGCTGCGGAAAATGAAAGTGCAGGCGAGGCCTCGTGGAAGGGCTTGTCCATCTTTGGCGCGGAATCCGTCGGATTGCTTGCCTCGTTGGCTGAGGGCGGGGTACTCCGTTCCGTAGAGCCGCGGCCTGTGCCGGAGACGCTGCATGGTGCACTACGGCCGTATCAAGAGCGCGGCTTTCAATGGCTGGCTGCGATGCGCGGATTGGGCTTTGGTGTGTGCCTTGCGGACGACATGGGGCTGGGTAAAACGATTCAGGTTATTACCTGTTTGCTCGATGGTGGCATCGGCGCAGATGATCAGCGTCCGGCGTTAATTATCTGTCCGACGTCTTTGCTTGGCAACTGGCAGCGGGAATTGAAGCGTTTTTCACCGGATTTGTCGCTTTATATTCACCATGGCAACCAGCGACTCCACGGTGAGCTGTTTCAGGAAAATGTACGAGAGTATGATATCGTCCTCACTACCTATCATTTGGCGGGCCGGGACGGCAGCGATTTATCTGCGGTCTACTGGTCTTCCATTGTGTTGGATGAGGCGCAATATATAAAAAATGCACGCACTAAGCAGGCACAAAGCGTCATGAAGTTGTCCGCCCCGCATCGAATTGCCATGACGGGCACGCCGGTAGAGAATCGGCTAAGCGAGCTGTGGTCTATTTTTCAATTTCTGAATCCAGGGTACCTCGGTACGGCATCTTCATTCCGCCAGCGGTACAGTCTGGCAGGAGAGGAGCGGGGGTCCGCGTTGCGTGAGCTTCATCGTCTCGTCTCCCCGTTCATGCTGCGTCGGCTCAAAAGCGATCCGGATATTCGCAAGGATTTGCCAGAGAAGCTGGAGTTGAAGTCCTATTGTGTACTGACACCAGAGCAGGCCGGATTATACCGCGGTGTGGTGGATCAATTAATGGGAACATTGGATGGGCAGGTCGGTATGGCCCGCAAGGGGCTTGTTCTGTCATCGCTGACCAAGTTGAAGCAAATATGTGACCATCCGGGTTTGATCATCCCAGGACGTGCTGACAGCAGTAAAACCGAAAACTCGGGTAAAATGGAGCGACTGCTGGAATTGGTAGAGACCATTCGCGAGAACAATGAATCGGCGCTGATTTTCACCCAATATGTGTCGATGGGAGAACTGCTGGTATCCCGTTTGGCCAAGATTTTGGGAGAAGAGCCATATTTCCTGCATGGAGGACTGGCGAAAACCAGACGGGACGAAATGGTTCACAACTTCCAGCAGGGAAAAGGACCGAATATATTCGTACTTTCCTTGCGTGCAGGTGGCGTGGGTCTGAACCTGACGCGTGCCAGCCATGTCATTCACTATGATCGCTGGTGGAATCCTGCGGTGGAAAATCAGGCGACAGACCGAGTATTCCGTATTGGCCAAAGTCGCAACGTACAAGTGCACAAGCTGATTTGTCAGGGAACACTGGAGGAAAGAATCGACGAGCTGATCGAGAGCAAAAAGGCCCTTTCCGAGCAGGTTGTCGGCTCTGGAGAACATTGGCTCACCGAAATGTCTGATGATGAACTGCGTGGTCTGATTGCGTTGCAAAATGACGTATGGATCGAGTGAGCAGAGAAAGGATGAAGGCGATGACGAGACCGCAAGTGAAGCTGAAAGTAACTGACGGTCGATGGATCGTGGAATTAGACGGCAATGGGCCAGAAGGTAAATCGACGGGTGTACCTTTCGCACATCCCGTTCAATGGACTGGCCCAGTGCCTGTACTGAACCTGGAACAGCGAGGGGCATGGCTGGAGCAATTAAAAGCGGAGCCTTTGGACATCTACCGTCTTCTGAAAGGGGAAGCTTGCCTGTCGCTGGATGAGATTGTTCAACTCGCAGCTGAGACCGCCATCTCCAGCAGAGAGAATGGGCTGGGTGCAGTCGAAGACGTGAAGAAAGCTCTTCAGGCCGGACTGGAAAACGAGCCACAACACTGTCCGGCGTTGATCGGAATGACGCAGGAAGAGCTGCTGGAATACGTGTTTAGTGCTTGGGCTGGAGAGTTATCCCATATGCAGAGAACATCCCCCGCGCTTGAGCCTACCTCACGCGCGGAGGGCGGACGCAGCGGAACGGCAGCGATTAGCGAGTGGATTGCAGAATCTGCAGCTGAAGGAGCGTTACATCGTCCCGGAGCAGGCTTTCATGCCATTGAAATCCGCCTACCGCAGAAACTTGCTTCCAAAAAGGAGACCGATATTACGTCCTTGCTGCCAGGGTTACCCCGTGCCGAAGAAGCATTGAAACTCATACGTGAACGGGTAGCCGAGCGAGCCCAGGCTGCAATCCCGCAAAAACGTCATAATCCGTAATAATTCGGGTATATGCTTTCTTTTTCGAGTCTGTTCACCCTCATTGGATAGGATAACGGCTTCGAAGAGTGTCCAAAGTTCAGTTACAATGAGGGAACGGAAAAGTCACTGCAAGTCATGTATCAATTGCAATATTGGAGGAGATACCAGCATGAAACGACATATACAACAGACGCGCACATCTCAGCGATGGACCAAAGCGCTCATTCCGGGGCTGATCTTGCCAGGGCTATTGCTGGCAGCTTGCCAGCAAGGAGGATCAGGTGGACAGGAAAGTGAGCCATTAAAATCATCCACAACGGTACAGGAGAATGTACAGCCTTCCACCCAGACGGATGCGGGGAATGGCAGTACTAGCGCTGGACAAGCCTCTGCGGATACAGGAAGTGGACAGGCTGATCCTGTGATGGCGTTGCGAAGCCAAAGTGCACTGCAGGCCACAGTTAAGGAAGAGGATGGAACTGCGGTTGTCACCAATGCGACTTCGGATACAGTCGTTGTGAACAAAAAGCGCAGCTTGCCTGTGGGCTACGTCCCGGATGATCTGGTAGAGCCGCAGGTGCCTTTTTCCTTTGAGGGACCGCATGAGAAGCGGCATTTGCGTAAGGAAGCGGCAGAGGCACTGGAGAAGCTGTTCGACGGTGCGAAAAAGGACGGCATTGAGCTGCGTGCGGTATCGGGATACCGTTCCTATAAGCGTCAGGTGTCTATTTTCGACAACAATGTAAAGACAAAGGGGCAGGAATATGCCTCTAAAGTCAGCGCTGTACCAGGTACGAGTGAGCATCAGACAGGATTGTCCATTGACGTATCCAGCCCCAGCGTAGGCAATGTGCTGGAGCAATCGTTCGGAGCTTCCAAGGAAGGTCAATGGCTGGAACAACATGCACCGGAATACGGATTTATTATTCGTTATATGCAGGGTAAGGAAGATGTGACCGGCTATGTGTACGAGCCTTGGCATATCCGTTATGTGGGAGTAGACATTGCAGAGGATGTAGCCAAGCAAGGGTTGACGCTGGAGGAATATTTCGACGAAAACAATATCAAGCTATAGGCGCTGCAACCAAGCCGTAATCCTGGGGATTGCGGCTTTTTGTCGTATTTTTCTTCCAAATTGAACCTTTTCAAGGTAGAATCTCGTATAGTGAACGACGACAGAAGCTTGAATTTATAGTAAACCTCATGACAGAAGCGTACAGGAAGGGAAGGGAATCATCATTTATTATTCATTAACGTATCGCGAATGGTCAGAAGACACTCAAAAGGAACTGCGCAGCCTGACACGGGAATCCGTATCGGGAGATGAGCTGTTTCTGCGCAAGCTTGTAGACGCTACGCGTCTCCATGACAAACTATGGGCGCATACCTCGAATGAAAGTGAGGAGCATACGGATCATTCCGTCTATGTGACCGAATTTACAGGGGAACGTGCACAGCCTTACGGCGCGTCGATCACGGACCTCGTGCTAGCCAGTGAAGGAGGCTATACGTCCACATTCAGCGCATTGTACTGGGTATGGCATGAGCCTGCGTTCCGTAGCATGGATCAGCGGGAAGGCTCGGTATTTACCTTAGACCTAGCCCAACGGCTATTGGATCACTATACGGTATTGGGTGGCAAAACATACGAATTTATATATTCGGTATTGGACCCTCAGTTGAAAAAGGTGCATTTGTTTGTGAAGGAGGTCGATCTGTGATGGAGCATTCTTGGGAAACCATGAAATCCAAGCCCGGCTCTCGTGCACGGATGGCGGCCTTTGCCCTGATGTTGGCTGTCCCGGCCGCTCTGACGGGTTGCGGTGACGACGAGTATTATGACTGCGACGAGCTCCCTGTATCAGAGCAAACGGCCTGTCGGGATTCAGGCAGCAGCGGGTATTATTATGGCGGATCGACCTATTATAGTGGAGGCTCCTCATATCATAGCAGCCGTTCTTCCTCCAGCTCTTATCGCAAAAGCTCGTCCTCATCTTCCAGTTCACACAGTGGTTTTGGCAGCAGTGGCTCACGCAGCGGCTTTTTTTCTGGGGGTTAAAATGAGCATGCGTACGATTCGGCAATTACCTTATGAACATGACGAGCTTTTTAAGGGTGAAATCAGCCATATGATTCCGTATCATCGCATGTACGGCAAGTCCTATTGCGTGCCGGCCTTAACGGTGTATCGGGAAAGCGAGCTGGCAGAGCTTCAGGCTGCTTCTGAGGCGGTACATCGTATTTATCGCAAGGTTCAGCAATTTATCCAGCGCTATATGCCGGATGAATACCTGGTGGAGCGGTTGGGGATTCATCCAGGCTTGCTGCGTGCTGCACGTATGGAAGCCGCGCCGGATGGGATCACCCGTCAGGACTGGATTGTGGGGGAAGCGGGGATCAAGTGCATTGAGAATAACACCGATACCCCGACCGGGATTCCCGAGGTGGCTTATCTCGAAGGAAAGCTGCTGGAGGTGCTGCATGGTGAGAGAATGTCAGGGGATGACATTGATTTACATGGACCCTCATCAGGAATGGATGAGGCGATTCAGTCTGCCTTGACGGAGCTCATTCATTTTTATAGTCGTAAGGGTTTGGGGACAAAGGTGTATTTCACTTGCTATGAATGGCATATCGAGGATCAGACGAATACCAAATATATCATGCGTTTATGTGAACAAGCCGGGTTTGAAGTGGTTTATGCGCCATTGGAAGAACTGGAAATTATCCCGAATGAAGGATTGTATCACCGGGGAGAGCAGATTCACATCCTCTATCGCCTGTATCCGCTGGAATATCTGATTGAAGATCGGGAAGAGGACACAGGGCTTGAGGTGGGGCAGGCGTTAATGGATATGGTGGCAGACGGAAAAATAGGACTAATCAATCCGCCGCAGCATATCATTACGCAGAGCAAAGGGTTCACCGCAACCGTATGGTCGCTGTACGAGCGCAATGAACAGACACCAGCGTTCTGCGGTTTTCGTTTGTTTGACGAACGGGAGCTGGAGGTGATACAAACCTACCTGCTACCTACATATTTTGAGCCATCCGTGTTTCTGCAAAATAAAGAGCCTTATGTCGCCAAAGGCATATGGGGCCGAGAGGGTAAAGGCACGCATTTGATTGAGCAGCCTGAACCCGAGAAGAGACTGGAAGGTGTCTTGGGAGTGGCCCAAAATGCGAAGGCTGACCAGCCTGATCTGCATCATCAAGCTGATGCTCCACTAACACCTGAACAGGAGGAAGCCGCACATATTGCCGCTTATTACGAGGAACAGCCTAAGATTTATCAGCGGCTGTGGCCCATGCAGAGCGCAGAGGTGCAGACTGAGGAAGGGCTATTTCACGGCTATGTACTGACAGGCATATTCGTGATCGGGGGGCGTTTTGCGGGGGTTCTGCCGCGAATCGGTGAAAAGGTAACAGGCGATATGGCCTACTATTGCGCTGCCGCCGTTGCCAACGAACCTTCTAATCCACCCGCTGTATAAGCTGAATTGTGAAATGTAAAATATTCGAACAGATCTGTTCCTATTCACAAGTATCATAAGGAGGAAAAAAATTGGACTCTCATATCAGTTTGGGCAACGCATTGGGCAATGTAGGTATCGGCCTGCTTATCTTGTTTGCCATCTTAATCGTAGGTTATTTTGTGTTCAGCTTGCTGACACGTTATAACGATAATCAGGAAATCGCACGCGGCAATGAAGCGGCAGGCATCTATATGGGGGCAAAGCTGCTAGGTCTGTGTATCATCGTGGGAATGGTATCGTATAGCAGCCATTCATGGCTCGATATGCTGACCTGGTCGGCCGTGGGCATTGTAGTGCTGTGTCTGGTGTATGTGATTTTCGATCTGGTGACGCCGCGCACCAAGGTGTGCGAGGAAATTGCCAAAGGCAATGTAGCTCTGGCACAGCTGTTGCGCTCAATCATCATCGGGGTATCTTTTGTCGTAGGTACATTTTTGATGTAGTCGATGTAGTCGATATAAAGAAGAAGCATAAAGGATCTGCAAAACCGGACAACGGAGCTGCAGATCCTTTTTTATGGGGAATTGTATTCACTGTCTGCTATCTGTCTGTGGAAGTAAAACTTACGACGATCACTTCTGATGGGGACTATTCTACGAAGGTACGGGTGATACTGCATAGCAAAAAGGAATGTGCTCCAGATATCAAACCAAATTGTAGAGAAGGGAATTCTGAACATATGAGTACCTCTACCTCCCCAACCCTACCCATTCGGATGGGTATCATCGGCTTGGGCCTGATCGCTGAATATCACATCAGATCATTACACAGCATGTCGGGGGTATCGATTGTGGCCGTTAGTGATGTAAATGCGAACCGCCTTCAAGCCATCGGAGAGCAATTGCAACTGCCTGCCTCCAAGCGGTACTCCCATTATGAAGCATTGATCCGTGACCCAGAGGTAGATGCGATTCTGTCGCTGACACCCAATGATGTGCATTTTGACATTATTCGTATTGCGCTGGAAGAACACAAAGCTGTACTGGCAGAGAAACCATTGACACTCACGTGGTCGGAGGCAGGTCAGTTGAAAAAGCTGTATACCGCGAATCCGGTGCCTTTGCTGGTTCACTACAAGCATCGCTACGGCGCGGCCTTCCAATATACCAAGCAACTGCTGGATGAGCACAAGCTGGGCAAAATCTATAATATTCAATTTCGTTATCTAATGGATGCATTTTCACCGTATCGTCACCATCCGTATACATGGCGACACAATTTAGCCAAGGCCGGCTCTGGAGTAGTGGGGGATACGGCCTCACATATTATTGATCTGGCTCGTTTTCTGATTGGTGAATTTAAAAGCGTCGCGGCGCTGCTACATATCATTACACCTGAGCGGCCCGATCCGGTCACGGGTCTGCCTGTAAAAGTGGATGTGGAAGATCTCGCCGCCTTTCATGGCATCATTGGCGATAATACCGTGGGTACCTTCATCACTCACAAAAATGCCATCGGCAAACGTCACGATATCGAAGTGGATATCTACGGCGAACTCGGTACGCTGCACGCAAGTCTCAATAATCCGGAAAGTATTCGCATTGTGTTACGTGACCTAGAACACCCGGATGCCGAATACGAGACTTGGGCTGTTCCACCAATCTATAATCATACAGCCGATGGCGATTTTGTTAAGCTGGTAAGGGGGGAGTTCGTGGATCGAGCCCCATTGTTCGATGACGGATACAACAATCAGTGGGTACTTGAGAAAATACTGCAATCCTGGAGAGAGAACGGACGCTTAGTAGAAGTGTAAGAGGATACGTAATCCTTATTACAATAGCCTGTTTGGCTTCCTGATGATCCTATCTCTTTTCTTGCTGCACTCTTGCCCGTTTTGCCCCAATCAGCCTCCAGCCTGTTAACAATGCCGACACAAGACAGATGGAGGCAGACGTCATAAAGACTACATGCATTCCTTCCAGAAAAATTTCAGGGTGACCCGGAACCAATCCGGTGACTCGATAACCAGCCTCTTTACTCATAACATTAAAGAGAATGGTTGTGGCCAGCGTGATCCCTACAACCATCCCGACGTTGCGCACCAGTGAATTAACACTTCCGGCTGAGCCAAGCTGTGTACGGGGTACCTTGGACATAATCAGCGAATTGTTCGGCGATTGGAATAAACCACTGCCAATACCCAGCATGGCAATCCACAGACCGACGAGCGGGATGGAGCTGCCTGCATGCAGTTCCGCTAATCCAATTTGGGCAACGACCATAACGACCAGCCCGGCGAAGGTGAGTAGTTCAGACCCGATTTTATCGGAAAGCGCGCCGCTGAGCGGGGCCACAATAACCATAGAGATGGGGAACAACATCAGCAGAAATCCGGCATAAAAAGGCGACAAGTTCAGCATATTCTGTGCATAGAAAGGCGAAATGATGTTAAAGCAGAAGTTAGCGACAAACACCAGAAAAGCACACAAAATACTGAGTGAAAACAACGGATTTTTGAATAGAGCGAGCTGTAACAGCGGTTGTGGACGACGCAATTCCAACCAAATGAATATGGCAAAAGCAACTACGGCCACCACCAGCGAAGCAATAATACGTGGGTCTCCATACCCGACCTGCTGTCCCAGCAACAATCCGACGAATAAAGTGAGAATAAAAATAGCAAACACCAGGCTGCCAGGAATGTCGATCTTATCCTTCACCTTGATCAGATCCTTAGGCAGAAGCCTCCAGCCCAGAAAGACAGCGATCAGGCCTATCGGTACATTGACCCAGAAAATGTATTGCCAACCCAGCGAGGAGACAATAATACCGCCCAAGCTCGGCCCGGCGATACTACCCAAAGAAACGAAAGTTCCGATGAGGCCAAGCGCTTTGCCCCGTTCAGTAGACGGGAAGATATCTGTTACGATCCCTTGGCTGTTCGCCATGGTCATGGATGCTCCAATTGCCTGAATGATGCGCGAAATCAGCAATAGGGAGAGTGAAGAGCTAAGACCGCACAATAGGGAGCCAAGAATGAATATGATGGTGCCGATTTTGAATATTTTGATTTTACCGACCATATCCCCTAGCTTGCCAAAAAATAAAATAGCGGTACATATCGCCATTAAATAGGCGGTTGTCACCCATTCAATCTGTGCCACAGGTAAATGTAACGTGCGAGACAACACAGGAAGAGCAATATTAACAATACTTCCATCCAAGGTGGACATAAACGTAAACAGATTTAAAACAATCAAAATCATCCAACGTTTCTTCTGAACTTCGATATTCTCTTGATAGGTTGCAGCAGTTGTAGCAGTTGAACTCATCATTAACACCTCTTTATCGTTGACAGTTCCTCTTTAGTTGCATACGCAACTAAATGAACGGTTCTAGTTTACAGCAAATTAGTTGCGTGCGCAACAATATTATTGTAAACTTTGTTTTGGTCCCAGCTGGGGATTGCCATTTTCAAGCCAATGAGGTGTATTTAATGAGGAAAAAACCGATTGGAAAGCTAATTTCCCACCTGTACCGTCGAAATCAAAAAATACTGTCCAAAAAACTGGCTCCTTACGGAATCGGCAGTGGGGGGCAACACAGTTTTTTAAAGATTATTTTGCAGCGGCCAGGTATTACACAGGAGCAGCTGACGAATGAACTTAAATTTGATAAGGCAACCACGGCACGCTCTGTAAAACAATTAGAGGAATCAGGCTACATTGAACGTAAAACGGATCCGAATGATCGACGTTCTCAACTTGTGTCTCCCACGGCCAAGGCATTAGAATTCGCTCCTGTCCTACAAGCAATACTGGACGAGCTCAATGCCGGTCTTGTCCACAATTTATCCGAAGAGGAAGAGGACCTTCTGATCGACTTACTGCAAAAGATTAGTATAGATCCTGACGAATAAATAAAGCAGGAGTTAGCATAGAGGATCGGCGGGTAAAAGAAAAAGGAAAAAAGAAATAAGCAGCCACCACGGAGAATACTCTGTGGTGGCTGCCAGCCCCGCTATATGGCATTCGCAATTCAGTCCAAGCTAATCCCTTCGAACGCATTCATGACTAATTGTCGTACATAGGCATCGTCTAATGGATAACCGGTTACCAGCAATCGATAAAAAACCGGCCCATAAATGAGATCGATACATAATTCAACATCGAGATGCTCCTTCAATTCCCCACGCTCTATTCCCCGCTCAATAAGATGCCGGGCTTCAAGTCGCCGTGGATGAAAATACCGGGTTCGGTATGCCTCTGACAACCCTGTATCAAGTTGCCCTTCGCCAATTAACTCCGTAATAATTTTACCTTCTCGACTGATTAGAAACCGTACTAAATTCGTAGCATGAATGAGAATATCGTCCAATACACGACCCGTGTCGGGCACGGGCAATCTTGCCATGGTAGCTGACAGGAAACCATCCATCACTACGGCAGCTTTGTTAGGCCACCATTTATATATGGTGGCTTTGCTCACTTTTGCTCGCTCAGCAATTTTTTCTACCGTAACAGCCCCAAAGCCTTGCTCCAACAGTAGATCATAAGAGGCGGTAAGGATAGATTTTTGCGACTCGACATTACGCGGACGTCCTCTTTTACTCTGCACTGGAATGCTCACCTTCTTACATAGATATAAGAAAACATTAAAATAAACTATACGTTCAGTATATCAAATATCAGGTAAGAATAAAAAGTTGAATTTGCCTATTTACAAAACGAAACGTTCAGTATATTATTTGATTATCGAATTAAAGAACTATACGTTCAGTATTTAAATTATTGAGGAGGATTATCATGCAAAGAGAACAACAAGCCGTAGAAGGTAACCGTATTTCAAATTGGATGATGTTTCTGTTGGCAGCGGCATGCGGCCTTATTGTTGCCAACCTTTACTATGCTCAAACCCTGGTAGGACCTATTCATGTAGCGATGGGCCTTTCTTCCACAACAGCGGGCTTCATTGTCACTTTAACTCAAATCGGTTATGTTGTGGGACTGCTGTTTATCGTACCCATTAGCGACATTATTGAAAATCGACGGCTCATGGTCGTATCGCTCATCATTACAGTCTGTGCATTGCTCGTTGCTGCCTTCGCCCCCAATGCCACGTTGTTCTTGACCGCATCCTTGTTCATTGGAGTTGGATCTGTAGTAGCCCAAATACTGGTGCCGTATGCTACCTATTTAGCATCCGAAGAGCAGCGCGGCCGGGTTGTCGGGAATGTCATGAGCGGACTCTTGCTAGGGATTATGTTCGCACGTCCATTGGCAAGCTTCATAACCAGCATCTGGGGCTGGCAAGCCGTATTTATTATGTCAGCCATCGTTCTGACATTGTTGACGATTCTTCTCTCGCGGGCTCTTCCAGAGCGCAAGCCTGTACCTACGGTATCTTACAGTAAACTGATTCTCTCGCTAGGTACTCTTTTCAAACAAACGCCTGCATTGCGCCGCCGTGCCTTATATCAAGCCTGCCTATTTGGTGCTTTCAGCCTGTTTTGGACGGTTGTTCCTCTACGCTTGGCGGATGATTTCGGCATGTCCCAGCAAGGAATTGCACTGTTTGCTCTAGTAGGTGTAGGGGGCGCAATAGCAGCTCCAATTGCCGGAAGATTGGCTGATAAAGGCTGGAGCAAAGGTTTAACCGGGCTAGCTATGATCATTGCCGCCTTGTCTTTTTTGGTCATCTATATTTTTCAAAGTCATTCGACGGCTGCGCTCATCCTTCTCTTTGTTTCAGCGATTACACTGGATATGGCTGTATCAGGAAACCTTGTGCTTGGGCAACGCGTTATTTACTCCTTGGGAAGTGAAGCGAGAGGGCGTCTGAATGGATTATTCATGTCTATCTTTTTCATAGGTGGAGCGATTGGATCATCATTAGGTGGTTGGTCTTATGCGTTGGGTGGTTGGAATTTCAGCGCTCTGATTGGAGTCATTTTGCCTGTGCTGGCTTTACTGTACTATTTCACTGAGAAAGAAACTGGTGGAGACGTAAGAAAGAAACAAATCGGGTAAAGATCAGCTTTAAGCTATGCCGTACGTAAAAGCATCATCATTAAAATGGCTGTTCCCAAGAGAAAACAAAGGGGCGAATAGAGCACAGTATCCCATTTTGCAAAAACCGTTCCTTTTTTTCTCTTGAAGAACCCTACCCATTTGAAATCTCCTATAGAACGTAAAATAAATAAACATGACAACAAGCCTGCACCGTAGAAATAGAAGAAATGGAAAAACTGAATTGGTACGACTCTCCCTAACTCCAAAACGAACCAAGCGGCTAAGGCTAGTAAAATGGCAACAATCGACGTCCCTATTTTGGAGGGTTTAAAAAGCAAATCCGTTCCCGTGCTTGGGATCGCTGCCTTAGCACCTTTTTGCCCGCCGAATACCCAATATAAATGCATGCCGCTCAGTACCAATAAAATTCCGCCAACTACCCATGAAAGTAGCTCCAACATCTCATATCCTCCTTAATTTGAAATCCACTCTGTCCAAATCATATGAATATGCTGCTGGATCGCTTCGTCACTTAACGTCTCTTGCTTGTGACGCTCATACCAACCCAAGTAGTAGTGGTACAACATCCATGATCTCTGAGAGGCTTTCTCTGGCTGCATTCCCTTCTGGACTAAAAGCTCTTTCATAAACTCCATTCGCATCTGTTCGACTTCATTGAGCAAGGAACGGTAACTATCATCCTTCAATGACAGCTTGCGCAGATAAAACAGAAAATCGCCCCGTTTTGTCTTGCCAAACATCTGGGTTAACAACTCTTGGATTCGCTCATCTATAGCGGCATGGGTGATGGACGCGGCAATAACCTGTTGTGTCGTCTGTGCCTTCCATGTCTCTACAATCTGTCGAATATAGCTGCTGCGATTGGTAAAATACCAATAAAAACTGCTTTTACTGCACCCTAAAGTAGCGGCCATTTTTTCAACAACGAGTTCATCGATTCCCCCCTGCTCAAAACGTTCCATTCCTTTTTGAATCCATTGTTCTTCTGTGACAATAATTTTAGGCATCTCTCCCGCTCTCTTTCTGTACGGTATCGTCTAGATGAAATTATCTTACAGTTTTTTTAGTAGTGTGTAAATATAGGCCTATTCGTCTCCATAGCCGGATGATAAATAAGACAGAAACTTACATAAACGTCCACTTGAAATACCTGCAAATTTGATCTATAATGCTGTAGCATATAGTAATATTCAAGGCATTGACCAAAGACATGATTTCCTTGAAGGGCCGTTCAGAGAGAAAAGACGAGGCTGAGAGCTTTTCCGGCAACCGCATGTGAAGTTACCCCTTTGTAGCCGTGACGTTGAACGTGTAGCTGTGCAAGCTGGCAGTGACATCAGTAAGCGCCCACCGATTTATCCCCGTTAACGGATACCAATGGAGGGCCACGCAGGTCGTGCATGAGCATGTTTGGATGAACATGAATGTATGTACAGTAGCGGGCCGAACTAGGGTGGAACCACGAGCTGAACGCACTCGTCCCTTGAGGGAGAGAGGCGTTTTTTTGCGTTCAATTTTGATATAGCACACAATTTGAAATGGAGGCTTTAATCGTGAGTATTCAAGTGAAATTGCCGGATGGAGCCGTACGTGAGTACGAGCAGGGCGTAACTATCGCCGACGTGGCGGGTTCGATCAGCTCCGGGCTGAAAAAGAACGCAGTAGCAGGTAAAGTGAACGGGAAGGCTGTCGATCTGAACACCGTTTTGGATCAGAACGTTGACCTTGAAATTGTTACGCTGGACAGTGCAGATGGTCTGGAAATTTACCGTCACAGCACAGCGCATTTGCTGGCCCAGGCGCTCAAACGCATTTACGGTGAGAAAAATGTGAAGCTGGGTATTGGTCCAGTCATCGACAGCGGCTTCTATTATGACATTGATATCGAAAACACACTGTCCGTTGACGATCTGGCGAAGATCGAAAAGGAAATGGCGAAGATCACGCAGGAAAATCTGCCGATTACACGTCGTGTGGTTAGCCGTGAGGAAGCAACTCGTATTTTTGGTGAAATGGAAGATCCATTGAAGCTGGAACTGATCCGTGATTTGCCAGAAGAAGCGGAAATTACGATTTATGATCAAGGCGAATTTTTTGACCTGTGTCGTGGCCCGCATCTGCCGTCCACTGGCCGTATCAAGGCTTTCAAATTGTTAAGTGTAGCGGGTGCATACTGGAGAGGCGATTCCAACAACAAGATGCTGCAACGTATCTACGGAACAGCATTCCCTAAAAAAGCACAACTGGATGAGCATTTGCACTTGCTGGAGGAAGCAAAAAAACGCGACCATCGCAAGCTGGGTAAAGAGCTGGAGCTGTTCATGTTCTCCGAAGAAGCACCTGGTATGCCGTTCTACCTGCCTAAAGGTATGGTTGTGCGTACTGCGTTGGAAGATTATTCCCGTGACATTCAACGTCTGCATGGCTATGAGGAAGTACGTACACCGCTGATGATGAACAACCGTCTGTGGGAACAATCGGGACACTATGAGCATTACAAGGAAAACATGTACTTCTCCGAAGTAGATGAAACTACTTTTGCTTTGAAACCGATGAACTGCCCGGGGCATATGCTTGTATTTAAAAATGAACTTCATTCTTACCGCGATCTGCCGATTCGTATATCCGAATTTGGACAAGTGCATCGTCATGAGCTGTCCGGCGCGCTGAACGGTATGATGCGTGTTCGTACATTCTGTCAGGATGATGCGCATATTTTCGTTACACCAGGTCAGATTGAAAAAGAGATTACGGACGTAATCAAGCTGATTAACGAAATGTATAGTGTGTTTGGCTTTGACTTCACAGTGGAATTGTCCACACGTCCAGATGACTTTATGGGCGAGCCAGCGCTGTGGGATCAAGCGGAACAAGCTCTGCAAAACGTGCTGGATCACCTGGGCATCAACTACCGTATTAATGCGGGAGATGGAGCATTTTACGGTCCGAAAATTGACTTCCACATTCTCGATGCGCTCAAACGCAGCTGGCAGTGCGGAACGATCCAATTGGACTTCCAAATGCCTGAAAAATTCGACCTCACTTATGTGGGCGAGGACAACCAGAAGCACCGTCCGGTCGTTATTCACCGTGCTATCTACGGTTCAATTGACCGCTTCATGGGCATCCTGACTGAGCATTTTACAGGTGCATTCCCATTGTGGTTGGCTCCTGTTCATGCGAAGCTGTTGCCTGTATCCGAGAACTATATCGAGACTGCCAATGAGGTGCAGGAAGCGTTGCTAAAAGCGGGTCTGCGCGTCGAAGTGGATACTCGGAATGAGAAGCTCGGTTATAAAATCCGTGAAGCGCAATTGGAGAAGGTTCCATACATGTTCGTTATCGGGGAAAATGAAAAAACAACCGGTACTGTAGCCGTGCGCAAACGGGGTGAAGGCGATCTGGGGTCATTCAGCATTGCGGACATCGTTGAGAAAATCAGCACAGAGATTCATGAGAAGCAGTAATATTTGATTTGACTGAAAAAAAGTGTAAAAGAGCCGTCAAAACCATGATCATAGTGGTGTTGACGGCTCTTTATTTATACATCATACATAAGTTCCTAAGCTCCAGCACGAGGGGGAACAGCCTAGAATGAATGATTTAGTTATCCTGTGGCTGTATGCCTAGCACGTCTGCGACCGAGAAGTGGCGTGATCTGCGGGGAGGGAAAGTGCCTTCAAAGCTGACTCTTCAGCTCGTTTCCCTGGAGACTCTTCCACATTCTGTTCCTCGCTAAGCGATAAAATTTCCCCGCGCAGCTTGAGCATTTTCTGATCCAGTTCGTAGGTTGCACGTGCAGCTTCGGTCAATCCGTTAACGACATGTTCGGGCACTTTCTTATCAAACTTATAGTACAAAATATGCTCCATACTGGCCCAAAAATCCATAGCCAATGTGCGCAATTGAATCTCGACCTTAATCCAGCGTGTGCCCTCAAACAGAATCAGTGGAATTTCCACAATAACATGTAGGCTCTGATAGCCGTTGGGCTTAGGATGGGCAATATAGTCCTTGACCTCCAGTATGCGAATGTCTTCCCGTGTGCGGAGGTGATCCATCAGGCGATAGATATCTTTGACAAATGCGCATACCACACGCATGCCTGCGATATCATGAATTTCACGCAATATATTGTCCAGGGTGACCTCATGCCCTTTGCGCCGAACTTTTTCCACAATGCTGTGGGGTTCTTTGATCCGGGTTTTAATGTGCTCAATCGGGCTAAAACCATCTATCAGCTTCCATTCCGTTTGGATCAGCTTAATTTTGTTCTTTAATTCCTCCAGAGCTAGTTGATAAAGGACGGGGATTTTTTTCCATTCCTCTAGTTGCTTGGCGTCAACACTGTTCTGGTCCAGCTGTAGCTGAAATTCCTGCAAGGGCAAAGGGACAGCATTCAAGTGCTTCCAATCCGGTTCATTCACAGAGCATTCTCCTAAATGAGGCTTACGATGTCCTCGATCTATTTCGTAAAGATGGATTACCGTATATATTGTACACTATGTCAAAACGTACAGGCAAAGGAGAAACGGACAAAGAAATGAGAAATAAAATAATAATTATAGTGGTAAAACCGAGTAATCCGATGTATAATTGCAAAAATGCTGATTTAAAGCATTAAATTTTTAAAAAAATAGCACAAATGTTGAGTAGTCGTCATTAGACTAAAAATAAAAATTACAGAAAATGAGGATGAGAAAAATGGCAAAAGTAGAAAGCTTCCAATTAGACCACACGATTGTAAAGGCTCCTTATGTAAGAGCAGCAGGAGTAGAGCATGATGAAAAAGGAAGCACGGTACAAAAGTATGACTTGAGATTTCTGCAACCGAATGAAGACGCACTGCCAACAGCAGCTGTACATACGCTGGAGCATTTATTGGCAACGTATCTGAGAGACGAAATCAAAGGCATTATTGATATTTCTCCTATGGGCTGCAGAACGGGATTCTACTTGATTTTATGGAATGAACACGAGCCTGAGGAAATTGCACTTGCTTTGGAAAAAACCTTGAAAAGAATTCTGGAAACGACAGAAGTTCCGGCTGTTACTGCTTTGGAATGCGGGAACTATAAGGATCATTCTCTTTTTTCAGCACAGGAATATGTGAAGATTGTGTTGGAGGCTGGCATTAGCCGCGATCCTTTCAAAAGAGTATTTTAAAATCTATGATTTCAATAGACCTATCTCATCAGACAGCAGTAGTGACAGGCGGCAAGTCAGGTATAGGCAAGGGGATTGTAGAGCTGTTCATTCAGAGTGGAGCTAAAGTCATTTCTGCTGATATTTCTTATGAAGAGCCGTATAGAGTGGTCAATTCACAGCTGGTTGAAACTCAATTGGACATATCCAAACCGGATGATATCGAAAGATGGTGCAATCTGCTAATCAGCGAAACGGGAGTTCCTGACATCTTGGTGAACTGCGCAGGTACTTCTACGATGGATTATGTGATTGATAGTGAGTTGGCTGATTGGGAAAAAGTATTTTCGATCAATTCAACTGGGCTGTATGTAGCGTCCAAACGATTTGCCAAGGAAATGGTGGATGCGCGTAAACCAGGGCGAATTATCCAAATTGCTTCGCAGGCTGGTAAAAATGGATATCGGGCCATGGGCGGATATTGTGCATCCAAACATGCGGTTCTCGGCTTGACCAAGGTGATGGCCATTGAGCTTGCTCCGCATCAAATTTTGGTAAATGCGGTTTGTCCAGGTATCGTAGAAACGCCGATGAAGCATCGCGAGCGGATTGAAGGGGGCGTTATTCGCGGAATGACCGCCCAGGATATATATGAAGAAGATTGTTCGCAGGTACCTTTGGGGAGAACGGCTGAGGTAGAGGATGTCGCCAATGTGGTGTTGTTTCTGGCAAGTCCGCTCTCCGCATATATGACAGGACAAGCGATTAATGTTACAGGTGGAATGACGATGCACTAGCATACTAGCATGATCTGGGGGAAAACAACATGAAAAAATCGTTCGTTTTACTATTAGGGATTAGTTTATTACTCGTAGCCGCAGGATGCGGTAATAAAAGCACAGACAGTAATGACTCCAGCTCCGCTTCCGGTGCGGAAACGCAAAAAGTAGTTATTGGTTCCATGGGGTCTGACGCGCAGATTTGGAAGCATATTGCCCAATCCCAGGCCGCCAAGGATGCCAAGCTGGATATTGAAGTAAAGGAAATTAACGGTGGGATCGAAACGAACAATGCGACTAGACAAGGCGATGTGGACGTGAATGCATTCCAATCATGGGCGTATCTGGTGAGCTATAACAAAGAGAGCAAAGCCGATTTGAAGGCGATAGCGACTACCTACCTGGAGCCGATGGGGATTTATTCGCAAAAGTTCAAAAGCATTGATGAAGTGACTGACGGAGCGTTGGTGGCTTTGGCGGACAACCCGGCGAATACAGCAAGAGGTTTGAAGCTGTTGGAAGCATCCGGTTTAATTAAGCTTAAAGCTGACTTTAATGATGCTTTAGGTACAGTCAATGATATTACTAGTAATCCTAAAAACCTGAAATTTGAACTAATCGACGACAAAACAGGTCCGCGCGTGATTCAGGATGTAGGCTTGGTGTTGATCGGGAACACGATTGCTTTAGAAGGCGGTCTGAACGTACTGAAGGATTCCTTGTTCCACGAAGAGATCAGTCAGGCAACAAAGAACAATATTAACGTCCTGGTTACTTCATCGGATAAGGCAAACGATAAGGGACTACAAAAATTAGCGGATCTCTATCATAACGAGGATACCCAAAAATACATTAAGGATGAATTTGGGGGCACCAAAGTAGAGGTTAAAGAACCTGTTTCTTATTTGGAAGGGCAAACCGCAAAATAAATAAAAGAGGTCAACCAGTTTTTCTGGTTGACCTCTTTTGTTCGTTAAAGGCTTCTACTTGTAATTTCAGTAGTTGTTTTAGATTTGAGCATGGGTTTCGGCTCGGTAATGCTTGGGAGAGAATCCCTTTACCCTTTTAAAAATTTTGGAGAAGAGCAAAGGATCATTATAGCCGACTGAACGGGAAATATCGCCTATCGAAAGTTCGGCGTTCCCCATCATTTCACAAGCTTTATTGATTCTATAGCGAATCAAATAATCTTGAATGCTTGTGTTTACTCGTTGTTTAAATAACGAACATAAATAGCTCCGATTGAGTCCGATAAAATGTGCAATATGCTCAATGGTAATTTTCTGAGCATAATTCATTTCAATAAAATCCTTCACTTTTTCAACGTAAATTTCCGCCCGACCTTCCTTTTGGTCGGAGGACGCTGCCGGACTGAACTCTATAAGCTCCGATAACATTAAGTAAAGCAGCCCGGTCAATCTAGTTTCCCGAGCTTTAAGGCATCCACTTGATTCGTTCATTTGCTGCAAATACTGATAAATCAAATGGTCTCCTTCAAAGTAGAGGATTGGGGACGCCATCGTCAGGCCTGCTTGCTTGAGGAGTGTTTCTACCAGTGTCCCGTTAAAACCAAACCAGCAATAAGACCAAGGATTTACGGCATCGGCTTGATAATAAGTGATGACTTGCGGGCAGATTAGAAACCACTGTCCTTTCCGCAAGCGATAACTGAACCCGCCAACCTCGAAGGTACCCTCTCCGTCCAAAACATAATGGAGCAAATAGTGATCTCTTATAGCAGGTCCAAAAAAGTGACTGGGTATGCATTTCTCTATGCCAAACTGAGTTAGATACAATTCAGAGTGCTGTTTACTACGTGGCAAATACTCTATCACGGTAAAATCTCCTTATGTAAATTATCAAGCATTATAACATAAATAGTGAGCACCATGCCATGTACTTCATATCTAAAATTAATATATGATTTCTGTAGAACCTACTGCTATATTGTTGGATCTTATCAAGCTTTACACCATATGAACTTAGTTGACGCCTGCTACATAAAGATTCTTCTAAGTGCCTTTTTGGTGTGGATCACCGATGATTATTATCTAAGAGAGGGGTTATTTTTCCCAATGGCTATCATTGTTCAAGAGCAACCGGGGCTGTTTCATTTGCAGTCGTCGGGCATGAGTTATATTATTCAGATTGTCGATGGATTTCCTGTGCATGTATACTGGGGAGACAGGTTGAAGCACCGTGAGCCCATGGCTGATCTATTGCTTCACACTCCTACGACGGCTGGATTGGATCGGCTGCCGCAAGAATACCCACAGTATGGAAGTGGAGACTTCCGTACCCCGGCGTATCAAGTAGAGCTGGAGGATGGAACTCGCATCACGGAATTAAAGTACGATGGTTACCGGATTATTAAGGGAAAGCCATCTTTACCTGGCCTTCCGGCCGTATATACCGAGAATGAAGCTGAAGCGGATACGTTGGAACTGGAATTAAAAGATGCCTTTTCAGGTCTTAAAGTGGTTCTTCTTTATACTGTTTTTACGGATCGAAACGTAATCGCTCGTTCGGCTCGTCTAAGTAATGAGGGGGAACAAAGTCTTCGACTCCTCCGTGCGCTAAGTGCCAGTGTCGATTTCTCAGGGAAAAGCGATTTAGAGTTCATGTATCTTTCGGGAGCATGGGCACGGGAAGGGAATATTACCCGCAAACCGATCCTTCAAGGTGAAACCCGAATTGATAGTAAAAGGGGCATGAGCAGTCACCAACTTAATCCTTTTACTGCATTGGTCACGCAGGAGACAACAGAACGCCATGGTGAGGCATTCGGCTTTAGCCTTGTGTACAGCGGGGGCTTTGAGGCTGGAGCGGAATTAGATTCATTTGGCTCTACCCGGTTTAGCATTGGCGTAAACTCCTTTGACTTTTCCTGGTTACTGAGCCCAGGGGAGAGCTTCCAGACGCCAGAAGCCGTTATGGTATACTCTGGTCAAGGACTGGGAGAAATGTCGCGTACATATCATCGCTTGTATCGAACTCGGCTTTGCCGAGGGACATATCGGGATGAAGAACGCCCTATTCTAGTCAATAACTGGGAAGCTACCTATTTTGACTTCAATGCAGATAAGCTGGTATCGATAGCGAAAGAGGGGGCAGAGCTAGGCATCGAACTTTTTGTCTTGGATGACGGTTGGTTCGGAAAACGGGATTCTGACAATTCGTCTCTCGGTGATTGGTACGAGGATCGTCGGAAGCTGCCAGACGGACTGGCTGATGTTGCGAAACGTATCAATCAATTGGGGCTTAAATTCGGGCTCTGGTTCGAGCCGGAGATGATCTCCCCAGACAGTGAGCTGTACCGGAAGCATCCAGATTGGTGCCTACACGTTCCAGGACGGCGGCGCAGCGAAGCCAGATGGCAGCTGGTGCTGGACTATACTCGCAAGGAAGTACGCGATTACATCTACGATTCGCTGGCTGCCATTTTCTCCAGCGCCCCAGTCTCGTACGTGAAATGGGATATGAATCGCTGTCTGACGGAAATTGGTTCCGCCGAACTGCCGCCGGAGCGCCAGTCTGAGACTGCCCATCGCTATGTTCTTGGATTGTATGAGCTACTGGAGCGCGTCACTACCGATTTCCCGCATATTCTTTTCGAGAGCTGTTCAAGTGGCGGAGGACGCTTTGACCCAGGCATGCTTTACTACATGCCTCAAGTCTGGACTAGTGATAATACCGATGCGGTGGAACGCCTGAAGATTCAATATGGAACTAGCCTTGTCTATCCCGTAAGCGCCACCGGAGCGCATGTGTCGGCAGTTCCGAACCATCAAGTTGGACGCATAACACCCCTTGATTTTCGAGGTGATGTGGCCATGTCCGGAAATTTTGGATATGAGCTTGATCTCACGAAATTCACCGATGAGGAAAAAGAGACGGTCAAACGCCAAATCGCAGTATATAAGCAGATACGTGGCTTAGTACAGAAGGGTGACTTGTATCGCCTAAAGAGCCCGTTTGAAGATAACGAATCGGCTTGGATGTTTGTTTCTGAAGACCAAGAGGATGCCATCGTCTACTATTTCCAAGTGATGGCTGTTCCGAACGCGCCTTGGCGAGCCCTGCGCCTTGACGGACTAAATCCAGAGCTCGAATATGAAGTTCAGTCAGGAAATAGCGGGCAAAAGTCTATCCATGGGGGGGATCGGCTTATGAAGTTGGGCCTCCCTCTTGTCTACAGACAGAAAGACTATGAAAGTGGATGGTTCAGGCTTCGGGCATTAAGGTCCAACAAGGCTTAAGGCTTAAAGGATCAGTACAACAGTACAATTGGCGAAAGATAGAAAACAATCAATTGAGTTATGCATGCCCCTTTTTGTATAAAGGGGCATTTTGCGCGCATCAGCGTACTGATTGGGGAGGACAAGCCATGTTTTTTATACGAATGATGAATGACATGAAACTGAGAAAGAAGATGACGCTTACATTCATTTCGGTAGCTGTTCTTCCCTTGCTGTTATGCGGCCTGTTTCTGACTGGGAAGCTTCGAGAGGCCGTCATTAAGGACGCCTTTATGCAAGCATCCAACAACGTCGAGCGGGTCCAAAATCGTACAGAAGAACTGATTAAAGTGCCGCTGGACATCTCGTATCGGCTAACCAATGACAATCGGATGAAAATGGTGGCCAGCCAAAAGTATGACAGCTACATCGAAGTCATTCAGGCTTACCGGGAGTATACAGGTATTCGTGACTACCTCCAATTGTACAAAGAGATATCCGGCATCCGTGTCTATGTCCCTAATCCTGGAGCACTTAATAATTGGGAATTTATCCAGCCGGACGAAAGAATCACAACCGCAGGTTGGTACAAGGAGGCCATAGAGCAGAAAGGATTGGCTGGCTGGAATTTAATTAAGGATGAGAGGTACAATGCCGATTATCTCAGCCTGATTCGATCATTCTCAGTAAATTCACCAGGGCGCAAAGGGGTTCTGGTCATAAATGTTAACAAGCGCCAATTAAATTCAATCCTGAATCAGGAATCGTTCCCTACCTTGATCGTGGATAACCGGAATCAGATTGTCGCGTCCAATGAAGCAGAGTTGTTTGGGAAGAATCTATCTGAAATTCATGCCGACGAAAATATACTTTTCCAACAGGAAGGAAGTTACAACACACTCATTAACGGAAAAGCATCGAAAGTGGTGATCGCAAATCTAACTCCACAGAACAGCTGGAATGGACTTCGCATTATTTCCGTTTTTTCCGTTTCTGAAATTACCCGAGATGCTAATCAAGTGATATGGCTCGGCGGAGTCGTGATCACAGCTAGTCTAATATTTGCAGCCTTACTTATCTATGCTTCTGCTTCGCTATTATCCAGAAGGCTTCTCCGCTTGAGCAAGCATATGACCCAAGTAGGGGCGGGCTCGTGGGAAACCTATCTCCATATCGACGGAAAAGATGAAGTTGGTCTACTATCGAGGGAATTTAACGCGCTCGTCAGCAGCGTAAACCATTTGGTCCAGGAGGTTCAAGAAACGAATCGTCAGAAAAACCTGGTGGAGCAGAGACAGAACGAGATCAAGTTCAAAATGCTGGCAAGCCAGATCAACCCGCATTTTCTCTTCAATTCTCTAGAGTCCATTAGAATGGAGGCCCACATTCGCCAACAGGACGATATCGCTAAAGCCGTATGGCAGTTGAGCGCGTTGTTGCGCAGCAGTCTAGAGGCTGGTAACGACAAGATTCCACTGCGTAAAGAGCTTGAGCAAGTGTGCTGTTATCTTGATCTTCAAAAATTCCGGTATGAAGACCGTTTGGAGTATCGCTTAATGGTTGATCCGGATTTGGAGGAAATACTGGTTCCACCTCTGATTATTCAACCATTGGTGGAGAATTCTATTGTACACGGTCTGGATAATCAAGCAGAAGGAGCTGTCATTGAAGTGAAAGTTAAGAAAATCCTGGAGGGGGTTCGAGTTATAGTATGTGACAACGGCGCCGGTTTCACGGACGATCGTCTCGTCCTTGTACAAGCAGAGCTTGCTGCATCTGTACATGAACAGGAGGTCCAGCGAATTGGACTACGAAACGTAAATGATCGTCTCGTCTTACTGTATGGGACCTCTAGTGCCTTACATATTGAGAGCAAGCCTGGAAAAGGCACTTGTATTCAGTTTTTCATACCTGGAGGTGAAACCAAATGATTAAGGTAGTCATCGTTGACGATGAACCGAAGCTTCGTCAAGGGCTTCAAACACTGATTCCATGGGAAAGCCTCGGATGTATCGTTACAGCTACGGCAGCTAATGGAAAAGAAGCATTGGAAGTCATCGAGGAAAAAGCTCCTGATGTCGTAATTGTCGATATCCGCATGCCGGTTATGGATGGCTTACAGTTGATTGAGCACTTGAGATCCGGTGGTCATCATTTGCATTTTATAATCCTCAGTGGATATGCCGACTTCGAGTATGCCAAACAAGCGATTAAATACGGGGTGTTCGGCTATCTCCTTAAACCGGTCGATATTGATGAAATGACGTCCAGTATAAAACGGATACGCGAGCGAATCGAAGAGGAACGCCTTCAAGAGGAGTGGCGTAAGAGAGAGGTTATTAATCGCGATTTATACCTGCACAGTCTGCTCGTCCCTCAAGAGAAAACTGAAGATCCCGCCAAGTTGAGAAGTAAAGCAATAGAAGCGGATTTGTTGTGGACCAGCTACGAAGTCGTGGCCGTCTACCCGCGTGTTTCTGAAGTGGACCGTTCCGATGTCGCATACCAGCTTTCGAATGGATTAAAGGCAAAGATCGAGGGGCAGATGATGGGGCTTGTCACAGTAATCCCACCGTATACAGTCCTGTTGCTCAACGCGCCGCTGCGCGGAAGAGAACGGCGTGAAATTCTGCACAATGAGATTCGTAATGCTGCGGATAATGTTAGGTTCGTCGCTGCAACCGGAGGGGCAGTATCTGCTCCTGAAGATATTTGTAAATCTTTTTTAAAGGCCCAGGAAGCGGTAAAACAATCTTTTTTCAGTGAGAAGAACCGACTGCTAGGTCCGTATCCTTTCTTTTCTCCTGCGCTGGATTCCCCCCGATTATCTGCTGATAAAGCTGAAGAAACGATGGAGGAATTCATCTTCCGCCTGTATTACAGTCTGGAAGTAGGGAACCAGACTGTAATACTTCCATTGTTGAACGAGGCGGCAGCATTTTTTCTCCAACAGGGGCAAGATGAGAAGTCGATCAAAGAGTCGTTCTTCTTTCTGTCCAATGCGGTCATTCACAAGCTGACCGCGGGTTTCTGTATCGAGTTGAAAGAGACGGAGGAAGTTTCCCGTTTTTTGAATGGGATATACCAGCATGATCATTTACATGATCTTTTGGAAGAGACCTACCGTTTCCTGCTAGCTTTGGCGAAAGACTCCGAACCTCGTGGAAAGGAGCAGGAATTCAAAAAAATGATCGACTTCATTCACAGTCATTATACAGACAACCTGAAGCTGGAAACGCTGGCTGGACTACTAAACTATAGTACTGCCTATTTGGGTCAGCTATTCAAGAACAAGACTGGGGAGTACTTTAACACCTATCTGGACAGAGTCCGTATCCACAAGGCAAAGGAGTTGCTGGACCAGGGAATGAAAGTTTACGAAGTCGCTGAAAGCGTCGGCTATACAAGTGTTAACTACTTTTACAGCAAGTTCAAAAGGTACGAAGGCTGTTCACCGTCGGAATATAGAAATCCATAATTTGTGGATGATTTTTCCCGAAATCCGTTGTATGGGCTCTGACTCTCCTCTGTTTTATGATGGATTTAAGAGAGGGGATGAAAAAATGAAAGCGGTAACAGTAAATTCGGAAAACATATACAAAAAACCGAAGCGGAATGCTTGGAAGGTATTTAAAAGCCAAAGGTATCTTTATTATATGTCCATTCCGTTTGTGATCTGGGTCTTCATCTTTCAGTATTTGCCGCTATGGGGCTGGACAATGGCATTTCAGAAATACAGACCCGGTTTGAGTTTTTTTGAACAGAAGTGGGTGGGCTTGGAGCATTTTCGTACTTTGTTCCAAGATGATCATTTTTACCAAGTACTGCGGAACACGTTGGCTATGAGTCTTATGGGACTGGTCGCTGGTTTTATTGTACCGGTTGTCTTTGCTCTATTGCTCAACGAGGTCCGTATTCAGGTTGTAAAACGATTTGTTCAGACTGTATCTTATCTGCCGCACTTTGTTTCATGGGTGGTTGCTGCAGGCATTGTCACCAAAATGCTTTCAGCGGATGGCGGTGTCGTAAACGATATGCTCATGGGTCTAGGCATCATCGATCAGCCAGTCCAGTTTATGGCCCAAGGTAAATTATTTTGGTGGGTTGTAACTTTCGGAGACATCTGGAAGGAAACCGGTTGGAACGCTATTATTTATCTGGCTGCCATCGCCGGTATTGGTCCTGAATTATACGAGGCTGCACGGGTGGACGGCGCTAGTCGATTCCAGCAAATGTGGCATATTACGCTGCCGGGGATCCGGCCGACCATTATCATTCTCCTGATTATGTCTATTGGCCATCTGCTCGGTACGGGATTCGAGAAACAATTTCTGCTCGGCAATCACCTGGTCATCGATTACTCTGAAGTACTTGATTTGTATGCGCTTAATTATGGTCTGGCGATGGGACGCTACTCTTTCGGGACGGCCATTAATATCTTCAATTCGGTGATAAGCCTGGTCCTATTGTTTGCGGCTAACGGAATCTTTAAGCGCTATACCAACGAGAGCATTATGTAAGGAGGAGAATAGACATGGAGGCTGTCAAAAGCACTACGCCGGTCGGTGGATTAAACAACAAGCTTAAGTCTAAATCACCACAAGACCGAATCCTAGAGGTAGTTGTTTATGTTTTCATGATTGTGGTAACCGTTCTGACGATCTACCCGTTCTTAAATGTGCTGGCTATCTCTTTTAACGATTCGGTGGACACCATTAGAGGTGGAATCACCATCTGGCCAAGGCAATTTACTTTGAAAAATTACGATTTGATTTTCACCTATGAGGGGTTAATCACTGGATTCAAGATCTCCTTTCTGCGGACCGTCATTGGCACCGTAGCGGGCTTGGTCAGCGGCTCGATGCTTGCCTATACGCTTGCACGAAGTGATTTTCAAGCCAGAAGGTTCATCTCAATTTTTCTTGCTGTTACCATGTATGTTTCCGGAGGGTTAATTCCAGGTTTTATCCTGATGAAGGAATTGCATTTAATTGATACATTTGCCGTCTATATTTTACCGGGCCTTGTAAGTGCGTTTAACGTCTTTATTATTCGTTCCTTCATTGATGGTCTGCCTTATGCGTTACAGGAATCAGCTAAGCTGGATGGTGCCAACGATTTCACGATCTACTGGCGCGTTATTCTTCCTCTTTGCAAACCAGCATTAGCGACCGTAGCGCTCTTCTTGGCGGTTGGACAATGGAACTCTTGGTTCGATACTTATCTGTTTAATGGGTCCAACGAATCGTTGACGACCCTGCAATATGAATTGATGAAAATTTTGCAAAGTACGACAACAAGCGCAACCAATTCCCAGGACGCTGCCAATATGGCGGAGCGTATGGCACAGGTTTCGCCGGAATCCGTCAAAATGGCAATCACCATCATTGTTACCGTACCGATTCTAATCGTCTATCCTTTTCTGCAAAAATATTTTGTTAAAGGTATGACGCTTGGAGCGGTAAAAAGCTAAAACGAGGCAACATTCATTATAAGGGGAGGTTTAGCTCCATGAAGTCAAGAAAAAATAGAATGATCGTACCTTTCGTAATGTCACTAACTTTAGTGGCGACCCTTGCAGGGTGTAGTGGTAATAATCCGTCTGAGGCTACCAAGGCCGTAACAACAGGCGACATCACGCTTACTTATTTTTCGGAAGACTCCAGTACAAATTGGAATAACATGAAGGATGAAGTCGGTAAGGTCATCGCTGAAAAAACCGGAGTAACCCTAGATGCTGAATTCGCTGTCGGAGACCCGGTGCAAAAGATTTCATTGATTGCAGCCACAGGAAACTATCCTGATTTAATCGCTGCTAAGGCGGATGTCGGCAAACTTGTCGATGCTGGTGCAATTATTGATCTGACGGATTTGATCGACAAGCATGCACCGAATATCAAAAAAATGCTGGGAGACAAGCTTGTTCGGACGAAGTACAGTTTGGATGATCAATCCATCTATGTTATTCCGACCTGGTCTGCTGTCGAAGAGGAAAAAATCAAACCCGACGTAGGATTTAAACTCCAACACCGTGTCGTCAAGGAAGCGGGATACCCGGACATTCGTACGGTACAGGATTTTGAAAAAGTCATTAAGGACTATATCACCAAGCATCCGACGGACGAAAATGGCAACAAAAATATCGGACTGTCCCTAAATGCCGACGATTGGCATATGTACCAGGTCACGAATTCAGGATTTCAAACGACCGGGGGACCAGACGACGGCGAATACTTCATCGATCAAAAAACACACCAAGCGACTTATCATTTCCGCCGGCCGGAAGAAAAAGAATATTTCCGCTGGTTGAATCACATGAATGCCATTGGATTGCTTGATTCGGAAAGCTTTGTGCAGAAGACCGATCAGTTTAAGGCAAAAGTGGCATCTGGCCGCGTACTGGGTCTGGCCGATCCGGAATGGGACTATGGCGACGGACAAAATGCGCTGAAGGCGGAGGGCAAATTCGATCAGACTTACGGTCATTATCCAGTTACCATGAGCAAGGAGTACAAGGATACCAACTTCTGGCTGCCTGGTTTTGATGGGGGATACGGAATCTCGATCTCTAGCAAGTGTAAGGACCCGGTACGTGCTATCCAGTTCCTCGACTTTCTGGCATCGGAAGAGGGTCAAGTCCTGAATAATTGGGGGATTGAAGGCAAGCATTACACAGTTAAAGACGGCAAACGGACGATTATTCCGGCCGTACTTGAACGGATGAACAATGACAATGCGGCTTTCCAAAAAGAGTCCGGAATCGGTCTATATTGGAACTTGATGGTCCATTATGGTGATGGCATCAAGGACTCAACTGGCAACTATTTTACTCGTAGTTATCCGGAACTGCTGACAGCGACTTATAACAAGTCGGAGAAGGAAGTGCTTAAGGCCTATAAGATTGAGCACTGGAAGGATCTGTTCCCGAAGGAAGATGAATTCCAACCGAGAGCATATGGAGCAGCGTATACGATGCCTCTTCCCAATGACGATCCGGCTGTTATTCTCGGAGCCAAGATGAAGGATATTACATGGAAACGGATTCCGGAAGCTGTCATGACCAAGCCGGAAAACTTCGACAAGGTTTGGGATGCCTATATGGCAGAACTGGAGAAAGCCGGAGTACAAGAAATGGAACAATCCTTTACCAAGCATATCCAAGACCGAATTAAGCTGTGGTCCACTAACTAACTCGTTTCGCATAAAAGAACGGGGCCGTTTCCACTTTCCAATTGGAGAGGAGACGGTCCTTTTTCATTAAGGTTTGCGATAGACTGCATTCGTTCAGGTTATAAATCAAAAGCGGCCACCTCGGTTACTTTCTGAGGTGGCTGCTGTTCTTTAGAGACAGGCTTCTACGCTGGGATGGGACGGTACAGTTACGGATACGTTAAGAGCGCCTTACTCCGCTTCATTGTTGGACGAAGTAAATAGGTCTTGAGGAAGCTCATCCCTCGTGATCACGTAATCGCTGTTGAACACTTTTATGAGATGATCCAGGGAGTTATATTGTCCGTTGCGGATGAAGTCGCCTGTCCATGTGGTGAAAAAGAGCCAATGCGCTGAATATGTTTGAAGTAATTCAGGATCGCCAATCGGGCCGTTTTCGGACAGACCAACCAGCTTCTTGCCTTGCACGAGATTCACCAAGCTGTCATACTTGCCGATACTTGGGCTATAATTAGTCGCCTGGTTGTAGATATCCACACTTACAATATCGACGACATCGTCTCCCGGATACCACTCGGGGCTCTCGGAGTTCCATACCCAGATCAGGTTGTTCAGGTGATGGTAGTTTGTTAGGCGGTCGTACATGATATGGTACAGTTGCTTGGCGGAGTCTGGCCCTTGGGCGCCCCACCAGAACCATTTGCCCTCCGCCTCGTGCAGCGGTCTCCACAGCACCGGAACGTGAGCGTCTTGGAGGCGTTTCAACTGAGCAGCAATAGCATCGATATCCCGTAGGATAAGCTGATACTCTTCCGACTCGGGATGAGTAAGCGCATATTGAACGTCGAATGTAGTAGCGTCCGTGTAAAACCCGCGCCACCATTCTTTGCCGGGAATATCATGCAGTCCCTTAGGAGCATTCCAGTGCCATGCGAATGTGACAATTCCACCTTCTTTGGCCCATTGAATCGCCTTTTCCACTTCAGTTGAGGTGGCGCCATGTTCGATGCGAGAGGGGGAATAATCCATCATGTCCGTTGATAATATGGCAGGATACTTTCCAGTTTGGTCTTTAATCCACTGGGCATCCTCAAGAGTGTGCTGACCGGAAAGAATGTTGCTGCCGTAACTATCGACGAGATAACCCATAAGTGCCTTGGTTTCCGCAGTCGCATTCGGGTTTACTGGCTTTTTCTCAATCTGATACAGTTTCGGGGGGGACACTGCTGACAGCTTGACGTAGTCGATATGATATTGGTCCGAATCGACATTGAACTGTATGGTATTGTTTCCCGCACTCAGCATCAGTTTACCGCCAGATACCTCTGTGTAGCTTGCTGTTGTCGGGAGTGATGTTTCGCTGGTCTGGCCATTGACCACCAATTGGGTCTTTTTGTCTCCATTGGGATTACTGTAACCGATTGCAAGATTGTAAAGCCCGCTTGAGGCTGCGTTATAGGCAAAGGTTAACGACCCTGTGCCTTTAAAGGCTGCGTAACCGGTACCGGAATAACCCGTATCAGCAGCTTCGATGCTGACCTCACCAGTAATGGCTCCGTCTTCGGCTTCCATTTTGCTTATTGCAGCTGGCAGATTGGCGAATTCAACCTTCACATACTCGATCCCGTAATATCCCCAGCCTCTTGAAAAAGTCAGCTCGTTTGTGCCAGCATTCAGCATGATCTTAGTTACCATTTTCTCGTTCACCGCCGCACCTTTCGGAGGAGCAGCCAGCGTTATGTTTTCAGCCATGGTGCCATTGACCTTGATGCTGGTATCCTTGGAGCCGGTGTCCACCGGAATGTAGTAGCCGAGGCTCAGCCTATAAAGACCTGCTGTAGGCACGTTCACTTTAAACGTAGCCGTCCCGTCAGACTTGCCTGAATTAGGGTCATAGTCATAAAAGAAGGATACATAGCCATCGCCTTTATAAAGCGTATCGCCGGTATAGGGTGTATCCCGTTTTTCTACACCGTAACCTTGAAGAATTGCATCTTTGGAGCTGACGACTATAGGAGAGGAATTGCCGTTAGTGGATAAATCTTGACTTGCATTCATCACCGTTCGGTCTTCAACATCGGTGACCAAGGGAGCTGATTCTGCTTTTGCTAAGCTTGAAATTAAACTGAGAGATACCAACAAAAAGGATAAGAGAACAAAACTGAGAATACCGAAAGACCTTCTTTTCCATGGATCTGGCATATTATTCACTCCTTGAATTAGTAGATGTTACCGCCTCGATTGACCTGCAACGCATATTACAGAAAACGCTTTCATTAGTGTGTGCATATTAAGTACACTTTGAAGTAATCGATGACAGGTGATTAAGGACCAGCTTGCATTTTTAAGCATTCTTTCTTCGTTTGTATGCGTTTTCAATATTTGTCATTAATTTTTTAGGACCTCACCTCTCTTTAATTTCATCATAAATTAGAGGCGAGGCAGGAACCATACAATGAATTTCGGAGAAAATCATCCTTAAATTATGGATTTTTATACTTCGATAGCAAACAATCTTTATATTTTTTGAAACGTATAACTCAAGATTGTTAAGGCTACATGGGATAAGCGGGAAGGATCGTTTCCATTTGTGGTATCATGCCAATAAGAATATTACCCACATGGGAATGAAAGGGACTAATACATGATTTCTCATCGACTGCTTAGCGACGAAACTATTTATCAATTAACGGACCAGATTCATAGAGACCAACACTTGTTATTCTATAGCTATTTAAGTCAACGTAAGGAGCAGGCTAAATTTGTTGGTCAATATGTAGATGACAAGCTGACAGGGGTCTTAGCATACTTTTGCGGGCTCTCCTTCCCTGCGTTTTCTTTCCACTGCATAAACCGAGAGGAACTTAACTTTACAGCTCTTATTGCTTCTACGAAGGAAATCATTCAACTTAAGAAAAATGCCGTTTGTGGTACAATCCTGTGTGATCGTGACCTACAGCTTTTTCAGTCTCATGGGCTCATAACGGGTAACCCACAACGTTTCTTAACGATGAAACATATGGATCAATCGAAACTGCTTGATTCTAACTTGGCAGAGTTAGTTAAGGAAAATGATATTTCAGATATAGTAGATGTATTACGAAATGGGGGCATGAAATTTTTTACGAGGAGCGAACTCGAACAATATCCTTTCCTTGGGATCAAGGAATGTGGTCATTTTATTGCCGTAGGTGGCTTTCACTTTTATGATTCTAAGCTCGTGGAGCTCGGAAGCATATATACAAGCCCTGCTTACAGAGGGAAAGGGCTAGCAAAGCACTTGACGAGCCAACTTACAAAACTGGGCAGAACGCTATCATCAGATGTCTATCTGGGAGTAATGGAGGAGAACCAAGTTGCTGTACAACTTTACAAGGGTTTAGGCTATGAGGTTACGGCTGAACAGACGATTGTTGATTTTAAACTAATCTATTGATTGACGAAAGAGGAGGGAGAAGGTTTTGGAACAGAATGATATTAATATTCATCAACTGACTGATGAGATCTATCAAATTTTGCACAAGAGAGTTGATAAACTAGGTATAGCATACGGCATCGTAACTGAATTTAGTTATAATCCTGAGGAGCCAACTTCATGGACTATTAGTATCGAGGATTCTGAAATCGTGCTCACGTCGGACATGTTGTTTCAATATATGAAACAGCATCAAAATTTAGAAGATACGTTAACTGGCTTTATGCATGATCACTTTCCATACTTCAATTAAACAGTATCCACCGTATTATAAAAACTTACTTAAAGATACATATCAATGTAAAGAGGTAAGACCCATAAAGAATGAAATTGCTGGATAAGCAAGTAAAGGAAACTGGTAAGTCTACTGGAGGGTGCAAATATGTGGTTTGGGAAGAAAGAAACGCAACTGGATCGAATAAAAGACAAACTGAATCAGGCCATGCGCAAAGACAAGGATTTCTCGGTGTTTGGAGCATCCTCACATCAGTACAGGGTTAAAGAGAAGCTTACAGCAAAAGAGCTGGCGGACTGGCAAGCTCACAATCAAGTCACCCTACCCGAGCCTTACGCGCTGTTTTTAACAAACATCGGCAACGGAGGCGCCGGACCCTATTATGGAATTTATCCGATTGAAAAGGCAACTTCCTATACCGAGCACCAGGCACTCCTTGCAAAATCCGTTCTGCATCCCGGGATGGCCAAAGAGGAATGGAACCATCTGATTGAGCCCTTGACCAAGGATGAGGACATCCCTGATGAGGAATACGATGACGCCCGTAATAAGGTGCTGGGCGGCATGTTGTGCATAGGTACCCAAGGCTGCGAATACGACATGTATCTCGTACTTGAAGGGAAATACAGGGGGAGAATTGTGTACACCTCCGATTTTCATCCCGATCATCCCTTTTTCTTTGTCTATGAAGACAGCTTTCTGGACTGGTACGAGCGCTGGCTGGATGAAATTATTTTGGATTATGATATCGGGTGGTTTGGCAGTCGAATGCCGGGTGATGAGAATGCACTGATCCAGATGTACCAGAGCGCTCCAAACGAAGAAATCCAAGCAAAGGCGCTTGATGGAATGTTCAAGTTTAAGGAAGTTGCCCAGCCAACCCTTGGTTTTTTGAAAAACATTGCGGAGCAAAGCCCAAAAAATCGGACCACAGCTGTTTGGCTAATCTGCAAAACTTCTTTTGACACGGGCAGAAAATATCTTCTGGAATTGTTGCAATCGGATGAACATGGGGATTTTCTGCAAGCTTTAACGATTCTGCACGCTTCCAGTAAAACAGCAAATTTAACGGAGTTTATTCCAGTGATTTTGCAAAGTCTTGACAGGATTCATGACCCGGAAACGTTGCGTTATGCAGGATATATTTTAGAGGATTACGGTGAGATTACGCTCCGAAATTTTGCGCCTTTCTTGTGTCACGCCGATCCGAAAATGCAGACCACTGCCATCTATGCCGCGAGTAGTTGCGAAAACAAGCAGGGAAGCTGGCAGATCATTGAACAGATGTTGATAGGGGGCGACCCGCAGGTTCTGAAAAACATGATTTTATACTGGGGCATTATTCCACATGAGAAGTTGCTGCCTTACTATAAGGCGGTATGGCCGGAATATAAAAAAAATCCGAATTTCAAAGAAAAATTTATCGGTTGTTTGCGAGAACTACATTTGCCAGATGATTATTTCGATAAAGACGAATCGTGAGAAATGAGATTTGGGAATTATATATAACGTGCCAGCAAATTCTACAAGGTAAATCAATAAAAAGCGAAATAGAGGAAAGGGCCATCCCGCAAAAGGATGGCTCATTAAGCAAGTTATTCAATTGAGTTTTTCGTTGCCTTGTACATATTTTCTACGTGTTCGTCGACTTCATTTCGTGACATGCGTAAGCGAGCCACAGAAGTACCATATCCGATTTCTATTTTACCTTCTTCTAATCCTTTGAAAATTCCATCTGCGAAGTCATCTAATGGTTCTCCTTGCGTGTGCAATCCTGCTCCACCTAAATCTGTATTCACTGCCGGAGGGACAACTTCAATTACCTCTACAGACGTATCAGAAAGTTGGTGTCTTAGGCTAATTGTAAATGAATGAAGTGCCGCTTTCGTTGCTGAATAAATCGGAGCAATCACAAACGGCGTAAAAGCTAACCCAGAAGTGACATTAATGATAGTCGCCTCTTCTTTTGTTGCAAAATATGGAGCCAGCAGCATGGATAGATGGAAAGGTGCTTCAATGTTAGTTGTGATTTCTTTACTGAAATAATCCCAATTGTTTTTTGCATCCGTTTTTAGAACGTTAAAGCGTTGTTGGATACCGGCGTTGTTAACTAACACATTTACTTCTGGATAGTTGGTTGTTACCCAATCCGATAATGCTATACGCTCGGATTCAATATTCAAATCACTTACATGAGTAATAAGGCTAGGCAATTTCTCTTTCGCTTTTTGAAGTACATGTTCACGTCGTCCAGAAACAATGACTTTATTTCCAGCTTTTAAAAATCGTTCTGCAAAAGCTAATCCTATTCCAGCACTTCCACCCGTAATTAGTATTGTATTTCCTGAAAGTTTCATTATAATGTTCTCTCCTTTTAGGATTCAATTTTTAACGAAATTTATCTAGAATAAATGAGGGTTAACTTAGATAAAATGATATATAAAAAACGGCAGGCTAGGATTTTATTCTCACATCCTAGTCTACCGTTTTTTATTTGATTTAGTCTGTCTAAAACTTATTTTTGCAGGGTGCCGGGAAAATGTACATTAGTGCTTTTTAGGATTCATTACAGGTCTGCACAAGCCGGACTGGAAATGACGAATGCAGTGGGAGTACAGCTCCATAGCGGCTATACACGCCTCGCACTTATCTGGCCGGGATGTTGCGCGTTCCCTCCGTCATCGGGGAGGAGCAAAGCGGACACACCGGTGGCGTGCCTGCACTGGCCCCCGTGGTGCGGCGTCCACCTACTGTGTCGCGCCGCATCCACGCCTTGCAGGCGGCGTCCGTGCATTTCCACACAGGCACATCGACGCGTGGCTCTGTCTGTGACCTAGCCGCCGCTGAGGCCCGTGCTGTAGTGGCGGCTGGGGTTGACCCCGGTCTGCTGCTCACGCGGGTTGCCGTGCCAGACGCTGGCGAACCACCCCCGGCCCGGCTGCCATAACCCGAAGTACCCTTCGGTTGGCCAAAGCTGCTGCGACGCGTGTCCGGCTTGGAAGTCTCGGGGGGAGTGACCCCATAGGCTTCCAGCAAGAAGCGAGACACGGCGGCAGGCTTGCCGTGATTGGAGGCGGGGGAGGTGATGTACAGCAGCTCCTTCGCCCGGGTGACGGCCACGTAAGCGAGGCGGCGCTCTTCCTCCAGCGCAGCATCGTTATCCACAGCCGTTGCGGGGGCGGCGCCTGCCCGACGATCCTCTGGCAGCTCGCTGTGTAGAGCCGAGCTATGCGGAAGGATGCCTTCACTTGCTCCGATCCAATATACGCAAGGGAACTCCAGTCCCTTGGCACGGTGGATCGTCATGAGCCGAACAGCATCGCTGTCTTCCTCTCTGCGCAGAGATTCCATCTGGCGGTGGCGCTCTGAAAGCTCGTCCGCAAAGTTGACGAATGCCTCTACCGTGTCAAAGCGCTTGGCTGCCGTTTCAAGCTCCTCCAGACTTTCTTGCATCGTTTCCTTATAATGTGTCCACGCGCCCGTATCTCCGCTTTCCAAATACTTGTCATAAAAGACGCGCCGCATTTCTTGAATGGCATAGGCAGGCTTCATGGTAGTGAGACTGCGAATTAACCGAATGCGTTCTTTCACCTGTTCACGCTGAAAATCACGTAGTCGATCCCAGCGGCTGAGGTGGATTAGCGGGTATTTTTTAGCCTGCTGTTTCTCTTCGCGCATAATCCATTCCATCCCAGCCTCACGGGAGACATACAGCGGTCCAAGGGTACTTGGAATGGATTCCATTCGGCGGGGATTCAGCGACAAGCGCAAGTGATCCATTAAGGGACGAATCAGAGACTGATCGTAAAATACGGCTCCTGCTCCGTACTGAATAAATGGGACATCCCGCATAATTAATTGCTCAAAAATAGATCGGCTTCCGCTGGCTGTCCGATGTAAAATAGCGATATCCCGATAGCGAAGACGACCTTCTTCTACCTGCCCGAGCAGATGAGTAACAATATGTCCCGCCTCTTCCTCAGGCCCAGATGGGGTGGCAAACTGTGGCGGCAAGCCCTCGCGCCCGGCAGCCGCAAGACGTTTGGAGCGTCGATGAACATTTTTGGCGACGATGTTGGAGCCCAGCCCCAAAATGCGTGCATCACTGCGATAATTAATATCAAGAGTAATGACCTTTGCATCTTTATAGACCTTATCAAACTCCAGAATGGATTCCTGGCGGGCTCCATTAAAGGTATAGATCGTCTGGTCATCATCTCCGACGACCATCAGATTGCGATGCCTCGCAGCCAATCGTTGCACCATTTCGTATTGCAGGGCATTCGTATCCTGAAATTCATCGACCATGATATAGGAAAAACGTCGTTGAAGCGGCTGAAGCACATCCGGATCACGCAGGAGAACGGAGGCACGCAGCAGAATATCGTCAAAATCCATTTTGCTCCGTTCCTGTTTCCACGCTTCATAGGCGAGCATAGCACGCTTGGCATCCGCTTCCTCGCGTATGGTTTCCGGCAGCTCATCTGCGCTACGGCCTTCCGCTTTCCAGGCGGAGAGGGCGGACAGCAGGCTTTCCGGCTGGAAAGCCTCACTCAGTCCAAGCTGGCGCAGCATCATTTTCATAACGGTATGCTGGGCCTGTGTTTCACCGAACACTTCATCTTGCACACCGCGATGTCGCAGCATCGCCAAAGCGAATGAGTGGAAGGTACGCGCCTGTACTGCGCGTGCAGCGGCAGGTCGCACACCGGGTAGTCCCGCGATGCGCAGCTTCATTTCGGCAGCTGCTTTGCTGGTGAAGGTCACAAGCAGGATGGACGATGCAGGGACATCCCGCATCGCCATGAGGTAGCCAGCACGGGCAGCCAGCACCGTAGTTTTACCGCAGCCAGCCCCTGCCAGGGTTAGAAGGGGGCCTTTACCATGGCGTACAGCCTGAATCTGCGGGCGGTTCAGATGAATGCCCGCGTTCTCTATAGCACGAAAATAAGCCGCGTCTTGGTCGGTGTCGGGTACCAGCGTTATACTGGTATCCATAGAAGCTCGACGTGCCTGAGGGCTCGTCGTTGAATAAGGAACCCCGATGGGTCGGGGGTAAAATGCAGGATTTGGGTTCATGATCCTGAAACCCCTTTCGTTCTTAAAATCTTCCATTTTCACAAATGGGGGTAGTTTTTGGTATGATAGAGTTCTAGTCAGCTTTAGTTGATGATAAGAACAAGGCGAATGGACTAAAAATGATGCTGAATTCATGCGGATCTAGAGCAGGAGCGTCAGAACGTTAATAGGTTGACGCCAATGCCTATAGCCTCAAACAGGCGATATGACCGCATTCCATTATACAGGAGTTCGAGGCTTGCCAACAGAAAAAAACTTTGGGATATACGGACGGTACAGTGAAATCCGGCTGGATATGGGGAGGAAATGACGATGAAGCTGATTCAACGTATAAAGGAAGGCGCTAATCGCGCAACAGAAAAGGCGCAGCATGCTGTCGAGATTAGTAAGATTAATTCGCAAATTACAACGATTCAGCAGGAAATGGATGTTCATTTCTTACGAATGGGTCAAATCTTTTACGAAGGCTACCGGGCATCCGATATGTCAGTGGCTGAAACCGAGATGACACAGTTGTCTACTGCTTGTGATGAGCTTCAGGATGAAATTGATGAGCTGCGCAGTAGAATTGCAGAATTGAAAAACGCCCATTTATGCACCTGTGGTGCAGTTGTGCCGCTGGATGCGAACTTTTGTCCCAAATGCGGACGCAAGTTAAATGGAGGGCAGGCTGCCTCCAAGCAAGTAGCGGCTGTGCGGGAAGAGGTGCCAACAGACGCTTATTCTTTTGATCTGCGCAAGCCTGAGGCAGCGAAGGATGCTGTGCCTGCCTACATGGAGTATGCAGAAGATGAAGTAATCGATCGGCATGAACAGGATGAGCGGCATGAAACGCACGATCCAACGGAATCAGACCGCAATTACACGGTGTCTGATTTTACTCCGGAAGAAAAAGCGGCATTCGATGAAGAGTGGGAGCGCCGTCGTCAGGAAGAACTGGAGAAAGAACACCATCGTCTTGAAGAACTGGAACGTGAACGGGAGCGTCAGGAGGAGCTGGACGAGCGCATTCGATATTGGAAGGCCAACAATTCGGGGGCAGAGAAGCCGGCAACACCGTCAACGCAAATACGCGAAAATGTAAAATGCCAAATCTGCACAGCGGAATTACCCAAAGGCTCCAAATGGTGCCCGCGCTGTGGAGCTGAACAGATTTGACGCAGCCGAACAGGCTGCCGCAGGACACAGACATAACGCCGGGCAGCATAGGGGGAACAGAACATATGGAGCGTTTGCTGCAACATCTGCGGAATCTGGGTTTCACGGAGATGGAAGCCAAGGTAATGGTCGAACTTTCGAGACAAAATGTGGCTTCCGGCTATGAAGTTGCTAAGCGTTTGGGGGCATCGCGCTCCAACGTGTACGCAGCTTTGCAGCGTTTGGCCGGGCAGGGATATCTCAGAGCGAGTGCGGGAGAGCCTGTACGCTACAGCATGCTGCCGCCGGGTGAGCTGACCCGAATGATCGAAGGGCAGATGCGGGAGTCCCTGCTGGCGGTGGAGAAGGAGATGCCACGAACAGAACCAGCCAAGCCGACCTTCTACAACGTGGAAGGTGACCGGAAGGTGCTGGAAAGTCTGACACGCGAGCTGGAACGGGCAGAGCATGAGATTGTGCTGGATTTGTGGCGCGAGGAAGCCGAACTGCTGCGGGAAGCGTTGAAAAAAGCCGAGAGTCGGGGTGTGCGTCTGCTATGGTCCTGCGACAACGGAGAAAGTATGTTGGGACCGTGGCTACCGCGTGCGTCTGGTACAGACGGACAGGAAACGTCAGGGCGTAAGTTTTCCTTTGTTATTGATCGGCGTTGGTGCATGCTGGGTATGCGGGGAGAGAATTGCCCGACACAGGCGCTTATTACCGAGCATCCGGTGATGACAGGTTTGCTGCTTGATCATTTTGCCCAGGATCTTATTCTGTATGAGCTGGAGCATGATATGGGCAGCGAGCTGTCGACCCGATATGGCTGGCGGTATGAAAGCATTATCGGCAAATATATGTCAGCCGGAGAATAGTATAAGGATTACTGGGAGGGAAGTTCCATCAGGGCCCGGCATACAGATGTAATATAGCCCGCTTGATGAGGCACGAATTGATCCGGTGTAATCAGGCGGCGAGTTTTTTCCGGGTTCGGCCCTGACGTAATACCTTGGGCTTCGATAAATGGAATATGGCCTTCAAACAGGGCTAGTGCTTGGTCAAGGTCTGCTTCGTACAGTCCGGCTACTTCTTCCTGCTGGAGACAATAGGCTTGCAGGGGCTGGTTGGACAGCAGTCCAAACACCGAGCTGACCTCCCGATCCCAAAAAGAGGTGCCCTGTGCGGTACCTTTACTTTCATACCGAACGGTCATCAGTGGTGTTAAGGAGGTAAAAGGAACATAAATGCCTAGTTCTTCCTCCAGCTCGCGAGCCGCCTGGGACATATCTTCGCCTGAAGTCAAATGCCCGGCGGCTGTAATATCGTAGCATCCGGGAAAGGTGTCCTTTGTATCCTGACGCTGTTGGAATAGCAAGCGGCGGCCTGTCGAGGTGTCTCGTGCCAGCCAGCAGTGAAAGGTATGATGCCAGTAGCCCTTGGCATGTGCTTCCTGTCGGGAGGCTGTGCCGAGGGGGGTGTCTTCATCGTCGTAGATATCCAGAAGCTCGCTAGTCATCGTGATTCCTCCTATAATATGCAGAAAATCAAAGTCTACTTTACAGTATAACGTGTTTTCCGTTCTGACGATATGATGGACGATGTGGAATGCGGAGTAGCTTTTGGGGTATGCTGGGAACATGGGGATTTGCGCCATAACATAGCTTTATGATTGAAAGGAGCGATTTTACATGGAATGTATTGTACATTTCCGAGTTATGCATCCAGAGGAGCCCAAGGAACTGCGTGGGCTGATTATGCTGGAAAGCGGAGGCAAGCCGGGGATTGATCAAATAACAGATATGTTCAAGAATATGGGCTATGATGTGCGTCCAGACAATCCGGAGGAATTGATTTTTAAACCCGTCGATGCCAGAGCGAACTATACATATATCCGGGTAATTGAGCTGGATACGGGTGAGGAAGTTTATCAGGAAGACAGGGATTTGCGCGCGATTTTGGAAACCTTGCTGAATAAGCATTAAAAATTAGGAAAACTCACTGTTGGAATGAGATAAAGCGATCCTGTCGCCATTCATAGGAACGGAGAACAAATAATGAGATTGTATATTATCCGACATGCAGACCCCGATTATCCTAACAACACCATCACGCCAGAGGGTCATTTGGAAGCCAAGGCATTGGCCAAACGGCTGTCCAGTCACGGACTGGACCGTATTTACGTCTCTCCTTTGGGGCGGGCCTTGGATACGATGCGGTACACCGCCGACTCTCTCAGTATGACTTATGAAGTGGAGGACTGGACGCAGGAGCTGGCTCTAAAGCTGGAGGATACTCCATACGGTCGTCTTTCCCATTGGGATTTGCCTGGTGAAGTGATTCGTTCCGGGTCGCCTCTGCCGACTCATGATTCTTGGAAGGACATTTCCTATTATCAAGGGACGCAAAGTCCTGAAACCTTCGAGCGACTGAAAGTTCATTCTGATGAATTTTTGAAGCGGCAAGGCTTTGAGCGGGTGGAGGGCAGGTACCGAATTCTGAAGCACACGGAAGACAGGGTAGCCGTATTTTGTCATGGCGGCTTCGGGCTAACCTGGCTTGCACATCTGTTGGAACTACCGTTGGCTTTGGTCTGGTCCGGTTTTTGGATGCCGCCTAGCTCCGTAACCACCATCTTGTTTGATGAACGCTCCAAGGAATGGGCAGTTCCCCGTTGCATTGGCTTCGGTGATGTCTCCCATCTGTACGCAGAAGGTTTGCCAGTCAGACCTCGGGGTATTATCACCAACTTCAATTAATGATTTTTAGAGCCATGCTAAAAACGGCTTAAGACGATACACTGTCTTAAGCCGTTTGTTTTATTCATAGGAATGTAGTTCGAGTCAGCGTGCTTCAACGAATCCCTCTAGCTTGGAAGTGCAATGTGCACAGCGGGTAGCAGCTATAGGGATTTCGGACAGGCAATGTGGACATTCCTTGATTGTTTTTTCCTGAGGAGGTTTTTCTTCCTCTTTGCGCTTCAGCATGTTAATCCCTTTGACCAGCATGAACACACAGAAGGCCACGATGAGGAAATCTAGCAGGACATTAATAAACTGACCATAGGCAAGGACCGCAATCCCTGCTTCCTTGGCTTGTGCCAAAGTCTTGCGTGTACCGTCAGCATTTAGAGGGTCGGCAGCTTGTAAAGCTACATATAAGTCTGGAAAATTCATACCGCCCAGAAGTTTACCAATCGGAGGCATAATAATATCGTTTACCACAGAAGTAACAATCTTGCCAAACGCTCCACCAATGATAACGCCGACCGCGAGGTCAATCACGTTACCCCGTACAGCGAATTCTTTAAATTCTTTAATAAAACCTTTTCCGCTCATGTGAGTGCACACCTTCTTTGCATAAAATCATTTATCTATAATACATGCTATGTCAATTGAGGGCAATTCCAAATTGATGTATTGCACTTTGTCACAAAATCACATGTTCATTTGTCTTCTGTATGTAAACCAATAATGGAGGCGATGTATCGTGAGTTTAAGATTTAACCACAGAGCAGTGAGTCCTAGTACATTCAAGGCAATGATGGAGATGGAAAAATATATTTCCGGTCGTTTTACAGACAAAGTATTGTACGAACTGCTGAAAATTAGAGTATCCCAAATCAATGGCTGTTCCTATTGTCTTGATATGCATGCAAAGGATTTGCTAAAACTAGGGGATTATGCTGACCATATTTTGCAGCTTGCTTTATGGCGGGAGGTTCCTTTGTTCTCGGAAAAAGAACGTGCTATGCTTGAATTAGCTGAAGCGGTCACTCATATTTCAGAGCAAGGGGTACCCACAGACTTGTATAATCGGGTCAGAGAACATTTTACAGAGGAAGAGTATGTAGATTTGATTACCGCAATTAATGTGATCAACAGCTGGAACCGGATTGCCATAGCGACCGGGATGTATCCAGGCAGTCTTTAATGAACAGGGGGCTACACTTTGACTGGCAAAGAACAAGGGATTGAACAAGAATCGGTGGATGTAAGTCTGGAAGAGCTGTATCAGAAATATCGCAAATATTCTTTTGCCATTGCTTATCGCATGCTTGGAACGGTTACGGATGCCGAGGATGTCGTTCAAGACTGTTTTGTCGAGCTGGAGAATAAGCCCCTGAATGATATACAGAATCCCAGAGCCTATGTAGCCAAAATGACGATGAATCGGTGTCTGAATCTACTGAATTCTGCGCGTAAGCAAAGAGAGACATATGTAGGAGAATGGTTGCCGGAGCCGCTGGGTGAGAGTGCAGATCTCCCTGCCGATTGGCTGGAACGTAAAGATATGATTTCTTACGCATTTCTGGTTCTGCTGGAGCAGCTAAAACCGATAGAGCGAGCTGTTTTTGTGCTGAGAGAAGCTTTTCAATATGATTATAAAGAAATTGCAGAATTACTGGGCAAGACCGAGAGCAACTGTCGGCAGTTGTTCAGTCGTTCCCGTCGTATTCTATCTTCCGGAGAATCTGCTCCTGAAGCTCCAATCAGTCCTAATATAAATAACTCTTCCCGGGTAAAACTGCTGGAGCGTTTTACAACCGCTTTTCTCGCCTACGATGTGACTGCTATGCTGGAACTACTGGCTGAACAACCTATATTCGTGTCAGATGGTGGAGGTAATGTGCATACAGTGATGAGGCCGATGGTTGTACGCAAAGGCGTTCTCGCCCTGTTGACCTCTCGTCGGGTATTAACCGTTTTACGAGAAAGAGATGTGGTCCACACCGTCATTAATGGTGAGGTTCAGCTGGCATTTCTGAAAGACGGTGAAGTGAGAGAAACCTTATGCCTCATACTGACACCGGACGGGGAGCATATTCAGAATTTTTATTTAATGGTTAATCCAGATAAGCTGGGACACATCCATATATGACAGAAGAAGCTAGCGTAAAAAAATGAACTGCCCAAACATAAAAAACCTTGATTCCTTGCTTAGGATCAAGGTTTTTTGCTGTTTTCATAACTGCCGAGCTTGATGAAGAGCCAGATCGCCTATCCAGGGAAGCTTGAGCCACTTTCCTTGTCCCGCACGAATTAACAAGATAATCCACAAGGCAAGGCTTGCCAGCGTTAGCAGGGAAGCGAGGAAAGGACCGAGTAGCGGAATGAATCCGACCAGCACATGTCCGATCATGAGGGCTACAAAAAGAAGTATGGATTGCAGTGCGTGAAATAATACGAATCGGCTTTTCTTTTCCAGCATGACAAAGGCCAGCGCGCCAATAAAGGCGAACAAATAGCACAGGACAGCTGCTATATTTTCATCCAATCCTGTGGAAGACTTATAGACTGACATGTCAGGCATATCCTCCTTTATAAAAGATTCAAGCTAAGTCTCCGTACTATACAAGCTATGAGGATAGGATTGAAGGATATGCCCGATCTCGGTAAAAAAGTTGTCTCTACACAAAACATACTAACTCATTGAACCACTTCCACCTTACGAATTGCCTGATAGTCTTTCCCGAGAATCCGTTTCGGTTCCCGCCAAACGTTTTAGAAACGTATTTCTCCAGTTTACGGACAATTCTTCCACTTCGAGAATTTGTTTAATACCCTCGATATGATCCTTCTCTTGATGCATAATTCGATTGGCAAATGAAACCGTAATTGCTTTCGGATGGCGATGAAGGAGGGATAGTCCGTCGGCTTTAGAGGCAACTCCCTCTTCCAGAACGCGGAAGTAGAATCCCGTGTAGCCTGTTTGCTGTACCTTCAAGGGCATGTCCGGTACGCCGTACTTGATGGACAACTTGTAGCAAGGCTGTCTCGGCTGGCTAACTTGAACGATAGCTTTGCCAAGCTTAAAGACGTCTCCAATGCAAACGTCGGATTCTAGCAAACCCTTTATCGTTAAATTTTCCCCGAACGCGCCGTAATCGAGCGGTCTCCGCAATTCATTTTCCCAGAACGGATAGTGCTCGTAGGGATAGACGCATACAGCTTTCTCTTTACCCCCGTGATGAACTAGATCGCCCTGCCCATCCCCTTCGAAGTTTAGATAAGATAAATACAAATATTCATCTGTGGCCGACTTGAATATCCCCGTAGAAACGTCCTTCTGATTAAACTGGATCTGCTTGGGCATGCCGACATTAAGTGAAAGGATTTTAATAGATGACATTCGGATCACCCCTACTCTTTTTACATTTCGGTAATTCCTTCTTTTGACTCTGTTCGTCCCCGTTTCCATTTTACACTCCTCTATGCGCTATTTGCGAATTTTTGATTAGTCTTCGTTAATGGAATAGAGTCCTTTTTGGACAACTCATCGTTCCGGAAGCGATGTTCTCGTTCGAACATACCCGATCTCGGTAAAAAAATGAATTAGAGAATGTGTATAAAAATACGAAAAAGGCTGAACGAAAAGAATTCGTTCAGCCTTTTAAATGGTTATGCACATGTTTTGCACATGTTGTATACACTTTATCCACCACATATTAATGTTTATCCACAGAAATAACATGATTATACACAAATTGTGCACAATCTGTAGATAATATTACGATAATTCATACTTTGCACACAGTTTGTCCACAAACTATCAACATATTGGGTGTAACTGTGGATATACTTCCGTAATTATCGATCACCAGTTTTTAAATGGCGGCGTGGGTGCGTGATTTTACCCATTTTATTCTTGTCATCCTCTTTGGGGATAAGTCGTTCATCGGTACGTCCTTCGTGATGGTTATCAAAGGCATATTCGGTCATTTTCCACTCGGAAGTACCCAAAACAACATCAGCGGGAAAGTGCTGGCCTCTGTGCAAATGTTGCTCATGTCCATCCTCATCCACATAAATACCATCCACTTCTACCTTTTCACCCGTTAGTGGGAGTAAATCCTTTCCTTTGTGTTCCATTGGTATCCCCTCCGTCTGGCTTATTCTTCGTTAATTTGTCCGGACAGAGGTTCTTTTATCCACAAGCTGCAGTAAAATATCCTCGGCAATTTGGTCTGCGGGATGAGGTTTGCGAAGTAACTCAATCGCCTGCTTCATTTCCTTAGCAAGAGAGGGGGTGGAGATCAGATCCATACAATGTTGAATCAGTTCCTCTGTTGTGCGAGCAATGCGGGCAGCTCCTTTTTGCTGCAGATACAGAGCATTATTTAGCTCCTGCCCGGGTACGGGTTTGAACACCAGGATAGGTAAACCCGATGCGATGCTTTCCGAGAGTGTGATACCACCAGGCTTTGTAATCACCAGATTGCTTGCTCGCATAAGTGCCGGGACGTAGTCCACGAATCCGTAGGTGTAGATGTCGGGGTGGTCCGCATACAGCGCATCCAATTCTGCTTTTAGCTGCTGGTTGCGTCCGCAGACGATCAGCAGTCGTAGCTGCGGAAGCTGGCTTAAATGACGACAGATATCCAGTATGCCGGATAACACACCATATGCACCTGCCATAATGAGCAACGTGGTCGTCTCAGTTTGTAACGGTGGGATTACCTGTTGCTGATCAGGGACTTCGTTGACAGATAGGTTATAAAAAGAAGCGTGAATCGGAATCCCAGTCGCGGCAATACGTTCGATAGGTATTCCTCGCTGTGCGGCTTCCTGCTGAAGATCCTCAGTGGCTACATAGTAGCGATCAATATCGGGATGCAGCCAGCGCCCATGCAGGTCAAAGTCTGTAACCACGTTGACAATAGGCAAATTCATTCCCATTTTGCGGCGTAACGCCGGGAGAGCGAGCTGCGGGAACGTATGGATTACGAGATCCGGCAACTCCTTTTTCAGTGTGAGAGCAAGTTGACGCATTCCGAATGAATGCAACACATGGCCAAAGGCCGATTTAGCCTGCATACCGCGCGTGATGTTATAGACCCAGCCGTAAAGCTGTGGAATGGTTTTGAAGCTTTGCATATATACAAATTTGGTCAGCCCATTCAACCATGGATGTGATTCAGCCATCAGGTCGAGTAGTTGTACCTCGCAGTGTCCGAGTCTTCGCAGACTATCCATGATTGCCCGGGCGGCCTGCACATGGCCTTCCCCGTAGCTGGCGTATAATATTAGAATTTTCGGTGCTGAGACTTCCATGATTGTTTAGCCCCCTATATTCAATAAGCACATGTAGCTCATTTTAGGAACGTTCTAAGTTGAGGGAGGATACGGCTGGCAAAACGAAACGTTCTAGCAGTGTTCGTGGGTTTTTCCAACGGCTCACCTTACTGTCTGCTGTAAATACCACGACTGCATTCGCTTCAGGTATCAGATAAATTTGCTGTCCTCCATGTCCGTGTGCACAGGCATAATCAATGCCGTGGAGTCGTCCAGTCCACCATTGGAATCCGTAATCTCCGAATTCCGGATAGCCTTCAATCTGTCGCTGCGTCGCCTCATGCAGCCAATCGGCTGGAATCAATTCTCTGCCATTCCAGATGCCTTGATGAAGGCAGCAATCGCCGAATTTAGCCATGTCTCGCGATGTCAGATACAGTCCGATGTGGCCCATGGTGTAGCCCTCTGGATCTTGTGCCCAACCACTTCTCCCGAACTCTAACGGTTCGAATAAATGCTGGAGAGCATACGTATAGGCGTCAATCCCACAGCAACGGGTGAGCAGAACGGACAACAGATGTGAATCCACACTGCGATATTGGAATACGCCGATTTGATCCTCCTGTACAGGTAAGCGTAGGGCAAAGGACGGCCAGCTTTTGCTGCGATGAAAACGGTGGATAAAGGCTTCACCGAGCTTTTTGCCCGTCTGCCAATACAAGCCTGACGTCATAGTCAACAGATGACGAATTGTAATCCGTTCTAGCAGTGTTTCCTTCCGCTTGGGTAAATACTCAGGCAACAACTTATGCACAGCGGTCTCTGGTCCGGGCATATCCCCACGTGCCATAGCAATGCCGACGAGCGTGGAAGTGAAGCTTTTGGTTGCGGAACGCAAATCGTTCAGGGAGCTTGCTTCATGACCGTTGTAATAGCGTTCCCAGATCAGCTTGCCGTGGCGAAGCAGCAGAAAGCTATGCATTTTCGGAAATTTGGCTCGGATTTCGTGGTCTGCCTGATCAAGTAGGGAGGCATCGATGTCTTCCTCTTCACAAGTTCCGAGGTTCAGCGCAGACAGACGGGCAACAGGTGCAGTGAACAGTGGAGCATAACGGCTCATCCTTTTCCCCCCTTGTTATGTTTATTTATTTTACCCCAAACACATACGCTCCAAAAGCCGATAAATAAGGTATACCTCTATGCAGCAGCTAATTGAGAACTCCAAATGATATGAAGCGTAAAAGATAGGTAAAATCAATGTAAATTTACTGGAAAGCTGAAAGCTGTATCTGAATATGGTATAATGGGGTAGTGATTCAGCCAAAAGAAAATCGGTTAATAATAGTGTCAGGTACATGCCTCGCATAAGGCATTCCCGACCTAAGCTGCACTAGACATACTACTTCACTGCATAAGGACATCAATACTTTTCGGCATTCTCTTCAACGGAGCACTTATTTTCAACGTTTTGGGAGGGAGTTACATGGCAACGAAAGGTCATAATGAAGTTAAGGAAAGTCTGCGGGAAATGACTCGAATTTTCCGGCCTAAGGATCCCAAAAAATTTGTAAAGGAATATGTGCGAAAATACCGGATAACAGGAGGGTATGAGGAAGAGTTGACCATGGTGGTGGAAAACGAACTCGGCCGCATAAATTCTTCAGTATCTTAAGGGTTCGCTTACGAACAACTAGAAACACGACTTTTATAAACCGTCATCCACAGAGGAGACGGTTTTTTTGTGTCCGTCCTGCATACAATGGGATAGGTTTAGTGAATTTGTATGCTCAAAGGAGGCGGATTCCAATAGAAATAGCGATACGAACACCGGAGGAAATCGGCTACATGAGGGAGGCCGGACGTATTTTGGCAGATTGCCACCGTACGCTGGAAAGTCGTATTCTTCCGGGAATCACAACGCTTGAAATCGATGCTTGGGTGGAGCAATTTCTAAGCAAGCGTGGAGCTACGCCTGAACAAAAGGGCTACAAAGGGTTCCCTTATGCTACCTGCGCTTCGATCAATGAGGTGGTATGTCACGGCTTTCCCTCGGAGCGGGTGCTTCATGACGGGGATATTGTGACCATCGACATTGTGGTTAACAAGGACGGGTGGCTGGCTGACCGGGGATGGACCTACGCAGTGGGTAACATCAGCCGGCCGGTAGCAAAGCTGTTGCGGCAGACCCATAAGGCGCTAATGCGAGGCATCGACGTTGCCCGCCCCGGCAGGACATTAGGGGATATCGGGCATGCGGTGGGAAAAGCGGCAGGCTGGCGGCGGTACGGTAACGTCAAATCTCTGATCGGGCATGGGATCGGCCGCCAAATGCATGAACCGCCGGACGTTCTCCACTACGGTCGTGCTAGAACAGGATTGCCACTGCGCGAAGGGATGGTGATTACCATTGAGCCGGTATTTACCCTCGGACCCGAAGGCGCGGTGCTCTGGGGGGATGATGGTTGGACCATCAGCACAGCAGACGGCAGTTGGGGCGCTCAATATGAGCACACCATTGCGATTACAAAGAACGGTCCTTATATTTTGACCTCGTAAAAGAGTATTGTGCCATAGGGAGTCCAATGTGCTGATCGTGTGCATAAGACTCTCTTGGTAAGTTTTTTAGCATGGTCTATCCACTTCACCAAACAATGAGCTTCTTGTTATAGATCATAGATCGAGATTCGGATCGTCGGTATAATAGGAGGCATAATATTGGAAACTAGGAGTGGAACCCACATGATGATTAGGGAAGCGATGATATCAGATGCCGAAGACATCGCCAAAGTGCACGTAAACTGCTGGAGAACGACATACAAAGATATCATGCCTGACGAGGTTCTGGAACGTCTTTCCTATGAACAAAGAATAGAATTATGGAATGCGAATCTATCTACTGAAGACGGTCACCTCGTATATGTTGCTGAAAATGAAAAGGGGGAAATTATCGGATTTGTGAGTGGAGGTCCGGAAAAGTCAGGGGAATATCCCCCGTATGGGGGAGAGATCACGGCTATTTATGTTTTGAGTGAATACCATAGTTTAGGGCTCGGCAAGAGACTTTTTCTACGCTTGCTTCAACATTTTAATAGTATGGATATTCACTCTGTCATGGTGTGGGTGCTGGCAGATAATCCAGCGTGTACTTTTTATGAAAGACTGGGGGCCAAGCCTATAGTAGAACAGCATATTATAAATATGGGTGGCAAAAACCTGAACATGGTGGCTTACGGCTGGCTGCTATTCCGATAGAATACGTTTTTGTCCTTCCAAGGCGCGAATAGGAGCGATATTTTGCGTGAATTCCAGCGTTCCCAGATAGCGTCCTTCGTTATCCCGAACGGCAAAATAACGGATGTAGACAAATTTGTCCTTGATTGGAATCCAAAAATCCTCAACATCCTTGCGGCCGGCCTTAAAATCCTCCAGCAGTTTCTCAACGACATGCACGCTTTGCGGCGGATGGCAATTTTGCACGGTACGACCAATGACGGCCTTTGTGCGGGCAAAGATCCGTTCTTTACCGTGAGAGAAATAGCGAACAACATCATTTTCATCGATAAAGGTCAGGTCCACAGGCAGATGATTCAACAGCAGTTCCAATTGTTGTACAGATACAATCCCTGTCTCAAATCGCACGAACCCTTGCGGAGTGCCAGAAGTGTCTTCTTTTTGCTCAAGGGCTTCTACAGGGTCCTCTGCCCGTTCAGGTATCCATTCACGCTCAGGAGCGGTCAGGCAGAAACCGATTTCCTCGCTTTCCCGGGCTATTTTTAGCCATTCATCCTCGGTCAGCTTACTGAGTGCCATCGGCAGCAAAATATTTTCTTCCTTGAATACCATTTCATTCACTTCGCTCATGATATGGGCAAGCGCCTTCCCGATCTGCTCACGATCTCCGTTATATTCGGTGAGCAACTTCTTCGCATCCTTGATTGCGGCACGAATGCCGTCGTCCACTCCCCACATTACTTTGGTTGGACCAAAGATTCCATAACGTTCTAGATAAGGAAATACTAGATTTTCTTTGCGGCTATAGTGTTTGTCTACATCCATTAGCAGACTTAAATCCTCAAGCAGCTTGTAAATAACCTTGGGACTGTCTTCTTTTTGAAATTGCTCTGCATGCAATGCCAGCTTAAAGTTGACTAGCCGTTCGATCTCACGATTTTCCAGCTTAAAGGTGTGAACAGGATGTCCCGGTTGTTCCTCAGGTCCTGCAGGACGGTGAATATCCTCAATAGAGCCCTTGAATATCGACGTATGAACGGAACAGAGGCGCTGGACTTCCGACACCGGAATTCCTTCCTCAGTCATTAAGGCATGCTCCATCGCTGAAATTTCTGCCACGCTCACTCCACCAACAGCCTCTGCAAAACGAGCTTTGACTTCCTCCACGCTTTTCCCAGCATGTAGTTCTTTAATAATTTCCTTCAGTGTTCGCTGACGCTCCGTTAATTCCTGTGCTGTATGTTCACGGTTGTTAATTAGCTCGCTCATGATCGTTAACCCCTTTATTTTTGAATGGTAAAACCATGTTGCATAAACGTCTGCTGCACAGTTTCCATACCTATTTTCTTCAATGCAATTCCCTTGGACAGTGTCATAAAACGTCCTGCGGTTTGGAGCATACCGGGCTTGGCAATATCGTCAAAACCTAGTTCTACCATAATGTCCTTCACTTCAGGATGACGATTAACAAGGTTAAATATGGACTCATCCCAATGCAGTATTTTATCCATTTGTTCATCCCCTCGATTGAGAACGTTTTTCATTTACAGAGTAGCATAGGTCCAAACGAGCTATTGTGATTGTACGCACAATATTGTTCAGGTGGTTGACAACTGTAAATCTTGGTTTATATACTGTGTATAAGGATATATACAGTAATAACACTGAATACTGTCGTAACACCTTCGAAATGAAGAGCGAACGAGGTCGTTATTCACAGGCAGTGCAGAAGGGATCAGGATAAGAAAATGACGATCATGAAGCAAGCATGGATGATTACCCGTCAGGATTTTCGCAAGAATCCATATGCAGCACTATGGACGCTGCTGTTTATTGCGTATTTGGGATTTACCATGAGTTTTGCGGTAAGTGTGCAATGGGGTGAGCATGCAGCCTTGAGTCCAGTAGCTGATTTCATCATGCTGACGTTGATTCCGTTTTTAGGGTTCATTTATAACCGTCGAGCGTTCAAATATTTGCAGGAAGATTCTTATACGCACATGCTAGCCTTTTTCCGCACCTTGCCTATACCGATGAAAGCAGTAATTATGAGTCGAATTCAACAGGCGGTGTTGGCGTTTGTTGCGAATAGTGTGATATTTTTTGCTCTTTTGTTTACGTTGTCAGGTACGCTTCGGGTATATGCCAGCACAGGTTTCTTTGTATCGTTTGCTCTGACCTGGATAGGCTACGGAATGCTCATTCAAGCCATTTATATTCACTTGGAATTTTTGAAAAGAGGAAAAGAGTACTTCTGGCTATCTATTGTGATCATGCTAATGTGCGGGATGGTTACGATTATAGCTCGAGTATGTGGGGCTAATCTGGTATCGATAACGGCTTCTTACAGTAAGGAATGGTTGCTGTTGTCACCGGTGATGTGGGGAGCATTGTTAGCAGGAGTTCTGGCTATGTCAGTGTCCTATCGGGTGACACAGCGTAAACTCATGAAACGGAACTTAACTTAGTAGTATGTGTACAAAAATAACAAAAAAGGGGGGGAAAGCAGGTGAATATTCCAGTGCAAATTGATGAGAATAGCGCGGAACCGCTGTATGCGCAGATTGAAAAGCAGCTTCGTTCACTCATTGTAACCGGACAAATTGCAGCGGGAACGCTGCTTCCCTCCATTCGTGAGTTTGCGGGGACGCTTCGTTGTAGTGTAATCACCGTCCGGCGGGTCTATCAGGATTTGGAGAACGAAGGCTTGCTACGTACCCGGCAGGGAACGGGCACCTTTGTCGCTCTGGTCGAGGATGATATGCGCTCAGGTTACCGCCTTAAAGCGGTGACCGAGGCATTGGAAACGGCGATTGCCACAGGCATCGCTGTACAGATGACAGAGCAGGAATTATTGGAGCTTTTTGAAGAAATGGTGAAAAGAAGGTATGAAGTCCAGGTGAAGGAGTGACAGCTGTGAACAATCATGTGGAAGTTCCTACGCAAATACAGAGGAAAGCACCAATTATTGAGATGAGCCAGGTCTATAAAACCCGGGGTAACCGGAATATTGGGCCGATTAATTTAACGGTTGAACCAGGATATGTGGTCGCTTTGGCTGGACATAACGGATCAGGGAAAAGCACATTGATTCATTTGCTGACTCAGCTTGTTCATCCGGATTCCGGTGAGATTCGTTGGTTCGGTCAAGCATACCCCGACGGCATGCCGGCAGATACACGACAATGGGTTGGGTATATACCGGAGCAGCCGGTTCGTGAGGAGGATCGATTAACGGCAGAAGCAGCAGCGGCTTTTCGAGCATTGTGGTATCCCGGCTGGGATGAAACACGTTTTCAGCGTTTAATGGACCGCTTTCAGGTTCCATCACATACGAAATTATCGCGTATGTCCAAGGGACAGCGTCGGAAATTCGAACTGGCTGCTGCCTTAGCGCCACACCCTCGTGTGTTGCTGCTGGATGAGCCTTCATCAGGTTTAGATCCTTTTGCTTGGAAAATCATGCTAGATGAACTGCGGGATTGTATGAAGAACGGCAAAACGACGATCATTATTGCTACCCATATCATGGACGAGATCAAGCGTTTGGCGGATTATATTGTCTTGATGCACGATGGCAGGCTGCTTGGCAAACTGGAAAAAGACCATCTGCTCGAAAATGGCAAGGAAATGTGGTTTGAAGGTACACCAGAGGAGGCATCGGAGCTTCCGGGAGTTGTAGAGACGGAGAGTGATGGGAATTTACAGCGAATTATAACGCTGGCAGCCGGGGAGGCCAGTGCTATATTGGAACAAGCGGGGATTCGCCCCATCCGTGTGCGGCGTCTGGAACTGGATGATATTTTAGTATATTGGTCTGCAGGACAAATATCTGCGAATGCAGAGACATTTATGGAGAAGGAAGGGGTAAAACAATCATGAGTATGCTGCAATTGGAAAAGGTCGTGAAGCAATATGGGAACCATACGGCGGTAAATGGAATATCGCTGAATGTGAACGGCGGCGAGATTTACGGACTGCTGGGAGGCAATGGAGCAGGCAAAACGACAACGATGCGCATGGTGCTCGGTCTGATTTACCCTGACGGGGGAAGCATCCAATATGAGGGCAAGCCCTACAGCAAGGAGCTTCAGCGGACAATGGGCTATTTGCCCGAAGAGCGTGGGTTGTACCCCAAGGTGAAGGTGAGCGAGCAAATTAACTATTTGGGCAGGCTGCGCGGAATGTCGGCCAAGGAGGCAGACAAAAGTCTACGCTACTGGCTGGAGCGCTTTGGAGTGCCGGAATATTATGACAAGCGGATTGAGGAGCTATCCAAGGGAAATCAGCAAAAAATGGGTTTTATTGCCGCGGTTGTGCATCGCCCAACGCTGCTCATTTTGGATGAGGCCTTCAGTGGACTAGACCCGGTGAACGTCGAATTGCTTAAGGATACGGTGAAGGAATTACGGGATGATGGGGCTGCGATTTTATTCTCAACCCACCGTATGGAGCATGTGGAGGAACTGTGCCGACATATTACGATTTTGCATCGCTCAAATACTGTGGTGCAAGGAAGTGTGCAAGAGATTAAAGGCCGCTATCCACGTGAAAAAGTTCGTCTCATCACTACGGGTGAAGTGAGCGGGCTGGAACAGCTGCCAGGCGTACGCAGCATAGAGAATATGGATCGTGGCTGGATGCTGCATATTGAGCAGCCGGCTGCGGCGAAGTTAATTTTGCAAACAGCGTTGGGGCAAACGGATGTGGAGCATTTTGAGATCAAGGAACCTACGCTCAACGAAATTTTCATAAGAGAGGTGGGGGATTCCCATGAATAGACTAGGTACGGTGATCGGTTTTACGTTTCGTCAGAAGGCGAGGACCAAATCTTTTATCATTACGACACTGGTACTGGCCTTGCTTATTACGGTTGGCATGAATCTGCCATATTTGATTTCTTTGTTTAAAGGAGAAGGGGCCGGAGGTTCCGGTACAACGGCAGCTGAGCATCAACGCTTGGGGCTGATTGCCGGGAGCCAGACAGAAGTGGCGAATCAGCTGGAGCAGTTTACCAAGGAGCAGTCCAACCCGGCAGCCATCTGGGTACGTTATGACAGCGTACAAGCGCCAGCAATGCAGCAAGCCTTGAAAAATGGGAAGCTGCAAGGTTACGTGCGGTTTACGGAGCCTGCCGCCAAGGGAGACACATTTCCCAAAGTGGAGTACGTCTCTGTAGAAAAAGAGCCATCTCCGGCTGTAATCACATTGGTGCAAACGGGACTTCAGGAAGCAAAGGTCAAGGCTATTATGGGCAATAAATCGTTGACCAGCGATCAAATTCGTGAAATCAGTACACCTGTAATGGTGGATAGCAAAGAAGTAGACAGTCCATCTGAACCAGGGGGAGCTGTAGGGACAGAGGAAAAAGAAACCTCAATGATTAACTATGGTTTGGTCTATGTATTGATGATATTATTCTTCACCTCTTCCATGATGACAGGGAATATGATTGCTGCAGAAGTAACATCGGAAAAAAGCTCACGGATCATGGAGATTCTCATCACAAGTGTTTCGCCGTTGACCCAAATGTTTGGGAAAATTATCGGCATCTTCCTGGTTGGTCTGCTGCAAATTGCTGTTTTTGCAGCCGTTGTGTGTGCCAATCTTATGCTGCCGCATAATAATGTGATCCTTAGCTCTGCCGGGCTGGATCTGTCGCAACTGAATATCGCGGTGCTAGGATATGGTCTCATATTTTACATCCTTGGCTACTTTCTATATGCAGTACTGTTCGCTGCGGTGGGCTCCATTGTTAGCCGTACCGAGGAGTTGGGGCAGGCCATTATGCCAATTACCGTGCTGTCACTGGCAGCCTTTTATATCGGTATCTTCAATATCGCCGCACCTGATACGATTTTCGTTAAGGTGGCTGGGTACATTCCGTTCTTTTCTCCTACCGTTATGCTGTTGCGGATTGGTCTGGAACGGGCGAGCTTGCTGGAAATCTGGCTGTCACTTGCCATTCTGGTTGTTTCCATTTTGTTGTTCGGTTGGTTGGCCGCAAAGATCTATCGTACGGGTGTCTTAATGTACGGGAAACGACCTTCATTCAAAGAGCTAAGAAAAGCAATGAAGGCTTATAAGATTTAAAAAATTAAGAAAACGTGTCCGAATATAAGAAGGTTGTGTACAGACAATAAAGTTGTATACTAATTATTAATGACGGATAACAAGAATATCTCTTCATAATAAGTATTTAATAAAAAGCCCGATGAGCACTTATCATCGGGCTTTTTATTAAATTCAGAGGGTGACTGCTTAGGTTTCAATCAGAGCGAATATAAATTGCATAACAAGTCAAAATCTTTTGAATCTTTTCCTGTTGGGGAAATCCGAGCAAATGCGTTAAACCAAAGACTTGATCGGTGTAACCGGCTGTATCCGTATAATGCACCTCGATGGCCAAGTCCGTTTCATGGTGGAGCAAACCGTTCGAAACTCCAATCTGGACGGTAATTCTATAATTTAAATTATTTTACATACAAAAAAAGAGTAGCCTGTTTAGTAGCTCTTTGTGTATGTAAAACATATTGAGTTTTCATCAATTGAATCTCCTAATAGAGAATATGACTGTCCCATTTTTTTGTAGATTAATCAATTGTACATATTTTCCCCTTTAGAGGATACTCTCTACTAGAAGATAAGAATATAATCTTTTCGTCAAAATATTTATTAAAATAGTTGTTCGTTTTTAAATGAATATCAGGCTGATACCATTTAGAAAACCCATTTCGCTGAAACAACAAAGGCATACCCAATTGCACGGATCGCTTCCCCTTTAAACCATCTCCAATGTTCAGCGAATCAATATATATTCGATCAACAATCCCCTGTAATCTTTTGGGGAAATCTGGCGTGAAGGGCAAAAGAGGAGAAATGGATGCCTGTGTAGCAATTCCTGCTGCATGGACATTTCTAAGAGCCTTTAAGCGCTGGTTGATCCCAGGAGCTAAAGGTGCAAAAAGTCGCTTTACATCTTCTCGGTCTGTTTCAATAGTCATAGAAACTAATAATTCACAACGTTGTTGCAATTCTAATAGTATATCGAGGTCTCTAACCACCAGAGGACTTCTTGTTTGGATTTGAAGGAAATCCGGTGGAGATTCAATCATCTCCGTTAATATTTTTCTTGTGATCTCAACCTTACGCTCGATGGGTTGGTATGGATCTGTAGCAGTAGACATGAATATATTGATAGGTTTATTTCTTCGGCGAAGACTATTAATTTCTTTACTATAGTTTTCAACAGCGTTAAGTTTAATATCAATCCATTCTCCCCAAGGAATATCTTTATATTTTTGAATGGGCATTTCTCTAACATAGCAATAACTACATCCAAAAGCACAACCACTGTAAGGATTCAAAGAGTGAGTAAATCCAACGGTAGATGCTCCTTTGGTTTCGCTCAAAATTTTTTTTGCCATCGTATTATCAATCTGCATGTTAGATACCCCTTCATTTTAAATATTTACATAAATGAAATTCCGAATGAACAGAAACTCCCTCCATCAGTTCAACTGATAAAGGGAGTTTTAATTAATTATAGTAAAAGGTGTGTTTATTTAGAACGTATCAAGACCCGATATAATCCCAGGATGGCGGACAAAAGACCAATGGGAATGTACTGTGCGCCATTCGCCATTAATTAAACGAAAAACTTCAGTAGTATTCCAACTTTTTTGAAGTTTTTCTTGTCCATCTTCTCCTGCTACGTAATTGTATAAATTATAACTCAACACAGCCAAATCACCAGCTTGAGTGACAGCGACATCGGGATTGAGATATTCACTCCGAATAATATTAGGATTTTTATAGCGTGACAAAATATGTTCTCTCACCGCTGAATTACCTACAATAAGTTTTTCAGTCACAGGATCGAAGTATGAAATATCATCACTGTAACTATCCAGGTACCCATAGCAGTCTCCTTGATTCCACCGTTCATTATTAGCGCGTTCTATATTCAATACAGTTTCAGCTACTTCTTTGATATTTACACTCATTTTTTTTACTCCTTTTTTTTAGATGTTGGAAATGATATGATCATTTTAGGTCATTCAACACAAACGATAAAGGCAAAACCGGGAAAATAAATGATACTTTTCGGACATTCTGCATTTTTAGTATAGGAGGTTTATGTAGTGGTTCGCATATCAAAACAGAAAATAAATATAGAACGTCTTAAATATCAACCTGTACTACCTTATCCATACGATGTAGAAATTTTTCGAGTCTCTGATCTTAAACAACGGACACCCAAAGAAAGGATGAGTGTAACTTATAGATATGAATTCTATATGCTTATATGTGTTACTCAAGGTGAGTGTATACAATGGGTCGATTTTGAGCCGATTTCCTGTAGCACAGGAACCTTTCTTGCCATATCCCCAGGTCAAGTTCATAATTTCGGACATGATGAGAATTGGGATGGTTGGATTATTTTGTTTCGTTCGGAGTTTCTTATACCTAACACATCAACATTAAATGAGCTTAAACTAGCTTTTGATTTTGGAAGGCTACCAAGCATTCTAAATTTAAATCATAATGAGTTGCGTCGTAGCATCGCTTCTATCGAACAAATGATCGAAGACTTGTCGATTGAAGGGACAGAAGAAGATATTCATATGTTGTTGCGTTACCAACTCTACGCATTTGTAACTTGGCTCAGTATTCTTCATAAATGCAAACGGATGAATGAAACAATAGATTCTCAAACATCGCTGCGTTTTATAAGCTTCCAGAAACTCGTTGAAAAATACTTCGCTAAGTTGAGCCATGTCAGTGAATACGCTACTCGTCTAAACTGCACGGAAAAAACTCTAACTCGAGCAACTATGGCAGCAGTTGGAATAAGTGCAAAGGCTTTCATTTCGGCCCGGATTAATCTTGAAGCAAAACGTCTGTTAATGCATACGGACTATTCTATTAGTGACATTGCGGAAAAACTTAACTTCAAGGAAGCAACCCACTTCAGTAAATTTTTCAAACGTGAAACAGGTTGTACGCCTGCAGAATTTCGACAGCAGCATCTTTGAAATTATTAACTTACTCGAGTGTCTACTACTATATTTCATAATTGAATAAAACACTAATTGTAGTTATATATTAATGTTATCTTATGAAATCTTTTAAAATGCATTGTTTAAGGAAGTGATTTTATGGTCCAAGGATCTTTATTTGATGACGAGTATGATCAGGGACGGCCTTTAGCAAATCGGGTACGTCCACAAAATTTGGAAGAATTTGTAGGTCAAAAACATTTGCTTGAACCCGGAAAAGTATTACGTGAAATGATTGAGAATGATCAAGTTTCATCTATGATTTTTTGGGGGCCACCAGGAGTGGGAAAGACAACGTTAGCTAAAATAATCGCCAATCAAACCCAATCTAAATTTATTGATTTTAGCGCTGTGACTAGCGGTATCAAAGATATTCGTAGTGTCATGAAAGAAGCTGAAGGAAACAGGCAATTAGGTGAGAAAACACTTTTATTTATTGATGAAATTCATCGTTTTAACAAAGCACAGCAGGATGCCTTTCTGCCTTATGTGGAAAAAGGAAGCATTATATTGATTGGAGCAACAACCGAAAATCCATCGTTTGAAGTGAATTCAGCCTTGCTTTCTCGTAGTAAAGTGTTTGTGCTTCATCCGCTCAATCATGCAGATATTTTAGAGCTATTACAGAAAGCATTAGCGAACCCAAAAGGGTTTAATAATCAATCAATCGAGATCGAAGAAGGCGTTCTATCAGCGATTGCTGAATATTGCGATGGAGATGCCAGAATAGCTTTAAACACACTAGAAATGGCTGTATTACACAGGAAAAAATCAGATGGAGCCATTGTAGTGAATAAAAATGATTTAGTACAAATGTTAAATCGCAAGTCATTATTATATGACAAAAATGGTGAGGAACATTATAACATCATATCTGCTTTGCATAAGGCGATGAGAAATAGTGATGTTAATGCTGCAATTTACTGGTTATCGCGCATGTTGGAGTCCGGAGAAGATCCATTATTTATTGCCCGAAGATTGGTCAGATTTGCAAGTGAAGACATTGGTTTAGCAGATAACCGAGCTTTGGAGATATCAGTAGCTGTCTTCCAGGCTTGTCAGTTTATTGGTATGCCAGAGTGCGATGTACATCTAACCCAAGCTGTCATTTATCTCACCTTGGCCCCGAAGTCCAACGCAGCTTATTTGGCCTATAGAGCTGCCAAAAAAGACGCCCTGCATTCCGTAAATGAACCTGTTCCCTTGCATTTACGAAATGCTCCGACTAAGTTGATGAAAGAACTGAATTACGGGAAAGGTTATAAATATGCCCATGATACACAAGAAAAATTAACAATGATGCAGACCATGCCAGATTCTCTCATCGGACGGGAATATTACCACCCCACTATACAAGGATCTGAAATGAAATTTAAACAACGGATGGAAGAGATTTCAGCATGGTATGCAAGCCACAAAGAAACCTAATTGCGTTTAATGCATAGAAGATCCAATAGAAATCGAGGTAATTCGTCATGACAATAGAAGAAATTATTGAGCATTGCTTATCATATCCAAGTTCATATGAAGATCACCCTTTTGGAGACGGATGGACTGCGATGAGACATCAAGGGAACAAAAAAATTTTTGCCTTGATATACAATCATGATGAGCATCTTTGCGTCAACCTAAAATGCAACCCTGATCATGCTGATTTTTTGCGAAAAGCGTTTGAAGAGGTAAAGCCTGGTTATCACATGAACAAGGAACATTGGAATACAGTAATATTAGATGGTGATCTACCAGAAGATGAAATTCACGATATGGTGCATCATAGCTTCAAATTGACCAAGCCAAAAAGCTCCAAAAAACATACTAGCTAGAGAATAAATTTCTTATTGATAATTAAATTTTGCGGAAGTCATTATGTAAAAGTATCCGTTTCGAGAGGTGTAATATGAAGTTTAATGAATTCTTTGTAGGGCAGCGGTTCGAGACTGATTCTATAAAAGTAACCAAAGAAAAAATTATAGAATTCGCATCTGAATTTGACCCTCAGTACATGCATTTGGATGAGAAGAAAACTCAGGAAGGCATATTTGGAGGAATTATTGCTTCAGGAATCCAAACATTAGCTCTAACATTTAAACTATGGGTAGAGTGTGGTTTATACGGTGAGGATGTAGTGGCTGGTACTGCTATGGATAATATCCGATTTATGAAACCTGTATACCCTGATGATGAGTTACATGTAGTTGTTGAAGTCATTAATCTAGAAGATAACCGAAAGAATACAGGAATTGTAACTGTGAATTTATCCACTTTTAATCATACGACTCAAAAAATTTTTGAAGGGGATCTTTCTGTAATAATAAAAAAATAACGTATCTTTAAATAAATGAAATTGACGGGATATCCCTCATTCACGTATTCCAAAGCGGGGAGAAAACATAGTAGCTCCTATCGTCAGCGCAAAGGAATGCACAAAAGATAATTGTGTCCGTTCAGAGAATGGCTCCTGCAGATGCAGGAGCTGTTTTTGCCTGCACTAAACATTCAGTTGGCTGCATCATTGACACTGACCAGCACCGGGAAAATCCAGTGATCTTCTGTTGTGGGAAGCAAAATTTAGGGAACTCCTTTATGAGAAGATATATCCTTTGATGACTTGAAAGAAATTTTGGTACTACCTTTTACTGGATAGAAAAAGAGCTTAAAAAGTACGAAGATCTAGTTTTGGAACTTCTATTAGAAAAATTGTATTCTAAAGAGATATTAGAAAATATAAAAACTGACGCACATATTAATATAAAATGAAATTAAAATAAGTACTTTAATAATATTATTAATACTATAAATTTTATGAAAGAATTAGATGAGACTGAGCGGATTGTGTTCAATGAAATCAAAAAACTCTGCTTATGAGAGTGTAGAAGCGACATGGAAACGAATACGTAACTTCCATGATATAGATATTCGTCAAATAGTGGTCGATAACTTCTAAGGAAAACAAGACGTAGCAGACAAAATTGTTAACGTCATAACGGATCCAGATGCTGTATATGAAAACAACGATAAACAGCTCCAAACAAAAAAATGCCCGTCTGTTAGTAGAAACAACATTTCTATTTGCCGTTGGAAGGAAAGGAAAGAAGCATTCTAAAGATGACCGTACTTCACCAGGAGGATCACCACCTAAGAAGGAGGACCATTCTTCTGAGGGTACAGGTAATGGTGGTTCGAAACCTTTTGAATGGAATACAACCGAGTCTGTAGGCACTTTTGTTAAGAGGGATGCAGTTGTTTTAGTGAACCGACAAACAAATGAAATATTGACTTTCTTAAATAAAAAAGGAGATCGTTTATCAAGTAAGTTAAAATCTGAATTAGATTTAATTGGAGAGTGAGGACGACTATGAATAACTACATAATATCTTTTACAAAAAAGTTTGATTATTTTTTCGAGCAAAAAGAAATCTCAAATATTATTTATTTACATGATGAGGAGGATAATGAGAGATTAGACCATGTCCTTTTCCTTGAGAAAGAGGATGGCAATGTTATAGGCCTGTATATAAGAGGCATGAATCCGTTAATCTCAGTGAATAGAATTTATGATTTGGATGATTTTAATCTATTTGCAAGCTATGAAGGATTGGTTGAATCTAAGGAAAATATTAAACTCAGAATAGAGTATATAGATTTGTTTTTTAGTACTCAATACAACGAATTATTGGGTTTGTATTTGGCTAATAACGATGCGTCTAGTTCTATATTTATATTATTTTTACAAGATGAAATTTATGTAGAAAAAGATTGTAGTAAATATGAGGCTAGTAAGGCGCTTGAAAAAAGGTTTTCGACTGAAGGTTTTATAACATACGAAAAAAAATGTGAGACTGACTGGAAGAAAATAAACTTCTAACCGAAAAAAATACTTTTTATTTTAATGTATTGCTCCCTTCAGTGGAATATATGTTGGATATACCTAATGATTTCATCATTCAAGTAATAATGCATATAACTCTTTATTTGCTTGTACGAACAAGGCTTTTCTACTTTATATGATGATGAATAATAAATGGTGATGCTTTGAGAAGTGGAATTGCTGAATAGAAATTATCTTCAATTAAAAATAAGATTTTTCGTTTGGGGAACAATTGCAACTACCACCAAAAACTCAGATGATTCTTAAGAGGTTCAATGAATTAGTCGGTGATTTTCAGAGTACGTAGCCTAAGCGAAGGCGAGGGAATGACCTTTTTATTGAACTAACGGGCAGAACAGTTGAACAGCTTCTCAATGTTCTGAGGGGAGGGTTACAAGGCGACCTTATCATTACGAACTTACGAACTATCGCTTGGCTCGTCTGCAGAGTTTATGTCCAAAGGCGGGGATGGCTGCTAGTAGTTGGGTTGAGATAATAATACGATCATTGACATTTATCCAAATAAACCTTTGTGTTTTTTTCATTGTTTCCCCTTTTCATACTACCTATAATAATGCCGTAAATGATAATCATTTTCAATTAATAGAGAGAAGGAAAGGGGTAACAAGTGTGAAGAAACAACGTGGAAAGCAAATTATACTCTGGTTAGGGAGTTTCCTCTTGTTATTTGCACAACTGCAGCCGGAGTTATTATTGCTTAGCTATGTTCATCCTGAACAAGATTTGCAGAAACTAGATGCGATTGCTCCTACTGTTATATTGAACAGTAAGTTTAGACTATTTGAGCGGTTACGGTATATTGCTAAACTAGTTGAACGTAGTAAAGCGGCGGAGAAGTGGATTACCAGATATGAGAACAAAGTAAGATGGGTACGCGGGCAATTAGCAGATGCTTATGTTGCTGGGGAGACAGCTACTGTTTATCTCAAGTTTGGTGCAAAACTTTATATTATGGGCCAGAGCGGATTGGCTGCCACCTTGTATGAATCTCTTGGCTTTCGTCCTTCTGCCAATGTGATGCACCTAATCGAGCAAGGGCAAGCATGGATAGAAATTCAGCAGCATCAAATGAATCACTATGCGGGAGACCGTAATTTCGTCTTGGCTTCTCGCCAGGAATTGCAAACCGTTGCTCACTGTCCACATATCGCGGCTTTAGCCGATCTAAGTAGCAGTAAGACTCATTTTGTGGATAGTATATGGAATTTTGATGATCCCATTACACGCGGACAGTTGCTAGAGGTGCTGCCGTATATTTTTAATAAGAAAATTAAGTGATCAGCGCAGAGCCGTGAGTTGGCAAATGTCTTAGAATTATAGCGGGAGCACCGGCGGATTGTGTACCTGCAAATAACTGACGCTGGTGACGAAATGCTAAATAAAGCGCAGGAAGAAGGACGAAAGCTTAGAAGAAACTATTTGAAAACCTAACCGAAGAAGAAAGAGAGTCCTTATTGTCTGTTTATGAAAAACTAAATAAGGTAATGAGTGAGGATTGATACAGGTAATCATAAAGAAGCCGCCATATTGGCGGCATTTTTATTGATAATTAGAACCGCTTCGATTTTAAGAAGCAGAGACCGTACTGCGCTTATTCTTAGCGTTGACGCGGTCGCGGCGACTCAGCAGAAATCCGACCAGAGATGCCGTGGACTGCTGGAAAATCATCCCGAGTACAACGGGCAGCGCTACCGGAGCCGGGAAGTAGGTAATGGCAAGCACAGCCCCCGCGCTAATATTGCGCATGCCGCCGTTAAAGACAAGCGCCGTACGGTCTGCATTATTCCAGCGCATCAGCCCTGAGATGAGATAACCAATTGCATATCCAGTAGAGGCAAGGATAATGATGGAGAGGCATACTCCAACAAGCTTGAGATTAAAATCGACCAGGTAAGGTGCGATGACAGATCCGTTAATCATGACGACAAGAGCCATGGCGAGCTTGGAGAACGGGCCCAGCCGAGGTCCCCACACCTGCTTAATCTTCCCTTTGGTCCATTCGTTCAACACCATGCCAACTAGTGAAGGAACGACAATCATCCAGAACAGGCTCTGCATCATCGCCCAGGTATCAAGCTGCACATTCGCTCCGATCAACAGAGACATGATGCCGGGTACGGCGAACGGGGCCAAAATTGTATCAATAAGAATGATCGCCAATGTCAGCGCTGTATTGCCTTTGTAGATACTGACCCACACAAAGCTGGAAATGCCGGTAGGGATAGCCGCGCCAAGAATCAGTCCAGTAATCGTATAAGGATCATCATTGAAAGCCAGATGCCCAAGCATCATGGCGAGAAGCGGCATGGCTAGGTGAAGAATAAACAGACAGGCAATCAGCGGACCAGGATGCTTGATCACATGGATAAAATCCTTGAACCCCATACCGATACTGCCCGCGAAGGTCATGAATGCAAACAGCCAGGGAGAAAGCTCGGTATATTGGGACAACGGCGTACCGATGAGGACGCCGATGAGAATGCTGATGGGTGTAATTAGCGGCATAGCTGCATTTAGTCTTCGATTCAACGTTAGGAGCATACAAAACTTCCTTTTTTGAACTTAAGTATAGACCTTGCTCTTTTATCCGTAAATGATCCGTGTAGGGGGAAGATCATCTATGAATTAGCCCTTTAAATTATGTCGGTAATCCAGAGGAGAGCAGCCCATTATTTTTTTGAATAGCCTGGAGAAGTAATAAGGGTCCCTAAAACCAAGTTGTATGCTAATTTCTTTAATAGAAGCATTCGTTAAATCCAAAAGCTGACTGGCCCTCTGAATTTTCATTCTTAAATAGTAATCGACAGGAGAGTAGCCGGTTGATTGCTTGAATATCAAGTTTAAATGCTGCTTGGATACCTGAACATGCCGGCTCAGCTCATCAAGTGAAACGGTAGATTCCAATTGTTCTCCCATATAACGTGTGACCTTATCGACATGGCTCTGGTATATACTGTCTTCCTTGCGAGATGCAACAGATACAACAAAACTTAGCAGATAACGGATAGTTTGCGACACTTGTACCAAATGTATCATGGAGTATGATTTGTTCAGTAAAAGGTCGTAACACTGATGAAATAGCTCCAGCAGTTTGATTTCATCACTGGCGGCCATTGAAATATACATTTTAAACGGCTCAAACAACGCCATAAAATCATCCATTTGATCCCCTTGAAGATGAAACCAGTAAATTGTCCATGGATCTTCATCGTCAGCCCCATAAGCATGCGGCATGTCCCTGGGAATGTACGCAAAGCTCCGCTCTTTCAGGACAATGGTTAGGTTATCCTTGGTCCGTATCCAGCCTTTTCCGCTCGCACAGTAAATGAATATATGAGAGTCACAGCCGTGTGTTCTTTCGCGAAAATGATGGCGGGCATGGCTGAAGCAGCCTATATCCGTAATATATAAATTTTTTGTAAGCGGATTTGTTTTTAATTTATTCAGCATATAGGGTGGAAGGACATATACCTTTTTACGCTCATATTCATCGGATTTCTTATTCATAATTTATTTATCTCCCAGCCGTAGGCGGCTCTAATGATGAAATACGTATATAGTCCATCATAAACAGTGGATTGTCAATTGTCTGTAATATCGCTTACTTGTAAGCTTTTGTATAAGAGTGACTATGAGGGAGTGATGAGTTGAGCGTGAAGAGAACTGTACAGATTGAACAGGCTGTAGAAGGGCTGCGGAAGGCTAGTGAATTAAAGAGCATTGAACCCTATGGACTGGGGCTGGGAGGAGAGATCACATGAGTAGTCTGATGAGAAATGTACCGCACAAATTGACGATTACGATGTGGGACTTCTCTTGGTACACCATGACCCAGGAGGGGGAGCCCTACAGCGATCTGGAAGCTCGTTTTCAGGAAGCAGTCGAAAGAGGCTACAATACGATCCGAATATGCGCCATGCCCTTCATGTTGTTTACGGCGGATGGCAAACGTACTGGCTCCTTGGAGTTTGCGAGCCTTGGGAAAGTGGGCCAGCGTACGCGCTGGTATAACTGTCGGGGCGGCGCAGTGCTGGATGGGCATGCTCATTTGCTCGAGCTGTTTAGACAGGCCAAGGCACACAACTGTTACATTATATTATCCTCTTGGGAATATCAGCAGAGTCCGACCTTCCTGGCTCATACTGAGCTTAGAGATGAATTAGCTGCGATCCCTCCTAAGGAAAGATTTATGGCCATTGCCAAATCAATGGATCAGTTGATTCGTTTTGTTACAGCAGAAGGCTATAGGGATCAGATTGTCTATACAGAGTTGCATAACGAAGTGGAATTTGGGCAGTTAAACGCTGTCGGAACGTCTGAGGGCATAGCGGAAACGAACATACCAGCGCTTGTTGAAGCAATGCAGCCTTATGTAGAAGAAGCGATTGAATATCTTCGCCAATGCCATCCAGATATGATGATGACAGCCAGCTATACGTTAAATGAAGCCTACCCCAAAGCTTACGTGGCACGCAATATGCAGGTGGCCCATTTTCATCTTTATATTAAAGGGGTGCTGAATGAGCTTATGGAAGCGGCAGGGCTTGATGATGAGCTGGCTCCGTTCCCTAATCCCTTCGTCAAATCCCTATTGAGGGAAGAAGCCCCTCCATTTGCAGAATGGATTCTGCCTCCAGAGCAGAATTGGCGGATGGAAGGCAACCCCGTTGGCATGAGGCTTATTTATTTGCACGACTGGGTAGATCCTGATCAATGGGATTTATTTTTGTACGATCGGTACGGGGATCATAAAATGGCCATGTTGCAGAAGGCCGACTCCCGATTGGAAGAGATTCATGAATGGACCCGACATTCCGGTATTCCAATTGTCATAGGAGAAGGTTATGTAGGCTATACGCCGCTGTATGCCCAATTTGAAGAAGGTCCAGTTGGTAAATATATAGCCGAATATGTATTGCGAAAAGGAATGGCACTGGGGTTCTGGGGAATGACCCTCTGCTCCAACTGTGCTCCGCATCATCCATTCTGGAATGATATAGCCTGGCAGCGCAAGTGGAACCAATTTATCCTAAATTCGGATTAGAGCTTCTTTCTTAGACAACCTGTTGTCTCCGAGATTAGCTGGTGTCATTCAATATGAATGGGTGAGGGGAGTGAACTTCATGAGAAACTATCGAATTACAGTCCAAGATGATCACAAGCAGATTGTGAAAGGACATCTTAAACTTGGCGGCACCAACCCAAAAGGAGAACAAATCGGATTCACCAACTATTTTATGGAGAAGGATGGAGAGCCTTTTTTCGGGATTTGTGGTGAATTCCATTATACACGCTATGATGAACGCTATTGGGAAGACGAAATTATTAAAATAAAAATGGGTGGCGTCAATATCATTGCTACTTATATTTTTTGGAATCTACATGAAGAAGTTGAAGGTATTTTTAATTGGAGCAGGAATAAAAACCTCCGCCGTTTCATTGAGTTGTGTGGCAAACATCAGCTATATGTTATTATCCGGATCGGCCCCTTCAATCATGGCGAAATCCGAAACGGCGGTATACCGGATTGGCTATTCGGCCGCCCATTTGAGGTTCGTTCTAATGATGAGGGGTATCTGTTCTATACAAGAAGAATGTATAACGAAATTGGTATTCAGGTTAAAGGGCTGTTATATAAGGAGGGGGGGCCGATCATCGGCACCCAAATCGAAAACGAGCATCATCATTCCTCTGCTTAGTGGGGATTGACTGTAGGAATTAATGATATGTGGTTAAACTCTGGGAGTGACGGTAATTCACATATGTTAAAGCTTAAAGAAATAGCCTTGGAGGCAGGGATTGATACCCCGATCTATACATGCACAGGCTGGGGAGGAGCGACAACGCCTGTTCCTGATATGCTGCCATTATGGGGCGGGTATGCCTACTGGCCGTGGATCTATTACGAAGAGGGACGTTTGGAGGGGAAGGACGAGCATCCTGCGACACCGGAATACATTTTCCGAGACAAGCATAATAACAAGATTCCGCAGAGCTACAATTTTGAGCCCCTATACGCCCCGGAAGACTATCCGTACGCTTGCTGCGAAATGGGTGGCGGCATGGTTCAATTTTATAAATACCGGTTTGCATTTCCTTATCGTAGTGTTCCAGCGATGACAGTCATGAAGGTTGCAGAAGGCTGTAACCTGATCGGATACTATATGTATCATGGGGGTTCCAATCCTCGAGGTAAGGTTAACCCGTTCACAAACGATCTGGCTACACCTAAAATATCCTATGATTTTAATGCCATGATCGGAGAATTTGGTCAGATCAGGGAGTCATACCGAAGAACAAAGCTGCAGCATTATTTTCTTTCAACATTTCAAAAGCAATTCTCTCTGACGAAGACTATACTGCCAGAGGACACGTCCCGAATGAACCCTTATGATGTGGATACCTTACGATATGCGGTGCGCTCCAGTGCCGGGTCAGGCTACCTGTTTCTAAATAATTTCCAGGACCATGTTGAAAATCATGACCTGTGCGATTTTAATGTAAGCATCGAGCTGGCTGAGGAAACGATTGTAATCCCTAGTCAAGGTGAACTAACGTTAGGACGTGATAGCTTCGCTATATTGCCATTTAACCTCAATTTGGATGGAATAAAGCTCAAATATGCAACAGCACAGCTGATAACAAGGATAGAAGAGGAAGGAGAAATATATTATTTTTTCTTTGTACCGGACGAGATGAAAGGAACGTATGCATTGGAGTCAAAAGATATCATCAGTGCCACAATCGACAAAGGTTCGATAGAACAATTGGATGGGAATACGATCATTCAGATTGCTGAAGAGGAAGAGAGTCTTATCCGCCTGGTATTTGAAAGTGGCTTAAAAGTCGCCATCTACACGATGACTGATGAACAAAGCTTGGAGTTTTGGAAGGTTAACCTGCAAGGTCGGGACAGAGTTATCTTGACGAGTGCCAATTTACTTGTATCCGAAGATGAGATAAGACTGGAATCAACAGATCAGGAGATTGTAGCACTGAGTGTATTCCCGGATTTTGACGACTCAATCACATCTATATCTGGTGGAGAGTTGTTTGCAACAACAGAAAGTGAATTATTTACAACGTATCTGTTAAGGGTTCCTAAGAAAGAAATACAATTTAATCTGAAAAGGGTGAACCATGATAAATTCGTTCTTGATTTCGAAATAAATGCCCTCAATGGGATCAAAGAGGCTCTGTTGCGTATCGATTATACGGGAGACATTGGTTATGCATTTATTGACGGTGAACTGATTCACGATAATTTCTGTAACCACACAACCTGGGAAATAGGTTTGAAATCATATGAACATCGGCTTATCGAGCGAGGGATGTACGTATACGTTGCTCCAATTCGAAAGAGCAAGGTTCTAAACAGCAATACGACCATGGCTGGCTGGAAAGAGACTGCGGAGGAACGAATCGCGGATATTGGCACGGTCAGCATCGTACCTGTGTATGAAATTAAAATCACCATGTAAATCAGGGAGTGCAAGATCAGAAGCGCTCAGCGAAGACTTTAGTACAAAGTATTAAAAATAGATAGCTCATGGTCGTTCAACCATGAGCCTTTTTATATTCTTATTGTCTTTTTAGAAGATACCGGCTTTTTTCGATGTTTCTTTGATCCCGTTCGCTCCCTCTACCACGGTGCGACCCCAATCGGTCAGATTGCCGTTAGGCCCTGTCACAAGATCAAGATAATTAAGGTTGGAGCTATTGCCATACCAGGACCAGGCTAACCAGCCTACGCTTTTAGATTGGCCGTATCTCATGATTTCTGTCTCGTCGACGTCTGCTCCCTGATGGTAACCGCCAAATTCACCAATAATCAAAGGGAGCCCCTGATTCAGAACGTTATCAATATTGGTTCGAACCTTTTGAACATCTTTACCAGCAAACTCATACATATGAATGGAGAATACCGTATTCTTCAAAGCATCAGCTGCAAATATAGATTTACCGAAGTCATTGATAGATTGAGGATATTGTCCCCAGCCTGCACAATCGACGATGAGCGTATTTTTGATACCTGCGTTTCTTAGCTTGGGAATCGCTTGCTTATACCCATCTGCCCAACCGCCTCCATTCCAAGAGCCATACCATTCGTTCGCAATATTCACGATAACCCGATCTTCCTTGCCGATCAGAGCATCTTTTATACTAATCCAGTAATTCACTGCTGCATCTAAAGACGCATAGTCGTCTTTACCTGTAGCATCATGAACTTCAAGTACAGCAATCATTTTATGGTTGGAGACGAGAGAGATAATATTTTTCACGGAATTAATGTCATCCTTGGTGTACTGGTTTCCGTTAGAAAGGACAATTCGGACTGTATTAGCACCTGTTTTAGCAATTGCTGGGATAGCAGTATAAAGATCGTTTTTGTACCAAGTGTGAGCATGATTGACGCCTCTCATAACGAACGGTTTGCCTGTAGAGTCATACAGTTTGGTACCGCTTACATAAAATCCTGAAGCAGCTTGCGCCTTGGAGAAGAATCCCCCCAAACCAATCATGATAAGCAGACCAGCGAGTCCAGACAATAATGCTTTTCTTAACAATGCGTTCACTTCTATTCCTCCCTAAAATGAAATATATTATTCAACTTCCTGCTATATAGAGGTGGAGTAGGTATGTAAGTATGTAAATAGCAGTAAGCTAAACACAATGTAAAGCGCTTCCATTTTTGAAGGAGTTATTTTTCGTTATTCTATCATTTGTGAATTTGTTATTCAATTGATTTTTTTAATTTATTTTTGTTTTGGAGTATGTCTGTATGGAATTCTTATTAAAGTGTGATTTTTAAAGGTTTTATGATGTATTTTCTCTCTATTATAATGTGTTTTCTTGATTTTTTACGTTGGTAATTTAGTTAAAAATATTAAAATAAAACCTAACTAATTTTTATGATTGCTTTGTTTAATATAAACCAACCTAACAATATGTTTGGTTAGCTATCAGGAGTCATCTGAGGAACCGACAGTATAGCCCATGTCAAGCTTCACCCCGGTATTAAATTGTTGTATGATATTCTCGTAATACTTTTACCAGAATAGATAGGGGCAGATGATGAGAAAACCAATCATAGCAGTCGATATGGACGATACGATCTGTCATCTCGTCAAACGGGCTATATACCATAACAATAGTGAATTTCCCACTCATCCGCTTCATTATGAAGACATGTTAGATTGGAACACCGATCATCTACGTCATCCCAAAAGCACACATGATGTATTTTATGGACGACCGGGTTTGTTTGAGGAACTTGAACTGTATGACGAGTATGTTGTAGAAGAAATGGAGAAGCTTTGCAATGCTTTTGATGTTATTATTGTGACAGCGGCAGAACCAAAAACCGTCGTGGAGAAATGGAATTGGCTTCAAAGGCATATGCCATTCATTCCGATGGAGAACTTTTTCCCATGTAAACGAAAGAATCTGATTAACTATGATCTCCTGATTGATGATGGTCCCCATAATCTAGTGCCTGCGCTGGAGGACGGGAAGAAGGTGCTTTGTATTCCTCATCCATGGAATTTGAGAGCAAGAGAGCAATATGCATTCCCGGTCATGGCATCTTGGCAAGGAGCAAAAGAACGAATCGACTCCATTTTGGGAGTTCTGAAATAAAAAAATAGATGCATTCGCAAAAACAGCTAGCTCCCTTGGAGCTGGCTGTTTTGCTAGAAATAATAGGCCCCATGATAGAATAAAATGGTACAATTGATACATATTTTTCATGGGGAGGGATACATGTATGATCATGACTATGGGGCAGATGGTGATTCATCTGACAAAGGGAATAGACATACCCAATACGACCGTAGATTTGCTTGATCCAGAGCTTAGGGATACTGAGATTCAAGGAGTTGTAACCGCTTTCTGCGCATCGCAATATGTAATAGAACAAGCTATTTCGCTTGGCGCGAATTTTATTATTACGCATGAAGGTATGTATTATAGCCATCACGGTATCCAGGAATGTTTACTACATGATCCTGTCTATTTGCACAAATCTCGCCTGGTCGCCGACTCAGGCGTAGGGATTTATCGTTTTCATGACACCATACACCGTTATCAGCCAGATGGAGTGATGGTTGGACTTCTTCAGGTGCTTGATTGGCACCCTTACGTTGTGAAACAGCAGCCCTCTTCCGCCATTTTGGCTATTCCGGCTATGGAAGTTAAGGAGATCGCTGAATATATGAAAGCCAAACTTCATATTCGTTATGTACGAGTAGCTGGTGAGGTATCCATGCCGTGTGAACGAGTGGGAATCTTAGTCGGATATAGGGGAGGTGGTGAACTAGCCATACCATTATTTCTACATGAAAATGTAGACCTGGTCATTGCTGGTGAAGGGCCCGAATGGGAAACACCGGAATATGTGAAAGACGCTGTCTATCAAGGGCAAAATAAAGCACTTATCATGCTGGGACATGCTGAGAGTGAAGCGTCTGGTATGAAGTATCTTGCTGATACACTTTCCCTCCAATTTCCAACGCTCCCCGTCTACTTTGTCGAGGATCGCCCCGTGTTTGAAATATTGTAAGCGAGACCATACCTATGATGATCATCCCACATTGTTGTTTATATCCGTTCATCTACTTTATGAAATGGAGGCAAGATAATGGGAAGCAGAGTGATTATGCCGTTCAGAACAGATTGGAAATTCGTAGAGGGCAACTACACAGGTGCTGAGAAGACAGATTATAACGATGGGCATTGGCGGGACCTTCATCTCCCTCATGATTGGAGTATTGAAAAATCGTTTGATCCACATATGCCGTATGGCGGCAATCAAGCCTATTTGCCCAGGTGGTCCGTCGGGTGGTACAGAAAGCATTTTAATGTGGAGCCCTCCTCTCCAAAACAGCGCGTATACATACAATTCGATGGCATTCACAGTAATAGTGAGGTTTGGCTCAATGGGCATTTTGTGGGCAAGCGGCCCTATGGATATGTTAGCTTTCAGTATGATTTGACTCCATATATTCGGTGGGATGAGGAGAACGTAATTGCCGTCAAAGTGGACAATACGCTTCTTCCACCTGACAGATGGTATTCAGGGGCCGGTATTTATCGTAATGTCTGGCTGATTTATACGGATTATCTTCACATAACCGAATGGGGCACTTATATTACCACACCTGAAATTTCACCAGATGAAGCCAAGGTGAGTGCCAGAATCCAGGTAAGTAATCATTATGCGCATGCCGTAGAGTGTACGATTATGACTGAAATATTGGATTCACAGGGCCAACTAAAAGGGAAAATTGAAAACCGAATAACCCTTGCAGGCTTAGAATCAGAGGAAATTGAGCAGAAAACACGAGTTTTAGAGCCGGAATTATGGTCACCGGACCATCCAGTGCTCTATGAAGCCCAAATGACGATCTATTGCGACAATACTGAGGTGGATCGTTATCGTACCCCTTTTGGTATAAGAAAAGTGATCCTCGATTCTCAAAAAGGATTATTGTTGAATGGAAGCAGCTTGAAGCTGAAGGGAGTGTGCATTCACCATGATTTAGGCTGCCTGGGAGCTGCTTATCATGATACAGCAATGAAGAGAAGGCTGGAGAAGCTGAAGGAAATGGGCTGTAACTCAATCCGTTTTGCTCATAATCCTATGGCGCCCGAACTATTAGACTTATGTGATCAGATGGGTTTTTTGGTGGTTGATGAGGCTTTTGATAAATGGAAATCTCTTTCCTATGAGCATCTATATGATGAATGGTGGGAAAAGGATCTGGAGGCCATGCTTGTTAGAGACAGGAATCATCCTAGTGTTTTGATGTGGAGCGTTGGTAATGAAGTGGAGAACCAAGGTCAACCGTCCATGCTAAACATGCTGGAGCAACTCGTTGCCTTTTGCCATAAAAAAGACCCAACCCGGCCTGTTACCTGTGCGCTTGAGCCGCATAATACACCAATCAGCTTGCATGATGGTCCGATCGAGGCCAAGGTGGAGCATACCAAGCTGCTGGCACAACGAGTGGATGTGCTAGGGCTGAACTATCAGGAGCAGTGGTATGAGCACTATAGAGCAGCCATGCCGGATACACTTATCCTTGGAACAGAGACATTCCCATATTATCGGGGTAAAGATAACCGGGTTAAAGGTTATTTGTCCCTGAATCCCTGGTTTGATGTTGCTAATCATGATTATGTGATCGGTCAATTTGTTTGGAGTGGAATAGACTATTTGGGAGAAACAAGCCACCCCTCTAAAGGATGGTCCTCCGGACTGATCGACACATGTGGATTCCGCAAACCTGTATCTTATCTCCAACAAAGTCTATGGTCTGATCAGCCAGTTGTGCACATAGCCGTATTTAACGATCATATGAAATCGGAATATAATCCCACATGGACAATGCACTGGAAATCGCCGACTATGGAAGATCACTGGACATTTCCTGAATACGCAGGAAAACTGATACGGTTGGTTACCTTTACCAATTGTGAGAGCGTAGAATTGATCGTGAACGAGGAATCATACGGTGAGAGAAAGTTGACCGATTATCCTAATCATTTAATCCTATGGGAACTTCCCTATATGCCAGGGAAAATTCGGGCTATAGGCCGTAATGGGAATCAGCAGGTTTGTGAGCATGAACTGACCGCCGCCGGGCTTCCTTATGCTCTAAAATTGGAGGCTGATCGGGCGATGCTCCCTGCTGATGGGCATGAAATATCTCATGTGGAAGTAACCGTTATAGATCAACATGGGATTGTTGTACCCAACCAGGATGTTGATTTGAGCTTTGAACTGCATGGTGATGGTCGTATCCTTGGAATAGACAATGGAGATCTCACCAGTGATGAACCCTACAAGGGGAAAGAGAGACGAACACACAGAGGAAGGTGTCTTGTGATTGTACAATCCGGGGATGTGGCTGGTGAGCTGTTGCTTCAAGCCTCGGCGGATGGGGAATTACAGGGAGAAGTCAGTCTGAAAGTGGAATAAAGGGGGAAATGGATTTTTGCCAGCTCATGCAGCTGGCTTTTTTTGCGTGATAACTGAATATATTTCAGAATTGACATGAAAAAAAGGAAGATTTATAATTTCATCATTAAAGAAGTTAATTGAATAGTTTAATTAATGGGGTGTTTGATAGTGAACGAACGAGATTTCAAAAATGGTCTTTTCACCGAATACGCACGGATTGGAAAATGCTTGTCCAGCCCGAAAAGGTTGGAAATTCTTGATATTCTCATACAAGGACCCAAATCAGTTGAAGTTCTATCTAAAATGACTTCGATGTCCGTTGCCAATGTTTCTCAGCATCTACAAACCCTATATCAGGCTAAGTTGGTTCAATCCAAAAAGCAGGGAAACTTTGTGTATTATGAACTTTCTGATTCATCTGTTTTGCACTTTTTAAATTCACTGTATGACCTGTCTGAAAAGCAGTTAATTGAAGTTCAGCATATTAAGGAGCAATTTTTGGGTCAATTCTCAGATGTTGAAGGAGTCACAATGGAAGAATTGGCAATGCGGATGGAAAAAGGGGAAGTCACACTTCTTGATGTACGGCCACGAGATGAATATGAAACTGCGCATATACCGGGAGCTGTTTCCGTTCCAATTGAAGAATTAGCGGAGCAGTTATCCTTGTTGCCAGCCGACTCGAAGATTGTGGCTTATTGCAGAGGCCCGTATTGCTTAATGGCGGTTAGAGCTATTGAATTGTTGCAAGCTCATGGTTTCGAAGCTAGACACTTGGATAAGAGTGTTCACGATTGGAACGACTTTATTCTTAACGAAGTGACAGGCTCATGAAGATTGGAATGCTTGTCACTTTTTGATGAAAAACAGATAACTGTTTTGAAGGGAATCAGGGGAGGATGTTAGCCTTAATGAATTTGACGAATGCTTCGCAGAAGAAGCAAGCGCTTATCAATTCCTATGTGGAATCTTCAGATAAGCAAAAAAAACTGTATCGTCGTACGCTTATCACCGTTATTTTCTCTCAAATTTTTGGAGGCGCCGGACTGGCTGCCGGAGTAACCGTGGGTGCGTTATTGGCGCAAGATATGCTGGGTACGGATAAGTTCACGGGGATTCCTACAGCACTATTTACACTTGGATCAGCGGTTGCAGCGCTCCTCGTTGGTCGGTTTTCCCAAAGATTTGGCCGACGGATGGGGTTGGGACTCGGTTTTATTGCAGGGGGAGTTGGGGCGATCGGTGTCGTTGTTGCAGCTCTTATGAATAGTATTACCCTGCTTTTGGTCTCCCTTCTTATTTATGGATCGGGAACGGCTACAAACCTGCAGGCTCGTTATGCCGGTACAGATCTCGCGAATTCAAAGCAGAGAGCAACAGCTGCGAGTATGGCTATGGTCTTTACAACGATCGGAGCGGTAGCCGGTCCCAACTTAGTTAACGTTACGGGAGAGTTTGCGTTATCCATTGGAGTTCCCAGTTTAGCGGGACCTTTTCTTTTAGCGGCTGTAGCCTATACACTAGCAGGCATAATATTATTGCTACTTCTTCATCCAGATCCTTTATTGGTAGCCAAAGCGGTTGCGAATCAGGCGGCACAAGGAAGCCAGTCGTCTTCTGATCTTGAAGCTACTCGTGATGGCAAAAAAGGAATTACTCTTGGCGCTTTAATTATGATAATAACTCAAATTGTCATGGTTGCGATTATGACGATGACTCCCGTACATATGAAGCATCATGGACATGGACTTGGCGAAGTAGGATTAGTCATCGGTTTTCATATTGGCGCTATGTATCTTCCGTCTCTGATTACAGGTATTCTTGTCGATAAGATTGGTCGTATAGCGATGGCGCTGGCTTCGGCTGTAACGTTACTTCTCGCTGGCGTAGTAGCTGCGTTGGCTCCCACTGATTCCATGGTTATGCTTATTGTGGCGCTTTCTCTTTTAGGGATAGGGTGGAATTTTGGACTGATTAGCGGAACCGCTTTGATCGTAGATTCGACGACAACATCTAATCAAGCTAAGGTACAGGGGGCGGTGGATGTACTTATTGCTTTGGCAGGAGCGTCGGGAGGAGCACTGTCTGGGATGATTGTAGCAAATTCAAGCTATTCCATACTTTCTTATGCGGGAGGAATTCTGGCGCTGGCGTTACTTCCTATTATGTTATGGATGCGTCCAAAGAGAGCATAGACTAGAAAAAAACGACCTTATGGTCGTTTTTTTGTGTGTTTATCTAACTGTCAGGGGGAAGGAGCTTGCATGAAAACGAATAGAGAAGTCCTAATTTCATAATTTGCACCGGTCCTTATCCTGAAACTAAACGATTTCATCGCTCTTAGCATCAACCAAAACTAGGTCAGGTCTGGCGATCTATCTTGATGCCCAAAAACACAATAGGTATAAACCGAAATGCTATTGTTATATATAATTAATTGTATAATTTACCTGTGGTAATTAGCAAAGCTAAATGGTATATTATTTGAGCTGACAACAAAACAGCCGCTTTAAAAGAGAATCCACAGGGTGAAATGATCTTCAGAAAAAAAAGAAAATAACCCTTGCATTTTTGAAATGAACATGGTATGATCTTATAGCTGCTGAAAAACGCAGCGAAAAAGAATTTGATCTTTGAAAACTGAACAACGAGTGAGTAAACTGATTTTGTTCGCAAAATCAACAATGAGATATTTTATCTCGTCAGTTTCAAAATGAGCTAATCGCTCTTTCTATAACCAACTTCGGTTGGTCTTTAATGGAGAGTTTGATCCTGGCTCAGGACGAACGCTGGCGGCGTGCCTAATACATGCAAGTCGAGCGAGGTTGTTTAGAAGCTTGCTTCTAAACAACCTAGCGGCGGACGGGTGAGTAACACGTAGGCAACCTGCCCACAAGACAGGGATAACTACCGGAAACGGTAGCTAATACTCGATACATCCTTTTCCTGCATGGGAGAAGGAGGAAAGACGGAGCAATCTGTCACTTGTGGATGGGCCTGCGGCGCATTAGCTAGTTGGTGGGGTAATGGCCTACCAAGGCGACGATGCGTAGCCGACCTGAGAGGGTGATCGGCCACACTGGGACTGAGACACGGCCCAGACTCCTACGGGAGGCAGCAGTAGGGAATCTTCCGCAATGGGCGAAAGCCTGACGGAGCAACGCCGCGTGAGTGATGAAGGTTTTCGGATCGTAAAGCTCTGTTGCCAGGGAAGAACGTCTTGTAGAGTAACTGCTACAAGAGTGACGGTACCTGAGAAGAAAGCCCCGGCTAACTACGTGCCAGCAGCCGCGGTAATACGTAGGGGGCAAGCGTTGTCCGGAATTATTGGGCGTAAAGCGCGCGCAGGCGGCTCTTTAAGTCTGGTGTTTAATCCCGAGGCTCAACTTCGGGTCGCACTGGAAACTGGGGAGCTTGAGTGCAGAAGAGGAGAGTGGAATTCCACGTGTAGCGGTGAAATGCGTAGAGATGTGGAGGAACACCAGTGGCGAAGGCGACTCTCTGGGCTGTAACTGACGCTGAGGCGCGAAAGCGTGGGGAGCAAACAGGATTAGATACCCTGGTAGTCCACGCCGTAAACGATGAATGCTAGGTGTTAGGGGTTTCGATACCCTTGGTGCCGAAGTTAACACATTAAGCATTCCGCCTGGGGAGTACGGTCGCAAGACTGAAACTCAAAGGAATTGACGGGGACCCGCACAAGCAGTGGAGTATGTGGTTTAATTCGAAGCAACGCGAAGAACCTTACCAGGTCTTGACATCCCTCTGACCGGTCTAGAGATAGGCCTTTCCTTCGGGACAGAGGAGACAGGTGGTGCATGGTTGTCGTCAGCTCGTGTCGTGAGATGTTGGGTTAAGTCCCGCAACGAGCGCAACCCTTATGCTTAGTTGCCAGCAGGTCAAGCTGGGCACTCTAAGCAGACTGCCGGTGACAAACCGGAGGAAGGTGGGGATGACGTCAAATCATCATGCCCCTTATGACCTGGGCTACACACGTACTACAATGGCCGGTACAACGGGAAGCGAAGCCGCGAGGTGGAGCCAATCCTAGAAAAGCCGGTCTCAGTTCGGATTGTAGGCTGCAACTCGCCTACATGAAGTCGGAATTGCTAGTAATCGCGGATCAGCATGCCGCGGTGAATACGTTCCCGGGTCTTGTACACACCGCCCGTCACACCACGAGAGTTTACAACACCCGAAGTCGGTGAGGTAACCGTAAGGAGCCAGCCGCCGAAGGTGGGGTAGATGATTGGGGTGAAGTCGTAACAAGGTAGCCGTATCGGAAGGTGCGGCTGGATCACCTCCTTTCTATGGAGAATCGTTTCCTGCGATGGAAACATTCAAATATGAAGCATAAGCTTCAAAAACTACTCACTCGTTGCTCAGTTTTGAGAGTTCAAACTCTCGAATTGCACCTTGAAAACTGGATACCGAAACGAAATTGCGTTTTAGAATATTCCTTTAAGCTGATCTTGTGTAAACAAGTGAAATAAAGGTAGCAAATCGTATTTACAATGTAGATACTAGGTTAAGCTACAAAGAGCACACGGAGGATGCCTAGGCGCCAGGAGCCGACGAAGGACGTGGCGAACAACGATAAGGCCTCGGGGAGCTGTAAGCAAGCTTTGATCCGGGGATGTCCGAATGGGGAAACCCGGCTGTCTTCATCGACAGTCACTACTCACTGAATTCATAGGTGAGTGAGAGGCAGACCAGGGGAACTGAAACATCTAAGTACCCTGAGGAAGAGAAAACAATAGTGATTCCGTCAGTAGCGGCGAGCGAACGCGGATTAGCCCAAACCAAGGAGCTTGCTCCTTGGGGTTGTGGGACGTCTCATATGGAGTTACAAAGGAACCGGTTAGATGAAGAGGTCTGGAAAGGCCCGCCAGAGAAGGTAAAAGCCCTGTAGTTCAAAACTTGTTCCCTCCGAGACGGATCCCGAGTAGTGCGGGGCACGTGAAACCCCGTATGAATCCGGCAGGACCATCTGCCAAGGCTAAATACTCCCTGGCGACCGATAGTGAAGCAGTACCGTGAGGGAAAGGTGAAAAGCACCCCGGAAGGGGAGTGAAATAGATCCTGAAACCGTGTGCTTACAAGAAGTCAGAGCCCAATTTAGGGGTGATGGCGTGCCTTTTGTAGAATGAACCGGCGAGTTACGTTCCCGTGCAAGGTTAAGGTGAAGAGCTGAAGCCGCAGCGAAAGCGAGTCTGAATAGGGCGACTGAGTACGTGGACGTAGACCCGAAACCGGGTGATCTACCCCTGTCCAGGGTGAAGGTGCGGTAACACGCACTGGAGGCCCGAACCCACGCATGTTGAAAAATGCGGGGATGAGGTGGGGGTAGCGGAGAAATTCCAATCGAACCCGGAGATAGCTGGTTCTCCCCGAAATAGCTTTAGGGCTAGCCTCGGAAAAAAGAATCGTGGAGGTAGAGCACTGATTGGGTGCGGGGCCCGCAAGGGTTACCAAGCTCAGTCAAACTCCGAATGCCATAGATTTAGTTCCGGGAGTCAGACAGTGAGTGCTAAGATCCATTGTCGAAAGGGAAACAGCCCAGACCATCAGCTAAGGTCCCCAAGTGTGTGTTAAGTGGGAAAGGATGTGGAGTTGCACAGACAACCAGGATGTTGGCTTAGAAGCAGCCACCATTGAAAGAGTGCGTAATAGCTCACTGGTCGAGTGACTCTGCGCCGAAAATGTAACGGGGCTAAACACACCACCGAAGCTATGGCTTGATGCTTTTGCATCAGGGGTAGGGGAGCGTTGAATGCGGGTTGAAGGTGTACCGGAAGGAGCGCTGGACTGCATTCAAGTGAGAATGCCGGTATGAGTAACGAAAAGATCTGTGAGAATCAGATCCGCCGAAAGCCTAAGGGTTCCTGAGGAAGGTTCGTCCGCTCAGGGTAAGTCGGGACCTAAGGCGAGGCCGATAGGCGTAGTCGAAGGACAACAGGTGGAAATTCCTGTACCACCGTAATCCGTGATGAGCGATGGGGTGACGCAGTAGGGTAGTGACGCGGACTGATGGATGTCCGTCTAAGCAGTGAGGCTGATGTGTAGGCAAATCCGCACATCGTTAAGGCTGGGCTGTGATGGGGAGCGAAAATTATAGTAGCGAAGGTCATGATCTCAGACTGCCAAGAAAAGCCTCTAGCCAGGAGAAGGTGCCCGTACCGCAAACCGACACAGGTAGGCGAGAAGAGAATTCTAAGGCGCGCGGAAGAACTCTCGTTAAGGAACTCGGCAAAATGACCCCGTAACTTCGGGAGAAGGGGTGCCTCGGTAGGGTGAATAGCCCGAGGGGGCCGCAGTGAAAAGGCCCAAGCGACTGTTTAGCAAAAACACAGGTCTGTGCGAAGCCGCAAGGCGAAGTATACGGGCTGACGCCTGCCCGGTGCTGGAAGGTTAAGGGGAGTGGTAAGCTCGCAAGAGCGAAGCTATGAACCGAAGCCCCAGTAAACGGCGGCCGTAACTATAACGGTCCTAAGGTAGCGAAATTCCTTGTCAGGTAAATTCTGACCCGCACGAATGGCGTAACGACTTGGGCGCTGTCTCAACGAGAGATCCGGTGAAATTTTAATACCTGTGAAGATGCAGGTTACCCGCGACAAGACGGAAAGACCCCATGGAGCTTTACTGCAGCTTGATATTGAATTTGGGTACGATCTGTACAGGATAGGTGGGAGCCGTTGAATCTTGAGCGCCAGCTTGAGAGGAGGCATCCTTGGGATACCACCCTGATCGTATCTAGGTTCTAACTTGGTACCGTGATCCGGTACGAGGACAGTGTCAGGTGGGCAGTTTGACTGGGGCGGTCGCCTCCTAAAGAGTAACGGAGGCGCCCCAAGGTTCCCTCAGAATGGTTGGAAATCATTCGAAGAGTGCAAAGGCAGAAGGGAGCTTGACTGCGAGACCTACAAGTCGAGCAGGGACGAAAGTCGGGCTTAGTGATCCGGTGGTACCGCATGGAAGGGCCATCGCTCAACGGATAAAAGCTACCCTGGGGATAACAGGCTTATCTCCCCCAAGAGTCCACATCGACGGGGAGGTTTGGCACCTCGATGTCGGCTCATCGCATCCTGGGGCTGAAGTAGGTCCCAAGGGTTGGGCTGTTCGCCCATTAAAGCGGTACGCGAGCTGGGTTCAGAACGTCGTGAGACAGTTCGGTCCCTATCTGTCGTGGGCGTAGGAAATTTGAGAGGAGCTGTCCTTAGTACGAGAGGACCGGGATGGACGTACCGCTGGTGTACCAGTTGTTCCGCCAGGAGCACCGCTGGGTAGCTATGTACGGAAGGGATAAGCGCTGAAAGCATCTAAGCGTGAAGCCCCCCTCAAGATGAGATTTCCCAGTATGTAAGACCCCTTGAAGACGACGAGGTAGATAGGTTGGGGGTGGAAGTGCAGTAATGCATGGAGCTGACCAATACTAATCGGTCGAGGGCTTATCCTAAAGATAAAGCGCAAGGAAGTTTCGGATCCAGTTTTCAAGGTGTAACCTTGAAGTTAGAATTTGCGAGGCAAATTCATGTTTGGTGGCGATAGCGGAGGGGTTCCACACGTACCCATCCCGAACACGACCGTTAAGCCCTCCAGCGCCGATGGTACTTGGACCGCAGGGTCCTGGGAGAGTAGGACGCCGCCAAGCAAGATAAAAAGGCACATCCCAGTAAGGGGTGTGCCTTTTTTTCGGGGGAATCAAGCCGATCTTAGAAACGTGATTTTATTTACGTACTTTCTTTATTAAATATACAGTAATATATCCTAGTGCTATGCCACCATTCCCAATGTCATCTTTACTTCACCCGAAATCGCAAGTGTTGGTATATTAGAGGATCAATGCAAGCGAGAGGGAATGGATTTCAGTGTAAGCAAAGTTTCGTTTTCCAGCAATGGGAAAGCATTAACGATGAATGAATCGGAAGGCTTTATTAAATTGATAAAGGATAATGTGACACAAAAAATTGTGGGTGGATCGATCATTGGTCCAGATGCATCATCTTTAATCAGTAGCCTGACATTGGCGATTGCCAATGAGCTGACAGAACAGCAAATCACGCAAACGGTTTTTGCTCATCCAACGACTGGAGAAGTGATTCACGAAGCTGCGTTTGGCCTTAGCATTGGAGCGCTTCATCAAGCGTAACATTAAAAATAAAAGGAATGCTTCTAGTCTAAGTAAACGGACAAGGAAGTATTCCTTTTTTCATTATTGAATGTTCATGTAAGGTACATATACGAAACCGATCATCATAATGCTTTTGAGGAGAAAACGAAGAGGATTGACGGAGGAAGAGAGATGTATAGATCCATTATTGTAGGAACTGGTCCTACCAGACTAACCGCTGCCTTTACTTGGCGCATGCGGATATGAAGCCACTCGTCGGCATAACACGTCACACGGGAAGCGATTGGGGCGACTTGGGGATGGAGAAAAAACTTGTAATGATGAAGCACTGAAAACGGGCAGGCGGCTGTCCTCAGCTTTATCATACTGCCCAGTTTTTTTGACAATAGTGCTGGATACGAGTAGAATAATTTATTATAATACTACTTATTAAAAGATATATAAAAAGTATCGTTAAGGAGCTAAGCGATGACAGTAGAACCCTCCATGAATCCTAGGATAGTTCGCAATGTTTTATTTGTTTTATTCGCTTTACCGGGTATAGCTTTTGCATCCTGGGTGTCCCGCACGCCTGTCATACGCGATATTTTGCATGTCTCGACTGCCGAAATGGGGATTATTATTTTTGGATTAGCCGCGGGTTCCTTATTGGGACTACTTAGTGCGGGCAATGTTATTTCTCGTATAGGTGGACGGTTGGTCATTCTGGGAAGTGCGCTTTTGATTGTGATTGGTTTTGTCATTGTAGGGTTGGGAACTGCATTTTCGCTCACGAGCATGGTGTTTGTTGGTTTGGTCATCTTTGGTGGTGGCTATGGTACAGCCGAAGTAGCTCTTAATGTCGAAGGTTCTGCGGTAGAAAATCAGTTGAATAAAACGCTTTTGCCCGCCTTTCACGGTTCGTTTAGTATGGGGACACTTCTAGGAGCTATCATCGGTTCTGGAGCAGCGGCGTTACGAATACCTGTTGTGATTCATTTTGGAGCTATGGCTGCCATGATTGCCGCAGTAACTTTCTACTTGTATCGTTATTTGCCTCATGATACAGGTAAAGAAAAGGAAGTTTCTACGCAAAAGGTTGGATCTAATATGAAGGTTCAGCTTGCTGTCTGGAAAGAAAGGCGAATCCTACTGATTGGGATCATCGTGCTCGGGATGGCGTTTGCAGAAGGGGCTGCGAATGACTGGCTGCTGTGGGTATTATTCTAGTGATCTGGGGACAGCATTATCTCTTAGCTGGATTGGGTATCTTGCTATGGGGGCTTGGAGCTTCACTTGGTTTTCCTGTAGGTTTGTCTGCTGCCGGAGATGATCCTCGTGGTGCGGCTGTCCGGGTAGGAGCCGTAGCCACAATAGGTTATATTGCCTTTTTAGTGGGACCTCCGGGATTAGGGCTTTTAGGTGAACATGTGGGTCTCCTGCATGCTTTAATTGTAGTGCTCATTGGCGTTATTGTTGCTGGTTTGATATCGGGTGCTGCCCGGCCCGTGGGGACGAAAGAAAAGAATGAGATTAAAATATAAAGGGGATTGTCGCATGTCTATGAAAACGGAAAAACAAAAGATGCTGGATGGGGAACTGTATGTAGCAGCTGATCCTCAATTAACGAGTGAAAGAGAGTATGCGAGAAGATGTGTACGTCTCTTTAATCAGACGACTGAGGCGGATAGTGAGTACCGTAAAAAGTTACTTAAGGAGCTTTTCGGTTCCACAGGTGAAAATATAAGCATGGAACCCAACATACGCTGTGACTACGGATACAACATCCATGTTGGGGAAAATTTCTATGCCAACTTTGACTGTACCATTTTGGATGTATGCGAGGTACGTATTGGGGATAATTGTTTTCTGGCTCCGGGAGTCCATATTTACACAGCGACTCACCCCATTGATCCATTTGAACGAATTGCTGGTCCAGAGTATGGAAAGCCTGTAACGATTGGCAATAATGTATGGATTGGCGGCAGGGCGGTTATTAATCCCGGTGTTACGATAGGTAATAACGTCGTAGTGGCATCAGGAGCAGTCGTAACCAAAGATGTTCCAGATCATATGATTGTAGCTGGGAATCCGGCACGAATAATCAAGCAAGTTGAAATCTCCTAAACAACAAACAGGTTAATCATTTATGATTTGTACCAAAGATCCTATTAAAAGAGCCTCTTATTTTAATAGGATCTTTTATATTTAAGGACTTTTACATATATGCTCTTCAAGAATTGAACTATTATACAGAGTAATAAATGATCATATTCATCCTTACCAGCGTTTCTCCTAAATTATAGTATATGTGCGGACGGTCTGCTTTAAAGCGTATCGAATCTCCGGCTTTCACCGTGTACGTTTCTTCGCTGACTTTTACCACCATTTCACCCTCAAATACGGTAATAAATTCTTCAGTACCCTCACGGTGAGGGGCGGAACTCAGTTCCCCGCCTGTTTCAATCTCTACGGTGTAGACCTCAAAATTTCTGTTTCCTTCATAGGGGAAAAACGGATACAAACGATAGTGATTGCTTTCTTCAAGCACTTGTACTTTGCTTTTAGGAACGACTATGGCATCGGCAGGCGGCTCGCTAATCAGGGCAGTGAATGATATTTTCAGACCGTTCGCAATTTTCCATACCGTTGTAATCGAAGGATTAGATTCTCCGCGTTCAATCTGGCCGAGCATCGTTTTACTGATCCCCGTCAGGTCAGCTAATTTATCTAAACTCAATTTTCTTTCATTTCTTAGATGCTTTAGATTTTTACTTAAAATCAAATTAATATTCTCCATCATTTTTTCGCTCCCTATTGTGCTATATAAAGAACATGATGTACAATCATGAAGTACAAATGTGCGTTTCAACGCACATTTTATTCAATTATAACACACTGGAGTTGATTGTTGCATGCCGTTTATTCCATTTTTATCTTATGTGCTTGTTACTAGCTTTACGCCAGGCCCCAACAATATTATGTCATTGGACAGTGCCAGGCGGTTAGGTTTGAAGAGAGCTTTTCCATTCTTACTGGGAGTAACAGCAGGCTGTTTCGCCATTATGCTGTTAGCCTGCTATTTTAATCTTGCTTTATATCATTTCTTGCCTCGGGTTAAAATCTGGATGAATGTTCTTGGTAGTCTGTACATGCTTTATCTGGCAGTAAAAATAGCAAAGAGCAAATCTACTTCGGAGGATAATGACCACAATGAAGGATATTCCTTCAAATCAGGACTGCTGCTGCAATTTATCAATTTAAAAATCATTTTGTATGGTATTACGGTCATTTCAACGTTTGTAATGCCGTATGATGTGTCGTATATGACAATGTTTACGATCTCGTTGCTCCTGACCTGTATTGGTTTTGTAGCTGTAATGTGCTGGGCGATTTTCGGAGCTATGTTCCAGCGCTTCTTGAATAAGTATGAGCGCTCCTTCAATATCATTATGGCCTTATTGCTCCTTTATAGTGCACTATCCATATGGATTTAAATAAATACCGTATTCACGATTTAAAAGAGAGGTTCCTGACTTATAAGCAGGAGCCTTTTTCGTGTGAACAGAGCTTATTCAAAGATTCATGAAATATAATCCGGACAGAATGGATGAGTTTCCTGATCATTTGGTCGTAAAACGGGTATTACCTTAATACATAAAGTATATTGACAACTTGTATATACATGATTTAGTCTTGTATATACAAGAAGTTGAAAGCGTTATATTAAATTCTTTTACGCTACTTCATTTCGCAAGAAAGGAATGAGCATGAATGGAAGCAATGAACAAGACTTTAATTCCTCAAGATAAGGACTGGTGGCGCAAATCGGTCGTCTATCAGGTTTATCCCAAAAGTTTTAACGATACGACGGGCAAAGGAACCGGTGATATAAGAGGACTGACACAAAAGCTGAATTATCTGCAAGGACTGGGTGTTGATATTATCTGGTTGCAGCCTGTATATGTCTCGCCACAACGTGATAACGGATATGATGTAGCCGATTATTGCCGGATTAATCCTGACTATGGAACAATGCAGGATTTTGAAGAATTGAGCCGGGAAATTCGGGCGCGTGGGATGCACTTGATGATCGACATCGTGGTTAACCATTCTTCCACAGAGCATGTCTGGTTTCAGCAGGCGCGGCTTTCTAAGGATAGTGAGTACAGGGACTATTATATCTGGCGTGACCCAGCACCCGATGGAGGACCTCCGAACAACTGGATTTCCAAGTTTGGTGGACCAGCTTGGCAGTATGACGAGGCTACAAACCAATATTTCTTGACACTGTTTGATAAGACGCAGGCGGATTTAAACTGGGAAAATCCCAAAGTTCGTCAGGAAGTTGTTAATGTGCTGGAATTTTGGGCAGAGAAGGGAGTTAGTGGCTTCCGACTTGATGTCATTAATTTGATCTCCAAAGATCGGCAATTCTCGGACGACGATGGAAGCACGGCTCCTGGGGACGGGCGTAAGTATTATACGGACGGTCCGCATGTGCATGAATACCTTCATGAATTACATGAGAAAGTATTCTCACTGTATAACAGTGTCACTGTAGGGGAGATGTCCTCCACCTCACTGGATCACTGTATCCGTTATTCCAATCCAGACAGAAAAGAATTATCCATGACCTTTAATTTTCATCATTTGAAGGTGGACTATCCCAATGGGCAAAAGTGGGAACTCATGCCTTATGATTTTGAAATGTTGAAAAAGCTATTCTCGGATTGGCAGATTGGCATGCAACAGGGTGGCGGCTGGAGTGCATTGTTTTTTAACAATCATGATCAGCCAAGAGCGATCTCTCGCTTTTTGGATGATGATGAATACCATGTGGAGAGCGCCAAGCTACTGGCAACCACGCTACATGGACTTCAAGGAACACCTTATATATTTCAAGGTGAAGAGATCGGAATGCCCAATCCGCAGTGGTCAGATATTGAAGAATTCCGTGATGTTGAATCGCTGAATATGTATCGTATTTTGCAGGAGCAAGGTAAAAGTGCAGAGGAAGCATTGGATATCATTCGAGAGCGGTCTCGTGATAATTCGAGGACACCGATGCAGTGGGATAACACTCGCAATGCGGGCTTCACTACAGGCACGCCTTGGATTAAGGTAGATGAACGATATCCACAGATCAACGTTCAGTCCCAGTTAGAGGACCCGAACTCGATCTACAGCCATTACCGTAAGCTGATTCGTCTGCGTAAGACGGTACAGGTCATCACCGATGGGGATTATCAACGTTTGGACGAAGCTCATCCTCAGGTCTACGCATATCAACGCAGCAATGAACAGGAGACTTTGGTCGTCATCTCTAATTTTAGTGGGCGGGATGTACAATTCCGTATACCGGATTCATTTTATTTATCATTAGATAATCAAGCAGTAGCAGCGGCTGAGCTTTTAATCGGTAATACCCAGTATGCTCCACAGCTAAACCAGGTGGTCTCTTTGACTCCGTATGCTTCCTATATGTGGATTGTTCGTTAACCTTAGTGAATAGTATGGAAATATCCAGTAGCACCCCCGGTAGTACATTTATTTTTAAGCCGGGGTGCTGCTTTAAAAATGAGCAAACGTCGAGGGAGTGGACTAGATGGCGATTGAAAGAGCACAGGTGGAAGACATTATAAAAGCCGTTGGTGGTAAAGACAACATAGAGGCCTCTACGCATTGCGTAACTCGTCTGCGATTTGCCCTGTATGATGATAAGTTGGTCGATAAAGATGCACTCGAACAAAATGATCTGGTCAAAGGCCAATTTTCTTCACAAGGACAGTATCAGGTCGTGATTGGCCCAGGTCTGGTGGATAAGGTATATGACGAAATGATCTCCATTACAGGAGGCAGTCGGGCTTCTAAGGACGATGTTAAGAACGCCGCTAGTAAAAAACAAAACCCGATTCAGCGTGCCATCAAGACGCTGGCAGATATCTTTATTCCTATTTTGCCCGCAATTGTGACTGCAGGCTTATTGCTTGGGATCAATAATATTTTGACTGGAAAGGGAATCTTTTTCGAAGGAATGGCTCTGGTACAGGTCTATCCTCAATGGACTGACTTTGCGTCTATTATTAACACCATTGCCAGTACGGCTTTTACATTCCTACCTGCCTTGATTGGATGGTCGGCCGTTGTTAGGTTTGGCGGTAGTCCTTTACTTGGGATTGTGCTCGGTTTGATTCTAGTTCATCCAGATCTGCTAAGTGCATACAGTTATGCGGATGCCGTTACCAAAGGAACTGTTCCAGTTTGGGATTTGTTTGGTTGGGAAGTGAATAAGATTGGTTATCAAGGACAGGTTTTACCCGTTTTAGTATCCGCTTACGTGCTCGCACAAATTGAAAAATTCCTAAATAAAAAGATAGCGGATTCATTTAAGCTGTTGCTCGTAGCACCGATTACATTATTAATCACGGGATTTCTTGCCTTTACAGTGATCGGTCCGGTTACTTTTATGATTGGTAATGCGATTACGACTGGTCTTGTATACGTTTTCGATTTGGCTCCTGCGCTGGGTGGCCTGATTTATGGAGGTTTTTACGCCTTGCTCGTGATCACGGGAATGCATCATACTTTCCTGGCGGTGGACGTGCAATTAATTGGTACACAGGGTGGAACGTTCCTATGGCCGATGCTGGCCCTGTCCAATATCGCTCAGGGGGCCGGGGCACTGGCAATGATGTTGGTATTGAAGGAGCAAAAGGGAAAAGGATTGGCTCTTACCTCTTCCGTGTCTGCTTTTCTGGGTGTAACCGAGCCTGCCATATTCGGGGTCAATATTCGGTATAAATATCCGTTCGTATTCGGAATGATCGGTTCCGGTATCGCAGGTATACTGCTCACCGTAAATCATGTGTTGGCTTCTTCCATTGGTGTGGGAGGGATTCCAGGCTTCCTGTCTATTTTCCCAAACAACTGGGGGGTATTCTTCGTTGGGATGGCGATCGTATTGATTGTGCCGTTTGCCTTAACCTTTATGTATGGGAAGCTGCTCAATAAGCGCCGTCAGACTCCAGCTACACCAGCTAATGACTCCATACGGAAAAATTCGGACCAACAAAATTCTGCACTGGATGTGCTTGAAGTAAAGACTCCGGTACTAGGACATGTTGTGCCATTAGAACAGGTTCCTGATCCGGCTTTTGCCGAACGGCAGATGGGGCAAGGAATTGCAGTGGAACCGAAGGATGGTCGGATTCTTGCCCCTTTCAGTGGAAAAGTCATTCACATCATGGTGAAAAGCAAGCATGCCTTGATTTTGGAGCATCCAACAGGTGTGCAGATTCTGGTGCATGTAGGAATCAACACGGTGTCATTAAAGGGAGAAGGATTCACCATGCATGTGGAAACAGGTCAAAACGTGGAGCAAGGACAGCTACTGATGGAATTTGACCGTGAGCTGATCCAGAAATCAGGGTATCCTATGATTACACCGGTCATTGTTCCCGATGGGCAGAGTATGATTGAATCGATTGAGGAATTGCCAGGTGAGGCGAACGATTCGCAATATGTCTTAATGAGAATTCATTTGAATTCTTCATCAGACAAAACGAATTAAGTCAGATTCATCCTGCTAGCCTATTTTAGTAACTTGGTCAGTGAAAGAATGCTACAATAAACGTGGTGATGAAAATTGACTAAGAATATATTTTTGCAAATCTATCAAGAATACTCGGGACGAATCCAGACAGGCGAATTGGCTTCTGGTTCGAAAATGCCCTCTGAAAATGAATTGGCCCGGGAGTATAACACTTCTCGTGAGACTGTGCGTAAGGCACTTCACTTGCTTGCACAAAATGGGTATATCCATAAAATAAAGGCTAAAGGATCTTTTGTTCTGGATATCGGACGGATGGATTTTCCCATAGGGGGATTGGTCAGTTTCAAAGAAATGTCTGAGCGGATTGGCCGTAAATCACAAACGATTGTTCATAAAAATCAGTTGATTCCCGTTCCAGATGACATAGCTACTCATCTTGAGATTGACAAAGATAAGTATTGGGTCTGGGAAGTCATTCGTGCGCGTGAAATTGAAGGTGAATGTGTCATACTGGATAAAGACTACTTTCGATCAGACATTGTCCCTGTGCTTACCGAGGAAATTAGTCGTGAATCTATCTACGAATATCTGGAGGGGGAACTACATCTTCCAATCAGTTATGCTAAAAAAGTCGTTTCTGTAGAAGATGCAGATGAAGAAGACCGTAAGCTGATGGACCTCCAGAACTATACTCATGTGGTTGTAGTACGTAACTATGTTTATCTGGAAGACACCACATTGTTCCAGTATACCGAATCAAGGCATCGACTGGACAAATTCCAATTCGTCGATTTTGCCAGACGTTCCCACGGTGAAGAGAGAAGATCTGATTTTTTAAGCTGACCCATTAGGGTTGATCCAAGATCGAGAGATTAAATCGGAATAGTTCCCTGTGGTGGAAACCCCCTCTTCTAAGAAGAGGGGGTTTTTGTTAACTCCAAGGTAAATTTTTGAGTGGATTTCGACTATTCGGCAGAGGAACCTAAATCCGTAATGGTTAGCTTAATATCGAAGGTTACAGGGATTTTACTGAACTTATAATCCCAATCACCCTTTATTTTTTTCCACACCTGTGGTTTTTCAATTTTCAGGTGATCACCAAAGCCGGCAACATCGACTTTATATTCGGATTGTAATTTGTGCATAAGAGACTTAATCCTTCTAGCCACTTGTTTTTCAAACTCTTTCTCTGCTTCTTTTATGTTCGGCGTCTCAGTCGGGTCTACCTTCTCATCCCAGTTTTCGATTAAACGCCCTTTGGATTCAATTTTTACGTGAAAAGAAATGTCGTTGTCCTTGCCCACTTTAGTTGTTATTTTGCTTTTTACCGATTTGATTTCATAAGTTATGGCTTCATTCCGCTTGTCATACGTTTTGACAGCTCCGCCCTCAACATCACCTGTAATCCATCCAATACTCTCCACGTCTTGTTGGTCTAAACTGCCGATCCAGTGACCGGTATCTCCTTTAATAATGCCAGCACCTGAAAATTCTAATTCCCCATCGGATTCAGTGATGTTTTGCAATATATAGCTTTTTTTGGAGTGCATCATCCCATCCAATTCAGACAAATTGACCCCCCTCATTACCTTGCTGGTTCTGAAATGGTTACGAAGCATATACAGAATATGAATGGATGGGACTTCTTCCTTATATTTGGTAACTAAAGTATTAGATGCTCTTCCCTTGCTTAAGAAGACCAAACAACTCGGGCGAATATCATTATCACGAAGCACAAAATCCATCAATTGCTGCATCGTCTGTTGTTTTGCCAGTTCGGTGGAAACCACGATGACCTTTAGATGGTGGCCAATAACGGGGCGATCCAAACGGAGAGAGAGTTGGCGGAAGATTTCAAGCAAAGAATCTCCTGTGCCAGTTATGTTGTTATAGTTTGGCTCTTGTCCCCCTCCTCCGCCTTGCTGGCTTGGACCTCCAGATGATTTTTTGGGAACGATTTGTACACTGGCCGTAATTTTATTTTTCTTGAAGTAGCGGCTGCCTTTCTTCTCCAGCTCCTGTTCCAATGGACTTAGCTCCCCCTTATCCAGAGAAAGTCCTGTATATATGCTAAGCTCCTCTATTTCTTTGCTGCTCCAGCAGCCGACTTGAGTAACCAGCAGAATGAAGGCAAGCAGCACGGATAGGATAGATCGTCTACACATTTTGCTTCATTCCCTTCTTCCTGATCATGAACACGATGGAGAGAAATACCGGAATCAGAAGAAATAATATGATCCCCATGTATCCGATCGCGTCGCCGAGACTAAATACTTCCATCATACGAACAGGAGTCATCGTGGAGATAAAGATAAGCGGAATTAAACCGAAAATCGCATAACGATATTTAAGACCAAACACCTGTGAGACACCTAAGGAAGCATTGAAGAAAAAACTGCAGAAATTACAAAACATTTGCATCACCCAGATCACCAGCAGTGGAAATTCCAGACGTTCAAAAAGAAATCCAGGGATCTCAAAACTGCGCATCAAATTAATAGTAGGCCAAGTACTTGTCACAGTAGAATCTACCGATAGCCCGCCGATCACCATAACTACAGTCAAAAAATACAAAACTAAAGGGATACCGATACCCACTGCCATGGCCTTGAATGCTTTTTCGGGGTGTTGCATAAAAGCGACCAGTGTCATGACGACTTCACATCCAGAGAAGACAAGAATAGTCGATTTCAGCCCCTTGATGACGGGTAAAATTCCGTCACTCAATACGGGACGAAGATGATCAATTTGAAAGATTCTTAAGCTGAAGACAAAACAGAGAAGCAGAAAGAAGAGACTGATCGGAAGTATAATCTGGTACAGCCGTGCGATGGAATTAATGCCTCCAAACACCAAATAACTCCCTACCCAGATGAATGGAATCACAATCGCCCAGATGGGTGTGCCTTCAAGCAGGAAAAACATGGTTACTTCAGCCAACACACGGATCTCGAATCCAGCTATGATTATAAAGTATATAATTAACAGCACGCTTAAGAATCCTCCCGGAACAGTACCTACAATTCTTCTGGAGTATTGATATATGGTGTTTCCGGGAAACTGTTGACTTAACTTCACCATGACCCATATGACGAGTATGACAATAGCTCCACCGATGAGGACAGAAAGCCATGCATCTGGAGTCTGTACCTGTTCAGTTACACCTCTCGGCAGTGTCAAGATTCCTGCGCCCAATACGGTATTGGTCAGGAATACAGCCGTCTGCTTAGTTGTGATTTTATCATCAGAGCGTCTAAACACAGTAGCTCCTCCTTCATATTGGGCATCATGATCTACGCTTGCGTTGCTGTGTTTTCATCATGACAGGTCTTCGCTTCATTAGAGATAGAGGAGCCCGGATGTACAGATCCTTCCAATCGCTTAGGCGCATGGGAGAGAAGGGAGTTACATAGGGTACACCAAAGCTGTTCAACTTCGTCAGATGGATACAAATTAGCAGAAAGAACAATATGGTTCCAAACATGCCCAGCATTGCTGCAAAGAACATTCCGACAAAACGCAAAAGGCGAAGGGTAATGCCCGCACTATATGTTGGTATCGAAAACGATGAAATGGCAGTAACTGCAACTACAATCACAAGGAAGGGGCTAACGATGCCCGCATTGACAGCAGCATCACCGATGACCAAGCCTCCCACAATGCCCATCGCAGGGCCAATGGGTTTGGGCAGGCGAATGCCAGCCTCCCGTAAAATTTCGATAGAGGTTTCCAAAATCAGGACCTCTATGACCGATGGGAAAGGGACGCCTTGACGGGTTCCGATAATGCTAATGACCAGCTTGGTTGGAATTAAACCGGGATGAAACGATATAAAAGAGATGTACAAAGCGGGCCCCATAAGCGCTATAAACGCCCCGCTAAACCGCAGCAAACGTAAAAGTGTTCCTGGAATCCACCGCTCATAATAGTCCTCGGGAGATTGAAGCAGCATACTGAAGGTCACCGGGACAATAAGTGCAAAGGGAGTACCATCTAGTAAGATCGCTATTCTTCCCTCCAACAAAGCATTAATAACACGGTCAGGACGCTCTGTATTATGAGCCTGTTGGAACGGACTTAAATAATTGTCTTCGATGAGTTGTTCCACATACCCGGATTCAGGTAAAAAATCCATGTCTATTTTTGATATTCTGCGGCTTACTTCTTCAAGAAGGTCCGGATTCACAATATCCTTTATATACGCGATAACAAGATCTTTTTTGATTCTGCTGCCCACTTGGAATTTCTTCATTTCCAGACTTTTATTTAAACCCTGGCGTCGAAGCATCGAAGTGTTTTCACTCAATACTTCCGTAAAACCGATTCTGGGACCCCGAAGCAATGCTTCAGAGGTTGGTTCATTGACGGAGCGAATAGCGCCATTAGGAGGGCCCACCAGTAGCGCTTCCTTCATTCCTTCAATTAATAGGGCGGTATGACCTAAAAGGATGAACTCGTACAGTTCCTCCATACGGGTAACTTCACTAATTTGCGTAAGTGGCATCAGGCTTTCTTTTATAAAAGAATTACTTATACCTTCCGGTTGTTCCTGCTGATCCTGACCCTGCTGCTGGCCTTCAAACATCAAGACCTCCAATACCTGCTTGCTCATAAGCTTTTCATCCTGCATACCTTCTATGAAGACTAACACGGACCGAACATGAAATTTCTTCACCACAAACTCACGAAAATGCACATCACTATTTTCGCCAATAGCTTCACGAATTGCCTGTAAGTCGGAATCATAATTTCCTGTAATTTTAGAGCTCGGTTCATGCTGCTGATCCATGTGCCCTTCGTTATGTTTATTAGAGAGCGGATGACTGGAAGAGTGTTTGGATTTGGCTCCCTTACTGCCGACAAACGAATAAATCGAGGTGTTTATATAATAAATTCCTAAAGGAATAATCAACGCGAGGCCAGCTTGAAAGAGTGTACTCCAGCTAGGAAGATAAGAAATGATTTTAGACCACATGCTGATTACCTCCAAACAATTCAATTCGTTTTCCCATAAGATACAAGTTGTTCATAAAGTATTCCTTATAACGGTTGTATTTACGCATGAATTGGAAAGATTCTTTCGATGACACTGCTATGATTTCCGGTCCTTACCTTAATCCCTTGAAATAGAATAGGGAAATCCCTAAATATTCATAATTTTAACTACATTGTGATCGAAATCACATATAGACCTATCTGCTGTATTAGAATAGAAGCATAAACAATATTCATTAGAAACGTAGAGATGTCGTCGGATAGGAAGTAGCGTCGAATGAATGGAGGAACCGGTATATGATAAACAGTAAAAAGAAGCTTGTGGTTATAGGGAACGGGATGGCTGGTATCAATACGGTCGAACAAATTTTAAAATTAACAGATAAATATGAAATTACAGTCCTGGGAAGTGAGCCGCATCCGAACTATAACAGGATCATGCTCTCTTATGTGTTGGAAGGTAGTAAAACAATAGATGATATCATACTGAACGATTTGCAATGGTATGCGGATCAAGGGATTACTTTATATACAGGAAAAATGGTTAAAAGCATCGACGGTGAGCACAAGAAGATTCACACCGAAGACGGACTGGAAATTGATTACGATGTGGCTTTGGTGGCTACTGGTTCACAATCGTTTATTCTGCCTATTCCGGGTAAAGAATTACCGGGAGTTATTGGTTTCCGAGATATCGCCGATTGCTCGGCAATGCTGGAAGCAGCGAAGACCTATAAAAAAGCCGCTGTCATTGGCGGAGGTCTATTGGGGCTGGAGGCAGCTAAAGGCCTGGTCAACCTCGGGATGGATGTTACGGTCGTTCATCTAATGGAAGATTTGATGGAACGTCAGTTAGACCGGGAAGCCTCTGCGATGTTGAAAGCAGAACTGGAACGTCAGGGAATCAAGTTTGCTATGCAAATGCAAACTGCGGAAGTGTACGGTCAAGATCGGGTACAAGGACTGCGCTTCTCGGATGGAAGCGAGCTGGAAGCAGATTTGGTTGTAATGGCCGTCGGGATTAAACCTAATATCCAGGTAGCTAAAGAAAGTGGTATGGAAACGAACCGCGGGATTGTGGTCGATGATTTCATGAGAACCTCCATGCCGGATGTATACGCTGTAGGGGAATGTGTTGAGCACCGTGGAATCTGCTACGGTCTGGTAGCTCCGCTGTTTGAACAGGGAAGTGTGATTGCCAAGCATTTGGCAGGCGTGGATACTGAAGGCTATGCAGGATCGGTAGTTTCCACCAAGCTTAAAATTTCAGGGGTAGATGTTTTCTCAGCTGGCGAATTCATAACCCAACCTGAACATACGGCGATTGTAGCGAAGGATGAGTGGAAGCGAACATACAAAAAGGTACTGCTTCGTGATAATAAAATTGTTGGTACTGTACTGTTTGGCGATGTGAGTGAATCTGCTAGTCTGCAAAAATATGTGCGTCAGCAAACGGAAATGACAGATGAGATCTATGGACAGATCATGGGTACTGGATGCGGCAATCACGGGGCGAAGACGTCATCCGTTGAAACGATGGCGGACGATGAAATTGTCTGCGGTTGTAACGGTGTGACTAAAAAGGCAATTGTGGAAGCAATCAATGAAAATGGATTGACCACAGTCGATGAAATTAAAGCATGTACCGGAGCAACGCGCTCCTGTGGAGGATGTAAGCCGGTCGTTGAGCAAATTTTGCAATATGTTCTTGGAGACAGCTTCAAAACATCAGCTAAGCAGGGAATATGTGGCTGTACAACATTGAGTCGGGACGAAATTGTGGAAGCGATCAAAACCAAAGGGCTGACCACTACGCGTGAAGTGATGAATGTACTCGGCTGGCATAATGATGAAGGATGCTCCAAATGCCGTCCGGCGCTGAATTATTACTTGGGTATGATTAACCCTGATACCTATGAAAATGAGGGAGATTCCCGGTTTGTAAATGAGCGATTGCACGCGAACATTCAAAAGGATGGAACGTTTACAGTGGTGCCAAGAATGTACGGCGGGGTAACGACTCCAGAAGATTTGAAGAAGATAGCTGATGTATCGCTTAAATATAACGTTAAGGTCGTTAAAGTAACCGGGGGACAACGGCTGGATTTGATTGGTGTACGTAAAGAGGATCTGCCTAAAGTGTGGGAAGAACTTGATATGCCTTCGGGATATGCGTACGCGAAGTCACTTCGTACGGTGAAAACCTGTGTTGGATCGCAATTTTGTCGTTTTGGTACACAGGACTCGATGGGAATGGGAGAAGTACTGGAACGGAAATTCGAACGATTGGATTTCCCGGCAAAATTCAAACTAGCGGTTAATGGATGTCCACGCAACTGTGCGGAATCATGTACGAAGGATATCGGAATCGTAGGCAACGATGGGGGCTGGGAGATCTTTATTGGTGGAAACGGTGGTATTAAAGCACGGTTGGCTGATTCACTCTGTAAAGTAAAAACCGACGCTGAACTGATTGATATTGTAGGAGCCGTGATGCAATTCTACCGGGAAACAGGGCAATACCTGGAACGTACTTCCGAGTGGGTGGAACGGATCGGTCTGGAAGAGATTCAGAAGGCTGTCGTTAACGATACAGCTAATCGACAAGCTTTAGTAGAACGCGTTGAATTTGCATTACAACAGGTCGAAGACCCATGGAAAAAAATCATCCATGATGAGGATACACGCAAGAATCTATTTGAGGCTGTCACTCCGTCCATTGTGTAAAATTGCATCTAAAAATGCCTGAGGAAGGAAGCGAGCAAGCAAATGATCAAGAATGCCGAATGGCTTGTTGTCGGTCATAGCAAGGATTTTCCGATCAGAATAGGACGCACTATCCACGTCAAAGGTGCTGAAATTGCTGTTTTCCGCACTTCGGAGAATAAGCTGTATGCTGTTGAAAATAGTAATCCTCACCCTAAGGGGGGTCCTCTTACAGAGGCAATAGTATCTGGTCATTATATTTATGATCCTTTGTATGACTGGAAAATTGATTTGCAAACAGGCCTCGTTCAAGAGCCTGACCACGGACAAATTAAAACGTTCGCCGTCTGTGAAGAGGGAGAAGTAGTGAAAATATCGCTTGTGACGGTTTAATTCATGTGAGGGAAAGCATAAAAAGGGCTCGACAGGAACAATCCTGCAGGGCCCTTTTTGTTTTGGATCAGGTAATAGTGACACCTGCACTTGCGTAACCCACCACGGTGTTGACAAGGGAAACGCCTGTCGCAGTGGCAGAGAAAACCATAAGCAGACGGGTTTGCGCGGTTACAGGTATAGCCAATCCAGTAGCAATACCACTAGAAGTCGTTCCTAAAGCAACGATGTCAGTTAGTGGGGGAGTCAATGTAACGGTAGCTCCGGGAACGGCTATAAAGGTGTTATTAGGTGTCGGGGAACTAAACAACTGGGCAGTAATGCTAACGGATGATCCTAAGAGGGTTAGAGCAGCAGTTGTACTGAAATATCCGGTAATGGATGTGATTACACCCCCCCGTGGAACGGAAAAAGCAAAGTTAATGAGTGGTCCTACAAGCGTGCCTGTGAGGTCTATAACCCCATTTACAAGGCCAATACCTGTAGCTGAGCTTCCGAAGCCAATCAAACTAGTGGTTCCTACCAATCCGCCAAGAACGGTTGTCAGTATAGCAGGACCACCGGAGGCAAATGGGATAATTGCCCCTGAACCGGTGGCTCCAGTAACCCCAGTGGCTCCAGCGGGCCCGGCCGCACCAACCGCGCCTGGCAGTCCATCAGCGCCAGTCGGTCCAGTGGCTCCAGCGGGTCCGGCCGCACCAACCGCGCCCGGCAGTCCATCAGCGCCAGTCGGTCCAGTGGCTCCAGCGGGCCCGACCGCACCAACCGCACCTGGCAGCCCATCAGCGCCAGTCGGTCCAGTGGCTCCAGCAGGCCCAGTCGCGCCAACAGCGCCCGGCAGTCCATCGGCGCCAGTCGGCCCTGTGGCTCCAGCGGGTCCGACCGCACCAACTGCGCCTGGCAGTCCATCAGCGCCAGTCGGCCCTGTGGCTCCAGCGGGTCCGACCAAACCATCAGCGCCCGTAGCGCCCGTGGCGCCTGTTACACCCCCGGCAGGCCCAGCAGGCCCTTCAGCTCCGATAGGTCCAGCGGCCCCTACAGGCCCGGGAGGTCCTGGTGGACCCGGTACACCTGCTGGACCAGGCGCACCGCCAGGCCCCACAGGTCCGGGAGGTCCTGGTGGGCCCGGCACACCTGCTGGACCAGGCGCACCACCAGGCCCCACAGGTCCGGGAGGTCCTGGTGGGCCCGGCACACCTGCTGGACCAGGCGCACCACCAGGCCCCACAGGTCCGGGAGGTCCTGGTGGGCCGGGCTCCCCTGACAAATACGGTTCACTTAGTGCGTTGCTAACCGTCGTACCCGCAGTTCTGATTGCACGGATTAAACTGTCTTTAAGAGTTGAATTGAGGGATTCCTGTAGAACGATAGACAATAGGGCATCCAGCAGTTGCTGTAATGTAGTACCTACGCTGATCGGAGAGAAAGGTGTGGCTTCTAATGCTACAATAGCAAGTTCCAACGCCGCCAGTAAATCTGCCTTAGCCCTGCTTCTAAGTCTTAAACTTTTCGCCAGAGACAGCAATTGTCTTAAAATCTGTTGCAATAAAGATACATTAGCCGTAGAAGGGTTTGCGAATACAAGTGGGACGATCGAGGTCAATTCATGAATAAGCCTGAGAAGCGCTTCGATACTTCTATTATCTCTTGGTGGTTTGCAGTCCTCGTCTTTTTTTGAAGCACCACTGAACCTGAACGGTCTTTTATGTTTCATGCTCAAGTATCTCCTCCTCATTCTTCCTACTGTAGAGGTGACAGATGGTTAATCGCCCCGTTTTACAGATAATCATAATATATTTATTGAAGCGAAAAGGGTGAATACACAAGCAAAGCTTAATAAAATATTGATAACAAAAAGCGCGGTCCCCAAATAGCCTGGGACCGCGCTTTAGTGTGTAGTCTATTAGATTATACGTCTTCGACAGATTTATTTAAAAATTCGTACCAGCAGTTCAGCCATCTCGCCTCTGCTGATGGCGGCTTTTGGTTTGAGTGTTCCATCAGGATACCCGCTAATCCAACCCGAACCTATGGCTTTTTCGAATGCTGTGGAAGCCCAGGAAGCAATCAGCTGATCATCTTTGTAAGATTGCAGTCCAGTAGGGCTGGAAACGGATGTCTGTTTCTGCATCGCGTGTGACAGGATCACCATCGCCTGTTCACGCGTAAGACTTTCATCAGGTCCGAACGTCTGAGCGGTTAGTCCTTGAATCCATCCCTGACGGTGAGCGGCATCCACGGCTGATCCAGCCCAGTGCCCCTTCATATCTGTAAATGAGGTAGACAGGCTTTCGTCTCCAGTAGTTCCTAAACCCCTGATCAATATGGCTACAAATTCTGCGCGGCTTACCGCACGCTCAGGGCGCATGTTGCCATCTTTATAGCCCTGCATCCAGCCTTTGGCTGCAAGAGATTGTAGGGACTTCGCTGCCCAGTGATCTTGTAGGTCCGGCCACACTTGAGCTGGCTCTTGCGAATCTGACGAATGGATTGGGTCATGTTGTACATCGGTCTGATCAACCTGAGACGCGTCCGTAGAGACGGCAACAGCGAAGGTACCTAACCGAGGTGTATTCAGACTCACACCCGACAAAATCCCTTGTGAATTTATCACAGCAGTGCCCTTTAGAATCTCGCGCTCGCCATTTTCATACATCACAAGAATAGAGAATTGGGGTTCTACATTCTGCAATTCACTTGAAGATTCGCTATCCAGCGGCAGAACGATGGACGAAGTCCCTGTCACGTTAGCTTTAATTTCTACAGCCGCTACTATCAGCTTCAGGTTGGATTGTTGCTCAGCCCAATCTCGGAATTGCTGATCTGCCTGCTGAAATGAAATGGTAACGTCCTGCTGACCTGAGGCGGCCATGCTGGTTAGTGTGTCACTGGATAGCATCAGTGTTCCATAACGGGAGATCACCGAAGCTCCAATCTGCTCCCATTTATTCAGTACAGAATGAGTCAGGAGAACACGGCTCATTTGCTTTTCCTGCTCCAAACGAATGTCAGCGTATGCCTTGCCTTCGCGCAGTGCTTGTTGAATCTGTTCATCCAGAAATGCCGGCGAAGGAACAAAGAGGGAAACAGCTTTCCCTTGCTCTGAAAAAACGATCTGTTGTACGCCAGCAGACAGATCCTGATCCTCATTCTTATCTTTGTTAGACTTGCCTGTGCCCACAGTCACTTTAGCAGGGACGATGACTTTTATGGCCTGCGTCAAAGCATGAGAACCATCGCTTGCCTTCATGACATCCAATATTATAGTGACAACGGAAGGAGTGTCTCTCTGAAAAATAGTTCCGTCTGTACGCACGATGTCTGGTTGACTACTGCTGCTGATGGTCACACGGAAGCCATCGGGTACAGCAGGCAGAATAAGCATTGTATCACTTGTTGTAGGGGCAGGTATGCTTGTGATGGAATCCGCGACACGCTGCGCGGTTAATCCTTGTGGAGACACTAGCCCAGAGGGCGCGCTCTTCATGCCATTTACGTTTTGTAGCACATAGTAGCTAGCTCCTTCGGGTACTGGTGTAAATGTATATTTTCCCTCACTCGAAGCGATTCCTTCCGCTATAAGCTCCTGCTGAGCATTATACAGTTCAAGCCGTGCGTTCGGTAAAGCGCCTGTGACGATCACAGAGGCAATGTCCTCATCGCCTACTGCGGCTGCAACAGCACGGGGCAGCACGTTTATACGGCGTTCTGCCGGCTCTGCGGTCCAACTTCCATTGTCGCTATAAGTATAGTTCAATACGTATACACCAGGTACATTCGTATCGACATTGCCGATACCTGAAAGATCGGGAATCAGAATATTGCCGTATACACTGTCCAGTACGCTGGCTCCTGGATCAGTGAAGCTATCCCCGGTTTCCAGAACAATTGGATTACTGCCGTTCAGTCGTACATAAGGTGTATTCGGCAATGCTTTCAGCACGGTAATCGTGAATGTTTTTTGGACAGAAGCTATACCTTTAGAAATAATGGCAATTAACTGTACATTCATATCACCATCTGTATATTTAGGCCGATTCACCTGACCACTGTCACTGAGGATATCCGGTCGATCCGAAGACCAGTCGATCTGGGTGGCGAATGCCCCTGTACGAGGCAGGGCGATGGAATCCTTAATCCCTTGCGGGTAATCTAGATTCAGTGTTTTTGCCGCCAAATTCACTGCTTCATCAGCGCTTACGGGCAATGCGGGTACGAGCAGGCTGAAGGTTTTTCGAAGCTCAATCCCACCTCTTGACACAATCGCTTCGAGCGTGATGGTCTGATCGCCCTGTACGTAGGTAGGGAAGGTGACATGTCCAGTATGATCCAGGAACTCCGGTTGGCTCGACGACCATGACACCTGAACACCATTCAGAGCATCTTTTGGCAAATATACGTCTCCGGTTACTGTCGTTAGCGGTAGTTCAAGTGCTCTGTATGCTGCGTCCACGGCTTCAGTGTCGCTCATCGGCAGACGCAGTACGTGTGCAGTAAAATCCTTTGTTTTCGTTAAGCCTGCAAGTTGCAGGGTGGCCGTTAGGGTAACATCGGTATCTCCACTACTATAGGAAGGTCTGGTGAGTGTTCCATCTGCTGCAATGACAAGAGGTTTGGACGAGGACCATTCGATCTGCACTCCACCATAACCGGATAAAGGGAGAGATACATTTTCTAGTGCCGCAGACAAATCACCCAGCGATAGGGCATCTGCTGCTTGATTCAATGTATCTTGAGCAGTCATCTTCGAAACGGTAACTTCAAAAGTTTGGGTATCCGAGGCGGTTCCTTTTGTAATCGTTGCTGTCAGTTTTACCTTTTGATCACCCAGATCGTACCGCGGGCGTATTACAGCTCCTTCGTTCGTAATAACGTCAGGAGTATCCGAACTCCAGCTCACCGTCGTATCATTCAACCCAGTGAGTGGCAGGGTCAGCTTTTGGGATACCGATTCCACCGTATCTCCAGGTGCGAGACTTAGAGCAAGTGCAGCTTTTGCCTGTGCAACTCTCTCTGCATCGGTAAGTATGTTCACTTTGACTTCTGAGGGAGTGCTCTCCCCTTTAGCATTCACGGCTTGAACTGTGTAAACTGCTTCACCTGGCGGCAATGCTGAAGTGTCTATGAATTGGGTTAGGCTGCCTGTGTAGAGCGTTATACCATCACGCACGACTTTGTAGGAAGTTGCATAAGGAACGGCATCCCAGCTTAACTCCACCGTATTTCCATTTTTAATACCTGTAAAATGGCCCGGGGCCTGTGGAACGGGTAATCGCTCCCCATAAGCCGCGAATTCCATGATGGAAGCCCATTGATTGTTTCTTGCATTTCCTTGATCAATATATAATCGCAGGTATCGTGCAGTTACAGGGGGAATGCTTTTTTGAAAATTAGAACTCCCATTATTCTGCACGGTATCCACAGTCGCCCAATTAAATCCGTTGCTGCTCGTCTGCAATCGGAAACTGTATGGATCACGTTGATCGTTCCATCCATAATGGACACCCATACCTGTAACAACATATCGATCTACGATATACCAGTCTCTCAGATCTACCTGGATCCATTTTTCACCATTGCTTGCCTGATACCAGCGGCTTGTCGGGTCGACTGACCCATCCACAGCCCTGGAGGGATCATAGGGCTGGGTGTAACCGCTGGATGTAGTTGGTTTGTTAAACACTACATTTTCCCAACCGGCAGCATGGGCTTCATTCGTCCCTATGAACAGGAACGCACCACTGATCAATGGCATGAGTGGAACCAGCACACGGTAGGGTTTTAACTTATTGCGTGTGAAGCTATTGCCTTCGAGCACGCTATCACCTCTTCTTTATTAAATAGCACACTTATTGATGTATTCATATTATGGGCGGGAAGGGTATGGCCCCTCGGTAGCGATGTAGTAGTTTACATTCGGCAACGGGGAAGCTCCGCGCAAGTCAGGCAATGCAAATGTACGCACTCCATCACCGCCAAAATTAGTGCCCAGCAGGCTGAATAATACTGAATTCTGAGAAATATCCAGGAGTTGACCCTCGCATTTTATCCAGCCCTTAGGAGCGTACGTATACGGATACATCGTAATTTCCCCAATATAAGGCTCGGGCGATGCTTGAGCCTGTTTGGGACTGATTGCCGTTCCTCCTAACAAAATGACCGCCAGCAGACTCAATACAGCGGTTTTTTTCAAAAAATGATTCTTCATACCTACAACTCCTTTTAGATTCGAATAATGGACCACGAATTCAACAAATTTGTGACATTAGTCATAGAATGAATAGATATTATCATGGATTTCCACTTTTGCAATACAGTTCATCTATCAAATTCACCTTTTTATTCCTTTTGTGAGCAAAGAAATTTATTCCATCTGGTCCATCTTTCATGCATCTTTTTTCTAATCCAGGTAAATCTATATACAAATCGGGTGGAATTCAAGGAGGAATGAACGTGTGGAAGGTCATCGGAACTCATGTGCCCAAATGGAATGTGTGGGTGGAAGCCCTCTTTTTATTTATCATCCCTTTGATTATTTTTCTGACAGTACGACAACTTAAAGCGCTGGATGGCCGGGAAAGCAGACGCAAGGAGCGATTGAAGCTGCTAGAAGAAGAAGACCGTTCGGAGCAGGCAGACCACAACCCGTCTATAAGTGAGGCAGAGAAGGCAAAGGGGACCTTTACTGAAGATTATGAAGCCAATGTAGCCAAAATCAGACAGGCAGTCACGGATATGGCAGACGTGAACGAACGAGCAATTTTTCTGGATAATCTGAACGCTGAAGGCACACTTTTTTTTGTAGATGGATTAACGGACAAGGTTGGCATGGACCAGAACATTTTAAAGCCTCTGATGGATTGGGGCAGCTCCGGGCAAGAAAGGGAAGAGCTTCCGCGAGGAAAAGAGCTTCGGGATATGATTGTTCACCAGGTCATGCTGGTATCGGAGACAGAGTATACGTTAGAGGTACAGTTTTCCTTGCAAAAGGTGCTGTTCGGTTCAGTCATACTCATGATTCAGGGCATACCCGGTGCTTTTGTACTGGGTACGCCCAAAGGGAGTACACGAGGGGTGGAAGACCCGATATCGGAATCGGTGCTGCGCGGACCACGAGTCGGCTTTACAGAGACACTCAGCGACAATACAGCGATGCTGCGCAGACATGGAGAAAGTACGGAACTGGCTATGTCTTCCTTCAAAGTCGGCAAAAGAGTGGAAAAACAGCTGATGGTAGTGTATTTCAGAGATATTGCCGACCCGGAGCTTGTAGATGAGGTGAAGCGGCGGGTCCAAACGATAGATATGGATGAGGTACTGGAGTCGGGCTATGTAGAGCAGCTTATTGAGGATAATTTTCTCAGCCCATTTCTGCAAATTCAAAATACGGAGAGACCAGATCGAGTCATGGCTGCATTGCTAGAGGGACGTGTAGCGATTCTGCTGGACGGTACACCTTTTGCGCTTCTTATGCCTGTAACGTACGGGATGATGCTCCAGTCTCCTGAAGATTACTATGAACGATGGCTACCGGGGTCGCTGATTCGATTTCTTCGTTTTATGGCAACTTTCATATCACTATTCGCTCCGGCGCTGTATATCTCCTTCATCTCGTTTCATCCCGGATTGATTCCAACCAAGCTGGTCATTTCCATTATCAGTGCGAGACAGGGGGTTCCATTTTCGACGCTGATTGAGGCCCTGATTATGGAAACCTCGATTGAGATTTTACGCGAGGCAGGACTTCGGCTCCCCAAACCCATTGGACCAGCGATGGGCATCGTTGGCGGTTTGATTATTGGACAGGCCGCTGTTGACGCCGGGATTGTAAGCCCGATTCTGGTCATTGTGGTGGCGGTTACGGCCATTTCCTCTTTTGCTTCACCTGTATACAGTGCCGGAATTTCCATGCGAGTTCTTCGTTTCGGTGCCATGTTCACGGCGTCCATCTTTGGCTTGTACGGCGTGATCATGTTTTTCTTGATGCTGAGTATTCATATGGTGAAATTACACAGTTTCGGCGTACCTTTCCTTAGTCTAACGACCCCCCGTTCGTTCAAAGACTGGAAAGATTACTTCATACGAGCACCGTTGCAATTTATGAAAAACAGACCCATTCTTTTGAAGCATAAAGACCCTAAGCGACAAGGATGAGCTCAACACAGGAGGGAGCAAGATGGCCCGTGGGAAAAAAGCGGATAAGATTACAACGTTACAGACAACGGCAATTGTGGTTTGCTTTATGCTGGCTGCCGGGTTGCTTACCCTTCCCAGAGTAGCAACTGAAGCTGCAAAAACACCGGATGCGTGGATATCTGTCATTTTAGCAGGGGTGGCCTCTTTTCTGTTCGGATGGGTTATAGTCAAACTAAGCTCGCGGTTTCCAGAAAGCACCTTTTACCAGTATGTTCAGCAAATAACAGGCAAATTCATTGGCAAAGGGATTGGCATGCTGATTGTTATTTATTTTGTTTGTATAGCCGCATTTGAAATCCGATCTGTGGAGGAAGTAACGTCGTTCTTTCTGCTTGAAGGCACTCCGGCGTGGGCGATTTCAGCACCTTTTATGTGGCTCTCTCTGTACCTATGCATGGGGGGAGTGGGTTCATTAGGGAAGATATGTCAACTGATATTTCCGATTTCGGCGGCTATCTTTTTGCTGATCTGCTTGCTGAGTTTAAATATTTTTGAATTGAATAACTTGCGTCCTGTCTTGTCGGAGGGGGTAATGCCAGTGCTTAGAACGCTCAAGACTACAACCCTGACATTAACGGGGACAGAGTCCTTGCTGATTATTCTTTGTCGGATGGAAAAACCGGAGAAAGCAACCAAGGCAATCGGACTGGCGATTGGGATCGCGGTCGTTTTTTATACAGCTACGTTGATCCTCTGCATTGGCGCTTTTTCGTTGGAAGGAGTCTTGAGCAGAACCTGGCCATTTCTAGATTTGGCCCGCAGCTTTGAAGTGGAATATCTGTTATTAGAACGGTTCGAGTCCTTATTGTTGACCATTTGGATCATGCAGATTTTTGCGACATTCAGTATTGCTTTTTATTGTGCTTCGCTCGGAGTATCTCAAATTTTGAATAGCTCTTATTCCAAGATGTTGTTCATTTTGCTTCCGCTCATCTACCTCTTGTCCCAAATTCCGAAAAACCTGAATGAGCTATTTTCTTTTGGAACGGTCATCGGAAATGTAGCGTTCGCTTTATTCGCGCTACTTCCACTGCCACTGTTGCTTATTTCGTACTGGAGGGGGGCACGCTCATGAATCGTGTTCGTGTCCAGTCAGGATTACTCGGATTGATGGCTCTTCTGATGTGCTGTACACTTTCAGGTTGCTGGAGCAGCTCCCCAGTGGAGGATCTAAATCTGGAGACAGGTATTGCTTTGGATATAGCGGAAGAATCCTCGCAAGAAAAACAAATTAATCAGGAAGGAGGAGATTATCCAAAAAAGGAGTTAATTACAGGAACCTTTCAATTTGTCATTCCAGAGGAAAGCGGCGGCTCCAACAGCTCCTCTCCACAAGCCAAAAAATTTTTTAATATTACGGAAACAGGAGACTCTGTTTTTGAAATGATAAGAGAAATTTCTTTACGGACCAATCGTCCTCCCATTGGGCAACATTTGAAAACCGTTATTATCAGCTCCAGTCTGCTTCGCAAGATTCCGTTGTATGAGCTGCTGGACTTTTTCTTGGGGGATAATGACATTCGGCCCAGCGTACAGCTACTGATTAGTACAGAAAAGGCGGGTCATGCGCTTCAAGAGAAAATTCCTGGTCAGATTCCTGCCTATATTTTAAAGGATATTTTCCAAAACCGGAAACGGAACGCACGGTTGATAAAACCTATGGCTTTGGTTAAAGTGATTGGACCCATGAAGGGCGAAAGAAGCTTTATATTACCTAATGTCATTACGGCGGAGAATGAAATCAAGCTCGCAGGCGCGGGAATCATTAAGGGAAAGACGCAAACATACGGTGGTTATCTGAATGAGTCAGAGGTGGAGGGTCTTATGTGGATCAAAGGCGATCTGAAGGGAGGCGTGCTGAAAAGCAGCGATCCGAAGACCGGTAAAAACATAGCATATGAGATCAAAGCGGTGAAAAGCAAGATCAAGGCCATCGTTCAGGGGGATGACATTTTCTTTCAGGTCAAAATGACCTCCGAAGGACGTGTTTCAGAGGTGCATAAAAAGAATGAAAATTTGCGCAACAACAATGTGCTTGGACAAGAAGAGAGTCTTTTTCAGGAGAAAGTGAATTCATTGGCTGAACAAACGGTAGCTAAAATGCAAAAGTTGAAGGTGGATGTTGGAGGTTTCGGAGTAGCCTTGAGGATTCAACATCCTAAAGTTTGGCGTAAGGTCAAAAAGGATTGGGATACCACCTTTAGCACCATTCCCGTAAGGTTTAGCACAGATATCCATATTGAAGATTATGGCTCTTCGATTACGACGGCAGACTGAGGAATTTCGTTTGCACCTGTTATGGACAAACCTTCAATTCCACGAATCTAGGTGGCATTGAAGGTTTTTTAAGTCTATTTAAATAGGGATAGTGTTTCTTTCAGCCACGTAATATAGCTTTCTTCCCGATTAATGGCACGACTCAGCACTAAATAATGGCCGAATTGACTAGATCCGGGCACTTGAAGGTTCTCGTCCAGCCGTTGAAGGGATTTCTTACTTTCGTACAGGTATTCCAGCTTTTCTTCTCGTTTGGCAATCTGGTCCTCGAACAAGCGCTTGCTTTCTTCCTTGGGGATGGCTGCTGAGAAATACAGCATAAGCATAAACTCATCCTTTTCTGTTTCCGGTAACTCTTTGGGGCTTAGCAGCCATTCAGTTAGCTCCTGGGTCCCTTTGGGGGTTATACAGTACAGCTTCTTTTCCAGCTTGGCTCCTGTAATGGATGTGCGATATTCAATGAGTCCCTCTTCGGTCAGCCTTTTAAGCTCGGGGTAAATCTGACTGTGCTTGGCGCTCCAAAATTGTCCGATTTCCTGCTTGAATTGGCTCGTAATATCATAGCCGCTCATTTCCTCTTTGTGAACCAGACCCAAAATGGCATATTTTAATGTGCGTTTCAACGTTGTTCTCCTCGCAATGGGTATTTGACAATAGTATATCACAGCGCTACAATTTATATGTATCATAAAACATGTTTATATTTACATGTTTGAATGATTGTTTATTATTTTGGTGTCTTGTTCAATTCATAAACTCATAATAAGGAAAGAAGGATGCAAGATGGACAAGTTTATCGGCAGTCACATGATTTACACCTATGAGAATGGCTGGGAGTACGAAATATATATTAAAAATGAGGATACGATTGATTATCGCATTCATAGTGGGATGGTAGGCGGACGCTGGGTACGTGATCAGAAGGTCAATCTGGTGAAGCTGGTAGAGAATGTGTATAAAGTATCGTGGACCGAACCGACAGGCACAGACGTTTCCCTGAACTTTATGCCTGAGGAAAAACGGATGCATGGCATTATTTTCTTCCCTAAATGGGTTCATGAGCATCCGGAAATCACGGTGCGCTACCAAAACGATTTTATTCCGCTGATGGAAGAATCGCGTGAAAAGTATGAAACCTATCCGAAGTATGTGGTTCCTGAATTTGCGGATATTACCTTCATCGAAAATGCAGGTGTAAATAACGAACAATTAATCTCCCAAGCGCCTTACGCTGGAATGACAGACGACATTCGCGCAGGGAAGCTGCAAGCATAATCGAACATGGTTAATGGAAGTTGTACAGCCTGAGCCTGTGGTAAGCAGTCTCAGGCTTTTTTACGTGAACTGGAGAGTGGATTGCTTAATGGAGTGGTGGACGATATCTAGAATGAATAGTAGACCAGTCCATGCTCGATAAGATATGAACGACTAATCCGAGGGGGGAGGATGGTAGCTGTTGGGGAGAGAATGTACGAGTTCGCATGGGCAGTCAGATCGGATAGGGCAGATAGTGCCAGCTCTGTTTTAATAGGTCCCCAGTGATCAGCGCGGTGCTTAATATATTGTTCAGCCTCGGTCAAGGAGAGACCTTTGAGCAAGGTAAATACGGAAGCCCAGCGGACAAGGTCAAAGGTGCCTTTAATTTCAGGCAGCTTATATTCCGCCAGGCCCTGAGCGCCGTTACACGACATAGTAAGCAAGCCGCAGCAATGATGTTGATACTGTTCCGGGTTAGGAAATTGACGATGGTCATATTGGATAATTACCATGGAACCAATGCATAATTGCGTCGTTTGCAATGTTGATGTCTGGGCAAGCGTCAGGCTCATACTGGAACGGCCTCCTTCTTGGATTCACTGTAATAGGGATGAAAGAATCATACGTCACAGCGGATGTAATGTAAATCATGAATACAAGCGTAAAACAAGTATATGTAGCGGAAAACGGATTTTAATGGCAATGGAAACGGATACTTGTATCCGTCTCTTTTATTATCTTGACGATGGTCTTTATATTACAAAAAAACAACCCCAGGTCATCCCAGGGTCGTCTTTATGAAAAATATATTTCTGCATTTTACAAAATGCTTGTTTAGCTGAATCACACGGGTGTTACATCCTGAATCACTTCTTCTTTTTCTTCTTTCCAGATCACGTTCTCGCGATAGTTAGATCCCCAATCGTACATCGCTCGCAGTACCGGAATCAGGCTTTCACCATGCTCGGTCAGTGAATATTCCACATGTGGAGGGACGACAGGATAGACTTTACGCAGAATGAGTTTATCTTCTTCCAGCTCGCGCAATTGGTTGGTCAGCATTTTTTGTGTGATGTGAGGGATCAGCTTCTTCAATTCACCGAACCGCTTGGTGCCTTCCATACCAAGGTGCCACAAAATAATCAGCTTCCATTTGCCACCGATGACCGCGAGAGTCAATTCTTTATCACAATTAATCAGCTTCAAATCAATCCGGTCTTTTACAGTTGTGATGTTCATCGACCTCCTGTCCGTAGTTATTCCAAGTATACTATGTATAACTACAGCACGCAAAAGGAGATACATCCATTTTGGAAACTAAGCATACGTTTGGATACGGATCGACTGAAATCACAATCTGATGATGTGCGCCAGGCTGGAAGCTTCCAGAAATTACGACGGTTAAGAAGGAATAACGATGGTGTTAAAGGACTCCGGCTCCAGCTCCAAACGGTGTGTTGTTTCTCCGACAGACAGATTCAGCACGCGAGATTCCTTAAACGGGTTGGCGATGACCAGGACCTTTTGTCCGTCTGTATTTTGAAAAGCAACCGCATTTCCAGCCCATGAACCCCGAATTCCAATGCGTCTGGCCCCTGGTAATACAAAATGAGAAAAATGCTTCATAACGTAATATTCCGGGTTCAGAATAGGTTTTCGATCCGTTGGATCCACGGTGATCATCGAATTTTGCTCCCAGCCCCATGTGCTCTTGCCTTTCGGTTCCAAAACCATATTCCAGTAAATATAAGCATTCACACCATTGGTGAAATAGTGCTGATACAGGTTATATACATATTTAGCGTAGTCCCATGAGTTTTCTCCGTTCCCGCATTCATTTTCGGTCTGCATGTAACGAAGCTCAGGATAACTGGCTACGGTGCGCTGAATGGCATTTTTGCCCGCCCATTGATAGCCTACCCCTTTAATATATTTATAGGCCTCGGGGTCACTCAACACGGTGTGGGCATACTCATCAAATCCGGTCGACGTCTTTTTCATTAATTCCTCCCACGGATCAGGGGCGTTAATGGTACCCAGCCAAATCTCCGTATCCAGTCCATGTTCCTCAAAAGCGGGACCCAAATAGTCGCGAATAAATTCACGCAGCTGTTCTCCGGTCCATACACAGGAAGGGAACTTCTGATCAGCAATGACTTCATTTTGAACATGAACTTGGTGAATCGTAATGCCTGCCTCGCGGTATGCCTGAACAAATTTGATAAAGTACAATGCATACGCTTTCAAAATATCCTTTTCCCAGCGCAGTGTGCCGTAATTGTAAGCTTTGGGTGATTTCATCCATGTCGGCGGACTCCAGGGTGAGGCGAACAGCTTCAAGTCTGGATTGAGTTGTAACGCTTCCCGAATAAAAGGAATGAGATATTGCTGATCGCGCTCAATGGAAAAGTGCTTCATCTCCATGTCGCCGTCCGTTTCATTGTGGCTGTACCATTCCAGCGCGTAATCACTCGCTCCAATAGGAAGTCGGCAGATTGTGAATTTGTGCTCGCCCTCCGGGTGAAAGAGAGCATGAAGCATCTGAGCTCGTTCTTCGCTGTCCAAATGATTAAGGGCCACATAACCCAATTCATTAAAACAGCCGCCAAAGCCTTCTACAAGCTGGTATGTTTCTCCCGTAAGGGTTAGGTTGGCACTCTCCTGGGTTTCGGTCAAATGATGAGCTTGAGATTGCCACGCATTAGCTTTGGAAGTGGAAAACCACTGAATGGTTTGATTGCTCATATGTTACCCTCCTGTTCAGGCTTTTTGTATCTCTACATATTATAGGGTAGGATCTTAGAGGAAGAGATGGTCTGAGCGAAGAGAAATTTGCCCTAATCCAAGGTGAAATTTGCGGATGGGAAGTTTCTGTAGATAAGAAGTAGTGAGAACACATAAAGTACACATCTCTTTGATATGCTGTTGTCCTAGAATGACCGAAAGAGGGAAGTCGATTTGAATAAAAGAGTTCTTCTCGTGGAGGATGAAATACGTATTCGTGAAGTGATTGCGGATTATTTTAAACAAAATAATTGGGAAGTCTATGAAGCAGGCAATGGAAAAGATGCACTCCTCTGGTTCGATTCGGTGCAGCCAGAACTAATTATACTCGATATTATGATGCCTGAGCTGGATGGCTGGGAAGTATGCCGTCAGGTACGCAGCCGTTCAGGGGTACCGATTATTTTGCTGACGGCCAAATCCGGTGATGATGATAAAATATTGGGCTTTGAGCTAGGGGCAGATGACTACGTGACCAAGCCTTTCAGTCCCAAGGTGCTGATTGCCCGCGCGAACGCGCTGATGAAACGGGTGGAGGGACATGTGCAGCCGGAGTCGCATATTTTGCGGTTCGGCAGTGCTATGCTCAACACGATGGCTCATCGGCTTGAAGTGGATCAGGCGGAAGTTGAACTGACGCCCAAGGAGTATGAGTTGCTGCGGCTGCTTATACATAATAAAGGCATCGTTGTTTCACGGGATGCGATACTGAACCGGGTGTGGGGTATCGATTTTGAAGGGGATACACGAGTTGTCGATACGCATATCAAAAAGCTGAGAAGTAAGCTGGGCCGTGAATCACGCCATATTCGCACGGTTTTTGGCACAGGCTACAGGTTCGAGGAGGAAGAATGAACAAACGGGGAGTTACCTTTAAGTTGTTCATTATGACAGTTGTGTTTTTCCTGTGTTTTTACGGTATGGTGATTTTAAGTCAGCTGCTGTTTTTTGAAAATTTTTACCAGAAACAGAAGATTGGGCGTGTGGAAAGCCGTTTGCAAAGCTTCGGTCAAAGTTATGTCCAGGAGGCTTGGGGATCGGGCAGGGTTTCGCGTGAGGCGGCCCGCTTCATGCTTCAGAATAAAAACCAGTTGGCGATTGTAACGTTGGACGGCAAAGTAAAGCTGGATGATGCGTTTCATATCAGTCTCAGAAAAGCAGATGGTAAAGTCGTTAAAATATCGCTGTCTCTATTTATGAGTGAGCACGGAGATGAGCTGAGAGCTGCCCGGATTCAGCCTGGTGATCAGGTCACTGTGGAAGGTGAGATGTTGGGATCTGACGGCATCTCTTCTGCCAATTTAATTTATCCAACAGGCATACAGAAGCTCGGTTTCAAAAATATAGGTTTAAACTCGGAAGAGACAAGCACAAATGACAGTGTAAGGCTGTCCGGTACGGTGACAGAGATTGTACTGCCGGATCTGAAAACCTGGAGCCAGCGTCAAGGCCTGCTGTTTAGTGCGCTGGAGGAATGGTTTCCTTTATCCCAGGATCATCTGGAGAGGCTTAAAAATTTTGAAGTGTTGGAAGAAGATTGGACAGAACCTTGGACAGGGGTACGAAATGCAGTTATCGTCCATCCTGTTCGTCAGAGCACAGGCGAGATCGATCTCTTGTTCACTGTGACATCGTTGCAGGAAATCAGTGAGACGAATGAGGCTCTACGCTGGTTTTATCTGTACCTGGGGATCGGCGGTTTTGCACTCATTTTGATTTTGTCCCTGTTCTATTCCCGAATGGTAACCCGTCCGCTCATTACTTTGAATAATACCGCCAAGCGGATGGCCAAGCTCGATTTTACAGCCCATACGCCAATCCGGCAAAATGATGAGCTGGGCAGCCTGTCCTACAGCATGTATACCCTGTCCCAGAACCTGGACACAGCTTTGCGCGAGCTTCAGGAGGCCAATCAGCAATTGGTCGAGGACATGGAACAGAAGCAGAGGATGGAGGCTGTGCAACAAGACTTTTTTGCCAACGCTTCTCATGAGCTGAAAACCCCATTAAGTATCATCAAAGGATTCGCGGAAGGACTACAAGATGGGGTTAGCGCGGGGAAGCAGGATCATTATATGAAGGTCATTGTAGAGGAAGCGGACAAAATGGAGCGATTGGTCAAGGATATGCTAGACCTTGCCAAATTGGAGTCTGGAACCCTCAAGCTTCGCAAGGCGACCTTTATCTTGAGTGAGCTGGTGGAGGAGGTTGTGGATAAGCTATTCCATCTGTTGAAGGAGAAGAAGCTGGAAGTGGTTATTATTCCTGCCAATGAGCTGCCGATTCATGCCGATATAGGATGGATGGAACAGGTGATTATCAACTTTGTTGTCAACGCCATACGGCATGCCGAGGAAGGAAGCTCCATCACGATTCGTATCGAAGGCTCTGGGGAAGTCAATACGTTTTCCATTGAAAATAAGGGTGAGACCATCCCAGACGATCAGTTGGAGCTGATATGGAATCGTTTTTACCGGGCCGAGCTCTCCCGTAGCCGTCAGACAGGTGGGACAGGACTCGGGCTATCGATCGTTAAACGAATTCTCGATTTACACGAATTCCGCTATAAGGCGGAGAATACCAAGGACGGCGTCCGTTTTGTCGTTATATTCGGAGGCTAAGCTACGGCAAAGGAGTTAAGAGTATGAAATGGAATTGGTTGCCCTCACTATGCACGATTGCAAACCTGGGGGCAGGGGTCTTATCCCTGTATTTCACGATTCATGAGCAATACATGACCGCTTTTATTCTTGTGGTGGTGGCTGCTTTATGGGATGTATTAGACGGTTTGCTGGCAAGGCTGCTGCATTGCTCCAGTGATTTTGGCAAACAGCTTGATTCGCTGGCGGATGTGGTCTCATTTGGGGTTGCCCCTGCTTTCTTGATCTTGTTATACAAGCTGGGAGATACTCATTGGATAGGACCGCTTGTAGCTGTGTTGTTTGTGATATGCGGTGCGGTGAGGTTGGCAAGATTCAACCTGATGGCTTTTAGCAAAGGCTTTGTGGGCATGCCCATTACGGCCGCAGGTGTGATTTTGTCCTTTATGTTTTTATGGAGTGAGCATTTGAAGCCGGGGTTGTTGCTGGCACTCATGGTAGTGCTGTCATTCCTAATGGTTAGCCGTATTCCCTTCCCGTCCTTCAAAAAATAATCGGTCAGGAGGTGGCGTCCCTATGGAATGGGCCATCACCATGATTACACAATACGGATATATCGCTATTTTTGCACTTCTTGCCCTTGGAATTATAGGGCTGCCCGTTCCTGATGAAATTATTATGGTGTTTGTCGGCTATCTATCTTCTATCATGGTACTGAATTATTCCCTATCTATATTAGTCAGTTTCATTGGGGCGATGACAGGGATGATGGTCAGTTACACGCTAGGCAAAAAGCTGGGTCAGCCACTGGTAGATAAGCACGGCAAGTGGGTGGGACTGACACCGAAGCGGTTTGCACGGGTAAAAGGATGGTTTGCACGCTTTGGGTTGTGGACCATTTTGTTCGGTTATTTTATTCCAGGAGTCAGACATGCAACAAGCTATTTGTCGGGGATTAGCGCGATGCCTGTCCGAAAATATATGCTGGTGGCCAGCGCCGGTTCTCTGGTATGGACACTGATCTTTATCTCCATTGGTTACATTGCGGGGGCGAATATAAATTTTCATTAAGGTGACCGCAAAAGTAATGTAGCATTTTTCATGTATTGCACCGATAATATAAATAAAAGAACCTGTACAACCAGTGAGGGGATCTGTATTGAATGCATTAATGAAGTATATTGAAAAGTTGCCTGGTTTTCTGCAAATGATCTTGAATATCTCGCTGTTTCTGGTCGGGCTGATTTTAAGCTTCTTACTTCTAAAAGAGACATGGTCCATATTTTCATATGTGTTCATGTATACAGAAGCCGACAAAAATTACTATGAATTTACGGAAGAGCTGCTTGTATTCTTCTTGTATTTTGAATTCATTGCATTAATAGTTAAGTACTTTAAAACCAATTTTCATTTTCCATTACGTTATTTCATCTATATTGGGATTACGGCCGTCATCAGGCTCATTATTGTGGACCATGATGATGCTCAAAATACATTCTGGTGGTCCATTGCTATCCTAGTCATGGTAGGTTCTCTATTGATTGCTAACAGTAAATTATTAAAGAGAGAAAGTTAATGCCGAGGAAGATTGCAAGGGTGACAGTCAAGTAGGAGAGAGGGAATAAAGACGAATGGTAAGAAACTGGATGAATCATGCAGGCGTCAGGCGGGCAGCTGTCCTTGCGATAATCGTTTTACTGCTCTTCATGTTAAGAAGCATGATGAATATTATTTTGTTAACACTGTTACTTACGATCTTGATTGGTAGTATATATAACGGTGTGAATAAGCTAATCAAGCGGTTCGCCAATGTGCCGCCTATGATCGTGCTGCTACTGGTATACGGGTTGCTGATCCTGATTATCGTGTGGGGAGTTTACCGAATGGTGCCGCTAATCAGCGTACAGGTCAAGCAGGTGTATCTCATGATTCAGCAAGCCTACATGTATCCTGATCGTAACCAATGGAACGAAACGATTATTGAATTTATGGACACGCTTAATGTTCAGCGGTTATTTGAGCCTGGCTGGAATGCGGTAATGAAAATCAGCCAACTGGGAACACAACTGCTGGTATCGATTATTTTGAGTTTGTTCTTCCTGATGGAAAAATCCTATATTACACGCTTTACAGCTACGTTTGTGGATAGTAAGCTGGGTTGGTTCTTCAAGGAAGTGGGGCATTTTGGACGCATGTTTCTGGGTACATTCGGGAAGGTGCTGGAAGCTCAACTATTGATTTCACTCATCAACTGTATATTGACGACGACAGCTCTTTGGATTATGGGTTTTCCCAATCTGCTCGGCCTCGCGCTCATTATATTCTTGTTGGGATTGGTGCCAGTGGCGGGTGTATTTATTTCCCTGATCCCGCTCGGTCTGATTGCTTTTAGCGTCGGAGGAATCAATTATGTGATTTACTTGGTTATTCTGATCGTAGTTATTCATGCGATTGAAGCCTATTTCCTGAACCCGAAGCTGATGTCATCCAAAACCAATTTACCGATCTTCTTCACCTTTGTTGTATTGATCTTCTCTGAGCATCTAATTGGGGTGTGGGGCTTGATTGTAGGTATTCCGTTGTTTGTTTTCTTCCTTGACCTGATTGGGGTACAGCGCAAGCAAGAGAAGGATACCTAATATATTCACGACAGATACGAACATAGTAGTGACTATGGATTCTTCATCACGAATGCCTGCGAAGCCGCAGGCATTTTTTTTGATTTTCCTGGCGTTGACTGTAGTACACTGAGTATCAAGATTAGATCAAGTGAAAAGAAACGAGATGATAAGGATGGAACAAAAGATTAAGGTATTGGCTATATCGGGGAGCCTTCGTCAAAAGTCTTCCAACACCGCGCTTATGAAGGCTACTATTGGATTGGCTTCTGAAAATATATCATTCATAGTTTATGATGGATTGGGGGATCTGCCCCATTTTAATCCTGACTTGGATGTAGAGGAGGGGCCAGCTTCCGTAAGAGAGCTACGGGAGCAATTGAAACAAGCCGATGGAGTGCTGATCTGTACGCCTGAATATGGGAATGGTGTGCCGGGTGCTTTGAAAAATGCCTTGGACTGGCTCGTATCTTCAGGTGAATTTGTAAACAAGCCTACAGCGGTCATTAGCGCTTCACCGTCCCCTATGGGCGGCAATCTGGCTCATGCTTCGCTACTGCTCACATTGCAAATGATCAATGCAGAGATTGTGGGAAATGGAAAGGTCATTATTCCGCATATCACATTGAAGCTGAATCAAGAAGGCATCATTACAAATGCTGAAACTAGACAGGAGCTGGAAGCATTACTTCAAGGGCTTGAGCAAGTTTGCCGAGGAAAGGTATAGGGAAATTCAAAGCAGATCCTTCATTATAGAAGGATCTGCTTTTTCGGATGGCCACCTACTTCGTATTCAATTCAATAAGCTCTCATAGACCTTTAAGCGGGCATACACCGTTTCAAGTATCGGATATGAAATATTACTGTTAGAAGCCAATGCCAGAAGTGCACCATGCAGATGGCTTGCTTCAACCGGTAGATTTTTCTGCATATCACGTTGCATGGAAGACATCATCTCAGGCTTTAAGGAATCCATCGTTTTTAGCGTATGTGCTTCCATTTCTGAATGAATAGGCATATCTGCATTGCGTGCGATTGTGACGATCTCAAGCAGTAGCCTTTTATAGATTGCACGCGATTCGGGCGTGGCGAGTATAGGTCCGACGGAGGTACCCATCAGGGTTGTGATTCCGCTCATGCTGGCAATAAATATATACTTCTGCCAAATTTCACGCTGAATGTCATGACTGTGTGTGACTGTGAAGCCTGCATGATCAAGATGGCTACATAGTAGTTGCGCCCGCTCTGAGTTTCCTCCATCCCATTCACCAAAAACAATGCGGTGGAACGGGCTTGTCTGAACGATAGAGCCTTTGTGATTTAACGTCGTTTCAATATAACAAAGCCCACCCAGCACTTTTTCAGCTCCGAAATATTCACGCAAAGATTTAAAATGTTCATAACCGTTAAGTAACGGAAGAATCATTGTATTTTTGCCGATATAAGGCGCTAGATCGGGCCGCAATGGAGGCAGGTGGTACGCTTTGACCGCGAGAATAATACAGTCAAATGGCTCAGTAGCTTCACCATAGGTAATAGCCTGGATCGGTGTCTGAAAATCTCCGTGCACACTTTGAATTATAAGACCGTTTTCTGCCAAATGAAGCTTCTTGGAAGGGCGGACGAGAAAGGTTACATCTTCTCCCTTTTGAACCAGACGTCCCCCGAAATAGCCTCCAATAGCACCTGCACCCACAACTAGAAACCGCATCATAGGGTACCTGCCTTTCCTAACTTAGTTTTTGAAAAACAAAAAAACCTTCCAGCACGTTGCTGAAAAGGTCCGAAAGGCAAAAAAAGAGTCAATTTGCGACCGTTCTTTTGTCTCGGTCCTTTCGGATCAGAGCAAAATCCAACGAGTTCACCTCCATAGGCTCACGCTTATACTTATTAAATTGCATCTTACCAGAGTACCGTTCGAATATATCGATACAGCCTCTCAGGGAAGTATACCAGAATATAGGGTTCCTGTCCCATATAAATCCAATCTGAAACAGCGTGTGTGTGATGGTATCCATAAAGCACGAACCTAGTGTATATGGAGCGTTTAGAGGTGATATAATAGGGCGCAATAGGTTTATAGACCGATAACTTGGAGCAGAGGAGAGAAGGCTGATGTTTGAGCAAATTGTAGCGTATGGTCTGAGTCAAAAAGAGGCTGTTAAGGATTATCCATTTGGTGTTGATCCCCTGGTACTAAAGGTAGGGGGCAAGATGTTTGCTCTCCTGACTGAAAAAGATGGCATTACCCACGTATCCTTGAAATGTGATCCGGTCATTGCAGAAAACCTGCGCGAGCAGAACAAGGCCATTAAACCAGGCTATCATTTGAACAAAAAGCATTGGAATACGATAGAGGTTGATAACAGCTTCCCGTTGGAGGATTTGTACAGCATGATCGACCATTCGTATGAGCTGGTCTTCAAGGGCTTAACCAAAGCGCAACGCGAAGCGATTACGATGAGGATACGGACAACGGATCTGTAAAGGGCTGGTAAAGCCCTTACATAACACTTTTATAGTTTTACTTGACAGAAAACAACTAAAGATATATTCTTAATTTAAAGATAACTTATTTGAAAATAATATCAAGGAGTGGACCTGAATATGAGCGAACTGGTGAATGTTATTCAAGAGAGAAGATCGGCTTCTAAATTTATTCCTGATGTTACTATAGATGCAAAAGAACTGGAAGAGATATTTCAGCTGGTGAAGTTCGCTCCATCGGCTTTTAATTTACAGCATGCGCGTTATATCGTAGTGCAGGATGCAGAAATCAAACAAAGGCTGCATGATGAGGCAAGTAAGCAGTATAAAATATTAACTGCTTCGGCCACCATTATAGTGCTGGGTGATACAGAGGCTTATACCAAGGTAGCTGACCTCAACGAAGGGTTCCTGAATTTGGGTGTTCTGAGCAAGCAGGAATATGATAGCACAGTAGAATCGGTAACTCAGTTTTATCGCGAGCGGGGACCTGTCTTCCAGAGAGAAGAAGCAATTCGTAATGCCAGCCTGTCGGCTATGCAATTTATGTTGATTGCCAAGGACAAAGGCTGGGATACTTGTCCGATGATCGGTTTTGACCCGGCGAAGGTGCAGGAAGTACTGAATATCCCAGAGCAATTTGTACCCGTGATGATGATCACCTTGGGAAAAGAGGACGAATCAGGTCAGCGGGCAAGAGGATATCGCAAGCCGGTTGGACAGTTTGTTACCTACAATGGATTTTGAAATTTGTAAATCATCATGTTCATTAAGGAGTGACTGAGATGTCTTTGAAAACCGCTGGAATTCACCATATTACGTCCTTTGCAGGCGATCCGCAGGGCAATGTTGACTTTTATGCAGGTGTGCTTGGTTTGAGATTGATCAAAAAGACAATTAACTTTGACGCTCCAGAAGTATATCACTTGTATTTTGGGAATGAAGAAGGCAGCCCGGGAACGATCATTACCTTTTTTCCGGCTCCGGGTACACGCAAGGGTAAAATTGGAGGCGGGCAAGTCGGGATTACGACGTATGTCGTGCCGCTGGGCTCGCTAGATTACTGGGAAAACCGTCTGCACAGCTTGAAGGTATCCTTCACGAAGGCTACTCGCTTTGGCGAGTCATTCATCCAATTCCGAGACAATGAGGGCTTGCATCTGGAATTGGTGGAGCGCGAGGAAGGTCCGGTGAACACGTGGACAGCTGGAGGCGTACCTACAGATAAAGCGATCAAGGGCTTTGGAGGAGCAGTGCTCTACAGTGCGGATTCCAAGCACACCCAAGGCGTGCTGGAGAATGTTCTGGGCATGACTTCCATCGGTGAAGACGCAGATGCGGGCTATATCCGTTATCAGACGACTGGGGATTTGGGCAACCTGATCGACATTCCAGTCAAGGATGTACCGTGGGGGAACGGCGGCGCCGGTACGGTTCACCATATTGCGTGGCGCGCGCAGGATGATACCGAACATCAGGCGTGGAACGAATGGGTTCGTCAGCATGGTTTTGGGACGAGTGGCATTGTAGATCGCCAATACTTCAATGCCGTATACTTCCGCGAGCAAGGCGGTATATTATTCGAGATCGCAACCGATCCGCCCGGATTTACGGTGGATGAGGAATTGAATGAGTTGGGGCACAAGCTGATGCTGCCTGAATGGTATGAGCCTCAGCGCGCCCAGATTGAATCTAATCTGGTTCCCATTGAGCCTAGAGTGCTCAAATAGGATGAATCGGTTTGAGCAGGACAATCACATATGGAACATTAAAAGGTCCAATGCGGGAAGATTTCCACCCTCATTGGACCTTTTGGGTTCTGAAGTGTCAGTATCGTAAAAATAAGCGTGGAAGAGCTGGTTAGATCATGAGCAGCTCACGAATCTCCAGCTCGGTCAGTGCTGAAAGGCTTTCTTGCCCCGGCTGAATGACCTGGTCGATCAGGTTTTTCTTTTTTTGCTGTAGCTCATACATTTTGTCCTCTACCGTACCTTGGGCGACGAGCCGAATAACCTGCACAACTTTTTTCTGGCCCATTCGGTGTGCACGGTTGGTAGCCTGCTCTTCTACAGCGGGATTCCACCACAGGTCATATAGAATAACGGTATCTGCGCCGGTGAGGTTCAGACCCGTACCTCCTGCCTTGAGGGAAATCAGGAACAGCTCGCGTTCTCCTTCGTTGAAGCGACTGCACAGCTCGACTCGTTCGGGGGCAGGAGTCTGTCCATCCAGGTAAAAGTAGGGAACCCCTTCACGGGAAAGCTCGCGTCCGACCATTTGAAGCATCGTAGTGAACTGTGAAAAAATGAGCATCCGCTTCCCGGAGCCGAGACATTCCGTAATAATCTCCAGCAGTTGTTCAAATTTGGCCGAGCTTCCCGTATATCCTTCTATGAATAAGCCCGGATGACAGCAGAGCTGACGAAGCCGGGTCAGACCTGCTAGAATTTTGATCCGGTTTTTCTGAAATCCTTCTTCGTTGAGATGCTTCAACGTTTCATGCTGTAGCTTGGCCAGATAAGCCGTGTACAACTTTTTCTGATCCGGCAGAAGCCGTGATACCTGCACGGATTCGATTTTTTCCGGCAGTTCCTTAAGAACATCGCTCTTCAGACGGCGCAGCAGGAACGGACGAACCCGCTTGGCAATCACATTGCGAGGCAGGTTGTGAAATGCTCTTTTTCCGCCGGGAAATAGCTCAGGAAATACAACGTCGAAGATGGACCATAGTTCTTCCAACGTATTCTCGATAGGCGTTCCTGTCAGGGCAAAGCGGTAACGGGCTTGTACATCCTTAACTACCTGTGCCGTCTGGGTGGCATGATTCTTGAACGCTTGCGCCTCGTCCAGAATAAGCGTATGAAACGATGGCTTGCTGTACACTTCTGCATCGCGCCGTAGCAGCGGATAGGATGTAATAATGACGTCGTAACTGGCGCCATCCCGTATAATCCGGCCTCGTTCCTCCGGGCTGCCATCGGCAATAGTGACGCGGATATGCGGGGCGAATTTCTCCAGTTCATTCCGCCAATTGTACACCAGTGATGCAGGGGATACAATCATGGCTGGAAGCTGTTGACTGCGAATCTCCGGCAATACAGAGACGAGGAAGGCAATGCTTTGCAGCGTTTTGCCCAGCCCCATATCATCTGCCAAAATACCTCCAAAACGGTAATGTGCCAAGGTCTTAAGCCATTGAAAACCGTAGACCTGATAATCTCTTAAGATTGGGGCGAGCGTGACGGGTACGGGAAAGTCAAGATGATCAGGATTGCGTATATTTTCTAGCAGCTGGCGAAAGGTTTTACCCAAGGTCAGATTTTTCACATGATCGTGAGGATCAATCAAGTACAGCCCCTGTGTGACTGGGATCCGAATTTGCGCTGCATCCAGATCGCTTTTGCGGATACCTGTTTCGTTCATGAACCGAATTAACTCCTTGTACTCCTCTGTTTCTAGCGGTAGCAAGGCGCCATTCGGCAGACGGTGATATCTCTGTTTTTCTTCCAGCGATTGGAGCAGCTTGCGAATTTCCGATTCTGGTATACCCTCAATATCAAATTTAAATTCAAGCCAATCTGTACGTTCGTCCCATTCCGCTCGTATTCTTGGGACAGGTAGCGTATTATTGATTTTCGCTTTGACTGCACCTGTGGCATAGACGTCCAGTAGCTTTTCCAGTTGCGGAACAGTATGGTACAAAAAGTCATACTCTGCATCTTCATCTTCCATAAAATATCCGCTGTCTGTTCTGGCGAAGGAGCTATGCTCCATCAGTTCCAAAATCCGCTGCTCCTGTTCCCCATCACGTATCAGAATATGATCGTTACCTGGCGTTCGTGCATCTGTTTCCAACGGATTGATGATGATGTCTCCATATTGGAATTCCAGTCCTGCCAGCAGCTTGTCTCTTACCCGGTCCAGATACAGCTTGGCCTTCAACGGATGCTGGGCGACCCGATCTGAGACAGCACGTGTCATATGGACACGTCCAAGCTTCATTAACCCGGGCACGACCTTATCCATAAATGATTCCATCTGTTCTGGTGCAATCTGGACTGCTCGTCTGTGATGTACTTCGACCATCCGTTTAAGCTCGGACAAACGCCGTAAGGAATCAGCCTTCTGCTTGACAAGCTTGCCATCGGCAATGACGACACCGTAGTCCTCCATGATGGTCAAGTCATCTAATCCTTGAATGCTTAGCTGGTAGCCTTCACTTGTGGCTTCGGTCTCATCAAATTCAAATTGCAGCGGAAGCATCAGGTCGGACTGGGGGATACCTTCGCTCATGTTTCCGTGAATTTCAAAGTAGACGCCCTGTGCTGCTGTCAGCAAGGGGAGCAGCCTATCCCAGGCTGCGGGCGGGATGAGAAGCATTCGCTCGCCACTCATATGACTGCCGGAGGCTGAATACGTACCAGAGGTTTCCCGAATCATGCGCTCCTGGTGGCATACCTGGGATAATTGCTGGAGGATAGCGTCATGTTCAGCTCGGAAGCGGTACAGCTCCGGCTCGTAAGAGAAGCTTTTCGTGAACATGTAGCTATCCCCACGGTCAATGCTATCCAGAAACGGGCGGATTTTCTGAACGATGTATAATCGTTTGGGTCCAGCCTTCATTTCCAATCCAAACATATATTTTTGGTAACCGTAGGCAAAAGGCCGGATGACAAATTGGAAATCCAAGATCGCGCGAGTATCCAGCAGCGCAGGTGTGCTGCGAAGCGGTCTCTTGCGGCCGAATAGTTTTAACATACTGTCGGTCAGCTGGAGATCCCCTTGTGTGATGCCTGAGGATCGTGCTGTTCTGGTAGTGTGTTCATTTGAGGCATCTGGAGATATCCCGTCTGCACCCATGCTTCCCGCTGGATCTGGGGCAGTGCCGGGATGAAGTCTGGAGACATAGGAACGTACGGACACACTTTTCCCACGTCGCATATCATAGGCATTTAGGAGAACAGCGGCAATATGTTTGCAATAACGTCCGGTGGTCTGAAATGAGCTACAGGTGCATTCCGCGCGGATACTGCCGTTGGGCCGGATCATCGCAGCAACAGCATAAAAGCCGCTTCCTTTGACTGTAGCTTCATACACACCTTCATTATGATCTATCTGTGTAAAGGCCACCTTTTTGGCCCGGTAATAGGCATCCCCGTCGTCGTAAGCAGATTGACTGCATAGTTGTCTGATCGCTCGCCGGGTAAGTTCAAAACTCATGGTTCGTAATCCTTTCCTGAGTTATTCCGTTTTCTACATGATAACAGAACAGACAGGGGGAAAGACACTTGAGTACGGAATGTAATTTTACGAACAAGGAGAGAGGACAGAAAAAAAGCAGGCCTTGGTCCGTCATTGAACCAAAGTCTGCCAGGTGGCTACAGCTATATTATATGTCGGGCAGTCCTTCTTCTTGCTTATGGACACCCAGCGCGTTACGTGCCATCTCCATATATTCATCTAGTCCGGATTTGAGGGCGAATTCGGCGATAAGCACAGGGTAAGCCGCGGTCAGTTCAATGATGTGTTCGCTCATACGCGGCCATACACGTCCGCCTGCTGCCTTGTAAAACTTCAATAGACGAGCAAGCTCTACTTCTCCGAACAAAGTATAGTAACTCGTAAAATCAATCGCTGGATCAGCTACTTCGGCCTCGGTCCAGTCCAGCATTCCAGTAACCTCTGTATTCGATGAGACTAGAATATGGCCTGGGTGCAGATCGCCGTGGACAAGAACGGAATATTCCGGCCAGTAGCTATCATCTGCCAGCCAGGCCTGCCATCGTTGCCACAGCTCCCCGGATACACCAAAGACGCGCCGTGTTTCTTCCATTCGCTGAGCCATTAAGTGCCGAACTTCGTCGTGATGCTTTACACGGATACCGAAATCGGTTGCCCGTCGGTGATCCGTCTGGTGCAACGCGGCTAAGGCTTTAGCGAGCGAAGCAACGAATCTATCTGTCAGAGCGTCAGGGTTGATGAACCATACATAGCTTTTTGTTTCCATATCAATAGTAGCGGCAGGAGTGCCCTCCAGCTGAGGATAGGCGATGAACTCTGGACTATATACTTGCCAATCCGGTACCGCTACAGGAAGCATATCACGAATCAACCGAAGCACTTTGTGCTCGTAAGCGGCTGATTGGATCACATCTATTCGTCGCGGTGTACGTAGAACCCAAGGGGTACCCTGAACGTCTTTGGCGAATAGGGCCCGGAAATCCAGCCCGGACTCGTTGAGCTCCAATCCTTCATGTCGTATGTGAAGCCCGTTGCTTTGGGCAAGGGCCAATATATCGCTAACATCTTTTGAGTTAGTCAAGGGACGGTTTTCAGTCATATGAAACACACCTCATTGTTCAGATTTAGTCTTAAAAAAAGACAACTTAAACAAGCGTCAACCCTTCATGTGAAAAACAGGTTGAGCTTCATGGAGAAGTCTATCCTTTTATCTGAGACGCATGTAGTGAGTACACATGAATGAGCAAACCTCCTTTTACAAAATAGGGTATCTAACCCAGCACCAATATACCATTCGACATTGGCAGATGTCTACAATATACGGAATAATGTACATAGCTTCCCAAGTTCGCTTATCTGTGGGTTAGAGAAGTTTTTACAACCTGCACATTGCAAGATACAATGGAAGTATTAGAGAAAGGAGACGGATACTTTTGCAAAAAGAAGACAATAAAACCGATTCCAAATCCGGCTCATCCAAATGGTATCTTGGTAGTGCAGCAGCATTGCTCCTGTTGAAAGGCAAATCGTTACTTGCCCTTTTAAAATTCAGTAAATTTGGCGGTGCGCTGATCTCTATGGCATTTACGATTGGCACGTATGCGATCATATACCCGTGGGGATTTGCGGTTGGGTTCGTGTTGCTGTTATTTGTGCATGAGCTGGGGCATGTATTGGCTGCCAAACGCAAGGGGCTTCCGGTGTCGACACCGTTATTTATTCCTTTTCTCGGTGCGTTAATCACCATGAAACGACATCCTTTGGATGCCCAGACAGAGGCTTACGTAGCCATGGGCGGCCCGTTATTGGGGACGGTTGGGGCTATGGTAGTATACGCAGGAGCGTATGCAACAGACAGTCCACTTTTGTATGCACTAGCATATATCGGTTTTTTCCTGAACCTGATCAATTTGCTGCCGATTCATCCGCTCGATGGAGGACGGATTTCTACAGCAGTGACACGCTGGTTATGGCTGGTGGGCCTACTGGGTGGGATTGTAGTGATTGTGTATTTGAAATCCATTTTATTTTTCTTTATTTGGGCATTATTTGCCTATGATCTATACAAAAAATATGTCAAACGCAATAAAAAAGACGTCAAGGTTCAATCGTTATTACAGAAGCCGCTGGTTGACGTACAGCATTTGTATGAGCAAGGATATCCGCTGCCTGGGCCGGAGCATACGCGCAGACTATCCTTTAATACCTACTCGGATCTGGAGGGGCAGCAATATGTAACGGTATATATGGAAAGTCTGGATGTGGAGCATACGCTTCTGCTGCCCCAGCAGTGTCTTGTCCAGCATGTATGGCTGAACGGTGTAGAACATATACCGACCCCGGATGCGTATCAGCTCAGATTGCTGTGTGGGATTGACTACATTCCGTTTGAAAATGATAAATATTACGAAGTACCCGCTGCATCACGCTGGAAATTCGGAATCGGGTACTTGGGATTGGCCTTATTCCTGATGGGGATGATGTATGTAGTACATCAGCACATAGGAGATATCAGGCTATGATTCGCAGGATAGGAACTTCACCATCAATATAGATTATTAAGGCAATGAAACTCATTAGAAAATAAAGTAAAAAGAGCGCGACAGCCGCAATATACGGTGTCGTGCTCTTTTTCATATGATTAACGCAGTGGAGCCATTGTTATCCTTCCTTATGTCTAGCTCCTTTGCTCATCCGTAATCGGTTTTAACGTCTGGCGGTATTTTAGCGGGCTAGTACCTGTCCAGCGCTTGAACTGTCTGCTGAAATGAGCCAGACTGGAGTAACCCAGTAGGGAAGCTACCTTGTTTAGCGGTAGATTGGGTTGCTGGATCAGCACCTTAGCCTCATGCAGCTTGGTCTCCGATAGATAGTGACGTGGTGAATAGCCGTAGACCTTGCGGAACACTTCCTGCGCATAGCCTGGACTGATCCCAAGGGAAGCCGCCACATCTTCAAGCCGGAATGTCTGCTCGCCAGATTCATCCTCCCGATAAGGCTTGAACCTCGATTGAATTGCTTCCATAATGGCCTTGGCATATTGAACGGATGAAGGTGCAATTCTCGGCTCCAATCCCGTAGAAATCATTTGCGAGAATATCCCGAATAGCTCGAACAAAGCAATCTGCATGCGAAAGCGGTCCGCTGTCGTATATTCTCCGTTCTCTCGCACCATGCTAATCCAGCTATGGACCACCTTTTGCAGCTTGGTATTGGTTTCAGTGCCTGCCGGGAAAAAGAGCTGATTGTTCTTAATCATTTCTTGACGGAACAGCGGATCATCAACATTAAAATGGGTGCTAAAATAATACATTCCATCCGGGGATACACACTGAGTTACATGCTTGAATCCTGGTGGAATCATTAAAATATCGCCCTTTCCCACCGAGTATACGTTATTCTCCATTATCGTTTCCTGACGGCCTTCTAAAATGAGAGCAATTTCAAAACCGATATGAGATTCCTCGGGCATGCACCAATCCGCTTTGACCCGATGAATATGAGCGCCAAAAAATTTCACATTCCAGTCAATAATGGGTAGCCATTGGCAATCATGGAATAGAGCTGGATCAACATCCGGATTTAATATCATCAGATCACCTTCGATTAGGGCAAATTTTACACCGCTTAGACAATCTCATTGTACCTAACATTCATCTATAATAAAAGAGCGCTTACAAGTGCTGTAATACATGCTTTTACATAAAAAATCGTTTATATATAGTATTTTTGAAAGCGGCACCATATTGTAATCAGGAAGCATTAAACTTATTGGAGGACGACTCGATGAAAAAGCTATTGTACGGTGTTGCTTATTATGATGAATATATGCCTTATGACCGTTTGGATCAAGATATCCAAATGATGAAGGATGCGGGAATCAACGTAGTGCGGATAGCCGAATCTACTTGGAGTACACATGAACCGCAGAACGGAGTGTTTGATTTCACCTCCGTGGATCGGGTGCTGGACGCCATGCATAAGGCGGGTATTGAGGTCATTGTGGGCACGCCGACCTATGCCGTACCCACATGGCTGGTGAAGGAGCATCCCGATGTCTTAGCGACAACACCTCAGGGACCGGGCAAATACGGGGCTCGTCAGATTATGGACATTACGAACCCAGTGTATCTGTTCCATGCTGAGCGAATCATACGCAAGCTGATTGGACGGGTAAGTCAGCATCCGGCAGTTATTGGTTTTCAGACAGATAACGAGACGAAGCATTACAATACGAGCGGTCCCAATGTGCAATTACAGTTTGTGAAGTATTTGCGGGAGCGGTTTGAATCACTGGAGGAGCTGAACCGCAAATTTGGCTTGGATTACTGGAGCAATCGCATCAATAGCTGGGAGGACTTCCCTTCGGTGGTCGGAACGATTAATGGAAGTTTGGGAGCGGCCTTTTCCCAGTTCCAGCGCAAGCTGGTGACGGACTTCCTGGCCTGGCAGGTCGCGATTGTCAATGAATATAAGCGGGAAGACCAATTTGTTACGCAAAATTTTGATTTTGAGTGGAGAGGTCATTCCTTTGGAATCCAGCCGGACGTGGATCACTTTGCTGCATCTGAAGCGTTTGATGTGACGGGTGTCGATATTTACCATCCATCACAAGATGATTTGACTGGAATTGAAATCTCTTTCGGTGGTGATGTGGCACGTTCGACAAAACATAATAATTACTTAGTGTTGGAAACGGAGGCGCAGGCGTTTACACACTGGGTTCCTTATCCGGGACAATTGCGTCTGCAAGCGTTCAGTCATCTGGCTTCCGGGGCCAATATGGTAGCTTACTGGCACTGGCATTCCATTCATAATTCCTTCGAAACCTACTGGAAGGGTCTGCTTAGCCATGATTTTGAACCGAATCCTGTGTATGAGGAAGCACAGACGATAGGGAAGGACTTTGCAAGACTGTCCACGCATCTGGTCAATCTGAAAAAGAAAAATAAAACAGCTATCCTGGTTAGCAACGAAGCGTTGACATCCATTAACTGGTTCAAGTTTAATATGAACAGCCCACTGAATTACAATGACATCGTACGCCGTCTGTATGACGAGCTGTATAAGCTGAATATTGGGACAGATATCGTCCATCCGGGTACAGAATCGTTTGATGACTATGATCTCTTGATCGTTCCGAGTCTGTATTCTGCGCCAGATGCACTGCTGGAAAAGCTGAACCGATATGTCGAACAAGGTGGTCATGTGGTATACACGTCCCGCAGCGGATTTACCGACGAACATGTGCAGGTGAGAACATCGCAGCAGCCGGGCGTGATTAGCGAAGCGTGTGGTATTCATTACAGCTTGTTTGTGGAGCCGAAAAATGTGACACTCAAGGATAATCCTTTTAAAGTGGCAGAAGAGGACAATCAGGTAGATACGTGGATGGAGCTGATAACGCCGACGACTGCCGAAGTATTAGCCTATTACGATCACCCGCATTGGGGCAAATATGCTGCGATTACGCAAAATCGCTATGGTCAGGGAACGGCGACCTACATCGGCTGTATCGTCAGTTCGGCGGTCATCCGCGAATTGTTCAGCTCTGTAGCCAAAAAGGCAGGCGTATGGGGACTGGATCAGGAAGCTTCTTATCCGATCATTGTTAAGTCCGGTACGAATGATTTGGGACGAACGATTCGGTACTATTTTAACTATTCAGAACAAGCAGGCTCGGTGGTGTATCCGCACGGAGACGGCAAGGAGCTGATCGGAGAGCAGGCGGTTACCCATGGACAATTGCTCCAATTGAAGCCTTGGAGTGTTATAATTATCGAAGAAGCGTAAATGATGAATAATGAGTTGAAATCGACGTACGAATAATATCAGAATAGGTATCCCGCCGTAACGATCCGGCACATTGAAGCGCCCCTGCGAATTGCGGGGCGTTTTCGCATATGGCTGAATAGAGGAGTGCATCGCTATGCCAACCCGAGCAGTCCGCTGGTTCCGGGCGCTGACGGCCCCGTATCGAAGCAGCATTCAGCTCAAACTGATTTTGACGATGATAGTTCTGTCTGTTGTGCCTGTCATTGCTGTCACGGTGCTGGCTGTGGAGAAAAGCAGAGCATCTATGGAAACCGAAGTGGTCGAGACGAACATGTCCAATATGAAATGGACGGGCATTTATATCAGCGACCAGTTAGATCGTCTGAATCATCTGATTTACAGCATTCAGATCAGCCCTGATCTAAGCGATTATTTGAATGAACGCGAGCCTGACAATCTTTCAAGCCAATTTAATGCTCAGCGAAAAATGTTGAATACGCTGGCGAATGTATATTATTCAGCCGGGAGTCATGTCATTGGTATTCAGCTGTATCTGAAGCAATCGCAAACCCTATTTACCTTTAATAGTATGCAAAATGAAATTACGACAGTGGGCGGTATTCCCTCGCAGTACGCCGAGATGTGGCAAGCGAACAAGGATTATTCGATTCGATCAAGCCCTGCAGATCCTGATCGCTTTACACTGACACGCAGTATTCGGCGTTTTGAAGACCAGAAGCAGACGGGGGCTATTTCATTGGAGGTGCTATGGTCACAATTTGATCAGACGCTGGGTCTGTTGGGACGTGGGGATCAGCACCAGGTATTGATTACAGATGGGGATGGCAGGGTCATGTATCCAACGCAGGCTCGTCAGTCGCCTCCTCCTCCAGGAGTACTGACCGCTCTTCGTGATGTTAAGCCGGGCCACGGGATGCTTCAAACTGCCGAACATTATGTGTTCTACAATGATCTGGATGTAGTTGGACTGAAACTGGTCAAAATCGTACCGACTTCCTCCATTAACCACAGTGCCTTTTCAACCATGCTGTATGGTATTGCCGTAGGCGTGATTTCAATCCTGGTTTCCATCTGCATTGCCGTTTTCATCGCATGGCGGACTGCACGCCCGATTGTCCATTTGGCGCGTTCGGTGCAGGAGCTTGATATGATCAAGGGGCCAGTTGGAGAGCCAAGTACACGACCGGATGAAATTGGGTTACTGGAAAGAAGTCTACATGGGATGGCAGGCCGAATACGCGAGCATATCCAGACAGAATACAGTATCAATTTGCAAAAAAAGACGGCTGAATTGAAAGCGCTCCAGGCGCAGATTCATCCTCATTTTCTGCAAAATACGCTGCAAATGATCGGAAGTATGGTGTTTTCGCAAAAGCCGGAGGATACCTATGAAGTCATTCGTTCGCTGAGTGAGATGTTCCGTTACGTGGTACGTGAGCCTCAGGATATGGCCTCTCTGCGTGCAGAACTCGATCATGTGGGACATTATATGCGTATCCAGCAGCGCCGTTTTCCGCAAAGATTAGTATTTCAGGTGGAGACAGAAGAGCAGGCGATGGATATTTGTTTGCCCAAGCTATCGCTTCAACCATTGTTGGAAAATGCGTTTCAGCATGGTCTTGATCGCAAGGCAGGGGCGTGGCGAATGGCAATCCGCGTGGAAATTATGAAGGAAGAAGTGTGCATTACGGTCAGCGATAATGGTAACGGTATGCCCCCGGACAAGCTGGAGAAAGTTCGGGCTAAGCTGGAAAACGCATCGGAGGAACCAATTTGGGCGCAGGGCAGTCATATCGGATTAAGCAATGTGGCTTCACGCATACAAATGAATTTTGGAGTGCATTATGGAGTGACTATAGATAGTGAGCAGGGAGTCGGTACATGTGTCACTATTCGTATTCCATTTATCTCAGCAGAGGAGGGCAAAATATGATCAGGGTATTAATCGTTGACGATGAGCCGTGGAACCGCGATATTTTGAAGACATTTGGCACATGGGAAAAGCTTGGAATGGTAGTAGTGGGTGAGGCTGAGGATGGAGACGAGGCATTCAGGCTGGTCGGGGAGTTAGCTCCCCACATTGTGATTACGGACATGCACATGCCGGGTGCGAACGGAGTAGAGCTGCTGCAAGCGCTAAATAACCAATGTCCTGATGTGAAAATCATTGTCGTGAGCGGTTATGATGATTTCGCGTATGCCAAACATGCGATCCGTTACAAGGCTGTTGATTATTTGCTCAAGCCTGTCAATCCTGTCGAGCTGAATGCGGTGCTGCTCAAATGCAAAAACGATCTGGAGGTCAAGGCGGCCGAACAGCAGCCAGAAGTAACAGAACTGGATTATGAGTTTTTCCACAAGTTAACCCGGTATAAGCAACTGCTGCGTCTTTATTTTAATGAGCTGAATCGTGACGGGGTGAACTTAACATGCAGGCAGGTTGTGCAGGAGCTGGAGAGTTATGGAGCACCAAGTCAACCTATGCTGGGCAGGCTGGTACAGGAGTTGCTTTCCCTGCTGAAAGAGCTGTCAGCGGATAACGGGCTGGATACTTCTACGGCAAAGGAACGATTTCCGCTTTCGCAGGCTGCCCTATCCTCTGTAGAACATGCGCTGGAATTCGTATCGTCATGCTATGTTCAGGAACTGGATCAGCTGATTCGGCAACGGAAATACAAAAATAAGCTGAATTTGGAGGAGGTACGGCGGTATATCGACAGTCACTTTGCTGGGCCGATTACACTGGAGCAGTTGGCGAAAAACTTTTTTGTGAGCAAGGAATATATGAGCAAGGTATTCAAGCAGGAGTATGGTCAGAATGTAACGGACTACATTGTAGAACGGAGAATGGAAAAGGCGCGGGAATGGCTGTCCAATAAACAGATTTCAATTAAAGCCGTTGCAGAAATGGCTGGGTATGAAGATGTGTCTTATTTTTATCGGGTATTTAAAAAGCATTTTGGCATGGCCCCCGGTGAAATGAGAAAGGAAGTTTAAAAAAATCCAATCCAATAAGTTAAGGGTGTCCAATGGCAGAAGTGACCTCCCATCCTATAATGAAAGCGTATACAAAATGAGATTTTCAACTTAGGGGAGGTCATTTTGCATGAAAATGTGGAAAGGTGTATTGAGTACAATGCTGGTTGGCACGTTGTTGGCCGGATGTGGAGCGAATTCTTCAGGCAGTGACAGCAGCGGTTCCAGTGGAGACGGAAAAACTGTAAATCTCAAAATGTTTATTGCTCAGCCCCGCTTAAAGGAGCACTACGATAAATACATTAATGCGTTTGTAGCCAAAGAGAAGAAAGATAAAAATATCGACGTCACCGTTCAGCTAGAGATGCCGCCTGCTGACAATGCCGCACAAATTCTGAAGACAAGACTCGCTTCCAACGATGCACCGGACGTATTCGCACTGCATGCGGTGAATGAAATTCCACCGTTTTACAAAGCGGGATACTTGGAGGATTTGTCTGGTCAGCCATTCGTCAGTAAATTGATGGATAGTGTAAAGCCTTCGGTGACGACGAAAGACGGCAAAGTCGTAGCGGTTCCTTTGGAAACGATCTCCTGGGGCTATTTGTACAACAAAAAGATATTTAAGGATTTGGATTTGAAGCCGCCAGGAACGTTGACCGAAATGAAGGCTGTCGTCGAGAAGCTGAAAGCGAACAATGTGAAACCGTTCCTGTTGTCTTACAAGGAATCCTGGATTCCACAGCTGTTTGTGCCGCTCACAGCAGGTGCGATGATGAACACACAGAATAAAGATTTTATCGAACGGATGAATCAGGACAAAGGTTCTTTTTCCGAAATGAAGAGCATGTTCGATATTATTGATCTGGTGAACAGCAATGGCACAGACAAGGCGCTGGAAATTGGCGGGGATGATGGATCGGCGGCATTTGCTTCGGGTAAAGCGGCAATGTGGATTCAGGGACCATGGTTTGCGGAAACGATTTTAAAATCTGATCCGAAGATGGAATTTGGAGTAGCACCTCTGCCGATTAATGACGATCCTAATGCGACCCTGATCAATCTGTCCACTTCGACTTCGCTGGCTGTATCCTCTACCAGCAAGAATAAGGAGGTTGCGCTCGATTTTGTTAACTATGTGTTGGACGACAAGGATTCCAGCGCGTTCTATGAAGCATTGAAATTTAACCCCATCTCCAAAGTGCATACGTTTAAGAGCTATCCTTGGGTTAATGATGCTACCGAATATGTGAAAGCAGGCAAGTCGTACCAAGATCCATCAATTCCGCAGGCGGTCAAGGATGAGGCAGGCAAATCGCTACAATCCTATTATGCTGGCCAGCTCTCGCAGGATGACGTCATTAAGGCGCTGGATAAGGCATGGAAATCGTATAACAAAGTGAACAAGTAGCGTTAACCTACAGAATGACATCGGGAGGGAGAGACTCCATGCCTTTTAAAATCTACAAAAAATACGTCATGCTGCTGGCGTTTACTGCTCCGGCACTAATCTTTTACGCCATCTTTCTGCTTATTCCAACGATCAGCGGTATGTACTACAGCTTTACAGACTGGAATGGATTGAATCCCAATTACAACTTTATCGGCTTGGGGAATTTCGTGGAATCCTTGAAGGAAGACCCCGATTTTCTCAATTCTCTTTGGTTTACACTTAAATACGTATTGGTCATGATCATGCTGCAAAATGTACTTGCGCTAGTACTGGCAGTGTTGATTGAGTCACGCACACGCAGCAAAGGATTTTTTCGGACGATATTTTTTATGCCTAATATGATCAGTACCATTATTAGCGCATTTATGTGGACATTCGTTTTTTCCTCCGTACTACCGCAAATCGCTGAAAAGACGGCCATCGCCTTTTTAGGTCAATCATGGCTGGGCGATCCGAAAGTATCGTTCTTTTCCATCATTATTGTCTCGCTCTGGAATGGTGTGGGATATATGATGATCATCTATCTGGCTGCGCTTCAGGGTGTACCACAAAGTTTGAAGGAGGCTGCTATTATTGACGGGGCAAACGCATTTCAGACATTGAGAAGTGTGACGCTGCCGATGATTACCCACGCGATTACGATCTGTTTCTTCCTGACACTTAACGGTGCTTTCAAGGTGTATGAGGTCGTGTATGGACTGACTGGAGGGGGACCGGGACGCAGTACACAGGTGATTACGATGAACATTTATGAGGAAGCGTTCTCCAACAACTTCCGCTATGGTTATGCGAGCGCTAAATCCGTTATTTTGTTCGCCATTGTGCTAATCTTTACTCTGATCCAACTGCGTGTCATGAAGAAGAGGGAGGTGGAGGCATGAGGCTGAAAAAAGCCAATTCCTTGCTGATCACGCTGATGCTGTGCGTGGGCGCAGTCGTGTCCTTCTTCCCGATCTACATGGCAGTCATTAATTCGTTTAAAACACAGGGCGAGATGTTTGCATCCTTTACGGCGTTGCCGACGAAGCTTCACTTTGAAAATTACAGTCAGGCTTTTCATCAGACCCATTTGCTGAACAGCGCTCTGAATTCCACGATTATTTCTTTTATCGGCATTGGCGGAATCGTGGTCTGTTCGGCACTGGCAGGCTACAAGCTGTCTCGTACAAGTGGAAAACTGAGCAGTGCAATTTTTTTCCTGTTTGTTGCCTCCATGCTGGTGCCGTTCCACTCTATAATGATACCGCTTACACGAATGGCAAAGGATTTGTCTGTTCAAGGCAGTACGTACGGCTTGGCTTTGATCTATATCGGCTTGGGTGTGAACATGGCAATCTTTTTGTATCACGGATTCGTCAAATCCATCCCGCGTGAGCTGGAAGAATCTGCGCAAATGGATGGGTGCAATGAGTTCCAAACGTTCTTTCGCATTATATTTCCTTTGCTGCTGCCGATCACCGTCACGATTGCTATTTTGGATTTCCTGTGGATTTGGAATGACTTTTTGCTTCCACTTCTGATGTTGACGGATGTGAACCATTACACCCTGATTCTCTCGACCAATATGCTGTTTGGAGAGTACAACAAGGATTGGTCGCTTATTCTGGCCGCGCTCGTGCTGACCTCTATCCCGGTTATCCTGATCTATGCCTTCTTTCAGAAATTCATTATGGAAGGCATCGCGGAGGGAGCGGTTAAGGGATAAGGTGGAGACGGTGGGCAGGCGGATGGTACTTCCCATCATCCCCATGACATAAATATCAAAGCCTTCCTATAATTAAGGAAGGCTCTTGTTTTGGAACGACGCAGATCCAACTTTCACTTCGACAAACAGCTTATTATAAAAAATAAAAGCGAAATGATGATCAAAAATAGATAAATACTAGAAACTCGTCTTCCGATAAGAGCTCCAAAGTCTTCAGGATTTTTATAGCCAATGATTAAACTGGGAATAAAAAAAATACTGGATAGATAAATGGTGTAGTGAAACCTAGTATTATCAACACTGTTAGACCAGGCGGGCAATCCTAAAAAGCAAAGCAACTGGTCTCCCAATATGTAATCGCCAAATTCAAAAGAAACAGCCATACCAAGAAGAGATAACAGCAGTGAAAGTGATCCACGGCCTATTTTTTTTCTGTTTTTTCTCACCAATGTAAAGATAATCAGTAAAATTACAATTGCTTGTATGCTGTAGGTCAATATCGTTAAGAACATGAAGTACCTCCTTGAACATCAGAATCGAATGAGCGAATGTCAATTTCGGGAGTGATTATACCATATTTTGTAATACCTTCATATACATTTCAATACGGAGTTCGATAGCGCAGGGGTCCATTTGGATCAAGTGAAGCAACAGTGATCGTAAGATCAAATGGAACGCGGAGCGGCCTTAGCCATACAATATTTCATCTGAATGTAAAAGGAGATGATTATGTTGGCTACCTTCTCGGCCGCGCTTCAAGTAAAAAAGCGGATGGCCAAGCGTGTCTTGAAAATGTCTGGTGTCCACGGCATTGGCGTAGGATACAGGGACCCTGCTCATCCCAAAAGGGGAGCCGCTGTCATTGTGTACACGGATCGTCTAGCGTCGGCTTCTACTGGACTCTTGTCGGCCACTGCCTTAGGAAAGAAATCGAACGTTCCTATCCGAATTGTAAAGACTGGAAAGATCAGAGCTAATGCCACGGACTACAGAGTGCGCATCCGCCCGGTCATCGCCGGCTACAGTGTCGGGACGATTGAAGGTTCCGGTACAACCGGACTCATCGTTTCCCCAACTGGAGAGCCGGCTACACGTTATCTTTTTAGCAATAACCATGTCCTCAATCCTTCCAATACAGACAATCGGGAAGCTACAATTCAACCAGGCGGAGCCGATGGGGGGACGGTTGCCCAGAATCGTATAGGACGACTGTATCGTTACGTGCGCTTAAATCCCACCGGAACGAACCTGATTGATGCAGCGCTTTCGCTTCCGACCCGCAATAACCTGCTCAATCCGCGTTATGCTACAGTGGGAGCCATTCCGGGTCATGTTACCGCTTATCGCGTAGGAGAAAAATTGAAGAAGGTAGGGCGTACAACCGGGCGGGTTAATGGCACGGTAGAGTCCGTCTATACGGACCTGCAAATCAATTATGGGGGAGAGTTGGGCTTACTGACCTTCGAAGATCAGACGGTTATTAGAGGTACAACTCCTGTATCACTACCCGGGGATTCCGGCTCTGTATGGCTCAGACAGTCCGATAATTATGCAGCCGCGGTCAACTATGCAGGCACGGCAGATGGTCGCTTATCCATAGCCTTTCCGGTACAGTGGTTCATGCAGGTGTTCAACACACGAGTAGCCCGCCCCAGCGGGGCAGGCAGGGTGCTCAGAGTAGATACAGGATCTTCCCCTCGCTCCTATACTAGACAACTCACCAGTGAGGAACTTGTTCGCTTAAGACCAAGAACGACACGCATTAGACGGAGCTAATTCCTCTGCTGATGGAAAAGCTGCCGCTGATTGTTTCGGTAAAGTGGTCGCTTTAAGAGGTTCCATAGGAAGGCTCGCTTCGGAAGCATCATCTCCCCGGATTTCTCCCCTGATTACAGAATTAATATAAGAAATCCGGGGCGGAGGCGATGGGAAGCATCAGCAAAAGTAATTCACGTTACCAATCATTTACGACGCAAATGTTTCACGGTACAAATCATTCATAATACCAATTATTCACAATCTAAAACGTTAATGGCATGAAATGAATGCATAGGTGTATTTTAATCTGCCCCCTCAGCATATGCTTGGACTCCCACATCATGGGCTGTAATGGTGCTGCTTGCCGAGGCCAAGCTCCTGATTTCCTGAGCGGTCAGAGCCCTGTTGTAAATGATCAGCTCATCTACCGCACCATTCAGATAAGGATCATCAAACTGGGATTTCCCAATGTAGTTCCAATCTGTCAGTCCAAGGCTGGAAGGCTTCAGCGTCATATTCGTGTTACGGGTCGCCTCTATACCGTCCACATACATAATTCCTGTAGTGCCTGACAGAGTCACGGCAACATGCTTCCAGACCCCTGTCGCCAGTTCAGGGGCGTTCAGTTGTTGTTCCTTTCCGTTCCCCGAAACAGTGATGGCAAAACGCATACCTGTCCCTTCGGCCTTCGGGGTCAAAAACATATACCGATCTGTTCCTGCTCCAAAATCAAACAGACGAGCCCAGCCGTTATGCGTGTTCACTCGTACCCACGCGGCAATGGTAAAGTCATTGAGGCTGCTAACTATTCCGCTGGGCAAGCTGGCATAGGCGTCTGTACCGTTAAGGCGCAGAGCATTGCCATTCCGTCCCGCGCCCCACGAGCCGCCATTTACACTGGCCTGCTGCCCATAACCTGACGAATCGGCTGCGGTTGATCCGGCCGTTTCGTTAAATTCATAATGGGCTATAATGTCCCCAGCGGGAGCCGGATTGCCTGTACTGGACTGAATACGGATATCGTAGTTGGCTGCCGTATCGATATTCAGTCTGGCAGTAGTCGCAGCATTGTTAACAGCTGTGACTGAGCCGGTTTTTGTACCGTCTACCAATACGTCATACGTACCTGCCGCGAGTCCAGTTATCGTAACAGCAGTCGTATGAGCTGTGTCTGGTGTCGTATTTTTCAACATCAGGCGGATGTTGTTCTTGGACTTGGATACGATGGCCAAGCTATATTGATCCCGGTTCAGCTCCAGACTCAGCTTCTGGGTGATCAGATGCAGACGTTGGAATACGCCGTCTTTTGGAGTAATCGTATAGCTGTTATTGCTTTCAGTAACGTCACAGCCATAGCCGAATAAGCCGAATATCGGATCGACAGCAACATCGGAGCTTAGGATTTTAATGGCTCCAAACAGCCCCAGATCAGCTTCCCCGGACATGCCGCGCCATCCGTTAAACAGAGGGCCGCCGTCCAGACCAAGGGCTCCGTAATTGCCCTTGCCTGCCTGATATGTCCACGATACTGCCCCGATATTGGCAGGATCAGAGCTGATCTGTCCCGAATTAATCGCCCCGATGTTCGCCAGCTTGGCGGCATAGGATAGACGCTGGTCCACTTCGGGATTGGACGAATAACGACGTGTCCAGTCGTCCATCGCATAGCCCGCTAGCGAGGTGGTGTACTGGAAGTTCCACCAATTTTCTCCGGTGATTGTGACCGGATCGGCGTAATAGTACCAGATAGGCATATGACCGCGTGCAGCGTGTGTTTTGGCATTGATTTTACTCATCATCGTCGTATTGCCGTTCATTTTGGCAAGTGTATACACCGCCTCTTCGCCTGTATTGTCATAGTTGTACTCAGAGCCATAGGGATAGGTGGTGTTTTTGAAATTGTTGTACTTGGTAGCCATTTTGGCAATCATGTCGTTAGCCTCAGTAGTCAATCCTTCTTCCTGAAGCGCCTTAATTATATCCGGTGTGGTCAGCTCACCCATAAGCCCTGTGTTCCAGTTATAAGCAACAGGACCTTCATACAATGCTTTAAAAATACGGTAAGCACGTAGCAAATATGTGTTTTTGCTATTGCGATAGCTGATCAGGTTGGGATACAGCTTGGCAAGTTTATACATGCTGAAAAACGTATTATAGATGTGCGGATAGGCATAGCCCCGGTACGTTGGTGTCGTATTAGGCTGCGGCATCAGGAAATCGGGGACCAGATAATCGGTATGATGGCCTTCCATCAGATTCGTCCAGATAGCCACCTCCAGATAATCATCGACTGCCTTGATCTCAGAGGCCACGGGCTTCTGGACATTTTTCTCCGCCAGAAACTGGCCGTGAGTTAATCCCCAATCATCGCCCCAGCCCCAGTAGCCGGCAAAGCTGTTGCGTTTGGCCTTATATTGCATCATCCAATCGTCAAACACCTTGTCCCTCAGATCGCTAGGCACATTCCATTGCGTGCTGTTGACCATGAAAGTGGAGTGACGCTGAAGTGCAGTGTCAACCGGCTCAATGGCATAGAACTGGAGAACGGTTTTTTCGCCGTTACCGTAGTTCACCGTAATATTGTTGTGACCCAATCGTCCTAGTGTAAGTTCATATATTTTGTGGTTTGTAGGGGCATTTTCCAAATAGTTGATGGTCGTTTCGGAGGGATACTGCGCTGTGACAGAGGTAATGGATTTACGGGTATGCAGATCGAATTTAGCCTTGAGATTGGTCGGGACAATCATCCCAGGAACCACAGTCACATCCACATGTCCCTCGCTGTATAGCCTGTCCTTTACAGCCTGCTCGTCTGCTACCTTGTAGAATTTAAAGGCATACGTTTTGCTTTCACCAGGGGCCAGCGACAGACTGGTGCTCCCGAGATAACCACGGTTGGTGCTTTTGATGACATTGGAGTGGATATAGAACACATTCAATCCCTCAGACCAGCCACCTTGCTCCATAGCCCATGTACTGCCTGGATGCTCCTCGACTCTCCAGTGGTCCTGATACTCGAGACCAGCACCCGTTGAGGCATCGGGCATCAGCAGGATATACGGTCCGATGCCGCTAGGCCGTCCAGCGGTAATAAAGGAGCTGTGGTGACCTACAAAGGAGTGAGAGAGTACCCTGGTTTCATAGATTTGTTCGTTATTACCGCCGGACCAGTATTCGTTAAAAGGTAGCGGCAGCCCCCAATCTCCAATTTCCAGTGTTTGATTAGAGGTATTCGTTACTTTCATTTGCCAATGTAAATAGTCGTTAACCAACGAATAGGTTTCATGTAAAGTGAAGTTGCGTATTCCCTGATGGTTTGAGGAATTTTGATAGGACACCTGGACACTGTTACCAGAAGAGGTGATCTGGCGCGCATCTGCAGAATTGCTTGTCCACGCCCGAGTCCAGGCCCCGTTACCGAGACGATAGGTGAACATAAGTTCACCCAGCCACTGATGATCTGACGTATTTTGCTTAGGTGCGTTGGAGCCGTTCATGACATAATTCGTATTGAAGGTGTCTCCTGTCAGACGTAAGGAAGAGATATCCCCATAATTCCCGATCGAGATGGAGAATATTTGATTAGATAGCTGTACTGCCATGCTATCAACCTCCTAACAAAGGTTCGTGAGTGTACTTCACATGTTAATATATGTGTCAAAAATACTTTTGCTACCTTATGCGTGAGAATTAATAGAAAATAGATTCATATAGATTCATATAGATGTCCTAGAAGTCTATTCATAGTGGAGGTAGAGGTATCATGAAAAATAAAATGGAGTCACCGAAGATTCCTGCGGACTTACCCATATTAAATGAAGAAATACGCTCCATACGATCCAAAGACGAACTTAGTGTGGGGGCAGTAGAGGAAATCATGTTGGACAATATCGAAGCAGTTAAAGTTTCATTAGAGAAGATGACTTTTAAAAATGTAACCATCACAGAATCGTCATTGCCAGAAAGTGAATGGACAGACGTCATTTTTGATAAATGTGATCTGTCTAATGTTAATTTTTCCGGTTCCTTTATCCATCGCGCAGAGTTCAGAAATTGTAAATTGCTTGGAACGGATTTTTCGAGAAGCAGATTCCAAAACGTTCGTTTTCTGGATTGCTTAGGGGATTATTCAATGTTCCGTTTTGCGAATTTCAAGCAAGTTGGTTTTGAGGATTGTTCTTTGATAAGTACAGATTTTTATCATTTAACGCTACAAAAAACCTCTTTTGCCCGTTGCAATCTGGATCAAGCCATCCTGTCGGGGTCCAAGCTCAAGGGGGTAGATCTCAGTGATTGCGAATTTGATGGAATACAAGTGGAGATAGAAGATTTGAATGGCTGCATCATCTCACCGCATCAGGCTTCATCATTTGTGGGCCTTTTGGGGCTAGTGATCAAATAAGGGGTTCAGGGCAAAGTAGCATAACAAAAAAAATCCGCCTAAGCGGATCTCTTGCATTTATTAATAGCTTATTTTTTTTTAATAACCGGCCGTACAGGCTTCGTTGTCAAGACATTAAGCGCGTCACGCACTTCTGTGGCAAAAACAAGCGGCTTTTCTACTTTTTCAAAGTGGATGTACCAAAGGTTGGGGTTATCAAATAGCCAGTGATTGTGCAGTGCCGTCACTTTGATATCATGTTTACGAAGTCGAGAAATAAACGGATTAATTTCTGCGGTTAAAATCACGGTTTCACCAAGACATAATCCTTTTCCGTTACGGGCAATACTCTCGAAAGAAAAAGCTTGGGGTATTGCAAGAAAGGATCTGGTCCTTTTCCCCAAAATGATTGGCTTGATGTTGTTTCTGACTGCAGATGCAGTACAAACTCCGTTAATGATCTGAGGTGTTGCTTTTAATATATCGGCAAACCGTTTACAAAGTGGACTAACTGCCATTTCTCTCACTCCAAATCTTTTAAGTTACTAGCATCATATGAAAGAGTAAGGGAATGGAAAGGGCAAGTCTTCTTTATCGTTAGTCTAATTTGCTATATATAAAGTGCGAATGGAGTACCCTTTTAAAGCCTCAGCGTTGCTCGGTGTACTGAGGTTTGATACTGTCCCAGGCTTGGCGCAGACGCTTAACACCTTCGATAATCTGCTGCTCCGTTAAGTGAGCAAAGTTAAAGCAGGCTGAAGGAGGTCCTGGTGTTAGTTGGTAATCAGCGGCATCACGCCATGTGACTCCATAAAATTGTGCTGTCTGCATCAAATGATGATACTGGGCAGCCCCATGCTTCCAGATGGCATAGGCGTGTAGACCGCAATCGTTCTGATGCCAGTGAAACAGCTCACTCAACGTCTGTATTTCATGCTGGAACACGTCGTAGCGTGCTCTGTATATTCGAGTCATCCGCCGCAAATGACGAATGTAGTCTCCGCGCATCATAAAACGTGCCAGTGCACGCTGTTCCAAGCGGGCAGGCGGCTGGGGATCGTATAGTCGTTTGGCAGCAGTCAGCGCTTGGGCCAACTCCACAGGCAGGATGGCAAACCCGAGTCGAAGGTTGCTGAACATACTTTTGGAAAAAGAACCGACATAGATGACACAATCCGCGCGATCTAATGCTTTTAAGGGTTCAATGGGGCGTCCTGCCCAGCGGAATTCACTGTCATAATCATCCTCAATAATCCACGCCCCCTTGGACGCTGCCCATTGCAAAATATGTTGACGGCGTGTTAATGGCAATACAGCACCGGTTGGAAACTGCCTTCCAGGCGTAACAAACAGGAGCTTGGCATCCCAATCCTGTGGAATAATTCCATGCTGATCCAGTTCAGCAGCGTGTATCTGTCCGCCTGAGGCAGTTACTGCACGATAGATGCCGGAATAACAGGGATTTTCCAGTACAATGTTATCTTGTTCATGAATAAGCAGCTGACTTAGTAACGTGATCACTTCCATGGAACCGCTGCATAATACGACTTGTTCGGGGGAGGCCGTAATTCCGCGTGTTCTGCCAACATGATGGCAAATCGCTTCACGCAGCCAGTTATCACCGTTCACTGGTGCAGGCATCGAGTCATCCGAGGGCTTCTGCAGATCTTTGCCGGCGGCAGCCAATGCACTTTTCCATGCGATCTGTGAGCTACCCTCCAATATAACTTCTTCTGCTTGAAAAGAAATCAAAGGCTGGTGTGCACCATCTCTATCTGTAGCATACACAGGAGTCGCGTATAAGGCTCGTTCCCTTTCGATCTGCATTATTCGTTGTCCCCATGCTGACAGAGCAGGGGCTTTTTGTTTTGTATTAGGTGAGTTTTGGTTTTGCTGGTCGATTAGAGATTCGTCTGGCAGCATTGCGGTCTGTTCCATAACAAACGTTCCTCTGCCTACTACCGAATTCACATATCCTTCTGCCAACAGCATATCGTATGCTTCTTTAACACTCCCGCGCGAAATTCCATACATCACAGCCAGATCGCGACTGGAAGGCAGGCGGGTACCGCTGGCAAGGGAGCCAGTGAGAATTCCCTCTCGAAGAGCGTGATACAATGCCAAGTATTTCAAATGATATGTTTGAATCGCACGCTGATAAGCAATCGTAATGTCCATACTTTTCTCCTTATATTGGACCAGTCATTTTCGTTTATATTGGGTCTTTTTAATAATCCATTTTCAACATAATCTGAAATGTATTGTTGGTCAATAGATGGAAGGAGAGATCCCTATGAGAAGAAAAGAATTTACAGTGGCAGAACTAGAGGAAATAGAGCAGTTTCTAAGCGAGGTCAGTTTCGGATTTTTAGGCATGAACAGCGAGGATGGTTTTCCGCGTGTGGTTCCCTTGAATTTCGCTTATGGGAATGGCGTTTTTTATATTCATGGCAGCCGTGCTGGAGAAAAGATGGAACGGATGAAAGAGGATAATCGGGTTACTTTTTCAGCCGCCAAAGAATATGCGCTCATTCCATCTTATTTTACAGATGAACATATGGCATGTCCTGCGACTTCATTTTTTAAAAGTATTACCGTGCGTGGTCATGCGGAGCATGTAGTGGATTTGGAAGAAAAAGCATCAGCATTTTCCATTTTTATGAGTAAGCTGCAACCGGAAGGCGGGTATGACACGATTGATGCCAACGATTCTCGGTATGCCTCACGTTTGAAAGGGGTCGCTCTGATCAAAATTGTACCCGAGGAATGGACCGCCAAGTTTAAATTTGGCCAAAATGTTAAAGATCAGGAGCGCCAGCAAATTATCGACGGCTTGCAACAACGGGGGCTGGATGATGATCTGATAACAATTGAAATGATGCGTAAATATTGTCCTCATCATTGAGATTTGTATAACATCATATATAAATTTGATTTCGATATACTCACTCCTGCTCGTTCATCCGTCCAATTGGTTAATTATACCTTGAAGGGGGATGCCCTTGATTTTCCAAAATCTTCAGTTCTTCTGTATTAGGACTTTTGAAGGACAGGTATATATCATCCTCAAGCCCGTTGTTCTTACTGCAAAGGAATTTTATAATACGATAGATTTGTGGCGTAAGGGGGCAAGACCGTGATGAGAGCGGGAGTCAGAAGTCGGGAAAGTCGACGGTTGTTACTGGAAGCGGGGGCTGAAGAGTTCGCTCAGACGGGGTTTTATCAGACAAAGGTAAGTTCGATCGCGGCGCGTGCAGGATTGACGCAGCCGGATTTTTATATTCATTTTGAAAGCAAGGAACAGATGTATGAGGAGCTTGTGGAGAGCTTTCGTACTTTGGTGAATGAGACAGTACAGAGCATGAAGGTAGACCCGGATCAGAGCGAGACTGAAATTTTGAGACGGGGACAAGTGTTTCTGGAGGCTATTTTTCGCGTGTTGTCTAATAATCCGGCGATCACTCGTGTCGGATTTTACCAGGCAGCAGACTCGGTGCGCATTAAGGCGGAAATGGCAGAGCACATCAAAAAACATCTGCTGGCAGCACAACGATGGGGTTCCTGCCGTGAGGAACTGGACCCTGAACTGACAGCAGAATGCGTGATCGGTTTGATAGAACGGCTGACGTTAACGAAATTGCTGCCTGGGCGCGAAAGTCCGTCTGTTCTTGCTATGCAGGCACGAAACCTACTGTATCGTGGTATGCTGGCATCCGAAGGATACGGAACCGTAGAATCTTAACCCACATTTGGGCGTCAGGCGCGGCATTTGTCCCTATCATGGACGGTAACATAAGCATAAGATGCTCTTGTAAACCATGAAGGGAGGAATCACCATGTCTGGAGTAGGCGCTGGTTATGGAGCTTTTACATCTACAGGAGCGATTCTAGTACTTTTCATTCTGCTCGTTATTATTTCCAAAGCATTCGTTATCTAATTCTCAGCTCAAGAATTTGATTTCGGGCGATTTGTTGTAATCGACAGAGGGAGGAGGAATTCTGAGATGGGTGAAGTAGAAAGAGGTTGTGGCGGTGGCGGTTATGGCATGTTTACTTCCACTGGTGTTATTCTGGTACTCTTCATTTTGCTGGTTATCATCACACGTACTATTTTCATCTAAAGCGATATTCATGGGCTTGAGCGCCGATGTTTCGGGTCTATGACCATGCAATCCCAAATAGGAATCGCCTCTAATAGAGGCGGTTTCTTTTTGTTTTAAAGTTGACGTTGACGTTAACGTTATATAGGCGTAGTATTTATATATAATCTTTTTCATAAGGTGGGTGTCATGGTTACGTATAAAATTGATGAGGTCGCGAAACAAAGCGGTTTGACCAAGCGAACTATTCGTTATTATGAGGAAATCGGCTTATTGCCCTCCCCGCAGCGCAGTGAAGGAAATATGCGGCTGTATACGCAGGAGGATGTGGATCTACTAAAAAAAATAGTGAGTGCCAAGGAAGTGCTTGGTTTTTCTTTGCAAGAGCTTCAGCGTTACATGTCCGCAGCGGAAATGCTCAAGGGACAGCGGGAGGAATATCGCGAGCGGACGGAGCATTTGCAACCAATTGAGCGACGGGCCATGTTGGAGGATATGGAACGTACGCTGAACGAACAGTTGGAATTAATGGAGGGGAAAATCAACAGCATCCGTATGCTCCAGACTGAATTGGAAGAGCTGCGGATCAGGGTTCGTGAACGCAAAATCCTTTTGGATGAGGAACTTGAACACGACCCATCATAACAAGAACATTTACATTCAGATGTGGAGGTAACATCATAATATGAGTTCACAACATGCATTACCTGAAGAGTTAAAAGAACGCTTAGGCTTGCTGTCTCAACCTAAAGCGGTATGGGCGGTCGCCTTTGCTTGTGTTATTTCATTTATGGGTCTTGGATTAGTCGATCCGATTCTTCCGGCCATTGCCGATCAGCTTCATGCTACGAAAAGCCAAGTGTCATTGCTGTTTACCAGCTATAATCTGGTGACAGGCGTTGCGATGCTGATTACGGGCGTCGTATCAAGTCGATTGGGTGTCAAATGGACGCTACTAACCGGGATTTTATTTATTATTGTGTTTGCCGGATTGGGCGGTACGGCCAATACGGTTGGCGGAATTGTAGGCTACCGAGCAGGCTGGGGTTTGGGGAACGCTTTGTTTATCGCAACAGCGCTGTCTGCGATTGTAGGTCTGTCTACTTCTGGAACAGCTAAAGCAATTATTTTATATGAAGCGGCCTTAGGCCTCGGGATTTCAGTCGGCCCGCTGCTGGGCGGTGAGTTAGGTTCCATTTCCTGGCGTGGTCCGTTTTTCGGTGTAGCTGGACTGATGGTAGTGGGATTTTTGTTCATTACGTTTATGCTGCCTTCGATTCCAAAGCCCAAAAAACGTGGTTCCATTGCCGATCCGTTCAAAGCGCTAAGTTATCCTGCCTTGTTCACGCTCGGCATTGTCGCATTGTTATATAACTTTGGATTCTTTACGTTGATGGCGTATTCTCCATATGTAATGCATTTAGACGAGCATGGTTTGGGTTACGTGTTTTTTGGTTGGGGAATTATGTTGGCCTTTACCTCGGTGTTTGTGGCTCCAAAGATTCAAGCACGCTTGAGCGTGGTATCTTCCATTAGTATCATGCTCACATTGTTCGCTATTGATTTAGGTGTTATGGCGATTGGGACGGTAGCTGGTTCGCCAACGACTGTGATTGTCGCCGTCATTGTAGCTGGTATTTTTCTGGGGATTAATAATACATTGATTACCACTGCTGTTATGCAGGCTGCTCCAGTGGAGCGCTCGACAGCATCTGCGGCCTACAGCTTTATGCGTTTTTTGGGCGGGGCCATTTCGCCGTGGCTTGCAGGGAAGCTGTCAGAGTGGTACTCAGCAGAAACCCCGTTTTATTTTGGAGCGTTGATGGTACTGATTGGTGTAGCTGTGCTGATCGTACGTCGCCGACATATGCAGGATATTCAGGTAGATGCACACTAACATTGAACTTCTGGGGAGGAAAAGAATATGAGCGAATTCAAACAGATTCTGGTCGCGATTGATGGTTCGGAACACGCTATGAAGGCATTGGAGACAGCCAAAACGTTGTCCAAGCAGCTTCAGGGAAACCTGCATCTGACCGTATTGCATGTAAATCCGACTTTATCCATGAATGAGCCCCCGGTTGGGATTGATGTGGATGAGCGGATCGAAGAGGAAGGTCGTCATATTCTGGAGCCTGCAGCCGACTATTTGAAGGACGAGGGCATTTCGTACCGTATGCTGGCGGGTCATGGTGATCCGGCGAGTGTTATTTGCGAGAGTGCAAAGCAGGAAAAGGCGGATATGATCATTATGGGAACACGGGGACAGGGACTTGTTTCGGAGCTGATCCTGGGTAGTGTGAGTCATCATGTGATTCAGCATGCACCTTGTCCGGTACTGACGGTAAAATAGATGTTAAAAGGAACATTGATATAGAGAAAAGGAGGAAAAAAGCATGCAGCAGCATTTATTTATTGGTGGTGAATGGCAAGTAGCTTCATCATATACGACACTGAAATCACCGTATTCCGGGGAAGTCATTGCTGAGGTAGCAGAGGCCACTGCTGAGGATGCCAAGGCCGCTATTCAGGCCGCATCTGATGCATGTGCAGAGATGCGGGCCATGCCAGCGCACCAGCGGTCAGCTATTTTGGAGAAGCTGGCTGACCTGCTGGAAGAGCGGCGTGAGGATGCAGCACGTATTATTGCACGCGAAGCGTCCAAGCCATGGAAGGCTGCGCTCGCGGAAGTTGATCGGACCGTGCAAACCTACAAGTTCGCAGCCGAAGAAGCCAAGCGCATTCACGGGGAAACCATTCCGCTGGATGCAGCACCGGGCGGCGAGGGCCGAATGGCCTACACGCTTAAAGAACCTGTCGGGGTAGTAGGAGCTATTACACCATTTAATTTCCCGATGAACCTGGTCGCTCATAAAGTGGGCCCTGCGCTGGCAGCAGGCAATACGGTCGTATTAAAGCCTGCGGAGCAGACACCGCTGTCGGCTTACTTGATCGCGGAACTGCTGGAGCAGGCCGGGTTGCCTGCGGGCGCTCTTAACGTGATCAGCGGCGATGGTAAAACCATTGGCGACGTACTTGTCACTGATCCGCGCGTTAGCTATATCACTTTTACCGGTAGTCCGGCGGTCGGTACAGAAATTCGCTCCAAGGCTGGCTTGAAGCGGGTCACGCTGGAGCTGGGTTCCAACGCGGCTGTTATTATTGACCGTGATACGGATGTGGACGCGGTCATCGACCGTTGTGTAAGTGGAGCCTTTGCCAATCAGGGGCAGGTATGTATCTCGGTTCAACGTATTTACGTTGTCGATGAGCTGTATGATACATTTGTATCCCGATTTGTAGAGGCGACTCAACGTTTAAAAATTGGAGATCCGCTAGACCCGGACACGGACGTATCGGCGCTCATCTCAGCCAAGAATGTCGAGCGTGTTCGTGAGTGGCTGGAGGAAGCAGTCCAGGCAGGCGCGAGGATCGCTCTGGGTGGGCATACCGAAGGAGGGATTCTGGAGCCAACCGTATTGCTCGATGTGGACCCGACTTCCAAGGTATCCTGCCGCGAAGTGTTTGCCCCACTTGTGCTGATTCATTCCGTTAGCTCTGTAGATGAGGCTGTGAATCATGTGAATAATTCAATTTATGGCTTACAGGCGGGAATTTACACACGTAATATCACGACCGCGCTGGATGCAGCGGACAAGCTTGAGGTGGGAGGCGTGATGATCAATGACATACCAAGCTTCCGTGTTGACCATATGCCGTATGGCGGTGTGAAGCAAAGTGGCACCGGACGCGAAGGTGTAAAGTACGCTATGGAAGAAATGCTGGAAACCAAGCTGATCGTTATTAAACGGTAAATAGCTATATAGAAGCCTATCTGATGGACATAGATAATACATTTTACGTATGTCTGCTCATTAGATGGGCTTTTTTTTCTCATTATTTGCGCGAATGTCAGATGAAAATAAAGTGTTAGACTGAAGAATATTTGGATAAAGCGTATTTAGCTTGAGTTTTAGACCGTTGGAACTGTTCCACCGTCAATATTATATTCACTTCCTGTAATAGAAGCGGCCCGGTCGGATACCAGAAAAGCAACAAGCTCAGCAACTTCTTCTGGTAGTCCTGGACGACCAATTGGAATTCCTCCCAACGAGTCCATTAGTTGCTTTAATGCACTTTCTCGGTCGCCTGTCGTCTCAGCAATCCGATCAATCAAACTTTGTGCTGCCTTCGTTTCGATAAAGCCTGGCGCAACTGTATTAATACGAATGCCTTGAGGCGAAAACTGCTTGGATAATCCTTTACTGTAAGTAGTTAAAGCTGCTTTGGCCGCAGCGTAAGCCAATGTTGCATCATATAGAGGCAAGCGACGTTGAATGGATGAAATATGAATAATAACACCTGAACCCTTTTCCACCATAGCCGGCAGCAGTCCACGGTCTAAACGGACGGCAGCAAACAGATTGGCGTTAAAAGTTTGCTGCCAATGCTCGTCCGTCAAGACAAGAGCTCCCCCGGATGGGGCAGACGAGCCTCCAACATTGTTGACAAGAATATCTACACCGCCTAGGCGCTCAAGAACGCTGTTTACCACTTTATCTACACCTTCAGGCGTACTAATATCGGCTGGAATAAATAGGTCCGGATTTTCTAAATTAACTGGAGTAGTTCGAGCCGTAGTTATTACAGTAGCACCTGCAGCCGTAAGTCTCTTAGCAATAGCCTCTCCCATTCCTTGGGTACCGCCTGTGACCAAGGCCTTTTTGCCTTTAAACTCACTTAAAATGCTTTCTAATTGAAAACTCATGTGAATGATTCCTCCTAATTTTGACAATGTGGTTGAGAAATATCTCTAGGTATCTCTACTCCGGATTCACTTGTTTTGCGAACCTTACACACTATCGACAATGATACCCCGGTACCGCCCTCCGCGCAGTCGATGCTTTAGGGCTTTTTGATAGGCTGGACTAAAGTACCAAGCTTGTGCTTCCTCAAAAGTGGGGAATTCCAAGATGGCCAGCCCTTCAATATCGGGTCCTTCGAGGACCTGGTATGCGCCATACATTGCTAGGGGGGTGACGGAATGTCCCGCCAAACCTGCCGGTGCCAACTGAGAATAGAGTTGGAGTTCAGTTTGATCGGTACTCTGTTCACGTATAAAAACAACATAAGCGGGCATATACGTTTTCCCTTTCTTATTTTTTAATTTCTTTATGGAAGTGTAATAATCAGTTCTTTAATTTTATTGTTGTTTACTAGAAATTGATGTTTAAGTAGGAGTGGGTCGGGAAGATTCGATTTATCAAAGTCTCCGTCTACTTTCGCAATTACGACGATGGTATTATTAATGTCATCCATATCCACGATCTCGAAGGTGACATTCGGCTCAAATATTTCTGCTTCACACCATGATTTTATGGCTTCCATACCTTTGATTTCGCGATGGTTATCCAAGATCAACGCATCTTTATCGAAAGCGGAAGTAAATGCTTCAAGCCGGGATTTGTTCGCTGATGTAAAGTAAGTTTCTACTGCTGGTGGCATCGATCTATGTGAATTCATTGATTCTTCAACCTCCTATGGTGAGTATGTGGTGAGCGATAACTTCAAACTCATCATAGCAGTAATAATATGACTACATGATGTCATATTATAGAGGATCATTTAAATTTCTTTTCATCGTTTCTAAATGAGACAATATTCTTGTACGTACTTGTTCGGGGCTAACCTCTATAAGGAGGGGACCAAAGGATAGCAGATAACTGTCCAACCAATTGCCTACAGGAAATTGTGCCGTGACGATATAAGAGCCGTCTTCCCTCTGAGTAATTGTTTTCTCGGCAAATTCATCATATACGCGGTAAGCTCCTTGAGCAGAAATGTGAAGAGTTACTTCAATGGTATGAAGCAAGTCGTTCATCTTTGTATCTGTAGATGCCACGACTGTTCTTGGCTCATAACTAATTTCCGTAACTACAATCTCTTTCATTCGGCTAATCTTAAATACACGATAACTTTCGGTATTTAAACAGTAACCCTCCACATACCAGGATTTATCTTTAAACAAGAGCTTGGCAGGTTCGACGCTACGATAACTCTGTTCCCCGGCGACGTTATAATAGCGGAACTTTATAACACGGTTTGTGATTATTGCGTTGCGTATAAGAGTGAATAGCTGTCTCTGGCTGTTTTGGCTTCCCCATGGCGAAAAATCTACTTCGATCCAGTTTCCCATTTCTTTTTTAAAAAGCCTACTCAACTTGCTTAGCACTTCTTCTACCTGTGGGATGGTAGCTGTAGCCACACTCTGAAGGGCCATTAAGATATCATCTTGTTCCTGCTCGGACAGTAAAGAGGTGTTAAAGACATAACCCTCCATCAATGATATTCCGCCACCCTTGCCTCTACTGCTGTAGATGGGAATCCCAGCTGCACTTAAGGCATCTATGTCCCGATAAATCGTTCGTGTGGAAACCTCAAAATGCTCTGCCAATTCGTCAGCAGTCACCTTTTTCTTATGGAGTAACATATAAACGATTTCAAAATGTCTGCTTAATGGCATAAGCTTCACCTCACTCGGTAGCATACACCTTATAACATGACATTATAAAGTCATATTAAGTGATTGCTCTACATCACACCCTAATGGGCATCAACAGGGGGACTTTTATTTTCTTTGGACAGCGATAATAACACTGCCTTGGATCAGATCTTTTTACAATCTTTTATATAAAGTTGAACCAAAAGCACTTGCAAAATAAAAAGGAATAAACTATACTGAGGCCAGTTAGTTAGTGATTGATCAATTACTAATTGATTAACAAGCAACGAGGTAACATTCATGAGCAAGAGACTGCTTCAAGTTTACTAAACGTATCTTTATTGGAACTATAGATTGATAAAGATTCAGTTAGATGAAGAAGTATGAAGTTATGTAATTGATCAATCACTCATTTTATTTGTAAATGGAGGAGAAAAAGATGAAACATCTTATTATTTACGCGCATCCATCTGAGGGAAGCTTTAATCATGCAATTTTGACCACTGCAGTGGAGGGGCTAAAGCAAAAAGGACATGATGTGGTGGTTCGTGATCTGTATGATATCGGCTTTCAACCTGTAGTCAGCAGTAGCGAGATTATTGGAGGAATCGGAGAAGATATTGTGCGGGAACAGCAGTTTTTGCAATGGGCAGAGGTAATCACCTTTATTTATCCGATTTGGTGGACGGGGATGCCAGCCATAATGAAAGGGTATATTGACCGCGTATTCTCTTACGGATTTGCTTACAAATATGTAAACGGGGTGCAGATGGGACTGCTCAAGGGGAAGAAGGTCATCATCCTCAACACACAAGGGAAATCACATGCGGAATATGCCAGCAATGGCATGGATCAAGCACTTCGCTTGACGTCCGATAAAGGTATATTTGAATATTGCGGACTTGACGTTATGTATCATCTATTTTTCGAGTCGGTACCCCAATCCGATGAAGATACACGTAAAGAGTGGCTTTACCAGATTGCAGACATGGCCAGCAAGGCTTAATGAAAATGTGTTCTCAGGAAAGAAGGCAACGCGTGCATCTGCAGGCGTTGCCTTTTTGCTCGGTGCAATATTGAATGTGTTCCAATCAACACTCGCTCATGGCAAGCATCAATTTGCTACACTAAGGGATGGGTATTAGTTTTTCCGATTTTTCCGATTAGCACTATGAGATCCTCTGGAGGGCCATTGTGACCCGCTTCCCTGACCGCCACCTTGCCCATGAGGAGGCCACCACTGCGACCCACCGCCCTGGCCGCCGCCTTGCCCATGAGGAGGCCACCACTGCGACCCACCGCTCTGACCGCCACCTTGCCCATGGGGAGGCCACCACTGCGACCCACCGCCCTGGCTGCCGCCTTGCCCATGAGGAGGCCACCATTGAGACCCACCGCCCTGGCTGCCGCCTTGCCCATGAGGCTGCCAATGCGATCCACCACCTTGACCGCCGCCTTGGCCACCGCTTTGTCCTGCAACAGAAGGCATACTTGGATAGGGACCTTGTGCCTGACTGATTTGAGTAACGTCAATATAAGACTGTGTACCGTTAGGATATAGCACTAACATTGATTTATTTACGGGATCTACGCTTTTTACGTAAGCAACAATCTGTTGACCATTCACAGTAAATATCCCCCATAAATTAACAAAATTACTCACTTCAGTAGTGGTTGGAAAAAAACCAACCGGTCCCATCGAACGATTAGAAGAATGTTTTGACAAGGTGTGTATCTCTCCTTTAGATTGAATTTTGTGACATCATATGTGCAAACGTACTCGTTGGAATGGGCAATGTTCCTTTAAGATATTTTTTTAAAACTCACTGTCCCCAAAAAGCATACCTTTACGGGTAAAGCATTTGGATGATTGGAAATAACATTAAAATGAATAAATAAACGAAATGACCTTCTTTATATAGAGGAGGTCATTTCGTTTAATTTAGGCGTTACTATTAATTGGCATTGTCTTCTTAAATAAGGCATAATCGCTTGCAATTCATCCAGTGGTTCTTTATACCTAGTATTGAATTTTCGCATATGCGTTTTGTCGGTTAGCTATGATGCTGCGTATCACGGTTCAAAATTAGCTGTACATGATGAAATCTCTGGTGTATACCTATGTAGGATAGCAAGCTGTAGTTATAGCAATTTTTTGAGCTGGGATATACGGGCTTGGGAAACCTCAAGCATTTTGGCATATTCGTGCTGTGCTGCATTGGGCTGCTTTTGCATTAATTCTTTGAGACTTTCAATCATCTGCTGTGTTGATCGCCGTAGACGTTTGGGCTCTTTATTCGACCGTTGTCCGTTGGCTAAAGCTGATTTGGCTGGTCTCAGGACAGGACTGAAATTTAACCCCTTCTTTAAACTTTCAATACATTCTTTACAAATAAAACTGTCTCTAAAATAAGTCAATTGTTCTGCTGAACCACACATTTTACACGTCACCCCGGTATATTTTCGAAAGGCGAGAATACCAGTTTCCTCATCTGCGAAAATCTCAACGGGATCACCCACATTAAAATCCATAGAAATTCGCATTTCTTTGGGAATGACGATACGGCCTAACGCATCTAGGGGACGTGTCATACCTGTACTTTTCAAATGATAACCTCCTTTTTTTATATCCTTATAATACTAAATAATTATGATAAAAAAGAATAGGCTTAGAGAAGCAATCGCATATATTAAGTAAACTGTTGAAAAGTATACAAGTAATTCCCATAATATGTTTGTTTAATGGTGGAAAACGTGTTGAGGAATTATAGGGGATTGCCTATATATATTCAGAATCAATATTCTAGTTGGCAAAGAAATTTTTAGTAATATACGTTAAGGGGCTGTGAATTACATATGAGAATATTTCAGTTTTGGAAGAAAAATAAAAAAGCTGTGGTGGCAATCAATTTGGACACTGCTATTCCTGCAGCCATTATAAAGGTTGGCGGATTAGTAGATCAGCCAGAGCAATTCACCGCCGAGGCGAAAAATTCGGCTGCTATGCTAGGAGAAGAGGCATTGCCTCTATTTCCGCGTTATTTTTTCGGGACTGAGTTGCAGAAGCCAGAGTGTTTGGCGGGCAAGTACGAAGGTTTGGGTGACTGGCTGCATATTCAACAGGATGCTATTTTTGAGATTATCTATAATTACAGGGAAAAGGCGATTCCCATGCTGTATGAGGTGGCGTTCGGGGTGTACGATTGGACGCAGTATAAGGCGGTGCGGATACTAACTCGGTTAGCCCGTGAAGGCCTTCAGACCGACCAGATTGTGGACGATATTATCAGCCATGTCGACGATTTTCGTTATGAGGCACAAATGCCTACATTCTATTTTCTGTCCGGACTGACGGGCAATAAGAAAGTTGCCGCGTTGCTGCAAAGGCATTTCCTTGAGAATCTGGAATACGATCCGATTGATGCCTTTGATATTTTCGAGAATTTGCACCGTTGTTCGCCTGATGTTGCCATGAGACATGCCGATTTTCTCAAAGCCATTGCCCGTGGTGAAGGCCTAGAAGGCCGCTCTCCGTTACTGGACGGAGCGATAGGGACTACCGATGAGAACGGCAAGCAAGAGTACCACTGGCCTGATGATGAACCTGTCGAAGAGCACCACCAATTACGAGCGGCCATATTTTATTACCAGTTGAATTCTCAGGATGAGGAGGTCAATCGGCTGTTGGATCAATGGGAAGTGAGCCATCCGGAGGAGAATGTAAGGAGTTATATTGGAAAATTGCGAGGGGAAGGACAGGGAGAGAGCTAGCTGTTCAGTTTGTGAATAGGGAAATCCTAATTTTGCACTCTTTTCTATGAAAACTTATACTTATCGTTACAGCTGACTTGAAGCGAAAATACAAGAACGAGGAGGGGATCAACCATGTACTCCATTAAAGAAGTTGAAATCAGGAGCGGATTGCCAGCATCTACCCTTCGTTATTATGAAAAAGAGGGCATTCTACCTGATGTCGGTCGGGATGAAGGTGGGAGAAGGGTATATACCGAGAAACAAATGGATTGGATCAGGTTCCTTATGGCTATGAAAGACACAGGAATGACCATTGAAGAAATTAAGGCATACCTTGAGCTAAATGTAAAAGGAGAAGCCACGATCCAAGAGCGAAGAGATTTCCTGGTTGCTCACAAAAAGAAAGTGGAAGAACATATGGCACAAACGCAACACAATTTGGAGAAAATTATTCAAAAGATCGCTTACTACGATCATGTGGTCATGGGAAAAAGCTTCTCTTAGTAGCCAGATCGAATTGAATATATGAAGCCCCCAGCCTATTTGAAATACGCTGTAGGGCTTTTTTTTGCATAGATATCTAAAGATACCTGCTGTAGGTCGCAAGTATGAAAAGTCGTTGGCAATTAGGCGGTTCACAATGTGCTTACAGGGTAAAAGTGTAGTACCAAGGTGGGGAAGTGGGGGTATTGACTCTCACGCCACGTGAGGCTGTAGACTGTGAAAGCAAGGGAGGTGAAGCGGAATGGCTTATACGGTTAAGGAAGTATCTAATCTGTCGGGAATCAGCGTTCGAACTTTGCATTATTATGATGAAATTGGATTGCTGAAACCACATCATATCGGAAATAATGGATATCGCTATTACGAACAGGAACAACTATTGAGGCTTCAGCAAATCATGGTGTACAGGGAACTGGATTTGCCTTTATCCGAAATTGGCAATGTGCTGGAGCAAACCAAGGAACAAAAGGCTGAGGTTTTGCAGGTGCATCGAGCCAATATTGAGGCCAAGGTCTTCCGCTTGCATACTCTCCTTCAGACCATCGACGAAACGGTGGCTCATTTGAAAGGAGAACAAACGATGGAACCAGAGCAAATGTACCAAGGGTTTAACCCGGAAAAACAAGAAATGTATGAACGTGATCTGACGGAACGTTATGGTTCACAGGTCGAAGAGAAGGTTCAGGAGAGTAAGACTGCGACGACGAACTGGAGCAAAGAGGATTATTTGGATTCGCAGGCAGAGGCAGATCAGATTCATCGGGAGTTGGCTGAAGCCATGAATAAGGGATTGAAGCATAACAGTGTAGAAGTACAGGCGCTGATCCGCCGTCATCTTCAATGGGTAAGCCGATTTTATACCCCTACAGCAGAAATTTATAGCGGGCTGGGAGACTTGTATGTAGAACATGAGGATTTCAGTAAAATGTATGAAGGCTATCACCCTGGGCTGGCTGAGTATTTGCGAGACGGAATGAAGGAGCTGGCCAAGCGGGAATTAACCTAGCAATAGCTGATGAAAGGGCTATAAGTAATATGAAAAAAGGGTGAACAACAAACCAATCGACGGCCTGCTGTTCACCCTTTTTTGTGTAAAGCAGCTTACATGCCGCTTGGTGCTGTTCTCATGCCTTGTTGACTGCTGTTTCCGAACTGCTGCATGTTACTACTGCCTGCAAAATGTTGTCCGGTCGTCCCCATATGTTGCGGAAAGTTGTGATTCATGTGGCTTCCTGTACTAAAGGCGGATGGTTGCATACTACGGGAAGCATAGTTATCGCCAAATCCAGGTTGAGTCATTTGGTTGCTCGAGCGGATGGTGTTTTCCAGCTGACTACACAGTTGAATAACTTGTTGGTATTGCTGCATAGCTTTTTGGTGGTCCTGGATTGCGGTTTGGATCATTTGAGCCGCATTACGTTCACGTTGCATCAGGCTTTCAAGGCTGGATGCATTTTGTTGCTCTTGTTGCAGCAACTGTTGATACATAGCGGTTCCTTGCTGTGTTTGTTGTACCAATTGCTGAATAATTTGTTCACATTGATGAATTTGTTGTTGCGGAGCCATGTTGTTGAACATTGATCATCAATCTCCTTCGCCGGATAGTTTAGGTTTTAGGACCCTCATATATTGTGGCGAAGGAAGAGCATATATATGCACAATTTTTGGTTACAGGCTGGATACCAGAATAGCCGTAAATTCCTCTAGGAATACACGATCTTCGTGATCAAATCGGCTTTTTAGCGGGCTGTCAATGTCCAGCACCCCAATCAGCTCATCGTTCTTGATTAGAGGGATAACGATTTCGCTATTGGAAGCAGCGTCACAGGCGATATGTCCTGGAAATGCATGTACATCGTCAATGACAAGTGTTCGCCGTTCAGCTGCTGCGGTACCGCAAACGCCGCGCCCCAATGGAATCCGTATACATGCGGGTAAACCCTGGAAGGGACCTAGTACAAGCTCAGTCCCATCATAAAGATAGAAGCCACTCCAGTTCACATCTGGAAGAAAGTGACCCAGTAACGCTGAAGCGTTCGCTAAATTGGCAATCCTATTGGATTCATCGTGAACAAGTGCCCGGAGTTGTCCGAGAACGGATTCGAATTGTTCCTGACGTGTTCCTTCGTAAGGGATAGTTTGAAACATGTAGAGACCACGCTCCTAACATTAAATTTTCATATTAACAGTTGTATATATCACCAAAAATAGGTAATTGTGCAAATCGCTTTTACCATTGGTTAATTAATTTAAGATATAACGATTGTACATATTCAGTCAACTGAAAAATTCTCTGTAACCTTTGGCTAGTCTCCGTAATCTAATCTCTGGACAGAAAAAATAAGGGAAAAGGAGTTTTTTATTATGAAAAAGGTATATTACACACTCACCTCCGCGGTGGTGGCGAGTTTGATTCTGACGGCTGTTCCGGTATCGGCAGTATATGGAGCTTCAACGAAAAATACCCAACCTGCACAAGCTGCAACAGGAGCATCATCCCTAAAAGAAGTGGATGCTAAAATTGTACAAAAGGCGCAAGAGCATTTAAAAGCAGCAACAGGCAAAAGCTATACGTTTAGTGGGGCAAAGAAATGGAGTATGGGTAACGAGAACGGTTGGGATTTCAGTATAAAAGGTGTGGAACACGGTCAAGTCATGGTTACCAAGAAGGGTGAATTAGAACGTATATATATAGATCAATCCTGGGGAGAGCTCAAGGATAGCTACAAACAGCAACTTCAAGCCGCATTGAAAAGCGTTCTCCAGGAACCGGAAGCAAGCAAAATACCGGAAAACGTAAATATTTCAGTGGATAAAAGCCCGGAGTATCCTAAAGGTGCAGTAGATTTATATACCAGAATCGATAATAACATTATTATTCTGCGGGAGGGTAAAGTGCTGCGCACAGTAAAGATGCTTGCCAAGCAGGAGATAGATGAAAACGCACTGAAGGCGGCAAGTGGTGTCTTCGCTGGTCTGGAGGGCGTGAAACAGGGAGCGTTGAATGAACCAACCCAGCTGATCACTGAGAATGGAAAGACCGTGTATAACCTGATGTTTGGTACTGATCCTGTGTTTGTTAATGTCGAAAAAGGTACGAATAAAGTAATCAAGGTTGCGGCATATGAATTGCAGGACCCGGTTGCCAATTATAAAGAAGCCTACAAAAAAATGAAATCATACAGCGAGCCTCAACTGCTGAAAAATGCAGCTGGGCAATCCAAGGAGCTTCTGAAGGTTGACCTGACGGGCTATAAAGCAAAACTAGATCCCAAGTTGACGGCTGTCGTGCATTTTACGAAAAGTGGATCTCCATCTCTAATCGGTACCTTTAATTCAAAGGGTCAATTTTATGAACTGGGATTTAAGTAATAATAGAGAGCAATTCTCTGCAAAGGTTATCCCTCATCTGTTTCCAGCTGTCCTCCAAAGGGTAAAAACAGTATAATATTGTTGGCCTAGGCCAGGGAGGAGCTAAAACGATGCATGCAGATGTTCAGAACTTGTTTATCCGTATACAGATGCTTTCTTACGCACAGCAGAACGATTTGACGGTGAGTGATATACAACCTGTACTCGAAGAACGCGGATACCGCGTAGGAGAACGTGAAGTCAAGCAGGAGCTGGAAAACCTGACACAGGAAAACTTTCTGACACCGCATGATGATATGTTCAGCCTTACCGGCGCAGGGATCGAAGAATTGCAGGAGATTCAGTCAATGCTAGGCGTATTGTACGAAGATGTTGTGAAAAATCCAGCGCAAGTCGCTGCCCGTGCCTCTTCTTAAAAGAATAGGGACACAAAAAAATCATATAAAAATAAAAGGTAGCCCTCTTCATTCCTGATTCCAGGAAGCGGAGGGCTAATTTGATTTTATAGGGTCTGTCCACTTTAATAAGGTTGTGTTTGTTGGAGGTGTATGCTTAAATGTAGCGTATATTTGTTGTATTTTGATGTTGGAAGGATGATGGAACATGTGTGCATATGCATGTAAGGGGCATATACCACTGCTGGAAAGCCCGCGTCTTCGGCTGCGAAGGATGGAAAGTCGGGATGCTGCTACGATGTTCGCTTGCTGGTCTGACCCGGAGGTTCACCGTTATATGAATCTTTCCGGTATGTCAGGACGTGAGGATGCTGAGGATATGATTGGGCTGTTGAATGAGCTGGCGAAGACGGAGGATGCGCTGCGCTGGGGGATCGAGCTGAAGGACAACGGGAAGCTGATTGGAAGCTGCGGCTTTAATTATTGGCAGACAGAGGGAGCTTATAAAGCCGAGATTGGCTATGAGTTGGCCAAGCCTTATTGGCGACAGGGCTATATGACAGAGGCGCTTCGCTTGGTGCTTTCATTCGGATATGGCACGATCCGATTAAATCGGATTGAAGCGCTGGTGGACCCGCGCAATACAGGCTCGCAAGCCCTGCTGTCCTCGATGGGCTGGACCCAGGAAGGGCTGTTACGGCAGGTACAGCATACATCTACAGGTTTTAAGGATATGCTGATGTACTCATTACTGCATGAAGAATGGCTCAGACTGGAGGTACAACGAAATGCTGTTTCAGTATAACGGCGGTTCGTCGCCGCTGCACAGGCTTGGACCGTTAAGTAAGCTTATATGGGTGGGATGCTTTAGTCTTCTGTCGATGTCATGGGATTCGACGCTACGGGAAGCGGCACTCTTGGCGGTACTGATCGCTGTGGCTGGCTTGGGTGCACGGTTGACCCTGGCACGACAACTTCGCGCTATGTCGTTCCTGATTGGTTTAGGGATTCCATATTTTATACTGTCTATCCTAGCGATTCGAGAAGGACATGAAGTGGCTTCATGGGGACCCATTGTGATTACAGCTGAGGGACTGGATATCGCGGGGGCATTAACGCTGCGGATTTTTGTATTGTTTTTGGCATCCTATATCTATCTCTCAACGACCGATCCCCGAGATTTTGTGCAGGCTTTGAATCTGCGCTTGCGTGTGCCTTATCGGTTTGCGTTCGGTATTTCAGTGGCGTTGACGTTTCTACCCTTATTGGAAGAAGAAGGGCGAACAATTATGGCTGCACGGCGTGTCCGCGGACAGGAGCCACCACGAGGATGGAGCAATCGGTTATCATGGTGGAGCGGGTATGCGGCTGCTGTGTTGGTGAATGCTGTGAGGCGGGTTCAACAGACGGCACTGGCTATGGAGGGCAAAGGTTTTGGCGCTTATGCAGAACGGACGTATTTTCGTACACTGAAAAATGGGCGTTTAGGCTACGTATATGCTGTGATTGCTGTATTCGCTACGGCTGTTTTATGGTGGGTATGATAAAGAAGCAGCCCCTTTTTTTTGCTCTCATTGTCAACTTGTTAAATAAAATTAGGTTGACAATGAGACGGCGGATGAATACATTTATACAGTAACAGTTTGTACAAGGGCCAGAGTCTATGACCTTGTATACTAGATTATGGAGAGGAGTCAAGAAATATATATGAAAGAATCTCGTATTTTTGCCAAGTTTACAACGCTGGATATCGTGTTAATGGCCATGCTGGCTACGTTGAACGGCGTCATGACTGTGTATTTGTCGATGATTAACAAAACGTTAAACAGTCTGGGAGGGCCTATTGCAACTTCCACTATCGTCGGGCTGTACATGATATATGGTTTGCTGGCCTATTATATTATTCGTAAGCCAGGTACGGCGGTAATTGCTTATGCCTTTGGCGCAGTAGTGCAGTCTTTTATGGGCTCTGCCTATGGAATTGCGTCTATCATCGCGGCGGCTGTCTGCTATATGGTTGTGGCGGAACTGGTATTTGCTCTTTTGCGATATCGCCGCTGGAACACAGTTTCACTGATGCTGGCGGGCGGAGCCATGGTTCCGCTGTGGTTTATCGTGGCAGCCAATATGTTTGGCTATATGCATTGGGGATGGAAGGTGCTGACGATTGCACTGGTCGTTCGTATCCTGAGCGGCATTGTCCTGTGTGGTCTGCTGACGAAAGTACTGGGCGATGCCTTAAATGGAACGGGGCTGTTAAAACGCTTTGAACTGGGACGCGCTTCACGTGCATAACCAAGGCTATGCATGGCTATAGCTTGAACAATAGGGATCGAGGGTATTTCGGTTATGAATGAACGTAGTGATCATGCTTTTGAGAATAGAGTGGCCGTGTCCTTGAGGAATTTTGGCTATCGGTATGATGACCAGGTGGAGCCAGCGTTACATGGTCTGACGCTGGACATTGCGGTGGGCGAGCATGTAGCCATTGTTGGAGCTAGCGGAAGTGGAAAGTCTACGCTGTGCCAGCTGCTTCATGGCGGGTTGTCCCGTTCTGGCGAGGGTGAACGGACGGGAGAGCTGACCGTGTACGGGATGGACCCCGACACCGCTGAATTGGCTACGGTCGCCACCACTGTCGGCGTCGTGCTTCAGGACCCGGATGCTCAGCTAGTGCAGGGAATCGTCGAAGACGAAATTGCTTTTGGACCGGAGAACCTGCGCGTGCCTCCGGCAGAAATAGAGCAGCGCCTTGCTGCTGCACTGGAGGCCGTCGGCCTGGCATCCGAGCGCGGCTCCTTCGTGCGGCGCCTCTCGGGAGGCCAGCGCCAACGCACCGCCATTGCTGCGGTGCTGGCGCTGGAAGCGCCGCTGGTCGTGTTCGACGACGCAGCTGCGCAGTTGGACCCGCCGGCTGTACGGGACTTCGTCCTGCTATGTCGGCGGCTTCATGCCGCAGGCCGGACGGTGATCACTGCGTCCGGCCGTATAGATGATGGCGCGCGTGCAGCACAGCGCGTCATCGTGCTGAAGGGCGGGACTATGCTGCTGCAAGGCCCGCCCGAAGAGCTGCTGCGCGAGCATGGGGCGCAGCTGGCAGCCTGGGGGCTGCTCCCCTCTTCCGCAGGGAGGGAAGACATGCCGCATGAGCCGGGGGTGAATTCCGGCTCGGCGGCTAACTGCGCTGGGCAGCCGTTGCTGGAGGTGAAGGGATTGCCCTTCACCTACCCCGGCAGCCAGCGCCCGGCGCTCAAGGGTGTGAGTCTTGCCCTTGCGCCTGGCGAACGAGCCGTAATGCTGGGCGAGAACGGCTCTGGCAAAACCACGCTGGGCAAGCTGCTTATGGGTCTACTCCCCGCACCGAAGGGATGCATGTGGTGGGAGGGGCAGGATATGTCGAAACTGCCCATTCACCGACTGGCTGCGGGGATTGGCTATGTGTTCCAGCAACCAGAGCATCAATTTGCAGCTGCAACGGTGTGGGAAGAGTGCTTGTATAGTGTACGCGCCAAGTTTGGTTTACGGATCGGAGATCCGATTCCCGCCGCCTATGAGGAACGAGCGCATCGCTTACTGGCAGCCGCCAGGCTGGATCACAGGCTGGAGGCCTCACCGTACCTGCTAAGTGGAGGCGAAAAAAGGCTTTTGAGCGTTGCGGCACAGTTTATCCTACCCAAAAAGCTTTACATTTTGGATGAGCCAACTGCGGGAACGGATTACGAAGGGGCGAATAGCCTGCTCCGTATGTGTACAGAGCAGGCTGCTGAAGGCGCGGCTTTTCTAATCATTACCCATGATATACAGATAGCTGAACGCTTTGCCAGCCATGTTCTTCGTATGGAAGAGGGGTATCTCTATAAAACGGAAGATAGCGGGAGTTATCATACGATTACAGTTGACAAAAATTAAGGATATGTAGACAATAATATATATACATCGTACACAACAGGCGGCCTATATAGGCCGCCTGTTTACGATTATGCAGTGCGGGTAATCATCCAAGCTGGGAAGGAAAAACCGTACAGATACAACACAGTTTTTACAAGGAAAGGATTTGTGATTTGCTTGGGAAACGATAAACCTATGAAGCGCGGGCTCGTGCTGACAGGTGTTCTATTGGCCACTTTTCTGGCCGCGATTGAAGGAACGGTTATCGGTCCAGCAGGACCGACAATTGTTAGTGAACTGGGCAGTGTGAGTTTGCTCAGCTGGATTTTTACGGCATATTTGCTGACGATGGCTGTAACCACGCCTATTTTCGGCAAACTTAGCGATTTGTTTGGCCGAAAACCCATTTTTCTAATTGGGTGCTCGTTATTTGTGGTTGGCTCTTTGCTTTGTATGCTGGCTGGTAGTATGGAGCAGCTTATTTTATACCGGGCTATTCAAGGGATTGGAGCAGGCGGTGTCATTCCTGTTACCTTTACCATTATCGGTGATATATACAAAATGGAGGAACGTGGTAAAGTCCAAGGCATGATCAGCTCGGTATGGGGGATTTCTTCCCTTGTCGGGCCTCTCTTGGGCGGTTACGTGGTCACCTATTTTGGCTGGGAATGGATTTTTGGCTTTAACGTTCCCTTTGGATTACTGGCTATGTTCTTCATCGCCCGTTACCTGCGGGAACAGGTAAGCAAGCGTACCGCACGTATCGACGTGGCGGGAGCAGTTACCTTTACCATCGGGATGACGGCACTCTTGCTCGTATTGGCCCTTGGGGGACAGTATATCGACTGGGCTTCTCCTGAATTACTGGCCTTGGCTGCGGTGGCCATTTTGTTCCTGGTTTTGTTTTTGGTTATCGAAAAGCGCGCTCAGGAACCGATGGTCCCTCTGAAGCTGTTTCGGATACGGGACATCGCTTTTTCCTGTGCCGCTGCACTACTCGTCAGTACCCTGCTAATCGGGCTGACTAGTTATCTTCCACTATGGATTCAGGGCGTACACGGTGGAGATGCCGCTTCATCTGGTCTGGCACTGGCACCAATGTCCGTAGGCTGGCTGTTTGGCTCCATGATCGGTGGACGCATTTTGCTGACGCTGGGCTCGCGTCGAACCTCTTTGATCGGGCTGACCCTGATTGTATTGGGAGCTTTCGTCATGACCTTGATGGACCTAACGGCTCCGATCTGGCTGCTGTTCTTGTCTACATTATTGTATGGACTGGGATTCGGCTTCTCGATGACCGTGTTCACGATTATTGCTCAGTCCTCGGTCGGATTCCAGCTGCGTGGCGCATCTACAGCCTTGAATACGTTCCTGCGCACGTTGGGACAAACAATTGGGGTTGCAGCCTTCGGTTCATGGCTGAATTATCGCATTGCTGCCCAGACAGCGGACGGACAGCTCACTCAGCAAGGGGTTACGCAGGAGGATATCAATGGTCTGCTGGCCCCGCATGCTTCACAGAGTCTAAGTGACAAGGTTGCCGGATTACTCCGGTCTGTATTGGAAAACAGTCTGCATTCCCTGTTCGTGATCATGGTCGTTATTGCAGTGATTAGCTGGTTTGTTGTCCTCGGCTTGCGGAACCGCCCACCGGGTACGGAAGAAGAGGCAGATCAGCGTATAAAGGCACCACAAAGAGAACACGCATAAAAAATAATATACTTCTTTCATTATAAGAGACAGTCCGGTACACCAATAAGGGGCCGGGCTGTTTCTTTATGCTAAGGTCTCTTCTCCTACTGATTTAGCAAAATAGCCACCTCGTATAGGACCGATAAATTCCCCAGTATATAAAAAAGAAAATAAAACCCCCTAGAGATTGCGATATATTCATATCGAATAGGTAACGAAATGGTAAAAAAGTCTTAAAAAATTGTAACTAAAAATTTGTTTCTGTATTGAGCCGTACAGTACTAAGGAACCATTTTTTTGAACCCGCTTCCAAATCGGGCTTTGTATGATTTATTTAAGAACGATTTTGCATGTGAATGAAGCAACCAACCAAGCAAAATGGGATACGAAAAAAAATCAAGTAACAAATTTTTCTGAATGTAATAAGAATGAAAAAACAGGGATTTTCAGAAAATTACTAGGAAAATATGAGGATGAAATTTATAGAGGAATCTGTTTTCTTCCCTCGCATAATAGGGATTTTCAGTCTATATCAATCGTTTGACATACCATATAAAATGGCCCTACCAACCAAAAAGTTGGGTTTCAAATCTAGAAATCATAATCAGATTAAGGGAGATGGAGTACTTGAAGTTTAACAAATGGTTTAGTAAAGCAGCCACTGCAACAGTAGCAACTACCTTACTGTTAGGAGGCGGCGTTCAGGCTTTTGCAAAGGGAAATGACGAGGCAGATTCCAAAGCAGACAGTGCATTTACCCAAATTACGCGTAGTGACATGCTGAATATTTTCAAACAGCAAGGTAAAGAGAAATATGAGGTTCCGTCCTTCGATGCCTCTACAATTAAAAATATTCCTTCTGCTATTGGTCACGATAGCTCAGGCAAGCAGATTGATCTGGATGTCTGGGACAGCTGGCCGTTACAAAATGCCGATGGCACAGTGGCTAATTACAAGGGATATAATATCGTTTTTGGATTGGCAGGCGATCCTAAAAGAGGTGAGGATACATTTATATATCTGTTCTATCAAAAAGCGGGTGATACTTCACTGAGCGGCTGGAAAAATGCTGGTAGAGTATTTAAAGACAATGATAAACTGCTCTCCAACGATCCGATTCTCAAAAATCAGTCAGAAGAATGGTCCGGCTCAGCTACCTTAACCTCTGATGGACAAGTACGTTTATTCTATACCAGCAGACAGCCGTATGACCCGAATAACAAATTATACGGCAAGCAAACCTTGAGCACGGCTCAAATTAATGTCTCTCAGCCTGATGATAAGACACTGAAAGTAGATGGAGTCGAGGATTTGAAATCGATCTATGACGGTGGAGATGGGAAAACCTATCAAAATGTACAGCAAAGCGTCGGAATAGATATGGATAATCATACTCTTCGAGACCCTCACTATGTCGAGGATCAAGGCCACAAATATATTATATTTGAAGCCAACACAGGAACAGAGACAGGCTATCAGGGCGAAGATTCGATTCAAAACCCAGCTTATTATGGCGGCAATAAGAATTTCTTCGAGGAGGAGCAACAAAACCTGCTGCAAAGTCCTAAGAAAAAGGGAGCTGAGCTGGCAAACGGCGCACTGGGCATCGTTGAATTGAATGATGATTATACGTTGAAAAATGTAATGCCTCCTTTGATTGCATCCAATCTGGTAACAGATGAAATTGAACGGGCGAATGTGTTCAAAATGAACGGTTTGTGGTATTTATTTACGAGTACAAGAGGTTCTAAGGTGACTGTAGATGCGATCGGTGACGATGATATTTACATGCTGGGTTATGTTTCTACTTCCTTGACAGGGCCTTATAAACCGTTGAATGGAACCGGTCTCGTTCTTCATCAGGATCTGGATCGTGATGATATTACCTGGACGTATGCCCATTTTGCTATCCCGCAAGGCAAAGGTAATAACGTAGTCGTTTCGAGTTATATGACCAATCGTGGGCTTTTCCCGGATCACAAATCTACTTTTGCACCAAGCTTCCTGCTGAATATTAAAGGTTCGAAAACTTCTGTTGTGAAAAACGGTATTCTGGAACAAGGGCAAATCACGATTGATCCAGCGAATGACAAAAAAGAACACCAAAATGAGTACGGAAAGAAATAAGTAGGTATTTAAGCAGTATGTCCGAAGGCGGCAGTCGGTAGCAACCCGATCTGTCGTCCGTCGGACGATACATAACGATGCAATGAAGTAAGGAGGATCGTCATAATGAGAAAAAAAGCTCCCAAGAACATTTGGATACGATCCGTAGTAGTCATCACAGGCTTAACGATATTCATAGCTATGGGATGGAATATGTACCAACAGGATGCTGTCAAACCCCCTAAACCTGCTGCAACTCCAAAAAATCAAGCGAATCAAAGTAAGCATTCAACACCGACCTACCGGGCAGCCTACCATTTTACCGTTCCGGATAAGTGGAAAAATGATCCGCAGCGGCCGATTTATATGGATGGGGAATATCATTATTATTATTTATATAATCGTGATTACCCTCATAAGAACGGTACAGAATGGCGCCATGCAACATCGACCGATCTGGTTCATTGGAAAGATGAAGGGGTGGCGATTCCCAAATATACAAACCCAAATGGAGATCCTTGGTCCGGTTCGGTCGTGATCGACGATCATGGCACCGCTGGTTTTGGAAAAGGCGCACTTGTAGCCATTGTCACACAGCCCTCCGCAGATGGAGGAAAGCAGGAACAATTTCTGTGGTACAGTAAGGATAAAGGCAAGACGTTTACTTCTTACCGCAACAAGCCTGTGATGTCCAACCCTGGTACGAAGGATTTCAGAGATCCCAAGATCGTCCGGGATACTGGGCGTAATCAATGGGTAATGGTCATGGCAGAGGGAACGAAGATTGGCTTTTATAAGTCTAAAAATTTAAAGGATTGGCAGTTTACGAGTGGCTTTCAAACGGAAAATATCGGGCTTGTGGAATGTCCTGACCTTTACCAGATGCGCGCAGATGATGGGACCTATCAATGGATTCTTGGCGCGAGCGCCAATAGTAAACCAACCGGCGGGCCCAACACGTATGCCTATTGGATAGGAGATTTTAATGGAGAAGCATTTCTCCCTGATCGCAATGATCCTGATTGGCTGGATTATGGCTTTGACTGGTATGGTGCGGTTACGTTCGAGGATGGCAAAGCCAAAGACCAATACAGTCACCGTTATGCGCTGGCCTGGATGAACAATTGGGATTATGCTAATAACACGCCTACCCTAAAAGAAGGCTTTAATGGAATGGATTCGGTTGTTCGCCAAATTCGGTTGAAGCGTACATCTGATGTCGGCTATCGCTTGGTTTCACAGCCTGTACCAGCTTTGGAGCAATTCCCAGTTGCAACGGAATCATTGGGGAAGATCCAAGTAGCAGGGACTCACACGCTTCCGATAGCAGGTGATGCCTATCAGTTAGAGGCGGATGTATCTTGGTCAACGATCAAGAATACAGGATTGAGGCTTCGAGAGTCTGCGGATGGCAAGCGTCATGTAGATGTGGGTGTTTCGGTGGAGGGTCAATACTCTTATGTAAACAGAGCGAACACCGGGCAGCCGGATCAGAGTGGAAAATATGTAGAGAGTAAGGCGCCCTTTAATACCGACAAGAAAAATGTCCACTTGAAGATTCTCGTCGATAAAACCAGCATCGAAGTCTTTGTAGATGATGGAGAAGTAGCTTATTCCTCCTTAATATTCCCACGCTTAGAGGATCGGGGAATTACTCTTTTTTCAGATGGCGGTAAGGCTATTTTTAATAATGTAGTGATCAAACATTTTAGTCATTAAAAAAGTCCACCCATGAATATAAGGGTGGACTTTTCTGTGTAAATCTAAATTTTCGTTTAGCACAGCTATAGGATTGTTCTTTTATTCACAATTGAACAGTTGCTAAAGTTACTATTCATTCTATTTGTGATAAGGTGACAGATTATCAGCGCTACGGCCCAATTTTTTGAGCAAGCCGATGAGTTGATCTCTTTCAGTTTCGCTGATTCCGCTAAAGGCACGTTCAATCTGACGTGTATAATCAGGATAAATTTCATCCATGACGCGTTGTCCTTCGTCCGTCAACTCTGCATATATAATACGACGATCTTGGTCGCACGGGTGACGGTGCAAATAACCGCGGCTCTCCAGCTTGTCGATCACATAAGTGACATTTCCGCTTTGTAGAAGCAGCTTGGCTCCAATTTGTTGAATTGGCTGTGCTCCCTTGTGATATAAAACTTCCATCACGGCGAAGGCCGTTGGGTTGAAGCCCACCGTTTTGATGCCAGCAACCGCATGTTCGTTTACACTTTTGAATGACTTGGCAAACACGCTATACAAATGCATGGATTGCTGTGTCACCAATGTTCGGTAATCTATCATCTTCATTCCGCCTTTATGTATGGATTTGGGCATCCTTTGACCGCTCGGTTCGGATGACCGGGCAACCATACCCTTACTACTAGCATAAAGGGATTTACGTAGGGAAAACATGCGATTTGTCACAGTAGCTGCTTTTTTAATTATTTAATTTCAAAGCTTTAAGGTAAATTTTTGAAAAATAAAGGTTTCGAATGTAAAAATAGCGTTCCGATTGGTTATATTAACAAATAACATACCTAATGAACCCAAATAACAAAATAAGATAAATTCAGAGGAGATGAAGCACATGGATACGGGTTCTTTCCGTTTTCAATTTCGTGATCCGCAGCAAGCCGCCCAAGCCTGTGAAACATTAAAGGAAATTGGATACTCTGCCAGCACGAACGGTGATACAGGCCTCAGTGTTCACGTTGAGAACCAGGATGTGCTGTCTGCATTAGAGATTTGCCAAGCTTATGAAGGAAGTATAATTGAGACAGGAGTTCTCACTTATCGTCCAGGTAAACAAAGTAATATTGGTATGCAAAATCCAGGTTATAGCCCGGAGGATTGGATTATTCCAGCGCACATCATCAATGAAGACTGGAGCGAGGCGTATAAAAACGGCTCTTCCCAAACGTTTACTAACACAACACAGGAACACAACGTCAGCTCTGACCAACAACCGGAGGACGATGTGGACGGTTTTTCAGGAAGCGTACATACCTGAAAATTGTGTCCGCCCTGGCTGCCACTTTGGAACAAAAAGGTTCCTTCAAAACCATGACTAATGGTTTGAAGGAACCTTTTTTCATCATGAGAAACAGCTGAAAAGGACATTGTGAAAACTAAGATTCTTGGATCGTGCATAAGGGCAGCAATCGTAGGAAATACCAAAAGAAGTTCAGAAAGGAGGTTTTGATCTTGCAAAAACTTGGAGTTCACGAAAAGTTGGAATTGCATGAGCTGCTTACGTTTAAAACAACTTGTATTACAAAAACTCAAACCATGCTCCCTTTAGTCTCAGATTCAAATTTAAAAAATATTTTACAGCAGGACATCAGCAGCGGTACACAAGATATTCAACAGCTTAGAAATCTGCTTGTATAATCTAAGGAGGAATAACGTGAATTCTTTTATTGGGAATATGACCGGTACAACCCCCATGACCGATCAGGTGATTGCTTCCGATCTGTTAATCGCAGCTAAAAGTGGGATCAAAAACTACGCCGCGGCCTTAACAGAGTCGACCAGCTCAGAAGTTCGAAATGTCCTTTGTGACCAATTGAGCAAAGCTGTTAACCTTCATGAGCAAATTTTTAATTATATGAAGAATAATGGTTACTACAACGCCTATGATCCGGATCAGCAAATTCAAATGGATATTCAAAATGCAGACAAGGCACTTTCTTTGTCCAAAATGTAAAACGTTTAATTAAAAAGAAGCATCAGCAAACCTTTAATCGGGTTTGCTGGTGCTTCTTTATTACAAATTGAATTGACTTTCACATGAAATATGGAGAAGAAGGCAATCATAAAAAAACAAAAAATAGGTCTCAAATTCAGAATAGGGTGATTTTCGTATGGGCAAGTCTTCAGCGGGCAAACAAAAAGAGCAAAAACTAAAATGGTGGCAGCTGAGCTTGTTAGGAGTTGCAGGCACCATCGGTACAGGGTATTTCCTCGGGTCTAGTTTAGCAATTTCCATTGGTGGTCCAGCCGTGCTGATTGCTTACTTCTTGGCAGCAGTTGGAACGTATGTGGTGTTTGACGCCCTTTCGCGCATGACAGCAGATCATCCAGAACAGGGCTCTTTCCGTTCCTATGCTCAAAAAGCATTTGGCAATTGGGCAGGCTTCGGCAGTGGCTGGGTGTATTGGTTCTCGGAATTGCTTATTAATGGGAGTCAACTAACTGCGCTGTCTATATTTTCACGCTTTTGGTTTCCTCAGGTACCGATGTGGATTTTTGCGGCAGGCTTCGGGCTCTTAGGGCTTGTGATTGTTTTTTTTGGCAATAAGGGTTTTGATCGTGTAGAAAATGTACTCGCGATCATTAAGATAGCGGCTCTTTTGATGTTTTTGGTCCTAGCGGTAGCGCTTTTGGCAGGCTGGATCGGAGGAGGTAAATATAATCCGAAGTTCCCTCTCAGCTCCAAAGACTTTTTTCCAACCGGTGGCATAGGGTTATGGTCATCTTTTATTTTTGCCTTTTATGCATACGGAGGTATTGAAGTGCTCGGAATTATGTCTAACCGACTTCAAAACCCGGAGGAAGCACCGAAAGCAGGAAAGGTCATGTTGATGACGCTGGTTGCAGTGTATGTGCTTTCGATTGGGCTGGCTGTGTCTATGGTACCATTAAGTGCCTTTAATCCGAAGGAAAGCCCTTTTGTACTTGCGCTCAGTAGCGATCATCTGGCCTTTGTGCCTCATTTGTTTAACGGAGTCCTGATTATTGCAGGGTTCTCCACGATGACAGCATCGCTATATGCAGAGACTTCGATGATGATTACCCTTGCTCAGGAAGGAGATGCGCCCACACTGTTCTCACGAAAGTGGAAGGGCAAATATCCTCTTTATGCACTCAGTTTGATCTCTGTTGGATTAATCTCAGCAATCGTATTATCGTTGCTGCTACCGGGGAAAGTGTATGAATATATCACAACAGCTGCGGGCTTAATGCTGTTATATAACTGGTGCTTTATTTTGCTGTCTTCAGGTAAGTTACTGGAATCAAGCACATCGAGCAATATCAAACGCTGGATTGGATTATTGCTGATCGCTTTGGCTGTAGTCGGGGCCTTTTTTCATAAGCTTAGCCGCCCTGGGGTTTACATCAGTTTACTGCTGGTCTTGTTAATTGCAATATGTGACCTCATTGTTCAATGGGTGCGTCGAAAGCACGGCAAGGAGTCTCGTTAACTTTATCAAGAAGACAAGCGTTAGCGTAAAAAAAGCAATTGAAATGCCTGTACACCAAAATAAAAGCCAAAGCCTACAAGAGATAGACCTGACATCCAAGAGATGGTTTTAAGCAATCCGGGTTTGAGAAATCTACGGAAAACACTTGAAGCGGCTGCCATCGTCACATCCCACGCCAACACGCCCAGTACAATCGCTCCGCTGTAAATCAATAGCTGTTGTACTGGATATGTATTAGCAACGTTGGCCAGTATGGAACCGTAAATACCAAGCCAGAAAAGGATGGAGAGGGGATTAAACAACGACATCAGGAAGCCCGCAACAAAGGAGTTGGTTAGGGTATTGCCATTTCCCCTTAATTCGGATTCTGAAATCACACCAGCATTTTTGATGCTTTCAAGACCTGTATACACAAGCACGAAAAAACCAAACAGCCATAAAAAAGCTTTGACAAATGGGGAATTAAGAAGGTGGATCATTCCCAAATAGACAAGCATCATATAGATAATGTCTGCTGTGATTGCACCTAGCCCAATAAACCAGGCGTGCCAAAATCCATTTTTAATACCTCGATCTAACTGCGCGGCATTGATGGGTCCAATGGGAGCTGAAAGTGACAGACCTAGAAAAACATACCCGATAAATGTATTAATGGTGTTTTCCTCCTTGATTATTTATTGGACGTTATGTATTTGTCTCATTTAGTTTATTCGGACAAACCCATGTGTAAGACCATATTTTTGTGCGTATATTATAGGCATAGCTTCCTTATCGCTAACCCAATCAATGAATATGAATTAAATCCCAAAAGGAGCTCTAAACCTCAAACAAAAGGGTTAGAGCTTTTTTTAATGAAGGGGCTTGACACTTTTAATGAAAGCGCTTATATTTATCTCGTAAACAATACGTTATATAACGTTATATAAAAAGGAGAGATAAACACATGAATGTACAACAGACGATTCAGACGATTAATGAACAAGCGAATGGGAAGATTTCTGAGGTTTATTTAGTAGCCTGCGGGGGCTCACTAGTTGATATGTATCCTTCAAAATATTTTCTGGATAGTGAAGCAAAGAAACTGGTAGCAGGGATGTATACAGCGAATGAGTTTGTACATGCGTTGCCCAAACGATTGGGGGCACACTCAGTGGTCATCGTTTGTTCCCACGGTGGAAATACTCCAGAATCGGTCGCAGCTGCTAAATCTGCCAAAGAGAAAGGTGCTTATACCATTGGCTTAACCCACAATAGTGAAGCGAGCCTGCTTAACTATTCGGATTATTCCTTCCTTTACGAGTGGGGGGATGAGAGCGATGTTAAAAACAACCCGATGGCCATTATTCTAGAACTTACGGTTGAACTGCTTCAAATCACTGAGGGCTATGCGCATTACCCAGCTTTCCAGAACGGATTGGGGGCAATCAATGGGATTATTAACCGGGCCAAAGTCCAAGTTGAACCGCGCGCTCAAGTATTCGCTGACAGATACCGCAATGAGGAACTCTTTTATATCCTGACCAGCGGAGCATCTTATGGACATGCTTATGGCTTTGCCATCTGCTCGCTGATGGAAATGCAATGGCTTCATGCAGCTTCTATCCATTCCGGTGAATTCTTCCATGGCCCATTTGAAGTAACGGATAAGGAAACTCCATTTATTCTGATGATCAACGAAGGACGTACACGGGCGCTGGATGAGCGGGCACAGACTTTCCTGAATCAGTATGCCGAGAAAGTGGAAGTGATTGATGCAAAGGAGCTTGGCATCGGAACGATTGCAGACGAAGTGGTAGAGTTTTTTAACCCGGTTTTATTTTACAGCATTGTATGTGTGTATCGTGAAGCACTAGCAAATGTACGCAACCACCCATTGGAAACTCGCCGTTATATGGGCAAAGTAGCTTACTAAGCGCACCTACCAACAGGAGGAAACCATCATGAAGGTTCTAGGCATTGGCGATAATGTGGTAGATAAATATGTTCATCTGCGCATGATGTACCCTGGCGGCAATGCGCTTAATTTCAGTGTGTTTGCCAAAAAAGCGGGAGTGGATGCAGCCTTTATAGGCGTGTTTGGGGACGATCACGAAGCACGGCATGTAGAACATACCCTCCGTGAGCTTGACATCGATATTTCACGGTGCAGATATCACAGCGGTGAGAACGGCTGTGCACGTGTAACCCTGGAAGACGGAGACAGAGTATTTCTGGGCAGTAATGAGGGGGGAGTGACACGTCTCCATCCATTGGAACTGAGCGAAGATGACAAGGATTATCTTGGCGGATTCGACCTGATTCATACTGGCTTGTACAGCCATACAGGCCACTTGCTGCCCGAGTTGGAGACACTGGGAATTCCTATTTCCTTTGATTTTTCAGATGATTTTACAGATACACAGGTAGAACAATATATCATGCATGCCGATTTTGCATTCTTCTCTTGCAGCCATATGACGGATGAAGAGACACAGAATTTTATCCGTTCCAATCGAAAAAAAGAGGGGCAAATTCTGGTCGCCACACGTGGCGGTGACCGATCTATCGCCTATGATGGTACGAAGTTCTATTTTCAAATGCCCGATTCCGTTGACGCTGTGGATACCATGGGAGCAGGCGATTCTTATATAACTGCTTTTTTACTGAGCTTTTTGGAAAAAGGCAACATACAGGCTGCTATGGCAGAAGGCTCAAGGCTTGCCGCCCAGAGCTGCCTGGTAGAAGGTTCCTTCGGATACGGCGTTCATTATTGACGATCCTTTTCGAATATCTTCACTTGTAAGAATATGTAACCTTTGATACTCTAAGTGAGAGTGATATAACGTTATATGACAAGTGAGGGTACATTATGTTAAATTCAGACCAAGCGGAGCCATTATATATTCAATTACAAAAAGCGGTCAAAACCGCAATTCATAATGGAACATTTACGCAAGGAAGTCGTATACCGACCGAAACAGAATTAAGCGAAATGTATAATGTAAGTCGAATTACTGTAAGGAAAGCAATTGCCGAATTAGTTCATGAAGGATATCTGACCAAACGTCAGGGAAAAGGCACCTTTGTCAATATCCCCAAAATTGGACGGAAGATTGAACATGTCATCAGCTTTACGGCTGCTTGCAAATCCAACGGGCTTTCTTCACACAGTGTGGTCACAAAACGTGAAATCGTAGAAGCAGATGAAGAAATTGCACATCAGTTGCAGCTATCGCCAGGAGAAAAAGTGTTATTTATCCAGCGTAAAAGATATGCGGATGATCGCCCCCTGATGCTGGAAAACAATTTTTATCCTTATGAACGCTTTGCATTTCTAATGCACGAGCAGTTGGAGGGGTCTGTATACGAACTGCTGCGGCAAAAATACAGCATCGACCCTAACCAGCCAGGAGAGACGATATTACAAATTGCCTTGGCGGATGAAAATCAGGCCAAATTGCTGGAGACGGCGATCGGGCAGGCGTTGTTTTACATGCATACCATTATCTATGACCAGCATGGAAGCCCGGTTCATGTAGGGAAGCAGTACATCATCGGAGACCGTTATCAATTCTCCATATAATCCGTTACCTGTTATGCAAGGTAGTTCAGGTACGTCTGGCTTCTGCTTCCATCCAATAGGGAGAAGCAGAAGCATTAACATAACGTTATATTACGTCATGTTGTTAGGTGAATCAATCATGAGGTGGTGAAACTATGCAAGGGATGAAAGATACATTAGCAGACAAAGTATTACTCTCCAATGCTATTTTTAATGGATTGGAAAATGAAGCTTCGCCCGGGTTTATTGCAGTGCGAGGAGAACGTATTGCAGCAGTGGGGCATCCGGAAGAGGCACAAGCCTGGATAGGATCGGAAACGGTTGTCTATGATCTGGGCGATGCCTTTATCATGCCGGGAATTCATGACAACCATGTATTTTTCACCGGATATATGTCAATGCATCGGGGCGTGGATCTGACGCATACAGCCTCAAGTGAAGAAGCAGTGCAACTACTGCTTCAAGAGGCAAACCACCTTCCATCAGGAAAAGATGTAACCGCTTACGGTTGGAGCGAGGAAAAATGGGGTGGGCTGCCTGAGCCAAGCTTGTTGGATGGATTGTTTCCCGATCGGGCGGTAATCGCCATCAACCAAAATAAAAGTTACTGCTGGATGAATCGATTGGCTGAGGAGAGATATCAATTTTCGCCAGATCAATGCAGTGCCGAAGCACGCGCTTTACTGCTCCAAGCTATGATGCAGGATCGCAGCCTTGTCCAACAAGAGTTTATGGAATTTTGCCGCCTGCTGGCTGCACGAGGGGTTACTTCTATAAAAGATATTGGCTTTGACCGGCATAGCGAGCTGCTTCCGATTCTAGAGGAATTGAAAGAAACAGGTGAATTGCCACTCCGGTTTCATTTCTCGCTGGAACCGGTTGTTGAACCGTTTGATATAAGTATTGGTATCAAGTATAAGGCACTTTATCATGGAGACCTTATTCGTTTCCAAGGCTACAAGCTGATGCTTGACGGCGTCGTAGCCGATCATACAGGGGATATGTTGGAGCCTTACGCAGATATGCCTGGAGTCACGAATTTGAGGGCGGTTGATTACGAAAAAATTGAAGCCTCAGTTCTGGAAGCGGACAGCCAGGGGATCAAATGCTGCCTAACTGCAGAAGGCGATGCTGCGATTCGCCAAGCAGTATCCATGATTGAAAAATGCCGCGCGCAGCAAGGCAATCACCTTATCAGACATTCGATCAGTGATCTGGAGTATCCTCATCCAGATGACCTGACCAGAATGGGAGAAAACGAAATTTTTGCCGAGGTCTATGCTCAGATTTTGCTGCTGAATCCCTCTTACGAAGAGGCTTATATGTCTGCTGTGGCAGGCAAAGAGAATGAAAACCGTTTTTATAATTATAAGTCCATGCTGGAAGCTAACGTGCCGATCACTATAGGTACTGATTTGCCTTTATTTATCACCAGTGTCCCCGATTCGCTGTATGCGGCCTCTCACCGATTATTCCCGGATGGCTCGCCTGCTGGAGGCTGGTATCCTGACCAAGGAATGCCGCCATCCGAAGTTTTAAAGGCGTGGACGATTAATGGAGCCAAACATTGTTATATGGAAGAGGTTACAGGTACGCTGGAGGCTGGAAAATATGCTGACATCGCCGTTTTTGATCGCGACCTCCTTAATGCATCCGCTGGTGACATCAGGGATGCCCAAGTGATATTGACCATTATGGGAGGGAAGGTTACGTATAACCATTCTTGGAATGAGGGATAAACATGAACATCACGAATAAGAAATGGAAATTATCCTTGCCCCATAGTTATACCTTAATATTCTTGATTATTATTACAGTCGCCGCGTTGACATGGGTTGTACCCAGCGGTCAATTTGAGCGTCATGAAGTGACAGTGAACGGTGTGACCAAAACGGCAATCGTTTCAGGAACCTATCACTCTGTACCCAAAACGGGAGAGAACGGTGATTTAAGACAGGGAATCCCTCAGATTCTTAGCGCTCCTATTGAGGGGATTATCAATGCCGCCGATGTCGTCTCTTTTGTTCTTATTGTAGGCGGCTCCTTCGGTATTATTCTGCAGACAGGCGCCATTGATCGTGCGCTGACAGCTCTTGCCAGGCGGTTGAAAAATAAAGGGATTTTGCTTATTCCCATTGCTATGGTTATCTTCAGTCTCGGAGGTTCTACCTTTGGGATGAGTGAAGAAATTATCCCACTTTATGCGATTTTCATTCCGTTGATGTTTGCCTTGGGTTTCGACTCTATGACAGCTATTTTGATTTTATTTCTGGGAACGCAAATTGGCTATGTTGGTTCGACTGTCAATCCATTTTCAGTGTTGATTGCCCAGGGAATCGCAGGAGTGGAGGGGAATCCTCAGCTCTGGCTGAGATTTATCGAATGGCTTGTATTTACGACGATTTCTATTGCTTTTACGATGTGGTATGCGCACCGGGTGAAGCGAAATCCGGAGAAATCCCTCGTGTTTCAAAGTGATATTATAAACCGCGAGCAATTTATTAAGGAAGGCACAGACGAGGACGTCGTCTTCACATTCCGGGACAAATTAATTATAGGTGGATTTATTGTAACGCTTGGAGCGATTGTCTGGGGAATTTTGGTCAAAGGCTGGTATATGACTGAGATCGGCGCCCTTTTCTTTGCCCTTGGTATTTTTGTTGGGGTTGTCACCAAAATGAGTCAGAAGGAGATAGCTGAGAATTTTGTAAAAGGATGCGGAGAATTTATCTACGCCGCGGTGATCATAGGCCTCGCCCGCGGAATTCTGATTATCGCAGAACAGGGGATGATTATTGATACCGTATTGAATGCACTTGCAAGCGTTCTGGAAGGTTTGCCAAGTTATTTATTCACGACTATTATGTTGCTTGCGCATAATATCATTACTTTCCTCGTTCCCTCTTCTTCGGGGGAAGCTGCACTAACCATGCCTGTACTTGCACCGCTTGGCGATCTTGTAGGCATTAATCGTGAAGCCGTAGTCACAGCGTACCAATTTGGTAACGGGTTAACTAATCTCATTTCACCGACAGGTGGAGTGCTGCTGGCAGGATTGGCCATTGCCCGGATCAGCTTTGGACAGTGGCTGAAGGTAATCTTCAAACTATTCCCGATCCTATGGCTGATTGCTGCTATTTTTGCTGCGATATCGGCTGCGGTGGGTATGTAATCAATCAAGTGAGGGCCCCTGTCTGTTAGAGACAAGGGTTTCTTTTTGTGTTTGTGAAACAAGTCCTCTTATTTAGGAAGGCTACTCATTTCTTTCCCAATATGGTGCATAAGTTTACGCGGAAAATAAATAATATGGATAGCATTTTCCTAAGGAGGAAATAAACTTGATGCTTGCTGATAACAGATTACTCATTGCTGCTCTAGGCGGTGTTAATGAGATTGGGAAAAATATGTATTTCATCCAATACGATCAGGATATTGTCGTCATTGATTGTGGCTCCAAGTTTCCTAATGAAAATTTGCCTGGTATTGACCTCATTGTACCGGATGTCACCTATCTGCTGGAGAATCAGGATAAAGTTAGAGCGCTCATTGTAACCCATGGACATGAGGATCACATCGGGGGCATTCCTTATTTACTGAAGCAGATCAACATTCCGGTATTCGGGACAAAGCTCACCATCGAATTAATTAAGATTAAGCTAAAGGAACATAATCTTTTACGTGATGCCGAGCTTCATCTTATAGATGCGGATTCTACCATTGATGTGGGGAAGATTCAGACATCCTTTTTCACTACTGTCCACAGTATCCCAGATTGCTTGGGCGTCTTTTTTCAGACACCGGAAGGAAATGTGGTCCATACCGGGGATTTCAAATTTGATATGTCTCCTGTCAGCGGACCTTTTCCGGATCTTCATCGCATGGCTGAAATCGGAAAGAAAGGGGTTAAGGTGCTTCTCTCCGAAAGTACGAATGCGGAAAGACCAGGATTTACGCCTTCAGAACGCTTGGTTGGCGGGCACATTCTGGATGCATTCGCTCGAGCCAAGCAGCAGGTATTTATCTCCACGTTCGCTTCCAATGTGAACCGTGTCCAGCAGGTCATTGACGCTGCTGTGGAAACAGGCCGCAAACTGGTCTTACTCGGACGCAGCATGGTAAATGTGGTAACGGTGGCTAAAGAGCTGGGCTTCTTGCACATGCCCGAGGATTTGTTGATTGAGGCTGGAGAAACGGAGCGGTATCCTGCAGAAAAAATTGCAGTTTTATGTACAGGAAGTCAGGGTGAACCGATGGCTGCATTGTCCCGTTTAGCTAATTCCCTGCATCCCAAAATCGAAATATTGCCTGGGGATACCGTCATCATTGCTGCGGGAGCGATACCGGGAAATGAGCGAAATCTTTCCCAAGTCATCGATAACCTGTACGTACTGGGCGCTAACGTTATTTATGGATCAGGCAGCGCTACGGGGATGCACGTATCCGGTCATGGCAGCCAAGAAGAGTTAAAATTAATGATGACCCTGATGAAACCCCAGTATTTAATTCCTATACATGGTGAATTCAGAATGCTGCATCAGCATCGTCAGCTAGCAGAATCAGTCGGTATACCTATGGAAAACGTATTTATTGTCCAAAACGGTGAGACAATTCAAATCAAAGAGGGAAGGGCGTCCCTGGGTCCCAAAGTACCATCCGGCAATAGCCTGGTAGACGGGCTGGTAACTGGTGATGTGGGCAATATTGTACTGCGGGACCGTAAAAAACTTGCCTCAGACGGAATGCTGATTATTGTGATGACTTTGAGTAAAAACGAGAAGCAAATGCTTGCAACGCCAGAAGTCATATCAAGAGGCTTTGTATTTGTTAAGGATTCCGAAGAGCTGATGAATCAGATTCGCGACACGATTATGGCCACAGTGAACGAGTTAACAGAAATCGAAATGAGTCAGTGGGGCTTGATTAAGCAGATGTTAAAGGATAATGTGGGTCAGTTTATTTACAGCCAAACCAAGAGAAGACCTATGATTTTACCTATCATTATTGAGGTTTAGAAATAGCCGATAACTGTCAAACAAATGAATATTGTTCAATACGCGATTAATCAAAAAAGACTTAAATCAGTAATACAACTGATTTAAGTCTTTTTCTTCTTTTTTCCAAAAATGCGGCTGTGATAGCGTTTGTAGCGAAGCGGAGGATTTGAATCTGGAGAAGGGCCAGCGATCGTAAGATCAAAGCCTACGCGTAGTGCCTCCCACTCCTACAGCATCTCGTTTAAAGCCGCTTGCGTTCCTGCTGTATGCCCTGTCGTAAACGCCGCTGTAATATTATAACCTCCAGTGTAGCCGTGAATATCCAGAATTTCACCGCAAAAAAACAATCCAGGCATCAGCTTGGACTCCATCGTTTTCGGATTAATTTCCTTCAAGTTCACACCACCCCCGGTAACAAATGCTTCCTTCAGAGAGAGCGTCCCATTCACACGAATGGGAAACGCCTTGATTCGATGGGCGAGTTCTTGCCATTGCTGCTTGGGAATATGATCATAGGTCAAATCTTCACGCAGTTCGGCTTGCTGAAGCAACAACGGAATCATGCGTTCCGGTAAATAAGGTTTAAGCACGTTTTTGATCGCCTTTTTAGCATCGACCGATGCCAGTTCCAGTGTCTCACGGTAGACTTCATCAGCATGTTTGTGAGGCTGTAAATCGAGAGTTAACAATACTGTGTTTACCTTATCCTTTTTCATTCCCTTGACGACAAACTGACTGCAACGCAAAGCGGTTGGACCAGACAAACCAAAATGCGTGAAAATCATATCTCCTTCATGAACGACAACCTTCTTTTGTTTCGCATTCCATACGGTCAGGCTGATGTTTCGTAAGGAGAGTCCCTGAAGCTCTTTTGTCTGGATGAACGTCTCGCCTGACGTTAGCGGGACCTCTGTTGGATATAGTTCCGTAATGGTATGCCCTGCCTGCTCTGCCCATGCATAGCCGTCACCTTCCGAGCCTGTGTGCGGGACGGACTTGCCACCGACAGCGACAATGACGTTACGGCTACGCAGCATTTCACCAGAACGCAGCCGCACACCAGCCGTATGGCCTTCTTTGCAAATTACTTCTTGAACAGGGCAGCTTGTCCGAATCTCGACTCCTTGAGAGCGTACCTTATTAATCAAAGCATCGACGACCGTTTTGGCTTTGTCCGTTACTGGAAACATACGCCCGTTGTCTTCTTCCTTTAAGGCTATACCTAGTTGTTCAAAGAAGGCGATGATATCCCGATTGCCGAAAGCAGCCAGGGCACTGTGCAGAAAACGACCATTGCCGGGAATGTGGCGAATAAGTTCATCCAGCTCTTTTGCATTGGTGACATTGCAGCGACCTCCGCCGGAGATCCCCAGCTTTCGTCCAAGTTTATTTCCCTTTTCCACTAAAAGCACCTTGGCGCCCTCGCCACTGGCAGCAGCCGCTGCCATTAAGCCGGCTGAGCCGCCTCCGATCACAATAACGTCGTAAGTCATAGACCTCTTCCTTTTCGTCGACAAATTTTCAAAAAATTCAGAATAGCGTAACCGATTTTCCATCATATCGTAATACCGTCTCTTTAGATAGACATTGAGCACAGTAGTTGCGTATATCTCTTATTTTACAGGAGTATAAAAACCGTAAAAACGATCCTCTAATATATATCCGGTATTTAGCAGAATTTGTCGTTCTACACCGGGATTTTAACACATATATTGTAATATATTGTAGCCTGTGCTTTAATTCAACTAACGGCGTCAAGGAAAGATGATGAGGGGGAGAAGTCCTTGTTAATTGCGTTGAAGGAAAGTGTGCTCCAAGTTCTCCTTGCCGTTATATCGGCGGGTTTTTTCTCTATATTAACGAATTATGGGGACAAGAAAAAGGTTTGGGCAGGCAATCTGCTTCCCGGACCTCATCAAGGAATACTTTATCTGTGTTGCTTGCCAGCTATATTGCTATGTTCGCTCTTTCAATACCAGCCTCCATATGGCCTACCTTCCAATCTCGGTATTATTCCCCTTGCTGTAGGCGTCATGTATGGTACACGTCGCACTTCCTTTGTTCTCGCTGCTTCTGCATTGACGGGTGTTCTAATTATAGCGCAGTCGATAGAAATGTCCCCAATGTATGTGGGCACTGCTTTTATCCTTTTTCCTTTTATGCTACTGCATGTCAAGTTTTTTCAAAGAGGAACATTGTTGGACAAAAAGCTCGTAATTTTCACATATGTTGTGGCTGATATGCTGCTTAAGGCATTATTACCGCTATTGTGGGGCAAACAGAACATTTCAGTATACATTCCTGATCTGCTCACAACGTTTTGGAATGTTGCTGTAGGTGTGTTGGCAAGTTTTACGGTCGTAAGTCTGATGCATAATTCCTTTGAGAAACTGACGTTGCGGCGAGATGTAACTGAGTTTACGAGCAAATATTTAATCGAAGTGGATAAGCTGCGTCAAGTCATGGATTTGATGCCGTTATCTCTTGTTACTTTGGACAGCGAAGAACGAGTTATACATATGAACAAAACGATGCTGGAGCTCTACCGGGACTTCGATCCCTATATTACGCTGCCTGAGGTTGTAGGCCGTCCTTTAAACTCGTTGTACGTTTTTAGCGCTTCGCCTGTAGTCAACGAACGAGTTGCGAAAGCATTGGAAGGAGAAGCAGGCGCTGATTTTATAAATGTATCTCCCAAAGTATTCTTCTCCAGTTTCCTTCCTATTCGAGATAAACATATCAATCAAACGACAGGTGTCATTATCGCCTTGCAGGACATCACAGAGCTGGAGACGCTGCGCAGTGAGTTGGGCAATTTCGAGAGGCTTAGTCTGGTCGGACAAATGGCAGCGGGCATTACTCATGAAATACGTAATCCGATGGCGGTTGTGCGCGGGTTTTTACAGCTTATGCGCGAGAAGAGTCCTGATTCTCTAAGTCATTATTACCGCATCGTGATGGAGGAGCTGGATCGGGCGAACGGGATTATTAATGATTTTCTTTCCCTGGCCCAGAATCGGATTGTCGAGAAGGAGCAGTGTCATCTGCATGATATCATTCGTGAACTAACACCTCTTTTGTGGGCAGATGCGAACCTGAGGGGACAGACGATTGAGTTAAAACTGGAGGATCATGTAACGATGCTGCATCTGAATCCTAAGGAAATCAAGCAATTGCTGCTTAACTTATCGCGTAATGCGATGGAAGCTATGGGGGAAAAGGGTGTGCTGACCATTTCTACTCATGAAGAAGAGGATTTTGTCGAACTGGAAGTGAGGGATACAGGTCCGGGAATTCCGCCAAAACAGCTTGAAAAGCTGTTCCAGCCTTTTTACACAACCAAAACGAAAGGTACAGGTTTGGGTCTGGCCTTATGTCAAAGTATAGTGGAGCGTCATCACGGTACGATTGCCGTAGATTCGGTGGAGGGAATGGGCACACAGTTTAAAGTCCGTTTGCGCAGAACCATTCCGACTTATCGGGAGCATTCTGAGACTCCTGTCATAAATTCGATACAGAAATAATTGTGCAAAGATGTAACCGGATTTTTTGCAAATTACGTGAAAAAGATTGTATAATGGGCTTTAGATGTCCATGCCTTTACTACGGCAAAGGGTGAAATTAGAAATGTAGTATACATGATTTAGTGAAAAGGAGTGAAAGAATATGTCTATGTCTTTCGATCAATATATGAGAGATTCAGTTCAGCCTATGCGCGATGAACTGACGAATCTTGGGATTCAGGAACTGCGTACTTCTGAAGATGTGGAGGCTAAGCTGCCTGATGCTAAAGGTACAGTGCTGGTGGTTGTGAACTCGGTATGCGGTTGTGCCGCAGGCCAATGCCGCCCGGGTATAGCTGAAGCGCTGAAGCATGATATAACGCCGGATCATCTGTATACGGTTTTTGCGGGACAGGATAAGGAAGCAACGGCGAAGGCTCGCGAATTTTTCGCGCCGTATCCGCCATCTTCCCCTTCGATCGCGTTACTGAAAGACGGCGAACTGGTTCACTTTATCGAGCGTCATCAGATCGAAGATCGTTCGGCAGATCAGATTGCTGCTGATTTGACCAGTGCATTTGACCGTTTTTGCCGGTAAGACTGCTCAAGCTATGCCCCCGCATTTTTCGCCTGCGAAACTTGCCGGGGCTTTTGCGTGTTGGCTTGTGAAGGAAATTCCTAAAAAAGAGGTGCTTATCTGATGAGTTTGCAGGAACAGATTATTGCTGAATTGGGAGTACAGCCTACGATCAACGTAGAGGCGGAGGTCCGCAAGCGTGTGGATTTCCTCAAGTCGTACGTAACAAAAACAGGAAGCAAAGGGCTGTTGATCGCCATCAGTGGCGGGATTGACAGTGCCGTAGCAGCCGCCTTGTGCAAGCAGGCTACAGATGAGTTGACACAGGAGCAAGGGCAAGAATACAAAACACTGGGTGTATTCCAGCCCTATGGTCAACAGGAAGATATCGAGCATAGCTACGCGGTGGCTAAAGCGTTCAACCTGAAATATGCCGGGGAAACGAACATTAAGGAAGCCGTGGATACGATTGCCGTGGAAGTAGAGCACACATTAAAGGATATCGGTCTGGAACGTTCCATTACTCCGCAAGTGAGAGGAAATGTAAAGGCAAGAACACGTATGGTGGTTCAGTACGCACTTGCGAATGAACTGAACCTGCTCGTCGTGGGTACAGATCACGCTTCAGAAGCCATTACAGGCTTTTATACCAAATGGGGTGATGGTGCGGTCGATATTACACCGCTCAGCACTCTCAACAAACGTCAGGTGCGTTTGCTGGCCAGCTATCTTGGAGTTCCGCAGGCTATTTTGGACAAAGCGCCTACAGCAGGATTGTGGGAAGGCCAGACGGATGAAAAGGAACTGGGAATCTCCTACGAAGCAAACAGCGACTACCTGGAGGGCAAAGAAATTGACCCGGCGGCCCGCGAAAAGCTGGAAAGCTATTTTACACGTACAGCACATAAGCGGACAAGCATTCCGGGAGTGTAAGCATTAATCATTTTGGAATTGTAAAATGCTAAGCTAAATAAATGCGGCGATCCGCCCGGCGGATCGCCGTTTGTATTGAGGGGGCTACTGCCTAATTAGTGATCCGGTCAATGAAGCGGCGGGTTTCGGTAATTGCCTGATCCAGTTGAAGACTGCCTCCCTGGAATGGATGAACGGTGTTAAAGGTATGATTGCCGCCTTGAATTTGTACCCACTCGATGTCGGGACGAACGGAGGTGAGCTGGGCAGAGCCTTCCCGTAGACGTTTGGAGTCTTCGGTTCCCTGGATAAGTACAGCTGGGAGCTGGCTATTGGCAAGCCTGTCTACAATGGCAAAACGCTCGCGATTGTGCTCCAGGTCGTCCAGAATGATAGCATCAAGCGGAAGCTGTTGCCCGGTTCTGGCGTTCTGCACATAGCTGCGTCCCTTGGCACGCATTTCTTCTTTTTGTGGTAAAGTAAACAGATCAAGATTGGTTACGCCATTCCATGAAATGACGCCAGCAATCTCGCCGGGATGATCTAGTGCATATACAAAGCAGCTTCCCGCACCTCGGCTATGTCCTAACAGAAACAACGGCAATTCTCTGAATTCATGGCGTGATCTCAAATTGGACAGCAATAGTTCCAAATCCTCTTGTTCGCGGCTATAGGTGTTGCGTGCGAACTTTTCCAGCTCGGTAAAATTCTCCAGATCCTCACCTATGCCATTATGTGAAAAATTGAAGGTTACTACGTGGTTATCCATACTCAATGCTTCTGCAATAAAGGGGAACATACCCCAATCCTTAAATCCTTTGTAGCCATGAGCGATGATGAGCAGGCTCTTGGCCGTATTTTTAGCGGGAAACCATGAGGCCCGGATCACCGCATCTGTTCCTGCATCAGTACCAGCTTCAACCACAATCGTTTCTGACATCCTATCCTTCCTTTCTACGGGAGTTTTTTAACCGGCATATCCGCGAATTTAAAGCATTCACTGATTGCCTCTCTCATTTTAACATATTTTGGTGACGCTTTTACGCCTTTACGACTCGCCAGGGTGTGGACGCACTGTTACAATAGATCCAGTAAAGTAAAAAAAGGGCGGGGAATACCCAAATGATCTACGGAATTGGACATGATGTGCTGGAAATAAGCCGTATGGCTCATATTTTGGCAGGTAAATATGCAGATGCATTTTTGAATCGGGTGTTGACCCCGGCAGAACGCGAGCTTGCAGTGGAACGCAAGGGAAGGCTAGCGGAGTTCGTAGCAGGGCGCTTTGCTGCCAAGGAAGCCATAACGAAAGCCTTTGGCTGTGGAATTGGACAAATCATCGGGTTCAGCGATATGGAAATTTTACCTGAACCGGGGGGGAAGCCCGTAGTTTATTTGTCTTCGTCTGCGTGGGATCGACTGAGATTACCGAATACGGGTGACTCGAATTACAGCATTCACTTGAGTATTACACATCAGCCTAACATTGCCTCTGCTTTTGTGATTGTCGAATATAAGGAGACGTGATGTGATGACTACAAATACATTGGAACAAAAGCGTTACTTCAGTTTTGAACTGTTGAATTGGTATACACGTAACAAACGCGACTTGCCGTGGCGCCGCCATCGCAATCCTTTTTATATCTGGATTTCGGAAATTATGCTTCAGCAGACACGTGTCGATACGGTCATTCCGTATTTTAATCGCTTTATTGCACGTTTTCCGACGATTGAAGCGCTGGCGGAAGCGCCCGAGGAGGATGTTCTCAAGCTGTGGGAAGGGCTGGGGTATTATTCGCGGGCCCGGAATTTGCAAACGGCGGCGAAACAGGTAGTTGAGCTTCACGGTGGGCAGGTGCCAGATGATACGCAGGCTGTTGCTGCACTGAAAGGAGTAGGTCCGTATACGACGGGGGCGATTATGAGCATTGCCTTTAATCGGCCAGAGCCTGCTGTAGACGGGAATGTGATGCGTGTGCTGTCGCGTTATTTTCTCATTGAAGAGGATATCATGAAGGGCAGCACGCGAGCGCATATGGAAAGTCTGGTCAGGGAGCTGATTCCCGAAGGAAGAGCCTCCGATTTTAATCAGGCGCTGATGGAGCTGGGGGCGCTGGTCTGCACGCCAAAGTCGCCTCATTGTCTGACCTGTCCGGTCATGGAGCATTGCTCGGGCAGGCTGGCAGGCCGCGAGGAGACGCTGCCAGTCAAAACAAAAGCGAAGCCGCCGCGGCTGGAGCCTCGCTCCGTCGCCCTTATCGAGGGTAGCGGTGCCAACGCAGGCCGCCTGCTTGTGCGCCAGCGCCCGGCCAAGGGCCTGTTGGCCCGTATGTGGGAGCTGCCGCACGAGCTTGCCGGACCGGAGGGCTACACCGGTCCGGTACCAGATGAGCCAGCCATGGATCACCTGGCAGCTCATTTGTTGGCAGAGGGCGTGCATGCGCGCCCGGTGCGGTTCGTACGTGAGGCAGAGCACACGTTCAGCCACATTCACTGGAACCTGCGTGTGTTCCAGTGTGAAGAGGTCGCCGTCCCTGCCGGGGAGGCGGGCGAACAGTTGCTGGCTGCCGAGCAGCGGGCCAGCTACAGCGCCGCAGCGAAGCCAGGTGCGTTGATTGCGCTGGCTGAGCAGGTGGAGCACGCACATAATGCGCTGCCGGCGGGGTACCGCTGGATCAGCGAGGCAGATATGTCCACCTTGGCGTTTCCCAAGGTATTCCTGGATCTGATCAACGAATATTATGCAAAGCAAAAAGAGAACTGATGTTAATAATATAACTGTCAGCAAAAAATAAAGTATTAGACTGGGCCTAGAAATTGAAACAGCGACAACCAAGGACGAGAAAACCAGCTAATGTTTGTCAAGGGGTTCCACCAACATTCTAACGAAAAAATACGCCAAGGGGATGGCATATTTTTCTATAAACTGAACGGTATGATCGTCTAATAGGTCGAGTATCAAATTCCATTTATTTGACTCCCACTCAAAAAAGCAGTGACCCGCAAGTCGAAAGACTAGGCTGTCACTGCTTCTATTGTGCTATCGCTTGGCTTGGAGATTCGTCTATTTCTCTGCCCATTTCAAAACCAGTATATATAAGTAAACTAGTACAAATGCAATACCGTAAGAAATGAAAGTCCATAAATAATTCCAGCCAATGCTATAAGTAACCCAGCCCAGCCAAACAGCGCATAGTTCAGCAACTGTTGTCACAGTGGTAAAAATAATAATCGTAAGAAATGGACCCTTCTTCCATTTTTTGATCAAGTACACCATGAGTGAAACTAGTACAGGATATACTCCTATGTTGAACGGCAAGGTTGAAAAGGATGCATCTTTTGTGATTGTGTTACTCGCCAAAAATCAAAATGTTTGCCAATTGCATTAAACAGAAATCCTACTGTTGAACCAAACGGAACGACAGAACAATTCGGGAATTTAATGAGCAACTAAAAGGGATTAGCTTCACGGAATCGCTCGACGAGAGTACCCTCACCTCCATATGTTTGACCAACAACGGACACCATCTGGTGTTCGTTTTTTTGCTTACTGATACTCAAAGAGAGTCCCTCTGGTTCTAGTATCCACTCATCGCCGAACACGATAGACCCCTGTTCTCCCCCATGAATATTTATCACTATTTTACACATATTACATGTATATCATGATTTAAGTTTTTTGAAGGGGGACCGTCATCGTCATGGCAAGATTACTCGAGGCGAAATTAGATCATCTAAAAAAGATCCTGGATCATCTTCCTGATGTCGTCTTCAAAAAAATGGATGTGGGACAAACGGGAATCCGTGAAGGCCGCTCTCAGGTTAATCTGAGAACAACTGAAGGAAGAATTGGTACAGCAGGCGGCTTTTACGATCAATGCGAAAGAAGGAACAGATCTTGAGGCGTGTGTGATAGAAGTGTTATCAGGATGAAGTTGAGGATACCCATAGCAAACTTATCCCTCACGTCAAAGGGGAGGCTCTCTCATTCACGGTTCGTATCAAAACAGCTGTCAAACTAAACGAAAACTCGGTTATTTCTTCGGAGTTCTTGAAGGAACTGTTCATCCGAACCGCTAAAGAAACGGTGCAAGATGAAATCAAAAAGATCGTGCTCCAATCATTAAGCAAGCTCCAGAAAGAAATGAAAGCAGACGTAGCCGGCTTCGGTTCAAAGGTAAAAGTGAACTATCCCGCCTACTGGGATCGTGTAAAAGACAATTGGCAGGATACATTCAGTGAAATACCGATCGACGTTCGGGTTGAAGTACAGATTGAACGAACAGGTGCTTATACAAAAGGAGAGGGAGCGTAATGCCCAACACACCTTCCATGAAACAGGATGAAATTTCTACTATACAAGCTCTATTAACAGTAACTTCGACCGTGTACGCTGTGGGAATTGTCAGTTTACCACGAACCATCACGGAACAGACGCAAACGCCTGACGTGTGGCAGGGGCTTTTGCTGGCAAGTCTGTTTGGTGTCGGCGTCGTTTTTATCAACGTGAAATTGTGTCGGCGATTTCCAGGGAAGACGTTCTATGAGCTCAATTCTGTGATCGCAGGTAAATTTATCAGCCTTTTCATCAATATTGCGTTCATGGTATATTGCGTAATGATCTGCTCTCTTGTATCCAGAATGATGGCAGAATTCCTCAAAGCCCTTGCATTGGAGAGAACTCCGGTAAGCATGATTCTCTTGCCGTTTCTTCTGCTCATTGGTTATTTGACCTCGGGCGGTCTTCATGCGATGGTTCGCTTGGTCGAGCTTTTCTTTCCCTTAACCTTTATTGTTTATTTATTGCTGATCATTCTCAATATCAATCATTTTGACATTGATAATTTGCGCCCTGTTTTCCATCAAGGGTGGGGGCCGATCCTCAAATCTCTTAAAGTTGTACCTTTTTCGACGCTGGGTTTTGAATCCATGCTCATATTAACTAATTTTATGGTCAATCCACAAAAAGCATGGAAAGCGGGGGGGATCGGCTACTCGATTGCAATGGCTTTGTATGTCATGATGGTAACGATGGTCGTTGGCTGTATGTCGGTAGAAGAAGTTTCCCAATTGCAATGGCCGGTCGTTTCTTTTGCGCAGCAAATTGAATTCCCCGGTGCGTTCCTGGAACGGTTTGAAATATTTTTTATCATTTTGTGGACAATCAAAATTTTCATGACCGCCTCAAATTATTATTTCTATCTTGTAGCCGGGATCAGCCAGCTCACCCAAAAGTGGAACGGATACATTTTTTATCTTCCGTTAATTATCATATTTGCCGTCAGCATCTATCCTCAAAATTTTATTCAAATAGATAACTTTGGTACAGTAACGGGGTATTTTGGAATGATCATATGCGCGGCAGTACCATTGGTGCTTCTTCTCATTTCCATGATCTTCTGCATAAGGGGAAACCTAGATGGGAAACGTTCATAATGTAATTGGTCATTCACCCCTAAAATGATAATAAATAGGGGTAGTGAAAATATGAACATAGATGATGTTCGAGGCTGCATGGAATCTGCTTTTGGTCAACCGTCTGGCGTTTTCAGGCATTTATCGTGCGAATCCTCTTGGAGGCATGCGTGGTGATCCAAAGATCTTACTCTCACGCTGGAATCCGGATGATCTATGTAAGCGTATCAACACGATTCATTCTATGAGTGACCGGTTTACTGTCCAAAACCGGGATGCTTTAGAATTTATAGAGGACCAGTTTTGGTATAAGGGGTAGCGCCAACATTTTGACCGTTTTTATGTTTAGCTTTATCGGACATGCATTTTCGTCGTTCCTGATGACCTTAGCGGACGTAACGAACCGTTTTTCGGCATACTGATGACCGCTAATGATGTATAGTGGACAACGACTTAGAGTAAGAAAAGCCCGTTTTTTATGCTCCCTTAGCGTATATTTTCGTTAAAATATTGGTTGGACCCCATTTAGAGGCATGACTAAGAAACCCTCTGCTCCTACAGAAATTTATGGATTAATATGGTAATATGGTAATTTTACAGACAATAGGGCTCGTTTTTACTAAGTATGGCGTATATGTATGTATAAGCTGATTTACGGAAATTTCCTCCATTTGTGTCTCTAATATTTCGAGTTGAGACTGAAAAGCAAGTAATAAGGTAATCATTCCTTCTAAAACGTAATGTTGAGAGATGCTTCGGTTGACCTTGGCTTTTTGCTTCAGCGCTATGTCTAGCAGCTCTGCTCTATCGTTAATCCACTTCCTAGAGTGAGAGAGCCTGGCATGTTCAAACAAAGATTGAGAGGCATTTTTGACCTTACCCTGAAGGCAAGCTTGTATGAGCTTCATGCCATGCCCGGTGCGGCTTTAAATCGCCGCGGTAGAACATTTCAGCTAAGTGCCAAGCGTCTGCTGCATCTGTTTTAACTTTGCGTAACGTAGTCCCGCGTGCTCGCTTAGATTGCAAGGGATTCACAATGAGATGTTCAATTTCTTCTCGTATGAGAAATGAAACGAGCCCACGATGATTCCAACCTCATAGCTTCGCTTGTTATACGGGATCGCATGCCCCAACCAGCTCAAACATGGTCGTTGGTGATAGTGGGAGAACAGTTTTCTTGACGGGGTTATTTATTTCCCTAAAACCACCTAGTTCTTCCCGGCTATCGTCATCTTAAAACACCTATTAAAATAGGCCAACCAAATTTTTGGTTGACCTAATAATACGAAATAAAGTCCTAGACTGTCGCTGTTCCACTGAACTAACGAATCCTGTTAGTTCAGTCATATCACTCTTTCCCTATGGTTTCTTCATAAACGCTACTTACATACTGTTGTCAGTAGTGTTTTTGTATATGTTCGGCAGTGGCGGCCGACAATCACACTGTCATCATCGAGTTCCACGTCCACGATGTCGATGCCGAATATTACGAGCGCTTGAAGCCGTTTGTCGATGAGTGGGTAAAGGAACCTACCACAATGCCGTGGGGGAACCGTGTCGTTCTGTTTCGCGATCCCGACGGCAATCTTGTTAACCTCTTCGCCTCTCCACCATTGCTTTTCTTTCCCTAGAATCGTTGCTACAACCTTTCCACGATACGCTTAATTTATTTCATTATATCGTTCGACTGCCTTGCTCAGCTTATAATTGAAATTCTCAGGTGTGCCATCTGTAGTGTTCAGGAACTGGCCGTTCAGGTCAGAATCAGATACAGGTTCCTTCTTATTGATGCGTTCAATGATTTTCGAAGCGGCCGCTTTTGCCTCAGTGGCTGAACCAACATAGCTCTCGATACTGAAGCTGTTAATTCCTTCTTTTTGAACTCGTTTCTTGTCTTTTGAGATTGTCATGAGTGCACTTAGATCTGCGGTCATAATGTCGTATTTGGCTTTAAACTTCGTCATATCAAGTTGCAGCACATTGTCGGCGGTGATTCCCTGCTCATCCATTTCAATGGCCGTAGCCTCGGCATCTATCATGAACTTCAAGGCATTATACCTGATCTGCTGGTCTGAATCCTTGAGTTTTTGCAGTTCGGCCAGACGCTGCTCGTTACCCAATTTTTGCAAAGCCGTGAAGTATTGTTTGGCGACAGTCTCGTAAGCGAGATTGGCACTTATAAGCTTGGTATGCAGCTGTTTTCCTTTTGCGAAATCATCATCCACGTAGCCTTTTGTATCGTAGTAGGCTTTCATTTCGTCCAGGACGGACAACAGATCATTGATGACCGGTGTCAGTTTGATCACTACGGGGTCTACGTTCGCAAAAGCAGGTTGGCTTGCGGTATAGCCGTTCGCTTTATCAACAATTTCCCGCTCAGTTTCAGCAACGCCGAGCATGATGAAGCTGAAGTTCTTGTCGATTACAGGCTGTGTATCACCTCCGAACTTCTCGAAATAATGAACCAGAACCTCATTGATTCTGCCTGTCATCAAGTTATTCAGCCTCACATACGCATTGTATTTTTCGATTTCTTTGCTCTCGCGGGACGTAACGCCTGCAGGCGCTTGATCCACGGTGGATGTAATGGCAGAACAAGCGGACAACATTGTACCTAACATGATAATGGCAATAAAAAATGATAGCTTTCTCAAAATAGTGATTCCTCCGACTGAGTAATTTAACGTGCTTTTCTTTTGTAAGGTGTCTGAATAGGAGAGAGAGAACAACTGCCCTCTTCTGGTCGATTAAATTCCCTCTTCGCCGCATATTAATGTTGATTGTGAAATAATCTATTCAATTTTAAAATTATTTGGTGAATGGGTCTTGAGACTTGAGTAGCATAATTTTATAAATTTCTTTGTCGTCACTTTAAAGAAGATGTAACATGAGTAATGATAAGGCCGGCCTAATGATAAATCGTAATCGATCAGCTTGAGATGTGCGGTGGAGATCCAGTTGCCGTTGCGGCTGCTCTGGCTGTCCGGAATTAAAGGAGTTATTATTTTTCTCGAACAACCAAGCTGTCCTGTCCGTTCGTATTATGAGGTCAGCCAGTTTTTACTGGTTGACCTCTTTGTTCATAAGAGGTTTATTATGGGCAGCCGAGGTAGAACGTCAAAGCGTTTTATTTTTGGTGATTTTTTCGGTATTCGGATGGGGTCATCTTGTTGACCGTTTTAAACATTTTGGAGAACAGGAGTACATCTTTATACCCTACAGACCGAGCAATATCTCCGATTTTCAGGGAAGTATTTTTTAAGAGGGAGCAAGATTTTTCAATCCTCAAATGCAATAAAAATTCCTGTGGTGACTTATTGAGTTGCTGTTTAAATAAACGATGCAAATACGAACGGTCAATTGAAATGTGCTTGGCAATGTCACTTACGGTAATGAAGTGTGAATAGTTTTGTTGAATAAAGAGAAGCGCTTCTTTAATATAACGCTGCTGTCTTACCTCATTGTTGACTTCCTGATTAGGATAAAGTTCAAACATCAGATACAGGAATTCATACAGCTTGGATGTAAGCAACAGGTCTTTGTTGGATTTCAGCGTAGAAGAAACGACGATACTTTCCATACAGCGAGCAAGATTGCCCTCTGCTTCAAACCGGAAAATGGGATTGTCCCTATGGATACAGGTCCGGCTTAGATATTCTTTTGCTTGCACCCCATTAAAACCGATCCAGGCATATTCCCATGGGTCGACTTCATCCGCTTCGTAGTAAATTAAAACCTTCGGCTCAATAAAGAAAGCATCGTTTTTCTCCAAATGATAGATTTTATCGTTGACTTTAAAGATCCCTTTTCCTTTTAAAATAAAATGCACCATATACCCGCTTCGAATGGCTGGACCATAAGAGTGTTTGCTGGTACAGCTCTCTTTGCCACATGTGTATAGATTGAGATCCAAGTTGTTATAGGAATGATCGGAAAAATGCGAACTCATTTGTTTTCACCTCTTAATTCATCTCTGCATATTATCACACCGTTTCATATAGAGTCTACATTATTCCATATAATTATTAAAACTATTCCATTATGATTAGGGTGTAAGAAACAAGGAAACAACATAATTTATACTTTTTGAAAATATTACTATTGGCGCTACAAGGGGGTCACTATGGCTATAATCATCGATAAAGAGAAGCTTTTATTCCATTTACAAGGCAGCAATACCAGTTATGTCATGCAGGTTATACGAGATGGTTATTTAGCCCATCTGTATTGGGGAAAGAAAATTCAGAACTATCGGGGAAGCAATAAAATCATCTTTATGGATAGAGGGTTTTCACCCAATCCGGATGGGGCGGATCGAGCTTTTTCACTGGATACCATCCCGCAAGAATATCCGTCATTTGGAAATAGTGATTTCAGGATTCCTGCGTATCAGCTTCAATTGGAGAATGGTTCTACAGTGACAGATTTTCGGTATAAAGAACATCGGGTTTACCAAGGCAAAGCAAAATTGAAAGGGCTTCCTTCTACGTATGCGGAGGATGATGGCGAAGTAGAAACACTGGAAATCATCCTTGAAGATCCATTAATTGATGTAAAGATTGTACTATCCTATAGCCTATATCCAAAGCGGGATGTCATTACCCGTTCTGTCCGTTTTGATAATGAAGGCCAGCAGCAGCTAAAACTGCTTAGAGCGTTAAGTGCCAGTGTGGATTTTCGAGATGATGAGTATGAACTCATTACCTTGTACGGTGCGCATAACAATGAAAAAAATATAGCAAGGAGAAAAGTTTTACCTGGAATTCAAATGGTAGACAGCTGCCGTGGCGCCAGTAGCCCTCATCAGGCACCCTTTATGGCACTTGTAAGAGAAGGGACAGATGAAGATCAGGGCGAAGTATACGCCTTTAATCTGGTGTACAGCGGGAACTTTACGGCCCAGACGCAGGTAGATTCCTATCGGAACACTAGAGTCACGATGGGGATTAATCCTTTTGATTTCACATGGCTGCTTGGACCGGAGGAGTCGTTCCAAACGCCGGAAGTGGTTATGGTATACACCGAAAATGGCTTGGGCGGCATGTCGAGAATTTATCATGAATTATACAGGAACAGATTATGTCGTGGACCATTTCGTGACAAGGAACGGCCGATCCTGATTAATAACTGGGAAGCCACCTACTTTAACTTTGATGCCGACAAGATTGAGCAGTTGGCGAAGGAAGCTCAAAATGTAGGAGTGGAGCTGTTTGTATTGGATGATGGGTGGTTTGGGAAACGAGATGATGACAATACTTCATTAGGCGATTGGGTGGTGGACCGTCGCAAACTTCCAGATGGATTGCCGGATCTTGCCAATCGCATTCGAAATCTGGGTATGGAGTTTGGTTTGTGGTTTGAACCTGAGATGGTATCCATAGACAGTGATTTATACAGAAAGCATCCCGATTGGTGTATCCATGTCCCTGATCGTCCGTATACGCTGGGAAGAAATCAGCTTATGTTGGATTTATCGAGGAAGGAAGTGTGTGAGTACATCGTTAAGTCGGTTTCCAATATTTTATCGAACGTTCCAATTACTTATGTAAAATGGGACATGAATCGTCACATGACAGATGTGGGTTCGGCCGCCTTGCCACCTGAGAGACAAAGGGAGACGGCGCATCGTTATATCCTGGGACTCTACAGTATTATGGAAGAGCTTACATCGAAGTTTCCCCATGTCTTATTCGAAAGCTGTTCTAGTGGAGGAGGCCGTTTTGATGCCGGTATGCTCTATTACATGCCTCAGACCTGGACGAGTGATAATACGGATGCCATTTGCCGACTGAAAATTCAATGGGGGACAAGTCTTGTCTACCCTCCGATTACGATGGGCGCACACGTCTCCACGGTACCTAACCATCAAGTGGGAAGAATAACTCCGTTGGAGACCAGGGGTTATGTCGCCATGGCCGGGAATTTAGGATATGAGCTGGATTTGACGACATTAACTGTTGAAGAAAAAGAAGTGGTGAAAAAGCAGATAGCTCTATATAAGGAAATGAGATCGCTCATTCAGTTTGGAAACTTTTACAGAATCATTAATCCGTTTGATGAAAATGAAGCTGCATGGAGCTTTGTGTCAGAGGATCAAACGGAAATGGCGGCCAGTTATTTCAAGGTTTTATCCCAACCGGCTGCCGCGATTAAAACGTTAAAATTCAAAGGTCTGAATCCAGACTACATTTACAGAAATATAGAAACTGGTGGGCTGTTTGGCGGTGATGAATTAATGCATGTAGGCATAACGCTGACCAGGGTGAAGCAGGACTTTTTAGGTCTGTTCTGGAGATTTGTTAAAGAAGACATCATCTGATTCAGCTAGAGGAGGTTTTACTAGATGGAAGCAAAAGAAAAGCAGTATAAGCAAATTTCTCAAGAAATTTTAAAATATATCGGTGGTGAAGAGAACATTATCGGTGTGGCCCATTGTGCCACAAGATTAAGAATTGTACTTGAAGAAAATGAAAAAGCGGAATTAAAAAAGATTGAAGAAGTTGATCTGGTTAAAGGTGTGTTCATAGCGGGGGATCAACTGCAGATCATTTTTGGAGCTGGGTTGGTCAATAATATCTATGCCGTGTTCTCCAAACTGACCGGAACAGAAGATATGTCATTAAGTGATGTCAAGTCGAAGTCCGCACAAAAGCAAAATCCTTTTCAAAAAGCCATTAAATCGCTGTCAGATGTCTTCATTGAGATCATGCCTGGAATTCTTGCCGCCGCATTGTTAATGGGGATCACCGGTCTATTAGGCCAGAAGGGGCTATTCGGCCCTAAATCGATTGTGGAGATATATCCAATTTTCCAAGGGATCAATCGCTTTGTTCAAATCGTTTCCACAGGTATTTTCACCATCCTGCCGCTGCTTGTTGTTTATTCTGCAACTAAGAGATATGGCGGCCGTCCGATTCTGGGGCTTGTGCTGGGTGCGATTATGCTTCATCCAGCCTTGGCGGATGCCTTTGAGGTAGCTAAAGGGAGCCAAAATCCGGAATCGATCAGTCTTTTCGGCCTTCCCGTACAGTTGGTAGGCTTTCAGGGCGGTATTATTATTGCTCTGATGATGGGATATGTGGTAGCCAAGTTGGATCAGTTTTTTAACAAAAAGATTCCAGACATGATTAAACTATTTTTGGCTCCTTTGCTGACGGTCTTTGTTTCTTCTCTGCTATTGTTTACGATTATCGGCCCTCTTGGGCGGGAGCTAGCCAGTCTGGTGACTGTTTCGTTGCTTTGGATGACGCAAAACCTAGGAATATTCGGCTTTATGTTTTTTGCAGGTATTCAGCAGATCATCGTTATTACAGGTTTGCACCATGTTATGGGCGCGGTAGAAGCACAGCTGTTAACTGACACAGGCAGAAATTTTATCAATCCATTGGCATCGGTAGCTTTGATGGCTCAAGGGGGCGCCGTATTGGGGTATATTCTTTTGAATCGCAAAGACACCAAGGTTAAAGAACTGGGTTACTCTGCATTCGGGTCTGTACTTTTTGGAATCTCGGAACCCGCGATCTTCGGGGTCACTTTGAAGTATAAGTTCCCTCTGGTTGCTGGATGTCTCGGAGGAATGGTTGCCGGAGCATATGTATATTTAAGCAAGCTGACAGCCATTGGATTCGGAACCACGGCTCTTCCTGGCTTTGCAATTGCAGCGTCAGATAACCACGGTCATATCAATTATCTTGTCGCTCATCTTATTGCCCTGATATGTGGAGCATTATTTACATTGGCTTATGGTGTTATCAAGAGCAAGAGGTCAAAAGCAATATCTTAAGAAATGACCTATATGGATGGATCGCTCTCAATCAGCCCTTTGCCAATTACATTGGCTGAAACCGGGGCCTTGCCGAGCTCACGCGACCATACGGACAACTGTCCGATATGATGAATTTGGTGGGCAATGACATGGCGCATCACCTCGCCCCAGGCATCGATCGCAATTCTGCCGTCCGGGAGGTGATCTTCAAACCTTTTTCGTTCCAGACCTTCATGCCAGGCGAGGACGAACGGCTCCACATCGAGTCGAAACTTCGCGTCCAGCTCGCGGACTTTAGCCAGCGTATTATACTGAGAGAAGTCCTCCTGGAAATCAGGTTTGCCTTGAATGATTTGAACCCAGCTCCATTCTACATCAACGATATGAAAGAGCGTTTTTAGAATGCCGCCAGCCCCGCCAATACGTTCTTTCAGCAGTTCCTCCTGCGGCACCTCTTCACACCAGCGATACCATTGTTCTCGAACCATCCAGTTATAACGAAAAAAAGTCTGCATCCATTACCCTCCTGGGACTGTAATAAAGAATGATTTCCACCAGTTTACCACAGAATGCCAAAAGGGCTGTTTCATTCGTAGAAAATCTACTTTTGAGACAACCCTTCATGATTTAGGATAAGAATGTTGCTACTGGCTTATTTCTTTGCAGCCGCGTAACGTTTGTTAACTTCATCCCAGTTGATTACATTGTAGAAAGCTGCAATGTAATCTGGGCGTTTGTTTTGATATTTCAGGTAGTAAGCATGCTCCCAAACGTCCAGTCCAAGTACCGGAGTCAGACCTTCGAACAGCGGGCTATCTTGGTTTGGAGTGCTAGTGATTGCCAGTTTGCCGTCTTTACCGACAACCAGCCAAGCCCAGCCGCTACCAAAACGAGTTGTAGCTGCTTTAGTGAAGTCTTCTTTAAATTTGTCATAGCCACCCAGTTCGTTGTTGATTGCTTCAGCAATTGCACCTGTTGGCTGTCCACCGCCGTTAGGACCGATAACTTCCCAGAACAAACTGTGGTTGTGGTGTCCACCACCGTTATTGCGAACCGCAGTGCGGATGCTTTCAGGAACGCTGTCCAGATTGGAGATCAGATCCTCCAGACTTTTGCTTTGCAGTTCAGGAGCGCTCTCCAGAGCTGCATTTAAGTTCGTAACATATGTGTTATGGTGACGATCATGGTGAATTTCCATTGTCAGTGCATCAAAGTGTGGTTCCAGTGCGTCTTTTGCGTAAGGAAGTTCTGGTAATTGAAATGCCATAATAAAATCCCTCCTGGTTATATGGTTGGGTAAGTGTTCCTATGTAATAATACCCTCGATAGTTATATTAAACCGCATCCAGCCTATTTTTTCAACATTTTTGTTTGTAAAATACCAAACTGAGCAATAGGGCCTGGTAGATAGCATGTCCAAAAACCCGATTGGAATACGTAATACATAGGTAAAAAGAGGTAAATTTGACCTCCAAAAATGTAAACGCTTTATATATAGCGCTTACATGAGAAAAAGGGATGTATTCCGTCAAAAAGTATGGTTTAATGGTCAAGGAAGCAGAATTTTCGGCTTTTTTGTCGTCTGCTATAAGCTGTCATGTCTATGACATGACGAACTTGAGGGCATACACCCTTTTCCTGTTCTTCATTTCATATATAGCAGATCGTATGCATTTTTATCATAATGCCTTGTGATTAACACCATGATAAGCGCTTTATGGATTTATGTAAAAATGACGGTGCTGTCTCAATTTTTTTATTATGCTTACGAAAAGGGAGATATTACTTATGCACGTTCGTTCCTTTCAATTAAGTGATGTGAATTCAGTTACGGAACTCATGCAAATTGCCTTGTCAGAGGAGTGCTACAAAGAGACGGTGGGTGCTTTTGCCCGTCAGCTTTCGTGGGATTCCGGTTTGATCGTTGTTGCCGAAGAAGAGGGAGAGATCGTTGGTGCCCTGATTGGCACGATTGATCAGAATCATGGTTGTTACTATCGTATTGCTATTCACCCGGATCATCGTCGGATGGGAATCGGGAAATCGCTTGTGGAGCTTATGGAGCAACGTTTTCAGCAACGTAAGGTTAGCCGTATTTGGGTAGCCGGGGACAAGCATAACAGTGCGGCCATGCCGTTGTACGAAGCTATGGGCTACGGAGCAAGCCAGATTTTACAGGCGTTTCAGAAGCTGAGTATTTTGGCACCTCATTAATCGGCAATCGATATACAGAAATGAAGTATAATATTTACATTTAGAGCATATCTGAGTAACCGTTGCAATCGGGTACGGGATATGCTTTTCTATTTATAACAGGGTTGAGGAGGTTAATTATGGATGCTTTGACTCCTTCGTCAGACCTGCTACCTTCACCGGAAACGTCCAAACAGGCAGGTCGCTCTGGTTACATACGCGATTGGTTAGTTACTCTGCTGATTGCAATGGTCGTCTTGTTGCTTCTGAACCTGTTTGTATTTAACTTGTCCACGGTCAGAGGACATTCGATGCAACCGACGCTAACGGAAAGCCAGCATTTGTTCGTTAATAAGCTGGTTTATAATTTTCATGATCCGGGAAGAGGGGACATTGTGATTTTAAAAGATCCTGATTCCAAACTGTCCAGCCCAAGATTTTTAGTGAAAAGAGTCATAGGTATTCCCGGAGATGTCATTCGGATTGAGCATAATCATTTGTATGTAAACGGCGAGCTGCTAAATGAGCCGTACACCAACTCGGACGTGGAGGATGGTGATTACGGTCCTTTTACAGTGGAGCCGGAACACTTTTTTGTCATGGGCGATAATCGCCATATGGCTGCAAGCAAGGATAGCCGGTATTTTGGCAGCGTTAAGTCTGAAGATTTACTGGGACGTGCAGAGTTTATATTTTGGCCGATCTCGGAGTGGAAGTGGCTATGAGCAACGATAGTCTGAAATCAATGCGGAATACGTGCGAACCGATCAGAGTTATAACGGTCAGCGGTTCCCAATCAGGAAAGGAAGAGAACGATGAAAGAAGTGATGGTTTATACCGACGGTGCTTGTTCGGGGAACCCGGGCCCAGGGGGCTGGGGGATCGTTTTGCTGTATGGAGAGCATCGTAAGGAGCTGTCGGGTGCCGAAAAGATGACGACAAACAACCGTATGGAGATCAAGTCGGTGATTGAAGCGCTGAAGCTGCTCAAGGAGCCGTGCCGTGTAAAAGTACACAGTGACTCTGCCTATGTCGTCAATTGCTTCAAACAAGGCTGGATTAAAAATTGGCTCCGTAATGGCTGGCGCAACAGTAAAAATCAGCCGGTGGAGAACAAGGAACTATGGGAAGAACTGTGGGAACTAATGGGTAAGCATGAGGTTGAATATGTGAAGGTGAAAGGCCACAGTGACAACGAACTCAATAATCGTTGTGATTTTCTGGCGACAAGTGCTGTTAAAAATTTACGGTAGCATCTGTTGCTGTTTTCTGTTGAAATTTGAGATATGAGAATGTTGCAACATTCTCATAGCCGTAATGATAAAAGTAGAAGAGAGGTGAGTATCGGATGCAACGCGAATTAACTCGGACGGCTACCGGAACGGCTTCGACTTGGGCTTCGCTCAAGCAGGAAATTATTGAGGCAGCTCCAGGGCTGGGTATCGACTCCATCGGGTTCGCATCCGCCGATCCCTTTCTGTCTCTGAAAGCTATATTGGAAGAGCATCGTGCTAAAGGCTATGAGTCCGGCTTTGAAGAGCCCGATATTGATAAGCGCATCTATCCGGAGCTGTATGGCTCGCAACCTGCATCCCTGATTGCCATTGCGGTGGCGTATCCTTCCAAAATGAAGGACCCGCCGAAGTCGGACAAGGGCAAGTACCGTGGTATTTTGGCGCGTTCAGCCTGGGGCAAAGATTATCATCTGGTATTGCGCGAAGCGATGGAAAAGCTTGAGGCTTTTATAAGTGAACGGGTACCTGATGCAATTTTAAAAAACATGGTAGATACCGGAGAACTGTCAGACCGAGCCGTAGCGGAACGCGCAGGGATTGGCTTTAGCGGCAAAAATACGATGATGATTTCACCGACACTGGGATCATGGATTTATCTGGGGGAGCTGTTGACGAACATTCCTTTCCAGCCAGATGAACCGGTTACGGATGGTTGCGGAGAGTGCACCAAATGTTTGGATGCATGTCCTACCGGCGCGCTTGTAGGTCCGGGACAGCTGAATGCCCAGCGGTGTGTGTCCTTTTTGACGCAAACCAAGGGCTTTTTGGACGAGGAGTTTATGCTGAAAATAGGGAATCGGCTGTATGGATGTGATACGTGCCAAATCGTATGTCCCAAAAATCGAGGCCTTAACTGGGATCATCATCCCGAGCTTACACCCGATCCTGAAATTGTGAAGCCGTTGCTGTTACCGTTACTGGATTTGAGCAATCGCGAATTCAAAGACCGATTTGGTCAAAGTGCGGCGGCCTGGCGGGGGAAGAAGCCGATTCAACGCAATGCAGTCATTGGTCTTGGCAATTTCAAGGATGTTAGCGCGGTGCCCAAATTGACGGAGGTTTTATTGGATGATCCGCGTCCCGAGCTGAGAGGCACGGCGGCGTGGGCTTTGAGTCGAATAGGAGGGGAAAACGCTATGACAGCGATCAAGCAAGCATCAGAGAAGGAACAACATGAGCAAGTACGCGAAATGATCGCACAGGCGCATTCCAAGCTAGAGGAACAAGAGCAGGCAGAGCAACAAACTTCTGCTGAATTAAAGACGGAGGATTCACAGGGTCCAACTACGATTTATTATGATGAAATGGAGACGCCTGTGGGCACGCTGACGCTGTGTGCTACGGATCGTGGGCTATGTCGAATTGACTATGGCTCTTTTTATGCGAAGGAAGCATTGCTTCAGCAATGGGCCCGGACATGGGTCGGGGAATATGTCTATGTACAGGAGCCGGAAAAGCTGCGCGAAGCTGCAGAACAACTGCGTGAATATTTTGCGGGAGAACGACGGGAATTCAGTATAGCCTATGATTTGAGAGGCACTCCTTTTCAAGAGCAGGTATGGCGCGCACTGCAAAATATTCCGTACGGACAAAGTGTGTCCTATCAAGATATTGCAGAATCGATCGGACGAGCCAAGGCGGTACGTGCTGTCGGCGGAGCCAATAACAAAAATCCATTGCCAATCCTGTTTCCATGTCACAGGGTATCAGGTGCAAATGGAAGTTTGGTCGGCTATGCCGGAGGCTTGCCAGTCAAGATGAAGCTGCTGGAATTGGAGAAGGAATAAGGACATATGTTTGCAAAAAGTAATTTGCTAGCTGTCCCATGTTTTGCTATGATAGGTTCGTGTAATTCAAGATGTTTCATATAAATATACAGAGGTGACGACTTCGTGGTGTGGAATATTGTCATTCCGATTATTACCCTGATTGTTGGCTTGGTCGGGGGATTTTTCATCGGTGCTTATTATCTTCGCAAACAGCTTGAAAAGATGCAAAACGACCCTGAAACGCTGCAAAAAATGGCCAAACAGATGGGCTACAACCTGAATGGGAAACAGATGCAAAAAGCCCAGCAGATGATGAAGAACCAACAGTTCTCCAAAAATCAGCCTGGTGCGCGTAAAAATCAGGGCCGTCGGAAATAATGAGCAACGTGAGCACGGATGCCGCATGAGGTTGCTGCATAGAGGAGGATTACTGTGGCTGGCGTAAAAGATTATATTAACCGCAAAGCTGCGGATAACCGGGATAAAATCGAGTACCATGTGGAGCAGATTTTAAAACTGATCGGTGAGGACCCCAAGCGTGAAGGTTTGTTGGAAACACCGGCACGCGTTGCGCGCATGTATGAGGAAATATTTGCGGGTTATGAGGTTGATCCACGGGATGCGCTGGGTGTGACATTTGACGAGAATCACGAGGAGCTTGTAATCGTCAAGGATATTGTCTATTACAGTCAGTGTGAACACCATATGGCTCCTTTCTTCGGAAAAGTGCATATCGGCTATGTACCCAGCGGTAAAATTGTAGGACTAAGCAAGCTTGCCCGTTTGGTGGAGGCGGTGACTCGCCGATTACAAGTACAGGAGCGTATTACATCGCAGATCGCTGATATTCTAAATGAAGCGGTCTCCGCTCACGGAGTTATGGTGGTCGTGGAAGGCGAGCACTTATGCATGTGTGCCAGAGGCGTCAAAAAGCCTGGCAGCAAAACGGTAACGTCTGCAGTGCGCGGCACGTTCCGTGATAATGCAGCACAACGCGCAGAGTTCTTGTCCCTGATTAAGGAATGATTGAACATGGCGTGATAGGATGAAAAAAAGGGTGGTCTACGCATAGGCGTAGCCGCCTTTTTTTGTTAACATCAGAAATAGAGAAAATAGATCGCTGCTGTGAAGAATGAAATGGAACAATGGCAGCATAGCTGCCCTGAAAGTTACGATTAGCCTATGGATAACAGTTATTTTTAAGATAGGGGATAACGTATGGATCATATACATAGCTCAACAGAAATAACAACAGCATTGCCTGCGTTGCAATGGTTGGAAGCGCCACTGACGACTACGCAGGAAGACGTATTGTTTCCGCTGGCTTGGGAGGAGCTAGCTTGTCGGCAAGTTGGGAAAGGAGCTGCGCCTATTTTGCATTTATGGCGGCATCCGGGGGCGCTTGTGATTGGTCACCGGGACCGCAGGCTTCCCAACGCCCCACAGGCGATGGAGCGGGTGCGCAGCTCAGGAACGTCGGTATGCGTGCGTCCTTCAGGCGGAGCAGCCGTCATGCTGGACAGGGGGGTACTGAACCTGTCCTTGATCCTGCCGAATCCGCAGCGGGCCATCAGCCTGCATGAGGATTTTCGGCTCATGGCAGGGCTGATTGCCGATGCGCTGGCCCCGTGGTCTGTCGAGGCGCAGACCGGAGAAATCATCGGGTCCTTCTGTCCCGGGGACTACGATGTGAGCGTTGGGGGACGCAAGTTTTGCGGCATTGCGCAGCGGCGTCAAGCCAAGGCGTATATCATCACAGCCTTTGTGATGATTGAGGGCCGCGGAGCAGAGCGTGCACAGGCGGTGCAGCAGTTTTATCGAGAGGCGGCCGGGGGTACGCCTGAAGGCGTGCAGGAGCCGGATTATCCCCGAGTGAATCCGGCAACGATGGGCAGCCTGGCAGAGCTGGCTGGTGTGCCGTCTGTCGAGGCGTATACAGCATCGCTACGCCGTGTAGTTGAGAGCCGGGCTGCCATTTTGCCTGCCGATGGCTCGCTGGTGCAACCGGAAGGATTGGCAGAACAGATGGCAGCGCTCAGAGAGCGGTACGATTTGCAGGTGTAGTTTGTTTTAGCTTAGAATGGTTGCCATCTTAGCTTGGAGGCTTGAGCATAGCGCGCCTCCACCTCAGGCCAGTTGACGACATGCCACCAATCTTCGATGTATTTATTACGTTCGGCCTGATGCTTTAAGTAATATGCGTGTTCCCACACATCGATCGCCAGCAGCGGAATAGACTCCCATTGAGTCAGGTTCTGGTGCTTTTCGGCCTGCAAAATTTCAAGCCGCCCGGCGCGCGGGCTCCATACCAGGATAGCCCAGCCGCCGCCCTCGACCTTTTCGGCTGCCGAACTAAATTGCTTTTTGAAGGCATCGTAGCTGCCAAAATCCTTTTTAATCTGTTCAGCCAGCGGTCCGCTTGGGTTTCCACCGCCTTGAGGGCTCATGATCGTCCAAAAAAGAGTATGCAGATAATGACCTGCCCCGTTAAATGCCAGTTCACGTTCCCAATGCTTTACGAGGTCAAAATCACCTGTTTTTCGGGCTTCTTCCAGTTTCTTTTCCGCTTTATTCAGATCATTCACATAGCTCAAATGATGCTTGTTATGGTGAATACGCATCGTTTTTTCATCAATGTACGGTTCAAGCGCATTATAAGGGTAAGGAAGCGGAGGGAGCCGATGTCCCCCAATAGGGACCGGGCGACCGACTAAGGATTTTTCCGCTGCTGAAGGTTGCGTCTGACCGGACTGGACGCCTTTAGTAGCCCCAGAACCTTCTCCTCTCATGCTGGCATGCCTCTCTCGAAACGCTTGCTCCGGGTAATCCTCACCCTCTGCCGCTACATGATACAACCCAGCGGCTCGTGCGATGGAGCCGGGCTCTTGAAAGGGAGTTGTCGAAATCAGGAAATATTGACTTTCATGTGCTGCGTGTATTACAACTCCGGCGGATTTTGGCTGTTGACGCAATGCATGACTGTGCTCGGTCAGCAAACCTAGCTGCCGTACATATTCCTGTGATTGACGGTTCGCAGTTTGCAGCAAATCGTCCAGTCGACGATTTAATTCTTGAGAGGCAGGCTGTGAATTCAAGCCTGATTCGGACAACGGTTTCTCTCCAGTTGCTGATGCGTCTGATCCCCTTGAATGGGCTGATGATTCATCCAGCTGGTGTGTATGAGCTTGGGGAGCAGACGACGCTTTTTTCTCCTGATGTTGCCATGCTTGTTCTACCGGGTCAAGCGCGCTCCGTTGCTCTTCAAGTAGCTCTATGGCGGCCCGTTCCGTTTGTTCAAATACGGTTCGCCAATCATCCAGTAGCCGCACATAAGCAGGTTCTAGCCCTTCAGTAGCGGATTTAATCACTTCCACATGCCAACTTTCCTGCTGCTTCCAATGACGGATTTCCTCCAGCACACGTAAGGGCAGGAAAGACCCATAAGTACTCAGCATCGTTTTTACCTCCCGTATCCCACTATGGCTATCCAGCAGATCTAGCAGATCTGTCCTGGATGCATATGTACCCAGTATATTCGCCGTCCCATCGGGAATATGTCTATGAACTTCCTTCATCAGGTTATACCTTTTGCACAGAACAATAATTAATCGTGGAAAATAAAAAAAGAAGCCTGTCTACGGCACGGGTTAAGTGTCCATAGGCAAGCTTCTTCAAGGCGATGAATGCTTATTCGAAAATAATTCTTTACTGCGTAGTCGTTTGTTTATGGGCAGCAGCCGTGGTTTTCTTGTCCTCCAGCTCCTGTACACTGCTTAAAAATGTCGATACCCGTCGTAAATATTCACGAGGATGCTCTCTGAAAATAAGCTCATGTATCCCGTTTTTGACAATCCATACACTGGAAAGCGGGTTGGTCTGATTGGCAGCGAGCTTTTCCGCAATGGGGTAAGGGGCCTTTTCATCCTGTGTACCGTGTACAAACATGATTGGAAACGGATAGTCCTCCTTTTTTACCTCCTGATATGGAATCTGATGCAAACTGGTGCCGTTCAAGACTGGAAACAGCAACTCCAGTATTTCCAAAGATGGATGTCTCGGCAAATTAATTTGATTGTGAATGTTATGGTACAGCGTATCCGGTTCCAGTAGGAAGGTGCTGTCCAAAATCATCGCGTCCACATCTTTGGTTTGCAAACCCGCCTGAAGAGCGGTTCCTGCTCCCATAGAGAAGCCCCATACAATAATTTCCGACGAGCCGCGTTGTTTTGCAAGCTGGATGGCCCCAAGAAGCTGTTGGGATTCTGCCTTGCCTCCGGTTGCGACGGCCTTGCTGTTTTGTGACGCAAATCCGTAATCGAACATGACCACATTAAAGTTCAAGCTATGGGCATAATGCGCCAGATCATACATGGGAATCCAGCTTTCTTCACGGTTGGCTCCATAGCCATGACTGAAAATAATGGTTTTCCGCGATTGATCTGCCGGGATATACCAGCCTTGTACCATGCGGCTACCATCCTTGGCTGGGAAGCTGACTTCCTCATAAGGCATACCTTTGGCTTGCATCGGATTAGAGTATAATGGCGCGACGGTGGGATTCGTAAGCACCCAGGCGATGTAAGCATGCAAGGCAATAAAACAAAACAACAGAAAAAATACGACCGACAGCAGCAGAGCAATCACAACGTGCTTGAACCGCAGCATACGGGGATTAAAGAGTGGGGTGGACGGCTCCTGAACAGCGGTCTGTAGCTGAGCGTTACGCTGGGATGTCGAAATCATGTAAGAGCCTCCTTATATAGAATTGATCTTCGAATCATAAAATTTAGGTATAATTCCACTTGAAAATAGTAGGGTATGTCCGTATAGATACCTATTATCGTATGATGGGTATTATCCAAAGTCAACGTCTGAACCGGAAAAGTAAAAATGATGCAAAGAATTGTCGATGTTTGTTCTTGTTCTGTAATATGGTTGTCACAAAAACATCGGTTTACAGTAGCCGCGACTATTCTATATAATTTATGTAACCATGTTTCATAGTGTGAAACGAATATGGATACAAGAGGAGCGGTTCACGATGGAAGACCGTAAATTAACCGTCCGCGCTGTAGAGCGTGCACTTGATATACTGCTGTGTTTTACCGCAGAATCTGATCTTGGTCTAACGGAGATTGCCTCCCAAATTGGTCTACATAAAAGCACCGTTCATCGTCTTTTGACTACGCTAGAGGATCGGGGATTTGTCGTTCGGAATGCCGAAACGGAAAAATATCGGCTTGGTTTTCGCATATGGGAGCTGTCGACGCATCTGTCCCAAAGCGATGAGCCGGCGGTGTTGTTACAGCCTGCAATGGAAGGACTGCGTGATCGCTTAGGGGAGACGGTCAGCTTGTACCTGCGAGATGGAAGCATGCGTATTCGCATACAAGCCGTGCAGAGCAATCAGGCGATCCGCAGGGTTGCTCCCGTGGGAGCGCGTATGCCGCTGGCTGTGGGAGCCTCCAGCAAGGTGCTGGCGGCCTTTATGCCGCCACAGGAGCTGGAGGTACTGCTAAGCAGTGAAGAATGGCCTCCCTCGGTAGATACTGAGGTATATAAAGCCCAGCTGCAGGACATTCGTGAGAAGGGGTATGCGACTAGCTATGAAGAACGTGAGCCAGGAGCTGCGGCTGTGGCCGCGCCTATTGTGAACCGAAAGGGACAGGTCGCGGCGGCTTTATCTGTATCCGGCCCGGTCAGTCGACTTGCGCCTGAGACGCTGCATGATTTTGCTCCGGTTTTGATCGAAGCAGCTAAGGAAATGGGGCTTATGCTCCCGTAACAGTAATCAATACAAAAGGAAATCATACAAGGGTTGCCAAAGCTATAGATTTAAAGTAGTCTGATAGAGATGGCGGGTTGTCTGTTATAGCCGCCAATTCATGTGAATAGAAAGTATCACAGTTACTGGGGGAGCCTGTAATGCGGGCTGAGATGGAATCGGGCAAGATTCCGGACCCTTTGCACCTGATCTGGATCATACCAGCGTAGGGAAGTAATCGGCCATTGAAATGTATACGCAGCTGCTGTCTGCGGTGACGCATAGGGTTTTATTCCATGTGCGTGCTATCTGGATAGCTGCCTCGTTTGATTAGCCGGTTCCCTAGGGAACCGGCTTTTTTGCATAGATCAGCGCCACCCTCGGAATGGTTCCGGATCGGTGTGTCATTTCAACGATACGGGAGGAATGGATCATGAAACCGACAGAAACCGAAGGAACAAAAGAAACAGGAATGAAATCAACAGCAGTAGAGAAGGCAAGTGCGGAGCAATCCAGTAGGGTTAATTCTTTCCCGGGGAGCCGCAAGGTGTATATTCAAGGTTCTCGGCCGGACATTGCCGTGCCAGAGCGTGAAATCGCGCTGCATCCCACACATACGCCGCAGGGGATAGAGTATCATGAGCCACTGCGTGTGTACGATACCAGCGGTCCGATGACAGATGAAGCCTATCAGGTGGATATTCGTCAGGGCTTGCCACCATTACGGCGAGCTTGGGCACTGGAACGGGGGGATGTGGAGGCTTACGCGGGCCGCGCCGTCAAGCCGGAGGATAATGGACTGAAACCCGGCTCCAAACGGGAAACAGTGGAATTTCCCGGCGTGACTAACCGTCCGCTTCGGGCTTCACAAGGGCGCACTGTGACGCAAATGCATTATGCGCGGCAAGGGATCATTACGCCTGAAATGGAATTTGCGGCGATCCGTGAAGGAGTGGAGCCCGAGTTTGTGCGGCAGGAGTTGGCGGCTGGACGAGCCATTTTACCTTCAAATATCAATCACCCGGAAAGCGAGCCCATGGTCATAGGGCGCCATTTTCACGTGAAGATCAATGCAAACATTGGAAATTCCGCGGTTACGTCCTCCATCGAGGAGGAAGTGGAGAAGATGACCTGGGCTGTACGCTGGGGCTCAGACACCGTCATGGACCTGTCCACAGGTCGTAATATCCATACGACACGCGAATGGATTATTAGGAATTCACCCGTACCGATTGGGACGGTGCCGCTATATCAGGCACTGGAAAAGGTGAACGGCGAAGCAGAGAAGCTGACGTGGGAGTTATATCGAGACACACTGATTGAGCAGGCGGAGCAAGGAGTGGACTATTTTACAATTCATGCGGGAGTATTGCTACGATATATACCGATGACAGCGAATAGAATGACGGGAATTGTATCCCGGGGCGGATCGATTATGGCAGCCTGGTGCCTTGCGCACCATCAGGAGAACTTTTTGTATACGCATTTTGAAGAAATCTGTGAAATTATGAAAACCTACGATGTGGCCTTTTCTCTCGGGGATGGTCTGCGTCCGGGTAGTATCTATGATGCGAATGATGAAGCACAATTTGCAGAGCTGAAGACGTTGGGCGAGCTAACGCAAATCGCATGGAAGCATGATGTCCAGGTCATGATTGAAGGGCCGGGACATGTCCCTATGCACAAAATCAAGGAGAATGTGGATTTACAAATGGAAATTTGTAAGGAGGCTCCCTTTTATACTTTAGGGCCGCTGACGACGGATATCGCACCAGGATATGATCATATTACCTCAGCTATCGGGGCGGCTATGATCGGTTGGTTCGGGACGTCCATGCTGTGCTATGTTACGCCGAAGGAGCACTTGGGCCTGCCGAACAAGGATGATGTCCGCGAGGGAGTTATTACCTACAAAATTGCCGCACATGCTGCTGATTTGGCGAAGGGTCATCCACGGGCGCAGCAGCGGGACGATGCTTTGTCCAAGGCACGTTTTGAATTCCGCTGGCGCGATCAGTTCAATCTTTCGCTTGACCCTGAGCGGGCCTTGTCCTACCATGATGAAACACTACCGGCAGAGGGGGCCAAGGAAGCACACTTTTGCTCGATGTGCGGTCCTAAGTTTTGCAGTATGCGTATCACACAGGACATTCGTGCCTATGCGGCAGATAAGGGACTGAATACCGAGGAAGCCGTCGTCGCCGGGATGCGTGAGAAGGCAGAGCAGTATCGGGATGGCGAGCGATAAATCGGAAGCGATACGAAAGTCAATCAACTGGGAAGCCTCAACAAATAGTACAGTTAAGCTCGTCAGAGGTTTATTTCCATGAACGTATGAGTTTAGGTTTAGAAACGCGTGACATAGCAAAAAGCCGTGGTTCTCTACAGTCGATGTAGAAAACTACGGCTTTTCAGCTTATGTAAAGCGAGATATGCACCGGCTTAACGGCGCTTTATTTTTTACCCATTTTTTCATTCAAAATGTCCTGAAAGCTGAGCTTCTTCTCCGAGCTATCTTCTTTCTTCTGCATACTCACCGCGTTGGCACGTTGGTATTGGTGGTGAAAGGGCATCAGGGTGTGGACAGTTAAGTTCATTGTATTCATGTGGGTCATTCCTCCAATTCCATATTGTCAAATTCAGATTGAGTTGCTTAGGACAACTGTATAGGACTATTTATATGTACTTGATGTCGTAATGCCGTGTAGGTTGCTTGGTAAGGTTTCAATCATTATACCCGCATTTATCCAAAGTAAAACGCTTTTGCCATAAAACAGGAAGATGGTCGTATGTGTCCAAAATGTGTATTAGGAGGATGGTCATTTTAGGGGAAAATGTGCCTAGGGCCTAAACAAGGGCTAGAGGCCCGTTTTCTTAGTTTAGTAGTCGGGATTGTGTTTTTTTGTCGAATAACCTTGTATTAGCAGAATTTTGCGGAATTCTAAGGTTGGACTAAGGCAGTCTGGTGGCGAATTAAAGTGTCAAAGTTGTATTGACTTTATGTTGGGGAGTGGATACCATGAACTGGTTGTCAGCGTATTTTGGCAAGAAGAGTCAGCCAATCCATCTGGCAATTCATCCGTTGAAATGTTAGAGAGAGGATTAGAGCATATATGAAAAAAAGTATTGCAGATATCGTATTTATTATTCTGGGTGCGTTTTTTTTCGCGCTGGCTGTTAATCTGTATGTGATCCCGAATGAGTTTGGCGAGGGGGGCGTTACAGGGGTCACGATCATCTTGTACTACCTGTTTCAGTGGTCTCCCTCGATCGTCAATCTGGTGATTAATGGCTTGCTGCTGATTGTTGGATATAAATTTTTGGACAAGAGAACGACCTTGTACACTATAATTGCGGTCGCATTTAACTCATTGTTTTTGCATTTAACGGTCAACTGGCGGATTGATTCGCATGAGCCGACGATTAATGCTGTATTTGCCGGAGTTTTGGTAGGGGTTGGAATTGGCTTAATTGTACGGGTCGGTGGTACAACGGCAGGAACCGTCATTTTAGCCCGGATCGCTAACAAATATCTGGATTGGAATATCAGCTATGCCTTGTTGTTTTTTGATCTGATTGTTGCATTCTCTTCCTATTTTATTATTGGTCCGGAAAAATTGATGCTGACTATCGTTATTTTGTACGTTGGTACGAAGGTGATGGACTTCATGATTGAAGGACTGAACCCGAAAAAAGCGGTCATGATCATTTCGGAGCACCAAGATAAAATTGCCGAGATGGTCATTACGCAAATGGACCGTGGAGTTACCGTCCTGTCAGGTCACGGATATTACACCAAAAATCCAAAAGAAGTCCTATATATCGTCATTAGTAAACAAGAGGTGTCCGCGCTTAAAAAGATTGTGAAAGCTATCGATACAGCAGCGTTTATTACCATTCATGACGTACGGGACGTATTCGGAGAGGGCTTCTTGGATATCTCGAAGTAATTGGCAAGCGAAGGTAAGAGAACATGGTTGGAAGCCGGTCCTGAGTGGGTCGGCTTTTTTTGCTGTTGTGATGTTTATTTCATTTTTAGTATTGGAAAATATGCATAATAAAGTGGAGTCACTCAATTTCTGTTATATGGAGGGAGCAAGCGGGATGGAGAGTAAAAGCAACTATGATGTAAAAGAAGAATTCAAGAAGCCGTGGATGCATGTGTCTATTTTCTTTATTGTGCTGCATGTTATAAATTTTTCTTTGTTTTCCTCCTTGTTTCATTCCGCTAAGGATCGTATAGCATTGTTGTATTTTCCATTAGTTACTATGGTTTTAACACTGGCTATCGTAGTACTGAATCCTAGGTATTCAAAGCATAGAAACACCTTTTCTGAACGTATGCTCGCTTCTTATCGTAAGATTTGTGCAAGTGTGTTTATTGTACTTGATTTGATTTTCCTTGCACTCATGTTCAAATATTCGGGTGGATTTCTATTCAGCACATTAAAATTAGCTTTATTTTTATCGGCTATTTTGCATTTAGCAATAGGAATATCTTTTGCTACAATAACACCCAATCGTCTAATCGGATTAAAGTTTCCTTGGCTGCTTTCGGATGAAAAGGCATGGAAGAAGACACATCGCATCTCTGCTTATATTTGGATAGCCTTTGGCTTAATAGGGATTTCCATAGGATTAGGACAAGGAGTTAATGTGTATATGGTACTCGCCTCTTTTTTGCCCACGATGATGATTAGTTTTATTATTTCTCTCTTACTAAGCCAGGGAAGTAAAAATATAGACTGCTGATCTGTGTATCATATAAATCGTTTAGCTCTAATAAGGAGGATTTTCATGCGAAGTAGATTAAATATTTTAAATTTATTTTCCATTCTTCTTTCTATTGTGCCCTTCAGTATCTACTTGTTTATCTATCCGACAATGCCGAGAAATGTAGCAATCCACTACAATTTCAATGATGTGGCTGATCGTTTTGTTGACAAATCTTCCCCTGAAGTATGGTTGTTGTGTGCACTTAGCTTCATAGCTTTTGTGATTATGCTTTTTCTCCAGCCTTTTCTCAGACGTCAGTTCAAGAGCGAAGAAAGTTCTACAATCATGGAAAGCCTGCCTGGTCTCTTCACGCTTCTTATAACCCTTGTGTTCTCAATCCTTGGCATACGTTTTCTTTTAGAGGCTTGAAGAATGTAAAAAATCCCCTCTCAATTGCAGTTTACACCGCATTTGGGAGGGGATTTTCATGATTCACTCGATTATTACGCTTGAATCATTTGACGCAATACGGTTTGCAAAATACCACCGTTGTGGTAGTAGTCGATGTCGACGGTGCTGTCCAGACGGGCAGTGACCGGGAATTCGAACTTGGTGCCATCCTCGCGTTTGGCTACAACCGTAAGTTCTTGACCTGGTTTCACGTCATTGTCAATGCCGAGAATATCGAAGGTTTCGCGACCATTGAGACCCAAGCTGGACCAGCCATAGCCTTCCTGGAATTGCAGCGGCAGTACACCCATGCCGACCAGGTTGCTGCGGTGAATCCGCTCGAAGCTTTCAGCAATGACGGCTTTAACACCTAACAACAGCGTACCTTTGGCCGCCCAGTCACGGGAGCTACCTGTACCGTATTCCTTACCAGCGATGACGATCAGGTTCTGATCGGCTGCCTGATATTTCATGGACGCATCATAGATGGACATTTCCTCATCTGTTGGCAAGTACTTGGTTACACCGCCCTCGGTGCCTGGAGCTACATTATTGCGGATACGGATGTTGGCAAATGTACCGCGCATCATGACTTCATGGTTACCGCGACGGGAGCCGTAGGAGTTGAAGTCCTTACGCTCTACACCATGCTCCTTCAAGTACAGTCCTGCCGGGCTGGAAGGGGCGATGTTTCCTGCTGGCGAGATGTGGTCAGTCGTGACCGAATCATTCAGCAGGGCAAGTACACGGGCATTACGGATTTCCTTGATATCCTGCACACCATCTTGAAGTCCTTCAAAGAACGGCGGATTTTGAATATAAGTTGAGTTTTCATCCCATTCATACAATTCGCCTTCAGGAACCGGAATGGAATTCCATTTCTCGTTGGCTGTAAATACATTTTCGTATTTGCGGCGGAACATATCCGGGCTGAGAGACAGGCTGATCGCTTCTTTGATTTCTTCGGAAGAAGGCCAGATATCTTTCAGGTAGACAGGCTGATTGTCCTGATCATAACCAAGCGGGTCATTCGTCAAATCAATGTTCACCGTACCTGCCAGCGCGTAAGCGACAACCAGTGGCGGCGAACCAAGATAGTTGGCTTTGACCTGCGCATGCACACGTCCTTCAAAGTTCCGGTTACCGGAAATGACTGCGCCGACGGTCAGATCATGGTCTGTAATGGCCTGGCTCACTTCGTCAGGAAGTGGACCGGAGTTACCGATACAGGTCGCGCAGCCGTAGCCTGCCACATGGAAGCCGAGGGCTTCGAGTGGTTCGATCAGCCCGGCTTTTTGCAGGTATTCCGTTACAACAAGGGAACCTGGTGTCAAGCTTGTTTTAACATAGCCTGGCTTTTTGAGCCCGCGTTGTACTGCCTTTTTGGCGAGCAAGCCCGCGCCTAGCATAACGCTTGGGTTGGAGGTGTTCGTGCAGCTTGTAATCGCTGCAATCACGACTGAGCCAGTACCCAGTTCACTGGTGGAGCCGTCCGGATGGGTCAGTGGAACCTTCTGTGCAATCTTTTCATCGCTCAGTCCATAGCCGCCTTTGTCTACCGGGGTACGGATAATGCCTTCGAAGGTTTCTTTCATGCGGCTGAGCTCAACACGGTCCTGCGGACGTTTGGGTCCGGCGAGACTCGGTACAACCGAAGCCAGATCCAGCTCAATCGTATCGCTGAACACAGGGTCTGGGGTATCGGCTGTGCGGAACATGCCTTGAGCTTTGTAATATTCCTCTACGAGGCTGACTTGCTCATCGGTACGTCCGGTGCTGCGCAGGTAAGCCAGCGTTTCGGCATCAACCGGGAAAAAGCCGATCGTTGCGCCGTATTCCGGTGCCATGTTGGCCACAGTCGCACGGTCAGCCAAGCTGATGTTGGCCAGACCTGGGCCGTAAAATTCTACGAATTTCCCGACCACGCCTTTTTTACGCAGCATTTGCGTAACTGTTAGCGCCAGGTCCGTAGCGGTAGCACCTTCTGACAGACTGCCTGTCAGTTTGAAGCCGATCACATCGGGAGTGACAAAATACAACGGCTGCCCCAGCATACCGGCCTCTGCCTCAATCCCGCCGACACCCCAGCCCACAACACCCAGCCCGTTAATCATCGTCGTATGGGAGTCCGTTCCCACGAGGGAATCTGGGAAGACCACGGTTTCGTCGTCGATGGTTTTGGTCGCGGCTACGGAGGCGAGATACTCTAGATTAACCTGATGAACGATACCAGTGGACGGCGGCACCGCACGGAAGTTATTGAATGCCGTTTGCGCCCAGCGCAGAAAACGATACCGTTCTTCGTTGCGTTCAAACTCTACATTAATATTGTAGTCCAGCGCGTCACTGGTACCGAATGCATCAACCATAACCGAGTGGTCGATTACGAGATCGACGGGAACGAGCGGGTTGATTTGTTTCGGATCGCCGCCCGCTTTTTTCACCGTATCACGCATGGCCGCCAAATCGACAACCACCGGGACGCCTGTAAAATCCTGAAGCACGATACGTGCAGGAATGAACGGGATTTCCTTGTTGGTGTCACGATCCTCAGCCCAGCCTGTCAGTTGCTGCACATGTTCCTCAGTAATGGCGCGTCCGTCAAACTGGCGAACCGCAGCTTCCAGCAACACTTTAATGGAGAAAGGCAGCTTGGCAACACCGCTTTTTCCTTGTTCCTCCAGTGCCTTAAGACTGTAGTAGCGATAAGGCTTCCCGTTAACTTCCAAGCTACGGGTAATGGAGAATTGATCTTTTCCTGACATAAGTATTACCTCCTTGAAGTGGATGCTTGCGGGAAAATAGGGATGTCTTTTTTCGACGTCTTGCACATTTGGTTTTAATTGGTTGCGTTCTCAATTTCATCTTCAGTGGTTCATCGTAAGTTAAGAGGTTGAGATGAATGTAATTCGTTTCATTAGATGAAACATGATTTCAAAATGATTGCTTTTGGATTAAGTATACCGTTTTCAGACGGTTCCGTAAAGTTTTTTTGACCTAAATTATGCGTGTCAGACTGGAAAATAAAACGTTCCGTTCCCCCGCGTTTTTCGATGTTCATACCAAGCTTTAGAGATTCATACTTATAGATAGAGAGCATATCAGACCAGAGAGGAAAGAAAGGAAGTTATATATCGGCGTGGTTATCCCCGAATAAGGATAGCGAGACGAAAAATGGAGGGATAGGGATGGGGGAGCGGGAATGGAAACAGGCCCTTTTTGCTTACGTGAATCAGTACAATCGCAGTGAGGTAAATGGTGTACCACAGCCGGATGAGTACCTGGAGGTGGGCCAGCGAATGGAGCGGGCAGCACGTGCGGCCAGGTTGGAGCAGTGGTACAGCGAACGGGACGCTGTACCCCTACGCAGCGAGACACGAGCCAAGCCGATACGAATAGTGCAGGATACTCCGGATGAGGCAGTGGTCGATGTACAACTGCATGTGCGGCTCTTTTATGAGAAGGGCGGAATGACTCACCGGGAGGATCGGATTGAACGGGAGCGCCTGACGTTTACACGCGAGGGTGAAGCCTGGCAGGTGACGAGGATTGAGCGTGATCCGGCAGAAAGAAAGCCAGCGGGAGGAGAGGTTCCTTTCGAACAAGCGTCGTTTAATCAGGGAGGAAGTCTGCCGCTGCTAAATCGTGGTGTGCTGGGCTTCGGTTCATCAGCACGCCCCAGCCGATATCGCCGTGAAGAAGCAGCGGCCTATGCAGATCAATGGTGGGATAGTTTTAACCCGGAGTTTGAGGCTTTTGATGTGGATTGCACCAATTATATCTCGCAGTGCCTCTTTGCAGGTGGTGCACCGATCCACTATACTGGTAAAAGAGAATCGGGCTGGTGGTATAAAGGACGGGTCGCCGGACGTGAGCTGTGGAGCTATAGCTGGGCGGTTTCCAACAGTCTGGAACGGTATTTGGGTTCCAGTTCCTGGGGTTTGACCGCAGAGCAGGTGAGTCGACCGGAGCAGCTCATGCTGGGGGACGTCATTTTTTATGATTGGGATGGTGACGGAACTTTCCAGCACAGCACGGTGGTAACGGCCTTTGATGCTGGCGGCATGCCGCTAGTCAATGCACATACGGTAAGCTCCAGACATCGTTATTGGGACTATAAAAATTCGTATGCGTGGACGGACAATACGGTATATCGCTTTTATCACATCGCCGACTATTTTTAAATGAGATGATGGATAACAGGTACAGTGAAGCAAATCAGGCACAATGACGAAAGCAAGAAAGCGGAGGATAGGCATGGCAAATCAAAAATTGACCGTAGGGCTGGTGTACGGTGGTAAATCGGGCGAACATGAGGTATCGCTGCAAACGGCGTATGCGGTAATGAACGCTTTTAACTATGAGAAATACGAGATTATTCCTTTTTATATTACGAAGGCTGGCGATTGGCGTAGAGGGACGCTGTTAAATGCGCCTCTGACTACTGTAGAGCAATTGAAGCTGGAGCATGCTGAAGGCGGCACCAAGGCGGCATTAGATACGTTGTTCGGCAAGCTGTATGGAGAGCAGACACTGGATGTACTGTTTCCGCTGCTGCACGGCACCTTTGGCGAGGACGGAACGATTCAGGGTCTGTTCGAAATGGCGGATATGCCCTATGTCGGGGCAGGAGTGCTGGCTTCGGCAGCAGGTATGGATAAAGGCGTCATGAAGAAGCTGTTTGAGCATGCAGGATTGCCGCAAGTGAAATACTGCTATTTTAATAGTACACAGTGGGTACAAACCGGTCATGACTTGGTGCGTAACATTGAAACTGAGCTAGGTTATCCTTGCTTTGTCAAACCAGCCAATCTGGGATCAAGTGTCGGTATTTCCAAAGCGAGTAACCGAGAAGAACTGGAAAAGGCTGTAGATCTGGCTTTGCAATTTGATCTGAAGGTGATCGTGGAAGAGTACGTCGATGCCCGTGAGATTGAGGTCAGCGTACTTGGTAATGATGAGCCGATTGCCTCGGTACCGGGTGAAATTGTGTCGTCGAGTGATTACTACGACTATGCTGCCAAATATACCGATGGCCAATCGGAAATGCTCATTCCGGCACCACTGGACGAGGAAGTGGCAGATCGTATCCGTGAATCCGCATTGCAAGCTTTCCGCGCTCTGGAAGGTTGCGGGATTTCCCGTGCAGATTTCTTCGTCAGACGCTCAGATGGACATATCCTTATTAATGAAGTGAATACGATGCCTGGCTTTACACCGTTCAGCATGTATCCATTGTTGTGGAGAGAAACCGGCGTATCCTATGTAAGTCTACTGGATCGCATGATTGCTCTTGCACTGGAGCGTTATGAGCGCCGGTCGGCACTGCACTATGAGAACTCATAAACGAAAAAAATGAAGGGGAGCTGATCACTCTCCTTTTTGTTCATATATATTGATGTACTTGAGCATTTTACCAAACCCTTAATTATGAAAGGTGGCGGCTAGACATGGGCTTTCAAACTGAATTTAACTCGGTGTGCAAATTCAAGAGCGAACAAGAACTTTATGAACTGCTGGAATATGGACGTGGCAAAATGGTTAAATCCGGACTGCGCGTTTTTCCGACAGGACAGAAGGTCATCGCATATAGCGTGGACAACGTGGCAGTAGCCATCGTTCAGATTGTGGGCTGTATCGCCGAAATCAATTTCCAAGGTGACGAAGTGACCGAGGTAGAAATGACTCTCATTCGTAAGCTGAATGAAGAGGAATCAAGAATTCAGACCGCATTGGCGGATGAAATGTTTTTTGGAGCACAGCAGCAATCCTAGCTGTTTGTTTCTTACAGTTTTGTGCAATACACCGAATCAGCAGGTGCTTTTCCGGGTATGATCAGTAGAAAAGGGGTTTAGGTCACAGAATGAAAGCGGCCTTGCCATCTACTGCGAACTGCTGAAAGGAAGGACATCTATGATCGTAAGGTTCGGATATGTTGCCATGTCAGTCACCGTGCAAAATGCATCCCCTTCTAAAACTATGACCATGGCCAGCTTTAACAAGATCGGAGACCGAGAAGCGGCGATCCGCAAGCTAGAACGGATTGCAGCCGAAAATCTCCATAATACATTGAGGCTGCTGCGTCATAATCGTGCGAGTGATATTCAGGTCTATCGTTTCTCATCCAAGCTGATTCCGCTTGCGACCCATCAGGATCTGCGGGACTGGGACCCGTTTGAGGCGCTTGCCGCTGATTTTGCAGAGGTGGGGGACTATGTCAAGGCGAATAAGATGAGAGTATCGTTTCACCCCGATCATTTTACAGTGCTCAGCACTCCCCGTCCTGAAGTGTTACAGAGCTCCATTAATGATCTGAAGTACCACGTGGCGATGCTGGAGGCCATGGGACTTGGTGCTGAAGCCAAGAACAACATTCATATTGGTGGTGCCTACGGAGATAAGGTGACCTCAGGTCAGCGTTTTGTAGAGCAAGTGAATGCCCTGGATCTTTCATTAAGACAACGGTTAACATTGGAAAATGATGATAAAACGTTCAATGCGGTGGAAACACTGGAAGCTTGCAAAATAACGGGCTTGCCGATGGTTCTCGATATTCATCATCAATGGGTCAATAACGAGGGGGAAAAGCCGTGGGAGCTATGGCCGGAAATATTGGAGACCTGGAAAGGGGAATTGGCTCAAGCCGGATCTTCTACTGATCATCCATTGCCGCCCAAAATTCATGCCTCCAGTCCTAAAAGTGAAAAAGACCCTCGTGGTCATGCAGACGGTGTTCTGGTGGAGCCGTTGCTGACCTTTCTGCGTAATATTGCTGGATATACGGATCGGATTGATGTCATGCTTGAAGCCAAACTTAAGGATGAAGCATTGTTCGGATTAATGAATGAACTGCGTCTTCAGGAAGATAACGGGGTCAAAGTGTTGGATGGGGCTTCCATAGAAATTACGCCTTAAAAAGTAGTATTTTGCGGATAAAGCTTCCATATGGAGAAACTTTATGAAGCTTATTGTGTATACTAGAATGTGTAAACTAGCAAACTTGTACTGAAACAGAGATGGTTAAGAGACTGTCTGCAGGGCAGATTCGTAAACCACGTAACAATGATATAGAAAGTAGAGTGAACACGTTGAACGAACATGAAAACGAAAAGGTTCCCTATATCGTATCAGGAAAAAGCTATACGGCCGTGGCTATTAATGCGGCATCCAAAGCCGGGGAATGGATTAAGAGCAGACTGGGCACTGTTGAACAATTGAATACCAAGCAATCTTCGACCGATCTAGTAACCGAGGTAGATAAAGGTGCAGAACAGATGATTCGCAGACTCATCCTCACCCATTTTCCCGATCATGCCATTTTGGGTGAAGAAGGGGTAGAGCCGGGAGCTGAAGCTTCAGCCCGAGCATTAGAGGCTGCCCGTGAAGAGGAATATTTATGGATCATTGATCCGGTAGACGGCACTACCAATTTCGTGCACAGTCTGCCGTACTACAGTGTGTCTATTGCCTTGGCTCATCGTGGAGAGGTAATTGTCGGTGTAATTTATGATCCGTCCCGCGATGAAATGTTTGTAGCGGAAAAGGGAAAAGGCGCATACGTCCACGGAAATCGTATGCGAGCATCGAAAGAAGAAACGCTGGGAGATAGTCTGGTGTGCATCGGCTTCCCGCCGGATCGTACGTATGCACAACCGTTGAATATGAAAATTACGCAGGTTCTTACACCTCAAGTACGGGGCATTCGGGCGCTCGGCTCGGCAGCCTTGCATTTGGCTTATGTGGCGTCGGGACGTTTGTCCGCTTATTGCGAAATCGGTTTGAATGCCTGGGATGTGGCCGCGGGTGCTTTGTTGGTACAGGAATCAGGAGGCACCATTACGAACACATTAGGCCAACCTTATGACCTGAGTGTACGGCATGTTGTAGCTACGAATACAGCTATTCATTCTCAACTTATTCAAGTGCTGAAAGAAGCGGACGCAACCGGGTTATAATACTACGTAACCATCATCCTGAAGGAGGAAATCGCGATGAGCCAATCCGAAGAATTGGAACGCCAGCTCAGTGAACTGCTGACGGAAGGCGAAATTCGTGAGAATGAGGCCAAAAAACGGGAACGACTCAGCCCCAAATATGAGGTGCGGGTTCAGACTCAAATGGACCCTATTGTCGAAGAGACGCGAAAATACCGGAGTATGGCACGTGAACTTGATGACCGATATGACGAATATATGAGCAAGGCGGACAAATCGAAAGCAAACGATCAACGCTAAGCAAACCCAAATACCTCTTGCCGAATGACCAAGGCATGGGGTATTTTGTATAATATATAGAGTTTTCTCCATTTTGAGCTGGACCGTGCAGGATGAGCGAAGGAGGCGACATGTACTGATTACCTATTTTAAGAGCGCTTACAAAAATGCTGGAATCCATCATAAGATGGTACTGCTGATTACGGTGCTCATGCTGGTTAATTTTGCGGTTGTTGCAGTCATACTTAAATACGTATTTCATATTTATGATAATCAAATGTACAAAAAGACATCCGAGGTACTCAATATTTCTTCAATTGGCATTGAAAATGAACTGAAGGATGTTGAAAAGGTTACTTTTAAGGTAATAACGGATGAGCAGCTTCAGCGTTATTTGCTCCAGTTGGAAAAGGAAACGTCACCTTATGTCAAAATGGTACTGCGCAAAAAAATAACGAATAGGCTTATTGCCTTTGCCGGCTCTGAAACCTATGTCTATTCTATGATGGTAATCGACAAAGAGGGACAGGTGATGAGTGCGGGCAACCGCGAAGGTATCCCCCAAGAGCTTCGATCCACCCTGTCGGAGTTGGCAGACGAATATGACGGCTCCCATGCATGGTATGCGGCAGGCCATTCCTCCTTGCTGGCAGCACGGCAATTCAAATCTTTTACCGATTCCAATTTTACGCTGAACGGGCTTGGAACGCTTGCGATTCGTGTGCGAATTGACCGGATTGTAGCGGATCGTGTGCAGACCTCCGGCCGTGACGGACAGTTGATGATTACAGACGGAAGACGGATGATTTATCCCGAAACACCGCTTTTGAGTGAGAGCGATATTCAGGCAGAGCTTGGGCGGAAGCAGCCTTACGGGATCGCGACCTATACAGGCGGGACCTTTTTTGCTGCTCAAATCAAATCCTCTTATACGGGCTGGACGTATTTACATATGACTCCCTTTGATGATATGTTTCGCAGTATTACGATAATAAAAGAAATTGTAAGCGCTATTTTTGTCATTATGCTGCTTATTGCATTGGCGCTAGGAGCCAGGCTGTCGGGCAGCATTACCCAACCGATCGTTCAGTTGATCCAGAATATGCGTAAAATAGAAAAAGGGGATCTCGACCGTCTGGAAGAGGAAGCGCTTGGAGCGGTCCCCCTTTCCACACAGGATGAGGTAGGCTTACTACATCGGACGTATAAGAAGATGATCCGCCGTATCCGTGAGCTTATTAATGAGAATGTTGCCAAGCAGCTACTGCTGCGGGAAACAGAGCTAAAGGCGCTTCAGGCACAGATAAATCCACATTTTTTATACAATACATTAGAGTCTGTGAACTGGCTCGCCAAGGCCAATAAACAGGATCGGATTTCAGAAATGGTGGAAGCCCTTGCTTTTTTATTACGCAGCGCGGTCAGTTTTGAAGAACAGCTGATTCCGCTTCAAAAAGAGCTGGATATCGTGAGAAGCTACGTAACGATCCAAAAAACACGTTTTGATGAACGTCTCGTTTTCCATCTCGATGTCCCGGAAGAATTGATGGACGCGCAAATTCCGAAGCTAACACTTCAGCCCTTGGTGGAGAATGCAATCCATTATGCGCTGGAGCCGCGTATTGAACCGTGTCGGATCACGATTGTGGTCAGAGAAAGCGAAGGGGCGCTGTTCCTGCGGGTTGAAGATGACGGACCTGGAATGACCCCGGATTTCTTGGAAAAGCTGCGGAGCGGACAGATCACCACCCGTGGGCGGGGGATTGGACTTGCGAATATTCAAGAACGGATTAGCCTGACATTTGGTACACCTTGGGGGATAGAGCTGCATAGCGAGTCAGGAGCAGGAACGTCAATTCATGTCTGTATTCCATATGTGAAAGGGGATCAGGGTCGTGTACAAGGTGCTATTGGTTGATGATGAGCGTATGATTTTGGAAGGCATATCACAGGTGGTCGATTGGGGCAAGGCAGGAACAAGGCTGGTAGGTACGGCGCGTAATGGGATTGAGGCATACGATCAGATCCAGGCGAGTCCGCCTGATTTTGTGATCAGCGATATTTCTATGCCAGGACTGGACGGTATCGGACTCGTTGCCAAAACGACGGAGCATTTTCCAGACGTTCGGTTTATTCTGTTGTCAGGTTACAAAGATTTTGACTATGCCTGTCGGGCTATGCAATACGGGGTGAAGCACTACTTGTTGAAGCCCTGCAACGAGCGGCAAATTCATGACGCTCTGACAGAGTTGGGACAGGAGCGAGAGGAACAGGAAGAACGCAAGCAGTTTGTGAACCGGATGAAGCTTGATTTTCAGCGTATGCTGCCGCATGTTAAGGAGCATTTTTTGAAGGAGTTTATTTCCTATAAAACTTACGGCAGCCGTGATATCGCTTTTTATGAGCGTTTGTTCGGTCTGGAGTTGCAAGATAAGCAGGTTCGAATGCTGCTGCTGCGGGTGGAGGAGTCCCACGAGCCGGAGCATTTGTTTGCTTTGCAAAATATAGCAGGGGATTTAATGGATCATGTCTTGCTCAGTACGACTATGCAAGGGCAGCTGCTAATTGTGCTGGAGAGTGAGGATGACACATCTCGATTTATGAAACAGATTGAAGCGGTACGTACGACATTTCACCGCTTTTATAAGCTGGAGGTGACCGTCGCAGTTAGCGAGTCGGATAGCATGCAGCATTCGCGGGGGATGTACCGGGAGACTTTGCATTGTATGAATCACCGCTTTTACACCGGAGAGGGGAGTCTCATTACGAAGGAGGATTTGGCGGCTGAGGACACCCGGGAGATGGCAGATTTGGAGCTGGACGAGGAGAAGTTCGGTCTGCTGATCAAGGCTGGAAATAGGGAGGAGGTTGCGCAGGAAGTGGATCGGCTGTTCGGAATCTTGTCCCGTATGAAGCTGGAAATCTCCGTAACCCGTTCCTATGTGCTACAGCTCTATGCTGCCATGATCCGTATATGTCCTGAAGAAGAGCGTGCGGCGTTCACGAGCCGAATGGTCGTGCTGGCAGAGCAAAAAACACTGGCATGTCTCAAATCTTTTGTACAGGAAGCTGCCGAACGAATGACCGCAATTTATTATAAAAGCAATGTATACCGCCAATCTTCCACGGTGGATAAAATGATCACAATTATTGAGCAAAACTATAGAAAATCCGATCTTTCACTGAACGGAGTGGCGGGGCAAATGCTCTATATGAATTCCGACTACTTAGGGAAAATTTTCAAAAAAGTGACGGGTGAAAACTTTTCGCACTACGTCAATCGTTACCGGATCGAACGTGCGGCTGAGCATATTCGGGAGACGGGAGACGTAAAGGTGTTTGAGCTGGCAGAATGGTTCGGCTTCGGCGGGAATGCGCAATATTTTAGCCAGGTGTTCAAAAAATGGGCAGGTATGACACCGTCCGAGTACATTAAATCATACGAACGGGGATGAGCTGCTGAGTCCCTCTGTTTTTTGAACCTTTGAAATCGGATTTGTGTATTCCAATGTTTCTCTGCATTTGGGAAAATAACAACAGGAGCAAATGTAAACGCTATCAAACTTGCGTAAGTACATTGTTACTTGTAATAAGGCTCCTTTCTAGAACAGCGAAAAGGGGAGAGATAGGTGGGCAAAAAGGGATGGTTTCTGATCATAGCGATGCTGCTCGTTTTGACGACGGCATGTAGTGGAGCAGACGGTGGAGGCAATTCGGGCACAAGTGCAGACGGGAAAGTAAAGTTGCGGATCGCTTGGTGGGGATCGGATACGCGCCACGAATATACGCAGAAGGTTATCGATTTGTATAAGCAAAAAAATCCGAATGTGACGATTGATGTGGAATATGCCTCTTTTGATGACTACTGGAAGAAGCTCGCCCCGCAGGCGGCAGCAAACCAACTGCCGGATATCGTACAGATGGACATTTCGTATATTAGCCAATATGCGAAGAACGGCCAACTGGAGGATATGGCGCCTTACTTGAATCAGAAAATCCAAGTCGCTGATGTGAACGAAAATGTACTCAAAACCGGGATCATTGCCGGAAAGCAATATGGTATTCCAACAGGTGTCAATGTGCTGGGCTTCCAATATGATCCGGCATTGCTCAAAAAAGCGGGCATAGACAAAATTCCTGACGACTGGACATGGGATCAATACAAAGAGCTGGCTTTGAAGGCAGCCTCTAATAAAGTTTACTTTGACAGCTCAATGGCTGCGGATATTTTCTTCCACTACTATTTGCGGACACATGGAAAGTCTCTCTACAATACGGAAGGAACAGGATTGGGGTATGACGACGATAAGCTGTTTGTTGATTTCTTCGGCGGTTTAGCTGAGCTAATTAAAAAGGGGGCGACACCAACTCCTGAAGTCATGAACCAAACCAAGGGAATTCTTGAGGAATCGGATATCGTTAAAGGAACAGGCATCGGCATTTGGCAGTGGTCCAATCAATATGTGGGCTTACAACAGGTCGTTAATCGGCCAATGGCGCTTGCTCCGATGTTTGGACCGAATATGGAAAAAGGCGTGTATATGCAGCCTACAATGTACTGGGCAGTGGCTTCCCGTTCACAGGTGAAGGATGAGGCCGCAAAATTTATTGATTTCTGGATGAATGATGTAGAAGCGAATAAATTGATTAAAGGCGAACGCGGCGTACCGATTTCTGCCAAAATCAAGGAAGCTGTAGCGCCGGAATTGAGCGAGGCAACGAAGCAGGTGTTTGAATTTGTGGCTTCCATGGAGCCTAAGGCTTCTCCAATGAGCCCGCCGCCGCCTGTTGGATCGCCGGAAGTGATTGCTACTCTGACCGATTATATTGAGCAAGTCAATTTCGGACAGATGACGCCTGAAGACGCAGCGGTCAAATTCCGGGCTGATGCGAATACCATCCTTGCGAATAACAAGCAGTAATAATGCAGGGTTGAAGGAACGTTTCGTTAGGTTAACCGTGCGTAGGGCCAAGCATGATTGCGTACGGTTGATCCGACGAACCCATCGTAGAGGCAACCTTTGTAGATATCGCAACAAAATTCATATAACAACGATTGATATATATTTAAATTTGCTAATTTTTAAAATGCAACAGAAGGGAGGCTTGATGAGCTTGCGAAATCATCAGAGCTTGAAAGCCAATATGACCGGATATGCGTTTATCAGCCCGTTTATTGTGGGCTTTCTGGCATTTACATTAATTCCAATGTTTATTTCGCTGTATCTATCCTTTACCAGCTACAATCTGTTCACCCCGCCCAAATGGATTGGTCTGGGTAACTTCGAAAAAATGTTCACAGGCGATCCTAAATACTGGAATTCGATCCGAGTCACGTTTACGTATGTATTGGTCGGTGTACCATTGCGGCTGATTTTCGCGTTGTTTGTGGCGATGATTTTGAATACCAAGTCACGCATGGTGGGCACCTATCGGACGATGTACTATCTGCCTTCTATTATCGGGGGGAGCGTTGCAGTATCCATCATGTGGCGCAATATTTTCAGTAATGAGGGCATTGTTAACAGCTTGCTTTCGGCCTTGGGGGCAACCCCGGTGAAATGGTTTGGTGATCCGAATGCTTCGCTAATGATGCTAATCACCTTGTCTGTATGGCAATTTGGTTCATCCATGCTTATTTTTCTGGCAGGACTGAAAAACATTCCGCATGAAATGTACGAGGCATCCAGTGTAGATGGTGCTACGCCAGTACGGAAATTTTTCAGTATTACGCTGCCGCTGCTAAGTCCGATCATTTTATTTAACTTGATTATGCAGACGATCAGCGCGTTTATGACCTTCGTTCCGGCCTATGTTATCTCCAAGGGTGAGGGTGGTCCAATGGATGGAACGATGCTGCATTCACTGTATCTGTTCCGGCAGGCGTTTATGTTCAGCAATATGGGATATGCGGCGGCTATGGCTTGGGTCATGCTCATTATGATAGCGATACTGACAGCGATTTTATTTATGACATCCAAATTCTGGGTGTTCTATGAAACGGAAAAGGGGCGCTGATACCAATGGCATGGAAAACGTTCAAATGGCCAATTTATCACATTCTGGTTGCTGCACTGGCGCTCCTAATGCTGTATCCCGTGTTTTGGATGCTGTTCAGCTCATTTAAAGAAAGTCGGACGATATTCGTCACAGCCTCCTCGCTTTTCCCTACAGAATGGATTTGGCAAAACTATGTAACAGGCTGGAAAGGCACAACTGGTTATAACTTCGGCACATATATTCTAAATTCGCTCACGATCGTAGTGATTTCCACGATTGGCGCTGTGCTTTCCTCCTCGTTGATCGCATTTGGCTTCGCACGCTTAAAATTCAAAGGGCGTAACTTGTGGTTTGCTCTGATGATGGTGACGCTGATGCTGCCAGGGGATGTAGTGCTGGTACCGCAATATATCATTTTCACCAAGCTTGGATGGATCAATACAATCTTACCGTTGGTAGTACCATCCTTTTTCGGGATGCCGTTCTTCATCTTTCTGATGGTGCAGTTTATACGCACGATTCCAGCAGAGTTGGATGAAGCGGCGACGATTGATGGATGCGGCAAGTTCCGATTGTATTTTCGAATTATTTTACCCTTGCTCAAATCCTCGCTGGCAACGGCGGCCATCTTCTCTTTCTACTGGAAGTGGGAGGATCTGTTAGGTCCGGTATTGTATCTGAACTCTCCAGAGAAATATACCGTATCGATTGCACTCAAAATGTTCCTCGATAGCGAGTCAGCCTCCAACTGGGGAGGAATGTTCGCGATGTCCATCTTAAGCCTACTACCTGTTATCGCTGTATTCTTCGCTTTCCAAAAACAAATTGTAGAAGGAATGAGCACGAGTGGCCTGAAGGGTTAAGACCGAGGAGTGAGTAAAATGTGGAAGTTTGACTTTGGTCCGGGAGAGCCTGCGGATGGCTACAAGGCAGTGTCCCCGGATTGCATATATACAGCTGAACAGGGCTATGGCTTCGAGACTACAGAGCATGTGTACGGGCGACAAAGGCAGAATCCAGCCAAGGATGCACGCACACGGCTGCGAAACAGCTTTTGTATTCCACTGAACGCTTCGTTTATTGCAGATGTGCCAGACGGGCTGTATCTCGTCACTATACTGGTCGGCGATCCACTGGCGGAAACGCTCACGCGATTCCAGGCTGGCGAGGGCAAGCATATGCTGCCCCCGGTACACACGCTGCCGGGCCAGTTCACGGAAGCGATGTTTACGGTGCCTGTCCGAGGCGGCAGACTGCGCCTCACCGTATCTGGCACTGCGCCACGGCTCAATGCGCTGGAAATTGCACCCGCACTGCAGAGTCTTCGGCTATTCCTAGCCGGAGACTCTACGGTTACGGATCAAGGGCTGTCCGGCTATCCGTATACAGGCTGGGGTCAGGCCTTGCCGGCCCTGTTCAAGCATGATGTCTGCGTGGATAATCACGCTGTATCGGGACGAAGCTCCAAAAGCTTCGTGGACGAGGGACGTCTGGATGCTATTTTGGGAGAAATGAAGACAGGAGACTTCCTGTTCATCCAGTTCGGTCATAATGATCAGAAGCCTGATCCGAAGCGGGCCACGGAGCCTTTTACGACCTACAAGGAGCATCTGCGCCTATATATCGACGGAGCGAGAAGCAAGGGCGGCACCCCGGTGCTGATTACGCCTGTACATCGTCGCTATTTTAACGAGGATGGTACGCTGTCCGATACACATGGCGACTATATAATGGCGGTTCGCGAGTTGGCGGAAGAAGCGAACGTGCCGCTCATTGATTTGTCTGCCCGCACGCAGGAGTTATATGAAGAGCTGGGCCCTGAAGAAAGCAAGGAGCTTTTTATGTGGCTGCTGCCTGGGGAATACATGAACTTTTCCGGCGGCCTGGAGGATAATACGCATTTTCATGAGAATGGTGCGATCCGGATTGCAAATATGGTGACGGCGGCTGTGAAGGAACTGGATTTGCAACCGCTGCGCATGTACTTACGTTGACGGATGACCTTTTTTGGAACAGGTGGCAAGGAGGGCAACTAACGTGAAGCTTACCAAAGGAGGAGACGTAGCAGTGCCCGCATTGAGTTTTGATGAGGAACAGATTAAACAGGTGATTGGCCGGGTAGTGGAACGCACGTTTCAAATGCACTATAGCTGGGATTGGCCGGGTGGAGTAGCCTTTTATGGAGTATGCGAGGCCTATGAAGCAACAGGCAATGAAAAGTATTTGACCAAGCTGAAAGAATGGGTTGACGAGAATATCGAGGATGGACTTCCGCCTCTGTCGGTAAACGGCGTTTCTATTGGACATTGTTTGTTGGCACTACATCAGGCTACAGGTGAGCAAAAATACCTGGATATCGCCATCGAGATGGCAGAATTTTTGACGAAAAAAGCTGAGCGGTTTGCCGATGGCATTTTCCAGCACACCGTGAATTCACTACATGATGTATTTCCGCAGCAAGCATGGGTGGATACGATGTTTATGGCCGGTTATTATCTGCTGCGGATCGGGCATTTGCTGGGCAACAAGACATATTGGGAGGATGGGATTCGGCAATATCACGGGCATGAAGAATTTTTGCAGGACCCGGATACGAATTTGTATTATCACGGCTGGGATCATGCGAACCAAAGCCGCATGTCGGGAATATACTGGGCGCGCGGCAATTCATGGGCAGCCCTCACGATGGCCAAGGCGCTGAAATGTGTGGAGGTCCAGCATCCATCTTATATGATCATTGACGGCTCGCTGCGTGACCAACTCAATGCACTAGTGCGGCTGCAATCCTCAGAAGGACTATGGCATACAGTGCTGAATGATGATACCTCTTATCTGGAAACCTCCGGCTCGGCAGGGATTGCGACTGCTTTGCTTATGCAGGGCCGATTGTTTAACAAATACACGCAAAAGGCGATCGACGGCATCCTTTCCCGCATTAAAGAGGACGGCACAGTGACTGGCGTATCCGCTGGAACTGCTGTAATGAACGATATAGATGGCTATCGCAACGTACCCTACAAACGCATTCAGGGATGGGGCCAAGGATTGACGCTTGCTTTTCTGGCTCAACTGCTGCGTACCAAAGAGAATCCGTACGGGTAAAAAAGGCTTTAGAAGTGTGAAGGTATTCATAGGTGAAAGGAGGCTAATGGCATGGGAGAACCTGAACAGTCTCAGGAAAAGGCGGCTAACCAGCCGCGAGGAAGTTTATTCTGGGTCATCCCCGACGGATATATTCCACCGGAAAGCCGGGGAGAGCTGCTCAGTCATGAGAGCATATGTGTGCTGAACTGTGGAAACCGTGCGGCAAAGCTGAGTATAGACATTTATTTTGAAGACCGCGAGCCGTTGGAGGGCTTGATCGAGGTGGTGGAAGGAAGACGAACCCGCCATATCCGAACAGCCTCGCTGGAAAAGTCCGGCGAACGAATTCCGTCAGGTATTCCTTACGCAATTACGGTCACTAGCGACGTGCCTATCATTGTACAATATAGCAGACTGGACACGACACAGCCGGAGCTGGCGTTAATGAGTGTTATGGCGTACCCGGTCTAGTGCGCAAAAAACTATGAAGTTAAAAACTCCAGGCTGGAATGACCCAGCTTGGAGTTTTCTTTTTTTGAAGGCAAATTAGCACCTGTCTGCTTTTAGCCCATTATTGTGATTTAGCCGAAGTTGTTTTGATCGGCGTGAAGCTTTTTCGTCCTCCGAAATTGGTGCCGACCACACCGATAATGATCACCACAGCACCAATAATGTGATAGTAGGCAAGCTGCTCCTTCAAAATATAAGCACCTGCCATCATGGAAATAAGGGTGGATAAATTACCGATCACACTCATTTTGGAGGCTTCGATCCACTTCAAGGCAAAGCTGGACAACAGCGAGGTGACGAGGGTAGATAGTATGCCCAGATAAGCCAGTGCCATCCAATAATCAGGCTTTACCAGCGGCGCAGTATAAGTGCTCATAGAACCGTCTATGGCATGATACCCCAAGGCCGCCAAGTTAAAAACAATACATCCCAAAATGGAGGTAACGTAGGTCAGTTCCATCGGACTGTACTTTTGTGTTAATGGACGAGCCAGTACGTTATAGCCAGATAGGCATATAGCAGAGAGCACGAGCAGAAAAATACCGCCAAAGCTATTGGAAGCTAACGGTGCTCCGCTCTTCATCACAAATATAAAAACGACACCAAAGACAGATAGCAGTAAGGATATCTTTTGAAGCACTGTTGTGCGCTCTTTAAGAAAATAGGAGGCTAGTAGAAGCGTAAAGATCGGAACGGTAGCTTGAATAATTCCGCCCTCCGATGAAGAAGTACTCATTAGCCCGAACGCTTGCAAGGGGAAAAACAGTAAAGGTGAAAGCAGCGCCAATGGTAAAATGCGCAGCATATCACGCAACTTGATATTGATTTTGATCCAACCAAGCAGTACTGGAATGGTCAAAGCGATAAATGACAACGCAAAACGGTGGGCGATCACATCCAGCGGGCTTGCCTCCGTCACCGTCAATTTTACAAATAAAAATGAAAAGCCAAGTATAGCTGCATAGCTGAGAGCTGCCAGATAGGCGACCCCATTTCTGGAACGACTGTGCATAATAAACCTCCGTAATCATGATCTCAACTTGTGGTTCTCTCAATATAACCGGATAGCATAACCAGATACAATTCATAAAATCTGCAACTGTACGGGTACAGTTATGAAATGAAAAAGAGCCGGAACGCAGTCCCAGAGGTCGGATACCCGTCCCTAAGATTACTTCCAGCTCTCATCCTATTCATATTTTATCCCTTACTGCTCTGCTTATTTACCTTGTGACATCGCACGGAACGAATCGTCCGCCGCTTCCAGCGTGGCATCCACATCTTCGTCCGTATGCGCTGTTGTGAGGAACCAGGCTTCGAACTTGGACGGAGCCAGATGAATACCGCGATCCAGCATGTGGCGGAAGAAGGATGCGAACGCTTCGCTATCCGTATCCTGCGCCTGCGCGTAATTCGTGATCGGATGATCACAGAAATGCGTCGAGAACGCTCCCCGAATGCGGTTGATCGTCAATGGCACGCCATAACGATCAGCGGAAGACTGAATACCGTCCGTCAGTCTCACAGCCAGACGTTCCATCTCTTCATACACGCCTTCCCCTTGAAGAACTTCAAGGCAGGCGATGCCTGACGAGATCGAAGCCGGGTTGCCCGCCATTGTACCTGCCTGATAGGCTGGGCCGAGTGGGGCAACCTGCTCCATGATCTGCTTGCTGCCGCCGTATGCACCAATTGGCAGACCGCCGCCCATGATTTTGCCCAGTGCGGTCAAATCCGGCTGAATCGCATCATGGTTGTCCAAACCTGCATACGTTTGGGTTGAGCCGTAGTGGAAACGGAAGGCGGTAATGACCTCGTCATAAATGACGAGGGAGCCATTCGCCCGCGCCATCGAGCACAGCCCTTCCAGATAACCCGGCTGCGGCATCACCATGCCGAAATTACCGACAATCGGCTCTACCATGACTGCCGCTACATCGTCGCTCCAGCGCTCCAAAGCTTGACGCAACGCGTCAAGGTCATTGAATGGCACAGTAATGACCTCGCTCGCAATGTTGGTTGTAATGCCTGCGCTGTCAGGTATGCCCAGTGTGGAAGGGCCGGAGCCTGCGGCTACAAGTACCAGATCCGAGTGACCGTGGTAGCAACCGGCAAATTTGATGATCTTGTTCCGCCCAGTATAGGCCCGTGCCACACGAATCGTCGTCATGACCGCTTCTGTGCCGGAATTCACAAACCGAACTTTATCCATAGAAGGAATGGCCTCTTTTAGCATCTTGGCCAGTTTGATTTCCAATGCCGTCGAGGTTCCATACAATACGCCATTCGCAGCCGCTTCGCTGATGGCCTTGGTAATATGGGGGTGAGCATGTCCGGTAATAATAGGGCCGTAGGCCGCCAAATAGTCGATATACTTATTGCCATCCTCGTCCCAGAAATGAGCACCTTGGGCGCGTTTCATAAATACTGGAGCGCCGCCGCCTACAGCTTTAAAGGAGCGTGAAGGGCTGTTAACGCCCCCGACAATATGCTCCAGGGCTTCTTTATATAGTGCTTCGGAGTTATCCCGTTTCATCATCAAAACTTCCTTTCCGTTCATTAAAATAGGGTATACACACGCCAAAGGGCAGCGTTCACGGCTGCCCCTGCATACATCATTATAGCTCTTTTTGTCCTGTCTTTGTTGTTGATTGTGTGGAAGCATCCTCATTACTGGTTTTACTGCCCCCTGTAAAGGAGGCTTTATCCGTCTTGGAAGACGATGCACTATCTGGCTGTTTCGTTTCGTTCTGATCCTTATTTTGTTCCTGTGTTTGTGTGGGAGGATTATTAAATATATCCTGCACATATGATTTCAGTTCTTCGGGATCGCGGACGGTAAGAACTGCCGCGCCGCCCACATTTTCTTCTCCAAGCAGCTTCATCGGTGGAACCTGTTCGCTGCCTGCAAAGCTGCTTTGGTACCCTACATTCGCCAGCTTCCACATATCGTTAACACTGAGATTTGTATCAATGTACGGGTTAACCTGCTCTAAAATGCTTGGCAGATTAGCAATGGAAGTTGTGGTCTGCATTTTCTGGGCTACGGCCTCCAAAAATGCCCGTTGCCGTCCGGAACGGGAGAAGTCGGACATGGCATCATGGCGGAACCGCACATATTGAAGCGCCGTGTTGCCGTCCAGATGCTGCATACCCTTTTTCAAATCAATATCGTATTCATGCTTATCCGCATTACTTGTATAATGCATATCCTTTTCCACTTCAAAATCAATGCCGCCTACAGCGTCCACCAGTTTGATAAAGCCTTGGAAATCCGTATACACATAATATTGCACTGGGATGCCCAATAGATCGCCAGCCGTCTTCATGGCCGTATTGGGGCCATGAGTAATGGCAGTATTGATTCGATTTTTTCCGTAGCCGGGAATATCCACGTACGTATCACGCAAAATAGAGAACAAGTGGATTTTTTTCTTCACGGGGTCCAGTGATACGACCATCATGCTATCCGATCGGGGGACTTCCCCTTTCTGGATGCCACGGCCATCGACACCCATCAGCAAAATGTTGACCATATCGGTACCTTCCCACTTGGGCGGTTCTGGTGTACGAACCTGATCGACCTGCTTTACATTTTTGAAGGGGGAGTTAGCACCCTCTTTATGCAGATTATCCAGCTGATTATAAATGGATGTAAAATAGTACACGGCAAAGCCGACAATCGCGACGATTACCACGGCTAGAACCGACCATATCGTCCTTTTGGTTCTGCTTGTCATGGATGCTCTCCCTTTCGCTTTTCAGTTCATTACATTATAATTTCTTTTTGGAGCACAATCAATTTAACTATGGATTTTACAAATCCTGATTGAGAGGTATAGTATGCTAGCAATTGATGTGCAGGATCTGCGCAAAACATTTAAGGTTCAAAAAAACCGCGAGGGCTTAAAAGGTGCCTTCCTTGATTTATTCGCCCGCGAATACAACGAGGTAGCTGCGGTCAAAGATATATCCTTCCGTATTCCGCAAGGGGAAATATGCGGTTATATTGGTGAGAACGGGGCCGGAAAGTCCACCACGATTAAGATGTTGACAGGTATTCTAGTGCCGACATCGGGACATCTCAAGGTGGGAGGATATGTCCCTTATGAGGATCGCGAGAAATTTGTAGGTAACATTGGCGTTGTTTTCGGTCAGCGCAGCCAGCTTTGGTGGGACATCGGTGTGATCGAGTCTTTTCAACTGCTGCGCAAAGTATATCAGGTTCCGGCCACAGACTTCAAACGTAGGCTGGATGAGCTGGTAGAGAGGCTGCAATTGCAGGATCTGCTAAGTCGCCCGGTACGCAAGCTTAGCCTTGGACAACGGATGCGTTGTGAGTTGGTAGCTGCTTTGCTGCACAATCCGTCCATTGTTTTTCTGGACGAGCCGACCATTGGACTTGATATTATGGTGAAGTCCGAAATTCGCGAGTTTTTGAAGGACATGAACCGTGAACACGGGACCACTATTTTGCTGACAACCCATGATTTGCAGGATATTGAAGCGCTGTGCTCGCGCGTCATTATGTTGGATGATGGGAATATCATTTATGATGGTGGACTGGATGATCTCAAGGATCGTTGGGGGACAGGAAGGGAAGTACGGTTTCAATTTGGTACGACGACACAGCTGGAGCAATTGCAGGCATGGACAGCCGATATGCCGCTGACGTGGACCATGGATAACGATTTGGCTGCCAAGGTGTGGATTCCTCTTCATATTAATGTATCGGATGTACTAGCTAACGTAGTTGGTCGCACGGACATTACGGATATCAAAATCATTGAAACCAACACGGATGATATCGTCCGCAGTATCTATCAGTCTGGCTCGGCAGAACGCCAGGGCAATCCGATAGTGGAGGCCAAAGTTCATGCTTAGCGTATATACCGATTTTATTCGTATTCGATTCCTCACCATGCTTGCTTATCGTGTGAACTATTATTCAGGCATACTTATTTATTCCATGAATATTGGCGTGTATTATTTCACATACAAAGCGATATATGGTGATGCGGGTAGTATTGGAGGCTTTACTGCTGCTCAGATGACAACCTATGTAGCCGTATCGTGGATGGCGAGAGCCTTTTATTTTAACAATCTAGATCGCGAAATATCGACGGATATTCGGGATGGAAGCATTGCTATTCAGATGATCCGACCTTATAACTATGTACTTGTTAAGTTTATGCAGGGGCTCGGCGAGGGGATGTTTCGCTTCCTCTTGTTTATGATTCCGGGCATGGCGATTGCGATGCTGTTGTTTCCCGTAAAGCTTCCTAGTGACCCGGTAGCCTGGATTGGTTTTCTGGTCATGCTGTTTTTCAGCTTTCTGATCAATACTCAGATTAATATCATTACAGGATTGACGGCCTTTTTTATTGAAAATAACGAGGGCATGATGCGCATGAAGCGCGTAGTCGTAGACCTGTTCTCGGGGTTGATCTTGCCAATCAGTTTGTTTCCGGGCTGGCTGGCGACAGTTTCCCAATGGATGCCGTTTCAGGCAATTACTTATTTGCCGGGCTCTGTATTTACGGGACGTGTAAAAGGCGTTGGCATATGGAATGTGCTGGGTATCCAAATCATTTGGCTAGTCGTTCTGCTTGTGCCGATGATCATCATTTGGCGGCTGGCGCGCAGACGTCTGTTCGTGCAGGGAGGGTAAGCCGATGATGTACTATTTGGGTCTCATTAGCGAATATTTGAAAAATTACATGAAGTCACGGCTCACCTATCGTGCTGATTTTTGGGTAGAAGTCATTTCGGATCTGCTCTTTCAGGCCACGAATCTTATTTTTATTTTAGTTATTTTTATGCATACGAACAGCTTGGGTGGCTGGAGTGAAAGCGAAGTTGTGTTCGTTTATGGATTTTTTATGGTTCCTTATGGACTGTTCAGTTGTTTCGTTAACCTTTGGAACTTTAGCGAGCGTTATATTGTAAAAGGTGAACTCGATCGGGTAATGACCCGTCCTGCGTATAATCTGTTCCAGATTTTCCTTGAAAATGTGGACCCGCCCGCGCTGGTTGGCTCAGTGATCGGTCTGATTATTATGGGGATCAGCGGCGCACAGATGGATTTGGCTATGGAGTGGTGGTTCGTACCGGCGCTGATCGTTTTGAGTCTAAGTGCCGTGGCGATCTATACGGGCATATACACCATATTGACTTCTCTTTCATTCTTTTCGGATGCGCCCACAGGAATTATTCCGCTCATGTACAATATTCAGGGCTACGGACGTTATCCGGTAACGATCTATAACCGTGCCATTCAGGTTGTGCTGACTTGGATACTCCCTTTTGCTTTTGTCGGTGTATACCCGGCTTCCCTGTTCCTTCAACGAGAGGACATGCGCCATATGGCGCTCTTAACTCCTGTGATGGGAATTGTTTTTCTGACATTGGGCTTACTGGCTTGGAACTGGGGGATTCGGCGTTACCGGGGGGCTGGCTCATAGGGTGGATGATATAAGAACCCCTACAAGATAGGAGATGATAAGATGTCCACGACATTGACCGTTATTGGACAAGCTGCACCAGACTTTGAATTGCCTGGTAGTGAGGGCAAGAGTGTCAAGCTGTCGGATTATCGCGGCAGTAGAGTATTGTTGTATTTTTATCCCAAGGACTTAACCTCTAGCTGCTCGACCCAGGCTTGTGATTTTCGGGATAAACATGCGGAGTTTGAAGGTTTGAACACCGTGATTCTGGGCATAAGCCCCGATCCACTTAAGCAGCATGACAAGTTTATTGCCAAGTACGGTCTACCTTTTCAGTTGTTATCTGATGAAGAGCATCAGGTGGCTGAAACATATGGTGTATGGCAGCAAAAACAGATGTACGGCAAGCAGTACATGGGCATTGTTCGCTCTACGTTCCTTATTGATGAGAATGGCATTTTAGTTCATGAATGGCGCGGTTTAAGAGTAAAAGGGCATATTGATGCAGCACTGGCATACATTCAGGACATGGCATAAGTTATGAAAAAAACCTTTTGGAATCGGGCTATGCTTTTTAAGCTCGGTTTCAAAAGGTTTTTTGTTAATGTGTAGATATGTTTTGCCGCTGCTTCCACTTTCGCCGACAGAGGTAAACAACCCACAAAAGAAGCGGAATGAACAAGCCGTTCGTATAATGCCAGGCAGCCATCGGATAAACAAGAGTTCTTACATAATAAAACACATTTGGGGTTATCAAAATGGTCATACCAAACACAATCGCTCCTGCGGGTATGACGAATGGACGACTATTAGAAATTCGGAACAACTGGGGGGTTCCAAAAGTGAAGGCGTAGAAGAAAAGAACTCCCTTGAAATAGGCAGCCAGTGCCCAGGTTAAAGCAACAAGCGATTCAACGCGTGTAATATAATTCAGTTCATTAATTTTTGTCGTGAGTACAGAAGAAATGTATGGACTGTAATTAGTCACAAAGGGTCCAATCACAAGAAGGGAGAGTAGCAGAAACAGACTAATCACGATTCCGCCTATAAGGGAAGCGAGCAACATGTCCTTTTTAAAATGGGCTTTCTTGTTTACATAAGGAAAAACCATAAGCATAATGGACATTCCGGCAAAAGGCATTGCCACGCCTGGAACCATTCCTTTAGCAACAGGAGCCAGCCCATTTTCCAAAACAGGTCGTACATTAGAAAGCTGAACTTGTGGCAGGAGTGCAAGGATCAGACCAGAGAAGATTAATATATATGCTGGTAATAGCATCTCGCTAACCCGACCGAAAGCTTCAATTCCCGTTAGCGCAGTAAGCACCATTAAGGATATTCCCATAGCGAGCAGAACACGTAGAGGGGTATGTACAAATAACTGTGTATTCAGAAAATCGCCTACCTCTCTCGCAATAAGAGCGGTGTTCATTAAAAAATAAAACAGATACCAGCAGGAGATAATGGTTCCTAACACGGGTCCCATAATTTTGCGAATCGCTTCAATAAGTGTAAGATTCGGGTGGAGTTCATGAACGCGAATAAGCACGTAAATAATAATTAAGCCCAGCGGGATGGACAGTATGGAGCTGATCCAGGCATCCTGAAGAGCAATATGTGTAATCATAGTCGGATAGATTAAGAGCATATCCCCGATTAAGCTCATAAACATCAGGACAGTCACTTGCCGAACGCTAATACGTGCTTTTTTTGACATGTGGCTGTCTCCTTTCTAAAAACCAAATATATGTGACACAAAAGCGTTAACAGGGTTGTAGATGATTTCAATCAGTACCAACGGGCTTGGCGTAACCTCTGACTTGGCGGCAAGGACACTAAGCCATGTGCCTATTCCGAGCATAATGATGTACACGAACATATCTTTAAAGCGATGTTTTCGATACAAGCCTGGCAAATCTTTGGCAGCAATGGCTAGACCGATACAGATAATAACAGTAGTGATCAGCACAGTGAAGGCTCCTTCCGTTAAGGGTGTGGATCAACTGGGTCCCAGGCTGTGGCGGCCTTTCGATCTTAACTTGTATACGATAAGCAGCAGCGAAGGAAGGACAATGGAATCCGTCAAATCCCAATAAATCCAGGCGTGGACGATCGTATCCAGATAATAAGTAATATTAGGCGCCGACACGATAATCAGACCAAACAGGATCATGAAGTTAGGACCAAGAAAGGTCCGAACATTATTTAATCGCAGTAGCTGAGTCATTCCTAAGGTAAAGGCATAGAAGTGTAAAATGGTTTTAACAAAGGTAGTGATAATCCAGGCAGTACTCATCATGGATTCAATTCTCTGTAAGAAATTTCCTATATTGATCTTTTTAGATAGCATATAAGAGGTGTACACGCTATGTTCGGTTACAAAAGGACCCAGCACCAGGAGAGAAACCAGGAGTAGTACGCTTAACAGAATGCTGGCAGCAAGTCCGGAAAGTAAAACCGATTTTTTTAGACCCGGTTGTTTGTTCACATAGGGAAAAATCATGAGTAAAAAGGCTAGTTCACCGAATGGGTAGGAGAGCGCAAATAGGCTGCCCTCCATAATTTTAGGAATACCTTGCTCCATAATGGGCTTAAGCTGCTGACTGTCACATTGGGGAAGCAAGCACAGGATTAAAAACAAAGCAAAAGCCAAGCAAAATGGAAATAAGATTTGAGCCGTACGCGCAATTGGTTCCAATCCCATATACATGCCCCACATTAGCACAAGGATTAAAAGTAAATTGATCACGGGAAGAGGCGTCATCACATAGGTTTGGCTGTTCATAAAATCTCCGACTTCTCTTAAATAAATCGCTGAATTCATCATTAAATGGAACAAATACCATATGGAGATGAGGGCGCCTAGCCACGGACCCAAAATTCGCTCGCATAGCTGAACAAAGGTGAGATCAGGATATAGCTGATGTACCCGCAGGAATAGCAGTAGTACAGCCAGTCCTGCAGGGATGCTTAGTAATGAGCTGATCCAGGCATCCTGCTTGGATATGCTAGTAATGAGGGAGGGATATACCAATACACAGTCTCCGATAATACTCAAAAATACGAGTATGGCTATATTTGTAATGCTGATACGCCCTTTCTCCTCCACCAAGCTCACTCCTTCATTTCTTTTTGGAACGATTCAAACAAGGAACCAATTTTTTTGATCGTGGTCTTTGCTTTATATTCAATTTGTAAGTCCATAAATGGATTTTCTTTTTCTTCTTTTAGTCGTTTCCAAAGTTCAGGTTTGGACTGGTGGATCAGCTGACCAAAGCCGAAAATGTCTGACTTAAACTCACGTCGGACAGTCTCTACAGAATGCCTCAAAATTTCAACTATTTTTTCATTGCTTGCAGCTTCAATTTCTTTGATGTCAGCCATACTGCTTAACTTCATATGCTGGCAGTTGACCTCTCGTATTGTGCTGTCGTTGGTAACGGATATGGAGATAACAGGTTCTCCATCGCGAATGATCACTTTTCTTTGGGTTTCGCTGTTCAAGGTTAATAAGGCGATATTACCTCCTCCCTGACAGTCGACGTGTCCTGTAGTTGATTCCACCGTATTTCGAATGTAATTGAACCCTTTGCTGTCTTGTTCATTGATCCAGCCCAGCAAGCGGTCTTTTTTTAAGACACCGATACCGGAGAACCTCAGTGTGGTTCCAGGAGATATGCTTTTGATATCATCCACACCTTTTTCATTGGACGATTCTGTATCTCCCAAAGCTTCCAATGCGGGCAGAGTGGGCTGGATGTCAGGATTAGCCAAGTCGCTCAGCAGTTGATCCATGGTTACTTTGGTGGCAGGAGCCCATGTTTTTGTTAACGTATCCAATGAAGCAAACATTTTATTGGCCGGTAACTTTTCCAGTGGAGTGGGGATCTTTAACATCGTGGAAGCCTTGTTATTTTTGGCTATCGCAATATAAAAGTCACTTCTGGTAAAAGGCTCTCGCATCAAGGCTTCAATCGCATCAGAAATTCCTCTTCTCGCATACTCTTCACCTAAAATCAGCATACGAATATGAGATAAATAGATGATTCGCGGGCTTGTATCCGTCATTTTTTGAATAGCCTCTTGAATTGTGGGCGCAGTAGCCTCATAAGTAACGACGGGCGAGCCTGCACTTGGTGAAGATTTGGAAGCTACTGCCGAAGGAATGACCACCTGAGCCGTCACCTGATACTGGTCACCTTCCATATCCACTCCGATCCCAATAGCGATGCCCAGCTCGTTTAATTCTTTACGATCCCAGCAACCACCTAATAGTAATGCAATCAGTCCCCAGACGAAGAACAAATGTATGGTCTGTTTCATGGCTGATCCCTTCTGGTTTTCGATTTATTGCCAATCCGTCTTTTTTTCGTGTTTTGACGAATTGTATTTTGGATAGAGATGGATTGAGGCCGTGTCTTCATGCGAGGCCAAGGTAGGCGAAACATCGTATCTTTTATATCGCTTTCCACATAGGGACCAAACGGGCTCATATAAGATACTCCGAACGATCGCAGACTGGTTAAGTGCAACAAAAGTACGATTAACCCCATCAATATTCCCAGAAGTCCAAAGGCTGCCGCTAGCATCATTAAGGCGAAGCGAACAATACGAACCGCAATGGAAAGACCGTTTTCCGGAATAACATAGCTGGAGATCGCTGTGATTGATACAACAATAACCATAGCCGCCGAGACCACTCCTGCATCCACGGCTGCTTGTCCAATGACCAGTGTACCTACAATGGATACGGCTTGCCCGACGGTCTTCGGAATTCGAACTCCTGCTTCACGCAAAATTTCATAAGTTATTTCCATGAGCATCGCCTCGACAAAAGCCGGAAACGGTACGCCTTCTCTTTGTGCAGCGAGACTGACCAATAAGTTTGTAGGAATCATCTCTTGATGAAAGGTAGTTACCGCAATATAAACAGCGGGTGCCAGCATTGCGATAAAAAAGGAAAAGAAACGCAGCAAACGCAGCAACGTACTGATGTCAGCACGCTGGTAATAATCCTCTGCCGATTGGAAAAATTGAACGAACAATGCAGGTATCAGCAGAACAAATGGTGTTCCGTCCACCAAAATAGCAATTCGCCCTTCCAGCAGGCTGGCAGCGACTGAATCCGGACGCTCGCTGTTATAAATGGTGGGAAACAGGGTGAAGGTTTCATCCTGAATTTCCTCCTCGATGTAACCCCCTTCCAAAATTCCGTCAATATCAATTCGGTCCAAACGTTCTCTCAGTTCCTGAATAACCCCTTCGTCAGCAATTCCTTTGACATACATCACGGCTACATTGGTATGAGTCACTTGACCGATCTGTCTTGTTTCCATCCACAGTCGCGGATCACGGATTCGCCTACGAATTAGAGCTGTATTGGTACGTAAATTTTCAGTAAAACCCTCCATGGACCCCCGTACAACGGTTTGGGATTGGGGTTCGCTGACATTGCGATCCTCCCAACCGACCGCATCAATCCATATGCCCTTTGCGTATCCGTCCAGCAAAATGATAATACCGCCGGATAGCATCTGGTTGAATAAGGCATCCATTTCATCCACACTACCCGAGTTACCTGCAATCAAAATTTGATCTTTCAAATAGTCGAATGGTTCTGTGCCTTCCGGTACATGATGTTCGTTTACGCGCATTAATGAACGCAGGACGGAATCATGAAGTAATTGAGTGTTGACCAGACCATCGATATAAAACAGAGCCGCTGGCCATTTCTGCATCCATAATAGCTCTTTAATGATTACATCTCCGCTGTTCCCAAAGGAGCTCTCGATATGATTTACATTATCTTTCAAGTTAGAGGACACATGAGTAAGTGGACAACTTTTATTCGGATTCGGCATACGTAAAATCCTCCGATATTGGAGTTTGTTGGCTTAGTATGCTCTGAAAATATGAATTTATGCTTGGCCCCATTGTATTTACAGGGTCGATTGTTGGGTATGCTGACGACGTAGAGCCAAGGGATCATCGGATTGTCTATGTTTGGAGTAAGGGGAGCGCCCGAGATGATGGAGCCGCGAATGGTGGGCTCGGCTGGAAGAGCGGGGGATGTAGTAATACCTTTCGTGATTTCGATATATTATGCAAGGGCCTGTAGTCATAAGGCGGCAGGAGTGTGACTATTCCGTGTCATCCTTGTTGCTGGTTTTTACCGATTTTTTGGATTTGTATAGTGATCCAAACAGGAAGCTTCTCCACCGATATATAAAATACAGCAGGATGATGAACCCAACGACAGCTGCGATTCGTAGTGCGTACAGCTCTACCAAATGAAAAATGGCATCCCATTGCGGACCAAACAGCTTGCCGATGCTTAGAAAGAGGACGACCCAGAATAAAGCACCGCTGTAAGCATACAGAACAAATTTACGGAAAGAAAGAGCTATAATTCCAGCAAAATAGCCGGTAAAATGCCTGACACCTGGGATGAAATATCCAAGGAAAATAAGCCAGTATCCATAACGTTGAAACCATTTTTGTGTTTTCTGTAGCTTGTCCGGCGATAACAAAACCCATTTGCCGTATTTCTGAATAAAGGGAAGTCCGGCCCATTTTCCAATAAAATAGGTAATGGTCATACCGATGGTTGTGCCCAAAAAAGCTAAAAGCACCAGCTTGCTAAAATCCAGGGTACCGGCATAGGAAAGATATCCCGCATAAGCCATCGTGGTTTCCCCGGGAAAAGGCAAGGCAATAAATTCTAGCAGCAAGCCGAAAAAAAGGACGCCGTATCCATATTCTTCGAACAATTGCGCGATCCACTTCAGCACATCCATTGTGTACACTCCTACGGACAGATTAAGTAATTTAGAATCAATTTATTTTATCAATCTTTTCATGACCACTCAACTATGGTTGATTTCTTGACGTGTTGTTTTATCGTTGCGTATAATGAAACGAACAATTGAGGGAGGCACGGTAATGAATAAGCCTAATGAAATCGTTGTAGTTCTCGATTTTGGAGGACAATACAACCAGTTAATTGCAAGAAGAATTCGGGATCTCGGCGTATATAGCGAGCTCCTTCCATACAATACGCCTGCGGAGAAGCTGAGAGAGCTGGCGCCGAAAGGGATTGTTTTCTCAGGCGGACCTTCCAGCGTATATACAGACAATGCTCCTCAGGTGGATCGGGCAATTTATGATCTTGGCATCCCTATCTTTGGTATTTGTTATGGCATGCAACTGATGGCTCATCAACTGGACGGTAAGGTAGAACGTGCGGGCAAGCGTGAATATGGCAAAGCAGACGTGCAATTCAATGAGGGCGCTCGGTTGACTAAAGGACTGGATTCCCGTCAAACCGTGTGGATGAGCCATGGCGATCACGTTACAGATCTGCCAACCGGCTTTACACTGGATGCGGGAACAGAGAGTGCGCCGATTGCTGCGATGAGTAATCTGGAACGGAATCTGTATGCAGTACAATTCCATCCAGAGGTACGTCATTCTGTTCAAGGTAATGAGATGATTAGCAACTTCCTGTATGAAGTGTGCGGCTGTGAAGGCAACTGGACCATGGAATCGTTCATTGAAGAGCAAATTCGTGAAATCCGTCAGCAAGTAGGCGACAAGAAAGTACTGTGCGCTTTAAGTGGCGGCGTAGATTCTTCCGTTGTAGCCATGCTTATTCACAGAGCGATCGGAGACCAACTGACATGTATGTTCATTGATCACGGACTGCTGCGCAAGGGTGAGGCCGAAAGTGTAATGGAGACGTTCGTTGGTAAATTTGATATGAAAGTTGTCAAAATTGATGCACGTGAACGTTTCCTGTCCAAACTGGCAGGAGTGGATGATCCGGAACAAAAACGTAAAATCATCGGTAACGAGTTTATTTACGTCTTTGAAGAAGAATCAGCTAAATTCGATGATTTTGACTTCCTGGCACAAGGCACGTTGTACACAGATATTGTAGAGAGCGGAACAGCAACGGCGCAAACCATCAAGTCGCACCATAACGTAGGCGGTTTACCGGAAGACATGAAATTCAAACTGATCGAGCCACTGAATGCTTTGTTCAAGGATGAAGTGCGTAAAGTCGGCGAAGAATGCGGACTTCCGGCCGAAATTGTATGGCGTCAGCCATTCCCAGGTCCGGGTCTTGCCATCCGTGTATTGGGCGAAGTAACAGAGGACAAGCTCAAGATTGTACGTGATTCTGACTTTATTTTGCGCGAGGAGATTGCCAAAGCGGGTCTGGATCGGGAAATTTGGCAATACTTCACCGCTCTGCCGAATATGAAGAGCGTTGGCGTTATGGGCGATGCCCGTACGTATTCCTACACTGTAGGTATTCGCGCAGTAACCTCGATCGACGGCATGACCGCTGACTGGGCACGTATCCCTTGGGACGTATTGGAAAAAATATCCGTTCGTATCGTCAACGAAGTGGACAACGTCAATCGTATCGTGTACGACGTAACGTCCAAACCACCAGCAACAATCGAGTGGGAATAAGCGTGGAGACTCCCGCATCTTAACCACGAACCCTTTGAGATTCACCAATACAACATCAGGCTCCTCCGCATCGGCGAACTATCGCTATGCGGTTGGAGTCTTTTTACGGGGGCAAGGTCGAACCTTTGCTCGGGAAAGTTTACTACACGGCAACCTCAATTGGGTTTTAGCTAAAGGCGAATAGTATTGCCTCATGCTACGAAGATATAAATTCATTTGTTGTTACAAAACGGAATATGAAGACTGAAAAAAGGAGATATTATTCAATGGTAATGTCTCCTTTTTTTATATGATTTTATTTGCTTTAAGCTATAGATAGCTTAAAGCAAGTATGGAATTAAACGTTTATTTTTTTCATGTCATCCTCTAATGGTGTCATGTTTTGATACTAATATATTTTATAATTTATCTAGATTAGAGTGTTACATATCCCATTTCATTAAACGCTATTCTAAGGAGAATAAAGACATGAGAAAATTATTTTTGTCGTCCTCATTTAAGGATGTTGCACCATGCTTAGTCCATTTCGCCGATGAAAACTTGGAAGGAAAAAAAGTCACTTTCATCCCCACCGCAAGTATTCCAGAGAAAGTTAAGTTTTATGTGAATACAGGGAAAAAAGCATTAGAGGATTTAGGATTAGTCGTGGATGAAATTGAAATCAGCACAGCAACATTGAATGAAATAGAAAGTAAAATTAGAGAAAATGACTATATTTATATTACCGGAGGCAACACATTTTATTTACTTCAAGAGCTAAGAAGAAGCGGGGCTGACAAAATCATTGCTGAAGAAGTTAATGCAGGGAAGCTCTATATAGGCGAATCGGCAGGTTCGATGATTTTATCATCGAATATCGAGTATGTTCGACTTATGGACAATGTGCAGGAGGCGCCTGCTTTGGATTCTTTTGCTGCGCTCGGAATAATTGAATTCTATCCAGTCCCCCACCATACGAACATCCCGTTTAAAAAAGCGGTGGAGAACATCATTGAGGAATATGGCAGCCAACTAAATTTATATCCAATCAGCAACGCGGAATTTATTTTGGTTGAAGGTGATAGTATAAAAGTCGAGAATGCATAACTTTATTAAATAAAGGAGAATTTCAACTGATTAATATTATAAAGAACCTTCAATTCCACATCTATCTTGATATTGAAGGTTCTTTTTTTATAAATCTACCTTACCATACAATCTTTTTGCCGGTTGCAGCCGATTCCTCAATGCGGTCCAGTAGCTGATGCAGCTTTAGTGCATGGTTGAAATCGGGGGCGAGACGGGTGGTCGTCAAAATATCCTCGGCAAATACATGATGGGCCTTGGCTACATTCAGGGTTACTCCTTCTTTGGGAAAGTCTAAGCAGCCATCAGGTTCAGCAGCTATGCGTATGGGTTCAAAAAAGTCATTAGGAATATAACTTTGATGACTTCCCTGATCATATACAAGTTTTTCAAGCGTCAGATTCCCAAATTGAACATGTCCAAGCGAAGGATTCTGGCTCAAACGCAAACTGCCCTTTTTCCCCTGAATCTCTAGCTCAAACTTAGAATTCACCCCGCCCTGAATGTGAACCGATACCGGAGTTCCTTTTTCCAACAGCCCGTGAATCAGAATTTGATCGGCTGTATCCTTGGCAATGATTTCACCCGTTTCCTGAATAATGGCTTCGTTATAACGGGATGCTGTGACAGCAGACAGCTCGCGGAATTCACCAACGATGTATTGCAGTGCATCCAAAGAGTGTCCCCCGTTAATGGTTAGTAGGTTGGCACCACTGGCTCTATTCAGCAAGTATGCCGTATCCTGATCTGTTCGTCCTCCTTTGCCAGAAGTAGCTACTTGCATATGACAGGATACAATTTCACCAATTGTCCCGTCTTCCACCAGCTTTTTCATCGTTTGAACCTCAAAATCCTGCCGTGCCTGCAAGCCGACGGTATGATGAATGCCCGCCAGTTCCGCCGCCTTAGCCATTTCAGCAGCTTCCGCAGTGTTGGCTCCCAGAGGCCACTCACAAAAAATATGCTTCCCCTCTTGAATAGCCGCCATTACGGCCTCGTTATGATGGGGAACTTTTACGCTCACCACGACCATGTCCACTTCCTTTGAAGCTGCGAGCTTTTTCGCATCGTCAAAAGCTAATGACGCCCCCACGCCTTTTGCACTTTTTCGTGCACTTTCCATACGGGAAGTGCCGATGGCTGTGATATCCAAGCTCGGGTGCTTGAGCAAAGCCGGAATATGTGTTTGGCTGGCCCATTTGTTATTCATCGAACCTCCTATGATACCTGCACGAATCTTCTGTTGTACCATGTGCCATCTCTCCTGATTTTAAAATGTGGGTAGTAAATACCGCTCAAGCCCAATATAATACACTTAACTCATAAAGAATAATGTTTGTTAATGATATAGATATCATTTTATTTGATGGGAGGGAAAGAGGTGGATATTCAAAATATGCAGGCATTCGTTTCAGTGGCGGAACTTAGAAGTCTAACAGAAGCTGCCCAGAAGCTGAATCATCTGCAATCGAATATGACGGCTAAAATAAAGAAGCTGGAGGCCTATTATGGCACAGCGTTATTTTACCGAAAGCCTCGTGGTATGGAACTGACACCCGCAGGAGAAATTCTATATGCTCAGTACAAGCAAATTTTACTGCTATGGCAAGACACGGAGATGAAAATGAGACCCCAGGAGGAGAAATTGCGCGTCGGCACAATGCAGTCCATTGTAGCAGGCGAAACAACAAGGGCGCTAACGAAGGTATATGAGATGTACCCGCAGGCTTCGGTGACATTAAAAACCGGAACTACCACCGAAATGGAGCAATTCATCCTCGACGGCGAGCTTGATATTGCTTTTGTTACAGGATATCCTACCAACCCATATATTCATTATCAAAAAATATGCCGTGAAGAGCTTGTGCTGGTGGGGAAAGGTATACACGAAGGCTCGGATCTCCAACAGGTACTGCAAGGAGCTTCTATTATCATATTGTCGGATAGCTGCCTGTACCTCACGCATTTAGAGAAGATGTATCAGGACATGCAATTGACCCATGGCGAGGTTGTTGAGGTTGGAATATTTGATACGATGGTAGAATTCGCTCTGATGGGAATGGGAATTACCCTTATGTCCAAAAAGCTGGCGCGACAATTTAAAGTAACGTCTTATTTACCGGTTCCTTCAATTTTTGGCTACATGGATACATATTTAATATCCCGTCCCAATCACGAAATGACAGCAATTGAACATAAATTTATCGAAATCAATAATACGATCTAATAGAGTAGGAAAGACATCGAATGACCTTAACTATAAATTCTAGAATGCGGCTATTCGTTTAGCTTGAGCATTTTTTTGTGATTGTAGGATTTGTCTATAGACTTGTCTCAGGACTTGTTTATTTTTAGTGAGGGTGTATAATGCTTAAAATGAATCAATTGATGGGTCAAGTATTAGGAGGAGGGTTTGTCATCAAACATTGCTCTGAAAAAAGCCAGCTATTTTATCGAATGCATCTTTTGTGTAAAGAAATGAATAACGCTTTTGAAGCACAGCTAAAAACCAGCTTCACCAAGGTCGAAATTTTGTATCATATTAATCATCGTCAGGAACTAAGTCAGCTGGAGCTTCAACATCTGCTCGTTCTGGATGGTGCAGCAGTGACCCGGCATCTGAAAAGGCTGGAGGAGGAAGGTCTGATTTTACGAAGTAAAAAAGAGCAGGATAAGCGTATAACCTATATACGTTTAACCGAATTAGGAATTCAAGAGCTGCAAGTTTTGACAGAGCAAAGACAAGCGTTTCAGGAAAAGCTCCTCTATAAGTTTGCAGATGAGGAAATTGTGGCTTTAACAGATGCACTACAGCGTATGTCTAGCAATGTGAAGAATATGTGAAATGTGCGAGGACAAATGTTTTTGGAGGCCACTCGATGAAGATTTTAGAAGAATATTTTTATTACTACGATTTAGCAAAAGATGATCAAGTAAGTAGAGAACGATTAATCAGCTGAAGAAGCTGATACCTATCAAACCAGATGGGCAGTGTGCGGTAAAAAGGCAACAGGCGAAGTTTATAC
>NZ_CP025696.1:0-835000 GCF_002872435.1 Paenibacillus sp. lzh-N1 | reverse complement strand
GAGTTGCACAGACAACCAGGATGTTGGCTTAGAAGCAGCCACCATTGAAAGAGTGCGTAATAGCTCACTGGTCGAGTGACTCTGCGCCGAAAATGTAACGGGGCTAAACACACCACCGAAGCTATGGCTTGATGCTTGCATCAGGGGTAGGGGAGCGTTGAATGCGGATTGAAGGTGTACCGGAAGGAGCGCTGGACTGCATTCAAGTGAGAATGCCGGTATGAGTAACGAAAAGATCTGTGAGAATCAGATCCGCCGAAAGCCTAAGGGTTCCTGAGGAAGGTTCGTCCGCTCAGGGTAAGTCGGGACCTAAGGCGAGGCCGATAGGCGTAGTCGAAGGACAACAGGTAGAAATTCCTGTACCACCGTAATCCGCTATGAGCGATGGGGTGACGCAGTAGGGTAGTGACGCGGACTGATGGATGTCCGTCTAAGCAGTGAGGCTGATGTGTAGGCAAATCCGCACATCGTTAAGGCTGGGCTGTGATGGGGAGCGAAAATTATAGTAGCGAAGGTCATGATCTCAGACTGCCAAGAAAAGCCTCTAGCCAGGAGAAGGTGCCCGTACCGCAAACCGACACAGGTAGGCGAGAAGAGAATTCTAAGGCGCGCGGAAGAACTCTCGTTAAGGAACTCGGCAAAATGACCCCGTAACTTCGGGAGAAGGGGTGCCTCGGTAGGGTGAATAGCCCGAGGGGGCCGCAGTGAAAAGGCCCAAGCGACTGTTTAGCAAAAACACAGGTCTGTGCGAAGCCGCAAGGCGAAGTATACGGGCTGACGCCTGCCCGGTGCTGGAAGGTTAAGGGGAGTGGTAAGCTCGCAAGAGCGAAGCTATGAACCGAAGCCCCAGTAAACGGCGGCCGTAACTATAACGGTCCTAAGGTAGCGAAATTCCTTGTCAGGTAAATTCTGACCCGCACGAATGGCGTAACGACTTGGGCGCTGTCTCAACGAGAGATCCGGTGAAATTTTAATACCTGTGAAGATGCAGGTTACCCGCGACAAGACGGAAAGACCCCATGGAGCTTTACTGCAGCTTGATATTGAATTTGGGTACGATCTGTACAGGATAGGTGGGAGCCGTAGAATCTTGAGCGCCAGCTTGAGAGGAGGCATCCTTGGGATACCACCCTGATCGTATCTAGGTTCTAACTTGGTACCGTAATCCGGTACGAGGACAGTGTCAGGTGGGCAGTTTGACTGGGGCGGTCGCCTCCTAAAGAGTAACGGAGGCGCCCCAAGGTTCCCTCAGAATGGTTGGAAATCATTCGAAGAGTGCAAAGGCAGAAGGGAGCTTGACTGCGAGACCTACAAGTCGAGCAGGGACGAAAGTCGGGCTTAGTGATCCGGTGGTACCGCATGGAAGGGCCATCGCTCAACGGATAAAAGCTACCCTGGGGATAACAGGCTTATCTCCCCCAAGAGTCCACATCGACGGGGAGGTTTGGCACCTCGATGTCGGCTCATCGCATCCTGGGGCTGAAGTAGGTCCCAAGGGTTGGGCTGTTCGCCCATTAAAGCGGTACGCGAGCTGGGTTCAGAACGTCGTGAGACAGTTCGGTCCCTATCTGTCGTGGGCGTAGGAAATTTGAGAGGAGCTGTCCTTAGTACGAGAGGACCGGGATGGACGTACCGCTGGTGTACCAGTTGTTCCGCCAGGAGCACCGCTGGGTAGCTATGTACGGAAGGGATAAGCGCTGAAAGCATCTAAGCGTGAAGCCCCCCTCAAGATGAGATTTCCCAGTATGTAAGACCCCTTGAAGACGACGAGGTAGATAGGTTGGGGGTGGAAGTGCAGTAATGCATGGAGCTGACCAATACTAATCGGTCGAGGGCTTATCCTAAAGATAAGACGCAATAAGTTTCGGATCCAGTTTTCAGGGTGTAACCTTGAAGTTAGAATTTGCGAGGCAAATTCATGTTTGGTGGCGATAGCGGAGGGGTTCCACACGTACCCATCCCGAACACGACCGTTAAGCCCTCCAGCGCCGATGGTACTTGGACCGCAGGGTCCTGGGAGAGTAGGACGTTGCCAAGCAACAAGTAAAAAAGATCATGATCTCACTGAGATCATGATCTTTTTTTTGTGTTAAATTTCAGTAGTATTTTTTATTAGAGTAAGTTAGTTATAAGTTCGACTGAATCTGTGGATATTAGCTAGTAAATAGATAGACATTTTTTAAAGAAAATTAGTACCAGGTATTAGTATCTGGTGTTATAATATGAATAAGAATTATAAAGGAGAGTGATCAGAATGTTGAATTCAAAAGCAAAGTTAACGGCCCTTGGCACTTATGTACCTGAACGGATTTTAACAAACGCCGACTTGGAGAAACTTGTGGAAACTAGTGACGAGTGGATTGTACAACGAACGGGTATGCGGGAACGACGAATCGCGGCTGAAGATCAGTACGTATCTGATTTATGTATACAAGCTATTAAACGTATGGTTAACCTTTATAACGTAAATGTGGACGATGTTGACATGATCATTGTAGCGACAAGTACACCTGATTACTATTTTCCAAGTACGGCTTCCCGTATTCAGGCTTATTTTAATATTCCAAATACAGGATCAATGGATGTTAGTGCTGCATGCGCAGGCTTTGCCTATGGACTTCATTTGGCGAATGGTCTTATTACGGGTGGTCTACATCGTAAGGTTCTAGTGATTGGAGCAGAGACATTATCCAAAATTACAGATTATACCGACCGGACGACATGTGTTCTTTTTGGAGATGGAGCAGGAGTCGCACTTGTTGAATATGACGAGGATGAAGGATCATTTTTGACCGCAGATATAGGAACCTTTGGGCAAGGTGGAGCACATCTTTACCGCGCAGGATTATCTAACTATTTGGATGGAGAGAAGCTGCAAGATAATGGCTTTATTGCTCAAAATGGACGTGAGGTTTATAAATGGGCTGTACGCTCTGTTCCAGCTGGCATCGAAAGATTAATGGATAAGGCAAATATGGAGAAAGAAGACCTTGACTGGTTTGTACCTCATAGCGCTAATCTGAGAATGATTGAGTCCATATGTGAAAAAAGTACAGTACCTTTAGAAAAAACGCTGACGAGTGTAGAGTTTTATGGCAATACCTCGGCGGCGTCCATTCCGTTGGCTTTACAGTGTGGATTGGATGATGGGCGTTTAAGATATGGACAACATGTGGTGTTATATGGATTCGGGGGAGGCCTGACCTATGCGGGTCTGCTAATAAAATGGAGTGTGCCTGATTTGTAAGTTGGTCTAATTAATGCATAAGCAATAGTAATAGTAAGGAAAGATCATGTTGATAAAGAGACGTTGGTTGGCATTAGATTTATCGTAAGATGGCAGGATGGTATAATTAACATTATGAGAGAAAGGAGCGTAACATGAAGGTATTGGTATTGGCAGAAAAACCATCCGTGGCCAGAGAGATTGCACGTGTGATGGGCAGCCGAGAGAAGCATAAAAGTTATATAGAAGGACCTAAGTATGTAGTGACATGGGCTTTGGGTCATTTGGTCGGATTAGCAGAGCCTGAGGATTACGATTCTAAGTATGCGACTTGGAACTTGGAGGACTTGCCCATTCTTCCGAAGAACTCCAAGTTAAAGGTATTGCGGGAAAGTAATCATCAGTTCAAAGCTGTACAGCAGCTTATGAAACGACAGGACATTGGAGAACTTATCGTGGCAACAGATGCTGCTCGTGAAGGAGAACTGCTGGCACGATGGATTATACAAATGGCAAACTGGAAAAAGCCTTTCCGACGCTTATGGATTTCCTCGCAGACGGATAAGGCAATTAAGGCAGGTTTCGCGAAATTATTGCCTGGCCAGCAGTTTGATCGTTTATATGAATCGGCTCGCTGTAGGGCTGAAGCAGACTGGATGATTGGTCTCAATGTAACCCGCGCGTTAACGGTTCGTTATAACGCTCAGCTTTCGGCTGGAAGGGTACAGACACCGACACTGGGGATGATTATGGAACGTGAGAAAGAGATCACCCAGTTTCGTTCTCAGGAATATGATACTTTGACGGCTGATTTTGGCCATTTTCAGGCAACATGGCGGGCAGAAAATGGGGATTCACGTATGTTTGACCGTACTCAGGCAGAGACTTTGCGCCACAGGCTTGAGGGGGCCAAAGGTACAGTTGTGAGTGTTAAAAAGAGTGAAAAAAACGAGCCTCACCCGCTGGCGTATGACTTAACTGAGCTGCAACGAGATGCTAACCAGCGCTACGGCTTCTCAGCCAAACAGACGTCCAATGTTCTTCAGCGTCTGTATGAGCAGCATAAGCTGGTGACCTATCCGCGTACAGATAGCCGTTATCTTACATCCGATATGGTGGATTCACTTAAGGAAAGGCTCAGTAGCGTAGCAGTAGGTCCGTATGCTTCTTTAGCACGTCCGTTATTGCGTAACAAATTGCCAATCACAAAGCGAGTTGTGGATGATAGTAAAGTCACAGATCACCATGCGATTATACCTACTGAGCAGACATTATTGCTTAATCAGTTAAGCCCAGAGGAACGTAAGCTGTATGATCTGATTGCACGCCGTTTTATCAGTTTGTTCTACCCACCTGCACGTTATGATGCTGTAGCTGTATCGGTCATGGTGGGGCAGGAAACATTTCAGGTAAAAGGTACAACCATAAAAGATAGTGGTTGGCGTGCTGTATATGACGAAAGTCATTATGAATTGGACGATGAAGAGATAGATGATCGTGAAAATAATGGACGGGGCGTTATTTTGCCTGAGCTGAAAAAAGGAGACTCCGTCCAATTGCAGCGTTGTATTGTACGAGCTGGACGAACGATGCCGCCGAAGCGTTATACAGAAGCAGCCCTGCTCGCTCAGATGGAAAAGCACGGCCTGGGTACACCAGCTACCCGTGCAGATCTGATCGAGAAACTCGTCAGCTCGGATACGATAGAGCGCCAGGGGAACGTGATGCATCCAACTGGTAAAGGCAAGCAACTGATCGAACTGGCGGCTCCACAGCTACGAACGCCCGAATTGACGGCACGTTGGGAATCGGAGTTGGAACGGATTGCCCGTGGTCAAGGACAACCTGAGCCATTTTTGAATTCTATCCGTGCTATGGCGAAAGAATTGGTTTCTACTGTGAAAAATAGCAGCGCGGAGTACAAGCCCCATAACGTAACGAATAGCCATTGTCCGGATTGTGGTACAAAGTTGTTGGAGAAAAAAGGGAAGAAAGGCAAGTTCCTTGTATGTCCAAGTGCGGATTGTGGTTACCGTCGTTCAGGGGAAAAACGCTTGTCCAATCGACGTTGTCCACAGTGTCATAAAAAAATGGAAATGAAAGAGGGCAAAGCAGGTCTGTATGTAAGATGCTTACCCTGCGGCATTACGGAGACGCTGGATAAGGACAAGCAACGGGTAAACAAACGGGAACAGCAAAAGCTAGTAAAACAGTTTGAAAAGAAGGATTCTTTTGGCTCCAGTTTGGGGGATTTGTTAAAAGCAGCAATGGAGCAAAAGCAGGGCGAATAAAGATTGGCCAGAACGTGCTATAAGCTACACAATTAGCAGGCGTATGTCGGTATAAAAAAGCTTACTCCTTGGCATGGTAATCCGAGGAGGTGAGTATTTATGCCCAAGCATAAGCCGCTTAAAATCAATAATCAGCAAAATAAATCAAGTATACTGGAGGAAGAAATCGCTGCTCATCCAGAGAAGCAAGCTAAATATCCTCCAAGCTTGAATGGGATTCCCAAACAGCAGTCTTGATGCTGCCTGTAAGGGAAAACGAATGGCTGTATAAGACCAGAACGATTGGAAACCAGATAAATTAGTTATCGGTCCCAGACTCTATTTTCTTGCATAAAAGAAGCAGCAGTACGGCGGTCAACCGTAACTGCTGCTTCTTTTTCATAATAAGGAAGTTGTATTTATTTGACTTGGAATGACTGCTCTTAGTATTCATTAAAGAAAGATTGAATTTGGTTCACATCGTGCGTTTGGGTCAAAGCGAGCATGAGCAAAATCCGTGCTTTTTGCGGATTGAGCGAATCAGTGGACACAAAGTTCGAAGCTGCGTCTTTTGTCGACGGGGACACAACTCCACTTCCTACGCGGGTAGAGCGGGCAATAATAACTCCTTTTTTACCTGCAGCCTCTGCGCCTTCTGAGGAGGTCTTGGACAAGGAACCATTACCGGAACCAGCGACCACTATACCCTTGGCACCAGCTGCTACGGCTGCATCATACAGGTAGCGACCGTTGTTTTGATATTCGTATAAAATATCTACTTGTGGTAGCTGGGTGAGATTAGAGATATCGAATACAGAAGAAATTGTGTGCTTATGAGTGGATTTGTTGTAGTAGTATACTTGATCGCCTACTACAGCTCCAAGGTATCCCTGCTCTACAGACTTGAACGTATCGACTGCTGTTGTGTTTGTTTTCGTGATATATCTTGCTGCACCGATGCGATCGTTCAGCAGTACGAGTACACCCTGGCCTTTAGAGGCCGAAGCACCGGCAACTTTTACAGCATTATAAAGGTTGAATGGACCATCGGCACTGATGGCAGTAGCTGGGCGCATAGAGCCAACAACAACTACAGGCTTATCGCTCTTAACGACAAGATTGAGGAAGTATGCCGTTTCTTCCAATGTATCTGTACCATGGGTAATGACAATACCATCTACATCATCTCTGGCAAGCAGTTCGTTGGTGCGTTTGGCAAGTTTTAAGAGGATTTCATTATTAACATCGGGGCTACCTACGTTAACCACTTGCTCACCACTGACATTTGCAATACTTTTCATCTCAGGAACGGCATTGATCAAGGTTTCAACACCTAATGCACCTGCTTTGTAACCAGTTGTATCTGTGTTGACGGAGGATGACCCTGCAATGGTCCCTCCTGTGGCCAATATTTTAATATTGGGTAAATGATTGGTTTGTTTGTCCGGAGTAGTAGTGGTAGTAACAGTAGATACCGTTGTGCTGGTTGTAGCTGCGGTCGCAGCGTTAGCAGTAAATCCACCACTCCATAAGGTACTTCCGAGAATAAAGCTGGCCAACAGGGGAATCATTGTCATTTTTTTCATGTTAGTCATATAAAGCTCCTCTCCAATCTTAAACCTTGAAATATTAATGATAGATTAACTGACAAAAATTTTGTCGAATTACGTTAATATCACGCATTATAGAGTGTGAGAATATCTTTAGTCAATAACTATGTCATGAAATATGACACAAAGATTTGTTTTTATATATGTAATCGCTTTAATTATACCTGAATGGAAAAGATTTGAAAACAAAACAACAAGCAGAAATCTCATAAGGAGTCTGCTTGTTGTTTTTTGATAAAAGGTGAACAACTGAGTTTACCTTTAATTTTATTGAATGAGAGTGACAAGATGAAGTTGATGTCTTACGGTATTTACATGGTTCTACAGTTGAATACAGTTCCCATGATCAGGGGTTTTTGCTGTGCTGTTTTGTTGGCAAGCTGGCGCTGGGAGTTCCTTTTCCTTGTTTACGGTTACGTTCTGCCTTTTTTGCATTTTCTCGTAGCTTTTCAACGTACTCATGGGTGCTTTCCATCGTAGTTCCTCCTTTAAGACAAAATAGATGCACTCGGGAATTGCCCTCATACACCGTTACTATTTCCGCAAAAACGTTTTCCCAGTCAGAGAAGGCGTTGTTTCTATAAAAGGGGTGAGGTTATAATGAAGGAGAGAGCTCTATATAAGTCCTAATACCTCAAACTGGTACGGTGTGCAAAAGGAGGGGAGACATTGCAGACAGGCTTGTTGATATGGCTGCTGTTCATCAATGCAGTAGGCTATCTGGTAATGTCGGAAGATAAAAAGAGAGCACGTAAACACCGTGATCGTGTACCTGAACGGACGTTGTTTTTGCTGGCACTGATTGGGGGCGCATTAGGTGTACTCATTGCGATGTACCGCAAGCGCCATAAAACACGGCATATGACCTTCAGATTAGGTATTCCTGCGTTGCTTTTCATTAACGCATTGCTCTATGGGTATTTTTTACGGTAAGGCTGGGAGTTTAGCTTCCCATAGGGAAGTTTAATGATGATTGAGAAGACTATTCTCAGCCATTACATGATGTAATGAAAGTGAACAACTACAGGAATACATAATTTCAGGCTTTGATTTAACAAACTGAATTCGGAAGAGGTGCGTATTATGCTATTTTCAAAAGTATTGCTTGCTTATGACGGTTCGGATGCATCCAACAAAGCTTTATTGAAGGCGGCTGAATTGGTGAAGGCATCACCCTCCTCGAAGCTTGAGGTCGTAACAGCATTCGATTTCCCGCGGATTTTTATGGGCGAAGGCTTGGCTCCAATTCCAGCTTCGGTGAATAAAGAGTATTATGATTTGGCTGAGCAAACTACGGATGAAGTTAAAAAGCGGCTTGCTGAGCAAGGTGTAGATGCCAAGGTGGAACTGATTCAAGGTTCGCCGGCCGAAGTCATTTTGGATTATGCCAATGAGAATGGCTTCGATGTGATTGTGATCGGCAGTCGCGGTTTGGGTGGTATTCGTGAATTTGTCTTAGGTAGCGTAAGTCACAATGTGGTGCAGCATGCACGTATCCCCGTGCTGGTCGTAAAATAACGAAATAAAAAAAGTAAAAGTCGGATCACTACCTGTACAGGTAGTGCCGGCTTTTTATTTTTGTTGGTAAGATGTATTGCTGGCCGTTATCAGTGTAGGTAGAGAGATAGCTAAATGTAATACAATAGTCCCGAGCTGTGCATATAAAGGGCTTGGTTTTTGTTAAACACGAACATTAAATTGTATCATTATGACAATGTTCGTTTTCAAGTTGACACAGGGTGTAGGGAATTGTTAAACTATGAAGTGTATTGTCGATAAAAAATGAACTTTAGGTACAATTTAATTAGGTACACATGTTGGAGCCGAAACTCACCACGATTACGCTAGGAAAGTATATCGTTGGGTATGGAGTAAGCACAATCCTGACTCGTATAATGCCGGGGATATGGCCCGGAAGTTTCTACCTGGAAACCTTAAATTTCCGGACTACGGGAGACATACGGCTGAAGCCGCATTGGATGCGGTGGAACAGGCTTGCTTTTGGCATGCCTTTAAGAGGCTCTGTCGTTTGTTTTTTCGTAGTCCGGTGTCTTGAAAATAACGTTATTTTCGAGTGCCGGATTTTTGGCGCTTATTGATAAACAGGGAGTGAAGGACATGTCAGTGCAGGTCGCTGTCATTATGGGCAGCACATCAGACTGGGACACCATGCAACATGCATGTGCTGTGCTGGACGAGCTTGAAATCGGATATGAGAAAAAAGTAGTTTCAGCCCATCGTACACCGGATTTAATGTTTCGTTTTGCAGAAGAGGCCGCCGGGCGCGGATTAAAAGTCATTATTGCTGGAGCGGGCGGGGCTGCACATCTGCCGGGAATGGTGGCTGCGAAGACATCCTTGCCAGTAATTGGCGTGCCTGTCCAGTCGAAGGCTCTGAATGGTCTGGACTCCCTGCTCTCCATTGTGCAGATGCCGGGTGGTATTCCAGTCGCCACTGTGGCGATCGGTAAGGCAGGCTCTACCAACGCAGGGCTGCTGGCTGCACAAATATTAGGTGCTTTTGACGAAAAGATAAGTCAGCGGGTTGTGGCAAGACGCGATCGTATCCGTGACGAGGTACTGGAAGGCAGTGACTCGCTATGAATGAAGCATGTGAATCGGCAGGCCGAATCCGCCCTCCTGGCACAGTGATTGGAATTTTGGGAGGCGGACAACTAGGAAGAATGCTTGTACTGGCAGGAACAAACCTAGGCTATCGCTTCGTAACACTGGACCCTGCACCGGATAGTCCGTGTGGACAGGTGTCCGAACAAATCCGTGCTGCCTATGATGATGAACGCGCGGCCAGAGAACTAGCTGCACGGTGTGATGTGATCACGTATGAGTTTGAAAATGTGGATGCAGGTGTAGCCGCGCTTTTGGAACAGGAATCCAGTGTACCGCAGGGCAGTAGTCTTTTGTACACGACACAGCATCGTCTGCGTGAAAAACGTTCTATTGAAGCAGCTGGTGTTCCTGTCGCTCCATATCGTGAAATTAGCAGTTCTGCCGATATGGTTCAAGCGGTAGCCGAACTGGGTGTACCGTGTGTGCTCAAAACAGCAGTCGGCGGTTATGATGGCAAGGGCCAAGTGGTCGTTCGCCAATCGGAGGAAGCCACGAATGCCTACGAGCAACTGGCTGGAAGCGGCTCGGAACTGGTGTTGGAACAGTTCATCCGTTTTCGCTGCGAAATCTCGGTGATTGTAGCTCGCAGCACGAACGGTGAAGCCAAAGCCTTTCCGCCTGCGGAAAACATTCACGTAAACAACATTTTGCACACGTCGATTGTACCCGCACGCGTACCTGAACCTGTCCAGGAAGAAGCACGCAAATTGGCGCTGGCTGTGGCGGAGTCATTGGATGCGGTGGGGCTGCTCGCTGTGGAGATGTTTGTCACCGAAGAGGGACAATTGTACGTTAATGAGTTGGCACCACGTCCCCATAACTCCGGCCACTACACGATGGAGGGATGCGCCACATCGCAATTTGAGCAGCATATACGTGCGATTTGTGGTTTGCCACTAGGCAACACGAAGCTTCTGACTCCGGTCGTGATGGTCAATGTACTAGGTGAGCATTTGGAGAACGTAATTCGGCGGTTCGGACAAACAGATGCTGAAGCTGAAAGATTGAGTGTTGTACCGAAGCTGCATTTGTATGGAAAAAGTGAAGCCAAGCCAGGCCGGAAGATGGGACATATTAATCTGTTGTGCCAGGATACGGAACAAGCGCTGGAATGGATTGATCAAACTAATATTTGGGGGGATAAATAGTCATGATCGAACGCTATAGCAGACCGGAAATGAGAGCGATTTGGACGGAAGAAAATAAATTCAAAGCTTGGCTGGAAGTAGAACTGTGTGCCTGTGAAGCATGGGCTGAGTTAGGTGTTATCCCAAAAGAAGACACCGTGGCTCTACGCAAAAATGCAAGCTTTGATATTGAACGGATCTATGAAATTGAGCAGGAAACAAGACATGATGTCATTGCTTTTACCCGCACAGTATCCGAAAGTCTTGGCGACGAGCGCAAATGGGTGCATTACGGTCTAACCTCCACAGACGTGGTCGATACAGCACTGGGCTATTTGTTAAAACAGGCGAATGAAATTCTGGAACGAGATATTCTGAACTTTATTGAGATTTTGAAGGAAAAGGCATTGGCTTACAAGCACACACCGATGATGGGACGTACACATGGAGTGCACGCTGAGCCGACCACATTCGGACTGAAAATGGGCCTGTGGTACGAGGAAATGAAGCGCAATCTGGAACGTTTCCGCTATGCTGCTGACCAGGTACAATACGGTAAAATGTCCGGTGCAGTCGGAACATATGCCAACATTGACCCGGCTGTGGAAGAATTCGTATGCCGCAAGCTGGGCACCAAGCCTGCTCCGATTTCTACACAAACGCTTCAGCGTGATCGTCATGCTGAATATATGGCCACGTTGGCGTTGATAGCCACATCGTTGGACAAGTTTGCTACAGAAGTCCGTGCATTGCAAAAGAGTGAATTCCGCGAGGTGGAAGAGGCTTTTGCCAAGGGTCAAAAAGGATCTTCCGCAATGCCGCATAAACGCAATCCGATCGGAAGTGAAAACATCTCCGGCCTGGCACGTGTGATTCGCGGGCATATGGTGTCGGCGTATGAGAACGTTATGCTGTGGCATGAGCGCGACATTTCGCATTCTTCTGTAGAACGCATCATTCTGCCAGATGCAACAATGCTGTTGAACTACATGCTGAACCGTTTTGGCAATATCGTGAAAAATCTGACGGTCTTCCCTGAAAATATGAAGCGCAATATGGCGCGTACGTATGGTGTACCATTCTCTGGCCGTATTATGACGAAGCTGATCGACAAGGGCTTTAGTCGTGAAAAAGCTTACGATACCGTGCAGCCGCGTGCTATGCAGGCATGGGAAGAACAACGCCAGTTCCGCGAAATCGTCGAGGCGACTCCTGAAATTACTGACGTGCTCAGTCCGGATGAAATCGAGGATGCGTTTAACCCAGCTTGGCATTTGAAAAACGTGGATACGATCTTTAAAAAGCTGGGATTAGGGGAGTAAGAGGGAAAGTTGGCGCTTGGGAGAGGATCAGGAGCGTGATGAGACCGCTGCGCGAACGGATCGTTCTTCCGATTGCTGTTGCCCCTGGATTCCTGAATTGGAAAACCTGCAAAGGTTGGAATCCAGGGGCAAAGGCAAACGCTAACGCTTCTCCAGAACGATTCCGTCTGCTCCGCTACTTCCAGCACCAACCCTCATGTGGGAGCAGAACTTGAAAAGGTGCGGCACATAAGATGCCGCACCTTCCCAAGAGCGATGGAAAAGCAGTGGAACACGCTTTTCTATCACAAGCAACGTTTCTGGAAGGACTGCCGAATTTGCACAGCAAACAGCCCGCAGTCCTTCCAGAAACGCGCAAGGCTCAAGAAGCGAAGCCTTGAGCCAGCCGTTCGCGCCGACGTAAAAGCGTTGCTGGATGAGGCTTGTGCCAACAAGCTTCATCCAGCGGAGCGCGCTCACCCGACCGTAGCTACAAAATAGACGCCCTCACCCGGCTCACTAGCCAACTCTTGCGGGAGTCCCGAGGGCAGCAGCCCTGGGGGTCCTCCCCGAGGGGAGGATTTAGGAGGGGCAACTTCTATGAAAGAGGTGTAATGAAATGTCATTGTCTACCGCCGAAGGTCTGATTCATGCGCCGCTCTTGTACAAAGGCAAAGTGCGTGAGTTGTATGATCTCGGAGAACATTTTCTGATTGTCGTGACGGATCGGATTTCGGCTTTTGATTATGTGTTGGAGCCGCCCGTACCGGAAAAAGGAAATGTATTGAACAAGCTCAGTGCTTTCTGGTTTGAACAGACGAAAGACCTGCTGGAAAACCATGTCGTGCATACCGATGTAGATAAGCTCGGACATGTTATCGACGAACAGCATAAAGAGCTGCTAAAGGACCGGATCATGGTTACGCTGAAGGCTGAACGCATCGACATCGAGTGTGTGGTGCGCGGATATATTACCGGAGGCGGCTGGCGTCAGTATGAGCAGACCGGCGAGGTAAACGGTATTCCATTGCCCAAGGGGCTACGTAAGAATGAACGCTTTCCCAAGCCTCTATTTACACCGGCTGCAAAAAATGATGTCGGTCACGACGAGGACATTTCCCTTCACCAAATGAAAGAGCTGGTCGGGGCCCAGCTAACCGGTGAGCTTGAGGAAAAAAGCTTGGCATTGTACGAATTTGCGCGTGCTTTCTGCGAAAAGCGAGGAATCATTTTAGCGGATTGCAAGTTTGAGTTTGGTCTTGTTGATGGCAAGGTGATTTTGATTGATGAAATTTTCACACCGGACTCATCCCGTTTTTGGGCGCAGGAAAAGTATGAGCTGGATGTGGAGATTGACAGCATGGACAAGGAGCCGGTACGAAGCTATTTGGCATCATCCGGTTGGGACAAGAACAGCAAGCCCGATCCGTTGCCTGCTGAGGTCGTAGAAGAAACAACTGCAAGATATACGGATATTTGGCGGCGTCTGACGGCACAGTAAATAGTAATCATAATTCAACCAATAGGATTCACTCATTCGGAGGAGGAACTGAAGGAACATGATGAAAGCAACAGTCTATGTCACGATTAAGCAAAGCGTTTTGGACCCGCAGGGGGTTGCGGTGCAGGGCGCACTGCATTCTATGGGTTTCGGAGAAGTGGATAGCGTCAGAATTGGTAAGTATATGGAACTGAATCTGGATACAACAGACCGCGAGAGTGCAGAGAAACGCGTCATCGAGATGTGTGAAAAGCTGTTGGCCAACACGGTCATTGAAGACTACCGCTACGAACTGGAGGGCTGATTCCATGAAATTTGCAGTTCTGGTTTTTCCGGGCTCCAACTGTGATATTGACTGCTATAAGGCGATAGAGGACACGGTCGGTGAACCTGTCGATTATGTGTGGCATACTGCAACGGATCTGTCACCTTACGATTGTATTCTTGTTCCGGGAGGCTTCTCCTACGGGGATTATCTGCGGTGCGGTGCGATTTCCCGGTTTGCCCCGGTGATGAAGGAAGTAGCCAAAGCGGCTGCTGAAGGCAAATATATTTTGGGGATTTGCAACGGTTTTCAAATTTTGACCGAAGCCGGGCTGTTGCCAGGAGCTTTGCGCCGTAATCTGTCGATGAAATTCCTTTGCCGTGATACGGTGTTGCAGGTTGCGAATAACGATACGCCTTTTACAAGAGATTATGCTGCTGGTGAAGAAATCATTATTCCGATCGCACATGGTGAAGGCAACTATTACTGTGATGATGAGACGCTGGCTCGTTTGCAGGCGAACAATCAGATCGTATTTACGTATAAAGATAATCCCAATGGTTCCATGACGGATATTGCGGGGATTTGTAATGAACAAGGTAACGTACTGGGCATGATGCCCCATCCGGAACGTGCGGTGGATGCATTGCTTGGCACGGATGACGGCAAACGTATGTTTACATCTATTTTGAATGCTTGGAGGGATCGTCATGGCGCAGCAAGTGTCCGCTAAGGAACCGACGGCAGAGCAGGTTGCCGAACATAAACTGTATCAGCAGATGGGTGTGTCGGACAGTGAATATGCGCTGATCTGTGATTTCATGGGGCGTCAGCCGAATTATACGGAAATTGGCGTGTTCAGTGTTATGTGGTCAGAGCATTGTGCTTACAAAAACTCCAAGCCGTTGTTGAGACGTTTCCCGACGAGCGGTCCGCGAGTGCTGATGGGACCGGGTGAAGGAGCAGGGATTGTAGATATTGGAGACAACCAAGCGGTTGTATTTAAAATCGAAAGTCATAACCATCCATCCGCTGTAGAACCTTTTCAAGGGGCAGCGACTGGGGTAGGCGGCATCATCCGTGATATTTTCTCCATGGGCGCAAGACCTGTAGCTGTGTTGAACTCTTTGCGTTTTGGCAAGCTGGAGAGCGACCGTGTGAAATATTTGTTCGAGCATGTGGTATCCGGTATTGCGGGCTATGGAAACTGTATCGGTATTCCAACCGTAGGCGGCGAGGTTGTATTTGATGAAAGCTATGAGGGCAATCCGCTCGTCAATGCCATGTGTGTCGGACTGATTGACCATGATAAAATTCAGCGCGGTGTGGCAAAAGGGGTCGGTAACCCGGTGTTTTATGTGGGACCTCCGACAGGTCGTGACGGGATTCATGGAGCTACCTTCGCATCGGTTGAGCTGACAGAGGAATCCGAAGCGAATCGGACTGCGGTTCAAGTAGGCGATCCATTTATGGAGAAGCTGGTTATGGAATCATGTCTGGAACTGATCGACAGCGGTATTGTACTGGGTATTCAGGATATGGGCGCAGCGGGACTTACCTGCTCCAGTGCCGAAATGGCAAGTAAGGCGGGCAACGGTCTTGAGCTGTATCTGGATCAGGTACCGCAGCGTGAAGAGGGCATGACACCTTATGAAATGATGCTGTCCGAATCACAGGAGCGTATGCTGTTCGTGGTTGAGCCAAAGGATGAAGCACAGGCGCTTGAAATTTTCGAGCGTTGGGGCGTCATTTGTGCCAAGGTCGGCAAGGTGACGGATGACGGGCGTTTGCGTTTGTTCCATCACGGTGAAGTGGTGGGGGATATGCCAGTGACGGCGCTAGTAGACGAGTGTCCGATCTATGACAAGCCTTCCGAAGTTCCTGCTTATTATGAGCAAAATGCTGCTGTTGACACATTGCGTTACGCAGAAGTGACTGATTTGAACGGTGCGCTGAAAAAGGTGCTTTCATCCCCAAGTGTAGCCAGCAAGAAATGGGTATACGAGCAATATGATTACATGGTTCGCACCAGTACGGCCGTTCGTCCGGGCTCGGATGCGGCTGTAGTGACTGTACGCGGCACCCGCAAGGGACTTGCGATGACTACAGATTGTAACGGACGTTATGTATACCTGGATCCAGAGGTAGGCGGACGAATTGCAGTCAGCGAAGCAGCTCGTAACATTGTATGCTCCGGCGGAGAGCCTTTGGCGATTACGGACAACCTCAACTTCGGTAACCCTGAAAAGCCGGATATTTTCTGGCAAATGGAAAAAGCCGTGGACGGTATGGCAGAAGCTTGTCGTGTACTGGATACACCTGTTATCGGGGGTAACGTTAGCTTGTACAACGAAAATGCCAAAGGTGCGATCTATCCGACGCCTGTAGTCGGTATGGTCGGTCTGGTACATGATACAGATCATATTACGACACAAGGCTTCAAAGCTGAAGGCGACGTCATTTTCCTAGTGGGGGAGACGAAGGCTGAGCTGGGAGGCAGTGAGTTCCAGGCTGTCATGCATGGTGTGTCCGAAGGACGTCCGCCTGAGCTGGATTTGAATGTAGAGAAAAAACTGCTGACCGCAGTACTGGGAGCGATACAAGCCGGATTGGTACAATCTGCGCATGATCTCGCAGAGGGCGGATTGGCTGTGGCGCTTGCCGAATCTGGAATTAGCGGCGGATTGGGAGCACAGGTTAACATAGAGACGTCTTTGCGTCCTGACCATGCTTTATTCAGCGAAAGTCAATCCCGCATTTTGTTGTCCGCATCGCCGGATAAAGCGTCTGCGTTGGAAGCGCATCTGCGTGGATTGGAAGTGCCAGTTGCCGTATTGGGAAAAGTTGAAGGATCACAATTGACAGTTGAGGTGAACGGACAACCCGCTTTGAACGAGGCAGTCGCCAGTTTGAAGCAAATCTGGGAGGATGTCATTCCATGTCTGATGAAATAACAGCACGGACGTTGTGGACTGGAGATTATTATAATGAGGGCTCTGGTAAAGAGGGGCTGTTTGATAAATTAAAAGAGGAATGCGGCGTATTCGGGGTATACAGACACTCCGATGCCGCTTCCCTAGCCTATTACGGCTTACACGCGCTTCAGCATCGTGGTGAGGAAAGCGCAGGGATCTGTGTGAGCAGTGGCGACGAGTTCCATTATCATCGTGGAATGGGGCTTGTCAAAGAAGTATTTAATAAAGACTTAATGGCTTCGTTGACAGGCGATATTGCTATAGGACATGTGCGCTACTCGACAAGTGGAGACAGTAAGCTGACAAATGCACAGCCTTTGGTGTTCAAGTATCGTGATGGTGATCTGGCGGTAGCGACGAACGGAAATATCGTAAATGCTTTGCAAATCCGGCATGAGTTGGAGCAGGGTGGGTCTATTTTTCAAACGACCAGCGATACCGAAGTAGTAGCTCATTTGATCGCCCGATCGTCCAAGGATTTGGTGGAGGCTGCCAAGGATGCATTGAAGCGTATTGTCGGTGGGTTTGCTTTCCTTATTATGACCAATGACAAGCTGCTTGTGGCTTCTGACCCCAACGGCTTGCGTCCATTGACGATGGGCAGATTGGGAGATGCTTATTTGTTTGCATCCGAATCCTGTGCTCTGGAAACGATTGGTGCAGAACTGTTGCGCGATATCGAGCCAGGTGAGCTGTTGATTCTTGATAAAAATGGACTGCACGAAGACCGCTATACGGAAGATAAGCAGCGTAAAGCGCTGTGTGCGATGGAGTATATTTATTTTGCTCGTCCTGACAGTGATTTGAACGGAGCTAATCTTCATGCTGCACGCAAACGGATGGGCAGCCAACTGGCGCTGGAGGCTTTTGTCGATGCTGATTTGGTGACCGGTGTACCGGATTCCAGTATTTCGGCTGCAATTGGTTATGCAGAGCAAACAGGTATTCCTTATGAGCTGGGCATGATTAAAAATAAATATACCGGTCGTACCTTCATTCAACCGAGTCAGGAGCTGCGCGAGCAGGGTGTGAAAATGAAGCTGAGCGCCGTACGCCGTGTGGTTGAAGGTAAACGGGTCATTATGATCGACGACTCTATCGTTCGTGGCACCACGTCTCGTCGAATCGTAAATATGCTGCGGGATGCAGGCGCGTTGGAAGTACATGTACGTATTACCTCGCCGCCTTTCAAAAACCCGTGCTTCTACGGTATCGACACGCCGGACCGTCGGGAACTGATCGCTTCGTCCAAAACCGTAGAGGAAATTCGGCAAGAGATTAACGCTGATTCGCTCTTCTTTATGAGCGCCGAAGGGTTGATTGCCGCAGTGGGCGGACATAACGAACAGGATTACAAGGGCGGTTTGTGCCTGGCTTGTTTCGATAACGATTATCCGACACAGGTAGATTTCAAAGGCGAAGAAAAGTTCGGGTGTAGTTGTTAGTATAGGGAACAAAAGAGGTACAGAGGTGCATGGGGATGGTGGTTCTGAGGGGGCCACTCCGCGTGTGGAAGGTTCTTACGATCGCTGTTGCCGCCAGATTCCAGGATTGGATTAACCCCTTACAGGGTTGGAATCCAGCGGCAAAGGCGAACGCTTCGCTTCTCCAGAATCCTTTCACCCGCTGCGTTCCTCAGGTGTGCAGCATTTTGCAGCAGTGCCTGTACCTCTTCTGTTCCCACAGGGAAGAGGATAGGTAAGGCCGTTAAAAACTCATGGCATAACTATTTCATGCCATGAGTTTTTAACAGGCGGGCGCAGCTGCCTGACTCAAGGGTCAAAGAAGTAAGCCGCCCGTTAGCGCTGCTCACTTCTTTGACCGGCACGTCCCCGACTTTGCAAAGCAAACAGCCCGGGACGTGCCCCTGCCGCCGTCACTACCAAAGGCGGCCACGCATCAAAGCGTGTCCTTGTGAATTGCGGGAAGACCCGCAACTCACAAAGGAAAACACGCGACTCACAGCACGAACCACCACCAAGCAGCACCCAATCCTACGCATCTGACCGACTCTTGAGGGGTCCAGGGGGAGCAGCCCCATGGAATCCTCCCTGCTAGGGAGGACTTAGGAGGGTCAATCATTTGAAGGAGTGTTCATGAATGTCCGAAGCATACAAAAACGCAGGGGTAGATATCGCTGCTGGTAATGAAGCAGTAGAACGGATGAAAAAGCACGTTAAACGTACCTTCCGTCCGGAAGTGCTCACGGACTTGGGCGGATTCGGTGCATTGTTCGGCCTGAATAAAGATAAGTACGAGGAGCCTGTACTTGTGTCTGGTACTGACGGTGTCGGCACGAAGCTGAAGCTTGCCTTCGCAATGGATCGTCATGACACCATCGGCATTGATGCAGTTGCGATGTGCGTAAACGACATTGTCGTAGGGGGCGCGGAGCCACTCTTTTTTCTCGATTATCTCGCCTGTGACAAGGTTATACCTGAGAAAATCGAAGCGATTGTCGCCGGTATTGCCGAGGGCTGTCACCAGTCAGGTTGTGCGTTGGTCGGCGGTGAAACCGCAGAAATGCCGGGGATGTACAGCGAGGGCGAATATGATATTGCCGGATTCACGGTAGGGATTGTAGATAAAAGCAAAATCATTAACGGCAGTTCCATTGCTCCTGGAGATACCGTAATCGGACTAGCTTCCAGTGGCGTTCACAGTAATGGTTTCTCACTGGTTCGCAAGCTGTTATTGGAACAGCAAGGTTATGATTTGCATGATGAAATCGAAGGCTTGAATGGCAAACTGGGCGATGTACTGCTGGAGCCTACGAAAATTTATGTGAAATCTGTGTTGGCATTGCTGGATAAGGTAAAAGTAAAAGGCATGGCGCATATCACTGGTGGCGGTTTTATTGAAAATATCCCTAGAGTGTTACCGGATCACGTCAATGTGGATATACAATATGGCACTTGGCCGATTCTGCCGATCTTCCAGCTCATGCAGGAAAAAGGCGAAATCTCCAACAAAGACATGTTCACGACTTTCAATATGGGGATTGGAATGGTGATCGTTGTCGGTGCAGAGCACGCACAGACCGCACTGGAAGTTCTGAAGGAACAGGGTGAAGCTGCGTATGTGATCGGAAAAGTAACGGAAGGCAGCTCTATCGTGACCTTTACAGGAGCCGAGGTGTAATGAACGAGTACCGGATTGCTGTTTTTGCATCAGGCGAAGGGACGAACTTTCAGTCTTTGGTGGATGCGGCTGCGCGGGGTGAACTGGGCGGCGCCTCGGTAGAACTGCTCATCTGTGACAAGCCTGCGGCTCCTGCTGTAGCTAGAGCACAAAAAGCTGGAATTGCCTGTCATACTTTTCGTCCTAAAGATTATCCTGCCCGAGAAGACTATGAGCGTGAATTAGTGGCTTTGCTGGAGCAGAAATCGATTGATCTCATCGTGTTAGCAGGCTATATGCGTTTGCTATCTAGTGTCATGGTTGATGCGTACGCTGGGAAAATCATTAATATTCATCCGTCGCTGCTTCCGGCATTTCCAGGGAAAGATGCTATTGGACAGGCATTAGCCTATGGGGTCAAGGTAAGTGGGGTCACCGTCCATTTTGTGGACGGGGGGATGGATACTGGGGCGATTATTGCCCAACGTGTCGTGGAGGTTCACGATCATGATACAGCGGAATCCTTATCCGTAGCCATTCAATCCGTGGAACGTCAGCTATATCCTGAGGTAGTTGGCAGACTGGCCCAAGGCAAAATCCAATTGAATGGCCGCAAGGTGAACTCACTTCTCTAAAGATAACTGTAATTTGTCATATCATTGTCCTAACAAGGATACTGTACAGGCATTTTCCGATATTTCTCGGGAAATAAATTGATAGAAGAGAAATTTGCAAAATTCTGAAAGAGCTAAAGGAGGAGACAGGGTGAGTATTAAAAGAGCGCTCGTCAGCGTATCAGATAAACGGGGAATCGTAGAGTTTTGCCGTGAGTTGTCCAAATTGGGTGTGGAGATCGTTTCGACAGGGGGAACGAGCAGCTTGCTGTCGAAGGAGGGTATTCCTGTCATCGGTATTTCAGAGGTAACGGGATTTCCAGAAATTATGGATGGACGTGTTAAAACACTCCACCCTGCGGTACACAGCGGTTTGCTGGCTGTTCGGGATAATGAAGAGCATCAGCGTCAAATGAAGGAGCTTGGATTGGATTATATCGATCTGGTCGTTGTGAACCTGTATCCTTTTGCGGAAACGATCGCCAAACCCGGTGTAACCTATGAGGACGCGATTGAAAATATCGACATCGGCGGTCCAACGATGCTTCGTTCTGCGGCAAAAAACCATGCTTTTGTCAGTGTAGTGGTCGATGCTGATGACTATAGCACTGTACTGGAGGAAATACGTAAGGATGGCGACACGGAGCTGAATACTCGTAAGCGTTTGGCTGCAAAAGTGTTCCGTCATACGGCGTCATACGACGCTTTGATTTCCGATTATTTGTCGAATGTGACAGGCGACCCACTGCCTGAGCGTTACACTGTAACCTATGAAAAAATTCAGGATTTGCGTTATGGCGAAAATCCTCATCAACAGGCTGCGTTTTACCGTGAGCCATTGGCGGCCAAGGGTACACTGACAACAGCAAAGCAACTTCACGGTAAAGAGTTGTCTTACAATAATATCAATGATGCTAATGCAGCCCTGCAAATCGTCAAAGAATTCAGCGAGCCTACAGTAGTTGCAGTTAAGCATATGAATCCTTGCGGTGTGGGAATTGGCGGCAGTATTTATGAAGCGTACAGCAAAGCTTACGCAGCAGATCCAACTTCGATTTTTGGCGGCATCGTCGCGGCTAACCGGATTATTGATGGTGATACAGCGAACAAGCTGAGTGAAATCTTTCTGGAAATTATATTGGCACCGGGCTTCACGAAAGAAGCATTGGAGATTTTAACGAAAAAGAAAAATATCCGTTTGCTTGATCTGGGTGAGCTTTCCCCGTCTGAGGCGAAGAGTCGTTTCGTCGTGACTTCCATTGAAGGTGGCATGGTTGTTCAGCAAAATGACGTTCATGCTGTAGACCCGGATGCACTTACGGTTGTAACAGAGCGCGCGCCATCCGAGGAGGAACTGAAACAACTTTTGTTTAGCTGGAAAGTGGTTAAACATGTGAAATCCAACGCCATTGTACTGGCGGCAGATAATATGACCATTGGCGTAGGCGCAGGACAAATGAACCGTGTCGGAGCAGCCAAGATTGCAATCGAGCAGGCCGGTGACAAAGCAAAAGGTGCGGTACTGGCATCGGATGCATTTTTTCCGATGGGCGATACGCTGGAGTTGGCAGCTAAAGCAGGCATCACGGCAGTCATTCAGCCGGGTGGCTCTATCAAAGACGAAGAATCCATCAAGGTTGCTAACGCATATGGCATTGCTATGGTCTTTACGGGCGTACGTCATTTCAAGCACTAAGTTGCGTGAGTTGTGGTTGCAGCACACCTGAACGATCATACTGGGAGCGGGAGGAATCACCTGAATGGATATTTTGGTTATCGGAGGGGGCGGCCGCGAACATGCAATTGTGTGGGCGCTGAAGAAAAGCCCCAAGGCCGGACAAATCTATTGTGCGCCAGGTAATGCTGGTATTGGACAATTAGCGGAGTGTGTGCCGATTCCGGTGAGTGAGTTTGACGCGCTGACAGAACTGGCGGAATCCAAAAAAGTCGGACTGGTCGTGGTAGGCCCCGATGATCCGCTGGCAGACGGCATTGTGGATGCCTTTGAAGCCAAAGGCATCCCAGTATTCGGACCGCGTAAAAATGCGGCGGAAATTGAAGGTAGCAAAATCTTCATGAAAGATTTGCTGCATAAATATCGAATTCCGACAGCAACTTATCGCAAATTTTATACCTATGAGGAAGCACATGCCTACTTAAAGGACCAGCCGATTCCGGTGGTCATTAAGGCCGATGGACTGGCAGCAGGCAAAGGCGTGACAGTCGCTTACTCAATGGAGGAAGCGGAAAGGGCTCTGTCCGATATTATGGTGGCAAAGGTATTTGGAGAAGCGGGCGCACAGGTCGTGATCGAGGAGTTCCTCACTGGACAGGAAATGTCGATTCTTTCCTTTGTTGACGGTGAAACGGTACGGCCGATGGCAGCGGCGCAAGATCACAAGCCGGTTTTTGATGGTGACAAAGGACCCAACACAGGTGGCATGGGAACATATTCCCCGCTGCCTCACATAGCCAATTCCATTATTGAGGAAGCCATTGAGACGATTATTAAGCCGACGGCCAAGGCTATGGTTGCTGAAGGACGTCCGTTCCGTGGTGTTTTATTTGCTGGACTGATGATTTCGCCGGACGGCAAGCCGAAGACCATTGAGTTTAATGCACGTTTTGGTGATCCAGAAACACAAGTCGTATTGCCTCGACTAAAATCCGATTTGCTCGATATTTTTCTCGCAGCGGTGAACGGCACACTGGATCAGGTGGAGATCGAGTGGAAGGATGAGGCTGCGGTGTGCGTGGTGCTGGCATCCGGGGGTTACCCTGCAGCTTACGCCAAAGGAGTACCTATCCACGGACTGGACCAGGCAAACGAAGCTATCGTCTTCCATGCCGGAACAGGCATCAACGAACAGGGTGAGTGGGTAACGAACGGCGGACGCGTGTTAGGCGTGGTTGGTTTGGGACGTGACATTGCCGAGGCACGGGACAAAGCTTACGAACAGGCTGCTCATATTACCTTTGAAGGCAAGCAAAACCGTACAGACATTGCGGCAAAAGCATTGCTATAACAGCAATATATAGGATACAGAGGACCTCTTCGGAGGTCCTCTTTTTCGTTTGACAAATGTATACTTATCCTATAGGATTAAAAATACAAAACTGACTGACTGATCAATCGGGAGGAGGAAACCCATGCAGCCACACAAGGCGAAGCAGCCCAAAACCCTTTCGAATGACTCACCTGTTGACCACGGGGGAGAAGAAACAGACCGCAGAACACAGCTTCTTCACATTGCGTTAAAGCGGTTCGCTGAGCAGGGTTATCACCAAACGAAGATTTCAGATATCGTGGTGGAGGCAGGAGTAGCTCAAGGCACATTTTATTGGCATTTTAAAAGTAAAGAGGCCTTGGCGCTGGAGATTATCGCTACAGGTCGTGAACAGCTTTTGTCAGCGATCGGGCAGGGGTATCGCCGTGATGCGGGAACACTGGCTGATATGGTTAAGGCATCGGAAGCGCTGTTTGTTCGGCTATTTCATTTTGCATTCGAGAACCGTTATCTGATGGGTTTGCTGCTGATCGGCAGTGGTGTCGATGAACCAGTGAGGCAGAGCATCCGTGAAACAAGGACTGCGATGGAGCTTGCATTCCGGCGCAATATGGAGCGAGCGATCGAGCTGAACATGTTGCCTGCCGAATTAGATGTCGAATTAAGGGCAGCACTACTCATGAGCATGATTGAAGGTGTCATTATACGCTGGCTATTCGGTTCAGAGGGAACACATGACCACATCAAGCAGGTATCCGCTACAAGATTGGCAGAAGAGGCTGCTAATTTTGAATTTTACGGGCTATTAGGCCAAAGCTAGACGTCAACATCGCATGAATGAGTATGGGCAACAAATAATATAGCCAAATTACACATACAAACTTAAACATTTACATCTAGACAGGAGAGAACGATACATGAAAACACGTAAAAAAGGATTCTTGGTGACCACACTCATGGCTCTGGCATTGTTTAGCCTTGTGCTGAGCGCTTGCGGTACAAAGCCAGAAGCTTCGAATACTAGCAATGGAGCAGGCAGCAGTAACGAGGCAGCCGCCAATCAGCTCGAAGCCATCAAGAAGGCTGGTGTAATGAAGGTAGGCATGATGGGTACTTACCCGCCGTACAATTTCTTGAACGACAACAAGGAGTTGGACGGGTTTGATGTGGATATTGCCAAAGAATTGGCGAAACGGATTGGAGTAAAAGCGGAGTTCACGGCACAAGAATTTTCGGGACTGATTCCAAGTTTGCAAAAGAAAAAATTCGATGCAGTGGTTAGCCAGGTGGCGATTACAGAGGATCGTAAGAAGGCCATTGACTTCACAGATCCCTATATCACCAATAATGTGAATATTATCGTGAACAGTAAAACCAATGACATTACGACGTTGGAAGACTTTAAAGGCAAAACGATTGGTGTCGGCTTGGGAACAAATGATGAGTCTTATCTGCGCAACGAAGTGCTGCCAAAGGTAGGCGATTTTGAGATCAAAACATATGATGATGTCATTACTTCATTGAAGGATCTAAACTCTGGTCGTATTGATGCAACCATTAACAATCTGTATGCTCTTAAGCCCATTATTGACAAAAACGGATTTCAAATTAAAGCTGTAGGCGAGCCGATTAAATCGGATCAGGCGGCTGTAGCTATTAACCAGAAAACTCCTGAGCTGAAGGAAGCCTTGAACAAGGCTCTGAAGGAAATGAAGGAAGACGGCACTTACAAAACAATTTTCAAAAAATGGTTTGGCGAGGAGCCAAAAGAATAACGTAAGCCTGTTACAGGCGTCTGGCTCCAGTCTTGGCTTTTATGCTGACATGGGGCCACTCGTCTGAAAGAAGGGAATATAACCGATGCTTGAATTAATGTGGGAGAACGTGCCTTTTTTATTGAAGGGCGCTTATTATACGCTGTATATAACGATTGTTTCTATGCTGTTTGGTCTAATCATTGGTCTGGTTGTTGCTGTAGCCCGATTGAAAGGGAATCGACCTGTTCGGTGGCTGGCTCGCATGTATGTATCAATCATCCGGGGAACGCCGGTTTTGGTGCAGATTGCGGTCATTTATTATGGTCTGGATGATTACGGAATATCATTCGGATCGCTTACGGCTGCTTGTCTCGCGCTCAGTATTAATACAGGGGCGTACTTATCGGAGACGTTCCGTGGAGCTATTTTAGCCGTACCGCAGGGACAGACCGAGGCCGCTTATGCTACGGGAATGTCGCCTGGTCAAACGATGTGGCGTATCATTCTCCCGCAGGCGGTACGCATTGCAATTGCACCGATGGGAAATACGTTCGTGGGTATGCTTAAAGAAACGTCGCTGGTGTCAGTTATCGGGGTCAGTGAATTGATGCGGCAGGCACAGCTTTTACAGGCGCAGTATTTGCTCTACATGCCGTTTCTGCTCGAAATTGCCCTGATGTATTGGATTATGAGCATTGGATTCTCCGCTATACTGGAGCGGGTGGAAAAGCGTCTGGCTCGAGCTTATTAAGGTGGAGATGATAGATGATGATAACAACAAACGGATTAGGTAAACGATTCGGACAGGTAGAGGTTCTGAAAAGCATAGATTTTCAGGTTGCCGCTCGTGAAATCGTCGTATTGCTCGGTCCCAGCGGCTCTGGTAAAAGTACCTTGCTGCGCTGTCTGAACGGTCTAGAAGAGCTGTCTTCCGGCAAGTTTGAGGTGAACGGGATTGAGGTTGATGCTACATCTCCTGTTCGTGCCCGCCAAGCGGCCATTCGTGATATTCGCAAGCAGACGGGGATGGTGTTCCAGCAATTCAATTTGTATCCGCATAAAACAGCAATCGGCAATGTCATTGAAGGACTGCTGACAGTAAAGAAAATGCCGCGCGACAAGGCTATGTCTATCGGACAACAGCTATTGAAGCGGGTGGGATTACTGGATAAGCAGGATGTACACCCATCTCGTCTGTCGGGTGGACAGCAGCAACGGGTAGCTATTGCACGTGCACTGGCGATGGACCCGGCGATTATGCTTTTCGACGAGCCGACATCGGCGCTTGATCCCGAACTGGTGGGTGAAGTGCTAGGGGTTATGCGAGAGTTGGCTCAAGACGGAATGACAATGGTCGTCGTGACTCATGAGATGAAATTTGCCCGTGAGGTGGCGGACAAGGTTGTATTTATGGCGGACGGTATCATTGTGGAGGAGGCTGCGCCACAGGCATTTTTTGATGCTCCCCAGCATGAGAGGACACAAAAGTTTTTGCGTCAAATTAGCGAATTTTAAGTTAGATTGAGAATAAATCATAGATTACTAAGATAGAAAGAAGGCAATTGAACATGAAAGTATCTACAACTTGGCACGGCAAACGCGCGTTTACATCGGAAGGACCATCCGGTTATTCCGTAGGGATGGATGCTACGGCGGCTTATGGCGGTGATGGTAAAGGGATGACACCGATGGAACTGCTGCTTGCGGGTCTGGCGGGATGTATCGGTATTGATATTACGATGATTTTGGATCGTTTTTTGTCGGACATTCAGCGAATTGATATTGATGCAGAAGGTACGCGCAAGGAACAAATGCCAACGGGGTTTACAGCGATTGATCTGACATTCCACGTGGACGGAGATATTCCAGACTACCGTGTATGGAAAGCGATTCAGATGGGTAAGGAAAAATATTGTGCAGTATCCGACTCCTTAAAAGCGGAAATTCGGATGCACCTCATTTTGAATGGAACAGAAGTACCCTATCCAGCGTAAGAGTTGAGGGGTGAGGAGAGTCAGCCTGTGTTATATACAGGCTGACTCTCCTTTTTTATGTTATCTGAGATCGGTGTACAGGTGGGTAGGTAATGCAGCTAAACGCTACGTTATCGTGCAGCGTTTAGCTGTAATGTAGAACTTGTCCTTTATCCGCTGCTTTTTTGCTTGCGTTCCCTTAGCAAGAGATACAGGAAATAGGGCGCGCCAATCACGGCTGTCACGATGCCAGCAGGAATTTCGAGCGGCGGCTTCAGCCCCCGTCCGAGCGCATCGGCAAGGACGAGAATCAGGGCACCGATCATGGCTGCGCCGGGCAATAGATAGCGGTGGCGATTGCCAAACAAACGCCGCGCCAGATGTGGTGCCAGCAGTCCTATAAAACCGATGGAGCCGATGGCAGCGACACAGGAAGCAGCTAAGGCCACGGATACGGCCAGCAGTCCTGTGCGCATACGCTTCACGCTAAGTCCCAAGCCAGCGGAGCTTTCCTCATCCAGACTCATAATATCCAGCTTGCGCTGTAGCGTATAGGCGAGAGGCAGCAATACAATTAACCATGGCAAAAGTCCATATACTTCATCCCAGCCTTTGCCCCACAGACTTCCAGCTAGCCAAGTCAGCGTATCGCTGGCTTCAAGTGGATATTTGACCAGAATATAATCAGTTGCAGCCTGAAAAATAGCACCTACCGCTAGCCCGGTTAAGGCTAGCATGTTAGGACGCATGCCCCCCTTCATCGAAAGCTGTACGAGCAGTAGTGCAGCTAGTCCGGCACCGACAAAGGCAGCTACAGGCAGTAGCGCCACGGGGGATGAGGGGAGCAGCACGATGACGAGAACCGCAGCAAAGCCGGCTCCCTTGGATACACCCACCACATCCGGCGAAGCCAGTGGGTTGCGGATCATACCTTGCAGCAGCACGCCAGCTACTGCAAGGCCAGCACCGGCCATGATGGCCAGCAGGCCACGAGGCAGTCGGTAATGGTGAACGATGAACCAGGAAGAGGCATTTCGGTCAGTCAGAGCGGCGATCAGCTCAGCGGGTGTAATGTAGGTGCTACCCACGCCGATAGCTACAAAGGAAACACCCAGCATTAATACGAGTAAAATCCACAGCTTTTTCATCGTGAAGCCCTCCCGTTCTTGTGCGCCAGATATAAAAAGAAGGGCGCGCCCACCAGCGCGGTTACGATACCAACGGGCGATTCATAAGGAAAGGCAATAAATCGTCCAAGCACGTCTGCATATGTCAGCAGCAAAGCTCCGCAGATTGCAGACAGGGGGATGACCCGTTTGTAATTATCGCCTGTAAACACCTTGATGATATTCGGCACCATCAGGCCCACAAAGCCAATAGACCCGGCTACTGCTACAGCAGAGCCTGCCAGCATAATAACTGAGGCTGAGGCCAGTAAGCGGACAAGACGTACATTTTGCCCCAGTCCCTGTGCGACCTCTGTACCGAGGCTAAGCACAGATAGCGAGGGGGCCAGTGCCAGTGCAAGGATCATACCGACGGCGAACCAGGGCAGCACCAGACGCGTATCGGCCCAAGTGGACCCGTCGATGGCTCCGGCGAGCCAATACAGTACATCGGATATTTGCTCGTTAAACACGAGCAGTCCCTGAGTGACAGAGGCCAGCAGCAGATGCACTGCCATCCCGGCAAGGGCCAACTTGACTGGCGTCATGCCCGCCGTTCCGGCCAGCGCATATACGAAGGAGCCGCCTGCGATCGCTCCAGCAAAAGCAAAATAAATGCTGCCGGACGACCCGATATTCGGCAGCAGCACGACCGACAGAACGACAGCCAGCGAAGCACCAGAGCTGACTCCAAAAACCTGCGGCGAAGCCAGCGGATTGCGTGTGATAGCCTGCATCAGCGCTCCGGCCACGGCAAGCCCGGCGCCGACGATCAGGCCAATGACGGCACGTGGTAGGCGTATCGTCAAGATAATGAGCTGATCCTTGGACGGATGCTCGGTGAACAGCGCAGTCAGCATGGTGGGGATATCCATCCTGACTGGGCCAATTGCCACGCTCAGCAGCAGTCCAGCCAGCAGCGCGAATAGAAGTGCAAAGACGACCGGCTTATTTAGCCGGTCGCGTAAGGCTTGTCCGATCAACGGGAGCCGTCTCCTTTATTTTGCGCGGGATACAGAAGCGAAATCGCTTGCTCCAGTATTTTCTCGGCAGAGCCGAGTCCACGGTACCGGGTCCACAGTGCCCGGTTTACTTCGTAAACTTCCCCTTTTTTCACGGCCGTAATGTTTTGCCATAACGGATTTTGCTTCCATTCCGCAAGCAGCTTCTCATCGGCTTCCACCAAGAAGATCACATCTGGATCAGCTTGTGCAATCTGCTCCAGTGTCAGCTTGACTGTAGGCTCGCTTGTATTTTGAAGCGCATTGTGGATGCCTGCTTGCTCCAGCAGTTGTCCATCAAAAGATGAAGCGCCGTGAGCCGATAGTGAATCCGAACGGAATACCCCAAGCAATACGCTGCGTGACTCACCAGCTTGGATGCCTTCTTTCAGCTTTGCCATGGTAGCTTTATGTGCTGCGAGAATTTGCTCACCCTTTTCCTTCTCACCCAACGCGTCAGCGATAACGCCGAAGGATGCCAGGTTTTGTTCATAAGAGGAATTGCGGCTCTTAAGAACAATGGTAGGAGCAATCTCATTTAGTTCTTTGTATATGCTCTTATGACGGTTTAGATCAGCAATAATCAAATCGGGTTTCAAGGAGCTGATCGTTTCCAGGTTCGGCTGTTTGCGTGTGCCGACAGGTGTAAAGTCGATTTTTTTGCCAAGCAGCCCATCGATATCATCCTCATTTTCCTGAGCTATGCCGACAGGCATCACACCCAGTTGGGTAGCGGCATCGACAAAAGAGAATTCCAACGTTACGATTCTTTTAGGTTTGCCTGTAACTTTGGTTTCTCCCATCTCATGTTTGATCGTTCGAGTGTCGCCTGTGGTTTGAGGTGCTGCTGCATTATTATTTTGTGATTGGCCTCCACATCCCGCCATAACGGCTGTCAGTAGTACCAGAATCGCTGCAAGCAGCATGCCTGTGCGTAGTGGTAGTGGCTGTTTTGGTGTTGCCATGTATTGTCCCCCGTTCCCAATATGCTTACCAGAGAAACTGATAATCATTATCAATTAACTAACTGTTGACCATTCTAGCAACCGGGAAGGGGGACGTAAATAATGTGATCATTTAAACCATTTTAGCCTATTAAGCGAATTAAGTTCATTAAAATCACAACCGAGGAGAGAGGAAGGAAGAGACCGAACGGCAGAATTGGTGGTTTATGCATTTTCCTGCCGTCTGCGATAGATACGCTCCGGTCTGCCGACGGTTCCGTATACCTGATCATGGTGCGCATCGCCACTTTCCACTAAATATTCCAGATACCTTCTGGCGGTAGATCGGCTCATACCTAGCTCAATTCCCACTGTACCCGTAGTAACCTCACCTTGTCGATTCAGGAGATCAAGCACCTTTTCGCAAGTGACTTTATCAATGCCTTTGGCCCATAGCTCTCCGACTCCGTTACCCGTCATCCGACCCGTGCCCGCGCTTTGTAGTAGACGGTCAATTTCCGATTGCTCCACCGTAGATTGTTCCTCTTGCCATGTTGTGACTTGGCGGCGAAAACGGGCATATTCCTCTAAGGTCGCTCGCAATCTTTCGAATACGAGCGGTTTTACGATAAAATCAAATACGCCTGCGCGAACCGCTTGTACCACAGTTTCAGCTTCTTTGGCGGCAGTCAGCATAATGACATCTGTACCCGGATAGTGTTGCTTGATGAACGATAGCAGGGTTAGACCATTCGTATCGGGAAAATAAACATCCAGCACGGCTAAAGACGGACGCAGAACATCTAGTTGAAGCTTTGCCTCAAATTCGTTCGTTGCTATTGCACATACAGTGAACCCGTCCACCTTTTCAATAAATCGTCGGTTAATCTCCGCAATTCGCGGATCATCTTCAATAATAAGAACCTCAATGTCCGATAAAACCCGCTCATTCATGGACGTAACCTCCTTTTGCATTATTGCTCCCCGTGTCTGTCCTATTTAAAGGAATGTATACTTCAAAAATGCTACCACCACCAGGCCGTTCATGTACTTTTATGGAGCCACTCATTCGTTCAGTGTACTCCTGCACGAGAGCGAGGCCATATCCGTGTCCTGCCTCTGCTTTGGTTGATGCTCCCTTAACGAACAGTTTTTCCTGGATATCCTCTGAAATACCCGATCCATTATCTGCAACTTCGACGATGATGGCTTCAGTCATTTCTTCAAGCCGGAACCAGACCTGTCCGTCAGGTATAGAGCCTATCGCAACTGCTTCCATAGCATTGTCCAGCAGGTTTCCGGCAATGGCAGCAAGAAGCGACCACTCCAACGTAGGAGACGGAGTTGAAAATGCTCCTTTAATATATGAATGGAGTACAATCCCTTTTTCCAATGCCTGTTTTTTCTTGCTGATCAGCAGGCTGGCGATGATTGAATCAGGTGAAAGAGAAGAGGAAACGGAACGATGTACACGATACTCCTCCGATTCTTGAGTAATAAAGTCCACTGCTTCGTCATAACACTCCAACTGAATCAGACCGGATATGAGATATAGCCGATTGGTATATTCATGTGTTTGTGATCGCAGCACATCCGCATAATCCTTGACCTCCGTCAACTGCCGCGTCATGCGAAGCAGCTCTGTTTTGTCGCGCAGACTGGCAACCGTGCCCAGCATTCGTCCGAATCGATCCTTGATTGGCACACGGCTGACGACTACGACTCGTTGTTGGATCTCAATTTCTTCATTGAATACGTTCTGTTCCTGATCGGGCTTCATGCTTGGATTCTTCTCGATAAAATCTGTAGCAAGCACATCTGCCAGCTGATCTGCGGCGCCCGCCAAGTGACGAAGCTCGCATCCATAGAGGCTAGTTTCCGGGGGAAGGCCCAGCAAACGGACGGCTTGTGGATTGGCAAGTGTGACTTGTCCACTGCTATTAACCGCGATAATCCCTTCGCCTATGGATTCGAGAATGGCTTGCTTTTCCTGATACAACCGTCCAATCTCTACTGGCTCCAGCCCATGCAGTTCGCGCCGTACCCGTCGTGCTATAATCAAACTTCCTAATATGCCGATCATCAGCGCGCCTATCATGAACCATAGCCATGTATATGTGTATGTACGAATATTTTGCGCCACATCTGTCATCAGAAAACCTACAGAAACGAGTCCGATAGCTTGGCCTTGTTCATTATAGACTGCGGTTTTGGCTCGCAGTGACGGTCCGAGAGAGCCGGTGGATTCCGTAATAAAGGACTGCCCTTGCAGCACCTTAGTATTCAGCGGGTCCATCATAGGCTGTCCGATGCGTTCCGGGTTAACATGCCATTGACGAATGAGATGACGATCTGCAATTGTAATAAAATCAGCCCCACTGCTGGCTTGAACGGGCTTCACTGCCTCGTTGATCCGCGCACGTAGTTGCGTTGTATCGGTCTGTTCTAGAGCATCCCTGACCTGTGCATCTACCGCAAGCGTATTGGCTACGGTCAGCGCCCTTTTCCCAATCTCTTCATACAAGGCGGAGGTAATCATATAGCGCAAGGATAATCCCAACAGTCCGGTAACGACTAGCACTAGAAGGGATATGAATACCATTAATTTTGTCTGAAAACGCACATGCCTTCACCGCCACTAAACAAAATATAGGAGCAGTTGATCAGCCGATCAACTCCCCAATACGATTCATTTTACTGTATTTCAGAAACGGCCGCACTTTTAATCTATCGAAAGAATGGTCTATAATAGAAATAGTTACATAATGCGAGGAGGAAAATATTATGATTATTATTCATGCCGATATGAAAGTTTTACCAGAAAAAAGAGAAACATTTCTGCAACAAACCCAAGGGTTGATCAGCGCATCACAAGCTGAAGAGGGCAATGTCCGCTATACGTTAATGCAGGATCTGAATGATCCCAACGCATTTACGATGGTGGAAGAGTGGAAGGATGCTGCTGCTGTAGATTTCCATAACAATTCTGCCCATTTCCAGGCATTTGTTGCTGCAGCGAAAGAACTGTTGGCTGCTCCGCTTGAAGTGAATGCTTTTCAGGATGCGACTAAACTGTAATTATCCTGTTGGATAATATATAACTAGGAATAGGAGGAGATAGACATGGGGAACATTGCGGATACAGCTTTACTAAATAACGGAGTTCAGATGCCTTGGCTTGGTTTTGGTACGTACAAGGCGGAAGGTAATGAGGTCTACGAAGCAGTCAAAACAGCCATTGAAGTCGGTTACCGTCACATTGATACGGCGGCGATCTACGGCAATGAGGAACTGGTCGGACAAGCCATTCGTGACAGTGGAGCAGCCAGAGAAAATCTGTTTGTGACCACTAAGCTATGGAATCAAGATCAGGGCTACGATTCAACACTGCGTGCCTTCGAGGAAAGCCGCAAACGGCTGGGCCTGGACATTATTGATCTGTATCTCATTCATTGGCCTGGCAAGGACAAGTACAAGGAAACTTGGAAGGCGTTCGAACGGCTGTATGAAGAAGGAAGCGTACGCGCAATTGGAGTAAGCAACTTCCAAATTCACCATCTCGAAGACCTCCTGAAAGACAGCAATATTGTGCCTGTTATTAATCAGGTAGAGCTTCACCCGCGTCTGACACAGCAAGAGCTGCATCAATACTGCCGGGAGCATCAGATCCAGCTTGAATCGTGGAGTCCTCTGATGAAGGGGAAACTGACGGAGCAGGCAGACATTGTTGAGATTGCTGCTAAACACGGCAAAACGACTTCTCAGGTTATTTTGCGTTGGCATCTGGATCGGGGGATTGTGACGATTCCCAAATCGGTTACCACGCATCGTATCCGCGAAAATGCCGAATTGTTCGATTTTGAACTGACGACTGAGGATATTGACCGAATCAATGGTCTTCATCTGGATGAGCGTGTAGGCACCCATCCCGATAAACTGTTGTTTTAATTGAATATGTAGATGTATAAAGAACCTCCCATTCTGCTTTATCGCGGTTTGGGAGGTTCCTTTTTTAGGTTCAGGTGTGGCTTTGTCTATTTACTTGTTTAGCTTACGATACAACAAGTAAGAATAGAGTACAGGAGAGATAACGGATATGATCAGTACGGTTAGGAAAATGACTACTCCCGCCATTCCACCGACCCATGCCGCCACCAACGCTGAAGCACCGCCAAGCATCATCATAGGCCCCCCGAAACGGTGCGTTTTACGCCATACCTCGGGATTAGACAGAGTCCACGGCGTGCGGATACCGAACGTATAGTTCGGCTGTACCTGAGTCATATAATTCCCCATCACCATCAGCATCAGGCCTATTAACCCTAAAATTATAGCATTCATTTGCAGTCGTATATTCAGGTTATACAGCAGCATTCCCCATCCAGCTACAGCGAGAACTACAGAAACACCTGCACGCGTAACTTCATAGGCTTTTGAAAATTTCTCATAATTAGCTCTGTTGGGGTCCATGTGGCGTGCCAATCGAATGACCAGCGGGACTAGGCCCAACAACACGAGCATGATAATAGAACCACTTTTGCTCGTATACCCGTCTGCTGTATTGTTAAAGTTAATATGCGAGGCTAGAACATTGGGAAGTCGGTCGTACAGCAGTATAGCGCCTATGGCGGGTGATAAGGCAATCAAAGTTGTCAAAACATCCGTCAAGCTCCAAGGTGTTCGAAATTTCATTCAGATTCCTCCTCATCCTTAATATGATTCCTATTTTTTTTCGCAGGGGTATCGGAGTGGGCGATACTGAACATCCAACCGATCACATCCGCCACAACCGTTGTATGCAGGGTGTAGATAATGTTTTGCCCCTGTCGTTCATCCAGCACCAGCCCAGCCTGCTTCAGGATATTGAGATGGTGGGAGATGCTGGGTTTGCTAATTTGAAAATGTTCAGCTACTTCGCCTGCGCTCATGCTTTTTTCCTTTAAAAGCTGCAAGATTGTACGCCGGGTCGGATCAGCCAAAGCTTTGAAGGCATCATTCAAAATACATTTCCTCCTTTAGATATTTAGATAATATTCTAAATATCTAACACCATAGTAAAATACAGCTATACTACATGTCAATGGAACAAGACATCATTTTATAAAAAATGAACGAGGTCAATTATGTTTGTATAAAGCAGTGAAATGGGCTATAATCAATTTATACAAAAAATAAGATTCTTAATTTAAAGTTAATTAGAGGAGGGAATAGATATGAAACACGTCTTTCGTAAAGGAAATGATCCGCAAGCCCCGGTTATTTTGCTGTTGCATGGTACCGGCGGGAATGAACAAGATTTGCTACCCTTGGCTGATATGGTAGCACCGGGAGCGTCTGTGCTGGGCGTGAGAGGTAATGTATTGGAAAATGGGATGCCGCGCTTCTTTCGCCGTTTGGCTGAGGGGGTATTCGATATTGAGGATCTCGTATTTCGTACCAAAGAACTAAGCGAATTTGTAGATTCAGCTGCAGAGCAATATGATTTTGACCGTAACAACGTGGTGGCTCTGGGCTATTCCAATGGAGCCAACATAGCGGCCAGTATGCTCTTTCATGATGCAAAAGCGCTACGTGGGGCCATTCTCCATCATGCCATGGTGCCATTGCGAGGGCTGCAACTGCCGGACTTGAACGGTGTCCCTGTATTTCTGTCTTCCGGTGAAAATGACCCGATTGTTCCAGCGGCGGAATCTCAGGAGCTGCAAGCCCTGCTGGAGGGGGCCGGAGCGCAGGTGGAAGCCTACTTGGAACGCAATGGTCATCAATTGACTCGCACTGAAGCCGAAGCGGCAGGCCAATGGTTTGGAAAGCATTTTAATGTATAAAATAACTCGATAACGATCAAGCTACGGTTTAGCGCTCTAGTGAGCGATTCTATGATTAGGAGGCGTTAAACCGATGGCAAAACCGGATAATCGAGCAGATAATGTGGAGCATTTGCAACAAAATATTCAGAATACATTGCAGAATCTTCATGAGGCTGAAGGATACCTAAACGAATTTTCCTCTGAAATCAGCAATGAGGAGCGTAAGCAGATCGAAGAAAAAAATAATCGTCGTAAACAAAGTATTAGATCATTTCGAGAAGAAGTGAAAGACGAAGCAGCACATTCGCAAGAGTAGTTAACATAGCGCGACCCAACTCCAAGTTTCAATTGAAGTTGGGTCGTTTTTTTTATGCAGAAATCATCATATTCCCATCCAATTCATTTTCCCCCTATAATGCAATGAGATCTGTTTTACACAAAAACGAATTTTTTTTGAATAATGTTGTTGTAAACTAATTTGTATTGATGTTAAATAATAAAAGAAAGCGCAATCATTTACGAATTAGGATTTCATCATGCGAAGGGGGAAGGATATGCTGCTGCGAAGAAAAAGCATGGCTTTGATGCTTATGGCGGTGGTTTTGATGGCTGGACTGCTGCAAGGTTGTTCTTTCAAGAGCGATGAAAAGGATGGGCCGGGAACAGAACTTGTATTGTGGACTTTCAATGAACTGCATGAGAAGTTTTTTCTGCAAATGGCTGACCAATGGAACCAACAGCACCCTGATGAATTGATTAATTTGAAAGCGAATACATTTCCTTATGACAACCACCACAGCAAGCTCTCGATTGCGTTGCAATCAGGGGTGGGAGCGCCGGATATCGCGGATATTGAGGTCAACAAAATTGGTAATTTCCTCAAAGGAATACCGCAACTGGTCCCGCTCAATCCGGTGATTGATCCTGAGATCAATAACATTGTGCCTTCCAGAGTACAGATTTACGGCAAAGACGGTAAGTATTACGGCATTGACTTCCACGTTGGAGCCGAAGTGATGTATTACAATAAAGAGATTATGGATCAGGCGGGGGTAGACCCGGATTCCATCGTTACCTGGGCAGACTATGCTGCTGCTGGCAAGCAAGTGCTGGCAAAAACGGGCAAGCCGATGGCAACCTTGGAGACCAATGACCTGTGGAGCTACTGGCCGATGATCTCCCAGCAAAATTCAGATTTTTTGGATGACAAGGGCGAGTTGACGCTGGATAACGAAACCAATATTAAAACACTCGAGTTTCTCCAACAGATGATAAAAGACAAAATCGCTATTCCCGCACCGGGCGGCGGGCATCATATGGAGGAATACTACGGGTTTATGAACAAAGGCGGGGCCGCTTCGGTGTGGATGCCGATGTGGTATATGGGACGTTTTACGGATTACATGCCTGATTTGAAAGGAAAAATCATCATTAGACCGATGCCGGCGTGGGAAAAAGGCGGCTATCGCTCAGCAGGTATGGGCGGGACCGGAACGGTAGTCACGAACCAGTCAAAGCACCAGGATTTGGCGATGCGTTTTCTAGCCTTTGCCAAGCTGTCCAAGCAAGGGAATGTGGAGATTTGGAAGCAGCTAGGGTTTGATCCCATCCGCAGTGAAGTGTGGACCATGCCGGAAGCCAAAGCCAAAAATAAATTTACGGAGTATTTCGGAACGAATATTTTTGACACGCTGATCGAAGTCAAAGATGAGATCAATGCGGTGCATATCGGACCGAAAACGCCTGACATCGCCAGTGCTGTACGCAATAAAATACTTTATCGGACACTACAGAGTGGCGAAGATCCAGCCACGGTGCTGCATGAGCTAGCAGATGAACTGAGATAGACCCCAACAGGAAAGGGAGTGAGATTCATGGCAACGCCCGTTCATACGAACGCTAATGTACCGACAGGTCAGCCGCCAAAAACTCAGCGTCCGACCAGAAGTCAATGGAGCCGATTTATTCATTCCAGTCGTACGGCACCGTATGTATTTGTCCTTCCATTTTTACTGTCCTTTGCACTGTTTTTTGCGTATCCGGTCATCTCGACGGTCATTATGAGCTTTCAGGAAGTTCTGCCGGGGATAACAACTTACGTTGGCCTGGAAAATTATAAGGATTTAATGAATCCTACATTTGGAAAAGCGATATTAAACAGCGTCCTGTACACGCTGCTTACACTGGTCGTGCTGATTCCTCTGCCACTGGTACTGGCGGTATTGCTGAATTCGCCTAAAATGCCGGGCAGAGGGCTGTTTCGCTCCGTGATGTTTATACCCGCACTAACCTCAGTGGTGGTAGCAGGAACAATCTTCCGACTCATGTTTGGGGAATTGGACGGCTCGTTGATGAACTCTCTGTTGGGGTTATTCGGTCTTGAGCCTTACAAATGGCTAATGAACGCGAACACCGGCTTTTTAGCGTTGATCGTGCTGGCCTTATGGAGATGGCTAGGCGTAAATATGCTGTACTACATGTCGGGACTCCAGAACATTCCTCCCGAGTTGTATGAAGCTGCACAGATTGATGGAGCCAGTCGTTTCGATTCATTTTGGCGGATTACGATTCCTATGCTGAAACCCGTGACGATCTACGTATTTACGATTAGTATTTATGCCGGGTTATCCATGTTCACCGAGAGCTATATGTTGTGGAACGGAAATAACTCCCCGAATGATATTGGGTTAACGATTGTTGGCTATCTCTATCGCCAAGGTCTGGAACAGAATAGTATGGGCTTTGGAGCGGCAGTCGGCATTGTATTGCTCGTATTCACATTAGTACTGAACCTGATCCAGCTCAAATTTTTTGGCATGTTTCGGAAGGAGGATTAAGCGATGGCTCAGAAACAAAAAGGCCCGTTATCCGCATTTCTCGTTGTCCTGTTCATTCTATTTGCCGGGTTCGCCCTGTTTCCGCTATTTGCCGTGACGCTTGCCTCATTCAAGCCATCAACGGAGCTGCTGCGCTACGGTTTGAATCTCAAGCTGGAGTGGGCCATCATGTCCTTGAAAAACTATGCGTTCATCTTTCAGGGGACGACGGATTATTTTCAATGGTACTGGAATAGTCTTGTCATTACCGTCTTGTTTACGGTGTTATGTCTGATATTGTCCGCAATGGTCGGGTATGGCCTGGAGATGTATCGTTTTAGACTGAAAAATGTGATTTTTACATTGGTGCTGGTCGTGATGATGATCCCGGTAGAAATTATCATGCTGCCACTTTACAAACTAATGATCGGTATGAAGCTGATCAATACGGTATGGGGTGTAATTTTGCCGTTTGTCGTTGCACCGATTCCGATCTTTTTCTTCCGTCAATATTTGAGCGGAGTACCCAAGGATTTTATGGATGCTGCACGAGTTGACGGTTGTTCAGAGTATGGTATTTTTGTGCGGATTATGATGCCTCTGATGGCACCTGCCTTTGCGGCAATGGCTATTTTACAGGCTATGAACAGTTGGAATAACTTCCTGTGGCCGATGATCGTATTGCGTACTAACGACATGCTGACACTGCCAATCGGTCTGTCCAGTCTGCTGACGCCATATGGCAACAATTATGATGTGTTGATTGCCGGATCAGTCCTGGCTATTCTGCCGATTCTCGTTGTGTTTCTGTTCTTCCAGCGTTACTTTATTGAAGGGATGACTGCAGGCGGGGTAAAAGGGTAATCATTACGGTGCTGAATGAGTCGATTGAATACTGAAATGTATAGAGTCAGGAAAGGCGGGTCGGGCATTGTCTCGACCTGCTTTTTTTATGGATTCAATGATTTTCATTCTCATTTTCATGGCTATCAACTGCACAAGCTATAGGTAAACGTGGTATGATGTTTGAAAGATTTCAAATACACAGAAATATTCAGGCGGAGCGTGGAGAACCTATGGAACCAACAGAAACCCAGAAAACTGAACCGGCCACGGCGTCAACCGTTGGCATGGAGGATATTGTACGGGCGCATCATATGCTGCGTGAGGTGATTGTTCGTACACCTTTACAGAGGGATGCCGTCCTATCGGCCAAATATAACTGTAATGTGTATCTGAAGCGAGAGGATCTCCAAGTTGTGCGGTCCTTTAAAATCCGTGGAGCTTACAACATGATCCGCAGCTTGACTCCTGAGCAGATGGAGAAAGGGATCGTGTGTGCGAGTGCGGGTAATCATGCACAAGGCGTGGCTTTTTCATGTAACGCGCTCGGCATCCACGGTAAAATATTTATGCCGAGCACAACGCCCAATCAGAAGGTGAAGCAGGTACGTCGCTTTGGCGGAGACAGTGTAGAGGTTATTTTGACCGGAGATACATTTGACGATGCTTATGACGAGGCTATGAAGGTGTGTAGCGAGCAGGGAATGACCTTCATCCATCCGTTCGATCAGCCGAAAATTATCGCGGGTAATGGTACGATTGCGATGGAAGTGATGGAGAGTCTGGATACACCTGCGGACTATATGTTCGTGACGATTGGCGGCGGCGGTTTGGCGGCAGGCGTAAGCACATATGTTAAAACTGTGAGTCCGACCACCAAAGTAATCGGCGTAGAGCCCCTGGGCGCAGCATCAATGACGGAAGCGATGCGTTTGAACAAGGTCGTTACACTGGAGCAAATAGACAAGTTTGTTGACGGGGCTGCGGTGAAGCGAGTGGGTCAGTTAACGTATGACATTTGTAAACATACCTTGGATGATATTGTGAAGGTACCGGAGGGCAAGGCATGTACAGCGATTCTGGCGCTGTATAATGAAAATGCGATTGTTGTGGAGCCTGCGGGCTCGCTGCCTGTAGCAGCACTTGATCTGTATCGTGAGCAGATTCAAGGCAAAACAGTAGTCTGTATCGTCAGTGGTGGCAATAACGATATTGATCGTATGCAGGAGATTAAGGAACGCTCCCTGATATACGAAGGGCTAAAACATTATTTCATGGTGAATTTCCCGCAAAGAGCAGGGGCACTGCGTGAGTTTCTTCAGGAAGTGCTTGGACCGGACGATGACATTACTAGGTTTGAGTATACGAAAAAGAATGATAAAGAAAATGGCCCGGCGCTGGTCGGTATTGAATTGTTACACAAGGAAGACTATCTTCCTTTAATTGAACGAATGAATCGCAAAGGGCTTAACTATACGGAATTGAACAAAAATGAGAATTTGTTTAATATGCTTATCTGACAAGGAGCCTACGGGCTCTTTTTTTTTGTATATGCAATGTTATGCGTAGTTTATAAATTTCTTTTTATTTGAAATAAAGCGTTTACAAAACTGAAGTTGATAGGTTAATATATGGGTAACTTCATAAGTATAAACACTAATGTAATAAGCGAATCACCTGATTTCATTATAGAATATTAATTTGGAGGTGCGAAAGAATGTTGAAAGCATGGAAAAAATCAGTACAGGGTAAATTCGCCCGAACAGCATTTGCTGCCGTAACTTCGGCTGCTTTGTTGCTGTCCGTGGTGCCGTCCACATCGGCCGAGCATTGGGCGTTAACAGGCGATGTGGCAGTACATGATCCATCCATCACCAAGGAAGGAAATGCATGGTATATTTTCTCCACAGGGCAGGGGATACAGGTTCAAAGATCGGATGACGGACGCAATTTTTACAGATTGCCGCAAATCTTCTTGTCGCCACCATCTTGGTGGAAATCGTATGTACCTAAGCAAAAGACTAATGATGTATGGGCACCGGATGCTCAAAAGTACAATGGACGTGTCTGGGTTTACTATTCCATTTCTACGTTTGGATCGCGCACTTCGGCCATTGGCTTAACTTCAGCAACGAGCATCGGCGCGGGAAGCTGGAGAGATGATGGACTAGTGCTGCGTACGACGGATTCTGACGATTATAATGCTATTGACCCGAATCTGGTTATTGATGCTTCCGGTAACCCATGGCTTTCCTTCGGTTCATGGAATTCGGGCTTGAAAGTGACTCGACTGGATAAGAATACGATGAAGCCTACAGGCCAGATTTATTCTATTGCTAGACGTACGGCTGGTGGTTTGGAAGCACCGCATGTTACATACCGCAACGGCTATTACTATCTGTTTGCTTCCATCGATAACTGCTGCAAAGGCGTAGACAGTAATTACAAAATCATTTATGGTCGCTCGACCAGTATCACTGGCCCGTATGTGGACAAGAGCGGAAAAAGTCTGATGGACGGCGGTGGAACAATACTGGATGCGGGGAATGACCGCTGGAGGGGACCAGGTGGACAATCTGTCTATAACAACAGTGTGATTGCGCGTCATGCCTATGATGCCACTGATGGCGGAAATCCAAAGCTTCTGATTAGTGATTTGAAATGGGATTCGGCAGGTTGGCCTACGTATTAAAGAGAGGGTTAATTGAAACTATACCTGTAACGATCTCACATAGATATATCCAAAAACTGTTCCTCCCACGGGGGAACAGTTTTTGGCTTGCAATGTCATAGAAACATGCTATTATGAATCAAGTTGATAATCATTATCATTGGCGTTTATTGTAATGAAAGTCGTAATGGCTTTCAGGTATGGAGGGGGTGACCTCACCGAATGCAGTCTAAAGACAGCATGGACAAACATACAGCTTCGACAGAGAGGAACGCTCCTAAAGTAGCCTTTATAGCCCGACCGGTGCTCCGAGCGGGCAGGATTCGGCAGGCGTTGTTGTTCACAGCTTCGGCTGTATTATTGGCTTTGGCCATGTTCGCTGCCATTTCCTTAGGAGCCAAGGATCTGACCATAAGCACGGTGTGGTCAGCAGTGTTTCACTATGATCGTTCGCTGACGACCCATCAGATCATTCATGAACTTCGATTGCCGCGTGTGCTCGGTGCAGCTGTCATTGGGGCTGCGCTGGCGGTTGCAGGCTCTCTGATTCAAGGAATCACGCGCAACCCGCTAGGGGATACAGGTGTGCTGGGCATTAACGCAGGAGCGATGTTTGTAGTTGCAGTGAGCTTTGCTTTTTTCCCTGATCTACCTTATGGGACGTTAATTGTTTTGTCGTTCCTGGGGGCACTGATGAGTACCTTACTGGTATTCGGACTAGGAGCTTCCGCGCCGGGAGGATTGACACCCATGAGACTAACGGTGTCTGGAGCTGTGACAGCAGCCTTGTTAGGTTCCATGACTTCGGGAATTGCGATTTATTTTGATCTAAGTCAGGATCTAGCCTACTGGTATGCGGGTGGTGTTGCCGGAATCAAATGGTCGCAGCTCGAGATTCTTGCACCGATTTTGCTTATTGTGATCGCTTGGTCTATGGGGCTCGCACGCTCCATTTCATTGATTTCAATGGGCGATGAGGTAGCGCTGAATCTGGGATTAAATCTCCGGCGTATCCGGCTGCTGGGGCTACTGACTGTGGTGGTCCTAGCTGGACTTTCTGTATCGGCTGCCGGGGCCATCGGCTTTGTAGGTTTGGTCGTGCCACATATTGCTCGCAAGCTGATCGGTGTGGATTATCGCCAGATCGTACCATTGTCTGCATTATTGGGAGCCGTGCTGCTAGTGCTGGCTGATTTGGGAGCGAGAATGGCGAATCCGCCAGAGGAGCTAGCTATTGGAATTATGGTGTCTTTTATCGGAGTACCTTTTTTCCTCTTTCTCGCTCGTAAGGAAAGGAGGGAATTATAGTGAGACGCTCTCTAGGGGCAGGGGATACAAGAACGACCAAGGCTTGGCTCGTTTGCTTCGTATTGGCTGGAATCAGTTTTGCTGTCCTTGTTCTGGGTTTGAATACCGGAACGATTCGTATTCCACCGCTACGCGTGCTGGATACACTTTTTGGCGGAGGCAGCGGACGTGACCATATGGTCCTGTTTGAATACCGGCTGCCGCGGATGGTTGTAACGGTACTGGCTGGAGCGGGACTGGGTGCAGCCGGGGCGGTCATGCAGGGCTTATCGCGAAACGCACTCGCAGATCCGGGAGTGCTGGGCCTTCATGCGGGGGCTGCTTTAGGACTGGTGATGTATGTCAGCTTTTTTCGCGATTTGGAAGGATCAGCAGCCTTGTTCATCCCCTTGTTTACCTTTGCAGGAGGTGTCGTCGCAGCGGTGCTGATAGTTATGCTGTCCTATAGTGGCAGCAGAGGAATCGTGCCTGTGCGGCTAATCCTGTCCGGTATCGGTGTAGCCTCAGGGCTCAGCGCCATAACGCTGTATTGGTCGTTGCGGCTGGATGAGGATACGTACGCATTTACCGCACGTTGGTTGGCTGGCAGCGTATGGGGACGGGACTGGATACATGCAGTGGCTTTACTGCCATGGATTGTCATTGTATTGCCCTACGTTCTATCGCAGACACGTAGCCTAAATAATCTGTCGCTGGGTGATGAGACCGCAGCTGGAATCGGTACAAGTGTAAAACGCCAGCGCTTGATACTGCTGGGCGCAGCAGTGGCTCTATCGAGCGCCAGCGTATCCATGGCCGGAGGTATCGGTTTTATTGGGCTGATTGCGCCTCATCTGGCTCGCCGTTTGGTTGGACCGATGTATCAGCATTTGTTGCCAGTAGCCGCTTTGGTTGGAGTCGTCATTCTGGTCACGGCAGATACGATTGGTCGTTCGGTATTTCAGCCGAATGCGATTCCAGCAGGTGTAGTGGTTGCTGTGGTAGGAGCTCCGTATTTTTTATTCTTGTTGTCCCGAACCAAATGACAATAGGATTAGGTTACATATGAAACCCAAAGCTGCACATGATGCAGCATGCTAAACAACAACGAAATAGAAGCGTTGAGGATCGAACATTAAAAATAGAGCTTCTATAGTATAGGAGAGAATATACATGAGAAAAAATAGATTTGAGGGTTCAGGGTTTAAACGTTCGTGGATAGCCCTGTTTCTTGTTGCATGCATGATCATGCTGTCTGCTTGTGGGCAAACAGCAGACAAACAAGCTAGTAGTACGAAAGCAGCCGATAGTGCCCAAACCACCATGAGTGCGGATTCGCGTATTGCTTCCATGTCTATTCATTTGACGAACAATCTGCTAGCATTGGGCATTACTCCAGCGGGTTCGGTTATAGGTGGAGATGTGAAGGATTTTTTGCCCCATGTAAAAGATCGTCTTCAAAATACTCGTAAGCTGGGGGTTGTCACAGACCCCGATATGGAAGCGGTACTGGAGCTTCAACCTGATCATATTTTTCTCGACAAAAAATATTCGGGAACCGATGTGGCCAAGTTTGAAAAAATTGCACCGACCGAGGTTTTTGATTTGGATGAAGGTACATGGAAAGATCAATTGAAAAAAATAGCTGCTATGGTTAAACATGAAGCACAGGCAGACACTTTTCTGAAAGATTATGATACACAGAGGGAACGGGTCAAAAAGCTCATTCATTCCAAAATCGGAGACGGGACTGTCATGGCTGTACGTGTCACAGCGAAAGAAGTTCGTGTCATGGGGATGAAGCGTCCAGTAGGACCGCTATTGTATCAGGATTTGGGCTTGAAGCCAGCTAAAGGTGTGGAAAAGATTAATAAGGCCTACCAGGTTGTGTCTCAAGAGGTTTTGCCAGATTACGATGCTGATGCCATCCTGGTGATTATCAGTAAAGGTGCGGATGCCCAAAAGGTATATAAGCAGTTGGAGGGAAATACAGTATGGCAAGGACTCAAAGCTGTGAAGCAAGGTCATGTCTACATGTTGGACGGACAGCCATGGCTGGACTATTCCGCGATGGGACACAAAATTGCATTGGATAATGCAGAACAACTATTTTCCAAATAAATGCGAAAGTACATCAAGCCGTATTCCCCATGCATCTTCTTGCAGGTGGGGATACGGCTTTTCTAACGATCCTCAAGCTTCGAGTCAGATGGCTGATTGCAAATAAAAAGGAGCTGCTACGATTCCGTAATGAGGCAGCTCCAGCACTGTGAGAATTGCGAGGTTATGAACGTTTTTTACGCAGAAAAATCGGTTTGAGTCCAATAAAGCCAATAGCCGCAAGCACTAAATTCATCCAAGGTGAGATTTTGAATACCGGCAGCACACTGCGTAGCGCAAGTCCGGTGACAAGAATGACAACAACCAGTACTACATACATCAAGATGGATTTGAAATTCATTTGGGGCTTCGCGGGAGCATGGTCTGGCTGTTGAGTCTCCTCGCCTTCTTCCGGACGATCCATGAAATTCATCAGTGCTTCAACCAGCAGAATGGCACCTGCGGCGATGATGATGAGGGTGGAAAGGCTAATTTTTTCAAAAGGTTTGATATCCCCGCCTGTAAATGTGATAAACCAACCAATAATCGCCTGTGTCAGGAAAAACATGGACAAGGCAACCCATGCAATAAGCGTATAATTTTTTGCTTTATTCATTGCTTCCTCCTACTTTATGATCGTATCCCAAGTTGCTGGAATCGCCATTTTGTAACAAAGACAGTATACGTGAGGATACGCCGGATGGCAAAAGGCTTTATCCATTATGTATATTACCGCTGCATTCTCCTCAAACTGGATAAAGGGTGAGCACATGGAGCAACCTGAATATAAAACGTTGAGAGGATGTGGCATCATGAAACTGGAGAACCAGGCAGATTATTCAGTCCAAAAACGACTGACAGGTGCTCCGAACGGGAACAGCGGGGAAGCCTTGCTTGCAAACGTGAGTCACCGAAGCGTTCAAGGGACATCTCCAACGTACCGTATTTTGGACGATACTGAATTGGCTGAGGACACAGAATTTGCAGGTGAACTGGGTGAACAGAGCTACCGCAGCCTGTGGCATGAGGATCAAAATAACGGCGCCTCTTGTAAACTGGAGTGGGAGGGACGAGTCGAAACCCACCAAATGTTCAGGCACAGCTACGAGTAGCAAGTCGTCTACTTTAATGTAGCGGATGCACTCTAATAAGCGAGTAGTATGGCGTTCTCCGGCATCACATCGGGGAGCGCCATTTGTTTACTTCCATCCCGGTATGAACTGACAGGTTGACAAGGAAGCAGGGCGATGATAGACTGACTTTACTATAAAACTTATTAAACTTATCGGAATTAAAGTGAATGAATATTCTGGATGGATATTCCACGTTACTATATGAGTTTGAATGATAAAATGCTGTAGTGAAGTTTGAAACAGGGGGAATCAGGATGGAACGGCAAATTGGAATTCGTTTTGAACATGAGGAGCTGGCCGCAACAATTCATTATCCAAACCGTACGAATGAGGGAGAACGTCAGAGACGAGTTCCGCTCGTTGTCATTTGTCACGGTTTTGTGGGCAATCGTATCGGAGTCGATCGATTGTTCGTCAAGACTGCGCGTGAATTGGCCGAAGGTGGATATTTTGTACTGCGCTTTGACTTTGCCGGTTGTGGGGAAAGTACGGGTGAATACGGCAAGCAGGGGCTTGAGTCCATGATTAATCAGACACGCACCGTGTTGGATTACGCCGTTAATTGCGCGGACATTGACCCGACCAAGGTGACGCTGATCGGTCACAGTTTGGGGGGCGCGGTTGCTCTGCTCACAGCCGTTCGGGACAAAAGAGTACAAAACCTGGTCCTTTGGTCAGCTGTCGGCTATCCGTTCAACGACATTGTCAAAATTACGGAGCGAAGCGTGTACGACGAGTCTGTTAAAACCGGTCATGCAGACTACTTGGGCTATAAGTTCACACCAGCTTATTTTGAGTCATTAGCTCAATTCCAACCGTTCCAAGAGGCCGTTAAATTTAACGGTGATGTGCTTGTTATTCATGGCACCTCGGATGATATCATTCCTGTGGATTATGCATTTCTGTTTCAAAAGGTATTCTGGATGCGTCCAGAGGGACGCTGTGATAAGGAGATTATTTTCCAGGGAGATCACACTTTCTCGTCAGGTAAAGAGCGGCAACAGCTGATTGACCGCACACTGGAATGGCTGGATGAACAGGAAAATATTCAACGGGATTGGCAGCACTGGATGATCTGATTTCAGGGTGTAACGGATTGTATTGGAAATTGCGCCTCCGCCGGAGTAAAATGAAAGAGTAACACTATACTGGCGTGTGGAGGTTGGCAGCGATGACATTACCCTCAATTTTTGTTGCGCATGGTTCACCGACACTGGCTGTAGAAAATAACGCATATACCAGCTTTCTTGCAAAGCTGGGCGCGAGCCTGCCCCGACCCAAAGGAATCATCATTTTTTCCGCGCATTGGGATAGCCCCGATCAATGTATCGGCGCGGATGATCAGCATGCAGCGTTGCACGATTTCTACGGCTTTCCCGAAGAAATGTACTCACTTGATTACCCTGCACCAGGCGATCCAAAGCTGTATGAGGAGATAGGGCATCTGTTCAGTCAGCATAACCTGTTCCACCAGCCGGTTCGGAACCGGGGACTGGATCATGGAGCATGGGTGGTTTTGCGGCATATATATCCTGATGCGGACATACCGGTCGTACCCTTATCCATTGATTCACGGCGCGATCCTCAGGAGCAATATGAGATTGGACGGATGCTGGCGCCACTGCGTGAACAAGGGATTTTGATCCTTGGTAGTGGAGGCTTGGTCCACAACTTGCGGACACTCAAGCAGACGAGTGAGCCAGCCGATTGGGCCGTTCAATATGATGACTGGATCGCACAGCAGCTTCAAGACTGGAATTTGCGTCATCTGTTCCAATATGACAAGAAGGCTCCATATGCCAAGCAGGCGGTTCCTTCGTATGGAATAGAGCACTTTTCGCCTTTGTTTTACGTGATGGGGGCTGCCGATCATGATCGCTCCGCGCGTAAGCTTTTTCAGTCGTATGTCCTTGGCTCATTGAGCCTCAATTGTTGGGCTTTTGGTCAAGAAAATGATCTGTAAATGTAAGAAAAAGAACTTCCGAAACCACATGGTGTGTGGGGTTGGAAGTTCTTTTGGTGTGTTCTTCTGTGATTAATTAGCAGGCACGTTCTTTTTTAGCCAGGCGGATACCTGCGGAGTTCGCTTATCTCCATTTTGATCCAATAGTGTCATAAATGCCTTCAGCTTTTGAATGTAGGTACTCTTCGAATCCCTGTTGCGTTGAACGACGAGCTGATATCCTTTTTTGGCATTGGGGCGAATCTTCCCGGTGTCATCATCGAATAGTGGTGTATTGTTCGTACCATAAAAAGTATAGAAGAAATAGAGATCATGTAATGATTTCACTGCTTGTGTACGATTGGAATGTGGATATTGGGTTATAAACGACTCTTGAGCCAGCACCCTTCCGGCTAACTGTTGATAACCGATGTGTAATGCCGCATCCTTGGTAGCCGGCTGTCCAGATTCCGTCGCCATGATGTCAATATATCTGCGGATATCTGCGGTAATGTCATTTCCGAATACTTTATATTTTTCATAGTTGATGACTGGGTAAAACATGCCTTCTGAGGTTTCAAGTGGGAAAGATGAACCCGAAAAAGGAGTCTCCAAGTCAGGATGGACTTGAGGACTCCTTTGTTCATTTAAATAGAGGAGGGTGCAGCATAGCCACACATTAAAGAGAAGCAGCATGGCTGAACAAAAAAACAACCATTTCCAGAGGATAACGGTTGTTTTTTGGATAGTTAAGCTATTTTTCGATTGGGGTCCGTTTGATAAGTATCTTTATTTTTACCAAACAGTCCACGCAGGAAGGGCAGTACCCAACGGTCAAAGCCGATTCTTCCGGCATTTGCACCAGCAACGATAAGGAAGATTTCAACCAGCAGGTAGATTGCATTGGTGCTTACTGTTCCCGAGAACAGGAACGAGAAGTTCATAACCATAGCCATCAAAGTAGCCAGTGTAGTCAATGTACCAAGCAGCAGGCCAACCCCGACCAAGAACTCACCCAATGGGATCAGGACGTTGAACAAACCGACATTCGGCAGGGCAAAGGCTTCAAGGAACGATCCCCACCAGCCTTGTACAGCGGGGTGATCTCCGCCTGTTTTAGCAATGGCCCCCGAGATAAATCCACCTGCATCGAATCCGCCAGTCAGCTTCTCAAGTCCGTGGGTCATCCATTCATAACCTAGATAAACCCGTACTACAGTCAGCAGCCACATTGCTACTTTGTTCTCACGTAACCAGTTGTTAAACATTCAAATCACTCCTCTTTGTTAATCTATAATGATGGGTTGTATTTCATTTTGTTTGGGATGATCATCTTTGCTACACCTTTATTGTATTAGGTTCAGTTACAGTTATTTGTGATAAAAATCACAAACTCTAAATATTTTTTAAATTTTAATGTCTTTAGATAAGTATTCTATAGAGAGGTAATGCCTCAATCAAGACAAAAACAGGAAATAAAGCTTATAATGAGAAAAATAACGATGTGGAGGGATGAACTTGTCCGGGCCCATGTTTCAACGAAATCATTGGTTGCGTGTGATGGCCTCAGCTCTGTTATGCATGACAATGATATCTTGTTCTGCTTTGTCCAATACGGGTGAATCTGAATCCGTTCCCCAACCGAACCAGCAAGAAACAGAGAAGAAGGTGCTTGAACCGCCTAAGGAGCCATCTGTTCCGGCATTTACAGCTCCGCTTACCGGGCTTCCGGTGGAGCAGCCTGTTTTGGAGCGGCCACTGGCTGTCATGATTAACAATGCCCCGGCTGCGCGTCCACAGGCAGGGCTTAGCGAGGCAGACATGGTATATGAGGTTCTTGCAGAAGGCGGAATTACCCGTTTGGTAGCTTTTTTCCAAAGTCATGGTGGAGATGTGAAGATCGGTCCGGTCCGCAGTATTCGGCCGTATTTGATTGAACTAGGCGAAACCTATGGTGCGTTGCCGATACATGCAGGGGGAAGTACAGATGCCTATGCGATTTTACAGCAGCAGCGGAAGGAGCATCTGGATGAGATTTCAAATGGAGGGGCTTATTTTTGGCGAAGTAAAGATCGTCGTCCACCACATAATTTATACACAGATGTGAGCAGGCTACGTAAAGGAAGCGAAAGCAAAGGATATACCAAGCAGACGGAAGTTCCAGTGTATCCTTATCTTAAAACCGGCGAAACTCCAGTTATGGTGGACGAGAGTGCCGCATCTGTGCACATCCGGTTTTTGCTGAAAAGCTATCGCGTATCTTATACCTATGATCGAGCCGATCAACGATATAAGCGTTTTGTGAACGAAAAGTCACATCTGGATCAAAATAATAACCAACAGCTCTCAGCGGCTAATGTTATTGTGATGAGCACGAGGCATCGAACGCTGGATGATGTAGGCAGACTAAGCGTTGAACTGGACGGTAGCGGAGAGGCCATGGTGTTTCAACAAGGACAGTTAATACGTGCTGAATGGCAGCATACATCTGGCGATGCGATTCGGTTTATGAAAAATGGGGTTGAAATCCCGTTAACACCAGGTACATCCTATATACATGTAGTACCTGCAGATACTTCACTAACGGAACATGTAACGTTTGAAGCGAATTAGAAAACGTAATACACCTATTTAGGAAAAAATTGTCGGATAATGACCCTCTATGTCGGGCATTGTATACGTATATCTAGAAATTTGCTTTTACAAACATTACAAAAACATTGATGAGTGTGATAAGATAGCAAAGGTTGTCTATTGCAGTCGAAACAGGTTGCGGATATTTTCGTAAAGGGGTAATCGTTATGAGATTGAAGAAAAAGGATATATTCTTCGAGACGTTGGAAAATATGGCAGATACGATCGTGCAAGCAGCCGATTATTTTGCCCAACATACTTCAAATTTTCAAGATGTGACTTTGTTTACCAATGAGATGAAGAAGTATGAAAATAAGTGTGATGATTACACACACACGATTATTACTGAGTTGAACAAGACCTTCATTACGCCGCTGGAACGCGACGACATCATGGAACTGACAACGACCATGGATGATGTGCTGGATGGTCTTGAAGCGACAGCCTCTCGTTTTTATATGTACAACATTACAGAGCCGGACGAGTATATTGTGCAGTTCGCTGATATTTTGCGTCAATCAGCTTACGAAATTCAGAAGGCTGTACATTTGCTTTCACAGAAAAAATTGTTGGCTATTCGTGAATACACCATTCGCCTAAATGATTTGGAAAATCAGGGGGATGAATTATTGCGTATTTGCATCAAAAACCTGTTTGCAACTGTAACTGATCCTATTGAGCTGATTAAACGTAAAGAATTGTACGAACGCCTTGAAAATACAACGGATTCATGCGAGGATGTTGCAAATATGCTGGAATCCATCATTATGCGTAACTCGTAAGGGAGTCCTGTTACATGGATACAAGTTTACTGGTATTAGGTATTGTTATTTTTCTTGCTCTGGCATTTGATTTTATCAATGGGTTTCATGATACCGCGAATGCGATTGCGACTTCGGTCTCGACCCGTGCATTGACGCCGCGACGTGCGATTATTATGGCTGCGGTTATGAACTTTCTTGGGGCCATCATGTTCACTGGGGTTGCCAAAACCATTGGTGGAAGTGTTGCTGACCCTACCAAATTAACCAACGGTATTGATATCGTCATTGCGACGCTGATCGCTGCGATTATCTGGAATCTTCTAACCTGGTGGTTTGGTATTCCTTCATCCTCCTCTCATGCATTGATTGGTGCGTTGGCAGGGGCGGTGTATGTAGGTGCGGGACAGGATAAATTAAATTGGAGCGGCTTCATCGGGATTGTGGAGGGGCTTATTTTCTCCCCGTTGATTGCTTTTGTTGTCGGTTACATTGTGATGATGATTTTGAAATACATTTTTGCTTATCGCAGTCCACATACAGTGAACAAAGGTTTCCGCACTATGCAGGTCATTACGGCAGCTATCCAGTCGTTTACGCATGGTACGAATGATGCTCAGAAGGCGATGGGGATTATCACATTCGCACTCGTCTCCGCAGGGTATCAAGACCATTTGGAAGTACCTATGTGGGTTAAAATTTCAGCGGCAACCGCTATGGCACTGGGTACGTCTATTGGTGGTTGGAAGATCATCAAAACGATGGGAACCAAAATTTTTAAAATTGACCCAATTAATGGATTTGCAGCCGACGTTTCGGGGGCTTCCGTTATATTCACAGCCACCTTGCTCCATTTGCCAGTAAGTACCACACATGCAATAACTTCGGCAATTTTGGGTGTTGGTTCTGCGAAGCGCTTTAGCGCAGTTCGCTGGTCATTAGCTGGTCGTATTGTAATTACCTGGGTAATAACGATTCCAATTTCTGCGCTGTTGTCAGGTTTAATTTTCAAAATTCTTTTCTAGTTTTCTTCATGAATCCCTGAAAAAGAACATACAATATAGGATACACAATAAGCTTCCGTCCGCTTTTTGCGGCAGGGGCTTATTGGCATTCTGGGGCAAAAATACATCTTCAGAGTTCACACATCCAGATAGTTCCATGAGATGTTTTTTAAAAAATACCTGACATCAAAGTAGTCAATTTTTAATAACTCCTGTAGAATAAACAGAAAACTTTGAACCGTTCAACTGACTGGAGGATCTTATGCAAAAACCAAGAAAACTAATAGCACTCATGATTTGTTTGTTTTCTGTGGTTGCCCTGGCCGGTAATTTCGGTGTGGTGGCTCACGCAGAAAATAAAACAAAGTATGATATCGGCACGGATACAACGTTCGCGCCTTTTGAGTTTGAAGATGTAAATGGGAAATTTGTCGGAATCGACATGGATTTACTGGCAGCTATTGCTAAGGATCAGAATTTTGAGTATACCATTAAGCCACTTGGCTTTAACGCGGCAGTGCAGGCCCTTGAAACGAATCAAGTAGATGGTGTCATTGCCGGGATGAGTATTACCGATGAACGCAAGCAAAAATTTGATTTTTCTGAACCCTATTTTGACTCAGGTGTTGTCATGGCGGTCCGTAAGGATAATGATACGATTAAACGCTATGAGGACTTGAAAGGACAGCGTGTCGCTGTCAAAACAGGAACAGAAGGCTACACGTTCGCGGAATCCATTAAGGCGAAATATGGCTTTACTACAGTTCCGTTCGACGATTCTTCTCAGATGTATGATGAAGTTAAAACAGGTAATTCGGTTGCCTGCTTTGATGATTATCCGGTACTGGCATACGGTGTGACTCAGAATAATGGTCTTAAGCTGGTGACTGATAAGGAAAAAGGCGGTTCTTACGGTTTTGCTGTCAACCAAGGCAAAAATGCGGAGCTGCTGGAGAAATTTAATGCAGGGCTTGTGAATCTTCGCAACAGCGGGGAATATGACAAGATTATGTCGAAATACCTTGGTGAATCTGGCAAAGGTGTGGCCCCTGTAGAACGTAGCCGCTGGGAGCTCATTTCCGCTTCGCTGCCTGCGTTGATTAAAGGGATGGGAAATACGCTGTTGTACACCCTGGTATCCTTGCTCGTAGCCTTTTTGCTGGGACTAGTGTTTGGCTTTATGAAAGTTAGCCATAACAAGGTGTTCCGCGGTATTGCAACTGTTTTCGTTGATGTATTCCGCGGTATTCCACTGATCGTACTTGCATTCTTTATTTACTTCGGTATCCCACAGGCACTCGATTTTAAAATGCCGCTTTTTGTCGCGGCGGTGTTGACGTTATCTCTAAACGCTGGTGCTTATGTGACCGAAATTATCCGCGGGGGTATTCAGTCCATTGATCCAGGACAAATGGAAGCAGCTCGTTCGCTTGGTTTGCCATACCGGACAGCCATGCTGAAGATCATTTTGCCACAAGCAGTGAAAATCATGATCCCGTCGTTTATCAATCAGTTGGTTATTACGTTGAAGGATACGTCAATTTTGTCAGTTATCGGTCTGGTTGAATTGACCCAATCGGGCAAAATCATTATTGCGCGGACGTTCCAATCCTTTGATATTTGGCTGGTCGTTGCGGTGATGTATCTTATCGTCATTACAGTCCTGACCAAAATTTCCAACCGTCTTGAAGGGAGAGTTCGCCGTGGGTAAAATTATCGTTAAAAACCTGAAAAAAAGCTATGGCAGTAACCAGGTGCTAAAAGGCATTGACATGCAAGTACGGGAAGGCGAAGTTGTATGCGTCATTGGCCCTTCTGGTTCAGGGAAAAGTACGTTTTTGCGTTGTATGAATATGCTGGAGGAAATTACAGCTGGTGAGGTCATCGTCGATGACTACAAATTGGGTGACAAAAACGTGGACATTAACAAGGTCCGTGAAAATATAGGTATGGTGTTTCAGCATTTCAATCTGTTCCCGCATATGACGGTGCTCAAGAACATTATGTTCGCACCGACTGAGCTGGGCAAACAGACGAAGGCGCAGGCCCGGGAGACGGCTATGAAGCTGCTGGATCGTGTAGGTTTGGCCGATAAGGCAGATGTGTTGCCAGGACAGCTTTCTGGCGGTCAGAAGCAACGTGTGGCGATTGCACGTGCTCTGGCAATGAACCCAGACATTATGCTGTTCGACGAGCCAACATCGGCGCTTGATCCTGAAATGGTGGGCGAAGTGCTCGGCGTAATGAAAGATCTGGCTCGCGAAGGCATGACGATGATGATCGTAACGCATGAGATGGGCTTTGCGCGAGAAGTAAGCGACCGTGTCGTATTTATGGACGGTGGTTACATCGTGGAAGAAGGAACACCGCAAGAGGTATTTGGTAATCCGAAAAACGAGCGGACCATTAGTTTCTTGGAGAAGGTATTGTAAGTGGGGTAGGGGGTGTGAATGTGAGTCGGGGTGCTCGTTGTGAGACGCTCCACGATCCATTTGATCTTTCGATCGCTGTTGCCTATGAATTTTTTCGATTATATAAGACCTATATGGTGAAAATTCAAGGGCAAAGGCGAACGCTGGCGCTTCTACAGATTCAAATGGACCGCTACGCTAAGACTTGCTGAACCTACTCCTTTCTTCGCAAAAGCCCGCGCCACTTTTAAATGGGTGGAGATAGGCAGAGGGAATTGGCGCAGCGCTTTGCTTGCTGCGCCGAGAGGGATATAGCGAGTAAGCATCATTCGATTTGAATGGTGGAACCCGGGCATCCCACAACTGTATAAGAAATGAAAAAGATTTAAGTGATAACGACCAATTATTTTAAGGATATGTTAGGGGGATTGAACCTGGCATATCCTTTTCTTATTTAGTGTATGGAAATATAGAGCATGAGATTTGTATAATGTGGAATGGCTTATATACAATATAAATAACATATAAGACGGCAGTATAAGCGAGGGGGACGTACGGTGATACGTACATTGGCTATAAGTCATGATCATCAGGTGACGGTGGGACAACCATTGGAGCAGATTGTCATGGAAGATTACATATGGATTTGGGCCGACTTTAACGAGCCTACAGAGAGCGAGTCAGAACTGCTGACGAGTTATTTTCATTTTCACCCGCTAGCTGTGGAGGATTGTATGCATGTACTGCAACGTCCCAAACTGGATTATTACGAGGATGTACAGTTTCTGGTAGTGCATGCGCTTGATGCGGATACATTAGAGGCGGAAGAGGTAGATATGTTTATTGGCAGCCGTTTTTTGGTTACCTATCACCATCGTGAGCAAGAGGAGCTGGATCAGGCCTGGGAGCGGATTGTTGAGCATGCGAATGAACGCAAAATATGGTCTCGCGGACCGCTGGCTGCGGCTTATACGGTGATGGACAAGCTGGTAGACAACTATTTTCCGAGCCTTTTCATCATTGAGGATGAATTAGCCGAGCTGGAAGGTTTGGGCGCACACGAATCGGTAGAGGAATTAATGAAGCAGGTGTTTGACCTGCGTGGCAGGTTGCTCAAGCTGCGCCGTACGATCGTCCCGATGCGTGATCTGATGTACCGTGTTTTAAATTCGCAGCATGTGCAGGGTCAGGGGGATCATAAGGCTTATTTTACTGACATTTATGATCATTTATTGAAGCTGACAGACATGCTGGAGGCCGACCGCGAGATGACAGCCGACCTGAGAGACAGTTACATATCGCTTAATTCCAATCGCATGAACTCAATTATGAAGACGCTGACTGTAATTACGACTATTTTTATGCCCTTAACGTTGATTGCAGGAATCTATGGTATGAATTTTTCGAATATGCCCGAGTTGGGCTGGAAATATGGATATTTTGGCGTACTGTTCTTTATGTTCTTACTGAGTGTTGCGATGGTGGTGTGGTTTATTCGCCGAGGCTGGTTTAAATAAAACTGCCTACTTTCTTGTGCGCTTGCGCGGACGTCTGCGCGGGGTAGTATTGCTTTTGCGCTGTGTCTTTTTCCGGCGTCGGCGTGGCGGTGTATATTCATCCAGTTCCTCAGTAATTTCTGTTTTGGAATTTTTGCTTGCGTTTTTGTTGAATGCTGGGAGCGAGCCCATAATCAGTTTTGCCATCGGAGCAAATTGCTGCACGCTAGACATGATCTTTTGTACCTTGCCGACCGTAGCAACAATCCCGTCAATACCGCCCATACGGTCAATAATACCTTTAATATCGTTGAGATTACCAAGACCGCCAAGCAGCCCTCCTTTGGCTGGGGCGGGGTCTGGCGTGACCACGGCGGAATCTGTTATACTCGCTGGTGCCTCATAGGGCACCACGGCGGAGGAATCGACTTGCGGAACCTCGCTGTATGGATCGAGTCCAGGATAAGGAGTTGAACTATACGGATCGGAAATGGAACGCGTTTGCGCCCTCCGATGATAGTAATGTCCAGGCATGAGATCACATTCCTTTGCAGATTGATACTCTACTGTATGTTACAAACGCACAGTGGGTTTAGGCGCGTGTCCCGAAATTAGGTATAAAAGCGGATTTGGGCATTCGCACAGTATGTTTCTGTAGTCATGTAATGTTGTTCTGTAATGCGTGAAACCGTTAATGCTTGAAAAACTGACTATTTGTCGAGTACAATGAGGAGAGATTGTAACCTTTGGGAGATGATAATCTATGCAGCTTAAAAAGCTTAATGATAAAAGTATTGATCAATTGTTTGAAGCTATTTTAACTCTTAAAAATTTGGAAGAGTGCTATGTATTTTTTGATGATCTGTGCACAATTAATGAAATTCAATCCCTCTCCCAACGTCTGGAGGTTGCCCGTATGCTTGGCAAAGGCAGCACATATAATCAGATTGAAGCTGAGACAGGCGCCAGTACAGCCACCATTTCACGTGTTAAGCGTTGTCTGAACTATGGGAATGACGGGTATAAAATGACTCTGGAACGTCTGGGTCGCTAATGCGGAGCCCTGGGATACTAGTCATCAGCCATGGCTCTAGAGAGCCATATTGGGTGGAACAGGTGGATCAGGCAGTTGCAAAGCTTCAATTGCTGGAAGAAATGCCGGTAGAGGTTTCATTTTTGGAAACGGTTAAAGGAAGATTGATTCAAAATGGGATTGACCGTCTGGAAGCCTTGGGGGTAACAGATTTACTGGTTATTCCTTTGTTCGTGTCGTCAGGCAGTACGCATGTAGATGAAATTAGCTATGCGCTGGGAGTCAAAGCTGCGCCAGACAAAGAAACAGATTTGGAGCCGTTTCGATTGAAGGCACGTGTGCATTTTGGTAGCCCATTGGATGACGGCGAAGATGTTGCCCGCATGGTGTGGGACAAGGTTCGCCCGTTGTCGGTCGATCCTGCGCGCGAGGTCATTTTACTCGTAGGACACGGCAGCGCGCACAACGGCTTTCTTCAGCGCTGGGAGCAAGGGATTTCCTCGTTGGCTCGTACGGTGCAAAACGTGAGTGGCATCATTACGGACCACGCTTTGCTAAATCCTGAGGGTGTGCATGACAAGGCGGCGTACTGGAATCAGGAGCGGGGGCATGATGTTATTGTGGCACCGCTGTTTTTGAGTTCGGGATATTTTACAAGTCATATGATTCCTAAACGCTTACAGGGGCTGGATTACCGTTATTTAGGTGATCCTTTATTGCCGCATCCTTTGCTAACAAGCTGGATGGACAGACAGATTCGTGAACTGATGCAGAATATGCAGAAGCAAGCAAGGATCGATAATAAATAGACGGAATTCGGGCGCTAGTGTCTCAACCTGAAATTCCCTTATTTGGATAGTGACTGGCTTCTTTTATTGTAAAAGAGGCCTTTTTCCAGTATGATGATATTTTGTACAGACTGAATGTGATGAACTGCGATGTGAATATAAATATCATTAAATATACGGGTGGCGTAACGGAATGAAAAGAGCTAGATTAATCTACAACCCGACCTCTGGGCGTGAGGAAATGAAGCGTCGCCTTGCGGATGTCTTGCAGCGCCTGGATGAAGGTGGTATTGAGGCCTCTTGCCATGCAACTACAGGGGAAGGGGACGCAACGCGTGCCGCAACAGAGGCCGTTGAGCGTGGCTATGATATGATTATTGCCGCTGGTGGCGATGGTACATTGTATGAGGTCATTAACGGGATGGCTGAAAGGGAAAACCGCCCGCCTCTGGGTGTGTTTCCTCTAGGAACGACGAATGATTTTGCCAGAGCACTGGGCATTCCCAGGCATTGGGAGGATTATTGTGACCTCGTTATTCGTCAAAATCCGAAGCCGTTGGATATCGGAAAAGCCAATGACCGCTACTTTATCAACATCGCAGGCGGTGGAACTTTAACCGAGCTTACATATGAAGTTCCAAGCAAGCTCAAAACGATGATTGGCCAATTGGCCTATTATTTTAAAGGTATGGAGAAGATGGTCAGCCTTGCTCCACAGGAGCTGATCATCAAGGCATCGGGTCAGGAAGTGATCCACGACGAATTTATGCTTTTCCTAATCGCAAATACAAATTCGGTCGGCGGGTTTGAAAAGCTTGCTCCTGGGGCGACAATAGATGATGGACTGCTCGATGTCATCGCTGTGCGCAAATGCAATCTGGCGGAAATGATCCGCTTGGTTACACTTGCGCTGCGCGGAGAGCATATGCAGGACAAGAAAATCGTTTATTTCAGAACAGATTACATGGAAGTGACCTCACCTGGCTATGTTCAGCTTAATCTGGATGGCGAATTAGGAGGCACCTTGCCAGCGACCTTCCGAAATTTACCGCATCATTTGAATGTGTTCCGGTGAGGAAATCAACGGAAATAGTTCTGTTTTTGTTGATTTGAGCAGTTCGATATACAGAGCGTAGAGAAGATCGTTGTTTTTTGTAGGAAACATATCGGTCCTTGCCGTTCTCCGTGGGGAGTAACGGCATTTTCGAGTTGATGTTAAACGTCGTCTAGATGACGATTTGAATGATATGGCTGATTGAAGATAAGTGAGTAAAGAAGAACAGAAAGAAGTGACAACCATGACAAATAACCGTAGCGGACGTGGAAAAAGCCGCCGGAATACAGCAACAGCAACTCCAGTTCCAGGAAAGCAGCACAACAAGACCATGCAGGCGAAAAAAGACAGAGAACTGGAACAGTCACCAGTTGGAGCTGGGAATAGAATGCTTCGGGCTGGAACCGAAAATAAAAATGGAAATATGGACGATTTTCCTCGGAAAAAAGGGGAGAATGAACGAAAACCTCGTCGTTTTTCCAAAAATGAACGGAGTAACGACGGACGGAGTCAGGAAGCTTCCAATCGTAAACGGTCTAGTGCAGAGCGTAGCGATCTGCCTGTGCAAAAGAACGATGAGGCCGTGATAGACATCATCGGCATGAACCATGATGGCGAGGGTGTAGGGCGTGTCGAAGGGTTTACGCTGTTTGTTCCAGGCGCGTTACCGGGTGAAAAGGTACGGGTCAAGGTGCTGAAAACGAAAAAGCAGTACGGCTATGCCAAGCTGCTGGATATTGCGCAGGCTAGCCCCGACCGAATTGCAGCTCCGTGTGCCATCTATGATCAATGCGGCGGTTGTCAGCTCCAGCATATGAGCTACGAAGCGCAGCTGGGCTGGAAGCGGCAACATGTGGTGGATGTGCTGGAGCGTATAGGAAAGCTGAGTGTGACTACGGAGTCCAGTGAGCGTACTGCAGAGGTTTTGGCTGACTCTGCGGATGGAAATGCAGACCACATGTCGCGTGTACAAGGCGTAGTTGTGCATCCTACACTCGGTATGAGTGAGCCGTGGCGGTACCGCAACAAAGCACAGGTGCCGATTGGTGTCGCCGAGGGCGGGCTTGTCGGCGGTTTCTACGCACGTGGCAGCCATCGCATCGTGGATATGAATACCTGTCTCATTCAGGACGAGCGCAACGATGAAGTTGTCGCACGGGTCAAAGAGATTGGCCGAATGCTGGGCATCAGTGCATATAATGAAGAAACCGGGCGCGGGCTGTTGCGCCATGTCGTTGTGAAGACCGCTTTTCGCACAGGTGAAATGATGCTGGTCCTCGTCACAAATGGGCGAGATATTCCGCACGCAGATGCGTGGATCGGCAGTATTCGTGAGCATATCCCACACGTGGCAAGCATATGCCAGAACGTGAACACGAAGCGAACGAACGTTATTTTTGGCGACGAGACTCGTGTACTGTGGGGGCGTGACGTGATCTACGATTACATTGGAAACGTCCAGTTTGCGATTTCCGCGCGATCCTTTTATCAGGTGAATCCCGTACAAACGGAAGTGCTGTATAGCAAAACCGTCGAATATGCCGGGCTCACAGGCAAAGAAACGGTAATCGATGCGTATTGTGGCATCGGCACGATTTCTTTGTTCCTCGCTCAGCATGCGGACCAGGTGTATGGGGTCGAAATTGTCAAAGAAGCCATCGACGATGCACGGAGTAATGCGCTGTTGAACGAAATGCGTAATGTGAAATTTGAGGTAGGCGCGTCCGAGGACGTCATTCCCGCATGGAAAGAGCAAGGCATCACCGCCGACGTTATCGTCGTCGATCCGCCCCGCAAGGGCTGCGATCCACGCCTGCTCGACACCATTCTGGAGATGAAGCCAGAGCGTGTAGTGTATGTATCCTGTAATCCAAGCACACTGGCGCGGGATTTAAGGATATTGGAGGATGGCGGGTATAGTACAGTGGAAGTACAGCCTGTAGATATGTTTCCGCATACGGTTCATGTGGAGAGTGTTGCGCTGTTGGTCAGAAAAGACTAATAGTTAAGGTGTATTGGCGTTTGAAAAAGGTAAAAATCAAAACAAACTTACTGATAAAAACATCAATAAGATTATCGAAACGTACCGAAATCGTGTAGATGTTGATAAATATGCTCACGTGGCATCACTTGAAGAAATAGAGCAAGATAAACAAGAAATCGCTGAACTTGAAGCCAGAATCAATGAACAGCTGAAAATTTTGGGTATTGATGTGTAGAAATTGACGAAAAGGGTCAAGGATATTATTCCTCGGCTCTTTTTTTTAGCCATTCGCATGGGAACGGCGTAGGCTGGGGGAAGTTATGCCGTGCAGTATTTTTATGAACTGCGGCGCAGTACGTTATAGAAGATGGCAAGGAGGGGCGGCGCTCTTCCTTTTTTTGCGAGTCTTTTGGGGAGTATGCTCCTCTATTGAGTATGATATACTCATTTAGATGTCTATGCTTAACCTGCCGTTTGAACTACGTTGGTTAAACATGTTATATGTGAAGAAGAAGCAAGGACATGAACAGGTTAGCTTTACCATTTTGGGACCAAAGATTTGTCCTGGTAATTATAGAGGAGTTTTTGATATGACGAATAATTTTTGGCGTGATTTGCCACGACCTTTTTTTATACTGGCACCGATGGAAGATGTGACGGATGTTGTGTTTCGCCATGTCGTAAGTGAAGCAGCTAGACCGGATGTGTTTTTTACGGAGTTTGCGAATACAGAGAGTTATTGTCACCCGGAGGGGAACAAAAGTGTACGCGGGCGTTTGACTTTTACAGCGGATGAACAGCCCATGGTGGCCCATATCTGGGGAGATAAGCCGGAATATTTCCGTGAAATGAGCATCGGTATGGCAAAAGAAGGCTTCAAAGGCATCGATATTAATATGGGTTGTCCTGTAGCGAATGTAGCCGAGAATGGGAAGGGAAGCGGCCTGATCTGCCGTCCCGAAATCGCAGCGGATATCATTCAGGCCGCCAAAGCCGGGGAACTGCCCGTTAGTGTAAAAACAAGGCTCGGTTTCACTGCCGTAGACGAATGGCGCGACTGGTTGACCCATATTTTGAAACAAGACATTGTGAATTTGTCCATTCATCTGCGGACAAGAGAGGAAATGAGCAAAGTAGACGCTCACTGGGAACTGATTCCGGAGATTAAGAAACTTCGTGATGAGGTAGCACCAGATACACTGCTGACCATTAACGGAGATATTCCGGACCGTCAGACCGGCTTGAAGCTCGCTGAGCAATATGGAGTGGACGGCATTATGATTGGGCGTGGTATTTTCCAGAATCCATTTGCGTTTGAGAAGGAGCCGAAGGAACACAGCAGTGAGGAATTGCTTGAACTGCTGCGGCTTCATCTAGATCTCCATGATCATTATTCAGCACAGGAGCCACGTTCGTTCAGCCCTCTCGCCCGCTTCTTCAAAATATATGTCCGTGGATTCCGAGGGGCAAGTGAACTCAGAAGCAGCTTAATGAATGCCAAATCAACAAGTGAAGTGCGTACATTGCTTGATGAGTTTGGAAGTAAGGATCATGATGAGGTAGAGGAACGTGGAATTTAAATTGCCAAGTTGGAGGACGGGTTGTTAGTAGGCTTTGAGAACATAGGAGGAATATATGTCCTGGAGTAAATTGAAGCAACAACTGGAGAGCTTCCTTTCTCCTGCGTTAGACGGTAGGGTCGAATACCGGGCAACCAGTTACCGTTATTTGCCTGATAAATCTGGAGTTTGTTATATTGCTGTAGATAAGAAGAACATACTCAATATGAATGATATAACTAGTCCAATCAAATGGTACCAGTCGGAGTTGGAAATCAAGAATGATCCAGAGATCCAAGTTCCTATCAGCAATGAAGAAATTGAAACGATCAGAAAAGATACTAATGGGAACGTTCCGGAGGATCGTCTACAAGTAATAGCAAGAGGTAGAAAAATTTCAGAACATGCAAAGGAGCTTTTGTCAGCACAGGCCTCATTAAGCAAGTCTAATTTTAATGTTGTAGCTAATAAGTTTTTAACTACTTCTATAGAAGACAGCTTAGAGAGTAATGATATTTTATTGAATATTCTAGCTTTAGTGGACAGACGAGTAGGAAAAAAGCGAATATTAAACATGACCGAGAAGATGAAGTTAAAGCATCCCATTGTGCAGTATTTTTATGAACTACGGCGTAGTACATTATGAAAAAAAATTAACATTCAATGAAAAGTATTCTTTAGCCAAAACCGGATTCTCCCTGAAAATAAAGGTAGTATGATAAGAGAACGGAAACGATAACCAATGAATGAATTATTAAATTTATTCTTACCTTATTATTAAATAAAAGATAATAATTGATAAGATACCAAGGATTCCTTAGAAGGAGTCCTTTTTAAATTTCATCAAAGTTAATGATTTTCAGTCCCTTAAAATGATATTATTTACGCATAGGCTAATAATCCTATCAATTCTAATGTAGTGTGCGGGAGAAAACAAATGAATGCAAATTTTGGAGAAGAATTGGTGTATTGGTATCTTAGATTAAACGGCTTCTTTCTTATTAATAATTTTGTTTTACATCTAAATAGTGAGGGAAGGACATCCGACGCAGATTTGTTAGCTGTTCGATTACCATATGTATATGAAGAAACAGGCGGTAGGTTAGAGGATTGGGATCCGTTGTTACTTTCTTACTTCGAGCCAGGGAAAACAATAGGAATTATTTGCGAAGTAAAAACAGGTCTCAACTTTAACACCAATAAAATTTTTCAAGATTATAATGTGAATAAGTCTGTCCAAAGAATTGGATTTACGAGTAACGAGTTAGATTACCAAGAAATTTTTGATAACTCTATGGTTAGTTTTGGAGATTATCAGATAGCCAAGCTGCTAGTAACAAGAAAACTTCATAATCCCAAAAGTGATTGCTTACATATCAAAATGGTTCACATTAGAAGTTTCCTACGGGAAAGGATGCATAAATATATGGACCGGAAGTTGGGAGATCGTATGTTTTTTTCTTCTTCATTACTTCAATATTTAATATGGGATGAAAGTTTAAAAATGAATCGGTGAGATTCAAAAAGTGGTTCTTCTTCCGTGCTGAATACGAAAGATGTTTCAAAGGATATGCATAAAAGGAAACGGTCTTGTTTTTTAGTTGCTTCTTTAATCTGGAATTTAAAGTTTTCCCTATCATGCCGATAAAGAAAGGATAAAGGTACTTTTTCTCGAATTATGTCTAATATAAGTTAATGCACATTCTTGGAGGAACACCATGTTACCCGACGAACTTTCTAACATTTTCCGAAATAAACAAAAGTCTTATAAGATGGTTCTGATCCTGTCCCTCATCGACGAATATGAAGAGAACCACAATCTAGTATTTCCGCTCAACAAAATTGCTGAGCGTTTTTTGGCGTATTACCGACATCATAGCAGTGCAGAGAATCCAGTGGATGCCCCGCCGCAGAGAGAAGCTTCAAGCTGGAATGATTATACGTTAGCCCAGACGAAGACACTGCTTAAAACACCGATAAATGCGTTATCATCGATACTTGAATTCAACAACGATCAGCAAGCCATTACTTTTAAGTCATCCATTAAGAATGAGCTTAATGACAATGTAATTCAGGAATTAAAAGCATATGCGTTAGACGAATTAGACGGCTACAATAATCAACTAGCAGCTAACCAACAAGGAGCCACCTTTTCACTGCAAAATACTTTAACTGAAATTTTAAATAGTTACCTACACGCCAAAACACAAACTTTTGCTAATCATCCCTTAGGTGTGCTGTTTCGACAAACTATACCGGAACAACTAAGGAAGCTGCCCTTTATTGATGATAACTATAAAATCCAAGGCTCTATTGGTCAGGGGAACTGGGCTAACATACCCTGGATTGCTATCATGGATAAGCGAATTACAGGAACAACACAGCAAGGCCAGTATATCGTTTATTTATTTTCAGAGGATATGAGGAATGTTTATCTAACTTTAGCCCAGGGGGTGACCCTTCCTATCAAGGAATGGGGCAGAAAAGAGGCCTACCAATATTTCGAGCAAAAGGTCACCGAAATGCGAGATCAGCTTCCACTTCAAAGCATGCAAAAGGATGATAACATCCACTTAACAACAAGCGGTTTAGGACGGGATTATCAAGTATCCACGGTTGCTTATGTGCGTTATGATCGGGACTCTATCCCAGATGATGATCAACTATTGGCCGATTTAGAAAATGTAATGAACAACTATAAGCTTTACGTGGACAGCCTGACACAAGAGCCAGTAGAAGAGAATGAGCCTACTTTCGAATATGAGGAGCTAGAGCCATTGGATCCATTAACGGTGTCGCCGCGAGTTGAGCAAATCAAAGCTTATATCGAGCAAAGAGGATTTCATTATCCAACGGGGCTAATTGAGAACCTGTATTTATCTCTGAAGACTAAACCATTCGTCATTCTAGCTGGAGTATCCGGTACAGGCAAAACGAAGCTTGTTAAGCTATTTGCTGAGGCACTTGGTGCGACTGGGAGTAACCATCAATTCACGTTGATTCCAGTAAGGCCGGATTGGAGTGATCCGTCTGATCTTTTGGGCTACAAAGATTTATCAGGAGCTTTTCGTCCGGGCCGTTTAGCGGAAGTATTGGTAGAAGCCTCACAGCCAGAAAACCGACATAAGCCTTTTTTTATATGTCTGGATGAGATGAATTTGGCTAGGGTAGAGTATTATTTTAGTGATTTGCTAAGTATCATCGAAACCCAAGAATGGAATAACAATCGAATTGTGACTTCACCGTTAATTAACCGAGATTCCTTAAGGTCAGAGGATCAGTCGATCTATGGGGATCTATATTTGCCAGATAACGTGTATTTGATTGGAACAGTCAATATGGATGAGACTACGCATCCTTTTAGCAAAAAGGTGTTAGATCGTGCCAATACGATTGAATTTAACTACATCAATTTACAGCAGTATCCAAACGATTATCGGGCAGAGCAACAAGAAATGATAGTGGCCGATAATCAATTTTTACGCAGTGAGTATTTACAGTTGGTGGACATGTACCGGGATTATAGTGATTTGGTACATAAAACGACAGAGAAGCTCGTGAAGATCAACCATATCCTAGAAGAGATTCATGCTCAGGTCGGATTTCGGATTAGGGACTCCATTTGTTTTTATATGGTGTATAATCAACGGTTTCAATTACTTACTGAGGATGAAGCGTTTGATTTGCAGCTTCTTCAGAAAATACTTCCGCGTGTCCAGGGTAGTAGCTTATCTGTGAAACGGGTGTTACTGCAATTGATGCAAGGAGCGCTAGGGAAGTCTTTAGTAGTAAATGATCTTATTGAAGATGCTTCAGACCTCTACCAGAAATGGAGCTCCAGTCAAGGAGAAGAAGATGCGAAGCATCCTCAAACTGCTAAAAAAATTGCCTTCATGTTACGGAGGTTGGAGGAAGATGGATTTACCTCATATTGGCTCTCTTAGTCAGAGCGTTGAGCTTCTTCGTGTCGAGACGAATCTATTTAATTTATATATTCAAGGCAAGCCGTTTCATCCGACGGTGGAGTTTTTGCAGCTTCACCGCACCGAGGAAGGGAAATGGGTGGATACCTCATTGCAGGTGTCTACTCTGTCTGCGGTTCTATCTATTGAAAAGGTATCTGTATTTACTCCTCAATTAGGCGAATTGTCACCATGGCAAACAGGTGACCCAAGCTACCCGATCTTTTTCGAGACGCAGTCTTATGAGCTAATTATTGAGAAAAAGCAGGATATAGCGTTAACCTTTCACCATGAGAATGTAAACTTACGTCAAGCGATTAAGCCCCTCGGTAAAACGATTTTATCTGGTATTCTTAACTTTCAAAATGAAGTCGGACTATCCGATTTGGAGCTAAGATGGAATGGGCAGCCGATTTGTCAGCTTCAGCTCGAGATATTTCCAGCAAAGATGGATTACAAAAATGATTACCAAATGATCCTGAAAGATGTGAACCAGCAGATTTATAATCTATCCTTTGACTTTTTACGAAAAACCTACAATCTGACGGGTCTAAAAGAGACACGTAATCAAAGTCTAACTGAGTTTTTTACCATCCTTCAGCATGTGTTCGACCAGCTTGTTCAAGCTGTGGAGCGGATTAAGGCTTCTCCGCATACTAAGCTAGTGAAAGAGGAGCGAATTGTAGAAGCTGCTCGAGCGAAGAGGGTGGGCAAAGAGAACGTTCCTTTTATAACTAAACGTCCCCATCTGTTAGTGCCGGATGAGAGGCTTGGCTTTGTATTGTTAAACAACCAAGGCTATTACCCAAGTCATGTATTGGAGACGAAACGGCAAATTAGCTACAACACGATGGAGAATCGCTTTGTACGTTGGGTGCTGCTCCGTATTTCGAGCAAGTTGAAGGATATAAAAGCACGATTGATGAAAAAGGGCCGCTTACAAGATCCATTGCTAGCGAAGCGGTTGGAATTTATGCAAACACAAATAAAGCGTCTATTGAACCTGGATTTTCTAAAGGTTGGCGAAATGAGGCAATTGTCGATCTCTTTGGTGTTACAAATGGCACCGGGGTATCGGGAAGTGTACCGGAATTATTTGATGCTTATGAAGGGCTTGTCCATTCAAAATGACCTCTTCCGTATTTCCATGAAGGACTTAGCACAGCTATATGAATATTGGTGTTTTCTTAAAATCCATGATCTTCTTAGCCGGAAGTATGAGCTTCTCACCCAAGATATGATTAGGGTTGATCGCAGGGGCTTGTTTGTAACCCTGGATAAAACACAGAAAGCCAAGATGGTATATCGAAACCCGGCCAATGGGGAGGTATTCACCCTTTACTACAACACATTACCTAAAGGCGATCATAGCGAAACACTGGGGCAACAGCCGGACAATGTTCTTACACTGAAGAAAAATGAAGCTGCGGTGGAATATAAGTATATCTTTGATGCCAAATATCGCTTGAATCCTGGGTATGAGGGAACGTCGTATTTCAGAAATTACAAGATGCCGGGTCCCGAGGAAGATGACATCAACACGATGCATCGCTATCGGGATGCTATAGTGTACACAGATGCACATAGCCGGGAGCTGGAACGAAGCATGTTTGGTGCTTATGTGTTGTTCCCATATCATGATGAGGAACGGTTTCAAGAACATAAATTTTACAAAAGTATTGAGTTAATTAATGTTGGGGCATTTCCATTTTTACCGAACTCAACAAAGCTGATGGAAGCTTTCTTGGATGAGATTATCATGGATAGTCCTGAGAAAGCCTATGAGCGTTCTACCCGGCCGCGGGGGACGAAGAGTTATTATCAGAACAAAATGAGCGGCAAAAATGTTATGGTTGGTTCGTTGCGGGAAAAGGTGCAGTTAGATTTAGCATTAAAGCACGGATTTTACCATATGCCCTTGGAAAATATCTCTGACCACAAACTATTAACACAGCTAGAATATGTTGCTCTCTATCAATCACGAAGTCAGTTTTTATCCACAGGCGAAACCGGGATTCACTGGTATGGGAAAGTGGTTGACTGGAAGGTAATGCGGCGTAAAGAAATCACTGAACGTCCTTACAGGCGAGGTACGGAAGATAAACTATATGTGAAATTTACGGTGGAGAAATGGATGAAGAGGGACAAGCCGATTGTTTCTGGTGGACGAGGAATTTATACGGTGCTGTATACGTCGAAGTATATGTTTGACCGTGCAGCGGAGATTGCTGAACTCAAATTGGAAACAGAAGAGGACCTGGTGCAGTGGCGCGAGCAGAGACGTTTAGGTACAGTTAAAGTGGATTTGAATCATGAGCAGGTAGACTTGGCTAGTAAGGTGTTGGGGGTCCGACTTAAGGAGTGAGGAAAGCATGCAAACAAGGAGAGAACTGGAATGCCGATCGAACTAGGAATTTGGAAGATTAATGGAGCTGTCGAGAAAATTCATTTTTCTAGTATGGAGACCGAACGTAAGCTCGAAGATGTTATCACACATGATATTAGCATCATCGATCCTTCGTTATTATTAATTGGGAGACAGATCAATACAGCCTTTGGTAAATTCATTGATATCCTTGCAATGAACTCGGAAGGGAATCTAGTCATTATCGAATTAAAACGTAATAAAACGCCACGAGAAGTAGTTGCACAGACACTGGATTATGCCTCGTGGGTTCAACAGTTGAATTATACGGATATCATTGAGATCTATAGTGAGAGAAATCCGGGAAAGCAATTGGAACAAGATTTTGTAGACTATTTTCAAACCGACCTACCTGAAACTTTGAACGAACTCCATCAATTGATTATCGTGTCAGCAGAATTGGATCCAGTAACAGAACGAATCATTAACTACTTAACGAACTTCGGTGTCCCGATTAATGCACTCTTTTTTCATTATTTTAAAGACGGAGATAATGAATATCTGGCCAGAAACTGGCTCATTGATCCCAACAAAGTTGAGGTTAAAACATCTAATGTGACGACGAATAAAACAGGAAAGGCTCCATGGAACGGGAAAGATTTTTATATCTCTTTGGGAGACGGTGATTATCGGAACTGGGAGGATTGCAGACGATACGGTTTTATTTCGGCTGGCCAAGGAAAATGGTACAGCAGATCGCTGAATCTTCTAAAGCCAGGTGCCAGGATTTTTGCATGTATTCCTAAGGTGGGGTATGTTGGTGTCGGAATCGTGCAAGAGGAAGTAGTACCCATAAAGGAGTTTCAAGTGATGGTAAATGGAGTAAATATACCACTGCTTGATGCTGATATACATGTAAGAATGGATACAGATGTCGATGACCCCGATTTATGCGAATATGTTGTACGAGTGAAATGGGTCAAGACTGTTTCTAAACAGGAGGCGATCTGGGAGAAAGGGATGTTTGCGAATCAGAATTCTGCCTGTAAATTGAGAAACCAGTTTACGATTGAACGTCTTACGGAGCATTTTCGACTGGAGGAAGAGAATTAATAATAAATATGTCTCTTTCATTAAAAATGAAATTGATTTGGTTATCCTTATTCAAGGATCTTTCCTGGTTGCCGCAATGTCCTACGTCACCCACTATGATATTTGGCGGGAACTGGACGCGCTGCTGGATTCAGTTTGGCAAAATTAAACCCACCCCTTAAACTCCAGTATGGACGCTTTCGCCGATTGTGCTTCGGATTGCGCTCCTTTACGCCATTCTTTAGGCGGCTCTCCCATAAGCTTAGAGAAGCATCGGTTGAAGCTGGAAATGGAACGATAACCGACTTGCTCGGAGATGGAAAGAATGGAGTCATCTGTGCTTTTTAACTGCTTGCAGGCCTCTTCGATTCGGGTGCTGTTTAGGAAATCAAGAGGCGACGTTCCCATAATCTCATGAAATTTTCGGCGAAAATGAGTTGTACTTAAATGGCATAGATCAGCCAAAAAATCAATGTTAACAGGTGTCATATAATTTTTAGTGATGTACTCCAAAGCCGGGGAAATGGCAAAATCGCTTTTCCGGCTATGTACTGTTTCTGCATCTTTCAATGATTCATTCCTGGAGTGAATTCTGAGAAGTTCTATATAAAGGGATAACAATAAGCCGTAGGCGCTTTCCTGATAGTAAGGATTCTGTTGTTGTAACTCCTCTACGATCGAAGTCGCAAGTGTATACACCTTGGGATGCTGCTCCTTGTTTAATATACAGTTCGTTCCCTTCATCACCCACAAATTGGGCTCAAAGTTTCTGTAAGCGCTTTTAAAGGAATGTTGGAAAAGGTCCTCTGGCGAAAAAAAGATATAAGACCAAAGGCTGGCTGTATTTGGCGAACTATACGTGGTGTGAGGAAGATACCTGGGAATGAAAGTTACATCCCCGGCTTTGAAGGGGACAGATTCTCCTTTGATCTCCATGAAGCCGCTATCCGAATAGCAAATACCAATCTCCAAATGGTTATGAAAATGGAGATGCTCACTTTTAATATCTGAAATCTTCCAACGTTCACCGCTTAACAGCAAGACAGGGAAGTTTATAGGCAAGCTGTAATGTCGGTATTCTATAATGGGCTTCTTTTTTCTGGGCATATTCGATACTCCCATAACTTGGATTTGAGTAGATTATAGGTCAACGCTATGTCAAGTTTAGCCAGCAGGTATACATAAATGATCGAAATTGCGCAGTTTTGTTGCGAATGTGCTTAGATTGAGACTATTTTACTGCGTACAATGGAATAAGTAAAGCGTTTCCAAAACAGTGACGAACCGCTCTCAAGCGCCTTTGGGGGCGTGTGCACTAGGAGAGGGGAATAACAATGCTTCAATTAAATTATGACAAGGAAGAAATATTAAGAGTCATCGACAAAGTCGTCAGAAAAACCATGGCGATGGATTTAACATGGGATTGGCCCTGCGGTGTGGCTTATTATGGTGTATCCAGAGCCTATACCCAAACAGGGAATAAAGAGTATCTAAATATGCTTGTCCAGTGGGCAGATGAATACATCGAGCTGGGTCTGCCGCACTGGACGGTAAATACATGTGCCATGGGCCATATGCTGATCACATTGTATGAAGAAACAGGGGACCAGAAATATTGGGATATTGTGATGAGCAAGGTGGATTACATCCAAAACCATGCTCTCAGGTTCGGAGACCATGTTCTGCAGCATACGGTATCCGTTGCTAATGATTTTCCAGAACAGGCATGGGCAGACACGTTGTTTATGGCGGCATTCTTTCTGCTGCGTGTAGGAACCAAATTAAAGGACGAGAAAATGATCCAGGATGCCTTAAATCAATATTACTGGCATATCAAATACCTGCAAGATCCTAGTAGCGGCTTCTGGTACCATGGCTACAACAATGTCAAACAGGATCACATGTCCGGATTTTTCTGGGGAAGAGCGAATGCTTGGGGAGCATTTACCATGTCGCAAGTCAAAATTCATTTGAAAGACTGGTATTTGTATCCGCCGTGTATGGACGTGGAGTGTTCCCTTCGGGATCAACTGGCGGCACTGAAAGGTGTTCAAACAGAGAACGGCTTATGGCGTACGGTACTGGATGACGAGGAGTCCTATGAAGAAGTATCTGCATCTTGCGGTATTGCGGCGGCCATGATCAATAACGGCAATCCACTGCATACCAAATACGTGCAAAAGGCATTGGAGGGCATCTTAAACCATATTAGCGAAGACGGACGGGTATTGGGTGTATCGGGCGGCACGGCGGTTATGAAAGATCGTGAAGGGTATCGCAATATTCCAAAAGACTGGATTCAGGGCTGGGGACAAGGCTTAGCGTTGGCTTTTCTATCCGATATGTTGAATTAGGAGGGATCGAAGTTGTCTAAACAAAAAACGGGGGCCTTTACGCTACCAGGAGAATCTGGTTATGAGGCGCTGACCCTGAAATTAGCTGAACGATGGGGCGCTGATGTCATCCGTGACAGTGACGGCACGCAGTTGTCCGATGAGATTATAAACGCTGGATACGGCATTTATTCTACAATTTGTATCATCAGAGATCATAACAAGTGGGCGTCCCGCAATCTGGATAAGCTGCAACAGTGTTTTTTAATGACGAATCCGAAGGTAGCTGTACAGGATTATGTATCCATCTATCTGATGGAGGATTTTTTTGCAGAACAATTCAAAGTGAATGATTCTAAAGAGGCGCTTAACTACTGGCAGGTTTTTGACAGAACGACCGGGGAAGAAGTTCCAAGAGAACAATGGAATTATGAAAGGGAATCCGGAAATGTGGTCATTACCGGAATTGCTCCTTGGCATAAATACACGGTAAGCTTCATGGCCTACCGGATCTGGGAAGAGATTTCCATGTACAATCACACCACGAATCATTGGGACAAAGAGCATTTAATGCAGATTGATCCCATGTATACAGAAACGCAACAGTATCTGCTGGATTGGATGGAGGATTGGTGTCTTCATCATAAGGAAACCACGGTTGTCCGGTTTACCTCCTTATTTTATAACTTCGCCTGGATTTGGGGCAGCAATGAGCGCAATCGCCATCTGTTCTCTGATTGGGGGTCATACGATTTTACGGTAAGCTCAAGAGCGCTGGATCTATTTGCCAAGAGATATAGGTATTCGATGACTGCCGAGGATTTTGTGAATGGCGGGAAGTATCGCGTCACACATATCCCGGCTGAGCAGCGCAAGCTGGACTGGATGGCATTTATCAATGATTTTGTAATCGAATTTGGCAAGAAATTAATTGATATTGTGCATCAGCACGACAAGCTGGCCTATGTGTTTTATGATGACAGTTGGGTTGGTATGGAGCCTTATAATGACCGTTTTCAAGAGTTTGGATTTGACGGGTTGATTAAATGTGTGTTCTCAGGTTATGAGGCGAGGCTGTGTTCAGGTGTGAAAGTGAATACGCATGAGATTCGGCTGCATCCCTACTTATTTCCGGTTGGCTTAGGCGGGCTTCCTACCTTTATGGAGGGGGGCGACCCCACGCTGGATGCCAAAAAGTATTGGATTAATATCCGGCGCGCCCTGTTGAGGGAGCCTATTGACCGGATTGGACTGGGTGGATATTTGCATCTTGTAGAGCCTTACCCGGATTTTTGCGATTACATCGAAAAGATTGCCAATGAATTTAGAGAAATCAAAGAACTGCATCATGAAGGCAAACCCTATCACATGAAGACGAAAGTAGCTATTCTGCACAGCTGGGGAAAATTGAGATCGTGGACCTTGTCTGGCCATTTCCACGAAACGTATATGCATGATTTGATTCATATCAATGAGGCTTTATCCGGATTGCCGGTTGAAGTTCAGTTCATCGATTTTGAAGATATCCGTCAGGGAATACTACAGGATTGTGATGTAGTCATCAATGCAGGCTCTGCCGGTACAGCATGGAGTGGTGGACAGCATTGGAATGACAACCAGTGTGTGGACTTACTGACCCAATGGGTTTATGAAGGTGGTACCTTTATTGGCATCAATCAGCCTTCGGCGGTAGAAGGTCACGACAGCTTTTTTAGAATGGCACATGTTCTCGGTTTGGATGAGGATACAGGCTCCAGGGTAGGTCATGGAAGATGGACATATGAGGTTAGGGATGAGCATGGTTTGGTGCCTGAAGGGGCAAGTATAACGCCAAAGAATAGGATTTATCTTACGGATGGGTCAGCTGCAATAGCGGGTGAAACGAATGGAATGATAACACTATCCACTCATGCCTTCGGTAAAGGAAAGGGAATTTACCTTCCTTCATTCGAATTCAGCTGGGAAAACACAAGACTGCTGCTGAATATAATCCGTTTTGCGGACAATGAGTTAAATGAAACGAAGTACATTACGGATAACCTATACACGGAGTGTGCTTATTATCCAGAAAGTAAAATGTTGGTTGTTATTAACAATAGTGATCAACTGCAAAGAACAACGATTGAAACGGACTATGGCAAACAAACCATGGAATTAGAGCCATATGACACCATGATAACCCATATCGGCTTAACAAAATCGGTATAGGAAATAAGAAGTAGCGGTATCAAGCCCTCCTTTTTTTAAGGAAGGGCTTTTTGTTTCAACATCTCCAAAAAATCCAGCCAATTTACCGGGGATTTTGTCCATTCAAAAGTATTTAGTCCTTCATTAACTATAAGTATAACAATGAAGGAGATGATTTTTTTGCGAAAGGCAACTTTAGTGAAAATTAGAAAAGCGGAAGCAAAATTGGGGAAAAAACTGAAAAAAAGAAGCCATGTGGTTATGAATGTTAGAAAAGCCATTCGTGTAACTCAACTTGGAGATGGATTCGCACGTTTCACTTTCGCTCCGGTCACTCTTTCTCCCAATAGCTTTAGAAGCACTACGATTAACGGTAACGACTACAACCTGATTAGCGGCTCATGGACTTTCTCTGGAAATGAACAAGGTTTTCTTCTCAATAATTATTCCGCAGCCGAAGACAGATGGGTATTTACTGCATGGAATCCAAGTGGATTCACAAGAACGGTATCCTATGCTGTTATCGCCAAACGGAAGCCATAATTTCAATGTCATTGTTGGCAGGGAAAAGGAGCTTGAGGCTTCTTTTTCTTGCTAAAATGTAGAGAATCTTTGGAACAAACCTTCGATGATTTTATAATTTTTGATAGTGGTTTAAGAGGTGCTCAACTCTCTCCTTAATAATCTGTTTTAAAGATTCAGGCTTTACTGATCGTACATAATGACCATATCTCATAAAATAATGAGCGATAAACTCCTCCTCTCCAGGATTATAGAATCCTTTGATGACTGTTTTATGACCCTGCTGTATTTTCATAGAGGGATAATGTTCTTTATAAAAAATATCCTTGGCTTGTTCTACAATTTCTACTTCAAAGTCAATGCTCTTCTCAGATTGATACATTTCTAATGAACGATTAAGGAGTTCATCTATCGAAAAGTGAGAATGGATGTCCTCTTCTTCTACCAAGGTGATTCGATCACATCTGAAAACCCTATACTTATTCGTATTTAACTCTATTCCAGTTGCGTACCATTGGCCAAACTTAGCGGAAATCTTGAAAAATTGAACATGGTAACTTTTATTCTGGTTATTTTTTGAATATTTAACCTTACAGTACGTCTCATTAAGAATACTGGTTAGTATTTTGTCCAAATAGAGACTAACATGATTATGTTGATATATTTCAAATTGTAGAACCTTTTTCATTTTATGAATCTGGTTTATTTGTATTTTAGAAAGACAGTGTTCAAACTTTTCATTAAGTTTATTAACACTTAAATGAAATGGTGTAGATTGATAAGCTTCTAACGTCAACATTGCAAAGTACAGAGCATATACTTCATCCATCGTAAAAATAATAGGGGATAACAATCTATTTTTTAAGATACCATATCGTCCATGTCGGCCATGTTCCGAATAAATAGGCATACCTAATTGTTCTAATGAACTAATATCACGTAAGGCTGTACTTTTTGAAATATGGTATTTATCCATGAGATCATTTAAATTAAAGTACTCTCGACTGTTTAAGTACCTGATCATGTCATTTAATCTTTCGGATTTCTTCATACATAAATCTCCTTATAAAAGGTGTCATGTTTTGATACCTTTACATATGATAATAGGTTCAAGGTGATATATCAAATCTATAAGATATCTACCTAAAAGCATGATATAAAAGGAGATTGAACCCATGAGTACAACACTGGAAATAGCTATTTTCTTATCCATGAACGGAAAAGCAAAGGAGGCTATAACTTTTTACAAAAAACATTTTAACGCCGAGGAACGATTTCTCGTTACTTATCAAGATATGGCCAAACGTGACAGCTCAATACAGCTTACTGCTGAAAATAAAGATTATATTTCTCATTCTGTCTTATCGATCGGAAGAACAAAGGTCATGATAGCAGAAGAACCAATGAATCCCAGTGAAGAATATGCCGTAGGGAATAATACTTCATTATGTATTCAAAGTGCTGACAGAGAAGAAATTGAACATTTTTATCATAGTCTAATAACAGATGATCGAGTGAAAATCATTGTACCTTTATCAAGTAACGTGTTTAGCCAAGCCTATGGTATTATTGAAGACCCATTCGGTATTCAAATACAATTCATGTTTGATCATCGGTTACAATAAAAAAGTAGGCTGAAAGGTACAACAGCATGGTGAAATGTGGATAATAAATGGATAGAAGTAAAAACTAAAATGGAAAAATCCAAGATACCACAGCAGAAAAGGAGACACTATGACGGAGAAAAAAGAAATAGCAAATAAAATAGGGTGGAACTTCGACAACAGTTATTCTCGTCTGCCGGAATCCATGTTTACGAAGCTCAATCCAAATCCTGTTCGCTCACCAAAGCTGATCATTTTAAATCATCCGTTGGCAGTCTCACTGGGTTTGAACGAAAATGCGCTGCAAAGAGATGACGCCGTAGCAATGTTGGCCGGCAATCAGGTTCCCGAAGGTGCTACGCCTCTTGCTCAAGCTTACGCAGGACATCAATTCGGGCATTTTAACATGCTAGGAGACGGGCGTGCTCTACTGCTCGGCGAGCAGATCACTCCCTTGGGTAAACGGGTTGATATTCAGCTTAAGGGCTCAGGCAGAACGCCGTACTCTCGTCGTGGTGATGGCCGAGCGGCACTTGGGCCGATGCTCCGCGAATACATCATCAGCGAAGCGATGCATGCGCTAGGTATCGCTACCACCCGCAGCTTGGCGGTGGTTACTACAGGTGAGGCGATCATCCGGGAAACTGAGCAGCCCGGCGCCATTCTGACTCGTGTGGCTGCCAGTCATCTTCGTGTCGGCACCTTTCAATATGTCTCAGCATGGGGCACGTCCCAAGATCTGCGTACTCTGGCTGATTACACATTGGAACGGCACTATCCTGAAGTTGCCAATGACGAAAACCGTTACCTTTCACTGCTTCAGGAAGTGATTAAGCGTCAGGCGAAGCTGATCGCCCAATGGCAGCTAGTGGGTTTTATTCATGGAGTGATGAACACCGACAATATGACCCTTAGCGGAGAAACCATTGATTATGGTCCTTGCGCCTTTATGGATACCTATAATCCTGAGACGGTGTTCAGTTCCATCGACATGCAGGGCCGCTATGCTTATGTCAACCAGCCGCATATTGCTGCGTGGAATCTCGCGAGATTTGCAGAGACCCTCTTGCCGCTGCTACATGACAACAGAGAGCAGGCTGTCCAACTGGCCGAGGATGCAATTTCAGATTTTGCAAACATGTTTCGCCACCATTGGCTTACGGGAATGCGGGCCAAATTGGGGATCTTTAACGAAGAGCCGCAAGATGAATCCCTTATTGAGGATCTTCTTAAAATCATGCAGAAGCATCGCGCGGACTACACCAATACCTTCCGTGCCCTAACTTTAAACAAGCTGGAGGATGCGGATTTGTTCAGCACTGCGGATTTTACCCAGTGGAACAAGCAGTGGCAGGCGAGGCTGGACAGACAACAGGAATCCGAAGCCTCCTCGCATCAGCTGATGCGCAGCAGCAATCCTGCAATCATCCCGCGCAACTATCGGGTAGAAGAAGCACTGGAAGCTGCGGTGGAACGAGAAGATTACCGTGTGATGGAGAAACTTCTTGAAGTTCTTTCGGACCCTTATGCTTATTCTACTGAACAGGAGGTTTACTCTACATTGCCTGAGGAACCCACTTGTCCTTACCGAACCTTCTGTGGTACCTGATCTGTAGTAGTCATGTTGAACAACTGGCTGATAATCTATTTCATGCGTTGGTGGAGAAGAACGACTTTCTCTCACCAACGCATTTATTTTTATTTTGAACCTGTTCATTTACAGATGAGATCCACCACTTGCATCAATCAATTGACCAGTGATCCAACGGCTATCCGATGAGGCAAGAAAGGCAGCTATATCTGCAACATCCTCAGGCTCGCCCCAGCGTTTAAAAGTTGATAGGCCGGCGGCAAATTTCTGCCCGTTGGGATCTTGTAATGTTCCGCTATTCATCTCTGTATTGATAATGCCAGGTTGGATGGCGTTGACTGTAATATGACGGCTCCCAAGTTGATGAGCCAAAACGCGTGTCAGTGTGTCGATTGCCCCCTTTGACATGCTATATGCGAAAACACTAGGGGAGGCCACGCGTGTAACAAACGATGAGAGATTGATAATGCGGCCTCCATTTTTTAGACGCGGCAAAGCTTGCTGGGTAACAAAAAGAGGTGCTTTGACATTCATGTTCATGACTTCGTCAAAAGATTCTTCTGTTGTCTCTTCTAGGGGGACAATTTGACCCATTCCAGCGTTATTGACGAGAATATTAAACCGATTATCGCCTGTACGTTCCCGAAGCGCTTTATCCAATTTCGCATATAAATCATAAACGCCGTTCAGGGCACTGAAGTCAGCACTGATCGTAAATGCAGCCCCTCCAAGTTGCTCAATTTGATGAACCACCTCATCTGCTTCTTTATGCCTTCTTCCGTAATGCACTGCGACAATGGCCCCCTCCCGAGCCAGACGTAATGCAATGCCACGACCGATTCCTCGACTTGCACCAGTTACTAAAGCGATTTGACCTTTTAACTTACTCATGTCTTCATCTCCTTGTTTGGAATTCATGCATAGTTATAGCACAAGGTAATGTTTGAAATGTTGCTCTTTCATTCGGAGTTCATGTTTTGCACTGTAGGGATACAGGTTTTAAATAAGCTTAATATCGTGATATTTATCATTGAAAAAATACGCATGTTTAACGCTCTAATGCATTACATTGAATTGACCAATGTTCAGAAAAATGAATCTCCTTCCTTTCCATTTCATGTCTAAAAATGTCTGCTAATTAGCAGTTGTATTTAGACGTTTTTTGTCATACAATGCATCTAATGCTACGGACTCGGTCTTAGAAACAGTAAGGTTTGGACGGCAAATAGGACGTGGTTGACTTTGTATATTTACGAATCGTGGAACTACTGTGTAGTCGTTCGGTCAACCACGTCAGTCTGAAAATTAATAATGTTTGGGGGCAGTTTTCCGGATCATTAGCATTTGATGACGAACATATACGAAGGGGAGCGTTCTTTTGGAATCGAAACAATTAACAAGAGGGCTGAAGCCACGGCACGTTGAGTTGATTGCGCTTGGAGGCACGATTGGCGTCGGCTTGTTTATGGGATCGGCAAGTACGATAAAATGGGCAGGTCCTTCGGTGCTGTTGGCTTATCTCTTAGCTGGGATTATTATGTTTTTTGTCATGCGGATCATGGGGGAAATGCTGATTCTTGAACCGGTGACGGGCTCATTTGCTACCTTTGCTCATAAATACATCAGCCCTTTGGCCGGTTTCTTGACCGCTTGGAGCTATTGGTTCTTATGGGTTACTGTAGGGATGGCGGAGGTCACTGCGATTGGGGTATATGTGGGCTACTGGTTCCCGGATATCCCGCAATGGTTGCCGGCTTTGGTAGGTGTAATTATTATTGCGCTGGCCAATTTGGCGGCTGTGAAATTTTATGGAGAATTTGAATTCTGGTTTGCGATGATTAAGATTATCGCTATTATCTTCATGTTAGTGGTTGGTACGGGGATTATCTTTTTTGGCCTCGGTAACGGCGGACAGCCGATAGGTCTATCCAATCTAGTCAGCCATGGTGGTTTTTTTGCAGGAGGGCTAAAAGGATTCCTATTTGCACTCTGTATTGTAACGGCGGCTTACCAGGGGATTGAGATGGTGGGCATTACAGCGGGTGAAGCAGAAAATCCTAAAATGACCCTGCGAAAAGCCATTAAAAACATCATCTGGCGTATTCTGATTTTTTACGTAGGGGCAATCTTTGTCATTGTTACGATTTATCCTTGGAACCAAATTGGCGAGATTGGCAGCCCGTTTGTTCTGACTTTTGCCAAGGTAGGAATTGTGGCTGCTGCGGGTATCATTAACTTTGTTGTACTCACAGCTGCGATGTCAGGTTGCAACAGTGGTATTTATAGTGCGGGCAGAATGTTATATACATTGGCTAAGAATGGACAAGCTCCTAAGTTCTTTGGGAAAGTTTCGGCAAGCGGCGTCCCTAGAAATAGTATAATAACGACCATTTCCTTGCTGCTGGTAGGGGTGTTATTTAACTACTTAATGCCTGATTCCAAACTATTTCTGTATATTTACAGCGCCAGCGTTCTCCCAGGTATGGTACCGTGGTTTGCATTAGCCATCAGTCAATTTAAATTCCGGAAAAAGTGGAAAAACGAAATGGAAGGTCATAACTTTAAGTCTCGTTTTTTCCCGATCAGTAATTACATTACGATTATTTTTCTGTTGCTCGTAATTGTTGGAATGTGGTTTAACCCGGACACACGCTTATCGTTGATTGTCGGGGCAACATTCATGGCGATCGTCGTTGTTGGATATTTTATCTTTGGTATAGGAAAGCGGCAGAGAATTGAAGAGTTAGAAAAAAACGAATAGGCTGCTCAAGATGTAGTATTTGCCGAGCGTAATTCAGATTACCTGAGTTGCGCTCGGCTTTTCTTTTTATATGAAGAGGAATAGAGCAATGAAAAGGCTGTAAGTGAGGTGAAAAAGTGTGTGGTTAACCTGTTGGCGCTACAAGTGCAAATATAGATACCAAAAAAGTGAGAAGAGAAACGGAGAAGTTGATTATTGCTATAACCTTACGTTGAGCCTTAAACTCCGTGATTCCAGAAAATAGAAACATAAACCCTAGGAAAAATTGTGAGACTTTGTATAAGTCTCCGTAGGTGTCTGGGTATGTGAGTGATAAAAAGGACGAGATCAAAGCAACTACGGCAAATATTAAAGTGAGAATTCGGTAGATATCCATTTTCTTGAACATAGATAAGTGCCCCCTTCCTTAAATAACGCCAAGTGTATTATCTATTCTAAAGGTCAGACCGTGGGACTTCAAATAAATAGAAAAAAAGGAGTAGGCGGAATGTTGCAAGATAAAACAAGGACCATTCGGATGTGTGTGAAGTTCCTAGGTCATGAGCTTCGTTTTTCGTATTCGGGTTAGAAATTATAAGCGTGCAGGAGTAGTACCGAGGATTGCCGTATTCTAAAAGTCAACAGGAAATTTGCCCATTTTCAGCGTGATAATCACGTCTTTAGTTCAGAAAACAACGTATTACTATAAAACAAACTGAGCTTAATCAGGAGGATGGTCCAGTATTCCCTCATTTTTATTTCTGATAAGATGAATTCCATATTATTGAAGATACCATTGGCCTGCGAGGATACATGTGAAGCTTAGTCTATGGTAGGTATGGATGGCAGAATGATACACCAAGAAATGAGGAAAACATCAGATGAAGGTAAAGAAGTATATTATTTTGATGACTGCTGTCATGAGTTTATCTGCTATGCTGGCAGCATGCGGTGACTCCAAGAAACAAAATGAAGGTGAGGCTACGACTGGAACGACTACGTCTACAGTTGCCACAGCTACACAGACGCCCAAAGTGGATCGTGATGTTGCGGGACAAGCAAATGTGGAAGCTACTGCGAGCAGTACAGTGGACAAAGCGGCAAAAGCTGAGACCAACACAAAAACGTATGCAGACATGGCTAAAGAAGCAACGAAACCAGACCAGCAAGCAGGCCAAATAGGACTAAATACAACACAAGAGCAGCTCCTTTCCTTTGCGGATCGTTATGGGCTGGTACGGGTGCCAAACCATCCCATTCGGCGGGTTTCCGATCCAACCGGAAAACATATCAACATCGCAAATTACAGCGACTCTGTTGTCAATTTATATACAGAAAAGCCAATTCACCCGAATACGGATGAGTTTATTCATGAGGCTTATACTTATTTTACAGAGGGAGTTGCTCCGGGAGAGACCTACAAGAAATGGGAGGAAACTTCTAATACAGAAAGAGGGCTCATCAAAATGCTCTACCTGTCACGCGAGGGACTTCTTATTTTAGAAGAAGCGATGAAGACGCATGATTACTCTACTCCATCAGTCCAAAATACGCTGGGCTTCTTTAAGGTTGCTTCGAAATTTGAGTCTATGATACCTGTTGCACAGACGCCCACAGACATTAGTTTGTACAATATGTATGATCAACAAGTTAAACCAGAGTGGAAGAAACTGAGTGATATTAAAAACCCTGCGGCGAATGAAAAGGCCTTTGCTGCCGCCTATCAAAAAGCAAGAAACGAGACCAATAATCTCATGGGGTTGTTGAACATTATGGTGTCTACGGAAATGGAAAAACGTCTCAAAGCAGCAACTGATCCGCAGAAGACAGAAAAATAGAAAAGACATAATTTATCCACAATTCCTTCTAATATTTAACTGTTAGTAGAATTATTGAAAAGCTATAATTCTAATGATGATTTGATTGTACTTGAAGAAAAGAGGTTGTGGGTATGATGTTGAAAAAATGGCCAGTAGTATTCATGATAGGTATTATCATGCTGGTATCCGTAGGGTGGAACAGTGGAATATCTTATGCAAAATATTATTACGAATACTCTTGGGATCAGTACAAGGGGACTGAAATCAAGACCTACAGGCTGACACCGGTAGCTGGTAGAGCTGGATTTATGGATCAGGAAAAGGCCTTTGCTGCGATTAGCAAAACCCCGAATGTGTATGGAAAGTTCAGTGGCTACCGAACAGAGAAAACAACTGAATTTGCAACCAAGAGTGTAACGGATGAGGTTTATAAATATGCAGTTGTTGATTTTAATACCGACAAGGAGCCAGAAACTGTAGACTACGTTAATCCAAAAGACGGAATTCCTCATACATGGAACGGAAACGATGAGATTCGAATTTTTATGAGAGGATCTGAGGCAGCTTCGTTGGCTGAGCTGTTTTATGAGGGAACTCCAAGTGAAGAACGCTATCATTTTAATGCTGACGATGTATACTTAGTTACATTCTGGTCCAGCGCAGCAAAACCAGTCACTGGAATGTCTGCTGAAGCACTAGTTGAGGAAGGCCCCTCTACGCTTATAAACCGAGAGTGGGTAGCTCAAATAAAAGACAAAGATCCTGCTGCTTATCCACAAAACGGATCTTTAAAGGGCTACTTTTATATTTATAAGGGCTCTGAGTTGAAAAAGGATTAGAAAGAGAAGACAGAATTTAATAAGTGCATCTTACACAAAAAATGAGATAACATTTTGTATTCAGACGAATGCGGATACAGGTGTCATCTCTTTTTTTGTTTGTATACATGAATAAAATGATAACCCAAAGGTGATAAATATTTAATTACCAATGAAAACCATTGTTTAGTGATAGGGAATGACGGCTTAAAAAAACATGCTGAATGAGCAGGACAGCAGATTGCTCAAACCACTTTTTTTGATGGCTTTATTCAATCCTAGGGAGATTATTCCGATAAACCAAGTATATACAGTTTGGTGTTAACAGTAATGAAAAATCGTTTGAAAACAAAAGAGATTTATTTTCAAAGTTGATATGAAGGTACAGGTGAAAGTGGCCCAGTGCCATCTCGTAAAGGAGGTGTAATGATCTCAAATAATGAACTGTGAAAAAAGGTTGAAACAAATTAGGCATTTCATGGCTGGTTTACTGGCTGTCTGGTTGTTCTGTATACATAGTGCGCCTGTTTTTGCGAACAGAGCCTTTAACGATATCGAACATTCCTATGCAGCTGATGCGATTGAGGCCATGGCTGCTCAAGGTTATGTTACAGGTTATCAGGATGGGAGCTTTCGACCTTTACATTTTATCTCGCGTCAGGAATGGGCAAGCATTTTTGCTAAAACCTTAAAGCGAACATCGAATAACAGAGGCGTAACTTCTTTTCGGGATGTGTCACCATGGGCCTTACCTTATGTACAGGCCTTGCAGGAAGAGAGCATTACCAAAGGGATTAGCGATCAATTATTTGGTGCCAAGCACAATATGACCCGTCAGGATATGGCCGTTTGGTATGCCCGGTATTTTGGTGTTACTGATGATACCCGATCTGCTGGAATATCCAGTTTTGTGGATCAATCAGATATATCAGACTATGCACAAACGAGTGTATGGCTAATGGAACGGTTGGAGCTGATCGAGGGGGATACGAATCACTATTTCCATCCTAAAGAGTCTGTGAGACGGCAGGATGCCACGCTGGTTGCTTATCGGATATGGCTAGGCGGTGACGGTCTGAGAGAACGTGCCAAACGTTTGCTGGAGTCATTAGGAAATGGAGCTGCAACGATGCCTCAGGCGACCAGCCAACAAGAATCGCAGAAGATTGCGGTCGATTTGACACCGGAAATTAGGCAACAACCTGTGAATTCGGAAATTGAGGAGCCTAAAAGGCATCGCCCAAGACCTGATTCACCAGTCTCCCCGGTGACACCAATAGAGCCGAAACCGGAACCGCCAGTGACACCACCGAAACCGAAGCCGGAACCGCCGGTGATACCACCGAAGCCGAGACCGGACTCGCCAGTCACACCACCGGTACCTAATCCCAAACCACCAGTAATTCCAGTAGATCCATCGGATCATTCTTCGGATTTTCTGGTAGATAAAGTCGTAATCAAGGCGGAGGAGCTGGTAAATCAGCCGGAAACGTACCCTTCGTATCAGCTATCCTTTCAGCTCTACCATGAAGGGCGTCCAGTAAGCATTCCTGCTACCAGCGTCACAAGTGTTACGTACACATTTAGTGATGAGTTAGGCGTGTTTGATATACAAGGGAAAATCGCACATCCTGAAAATATTCCGGCTGCGGACAGCTTCATTCCTGTAGAGATGAAGTTCACTATTGCCAAACCTTATCAGGTCCTTACAGCTCAGACCAAGCTGATCGTGAAAGGGAAGACTCCGCCGGCAGAGCCACCGAACGTAATCAGGTCCGTATACTTGTCTACGTATACTATTTCAGAGGCTGCTGCTTTAGATCCCGCTGCTTGGAAAATGTCCTACGTATTTCATAATGCTAAAGGAGAGGTTATAGCTCCTGAAATGCTACCGTCCGACTTGATACTTCGGGTAGAGGATTCCAGAGGAATATTTGACGAGGATGGAAAGATTGCCAATCTGCATTTGATTCCGGTAGTAAACTCGGTTATTCCATTAAAGCTCACGGTTGAGTCACCATCCCAAGGGATTCTCTTCACATCTGATGCGGAATTAACGGTAGAACCCGGAGAACGCAAGAAGCAATATTTTGCTGTCTCCATCATGCTGCAGGGAAGCGTGACTACCGTAGACCAAATCAAGCAATCTCGTCAATTGCTGATGGATCACTTTGGTCCCAACATCAAAGTGACGTGGGCGATGGAAAACGGATTTGTTTTTGTGGAATCGAACCGACCGCAGCTTAAACAGGTTCTGGATTACGTCGATCAGTATGGAGATGAAGTCGGGATACTGGCCGGGTATCCGAACCAGCAGAAGTTTCCTGTTTGGGAAGTAAAGATGGATGAGTGGCTGTACATGTACCGTTACAATGCATTCAATGAGCTACACCAATCTGGTTCGATGGGATCACCATCCGTGTTTGAAAGCATGGATACAGACCAATATCGGAAGTATCTGCCGAAATCATTGACCAGCTTCACGGTGAATCCTGAACAGACTCAATGGTTAAAAGATCACTATCGAATTACATCCGCGATGGGATGGTCGGCTACACAATATAATGTCAACGGCATGTATGGTGAGGGCTCACCTTTGATGCCTTACTGGTCTAATAAAGACAATCCGATTGTTCCCGCACAAGGAATTACTGATAATAGCGGTACCGTATTCATGAACTCGGTTACGATTGATCCGATTGGATCACGCTATACCAAAGATTCCTCACGCTGGACTCTTCATCCGGGTGACCCCTATGTGACGGAGACGGATGCGGCACCACAACTGTATATAGTACAGCAATATTTGGATAACCCTTATCAACGTATAAATACGGTAAACTACTTGTCCATTATTTTGGACATTAACGCACTTGCCAACACCCATAACATGGGTCCAATATGGGAGAACTTTGTGAATCATTTCCCGCTTGATCGCAAGGTCGAGATTGTGGGTGTGGACGGGCTGAAACAGGTTTATGAATCGGTAGCAGGATCCAATAATGATCATACCGAGTTTACGCTCATGTTTAGAGGCTCAGGTATTAAGACGGCTATGGATTCCAATAATTCACCAGCAAATCTGCGCTATTTGTGGACTGAAAATGCCTCACAGCGGGTTATTTTATCCAAAGAGGATGGAGATGCGGAATGGTCTATTATTGACTTTACCGATTATACCCAAAAACCGGTTCCGAGGATGGATTACAACCTGGATGGTCACACGGACGTAAGCTATGTCACCGGAAGGAACTTCAAGCTAAGTCCAACGGCTCCTTTAACAGCAGATGAAATTCAGCGCGTGAAAGCTCGTTTGAAGGACATCTATTTCGTGGAAGAAGTGAACTATCAGTAAGCGTATGAAGTGATAAAACTTGTAGGACCTGAGTTTTATGAAAAGAGGGCGCCCCATAGCCATGGAAATGGCTGTGGAGCGCCCTTTGCTTTAAAGAAGGATATTCCGCGTTTTACACCCACTCCACAATCTGATCTACAGGTCGACGAGTTTTGTCGCGCGGCTCGTTCAGGCGGTAGCCAAAAGCCACCATGCAAGAAATACCGAAATGCTCGGCATCCATAATGCCTTCTTCGGAAAGGATGCGTTCAATTTCTTGTTTATTAAAACCCTCGATCGGGCAGGAATCAATGCCGATTTGAGCTGCGGCAGTCATCATATTGCCCAGAGCGATATAGGTTTGTCGGCATGCCCACTCGAACATAGCTCTTTCATTTTCCTCAAGCGCAAAATCTGATTTTAGGAAGGCATCATATACCTTCTCTTTGCCTTGCATCACTTCAGCAGGTAATTGCTGCACGTTTTCCATCATATTCTTGATATAATCGGATGAAGCTACCATATCTTTAGGCAATCTGGAGAGAATAAGTACGAAATGGCTTGCTGTTGGTAGCTGTTTTGTGGCCCCCCAAGAATAGGGTAGCAGTTTCTCACGCATCTCTTTACTTTGGACGACAACAAATTTCCAGGGTTCAAAGCCAAACGAGCTTGGGGATAAACGACCGGTTTCAAGAATAAACTCAAAATCGGAATCGCTAATTTTCTTATGACTATCAAATTCCTTTGTAGCATGTCTGAACTTGTATGCAGCTAAAATTTGATCTTTAGTGGTTGTTAGGGTTTCCATCGTGATTCCACTCCTTATGGATGTGATTGAAATTGACGCTTATCAAGTGCATGACTAATATTAGAATATATATAATCGTTTTGGAAGTACGCACATTAATGTGCTGTAGTATATAAAATGATACCAAGGAGGAGAAGGGCCAATGCGCAATCGGAAAGGCGGCTTTGGTGAGTGTACCGCTGGAAATGATCAGGCGTGTCCTGTTGAGTACACGTTGGATGTGATTGGGGGCAAGTGGAAAGGGATTATTTTATACCATCTCATGTATGGGACTAAGCGATTTAGTGATTTTCGGCGGATCTGTCCGGGAATTACCCAGCGTATGCTGACACTTCAATTGCGCGAGCTGGAAGAGGATGGTGTCGTTCACCGTGAAGTCTACCAACAGGTTCCGCCTAAGGTCGAATACTCTCTCACCGAATTTGGAGAAACACTGATCCCGATTATTAACTTGATGAAGGATTGGGGAGAAGAATATAAAACAAAACAGCGATCACCAGCAAGCAGCCTCCAGCAACCTAGCCCCAATGTGTAGGTTTTTGAGACGGCTTCACGAAAAGACCTGGCCAATATTTTGGCAGGTCTTTTTATTTTAGTAGTGAAATAATACAAAGTTCGCTTTTTAGTTGACAGTAAGGATGGCGCTTGATATATTTCTTACGATATTGATAATCATTATCATGTTGAGATAAGGCTATTCCATATTACATAGGGGGCTAATAGGTTGAGGAACAAATCGATTTTTATGCTGGCTACTTTGATGCTTGTATTGGCTGTATTTATCAGCGCATGCGGCGGAAATAACACTGGAAATAATCCCGCTTCAACTTCAGGAGATAAGCAAGAGTCGGCTTCTACTGGAGAGACAAGAAGCTTTAAAACGGTTAAAGGGGATATTCAAATTCCCGCTAAGCCGCAGCGTATTGTAACGGATTTTTACGGCGGAGAGCTGCTGTCCGTGGGTGCTAACGTGGTGGGTGTAGAGCCGACTGCGTTTCAAAATCCTTTTTTGACCGATTTGCTAAAGGAAAAAGGAACCAAAGAGGTGGGTGATCCGACCAATTTGGAAAAGACGCTGGAACTCAAACCCGATCTAATCGTGGTTATGAAGGATACCAATTATGAGGCTTTGTCTAAAATCGCACCTACCCTGTACATTCCGTATGGTACGACGACTAATATCTATGATACGGTCAAGCTGTTCGGCGATATCACTGGGGAAAAGGAGAAGGCTGAGCAATTTATTGCTGCATTTGATAAAAAGGCTGCTGAAGGCCGTGCTCGTCTGAAAGGTGTTATTGACGAAAAGGCAACTTTCGGTTTGTATGAGCTGACAGACAAAAATGCACTTTGGATCTTTGGCGACAATGCGGGACGAGGCGGACAAGCTGTATACAATGCGCTCAAACTGAACATGCCGAAGAAGACAGCTAATTCCAAGGAACAAACCATACAGCTTTCAATGGAGGTACTGCCGCAGTATGACGCAGATTACATGTTCCTGACTACGTATGATCCAGACAAAAAGGGAACCGCGCTTAAGCAACTGAAATCGTCCGCTGTGTGGGGGAATCTGCCTGCGGTGAAGAATAATAAAGTGTTCTTTAATGATTTTGATACGTACTATCGCTACGATCCGATCGCTATTACCGGACAGATTGATATGGTTGTGGATATGCTGGTTGAAAGAGAGAAAGAGAATAAAGCTAAAAAATAGGTGTGAGATTCACCTGGAATAAGCACTTCACTACACGGATAACAACCGCGGTGAGGTGCTTTTTTTGTTGATTTGTTGAGCAGATACAAAGGTTGTACCAAGGAATCATGAGATGAAATTTGACAATTATATTGTTAACCGGTAAACTATTTTTATTAACCGGTTAATAAAAAACATGGAGGATTTATGAGTCAATCCAAACACGAACGGACATTTGAGGCTATCCAACATTTTATACTGGAAAGAGAAAAAAGTGCACAGAGACGTCAAGCTTTACTAGAGACTCTAACAGAAGAAGTGGTGAGGGAGAAGCGGAGATGGACGATTACCCAGCTTCATATTCTCTCTCTGGTTAGCAACAGTCAGGGAAGTATGAATAACACATCATTGGCTGCTGAACTGAATATATCCAAGCCAGCGGTCACCAAAGCCGTGAATATTCTTATAGAACACCATTTGTTACTGACGTCAAAAAAGTCGGATAATCATAAGGAATTATATTATAACGTAACGGATGAAGGCAGGCAGTTAGCTGCTGTACATGATCGGATGCACCGGCAATTAAAGGAACAATACGAGCAATTATTTGATGCTTTTTCGGAAGATGAATTAGACGTAGTCATCCGATTTCTGCATGCATGGTCCCGACTACTATAAAGATGTGGAGAGAACAGAATGAACAGAGCAGAGGCAAAAGCATTTCTAACTTGTATGTATAATGACATAGTCGTGGGTTTAAAGGTAGAGAAGATTCCTGATTATTTTGTACCTGAATATATTCAAGTTACAGATGGAGTCACCACAAATTTGGAGGAATTTACTCAGCATATTACCACGTTAAAAAGCCTGATCGACAACATCACCATTTCACCATTTAATGATTTTTTGTATGATGATGAGCTGCAAAGTGTCACTTTACGCTATATCGTAGATATTACGAAGAAAAATGGAATGAAGGGACAGGTGGAGTTGATTGCTATTTTTGAATTTAAAGATGACAAGATCCGACGTTGTAACGAATTGTCATGCCCTCTGACAAGTGATGAGAGCTTTAAGGAAATTGCGAGCATCAACCAAAAATAAAGATAGTATCTTTTTTTGGAGCAATAAAATAACCTCCAAACCCAACGATTAAAGATGGGTTTGGAGGTTATTTGTAATCACCAAATAGGCAGAATATTTTGGTTATTACAACTTGCGCACAGTTATAAGCTGATTAATTAGCAATTCGACTGCGCACAGTCAATAAGGTTTGCTCTTTAATTTGTCCGATTTCACGGAGGAGTACGGCTGTTTTGGCTTCGTAGGATTGTTTGACATCCAAGTCCTTGAGCGAGGCAAGGTTAATATCAATGGTAAGCAAGGCCGATTGAGCGGCTGCTTCAAACAAAATCGCGCCGATGCCCAGATCAGAGATCACATTTTTATTGGATATTTCCACAATGTTGTAGGCTTGTGATAGTCCGTCTCGGCATACTTCCAGCAGGCGCATAGGGACCTCAATGGCAGCAATCACCGCTGTTTGTAAGGAATGGGTACGATAGCGCTTTTCTTCGTCTGTTTCTTTGGGCAAACGCAACGCGGTCATGTACTGTTCAAAGGATTGGATGTCTGCGGCCATCAGTTCCTCACAATGTGTAGACAATCTCTCCATGCTGCTAATGACTTGCGTCATTTGTTCACGGAATTGCGCGAATTTTTCTCCTTGTGAAAGGTTGGCGGTCATGGAGGTCATAGCTGCGCCTAGTGCCGCAGCCAGCGCGGATACACTTCCTCCGCCGGGGGTAGGCGCTGCACTTGCAGCTTCTTTCAGAAAATGTGCGATGGACTGATTCCACGACAGTTCAGTCATGAATAAACCACCTCTCTGGAGTAATGTTGCAGACGTATCGCTTTGAGCAAGTTTTTGTACAAAATGGCAGTCGTTAAGGTACCCACACCGCCGGGAACGGGAGAAATGGCATGTACCTTTTCTACAACGTCCGGAGCAGCGTCACCCACGATTTTTCCCTCCAGCGTCTCATTAATTCCTGCATCCACGAGAATCAAACCTGGATGCACCATATCCTGCGTAATCACATCAGGGCATCCAACTGCGACGAAGGCAATGTCTGCATGGTTCAGATGCTCTGCAATATCACGTGTACCTGCATGACAGGCGGTGACGGTGGCATTTTCTCTTTGCAGCATGTGGAAAAGGGGAAGTCCCACCGTCTGCCCAATGCCCACGAGCGTGACATTTTTGCCTGCCAAGGAGTGCCCGTAATGCTTCAACAGTTCAATACAGGCTTGAGGTGTAGCGGGGTACAACCCTGCGTCACCAGTAACGGTAGCCAGCTTGTTATCAGGTGTAATTCCATCAATATCCTTGTAGGGGGCGATGGATTGTTTAATAACGGAGGCGGAAAGATGTTGAGGAAGCGGGAGTTCCAGCATAATGCCATGTACATGGGATGCATCATTTAGGGTGCCGATCAGGTGCAGAAGCTCGGCTTCGCTTACATGACGATTAAAAGTATGGAGATGAAATGAGATGCCCAGCTTCTCTGCTATTTTTTGCTTGGTCCGTGCATAGTATGCAGATGCCGGATCACCTTCTACCAACAGGGTTGCCAGATGGGGACGGTGTCCTTGCTGTTTCATTTGCTCTACTTGGGAACGGATCGTTGCATACACTTGCTCAGCTGCTTCTTTGGATTTCATAATAATAGCCATAGTCCGAGCCTCCTCTGAATTTATCGCATAATAGAATCAACAGGGTGTCATGGTCTTAAAAAACGAAAAAAAGTATTTGCACAAGGTCGTCAAGACAGACGAATCCTCTGCAAATACTTCTCCCAGGCGAACGGTACGCTTTGTTTGTATGCTCCCTCGTGGTTGATTCCACTGACTTCGCCAGTCACATACAGCGTTATATATCTTACATTTTAACAAAAAAACAGCAGAAAGGAAACCCGCGAACATTTGGCAAACAGGTTTGGTTAGTTGTCTATATGACAAATGTCATATGCCCGAACTGACGTTTATGACTACAGCAGATCCAGCGGTCTCCTTATACTGAGCTTAGACCAACATGTACGCCTGACAGGATCAAGGTATGGGCTGCATTTTAAAGGAGGATCAGAATGGGTATGACACAACTCCCGTTAGCTCAATTGAAAAAAAATATGGCTCCCTACGAGAAAATAAACACGAAATCCAGCATTCTGCAACTTATCAATACCTTGGGACCGCTAATCCTATTGTGGTATGCCGCTTATCTTAGCCTAGCGGTTTCTTACTGGCTTACGCTTCCAATTACCATTGTTGCGGCAGGCTTTGTGGTACGGACGTTTATTATCTTTCATGATTGTGGTCATCAATCTTTTTTCAAAAGTCGCAAGCTGAACGATATTGTGGGAACGATTACAGGGATTATTACGCTCTGCCCTTATCACCAATGGAAAAATAGTCACGCGATCCACCATGCAACCAGCAGTAATCTGGATAAAAGAGGCACAGGTGATATGTGGGTGCTCACGGTAGAAGAGTACACAGCGGCTTCCACATGGACACGACTGGCCTATCGTATATATCGAAATCCTTGGGTTATGTTCGGGCTAGGTCCGATCTATACTTTTTTGATTTCCTATCGGTTTAATGTCAAGACAGCCAAACGTAAGGAAAAAATAAACACTTATGTGACGAATATATCCATCGTTGCATTGTATGCACTGTTGTGCTGGGCTATTGGCTGGCAGGCATTCCTTCTGGTACAGACGCCTATCTTTTTTGTCTCTGGTATGTTGGGAATCTGGCTGTTCTATGTGCAACACCAGTTTGAGGATTCGTATTTTGAGCATGATGAAGAGTGGAGTTATATTAATGCGGCTGTAGAAGGCAGCTCTTACTACAAGCTCCCTAAAGTATTGCAATGGATTACGGGCAATATTGGTTTTCATCACGTTCATCACCTGAGCCCGAAAGTACCAAATTACAATTTGGAGAAAGCTCATGAAGCCACACCGTTGCTGCAAAAGGCGACCACGATCACAGTGAGTAGCAGTCTGCAATCTTTGAAATTCCGACTGTGGGATGAAAGTACCAAAACCTTTCTGACCTTTAAACAAGTAAAGCCGCTGCTTAGCAAACGTGTTGGCGCTTCAAAACCCATCCCCACACCTGTTGTAGGCACGGATAGAAAATAGACGTTGTACGGAAATTGGTATGTTAAGATAGGGATATCTAAAGTAGAAAAGGGTGGTAGGATGCAAAAGTGGTATCAGATTTTCCAAAGAAATACGGGACTTAGCCCTTATGTGTGGGTCGTCTTTTACATCCTGCCCTTTTACTATTTTAGCTCTTCATCTACAAGTCATATTATTCTGGGTACCGCGATTATTTTGGTGTTTTTTGCTTGTTATGTACTGGCTTTTGTCTCTCAAGGCTGGCTCATATACTTCTGGACCAGTGTGCAGATTGCTATATCGATTACGATGACGCTGCTATTTAGCTATATGTATTTTTCCATATTTATCGCTTATCTGATCGGTAATATTAAAAGTAAGGCTGCATTTACGACGCTGTATATTATTTTAATGGTTATTACGATTGGATTAATCAATTATGGGTTTGTTTCTCAGAATCCTGTTTTTATTAAGCAGATTCCTTTTATCTTGCTCAATCTGATCGGTGTGATCCTCCTTCCGATTACAAATTTTAATCGCAACAAGAGTGATCGGCTTCAGGTCCAATTAGAGGATGCCAATAAGAAAATATCGGAATTGATCAAGCTGGAGGAACGGCAAAGAATTGCGCGTGACCTGCACGATACCTTGGGTCAGAAGCTGTCACTCATTGGGCTGAAGAGTGATTTGGCAGGCAAGCTACTGGACCAGTACCCGGAACGGGCTCATGTCGAAATTAACGATGTTCGTCTCACGGCAAGAAGTGCGTTAAAAGAAGTACGGGAAATGGTTACTCAAATGCGCGGCATGAGACTAGAGGATGAACTGCTACGTATTCGGCAAATTTTAAAGGCTGCTCACATCGAACTGACCTTGGAGGGCGACCCGAAGCTGGAGCATACGTCATTAATGAATGAAAATGTGCTGAGCATGTGTATGAAGGAAGCCGTAACCAATGTAGTGAAGCACAGTGGAGCTACCGCTTGCTCCATCACCATTGAGCCGTCTCGTAAGGAATTGACCCTGCGGATTCAGGATAATGGAGTTGGTATTATGGGAGAAAATGCAGTCTTTCGGGGACATGGTCTGCAAGGCATGAAGGAAAGGCTCGAATTCGTGAACGGATGTATGGAACTGCGTTCCGATCAGGGAACGACCCTGGTCATTAAGGTGCCCAACATCACTGAAAAGCCGAATGAGGAGGTGGGGCCATGATTCGAATCGTTATTGCAGAAGACCAGCGTATGTTGCTGGGTGCTCTAGCCTCCCTGTTGGACTTGGAAGAAGACATGAAAGTAGTCGGAAAAGCAAGCAACGGGGAAGAAGCTATAGAGCTGGTGAAGCAACATCAGCCAGACATATGCATTATGGACATCGAAATGCCGATAAAAAGCGGATTGGATGCTGCAGAGGAACTCAGAGGCTTGAATTGCAAGGTGCTTATTTTAACAACGTTTGCTCGCCCCGGGTATTTTGAACGAGCGATTAAGGCAGGCACACACGGTTATTTACTCAAGGACAGTCCCAGTGAAGAACTGGCTTCCTCCATTCGCAGCATTATGGCAGGTCGGCGTATTTACGCTCCAGAACTGGTTGATGATGCTTATGCCGAGGTCAACCCGCTAACGGAGCGTGAAAAGACCGTGTTGGCGCTTATTGCTGACGGAAAGAACACCAAAGAGATTGCTGGTGAACTGTTTTTAACAACAGGGACGGTGCGAAATTATATTTCAGTCATTCTCGATAAGCTGGGTGTCAGCAACCGAATTGAGGCGATTACACGTTTTAATGAAAAAGGTTGGTTCAAATGAGAGACAGGCAAAAATATTAAGCAGAACAGGGACGCTATGAAGCCAAGCGTAGCTGCTCTGTTTTTTTGTTTTATCCATAGATTTGCTATGCCTCTAGCGTACTTCCTTGTGATACAATAGGATAGTTGTCCATAGGATGGACCTGGAGTACAAGGAGGAGCAGAACCGCATGAAACAAGCCCCATTTATAGCCGTTGAAGGGCCGATTGGAGCAGGTAAGACAACGTTGGCTTCGATGCTTTCAACCGAGCTACAATTGCCGATGATCAAAGAGATTGTCGAGGAAAACCCGTTTCTCGATAAATTCTATCAAAATATAGATGAGTGGAGCTTTCAGTTGGAAATGTTCTTTCTCTGCAATCGGTATAAGCAGCTAGAGGATACTGGTCTGCAATACATCGAGAAAGCCCAGCCTGTAATTTCAGATTACCATATCTATAAAAATCTGATTTTTGCTGAACGTACGCTTAAGGGTGTGAAGCTCGAAAAATATCGCCAAATCTATCATTTGCTCACAGATGACATGCCCAAGCCTGACATTATCGTTTATATTAGAGCAGATTTGGATACCTTGCTGGGCAGAATTCGTAAGCGCGGACGCTCCTTTGAACAGGAGATGGACCCTGCCTATCTGGAGCAATTGATTACGGATTATGATAAAGGCATTCAGTTTCTCGCCGAACAGTCACCTGCCCCTCGTATATTGACCGTAAACGGGAATGAAATTGATTTTGTAGAAAACCAGGCACAATTTGAACAAATTGTTTCCGATGTAAAGGAGCTTATATAGTGAATAATTACAACATTCCTGCAAATGCCCTAATTACGGTAGCGGGTACGGTGGGTGTAGGTAAGTCTACGTTAACGGGCGCTTTGGCCAGTCGTCTTGGTTTTAAAACCTCGTTAGAGCAAGTCGATCATAATCCGTATCTGGAGAAGTTTTATCACGATTTTGAAAGATGGAGCTTTCATCTGCAGATCTATTTTCTCGCGGAACGCTTCAAGGAGCAAAAGAACATTTTCTTGTCTGGTGGAGGTTTTGTGCAGGATCGTTCCATTTATGAGGACACAGGCATTTTTGCGAAAATGCATGCCGATCAGGGAACAATGAACCCTACCGATTATGAAACATATACTAGCCTATTTGAGGCGATGGTCATGACCCCGTTCTTTCCACACCCTGATGTGCTGATCTATCTGGAAGGCAGCCTGCCCTCCATACTGAGTCGGATCGAAGAACGCGGCCGCGAAATGGAGATTCAGACCGAGCGATCCTATTGGGAGCAAATGCATCGTAGATATTCCGATTGGATCAACGATTTTGATGCCTGTCCTGTACTGCGTCTCAACATTGATGAGTACGATGTACACGACCCTGCTTCCATGGATGCCATTTTGGCAGAAGTGGGCAAGGTGATCTCCAAAAAGTAGAGATATAACCTCAAAAAGCATACAAGGACTGTGGTACAATCAGTATAAATTAAGCTGATAGACCGCAGTCCTTTTTAATATGTGGAAGCATGGGAGATGACAAGCGGTATAGTGGACAAGTCTTGGCTGGAATGCGAGAATAGGAACATATATTAATTGTAATGACTCACGGGAAAGGATGGGATACTGTGATGCGTTTTGGTATCGTTGGAACGAATTGGATAACAGAAAGATTTATTCAAGCTGCGATAGAGACAGACGAATTTTCCCTGACCGCGGTGTACTCACGAACAGAGGAGAAAGGCCAAGCCTTTGCTGCCAAATATAACAGCCAGCCGGAGGTTTTTACAGATCTGGCACAAATGGCTGCAAGTGATCAGGTGGATGCCGTATATATTGCCAGTCCCAATTCTTTACATGCGGAGCAAGCGATCTTATGTATGAACCATGGAAAGCATGTGCTGTGTGAGAAGCCTTTTGCTTCTAATGCAGCAGAGGTGCAGAGTATGATCGAAGCCGCGCGCAACAATGATGTTCTGTTGATGGAGGCCGTTAAATCCACGCTTATGCCCAACTTTAAAATTATAAAGGATCATATGTATAAAATAGGCCGGGTTCGGCGTTATTTTGCAAGTTACTGTCAATACTCTTCACGCTTTGATGCTTTTAAGCAGGGCAAGGTGCTGAATGCCTTTAATCCGGCTTTTTCGAATGGTTCCTTGATGGATCTGGGAGTGTATTGTTTGTATCCAATGGTAGCATTGTTCGGCAAACCGGATGAGATCCGGGCGGTGGGTGTACTGTTATCCTCTGGTGTCGACGGCGAGGGCAGTATCGTGATGAAGTACCCGGATATGGATGCTATCGTCATGCATTCCAAAATTACAGATTCCTATTTGCCTGCCGAAATTCAGGGTGAGTATGGAACGATGGTGATCGACAAAATCAGCCAGCCCTATGAGGTGAAAATTCATTATCGGGACGGCACGATTGAGGATTTGACCAAGGCTCAGACGCGTGAGCCCATGTATTATGAAATTCAGGAATTTATTGATCTGATCAAGAGTGGGGAACGCAACAGTTCCATTAACTCTTTGGAGTGTTCGCTGACAGTCGCTGAAGTGATGGAGGAGGCAAGACAACAATTTGGTCTTCGTTATGAAGCGGATTTGAAAAATACCTCTGCACATTAGTTGGCTAGTGATTTAACCAAACCCTTACTAGCTTTCCAAGACTCCGCGACTGCTTCTTATATGGGGGCAGTCTAGTTTTATGTGTCAAGAGTACTTAGAACATGAATAAGGCCTACCGGTTTCGCAAATTTTGCAAACATCCGGTAGGCCTTTTTTGGTTTATATACCTAAACTCATTTTTACAAAGCACTACATCTCAGCAAATAACGTATTAATAATTGATTGTTATGATCATATTTATAACTTTTACATATTAACTGCACAGAGGAGTGTACACATGTTTAAGAAGTTTCAAAAGTGGTCAGCAACATCTATGTCTGTTGCTCTTGCGTTAGGTTTGATTACGGGCCTGTCAGCCTTACCTGTTCATGCTGAGTCACCAGTGAACACAGATCAAGGTATTAGTAAAGTTACAGCTACATTTTATGGAGACACCAAAGCCTCCAAAGGATTTACCTGGTATACTTCAAAGCTTTTCACGAAGAGCACTGTTCAAGTAACCAAGAAAACAGCTTCTGAAGCTGATTTTACGAATGCTCTTACATTTGAAGGCACTTCCTCTCCATCGACCAATTCTCCAGAAGAGCTTGTCCATAAAGCTGTAGCTACAGGTCTTCAAGCGGACACAGCTTATTATTATCGTGTGGGTGATGCAGCGCGCGGGATATGGAGCGAAACAGGTATGTTTCAAACGGCTCCTAAGAACGGTGAATTTACCTTCATTGATTTAGCTGATACACAAGCGAAAAGCGAAGATGAAGCCATATTGTCTTCACAGACGCTCGAAAAAGCACTTCAAACCGTAAATAATGCTCAGTTTGTAGTTCACAACGGAGATATCGTAGATACCGGTACCAAAGAAGAGCAGTGGAACTGGTTGTTGGGACATTCACAAAAAAGTCTTTTGAATACAACCATTGTTCCTTCAGCAGGTAATCACGAGGATGAGAACTACGCTTTTTATGATCACTTTAATATTAATCAACCAGCGGGTTCTGCTACTAAAACAGGAGCGTACTACTCCTTTGATTACAGCAATGCTCACTTTATCGTACTGAATTCCAATGAGGACTCAGAGAAATATGCCAATTTTTCTGAAGATCAAGTTGAATGGTTAAAGAAAGATGCTGCGGCAGCCAAAAAGGCGGGTGCAAAGTGGATCATTGTTAATATTCACAAAGGTCCCTACACTACCTCTAACCATGCAACAGATGCTGACATCATGGATAACAATGGAGTTCGTAACCAAATCGCTCCACTCATGGACAAACTTGATATCGACTTTGTCGTGCAGGGGCATGATCATATTTATGCTCGGACGAAACCAATCAACCAAGAGGGTAAAGCAACAACGCCAACCCAATTAAAAGATAGATTAAATGAAAAGACGATTGAATATAGTGTGAATCCGGATGGAAGTATCTATGTCATCCCAGCAACTGCTGGCCCTAAAGTTTACTACAAGAACCCGAGTGAAAAGCTTGGAGATAAGTACTATAACCTCTTTGAATTAGCTGAAGAGAATCATGCGGCAGTATATGGCCCAGATCCGAGTGACAATCGTAGACCTGTACGAGGACAGGTACAGAATTTTGTTGGCATCACTGTAGACGAAAATAAACTTACAGCCGTAACGTACGAAATTGATCAAAACAAAAATGATGCCAAACCTTTTATTGTGGATCAATTCGGAATCATCAAAAAATATCAGTAAAATTGATTAATGGTTTCTAAATGATCATAAAAGGATATCCTACAGTCTGTTTGGCTGCATGGATATCCTTTTTCATTTTCTTAGGGACTTTCTTATAGAGACGTCTGATGTTGTGCTTGTAATACTTACGCCCTGTTCGGAAGCGGGTAAACCGTACATAATGCTATTAAGAGATCCAAAGTTTAAAAATAGAATGCTCAATTTTACATATAGAAATTTTCTTGCAAAATATGGAGGGATAAAACGATGGCTTATCAAGAAATCAATGGAGTACGCGTATGGGGAGCACCTGATCCGGGGGCATTATCTCAAGCCCGCACATGTGCCGAAAATGGTAATGTGATTCAGGCGCTACTGATGGCAGATCATCATAAAGGCTACAGTCAGCCCATTGGCGGTGTGATGGTGTATGACGGACAAATTTCACCTTCAGGTGTAGGGTATGATATCGGCTGCGGAAATAAGGCGGTAAGAACCAAGCTGTCTGCCGCAGACATTATGCCGCGTATTTCAACCGTGATGGATGAGATTGCACGTCAGATTTCATTTGGCGTAGGTCGTGTGAATGAGATTCAGGTGGACCATGAGCTGTTTGATGACCCGGATTGGGCGGTATATGCAGCGATTGGGAAGCAAGAGCATGACAAACTGAAGTCCTTGGCGAGAGAACAGCTGGGTACAGTAGGAAGTGGCAATCATTTTGTTGATGTATTTGTAGAGGAAGCGACAGGACAGGTCTGGATTGCCAATCATTTCGGCAGCCGGGGCTTTGGGCATAAAACAGCAAGCGGGTTTCTAAATTTGGCCGCAGGACGGGAGTTTCTCGGAAAGGCGCCGGGAGAACATATGGATCAGCCGCCTGTACTACTGGATATGAACAGTGAGCTGGGGGATATGTACTATCGTGCAATGCGCCTTGCCGGACGTTATGCTTATGCAGGACGTGACCATGTGATAGAACAAGTGCTTGGTATTATGGGGACCGAAGCGGACTTTACGGTGCATAATCACCATAATTACGCGTGGAAAGAACAGCATGATGGACGCGACACCATTGTGGTCCGCAAAGGCGCAACCCCCTCGGCCCCTGGTCAAATGGGCTTTATTGGAGGAAGCATGGGGGATATCTCGGTGATTGTGCGTGGGAAAGATTCGGTAGAAAATCGGGATTCCTACTATAGCACAGTCCATGGCGCAGGTCGTATTATGAGTCGTACCCAGGCAGCCGGTAAAATGAATTGGAAAACCCGTACGCGTAGCGGAGGGCAGATTACGGACCTACAGATGAAGGAGGCTGTTCGAAACTACGGTGTCGAGCTGCGCGGAGCAGGTACAGACGAAAGCCCGTTCGTCTACCGCAAACTGCGTGAGGTGCTGGACGCTCATTCCGAGACTGTTGAAGTTATGCATGTGCTGAAGCCAATCGGGGTATGCATGGCTGGGGCCAATGAGTTTGACCCATATAAGGATTAATGAAAAGAGAAGGAAGAATGGTGTGTACCCATAAAAAAGACGATGCCCGGCAGAAGTTTCATTCGCTGAGCATCGTCTTTAAAGTACATATATGCATATATAATAGAAGGAACTCATGGCTTGATGTGCTTGTTAGCAGCTCTAAATCTTACAGTTGATCAGCAAAAAGCTGTTCTTTAATATAAGCGACAGGCATTTCTTGCCCTGTCCATAATTCGAAGGCAAGTGCGCCCTGCCACAGCATCATGCCCAGACCGTTAATGGCGGTTGCACCTACGGACTCAGCTTGTTCCATCAGTTTGGATTTAGCTGGGCTGTACACTACATCGGTCACGATCAGGTCGGAACGAAGCATGGACACATCCTCAATGACACTTTTGCCTTCCAGCGGTTTCATACCCACACCTGTACCATTAGCGAAAATATGACTTGTAAGAATCTCTTCACGCAGCTTCTCCTGATCCTCTAATGCATAGATGTTCGCCTTGACTTGAGCATGTTTCATCTCTTCATTAATAATACGAACATTCTCTTCCGCCCGGGCAAAGAACTGGTCATTACGAGCGAAAATTGAAATTTCAGCAAGACCAGCTCGAGCGGCTTCAATAGCAATCGGTGTTGCAGCACCGCCTGAGCCGACGAGTGTCATTTTCTTACCTTTCAGATCAATGCCGTGCTCCTGCAAGTTGCGAACATAACCAGATCCATCTGTACTGTAGCCTTTCAGCTTACCATCCGTATTCACGACAGTGTTGACGGCACCTGTAAATTTAGCGCTGTCGTCCAGCTCGTCAAGGTACTGTAAGATGGCTGTTTTGTTGGGCATGGACACATTGTAGCCGCGTATGTTTAGAGCGTGCATCCCCCGTACTACTTCTTCAAGTTGTTCATTGCCTACTTCAAAGGCCATATATGCGTTGTTTAGCCCTAGTTTCTCAAACGCAAGATTATGCATAGCCGGGGACAAAGAGTGTCCGATCGGTGTAGCTAGCAGTCCGATTAATTGTGTTCTTCCGTCAATACGTCCAGCGTTTTTCATAATAAGCCTCCAAGTTATCTGTGTAGTTTAATGAAACACTTTTTTATATCGATAAGCAACAAACACGGCCAGCAAAATACTGACTACGGCAATCGCAATATCTAGAATGAATACCGAGGTAATTCCCAGACTTTTGGACATGCTCCCGGTAGCCAAAGGCATCAGGATGAACGATAGGCTGGCTGCTATGTTTACGAGAGAAGTCGTAGTTCCTTTGTTCTTGCGGAAAAATTCTGTCATGACCGTAAGGGCAATTTGGAAGATACCCGCAGTAGACAAGCCGATTAAGAATGAACTGATCAAGGTAGCGACAGGATTGTGCCATACAATTAAAGCCAGCAAAGAAAACAGGGCAATAAGCGGATACACAATCATGACGGTAATAGGCTTAATGAATCTACCAAGTACCACAGCCAACAAAATAACGGAAACTAGTGAACCTATACTATAGTAGCTAAGCAGCTTAATGGCGCTGGCTTTGTCCATGCCAAGAGCTTCTTGTCCAAAGGTAGGAAGCCATAGCTGCACGATCATGAACAATACAGTTGAAGTAAAACCGATAATAATCAGAGACAGACCTTCTTGCCAAAACTTAGGCTCGTTGTGGAACGAATCCGTTGATTGACCAGCCTCGGCTGGAGCCTTTTGTTCCTCTGCTTTGTGGTTGGGGAAAGCGGTCATCGACAAGAAGATCCCGTTCAGCAGATAAATTCCTGCTGGAATAAAGAAGGAATATCCATAGAACATATCGTGATTAATAAAAAATGCAATCATGAACGGAATAACAATGGCACCGATCGAGATGGATGCTTTGACCAGGACGGTTGCAGACCCGGCTTTTTTTCCGAACCCTTCAATGAGTGCGGGATAAGTCCCCGCATCCATCATTGAGTTGCAGAGCCCTGCGATAATGGCAAACACGAATGCCAACGTGTAGTTAGGTGCAAGCGGAATACCGATTAGGAAGATTAAATAAGCAAATGATGCAATAACAATGAGTGGTTTCCTTCCATATTTATCTGACATTTTTCCGGCTACTCCGAGAGCGAGCAGTTTACCAATTCCAATCGCTGACACCAGATAGCCGATGGCTGCTTTATCCGTGTTCAATTGCACGGTCAGAAAGCTCATATTCGACGAGAGAATAACATTAATCATACCCAGAAGAAAATAGTTGATATAAAGCCCTGTTGCCATTCTGATATAAGGATTTTTCATAAGTGTAACTCCCAACTTAAATTTTAGATCAATGGCCTAGATAGGCATCGTCCAGGTCTATTAAAGTACGCCCACAAACAAGTGAAAATATTCACATAATGTCTATGTTTTAATTATATAAGGGGTGTTATTATAAATCCAATGCATATTTTTATCGGTTTTCATAGTTTGAATCTATAATTTAAAATATGAATTAAAGAGGGAGCGTACATTCTTATGAATCTGAAGCACTTACAATATTTTCGTGTACTTGCACAGATGGAGCATTTTACCCAGGCAGCTGCGCGGCTATGTATCACTCAACCCAGTTTAAGTCATGCGATTTCAGAATTAGAAAAGGATTTGGGTGTTCATCTGTTTGAAAAGCAGGGGAGAAATATTCGACTAAACAAATACGGGCGATTTTTTCTGAAATATGTGGAGCACGCGATGGATGAATTGGAAAAGGGGGAGCATAACTTACGGGAATTAGTGAGTCCAAGCCATGGGAATATAGATTTGGCGTTCATTTACACGTTAGGTTCACACTTCATTCCAGCAATAATCCAAGCTTTTTCAGCTCAAGATGCCCGTAAAGACATTTCCTTTTCGTTTCACCAAGGGAATACGAACGATATTATTCAAGGTCTGAAGCAGGAACACTATGACGTGGCGTTCTGCTCTCACGTGGAAAATGAACCAGAAGTGGAGTTTATTCCGCTGGCTCAGCAGGAACTGGTGGTCATTGTTTCCCCTGATCATCCGCTGGCTTCGCTGGACCAAATTGATCTTAAGGATACAGCGGATTACCCGGTGATCTTCTTCAACAAAAAGAGTGGGGTTCGGCCCATTATTGAAAATTTGTTCGCCAAGGCAGGCGTTACACCACAGATTATTTGCGAGATTGAAGAAGATACGGCAATGGCAGGACTGGTGTCTATCAATTACGGGATCGGAGTTATGCCCCGCATTTCATCGTTAGATTATTTTAACGTCAAAACATTGCCTATTGTAAATCCAGAATACGAGCGTTTTATCTACCTAGCCAGCATTAAAAATAGATACTTATCCCCGGCAGTAGTAGAGTTTCGGAACTTTGCCCTAAGTTATGGCAAGGAGTTTTATCTGAAAACGCATCAGCGTGTCTAAGCCGGAGTCTCGCAATTTTTAAACTTGATAAATTTTAAATTGTGTTCTATACTTCATCATCGACACAAGCAATGTGAAATGATTCACGTTTTGATACTACAAGACTTACTTACAAAAGCAGGTGAATTCATGATGAAACGTTCTTCTATTCCAGTGGCGACAGGTCTTTATGTGAACTATCTTTTGTTCGGCATGTTTAATATTATGCTGGCGTCACACATGTCCTTTTTAACAGAGCATTTGCATACAGATCAGGCAGGCATCAGTCTCTTGGTTTCCGCGATGGGGTTTGGCAGAATGTTTACGCTGTATATATCCGGAGTGCTCTCCGACCGCTATGGTCGCAAACCGTTTATTGTGGCCGCAGGGCTGCTGATGACCGTATTCTTGGTCGGTATACCGCTGAGTCCCACCTTTGAGATGGCGATGGTACTGGCTGTGCTGGCAGGTGTAGCGAATTCTTTTCTTGATTCAGGTACTTATCCAGCTCTGATCGAGGCTTTTCCCCAATCCTCTGGTTCGGCTACAGTGTTGGTGAGAGGTTTTATATCCATTGGGGCGGCATTTTTACCGCTAATGATTATCTTTTTTATGAATCACGATATTTTTTACGGGTTCTCTTTCTTTATACCAGCACTGATATTTGTATTGAATGCGATCTACTTGTTCAGAATGAAGTTTCCAGACATGCGCGTGCAGCCCACCAAGGGGCAAAGTGGCGGTACTTCTGTATCTAGCGCCAAGCAGACAGGGAATTTAAAAGAAAATGATCCGAGTAAACCGCGGTTTTGGCAGGAAGGTGTGTGTCTTATCTTGCTTGGATTTACAGGACCTACCTTGCTGTATATTGTGCAGTTATGGTTGCCTACCTTTGGACAACAGTTTATCGGCATGACGGAATCAGAGTCTCTGAGGCTATTAGTTTATTACAATATGGGTTCGCTGGTTTCCGTGTTTGTATTGGTCATTGTATTGAGAAAATGGGTTAAACCTGTTCATATCATCCTTATTTATCCTTGCATTTCCTTGTTGGCTTTTGGAGCGCTTCTTCTTTTCAAATCTGGGGCTGCCGCCATTATCTGTGCGAGTGTCATCGGGTTTTCAATATCGGGTGTACTTCAGCTGACGTTAACCGTAATGAGTGAATTTTTTAGTCAACGAAAAGGACAGATTACCGGGTTTATTTATACCGCAACTTCGCTGTCCTATACGCTCATTCCCGTGTTTACAGGCTTTCTTTTGAAGCATTCTCAGATTTCCAGTGTGTTTATGCTGGCTATTATCGTGAATGTACTTGGAATCGCACTGGCGGTATTTGTTAATTTTCGCTACAGTGCCGTTTTTCCTGCAAAACGAGAATTGTCTCCTCAAATCGTACTGGATACGAAATAACTAGCGACTGAACCTAATCGTCTGCATGCTTATTCATAATGCGTTATACTATGAATTATTGTGAATGTTCGACTTAAAACTGTAATTGGGGAGTGAGATAGATATGGGAAAAATCGTAAAGATAAAAGATGTACGGATCGGTGAAGGAGCGCCTAAAATATGTGTTCCCATGGTGGGAGAAACGTTGGAGCAGTTGAAGGAAGAGGCTACCCATTTACGAACACTCGACCTGGATATCGTAGAGTGGAGAGTCGATTTTTTCGAGCATGTGGAAGATCTGGAAAAGGTAAAGGCTGCCTTACATGAAATTCGGTCTATTTTAGCCAATATTCCACTCGTATTTACGTTCCGTAGCGCCCGAGAAGGTGGAGAAAAGGAAATCAGTGCTGCAAGTTATGTGGAATTGAATCGCACTGTGGCCGAGACGGGACAAGTAGATATCATTGATGTAGAGCTTTTTAATGAGGAAGCTGATGTGAAGACACTGGTAGAAGCAGCACACAAGCATAACGTATATGTGATCATTTCTAACCACGATTTCCAAAAGACACCATCGAAAGAGGAAATTGTGTCCCGGTTGCGTAAGGCACAGGAATTGGGCGGCGATCTGCCTAAAATAGCGGTGATGCCAACTAATACAGCCGATGTACTGACCTTACTGGACGCCACACGCACTATGGCAGAAGAGTATGCGGATCGGCCGATTATCACGATGTCGATGGCGGGAAAAGGTGTCGTGAGCCGTCTGACCGGAGAACTGTTTGGTTCAGCTTTGACTTTTGGTGCTGCCAAGAAAGCTTCCGCGCCGGGACAGATTCCTGTCACTGAACTGAGAGAAATATTGCAGGTGCTGCATAGCCATTCTTAAAAGACGCAGGTATTGCTCGCTAGTGAGCAAGTTATCCGCAATGAACACAAAAGGAGGACCCCAAGCGATAAGCATGCTGGGGCCCTCCTTTTTGTAACGCTTAATTCAATCCCCGAGTAGGTTCATACAATTCCCAACCCAGATTCAGCGTTTGAATAATATAGTCTGCGACTTCTTCCGCATCCAACTGATCGGTATCGATCTTGGAGTGATTCACCGCGTAAATGTCCTGTCTGGAACGGAAAAGATTTTCAATTTCCTCCAGCGTCTTGTTTTGCAGATTAGGGCGGGTGTCAATCAGCATCTTGAGCCGATCTTTCCAGGAATCCCAATTTAAATCCAAGAAGAACACAATGGAGGAAGCCAAACAAGCCTGCTTCACCTCTTCCTGTAAAAACGCACCACCGCCAACAGAAATGATTTTGAGGCGTGTATTGCTGCACAACTTCAAAATATGTTCTTTTTCAATCTCGCGGAAACGCTTCTCTCCGTAAGTTTTGAAAATTTCTGTTGTAGGCATGTTGTACTCTTGTTCAATCTCCTGATCAATATCGACAAAATCGCGATACAGTTTGCGCGCTAGATGGGAACCGATCGTTGTTTTGCCTACGCCCATAAAGCCGATGAGCACAATATTTTGTTCTTTTAATGGAATCTCACTATTGTTTTGCACGATAACCACTCTTTTCTCACCAGTAATGTTGAGATGTAACGCTTCAAAGCACTAAATACATTATACGTTCATCAACCGTGTCATTCAATAGTATAGAGCACATCAGCAATGAGGTATACGATAAAAGAGGCAAACGAAACTAGGTATTCAAGTATTATTTAATGCGTAAATTGAAGAATAACAAACTTGTACAAGTATAAAAGAGGCAATTTTGTGTACTTAATTGAAAAAAAGGACATATTTTGCCGAAAAACGTATTGAAATTATTGGAAGCAGGAATATAATAGAATTATGCAAATTGTAAATGTAATCGCTCTATTTACAATTTGTGATTGATTGAATTTATAATAATGAAGCTACTTTGAACCAAAAACCAAGTATACATATGCAAATAGTTAAATATCACTTTACGGACATGTGTCGGTCAATGGGTTCATTGTACGAAGGTGGTGATACGGTCTACGCGCTTGCGCTCTAGTCAACGGAGAATTGGAGATAAGAATAAAAAACAATCTACGAGAGGGATGAATTGAAATGAAAACAAACACAGCTAAAGTATTGAAAAAGGGAATGAGTATTGCTTTATCCGGTATGTTGATCGCATTATTTGTCGGCAATTATTCTGCTCATGCAGCTCCAGAGGTCGTTCATAAGACCATACTTGTAAAAGCCGGAGAAGTATACGATGGTAAAGGCAAGACCGTAGTGGCTGACCCCGATACCTTGGGAGATGGAAGCCAAAAAGAGGCTCAAAAGCCTATCTTCAAGCTTGAAAATAATGCAACGCTGAAAAATGTGATCATCGCCGCGCCTGCTGCGGATGGTGTGCATGTATATGGCAATGGCACCATTTCCAACGTTACGTGGGAGGATGTTGGTGAAGATGCATTGACGCTTAAAGAACCAGGCACAGTGAATATTACAGGCGGTGGAGCATACCATGCATATGATAAAGTGTTCCAAATCAATGCCGAAGGCACAATTAACATTAAAAACTTTAGAGCCGATGATATCGGTAAGCTGGTTCGCCAACTTGGGGGCTCTACTTTTAGAGTGAATATGACTTTGGATAACTCGGATATTTCCAACGTGAAGGATTCGATCCTGAGATCCGACGGTCCTAACAGCAAAGCTAAAATTACGAATACTCGTTATCATAATGTAAAACAATTGTTCAAAGGCTTTAAATCTAGCAACACGAGCGAGTCCGGCAATACTAAATACTAATCGTTAGCGTAGGATAGGAGTACGGATAGGAAAAGGGGCTGTCCAACAGGTCGTATGATCTAATAGGACAAGCCCCTTTTTGGTACGTTGAGTTACCCAAAAGATGATCTGGGCTTCGTTCAGAACAAGGACTATGTTATGATCGTGCTATTACATTTTATACAAAAAAAGTTGGGTGGCTATGAATCTATTTCATCAATATGTGAATGTAGACGGTACTTTGAATGATACGCTGGTGCGCGATCGTGAAATTTTATATACAGGTACGAATGGCCGGCATGTGGAACGTTTTTACGTGTCCTCCTCTGAAAGTTATATATTTAAACCACTAACCAATGACGATCAGAAGGGGCACGAGAGATGGGTGTACGAGCATGTGCTTCCCGCATTACCACCCATCTATCCCCAATTGCTAGCTTGGTCTGATGCAGACGCAGATGACGGAGGAGAATGGATGGTATTTGAGGACCTTGGTCCGTTACATCATGTTCACGCAGACGAAATCCTATTGCAAGCTGTAGGACTTGTTGCAAGGTGGCATGCTTTGCCACTGGATTATTTTGCAGGAATGCCATTGCGGGGACCGAAGCCGCTCATTCAGGAGATGGTTTCTGAACTGCACATACGCAAGCCAGATATATTAGAGCTTTGCAGCTCACTCGGTTTTTCCAAGCAACACATGCAGCGTATTTATGTACAACTGGAGCATCTATCTTTTTCACACCAGCTTGTACTGTCTCATGGTGATCTTCATCCGGGGAACTATGCGCTGAGTGGGGAGCAGTTAAAGGTATTGGATTGGGAGCATGTTCATCTAAACACACCGCTGTGGGATGTATATCACCTGATCGACATGTCCCATCCGTTATTCCCCCGACATATGACGTCTGAATTGCGTATTCGTATGCTAGACACCTATCTGGAACAGCTGGAGCTGTTGGGGATACAGGTAGATCGAACGGCATTTATACAGGAATATGGTATGTTTGCTGTGGTATTTTCGCTTTGGATGCTATTACTAATCACAAGTGATTTGCAAAGGATTAAAAAGGAGCTGCATAGAAATAGCAACAAATGGTCAAAAGAGCAATTAGAGTCCCAGTTGGATGAAACGTTAGCTTGTTTAAACCAATGTACAACGATGATGGATTGGGAACAAGCCCAACCATGTAAGTAGTCGGTTTAAGGCCTAGATTCTATATAGTTAGCCAAAGAAGGTAGGGAAATAAATCCATGAAAAAAGTCGGTTTGGTCATGAGAAAAATACAATTTGCTGAAGCGCAGGGTCCTCGTATTTTTGCAGAACGTCTGAAGCAGATCGGATTGGAACTGGGGGTGGATATCGTATTTGTATCACCGGAGCGCCATGTAAGCAGTCATGACTGGCTTCCGGGCTATGAGCACGAAAAGGGTGACCTGGTCAATTATGACATCGTACTGGATCAACTGCACGAGCAGCAGATTGAGCACGTTATTTATACGGTATCTGGCTTTACCTATTTGAATATGTTTTTTAAAAACAGCGTGCTTTTTCCACATAGTTTTCCAGACCCGGCACTGACAGGCTATGAGATGATGAAGCCTTTTTATCAGATCGTGGACAAGGCTATCGTACAGACTGCCTTTCTCAAGCAGGAGATGGCCTCGAAGTTTGGCGTAACCGATGTGACAGTCATCCCGATCGGATTTAATGAGCGGTTGGTGGAAAAGCATTTTGATCCCTCACAAGTGGTAGAGAACCGGGTGATGTGGATTGGTAGAGATGAAGAGAATCGGCGTCCGGATCTGGTACTGGAGTATGCACGGCATAATCCTGATAAGGATGTCTATATGGTATTTGGTGGTGAACGCTACAAGGAAAGCATGAAGAAGTACGACATCCCGGACAATGTAAAACTTCAATTTGCATTAACGCAAGACGAGGTGTTTGCACTGATGAATACGGCGAAGGTGTATTGGAGCTGCTCCAAATTCGACACGTTCGCGATGCCGCTGACCGAAGCGCTAGCCATGGGGAAAATCGTCGTCAAGCCGGAGCATCCTTGCTATGGGCACATCAGCTCTACACATTCATTTTCGGGGAATGAGAAGAACTGGTTCGAACTGGTCAATATGGCTGCGGCTTCACCTCGCCGGGTTTCGACAGAAAACCAGGCATACGCCATGGAACAGTTTTCAAGTCAGGTGATGAAGCAGGGATATAGGGATTTTTTCGATGGTTGGTTAAGCTGAACGCCGAGACAGGTTGCGTGGATTTAGACCTTAAAAAAGGGACTTTCGCTCTAATGAACGAAAGTCCCTTTTCTTATGACTGTATCTCTGCTATCGCTTCAGTATGAGCCGTCTTGCGATCCATCATGTAGCTGACCAGCATCAGCAGCAGACCGCCGACAGTAATGAGTGATGCAACCCATGGAATGGCGGACAGCCCCATTTGGTTAATCACGACTCCCCCGATAAAAGCACCACCTGCGTTACCCAGATTCAATGCGGAATGGCTGGAGGTAGAGGCTAGCAAAGGAGCCTCATAGGCCAGATTCATGATGCGAACCTGAATACCCGGCATGATGCCGAATGCAGCAATCCCCCAGATGAATACAGTGATAACGGCCAGTACCTGGCTTTGAAGTGTAAACGTCAGAATGGCCAGAATAATGGCCAGTACAGCATAGTTTGCAATCAAGGAGGGAAGCAGCTTCCAATCTGCGAGCTTGCCGCCAACGATGTTCCCAATTGTGACGCCTAGGCCGAACAGGACAAGAATCCAGGTAATGCTGTGTTCGGCAAAGCCGCTAATGTCCGTAAGCAGAGGCGTAATGTACGTAAAGACAGTGAACAGGCTACCACAGCCAACTGCACCTGTGAGCAGCATCAGCAGCACCTTTGGATTAAACAGGCTTTTGACTTCTTGCTTGAGACTGGAAGGCTTGTCCTGCTGAATCACCGGAATGTAACGAATAATACCGAAGAGAGAAATCAAGCCGATCACAACAATGGCTCCAAAGGAAGCGCGCCAGCCGAGCTGCTGCCCGATAAAGGTGCCAAAGGGCACGCCAATAATATTCGCCACGGTCAATCCGGTCAGCACCATAGAGATGGCTCCTGCCCGCTTATCAGCACGAACTAGCCGGGCAGCGATCAGGGAACCTGCTCCCAAGAAGGTTCCGTGCGATAGCGCAGTAGCCATACGGGCCGCAATCAGCAGTTCGTAGTTAGGAGCAATGACGGAAAAAAGATTGCCTAAAATGAATATAGACATCAGCAGACACAACAGCTTTTTTTGCGGAACCTTATGGGTTAATACAGTAAGCACAGGTGCGCCAATGGCCACACCAAGCGCGTAACTGGTGATTAATTGTCCGGCTTGTGGAATCGTAACATGAAGATCATGGGCTACATTGGGTAGAAGTCCCATAATGACGAATTCGGTCATGCCGATGGCGAAGGCACCAAGGGTTAACCATAGCAAGGAGGGGGGGAAGCGATTAGCTGTCATATTTTCTTGAGTACTCATAAGTTTCTTGTATCCTCCTGAAAAAATAGTAATGCGAGTATATCATTCCAGGCGACATCTGGCGACCCATTTTGCAAGAATTTTACATACTAAGTTGATAAGGTTTGTGTAATTTACAAAAGTGATAGGTTGGAAGGAGCCAATTATGTTATTTTGGTAGTATGATATGAAGATAGGAAATGACGTTGAAGGAATGATCCGGGGAGGATATAACAATGACACTTAAAGTGGTACATAGTATTACGGACTTAATCGGAGATACGCCTTGTGTGCGGCTGCAACGGCTCACAGGACCGCAGGATGCGGAAGTGTATGTGAAGCTGGAGTATTTTAATCCAAGCGGCAGTGTTAAAGATCGGGCGGCGGGCAATCTGATTGCCGAGGCGGAAAAGGCGGGACATCTCAAGCCGGGGGGCACCATTATTGAGCCAACCAGTGGCAACACGGGGATTGGTCTTGCGATGAATGCGGCAGCTCGAGGTTACCGTGCGATTTTGGTAATGCCTTCGAATATGACGAAGGAACGGATCAATATTTTAAAAGCCTATGGGGCTGAGGTCGTACTGACACCAGCGGAAGAACGGATGCCAGGAGCGATTCGTAAAGCTCTCGAACTGGGGGCAGAAATTGAAGGGAGTTTTATCCCGCATCAGTTTGAAAATGAAGCAAATCCCGATATCCATCGTACAACCACGGCACTTGAAATTTTGGAGCAGACGGAGGGGCGGTTGGATGTGTTCGTCGCTTCTTCGGGAACGGGTGGTACCATTACGGGTACAGGTGAAGTGCTGCGCCAGCATTTGCCGGATCTGCGGATTGTTGTGGTCGAGCCCAAAGGTTCGCCCGTACTGTCTGGGGGAAAACCCGGTCCGCATAAGCTGGTGGGAACGAGTCCGGGCTTTGTTCCCACCGTGCTGAATACGGAAGTATATGATGAAATCATACAGGTTTCCGATGAGGATGCGATTGCGATGACACGGGCGATTGCTGCTCAGGAAGGGATTCTCGTCGGGCCCTCCAGTGGGGCTACAATATGGACGGCCCTTCAGGAAGCCCGGCGTTTGGGAGCAGGCAAACGGGTACTCTGTATTGCCCCGGATACCGGAGAACGTTATCTGAGCATGGGGATATTCGGATAAAAAGACGCAGAATGGGGTCAAAGGGATACACGACCGTAAGTAAGTGGTAAAATAGGTGTGTGATAGCGGTTTCACGCACTATTCGAATGTAGATGAAGCAAGGAATACTTTGAGGGTTCAAGGAGGAGCAGCATGAAAATTATGCCTTTACAGAAACGAGGGATCTCCGATAGTCGGCTGGTACTTGGCTGCATGCCTTTTGGTGGAGAATGGAGCCATGCACCGTATACACAGGAGCATGTCGTTGAAGCGGAGAGAGCTGTAGAAGCTGCACAATCCATCGGGATTACGATGTTTGATCATGCGGATATCTATCGTATGGGAAAAGCGGAAGAAATTTTCGGTCGGATTTTAAAGGGGCAGCCCGGATTGCGTGAACAAATCGTAATTCAGTCCAAATGCGGCATTTTTTTGCCGGATGGCACGCTCCCAGGCCGTTTTGATTTCTCATATGATCATATTATGGAGTCCGTAGATGGTATCTTGAAGCGTCTGGGTACTGAGTATTTAGACATCCTGCTGCTGCACCGTCCCGATCCGCTGGTAGAGCCGGAAGAAGTAGCGAAGGCGTTCAGCGAGCTTAGGACATCCGGCAAAGTCCGGCATTTTGGCGTTTCCAATATGAATGTAAGCCAAATTTGTTTTCTGGAGCGTAGCCTAACGGAGCCGCTGATTGTTAATCAGCTGGAGATGAGCCTGGCACATCTGCATTTTATAGATCAGACCGTACACGTGAACCAGCAGGCAGGGACGAATGTACATTTTGGCGAAGGATTGCTGGAATATTGCCAAACTGAGGATATTCAGCTCCAGGCTTGGGGACCGCTGGCGCAGGGACGTTTTAGCGGAGGTTCTCTGGAAGGAGAGCCTGAGCACATCCGTAAGACGGCAGAACTAGTGCAGAAGCTGGCTTCTGAAAAGGGGACGACACGTGAAGCGATCGTCCTGGGCTGGCTGATGAAGCATCCGGCACGGATTCAGCCTGTCATTGGCAGCGCCAATCCTGAACGAATCAAAGCATGTCAGGATGCAGAACGCCAGAGCGAGCTGATGACCCGTGAGGAATGGTATCAATTGTATGTCAGCGCGCGCGGACAAGCCTTGCCATAACTCGTTTAAAAGCCCTTCCCCTCGTCTCATTAACAGACGGAGGGAGGGCCTTTACGTGGATATATCCTATATGTCTTCAGCAGCTATTCCTCTTCGTATCGTGCGAGGGCCTTGGCTGTTGTTTCCTTCATTCGCGAAATTAATCGAGAGCCTTGAACGACCTTGACACGTTTGCCGAGGAAGCGGATTTTGGATAACACATATTCACATTCGTCTGCCTGGAAAGTGAGCGTAATACGATAGGTATCTGCTTCCTGATCATATTCGACCTCCTTTTCAAAACAGGAAAAAGCATATAAAATACGAGACATTTCACCGTTATATACAGGAATAATTTCGATGATGCCCTGTTCTTTGCGTGACTCCAGTATACCGAGTATTCGTTGGGTAAACATCTCGGCTTCTTCAGGTAGGATCTCATCCTCCGTAACGGTTACGATGTTGGACAGTTTAGTGGACATAAATGCGCGGTGGCGACGATTATACCACAGCAGACTCCATTCTTTTTTGACCATGGAAAACTCCAGCTTGTATGGGAATCCGGACATTCGCTCATGCAGGCGTCCGTTGCGCAGTTTGTAGGTCATACAGATGCCTGAACGGGATCGCAGAATGGAACGCAATTCACGCAGGAGTGGATGATAAACCGAAGCAGCAGGAACCCCTGCTTTTTCGCGCAGGCTGCCATCAGCCTCCAGAGGCTCGTCGTCTGCAAGTAATTGCCGAAGCTTATCAAGTGTAGAGGGGGTAAAAGCCTCTGTCGCTGCCGAGTCTGCAAGCATGGATTTAAGCCAGACTCTTTCCTGCGATGTGGTAGCAAAAGCGCCCGATTCATCCAGTCGTGAGACGATCTGATAGTTAAATATTTTCTCGAACAGGCTCATAATAGGCTTGCAGCTCCTTCCATTCCTGTCTGAATTCCTTACGCAGCCGCTGGGGTTCCAATACCTCACAGCTTGATCCGAAGCTGCGAATCCACGGTTTAATCTCAGTGATTCCATTCACTGTGATTTCATAGATAAAGGATTCACTTTCTTCCTCCGTAATTGCACCCCATTGTCCCTGTGACAGTACACGTTCCCGGATAAAGTTGCGCTTTGCACCCTCAGGATTAAAAAAACGTACCCGTACCTTCACGGGACGAGCCGTATCAACAAGCCAGCTGTACCGCATTTTTTCTTCCAACACGGCTAACAGGTCGGCATAAAGCTGCTCTGGGACAGGCTTGCCCTCCACCAATTGAGTCATGCCCTCCATACGAAACTTCATGATTCCTTTGCCGCCTACATGACCAAGCACATACCAACGTCCGTATTGATGATCATAGATGACTTGCAGGGGCAGAATGGTATGTTCACGGCCTTCGGTCTCTTTTTCAAACCGTGGGTTTGTGTTCTGTGACCCGTACATGCTTCGTTTGGACGCCGAAAAATATAAAAAGCTTACACAGCGACGTTGCCGAATGGCATGCAGAAGCGGATGAATATGGGCTTCGTCCAGAATGCGTGAATAATAATGGTATTTATATAAAAAAGGCTCTGCCATCTCACGATCTCCGAGCTGACGGCGCATGGCTTTTTTAAGATGATCTCGTAACAGATATCCCTGCACAGAGGGGAGCTGGGTGTTGGCCATAATGTCCACAAAATCATATAAGTCCAGTAATTCCTCGTCCGTCAGTTCTGTCACCAGATCATTGCGGACAGCATAGCGATAGGGCCTGCCGCCAGGCTCCTTACGAATCACGCCGACTTCGACCAGATATTTCAGATCAGAACGAATTGTTTTCTCATCTGGCAGTGAACTGTCGGAAGGCAGGCCATTGCAGCAAGCATCCAACAGTTCCATGGTAGTCATAGACTGTGACTGTAGCGCTGTCAGCAGAAGGGATAAGCGGACACTTTCCGATTCCTTGAGCGATTTGGCCCGAAACAGGAATAACAGCAATGGATCAGCGGATTCGTAATAATTAAAGCGCAGCATCTCATTAAAATCATGTCCCTGTTCCGCAGGCAGCTGCTGTTGTACGGATTGGACGATTTCCTTGAGGCGGCGGATCGTTTTATCAAAGGTATGTACCGAAATGCCAAGTCTGTCTGCAAATTGCTGCCGATTATAAGCGCCGCTTGTTAGTGTGAGCATACGCAGGAATTGAATTTCTTTATCAAAACTCTCTCTCGCCATGATGCATTCCCCGTTTCTGTAGCCGTTCTCCGAAAATAAGTATCCCTTTATTCTAACAGGGAAGGGATGCAGGAAAAAGGTAATTTATTCATCTTTGTAATACTTTCACCATGTTCATGACTTCCAAAATAAAGGATTATAGGGATATAAGGTAGCACGATAAGTAAGAAGCAATACATAACAGAAGGGTGATGCAACATGTTTGGACGATTCAAAAATGAAGTGTTATATCCATGGGTAGGTAAGCTTTCGATTTATGAAACGATTAAGCAGGGACTGGACCCTCAGGGTAGGCTTACGGATGATCATTTGCCAGATGATGAAGAATACTGGGCAGGTCACAAGATGCGTTGGGTGGCAGGAGGGCTGGATGGAGCGTTTGGGCATCACGGCGCTGGCGGAGATGGAGAGACTGACAAAATTAAGGATCTGGCGCAGTTGTTGTCCAGACAATGCCGCAAGCCAGGGATGAAGACGAGACGTGAGACGTATGTACGCTTGATGGAGGAAAATGCACTCAGCCTGATTGATCCGCTGCTAGATGCGGTGCGGGAGCATCCAGCAATTCAGCCGGATCGATTGTATGAGGAAGCACGTTGGCTGGCTGAACACGGAGCACATCGTAATGTGGTGAAGTTTGGCATTGCATTGCTTGGATTGCTGGAGACGGATCAGCACCACGAGCTTATTTTAACACTAGCCAAGCATGATGAATTCACGCTATATGCGGCTGTAGCTATCCGTAATATTTCGGAGCAGGCCAACGAGCAGTTGTATAGGTTAGCATCACAGGTACATGGCTGGGGACGTATTCACGTAGTAGAACGGCTGGAGCCGACACGGCAGGAAATACGTGATTGGTTATTACGGGAAGGATTCCGCAACAATGTCATGTATGAGTATCTTGCTTATGAGTGCGCTCATAAAGGCGAACTGCATACAGCCATCGCTGTACCGCACATTGATCAGGAGTTGTTTGACGGGGCGGGTGATATTCTATCAGCTTTGCTGGCAGCAGGCGGACCTGCGGAAAGTATAGATGATTATGAGCATGCCGCTATGGTCATAGGCAACTACCTTCGCCATGCTAAGGCCATGTGTACGACTGTGAAGCATTTTACGATCATCATGGATATTGCGGATTTTCTGGGTGAAGAAGACGATTCATGGGAGGCACGTTATGAGCATGAATGGACGCCGGAATTGCGTAAACGTTACGCGTCGATATGCCAGCAGATGATGGACGATCCACAGTGGGTAAAGCCGGTAGAACAGGAGCTACAGCATGCAAATTCACCGCATCTCCACTACGCCATTCGTGTAGCTCGAATGCTAGCACTAGATGTATGGCCCGTGCTATTTGATCAATTAAGCCAATACCCAGTCAAGCCTAATCTGTACTTTGAACTCATCAGGACAGAGGATGAACAACGGGCTCGTAAGCTGGTGGCTTTTGCAGAAAAGCGCTTGCCTCTGGAAGAGATTTCTTCTGGTCCTGCTGATGTGCCAGGCTTTGGACCGGAGTATGAAGCGCATCAGTGTCTGGGTATTTTGCTTCAGCTATTGTCTTCTTACGAAGGAATGGGGCAAGAGCTAGTTGCTGCCGGACTCTGGAGTCCGGTGACCTCCAATCGTCATGCAGCGCTTCATGTACTCAAGGAATGGCCTTCTGAGATGTGGGGTGAGGAAACGACAGAGCGTCTTCGCCGCTTATCGGTAGCTGAAACGGAGGAGTCGATTAGAGAACAGATTCGGGAATTACTTTAATGATAAGGGAGGGAACAACATGACAGATGTGAAGCATGGGCAGGGTTTCATTCAACCGGGAATGCGCGAAACGATTTTGCGTGAGCTGCGGGCGTTGGAGCAGGAGGAGCAGGTGCGCATTGTATACGCCTGTGAATCAGGCAGTCGGGCATGGGGGTTTCCTTCACAGGACAGTGACTATGATGTACGATTTATCTATGTAAGACCCATAGAATGGTATTTATCTATTTTTGATAAGCGGGATGTGATTGAACGGCCAATCAGCGATTTGCTGGGTATAAACGGCTGGGATTTGAAAAAGGCGCTCAATTTGTTTCGCAAATCCAATCCGCCTTTGCTGGAATGGCTGCAATCTCCGATTCCCTATCTGGAGCAGTATTCAGTGGCTGATCAGATTCGTGCGATCTCGCCGTTAACCTTCTCTCCGAAGTCCTGTATGTACCATTATCTGAATATGGCGCGGGGAAATTATCGGGATTATTTGCAAGGTGAACAGGTGAAGATTAAAAAGTATTTTTACGTGCTGCGCCCGCTGCTGGCCTGTGGCTGGATTGAACGATACAACAGCATGCCTCCGATGGAATTCGTAGACTTGCTGGAGGAATTCATTCCGGCTGATACCGAACTTTATCAGGTGATCGAACATTTGCTGGAACGTAAAAAAGCGGGCGAGGAGCTGGGTGTGGAGTCACAGCTTTCGGTGGTGAATGATTTTATCGAGCAGCAAATTGTTTACTTTGAACAGAAGGCGCCTTTGCTTCAGCATATGGAGGGCGGACGGGATCAGCAGTTGGATGATATGTTCCGCGCTGCGGTGAATGAAGTATGGAAAACATAAGTTGGGAGGGAGAAGTAGAGTATGCATATCACGCTAAAAGCAACCGGAAATAATGCCGGGATGATTTCGCATTTGCTTGCCAAAAATCCCTATAATACGTATGATCGCACGGAAAAGGGTGCGCGTGTACGCATGGTGTACACCGTGTTTACCGAGGAAGAGGCAGAAATCGTCATTCAGGCTTCGCCAGATTCGATAGATTTGGTCAAAAACAGTCCAGATAGCTATGATATTACACAGTATATTAATGACCGGGAGTTTGTAACCAGTAGCTTGTTCTGTACCTATATTCGCGGCACGCTTGGTACGGCCCTGAACGGCAAACCCAAGGAAGACTATATAGCATGGGTGACGCATCCTTTTGCATTGGAGTTATCGTTTGGACCTGTTGCGTCGGATTTGCCAGATGCTGTGGTGGAGGGACTATTTGCGCCGCTGGGCTATCAAGTGACCATAGAACGAGGGGAAGCGGATTATTCTTTTCAGCTGAAAAATCGAAGCACCGTCAGATATGTCACGCTAAGTGGTCATCAGACGGTGCAATATGCGCTGCGTCAGTTATTGCTGTTGATTCCAGTGTTGGATAATTATAAGCACTACTATATTAGCGAAGAAGAGTTTGACAAGCTGAGACGTTACGGTGAAGGCTGGTTGTCAGCGCATCCGCTACGCGAGCTCATCATTCGACGTACACTTCATTTTACCAACCTGATTGAGCAATTTGAGCAATCTGATTCTGCTGCTACACGGACTAAAAAACATGCGATCCAAGAACAAAAGCATAATCACGAACAGGATCAGCAGCAAGAACAGTCACTGGAGGAAGGGACGCAACAGCCTACTGTACGGCTCAATGAGCTGCGGTATCAAGCCATTATGGATGTGATTCGCAAGCTGCCCCGAAGACAGAAAATCGTAGATTTTGGTTCAGGGGAAGGGAAGCTTTCGGCTCGCTTGGCCCGAATGAAGGGCATTGAAGAGATTTGGGCTGTGGAGCCGTCTGCTTATGCACAGGTGAGGGCTGTGGAGCGTTTTGCCAAGCTGGAAAGGCATGCCGACGCCATTCGCCCTACACCTATGATGGGCTCTCTCTTTTATTATGATGAACAATTGCGAGGGAAAGATGTGATGATCCTGTGTGAAGTCATTGAGCACGTGGATGAGCATCGTCTGAACCGGGTGATGAATACGATTGTGACAGAATATCAGCCAGGTATGCTGATCGTGACGACTCCCAATCGCGAATATAATGAAGTGTATCGTATGGATCAGCAAGAGCTGCGGCATGGCGATCACCGATTTGAATGGAGCAGAAGTGAGTTTCGTGAACGATGCGAGCAATGGATTGAGGAAGCTCCTTATTCATTAGCGCTGGAAGGGATCGGAGAAGAGGTCGAAGGCTTTGGACAACCGACCCAAATGGCTGTATTTACGCGCAGAAAGGAGCCGAAGAATTCATGAGCATTTCATCCGAACGAACGATTGATTTACCGCATGCTGGACTGGTTGTATTGGTAGGGGCCTCGAATAGTGGTAAAACCACTTTACTGGACAGGCTGGTGAGCGAAGGGGTTCTACTGGAAACGGAAGTGGTATCCTCGGATCATTTTCGCAAGCTGGTCGGAGATACGGAATTTATTGACTGGCGCGGACTTCCAAGGCTGGAATCGGACATGCTGTTTTATGAGTATCAGCAGATGTCAGCCAAGGCGTTTGAGGCGATGGATACCATTCTGGCTATGCGCTGTCGTCTGAATAAGCTGACAGTTGTGGATGCTACCCATCTGTATGCTGAGGACCGCCAGAAATATGTACAGCTAGCAACCAAGGCACATGTACCTGTGATGGCTTTGGTGCTGGATGTACCCGAATCTGTGCTACTGGAACGTGATTCAGGCAGGGCGCATCCGCGTGGCCGCCAACGGGTCAGGCAGCAGGCGCAGCTGTTAAAGCGGAACCTGCGTGGTATCCGGGAAGAAGGCTTTGACGCTTGCTATGTCCTCAAGGATGTAGAAAAGGTTAACTTTGCCCGTCGTGCTCAGCCGCTGTTTCATGATATGGGGGCAGGCATTGATATCATTGGTGACATTCACGGGTGCTACCGTGAGATGCTGGAAGTGATAGAGCGGCTCGGATATATGGAAGATACGGAAGGACTATACCATCATCCAGAAGGCAGAAGACTGGTGTCTGTCGGAGATGTGATGAGCCGTGGCCCAGAATCGTTATTAGCGGTGCAGTTCTGGAAAAAGCACGTGGACGCTGGACTCGCCTACATGATTGACAGCAATCATGGCTGGAAAATCGGTCGTTACCTTGATGGAAGAAAGGTAACTCTCAATCATGGAGATGAACGATTCGCAGAGGAAATGGTTCAATATGAACAAAAAGCGGGCAAGGTAGCAGCGGAACAGCTTAGAGGCGAGCTGAGGGATTTTCTACTACATGCACCCTCTCATCTTATTTTCGGCAGAAACGGGTTGCGGCACGTAGTTGTGACTCATGCGGGGATCAAGGATCATTTTATTGGCAAACAGTCGGCGCGTATTTCTGATTACTGTCGTTATGGAGATACGGAAGGTCAGGATGCAGACGGAAAACCAATCCGCAAAGATTGGTTCGTAGACCATGAATCGGGAGAAATAGTAGTATGGGGACATGATCCGAGACCGCAGCCTACCCTTGTCAATCAGACGGTGAATATTGATCAGGGTGTGGTATTTGGTGGTATGCTGACCGCTTATCGTTATCCGGAAAAGGAATTTGTCAGCGTTCCGGCTCATGAGAATTATGCGAATGATCCCGATAGCCCACTTGTCCGGTGGCAGAGAAAACGGTTTTCCCCGCCGAATTTACGTAAGCTCATCGCTGGTTACAGTGTGCTGACGGAATCGTATGGCGAAGTGCGCGTTCAAGGAGAATCGGTCAAAACCGCTATAGATACCGTGTCACATGTGACGGTACCGATGGAGGAACTGGTGTACATTCCGCCCACGATGAGTCCTGCCCCCAAGGTTTCCGAAGAGGAAGGTTATCTGGAGCATCCGCGTGAAGCGCTAGCTTATTATAGCAGTCAAGGCGTACAAACGATGGTAGCGGAGAAAAAGCATATGGGTAGTCGGGCGATTTTGCTATTATTCAAAAACGAACAGGCTGCTGTTGAATATGTAGGCTACCCGACATTGGGCACGATCTACACCCGAAGCGGACGACCCTTCTTTGAGTCAGGCTTTGGGAAGCAGGTGCTGGAGAAACTGAATGCGGATCTAGTGGATGCCAGATATTTTGAACAGAACCAGACGGATTTTGTGTTGCTGGATGCAGAAATTGTACCGTGGAATCTCAAGGCTCGGGAACTGATTGCTGCACAGTATGCGCATGTGGGTGAAGCAGCTCTGCTGGATCGCAGTAAGCTGGTAGACAAGCTGAAGCAGGCGAAGGTTGCAGGCCGAGAGGTTGGAGACTGGCTGGAGGAAATGGAACAGAAATATGGCAATGCCGTAACGTTCCAAGAGGCTTTTCAAAAATATTGCTGGGATGTGGACGGTCTGGATGAAATTCGTATTGCACCGTTTCATACACTGGCCCACAGCGGACAGACGTTTTTTGACCAATCTCATATTTGGCATATGGAGCACAACCGGGAGCTGGCAGGACTGTCCTCTATATTTATGGAGACAGAGTATCGTGTCATCACGGATGAAACAAGCGAGGAAGAGGTCATTCGCTGGTGGAATGAGATGACAGAGGATGGTCATGAGGGCATTGTGATCAAGCCGGAACGCTTTTTGATGAAAAATCGGGACAAGATGATTCAGCCTGCAATCAAGGTGAGAGGCCGGAAGTACTTGCACATCATTTACGGTATGGATTATCTTGTCCCTGAGAATTTAAAACGTCTGAAGCAGCGTCGAACGAACAAAAAGGAGCGTCATGCCTTGATGGAAGGAGCGCTTGGCATGGAGGGCGTGGAACGTTTTGTCCGCAAGGATACGGTGGAGCGTATTCATGAATGCGTCCTGGCCGCGCTATCTCTGGAATCGGAGCCGATTGATCCGAGATTGTAGTTTGCGAAGGAGGGATTGAGATGGATAGGATTACACCGTTGATTGATATTGGTGTGAACTTGATGCACCGTTCGTTTCATGCAGATCGGGAACAGGTGGTCGAGAGAGCAGCGGCTGTAGGGATTACACCGTTGATTATTACTGGAACCAGTGTTCGCAGTAGTCGAGAGGCCGCTCAGTATGCAGCGCGTTATCCTGGTCAGCTGTATGCTACAGCTGGCGTGCATCCCCATGATGCCAAAAATTGCAGCACAGATACGATTCAACAGCTCCGCCAACTCGCGGTTCAGCCGCAGGTCGTATCCATAGGAGAATGCGGGTTGGACTATAACCGTGATTTTTCTCCGCGTGATGTACAGCGCCGATGGTTTGGAGAGCAGATTCAACTGGCGGGTGAGCTACATATGCCGTTATTTCTGCATGAACGAGATGCGCATGAGGATTTTGTCGCTATGTTGCGAGAGCATCAAGGGCTTGTCGATAAAGCGGTGGTGCATTGTTTTACCGGCACTGCTCAGGAATTGCATACGTATGTGGAAATGGGACTGTATATCGGTATCACAGGCTGGATCTGTGATGAGCGGCGCGGCAAGCATCTGCGTGAGTTGGTGAGGGATATTCCGCTCGACCGGTTGATGATTGAAACGGATGCTCCGTTTCTGACCCCGCGTAATCTGCCTGTGAAGCCCAAAGAAGGGCGTAATGAGCCGATGTATCTCGCTCACATCGCCGCTACGATTGCTGAGTGCACAGGCCGCAGCATGATGGAGATCGAAATCGCGACGACGGAAACAGGCAAACGTTTCTTCGGATTATAGGATTGTCAAAGCCATAGATGTGGTATATATTATAGTGAATTAAAAAGCATTGTCGGGAGCTTGAGATAGTCAGGCTGAGAGGGTGGCCCTTGCCGCCGACCGTGAAATCTGATCTGGGTAATGCCAGCGTAGAGAAACCTAGAACACTATACAAGAAACAGGATTACCGCCTATTGGTGGCGACTAGTCGATGGATTCGTTTCATATCATATATCAAGTTAACGAGCTGCGGGTCTGTAAAAAGTTGCAGACGGACAAACGTGTCTTGTTTTGTACCTGACTTTGGCTCGGTTTCAGTGCAGTAGACTACTGTGCTATATGAGATATGTCGACAACTGATAATGTATGGTGATCATTTTATGACTGCGCATAAAGCTTGCCTGGAGATTCAGCTCCGGACAGGCTTTTTTTTATGGCCAGAAGGCCTATTTTAACGAAAAAGGGGAGCGTATCAACAATGAACACGAATGTAAGAGCGTCGAAAGGGCTGAAGCTGACTGATATTTTGGTCACGATTGTAATCTCCGTGGTGTTCGGGCTAGTCTACAAAATATGGGGACCTGCCTATGATTTAATGAAACCATTCGGTCTACACGCTGAGCAACTGATGTATGGGATGTGGTTTATGGCTGGCACGTTCGCTTATCTTATCATTCGCAAGCCGGGAGTTGCGATTTTGGCAGAAGTGGCCGCGGCCACAGTCAGTGCTTTTTTGGGAAGCGAATGGGGCATGTCCACCTTGTACTATGGTCTGCTGCAAGGCTTGGGAGCGGAGCTGTTCTTTGCGGCTTTTCTGTATCGGAACGCAAACCTGTGGGTCGCTTCATTAGCTGCGGCAGGGGCGGCTGTCACTTCTTTGATTTTAGACTTCAGCTATGGGTATATTGATCAGCTATCGACCTGGAACTATGTTTTGTATATTGGATTTCGGATGATTGGCAGTATTGTGATTGCTGGGGTATTCGCTTTCTATCTGGCTAAGGCGCTGGAGGTAACCGGAGTTACGCGAAGTTTGAGACCGGCAACGGAACAAGATTATAAGGGGCTGGATTGATGAGCGCGGCCAACGAAGATGTGGTGGCTTCGATCACCCGTCTTCGTTTGAAATTTCCCGGTGAGCAAGAGTTGCTTTTCCACAATATGTCCTTATCTGTCCGCAAAGGGGAAAAGCTACTGCTGCTGGGGCCAAGCGGATGCGGCAAATCAACGCTGCTTCAGGTGCTGAGCGGACTGATTCCACGCACGATAGAAGTGCCTATGAAATACGATGCTGCCGTGATCCCGAGTCTCTCTGGTATTGTATTTCAAGATCCTGACACGCAGTTTTGTATGTCGTATGCAGACGAGGAACTGGCTTTTGTGTTGGAAAATAAACAGGTTCCAAGGGAGCAGATGCCATCCCGTATTCGCGAGCTGCTAATGCAGGTTGGTCTATCGACGGATGATATACAATTGCCCATTGCCAGCATGTCAGAGGGAATGAAACAGCGGCTGGCGATTGCCTCTGTGCTGGCTATGGAGCCGGAAGTGCTTTTTCTGGATGAGCCGACAGCTTTGTTGGACGAGGAGGGCACGACACAGGTGTGGGATACCATTCGCAACATTTCGGCAGACCAGACGCTGGTGATCGTAGAGCATAAAATCAATGAAATTGTCCAGGATGTGGATCGGATTGTGGTGCTTTCTGATCAAGGAGAAATGATTGCGGACGGAAGGGCGGAAGACGTATTTCATGTGCATCGGCAGGCATTATCCGAGTATGGCGTGTGGTATCCGGGGATATGGGATGAATCGTCTTCGCCGCGTTGGAGAGAGTCTGTGACGCAGCAGAAAGATGGAGGGCATGCGGATAGTCCGTCCACCTCAGCACCTACAACGGATTTGCTGGAGCTAGAACATTTTAGCGGACTCCGGGGTTTGAGCACAGTCATTTATGTGGAGCAAGCGCAGGTGAAGCCTGGCGACTGGATTGGCGTGGTCGGTGAAAACGGGGCTGGCAAAAGCTCGCTTCTGCTCTCTATGATGCGCTTACTTCACACGCAGGGTCGTTATTGCGTGTGCGGAGCTGAGGCAGGCAATACGGAGCAACTGGCAGAACGCATTGGGTTCGCGTTTCAAAATCCCGAGCTGCAATTTGTAGCGAACACCGTACGAAGGGAACTGGAATATTCGTTACCCAAGAGCCTGTTTACAGCTGAACAGCGTAGGGAAAGAGTGGATCGAATGCTTATACAGTTCGGACTGGAACGGCTGGATGAACGCCATCCGTATCAGCTTTCGTTGGGCCAAAAAAGGCGGTTGAGTATTGCTACCGCTATGATCCGTGAGCCGGAAGTGCTGCTGCTGGACGAACCGACTTTTGGGCAGGATGCGCGTAATACCTTTGTCATGCTGGATATGTTGGAGCAGCTGAGAGCGGCAGGCACGGCCATTGTGATGGTTACGCATGACCCGGAAATTGTCCGTCGATATTGTACCGATGTATGGCGTATTCAGAAAGGGGAACTACAGTATGAGCCTGTCCTTTCCTCATCATGAAACATGGCTGCATCGTGTAAACCCGGGCCTAAAGCTCGTGATGTTTTCCCTGCTGTTTGTGATCGTTATAGTCATCCATGATCCGAACGTTATGTTTAATGTTGCATGTGCTATGCTGCTGTTGCTTGTCTGGTCAGGCCATCCATGGAAGCGGCTGCTCCTGTACGGATCTCCCTTTATATTGGTGTTTATTTCAACCTCAACAGGCATGATGATGTTTGGCAAAGGAGTGACGACCTGGTGGACATGGGGCCTGATCCATATTACGCAGGAAAGCTTTTTCCGAGGCATGCATCTGGGCTTTCGTGCACTGAGTATGGCCGCGGCAGGGTTGCTGTTTGGTTTAACGACTCGTCCGGTGAGCCTTTTTTATTCACTGATGCAGCAATGGAAGCTCCCTCCCAAGTATGCATACAGCTTTTTGGCAGCTATGCGGTTGATGCCGATGATGCTGGAGGAATTTCAGGCTTTGAGACATGCCCACCGTATTCGAGGTTTACACCAGCATGTGTCCAAATGGAATATGTACGCCACGCTCCGCAGGTACGCAATTCCGCTACTCGCTCAAAGTATCCGGCGTGCACAGCGCATTGCTATTGCCATGGAAGCGAAGGGTTTTGCTAATGAAACCAAGCGCACGTATTATTATGCGATCGGCTATTCGGCTGTAGATATTATATTTATTTTTTATTTTGTGGTGCTGCTGATGCTGGCTTGGGGACTTGGTACCTGCTTTCCTTATGTAGGGGTATGGGATGTACGTTAATTGTTGCAAAAGGCTTTGCCCGATTTCTGCTCTGTGGTATATTAATGCAATGGGAATTGACGGCTCGTACAGACCCGCCTGGGCTGGCGGGCTTATTACATTTTCCCGCAGTAATGGATCATCAGGAGGCCAAGTTTCATGATTACGCTGCATCAGGTAAACAAGCATTATACCACCTCAAGCGGCCCATTTCATGCGGTTCAATCCGTGTCCCTTCAAGTGGAGGAGGGGGAGATTCACGGTATCATAGGTGCCAGCGGTGCCGGCAAATCTACGTTGCTCCGGTTGATGAATGTATTGGAAAGACCGGATGAGGGAAACGTGGTTGTGAACGGGGAAGATCTGACTCGCATGCCGGAAAAACGTCTCCGTGAAGCTCGACGATCCATAGGGATGATTTTCCAACATTATCATCTTGTTCACAATCGGACGGTAAGTGGAAATGTAGCAATGCCGTTGGAACTGGCAGGTGTCGCGAAAAAAGAGAGAGCGGAACGCGTGCGCGAATGCCTGCAATTCGTCGGTTTAGCGGATAAGGCAGAACAGTATCCGGCACAACTGAGCGGAGGCCAAAAGCAACGTGTGGCGATTGCCAGAGCACTGGCGAATCGTCCTGCGGTGCTGCTTTGTGATGAGCCGACCTCAGCCCTTGATCCGCAGACGACTGCGGATATTCTAGGCGTGTTACGGGAGATCAACCGTGAACTGGGAGTTACCATTGTAATCGTCACGCATGATATGGACGTGGTACGCAACATTTGTACCCATGTATCAGAAATGCGGGATGGACAGCTGCTTTCAACGCAACGTGTAGCTGACGCTGCGGTAGGTTCAACAGCGAAAGCAGGTGAAGCTGATGAATGAGATGCTAAGCATCATTGCGCAATATCAGTCTGAGATATGGAAAGCCATCGGAGAGACGTTTATCATGGTGGGGATTTCCATCGCAGCAGCTGTACTGTTAGGGCTTCCGGCAGGAACGATTTTGTATTTGTGCGGCAAAGGGCAAAAATATGAAAACCGACTGCTCTTCACCATTCTGAACAGTGTGGTCAATGTCATCCGCTCATTCCCGTTTTTGCTGCTCGTCGTGTTTATGATTCCATTTACACGTCTGGTCGTAGGGACGGCGCTGGGCACGATGGCTGCTACGGTTCCCTTGTCAGTGGTGGCCATCGCCTATTATTCGAGGCTGGTGGAGCAGTCATTGCTTGAGGTGCCCAAGGGTGTGATTGAAGCCGCTACTTCTATGGGAGCATCCACCCTCCAGCTTATTTTTAAATTTCTATACGTGGAAGCCCGTTCCGGGCTAGTACTGGGTTTGACCACGTCCACCATTAGCTTCATCTCCTACTCCACGGTGATGGGCATTGTGGGCGGTGGCGGGGTAGGCGATTTTGCCATTCGCTACGGTTACCAGCGGTTTGAAACAGGCTTGATGGCGTTCACCATCGTCGTTATGATTATTTTCGTACAAACGATCCAGTTCACCGGAAGCACCATATCCCGACGGATCGACAAGCGATAGGGCAGAATTGTAACTTTTCGCTACACTTGCACCACTCACTATGGGAAAGAGAAATGACTTTACAGTGCCTCAAAAGCGGAGCGGCTATACTGTAACTCATTAACATCTTCCCAATCACAACTAATTTGGAGGTTCATCATCGAATGAGTCGGAAAAACAACATGAAAACGAACTTGAAATTACTTACACTATTTGCAGTCGTTATGCTGCTGGTTGCCGGATGCGGTGGTCAAAAGCAGGCTACACAAGAAACAACAACTAAAGAAGCAGCTTCCCAAAAAGAAGTAACATTGAAAGTAGCCACGCTAATCCCACCGATGACAGATGTGCTGGATATCGTGAAGCCATTGCTTAAACAGGACGGAGTCAATCTGGAAATCGTCGTGCTGTCAGACAATATCCAGCCGAACAACGCATTAGCAAGCCGTGAAGTGGATGCTAACTTCTTTCAGCATGCACCGTTTATGCAACAATATAATGAAAGCAACAAATCTGATTTGGTAGCAGTAAAACCAATCTATAACGCCATTTATGGCGCGTACTCCAAAAAATACAAGAACGTTAAAGACCTGCCCGAAGGTGCGACGATTGCCATTGCCAATGATCCGGCCAATACGGGACGTTCTTTGGTAATGATGGAGCAAAACGGTTTGATCAAGCTTAAAGAAGGCGTAGGCTATAATGCTACACAGGCTGATATTATTGAGAATAAGAAAAAGTTTGTGTTTAGAGAAGTGGATTTGTTGATGCTGGCGCGGTCGCTGGATGATGTGGACATGGCTGCCATGTATCCCGCATATGCCAAGCCGCTCGGTCTGACACCGAAGAAGGACGCACTGATTACCGAAAAAGATGATACGCACTTTGCCATTAATTTGGTAGCGCGTAAGGATAATGCAGATTCTGATGCCATTCAAAAGCTGGCAAAACGAATGACCGGACCGGAAGTACGTAAATTTTTTGAGGACAATTACAAGGATAGCGTTGTTCCAGCATTTTAAATAAATAAGTATTGAAACATTATTTTTGATGATATTTGACCTGTATAATGGAGTGAAGTCTGTAAAGAGCAGATGGTCTCCCTTGTGCAGGTCTTTTTCTTTTTCATCCTTAATATGGATGAATTTCATCGAAAACAGGGTACAAAGTCTTATTTTTTAAGATTTGGGGTGTTACAACGTTGTGAATTTTGGTCATTAAGGGCGATAGAGTAATGATAAGGAACATATTAAAATAATTATACGAACAAACATTCGTCTTTCATTTTATTAATGATGTTTGTATGAGGGTCGAGAAATTCAGCTGACAACGGGTAAAAAGTGTGAATAAACAAGGAAGGGAAACGATATGAAGCTGTTTGTAACTGTAAAAAGTTTGGGAAAGCGCAAGCCCGCACTCGCACGAAACGAAATAGAGCTGAACCCTACTCCAGAAACATTGCGAGATTTGATTACTGCAACCGTTGCCCTGAATGTTCAGAAACTACGGGAAAAGCAGGAGAGTGTCGCGCTGATTCCGTTCCTCACGGGAGAGGAAATTCAGGCACAAGGCGAGATAGGCAAAGTAGGATTTGGTTCCATATATAATGACGGTGTTCCTGATATTGAGGATGCCGTGAACACGGCGATGCAGGCCTTTGAAGATGGATTATACAGAGTTTTTGTATGTGATGAGGAAGCGATTGAACTGGATGCTCCTTTGTCACTTCATGCAGGGGATGAGATTGTATTTATACGCTTCACAATGTTGGCTGGAGGCCTATGGTAGAGGAGGAGACGAAATATGCATCAGGAGAACAATGAGCAAGAATATTTCGCCACACTGAAAGAGCGCGCAGCGCAACTGGGTGAACAACAACAGGAGTTGGCTCAGTATGTTGTGGAACTGGGTAAGCTTCATTACATACAAGAGGTCGAGGAGTCATTTATCGAATGTCAGCGAATATTGAAAGAACGGGCGGCAGAAAGCGGAGAACGGCTGTTCAAGCCACTGGCAGAGGTACTGCGTGCTCTAATTGGACAAACAGCTGGCAATGTGTTCGCACATCTAACAGAACATGTGACTGAATATCCATACAGCACCGGATATGAGCGCAGACCGTTTCGCACTTCGGATATTACCGCTCATACTTCCCGAATTTATAAAAAAATGGTGCAGTTGATCCGAATGGACTGTATCGGATTCTCTATAGTGGATTATTTAACGAAAAAAGACTATGAACCAGGCAGGGATTACCGAATTCAGGAGACGATTGGTGATTGGATTGCTTACGAGCTAGACAATGGCAATTCACAGGTGCTTGAGGCGCTAAAAGCTATTATTTATGGGGATAATCAGGCGGCGCTACTTACTCGCAATATGATTAAAGGCATGCTGCTGAGCCATCAAGAAGAGAATTATCACATGATTGGCGAGCTGCTGGCAGCGGCCAAGCTTCAGGAGGGATTGCGCCAAAGCATTGTGGAGCAAATGGATGAAGGAACTCCAGAGGCTCTCATTTATCTGTTAAAGGTGATCATCGACCAAGGCTTCATTCGTTACAGTTCGGTGGTGCGGGCGCTTGCAGTCTGGACGGGCATGGGCTTGGAATCCGCGAATCAGCGGGTCGTTCGCCAATTGATCGAGCAGGCATATGAAGCATTGACTCGCAGTGAATTGCGCCAGGAATGGCTGACCAGCTCAAATGCTAACGAACTGTATATGAGTTTGTGGGCTACAGCAGTACATGAGGAACGTGACTTGTATGGACAGGTTCGCCAACTTATGGAGCAGGGAGCAGCTTACCAGAAGATTGTAGCACAATATGTACTGTCTAATACTAAAAACAAGGATCTGCGCCTCGGAATTGCTAGAGAATATCTGGATAAGACGGATCCGGAGCTTCGCTATTGGATACTCACGAACTATACAACTGATTATTTTTATGAATGGGTAGAAGGCGGGACGGTTGCGGATCGAATCGTTAAAGTGGCGCGCACTCCTTTGTTGGAGAGCAAAGAGGAGCGTCGTAAGGATTTTGAACGACTTCATAACCTGTTTGTACATATGAAAAAGGGAGAGTCTACCGAGCCCTCCAAGGTACTGGATTATGTAAATCTGTATCACCGCTCGGATGCAGCTATTCAAAAAATGCTGTATCTCGCTGGTTATGATATGGACGCTTCCTGGATTGGGGAAATTATAGCCTTAAAGGATCAGATTAGCCCTAATCTGCGCGGCGAGATATTGAATCATTTTGTGCAGAATCCTGAGGATGCGGTACAGCGTGACTTTATTTTTTCCAGCTTGTCTGACAAAAGTATGAGTATCCGTGAGTTCGCTGTGGCTAAGGCGCGTAAGCTGACGCTGTCGGAACCAGAAATGCAGCAAATGGAAGCCTTATTAAAGCTCAAGACAGGCTCGTTGCGACAAAGTGTCATCGGTGTGTTGCTTTCACAATCGGAAGAGCCGCTAGCTGGCTCTTTGGAACGCTTGCTTCGTGCTAAGGCGGAACTGCAACGATTGGGTGGCCTGGAAATTTTGACGAAGATATATGCAGATCCTGATCGTGCCGAGCAGTATGAAAGCCTGCGGTCTTTGGCGGATATCATTCAGCAACCCACCGCCAAAGAGGAGCAACTGCTGTCCAAGTTGGGACAGGAGGATGCTTATACAGGGACAAACGGGTTTGGCCTGTACGATCCGAATGTCAAGGAAGCTTGGTTGGAAGAGAAAGTTGATCTGGGTGATTTCCGAATGGCCGATGTTTTTGTTAGCCCATTGGAGAAGCTCAAGCAGTTCTTGAATGGACTGGATGAACTGGTTCATCATCATCGTGATGTGGAATATACTGCGGAGTATTATTCAGGCTACAAAGATACATTGCTTATTGGGACGAACCTTCGCCCTCTACGGATGATTCAGGTCGATGAAGAAGTAGATTCTAGGCTGTCTTTATATCCTCTTTACGAGGAATGGGACTGTTATTTGCAGGAAAGCGGCATAAAAGCGCGTGATCTGCTGGAGCTTGTTTTTTATGATCGATTGGAGCCTATGGACCGAACTTTGGATCGTTACTATCGATATTTCTCATTTAACTTTGGCTATTCAGAACAAAGCAAGCACAAGCTGTTGGAAGGATGGCGTAAAGACTTCGCCGAGCAAATGTATCCTTTAGAGCGGATTAACGAGGTTCAAAAGTGGATGGCAGAGCTGACCTATACCGATCAGGTAAGCACATTAATTAATGCCTATTTTATGGACACAGCCGGAGCCGAGACATTTGACGTAATCGACCTTGCCTTAAATTCACTGATGCAGAGTATGCCTAAGGATAGACCTGCAGAGGATATGGGAATGTTTCATCTATTGTCCAGTCCGTGGGTGGCATTGGAGAAGGGACGAATTCATGATAGTGAGTCCTTTAAGCGCTTTTTCCATACCTTTATGAACTACGCAGAATGGCCAGGAATGGAAAATCGATTTTATTCTCCGCTGGATCTGGAGGATTACTTCAAAGCCTATGAAAAAGGGCTGATTGGTGTAGGTGAAGTGTATCGGGAGCTGTTGGCCAGTAGTGATAGCAGAAGCCATATGAGCACCTTAACCAATGCCCGTAATACATGGATTTCCAGCAAACCAGAATTTTTGGAGATACGTCGTACGGTTATTGATCGACTGCTGGAGGTTGAATTGGTTCGAGGCGACTTGCCTACCGAGGCCACACCAAAGGTGATGGGTCTGAGCCGGATTGAAGGCATGGATTATTTTATCCGTATTCTGGAGGGTCTCGACAAGGAAACGTTCGTGCGTGGTTATGTGTACGGCTACGGTGATCGTATTACCAAAAAGGAATCGTTCAGCCACTTACTCAAGGCGTGTTATCCAAGTGATGGCGAGGATGCTGCATTGCTCAAGGAAAAGCTGAAACACACTAAAATTACAGATAAACGCCTGCTGGAGGCGGCAATGTATGCCCCGCAATGGATTGAGATTGTAGCAGGTTATCTCGGATGGGAAGGACTTCGCAGTGCGGCATGGTACTTCCATGCGCATATCAATGAAGGCTTTTCGGCTGAGAAAGAAACGATTGTAGCTCATTACTCACCGATAGCTCCGCAGGATTTTAATGACGGTGCCTTCGATATTCACTGGTTTCATGAGGCCTATGAGACGCTGGGCGAGGAACGATTTGATCTGCTGTACGATTGTGCCAAGTATATTTCGGCTGGAGCCAATCATCGTCGCTCCCAGTTGTTTGCGGATGCAACGCTGGGTAAGCTGAAACGGAGTAAAATGGAAAAATCAGTGGAAGACAAGCGAAATAAAGACCATTTGTTGACCTACAGTCTGATTCCACTTGCAGAGCCGCCTGAATCAGATGTCCGCGAACGTTATGATTTTATCCAGAAGTTTCTGGAACAAAGCAAAAAATTCGGGGCACAGCGTAAGGCTAGTGAGGCACTGGTTTCACGGATTGCGCTCGGGAATTTGGCACGTAACGCAGGTTATGATGACGTAACCCGTCTCGTCTGGGACATGGAAGCTCGCAAGCTGGATGATCTCCGCTCTTATTTTGAGCCTCAGGCCTTGGATGAGGCTACAACGATACAACTCGTTATTGATGATGAAGGAGCAGCAGATATTGAAATTGTCAGCAAAGGGAAGACGCTGAAATCCATTCCGGCTCGTTTCAAGAAGGATGAGTATGTTACGTCGTTGAAAGAGCTTAAAGGAGATCTGGTAGACCAATATCGCAGAGCTCGCAAAGAATTGGAGCGCTCTATGGAGTCTGGTACGACCTTTATGGTAAAGGAATTGAGAGGACTGCTAGGCAATCCTGTGCTTGCTCCGCTGGTGCGGACACTGGTTTTCAAGGCTGGCGATCACCTTGGATATTTTAACGGGGATACGTTAGCGTTGACTGCTCCTTCTGCTGAACAGCATACTATTGGAGAAGAAGATAAGCTGATTATCGCACATCCACTTCATTTGTACGAAAGTGGTCGTTGGAGTGAATTCCAGAAGGACCTATTCGACCGTCAGATACGCCAGCCATTTAAACAGGTGTTCCGTGAGCTGTATCTGCTGAATGCTGATGAACGTGCTAACGCGACAGTTTCCCGTCGGTATGCGGGACACCAGGTACAGCCGAATAAAACGGTATCTCTACTAAAAGGTCGCCAATGGACGGTCAGCTATGAGGACGGACTCCAAAAGGTGTTCTATGCCGATAATCTGATTGCGAACCTGTATGCCATGGCCGACTGGTTCTCACCAGCGGACACTGAGGCTCCTACACTGGAGACCGTGCAGTTCTTTGATCGGACAACATATAAGAGCGTGCCTTTGGAGGAGGTCCCCCCTGTTCTGTTCTCTGAAGTTATGCGGGACGTGGATTTGGTTGTCAGTGTTGCTCATGTAGGCGGCGTTGATCCAGAGGCTAGTCTGACGACCGTTGAAATGCGTAAGGTCATTGTACAGGAATCTCTTCGTCTGCTGAAAATTAGCAATGTACGCTTAGATGGGAATTATGCACGTATAGATGGGAATCTTGGCGAGTATGCGGTCCACCTCGGAAGCGGTGGGGTCTACAAGCAAGCGAAGGGAGCACTGCACATTATTCCGGTGCATTCGCAGCATCGTGGGCGCATCTTCTTACCATTTCTGGATGAGGATCCAAGAACAGCCGAGATTCTATCCAAAATAGCATTGCTGGCTGAGGATCAGAAGATCAAGGATCCGCAAATTCTTGCACAGCTTCAAGCGTAGGATAGATATTGTAATATAGAGAAAAATAGAGAAAATCATAATTAACTCAACGTTCGTACTTAGACATGGGTTTCAATCGACTATACAGGTGGAAGCTCAGTTTAGCTGCGGAGGTTGAGTTATTTAATACAAGGTACGAATCAAGCACGAACAAGGAGATATACATAAAAGGTTGTCTCTGTGTTTTGGCGGGAAGCTTACGACATCACAATTGACGATAATAGGAGAATACAGCGATGGTAAATAGCATCCTTTTAAAGGAGTACGCAACTGAGTATCAATCGCAAGTTGTCGATTTAATTTTACATATTCAACAAAACGAATATAATATCGCCATCACTAAAGAAGATCAGCCTGATCTGCTTGAAATTGAAAACTTTTATCAGCATGGCAACGGTAACTTCTGGGTGGCTCTTCGCGGAGGAAGCGTAGTAGGAACGGTTGCCTTGCTAGATATCGGAAGCCATAAGACAGCACTCAGAAAGATGTTTGTAAAACAAAACTATAGAGGCAAAGCCTTTAATGTTTCGAATCAATTACTACAGCATGCCATAGAATGGGCCAAGAAACGGTCTGTTGAAGGAATCTATCTTGGAACAACACCGCAATTCGTTGCAGCTCATCGATTTTATGAGAAGAATGGATTTGTTAGTATTGCTCCTGATGAATTGCCAATGGGCTTTCCAGTTATGAAAGTGGATAAAAAGTTTTACAAATACACCATTCAATAAATAGCCTGAACCAAGACGATCCTGAAGGAAATTCCTGCTCAAAACTGACTTCGTGCTCGCCTCGCTGCCTTTCTGCCGAGCTGCAATACAAACTGTCGGCGAACAGGAATTTCTTTTGTTTAGGGCAGGTGTTTGCTAGAATGAAGAAGATCGTGTAAGTCTACGTTAACTATACAACTGGGAGGGATACAAGTATGAGCAAAAAGATAAAATGGGGAATTGTCGGTACGGGATGGATCTCAGATCAGTTTGTTGCTGATTTGCAGCATGTTACGAATGGAGAAGGATACGCCGTTGGATCACGCAATATTGAAAGCGCTACCGAATTTGCAGCCAAGCATCAAATAGCACAGGCATACGGTAGCTATGAGGAATTAGTGCAAGATTCCGAAGTCGATGCGATTTACATTGGAACCCCTCATCCTTTTCATAAAGAGAATGTTCTAGCGGCTCTTCGAGCGGGCAAAGCCGTCTTGTGTGAGAAACCCTTCACCGTCAACAGCAAAGAGCTGGAGGAACTAGTCAGCTATGCGCGTGATCATAAACTATTCCTGATGGAAGCAATGTGGACACGTTTTTTGCCACCGATTCGTCAAGTGCGGGAGTGGATACATGAGGGACGTATTGGTGAAGTGAAGTTGGTGAAGGCGGAATTCGGCTTTCGTATAGACTGGAACCCAGAGGGAAGATTATTGAATCCCGAGCTGGGCGGAGGGGCATTATTAGATGCAGGAATTTACCCCGTTTCTTTTGCTTCGATGATCTTTGGCCCCGAGCCAGAGCATGTATGGAGTACCGCCCATATCGGGGAAACGGGCGTTGATGAAACATTTTCGATCATGCTGGATTATGGAAAAGGACGCACGGCTATGCTTAACGGGGCGGTTCGTCTCGGGCTGACGAATGAGGCTTATATCCATGGAACCAAGGGCTATATCCACATTCCGTCATTCTTGAATAGTACATCGGCTACTTTAGTTGTGGACGGTGAAGAGGCACAGAACTTTCAGGATGACCGCTTCTCTACAGGCTATGCTTTTGAGGCAGAAGAAGTCGGGCGCTGCTTGAACGAAGGTTTGCTCGAAAGTTCTACTATTTCTTTGGATGAATCATTAGGAATTATGAAATTGATGGATCAAATTCGTTCACAGTGGGGGCTCCGTTATCCATTTGAATAATCACATTGAATCCACATTGCCTCCAGGGACCTTTCAGGTCTCTGTTTTTTTATTATCCTTTCTTTTTTATACATAAGTATTTCCAATTTCCTAAAATAGAGGCTTTGGTCGCACGCTAAAAAAGATCATAGATGCATGTCAAAGCGTGGGACATATGGATCATTTTTTATGGTTATAAATAGTTAAAAAACAGTCATTAAAAAGTTACAAAAGTGTAATCTTATAATCAGTTAACTGAATTGTTAGCGCTCTCTTTATATAAGAAAGAATGAAGGTCCTAGTATTTTTCTTCCAAAAACTTTCAATGAAATTTCCGAAAATGTGCGGTAGGGTGGTAAACGTGTCACTTGAGCCATTGCGGCTTTTGCTGCTTGCTTGCTTACCCCGTGGCTCTGGATTCTTGTTGGAGCTCGCAGGGTCGAGAGCCTTTGCAAGCCTGTGAGCGTTGAATAGGCATTCACCTCATGACCAAACATCAAGGAGGAATTACAAACGTGAAAGTAAAATCAACATGGTTGTTCCGTATGGTGATGATGACAGTCATTGCGGCTGTTGTGATCGGACCTATGCATATTGCAGGAGCGGCAGGAAGCCGGACAGATCGGCCTTGGATGAACACATCCCTGTCGGCTGAGAAACGGGCAGCATTGCTGTTACAAGAAATGACGCTGGAAGAAAAAATAGATCTGGTGACTGGTAAGGTCAACAATTATTATGGATTTTATAATAATTCGATGGAACGGTTGGGTATTCCGGCGTTAAAGATGGCAGATGGACCTGCGGGTGTTCGGATCGCCAATCCGGATGTGCAGGACAAGCAATCAACTGCGTTGCCGGCCCCTATTGCATTGGCTGCAACGTGGGATACCCAGGCTGCCAAACAGTATGGAGATTTGATTGGAGACGAGGCTTTTAATACGACTCATAATGTGGTGCTTGGACCGGGGATGGATATTGCCCGTATTCCATGGGGATCGAGGAACTTTGAATCTATGGGCGAGGACCCGCTACTGCAATCGCAAATGGCGACCGCTTATGTCAAAGGTGTGCAAAGCCACCCTGTCTTGGCGACTGCGAAACATTACCTTATGAATAATCAGGAGACGGAGCGTTTCACGACAAGTGTCAAAGTCAGTGACCGTGCGCTACATGAAATTTACATACGCCCGTTTCAGGAGGCTATTGCCAAGGCAGACTTGGGCGGAGCTATGTGCTCCTTTAACAAGGTCAACGGCGAATCGGCATGTGAGAACAAGACCATCCTGACAGACCTTTTGAAAAAGGAAATGCAATTCAAAGGCTTCGTGATGAGTGATTATGGCGCAAATCTGAGTACAGTCGAATCGGCAAATAGCGGTTTGGACCTGGAAACACCCGGAACACCTTATGGTAAATGGGGAGACCAGCTGCTGGATGCTGTCAAGAATGGCAAGGTAAGTGAACAAACGATTGATGATAAGGCTAAGCGCATTCTGGTGCAAATGTTCAGTAAAGGTTTGTTTGATCACCCGGCTCAAAATAATCAAATTGATGCACGTGACCATGGTAAAACAGCCCGTCAATTGGCTGAGGAAAGTATGGTACTGCTTCAGAATAAAAACAACGTATTACCGTTATCTCAAGATAAACTCAAATCCATTGCTGTGATTGGTCCAGATGCAGATAGCGGCACAGTGGCAGGCGGAGGCAGTTCGTTGGTAAACCCGACGTACACGGTGAGTCCGCTGGAAGGCATCCGTAATCGTGTAGGCAAAGGAGTTACCGTCAAGTATGCACCGGGCACGGACCCTATTTCTGCGGGAGACATTATGCCAGGTCCATCAGCTGTTCCGTCTTCGTTGCTGACCACATCCGATCAGAAAGAGAATGTCAGTGTTGGATATGCGACTTATGGCGATGCTGAGCAGGGACTGCGAGGCGAATACTGGACGAATAACAAGATGGAAGGCAATCCGATTCTTGTGCGCAATGATGATCAAGTCAATATGAATCTTGGCTTTTATAATTATCAGGGCTTCAATGCGAAGTCCCCTAAAGTTCCTAATACCCCAACAACACTAAATGGTTTGATATCTGCACGCTGGACAGGGGCCATTGCAGCTCCCAAGGATGGTGACTATGCATTGTCATTAACCAGTTTGGGGTCAAGCAAGCTGTATCTTGATGACAAGCTATTTGTAGATAATCAAGGTACGAAGCTGGGAACAACGAAGAAAAACATCTCGCTCCAAGCGGGGGAAAAGCATAAGATACGAATTGAATATCGTGCCGATTATCCAACGAATGGTCGCGATTCTGGTGGTATGGTTCGTCTGGGCTGGGAGCCTCCGGCAGATACGACAGACAAGCTGATTGACAATGCTGTAAAGCTGGCTAAAAAATCGGATGTTGCGATTGTGGTCACACGTACGTATGAGAGTGAAGGCTATGTGGAGCGTTCCGATATGGAGCTGCCGAATAATCAGGATCGGCTGATCCGTGCGGTTGCCGCTGCCAACCCGAAAACCATTGTGGTACAAATGAGCGGCAGAGCTGTGCAAATGGACACCTGGCAGGACAAAGTTCCAGCGATCGTACAGGCATGGTTTGCTGGTCAAGAGCAAGGGAATGCCATAGCGCGCGTCTTGTTTGGGGATGTGAATCCTTCTGGCAAGCTGCCAGTAACCTTCCCGGTTAACGAGCAGTCTACACCTGTATCCTCACCGGAGAAATTTCCGGGTGTCAATGGAGTCGGTGACTATTCAGACGGTATTTTTGTAGGCTACCGTGGATATGAGAAATCGGGTATTCAACCTGCATTTTCCTTTGGACACGGTTTATCCTATACAACTTTCGGGTACAGTGATTTGAAGGTAAAACAGCATGCGAGTGGAAAGAAATCCGATCGTACAAGTTCTGTCGAGGTTTCGCTTAAATTAAAAAACACTGGCAAAACAGCCGGAGCTGAGGTTGTGCAGGTATACAGCGGTAAGCTTCCGACCAATGTAGAGACTCCATCACGTCAATTGGCAGGTTGGGCCAAGGTAGAGTTAAAGCGGGGCCAAGAGAAGAAGGTTCGCATTGAGCTCGACCCGAAAGCTCTCTCTTATTGGGATGAAAAATCCAAAGCATGGGTTATGCCATCTGGTGAAGTTCCGATTTATGTAGGCAGCTCCTCTCAGGATACAAGACTGACAGGAAGTGTTACGATTCCGGCAACCTCTACAGAAAAGGCAAAAAAGTAATCCCGTTATATTCCTTTTAAAGTGGTTAAATTTCAAGAGAGCACGGGCACTAGCACCGGCTCTCTTTTTGCTATAGATATGTAACATTCAGTAGGTATGCAAAGGGAAACCCAAGTGAAAGCTGAAATAGAAGGAAATATAGGGGACAGTCTGATTATGGAGAGAGGAGGACCTTAGATGAAGAAACTCCCAAAACAACGACGTTCTGACTTGTTCCTGCTTATAGTTGCAGCTATCATCTTGATTGGTGCTATTCTGATCAGTCTGGCTATGCAGAATGGTGTGAACACGGCAGGCGAAAGGAATGTCAGTATGTGGCTAACCACACCAGACCCGGCGAATCGTCTGACACAGCAAGCCCCAATCCCATGGAGAAAAGACAACAGTAACGAAGTTGCAGCGAATGCGGATACACTGACGGTTGAGATTAGACCAGATATTCGTTACCAGACGATGGAAGGGTTTGGCGCAGCAGTTTCCGGTTCGTCTGCATATCTGATGAATCATGGCATGTCTGCCAATCAGCGTGATCAGTTGCTCAATGACTTGTTTACAGCCGGCGGTATTCAATTAAGCTATATTCGCCATACCATTGGAGCATCAGATTATTCAGTGGATGAACAGGGACAGCCTAGCAGCTATACCTATGATGATGTGGCCACAGGCAAGGACTATGAGCTAAATCATTTCTCCATTGCCAAGGATCGGGATGTGATCGATGTGCTGAAGCAAATTCTGAGAAGAAACCAAGATTTACGGATTATGGGGACTCCATGGACGGCCCCGTCCTGGATGAAATATGGTGAGCAGATATATAACGGTTGGTATTTGGACTATACCGATCCGCGTGTCTATCAGGCGTATGCTGACTATTTTGTTCGTTATATACAGGCCTATGCGAATGAGGGGATTCCCATTCAGGCGATTTCCATTCAAAATGAGCCGGAATTCACCACGTCCAAGTATCCCAGCATGAGTATGGGAGCAGTAGAGCAGGCGAAATTTATTAAGCAATATTTAGGCCCTGCTTTAAGTCGAAACGATTTGTCTACCCATATTATTGCCTTTGACCATAACTGGGATACTGGGAGTGAATATGCCAAGACCGTACTGGGAGACGAACAGGCTCGAAGCTATACGCACGGAACGGCCTTTCATTGCTACAAAGGAGAGCCGACAGCGATGTCAGACGTGCACAATGCTTTTCCGGATAAGCCTGTTTATATGACAGAATGCAGCGGAGGAGCATGGAGTCCGGGCTTTGGAGATGATTTAAGCTGGGATATGTCCAAGCTGATTATTGGCGCACCCCGAAACTGGTCGCAAAATGTCCTCTTTTGGAATATTGCACTTGACCCGTCCGGCGGTCCGACCAATGGTGGATGTACCAACTGTAGAGGTGTAGTGACCATCGACCCGTTAAGCGGTGCCGTTACGAAAAATGTAGAATATTATGCGATTGGACATGCCAGCAAATTTGTCCGTCCTGGTGCGGTACGTATTAATTCTTCTCATTATAGTGGAAGTATTGAAACGGTCGCTTATCGTAACCCCGATGGTACGCTGATCCTGATTGCCGCCAATACGGGAGAGAACACAAAGACATTTAAGGTTCGGCAGGGGAATCAAGTTTTCAAATCAACCCTTCCATCTAAGTCAGCAGCTACCTTTCAATGGAAGCCTACAACTTCCTGAGAGGGTCTGTACATCCATGTTTATAAAAATTTTAGAGTGCTTAGCCCTATCTGGTTAAGTGCTCTTTTTTTCTCTACCAAGTTCCAACTACGAATAAATAAAATTTTAAGATTGTTCAGAATCGGTTCAGAAGTGGATGATAAAATCTTTTCACTAACAAAAGAATGAACCATGTACGGGGAGAAACTGGTGAATTAAGAACAAATAAAGAATGGTAGAAAGCGCTAATCGAGACGTTGCTGGCAGGTATAGCATGGGGACCACAGCTTTGTTCATGTGGAAAAGAAAGGGGACACATCAGCAATTGTGACTAAAGCGAATACAGTCACTGGCTCTACTTATAGCTCAACTTTGACGTAATTAAGATGTTACAAAGTTGGACATTCACGTTGTATTTAGTGGTACCGCCTGGCAGAGCGACTATATTTCAGGTTCATCAGGAACCACAGGAGGTATTTCTTTTGTTCTTTTCACAATATGTCGATGGTGGAGACGGTCGCATCGTGCTGCAATTGTTTTACAACCGAGAATGTGACCTCTCTCATAAAATAGAAGGATATGAACTGGAGGTTCACCAATTCATGAAAAATACGAACCGCATGAACGTGTCCAGCATAGCGCTATATCCGGTTAATCCATTAATACCGTATCTGATCATAAACAGCATCTTTTACGATTTTATGGATGTTACAAATGTTTCCTATTTTAATCAAGAGGGTCATTTCTATAACCCAAGCGAATTTAATACGGTCGCATATGTACTAAAATATCATGGAACTGTGGTAGATGTGCTTGGAGAGCCTCATTCGCAGGATCAATTGTTTCCTCAAGGCGGGACATTTGTTCGTAAACAAGGTATAACATGCGGCTCGCCCGTTTTTAATCAGCAAGATGAGTGGCTTGTTTACCCGAAGGGCACTTATCAATATGTGGGCAGGCATACACTTTAATTGTGTATATTGTCTGAGACCTCTACTCTTTGTAGTGAAAGCCCAGTTGGGAGACAAATTCCTCATCTCCGACCGTGTTCCCAGAAACAATTCTTTCATCAAGCTTGCCTTCGAGCATTCCCGGACAAAGGCTCATTTCCTCTGCAGGAGATGTTCCGTCTTACAGCTCTCACGCCACGTATATCATTTAAAATCCCCTCACTAAAACTTTTCTTGTTGTTTCGCGTCACCAATTATAAACACTATAGTTAAGTATAGAGTCAATTTTATCTTCCATCGGTGAATGTACATATAGTTTCCCTTGATCAGTCCTCGGTTAAATACCAGAATACCCCATAGTAGATTGGACAAGGTAACTTCAATTTCGTTACTCTAGAGCGAGCTCTTTGAAGCGTTCCAGGTGCTGCTGCGAAACGCCGCATTCGTTTTTCAAGTATCCTTCAATGTTCGCATGCCGGCTCATAATTCCCTGTAGCACGTCCTCCAGATAATCACGCTTCACCTCCAGCATGGGCCTGATTCGCTCTGCAGGCACTCGGTAAAAGCTCAACAGTCGAATCATTTTCTCGGCTTTTTTCATACGTGGCCCGATGCATATATTGGAATGCAAGTAGTCCTCAAGCACGCTTTCGTAGGGAATTCCCAGAAACAGCTGAATAATCGCCACGATGAATCCAGTTCGATCCTTGCCCCCAGTGCAATGAATCAGGACGGGAAACTTCTCTTTTTCGGACAACAGAGTGAAAAGTTTCTGTAACGTAGACTTAGAACCAGTCCCCATATGATCATACATGTCTTTCATCGTTTGCTCAAAATCGATATCCTTGCCATGTCTAATTAAATACCTTATAAATTCGAGACGGGTAAATTCCTGACTTTTATCCTGCATGGTCAAATTCTTTACTTCGACTCCCTGATTCAGCATGCGGCTCTTGTTCGATTTCTGCTCCGTTTCCGTTCTCAAGTCGCAAATCAGCTTAAGGCCGATTTGATCCATTCGTGCCATGTCGGCTCTCGATAACTTTGACAATTCGTCGGAGCGGAACAGGATTCCCTTTCTTACTCTCTTCCCATCCGTGGTGGCATAGCCTCCGAAATCCCTGAAGTTGGTCAAGCCATCAAAATAGAGTGCAGCGGTATGCTCATGATTGTTTTTTTGCATATTCTTTTCCTTCCGTTCATTTATAAATCCCTGTTTTTTCATGACTAAATCAATGCTGTATATTTCGACCCCTGACATTTATCTTATTTTGACTATTTAGTTTTGTAAAGAACTAATAGTTCATAATCCGAATAAATCTGTTTATATCGAGGATTGACACACCTGGCTCTCAAGGATATGATGAGTTGAAAACCTAAAAGTTTTTAATAAAACTAATTGGTCAAATAGGGTCTTGACGGGCTAGACTGAAGCAGGCTTAGTCCTCAACCTTCGTTCATTTCTAGAGAAAGCAGGTATTTGTATATGTCTCATCATGCAGTTATTGACGAATCTTCTAAGGAAGGGTCATTTATATTCCGTCTATATTTTTTACCAACGCTTGCGATCGTCATAGGGACGTTTATGGTGATTTTGAACAGCACAGCTCTTAACCTGGCCCTCGCGACCTGGGATCAGGAATTTGGCGTTTCGCTCCAGACCACTCAATGGTCGGTAAACGCCTATACACTTTCACTTTCTGCGGTCATTCCGTTGGCAGGATGGCTTTCGGACAAATGCGGTGCTAGGAAGGTGTTTCTTTGTTCTATTGGATTTTTTATGTTAGGTTCCATATTATCTGCATTCGCGCAAAATTCCGGACAACTGATTTTTTTTCGGATCATTCAAGGTTTAGGAGGAGACATGGTTTCCCCGATTGGAATGGCCATGCTATATCGCCTTGCTCCACCTGACAAGCGAGGGGCGATCATCAGTTTACTTGGGATTCCAATGCTTCTCGCTCCCGCGCTAAGTATGGTACTATCCGGCCGGTTGGGTGAATTCGTAGACTGGCACTGGACTTTCTGGCTTACTACTCCCAAATAAGATAGAACAAAAGGAGGCAACGCATTGATTAAGATTCTCTTTCATCCTAAAACGCCCGTTTTTGTCACAGTGCTTGCGTGGCTTGCCGCCATGATAGTGGTCTGGTCTGCTCCTCTGGAGATCCCTGTTCATTTCATGAATGGACAAGCCGACAGGTTCGTCAGTCGATGGGGCGGTCTTTTTGGTTTTCCAGCCTTGATGACCGTGTTGCTCATAATCCGAAATTGGCCTGACACTGTTGTGAGGCTTATTTATGTACTGGTCTTACTCCATATTTGTATGCTATGTATTGCTCTAATGTAAGGGAGAACGCTTTTACTGAGTACCATGGAGTGGATCGGACGCCTCATTTTGGCACGACGCCTTCTTTTTTGCTCGCTGGATATTGGCTATACTTGATCAAGGAACTTTGAAAAAATCACATCTGTCCGTAACAAGTGATAAGGAGACATAAGCATGAGTTTAATAAAGGAAAAAATCGTCCAATCTGCTATCCGCCTTTTTATGGAGAAAGGCTATAGAGCGACCTCAATTCAGGATATCGCCGACGATTGCAGTATCGCCAAAGGTTCCTTGTATAAATTTTTTGAGTCCAAGGAAGAGTTGTTCGTCAGTATATTGAAGCAGCGCCAGCAGTATATGATGGATGAGGTGGAGCGAATTCGGAAAATGGCATTACCGCGCCGGGAAACGTATCTGGCCGAAATTATGGGTTTATTCCAATTTTTTGGCCGTCACGGCTACTATATTTCCCGAGATTACAATGAATTTCCCTCGGCGAGCAACGACAACATCTCTACCCTCATTCATCAGATTCAGATTCAGATGTTCAGCTATTACCAAAACCTGCTGATGCGCCAATACGGCTCTGCCATATTGGATTGGAAATGGGACGTAACTGCCATGTTTAGCGGCATGATCCGGGAGTATACTTTTCATCTGTTATTTGCCTACAAACCAATCACCGTCGAAAAACTAGCAGGATTTATCGCGGAACGTATGGATGATTTGGTTCAAGGTTTGAGTAAATGTTCACCTCAGCCTCTGCTAACCTATGAGTTCATGAAAGAGTATGAGGAAGTGGATTTAGAGTCACTTGTCCCGACAAGCTCAGCGAGGATTTCCGTTTTGTTTCAAGCGATCTTGTCGATCATTCCTGATCTATATATCCCAAATGCCAGAAAGAAGGAACTTCAGCAAGTGACCGTGTTGCTTGAGGAAGAGTTGGAAAATAAGGCACCTAGAGCGTTTTTGATCCAGGCATTGCTGCGGGATTTGGCCGCTGAAGCAGAACTATCGTTCTATGCCCACCAGTTGCAACAGCGGCTAGGCGAGCTTCTTATTAAAGATTGATTTCGATATGAGTAAAAGGCGGTTTTCTCTCAAGTATGATTTCGTATTATTAGGTCAACCCAAAATTTGGGCGGCCTATTTTAATAGGTGTTTTAAGATGATGATAGCCGGGGGAGAACTAGGTGGTTTTAGGGAATAAATAACCCGTCAAGAAAACTGTCCCACTCCGCCTCTACTTCACGGGAAATGGTTGATTCCGAACCAACAAGATAGGCGTTCATTTTCTGGTGTTCCATCAAAAAACGTAAGACAACAGGTGGGAGTTCCGTTTTCTCGTTAGCAGAACTGGAAGTCCTTCATGCATGGCATAGTTTGGTACAAACATGTTTTCAGAGAAGGTTTCTCCCTTGTTCTGACATAGGGGGATACGTCAGCCGATAGTTCGATACGGCTACCGATGTTTCGTATGGGCTACCGTCGTTCGTGGAAATCCGGGATAGGCCATCTGAATTAGTTGCTCATGACAGCAAGATCATGATCAACTCAAATTCGTGTAGTGTCTATCGTATTTGAGCTAAACAATTTTTGATGAACTGTACCAAATGGATGCTCAGGCGGTGCGTAGATAACATATATTTTAAGAGGTATATTTCCTGTTAAGTTATATTATTCCATTCACCAACAGATATCATCATTGCATGGTCACAAAAAATATATCATATTAAACGATCATACCGTTCAGTTTTTAGAAAAACACGACCATGTCCTTGGCGTGTTTTTCTGTTAGTATGTTAGTTGTGTTGAAAGAAAATAAAGTGTTTTCTTTGGATACGTGCCCTATTTGTCGCTTTTGGCCGCCAGCAAAAACGCTTTGAATTTAAGGTCGAAGCCGTAGCACTTGATTCGGGTTATTTAACAACGTTAATTTGCAAAGGACTTCAAAGCTGGAAGACCTTTGCGGTGATTGCTCACCGGAGATTTCATCCCAAGCAAGGATTGTTTCCAAAGTGGAAATTCACCTTTGACGCCGAGCGAAATATGTTCGTTTGTCCGGCGAATCACGAACTGAAATACTGAACCACAGACCGAAAGGACTACCGGCAGTATGCTCCCGAATTTTAGATTTAATTGAAGGAGATCGTATATGGTTATTCGAGAAATGAAAAAAGAAGACAATGCAAAAGTAAAAGAAATTATACAAGATTCATTAAAATCACTTGGATTAGCGATTCCTGGAACAGCTTATTTTGACCCTCAACTTAATGACCTACACCAATACTATAATAATTTAAAACATGCGAACTATTGGGTAGTAGAAATGGAGGGAGAAGTTGTTGGTGGAATTGGCATAGCGCCGTTTAACGAACATGATAAAGTTTGCGAATTACAAAAGCTATACTTAAGTCCAAAAGCTCAAGGTTTAGGGCTTTCCAAGAAACTTATGGAAACAGCTTCGTCTTTTGCTTCTAAACATTATGAAAAATGCTATTTAGAAACAATGCATGAATTAAAAACTGCATGTTTATTATATGAAAAGTTTGGATTCACACTTTTACATGAACCTCTACCAGGTTCTGAACACTCTGCTATGGACGCTTGGTATATAAAAGCTTTTCAAAGTTAGGTGTGCCAGTCTAATGTTTTATTTTCCCTGTACAAGTGGACCCTCATGACAAACACTAGCTGGTTTTCTTGTGTACGCTTCTTGCTGCAGAACTTGTTCAAATAAATTTTAAAGGAGAGAAGACGTTCTGATTTTATCAGTACGTCTTCTCTTCGATTCGAATGATTAATCAGTCAATGGAAACAATTGTCCATCCATTATCTTTATCCTTTTCAAAATAGAAGGTATACCGTATTATCGGGTGAAAAACCTAATACACATAGTACTCGCAGAAAATATAAGAATAGAAATAAATTTAGCTGTTTTGTTCATGTTTAGATCAACGCATCCTTTCTCTTTCTATAATGAATCCTAAGAACAATAAACCTACTACAAAAGGAGCAATTAAAATGAAAAGTCTAACATTAAAATACGCTATTGCTTTCCTGTCGGGTATAGTGATGGTGGGAAGTGTAAGTGGCTTTTCTATTGTCAATGCTAATCGTACGTTGCATTCTAATCCCTATGTTCAAAGTTCGGTTCATGTTGTAAATCCATCTGTGTATCAGTCCATAACTAAGTTTAAAAAGAACGAGACTCCAGATCAAGTGATGTGGAAGGAAAAAAACATTACGTTATTGGCAAAAAAAGTCGAGCTGGAAAATGTTCCGAGTTCTGAGAAAAGTGTCATTACATCCATAACGATCAAAAAAGGAAAAAAGAGTTACACCCTTAAAACAGATGGATATAATGATAAACTGCGTGATATATCGAGTGCAGTATTATCTCCTTCTAATACATGGTTGGCTATACAGACACAGCGTAGTGCAGGCGATACGTTATTACTAATCAATCTTACAACCGGAAAATCTACCATTGTAAAGGATCTATTAAAGGCTAAAGGCAAAAAAAATGTAGAATCCATTACTGCTTATAATTGGTCACCAAAAGAAGATCAAATTGCCTTTTCGTTCGGTGATACGTCAAGCAGCTCCCTAGCCATTTATAATACGAAGAAGGAAGGCTTTATATATCTTCCTAGAGAAACGGATTATATTAGCACCGGCCTGATTTTATGGCATAAAGATGGAAAAAGTTTAGACTATATAAGTGAGTATCCATCTGATCAAAAGAAATTATACAGATACTCCATGGACAGCAAAAAGGTGAAATCTGTTAAAAAAATTAGCCAGAGTGAATTTCAAAAATGGTTCAAACTTGATAAATACCAAACAAATTAATACAAATGTAAGGGTGGATTTGAATCGTTGGCACAAAGGAACAAGTTAGAGATGTGCATTCAGCAGAATCTCCGCGAAGAAACAAACGGTTTCTTTTATAAATGCCATCATTAATGATCTCCTTGTACTTAAAGTTTTGAGATGATTATAATGAAAATATAGTTTATATTTAGACTTTTTGAAGTTGTTGAGTCCAAATATGTCCAAACATCTCAATTACAAAGGAGAGAGTTCATTTCATGAGTATACATTTAGAGTTGGATTCCTTGTCGGTTGAAAGGCTAGCGATGGTCCTTTCAGGACGGCCAGGCATGTTCAAGTTGTTTTATGATACAGAAGATTGTGGATGCAACGGCGTACTTGTTATCTTGGTGATCGATGCACCGAATGCAACCGATATAGCAGTTCAGTCCGATTCTTATTCTTTTTGGGTAGATCGGCAGCAGGAGCAGCAGTTCGATAGCAAAATGCGGCTTGAGGCAGATCCTAGTTACCCGTCGTTCAAAATAAGTAGCGATGCTGGTGTGTTGAGTAGCAATGTTAGAATTCAAGATCGGCGTGTAAACTCGGCCGAGGAGTGATACACCGATATTAATAGGAATTCATTAAGTACCATAAAGTAGTTGTGAATGAACACCCAGCATCCCAAATAACGAACCTTGTTTAGCCTATAGGGCAGAGGTTCGTTTTTTTTTTGTAACTATATTCGATTCATTCATCCGTATTCATTCATCCAAAAATGAAATGTTTAGCGACCTGCTTTGAAGTGGTACAATAAGCTTTATGATAATTTCAGAAGGACGATGAGATGATGAAAAACTTGCTCGTTTCTGGCTATCGTGCCCATGAGCTGAATATTTTCAGTCAAAAGCACGAAGGCATTCCATACATTAAAAAGGCGATTACAAGCAGGCTGATTCCCCTGATCGAAGATGGGCTGGAATGGGTGATTACCCCCGGCCAATACGGGGTGGACTTGTGGGCTTGCGAGGTCGTCATTGCATTAAAACAGCAATACCCCGACCTAAAATGCTCTATTATGATGGCTTATCAAAATATGGAGGAAAAATGGAAGGAGGATAAAAAGGAATATTTTCAGCAGATTTGTGCCGAAGTTGACTATGTGGGAGTGGTTAGCCGCCAGCCGTATCAGGGAATATGGCAACTCAAGGCACGGGATGAACTCCTTTTCCGCAAAACAGACGGTTTATTGCTTGTGTATGACGAGGATGCCGGAGAGGGTAGCCCACGTTTTATGAAGGAACTGGCATTGAAAAAACAACAGGCAGAAGGCTACCAATATATCAGTATTAGCTCAGAGGATATCCAAAGCATAGCTGACGAGGAACGATTATTCATGGACCTCTGATTTTTAAAGCATTAGTCTGGATTTTTGAACAAAAAGGACGGATTCGTCACTTTACATTTATGTAAGCGATATCATAAGATTTAAAAAAACAATAACTTATCAGTCAGATAAAATAAATTTATTGAAAATACAAACCATGAAAGGAGCTAATGATCAGATGAACAAAAGGTTTCGGCATACTGTGTTGCTCTGTCTCGGTGTCATGTTGTGTGGAGTGGTCACTCCGATGGATAGCCCAATCTCAGCTGCCTCTACAAGGCAAATGGAGAAGCTGAACAGGGGAACTGTCGCAGTGAAGGTACCAGAGGGTGTACTGGTGAGCTGGCGTTTATTGGGTACGGAAGCGGATTCGGTTGGCTTCAATCTGTACAGAGGGGCAAGCAAGTGAATGATGCGCCGATTACATCGAGAACCAACTTTCTGGACAAGGCAGGTACGACCTCATCTTCGTATACCGTTCGTGCCGTGGTTAACGGAGCAGAGCAGGCCGCTTCTCCAGCGGTAAAAGCATGGAACAGCAACTATCTGGACGTTCCCATCCAGCAGCCTGCTGGAGGCACAACCCCGGATCATGTGAACTACACGTATAATGCCAATGATGCCAGTGTGGGGGATCTTGATGGGGATGGCGAGTATGAGATTGTGCTGAAATGGGACCCTTCCAATTCTAAGGATAATTCGCAATCCGGGTATACGGGAAATGTATTTTTGGACGGATATGAGCTCGATGGAACACGCAAATGGCGAATCGATCTGGGACGGAACATTCGGGCTGGTGCACACTATACGCAATTTCTCGTCTATGATTTTGATGGAGATGGTAAAGCAGAGGTTGTATGCAAGACAGCAGACGGCACGGTAGATGGTACAGGTGTAAAGATTGGCGACGCTTCGGCTGATCATCGCAACACGAGTGGATATATTTTGAAAGGCCCCGAGTTTCTAACTGTGTTCTCAGGTGATACAGGCAAGGCTCTTAGTACGATTGACTATGTGCCACCGCGCGGAACGGTGTCCAGCTGGGGAGATAACTATGGTAACCGTGTGGATCGTTTTCTCGCCGGGGTTGCTTATCTGGATGGCGTGAGACCCAGCATAGTGATGGCACGTGGTTACTACACGCGTACTGTTCTAGTCGCATATGATTGGCGGAACGGCAATCTAAGCCGCCGCTGGACCTTTGACAGCAACAGCTCCACCAATGCCGGGACGGCTGGACAGGGGAATCACAGTTTGAGTGTGGCAGATGTGGATGGAGATGATAAGGATGAGATCGTGTATGGCTCACTGGTTGTAGACGATAACGGAGCGAAGCTGGCTAACACGGGAATGGGACATGGAGATGCGCTTCATGTCGGGGATTTGGACCCGGACCGTTCAGGATATGAAGTATTTAAGGTGAACGAGGATAAAAATGCCACCTACGGAGCAGCCATGTACGATCCGCGCAATGGCAACATTTTATGGGGCGTAAAAACAGGCAAGGATACCGGACGAGGCATGTCGGCAGACATTGATCCGCGTACGAAGGGGAATGAGCAATGGGCACCAGGCATCGGATTACGTTCAGCCCAGGGGCAGCTCATTACCAACACGACGCCGTCTTCTATTAATTTTGGTATCTGGTGGGATGGGGATCTGCTGCGTGAACTGCTGGATCATACCTCCTCAAGCGCTGGTAAAATCGACAAGTGGAACTATACGAACTCGACGACTTCCAACTTGCTTACGGCCACAGGGACGAGTTCCAATAACGGAACCAAAGGAACACCGTCGTTGCAGGCTGATCTGTTCGGTGACTGGCGGGAGGAAGTCATTTGGCGCAAAAGTGATAATTCGGCGCTGCGTATCTACACAACACCTTACGAGTCAGAACACCGATTCTACACGCTTATGCATGATCCGGTGTATCGCCTGAGTGTGGCCTGGCAGAACGTAGCCTATAATCAGCCCCCGCACACCGGATTTTATCTGGGAGAAGGGATGTCCAAGCCCCCGCAGCCGAACATATACACTCCTTGATATGCAGCTCGGTAGTGGGTTGAATGCTGGTTAAATGAATATAATCAGAAAGGGCTCCATGCTAATCGGGGCTCTTTTTGTTATAGGTGCAGAGGGGAACGTATGTTTTCCATATAAATGGGAACGCTAGTTCTTACAAAGGTAATATATGTGTATGGTAAAGGAGGCGGGATCTGTGAGTTCTTTAACGACTGAAAGCATGATCGAGCTCGTAACTAATGTCGGATTCCCTGCAGCATTAAGCCTAATTCTGTTAAAATACATTCTCGTCACCCTTAACCGTAGATTGGAGCAGCTGGACCGTTCTGTGAAGCAAATGTCACGATCCTTGGAAGAGATCGAGGCAAAGCAGGAGAAACGGTCAGAACCTACGCTCCCGGCAAATACGGACAAACTTCGTGCAGAATGAACAAAAAAGGCAAATAGAAACAATTTAGCAACCTAATCGAGCACCGAAATTCTTATAATAGAAACGTGTGCAGTTTATGCAGACATATGATTATGGAGGTGTATTTGAGTATGAAAATAAATACGAAACTATCCGCACTATGTGTTGCGGCCACACTTTTGAGCGCGGCACAGGTCGCCGCTGCTGCACCCGCTGTGACCAGTCCCGCGAATGCGGCGCAACCGAACGTTGCTAGTCCGTCAGCAACTGTACCGGCTCAGGTGCCTGCACCAGCAGCATCTGCGTCTGTTGCGACGCCTGCCCCTGCGCAAGCGCCGTCAGTTCCAGCAGCAACAGCCCCAGCAACTGGTTCCGTCCAAGCGGCTACACCAGCAGCTCCGTCTGCACCAGCACCGCGCCCATCCGCGTCGGTAGCACCTGCGGCAGCTCCGTCTGTACCATCGACTGCCAAGCCGTCCAAGCCGCAGCAGCCGTCTACTTCGGCGCCAGCCGCAGCTACAGCTACTAGCGTGAATCCAACCCAGCTGGACAAGCTGAACCATGAGAGTGCGATTCCGCTTGTGCTGGAGGCGCAGTCTCGTTATCAGTATGCCATCAGCGGTGGCAAATCGTTGGGCCAAGCGTTCCAGTTGAACGGTAAAAGCTACCGCTATTTGTCCGAGGACATCGGCACGAAGACCAAATTAATCAACTATTTGACGCAGGTTTATACCAAACAGGCAAGTGAGCAATTTGTCGGCAAATTTTTCGTTGAAGTCAACGGCAGACTAGCTCAGTTGAACGCAGATGGCGGTAATTTGCTAGAGTTCAGTCGTGCCACGGCGAAGATGATAACCATGACTCCGGTGAAGCGCAGCTACCTGCTGACCGTGCCGTATCCGGCAGAAACCAAGAAGGCAAACGAGAAAATCACTGTGAATTTTGAAAAGGTCGGCAGCTACTGGAAGGTCAGCTCCCCGCCGCATGTCATTTTCTAAAATAAGTTTGTGCAACGTTCTTTATAAATAGGGTATAGTGATGTTAAGGCTTGTTTCGTAAGCCCCAATTCAACGCAGGGGAGAGCTGTGCAATGATGACACCCATCAAGGTAAAAAACGTTAAGGATATTGAGAAGATCAATCAAATCGTATCCAACTATACGTATGACATCTGGATTCATGGCAAAAGCGGCATGGCAGATGCCAAATCCATTTTAGGCATGTATGTGCTCAAACTGGATGAGCCGCTAACTCTGGTTGTACCTGACAACGTCAATCCCAAAAAGCTGTTCAAGGATTTGGAGGAATTTATCCATTTTCCTGCTCAAGCAGAATAAACAGCAAAAAAACACCTGCAGACACTGCATACGCTTAATGCAAAGAAGCCATGGAACTTAGGTTCCATGGCTTCTTTTTTAGTGTTCCTCTTCGTCCAAAAACGGGAGATTGACCGAATAGTACATAACCCCCATAAGCAGCACGCCACCCACCAGATTCCCAAGCGTAACCGGAACGAGATTATGGATGACGCCAGCGACAGAGACCGTACCCGGATGATCCAGCACGAGCGCAATGGCGAAAGTACACATATTAGCTATACTATGCTCATATCCCGAAATGAAAAAGCAGAATACAAACAGCATCATAGCGAACATTTTTGCACCATTTTCCTTCATAAACATCGGTACAAAAAAGGCGAGGCAGACCAGCCAATTACACAAAATAGCGCGGAAAAACAGCTGCATTGCAGGCGCTTCCATTTTATACTCAACCACGCTCAGCAAAAAGCTGTTCACGCTGGAGGATTCAAACAGCCCGGTCAAGTAAATAAGGAGTGCAAACACACCCGCCCCTAGCAAATTACCTCCATAGCTGGCAGCCCACAGCCGGAGTACCTGCCCCCAGCGCAGCTTTTTACGGAGCGCAGCATAGGTGTAATAGAAGGTATTGCCGGTAAACAGATCCCCGCCGCCATAGGCGATCAGAATGATGGCTGCCCCGAACGTGAGCGCTGCCATGGGATAAGTGAGTGGAGAATGCTCCATGTAAAAAAAATTGCCCGTCTTGAAGGCGACAATGACGCCGAAGCCGATAAACATACTCGCCAGCATGGAACGCGCCAAATACCGGAGCAGGCTTTGCTTGTAAATTTTGTATTTCTTCAGGGCTAGCTGTTCAACATTGCGTAAGCCTTCCGTTTCCATACCAACGACAACCTCCTATTTTTCTCATATCTAAGTCATTAAACCGACATGATTTTTCCTGAAACATGCCCAGTCCGTCAGCAATTCTGTTAGCTTAACAAGCCAAGTTTTTGCAGTCCGTACAAAATACCGTCTTCATCAGCGCGCTTTGTGACCATTTTAGCTGCGGCTTTGGCTTCATCGCAGCCGTTCCCCATCGCGACACTGTTATGTATAGTAGTTAGCATCTCCACATCGTTTAATCCATCACCAAAAGCGTATTGATTCTCAGCGGCAATGCCCAGTCTGGACGTAATCTCGCGGATGCCCTTGGCCTTGGAGCCAGCGTGAGGAACAACGTCCACTGAACTTGGATGCCAGCGTACAAAGTCAAATGCTTTGAACACCGCTTCATAGTAAGGCTCTTCTTCTGCCGTACACATCAACAGCGTCTGATAAATATCTCTCCCATGGAAATAGAGCGGATCGTATCCAACCGAAATCTTGGCCTTAAGCGTTTGGACCGATTTCTCCACAAGTTCATCGTTAGGGATATTGGCTTTCATGTCCAGATGATCCATATATACGAGAGCGTGATTATGGGTGAGTGCCAGATCGGTCATTGCTTGCAAGGCTTCACGATTCAGCGGATTGGTAGCGACGACTTCCCCGCGAAGCACGACATATTGCCCATTAAAGCTAACGTAGGAATCAATTTCTAGCTGCTCACGGATATCTTTGAACATAAAAGGTGCACGTCCTGTTGCGATGGCTACCTCATGGCCTTGCTCTTTCAAAGCAAAGACAGCTTTTTCGGCGGTAAACGGCATTTTCTTGTCATCGTCCAGTAATGTACCGTCGATATCGAAAAAAATAATTTTTTTGTCTGACATGTCCTTACACCTGACTTTCAATAATATATTGTCGAAATAAACTCATATGGATTCATTATATCAAAGGAACTGCTTCTGAATACACAAATACGTATAAATCCTCATGAATGTCCGACTTCTATAGCTTACAATATGAAATAAGGATTACTGTAAACTATAATGTCTATCTCCTATTTTCGAAGATGGGATGTGATCACCATGACAAAAATCCAAGTCACACCGGAGCAGCTGGATAACGTGGCCTCCCAATTTGCCAATGCCCACGGCATACTGTATAACCAGCTAAACGGTCTGGATAGCACAATGAACCACCTTCACAGCCAGTGGGATGGTATGGAGAGAAATCGTTTTTATAATGACTATCGTACAGCTAAATATACGCTTTCTTCTATATTAAATAAGGTTCAATCCATTGAAATTGAGCTAAAAAGCATTGCTTTGAAGTTTAGAAATGCGGATGGTGGGAGCACACGTGGCTTCTGGTCAGCCTTGGCAGCAGCGATGAACGCCAGTGCAGCGCTGGCGGGCAGCGGAGAGGGTGGAAATCATACTGGAGATATCGTGGATTCACCCCAAAATATAGACGAGTGGGAGCAGGCAGACGCGGATAAATATCATCAATATGAGGAACTATTGAAAAACGCAGAGACCATCGGCGACAAGCAGGTCATGCAGAAGATCCACGACCAGATGAATGTCCTGCGGCTGCAATATGAGGACTCGGTTATCCGTACAGATTATAATACAGGAGCGCCCTCCAAGATCACATCCGATTCTCTTGTTGCCGTCACTGAACTGACAGGTAAAGACGGAAGTAAAACGGATATATCTTAGATAAAAAAGGAAATATTATAAGTTATGAGCAAAATACGGACAAATACGATTACTGGGTCCAAAAGCATACTCAATCAGCTGGAGAACACGCTCTAGGTAAAACGGCCCAGACCGTTACCGGTTATGGAATAGGTCTTATTTTGTCGCGCGGGACTGGCGTCAGTGGAGCAGGTTCGAGCGCAGCCTCCGGCTGGGGAGAACACGTTGTCGGCATTGGTGGCGGCATGATCAGTGACAAGGTGCTATTCTCTGTCCCCGATGAGGGAGAAACCCGTACCATGATCTACCGAACAAATAAAGAAACTGGGCATGTGGAGAACATGATCATCGTCACCAAAGGTGAAAATGAAATGAAGTATCGCTATTGGGAGGATTATAACTAGAACTTGAGTGGAAAATGATCTTAGTAAAGCGAATAGCAATATCTATCACATCTACAGACTTTTTAAAGACTAAGCGAGCGGCAGTGTAAGACTGCAAAACTCACCAGTTGGTAAAATCTGTAGATTTTTTAGTGCGCATATTTCTAAAATTATATTTGAGTTATTTAATTGTTACATCGTAATTATGATTTAAGTTGCAACTTTATGGAATAAAGGACATCTGACTCATGTCGTGTCTTTAATTTATTTTTTCAAATGTAGAGTAATCTGAGCTTAAGAGCAAGCTTCAAAAAAAGATTGTATTTTTCATAATTTGGATAAATGCAAAAATATAATAAGAATGTATTTATATCAATCTTTTAAAAATATTTAACAATTGCATAATTTAATTTTATTTATTTTTATGTAGTGAAAATAATGAAAAGAGCTATTCTTTCAGGAAAACGACTTTATGTAATGACAATCAACAAAATTCTACATTTTACGACCTTTTATTTACAAAAATGTAACATTTGGAGGTTGACTTATTCATTGACTTTGTTGAAATAAATCGTTATTTTAATTCGTAAAAGGAGTAGAACATGGGTTGGAATAACGATTTATAAATTATTAATACAAGCTGATTAAATGCTAGTACACGGTGATTACATATGATTTAATTTGTTTTAAAATAATTCCTTTTTTCATTAATTATGTCGATCATGAATTTCTGCTTTAATACTATAAAGGTTATAACTTGCAACAGAAGTTAAATTTAAAAAGTACACATATTCAGGAAGCTCACTGGAGAAGAGGTTTTCAGATGAATGGTTTTCAGATGAATAAAGTATCTTTTATTTTTCCTGGGCAGGGTTCGCAATATGTAGGAATGAGTAAAGAACTATGGGATAATTTTAATGTGGTAAAGCGTTTATTCGAAGAAGCGGATGATATTTTAGGTGTAAAACTCTCAAAACTTTGTTTTGAGGGAGATTCCCAAGAGCTTCTTCAGACCATGAATGCCCAGCCAGCCTTACTTACTGCCAGCCTTGCTGCATATTATGCTAGCAGAGAAATACTGGAACTGGAACCTCAACTGTTAGCCGGGCATAGTTTAGGAGAATATTCAGCATTGGTGTGCAGCGGTTTTTTCTCTTTTCAAGATGGACTTCAAATCGTGAGAAAACGAGGAATGCTCATGCAGCAGACTACAGCTAACGGGGTAGGGACTATGGTTGCTGTTGCGAATGTTTCTGCTTCTATTCTAGAGAGCTTATGTCAAGAAATTTCTACGGATCGTGATGTTATATCTATTGCATGTCACAATTCGGACAATCAGTACGTGCTATCGGGACATACAGAACCTATGGCTCGAATAGTGGAGCAAATCAAATGTCTGGAACAAAGTAAGGTTAACTATTTAACAGTAAGCGGGCCTTTTCACAGTACTCTGATGAAGCCTGCAGCAGATAAGCTTGCCGTAGAACTAAAGAAATTCCCGCTACGCAAGGGAAGGTGGCCGGTTGTTTCCAATGTAACAGCCTTACCACATGATGAATTCTCGATTTATGAATTGCTGTACAAGCAAATGATAAGCCCCGTACGCTGGACAGATACGATGGATTATTTATATCAGAACGGTATTACCGTTGCGTTAGAATTAGGTCCGAGAAAAGTACTTGGACAGCTGATGAAAGAAAGATATCCGAGTATCTCCACTTTTTCTGTTAATACCAGTTCTTCTTTAAAAGAAGTGGACAAATGGCTAAGTAAGCAGCAAACTACACGCAAAGTTACACTTGAGCGTCTGGAGGAAGGCTTTGCAGCAGCGCTTATTGCACAAAATCGAAATGGGGATTACAAACAACATATGGAGGGGGTTGTTTACCCTAGTCAGCAGATTCGAAATCGGATCAATCAACTTCAAAGTCATAAAAATGACACCGTTTATAATGCGGTTAATACAGAGGTGTTAGAGCTAATTCGTACTATTCTCACTACCAAGCAAGTGCCCGATCAAGAACAACAGACGATTCTTAATATGTTCTGAATAAGATCCATCAATGATGTTGGAGATTGTAAATTTATTAACTGGAAGCTAATAAATCTTACGATATACGGGGGAATAGCATGTATACAAATAGGTTCAAAACACTGCTTGATGTTATTACAGAACGGGGAAAGTGTGATCATAAATTTATTACTTTTATTGAATCGGATCAAAATGAAACAACACTTACTTATAAAGATTTATATTGGGAAGCTCTAGCATTTCTGGGGAATCTTCAGGATGCAGGAGTTAAGCAGGGACAAGAAATTGTATTTCAAATAGAAAATAATCGCCATTTTGTAAAAGCGTTTTGGGCTTGCATTCTTGGTGGCATGATTCCGGTACCTGTCAGCATCGGTAACAATGATGAGCATAGAATGAAACTTTTTAAAATTTGGGATGTTCTTAACGATCCTTTTTTAATCATCGAGCCCAAAATATTAAAAGACCTTGAGAAATATACATTGAAAAGCAACCAAGATGACCTATTCGAAAACATTCGCCATCGTCATCAATTACTTCTTCAAGACCATGAACAACCCAAGCAATCCTTTGCAAAGATACACACCCCTCAATTGGAGGATATAGCATTTATTCAGTTTTCCTCCGGTTCCACAGGTGATCCTAAGGGAGTCATCCTTACACATCATAATCTCATTCATAACACAAGTGGAATTATAAATAGGACAGTCGTCACAGAGCAAGATTCGTTCTTGCAGTGGATGCCTCTAACCCATGATATGGGTTTAATTTACAATCATATTACCCCATTAGTTGCTGGAGTGAATCAGTATATTATGCCAACTTCGCTGTTCATTCGTCAGCCAGTACTTTGGATAAAAAAAGCTAGTGAACATCAAGTAAGCATTATTTCATCGCCAAACTTCGGATATAAGTATTTCATGCAATTTTTCAAACCTGAAAAAGTGAAGAACTGGAACCTGTCCAAGATCCGCGCCATCATCAATGGTGCCGAACCTATCTCTCCTGAATTATGTGATGCATTCCTTGATACATTAGCTCCTTTTGGATTAAAAAGAACGAGCATGCGAACATCATATGGTTTAGCAGAAGCATCGGTTGGAGTCGCTATCCCGCCCATCAATACTGAATATATAACCGTTTATGTTGATCGTAAGCACTTAAATATTGGAGAGTCCGTCTTAGAGGTAGACAAGACTTTTCATAATGCTCTGCCATTTGTTGTGGTCGGTCAGTCGTTAGATTATTGTGAAATCAGAATATGCGATGATGAGGATGCAGAAGTCGCGGATCGCGTTATTGGGCACATACAAATCAAAGGTGAAAATGTTACAAAAGGATACTATAACAACGAAGATTCGACATCCAAACTTTTGACGTTAGATGGATGGGTGAGAACTGGCGATCTGGGGTTCTTCCGTGAAGGTCAATTAGTCGTCACAGGGAGAGCAAAGGATATCATATTTGTAAATGGACAGAACGTTTACCCTCATGACATCGAGCGTATCGCTGAGGAAGTAGAAGGAGTCGAACTTAATCGTGTGGCGGCGTGTGGAGTTCGTGTAAATGGGATGGAATCAGAGGAAATTGTGGTATTTGTCGTATCCAAAAAGACGATAGAAAAATTTTCTCCAATTGCATCTCAATTAAAAAAACATTTGTATCGTCATGGAGGATGGGCGGTTCACGATATTATACCTATTAAGCAAATGCCCAAAACGACCAGTGGGAAGTTACAGAGGTATAAGCTTGCGGCTCAGTATGAAGCGGGACATTATCAGGAGACTTCGATAGTTTTAAAAGGGATCATGGAGCAAGAAAACAAAAATCAAAAATTGCCTACACTTTCGTTTGAGATCGAAAAAGTACTTCACGATATTTGCTGCAAGGTATTAATTAGGGAAGAGGTTGATACGAGAGATAGCTATTTTGATTTAGGAGCCAATTCCCTACAACTGGTTCAGATTACAGACAAAATTGAAAATCAGCTGGGGATTAAGCTTGCAGTTACCGATTTGTTTGATCACCCCTCAATAGCTCACTTGGCAGAATTTTTGGCGAGCCCTGCCGATTCTGAACAACAGCATATTCCTACAGATGATACGGATCACAACCATAGCAAGGACGTGGCTATTATTGGGCTTTCTTTGGACTTACCTGGTTCTTCATCTGTGTCACAGTATTGGGATCATATTGTTCAGGGCGATGACTGTATCGGGAACTTAAGCTCTCAACGTAAGCAAGACGCTATCGATTATTTATCAGTTGTGGATCAAAGGAAGGGAGAAGAAGAGTTTATAGAAGGCGGCTTCCTAGAAGAAATTGATAAATTTGATTATGCGTTCTTCAAGCTGAGTCCTGTGGAAGCAAGCTATATGGACCCAAATCAGAGATTATTCCTTCAGACCGCATGGCATGCACTTGAGGATGGGGGCTATGCAGGGGATCGGATTCATGGACAAAAGGTAGGAGTTTACGTCGGCTTCTCAAAAGTGGGCTACGATTATGAGCGGATGCTCTCTAAAGGAGAACCGGACAAATTTCACCAGTATATTGTTGGAAATTTGCCGTCAGTGCTGGCAAGTCGGATTTCGTACTTTCTTAATTTAAAAGGTCCAGCAGTAACAGTAGATACGGCGTGCTCCTCTTCACTTGTCGCGATTCATATGGCTTGTAAGGCGTTAGCGACGGGGGATTGCAAGATGGCGATCGCTGGAGGAATCCGAACGATGCTATTGCCAGTGAAGCTGGGACTAGATATGGAATCGCCAAATTACAGAGCTCGTACCTTTGATGCAGAGGCGGATGGAACAGGTGTGGGAGAAGGGGTTGCAGCGGTCCTGTTGAAGCCTCTCGATCAAGCATTGCAAGACGGAGATCGTATTTATGCTGTGATTAAAGGAAGTGCGGTGAATCAGGATGGTACAACGGTAGGTATTACTGCACCTAGTCCTTCCGCACAGACAGAAGTGGTAGAGGCCGCTTGGAATGATGCGGCTATTCACCCGGAAACTCTATCATTTATCGAAGCTCATGGAACGGGAACTAAACTGGGGGACCCTATTGAGATCGCGGGATTGACACAAGCCTTTGAAAAATATACGGATAAAAAACAATTTTGTGCAATCGGTTCTGTTAAACCCAATATTGGTCACTTATTTGAAGCAGCAGGAATATCCAGTCTTATTAAAGCAGTTCTGATGCTGCAAACGAGGAAGAATCCTCCGTTGGTTCATTTTAAGAGGCCTAGTTCCCGTATTAATTTTGAATTGTCGCCGTTTTATTTAACGACAGAAGTAGCGGATTTAAGTTCAAATGATGCCCCACTTCGCTGCGGAGTAAGTTCTTTTGGTTTCAGTGGAACAAATGCTCATGTTGTTATGGAAGAGTTTATAGAAACGCGAACAGATGATGATTCTGTAAACACGCCGGATGGTGTTCATCTTTTTACGGTTTCTGCAAAAAATGAGCGAAGTCTGCATCATTTGGTTGAGGAATATGTGGACTATTTACGCCAAAATCCAGCGGTTTCCTTGGAGCAGATGTGCTATACCACACATATCGGTAGAGCTCATATGGAACATAAATTAGCAGTTATTACTTCCAGTCCAGAGGATTTATTACACAAGTTGAAGCGATGGACTTCCGGGAACAAACAAGAGAATGCACCTGATATGTATATAGGTTCTCATAAACAGAGCGTTGATCATAAACGGAAAAAAGATGATACGGTAGGTCGATTGATTACAGCCATTAGAGCAAGTGCACATACAGATATTCACGCTCTACGCCAATTGGGTGAACTGTACGTCAAAGGTATGGCTATTCCGTGGCAAGCGCTTTATGCGGATGATATCAAAATAATCCAGTCGCTGCCTTTGTACCCTTTTGAACGAAATCGTTGCTGGTTTACTCCAAAAGTAGTGCAGATAAGTAACGTAGGCAGGGAGGAGAAAAGTATGGAGTCCGCGTATCCAAAAGAACTGCAAGCTACAGATCAGCTAGACTACACAGCGAAGATTTCCAAAGTATTAAAAGATGTAATCAGTAAAGTTTCCGGTTTTACGGTGGAACAACTGGATGAACAGATGCATTTTCTCGAAATGGGCTTGGATTCAATTATGCTAGTTCAAGTTCAAAAAGAAATTAGAGAACAATTTAATGTGGATGTTCCCATGAACCACTTCTTTGAAAGTGTTACAAACCTGGATCGTCTAACAACGTTTATTTCAGATTTGACATATACCACCCAATCGGTAGCGGCTGCTGATGCTCTAAGTACGGTCGATGATCGGACAGAAGTCAATCCAGAAAATACGGTTGCTGCAAAGTCTTCGTCCGAGTTTGGTGGCCTGGAAAAGTTACTCTCTCAACAAATTGAATTACTGAACAACCAACAGCTTGGACTTACTCAAGTGTTGACCAAACAACTAGAGATGCTTAGTGGCGGTCAAGGGGGAACTATTCAGGCTGCACCGTTAACAACAAACAAAGACACAGCCAGTGTTCAGCCTACAACTCTGCATGCTGTGGCAACTGACGTGCCTATCACTTCTACAATTAAAGTGAATACAACTACTGAATCCAAACCCTTTGTACCCTATCAACCTCTACTGATCGGTGAGGAAAGTGGATACAGTGCGCGGCAAAATGATTTCTTACAGCGTTTTATTAAACGATATACTCAACGAACCCTCGGGTCCAAGAAATACACACAGGAAAGTCGATTGGTTCATGCTAATAATCGTCATGTGTCTGGGTTCCGGTCCTATTGGAAAGAAATCGTATATCCTATCATTTCAGAGAGCGCTTCGGGTTCAAGGATATGGGATGTAGATGGGAATGAGTACATTGATCTAACTATGGGCTTCGGGGTTCATTTACTGGGTCATAACCCAGCTTGGCTAACCGATACTTTGCGGAGCAATGTGCACGACCGTACGCCTTCGATCGGCCCTATGTCAAATACAGCAGGTGAGGTTGCTGCCTTGATTAGCGAGCTGACAGGTGTGGAGCGGGTTGCCTTTTATAATTCGGGGTCAGAAGCTGTTATGGTCGCTTTACGTTTGGCTAGAGCGGCTACAGGACGCTCCAAAATAGTGCTGTTTGCTGGTTCTTACCATGGAACGTTCGATGGTGTACTGGCTGTGTCCGATCCGAACTCAAGCGGGGGAGAGGCGTTACCCATGGCACCGGGAATTCCTTCGAGTATGATGGAGGATGTTATTGTACTCCCTTATAATCACCCGGATTCTATAAAAGCTATCAAACATTATGCACATGAACTTGCTGCCGTATTGGTGGAGCCTGTACAGAGTCGCAGACCGGATTTGCAACCAAAGGAGTTCTTGAAGCAAATTCGCGAGATAACAGCAAATTCGGGAACGGCACTTATTTTTGATGAAGTAATTACAGGATTTAGAATTCATCCAGGAGGTGCTCAGGCCTGGTTTGGAATTAAAGCTGATCTAGTTACTTACGGAAAAGTGGCGGGTGGAGGTATGCCTGTTGGCATTGTCGCCGGAAGCCCAGAGTTTATGGACACTGTAGATGGAGGTGTGTGGTCGTTCGGAGACGACTCCTATCCGGAAAATACGAATATTAAAACATTCGTAGGCGGTACTTTCTGCACACATCCGCTGACCATGCACACGGCTCTAGCGACTTTGAAATATTTGAAGTCTGAAGGGCCGAATCTTCAGGAACAACTGAACCGAAGAACCAACGAATGGGTAGCAGAGCTGAATACTTATTTTAAACAAAATAGTGTACCTATCCACATGGTGAACTATGGCTCACTATTCCGGTTTGTTTCGTTTGGCGACATTGAGCTCTTTTTCCATCTGCTGATTGACAAGGGAATTTACATTTGGGAAGGTCGCAATTGCTTTTTATCGACTGCTCATACAGATGGGGACCTTCAACTAATTACACAGGCTGTAAAGGAAAGCGTGGAGGAATTGAGAAAAGGGGGATTCTTACCTGACAATACGCCATCACCGGATGAAAATGGAAATCGAAAAAATAATGTGGTTCCCATCGAATCCTCATCGTTCCCTTTAACAAAGGAGCAGCAGCAAATTTGGTTTGCAACGCAATCCAGAAGTGATTCATCCACTGCATTCAATGAAATAGCAGCCTTGCGGATGCAGGGTCAACTGAAGCTTGATACTGTAAAACGTTCAGTTCAAGCAATTGTGAACCGGCATGATTCGCTACGGACGGTTATTGACCTCGATGGCGAAGAACAGCATGTTCTTGACAACGTGAATGTGGTCATCTCACTGAGTGATTTCTCAGGATCTCCTCCATCAGAGCACGAAGAAAAGGTCAAGCAATGGTTTGAGGAAGAGGGAAAAAGAGCGTTTGATTTGACGTCTAAAGATCCGCTGTTCCGAACTCACATTTTACGGTTACAACCGGAAGAACATATTGTGGTGTTCACATTTCATCACATTGTTGCTGATGGTTGGTCGATGGCAGTGTTTATCCGTGAATGGGAGCAAGCCTACACTTCTTTCTGCAAAGGTGAAAATATAGTCACGTTGCCTGTACCGCCAAAATTCAGAGAATTTCAAGCTTGGCAACAGTTGGAGCTAGAACATGCAGGAGTGAGTGAGGCAGTTTCTTACTGGGCACGGACATTGGATTCCGTCCCTGTCGCCATGGACATTCCGTCTGAGGACGGTGGCATGAAGAAAGCATCGTATAGAGGAAGAAGAATAAATATTCGGGCAGACAGTACGCTGGCGAGAAAGTTGAAAAAGCTTAGCATTAAAGCGGGTAACAGCTTGTTTGTTACACTGCTGAGTGCATATAAGGTGTTTCTGCACCGCTTAACTGGAAACACAACGATAGTAGTAGGGATTCCTACCTCTGGACAGTCTAGAATGGAACAAATTAATTTGATCGGTAACTGTGTTAACATGCTGCCGATTGTGAGCCATATTACCAGTAAAGATTCTTTATTTAAGTATATGGCACAAGTTAAGCAAGTCATGCAGGAGGTCGAACCGCTTCAAAGCTACTCTTTTGCTGATCTGATTGAGCGTATTGAGAACATACGGATACCTGAGATGAATGTCATCTTCAATATGGATCGACCAATGCAGAATTTTCATTTTCATGGACTGGACGTCGAATTGATACCGACGCCGATCCTGTACTCCAAATATGACATGTTTCTCAATGTGATGGAGGTCGAGGGAGAGCTTTGGTTTGATTTTGATATTAAAGCCAGCTTGGCCGCACCGGAAACAATGCAGATTTGGGCAGAGTATTTTTTACACATCCTGAATACGATTGCTGATGGGCAGGAACGGGATTTTGTAGATATCTCCCTCTTAAATCAGGATGAACTGAAATATGGGGTTAAAAACTACAGGGACTATGTGGAACTCGAATCCAGCGGCATCACGGACAACGATTCACCAAGAGCCATCTATTTACTGGATCATTATCTGCAACCTGCGCCTGTGGGGACGATCGGGGAACTGCATGTAGTACAGGAAAACGAATCTCCTTCCGAAAATTCAGTGTATTTACCGACAGGAATCCTGGCTTTGCGAACCGCAAACGGTGAATTGCGACTGTTGGGACCTGTTCAGAAGCGAGCCTATATAAAAGGACATGCGATATATACTGAACAGCTTGAACGATTTATTACCTCTATTCCACAAATTAGCGAGTGCCAAGTGATAGTTCAGAGTACAGAGGACAGAGCAGACACCCATTTGGTTGCATATGTTACGAGTATTAATGATGGAATAGAGGAAATCCTACGCAAGCAATTGCGAAATCATTTGCAAGACCAATGGGTACCTCAACAGATCATTCAGCTTGAAAACATGCCCTTAAATTCGCAGGGATATGTAGATTTGTCGCAACTTTCTACTATGAAACAAGCTGTTAGCAAAGAACCTGTTGAGGCAGTTAGTAGCACGGAGAGAAAAGTAGGGGAAATTTGGGAAACGGTGCTGGGATTGAATCGTGTTAGATCTGATGACAATTTCTTTGATCTAGGAGGAGATTCGTTGAAGGCGACTCTCTTGCTTGCCCGAGTTCATCAAGAGTTTGGCAAACGAATCCCCTTGAATGTACTTTTTCATTCACCGACAGTTTCGGCCTTGACCAAGGTGATCGAAGGAGCCAAACAAGGTACAGCCGTTTCTATTAAAAAGCTCGAAGAATGTACGCATTATGCAGTATCCGATGCCCAAAGACGTATGTTTGTCTTGCAGGATATGGGGATAGGTACAGCTTACAATATTACGGGCCAGGTGCGTATTGATGGGGATCTAGACATCCCCCGTCTTCAGAAGGCTTGCCTGGATTTGATTCGGCGTCATGAATCATTTCGTACTTCTTTTAATATCGTGGATGGCGAAATTGTACAAGTCATTCATGATGAGCCGGCTTTTGAAATCAAAGTCACAGAAATATTGGAGAAAGATGCAGACGAGATGAGTCGCTTGTTTGTCCGTCCGTTTGACCTGCACCAATGGCCACTCTTCAGAGCAGAATTGTTTCGCTTTGAAGCTAATAAACATATGTTGGTCATGGATATGCATCACAGTATTGCAGATGGGCTTTCGTTATCCATTTTCCTTAATGAACTCGTACAGCTGTATCGGAGTGAAATGTTAGCTCCGATCCAAATTCAATATAAAGATTTTGTTGCATGGCAGAAGGAACAATATACCAGCAATCGTTTGTTTGAACAGGAACATTATTGGAAAAATGTTTTGAACGGAGAATTACCTGTACTGGCAATGCCTACGGACTTCCCTAGACCATTACATCAAAGCTACGAAGGGGCTGTATTATCGTATAACATCACTTCAGCAATGACAGAGGAATTAAAGAAACTTGCCAAAAATACGGGGACTACGGCCTTTATGATCCTGCTTGCGGCTTACAATATACTGCTCGCAAAGTATACGGGTCAGGAAGATATTATTGTAGGAACAGCGGTGGCAGGACGCCAGCATCCGGACACGGAAACGATGATAGGAATGTTTGTTAACACGTTAGCTTTGCGGAACCGTCCGTCTCCTCAGCGGAGTTTTCATTCGTTTTTGCAAGAGGTCAAGGAAACGACTCTGCGAGCTATGGATTATCAAGACTATCCTTTTGAAGCGTTGATTGAGAGACTGGATATCCGCCGTGACCAAGGACGCAATCCTTTGTTTGATACGATGTTTGTCATGCAGAATTTTGAAATGAGTTCTCTTGAAGCCAATGGAGTAAAATTTCATCCAAGTGAATTCAATCCAGGGATTTCCCAATTTGATTTGGTACTAAGTGCTGACGAATGGCAGGAGGGTCTAGCCTTACGCTTCAATTATTGTACCCAATTGTTCCGATCAGAAACGATTGATCGCCTTGCTAGCCTCTATATACAAATATTACGCTCCATTTTAGAACAACCTTGGAGCGAGATTGGGAAGTTGGAATGGTTACCTGAGGAAGAGAAGTTGCAGCTAATACACGGCTTTAACACTTTTGATCTGCCCTCTTCATCGATAGTGGAGAGACAAGAAACGTTGCACTTGCAATTCGAAGAGCAAGCTCTCAAAAGTCCGGATCATGTAGCTGTAGTTCATCAGGGACATGTGATTACTTATAAAGAGCTGAACGAGAAATCAAATCAGCTGGCGAGGGCATTAATGAAGCGGGGAGTAGGGGCAGAAACTGTAGTCGGCTTAATGGCGGCCCGTTCATTAGATTTGGCCGTTGGTATGTTGGCTATTTTAAAAGCCGGTGGCGCCTATCTTCCAATCGACAGTTCTTATCCAGAAGAACGAATTCACTTTATGCTTGAGGATAGCGGGGCTGCTCTCCTGTTGTTGAATGACTCATCTAATTACAATGCTACAACTTATGAAGGTTTAGTCCTAAATATGGACGATGATGAGTGGTATAAAACAGAAAGCAAGTTGTCTTCAAAGTGGGAATCGGATTCAAGTCATTTGGCATATGTGATCTATACATCGGGCTCAACGGGTACTCCTAAAGGAGTTTGTATTGAGCATCGAGCGATATTAAATACGTTGTCTTGGAGAATAAATGAATATGCACTAGAAGCAGCAGACCGTATCCTGCCAATGCTGTCTAGCTCATTTGATGCTTTTGTGGGTGCCTTTTTTACTCCGCTGTTGTCTGGAAGTACGGTAGTGCTACCTACAAATGAGGAACTGAGTGAATTATCGGCTCTGAAGGCCTTAATTTTATCAAGTCGTATTACACATCTCGTGTGTACTCCTTCCATGTACATGTCTATTATAGAGGGTCTGACTCCAGATGAAGCCAAGTCTCTCAAGGTTGTAACGTTAGGCGGTGAGAAAGCAACGAAACGGTTGATAGAAGCCAGCCAAGCCAAACATCCTGGCATTCAATTGTTCAATGAGTATGGTCCAACAGAAAATAGTGTAGTTACAACGATGTTACGAGATATGGGGCCTGAAGAAGTGGGGTGTATTGGAAAGCCGATTCCTAATACGGGCGTTCTCATTCTGGATCAATACTTGCAGTTGCGGCCAATAGGGCTTTCAGGAGAATTATGCGTTTGGGGTAAAGGAATTGCGCGAGAATATCGTAATCGTCCTGAGCTTACGGCGCAGAAATTTATCCCACACCCTTATTTGGACAATATGAAGCTCTACAGAACAGGAGATTTAGCGAGATGGTTACCTGACGGAACGCTAGAGTATCTTGGCCGCGCAGATCAACAAGTTAAAATCAGGGGCTACCGGATTGAGCCAGGTGAAATTGAAAGCACATTGTTGGCTCATAGAGCGGTAAAAGAGGCAGCAGTAGTGATTAAAGGAACAGATGACAATCCGTATTTATGCGCTTATGCCGTTTTGCGGGAATCGGTTACAGTAGATGTTTTGAAAGACTATCTGTCGTCAAGCCTGCCTCATTATATGGTACCAGCCCATGTATTCTTGTTGGATGCGATGCCGCTGACAGCAAACGGCAAAGTTAGTAAAAGTGCATTACCTGAACCAGGGGAGCATTCTAGCAAACACGTTGGGCCCAATAATGAAACGGAGCAGCTATTGATCGAAATGTGGCAGGATCTGCTGGAGATTTCTCCGATTGGTATACACGATCATTTTTTTGAAATAGGTGGGCACTCGATGAAAGCGACCCTGTTGACTGCGAAAATCAACGAGGTCTTTCATATCGAAATTTCAACTCAAGATATATTTGGGGCACCAACAATCGAAGCGCTCTCCAAGAAGATTCTTGCTGCCAAACCCACAGATTACCAACGAATTGAGGCAGTGACTGAGGGAGCTTATTATGAGGTTTCTCCAGCACAATCCAGATTGTTGGCCGTGCTACCGCTAGATGAGACGGGTGTGGCTTACAACATGTCGGCAGCATTGATGATCGAAGGTCATGTAGATCGAAGAAGAGTGGAGCGTACCTTTGAACAATTATTAGCCCGGCACGAAGCATTTCGGACCTCGTTCGGATACGTGGATGATAGAGCGGTGCAATTTGTACAACCAGAGGTAAGCTTTGAACTTGGCTTTGCCCGGGCTGCTGGTGATATTACGACAAAGGGCATAGATACATTGATCCATAATTTCATCCGTCCTTTTGATGTTGGTAAAGCCCCACTATTTCGGGCAGAGCTTCTTCAAATGGATCATGATAAATTTATGCTTCTTATTGATATGCACCATTTGATAGCTGACGGTACTTCTATCGACACTATTATTAACGAATGGAACAAGCTGTACAAGGGAGAAGAACTTCCCGCTTTACCGCTTCAATACAAAGATTACTCTGCTTGGCTCAGATCGAATACAGAAATTCATGCAAAGCAAGAACAGTATTGGCTTGATCAATATAAAGGAGAACTTCCCGTTCTAGATCTGCCTACAGACTATCAGCGGCCACAGTTGCAGAGTTTTGTTGGAGATATGGTGAAAGTCGAACTGTCCGAAAAGCTTATAGAACAGTTGAATCTCACGTGTATTCAAACAGATAGCACACTCTTTATGCTTCTATTTGCTGCCTATAATGTGCTGCTGGGGAAATATGCGGGACAGGAAGATATCGTAATCGGCATTCCAACATCTGGACGGACGCATGCAGATACCAATGGGATCGTAGGGTTATTCGTTAATACACTGGCTATTCGAAACCATCCGGCTAGTCATAAGAGCTTCAAAACCTTTTTGAACGAAGTAAAAGAAAACACGCTGCAAGCTCTGCAAAATCAATCGTATTCATTTGCCGAACTGGTTGATAAGCTGTCCATCAAGAGAGACCTGAGTCGAAATCCGTTGTTTGACACGATGTTCTCCTTTATGAATACGGATGCACAGCAGTGGCAAGCCGATAACCTTAATTTTGAGCTATATCCGTTTAAAACGGGGATTTCCAAATTCGATCTTGTACTGAATGCCGAACAAAAGGCTGGGAGAGTTCATCTGGAATTTGAGTACAGTACAAAACTGTATAAAAAAGAAACAATTGAGCTTCTCGTCGAGCATTACCTGAATGTATTGGAGGAAGTAGTCCAAAACGCTGATATGGCATTGACTGATATTAATCTTCTAAGCGCAACAGAAGCGGCTGCTATGGAGGAACGGTATAACAGCACTCATATAGCTTATCCACAGCCAAGACCCATACATCATTATATTGAGGAGCAGGCTGATAGAAGACCGGATGCTAAAGCTGTTATCTATCAAGATCAGGTGCTGACCTACAAGGAGTTAAATGATCAGGCAAACGCGATAGCAAGCAATTTGTTGGCTAAAGGAATTGGACTTGGAAGTTATGTGCCTATACTCATGGAACGGAGCCTGGAACTGGTAGTATCCATACTGGCTGTTATGAAAACAGGTGCTGCTTTTTCGCCTCTTGATACAGAGTGGCCTATTGACCGCTTACAGAGCGCCCTGCAGGATTTGGGAAGTTCTACCCTATTGGTCAATCCAAGTACACCTATCAGTTCAGAAATAAATGCAGAAGAGTATCTAGTTATAGACTGCTCTGTAGTCGAAAAGAGGAGTAACGCTATCAGTAATCCGGCAGTAGATGTAGATATGGAATCACCAATCTATGTAATCTTTACTTCGGGTTCAACTGGCAAACCCAAAGGAGTTATTGCTGCCCATAAAGGAATCACCAATCGTTTTCTATGGATGAACGACTATTTTGGAACATCGGCTGCACAAAGTGTTCTCCAGACGACTCATCATGTATACGACAGCGCGGTATGGCAATTGTTTTGGCCATTAATGAACGGCGGAACGACCGTGTTGCCAGAAACAGGCATGACCGTGGATGCTACGTACATGACGAATATCATTGAACAGGAGCGTATTTCTTTTACAGACTTCGTTCCATCCGTATTTAATGCTATTGTCAACCAGTTAGACCAAAATTCAACTCGAACCAAGCAATTGGATTCTCTTCAACAAGTTATTCTTGGTGGTGAAGAAATTACGCCATCGACGGTTCATACGTTTTTAACCATTTTTCCTCATGTTCAAATCACGAACCTGTATGGTCCAACGGAGGCAAGTATAGGCTGTGTTGCTTATCAAGTGACAGGAGATGAAGACAGAATTCCTATCGGAAAGCCAATTGCCAATACCAAGATTTATATATTGGACCCTGGACTAAAAAGGGTTCCCGTAGGAATCGCAGGAGAAATGTATATTGCAGGTACACCACTTGGGATTGGATATTTGAATGATCCGACTAAAACGAAGGCTAGCTTTATAGATAATCCTTATTCAATGCCTGGCTATGAAAAGCTCTATAAAACAGGAGATTTAGCTAAATACTTGCCTGACGGTAATATTGCATTCTTGGGTAGATCCGATTTTCAGGTCAAAATTCGCGGCTATAGGATTGAGCTTAGTGAAATTGAATATCATCTTTTAGGCATAGCTGATATTCAGGAAACTGTCGTAATGGTCAAAGAGAATAAGGGAAGTTCTTATTTATGCGCGTATGTGGTATCAGCTAATCCATTAGATACGGATCATATCAAAATGCAGTTGGCTAAGGAGCTTCCTGATTACATGATACCTTCGGTGTATGTTCCGCTTGACGTGATCCCCATTACACCTGGCGGAAAGATTAACCGTAAAGCATTACCTGAACCTGACTGGAGCGGTGCCTTAGAAGTGGAGTATGTGGAACCAACAGGTGAGACTGAAGTATTGCTGGCCCAAATATGGGAGGAAGTGCTTGCCGTAACAGGCGTGAGTGCAACTCACAACTTCTTTGATTTGGGAGGAGACTCTATTAAGGGTCTGCAAATCGTCTCGCGTTTGAACACACATGGCTACAAGCTAAGCATTAAAGAATTATTTTTGTACCCTCAGATTAGACAATTGAGCCCATTCGTTAAGGTGATCCGTCGGAAGATTAGTCAGGAAGCTATTGAGGGAGAGCTGCCTTTAACGCCAATACAGCAGCGATTCTTCCATCTACAGAAGATAAGTCCTCAGCATTTTAATCAGTCCGTCATGCTATTTTCTGAAGACGGTTTTGATGAGCAAGGGATTGTGGCTGCATTTGACTGCATCATTAAACAGCATGATGCCTTAAGAATGACATTCTGTCAGAGAGAAGATCGCATCGTTCAATACAATGAAGGGCTAAACAATCAACCACTATCCTTGACGATAAAATCACTGCCTGAAGGTCTACCAGCAGAAGCATGGATTGAGCAAGAAGCAACGGCTATTCAAAGTAGTTTCGATCTCACAACCGGCCCTTTAATGAAGCTGGGATTATTCCGGACTGTTGAGGGAGATCACCTGCTCATTGCGGTTCATCACCTGGTAGTTGATGGGGTTTCGTGGAGAATTATTTTACAAGATTTTACGTCCCTTTATCAGCAATATCAGCAGGGGGCAGCACTACTCTTGCCAGACAAAACAGATTCGTACCGCTCTTGGGCACAAGAAATAAGCCAATATGCAACAAGCGAGGAGCTGGCACAAGAACTGGAATACTGGACACAGCTGGAGCAAACCGAGTCTGGAACGTTACCTAAAGATAACTCCTATGAAACCAATATGTTGCGTGATAGCGAAAATGTAAGTGTCTCACTTGATAATGAGAACACTAGTAAATTATTAAAACAGGTGCACCAGGCCTACAATACTGAAATTAATGACATTTTGCTCACTGCTCTTGGATTAAGTATCAAAGAATGGACTCAGCAGTCTCGTGTGTTGATCTATCTTGAAGGGCATGGGCGAGAAGAAGTGTTTCAGGAAATGAACATTTCCAGAACCGTTGGTTGGTTCACAACAATGTATCCATTTTTACTGGAAGTGGACAATGCGCATGATCTTTCATATCAGATTAAGAACATCAAAGATAGCCTTAGAAGGATACCGAACAAGGGCTTTGGGTATGGGGTATTAAACTATGCTCAAGTGAATGAGTCTGGTGTGACTGCCTTTCAAGCCGCTCCTGAAATTGCCTTTAATTATATGGGGCGTTTTGATACGGAACTAGATACAGATGTATTTACACTTTCTAAATTTTCCTCAGGAGAAGAGGCTAGTCCCTTTACGGAAAGATCCGTAGCGTTAGATATCAACTGCATTATTAATGAGAATGAACAGTTAATTATTACATGCAACTATAACAAGCAAGAATACCAGCAACAAACCATTGAACGAATATTGTTTTTATTCCAAAAACATTTGACGAATCTAATTGACCATTGCTGCAGCAAACAAGTAACGGAACAAAGTCCAACTGATTTTCTCTATGACAAATTGTCAATCGATGAGTTTCAGAACCTGTCCCAACTTTTAAGTAACAAACTAAACTTGTAGCAAAGTGGTGAGCCGTATGAGAAACGCACTCATTCAAAACATTTATCCATTGACACCCATGCAGGAGGGGCTTCTATATCACTCCATTTTAGACGAGCACTCAGAAGCATATTTTGATCAAACGGTCATTACCTTAAATGAACGGTTGAATGCAGAGACGCTGAATGAAAGCTTCCAAACCCTAATTGACCGTTATGATGTGTTACGGACTGTGTTTGTTTATAAAGAAACAGACCAACCGTTACAAGTCGTGCTGGCTAATAAAGAGGCAACGATTGATTATAGAGACATTACGGAATTAAATGAAGCAGAACAACGTTTATATGTTGATAATTTTACGATTAATGATCGGAAAATGCGTTTTGATCTGGAAAAGGATCTCCTTATTCGGATAAGTGTTCTTGCATTAAGTGATACAAGCTGCAAAATGGTTCTAAGCTTTCATCACATCATTATGGATGGCTGGTGTATTGGTACAATTGCGAAGGATCTGTTCCAAATTTACAGGGCTTATTCCCTCGGGAAGAAGCCAGAATTGGACGCAGTATTTCCATATAGCCGGTATATCAGTTGGTTAGGGCAGCAAAATAAGAAGACAGCTCTTGCTTATTGGGAACAACAATTATCAGGTGTGGAAGAGCAAAGTGGCTTACCTCTTAGCAGCAAGTCAACTGAGGATGGAAGCTACAAGCTGAACAACCATATTTTCACCTTGGACGGGCAGTTAACCCGTGGTTTGGAAATGATAGCACAACAAAATCAGGTAACCTTAAGTTCTGTATTTCATGGGATATGGGGTCTGTTGCTGCAAAGATACAATAACACCAAAGATGTGGTATTTGGTTCCGTTGTTTCCGGCCGTCCAGCTGAGCTGGAAGGGTCGGAGAAAATGGTTGGATTATTTATTAATACGATTCCTGTACGTATTTGTCATAAAGAAGCACAAACATTTTCCCAGATAATCAAGCAATTTCAGCAGAATATGATGGAATCGGGGAAGTACCATTTTCTATCCTTGGCTGATATTCAGATGCTAACCCCACTGGGCAAGAGCTTAATCCACCATATCATAGCATTCGAGAACTACCCAATTACTGAAGAGCTTGCTGGTGGTGAAGGAGAACAGCTTGTTTCAATTGTGGAAACCGAGGGCTTTGAGCAAACGAATTATGATTTTAATATTGGAGTCATTCCTGGTAAAGAATTGAAAGTTAAGTTTGGCTATAACAGTATTGCTTATCAAGCTTCAGATATTGAAAGAATTGAACTGCACCTAAAACAAATAGCTGAACAGGTAGTTTCTAATCCGCATATGAATGTGGATGATATTGATTTGCTTTCTGGCGAGGAAAAACACAGAATCCTGCGAGATTTTAATGATACAGATGCCTTATATCCTCAAAGCCAAACGATTCAACAGCTATTCGAAGAGCAGGTGGCACTGACGCCGAATCGTTTGGCAGCAGCATTCGCTGATGGGCGGTTAACTTATCTGGAATTGAACGAACGGGCTAATCGATTGGCTCGCGTCTTGAGGATGAAAGGGGTGCAAACTGGCCAGATTGTTGGGATTGCAGCCTATCGCTCACCGGAGATGCTAGTCGGGATCATGGCTATTCTTAAGGCAGGGGGGGCTTACTTGCCAATCAATCCAGAGGATCCTCTGGAACGAATTCAATATATAGCGGGTAACAGCGGAGCTTCCATCCTGCTGGTGCAGCAGGAAATCCAAACTACATTGAAGGATATTTCAGCGAATATCAGCGTGCTTGCGATCGGAGCAGACTGGCCAACTGAAAAAACTAATCTTGAACCTTACAGTGGGCCGGAAGATTTAGCTTACGTAATTTATACATCCGGTTCTACAGGTAAGCCTAAAGGAGTTATGATTCGTCACACCTCTATAGTGAATCGGCTTCATTGGATGCAAAAAAAGTATCCGATTGGTGTGGACGATATCATTTTACAGAAAACGCCTTACACCTTTGATGTTTCTGTATGGGAACTATTTTGGTGGGCTATAGCCGGAGCTTCAGTCTACTTTCTTCCGCCTGATGGGGAGAAGGATCCCAAGCTACTGGTGGACACGGTGGCAGAACAGAAAATTACAACCCTTCATTTTGTGCCTTCCATGTTGTCTGTTTTTTTGGAGTATGTTGAGCAGCACCAAGCAGAGGGGAAACTCAGCAGTATTAAACGAGTTTTCGCTAGCGGGGAGGCACTAACAGTAAAGCAAGCCAGACGGTTTAATACTCTGCTTCGAAAGCCGAATGGAACAACTCTGCATAATTTATACGGACCAACGGAGGCAACAGTGGATGCAACATGGTTTGATTGCCCGGATGGAGATGATTTGCAGAGTATTCCAATTGGTAAGCCTATTGACAATACCCGGTTGTACATTTTGGATCAGGAGAGGAGACTGCTTCCTGTTGGTATTCCGGGGGAACTTCATATTGCTGGCACAGGAGTAGCCCTAGGCTACATTAATCAACCCGATCTAACGGACGAAAGATTCACGGATAGTCCATTCGTTTTCGGAGAGCGCATGTATAAGACAGGGGACTTGGCAAAGTGGCTCCCCGACGGCAATGTGGAGTATCTCGGAAGAACAGACCACCAGGTGAAAATCCGTGGATATCGTATTGAGACTGGAGAAATCGAAAAGGTCCTGCTCTCTCATCATGACATCAGAGAAGCCGTTGTTCTATCTAGAAAAGACCAAGAGGACGAAATGTATTTATGCGCTTATATTGTTTCGGACCATGAACTCTTAACACAGGAAATACGATCTTTTTTGAAAGCGTCTCTGCCCTTGTATATGGTACCTGCTCATCTGATACAGATGGCTACGATACCTCTTACGCCTAATGGAAAGGTGAACCGAGGAGCGCTTCCTGAGCCCCATCATGTGATTCGGGAGCAGGGGGTTGTAGCTCCTCGAACAGATACAGAAACTCGTCTAGTACGTTTGTGGGAGGATATTCTGCATGTGAGCCCAATAGGTATACACAGCCATTTTTTTGAACTGGGTGGACATTCGCTGAAGGCTACAATACTGATTGGGAAAATTATTCGAGAATTCCAGGTCGAGTTGCCTATGCGTGAAATATTTGAGTACCCAACTGTGGAAAGCATGAGCAAACTCATTGAACGTACAATCGGGAGAGGGGCAGGTACATTTACCGAAATTGCTCTACTTTCTGATCAAACCTATTATCCAGTTTCCTCCTCGCAAAGACGTCAGATGATATTGCATCAACTTGAAGGAGCGGAACTGGTTTACAATATGCCTTCTGTCATGCTCGTTCAAGGCCATCTGGAACAGGAACGGTTGAAAATGGCTTTCAACACTCTGATTCACAGGCATGAAGCATTGCGCACTTCTTTTTCATGGATCAACGGAGAGCCGGTTCAAAGCGTACATGACGAAGTAGAATTTGAGTTGAAAATTCATAGTCTGACCAGCAAAGAGGATTCAGAGGAACAGCAAATAGAAACGGTGCTAAGTGAATTCGTCCAACCGTTTGACCTGAGCCGTGCCCCTTTATTAAGAGGCGAGCTGATCCCGTTGGCAGAGAACAAAAATATGCTGCTGGTTGATTTACACCATATTATTTCGGATGGCGTTTCTATGTCTATTATTATGGATGAATTTGTAAAAGCATATGATGAACAGGCGCTTCCGCCTCTATCCGTTCAGTACAAAGATTATGCTAACTGGCATAATGAGCAAATAAATCATGGATTTATTAAAGAGCAGGAATCCTACTGGCTGGATCTCTTTAAACATGAGCCGCCTGTACTGGAGCTACCAACGGATTTCCCAAGACCGTCTATTCAAAGCTATGAAGGTAACACGGTATCCCGAATCCTGGGCGATGATATAACAGAGCCACTTCACAAACTTGCAGCTGAAACTCAAAGTACATTGTTCATGATTTTACTGGCTGTATATAACGTTGTTTTGTCCAAGCATGCACGACAAGACGACATTGTCATCGGTACACCGGTTGCTGGGAGAAGACATCCAGATACAGAAAAGATCGTCGGCATGTTTGTTAATACGTTGGCACTGCGTACTAGCCCTTCAGCGGAGAAGAGTCTTTCAGCTTTTCTGGACGAAGTTAAGGAAACGGTTTTATCTGCTTTTGAGCATCAGGAATATCCCTTTGAGCAATTGGTCGAAAAGCTTGCGCTGCGGAGAGATGTGAGCCGAAGCCCGATCTTCGACACCATGTTTGTCATGCAAAATACAAAAGGACAGCCGCTACAATCTAGTGGATTGGAATTCAAACCATTTCCGTTCAATCCAGGTGTATCCCGATTTGATTTAACCTTGAGTGCGGAAGAAACAGGTAGCTACCTTCATTTAAATTTGGAGTATAACAGTGCTTTGTTCCAAAAGGACACTGTCGAACGCTTCTTGGATCATATGGTGGTGGTGCTAAGGTCGTTTGTAGCTAATAGCACACAAACCATAGGTGATACCGATTTGTTAACTGTGGTAGAAAAAGAATTGATTTTGAAGAAATTCAACGGGAAGGCTGCGCCTTATCCAAGGGAGAAGACGATTCATCAATTGTTTGAGGAGCAGGTGGAGCGAACACCTGAGCATCCGGCAGCCCTATACAAAGATCGGCAATTGACGTACCGGGAGCTGAATGCCCAAGCGAATCGGGTGGCTCACGTCCTGCGGAAGAAAGGGATCGGGCCCGACCAAATGGTGGGCATCGCAGTTCATCGATCGCTGGAGATGATCGTCGGCCTGCTGGGGATTTTGAAGGCAGGCGGGGCGTATCTGCCGCTACATCCAGAGGACCCGGAAGAACGGCTGGGATTCATGCTGGAGGATAGCGAGGCATCTATCCTGCTGACCCAGCGGGATCAGTTGGACCGCCTTCGTCCGCACGGAGCCAATCGCGAGCTGATCGCTATCGAAGATCTGCTGGTGGAGGGGATGGAGCTTACAGGAGAAGAATGCGAGAAGAACCCGGAACCCGTTAACCGCTCAACCGATTTGGTGTACGTGATTTATACGTCAGGCTCCACCGGCAAGCCGAAGGGGGTCATGATTGAGCACGCATCGCTGATCAACCGTCTGCACTGGATGGAAAAACGAATTCCGTTTGGAGCGGAGGATGTGATCCTGCAAAAAACGCCTTACACCTTTGACGTATCGTTGTGGGAGCTGTTTTCGTGGGCGATTCAGGGAGCGACGGTATGCTTTCTGGAGCCGGGAGGCGAGAAAGACCCGGCAACGATAGCCGAAACGGTGGAGGCCAACGGGGTAACAGCGATCCATTTTGTGCCATCCATGCTGGGAGCATTCCTGGAGTATATCGAGCATAGCGGAGCCGCCGGAAAAATGCGTAGTGTCCGGCGAGTATTTGCCAGCGGGGAAGCGCTGATGACAGAACATGTCCGCCGGTTTAACCGTTTGCTGGGAGCCGAAGGAGCCACATTGCATAACCTGTATGGACCGACAGAGGCAACGGTAGAGGTGGCGTATTACGACTGTCCTGCCGAGCAGGAACCGGAGAGCATTCCGATCGGGAAGCCGATTGATAACGTGAAATTGTATATTTTGGACCATAAAGACCGATTGCAGCCGATAGGCGTACCGGGCGAGCTGCACATTGGAGGGGACTGCGTAGCCCGAGGATATGTGAATCGGAAAGAACTGACGGAGGAGAAGTTCGTAGCGGACCCATATGCGGCGGGAGGAAGGATGTACCGAACGGGAGACTTGGCGAGATGGCTGCCGGATGGAAACATTGAATATATGGGTCGGATCGACCATCAGGTGAAAATTCGCGGCTACCGGATCGAACTGGGTGAGATTGAAGCGGCAATACTGGCCTACGAAGGGGTACAGACGGCAGTAGTGCTTGCTCGTGATGACCGTTCTGGAGGAAGTTATTTATGCGCCTATGTTGAACATGCCCAGGAATTCAATGTACAAGCATTAAAGGCTCGTATTAAAGAAGTCCTTCCCGAGTATATGGTGCCTGCTTATATCGTATCTATGGAAGCTATGCCTTATCTATCGAGCGGTAAGATCGACAGAAAAGCATTGCCTGAGCCTGATCACAGTCTGTCGATTGAGGTAGATTATATTCCTCCATCCAATAAGGTTGAAACGTTGATGGCGGAAATCTGGCAAGAGGTTCTTGGCTATGCTCCTATCGGAACGAATCATAACTTTTTTGAATTGGGCGGGGATTCGATTAAAGCTATTCAAATTTCCACACGTCTAAGCAAGCACGGATATCGCATGGAAATTAAGGACCTTTTCCGTCATCAAACGATAGGTAGCCTAACTCCAGATCTAAGAGCAGTCAGTGTTCAAGCCGAGCAAGGGATTATTGAAGGAGAGGCTGAGCTATCCCCTATCCAACGATGGTTTTTTGAGCAAAAGTTCACGGAATCCAACTATTGGAACCAGGCCGTTATGTTGTATAGCCAAAATGGGTGGAAGGAAGAACTGGTCGATCAGGTGTTGTGTAAGCTGACTGAGCATCATGATGCCTTACGAATGACATATACAGCGAATCAGGACAAAATTATTCCCATCATTCATGGTACGAATCGAAAGGCATATGCTCTTACTGCTCTGGATGTAAGCCATGAGTCATCCATTGAAGAAGCAATCCAGACCCTCAGCGAAGCGATTCAGCGGCGCATGAATTTAGAAAGCGGTCCGCTTGTGCAAGCGGGGTTGTTTCACACCGCTCAAGGTGATCACTTACTACTCGCGATTCATCATTTGGTGGTAGATGGAGTTTCTTGGAGAATTCTATTGGAAGATTTGGAGCAGGGGTATATGCAGGCACTTAATAATGAAGAAATCCTCTTTCAGGCGAAGACCCATTCATGGAAGGATTGGACCCATCGCCTTGGTGACGATGCAAAGGGTGGGCGTCCAGCTCGTTACAAACGTTATTGGGAGAATGTAATCCGTCATGCCAGTAAACCGCTTCATAAAGACTATCCGGCCGCTGACAGAAGAGGGAAGGACCTGGAAATCTGCAACGTAAGGCTTTCCAAGCAACAAACAGATCGTCTACAGAAGGATGTACACAAGGCTTATAGTACGAATGTAAACGATCTACTGTTGACAGCCTTTGGGCTGGCATTGAGAGACTGGACTGATGATGACGAATTTACCATTTTGTTGGAAGGGCACGGACGGGAACAGATTTTTGATGATATAGATATAACCAGAACGGTCGGCTGGTTTACTACGATGTATCCTATTCATCTAGATATGAAGCATAATACCGATTTAGCTTACCAAATTAAGCTGACCAAGGAAGCGTTGCGACGTGTTCCTAATAAGGGCATTGACTTCGGAATTCTGGAATATATGACCCTACACGATTTGAAAAGTACTAATCAGGGACATTTTGCACCTGAAATTCGCTTTAATTATCACGGCCAGATTGATTCAGGCTCCGTTGCGCCTTTATTTGTCGAATCAAAGTATTCTGCGGGTCGAACAGTAAGTGAGGAGACCGAGACACCATTTGTGCTTGATATTAATGGAAGTATCGAACAGGGGATATTAACCCTCGGGATTGAGTATAGCAGTCGTGAATATGCTGAATCGAGTATTCAAAAATTGGGGAATTTCTTGCAAAGTCGTTTGCTAGAAATTATTGAGCATTGCTCTGAAAAGAAGGAGAAGGAATGGACTCCCGCAGATGTGAGCGATGAGAATCTTTCAATTAACGATTTGGATGAGATTATGGCCTACTATAAAAATAATACATCTTCCTAGGCGGTGGATTATGAGTAAAGATCTGCAAATTCAAAGTATATTCCGATTAACTCCGATGCAACAAGGAATCTTGTTCCATAGCCTGCTAGATCAAACTTCGTACGCCTATTTTGAACAAGTGAGTCTTACCCTGAACGGCTTACTCGAGGTAGAGCTTCTGGACCGAAGTCTTTCTGTTCTATTTGAGCGCCATGAGATATTGCGAAGCAATGTTTTTCACGTCAATATTGAAGAGCCTAAATTGATCGTATTCCGGCAGAAGCATCCATCCATTCACTTTGAAGACATTTCTTCACTAACGCAATCTGACCAGGTGGCCTATATAGAACAGTTTGTTCAACGTGATAAGGCCAACGGATTTGATATCACCCGGGATGAGTTATTCCGGGTCTCCATATTGCAGTGTGCGTCTGATGTATACAAGCTGATCGTTAGCTTCCATCACATCATTATGGATGGATGGTGCTTAGAAATCGTTCTGAAAGAATGGTTCCAGATCTACACATCATTGAAAAAAAATGAGCCAGTTCAGCTAGGTGAAGCTCCTTCTTATGAAAAATACCTCAAATGGCTGGACAAGCAGGATACAGATACAGCGCTTATGTTTTGGGAGCGATATTTGGATGGTTTTGAACAGCAAAGCATCTTGCCTACGAGTGGTAAAGGGAGCCACGTTGATTACGATCCACAGCAGCAAATCTTTAGCTTTGATTCGCAATTAACAGGTCAGTTGGAATCACTGGCCAAAGAACTCAAGGTTACTTTGAGTACATTGTTTCACTCCATCTGGGGTCTGCTATTGATGAAATACAACAACACCCGCGATGTAGTGTTTGGTTCTGTCGTTTCCGGTCGTCCGTCAGATATTCCGGGAGCAGAAAATATGGTGGGCCTATTTATCAATACTATTCCAGTGCGTATATCAAGTGAAGAGGATCATCTTGCTTTTTCGGAATTCGTCCAGCATGTACAATATTCGGTTATGGAGGCGGGGGAGCACCATTATGTGCCTCTTGCTGATATTCAGGCGGGGAGTTTGTTGAAGAGTAATCTGATACACCATATTTTGGCCTTTGAAAACTTTCCGGGTATGGAGGAAGCCCCCGATCACGCGGACGAAAACAGTTTAGCGGTTTCGGAGATGGCTGGCTTTGAACAAACTAATTATTCCTTCAACCTTAACGTTGTCCCCGGTGAGAAACTGCGGATGAAATTCAGCTATAACGGTCTATTATACGAACCAGCATATATAGATCGATTAGGTCGACATGTTGAAGAAATCGCCCGCACTGTGGTTTCATCTGCTGATGTAGTTTTGAACGAAATAGATATTATTCTGCCAGAAGAAAAAGAATTGATTTTGAATAAATTCAACGGGACGGCTGCGCCTTATCCAAGGGAGAAGACGATTCATCAATTGTTTGAGGAGCAGGTGGAGCGAACACCGGAACATCCGGCAGCCCTATACAAAGATCGGCAATTGACGTACCGGGAGCTGAATGCCCAAGCGAATCGGGTGGCTCACGTCCTGCGGAAGAAAGGGATCGGACCCGACCAGATGGTGGGCATCGCAGTTCATCGATCGCTGGAGATGATCGTCGGCCTGCTGGGGATTTTGAAGGCAGGCGGGGCGTATCTGCCGCTACATCCAGAGGACCCGGAAGAACGGCTGGGATTCATGTTGGAGGATAGCGGGGCATCTATCCTGTTGACCCAGCGGGATCAGTTGGACCGCCTTCGTCCACACGGAGTCGATCGCGAGCTAATCGCTATCGAAGATCTGCTGATGGAGGGGATGGAGCTTACAGGAGAAGAGTGCGAGAAGAACCCGGAACCCGTTAACTGCTCAACCGATTTGGTGTACGTGATTTATACGTCAGGCTCTACCGGCAAGCCGAAGGGGGTTATGATTGAGCACGCTTCACTGATCAACCGTCTGCACTGGATGGAAAAACGAATTCCGTTTGGAGCAGAGGATGTGATCCTGCAAAAAACGCCATACACCTTTGACGTATCGTTGTGGGAGCTGTTCTCATGGGCGATTCAGGGATCGACAGTATGCTTTTTGGAGCCGGGAGGCGAGAAAGACCCGGCAACGATAGCCGAAACGGTGGAGGCCAACGGGGTAACAGCGATCCATTTTGTACCATCCATGCTGGGAGCATTCCTGGAGTACATCGAGCACAGCGGAGCCGCTAGGAAAATGCGCAGTGTCCGGCGAGTATTTGCCAGCGGGGAAGCGCTGATGACAGAACATGTCCGCCGGTTTAACCGTTTGCTGGGAGCCGAAGGAGCCACGCTACACAACCTGTATGGACCGACAGAGGCAACGGTAGAGGTGGCGTATTACGACTGTCCTGCCGAGCAGGAACCAGAGAGTATTCCGATCGGGAAGCCGATTGATAATGTGAAATTGTATATTTTGGACCGTAAAGACCGATTGCAGCCGATAGGTGTACCGGGCGAGCTGCACATTGGAGGGGACTGCGTAGCCCGGGGATATGTGAATCGGAAAGAACTGACGGAGGAGAAATTCGTAGCGGACCCTTATGCAGCAGGGGGACGGATGTACCGGACGGGAGACTTGGCGAGATGGCTGCCGGATGGAAACATTGAATATATGGGTCGGATCGACCATCAGGTGAAAATTCGGGGCTACCGGATCGAACTGGGTGAGATTGAAGCGGCCTTACTCGCGTACGAAGGTATCAAGGCGGCTACAGTACTTGCCCTTGATGATCGAGATGGTGGTAAATATTTATGCGCATATTTCGAAAGCGGAGAAGGTTTGAACACATCTATTTTAAGGGCGCACTTGAAGGCACTCATACCGGATTACATGGTGCCAAGTCATTTCGTTCGGCTAGATGTTATGCCGCACCTGTCCAGTGGCAAGGTTAACCGTAAAGCGCTACCCGAACCAGATCATGGGATGCGAGCCACCAGCTATGTTGCACCAAGAAACGAAACGGAAAGAAAACTAGCCGAGATTTGGGAGAAGTTGCTGGACATATCCTCCATCGGTATACATGACAACTTTTTTGAACTGGGTGGACATTCACTAACGGCGACTCGACTTATGTCTCGAATCAATAAGTTGCTGCAAGTTGAAATTCCACTCCGTGATATTTTTGCACATCCGACCATCGAAGAAATGAGTGTTTTGATCTGCGGACCAGAGGTTGCAGCTGGGACGATGATGGATATTGCTCCTGCCGAGCTACGCGATTCTTATCCAGTGACATCCGTTCAAAAGAGACAAATGATTTTACATCAGTTTGAAGGAGCAGAAACAGCATACAATATGCCCTTTGCCTTACTGATGGAGGGAGAACTGGACATCCAGCGGCTGGAGCGAGTGTTCAGGGATCTAATAGATAGGCATGAGGCATTGCGGACATCATTTGAGTGGGGCACAGAGGAGCCAGTACAAAAAATTCATAGTGAGGTTCCATTTCAACTAAGTTTCCAACAGGCTGATGATATCGAAATAGAAGCACAGGACAAACAGATTCAAGCGATATTCAAATCGTTCGTAAGACCGTTTAACTTAGGTCAGGCTCCATTATTGCGGGCGAAGCTGGTGCGTATTTCGGACAATAGGCATATTTTGATGGTAGATATGCACCATATTGTTGCAGATGGTGTTTCCATGAGCGTTTTGGCTAATGATTTCACGATATTGTATCACGGGAACTCGCTGCCACCATTGCGTATTCAATATAAAGACTACGCCGTTTGGAACAGTGAGTGGATCAAAGAAGGACACTTGATGAAGCAGGAACAGTACTGGTTAGACTTGTTTTCGGATGAGCTTCCTGTCCTTAATCTACCAACTGATTTCACGAGGCCTCAAGTACAAAGCTTTGAAGGTGACCGGTATTCTTTTCAAGCTGACAAGACACTTCGTGAAAGTCTACAGCAATTTGTTGCAGCAAATCGGACCACTTTATTTATGGTACTGTTATCGGCTTACAACGTGTTGCTGCATAAGTATTCAGGCCAGGAAGATATCGTGGTAGGGTCTCCAATAGCAGGTCGTAATCATACAGATTTAGAAAATATTATGGGGATGTTCGTTAACACACTAGTGCTGCGCAACCGTCCAGCTGCTGACAAAACGCTCAAGCAATTTTTACTGGAGGTGCAAAGAAGCAGCCTGGAAGCTTTCGAACATCAGGATTATCCAATAGAAGATCTTGTAGATAAGCTCGAACTTCACAGGGATTTAAGCCGAAATCCTCTGTTTGATACGATGTTCTCTCTAGAAAATACCGATTCGGTAAGCCTGCAAGCTGACGGGATATCCATATCACCGTATTCTGTTGAAGCTGGCATTGCCAAAGTTGATTTAACGTTAACAGCAGAAGCGGATCAAGAGGGACTCTCTTTTCGAATTGATTATTGTAACAAGCTGTTTCACAAAGAAAGTATTGAGAGAATGTCGAAGCATTATTTGCAGATTTTGCAGACTATTGTGGACTCTGCGGATCTCCGGATTAGCGACGTAAACATGGTAACTGCATCCGAAGAAGAGATCCTGTTAACGAAATTTAATACGGTACCCGCTTCTAACGAGAAAGAGAACCGAAAATTGCTGCATCAGCTCTTTGAAGAGCAGGTAGCGAAGACGCCGGAGCGTGTCGCAGTATCGTTCGAGGAACAACAATGGACTTACAGCGAGTTAAACGATAAAGCGAATCAGCTTGCCAGAGTGCTTAGAGAAAAAGGAGTACAGGCCAATACGCTTGTTGGCATTATGGTAGAGCGATCTTTTGAAATGATAGTCGGAATCCTAGGGATTTTAAAGGCTGGGGGTGCATATGTTCCTCTGGCACCAGATTATCCTGCGGAGCGAATTAGTCTGATGCTATACGATTGCAAGATAACACTATTATTGGCTTCCCATCATGTTCTGACTGAATCAACTTTCATAAAAGAGGCAGGAGCAGATGGATTTGCAGGGGAAATCCTTGATTTGGATCAGCTCGATATGATCGTTAAGGATTCAGATTCTAGTAACTTACCTTATGTGAATGAACCGGATGATTTGGCATATGTGCTATACACCTCTGGCTCAACAGGTAAACCAAAAGGGAATCTGACCATGCATTATAACGTGGGAAGATTGATTAAAAACTCCAATTATATCGATCTTACAGAACAGGATATTCTCTTGCAGTTATCTAACTATGCCTTTGATGGGTCAGTCTTCGATATATTCGGCGCTCTGGTCAATGGTTCTAAGCTGGTTCTCTTACGTAAAGAGAATATGCTGAATCCAGAAAAACTGTCTTCCTTAATTCGAAATGAAAATGTCTCGGTATTTTTTATTACTACCGCCTTGTTTAACACGTTGATAGAAACCAATATTGAATGTTTTACTACAATTCGCAAAGTACTTTTTGGTGGAGAGCGGGTTTCACTTCCGCATGTGAGTAAGTTGTTTGAATATATCGGACCCCATAAAATGCTGCATATGTACGGTCCTACCGAAAGCACGGTCTTTGCTACCTGTTATGGTGTAGATCAGATTCATGAACGGAAAGGTACAATTCCGATTGGAGCCCCGATTACAGGTACTACTGTGTATATTCTGGATAAAAATCTCAAATTGCAGCCTATTGGTATTCCGGGAGAGCTTTGTATAGCAGGCGATGCACTTTCCCAGGGCTATTTGAACCTACCTGACTTTACAAAAGAAAAGTTTATAGACAATCCATTTAATCCGGGCGAGAAAATGTACAAAACAGGTGACATTGCAAAATGGCTTCCAGATGGAAATATTGAATTTGTAGGCCGCCAAGATCATCTGGTGAAAATTAGGGGGTTCCGTATAGAGCTTGGAGAAATTGAAAATCAACTACTATCCCATGAACGCATTAAAGAGGCAATAGTTGTAGCTAAACCGGATCAATCCGGCCAAAATCGTATTTCTGCATATATGGTGACAGACGGGGAATTAAATACTTCAGCTATTCGCCGTTACTTGGCGAAGTATTTACCAGATTACATGTTGCCATCCAGCTTAATACTGCTAGACAGTTTGCCGCTGAACGCTAATGGCAAGGTGGATCAGAAGAAATTGCCAGAGCCTCATATCAACTTAGACTTAAGCACGCTGTATGAACCACCGACAAGCCCTACGGAAGAGAAGTTGATCAAAATTTGGGAAGGCGTACTGGGACAAGAGGGAATTGGAATTAGTCACAGTTTTTTTGACCTTGGAGGAGACTCTATTAAGGCCATTCAAGTTATCGCAAGGTTGAGTCAAGAGGGATTAAAGCTGGATATGAAGGACATATTTCAGCACCCTACTGTTCAGCAAGTAGCACCATATGTCCAACGTCGTTCCAGAATCATTGACCAGAAGGCGGTAACAGGTGAGGTACAGCTAACTCCAATCCAAAAATGGTTCTTCGAAAATGTACAGGATGATCGGAACCATTTTAATCAAGCGGTTATGTTGTTTACTAGTGGTGTGTTTGATGAAGATGCCCTAAAAACTGCTTTGGAGAATATTATTATTCACCATGACGCCCTACGAATGGTGTATGAGATCGGTCAGAGTTCTGTTTGCCAATACCATATGGAAACGCAGTTAAAGCCTCTTCATTTAAATATTTATAATCTACAAGGAAATAACGATGCTGAAAGCAAGATTGAGGAAGAGGCTAGTCGTCTACAGGCTACCATGGACTTAAGAGCAGGCGAGATTATCCGGGTTGGCTTGTTCCAAACAGATCAAGGTCAGCATTTGCTGATTGCTATTCACCATCTAGTTATTGATGGGGTCTCCTGGCGAATCTTATTAGAGGATTTGGAGAGCGCATATACCCAGGCATTACAAGGTGAGGCTATCGCTTTGCCGGATAAAACAGACTCTTTTCAGTATTGGTCCGACCGGCTTGCAGAGTATTCGAATAGTCGGACTTTACTAAAGGAGAAGGCATATTGGCAGCAAATTGAAGGTGTTCAATGTGAGTCTCCATTTCCTCAGAAGAGAGCAGTTCCTGAAGAGGGTGGAGTGAAAAAAGAAAGAACGAGTATAGCTGTCCGGTTGGACAAGCAAGATACACAGCTACTGCTTGGAACTGCTCATCAGGCCTATAATACCGAAATTAATGACTTATTGTTATCAGCACTTGGATTGGCTATTAAGCAATGGGCGGGTAGTAAAATCTTCGCTATTAATCTTGAAGGACATGGCAGGGAAGAGATTATGGAGGAGATTGATGTTACTCGAACCATAGGCTGGTTTACTTCGATGTTTCCTGTTGTGCTGGATATGAGGGATAGTGAAGATATTTCATCTGTTATTCGGCGAACTAAGGAAATGATTCGGCATATCCCTAATCGAGGGATTGGATACGGAGTTCTGAAGTATTTGACCGATGTGGAGCATATTCAAGATTTAGATTTTAACATACAGCCACAAATCAGTTTTAATTATCTGGGACAATTTATGGATGGTACGCAAGAGGGAAGCTTTGAATCGTCACCGTTATCTCCTGGACGTTCTGTTGGTGAAGGGGCAGAAAGCCATTTTACACTGGACATCAACAGTATTGTTTCCCAAGACCAACTGTTACTTGAATTTGGATATATTCGCGGCGAGCATGAAGACCATGCTATTGAACAATTATCCCTTATGTATATAGAGCATTTAAAAATGTTAATTAATCACTGTACAAGCATTTCACAGAAGGTTCTCACACCATCTGATTACCAAGACCATACTCTCTCTATTCCTGAATTAGATCAGATTCTCACACAGTTTGGTGGGACTGAACAGGTAGAGCATATTTACCCGTTAACACCTATGCAGCAGGGAATGCTGTTCCATTACATGATGGAGCCGGAAACTACAGCTTATGTGGAACAAGTCGCGATTGAAATGGAAGGTGAACTACAGCAGGAGCTTCTGGAACAGAGTTTTCAAGAATTGTTGGCAAAATATGAAGTATTGCGTACGAATTTTGTGTTTACCGGTATACATGAACCTCGGCAAATTGTGCGTAAACATCAACATACAGAGTTTCAGTTTTATGACCTTACCAGGATGAATGAGCAAGAAATTACCGTGTATCTTGAGGATTGCAAAAAACAAGATCTTCTGCATGGATTTGATTTATCCAATGAGGCACTAATACGTATAAATGTATTAAAAACAACTCCTGATAAGTTCCTTATGATGTGGACTTTCCATCATATGATTATGGATGGATGGTGCGTAGGAATTGTCTACCACGATTTTATGAGCATGTATCTAGAATTGAAAGATGGTAGACCGCTTAAGTCTGAAACAGCCCCTGCTTATTCAACTTATATTCGTTGGCTGGAAAAGCAGGACAAAGAGGAGTCCATGCAATATTGGAAACAGGCTTTGGATGGATATACGCAATGTGCAGTTATACCAAAGACGTCCAAATTGCAGGCTAAAGAAAGTGGTTACCAGACGAGTCAGCTGGAATTTTCGTTAGACCAAACACTGACACGACGATTAACAGAGATTGCATCTCATAATCGGATTACGGTCAACACATTGTTCCAATCCATGTGGGGGGCATTGCTTCAAAGATATAACAATACCAACGATGTAGTATTTGGAGCAGTCGTTTCAGGGCGACCGCCAGTAATCCCGGACATTGAGAGCATGGTAGGTATTTTCATTAATACGATTCCCGTGCGAATTTATGGCGAGGAGAATGAAAGCTTCATTGAAATGGCCAAGAGAGCTCAACAAAGCTCCATTGAATCGGTTAAGTATGAGTACACATCGTTAGCAGACATTCAATCCATATCTACACTGAAGCAAAGCCTGTTAGATCATATTATGGTGTTTGAAAATTACCCTGAGTATGGCGAAGAAGAGGCCCTACAGAAGCACAATCTGAAAATTCACGTGCGAGATATGGCTTTTTATGAACAGACAAACTATGACTTTAATCTTATTGTTTCCCTAAAAGAAGAACTGAACATTAAATTTCTGTACAACGCTGATACCTTAAGTAGAGAATTTGTGGAACGTATAAAAAATCATTTAAATGGCGTGGTCCGACAAATCGTGGATAATCCGGAGATGAGTATATCCTCAATTGAAGTAACTTCTTTACCAGAGAAAGAAGTGATTTTGAATGAATTTAACAATACTACGGCGATCTATCCGCGAGAGAAGACAATCCATCAATTGTTTGAGGAGCAGGTGGAGCGAACACCGGAACATCCGGCAGCCCTTTATAAAGGACGGCAACTAACGTATCAGGAGCTGAATGCCCAAGCGAATCGGTTGGCTCATGTGCTGCGGGAAAAAGGAGTAGGACCTGATCGTGTGGTGGGGATCGCGGTTCACCGGTCGTTGGAGATGATTATCGGACTACTAGGAATCTTGAAAGCAGGTGGAGCCTATCTGCCGCTGAATCCAGAGGACCCTGAAGAACGACTGGCGTTCATGCTGGAGGACAGTGGAGCATCCATTTTATTGACCCAGCAAGAGTTAGCGGAGCAGCTTCGTTGTCATGGAACAACCCGGGAACTGATCGCTATCGAAGATATGCTGGTACAGAAAAAGGAGCAAACAGGAAGAGAAAAGAATCTGGAATCAATCAATCGCTCGACGGATTTGGTATATGTGATTTATACCTCGGGGTCTACGGGTAAGCCCAAAGGAGTCATGATTGAGCATGCCTCGCTGATCAATCGTCTGCACTGGATGCAAAAGCGGATTCCGTTTGGAGCGGAGGATGTGATCCTGCAAAAGACACCGTATACCTTTGATGTATCGTTGTGGGAATTATTCTCGTGGGCCATCCAAGGGGCAACGGTATGCTTTTTGGAGCCAGGAGGAGAGAAGGACCCGGCAACAATAGCTGAAACGGTTGAGGCTAACCGGGTAACGGCATTGCATTTTGTGCCGTCGATGCTGGGAGCGTTTCTGGAATACATGGAACACAGCGGAGCTGCGGGGAAAATGCACAGTGTAAGACGTGTATTTGCCAGTGGAGAAGCGCTGATGACAGAGCATGTTCGTCGGTTTAACCGCCTGATAGGAGGCGGCGGTGCCACGCTGCATAATCTGTATGGCCCAACGGAAGCGACCGTGGAGGTGGCGTATTATGACTGTCCTGCCGAGCATGAACCGGAGAGCATTCCGATCGGGAAGCCGATTGATAACGTAAAATTGTACGTTTTGGACAAGAAGGACCGTTTGCAACCGATAGGGATACCGGGGGAACTGCATATTGGGGGCGACTGTGTAGCGCGAGGATATGTCAACCGGGAGGAATTGACGGAAGAGAAATTCGTAGAAGATCCATACGAGCCGGGAGGACGGATGTACCGAACAGGAGATCTGGCCAGATGGTTGCCGGATGGAAATATCGAATATATGGGCAGAATCGATCATCAGGTGAAAATCCGCGGGTATCGGATCGAACTGGGTGAGATTGAGGCGGCTTTGCTTGCACATGATGGAGTTCGGGCAGCGGCAGTGCTTGCCCGTGCTGATGACCGAACGGGGACGCCTAGTTTGGGTGCGTATCTTGTTGCCGAACCTCATGTGACAACGGCAATGTTGCGACAAAATCTATCTGTCTCAGTTCCAGAGTATATGATTCCAGCTTATTTTGTATTCTTGGATCAGATGCCGCTCACGTCGAGTGGTAAGATTAATCGTCGTATGCTATTAGAAATTGAGCTGGAGTTTGGTACCGGAACAGAATATGTAGAGCCCAGCAACGAGCTGGAAAAGGAATTAGTCGAGATCTGGATGAGTGTACTCGGTGTTGAACATGTGGGTATCGACGACAATTTCTTTGAACTGGGAGGACATTCTTTAACGGCTATTCAGCTTGCATCTCGGTTACAGGGGATTTTGAGTAGTGAATTACGGTTGAGCAGTATCTATCAATACCCTACGGTCAGAGAGTTGGCACTACATGTGGAAAGAATGGAAGAGAAACATTCTGCACTTGCCCAACAATTTGATCAGATTATAGCGTTGCTGCATCAAAAGCTGAACGTTAAGGGTTGGATACAACAAGAGCAATTCAATGGAAAATCTTATATTGTTCTGCATTTAGAAGAGGGAGCCATTTCTTTCGAAAAAGAGATTATGGAACTGTTGGACATGAATTGCGATGAATCGATCCAGCCTCATTACATCACTTGGCATGGAGAAGAAACCCTGAGACTAGAAAAGGTCAATCTTGAAGACATTAAGAGCATATGGACAGAAAGAATTGACAATGATTTGGACATTTTCTCCAAAGCTATTCTAAGCCCAGGAGTGATCGAGAGACTGCCAGTTTCTCCAACACAACGCTACCATCTCCAACACAGTGATATTTCTGGCACGATTATTCCGCTAGAAAAACATATGAACATGGAGTATGTGGGAGAAGCGATTCTGCAGATTATTCGAGATCAAGATTTGATGAGAAGTACGCTGTGTGAAGAAAACGGAGAATTGCAATGGCAAGTAAGGGAAGCACCGGATCATCTTCCTGTACCACTGGTGGATATCTCTATGTATGACGAAGATGCACAGCAAGTGATTCTGAATAATATCATCTGGCCTTATTTTTACAAAAAGCATGAATTGAGCAATTCACTTTTATATCGGATATTGATTGTGAAAAAGAATCTGAAAGACTACCTGCTTATATTACCTTTTTCGCACTCGATCTTTGACTTTATGAGCAGTGAGATTATTAAGCACCAGTTCAACACTTATTATGAATGTGTTCGAGCTGGAAAGGAAACGCCTGAAGGGAGCAAAAATCGTTACTCTGATTTTACAGCTCATATTATGGAAGGACCTCAGGGTGTTGACGATCTGGAACTAGTAACTACCTATAGTCTAGATAAGTTTGATCGTGCAATGGGTCGTATAACCAATTTTGTCGATCAAAAAGCAGTACTTGAAGGGCATACAACCGTTATGTGGGATTTAAAATCTTCCGAGAGAGCAGTTCACTTGGACAACACTAGTCATTGGGAGATCGCATTCTTTACGTTTACTGCTTTTTGTAAAATGTATTTCGAGCTTAGTCAGGTACCCATTTGGGTAACGCAGTATGGCCGAAGCTTTGGAGAGAAGCGTTACTATGATGTTATTGGTGAATTTGTGGATCATATCCCGATACTAACAAATTTAGACCAAAACCTGGTATCTCTAGAACAGCAGGTTCGCCAAAGTGTTCAATGGGCAGCTGAACATAATATCAGCTTTGCTAACTTAATGTATAACCCGGATGTACAGAACGATTATCCTTTATCTGGAGGATACTTGCAGCAGGCTTTGGATAGAATGCCAATTGTATTTAATTTCCTTGGTGAGCTGAGAAGTGAGCATCAACTCCTACAAACGGTGGATATGGGTAATGTCAATGTTGAAGGAAGATCACGAATCTTATGCGAAGTTTGGCATGATAGCGAGTCTAATCTGTTTATGGCACTAACTCTACCTTTTTCAGAAGACGAAAGTATAGTACGGAATCATTTACAAAGTGCCTTGGAGCAATTGGAAAGACGCTGGGCAACCGTTCTGTAACTCTTGCCCTAACCGAATAGGGGGATCTCATGAATCAGCCAAAGGAATTCTCGTTTTATGCTCGCCGGAATCTATTTATTTTTTCTGTGACCAGGCTTATATCCGAGCTAGGAAGTTCGATTTTTAAGTTTGCTTTAAGTCTATATATTTTGGACATCACCGGATCGGCCACTGTATTTTCAATGGTGTTAGGCTTGTCCATTCTGCCCGGAGTATTTGTCAATATTTTTGCAGGTGTAGTTATAGACCGGAGTAATAAGAAAAAAGTGCTTGTCATAACCGAAATATTAAGCGGCATAGCGCTACTAATCTTTTTACCCATTTTCTTGTTGGACTCAACCAATGTTATGTTGCTTGCTGTGTTTTCCGTTATATTAAGCTTAATTCAATCATTTACGTTCCTAACGCTGAATGCGTCAATTCCTAACTTAGTGGAAAGAGAAAAAGTTCATAGCGCAAACTCTTCCTATCAAAGCATAGGAGCAATCATAAATGTACTTGGCCCGATCCTGGGTGCAATTACTTATCGAGCTTGGGGCTTGGAAACGATTGTGATGATTAACGGAATAACATTTATTTCGGCTGGATTAATGCAACTATGGTTACAATTCAGAAAATCTGATGAACAAACGGTATCATCAAGTTATTTAGACAGCGTAAAAGACGTGTTTGCGTATATAAACAAGCAAAAAGCCATCATGTATTTACTGGTCATCTTTGTTGGCATCAATTTTATGCTCGCTCCGTTAATCCAGGTTGTACTGCCGTATGTGACTTATCAGGAACTTCAACTTTCAGCTCAGCAACTGTCTGTTATTCAAGGAGCCTGGTTCGTAGGAGTCATTGCAGGAGCCATTGTGGTTTCACGTCGGAAAGTACATCAATTTGTTATTACCAAAATATTTATCCTGTTTCAGCTTCAAGCCATCTTATTCTTGACATGGTGTTTCCCATTGTTGTTTCCCTCAACAGCAGGAAGCCTGATACAGATGACGTTCATCTTCATTATGATTTTGGCAGTCACCGGATTTTTTAATTCGATGAGCAATGTCCCCATGATATCTTATGTGCAACTATATACTCCAGAACATATCAGAGCCGGGGTGTTTGGTGTAATCAGCTCGATCACTATGCTAGCAACTCCGCTCGGAATCGGGTTGTACGGAATACTATTGGATAGAATCCATTGGGTATACCTTCCTCTAGCTTCAGGAATAGTTGCTCTGGTGATGGGTATCATGGCTCATAAGAACAAAGAATTACGTAACTTTTTCAGTCAAAATGCCGAACCAGTCCTTAATAGCGTAGGTGAAAAAGAACGGGTATCAGCATTATAAACTGAATTTCTGCTTATGATGTGATTGAAGGACCTGATGTTAATGGAAAGGCCAACTTAAGTTGGCCTTTTGGTCTTTCAGTTATTTTTTGCTTTGAGTTACTTTCCCCTTCACATCACCGATGCTTACTTTTCCATTGCCGCTCTGAATAATGACAACATCTTTTGCAACTTGATCAATATCCAGAGAGCCGTCACCTAACTCAATATATGCAGTACCCCCTATTTTATCTGCTTGAATATGTCCGTTTACATTCTCAATATTGACGTCGGATGAGCTATTTTGAATAGTAATTCCCCCATCTCTGTTGGTTAAATCAATGGCTCCACCGATTTCTTTAAGTGTGATATTACCATTCACATTTTCAATACTTACATCCGAGGCTAAATTCGTTACTTGAATATCTCCATCTCTATGCGGATGTTTAATTTCTAGTTTCATTTGTTCCGGAATGGTGAGCTTGACATCAACTGTTTGGGGACCTGTTGACATGAATTGGCCTTCGAAAAAAGTATTAAGCGTAGCTACACCATCTTTTCCCTCCAGACTTAATTTTAGCTTATCCATGTTGCTGCCATTAGCAACGACACTGGCTTGTATTTTATCTGTATTGTTTTTTCCGACAACTTCAATTTGACCGTTGCTATTATCTAAAACTAAGCTGGAAATACCGGCAGATGATAGTTCAAGTTCCTTGTTTAAAGATGTTGCAGGTTTGGATGAACAGGCCGCAGTTAACAGTAACATTGAGATCATCACTAAAGTAGTGAGCCATTTCATTTCAATCACTCCATTTCAGAATAGTTAGTATAGATTTAGATTACATCCCGTTTTGTAAAAATAGGATATGAAACGAGATGCATAGCGACCAGATGAAGTAGAAGAAGGAACAGTGAGAAGCCCAGGGTCATGCCTTCCACTGGTGTTGTTCCAAAAAAATAAGGATTGAGATCTGTGCTGGAAAACACAAAATATTTTGTCCAAGGCCATCCATTCATGGTGATACTCAAGACGAATCCTGCTATAGCTGCCAGCATAGAGAATACAATAGAAAATGTAACACTGCGAAATGCTGCAGAAATCATAAATGCAAATGTCAACACGATAACCATAAAAGGTATATTAAATAAAAACCCACCTAACAAGGCTTGAATCATATCTGCCTGCTGAATGGTTTGATCCTTGACGAATAAGTAGGGATCGCCGATCCCCTTAAAGCCAAACATTAAACCGCCGAAAAATATGGCAGCCAGAAAAGTGAGCAGAACCAAAAATATCCCAAACAAGAGAGTTGCAATATATTTAGAAAAATAAATTTTCGAGCGTGTAGCTGAACGTGTCAGTAAAAATTTGATTGTACCGGCAGAAAACTCAGAGGCAACAATATCGCCAGCCACGATAAGAGCTAAAAGAGAGATACCTACAATTAAATTTCTGGATTGACTCACTGTAAAACTCCAAGCATTGGATTGAGGAGCGATGTTATGGTCCAAATAATACTGATTCATCAAAATTTTTTCTGCTGCCATTTTTTTCTCAATGGGTAGAGCGTCTGACTTTGCTGCATCTCTCGTTAGCTTCGAATTTTCATGCTGTAAAAGTGTTTTCCAGCCTTCATTGTACTCAGTCATACCAGAACTTTTTAAATTGGCCATCTGGATTAATACATACAAAATAAGCAGTATGATGATAAACCAGGTGCGTTTACGCTTATAAATCTTCATGTTTTCATTGCGAATTAACTGAATCACTTTTCAATTCCCCCTGTGATTTCAATAAATTTATCCTCTAGTGTCTGTTTCGTGATCTGAACGCTGTATATGTTCACCCCCGTATCCATAAGTTTTTTTGTAATACCCGGAATTTGATCCTTTGTAATGTCAACTTGTAGAGTTTGTTGATCTGCAATAATTTCTTTCCCCGCCAGCATGGACTGGAATACCGGAAGAGCCAATTCGGGTCTATCTACTTCAAACCGAACAGGAGCAAGCCGATTATCCATCATCTCAGCTACATTATGGATACCAATCAGTTTTCCCTTATTTAAAATCGCTACCTGATCACACATCAGTTCCATTTCAGCCATAAGATGGCTAGAAATAAGAACACCAACGCCTTCTTTTTGAGACAGATTGATTAAATGTTCCCGAAGCTCTCTTATTCCTGCTGGGTCTAAACCATTGGTAGGCTCGTCAAGCACAAGTAAGGAAGGTTTATGGGCCAGTACAACGGCTAATCCCAGTCGCTGCTTCATGCCAAGAGAATAAGTTCCCACTTTCTTATCAATGCTGTCCTCAAGTCCAACGAGCGAGATTACTTCCTGAATACGTTCCGAAGAAACCCCTGGAGACATTCTTGAGAAATGAATCAGATTGTCATAGCCGGATAGATATTTGTACAGATCTGGATTTTCGACGATAACCCCTACATGTCTCATTGCCTTTTCGAAGGAGCGATCGATATCTTGGCCGTGGATAAATACCTGGCCTCCTGATTTTGAACTTAAACCTACGATCATTCGAATAGTGGTCGTCTTGCCCGCTCCATTTGGGCCAACAAGACCCATGATTTCTCCCGCCTTCACATCCAAGGATAATCCTTCAACAATGGTTCTCCTCCCAATCTTTTTACTTAAATTACGAATCTGTAATAGTGACAACAACGATTCCCTCCTCGCCAGCAGTTTGATTGTCTATAAAGTATCAGGAGTGCAGTCATACTCCCTAGTGACAAAATGTCATGACCTTGTTATGATGTGAAAAGATTGAAAAAATTACCTTAATTTAAGAAGAATGGGGTACTTACATGTTTGGATGCAATATGCGCTGGTCTTGGCAGGAATGGATTGTTGCTGTATTCCGAATCTTGTGGTTGATTTGCTTTGTTTTGCTATCGTATCAAGACCGCCCATCTTTCCCTTTCACTGTTGTATTTATCACTGTTCTCGTTTGCTATTCACTACCTTTGTTCATTGATCGAAGCCATTATCTCTGGTATTTGTTGGCTGAAGTATTTCTAGTGGGTGGAATTTCTTTGCTATTTGCTCATCAATATGAGCTTGTCCGGCTATTTTTGCCAGCTGTTTTTACGATTGCGTTTTATAGCCGCGGCCGTTCACATGCGGTAACTTTTCCTCTTGCGTTGTTGATGTTTTGTCTGGGAGGAAGAGGGGCGTTTCATTGGACGATAGAGGACGTATTCCAGAACCTAGTGGATGCTTCGTTTGTATACGGTATTGGTTTCGGATTACAAATGGCATTTCGTTCTATAGATCGGATCAAACAAAAACTCGAATTAATAAAAAAGCAGTATCAGACTCTTGAGCAGTATTCAACTCAGGTTGAACAGATGACACTATTGGAAGAAAGATATCGCATGTCACGCGAGCTTCATGACTCGATTGGTCATACATTCACTTCCATTATCTTAAGTATGGAAACATTACGTCCTTATATCTCTTCTGAAGAGGGGATTGAAAGATTGCAATCTGTTCTTCAACTTGGTCGAATAGGGCTCGAAGATATCCGAAAGCAAGTTCATCAGATGGACCCTATGGAGGAAGATCCCTCTTTGGATTTATCCTTGCTCAATATAATTAATGAATTCAAAAAAAATACTGCCATTCGTGTTGTGTTCAGAACGATGGGGGAGCCGCTTCCTGTACTAAAACAGTCAAAACTGACCTTGTACCGCTGTTTACAAGAATTATTGACTAATGCCAGCCGACATGGGCATGCCAATTCTATTCAGGTGCTTCTTCACTACGACCATAACCAGATCATTTTGCAGGTGCAGGACAATGGGAAGGGAAGTGACGAAATTAAGTTCGGGTTTGGTCTTTCAGGAATGAAAGAGCGGCTTTCGTCCCTTCAAGGCAAGCTATACCTTCATTCCAAAGAAGGCGAAGGAACGATTGTGACCTGTTCTATACCATTACTTCAGGATACAGATGTTAGTAATCCAAAGATCAAGGTATTGCTGGTGGATGATCAATTACTCATTCGGGACAGTTTAGGCCTGTTGCTCAAAAACGAACCTGATTTTCGAATTCAAACGGCAGAAGACGGAGACGTTGCTGTAGATCGATGTGCCAGCGATCCGCCAGACGTTGTATTAATGGATGTACATATGCCCCAGATGGACGGTATTACTGCGACGAAGTTAATTAAAGAAAGCTGGCCTAACATACGTGTAATTATGATCACAACCTTTGATGACATTTCGTATGCTACGAAATCACTTGCTTTGGGTGCTGAAGGTTATGTACTAAAAACAATTGATCCAAGAGAGCTGGCTAATACGATACGGCTAGTGCATCACGGAGGAACGATGATAACCCAAGAAGTAGCAGGTACACTGTTTCAGCAAATGACGGGGACGATGAAGAATCCTTATGGACTGACAGAGCGGGAGTTGGAAATTCTACATTGTTTAACTGAAGGACACCGTTACAAAGCAATTGCAAGCAAGGTTCACTTGTCTGAAGGAACTGTTCGAAACTACATTTCGACCATTTACTCAAAAATGCAAGTGCAGAGTCGTGACGAAGCAATTGAAAAAGCTAAAACAGAGTTGCTTACAGACTCTTAATAAAAGCAAGATATGTAGACACCAGCATATGTCACTTGTTTAAACAACGTGAAAGAGATATCCTGCATTAGACAGAGTTTTTCAGCTTCGGAATTAAAAGAGTAGCTATAGTACCACCGAACCTAATAGATTGAAGTGAAAATAGCGTCGTCCTAAATTTGGTCGACGCTATTTTTGTATGCTGTTGATCCGCAAGTATGCGCAACGTTTACCTTAGCAAAACCGTATATGTAGAACAGCAATTGTATTTTGTTGCATATCCATAGAAGTCTAGCATTCTACAAACTTGCAATTGCACTATCTAATGGGGGATAATGGAAGGGATACTTTCGACAGAAAATAGGGCTAAAGATAGAGAGGATACCTATAAAAGGTAGATCAGATTTACCGCATTTTTGTATATTATTGTAGAATAAGATCGTAATTCAGGTTATAGTAAAGGAAGAAATTAACTAGGATAGATTATACCCAAATACGTAATTGTGGAGGGAAATATGAGTACATTTAAAAATTGGTTGAATACAACTAAAAAAGGACTTGGAGACCAGGTTAAGAAATTTAAGAATAAAGATTTTATGGAAGCTGTTGTTGCAGGTTGTGCATTAGTAGCATTTGCCGACGGTACTATTAGTCCGGAAGAGAAAACAAAAATGGCCGGATACATAAATATTAGTGAAGAATTGAAAGTGTTTGATATGGGTGAGGTCATCAACCGTTTCAATCACTATGTAGCGAACTTTGAATTTTCACCTGAAATCGGCAAACAGGAAGCATTGAAAGCGATTGGTAAATTGAAAGGCAAGCCTGAAGTAGGTCGACTTGTCGTCGGCGTATGCAGTGCAATTGGTGCAGCTGACGGTGACTTTGATGCCAATGAGCAACGGATTGTTGCTGAGATTTGTGGCGCTCTTGGTTTGAACCCATCTGAATTTAGTCTGTAAATTTTACGGAAGGGAGGTGTGTTAATCAGTGGCTGTAATTAATCTGGTCAAGGGCCAGAAAATTGATTTAACCAAGGGAAACACAGGACTAACCAAGGTTATAGCCGGATTGGGATGGGACCCAGTGCAGTCCAAAGGATTTTTTGGCTTCAAGAAGCAACCCAATATTGATTGTGATGCTTCTGCCATTTTGCTGGATGCTAACGGGAAACTAACTCAGTCTGACAATGTAGTATGCTTCCATAATAAAAAAAGCCCGTGCGGCTCAGTCGTGCATTCCGGTGATAATCTGACCGGACAAGGTGACGGCGATGATGAACAAATTATGATTGACCTGGCACGGATTCCGGCCAATGTCGATAAAGTGCTTGTTGTTGTGAATATATATGATTGCGTAAACCGGAAACAGGATTTCGGCATGATCGAGAAAGCGTATATCCGCATTCTGGACGGTGCCAACTCCAAGGAACTGGTGACGTTTAATTTATCTGATACTTTTGAGGGAATGACTGCGCTGATCTGCGGGGAGCTCTATCGCCACAATGACGAATGGAAGTTTGCTGCAATCGGTGCAGGCACCCATGCCGTACATATTGATGTGCTGGCTGAGCGTTACATGTAATTTAGGTTGCTCATACAAAACTAATGAGAAACGGGGTACTTACTCATGGCAATTAACTTATCTAAAGGTCAAAAAATTGATTTGACGAAAACAAACCCAGGTTTGTCCAAAATTATGGTTGGTCTCGGCTGGGACACCAATAAGTACGATGGTGGTAAGGATTTTGACTTGGACGTATCCGTATTTCTGGCGAATGCGGACGGCAAAGTAGAAACGGAAAAGAACTTCGTTTTCTTTAATAATCCACAAAACGAGAACGGTTCTGTCGTTCATACCGGAGATAACCGCACAGGTGAAGGTGACGGAGATGACGAGCAAATTAAAGTTGATCTGAGCAATGTACCTGCTAACGTAGAAAAGATCGCTTTTACGATTACGATCTATGATGCACAAGAACGCAGCCAAAACTTTGGACAAGTGTCCCGTGCTTATGCGCGTATTGTAAATGAAGCAAACAACGAAGAATTGGTTCGCTTTGATTTGGGAGAAGATTTCTCGATCGAAACAGGCGTTGTGGTAGGCGAGCTGTATCGCCATAGCGGTGAGTGGAAGTTCAATGCCATTGGTAGCGGCTACCAGGATGGTCTTGCAGGGTTGACACGCGATTACGGCTTAGCTTAAAAAAATCTACACGAAGAAGGCAGGTACGCAGTATGACGATTAGTCTTTCGAAAGGACAACGGATTGATCTGACCAAAACAAATCCAGGCTTGACTCGTGTGGTCGTAGGTCTTGGCTGGGATACCAATAAATACAGTGGCGGCGCTGAATTTGACTTGGATGCTTCGGCTTTCCTGCTATATGAGGACGGTAAAGCGAAGGCAGCTGACGATTTTGTATTCTACAATAACCCGACAGGTGGTGCGGGTGCTGTTACTCATACAGGCGATAATCGCACAGGTGAGGGCGACGGGGATGACGAGCAAATTATTATTGATTTTGCAAAGATTCCTGCAAACATCCATCGTATCGGTATTACAGTTACGATTTATGACTATGAGGCCCGTGCGCAAAACTTTGGACAAGTGTCCAATGCTTTTGTACGGGTGGTAGATGCGGCAACGGATCGTGAAGTGTTGCGCTACGATTTGGGAGAAGATTTCTCCACCGAAACAGCTGTGGTATTCTGTGAATTTTACCGTCACAATGCGGACTGGAAATTCCAGGCTATCGGTAGTGGCTTTGCTGGTGGATTGGGTGCGCTTGCTAAAAACTATGGCTTGGACGCTCAATAATATCCACTTGGGGTGGTGTCCAAAGGGGCGCTACCCCTTTCTTTTTAAGCCATTGAAGAACGTACGCTGAACACGACAAACGGACAGAAAGGTGACACAATCATGGCTGTTATCGTAGTAAAAGGACAGAAGGTGGATTTGACCAAAACGAATCCGGGCCTGAGCCATGTCAACATAGGGATCGGTTGGGAGTCCTCAGCGGCTCTGGAACTCGATACTTCTGCATTTTTGTTAGGCCCTGGAGGGAAGGTATCGGGCGATGAGGATCTGATCTTCTACAATAATCCGACCACACCCTTTATCACCTATTCAGATGGACAACAGTTTGGTGACAAGAAACAGTTTTCGCTGGAGCTAACCAGAATACCTTCCCATATCGAGAAGATTGCGTTTACGCTGACCATTTATGATGCGGATCAGAAACGGCAAAATTTTGGACAGGTTCAAGGCGGATTTATACGTTTTGTTCATCCGGTTAATGGAGAGGTTTTACGATTTAATTTGGATAGTGGCTTTACAGTCGAGACGGCCATTGTGATAGGCGAGCTGTACCGCCATAACGGTGAATGGAAGTTTAACGCGATAGGCGCAGGCTTTTCCGGTGGATTGGATGCGTTGTGTGAAAATTTCGGCATTGAAGTGGAAAATAATCCGGCTCCTCCGGCGCCAGGGCCTACACCACCTCCAGCGCCTCGGCCAGCACCAACACCGCCACCTGCACCTCCTGTTCCAAAGCCAGAGCCATCTGCAACTCCGGTGAATCTGAATCTGCGGAAAATTGAGCTGAAGAAAAAGGGCGACACCATTAACCTGAAAAAAGGCTCAGGCGGATTAGGTGAAATCCTAATCAATCTGAACTGGAATCAGGTACAGCAGAGTAAGGGCTTTTTCAGTCGTGGCTCCAAGGGTGTCGATCTGGACCTGGGCTGCTTGTATGAGATGAAGAACGGGGATAAAGGTGTCGTTCAGGCGCTTGGGGAAGTTTTCGGTTCTCTGAATCGCTTCCCGTACATTGCTCTGGATGGTGACGACCGTACAGGCTCTGTGAAAACAGGGGAGAATCTTCGTATTAACGGTGCCAAAATTTCTGAAATTAAGCGAATTTTGGTGTTTACCTTCATTTATGAAGGAGTCACGAACTGGTCACAAGCAGACGGGGTAGTCACGCTGTACCAGAAGGACGGGCCAGACATTATCGTTCATATGAATGAACATGACAATCGCAAAGGGATGTGTGCGATTGCAATGATCCAAAATGTGAACGATGAAACGTTTAGTATTGAGAGACTCGTACAGTTTTATGGCGGTCATCGTGAAATGGATCAGGCATATAACTGGGGCATGCGCTGGACGCAGGGGAGTAAATAAATTGAATTATCGGAGGCACTCTTTTCATGTTGAATGATTTATTTAAAAATATCAGCGAGAACTACGGCCATTTCTTTTCATGGAGTGATGTGGTAGGTACGCTTACTGACCCGGTGAGTTGGGGGATTATTGGAACTCTCATTTTGCTGGAAGGTCTTTTGTCGGCGGATAACGCCTTGGTTCTCGCAGTTATGGTTAAGCATTTACCGAAGGAGCAGCAAAAGAGAGCCTTATTTTACGGGATTTTAGGTGCGTATATTTTCAGATTCCTGGCCATCGGCTTGGGTACATTCCTGATTAAGTTCACGCTGATTAAGGTACTGGGTGCGGCTTATCTGCTCTATATCGCTTATAAGGGCTTATTCAAGTCCGAGGGTGATGGAGAAGTGAAAAACAAACCTACTTCTTTCTGGAAAACCGTATTAATGGTCGAACTGATGGATATTGCCTTCAGTATTGACAGCGTTATTGCCGCTTTTGGTGTGAGCGAGAAAGTATGGGTTCTGTTCCTGGGTGGTATACTCGGCGTTCTGATGATGCGTGGTGTTGCACAAGTGTTCCTCAAGCTCATTGATAAATTTCCGGAACTGGAACAGACAGCCTTTATTATGATCGCCATTATCGGGGGTAAAATGCTGGCTGCTGCTTTTGGCTTTCACATGTCGCAAGTATTATTCTTCGGCATTTTGATTGCCGTCTTTGTAGGCACAATGATTCTTAGCTCGGCGAAAAGAAAGAAAAAGGCCGACAAAGAGGCTTAATGTACAAAGTATAGCGAAATCCCTCCTGAAACTAAGGGGGGATTTCTTTTATACCCGAGGCACAGGGCTTCAGTCAGGCAAGAAAGAGCAAGAGGAGGGGAAGGGCCCTGAAATATTTTAATGATTTAACCTCTGAGGAAGTAGAAGCGATCTTTTGTACTCCACCGATGGAGTTTCATAACCGTTCACCCAAAAGTATATTGGCTTATGCCATAGGAGCGGCTTTGTACATGCCGGCGACTCGCTTGGAAGTAGCGGAAGAGATCAAGAATGGAAAGCATGAAGGACTAACAACGGTCATTCTGGATTTGGAGGATGCTATAGGGGATCAGCAGGTCGGACAGGCTGAAGAATCGCTGGCACAGCAACTACTTCAACTATTGTCCTATGTACGGACAGGGATGATGAGTGAACAGCAATTACCTTTGCTGTTTGTACGTGTGCGATCTGTGGAACAGCTGGAACGACTGCTGAACAGTTTGGGAGAAACCCTGGAGCTGCTTACGGGCTTTGTCCTCCCCAAGTTCTCCTCTGATAATGGACGGGCGTATTTTGCACTCATTGCTGAATATAACCGGACTATGCATACAGGGGCAGGAGACGCAAGCCGCACGCCTGTGTTGTATGGATTGCCGATTCTTGAAAGCTCTAAAATTATTTATCGGGAAACCCGTTGGAAAGAGCTGCTGGCGATTAAAGAAATTTTGGACGAGGTTCAGGAATATGTGCTGAATGTACGAATTGGGGCTACTGATTTCTCCAGTCTGTATGGGCTGAGACGCAGCCCGGATATTACGATTTATGAGATTGCCGTCATTCGGGACTGCATCGCAGATATTATTAACTTGTTCGGACGCGTGGACTCGGACTATGTCATTTCCGGTCCTGTATGGGAATATTTCTCTCACCGGGAACGTATCTTTAAACCTCAATTAAGAGTGTCGCCTTTTGAAGACGCATTTGGGAAGCCGGGGCGCTACTTGCGAATGGACTTCATCTCAGATGCAGTGGATGGGCTGATTCGCGAAGTTATGATGGATAAAGAGAATGGGATTATTGGCAAAACGATTATTCATCCGTCCCACATTAAGCCGGTACAGGCCATGTATGCGGTGACCCATGAAGAGTATATGGATGCACTTGAGATTGTTGAACGTAACGACGGTAGTCTGGGTGTATTCAAGAGCACCTATGCCAACAAAATGAATGAAATTAAGCCTCATTTGAATTGGGCTTATCGTATTATAAATAGATCTAAAGTATACGGGGTGTTACATGAACAACAACATTTTGTCAGTCTCTTACCCAACCACGAAAACACATCTGCTGCCAATTCTGGAGCAGTTCAGCGTTAAAATTACGGAGACTCATAATCCATTCCGTCTTCCTGTGGACAAGCTGTTTGCGATGGCGGCACGGGTCAACAAAAAGCGTTCGTTTTTGTTTGTCAGCAAGGTGCTGGGCAAGCATATTCCGGTAAATCCATACACCTCTCTGTTAAGTGGGGCAGCACTGGCAATCCTGCTATATAAAGAGCTTGTCCCACAGTCAGGACAACAGATGGATAAACTGATTAGAGAGGCCGTGAGAGGACTTCTTGATTCGAATTATGCGAAAGAGGCCTATGAAAAGCTGATGGATGAACGTTTGTCTTTTGCTTTTCCAGAGCCAATCAAGTTTGTAGGTTTTGCCGAGACGGCTACAGCACTGGGGCACAGCATGTATCGGTTATTTGATGACGGTGCTACATATATTCATACGACACGCGAGGATATTCCGGGCCTTCGGCCTATTATTCGGTTTGAAGAAGAGCATTCGCACGCTGTTGATCATCGTTGTTATGCACTGAATGAGGATGCTTTTGCCGGAGATGGACCCATTGTGCTGGTAGATGATGAGATTACGACAGGAAAAACAACGCTTAATATTATACGGGATATTCAGGAGCATTTTCCGCGCAAACAATATGTGATAGCTTCGTTATTGGACTGGCGGACAGACAGCGATGAGCAGGCTTTTGCCGATCTGGAAGCAGAGCTAGGTATTAGGATTACACCTCTAAGTTTACTCAAAGGAAAGATAGAAATACAGGGAGCACCGATACTGGACCACACAGAATATGCCGGACAGACTGGAAACGCTGAGCATGCAGCCACTAGCACCATAGAGATTAACAAAGATTTTTCAGTAGTTGACCACTGTCTTGAAAAGGATGCTTCCGCTTTTGAGCGAGTATCACATAGCTCCCTATCAACCGACGGGTATGCCAATACAACTCCTTATCTTAAATATACAGGTCGTTTTGGTCTACAATCCGCTGATAACCCAGCGCTGGATGCAGAAATCACGCGTACAGCTGAACGACTGAACCAACTTCGTTCAGGGCAACGCACACTGGTAATGGGTACGGGTGAATTCATGTACATTCCTATGCGCATTGCTGCGGAGTTAGGCCCGGATGTTTATTACCAATCGACGACACGCAGCCCGGTGTATCCCCACCGGGAAGAAGAGTATGGCGTCGCTTGTGGTGTGACCTATCCCTCGCCTGAGGACAGTACGGTACGCAATTTTATTTATAATGTAGAGCCCGGTCAGTATGACGAAATATTCGTTTTGCTGGAAAGAGAGTCGGACCCAGAGCGAATGAAGCCCATGCTGGATGCATTAAGCGGTCTGGGCTGTGATAAAGTGCATGTCGTTTATTTTAACAGTTTAACTAAGCAGGAGAGTAAAGGAGCGCGGATATGAAGCAAGCACTCATGGAGCAAATACAGCAGAAGAACATTCATCCGCCCGTACCGCTAGGCAGTTATCCTGCCTCGGATGTCACTTTTTTATTGAAGGATTTGAGCCGGGTTGCGTTGGAAAAAGGGACAGAGGATCGGGAAGAGGCGATACAGTCTGGAGTCCATTATTCAGAAATGCTGCCTGTGGAATACCAGCCCACAGCAGAGTATATTGGATTGTTTCACGAAACGCTTGCCCAATCTGCCCAAAAGGTTGCATTAGCGGCAGCTTCTGTGGCTGAGATGATTGTGAGAAAAAGAGGTCTGAACACGGCGATTGTTTCTCTTGCCAGAGCGGGAACGCCCATTGGCATCCTGATCAAGCGTTATATTGACTGGAAGTATGGCGTATCCTTGCCGCATTACAGTATTTCTATTATTCGTGGCAAAGGTATTGACCGGAATGCTATTTTGTACATTCTACAGCAGCATGGACTGGGGATTGAACTTCAGTTTGTCGATGGCTGGACGGGGAAAGGCGCCATTCGTCAGGTGTTGATCGAGGCCTGCCGTGAAATGAATGCAGATTACGGGCTGCGCCTAAATGATGATCTGGCGGTGCTAGCCGATCCGGGCAGCTGTTCGGAGACCTTTGGTACACGAGAAGATTATTTGATCCCGAGCGCTTGTCTGAATTCAACGGTATCAGGACTGATGAGCCGGACGGTACTTCGGGACGATCTGATAGGTGCGGACGATTTTCATGGGGCTAAATTTTATGAATCCTGGCGTTCAGTGGATCAATCCAATACGTTTGTGGATACAGTATCCGGTTACTTTCAATCCGTGGCTGAAACGGCGGTTGCACATGCGGAACAGATGACATTGAATCCGCCTGTCGTGACGTGGCAGGGCTTACGGGATATTGAGGCGATTCAGCAAGCATTTGGTATTCGGGATATCAATCTGGTCAAGCCGGGAGTAGGAGAGACGACTCGCGTATTGCTCCGCAGGGTGCCGTGGAAAATTCTGATTGACCGTGAAGATAATCCGAATCTTCAGCATATTATGCTGCTGGCCAAGGATCGTGGAGTGCCTGTAGAGGTATTTAAAGGATTGACCTATTCCTGTTGCGGGATCATCAAGCCGCTTAAAGGGGGACAAGAATGATCTACGCAAGTGATCTGGATCAGACACTGATTTATTCCAAACGTTCGCTTGGCGTGCCACTGGAGTCCTCTGGTCTGCTGCCTGCGGAACAGATCGAAGGGGCGACGTCGGCCTTTATTTCTGCACAAGCTTTGCAATGGCTCAAGACACTACCGGCAGATGTCATGTTTATGCCTGTGACGACTCGGACCATGGAACAGTATAGACGAATCACCGTGTTTCAGACGGAGCTGGTTCCCGCATATGCCGTGACGAGTAACGGCGGAAACATCATCGTCGGAGGCGAGGTGGACCGAGAGTGGAATCGGCGTATTCACGAACAAGTACGCCGCGATGGTGCTCATGCGGAAGAAGCACGTCAGGTGTTCGGACAGGTGCTGCATGAGGACTGGGTCGTAAGCGAACGTTTTTGCGATGAACTATTTTATGCTTTCGTGATTGAAAGGGACCGTATGCCGCTGGAACAGGTGCTGGAGAAGGCGCGGATGATGCATGAAATGGGCTGGGAGGTATCCATTCAAGGCCGTAAAGTATATCTGGTGCCTGCGGCCGTGAATAAACAGACAGCTGTGGAGCATATCCGTAACCTTACCAATGGGGGAGCTGTGGTTGCATCCGGTGACTCTTTACTGGACCGTTGTCTGCTGGATTATGCCGACTATGCGATTGCCCCGCGTCATGGTGAATTGTATCGGGAACAGCTGCGGGATAAGCTAGAGGTCAACTACCGATTTACGGAAGTGTCGGGGGTTTATGCAGCAGATGAAATTATGGAATATGTCTATGAAGTGCACGGGAGCATATCAGCGGCTCGTACTTCATGATTAAAATAGTAGGGGACGTGGCGCTGTGAAGAAGGTCAAAGTGTATTTTAACCGCTGGTTTTCGGTGGTGTATCATTATATGAACGCTATTCGTAACAATGAGGACGGTATTCCGTTCGAGATCTATGCCACACATTCGGACCCGCAGCACATGGCACTACAGGCCAGTGATGTAGCTGAAGTAGAGCCGCGCACGAGCGGTGTCGAGTATGCACAGTTTTGTGCTGATTTTTGCAGGCGACATGAAATTGATGTCTTTATTCCACGGTGGAATATGCTCGATATTAGCAAGCATCTTTATTTGTTCGACGATATTGGTACAGAAGTAATGGTGTGCCGGGATACCGAACTGCTGGAGCAATTGATGGAGAAGGACCTATTTTATGAATCCATTCGTCAAAAAGATATTGTCACCATTCCCGATTATGCCATTGCCAGTAATGCCGAGCAGTTTAGACAGGCGTATGAGTCATTAATAGCGCTTGGGCACAAGGTATGCTTCAAGCCATGTAATGCAGAAGGCGGAATGGGCTTTCGTATCATCGATAATGAACGCAATCCACTGGAGGAACTGTTCGGTCATGCGCTGAATCATATTTCGTTCGAGGAGGCCTATCGCGTATTGTCTTCCACAGAGACGTTTCCCAATTTGATGGTGATGGAACTGCTGGAGGGATACGAATACAGTATCGACTGCTTGGCTGACCGAAAGGGAAAATTGTTAGCAGCAGTTCCGCGTAGGAAGGCAGGAGGGCGATTACGGCTACTGGAGCAGCATTCTGAACTGTTGAAGGTGGCAGAGAAGGTCGCTGAGGCGTATCACATTCCGTACAATTATAACATTCAAGTGAAATATAACGGCGAGCGGGCTAAGCTATTAGAGATCAATCCACGGATGTCGGGAGGTCTTCATGTATCATGCTTGTCAGGTATCAATTTCCCTTACCTGGCGGTGAAATCGGCTTTGGGTCATGAAATCGGTTCACTACACCCGCAATACGACATTCTAGCTAGTCATATCGAGCAGCCGATCACGATACGCCAATCCTTACATTGACATAGGCAAATATTGTTTTCTACAATATGGTAAGGGTTTACGTCAGGAGGTACAAGCTATGACTTCTAAAATGTGGGGTGCCACGATTGCTGTGGTCAGCTACCTGATTGCGCTTTTACTAAGTTCTTGGTTGCCGTTGTTTGTGTGTTTGGCGATTCCGATCATTGGTCTGGGAGGATATAGCCTTATCATGGCTGTTCGCCATCCTCGACCTAATCTGACTGGTTCCGTGATTCCGGTGGTGCAGGAGCAGGTCGGTGAGACACAGCAGCATGAAAAGGAAGATGCCGTTCGACCGGAGTCTATAACAGGACAAGTACGTCAACCAGGTCAGGTGAGCAGTGAATTTGCTCAGGTGATGGAGTATTTGGAGGTACTGGAGGATATGGTGATCTCCGAGGGACAGAAAGATGCGCTAGATAACGAGATTGTCGAGAAGGCGCTGGCTCTATTTGCACGTTTGCAGCGGGTCATCCCGCTTTTGCATGAATTGAACAACAGTGAAGTGAATCACACGGTTCGGAGATTGATTTTGAAGGACTTGAACGGACTGATTAACCCATTTCTTCGGCTTAGTGGCGATGCGAAACGGACCAACCGGAGGACGCTACTAAACGGATTGCGAGATGTGGATAGCAAAATATCTGTGATTGTATCCACGGTGGAGCATAAGGATCTGATGGAATTACAGAGCAAAGCAGAGCTTATTCACCAGCGATACAGCAGTTCCGAACTGTAGGTTACTTTAAAGAATAAAAATCAGCAGCATAGCTGCTCTGAACAATAACTATTAGCTCTCAGCAACAGTTGTTTTCAGAATAGGAGGTTAGCATGATGGCGACCCCATGGGCTGAATTGAGAAAAGAAGATGAACAAAAGGTGACTGAGGAGGCTTCGCAGCTGATTCAAAAGGTATCGCAAAGCGATGTTATGAGTCTGGATACCTTAATGGATGACATTGGTAAGCTGGGGGTTAAAACGCAGGAACGGGCGGGACAAACCCTTAAAATGTTGGATCGTCCGGTAAACGACCTCATGTCCGGTGATCGGGCTGAGGTCTCGAATATGATCTTAAAACTCCGAGATGAATGCGAAACGCTTCAGCAGAGTAAAGATGTAGGTTTTTTTGGCAAGCTCCTGCGTAAAAGTCCGTTGAAAAACTACATTTATAAGTATCAGTCGGTGAAGACCAACATCGAAAAAATCATTACTGCCTTGAGAGATGGCAAGGATAATTTGGAAGAAAACATCGTCAGCATGAGACAGTTGAAGAAGGCTTCCATTGAAGAAATCTACAATTTGCAGACGAAGATTGCCTTTGGTAATCGCTTGAAAGAGCTGTTCGAAGCCGAGATTGCCAAGCCGGAAAATGAAAATCGCAAGCCTCATCTGGAACGGGGATTGCGCAAAGTAGTTACTCGTACACAGTCGATGACTGAAATGATCCTGTTATACAATCAGGCCATTGCAGCAACGGATATTATTAATGATAACAATGATAAACTGATTGATTCTGTCAATAATGCGATTGATAAAACATCGAATCTAATCACCGTATCGGCTATGATCGCGATGGCACTGGCCGATCAAGATAAAATTATTTCAGCCGTTGATGCGACTAACCGTACGATTGAGGATCAATTCAAGGAAAATGCAAAGCTTCTCAAAACGACGACCGAAAGAACGACAGATCTGCTTAGCAAGCCATCGATGTCATTGGAAGCTGTGAATCAGGCGATTGGCGATTTGGTATCTGCTTTGGATCTGTCTGAAAAATCAAACCGTCGGATTATTGAAAGCTGCCATGATTATACAAGTAAAATGACAGCAATCAATGCCAACCTTAGCCAACGTTTGGGCATCGAAGGGAAAGAACAATCCAAACCACTGAAGGATAACCATTCTTCTGAGGGTCTAAGTTCGTTTTTGAACTGATAGCTAATATACAATAATATAATAATCTATGAAAAAACCCGCTCATTGGTCATACCCCTGTCAAGTAGACAGAACTAAAAAGACATCTTTAAGCAGCAACCGTTTCTCGGTATTCAATCGGGGAACGGTTGTTTAATTTTTTCTGAAATCTATTTTCATTATAAAAAGAAATGTACTCCCGTACGTGTTGTTCTACCTCCGCTAGGGTTCCGGGTTTCGTTAAATAAATCTTCTCTGTTTTAAGATGGGAGAAGAAGGATTCTATACAGGCATTGTCTAGGCAATTTCCACGCCTTGAATGGCTCCCAAGTATTCCAAGCCGCTTAAGTTTGCGGTTAAACGGCTTGGAGGTATACTGAAAACCCTGGTCTGAATGGAGAATGACACCCTCCATGTTCACGTTCTTACTTAGAACGTCTAGCGTCTCGCTAACTAGAGCAAGGTCATTTCGTTCCGAAAGACGCCAAGCCACGATTTCATTGTTAAACAGATCTTGAATGACAGAGAGATATACAAACCGCTCTCCAGCTCGTATGTATGTAATATCGGTAACCAGCTTGGATAAAGGAGAATCTGCCTGAAATTGTCGATCTAATCGGTTGGCATTTACCACAGATGCCTGTTTGCCAAAAAAGCGCCGCTTCTTTCGAATGACGGAACGGATCCCTAATTTCTTCATTAGGCGGTACACCTTTTTGTGATTGACCAAGATACCTTCTCTACGTAAAGCAACGGTCATCCGGAGATAACCAAAATAGGGATGGATCCGGTGGATCGACAACATATGCGATTCCAGAAGCTCTTCTTCTTGCTTACGCTGCTGGGTTGTTTGCTGATTCTTTCTCCATTTATAATATCCTGCCCGAGAAACATGGGCTAATTCAAGTAACCATTTCAACGAATATCGTGTCCGCATTCCCTCAATAATTTCAAACCTCGCTTCTTTCCTCGTCACTCCTTGTGTAGATTTGGATACTGCTTTTTTAAATATTCAATCTCCGCCCGTAGATACGCCATCTCCTCTTCCATACTGGAAAATTTCGTTTTGGGTCGTCCCTGCCTTGTGGTCGTTGGCTGGAGGTTCTCCCCCGCTCGATGTTTCATCACCCAGCTTTGCACTTGGGATTTATTACGAATGTCCAATTGTTTCGTCACTTCACGAATACTCATATGTTCTTCGTTCACCAACCGGACTGCCTCCATCTTTACATCTAAGGAGTATTGCCGGAATGATTGTCCCTTTTTAGCCATGAAAAATCCCCTCCGTTCAACAAGATTAAGTCCATCTTAACAGATGTCTTTTCTCTCTTGTCTACTAGAAGGGGATAATACCAGGGCGAGTCCCAAGGGCGTCTTTCTTTGGTTTGGCAGCGGACAATAAAGGACATGATGAACATATATAGCATTCTCGTGCATAAACTCTTAAAAAGTGAAATGACAAAGGAGAGAATGAGCGTATGATGTCCTTTATTTTAGGGTGTGTGATTGTCTTTTTACTCGTGGCTGCCAGTAGCGAAAAAGCAGACTCTATTGTGGAGTTAAATGAAACTGTGAAATAAAATTTTTTATTGAAAATCATGCATTTTCTGATAGGATAGAGTTAAATATTGGAATCCCAAAGGAGAATGCATGCTGGAATTTTCATTTGAAATCATCGATGAATCGAAAATCAACATTGTATATCAGTATGGGAGCAGCAGCTTCAATTTTAATTTATTTTTTAATTACGGTGTGTGGACGCTACATCCCTTTGATGGGATTCTGTTGCAGAACAAGGAAATGTGCCGTCTGATCGTTACAGATCTGTTTAAGAACAAAGATTTTCATGTCATGCTGGCACGCGAAAATATTTTATTGTCAACCCTGCGTACCTCTATTGACCTCAATCCCGAAACTCGGGGAGAGCGATATCAGGAACAGGAATTTGATGAGCTGTCTGAATTTGCTGAGACACACAGCTTTGAAGATGTGCTGCAAATCGAGCAGGATTCTGTCCGCGAACGTATCGATTTTTTCCAAAACATCATCCAAAGGATGTATATGGAAGGATTCGGACCGGAAGACAATGATTTTAACAAGGTGCAAGCTATCCTCCGCATTTATAAGGCTGCACATGACCAACTTGGAGAATTGAGCGACTTCCCCCTAAGTGGCGACGAGCGACGACGCAGATGGTAGATTAGATGGACTAGTGAAAACATCATAGAGGAGCGTGGGGAACATGAGCGGTATTTCTTTACTTAAAAAGAATGCGCAATTGGTACTGACTAAAAAGAATCTAACGAATGTGACCGCGAGAGTTGGATTAGTGCTCGATATTTCAGGATCTATGAGAAGTTTGTACAAAAATGGTACCGTTCAAAAAGTGTTGGAGCGAATTGTTGCGGTAGCAAGTTCTTTGGATGATGATGGTGTACTGGATGTATGGGTGTATGATCACCGTTTTTCACGGTTGCCATCCGTTACCGAAAATGACGTTGACAACTATGTTGAAAAACATATTTTGTCCAATGATTATTTGCCCAAGTTTGGTCGAAATGATGAGCCTCCAGTGATGCGCGATGTCATCGCCAAGTACACCAAGGAAGAACCCTCTTCAGATCCGGCTTTTGTTATTTTTATTAATGATGGCGGTGTGAAGCGTGGCAAAGGGGACAATATTGACAACGCAGTCATTGATTCATCAGGAGAGCCAATTTTCTGGCAATTTATCGGTGTGGGTGAATCCGATTTTGGCGTATTAAAAAAGCTCGACAACATAGAAGGTCGTGTGGTAGATAACGCCAATTTCTTTCAAATACAAGATATCGAATCTATGGAAGACAATCAACTGTACGAACTATTACTTAACGAGTTCCCGTCATGGCTGCAAGAAGCGAAGGAAAAGCATATTTATTAAGGCTAATAAGTCTTGTACTATGAGAAACTTTTCAAAGTTAATATAAAAAATGAAAAAAGAGAGAGCTCTGCTAGCAAACGCTTTGCGGAACTCTCTCTTTTCATTTTACCAATCACTAAAACATGTAGAAGCTCTATTGGCGGTTGCTAGCGGAGCGGGCAGAATTGTTCTGGAGAAGCGAAGCGTTCGGAAGAACAATCTGCACGCGCAGCGTCCACCAACCGCAAGAAAGCTTCTCATTTCCTTAACTCATCCCCATTAATACTATCGAGCAAAGTAAAAGTCCCGTCCCGCACCCCGAAGTATATACCTTGAGCTGGCGGAACATGGATGTTTTCCAGGCTAACAGAGATTCATCGGAACGCAAACGTTCATTTTCTTCCTGTAATGCCTTGGATTGACGAATGAACAACTGCCCGATGTCGGCAAATCCCCGCAGAAAGAGGGTGAGAAAGCCACTTTGCAGAACATGGAAGATCGCACCAATCACCAAGCCCAGCAATCCTAACAGAAATAGCAGATTTGCGGTAGCCAGGTTTTCACGACCATACATGAGATGGGGTGCGGCGTATGAAAATCCTAAGGTACCGACAATCAGGGCAGTGATCCCGAAACGTGAAATCATTATTTTTCGACCCGTTTTGCAAAACGTAGATCTGGGTTCGAACGAGCGTCAAATACGATGCCTTGAATTTTAGGGCTGATTAATGCGGTATCCGCAGAGAACTGGATCGGAATAATCGGCAGATCTTCCATCAATACGTCTTCTGCCTGATGAAGCTGTTCAAAGCGTTTTGCCGGATCAAGCTCAAAGGTTGAGGATTCGATCAGCTTGTCATACTCCGGGTTGCTCCAGTTGGTAAAGTTGTTCGAATTTTTGGAAGTATAGTGTCCCAATACGCCAAGCGGATCAAGGAAGTTTCCTTCCCAGCCCATACGGGCGATCTGGAAGTTCTTTTGTTTAAAGGTATCAATGTATGTTTTCCATTCCTGATTCTCCAGCGTCACTTCAACGCCCAGGTTCGTTTTTAGCATTTCTTGAATGGCTTCAGCTACTTTTTTATGCTTGTCCGACGTGTTGTACTTGAAGGTGATCGGTGGCAGCTTGGTCAAACCTTCTTCTTTCAGTCCTTCAGCCAGCAATTGTTTTGCTTTTGCTGCATCAAACTCATAGTATTTTTTCGGCGCTTCATCACGGAAGTCTTTGCCAGACGGTGTTGTCGTTCCGTATGGAACATAGCCGTATGCAGGAGTTTCGCCACCTTTGGCTACGTTGGTAGCCAGTGCTTCACGGTCAATGGCGTAGGCAATGGCCTGTCTGATTTTTTTATTGTCAAACGGCTTTTGTTTTACGTTGAAAGAATACGTGTACACACTGAAGGATGGGTGCGACAGGAATTCCTTGCTGCTCTTTTCCTGATCCAGTGTATCCACAGGGAGGCTCAAGATCAGATCCAGATCGCCTGTTTTGTACATTTGATAATAGGTTGTGGAGTCTTGAACCATTTTAAAGTTAATCGTTGCCATTGTAATGGCATCTTTGTTCCAGTATTGATCGTTTTTCGTCAGCGTAATTTGCTCGTTATGTTTCCATTCCTTGGCTACATACGCGCCGTTGCCGACAATCGTGTTAGCTTCTGCTGCCCATTTGTCGCTTTTCTCCACAACAGCTTGGTTCACGGGTAAATAGGCGTGACCGACAGCAATCGTTGGGAAGAAGCTCAGCGGTGATTTTAGCTCAACGACAAGCGTTTTATCATCTTTAGCTGTAACACCTACATCTTCAATTTTACCTTTGCCTGTGTTGTACGCTTCGGCACCTTTGATATAGTAGAGGGCAGAAGGATCGTAGGCAGCCGTTTTCGGATTCAGGACTCGTTTCCAGGAGTATTCAAAATCCTTAGCAGTCAGCGGGTCACCATTCGACCATTTTGCGCCGTCACGAATGGTAAAGGTGTATGTTTTGCCGTCAGGAGACACGTCTACTTTGCTGGCAGCACCTTCTACGATTTTACCGGCTTTGTCGTATGTATACAGCCCTTCATACAGGTTATCAATGACAAAATAGGACGTTGTATCTGATGCGAAAGCAGGGTCCAGCGTATAAGGCTCGCCACCTGCCAGATTGGCTGTAATTTCTTGCGGGACATCTGCTTGAGACGCAGCGGACGAGTCGTTGCTTGCTGTCTTGTCTGCAGTGCCAGAGCATCCTGCCAAAGCCGTTACGGCTAAAAGTAAGATGATCGTCATCCAATGCATTTTTTTCATCGTGGTTTTCCTCCATTATTATGGTTAGTTAAACGATCAGCCGGGATTTATTCAACCTCCTTTCCGGCAGGTATGCCGCGTGTGCGCACTTCCATAAAGGAACTGCCGTTTTTTCTGCGGTTAGGCGAGAAGCTGCGGATCATGGTGACACCCCTCCTTGTCCAATTTGGATATCTGTGTTGTTAATGCTGTGAACGCGGGTCAAGTGCATCCTGAAGCCCGTCTCCAAGTGTGTTGAACGCCAGCATGGTGAGCGATATCATCAGACCGGGGAAGAATAAGCGCCACCATTGACCGCTTAAAATAACGCCGAGCGAGTCGTTGGCCATTGTTCCCCAGCTTGCTGAAGGTGACTGAATCCCCAGACCGAGAAAACTCAGGAACGATTCGGCAAAGATAGCCGACGGGATAGTGAACGTCAGGTTCACGATTATGATAGCCGCTGCATTCGGCAGCAGATGCCTGAAAATAATGCGTGAATGAGATGTCCCCAAGCTGCGGGCGGCCAGCACATATTCCTGCTGCTTGAGCTGTAGGATTTGCCCACGTACCACCCGAGCCATGCCGACCCATCCGGTAATTGATAAAGCAATAATCATCGTGAGCAGGCCGGGTTTCATAATGACGAGCAGCAGAATGATGACCAGTAGATAAGGAATGCTGTACAAAATTTCAATAATGCGCATCAGGACATTGTCGATTCGGTCGCCCGTTTTACCATGTCCCGCACAATAACCAGCTACACAGCCGACGAGAATGCCAAGCAACAAATCAATGGCAGCAGCAGCAAAGCCAATCATAAGTGAAATTCTAGCTCCGGCCCATGTCCGTGCCCATACGTCCCTCCCCAGATCATCCGTGCCAAACCAATGCTCTTTCGAAGGAGAGAGGTTCGTTTTCAAAAGGGATTGATCACTGGGTGCATAAGGAACCATGGAAGGTCCGACAATCGCTAGCACAATAATAATGATAAGTAGAGAAAACCCCAACAGAGCAAGCTTGTTGTTAAAAAGTCTGCGAAGCCGATCCCGCCATGGTGACTCTTGGGGTCTGGTCAACGTGGGGGTGGGTATCTGGCTGCGGTCTACAAGACTAAACAGACTGTCCTTTTCGACAGTAGGTGCTGCTTTCATGTTAATCTCCTTTGCTGACTAATTTGATTCGCGGATCGACAAGGCGATAGGATATATCAATTAGAAATAAGGTAACGACCAGAATGGCACTGTAGAAAATGGTTGTACCCATAATGACTGGATAATCCCGGTTAAAGATACTGTCTACGAAATATTTACCGATGCCGGGAATGGCGAATATTTTTTCGACGACAAAGGTACCTGTAATCACAGAAGCGAATAGCGGTCCGATAAAGGACAGCACCGGAATTAATGCATTGCGTAGTCCGTGACGAATGACTATTGCCCAAGAGGACAACCCTTTCGCTTTGGCGGTGCGTATGTATTCCTCATGCATGACTTCCAGCATACTTGTCCGCATAAAACGGGCGATAACAGCAAGAGGTGAAACAGCGAGAGCTAGCGATGGAAGCACCGTGTGCTGCCAGGTTCCCCATGAGGCGACCGGAAGCAGATGCCATTTGACGGCAACATACTTGATTAACAATGGCGCTAATATGAAGCTGGGGACGGAAATACCCACAATGGCGATAAACATTGAAATATAATCCAGTGGTCGATTATGGTGTAAAGCAGCCAATGTTCCGAGTGAAATACCGGCTATAATCGCAACCACGATGGATTGAATACCCAGCAGTGCAGAAGGTGGAAAGCCTCTGGCGATAAGCATATTTACGTCGGTTGTTTTCGATTGAATAGACGGACCCATATCCAGCACGAGCAGATTTTTGAGATACAATACATACTGCACAGCGAGCGGCTTGTCCAGATTGTACCTGGCACGCATGTTTTGTAATACAGCCTCCGGAATGGTCTTGGAATCGTTCGAGAACGGATCACCCGGAATGATGTGCATGATAATAAACGTTAAAGTGACGATAATCCATAACGTAATGAGCATCGTGAAAAGACGTTTTAAAATGTACATGGGACTATATTTCTCCTGTCTATCAAGCTGATTTTCATTCTATTGTTGTTGAATTTTTAAAATAAATAAAAGTATATAAGAATACTAGGAAATGATAAAACGGATAAGGTATCATGTCAAGGTAAGGTTTTACATTATAAAACACAGGTCAAATTTTCGTCACAAGTTTTCCATTTTTATAAGGCTAAGAATCCGCTGATTCCTCTCGACGAGTATCCTGCGGTATGTTATGATGATACTCTGATAACGTGTTAACGAACTAAAGCGTTTGCCACCTGTTCTTGAATACGGGGGTCACCATTGTTGGAGGGGAATAAAATGAGAAAAGCAGCCATGTTTACGATGATGATTGGTTTGATTATGATCGTGTTGGCCGGATGTTCCGGCGGTAAGGATAACAGCAAGTTGATTATTGGAATTGATGATAAATTCGCGCCGATGGGCTTTAGAGATGAAAATAATGAGCTGACCGGTTTTGATATTGATTATGCAAAGGCGGCCGGGGAACAAATGGGCAAGCAAGTGGAATTCCAGCCGATCGACTGGTCTGCCAAAGAATCCGAGCTGAACAGTGGACGTATTGATCTCATTTGGAATGGATACACCATTACAGATGAGCGTAAGGAAAAGGTGCTGTTCACAAAACCATATCTGAAAAACAGTCAGGTCATTGTCGTTCCGGCTACCTCCAGTCTTTCCAAACTGGCTGATCTGGCGGGCAAAACGGTGGGACTCCAAACGTTGTCCTCAGCAGCCGACGCACTGGATGCGAATCCGATCAAAAGTAAATTGAAGCCAGTGTCGGAGTACCCGGATAACGTTCTTGCTTTGACAGATTTGAAAACGGGTCGCCTGGATGCAGTTGTCATTGATGAAGTTGTTGCCAAGTATTATATGTCCAAGGAACAAGGGACGTATAAGCTGCTTGATGAATCACTGGCTCCTGAGGAATATGGCATCGGCGTGAAAAAGGGGAATGAAGAGCTGTTGACGCAACTGCAATCTGCTTTGGATGAGCTGCACAAGAACGGAAAAGCGGCTGAGATTTCAAAAAAATGGTTCGGTGAAGATAAAGTATTAAATTAATACGTAATGTAATGAACTAAGGGTTTAGGAGTCGAAGGTTATGAGTATGGAATATATTTTACGAATTATGAAGCCTATGCTTGAAGGGGCACAGATGACGGTTATTTTATTTTTCATTACGCTCATCTTGTCTATTCCGCTTGGGTTTATCGTTACGCTGCTGGCCAAAAGTCGGTTTAAGCCTATTGCCTGGCTGATGCACACGTACATTTATGTTATAAGAGGCACGCCGCTTTTGCTGCAATTATTGTTCTTTTGTTTTGGTCTGCCGATGTTGCCTGTCATTGGGGAATATCTGGTACTGGACCGGACAACGGCTGCGGTACTGGCATTTGTACTGAATTATGCAGCTTATTTTGCAGAAATTTTTAGAGGCGGGATGTTGTCGATTGATAAAGGGCAATACGAGGCTTCGCAAGTGCTGGGCTTAAGCAAGTCGCAGACGTTGATTAGAGTCATCGTGCCGCAAATGGTACGGATTGCTTTGCCTGCGGTAACCAATGAGGCGACGACCCTGGTGAAAGATACGGCTTTGCTGTATGCGGTAGCAGTACCGGAACTTTTGCATTTTGCCAATACGGCTGTAAACCGTGATTTCTCGATTGTGCCTTATGTTGTAGCGGCAGTTATTTATTTATTGATGGCTTTGGTGCTTACGATATTCTTCAGAGCACTGGAAAAACGTTTCAAATTCGAGTAAAAGGAATGTCGGGATATGAACACTAACGCAATAGAAGTAACCGATTTGAAAAAATCATTCGGCCAGCTCGACGTTCTGAAAAGAGTGAGCTTTAACGTGAAGTCGGGCGAGGTTGTAGCTGTCATCGGTCCTTCAGGTTCAGGGAAAAGTACCATGCTTCGCAGCTTGGTGCATCTGGAGGATGTGACGGGCGGGACGATTCGCATCCATGATAAAGCCCTGGTGGAAAACGGTCACTATGCTCCGGCAGGCGACATTAAGAGCATTACTACCGGAATGGGCATGGTGTTTCAACATTTTAATCTCTTCCCTCATTTGACGGTGCAGGATAATCTGGAACTGGCTCCAAAGCTGGTGAAAAAGGTGAGCAAGGCTGAGTTGCGACGCCAGAGCGCCGAGTTGCTGGCTAAAGTCGGCTTGGCGGACAAAGCGGATGCGTATCCGTCCCGATTGTCGGGGGGACAGAAGCAGCGGGTGGCGATTGCCCGGGCAATGATGATGAACCCTGATATTTTACTGTTTGACGAGCCAACCTCGGCCCTTGACCCCGAGCTGACAGGTGAGGTACTGCGAGTGATCAAAAAGTTGGCTGAGGAGCATATGACGATGGTCATCGTGACCCACGAAATGAATTTCGCGAGAGACGTGGCAGATCGCGTCATTTTTATGGACAATGGAGAAATTGCGGAATCCGGTACACCGGAGCAGATTTTTGGCAATCCGCAGTTGGAGCGGACGAAGGTGTTTTTGAATCGGGTGGGGGATTAAAAACATAGTTGTTTCCAGGGGAGGCGCTGCGCGTGCAGATTGTTCTTCCGATCGCTGTTATCCCCGGATTTTTTCATTGGAATAGAAATTAGAGGTGAAAATCCGGGGATAAAGGCGAACGCTCCGCTTCTTCAGAACAATTCTGCCCGCTCCGCTCACCGACCACCTGTGCATGTACTATGCTTTTAGCAGGAAGTGTGAGTAGGAAGAGCAAGGGAGATGGCGAGCGCCATCTCCTTTTTTGCAGTTGCAGGGCGTACTGCAAACTGGGTTTATTTAAGCTGATAAAGTACTCTTTTCTCTATCATTTTCCTTATGGTTATGACCAGCAACTCATTCTTTCTCACTGCTAAATATTTCAATCATCGTTAATGCCCCCGTCCGATAACCGTGGGTGAACGCTGCTGCGGAGTGCAGGGAAGTTGACTCGCTTAATAAATCAAACATGACTTCAATTTGCTCAAAATCGACTGCCGATAATTTATTTTTCAACATCTCCATAAGATCGCAAATTTTTTGATTCACTTTTTGAGATTCGGGGTCGGTTGACTTTATTTGTTCACTGGGACGCCAGTTCCCATAATACATATCCTCCAAAATCATTTTTTTATCCTGCCTCCTATGAATACTGTTGTGTTAAGTCTTTGTTATCACGTAAATCTATCATCCAAGCAAAGTTTACTACATATGGAAGATACATATTGATATCTATGCGTTATTCGCATAAAACTTTTTTAGTATACAAGCTGAGTTAAAAATGTACATGCGGTGCCACTACGCGGTCGTATTTCTTAATCAAGCTAAAAAGTTTGAAATTCGGGCACAAAGGTGAATGTTATCGCTTGAACAGCACTATTCTGTCCACTTCGTTCTTGTTCGACTTGGTGCCGAATTCTTACAAATCTCGCAAACGACCTATTATAATTTCCAGTAATAAAGCTCCCGTGATGATTTACAGGAGCTTTATTACTGGAATTATTCATTAAAACGTCCCATTATAACCGTATTGTGGTACTTACCGTCGGTAAGAATTTTGTCCTTTACAGCAACTAAAAATAAATTTCTTGGTTTTACAGCGTCCATTTGTATGATTTGTTTGAACCTTGATGTATCTATAAATGCTTCCCCTTGCTCTCTATCTAAATTTTCTGTCTCTCCATTAATTTGTAATCTTAATTCAGATAAATCTGACGCATCTTTGTCGATTGCTGATCTAACGGTATAATGTAGCCCATTCACATAAAATTCTCTCTTTTTGCAGTTGCAGGGTATACCAATGGATCTAATATCAGCTACGTCATTTCTTTATTCATGAATCATTTCTAAATTTGCGGAATTCTTTAGGTGTTTTATTATAATGTTTTTTAAACGACTGAATGAAGTGATTTACGTGATTGAAGCCCACTCTGTGGGCTATTTCAGTTATGGTATATTGTGTTTTGCAAAATATTAAAATTGTTTACGGATTATTGTAAGATTAAAAAAAACAATGGATGAGGAGAATACTTACATGGCAACGATTGATGATTTTTTGAAACTCGATATTCGGGTTGGAACCATCATTAACGCTGAGTTTTTTGCAGAAGCCAAAGTGCCTGCCATTAAGCTTAAGATCGATTTTGGACAAGATATCGGAATAAAAACATCGAGTGCACAGATTACAAAAAGATATGTAGCTGAAGAGTTGATAGGGGAACAAATCATAGCTGTAGTCAACTTTCCTCCTCGACGAATAGCAGGCTTTAACTCAGAGGTATTAGTTCTTGGCGGAATACCCGAAAAGGGGGACGTGGTTTTATTGAAACCGGAAATTAGACTACCTGATGGAACGCCCATCGGATGATAAATCGTTCCTTTTTCATTCGTAACCTTTTCATAAAAGAAGGTAATGGGGTGAAAGTGTAGAATGAATACCTTAGAAAACTACTAAATTTTGGAGGTTGGTAACATGTCTGTAGTAGCTCAATATCTTCAGGAATGGCTAAGGCACAGATTGGTGTTGCAAGAATTGGTTGAAGTGATTCCGGATGAACATATTGACTTTAAACCCTGGGACAATGCGATGCCTATGGGTTCCCTAATTGTTCATATAGCCAGTTCTATGGAAATGTTCGTGAAAACCGTAAAAAATGGTACCTTCACTCCACCGTCAAAAATAGATCAATATCACACAATAGCCGATGTACGCAGCATAGTCGATCAATTGACAGAGGAAACAATCCGAGAATTGAAGGAATTAAATGCTCAACAGCTAGAAAAGGAGATTGAATTTAAAAACTTCCTTGGCACTGGGAGCTTCTGGCTATCTACGGCGAAAGACCATGAGATTCACCATAAAGGCCAATTATTTACGTATGTACGAATGGTTGGAGTACAAAATATACCTTTTATGATTATGCAACCTCCCCAAAAAACAAATTAACGTTCGGGTGTATTATTAAACGAAACCCAAACCGTAGCTTCACCAATATAATGAGACGGCAGCCATTGTAACGGCTGTCGTCTTCTCAATTAACGAGCAGTACTATCCTTATGTCTACCCGTAAAATTTATTCACTCTGAAAGCGAGATATCTTCTTTTGATTGGTTATTTGAAGAAGACTTTTTATTAAATGCCAATAATAGTATCAGTCCAATGATACATAATACACCAATCCATTGGAAAAAACCAAAGGGCTCTTTTAACCAAAATACAGTTGTTAAAACAGCAGCAAGTGGTTCCAAACTACTTAGAAAGCTTGTTTCATTTGGTGAAAGGCTTTGTAAACTTTCTATATAGAACCAAAATGCTATCATTGTGCCGAATATAATAACGAATGCTAGATATAAATAGGTTTCTAGGGTCAAGCTTTTAAAATCGATCTGCCAGGGTGGATGGATTAAGCTTAATCCAAAACCGCCAATGACCATAGCCCAACCCACAATAACCAGGGAATCGTATTGCTTCAAAAGAGGAATTGCGTATAAGGTATAAAAAGCCAGGGCTATTGCTGATAAAAGACCCCACACGATTGCGATCTTCGGAACGGATAGTTGAGAAATAGAGCCGTTTGTTAACAAGAAAAAACAACCCACTAAAGCCAGGAAAATAGCTGACAGATCCTTTCGTGTGAAGACCAGGTGCTTTCGCAGAACTAAATAGATGATAATCATTACAGGTGCTAAATATTGTAATAATGTTGCAACAGCGGCATTACCACTTTGAATGGATGCCATATACGTATATTGAACCGCTAGCATACCAACCAAACCGTAGACAATGAGTTGGAAAGCGGTCTTTCTATTTTTCCATACACCCCATATTTGTGTACGGTCTTTTATTAAAAATTGAAGGGCCAAGAGTAAAACACCAGCTATGAGCAAGCGTGTTGTTACAAGCCAATTTACATCGATTTGTAGAAAAAGTTTTTTTGCAACGGTCCCACTGATCCCCCAGAATATAGCTCCTGTGATAACAAGAAATAATCCTGTTCTTCTAGGGCCTGTACGCAAACCTATTTGAGCCATAAACGAATTGAAAGCAGCGTCAAAAAAGCCATGAACATGTTCGCTGTTTTTTCATAGCGAGTGGCCAAGCGTCGATAGTTTTTTACTTTGTTGAAAAAGCATTCAATTAAGTGTCGCTCTTTATACGTTTCAGAATCTAACGGGCGCTTTACCCGCCGATTGCGTTTGCTTGGGATAACCGGAGTGATCGCTCGGCTTTGCAAAAGCTCCAGAATGGCATTGGTATCGTAGGCGCGATCAGCCAACACTTCGCCCGGGCAGAAGTCCAGTTCATGAAGAAGGCGATAGCCGGTGACAGAATCGTGGTCTTGTCCTGGCGTCAATTCGAAACGCAGCGGATAGCCGAGCGCATCCACCATCGCATGAATTTTGGTAGTTAATCCTCCGCGCGAACGTCCGATTGCTTGCCGGTCCTGCCCCCTTTTGCGCCCGCTCCATGTTGATGGACGCGGACGATGGTGGCATCGACCATGACCTGCTCCCAATCCGGCTCGATGGCGACATGCTTCAGTATTTCACCCCAAATATTCGCTTTTTGTAGCCGCCAGAAAAAGCTGTAGGCTGAAGACCAAGGGCCATAGTAACTCGGTAAATCCCGCCATGGCGCGCCCGTTCGAGCAACCCAAAGCACGGCATTGAGCATCTGGCGCCGATCCTTGGGCGGACGTCCTCCCTGTTTTTTTCGGGCTGGGGGCAACAGGGGGTCAACTATATTCCATTCTTCATCCGTTAACTCGTATCTTCGTCTCATGTGCCTTATTTTACTAGATTTCTACGAGTTGTACAGTTTGCGTACAGGCCCTAGTTGATTTATCCATGAATATTCTCCACCTTGAAATATAATAATAGTGTTATAATAGGTGAAAAATATTTTAAATTATACTTGAATTTGATGATAAAATATAAATATATTGAGGTTGTGGTGATTTGCAAATAAAAAATTTTATGATTGACCAAAACCTAAAAGAACTAACTGAGCATCGGACGGTCGTACTACCGGTGGCGTGTTATGAAACAACAATTAACCAAAATATACATGGATATGTACCCCTTCATTGGCATGATGAAATTCAATTTGTTTTGGTTGAAAAAGGGGAAGCGATCTTTCGAATAAATGAGGATAAACGAATCGTACGACAAGGTGATGGGTTATTTATAAATAGTGGCTGCCTACACATGGCGGAAGATAAGAATGAATCGGGTTGCGTCTATATCTGTCTAAATGTTTCTCCTCATTTCGTTTTATCACAAGAGCTTTACACACCCTACGTAGCTCCTTATATTCAAGCGACTAATTTACCTTATGTATACATAGATTCGGACGAGCTTTGGGCTAAAAACATTTTAGATGCCATTTTGAAAATGAATCAATATATTCAACAAAAATCACCATACTTTGAGATGGATATTACCATGCATTTAACACTGATTTGGAAAAACTTAGTCATTAATGGCTTTCAATTAGAATACGACCAGATGGAAATGGTAAAGAGTCAACGGATCAAGCAAATGTTAAATTGGATCTATTTGCATTATGCTGAAAAAGTCACATTAGATGATATTGCAAAAGCGGGTCAATTGAGCCGTTCGGAGTGCTGCCGATATTTCAAACGAATTTTAAAGGTAACTCCGTTGAATTATGTAATGGATTATCGGATTCAAAAAAGTTTAGTCTTACTGCAACAAGCAGAATCCAACGTTACAGAAGTTGCCTATAAGGTCGGATTTAACAGTACGAGCTATTTTATAGAAAGATTCAGAAAAGCGATGAATATGACACCACTAGCCTACAAAAGATCAAAAATGGATGATTGATAAGTAGGGCTTTGATACCCATGGATGAACGCTGCTGCGGAGTGTAGGGAAGTTGACTCGCTTATTCTTCAGCACCTCTCATATACTCACTGATTTTTTGATTCACTTTTCGTTCTTGTTCCACTTGGTGCCGACTTTTTACAAATCTCACAAACAATCTTATCCTAAACGTTACAGGTAAGTCTGTAACTTCATTGGCAAATCTGTATGGCGTGTGATAAGTATTTAAAAGTTTGAAGTCGCTAAACTAACGAGATACACTAGGTTCAAGTAATCGATGAAAAGAAGAGGGGGAGACCGAAATGAAGACAATCAAGTGCATGATGGACCACCTATACTGGGCGGACGGACGCATCTTGGACGCGCTAGAGGAGAGTAAGACGAAGAACAAGGATCTTCTGAAGCTGGTTCGGCACGTTGCAGTCGCGGAACGAGTCTGGCTGGACCGATTGCAGGGCAAGGGTAGCGGGCAATATTCGTTGTGGGAGGAAACGGAAGACCTGTTAGCGATTCGGACGATGTTCGAAGAAAACGCTGAGCAATATCGCGTCTATATCGAAGGGCTCAAGGAATTCGAGCTGGATGAGATGATTGACTATGAGAATCAGAGTGGGGTTCCGTTCCGAACGTCCGCCCGGGACATCCTGTTGCAGGTCCTCTTACATGGGCAATATCACCGGGGACAGATCAACCGGGCACTTCGAATCGAATCGGCAGAGCCTGCCCAAGTCGATTACATCACATTCACGAGGCTCTAACGGGGAACGATAGCTCAACTGGTTTGAGGCTTACTCAGCAGGAAACTACGGGATACCGTGGCTTTTTTGTTGTCATTTCTTCCAGTATCTAAGATTTATAATGGAGATGTTATAAAAGAAGACCCGGGTAGAGGAGAGATAGATCATGACAGATTCAAACTTCATTCATGCTTCCCGACATCGAGGAGAGCGGACGTATATTTCAAGCTGCAGCCATCCTGGACGCTATCCTTATGCCAGAGTGGGAATACCGATATTATTCGTACAACGCCCATTGGGATGAGAATAAACAGATGGCATCGATCAGGGACGGCGAAGGGGATCACTATTTTGCGCTGTTTCAGCCAACCGGACTGATCATCAAAGGGTTTGACCAGCGGTTCAATCAGGTGCATGGGCCACATGATGTGCTGCAAGGCGTGCCTAACGAGTTTGAGGGATTTCTAAAGGAACCAGCGTTTATTATGGATGTGGCTACATTTTGCACATGGAAGTTGCAAGGCAACCAGGCATGGTCCGCGAGTAAGGAACTGGATGCCGAGGCCTACCACCTGTTGCATATTTTAAACGGCAAAGCGGATCATTATTATGCTTGGGCAACGGAGTATTACGAGATTTCACTGGACCGGTCGCTCGTACAGCGAATATTCGATATAGAGCCTTTGGATTGGGAAATGCTTAAAGGTCTAGATAAAGAATTAGAACTCGCTGATCTTGAAGAGGATATCCAGGAAATAGGCTATCCGGTAAAAAGGGAAGATTGAAAATAGTATGTACATAGACATTTTCTATTGAAAGTCGCTATTTAAGCGGCTTTTTTTATTATATCGGTGTCAGAAGAAAATAAAATTCTAGACTGATGACGAATCATTAAGCTAACGGGCAGGTTAGTTTAAATACATATTCAACTTAGCAATCAATATAAAATTACAATACTGGATTGTAGAAGCTGATTGCAAAGTTGTAGAGCTCTATTAATACTTAGCCTTGTCAAATTATGCATTTCTGAATAATTTAACACATACTACAAAAGAGAGGGAAGAAACATGAGTGAAGTTAGATTTGGCAATGTTAATGTTGTTACATGCTTAGAAGATGTGAACAAACTACACGTTCAAGTATTAACTCTTTTGGGAGATTGGATTGGCGTTGCAGGGAAACCAATAACTATTCATGATATGACGGCTTCCGCCTAAGGTATGGCAACTACGACTGCTCGTCACTCGGGTCAGAGGAGAAAGAACATAGCCCTATAGAAACCCGCGCTAGGCGCGTTTTTTCATTTTAAAGGGTCAAGTTCATGTCCTTGGTCAGGTACAAGAATTTGACCCTATTGCCGATAGTGGACATAAACAAGTCCTTATAGCCGTTGACTACACAGAGAATCTATTCCGCTACTCTGGAGAGTGGGACGGGGTAACAGGTCTTCAGTATATGCGCAACCGCTGGTATGATCAAACAAAAGGATACCTTTCTCCAAATAGCTTTACGGAATACTCAGAAACTGCCCGGGTAAAATGGTACGGATAAGATGATGTATTAGAAATATTTATATAGGAATTTTTGGATGTTAAAGCTAACTTATTCCCTGTGTTTTTACCAAGGCACAACTCCATTTTCATCAAAAAAGCTACCAGTTGGACCATCATTATTGATTGTGGCAAGCTTAACTACACTGGAAGCTGCTTGTTCGACTGTGCGATAGCCACTATTACCATTTAAATCGGTAGCCGTAAATCCAGGGCAAACCGAGTTGATTTTAATAGGAGTATCTCTTAATTCTTTAGCAAAGAAAACAGTTAAAGCATTTACAGCCGTTTTGGAACTATTGTAGGCGAGCGAATTCACATTATAAAATTCCGACGTTGGGTCTGAATTCAAAGTTAAGGAACCTAATCCGCTGGAAAGATTTACGATTCTTCCGGCAGAAGATTTTTTGAGCAATGGAAGTATTGCTTTAGTGACAGAAAATACGCCGAAAACGTTTGTCTCATAGGTATTCTTGAGAACGGACAGTTCCAGTTCACTTGGAGGTGTGTTGCCTTCAAAAAACACGCCTGCATTATTAATCAAGATATCAAGGTATCCATATTCTTGTTCAATCCATTCTACTGCGGAGAGAACGGAGCTGGGGTTTGTGACATCAAGAACCACCGTTTTAGCTTTAATGTTCTCCGTTTCTAAAAACGTTACGGCCTCATGTCCTTTTTCTTCGCTTCTTGCTCCTATTAAAATCTCATACCCCATGTTTCCCAATTGTCTTGCTGTCTCAAAACCAATACCTTTGTTGCCACCTGTAATTAATACGATCTTGGATTTATTCATAAAATTGCCTCCCTAATCTATTTTCTAAAATCTGTACCTACGAAAATGTATTTAATTCTTATATTTGTGACTGCTATTTAGATTCTCTCATTGTAATCGTGATATATCTCCTTTCATTTCTGATATAGTTAATATAGTGGAAATGATTGATACTTGTAAGTACGCACATTTTTGTAACTTAATGAATGGAGTGGCAATATGGGATATGGATTAAAAAATTATGGCGATTGCAGTGAAGAGGTTATAAAGGGCTGTCCTGTTGAAATGGTTTTACATATGATAGGAGGAAAATGGAAGGGAATCATTATCGACATTTTATCCGAAAAATCGGTCAGATTTAATGAACTTAAACGATTAATACCAGGGATTTCACAACGGATGTTGACTCTACAACTCAGGGAACTCGAGGCGGATGGAATTGTGAAGAGGATAGTAGATGACACTGTGCCACCCAAAGTAGAATACTCCCTCACTGAACAAGGAAATAAATTGTCGAGTATTATCGATTCTATAAGAGTATGGGGAAAAGAGTTTCTATCCTAAGTCTGCGATCGGGAAGTCTTAGTGGATAGCCGTATACTTACTCTCTGCCGATAGATATGACAAACCAAAGAAGAATCTTTTTGAAGCTGGTGCTTTATATTTGTTTCAATGAATGTACCGCATAGTGGGATTCAATTCGGAAGTTTTGGTTCTGGGCGGACTGCCTGAACAGGGAGATGTCGTGCTGTTGAAGCCGGATTTCGATCTACCCAACGGAACGCAAATCAGATAATAAAGGCAAAACCCACCGTGCAAGGCGACAGCCTTACGGTGGGTTTTAATTTCTTAAATAACCCTGTATGATTTGTTATTACCACCCTTTCTTGTTCTCAATTATACAGTAATTGGAATTGTTCGTTCTTATATGGACTCTTTAGAAATTTTCATATTTGAGGTCATTAAGCTAACGAAGAACGATAGTTCAATACAAACAAGAAGGCAGCCGATCAAAGTGATTGGCTGCCTTTGTTTAACTAATGGGCAGGATGGAGTGACTTTTGTGTAGAAAATTAAAAACGAACAAATCAAGTTCGTGCGCAAGATCTAGCGATGCGCTTTGAAGTGCCGGTTCGCACGATTTACCGAGACTTAGATCGGCTAAATATAGCTGGGCAAACGCCATATGAATTACTCCCCAAAGAAATTTCTGCATACATGCAAAATTCCCTCGGCGTAAGGATAAGGGGCAACGTTGTTGTGGCATGACTTTGCCTCTGCCGTTGCATTCTGGAGAAGATATCCATAGGCAACCATCTGAAGCATCTCGATGTCATTTCCACTGTCACCGAAAGCCAATGTTTTGGACAGGAGTACCTGACTATAATCCATCAGGAATTGCACAGCCGCTTTCTTTCCAGTTCCTGCGGGGATAAAATCGACATCATATGCGTGCTCCGGATCACCCGCCTTGGGATTGCAAATATTGATATTAATTCCGATCCCATGATTTGCAGCCAGATGCCTGATGATACTTATATCATATTGGGTTTTGACTGCTGATACCGGATAATAATAGTAGTTCATTTTGTATCGCGATTGACCCAATTGAGTCTGCTCGTGAAGAACAATGTTGAATGTTGATTTTAATTCGCTAATTAAATCTTCTACATCTCTTCGAGAGAATCCGGAGGCCCTTATGATCTTTGCCCATGAAGGAACAGCGACCAGTTGTCCGTCAGGCTCGACTTCCCACAATTCTGTGCCCAGATTGCTCGCTATAAAATGGGGGAGCTGCGTCATACCGGCTATATTCATTTTTGCTTGTATTTGCTGAACACTACTTCCGGTGACCCAAGCTATCTTTACCTGATGATTTCTGGCAAGCTGCTGGAGGTATTGTTCCAGTTCGTACACCATTTTGAGTTGTTCAGGCAAACATTCATGCGGATAATAAGTTTCGTCAAAATCAAACAATATCAGATATTCGGTTACAGCGGGGGTATATATGACTTTCATGAGTGTAGCTCCTCCTATAGTTTGTTAACGATATCATAGTTGCAGGGAACGTTCCCAGGTCAATACTTTAGATGAGGTGTTAATTTTGCCCACCATAATTGATATTTCACGTGTAAGCGGTCTCTCCAAGTCGACGGTATCACGTGTGTTAAATGACCATCCTCATGTATCTATTGAAAGCAGACAAAAAGTACAGAAAGCCATTACGGAGCTGGGATATGTCCGCAATACGCAGGGGGTTCAGTTGCGTCTACAGGCAAGCAATCATATCGGTGTGCTTGTCCCGGATGTGGAACATCCCTATTTCAGTCAGCTTGTTAGTACATTAAGTCGATCTTTAGGCTCAATGGGGTATCAACTTGTCATCTATCAGACTGAATTATCCCGGGAGTATGAACGTGATGTGTATGCTCGATTGGCACGTCGAGAAATGGATGCCGTGGTTATTGCTCATTCCCATTTCTCGGAGAGAGAAATTAAAGAATATATAGGTTCTTACATTGGAATCATATGCAACGAAGCGATGGACGGAGAGTTTCTTGATGTCTTTCGATTGGATGAAGAAGATGCGGTCTTTCAAGCGACAGCATATTTGCTGTCCAAGGGGCGCCGTCATCTGTTTTTCTGTATGGATCACCTGACACAATTGCAAAAGAAAAGATGGAATGGGTTTCAAATGGCTCACCAACAATTCGGTCTTGCCTGTACAAAATCACAATGTTATACGGGTCTGATGACTATGGAAGATGGGTATGCCTTGGGAGAACAATTATTTACTTCTGATCAATTGCCGGATGGAATGATAACAGGTAGTGACTTTGTAGCTACTGGTTTATTGAAAGCAGCAAAGCAAAAGGGGATATCCGTGCCTCAAGAAATGTCCGTCATCGGATTTGATAACCATCCTGTAGGATTAATGACTAATCCGGAATTGACCACATTAACCAATTGTATTCCTGATATGGTAAAGGATGTTACGGAATGTCTTACCCGGCGATTGAAGGGGATGCGATCTGCTCCTATAACGAAAATCTACAAGACTTCGTTGATTATACGTAATTCTACTTAAAAAAAGTGAAGTGAAAGACAAAGAAAAAGAAGGATAGTGAAATCCTTCTATCGGTCAGGAAGGATACATGTCTGAAGAGGAATTGAAGCGTTACTAGATCTCTTCGTTGTGGTACTTGAATTTCTAGACAAAATGGAAGCATTTCTAAACAAGAAGATATTCAGTGGTTCTTTTACACTGTAGGAGAAAGAATGGAAAGCAGGTTCCAGATGAATTTACCGTCCTTCATGTTCCTGGCCAAATCTATGCGGTATTCGATATAGTCGTGAGACGATTTTTGTTGTATTTATCACAGAAATGATTCAACTAACGGGAAACGATACACTGTCGCGGCAAATGTTCCCTCTTTCATTGAAGTAACGGGCGATCACTTCCAAGGCCGACAGGACCGGAAATTGTGGAATGAGCAAGGAATCAGGCACATCCGTCCAGCCGCCATATACACCAGACGGAAAGACAGGAGATAGGGGGTGTTCTCCAGATTTCCGTGATGGAGACATCCCTTTTTTGATAGATGCATAAAAACTAACGGACCGTTTAGTTCAATAAAAAAGCAGCAGGCCCAGACTAATAAAAATAAAGTCCGTGCCTGCCACTTTTTGTATTGGAGCCAGTCTCATAGTTATTATCCGAAGCCTGACGGTAAACGCTACCCAGCCATCCAGCATCCCACAGACGTTTCTTGCGAGCTGTTATTCTGAAAATAAAGCATCCGTTGCAACCGGCTGAAGGATAGGCAGTGGCTGAAGGGCGGTGGTCCGATCGAGATGAACAAACGCATTATAACGATCTGCCATGCTGGAAGGCACGTAATTGCCGAACCGCTCATGAGCAGGCTCGTACACCACACCGATGGCACGGTGGCCAATGGTCGTATGCAGCATGGAAGATGCATCGGAGAGCATTATCATGCCATTTCGGCCGCCTCCCGCCTGGTGCATGTAATACTCCCAGCTTTCTGGCTGTCCGGGCGGGACGGTCATTTTCTCAACCGGAGATCCCCAAGCTCTTCCAGCCAGTACCTCGCCCTGATAGGTCCCGAAGCCAATGGCAAACACCCGATGTTCTGGATCCTCCCGCAGCAGCTGACCCACATTAACCATGCCATCCGCCATCATATCCGTTGCCCGCGCATCACCGATATGCGTATTATGCTCCCAGACAATGGCTTTTGCCGAGGCCCCGTAATAGGACATGATTCGCTTGAGGGATTCAACCATATGTTTGTCCCGTATATTCCAGGACTGTGGGCCGCCCCGGACCATCGTACGATAGTAGGCCTCCGAGCTGGAGGTGACGAGCATGTTCACCTCTGCATTCAGCTCTTCCTCACTTCCCGGATACGCCATGCGCCGGCTCTGCATCTGCTGTAGCAGCTCAACCACTTCTTTCTCACAGCTCTCCGAGAGCAGTCCTGCCGCAATGCCATAAGACTGATGGTCCCTGCTATATGGGTCGAAACAGGCGTATGTCCTGCGGGCCTGTTTCAGTTGGGGAGAATTGGTCTCCTCCAAATAACCGATAATCGCTTCCATCGATTCCCATAACGAGTACATATCAATGCCATAAAATCCAACCTTCGCACGGACACTGCCGCCGCCGTGATTCGCCTCATTGTACTCCTTGAGCCACTCCGTGAAATCACGAATGTCCGTATTTGCCCACATCCATGTCGGCCAGCGGGTAAAATCACCCAGTGCATCGGCTGCCGAGGAATCGGCCCCCTCCATCCCTTTAACATACCGGTTCACCCGATAAGCAGAGGGCCAGTCTCCTTCCACACCGATAATGTTAAAACCCTTGCTTGTAATTAGCTTCTTCGAAAGCTCGGCCCGAACTCGGTAGAAATCAGAAGTCCCATGGCTCGCCTCACCGAGCAGCACAATATCTGCATCTCCGATGGCCTTAACCATGCGGTCCAGATTCTCCATTCCATCCAATGGGATAAATAATGCATTCAGCTCTTTCAAATAAGCGTTTTGCTCTGGTGGATTATCATTCGAATTCATGAAGTTGTTCCCTCCTACAGACGGTATGAGTGAATTATTTCCGATTTGTCCATTCATTAATCCAAAACATGGTGTCTGTTGGTATGAATGATTCATCCCCCGATTAGGTTGAAATCCTATATAAATCGGTTGAAAATGTTGATTTTACCAATGGACAAGGATTTGTACAATAGAGTTGTAGCGCTTACATTTCCAAGGAGGTTGCGGCGAAATGAAGAGACTTCAGCTGATTGACAAGCAAATCAGGACCCCGAGATTGAAAAGGAGGCCGTGTTGATGAAATTTAAGGGAATATTGGCGGCGTTTTTGTTTTTAACCACAGCGTCTGTGTTGTTTGGGACGCATACAGCAGAAGCACATGAACTATCTAATGACAAGCTGACGATTCAGACAGGAGAACATGGGGAAATTTCGTCTATCCGTATCAAGGGAGATGCTTTTCCGACCGAATATGTCATGAACGCAACGGTGACACCTGAGCAGAACACGGCTGATCATCAGTGGCTAGGAGAGCTGATGTTCACGTATCGACTGGATGGAGGTAGCTGGACGAAGGCATGGACGAATAAGTCGGCAGACGCACGTAAGATCACGACCAGCGGCAACCGCGTTACTGTCACGTATGAGAACTCAAGTAATGCAGAAGGCATACGCAATTTTAAAGTTATTGAAACCTATTCGGCGGAGTCGAATGGTTCAGTGTTGTGGAATATACAGGTACAGAATACCAGCGGCAAAAAATTGGAGATTGGCGATTTTGGATTGCCCCTACCTTTTAATGAACAGTGGACTTATGGTGATGCAATTTACGAAACGAGAGTCGTGACGCATTCCTTTGTCGGCAATAACAGCTCCTATATTACAGCTGGGCGTCCCAGCGGTATCGGGTCTTCCCTGCTATTGATCCCTGATTCCACAACAGGCGCTGGGTTTGAGTATCAGGACCATTGGCGGGATGAAGAGCATCCGGGTAGCAAGTGGGCCTGGAACCCGGCCAACGAAGGCAAGTGGTTGGAGGGATTGAATGTATTTTATATTCATTCCAATGTCATCAAGTCCACCAACCGTGGGTATTTGCCCAATACAAGCCTGATCCTGAATCCAGGACAAAGCAAAAACTATGGCTTCAAGTTCCTGGCGGTAAAGGACGAGCATGATGTAAAAGATACGTTGTATCAAGAAAACTTGGTGGATACTACAGTTGTACCAGGCATGATTGTGCCTACGAATCAAAAGGCGAAGGTGGATCTGCGTACCAAGCAAACGATCAACAAGGTGACCTATCCAGACGGAACCGTTATTCCGCAGACGGATAGCAAGGCTGGAGGACATCAGATTTATGAACTGAAATTTACTAAGCTGGGCCCGAACTTCATAACGGTAGAATACGGCAATGGCAACAAAACGGTTTTACAATTCTATGCCATTGAGCCGATTGATCAGGCGCTGCAACGGCACGCTACTTTTATGGTAGACAAAACCCAGTGGAACGTGCCAGGTGATCTGCGTGATAAGGTATTTGACGATTGGATGATGCATACCAAATCCAAACGCAACATTTTCAATGGCTATTGGGGCTGGGGGGACGATTGGGGTCTGACCCACGGACAGTTCCTGGCTGAGAAAAACACACTCTCTCCAGTCGCCAAAGAGGTGCGGGCCGTAGACGATTATTTGGAGACGGCGATTTGGACGAATCTGATGAATGGACATCATGAGGATTATTTAATTCATGATTTCCTGATGCCGGAGCCCAATGATACACCGACCTATCGGGGATATGCATACCCGCATGTATATAATACGTATTTCAGCATGTATAAGATTGCCAAGGAATACCCGGACCTAGTCACTTACAAGCATCCGAAGGAAACCTATTTGCTGCGGGCTTATAACATTTTCAAAGCATTGTATGAAGGACCCGTTGCGTACAACTGGGAAACAGGTCTGATGGGCGAGCTGACCACGCCGGATATTATTCAGGCCCTTCATGATGAAGGCTACGATGATGAAGCGAACGATCTCAAGGAAAAAATGGATCGCAAATATAACAATTTTAAAAATACAAAGTATCCTTACGGTTCCGAATATAGCTACGACAATACAGGGGAAGAGGCTGTATATACGTTAGCCAAGCAGAATATAGATACAGAAGGCGAACAAAGTAAAGCCCTGGAGATGATGGGTAAAATCAATGCCAAAACTCGTGCATCACGCGGCCATATGCCTGTATGGTACTACTATACCGATCCGGTGACGATTACCGGGGAGAACTGGTTTAACTTCCAGTACACGACTTCACTTGCGGGATATGCGATGGATGACTGGATTCGTCATCATGAGGACAATCATCGCGAGGAGCAACAACGGCTGTCCTATGCTGCCAAAATTGCCAATGTCGGAGCGATTAACTCCGGGCAAATCAGCTCGGACCCTGAGAACATCGGGGCGGTTACATGGACGTATCAAGCAGAAAAAGGCAATAACGGAACAAACGGTACTGGCGGCGGTAAAAATGTTCCGCTCTTTAACGGCTGGCGCGGCATGAGCGGTGAGGCTGACCTCGGATTGTTTGGTGCACTTAAAACCTTAAGCGCGGATATCGCGATTGATCCAATTTTTGGATTGACCGGCTACGGTGCAGAGGTGAGTAAAAGCGGTAACGTGTATACGATCAAGCCGCTAGACGGTTTGTTCAAACGAGTCAACCTGATTACGGAAAAGCTGTATATCGAGCTGGAAAAGGACCAGTATACAGAAGCCAAGCTGGCAACATCCAAGGATTATGTATGGCTCCAATTGAAAAATCAAACGCCGGGCCAAGCTCATTCTACGTACGTTACATTTGATGGCTTAAAGAAAGGAACGTACCTGGTTAAAGTGGGTGGTCAATCACAAGGCAAGTTTAATGCGTATGCACCAACCAATAAGCTTAAGTTGGAAATGGGTACAGCATCCTCCTATACAGTAGAGCTGACACCCACCACACCTGATCCCAACAAAGCACCTGTCGTTGATGCAGGCAAGGATTCCAAGGTGAAGCTGCCGGATCAGATTATTCTGAAAGGTACAGCTACAGATGATGGACTTCCGCAAGGAAAGGTGACCAGCGAGTGGAGTCTGGTTGAAGGACCACAGAACGCGAAGGTCACATTCAGCAGCAAAACATCACTACGCTCGAAGGTGAACGTTTCCGAATCAGGAACGTATATATTCAAGCTGACAGCCAGCGACTCCCAGTTATCAGGAGAGGCTAAAGTAACTGTGATAGCTGAACCGGCGGCACCGTTACCTGAACAGCTTGCCGTTTACAAGTTCGACGAAACCAGCGGTACTGTTGCTGCGGATTCATCGGAAAGCGGCAATGATGCTACCGTTAAGGGAACTGCGGCATGGGCTGCGGGGAAAAGAGGCAACGCTGTGAGCCTGAACGGCAAGGACAGCTATGTGCAGCTTCCGGCAGGGATTGTCAGCCGGGCACAGCAATTGACCGTATCCGGCTGGGTCAAGGCGAACAGCCTGAGCGATTATGTGCGGATTTTTTGACTTCGGCTCCGGGACCAATGAATATATGTTCCTGACCCCTAAAGCCGGGAACCGGATGCTATTTGCCATTACGAATCAGGGTAACGGGCAAGGACAGGAACAGACGATTGATGCCCCTGTATTGCCGACAGGCGTATGGAAGCATGTTGCAGTCACGCTTTCAGGCTCCACAGGTATTTTGTACGTGGATGGGAAAGAAGTGGGACGCAATACCAACCTGACCTTGAATCCAACCAGTCTGGGACAGACGAAAAATAATTTTATCGGTAAGTCCCAGTACCCTGATCCGTATTTCAATGGTCTGGTGGATGAATTCCGGATCTATAGCCGCGCTTTGAATGCAAACGAGGTGGCAGGTCTGGCCTCCGGTACAGCACAGAGTCTGACGGCAACTGAGAACATCACTGCGTTAAAAGAGGTGAATGTAACAACTCATGTCGGTGAAAAACCTGAACTGCCAAGCGTAGTGGAAGCTACGTATGGAGAAGGCTCCACCAAATGGGTGGCTGTGGAATGGGAGGATATACACCCTGCACAATATGCTGCTCCAGGTTCGTTTGAATTGAAGGGCAAAGTGGAAGGGACAGAGTTGAAGGCATTGGCCAAGGTAACTGTGATTGAGGCAGGGGCCGTGGTTTTACCGGCAACTTCGGTTAGCCCGGAGACTTCAGTAACCCCGCCAACTACGACATCCCCGGCAACATCTGTCTTACCGTCTCGGCTTATCAGCCCAGCTAAATCAGTGGGAGTATCCTGAATAAGAGGCAACAACGCATAGTCATGGCTAATCTTTCCCATCGTCACTTTCTTCCTGCAAAGGGGGAGAGGGGCGATGGGTATCCTTGCATTTGAGGTGCAAAGCTGCGAACAAAATGTGAATGGGGGACAAAGTATGAGCAAGATTACATTTCTGGGTGCAGGCAGTACGGTGTTTGCTAAAAATGTGCTTGGCGATTGTATGTTGACACCTGCTTTGCAGGGCTTTGAACTGGCGTTGTTCGATATTGACCCTGTTAGGCTGAAGGATTCGGAAAATATTTTATCCAATTTGAAAAAAACAACGGGGAGTACCTGTGTGATCCGCTCCTACACTGACCGTAAGGAAGCATTGCGCGGAGCGGCCTATGTAGTAAATGCCATCCAGGTGGGCGGCTATGATCCGTGTACGATTACGGATTTTGAGATTCCCAAAAAATACGGACTGCGCCAAACGATTGCTGATACGGTTGGTATTGGCGGTATTTTCCGCAATTTAAGAACGATTCCGGTGATGCTCGATTTTGGGGCAGACGTTCGCGAGGTGTGCCCGGATGCACTGTTTCTCAACTATACCAATCCGATGGCTGTGTTGACGAACGTGATGAACGTACATGGCGGTGTCCGTACGGTAGGGCTGTGTCATAGCGTACAGGCGTGTATACCCGAGTTGTTCAAAAGCCTCGGCTTGGAGCAGGAAGGTGTAAAGGCAAAGATCGCAGGCATCAATCATATGGCGTGGCTGCTCGAAGTGAGCAAGGATGGGGTGGATTTGTATCCTGAGATTAAAAAACGGGCTACCGCCAAGCAGCGGGAAAAGCATCATGATATGGTACGCTTTGAAATGATGCTGAAATTTGGCTATTACATTACGGAATCGTCCGAGCATAACGCAGAATATCATCCGTATTTTATCAAACGGGCATATCCTGAGCTAATTGAACGCTTCAATATTCCTTTGGATGAATACCCGCGTCGCTGCGTGAGCCAGATTGAACGCTGGGAGACGATGCGTGAGGAACTTTTGGGCGATCAGGATCTGCGCCATGAACGGTCGAATGAATATGCTTCTTATATATTTGAGGCAATCGAAACCAATCACCCCTTTGCCATTGGCGGGAATGTGATGAATACAGGCTTGATTACCAATCTGCCGAAGGAAGCCTGTGTGGAGGTGCCTTGCCTGGTGAACCGCAATGGGGTTACGCCGACCTTTGTCGGGGATTTGCCGCCTCAATGTGCTGCACTGAACCGGACGAATATTAATACCCAGCTGTTAACGATTGAAGCTGCAATGACGGGGAAAAAAGAACACATTTACCACGCCGCTATGTTGGACCCGCACACCTCGGCTGAATTATCCATGGATGATATCGTTTCTCTGTGCGACGACCTGATTGCAGCGCACGGGACGTGGCTTCCAGCTTATGTGTAAGGGAGGCAGATGAATGGGGGGCAGGGGGCGTCAAAAGTTCGCCGGGATTCCTGCTTTGTGAGAAAAAAGTAACGTTTGATTTTTAGTCTGTTATGATTTATGATTTATGATATAAGAAATATTGGATGATGCTGGAACAATTTATATGGTATGAACTGATATTTTCATAGTTTTTGCGCGTGAAGCACACGGGCTGTTTCTTCCTTCATAGGGGAGAGACAGCCCTTTTTTGTTGAGATTTTGCGGAAGATATAAGTTAAATAAGGAGGCCATTCTATGATTTAGAGGGATAGGTTTCTCATAGGAAATGATTTTTAGAGTATTTATATTAGTTATTTTTCTTATAGATTTTGTAATTGGGAAACCCTATAATATATAAGTTGTATCCAGTATTTTCCGAAAGTGGGGATGCGAACAGTTTATGAGATTAGAGATGATATACATAGTTTGAAAGTTTAAGCAGACAAAGGGGATCGAGAGATGAGTATGAAAAAATGGGTGTTGAGTTTGACCGCAGTCGCGTTGCTATGGGGCGGGACAAATACGATTCCAACGACGGAGGCGGCAAGTAGCACCAAACCAATTGAAGTCTTATTAAATGCGAAAAAAATACAGTTCCCGGATGCCAAACCTTTTCAGGATGGTAACGATTATGTAATGGTTCCAATCCGGTTTGTATCCGAGGCATTGGGTGCTAAGGTGGGCTGGGAGAAAACAGGCGGCCAATTAGCTGTGTCGATAAAAAATGATGCACATGCCGTTAATATGACAGTGGGGCAAAACACCGCTACCGTGGATGGACAGACCAAAACGTATGAAACGAAGATTATTTTGAAGCAAAACCGTACTTTTGTGCCGCTGCGGTTAGTGAGTGAGGGTTTGGGACAGACGGTAGAATGGGATAAGGTCAGCCGCTGGGTCTGGATTGGGAAGAAGGAAATCACTGCGTTAGAGGATACAGGGCATCAGGCGGTGAGTATTGAGCCGTATAAAAAGGCGATTGGGACCATGCCTGGACTTTTAAATAATGTTGTCGGTCAGCCGTATAACAAAGTGGTAATCTTTAAACGGTCCGACTTGCCTATTAAGTTATTGCGCGACATTTATTCAGTCGAGCCTTATACAAGTCCAAAGGGAGTCCCATACCTGAAAGTGCGGGCCAAAACGAAATCTACAGCAGGTAGCCTTTTTTACCTGACTAAAAGCAAGGATGTACGTCTTCGCCCTGCCCTAGACGAAATGACGCAAGATAATGGAGACGGTACAAAGATGCTCTATTACAAAATATATTCGTACGCTGATGCTAACCTTTATGGTAACAAGGATTATAAAACCTTTAAGCTGCAAGACATTGAGTACATTGGTTTTGACCTTGCATCGAGAGACTATATCCCGATGATGGTTAGTCCTTGGAAGGGAAATTAACCATATGAGTAACACCAAACGCATTTTGGCCGTATTGCTGGTGGGGGTACTGCTATTATTGCAGCTCCCACCTTTTTATTTTCCCATTGATAAGGCGGCAGCCGTTACAGAAATTACTCCGCTGTCCTACTATGCTGACAAGAATAATCGCTACTTTGTCGGTATGATGTATTTCGATATGTGGAAGAATATCGCAGGGACGTGGGTCACAGACGGTGGTAAACAGCCTGGAAAAGGGATGCATGGTGAGGCTACTTTTACCTACAAGTTTAGTTTTCCGGGTAGAAAAATAAAAAGTGTTGAAGCATCACTATATAAACCTAACGACGAGAAAAACAAACTGAACCCTGACTATATCAAATATTTTGAGAAATCCCGTTCTGATGGCTATGAAGAATATGTACGTTACATAAGTAAAGGCACAGTGAAGGACGATATTCGCTCCTATCAAATCCAGGGGGTTGGAACGGAATCCACTACTATTCCAATTACAGTAAACATGATGCTTAATGCGGAAGTCATAGCCAAAGATATCAAGGAAGAAAGCTGCCCTACCTGTGCCAAAGAAGTAGAAGCTTGGCGCATTTACCAGCCCATCCTGTTCAAGATTGAACTAGAGAGCGCACTCATCGTCAAGCATTTTACAACTGACGGAAAGTCACTTAACAACGTATTTACACCAATAGAAGATGAGCTAAAACCTAATCAACCGTATGACTTCATCCCGCCAACCAACCCGAAATATGAGTATGTGGGCTACAAGAAGAGCACGACAGGTAAACCGCCAAGCGGAGATGTTTTGCCTGGGATTGTACCCGGGTTTACCTATGACGGTTCTTTTGAGCAGTTTACCGCTTATTTGTATTACAAAGAAGCTCAGGGCTGTCCGAAGCCTGGAGAAATCCAAGAGGGAGTGCCCTCAAATTGCCAAGATAATGAACAGCCAACGAAAGGTGTTGTCTGCTCCCGTCCCGTTCCAGGTCTGCGCTTGGAAACTGCCGAGTTGGACCCAGTAGTATCTGCCGTGATCAAAGCGGACCAGCGTGGTCGGGAACGATTCGACGTATCCAAAGGTATTCCTACCTCTGAAAGCCTGTACGGTCATGTGCAAGCCAAGAGATACCTTTTTCAACATAAGTTTGTGAACATGACGGGTCAGTGTACATATACGGTGAACGTAAAACGGGAATATCGGTTGACCTGGCGGCCTAAGAAAAAATCTCGGCGGAATGAGACGGTGAAGCGAACTTATACTTACCAAATCGTCCGTCCGTACTCCTATTGGAAGATAGACAATTTGGAGGTATATGGCATTAAAGAGGCTTCACTCCGAAACTATGCGTTACCCAATGAAGCAATCACCCTGTTTCCGCAATCCTATAATCCCCCTTCCTATATTGCAGCGACCCAGGGTAACTTTTATCCGCCCCCTGCACCAGGGACAGTGGATGGAGGTAGTCGTAGCAAAAACGGCGGCAGCAGCAAGCCAAGTGTGCCTGATGATCGCAGTGTACTGAAATCTAAGGCAGAGGAGGCAGTTAAGGAAATTGAAGTGGAGAACGATACTTTGACCTTTGAAAACAAGATCATTATGAATCCAGAGCGCGTCAAGGTAAATGGCCCTAAACCAGGTGTGATTCCCTCTTCTGGAGCGATTGGGGCCGATGTGCTGTACAGTCCGAATCATGTGATTAATAAGCATAAGATGAATAAGCCCAACACGCCCAGCAGTGGTGACATCACTTACGCTATTCTCAAAGGAAATATCAATGGAGGTGCGGATAAAACGTTGCCGATACAGGGGATCAATACAGTGACTGTCCACACTCCCGTAGTGAATCTGTCTACAGTGTCGGATGATGCTGGTCATAATCAGAAAACCCAACCTACGAAGGGACGATCCGCACTTATTTTGGAGCGTCCTTTCCGGGTGACGATTTCGACAGCAGGTCCGCATTTGAATATTCCCGGCTATGGTGATCGGGAGTATGCCAAATATGTACGAACCAAGCAGGTGCGCTTTCCATTCGATGTGTACGACAAAGGAAAGACGCATTTTTATCCGCGAGGTACCTGGATTGAGATTCCGGTACTACAACTGGACACAGACTTTTATTTGCCCGTATGGGTCGATGAAGGCAATTATACAGTCGAGTTCCGCATCATTGCCGAAAATGCACCGGATGGATTCACCGAGCAGCACCATGCCAACACAAATCTCGCTCATCATGTTGCCAATGATGTGGTGAATATTGAGGTCATCGGACGGATGTATGATTTTCATATCACGGATATTGCAGATTACCATTGGGAGCGTGTATTTCGACTGCAAAAAGGAAGCCCACTGCATAGTGGCCTGTCCTATTGGACAGGGCTTGGCAATATTGACGGGTTGCCTAGAGGGAACCCGGAGCCCTTCACATTGCCCATTCGCCCCGGCAGTCATCCATTTGAAGGTTACGCAAATGTGGCGGTCAAGACAGGCTATCATTTCAAGTTTGACCTCAAAACCAAAGGCAATATGTTCAGCGCCCGGGATGGAATTCGCATTACCCCTTCATTTTATTGGGTGAGCAAAGATGGGCAACAGCGGGAAGAGGTAGATCTGTATACACATGCAGGCAGTCGAAAATTTATCCGTGTAGGATCGGCGGAGGACCGGGAGAAGCGATATGTTATTTTGAATGAACGACTACGCAATGTCCCTATGGAGGAAATGCAGAATACAGCAGCCTACCAATATCAACATGGACTGAGTGAAGCAGAGCGGAGTCAGTTAACGCTGGAACGTTATGTGGCGCTGTATGCCCAGCGTATCACACGCAGCAAGACCTGGGTTGGACGCTACGACTGGCTGGTGCTGCCTGCGGCTGTACGTACCTTGATCGGTCCTAAGACAGACCTGCCGGAGGGGGTGGATGCCGATCGTGCGAATGCGGCGATTCAGCGCTGGTATGGCGAGTATAGTCTGCCTGCCGATGTGTACGCGGTCACCAAAGGGACGGATTTACGTAATGTAAGCCGAGAGAGGGAGTTAAACGAACATACAGATCTATTCAAGAAGACAGGCTTTATAGTGGTTCGTTTTAATTTGGAATCGCTCCGTCAGGGGGACACCGAGCATCCACATTTGCAATATATCAATGGCCCGCTTTTGAACCAATGGCAACTGGAAGGATATCGCAGAGAGATAAAGGACCCATACGGACACACCTTTCATTTACAGGATGGGGATATAGTATTTTATCATGCAGACCAGTCTAGTCGGGACGACTTCAATTCCTTTGTCCCTCACTAATTAGGAGATATACCAATTAAGGGTAAACTAAACCTATCCTTGACGATGTTGTACAAGCTTGACAAGCTCCTGTGTAGAGCGCTCGGTCGCTTTCCAGCTTTTTTACCGATGCTCCCTTACTGTGCAGGTGCAATGTGAGCGGATAATTGAAGCCACTCAGCACTAGTATAATCAGTAGAACCAGTAAAGTAAGCAGGGGAAGGAATGGCTTAACGTAAAGTAAACAAAACGAGCAAGCCTGGATTCTCTTTTAGGCTTGCTCGCTTCTTGCATCGATGTTATTGGGCTGGCACGGGAATGGTCATTTCGAGTTCATTAATGTATGTTTTATCTCCGTTTTTATATTTCCCGTCGGCTCCCTTGCCTTGACCGACAACACTCCAATTAGAGGGATCGACTGTAAATGTATATGGTTTGATCGTCACATATTGGGGTTTGCTGCCTATAGCACTGTACAGCTCATCAATATGATACTTCGTTCTAGGCTTGCTATGATAGAAGCCGACTCTCCGTTGCTGAAGCGTTTTCCCCTGATCATCTACGATGTCATAATACATCATGGATGGAGCGTACTTTCCTGTCTGCTTGGTAGATGCAGGCACTTGACCTTCGCTGTCTAGCACCAGCCGGGTTGTACGGGAGGCAATATCGAGCTGTTTGACTGTATAACTGAAATCCCCACTCTTTTGGGTTTTATTTGGCTTGATACTCACCATATTACCGTCCTTTTTAACAGGGACTTTAAACTCAAAAGGCTTGCTGATTCTGGTAACCCCTACCTGGATAGTCATTTCAAACTCGTCTGGAAGTGCATCCAACTGATTGTATTCAGCTTCTACGGCGTTCTTTTGAGATACTTTGTCTCCGAACGAGCCAAGGCCTTTAAATGCCTTCCCATCAATCAGAATTTGAGGCCTCTTGATATAGCCCTTCTTTTGATCTTTCTCAGGAACCATATACTTCTTGAGGCTTTTACTGGCCTTGGCATCTACTGGGAGGTACAGGCTCATGACTCCCTCAGGTAAATTTTTGCCTTCACGTTCGATGGAGAAGGACAAGCGTGTGCCATCATAAAACACATCGCCAAGCTTCAGTGTAACCCCGTCCTGCGTTAGGCTCAGATTGGAAGAAGCGGCTTGCGCGGATTTCGCGTCACTAGTGGCTGCTGCAATGGGGGATATGTTTTTTGGTATGGCTGCTCCTGTTCCTATTATCGCGAAAGCGGAAGTTGTAAGTAATACCCGTTTTAGGAATGTTAATTTTAAGTTTGTTTGTTTCATTAGATATGTTCTCCTCTCATGAAATGAAATTCATGTATTGAAAAAATTGGTGATTAGTTATTCAGGGGAATCTTCATTTCGAGTTCCTTGATGTACGTTTTATCTCCTCTTTTATGCTTGCCGTCAGATCCCATGCCTTCACCGACAATACTCCAATCAGCCGGCTTGACGGTCAAGGTGAAAGGCTTAATCGTCACGTATTTTGTATTTGGCTTAAGTGCATTATACAGCTCATCCACATGGTATTTTGTTCTAGGCTTACTGTAGAAATAACCGAATTGGCGTTGCTCAATAACGTTGCCCTGATCATCCACAATATCGTAATACATCATCGTTGGCGCATACTCTCCCGTTTGCTCCGGGGAAGCAGGCACTTCACCTATACTGTCTAGCACTAGCCGAGTCGTTGTTGGGGTGGATTTAAGTTCCTTCACGGTATAACTGAAGCTACCAATGGTTTTTGTCTCATTCGGCTGGACAGCAATCATGGTGTTGTCCACTTTTACCGGAACCTTAAATTCATACAACCCGTCAACACCTGTAACTGAAGTTCTGACCGTCAAATCAAATTCATCTGGCAGGGAGTCTAATTGCATGTATTCCCCTATAACTGAATTATTTTTGCCTGGATCATCCCCAAACGCGAATCGCCGAGAGTCCACTTTTTTGTCATTTATCAGTACTTCTGGACGTTTAAGGTACCCCTTAAGCTGATCCTTCTCAGGCACTTTATGTGCCTTTACCCATTCGTCATCGCTATTTTCAGTTTTGGCATCCATAGGTATATAAGGATTCATAGAGGTTTCCGGCATATTCTCGCCTTGACGCTCAATGGAGAAAGACAGGCGTGTACCGTCATACAGAACATCGCTTAATGTCAACGTAATTCCGTCATGAGTCACACTTTCATTAGGATGACTGAGAATGCCCTTATCTACAGCAGTCTGAATTTCATCCGAGCTCAATCCATAAAAAATACTGCCAATTCCGGGAATTTGCTTGAGTGTGGCTGCCATCGTGGGTGATACAAACCCGGCGCCTACCACTCCTGTCCCTAATATGCCAACTACGGATGCCGCCAGAACAGCCCGTTTTGCAAATTTCGATTTCGTCGTCTTTCTTTGCATGGCTCTTTTTTCAATCTCCTTCATAATTTGATCACTCATACTGCCTCTGGGCATGACTGATTCATTGATGCAATCCTCCAACTGGTCCATTTCGCGTTCATAAGGTGGTGTTGGGCGTTTGTCCATTAACAAGTCCTCCTTTGCTTCTGTGGTCCAGCAGCTTGCGCCGAAGCCGCTCATATTTTTTGCGGATGGTTGCCGACTTCAAACCCATGATGTTGCTAATCTCCTCAAAGCTGTATTGCTCAACAGCCTTCAGTAGCAGAATATGACGCTCTTCCGGTGTAAGATAAGTCAGGAGTTCTTCAATTACGCTTTTATAAGGTGATACTTGGACGATTGGATCTTGTTCCTTGACTTGTTGAACCAGTCTGAGCCAGCGGCTGTGCTTCTTTTTGATGTTCATTAAGTGATGGTAGGCCATTTTGTATAGCCATGCCGAGAAGCTGGTTTGTCTGCTGTATTGATGAAGATTCTCATAGGCTCTGATGAAAATGTCCTGAACAGCGTCCTCTGTTGCTTCATGATTCTTCAAAATATAGAAGCAGTAGGTGTACATCTGCCGCTCGAATTGTCGAATAATGATTTCGTAAGCCTGCTGTTCACCAGTCTTGACGCGCTCTACGGCCAGCTCAATCTGGCTGTGTTTATCCTGTTGATCCCCGGGGATGGTTGCCTGCAAGAGCTCACCTCCTTGTATTTATGTCTATATAACAATCGCAACGGGGCGTTTTGTGACATCATTTTTGTGAAACCTTGATAGGTATGTATGTTTTGATCACAGCTCGTCCATTTTATCATCTTATGATATTCGGATATATTCACTTCAACTAACATAGTCGGTTCACGAAATGGACTGTTAGTAGTGGTTAATGGGGACATTTTAATTGAAACGAACAACAACACGGATTTGTGTAGAGAAATGCACGGATATTTAAACGCGTTTGGAGGAACGGCAAAACTATAATAATAAGGAATTTAAATTATGTAAGCGCAATCATTTTGGGTGTTTGCTTGTCATCACAATACAATTGAGGAGGACGAATTGGATGGCTCAAAGGAAAGGCGCATGGCGAAAGGGAACCTTGACCGCCGCGTTGGCAGCAATGCTGGCGATGACGGGTACGACTGGGGGAGTGGCTGCGGAAGACTTGTCCGAACCCACGCTGCAGGTAGAATCATCAATCGCAGTAGAACAGAATCGTAGCGGCAGCATTCAGTTGGAAAAGCTGGATCGCGGACTGGTGGCTGCGGCGACGCAAGAGGGTATATTTTTAAGCTGGCGGTTATTGGCCCAAGAAGTGAACGGCTACAGTTCAACAGGGCTGACAGGAGCGGACTTTAACGTATACCGTGATGGCAAGAAAATCGCAACGGTGACGGACAGCACCAATTATCTGGATAAGGAAGGAACCGGAAATGCGGTGTACAGGGTCGCTTCAGTCGTTAAAGGGAAAGAGAAGGATCGCAGTGCCAAAGTGAAGCCATGGCAGCAAGGTTATTATGAGCTTCCTCTGCAAAAGCCTGCTGATGGCGTAACACCCGCAGGTGAATCCTATACGTATTCGGCCAACGATATGAGTGTGGGGGATGTGGACGGAGACGGCCAATATGAATTTTTTGTAAAATGGGACCCATCCAACTCCAAAGATGTATCTCAGAAGGGTTATACCGGAAATACGTATGTCGATGCGTATACGTTCGAGGGCATGCTACTGTATCGAATTGACCTCGGTGTGAATATTCGCTCAGGTGCGCACTATACACAGATGATGGTGTATGATTTTGACGGCGATGGCAAAGCCGAGCTGATGTTCAAGACGGCTCCAGGGACCAAAACGATTACTTTTGATAAAAAGGGCAAACCCAAAAAAGAAAAATATATTACCCTGCCCCGTGAGGATCGCAAAGCTGGAATTACACATAAGGATGATTATCGTTTGAGCCGCACGGATTATTATGAGCATGTGGTGAACATGTTTATGAATTGGACGAAGCATGAAGAAGTGGTCAAGAGGCAGTGGCCTGCTACGCTGGAGGAGTGTTTTGGTATTGCTCCAAAGTACAGCTACCCGTTATCCCGAAAGGATGCGGAAAGCCTGACGGATTACTTTATGGATGTGTATGCTCCTGCGCGGAGCGACAAAAACAAGCTGAGAGAATTTGAAGGCTTCATTGTGGATGGGCCGGAGTATTTGACCATTTTCAAAGGAAAAACGGGGACTGAGCTGGAAACGATTCGCTATGAGCCAGAGTGCCATGACGACGGTCTTATGTGGGGAGACTATGCTATGGCCCGGATTGAACCTGCTAACCGCGTGGATCGGTTTCTGGCAGGGGTAGCATATCTGGACGGACGTAAACCATATGCCGTATTTGCACGTGGCTATTATACGCGTTCCACCTTGGTCACTTACACGTGGGATGGTCGTCATCTCCAAAAACATTGGATGGTGGACAGTGGTTGGGCGCCAATGACCAATCCGTTTAATGATAGCCCACACGGACGGGATGGAACGGACCCGAAATTCGGCACTTTGACTACACAAGGAGCACATTCGCTGAGTGCGGCAGACGTGGATGGAGATGGCAAAGACGAAATTGTATATGGCTCCGCCACGATTGACCATGATGGTAGCCTACTGTACAGCTCATTTGATGTTATGCCTCCTGAAAGCGCAATTCCGGGCCAAACCGCCAGATTGGGACACGGCGACGCGCTGCATGTGACCGATATTGACCCTGATCGGCCAGGAAAAGAAATCTTTATGGTGCATGAAGGCGGCACCTATGCCCCGTATGGTTATTCGCTGCGGGATGCCAAAACGGGTGAAGTCATCTACGGTGGATATTCCGGGAAGGATACAGGCCGGGGGATGGTCGGTGACGTAGACCCTGAACAGCGAGGACTGGAGACTTGGGCCATAGGCTTGTGGACCGCTGCGGGTAAACAATTGGATACGAAGATGCCGGGTACCAATATGAGTATCAAATGGGCGGCTGATATGACCACACAAATCGTGAACGGGGCGATCGACGTAACCCCAACCATTGAAGATTGGAAACGAGGCACATTACTAACCGCATCAGGCACCAAAACGAACAATTATACCAAAGGAACGCCATCGTTGGTCGCTGACATTTTCGGAGATTGGCGTGAGGAAATGCTTGTCCGTACAGCGGATAGCTCAGCGATTCGTATCTATTTGAGTACCGAGCCCACAACGCATAAATTGTACACGTTGATGCATGACCCGCAGTATCGTGCGGATGTGGCGCGTCAAAATACCGGCTATAACCAGCCGTCCTACACAAGCTTTTACTTTGCATCCGATATGGATTGGGCGAACGTGCCCATTCCCAAGCTCTACACACCAAGAGCCTTGATGAATGAAGAGAGCAGTGACGAAGCGGATGAGATAGAGGCAACGGAGGTAGATGAAAAAGAAGTCGATGAAATGAAAGTTGAAGAAACGAGCATCGATGAAACGAAAGTTGATGAAACAGAAATAGGAGCGAAGAAAATAGAGGGAGAGTCAGCAACTCCAGTAGTTCCTGTAGTTCCAGCAGAGGGTCTATAAACGACTAGCTGAAGACTAAGACTCTATCTCCGCATCCATCAGTTTAATAGACTTAGAAAAATGGCAAGTCTCTGATGATTTAGAGGCTTGCCATTTTGTATTATTAAAGTTTAAGAGTGCTGAAAGCAGCGGAGAGGACGGAACGATTGCGAAAAAGCGTCAGGGTCGCCTTTGTATCCAGATTTTTACCACTAAGCTATTCAATAAAATCCAGATACAACAGCGATTGGAGCAACGTTCCGTTCGCGGAGCCCCGCAAGAATACCTCTTTTACACTCACCATCTACTACAATGTCGGAGTCGATTCTCTAAATATCGGCTCTGTTCTGATATGCGTAATCTGATAAGGTCTGGAAGGATCTTTGACCCGTGCCAATAGCATCTCAGCCGCCGTAATCCCCATTTCGTTGTTGTAGATATGCACAGTGGATAAATGAGGCTCCACAATCCGGGATTCAGGAGCGTTATCAAACCCAAACACAGCAATATCTTCAGGGATTTTTAAGTTTTTATTTTTGAGCGCTTTCATGACACTGACGGCGATAAAATCATTGGCGCATACGAACGCGGACGGAAGCGCGCTCATACCCTCCAATTGTTTATCCATCCAATCTGATTCGGAGAAAAAATTTCGGTCCTGATCAACGATGCAGCAAGATAAATCCACACTTAGGCCTGCTTCGATTAAAGCACGGTTATATCCAACCCACCGCTCGTTGAAGCTTTTGCAATGTTTATAATCCCCAGCAAAACCGATCCGCGCAAATCCACGATCAATCAGGCTTTTGGTAACAAAATAAACGCTATGTTCATTTTCCATCAACAATAAATCCGCTTTCAAATCAGGACAAAAAATGTCCACCGAGCAATCAATAAAGATTGTGGGCAATCCCAAACTCGTAACGAGCTCACTATACTGTGGATCGAACATTTCAATACAAATGATTCCGTCAACCTTGGAGGCTTCAAAATTATTAGGAAGTGTTCCCGCTTGGGTTTCGTTTTCCCGCACAATATGAATCGACAAATTATACCCTTCTGCACTTATTCTTTTTTCCAGCCCACTGATCAGAAAGGAGCCAAAATGCGAGCTGTTCGGCAGATTGCATGTAAACAGGGCAATGTTACCTTGGTTCTTAGGGATGATGCTGTCTGTTTCCACATAGGCAAATTGCTTATATTTGAGTTCGATCGCTTTTTTAATGACCTTGTTCCGAGTATCAACCGGGATGCTTTCACTACCGTTAATCGCTTTGGAGGCGGTATTTCGGGAGATTCCCAAAGCGTCAGCAATGTCTTGAATGGTGACTTTTTCTTTCTTCATAGACTGGTTCCACCTTCACTTAATAAATGGATTGCCTGAGAGGTACAGTTCCCTCTGCCAGCTCTCCGTTTAGACCTAAAATGTATCCTAAATGTATAATAGTTCGCATAAAATAGCAATGTTAACGTTACAAACGACTAAATTATTTTTACATTTGTGAAGTTTGCTTAATAGCCTATATTTATCTTCACCGGATCAACAAATGAACTGAAATTCAAATTTATATAAGCTGGATAAAAAAATACTCATTAAAACTGAGAGGGGAGATTAGTGCCGTATAAGTGAAGCGGTCATTGTGAATGGGGAAGTTTCATATTTGGATTATTGGGTATGATTATTTTGTTTTTTGTTACAAATATTCAAATTGACAATATTATTTTGGTCAAATGTAAATAATTTATTTTACAAAAGTTATTGACGGATGATAATTTGATTTGGTAAATTGAAGATGAAAATTGTAAGCCTTTTCAAATGTGTTATACAGACGGCTATTACAGATGGGGGGAAGGCAAATGGCCAACTTGGCTAAGGCAGCTCAGAGAAATGTCGCACTGGGGGAGCAAAGGACCATTCGCAGTAAATTAGACTATATTCGTAAGAACTATTTTCTTTACGTACTGCTGGCGCCTGCGCTGATTCTTACGATTCTTTTCAAGTATGTTCCGATGTACGGGGCGATTATTGCTTTCAAGGATTTTAGCCCGCTCAAGGGGATTTGGGGAAGTGACTGGGTTGGACTGAAATACTTCACTAAATTTTTAGACTCGCCTAATTTTACAGATATTTTCTTTAATACGCTGAAACTGAGCTTCTATGGACTTGTACTCGGATTTCCTGTACCGATCCTGTTGGCGGTCATGCTGAATCAAATCCGCAAGGCGGGATTGAAAAAGAATATCCAGCTTGTTTTGTACGCTCCTAATTTTATTTCGGTCGTTGTCATTGTGGGTATGCTGTTTATTTTCTTGTCTCCGACAGGGCCCCTGAATCAAATCATTGCGTCGGTGACCGGCAATCCTGTGATCTTTATGACAGAGCCTGAATATTTTCGCTGGATTTATATCCTGTCTGGAATTTGGCAGGGGGCGGGGTGGTCTTCAATCATTTATGTAGCTGCGCTAGCTAATGTTGATCCCGAGCTGCATAATGCAGCAAGTCTGGACGGAGCCAACCTGCTTCAGCGCATATGGCATATTGATTTGCCGACGATTAAACCCATTATGGCGATTGTTTTTATCTTGGCAGCAGGAGGAATCATGTCGATCGGGTTTGAGAAGGCGTATCTCATGCAGACATCCATGAACTTGCCTACTTCTGAAATCATTCCTACCTATGTGTATAAAGTCGGCTTGCAATCCGGTAATTACGCCTATTCTGCAGCGGTCGGGCTGTTCAACTCGGTGATTAATGTGGTTTTGCTGCTGACCGTTAACTTTATCGTCAAGAAGCTCAATGAGGGAGAAGGGCTTTATTAGGAAAGGAGCCTCTTTATGCATGTCAAACATTCTAATCTGGACCGCTTCATCCTAGGTGTGAATTATATTGTGCTCACTCTAGCTGTATTGATTATCGTAGTTCCCTTAGGTTATATCGTCATAGCATCGTTTATGGACCCGACCGTTTTGTTAAGCAAAGGGCTATCCTTCCGTATTTCGGATTGGAGTGTGGAGGGATATCGGAAAATTTTGTCCAACCCGGCGATGCTCCGTGGATTTGCCAATTCGGTCTTCTATTCTTCATGCTTCGCCTTGATCTCTGTGACGGTTTCGATTTGTGCTGGCTATGCCTTATCGGTGAACAGCTTGGTAGGGCGGAATTTCTTTATGACATTGTTTATCATCACCATGTTTTTCAGTGGAGGGCTGATTCCAACTTACCTGCTGGTCAAAAATTTAGGGATGCTGGATACCGTATGGGCCATCCTTCTTCCCGGTGCGATCAATGTGTGGGATCTGATTTTGGCGCGAACGTTCTTTAAAGGTGTACCCAATGAATTAAAAGAAGCTGCCAACGTGGACGGAGCCTCGGACTGGACAATATTTTTCAGAATCGTGCTCCCGCTGTCCAAACCCATTATTTTTGTCATTGCGCTATATGCCTTTGTCGGTCAGTGGAATTCTTATTTTGATGCCATGATTTATCTGGATAATGCACAGCTACATCCACTTCAATTAGTGCTGAGATCGATCCTGATCCAAAATCAGACGATGCCTGGCATGATTAGTGATCAATTGGCAATGGCAGAACTGAAACGTCTTTCGGAAATGATCAAATATTCATCAATTGTCATCTCCAGTCTTCCGCTACTTGTGATGTATCCCTTTTTCCAAAAGTATTTTGAAAAGGGCGTTATGGTCGGCTCCTTAAAATAAAAGATGCCGGGAACTTCATTTGCTACACGTGCATTTTACCTTTATCCGATGGAGGTCATCCAGATGAAAACAGTCAAAACTGCCTCATTTGCCGCACTGGCGGCGATCTTAGTTCTTTCCGGCTGCGGCAGCAGCAATTCCTCTAATGAGAGCGATGCAACAGATGTGAATGGAAAAGTGACGCTCAACTTTATAACCCAAAGCTCTCCACTCGCTCCGGCAGACCCGAACGACAAGCTGATCAACAAACGGCTGGAAGAAAAAACAGGCATTCATATTCGTTGGAAGAATTTTACCAGTGATCAGTTTGTGGAAAAAAGGAATCTGGCTATTGCCAGCGGTGATTTACCGGATGCAGTGTTCGATGCGGGCTACTCGGATTACGACTTACTCAAGCTGGCCAAAGACGGTGTCATTATTCCGGTGGAGGATTTGATTGAACAACATATGCCGAATTTTAAAAAGGTATTGGAGCAATCCCCGGAATATAAAGCGATGTTGACTGCGCCAGATGGACATATTTATTCCTTTCCGTGGATTGAAGAATTGGGAACAGGAAAAGAAGCGATCCAGTCCGTAGATGATTTGCCGTGGATTAATGTAGAGTGGCTGAACAAGCTGGGCTTGTCCATGCCGACAACAACCGAAGAGCTGAAGCAGGTCTTGATTGCCTTTAAAACAAAGGACCCCAACGGCAACGGGCAGGCGGACGAGATTCCGTTATCGTTTATAGATAAACCCGGCGGCGAGGATTTGGCCTTTTTATACGGGGCGTTTGGGCTTGGAGAGAACTGGGATCATACAGTAGTGACGAACGATGGGAAAGTCGTTTTTACAGCAGCGGATAACGGATATAAGGAAGCCATCAAATATATTCATGATTTATACAAGGAAGGGCTGGTGGACATAGAGTCTTCCCAGCAGGATTGGAACACTTATCTGGCCAAAGGGAAGGATCACCGCTATGGTCTGTACTTTACATGGGATAAGGCTAATATTACAGGCCCGAATAAAAAATACGATCTCATGCCGCCGCTGGCTGGACCGGATGGACATGTGAATGTTACACGGACGAATGGCATCGGCTTCGATCGCGGGCGCATGGTGATCACCAGTGCCAATAAGAAGCTGGAAGCGACCGCCAAGTGGATTGACCAGCTGTATGATCCGATCCAGTCCATACAGAACAACTGGGGAACTTACGGGGATACGAAGCAGAAAAATATCTTTGAGTATGATGAGGCAAAGGGAATGTTGAAGCATCTGCCGCTGGAAGGCTCGGCTCCGGTGGAAATCAGACAAAAGACGAACATTGGCGGACCGTTAGCTGTATTGGATGAATACTACGGAAAATACACAACCCAGCCAGAAGATGCCACATGGCGATTGGGTTTGCTCAAAAAGGTGATGGTTCCCCATATGCAAGCAGATCATAATTACCCTAAAGTGTTTTTCTCTATAGATGAGCTGGACCGCTTATCGACCATTGAAACCGATCTATTCGCCTACGTTCTCCGCAAACGTACGGAATGGTACCAGAATGGCAAGGTCGAAGAGGAGTGGCCGGAATATTTGCAGGAACTGAACAGTCTGGGATTACAGGAATGGTTGCAAATCAAGCAAGCGGGCTATGACAGAAACGCAAGTAAATGATTCTTTTTTCGAGGGAGATGGAATATATGAACGTTGTTAGGCAAGAGAAATACCGCCCATCCTATCACTTTTCACCGAAAAACGGATGGATGAATGATCCGAACGGAATGGTTTATTTTGAAGGACGTTATCATTTGTTTTATCAGCATCATCCATTCGGCACAACGTGGGGTCCTATGCATTGGGGGCATGCGGTCAGTACTGATTTGGTGAACTGGGAGGAGCGGCCGATTGCTTTGGAGCCGGATGGGCTAGGAACGATTTTTTCCGGGAGCGCCGTGGTGGATGAGCGGGATACGTCCGGTTTTTTTGAAGGCAAGCCGGGTTTGGTAGCTATTTACACTCATCATTATTCGCTTCCAAACACGGATCAGATACGCCAATACCAGAGCCTCGCCTATAGTACAGATTCAGGTGAAAGCTGGATTAAATATGCGGGCAACCCGGTACTGGAGGATGAGCATTGCATTGATTTTCGTGACCCCAAAGTGTTCTGGCATGAGCCTACAGAGCAGTGGGTGATGGTGCTGGCCTGCGGTCAGACGGTTCGAATCTATCATTCTCCGAATCTGAAGGAATGGGTGTTTGCCAGTGAATTTGGACACGGCATCGGTAGCCATGACGGGGTGTGGGAATGTCCGGATTTATTTCCGTTATGGGTTGATGGGGAGAGGTCACAGGTAAAGTGGGTTATGCTCGTAAGTATCGGTGATCATCCGGAGATTCGGGAAGGGTCCAGAACACAGTATTTTACGGGTGAATTTGATGGGACGACATTTGTGGCAGATGTGGAAAGTGAAAAAGTCCGCTGGCTCGATTATGGCAGAGATAACTACGCAGGTGTGTGCTGGTCGGATATCCCGGCAGAGGACGGACGACGCCTGTTTATGGGCTGGATGAGCAACTGGAGATATGCCAATCAGACCCCGACGGAACGCTGGAGAGGTGCCATGTCCATTCCGCGTGAACTCGCACTGGAAACGAGAAAGGGCACAGTGGCACTTATTCAGCGCCCTGTTCGGGAACTGGAGGGATTAAGAACTCCTGTCCTGTCACTCACAGAGCCATCTTGGGAGGAAGTGCGGAACGCATTGTCTGCCCTGCAACTGGATTGCTACGAACTTGTGGCTGAATTTGCAACTACCGGAGACTTTGGCTTTAAGGTGCGGGTATCGGATGAACAAGAGACACTCGTCGGTTATACTTCCGCCACGCAGGAAGTATACGTCGACCGGACACGGTCAGGCTGTTCGGATTTTCATGAAGACTTTGCAGTCAGACATGGGACCTCACTAGGAATCTTACCAGATCGAATGGACATCCGCCTCTATGTGGATCGCTCGTCTATTGAAGTGTTTTTCGATCGCGGACAGGTAGCCATTACCGATTTAATATTTCCTGACGCAGAAGCTAAGGGGCTTGAAATATTCCCATCGGAAGAGCAGGTAACTTTATTTTCGCTGGAGCTTTATGCGCTGAAATGAGATTTTCTTCATAATCCATACTGGAAGGTAGGAAATTGGCGATGAGGATAAAGCTCACAAACACGCGAACGAACCTGACGGACTGGCAGATTAAAGGACAGGGACATATTGAAGATAACGTTCAGGGACTTTTACTAAGATCGGAGCCACATGAAAATGTGATGGCTATGTCTGCAACCATGTCTGAGGATTTTACTTTTGAAGCAGATGTAATGGTCACAGACCTACAGGCGGATGCTGCCCTAGTATTTCGTTCCAGTAGGGATGGATGGTTTTCCTATATGCTTCAAATTGTGCCGTCCGCCGGGTTGGTGCGGCTACGGGATGCTGCTGGAGATATCGAAAGGCTCAAAGAGGAACGGCCAATAGAATTACAAAAAGGAGGTATTTATCATCTCAAGGTGAAGGTGGAAGGTCCTCATCTTAAAGTGTACTGGGATGAAGGCTATCACCCGATTATAGATGTGGTCGATACGACGTATGCATCAGGATATTTGGGACTGAATGTCTGGAATGGGTCGGCATTATTTCAGAACATTCAAGTCAGTGATATGGATACGAATGTAGGTGAACTGCTTTTAATCCGTGGGAAATGGCAACCGGACCTAAAAGGGCAAAAAGCTGAGGGAACAAGTACTGGAGGTGCGCTCAAAATATACGGTACCGCAACTGCCGACCTGGTCATGGAAGGCAGTGTGACGCTGAATCCTTCTCAACCAGGAATGGAAGCGGGACTATTTTTCAGAGGGAATCAGAAGGGAACAGAGGGTTATGTTGCTTCTGTGCAAGGTGAGGATCATCAGGTTCGGGTACATCTGAAAAAGGCGAACGGAACGTTGGTTGCAAGCTCGGCGATGACGTATCTGGATACATCGGGCAGTAAACACAGTTTGGAAATCATCGCACATGGAGAGCGGATTCGCGTGTTTGTAGATGGCTACATGCCTGCGGCGATTGACATCGTGGATGACAGTTATTCCAGTGGTTTTATAGGTATAAAGGCAACTGGGGGAACGACTTATTTTCAGGATCTCTACCTTACCCCTGTCTCGAATTACTATACAGAAAAATATCGTCCGCAGTATCATTATTCTCCTGCCAGAGGTTCAGCCAGTGATCCGAACGGATTGGTTTATTTTGAGGGGGAATATCACCTGTTCCATCAGGATGGTGGACAGTGGGCACATGCGGTCAGTCTGGATTTGCTGGATTGGAAAAGGCTTCCCTTGGCATTAAAGTGGAATGATTTGGGCCATATCTGGTCCGGCTCGGCTGTAGCTGATCTCACCAATACTTCCGGCTTGTTCAGCGACTATGGCGGGAAAGGGCTGGTTGCTTATTACACCTCCTATAATCCCGATCAGCCCAGGGGAAACCAGAGAATTGGCCTTGCTTACAGCACAGACCGGGGACGGACATGGCAATACTCAGAAGACCGTTCGATTGTAATAGAGAATCCGGGCCAAAGTGAAAACGATCCTGGCAACTGGGATTTTCGTGATCCGAAAGTAGTATGGGATGAAGCGCATCAGCGCTGGATTATGGTCGTGTCGGGAGGTGACCATATCCGTTTCTTTACCTCCGCCAATTTATTAGATTGGAGCTGGACGGATAACTTTGGCTACGGTGATTATATACGGGGTGGGGTATGGGAGTGCCCTGATTTATTCCCGCTTCCGGTAGACAAAGGCAACACCTCTAAATGGGTGCTGATGATTAGCACTGGAGCCAGCACGAACACTCAAGGCTCGGATGCGGAATATTTTATCGGTGAACTGACGTCTGATGGAAAATTTCAAAATGATCTTCCGCCGGGGAAGGTGCTGAAAACCGATTGGGGCAAGGAATTCTATGCCTCGATGTCCTTCACCAATGTACCCGGCGGGCGGCGTATCATGCTGGCATGGATGACGAATTGGGACTACCCGTTCAGCTTTCCGACTTCGTCCTGGAAGGGGCAGTTCAGCATCGCGAGAGAGTTATCGCTAAAAACGACCCGTGAAGGTATCCGCTTGATACAGCATCCGATATCCGAACTGACTTCGCTGCGTTCCCATTTATTTTCACTAGACCATGAGAGTATCACGGAATCTTCTCCGAATATACTGGAAGGCTTGAATGCGGGGGCCTATGAGATTGAAGCGGAGTTCGAATTCCCTTCCGTTGGGATGGCATCGACTTTTGGATTTTACGTACGGGAAGGCGGTGAGCAAAGAACGGCAGTCGGCTATAAAACAGATGTACAACAGATGTTTGTAAACCGTGCTGATTCAGGGTTTGCCGATTTCTCTCCCCTGTTTTCAACGTTTCATGAAGCATCGCTGGCACCCGTCGGGAATCGGATTCAAATGCGTATATTTGTGGACGAATCCTCAGTTGAGGTGTTTGGTAATCATGGGGAAGTCGTATTTTCTGATCTCATTTTTCCAGATTCGGCGCGTAGAGGGATGAGCTTCTATACCCAAGGTGGTGAAGTAAAAGTTGTTTCTCTTCGAGTGTATGCGCTACGCAATAGCTGGAGGGTTACAGAGGCTTCACCCATCAGACTGATGATGGATTACACTCAGCTGGAGCTTGCGGAAGGACAGTCCAAACGTCTGTATGCGAGTGTGGAGGACCATTCCGGGAGAAAAGGACATTTGCTGAATTGGGAATCCAGCAATCCCGCAGTCGTCAAGGTGATCGTGTCAAATGAGGGCTTTGCGACCGTGGAGGCACTTTTCCCTGGAGAAGCTGTTGTTACAGCCTCCATCCCGGGAGATACGGTAAGAGCAAGTACCTCTGTTACCGTACACGGCGGGATGTTTTATACCAACCTTTCAGGTTGGAAGCCGGATGTCTCTGCATCCCGCTGGATGGTGACGGCAGATGGTATGCGCGGAAGCTATATCAGCGATGCGAATTATATGGCTTCTGAACAGGCGAAAGATTTTACGTATGAGGCTGATATGAAGCTGCATGGAAATGGGAGTGCTGGTTCCATGATTTTCCGTGCCAACGCGGACGGGTCGAGTGGCTATTATTTGAATTTGGATCCGAACATGAAATCCATTCGCCTTTTTTATAAAAAAGAAGGGCGATTCGAGGAACAACAGGTGCTGACCAAGGTTCCAAGATTTGTACTTCCGGGAGTAACCTATCATATCAAAATCCAAGCAAAAGGATTACGCCTTCGTATAGAGATAGACGATGAACAGGTAATCGACTTGGAAGATGGTACGTTTGCCGCAGGGCATTTTGGCATTAATGTATTTGGAGGGCAAGCTTTTTACCAAAATGTAAGGGTCGAAAAAGTCTGATATGAATTTCGTATTTTTGAAAGAGAGCTGTATTTTACGAGCTCTCTTTTTTGCGTCTTGATGTTATTGAGAATATGGAGTGTAACCGTAAACATGTTAAGTATATGATATATTATCTAACTTTAAATTTGACACATATGTGAATTGAGGGTGAATGTCAGAGATTTCATGAGGGAGCGAATTGACTAGATTTGTCTCTGCCTCTAACATGTAATTATATTCCAGACAAAACAGAGAATTGTGTAAGGGAATATAACGTAGAGAGGAGGGAATGAATGGACTCTTTAGCTGATCTATCGGAGACCCCCTTAGCATTGGAAACCCTCAGAAGACATCCCTGTTATAACGAAGAGGCACATCGCTATTTTGCGCGCATTCATCTTCCAGTAGCCCCGGCATGCAATATTCAGTGCCATTATTGCAATCGCAAATTCGATTGCGTCAATGAAAGTCGTCCCGGCGTTGTTAGTGAACTGCTCACGCCGGAGCAGGCGGCGAGCAAGACCTATGGCGTAGCGGCACAACTGATGCAACTGTCCGTTGTCGGCATTGCGGGACCTGGAGATCCGCTGGCCAATGCGGAGGCGACCTTCGATACCTTCCGCCGGGTCCGTGAGACAGTTAAGGATGTCATATTCTGTCTCAGCACGAATGGCCTTACCTTGATCAGGCATGTCGACAGGATTGTAGAGCTGGGCATTTCGCATGTCACGGTCACGATCAATGCTGTAGATCCAGTGGTGGGGAGCCGTATTTATGGATGGATCTATGATGAAGGAAAACGCTATACAGGAGAGGAGGCTGCACGGCTCTTGATTGACCGCCAGCTGGCAGGCTTGAAGATGCTGGCTTCGAGAGGCGTATTGTGCAAGGTGAACTCGGTGCTCATTCCCGAAGTCAATGATGCCCATCTACCGGAGGTAGCCAGGGTGGTCAAGGAGCATGGGGCGGTGCTGCACAACATTATGCCGCTCATCATCGCACCCGGTAGCCGGTATGAGCAGGAAGGAATGCGGGCCCCAAGTCCCCGTCTGGTCCGGCAGTTGCAGGAGCAATGTGCTGAAGTGGGAGCTGTCATTATGCGCCATTGTCGTCAGTGCAGGGCGGATGCGATTGGACTGTTGGGCGAGGATCGCAATCAGGATTTTACATGGGATAACATAGCGGCTGCTCCTCTCATGGATGAAGGGGCGAGGGCACAATTTCAGAAAGAACTGGATGAGAAGGTGAGAGTGAGAATGGAGCGCAAGGAGGGACAATCACACCACAAACAACCGTCAACCGGGGCTGGAAGTAGTTGCCCGTTATCGGGAGATAAGCCTGAAGCGAGCTTCACCTCAAAGCCAGTCCTGATCGCTGTGGTCAGTCGTGGTGGAGGGAAGGTGAATCAGCATTTCGGTCGTGCCAAGGAATTTATGATCTATGAAAGCGACGGGGGCATCGTAAATTTCATAGGCATTCGTAAGGTACAATCCTATTGCCACGGAAAAGCCGATTGCAATGGGGACAAGGCCGAGACGATGAAGGAGATCCTTTCTATGGTGCATGACTGTGCATTACTGCTATCGTCCGGCATAGGCGAAGCTCCTAAAGAGACATTGCAGGAAGCTGGCGTGCTACCTATTGTATGCGGCGGAGATATTGAGGAATCCGTTCTGGAATATGTAAAATTTTTGCGTTATATGTATCCTGTGCAGAGCAATAAGGGAAGTAAGCGGAATAAGGGAAGTAAGCACAATAAGGGAGTTAAAGGCAATCATTCTGATTTACCCATTGAACATTTTGGAGGCTGAGAAAATATGAGACAAATTGCGTTTTACGGTAAAGGCGGTATCGGCAAGTCGACAACCTCGCAGAATACACTGGCTCAGCTCGCAACCAAATTCAAACAAAAAATTATGATCGTAGGCTGTGATCCCAAGGCAGACTCCACCCGTCTTATTCTGAATACGAAGGCTCAACAAACTGTACTTCATCTGGCAGCTGAAATGGGTACGGTAGAGGACCTGGAACTGGGGGACGTTGTCCAGAAGGGTTTTGGTGACATTCTGAACGTGGAATGTGGTGGGCCAGAGCCTGGTGTCGGCTGTGCAGGGCGCGGCATCATCACGGCCATTAATTTTCTGGAGGAAGAGGGGGCCTACGAAGGGCTGGATTTTGTGTCCTACGATGTACTGGGGGACGTCGTGTGCGGGGGCTTCGCCATGCCGATCCGGGAGAAGAAGGCGCAGGAAATCTACATCGTATGCTCAGGAGAAATGATGGCTATGTACGCTGCCAACAATATTGCACGCGGGATATTGAAGTACGCCAACAGCGGCGGCGTGCGTTTGGGCGGTTTAATATGCAACAGCCGGAATACGGACCGGGAAGCGGAACTGATTACGGAGCTTGCGAGAAGGCTGAACACGCAGATGATCCACTTTTTGCCGCGAGACAATGTGGTGCAACACGCAGAGCTGCGCCGTATGACCGTTACCCAATACAACCCGGACCATAAGCAAGCTGCGGAGTATGAAGAGCTGGCAGGTAAAATTTTAAATAATGACATGCTAACGGTTCCCACTCCCATTTCCATGGAAGAGTTGGAGGAGCTATTGATGGAATTCGGCATTATTGAGGATGAAGAAACCGCAATTAACAAAGCTGAGGCGTCCGGGCAGTAGGCTCCAGCTAGAAGGCTTAATGACGGAACCATCGTGTGATGATGGGGGAGTTGAATGCGAGCTCGCAGGAGGGAGGAATAGGCCAAATGAGCAGTATTGTGGATAAGGGGAAGCAGATCGTAGAGGAGATACTGGAGGTATATCCCAAGAAGGCCAAGAAGGATCGGACCAAGCATTTTGAAATCGCGGATGAGGAGCTTGTGAACTGCGGAACCTGTTCCATTAAGTCCAACATGAAATCACGGCCCGGCGTCATGACAGCAAGGGGGTGTGCTTATGCAGGCTCCAAGGGGGTGGTATGGGGCCCGATTAAAGACGTGGTACACATTAGCCATGGTCCCATCGGCTGCGGGCAATACAGTTGGGGTACCCGACGCAATTATGCGAATGGAATATTGGGAATCGATAATTTTACCGCCATGCAGATTACAAGCAATTTTCAGGAAAAGGATATCGTGTTCGGCGGAGATAAGAAGCTGGAGGTGATCTGCAGGGAAATTAAGGAGATGTTCCCGCTGGCTAAGGGTATCACCGTGCAGTCTGAATGTCCAGTCGGACTGATTGGTGATGATATCGGGGCCGTGGCCAAGAAGATGACAGAGGAACTGGGCGTTCCGGTCATTCCTGTACGCTGTGAGGGCTTTCGCGGGGTGAGTCAGTCTCTGGGCCATCACATTGCCAATGATGCTATCCGCGATTTCCTGATGGGGCGCCGCGAACTGAAGGAATGCGGGCCTTATGACGTCTCCATTATCGGGGACTACAATATCGGTGGTGATGCCTGGGCCTCACGCATTTTGCTGGAGGAAATGGGACTGCGGGTCATAGCGCAGTGGTCGGGTGATGGTACGATCAATGAGCTGGGGATTGCGCATAAATCTAAGCTCAACCTGATCCATTGTTATCGTTCCATGAATTATATGTGCACAACGATGGAACAGGAATACGGAATTCCCTGGATGGAATATAACTTCTTCGGTCCGACCAAGACGATAGAGAGCCTAAGAGCGATTGCTGCCCGCTTTGACGAGACGATTCAGAAAAAATGTGAGCAGGTCATCGCCCAATATATGCCGCAGATGGAGGCAGTCATCCGTAAATACCGACCACGTTTGGAGGGCAAAAAGGTGATGCTTCTGATTGGCGGGTTGCGGGCAAGGCATACCATCGGTGCCTATGAGGATCTGGGGATGGAAATTGTGGCTACAGGCTATGAGTTTGCCCATAAGGATGATTACGCAAAGACGGTTCCCGATGTAAAGGAAGGCACTATTCTGTACGATGATCCAACGGCATATGAGCTGGAGGAATTGGCCCAGCGACTGAATATTGACTTAATGGGCGCCGGAGTCAAGGAGAAATACGTGTATCAAAAAATGGGCATTCCCTTCCGTCAAATGCACTCCTGGGATTACAGCGGGCCTTATCATGGTTTTGATGGCTTTAAGATTTTTGCACGTGATATGGATATGACCCTAAACAGTCCAGTATGGAGCCTGCTGCCGTCCCGGCAGACTGCGGAGGTGTCGGTATGAGCGAGCGTCTGAATATTGTCGATCACAATCAGTTGTTTCGGCAGGATAAATATGTGCGCCAGCGTGAGGAGAAACGGGCCTTCGAGGACCCATGCTCGCCAGAGGAGGTTACCGCCACCCTGGAGTATACCAAGACCAAGGAATACAAGGATAAGAATTTCGCTCGTACAGCCGTAGTCGTGAATCCGGCCAAGGCTTGTCAGCCGCTGGGAGCGGTTATGGCTGCACTCGGCTTCGAAAAAACGCTCCCGTTCATTCATGGCTCGCAGGGCTGTACAGCTTATTTCCGTAGCCATCTTTCCCGTCACTTTAAAGAGCCTGTTCCTGCCGTCTCCACTTCAATGACCGAGGATGCCGCCGTATTCGGCGGCATGCGCAACCTCATTGACGGTATAGAGAACTGTATTGCCTTGTATCAGCCGGAAATGATTGCGGTATGTACGACCTGTATGGCAGAGGTAATCGGGGATGATCTATCTGCCTTCCTGGCTAATGCCCGTCAGGAGGGAGTCCTTCCCGAAGCTATGCCAGTCCCTTTTGCCAATACCCCCAGCTTTTCCGGTTCACATATTACAGGCTATGACGCCATGCTGCGCTCTGTACTGGAGACGCTGTATAACAAGTCAGGCCGGACGCCACAGCCTGGTCATGAATTGAAGCTGAATGTACTGCTCGGGTTTGACGGGTATACGGGCAATTTTGCGGAAATGCGGCGCATGCTGGGGATGTTCGACGTTACGTATACTATTCTGGGTGACCACAGCAGTAATTTTGATTCAGGGGCCACGGGAGAGTACAGCTACTATTACGGGGGAACGCCGCTTGCGGATGTGCCCGAGGCCGCAGATGCTGCCGGGACGTTGGCGATCCAGCAGTACTCTCTTCGTAAAACATTAGGCTACATGAAACGAACCTGGGGGCAGCAGGTGTCTTCCATCTCCACGCCGCTGGGCATTCGCGCTACAGATCGTTTGCTTGAAGAGATCAGTCGGCTGTCCGGAAAAGAAATTCCAGAGGCATTGAAGCAGGAGCGCGCCCGAATGGTGGATGCCATGATGGATTCGCATACCTATCTGCACGGCAAACGAGTGGCTATGGCAGGAGACCCGGATATGCTCATCGGCCTGATTGGCTTTTGTCTGGAGCTAGGCATGGAGCCGGTGCATATTGTTTGCTCCAATGGAGATCGGAAATTTGAGAAGGAGGCAGAGCTTCTGCTGAAGTCCAGCCCTTACGGTGCAGAAGCCACGGTTCATGTCGGTCAGGATTTGTGGCATATGCGTTCATTGCTGTTCCAGGACCCGGTGGACTTGGCTATTGGCAGCTCCCATCTGAAGTTCGCTGCAAAAGATGCGAAAATTCCTTTGCTTCGTGTGGGCTTTCCGATCTTCGACAGGCATCATCTGCATCGTTATCCGATTATCGGCTATCAGGGTGCGCTGAATCTGCTTACCCAATTCGTGAATACCGTACTGGATGTCATGGAAGAGCAGGCTCCGGATCATAGCTTTGATCTGGTGCGCTAATTGCAGTCCCATGTAGATGGAAGTTGACAGCTTGCCTTGTGATTTCAATGGATTCTATTTGAAATAAGGGGGTGTGCAGATGGAACCGGCTGTGTCTAACGGAAGGCTAGAGGTATCCTGCGGCAACAAAATTCCCAAAAGCATGCCCTGTCCCCGGCCTGTGCCGGGGGAGGCCTCGGGTGGCTGCTCCTTTGACGGGGCTCAGATTACCCTGATCCCCATTGCAGATGCGGCTCATCTGGTGCACGGACCAATTGCCTGTCTCGGCAATAGCTGGGAGAGCAGAGGCAGCTTGTCTAGCGGACCGGAACTGTCGGCGTATGGCTTCACTACTGATCTTGGAGAACAGGACATCATTTTTGGTGGTGAGCGGAAGCTGCATGAATCGATTCGCTACATTGTCAGCCGTTTTGCCCCTCCCGCTGTGTTTGTCTATACAACCTGTGTCACAGCCCTCACCGGTGAAGATATCGAGGGAGTCTGCAAGGCCGAATCGGAGCGGCTGGGGACGCCGATCATTCCGGTGAACAGTCCCGGATTCGTGGGTAGCAAGAATCTCGGGACCCGGCTGGCGGGAGATGTGCTGTTCCAGCAAATTATCGGCAGTACCGAGCCGGAGCAGACAACTCCCCATGATATCAATCTCATCGGGGAGTACAATATTGCGGGTGAGATGTGGCATATCGAGCGGCTGATGCAGCAAACGGGGATGAGTATCCTGTCCCGAATTACCGGGGATGGTCGGTTCCGTGAGGTGGGATGGGCGCATCGTGCCAAGGCCAATATGGTCGTATGCAGCCGGGCTTTGCTGGGTCTGGCAGTCCAAATGGAGCGTAAATACGGCATTCCTTATTTTGAAGGTTCATTTTATGGAGCAAAAGAGACGAGCTATTCCTTACGGCAGATGGCTTACCTGACCGGAGATCGTGATGTGGAGCGACGGGTGGATAAGCTGGCCGCACGGGAGGAAATGAGGCTATCGCTGGAGCTGAGGCCCTATCGCAAGCAGCTGAAAGGAAAACGGGCAGTGCTCTATACCGGGGGGGTAAAGAGCTGGTCTGTCATTACGGCTTTGCAGGAGCTGGGCATAAAGGTGGTTGGTGTAGGAACCAATAAAAGCACTGCCGAAGATGTATCCCGGATTGCTGATCGTATCGGAGATGATGCGGAATACATCCCGGAAGGCGGCGCCCGGCAGATTCTCAAGACCGTCCGGAGTCGCAAGGCAGACATGGTCATTGCCGGGGGCCGGAACATGTATATGGCGCTCAAGGAACAGATTCCTTTTGTGGACATCAATCAGGAGCGGCACAAGGCCTATGCGGGCTATGACGGGCTGTTATCTCTGGCGAAACAGCTTGTGCATACGCTGCAGCATCCGGTATGGGAGCTGGCCGCCAAATTGGCTCCATGGGAGGAGGAGACGGAATTTGCCGATTAAATCTGTCATGAAGCCTGTCAGTGTCAACCCACTCAAGGTAGGACAGCCTTTGGGTGGCGTGCTGGCTCTTCAGGGGATGTATCGCTCGATGCCTTTGCTGCACAGCGCTCAGGGCTGCTCGGCCTTCTCCAAGGCGCTGCTGACTCGCCATTTTCGAGAGCCGATTGCCATTCAGACCTCTGCACTGCAAGAGATGGACGTTATATTTGATGCAGACCGAAATCTGGAGGAGGCACTGGATCATATCTGGTCCAAGCACCACCCAGATGTCATCGGCGTTATCAGCACAGCTCTCACCGAGGTGGCAGGCGTTGATTTTCAGTCCAGGGTAAAGGCATTCAAGCGAGAACGAGCATTGAAGGACAGTCTGCTGTTTTCTGTTTCGCTGCCTGATTTTCACGGCTCTTTGGAGACGGGCTACAGTAGTACAGTAGAGTCGCTATTGGATGCCGTACTCGGGTTGGCCGGAGGCAAGTTTCCCAAAAAACAGCGCCGGACGCAGGTCAATCTGTTGCCGGCTTCTTATCTGACTGCTGGAGATGTCATGGAAATCAAAGATATTATTGCTTCCTTCGGCCTGGAGGTTATTACACTTCCCGATATCTCCACTTCCTTGTCCGGTCACCTGCTGACAGGCTTTTCTCCTTTGACGAGGGGGGGGACTCCGCTGGATTCAGCCTGCCAGATGCTGGAGTCTTCCTGCACTATTGCCATTGGCGCGAGCATGGAACGTCCGGCACGCAGGCTGGATCATGCCGCAGGCATTCCCTACCACTTGTTTCCTGGTCTGTCTGGCTTGACCGCGAGCGATGCGTTCATACATTTTCTGCAGAAAATCAGCCGCGAGCCAGCCCCCGTTCGATTCCGCTGGCAGCGTGAAAATCTGTTGGATAGCATGCTGGATGCTCATTTCTATTATTCCGGCGCTTCGGCTGTAGTAGCGCTAGAACCGGATCATCTGCTGTCGACCGCTGCCTGGTTGGAGGAGATGGGAGTGGAACTGAAGCGGCTAATTACACCCTGCAGCACACCCGCACTGCAAAAGACAGAACGGGAAGTTTGGATTGGTGATATGGATGATGCAGAGGAGCACGCGCAGGGTGTCGATTTGTGGATCAGTAATTCACATGGAAGAAAGGGAGCGGCACGAGCCGGGGCTTCATTTGTACCGGCAGGCTTGCCGGTGTATGACGAGCTAGGCGCCCACACATCCGTCAGCGTCGGATACCGTGGAACTATGGAATGGGTAAACAAGGTGGGCAATGTATTGCTTGCTGAGAGGGGGAGAGGAGGATGAAGGTTGCATTTGCGACGGAAGACGGTGTGCTTGTGAATGCTCATTTTGGGCAGAGTCCCATGTTCACTGTATTCGAAATCCGGCACTCAGGCGTTCAGTTTCTGGAGCATCGGCGGATAGCCCTGGGGAGCGATGAGAATGAGGCGGGCAAGATCGCCAGCCGAATTGGCCTGATCGAGGATTGTGCCTTGATCTTCCTGGTACAAATTGGCGCTTCGGCCGCCGCACAGGTTACCAAACGGACAATTATGCCTGTGAAGGTGGCCTTCGGTAGCACCATTGAGGAGCAGGTCCAGCGTCTCCAGAATATGTTGGCTCGTAATCCGCCCATGTGGCTTGCCAAAATCCTGCATGCTGAGGAGGGCAGCGGCAAAGTCGAATCATGACATGTTGTAAGGAAGAGCAACCATATATGATGTCAAGATCCTGCGGACCGAATATCTTCAGGGCGGGACCGCACATGATGGGGGTGGACGAATGGTACAGCTGCTGGAAGACAGTAGATACGGACGCCAGTTGAAGCTACTGGGAGTAGAGGGTCAGAACAGGCTAAAGCAGGCTACTGTTATGGTTGCAGGCATCGGAGGATTGGGAGGGACAGCGGCGATGTACCTGACCGCTGCTGGAGTCGGAAAGCTGATATTGGCCCATGAGGGCGTAATCCATCTGCCCGATATGAATCGGCAGGTGCTGATGGACAGCGGACGAATCGGGGAGGAACGGATGGAGACGGCATTGCAGCACTTGCACCGTATCAATCCGGAGACACAGCTTGAGGGCCACGCCCATAGAATCACGGAAGAATCCTCTGGACCATGGGTAGAAGCAGCGGATATCGTGATTGACGCGCGGTATGACTTTCCAGAAAGATATGCGCTCAACAGACTATGTGTTCGACATGGCAGACCGATGATAGAAGCGGCCATGTACGCCTATGAAGTATCATTGATGACCATTGATCCCGGTAGGACAGCATGTCTGGAATGTCTCTATCCGGAAGGCGGACAACCTTGGGAGCCTCTGGGATTCCCGGTCCTGGGGGCCACCTCCGGTTTGATTGGCTGTATGGCTGCACTGGAAGTGGTCAAATGGATTACAAAAGCGGGCAATCTGTTCACTGACCGCATGTACCGTATGAATGTGCTGGATATGAGTAGCTACACCGTAGCGGTCAAACGCAACACGCGTTGTCCGTGCTGCGGAACAGGAGGGGATACAGATGAGTCGGTTGCATATTTGTGATACGACACTTCGTGACGGGGAGCAGGCTCCGGGCGTTGCCTTTTCGGCTGAAGAGAAAACTGAAATTGCCATCATGCTGGACTCGGCGGGGGTGGAGCAGGCTGAGATCGGAATTCCGGCAATGGGAGAGGCGGAGTGCAGGTCTATTGCCAGGATTGCTGCTCTCGGACTCCAGATGAAGCTAATGACCTGGAATCGCGCGGTGTTCACTGATATTGATGCAGCTGAATCGACAGGTGTCGGCTGGGCCCATATTTCGGTTCCTGTGTCGACAGTGCAGATGAAGGCCAAGCTGGGTATGAATCCCGAGCAGGTGACGGAACTGATCCGCAAGTCTGTTGATTACGGTCAGTGTAAAGGATTGACTGTTTCTGTAGGCTTTGAGGATGCTTCAAGGGCAGATGACCTGTTCCTTGAGCAGTTGGCAAATCAGCTTTACAGGGATGGTATCCGACGCTTAAGATATGCCGACACGCTGTCCGTTCACCATCCCGATGCCATAGCGGCCCGCATAGGCAGACTTGTTTCGCGTGTGCCGCAGGATATGGAGCTTGAGATCCACTGTCATAATGATTATGGCCTGGCGCTAGCCAATACTCTGGCAGCTTTGCAGGCGGGAGCTGTCTGGGCCAGTACCACGGTGTCGGGACTTGGGGAAAGAGCGGGTAATACAGCGCTGGAGGAGGTAGTGATGTCGTGGAGGGACCTATATCAACGAACCTGCAGTGTTCGTCCCGAACTGCTGAACCCGCTGGCTGCACTGGTGTCCAAAGCCTCTAACCGAACCATTCCTGAAGGCAAGCCAATTGTGGGAGACATGATATTCGCCCATGAATCCGGCATACATATCAACGGTCTGCTAAAGGAGCGCGCCGCCTATCAGGCCCTTGATCCGTCTGAGCTAGGCACCGACCATTCGTTCGTACTCGGCAAACATTCGGGCAGAAGTGCAGTTCAATATATGCTGGAGCAGGAAGGAATTGAAGCAGGTTCTGGTGAAATCAACTTCCTGCTGGAGCGGCTTCGCCTAGTCGGTGAAGACCCCAAGCGGGTCATCCGCAGCACGGACTTAAAGCACTGGCTGCAGTATTATCCAGCAGAGCTGCCAAAATAACCGAAAAGGCGTTCCCGTCCGGTAAGTGTGACCGTGACTGGAACGCTTTCTTGTATGTTTTTTTAATTCCTGCAACTGGAGTCTCCAATTTGCTGGTTAAACGAAGTCGTTCAGAAGGGTATAATAAAATATAATGGTTTCGACTCATACAACCATAAGACGCTGATCTGGAAGGACGGATATAGGCAATTGGAGGAATGTTTGTGGGGATGATGTTCTCTTTTCTAAAAAAATATCGGGTTCCAGCCATCGCGGCGCTCGTGATGATGTTGCTGGAATTGACGGTAGAGTTATCGCAGCCGTATTTGATCTCCAAAATCATAGATGAGGGCATTCGGCAGCAGGATTTGCCTGTCGTCTGGTTATGGGGCGGTGTACTGGTGGGCAGTGCCGTTATCGCTTTTATGGCAGGGATATCGAGCTCCTTTTTTGCTTCGCATGCAAGTCAGGGTTTTGGCTATGATGTGCGGGAAAAGCTGTATCAAAAGGTGCAATCCTTTTCTTATCCGGTATTCAAACGGTTTGCTACTTCGTCGCTGATTACGCGCCTGACGGGAGATGTCACGCAAGTACAAGATACGGTGTTTATGAGCTTGCGATTTATGACACGGGTTCCGCTGGTGGTCATCGGCAGTATTGTGATGGCCTTGATTGTACATTTTAGGCTTGGGCTGCTACTGGCGGTTATGGCCCCGGTGCTGTTCGTATTTGTGCTGGTGACGATGCGGAGGACTGTCACTTTGTTTAAGGGTGTCCAGCGGCGCTTGGATGATGTTAATGGAGTAATTCAGGAGAATCTGACAGGCATACGGCTTATCCGGGTTTTTGTGCGAATGCGGCATGAAATTGAACGCTTTGCCCATTATGGAAGCGAATTGATGAAAGGGACAGTGTCCGCTTTACGCTGGACAGAAACGACGATGCCGTTCATTTTGTTTACGATGAATGCAGGGATCATTGCAGTACTTTGGTTTGGGCGCGGTCAAATTTCCACTGGAGATGCCAGTGTAGGACAGGTGGTGGCAGTCGTCAATTATTCTCTGCGGACGATTGGAGCTTTGTCTGCCTTGTCCGGTATCGTTGTGGTATTTTCCCGGGCTACTGCATCCACAGGACGGATTCGAGAGGTTTTGGAAACACCTAATGAAGAGGGGCGAGAGCTGGAGGCTGTTCCAACACAGAACACACGAATGGAGGGACAGGTGGAAATGGATCGGGTGAGCTTTCATTATCCGGGCAGTGATTTGGCTGTATTAAAGGATATATCCTTTAAGGCACGACCGGGTGAGCGAATCGCTATTATGGGAGCTACTGGTTCGGGCAAATCCTCACTTGTACAGTTGATTACACGTCTGTATGAAGAAGATGAAGGTCATGTGCGCTTTGACGGAAAGGACGCTCGTGAATTGGATGGTTCCATACTACGTGAGGCGATTGGCTATGTCCCTCAAGAGGTACTGCTATTCACCGGCTCGATTCGGGATAATATTGCGTGGGGGCTGGAGCATGCGAGTCTGGAGCAGATTCAGGAAGCCGCGCGCATGGCGCAAATCCATCATATGATTGAACGCTTGCCACAAGGCTATGACACCATGCTCGGACAGCGTGGCGTTAATCTGTCTGGCGGACAGAAGCAGCGGCTTTCGATTGCCCGCGCACTGGTGCGCCAGCCGGCAGTGCTGATTCTGGACGATAGCACAAGTGCGCTGGATGCGGGGACGGAAACAGCATTGCTGAATGCACTTGATGGCCTGTCCTGCACGACATTTCTCATCACGCAGAAGATCAGCTCAACTGCATCCGCAGATCAGATTTTACTGCTGGATGAGGGGCGTCTGATCGCAAGTGGAAGTCATAAGCATCTCATGGATAGCTCGGATCTGTACCGGCGTATCTATGAATCACAATACGGAAAGGAGGAGTCGCATGTTCAAGGAACTCATTGAACCGTTCCGTCAGTCTACACCAGAATCCGGTGTGTTGCGAAATCCGGCAGGTGCTGAGGGACGAAACAAGGCCAAAGCGAAGAACTGGTCTGGCACGGTAGGGCGAATATGGGCTTATCTGGCCCGTCGCAAGGCCAAGCTAATGCTGGTACTGTTCATGGTGTTGCTCAGCTCCGGGCTGTCGCTGCTGGGACCATATTTGGTTGGCGTAGCGGTGGATGATTTTCTCGAAGGTCCGGGTGGACGCACGTGGATTTATTTTCTCATAGGTTTAGGGGCTGTATATTTACTGAACTCGCTGACCTCCTGGCTGCAAAATATCTGGATGATTGAGATTGCCCAAGAGACGGTATACCGCATGCGTTTCGATCTGTTTTCACATTTGCATCGACTCCCCATTCCTTTCTACGGCAAACGTCAGCAGGGAGAAATTATGAGTCGTCTGACCAATGATATCGAAAATGTCAGTTCTACGCTGAACAGCTCGGCCATTCAGATTTTTTCAAGCATATTGACGCTCATCGGTACACTCACAGTGATGCTGTGGTTAAGCCCGTTGATGACTCTGCTAACCTTTATCGTGGTGCCGTTAATGGCAGCCGGGATGCGCTGGATTACACGCCGCACCGGGCCTTTATATAAGGAACGACAGAAGAACTTGGGCGAACTGAACGGATACATCGAAGAAACGCTGTCCGGTCAGCAGATTATTAAGGCATTTTCACAGGAGAAGAGGGTTATTCGTGATTTTCGTGAGCGTAATGACCGTATTCGGCTGTCAGGTTTCTGGGCACAAACGATTTCAGGCTTTATCCCTAAGCTGATGAACGGACTGAATAATCTCAGCTTTGCTATTGTAGCAGGGATCGGTGGCATTTTGGCCATTCGCGGCTCGATTACGATAGGAACGATTATCGTCTTTGTAGAATATGCTCGCCAGTTCACTAGGCCGCTGAACGATTTGGCTAACCAGTGGAATACACTGTTGTCTGCCATTGCCGGCGCTGAGCGCGTATTTGAAATATTGGACGAAGATGAAGAGTCCAAGGATGAACGTGGCGCAGTAAAGCTGAAGCATGTAGAGGGAGCTGTGCGGTTTACGGATGTTTCCTTTGGTTATGATGAGGGCAGCGCTACGCTAGAAGCGATCTCTTTTGAAGCTAAACCTGGTGAGATGATCGCGCTGGTCGGCCCGACCGGAGCAGGAAAAACGACACTGATCCAGCTTCTTTCCAGGTTCTATAGCCCAGACAAGGGAACGATTACACTGGACGGGCGTGACATTACGACCATAGAGCGTGAAAGCTTGCGCTCCCGTATGGCGTTTGTGCTACAGGACACCTTCCTGTTTCAAGGGACCATTCGTGAAAATATCCGCTTCGGCAGGCTGGATGCCACTGATGAGGAGGTTGAACAAGCATCGAAGCTGGCCAACGCCCACTCTTTTATCATGCGGATGAAGGACGGGTACGACAAGGTGCTGGAAGCGAACGGCAGCGGTATCAGCCAAGGTCAAAAGCAGCTGCTGGCGATTGCCCGTGCGATTTTGGCCAACCCTTCCATCCTGGTACTCGACGAGGCGACCAGCAGTATCGACACCATTACCGAGATGAAAATCCAGGAAGGACTGGAACGGCTCATGCAAGGCCGAACAAGTTTCGTTATTGCGCATCGGTTGAATACCATTCGTCAGGCTGACCGGATTTTGGTCTTAAAGGACGGCCATCTGGACGAGCAAGGCTCCCATGAGGAGTTGCTGGCTCACAAAGGCTTTTATAGTGATTTATATTATGGTCAGTTGAGAAAACAAAGCTCATAAGCTGGCTTGATCAACAGATTTACAGGCATATTTAGAAAGGACTACGCTGGAACTCCTTTTCTAAGTATGCCTTTTTTACAGCTACGTAACGTTAAATATACCCATACCCCGTAGATGTATGACGGGTTCACCCAAGAAAGCATCTGCTATATTGGTAGAACAAATAAGAGGTATGCTGCAAGAGTTTGCAAAACGGGAGCCTTATGTGTAAATCCAGCATAAAAAGGTCTCTTTACATATTAGCTTGGCTCAATTAGGTTATATATTTATTTACAATGGCCCCTAGTTCAACTAATATGGTTTACACATAGTAAAGGATTACATAGTGTAAATCGTTGGAGGGGGCTACAAACATGAGCAACTTACCTAAGTCTGCTAAATTTCCACTTTTCATTTTGATGCTGAATCTGTTTATTGCTTTATTGGGTCAAGGCATGGTAATTCCCATTTTGCCTGAATATCTGAAACAATTTAATGCGGCAGGAGCTGCTGCGGGGTATCTTATTGCCGCTTTTGGAGCAGCACAGTTTATTTTTTCACCTCTAGGTGGTCAGCTTTCGGATAGATACGGGCGAAAATCGATGATTATTATTGGTCTGTTTTTAACCGTCATTTCGGATTTGATGTTTGCGGTATCTACGACATTGCCCCTTCTATATATTGCCAAGTTTATTGGGGGGATGGGTATTGGATTAATGGTACCTTCCAATATGGCCTATGTCGCTGATATTACCACTCCTGAAACCCGCGCTAAAGGAATGGGGTACTTGGGTGCTTCCATGAATTTGGGGATGGTGCTTGGTCCGGGGCTAGGTGGTATGATCGCTGAGTTTGGTATAAGGGTGCCCTATTTTTTTGCTGGTGGACTTGGACTTGTAGCAACGCTGCTTAGCTTATATATGCCAGAGACACTGCCTAAGGAACAACGAAAATCCGTTGACCAATGGGTCCGACGGGAGCCCATTCGAAAGCAAATCCTGAATTCATTTCGGACGTCCTATTTTCGTTATCTTCTCCTCATATTGATCATGACATTAGGTTTGATGAATTACGAAACGGTGTATGCTCTTTTTGTGGAACGAAAATACGGTTTTGATGCCACTAAAATCTCAATGATCATTACGGTTGGTGCCATAATAGGCATCGTGGTGCAAGTATGGCTGCTTGATTATCTCATCAAGAGACTTGGCGAGATGAAGCTCATACGCCTCTCTTTGATCATGACAGCCATTGCTTTACTGTTCATGCTTATTAAGATCAATTTAGGTTATCTGCTGGTGGTATCGGCTCTGTTTTTTGCCTTTAATGCTTTCTTAAGGCCAACAGTAAGTACAATGATCGCCAACTCGGCTGGTGATCGTCAAGGATATGCCGCCGGACTGAATACGACGTATACCAGCCTAGGCAATATATTGGGACCTATTTTAGCAGGTTTATTGTTTGACAAACACATTCATATTCCTTATATTTTTGGTGCACTAATCCTTGCATCTGCCCTTTTCTTAACCTTTCAAAAATCAAAAAATGAGAAACGGATGGTTGCTAATGACTGAGAACTGGCACCAGAATTTGAAAAACAAAAATCGGGAAGAACTCATTGCGGCTGCGAAGGAACTTTTTATGAAGCAGAGCTTTCTCAAAGTTAATATTAAGGATGTATGCCATGTGGCTGGTGTAAGTCGGGTTACATTTTATAAGCACTTTCAGTCCATGAACGAACTGATTTTTGAGGTCCAAATGGAAATCCTTGAGAGTATGACCGAATTTGTTAGAAGAGCACCTTCAGCCGAAATGAATGGTAAGCAGATGCTTACTTCGATGCTTGATGCATGGATTGATTATGCTTGGCAACATCCAGATTACATCAAGTTTATTCTACTATTCGATCTACATTACGAAGCTTATGATTCAAATCAAGAACTCAAAGAACAGTACAAAAATTTTGTTAGCCGGGAAAAGGAACAACATTTCCTGATAGATGCTCTGGAAGCTGGAATCCAGGATGGATCATTAAAGTCGGATGCTGAACCCTTAAAGACTGCGCATTTTATCTTCACGTCTATGATGGGTTTACTCCAGAAAATGAGCCTAACTTCCAAGGAAGATTGGAATAGTGAATTTCAGGATGTACAAATTGCAAACCGATTTGTAGGGATGTTGGTTCAGTATTTAAGTCCAGAAAGTGATTAGGTAGGAGTCGCTCACCGTATTCCAAGGGATTTCAGTGTCCGATAAAGCGAAATAGAATAACACGGCTCAGTCTGTTAAACTGTGAAAATAGAACGGGTACATATACGTTGCCATATTAGCTTGATCTATTTCGCGGAGGTGCGGGGATGAACGGAAGTCTGTTTGAGCCAGGACTGCGGGACGGGGATTATATTCCCCGTTTTTTTGCTTACTATTACAAGCAATGGCGTGACTATACGATGTCTTACCACGATCATTATTCCACTGAAATTATGTATATGATCTCTGGTTTGTGCAGGGTAGATGTACAAACCGGAGAAGATACGGAAGAAAGCATTACGCTGCGCAAAGGCGAGTTTATTATGCTGGATGCAGGCATCCCACATCGATTGGTGGTGGAAGGTGAACAGCCGTGCCGGATGCTGAATGTAGAGTTTGGCTTTAAGGAAGGGGTGAGGGTAGGCCCATCTATCCAACAAATAGCAGCGGAGGAACAGGAGGTCACGGCCTTTATGTCGCGTCCATTCCCGTATCTGGTGCTATCGGACCCGGAAGAGGTATATTATGCGCTGAAAAGTCTCGTGCTGGAGCTGGATCAAAGAAAAGAACAGCCGGGTGCCATGGCAGAAATGCTTTTTATGCAATTGCTAGTACGAATTGCACGTCTGCGGGAAGAGGCAGAGCGCAGCAATACGCAGCAAACAGATGTGTACATCAAGCGATGCATTGAATTTCTCCATCTGAACTATGACCGGGATATTGCAGTCAAGGACATGGCCGCAGCCGTCAATCTGCATCCGGGGTATTTGCATCGAATTTTCAAAAAACATACGGGGCTAACGCTTACCGCGTATTTAACGATGTTGCGAATGGACAAGGCCCGTATGCTGCTTCAGCAAACGGACATTCCCATTCAAGAAATTGCCGATTATGTTGGCGTGGCCAGCAGACAGTATTTTCATATGTTGTTCAAAAAGCACACTGGTCAAACCCCTGTTGAATACCGCTCTGCTGTGGAGCGCGATGTGAGGAACTATGCGGAGGAGGGTGGGAGCTGATCATAAAAAACCTCTGAACCATTGCCGATTTAGGTCGGTATGGCTTCAGAGGTCGTATATTTTGAAGCATTATAACAAGTGCTGGGCTTCTTGAGAGCTAAAGTTGGATTATTTTCCGAGCCACATATTTTCCATTTGTTCAAGTGATCTCCCCTTGGTTTCGGGAACCTTGCGCCATATAAAGACTACGACGAACAACGAGATGGCTCCGAATATCCAAAAGGTATTGGAGGGACCTGCTGAACTTAGCAGGGGAGGGAATGCCTGGGAGACCAGATAATCACCGGCCCATAGTGCCATCGAAGCAATGGCGACAGCTTTGCCGCGAATGCGGTTCGGAAAGATCTCCGAGATCATGACCCATACGATTGGCCCAAGCGATATAGCGTAGGAGGCCACGTAGATCAATATCATGATCAGCACGAGCGGTCCGGTAGTTAAACCCATTTTGAATGCGGCTCCAATAATGACCAAGCAGAGGGTCATCAACGAGGTACCGATCATCAGCAGAACTTTTCGTCCCGCTTTGTCGATCAGCCATACGGATACGATGGTAAACAACACATTGATCAACCCGATCCAGATGGTCTGGGTCAAAGAAGCGTCCGTACCGAGCCCCATTCCTTTAAAGATAACCGGCGCATAATACAAAATGGCATTGATGCCGGTAATATGCTGCATAATGGCGAGCATAATACCGATAAAGAGAGCGACCCGAATACCGGGAGCGAACAATTGTTTTAATGAGTCGTTCTCATTTTTGAACGATTCCTTGATATCAAGTACTTCCTGTTTAGCGGCTTCTTCACCGTGAATTTTCAGCAGAATTGGCAGCGCTTCATAAGGCCGATTCTTTTTGATAAGCCATCTTGGGCTTTCGGGTATGAAGAGCATCAAGAGCATAAAGATTAGTCCGGGAACAGCCCCCACTCCGAACATCCAGCGCCAGGCGGTTGAGACACCCCAGGCTTCATCCCCCAAGCTGACGATCCACGAATTCTGAAAATAAACCAGGAAAATGCCCGTTACGATCGCCAGCTGATTTAAAGCAACCAAACGGCCTCGGTATTTGGCGGGAGCGATCTCTGCGTTATACACCGGACAAATGGTGGAAGTGATTCCTATGCCGACGCCGCCGATCATGCGAAAGATAACATACCCGGTGAACGAATCTTGAATCGCAGAGCAAATCGAGCCGACGACGAATAAAAATCCGGCAGCCAGCAGTACCTTTTTTCTGCCGATTCTTTCACTCATGTAGCCAGAGAGAGCCGCTCCTGTGATACTCCCTACAATCAGACTCGACACCGCCCAACCAACCTGAAATTCGCTCAGCGAAAAACGCTGCTGTAGGAATTCGACTGCCCCCGAAACAACCGCGATATCAAAACCGAACAGTATGCCTCCAAGCGCGGCTACGATGGATACCAGCGTCACAAACAGCATACTGGGTTTTTCTGATTGAAGCGCTTTCTGTTGAGCGCTTTCATTATGGATGATTACTCCCATATGATCATCTCCCCTCAGATTCCAGAACCTCATTCCGTTCTTCGAGGAGAAGTATAACATGCACCTGTAAAAGAAAGGTCGGTGATCGTCTTCAATAAACGGACCTTTTCATGCACGATTTTGACTTCGATTCCCGAATTCGAGATGAAGGGGCTAAACCTAGCATTACCTTGTCATTCGAGCTTAAAAAAATCCATGTCGATGGTCGACATGGATGAATCTCTGCTATTTTTGGCTTTTGAACTCTGTGGGAGGAACGCCCGTGATCTTCTTAAAGACGCGGCTAAAATAGTTCGGATCCTTATAACCCACTTCAAAGCTGATTTCCTTCAGAGCAAGGTTGCCCTCCTTGATCAGAGAAATAGCTTTATTAATCCTTAGCCGGGTTACGAAGTCGATGAACGTTTCTCCGTATTCCTGTTTGAAGATTTTGCTGAAGTAGTGGGGATTCAAATGGACGAAATCAGCCACCTCTTCCAACGAAAGTTCATCGTTGAAGCGTTCCTCGATATACATTTTTGCTCTGCCTAGCATAGTCAGTGTTTGAACCTCCCGCTGTTCGCGTATCCGTTGCAGTGCTGATATGACGTACGTCTGCTGAAGCATTCCATTCTCCGCTTTGACGGCAAGCTCAGAGGCGTTTCCAGCCTCTGACGACTTCAGTTCGTCAAAGTGGCAGTAACCTCCATCACGCTTGCGTAGGGTGGAGGCAAAAACGGCTTCAAAATAGGACTTGCGAAGTCCTTCCTCGCCGCTATGCAGTGAGCCGATTCCAATAGCCGTTTTCATGCCAAATTGCTGCTGGGCCAGCTCGGAGAGCTGCTGAACAAGGTGCTTAATCAGTTGGCGCCAGTCGTTTTCGCTGGTGGCAGCTGGTTTTTGTAAAAAAGTGGCTACATGATGGTCAATCAGGGAGCTCACAATGGAATTTGGACCATGTGTTTTTACATAGCTTCGGAAATGATCGTAAATTTTCTTTTTGTCCTGCTCGTCTGCATATCCTTCAAAGGCAGCAATGATGGCGCTTCCCTGATCAAGAGGAAAGTCCAGCCATTCCGACAGTTGGGAAGCGCTCGAATCCACCGTCTGGTCGACCATAAGCATTAAAGCCAGCTCATTTTCTGCGAGCGGCATTAGCTGTGAGATTTTGTGCCTAAGCTCCAATTCTTCCGTGCGTGCTCGCTTCTCGCATTCAATTTCTTCAATCAGTCGTTTCAGTGTACTGATGATTAGTTCTCGCTTCGCTGGCTTCAGAATGTATTCTTTTACGCCCAAAGAGAGCGCCTCACGTGCATAAGCAAAATAATCATATGCGGTGACGAGCACGAAACGGGTATCAGGAAGACGCTCCTTTAATTCACGAAGCGCTTCAAGCCCATCGATTCCGGGCATATTGATATCCAGAATGGCAATATGGGGACGGTGCTCTTCTGCGCATTCGATCGCCATGCGGCCGTTGTCGGCATGAATAAACCGAAATACCCCCGGCATCGCCCGTTCCACTATCAATTCAAGTCCTTCCCTCTCTAAAGCTTCGTCATCCGCGATCAACAACCGATACATTCGTCTGCTCACTCTCCTTCTTGACTGGGATTCGTATTGTTATGGTAGTACCTAGTCCGGTATGGCTACGGATTTCAACCATTCCTTCCTTTTCGTAGAACAACTGCAGCCGCCTAAACACGTTTTGCATTCCAAGTCCCGTTGAACTGCTGCTTTCAGCTCCGCCTTCAAGACGGAGCACGGACAGTCGGGTTTCTTCTGTCATACCCTTTCCGTTGTCCGAAATTTCAATTTGCACATCCTCGCCCGCTCTCGACAGCGTCAATGTGATAATGGCCCCGTTTTCCATATCTGCTACACCATGAAGAAAGGCGTTTTCAATAAACGGCTGAATCGTCAAGGCCGGAATTTGCTGCTGAAGTACGGAAGCGTCAAAGTGAAGATCAAAGCAAATTCTGTCCCGGAAGCGCGCCTGCTGGATGGTCACGTATTCGTTTATATGATTCAGTTCCTCCTGGAGAGTTACGGGTTTGTCCAGCTTTTGCAGACTGTACCGTAGTAGATTGGACAGCGAAACGATCAGGTCGCTGGTCTTCTCCGCCCCTTCCAGGATCGCCAGTTTGGAGAGCACATTTAAGGTATTGAATAAAAAGTGCGGGTTAATTTGATTTTGCAGAGCCAAAAGCTCTAGCTCCTTCACAAGCCGCCGCATTTCCAGACTCTGTTTATCTTTTTCGATAAGGATGCTCAAATCAGCAGACATTTGCGAAATGGCGTCCGCCAATACGCCTAGCTCGTCATCCCGTCGCGGTTGGGGTTGGGGCTCGATATTCAGATCACCTGTGGCGATTCGCTTCGCCAGTCTGACAAGTCTGCCGACAGGGCCAGTAATGCTGCGCGAGATCCAGATGGCAAGCAAAACACCCATCAGCGCGTTCATGCCGAACAACGCCATTCCCAATCCGTTCATTTGCTCATTCTTGTTCCGGATGTTCTCGATGATCGGTCGGTAATAAGCCAGTTCAGCATCGATCAGTCGCTGGCCCTCCTCATGAATATAGCTGACGGTTTTCTCCGCTTCAATATAATGTTCAAAAGCCGATTGAGGATCTTGTGCCTTTGCATCCAGAACTGCGGCTTGTTTCTGTTCAAGAAATGTGGCTAACAGATTCATGTAGTCCTCCTCGGCAAAAGAGGGATCGGTCGAGTCGGAGACTTCCTGGATTCTGCCTTTTAGCTGTTTCAATTGGTATTCTGTTAGGCCCTGCACATCCTTATCGTCTCTTGGATTGAGCAGATAGGCATATAGGAGATTTAAGTTGCCCTCCGCCGATTCGGAGGTTTGCTCGATGAGAAGAATGCGGCCAAGCATTTCATTGTAGCTCTGTTGTACAACCTTTCCACTTTGGAATACGAAATAAGCGATGATATTGGCAAACACAACTAGAAGAGGGATGAACAGAAGCAGCTTCTTTCTGATCGTCATCGCTTGTTATCTCCAGACATGTCATCGGGAGTGTCTGCATGCACTTCATAAACTCTGGTATATGTTAATTCCTGAGGATGACTCCCCTTTAGATAATCATTCAGCAATTTTATGGCCTTGGCCCCCATTTCCTCTGGCTGTTGCACAATGGTCAGTTCGATTTTGCGATCTTTAATAGCTTTCAACGTTTCGGCCATATCGTCAAAAGCAAAAATTTGCAAGTTCTGCGCTCCACGCCGTTCTGTAGCCTCCAGAATGCCAAGGCCGTCCAGCGCACTGAATCCGACCATGTAGCGAATCTGCGGATAATGGGTGAGCATGTTCTGAGCTTGCTGGGCTGCCTGAAGCCGTGAAATATTTGAGGAGCGAATCTCCACAATGCGGAGCTTGGGATAGCGGCTGATCACGGAACGAAATCCGGCAAGCCTGAGCCGCTGATTCTCGACGCGCTCGCTGCTGATCATCACTCCAATATCGCCACGCTCCCCAGAGGCCTTCGCCAACAGCATGCCCATCTGTTTTCCTGCTCCTTCGTTATCCGTTCCAACGTAAGCTAGTCTCCGGGAGTCCGGCTCATCCGTATCGATCGTGATGACAGGTATGCCAAGTCCGGCCGCTTTGTCGATTAATCGGCGATACTCTGGATCATTTATCCCTTGAACCAGAATCGCATCCGCCTTGGCGGCGATCGCTTTATCCAGCAGTTTGATCTGCTCGGACGGATTAATGCGGTCCGGTCCGATATAATCGAGCCGTATACCGTACTGCTCCGCTTCCTTTCGAGCTCCTTGTTCGATTGAGCGCCAGTAATAATTGTCCAGCTCTTGCGATATCAATACCACTTTTGTATCGGAACCCCTGTCGTTTGGTGAAACCGTCTTCAATTGTTCTGTAAATTGGTGAATTTGAAGAGAAGACAGAGTGAACTGAAAGAGCAGCCAGGCAAATAGCAGGAAGACGGGAATAAGGATAAATGTCCATTTACGGTTTGACATGTCTTGCTCCTTTGGGAATATTTAGAGACACAACTCATTATACAGTAAACAAAAGAAGCGCACGCAGCTATCGCCAGCATAAGTGCGGTTATTGAGGGATGGAAGTCGAGCAGGCACGAAGTGAATTCCGTGGAAAGATAGCATTGCTAATTCGGCAACATGGAGATAATTTAAAATGATGAACTAATTATGAAACAAATTGAGAAAATACAAAAATAAGAATACTGCAATTTAAATAGGCCCCTGCCAGTAGGATTAGGACATTTTAAGTCCAGAAACTGCTGCAGGGGCTTAAGTATAAAAAATAACATCGCTAAATCAGACTATGCTTTTTAAAGCTGTGAAACAGTCCATCTTCATCCACAGCATCCGTAATGTCATCTGCAATGGCTTTGAGGCCCGGTTTGGCATTTCCCATGGCAATTCCTAGCGCACAATATTCAATCATTTCAGCATCGTTCATCCCGTCTCCGATAGCAATGGTGTCTTCTTGGGATCTTCCCAGATGCTCAATAAGCTTTTCAATAGCTACGGCTTTATGAATACCGGGAACCATTAGCTCACCACTGTCTTGCCCGAAGGCAGATACAGTACATTGAATAACCTCAAATTTCCCTGCGAATTCCTTTTTGATTTGTTCGAAAGGAACATTTTTGTTTTCCAAAAAACATGCTTTGTTCACGTCACTACGGTATAGGTTGTCCTCGCCTATAGTTAGGCCGGTGATAAAAGGATGCGGGCGTTGTTCTTTTTTTTCTCTGGCTACGGGATCATTGTCCACATCTCCATAGATAAGCCGTTCTACATGGGGCAAAAAGTTTTTACTCGCAAACAACCCCCCGTTCGATTCCAAATAAAAGTCCAAATCATGCTCATCAAAGTAATCGACCATATGTCTAACATCTTCATCCGATACTTTGTGGTGATATAACATCTCACCTTCAATTTCTACAAAGCCACCGCCAGCTCCGATGATCCCGTCAAAACCGATCTCCATGATAAAATCATAAATCTCCGCTTTGGATCGGCCAGTGCATAAATAAATCAGATGTCCGTTTTTTCTCGCTTCGATACATGCTGTTTTTGCAGATTCGGGAATCATACCGTCATCATCCACTAGCGTTCCATCTATATCTAAAAAAATAATCTTTTTGTTCATCTTAGGGCTACTCCTTGCTCTCCAATATTTTCTTTTATGTTACTACATTTATCGCACTTAAAGTACATATTGAACTGAAGAAACATTACACAGAAAGAGAGAGATGGGATGGAACGAAGTGGAAAAGGGCAACCCTCTGCTAACGCGAAAGTTAGGATTTTAGACACTTAAGTGCGAAACTGGTCATGATTTTGATAACGCTTTCCGCAGGCATATTGCTACAATGGCGGTATATTACAATTCTAATTACCGGAGGTTGAATGCCGTGTCATTTAAAGTAGCTTTTATTGGAGCAGGAAGCATCGGTTTTACCCGTGGAATTTTGCGGGATCTGTTATCGGTACCGGAGTTTAACAATATTGAAGTGGCTTTTACGGACATCAGTCAGCACAATCTGGATATGGTTACTGAACTGTGTCAACGGGATATTCGTGAGAATGGTTTGTCCATACAAATACAGTCCTCTACGGATCGAAAGGTAGCTCTAAAGGATGCCAAATATGTCATTTGTACAATCCGTGTCGGCGGTCTGGAAGCTTTTGCGACCGATGTGGATATTCCGCTAAAATACGGTGTGGATCAATGTGTGGGCGATACATTATGTGCAGGAGGCATCATGTATGGTCAGCGTGGTATCGCTGAAATGCTGGAGATTTGCAAAGATATCCGCGAGTTAAGTGCACCGGATGTACTGCTGCTGAACTACTCGAACCCCATGGCAATGATGACCTGGGCGTGCAACAAGTACGGCGGCGTGCGTACGGTTGGTCTATGTCATGGCGTCCAGAATGGGCATCACCAAATTGCCGAGGTGTACGGTCTGGAGAAGCAGGATGTGGACATTGTATGCGCAGGGATAAATCACCAAACATGGTATATTCAGGCCTCGCATAAGGGCAAGGATCTGACAGCCGGACTGCTGGAGGCATTTGAACAACATCCTGAATTTAGCCGCACCGAAAAGGTACGCATCGATATGCTTCGTCGTTTTGGCTATTACAGCACAGAGTCGAATGGTCATCTCAGTGAATATGTGCCTTGGTATCGTAAGCGTCCGAATGAAATTCTGGACTGGATTGACCTGGGCAACTGGATCAACGGAGAAACAGGCGGCTATCTGCGTGTATGTACGGAAGGACGCAACTGGTTTGAAACAGATTTCCCGAACTGGATGAAGGAAGAGCCACTGGAGTACAAGGCAGAGAGTCGCGGTGAAGAGCACGGCTCATACATTATCGAAGGTCTGGAAACAGGACGTGTATACCGGGGACATTTTAATGTTATTAATCATGGGGTAATTTCCAACTTGCCGGACGATGCGATTATTGAAGCCCCTGGATATGTGGATCGAAATGGCATTTCCATGCCGCATGTTGGAGAACTGCCGCTCGGTCCTGCTGCCGTGTGCAATGTTAGTATTTCCGTTCAGCGTTTGGCTGTCGAAGCGGCTGTACATGGAGACGATAAGCTGCTGCGCCAAGCGTTTATGATGGACCCGTTAGTGGGCGCGGTGTGTAATCCAAAAGAAATTTGGCAGATGGTCGATGAGATGCTGGTGGCACAGGAGGCATGGTTGCCGCAATATGGAGCAGCGATTGCCGAGGCGCGCCAACGTTTGGCTGCAGGCGATCTGATTCCAGCCCGACCTTATGAGGGAGCAGCGCGGCTTAAGGTGAAGACGGTTGAAGAAATGCAGCTGGACCGGGATGCTGCCAATAAAAATGCAGGACAATCCGACAAAGGCAAGGATCGCGAAAAAGTGCAGAACAGCAAGGCGTAACAGCTACTTGGTACAATTGAAGTAACGCTCATTCTATGGCCTGTTAATAAACAGAGACGGATGGAACAACAATAAGAGGGTGTTTTCATGACCATAGGTCTGGAACACCCTTTTTGCTGTCGATAGATTTAACGATTTGGCGTAGCTGGCAACCTGAGGTTTATCATTGTCGATTTGGGCTGGCGGAAATTAAAGAATACAGTCTTGTTTTTTATGAATCCACTCTTTTACTGTCGACTCTGAATCTCCTGAGAGCTTGTCATAGCAGGGAAGTTCAACAAGTGATAGAACCGATCTTAGAAAAAGAGGCACCCTGCCGGACCGTCGTTGTGGCAATTCAAATGCCTAATTAATAATTGTAGTCCTTAATTTATTCAATTTACAGCAGATTTCCAGCTCACTATAATCTAACATAGGAGGTGACAAAAAGGGGAAAATGTGAGCGCATGAACAAATAGAAAGCGCTTACCTTTCACAACTATGAACGCTACTTTTTCTAGGGAGAGAGTAGGCGTAACACACATTTAATCATATAACAATCAGGTGCCGACATAGGAAGATTCAATAAAATCTACGGAAAGATAGGTGAAGCAATTGAAAACAAAGCAAGTGCTTCGTAAAGGAATGAAGTATGCTTTTGCGCTATCACTCGTCGCAAGCAGCTTTCTACCAGGTGCAGGATTTACGGATAAAATACATGCAGAATCCCATGTCGATAATCCATACCAAGGAGCGACAAAATACGTTAACCCTGATTATGCGGCTAGTGTCGACACATCGATTGCCAAGGTTACGGATGCGAACCTGAAGGCAAAAATGCAAACGGTCAAAACGTTCCCGACAGCCGTATGGCTTGATCGTATTGCTGCTATTAACGGCGGTGGGGGCAAGCTTGGCTTGGAAGCGCATTTGGACCAAGTATTGGCGCAAAAGAAAGGCAACACACCGATTACGGCGGAATTCATTGTGTATGATCTGCCCGGACGAGATTGTCATGCCTTGGCTTCCAATGGTGAATTGCCGTTGACCCAGGCAGGTCTGGAAACGTACAAAAAGGATTATATTGACAAAATTTCTTCTATTTTTGCGAATCCCAAATATAAGGATATTCGCATCGTAGCGATCATTGAACCGGACAGTTTGCCAAATCTGGTAACCAATCTGGATACTCCCCAATGTGGACAAGCCAAATCTACAGGAATTTATGAGGCTGGCGTTAAATACACAATGAATAAGCTGAACGAGATTCCGAATGTGTACAAATACGTGGATATCGGTCACTCTGGCTGGTTAGGTTGGGATAACAACCGTGCAGCAACGGTATCTCTGTTTACAACTATCTTCAAAGATACTAGCAAAGGTCTGGCCAGTGTGGATGGCTTTATCACGAATACAGCCAATACTTCACCGTTGACAGAACCGAATCTGCCTGATCCCAACCTGAATATTGGCGGGCAGCCGATCAAATCGTCCAAATTCTACGAATGGAATCCTAATTTCGATGAATCGGATTTCGCTGAGTCCTTGCATAGAGATTTTGTCAATGCAGGCTGGCCAAGCTCGCTCGGCATGTTAATTGATACCGGCCGTAATGGATGGGGAGGACCTAACCGTCCGACTTCCGCAGTCGGCAATGATATTAACTCCTATGTAAACTCAGGTCGTGTGGACAAACGTTCGCACCGTGGTAACTGGTGTAATAGCAGCGGAGCAGGGATGGGAACACCGCCACAAACGGCTCCAGCTGGCCATATCGATGCCTATGTCTGGGCGAAACCTCCGGGTGATTCCGATGGTTCCAGCTCACTCATTCCGAACGATGAGGGTAAAGGCTTTGACCGTATGTGTGATCCTACCTATACAACCAAGGATGGCACATTAACAGATGCTTTGCCGAATGCACCTATTTCAGGAGCATGGTTCCATGATCAGTTTGTGATGCTGGTACAAAATGCGTACCCTGCAATCGTGCCTTCCAGTGGTGGTGTGGACCCAGCGCCTACAGCTCCAGCTGTACCTTCAGGCTTAAAGGCTACTGTGGGTAATGCGCAAGTAACGCTGACTTGGGATGCGTCTACGGGTGCCGAAAGCTACACCGTAAAACGTGCGACTAGCGAAGCAGGCCCTTTTACAGCCGTGGCGCCTCTTGTAACAGCAAGAGAGTACACGGATAAGGGACTGACGAACGGAACAACATACTTCTATGTTGTAAGTGCTACGAATGCGAAAGGAACAAGTAAGGATTCAGCAACGGTAAGCGCTGAACCAAAAGGTACACCGACAGATCCAACCGACCCTACAGATCCAGCGGGTGATCTGGTGGTAATGTATCGTGCTGGGGACACGGATCCAGCGAATAACGCTGCCAAGCCTTTCTTTAACCTGAAAAATAAAGGTACAACACCCGTGAAGCTGAGCGAGCTGAAAATCCGCTATTACTTCACAAAAGATGGCAGCCAAGAACTGCAATCTGCGGTAGACTGGGCGCAAGTAGGTAATGATAATGTGCTGCGCACCATTAAAGACAACTATATTGAAATTGGGTTCAGTGCGGCAGCCGGCACGCTTGCTGCTGGAGCGCAAACAGGTGATATTCAGATCCGCATGAACAATAGCGACTGGTCTAATCTGAACGAATCCAATGACTATTCCTTCGATCCAACCAAAACCTCTTATGCTGAATGGAACAAAGTAACGTTGTTCCACAACGATAAGCTGGTATGGGGAATCGAGCCTTAGGATTTGGCCAGAACATGTGCCCTTGAGTGATTAAAAAGTGGTAAAAGAAGGCTACGGCATAACTGTCGTAGCCTTTTTTTAACGTCTTCAAATAAAGAATTCGATGACCAAGGGAATAAGCATTCAAATTGTGTATAATGAAAAAAGAATGCTGTTCTACTGTGGAGGTCATCATGAGCAAAAAGTTAATCTTAGATGTAGATACTGGCATTGACGATGCGCTTGCTATTGCGTACGCAGTCCATTCGCCGGAATTGGAGCTACTTGGTATTACAACCACCTTTGGCAATATCTCGGTGGAGGAGGCAACACGTAACTCACTGATCCTGCTGGAAAAACTGGGGGTAGAGGCTCCGGTCGTGTCGGGCGCTCACAAGCCGTATGCCCGTGAGCTGTTCAAGCCATATTCCCGTCATATTCATGGTGAAGACGGCATTGGCAACCAGCTAAAAGGAGCGCCGTCCCGTCAGGCAGCGTCTGGAGATGCGGCTGATTTTATCATTGGACAGGCTCGTCGCTATGAAGGCAAGCTTACACTTGTAGCTGTGGGACCGCTCACCAATCTAGCGATTGCTCTGGATCGTTGTCCGGAATTGCCTCAATTACTTGACCGCCTCATTATTATGGGCGGCGCGGTCACGGTGAAAGGGAATGTAACTCCAACGGCAGAAGCCAATATTTATGCCGATCCAGAGGCAGCAGCCTATGTGCTGGGAGCAGGTTTTCCGCTTACGCTTGTTGGGCTGGACGTTACCATGCAAACCCTGCTTCTCCAGCAGGAAGTGGACAAGTGGCGTGAGCAAGGGACTGAGCTTGGTATGTTTATGGCGGATATGACCGACTTTTATATGGAAGCCTATCGCAATTTCAGACCTGGTATTGCAGGCTGTGCATTGCATGATCCATTAGCCGTAGGGTTAGCTATTGACTCCAGTTTTGTGGAGACGCGTCCAATGCACATTGCCGTTGAGGTAGGGGATTCCACCGAGGTTGGTCGCACCCGAGAGGTACAAAATGAGACTGAAGCTCAAACGCTGACTACGATTGATGTGGCACTTAAAGTAGACGCTGAGCGATTTTTGCGTCATTTTCTTAGCCGGGTGGTATAAAAAAATAATCTAAAGATTGCCGATGAACCTGCATCGGCAATCTTTTGTGCATACATGTTTTAATGGCTTTCATCTAGAGGAGGGCTCTCCTCAATAAAAATCCCATATCATGTTAGAATAGGTATAGTTAGAAAAACTGCCGGACCACAGAGGAGGAGATTCATTGTGTTTTCTGCTGCTCAACGACTGCCTTTGCTGGAACATATGTATAATCATGCCCCGACAGGAATCGTGATTTTGTCGAGGGAGGGGAAGTGTCTGTATGTCAATCCCGCCTTTTGCAAAATGGTCGGATATGAGCAGGAGGAATTACTGGATATCCGATATTACCATCTCTTGTATAATGAGGCTCAGGATCAGCAAGGGCTGAGGGAGGCCTATGCAGGTTGGCTAAAGGCTACGGATCAAGTCTACAAGACAGAGCTGCGTTTAAAGCATAAACGGGGAACAACTGTCTGGCTATCGCTGGAATTAACCATATTTGATGATGAGGCTACCGAACAATCTTATTTGATTGCGTATGCAATGGATGTCACGGAGAAAAAGGACATGGAGCAGGTGCTTTCGGACAATGAGGATTTGTACATGTTGATTACCGAAAATACGCCGGATGTCATCTCTTACAGCACGGCAGACGGCATACTTCAATATATTTCTCCTTCGGTGGAAAAACTCCTTGGCTATACGAAGCAGGAAATGCTCGGCAAAAAACGGCTTCAATTTTACCATATCGAAGATGCCGATTACATGCGTGTACATGGAATGTTCAAGGAAACAGGCATCATGAAGCGGCGTGTACGTCATAAGGACGGGCATTATTTGTGGCTGGAAGTATCGTACCGTATTATTCGGGATGAACAGGGCAAGATCAAGCGAGTTCTATCCATCGGACGGAATATCACAGAGCGCCAGAAGAGCGAGGAGAACCTGGCAAAAGCTCAACAGTTGGCGATGTTCGGCTCATGGGACTGGGATCTGGTCAACAATGTTATGCATTTTTCCAAGGAATTTCGCAGCATATTTGGCTATCGTGTCAAGCCGGTTGAAACAAGTATTGACGCTTTCATGAAGGCAGTTCATCCCGAAGATACTGAACGGATGAAGCAAATTATCAACAACGTGATCTTAAAGGGAATTCACGAAGAAACCTTTTACCGGATTGTATTGCCCAATGGGGAACAGAAGGTACTGCGTTCGATCTGGGAAGCTGAGATGGACGAGCATGCAGGCAAGCCTGTTCAAGTAGTCGGGATGATACAGGATGTTACAGAGCACCGGGAAATCGAGCAGCGTCTTCGTGAAAGTGAAAACCGTTATAAGTCACTATTTCAGCATAATCCACTCGGGATATGCGCCATGAATATGGAAGGTCATATTTTGAGCGTGAATCCGAGTTTGGAGAAGCTTACGGGTTATACGAGGGATGAGCTGCTTGGAACTGAAATACTTGTAATGGCTTCCTCTGAGGAACAGGACAAAATCAAACGACATATCGAAATGGCCAAACAGGGGGAGACACAAACCTATGAATCGGAATTCATACATAAGGAGGGGGAGCGTCTATTCATCAAGATGACTAATATCCCGATTTTCGTGCAAGAAGAAATTGTAGGCTGCTACGGGATTATAGAGAATGTTACCCCTCTTAAAAACTACATTGCTCAGATTGAAAAGCTCAGTAACGAGCATTCGCTTATTTTGAATGCAGTATCCGAAGGAATTGTGGGTTTGAATACCGAAGGACATGTCCGCTTTATGAACCCGGCAGCCGTTGAGATGTTCGGCATAGGATCAGCCAACCCGCTGAACGGTTCATGTATAGACGTGATTCGCCATGCTGACGAAATAGGCAGCCATTTTCCGGACGAGCAGGCTTCTATTCTCCAAGCGATTCGCAGCGGAGCTTCTTATCAGGCAGAGGAAGCTGTATTTTGGAAAAAAGACGGGTCCAGTTTTCTGGCTTCTTATCGAATCAGCCCTTTGATGGATAACGGCGAGCGAAAAGGAGCTGTGATGGTTTTTGTAGACAGGACGAATGAAAAGGAGATTATTCGGGCCAAGGAGTCTGCGGAACGCGCCGACCGGGCCAAGTCAGAATTCCTGTCTGTGATGAGTCATGAGCTCCGTACACCAATGAACGGCATTATAGGCATGGCCGGGTTACTGGCAGACACGGAATTAGATGAGGAGCAACGTAGCTATATCGATATTATTACCAGCAGTAGCAACGCTTTAATGCAGATACTAAATGAGATACTGGATTTGAGCAAAATCGAAGCTGGCAAAATGTCGTTGCTGCATGAGTCTTTTGTACTGGAGGATGTGGTTGGCAGTGTAGCTGACCTATTTATGACACAGGCTATGGAAAAAGGCATCCAGCTAGAATGGCATGTAGATCAGGAAATGCCAGGGATGCTGGTCGGTGATCATGTGCGTATCCGACAGATATTGGTGAACTTGGTGAGCAATGCGATCAAATTTACGGAGCGAGGGCATGTAAATATTTTTGTGGAGAGAAAGGCTTACAGCCGCCGTAAAAAGAAATGCCTAATTGAGTTTAGTGTAACTGATACTGGAATCGGCATCCCGGCAGATCGTCAGCATTTGTTGTTTCAGCCTTTTTCCCAGCTTCATCCGGCATTGAACCGGAAATATGGAGGGACAGGCCTCGGCTTGTCCATCTGCAAAAACCTGGTCAAGCTAATGGGAGGTTCCATTGGTGTGGATAGCAACGAGGCCAAAGGAGCAACATTCCGGTTCCAGCTGGATCTTAAACTGCCGGAAGGGCAAACGCTTGCCAATATAAGCCGTGATCAGCCTTATGATTCAAAGGAAGGCTAAAAAAAGACATAGCCGTGATGCATCCTGCATCACGGCTATTTTCGTAAGAAATGTCCAAAGAAAAGATTGACAATCTGTTCTAACTGTACTATTAATGATAGTACAGTTAGAACGGTTGAACATGTATAAATGAATTTGAGCCAGTGTTGAAAGGAGGAAGTCCATGTGTTCGAGCTGGATATCCGCAGCCGTAAGCCGATCTACGAACAGCTTATGGAGAAGGTCAAGGAAATGATCATGTACGGATCGCTTCAGCCGGATGAGCAATTGCCTTCTGTACGGGCATTGTCCGCTCAACTTACGGTGAATCCGAATACGATTCAGAAGGCGTATCGCGAGCTGGAACGCGAAGGATATATCTATTCCGTTCAGGGTAAAGGCAGCTTTGTCACGCCTACCCAGCAGCAGCCGCAACAAATGAAGCGGGATGAGATTCGGGTGGCATTGTTAAAACAGATGATCGAAGCTGTCCATTTCGGTTTTACACAGCAGGAAGTGGACGACATATACGTGGAAGCTATGCAAACAAAGGAAAGGGGGATGTCCCTTGATTGAATTAAGGGAAGTCACAAAGACATTTACAGAAGAAAAGGCTGTCGATCAGCTTGCCCTCACGGTAAAGAAGGGCTCCATTTTTGGACTGCTGGGCTCGAACGGGGCAGGGAAAACGACCTTGCTCAAAATCATTGCCGGGATTTACCGACCGGATACTGGCAAGGTGCTAATCGGTGGTCAGCCAGTGTATGAGCAGCCTGAAGTCAAGCAGCACATTCTGTTTTTACCGGATACCCCTTATTTTTTCCCGCAAGCGACAATTCGTCAGATGGCCCGGTTTTACCGCTCCATTTATCCAAGTTGGAGTGAGGAACGCTACACACAGCTTACGGATATTTTCAAGCTGGACCCGAAGCGCAAACTCCACCGTTTTTCCAAAGGGATGAAGCGCCAAGCCGCTTTTTTGCTTGCCTTGAGCTGCATGCCTGAGCTGCTGGTTTTGGATGAACCCATTGATGGTCTGGACCCGGTGATGCGTAGAATGATCAAAAATCTCTTGTTCCAAGAAACCGCTGCACGTGAGATGACCGTCGTGATCTCATCGCATAATTTGCGTGAGATTGAAGACATGTGTGATCATGTCGGCATTATGCACCAAGGTCGGATGCTATTGGAAAAAGAGGTCGATGACCTCAAATCCGATACGCATAAGGTGCAGGTTGCTTTTCGGGACAGCATGCATGAGGAAGCTGTCTGTAGCCAACTTTCGGTCGTACATAAGGAGCGGAGGGGCAGTGTTCTGCTGCTTATTATCCGGGGTGAGCGAGAGCGGATTGCGGAGACGATTGAAGTGTATGAGCCACATGTATTCGATTTGCTACCGCTGACGCTTGAAGAAATTTTCATTTATGAAATGGAGGACGCAGGTTATGACATCCAACCGATTCTTCTGTAGCGGCGGCGTAATTCGCCAATGCCTGAGACAGCATGGCTGGATCGGTCTACTGTACTTGGCGGGATTACTGTTTACAGTACCGCTGTCATTGTTTATGAGCATTGGTGATGAACAACCACGAGTGGTTTTAAAAAGCTTGTTCGATAGCACAAGCTCAGGTAATGAATTGCAAAAATTAATTCTAGTGACCGTACCGGTGCTGGCAGGAGTGATGCTGCTTCGTTTTGTTCAGCGACAGGGGCCATCCGATTTGTATCATAGCCTACCTTTGCGTAGAGAGCATCTATTAACGGCACATTTAATTAGCGGTCTTATTCTTTTACTTGTACCTGTATGGCTGACTGCGGGAGTAACTGCTTGGGTTAACACGTCAGTCGAACTGCCTTATATTTTTCAAATTAATGATGTTGGATCGTGGGCTTTGGTCGTGTCCGTCCTTACGATTTTCTTGTTTACTTTTACTGTGTTTGTAGGGATTTGTGTGGGACAATCGTTGCTACAGACCGTAGTAGTGTATGTTTTGCTGCTATTGCCTCAGTTTCTATTCATGATGATAGGGCGTTTTCTAGAACGTAATTTATACGGATATGTGCGGGTGCGAGAAACCGTTGTTCAATATATTAATGGTGGGGAGTTTCGCAGCAATAATAATGTTTGGGAAAACTTATCGCCGTTTGTACGCATTATGGACAACTTGCCACAGCGCGCCTTTTCTTACATGGAGCTACTTGCCTATCTAGGTATCTCTCTGCTGTTTGTCGCCTTGAGTTATGGTTTGTATCGTAAACGCTTGGTCGAAAAGGCGACTCAGGCCATAGCATTTCCTTTCTTACAGCCTTTGTTCAAGGCAGGAGTCATACTATGCGCCATGCTTATACTAGGCGATTATTTTAATAATGCAGGTACAAGAGGAGCAAACTGGTCGATTTTTGGGTATGCACTTGGAGCTATTTTAGGCTATATCGTTGTAGAGATGGTCATTCGCAAGACGTGGCAAATTATGCGTGTTCGTGCTTTAGTGGAAATGGTCGTGTACGGTGTGATCATGGGGCTGGTACTATATATCCCGGTTTCAGGTTGGTTGGGTTATGAGGGGCGGATTCCAACAGCACACTCCGTAGAAAAAGTTTATGTCGGGCGAGAGGAGCCTCTAGGGGGAGATGCAGAAAGAGAAGCTTATTACTCCCAAGACAGGGCCTATATCACCTCTGTGCTGAATTTACATCGTGAACTCGTACGCGCACATGCAGCTGGCGAGAAAATGTTGTCCAAAAACCTGGCCGTCGAATCGGCATTCATAGTCTACCGTTTGGATGATGGTTCCACCATGACTCGGCGTTATACATTCCCTGAGAAACCTTTCCGGACAGAACTGACTAAGGTGATGGAAGCAGAGCCTTATAAAACGGTAAGATACGAGCTGGATAAGCTGCAAGGAAAAGCAGAGACGATTAATATCCAATCCATAGATGATAATGAAAGACGAGTGGTTTTGACCAATCCCAAAGAAACTCGTGAATTTGAAGATATACTCAGAGAAGAAGTATTAAGTATGAGTTATAGTGAAATGCAATCACATCGATATCCTCTGGGGAATGTTTCTATTACAAATAAAGAGTCATCCTTTACCAATAACGAACCGAAATGGAAGCGTGAACTCTCATTTAATTGGCCGGCTTCCTATCACAAGCTTACAGGTTGGCTAGAACAAAAGGGATATGCGGATAAGGTCGTCATCGATGCCAAGGATATTTTTTCGATACGGGCTGTTCCTATTATTACTGAAGAGCTTGAACCTTATCAACCCAATCAGTATATTGAAGACTATAAGCTATTTAAAAGCATTCAACAGAAGCACAAAGCAATAACAATTGAAGATCCGAAGCTTTGGAGTACTGTACTGGAAAAGCGCAGACCCTATAGCTATACTCCAAATATTGCGAAGGGTACTTACCTATTTCAGGTCAAGATCAAACCTTTATTTAGTTCAGATCCCCACACAGGCTATTACTATTTTACGCCAAACGATATGACACCGGAGCTTGCAAAGGCATTACCGGCAATTCCTTAAGCTCTAACGAGGGAGAGCGTCTGGTTTAGATGGCAAATAGACGGAGGTAGATGAACATGGGATGGTTGGGACACGACATATAACAACCTGATCGACGGGCAAGAGCTCCTCCAAATTAGAACTGATATAAATAGAGACCAAAGCGTGTACAGTTCAATAGTGGAGGAGCAAAAAATATGAAGTATACAGAAGATCGTGAATTTCTACAGTTGTTGGAGCATCATAAACAGTCGTTTTCCGGATGGGATTTTTCATTCATCTCGGATACGGGACGAGTGGCGAGCGAGCCTTTGGACTGGTCTTATGCCAGCAAGGCTTTGGCGTTGATCCATTCCACCAAGGCGATGCTGGATATGGGAACAGGCGGGGGAGAGCTCTTGTCGCAGTTTCGCCCTTTTCCAGAGATCATATGTGCGACAGAGGCATATGCACCGAACATACCTATTGCCAAGCAAAGATTGGAGCCGCTGGGTGTGCACGTGATGGCTATACATGATGACGATTCCCTTCCGTTTGGCGATGCCGGGTTCGATCTTGTGCTGAACAAGCATGAGTCATTTTCGCCAGCGGAAGTGCGCCGTATTTTGCGTCCTGGAGGTACGTTTTTGACTCAACAGGCGGGAGGCCTGGATTGTGCAGGCCTTAACGCTCGCTTGGGAGCACCTGAATACGAGTATGCGGACTGGACCCTTTCTCAAGCACTTGCAGGTTTGAAAAGCAATGGCTTCGAAATTTTAGAGCAGCAGGAACAGTTTCCGATACAGCGATTTTACGATATTGGAGCGATTGTCTATTACTTAAAAGTCATTGAATGGCAGATTGCAGACTTCCAGCCAGAGAAATATATAGAACAGCTGTATGGTCTGTATTTGGACATTAAACGTGATGGGTATTGGGACGTGAAGCAGCATCGTTTTTTGATCCATGCCAGAGCGATATAGAGAAGATTCGATACCAAAGAGGCCTTTCCTGTAGGGGAGGCCTTTTTGCCATGTTTACCATCCTTTCGTATACTAATCTTTACCATAATTGTACAATGAAGAAGCAATGGCTTACAGTCTCATTTCATTCATTAGTTATAGGGGGATGTACATGTCTGAACCAAAGGGAGTTATAACCAAGCCGAAAAAGGACGAGTCTGTGCGGATCGCATGGTTTTGGCCATGGCTGGTCGGTACGTTTATGTTTGGATTGTTTTCAGTCATGTTTAATATTATTTGGAGTATGGTTGTAGCACCTCAAGTGCAGTATTTGCTGAGGCATGAAGGTGTAACGGATACAACTGTGATTGTAATACTGCTTCTATATGCATGGATTATCGGTCTCATCTTTGCAGCTTATGGTGCCTTGAGTGCGCGTATGTCCAACATGGGCAAGCTTCCGTTGATGCTGACAGGGCTATTATCATTATTATGTGGGCTGTGGTTGTGGATTGTAGGACTACGAGGATCTGGCGGCCAACTTGCCGAAGTGTCTGGAGGAGCGTGGGAGCTTTTTTCACTCTATCACGCTTGGGCGGAACCTGTGTTAGAGGTATTGGGCCCATATACACAGCATGGTGAATTCTGGTTTCTACTGGCTGCACTGCTGCCGATAGTTGGCATGGTAGTAGGAGTTGGGGTGAATCGTTATCCAGCACTAACCGACAAGAATGGTAAGGTGGATCATAGATGGCAATGGGTTGTTGCCGCGATATCTGCTGCGCTCATCATTGTACTGACGATTACGCTCATGCTTCCTCAACGTCCGTACATTGCGGAAAGGGATTTCCCGGTAGTAGATGGAGCTACAGCGGCCATTCCATTCGCGCAGGATATGCTGCATGAATTGACCGGAATGAGCAAGGTTCGTGCGGCTCACGAACTGAGATTCAACACAACACATCAGGCTTATGTCAATCTGATTGAAAAGAAGGCGGATCTGATACTGGTGGCGGGTCCATCCGATGAGGAATTGCGCCTGGCGAAAAGTCGGGGAATTCAAATGAAGCTCACACCCATCGGGTGGGATGCGTTTATTTTTCTCGTTCATAAAGGCAATCCGGTTAACGGACTTTCTTCGGAGCAGGTACGCAGCATATATGAAGGATCTATTCGTAACTGGAGTGAAGTAGGGGGAAAGAATCAGCCGATCGTTGCTTATCAGCGAGAGGAAAATTCAGGAAGTCAAACATATATGCAGAAGAAAGTGATGAAAGGTCATGACATGGCTGAACCACCTCGGGAACTCCGAATTGGTATAATGGGTGAAATGATTAATGCAGTTGCTGATTTTAACAAGGATCACAATGCGCTCGGTTATTCATTTTATTATTTCGCAAATGTGATGCATAATCGTCAAGAGGTCAAATTTTTATCTATTGATGGAGTGGAGCCTGACAAAGAACACATTCGTTCGAAACAATATCCATTCACAGCCCAACTGTTTGTAGTTACACGCGAAGGTGAGAAACCACGTGCTTCGATGCAACGATTACTTGAATGGCTGCAAAGCGAAGAAGGAACTCGGGCTATTGAAAAAAGCGGCTTTGTTCCTGTAAACTCGTAATCCTATAACGATTCGCATACAGGATTCGCATGCAGTCAGTATCGTATATTCACCGCAAGAGTGAAACCAATACAGCAGAGTAATACATAGAATATGCTTTGCTGTGAGTACCATACCCGCGCAGCAAGTATATCAACAACATAAGGGGATGAACAAAATGAAGAAAAAAACATCGGTTTGGGTGCTTTTGCTCGCCGTAGCCCTAGTAGCAGCGGGGTGTGAATCAAATTCACAAACAGGACAAACAGCTCAGAACAAACCAAAGGATTCTGCAGCGTCACAAGTCAATGGTTCGGGAGCCACTGTGGATACACCGGAACAGCAGACTACTTCTGACGGTAAAAATAGCACATCTCCGTCCAGCACTGACAAAGCAGTGGAGACAGGAGGGCAATCAACGACAGATGCTAGTATAGCGAACGTCCGCATGGACAATATTACCGCGCTGCGATTAATCGACGGCCAATCCGGCTGGATCGGCGGTAATGGATGGATTGCCCGAACAGATGCGGCTCCATCCGGTTCAGTCGGTTCAGCTTGGAATGTGCAGTATCAAGGCAAAGGTACGGTTCAACAGATTTTTGCCTTGAATGGACAGCAGGCCTGGGCTGTTATGGAAGATAGCGGTTCACTGCTGGCAACTCTCGATGGCGGCAAGCGTTGGGAAGCTGTCGGGACTGTGCCTGAGCAAGGACAAGCGGGCTTTTTACACTTTGTATCATCCAAGGAAGGATTCAGTGGCAATCAATATACCAAAGATGGTGGACAAAGCTGGTCTCCGCTCCCCGTACCTAGCCACATAGTAGGACAGCCATATTATCATGATCGGCAAAACGGCTGGGCGGTAACTCAGAGCACAGAACGCTCATTCCAGATTTTACACACCGTTAACGGAGGCCAAAATTGGACCCCTGTCATGTCACGAACAACCGAAGGGCCTCTGAACGGAGTAACTATTCGTTCGGTAGAACGGGGCAACGCATGGATTGAGCTGGTTGGAGACACGGGGATGAATCAGACGTCGTATTCGCTTTGGCATACGGCTGATAGTGGACAAAGCTGGCGCACTGTACTGGCAAATTCCACCGCTGGCGGCGGTCCGGCACCGGGTATTGGCCAGCAAGACAATCAGGTTGCCAAAAATGAAGGGACGGCACCAGGCATGCTCTATGCAGTTAACAGCAGTACCGCATTGATGGGAGGCTATTGTGTACCGTGCGACAAGCCTAATACGATTGGTTGGACAACTGACGGTGGCAAGACGTGGAACAATGGCAAGCAAGGCTTTGAGGGTTATGGCAATCAGCAAATCGGGATGGCCAATGCCAAGGAAGGCTGGGCTATTTTCTCAGATTCAGAGCAGGCCCCGATCCTATATACCACCTCGGATGGCGGTCAGCACTGGACGCAGAGTCATGTATTTGACAAGCCTGTGACACCAGGCTCCTAAGGAGGGAATGTAGTTGAGTCAACATAAGAAAAGTGAGATTACATGGACGGACGGTCGTGAAGTACCACTCATCGGGCAGGGGACGTGGAATATGGGCGAAAAAGCCTCACTTCGGCAGGAGGAGGTGCGTGCGCTTCAACTTGGCTTCGAGCTGGGTATGACGCTGGTGGACACGGCTGAAATGTATGCGGAGGGCGGCGCAGAAGAGATCGTCGGGGAGGCCATTCGGGGCCGCCGGGATGATGTGTATCTCGTCAGCAAAGCCTACCCTCATCATGCGGACCGTCAAGGATTGGCTCAAGCCTGCGAAGCGAGCCTAACCCGAATGGGAACCGAATACGTGGATATGTATCTGCTGCATTGGCGCGGAAATATTCCACTGCAAGAAACAATACAAGGCATGGAAAAACTGCGTGAGCAAGGCAAAATCCGTAGCTGGGGCGTGTCCAATCTGGACAAGTCCGATATGGAGGAGCTATGGAGCCTGAGTAATGGCGAAGCCTGTGCTGTCAACCAAGTGCTGTATCACGCGGCTTCGCGAGGTATCGAATATGATCTGCTTCCTTGGAGCCGTACGCATGGTGTACCTGTAATGGCCTATTGCCCGATTGCTCAAGGGGGACGCCTGCGTCGAGGACTGCTGGACCATCCTGTTATGGTAGACATTGCTGCCAGCCACGGAGTAACTCCATCGCAAATCGCACTCGCATGGGTCATACGGGACGGTGATGTATGGGCAATTCCCAAGGCGGTACAAGAATCGCATGTACGAGAAAATGCAGCGGCGGCGAGCATTCAGCTCACCCCTGAACAACTTCAACAAATAGACGAAGCTTTTCCTCCACCAACGAGGAAGCAGCCGCTGGATATGGTTTGAGGAAGGAGGGGCCCGATGACAGAACCAGAGACAGAACTACACGAGGTAGATGATCATCTCGACTATGGATTATCCGTTGTATTTATCGGCTTTAATCCCAGCTTGAAATCAGGCGAGGTAGGACATCATTACGCTAATCCGCGCAACCGCTTTTGGCGCATACTGGAGGGGGCCGGCTTGACGCCTCGCTTATACGATCCATCGGAAGATCGAGAGTTGCTAAAGCTAGGCTACGGTTTTACCAACATTGTCTCTCGTCCCACTAGGGGAGTGGAGGACATCACACGAGAGGAGTACGCCGAAGGACGTCTGAAGCTGCATGCGAAGCTAATGGAGTACCGCCCGAAGGTCGCTTGCTTTGTCGGCAAAGGCGTGTACACCGAATATAGTAAAAAATCCAAAGCAGATTGGGGATTCCAGCCTGAACCGCTAATCCCCGAAATGCATGAATTTGTGGCACCTTCGTCTAGTGGACTGGTGCGCATGTCGTTGGAAGAAATCACGGATATTTATCGCCGTCTCCAAATGTTCCTTTCGTCAGAAGCCGTCTAAATGCGGTTAAATATGTTAGATGTAGTTAGCATACAAAGAACCATACACTTCAATCCCTACTGGGAAAAGTGTATGGTTCTTTGTGCTGCTTTTTTCTATTGTAAGGTTTTGGTCTGCCATGCCTGTTCCACAGGAACATAAGGATACCCCAGATCACGGGCGACTGCTTCGTAGGTGATATGTCCATTCAGGACATTGGCACCGCTAAGCAGCGGCTTGCTTCTGCGAAGCGCCTCTTGCACACCAAGATCTGCAAGTTGGAGAGCAAAGGGGAGCGTTGCGTTGGTCAGAGCGAGCGTAGAGGTTTGCGGTACCGCGCCTGGCATGTTCGCCACTGCATAGTGAATGACGCCATGCTTTACATAGGTTGGCTGATCATGTGTCGTGATGTGGTCAATCGTCTCAACAATGCCACCTTGGTCAATGGCGACATCGACGATGACTGAACCGGGTTGCATCGTCTGCACCATGGCCTCTGTGACAAGCCGCGGGGCTTTGGCACCGGTAATCAGGACAGCACCGATCAGCAAATCACTTTGCGCCACGGCTTCAGCAATGTTGGAGGGGGTGGACACCAGCGTATGGAGCTGATTGCCAAAAATATCGTCCAGTTGGCGCAATCTTGGCAGGCTCAGATCGATTAGTGTCACATCTGCCCCGAGACCGATAGCGACCTTGGCAGCATTGGTGCCGACCACCCCTCCCCCAATAATAGTCACTTTACCGCGTTTGACCCCCGGCACACCTGCCAGTAGGATGCCTTTACCGCCTTTTGGTTTTTCCAACAGCTGTGCTCCGATTTGTACAGCCATTCGGCCTGCAACCTCGCTCATGGGGGTAAGCAACGGTAAGCTTCCTTCCACATCTAGCGTCTCATAGGAAATGGCGGCTACGCCGTTGTCTGTTAAAGCCCGGGCCAGTGCGGGCTCGGCAGCCAGATGCAGATAGGTGAACAAAATCAAACCTGGCCGAAAATACCCGTATTCAGAGGGGAGCGGCTCTTTTACTTTGATAATCAGATCCGCCTGGGACCACACATCTGCGGCTTGCTGCACCAGGGTAGCACCCGCAGTGGCATAATCTCCGTCTGTAAAGCCGCTTTCAACCCCTGCATGGCTTTCTACAAACACTTGATGTCCGTGTTGAATCATTTGAGCAGCACCCGCAGGTGTCAGAGCGACACGATTTTCATTGTTTTTAATCTCTTTCGGAACCCCAATTCTCATTCGTCTCACCTCTCCTAAAAATAATTGTTATCCAACGGCAAATGATTGTTTTTAGGGCAGCTACGCTGCAGAATCAATGTTTGTTGATCGTGTTATCCAACAGCCAAGCATTGTTCTAGGGCAGCTATGTCTGCTATGTTTTAGTGTTGGATACGACCAAACGAGTGCAGAAAATGGCACTATCATTTGTGCAGTCTGCTGATTAGTTACATGGACTCAAGCCGATAAATGCAATTCGTGTTAGATTAGGTACAGTTTACAAGGGGAGCGACTCCTTCGCATCATACATTTTGTCGGATTATCTGACTTAAAGGCTCGACTTTTTGATGAATATATGTCATATAAAATGACATAGAAACATACACATAAGGAGAATGCCGATGAAAGGTAAAAAAACATTTACCATTGCGGATGTGCTGGAACGTCCTGTTTTCCGGCGGGCGAAGCTGGCAGCGGGGGAACAGGGCGTAAATCGCCGTGTGGGTTGGGTTCATGTGCTAGAAATCACAAATGTATCCCCCTTTGTGAGCCGTCATGACCTGATTTTGACGACCGGCCTGTGGTTAATCCGGAAGGGGGAAGAGCGCGCCGAGTATATGGAGCAGCTGATCCGCTCGGAAGCTGCGGGATTGTGTGTGGAGCTGGGCACGAGCATCTATGAGATCCCCCCTGAAATACTGGAGTTGGCGGAACAGCATCACTTCCCGGTCATCGTATTTGAGCAGCCGGTGCGTTTTGTTGAAATTACACAAGATATTCACTCTCTACTTATTAACCGACATCATGAACTATTAAAAGATCTGGAGCGATTTTCACGTCAGCTTCAGCAGGAAACCCTACGCAGCACCGATATGAACGCCCTCTTGCGTGTGCTTCATGACTATGCTGCCCGGCAGGTCATCTACATGTCCTCCATTGATACCAATCGATTTGTACCCTCCGTCCAGCCGGATGTGGCAGACCATATTGCAGATTTTTATGCCCATGAAGTGGAAACAAGTATGACTGCCGATCGTGAAGGGCACCTGCTGTTTCACCTGAATGAATCCACTGCTGTCTTGTTTCAGCCTGTTGTATGCTTCGGTCAGGTGTTTTCCGCTGTAGGTGTAGTACTGCATAATGAAATGCCGACGGAAGAAATGTCGCTGCTCATTGATTACACAGCCAAGGCAGCTGCTACATTGGTACTGAGAACACAGTTTCTTGAAGACCGATTGCTACGTAATCAAAATGAACTGATTCAGGATGTATTGAACGGCCAGCTTCCCAATGAAGAACAGGCCCAGACCCGGATGGGACTGCGATTGTTAACGAAGGGGCGGTATTTATTTTGGGCAGGAGTCATCGAGGTAGAGCATCAGGACAAGGACGCAAGTCAGGTGCGCAAGGAATCCATCAATCAGGATGTATTAGTGCTGCTTCGTTCTCTGTTGAAAAAAGAAGCGTTGCACAATCTGTTGATGATGAAGGGAAGTCAATGCTACATCCTTTGTGCAAAGGAGGAATTAACGCTGCGTTCCATAGCGCAGATGAAAAAAGTGCTGGCCCATACGGTTCAATATATTCAGAACTATGCCGCAGGACAGCTTGATAAAGTGCGCATTCATGCAGGCTTTGGTAAGGTAAGGCACCGCATGACAGGGACGGACCGCAGTTTTGAAGAGGCATATCAGGTCATTGAAGTCGCGCGAAGCGTCCCGGTCATGAAGGATCGGCTATTTTACGACAGCATCGGAATCTATCAATTGTTGAAGGCGGTGCCTCGAATTCCTTTTCTACAAGAATTTGTACAGGACCATTTGGGTGAGTTGATTGCGCATGATCGTGAGCATCATATGCAGCTTCTGGATACCCTGGATGCCTACTTTCAATGCCATGGCTCCAAGCGTGATACCGCCGGAATTTTGTATATTCATAGGCAGACTCTTTATAATCGGCTGGATAAAATTAATGAAATCGTAGAAGGGAATTTGGCAGACTCTGACAAACGTCGCTGTCTGGAAATGGCACTTCTGGCTTACCGGATGCTTCAGGCTGAAAATTGATCCTAAATAACTAGCTCTATTTTCCATTCTACTCATTTACAATGCGTATCAACACTGAGATAATAGAAGAGATAACGGAAATATCTTGAAAGGGGATTAATATGAATATAAAAAAATGGATTGCCGTCCCTCTTATTCTGTTAATGGTAGCTTTGACAGGTTGCCAGGCAGTAGGCGGATTTGATGTAAGTAAAAATTTATTGGGAACACTTGATGTGAAATCCCAGCAGTCAACGGAGAAAATTTCTCTTAAGTTGACTCCAAAAGAAGGTATCACGCAAGGAGATCAACAAATCATAGATTTGATTAATTCGATTTCGGTGACTGTAGATGAAGCCAAGGTACAATCGGAGGAAGTTGCTTCCGCCAAGGGTACTTTGCATATTGATAAGTATAATTTGCCATTTGAGCTTGCTTTGGATCGCCAAGGTATGGCTATTCATCTGGAAGGTGCCAAAAAACCTTATTACATATCTTTGAACTCGCAAGAGAGTTTGAGTGGTCTGCCTGCCGGGTTTGATCCGTATGTATATTCCAAAGACGTGAGAGATCTGACCAAAACAGCCGCTGCACTTATGCTCAAGCATGCCCCTAACCCTTCGACCATTTCTGCAACGTCTGTAACCGAAGAAGTATACGGTGAAAAAGACAAGGTGAAACTGACTCGTCTCCATACAGAACTGCGCGGTGATGAACTGGTTGCATTGGTAAAACCATTCCTGGCGAATCTGGCCAAGGATGAAGCTGGCTTAAAAGAATTGATCGGTCAAGCTATTGATATGACTAAAACTATCGCTTCCAGCATAGCAATTGAGGGTAGTGATAAAGTAACAACAGAACTGAATGAAAACAAAGAAAAGCTGGTCAACGAGGCTTACACTGAGGTTAAAAAGTATTTGGACTTGGCTGTGGCACAGTATGATGTAGGAGTCAGCACTATGTATGCAGAGGCACCTGAAATCAAAACAGTTCTGAGTGCAAACACTGTGCTGAAAAGCGACATGTATTTTGATGAAAAAGGAAATGTTCGCAAAGCGCTGACAGACCTGACAGTTGCATTGCCAGATGTAGACGATCTTCCGGTGAAGTCCTTTACCGTTCTGACCGAGACCCAATCATGGAACGTCAATGGTAGTGTAACGGCCGATAAAGTAGATCTTTCTAACGGCGTTATTGACTTGAATGCACAAGCTGAATTAACACCGGGAGCGACACTGCGCAATTTTGAAGCGAATTCTCCGATCTACAACATTTTAAAAAATGATTTGGAAATTACAAAAGTAGAAACAATTTTCGATCCTAAAGACGATTACTACGTATTGGAGAATCGTGGAGGTACGGCTTTCATCCCATTGCGTGAACTGACAGGCGAATTGAGCTCAGAATTAAAATGGGATGCGGCTGCCAAACAAACAACTGTAATTGATGATATTACTGGTAAGACGATTAAGCTAAAAAGTGGCTCCAAGCAGGCTGTACTGGAAGGAAGCACATTGACGTTGCCGCAAGCTCCATATACGGATGAATATGGCACATTGTATGTTCCTTTCAAATCTGTTGCAGAGGCACTTGGCGCTACTGTAACTCGTAACAATGCTGGAGAATATGTGCTGAAACGCGATTAAAAAAGAAATCCAGAACACCATTCTTCTTCTTAACGGTTAGTGTATGGAATGAATCAGGTGTAAATACAGGAACCAGCCCGGATTAGGGGCTGGTTCTTTTTTAGTTATATTGGTAAAATGCTCATAAAAGCGATTAAAATAAGCGCTTACAGATTAAAATTGTGCCATACTTTTACACACGGAAAATTGAGATAATTAAAGCATCATTCTGCGTGGAAACAGACATACAAGTAGGGGGATATACGATGAAAGATATGGAGCTATTGAATTCTAGCGAGGGACAGATTGTTCTCGCACGGATGTACGGCCAACAACAAATTTCCGAGCAAACCTCTCGATATCAATCACTTATACAGGCGTATCAGGAGCATTTTGGTGTAGGGGATATTGAACTGTTTAGTGCTCCGGGGCGCTGCGAAATTGGAGGGAATCATACAGACCACAACCACGGGAGGGTGCTGGCAGGCAGTATTACACTTGATACGATCGCTGTAGCTACTAAAGTAGAGGAATCCGTTATAACATTCTTTTCTGAAGGCTACAAAACGAAATACGTCATTGATTTAAACGACTTGGCACCAAAACCGGAGGATGACGGTACGATGTTGCTGGTCCGTGGCATTGCAGCTGGTTTGCTTGAATTCGGGTATCGTATCGGAGGCTTCCAAGCTTATATATCAAGTAATGTATTCTCTGCTTCAGGATTAAGCTCTTCCGCTTCGTTTGAAATGTTGATATGCACGATATTAAATCATTTTTATAACGAGGGAGCGTTAGATACTGTTGCTAAATCCAAAATTGGTCAGTATGCGGAAAACGTCTATTGGAACAAGCCTTCAGGGCTGCTCGATCAGATGGCTTGCGCATATGGCGGTTTGATTTCCATTGATTTTGAAAATCCCAAGGAACCGATCATCAATCCAGTCCATTGGAATTTTGAACAAAACGGCTACTCCCTGGTTATTGTAAATACAGGTGGAAATCATGCTGATTTAACCGATGATTACGCAGCGGTGCCGAACGAAATGCGGGCAGTGGCTCAGTCTTTGGGCGCTTCAGTTTGCCGTGACTTATCGCCTGAGAATCTGTATGCCAATCTCAAGATGGTCAGGGAAAAAGCTGGGGATCGGGCAGTGCTTCGTGCTTTGCATTTTTTTGAAGAAAATAAGCGTGTGGATGAGCAAGTGAAATCGCTGGAGGAAGGGCGCTTTTCTGATTTCTTAAAGCTCATTACCGAATCCGGTAATTCTTCATGGAAATGGCTACAGAATGTATATAGAAGTGGGATTGATCGGGAACAAGACGTATCGGTTGCCCTGGCTTTAACGGAAATGTATTTAAAATCAATTGATAATAGCGCATGCAGGGTACATGGTGGTGGCTTTGCTGGTGTGATCTTGACGATTCTTCCCAATGATCATGTGGATGATTACAAGGAGTGGATCAGCGGAATGCTGGGAACTCCAGTACTCGTAGTCAACGTCCGTGAGGATGGTGCTGTTAATGTAAGTGAATTGATCAATGCTGAACGGACTCGTAGCGAGAATACTAACTAGTCAGTCAAAGACTTTAACCTATGGGTTAAAGTCTTTTGTCGTTTTTATGACCGATACAGCTTAGGCATGCGTTATAATAAAGAGATGGAAGTTCTAATGAAGGAGGGCCTGTCATGGCAATATATCCGTCCTGGTCCTATTCACAATCGAGGGCCCAAACGTTCGACGAATGCTTACGCAAATACTATTATCATTATTACGGCTCGCATAACGGCTGGAATTCGGCACAGGGCACTGAAGAGCAAGTTACGTTGTATCGGCTTAAGCAACTGAGCAACTTATATATTTTATTCGGGAATATTACGCACCAAATGTGTGAATCGGTCATACGCGGGTGGATGGAAAAAGGGGCTGTCCCGCGCACAGCATTTCTGGAGACAGCTATGAAGAACATGTTGAATGACAGCTACAAGGAATCATTACACCGTGAGGTATGGCTACAAGATCCCAAAAATCGGGTTATGCTGGCAGAGATTTATTACGACGATGAAGTGCTTCCGGAACGGATTGCCCGGATTAAGGAGCGACAGCACGCGGTGGTACACAATTTGTACCGTACTGCGGTTTGGCGTGAACTGCAACAGGGAAAGGCCCGAATTGTAGAAGTGGAGAAGTGGGATACGATGCTCCTTCATGAGACGAAAGTATATGTCAAAATGGATTTGCTCTACCGTAGAGACAATGGAGACATGGTCATCGTGGATTGGAAAACAGGTAAGGAAGGCGATTTTTCCGACCAACTTTTTTTGTATGCTTCCTATGTACAGGAGCACTATCAGCTTCCTTTGGAGAAGATCGAGGTACGTGTGGAGTATTTGATGACAGGAGAGCATGAAGTATATCGCCCCACACCAGAGGATATCGACAAGGTAGTTGGCAATGTAGGACGTTACATCGAGGAAATGAAGTCCTGCCTTGATGACGATTACTATAATCGACCCAAGCCCGAGTCTTTCTTCACACCGATGCCTTCTCGCAGAGTATGCGGGGGTTGTAATTTTCGCGAGGTGTGTAAGTACCGAGCGGTCTGAAATCGAAAAATCAATATAAAAACGGAGTAGGTGGAATGGTGCTGTACAAGCAATGGAAAGCACCATTCCGCCTGCATAGTGGCTATAACTCTCCCAATTCCTGAAACCGCTTTCCAATTCGGAAAATACGAGGTATGATAAGGGTATTATTGGAAATTACGAGGAGGACAATCGAAATGTCGAGTACAGGACACACACGTATTCTTTTTCAAGGAGATTCCATTACAGACGGAGGAAGGGGACGGAATGAGGACGCGAACCATTGGCTGGGTCAGAGCTATGTGTATCTGATCGCTGGGGCACTTGGGAGTCGACTGGCTGATACACAGCCGGAATTTGTCAACCGGGGAGTTTCGGGGGATCGGGTTTCGGATTTGTATGCACGTTGGAATGAAGACACGTTTAGTCTACAGCCGAACTTGCTCAGTATTCTAATCGGAGTGAACGATGCCTGGCGGATTGTGGAGCAGGAGCCGTCCGGGGTGACGGACCGATTTGAACGAGCCTATTGCCACCTGCTGGAGGAGACACGTGAAGTGATGCCTGATACCGGGCTGGTGCTGTGTGAGCCGTTTATTTTGAAAACGGGAGCTACCGAGGCGCGCTGGGACATTTGGCAAGAAAAAATAACGGGCTACCAGCGTATTGTACGTCAACTTGCCGACAAATATGGGGCCGTATTTGTGCCGCTCCAGAGCATGTTGAACGAAGCTGCTACCAAGGCGGACGCCTCCTATTGGCTGCATGACGGGGTTCATCCGACAGCGGTTGGGCATCAGTTGATAGCTGATCAATGGATAGATATTGTGCAAAAGAGTCCACTGGCGATTCGTTAACCAAGTCGTACATAGTCTACTCCTTGTCATTTTTGGGTAATACACGATTATGGACATCATTACTCTCGTTATGATTCCATCCAAAAATGAATGTCAAAGGGGGTGCTTCTTGCTTCGTCATCAACGGAGTAAGAGAGGGCTATGGAAACGATAAATATCATTCTAGTTATTTTACTTATCACCTTAACTGCTTTTTTTGTGGCCTCAGAGTATTCCATTATTCGTGTGCGGGTATCTCGTATCAATCAATTGGCCTCAGAGGGCAATAAAAACGCGAAAGCCGTTAAAAATATTCTGTCTCGGCTCGATGAGTACTTATCCGCTTGTCAGCTTGGTACAACACTAACTTCAATGGCGCTAGGCTGGTTAGGAGAATCTACAGTTGAGAAGCTGCTACATCCCCTGTTTGTGTTGGCGCATATTCCGGCTGGACTAACGGGAGTACTCTCCTTTTTGCTGGCGTTTCTGATTTTGACCTATTTCGAGGTGGTCGTCGGGGAACTGGTACCCAAAACCTTTGCCATACAAATTGCCGAACCGATGGCATTGTTTTTTGCCCGTCCGATTACGGTATTCTATAAAATAACGTATCCCCTGAATTGGGTGCTCAGTCGTTCTTCACGTGTCATTACGGGGCTTTTTGGGCTGAAAAAGGTATCTGAAGAAGATGCAGCACTCAGTGAAGCTGAGCTTCGACTAGCGTTATCTGAAGGCTTTCGTAGTGGTGAAATTACACCGACAGAATATCGATACCTGAATAATGTATTTGATTTTGATGACCGTGCGGCGCAGGAAATTATGGTACCACGCATCCACATCCGTTCCATCTCTCATCAGGCAACGGTAGCCGAGTTTATGGAGCTGATCGAGGACAAGGTCTACAATTTTCTGCCTGTAGCTGAACATGGGGACCGGGATCGTATTATCGGGATGATTCGCGTTAAGGAAGCTCTGCATGATTTGGCCCGTGGGCATAGTACAGGAAATACAACGATGGCTTCTTACATTCATCCGGTACTTCAGGTGATTGAGACGGTACAGGCTCGGGATCTGCTGATTCAGATGCAAAAACGACGTATTCCAGTAGCGGTGCTGGTGGATGAATATGGTGGAACGTCTGGGCTTGTCACCCTAGAGGACATTATGGAAGAGATTGTTGGAGACATTCCTTCCTATACGGATACTGAAACCCCCGCAGCGCTAACACCACTCATTACAAAAACAGATGATCATCGTTACATACTCAAATCACAGGCGCTTATCCATGAGGTCAATCGGCGCTTGGAGACAGATATTGAGGCCGGGGACGTATATACGATTGGCGGTTGGATGCTTTCAGAACGTTTTGATATCCAGCAAGGAGACAAGCTGACCAGCGGATTATGGGAGTTTACTGTACTGGAAAAAAACAGTCACCAAATAGACACAATTGAAGCGGTTAAAAAGGCAGTTGTTGAACAAAAGGATGACAGTTATTCTCAATGATGGAAAATGGGATTGCGAAGAAATAGATTACTTTAGATGTGACGAATGGCCTGCAACGTAAGCGGCAGCGCGATTCGTCCACTTTTTTTCCGCAGTTTGCTGCCTGAATAGCATGTTGTTTTTGTAGTTAGGTCAGGAGACTTAAGGCTCTGGATCTTTATGCTTATAAATATAGGTGTCTGTGAAAAATACTACTAGAAATGTAGCAATTTTATGGTAAAATGGAATCAAATTTGAGTTTTTTGGGGTGGGCTACAGTACATGAAGATGTCACTAGGTACGAAAATGGTTACTGCATTTGTCTCAATTTCAGCAATAACCTATGGAACAAGCGCTTTTTTTATTTTTGTACTCAAGGACTGGCTTGCTCATGGTACACAGGAATGGGTATACACCTCGATCATTTTGTTATTGGGTGTCCTGTGGAGTGGCATTTTGGGCTGGTTGATCTCAAAATTACTTACACGGCCAATTGTTAGATTGGCCAAGGCGGCAGAGGAAGCTTCGTCGGGCAACCTGTCTGTCGTAATTCCAGAGCGCCGTTCAGATGATGAAATCAAAGTGTTGTACGATGCATTTCGGCATCTGATGCTGAACATTAAAGATATGTTCAATGAGATCTCGTATAGCACCAGAACAACTTCGCAAAGTGCAGAAAATCTGAGCTTGGCTATTGTACAAGCTACGGCGCAAATCGAGTCCATGTCTACGGTGGTAGAAGATATTTTGGATGGCGTGGAGCAGCAAAAGCAAGCATCTGCCCAATCAATTAAAACAGCGGATCGAATGCTGGGCGATTTTAAAATGATGCGTAACAAATCGGGACATATGCTGGAATTGTCAGGCCATATGGAGCATTCAGTGGATTCGACGCAGACTGTATTTTCATCCCTGATGGATGGAATGGGAGAGCTGACAGCTTCACATAGTCGTTCCCAGCAGGTGATTGCACGACTGGAAAAAGAAGCTTCACAAATTGAAGCGATTACAAGCACCGTGAAGGATATTGCCGAACAAACCCATCTGTTGGCGCTGAATGCTTCCATAGAAGCGGCACGTGCGGGAGAAGAAGGGAACGGCTTTGCTGTAGTGGCGCACCAAATTCGCGCACTTGCCGCCCAAAGTACGGAGTCTGTACAGCAAATTAATGCTATCGTTAGCCGTGTACAGTCACAAATCGTAGAGACCGTGGAGTTGATGCATCAGCAAACGTCTTTGGTCAGTGCTGAGGCGGAACGGACAAGCTCTGTCGATCAGACACTAAACCGTTTGAACGCTATTGTACGTGAATTTGTCGAAAGCATTCGTACTATGGAAGAAGCCGTAACAGAGCAGACGAATCGGGTGGATCAAACCTTTGAGCAGATTCATCGTATTCAGCAAATGTCAGGGGCGTTCTCTGAAGGTGCTCACAAAATTTATACGGCTGCTCATGAGGAGACGGCTATTATGCAGGAAATTTCATCCTCTTCCGAGGACTTGAAAGTGCTTACGAATAAACTCATGATGAAAACACGTGGAATCAACTATAATTAAAACCGTCATGTAAGATATGACGAATACCCATAAAACTTAGCCGCTACACACCGGAAAACGAAGCAAACGGGTTCTCCGGTGCGTGGTGGCTATTTTTTAATTTCAAAAAACTCACATTGTTTTCTGGGATGGTAAGCCAGATCACTGACGCTAGACTGCACAACGATGGTTTGATCGTCAAAACGGATTATAGTCCCGCCTGAGCCAATCAATTGGTCATCTTGAAATACCCGGATACGAAGATGACGTTCCAGTGCCTCGCTGAAATCCTGATCTGTAATTAGTCGGCGATTAATCGGCATGAGTGTTCTCCTTTGAATATAATATCTTTTATCATAAAGGTTAAGGTATTGAACAAGCAAGAAAGATGGCTAGAACATATTCGACTATTTGGTATAAAATAGAAGGTGCGAAAAAAGAAAGAGATCGAAGGGGGCTTTCTATGAACTGGCTATGGTCAGGGTCTTGGTTCGATGCGTACGCGCCGGAGAGGTTCGAGGCTTTTACTCCGTCACATGGTTTAGCTATACTGGGACTCATTGTATGCGCTGTGCTGCTGTGGCTAACGCGGGGCTGGATTCGGTCGAATAAGCCTGTAAGTGAGGGAATTCGCTGGCTATTAATTACGGTCCTCGTTCTCTCAGAGGTGACTTTGAATATATGGTATGTGGCACAGCATATTTGGGATGTCCAGACATCATTGCCCTTAGAGCTGTGCAGTGTGACACTGCTGTTGTCCATCCTCATGCTTATTTTCCGCAGCCGCTGGTTATACCCGGTGGTCCTTTTTGCCGGAATTGGAGGAGCGCTTCAAGCCGTACTCACGCCTAATTTGGCTTATGCCTTTCCTCACTATCGTTTTATCCATTTTTTCGTAGCTCATAGTGCTATTATTTTGGCTGCCCTATATATGACCTGGATCGCAGGGCTCCGACCGACGTGGAAGGGTGTAGGGAAAGTTATGCTATTTCTCAATGGCTTGGCGTTGATGATGTGGATTGTAGACCGTGCTCTCGGTGCCAACTACATGTTTCTGACCGGAAAGCCGTCGACACCATCGATACTGGATGTTTTGGGACCATACCCTGTTTATATTTTGGCAGAAGAGGCCATTGCACTGCTGTTCTTTTCTCTTCTGATGTTGTTGTTTGAGGTGCTGCCAGGAGGGAGATTGTATGTCCGCCTTCGCAAAGGAGCTGTGCATGGTGCTGACAGGGCGCTATAGAATTGTTGTGAAACGATGCACAAGTCATGCAAAAGCAGCCTTTTCCACTAGTAATGACTTGGGATAAGGCTGCTAGGAATGCCTAAACAGTAGTTTATATGGGGACAACGATCCCCTTTATGCTTAGCGCAGCAGCGATTCTGCTCCGTCTACATAGATCTCTGTACCCGATACATGGGATGATTCATCTGAGGCGAGAAACAGAACCAGATTGGCGACCTGCTCTGGCTCACCGGGAGCATCCTCCAGCGGATGCTCTCCGCCCTTCGGAAATTCGACTGGAATTTGTACCTTCTTCAAGTCTTCGGTAGGGTACGTGTTATCATCAATTTTCGTGTCGATGGCTCCTGGGCATATCGCGTTAACCCGAATTTTGTAACGTGCCAGTTCCAGCGCTGCCATTTTCATAAAAGCAACCTGCGCCGCTTTGGTGGAAGCGTAAGCTGAGAACCCAATACCCGAAAAGGTTCGGTTACCGTTGATGGAGCTGGTGATGATAATGCTGCCGCCGCGTTCCTTCAGGTATGGAACGGCATATTTAACGGTAGCGAAGGTGCCGCGTAGATTAATGTTCATCGTGCGGTCCCATTCTTCCAGCTCCATGGTCTCAATAGGGGCCATGGTGCCATTAATGCCTGCGTTGGCGAACACGATATCCAGCTTTCCGTATCTTTCTACGACTTTAGCGAACCCCTGCTGAATCATATCTGGCTTGGAAATATCACATTCCAGCACAAGTGCTTCACCGCCGGCCTGCTCAATGATTGCTTGGGTCTCCTCTGCATGCTCAGGTGTCCGATCCAGCATGACCACCTTGGCGCCTTGTTCTGCAAAACGAATTGCGGTTGCCTTGCCGATTCCTGAACCTCCACCACTGACCACTGCTATTTTTCCTTGCAATCTCTGCTCTGCCATTGACTATTCCTCCCATTCCGTTCATAAGCTAAACCTGACTCGTTATTCCAATACCTCTGAACGCTAATGATGAAACAGTAGCAGCTGCATTTCACCCCATTTGCGAAATATGGTAACATAGGCGAACCAGTAGGAACATATAGCCCAAACCTGTAGATTCTGAGCAAGTATCGGAAAAACGTGAGTGACGGAGGTGGATCGAATTGGACAATAAGAGAGATGAGCGATCCGGATCGACAGACTCTATAGCACGAATCGGAAAAATGAAACCCTGGGCTCTGAACGGTCCCAATATTCAAATTGATCCGTTGTTTCCCTATTACGCTAATCGGTCGCGGGATAGCATAGCGGATGAGATCGCTCTTGCGGGCTACCAGACCGTGCATTATTTTGTTGTACGTGAAAATGAAGTGGATGGAGCCCTTGTTGCTGCTTTTCAGCGTAGAGGCATCGCAGTGTGGGCGATGGTGCTGGGCAACGGTTCTTTTGGCGTGTCCCAGCTGCCGCCAGCGTGGAAGGAATGGCGCATGGAGCTGCTGCGCGAGCCCAACGACGGCTTTCAGCGGCTTTCGCATTTTGCCCAGGAATATGTGGAATGGAAAAAGAAAGCCGCTGCCCGGCTCGTCACTGATATTCCGTTTGACGGCTTTGAGGTGGCGGAGCCTTATTTCCCCGAATGGAACGGGCTGCGCAGTGGAGTGTACGGGGATATTGGGCCACATGCACAGCGTGCCTTCCGTGCACGCTGCGGTGAGGACATTCCAAATTTCCGCGATAAGCATGCGCGGAATTACTACCGGAAGGTCCCCAAGCTGTACGCGCAGTGGGTCGATCTGCGCGTGGACGCCGTGAATAGTCTCATCAATGAGCTGGTGAACGGCGCAGGCGGTGTGCGTGATGTCCGGCCGGACATCTGCGTGGCGACATGGTCGCTCGCTGTGAGCGGGCGTGGCGATATTCCCGGTCAGCTGCGGGAATGGCAGGGCCTGGATGCGGTAGCCATGATCGGGAGCGTAGCTCCGGATATGCACGTACTCCAGACCCATTGGCCGGACTGGATGCGCCGCCGTCTGCCGCCACAGTATATTCACGGCTATGCTCGCATCGCGCAGTCCATACGCGCCGCTTATCCGGACCTGTCCCTCGGAGTGCAGGCAGATATCGGTTCACTTGCGCGGATGGTTCGGGACCGCAAGTGGACGCGGCAGTTCGGGGCTACCGCCCTGGAGGGCGACTACAACGCCTGGACTGCCTATGAATATCATCTGGGAGGCTACATGTACGATGAGCCTCCAGTACCTCTTAGGGCGGAACGTTCAGCCGAAGATGAGGTGGTTATTTCTTTCAGTAAGCGAATTACTACGCCGTCTTTAGATGAGCTGCGTATTTGGAGCCGTGAGGACAACGCAGATTCAACTCGCGCTTTGAACCGCAAGTTAACAAATGATTCACTAACACTGCTAGAGCTTGTGGATGCAGCAGCAGACGGAAACCGTCTATTGCTCCGTATACGCAATTTACCATCAAGGGCATTTAGTATGCGTATAGACGGTGTACAGGATACACCAGAGCTGTGGCTACTCAAGGGGAGAAAGGCACATCGCAATCTTCCCGAACATGAAGTGAAGGTTCCTTAAAATTTGGGTAATAACAAAATAACAGCTGTATAACGGCTCATTTGCCGGAGCATCATGAATTATATATATTAAGGCAACATCTTTTCATAACTTAAACAATAGTGGAGTGAAAAAGGTATGTGGGATTGGGATTACCTGATTCGAGTCATGTTTGCCGGATTGTGCGGCGCGTTAATCGGCTATGAACGCAAAAGTCGGATGAAGGAGGCCGGCATTCGCACACATTTCATTGTCGGGATCGGGGCGTCACTTATGATGGTGGTATCCAAATACGGTTTTCAGGATCAGACTGTATGGTCCAACCTGTCGCTGGACCCTTCCAGAATAGCAGCACAGGTTATAAGTGGAGTCGGCTTTATCGGCGCAGGAATGATTTTTACACAAAAAAATAGAATCAAAGGGCTTACCACCGCTGCGGGCATCTGGACTACCGCCGGGATTGGTATTGCTGTCGGTGCAGGAATGTATGGGCTTGGCGCGGGTGTAACGCTGTTTATTTTGGCGGCTCAGTCCTTGCTCCATAGTCGTTTTTATCAGATGGCTACCCCGTCCACACGGCAAGTGGTTGTTCAAGTTGAAAATGAGCCGGGTGTACTGAATCAAATTAAAGAACTGCTGGAGAACAAAAAGCTGACCATTCACAGCTTTCACGCCGAGCGTATCAATAACGGTGAGCAGTTGATGGTTCATATGCTTCTAAAGTTGTCCCGGTCTGAGGGAGTGGAGGAATTGTTGTCACTGCTACAAGAGATGGAAGGTATCCGTTCAGTCGAGACCAGATCCAATTAGACGACTTTACGGCTCATTTAGTATCTTTTTTGTCGAACGCTGACAGACCCATTTAACAGTAAAATACTTTAAAAATAATGATTGAAAACGCTTCCTTTTGTGTATATACTCTTACTACATCACAGAGCCAGCAGCTTAGAAAGCATCAGGGGATAAGCAACAACGACCTCATGCGTATGCACAAGGTCGTTGCTGTTATCCCGTTTTGAAAGACAGGTTATTTTACTTTGACGGGTTCTGGATATTTTTTACCCAGCGTATCTACAGTAACTTTTTTCATTGTAGCTGGTTTGGTAGGTTTGTCATTGCTATCCCGTTTGGAGTTGACGATAGCGTCGACCACGTCCATTCCGGACGTTACTTTACCGAAAGCGGCATATTGACCGTCGAGGTAGTCCGCATCGGCAACCATGATAAAAAATTGCGATCCGGCCGAATCCAGATCCGCCGAGCGGGCCATGGATAATACGCCACGTGTATGTTTGAGTGTATTGTTAACGCCGTTGCTCTTGAATTCCCCTTTGATACTGTAGCCGGGGCCGCCTGTACCGGTACCTTGCGGATCACCACCCTGAATCATAAAGCCTGGGATGACGCGGTGGAAAATGGTACCGTTATAAGCTCCCTTTTGCACCAAGGAGATGAAATTGTTAACCGTGTTCGGTGCTACTTCCGGATACAGCTCAAGCTTGATTTTCTTGCCATCGTTCATGACAATCGTGACAACTGGATGTGAAACAGTCTTGCTTTTGTCTTTAGTTGCAGCGGGCGTTGTAGTGCTTGTCCGGCTTGCGGCTTCCACATCGGCCGCTTTTGTGCCACATCCGGCAACCAGCACGAGCATGATGGCCAGCAGGCACAATGTGTACCATGGGCGTATCGATTTTCGGTTCATTAATATTCCTCCTGAAAGGTTGGATGGTGTAACATCCTAATTTATAGTTTGGGGACAGCGCAGAACACTTTTCCATTTACTATCATACCTTTTTTGTTGGGGATAAGGAAATACGGGTTTGAAAGCCGTATTCTTGACCCATACTGCTGCTATTCCCAAGGAAAGGGGCAGGATCATGATGGAGGTAGACAAAAAACTGGCTAAAGGTCTCATATGGGGTATGGCGTTCAGTCTGCCGGTTTGGGTAGGGGTGCTGTATTCAGTACAACATATTCGTGACTGGCTATAACATAAAGTGTAAAGATAGGCCAAAACCGCAATGGTTTTGGCTTATTTATATTTGTGCCAGTCTAAATCGCTGTTATTCAACAGGTGTTCAAAGTTGTTGTCCAGCTTCTTTTGTTCAGCTTTTTTTGCTTCGAGGGCACGTTGCCGTTCATCATCTTTACGCTTGTCCTGTTCTGCTTGCGCTTCATTGGCTTGAGCCTTAAGCTTGTTCAGCACGTCCTGACTCAACAGATCCTTTAACGTAGCAGGTTTGTCCTGAGCCGCAGGAGCAGCGAAAGACGAATTTCTCTTTTTAGCCATGTCATCATCTCCATTCCATTCGATTATATCAGCTTCTTCGTGGTTGTTCCACGATGAAAGGCTAAGGTCTACGGTAGACTTTTCTAATTTAGAGGGTAATAATGGATTGAACAGAAGGGACGTGTGGCAGCATGCATCTATATTGGAAGCGAAACCTGATTGTTTTGTGGATCGGAGTATTGTTTTGCAGCATGGCCTATTCCGTGTCGATTCCGTTTTTACCTATTTTTCTGAATACGGAATTGGGTGTTAACGATCATCTGGAACTATGGTCGGGGATTGCCTTTGGAGTTACTTTTTTAGCGAGCGCGTTGATTGCTCCGTTTTGGGGTTCGCTGGCAGATAAGTATGGACGTAAGCCGATGTTGATTCGATCAGGCTTCAGCCTGGCTGTATTGTATCTGGTATGTGCTTTGGTGACAGACCCATATGTATTTGTAGGAGTTCGCTTGTTTCAAGGACTCCTCTCCGGATTTATTCCTGCGGCGATTGCGCTGGTCGGGACGGGCTCGCCTGAAGAAAAAACGGGCTACGCCCTTGGCATTATGGCGACTGCTGGAGCGACGGGCAGCATTATAGGGCCGCTGATTGGCGGTGTGGTGAGCCATTATTATGGCAATCGGAATGCCTTTTATTTCTCTGCGGCTCTTGTATTGGTATCTGCGTTCATCGCGACATTTGGCGCTAGAGAGGATAGCTTCAAGGGCACCAGTACCCGCTCGCATGTTCGTGATGATATCAAAGAGGCTATTGCTAATCGGCCGTTGTACTTTTTGCTTATTCTGGCTGGATTAAGTACCTTTTCCGTCATGATCTTGGAACCGTTAATTACGGTGTATGTGCTTGAAATGGGCGTGGATCGCAGCCATGCGTCTTTAAGTTCCGGGATTGTATTCTCAGCTGTAGGCATCGCGGCGGTGCTGATGGCTCCCCGATGGGGCCGGATTGGAGGGGAAATCGGCTTTGCCCAAGTGCTGCTGATTGGGCTGATCGGTTCGGGGATCGGGAACATCTTGCAGTTTTTTGTAACCAACTTTATTGGCTTTGGTGCGCTTCGGTTTGGATATGGATTGTTTTATGCGTCTGTCATGCCGGCGATCAATGCAATGACTGTGGAAGTCACCAAGCCGGAGTTTCGCGGACGAGCCTTTAGCCTGAATCAATCAGCTACCCAGCTGGCGACGATGGCGGGACCGCTGATTGGCGGCATGCTTGGTAGCTGGATGCCCATTCGCTGGATCTTCGTATTAAACGGTGGCATCTTGCTGGTTGCAGCGTTGTTGCTAAGGGCGAAGGGAAAAAACGTTTTCCCGATTTCAGCCAAAAATAACGCTACGGAGCAGAATACTCATTCTGCTGGATAGGCCAACTAGATAATTATCCCAAACCCTTATTTTTAGTATATTATTCATAACCCTTTACACTGATCATATGACAGGGAGGGATATATTATGATAAGAGACGACATTTTGCGTCAACAGCTTGAGAATGCTCGTCAAAAGCTGTATATTTTGCAAGCAAAACATGGTTTTAATCATGCTAGTGTGCTCAAACAGTCTGTAATTATGGATAACCTCATCAATCAATATAACCACCTTTTTTATATAAAAGAAAAAAAGCCGACTGCCTAGATATAGCCGACTGGGCGAGAACTTTTAGAAAGGTCACTCGCCTTAGTATTGTAGGACTGCAATATCTTTAGGTACGGCTTGTTTGGTGTGCACTCATCAAGACCCCTAGAATAACGACCAAACCGCCAATGATTTGGCGCCATGTAATCGTTTCGTGCAATAGTAAGACAGAGAACAACACCCCAAATATCGGAACCAAGTTCATTAAAGAAACGGAACTGCTCGGTGACAGCTTGATTAATCCGTAATTATAAAGCAAAAATGCGATAACAGAGCAGAACACACCCAGATACATGAGCAACATAAGCGATCCCGTTGTCGGAGCCTGCCAACTATCCTTTTCCAATAAGGCTAACGGTATGAAAAAGATACTACCTGCAACGGTTTGATAAAAAGATAACGTCACCGGCGGATATTTGTCCACAACCTTACGCGTCATGAAAGTGTAAAACGCCCACGCAAATCCGGTTCCAATCAAGATTAAATTTCCGATGAGTTGATTCTTACCATCCGAGCTTTCGCCAACTGAGGTTAAGAAATATACCCCGATCATGGCCAGTGCTATACCGCAGATTTTATATTTGGATAATTTAACTTTATACAAAATAAATTCAAGCAGCGATGTAATTGCCGGATACGATGCGACAATTAATGCTGCGTTAGAAGCGGTTGTCAGGCTAACCCCTATATTCTCCATTGAGAAATAAAGAGTGATTCCAAGAACCCCACTAAACGAAATCGTAGCCAAATCCTTTGGCTTTACTTTGACATGTTCTTTTTTGATTAGCAAAACGATACCTAGTACGATGGAAGCTATGATAAATCTGGATAGACCCAAGGTAAGAGGAGGGAACGTCGTATAGGCTGCTTTGGTGGCAATAAACGATGTGCTCCAGATCAATAAGGCTAGAATCGTAGAAGTATAGTAAATCCGGTTGCTTTCGCTGTGATGAGCTATGACTTTGTTCAAGTTGTATCCTCCCTGAGTTCATCCCCTATGAAAGTATCATAGTAGCTACTATAGTTACTACTATGAAAATACTACTAAAAAGATAATTTGTATATCAGTTTTTGTCAAGGGGAAGTGATATAGTAAGGAAGAACATGAATTGAGGAGAAGACGTCATGAAATCAAAACCAAACATATTAGAAATTCTACGTGATTTGAATTTTAGTGAATATGAAGCCAAGGCTTATGTGACCTTATTGGAAAGCTCTCCACTTTCGGGATATGCCGTTTCATTGAACTCTGGAGTACCGAGATCCAAAATTTATGAGGTTTTGTCGGGGATGGTCAACCGTGGGGACATCATGGTAAGTCAAGAAAATACACCTCTGTATGTGCCGCTTCCTCCACATGAATTGATTGCCCAGAGAAAACGCAAAGCAGAACAGATTTTTAATGTGGCGCAAGAGAGTTTGGAGCAGTACACAGCATCGTTTCAAAATAGAGAGAATATTTGGAATATTTCGGGTTATGAAGCCATTATCAATCGCATCAACGAAGGTGTGAAGGGAGCAAAACACCGAATTTTACTGGAAATTTGGAAAGAGGATGCCGAGGTGTTCCGGGATGCCTTAGAGCAAGCTGCTCAGCAAGGAATTGAGGTGATCCTTGTAGCATATGGTGATCTTAACTTTGATTTTGCTACTGTTTACCGCCATGATATGAGTGAGGAGATTACGTCCGAAATCGGTGGTCGGTGGATTGTGCTTAGCGTGGATGACCGGGAAGTTGTAGCTGGCATACTTTCACTTGGTGATGACAGCCGCGCTGCATGGACGCTACACCCAGGCCTTGTAATGCCGATTACGGAAGTGATTATTCATGATATTTATATCATGGAAATCCTATATGAGTTCCGTGAAGAATTGGAGGCAAAATTCGGCCCTAATCTAATCCATCTTCGCAATAAATTTGCTATGGGCCCGAATGGAAAAGGATATTATGTTCCTTTGACTGAAAAGAGCATTAAACGTGTATAGAGATTGTTTGAGGTCCGATATGCAAAAATAAAAAGGCCCATGGAGTATTTTCCATGAGCCTAATTTATTGAATGCTGTGTTTAGGATGATAACCACTATGGCATTCTTTTTATTGAAGGTTTAGGCATAAAATTGGTTTTACGCTTTGAATAATCCGGATTCTTTGACTTCAGACAGGAAGTTGTGGAACTCAGGTATGTTCAGCTGTTGCTGAGCATCGGACAAAGCGACTGCCGGGTTCGGGTGAACTTCTACCATGATGCCGTCGGCACCAGCTGCCAGGGCAGCCTTGGCGCAAGGAGCCAGGATGTCCTTACGTCCTGTAGAGTGAGTTACGTCCACCAGTACAGGCAGATGGCTTTCCTTTTTCAAAATCGGAACAGCGGAAATATCCAGCGTGTTACGTGTCCATTTTTCATACGTACGAATACCGCGTTCAATCAACATGACTTGTGTATTGCCACGGGAAACGATGTATTCAGCAGCATGAAGGAACTCTTCCATTGTGGCAGCCAATCCGCGTTTGAGCAGAACCGGAGTTCTGGTTTCACCCGCAGCTTTAAGCAATTCAAAGTTGTGCATGTTGCGCGCGCCAATTTGAATGATATCGATGTACGGGATGGCTTCCTCCAAATGTCTTGGATCGACGATCTCACTGATTGTAGCCAGCCCGAACTCGTCGCCAACGCGTTTAAGAATTTGCAGGCCTTCAATACCCAGCCCTTGGAAATCATACGGAGATGTACGCGGCTTGAACGCGCCACCACGCAGAATCGGCACACCGGCTTCCTTGAGAGCCGCACCTACCTCGCGAGTTTGTTGGTAGCTTTCCACCGAGCAAGGACCTGCAACCATGATGGAGGCTTTGCCGCCCACCAGTGTATCTTTAACCTTGATAACCGTGCTATCCGGCTGATTTTTGCGGCTGACAATCAGATGTTTTTTGTGTTCTTCTTTTTGATAGTTCAGAGAAGCCTTGAAAATATTTTTGAACAGCTGGCGAATCGTAGCATCGTCGAAAGGTCCACGATTAGCTGCGATCAGCTTGTCCAGCATTTGTTGCTCGCGCACTGGATCAAAGTCAGGTACTCCTTGAGCTTCTTTCAATTTTCCTAGCTGTCCTGCCAGTTCAGCGCGTTGGGACAGCAGCTCCAGCAATTGCAAGTTTGTAGCATCGAGCTGTTCCCGCAACAGCTCCAAAGAATTTTCATTGGTTGACATACAGTACACCCTTCCCGATTTATAAATTGTTTTTCTTTCAGCCCATAGACTTTTTGCAGAAAATAACACAAAAAGGCACTCGTCGCAAGGGACGAATGCCGTGGTACCACCCTAATTACAGAAGTATACATGCAAGTCGTCAACGTCATTCAATCGACGGCAGTAACCTCTGAGCTTGATGCCCGTAACGGGGGCTTCCGGAAACCTCTACTGCGGTCAAAGGAATGAATCCTTCTGTCGTCGGTTCAAGGCTCGACTCGGGAGTGAATTTCAACGCGGGATTGCGGTACGCTCTCAGCAATACGTACCTTTCTGTGGGAATCCGATGACGCTTACTTGTCTCCGTCTATGTCTTTGTTCATGGTATTCAAAAGATTTGACCTTATTTTAAACAAAGTGGATGCAGAAGGCAAGCCCTGATTTCCGATTCTAGTTTTTGCATTCCCTATCTGTGCTATCATCTTGCTTGATCTCTGGGTTCGGGCTTCGCTGATGCGACTCCTCGTGGGTTATCTTCGGCTATGCCATCGTCCGTATGGATCTTGTCCGCAGTCCTGCGGTCATCCTCTTCTACAGGATTCAAGGTTTTATAGCGTTTGTACTCCATATCAGCTTGAGACATCGGATCTTTATACATAGGAGATTAGTCAACTCCTTTCGGTATATACACTTCATTACCCGCATAGCAAGATGGGAAACCGCTTTCTTATCTCCTATAACATGCAGCAGAATATCGTCACTGTCCAGTTGCTCTTCTTCATCCCCATCGGTACCGTTCAGCAAATCTGTACCATGCAGGAATTCAGCAGGCGCAGAGGGATCAACAGGACTGTTCGGTGTCAGTTCATCGGCATCAGGTACGTCCTCCAGAGGAGTATCAGGCCCCTCGATCAGATTCTCCCAGTTTGTTTCTGCATTTTGCAGGGAAGGCTCAAAATCATGATCCTGTAGCTCAGTCTTTTGATTGTCGCGATTTGCCATCTAACTCAGCTCCTTTGCTTTTTGTTGCTTATTTCGACCTTACCCAAACCGCAGAACGGCTAAACTTAGAGTTAGTGTGTCTGTAAAAAGTTAAAATCATGCGAATAGGGATATGCTCTTTCCCAATAAGCGTTTTTTTGGTAACTGCTGTGATATGATAAAGAGGAGTTGGAGGGATATGAATTGGAATGGTACATGTTTGGTCCGATGATTAGTCGAATCCGAGTAGGTCAAAAGGCATCTACCCCAGGCTATTCGCGTACCGTTATTCGGCGTCCGGATGGTTTATACTGGACAGACGGCGGACAGGCCGGAAAAATAGTAGAAATACGTGATTATTTATTCTCCGATATTTGGACGATCTATGAGGATGAAGAATGTGAACGTTGGATAGGGCTTAGAGAGCAGATGGAGCAACGCGAACAGGAAATGATCATTAACCAATATGAAGATTTTACAAATAATGATTAAAAAGAACATGATACCCTTATTTTGAAGAAGGTATGAACATCATCGTATAGAATAATATAGTTTCAGGAAGATAAAAATGTTAAAACATATACAAATTTGTAAATCCTACTACGTAACTTTGAGGTGCTTAATATGAGGCATGTGCCCAAAGCTGTCGCCGCTCTGCTAGCGGTCATTGTGATACTGTTGTCGCTGGACCACATTGGCTATGCGGCCAAAATGACCCCGGAAAGGGAGTATAAGATACCCTCCTGGGATATGAGATGGGGAGCAGAAGACGAGGATGGCTCTTTAGATGAGGTAACTGATCACAGTAAGGTCTGGATGCATATTGAAGATGATACACAGCTGCTCAAGCAGCCGGGCAATAGAGGCACCGCCTGGATTCGTATTAAGCTACCTTCGTTAAATGATGAAACACCAGCGGTGCTTTTTGAAAATATTTATGGCAGGCACATTACACTGTATAAGGATGGCACCAATTTTTATGAATCGTACCGTGGCTATAATTATGAGAATAATCGTATTCTGATTCCGCTGAAGCCAGAAGACAGTGGTAAAACATTATACATATGGACGGAAAGCAGTAAAAATAGACTGGGCATTATCGGAAATGTGATGACTGGTGATTATCGTGACTTGTTGGGAAACTTGGTCAGAATGGATGTCTTGGATATTGTACTGGGCAGTACATTTATCTTTATCTCCCTGGTGCTATTGATCTGCTCGTTTTTCCTGTTCCGTCCAAGTATGGCCATGTGGCTGTCCCTAAGCGCGATTGTATTGTCGATCGGTCTGATGATTGTAACGTATTCACCGTTTTTATATACGTTCTATCGCGGCTATGGCAAGCTGTATTTACAACTTTTTGATGTGGCGCTATTTATTCTGTTGCCTTCATTAGCCTTCTTTTTTGAGCAAAATATCAATTCAATTTTACTGATTCGGAAATTCAGAAAATTGTTAACCGCCTACTCTTTGTTCTGCTTCATCATCATGATTGTGAATTTAGGAGCACAGGAGCGACTCAACGATGTATATTATTTCTTCAGTGTCATCGTCCTCGGTATATTGCTCGTAGCTTTGATGGTACTTTTGGTATTTGCTTCGATTCGCATGGCGCTTAAGGGAGACCACGAAGCGATCATTTTATCGACAGGCTTTGCATTTTTTGCAGTCATCACGATCGCAGAACTCAGCTGGTTCTTTATCCGGGACGGACACTACAATATGTTTTTATGGAAATGGGGCGTGTTCGGTTTTGTCCTGGCATTGATTGCGATCTTGGGCAGAAGGCTGGCGGAAAAGCACAAGCAGGTGGTTCGGTATTCCAGAGAACTGGAGATGTTCAATAATGAGCTTCAACGTTCAGAGAAAATGGAGATTATTAGCGATTTGGCTGCATCTGTGGCTCATGAGGTACGCAATCCGCTCCAGGTTACACGTGGTTTTCTTCAGTTGATGAGCAAGCAGGAGGATGGTAAGAACAAAGACTATCTGCATATCGCTCTGGAGGAGCTGGATCGAGCATCCGCGATTATTACCGATTTTCTGACTTTTGCCAAGCCGGAGTTTGACCATACCAAAACGTTGACCATATTGGATGAGTTCAAACATATAGAAGGAATTATCAGTCCAATGGCAAATCTGCAAGGTGGTAAAATTTCGCTGGATATTCCCCAGGAAATCAAAGTGCGCGGGAATTCCTCCAAATTCAAGCAGGCATTTATCAATATTATCAAAAACAGTATTGAAGCGTTGCGAGAACAGGGACATATTCATATATGGGCTTATGTGGACAATGGAGAAGCAGTCATTCATATTCGGGATAATGGTGAAGGGATGGATGCTCAGACCTTATCCAGACTAGGTGAGCCTTATTTTTCGAATAAGACTAAAGGTACGGGTTTGGGGATGATGGTGACCTTTCGGATTATTGAAACGATGAATGGTAAAATATCTTTTACAAGTGCAAAAGGGGTGGGAACAGAAGCGACCATCCGCTTCCCCGTAGCCGGATAACATCCGGCTTTTTTGCGTTCGGAGAAAACGGAGGGAAGCTTGCTGAGCCCACCCGCCTGAGATTAAAAAGTATAGATTAAATAAGCTACAAGAACCAATCTACCACATCGCGCGAGGTTTCTGGGATGCAGCGAGCACGCCTGAAGGATTTGGAGGGATAACCAGATAAAATTGATCAGACGTTTCCTCTACCGTTTTGATTTGGATATGATCGGGGATCACGACTCCTAACACATCACGAATTGCAGATTTGGGATCTGCCATCAGTTTCTCTCTGAAACTGGCATCCTCCCAAGCTTTTTGAATGACTTGTGTTTGAAGAACTTCAGTAGCCATCAAAAATCACCCTCTCATTCAATTGGTTATAATTACCTAGTCAGTATACCACGTAAGACTCAGAAAAATCTAGCATTATTTCATATTTTTGGAGAGCCAATAATCAAGCCCGCCTCTTCGCAAATGTGAGCGTCCGCCTTCAATTTCTGCTGCCTCTTCGCTGAGCTCTGTTGCGATGGAATGTGCGAACCTATGCAGACCGTGGATGGAAGGCTCCATCGTCTCTAGCTCCTGGACTGCTTGATTCGCAATGTCCACATAGCTGGCGAGCGCCCCGCGTACATAAATCGCTTCCTGAATTTGTTGTGGTCCTAGTCCTTCACAGTACGCCGTCTTTTGTTCGGCGCTGATATGGGACAATAGGCAGTTATAGCTATGTTCCACCAAGTCTTCTGACCAATCTGCCCAATCATCCGACATTTGGAGCACGAGCAAGCTCAAATCTGTCATATGGGTAACAGTCTGGATCAGATCGGCATGATCTGCGAGCAATAAGGCACCCGTTCCGGCCATTTTTAATGGGCTGGCTTTTAGTGCGACCTTATTTCTTTCACCTTGAAAATAGTCCTCTGTTCCTTCGGATATCACACTAACGGCCCATTCGTCCACATACGTCCTGGCATATGACCAAAAAGGAGAGGTTGCCGGAAAAAGCTCCTGATAAATGTTTAGACACTCGGTATAGAAAAGCTGACTTAAGGCAAGTTGCGTTTTACGGTTGTCTGCTGCTGTGTCCATCACGTCGTCTTGAATTAAATAATGAGCCATGACGAACACGTTGCCGAGTGACAGCTTGCGACATGTTTCGGGAGACAGTCCGGTCAGTTCCTGTAGCCAAAATGGAAGCAAATAGCATATGTAATTACGCGTACTGTCTTCCCGCAACGGATTAAACCGCGCCAGGTAGTCTAACCCCTCTTGCTGAAAGGGAACCGGAAATGTGGCCGTCCGTTCCTCCGCTTGGCGGAATACCTTTTCCAATTCTTCTTTGTATGCAAAATACCATTCCATGGCCATCACCCGCATCTCTTATAAATGTTTTCGTAGCGACTTCTAGTTGTTACCCGCCATTATATAAGAGATTGCGATATTGCAATATTATGTTATTTTTACATTGAGAATTATGTGAAAAGGATATCAACAAAAGTCCCGGTCGGGAAGATCCCGCCGGGATTTTGTTTTTTTAAAATTAGATGATCTCCAAATAGTCAAGATAAGCATCCCATGTCCCATCATCGGCTGTTACAACAAGCTCAATCTCTTGATTTCCGGTGCCATGGTTGACATTGTTTAAAGTATAGACCGCAGGACTGCTGCCGCCGATGTAGAAGGTACCCTTCGTTTGTCCACCAATTTTTAAGTCAACTTTGGCCATGTTGGAATTATTTGAAGCCCCCCGGAGTGAAAAACTATGGGTACCGCTGGTGAAATTCTGTGTGAATTTCACCGAATCATTGTTCGTGTATAAAGCCACTCCGTTGAACGGCGAGCTGATATTTGAAGTGTACTGACCGCTCTTCGTCATATTTACTGCTTCGATTTTTGTGCTCGTGTTTGGCGGTGTTTCATTGTTTTTGCCGTCAGGCGCTACCGCCCGGCCATTGCTTGGAGAGATCATACCAGAGCAAAGGTTGCGGTTTTTGAGATTCTGTGCGATTTGTGGGATCGCTTGGAGTGTAGTCTGATACTGATCATGCATCAGGATCACATCGCCGTTTTTAAGTCTGCTTGCGGCAGCTACGATCTGTGCGGTGGAGGCGCCGTTCCAGTCCTGGGAGTCAACGTTCCATAACACTTCGGTAAGACCGTTTTGGTTCTCAATGGATTTGAGGGTTCCATTGGTCTCGCCATACGGAGGACGGAACAACTTTGGTGCCGTGCCAGTAATAGACTGTATTGTTTGCTGTGTGCGTGTAATTTCCGATGACATCTGTGATGCGCTCAGTTGCGTCATATGCGGATGTGACCATGAATGGTTACCGATCCACATGCCTGCTGCTTGTTGTTCACGTACGAGCGAAGAATTATTCTGCGCGTTTTGTCCAAGATTAAAGAGCGTTGCGCGTAATCCGTTTTGCTTCAGGGCACTAAGCAGTGCTCTGGTATTAGAGGGATTGGGGCCATCGTCAAAGGTTAACGCTACATAACCGTTCGAGCAATCAGCCGCATGCGCCTGATTGTTGGAGATTACCAGCGACCCTGTGAATAAAGACACGGTGATTGACATAATCGCCGTCCATTTTCCTAATTTAGCTATAGACATGGTTCTTCCTCCTAACAATTTTAATAAACAGTAAGGTTAGTTGATTTTAGAGTCGTTCCGCCCTTAGGATTATCTGTCGTTAATCGTAATGGTATTATTAGTTACATTGGCACTGCCGCTGCTTTGGTATCCCTCTACAGTAAGTGAAGTTTCATACATCATGCCCATTTTCATGCCCATGCTTTCCCACTTTTTGAAGTGCTCGCTGACCGATATGGTTCCACTTGTGCGTTTGGATGTCTGGACACTCCAATACTGTTGAAAAGTTGTTCTGTCTCCTTTAATAGAAGGCTGGTTAACCCGAGTGGTTTCATAAATATCATATGTTCCCCCGTCAACGGTAAAGGTGCCCTTTGGTGTTGCACCAGGTGGACGCCAGCTTCCCCAGCTATCGACGATGTAATATTCTACGAGCGGGTCAACTGCCCATCCATAGACGCATAAATAAGAATTACCATTTGGTTGGTAGTTGGCGCTGTAGTTTACAGAAATATTTCCGATTTGCTGGTGTGTCTTGGTTTCGTTGAATTTCTTGCCTTTACGGAATAATGCTGACTGTGATGCAATGCATTCTGTAGTAGCTTGATACAACATTTATTTCCAAAAATACATTGTAATCGATTACAAATTAATATTATCATGTTACCCTTTATATTTAACCTGAAAAACTTCAAGTTATATTGTAGAAAGTTTAGTTGTTTATTTTTGCTCACTCTACACGATAGGGTTCTCAAGGAGCGCGTGAAGATCGAAGGTTGGGTGTAATTGTGATAGCAATGCTCATGAGCTCTTTTTCCCGTCTTATGGTTACTTAACAGGCGAAATACGAATAAAAAAAGCTGAAAGAGAAAATATTGATGAAAAAGGGTGAAAGAAGGGTCTGCAACATGAATAAACAATGGAAATTGACCGCTGCTATCCTATATGGAGGAGTAATGATGTTCGGTGCTACGAGTCCCGCAGGAGCATCCAGTATGGAATCAGAGCATTCGTTGCAAGCTCTCACTCCCAATAATTCAGTCCAAGGGGAAGCCCAACAGTGGAATGTTGAATCACAGGACGATCACGGGCACGGACATGTGCACAGACATAGACATGGCAAAAGGCCTGGCGGCTTGAATCACCATCTCAACGAGAAAGTAGCTAGGCTGCTGGGCATCACTCCTGTCCAGTTAGAGAAAGAGCTGGGACAAGGGAAATCGTTGGCCGAGGTTGCTAAAAGCAAAGGAATTCAAGAGGATCAGCTCATTGATAAATTGAAGAACGAAATGACCGTGGATTTGAAAAGGCTTGTGAACCGTAAAGGCCCGATTACATTCGACCGTAAATCTGGAACTTCGAATGAAGCTCAATTGAAGCGATAGTCTGGGAGTAGGATCGTTTTACAATAAAAAAGGATGGGGAGAACCCATCCTTATATTTCAACTTCCTTATCATTTACGATGTCATATTTAGTTACTTTACCAGTGTATTTGTCTACGTAATAGAATCCATAAGTTGCAATGTGATCAGGGAAATCTTCGAAAGCTCTTAAAGAGTATTTTGTTCCTTCGATCCCTTCAACCATTACGTGTAAATTATATTTAGCGGCTTCATTTTTTATTTTATCCAAAAGAATATCGAGTGCTTGATTTTCTGTAATAATATTTTGTTGTCTACCTAAATACAGTTTGTTACCAACGAGGCTGATTTGTCTGCTTTCTGCAACTCCAATATCCTTAACAGAGATGTATGTGTTTCCGTTGTAAATCAAGCCATCGGCAGTGTTCTTTTTTGTACCCTCTAAAAATACATCAAACTTTTTCACAACAGCATTTACACTTGTTCCAGATGCAGCCATTGCGGTTGCACCCGTAATCATCGTACCCATGGTTAAGCCCACGAGTAACCCCTTTAATTTGTCCTTCAATTTATTAACCCCTTTATGTATCCTAATTTCCTTATTAATAATATCCCAAATACCACCATGCATAAAGTGATTGTTGTGAGGAGAGTCAGCTTTCTTTAAAAAGCTTAAAAAAGTCTATCGTTTCATTAAAATCTTCATCATCCGTATAAATATTCATGACCTTACCTATTTCGATTGCAAAATCTACATACTTATTGGGTTTAGCAGATATGATATTCTTGTGTATTTCCAGGCCCGATGGATGACTCACATGATTTTTAGGGGAAACACCTGCTAGCTCTAGCAGTTCAGTGGCAGAACAAATGGTTGCGATCACTTTATGATCATTGTTCAGTGCATTAATGAGAGCTAGCAGTTGCTTGTTTGTCTTTAATTGAGTGTTATCTCCACCAGGTATAATTAGGAGTTGAATGTCCTCCGCAGACACTTCATCAAGGGCTACCGCAGGCGTAACTTTAAAATCCTCATAGGAAATGACAGGATCTTTGGATACTCCAATCGTAACAATATCCCCTTTGGTTTTCATAAAATAGGTTGCTAGCATAATTTCAAAACTAACATACCCATCATAAATTAGAACATGTGACTTCATTTATACACCTACTCACAACGTTAATTTTTTAGTTTTAAGTCCGTTAAAAGCGTTTTTAGGAAGTTTACATATAGTCAGAATATATCATCTTGAAGAGTTTAAATCCATATTTTACAGCAATATCATCTGGAAGTTTTGGAATCTAATTTGTTGAATTTTGGTCAGTACGGATTCAAAGTTAAAAAATAACCAGTCGCTTGAAATAAACAGCGACTGGTTATTGAGTTTTGCTGGGATGCGAGTGAAGCGATACCTATAATAGCTTTTTAAGCTGGGAAATACGGCTTTGTGACACGCCAAGCCATTCAGCATATTCGCCTTGCTGGGCTGTTGGATACTCACGCATAAGTCTTCTTAGATGTTCAACCAAATGTTGTGAAGACGATCGGTTCAGACTATTTTCCTTGCCCACAGCTTCGTTGACAGCAGGAACAGGTACTGAACATACCTCGATGTTTCCCTTCAAATCTTGTATGCATTTTTTACATAAAAATGAATGTCTGAAATAGCTTAAATCCTGGACCGAATGGCATAAGTGACAGCAGACACCAATATACTTCCGCATACTTAACAATCCGGTTTCAACATCCAAATAAAATTCTAAAGACTCGCCAGCTTGAATACCCATAGAGGTTCGCAATTCCTTTGGAATAACAATCCGGCCTAACGTGTCCAAGGGACGTGTCATACCTGTATTTTTCAAGTGACCTTCTCCTATCATAATAATCTATCATCCAATGATTTCCTAATAAAAATATAAAAATCTATAAAGTAAAAGTATTTATTGATGTTCCAAAAGATGGTATTATCATGAATGAAAAAACAGTAATTATACTATTTGTTTCAAAACTATATGAATTATTGAAAATGGGAATCTATGAAGATGCTGAAAGGGTGGTTTATCCATGGAAATCACACCTACGATACAGGCAGAAGTTCAAACCTATCTGAAAAGAAAAGGCTTAACCATGACCGAGTTTGGTCACAAGATCGATTTGAATGTAGGTACAGTTAGTGGTATTGTGACGGGCAATCGATCTATGTCTGTTCACCAACTGGATAGTATAACTGTGGGAATGAATTTACCACCGGATCACTTTTACGAACGTTATATTTTAGAATACATTGAAGAGTGTCCGCTGAACTGGAAAAAAATCAGTCCGTTCCTGTACCGTTGCATTGAGCTAGGGCGATTGGACTGCTTGCAGCGAGTTGTCATTCTGTTATTGGATAACCCTAATTATCTGCCATCGCTCTTTGAAGTCGCCGAAAATGTATACAAAGACGGTTACAACGAAGCAGCCGCTTACTTATACAAAAAGGTAGCTGAAAGTGAGAAGCAGCAGCATTCAGAGCGATTGGCAATCTGCCAGTATCGCTTGTTCCAAATCAAAGTTGGACAAGATCGGGCTGTAAATCTTCAGGCTGCCATTGAATTTGCCCCCTTTGTGGATCGCTTAGACGAGATAGAGCAATTAGATGCTCTAAAAGATTTAGCGAATGTCTATAGATCATTAAGCATGTGGGACAAGGTGTATGAATTTGCACATCGGATGGGTCAGTTAGGACAACTTCAATATCATTTGGTTCACAATTCCAAGCGCAAAGGAACAGAACCACGAAAAAAGCTAAGCAGACCATTGTTTGTATACATAGTTTACGCCGAATTGTTGTGTGCTAATGCTTGTGATGCAAAAGGCGATCATGCACAAGCATTAGCACATATTCGTGGTTATGCTGACCTTAGTTGGGTGAAGGAAAAAGACCCCGAGTCTCTGTATTGGAAGAAGCAATATCAGCAATGGGCGAAAATTAATACTTACGTCAACAGACTTATGTCTGGTGATATTAGTGTTCTGCCAGATTACGTAGAACATATAGCTGCTGAAAAAGAGATTTTAGCCGAGCTATTGAACGTCCTTGAAGTGGCTAATCGCTATAATGTAGATGTAGATCATATTCTCCGGCGCTTTGAATCTCAAATTGAAGCTTATCAGGAGCCGGCATTTTCAGACATGTATACACAGCAAGTTTTGCCAGAAGAATACGTGCGATTCTGGTACAAAATGGCTAAGTACAGTCTAAATAAAGGCAGATATCCATATGGTTTTAAATGTCTATTAAATGCTTGGGATAAGGCTGAAATTCTTAATAAAGGGCTGCTTATGCATAATTGTGCAATGCTGTTTGAACGCTTCAGGGCATATGCAGTTCCAGAAACAGAAGATAAATTGCAAAGTCTATGGGAAAAAGTCGATCAAAAAGATGGCTTTCTTCTTGATAGTAAAGCTTATTACTGAGATCAATGTGCTAGTTTAAGTGTAAAAAATACATGAAACTATTTAAATTCAAGAACACGTTGGTGGATCTTGATCAAGCACTAATTCATTTACTCTAGGCCAGCTTAATGCTGGTCTTTTTTTGTATTATTTTGTAATTTTTTGCTTCAAAATTGATCCTGACGTATTTGTACATCCTTTCTTAAAATGAGATTCAATAGGAGGTATGTAGGATGAACAAGGATGAAACGAAAACGTTAATTCAACAAATGGAATGCGCCAGACAACGCCTACATGATCTGTACACAGAGTATGGCTTAGGACATGCTTGTGTACTGGAGCAGTCTATGCTTTTGGATGAACTGATTAATCAGTTCAACCGTATGTTTCAGACCAGGAAGCAGCCTCACCAAGTTGTGGATCAGATCATGATCAGCGACAATGGTATGTTGAGTTTATCCCCCCATTCTTTTTATGCAAAACTGTGACTTCTCCCACGTAATGCTTACAATTATTCTATATAATGACTTATTTTAAAATAAAATACATATCCATGTCATAAAATGTTAATCACTCTGGGATATGATTCAGCATACTTTGACAATAAAAAAAGCAGAGCTCAATACATGAGCCCTGCGAAAGTCTTTTGATGTAGCTTGGAATCCCTATGCTGAAACGCTGAGCAGAAGATTAGCCAAGCTCCTGTGTGCTTTTGGAAGCACGTTTGGAGGAGAGAAACTGAAAATTAGGCCGCCAGTTCAAGCGCTGTCTGCCTTTGGAGCCAACAATCCAGTTGCCGCCAGGCAGATGGGCAAAGAACCAACTGATGCCCAGAGAAACACTTGCCACGACGACAAACGTAATGAGCGTAGCTGTAAAATGATGATCACCCAGTGCAAGCGGACGAGTGTAATAGGATATGAAGGATAGCACGAGTGCATGGGCCAGATATCCTCCGAAGGAGTAGCGTCCAATCCAGTTAAGCATACGGCGAAACGGCTCGGTACGCGGGTCTTTTTGCAAATGAAGCAGCAGTCCGTACAACAAAAGCAACTGCGAGACAATCAGCACGAAGGTGCTTGGCTTCAGATAAGTAGAAATATTGAGATTGATCGTATCGCCAGACTGGATCAGCATCGTGTGACCCATGAGCATGAACAGACCAATAAAGATAAATACATTCCACGGCAACGTCTGTTGGGCCAATCCCCGCCAGGTGTCCGTCATATAGGCGCATACTGCGCCCAGCATAAAATAGAAAAAGTACATAACAAAGTTATAAGTGCGGTAATCTAACAGGGTCTGTCCAAAGGATGGCAACCAAGCGCTCCATGCAGACATGTCATAGTAGGACCATTGTAACAGCAACGCATAAGCCGCAGCAGCAATCAGCATCACAGCCAAAACAAGCTGCTTGCGCCTTTTGGTGCTAAAAGGACGTAGAAGCGTCCGAATCCGTTCGGTTGCTTTTGCAAATAAAGGAAACCAAATATAAAACTGAAAGATCATGACCACAAACCATAGATGATATCCGCTGACGGGGATGATCATTTCTTCAAACATGCCTTTGTAAAAATATATATTTCCCCACTGCGCTGTTGACCAGTTCTGAGTACATACCCAATAAACAATGGTCCAGCAGAGAAAAGGAACATAAATATCTCGAAACCGTCTGCCAATATAACGGGAATAGCCAATCGGTTTGTTACCATTATAAAATAGCAGCGCCGCAGACAGGAAGACGAACGTGGGTGTGCCAAAACGTGTCAAATGGTACAGCATCGCGAGCATAACGGAATCCGGCTGTTGGATGTCGCTGCGATAAATATATTCGCCAATGCAATGCTGAAGCACGACAGCGAGGTAGGCAAGACCCCGTAGTTCTGTCCATTCCGCAATACGTGGCTTGCTCATCCATATCACTCCTTTTCCTCAAGATTCGCACATGTTTTCCCTAGCACAATTGTAGGTATTGTAACGTAGAAACATTAGTGCAGGATTAACGCCACCTGAAAGTAAGAAGAGCGAAGTAGTTCCAATTTAATATGATTGCGTTTACAATCTAAGTGAAACCAGAATAAATTAAAGTGAATTTATAACTTAAGGATACGCACAGGAAGAGGAGAGGAAGGATGAAGAAAACGCTGCTGGTGTACATGCTGCTGATTGCAGCCTTTGCTCTCTATGTGTTCAGATATGAACAAACCGGGCGGTTGAATGGAGCTTGGGAGGAAAAAGGGCTACGAGGCAGTATCGGAGAAACGTATATGATGATTACGTTCCAGTCCGGTTTGGAGTATTGGAAAAGCGGGCTCAAGGGCTTCGAGGATGCTGGGGATGCCTTGGGGGTGACAGTGGAGTATCGGGGGGCTACCCGGTATGATGCACAGGAGCAGACGACGGTCATTGAGCAGGCGATTGCCCGTAAACCCGCAGGCATTGCCATATCAGCGATTGATCCCCACTCCCTGATCCCGGTCATTAATAAGGCACTGGATGCCGACATCCCTGTAGTGCTGTTTGACGCCGGAGCGCCGGGGAGCCGGGCATATACTTTTTTGGGCACAGATAATTATAAGGCAGGCGTGACCGCTGCGGAAAAAATGGCAGAGCTGTTGGGACGTGAAGGCCAAGTCGCTGTTCTCACACTGCCTGGGCAGCAAAATCATGAGGAACGCTCGCGCGGCTTTCGCGATACCATTCAGCGGCAGTATCCTGCCATGAAGGTGGTGGAAGTGGTAGATGGTCGTGCTGACGTGATGGTGTCTAGGGATGAATCGCAAAGGCTAATGAAAGCTTATCCGAAACTGGCGGGTATTTTTGTGACCGAAGCCACCGGAGGAACAGGTGTGGGTGAGGCAGCACTGAGCCAAAAAAGCAGTCATCCGCTGAAAATTATTTCTTTTGATACGAACAAAGCGACACTGGATATGATTCGTGATGGGACGATCTCGGCCACAATTGCCCAAGGGACATGGAATATGGGCTATTGGTCACTTCAATATCTGTTCCATCTGCATCATCATTTGACGATTCCTGCACCTTCTTCCTCTGGAGACAATACTCCGCTGCCCGTGCGGGTAGATACTGGGATTTCCGTCGTCACCCGAGCGAATGTAGATGATTATTATGCAAAATAAATTTTGGAAGCGTTTCTACTTAGGATTGCACCAAATGATGCCACGGCTTCGCTTGCGTAATATGCCTTTACGTTATCAGCTCATGGTGCTGTTCTTGCTGTTTGGCATCGTGCCTTCGCTGGGACTAGGCCTGCTGGTGAATTGGACGGTGGAACGGATTATTGAGCGGCAGGTGGAAAATCATACGATGCAGTTGATTGGCAAGGTGAACGAAGCACTGGATACTAAAATGGAAAATTTGCAGAACATGACGTATCTGATTGCCTTTAATCCTGATATTGGGGAGTTTTGGAAAGGGCGGACGCTGGCCGATGGCCACGCGGTTCATACGAGTAGTTTAATGCCAGAAAATCAGGGGGAGCGAGCCCAGAAGCCTCTGCAAAACCAGGCTCCCGGCTCCAAGCAGGCAGTAAGTTCCGTACAGGAGCAGGATACGCTGTATAAAATGAAGCAATTTTTGCAGGGGTTTACCACCTTATATCCTGAAATTGCCGGGATTCTGATCGTGAACGAAAAAGGCGATTATATTAGCAATGAAATGTATGCTCGAAGCACGCGCAGCCTGACGGAAGAAGACTGGTACACACAGGCGGCGCAGCATGCAGGTATATTCACGGTGCTGGGACAGCCAAGTCACCGTAATGTGACCACTCATGTCCGGTATAAGGATAGTGAAATTGTCTCTGTCGTTCGCTCGGTCACGGACCCAGAGACAGGACATGTACTGGGTGTGATTATGATCGATCTCAAGCTGCGGGCTGTGTCACAAGCCGCCAGAGATGTAACCTTGGGCAAAAGCGGGTATGTCATGGTGACAGATGCCAAGGGACGCAGTGTATATATGCCAGATATGCCTTTGATTGAGCGCATTCCGCCGCAATGGTTCGGGACAGAGGATAGCGGAATGTTTACCCGTGAAGCCGGAGGTAGGGAATTGCTCTTCATGTTCCAGGCTTCCGAGTTCACGGGCTGGAGAACAGTGGGAGTATTCCCGGCACGCGAATCTACACTGGAAGTGCGGCAAATTCAGTTCTACGTCGTCTGTTTTGTTTTCATTGTATGTCTGTTTGGTTTAACGGCATCCTTGCGGTTATCCAGTTCCATCGCGCAGCCGATTTTCCGGCTTATGTCTTATATGCGTAAGGCAGAGACAGGGGATCTTACGGTTCGCCAGTGGAGTGAGCGCGGGGATGAAATCGGAATGCTGGGCCGGAGCTTTAACCGGATGCTGGAGCAGATCCGCCGTCTCATGTTGCTTAGTGAACTGAGGGAACGGCAAAAACGGGATGCCGAACTGCGCAGTCTCCAAGAGCATATTAAGCCGCATTTTCTATACAATACGCTAGATACAATTCATTGGATGGCTCGGAAAAATGGAGCAGACGACGTATCCGACATGGTGGGGGCGTTATCGAGATTGTTCCGCCTTGGACTCAGCAAAGGGGATGACTTTATTCCGCTGCGCTCTGAGGTTGAGCATATCACGAGCTATATGCAAATCCAGCAAACCCGTTATCGTGATCGACTTCGCTGGGAATTGAATGTTCCCGACGAGCTGAAGGATCTGTTTGTATTGAAGCTGATGCTTCAGCCTGTAGTGGAAAATGCGATTTACCATGGTATTAAGGCCAGACGCGGTCCAGGCACAATTTGCGTAGAAGCTAAAGCCGAGGACGGCAAGCTGCTGCTGACGGTACGTGACGACGGTGCAGGGATGACGGCGGAACGTCTGTGTGAGCTGCGTGAATGGCTGGAAAGACCACTGGAGGCGATGGAAGGAAGACAGAAACAAAAGGGCGTTCGTACAAATGGCAGAAGTTACGGCATGCTGAATGTGCAAGCGCGTATCCGATTGTCTTTTGGCGAGGAATATGGAATTACATTGGACAGTAAAGAAGGGACAGGTACCTGCGTTACAATCACTCATCCGTTGCTGCTGGATATGGCGCAACTGAAGAAGCCTTATGACAGAGGAGAGGGTCAGGATGACGAAATTCAAGGGAACAGACAACGCGACAACGGCGAGTCTGATTGACCAGGCCATACCAGAAGTAAGCATAGCCACGGCCAAATGTTATCAAGTATTGATCGCAGATGATGAGCCGATCATTCGTGAGGGGATTCGGGATTGCCTGGACTGGGCAGCTCTGGGCATGGAGGTTGTAGCCGAGGCCGAGGACGGTGAAGAAGCGCTGGAACTGGTTGATCAGCTTAGCATCGACATCTTGCTGGTCGATATGAATATGCCGTTCATGGATGGGATTGAACTGATTCGGCGGCTGCGGGAAGAACGTCCGGAATGCCGTTGCCTGATCATTTCCGGGCATGATGAGTTTGCTTATGCGCAGGAGGCTGTCCGACTTGGCGTAGAGGATTATATTCTGAAGCCGGTAAATGCAAATCAGCTTCACGCTGCGTTGTCGCGCCTTCGTCAGCGACTGGACGAGGAGTACAAACGTGCCGCCTATGTGGAACAAGCCGCCGGGCAGATTGAACGCAATATTCCGCTGCTGCGCCAGCGATTTTGCCTGGAATGGCTGGAAGGACAGCACACGGGAAAGGACGTTATGGAGCAATTGACGTTTTTACGTCTTCCATCCCGGCCACCTGCTCAGATCGGTGTGGTACGGTGGCCAGCGGCAGAGGCGCGGCAGACGATTATGCGCGAGAATGATCGCCAGTTGTTTCTTTTCGCCGCAGAAAATATTATTGGCGAATTGCTGGAGAACCTATCGCATGTGTTGTTCCGCGATGCAAACGGGCTGATCGGCATATGCCTGTGGCAGGAGGCACCCGAGACGATCGGCGCTTCCATAGAGCAGGCCATGGGCCGCTATCTGAATATAGCGGTTCACACACATGTGGAGCCCAACACGGGTGGGTTGGAAGGCGCAATCGATGCGTATCGGATCAGCCGGGATCGGGTGTACGGTGAATCGCAGCTACCTCCCATCGTGCGCCGGGCCCGGCAGCTTATTCAGGAAGGTTATGCCGATCGGGAACTGACGCTGGAAGCTCTGGCCTCGCGTCTACAGGTCTCTGCTGTATATCTCAGCCGTGTGCTCAAAAAGGAGCTCAATGACAGCTTCGTGACCCTCGTCACGCGTGCCCGTATCCGCAAAGCAGCACAGCTGCTGGACTCTACGACGTTGTCTGTGCTTGAAATAGCAGAACGTACGGGATACGACAGTCAGCATTATTTTAGCACTGCTTTTAAAAAGACCATGGGCGTGTCCCCTGTGCAGTACCGTAAGGGCGGGGGAATTCAGGAAAATTCGTCGGAATAGGAATGATTGGATTGCGAAGTGCCTGCACCGTCTCATTATAATCTGTACTAAAAAGTGTGTGTGTAATCACACCCGCACGTTCAGGGGTTTGTTACCCTGTAGATAACGAACAAATATCTATCAATATTTGGAGGAAAACGATATGTTTTGTTATCAGTGTGAACAGACGCCGAGCGGCGGGTGTAAAGTCATCGGAGTATGTGGGAAAAATGAGACGGTAGCAAGCTTGCAAGATACAATGATTTTTGCATTAAAAGGGATTGCTGCCTATGCGACACATGCTCGTCAGTTGGGATATACCGATCCTGAGGTGGATCGGATCACGCATGAAGCGTTATATATGACCTTAACCAATTCTAACTTTAATGTACAAGAGCATTTGGAAATGGCGATGAAGGTCGGAAATGCAGCTGTACGGATCATGGATGTGCTGGATCGTGCGCATACGGATCGTTTTGGCATTCCACAGCCGATTACCGTCAGCCAAAATAAAATCGAAGGTCAATGCATCGTCGTGACCGGACATAATTTGTACGCGCTGGAAGAATTACTGCGTCAGACCGAAGGAAAGGGCATCAATATCTACACTCACTCGGAGATGCTGCCTGCCCACGGTTATCCGGCGTTGAAGAAATATGCACATCTCAAGGGCAATATCGGCAAGGCCTGGTACGATCAACGCAGATTGTTCGAGGAATTCCCAGGGGCGATTCTTGCTACGACGAACTGTGTTATGCCGATTAAAGGCACATATGCAGACCGCTTCTTCTCTTATGAAGTAGCAGGGCTGGAGGGTGTTGCCAAAATTGTGAACGACGATTTCTCTCCACTGATTGAACGCGCGTTGGCTCTGCCAGCCGCAGATGTAGACTCTGAACAAGTGCTTACGACAGGATACCATCATGAGACAGTTATCGGGCTGGCACCTGAGATCATTCAGGCAGTCAAAGATGGACATATCCGCCGTTTCTTCGTCATCGCAGGCTGCGACGCACCAGGCAAAGGCGGTAACTATTACCGCGAGCTGGCTACATCCTTGCCGAACGACACGGTCATTTTGACCACGTCTTGTGGTAAGTTCCGCTTTAATGATGTGGACTATGGCACCGTTGGAGATACTGGCATTCCGCGTTATATTGATTTGGGACAATGCAACAATTCAGGTTCTACTGTGAAAATCGCTCTGGCATTAGCCGATGCTTTCGGATGCACAGTGAATGAGCTGCCTGTCAGCATTGTGCTGTCCTGGTTTGAGCAAAAAGCGGTTGCCATCCTGCTAGGCTTGTTCAGTCTTGGCATCCAGGATATTCGCATCGGACCGAAACCGCCTGAGTTTATTTCTTCTGGTGTATTGGATGTGTTGGTGGATATGTTTGGCTTGAAGCTAATTACGACCGCAGAGGAAGATATGAAAGCGATGCTGGCGTTGTCGTAAGAGGTAGGTAGGGAACTGCAGAGTGCAGTTCCTTTTTTTTGTTTCATCGTTCATCCATTCTAATAAATATATCCGTAAGAATCTTTAAGGCCAGCTCAGTATCTTTGGTTTCACGAGTTCTTAGGAGAGACAAAATGGCTTTTATACTCGAATCTTCTTCGGTAAGCTCATCATTTTCCTTCACATATGTAAGCAATTGATAGACGCCCACGTTCAATGCCTTCGCTATTTTCTCCAGATTTTTCAAAGATATATTTCTCTCCGCACGCTCGATGAAACCAATATAACTCGAATTGAATCCTGCTTGTTCGGCTAAAGCTTCTTGCGAAAGCCCTTTGGACTTTCGAATATCTCGGATACGTGTACCGACTAATTCTAAAAGTTCTGACATGAATACACCTCTCTATAGTTAGAAGTGTAGAGAAAGAGTTACATCTAATTAATATGCGTTAGTAAGTAAATTGAATTAAAAACTACTATATAGTAATATTCATTATGAAGCTTGTCCGATAGCTAGAAAATTATACATTTTAGTGGTCCATTGATATGCTACGTTGCTCACACTGTTTATGAAATTCTAATTCAGGAGTTGATTCCCCCCATGAAACATTACTCCTTAAGCAACCAACTACATAGTGAAGCTGATTTTAAATTGCCTAAGTATAGTGACACCCACATATTGAATTGCATGCTGGATTTTCAAAAGCTTGCCCAATACCAAATGCAGCTTGCCCAGATGATGCGTGATCATGATCAATGGCTAAACTGCCTCATTCTTTGTGATCGCGCCATATTTTCAATGGCGAAGGCCATTTATGTACATCGAAATCAAATCATACCTTTATCCATCAGCCTATCCATGAACGATCTGCTCAGACTAATTCGCTCGGATGCTGAGCCGTGTTTAGATATGGTGTTGTTTATGGGTACCATGCATTATCTGGTTTCCGGAGAGGAAGAAGCATCCAGGGAGACGATGAAGCTGGAGGAAGTAGACATGTTGCTTTATAAAACAGACTCTATTCTAGAGCGTATGTCGCGGCGCATTGTAGCTAATCCATCGAAGAGGTATCCGTCTATTTTTAAAGAAAACCCGTTCAATTAAATTGTTAAATTTTTTAATCTCCACATCAGAAAGGATGTTATTTGATATGCCTACATACAACAAGCTGGTGCGAGACCGGATTCCGCATATCATTATGTCTCAGGGGAAGGAATGTCGGACACGCATTTTGGACCTGGAGGAGTATAAGCAGGAACTGCGAACGAAGCTTCGTGAAGAGACAGAGGAATATTTTGCAGCAGATAAAGATCAGGACGCGCTGGAAGAGCTGGCGGATATGCTGGAAGTCATCCGAGCGCTGGCAGAAGTACATGGAGCGAATGTACCCGAGCTGGACAAGCTGCGGGCGGACAAAGCCGAGGCCCGAGGCGGATTCCAGGAGCGGGTATTCTTAATTGATGTCGATGAAGTTTAACGTCAAGCTCATTCGGATAACTTAGCGGATGAGCTTATAGCTCGAATACAACATGCCTTCGGGGTAAAGCTGTTGGCTCCGCATCTAAAATAGCTTTTCAATCAATTGCAACTACCCTCCATTGCCCCTCATTGTTTTTTATTAAAGTAATCCCCTCCCCTCACCACAAAGGTTAAAATTTTATAAAAAAAGTTCAAAACCTGCAAAGACCTTTCCCGGCCTGGAATGATACCATGTGTTTGCACATAAAAAAAGGAGAGGTGCTCATAGCCTCACTTATGTAAGCGCTATCTAATTACAGATCTAATTAGCACTGACCTGAGGATTTTACAAAATCCTTACCTTCAAATGACCTGCATCACATGAGGAAAGGGGAACTTCATATGAAAAAAGGAGCTGTTGTCGTTTGGCTTCTGATTTTGGCCCTGATGCTTTCGGCCTGCAATCTGGCGGAGAGTGGAACGGGCAGCAAGGAAAAAGGCTATGTGGGTATTTCCATGCCGACCAAATCGTCCGAGCGTTGGGTAGGGGACGGGGAGAATATGGTTCGGTTGTTTCAGGAGCAAGGCTATAAAACGGATTTACAGTATGCCGAGGACGTGGTGGAAAATCAAATTTCCCAAATCGAAAATATGATCACCAAGGGCGTCAATGTTATGGTCATCGCTTCGGTCGATGGGAACACGCTGACGGATGTAATTCAGAAGGCACACGACCAAGGGATTCAAGTCATTTCTTACGACCGTCTGATTCGCAACACACCGTATCTGACGTATTATGCGACTTTTGATAACTTCAAGGTGGGCGTGTTACAGGCGGCATATATTGAGAAGAAGCTGGGCCTCAAAGAAGGCAAGGGCCCTTTCAATATCGAGCTGTTCGGCGGATCACCGGATGATAATAACGCATACTTCTTCTTTAATGGTGCGATGTCCGTACTTAAACCATACATTGATTCCGGCAAGCTGGTTGTGCGCAGCAAGCAGATGACGATGGCACAGATCGCTACGCTGCGATGGGACGGAGCTTTAGCACAGTCGCGGATGGATAATCTGCTGAGTGCCTACTATTCAGGGGCCAATCTGGACGCGGTGCTCTCCCCGTATGACGGCATTAGCATCGGTATCATTTCATCCCTCAAAGGGGTCGGATATGGATCTGCGAATAAGCCACTGCCGATCATCACGGGACAGGATGCAGAACTGGCTTCAATTAAATCTATTGTAGCTGGTGAGCAGACCCAAACCATATTTAAGGACACCCGCAAGCTGGCTGAGCAAACGGTCGTGATGGCCAACAGCATTTTACAGGGCAAGCAAGCGGAAGTGAATGACGTTAAATCCTATAACAACGGTAAAAAGGTAATTCCTGCGTACTTGCTTGATCCGATCTCGGTGGATCGGACGAATGTAGAGAAGGATATTGTCGGCAGTCACTATTACACCAAAGAGCAAATTGGTCTCAAATAAGAGTAAGAATCCAACCGAAAGGAGCGTATCCCATGACTGGAATCATTTTGGAAATGAAGGGAATTACCAAAACCTTTCCTGGCGTAAAGGCATTGGAAAATGTAAATCTCAAGGTCAAGGAAGGCGAGATTCACTCGCTGTGCGGCGAGAACGGTGCGGGCAAGTCGACGCTAATGAAGGTACTGAGCGGTGTATATCCGCATGGAACCTACGAAGGGGATATTATTTTCCAAGGCAAAACGTGTGAGTTCAAGGATATCAAGCAGAGTGAGGAATTAGGCATCGTCATTATCCATCAGGAGCTGGCATTGATCCCGTATCTCTCGATTGCGGAAAATATTTATCTGGGCAACGAGCGCGCTAGCGGCGGCGTGATTGATTGGAAAGAGACTTTTGTGGGGACACGCGATCTGCTGTCTAAGGTCGGTTTGAGTGAAAATCCCAATACATTGGTTACGAACATCGGGGTCGGCAAGCAACAGCTGGTCGAAATTGCGAAAGCGCTCTCTAAAAAGGTAAAGCTGCTTATTCTGGATGAACCAACAGCGGCATTGAATGAGGATGATAGTGAAAATCTGCTTAATTTGATGCTGGAGTTTAAAAAACAGGGCATTTCCTGCATTCTCATCTCCCACAAGCTGAATGAGGTCGCAAAGGTGTCAGATTCGATTACGATTTTGCGGGATGGGAAGACGATTGAGACGCTGGATATGAAAAAGGATGAGGTCACAGAGGATCGGATCATTAGCGGGATGGTTGGACGCGATTTGACCAGCCGTTATCCAGAGCGTCATGCCGAGATTGGCAAAGTTGTGTTGGAAGTGAAGGACTGGACGGTGTATCACGAGCATCATGCAGACCGCAAGGTGCTGGATCAGGTGAATCTGAATATTCGCAGCGGTGAAATTGTCGGTATTGCCGGGCTGATGGGAGCAGGACGGACCGAGCTGGCGATGAGTATCTTTGGCAAGTCATACGGACGCAATATCTCGGGTCAACTGATTAAGGACGGTAAGCCGATCCAGAACAACACGGTTACGGACGCGATTAACAACGGTTTTGCCTATGTGACGGAGGATCGCAAGGAGTATGGCCTCATTTTAATGGATGATATCAAGCGTAATATTTCGTTAACTGGTCTGAGCAAGCTGACGAAGGGCGCTGTGGTCAATGAGCAGGAGGAAGTCGTCGTTGCAGAGGAAATGAAAAAAAGCATGAACATCAAAGCGCCGAGCATTTTACAGAAAACCGGTAATCTGAGTGGCGGCAATCAGCAGAAGGTAGTACTGAGCAAATGGATTTTTGCCGGACCGGATATTCTGATTCTGGATGAACCGACGCGCGGCATAGATGTGGGTGCTAAATATGAAATCTACACGATCATTCATCGACTTGCCGCTGAGGGTAAGGGTGTGCTAGTCATTTCGTCTGAGCTGCCAGAGGTACTAGGCTTGTGTGACCGGATTTATGTCATGAATGCCGGGCGGATCACCGGAGAGGTTAGCCGTGAAGACGCATCGCAGGAAACGTTGATGAGATATATGACCAAGTCAGGAGGCGTGAAGCATGGAAACCATAACTAAACTATTTAAAAATAACATCCGCCAATATGGAATGATGATTGCGCTGGTCGTCATTATGATCTTGTTCGAGGTGCTGACAGGCGGCTTGCTGTTGAAGCCGATTAATATTACCAATCTGATTTTGCAAAACAGCTACATTCTCGTGCTGGCCATCGGGATGGTGCTGGTTATCATCACTGGGCATATTGACTTGTCCGTCGGCTCCATAGCCGCTTTTGTCGGTGCGGTTGCCGCCATTATGATGGTCGATTGGCAGCTTCCAGCGTGGATTGCTGTGATTGCAGCTTTGCTGGTCGGAGCGTTAATTGGGGCATGGCAAGGGTTCTGGGTCGCTTATGTACGGATTCCGGCATTTATCGTGACCTTGGCGGGGATGCTGCTCTTCCGCGGATTAACAATGATCGTGTTGGAAGGCCAGTCGATCTCTCCTTTCCCGGGAGGATTTCAGAAAATCAGTTCAGGTTTCCTGCCGGATTTCTCAGCTACTGGTTATAACCTGGTATCCATCATTGTCGGCATTGCACTTACAGTATGGTTTATCGTGAATGAAATTCGTGAACGCCGTTCTCAGCTTAAATATGGATTTGAGGTTCCATCACAGGCGTTATTTATACTCAAATTGATCGTAGTGGCTGCTGTGATTAATCTGTTCACCTTCATGCTCGCGAGCTATGCGGGGATACCGAACATTCTTGTCCTGCTGTTCATCCTGATCGTGGTATACTCCTTTGTCATGAACCGTACGATTATGGGTCGTCATGTGTATGCGCTGGGTGGAAATGAAAAGGCAGCGGGTCTGTCCGGTGTCAAAACGAAAAAAGTGACATTCTGGGTATTTGTCAACATGGGTGTACTGGCTGCCATTTCCGGTCTCATCTTTGCTGCACGTCTGAACGCGGCTACGCCGAGAGCGGGTACGAACTTTGAACTGGATGCCATCGCAGCTTGCTTTATTGGTGGAGCTTCGGCGTCAGGCGGGATCGGCACGGTTTTTGGAGCGATTATCGGTGGTTTGGTTATGGGCGTACTCAATAACGGTATGTCTCTGATCGGCCTCGGTATTGACTGGCAGCAAGGCATCAAGGGCTTGGTACTGCTGCTGGCGGTTGCCTTCGATATTTACAACAAAAACAAAAGATCAGTCTAAGATCATATTCAATATTGTAAAATAAACAAACCTCCAGTCCCACTTAACTTGTGGATGCTGGAGGTTTGCTTGTATGTTAGGCCTTATGGCTATCAGCCAACCCAACTAAGTCGTCACCATTTGTCCGCCATTCACATGCAGCGTTTGGCCGGTAATGTAGGAGCCATCATCCGAAGCCAGCAGCACATAGGCAGGAGCCAATTCATAAGGCTGCCCGGCCCGCTTCATCGGCGTATTGCTGCCAAAGGTGCGGATGACTTCGGTCGACTGTGTGGCCGGATTCAGCGGAGTCCAGATCGGACCGGGAGCAATGGCATTCACGCGAATACCCTGATCGACCAGATTATTAGCCAAAGCACGCGTGAAGCTGACAATAGCACCTTTGGTAGCTGAATAGTCAATCAGATTCTTTTGCCCAACATAGGCTGTAACCGATGCTGTATTGACGATGCTGGCCCCAGCCCGCATATACGGCAATGCTTCTGTAGTCATATGGAAGAAGGAAATAATATTCGTATCAAACGTATCACGAAGCTGCTGTTCACTGATATCCAGATACGATTCACGTACAAACTGAACACCCATATTATTAATGAGGATATCAATACGACCGAAGGTTTCCATCGTTTTTTGAACAACCAGACAGCAGTTGCTTCTTAGCCTTAGATCACCCGGAATTAACAAACAACGTCGGCCAAGCCTGTGAATGACATCACGGGTTTCCATAGCATCTCGATGCTCATCGAGATAGGCAATGACCACATCGGCTCCTTCCTTGGCAAAAGCGACTGCAACCGCGCGACCAATGCCGCTGTCCCCGCCGCTAATAATAGCCACCCGATCCTGAAGCTTTCCCGTGCCGATATACTTTGGATTATCAAATATAGGGCGTGGAACCACCAGGTATTCCAACCCCGGCTGTCTATATTGATGCTGGGGAGGAAAAGCAATCGGAACTTCTTTACATTGGGTTTCTGTACCATAATAAGGATATTGATATTGGCAATTCATTTAATAATCCCTTCTTTTAGGCGTTTTGAAATCCAATATATTCGAAATGGGCGCAAACGGTGAATCGGGAGTTATCACCTTATGCCGAAATCGTTGCTCCATCTGCCGGAATATGGACACGCTTCTCCAGACCTTCACGATTGATATGTTCCGTAAGCTCGGAGCGAGTCAGTACACAATGGTTGATTGCTTCCATATGGACAGCAACGACTTGTGTGTAAGGGGCATGCTGTGCAACAGCCGTTACATCTTGGGCAGTCATAATAATGGGATCACCCACCGTAAACCGCGCTCCTCCAGCGTTCACGATCGTCCAGTCAGGGCGGAATTTATCCAGTGCCTCCGCAACTTCACTGCACCAAATGGTATCCCCGGCCACATAGACGACAGGCTCACCTGGAGCCTGAAATACAAAGCCAGATACGGGTCCCATCTGTTCCCCGATTTCTCCGGTACCGTGATGCCCGGTTGTACGGGTAATCTCGATTTTCCCGACTGAGCCAGCCACCGAAATCGGAGTAACCTGTGTAAAACCGTCAGCCATGATTTGTTCTTCATTTCCGGGCTGGCAGAAGACAGGAATTTGTTTGTCCAGCCAGCGTACTGCCGCCGGGTCCCAATGGTCTGGATGCAAATGCGTGACGATGACCACGTCAGGCTGTCCAAGCGTCTGCCATTGTGGTGGCAAGGGAACCAGCGGATTGCGGAGAGTGTTCTCCGTATTGGGAACTGGTGGATTTAGGCCAGCATCACTCAGCATCGGATCAATCAGAAATTTTACTCCAGCGTATTCGATCCATAAGGTTGCGTTGCGGATTAGTGTGATTTTCATATATAGAAGCTCCTTTGATCGTAAATGTTTTTTGACCGAATGTATTTTCGGCCGTTCTTTGTTTCTGCTACAATCATATCTGACGCAAGAACATGCAGGCTACGGCCTGCTGAAAGGAAAACCAGCATTCTCGTTTCATCATGAAAGGAAAAATAACTATGGAACTATTCGTACCTGATGAGACCGACCTGCGCATTCTTCATCATTTAATTGAAGACAGCTCTTTAACGCACAAGGAGATTGGTCAGCTTGTTCATTTGACAGGCCAAGCAGTAGGGGCACGTGTTCGAAAAATGCAGGATGCAGGTATTATTGAAGGCTATACACTGCGCTGGAACCCTGAGAAAATTGGGCAGACGATTCATGCCTTTATTACGGTTTTTCTGAATTCAGGAACGACTCACAGTGCTTTTCAGACTTTTGCACGGGAGCATCCCTCTATTGTCGAAATCCATCGGGTAAGTGGGGAGGGCTGTTATTGGATGCGGGTTCGCATGTCATCACAGTCAGAGTTAAATACCATGCTGGATGAACTTACGAAGTTTGGTAACTACAAATTGAGCTTTTCCATTGGCGTAATTTAATAATAAAAGCTTTCGGCGTTTGTCCCGAAAGCTTTTGTTTACGAGGGCTGTCGATGTCAGCATTATAGACTCATTTTAAAAATATGCTGTAAGCCGTGTTGTCCCATTTTAGTGTTACCTTCATTGATAAAGCCGCATTTGAGATACAGATTTTGGGCAGCTTGATTACGGGCATTGACGCCCAGTACAATCTCGCGAATATGTGGAAAGTGTCTAGAGATGAACTGTGGTAGCAGAAGCAGCCCATGTTTAGCGAACCCTTGTCCTTGATCTGCATAATGAATAGAAAACGCACGTAGCAACAATGCCTCAGAAGTATTCGTATAGTCTGCTAATTCATCTCCATCGTATAAAATGAAAAATCCAACCGGCCTTCCAGTAGCCGTAATGACAACAGGATGGCGGTGTGGGTCTTCCTTGGCTAGTGCCAGCATTTCAGCTGGCATTCCAGTAAATTGCTTCTGCTCCTCAGGCAAATAAAAGGTATGTAAAATAGCATCATGCTCACAATGGTAAGGGACAAGCTCTATATTATTCATCATTACCCTCCGATCTGGACAAATTTTAATCTATTATATCAGTCTCGTTTACTAAAAAAAGAAACCTGAACTCGTCTTACTTACGTATTATCCATACATAAACTAGCATAGTCAAAAGGAGACATCTACGCTTATGAAGCTGCTTATAGAATATCGGGAAAGTCAGGATGTATTGCACCAAGAGCTGAAGCATATTGAGAAGTGGGAGAAGGAGCAGAAGGATATTTTTTTCTGGGAAAAAATCGGCAGATGGCCCTTTATGCTGCTGGATCGGCTGACGCCCAAAATCATTAAAGACAAGCTGGAGCAACTGCTTAATGAGATGGGCAGCTTCATTCAGAATGGTGGCAAATATTTGGTGAAAGAAGAAACGGTTCTGAGCAAGTTAAACAAGACGGCCCGTGAATATATAATTCAGCAAAATGGTGCAGATTTCGTCTCGGATCCGGAGGATCAGCTCCGTGCCGGGGAAAATGCAGATGCGGAGCATAGTGAGGAATCCACGTGGGATTTGAAGCAGGCGGCAGAGCTACCACTAACGATCATGGATCAGACTGCGGACGATATGACGTCGGGACGCATTACCTTTGCCACCGCTCAAGGAGCAACCACGGGGATTGGCGGTGTGTTTACGATTGCGGCGGATATCCCTATTTTGCTCGGCTTGTCACTCAAGGTGCTTCAGGAAATCGCTTTGTGCTATGGCTTTAACCCCCATGATAAGCAGGAACGCATTTTTATTATTAAATGTATGCAATTTGCTTCATCCGATATTGTGGGTAAAAAGGCTGTATTAGAGGAACTGGCCTTGTTCGATGATCCTTCACGTCAGGCACAGGTTTTTTCCCAGATGCAGGGATGGAAAGAGGTCATTAACACCTATCGCGATCAGTTTGGATGGAAAAAGCTGCTGCAAATGGTCCCGATTGCAGGCATTTTGTTTGGCTCCATTGCCAATCGAAGTGCGATTAGTGACGTAGCTGAAGCGGGGAAAATGCTGTATCGGAAGCGTCGTATTTTAAAGCGTTTAGCAGAAGTAGAGAATGGGTTGGAGTAGAAGTAAGGAATGCAGGAGAGATGAAGAGTGGGGTAGAAATGAGGAATGGAGCTTGAGTTAGTTGTTTATGAAGGTGTGCAGCGGCCAATGATGGCCGCCACACGGTTGCCTGTTACACTTCGGCTCCATTTTCTTCCGCCCAGCGATTCAGGGTTTTGTCTGTAGGAAGTAAGAAGGTTAAAATGCCGAGCAGTGGCAAAAAGCCACACAGGAACATGATGTTGGTGATGCCTACTTTGTCGATCCAATTGCCGAGCACGAGTGCGCCCACACCGCCCAGACCAAAAGCCAGGCCTGTAATGAGACCGGACACCGTCCCGATTTTGCCAGGCACGAGCATCTGTGCATATACGACTGTGACCGAAAAGCTGGACAACATAATAAATCCGATAATCGCCAGCAGGATCGCCGTCCAGAATTGGTTGGCATAAGGCAATAGCAGCGCCAGCGGTGCAGCTAATACCATGGACAGAAAAATCATATTGCGTTTACCAAAACGGTCTGCCAGCGGGCCGCCAAAAAAGGTGCCCAGCGCTCCAGCTCCGAGGAACAGGAAAATGTATAGCTGTGCGTCAGCCAATGGCATTTTAAATACTTCCATCAGGTAAAACGAATAGTAACTGCCGACCGAGGTCGAATACCACGAACGAACAAATACCAGCAGAATGAGGACAATCATGGCAAACATAATACGGCTGCGCACTTCAGGTTTCATGCGGCGTGTCACCGTTTTTTTGCGTGCAATGCCTTCTGTACGCAGGACGTTACCGTACCAGCGGGCAATGAATGATTGCACTACAATTCCGGCTGCCGCAATACCCGTGAACCAGATGGCGCCAAATTGCCCCAACGGGATAAAAATCCAGCTTGTGAGCATCGGTGCCAGCGATTGACCTGCATTGCCGCCGACCTGGAAAATGGATTGTGCCAATCCCCGGCGTGATCCTGCCGCCATATGGGATACGCGCGAGCCTTCGGGGTGAAAGGCAGCTGAGCCTAAACCCACGAAGATGACTGCGATTAGCACCGCTTTATAATCGGCTGCATAGGCGAGCAGCAGCATACCAGTGAGCGTAAAGCCCATACCGATAGGAAGGATAGCGGGCGTAGGCCGTTTGTCCGAAAACAAGCCAATTACAGGCTGCATAATTGAAGCTGTAAAGTTGATGGCGAATGAAATCCAGCCGATCTGCGTGTAGCTTAGGCTCATAGATTCCTTCAAGATCGGAAAGATCGCTGGAATGACCGATTGAATCGAGTCATTGAACAGATGGACGAAACTGATCGCAATCAGAATCGTAAAAACGGTGTCTTTCGCTTGCGGCCCCTGGAGGGGGAGCGATTGGCCCGTTTCTTTTTTTGTAGCAGATTTAGTAGTCATGGCAACCTCCGGATATGTATGTATATTTTAAGATATAGGAAGCAATCCGTTTGCAGCAAATGGCTGAAAGTGGGATAAAGTCCCCCTTTACTCATCGCTGCTTGCCCATTCTGCTGGATACTCTTTATTGCTCGATCCTCTAATTCACAATAGATTATCTTGCTCTGAGTGCATTGTATCTGTATAAGATATCCTTTACTTATCATTTTACTCTCTAACATGCATAAATGGGTTCAACTCGTCTTCAGGGATTATTAGATTTCCACAGTAGAGAAGAATCCAATCCTTGTATTGAAACAGCTGAGCCTCTCCAAACATATGAAATGAATCCAAATAGCCTGTTCCATCACGGGTCGGCATTTCATTACATACATTTTTCAAAAAAAGGACTTGCTCCACTCTGACATGGATCCAAGCTCTTTTTTCATTTTTGGATATGATGTCTTCAAATCTACATTTAATAAACGCAGAGAAGTTGATCTCATCAGGCTGCTCTTCCCAACCATTAAAATGTGAATAAGCAGGTCTGAATAAAGTCCAAAAAGTTTCTCCAACGGACATATGAAAAGGAAAATATACTTGTACTTTTCTTAAGTCACCTTTTGTGGGAGGTATCAATGCTCTTTCCCATATTTCACTATTTAGATCTGGAATATCATGTTTGAAATCTGCCCAGTCCATAGCATCTTCGATAGCTACAATCTCAAAATCTTTGTTTTCTAATAGGGGTTTATCTGGTACCTGTTGACACGTTCCACACTTGAAAGCAATAGTTTCCTCGTTCATAAGAGAACCTACCTTAATTAAATTTTATGCTCTACTGCTCCAACTATATTGATCATAAGGACATATCAACATGGTGGAAGTATTACAAACACCATAAAACTATTTCTATGTAGAAATAGTATGAAGAGCACAAGAGAAGAGAGGATCTGATTTGAGAATGAAATTGCTAAGGAAACTACTATCAGTTGCATTATTATCTTTACCTTTACTTCTAGGTTCTCTAGGTGGAAGTTATGCGAGTGCGGCCACGCTGCCAACGACAGTAACTCCAACAGAACCGTCATGGGGATATTTTGTAGATCATTATAAAAATAATAGTGCTGCTAATAAGACGGAAAGCTCCAATCCGACTCTCGGGCTGCTCTCTGAATTTAATAGGCTTTGGACTCCCGGCGCTACCTGGGACACGGGCACCAAGCTAAACAGCAATGTACTGGATGCTAATATTCAAAAAGTAATTGATATCGCTGCCCGTCGCACTTCCAGTGAGGCCGATGCGGCTTATTTGGATGATCGTCGAAATCAGAGCTACAGTGTAATCGACGGTCTGGGTTCGCTCACTGATGTATATCGAAAGAAGGCCGGCGCCACGACAACAATCAACGACGTCCCGGCCGATGCTACAACTAAAAAATATGAAGATGAGGGAACAAATGGAGGGGATGTAAGCTCCAGTCTCGGCAACGTCGTGAATTTGGTCAATACCTTGCGCGGGGAATACTCTACGACGAACCCGGCTAAGTCTTACTTTAGTTATCCTCGTCCGTTTCGCTGGAGCGATAATTCAGTGGTTGTCCCGAGCCTGGTCCCTGCGCTCAAATCTGATGCTACTAATGATGGCGGCTTTCCAAGCGGTCATACCAATGCTGCGTATCTCAGTTCTATTGCTATGGCCTATGCCATGCCGGAGCGTTATCAGGAATTGCTGACACGAGCTTCGGAGCTGGGCAATAATCGTGTTGTTGCTGGTATGCATTCCCCGCTTGATGTTATGGGAGGGCGTGTCATGGCAACAGCGCTGGCTGCTGCCATCCTGTCTGATCCAGCCAATAGCAGCTTGAAGAAAGCAGCTTATCAGGATGCTCATAAACAATTGCTGTCCCAAAAAGGTACAGCCCCAGATCGTTTCAGCAACTATGCTACAAACAAGAAAAATTATAATCAACGATTAACGTACGGATTCAGCCCGATTAATCCAACGACGAAGCCAATGACAGTGCCTAAGGGAGCGGAGGTGCTGTTGGAGACACGCCTACCTTACCTTGACAGCACACAACGCCGTTGGGTATTGGCTACCACGGGGATTCCTTCCGGCTATCCTGTGCTGGATGATGCTGAGGGATGGGGACGATTAAACCTGTTTTCCGCTGCGGATGGCTACGGTGCTTTTGTCAATCATGTTACGGTGAATATGGATGCTTCCAAAGGCGGTTTCAATGCATTGGATCGCTGGCGCAACAATATTTCTGGTGTTGGAAAGCTGACTAAAAAGGGAACAGGTACGTTGAAGCTTATGGGTAGCAATATTTATTCCGGCGGTACACAGATAGATCAAGGCATACTCGAAGGTAATTCGGAGACAGCTTTCGGAAGTGGTGAAGTTACGAATAACGGGGGAACTCTTCTTAAAAACAATTCTGGAAAGCTGATTGTTGGCGGGAATTACAAACAAACTGCCAAGGGAAAACTTGAACTCAACCTAGGCAGTAAAAATGACGTACTTAAAATTAAGGGAACAGCACAACTTAACGGGAAATTACGCCTGAATTTTTCTAACAAATATGTACCAGCTAGCGGTGCCACCATTTTAACCTATGGTAAACGCAATGGGGCATTCTCTTCCATTGAAGCAGCAGGTCTACCAAGCAATTATAAAGTGAAGGTTGTCTATACAGCCAATAGTGTTCAGTTAAAAGTCACGAAGTAACCAAATAGGACAATTTAAGGTGCACCTTTGGAATACACCGGATAAACCATGAAGTTATCCAGTGCCCATTCTTAAGGTGCATTTTTTGTTCCCGTAAAAAGCGCATTTCTCAGAGTTATTTATAGCCAAGGATATAAAAAGGTCAAAATTTGACCTTAATGTAGTAAAATAATCGCGCTGTTTGAAAGCGCAGTCATGTTATTCTTAAGAAGCATATTAGTCCAAGTTTTAAAGGTACAGACTAACTAAGAGGAACAGAGGAAAGGAAGAAGACTGATGAGTCTTGAGAAAGAATACGTTAAAATAGCCCAGGATGTCATTAAAGGGCTTGGCGGAGAAGACAATATTATTTCTATGGCACATTGTGCTACACGGTTGAGATTGATTGTAAAAGACAGGGACATTATTGATGATGAATTTATTGAGAATATTGATAAGGCAAAAGGGGTGTTTTTTACCTCCGGACAATATCAAATTATTTTTGGAACCGGTACCGTGAACAAGGTTTATGAAGCAATGGTCGGCCAGAACGTATCTGCTACATCAAAGGCAGAGCTGAAAGAGAAGGCCTCAACACAAGATGACAACTTTTTCAAAAGAATGATTCGGGTTTTCGGAGATGTATTTGTTCCCATTATCCCAGCATTGGTAGCTACCGGATTGTTTATGGGAGTTAGGGGCTTGGTAACTCAGCCTGCACTGCTTCAGTTATTTGGACTTACACCGGATGATATTTCTGCGAATTTCATATTATTTACACAAATACTGACCGATACCGCGTTTGCCTTTTTGCCTGTGCTGGTATGCTGGTCAGCGTTCAGAGTATTTGGCGGGTCGCCGATCTTGGGGATATTGCTCGGACTCATGCTGGTAAGTCCTTCTTTACCTACATCCTGGGATGTCGCTCAACATGTGAAGGAACCTCTTTTATTTCTGGGCTTCATTAAAATCGCAGGCTATCAGGGTTCAGTTCTGCCGGCGTTCATTATAGGGATCGTGGGAGCGATGCTGGAGAAGAGAATCAGGAAATCCGTTCCCGAAGCACTGGACTTGATTTTGACACCGTTTCTGACATTGTTGCTCACATTGGTACTGGGCTTGTTCGTGATTGGTCCCATCTTCCATGAAGTAGAGGTTTTTATATTATCGGCAGTTACAGCTATTTTGAAGTTGCCGTTTGGCATTGGCGGATTTATTTATGGAGGCATTAATCAGATTATTGTCGTTACCGGACTGCACCATGCGTTGAACCTGATCGAAATACAGATGCTGGTGGATGGCGGCTGGAATATGGTTAACCCGATCAGTTCGGCATCTATTTGTGCACAAGCGGGTGCGGCGTTAGCTGTCGGCTTGAAATCCAAAAGATTAAAAACCAAATCTATTGCCTACCCGTCTGCCGTGTCTGCACTGCTCGGTATTACAGAACCCGCTATTTTTGGGGTGAACATTCGATATGGCAAACCATTCGTGATGGGCTTGATTGGAGGAGCGGTTGGAGGATTCTTTGCACGTATCTTTAATGTTCAAGCAACAGGCATGTCGATTACAGCTATACCTGGTTTGTTATTGTATCTGAATAATCAAATTTTTCTGTATGCTTTGGTTTGTGTAATCGGTTTTGGTGTAGCATTTGCGTTGACGTGGATCTTTGGATTTAAAGAAAAAATAGAGAACAAATAAAATTTAGTGGAGAAAATCATGGACAACAAAACATTGCTTGAAAAATTGAACAGTCTTTCAATAGAAGAGAAAATTGGCCAGCTCATCCAACTAACCGGTGATTTTTTTGAAGGCGACATGGATACGGTTGTGACGGGCCCTTTGAAAAAACTAGGGCTAAATACGGACTATAATATTTATAATACGGGCTCCATATTAAACATTACCAACCCGGAAAAAATAATCCGGTTGCAAACTGATTATTTGGAAAAATCGGTTCATAAAATTCCGCTGTTATTCATGGCAGATATTATCTATGGATACCGAACCATCTTCCCGATTCCGATTGCTCAAGCATGTAGTTGGAACTATCAGGAGATAGAGAATGCGGCTTCGATTGCTGCTCAGGAATGCTACGATGAAGGCATTCATGTAACCTTTTCTCCTATGGTAGATATGGTTAGAGATCCCCGCTGGGGGCGGGTGATGGAATCGCCCGGAGAGGATACATTGTTGGCAAAGAAATATGCCCAGAGCGTAGTTCTGGGAATCCAGGGCAGCAACTTGGAAAGCACAGCCGTGCCAGCCAATAAAATTGCCGCTTGCGTCAAACATTTTGCTGCTTATGGAGCGCCTGTCGCTGGACGTGAATACAATGCCGTGGATCTATCGGAGCATGCATTGCGAGAATATTATTTGCCTGGATATCAAGCTGCAATAGAAGCGGGTGCCAAGCTTGTCATGACGGCTTTTAATACGTTGAATGGTATCCCTGCGACTGGAAACGAGTGGCTTAACCGTGATGTACTAAGACAGGAAATGAATTTTGACGGTGTATTGATCTCGGATTACGCCGCTATTGAAGAGTTAATCATGCATGGTTATGCCGAAGACGAGGCTTCCGCCGCCAGGCTGGCACTGTTGGCAGGTGTGGATGTGGATATGAAGACGGCAGTGTACGCTAATCAACTGAAGAATGTAATATCTGGTGACGACTATATGCTGGAGTTTCTGAATGAAGCTGTATACCGTGTCTTAAAGCTGAAAAATGATTTGGGGCTGTTCGAGGACCCATTCCGCGGATTACAGGAAATCGTTAAACGTTCAACAAGCAGTATTCTGTCAGACGAACATAAACAAGCGGCACTGTCCCTGGCAGAGGAATCTGTGGTGCTGCTGAAAAATGAAAATAATGTATTACCGTTGTCAAAGGAAACGAAGGTAGCTTTAATGGGTCCCTATGCAGAAGAAAATTCTACCCTGGGCATGTGGGCGATTAAGGGAGAGCAGACAGACACTATAAATTTGAAAACAGGGTTGTTACAGCTTGTTGGCTCCGACAATCTCTCGGTATGCAGAGGAAGTTATCTGCTACCTCCTGATGCAAGGGAAACATTCGATAAATATGCGGACAAACTGGCTGTTGAAACAGGTTCCGAGGAAGTTCTACTGCAAGAAGCCATTAGGAATGCAAATGAAGCAGAAGTCATAGTCCTTGCCTTGGGAGAAAGTATTTATCAGAGCGGAGAAGGTGGATCACGTACGAATCCGACGCTTCCAGAGCCGCAATTGAGACTACTTCATGAATTAAGCTTATTGGGCAAAAGGATTGTTCTGATCATATATAGTGGAAGACCTCTGGTCCTTACCGATGTTGCTGGAAAAGTGGACGCCATTGTTCAGGCCTGGTATCCGGGAACGATGGGCGGAGAAGCGTTGGCCAATATACTGTATGGGGAAGTAAATCCGTCTGGGAAATTAGGGATGACCTTTCCACGTAGCGTCGGACAAATTCCGGTATACTACAATGAGCTGAATACAGGAAGACCGAATTTAAAGGAAAATGGCTCTTATCGCTTTGCGTCCCGATATATAGATGAAGTGAACGAACCCTTGTATCCGTTTGGCTATGGCCTATCCTATACCTCATTTGAATACAGTCTGTTAACCGTCAGCCAAAAGGAAATGAAAACAAATGAGTCAGTGGATATCCGTATTTCTGTATCCAATACTGGAACGTATGCTGGGAAAGAAACGATTCAATTATATATTCGCGATAAATTTGCAAGTGTTGCAAGACCCGTTAAAGAATTAAAAGACTTTAAAAAAGTATTTTTACAAAGCGGCGAGACTACGATTGTAGAATTTTCAGTGAATGAGGACATGCTTAAATTTTATGGACGTGAAATGGAGTATAAGAGTGAGCCAGGCGAATTTGAGGTTTATATCGGTTCAAGCTCACAAGACATTTTGCTAAGCTTTAGTTTTACTTTGTTACCGGAGGATAAACATGAATAAAAGCGACGCTTATCATCTTAAATATCATATTACTCCTCCTTACGGGCTATTAAATGATCCTAATGGACTTGCCTTTTTCAATCAACAATATCATGTCTTCTATCAGTGGAACCCCCAAGGAACCGAACATCGAAATAAATGCTGGGGCCATGTTGTTTCGAGCGATCTGGTGCATTGGCAAAGAAAAGGTGTAGCACTGGAGCCTTCGGAATGGTATGACAAGGATGGCATTTATTCTGGAGGCGCTATAGTTCATGATGAAAAGCTGTATCTGTTTTACACAGGAAATGTAATCAGAAATGATGGAGTCAAGGAAAGCTATCAATGCGCAGCCATTTCGGAGGATGGGGAGCATTTTCAGAAAATGGGCCCTTTGTTCGAACATCCCAAAGGCTATACCAGACATGTCCGAGATCCGAAAGTATGGAGAGATCGGAACGGGAGCTGGTGGCTGATCGTGGGCGCTCAAAGAGAGGATCTGACTGGAGAAACGCTTATCTACAAATCTGCAGATTTGTCTGATTGGGAATACCAAGGATCATTTTTGGATCATGATCATGAGTTCGGATATATGTGGGAATGTCCTGATCTACTTCAATTTGCGGAAAATGATATTTTTGTCTTCTCTCCTCAGGGTTTACCAGAGGCAGGCGAATATTATAGAAACCCTAACCAATCGGGATATATTGTTGGGAAATTCATGGATACAGGAAAATTTAGCGGGAATCTTGCCCATTTCAAAGAGCTTGATCGGGGGTTTGATTTCTACGCGCCACAATCATTTAAGGTGAATGATAGAACCATTATGTTCGGATGGATGAGTGCCATGAATGAAGAAGCAGAGAGGGCTGTTCCAACCATTCAGGAAGGCTGGATTCATGCGCTGACCCTTCCTAGAGAAATAGTGTTGTCTAACGGTGTGCTATACCAGAAACCATTATCGGAATTACAGTTGTTAAGATTGGATGGTGTGCATTCTAAGGAGAACATTCACAAAAATGGGGTTTGGATGCTGCCTTCCTTGCAGGTGGAATGTATTGTTCATTTTTCGAAGCTTACAGAGAACTTCAAAATGATAGTAAGAAATGCTGTGGAAATTGACTATGATTCAGAAGAAAACAGTTTAACCGTATGGAGAACCAACTGGTTGACGAACCAGAGGGAGTACAGAAAAGCAACATTAGCCAATCAACTTGTAGACATGCAAATATTTATAGAAAGCTCAAGTCTGGAGATTTTTGTGAACGAAGGCGAGGAAGTATTTTCTCTGCGTTATTTCTTGGAAGATACGGAACAGCGCAGTGTGATGCTTGATGCAGGAGATAATGAAGGAGAAATTGAGATTTATCAGCTGCAGGAATGTGGAGCCATAATCAATCATTAAAACGATATTTTTTATCTTTCACCTGCAGAGCTACAAACAGGCAAGGAAAGGCTGTTCATTCTCCGTTTGCGAGAAGAACTGCCTTTTTTTGTCTTAGTCGGCTGAAGAGATTTCAGCTTGTGTAGGCATTTTACTATCGGTATAGTATGAGTATTAGAGTATATGACTGAATATAAATTACTGTTGATTACTCATAGCTGGTTGATGAGGTGTCGTATGAAAAAAATTTATGAACATATTGAAATAGACAGAAGAAAAATGATTAACCTCTTTATGTTTCAATCGACAGATACAGAAAGAGTCATCCCCATGCATTTTCACAGCAATATGGAATTAATCTATTGTACAAGTGGAAGCCTCAAAGTGTGGCATGAAGGAAAGATAACCATTTTGAAGGAAAAGGATGCACTTTTTATTAATAGCAATGTACCGCACTCCACCCAAAGTATTACGGAAAACCAAGTTGTTGTATTGCAATTTCCAGCTACCTTTTTTGCCAATGAACAAGTATTCATCCAATTAAACACGCAAGAGAGACAAGTTGAACATACTATACTTTCTAAATTAAGAGAGTTATTTATCGATATATATAACCTGCATATTTCCAAAGGGAAATATGACTATATTTTAGAGCAAAGCCGAATTATTGAGCTTAAGTATTTGCTCGTTAATCATTTTAGTCAGACAGCAGACATACAGCCAGAGGTATTTAGCGAAAAGCAGCGAAAGATAAAGACGATCATGGATTTTATTAAAGAGCATTACGCCGAAAATATTAGTCTGGCGAAAACAGCCCGAATCTGCGGCTATTCAGAGGCGTATTTGTCGAGAATGTTTCATGAATATACAGGTCAGACGTTTACGGAGTACAAGCAAATTCTTTGTCTGGAAAAAGCAATCGATTTATTGGAAACAACGAATAAGTCACTTACAGAAATTTCTTACGAGGCGGGCTTTCCCAACGAAAAATCGTTTAGAAAAGCTTTTAAGGAAGTTATGGGTAAAACCCCTTATGAATATAAAAAATCAAAATTTGATCTGAGTGTGTAAACGACACAAGCGTAATCCTTTTATGGATGATTTCAACAGACTAGAAAATGGGGGCTGTCCCTGAGTCATTTTATGACCTTTGGGACAGCCCCTTGTTTATTTGTATGCAAGTGCACAGAGAGGATCAGCCTAACGATTATCCACCGTCTCTGGATACATATCATGGTTCATCATACGATGCTCTGCGATTTGCTCATATTTCGTTCCCGGCTTGCCGTAGTTAGTGTACGGGTCGATCGAAATGCCGCCGCGTGGCGTGAACTTGCCCCATACTTCAATGTAGCGAGGGTCCATCAGCTTAATCAAGTCATTCATGATGATATTGACACAGTCTTCATGGAAATCACCGTGGTTGCGGAAGCTGAACAGGTACAGCTTAAGGGACTTGCTTTCAACCATTTTAATATCAGGAATGTAGCTGATGTAGATGGTTGCAAAATCAGGTTGTCCTGTGATCGGGCACAGGCTGGTGAACTCTGGACAATTGAATTTTACAAAATAATCGCGGTACGGGTGTTTATTATCAAAGCTTTCGAGAATGGCGGGATCATAGGCAAAAGTGTATTGTGTGCCTTGATTGCCAAGTAGGGTAACGTCGGTCATTTCTTCAGGTTTTCTTCCGGTCATGTTGAGTGAGGCTCCTTAAAGTTGGTTTAGTTTGGTAAAAGGGAGAGGGAGTTATGGTGGGGAGGTTCGGTTAAGCGACGCTTCGCGAAGGATTTGAGCTTCATATCGCTGTTAAAATGGGATTCTTTCTGATAAAAGATCTATAGGTTAGAATCCCATTTCAAAGGCGAACGCTAACGCTTCTCCAGCTTCAAATCCTCCGCTCCGCTGCGACCGCCGTCAACACCATAAAGTCCCTACCCGTTTACATGTGGGTTGGGCAGAAATGGAATTTCGCTCCTTATATTTAAGGAGCGATATTTTATTGAGAAACCCCGTCCTCGCGGACGAGCGTTTCTCTCTTTTTATATGGCTTTGGGTGTCGAGGGTGTACTTCGACTAATTTGGTGTATCTTGTGTATCATATACAGCTCGCATGGAATATATTGTATATACGTGTTATACGCCGCGTTTGTTGCCCCATACGAGGGTGTGGAGCTGCGGGAGTACTCTTACATCGTTTAGTCTGGAATCGTCCATGACGCGGTCGATAAGCCATTCATAACGATGGAGCAGAGACTCCGCGATCTGTCCGGTGTTCTCCGTGTTCACATCTGGGTTACCCGTCTGGAGGAACAACGGTATATGTGGATATCGCTCGTGAATGGTGCGGGCATATGCAAGATCAGTGTCATCGAAGATGACGACTTTCAGGCTGCATGCTCCAGCATATAGTCTGACCGATTCATCCTCTGATTTCTTTGCGGACGTTGTGATGGAGACGTTTGTTGTAGACTTGGACTCTCCAGCCATCTTCCGGTTGGTCAGACGGGTTACGATATCATCCAGCACCTCCCAGTTGGTCGTCATGCCAGAGCTGGGCGGCTTCGGGGATAAGGTCACTTCATCGATATCGTACAGCCATTCCTGCCAACGGGAGCCTTGTGTTTCGACAGCGGTGGCAATGCCTTGACTGCGTAGCAGTGTAATCAGCGCCCCAAGCTGTGGCAGCAGGGCAGGATTGCCTCCGGAAAGGGTCACATGCGAGAACCGTTCGCCGCCGATGGACTTTAGTTCCTGCCAAATATCTGTGGCACTCAGACGTCGAATTTGATCCTTGGCGCTGCCGTCCCAGGTAAAGGCGGAGTCGCACCATGAGCAATGGTAGTCGCAGCCTGCGGTACGAACAAACATCGTTTTACGACCAATGACCATACCTTCGCCCTGAACGGTGGGACCAAACACCTCAAGTACAGGAATAGGGGCTGCTTTAGCCCTATCGAGGGTTATCGTAGGTTGGTGAGTAGTTACGGTATTAGCATTTACGGTATTACTCATCGAACATCCACTCCCGTCGGAACTCGGCGTAGCTGGTAGGTGTCTCGAACAACCTTACAAATTCGGTACGTCCACCTTCAACACGATTGCAGTATGCATCCGAGGTCAAGGCTGACTCCATTTGTTCAAAGATCCAGACGACCATATTTTCCGCCGTTGTATTCATTGGAGGAAGCGTCTCATTCAAGTAACGGTGATCCAGAAAAGGCTCAATTCGCTCTTTCCAGATTGTTTTGATATCACCAAAATCCAGCGTTAGACCTGTTTCTCCCGGTATTCCGCTTATGCCAAATACGACGATATAAGTATGTCCGTGCAGATTTTTGCATTTGCCTTCGTAACAGTGCAAATGGTGTGCTGCATCGAACGTAAATTGTTTGCTAACAAGTACACGCTTGCGGTGATAACGCAGCTGAGAACGCTCAATGTCTGTCCCGAACTGCTGGAGCTTGTCGACAATGCGAAAGGTACCTGGCTCACGCATGACCTTCAACTCCTTGGGAGGAAGCTCCGCGCACTGCGAGATACTGCTCGAGTCCGGCACGACGGAGATTGCAAGCAGGACATTCGCCACAGCCATCGCCAATGATGCCGTTATAGCACGTTAGTGTACGGGTTCTTACAAATTCAAAAGCTTTCAGCTCATCGGCCATTTGCCAGGTTTCGGCCTTGTTCAACCACATGAGCGGGGTATGAATCACAAAGGGATAGTCCATCGAAAGGTTCAGTGTGACGTTCAGCGATTTAATAAAGGAATCCCGGCAATCGGGATAGCCGCTGAAATCTGTCTCGCAAACGCCTGTAATGATATGGCGCGCTCCTTTTTGCTTGGCGAGAACTGCTGCGAAGCTCAGGAACAATAGATTACGACCGTCAACAAATGTGCTAGGCAGTTCGCCTTCCTCTTGAGTAATGTCAATGTCGGTGCGTGTGAGGGCATTCGGGGCAAGTTGGTTGAGCAGGCTCATATCCAGTACCGTTTGCGGAACACCCAGCTCGCTGGCGATTCCGGCGGCAACTTCGATTTCCTGCTTGTGGCGTTGACCGTAATCGAACGTCACAGTTTCTACTTCGGCAAAATGTTTTTTTGCCCAAAATAAACAGGTTGTACTGTCTTGGCCGCCGCTGAATACGACGACTGCTTTTTCGTTTGTAAACATAAAAAACCTCTCGATCTTCTTGGAATGGTGTAAGACACAGCGTCTTGTCACGTGGAAGAAAGAGAGTTCTTGAACCGGCTTCAACAAAAAACAGGCCTTGCCCCGCAAGTTCATTTTCAAATGCGGAGGACAAAGCATCGTTAGTTTTTTATAGAGGGAGTTCGCGAACCTCTCCCATGCGTTATGCATGGATTTTCTTCATTAGCATCTGCCACGAGGACAGACAGCTTCATTAATAGCATTGCCATTATAGCATGGCAGGACTATTTGATAAACACTCCACCAAACGGAATGATTTCCCTTAAAAGTCGTTTGATCACGCCATCGTCGTTCATATCCTGCTGAAGCCGCCGATGATGCTCACCGGCATGAAATAATACAGTACCATGTCCAGTCATTTTAAAATGATAGTTCATATGCTGGCTGGCCAGATGGTTACCGTATACGGTTAACTCCAGCTTGGCATTTTCTGGATAGGCTATGACGCTGCTCGCATCGACATAGATCGGCTCTGAGGGATGAAGTTGTTCTTGACATACCAATCCCTGTGTCAAAATACCAATGTAACCTATACCGTCAAATTTCATTTTAATGACATCACGGCTAAACAACATGTTTTTCATGCTTAGTAGCTTGGTACGCATTTGGATGCCGGCGCTGTACCAGAACAGGTTGCGGAAATCGTATAGCAGATCGTCGCTTCCTTCAAGCTTGATCATCTTCAGACTAAAGCCAGGAGGAAGTGCGGCAATTAGTCGGCAAGCCCCTGTGAAATCGGCCTGAATCAGTTTGTGCTTGCGGTACATGCCTTTAATATTCATCAGCTTATCACTACGGCCTGCACTGGGGCCGCGATACGCGATAATTTGCTGCGGATGCAGAACGTGCAGCTTTTCCCCTTCAGTCAGGTCGAGCGTTACGACTGAACCGACGCTTTCATCATGGTGTTGTCCTGTTTGTATGTCCATTCAGACCTTTCATCCTTTCAGGCAGTTAGTATCTTCCCGAACGTCGACGCATCCCGTAACGCAACAGTCGGATACCGATAAAATAACCGGCCAGCAGAATGATAGCCGTGATGATGAGCATTTTATTTCGGTGTGAAGCCTGATCGCGCTGGGTTTGAAGATTTTTTAATTCTGTAACAGTGTCGTTCAGTTTGCGGTTTTGCTCCAGCAGTTGGGCGTTCTGCTTCTGATAGGTTTCAATGCTGGTGCGGGCCTTTTCCAGATCTTCCTGTGTTTGTCGGTAGCTTTCCTTGAGCTGGTACACATCGCCGGGCAACCGCGAAAACTGCTCAAAGCCTTGATATACATCATCCCAATAAGCAGCATGAACTTCGGGTACACGAGTTACCCCAAAAATAAACAAAAGTGCTATAGCAGCGCAGACAATGCGGCGGTACAAAGCCAAGCGACAAGTTGCTCGTGCCAAGAGATGTCCCCCCTTTGATAAACCAAGATGTTAGATGTTACAGATCATTACCCATATCACATGGTTACGTACAATATAATGATTTGGATGCAGGTTTTAGAATATACAGACGACAAATACGGGAAAAGATGATCAAAAAAACTCGATATATTAGTTTAAGTGTACCTTAAAACGGGTATATCAAGGAAGCGGCAACATTCCGGCAGTTTTCCCAACAAACGAGTAAAGAACAACCCGCACCTGATCAGGGCTTGAATAGGAATATATGAGCTGAAATATATTAAAAATAGATATAGAAGGAGATTTTGAAAGATGAACGACAGAGAGCAAAACTATACCATTTTAAAAATTACTGTTAATGGAAAGCCATTATCAAAGGAGCTCATCGTGGACAGCACTACTTTTGCTCCTATATCCGATGTTTGCACAAAGACGAATGTTTCTTTAACGGAAACTTCAATTTCATAAGTTTAAATATATGAAGTAGACTATCATGTAGCCCGGCATACGCCGGGCTATTTTTGCGTATTTATGCAATTGAAAAGGATTAAAATGTTATTTCGCGAATTAGGTCCCCTTTCATAAAGATTACCATGTATAATTTTCACAATCAAACATATGTTCCCTGACAATATAGTGTCAGATAACACTGTTAATTTAGAGTTACATGTTCTTTTAGGGGGAATTTACCAGTGGTGAAGTCAATGCTCAATGTAACGTACACATGGGACAGAGAGTCTATATCGGCGAATGGGTCCAAACAAGTAAATCTACTGATAGAATGGGGCTATGGAGCTATACGTAAAAGAAAAGGGAACCTAATACCGAAGGCAGCGGGATGTGACCTTCAACTTCAGTTCAATCCAGAAAACGGGGTAAATCTATTAAAAGTTGAAGGGGTGAGACTCGGGTTTAAAGAATCAGAAAACGGTGATTGCATGTTTGTTCACTGTGGTGATGTATGGCGGGGCAAATATAGACAAGCTATTTTGACGTTTTCTATCCCTGCTCACGCGTCCGGAAGACATACGATTGGAATGATCGAGTGGAGCTGGCGCAAGCCATCGCAGGAAAAGCGAACGCTGATCCGGACGGACCAGCTCTATATCCATTACACGCATCATCTTGGTTTGCTGAGCATGCCATCCAACCCGAAGGTGGAAAAATACATAAAGCTGAATGAGACGTCCCCAATTGTGAAAAAGGCATTGCGTATGTACGAGAAAGGGGAACCTGAGCGAGGAGCGTTCATCCTTACGAGACAAGCAGATGAATTGCTTATATGTGCAGCCAGAAGCGAAGACATGGACTATCTGGAGGAAGCCGAGTTACTTTTGTCCCTACGCAATAAATGGAGTGGGCCTTTTGTATCGTTTAAAGCGTATAGCTCTAAGGTCTTTTTTAATAAGGAAATATCGATAGGAGATGTTCATTTTACGGAGAATGATAGGCTGAGATAGATAATTATGCTAGTTTATTTGAGCAAATTAGTGAGTCTAATTTACTATCTTTTTGTAAAGGAGAGACTTCCTTGACTGATCGGTTGATACGTTTAATGCGGATTATTACTATTGTTCAGGCAAATCCGGGGATATTGGCAAGAGAGCTTGCCGAACGTTGTGAAACATCAGAACGTACCATATACCGAGATATGGAGGCGCTAAGCGCTATGCATATTCCGATCGCGAATATGGGGCATGGCAAGGGGTACATTTTTATTAGCAATTTTGCTTTGTATCCTCTGAATTGGACAGAAGAAGAGGCAGAGGCTTTTACCAAGCTGGGAGAGATGATGGAAACGATAAAGCCTCTTTTACCGCCAGCTTTTGAAAGTGCTTATGAGAAAGTGATGGCCTCTAGTCAGAAAAAAAAGATGGACCAGACGAGCTTCGCGCAGGAAATGAAAAATATCATCCGGCTCGGCTCGACACTTGATCGGGAAAACCAGCCCTATCTGCTCAGGCTGATTGTTTTGGCGAGTCTTACGCAGCAGACAATTGAAGCGGAATACAGCTCGCCTCAAAATGAAGATGTATCATTGGTGCAAGTAGATCCTTATTGTTTGGTTCCTCAAGACCGGCGGTTCTATATGCTTGGTTTTTGTCATAAGCAATCCGCCATGAGAACCTTTCGGATCAGCCGCTTTCGGAATATGAGGATTTTGCCGTATACGTTTCAAAAAAATACATCTGAAATGGAAATGTTTTTTAAAGGTACCTGGTCGGTGACCAAAGGAAATCAAAATATTCGGTTTGTGGTACGTTTTTCTGCCGATTCTGTATATCGGGTCAAAGAAGAGGAACTGTTCATCAAGCCTCTTCTCAAGGATTTGCCGGATGGAAGTTTGTTGTTTGAGGTGACGGTCAATCATGACCGTGAATTTCTGGATTGGCTCACATCCTATGGAGCTGAAGCCGAGATTCTGGAACCTTTACGGTACCGCAAACGTATGCAAGAAATGCTGCGAACCTGGGGGGCGTTTTACTTCGATAAAAAGGCTGGAAATCAAGAATAACAGGGGGGAAGATCCCCCGGGACGGGCCGGGGAGCTATCTGCTTAACGGTCCTTAAACAGGTTGGCGAGATTGCCGAAGGGGCTGTACTGCTCCTGTTCTTCTTCTGGCGAAGAGTAGACGAGCTTTGAGCCGCGACTTTCTTCATCATCGGCAGCATTATGAACTAATGTAAGACGATCAAAATGGTGCATGAAAACCTGAGCAGTATTCACGGCATCATCCAGTGCTCGATGCTGTTGACCGTCAAACTCAATGTTGCACAATTCCAACGCCTGAGACAGGCTCAACTGACGATACTTTCCATTGGAACTAAACAGACGGGAAATTTGCTTCTGTATATCATTTGTATTATGAATCCAACCGAGATCTACATGATGAGTACGACAATGGGATACCAGCTTCTGACGGTCATCCGGGCCCCATGCGCATAAATAATAGGTCGAATCCGTGCCTAGCCAGGCAATAAATTGCTTCACAGCTTCAGGAAAGAGTGGAGCGGCATCAATGTCTCGTTGAGTAATACCCGTAAATTGAACAGTATCTGTAGAGATTACAGGCCGATTTGATGGTCTCACAAAACTGTGAAACGTATCCGCCACGAATAGACCATCTTCTCCATGAATAACTTTGACGGCACCGATATCAATGATTTCGGAGGAATATCTGGCGTTACGGCTAACGGTAAATTCAAGATCATAAATAATGTATTGCATTTAAAGGACTCCTTCCACACACATAACTGATCCCGATGGATACCGGGACAAATGTTCTCTGCCCGAATAACTCTTCTCCATCATACCTCTCGGTTCACAACTTGTCAGCGGTTAAAAGGCTTGCTTTCAAAAAAAATATGCGATGTCCAAATGGGCTTGGACTATCGCATATCTAAAAACTCCTAACATATAGCAGTATCCGAAAACACCTGGATTCCGAACGCTGCTGTTGCTAGCTATTGAATTAGGCCGGGAGGTCTAACTTTTGCCCCGGATAAATGCGGTGAGGATTCTTCAACTTATTCAACTGCTGAAGCTGTTGCCAGGTAGTGCCGTGTTTGCGGGAAATGTCATACAGTGTATCCCCAGATTTCACAACATACACATGGCTATTTGCAGCTTGTGCAGTGGTCGATGCCTGCTGTGGTTTGCTAGTTTGAGACTTTGCAGGTGCTGGTTTCGCAGCCGCTATGGAATCGGATTGCGGTATCTCCTGCAGAGGTGCTGGCGTCGTGGTCGGAGCAGACGGCACAGCTTGTGTGGCAGGGACAGAAGCTTTTCCGTCTGCCTTGGCTTCTTGAATACGGCCGGCCGCTTGTACTTGCAGGCTAGCAGAGCCCACTTTTTGCATATAGCGGATTAACGCTTCATCCAGCGATCCGAACATACCTGCCTGTGGGTATTTAGCGAACATCGTATATTGGTCACCGCCTACAGCAGTAAAATCATTGGTAGCCAGTGTGTATGTTGCCTCAGGATCAAGGGCCTTTCCACCAATCAGGATGGAGTGAACACGGCTGCCTTTGGCTGCTGAGGTGTCTATTTTGAACGAGATGCCGGATACTTGTGGGAAGCCCCCGCTCGGTTCCGGGTAGGAGGCTGCGCCATTTTCCAGTGCGGCCTGAAGGTCAGAGCCTTTCACTTTCAGGGTAACGATTTGGTTACCGAAAGGCAGTACGGTGATGACGTCTCCCTTGGTAACCGTGCCTGCTTTGATGGAAGCCCGGATGCCGCCACCGTTTGTTAAAGCCACGTCTGCTCCCGTAACGTCACGCATAGCATCGGTGAGCAGGTCGCCGAGATTGGTTTCACCCGCACGTACCTTTTCGCGCGCCCCTTCCAGATCTACACTTGTTTGTGCTACAACCTCTTTAAGAATAGGTTCTTGTTCTTTCTGAATGGAGGCGATTAATGCAGCAATTTCAGCGTTAGGCTGAACGTCAGCAGCTTGAGTCGAATCGATCAGCTTCGCTTGCTTTTGGACAACCTTACCACCGTCTACCCATAGATCCACTACACCCAGATACTTGGTGTATTCACCTGCACTAGCGATCAACGTGCCATTGTCACCGATCAAGCCTTTTTCCAGCACGGTATGGCTGTGTCCGTCGATGAAAATATCAATGCCAGGCACTTCCTTCACGACCTTGAGGCTGGTGTCTTTACTGGACGCATCTTGTCCCAGGTGACCCAGAGCAACAACAACATCCACTTTGCTGCGGATTTCGTCTACGGCCGCTTTGGCTTCAGCCGCAGGGTCGGTGAATTGAATGCCTTCCACATTTTTAGGATTGGTTTTATATGCCGTTTCAGGCGTAGTTAGGCCGATAATACCGATTTTAACGCCATCCACTTCTTTAATAGTATACGGTTGGAACAAACGTGTTCCGTCCGTTTGCTTAATGTTGGCGCTCAGTACAGGGAACTGAATCTCTTTACTCAGCTCAACCAGATGCTTCCAGCCGTAATTAAACTCATGGTTACCGGGAACCATTGCATCATAGCGCAGCTTGTTAATTACTTTTACGATACTTTCACCATTGACCAAAGTAGCGAAGGTCGTTCCATGAACGGTATCCCCATCATCCAGCAGTAATGTATTAGGATTGGCGGCGCGATATTGATCGATAATGCCCGCCAGCTTGGCGAAGCCCATTTCCTTGTCGTTGGCGACCACGTGGGCATGGGTATCATTCGTATGTAGGATGGTGATGTGTTTACCGCTGACTGGAGACGGTGTTGTTCCGGTTCCTGCTGTTCCCGCATTAGCAACTGGGTCCGCTGCTGCTGTACCGAGACATCCGAACAGAAGCGCGGCGGTCGTCAAGATCGACGAGAGTTTTTTCCATGAGTTCATGTTGTTCCTTCAACCTCCCATAAAATGAATGAATTAAGAGAAACCGCTTACGTCCACATTTTATCAGATGATTGTAAAAATAACTCTTATTTTATATCAAAGCACTACATTTTTTTGAGATATCGGTTGTTAAATCCACCATCTAGTTACCTATATTATAGAGGCAGTAATAGACAATCAACTCATAGAATAGGAACTATTGTTCTGTTTTGTGATCAAAAAAAAGGGCAGTCTCTTTGGGCAGCCCGATCCGGGGTAAATAGTGGTCCAATGTTTCGTCAGCCAACGGTGGATTCCCTTCACTCAGCAACAGCACAGCAAAGCGATTAGCCTGTTGTTCAAATTTTCCTGAAGAAAAGTAGGAATGTTCCTCCATAAAAAAGCGGCTAATGCCTTTATGCAGTCGGTCATGTCCCAATTCATGTGCACAGACGAACCGTTCCCATTCTGGTGTAAGGCCGTTGTGAATGACGATAAATCTTCTGCGCAGCTTGTGATAATACAACCCTTTGGTTGTGGAACCCAGATCGCAATATCGGATATGGATGCCTAGGGCTTTCGCAATATCGAAGGGGCAATTGGTACGGTATTTTCGGACAAGTTTGTGAATGAGTTCGTTCATGCGTTCACCTGCTATCCCTGATCTTTGCTCGCCCCGGGATCTGCGGGCTTTTTATGTTTGTTCATTTGCTTGGCTTCCCAGAACAGGCCTGTCAGTACGTCCTTGATCCGTTGACGGTCTTTTTCATCGAGCGGAATGCCATCAAACATTAATTCGTCGTCTTCCTCCAGCATTTTTTTAAAATCCCGGCGGTCTTTGGAGTTTGCCCATTCTGGTACAGTAGAACGATAAAGCTCATGCGGATTTTGCTCTATAGAATCATCATCTGCCCAATATCCGGCGGCCTTCATCATTTCGGTATAGGATACGCTGAGCGCGTCCGCTATTTTGCGGAGGGTGGAGGGTTTGGGAACTCCACGCAGTCCATTTTCGATGCGGGAAATTTGTGAATTACTAATACCTGCGGCATCTGCCAATTGGTTGATGCTCAATTGCTTGTGCTCACGCTGCTGTTTTAGGTAGGTTCCGAATGCTGGCTGTTCCACAATGGAGCTCCTTTCTGCAATAGAATCATAGATTCAGCTCTATTATACCATTAGGTAAATAGTAAAAGCACGTAATATGCCAAAAGGCATAGAAAAGTAGAGCGAATATCCTGTTTTTGGGGCTATATTGCTTTTTTTCACGATGGATACCTATCCTAAATAATGTTATGTTATACTCAAGATACGAACAAAAGGGGAACAAAATGTAAACAAGTACGTTTTTTATTTAAAAATACATCATTGTCAAAAGGCATAATATAAGGAGTGTTGCTTTTCATGAGAAATAACTTACCCGAATTAGACCGTCGCAAAACGCAGAATGCATTGGAGGGTGTATTTGAGAAATACCGGATTTATAAAACAATAACCTTTATGGATCGGGAAAGCTTTATTACTGCTGGCTATACGGACCGCCCGAACGGACCCACGAATGTGACAAGCGATCCAACAGCCCGGACTGCTGTATATAATGTAGATGCTCCTGCAGCCCGCTTGGCCTATTGCCAAATGGTGGATGCTGTAGTGAGCCGCTTGAATGAACGTGAACAGCTACTCATCCGTGAACGTTATTTAAAAGATGACGATGTGTTCGATTACAAGGTTTATAATTATGTGTTGGACCCACCAGTCAGCAAGGATACGTATACGAAGCTTCGCACGCGTGCTTTTTATAAAATGGCGCTAGCGCTGGCAGACCAAGGCGTTTTGAATCTGGCAAGCTTGCAGAAGGGCGCGGATCGAAGACTGGGTTCGGTAAATGCATAGGGGTCACAGTCTGTGGCTCTATTAACTTAGACAGCAAGGAGTATGAACCATAAAGGTGAATAAGAAGCATAGGTCTCAATTAAAATGGGAACGGAGGACGGATGTAGTGAGAAGTGAACCAGAAATGATGAATATGCTTGTAAAGTTTGCTATGAACGATAAAAGAATACGATTGGTCACGATGGAAGGATCACGTACAAACTTCAATGTTCCTCCTGATTCATTTCAAGATTATGATATTTCTTACTTTGTAACAGATATGGATTCTTTCAAGGAAAGTGATCAATGGCTGAACGTGTTTGGGGATAGGCTTATGATGCAAAAACCCGAGGATATGGAGCTTTTTCCATCAGAACTAGGTAACTGGTTTTCATATATCATTCTTTTTGAGGATGGAAACAAATTAGATCTGACACTGATCCCTATAAACGAGGTAGAGGATTATTTTACGAATAGCGATGGTTTAGTTGAGGTTCTGCTCGACAAGGATGTGCTGATCCAAGAGGAAGTGATCGCAAACGATCATCAATATTGGATTAAAAAGCCCACTGCAAGGGAATTTGATGATTGCTGTAATGAATTTTGGATGGTTTCAACTTATATCGTAAAAGGATTGGCGAGAAAAGAAATCCTGTTTGCTATTGACCATTTGAACGAGATTGCACGACCTAATTTGTTGCGAATGATTGCTTGGAAGATTGGATCAGAGCAAGGGTACACCTTTAGTGTAGGAAAAAACTATAAATTTATAAATCAGTATCTTCCTAATGAAGATTGGAAAAGCCTACTATCGACTTACTCAGAGAACGGCTATCAAGAAATGTGGCAGTCTTTACTTACTTGTTATTCATTGTTTAGAACATACGCTAAGGCTGTGGCAAGCAGTTTGAAATATGAGTATCCAGAATACGATGAAGCCATTACTAGGTACACTGTAAATATTTATAATTCATTGAATTGAACGATATAATAACCGCCTTTTTAAAGGGCGGTTATTTTTTGTGTACAGTATCAATAATCAGATTAAACGCATTTTTAAGTATAAGAACAAATGTTCGCAAAATGTCGCCTAACTTCATCCCTAGTCTCTACTTTTATCGTCCAGTTCTCCGGCAACGCATTCGTTATAAGGGTGTAAGATTATATCATCGGGAATCAAGACAAGAGGACATACCGAAGACACACACAGTCAAACGTTAGCCGGCCAATAGGGCCGGTTTTTTCATGCGGTGATCGTCTCTGTCACTTCCCGGGAATTCGTTGATAGAAAGGAGGAGTCGTGTTGCCTAAGCAAGGGATGCTGCAATGCATGAGTATAAGGCTGCGCCGGATGAGAACATGGAAGTGGAAAAAAGCCTGGCTAAACAGTCACAACATGCGAGCGCAGGATACGCAAGGGTGGCATGCCACAGGATGAGACAAGCCTTTAAGCAAAAGCTCATTGACATTATTCCAGCACTGCAAGGGCGTGTATACGATGTTCAGCCCCCATCACAGACGGCAGAGGAGCCGTATGCAGTTATGGCGTTAGGCGAGGAAATCTGGAAGTCTTCCTGGGCCGGTTACCGGCAGGTTGTCCGCATCAAGCTGTACGCAGGACAAGCGGGGCTGGCGCAGGCCGATGTATGGGCGAATGCCTTGATTGCCGGACTGCACCGGGCATCGGTGACAGGCAAAGGTGAGGACACGTCGGCTTTTACCGCACACTATTTGGGCGTGCGGGATGCAGAAAAGCTGGACACGGTTACGGGCAAGGCCTATAGAACCCTGCGTTTTGGCGTGTATGTGCCTGAAACGGAAGGCGGTTCGGCTACTCCAGCACCTGGTGCAGCACAGCCAGAAGAATGGCTGGCAGCGCTGGTCCGCTGGACGCAGAAGCAACTGGGCGAATCGTGGTCGGTATACGCCGACGCATGGCCTGCACAGCCGGGAAGCCACGCGGTATTATGGCGGCTGAGCGGCTGCGAAACCCGGATGGCGGGAGCCTCCATGTATGAGCTCCGCAAACGGTTCATCGGGCATATTACCGCTCCGGATACCACCGAAGAGAATCGCGCAGCTTCCGCGCTGGTCGAAGGCTTTGCCGCTCAAATCCAGCTTCCTCTGGAGCAGGACAAGGGCCGTTATATGTCTACGGCTGAAGCATCAGCCGATTTGCAGGCAGATGCCATTTTAGACGGTCAGCTTCGGCTGACGCTGGTACAGCGGCGTATGCGTCCGGCTGAGGAAGCGGCATTGATTCGCAGAGTGGAAATTCATCCTATTTTGAAATGAGGTGGTCCGAGTGACCTTGGAAAACCAAGAAAAGGCCCCGGTACATGACGGGCAGGAAGCGAGTGGCCCACGCTACACGCTGGAGGAACTAAAGGAGCACGCAGAATCATTGTTTTCTGTGAAAGAAGAAGTGCTGGCAGGCGCCTTTTTTGGCGCACAAGACAAGCTGTTCACGGTAGCAGAAGCACACACTAAAATCGAACAATTTATGAAAGCGAAGGTGGATTAATTATGGCAGGCGGAACATGGGAAAACACGAATAAACCGGTATTGCCGGGTTTGTATATGAATTTTCAGGCAGCAGCAGCTTCAGCGATTCAAGGTGGATCACGTGGTACGGTCGTTGTGCCTGTCAAGGCAAATTGGGGCCCTGTACGTGAGTTTGTAGAGGTTGGCAGTGAAACGGCTATTAGCCAAATCTTCTCCGGCGACAGTGAGAACGGTGCGACAGCATATTCCACATTGTATCTGGCTTTGCTGGGAGGTCCGAAAAAACTGCTCGCTTACCGCTTGGCAGATGACACGGCTGCTGAAGCGTCTGTAACGCTGAAAAGCGGTGGCGAGACCCCGACCGACGTGCTGCGTTTGAAGGCTTTGTACACAGGAAGCCGCGGTAATGGTTTTGCCGTAACGGTACAGCCGACTTTGGGTGACGAGCAAGCTCGTGAGGTGCGCCTTTATGAAGGAACCAAGCTGCTGGGTACGTACAAAGGCAGTGACGGTACGGCTGCTTCGATTGCCAAAGCGCTGAACGAAAACAGCGAAAACGTATGGGTGAAGGCCGAGGTTGTCGGCGAAGGTGGCATTCCAGCGGATGTTAGCGGCGTGCATCTGACAGGCGGCAATAGCGGCAATAGCAAGCTGGTTAATGCCGATTACATCGCCATGCAGGAAGCACTTGAAGGACAGGAGTTTAATGTGCTGGCCCTCGATTATGCAGCCGATCTGGCATTGCTGCAAAGCTTTGCTGCCTGGATCAAACGTGTGCGGAGCGAAGGCAAAGGCGTCATCGCTGTATTCGGCGGTTCTGCGGCAGACGATGTGTCCAAAACAGCTGTCAGCTTGGCTTCTGCACGTTCCCTGGCGCTGAACCATGAAGGCATCGTGAACGTGGGTACAGGTGTACGCCTGGCAGGTACGGACTACAGCTCCGCCCAAACGGCTGCCTATGTAGCCGGGCTGATCGCAGGCCAACGTTTGAACCAATCCGCAACGTACGCGGTTACGCCTTTTGAGGATGTAACCCGCCGCTGGACACGTTCCGAGCAGGAACAGGCTGTCCGTAACGGGGTGTTCCTCCTGTTCTTCGACGGCCGTCAGGTCAAAGCGCTGCGTGGAATCAACAGCTTGGTGAACCCGTCTGCCGGACAAAACAACGCATGGAAGAAAATCCGTTCCATCCGTGTTATGGATGCCATTAACGCTGACTTGCAGCGTGCAGCCGAAGAGACTTACATTGGCAAAATCAACAACACGGTGGAAGGCCGTCTGGCACTCATCGGTGCGATCAAAGAATACCTGGCACAGCTGTCGCTGAGCAACGTAATCGAGGCGGATGGCTACGATGTCATTCTGGACCCAGCCTACTACGGTGATGCGCCAGTCATCAAACCGGAGCCGGATCAAGTGTTCCTGCAATGGAACGTGAAGCTCACCGACGTGATGGAGCAGCTGTTCGGTACATTTTACGTGCAATAAATAAGCATTTTACGCGCAAAAGCATTTCGCAGGCGATCAGTAGGATTAAGGTAGCTTTTTAACAACGAGGACTTTGTGAAATCCCGAACTATATTATGAATTATTTTGAGGAGGAAAAAGAAATGTTGGATGCTTCAAGAGTCATTTTAGGTACGTTTGGTCAGGCATATATTGATGGGGTATGGCAGACACATATTAACAAGCTGGAAGCTAGCGTGGAAATTGATAAAAGAGAACTGAATTTGGTAGGTAATACGTGGAGAGTCCATAAAAATGGAGCTAAAAAGGGTACTGGAACGATGAGTGGTTACAAAGTAACTTCTGATATGATTCGTCGTGGTTTTGAGAAATTCGATATTATTTCCAAACTGGACGATCCCGAATCTTTTGGACATGAACGTGTCCGTTTGATTCGCTGCATGCCGGATAAAATTCAATTGGCTAACTGGACTGCAGGGGAAGAAGTGCCAGAAGAAACTACTTTCACCTTTGAAGGCTATGAGCTGCTTGATCCGATTGTAGCAAACTAAATTGGAAAACGGGGATGGGATGCTGCCAGGCATTCCATTCCCTAAATACAAATTAACATTAAGGGAGAATGAGATATGAGTTTGAATGAGAATATGACAGAAGAACAAATTTTGGACAGTTTGTTTGAAGCCGCTGAAAAACTACCAGAAGAAACGGTTCGTATCAAGCGCCTCGATATGAAAATTGTGCTGCATGGTCTAACCTCCAGTAAGGTGGACAGCATTCGTGAGCGTTGTACGATTCGCCGAACCGTGAAGGGTGCTGTAGACGAAAAGGTAGATACCGAAACGTTCAACGCCTTGTTGATTTCGGAAGCTACCGGAAAGCTGGAAGTGAAGGGCCTGTCCCTCAACGGTTGGGGCGATCCCCGGATTACAAGCCGCTTGAAGCTGTCCGGTGGCGAACAATCTGTTCGCCGTATGCTGTTAGCGGGTGAACTGGATGCAGTAGGGGATAAGGTATTGGAACTGTCCGGATTTGGAGTTGAGATTGCTGATCTAAAAAACTAATCAGCTCCGGGGGAATGACGACGATGCTGTACCACTTGTGGGTCCGGCACCACCTCCGTCCCGGAGACTTTTGGCGGCTTCCCCGCGGTGAGCGCATGCTGCTGCTGGCGTTTGCTGAAGAAGAACTAGATGCTCTAGCAGATAATATGTAGTAGTTAAAGGAGGTGTAGGTGTGGATGATATCTTGGATATAAGAAGTTTAAGTAGAGTTAATAAAGAATTAAAAGCTATGGATCGATACTTTGAGAGTATCCAGAAGAGGGCAAGAAATTTTAGGCTTAATAGTTTTCAAAGACAAAAGATAGTTATTGACCAAACTACGGAGTCAGTTAAGCGACTTTCTAATGCGTTAAGTAATTTAACTTCACGTTTATATAAAATAAATCGCCTGACCCGAAATTTTTCTGGAATTAAGATTGCTGTTAAATGTTCCTGTTCTAAGGATTGCTCGAAATGTAGATCAACATGTCACAGTAAGATGGGCAGTTCTAATGGGGTCAACCATTCTTTAACTAATTTACAAAAAAAGATCACGTCTCAACTTGGTTTACAGAACAAAGTAAACATTAACAAGTCTTCAGCTCCAGGCGTGCCCTTAAAAACTAGAACATCTAATTCTCCCAGTAAATCTGTAAATTCTCAGAGCCCTGCGACTAAAAATACTGAAAAAGAAAAGATCGTTGTAATAAAGCCTGTTATGAATACTATGGCTTTCATTAAGAAATTTAGTAAGGTGAATGATGCTGTAGAATCACTAAATAAAACTGTTAAAGCCTACAGGGCCATTACCCCGTCACAAGTTGCTGCAATGCCTTCATGGTTACAGACTGCTAAAACTAAAATTGACGATGTAGTAAATCGAATTAAAACATCTACTATTTACACACAAGCAGCCTCTATGTACTCGGGTGCGCCATCTTGGGTAAAAACAGGTTTGAAGGGTGCAGGTAAAATAGCCAAAAGCGCCATTGTTGTTGCAGATATTGTATATGATGCTTCTGAAATACTCAATGCTACTGGAGAAAAAAAGTATAAACTAATAGGTGAATTTGTTGGCTCAAAAATAGGTAATATAGTAGGTAAAAGTGTAGGTGGAGCTACTGTGGCTATTCCTTATGTGGGACCAGTTATCGCTCCTATTGCTTCATTAGTTCTTGGAGCAGCAGGAGAGTGGTTAGGAGGTAAAGGCGGGGGCAAAATTATGGAAAAAGTCTGGTATGCTAAAACGCATCTTAAAGGCTGGACTAAATCCTTAAATGAAGGTATTGATACTACTACTAAAGATTTTAAACAAAGTATGAATGGTTTTAATAATGAAGTGGCTAATAAGACGAATAATATAAAGACTACTGCTCCTGCAACAATTGATTCTTGGAGTAATAAAATTGTGAATTTTATTGGGAACAAAGGTGAAAGTGCTATCGGAATTGTTGAAAATATAACAGGAAAAGTATCAAAGAGAATACCTTTATCTACTAATTTAACTGATAATATGAAGGGAGCTCTTGAAAACAAGATTAATGGTGTGAGTAATCGATTAAAAGGTTATGTTCCAGGGTTGGCAGAAGGGGTCAAGGAGAAAATCAACAATATTAGTGAAGGGACTAAAAATTTCTCTAATAAATTGAATAACTTTGTTCAGAAAAATGCTGACCCTTTTAAAGAAAAGGTTAAAAAGGCAACATCAAAAACAAGCGATTTCCTTCAAATGATCTTGGATTCTCCAGAGAAATTGAACTGGGAGCTTTTTCAGAGTACAGAGAAAACTGCTGCTAAAAAAAGTACTCCGAATAAATATCCTCGGAATTTAGTTGCAAGTTCTAGAACATATCGTGCAAATGATAGACACAGAACGGCAGCAGTTCATTCAGTAAAGAACACAAATAGAAATAAATCAAACATGCAAGTAAATATGCCAACAGGAGCAATTCAGGTGGCTGTTGGTGAACGTGTTAATTTTGATGCTTTGGCTTCAGAAGTAGGAAAACGCTTCGTAGCAGGATTCCGTCAAGCTATGGATAACAACAAGACAGCGAGGGCCCTAGTGTGAGTAGGAGGTGAATAGTATGGAATTTAGTTTGACGGATGGTAAGGGGAAAAAGTTTCAGTTTCCAGTAAATCCTGAGGAAGTGACGATCTCACGGCAAAAGGGATTTGATACAACGACGATTTTATCCTATGGGGAGTTTGACTTCCCACAAGGAGAGAAGGTGAAGGAAATCTCCTTCTCTTCTTTTTTTCCGAAAGAATATAATCCAGCGTATTGCACATACGAAGACATCCCTGATCCGCAGGAGGCCATGAATACGTTGAATGGCTTTTTGTTATCCAAGAGCCCGCTACGCTTTATCATTACGGAGACAGCCGTGAATGTGCCGGTAATAGTGGCTTCTCATAATTCAACCTTTCGGGGCGGGGAATATGGGGATGTGAATTTTGATTTGTCACTGCGAACCTGGAGTGAAATGAAAGTAGCCAAAAAAGCTGGCACCGGTTCGAAGTCCGCGACAGTTAACAAAAAGCCTCGCACGGATATGAAAGAAAAAAAGAAAATTTACACGGTTAAATCGGGAGATTCCTTGTCCAAAATTGCCAAGCTGGAGCTGGGAGACAGCTCCCAATGGAGTCGTATTTATCAGCTTAACAAAAAGATCATCGGGAAAAATCCGAATGCGATTAAACCGGGGCAAAAGCTGGTGCTATCATGAGCTATAAAGTCATTTTACAGGATAAATATGATCTGTCGCCGCTTGTGGAGAACATTAATTTGAGGGATTCGCTGGAGCAAATCGCCTATCAGGGGACGGTCAATTTGGTCGTTACGTCCGATATGCCTGCCATTTCTCCAGGGATGTCAATCCGGGTTAGCGGTATTCCTTATGGTAAAAAAGACTATGTTCCTCTGTTGTCTCCAGCGGTGATCTGGGAAGTGGAAACCTCCAACAACGGACTCAAGCGTATGACGCTGACGCTATATGACCGTACGGTGTATTTAGACAAGTCAGAGGATGAATATTTACTCCCTGCCAAGCAGACGGCTACTCAGCGTTTTCAGAAATATGCGAGGGATTGGAAGTTGAAAATCGCTTCTTTGCCGGACACAAAAAAGCAGCTCGGGCGCGCTGTATACCGAACACAGTCCATTTACTCCATGATGCTGGGAGATCTGCGGGAAACAGCAAAAGCGGGAGGCAAGCTGTATCATCCACGTATGATTTCTTCCGGCTTGGAGCTGTACGAACTGGGCACAAACAAAGATGTGTACGTCTTGGAGAGAGTGACCGATACGACACAATCCCGAACGTTGGAAGGCGCAGCCACGAGAGTAAAGGTGTTGGCTACGGCGGCCAGTGAAACAGGGAAAGAGGTTCCTTCCAAGGTGATGGCACTTGAGGAAAAGGACATTGCCAAATATGGAACACTTCAGGTGATCGTACAGGATGATGAGGTGAAATCGGGTGCGGCGGCACGTGAGTTGGCCAAAAGTAAGCTGAGAGGCATACAACAAACGATATCGGTAAATGCGCCAGATATGAACACGATTCGAGCAGGAGACGCGGTAATGTTAGGTTCCATGAAGCTGTTGGTGATTTCAGTAAGCAGGGAATTGGGCAACCCTGGCAGTATGTCGCTGGAGCTCGGAACGTATGACGATGTAAAAAGGAGGTTGTACCTTGAATAAGGACCCCTATGGGCATTTAGCCACTGCGCTGCAATCTTCATTTCATAAACATACCAAGCAAGCGCTGAGTGGAGTTGGTGCAGTATTAGGTACCATCACCTCCACAGGACTCAAACTGGACGATTTTAAACATGAGCTTCAGGATTATCTAGTCGCCGAGCTGCCGGGGCTGCTATCTGTACCACGCCATATGTACAAAGGTACCTCAACCTCGGTGGAATCAGAAAATTGGGAAGGCAAAGAGCTGAAAACTTCCTTTTATATCGGGGAAGATGAGCTGGAGGATGTAAATCTGAGTCTGAACAAAGGACTTAAGCCTGGGGATCGTGTACTGGCGATGCGGGTGAATAGTGGCAACGATGTGGTGGTCGTGTGCAAGGTGGTGAATGGACGTGGCTAATTTGTTTCCAGAAACAGATGATATGATTTGGACAGACACAGATGTGACCAATCCAGATGTGCTGGAGGATAACCGTGCGGTATTTGGGCGAAGCTGGAGGTTTGATTTTGAAGCTGGCGAGTTTGTTATGAGCCCTAGCCGTAAAATCGTGACTACAGGTGAGAAAGAAGCCTGGGTACAGTGGTGTGAAAAAGCGATTCGCACTCCTCGTTACCGTCATGTGATCTATTCACCTGACTATGGAAGTGAGCTGGAGGAGCTGATTGGCAGCAGCTATGGGCACGCTGTGCAGGAAAGTGAAATTCAACGCATGGTCACAGAGGCGTTGCTAGCAGATGCACGTACGGCTAGTGTGGATCAGTTTACGTTTCGCTGGGAAGGTGAGGCATGCTATTTTAGCTGCCAGATTACGAACGTGCGAGATGAAACGGAAATTGTGGAAAGTGTGGTGATCTAATGGCAGACTTGCCGGAATATTTGGTAGATCAGACGGAAGAGGAAATCTTAAATCGAATGCTGGAAAAAGTGCCCTCGGACATCGATAAGTCTGAGGGCTCTTTTATTTGGGATGCGCAGGCGCCGGTGGCATTTATGCTCTCTGAAGCCGCAATCTGGGCGCAGGAGCTGCTGCGTCGGGGTTTTGCCAGCACAGCAGCCAGCGATAATCCAGATTTCCGCTCGCCGGAGCTGGATTTGCGGACAGCAGAGCATGGAGTGACACGGCGGGAAGCCGTTGCGGCCTCAGGTAAGGTTACGTTCACAGGTACAGCGGGGACAACTGTCCCAGCGGGAACGTTGGTGGCGACTCCGGCAGATGATGTATCCGGAGAAGCCTCCATTGAGTATGCGACCACGGCCTCGGTCACGCTGGATGAACAGGGTACAGGAGAAGCAGTCATTCGGGCGGTTAATCCCGGACGCCGCGGCAATGTTCCAGCAGGCGTCATCCAGGTGATGGCTACTCCGATTAGCGGGGTTTCCTCCGTGATCAATACGGAGGAAACCAAAAGCGGCACAGACGTTGAGAGCGACCAGCTGTTGCTGGAGCGTTTTTATGCCAAGGTGCGGAACCAGGGCACAAGTGGCAACAAGGCGCAGTATACCCAGTGGGCGAATGAGATAGCTGGCGTTGGTGGCGTGGAGGTTGTTCCGCTCTGGAAAGGGCCAGGAACAGTGGGGTTATATGTGCTGGATACGGATAAACGAGCAGCCAGCCCGGATATCGTGGCTGCAGTGCAGAAGTATATTGATCCGACCCAGGATGGGCAAGGCGAAGGGCTAGCACCAGCGGGCCCCGTGGTGACGATCATGCCAGCGGCAGAAGTGGAGATTAACATTTCGGTCAAGGTACAGCGTACCAAAGAAAAGCCGTCGACACTGGATGAAATCAAAAAGCTGATCGAAAACGGTGTGCGGACGTATTTGAAGCAGCTTGCTTTTTACAAGGCAGACCCGTTGGTACGATATACCCGGATTTCTGCTGTGCTGCTGGACATTCCGATTATTATTGATTTCTCTGAACTGAAAATTAATGGACAGAGCAATCAGAATATTGAGATTGGATCAGGTCAGGTGGCCGTGCTGGGGACGGTGAGCGTCAGTGAGTAACGATGAGACAAACAGTTTTGAAGATTTATTGAATAACACAGACCAGGGAAAACGCGCAAACCGTAGTGGCACTTTTGTTAACAGGGTAGCAATAGCGGGAGATACAGTGGATCAAATGAGCAGCGAGCGGGGACGCGAGCTGCTTTCCTATTTGCCCGCCTATTATGAAACCTCACGTGTGATGCGTTCCAATATGGATGCTAAAGGAAGCGAATTGGACGCCTTGTATCTTGCAATGGATGCAACGGTGGGACAGTTTTTCGTACGTACTGCCACCTGGGGGTTGGAACGCTGGGAAATGGAGCTGGGGATCGAAACCGACCTGGCGAAGCCATTGGATCAACGGCGTGCCGTGGTGGAATCGAAGCTGCGAGGGGCAGGAACTTTTTCCGGCCGGCTTGTCAAAAATGTAGCTGAAGCGTATGACGGAGGCACGGTAGAGGTTACTTTTCATCCTGCCGAATGGGGATTTACGGTCAAATTTATAGATACCATTGGGATTCCACCCAATGTGGAGGACCTTAAAGCAGCCATTGAGGAGATCAAGCCCGCTCATATGGCGGTGGAGTACAAATTACGCTACTTGACCATTGCCGAAGTGGAGTCTATGACCCTCTATGAAAATGAACATACAACACAGGATAGATATTTAGGAGGTGGCGCATAACATGGCAAGCGAAAAAACACCGAATCTTGGTTTAAATCAAATTGACCGTACATCGCCCAAAACCACGTATTTTGATCTGGAGAAGTACTTGGATCAAAACTGGCGGTCTGTAGATGAATTTGCAGGTGAGGTGAATGACGGTGTAAATGAGTTTAAGAAGCGCCTGGATACGACGGAACGCAAGGCGGTAACTTTGGAACCTGGGTTACAGATTGTTCATGCGGAAAAGGCTGCGCCATTTTCATTGACGGGGCTGAGCGGGCGTACGTTGGTGAATTTGTTGGGACGCATGGGTAGTTGCGAGACAGTAAGCGAATGGTCCTCAAACGTAGCTATTGCAATTGATAATAATAACAAGACCAACGGTAGTAGCTCGTTTAAAATTACTCTGGGTAGTGTACCGGCAACCGCGTCTGCAAGTTTTTTGACCACACCTGGACGAAAATATATCGCAATAGCGGACGTGAAAAGTGTTAATAGCAGCAAGGTGGCGATATCAATAAATGGTATTGCCGGTGCTGTGGGTAATGAGGTAAATTCTGGCTCTGTTTTTGCGCCGTCTGTTGTACGGTTCACGGCGAAGGAGTATTTTCATATTGTTACCATCACTGGCACGGGTGCGACTGGTAATACATTTAATATGGATAGTGTGCGCGTATATGAGATTAGTGATACAGATTATGCAGTAGCTGCAAGTCTTACGCCTGCACAGGCCGCAGCTAAGTATCCGTATGTTGATAGTGTAATGCCTGTGCGTAATCCCTATACGATTCGGTATGGTGAGAACTTACTTCCATCCGTCCGCGAGTGGGTTAATAACGGAGGTCTGACCGATGCCCGAGTCGTAATTAAAGGAAAGTATGAATTTTCTATAATGACTACCACCGAACCACAATGGAGGGCGGCAGCGTCGGTAAAAGTAGTCCCCAATACGCAGTATACTTTGTCTGCTACGCATGATGGACTTTTAGGGATATATGGGGTAAACCAGCAGGCAGTTATTATTAACGGTGTTACAGCGAGTTCAGTTAGTTTCAATTCAGGAAATAACACTTTTGTAGACATCTCATTGACAAACAGGTTAGGTGTAGCCGGGACGTTTACGGGTAAGAACTTCATGCTCAACATTGGCAACATAGCCCAACCGTTCAAACCGCGCCAGGATTCCATGCTAGCGTTGCAAACAGACCTATACGCCGATCCAGTTACAGGAGCTAATGCGGATACAGTGTTTGAGCGTGATGGTCAATACTTCAAAGTGAAAAGGTTTGAAAGTGTCCTACTAGATGGCAGTAGAATAACTAAAGTGAATAATGTAGTGTCGGGGGTAGGATTCAAAGCCCTTTATCCTGTAGTGTCCGGTGTAAATTATGCGTTTGTTGGCAATGGATCGGCAGTAAAGTTTGACGGTAAGATACTATTGTGGGGTGGTCAAGACACAATAGCCGACAGATGGGGGATAGATGCGAATTCGCCTAATTTTGCCATCTCTGTACCTGTTTCAGACAGTGGATGGGCTGATAGCTACCCACCTACATTAGACGACATCAGAGCCTACTTTTTCGGGTACAAGGCTTATGACGCTAATACCCTAACACCAGCACAAGCACAATCAGCAACAACGGCAACGTGGAACGGTACAGGTACTAAGTATTGGGTGCAAAGAATAGGTGCGCCTAACTTTACCCAATCTGCACCACAACAGTCTTATGCAGGGTACACACCGTATCAACTTGTATACCAGCTTGCAACACCTACTGTGGAGCCTATCGTATTCGAGGGGCAACTATCATTTGTTGAGGGCGATAATCAGGTTGAAGTAGGTACGGGGTTGATAGTTAGGGAGGGGTCCAAACCTGGACAATCCAATAATCAAATGTGGATTAACGGCTCTTTAAATGGGCTTGGTAAACTCCAGTTCCGTACTAATAAAATTTTTGCAGTTTATAAAAACGGCAAAAATGATAATTGGTCTGCAATCGGACACGCTTCCGATGTAATTGATGTATACGGATTTACACAGGCCTGGATACCTTTATATAAGTTCGATCCAGCAGCATCCTACAGCACAACATATTTGACGCTTGAAACCTCGCCAATTGTACCATTCATTGGCTCTTATGCAGCGAATGAAAAAACGCTGCTTGCAGACTTGGTGGACAGCGTACAGCAAAACACAGCGCGAGTGTCGGTGCTAGAAAACAAGAAGGCTGACAAAGATAATCCTGCATGGCTTACACCTACGTTGCTTAATGGTTGGACGGGGGATATGCAGTATGTGAGGTTGTCGGATGGGTTAGTGGTGTTTAGAGGCGGTATTAGAGACGGAGCTGTAACGCCAGGTACGAGGCTGTTTATCCTACCCGTAGGATATCGGCCTAAAAATAACATGGAAATAAGATTAAGAACCTCTGACGGAGCTAATGATGCGCCCAACTCCACGATTATTATATATACGTCGGGCGCGGTTCTAAGCCAAAACAATTGGTACAATAAGGGTGCTTGGTTTGATGGATTGTCATTCCTAGCTGAACAATAAGGAGGTCTTACACATGAAAGCAGTACCTAAAGTAAATACAAACGGCCTCTATCTTGAGGACGAGCTGGTGGATGATACCTTTTCAGGTATCGTCCCTTTTTATACTCCATCTTCGCCTACGGTTTCTGAATCTGATACAAACCAGCAACTAGACACCCATCGGTTTGCTGACAGTAGCTCTAGTACCACAGATGGAACAAGTTCAGAAAGCATCCCTGCTGGTTATACAGTAGGGATTCCAGTGCCGTCTGGTCTATACCATCCTCGTTTTGACATCCAAGGTTGGCTGACCTATGAAGCGGAATATAATCAAAAGCTGATAGAAGCACAAAAAGCCTATGATCAGTTGAACAACGAATCCCAAGCTTTATTTCAGAAGCTGCATGATGAATGGCGAAATAAGCAGGAAAACGAACGCGGGGATGAACCTGTATATTTTGCTCAGACATTTACGGCTCCAGAACGAAAAGACCCGGCGACGTTCTGGAGTGAAGGGTTGAGTGATGAAGCAATTAAGGAACTGACACAAAAAGCAGGGCAACAGCCAAGCGAGACAGAACAACTGAAGCAGCGGATTGCAGATCTCGAAGTGACGTTGACCCAGCTCATGCTTAGTAACACTGGAAAATAACGTGTACTGACGATTATATGTAACAACAATCTTTATAAAAAGAGGTGAAGTCATAACCATGGCAGCTTTAACAGAGGCTCAAATACGTATTTGTGCTAATGCATGCATCACTCGCTATGAGCGCGGAGAAGGCGATATAGCAACGATCATGGGAAGCTACGCTTTAAATGAAGAACAGCGTGAACAAGTAATGACGAATATTTTTTCCAAGCGTTCTGATTTAATAGCGGGCAACGTAGAAGATTCGTCATCAACCGATGCTTCAAATGAACAGGAAGAAACGGTTAAATGGTATAACTCTATTTTCCGTAAGAAAACAGTATAGAGAACAAAATAAAAATCGTTGTTTCTATGCCCTTGGATCAACCAAGGGCATTCACTTTACACCTAGGTTCAAAAGGGGGAACAAACATGCATGAAAAGATCGATCAGATTTGGCTGGGGTTTTCCACGGGGACCTTGATCGGTTATTTTTTCGGGGGGTGGACTACAATGTTGACGTTACTGTGGTGGATGGTCGTGATCGACTTTTTCACCGGATGGGCAGCGGCCTGGATTAATGGGGAGCTAAAAAGCCGCCAAGGGTATTACGGTATTTTTCGCAAGGTTACCGTGTTTTTGCTCATTACGGTAGCCCATCTGATCGACGGTATTCTCGGGGATGCACATTACTTCCGGGATGCCGTCGTTTTCTTTTATTTGGCGAACGAGCTGTTGTCCATTATAGAAAATGTGGGCAGAATGGGAGTGCCGATGCCGGATATTTTGCGGAATGCGGTAGCCATTTTTGAGTCCAAATCGAGTGGGGAAAAAATAAAGCCAACCGACCCTTCCGACAAAGAAAATAAAGCTTCATAAAGTGCTGACCGTCGCCATTACAAAAAAGGAAGACTACCTTTTCGCCTTTTTTCGGCGTAAAAGTGGAAAAGCCCAGACTGTTTCCATGGTCCAAGCATATACAACAGAGACAGAGTGCTACAACATTATGAATGACAAGGAGGGAGCGCCTTATGCAAAATCGCAGCCCTAATGCTGCCGAAGGCATTGACGTATCCCGATATCAGGGAACGATTGATTGGAAACGTGTGCGAGCCGATGGTAAATCGTTTGCATTTATTAAAGCAAGTCAAGGACAGCGTTACGTTGATCCGACGTTTATTACGAATGCAAAAGGGATCAGGGCAGCCGGGCTTCTGCTGGGAGCTTACCATTTTGTAGATGCGACCAGTGTAAACGCAGCCAAAGCGGAAGCCAGACATTTCGCCGAGGTGCTGGATCAGGTGGGTGGTGCGAAAGCGCTGGACTTGCCAGCGGTGATGGATTATGAAAATAATCCGGGAAAGCTTAATTCGGCCGCGATTCATGAGGTAGCGCTGGCATTTTTGACGGAATTTGAACGAGTAAGCGGCCGCAAGCCGATAGTATATACGGGCAATGCTTTTGCTGCCCATTTTAAAGCCCCGCTGGGTAGTTATAAGCTGTGGATTGCGCGTTATAGTACACGAGTCCCTAGTGATACCACAGCTTGGAAGAGCTGGGACTTCTGGCAATACAGCGACAGTGGACGGGTTGATGGCATTCAAGGGCCAGTTGATCTGAATGTATATGCCGGAACAGAGGCCGAGCTACGCCAAGCATTTGCAGGAGAAGAGGGGGAAGAGCCAATGACAGCAGAGGAAAAAGCGGCATTTAAGGCCCTGCAGCAGCAGGTCGCTGCCCTTGAAAATAGCAGAGATGTGCTCAAGCAAACATTAAATGAACAGAGTGCTTATATTAAAAAGGTGGATCAGCGAGTAGCTGAACTGGAGGCGCGTCAGGCTATGCCTGTACCGGCCTGGGCCAAGGAAGCGATGGCTGCCGCCGTTACAGTTAATCCGGCAAGTCCGATTGTGGATGCGAAGCTGCCAAGCAGTTATGATTTTTATCGCTTACTGGTCGTATTGAACCGTCTGGGTATATTTAAAACAACCAAGTAATCTTCAAAAGAACTCATACACTGCAAAATCCACTTTTAATATGAAATGAGTAAAGCAGCTACGCTCGAAGCCTAAATAGACAGGCGGTTAAATGCGGCCGCCTGCCCTTATGGCTAAGTGATGTTCTTCATGACCTCCAAGCTGAATCCCGAAAAAGGGTAAATGCAAAATGTACCTTTATTCGAAAAGCAACTCAATATCCTCCTGACTAATCTGAGCAGTTTCAAAGTCCGAAGGTGTGAAATGAACATTCTGCTGACGAACCGTAAAATCAATGATTTGAATTATAGCTTGGACATACATATTCGGAATGAGGACGATTGCTTTTGAAATGACCTGCCAATTGGAAGAGCAAGAAGAACGCGTTGAGCTTTTGGCAATTCTGAGACGCTGTCACTGCAGCATGTTTACCAGCCAGATCGAGCTGTAACAGCCCCTGTATGTTTGTTTATTTCAGAACATACCTGGGAATTAGGATATAAAGGATGGGAATTGTATTGTAAAGGGGAAATGTATACCCATAAAGTGCCTGGCGATCATTTTTCCATCGTAAAAAGTGCTCAAGCCGTATCTGTAGGTTTGGTGCTGAATACATTTTTGAGGTAAGAACATGCTCCTGCTTGGAGGTTGAGGGCCACAAGCAGGAGCTTTTATTTGATATGAACGTGTGAGTTGATTTGTAACATTAATTAACATGATGTATAAAAACATATGGTAATGTATGAAAAACCCCCTTGTCTGCTTCCAGATTTTATAGTAAAGTATCCAATAATCAACTTTGTATGAAACTAATATTCACTATCTGTGAGTATTTATCACACATTCTCCATGACCTAACACAATCCTCTTCCCTTTTGTGACATTACATCTATTCCATTACCCTACTGCACCTCTAACACCACTAGATTATGAATGCTGTCTGTGCCTGTATTCTTCAATAAATGCCTGTCCAGAACCTTCATACCTTCCCTACTACTACACCTATTTGATGAACTCGGAACTTGGGGCTACAGCTTGAGGACAAGCTTGTCATGCCAATCCAAAGAATTGGTATTTATCGGGTATCAACGAATTAACAATATATAAGGTGTGAAAGGGGTTCGCTGCATGAGCAAAAAGTACGTAAAACACAAAATCTGGACCGTATTGCTGGTACTTGCGCTAGGAACTGTTTTGGTGCTTTCCGGTTGTGGGGGATCAGGTGAAGGAGCAAAACCAGAAGCAGGACAACCTTCAGGTGGAGCGGGAGAAGGCGCGCAGGACACGTTGATTTATGGGCGTGGCGGGGATTCCGTGGCGCTAGATCCTGCCATTGTGACTGAAAGTGAGTCGTTAAAAATCGGTATGCAGGTGTTTGATACACTACTGGAATACAAGGAAAGTACCACGGAGATTCAGCCGGGGCTCGCAGAGAGCTGGGAAGTATCACCGGACGGACTTGTCTATACGTTCAAGCTGCGTCAGGGCGTAAAATTCCATGACGGAAGTGACTTTAACGCAGAAGCGGTTGTGTTTAACTTTGACCGCTGGGTTGATCCGAAAAGTCCATACAAATTTGAGGGTGACTCGTTTGACTATTATGATTCTATGTTCGGGCCCGATGGAAGTAGAGTGATTAAGGAGGTTAAAGCGGTGGATGCGAATACCGTTCAGTTTACACTGAACAAGCCGCAGGCTCCTTTTTTACAAAATATCGCTATGCCATCCTTTAGTATTGCAAGTCCCAAGGCTATTAAGGAGAAAAAGGCTGATTTTAAGAGTAATCCGGTCGGCACAGGGCCGTTTGTATTTAAGGAATGGAAACGAAACGATACGATCACATTAGAAAAGAATCCAACTTATTGGAAAGAAGGACAGCCAAAGCTGGCTAAGGTCATCGTTCGTTCTATCCCAGACAACACTGCGCGATTTAATGCTCTGCAAAACGGGGAAATTGACCTGATGGAAGATTTGAATCCAGATGATGCGAAGCAGTTGGAAGGTAACAGCGAGTTGGTAAAAATCGAACGTCCCTCCTTTAATGTGGCATACATTGGATTTAATTTAAAGAAAAAGACATTTAATAATCCCAAGGTGCGGCAGGCGCTGAATCACGCAGTGAACAAACAGGCCATTATTGATGCATTGTTTGCGGGGGAGGCCAAGCCTGCGGTCAATCCGATGCCACCTACGTTATGGGGATACGACGAAAGCATTCAGGACTACACTTATGATCTGAATAAGGCTAAATCTTTGCTAGCGGAAGCGGGTTTCCCTAACGGACTTCCAGAGCCGCTAACCTTCTATGCAATGCCTGTATCTCGTCCATACATGCCTGACGGCAAAAAGGTAGCAGAGGCCATTCAAGCTGATTTTGAAAAAATAGGAGTCAAAGTCAACATCCAATCTCCAGAATGGGCTACGTATCTGGATGATCTTAAAGCTGGAGAGAAGGATGATCTGTACATGTTGGGATGGAATGGGGACAATGGCGACCCGGATAATTTCCTTTACACATTGCTGGACAAGGATACGATCCCAGGCAATAACCGCAGTTTTTATGTGAATGAGGAACTTCACAAAATACTGGTGAAGGCGCAGGTTGAGGTTGATCAAGATAAGCGTGCGGAATTGTATAAACAAGCACAAGTCATTATTAAACAGGATGCACCTTGGATTCCCTTGGTTCACAGCACACCGTTGATGGCAGGCAAAGCCAATCTTAAGGGTTTTGTACCTTCTCCGGCAGGTATTGAAGCGTATAGTAATATTTATTTTGAATAGCCTAAACGCAAGCAGGCGGTGAATAGCATATGAACTCATATATTGTAAAAAGGCTGGCCATATTGATTCCCGTATTGCTGGGGATGACGCTTATCGTGTTTTCGATTATTCATGCTATTCCCGGTGATCCGGCAGAAACGATACTCGGGGACAAGGCCACGGAACAGTCCAAACAGGCGCTGCGTGAGCAATTAGGGCTGGATAAGCCGTGGCTACAGCAATATGGGACCTATCTAAGTGAACTGGCACGAGGGGACTTGGGCGATTCCATTCGCACCCGGCAGCCGATTGCCCGGGAAATGGTCCCTTATCTGGCGGCTACGCTGGAGTTGACGGTAGCAAGCATGTTTTTTGCCGTTGTCGTGGGTATGAATGCAGGCATCGTGAGTGCCTGGAAGCGAAATTCCTGGTTTGACTATGTCAGCATGGTCATTGCCCTAGTCGGAGTATCGATGCCGATTTTTTGGTTAGGCTTGATGGAGCAATGGATCTTTGCTAATAAGCTGCATTGGCTCCCTTCCATCGGACGCATGAATTCCCGTGATCCGGTGGAAGCTGTGACACATCTAGCCGTGATTGATGCGTTCATAGGTGGACGTATGGATCAGGTGTGGACCGTCATCAAGCATTTGATTCTGCCCAGTATCGCACTGGGGACGATTCCAATGGCGGTCATAGCGCGTATTACCCGTTCCAGCATGCTGGAGGTTATGGATGCGGACTATATCCGCACGGCTCGGGCGAAGGGGCTGGCATCTTTTCAAGTCGTGTACAAACATGCGCTTAAAAATGCTGCGATCCCTGTGCTTACTGTCATCGGTCTTCAGACTGGATCGTTACTGGGAGGCGCCGTACTGACAGAGACCATATTTGCCTGGCCTGGCATCGGACGGTACATTTTTGAAGCGATCAGCTCGCGTGACTATCCGGTTATCCAAAGCGGAATTTTAATCATTGCGTTCCTGTTCGTCATCATTAATCTGATTGTCGATTTGCTGTACGCTGTTCTCGACCGGCGTATTCGTTATCAGTAATCAAGTCGTCAATTGGTCAAGGGGGAGCATGTCCGATGTCACAATTTTCAATCGAACCCAATAATATACCGACGACACGTAGTACATTGGCGCATTTGCCTGTGGTGTCAGGCCCTTGGAGAGATGCGTGGAGAGCTTTTCGCCACAACAAGATGGCTTTAGTCGGTCTGAGCATTATTATCTTCTTTGTCATCATTGCTTTGATCGCGCCCTGGATTGCTCCTTTTGACTATAAAGAGCAAAATTTGGTGAGCCGCTTGCAGTCTCCTTCCGCAGAGCATTGGTTCGGTACCGATGATCTTGGTCGTGATTTGCTGACTCGTACGCTGTATGGCGCCAGAATCTCGTTGTGGGTCGGTTTCTTGTCCGTTATTGGTTCAATGATTGTAGGAACCGCCTTAGGATTAATTGCCGGATTTTATGGAAAATGGGCTGATATGATCATTTCGCGCCTATTCGATATCTTGCTGGCGTTTCCGGGTATTTTGCTGGCAATTGCTATTGTGGCGATTCTCGGGCCTTCGTTGGAAAATGCATTATACGCTATTGCCATTGTCAATGTGCCTACGTATGGACGTTTGGTTCGCTCCAAGGTGCTGAGTGTTAAAACGGAGGAGTATATTACTTCTGCCAGAGCGCTTGGAGCTAATAATAGACGAATCATACTCCGTTATATTTTGCCTAATAGCCTGACGCCGATCATCGTACAGGGGACGTTGGGGATCGGAACGGCCATTATTGAAGCGGCAGCGCTCGGTTTTCTGGGCTTGGGTGCACAACCTCCTGAGCCCGAGTGGGGCAAAATGTTGTCCGATTCGCGGCAATATATCCAAAATGCGCCGTGGACAGTTATTTTCCCAGGCATATCCATCATGCTGACCGTATTGGGCTTTAATCTGATGGGGGATGGCCTGCGGGATGTTTTGGACCCAAGAGCAAAGCGTTAGAGCAAAAGTGGTGAGGTATATAAAGTTGAGTAAAGAGGTGTTCTCTGGCCTGAATCAAATGGCTGTGGGACACCTTTTTGCATGAGCATTTTGCATAATTCCGTTTTTGAAAATTAGGCATCAGTATCTTAAGCCTGAGCGAACAGCATTTTAGCTCGGTTTCTCCTTGAATTCGAAAAATGGACAGACCTGCAGAATTTCTGTTGAATCAAAAATTTAAGCGGTAGCTTTCTTTAATGGACGGGCCATGGCTAACGCAGAAGCAAGCAACACAATGGCATTTAGGTATTGGTGAGTGGTCACCTTTTGAATCCCCCAGATGTGCATGGCATCTGCGGTCAAATAGGTTTTCATCCGAGAATTACAACGTTCCACGCTCGTTCTTTCGTTGTATAGTTCTTTCCAACGTTGCGTATCTCGGTGTGGACTTGAATAGCGGCGTACATCCCTTTTTATATCTACCTTGACGACCATCCCATAGTGGGAGGATGAAGGACTTACCTAAAAAGCCCACCATCGCTTACTCAATCCGCCTGCGGAATCGCTGGTAGAGGAGAGCCGTACCGACTGGAGACGCTACTAACCTTCTCCCCGCTGCTTCGCAGCGTATGGGAATGGAAGGAAGCAATGATCCTATAGTCTAATCTTCAGACAAACGACCATTATGCCAAAGTTGTTGATAATACGGATGTGTTTTTTGTAATGCTTCATGTGTGCCTTGACCTGACAGGCGTCCTTCTTCAAAGACAAGGATTTGGTCTGCACTTGTAATCGTGGATAATCGATGGGCGATGATGATCGTCATCCGGTTTTTCGTTAACGCTTGAAGGGCAAGCTGCACTTCACGCTCTGATTCGTTATCTAAGTTCGATGTCGCCTCATCAAGTAATAAGATTCTCGGATTTCGTAAAATCGCACGAGCAATCGCAATACGCTGTTTTTGACCACCTGAAAGCTTAATACCTCCTTCACCAACCTCTGTATCGAGGCGTTTGTCCAGCTGCATGACAAAATCATAGGCATAGGCTGCTTTTAATGCGGCAAGTACCTCTTGTTCGCTTGCTCCAATCGTCCCGTACATGACGTTGTCACGAATCGTTCCATTTAATAACGGTGCATTCTGACTTACATAGCCAAACAGCCCACGCCACTCTGTTAAGTTAAATTGCTCAATGTTTTCGTTACCATACAGTATCGCACCTGATGTCACGTCATAAAATCGTTCAATAAGGGAGAACATCGTCGTTTTCCCACCACCACTTCGGCTGACAAAGGCGGTCGTTTCATTCGGTTCTAACGTAAATGTCATGTCATTTAATACATACTTTTCATTATATTTAAACGATACGTTTTGGAAGTGGATAGGTAGTGGTGTAGCAGATACTGGTTTCCCGTCTTGTACTTCACGCTTCACATTGAGTGCTTCAACAATACGCTCTGTCGCACCAAGTGTTTTTTGTAAATTGGTAAAGAACGTCGCCATTTGTGTAAATGGCATAATAATTTGCACTAAATAAATCATAATGGCAACAAGCTCGCCTGAAGTGATTGCTCCTGTTGCTACCTGTGAGCCGCCATAACCGAAAATCGCAATCAATACGACCATCATGAGTAGCGTCATCAGTGGCGAAAGAATCGCAACAATCTTCGCTTCCTTTAAACCGTACTTGTACAGCTGCTGAATTTGCTTTTTACCGCCTGCTAGCTCCTGCTGCTCCGTTTGCGACGCTTTCACAAGACGAATATTCGATAAAATACGTCCTAATCGTCCGCCAAAGCCTGCTAGCTCATCCTGATTTTCTACTGAGATGGCATACATTTTTTCGCCTAATGGATACGTCACAAAAATTGTCAGTGGCACAGCAATCAGGAGTAGCAATGTCATTTTCCAGTCAATCCATAGTAAAACAACAACGGCACCTAGGATCGCAAATAGTCCTGACACAAAGGACACGAGCTGCTCGGTCACAAACTCCTTCACGACATTTGTATCCTGCGTAATGCGGCTCATCGTTTCGCCTGATTCATGCGCATCATAATACGATAAACGTAAATGCAGCATATGTTCCCATACTTCTATCCTTAAATTCGCGACAACCTTTTCACCTAAACGGCGCATCAGATAAAACGCAATGGCACTTAACATCGCTTGCACAATTAAAATCGCAATGACTGGCAAGAGTGATGTTACGGCAAAACCCGCATCTGAAATTTGATTAATGAGCTTCATCGTTAACAGGGGGACAGCAAGCCCAGCTGCAACCTCCACTAAACTAATGAAAAATAAAAAGACTAATTGCCCCTTCGCCATTTGACTGCGATTCATCAATGCCCAAAGCTGTGAGACCTTTCCTTGCATTACGCTTCACTGCTTTCTTTTGTCATGACCTTTTCAAAACGGAAAAACTCATAATCTGCATCAGATTCAGGCTCTTCTCCTTCAATACTCGGTCCTGGATTGCCTCGATGATAAAACTCCACAATTTTAAAGCCACATTTATTCACATAAAAATGGATGTTCCGCTTTTCAAAATACGGTGTATGTAGCTCCCAAACCTTCGTCTTTGGGAACGCTGCTTCTATCGCTTCCCATGCCTTTGTACCAAGACCTTTGCCGTGTGCATTAGCCTTTGTATATAAGAAGTCCACTTCGTTTCGCTGTGTGTCGGGATTAATTTTTAATACGATGCCACCGATTCTTTCGCCATTTAGTACAATTTGACGCACAACCGAATCTTTTGCAGTAAGTGAATTCTCGAAATCCTCATCGGATGGGATTGGTCCCATTTCTGTTGGATCCTCTGCTTCTTGAAAACTATCTTGTAACCCTTTCATAAATGCCTCTTGTAATTCTTCCTTAAATATTGCTAGCTCTTCCTGCGGTACAGGGGCTATCGTAATTTGTTCATTTTGTTTTGTCATCTCTAAAACACCTTTCTCTTAAACTGATTAAAATATTCGTCCAATTGTTAAAAATAGTAGACTCCAAAGTAAAGCACTCACCCCAGCATATAGCATGTACGATTTTAGAGGCATATATAAAAACCGCTGCGTACCCGTAGTTTTCAATTAATTGATCAATATACCCCATGGCACTCTTCCTCATCAACCTAAGTGCGTTCAACACCTTAGTAATTGCTTGTCTCATTTATGTTTTCGTGTTATGTTCGCAAGGAATAGTGTAAGGTATGGAGTAACTCCAGAGTAAAGAAAGAAGTGAAAAGAGATGAAAAATACATTCGAAAAAACATATTTGACAGGCGAATTTGCCAAGTTACTTGAAATCAATAAAGATACATTGCTTTATTACGATAAAATCGATTTATTTAAGCCTGCAGGCACCTTTGATAATGGCTATCGCTACTACACATTTGAGCAGTTCGATCAATTTGTAGCGATTCAATCGCTTCGTGCAGTTGAGGTACCGATTAAAGAACTCAAAACGTATTTTGACGCGCCTAACGTACAAGCGTTACAACAATTAGCAATGGAACAGCAAGAAAAAGTGGCAATGGAAATTCAAAAGTTACAAGATATTCAGTTTTTCCTAGAACGAACGGTTGCCCTGACAAAAGAGATGGAAGAAGTATCAATTGGAGAAGTATTGGTGAAGCAATTACCAGCCGAACCTGTTGTGTATAGCGACGAGAAAATAGATTGGTCGTCGTTATCAATGGAGGAACTTTACGAGCAAACTACGCCATTTTTAAAAAAGCTTGGGATTAAAAGTACAGCCGCATACGGTACTGTGTATACAAAAGGAGATTTTTTAAATAAGAAGTTTGAAGGCGTAAGCTACCTATTTTGTCGCCTAGATGACCCGTCAGCAAGAATGAAACCAGCTGGACACTACGTGGTTATTTATCATCAAGGACCTTATGATGAAATCTCACAGACTGAGACTTATAATACGCTACTCGCTTATTTAGAACAGGAGCAGTTGGCGTTAGATGGTGATATTTATGAGGAATATTTACTGCACTCGATTGCAGCAAAAGAGGAAAAAGATTATATTACAAAAATTAGTGTGAAAGTAAAAACGCGTGAGGCGAGTTATCAACCTCTTTAAAGCTTGTTATACTTTACGTCTATCTTGATAGATAGGCGTTTTTAATTTTTCAAAATCTCTCTCAACAGCAAGCCTGATAATTAGGTACATAGTTAAAATGATAGCATTAGGGGGCAATTCAACAGGTCTTAGTTAATAAATAATCTTCAACAATCGGGTGCGTTTATGAAGTAACGTTGTAGAAAATAATCAAACTCAAAACCATTAAATATAAAGTCTAGTTTTATTTTATTATGCTATTTACCCTATATTAAGTTTTTTTGGACTTGCTTTTTTATTACTCATCGTCTGAACACTGGCTTGGCTTGATAGGCGATAATGCGCTAGTTTGACGCTTACATATAAATGAAACTCATGTGAGCTTTCCTGAGGCGTGAAAAAAATGTATAATCACTCCAATTGAGTACGTAGGGAGTGAGCTTTATGACATGGCAGGACAAGAGAGAGCATCGGCAATTCGCGGAACAGACACGAAGCGACGCTTCACGGGCAGCATATGAACGGGATTACTCCCGATTGATCCATTCACCGACTTTCCGTCGATTGCAAGGGAAATCACAAGTATTTGGCGCAGGCACAGGAGATTATTATCGCACACGGCTGACACATTCTTTGGAGGTAGCGCAAATTGCGCGTGAGGCAGCACGAAGCTTGCTGCGCCGTCATCCAGAGGTAGAGTTGGAACAGGCGGATAACGCAGGACTGATCATTGACCCTGAGGTGGTGGAGTGTGCATCGATAGCACATGACTTTGGCCATCCACCGTTCGGACATAAGGGAGAAGAGGTGCTGGACGGGATCTTGGATCAACTGATTGAGACGAAGGTAGAAAAGATATCATCCGCCGGAGGCTTCACGCCAGAGTCCAAGCGTGGACAGGAGGCCTATGCGCGTGAGCGACGAATTTATGAGCATTTTGAAGGGAACGCACACAATTTCCGGCTGATTATGTTTTTGGAGAAGCGTGAGAATGTGGATGGCTTGAATTTGTCTGACGCTGTGCTGCTCGGGATCAACAAATACCCGTACCCAGGAATTTTGAACAAAAAAGGGTTGTACCTGCATGAGTGGGAATATATACGTTCTATTCGCGAGGATTGGGGCATCCCTGACGGAAAAAAAACGCTGGAGGCCCAGCTCATGGATCTCTGCGACGATATTGCTTATTCCGCGCATGATCTGGAGGATGGGATTAAGGCAGGGAAAATTGAGGTACACGAGCATTTCTTATATGATCCATATTTGATTCGTCTGATTACGGAGAAAATTACCACGTTGGAGGATAGCTTCTGGCAAGGCTGGCAGCTGGCTGAGATTGAGCAGAAGGTAGCGGCAGTGCTGAGCGAATTTTTGAAGGTGTGGAATGGCAAGATGCCGATGTGTGAACACGATTATTCTCGCACCCGCCGTGAAGTGAAGGCATACTGGGTTAGCCTGTTTGTCAGCAGCTTAGGTGTAATTGATGATGGAAACTGGAAAAAGGTAACCTTCGTACGGGATGGAAGCGAAGATTTGGATATGCTGCGCACGGTGAGTGTATTGAAAAGCTTTGCTTGGGTCACCATGATCCGCGATCTGCGCGTACAGCGTCTGCAAAAACGCAGTGAATGGATGCTCAGACGGTTATGGTTGGCTTTTCTGGACCCTGAGACATCCAAGTCCATTATTCCGACCGATTGGCTCCAGCGCTATGAGCGCGACCAGGCCAAGGCGAAACCGATCTGGACTTGGGAGCATATGGTCATTGACTATATTGCAGGCATGACCGATGCTTTTGCTGAAAAAATTTATAATGAGTTATATGGCCTGAAGGTAGGTTCTATCTATGACCTGGACTAACGTTTTAATTTAACCCTATATAGTAGAAGAAACTTGTTTAGAACGGATAGAAGGGAGAGAAAAAGGCGCATATGCAACCTCAGTCTTTAGCTACTAACTCGTTGAATCTCGGTGTGCTTGATATGGTACCGCTGCTGTCTGGCAATCGCCCGGAGCAAGCAGTTCAATGGGCGGTAAAGCTGGCGAAACAGGCGGAAGCATGGGGATATACACGCTACTGGACCTCCGAGCATCATGACATGGAGGGGCTGGCTTCTTCCAGTCCAGAAGTGCTGTTGTCTCATATCGGGGCGGTGACGACGACCATCCAACTGGGTGCGGGTGCTATTTTGCTCCCGCATTATAGTCCAGTCAAGGTCGCCGAATGGTTCCATCTGCTGGCAGCTCTCTATCCGGGCAGAGTCGAATTGGGCCTGGGGAGGGCCCCTGGTGGGGGACCTCATGCTTCGATGGCACTAAGCGGCAATTTTCTTCAACATGTGACCGAGCTGCCACAGAAGATGGAAGCTCTATTGGCTTTGTTGGAAGGCTCATATGAATATGAACAGACCCCCGTGTTTGCCCGTCCAATGCCAGAACAGCCGCCAGCGCTGTGGATGCTGGGTACCAATCGAAAAAGTGCCGAATATGCTGCGCAGTATTCAACGGGCTATGTATTCGGCCAATTTATGAGTGAACAACATACGGAAGAAATGCTAAGTATTTACCGCTCCAGCTTTCAGCCATCCACACGGATGGACAAACCACGTACTATGGTTGCTGTAGGAGCAGTATGTGCCTCGACAGATGAGTTGGCGCAGCAATGGGCTGCTCAGATTTCATTAGGCGATCCGGCGATACGGGCCAGTTGGCTGGTGGGAACACCATCGCTTATTGCCGAACGGTTGCGTAGCTTGCAGGTCAAATATGATAATGATGAGTTTCTGTTGGTCACGCCCATTCCCGATTATGAGCAGCGGCTTCATTCCTACCAACTGATAGCGGAGGCTGTGAATTGTAGTCTTGATTCCAAATGAAAAGATGAAAAGAGATCTGACATGAATAAACACAAAATTAATACAGATGAAATGAAACCAAGCTACATATATACCTATGCGTATCATGAAACCGAGCGTGAGTTGTGTCTATTGGAACTAAAATGCTTGTTCGGTCAGCAGCCTGTGCATAGTTCCATGCTGTTGTCCCATCTTCGGCTGGAGCCGGGGACCAGTCCGTTTATCCATCTTCGTCTGGATATCGTCACCGATGCGGACACGCTGGAAGAGCTATGCGAAGCGGCTTCCAGGTTACAGCTTGAGGAAGGAAAGACCTTTAAGGTGCTGTGCCTTAAAGAAGGGGACAATGAGGCTGACTATGACGAGCGGCGCGGGATAGAACGCCGGATTGGCGCACGTATTCAGGGGCAGGCGCAAATGAAGACACCGGATGTAATCCTAGGAGTCATACGAGTAGGAGAGCGATGGCTAATGGGCATATGCGAGTATAGCGACAGATCGTGGCAGGAACGTCGTCAGAAACCGCAAAACTATTCTACTGGCCTACCCGTTCTGGTAGCTAGAGCACTTGTGAATTTGGCAGCAAATGATCAATTTGCATCTAAGGGAAAGTCAGACTCCTTGAAACTGCTGGACCCGTGTTGTGGTATGGGCAATGTGATGATTGAGGCATTGAGTATGGACAAGAATATTCGCGGCTGTGATATCAATCCGTTGGCGGTACGTGGGGCACGAGTAAATTTACGTCATTATGGGTATGAAGAAGATCTGGTGAAACTGGGGGATATGAATATGCTCGCAGGCACATACGATGCGGCTATCTTGGACATGCCCTATAACCTGTGCTCCGTGCTCCCTGCTGAAGAACAAAAAAAGATGCTGCGCAGTCTGAGACGCCTGGCCGCGCGGGCAGTGATCGTGAGCACGGAGCCGATGGCAACATTGCTATCCGAGTCAGGTTGGACCATTACGGAGCAATGCCGTATATATAAGACAGGTATGAGTCGGGAAATCTGGATCTGTAAGTAGCTTGTTAATACTGGGTTTTGTAGTTAACCAAATTCAGCGGCAGCTCCTGACCAGTAGCATAGGCTTTCAAATTAGTAAGAAAAATATCTACCGCTCGTTCAGCATATCGGTCTGTATCCCCTGCAATATGCGGCGTAATCAGGACGTGCTCTAGGCCCCATAGTGGATGTGACGCAGGTAGCGGTTCTTCCTCGAATACATCCAGTCCGGCAAAGGCAATATGTTTTTGTTCCAGAGAACGTACAAGCGCATCTGTATGAACAGTCTTGCCGCGACCGACATTAATGAAGAAGGTTCCTTTACGCATCGCTGCAAATGCTTTTTCGTCAAAAAAGTGATGGGTCTCTTCAGTGAATGGTAAAATATTAACTACAATATCCGCAACGCCCAATGCTTCATGTAATTGTTCGTTTGTGTACATGTGTTCTACATGGGGAGCTTCCTTGCCGGAACGGCGAACCCCGATCACCCGCATGCCAAAGGCTTCTGCAATTCGAGCGGTTTCACGGCCAATTTCGCCAACACCTGTAATCAACAGCGTTTTGCCACGTAATTCCGTCAGTTGACCTTCCGGTGGCTGCCATGTTTTCTGACGCTGTAAGAGAGCCGCTTGCTGTAAATAACGGGTATGCGATAGCAGCATTCCAAAGATCTGCTCTGTGATTGGAATTGCATGCACACCACTCGTATTCGTGAGTGCTATGTTGCGCTTTTCCAGTTCGGTAAGCGGGAGCTTATCAATCCCAGCCGACCAGGTTTGTATCCACTTCAGCTTGCTGTCTGGATGTAATGCCTCCTCGGCAATATGCTTGGACCAGCCTAGAATAACCTCGGCCTCACGGATTTGTTCAGACTCCAATTCCTGGGCTTTGCCAATAATCAACTCGTAGCCCGGAGCCGCTGCACGAACCTGTTTTTTTTGATCTTCCGTCAGTTGATGTAAACTTAAAATGCTTCCCATGATTCATAGCCTCCTCGATGTTTGATTCCTTGGAGTTTCCAATATATTCTGGCGAACCATCCCTTCAAGGATAACAGATTGCCGGAAAATTTGCATAATAAGGGTAGAAACAAGCTCGCGGTGTCATTATATATAACAACAAGTGGCTTTACCCTGATCAGAGACCAACCAAACAGCTACTTTTTGGGATAGGTACAGGATATTTATAAGAAAGGAGAAGAGTTGATGAAAGATGAATCGCAAAGGCTCTTTACAGCGATCGCTCTCCCGGACGAGCACAAGAAGAAGTTACGTCATTGGGTGGAGCAGGATTTGAATCATTTGTCTTTTCGCAAATGGAGTGACTTCAGAGATTATCACGTGACACTTCAGTTTCTGGGTGATGTGGAGACCTCGGTTATTCCAAAACTTGAGCAGGCTTTAGTTCATGCTGCAGCTGAGCATCGCCCGTTCACGCTTGGCATGGGTGAAGCGGGCTTTTTTGGACGTGAAGACTTTCCGCGTGTACTGTGGAGGGGGGTGACCGGACAGCGAGAGTCGCTGGATCAGTTGCACCAGTCGATACTTCGAGCTACCGAGCCGCTGGGTTTTAAACCCGAGGAAAGACCTTATCGACCCCATATCACCGTAGCACGTTCGTATACAGGAGGGGAGCCTGTTTCAGCATCTATGTGGCAGTCAAATGACCGAAGCGGCGAGCCTTGGGAAGTGGGGGAATTTGTGTTATATGCAACACGAATGGGGCAAAAACCAATGTACCAAATAATTCAAACATTCCCATTAATGAGGTGAAACCCTTGATCTATCAGCAAATTTAGTGATATAGTGTTTCAGCGTTATTCAAAAAGCGCATTTTGGGTTACATATCTGAGGAATGTGCTTAAAGTTAACGGGAGGAACATTATGGAAATCGTTAAAGAACATCGTTGGTTTGCACCTCTTTTGAGTGTGCTGCTTGTTTGTATATTGGGGATAGGCCTCTACGCTGAGGTTCAGCAAACACAGAATAATCATAAAAATGCACCTATGCAATCTCTGAGCTGGTCAGGGAACACTTCGATTCCTACATATGGCGACAGGATGGGGACCCATAACGGGTCAAATAGGACAAGCCCCATCTTTGTCGCTGCTCATGGGCAGCCAAGCTGGAAAGAAATCATGCCGACTCCGTTACCCGCTTCCCAGATGAAGCAGGTGGAACAAGCTCGGAATAACGCTGTTACAGGCAAGAAAAAGCCTGAGGTCCAGCATAGCAAGTCCGCAATCCTAACCCCTCCTACAACCATCTACTTTTCGAAGACAAAAATGCTCACTCAGGATGACAAGGCGTTGTCTACCTGGAGCTATCCTGTCTCCGCTAAAGAACTGCTCCTGCTGCAAAAAATAGTGATGGCAGAAGCAGAAGGCGAACCGTACGAAGGCAAAGTGGCAGTTGCCAACGTTGTCTTAAACCGGCTGCGGTCAGCCTCATTTCCCGATACGATTCAGGCAGTGATTTATCAAAAAGCGCAATTTAGTCCGGTTGCGAACGGGCGTCTTCGTCGTGTTCAGCCTAACCAGGACTGCATCCGTGCAGTTACGGCCGCTTTGAATGGTCATAAAGCCGTGCCTGATAACACCTGTTTTTTCCTTTCGCTTACGTTGGCCCAGGACCTTACGGTTCATCATTCGCGTACCAAGGTGAAGACAATCGGTCATCATACCTTTTATAAATGAGCATTTTGTATAAATCCCAAAAGCGACAAATAACAGCCCTTTCTAAACAACAGGGTTCAGCTTTGTGAGCGTATTTTGTGTGCGCAGGTGAAGCCAGTATGCAAAAGAGGTATAATTGGTAAAGGAAAGTAACCTAAATAATGAAAGTGATAAAGGAGACGTAAATGTTATGAAAATCACATATTATGGACATTCAGTTGTGTTGGTGGAGGCAGAGGGGAAACGGATTATTATCGATCCTTTTTTGACGGGGAATCCTAAAGCAACCATACAGGCCGAAGATATTCAGGTGGATGCAGTGCTGTTGACACACGGTCACGCCGATCATTTTGGGGATGCAGTTGAAATTGCCAAGCGCAATGATTGCCCTGTGATCGCGGTGGCGGAACTGGCTGAATATTGTTCATCCTTGGGGACCAAAGCTCACGGTATGAACCTGGGTGGAGGTCACCAATTTGACGGTTTTCATGTGAAATTTACGCTGGCGTTCCACAGCTCCTCTTTGACAGTGAACGGACAAACCATCTACATGGGAGAGCCAGCGGGGATTTTATTGACCATAGGAGGCAAAACATTTTTCCATGCAGGGGATACTGGCTTGTTTGGCGATATGCGTCTCATTGGAGAAACCAACTCCATCGATGCCGCAGTATTGCCGATCGGAGATGGTTATACAATGGGACCGGAGGATGCCCTGCTGGCAGCGAAATGGCTGCGGGCAAGCCGCGTGATACCGGTGCATTACAATACTTTTCCCGGTATAGAGCAGGACGGAGATGGCTTCTGTGACCGTCTTCATAAAGAAGGTATTGAAGGGAAAGCATTGAAGCCCGGCGAAAGTCTCGAATTTTAATACGGTTTATCGCTTTGCGGGAATATACATGATGGTCCGTATGTACATCAGAATTCCTTTGTCAGCCTTTTCTATTCTTTAAGGGATAGAAAAGGCTGACTTTTTTAATGAATATTTATACATAAAAATGATATATTCTTGCATTGATACGTTGAAGCTGTAATGTAAAAGATTTATTATCACAATCATAAAAACTTTGAATTGCTAACACAATAGGTCAATGATAAAATGATAGAACTAATTAGATTCATCAGTGGAATCGACGTGTTTTTCAAGTCAAGCCATTGCATAATTATTGAAAAACATACGCATTCGGCGGACCGTACCGCCTTGAATACGTTTTATGTTTTTGTCCCCCATTCCTCGTAGTTGTTCTTTGATTTACCTCTTGTTGCCACTGTCTTCTATTCGGCCGCCTGTATTTCAGGCCAGCATGACTTTATAACAGAAAGGTTGCGTTCCATGAGACAGACAGGTTTACCACCCAAACAGGGACTATATGATCCCCAATTCGAAAAAGACGCCTGCGGCATGGGCTTTGTTGCCCACATCAAGGGAAAACCATCGCACGATATTGTAAGTCAGGCTTTGACCATGCTCGTAAACATGGAGCATCGGGGCGGTCAGGGAAGTGAACCAAACTCCGGTGACGGAGCAGGGATCATGATTCAGGTTCCTCATTTGTTTTTTCAAGAGGAAGCAGAGCGATTGGGCTTCAAATTGCCAAAGGCCGGACATTATGGCGTAGGCATGCTTTTTGTATCCAATGATTCAAAAGTTCGTGAGATGCATGAGCAGAAGCTCAGAGAAATCATTATGGACGAAGGTCAAAACTGTTTGGGCTTTCGCGATGTTCCAACTTATGACGAAATGCTGGGTAAATCGGCAAAAGCAGCTAAACCAGGTGTGCGTCAGGTGTTCATCGGCCGCAGTAGCGATTTGAAGGAAGAACTGGACTTTGAACGGAAACTGTATGTCATTCGTAAACGTGCAGAGCTTGCTATTCGCTATAACCAAGAGGATATGAATGGTGAGTCGTTCTATATTCCAAGTTTGTCATGTCGCAAGGTTGTATACAAAGGAATGTTGACAACCGAGCAGGTAGGCAAATTTTATCTGGATTTACAGGATGAGCGAGTGACATCGGCGATTGCGCTGGTCCATTCCCGTTTTAGCACAAATACGTTCCCGAGCTGGGATCGTGCGCATCCTTATCGTTTTATGATTCACAATGGTGAAATTAATACCATGCGCGGCAACGTAAACTGGATGCATGCGCGTCAGGCACAGTTTGAAAGTGAAGCGTTTGGTAACGATATCAAGAAGGTAAAACCTGTCATCAACCCAGATGGCTCGGATACAGCCATGTTTGATAATACGCTGGAGTTTCTGTATCTGAGTGGCCGTTCGCTTCCTCATGTAGCCATGATGATGGTGCCTGAGCCTTGGAACAAGCATGAAACCATGGATCCGAAGAAGCGGGCATTTTATGAATATCACAGCACCATGATGGAACCGTGGGACGGACCTGCTGCGATGGCGTTTACAGACGGTATCCAAATCGGGGCGATTCTTGACCGCAACGGCCTGCGTCCTGCACGTTATTATGTGACCAAGGACGATCTGATCGCACTGTCATCTGAGGCGGGTGTATTGGATATTGCTCCTGAAAATGTGCTTTATAAGGATCGTCTCCGTCCAGGGCGTATGCTACTGGTGGATACCCAAGAAGGTCGCATCGTTTCTGATGAAGAGTTAAAGGAGCGTATCGCATCCGAAGAACCCTATCAGCAGTGGCTGGATGAGCATTTGATTGATCTGGATGATCTACCTGAAGCACTGGAGCAGCCAGAGCCGAAACATGAAAATGTAAATCAGTTGCAGCTCGCTTTTGGGTATACGTTTGAAGAACTGCGCAAACTTCTGGAGCCGATGGCACTTACAGGTGCGGAACCGATTGGCTCAATGGGGTATGATGCTCCACTGGCGGTATTGTCTGACCGTCCGCAACGTTTGTACAATTACTTTAAACAAATGTTTGCTCAGGTTACCAACCCGCCAATTGACGCCATTCGCGAAGAGATAGTGACGTCAACTGCAACGACGATTGGACCAGAGCGCAATTTACTACACCCAGAACCGGAAAGCTGTCGCCAGATTCGGTTGGATTCACCGGTGTTGTCTAATGAAGAGTTTGCCAAAATTCGTCACGTACACCGTCCAGGCTTCAAATCCATGACCATTCCGATCTTCTTTGAAGCAAAAGAAGGTGCTGAGGGCTTATACAAGGCGCTGGAAGGACTGTTTGAGGCAGCTGACCGTGTCATTGACAAAGGTCATAATATTCTGATTCTGTCTGACCGTGGAGTGGATGCGGAAAATGCAGCCATTCCGGCGTTGCTAGCTGTATCCAGCTTGCATCACCATCTGATAAAGCAGGGTACACGCACACGTGTGAGTATTTTGCTGGAATCCGGAGAGCCAAGAGATATTCACCATTATGCGGTGCTTCTGGGCTACGGTGTGAGCGCGGTTAATCCGTATCTGGCGTTTGAAACGCTGGATGTCATGATTCAACAAGGCTTGCTGCGCGGCATCTCACACGAAAAGGCAGTTAAAAATTATATTAAAGCGGCAACCAAGGGCGTCGTTAAAATATTGTCCAAAATGGGTATTTCCACGATTCAGTCGTACCGTGGAGCGCAAATTTTCGAGGCCGTAGGTCTGAAGCAGGATTTTGTTGACCGTTATTTCACTTGGACACCTTCCCGCATTGGCGGTATTGGTCTGGAGGAAGTGACGATGGAAGCGCTGGCCCACCATAACCGTGCTTTCACTGATAAGGACGGCAATGATAAGGTGCTCGATTCGGGCGGTGAATACCAATGGCGCAACGATGGAGAAGAGCATTTGTTTAACCCGCAAACGGTGCATTTGCTCCAGCAATCGGTTCGCTCGGGAGACTACGAGCTTTACAAGAAGTACACCAAGCTGGTACAGGGTGAAGCTGAACAACATTTGACGATCCGTTCCATGCTTCAGTTGAAGCCTGCTGGTGAGCCTGTGCCGCTGGATGAAGTGGAATCTGCTGCATCGATTATGCGTCGCTTTAAAACAGGGGCTATGTCTTTCGGCTCCATTAGCCAGGAAGCGCATGAAGATTTGGCGATTGCAATGAATCGAATCGGTGGCAAAAGCAACACGGGTGAGGGCGGGGAGAACCCTGCGCGTTTTACCCCGGATGCTAATGGCGATTCACGTCGCAGTTCGATCAAGCAGGTGGCCTCTGGCCGATTTGGTGTAACGTCGAACTACTTGGTGAACGCCGACGAAATTCAGATCAAAATGGCGCAAGGCGCGAAGCCGGGCGAAGGTGGACAACTGCCAGGACGCAAGGTGTATCCTTGGGTCGCCGAGGTACGCGGTTCCACGCCAGGAGTAGGCCTGATTTCGCCACCACCGCATCACGATATTTATTCTATCGAGGATTTGGCAGAGCTCATCTACGATCTCAAAAACGCCAATCCACGTGCTGACATTAACGTAAAGCTGGTATCAGAGGTAGGCGTAGGCACGATTGCTACAGGGGTAGCCAAAGGCCGTGCTGACATTATTCTGGTCAGCGGTTATGACGGTGGTACAGGCGCTTCCCCGCAAGGCTCCATCCGCCATGCGGGTATGCCTTGGGAGCTAGGGCTGGCTGAGACGCATCAGACGCTCATGCTGAACAACCTGCGCGACCGCGTGGTGCTGGAGACAGACGGCAAAATGCTGTCTGGACGTGATTTGGTAGTAGCTGCCCTGTTGGGTGCGGAAGAATACGGCTTCTCAACAGCGCCGCTCGTAGCGTTGGGCTGTATTATGATGCGGGTATGCCAAATGGACACCTGTCCGGTTGGTGTGGCTACGCAGAATCCGGAGCTGCGCAAAAATTATATGGGTGATCCTGCCCATGTGGTGAATTTTATGCGTTTCATCGCAGAAGATGTCCGTGAAATTATGGCGGAGCTGGGATTCCGTACGATTCAGGAAATGATTGGCCGTACGGATTGTCTGGATACCGTGAACGCCGATTCGCATTGGAAGAAGAAGGGTGTAGACCTGAGCTTGCTGCTGCATGTTCCTGAGTTGGAAGACGGAAGTGTACGTTACCGCGTACAACGTCAAAACCACGGACTGGAAGAAACACTCGATATGCTGAAGCTCGTACCGATGGCTGCGGAGGCACTGGAGAGCGGAACGCCTGTAGAGGGTACCTTGCCTATTACAAACGTGAATCGGGCAGTAGGTACGATTCTAGGCAGCGAGGTCACACGTAAGTATGGGGCGGCAGGTCTGCCTGAGGATACGATTCGCTTTAACTTCATTGGATCGGCAGGTCAGAGCTTTGGAGCGTTTATTCCGAAAGGCATCACGCTGAGCGTGGAAGGCGATAGCAATGATTATGTCGGTAAAGGGCTATCTGGTGGTAAAGTTATTGTAAAGAAATCTCACAAAGCGACCTTTAAGGCAGAAGAGAACATTATCATCGGAAATACAGCCTTGTATGGAGCGACCAGCGGTGAAGCTTATATTAACGGAATCGCAGGCGAGCGCTTTGCCGTTCGGAACTCCGGCGCACGTATTGTTGTTGAGGGCGTTGGTGATCATGGCTGCGAATACATGACGGGCGGACGTGTAGCTGTATTGGGTGGAACCGGACGGAACTTTGGAGCCGGGATGTCCGGAGGTATTGCATACGTCTATGATCCTGAGGGGACGTTCCTGAGCCGTTGTAATCTGGAAATGGTGTTGCTGGAAGATGTGGAAGATCCTGCAGAAGCAGCGGATTTGCGCGGCTTGATCCAGCGCCATGTCACTTACACGGGTAGTGAAGCGGGACAACGTATTTTGGATGAATGGCAGACTGCGATTCAGCAATTTGTACGGGTGATTCCAAAGGATTACAAGCGTATGGTTGAACAGATTCAAAAAGAAGAGGCGACCGGTTTGAGCGGGGATGAAGCTCTACTGGCAGCATTTGAAGCCAATATGCGTGAATTGGCGCGTACCGGGGGCTAAAAAGCAGATCGCCAAACTCACTAAAAGGACTTGCTGAATACCGCTGTTATAGTCACGGCGGTACCAGCAAGTCCTTTTTTCAGGCTAACAAAAATGTGATTTATTACCTTGACAAACGTCATAAATTCTGACATTACCCCCAAAATGTTTTCCTGAAACGGTAAATATGTTATAAAAAGTACCAAATTTTTTGGAATGTAACCGTTTACGTAAGAGTTTATGTCTTGTTATTTATTTTTGGATTGGTTATGATTTTTTTAGAGTACGCAAACAAACCTAATATGCCCATCGTCCCTTCAAAACACAGAATAGGGTGACAGGATGAAGTTGAAGAAGTCAGCAGAAGACAAAATGATTTTTTTATACCGTTATGTATCATTATCTTTAACATCACTTGTTTTTCTGTTCGAAACATCTAGATTAATGGTATGGCAGAAGCTATTACTGATTGTTTTTCTATTTTTATCCGTTACAGCATTTACTTGGATTTATCGTAAATACAGACTTCATGATATGGTATTGAAATGCAGTATTGCACTAGAAACCGCAGGGATCATTTTGCTGTTATTCCCGACCGGAGGGATAAATAGCCCGTTCAAATGGTATGTGATTACTCCCATGCTGGTAGCTTGTGCTCATCTATCCATGAGGTACAGCTGGACGCTCCTACTTTCTTATATCGGTTTGGTGCTCACATTTTGTTATATCTTTTTTACACCAGGTCAATATTTTTTGTGGGATCTTATATTGCAGAACATTAATCTGTTTCTGGTATTGATCGTAACCACAATGGCAATGCAGGTTATTCGCGTCATGAAGGACGAACTGAAGGTGGCTAAAGAACAAGCCAATGAGACGATGGATCATATCAAGTCGATTTACCACATCATGGAGACGACCAGCCATAATGAGGCATTAAATCTGGGTCAGGTCATCTCGGATTACACTGTCAAGCTAACCAAGCAGAGCCGTGCATTTTTCTGGCTGGATAGTCAGGAGGAAGATGCACCGGCAAGCAGCCAGACAGGCTGGACGGTAGAAGAAGAGGAGCAGCTATTCGAAGAACTGGAGAATTACCGGGAGGAGTTCAGGGAAGAGCGCGAACCATTTTTCAGACATCTGCCGGAATGGGGCGACTTTCTCATGATCACCGTACCGATGACGACCCGCTTTGTAGCGACGATTGGCCTCAAGCTGGGACCGGATCAAAGTTTGACAGGAAGACGCTGGCTTGTGCAACAACTGATATTCTTAGCTGAGCTGAGTGCTGTGTTTTTGGAACGCTATGAGCTGGAGCGCATTGAGAATCAGTTGATTGTGACGAATGAGCAGAACCGGATTGCAAATGAAATGCATGACAATGTTTCACAAAGTCTTTTTGGTATTGTGTACGCAACCCATTCTCTCCGGCAGACTTGGTGCCATCAGCCTAAGGAGCAGGTGGAGGAGCAAATTGATTTAATTCAGCAATCGGCCAATCAAGCAGTTAGAGAGCTGAAGGGGGCAATTCATAGCCTGAGCTCGAAAAAAAGCGGAGGCTCAACTTGGTTGGGTACGGTGAAAAGCCATCTGCATACACTCTCCAAGCTGAACCATGTACAAATTGATTTTGATATCCATGGTGATCATTATTCACTTCCGTATTTGTACCAAAAGGCTTTGTTCCGCATCATTTCCGAAGCGGCGGGGAACGCAATCCGTCATGGATTGGCCAAGCGAATTGATGTGAAGTTAAAATTGACGCCCCAAGTGATTAGACTGTCTATTCATGACGACGGAGTAGGGTTTGAGACGGCGAGAATGGTAGCAGGAGGTGAGGCGGTCAGTGCAGGCGGGGGCCTGGGCATGATGAATATGGAATATTTAGCTCAATCGATGGGAGGCGAATTTGATATTTCAAGTCGAATCGGAGAGGGAACACAGATTCGATTGTCCATTCCGGTAAATGCTTATGAATGAGGATTTTGCAAAATCCTTGAATACAATGTGTGAACATTCTGCAATACAAAATCTGCGGTAACAATCGGATACATAGGGATTATGCAAATCCTGAACTGTAGACAGGAGGCCGAATCATGAAAATTGTCATTGTCGATGATCATCCTTTAGTACGGAAAGGACTCGCTGCGGTTATATCCATGCAGCCTAATGTTCAGTTCGCGGGAGAGGCCCAGAATCAACAGGAAGCACTTGCAGTGATCGAGGAAACGGATCCAGATTTGGTGCTGCTGGATTTGAAATTAGCTGATGAATCAGGTCTGGATATTATCAAGATAGCGCGCGGACGCGGGTTCAGAAGCAAATTTATTTTGCTGACCTCTTCTGCAACACGTGAAGATTTTCTGAAAGCGGAGGAAGCCTCTGTGGACGGTTATGTGCTTAAGGAGGCTTTGCCTGAGGAATTAATTTACGCGATTCATCTTGTCAACAAAGGACGCAAATATTATGATCCGGCTATTCTCGAAAATAAGCTACGTGAAGATGCGGGCAATCTCACGGACGACCTGACACCAAAGGAAAAAGAAGTGCTGGTCGAGCTGGGGCAAGGGGCTTGCAATCGTGAAATAGCATCCCGTTTATTTATCAGTGAGTTCACCGTCAAAAAGCATGTCAGTCAGATCTTGGCCAAGCTGCGACTGGCAGATCGTACGCAGGCAGCATTATATGCCAATGCGATTGGTCTAGCGAAGTACGAGCCAACCAATATGATGATGCGCTAACCCCATAAGCTACGCAGTAGTTTCATATGCAAGTGGCATAGAGAAATCCTTAAAATCACCAACTTTGGTGGTTTTGAGGATTTTTTCATTTCTATTTACCATAATCGACAAAGTATGGTACAAAAGTATACCATGCCGTGTCCAAAAGTATACATCCCCCTTCCTCTGTAGTGAGGGAGAAAGTGCCGTTCGGTTCCATGTCGTCTATACAACGGATTGTTACAATTAGATCATACTTAAAATAAGAAGAGAAATTGTGTGGGAGGGAGGATTTTTGTGGAGAAAACCATTTTGGATTATCTAGTCCTAATCAAAAAAAGATTGTGGCTGATTGCGATTTTTGTCATTCTCTCATGCGTAACTACTTACATTGTGAGCGACAATGTCGTAAAGCCAGTCTACTCCGCTTCAAGCCAACTGCTGGTTAATCATATTTCCGCCAAGCAGGGGAGTAACAATCTGAATGACGTCAACACAAGTCTTAATTTGGTGGAAAGCTACAAGCAAATTCTCACTTCGCCTAAAATTATGGACGCTGTGGTAGCGACTCATCCTGAGTTCAATTTGACGTCGCAAAAGTTGGCAGAGAAGCTGCAGATTAAATCCTCGGATAAAAGTCAGGTGATTGGCTTGACGTTTGAGGCAGGGAATTATCCTCAGGCCGCAGCGGTTGTAAACGCAGTAACCCAGAAATTCGTGCAGACGGTTCCTGGATTGATGGAATTAAATAATGTGAAAATTTTAAATGAAGCGGACCCGCAGGCCAATCCTGACCCGATTAATGGGAATCCGCTCATGAATATTGCGATTAGTTTTCTCGTATCGCTGATGATTGCGCTGGGCACGATTGTGTTCCTGGAAAGCATTAACGGCACGCTACGTACGGAAAAAGAAGCGGATGCAGACATCGGCATTCCTGTAATTGCATCGATTCCCGTCATTCGCAAGAAGGACATCGATGGAGTGGCCGGAAATTCCAAAGAACGGGTAGGGGAGCGTAAATATGCTGCGATTGAATGACATGTTGATTACAGAAAGTAATCCATCATCGTATATCTCGGAATCATTTCGATCCCTCCGTACATACATCCGGCAGCAGGTGATCGGGCAAAAGGACCGTGGGACGGTTCTTTTGTTAACCTCGCCGGAAAGCGGAGCGGGAAAAACAACAATGATCGCCAACATCGGAGTTTCCTTTGCTCAAGAAGGCAAGAAGGTGGCTCTGGTGGATTGCAATCTGCATAGACCAGCGCTGCACGAGATATTCGGTATGGAGAATACCGGAGGTCTATCGGCTTATTTGCGCGGTGGGGCTTCTTCCAAATCTATCGTTAGGCATGGTGGACTGGAGCTATCGGTTGTTCCTGGTGGGGACAGTCTGTATAACGCAGCAGATTTACTCGGTAGCGAACGTATGGCAGAGCTGATGGAAGAGCTTAAACGTGAATATGACATCATCTTACTTGATTCGGCGCCAGCGCTGAATTATACGGATGCTCGTCTGATTGCAGGCTTGACGGATGGTGTGATTCTCGTTGCCAAGCATGGCCGGACCAAACGGGAAGATCTACGCAAAACAAAGCAACTCATGGAGCAGGCTAGCGCGACGCTGGTTGGAATTGTGATGAATCAGGTGAAGTAAGCAACACCAAAATTCGATGAAGCAAGGAGAATGAGTGCGATGATGAAAAAAGTGAAAAAGGCCATTATTCCAGCAGCAGGATTGGGAACGCGCTTCCTCCCTGCTACCAAAGCAATGCCTAAGGAAATGCTTCCGATTATCAATAAGCCTACGATTCAATATATCGTGGAAGAAGCGATTGCTTCTGGTATCGAGGACATTATTATCGTTACGGGTAAAGGTAAACGTGCCATTGAGGACCACTTTGACAACGCATTTGAGTTGGAATCAAAGCTGCTCGAGGACGGTAAGCTGAAGCTTCTGGAGGAAGTACAGCGTTCTTCGGGAGTGGAAATCCATTACATTCGCCAGAAAGAACCGAAAGGTCTGGGACATGCGGTGTGGTGCGCAAGACGCTTTATCGGGGACGAGCCATTTGGTGTGCTGTTGGGCGACGATATCGTAACAGGTCAAAAACCTTGCCTGCGCCAGCTGATGGATCAATATGAGGAAACACAAAATTCTGTGATCGGCGTGCAGCGGGTACCACAGGAATTCACGAACCGGTATGGCATCATTGAACCGGACCAACAGGACGGACGATTGTACCGAGTGAATAATTTTATTGAAAAACCGGCTCCAGGCACAGCCCCATCCGATCTGGCTATTATGGGTCGTTATGTGTTCTCACCGAAAATTTTCAAATATCTTGATCTTCAGGAAAAAGGAGCTGGCGGCGAAATTCAGTTGACGGATGCGATCCAAAAGCTGAATCAGAGTGAACGTGTATACGCCTATGACTTTGAAGGCACGCGTTATGACGTAGGTGAACGTCTTGGATATATTTTAACCACTCTTGAATTTGCACTTGCCAGCGATGATTTGAAGTATCCGGTTATGGAGGCCATGAATGAATGGCTGAAAAAGACCGAGAAAGCAACCACAGCGGGTTGAGAGGAGGTACGTCAGCATGAGCATGGAAAATTTACCGGAGGATGGCGAGGCTGTCATGTCAGGTAAAGCGTTTTACATGCCATACGGAAATACACAAATTCAGGATAAAACGTCCTACCTGGTCACAAAACGCCTCCTTGATATGCTGCTGTCTTTCGTGGGCTTAATCGTCTTGCTCCCGCTGTTTGCAGTGGTGGCCATTCTGATTAAGCTCGAAGACCCAAAGGGAAGTGTGTTTTTCAAGCAAACTCGGGTGGGCAAGAATGAGAAGTTATTCGATATGTATAAATTCCGTTCAATGGTGTCCAATGCCGAGGAACTGAAAAAGGACTTGATGGAGCTGAATGAAGTGAGCGGCGCCATGTTCAAAATTAAAAACGATCCTCGGATCACGAAAATTGGCAGTTTTCTACGCAAGACGAGTATTGATGAGATTCCGCAGCTGTGGAATGTGTTGGTTGGAGATATGACTTTAGTTGGTCCGCGCCCGCCGTTGCCCAGCGAGGTTGAGCAATACTCCGATTATGACAAGCAGCGTCTGATTGTAACGCCGGGATGTACGGGTTACTGGCAGGTGAGCGCACGTAACAGTGTAGGCTTCGAAGAAATGGTGCAAATGGATTTGAAGTATATTCATGTTCGCAATACGTGGCTCGATCTGAAAATTATCATGAAAACAGGCGTTAAGATGCTGTTCTCCAAGGATGCTTACTGATGGATACATTTAAGCGATGTCCCGCAGTGTCCGTCGTTATTTGCACCTATAACCGAGCGGACCTGCTGGAGAAAACGTTAATGTCTCTGCTGAAGCTGGAAGACCTTGCACTGGCTGAGATCATTGTGGTCGATAATCGATCTACCGATCATACAGCAGCAACGATCAAAAGATTTACCGTTGCACATGGCCAAGACATTCATCTTCGGTATCATTATGAGCGCGAACAAGGACTGTCTGCTGCTCGTAATGCTGGCATTACGTTATCAAAAGCAGACGTCATTGCTTTTCTGGATGATGATGCAATTCCGTGTGTTACATGGCTGCAAACGATTATGTCGGCCTTTGGGAACAATCCCGAGCTGACGGCTATGGGTGGGAAAATTGATCCTAAGTTTGAAACGGAACGGCCGAACTGGTTGACAGGACCGCTTGAACTGCCTTACACGATTATTGATCTGGGGAAATCCGTTTGTGAATATCCGGCGGGACTGAATCCATTTGGAGCGAATATGGCTATGCGCAAAACGGCTTTCGCCGCCGTCATGTTCCCGCTTCACCTGGGCAGAAAGGGAGATATCCTACTATCTGGTGAAGAATCGTGGGTATTCGAGCAAATCCGTAAAAATGGTGGAACGATTATGTATCATCCACACATGGCTGTAGAACATTTTGTTCCGGCTTCACGCTTAACGAGAGAATGGATTATGAATCGCTACTATTGTCAGGGTATGTCTAATGCTGCTCAGGCTGCAGGTCTGCGCGGCAACGCGATACTGATGGCAAAAGTGGCAGCCAAAGTGTTATACATCACGGTGGATTCCCTGCTGGCACGTACTGAGGGCAGGAAGCTGTTGAACCGGTGCAGGCTTGAAAATATCCGCGGAACGCTGGATACACTGCGCAACCGGAAAAGCGAGTCAGCTGCGGGGTGAAAGATTGAACATGAGTAACTATCCTTGGACTTCCAGAATAAACACCATACAGCATGTTTTTATTTTTCTACTAGGCGCTCTTGCTGTAGGAATTGCAGCTACCTATCAACCTGTGGTCAGTATTGCAGCGGTATGCTTACTGCTTTTGTTGGCTGTCTCTATCCATCATCCAGAGCGCATCAGCTATGCAGTTTTGCTAAGCACAGCGGTCTCGGTCGATTCTCTGTATCAGGGTGGCGTGTTCGGCATTGAGATATTGTCATTGTACAAATTGGGCATCTTGGCTCTGCTAGTGCCTTGCATGCTCGTTTATGGCATTCGTCTCAAGTTCAGCTATCCAGTCTGGGCATTGGTGATCATGCTGGGGATTACATTTGGATTTTCAGCATGGCTGCCTTTGTTAACGACCTCGATTGCCGTCAAGGCGTTCGTGGGACTATCACTGCCCTTCTTTTTTTTACTGATCCAGTGGAAAAAGGATGTGGCGGAAAAGCATATTCGGTTGATCAGCCTGTTGCCGATTATTAGTGTGGTCATTGGATTAGGCTTGCAGGTTTTAGGATTGCATTCATTTACGGATGTGGAATTTACGGGCGCAGTCAGAGTACAAGGAGCGAATATACCGCCGCATTTGGCAATGCTCTCCTTTCTCGGAATTGCCGTCTCGCTGATTGAGGTCAAGCGCAAACCTAGGCAAGCTGCCTTTTATTACACGGTGTTGGCACTGAACTTTTTAATCCTGATCGCCACCGGTACACGTGGGCCGATTCTGGCATTGTTATTAATGTTTGCTGTGTATCTGTTTGATATTGCCCGTCAATACCTCAAGGGAAAAGTCAATTATTTGCTACCGCTGGCCGGATCGTTTTTGGTTGCTCTGGGGGCGGTGGCCCTGCAATGGAACAATTTAAAAAAACGCTCCTTCGAACGGGAGACCGACACAGGCATTGACCTATCGGGACGCTCGGAGGCATGGGAATATTTTTTGAACAGAGTACATGATTACCCTTGGTCAGGCAGAGGACTTGGCGCGGTAACGGTTGCGAACGACGGGACGTTATTCAATGGTTTTGTTGTACCGCATAACGAGTATATACGCTTTTATTTTGATACCGGATATATCGGTTGCGGGCTCTTAATGCTTTCATTACTGATCGTGTTCGCTCTTATTTACCGGTCACTTGCCAAGTCTATTAAACCTTATTTTGCAACTTTAATTGCAGGTTTTTTGATCTACTCGTTTTCAGATAATACGTTGTCGACGGTTCAGATGATTATTCCGTTTTGCTGGTATTTGAATGCATTATACCAAACATCTACTCAAACCGATTTTCGCAAAGAGAAGTGATACGATGAGCAGAGTGAACATGTTCGATGTCAACTTTGATAATTACGATTTTAATGATCTACTCGAATTTATAGATACTTCTATTGAGCATCAGCGTCATTCCTACATTTTGACCTGTAATGTCGATCATGTGATCAAGCTTCGCAAGGATGATGAATTCCGTAAGGTATATTCGGATGCCGGAGCTGTAGTGGCTGATGGAATGCCTATCATTTGGGCGTCTAAGTTACTGAAAAAGCCCCTCAAACAAAAGGTGTCAGGCTCCGATTTGTTCACCCGGCTGGGAGAGGCTTTTGAGGATCGAGGCTATCGTTTGTTTTTTCTGGGTGCAGCTGACGGTATTCCTGAGAAGGCTATGCTTAATCTCCAGGAATCCTATCCAAACATGAATGTGGTGGGCTGCTATTCTCCTTCTTATGGCTTTGAGAAAAACGAAGAGGAGAACAGATACATTATCCAGTTACTTCAAGAGGCTCGCCCAGACATCGTTTTTGTAGGTGTAGGAGCACCAAAGCAGGAAAAATGGATTTACAGATATTATGAGACTTACCGCGCTCCAGTTTCGATTGGGGTGGGAGCGACCTTTGATTTCCTGTCGGGGAATGTAAAGAGAGCACCGGAGCTGATGCAGAAGACAGGATTTGAATGGTTTTGGAGGTTGTCTCAGGAGCCTAAACGATTGTGGAAAAGATATTTGATTGAGGATTCCCAGTTCCTCGTTCTGCTGTTTAAAGAGATGTTCAAGCGGAAGCGGATGAAGGGAGGCCAGGGGTGAGAAACATGAGTCGGTTGGCAGATCAGCAGATTTCCTTCTGGCTAGGAAGCCGGCGTGGAATCGGCATGATTGGTATGGGGGTGCTGGCTTGTATGCTGCCACTCGCCATCGGATTTGTCAGCGCCAAGATGAATCCCACCACGAGCCAGCAGGGAGCCATATTGCTGGCGATCGTTTTTCCGGCCTTCCTGCTGGCGATCTTGCAATCACGGCTACTGATTTCTTACACACTGGTGGTGTGGGCAGTAGGCCCGGAAATCCGCCGCATTGCAGATTGGTTGGAGGGAACGTATCACTCGGTTTCCTTGTTGAGCGTGGCGCCGCTGCTGGTAAGCAGCATGCTGATCATTCCTGTGCTGCGGGGTATTCATCTGGCGGAAAAGCCATTAACCCGAATTGCTGTATTTTTCGGCATAGAATTGGCCTACGGAAGTGTGGTCGGGTTATTCAAAAATGGTATTGTTTTTGCTTATGATTTGGCCAATTATGTGGTTCCATTGCTTCTATTGCCTTATCTTGCGATTAAGCCAATGAAAGCAAAGGAGCTGGACCGACTGCTGTATTCATACGCCAACATTGCTGTTCTTGTAGCGATATACGGCATTATTCAGTACTTGACGGTGCCTCCTTGGGATGCATTTTGGATGAATCATGTGGAAATGAATTCCATCGGGGTGCCAGAACCGCTTCAAATCAGAGTGTTTTCTTCCATGAACTCGCCCGGCCCATGCGCTATTTTCCTGGCAATGGCACTTGTACCGATGCTGATGGAGAAACGGTGGCGAGGCACTTTGGGATGGATTGGAGTCCTGCTAACAGTTGTTTGTCTTTTGGTCACGCTCGTACGTTCAGCCTGGCTGATTGCATTCGTCATGTTGCTGGCTTACATTCTCAGCTCATCCTCCAAAGGAAAGTGGAAGACTCTGTTTCAACTTGCTATCGTCGGCCTTCTTCTCTACATCATCGTTCCAAAACTTCCGGGGGCAGAAGGTTTGGTGGCTCGCATGCAGACGTTGACAGATATTCAACAGGATCATTCGTACAATGAACGTTTGGATCTACTGCATACAATGCTTCCGGCGATTACTAGCAATCCGGTCGGGCAGGGGATCGGGAGTGTAGGAATCGGAACCAAGCTTGATAACGGCGGCGATCTCGGTGAACTTGGGATTATGGATAATGGATATATTGCCATTTTCCTCACCTTCGGTATTTGCGGAGCATTCTTTTTCTTCGGTGGTCTGATCGTTATCATCAAGCGCCTTCTCGTCCGTATTGCCGAACGGAATTCCAGTCAGCCTTATATCAGACTGGCGTTGGCTACATGGGCCGGAGCTGTAGCCAGTCTCATATCGGATAATGGTTTCCCCGGTATGCGCGGCTATTTGATCTGGATGATGATCGGAATAGGACTATGGGCAAAAGATGTCATCGCGGAAAGAAGGTAAAGGCTGTGCAAAACTTACAAGCATTATCCGCACCTGTCCGGACACTATGGTCCACGGTGATTCGGTTTGCCAAAAGCAAGGATAACAGCTCTGCAGCAGTAAAAACGATGATATTCAGTATGCTGATTCTCGTTGTGAATATGCTGACTGGTGTGCTGACGGCACGATTCTTGGGTCCTACTGGACGCGGAGAACAGACAGCGATGGTGAACTGGTCCCAATTTCTTGCCTTCTGCATGAGCTTCGGTGTTCCGTCTGCATTGATTTACAATGCCAAAAGGAAACCTGAGGAAACGGGTAAGCTGTATGGTCTGGCCTTGCTGCTGGCTACGGTGTTCGGGGGGATGGCGACACTCATCGGAGTATTTCTAATTCCTTATTGGCTGCGCTCTTTTTCTTCATCGGTCATACTTTTCGCGCAGTGCTCCATGATGATGTGTCCGCTCATAGCGATTTCACAGATCAATAATGCATTGCTTCAAGTTCGCTCGGAATATAAACAGTACAATTTATTTCGGTATCTGGTACCACTAAGTACGCTGCTTGGACTGGCGATTCTGATCCTGACGGGGACGATGAATCCGTACACCTCAGCATTGGCCTACTTACTGCCAGGCTTGCCGATCTATATCGGTGTCACGATACGAATGATTCGGCTGTACAAACCAAAGGTGAAGAACAGCTGGACGCAATTTAAAAATCTCTTTACCTACGGTATGGGTTCATACGGGAATGATCTCATGGGGCAGGTTTCCACTTACATTGACCAGATTTTGATTGCGGGTCTGCTCAGACCCGCTGATCTCGGTTTATATGCGGTAGCGGTCAGCCTGGCCCGGATGGTAAATGTATTTTCAACCTCGATCATTGTCGTGCTGTTTCCCAAAGCCTCCGGGCTGGATAAGGAAGAGGCGGTGGCCATAACATTTCGGGCATTTCGAGTGACTTCAACGGCAACCTTTTTGGCTGCAGTGATGTTAATGCTGGTTGCTCCGTTCGTATTCACATTGTTATATGGTCAAGAGTTTAAACAAGCGCTTACGGTATTCCGGTTTCTGGTGCTTGAGGTTGCTATCAGTGGAGGTACCATGGTGCTGGCACAACAATTTATGGCGTTGGGTAAGCCCAAACTGGTTACCATTCTACAGGGTGTCGGATTGGCGCTCGTCATTCCATTGCTGTCCATACTCGTGCCGAGATATGGATTGACGGGTGCAGGGATAGCAATGCTGTCTTCGGGGATTTTACGGTTCGTTTTCATTTTATGTAATGTTAAGTTCGTTCTGAAAATGAAAATTCCAAGACTGGTTATTTCCAAACAAGATTTTCAATGGCTCCGATCAACGATGTCACACTACATCCGGAAAAAGCCAGTTAACGGTTAGATAAAGAAGGAGGCACCCGCTAATGAACCACATGTCTAGCGTTCCCGCGGACAACCGGATATCCGTAGTTATTATCGCTCAGGATGATGGCATTCGAATTACTGCTGCCATTAAATCCTGCCAGCCCTTTGCGGACGATATCGTCGTCATTGACGGAGGGAGCAAGGACAATACGATTCAGGTAGCTGAATCATTGGGCTGTCGGGTGTTTTCCAACCCATGGCCCGGTTATGCCAAACAGCGCATGTTTGGTGTTGATAAAGCGGAATTTGATTGGATTTTCCTGATTGATACAGACGAAGTAGTGGATGCAGAGTTGCTTGGTGACTTATTGAAAGTAAAGGAAACGCTCCACGATCCGGCCAAAGCCTATTCCGTATTTCGCATTGGCGATTTTCTCGGCAAATGGATGAACAAAGGCGAGTATTTGGTTCGTTTGTACAATCGGCGAATTTATGGCATTACGAATAGTCTTGTTCATGAAATGCCAGATGTAGCCTCTTCCCAGATCATCAATCTGGAGGGCGTGTTATGGCACTATGGATTCCGCAGCATCAGTGATCATATGACCCGTTTTAACAAATATACAGATCTGGAAGCAGAGACGGCATTTAACAAAGGAAGATCCTTTCGGATTACCAGACTGTTGTGGAGACCTCCCGCCCGCTTTGTACAGAAGTATTTTGTTCAAGGCTTATACCGTAAGGGGTTGGCGGGTTTTGCCGTAGCTGTTTTCTGGGTGATGTATGAGTTTCTCGTCTGTTTCAAGCATTATGAGTTAACCAAGCGGCGAAAAAAGATAGAAGTCGTGGATGGCGGACAGACCGAGCAGAAAGGAGAAACCAGCTATGTCGTACAATAACGGATTTCGTATCGCGGCAACGGGATTGAGTTGGCCGTCCTTACAGCCAGGAGGTCTCAACACATATTTCAAATCCATCTGTGAGCAGCTTACGCTAGAGCGCAATACGCTGGATGCTCTAATTTGTAGTGATGAGCAGCCTCAGGCGCCTGAACGTATTCGTATTCATTCGATTGGCAGCAAGCAGCAATCCATCTGGAAGCGCCGAGAGCTGATGCAAAAATATGCAGCAGAACTGTTCGACAAGCAACCGATCGATGTGCTGTATTCCCATTTTGCTCCCTATAGTGTCGGACCGGCACTGGAGGCGAAAAAAAGAGGAATCCCTGTCGTTACCACCTTCCACGGACCGTGGACGGAGGAAATGAAGATTGAAGGACAGGGAATTAAGCATTTTCTTAAAACGACGTTGGCCAAATCCATTGAAATGAAAGCTTATGGTCTGGCGGATAAATTTATAGTGCTAAGCGAGACTTTTCGGGATATTTTGCACGAGCACTATAAAGTACCACTTAGCAAAATTCATATTATTCCTGGTGCGGCGAATGTAGAAAGGTTTCATCCGGCAGAGGATCAGGAGGCCGTACGTAAGCGGCTGAATTTGCCGCAAAATGCGACGATTGTGCTAACCGTTCGTCGTCTTGTTAATCGCATGGGACTGCTACAGCTACTCGAAGCATGGCGACGAGTAACCGAGCGACACCCTGATCATCTGCTGCTGATTGGTGGAAAGGGTCCCTTGATGGAGGAATTGGCTTCCAAGGTGGCGGAATACAATCTTCATAACCATGTAAGGTTGCTTGGTTATGTGTCGGATGAGGAGCTGCCCCTGTACCATCAAGCCTCGAACTTGTTTGTTGTGCCAACACAGGCACTAGAGGGTTTCGGTCTGATCACAGTTGAGGCGATGGCCTCGGGCCTACCGGTGCTGGCCACTCCTGTAGGCGGCAACAAGGAAATCTTAAGAGGATTCCGTCCTGAGCTATTGTTCCAGGGGACGGACAGTGAAGCTATTGCTGCAGGGTTGCTGCGTGTGCTGGATCATCGTGAACTTCTACCGAATGCACGGGAATGCCGGGACCATGTCCTGAGCAGATATACATGGGGACATGTAGCGGAACAGGTAGAAGAGGTGTTCCGACAGGTCCTTGACAGAAAGGCGGCGGCGAAATGATGAGAGTAGCTTATATTGACCATACGGCAAGATGGAGCGGCGGCGAAGTTGCTTTGTATAACATACTGACGAATATCGGGGAACATATCGACCCGCTCGTTATTTTGGCGGAGGAGGGCGATTTGGCGGATCGGCTTCGGCAGCGTGATATTGATGTGCGCATTGTTCCACTAGATGATTCGATTCGTAATCGGGGACGAAATGCCGTCAATCTGGGTGCGCCTGCAGCAGCCTTTCGTTTGCTAGCTTACGGCAGGAAACTCGCGCCATTGTTGCGCGAGGAAAAAGTCGTGTGTGTGCACACGAACTCACTCAAATCTGCACTGTATGGTGCAGTAGCCGCCAAATCGGCGAAGCTACCGTTGATATGGCATATCCGTGACCACATCGGTCCGCCGTATCTGAAGCCGATTGTAGCCAAAGGGATTCGGCTCATGTCCCGCTTTTTGCCTAACGGTGTGATTGCCAATTCCAAATCCACGCTGAGTGCATTGGAATTACCCCCGGACAAAAAGACGCTCGTCGTCTACTCCGCTTTTGCCAAAGCGATTACGGCTCGTGATTCGGCTGCGCAATTGCGTGGCGATGACTCGTTTAACGTCGTGTTGGTCGGCAGATTGGCGGAATGGAAAGGACAACATATTTTACTGGAAGCGGCACGTTCTTTTTTACCAGATCAGCGTGTGAAATTCTGGCTGGCTGGAGATGCGTTGTTCGGAGAAGAGGAATATAAACAACGATTGGAATCCACGATGCGCGAATATGGGTTGACCAACGTCAATCTGATGGGACACGTCGATGACATTCAGGGTCTGATGCAGCGCTGTGATCTGCTAATTCATACCTCCATTACACCGGAGCCATTCGGTCAGGTCATTATTGAGGGCATGGCTGCAGGTTTGCCAGTAATCGCTTCAAACGAAGGTGGTCCCAAGGAAACGGTGGTACCCAATGAAACCGGGCTGCTCATTGAACCGGGAGACCCTGCCAAGCTGGAAGAAGCCATCCGCTGGATGCTGGAGCATCCACAGGAACGTCAGCAGATGGGTGAGAGAGGAATGGAACGGGTCAAGAAGCATTTTGTCATCGAGAACACTGTTAAGGATATAGTTCATTACTATAAGGGTTTGTTGGCAGGAGTCTGACCGACATTCGCGTTAAAGGATGATTCAGATGAAAATAGCGATAGCACATGATTACTTAATCCAAATGGGCGGAGCGGAAAGGGTAGTAGAGGTATTCCATGATATGTATCCGGAGGCTCCCATCTTCACAACGGTGTTCAGCGACGAGCGTCTGTCGCGCAACTTGAAGGATGCGGATATTAGAGCCACTTGGCTACAAAACATCCCAGGAGTGAAGGCCAACTTCAAAGGAGTGCTGCCGCTGTATCCCATCGCTATCCGTGATTTTGATTTTAGGGATTTCGACATTGTTTTAAGCTCTAGCAGCGCATTTATGAAAAGCATCCAGGTACCCAAACATACGTTTCACATTTGTTACTGTCACACACCGATGCGGTTTGCCTGGGATTACGATACATATATGGCCCGGCAGTCCAAATCCAACCTGCTCAAAAATATGCTAAAGCTGTACATGAACAGGCTGAAAACATGGGATGCCAAAACTTCTCGCAACGTAGACCAGTTTGTCGCCAATTCTTCCGTCGTTAAGCGGAGAATTCTGCACTATTACCAACGGGAGGCAGATGTTATTTTCCCTCCTATCAATACATCCCGTTTTAAACGTGCTACAAGCATCGGTGACTATTATCTGATCGTATCTCGTTTGGTGTCCTACAAGCGCATTGATCTCGCGATTGAGGCATTCAAACGTAACGGTCTTAAGCTACGCATCGTTGGCGAAGGACCGGATCGTAAACGACTCGAAGCCATGGCTGCCCCGAACATTGAGTTCCTCGGCAGGCTTGAAGACGAAGAGGTTAACAAGCTGATGGCCGAATGCCGGGCACTTGTCTTTCCGGGGGAAGAGGACTTCGGTATTACGCCTTTGGAGGCGAATGCGGCCGGACGGCCCGTTATCGCTTTTCAGGGTGGGGGAGCGCTGGATACGATTGTTCCTCATGTGAACGGCGTATTTTTCCGCAAGCATCAAGTAGACGATGTGTTGGAGGCCGTCGCAAAGGTTGAGCAACATGCATGGAATGTGGACGATATCATTACCCATGCCCGCAAATTTGATGAAGATAACTTCAAGGATCAATTGAAAAAGTATGTAGAACAAGCCTATGTGAACTTTCTAAAAGGAGGATGAACGGAATGAAACTGGCTGTAATCGGTACTGGATACGTTGGACTCGTCTCAGGTGTATGTTTTGCGCAAAAAGGTAATGAGGTAATTTGTGTCGATCTGGAGCAGTACAAAATCGATATGTTGAACCGTGCGGAATCTCCGATTTATGAACCAGGTATTGAGGAATTGATCGCGTTGAATCTGGAAGCTGGCCGTTTAGAGTTCACCTCGGATTTGGCCGATGCGGTACGTCGCTCGGATATCGTCATTTTAGCAGTAGGTACGCCTTCACTGGCTAACGGCGAGGCGAATTTGTCCTACATTGAACAGGCGGCCGCCGATGTCGGGAAAGCCATGAACGGGTACAAGATTATTATGACTAAGAGTACCGTACCTGTCGGAACGAACGAAAAGATTAAGGACGTAGTGGCTCGTCATACGAGTTTGTCTTTTGATATTGTATCCGCGCCGGAGTTCCTGAGAGAAGGCTCAGCTATCAATGATACGCTTCATCCAGATCGCGTCATTATTGGTTTGGACAATACAGGTTTGCGTGAAACAATGGTCACTCTGCATCAGGTATTCACGGATAAAATCTATGTGACGGATATCCGCAGTGCTGAAATGATCAAATATGCCTCCAATGCGTTCCTGGCAACTAAAATTTCGTTTATTAACGAGATTGCTAATATTTGTGAAAAGGTTGGCGCGGACGTTACCTGTGTGGCTGAAGGTATGGGCATGGACAAACGGATTGGTTCCTCTTTCCTGCAAGCAGGGATCGGATACGGGGGCTCTTGCTTCCCGAAAGATACGAATGCGCTCATCCAAATTGCGGGTAATGTAGACTATGAATTTAAGTTGTTAAAATCGGTGGTCGAGGTAAATACCGACCAGCGCTTTATGATTGTATCCAAGCTGCGTGAATCGCTGGGTCAGCTAAACGGCGTATCGATTGGCATTTGGGGCCTCGCCTTCAAGCCCAATACAGATGATATCCGCGAAGCTCCAGCACTGGAAATCGTAGAAACGCTCATTCAGGCAGGTGCTATTGTCAAGCTGTATGATCCCATTGCGATGGATAAATTCAAGGAGCGCGTAGATCACCCGAATATTATATGGTGCTCCTCCCCGCAGCAAGCCGCCGAAAGAAGCGATGCTGTGTGCCTGCTGACGGATTGGGAAGAGTTCAAAGAAGTTGATCTCGTGCAATTGGGCTCCATTCTACACAAGCCAGTTCTGATTGACGGTCGCAACGTATTCACCGAGGAACAGATCCAAGGCTCTGGGCTGGAATACTACTCCGTGGGTCGTCCGCGGATGAGTGGGTGGAACAGAGATAAAGTGGAAGTTTAAAAGTGACAGATTAAAAAGTGACTGTGGTGATGTGGGAGGCGCTGAAGGCGCTGCGCGTGCAGATTGTTCTTCCGATTGCTGTTACCCCCGGATTTTCTGGATTGTATTAAACATTCAAATGTTAAAATCCGGGGATAAAGGCAAACGCTGACGCTTCTTCAGAACAATTCTGCCCGCTCCGCTGCTTTTGCCGCACCAAGTCACAATGTTTAATCTCCCACCTTATGGGATGGGAGTAGAAGGGCGTATCAGAAGGAGCGGCATAGTTGAGCCGCTCCTTCCGATTAAGACGCCATTGCGGTAGTCGACGAAGGCAATCTTGGCAAGGCGTTACGAAACCTCGATTACTAGAAGCTTGCAAGCACAGCGGGCAAGCGCCGAAAGCGTGAGATTTTTACAGGCTGACCGGACTTAATAATGTCCGGTCGTGCCTTTTGCACCACAAGGTATGATCGATATGATGCATATTTGAGTAGCGAAGGGTTGGATTTGAATCTGGAGAAGCGATAGCGTTCGCCTTTGGACCGGGATTCAAACCTTGATACGATTTTATACAATCAAATGAATCCCGGTCCAACAGCGATCGTAAGATCAAATCCAGCCCGTAGCGGCCTACTCAACCTTGCCCCATTCGATCACCAACCAATATAGAGAGGAAGTGGAGATTTATGAAGCTCGTACTTTTGTCTGGTGGTTCCGGTAAAAGATTATGGCCGTTATCCAATGATTCCCGTTCCAAACAATTTTTGAAGGTACTGGAAAGCCCGGAAGGGATTTCGGAATCCATGGTACAGCGGGTATGGAGACAATTGGGAGACAACGGATTATCCGAATCCTCGTTTATTGCGACAGGGAGAGCGCAGGTCGAAATGATCCAGAGTCAAATCGGATCGAATACGCGCATCATTGTTGAGCCGGAACGCAGAGATACTTTTCCTGCGATTGCGCTGACAGCGACTTATCTATATTCCATTGCGGGTGTTTCGCCTGATGAAATTATAGCTATATTGCCTGTAGATCCTTATGTAGAGGATGCTTTCTTTGCTTCCGTAGCCCAACTCGAACATACACTTCAGGAGAGTGAAGGAAGGCTTGCACTAATCGGGGTTGTCCCTTCCTATCCTTCAGAGAAATACGGTTATATTATTCCGAAAAACGATGCCACTCAAGGTAGCACAGGCTACCGCGAAGTGAGCCATTTTCAAGAGAAACCCGACCGGGAGCAGGCGGAGCGTCTAATGGAACGCAATGCTCTATGGAACTGCGGGGTTTTTGCATTCAAATTAAGCTATTTGCTGGATATTTTGGCATCCAAGGGCCTGCCGCTGAATTATGAAGAAATGCAAAAACAATATGCGTCTCTGGAAAAAATCAGCTTTGACTACGAAGTAGTCGAGAAGGAAAAAGAAATCGTAGTGCTTCCGTACGATGGTTTTTGGAAGGATCTAGGAACTTGGAATACACTCACAGAAGAGATGTCTCATCAGCAAGTGGGTAGAGGGGTAGTAACGGAAGATTGCGTCAATACGAGTCTTATTAATGAGTTGGACATTCCTGTGGCGATCATTGGAACGAATGATCTGATTGTAGCCGCTAGCCCAGATGGCATTCTTGTGACCAATAAGGCAGAAAGTCCACGCATCAAGGAAGTGCTCAAGGCTCATGATCAGCGTCCAATGTATGAAGAACGTCGTTGGGGACAGTATCGGGTTGTAGACTATGTAAAGTATGACGAGGGTAATGAGGTACTGACCAAACGAATCCGCGTACACAAAGGTAAAAATATCAGCTACCAGCTTCACTTCAAACGAAGTGAAATCTGGACCATTATTAGCGGCGAAGCGGAAATTATTTTGAATGAGAAGCTGCACAAAGTGAAGGCCGGTGACGTAGTTCGCATCCCTGAAGGGACGAAGCATAGCATTTTGGCTGTAACCGATGTGGATTTGATTGAAGTTCAGACTGGCTCTGAGTTGGTTGAAGAGGATATTGTACGCTTTTGTATGGATTGGAATGAAATTTCTCGTCATCAATTTATCTCGTAATTATTTGCGTAAAAACGTAAAAAAGAAGATTTGATGAAAAATAATGGCCCAAACTGTCGAAATTGGGCGAAAACCTGTAAATTCATGAACATGACCTATTAAATTTTGGTAAAAAAAAGTCGATACTTAGGGTAAGAAGGAATCCAAACTCCTTCCAACGATAAACGCAGCCCTGTCGAAAGACTGGTACGCAAAGCTAAAGGGCCTTCCCGTAAGGATGGCAGCCTGGCTACCGAAAGGAAGAGCTAAAGTGAGATTCAATTTTATTCCTCTGTATCGACTGATACGTCATGTACTCCCCGTTGTTATGCTTTTTTCTTTGTTTCCCGTCGGTTTTGGTGATTCTCTGTCTGTGGTGAATGCCGCTTCATTACAACCTGTTAATTCGGACGCTTCTACTCAGGCCCGTGAACTATACAATTATTTACTCAGCATCTCTGGAAAGAAAACAGTCACTGGTCAGCATGATTATTTGGAAAGTCCAGATGAATTAAGCAACAAGGTCCAAAAAATCAGCCAGGCGTATGTGGGTCTGCACGGCTATGAGATGGGAGCCATCTCTGGTCAATCCGACGCTACAGAAGCAGCACAACGTAAAAATGTCGTCGATAGCGCTATTCGTTGGAGCAGAGCCGGTGGCATTGTGACGATGACTTTTCATGAAGCGTTGCCGGGTAGACCACTGACTTGGGCCAATGTGCAGGCGAAAGTAAGTCAGGCGGAGTTCAATAAATACGTGACACCAGGCACTACGCAGTATAACCTCCTCATTGCCGATCTGGATAAGGTCGCTGTATCGTTAAAGCAGCTTCGTGATGCAGGGGTTCCAGTATTGTGGAGACCTTATCATGAAATGAATGGTGACTGGTTCTGGTGGGGAAACAAAAACAATTTCAATCAGCTATGGAATATCATGTACGACCGTTTTGTAAACACGCATCAGTTGAACAATCTGCTGTGGGTGTGGAGTCCCAATGCTCCCAATTCCTATACTGTCCCGTATACCCCGAAATATCCGGGGGATGACAAAGTGGATATCTTGGCAGTAGACATCTACAATAATGATTTTAAGCAAAGTCATTATGAAGGACTGCTCGGGTTGGCACGGAATAAGCCGATTGCCATTGGCGAGCATGGTGAGATGCCTAGCTCTGAGGTGTTGCAGGCACAGCCCAAATGGGTGTATTCCATGACTTGGGGCAAGATGCTGACTGAGAATAACACAACCAATCAAATACAGGATTATATGAACGATTCGAGGAGTTTGACACGGGATGATGTGAAAAATGGGCTGGCAGAAATCCAACAACCTGGGGCAGATGTGCCGACTTTACCGGATGAGGGACAAAGTGAGCCTATCCCGGTTCCGCCAGTAGTAATCGTACCCCCAGCTCCGACTCCTCCTTCTGTTCCTGATGTAGTATATGTGAACGGGCTGCGGGGCGAATATTTTAACAATATGAATGTGAACGGCAGTCCTGTTTTGATCCGTACAGACAGCAAGCTGGATTATAACTGGCGCGCCGTTGCTGCTGATCCTAAGGTAAATGCCGACCAGTTCTCGGTTCGCTGGACAGGTAAAATCAAACCACAATACAGCGAGACCTATACATTTACAACTATATCCGATGATGGTATTCGCGTATGGGTAGACGGCAAGCTGGTGATTGACAGTTGGTTCAAACAAAGCTGGACAGAGCGTAAAGGCAGTATTGCTTTGGAAGCAGGTAAAATGGTAGATCTAAAAGTGGAATACTATGATGAAAAAGGCGATGCGATGGCTCGTCTGATGTGGGAAAGTCAGCATGAAGCGAAAGCGGTGGTTCCCGGAAACGCTTTGTTTCTTCCTTGATAGATACTCTTTCCCGGTCATAAATTTTGAGGAGAGAGGGTGTATCATATGATGAAAAAATGGTTGACCCATAGGTATACGGTCGTATTATCCGGATTACTAGGTGTCGCAGCTCTAGCCATGATCGCTTGGTTTATATACACGCCTTCAAAAAGTGCAGAATTGCAGACGGATAAGGTAGCGGCGGCCAGTCCAGTATGGAAGCTGGGCCAGAGGGATGACTCTTCAGCGGAATTTAAAGGAGTGGTCGGTAGGGATAATATCGAAATTTCTGGAGCAGCAGCTTCTACTGAATCCTCTGCTAAAGGAACATTCTCGGCGTTGTCGGAAGCAGAGAGTACAACAGTTCCGGTATTGCTCAGCAGTGGTGATATTCCTCCAGGTTTGAATGCATCCACGAATCCAGAACTGTCACTTCAGTATAAACTGAATCAGGTTCCTCCCAATGGTATGATATTCCGTGTTCGGATTTTGGATGCGGGCAAAGCGGTGCCGCAGATGGCTGTCTTTTCAAATCACCAGCTGTCTGGAATTATTCAGATTGCCGGGGTATCCGGTACTGGGAGTACCTATAACTTCAAAAATAACTACGAGCTGTATATCCCCAAAGAACAATTGCAAAGCGGTGTTAACGTACTCAAGCTAAAGACAGCGCGCTGCCTATACTGCTCCTCTGCAGAAGATAAAAATGTGTGGTGGACTTGGGATGACTTGAGCTTGGAGACGTTAGCTTCCCCTGCGGCCGAACCAGTACATGGGAAATATATACTGACTGGTACGAATGTGAATAATAAAGAATTTTATTATGATCAGGGTGCAGTTAAGCATCTACCTTACGTTCTCAAATGGCTGGGAATTGCTTATAGTGGCAACGTCATGAGGGTAACTTGTGCCAGTAATGTAGGCAAGGCATGCACAGATGTGGATGATTACTATCAAACGTTAAAGCAGTATAATATGCAATCGTCTGCTTTGTATCTATACACAGGTGATATCAAGCTGCAAAAAGATGGTACTCTGCCAGAGACGGCCAAGCAAAAGTTGCGTGATTATGTAAAAAAATACGGTTCATACCTTCAATATTATGAAGTAGATAACGAACCTGGATTGTTTAACCGTTCCAAGGCGGTAGACCTGGCTGTGGCTAAGTGGTTGAATACGGAAGGCAAGCAATTGGCACCGCATCTCAAAACCGTAGCGCCGGGTTGGGCCTACTGGCCGACATACTCTACCAAGGCGTGCAAAAATCAAACCGGAGGTACGCAAAAATGCGGTGATCCGGATGGATGGGAACGGGACCCGGCGCAGCGTAAACAGCTGGAAGAAGTCACCGACCTGACCAACGGACATGCCTACGGTGAATCGTATAATGAAGAGGGCGGGGGCAGCTTCGTTCAGAATTTGAAAACCTTTGGTGGTTCGAGCGACGGACTGGCGAAAAAAATGCTAAATACGGAGTTCGGCACTAACGATACGCATCGAGATAATCCGGATTACGGGGCTAGTCAGCCACAAGCAGCCGCATTCGATCGGATTATGCGTTCGCAAATCGGGTTTGCCGATATGTTTATCCAGCATGCAGCTTTTTATAAGGATTACACGCTATTTAAAACGGGCTTTGATCTGCAAAGCCACAATCCGGCTAACACGGAAATTTATCCGTTTGGACAAGGGCAGGACACCCGAGTTAAGATCATGAGACGCTTAAGTCTAGCCTATGCCACACATGGCAAACCGCTGACTTATACCATACTGAATCCAGAGGAGACGAAGGATAAGATGGTCTATGTTCGCGCGGTGGATACATCCAAGCTTAAACCACTGGCAGGTAGCGGCGCTACCTCGAACAAATTGCTGGTGAACCTAGTGAATTTTGAATCCACAACGCAGACCGTTCGTGTGCGGGTAACGATGCCGAAAGCTGGCTTGTACACGGGGGAACGTTTCGGAGCGGGTTCCACCTACTCTCAGGCGCAGCGATCCATATCAGGGCTCAAGGCTTCTCCTGCCCTTGATTTTGAAGAAAAGCTGGGTCCTGGCGAATCGGTACAATATATTTTGGAACCAAAAAGTACAGATCAAACCACGGCCTCTGCCCCAACAGAGGTAAAAGCAGCCTCAATTCAGGATGGGGCGGTAAAGATTAATTGGCTTCAAGCAAAAGGCATATCATCCTATGATGTGCTGCGTGCTGACCGTACAGACGGTGCCTATCAGGTGATTGCCTCGCAAGTAGAAGGAAGCACGTATACGGACCGCACCGTAAAAGCTGGAAGTCATTACGTCTACAAAGTTCGAGCGACCGGAGGTACTCAGGTTTCTCAGGCAGCCGAGGTTGCTTAGTTACACCGGAATGCATATAGGACCTTACCTCATGAATATCTAACATCATTCCGAAAGAAAACAAAAAAGAACCTATCAGGAGAAAATAGGACCTGACAGGTTCTTTTTTATTTGTAAATCGTTCTGAATTGCTAATACTTTACGTATAATGGAGAAAAAAATAAGAAAATCCTTTTATATTCTCGTCATAAGACGACAACATTGTAGGTATGTATTCATATATAATAGTTTTGTTCATGACTATACATACGTGGTTTGTAGGGAATTTCTTTCCGGTGACCAAGACTAATAAAGTGAGGTTAGTGCTGAATGAACAAGGAAACAGAATTAGGGGGGAATGGCCCTCTTCTTCGAGACAACGCACGGAAAGCAGGCAAAGCAGCCATCCACTTGGACATCCGGAACATTTTGCTCCAATGTGGGATCACGACACCAGAATGGCTGGAGGGCGATGCTGATAGAACGAAGTACCGGAAAGACAAGCGCGTGTAATTTTCAGCTACTGGTCCTACTTGAGCAAAACATCAAGCAGCGGCGCGTTCCTTATTCCATCATTCGTTCCATTCGAACAAACGCGATAAAACGTTTGGCTTCTTCCTCAGATAAGGTGCGTCCGTCAATCGTCAGGTTAAAACGTTGCAGGATATCCTCGTCGGACAGTTCAAGCTGATCCACAAATTCCCTCACATCTGAATCCAATATTGCTGTCGGGTGGCTCGTACGTCCCACCAAATAATCGATGGTTACCTCGAAAATATCAGCGAGCTTGGTCAGGGTCTCAAAGTCTGGCTTGCGTCTATTTTTTTCATAGTGAGAAAGAGCCGCCCGCGTAATTCCGAGGGATTGCGCTAATTCCTCTTGTTTTAGTCCCTTATGTTCTCGTAATTCAGCGATGCGGGTTCCATAATTCATCTGTTTTTCCTCCTGAAGGCAAGGTTAAGAGAGGTAAGAAAAGCAATTTTGCGCTTGACAAGATACAATTTGTATCATAAATTAATTATGTAAGTTACATAACGTATCTGTATTTCATAGTTTTCACTGATATCTTCATTTATATACCCTTAAGAGGCCAACGATGATTGAGCATTTTGTGCTTATTCGCTGGCTAGACCTTCTATGCGCTATTATACAACATTTTACTATAGATTAGAGGGTCATGCATCGTTCTTTTCCCCGTCATGCAGAGGATCAGTACAAGCGTTATTCATCGAAAACAAGTCAAGCAGGGAGGACTGGTCTTGTGCAGTTGAAAGAGTACATCCGTTTGATCCGCAAAAGAATGTGGTTGATTGGTAGCATTGTACTGCTGGTGTGTACTGTAGTAGGCATAAAAAATGTATATTTTACCCCGCAGGTTTATGAAGCTACCGCCAAGCTCATTATTAATCAGACGCCACGACCGGACCGTGCAGGTGTCGTCGATTACAGTGTGGTGCAAACCAACATAGCCTTAACGAACTCCTATAAGCAAATTATGATCTCCTCGGCGATTATGGATCAGGTGGTCGCCAGCTTCCCCGATCTTAAGGTTACTCCGTCAGCTTTGGCGCAAAAATTAAGAGTAAACACCGCAGGTGATTCACAGGTCATGGATGTTACAGTCCGCGACTTATCGTATACGAAGGCTGTGAAAACCGTCAATGCGGTAGCCAAAGTATTCAAACGGCAAATCCCCTCTATCATGAAAATGGACAATGTCACCATCCTAAGCGAAGCCAGCCTGAATGATCCAGCAGTTCCCGTGAACAATAATCCCGCTATACAGATTTTTATTGCTTTTGCCATTTCTTTATTGCTGGGAATAGGCTTGGCGTTTTTGCTGGAGGTATTGGATGATACATTTAAAAATGAGGAAGATATTGAAAAAGAACTCGGTCTGCCTACCCTATCCCTGATTACAAAAATGAAAAAAGAAGATAGACGCTCTGACAGCTCTACTACAACTCCTAAACAGGTAGGTGAGGGACAATATGCCGCAATTAATCAATAATCAGCTCGTTACATCCTTGCATGCTCAGTCTTCCGTGTCGGAGGAGTACCGCATGCTCCGCACTAACATCCAGTTTTCTTCTATAGACGAGCCGATTGAGGTGATGATGGTGGCGTCCGCTCAGGCGGGTGAAGGCAGAACAGTCACGATTAGCAATTTGGCTGTAACCTATGCACAAGAAGGAAAAAAGGTGCTGGTTATGGACATGGATTTGCGCCGGTCCTCCTTGCATCATATGTTTGGTTTGCGCAATCATACAGGGCTGACACGGGTACTTGCCAATCAACAGACATGGCAGGATGTGGTTCAGGAAACCGGGATTGATCATCTGCATGCGATCACGGCTGGACCGAATCCACCCAATCCGTCCGAGATGCTCAGTTCCCGTAGAATGAAGGCTCTACTAGTTGAGCTCAAAGAACATTATGATGTGATTCTGATGGATACGCCACCCCTGCTGTCTTTTCCGGATGGACTCATTGTAAGTGCCATGTGTGATGGTGTCATCTTGGTAGTGCAGGCAGGGAAGGTCAAAAAGGATGTCGTTAAGAAGGCGAAGGCAAATTTGGAAAGAGTAAAGGCGCGCATTTTGGGTGTAGTGCTCAATAACGTGAAGCGCCGCGCCGAGCGTGGTATGGAGGAACGCAATCTGACATGAATAAATCGGAGGAAATAAGAGTATATAATATTCTTTTAACAATGCATAAATAATATTTATCAATAAGGAGTGAGGTGATGAGACGTGTCTTCTTCCCGCTCGAACAAGGCCAAAGTGCTGAGCGCGTCAGTGGATGTATATTCGGTCGCTCATGGGCTTGAACGACGACAAGGATGGAGCGTATATCCGTTCGTGAAGCGAAGTATGGACATTATACTGTCTTTTATTGGAATCATCGTACTGTGCCCGGTATTTCTGCTCGTCATTTTGTTGATCAAGCTGGAGGACCCCAAAGGAAGTGCATTATTTTATCAAATCCGTATTGGTAAACATGAGCGACCGTTTCGCATGATCAAATTTCGTTCCATGGTGTCTGATGCCGAGGCCAGATTGTCTGCATTGCTGGTGGAAAATGAAATTGAGGGTGCGATGTTCAAAATGCGGGACGATCCCCGAATTACCCGTGTGGGCCGCTTTCTTCGCAGAACGAGCATCGACGAACTACCGCAACTCTTCAATGTACTGCGTGGGCATATGAGCCTTGTAGGACCCAGACCCCCATTGCCAAGAGAAGTTCATGATTACACCATGAGGGATAAGCTGCGTCTGACGGTCACACCGGGCTGCACCGGACTATGGCAGATCAGCGGTCGTAATCATCTAAGCTTTGACCAGATGGTAGAACTGGATTTGGAGTACATATCTAGACGCAGTTTTCGCACGGATATGATCATCATGCTGAAAACATTCCGTGTGCTGCTGGGCTCCAAGGATGCATATTAAAGTCATTTTAACAAAGAGGGGTAGGAGAGAAGGATGGAGCTTCATTCCAACATTTATGTAGCAGGGCACAATGGACTGGTAGGTTCCGCTATTGTCCGAGCGCTTCAGAAAGCGGGATATCGTCATATTATTACTCGCACAAGCCGTGAACTGGATCTGCGCAATAAAGAGGCCGTAGATCATTTTTTTGATACAGAGCCCGTGGATTATGTATTTCTGGCAGCAGCCAAGGTGGGCGGGATTTTGGCCAATAACGAATATCCGGCTGATTTTATCCGTGACAATCTGCTTATACAAACAAATGTGATTGATGCGACATACCGGAAGAATGTAAGCAAGCTGTTATTCCTAGGCTCTACATGTATCTATCCCAAATTTGCTCCGCAGCCGTTGCGAGAAGAATATCTGCTTACAGGTGAGCTTGAGCCTACCAACGAGGCCTATGCGGTTGCTAAAATTGCCGGGATCACAATGTGTCAGTCCTACAACCGTCAGTATGGAACCCGTTTTATTTCGGTGATGCCTACGAATTTATATGGTCCGGGCGACAATTTTGATCTCCAAACCTCTCATGTGCTACCTGCGCTGATCCGCAAGTTTCATGAGGCTAAGCTGAATCAATCTCCGACTGTAGAAGTATGGGGCTCCGGTACGCCTCGGCGAGAATTTCTTCATTCGGATGATTTGGCTGATGCCTGTCTATTCCTGATGAATAACTATGAGGGAAATGAGATTGTAAATATTGGTGTGGGTGAGGATATTTCCATCCGTGAGCTAGCTGAACGAGTCAAAAATGTAGTCGGCTATGAGGGCGAAATTACTTTTAATACTTCCGTTCCTGACGGAACGCCGCGCAAGTTGGTAGATGTATCTCGGATTTCCGGGCTGGGCTGGTCGGCGCGTATTTCACTAGAAGAAGGATTAAGGTCTGTATACCAGGCATTTCAAAGTCTGGATCTGGTTGAACAATAAATAACGGTGGGGGAATTGGAATGAAAAAAGCGCTGATCACTGGGATTACCGGACAAGATGGGTCTTATCTGGCTGAGTTGCTGCTGTCCAAGGATTATGAGGTGTACGGGGTGCGCAGACGAACCAGCACACCGAACTTTGAAAATGTAGCGCATATCCAGAATGACATTCACTGGCTTTCTGGTGATATGACCGATCTGGCTTCGCTGATCGAAGCCGTCCGTCAGTCCAACCCGGATGAAGTCTACAACTTGGCTGCTCAATCCTTTGTAGCGGCCTCATGGCCGCAGCCCTTGGCTACAGGGCAAATTACAGCATTATCTGTCACCAATATGCTGGAGGCGGTTCGAATTGCCAAGCCGGAGGCGCGCTTTTATCAGGCTTCAAGTAGCGAGATGTTCGGTAAGGTACTGGAGACGCCGCAGACAGAAATGACCCCGTTTTACCCACGTAGTCCTTATGGTGTCGCCAAGGTGTACGGCCATTGGATTACAGTCAACTACCGCGAAAGCTTTGATATGTTTGCTTGCTCCGGTATTTTGTTCAATCACGAATCGCCCCGCCGAGGGTTGGAGTTTGTAACACGCAAAGTGTCGGATGCAGTAGCTCGTATCAAGCTGGGATTGCAGCAGGAGCTGCGTATGGGGAATTTGGATTCCCTGCGAGACTGGGGTTTTGCAGGGGATTATGTAAAGGCGATGTGGCTGATGCTTCAGCAGGATCGACCAGATGATTACGTGATTTCCACGGGAGAAATGCATTCTGTGCGTGAACTGCTGCAAATTGCTTTTTCTCATGTAGGTTTAAATTACGAGGATTACGTCGTGATTGATCCGCAATTTGTTCGACCGGCAGAGGTAGATCTATTGCTTGGCGATTGTGCCAAGGCGAAGGAAAAGCTGGGCTGGCGATTGGAAGTCGGCTTCGAGCAGCTTGTTCGTATGATGGTGGATGCAGACTTGGAGCGTGTAAAAAGGCAGGCTGCAGTCGAAGCTTCTGTCGTCGTGTAAGAGGTGGAGAGGCCACCCGCCTGGCCGGGGGGTCTCTTCGTTGTACATGATTTCAGCTGTATGACAGCTCAACAGATCATAAAGCAATGCTTAAGGTCATTTTTCAAGATGGAGTAGAACATATGACATTAGTCAAGAAACGTGCCAAACCGCGCAGAAGCTTGCTGGTGAATACATCCTGGCTGTTCGGTGACAAAATGATTCGCATGGTGTTCGGGCTGGCGGTTAGCATCATCATGGCGAGAGTGTTGGGACCAGAGGAACTGGGAAAATGGAATTATGCGGAATCCTTTTTCGGGATGTTCCTGATTTTCACGACCCTTGGCTTTGATTCCATATTAGTACGCGATCTTGTCAAACACCCTAAGGATGAGCACGAGCTATTGGGTACGGCGGTTCTGCTGAAGTTGTTAGGTACTTTGGTAGCCATTGTACTGTCCTATTCCTTTATTTCACTGCTCAGACCAGAAGACAGCTCAGTACGGTTAATTAATCTGATTCTGGCTACGGCCTCGGTCTTTCAGTTGTTTGATATTATCGACTACTGGTTTCGTGCGCAGATGTTGTCCAAATATACGGTTGTTGCCAAGAATACCGCCTTTGTCCTCGGTTCCACCGTCAAAATCATTTTATTGTTGTCCGGTATTCCAATCTGGGCAGTGGCGTTGTGTGCTCATGGAGAGTTTCTGCTCGGAAGCCTGCTGCTGCTGTATTTCTTCCATAAGGAAGGACGGCGTGTGAACAAGTGGACGTTCCGCTTCACAACTGCTCGGCGAATCATGAATCACAGCTGGCCGCTTATTTTGTCCTCCTCCGCTGTATATGTACAGGCACGGATTGATCAGGTCATTATCGGTGAATTGTTGGGAAACGAAGCAGTCGGGCAATACTCCGTTGCACTCCGACTCATCGAGGTGCTGGGCTTTATCCCGGTCGTGCTAACGACAGCCTATGCTCCGGTGGTGACGCGTTCCAAGCAGAAAGGAAGCGACGAATACAGACGGACGTTGTCTAACGTGTATCGGCTGATGTTTATATGCTTTCTTGTGACTTCAGTCCCCTTATTTTTTCTATCCCAATGGGTAGTAGTTGTGCTGTATGGGAGAGAGTTTGCTGAAGCAGGCTCGCTGTTGTCATTGTTTGCGATTCGTCTATTTTTCACCAACTTTAGTGTCGCCAAAAGCTTGTTTATCACCAATGAAAATTTGTTCAAATACACGTTGCTGACCTCGGTAATAGGTGCGGTTACGAATATCGCCTTCAATTACGCGCTGATCCCATGGCTTGAGGTTCGAGGGTCCTTAGTGGCGACGATATTGTCCTTTACGATATCTGTATTTCTGATGGATTTGTTGTTTAAGGAAGTCAAAGCCAATTTGGGTTGGATGATGAAGTCAATCCTGACCTTCTGGCATGTTCATATTACAGTACCGAAAGTTGGAGAGAACAATCATGATACCGATTAAACCATTTGTTCGGCATGAGGAACAGTGCCCGCATTGTGGAGACACGTTACGTGGGGGAGAGGTACTGTGGCAGGGAATCCACGTATGTGTCAGTACTAAGTGTGAGGGTTGCGGACGTGAATATCTTGAGGATATGAGGGTCGGTCATGCGACGTATTCACCTTATCGTGTAGAAATGCCTGACTATATCCTGACCGGTGATGCGAAGTCAAGAAAATGGCTTGGAGAGCCTTTGCGGCAATCCTTGATGAATCCTTCCTATGATTTAGCAGTCGGTATGACCGTGCATAAAAAGAAAGCTTCTTCGCGTGTGATCATTGTCAACACCATAGATTATTTGTATGGTCATGCGTTGCTTAAGCTGCTGAATGTTCAGCGCGAATACGAGCAATCACCGGAAATGGGGATCATCGTTATTGTGCAAAAGTCGCTGGAGTGGATGGTGCCGGCATATGTGTCTGAAATTTGGACGGTCGATGTGCCGTTCAGCAAGGCGCGAAACTTTTATCCTCTGCTACATCATCGGATGATTGAGGAATTGATACGTTTTGATGAGGTGTATATCAGCCCGGCATATTCACATCCCAGCCAGTTTGAAATTGAGCAATTTACAGGGGTCTCCCGTTATGACGAGGAGCGTGAGTTGAAGCCACGCATTACCTTTGTATGGAGGGAAGACCGCTTGTGGAGCGGCAGCCATCATATTGCCAGAGCGGTGCAAAAATTCCCACAGCTCAAACGTGGCCTGAAACCGTTAATTTATCACCAACGCAGCAAAATCATTGGACTGTTCCGCAGACTGAGAGAAAGCTTCCCTGATCATCGTTTTACAGTTGCGGGACTTGGACGTACGGGAAGCTTCCCGGCATGGATTTCTGACGAGCGCGTCTCACGCTTCGATCGGGATAGTGAAATGCGGGTATGTGAGGTGTACGCAGCCAGCCGATTAGTCATTGGCATTCACGGCTCCAATATGCTGCTGCCTTCTGCACATGCAGGTATGACGATTGATTTGATGCCTAAGGACCGATGGGGCAATTATGCCCAGGACATTTTATTTCACGAAACGGATCATCGGCTTACAGCCTACAAATATCGCTTTGTACCGATGGAATCGAGCGTGACTTTGGTAGCGGATATGGCAGCGGCCCAGCTTAAAGGGGCAGACCATTTTAATATGCAGATGATGGAGGAAAGACAGCGGCAGGGGGAACATTCAAGTTGGAGGGGAAAGGCCGCTACGGGACGGGTTTGATCTTCCGATCGCTGTTGACGTGGGATTCCTTGGTTTGAATAAGCCCTATAGAGGGCGGAATCCCACGTCAAAGGCGAACGCTGACGCTTCTTCAGATTCAAATCCTTACCCTCCGCTACGTTTCACCGCCGCCAAAAAGAATTTCTCCCTGCCTATAAGGTGGGGGAGGTAAGAGCCGCCTGGCGATAGCTGCGCCCTATCGCCGCGAACTTCACACCGAGCATGCAACCGGTGTAATTAATGCTCTGTATAGCTCTCTCAAGGTGAAAGAGCTTAATGAATAGTACTCACGGCAAGCGACAGTCAAGCCTAGTTAAAGCATCTTGCTCAGCCTAGCGGTAGTATAGCTATGCTTGCTTGTGAGCGTGCCATAACGTGCCAAGCTTACAAGTTGTTTGACGAAACAACGCCCTGTATGTATTCGCACGCGTACATCGCGCAGCGATGGCACTTCATGCCCAGCATTCCCTTTTTTAAGATGGGGTGACTTTATGGAAACGGCGGTCAGCAGCGGAGTGGTCCATTTGAATCTGAAGAAGCGCTAACGTTCGCCTTTGCAGTGGGATTCCTACCTCGTAATGTTTTATATATCCAGGAATCCCACTGCAACAGCGATCGGAAGATCAAATGGAGTGCGCAGCGGGCTCTAAACCTCGCGTGCTTTAACTCACCCAATATGAAATGGCAGGAGTACTGATGATGATTCCAAAAATATTGTATCTTCGCAACTTTGCCAGCAAGGTGAATGGAGCCTCATACAATTTGCAGGAAGTCGGCTTGGGTAAAGCGCTCGTCCGTAAAGGCTACGATTGCGATATTGTTTACTACAATGATCGTAAGGAGACCCATCTGGAACAGGTCTACCGCCACGCAGGCTGCACCTTGCGCATTATCTGGCTGCACGGGTTCAAGTTCTTAAGCAACAGCATCTACAGAGATGTTCTCAAAGATTCTTTTCTGGCAGCTTATGATCTGGTCATTACTACAGAATACAACCAGATCATGACCTACCTGCTTTCCCGCAAATGTCCCGATAAGCTGGCGCTGTATCACGGTCCATACCGAGATAATACGCATGCGCTGATCCGCAAACTGTACGATGTTATGTTGCTGCCTAAGGTGACAAAGTCTCTACGCCGAACCTATGTCAAATCCGATCTGGCCAAGCGCTATCTGGAGAATAAAGGCTTCAACAACGTAATAACGATCGGAGTCGGACTGGATCGCAGCAATGTAGAGAGAGGATTCAACAGTGACGACAACAGTGGAGCGCGCGAGGAAAACCGTGAGGTTGCGAATGAGCTGCGTCGGATCGGAGATCGCCCGGTGCTGCTGTATGTCGGTGTGCTGGAGGAACGGAGAAATATACGTTTTATGCTGAGTACGTTCAAAAGAGTACTCCAAAAGCATCCTGGCTGCCTTTTGTTAATGGTTGGGAATGGACGGAAGATAGATACGGATCGTTATTGGGCTTATGCTCAGCAACTGGGGTTGACGGATAGAATTATACATTTTCCAAGAGTGGAGCAACGTCATCTGTGGCAGATTTACGGAGCAGCGGATGTGATGCTGTTTCCGACCCAATACGATATTTTTGGCATGGTACTGCTGGAAAGCATGTTGTTCCGCGTCCCGATTATTTCTTCGGTGAACGGTGGCTCGGTTACCTTGATTGAGGACGGAGTAAGCGGAGTGATGCTGAGAAGCTTTTCGGAAGAGGAATGGGCTGGCCGTATAGGCACGTTGCTGGAGGATGCTGAGCTTAGACAAAGCCTAGCCGAGAAAGCATTTCTTACGATCGAGCGTATGTCGTGGGATCGGATTGCAGATGAAATCGTAAGCCAGCAACGGATCAAACCCATGAGCTCCAATCACGCTATGCAATCAACACAGGAAAGTGGGGCGGCCACGTGAGTCAACAGGTTAGCAGACGAATGATCCCGCCTGTAAGCAAAGTACTGATCATCCATAACTTTTATCAGCAAAGTGGGGGAGAAGACAAGGTTGTCGAGCAGGAATCGGCTATGCTGCGTTCCAGAGGAATAGAGACGGAGCATTACTATGTGCATAACGACAGCATTCAAAGCAAAGGATTGGCCAACATGGCAAAGCTGGCGGTAGAGGCAACCTGGTCCTTCCCAGAATTCAAAAGGATCAAAGAGCTGCTTTTGCGAGTGAAACCGGATGTGGTACATGTGCACAATTTTTTTCCGGTCATATCCCCTTCGGTCTATCATGCCTGTGAACGGCTGGGGATTCCGGTTGTCCAGACCCTGCATAATTACAGGCTGATCTGTCCGGCGGCAACCTTTATGCGAGGGAATGAAGTTTGTGAAAAATGCCTGCACGGCACGCTGTTGCACTCCATCCGTCATGGATGTTACCGAGGCTCGCAGCTGCAGACGATTCCGGTGGCGGCGATGATTAAGTTCAACGAGCTGATCGGCACATGGCAGCACAAGGTAAGTCGCTATATTGCGCTGACGGAGTTTGCACGGGACAAATTTGCCGAAAGCGGCATTCCGCTGGACCGCATCGCAGTAAAACCGAATTTTGTCCATCATCAAACGGTGAAAGCCAAGTATGATCCCAATGATCGTTATTTGTTGTTCGTGGGGCGGATTTCAGCTGAAAAAGGGGTTCGCAATCTACTGCAAGCCTGGTCACAGCTGGAAGATCGGGGCGGATTGAGACTGGTCATCATTGGAGATGGTCCGGAAAAGGCTGAACTGGCGGCTGCTCATCCGCAGGAAGATATTCGGTTTCTCGGCAAGCAAGATGGAGACACGGTGCTGGACTGCATGAGCCGGGCCATGTATGTGATGGTGCCTTCTATTTGGTATGAAGGTTTTCCGATGACGATTGTAGAGTCCTATTCCGTGGGAACGCCGGTATTGTGCAGCCGAATCGGCGCATTGGAGGAAGTTGTGGAGGACGGGGTGACGGGTTTCCATTTTCAACATGATGATCTGGAAAATATAAAGACCGTGATTCGCCGTGCAGTAGCCTATGAGAACTATGCAGCTATGAGACAGAAGGTGGCGCAAAACTATGCTGCACACTATACGGAAGAAGTGAATGTGAAGCAACTGCTAGCGATATATAGCGAGGCCATGGAGGAATGCGATGATGAAGCAGCTGCCCCAGTATAGAGTCGGAAGGATTGCGAGCACAGATGTTGCAGCGCTGACGTTTCAGGAGACGGTACATACGCTGGAACAATGGGCAGTCGGACGAAAGGACAGCTATGTATGTATATGCAACACTCATTCCATTGTCACGGCCGGGGATCTTCCCGAATTCCACGAAGCGCTCACTCAGGCTGATTTGTGTACTCCAGATGGTATGCCACTGGTTTGGGCACTCAAGCTGTACGGATTCGAGCGTCAGGATCGGGTGGATGGTCCCAGTTTGATGCTCAAGTTGTGCGAACGTGCGCCACAGACGGAGGTGAGCGTATATTTTTACGGCAGTACGCCGGATACGCTGGATAGCTTAAAAGACAGGATAGGACAGGATTACCCTGGAATTCGTATCGCGGGCAGCTTTTCACCGCCATTTCGTGAACTTCAGCCAGATGAGGAGAAACGGATCATTGAGGAAATCAATGCTTCAGGTGCGCATATCATATTCGTCAGTCTGGGCTGCCCCAAGCAAGAAGTCTGGATGCATCGCAACAAAGATCGTATCCGAGGCGTGATGATTGGAGTAGGGGCTGCCTTTGACTATATTACAGGCAAGGTTCGCAGGCCACCGCTAATGATACAAAGATTGGGACTGGAATGGCTGTACCGTCTGATCTGTGAGCCAAAGCGTTTGTGGAAGAGGTATGCCTATAACAATCCAATGTATATCTATCGTTTTCTCAAATCCTATCGACATAATAAAAGGCTCACGCTCTATCATAATCGGCATACAGGGAGAGGCATAGAGAAGTAAAGCGGGGCAAAAGTACAGTGAAATAAGACAGCATGTAAAAAGGGGGAATTGCTTTGAAGCTATGTGTAATAGGTGCCGGGTATGTCGGACTGGTGTCAGGGGTCTGTTTTGCCGCGCTTGGCAATACCGTCGTCTGTATCGATCAGAATGAAGATAAAATTCGGCAGTTGCGTGCAGGCGGGGTACCGATTTATGAACCAGGCTTAAAGGCTTTAATTAAAGATAATGTGGAGCAGGGACGGTTGAGCTTTACAACAGATACCGCAGCTTCGGTGCAGGTAGCTGATATTGTTATTTTGGCGGTAGGTACACCTTCATTGCCGAGCGGGGAAGCCAACTTGTCCTATATTGAAGAAGCAGCGTGCGAGGTGGCAGATGCCATGAATGGCTACAAGATCATTGTTACCAAAAGCACGGTGCCTGTCGGAACGAACGAGCGTATTCAAAATTGGATTGCTAGTCGCACGAACTATCCTTTTGGTATCGCTTCAGTTCCTGAATTTTTACGAGAAGGATCGGCGGTTATAGACACCCTACAGCCAGATCGAATCGTCATTGGAGCTTCCGATCCGCATGTATCCGCAGTACTAACTACTCTGCATGAGCCGCTGACCACGAATATCTTAACCACGGATATCCGTTCGGCCGAGATGATCAAGTACGCGTCGAATGCCTTTTTGGCGACCAAAATTTCGTTTATTAATGAGATTGCAAATATTTGTGAAAAGGTGGGTGCAGACGTTACACGCGTGGCACACGGTATGGGGCTGGATCAGCGGATCGGTTCCTCCTTTTTGTCCGCTGGTATTGGCTATGGGGGTTCGTGTTTTCCCAAGGATACGCAGGCTTTAATTCAAATTGCAGGCAACGTGGACTATGAATTTAAGCTGCTGAAATCCGTGGTGGAGGTGAATCAAGGACAACGTTTTAACGTGATTCGCAAGCTGAAAGAGGCACTGGGTGAGCTGGAAGGAGCTACGATTGGCATATGGGGGCTGGCATTTAAACCGAACACAGATGATGTAAGAGATGCCCCGGCACTGGATATTATGCAGTCGCTGTTGGAGGCAGGGGCGCATATTCGTGCATATGACCCGATTGCTACTGCTAACTTCCGCCGATTGCTGGACAGCCCGGAAATAAAGTGGGCCGATAGCGCGCGGGAAGCAGCAGAAGGATGCGATGCATTGTGTCTTTTGACGGAATGGGAGGAGTTTGGTGAGGTCGGACTGGGTGAACTGAATGAGCTGATGAAGTATCCCATTATGATTGACGGGCGCAATGTGTATAGGGAAGAACAAATTAGACAATCTGCCTTTGCATACTATTCTGTTGGCAGACCACAGATGAACAATCTGGATATAGATCGTCATCAGTCTGTAGTGAATCCGTAAAGGGAGGCTGACTATGAAACGATGGCTGAAGATGACATTGGGGGCTGTGGCGTTATTGGTTGTAGGAGGTGCTGCCTATACCGTCTATGTGTATCATTCCTTTAAAACAGCGGCTGATGCGATGTATCATCCGCGCAGCATCGTGCAGCCCGGAGCGGTCTCTACCCTTGCGACAGGCGGAGCAGGGCACTCCGCAGGAACAAACACTGGAACAAGTACACCCAATCCGGCAGCCATCTCTCAGTTTAAGCCGTTCACCGTGCTGGTGCTGGGTGTAGATCGGCGACCGCACGATCCAGGACGATCCGATACGATGATCGTTCTATCTGTGAATCCCGCCAAGGGTTCGATGTTAATGTTCAACATTCCGCGTGATACGCGAACAGAGTTGATCGGTAGAGGGCGTGAGGACAAAATCAATCACGCGTTTGCTTTTGGGGGCGTGGATATGTCGATCCGTACGGTAGAGCATTTTTTGAACCATCCGATAGATTACTATGTACAAATGAATATGGAAGGGTTTGCGAAAATGGTGGATCTTGTGGGGGGAGTGGAGGTCTACAATCCACTTGATTTTCAGTATGAGGGGCATCATTTTGCGCAGGGGAATTTGAACTTGAACGGAGTAGAAGCATTGGCCTATGCCCGTATGCGATTTGATGATCCGCGTGGGGATCTCGGGAGAAATGCTCGCCAGCGAGAGCTGCTCAAGCAAATTCTTGCCCAGTCCATCAGCAAGGAAGAGCTGTTCCGAGTAAAACCGCTACTGGAGGCAGCGGGGGAGCAGATTCGCACAGACATTACCTTTGATGATATGACGACCTTTCTGACCCGGATCGGCCCGTCTCTTAAGCAGATGGATACCGTTGAGGTGAAGGGACATGGGAGCAAAATCAACGGCGTGTATTATTACATCGTAGATGAGCAAGAACGCCAACGTATCCATGGAGTGCTGGAGAAACATTTGGTCACCACTTCTGCATCGCCTTAGCCATCCCTTATGCAGGCGAATGTCCTATAGGGAGGACCTGCTATTCTCTTCTAAACTCACCTTGTCCTACATACATCTGTAGAGTATTCGGTATAGTCCAACAGAGGGAGGGACATATGTGCTGCTTAGAAGGAGAGCGGCTTCGGCGTACGTCCGTAAGCTACTGTATTTTGCAATCCTATGTGGATTGCTATGGCTGCTGTGGATGGGTCTGCGTGGGGTGATGTCTACGGGGGAAGGGGATCAAGCCGTAGAAGCGCTGAACGAGTTCTACACGATGGAGCAATCGGGGAATTTTGGCGGCTCCTGGGAGCTTTTTCATTCACAAATGAAGAAGAAATTCGAGAAGTCCACGTATGTACAGCAGCGTGCGCACGTTTTTATGCAGGATATGGGGACGGATACGTTTACGTTTGAACTGGGGGAGCCGCAGGTAGAATATGACATTCGTACCGATCCAAATGGGGAAGATTTAGGGAAGGTCTACCGTATTACGGTCACTCAGCATTACAAGACCCGATTCGGTAATTTTGATATCGTACAACCTTGTTATGTGACGCAGGAAGATGAGGAGTGGAGGGTGCTTTGGATATACAAGGAAAAGGAACAGACGTGATATGGTGTTCCCAAAGGTGTTTCTGAAAGGATAAATATGGTACAATACTTCCAAAACCGGAAATGTACAGTAAAATGGATGACAGCTTCACTCCGGATGGAAGGAGTTTCATAGCATGCAGCAAGCGACAGGGCAGGTTCCCGTCATACGTATGGAGGGTGTGAGTAAAATCATTTCCTCAAAAGCGATCGTGGACAATCTGACACTGGAGGTTCCGGCCGGACAGGTATTTGGTTTTCTCGGACCCAACGGTGCGGGAAAAACGACCACCATTCGTATGATGGTTGGCCTGATTTCGATCAGCAAGGGTGATATTCATATTTGCGGAGACAGCATCAATACCGATTTTGAAAAGGCTGTTTCCCATGTAGGTGCGATTGTTGAGAACCCGGAGATGTACAAGTTTTTGACAGGCTATCAAAATTTGCAGCATTTTGCGCGCATGTCTCCAGGGGTGACCCAAGAGCGTATAGATGAAGCGATTCGTCTGGTGGGACTCGGAAACCGAATTCACGATAAAGTCAAAACCTACTCGCTCGGGATGCGACAGCGACTCGGAGTAGCTCAGGCGATTTTGCATCGTCCGAAGCTGCTCGTGCTGGATGAGCCGACCAATGGCTTGGACCCGCAGGGTATTCGTGAACTGCGGGATTATTTGCGTCAATTAACCCGTACGGAAGGAATTACGGTGTTTGTATCGAGTCATTTATTGTCCGAAATGGAGCTGATGTGCGACCGCGTGGCCATTATTCAAAGCGGGCGGTTGGTAGATATCAAGCAGTTGAAGAATACAGAGGGAGAAGTGCAGACGGCGGAAATTGCTTTTGAAGTCAATGATGCCGAGCAAGCTTATACGCTTGCTGGAGCAGGGCGCATCGAAGGCAATCAACTACTGCTTCACCTGGAGCGGGAACAGATTGCAGAGATGAACAGTCTGCTGGCTGCAAATGGAGTCAAGGTGTATGCCATTCGCCCGGTTGCCCGTACGTTGGAAGATCAATTTTTGGAAGTGACGGGAGGCGGGTCCATTGGCTGATTTCTTCAAGCTGGTACATAATGAAAATCTCAAAATCTACTTGCGTGTGCGCACATGGATCATGCTGGGGCTGCTGGCAGTCATCACCGCTGTGATTCCGATGCTGATTTCTCTGGTTTCCGATCAGGTCAGTGTGTGGGATGGCATCGCATTGACAACGTTATTTACATTTTTCCTCAATACGACGTTTACGGTCATTGTAGCTGCTGATTCGGTGGCTGGTGAATTTACATGGGGAACGATTAAGCTACTGCTCATTCGCCCTTGGACTCGCAGCAAAATTCTGTTGTCCAAGTATATATCGGTGATTTTGTTCAGCTTGCTCGGAACGATCGTTTTGGTTTTGATGGTTACGCTGTCCTCCTGGCTGATGTTATCGAAGGATGCACCAGCGGGCTCTGTTCCGCTGTTCAGTGATCCGGTATCTTACGTAACGCTGAACTTTTTGTATAGCTATATCGCCCTATTCGTGACCATGGCTTTTGCATTTATGTTATCTGCGGTGTTTCGTTCGAGCGCCTTGGCGATTGGTTTGTCTTTGTTTATGATGTTCACCAAAACAGTGTATAACTCGATTGGTTTGTTCAGCACAGATCGTTTTGAATGGACCCAATACGTACTCTTTACGCATATGGATCTGAAAAAATATCTAGATATGCCGCCGGGTACAGTAACTTCCGATCTAACCTTTTCGCTCACCGTGCTGGCTGCTTATTATGTGGTTTTTATAGCAATTGCCTGGGTGGTTTTCGTAAAACGCGATGTTTCAACCTAAACACGTATCTCTTAGAATGTGTGATTTAATCATACGAGGATTTTGGCAAAATGCTAAGATCACAAAAAGGAAGTCCAATGCCTAGCCATTTGGACTTCCTTTTTTGCTACATATTCTGTAAGTGTGGGTATATTGTAATCTATTTTCAGCAAGAATCAATCAATAGGGTCGGTTTGCGTTTAAAGAAGTAGAGAGAAACAGAACAGGGGGCGCATGATATGCTGCAAAATAATCGTTTTTTTCGTCTGACTTCAGGAATCGTCATGCTATTGCTCATCATTTACTTGGGCACCAAAGTAAGCTTTATATTCAGTCCTCTCGTATCCTTGGTCAGCCTGCTGATAGTACCGCTGATGCTATCTTTTTTCCTCTATTATTTATTGAGACCGATCGTAGATGTCATGGAACGGAGAAAAATCAAACGATCGATTTCCATATTACTGATTTATTTGGTCATTGGCGTGTTACTGTTCCTCTTCTCATGGGGAGTATGGCCTACGCTCCGTGATCAGGTGACCAATTTATTTGAGAATGCGCCGAAGCTCATTAAAAGTCTGGTTGATCAATTAAGCCAATGGCGGCATAATCAATCCTTGAGACAAGTGCTGCCTCCGGGTGAAGACCCGCTGTCACAACTGTCAGATACGTTAAACGAAGCTTTTTCAACGCTGTCAGATTATTCGGTAAAGCTGGTATCGTTCGTATCCTACTTTTTTATCGTATTGGCTACCTTTCCCATATTGCTCTACTACATGCTGAAGGAAGGAAGCAAGTTTGGTCCTAAAATGCTCAACTTCTTTCCTAAAAAATATCATAAGGACGCGCTGGAAGTGATGGAGGATATTGATAGTGCACTCAGCAGCTTTATCGTCAGTCGAGTGCTGATCAATGTCGCGTTGGGCTTGATGATGTTCCTTGGGTTTTTGATTATTGGGTTGCCTTATGCTTTGCTACTTGCCGTTATTTCGATTTTCCTTAATTTTATTCCCTATGTGGGGGCAGTAGCTGCTTCTATACCTGTGGTTATCATTGGATTTCTCGAATCGCCTTCCATGGCGCTCTGGTCGCTGGTGGTGGTGATCGTTGCACAGCAAATTCAGGATAATTGGCTGTCACCGATTGTCTTTGGCAAGCAACTGGACATTCATCCGTTGACTGTCGTCATTTTATTGCTAGTTGGTGGCGATCTACTTGGGATCTTGGGTATCATTTTGGTTATTCCATTGTATATGTGTGGCAAAATCGTCATACGCAAGGTATACCATTTATTTTTGGAACGCAGAGTGGAGGATATTATGGAGTAAATGGAGGCTTTGCTAGAAATATAAGGAGTGTAAGCCGCCCTATCCCGCTTCGGGTTGTAGGGAGGCTTGGCTGTCCTCATTGTCTTGGCTGAAACTGGATTGATTTTCATCATCTGATTTCTCTATAGCAGTTGGCGACTCTGCCTCCATAGTTTGGTTCATTTGACTCGTGCCGTTCAGTATGCCGCCTTCAGAAATGACCAATGTAGGGGTCGCCGTATTTCCATATAGTTCGCCTGTCGGTGTAATGGTCAGCCGTCCTTCCGCGGTGATGCTGCCGAATACCTTGCCGGCAAGAATGACGTCCCGTGCAATGATGTCCGAACGTACAACTGCTGATTCTCCAATGACGACAGTACGAGTGCTGTAGATATCGCCCTGGAAATGACCGTCAATGCGAATGTTGGCCTCTGCCTCAATCGTACCTTCAAAGCTAGTGCCGTTAGCGAGCAGTGTATCCGTCGCCGGGGTGGAGAGCTTTTTTTTGGATTCCTTGAACATGAACGTTTTCCTCCAATCCTTTATGGTAAGTATTTTGCAAAATCCTTATTGTACATACAGCAATGGATCGACAGGTTGGTTATGCTTGACGATCTGAAAATGAAGATGAGGTCCCGTGCTTCTCCCTGTACTTCCCAGCAGGCCAATGGTCTGTCCTTTGTGAACACGGTCCCCGGGAGCTACCTGCATCCCGCTTAGGTGCATATACCAGCTTTGGAGTCCGTCAGGATGCTGAATGATGATGCACTTGCCACGGGCTCCGCTGGAAGCGGCCTCTAGCACAGTGCCTGCCCCTGCCGCATAGACAGGATCACCGGATTGACCGGCAATGTCCACGCCGGAGTGAAAAGCGGATCTACCTGTAAATGGGTCGCTGCGATAGCCGAAACTGGAGGTCATGCGCCGCGAACCAACAGGCCAAATGGAGGGCCTCCCTTGTTCAGCAAGTGCCAGTCTGCGGGTCTGGAGCAGCTGTGCGGCTTGTTGGCGCTCCAGGTTCTGCTGGACGGCATTTGCCTGTTGAATAGAGCGCGGAACCGTACGCTCCACAGTGTCTAGCAGAGCTTCGATTTCCTGAAAATCATCCATGACCTGGCGGGCTAGAAGAGCTGTATTTTCATGCACTGCGATCAATTCGCCCCCAGTATGGCCGGAAGCATCCCAGGAGAGCGGGGTTATGGTTGATTTATTGCTGCTTGCGCTGGAGGAATTTCCGTGTTTACGAATGAATTGCTGCATTTGTTGTTCCAGCTCTGTTACACGCTGGAGACGTTCGCGAATACTGGTGGCTTGATTCGTCAGCTCCATGACTTCCTGCCGCAGTCGCCCAATGGCTGCGTCTTTGTCTGCTACTGTGACCTCCATCTGCAAACTCTGGACAGCAAGATTGGTTTCCATTTGGGAAATAATATGGGAAGAACGGATTTGCAGCCCGATCACGAGCGTAGAGATTGATGCGATCACAAGGGTCGGGACGAGAATGACAGCGGCTGCGGAGCATTGTAGCTGCTTGGGCGGTTGCTGTGCATCCCGAATGACAAGCAGGGTCATCCGGCGATTTAGGCTTCCTTTTTTCATAATCGCTCCTTTCCGGACATCGCTCCTATAGTGCTTGGTTACTATCTATTCAGCTTAAGAGGCAAACATGTCAAAAAAATTGGAGCTTTGTATAAAACGTAGATATATAAGGAGGCTTAGACATGCTGTGGTTGCTGTTGGTTTTAATTATTTTTATTTTTCAGACCGGGACGATTCTGCTCTTTGAATTTCGCAAGCCGTCCAAAGCGGTAGCCTGGCTCTTTATTTTGTTTTGCTTCCCGCTTATTGGTTTTGTGGTGTACTATTTTGTTGCACAGGATTACCAGAAGCGCAAAGTGGTTCGTAAAGCAGGATCGCAGCTATTTCGTGAATTCCGTGAACGTCTGTGGGCGCAAACCAAGGTGATTGAAAATGTAGAGCAAATGCACAATCCCCATTTTAAGCATCAGGAGCGTCTGTTTAACCAGTTAATTCGTATGTCGGAAAACCCGTTGACAGGCTGCAACCGTACACGTGTGCTGACGAACGGGGAAGAAACCTTTGAGGCTATGCTGACAGCGATGGAACAGGCACAACATCATATCCATGTGGAGTTTTACATATTTCGGGCAGACGAAATCGGAAAAAAATTTCAGGAGGTCATGATCCGTAAGGCACGCGAGGGAGTTAAGGTACGATTCATTGTGGACGGCGTAGGGAGCTACAATTTACCCTATTCATTTATTCGCACCTGTAATGAGGCTGGGGTCGAATTTCATTATTTTCTACCGCCGTTTTTCGCCACGCTGGACCGCCGAATTAACTATCGCAATCACCGGAAAATCGTAGTGGTGGACGGCACAATCGGATTTGTGGGGGGAATCAATGTAGGCGACGATTATCTCGGAAAGTACCCCAAAGTGGGGTTTTGGAGGGATACGCATTTGCAGATTGAAGGAGATGGCGTCTATTTTCTGCAAAATGTGTTTCTTAGCGATTGGAAGCTGGCTTCGGGAGAGAGGCTGATGGACGTGAATTTATTTCCTCCACATACCTGCACAGGGGATGAGGAAGTACAGATTTTGAGCAGTGGTCCCGATCAGGTATGGGACACGATTCAGGAATTGTGCTTTGGAGCGCTCACGGTTGCCAAAAAGCGGATTTGGATAACGACGCCGTATTTTATTCCCGATCCGGGGATTTATGAGGCGCTGAAGCTGGCGGCCGTCAGTGGCATAGATGTGAAAATTATTATTCCCTACCAATCAGATTCAAAACTGGTTCACCTGGCGTCACTGTCCTATGTACAAGATTTGCTTGAGGCGGGAGTGGAGTTCTACCAATATCGAAAAGGATTTATCCACGCCAAAGTGGTAATTGTGGACGATTTGCTCGGCTCGGTTGGTACCGCCAATATGGACATGCGAAGCTTTTTCTATAATTTTGAGTTGACCGCTGTACTTTTTGCGACTTCGGCGTTAAAACGGCTTTCGGCAGATTTTGTAGAGGACATTTCCAACTCTTCAAAAATAGATTTGAACGTGTTCCGCAGACGTCCTCGATCTCAAAAAATAGCTGAAATTCTAACTCGCATGCTCTCTCCCCTCCTTTAGAGGCGGTTTTCGCCGTTTTTATCAATATAATCCCGCTTTATTGTGATTTATGTGCTCTTTGCTAACTTTTTTGCGCAAAATCACAGTTTTATGATATACTAATCATATAACTAAGCGCCGTAAAGGAGAGGGGACTGCGGAGAGCAGCCCCTTTTTCGGTCTAATATACCATACTGTAACGGGGGGATTTATATATGAGTGTAGTGAGCAAGGAAGTCCAAAATCTGTCTGAGATCACAGATGTAACCGGAGAGTTGACCAAGATCAGCAAAATTCCAGCTAATCCAAAGAACAAAGTAAAACGCTTATTACAGCGTGCAGCCATGATCGTGGTTGGTGCAGCGCTGATGGCAGTGGGATTGGAAATATTCCTGGTTCCTAATGGCGTTATTGACGGAGGCGTTACAGGTATCTCCATTATGGCCTCCAAGATTACTGGTTATCCGCTCGGTATTTTCCTGACCCTGTTGAACCTTCCATTTTTACTTATCGGTTACAAACAAATCGGTAAAACCTTCGCTTTATCCACATTATTCGGCATCGTCGTTATGTCCATCGGAACTGCGTTACTTCACAATGTAAGTGCATTGACTCCTGGGGAACCGCTGCTTGGCGCTATCTTTGGGGGTGTCATTCTCGGCGTTGGGGTAGGTCTTGTGATTCGGTCCGGCGGCTCGCTGGATGGGACAGAGATCGTAGCTATTCTCGTCAGTGAAAAAACTCCTTTTTCGGTCGGTGAGATCGTACTGTTTGTTAATATTTTCATTCTGGGAAGTGCGGGTTTTGTGTTCGGTTGGCCGAATGCCCTGTATTCCATGATTGCTTATTATATTGCTATGAAAATGATTGATATTACGATTGAGGGTCTGGATCAGTCCAAATCGGTCTGGATTATTAGTGATAAATACCGTGATATCGGAGATGCCCTGACGGACCGTCTTGGACGGGGTGTAACTTATCTGGAAGGTGAAGGCGGCTTTACAGGCGAGAGCAAGAAAGTGATTTTCGTCGTCATTACCCGACTGGAGGAAGCGAAGCTCAAGAGCATCGTTGAGGATTGGGACCCGCACGCCTTCATTGCGATTGGTAATATTCACGATGTGAAGGGCGGACGTTTTAAGAAAAAAGGAATACACTAGCGCAAGGGGACAATTTCTCAGCCTATGGCTGCGGGGTTCGTCCCCTTTTTTGTGCTTCAAAGCATGGATTAGGTTGGGTGTGTTTTGGAACGCATATGCTTGAGGAGGTCCTCTACAGGCTGGGGAGGAACCTTGTCGATCAAGTCGCCTATCTGGTTTAACCGTTCTTCAATATTCAGCAAATGGTAATCCAGTGGTGACACATCCTGCCGTACCTCTTCCCAGGTTAGTGGAGTGGAGACCGTAGCGCCGGGACGTGCCCGTGGAGTATAAGGAGCGGCTAAGGTTTTTCCCTGATAATGCTGCAAATAATCAAAATAAATGGCTGTTCCGCGATCCTTCTTTAATCGTTCCAGTGTGAATAGATGCGGGTGCTTTTCCGTTACAAATTGTCCAACCAACAGTCCGATGCTGCGAAGCTCGTCAAAGGTTATGCCTGGACGGATCGGGACGATAATTTGTACACCCGTGGCCCCGGAGGTTTTGGGGACAGAGTCCAACCCAAGCGAAGCTAATACTTCGCCTACAATGGAGGCAGCCTCCATAATGCGTGGCTCGACCTCTCTGGATGGATCAAGATCAATCATCCATTCACAGGGCAGTTGGCTTCCTGCTAGGTGCAGAGAGGGATGAAATTCCAACGCAGCTTGATTACCAAGCCAGAGTAGTTGGGGCAGCTTGCCAAGCACGATATACTCAATGCCATCATGCAGAGCGGTTTCAATGTAGTCTGGCCGAGGATGTGGGGCATTTTTCTGATAAAAAAAGTCCCCATGAATCCCATGTGGCCAACGGATGACAGTCAGTAGACGCTGATGGCAATATTTGAGCAGGAAGGGGGCCAATACCGCAAGCTTGCGAAGATATAGCGCCTTAGTTACACCTGCTTCGGGCCACAGCGGTTTATCCGGGTTTGTGATCGCAATTTCGTGACCTTCAATCGTAATCGTACCTTTAACAGCTCGTCCCATAGTGCTATGCTCCTTTGGCTAACATGCAGCAAGATCATTATTTACAGACAGCTGGCTGCACTTCTAAATCTACATAAGGTTTAACATGAACGTGCAGCACAGAATTTATCCATTAAAGGGATTGACAAGATACACTATGTATCATAAATTATAATAAAAATACGATGTGTATCTATTAAAACGTCTTGAGCAGAGGTAGAGGAGGAATGTGCTTGATTGAAAAGCAAGGCGGAAAGCTAGTATTTTTGTTGAGTGTCCCTCGAAGTGGAAGCTCGCTGCTAACCGCCATTTTGCAAAACCATTCCCGTCTGTTTGCCACGCAGGAAATGTGGTTTCTGCTCAGTTTATATGATCTTCCTCAGTCACATGCCCGGCCATATGGAGGAACAGGAATACTCCGGCAATTTTTTAAAGGCATGGTCCCTCCACAGGTATTGGAGCAGGCCTCTCGTTCGTATGCACTTGAAATATATAATGGCCTGCTTGAAGGGACGACCGCTGATATGCTTATCGACAAATCACCGCGTTACTATACAGTGCTTGAATTTTTAGACCGTTTGTTCCCGGCTGCCCGCCGAGTATGGCTTATCCGCAATCCTTTAGCCATCGTGGCCTCGTTTAAAAAGGTTAATCAGCTCCGGGGCGGACACTTTCACCTGCTGAAGGAACTGGGGAGTCCGCATTTTAATATGAAAATGACAGATATTACGGTTGGTTTGTTCCGTTACGCTCATTATTTTGCCACACCTCATCCACTTGCATACCCGCTGATGTATGAACAGCTCGTAGCCAATCCAAGGATGGAGATCGAGAAGCTGTGTCATTTTCTGGGGATCCATTATGAGTCGGGAATGGAAAGGTACGGGAACTTTGCGAATACGCCTCAATCCAGTCTTTTTTATAGCATGGGAGCGGGTGATCCGTTTGTCATGGAGCATGAACAGGCGCATCAGAATTCGGTACATAGCTGGCAACATCTGTTGAGTACAATGGAAATTGAACTGTATTGCAGAAGTATTGGAGCTCGCTTGTTTAGGCAGCTTGGTTACGGGGAGGCGCTGGAACAGGCTGAGCAGATGACTGGAGTCCGTTTTGAAGATGATCCGGATGTAGAGCTGTTGAGTCGACGTACACACCAATTTCTCCAACAAAGTGGCTTTGAATGGAAGGCAGCTTATCGGATGCTGGAAGAACACGATGCAGATAACAGAGGATTCATGACAAATGCAACCCGTCATGCAGCACCTCACAACCTGGCAAGGATGGATATATCACAGGTCGTGAGTGATAGACGAATTCAATCGCTGGAAAACAGACTGGCACATAGCTTTGAAGAGCGGAACCGGCTTATCGAGCAGCTCCAAAGCTATCAGCGCCCTAGCCAAGGTATCGGATCCCGCCTATTTGCCCGTAAGCTCGGGCGCTGGGCGTCTGTAGTATTATCAAGTATCGGAAAAGAAAAAGGGGGGAGAACGTGAGTGCAATTGCCGGAATCTATAGATTTGGGCATGAGTCTGTATATGCTGAAGAAGGCGAGAGAATGATGCAAACTCTGCAAAAATATCCCGCTGACCGCGTGTGCACTTGGTGTGAAGGTTCCATTTTTTTGGGATGTCATGCCCAGCATGTGACCCCCGAATCTGTCCATGAGCGTCTTCCCTTCTATGATGAGCTGAGAGATTTGGCCATTACGGCCGATGCGATCATTGACAATCGTTCTGAGCTGTTTGAACGGCTAGCAGTTGAGCAGGGGCGGCGACAAGGTATCACGGACAGCGAGCTGATTTTGCTGGCATATGACAAATGGGGTGTAGATGCAGCAAGCTATCTGATAGGTGATTTTGCCTTTGTCATTTGGGATGCTAAGAAACATCGGTTATATGGTGCTAGAGATATGACAGGCAATCGTACGCTGTACACCTACCAATATGACGGAGGATTTGCGTTTAGCACGGTAGTTGCTCCGCTATGGGTTCTGTCCTCTCTGCGAAAAGAACTGCATGAACCATGGCTGGCCGAATTCTTATCGATCCGTGCAATGCAGGAATCCGTCGATATTGGAACGACCGTCTACAAGCATATCAATCAGTTGCCTCCTGCACATTGGTTCACCATGGAAGAGGGAAAGCAATTGCTCCGTAAATATGCATGTCTGGATGAGGTAGAGCCGCTGCGGTTCAAAACAGGGGGCGAATACATAGAAGCTTTCCGCGAGGTATTCTCACAGGCGGTAACTGCCCGATTACGGACGCATCGCGCCGTAGGGGCTGCCCTGAGTGGGGGATTGGATTCTGGAGCGGTTGCCAGCTTTGCCGCACCAGCGCTGCACTTACAACACAAGCCGCTACATGCCTACAGCTATGTACCTGTTCAAGATTTTACAGATTGGACACCGCCTACATTACTGGCGAACGAACGCAGCTATATACAGTCCACAGCTCGCTATGTGGGCAACATTCATGAAAATTATATGGATTTTGAGGGGAAAAGTCCGTTTTCTGAAATTGATATTTGGCTGGAGTTGATGGAGGCTCCCTACAAATATTTTGAAAACTCCTTTTGGATCAGAGGTTTTTATGAGAAAGCACAGGAACATAATGTCGGTGTTCTATTGACTGGGGCACGTGGTAATTTTACCGTATCGTGGGGACCTGCAATGGATTATTACGCCCGTCAGTTTCGTCGTTTACATTGGCTGCAATCCTTGCAGGGAGTGTGGCGATACAGCAAGCTTACGGGCAATCGTATGTCTCATCTACTACCTGTGATGTTGAAAAAAGCCACTTCACTTGAAGCCCGTACATGGTTGCGACGCGGCAATCGAAGTCCGATTCCTTCACTGATTCACCCGGAGTTTGCCAAACGGATGAATGTAGAAGATATTCCTGTATTGAGTGGAACAGGTTGGAGGAAAAATGCCGATCAGACAAGAAAAGAAAAGTTTTCGAATTTGGCGATTGCCAACAAAAATGGTGTTATGGCGACCAAACTTTCACTTCGTTATGGCCTGTGGGAACGTGATCCGACCGGGGACAGTCGTGTAATTCGCTTTTGCTTATCGGTGCCTTTTGAACAATATGTACAAAACGGTCGGGACAGGGCCCTCATTCGTAAAGCTATGCGTGATCATCTCCCTGATGATGTTCGGTTGAACCAGCGGGTACGCGGCGTACAGCCTGCTGATTGGCTACATCGTATGCTCCCTTGCTGGGACACGTTTATGGGAGAACTGCAAGTGATGTGTCATGATTTGCGAGCTGCCGAATATCTCAATATGGACTACATTAAGACGACTATGGCGAACTACCGACATTCCCGTCCGGAGCAGGCCTCTGATCCGAATATACGACTGTTCATGCACAGCTTGATCGTGTACCGTTTTCTCTGTGGATTGAACTGATTCTTTTTTATCTGGTCAGACGGGTGCCATTCGTGGGAGGGGAGGTGATGAGATGAGTAAAAAAGAATGGCAGGAACCTACGATTGAGGTACTGGATATTAACCAGACTATGGCGGGTAAAGGCTGGAAGCAGATTGACTGGGTGTCAGACCACGATGCCGATTTGTATAATCCTAGCTAATCGATCATTATACATGGGCCGATGCTGGACTGAGAGCCGAATAGCTTTATGATCACGAGCCGTCTTTATTTCTTTGGGGGTAGGTTGGACCCAAAGAAATAAAGACGGGATTTTAAGAACAGGGGAGTGGTTCTAGCGTGCATGACAGGAGTACCCATATCCGTCGGGTGAAATACACAGCCTTTGGACTCAGGATTGCCAGTGAGCTGACCTTACCGGAGTTAATCCCGGCAAAGCAGGGAGTGGGAGAGGATGTGGTCATTCGACAGGCTGATTTGTCAGCATGGAGGGACCAACTGGAGCAGACCAATTTTGTAATGCAGGGTGAACGCTTTATGTTCCTAATACCGGGCACGGCCATTTATGCCATCAGGGGAGGCCAGGAAATCGAGGTAAGTATGTTACCTGGGGCTGATCCTGACACCGTGCGGCTGTTTGTACTGGGCACATGCATGGGTGTTCTACTGTTGCAAAAACGGATTTTGCCTATTCACGGAAGTGCGGTTGCCATCGGAGGTCGGGCCTACGCATTTGTAGGTGAATCCGGCACGGGAAAATCGACGCTGGCTGCTGCCTTTAGACAGGCTGGCTATCAGATGATCAGTGATGACGTGATTGCTATAAACGTTACAGCTTCCGCAGCCATCGTATATCCGGCATATCCGCAGCAGAAGCTGGGGCTGGAAAGCTTGCTTCAACTGGAGGGATTACGGGAGAACAGGCATGTACGACAAAGAAAGCACGTTCTTTCCCTAACTGACGACAATCCTGTAAGGGCACAATACCGAGATTTGCGTAGGATCGCAGGTGAGTTCAATAAATATGCCGTGCCTGCTGCGGACAAATTTTATAACGATCCGCTTCCCCTGGGCGGCGTATTCGAGCTTGTGAGCGATTCTCCCAACCGTGAGTTGATGCGGGAAGGGGAGTCAGTGGCCGTTACGGAACAGCCCTTGAACAAACTGGAGTGCTTGCATACTTTACTACAGCATACATATCGTAGGGTGATCATTCCGCGATTGGGTTTGGGTGAATGGTATTTTGATACAGCGGCCCGGATGGCTCCGAAAGTGGAAGGCTGGCGACTGCTGAGGGATAGCTCCTTTTTTACGGCGTCCGAGGTTGTACAACGGGTACTTGAACTCATTCATAAGGAGGAAAAGAGTTATGGCAGCCACTGATCCAGCTAAGGATCATTATCGCGTCACGTATGGTGAAGAGGTCTATGTAAGTGATATGGACGGAGAAAAAGTGATGATGAGTATTCATACTGGAAAGTATTATAATTTGGGCTTCACCGGAGGACGGATCTGGGAACTGGCAGAATCCAGTCCTTCACTTGGAGATATTGTAACTGTCCTGATGAATGAATATGAAGTGGACGAGGAACAGTGCAGACAGCAGGTACATACCTTTGTAGCTGAATTGGAGCGGGAAGGATTGCTGAGACTCCTGCGGGAGTTGGACTAACATGCGGATACAACGGCTTCTTCTCTTGCCTCCAGAGGTCAGGAGATTGTTCCCGGAAGCCTGGCTGGAGCTGGGATGCGCGAGATTTCGCCAGCGTCGTTCTTTTGGAGATTACTCGGGGGCTTGGGGAAAATGCATGGAAGAAACTCCCTGGCAGTGTGAGATCGGGCAGGAGAAGTCTATCCGTCACATTTCACAAGCTGTGGATTTGGCCAGCCGTTATACTCCTTGGCGCAGTAGCTGTCTTGTACAAGCCGCTGCCGCTATGACGTTGCTGGTACGCAGAAAACTGGACTGCACACTGTATCTGGGCACAGCCAAAAATGCTGCGGGACAACTGGCCGCACATGCATGGGTACGCAGTGGGCCGATCTATGTTACGGGAGAACGGGAGATGGGGGCGTTTACCGTAGTGGGAATATTCGGGAGACGTGCTGGGACAGCTACAAATACGAAGACAGCGGATAAAGGCAGTTCTTTGTTTTAGTGTGAGAAAAAAAGAGTGTTCAAAGAATCGAAGGAGAAGAATCCATGACTACCAAGTCTATTTTGGAACTTGCGAATTGGAATGAGGATCAAGAATTCACGTTATTACTCTCTCTACTTCGTAAAGACGTCAATCTATGGCAGGATACGACGACTGCTTTCCAGCTGCAGGAGATGGATTGGTCACGCTTGCTGCGTCTGACAGAACACCATCGTGTGGTACCTACAGTGTATCTCCAGCTGAAAACGTTGAATTACCCGTTCATCCCCGCAGAATTGCTGCGAAACCTTCAGGCACAATATCAACGAAACACGCTACGCATGCTCCAGCTCCAAGCAGAAGCCGAGCGTCTGACCAGGCTGCTCACAGCTCATGGAATCCGTGTGCTGATGCTGAAGGGTCCTGCTCTGGCGCAGCAATTATACGGGGATGTTTCCCTGCGTACCTCTAAAGACATTGATTTACTTATTGCCCCGGATGACATGGATGAAGCGGAGCATTGGATGAAGGAAGCCGGATATGCGTCCAAAAGCGGAGAAGTACGCGTCCTTGGTAGCTGGAAGTGGAAGGATCATCACGCCTCCTTCCTACATCTGCAAAAGAGGGTAGAAATCGAGTTGCACTGGCGGCTTCACCCGGATGGAGGGCGGGAGCCCTCCTTTGACGAGCTTTGGGACTGTCGGCAAATGGGGAAGGCCGCAGGAGTTCGAGCCAGTCAGATGGCACCGGCGACTTCTGCCGACAACAGGAATGTGATGACATCCTGTATGTATACGCTTGGCAGCGAGCATCAATTTCTATACTTGAGCGCACACGGAGCGCGTCACGGCTGGTTCAGGCTGCGCTGGTTAGTGGACATCGACAGGCTTGCGGTACGCGCTGTCAATTGGGGGGCGCTACTGCCGCTAATGCGCCGTTACGGGGGCCTGCCTGCGGGCGGGCAGGCTTGGACGCTGGCCGCTGCGCTGTTGGGTACGCCGATCCCGGAGCCGATGCGTCCGATATCGGCTACCCGGCAGGCGCACAGGCTTGCGCTGAGCGCGCTGGCCTTTATGCAGGCCAGCGTCCCCGCGCCGTACCCGGTTGCCAATCGGGCGGGTACAGGCAGACTCGTTCGGTCAGAGCTGTTGCCCAGCGTAGCTTTGACCGAGTCGATGAATACCGCCCCTTTGAGTGGCGGTATTTCAGCCAGTGGAGCCGTAGGCGAAGCTGTTCTTTACGCCGTCAAGGATGCTGCTGACATACCGAAAGATGCCAGCAGTATCCTTAGTGACCCGATGAATACAGTGAACACTGCTGTAAGCAGCCTTTCCAAGCCTGTAGGTGCTACTACAGTCGCCCCCAGTCCAGCCATTGCTGGAGCTACAACAACAGCGTTTACCCCTCAGCCGGTTAGCCGCGCTTACTTGCTTTCCTTAAAGGAGCCAAGGCACAGACTATGGTATCTCATCAGCCGTTTGTTTCCTTCTACGAGGGATTCAGTCGTTTTTCCACTGCCTCGCCAGCTGCATTTTTTGTATATTCCTTTACGTCCATTTCTTTGGCTGAAGCGGCGATTTACAAAGCACTGACCCGATAAGGAGTGTACATTATGACTCACCTGCGAATATATATGACCAAGCTGTATGCTGTGAACGGCGGGGCGTTAATTCTTAATATTGGATGTATGATCATCGTCAGCTTACTGGAAGGTGTCGGCATTTATATGCTTATTCCTATGCTGGCGGCCATCGGTGTATTTGGTGGTCATTCAGAAATGCCATTTCTGTCGGATGGATTTGATTATTTTTTGCCGTACATTCCTAAAAGCTGGCTGTTGCCGGGGATGTTAATGCTTTTCGTAGTGCTGCTTACAGGGCAGGCTTGGCTTCAGCGTTACCAGTCCATTCTCAGCTCGCGGATTCAGCAGCGTTTTATGCGTTGCCTTCGCATAGACGTATACACTTCCTTTATGAAGGCGCAGTGGGCTTTTTATTTGCGTCAGCGTAAATCTGATTTTAGCCACGTGATGACGACCGAGCTGGCGCGTGTCAGTCAGGGAACGAATTTGCTCCTTCAACTGACCACAGCCGTCATGTTTACTCTAATCCAGATTACGCTGGCTTTTTGGTTGTCCCCTTCTTTAACCGGGCTGGTGTTTTTGAGTGGACTGGTGTTGTTTGTCGTGTTCCGTCGCTCCATCCGAAATGCCAAACAATTAGGTGATCGTACCACTGAACTGTCACAGGTTTATTTTGCCGGAATTACGGATCATATGAACGGGATGAAAGATATTAAAAGCAATCTGCTGGAAGCGGCGAATATCCATTGGTTTCGCTCTCTGACACAGCGTATGGAGGATAATACGACTCAGTTTGTTCGGCAAAATGCGACCACACAGTTTTTTCATCGCATAGCGGCAGCTGTTTTTGTCGTTAGTGTCCTATTTGTGTCGCTCCAGTGGCTGTATGTTACACCTGAAAAACTGATTGTGCTCATCCTTATATTTTCCCGCTTATGGCCCAGGTTTGCCCTTATTCAAGCGAGCCTGGAATACATCATGTCTATGATCTCTGCTTTTGAGAGTGTAACCAAAGTGCAACGAGAATGCGAGGCTTTCTCAGACCCCTCGTTGATCGGGCTTACATCTTCTAAGGCTCATGTCCCATTCGATTCATCGGTATATCATCTACCATCTATATCTGCACGGCAACCCCTATCCCTTCGTAATGGAATAGAATGCAGCCACTTGGATTTTTGCTACGAGGGTGCGGTAGAACCTGCACTACGTCATATTAATTTGTTCATACCCGCCCGGGGAATGACCGCCATTGTAGGCAAATCAGGAGCAGGCAAAAGCACCTTGGTTGATGTCCTGATGGGTTTTTTACGCCCAACTGAGGGACAGATTAAAATCGATGGTCATGTGCTGGATGACGAATTGCTGCCGCTGTGGCGGCAGTCGTTTGGTTACGTGTCACAGGACCCATTTCTGTTCCATGCGACCGTCCGCGAAAATTTGAAGCTGGCTGATGAGGATGCCAGTGAACAGCAGCTATGGGAGGCGCTACATTTTGCAGCCGCAGACAACTTTGTATCCAGACTGCCTGAAGGGCTGGACACGGTCATTGGTGATCGCGGGATCCGTCTGTCCGGGGGAGAGCGTCAACGGCTGGTATTAGCGAGGGCCATTTTGCATCATCCTCCTGTACTTATTTTGGATGAAGCGACAAGTGCGCTGGATGGTGAGCATGAGGCTGCAATTCAGGCAGCATTGGAACGGATGAAAGGTCAAATGACGTTGATCGTGATCGCTCACCGTCTGTCAACGATCAGACATGCGGATCAAATTGTTGTAATGGATCAAGGTGAGGTCATACAGCAGGGAAACTACCGCCAATTGGAAGAAGAGGAGCGGGGGGCGTTTAGTCAGCTACTATCGTATCAAAGCAGTATCAGCGCCGCCCCTTAATCAGACTTTTCTGTAAAGCTCAAGTTTCTTTACGTTTGGTGGTGCTTCTTCTCTTTTTGACTGGAGTCGGAGTGAGGGCGTCGCCTGCCACAGCCTGCTGTGCTGTCACGGCTGCTGGTTTACGCGTAGGACGTTTTTTTGCAGCAGGACCAGGATCGGTAACGACAGGCTTCACTGCCTCAATACTGGCTTGAAGGGCAGCCATTAAGTCAACCACATTGGTCTGAGGCTGTGTTGGGGCAATTCGCACCTCTTCACCAGCCACTTTATGCTGGATAAGATCCAGCAGACGCTCGCGATACTGATCCGTATACTTTGCTGCATCAAAAGGGGTAGATAGCTGCTCAATCAGCATTTTTGCCATGGTCAGCTCTTTCTCTTTAACCTCCTCCTGTCCAGGTAAGTTGGGAACTTGAGCAATGGGACGGATTTCGTCCGGATAAAACATGGTCTCCACCGCCAAGCATTCATCCAGCACGCGAATGGCTGCCAGACTACTTTTCGAGCGGATGGAGATTTGGGCAATCCCGATTTTCCCGGTATCCTTCATTGCATTCATGAGTAGCTTATACGCATTCGAGCCAGCCTGATCCGGGGACAAATAATACGTTTTTTGGAAGTAGATCGGATCAATTTCCTGTAAATCCACAAAGTCCAAAATTATGATATTTTTATCGGCTTGTCCGCTAACTTGCTCCAGTTCTTCCTTGTCGAACATGACAAATTTTCCTTTTTCATATTCGTACCCTTTTCCAATTTCCTCCCATTCAACCTCCTTATCACAAACAGGGCACTTCCGTACATAGCTTAGTGGACTCCCACACTCCTTGTGAATATAACGCATGGAAATGTCCTTGTCCTCAGTTGCTGAGAACATTTTAACTGGCACATGAACCAGCCCGAAGCTGATCGCGCCTTTCCAGACCGTATGCATACCGCCAGTCCTCCTTTTTTTAATCCGCATATTTCATATTTCGATTCCGGGCACCCGGGCTGTGAGCATTTCATTTTTCACTTAGTATGCTTCGTACAAAAGATTGTATGAGATGCAAATGAAGGCTGCGAATTGCATTCACTTGCGCATGGTTTCGGTTTTTTTGGTGAATGTTAAGCCATATCCGATTCTAAAGGAGGTATACAACTGATGCCTAGAAAACCCTATCCTCAGCAGATCAGTCATCGTGTGGGACAAAGTCACATTGCCTTTCGAGGGCCTGCTGGAGGCGAACAGGATGCATTGCCGCCCGAGTTTGCTCTTTCACATGGAACGCCGCCGCCTTTTCCCGTAGCTGTCGCTCATGTGGATATGGAGGCTGTAGTTTCAACATCGCCTTCTCATAGCTTTCCTTCATTGGATGTGGAACGGATTATAGACGAAGACTAGGTGCCTATATTTTGAATTTTGCACAAAAAAAAGAGTAGGAGGAGAACAGCATGAACGTGGAACGAGCAAAAGCCATTTATGATTCATCCGAAACGATTTCCGTCCAATTGGATGGCAAACCGATTTGGATTGAGCATGTAGATGAAGCGAATGGTATGGCAACGGTACAGATCGGCAGCAGACCTGGTGATACACAAACCGTTCGTGTAGATCGACTGGAAGAACAATAGAAGAGAGGCTCCAACCTAAAAAGGCTCGCAATTGCTCAATGAGCAATTAGCGAACCTTATTTTATATAATGAATGCGATTGTGAAGACAAGTTAAACGCCAGACAAGTTAATTTGAAGGTGGAACTGGTTTTTACACTGCAATGGTCTTCAAATGTGGAGAAACCATCAACTCAGCCTCTGTCGCCATTTGAACATCTTCCACCGACAAACCTGGAGCAATTTCCTTGAGCATTAGCCCTTTACCCGGAATAACATCAATGACACCTTTTTCGGTTACAATGGTCTTTACCACATTTACAGCGGTTAGGGGCAGCTTGCATTGTTTCAGTATTTTCGGCGCCCCATTTTTGTTCACATGCTCCATGGCTACAATCACTCTCTTGGCTCCAACCACCAAATCCATGGCCCCACCCATGCCGGGCACCTTTTTCCCGGGGATCATCCAGTTTGCAAGGTTGCCTTTTTCATCGACCTCCAGGGCACCCAAAACGGTGACGTCCACATGCCCTCCACGTATGATGGAAAATGAAAGCGCACTGTCAATAAAGCAGGCTCCTTTCACGGTTGTAACGTAGTTTCCGCCTGAATCGATACAATCGAGTCTTTCTTTTCCCGGAGCTGCTTTGGGGCCAACGCCGACGATTCCGTTCTCCGCCTGCAGCATAATATTAACGTTTTCGGGGATGTAGTCCACCGCCATTGTAGGCAATCCAATACCAAGATTAACCACTTCACCATCTTTGAATTCCTGGGCTATTCTTCTAATAATCAATTCTCTATTATTCATTATCTCCACCCACCTTTACAATCGCGTCGACAAATATTCCGGGAACGTTGATATGATTGGGGTCGATTTCTCCCGCTTTCACGTATTCGTCTGTCTGAGCAACTACATACTCGGCTGCGGTAGCCATCACCAAATTGAAGTTGCGTGAAGAGCCGTTGATGACAAGGTTCCCCGCTTCATCAGCTTTATGGGCTCTGATGAGCGCCACATCAGCTTTGAGCGGTAGTTCGAGCAGATATTCTCTTTCGTCAATTTTGATTTTCTTTTTTCCTTCCTCTACAATGGTGCCTACACCTACGGGGGTTAAAATACCACCCAAACCAGCTCCGCCTGCGCGTATTTTTTCAGCGAGCGTCCCTTGCGGGAAGAGTTGAACATCCGCTTCTTTCGTCATCAGGAGTCTTCCCGTTTCCGGATTGGAGCCGATATAGGATGCAAAAATCCGCTTGACTCTGCCACTTTTCACTAGTCTATAAATAGATAATTCCGGTGTGCCTGTGTCATTGGAAATGATCGTAAGATTATCAGCGGAATTTGAGTCGACAAGCGCACGCACCAGCTCCTCCGGAATGCCTCCTTGCATAAAACCTCCAACCATCACCGTGTCTCCGTCTTTAATTTTCTTAATTGCTTCTTCAGCGGAGTTTACTTTTTTATTCATGGTTCCGTCTCCTTATCTATTTTTAGGAAAGCAAACTTTATTGGAGATAATCGTATAGGACTCTTCCATATGGAAGCGTTAAATCGGCAATAAAATGTTTTCCGCCAACATAAGTTTTAACCGGCAAATCTGCCACAGGAGCATTGACATGGGGGATCAAGCTTAATCTGGCAGGCCCTGACCAGGCTCCTTTTACAGTAATATTTTCAAGATTATATGCCACTAGCTGAGCAATTTTAGGAGTGCCGTCCACATCAGGAATTAATTTTAAATTAACTTGCGTTTTTGCGATGGCTTTAGCCGTTTCCTTTTCATCAAGCACGTTATATTTGAAAGGGGTGGTTCCCATAGCTACCAGGACGTTATTGTAATGCAATGTACCCGTCAGCGTCTCTGTATCCTCAACGACCAGGCGAGGCTTCGCCCATTTTTTCGGAAATCCCCAGATTTCACGTCCCCCCAGAATAGCAGGTGCATTATCCAAATACATTTGGGCAACAAAATTACACGGTTCTCCCTGAAAAGTACACGGAATGACAATACCGCTTTCCTCATAGCTTCCCAAACCGGATGAATCGGGCATTTTGATCCATTCATAGGAGACCGTATTACTTCCATCTGGCTGAAGTGGTTCCGGGACCGCCTGTCTTATCGCAGCGGGATCGGATTCATAGGTAATAATGAAGAATTCCCGGTTGATGAAGCGGCATGGCGGGCGTCCATAACTGCCGCTGGCCGCAGGCATGGATTGAAGTGAAAGTACATCTTTTTGATTCATAGCGATCTCCCTTCCTTTTTAAGAGGTATTTCAACAATCATTGAAAACGAACTTTAAATGAGTGCATTTTCAACCAGCATTGCTATTCCCATTCCCGTTCCGATGCATAACGAGACTACGCCGTAACGTGAAGATCTGCGCACCATTTCATGAACTAACGTAACCAATACCCTAGCACCGCTTGCACCAACAGGATGACCGATTGCGATCGCGCCGCCATTGACATTGACCTTTTCTGGACTGACTCCCAGCTCTTTTTGCACCGCTAGTGCTTGTGCAGCGAACGCTTCATTAATTTCAAAGAGATCAATGTCATCAATCGACATTCCCTGTTTCTTCAGCAGTGACGAAATGGCTTTTACCGGTCCCATTCCCATATATGCAGGGTCAACACCAACAAGCGAATAACCCTTGATATATGCCAACGGCTTTAACGCATGTTCCTTACATTTATCTTCCGACACGACTAACATAGCTGCCGCACCATCATTGATTCCCGAAGCATTTCCGGCAGTAACCGTTCCGTTTTCTTTAAACGCAGGCTTCAAGTTTGAAAGTTTTTCTTTCGTCGTATTTCCTCTTATGTGTTCGTCTTCTGTGAAATAAGTAGTTTCTTTTTTGTTTTTGATCATGACCGGAACAATTTGCTCTTCAAAAAACTTGTTGTTTTTTGCTTCGAAAGCCTTTATCTGGCTTTCATAGGCGAATGAATCTTGCTCCAGTCTTGAGATTCCATATTTTTCGGCAACATTTTCGGCGGTAATTCCCATATGGTAATGGTTGATTGGGCATGTTAGGCCGTCAGCCACCAGGGAGTCTACCAATTCACCGTTGCCAAGCTTGTAGCCGTTTCTTGCATTTTTTAGCAGATAAGGGGCGTTCGACATGCTCTCCATGCCTCCAGCCAAGACGATGTTTCCTTGCTCCGCCAATATTGAATCGTAAGCTAACGCGACGGCATGAAGTCCTGAACCGCAAACCGTGTTTATCGTTGATTCGGGTACATCAATGGGGATACCCGCTTTTAGTGCCGCCTGTCTGGCAGGATTTTGACCATTGCCCGCTTGAAGAACATTTCCCATAAAAATTTGATCAATCAAAGAAGGCTCTAATTTACTTTGCTGCAGGCATGCTGTCATCACGGTTGCTCCCAATTCAGGAGCGCTTAGAGGCGCAAGGGTTTTGTTAAAAGAACCGACCGCTGTTCTCAACGGGCTTACTATAGCTACTTTTTTCATAAAAACTCACATTCCTTTCGCTGTGTTCGAGACACAATACATCCATGACTGCACTTCAATTCGTAATTTTCGGTCCTAACCTGCGAAACGTAGAAACTGCAAGATACATTTACATGTGGGCATATCATGGTGCCTAAGACAGTGAGTATGACGGTCCGATCGCCTTCTTTCCTTTCTGGAAATTAAAACCAGAATTATCATAGTTCTAATACAGATTTTGCTCAATGTTCAAATCTTTACATATATCCAAATATAGAGCCATATCTTCCACAATAAATAGGCCATCCTAATGTTTTCTGTTAATTTCTTGATCTTTCTGAAAATTGTGATTAAAAATTGAATTTTATGTTAAATATGAAATTTCAAATCAACCTGTGAAAATGATTTCTTAGCAAATTTCATTTAGATCATCGCAGGGGAGGAAATCCCTTTATATGTAAATTCGTAACTGACTTATAGCATCTAAAAAAGCTAGGCAGGTTGCCAATCCAAATGAATACATTCGGAATTCGGATAAACATCAATCCATATATGCCTGGGCCATCTATAGCATTGACGTTATAACGTCAGTGTTGTTTATTTGCTCGCGTGAACAAAAAAAGAAGCCGACCTGCTTGAAAGCAATCGGCTTGGAACGTAAAAAATTCACTTCTACATCTCACGAAAAATGTACATCTGCCGTTGTGAGCAAACGTGCAAAACGATTACCTAGCACGGCATTGTGATGAGCTACGATTTGTTCGCCGCTTAGTACCTTGCTATCAAATGTACTATGCGCATCCGATACGAGCACGTTGTTCTGGTATCCCAGACTATAGGCGCTTCGGCAAGTCGTGTCGAGACAAAATTCAGTCTGCATCCCAGCAATAATCAGCTGCTCCGCCCCCAATTCCTGGAGCACATCACGCAATTCAGTTTGGTAGAAGCTGTCCCAGGATGATTTTCGGACAATTCGTTCATGAGGAAGAGGACGCACCACGTCGGCGATGGCCCAGCCTACACTGTTTTCCCGGAAATCCTCATCCGCTTCATCGGTATGCTGCACGAAAATTACTGGTGTGCCGGTAGCTCTGGCTTCGGTCAAAAGCAACTGCAAATGCGCTACAACTTCCTGCTCACGATACAGCTTCTCATCATACATGAACATTGCCTGCTGAACATCAATCAAGAGTAAAACGGTTTGTCCCATCAGTTTGATTCCCTCCTTGTGTGTAACACTTAACTTACAATAGCATGTCTTCATGCCTTGCGGCGACATAAGGTGAACTATATAATAAAGAACAAGTTGGAACGGTCCGATTCGGACGAAAGGTGATTAAAAGATATGACAATTTCGCAGGAACAGTTTGTATTCCGTTCTGTCTCAGAGGCACAGACTGGGACATTAGCAGGCTTTTTGGCAGCCCAAGCGGTTCCCGGAACCGTGATTGTGCTGGACGGAGATCTGGGAGCGGGCAAGACTGCTTTTTCCAAGGCTTTTGCCAGCCATTTAGGTGTACCGGGTATCGTAAATAGTCCAACCTTTACTCTCATTAAGGAGTACGAGGGCCGATTGCCTTTGTATCATATGGATGTATACCGGATTTCCCAAGACGAGGCGGAGGATCTTGGGCTGGACGAATATTTTTATGGGACAGGAGTATGTCTGGTGGAATGGGGTAGTATTATACCGGATATGTTGCCGGATCAGCGGCTTCACATGTATATAGAAACAACGGATGTAGGGGAACGTTTGATTCACCTGACCGGGTACGGCGAGCCTTATGAACAATGGTGCCGCATTTTGCGGGAGAATGGAGTTTGAACCATGCAAAGAGAGCATACAGATGTAAATGAAAAGCCGCGTGAGCGGTTTTTGACGTTAGATACAGCGACGACCGTAATGGCGGCCGCCCTAATGAACGGAAAAGAGCTGCTGGGAGAAAGTAATGTTTATGGCGAACGCAATCACTCGGTGCATGTCATAACCGAGCTGGAACGGCTTTTGAGCGAAGCAGGACTGACACGCGATGATGTGGACGGTCTTGCAGTAGGGGTTGGACCGGGATCTTACACCGGTATCCGAATCGCGGTGACCGCAGCCAAAACACTAGCTTGGGCCTGGGGCGTTCCGGTCACATCCATTTCCACTTTGCACGCTTTGGCGTGGGGTGGTTGGAACCGTGGTATCGAGCTGAAGGGGCAAGAAGGCAAATATGAGTCTGTGAATAACGACTTGCCCGGGGCGCAGCCTGCAGATTGGATTGTACCTGTGCTGGATGCGCGTCGTGGTCAGGTGTACACGGGGCTGTTCGCCGCAAATACTGTTAACGACATCGGTAGCCCGCAGCGATTAGAACCGGATGCCATCCGGTTGATGACTGCGTGGACCGATGATTTGCTGCAACGTTTGGAGGCTTTGCCTGCCGAGGAGCGTCCTGCGGTGATTTGGCTCGTCGGTGAAACGGCGGTTCACGCCGAAACAGCCGAGCGCTTGCGTGCATGGAGCGAGCTTCGTATCGTGCCTTATGAACTGGAAGGAAAATGGGTTGGCCGCCTTGGGGCGGATAAGCTGCTTCGTCAGGAATATGACGAGCTACATACGCTGGTTCCGAATTATACCCAGCTGGCGGAGGCGGAAGCCAATCTGCTTCGTCAGCGCTGAAGAGGCGGTGAGCAACATGACAAAGAACATACAGCGGGAAGAGAAACTTGAGTTTCGCTTAATGCAACTGGATGACATCCCCGATGTGCTGGAGATTGAGCATGAAGCGTTCACGCTGCCGTGGACGGAGGAAGCCTTCCGCAATGAGCTGACAATGAATCATTTTGCTAAATATATGATTATGGAGCTTAATGGACGAGCCATTGGTTACGCAGGCATGTGGACGATTATGGATGAGGCTCATATTACGAATATTGCGGTTCGTGAGGCTTATCGTGGACGCAAGCTTGGAGACAAGCTGTTGGGTGAGCTGATGCAGACCGCATCTTATTTAGGGATGGAGCGTATGACCCTAGAGGTACGGGTAACGAACCGGATCGCTCAGGGCTTGTATGAGAAAAAGGGCTTTAAGCCCGCGGGTGTGCGCAAGGGCTATTATTCGGATAATAACGAGGATGCCGTGATCATGTGGGCGGATCTTCCCGCACACGAGGCATCCGGTGAACAGGAAGGAAGCGTGCAGGAGCAATGACGCAAGCGGAAAAAGCAGGTACAGGCTCTGCCTCTGGCGAGCCTTGCTATATACTGGCAGTGGAAACGAGTTGTGATGAAACGGCAGTTTCTGTCGTGAAAAATGGCACAGAGGTGCTTTCGAATCTGATTTCCAGTCAGATTGAAACACACAAAGCCTTTGGCGGTGTTGTGCCAGAGGTAGCATCACGCAAACATGTGGAAAGCATTACCTATATGCTGGATGAGGCTATGCAAACATCGGGAATCAGCCCCCGCGAGATTTCAGCGGTTGCCGTGACACAAGGACCAGGACTGGTTGGCGCATTGCTGGTTGGTATTGTCGCCGCCAAGAGCGCTGCTATGGCGTTCGGCAAACCGCTAATCGGAACGCATCATATTGCGGGACATATTTATGCCAATCAGTTGGAGCATGATATTGTATATCCGTGCATTGCTCTTGTGGTGTCAGGGGGGCATACCGAGCTGGTGCTGATAGAATCCGAAGGGCAATTTCAGCTTATTGGTCGTACGAGGGATGATGCGGTTGGAGAAGCCTACGACAAAGTAGCGCGAGCCATCGGATTTCCGTATCCCGGCGGTCCGCATGTGGATCGTGTAGCCCATGAATCGGAGGAAGTGGTTACTTTGCCGCGTGCATGGCTGGAGCCGGATTCTTATGATTTTAGCTTTAGCGGCTTGAAATCGGCGGTGCTGAATGTAATTAACCAGACGAAAATGCGCGGAGAAACCGTTCATGCGGGAGCGATTGCAAGAGGCTTTCAAGAGTCGGTCGTAGAGGTGCTGGTAGAAAAAGCGATTCGCGCTATGCGTGAATACGGTGCGAAGCAGCTGCTGCTTTGCGGCGGAGTTGCTGCCAATCGTGGACTACGTACAGCATTGCGGGAACGCTGTGAGCGTGAAGGCATCAAACTGCTTGTACCATCCATGAAATACTGTACAGATAATGCAGCGATGATCGGTGCCGCAGCATACGCCAAGTGGAAGCGCGGAGAATTCACCTCATTGGACATGAAAGCTGATCCAGGGCTGTCTCTGGAAGAGTGGTCTGTTCAAACTTAATTGAACGAATAGGAAGGACACGACACATCTTTGGGGTCGTGTCTTTTCTGTTTCGCGCTATACATATATATAAATAGAATTTCAAGAGGATAAAATACAGGAGTTTGAGCGTATGAATGCCGGTATCTTATTTCCTCGCATGATTCGTCACAATGGTTCACGATTTTTCATGTTCCACCAAAAAAATTATCAAAATTTTATACTGCCCGAATAATGATGTGATTTGTCAAGTTGTGAACAAAGTTATCCACATATACCATTAAAAATGTGGATAAATAGGCTCGAAGCAAGCAGGCTAAGACTTTTAGCAGATAGCTGGATGGGGGATATATCATAGCTATAGTGATTGTGAAAACTGTGGATAATGTGGATAAAAGGGTGGATAAATTTGGTTTTCATTTGAAATTGGCGGTTTATCAATAAAAAAATGGCCTAAAAGGCCATTTTCCAATATCGTCCATGCACAAAATCTGTGGATATTCTTGTGTACAAAAAATAGAAGAGGGAAATGTGAAATTTTTATGGCTAAGATTTTATGCAGCAGCTTTTATGCCTCAAGGAGTTCCTCCCAGGATGCATAGGTTTCAGTCAATTCCTGTTTATGGGTGTCGAGTTGTGCCTGAATATTCTGAAGTGCTGTGTAATCCTGATAAATCTCAGGCAGGGTCATTTGTTCTTCCAACCCTACAATTTGTTCTTCCAGCGTTTTGATCTTGTTTTCCAATGCCTCCAGCTTGCGTTGACGGCTGCGTTCCTCGCTTTTGGCTTGTTTGTCTGCCGCATAGGTGGCCGCGCGTGATTTGGGAGTGGTCTCGTCTGTTACAGATGCAGAGGCAGACGATGTTTTGCCACGAGTGGACTGACTTGCCTCGAGAGCTTCCTGTGCGATTTCCTCCAACTCTTGTTTTTTAGCTACATAGTCATCATAATTCCCCAGGAAATGTTCTATCCCTTCAGGATGAAGTTCAATGACACGTTCAGCCATTTTGTTAAGGAAATAACGGTCATGGGAGATGAACAACAGTGTACCGTCATAGTCCATCAGAGCCGCTTCCAGCACTTCCTTGCTAAACAGATCCAGATGGTTGGTAGGCTCATCGAGAATTAATACGTTGGCTTCACGCAGCATTAGCTTGGCCAGTGATACGCGGGCTTTTTCTCCTCCGCTTAATGAAGCTACCTTTTTCAGTACATCGTCACCGCTAAATAGGAAATTACCCAGCACTGTCCGAATCCGTGCTTCTTCCATATGAGGGTACTCGCTCCATAACTCCTCCAGTACGGTATTGGCGGGGTTCAGGTTTGTCTGCTCCTGGTCATACAGACCGATTTTGATCTTCGTACCCCAGTGGATGGACCCAGCAGCAGGTTTAAGTGAGCCGGTCAAGCATTTGAGTAAAGTCGATTTTCCGATCCCGTTCGGACCAATCAGTGCCACCGTATCTCCTCGTTTTAAGTCAAAGGAGGCATGCTGAAATAAAGGCTTTTTCCCCTCATACGCTACGGAAAGGTCGCGCACCTCTAATACTTCCTTACCCGACATATAGGCGGTTTCAAAAGAAAAGTGGGCTTTTTTCAAATCGCCCATAGGTCGATCCATACGATCCATTTTATCTAGCTGCTTGCGGCGGCTTTGGGCACGTTTGGTTGTAGAGGCTCGCACGATGTTGCGTTGTATAAATGCCTCCATCCGTGCGATCTCCTCTTGCTGCTTTTCGTAATGCTTGAGGCTTGTTTCATACTCGGCAGCCTTTAGTTCCATATAGCGGCTGTAATTGCCTGTATAGCGAGTGGAGCGATGGCGTTCGATTTCAACAATCGTCGTCACCAGTCGATCCAGAAAATATCGGTCATGTGATACGACCAGCAGGGAGCCGGAGTAGCCACGCAAATAGTCTTCCAGCCAGGTCAATGTCTGAATATCCAGATAGTTGGTAGGCTCATCGAGCATAAGGACATCTGGAGCGAGCAGTAGGATGCGTGCTAGCGCAAGCCTGGTTTTTTGACCCCCGCTCAGGGTGACTACAGGCGTCTCGGGTGCAAATGAACCAAAGCCCATGCCGTGTAGCACGCTGCGAACACGGGTCTCCATTTCATAACCGCCGTGATCCTTGAACCAGTCTGAGCGTCGTGCATAGCGTTCAAGCAGATCGGCATAACGCTTTTCGTTCTGCGCATTGGCCGGATCGGCGATTTCCTGCTCCATCTGCCGAAGTTCCCTTTCTGCTGCAATCAGCGGTTCGAACACCAGCATCATCTCATCCCAAATCGAACGATCAGAATCCAAACCGCTGTTTTGCGCCAAATAACCGATGCTGGTTTCCTTTGCTTTAAAGATTTGTCCACTGTCATAGGATATTTCACCAGCAATGATTTTGAGCAGGGTCGATTTGCCTGCACCGTTCACACCTACCAGTCCAATACGTTCACGTTCCAATATTTGAAGGTTAATCCCGTCCAGAACGGGCTCAATTCCATAGGATTTAGTAATTCCGGTTACTTGCAATAGCATAGCGTATCGTTCCTCCATTACATTTTGCACAGTTCTTCCTGCCTTTTTCGCAGGTACCTTCCTTCCAGTTTACATGAAATTACCCACTATTGCACTGCTTTCACCCCCTAAACCCTTGAGCCGCGTGTAGTCAATTTGTATAAACAATGATAAACTTAAACGAGAAGTGAAAAAGAATGAAAAAAACTTGCAACGTACAGCACTTACTGACAAATGGGACAATTGTAACGTTTTGATGATTATCGACGATTGTGCGGGAGGGCGGATGTGTGGATGTCTGTAATGTGAAGAACGCGCTGCGTGTACAGCAACGGGAAGCGCGTGACTCCATGGACCCGCTGACAAGGCAGAAGGCATCGGCTGTGGCCTGTCGGCATGCAATCGAGGCATGGGAGCAGCTTAGAATAGACAGAAACGGGGATAAGCTAACCTTATTTAGTTATCTCTCTTTTGGCAGCGAGATTTCTACGACTCCCCTCATTGAGCATTGTTGGTCACAGGGAGATCGTGTCCTGGCCCCGAGAGTGGATTCGGTAACCCGAACCATGGAGCTGAGGGAGATGGATCAGTATGGAAATATGGTACCCGGCGTATGGAACATTCCTGAGCCTGCATTGACATGCAAGGAATGGTTGCCTGAAATGTGGACGGGAATCGACTGGGTTGTTGTGCCCGGCTTGGCCTTTGATCGTCGTGGAGGCAGGATCGGCTATGGCGGAGGCTACTATGATCGCTTTACCGCACAGGTAGAGGCAGTGAAGCGTAATAATGGTTCCGTAGGTCCGCTTTATGTCTCGCTGCTGTTGCCGGGACAATTGTTGGCACAAGTACCCATGGAGCCGGGAGATTTGCGAGTGGACGTGCTGTTTACACCGGAAGGACGCTTAGATTGTAATCATGCAAAATCCACAAAAGATGAATGAAGTAAAGCTGGTTATGTGAAAGGAGCTGTGAGGGAGTCATGGATTCCTTTACTCATTTTAACGAACAGGGACGGGCTCGTATGGTAGATATTTCGGGCAAAACGTCTACGGTTCGTACAGCAGTCGCCGTGACTCAGATTACGATGAACCCGGCTACATTGACGGCTGTAAAAGAAGGAAGAATCGGCAAGGGTGATGTACTTGCTGTAGCTCAGGTCGCAGGGATTCAAGGTGCGAAAAAAACGTCAGACTGGATACCGATGTGTCATCCGCTGGCGCTGACAGGCGTGAACATTACTTTTTCCGATAATGGACATGATGTGCTTCATATTGAAGTTGAAGTGAAGACCGAGGGTAAGACAGGTGTAGAAATGGAAGCTTTGACAGCGGCTTCAGCCGCAGCGTTAACCGTGTATGATATGTGCAAGGCGCTGCAAAAAGATATGATCATCGGCCCTACCATGCTGCAATCCAAAACGGGTGGCAAGCATGGTGATTTTCAAAGGGAGGACCACCAGAAACCTTGACATAGACAACATTGTCGCCGAGAGGGTACTGTGATGTGATGGAGGATGCAGCGTGGCTGTTTCTGATTTTCAGAAGAGAAAGTATTCTTTCATGATAGGAGAAGGGTGATCTTATGGTGTGGAAAACGGCGATCCTAACAGCCAGTGATAAAGGGGCAAGGGGAGAGCGTGAGGATACAAGCGCACAGGTCATCCGGGAACTCGTCGAAGAAGAACTGGGCGGAGAGATTGTGGAATACCGGATCGTTCCCGATGAACCGGATGAGATTATTGCGGCTTTAATCGAAATGACCGATTATTTTCATGCAGACTTGGTGCTTACTACAGGCGGAACCGAACTGGCGATCCGTGATGTGACACCTGAGGCGACCAGACGGGTCGTGGAACGGGAAGTGCCAGGTATGGCGGAAGCCATGAGAATGATCGTGATGCAGAAAAATCCGGCGGCCATGCTTTTTCGTGGAATCGTGGGGATACGTGGACGTACGTTGATTGTCAATTTACCAGGAACGCCCAAAGGCGTGCATGAAAATTTGGCAGCGATTATGGATCAACTCCCGGAAGCGTTGCTTATGGTGACAGGTCAGTTTCGGTAGAAGGCAGCCCGTGTGTGTGGTATGATACCTGTAAGAATTTATAAGGCCGTATACGGACAGAGGTTCTCATTTTGTCCGTCAACATAAGGAGGATTACTACACATGCCCAATATTGGAGCACCGGGTTATATTTTGTTAATTATTCTGGCGCTGCTGCTATTTGGTCCGAACAAGCTGCCTGAGCTGGGCCGAGCTGTAGGGCGTACATTCCGTGAATTTAAAAACGGGGCACGCGATATTTTATCTGAAGATGAACGGACTGGGCGGAAAGAAAGCAAAGATAGTGTGGTCCAAGCATCACAGACAACGTCTTCAGAAGTTCAACCTCAGCCTGAGGATAAACGCTTGTCATAGATTTAGTTATTTATTTTTTGCTGCTTGTATAATGAACATGAGCCTCTTCTTTAGTGAAGGGCTTTATTTTTTAGGAGGCGCTGCTGCGTTCCGTTCAGAAAGGAGGAATGGACTTGACCCCATCAGAGCATGAAATGCCGCTAATGGAACATCTGGTTGAGCTCCGCCGACGAATAATTTATGTGCTGATTGTATTTGTATTGGCACTGGCTGGTGGATTGTTCGCGGCGGGTTCTGTCTATAACTGGCTTATTCGCTCCGGTTCGGCGAAAGCTTTTCAGTTAAATGCATTTTCCTTTTGGGACGGAATCGGCATCTACATGAAGATCGCCATGATCATTGGGATTGCAGTGGCGTTACCGTTTGCTTGCTACCAATTGTGGAAGTTTGTCAGCCCGGGATTAAGGCCGCAAGAACGGAGCGCAACCTTGCGATATGTGCCTTATGTGCTGCTTTTGTTTATGATTGGCGCAGCTTTTGCTTATTTCATTATTTTCCCGATGGCGATTCAGTTTACATCGTCCGTCACCAAAAGTATGGGATTGCAGGAAACGTACGGTATTGCGCAATATTTCACCTTTATGTTTAATATTGTGTTGCCTGTAGCGTTGCTGTTTGAACTCCCCCTGCTGATCATGTTTCTGACAGGGATTCGTGTATTAACCCCGATGAGGCTTCGCAAATGGCGGAAGATTTCTTATTTCCTGCTTGTTTTTGTTGCCGTTGTTATCACTCCGCCGGATTTTATATCCGATTTTTTGGTGGCGATTCCGTTGCTGGTGCTGTATGAAGCGAGTGTATATTTGTCATCAGTCGTGTATCGCAAGCAATTGCGTGCACAGGAGGAACGGGAGGCCCAATTGCGTGTAGCTGCGGAATAATTAGACAGGACCTGAATGGCTCAACAACTAATTTCTCTAAAATTGATCAGTATAGCTATCTTAAAAATAACCATTAGCCTTGAGTTAACGGTTATTTTTAAGATAGGTGGATATAATCGAGAATGGTTGCCCATAAAAATTCCCATAAAAAATACATTAGGGACTTGAAATTCAATCTCAAGTTGAGTATCATAAAGTTGGTTGTTAGCACTGACCACTGTTGAGTGCTAATACATACAACATAACAACCAAATTACAGGATAAAACACTTAATAAGGAGGCTATTTTTTCATGATCAAACCTTTGGGTGAACGCGTATTGGTGGAAGCAATTGAGCAAGAAACAACGACTTCCTTCGGAATCGTACTTCCTGACTCTGCCAAGGAAAAGCCGCAAGAAGGCAAAATTATCGCGGTTGGCGCAGGCGCATTGAAAGACGGTGCCCGTATTCCTCTGGAAGTAAAAGAAGGCGACCGTGTCATTTTCTCCAAATACGCTGGAACGGAAATCAAATATGAAGGTAAAGAATATTTGATTATGAAAGAAAGCGATATCCACGCGATCATCGGTTAACCGGAACCCGGACAAGACCTAAATATAGGAATTGAAACAAATCATTCATAATCCATAGGGAGGTTTATCACAAATGGCTAAAGACATTAAATTCAGTGAAGACGCTCGCCGCTCCATGCTGCGCGGGGTAGATGCATTGGCTAACGCTGTTAAAGTAACACTCGGACCGAAAGGCCGTAACGTTGTACTGGAGAAAAAATTCGGTAGCCCGCTCATCACTAATGACGGTGTAACGATTGCAAAAGAAATCGAGCTGGAAGACGCGTTCGAAAACATGGGCGCTCAACTGGTTAAAGAAGTAGCAACCAAAACGAACGATGTAGCTGGTGACGGTACTACTACGGCTACTGTTTTGGCTCAAGCCCTCATCACTGAAGGTTTGAAAAACGTAACTGCTGGCGCAAGCCCAATCGGTATCCGTAAAGGGATCGACAAAGCAGTTAAAGCAGCTGTTGCTGAACTGCAAGCTATCTCCAAACCAATCGAAAGCAAACAATCCATTGCTCAAGTAGCTGGTATTTCCGCTGCTGATGATGAAGTAGGCGAATTGATCGCTGAAGCTATGGAAAAAGTGGGCAAAGACGGTGTAATCACAGTTGAAGAATCCCGCGGTTTTGCAACAGAACTGGAAGTAGTTGAAGGTATGCAGTTTGACCGTGGCTACATTTCTCCGTACATGATTACAGATACGGACAAAATGGAAGCTGTTCTGGACAATCCGTATATCTTGATCACTGACAAAAAAATCACAAACACACAAGAAATCTTGCCATTGCTTGAAAAAATCGTACAACAAGGCAAGCCACTAGTTCTGATCGCTGAAGACATCGAAGGCGAAGCGCTGGCTATGCTCGTTGTCAACAAACTGCGTGGTACATTCAACGCTGTAGCTGTTAAAGCTCCAGGCTTTGGTGACCGTCGTAAAGCAATGCTGCAAGATATCGCTGCCCTGACAGGCGGTCAAGTAATCACAGAAGAACTGGGTCTGGACCTGAAAACAGCTTCCGTGGACCAACTGGGTACAGCACGTCAAGTGCGTATTACAAAAGAAAACACGATTGTGGTTGACGGTGCTGGAAACAAAGCCGACATCGACGCTCGTGTTAGCCAAATCCGTACGCAACTGGAAGAAACTACTTCCGAGTTCGACAAAGAGAAACTGCAAGAGCGTCTGGCTAAATTGTCTGGCGGCGTAGCAGTAATCAAAGTCGGTGCGGCTACTGAAACAGAATTGAAAGAACGCAAACTGCGCATCGAAGATGCCCTGAACGCAACCCGTGCTGCGGTTGAAGAAGGTATCGTATCCGGTGGTGGTGTAGCGCTCCTGAACGTATACAAAGCAGTTGCAGCTGTTGAACTGCAAGGCGACGAGCAAACAGGCGTAAACATTGTGTTGCGTGCTCTGGAAGCTCCAATCCGTACCATCGCTGCTAACGCAGGTGAAGAAGGCTCTGTTATTGTTGAGCGTCTGAAACGCGAAGAAGTTGGCGTAGGCTTTAACGCAGCTACTGGCGACTGGGTAAATATGATTGAAGCTGGTATCGTAGACCCTGCGAAAGTAACTCGTTATGCATTGCAAAACGCAGCTTCCGTAGCGGCTATGTTCCTGACTACTGAAGCAGTGATCGCTGACAAGCCAGAACCAGAAAAGGCTGCAATGCCTGACATGGGCGGCATGGGCGGCATGGGCGGCATGATGTAATAAGGGTCTCAAAACCCTGTAATACCGCTATTTAAAGGGCTCCCGAGAGGGAGCCCTTTTTTATACCTTTGCTACACCATGAGTGCTCAAGCAACTTACAGCAGATTTTATGTAATTCGGCAGTTTACGTTCGATCATTTGCTCTAATAGTTTCTATACATACACAAAAGCCTAACAACACGAACATGTATGCTTTGTATATGACTCCAACCCGAATCCAGAGAATACAACAATGGGCGCGTCCTTTTGCGATCAACTCAATTGTCAGATCCCTTTATTGTGGTGTAGTATATATTCAAATTATCCAAAGGGGGAAGTTTTGTGGAGCTTCAAACTATATTAGCTTTTTTGGGAGCAGCAATTGTTCTCACCATTATGCCGGGCCCCGACAACGTGTTCACACTGACACAGAGCATAGCAAAAGGTAGGAATGCAGGGATATTTACTACTTTAGGCCTTTGCACGGGATTGTTGGTTCATATTTTTGCAGCAACCTTCGGCCTTGCGGCAATAATTTATCAATCTTCCTTGGCGTTTGCAGTAATCAAATACGCTGGAGCAGCTTATCTATTATTTTTGGCGTATAAGTCATTTAGAGCAAAAGATACGAGTTTTGAACTTAAGAGTGGAGATACCTTAAATTACAAGTCATTGTATAAAAAAGGTGTTATCATGAATGTATTGAATCCAAAAATATCACTTTTTTTCTTGGCTTTTCTCCCTCAGTTTGTAAACCAAGAAAGTGGTAATGTTTCTACTCAAATGCTAGTTCTTGGAGTAGTATTTTTAATGCAAACTTTAGTGCTTTTTATTTTGATAAGTATTTTTGCTGGAAAAGTAGGCTCCTTTCTACGGAGAAATCCATCCTTTTCTAAAAAAATCAATTATATTCAAGGCTCGTTATTTACACTTATCGGATTAAAAATCGCATTTACCCAAAAATAATAGAAGGTAGTATTTTTCAAACCAATCATTAAGGACTAGCTGTTGAGCTAGTTCTTTTTTTGTTGAAAAAGCATACAACCCACGGGTTGACCTTTAGCTGGGTGATGTTGAATAAGAGAAGCTAAAGCTGTCCATTGTGCGGTTTGGTTACATCGACTCAATCATTTGAAACGAACGCACCGGGAACATAGTGGACGGTCACCAACGGTACAAGATCATGGTCAACGAGTTGGAGCATACGGACAGGCCTATGCCTATCTTTTCCTAGATGAAGTCAACAGCCCAATCTTTTTGGTTAATTGCACAATAAGCTAATTTGACTAGACTTTGGAGGTGACCATTAATTATGTTTCGACATTATTGTTGGCAAAAGAGAATGCATCGGAGAAAATTTAGAAGATGTGCAGTTAAAAAGGTCAAAGTTTTGCCGAAGGTCATTGTTAAAGGGATTAGAGGACCTCAAGGACCTCAAGGACCTCAAGGACCGCAGGGACCCCAAGGACTGCCAGGTCCACAGGGAGTTCCAGGTGCTCAAGGTCAGCAAGGACTACAAGGTTTTCAAGGAATTCCCGGTCCTGCAGGGCCAGTAGGAGTAACGGGACCGGCAGGAGCAGTAGGACCAGCAGGACCGGCAGGAGCAATAGGACCAGCAGGACCAGCGGGAGCAACGGGGCCAGCAGGACCAGCAGGGCCTGCTGGCTTCGGGATATCAGATTTCTTAAGTGTTTTCCGAGCAGATCCTGGCACGGGGACTGACACAGTTCCGGGTAACACACCAATTACCTTTACTGGGGTTTTAGCGAATGTTGGAGGTGCATTTACTTTCACTCCTCCATCCCCAACGATAACAATTAACGAAACGGGGAGCTACTTCATCTCATTTTCTATTCATAACCAAGGTGATGCTGACTTCAATCTCACTGTTAACGGAACTCCTATAACACCTTTACCTTTCTCAGGTAATGGTGGGGGGCCTACCGCAGCTGAAGTTATTGTAACCGTTACAACAGTTCCAACTACAATACAACTGGTAAATGCCAACGCAACTCCTGCTCAGTTGCACAATAATATTAATACAACTATGACAATATTAAAGTTGACGCCTTAATATTGTTACTTAGTAGTAGCTTATTCAGCAAATGGCTTAAGGTTTATGTCTTTTATCCAGTCAGTTTGTCTAATTATTCAGAGACCTAAGCTATAGAGATAGTGAAATGCAGAATGTCTAGAGAGAGAAGTCCTGAACGGGACAAAGTCAGACACATGTAGTTGGAGAGCAGCGGGACGATGCGATTTAAGGATATCACCGCTGCTCTTTCTGTTCCTGAAAGTCGGGTCCGCAAATGGAAGAACATTACCATGGCATCCGCGCCAGTTTTATTGGGAGCATCCTTTTGAGTCGGATACAACAGTGATATCGAATTGCACATTAGCTTCAAAAGGATGAATGTTAGGTATTGAAATATGGCTGATGGCTTTCTTTCATATTAATAAAGTCAGCCGTAGCATTTGAAGTAGTCAAATATGCGGGTGTAATACCAGGTTATAATCCCAGTTTGCAGTTTTTACTGATGGGTTCTCTTTACGCTCTACTTTCGATTTTATGGTTTACTACAATCGTATTATTGTTAAATTACATAAGAAAATGGTTAATGTCACCCAAAGTTCAGAATATTATCGATAAGGCCACGGGACTCGTGCTGATTGGATTTGGTTTAAATATATCTTCAAAGTTCAAAAAACAGGATCATAAATAAAGGGACGGGCTATAGAAGCTCGTTCTTTTTTGTTGGGAGGTTGAACGCCTTGAATGAAAGCGTTGACATGAATTTCAACCCTCTATATACTTAGCTTAGTTAAATGAGAATGAATAGCACTAGGATTGTTACTGTTACGCAGGCAAAACCTAAGGAACAAAATGTTAAGATCCAAGGATCTTATGTATTTTGTTATCTTAGGTTTTTTTTGTTTATGGAGACAGGGAGGTATTATGTTCACATCTGAGAGGAGCGACAAACTTGGAATACAAATATGAGCTGGTCCAGGCAGACAATCATTTTCCATTAAAAATTATAGTTCATTCCTCCAATGAACCAGCATACATACCTAGGCATTGGCACGATAGCATCGAAATATCTTATGTACTCTCAGGGAGAATTGACAATATCTATATAGATGGCATGAATTATAGCTCCCAAGAAGGAGATATTGTGCTCATTAATTCGAATGCTATTCATTCCTTTTCTGTGGCTAAGGGCAAAGGTAGAGAGGCTATAACCGTTTTGATTCCTTCTGGATTTATTCGAGAAAATACTAAGGACAGTAATCCCATTTCATTCGATTGTATATCCATTTTTGAAACCAATGAGCAGAGATTACAGCATTTTAAGGAGCTGCGTGATCTGTTAAACACATTATTTGTAGCTTACCTCAACCAGCACAATGACCCTTTGGTACATATCCATCTAACGTCGCTATCTTATAAACTGGTGTACCTTTTATTAATGCATTTTAAAATTGACAACGAATCGATCCCTGGCTTTAACACTCATAAATATTTGGAGCGACTGACGTTGATAACCGATTATATCAAAGAAAATTACGATCAGAGTCTATCCCTGGATTCCATAGCTCAGGTTTTTGGATTGTCTCCCGAATATTTGTCCCGTTTTTTTGTAAAGCATGTAGGTATGACGCTATTTCAATATATCAATGCCATCCGTCTGGAGAAATCTTTCCGTGTTCTTATGAATACGGACCATTCTATTATACAAATTGCGCTGGAACACGGATTTCCAAACGAGAAGTCTTTTGCCAGGGTATTTAAAAAGGTTTATCAAGCGACACCGCATCAATATCGTAAAAAGCACAAGAGGCGTTCTGAAGCAAGGAGTCAGTAATTGACCTGAATTAGGCTAATAAAAGGCAGGATGAAAATAAAAAAATCATTAAAATTAATAATGTAAGCGTTTTATCAATGGATCTGGGAGGTAAGACATCATGTTTAAACAGTTTAAAAAGGTTGCTAAAACAACTATGTTATTCACTTTAGCTGTCAGTACGACCCTTGTATTCAGCAACGGTGCATGGGCTGCCAAGGATGCCAAGATGCAGCCTACTTCATACCGGACTGTTGCGGAGGTGAAGGATTGGGGAGCAACCATTACGAAGATCATTGTTAATCTGGGTAAGCCGGTACCCAAAGATGCGATAACAAAGGATACATTTAAGGTATATGTGGAAAGAAGCGACAATAGGTTGGTAAATTCCTTTGTTGGGAAAGGCAACCGGAAGGTCACCAAGGCCTATGTATCGGACAAAAGTGGCAACCCTGTAAGTAAAACAGGAAGCTACGTTGTGTTGGAAATGGAAATTGGTCCAGCCGTAACTCTAAGCTCTGCCATTCATTATGATGCGGCGGGTTCGGGGTTTAACGCATGGAATGATAACAAATATACGATCACGCAGCAAAAAGCTATAAAAACCAAATCAGGCACGATTTCCGGCTTGAAGATTGATACCTCTGCAGGCGAGATACGGCAGCTGGTTGATCAATTTACAACTGGTAAAGCTACTTCTGATGGGGTTACTTTAACCTACGCGAGCTATGCACCGGCAAAAGACAAGGTGAAAAACCCTTTGGTGATTTGGCTGCACGGTATGGGAGAGGGAGGTACAGATCCGACGATTCCGATTTCGGGTAATAAAGCAGCGAATTTTGCTTCTAAGGATATTCAATCGTATTTTGGCGGGGCTTATGTGCTGGCACCTCAGACTCCGACCTACTGGATGGATGGTTTTACAGGCTTTGGAGACGGAACCTCGAAGTATGAGCAAGCATTGATGTCCTTAATTAAGGAATACGTGGCCAAAAACAAAGACATTGATACAGATCGAATCTACATTGGTGGAGACTCCAACGGCGGATATATGACTATGTTGCTGATCCGTGATTATAAAGACTATTTTGCAGCAGCTGTGGTGGCGTGTGAAGCCTTAAAGGATAGCCTAATCACTGACGAACAAATTAACGATTTGAAGGATCTGCCGATCTGGTTTGTGGCTGCCAAAACCGATACTGTGGTTCCACCCAACGATTATATGATTCCGACCTACAACCGTTTAGTGAATGCCGGAGCAAAGGATGTCCATATGTCGTTGTTTGATAACGTAGTGGATACTTCTGGTTTGTACAAAAAGAGTGATAAAACACCGTATGAATACAATGGCCACTGGTCCTGGATTTACGTGTATAACAACGAAGTATCGAAGGTGATTAACGGAAAGAAAACAACGATGATGCAATGGCTGGCCTCCAAAACATTGAACTGAACGGTATAGCTGTAAAATAAGATGTGGTGCTCACTATTGAGGTTGGGATTTATCCTCTCACAAGTTAAATAAACTTGTGAGAGGTCTCTTGTATTACCTCATTCCAATTTCGTTCCTGCATACTTTTTGCATAGTCAACGGCGAGCCCACTTTCCTTGCTCTTTCACTTATTCACCTCAATCAGCCCATCCGGCTTTTCTCGATTAGAGAGTAATTCAGATACAGTGACGAAGGAATAACCTCTTTTCTTGAGCTCAGGGAGAATAATCTTCAAGGCTTCAACGGTTTGTGTACTTTGATGTACATAATCGTGCATGAGGACAATGTCGCCGTTACGGGCGTTACGAAGCACCTTATCTGCGATACGGTGTACACCAGGCTTTCGCCAATCTAGGGTATCCTGATGCCAGGACCATAAAATAATTTTTAGCCCCTTCTCCTTGGATAGCTTGACGAGTGAATCGTTATAGGAGCCGCCTGGTGGTCTAAATAGATGGGTCCCCGCACCAGTTGCCTGAACGATGCTCGTCTGACCTTGGTCCAATTCGGACAGAGCTTTGTTGCGGGAGATATATTGAAAGGATGAATGAAGGAAGGTATGGTTGCCAACTTCATGTCCTTCCTCTCGTTCCCGTTTTACAAGGTGTGGCAGCTTTTCTACACGACTACCAACGACAAAAAAGGTCGCTTTCGCATCATATTTTTGAAGTAAATCGAGAATGGCAGGCGTATTGCTTTCGTCCGGTCCGTCATCGAATGTGAGAGCGATAAGCTTACGATGGGTAGGAACTTCCCATACAATGTCGCCCCGTTCTTCGTAATAGGCTCTTCCCTTTGTAGGAGCGGGGGAGGCATATGATGTGTTTTGTGCATTCGTATATGGAGTGGGGCAAGAACTGATACACACCAAAGAAACAGCGATTCCAGCGCATAGCAAACGGTTATATTTCATCAGGCTTCTTCTCCGTTCTGACGTATTCTCACATTAGCTTGCCAAGAAGAAGCGTATACCATTCCTCATTTCTGAATTTTGCTCAATAACAGTGCTAGCTTGCTTGTTGATAACATCCTGTGCCCATGTTAAGTTGTACATATCCATCCTTGGTTTTAATGTGCAGTGAAGATCGGTCATTGTCCAGTTCTTAATCTGACGAAAAATGGAAGAGGTCAACGAGATAAGCCGCTAAAGCTGATTTGAAGTTTCATGGAGCTGCGACTCGTTCCTGAACTTCGAACAGGAGATGAGACGGGATGAAAACAGATGAAAAAGAGCTGCGAGCCATTAGTCTAACGTTGGAAGCTGGCGAACATATCCGATCCTGTATTAGGTGTACGTATGATTTGCAGCAAAGCTCTGAGAAGATACCGCTTTGTGGAATGCTGGCCGTAACGTCCCAACGAATCATCTTTTATTCCTGCACTATGGGTATTCCTTGGGTCAAGTTCATTAATTATCACCATATTTCGCAGGCTAAGATGGAAAAGGATTTGTCAGATACTAAGGGGAGCATCCTGTTGATCAATCAGGGTGTAAATGAGGTGTTCTGCCACCTGCCGAATGAAGATCGTATAGAGCGTTTTGTAGCTGTACTAGAGCAGGAAGCAGGCATCTCCTGTGAGAACAAATGATTATAAGAATACAAATAACTAAAACCTCCAACTTCGTAATGTGCCAAGGGTAGGCTCCTTACGGATTTGGAGGTTTTTTGTCTTTTAGTTAGACAGATTGCATGGATTAAACGCTAGCTCAACAGGACTATAACCAACAAATTAAATAGCACCAGCGGCAGAATGACATTGTTGTAGGCATAGGAACGATCAGGGGCCGGAATGCCTGAGGAGGGTGAGTGATACTGCTGAGGGACTCTCAGATACAAATGATCCGCATCCATGTGCACAATCGTTCCTTCATACACATGATGATCCATCGTTTGTACCCTAACCGTGTGATTCATGTAGGGGCTCAATTGATAATGCAATTGATCGCGAACTTTTTTAAGTTCTTGTTGGAATTCCGGTCTAGCTTGATATAAAGTTTGCGGACTGACGGTATTGTACGACATTCGCCTCTGACCTCCATACTCATAATAATGATATATCGTATGCAGGAGCCTGTGCCCTTGTGCGAGTACCCAATTAGGATTGGTTTTACAAAGAGTAAAAACATTAACATTTTACTCCAGTCCACTTGATGTTCCCTTTACATCAAAACGATACACTTACTGAGGTTGGTTTAAAAGAAAGGGGCGTTCCGTTTTGGGTGAACTTAACAAATCTTTGGGACTGGGGACGAGGAGCCAGCAACGGACATCGTCTAAAGCTCGCATACGCACGGGTTCGCTAAAAATTCAAAGACTGCGCGAAAACGCGCTGGCGTATACCTTTTTGGCTCCATCGCTTATTTTGTTTGCTGTATTTATGTTTTATCCGATGATAAAGTCCGTTTATCTTAGCTTGCATTCTACAGATCCCGCAGGAAACGTTGCAGATTATGTGGGGTTCGATAACTTTGCTATGCTTTTCAGCTCAGGTCAGTTTCTACAGGGGATTAAGGTCACGCTGCTTTTTGCGGTATTGACGGTACCTGTGGGTATTTTACTGGCGCTGGTACTAGCTGCCCTTACACACAGTAAGTTACGTGGGATGCGTATCTTCCAATTTGCCTTCTCGCTACCGATGGTGTTGTCGGTGGGTTCATCTGCGGTCATTTGGAAATTTCTTTTCCATCCCACACTGGGAATGTTCAACTATGTGCTTTCCCTGTTACATATCAATCCGGTTCCGTGGTTGACCAGCCCGGATTGGGCGCTGTTCTCCGTAGCCATAATGACCATCTGGATGAATCTTGGCTTCAATTACATTATCTTATCGAGCGGACTTCAAGGGATTCCAGACGACATGTACGAAAGTGCCAAAATGGACGGAGCCGGACCGTTGGTCACGTTCTGGCGTATCTCTATGCCGCTGCTATCACCGACGATCTTTTTTGTGACTGTAGTTTCTATCATTGGTGCCTTCCAGTCTTTTGCCCAAATTAATATCTTGACCAAAGGCGGTCCGGTGAACAGTACAAATGTATTTGTATATTCCATTTATCAGGAAGCTTTCGTTAATTTCCGGTTCGGAACAGGGAGTGCGCAGGCGATTGTCTTGTTCGCCGTCATTTTGGTGCTTACGATGATTCAGTTTAAATGGGTGGAAAGAAAGGTGCATTACCAATGAAACAACACCTGAATTCAACATTACTGTATGTGCTGCTTACGATTGCAGCCGCTCTGATTTTGTATCCGGTGATTTATACATTTTTTATGGCGGTCATGTCACCGGAGGAAGCGAGCGCTTACCCACCAAGCTTTTTCCCGCATTCCTTTCATATGGCCAATTTCACTGAAGTGTTTGAAATCGTTCCGATTGCAGCCTTTATCGGCAACACCTTTCTCATTTCGGGTCTGACGATGATCGGACAACTGATTACAGCCAGCTTGGCGGCCTATGCCTTTGCCAAAATGGAATTCAAGGGAAAAAACTTCATTTTTAGCATGTTTGTCGCGACAATGATGATCCCTTGGGAAGTTACCATTATTCCTAACTATCTGACGGTGCGAAGCTGGAACTGGCTTGATACATATCAAGGGTTGACGGTTCCATTTCTGGCGACGGCATTCGGAACATTTCTGCTAAGACAATTTTTCCTCCAGCTTCCCAAGGAACTGTTCGAGGCTGCTCGTATGGATGGGTGCGGACATATCCGATATTTCCTGTTCCATGTGCTTCCGTTATCGCGCCCTGCACTCGGAACACTGGCTGTGTATTCGTTCCTGAACATGTACAATTCATATCTCTGGCCTTTACTGGTCACAAATAGCGAGAATATGCGTACCGTACAGATCGGCATATCCATGCTGGAGTTTCAGGAATCGACTTCATGGAATCTGGTGTTTGCGGGTACAGCACTTGTCATTTTACCGTCTCTGCTCCTGCTGATCTTTGGACTCAAACAGCTGGTGCGTGGAATGGCAGCGGGTGCGCTTAAAGGCTAATCATAGATGCAAAAGACAGCAACACCTGCGCAAGCAGCCTATATACAAAGCTTTAACGCACAAGAGTACGAACATTTCATTCAAGAATCATTTAATCAAAGGGAGAGAAGAGAGATTATGAGATTTTTTCGTTTGAAAAGTGCTTTGACCCTGCTTATTCTGACTGCTATGGTAGTTGCAGCAGGTTGTAGCAACAATACAGCGGCGGAGAAGCCGAGTAATGGTAATGATGGGGCTGCAGCGGCTTCACCTATAAAACTGACTTGGTGGCATTCAATGTCCGGCAACGGTGAAAAGGCGATCAAGCAGATCGCTGCTGACTTTAACGCTAGTCATAAGGACATTCAGGTAGAGCCAGTATATCAAGGTAAATATGATGACAGCTTGAACAAGCTGAAAGCGTCGCTGGGTTCTAATAGCGGACCGGACATCATTCAAGTATACGAAATCGGTAGTAAATTCATGATCGACTCTAAAATGATCACGCCTGTACAACAATTTATTGATGCAGATAAGTTCGATTTGTCGCAGCTTGAACCGAATATTACACGATACTACACGATTGATGGTAAATTGAACGCGATGCCGTTCAATACGTCAAACCCGATTTTATATTACAACAAGGATGCTTTCAAAGCCGCAGGACTTGACCCAGCTAATCCTCCGAAAACGTATGATGAATTCGAGAAAGCTGCCAAAGCCTTGAGTAAGGATGGTAAATCCGGTGCATCCATTGCTATCTACGGCTGGTTTATGGAGCAACTGTTTGCCAATCAGAACGCGGACTATGTGAATAATGGCAATGGACGCGAGCAAGCAGCTACAGAATCCTTGCTGAATTCGGATGCCGGTGTAAAAACACTGACATGGTGGAAGAAAATGATTGATGAAAAGGTCGTATCCAATTTAGGACGTAACTCGGACGATACGGCGAAAGCTTTTTCCGCAGGACAAATTGCAATGACGCTGGATTCCACCGCTTCGCTGCGTAATATTGTGGAGCAGGTTGGCGATAAATTCGAAGTAGGCACAGGATTCCTGCCAAGAGCCAATGAAGCAAAAGAAGGCGGCGTGGTTGTAGGTGGCGCGAGCTTATACATCATGAACAACAAGCCCGAAGCCCAGCAAAAGGCAGCATGGGAGTTCATTAAATTCGTCGCTTCTCCAGCAGTACAGGCACAATGGAGTGTGAACACAGGGTACTTCCCGATTACGAAAGCAGCTTATGACGAGAAGGTACTCAAAGATAACATGGTAAAATATCCGCAATTCCAGACGGCCGTTGACCAATTGCACGCATCGGCACAATCCACTGCTACACAAGGCGCAGTAATGGGCGTATTCCCAGAAGCGCGTCAAATCGTCGAAGGTGCGATCGAAGCTATTCTGAGTGGCCAGCAGCAGCCAAAACAGGCGCTGGACCAAGCTGCACAAGAAATTACAGGCAAAATCGCACAATACAATCAAACGGTGAAGAAATAGTCGGCCCTCCCTTAAAATCGGCTGATAATTCGTAAATGTGCCCCCTTATTAGCCGATTTTATGAAATAACGGATCGAATGAGTGACCCCCTCACTTATTCGATCCGTTTTTGCATTCCTGTTTTAGAATGATCGTTTAGACGAAGTGTCTAAAATAGTCATTTTTACACATTTCCTATTGCTGGATAACTGAAAATGGGCTTATAATAAATACATAATTTTTGTACTGGACGGTCAGTTCAAAAAAGGAGGAAGCATGAAACAGCAAACGAAGGAAATTATTTTTAACGGCGCACTCAAGGCTTTTTCCGAACGAGGTTTTAATGAAACAAATATGGAGGAAATTGCCAAGGTATGTGGCATAGCCAAAGGAACCCTGTACTACAATTTTAAAAACAAGCAAGAATTGTACATTTACATTTTGAAGATGGGGATGGAGCGTTTTGTCCAGGATATCCATGAAGCGATGGCTCAGATTCCTATGGATCAGGTAGAAGTGAGGGTTCACAAGCTGATCCAAGTACATATTGAGTTCATTGGGAGAGAGCCGGATTTTTGCCGTCTATTAGTCAGTAAGGGATGGGTCTCGCAGGAACAGCATTTTAATATTAGGCAAGTGCTGGCAGACTATTTTGATTTTATGGAGGCAGAGATTGATTCCGGCAAGTTCTATGGGAAAATTTCGAGTAAGTTGGATGCAAAAACGACTGCAAATTGTTTATTTGGCATTTACATTTTTACTCCGATGCGGTCGATGGTATGGGGCGAAACGATGAATCCGCAGGAAGTTCGCGAAAGTATCGAAGTATTTGTATGTAACGCGCTGGGTATGCAACATTAAATAAATAGATAAGTGGAGTGATGAGAACATGAAAGCTAAAAAATATGCGATTTATATCGTACTCATTATTTTAATCGCTGTAGGAATCTATGCTTTGACTGCCTTCCCACGAGGGAGCAGTAGCCTGTCCGCAGATGAGTCTTCTTCAATCCCAACGGCTTATGTAGAATCAGATACGCTCAATGCCAGCTTTAAGATGGCAGGACGTATTGATCAGATGCTGGTGAATGAGGGCGACAAGGTAAAAAAAGGGCAAGTGCTAGCCCATTTGGAAAGCCGTGAGCTGGAAGATAAGGTGAAGCAAGCACAGGCTGCATTGCTGGCAGCCAAGAGCAATGTGTCCAAAGCGAAAGCCAGCGTATTGCAGGCTCAAGCAGGAGTAGGTCAGGCGCAGGCTACCGTGAGCGCCGCTCAGGCCAAGAAGAGCCAAGGCACGACAGCGGTCAGTGTGACCGCTGAGGCTTCCTCCAGCCAGATTGAACAGGCCAAAGCAGCTTCTAACGCCGCCAAAGCAAAACTGGATGCCCTCAAGAGCGGGGCAAGACCACAGGAGCTTGAGCAATTGCAAGCATCTGTGAAGGTAGCTAAGGAAACGCTGGACCTGACCGTTAAAAATCTGGAGCGTGCCAAAAAGCTTCAAGAAGCCGGTGCAGCAACTCAGGCCTCGTTGGATCAAGCGACATTGGAACATCAACAGGCAGTGGCCAAGTATAATGCAGAGTCGCAAAAATTGGATATGGCACGGGAGGGAAGCCGTAAGGAGGAAATTACGGCAGCTGAAGCTCAATACCGTCAAGCCTTGGCTGCAGTGAAGGAAGCACAGGCAGGAGCAGGCAAAGTTGCTGTGCAACAGGAAGATGTCAAAGCTGCTCAGGCTTCAGTAGAGCAAGCGCAATCCGCTGTGAAGGCGGCGCAATCGACGGTAGAGCAGGCACAATCTGCGGTTGAAGGTGCCAATGCACAGGTAGCCCAAGCGGAAGCTGCACTTCAGGAGGCTCAGACCTATTTGAGCTATACTACGCTGCGTGCGTCTGAGGATGGGATTATAAAATCCAAGTCGCTTAGCTTGGGTGAGATGGCTAGCGCAGGATTCCCGGTGTATACCATTGAAACATCCACACAGCGTTGGGCTAAATTCTATGTACCGGAAACGTCTCTGAACGGTCTTCAAGCAGGGGATACAGTTCAAATTAAATTACTGTCAGGTGGCAAGGAGCTGAAGGGTAAAGTCATTCTGTTAGAATCGGCTGCGGACTTTGCCATTCAAAAACCGAGCCAAAGTTCTGGTGATAAGGATGTCCGTTCCTTTGGTGTGAAGGTAGCATTACCAGATCTTGCGGCTTCGGTTCCAACAGGCTCCACGGTTCTGTTTACAGGCAAAGGGGCGCAGTAATATGCAGGATTCACAGGAAAGACTTCGTATCCGCGATGTGTTTCGCGAGGAATGGCTGAGTATCTTCCGGGACCGCCGTTTTATGGCTATTCTGCTGATTACGCCAATAGTGTATACGATACTATTCGGCTTCCTGTATTCACATCAGCGGATTACCGAGATGCCTGTCACAGTGTATGACGGAGATAATTCGCAGCTTAGTCGCCAGATTATTCAGGCGTTCGATGCGACTGATTCATTTGCCGTTACACGGCAAGTGACCAATCAGGATGATGTAGTCCGCCAGGTGGAGACTGGGGAAGCTAAGGTCGGAATTGTCATTCCCGACAACTTTACCACTCGGCTTAAGCATGGGGAAAATCCACCTGTGCTTACGCTGATTGACGGCAGTAATATGATGTATTCCAATAGTGCCAGTCGGATTGCCAATCAGGTCATTAGTAGCGTGAGCGCGGGAGTATCGCTTAATTCCATGAAGCAAAAAGGGATGAACGCCGATCAGGCTGCCTCGACGCTGACTACCATCCCGTTCCGATCCAGAGTGCTATTTAACCCGGTATATGATTATAAGCTTTTCATGCCGTTGGGGGTTATTTCTGCGGCTCTCCAGCAGTGTTTGCTGCTAGGTATTGCGTTGTCTTGCACGCGGGATAAGGAAGCAGGGACTTGGGGAAGATTTGGCGCATGGAAAAATACCCCGTGGCGCTTGGCTATTGCCAAGCTGGCACCCTATTATGCGGCGGGAGCTTTCAATGTGCTGACTGTATTCAGTATTAGCGCTCTATGCTTCGATATTCCGTTTAGGGGACAGGTACTACCATTGATTTTGGTGTCGTTGGTCTTTAACTTTGCTTTGTGTGGATTAGGGTTCCTGTTCAGTCTCTTTTCCAAGACCAGAGTGGATGCGACACAAACTCTGATGCTCATTGCTGTTCCTTCCTTTATGCTGTCAGGCTATACGTGGCCATTGGAAGCAATGCCCGGCTTCTTGCGAGGACTTGCTGAAATATTGCCATTAACGTATTATTTGGACGCTGTACGGAACATTACTCTCAAGGGACTGGATATCACCTACATCTTTAAGGATTTGATTGCTCTGGGCGTCATTGGTTGTGTGAGTCTGCTGGTGGCCTTCGTGATCTATCCGTTATTCTTTAGGCAGCATCAGACGACAGCACAGCATGCCGATATGCCCGTACAAGAAGGATTTACACTTAAAGGCTGAGAGCAATTTTAATCAAAAAGGCAGATCAGGAGTAACCCTGATCTGCCTTTTATTTATTAGTATAATTTAAAAGTGGAAAAGTATTATTGCGTTTTAAGATCCTCAATAGAATCAATCGGTACATAGGATGGAACGACAAGTCCGGACATAACGCCAGTCATGCTGGTTCCGATGTCATCTACTTTATCCTTATATTGAGCCCAATAATCAGCATGCGTCAATGGAAGCCAGGCGGCTGCAGTAGCATCTACACTTCCGCCAGCCACGCCTGTCCACATAGGACCGATTTCCACTTGCAGCGCTGTTACTTTATAGCCTAATTTTTGTTCCAATACATATTTCAATACGTTCGTACTGGCAATTTCAGAATCCCAAGCAGCGTAGCTCAGCTTCAGGGGATCGCCGTTGACGGGCTGCAAGCCCTTGATCCATTCCTGTACCTTATCAGGATGCTTATCAGCCCAGTTCTTGGCAGCCTGCTGTGGGGGAGTACCATCTTGAATTGCGATCATCACTTCACCCATATCATCAGCAGTCCACTTGAAACGGCTTAGAAATTCATAAGCCACAGGAGCATCCTGTTTCAAGCCTTTGCGGGCAATGGTATGAATTTCTTCTTTATCACCGTATGCTTTTTTAGGGTCTTTTAAGTATTTCAAATCATACTTGTTAAACATCCAGTGAGGAGTCCAACCGGTTACAACGATAGGCTGCTTGGCTTTGATAGCTTTATCCAGTGTAGCGGTCATAGCAGCTCCAGAGCTTTCAAGCAGTTTCCAGTCAGACAATCCATAGTCACTGATAGCTTTAGCAGTCAGCTTCATCAGTCCGGCGCCAGGGTCGGTACCGACAATACGGTAGCCGACCTCCTTGCCAAAGTCCCCAGTAGCGGCGGAAGCCGGAGCCGCTTCGGCTCCGTTCCCCTGCAATTCAGTAATTGATTTAACATTCATGTAAGCTGGAACGACCAACCCGGTTTTAACACCAGTCATATTCGCACCTAGGTCGTCGAGCTTATCTTTGTATTTAGTCCAGTAATCCGCATGCGTTAACGGCAGCCATGCAGCCGGGGAGGCATCTACATCACCACTAGCGACACCCGTCCACATAGGACCTGCTTCAACTTGCAGTGCGGTTACTTTATAACCCAATTTGTTTTCCATTATATATTTCAGCAAATTCGTACTCGCAATTTCCGAATCCCAAGCTACATAGCTTAGCTTAAAGGTATCGCCATTGACAGTTTGCAGTCCTTGAGTCCATTCCTGAACCTTGTCGGCATGTTTCTCTGCCCAATCCTTGGCAGCTTGCTCTGGACTGGTTCCGCCTTGGATAGCAACCATCATTTCACCCATATCTTCCGCTGTCCATTTGAAACGTTTTAGAAACTCATAAGCAGTAGGAGCATCCTGCTGCAAACCTTTACGGGCAATCGTATGAATACCCTCAGCTTCACCATAAGACTTTTTAGGGTCTTCCAAATATTTGAGATCATACTTGTTGAACATCCAGTGAGGAGTCCAACCGGTAATAATGATCGGTTTTTTCGCTTTAATGGCTTTGTCCAGTGTGGCTGTCATGGCCGCACCAGAACCTTCGACTAGCTTCCAATCAGACAAATTGTAGTCTTGAATTGCTTTAGCCGTCGACTTCATAATGCCTGCCCCGGCATCAATACCAATAATTTTATAATCAACCTCTGCGCCAATCGGATTGGCAGCATTACCTTTACCAGCAGCGGAATGATCAGTTCCAACAAAATATTGAGATGCGCCAGCGATCAGAATAACTGCTGTAACTGCTGAAGTGATCCATACTTTTTGCTTGCTGGATACACGACTTTTGCTTTTTTTCGTCGGTTTAAACAGGTTTTGTGTAAAGCGGTCAAGCACAATAGCCAGAACGACCACAGCCAAGCCGGCTTCAAAACCTTTACCAATTTGCAGCTGGGTCACAGCACGATACACAACTGCACCGATGCCTTCCGCACCGATCATGGAAGCAATAACAACCATGGACAGTGACAGCATAATCGTCTGATTAATACCAGCCATTAAGGTAGGCAATGCCAGTGGCAGCTGTACTTTAAACAGCTTTTGCGCCGATGTTGAACCAAATGCATCAGAGGCTTCAACCAGCTCATCCGATACTTGCATAATCCCCAAGTTGGTCATGCGAATGGTTGGGGGGATCGCAAAGATAACTGATGCGATAACACCTGGTACAACACCCAAGCTGAAAAAGGTAACCGCCGGGAGCAAGTACACGAACGCAGGCATCGTCTGCATAAAATCAAGTAAAGGCGTGATAATGCGTGATGCTGATTTACTGTATGCACACCAGATTCCGATCGGAATCCCGATAACAATGGATACAAGCGCAGACGTGATGACTAGTCCGAGCGTATTCATCGTTTCACTCCAATAGCCGAGATTATCAATCAGCAGGAAGCCGATGACAGTAAACAGTGTAAGCTGTACCCGCCCAATCATAAAGGCGATAATCCCGATGATCACGATGAACACCAGAGGGTGCGGAAGCATAAACAAGCCAGAGAAGAAGCCAACTACGGCTTCTATAACCGAAGAAATAACATTAAACAATCCAGCCAGATGAATACCCATCCAGTCTACAATGGATTGAATCCACTCAGCGATTGGCAGTTTCGGTATCATGGGCATTCACCTCCTTTGTAGTAGGTACATCTCCACTTAGTGCACCCAGTAAAGCTCCACGGACGATAACGCCCAGCAACTTCTGCTTGTCATCGACGACAGCCAGTGGCACCTTGGACGAGCTTGTAATTTCAAACAGATCATTAATGACAGTTTCAGCAGTAACCTGCGGTCCGTCAGTGATCAAAATATCTTCAATCTTCAGATTGTTGCGCAGAGCATGAACAGCATCCTCGGCATTAATAACACCCAGTAGCTTTTTGGTGCGATCAATGACGAATAGATTGGAAATCCCACGCTCTCGCATCAATTCTAGAGCTACACGCGGACCGCGGTCCATAGTGATGGTTTCTGGACGAAGCATGACATGAGCAGCCGTCAATACTTTGGACAGATCCACATCCTCGACGAAGCGGGCTACATAAGAGTTAGCTGGTTGGATCATAATTTCTTCCGGTGTACCAATTTGTACGACCACTCCGTCCCGCATCAATGCAATCCGGTCACCAATCCGCAGCGCTTCATCCAGATCATGGGTGATAAAGACAATTGTTTTCTTCATTTTATCTTGAAGCTCCAGCAGCTCATCTTGCATGTCACGGCGAATGAGAGGATCCAATGCGCTGAATGCTTCATCCATCAGGAGAACTTCAGGGTCATTCGCGAGTGCCCGTGCTAGACCGACACGCTGCTGCATACCGCCACTTAACTCATCGGGCATCTTATCACCCCAGTTTTTAAGACCAACCAGTTCCAGCGCTTGTTGTGCCTTTTCCTGGCGTTGTGCTTTATCTACCTTTTGAATTTCAAGACCGTATTCTACATTTTCCAATACAGTCCGATGTGGGAACAGGGCGAACTTTTGAAAAACCATACTGATGGTTTTTCGACGAACTTCGCGGAGTTGTTCTTTGTTCATCTTACGGAGATCTTTGCCGTGGACCAGAATTTCACCGGAGGTAGGCTCAATCAAGCGATTTAGCATTCGCACCAAAGTGGACTTGCCGCTACCTGATAACCCCATAATTACGAAAATTTCACCTTGCTTAATTTCCATGTTGGCCTTATTAACACCAACAGTAATCTGTTTTTCTTTGGCCAGCTTTTCCTTGCCCCAGCCTTGCTCCAGGAGCGGAACACCTTGCTCTGCGTGAGGACCAAAGAGTTTGCTGACATTTTTGACTTCCAAAATCGTCATACATACACCTCTTCTTTCTATACTTTGCTTGGTATTAACCCCATGTTGCATGATGGATTGAGTATAAAAATCATAATTCTGTACATCCTGAACGGTTAATGACAAAATTAATTGTAACAGAAGCATTGCTTACATTTCAAACAAAAAAACTGTTCGTAAAGTACATACAGAAAAAACTGTACAAACTTTCCTTCGATATACTCCTTCGTTCTTTAGAATGCTCAAACATTCGGAACTTTACAACTGATAGTGCTTTTTTTAAAATAGACAATGAAATATGACCATAAGAAAAAGATTTATGTATATCCATAATTTTAAAAGTTTACTATCATTAGCAATTTTGCGAATTATGATTTTGAACGATCATGCTGTTGTAATATAGACAGAAGCTTTGCTTTTGAAACATTTCATTCAGTATTGAAAGATTTCATATATTGCGTCAAAGCTAATCCTTTACGGGTCAGTCGTTCATACTAGGTTGTGCAAAATGCTCTAAAATTAGGAGGTTGCAAGCATGAGCTTGTACCAGTTAGGTGATGAGCAGCAGGCATCGCTGCAAAAAATTCGCAAACGTGTCATAGAAGCTATAGGTAAAAACATGGACCTATATGGGATCACTCTGTCCGCGGGGCATTTGTACGGTTTGCTTTTTTTTGCGGATAAACCGATGACGCTGGATGAGATGGGCCGTGAAATGGAAATGAGCAAAACGAGCATGAGTACAGGAGTTCGAACGTTGTTGGATCTGAAAATGGTGAACAAGGTATGGAGCAAGGGCTCACGCAAGGACTTGTATGAAGTCGAGTATGATTGGTATCAAACATTTACTGACTTCTTCGCTATTAAGTGGAGAAAAGCAGTAGAAACAAATTTACTCGTCCTACGCAAAGCCATCGATGAACTGGACAAATTGATGGCGCAGGGTGAAGAATACGAGGAATTTAAGGCGATTCTTCAGCAAGACCGTATGAAAATGAAGCAGGCTGTGGCTTATTACAAGTGGCTAGACCGATTGATTGATTCAATGGAAAGCGAAGAAATTTACAAGCTGATTCCGAAAGAAGAGGTTCGGGACTAATCACGATCCGCCCATCCTGTTTACAAAATGCCGGAGCGCAAAAGCGCTTCCGGTATTTTTTGGTTTGGTCCTGCACAAAGGGTATAATAGAGATATGTAAAGATTGATATTATACCGTTATGTTGAACATACGAGATAAAGGAGGGTTCATTATGGAAAGTAATACAGTACATACTCGTCTAGGTCAATTACGTGGAGAAACAGAGAATGGATATCATGTGTGGAAAGGTGTTCCATATGCACAGCCTCCTGTTGGAAAACTACGTTTTCATGGGCCACAGCCTTTGGAGCCGTGGGAGGGTGTACGGACTGCGACGAGTTTCGGACCCATCTGTCCGCAACCCATGCCCTCCGCTGAAAGTATGACTGGAAATCTGGTGGAACCGCCAGAGCAGTCCGAGGATTGCTTGTACCTGAACATTTGGACACCAGCTTCGAAGGCTCCTGAGAAGGGACGTCCGGTGATGGTGTGGATTCATGGTGGTGCCTTTGTCACTGGATCTGGGATTATACCTTTATATGACGGGGAACGCATGGCGAAGAATGGCGATGTTGTTGTAGTTACGATCAATTATCGGTTAGGGCCGTTAGGATTTTTGCATTTGACTCCAAAGGGAAATGGGCTGACCTCAAATGCCGGACTGTTGGATCAAATCGCTGCGCTGAAATGGGTTAGAGATCATATTTCTGCCTTTGGCGGCAACCCGGATGAAGTAACGGTGTTCGGTGAATCGGCAGGCGCGATGAGTATTGCCGCTTTATTGGCGATGCCAGCCGCTGAGGGGCTGTTCCAGCGTGCAATTTTGCAGAGCGGGGCATCGCAGGTGTTGCCAACTGCACAGGCCGAGCAAGTGGCGGCTGTGTATTTACAGCAACTGGGTGTAGACACTCAGCATCCTGAGCGATTGTTTACGTTGCCGACAGATGCGTTGATGCTCGCTATGGCAAAAACACATGAAGTCATCGGACCAGGGATGGCGATGATTTATCAACCCGTTGTAGACGGGGTGACCTTGCCGGATGTACCCCTGTCTGCAATCGCCCAAGGCTCAGCCAAACAGGTATCTGTTATGATTGGAACGAACTTGCATGAGGGGAACTATTTCATCCGCAAAGAATCCCATCTAATGAACAAGCCAACAGCACGTCAGGCATTAGAAATGATGACAGGCATGTCCGACATTGGCGACCTGATAGAACCTTTTCCAGTTACCATTGAGGGACAGGCGCAAATGTTGACCGATCTCATTTTTTGGCGTCCCGCGTTGGCTCTTGCCGCTGCACAGTCGGCGTATGCATCGGTATGGATGTATCGTTTTGATTGGACCCTGCCGGGACATCCTACCTTTGAACAAGCGGTGCACGGTGCAGAAATTGCTTTTGTTTTCGATAATCTGAAGCTGCTGGGCAAGCTGGGATTAGAGATTCAGCCTTCGATGCAGAAGCTTGCTCATGATATGCAGCAGGCATGGATTGCTTTTGCACGTGAAGGGAAGCCCATGCTGCCTGAGACGGCATGGCCGATGTACGACAAGCAACAGCGAGCTACAGCCATTTTTCATCAGAATATTATGGTGGAACATGATCCAGAAGGGGATAGACGCCGCCAACTAGCGGGGCAGATGAGCATATAGGTAAATACGAGACATTGTTTCAAGGATTCAACGAAAAAGCCTTCGCCCGTATTTTGTATGCGGACGAAGGCTTTTGTTAGTAAACAGATAAAGCGCTGTTGAGCTTTTGTTGATGAAATTTCAAAAATAGCTGTGGAAGCTAAATCTTAAATCGCTTAACCAGCTCTTGCAGATCCTGTGCCATGTTGGACAACTCTTGTGAGGAAGATGCGATTTCCTCCATGGCTGCCATCTGCTCTTGAGCGGCAGCGGAGGTTGTCTGCGAACTGTCCGCCGAATTGCGGGATAGGCTTGCCAAATGGGTAACAGTGGCGGAAACCTCCTCCGTGCTGGCTGAGATTTGTTCAGCAGCAGCGGACACACTTTGAATTTGTTCCACGATATGAGAAGTAGAGCGTTCAATATTTGTAAATGCACCTTCTGCATCTTGGCTAATTCGTAATCCTTCACCAACCTGATTACGAACATTGCCATTCATCGTGGCGGTAGAGCGTTGAATCAAATCGAGCATCTGCGTAATGATCTGACTGATGGAATCAGCGCTTTCCTTGGACTGTTCAGACAGTTTGCGTACCTCAATAGCGACTACGGCAAATCCACGCCCAGCTTCGCCTGCTCTGGAGGCTTCAATAGATGCGTTCAGGGACAACAAATTAGTTTGCTTGGCAATGGCAGCTATAGCCGCATTCATTTGCTTCGCATCGTCCGAGAGTTGGGATAGCTCATCCATCAGGCTAGCCGTTTGACTTACAGCTTCCAGAATGCGGTCCATCTGTGTCCGCACATGGCTAATCATTTGACTGCCTTGAGCTACGTCCTGCTCGGTTTGTCCTGCTGAATCCACGATGGAGCTTGCCGATTCGGCAATCGTGCTGACACCCTTCGCCATTTCTTCAACAGCATTGGCAGTTTGCTCGGATGCCTCGGCGCTGGTTGCTGCATTTTCTGCGGATTCCATAACCGTTTCCGCTACGTGTTGTACGGACTCCGTCGTTTGCTCTGTGCTCTCCTTGATTATCAGGGAAGAGGATGCAAGTCGGGAGGACGTTTGGTTGACCTCGGAGACCATCGAATGCAAGGAATGTGTCATCTGGTCAAAATTCTGTGCCAGCTCGCCGAACTCGTCCTTCCTAGACAGATTTACACGTTCGGTCAGATTTCCATCACGGACGATCCGTGTCCCTGCTTGCAGCTTCTTGAGAGGGATCAGGAATGAGCGGATCATTAGCACTATGATGATCGCAGCGGCCAGTATGGAAATAACAATTACAATCAGGCTTTGCCTCAGAATCGGTTGGGCTGCATCACTGTAATCCTCCAGATCCGATAATGCAACAATATTCCATCCAGTGAGAGGGTCCTTAAGTGTAAAGGCCAGCACATCCCGATTCATAAATTTAATTTGCGACACGGAAGGAGTATCATTTTCTCCGGTTGCCGCCACTTTGGGAAGTCCCTCCATAGTGTCAGCCGGTTTTTTGCCAGTCTTGTCAAAGGCTGTTCCAGCTCCAGATACAACTTTATGATCAGAATCAACAATGATGAGTCCTCCGCGTTCGCCTATCTTAACAGACTGCAGACTGTCCCCCATCTTGTCCAGATTCAAAGCCAATGCAACAGCCCCTTCACCGTTCTTCAGCGTTGCCGATACATTAACTACTAGGTTCCCTGTCGTAACGCTGGCAACTGGAACACCGACAAATATGTTGCCCTTATGTAGCATCGCATTTTTGTACCATTTTCTCTCCCTAGGATCATAATCAGCCTCCTTTTTTAGCGGAGAACGGATATATTCTCCTTTCGCATTGCCAAGGAGCGCGGCATCTAACTCAGGATGAGCTTTGACGATGTCATCCAATTTTTTCTGAAGGGCTTCTTGATCGGAACCAATGGAATCAGCTTGGATTTCACTGGTAAGGACGTCCACGTCCTTCATGATCGGGGATACATACTGATTGACATTGCTTTGGATCAGATACAGATTCGTGTATACGGAATTAGCCATTTGCTGACTGAGCTGTGTCGTAGCCCCCTGATAAGAAAAGTATCCAATAAGTAAGCTCGGAATCAATAACACAGCCAAAAAAGAAATGATTAATTTTGTCCTCATTAAATAAAACTGCTTGAGAAACCTGTTCCACCACGGAACTGTTTGTTTTTCTTTAGTCATGTTTTTTCTCCTCTGTGTCTGATGGTCACTACATTGTTTTATTCGACAGAAATCGACTAATTTTATAGATGTAATCTTAAAAAATGATGAATCAAGGCATGTTTTAGGTACATTTTTTTAAAAATAGTTCTTAAGGGCTAATCACGGTATGAATATGCATACATAAAAAGCCAAATCAGAGATGCAAAAGCACCTTCATGATTTGGCTTGAGGCTTGAGGTGAGTATAAAGCAAATGGATCTGTTAATTTTTTTGCTGACGAGAAATCATAAAGAGTGTAACCCAGATAAGCATAAAACCAGTTAATTGCGCTACGGTAACGATTTGTTGGAAAGCGATCCAGTTAATCACAACACCTACCATAGGAAAGCTCAATTCTGCCATCGTAGCATAAGAAGCTTTGGTTGTACTTAAGCCTTTGTAATACAGTAATAAGCTGAGAAGACCCGGAAGCAATGCCTGCAGCAGCAAGTTGATAATTACAGCTGCGCCCGCCCATGTACCTGTAGGCATATTCCACGGAGCATGCTCCACAGAGGTGAGAACAATGAGCAGAGGGAGCGCCACCATGAAGCGAAGGGAGGTTACCGTTTCATATTTCATCGAACGGAGCAAGTAGCTGCCCATAACGGTCGAACCGCCCCACAGAATCGCTGCACCCAGTGCAAGCAGACTACCAACTTGAACAAAATCATGAACATGTCCAAAGGGAAGCGACCAACCGAAGGTCAGAAGATACGTCCCGAACAGAGCGATGACAATTAATATTCCAAAATGACGCGGTAACATTTCCTTCAATATCACGCGGGCCAGAATAATAGCAACCAAAGGTTGAAGCTTCTGAAGTAAAAGTACGGCATTCAGATCACCGTTGCTGAGTGCCATGGTGAAAATCACACTGGCCAGTGCCGAGCCACCCCATGAGACAAACAAAATAGCGAAAACCTGACGAAATCGTATCGTTTTAAGCTCCTCGCGATGCTTCCACAGCATCGGCGTCAGAGCGATAAAGAGTAGCGCATGCTCCATCAGTACGATTTGTGTTGAGGTAAATGATTTTAACAAAATAATACGAAACAGCGGGTCTGCGCCCCACAAGGCCGCTCCAATCGCGACTAGCCAAAAACCGCTTTTCATGTGGGAGCTACGATCAAAATCCTTGGATGTTAGTACAGTTGATGATTGACTCATACTTATTTAGCTCCTTGCGAATACAGGACCGGTGGCACAAAAACCCCCGTCCATGGCGAAGGCCATGCAAGACGGGGGTTGATCAAATAAACTTGCCGTTTGATGCAAGTTAAATGAAGTCACTGCACAACCATAATGCAGTATTCATCGACTTTGCGGCATGTTCATATTTCGATCTTCTTCCATCCGGACTTTACCGTCGGCTTTGGCATCTCACCAAATCAGTCCGTATCTTGTTGCCAGATACAGAGTCGCGGGCTTAGCTCCATGAGCCATACCGCCGGTTGGGAATCTCACCCTACCCCGAAGATCCTTATTCCGTTTTTTAATTTCTCCTATAGGATATACCTGTTTTGGAATGAAGTCCAGTGAAAAATGTGTGTATATCAAGCAAGGATTTTCATCTTTTTATGAAAGCGTTCTATGTTTAATCCTTTTACTAGGCAATATCCTTATACTCAATGCGCCGAATTGCCGCATAAGCCACAAGCATTCCCAGCACAGAGAAGCTGATTTGCACGGGGGCAATGGAGCTAAGGGTAGCACCGTTATTATTGGAGAAAAGCAATGCTACAATCAGAATCGAGGTCACAATGGTCGTGGGTACAGAGTATCTTCGCATTCCCATATACAGCGGAACCAATCCCATAAAACTGGCGGCCACGGCATTGATTAGCGTGCGCGCTGATTGCTCGGCTAGTATGGAAAGAGTGAGCTTATCCGGTACAATTATGACAAACTGGTTGAGCAAATGGATCGCAGCCGTAATGATGATTTCCGAGATTACAATAGACAAGAATGTAAACAGCAGCACAATCAAGAGCTTGGCGATCATTAGCCTTTGACGATGAATCGGATACATGAACAAGATTGTAATCGATTTGGATTTAAATTCTCCTACGATAAAACGGCACAGTAGAACGGAGGCAAATACAATAAACGTTGCCCTCACCATATTGTCCATAAGATCGAGAAGCTGAGCGTACTGTGTAAATTCGGGTACTCCTTCATTTTGGCTGTCCAGTGCAATAGTACTGAGCAACCCTAGAATGCAAGCGTTGGCGATCAGCGCTGAACGGATATAACCCACCAGATGAAGCTTTTTCATCTCCAACTGTATCAATTTAAGCATTGTGATCCCCTCCATGTAACAGACGTAAAAAGTAGTCTTCCAGCGTACTGCTCTTCTGATGAATGGAATCGACCTCTACATCATTTAAAATGAGCGTTTTCGTAATTTGCTTCTGCGGTACACTAGTATCGTAAATACGTATACTCTGTTCATTAAGCACCCTTATATTATTCAGACTCAGATGGTGGGAGAGGATGTAGGCTGCTTTTTTACAATCATTGGTCGTAAATTCGATATATTCCGTATTGGTATCCCGTACCTGTTCCATCGAAACTTCCTCAATCAGCCGTCCGTGATTAATCACGCCTATTGTATCCGCAATCTGCTCAATTTCCGCTAATATATGACTGGACACGAGCAGCGTCATCCCATATTCCTTGCATAGCATATGGAATAACTGCCGAATTTCCTTGATTCCCACCGGGTCCAGACCGTTAATCGGTTCATCTAAAATGAGTAGCTCAGGCTTGGTCGCAATGGCTCGGGCAATCCCGAGACGCTGCTTCATTCCGAGTGAAAAGTCTTTTACCGGCTTGTCATCTGCATTCCGCAAATTCACTAATTCCAGTGCATCCCGGACAGCCTGCTTATTATAATAGCCCATGTATTCACAATGAAGTTCGAGATTTTGCTGAGCTGTCAGCCTTTCATAAAAAATCGGATATTCAATAATCGAACCCATCCGTCCGAGCAGATGATAAGACTGTGGCGTTAGCTTTTCACCGAACAATTCAATCTCGCCCAAGGTCGGCTTGAGCAGGTTGGTAATCATTTTCATCACCGTCGTCTTACCCGCTCCATTGGGACCGAGAAAGCCATAGGTTTCCCCCTTGCGCACATTCATACTGACCCCTGCTACAATTTCATTGCCCTTCATGGCTTTGGTCAGCTGATGTGTACGTAATATGTAAGTCATGGGTGTTCTCCCTTCGTGTGCTGTTGATAATTCAAGAATAAAGGGCGAAATGTTCATTTTTCTTTCGCAATCCTTACAAATTTATTAAGTTGAGCAGTTCGCTTAATAGTTGATCTTCTTCAAGGTAAAAGAGAAGACGGTCTGCTCATAAGGCTTGCTGGTCAATTGCATCTCTCCATTCATGCATTCAACCAGGCGCTTGGCAATCGTAAGACCCAGTCCACTGCCCTGTACCGCCTTATTACGGGAATCCTCAAGTGTGTACATGCGTTCAAAAACCTTATCCTGCTCCGGCTCCTGTATGCCTTTTCCACGATCCCACACTTCTATACGCACTGTATCCTGCTGTTCTGACAGCGTCAGGCCTAGCGTTCGACCCTCTGCCCCGTAGCGAATGGCATTTGAAATCAGATTGCTCAGCACCCGCCCAATGGCTCCTTCGTTCCCCAAGGCATGTATGGGATGCTCCGGGATGTCAATATGTACCGTAAAACCCTGAGCCGTCAGCAGATCATAAAACTCCAAAATGCTGCGTCTGCACAGTTCTCCTATCTCCAGTCGGGTCAGTGGAATATCCGTATCGTTGGCTTCCAGCTTCGCCAAACTAAAAAAGCTTCCGATCAACTCAATCGCTTCGCTTGTCTTTTGATGAATTCTGGATAGCAGCTTTATACGTTCTTCTGGCGAAATATCTGGATCGCCATCCAGCATCTCGGCATAACCAAGCACAACGGTAAGCGGGGTCTTGAGATCGTGAGAAATATTTGAAATCATTTTGCGCATAGCGATTTGGCCCCGGTTGTAATCGGCTGATACCCTCAGATTTAAGTCTAGTAGTCGGTTAATTTCCGTCATGAGTCGCTGCAGTTCAACGTCACCTGTGACATATAGCAGCTTTTCCGCATGATTCACGGTCACGATCCGCTCAAGTAGGGTTCGGACATTCTTGATTTTACGCTTATGGGCTACACGTTCCCGCCAAAGCCATAGGATAACGACGGACATTATGAGGATGACAATCCATTCAAAAATAGTTTCGATGATCATATCAGCCATTCTCCCATTTGTAGCCGATGCCCCACAGCGTTTTAATATGGACAGGGTGAGAGGGATCTTCTTCAATTTTTTCACGTAGGCGGCGAATATGGACGTTAATCACATTCTCATCACCCATATAATCGTCTTTCCAAATAAACCCGTATAATTGAGCTTTCGTAAATACTCGGTTCGGATTGGATGCAAACAGCTTCAGAATATCGGTTTCTTTGGCTGTTAGCTGAATTTCATTTCCATCGCGTATGACTGTAAAATGATCAAAATCAATGCGTAGATTTCCATAGGTCAAAACTTGTGCTTGCGGCTGTTCCTCCTGCTGTTGCAGACGGGCATATGTAGTCGATCTGCGGATTGCGGACTGAATACGAGCTGTCATCTCAAGCATTGAAAAAGGTTTGGCAACATAATCGTCTGCCCCGAAGCCTAGTCCAAGCGCTTTATCCACATCGCTGTCCTTAGCCGACATAATCAGAATCGGCACGGCGCTGCGGGTACGAATTTGCCGGATTACCTCCATACCGTCAACCTTCGGCATCATCAAATCCACGAGGATCAGATCGTAAGTATGACGTTCAAAGGCATTAAGCCCTTCTTCCCCGTCAGAAGCGGTGGTTAAATTGTAGCCCTCCTTGGTGAGTGCTTTAAGCAGCATTTCAGCAATAGATAGATCGTCTTCAATAAGTAAAATATGCTGTGGCATAGGTGTGGAACACCCCTAATTTTTAGATTAGCTCGTGTGGCGAACTGTATCTGAATTATATAGAGTGGTGGAGGGGATTTCCATAAAAAAAATCCAACGAATTTGAATAGGGGAATTTTTGGAGGAGCGTTAAAGGCTGTTTGTTTCCAAGCTCTCCAACATGATGAAAAGTTGAAAAACCTAAAATAGTTATCCTGTGTCCATCATCTTGTTTGGAGGCTAGCTATATTTCTTGAAAAATCAGCTGTACCATGGTAAGCGTCCTACTTTTGTAACAATTTTATAAGAGATTGTTTTCTGCTTTGGATTGCTGATAGCTAAAGAGATTCTGAATAGCTTTACTTCTATTGAAACATTGGATCAAACCAATGCTTAATTGATGGTATTTTAGCTAAGTCAATTATATGTAAACAGTTTCTTCCTGATACTTGGGATAGGGTTCGTAACACAATCTGCGTGGATCGCAGATAGCCTCTTTTATTTATTAGGGCGTGTATGCAAAACCTATTTCATCCAAATCCTTATTTGAAATGAACGCCCACAAAAGGAATTTATTACATTTGAGCGAGGTGTTATACTTGTTTCAGGAGAACCGTGCTGGTAACACGGCTCTCGGGCAGTCGCTTTAAATAAAGGCGGCGGCTTACAAGATGGGCTTTATGGGGCAGACCGTCTCCTTTGACCTGGGGCGGTCTGTTTCTCAATTATAAACATTTACGTATACATATACGATTACATTTACGTATACGTAAATGTAACTTTTAAGCAAGCAAATGGACGGACGACTAAGACCGTTACCTTTTGAACGAGTATTGGAATTATTACTTATTATGAGACAGTCACCACGTCCAGTTAAGTCACCATTAAATTTTCTTCGTAGGGCTATCCAAGAAGGTTGGAGTCCTGAAACAATGCCAGAAAAGGTTGATCGACACATGGAGTATGTGGAGGAGAATTATTATATTCGTAAGGGTTACACGATTGACCAAGCTCGGGAAATAGTCCAAAGGAATAGACGATAGCTTAGAATAGGAGAGTGTTAGGAATGGATATGAAGGATCAAATGAAAACGGAAAAAGAACAAAATGGACAAGCTACAAAAAAGGGCATGACGTTGGAAAACGTTTGGTTTGCTTCTAAGGAACACGGATTATACCCATATCATATCAATCACGATTTAAGACAGAGTGATTATTTTTATAATAAAAATTACACTCAATTTCACGAGCATGATTTTCAATCTATTGTGTTAAGAGTTTCAGAGGAACCAGAAGCATTTTACTTAACAGAAGATGATAAGAAATATTATTCCACGCAAGAACTTGAAGTGATAGAGAAAATCAGTAAAAAGGAACACGAATTATACCCATATCATATCAATCACGATTTAAGACAGAGTGATTATTTTTATAATAAAAATTATACTCAATTTCACGAGCATGATTTTCGATCTATTGTGTTAAGAGTTTCAGAGGAACCAAAAGCATTTTACTTAACAGAATATGATAAGGAATATTATTCCACGCAAGAACTTGAAGTGATAGAGAAAATCAGTAAATAAAATGCTGTTTTTGTAAGGAGAAAAAACGTTAGGTTAAAATCGTATCCACCGCCCCCTTTTATACAATCTGCCGATCCGGCAGGGTACGAGAGGGCCTATGAAGACCTTCCTATGTAGGAAGGTCTTTCGGTTTTTTGCATGGTCCTATGATTCTGCTAACTCGCATCCCAATTCAATCAAGTTCTTGTTTTCAGAATCTTTCTGCTCAGTCCAATAATGTTATTTGTTATTCTTCTCAGAAGGCACAATCAGTAGCTGCTCATGAGCTAGGACATGTCTTAGGACTAGATGAAGACTTTAGTAAATGCTTGATGTATCCAACTACACCACAATGCTATGATAATTGGAGAATTTACACTCCACAGCCTAGCGAAGATGTGTTTGGTATTAATGATCTTTATTAATAAGGAACAGAATCAGAAAAAAATATTGTTATTACCCAATTAGGAATAAAAACAGACAATATTGTTGAAAAAACAGACAATCCCTACCTTAAGCAAGGCGATGAACTCGTTTTATTTTTGAAAAAGGGACAAGATCCTAAAATTAATCCAATTTACTTTGTGGCTGGTGAATATCAAGGTAAATTTGACATTAAAAACGGAAACGTTTATGCGGTCAATCAGGCGTTAAAAGAACAAGCTAGTCTTAATAGTATTGACGCAGAAAACAATCCATATATTGATGGGCAAAAACTAAGTACATTTAAAGAAAATATTAAAAGTATAGTTAGTAGACAAGAATAAAAAACTCTATTTAAACCGCAATACATTTGTGAATAATTAGAAAAGGCTTTGGCCTAAATTGTAAAAAGCTGACTTCTTATCCCAAGAAGTCAGCTTTTTAATACAGATGTTCTTACGATTTTGGCTCAGAACAGTTAATCTGCTGACATGTGACTTAACTCTACTATATTCTTTACTCAGTTATTCTTTTTTAGATAAAAGAGAAAACCTTGTAGAAGCAAGGCTTTCTCCAAAGTTACTATTAATATTCTCAACCTGAAGGCACTCAAGTAGATTTTTTTCTCCATCCCCAGCGTAAGATGTAATTAAGCTACTGGAAATTCACCGCCTTCCTATATCATACTGAAATAGTCTATAATCCGATGTTTGGAATACGGAGTTATAATATCCGGGGTATGCCTGATGTGAGAGACTAGGTATGCCAGATCATGAGCTACGGTACAGGACCGTCAATAAAGGAGAGCAATGATGTTTGTTATACGAGGAACAGAAAAACTGCTGAAGGAATGGGAGACTGAACCACTTCAAGTTGATATTTATCCGCCTTTGAATAGTTGGCATGCCAGATTGTTCTTACTAAATCGCAGAAAAAATATTGTGTTTATGCATGATATTTCCCGCTTAAGCGTCACGCTGTTTGGAATTAAAAAATCGCAGTACAAAAATCTTCCAGCTCTTTTTGTACAAACTTTGAAGGAATTAATGATCAGCGAAGGGTTTGATGAACAGATCGTTAAGGCATACATACAGGAAGGCGAGCAGATGCTGGCGACTACAACGAACAGACATAGTGTGATGGTAACCTTAGATGAGATTATATTTATTATGAAGGAACTGGATATGGAGCATGGATGCGAGCTGGAAAAGAATCAATGGAATAACCGAATTGTGTTCAAAACGGATCAATACAAGTACCCGATTGATGTTTTTAAGGAACTGCTAGAAAAGCATTATAAAGTAGAGAGTAGTTGAGCGTTTACATATGGATGGTTTGTAGTCCCAAGCTGTCCTGACCTTTAGAGGATTTATGCTGATTAGGATATGCCAAAAGAGTATCCTCAAAGTTCATGCGGGCTGAGGATGCCTTTTTTTATAACTCACAGGATAGCAACCGCTTGCGATGAAATGAATCATAGCGCAATAAACGGTACACTTTGGTAGAATGAAATGATAAAGGGTTTGACACCATTGTTCAGACTTATAAAACGGGGGGTACATAACGAAGGATGAAGAGGATTATTGATGTTGCCAAAGAAGCAGGAATTGAAGAAGAGCATCTGGAGACGTATGGCAAATATAAAGCGAAGCTGAATCCATCTCTATGGGAGCAGTTAAAGGATCGTCCGAATGGAAAGCTGGTGCTGGTTACGGCGATGAATCCCACTCCGGCTGGAGAAGGAAAAACACTGACAACCATCGGGCTGGCACAGGCCCTAAATACGATGGGGCATAAAACCGTTGCTGCACTGCGTGAGCCGTCTCTTGGGCCTTGCTTTGGGATGAAAGGGGGAGCAACCGGGGGAGGACAGGCCCAGATTGTTCCGGCGGAAGACATTAATCTGCATTTTACAGGGGATATACATGCCATTTCAGCTGCGCATAATTTGCTGTCAGCGATGATTGATAACCATTTGTTCCATGGAAATGCTTTGCGGCTGAAGCCAGACCGAATTGTGTGGAAACGGGCAGTCGATATGAATGATCGGAGCTTGCGAAGTATTGTAACTGGATTGGGAACGGGGAATGGAGCGGTAAGAGAAAGCGGCTTTCTGATCACCTCGGCCTCCGAAGTCATGGCGGTACTATGCTTAAGTGAAAATATGGACGATCTTAAAGTACGGTTGGGTCGAATGGTGATTGGATATAACGAAGCCGGTGAGGCGGTAACAGCAGAGGAGCTGCACGCGGTGGAAGCTATGGCTGTGCTGCTTCGGGAAGCATTAAAGCCTAATCTGGTGCAGACGTTGGAGGGCACTCCGGTTATTGTGCATGGTGGACCTTTTGCTAATATTGCCCATGGATGTAGCAGCCTGATGGGGACAAAGCTGGCGTTGAAGCTGGGAGAGGTCGTCGTCACAGAGGCGGGATTTGGGGCTGAGCTGGGAGCGGAAAAGTTCTTTGACATCAAGTGCCGCCAGTCCGGCTTGCAGCCGGATGCGGCTGTGCTGGTTGTAACCGCCAAAGCGCTGAAATATAACGGCGGTGTAGCTAAACATGAGGTGGATGCGGAAAATCTGGAGCAATTGCAACTCGGATTAGCCAATATGAGCCGACATGTACGGAATTTGCAAAAGTTTGGTGTGCCTGTACTGGTGGCGATTAACCATTTTGTAACAGACAGCGAAGCCGAGTTGGATTTGATTTTCTCGGAATGCCGCAAGCTGGGTGTACCCGCAGAGCTTTCACAAGTATGGGCGCAGGGAAGCCAAGGGGGAGAAAAATTGGCCCAAAGCCTGCTGAACTTACTTCAGGAGGACAAAGCACATTTTGCACCGCTATATGATCATACGCTTGATTTGCAAGCGAAAATTAGTGTCATTGCCAAGGAGCTTTACGGTGCGGCAGAGGTGGCTTACACGCCTGCGGCCAAACGGGCGTTGGCGGGTATGGAGCAGCTTGGTTTTGGACAACTGCCTGTATGCATGGCCAAAACGCCGTATTCTTTCTCAGATCAACCTTCCTTGCTAGGTGCGCCAGAGGGGTTCACCATTCACGTGTCCAGCGTATCATTGTCTGCAGGCGCAGGCTTTGTAGTCGTGGAAACAGGTAATACCATGACGATGCCAGGACTGCCCAAATCTCCAGCAGCTGAGCATATGTCGCTGGAGGCAGATGGGAGTATTCAAGGACTCATGTAGCATTTTTAGAAAAAATAGCAGCATTTCAGTATCAATGAATGAGCAGTTTGGGCAGTGCAGTGAGCAGCTTTTGCCGAGTCATGGCATCACTCCAGTTCCAGCGGTCTGCTTCTACGAAATATACCCGGCCTTGACATACAGCAGGGAGGCTGAGCCAGAGAGGGCTGTTGAGCATGCATTCCAGCGCATGCTTGGAGTCTGGTACTGTAGGGACGAGCATAAAAATGCGGTCTCCGGCGTAATCAGGCAATTCATTCGGATCAATTTCTGCGAAGCCTAGTCCCTCGTCAAGCACCTTACGAATTGGCTCTGCGGGTTGGAAGCCGTGCGGGTGGTAAAGGGACGATGAGAATCCGGACATGCCCATGACAAAGAGCCGATCGCCATGATCGAAAATAAAGACAGAGGCGGTTTCTCCGGCTGTGATATGCGCACTGAGTTGGTTCCACATTGCCAGATTACGAGCGGCAAAGGTAGCTAACCAGCGTTCGGCCTCTCGTTCCTTACCGAGCCAGGCGCCAAGTGTACGCAGCCGTTCCTCCAGGGCGGCAAAGGAGTTAAAGGTGACGGTGGGCGCGATGCTTGCAACGCGCTCATATTCCTGTTCATCCGAGTTGGCGATGATAATCAGATCAGGATCAAGAGCGCTGATCAAGCGGGTATCTAGCGGAAGTCCTACATCAGTCACGTTCCCAAGACGATGTTTATAGACGCTGGATTCACTAAGCCGCAGACTTCCGCCGATGGCTTTGGCTCCTAACGCGAGCAGATCGCCCATCGTTTCTCCATGATAGATGATACGGCTCGCTTGGCGCGGGATATGAATTTGGTGGCCTGTCCAATCCTTAACGCACATAGAACCGGGAGCGGATAGCGCATATTGGCCAGGGGGAACCCCGGTCATTTGTCTAAAACGCCGATTAAAATAATATTCGTCAGAGAAACCCACCTGACGGGCAATTTCACGTAAAGGCCGTTTGCATTCCAGCAGCAGCCGCTTGGCATGGTTCAAGCGCAGCTCAGTGAGGTAATGCAACGGCTTTTTGCCCGTTATTTTGCGAAACAGCTGGGAGTATTGCCATATGGAAACGTTGGCCTGTTCGGCAAGCTGCTTGACGGTAATAGGCTTTTCGTAGTTGTTTTCCATATATGTAAGGGTGCTTTCCACCGATGCAGGCAATGTCGGATTAAAGCCCTCGTTATGCTTAATAGGGACGTGGGCTTCCTGCCACAGTAAGAGCAGCTCTTGAAACATGATTTGCTGACGCAATGCAGTGGTTTGTCTATGCGGCTGTATTGTTTGTTGGGTGCTATAAAATAACTCTTCAGCCAACTGAATAGGCTTGGAGGAAGAGGAAACGACGTATTCACGCGGTTCTGGCAGGACGGAGCCAAGATAAATGGATGGCATGCCCGTTGCGTTTTCAGCCAAGGTCATGTCTGATTGTGTCTCCAACGACATAGCGATGACTCTGAACGTGATTTTGTAGTATTCAGGTACAGTTCCATCCAAGGGGGCGATGCGATAGGATTCCCCCAGGAGTTAACCAATACCCATGACCTGAATGGAAGACATATTGTTCTTGACCAATATCCACCCTTCCAGCCCCGCCGATGAACATAAGCAGACAGTGATCTGAACTTGGACGAGATGTTAGTCCATCACTGGACTCACTAGCCAACACAATTTCCTTAAAATGAAAAAGCAGTGAGTTGGGCGGGGGTGAATTTACAGACGAAGAAGGCTGATTCACGGTGTAATACTCCTTTTATTGAGAATGGTTATCATATATGCATAAGTATACCTCCTTTAGGTTCAACAAAAAAGAAGCCTATCAACAAATGTCGATAAGCTTCTTCGAGCTTATTTTATGAGCTTGGGCAATTCCTCCAGCAGCCATTCTCGAGTAGAAGCATCACTTTCGGTTTTACCAATGTCCTGCATGTACACATGTCCCTGTTGGACGGCAGGCAGCTGGAGCCACAGCTTGCTTTTCATTAACTGTTCGGTAGATTGGCGGGCTTCTGAGCTTGGACTGTTCAGTATGAAAATCCGATCTCCAGCGTATTGTCCGATTACTTCCTGTGATAATTGCACGAATCCTTTGTCCTCATCCAGTGCTTTCTGAATAAGAGGAGTAGGCTTGAGACCATTTTTTTCATACAGTATTTGCGACAAGCCTGTCCGTGCCATGACGAACAAACGGTCACCAGGATAGTAGGTAAAGACCGAAGCTGTTTCACCCGGTTTTACACCTTTCGCCTGAAGTTTGCTCCACATCTCTGCTTCCTTGATTTTATATTGGGCAAGCCAGTCTTCAGCAGTCTTTTTCTTGTTCACAATGTCTCCGAGATGTACCAAACGCTCGTTCAGCGGAGCAAAGGTATCGAACATAATTGTAGGTGCAATTTTTGATAACGCTGCGTATTGTTTTTCGTCCGTATCGGCGGTGATGATTAGGTCTGGTTGTAGAGCCAATGTTTTTTCTAAATCAATGGGAAATCCTAGGTCCGATACATTCTGAACTTTTTTTTCATATATCTTTCCCTCGATCATAGAAGTCGATGTACCAACAGCCTGTACGCCTAAAACCAATAGATCCCCATAGTTTTCTCCGAAGTAAGCAATGCGCCCAGGAGTCGTGGGAATGTCTACTGTATGTCCCTTATAGTCTGTGTAGGCGCGAGTTGTGGCTGCTTCCGATGTTTTTGTTGATGCTGCTGTGTTGCTGTTTGCAGTCTGATTGTTGTCTGATGCGCCGCACCCCAGCAGCAATGCCCCCATAAGAGAGAATAGACAGATCAGAGAAGTGTATTGTCGAGTAGGTTTTTTGTTAATCGTAGAATTCTTGTTAATCGTAGAATTCTTGTTGATCATAGCAACCTCCGTATAATAGAATGATTCATAATATTGCAAATGAGAATTATTATCACAAAAGCAATGATAAGCGCTGAACCCTCAATACTCAATGGACAAACTTGGTCAATGCATCCGATTTTGTACAAAATAAGTCTCATGTGTTACTAGCTCATTTTATACTTCAAATTTTATTGATTTGTCATTTTTTATGGTATAGAATAACGTTTTTATACATTTGAAAGGGGTTTTGGAATGGCATTGTTTATTACATATGTTTTACTAGGTTTCTCTATAGCCTTACCTGTAGGTACCATCACGGTTGAAATGACGAAGCAAGGGCTAAAGAATGGATTCATGCATGGATGGATTGTTGGGCTTGGGGGGATGACCATCGATTTGTTATTAATTATTGGTTTATATTTTGGTCTGGCCTCTGTTCTGTCCTTACCTGTTGTACAGGTGATCATGTGGCTGGTTGGAGCCATATTTTTGTGCTACGTAGGGTACGACAGCATTAAAAATGCGGATCATGATATTGCGCTAGAAGGAGAGAAAAAGACAAAGTCATTATTTTCTTCCTATAAAAATGGGCTGCTTGTAGCTGTTTCACCAGGGAATTTAGTGTTCTGGGTAAGTGTTTTTGGGACTGTGCTGGCAAGTTCGTTTGATCGTTCTAATACAAGTCAATTTTTGATTGTTGGCTTAGGTATTTTGTTTGGTATTCTTGTCCATGATTTAGGCTTAATGACCCTCGTAGCAACAACACGAAAAGCCATGAACCGAACTGCCATCAAGTGGGTTACGATCTGTGCCGGCGTAGTTTTGATTGGTTTTTCGGTTTATTTCCTATATGAATTTATGGTTAGTCTCCAAAAGATTTTATAGCATTACACAAGGATACGCTCAAGCTTGTCATGCCAGTCTGCATAAATCGAACAAGTCCTTCATAGACATGTACTAATTCATTTAAAACATGTGCTGAAGGGGTTGATGACATGCGCCGGATTTCATGGATGCTTGCCATGGTCATGTGTGTAACGTTGCTGCTGGCCGGGTGCGGCAAGAAGAGCGCAGACGATGTGGTTAAAGATTTGAGTGACGTGGTGAGCGACCTGAACAGCTACCACGGTACAGCTTTGATGACGCTGCATACCGGCGACACGCCGCAGGAATACAAGGTCGATATTTCCTACCGCAAGCCGTCCTATTACCGCATTGCCATGACGAACGAGAAAAAGGATGTTACACAAATTGTGCTTCGTAATGATGAGGGTGTATTTGTACTGACCCCCAGCCTGAACAAGAGTTTCCGTTTCAAAAGCGACTGGCCAAACAATCAGGGTCAGGTATATTTATATGAAACGCTGGTTCGCAGCATTATCGGTGATGCCTCCCGTCAGCTGGCTACCGATGATAAATCCTATGTGTTTGATGTGGCCGCGAACTACAACAGTCATGCGCTGGTAAGGCAAAAGATTTGGCTATCCAAAAACAACTATGCCCCTACTCAGGTACAGGTATCTGATGCGAATGCCAAGGTGGTTGTCGATCTGAAATTCGATCAATTCGCTTTTGATACGAAGTTTGACAAAGATTCCTTTGATATGGAACGGAATATGGCTTCCGGAAAAACGAGTGCTGGTAGCGAGGGATCGCCATCTTCAGGGGCAGTCGATTCCAGCGGTTTGCCCGATTCTTCCGGTACGTTAGAAGGGACGACTGGCGTGACATCCAGTGGATCTGGACAAGAGCAGGGAACCGTAGGCAACGATGTTCAGCAACCGTCTGGTGAAGCGAAGAGCGACGGAGCTGTCACAGGCGATACGTCCAAGCCGGAAGCAGCAGCTAACGCAGAGGCGCAGCAACAAACACCGAGCACAGCGGATGGTGCAACCGGAACGTCAGCAGGAACGGATGCCGCAGAAGCTGTATTGGGTGAATTCGGCTTGATTGAACCGTCCTACACGCCAGCCGGAGTACAGATTAAGGATACGCCGGAGTTGGAGGATAATGGTACACATGCAGTGATGCTGCGGTATAGCGGAACGTATAACTATACCATTGTGGAGGCGCGTCCAAAAGATCGGGCGGTCGCACTTTCCGCAGGAGAACTGGTTGATATTGGAGGAAGCTTTGCCGTTCTGACAGGAAGCGAACAGCAGACGATGACCTGGATGAATGATGGAATAGAGTTCAGAATCACCAGTGCTGACCTGCCTGTGAGCGAAATGATACAAATTGCCGCTTCTATACAGGATCAATCGGGTAAATAAAATTTTATAGACGGATGCAGACGGTCTAGAGTGTAAAATGCTCTGCTGCCGCCCGTATCCGTCTTTTTATTCATTCGCAGTCTAAGATGTGCATCGCTTGTATATCCTGTTCTATTGTAGATATGGTAGAGGAGGCTGGCAAAGTCCCCCTGCCATTGACAGCCACGTCTCTGAACATTACCATTAACCTTTGGAAGCAAGGAATTTGCTACATTCGAATGGTAAAAGGTTATGTTAGAGGCTAACAATTGAAGAAGGTGACTGGATTTTGCAAGCACAATACAGATCGACCCGGGCCGAAATCAACCTGGATCACCTTGGCGCCAACTATGAAGCCTTTCGCAAGGTATTGCCTGCGGATAAGCTGATACTGGTCTGTGTCAAGGCTAATGCCTACGGGCACGGTGCCGTAGAAATTTCAAAGGAAATGGAACGCCTTGGTGCGGATTATTTGAGCGTCGCTTTTCTGGATGAGGCTCTTGAGCTTCGTCATGCGGGGATTGAACTGCCGATCCTTGTACTCGGCTATACCTCGCCTGAAGCTGTCCAAACAGCTTGGGAGCATGATATCTCATTGACTGTGTTTAGTGAGGAAGTGCTGGAAGGTATCCGCAGATTGGACCGCCAAGGAAGCGAACGCAAGCTGAAGGTGCACATCAAAATAGACAGCGGCATGGGAAGACTCGGTTTGCTGCCTGGAGAAGCGGCTTTGGCTTTTGTCCGGCAGGCTCACGAATTAGAGCAGGTGCTGCTGGAAGGCATGTACACCCATTTTGCCCGCGCGGATGAAGAAGATAAAAGCTATACACTGCTACAATATGATCGGTTTCGGGGCGTGGCGGATGCGCTAAGGGAACAAGGTATTACTATTCCCATTATACATACGGGCAACAGCGCGGCCACCATTGATACCCCTTCCCTTTCCCCCAATATGGTGCGGATTGGCATCAGTATATACGGTTTGTATCCGTCTGATGAGGTTAACCGGCAAGTCATTGAACTGTTGCCTGTATTGTCATTAAAGACGGCGGTGGTTTATACCAAGACGCTTCCTCCTGGATGGGGAGTTAGTTATGGTACCCGGTATGTGACCTCTAGTGAAGAGCGGATCGGCACACTGCCAATCGGTTATGCGGATGGATATTCTCGCATGCTAAGTGGGAAGGTTGAAGTGTTGATACGCGGTCGTCGCGTCCCTGTACTCGGTACGATCTGCATGGACCAGTGTATGGTATCCTTACAATCTTTCGCAGAGGATGCGGAAGAAATTCAAAACGGCGAAGAGGTTGTTCTCATCGGCCAGCAGTCCGGCGAAATGATTGCGGCGGACGAGCTGGCATCCAAGCTTGGTACGATCCACTACGAGGTGATCTGCATGATCGCAAACAGGGTACCGCGTGTTTACATGCGAAATCATGTGCCTGTCGTTCGGGTGAACTCACTTCTTCCAACCCGCTGGAATTAATTTCATAACGCAAATTACCGGATAAAAGCAGGAGTTTTCGTATAACGTCCCGAAATATGTACAAAGGAAAGAAAAGAGCGCTATAACTGTCAAAAGACGCATTAGGCTCCGCTGACACTTGTATTTCGGGGATCAAACGCCTGTACGAAAACGAACTGCGTAGTTTATAATGGAATGCAGCATAGATGATATACGAATATCATATACATTCTCTTATATTCCGTTTGAATAAATTACCGGGAATAACGTTATAATGGTACAATGGCGACAAGGTTTTGGGGGTGGAAGAGAAGTTGGCCAATTTGCAGAACACCAAAAGAATAATGATCAGTTTGCCAGATCATCTCTTGCAGGAAGTGGACGGGATCGTAGCTATGGAAAATTCCAACCGCAGTGAATTTATCAGGCAGGCAATGAAGCTTTATGTAGGTGAACGTAAAAAACGTTACATTCGTGAAGCTATGCAGCGTGGATACATGGAAATGGCTAAAATTAACCTGACCATGGCATCCGAAGCCTTTCACGCGGAGGAAGATGCAAACAGCACCTTGGGCCGTACAGTTAGCGGGGTGTAATCCATATTGATCGTAAAGCGCGGCGACGTTTTTTTTGCAGACCTTTCACCCGTAGTCGGTTCCGAGCAAGGTGGCGTCAGACCTGTGCTGATCATTCAAAATGATATCGGCAACCGGTTTAGCCCTACCGTGATCGTAGCAGCCATCACTGCACAGATTCAGAAGGCAAAGCTGCCTACACACGTGGAAATCGACGCGGCGACGCATGGCTTTGATCGTGATTCTGTTGTTCTTCTGGAGCAAATCCGGACAATCGACAAGCAAAGGCTTACCGACAAAATCACCCATTTGGATGAAGAAACCATGCGCAAAGTGAGCGACTCGCTACAGATCAGTCTCGGTTTGATTGATTTTTAGTATGATGGAACGACGAGTGAAACGGGAAAGGACAGCGCTCTAGCGCTGTCCTTTTGCATGTCCGAAGAAAAGTACAGGTAGGGCTTGCTTTTACGTCACCTGCTGGCGCTTTGAATCATTTTTTGTGATAATAAAAGACATGATGTATGACAAGAGCTGTGAGGAAGAAGGGATAGGTTTGTCTAACGAGGAAATGAAGACGGAAATTGGGCAGGAGCGGAACGAAGCAGAACGCCAAGAACGGATTGTCAAACAAGTGGCGAGAGAGCTGTCGCTGGCACTCAAGCAAATCCGGACAACGATCAGTTTATTGGATGAAGGAAATACCATTCCTTTTATCGCGCGTTATCGTAAGGAAATGACAGGAGAGCTGGATGAAAATCAGCTGCGTGAAATTGAAGATCGTGTGCTGTATTTACGTAATCTGGAGGATCGTAAGGTAGAGGTCATCCGCATTATTGATGAACAGGGCAAGCTGACTGAAGAGCTGCAGGCTGCTATCACTTCTGCGGTTAAGCTTCAGGAAGTGGAGGATCTGTACCGTCCATATCGGCAAAAGCGCAAGACTCGCGCCAGTGTGGCAAAGGAACGGGGGTTGGAGCCGCTGTCCATCTGGATTTGGGGTCAGCCGAAGCAGGGTGATGCTTTGAAAGAAGCTGAATCCTATGTGAATGCTGAGCTGGGAGTCGAAACCCCTGAGTCCGCCATCCAAGGAGCCATGGATATTTTGGCCGAAAATATAGCTGATGATGCGGCTATTCGCCAATGGGTGCGCCGATATACGCTGGATCATGGAATGTTGACCTCTGAAGCAAAGGACACCGAGCAAGAGTCTGTGTATGAAAATTACTACAGCTATCGTGAGCTGGCTAAGAAAATGCCACCTCACCGTATTCTGGCGATTAATCGCGGGGAGCGGGAAGGTATTCTTAAGGTTGGTTTGGAGGTAGCGCCAGATTCCATTTACACTTATGTGGCAGGTCAAGTGATTAAAGGATCGTCTGTGGTGGAAGACCTGCTGCGCAGTGTCATTGAGGATGCATACAAAAGGCTTATCGCGCCATCTATCGAACGTGAAGTGCGTGCTGAAATGACAGAGAAGGGCGAGCAGCAGGCCATCTCTATCTTTGCAGGCAATTTGCGCAGCCTGTTGCTACAGGCTCCGATTAAGGGGCGTCGTGTGCTTGGAGTCGATCCAGCCTATCGGACAGGCTGCAAGCTGGCTGTTGTCGATGACACAGGCAAGCTGCTGGAAGTGGCTGTGACGTATCCGACACCGCCAAACAACAAGAAACGTGAAGCTGCAGAAACGTTCAAACAGCTGATTGCCAAATACGATATCGAGTTGATTGTCATTGGTAACGGAACTGCATCACGTGAGACAGAGCAATTCGTAGCCGAAGTTATCGCGGATATTGGTGACAGCAGTCTCGCGTATCTGATCGTCAATGAGGCAGGTGCGAGCGTATACTCTGCCTCCAAGCTGGCACAGGAAGAATTCCCTGATTTGGACGTAGCTGAGCGAAGTGCGGCGTCTATTGCGCGTCGTGTGCAGGACCCGCTGGCTGAGCTTGTCAAAATTGAGCCGAAAGCCATTGGTGTAGGCCAATACCAGCATGATGTGTCGCAGAAACATCTGGATGAAAGTTTGAAGGACGTTGTAGAATCGGCTGTTAACCACGTTGGTGTGGATGTGAACACAGCTTCTTCGGCGCTGCTGTCCTACGTAGCAGGGATCAACGCGACCATTGCTAAGAACATCGTTAAGTACCGTGAGGAAAACGGTAAATTCAGCAACCGTCGTCAGTTGCAGAAGGTGCCGCGTCTTGGTGCAAAAACCTACGAGCAATCCATTGGTTTTATCCGTATACCAGGTGGCGAAAATCCACTGGATCGCACGCCGATCCACCCTGAATCGTATGCTGTCGTAGACCGCCTGCTGGCGGAACTGGGCATCAGTGCCCATGATCTGGGTTCGAAAGCTGCGACAGAAGCGCTGAATGTGTCTAATATTGAGCAGTTGGCAGCGAAGCTGGAAGTTGGTGTGCCAACATTGCGGGATATTTTGGACAGCCTCCAGCGGCCGGGGCGTGACCCGCGTGACGAGCTGCCATTGCCTGTATTCCGCAAGGACGTGTTGAAGATCGAGGATCTGGCACCGGGTATGGAACTTCAAGGAACTGTCCGCAATGTCATTGATTTTGGTGCGTTTGTTGATATCGGTATTAAAAGTGACGGTCTGGTTCATATTTCACAGCTGCGCAGTGGTTTTGTTAAGCATCCGATGGATGTTGTATCTGTTGGTGATAACGTAACGGTGTGGGTGTTGAATGTTGATTTGAAAAAAGGCAGGGTAGGTCTGACCATGAAACCTCCCGCAGATGCACAGGCATAGTGCTATAAATAAAGCTATATGACATTTTGTGAGGGTATAAAAAAAGCCGGAATCTCCGAATCATATCGGAGACTCCGGTTTTCCATTTCTGGATGTTTCTGATTCTATCCGTTGTTGGCATCAAATTCTATACCAGGTGCTTTATGATAAAAAAACCAACAATCATTCAACAGTCTAATTTGGCGTCGGTCCTTCTTGTAAAAGGCCCGCATGAGCTGGTTACTAAGCCATTGAGGCAAGCCGATCTCCTCCTCTGCGTTACATCTGTATGTTTAGCATATGGGGTGGATACCTAAAGTGTGCTTAATGAACCAGGGTTAGACTTCGGCCGTTATTTTATAATATGCTTGTCAGTATGGAGCAAAGGAGGGAAACCATAAAGATGGAGTCCGAGTCTCTGAGCAATTCAATGAACCCTTCCATGAGTAATAAAGAACTTCAAGAATGGGTAGAGCGCATCTCGCTGGAGAGCTTTGGCGTGCCGTTTCAGCATCAAGCCACCTTTAACTCGCGCCTGTCTTCTACAGGCGGTCGATATTTTATGAAAAGTCATCATATTGAAATTAATCCACATCAACTCGCCGCTTATGGACGCTCTGAAGTGGAAAAAATAATAAAGCATGAGCTGTGCCATTATCATCTACATCTGCGCGGAATGGGCTATCAGCATCGTGATGCTGATTTCAAAGCATGGCTGGCCCGTGTAGGAGGGAGCAGGCATTGTCAGACTCTGCCGGGAAGAGTGGGAAGAAAACCTCAGCCTTATCGTTACAAGCTGGTGTGTGTTTCCTGTCAACAGGAGTATATGCGCAAGCGTAAAATGAACCCACAGCGATATCGCTGTGGAAAATGTGGAGGTAAACTTCGCTTGTTGACACTTGACGTAACCCCCTGATTCATGGTAAATTAACCATACTGTATGATAATTTACAGTAATGTTCCCTGATAGCTCAGTTGGTAGAGCACTCGACTGTTAATCGAGTTGTCACAGGTTCGAGTCCTGTTCGGGGAGCCATGGAGAGATACCCAAGTGGCTATAAGGGGACCCTCTGCTAAGGGGTTAGACTGCGTAAGCGGTGCGAGGGTTCGAATCCCTCTCTCTCCGTTGGTATTTTAAGTAGAATAAGGACGCTCGTATGCATGGTAATGATGCTTGCGAGCGTCCTTTTCGTTTAGATCTGCTTTTTAAGTAACGTAGCAGCCAATCCCTTCTATTTCACAGTGTCAGCCTTGACGGTTTTGAGTAAGTTCAACAGAGCATGAGCAACGCCATCTTCCACATTGGTCAGGGTAACGTCGGAGCAGACTGCCTTTATATCGTCTTTTGCATTGCCCATGGCGATACCTCTCCCAGCCATCGTCAGCATGGAAATATCGTTATAGCTGTCTCCGATCGCTACCGCTTCCTGCATGGGGATGCTCAGATGATTCGCGAGATAGCGCAATGCATTACCTTTAGACGCATCCTTATGCTCGACTTCAAAGTTACGATCTGAGGAAATGACCATGTTCAGACCTTGAAAATCTCGGTAACGTTCACGCCCCCATTCCAATTTGGCTTGATCAAAGGAGAAACAGAGCACATTATATATCTCTACATCCAGTGGAATCTGCTCATATGAAGCGATGCGGGTATGCCCGGTCTGTTCATATTGCTTTTCAGCTGCATGTAATAAAGTATCCAGTGAAATATCTGGGTTGGCGCTCAGCAAACGGTCCATTTCAACAGCAAGTAGCTGATGTCCCTTTTGTGGAGAATAAATGGCCCGGTCTGTCATGACCTCATAGTAGAAGTCGTTACCCTCGAGCCAGCTCAGCACTTCAAATGTTTCGCTCCGGCCCATAGGAGTAGAGGTTAACTGGCGACGATGCGCATCGTGTACAGTGGCGCCGTTTGCTCCAATGACGGGAGTAACCAGCTCTGCTTCCTCTAACTTTGTCCAGGCGTCATAAGCGGCTCTGCCAGTGGCAATTGTCACTTGAACACCTTGCTGCTGTGCCTTGCGGATTGCCTCTGCATTTGCTTTGCTTATTTTTCCTTCCTCGTTCAGTAGCGTTCCATCCATATCAATCGCAAACAGTTTCATTTCTCTCCAGCTCCTGTCTTTTGATCTCTCTCTTATACAAATATTGCTTCTAGTTAGAGCAATTGGCTTCAAATTTATGAGGGGACAACAACTTCAATATCATGATGTTGCAAAATTTCCAGCATTGCTGGTTCTGGCAAGCGATCGGTGATCACGATATTAACTTCAGACAAATCAGCAAAACGATAGGGGAAATTGATTCCGAATTTCGAATGGTCCGCAAGGATGATCACCTGATCCGCCTGTTTCATCATCTGATGCTTCAGCATACCGTCTTCTTCATGAATCAGGCTTAGTCCGTGAGCTGATATGCCTCCAATCCCGATAAAAGCTTTGTCTACAAAATAGTGAGACAAAGTGGCGATTACGGACGAGCCATATACATATCGGTGCTCTTTTTGCAGGCGGCCTCCCAACAGATGAATGGAGACACCGTCTTTTCCAGATAGTACGTCAGCCTGATTAATTGAATTGGTGATAACCGAACATTCCTGCACATTCAGTCTTTCTGCACACGCCTGTACGGTGGTCGAGGAATCTAATATAATACGATCCCTATTTCGTACCATGCTGGCAGCCAGTTGTCCGATCACTTGTTTCTCCTCTGATACAGTAAGTAGTCTTTCGTTATAATTTCCAATTGGATCGTGATGCAGTTTAGGGAGTAGGGCGCCGCCGCGGGTGCGAATAATTTTTTGATGCTCTTCAAGTTTTACCAGGTCTCGACGGGCCGTATCCCGTGAAACATTAAAAATTTCACAAATATCATCCACCGAAATACGCTTGTGAAGCTGTAAGTAATCAACGATTTTTAACATTCGTTCTTCCTGATACATAGAAAGCTCCTCTGATATATAATCATTTCGGTATCTCGTAAGTGATTATAAGTAAATATAAGTGATATTGCAATCATTTATCATGATTTTTCAGGGGTTAGATGATTATAGATAAGTTAATGTAAGTGAACATGCATTTTATAATTATATAAAATAGCTTTTTTAAAATTTTTAAAAATAAGTATTGCCATTTACTATTCTATTTGATATACTCTTTCTTGTCGCCAAGTTGGTGTACATTAATAAGGCCCGTTGGTCAAGGGGTTAAGACACCTCCCTTTCACGGAGGTAACAGGGGTTCGAATCCCCTACGGGTCATTGTTGTCTTTATAGACTACATGTTGCATGCTTAAGGGGAATTCCTGAGGTCTGGTCTAATGGCGGACAGCTTGGATGAATAGCATGAGCCATTAGCTCAGTTGGTAGAGCACCTGACTTTTAATCAGGGTGTCGAAGGTTCGAGTCCTTCATGGCTCACCATTTATATTTTGTTATGCGGTCGTGGTGGAATGGCAGACACGCTATCTTGAGGGGGTAGTGAGCGTACGCTCGTGGAGGTTCGAGTCCTCTCGACCGCATCAATGGAATAAACGGAAAAGTCTCTCGCGTTAGAGGCTTTTTTTATTTGTGCATTGATGCAATTAAACAATGATTATGATGAAATAATGATTCCATAGTATAATATGACGCCATAATGTTATAGAATAATAAATATATAAACTTATGAAGTGACGGTGAAAAATATGGACACTCAACTGTTAGGAAATATATCAGAAAATATTTTGGGCTTGTTTCCGATTGTGAAGAAGAAATTTTTCACCTACGGTCCGCTTGATTTTCCATTGCATTTGTCGCCTAATAACTTTCAGGTGCTCATGCTTCTGCGTGAAGTGCGTTCGTCTACAGTATCCGATTTGTCCAAACAACTTAATGTCTCACGCCCGAATATGACTCCTCTTCTGGATAAGCTGGTGGAGCATGGGTTGGCTGACCGCCAATCGTGTGACTCGGATCGTAGAGTCGTGAACGTAGCCATTACAGAAGAAGGCGACGCTTTTTGTGAACAGGTATTTCATACCTTCTCTAATAAAATTCAAGAGAGACTGGTGTATCTGCCAGAAGAAGAATTATTGCACTTGAGTGAAACGTTGAACGAATTGAAGCAGATTTTACTTAAAATCGACAACTCTGCTACGTGATTGATTGGCGTAAGCGAACTGACTTAAAGACCGCCCTTTCTTCGGAAAACAGGCGGTTTTTGTTGCATATTGTGGTATAATGAAAACCAACATACATAATTCGGTAATTTTAGCATACGTGATCTTTGAAATGGGAACAGGGTACATGATATCGTTATTTGGAGAGCCTGCTAGGGAGGAAGGAACTTCTATGCAATCTATTTACCAACGCATTGAGGAGCTCATTAAGGAACGAGGTATGACGAAAAAGGCGTTTTGCCAGCAGTTGGGCATTAGTACAGGAAACTTTGGAGATTGGAAAAGAGGAAAAACGACACCGGGCACGAATAAACTCATTGAAATCGCTTCGTTTTTTAATGCTAGTCTGGATTGGATTATGCTGGGTCGAGATGTGCAGAGTAAAGTACTAAAGGAGTCGCAGGACCCTTATTTTTTTGGAGCTTCAGGGCAACTGAATTGCCAGGGGGAATCGCTAAGTGAGGCGGAAAGAGATTTTATACTTGAGTATATTGAATTTACCCGCTTTCGTAAAGAGAAAAACCAGCATAATTCAACTACTGATTAATGTTTGCTGTGAGGTTTGATAAGGATGTTCTAATGTGTACAATTGAAAAATAATTAGAAAAAAGCTACAGTGTCGGAGGGGAAACGTTTTGGGAGATCAAACTATTTATCAGCGGATTGAAGCTTTAATTAAGGATCGGGGAATGACCAAGAAGGCATTTTGTGAAAAGCTTAAAATCAGCTCAGGGAATCTCGGTGATTGGAGAAGAGGAAAAACAACGCCAGGTACCGCCCATTTGATTCAGATTTCGGACTTTTTTAATGTATCGCTCGACTGGTTGATGAAAGGAATTAAGCCGGGGGAAGGCGTGCTTCAGGAGCAGAAGGCTGCTTATTTTTTTGGGGTGATGGGGCCATTGAATTGCCAGGCTGAAGATCTTGAGACAGAAGAACAGAACTTTATTTTAGAATATGTTGAATTTGCGAAATACCGTAAGCAAAAAAGGGAGAAGAACAAAGCGAAACTTGAATAATCTATGGCTAAACGCCTGGGTGGATAACCCGTAAAACGGACTAAGGGGTTCGGTTTACGGGTTTATTTGATTTCCTGATAATATGGCGGCGCGTCGGATGCTGGAATGCTTGTTGTTGGGTTTAGTGTGGTGTCGCCTCCTTATAATCGTTATCGTCGATATTCAGAATTGCAGCAACTTGTTTTCTGTACCTTTGTGCTTTACGGGTGCCGTGAATCAGATTGGACAAGCGTGAAGGCGGGATATTGTGTGTCTCGCAAAATGTTTTCTGATCCAGTCGAAGCTCGACAAGCCTTTGTTTGATGGCCCACCCGAAGGAGGTGACAGGCATTTTGTTGTTCAAGAGAAATCGCCCCTTACGGATTCTTGCAGAATAATTGGTGTGATATAATAATCATCAGTAAACATGTTAGAATTAACCATCTAAAACTATGATACACTTTTATACGTGTTTATACAATCTTAAATGCGTTATTTTATTAAAATAATTACTTAATTAAGTGCAAAAAGTGAAAATAATCCGACTATAGTCTGTGAGTGGTATGAATTTGGATACATGAATTAAAAATACTCTGCCGCTTGAGAAAAGGGCAGAGTATTTTTATTGTGACTGCTAGACTGGTAAAACGACGCATCAGAGGGAGGCTGGAAGGCGTTTGAATAGGATGGAGGAGGAAAAGGGCCTGGATGCATTCAATTGGCTACTATGGCTCATATAGGGTGGCTGAGTGATGTAGGAACTGGTCTGATGGCTATGGAAAAGGTGAGGCTGAAATAAGCTTGGCGTAGGTTCGTTAAATTTCTTCCAGGTGGTGAGCAACTCGCTGGTCATGTGATCGATAAGAGGATTCTTCTCCTCGTAAGGAGGATTGAGCAGTCTGAAGGCATCTTCGATACAGAAGGATACCGCTGTGGCAAAATAGCCGTGAATGGTCTGTTCTATATCGGTTCCGAGAAGGAAGTTAATCCAAGTGTGGACAGTAGCGAGTGTGCCAATTGCATTGTATTGAGTGAGTGTGTCTTCCAGTTGGTCAAATGCAAGCCAAGGATAAAGAGCCTTGGTGAGCTTGAGCAGACGCTGGCCAGAAAGTCGCGATTTTTTCACATACTGCGAGGAAGGATGTTGGGTGTACAGCATTTTATCAATAAGGGCGATCCGCCAACCGTCATTCTGCTGGATGGCTGCATACAGACTTTTGATGGCCATGCCGTCAAGGGTTGTAATTTGAGGATACCAATCGTCTCGCATAAAATGTTTCAGATCCTGTAGACTGTTCAAGTTTCCGTTACGGAAACGTTCATCCAGTCCGTAGAAACGGGTAAAACCACCAATGGGTAGGGAAGGGTCCAACAACAATGCGTAGTTTAGCAATCGGTTACCTTTATGCAGGATGGTTCGCCTCCTTGAGGTGAATATTTGTGTCAGTTTATTTGACTCTAATCTTATTTATATAATAATAATTCAATTATTTATGTAATATATATTTACACTTTGAGCTCTTTCATGTCAAATTAAATAATTTTATTGCTTCTATATGTTATATAAAGTTACACTAAAAATAATTATAATATTATTGTTTACAAATTGTTGCTGAGAGAGTATAATAAATCTGTTGCCTCAATACATTATGACATGCGGTCGTGGTGGAATGGCAGACACGCTATCTTGAGGGGGTAGTGGGCGTACGCCCGTGGAGGTTCGAGTCCTCTCGACCGCATTATGTGTAATACCCAGTTGAAAAAGCATCCTGACACGTTTTACGTGAAGGGGTGCTTTTTTTGTTAAATATTTTTCGTTATATCATTCTGTTACAGAAGCGGTCATATGGACAGCGGACCGCTCGTTAACTGTAATGAAGAAAGATGTCAGTTTTTCCGCAAAAGCTTCTCTATATCTCCTATAAGCTTATCTGGAGTGGTTTGCGGCGCATAACGCTTAAATACGTTACCTTCTCGTGTAATTAAGAATTTAGTGAAATTCCATTTGATCGCTTTGGAGCCTAATACTCCCGGAGCAGTGTGGGTCAGGTAGCGAAATAGAGGATGTGCCTGATCACCGTTGACATCTGTCTTGGCGAACATGGGGAAGGTCACACCGTAATTGATTTGGCAAAACTCAGAGATCTCCTCGCTGGAGCCCGGCTCTTGTTTGGCGAACTGGTTGCTGGGAAATCCCAAAATTTCGAGCCCCTGTTCATGATACTGGTCATATAGCTCTTGTAGCGCCTTGTACTGGGGGGTTAACCCACATTTGCTGGCAGTATTCACGATAAGTAGAACTTTCCCTTCGTATGTGGATAACGGAATTTGTACCCCTTGTAGGGTCTGTGCATCATATTTATATACGCTCATGATATCCCTCCTCATTCAATATTCTGCAATTAAATTGTAAGCAACTCAACAAGGGGTTGCAAGTCCGGAAGAGTATACGGGCATTGGACCATTGTAAAATCGTCTTTTGTTCAAAACGGTAAATCGCACTTCAAATGGAGCTAATTGAGGTGTTTCTTCTCATAAAAACGGGTTCAATCGGTAATTATCTGGCACGTATAGCGTATTTTCTTTCCTTTTTGCAAATAAGGAGTAACTAAGCCATACCCTACGCCAATATTGACATGCCTTTCATTTTCAAAAAGGGGTGAAATACAGAGTTTTAAAGAGATACGAGAAGCATAGATGCCTTGTAAGCGTTATTCTTAATCTCCTATGCTCTAAAGGGTGGTTTATAGCCCCGCCGTTGAGCTTTACAGTCTTCCTTGCACGGGTGTATGATTCAAGACGTAATTTCAAATTAACACCAATGAAGCAACAACGAATTGTCTAAAGCGCTGAATTTTGCAGTTGCAAAAACGGGGGAACCAACGAGTATGTACGGCTTTGAAAGCCGTGTGTCTCATGGGGTGAATTTTCCGGTCAAGTGCCGTAAATAGGGCGACTCTCACGTCCGAATCCGACAGCTAACCTCGTAAGCGTACAGGGAGAGGCAACAAACCGCCGTGTGCAGCCATGGTTTATTTTATCATGGAATGTATGAAGCCGGAGGAAGCCTTTTTCCTTCGGCTTCTTTTTGTTGTCTTTTTATACCGGGAGAGGAGCTACTGATGGAAGGTCGGTTAATTATTGTCACTGCACCGAATGAAGCGGGCAGAAGTTTTGTGAAATTGCTTATGTTCAAAAAATTGGCGTTTGCAGTTCTCACAAATAGCACTCAGGAGGAACGACAGCTCAAAAAAATGGGTGTGGAGCACATTGTGCGCATCAATACGATGCAAGCGGGAAAATGGAATTTTCCTAGTAAAGAAATTGGGAGTGTGTATTTGTTCGAAAACAGCTTGAATTTGACTTGCCGTTTCCTGCAAATATGTCGGCCACTAACATCAGAATCGATCTATGTTATTACGCACGGCTGTAATCCGCAAGGAATTTATCGGGGATTGGGAGCGGACCATGTGATCTACACATTGAACGGAGAGGTGGGTTTCCTGCTGAACGGATAAGCACTTATAACATAGCTGGTTTATGATTTTATGATGGAATCAAAAGGACAATCTGAGGAGCGATACGGAGGATAGGAACATGATGGATTTATACATGCTGCTCGTAATGGCTGTGAGTTATGGAGTGATATTACTGTTTATACGCTGGTGTGATGCGCAGACCTCAAAAGGAGGGCGAAGAAGATGATCGTTGTGCTAGGGCTCACGGTTATTGTGTTCGTGTATTTAATCTACGCACTCCTGAATCCTGAAAAGTTCTAGTCAACTATAGGATCGAGCAGGCGGGAACAGCAGATCAAGAATGAAGCATCAGAGGGGCACATTTTCGCAAACGTGTGCACTCAATGGATGGTCTGAAGCAGGTCTGTTGTTCCAAATGCAGGAGCATTTTAAGGAGGAATAGAGGATGGAGCTACTGCAAATTGGAATTGTGATCGTCATATTGCTGCTCTTGGTTAAGCCAGTGGGTACCTATATGTATCACGTATTTTCGAATGAACCGAATCGGACGGATCGGATTTTTGGTGGGACGGAAAAGCTGATTTATAAGGCTGTAGGCTTGAAGAAACAGGACAGCATGCGTTGGACCACGTATGCTATGAGTTTCATTGCAACCAATGTGGTGCTTGTGGGGATCAGCTACCTGCTATTGCGCTTGCAGGCGATACTCCCGGGCAATCCGGTTGGAAACAGTAATATGGAAGCAACACTGGCCTTTAATACGGTAATCAGCTTTATGACCAATACGAATCTCCAACATTATAGCGGTGAGAGCGGGCTTACGTATCTGACACAGATGGCGTTCATCACGATGATGATGTTTACTTCGGCTGCTTCGGGGTTTTCGGTTGCTGCGGCTTTTATGAGGGGATTGACGCGGCGCGGTGAAGGGCTGGGTAATTTTTTTCAAGATTTTATTAAAGCCAACATACGGATTTTCCTGCCGCTTGCCTTTATACTTACGCTGGTGCTGGTGGGACTAAAAGTACCACAGACGCTACAGCCTACAGCGGATATTACGACTTTAAGCGGTACACAGCAGCAGATTGCTATGGGACCTATTGCCTCATTGGAATCCATCAAGCATTTGGGCACGAACGGGGGCGGTTTTGCGGGAGCTAATTCTGCACACCCTTTTGAGAATCCAAGTCCTTGGACGAACGTACTGGAAATTCTGGCAATGTGGGTAATGCCGGCTTCGCTGCCGTATACTTTTGGATTGTTTGCCCGTAATCGTAAGCAGGGCTGGATTATTTTCAGCTCGATGATAGTATTGTTTCTTATTTTTCTATCCATTACATATGTGTCGGAGAAGACAGGTAATCCGTTAATCCAGGCACTAGGGATGGATGCATCTCAGGGAAGCATGGAAGGGAAAGAGGTTCGTTTCGGCATTGGACAATCGGCATTGTTCACTACGGTCACAACGGCGGCAACGACAGGTTCGGTCAATAATATGCATGATACACTGACCCCGCTAGGTGGTATGGCTGCTTTGGGAGAAATGATGCTAAACGTCATTTTTGGCGGCAAGGGCGTCGGGCTGATGAATATGCTGATGTATGCGATTCTGGGGGTGTTTATATGTGGACTGATGGTTGGAAGAACCCCGGAATTTATGGGCAGGAAAATTGAAGGCAAGGAAATGAAGCTGATTGCGCTTGCCATTTTGGTACATCCGTTTCTCATTCTCGCTCCAACTGCGCTTGCGTTTATGAGCCATTGGGGATACGATGCAGTCTCTAATCCCGGATACCACGGGTTGACTCAGGTGCTTTATGAATATGCATCATCTGCGGCAAATAACGGTTCGGGGTTTGAAGGTCTTGCAGATAACAACGTGTTTTGGAACGTAACGACCGGAGCAGTTATGTTCTTTGGACGATATGTATCCATGATTGCATTGCTGGCTGTAGCGGCTTCATTGAATGCCAAAGCACCGACCCCGGTGACGACGGGTACACTGCGCACGGACAACAAGCTGTTTGGAGCCATCCTCATCGGGGTTGTTCTGTTGATTGGTGCGTTAACCTTTTTACCAGTGATCGTATTAGGACCTGTAGCTGAATTTTTGACCATGTAATGAAGAATGAGCATGAAGAAGAAAATGAGAATGGATGAACGGGGTGCTTGATCATGAAGGAAGAACGCAAACGCATGCTGGATAGAAGCATCTTGAAGCAGGCGGTAAAGGATAGCTTTATAAAATTAAATCCGATGATCATGATGAAAAATCCTGTCATGTTCGTCGTAGAGATCGGTACATTGGTTGTGTTGCTCATGCTGCTGCTTCCCGGTTATTTTGGAGTCGGCAAGGAAATGGGCTTTAACTTGGCTGTATTTATTATTCTGTTGTTCACGCTGCTTTTTGCTAACTTTGCCGAAGCGCTCGCGGAGGGACGGGGGAAGGCACAAGCTGCTTCCTTGAAAAAATCCAAGCAGGACTCGCAAGCTAATAAGCTCGTCGGGAATGAGATTCAGGTGGTCAGCTCCACAGCATTGCGTAAAGGTGACGTGGTAATCGTCTCTCAGGGCGAAATGATTCCAAGTGATGGTGAGGTCATTGAAGGTCTGGCTTCGGTGGATGAATCTGCGATTACGGGAGAATCAGCTCCGGTCATTAAGGAATCGGGCGGTGATTTTTGCTCGGTAACCGGTGGGACGCGGGTAGTCAGTGACCGTATTAAGGTGCGGATTACAACTGAGCCGGGTGAGACGTTTATTGATAAAATGATTTCGCTCGTGGAAGGTGCACAGCGGCAAAAAACGCCAAATGAAATTGCACTGAATACATTGCTGATTAGTTTGACGATTATTTTTCTAATTGTGGTGGTGACGCTGGCTCCGATAGCCCGTCATTTTAAGATTGATTTGCCTGTTCCCGTGCTGATTTCGTTGTTAGTCTGTCTGATTCCGACCACGATTGGCGGGCTTTTGTCGGCTATTGGGATTGCCGGTATGGACCGGGTTACCCAGTTTAACGTGCTGGCCATGTCAGGCAAGGCGGTAGAAGCATCCGGGGACATCAACACGATGATTCTCGATAAAACGGGTACCATCACCTTCGGAAACCGGATGGCGAGTGAATTTGTGGTGGTAGATGGTGTAGAAAAGGCAGAGTTAGCGAAATGGGCGGCGATGAGTTCACTAAAGGATGAGACACCTGAGGGGCGCTCGGTGCTGGAATTGATGCGCAAGCAGGAGTACACGTTGGATGAATCCTTGGCAGCAGGTGGGACCTTTATCGAGTTCAAGGCAGAAACCCGGATGAGTGGTCTGGATCTCGCCGATGGACGAAGAGTACGCAAAGGCGCCGTGGACTCTGTCCGGCAGTGGATTGTATCGCAAAAAGGCAGTGTTCCGGCCGATCTGGAGGAAAAAGCAAATCAGGTAGCCGCAGAAGGAGGTACACCGTTAGCAGTGGCGCTGGATGATCGGATATACGGCATTATTTATTTGAAGGATACGGTGAAGCCGGGCATGAAGGAGCGCTTCGATCAGCTTCGGGAAATGGGCATCCGCACGATTATGTGTACCGGTGATAATCCGCTGACCGCTGCTACAATTGCACGTGAAGCAGGTGTGGACGATTTTGTAGCAGAAAGCAAGCCGGAGGACAAAATTGCGGTTATCCGCCGTGAGCAGGAGCAGGGCAAGCTGGTTGCCATGACTGGAGATGGTACCAATGATGCGCCTGCGCTGGCCCAGGCAGATGTCGGTCTTGCCATGAATAGCGGTACGGTCGCGGCCAAGGAAGCTGCTAATATGGTGGACCTGGATTCTGATCCGTCCAAAATTATTGAGGTGGTCGCCATCGGTAAGCAGCTGCTTATGACACGCGGGGCATTGACAACGTTCAGTATTGCGAACGATGTTGCTAAATATTTTGCTATCATTCCGGCGATGTTCATGCTGGCTATTCCACAAATGAGTGCACTGAATGTCATGGGACTGGGTTCCCCGCTCTCGGCTATTTTATCGGCGCTTATTTTTAATGCAGTCATTATTCCACTTTTGATTCCGCTGGCAATGAAGGGCGTGAAGTATAAGCCAATGAGCTCGGATCGTTTGTTGGGACGGAATTTACTGATTTATGGCCTGGGCGGTATGGTGGTACCGTTTGTCGGCATTAAGGCCATTGATTTGCTGGTACATTTGTGGATTTAGCGCAGAAAGGGTGAGCGACATGAGTGGTTTTTATCGGATGTTGTCTGGACGCAGGTTTGCTGCACATGAGAAAGCCGGATCTGGCGGACAAGGTCATAACAAGCGTACGGGGACGGAGGCAGTGTCAGAAAATCAACCGGAGAGACAAGAGATGCGAGGAAGCGCGGTTATTGGAGTGGCTTTGCGAACTTCTGTGCTAATGATCCTATTGTGCGGATTGGCATATCCGCTAGTCAGCACAGGAGTGGCACAAGTTCTGTTTCCGCAGCAAGCAAACGGCAGTATGCTTCGTGACACGGAGGGGCGGGTAATCGGTTCTGAGCTGATTGGGCAGTCCTTTACCAATCCGGCGTTTTTCCAAGGCCGGGTATCAAGTATCGATTACAATGGGGCTGGTTCAGGCTCAAGTAATTACGCACCCTCGAACCCGGCATTGGTGCAGCGGATCAAGGATTCTATTGCGGATTGGCAGAAGCATAACCCGGATGTACCCGTCAGTCAGGTTCCATTGGACCTGATTACGAACTCCGGCTCCGGTCTAGATCCGCACATCTCGCCACAGGCGGCACAGGCTCAAATTCCGCGTATTAGCGGCTTGACGGGGATTGGTCAGGACCAGCTGAAGGCGCTGGTGCAGGAGCAGACAGAAGGCCGCAGCGCAGGGGTATTCGGCGAGCCGCGTGTGAACGTGCTCAAGCTGAATCTCGCGCTTGAAGCTCAAGTGCAGACGAAGGCTGGCAAGCGTTGAGAATATAATATTATTGATTTGTCTGATGATTAAGTTAAAATTATACTCACATATGCTCAAGGAGGCGGTCCGAATGGTAACGATGAATAAGCGGACAGACTATAGAAGGACAGCGCCTAATCGTCCATAAACTGCGTGTTTTCTTCTTGATGTGGGCAACAAATAATATGCAGGAATATAAAATTTTAAAAATGAATGATTTTTCAAATCATCAGATTTCTCGGGTACGAATGTTAGAACAACTATGCAAGGATTTTGATGGTTCAAGTTTGAGAGTGGGCATAGAAAGCCTAAAAGAAAACGGTGGGGATAAAGCATTCCTTTGTCAAATGGGCAACCAGCTCATTGGCTATCTCAGTTGGTATACATCAGATGAAATCGAAGCTAATATTAACGCTATGGTTCATCCGGATTATCGGCGTCAGGGTGTGTTCCGCTCCTTAATGAACAAAGCTGCAGCAGAGATGCAAATACAAGGCATCAAAACATGTCGTATCAGAATCCCGTCCAATTCAAAACCTGGAATAGATTGTGTGAAGCACTTGGGGGCGAACTTTAATACGTCTGAATTTACTATGCATTTAGTTCAGTTCCGCTCTGATATGTTACATCATTCCGGCTTAGTTTTGCGACTAGAAGAAGCTCAAGATTTTGATTTTATGGTTAAATGTTCGTCACAAGCTTTTGGGGATTCAGAGTCTTGGACAAGGAACTATTTTAAACATACGAGAGAACCAGAACGTGTTACCTACCTCGCTGTAGATAGACTGACACCGGTTGGAATGGTCCGAGTCAATCATGTTCATACGGATACAGCAGTTATTCATGACTTCTGTGTACATCCATTATACCAAGGCAGAGGGTATGGCCGGGAAATTCTTGCTCGTGTAGTTAACATCTTGCTTGCCAAGCAGTACACTCAGATTCGACTAGGAGTGGTTACTCAAAATAAACGAGCCTTGAATCTCTACAGGTCAATAGGGTTTGAGATTTCTGCTGAGTCTCATTATTATGTGAGTGCAATACACCATTTTAACGATTAGACCAACACTTATTTATAGAGGTCCAATAAAATAGGGTGAGTAAAAAAAAGGTATCTCGCTGCCATGGAGGCAAGTGAGATACCTTTTTATGATTTTGCTACCGATTAACCTGTAATCGTCTGAATAATAAGCACTACATTCAAGATAATGATGATAGCGGTCACGATCCAGGTTAGTACTTTTTGCCACATTTTATTCGCAAATTCACCCATAATCTTTTTGTCACTGGTAAAGAGCAGTAATGGAATGATGGCAAAAGGAAGCTGGATGGATAAAATAACCTGACTCAGCACAAGCAACTCTTCCGCACCTTTTTCACCTGCAATCGCAGTGACGATGACCGCTGGAATGATCGCGATAAGACGGGTCACCAGACGACGCAACCAAGGTGAGAGACGAAGATTCAAGAAGCCCTCCATCACGATTTGTCCGGCTAAAGTACCTGTCACGGTCGAGTTTTGACCTGAGGCAAGTAACGCTACTCCAAACAGTATGCTCGCAAGTGTGGTTCCCAGCAATGGCGAAAGCAGATAATAGGCATCACTAATCTCTGCTACATCTGTTCTTCCTGCTGTATGGAATACGGCAGCTGCTACGATCAAGATGGCTGCATTAATGAATAGAGCGAACATGAGCGCTATACTGGAATCCCAAGTTGCAAATGTAATAGCTTCCCGTTTACCTGCTGATGTCTGCTCATATTTGCGGGTTTGTACAATAGAAGAATGCAGATACAGGTTATGTGGCATTACGGTAGCTCCCATAATACCGATGGCAATATACAGCATGCTTGGATTCGTCAAAATTTGTGAGTCCGGTACAAAGCCACCCAATACGCCGCCCCATTCTGGTTGTGCCAAAATGAGATTGATGCCAAAACAGCCGGCAATCGTGGCCATTAATACAATGACGAGGGTTTCCAATGCCCGGAAACCTTTATTTTGCAGCAGCAAAATGAGCATAACATCAAAAGCGGTAATGATGACTCCGTATAGTAACGGGAGACCGAACAGTAGCTTCAGAGCAATGGCTGAACCGATGACCTCGGCCAAATCCATGGCTGCAATGGCAATTTCGCATAAAAGCCATAAGCCGATCGCGACAGGGCGACTGTAAGCATCACGGCACATTTGAGCCAAATCTTTACCTGTAGCAATACCGAGCTTGCCGGATAAGGCTTGCAGCAGAATGGCCATCAGGTTGGAGATTAGAATGACACTAAGTAGTGTGTAGCCGAATTTTGATCCGCCAGCGATGTCTGTAGCCCAGTTGCCAGGGTCCATATAGCCGACAGCAACCATATAGCCTGGTCCAGCAAAGGCAAGAAACTTCCGAAACCAGGTCCCATCCTTCGGGATGCTCAAAGAACGATTCACTTCTGATAGTGAAGCGATTTCCGCGAAGTTGCCCTTTGAATTTTTCATACGCTTCACCTTCTTTGTTCATATTGAAATATATTATTAGTGACATAGCGATTGCGTTATCCCTATTGTACACCCACAATAGTTTTTGTCTAGTGCAACTTTTGTGTGGTCAAGCAAAATCATCGTATTTTTGAAGCAATTGACCATCTTAATTAAAACTAAACAATGGAAAAAACCAAGCTATATTGCTCTCAAAGGGCAGCTTGGTTGTTTTGGATTTTCTAAATGCGGGCGGCCCATCAAGTTAGGGGTTAGGGGCTTATAACATATAGTGTAAACACAAAAGAGGTGGAACTAAACGGTAAATAATACGGTAAATAAACGGGTTATCATCCCTTTTTAAATGATTCATTTTGCGTGGCTCGTTTAAAGTACATACGAGAAGGAAATCATGTATTAACATGACGAGGATTCCTGCGGAATGCCAATAAGATGGAAGAAGGAGAGATGAAATCATGGAAGCGTTATACACAGCATCAGCAACGGTACATGGTGGAAGAGACGGTTCAGTGACTTCTTCAGACGGGGTATTGAAGCATAAGCTGAGCACACCAAAGGAACTGGGTGGCGCAGGTGGAGACGCTACGAATCCGGAGCAATTGTTTGCGGCAGGCTATGGCGCATGCTATGAAAGTGCGTTGGCAAATGTGGCCCGTAGAGCCAAGGTAAAGGTGGACAATGTAGAGGTCACCAGCCACGTATCGATCGGCAAGGACCCAAACGACGGCGGCTTCCAGTTAGCGGTGCGTCTGGATGTAAAAATACCGGGGATTGAGCGTTCCCAGGCTGAAGATTTGGCACGCCAAGCACATGATTTTTGTCCGTACTCCAAAGCCACTCGCGGTAACATTGATGTTGAACTTAACGTCATTTGACCACATTTTAAAAAAATTCACACACGGTCGCCGATTGATCGGCGGCTTTTGCACCTAGATCTTGATTCGCTGAGAATGGCGTCCATTTGACATCATCGCCAAAATTCATTAAGATGTCATAGGTGATTCTGGTCATCAGGTACGAAACAAATTTGAAAAATACGGGTGATATGATGTCTTACAGACCGAATATTGTTAATTTCACGCTGGCTGGTAGCAACGAAAAGGAAGGGCTTTATGAGTTTAAAATGAGTTTGGCCGATGGAACGGAGTGCCGCGTTTTTTCTCAACGTAATCCGGAGTGGACTTTGACGAATATTAGTCGACTGCTAACGACGCCTTGCCCGGTATGCCATAAGGATTTTATCTGCAAGTGTATGGATCAGTTCCATGATGAGTTTTTAGAGCAAATTAATGCAAAACAGCTGTTTGAGAAAGCATTGAGCTAGTTTTTTGAACAGGCAAGGATTATACATTTCTAGACAAGCGTCGGATACTTTCGGCGTTTTTTTGTTTATAATCGAACCGTTGCGTTTTCATGCCGTTGATTTCTCTGTGGAGGTGAAATGCGTTGATGAACCAGTCTGATCATGTCCATACCGAACATTCCATTGTATTGGTGGATGGGGTATGCCACTTTTGTCAGGGAGCAACCCGCTTCATTATCAAACGTGATCCTAAGGGAATATTCCATTTTGGTTCCCTGCAATCTGAGGTAGGGCAAGAACTTTTACGTGCAGGTGGACTGTCTACAGATCAACTGGATACATTCGTGCTGATTGAAGACGGTACGTATTATACAAGGTCAACTGCAGCTTTACGGATTGCCAAACGCCTTCGTTTTCCATACCCGCTGGCCTATGTATTCATCTTGATTCCCCGCTTTGTGCGCAACGCAGCCTATAACTGGGTAGCGCGTAACCGATATCGTTGGTTTGGCAAGGATGAGGAGGATCAATGTCAGATCCCCCCACCAGAAATTAGGAAACGATTTTTTTAGTTGCTTTATTTATGTTTATTTTTACGACGATAATTACGAATCATTAATATCACAGCTACCGCGATCAGTATGAGACCCGTAGCCGATACATACACGATATGACGTACATTGGGTACGTTGACCGACAATTTTAGCTCGTTTGACTCTAATGGAGCAATGTCCCAATAGAGTGTTTTCCCATCATCCGACACACGGTCCGCATTGCTGGAAGCAGGCTGGATGGGCAGGGATAGGCTGAAGTTAAGATCCAGTTGCCGTTCTAGTAATTTGCGTGCGAACACATTCATTTGTTCTAATTTATCACTCAGGCCACGAGCTTCTTCAGGAAGCATCCGAGGCAAATCGAGCTTAAGCGTAAGATCCATATTGGTTGTAAAAAAATGCTGGCTCACTGCGCGATTTATTTCTAATCCCTCAGGCAGGTTTAAACCCTGATCGGGATTTTTTTGGTTTGTACCCCAATCCCCTTGATAATGCCCCTTTATTTGATATCCCTTTCTCCCTTGTTCCGATAGTGGCTGTACGTCTACATTATTGCTTTGCATACGTTGAACTAATCGATCGAGCAGCCCCGGATTGTCCAACATCATCAGTGTCTGGTTGTTTACACTGAACGTTGCATCCATATCTACACTTTGATCCAGATGAACATCTACATGAATGTCACCCCGAGCACAGGAAGTTAGGGCAAACAGACAACACACCAGCATAAAAATAAGCAGTATTTTTCGTAACTGTATTTGCCGACGTTTGTTCCAATTAGGGCTGTATCCTGTTGGGTCCATGACTTGCACCTTCTTTGTATGGTTTCTTTGGTATAACGACCGGATATCTTCTATATATTACACATTCGGAGAGCCAAAATCGAACGATATAAAAGAATAGTTAAGATTTATATTTCAAAAATGTTTCCTTAGGTAAAAACTTTAGTGTATACTCTAAAATATAGTATAGGTAAAAAATAATTGTCTCAAGGAAATAGTTTGTCCTAAAACAAATATTAAAAGGAGGATTTTAAAACATGAACAAGCAGTTTAAGAAGGCTTTGCCACAATGGGTAGCGACGGTTGGAGTGTTGTCTCTAGTTCTGGTTTTAGCGACTGCATGTACAGATGCCAAGAAGACAGAACAGGGAGCTACGAGAGAGACGGGACAGAAAATAAAGGCTACGACTACCATCGGTATGATCTCTGATATTGTCGGGAAGGTCGGTGGTGCTCATGTGGAGGTCACGGGAATTATGAAGTCAGGCGTTGACCCGCATTTGTACAAGGCGTCTCAGGGAGATATGCGTAAGCTGGATAAAGCCGACATCATTTTTTATAACGGGTTGCATCTGGAAGGGAAAATGCAGGACATTCTGGAGAAAATCAGCAAGCAAAAGCCTGTTATACCCGTGTCCAAAAACATTGCCCAAAATCAATTGCGTGCAGCTAGCCCAGAAATGGGATCTGAGTATGATCCACATATCTGGTTTGATGTACAAAACTGGATGTCTGCGGTAGAAACCGTCAGAGATGAATTGTCGGCACTTGATGCTGCTCATGCGGAGGATTATAAGGCCAATGCCGAAGCTTATCTCGCTGAGCTACGAGAACTGGACGATTACACGAGAGAGCAGATTGCCAGTATACCGAAGGCACAGCGCGTACTTGTCACGGCACATGATGCATTTGGCTATTTCGGAGACGCTTACCAGATTCAAGTAAGAGGCCTTCAAGGCATGAGTACACAATCAGAGGCGGGCTCACAAGATGTGACCAAGCTGAGAGATTATCTGGTGGAGCATAAAATTAAAGCCATATTTGTAGAATCAAGTGTTCCGAGAAAGGCCATAGATGCGGTTATTCAGGGTGCAGCTCAGCAAAGTCATACCATACAGGTTGGCGGCGAGCTGTATTCGGATGCTATGGGTGAAGAGGGGACAGAAGATGGAACATATATTGGAATGGTCAAGCATAACGTGAATACGATCGTTAGAGCTCTTAAATAAGGAGGCGTAGACACATGGGACATTCACCACTTGTTGTTCGTGATTTATCGGTAGCCTATCAAAAAAAGCCCGTTTTGTTCGATGTCTCCTTTGAGGTGCCGGAAGGTAAGCTGATTGGTATTATCGGCCCCAACGGGGCTGGCAAATCTACACTGATCAAGGCCGTGCTTGGGCTGATTCCAAAGCTCAGGGGCGAGGTGCTGGTCTACGGCAAGCCCTATAAGCAACAGCTGCTCAAGGTTGGATATGTACCGCAGCGGGAGTCGGTGGATTGGGATTTTCCGACGAATGCTCTAGATGTGGTTATGATGGGACGTTACGGCAGACTGGGCTGGTTTAACCGTCCGGGAGCAGCAGATCGTCAGGCTGCGATGGAGAGTTTGGACAAGGTTGGAATGAGCAAATTTGCAGACAGGCAGATTAGTCAATTGTCAGGCGGGCAGCAGCAACGCGTTTTTTTGGCGAGAGCGCTTGCGCAGGACGCTCAGCTTTATTTTATGGATGAACCGTTTGTCGGTGTGGACGCTGCAACAGAAAAAGCTATCATTTCATTGCTTAACGATCTGAAACAGCAGGGGAAAACCGTGCTTGTCGTTCATCATGATTTATCTACGGTCACGGATTATTTTGACCAGGTTATGCTGTTGAACGGGCATCTGATGGCATTTGGAGAGACCGCAGATATTTTTACCGAGGGAAATCTGCAACGTACGTATGGCGGGCGTCTGAGTATACTCAAAACAGGTTCGGAATCCGGCACGATACTCGGAGTGAGGTGAGCAGTATGACAAGCTTGGCAGCGCTTTTGACAGACCCGAACATGCAATGGATTTTGCTTGGATGTATTTTACTCGGTTTAAGCAGCGGGGTGATTGGCAGTTTTATGTATTTGCGTAAGCAATCGCTTATGGGAGATGCTTTGGCACATGCGGCTTTGCCGGGAGTATGTGTGGCTTTTATGATCACAGGTACAAAATCCATGTTTGGATTTATGATTGGAGCAACCATTGCAGGGATTGTTGCTACCTTTGCCATCAGTGCGTTAACCCGGTATTCGCGAATTAAAAGCGATTCAGCGATTGCAGCGGTGCTGTCCGTATTTTTTGGCTTCGGCATTATGTTGTTGACCGAAATTCAGCATAGTGGCGCAGGCAACCAAAGTGGGCTGGATAAATTTTTATTTGGCCAGGCTGCGGCAATGGTGTTGTCTGATGTTTATACAATGGCGGTAATTTCGGTGGTGCTCATTGGAATATGTTTATTATTTTTCAAGGAATTTAAGCTGCTCAGCTTTGACCCTGGCTTTGCCCGTGGACTTGGTTTTCCGGCAGGCTTACTGGATAAGTTGTTAATGCTGTTGATTGTCATTTCGGTAGTGGCTGGCATTCAGGCCGTGGGCGTCATTATGATGGCTGCCCTGCTGATTACCCCGGCCGTGTCGGCAAGATACTGGACAGAGAAGCTGGGTGTTATGGTATGCCTGTCAGGCTTGTTTGGTGCTATAGCGGGTCTTGGTGGGACTGTTATTAGCTCTCTGGGACAAAATTTGCCTACAGGACCATTGTGCGTGTTGTGTGCGACTGTGGTATTTGGTGTAAGTCTGATCTTTGCGCCGCAGCGTGGAATGATTTCCAAGGCTATCGTTCGGTTAAACGCCAGAAAAAGTCTGGAGCAGGGAGTTGGAACACAGCCCAGGGAGGAGCGTGCCCTATGAGTTCATTTTATGTGATCCTGACGGGAATGTTAGTGGCAGGGGGATGTAGTATCGTCGGATGCTTTCTCGTGCTTCGGAAAATGGCTATGATCGGTGATGCCATCAGTCATGCGGTACTGCCTGGTATTGTCATTGCCTTTCTCATCAGCGGATCGAGGGATTCGGTGTGGATGATGTTTGGTGCGGCCGTGCTGGGGCTTCTAACGGTGTATCTGATTCAGCTATTCCAACAAAGCGGTCTGCAAAGTGATGCTGCCATTGGCGTGGTGTTTACAACATTGTTTGCTATCGGTGTTTTACTGATCAGTGTGTTTGCTTCCAATGCTCATCTGGATATGGACCACGTTTTGTATGGGGAAATTGCTTATGTCCCGTGGAATACGATAGAGATTGCTGGCTTCGATATAGGTCCGAGGGCTGTGTGGATTACGGGCGCAATGTTTTTGATCAATCTGCTCGTGGTAGGGGGCTTTTTCAAGCAATTTAAAGTCACTTCCTTTGATCCCGCATTGGCAGCTTCATTGGGCATTCCAGTTGTTTTTTTTCATTATCTGCTAATGAGTCTCGTATCACTAACGACAGTGGCGTCATTTGAGAGTGTGGGTGCAATTCTAGTGGTTGGCATGCTTGTTGTACCGCCTCTTACCGCTTATTTGCTGACGGAGAAGCTGTCCCGTATGATTGCATACAGCGTGGGAGTTGGAGCCATTAGCTCGATCGTAGGCTTTTATACAGCAACTGTGTTAGATGCTTCTATTGCGGCATGTATGCTGTGTGTATCGGGTGTGTTGCTGCTTTTGGCTTTTCTATTTTCCCCGTCTCATGGTGTGGTATGGCGAAAGTTATTTCAACAACGGGGAATCATTGGCGAAAATAGCAAGTGAGTCTCGTAGGAAGTGATCCTATATGAATTATTCAAAATAGCGTGCAGACGGGCATAAAGTGCCTGAATGCACGCTTTTTTACGCTTATGCTAATCTGTGCGGCTTTTTTTGAGGCAAGCTTGTTGGGTCATCTTGAATTAACCGGGACACGGGAGTACATTCTTTACAATCACACAGAAGGATTCGGAACGAGCTGTTACGCTGCGGGGAGGAACGAAATTGGAGAGCTTCAAACGTAAATCACCAGAGGAGATACTGGATTCCATTAACAAATTGCATCGAGGCAGACTCAAAATATACATTGGTGCGGTCAGTGGCTCTGGCAAAACGTATCATATGCTGCAGGAGGGACAATCGCTGCAGCATGAAGGGATTGATGTTGTAATTTGTGCGGTATCGACTCTGCAACGGCGTGAGACCGTGGAACAGGTCGGCTCGCTAGAGCGAGTACCCAGTATTCATTGGATGAAGGATGGCGAAGAGCAAAAGGATCTGAATGTGGAAGCTTTAGTGGCGCGAAATCCTGAGGTGGTGCTGGTGGATCATTTGGCACATCATAACCGAAAAGACGCCTCGTTTCCAACAAGGCTCGAGGATATTCGGTATTTGCTGGAGATGGGAATTAGCGTCATTACGACGGTTAATGTTTATGAACTCGAAGGGATCACGGAGTGGGTATATCAGCTGACAGGCTTTGAAGCGCAATATACGGTTCCGGTTGATACATTGGAGCTGGCGGATGAAATTCGTCTAATTGATGCTACCCCGGAGATGATTCTGGAACGGTTGGCGAAAGGTTACATGCATACGCCCAATCCAGAGATGTTTCACCGGGGAAATCTGGGTAAATTGCGTGAGCTCGCTCTGCGATTGGTGGCAGAGGATGTGAATGATTCGCTGGAACGGCACCGGGAGGAGCTAGGCTTGCACGGGGCGTCAGGAGCAGCAGAGCGTATTTTGGTGCCTGTCCAATATCATTGGAATGGGTCCATTTATGTACGTAGGGGAGAACAGGTGGCCAAGCGGTTGGGTGGAGATATGCTGGTGGTCTCTTTTGTCAGCTCGAAGCGCAAGCTGTCCAAGGAATCAGCAGCCTTCAAACGTTCCATTGAGCAGTTGGCCGATAAGATCGGATCGACATTTGAAGAAATCCCGCTCTTTTCCCGCAGAAGGCTGCCACGTCAACTTATCCATTATGCGGTGACTCACAATGTTACCCGAATTGTTATGGGGCATTCTCGGCAGACTCCGTGGCAGGAGCTGGTTAAAGGATCACTGGTGAACGGAATTTTAAAACGAATGAAAAATATGGATCTGCTGTTGATTGCAGACCGAGCCGAGCAGGAGGGCGAACGGATTTTGCCAACGATGAGACAGGAGGAAGGAGATACTGATCCGTATCATCGTTTGAGCGTTGAGGAAGTACAGGCTGAGGAAGCCAAAATTCTGCGGGGCAAGCTCAAAGTATATATTGGGGCTGCTCCGGGGGTCGGCAAAACATACACCATGCTGAGAGAGGGAAATGATCTGCTGGAAAGCGGGATTGATGTGGTTATCGGATTGCTGGAAACGCACGGAAGAGCAGAAACACTAGCCCAGGTAGGATCTCTGGAGATGATTCCCCGTCAGTCTATCGAGCGTCATGGTGCACATTTGGAAGAGATGAACACTGAAGCCATTCTCAGGCGTAATCCTGAGGTAGTGCTAATTGACGAGCTGGCGCATACCAACGTTCCGGGAAGTCTGAGATCTAAGCGTTATGAGGATGTACTGGCCATTTTGGAACAAGGTATTTCTGTTATATCCACAATGAATGTGCAGCATCTGGAGAGCTTGAATGACGCAGTAGAACAAATTACTGGCATTCGGGTGAGAGAGACTGTCCCCGACCATATGATGCGTCTGGCCGATGAAGTCCAGCTTGTTGATGTGGCTCCCAAATCGTTACAGCAACGTATGCGTGAGGGCAAAATTTACGCTCCTGCGAAGGTGGAGCAGGCACTTAGCCACTTTTTTAAGCTGGGTAATCTAATTGCGCTACGTGAACTTGCTTTGCGGGAATTGGCAGATGATGTAGATGAGCGGCTGGAATCCTGGGATCGGCACGAGTCACTTCGGGGACCGTGGCGCAGGGAGGAAGTGATTTTTGTAGGCGTGACGCTAAGTGAAAATGCTGAAAGGTTGATTCGCCGCGGTTTTCGTATCGCATTTCGTTTGAAGGCTGTGTGGATTGTGACTTATGTCCATATCGGTGAGCGTATACCGGAGAGATTGAACCCTCGTCTGGAACAACTAAAGCTGCTGACCCACCGACTGGGGGGAACCTTTGAAATTCGGCTTGTTTCCAGCCGACGCGAGATTGCCGACATTTTGATTGCTCCAGTAGAAGGATATTCAGGTACGCAGCTCATCGTGGGGCAGTCTTCCCGAAGTAGCTGTTGGGGGAAGACTGCGGTTGTGCCGAGGATTCTCCGTCAAGCACGTCATATGGATGTTCTTATCGTAGCGGATTATGATCCGGATATTAAGCTGGAGACAGATTATTAAAATGCCCAATCCATTCATAAATAGTCATATGCTGGTTACCGGTTATTCACTGCTTCCATAGTATATTCTATCTCAACGAAATGGAGGCGAGTTTGAATGTATAAACATCGTAAGCATGATTGTCATTTTCCAAAGCCAAAAAAACGTGTTTTTAAGAAAATCATTAAGGTGACTGTCATTAAGTTTAAACCAAAATTTAAACGTGATCACTGGAAACATGAAGACTTTGATAAGAAATGTCATTGCCGGAAACGTCGTCATCATCGCCATCATGACTGTCATCGTCGTCACCACAAATTCTACTAAGTTGAAGATCGTAGGAGGCGGGGCTAGACTGCCCGCCTTCTCCTAGTACCAGAATTCTAAGAAAATACTTGCGCAAAAAATACTTGCTCTAACACAGGTGCTATGCTATTCTACCAATAAATAGATTGCACGTGACGGAAGCACCGTTCACCAACCGTATGTACTTACGGATGGATGAACGGTGCTTTTTTGCGTTGTTGTGTTGGGAAAGGGGATGAGCATATTGGTTCCGGTAAAAGTGGTATTGGCCGTAGAAGGCCGGGATTATATTGAGCCTCTGCTGAATTATGTTCACGGAAGCGAGTACGCCAGAAGGCTCAGAATAACGGCTTTTTCGCAGCCGGAGGCATTTCATCAATACATGATGGAAACTAGCGGAATGAAAAGACCAGATGTGGTAGTAGGTGAAATGCCCTTTCTGAATCTATGGACAGCTCGGGAAGATGCGGATATTCCTTGTTTGGTATTGCATGAGGGAGAACAAGTAAGCGAATATGGGCAGCCTGTATTAAAATATAAGCCTTTATCTGAACTGGTCGGTATTATTTTGGAAACGGCGAGACAGAGGTCGAATGGTCGGAAAAGCGTAAACAGTCGGGAAGGTGGAATGATTATCGGCATGGTGGCAGCTTCAGGTGGATTGGGCAAGACAACGGCCGCGCTCAATATGTCCAAGCAGCTGGGGAATGAGGGATATTCGGTATTCTATTTGAATCTGGAAACGGTGGATTCAAGCTCGTTGTTCACTGGTTCAGACAGTTCTAGCGGAGTACAAGGAGAAGGACTGTCCAGACTGCTGTATGATCTCAAGTCGGAGGGAAATGAGGACACTTCGTTATCTTTGGCTTCGTATTGTGTGCGTCGTCCTGAAATTCAGGCTGATACGTTTCAACCTGTCTATAATCGCAAGGAATTGACAGACATGACTTGTGATGAAGCGAAAGAGCTCATTCGAACGATTGCTGAAAGCGGGCAGTATGATGTAGTGATCGTAGATTGCGATTCTGAACATGGTGAGCGGGCTCAAGCCGTGCTTGAAGCTAGTCATAAGCTGATCTGGTTGCTGGCTGACGATTTAATGAGTATGCACAAGTGCGGATTATGGCTGGATGTTTTAGAAACTACACAGCCTGAAGGGCTTGAAGCCATGATATGCAAAACCAGCTTTGTGGTGAATCGCTACATGGGAACTATGATCAACTCGTTACCTCGTGACTTCATGGAACTGAACGGAGCGTTACCCTATATACCTTCATGGAAACAAATGCAGCACCGTGAGCTGCTGCTTAGTTCACCGATTTATCAGCGGGAAATTCGTCATTTGTGCCGCGAGCTGCTGGATATGGAGAGCGCAGCACAGTCGACGCTTGCTTGGTCTTAAGGGGATGATGACATGAATGAGGAACAATTTAAGGCATTGCGCGCGGATATTCGTAACGGGCTGGACGTAACGTCCTCGGTAAAGGATACAGATCTAGTACGGCATATCGAAAAGCGAATTTTACACGACGTAGAGCTGGCGAGCTTAACTTCCCGAGAAAAGCATGCACTTGTCCGCAAAATTTTCAACTCTTTCCGTGGGCTGGATGTGCTCCAGCCGTTGATTGACGACCCGACCGTAACGGAAATTATGATCAATAGTCATCGGGAAATCTTCGTGGAGCGGGCAGGTGAGGTGATTCAGGTGCCCGATCAATTCGAATCCCGCGAACGACTGGAGGATTTGATCCAGACGATTGTAGCCGGGGTGAACCGAATTGTGAATGAGGCTTCTCCCATTGTGGATGCCCGACTAAAGGACGGATCACGTGTAAATATCGTGCTGCCGCCAGTTGCTCTCAAGGGTCCGACGATGACCATACGGAAGTTTCCCGAGCGTCCCATGACGATGGATGATTTGATACGAATGGGTGCGCTCAATACAGAAGTCGCCGCTATGCTCAAAGACTTGGTACGTAGCAAGTACAACATTTTTATAAGCGGCGGAACGGGCTCTGGTAAAACAACTTTTCTGAATGCATTATCCCAGTTCATCCCTTCTTCTGAACGGATTATTACGATTGAAGATTCGGCAGAGCTACAAATTGTGACTGTCCCCAACCTGGTTTCCATGGAAACACGGAACGCGAACACCGAGGGGAAGGGAGAAATCACGATTCGTGATCTGATTCGTTCCTCCTTACGTATGCGGCCTAACCGCATTGTGGTGGGTGAGGTCAGAGGGAGTGAGGCGTTGGATATGCTGCATGACAAATCTATAAAAAGGTTATTAAAGAGGAGACATACACATATGGGTAAAATGATTGTACGCTACAGCATTCTTCGTAAGAATGGTTTTGGAAAGTTTATTGTGGAGAAAAGAACTACAACTGTGAATTGTGAAATGGCCTTAAAAGATTACGAATATCAGGAGGAGAGAATAGTAAATAAGATAAGTTCAAAAGAGAGAGTTAAGCCAACGCAGATTAGAGTTACTGGAATTTTGAGACTTCCATATTCATAACGTGAATAACAGCCTTAAAACGAATGTGAGAGCTTACAAAGGACAATATATGTTTAATTCATTCCAAGTTCATGTGAAGTATCAATTTTACACACGATATAATTTAAATTTAATATGTTGTTCATATTATATTCACTATCGTTACATTTATTTCAAACTATTGTTTACTTATGGTAATTTTTTCTCTATGATAGATCTGTATCCCAAATAAGAGAGGATGATTGAGATGAAAAAGAAACTTTTAGTTGGCTTGTTGACTGTTGTTGCGTGTTTCACTCTTGGATCAACATCTTTTGCTGCAAGCACTGAAACAGCAAACCCCAACAATGTATCAACGGCAAGTGTTGTAACTCCTTCTGCGACAAAATATATCACTTGGCAAATTGTTTTACCAAAATCTCAGTTCCCTACCCTTGGAGATATTCCAACAACTACTAGTTATAACGTAGATCCATATCGTGGAACATTAACGCTGAGTTCAGTCGATGGACAAACTGGTTACACTTGGACAGTCACTTATGCTGGATGGGTTACTTATTAATATTTAAAAATGTATAAGACCTCCTTGAGTATTTTTATATATTTGAGGAGGTTTTAACCTCGCATATTTGTTGAAGTTGCATTTTATTAAAATCTTTATTTTGTCTTGATTCTTTCTTCTTCAAATAAAAGTGAATTATCTTTATTATCTTTAGTACTCCATATAAAACACCAATTTTACCATCCAGTTGCCCCATATTGACGGTGACTGGTTTTTTTTGTATCCAAATACGACGACATCGACGTATTTGAACAGTTTGGAAAACGGACGATGCCGTCCGATTTACCTGCAACACGTCAAATTGACGTTTCGCTAAATCAAATTTATTCCTAATGTGTCTTATTCTCAGTATAGACTTTTTTTCCTACATTGGATTTTACTTTAATATTGAGAAGCAGAAGGACCAATGGTCCTTCTGAATAATGGTGATAAAAGCGCTGGTCAAACTGTCCAGCGGTCAATGAAAGATGTAGCTGAGTCAATTGGTGAAAATGAAATCAACATTGTGGATTGTTTCCACGAAGTTATGATGCTACACCGATACGGAAAGGTTGCCAAGATTTTGGCAAGGATTAATCTGCAACTAAAATCAACATTACGCAAAAACTTGTGGGAAGTAATTCACAAGATACAACAATCACAACTATGTGAAGTGGAACAAGCATACAGATACATGGTATATTATTCCTATACAAGTTTGTATCAATCTATATATTTCTATTGGTCAGTTTTAAAACTAAAGGAGGCCACTAACTTGGATAGACAATTAGAGAAAGGTGTAATAAATATTTTACATGCAATTGGGTATGTAGCTGGCATATTTACAATTACTGCAATGATTCTTAAATTAACTGGCTATCGCGTGAAGAGTAGCGTTTATTTGATTGACGGTAATGTTCCCGTATATGGATATAGTGCAATGAATAAGATACAGAATTACATTGTTGATCCATTACATATGATAGTAGCAGGATTAATTACAGTGATTTGTATAGGTGCAATAGCCCTATATAGAGAAGACAAGAATCATAGTGGAATGTGGATTTAGCTTGAGGAAACTTCTACGAAAATTTCGGGGAACCTTATTGGTGTCCTAACTGTTGCCATTACTAATACTTAAATAATTTCAGTATTAGGCTACTAAGTTAAATAGGAGAGTCCCAAATTGAACTGTCGTAGTTAATAAGGGTGTGGAAAATTTTCCACAGGGTCATAGCTGATAGAATAGTTCACATAACAAAATGGGTGTCATCAAGTGTCACCACAAGGGAATATCATTTTGCAATGTGGTCACTATTCCATGTCACCATGTGACACGCCAAAGTTGGCGGTTGGACGCTGTGTCCAATAGCTTTATGCACCGTGCAACCCAGTCATATCAAGGGTTATAATAACTTGTTAAAAGCCAATAGCTGCTATACATACAAAGAGGACACCTTTTGATTTAGGAATCCTCTTTTTTCTCTGTGTATTGCGTAAGTCGTTTTTCAATATCATCAATTTTACCATCGTATTCTTTCATCTGTTGTTTGATTGCTCTAATAAATTCATCAAATTTATTCAAATCTTCTTCGCTGGTTGTTTCAAACAAAAACCTTAGTTTCTCCTGTCCAAGCGATTCCAATTTCTTGCCTTCATATTCAACCCCTCGTGCTAACCAATCAATAGAAACCCCTAAAATGTCACTAATAGCCGTGACAACATCAATAGAAGGACGTTGCTTATTATTTTCAATAAGAGAAAGAGAAGTTTTGGTATAACTTTTATAATTAATGACATTACCACTCTTATCAAACACAGGAATTTTTATCATTTCTGCCAAATCGCTAATCCTAATTCCCCGTCTAGTTCTAATAAAATTTATTCTTTCTCCTAGCGTTTCATCGCTCAAAATTATCAACCTCACTTTTGTACAAGTAGGAAATTCAATTTCCCATATTGACAATATTATAATCGATAATAAATGAAAAGTATAATTATCGATTTCAATAAGTATACTTGACGATATAGTTAAAGTTATGTATAGTTGATTTTAGTAATTAAACTTAATCAATGATAACTATAGTTAATAAAGTTGAGGCACAACCAAAATCCAAAATTCGTCTATAAATCGTCCGAACACAGTAAAAAGACCACTTCGACACTGAAGCAGCCTTGGTATGATCTATATACTACATATCGAATAAAACAAACCTAATCCGAAGGGAAATGATACATATGACAATCGCATTGAATAAAATCCAACCAACTCAATCCACTAACGAAAAAGAGGTGTCCACTATGTATCACCCCGACCTGACAATTGAAAAGCTTTGCTGGTTCCTCGATATCTCACCTAAAGCTACTATTATTATAGGCGATATGAGCTTCCACTTAACAACCATTGAACGCATGAATGAATTTCTTCAACGTTCAACTTTTGCTAATCATCCCTTGTCATTGCTCACAATCATGCGAAAAGAAGATATTGATGCTCATGGCTACACCGACAAAGCGACATTCGTTTATGACTATTACCGCAACAAACAATCTACGCTGGAAAAGTTGTTTCAAGAATCTATGCCAGCTTGGAAGCTCAATCGACTGAATTCAGACGATCCTGAACGTATCTATGACGTTTACACTGAACGTGGCAAGTATTCAACTTCTAGCGAAGTGGCATTATTCATCTAATCCAATATACATAGCAGGACAGGTCAATTACATATTCCGTCCTGTTTAATCTTATAACAACGTAATGTTAACAATAAGTAGGCTTCAATAACCTTTTTAGGGCTTTTAACACTTATGACAATCAAATGTAAAAGAGTCATTTTATCATCATAATCAAAATAATGTAACGTTGACAATACGTTCTATCAAATCAACCAAGGAGCGATAACCATGTATAGATGCGGACGACTTATTAAAGGGAAGCTTTTTCTACAGACTTGGGATGGTCAATTAATTAGTCTCAAAACATTAGCTCAGGCTAATAGGAAGGCTATGTAACATGGATATGGATTGGTTACTGGTATAGACAGTTGGTGAAAGAGGCAGCAGGGAAGGATACAGAGCTTGAGAGAAGGCTGGAGGTTAGGAGCCAGCTGAGTGTGATTAGGCGTATGAAAAGGAAGCTGAAATAAGAAGGAATGCGCATATAGAGTCAAGGAGGGTGAAATTTAGCCCCCTTTTGATATGAATATAAGCGCCTATCGCTAGGCGTTTTTTTGTTACTACTAGGGCAGACACAATGCCAATATGTATATATCAATAAAGAACCACAACATGTAGTGAAATAATCGACATTGACAATCTATATATGGTGTAATAAGATAAAAAAGTACCAATTATTTCATACAAAGGAGGTGTTCACAATGGCTAAATCTAGCACTCGTAAAGTGTCGTCTGGAACAATGTCTTCTAAAGCTTCTTCCGTGTTGAAAAGCAAGTCTTCAAGCAAAATAGCAAAATCACTTGCTGGGTCTGTATTGTCTCAGTCCCGCGCTGGTCGTAAATAGGAAACTTCATTTAACTACGGAGGAAGTGATTTTATTGGAAAATCTCATTAATGGCAACGAATTTATTTATAAAATTCTCAAAGAAAACAACCTAAATAGTTTAAAAGAATTGAAGTGGATATATGGATTACAAGCAATGGATAACAACATAAAATTACACGATGTTCCCGGGGTATTTATAGCTGTTGACCGATTTGGTGATATTCATGCAGGTTGCACTAAAAGTATAACTCAAAGGTATAAACAATTACCAAAGGAAGACAGAACCAGATTCGCAACTCATTTTGCTTTTGCTAAAGTAGATAGCTATTTTTGGCGATTTTACTATAGACATGAAATAAAATTGTATTACAAATTTAAAGAGTTAGACCAGCAAGGTATTACTCCCCAAGTGATTTAGCTTGGGGGGTTATATGTAGAATGATGATTTATAAGGGGACAGATTAAATGACAAATCAAAAAGATTTTAATAAGTTGTTTGAGGATATCCAAATTCAGAAGAAGGAAAAAAACAGGCCATTTCCTTCTGACAGATTAATTACAAATGGAGACTTATTAGAAGTTGAGTCAAGAATGAAAATTGTTGATATTGCAGGTTCATTGGTTGATCAAGCCTTTTGTGGGAGATCAGATATGTGTATATATTTTGCTTGTCTAGTGCGTTATGCATTGAGGTTAATGGGGCATAAATCTGATGTTTATATAGGGGATGGAACATACACAAATAATGAAACTATTTTTACATGGGAGCATTCTTGGGTGGTATGTGGAGAATATATTATAGATGGTAATGTCGATTCAATGGTCGAAAATCCAGTTGTCCCTTATGGACTTTCACCTAATCCTTATTGGGGGAGAATCTTAGAAATGCCTTTAGACAGGAGCTTAACTTCGGAAAGAATATTAACTGTTGCTGATGAACTAGATGAACTAGATGATATATATATTGAATGGAAAAAAGAGCTGAAGAAATTTTTGAAGAAACAAGCAATGATTAATTGATTTTTTCACGGAGGAGCAAAATATGCACAATAATATTGAAAATATATATAATAATTTAATTGCTAACGAGAAGCTAAAGAATGGAACAAAGTATGAAAGAATAACGGCTGTAGTTTATAAACTGCTGGAGGAGACCAATACAGTTTTCCACGATCTGAGACTTAGAGGGAATGGTAAGAAAGCAAAACATCAGATTGACGTTACAATAGAAAAAGACAGTCGGACTAAAAGAATACTCGTTGAATGTAAGGAGTATGACAAAGTAGTTGGGATTGGAATTGTACGAGATTTTTTTGGAGCAGTTTGCCAAATCAAACCGGATGAAGCAGTAGTTGTTACCACGAAAGGTTTTACAAAGGGAGCCATTGATTTTGCTAATGATGAAGGCATTAAGCTTGCTATTTTAAGAGAAGCTGAGGATTCTGATTGGGATGGTCTGATCAGAAAGGTTAAGATAAACGCAACAGTAATAACAATTGGTACTCCAACAATAACATGGTTAGCAATCAATGAAGAAGCTATAGAGGACGTTAGGAATTTACTGGGGGAGGATTGGGGGAAAGTTGAAACGAAAGGAACTTTTGATGAATATCTTTACAATAGCAATCATGAAGTTATTTCTAACTACGAAGAAGTCTTAAATCCTGTTTTAAATAAAGCTAAAAGAATACCAAATGAACGAACAGAAGAAACATTTGAATTTGAAGAAACCGTATTTATTAAAATGCATGGACACTATATTCCAGTAATAGGTTTTGATTATGAATTTACTTCTGGAAAGAGTACACTTGAAGTCAACGTTGATGATGGGGGAAAAGTTGCTGTACTCTTGTTTGAAATTTTAAATAACGAATCTAGGAGTCTGATCTTTCAACATCAGATTGAAAAGTGGAAATTTGCTGAAAATGGAGAGGTTATAAACAAAATTTGAGCTTTGAAAATATTGCATAGATTAGGGTGAACACTTTCATATGAATCTAAATCAGCATTACACAATGACCTACACACTAAACAGGGTATTAAAGGAACTGTCAATCTATCTAGCAAACAAATACAGGACTGGATAGAATCTTATCGTGTAGGTAGTAAATATGTAACAACAGTAGGCAAAGAACATTTTGGATTAAATCCTGAGCTTGTAGCAGATTTTAAGGTACATAATGAATTTTCAGAGCAGAGGGAACATGTAGCAGCAATACAGCAACCAGTAGTAGCGAGTAAGAGTAAAGAGCAGTTAGCAGACGCATACAGCCAGCACAAGGTATTGATTCAGGTAGAGTGTAAATGTGGAGCTTTCTATGTAGAGGAATCGGCGTACAAGAGGAATAAATGGGGATGTAAAGAATGTGGGGATATTGTATTCTTGGATAGCAAAAAGGGTATGGTTGATACAGTGAAGGGTAAAGCTTGGTATATGACCAACAGGTATTTTGTTGAGAGGTGATGAGGCTTCTTTCATATTGAAATAACCCTCTTTTTATAGGTGTGATCACATAATTGAGGATATAACGCAATATGGTATTTGGTGGTATAATATTCCTACTATAAATAGAGGTGATAACTATGAACCAAACAACAATGTCCAGCTTGATTGACTTAATAACCGATATGAAAACTAAACAAAGAACAGTTGAAGATATTCTAGAAATAAGATGGAGTGTCTACGAATCATATACTTCAGAGATTGAAGAAATTATTCTAGATTCTGTTGGTATGCCAAGAGACAACACAGTTGAGATGTTAAAATTACACGGTGATCCAGAGGGATTTGTGCATGAGGATACTTTCTCTAGAGACATGGCAGGTAATTGGTTCCTTGAATACAGTGAGGGCGATATTACAAAAGATCAGTTAATCGATAACATTATAAATTGGAAAGAAGTCTACAATATTTATTCTGAGTAGATAAAGGTGGCAGTATGCATCTAGACTTGTCCAAGGATGAGTCTTTTCTATATATAGAACCAACTTGATAGAGTGAAAAACCATGAAAATAACACTCCCACTCTACGATTCTTGTTACGATTCACGATTCGATTGAGCTACGATAAGAAACATAGATAAATAAAGGGGTTTTAAATTTAAATTTTGAAAAAATTAATTGCTAAAAAATTAAAAAATCAATTGATTCATTAGCTTTTTAGCGAATTTCCTTCCGATTAGTACGATTGAAGCTACGATTCTAACTATTTTCACAAAGAAACCTTCATTTACCTGTGTTTTCACTGCTTCTTCGATACAGCACGATGTAAATTTATACAGATACAATTTTGAACCATAAGACTTAAGAAATGCATATGGAATGGGGATTTTGAATATATGATCAATTTTGACGATTGAGATTCTGAATCTGTATTTTAAATCTATAGACTGAGAATTTTTTCTTTTTCCATATCAATTATTCCATCCATGATATTCTTAGAAGCTTTAAAATGAAGATCTATCTTATTGTCATTTAATACAACTTTACTTAAAAATACTCTAACTATTTTTCGTCTATTTTCCATAGTTATTAAATTTTCATTCATAATATATTGATACTTTTTAAGTGTATCTTGAATAAGATTCACATCATTTGCGTTGTGAAAAGTGGCTAATAATTTATGCTTAATCGTATGCAATTCCTTTTTTATGTCTTTTACCTGCATATCCACAGCCGATACTTTATCTTCTAAATCCTTCATTTTAATTATCCCGGCTGCATACATTTCCGTATACCGTTCACGAGTTGTTTCTTTTTCTTGTAGAGACTTTTCCAATTTGGTTTTCTGTTTAAGTAAATCATCAGAGTTTGAGTTTTCTGATTGCTGTTTAACTATACGCTCAAAAATTTCTGTTGGTTTAGATATTATATTTTTTACGTAAACCCAAACAATTTTATCTACGTAATCAACTCTCCAATTACGTCCTTTGCAAATTGGATTGGATTCACCAGTTCCCACTTCATAAGACTTCTTTGTTTTATGTTGACATACGTAATACTTCAGCAATCTATTTTTAGTTTTCGTAGTCACACCTGATGATACTGCTGCCCCACATCTGCCACAGCGACAAATTCCTTGTAACAGGTAATCTTCTGTAGGTCTTCCGGGTTTGTTCTTATTTAGTTCATCAAGTCTCTTCTGAATTCTATGGTATGTCTCCATATCAATGTAAACAGGTACAGATATTCGTCTCCATTCTTCTCTTGGTTGTGGGACTTGTCTCTTTGTTCCATCAGCATTACGGATTACTTTGGTTTTGCCAAAATAATAATTGCCTGTGTAGGTTTCATTTTTAAATATTCTACTTATCGTAACTTGATACCATCTGTCTTTTTTAGGAGCTGGCACGTTACGCAAAGATAATTCTTCGGCTATCCTAGAACAGCTATAATCTTTATGTAAAAGCATATCAACCATCTTCAAATAAATTTCTTTTTCTACAGGATTCTCAACTAGTGTGTCCAATTCAGTATCATAGGTATACCCATAAATTCTGTTTAAACCCGGTATTTGACCATTTTTAACCTTTGTAATTCTGCCACGCTTAGTATCTGCTAATATCTTTGCTTTGTTGTATTCGGCAATAGAACCTTGGATGTTGAAGTTCAACATTGATTCTGGACTCGATTTGTCAAAATCAAATTCAACGAACCAGAAATCTTTTCCAAGGCTCCAAATACGATTAGATAGTTGTGTTTGTAAATGAAGAAAGCGACTCATTCTGTTAGGATGTAGAAAAATAACGTGATCACCAATCCCATACTCCAACAAGAATAAAACATAATTAATCATTGGACGATTAGGGTTATCTCCACTTTCACCATCTTCTACTAGAACCACTACTTCATCTTCAGTAATGCCTTTTTGTTTGGCTAAATCCATACATCTTTCAATCTGAGATTCTATTGAATAGTTATCTACTTGTCCGTCTGTCGAAACACGAGCATAAATAAGGATCTTGATCTTAGCGAGCAGGGCTTCAAGCTCAGCTTTATTAAATTTTTCTGATCCTGCAAGAGTTAACATTTATATATCCTCCGATACTAAATTAATTTCTAAAGGAATTAAAAGAGAATATTCTTGAAGAATTAATTCAATCCACTCGATAATTTCTTTTTCGATTGTTTCAGCAGGTATTGTACTTTCTTCATCTGCGTAATGGATATCAACATAAAAATTATTTTTTCTGCTATATTTCATTGTGTAGTGTCACCATCCTTATCGTATGTTAATATTTTTTAATCATATGAGTTCATGTTTCCCCTTTTATATATCTTATATACCTGATAGAAATAGAAAGGTATTTCTATAATTTCATTGGGTTAAAAGCTATTCTACTGTGTCATATAGTATGCTTTTAGACATATTAAAAAGATACCTGTTTAAGCGTGCCAAAAAGTAGTATAATGAATTTAGTCGCATGACATGAATTGTGTATACTTTTTGGCACAATATTGGAATAAGGGAGTGTGAATGTATTGAAACTAGCTTATGGTAGAGTATCTGCTAAGGATCAAAATCCAGAGCGACAACTAGTAAAGTTTCGAGAATTGAAAATTGATGAAAGATATATCTTTGTGGACAAGTTAAGTGGGAAGAATTTTAACCGACCTCGCTATCAGGCAATGCGGTTAATGATTCGTGAGGGTGATTTAATTTACATAGATGCACTGGACAGACTAGGCCGAGATTATGATGGTATTATAGATGAATGGAAATACATTACGCGGGAAGTTGGAGCAGACATTATATGTCTGGATAATGAAACTTTATTTGACAGTCGCAAATTCAAAACAATGGGTGATTTAGGAAAACTTTTAGAGGATCAATTCTTAAGTATGCTTGCATACGTAGCTGCACAGGAAAGGTTAAAAAATAAGCAAAGACAGAGTGAAGGGATAGAGGTAGCCAAAGCAGCAGGGGTGAAATTTGGCCGTCCTAAGCAGGAGATCACAACTGAATTTGCTCGAGTGTATGACAAATGGAAATCTGGAGCAATCAAGGCTGTGGAGGCAATGAAAGAACTAGGTATGAAAAACAGAACGTTTTATCGTAGAGTTAAAGAATATGAGCAACAGAAACAAGTAGGATAATATATTGTTCATGTGTATGGAGCCTAGATGATTATGTCTAGGTTTCTTTTTCATGTTCATTCTGCTCAATATTCGGAGGTCAAATATTACATAGTGGGGGGTGTTTTACATCATAAACGTCTATTTAATTTCCAGAATTGCCCCTAGCACATCCACTTTTACACTCAAGTTATTTTTTGACTGGATATCATCCCTAATATCATTAAGGTTGCTTATATGTCATACATCCAATTTAAGCTCAATTCATAGATTAATTACAAGGGAATATGAATCTAACTATTAATCTGGTAACTTTATATTGGATGAGTTGTATTATGATTTTTCCAATAAACTATACATCAATATGAGGACGATACTTTTAATCATAAAATCCTCAAAAACTATCCCAAAAGGTATCTTAAGTACATATATGAAAGGTATATGATTTTATTCCAAAAGATGGTACAATCAAGATCATTAAAGCATTTTACTACTTGTTTCACAACTACATAATAATTTTAACTATGCATCGTATTGTTAGTCTATGTTGAAAGGGTGGTTTATCGATGAAAATTACACCCACGATTAGAGCAGAATTGGAACAATTTCTACAACAAGAGGACTTAACATTATCGCAATTTGGACAAATCGCAGGGATGAATAGGGGAGCGGTAAGTGCCATTGTGTCAGGGAATAAGTCGATGTCTGTTAAACAGCTTGACCTAATTACTGAGGCTATGAGTTTACCAGAAGGTTACTATTATGATCTATTTATAGAAAATTTCATCATCGACCACCCCCCGAATATGAGGCGAATTGAGCCGTTTTTGTTTCGCTGTGCAGAGTTGGACAAGTTGGATGCAATCCGTCGAGTGGTAGGAGCCATCATGGATAATCTACTCTATATACCCAAGCTATTCGAAATTGCAGAGGAATTACTGGCGCAGGGACGACTAGAAGCGGCATTGATACTCTATGAAGGGGTAGCTGAAGCGGAGAAATATCAACATTCTGAACGTTTAGCAGTCTGTCAATATCGTATATTCAAAATCCAAATTGGAGACGACCAAAGTAAAAACCTTAGTGCAGCTACGATATTTGAAGTTTTTGTGGAACGTCTGGACGAAATAGACCAACTTGACGCATTAAAGGATTTGGCAAACGTGTACAGGTCTTTGCGTAAATGGGACAAGGTAGACGAAATGGCAAGGCAAATGAGAGCTAAAGCGGAAATACAATATGCACTGAAACATCAACAGAACAGCCGAGCACAGAGCGAATCAAGTTATAAGCTAAGTCGTCCCCTGTTTGTATACATTACTTATGCCGATTTGCTGCGCGCGAATGTATGTGAAGAGCTGGGTGATTATGAGGGGGCATTACATTATACAAATGCTTATTCCAATTTAGATTGGGTTAGAGAGACCGATGAGGATGCTCTGCATTGGATGAAACTGTATTTACACTGGTCAAAAGCTAATATACTTGCAAATAAGCTTTTATCTGGTGATGTGAGTGTGCTTCATGAATATATAAACTTTATTGATGACTCATCAGATACGATTCAAGAAGATAGGGTCACTCAACTACTTAACATTATGACAGCAGCTAACCGTTATAAGCTAGATGTAAATGATATACTAAAACGATTTGAAACTGAGATTGCGTCTTTATCTCAGCGACTATCATCAGATGACATGTATACCCAGCAAGTGTTACCAGATTATTCGGCATTGTGTGGATATGAATTGGCTTATTATTATTTAAATCATGGGATGCATTATGATGGCTTTAATCATTTGTTTTGTGCAATGGTAAAAGCGCATATACTAAATAATGAGACATATTTTATAAATTGTATGGGGTTGTTTGTGCGTTTCAAAGCCCATGCGGTATCTGAAACCAAAACAGAGTTTTACAATCTCATTGAAAAGGTGTGGTTAAACAATGTTGAAAAAAGTGGTAATGCTGATCGTTGCGAGTAGTTTTTTGTTTACCTTAGCTGTACCTATTTATCTGGACAGTCATAATGGGGGATTTCAAATCTTTGCACAACATGGAGGTTCTTAAATACGAATTAGGTTAAAGTTCGTTAAAACTGCACTCCTGAAATAGGTCTAATTATGAACACGGTGAAATTTAATCATTCTTAATATGGATACAATGGTAAACAGGGTAGTACACTAATATAATCAGTTTAGAAAGAGGTTAGATGGAATTGTCCGTCTAGCCTTTTTGTTTTGTAAATGTGACAATGAATTGTTCGCGGTTTTTTAAAATTATTATAAAAATTCCTTTTTCTATAAAAAAATATTGTAAAAGAATGTATAACATTGTATATTATATCCTGTGTCTATCAAACATTGGGAGGTTTTTAGATGAAAAAGCATTTAGCAATTGCGGGGCTAGCCTTAATAATTGGTATGGCTCCTCTCACCTCAGTAAAAGCAGAAGGTAGTGCTGTACCGTTGGATAAGGAAATCGTCAAACAACAAATTGACAAGGATCGTATTGATCAAGTGAAGTTCCATCTTAATGAGCTTGCACACCTGAACAAGACAGATGGGAGTGACTACTTAAGCGAGTTCGGTATTGAAGTGAATAAAAAAAGCATTTCTGCATCTGAGTCTACATACAATAATGAATCAGTAAAAGATGAGTTTGAAAACTTATTGGACAATGCCTATATTTATACAATGGATGACAATGGATTTGTTTATGACAAAAATGGAGAAGTTGTAAATAAAGTAGACATAAACGAACAAGAATTTGATAATTCAGATAGCATTTCTTTACAAGCATATGTTGATCCCACTATCGGTGGTTCTGACACTGGTGCTTTTGCTAGACAAGTTACATCTACTGGTTATAAGGGTATCCGGACTTCGTTCGTTCTCCCGTCATCTCCCGCTATAAACACTCCTAATAGTGTATCTGGGTATTTGTATAATGGTATTGATGTACTTTCTTCTTTGTATCCTGATGGTTACAAAATTGAAGGAGGGGTTCAATATAGTCAGGCGAAAAATGATTATCAGGCTATCATTCGTCCAAAGGGGCTTACTCAGAATCCAATTCCAGATGGCTATTCTAGTGCCGCACCAAGATACAAAGCAGGTACTTCTATAATTAGTAATATTTTATATGATACAACTACCTCGAAATTCAAATATTTTGTGAATGGTACTAATGTAAACGGTGTGAACCAATACATTCTTTTTACTTATGGTAAGTCCTTAAGTAATTCTGAAATTTCTAATCTAGCTGTCAAAAGAGTCACTGCTCTAGCAAAGAATGATTATTCAGGTGGGAATATTGGTAAGGTAACTGTAAACTATAGTAGTACCGAGGTAACGAGACTTGATGGGACAACTACGCAAATGACACAAGGCATGCTTAGCTCTCATAATTTTGGGGGCAAGATTCATGGGACTAGTGATACTCCAAGTGGGGCTGTAAGTAAATCAGGTAGCGTATCTTCACAAACTGTATCCGTAAATACTGTAGGATTCTAAAGCGCAACTTTTTCACACTAGTTACCGTTTGGATTTATAAGGAGGAGTTGAAATGAGGAAAACATTTGTAACCATGCTTTCATTGTGTCTGATCTTAGTGTTATCGACCACTAGTTACGCAGCAAACAGTAAACAATCGCTTGAAAAAAATGCTAGTAAAATTTATAGTTCATCTTTAAAGAAGACTTTTTTAGTCATCTCTCGTGCCAAAAAGAAGAAAGAGTACAATTACAATTCTGGATACATTCCTGTTAAAGATTTATTTCGTGATTATGTTGATTCTATTACGTGGGATGGTAAAAAGAAGATTGTAGTAATTAAAAATCAAGGCTCAGAATTAATCTTGAATGCTTCTGGAGGAATGATTAGATCTGCTGATAATCAAGTTGTAGCTCCTTCAGAATGGATTCGATTATCCAATGGTTCTATTCAGATAAAATCTTCTGTTGTTGCCTATATTTTTGACCGTGAGGGAGATGCTTATAAAGACTCAGAAAGAGAGGAATGGAAAGACAAACTATCATTTTTAAATATTAAAGAAACGGTTGGTTTACCTGATGTCAAAAGTGATGGTTTATTTGTGAATGTAGTTTACAACAATAAATAATCTTAATTGGGTGTGGTTGCTTCTTAAAAACTGCACCTCTTTTTTATTTGTGAACCCTATGAAACTTACTAAATGTATTGTTGAGTTGGAAAGAATTTATGGAGTGAGGGATGGGAGCGCCAATCTAGAAGGGAGTAACCAGTATACAAATGGAATTGGTGAGTCAAATAATTTTACTCACAAAAAAACGCAGACTGATATAGCTCAAGAACTTAATATCACGAAGCAGCAGTTACATAACTACAAAAAACTTCTCACTCTTATTCCTGAATTGCAAGATACGGTTCCAGAACGAAGTTTAAGGTTAATAGTGCTACGTTGATAAATGTATCTTATAACAAAGGATTATAATACTTTAGACATAGTAAATCTGTTTAGCTCAGTTCAAAGGTCACATGGATTAAAAGGAAATAACAGGATAGTAGATGGATTTCCCTAAATCACCCCTTCTGATAAGATTATTTCCATCAAAATTAAAGTGGGCGTGGTAGAATGGGGAGAATATTAGTTCCACCTGACAAACTGATGGAAGTTGCTGATCAGTTCTTACACGGAAAGCATGAAATGGAACGTATGCTGAATCATTTGAGTGGACGAATTGATTTTGTGCAACAAGGCTGGTCTGGAGCCACCCAAGAGAGATTTTTTCAGGAATTTCAGGTTTCTCGACAATCCATGAGCGTGACGCTTGAACGACTATCTATGTTTGCACAAGAACTCATCTTTATTTCAAAAAGTTTTACACAGGTAGATGGAGAGAAAGTGGTACTTGATGTGCCGTGGCTTGGCACCCCTGTTAAAACGGCATCCACAGGTGAAGGTTGGTTACATAAAATCTTTGAACAGATTGGACAAGCTGAGATCACCAAGGCTGAAGCTCAATTGGAAGCTAGCAAACTTCAAGGAGAAATCCTTTGGGATACTGCACAGGGAGCAAAAGGAGCTATTCAGGGAAATTTGACATTGGGGATATGGCCTGATAAAGAACGAGATTATGATCATCCCATGGCAGCTAAAGTAGGAGAACTCCTCGGGAATGTAGCTACAACATTGCAGGGGGCTGGTGAGGTAGTAGCTGGATTGGGTGGAGAAGGATTATCAGTTGCTATATCATCTACAGGTGTAGGGAGTATTATTGGGGTACCCGGATTAATTGGATCGGCAGCTTTGGCGGCTCATGGAGCTACAACTGCGGTTAAAAGTGCAAAAGGAGTAGGGGAAAGCTCAGCAGAATTGTGGCAGATGGCGAAAGGAGAAGGTGGAGGCTCATCTAAACAAACACTTACTTCCAACAAGGGAACGTCGATAGATGTTACTCCTTCATCTAATCATACAAGTACGACAACGAATCCACATCCAGCAAAAGGTGAACCTAACTCATCTATTGATATTCTGGATAAAAATACAGGTGAGATAAAAACAAGAAGATATTATGATGAGAATGGAAGAGCTACACGCGATGTAGACTACACAAATCATGGGAATTCAAAGCAGCATCCAGAGTGGCCTCATGAACATGTTTTTGAATGGAAAGAAGATGGGACATTTAAACGAGTTAACAAGAAGTAGGAGGGATTGCTTTGGAGTACAATGAATTGGTGGAACGTTTTGAAATGGGGGAAGAATTTCAGTTCTACTATAAAAATGATAGCTACTGGATTAGCCAGAATGAAGAAGAGTATTTTCTTACTCGTGAAAGAGACGGTTTTTCGCAATCGTTTGAATCAGCAAGAGAGTTGTTTGCTAATGGGAAGATTGACGATAAGACTATTTTAGAATTGTGGGATAACATAGAGATTTGAAAAAGTACAATTTAAGCTTGCTCCTTTGACAATAAAATGGGAGTAAGCTTTTTTTCGTAGTTATCTAATCTCAATAAAGGGGGATAGAGGGATAGTATTTGCATACACCATGCTCCCAACCGTGATAAATTGTTGTGCTTGGGTGGGGGATCAGAGCGCGATAAAATGGTGATCAGCATTTTTCCTTCATTATATGTACTATTTTGTAGCAATAAAATTTATAGTCAAAAAGTATATCAATAGAGTATATAAGAAATGCTTGCATTTAATGGGATATATGCTATACTAAAATAGTAACAGAGAAATGAATCGATAAAATAAATTGAAAGGAGACGTAAATTTGAAACGAAGGTGAAACCACTTCAAAGGAAATGAAGTTAAATAGCTGAAAATACATAAGCTTTACCACAAATACAACCAAAAAAGTAGATTCAAAACACAGCAAGTAGATAGAATGTATACTAGATTAGATAGATGGATTAAAATAGTTTTAGGTTTGGAAAACATAATATTGTTTTATTTGCTCTATCTAAAATAGATCGTTAAGTTTATTTGTTGTGCGATCTTTGAAAACTGAATTAATGATACACACTTAGGTGGACTTTCTTTGTTTCTGGGAAAGCTTTGTTTTTGTGTGCGCTTCATTATAGTTTGCTCAATTATGACAAGGCTTGAATCAGTTTTGGGAGCGGAATTTATATCGAGCTTGTGGAGCTTGATGTTATTTCTTATCTAATTATGATCTAAAGTTATTTGTTGTATGCTTTTTTGAGGAATTATAAAAAAACGGGAGTAGTCTATATTCTATAGGTAACAATGTCATTAGGTTGAGTAAACTGCCCATTTATCTTCAAATAAAGATACTTATGTGCTGAGCAGAAAGGAGAAATTTTGACACAATCAACAAAGAAAAGGATTACTGTTTCAGATGTACTAACTGAACATATCCAAAAATGGCAACGTGGAGACATTATAACAATCGAAGCTGGTACGGGTGTGGGTAAAAGTCACTTTATAAAAAATGAACTCTATCCCATAGCGAAGAAGGAGAGAGCTAGAATTCTTTTCTTCCTCAATCGGACTAGGCTAAATGAACAGTTTCGAGAGGAAATTAAACGGGATGGCAAGTCAGATGTAATCACAATTATTCTGTATCAAAAGTATGAATGGGAGCTACGAAAAAATAGTGCAGTTGTGAAAGAGGACTATAAATATATAGTGTGTGACGAGTTTCATTACTTTTTAACTGAATCAAGGTACAACAAAAACACAGAAGACTCATTCTATGCGATGATCAATGAAAAAAGTAAGATAAGAATATGTATGTCTGCAACTGCTTACGCTATGATTGCTTTCTTTAAGTATAAAAATATAAAACACGAAAGTTATTCTATTCCTCATGATTACAGTCACATTAAGGAATTGATTTTTTATCAGAGCGACAAAGTGTTAGAAAAGTTTCTACATCAAATACCCAAGAATCATAAAGTAATCTGCTTCACTGGGAGTGCAAAAAAGGCATTCATGCTACATGCTACATTTAAAAACTCCATGTTTGTGTGTTCACCTTCTGGAGTAGCTCCAGAGAAAAGTCACATGGACAAAGACAAAGTAACTAAGATGCTAATTGATGAAAAATTCGATGAACAGTTTGTATTCAGCACATCCACCCTAGATAATGGAATCAATCTGAGAGACAAACAAATCAAATACATAGTTGCCGATATTATGGATGTAGACATTTTGATACAATGTTTAGGTAGAAAGAGGATCATCGATAAGTCAGACAAACTTACTGTAATAATCAAAAATATATCAAATAAGATGTTGAATAAGCTGATTAGAGACTGTGACAAACAGATTGAGCCTGCTTTGTACCTACAAGAACATGGCACATCAAGTTATGTGGAGAAGTACAGGAAGCAGTCTAATCGAATTGTATATGATCGTCCAGTAAATAATGAAGTTGGATATGATAAAGCCATCAATGATTTAATGTTCTTCAAAGAAATCTATGACAAGCAGTTTTTTGAACAAATAGCCAGTGAAGAAAACGGATATATGAACTACATAAAAACGAAGCTTCAACAAGATACATATATAATACTAGATGATACATATGACAAGGCCGATATTACCGATTACTTAGATACGATTATAGGTAAACGTTTATACAAGGAAGAACAAGCAGAACTAATTAAAAAAGTAAATTTGCGCGATGGAAGAGGTAGGCGACAGAAAGATGTTGAACAGTTGAATATCTACTTTCAAAAGAATAGTCTACCATACAATATCAACAATGATTCTAAAATGAACAAGGACAGAAGAAGACGATTAGATAATGGTAATGCCAATCCAAACTATAACAAGAGGTACTGGATATTAGCTAAGCATATGGTTTTTGACTAATATGTTGCGTCCAAAACGTGGAAAAATACCTATATAGACACCCTCAAACTACAAAATTGATAAATAATCCTTTGTTTATATTGCTTTTTGTGCGTCCAGAACATGGATAGCATACTCAAATTGATGAAATCAAAAATTAGGAGCATAGGGGTGAATTGCCAAAGGCAAGAGGGGAAACGGTGACAAGCAATACTACTATGCAGCGTAGCGGAATAGTTTTATTGCCATTGAGTTTCCCTTGCACTTAGAGCTTTTAAAGATCGAGGCCAAAAGAGTCTCCGCAAGCGCTACGCTATTGCTACGTCATCCAGTCACAAGTGACTGTCTGTATTTTTGGATCTCTTTATTAATTACAGTTACATAAGTAGAAAATAGATGTGGAAGCTGATTTTGATTCCATTGCTTTGTTGTACATAAATTATAGGGATTATAGTCACAGAGCCAGATTAGTTGACAGGTAGATATCAAATAAGCAATACACTTGGTCAAAATGGAATGATATTTGGACTTGTCTTTAGTGCGTCCATTTTCTGAATAATCTATAGAAATTAAGATGCTTCGTTTTAGGATGGGTATTTGTATAGGGAAGGATAACACCTGTTATTTATAGATAAATCCATCGGGATTAGGGCGTTAAAATTGATTTAGGGACTCATCTTTACGTTTTACATATAGCCGCATAGACTTACCATAGAGGCGGTTTATTGAAAGGGGTGATGTGGATTGAGCTAGTGTTGGACTGTTTTCACATGAAGTAAGCCAGAATTATATAAAATAAAAAAATACATACAAAGGGAGAATGAAGAATTGACAACTAAACATGACTGGATGACCATCGGGAAAAGCATGAAGGCGGAGCGTATTGAGCTTGGGCTATCTCAACAAAGTATTGGTTATAAGATGAATTGTTCAGATAAAAAAGTGAGACATTTTGAGCAGGGAAAAGAGATTAAAAATAGGGATTCATTCTATAAAAAATATAAGCAGATCCTGAATGACAGTTATGATGTCCATCTGTCAGAACCAGAAAAAGAGATTGAGGATAATTTATATGAACAGGCAAAGCGAACGCTTAAAGAACTATTACCAAACCATCTACGAACCAAATTTGAAGTTTACTCCTTCATTGCTGGAGGATGTGTTCATAGCATTTACAACGGGGAAGAGCCGAATGATTATGACTTTTTTCTTACCAACAAGAAGTATGCACAAACCCTAAAGGAGTATTTTGATAATATTGAAGGTTTGGAAGAGAAAGGTAATGCAAAGAAAGGCGCGTATAAAGGACTGCCGCTAATCATCACAGACAACGCTATCTCAATTGGCAAGTATCAGATCATTACCCAATGGGTGGGAAACATTCATGATGTAGTTTCAGAATTTGATTTCAAGCACAATATGTTCTACTACTACAATGGTGAGATTGGAACGTTGAGTGATTTCAAATACCTTGATGAAAAAAAGTTGGTTTACAATGATGACCGAGGAAGAAACATAGGTCATACTTTCATTCGCGTTCTTAAGTTTGTAGAACGTGGATGGACGATTTCACATAAAGAGCTTTCCAAATTGTTGATTAAACTAAATGATGTTGGTCTAAGTGAGAGAGAGATTCTGAGCTTTAATAACAGTATTACAAAGAATGAAGAATCAGATACATATAGTAGTGATAGCAATAGCAGTACCAATAGCAACACTGGCATTACCATTGAATGTGAAGACGACGAGAATTACGAATAATACATATATAGAATTTGAACGTGATTGAGATATATAAAATGTGAATAAGTAGAAACCAACTTTTGCTACAGCTGGAAGGGGGGTGAGTCCGATGTAGATTTGAACCGAGTTGACTTGTTGAATTAGTTGGTAAAAGTGAAGTGAATGCAAAAAAACAAAATTAGAGAGGATAAAGTGAAATGAAATTAGGTGTACTTTTCAATTTTAAAAGTGGAGAGAAATACAAGGCTAATGGCAGTTTTAATTATACCAACACTCAAGCAGAGCAAGATGAATTATTGAAGTGGGTTAATGGTTTTGCTATTGGAATGGGAAATAACTCGGAAATTGATGTCGTGCTGGATGATGAGCAGGTAACGAAACGATATTCTGACCTATATTCTGTGGAATTTATTGTAGAAGCCGAGGTACATTAATGAGAATTCAAAATCAGCAACTTGAATGGCTGGTACAATTTTGCTTGAAATTTGAGATGAATGCTAAGGGGAGTCGTCAGCGTTCTAAGTTTATAAGAATCCTTCAGGATAAGATAGAGGAATACCGCAAGCATCGACAGGAGTTAATTGAACTGTACGCAACAAAGGATGCGCATGGGGAACCGTTGATAGTTGTTGATAATGGAGAGCGTTGTTATGACGTAAAAGACAAGAATGGCTATATGAAAGAATTTATAGAGCTACAACTGGAATATAATTACATAAATATGACGAAAGAGAATATTTTGATGTTAAAAGTAGTCGGTGACGCTTATCTAAATCATGAGGACATGTTTTTGGGGATTGAAAGCGATTTTTATCACTATATTTGCATAGAGTTCGAGGAATTTTTTGATAAGCAAGTCAAAGAGATTAGCAAGTAACATATACCAATAGATTTAACAAATACATAATAAAAGGTGGATAAAAAATATGAGTTTATGTGTAGCAGCTTCATTTGAGAGAGAGCACTATTTGGCAGTCGATACGGCGGTTTCATTTCATAAAAATGGTCTTGTTTATCGTAACGTAGATGGGTTTTCCGAGAAAATTAAAATTATTGATGGAGAAGCCTATTTTTTTAGCGGAGATATTGAATTGTGTCTAATGCTTCAGGTTACTTTTATGGAACAGAAGGACAGAAGTTTTACTAAATTAACTGAGATTGCAAAAGACTTGTTTGATAAATACGCTGATCCCGGCGATAAACTAGCCTTCGCTAAATATGGGTTTGATAAAGATGGAAAGGCTACGATGCAATTTAACAATAGCGAATTAGACTTCAAACCTCAGCCAATATATTATGGGAGTTCCAATATTCAGTTTACTACCTATGGGTCGAAAATGAGGTTAGCAGGGAGTCATATTGACCTAAAAACCACATATATTACTCCTGATTTCTTCATTCCTATTTACGAAGCTGTAGCAGATGAAGGCATTGGACGATCAATCTACATGTATCATATTAAGTTCGATGAACACGGACGCACAGAGGAAATTCCTATTGCTGACCCTGTAGATATTCGTAAGGCAAGTATGAAAAAGGTTAGAAATCACTCAACATTCATTGGTGATGGCGAAGACGCTTTTCCCTGTACAATAGCTGGTGAGGGTGATGGAGCAAAAAAATTCGACTCCTCTAATGCATTCGACCCAGCAATGATTGGTGAGCCGATGAGCAGTAAGGGGTTTATGATTAAGCCAAAAGGCTCATATGAGTTTTTGTATTACTCTTCAAATACTGGAAAAGAGCGAAGCGTTAAACTACGAGATAATGATGTTACGATTTCAGCAGAAGGTGCCTTAATTACTATCAGTGGAAAAAACATATCAATAATTATGGATAGTGGAAGTTTATTCGAACTAACTAATCAAGGTTTAAATGCTAATATTCAGGGATCGGTAAGCATTAAAAGTAGCAAAGGGATGAAATTTGACGCGCCCCGTTATGATTTTGTCTAATAATCACATCTAAAATTTTCCACTCCAAAAACCGATAACATTGATGAAATCTATTCTAAATTTATGGGAGTACATAATGATTAAAAATAGAGCTTTTACTTTTGTTGTCGGTCTAGGAGCAGGAGTGATTCTAACTGCTAGTGCTTCAGTTGGTGCTTCTAATTTTGTCAAAGCTAAACTTACTCCAGATACAAAGATTGTGGTCAACGGACAGCAAGCAAAATTGAATGACAGTCCTATCAGCGTTAATGGTAAGGCGTATTTACCGTTAAGAGACGTATCTTCAGCAATGGGCTACAGTGTTAAGTCGGCAAGTGGTAGCAAAATTGAGTTGGTTCAGGATGGGACTAATTCGAGTAAATCGACAGCAACAACACAATCAACAAAGGTTGACACAGCATCAACTACAGCGGTTAAACAAGGAGGTAAAACCTTTAACGTGGAGCAATTTTTAAAAGGAGATAAGCTGGACAGTGAGAAGATTGCAGCAGCCATTGCTAGTGGTGAGTTGACGATTAATTCACAGGAAGCAGCTACAGGTAAAAGCTTGTTGATGTATGCTATTGAAAAAAATGACTATGAGTTGTATAAAATTATTCATAAAAGTGGATTGAATCCAAATTTGCAGGATAACGAGGGAAATACAGCCTTGCATATTGCTGTACTATCTGGGAATAATTTTTATTTGGGTGAATTAGAAGATATGAAAGCAAACCCAACGACAAAAAATAAGAATGGTAGAATGCCAATAGACGAAGCAAAGAACTCTGCTGACAAAACATTCTTAAAAATTCTAATGCTTCGCTTAGGAACACAATAATAAGCATGAATCCAAGCGTCCAACAATTGGGCGCTTTCCTTCTCCTATAGAAGAGAACAGCGGATAAAATCAACATTTGATCACAAAAATTGGAGGCAATAATTTGAACGAATCAAAACAAGATAAAGGTAGAGGCAGACCTAGGATTCTGAGTGAAAAACAAATTGAACGGTGGATCAGTAAATATGGTGAAGATATCCAAATCGTGGATTATAAAAAGCGCGGAATAAAGTATAGTTTGATTGCAAGAGAAAGTGGTCTGATCAGTGAGGATGAGGAATTTGCTTATTTCTTACTTTATGGATCGGTTAATTCGAGGATCAATAACACGAAACATGGTGATGAGTACTATCGACGTATACCCTGCGAGTGGACTATTCCTGAAGAGACAGTGGAGCAGATTATCAAGTGTAAGCCTGAAATGTGGTTAGAATGGAAGCGGCTCACAGATATATATCTAGAAAAGGGTAAGCCAAGGGGATTACGCCCAAGTATAGATAGAACTGATGAAACAGAGGGCTATACTTTTTCTAACATAGCAGCGATGAGTCAACATGACAATACCCAACGGGCGACAGCTCAACCTCACTTTTTGATAAAAATGTACGACTCTAAAAATCCTGAAAGCTCAAGAACGTTCAGGAAATACGATACTAAGAGGGAAGCTCTAAAGGCTATTGGCCTGTCTCAAACAGAATCAGATAGTGGAAAGTATTATGAAGCAGATGGTTGTGTCTATCTCTTGCAATCATCTGCCCTTACGCATGGGGAGAAGGAATTGATTCAGAAAGAAGAAGACGACAATAAAGAAAAGACATATCGAGGATCAATTTTAATAGCAACAATAGAACTTGGCGACGGACGTACCGCAACAATAAGCAAAGAATTTACATATACTCAGTCAGCGGTAATAATCAAGGAAACACCAGTAGAGTGAACATACATAGAAGTCGCTTCAGACAAACGTAAAGGCTGTTTTAAGAAGGTTTAGAGCTAGGGGTAGGAACCAAGGTTATATATAAAAAAATGATAGAATTACAAGCAAATTGTTTTTTAGATATCTAGTGGTCGCTCGGTGTAGTTAAATGGTTCCTTTACATCATAATAAGATTTTGAAGTTTATAGGTATCCTTTATAATGATGATCTGATTAATGTCCTTGAGAAAATATATAGAAGGAGTAGATAGAGCCAACCCAATTATGGGTTGACTCTTTTTTGTGAAAAACCAATTACCCAAATCAGAGCACATCTGGGTTTACATTGTTTAAGCTTAACCTAAAGAGTCTTTTTCCTCTTTTTTTTCTTCAATTATTCGGTTAATAAGGTTCTTGTGAAGCTCAACAATTTTTAATTTCCTATTGTGAATTAAACTTGTGCAAACGAATAAAAGTGCTACAGCAAGAGAGATAAGCAAAATGCTTGTTACGTTATTCTCAACAATATTATTAATTACTTTAGTAAAATTTTCAATGAGTGTAGGAGCATTGTCCTTATCAGATTTATTGATTCTTAATTGGAATAAAGTACTATTAGATGTTAAAAGAAATAGAATAATAAAAGTGAACAGAGGGTAGATAAGTTTAATAAATGAGTCTATAAGGATTAAAAAAATATTACTGGTGGGGGTAATATGCTCTAAATAATCTTTATGAAGCTTTAAGTCATAGGATGTTTCGCCTTGATATGCTTGATACAACAATTTAGTTTTTCTATAGTTATAGAATGTGGAGCAGGATTTAAATTTCTGTTTAATTGGATGTATAAGTGTCTTTTCAAAACTGTCAAGAACATTAATGTCAATTATAATCAGAATAATGATTGTGAGAATTATCCAAGCAGTAAATGTCATATAAATTATCTCCTCGTAATCTTGTCTAAACTTTTTAACAAATAGAATAGAAGGATATCGCAGGTTATAATTTATATTTAAGCGCAATGTCATCTAACTGATTTTGAGTTATTTTATTAGTATCTATCTCAACCTTTATGAAAGGTAGGAGGATATTCTTCTTTTCTTTTAGAACTTTTCTATATATCTTATTTAGAAATTTTTGGGAAAATTCTTCGAAAGGACTAGGCGTTGTTACTGTTGCGCAATCTCCTAATAAATTTTTGATGTTTTTAGATGAAACTAGCCAAGTATATGCAGTTACTTTCGCTTTTCTTTTTTTCGATATAACTAATACTTTGTGCATTTGCCTAATGAAATCTCTTCGGTATTTTATTTTTTTTCCAATGTGTATTTCAATTCGGTTAAACCAGTTGTATTGACACTTGGCAGGAAGCTTATTGAATTTCCTAGAATAAAAAATTTGTAGTAGTTGTATTATTAAAAAAAGAAGAAGAGCAGCATATGACAAGATAAAGAGTATTTTTTCGAATATGGGGAAAATTAATATAAAAATTCCGAATACAGATAATAAGAATGATAATAGAATTACCGTTGTTTGCTGATTTAATGATTTCATTGGTACACTTCCTTATGTTTGATAAATACATTTTATGTGGTAATAAAAAAAATATCTACAATTAACATGTTGTAGTGTGTCTGATACGTATTTAAGCTATTATTTTTTTTGTTTTAATGATAACCTTTATATAGATATTGTATTATTTACAAATGGAGGTTTATATGAAGGGAATAGCTACATACTATGCCAGATGCTCAACAGACAAAGAAGAGCAAAAGCAGTCAATAGATAATCAAATTAGTGGTTTAATGAAATACGCAGAGGATCATGATTATATATTGTCTGAGTCTGGTGTCTTTAGTAGTAGGGATGGAGGGAATATCCCATACAAGGGATACGTCGATGAAGGTTTTAGCGGTGCTAAATCCACTAAATACCGTAAAGCTTTTCTTCAAATGATGAAAGATGCTAAAGCTGGATTCTTTGATGTTATATTAACTAAATCAGTCAGCAGATTTGGTCGTAATGTAAAAGAGATGTTGATTCACATTGACGAACTGAAAAAAATTGGTGTAGGCGTATGGTTTGAAGATATACAATCTTTTACACTAAATAATGCAGATATGCTTAAGATTCAACTGTTTGCAACTTTAGCTGAAGCGGAAAGTACATCAAAGAGTGATAGTATACAGTGGGCAAAGAAAGAAGCGGCAAAAAAAGGGATTTGGTCAGGTAGAGAACCATACGGCTATAATATTGTTCAGGGAAAATTAGTTATTAATAAGTATGAAGCTAAAGTAGTCAGAAATATATATAAGTTATACATTGATGATTTATATGGAGTAAATAAAATAGCTAAAAAACTGTATGTAGATGATCAAATACCAACTAAACGAGGAGGGAAATGGACTGGTTCACATGTTGCTAAGATTTTAAAAAATGAAATTTATTTAGGTAAAGTTAGACAGCATAGAACAAGAAAGTCTGATATTAATTCTAACCTAATTGAGAAAATTCCAATCGATAAGCAGATTATTTATGATGACCAACTACTTAGAATCATAGATGACGAGACTTTCTTTAGGGCAAAGGCTGAAATGGCTAGTAGACCGCATATTGAGAGCTTCACATACAACACAAAACATGATGATGGGAAAAAGGTTAGAACAGGTGCCAAGACAAATGGTAGGGGAAGATATTCAACCTCTCATTTATTTAGTAATTTATTATGTTGTGGAAATTGCGGTGGGATGATGAGAAAAAAAGTACAAAAAACAACTCGTCAGACGCACCATTATTATTATTGTCGTAATCATGAACAATATGGAAATTCTGTATGTGAATATCGTAATTTAGTAAGAGAAGAAGAAATGCTTGAATGGATAAAAGAAGAGATAAAGGAACGTATCAATGCTCCAGAAGTAAATGATTGGTACTACACAAAGCTAATTGAAAATAGATATCAAACAGTTGACTTTGCTAAAACAATAAAGGAACATACTGAAAGGTTGACTGAATTAGCTGAAGAGAAGGAGACTAACTTTAGGTTGGTAGTTAAAAAATTTATTTCTGACGAAGAATATAATACTAGAAATCAATCTATTGATTCAGAAATGCAAAAGTTACAAAATGAAATTAAAAGATTGAACTTTATTGATGATGAAATATATAGTCTAAAGTTAAAATTTGAAGATTTTAATAAAGAATTGAATAACCTCGATTTGAATGACTTAAGTAATGTGGTATTACGTAAATTTCTTCAACGAATTACCATAACAACTTATGAGGGTGAAACTTTTAGAGAAATTAACTGGAGACTTCTTGATTCTGATGAGGATGACATTATAAATAATAACCCAACTATAAAGCAAGAGATCTACGAAGAGGAAATGCTCTATGAGGAGGAAATAGCCTTTATGGAGCAGTATGGAGAGTGAGGGGTATCTCTCACTTTTTTTTGTTTTTTAATGACCTTTTTATAAACATTGTACAAGCGATGAACACGGGACATGATGGATCGTTGTCAACTGGGCACTCGAATAATATCCGCGATATGGTCAGCCGGCTGGAAACGATGGTACTCGGTGGGGCAGAGCTTCCGCTTGGAGTAGTACGGCAGCAGATCAGCTCGGCCATTGATATATTCGTTCATCTGTCACGGCTACGCGACAAATCCAGAAGGGTGCTGGAAATTAGCGAAGTGATTGGTTTTGAACATGGTGAGGTGACGCTGAATCCCCTTTATCGCTTCCAGGAACACGGAGAAAGTAAAGGACAAATTGTAGGGGAACTGGAACGTTGTGGTGGGGGGCTACAACATACATTGAAGCTGCAAATGGCCGGGATCAAGCCGGAAATCTGGCACAAGGGAGGAGTATCGGCATGAGAACAGGAAAGGCGACTGCCAAGCAAGTGTCACGTGAGGTCCCTTCTCTGCCAGATTATACGGTGTATACATTATCGACTGTACAAAAAAGTATGTGCATTCTCTCTAGTGGAGTGTTGTTCGCGACGATCGGATATCTATTTTATCACCAATGGATATTATCGTTGCTGTGTGCTGCTGGAGCTGTGGTGATGCCTCGTTATTTTAGAAAGTTTTTGCTGCAACGACGTAGGTCTGCTTTAAGCATTCAATTTAAGCAGGCTTTATACTCGCTTTCGTCTTCTCTTTCAGCGGGAAGGTCGGTGGAGAATGGGTTTCGTGAGGCTGTAGAGGATTTGAGGTTGCTTAGTCCGGATGGAGATCACGATCTGATTTTTGAATTTAACATTATTACGGCCTGCCTCGAAATCGGACAGCCTGTAGAGGCTGCTTTGCAGGATTTGGCTCGTCGGGCTCAGATTGAGGATATTACGAATTTTGCGGACGTATTTGCGGCTTGCAAACGAACCGGAGGTGATCTGGTGGAAGTCGTACGACGGGCTTCAAGTGTCATTGGTGAGAAGCTGGAAATTCAGCAGGAGATCGGTGTAATGATTGCGCAGAAACGTTTTGAATCGAGGGTTATGTTTGCAGCGCCTTTTTTGTTTGTTTTGTTTATGACAGTGACAGCAGGAGACTACATGATGCCCTTATACAGCGGTACAGGTATGATTCTATCAACCTTTTGCCTACTGGTGCTTGGTGGCTGTCTTGTGTGGATCAACCACATTATGAAGATTGAAGTGTAAGGAGTGATGGGTGTGGTGACGTTGGTTTGTCTGGTTATGCTGGTTCTGCAAGTGGGAGGTTGGGTGGTGCTGAACCAAATGTACACTGCTAAGTATGCACATTTTCGCCATTTGAAGCTGGAAGGACTGCGGCTGCAAAAACTTTCGGTGCCTTTTGTACACATGCTTCATGTTTCACGTGCCACTCATAGGTTGCCTTTGCTAATGTTCAAGCTACAGCGTTCCATACAGAAACTGTATGGTATGCGCAACAGCGGAGAAAAAACGATGCTTTTTCTGGCAGAAATGTTGGGGTACGGATATATGGTGACTGCTGGTGGAGCTTTAATATCCATTATGATGGGCGGGGAAGCGACCGGACTGGTGCTTGGCTTGGGGCTCGGTGTTCTGGTGCCAGTAGCGCTGGTCAAGGATTTGCATGGAAAAGTACAGAAGCGGGATCAGCAAATCTTAATGGAATTGCCTGAATTATTGAGTAAAATGATGCTTTTGGTTGGTGCGGGAGAGACAGTACAACGGGCTTTGCTTCATTGCGTGGAGCGTAAAGGGGCGGATACGGTACACCCATTGTATCGGGAATTGCTGCAGACAGTGGGGGAATGGGAAAGTGGCTATTCCTTTCAACAGGCATTTGAACATCTGAGCAAACGTTGTGGTATTCAAGAAGTGACGATATTTACAACAACAGTTTTATTGAATATGAGGCGTGGCGGGAGCGATTTTGTAATGGCTTTACGTGAGTTATCTCAGACGTTATGGAGCAAGCGGACTTCGATTAGCCGCACAAGAGGGGAACAGGCTTCTTCAAAGTTAGTCTTCCCGATGGCACTAATTTTGCTAACGGTCATTGTGCTGGTGGGCGCTCCGGCTTTAATGATGATGAATATGTAGGAGGAATAAAATGATGATGACAATTGTAGCAGGTAGTATTCGTAAATTGCACAAGGATGAGGATGGTTTGGGGACGTTAGAAATGATCCTGATCATTGCGATTCTAATTGCGGTGGCCATTATTTTTAAAGATCAGATCAAGAAAATTGTAGAAGGGCTGTTGAAAAAGGCGGATAAAAAAAGTAACGATTTTATGGATTCATAATGCTGTGCAAATTGGTACAAAAAGAGGACGGAAGCTTCTCCTTGGAGGCTTCCCTCGTCTTTCCCATTTTGCTGCTGGTTATTTTTATAATGTTATTCTTTTGCCTGTATATATATCAAAAATCTATATTGGTGCAGGTTGCCTCTACTGCTTCGGAAAGAGCCGCTTACAGTTGGGATAACAGCTTTAAGGACCCGCGTACGGGAGCATTTGCGCAAGGGCAACGGGATTCTCTTTATTGGCGCTTGAAGGATGACGTTATGTTAGGCGCCCTGTTTGGCTGGGCCGGAGCCAATAATCAGGAAAGTGTACAGGTACCGGGCGGCAATGAAGGAGGCTCGTTACCTGCTCAGAAGCTGTCCAATGCAGAAAATAGAATGCCTGCGGGTATGCATGGGCAGATGACATATGAGAACAGTATGATTCACCGTAAGGTGACCACAGAGCTAAATAAGATCGTGGAGGTACCTTTGTTGAATCAGTTTTTAGATCAGACAGATTTACAAGGAAAAATGAGCTCGGGTGTGGTGGAACCTGTGGAATGGATTCGTACAGTCGAGTTGGTCCGTTATTATGGTGCGAAGTTTATGGGTAGAGGCTCAGGTGAAAAGGTAGATCCGGCAATTGTAGGGAAAGTATTGATGCAATATGGGCAAAACGGTCAGTAAGGAGTAGTTAACGGGAATATAACTGGAAAGGAGGAAGCGGGTGTTTGGTAAGGGACGAAATACAAAGGACGGAGAATCAGGTGCTGTCACGGTATTCCTCATTCTGATTTTGGCGGTCATGTTCGGTTTTATTGCTGTATTTATTGATTACGCGAGAATTGCTGCGCTGCATGTGCAGACCGAACGGCTGACCCATGCAGCGGTACGGTCAGTGATGTCTGCTTATGATCCGGCATTACAACAGGAGTATGGTTTGTTTGCTTATGGTGAAGGCGGCGGAGAACAAATTATGGTTAAAGTGCTGAATGACAGTGCGCGGCGTACGGCGCGCGCGGAAGCGCTACCGCTAATGAATATGAAGCTGGATTCCAGTTCACTGCAAATGGAAAGGGAGCTTGGTAAATATGCCATATTTAACGAGCAGATCCGTGAAGAGATGAAGTATAAAGCGCCTGTCGATTTTACGATGGAAGTGCTAGAAAAGCTAAAGCCACTCTCTCAAAATATGAAGGAGGCTTCACACACGGTAGATTTGCTGAAACGGCTGCAAAAGCTGTATGACAGACGTGAGGCCAAACTGGATGACATGCTGGAGAAACAGCGTAAGGCAGGAGCTTATATGGAAGAGGTTCGCAAACGGATTATTAAACAGAGGGGGACATATATGCCTAATCAGTATATATGGGACCCACTTGAAGTTGTAGCCGACATTGCTGCTCAATATAAGCATTACGTACATGTATATGAGGACAACAAGAAGAGTGTGGATGACGTTAAAATCATGCAGATGGAGAAATATGCAAGAAGGGCAAGGAAAGCACTGGATCGCCTGCGACAGGTCATGGTTCAGACTGGAGAGGAGCATGATAAGCTGCTTCTGCAAGCCAAGGAACCGTTAAATGAAGCCCGGCAGATTAATGAAGAAATGCGCAAAGTCATTGTTCAATATAAGCAGAGGGCGGCCAATGCAGGCTATGACGAGGTTTCTGCAGCCCCCACCCCAAGCGGAGCAGGCTCCAACGCTGATCCGTCTGTAGGAAGTGCCCGGCAAAGGGCAGAGGATTTGTTGGTTCCGAGCAATGAATTTGAGCAATGGGAAGCAGGAATCGAAAAGCAAAGGATCGCAATAAATACTGCTAACAATAGAATAACGAGCATGATGCGTACGCTGTCTTTTTATACAGATCCATTTTTGAATGCAGACATGCTCAAGCAAGAAGTTGCTTCAACGCTCAAGGAGATAGATAAATACTTAAATGCATATGCTTGGGCAGGACCCGCCAATGTACTCGACGGTGAGGCCAGAACGATGGATACGCGACGCGGCCCTGACAAAGAGCGCAAAAAAATGGAAAGAGAGGCAAAAAACAAGCTCAAGAAAGCTTATCGGATCATTGAGGTTCTTTCTAAAGGTAAACAAAGTGCTGAGCAATTCCAAGTAGTGGAGCAGTATTACAATGAAAGTATTTCGTTCAATCAGTCTTCATCCAGTCCATCTGTATCCGCTGATTTGTCCTATGACACCTATGATGCAACGGGGGCTTCCATGGATAGAATGGATGGTCTATATGAGGCGGCATCTAACTTACTGATTCAACTGGGAGACGAGTTTTACCAGAATGAGTACGCGCTTTCTTACTTCCATCATGTGGATTTCAGCCGATTTGGTAGTTTGGCCGGATCAGGTGGAAATGTGGGTAATGCTGCACAGATTTTAGGGGACCAGCTGGAGGTGAATAATCAGGAAGTTGAGTACATCTTGTATGGGTTTCATAATCCGACGGGTAATCTGGCATCTGCCTATGGGGAGATTTTTGCTATGAGGCTTGCCATTCGAACGATGGAGGGACTGGTCAAAAACAGTTCAAAGGGTAACCCGTTGGTCGTTTTGGCGGCAGCTTTGTTATATGGAGTAGAGAAGGCGATTGAAGATATAATCATGCTGGCACAAAAAGGGGATGTGCCTTTGTCTGATTTTCTGAAATTTCGAATGACTTACAAGGATCATTTGCGATTGTTCCTGATGCTCCATAGCAATAATGAACGAAAAATGTCCCGTATGCTTGCTCTGATCCGCCTGAATACAGATGTCAATCCAGCTGAGCGACGGACGTATGCGAAGGGTGAGGTCAAGAATGGGATGAGGCTGTGGTTTCTACCTGGAGTAATGAAAATGCTCGGAACCGCCTCCAAAGAAGACGAGAGTATTAAGGGAAGTGTGTACTATGTCACGAAAACAGCGCATTTTTCCTATTAATCATTATCTACGGCAGGCTTGTGGATTGAAGCAGCGTGAACAAGGAAGTATTGTTTTAGAAGCGTCACTGGTATTGCCATTGTTTTTGTTTTTTATTATTTTTCTCATTTATATGGTCCAAATGACACTGGTCTCCACAGCCTTGCAGACTACCGCTTCAGAAACGGTTAAGCAGGTTTCGGCTAAAATCTACCCGGTGTCTCTAGCCGTGGAGGCGGCGTCCGCTAAAATAGATGCAGTCCGCAAACCGCTAGATGAACTTCCTAAGTTATCTGTGAGTGAATATGCAAGCCAATTCGCTGCCCAACTGCCACCTCCAATCGGCGACTGGGTAGAAAACGCTGTTCAAGGCGGTCAAAAGCCGCTGGAGGAGTTGCGGGGACGCTTGACGGAGGCTGCACTTGATCCTGTTCTGAAGCCGATGCTAAAGCCTTTTATGGAGAAAAGTATTCTGGAGTATGACCGTATTCATATAACGAGCGTACATGTACCCTCTCTTACAGAAACTAAGGACCCTTATTTTAGAGTAGAGCTATCGTATGAACTACCGATGAAAGTCCCCTTTTTGTATCGCAACATTGTGCTCCAAGCGGCGGCTGAGGAACGTCTTTGGATTGGTGATACAGGAGAGGGAGCAGGTACAGGTGATGAAACAGGGGATAAGGATGCGCAGCATTCCATACAGTTGCTTGTCAAGCCTGAGCCTGCTGTGAAGGGTGTATACAATTTGATCAAGGCCAAGGTTGAACCTGGGACGAATGCTACCCTTTCTGTACTTTATAAGTCAGGTGAAAGCACAGCTCAGCACTTGGGCTGGACCTCAGCCAATGCAGACGGGATTGTTGAATGGAACTGGTTTGTAGGAACAAACACAACACCAGGTCAATGGAGCTTTGTCATTGAAACGGAGGATGGCCAACGTATTGAGGTTCCGTTTTCTGTGCAGAAGACAACTGATGGATAGGCTAGATATAGACTTATAGAGTTAACTACAATGAAAAATGATTTGGCAGGCCTGCTAATTTTCATTGTTATGAAGGGGGAAGACCGCATTGACATGGATGTATATTGTGTGTGGAGTTCTGCTGGCGATCGCGCTAGTGACAGATTTACGAAGCATGAAAATCCCTAATAAGCTTACATTGCCCGGCATAGCGGTGGGTTTGCTGTTCAATACTCTGTTCGGAGGCTGGCACGGTTTTTTATTTGCTATTGCTGGTCTTGGCACCGGCTTTGGATTCATGCTGATTTTGTACTGGATGGGAGCAATTGGTGCAGGAGATGTAAAGCTGTTTGGCTTAATTGGAGCATGGACAGGTGCAGCTTTTGCGTGGCAATCGGCTCTATATTCGATTTTTTTTGCAGGCATTATTGGTATAGGGATTTTGCTATGGAGGAGGGAAACCATCATGAGATTACGACGCGTGGCGTTTAATTTAGGAGGATTTTTCCTATTTCGCAGCGGCAAAGCGCTGACTAGTGGGAGAGAAGCGCACCTCAGGTTTCCCTTTATGACGGCAGTCATTCCAGGAGCGGTCAGCGCTTATCTTTACTTCTTGTCATGACGTGTCCGCTTGGGGAGATCATGCTACCTCAGGGAATAAGAATTGTTAAGGAGGTCATGAATTGTTTGGTTTAAGCAGGGATTTTGCTCGCAATGGCGGGACGTTTATGATTCTAAACAAGGAAGGCGGGCTCAAGACCGATGATTTAAATTCTGTACAGACCCGAATGATGACTGGTAATCGGATTCCCGGTCTGCTGGAACTTAGAATAAAAGAAGTCGATTTTCAGATCGAGTTACATTACGATATTTCGGGGCAACGTATGCTTTCCCAAGTATGGAAAGGTGGGAATGTGTCGACTTCTGATTTCTACCGGATTCTTTTTGAAGTAGTAGATGCTCTTCATCGTAGCCCACAATATATGTTAAATATCCGCCAGTTTATTTTGCACGAAGATTACATTTTTATAAGCGGTTCAGGCACAAGGAAGAACGTTAGTTTAACCTATGTTCCTTTGTGCAGTGTACAGTATACGCAACAAACAGGTAGCTATTTTAAGCAGATGGTTATTCGTTTGATGACTCGTGTGGCTCACCTTCAGGGAGAATCTATACAGCGCATACTTGATCTATGCGATAGAAATGAATTTGAGTTGAGCGCGTTGAAGGAACTACTATTACAAGGGATGGCGACTGGTGAACAGAGCATCAGCGGTCAGGCTGAAGGTAGATCATCTGTTCATTCCTCTCATACCATACAGGATAACGATACAGATCGTGGCGGAAGAACGTACGGCCAAGAACATCGGGAGACTCTGCAGGAAATTCAGGGGCTTAAGCGAGTCAATCGACTCAAGCAGTCCGCAAAATCAGAGGAGAATGTCGAGGTAGGAGCCGACAACGAAATGGAAAATGAAGAGGTGGAGCCTAAATTACAAAAATATAAAACATACATTTCTCTCGGATGTTTGCTCGCCTCGGCCATTGTTTGGCGTTATATTTATTTGGATCATCCAGAGACGGTTCCCTTGCTTATTTCGATTGTGCTGACTTTAGTGCTTGTCGCTGTTGCTTATATAAGCTGGACGGGGAAATTAGAGCGCAATCGAGCTTTATCTCCTTTTTATAGCGAGGCAGTACCTGTATTGGATTCGGAATGGTTAGGAGGTGCTTCTCCAGCACAGCGAAAAAATGACCGTTATCAGGTAGATAAGCTAACTGGGTTTGTAGCGGGACGCCATCATCATGACAAGCAATCATCCGATTCAAGTGATCAAGGACAGGAAAGCTGGCGTTGGACTTTTCCAGACTCAGAATCTAAAAGCATGGGAAGCCGAACGACGGAGGATGGAGGGAAAGTAAGTACAAATTATGACTTGCACGAGCCTTCGAGGAAAGGTGCCATGCGGGGAAATGAATTGGACGACAGCGATACTAGCGAGGCTTATTATAAGTCCTTGTCCGGGGTAACGGAGCTACTCAATACTATATCCAAGCAGGAAACCGTGCTGCTTCGTCCGGATCAAGAGATACCGAGTCCAACTGTTCAGCACTCGCCGATTGCTTGTTTGGATCGTAAGTTATCTGGGAGTGGAGAAACCGAGCGCATACGGTTGCAGCCAGACCAATTCGTTGGAGGTAGCTTTATCATCGGAAGAGATCCGCAATTGGTCCAGTTTGTAGAGCATACCGATGGAGTTTCCCGTTCTCATATTGAGCTTTGTATAGTTACAGGAGGACAAAGCCATATCATTAAAGATTTATCCTCGACGAACGGAACAGTGCTGAATGGAGAGCCTATGGTGCCTTATAAGGAGTATACTATGAAGGATGGAGATACTTTTAAAATCGCTGGAGTCTCTTATATTTATCGATTGGACTCTTTTAAATCCTCTAATGCATCTTGAGTAAACGTTAAATGGATATATGTTAAGAAGAGGCCTGTTATATTCTGGGCTTCTTTTTTATAACTAGAAGACCATTCATAGGCCTAAAACAAGACAACTCAAAGATCTCAAGTTTAATTGATAGATTATGTCTAAATCAAAAATGAACCCTAAGCTGGTAGAGATACAAAGATATTATCTATCATCCATAGAGTTCATTTTTTAATTCAACGCTACTTGTGAGAAGAATGGAGTTCCTCTAGCGCTTCCTTCAGTGAAGAATACTTAAACTTAAATCCGTGCTCCAGCGCTTTACGCGGTATTACCTTTTGACCGTCTAATACAAGCGTGCTCATCTCACCCAATAGCTTTTGGACTAGAAAGCCAGGAACGGGAAACCAGTGCGGACGACGATATACCTTAGCTACTGTTTTCCCAAATTGGTCGTTCGTCATGGGGTGTGGTGATGAAGCGTTCACTGCCCCGGAAATCTCTGGTGTATGAATGCAGTACGAGATCAGACGAACGATATCGGCAATATGAATCCAACTTATCCATTGATGGCCGCTACCTATTTTTCCACCGAATCCGAAGACGTAAGGCATCTTCATGAGTGGAAATGCTCCTTTTTTTCTATCCAGCACTAGGCTGATGCGTAAATTAATTAAACGGGCATCGGTAGGGTAGGCGTTGGCTGCTTCCTCCCACTGCTCAACTACCTGAGACAGATAATCCTCCGAACGACGCGGACTTTTTTCGTCAAATGTTTCGGTCAGGGAAGTACCATAGGCGGCAACAGCCGAAGCCTGAATGATAACTTTCGGTTTTTTTTGCAGAGCATTCAACGCTTGAGCCAACCGGGCAACGGACAGCAGTCGTGATTGAAGAATTCTTTGTTTGGACTTGTCCGTCCAGCGCTGATTCAGCGTCTCACCTGCTAAATTAACGACCGCATCTGTACTTTCCAGTAATTCAGGTTTTTGTTTTAATTCGTTCCAGCTCATATACTGCAAGCGAGGGCTCGCTTCATGTCCAACCAGCGGCTTGCGTGTAATGACTTTCACGGTATATCCGTCATCTAGCAGACTTTTGACCAGTGCACTCCCCACCAATCCAGTTCCTCCGCATACGATGATATTCATGGAGTTATTCTCCTTCCAATTCAAAAAATGTTTCTGTTATAAAATATAACCCTTTTTGATACAAAAGCTTCATATTGAATGTATCTGGTGTACGCAAAAGAAAGTCCATTCATGCTTTAATCTACCTACATTTCAATAACATATATTCTGATGTGCGCTATGTCTGTAGGTTCCCTTAGGGAGTCACCTAAAAAAGTTGCCATAAACGCTATGTTGTTTGATTTCAATAATCACGTTAAAATGAATAAATTAAAATAAGACAAGCATAACAGGATAGGGGGATGAGTCAAAATCATGCTGAAAATTGGTTCTCATGTGTCTTTCTCAGACAAGGGTTTGCTCAGCGCTACAAAAGAAGCGTCTTCTTACGGGTCCAGCTCGTTTATGATATACACGGGGGCACCGCAAAATACGCGCCGTAAGCCGATGGAGTCCATGTATTTAGAGGAAGGCAAGCAGCTAATGGCGGAAAAGGGAATGGAAGATATCGTGGTGCATGCTCCGTATATCATCAATCTCGGCTCCTACAAAGAAAATACCTATGAGCTTGCGGTCAGCTTTCTTCAGGAGGAAATTCGGCGCACACATGCGATTGGTGTGAAAAATATCGTGCTGCATCCGGGGGCTTTTACAGATAAAGATGCAGAGTACGGAATTGGGCGTATTGCCGATGGTTTAAACGAGGTACTGAACGGTGTGAAGGAGACAGATGTCAACATTGCACTTGAAACGATGGCTGGCAAAGGCACAGAAATGGGTCGTAGCTTTGAGGAAATTGCCTCCATTATAGATAAAGTAGAGCGCAACGAGCGTCTGACGGTTTGTATGGACACCTGTCACATTCATGATGCGGGTTATGACATTGTCAATGATTTGGACGGTGTACTGGAGCAGTTTGACCGTATTATCGGCTTGAATCGCATCCAAGTTGTTCACATTAATGACAGTAAGAACCCAGTTGGCGCGCATAAAGACCGCCATACTCCGATTGGATCAGGTTGGATTGGTTATCAGACTATTCATAATGTGGTACATCATGAAGCACTTCAAGGACGTCCGTTTATTTTGGAGACGCCGTGGATTGGAAAAGAAGCCAAAACTCAACGACCAATGTATGAAGTTGAGATTGCTTTGCTTCGTGGTAATGTAAAGGAACGCTTTGGGGATGAGTTTTTGGGTCAGGTGGAGCAGCTGCATTCGTTTTTCAAAAAACAGGATGTGGATGTCCGTAAATTTGTACTGGACACCTGGACTCTGCTGAAAAATGATGCCAAAGCAAGAAAAGCAGACCCACGTGAGCCGCTGGAGCGTCTGTATGACATGATAACGGAAGCAGGACTGTTTCCAGAGATGAGCGAAGAACACATTAATCAACGGTTGATTGCCTGTTTTGCCGGTAGTCATCTGCCAGTGACGGTATAAGATAAGGGGGACTAATAGCCACATGGAACTTCACGTAAAAAATCAGTCAAACAGCACTGTATCTACACATGAAAACCGTGCGCGCATGCTTGTATCTTGTCCAGATGGTCCAGGTATTGTAGCGACTGTGTCCCGCTTTTTGTACGAGCATGGGGCCAATATCGTTCAATCTGACCAATATACAATGGACCCGTCCGGCGGTATGTTTTTTATGCGGATTGAATTTGATTTGCCGAATTTGAGTGCAGCTCAGTCGCAACTGGAGCAGGACTTTGTCGCTGTTGCCGAGCAATTCCGTATGGAGTGGACGATTTCTGCGGTCAGCCGCAAGAAAAAACTGGCTATTTTCGTTTCTAAAGAAGATCACTGTCTGGTAGAACTGCTGTGGCAATGGCAGGCAGGCGATCTGGAGGCGGATATTGCATTGGTGGTTAGTAATCATCCGGATATGAAGGAGTATGTGGAATCCTTTGGCATTCCATATCACCATATCCCGGTGACAGCCGATACGAAGCCAGAGGCAGAGCGCCGTCAGCTAGAGGTCATTGGCGAAGAGATTGATGTGATCATTTTGGCTAGGTATATGCAGATTATTTCGCCTAAGTTTATTGAGCATTATCGCAACCGGATTATCAATATCCATCATTCCTTTCTACCTGCATTCGTGGGTGGTAAGCCGTATGCCCAAGCTTATAATCGTGGTGTGAAAATTATTGGTGCTACTGCGCATTATGTAACCGAGGAATTGGACGGTGGTCCGATCATTGAGCAGGACGTACAGCGGGTAAGCCACGGAGATGATGTAAATGAGCTAAAACGGATCGGTCGTACTATTGAACGGGTCGTGTTGGCAAGAGCCGTGAAGTGGCATACTGAGGATCGTATACTGGTTCATGAGAACAAAACGGTCGTTTTTAATTGAACTTAAAAATTTCAAATTGATGAAAACTTGCGAGTATACCTTTTGGATTAAACAAAGCCCAGTGCATAATGGGCTTTTTTTTTTGTTTGGGGTATTTGCATTATTTCTGGGCCCTATATAAATTTTTTTACGATTTCATTATCTTTTAAATGATGTTAATACATAACGGGTATATTGATATGAGGGCTGTACTATATTTCGAGCATTTCGACAATCATCTTTACAAACGATCTGGCAAACTTCCACGGCAAATGGTACAATACTTATGAGTGTATAAGTCATATTGAAACATTCAAGCAGATTCACTCACTTCAATAGTCTCTGTTTCTATATGAGACGGTGATTTTGAAGAGTATGACCGAATGCAATTGACATACTTCATACAATATGAGGAGGCAAACCATGACTGACCAGAATCAAGCGATTCAAAAGGATGAAAACTCCACTATCGACAATTTGTCCATCACAACAATTCGTACGTTGGCAATTGATGCCATCGAGAAAGCAAATTCAGGACACCCTGGTATGCCGATGGGCTCCGCGCCAATGGGCTACCAACTTTTTGCTAAAACAATGAACCATAACCCAGATCGCCCAACATGGGTGAACCGTGACCGTTTTGTACTGTCTGCAGGACACGGTTCTATGTTGCTATACAGCCTTCTGCACCTGAGCGGATATGATCTGCCTATGGAAGAGCTGAAGCAATTCCGTCAATGGGGCAGCCTTACACCGGGTCACCCTGAGTTTGGACACACTGCCGGTGTAGATGCTACAACTGGACCTCTGGGACAAGGTTTAGCAATGTCCGTAGGTATGGCTATGGCAGAAGCACAACTGGGTGCAACATATAATAAAGACGAATTTAAAGTTGTGGATCACTTCACATATGCTATTTGTGGCGATGGCGATCTAATGGAAGGTATTTCCCACGAAGCTGCTTCGCTGGCTGGTCGCCTTCAACTGGGTAAGCTGATCGTATTGTTTGATTCCAATGATATTACACTGGATGGCAAGCTTAATCTGTCTTCTTCCGAGAGTGTTGCCAAACGCTTTGAAGCTTACAACTGGCAAGTGCTGCGCGTAGAAGATGGTAATGATCTTCCAGCGATCCAAAAAGCAATTGAAGAAGCACAAGCCGACTCGACTCGTCCTACGTTGATTGAAGTAAAAACAGTCATCGGTTACGGAAGCCCGAACAAACAAGGTAAAGGCGGACACGGCGGTACTCATGGTTCCCCGCTGGGAGCAGAAGAAGCTAAACTGACTAAAGAATTCTACAAATGGGTATACGAAGAGGATTTCCACGTACCACAAGAGGTTCGCGAGCACTTTGCTAAAGTAAAAGAGCGTGGTATCGCTGCTAATAAAGCATGGGATGAACAATTTGCGAAATACAAAGCGGCTCACCCTGATTTGGCAGCTCAGTTCGAAACAGCTGTAAACGGCGATCTTCCAGAAGGTTGGGATCGTGATCTTCCGAAATACTCCACAGAAGACAAAGCAGTTTCAACTCGTGTAGCTTCTGGTAATGCATTGAACGGATTGGCTCCAAACGTTCCTTTCCTGACAGGCGGATCTGCTGACCTGGAAAGCTCCACAATGACACACTTGAACAACCTGACGAACTTTACGCCAGAAGACTACGCTGGCCGTAATATTTACTTCGGTATTCGCGAGTTCGGTATGGCTGCTGCAATGAACGGTATGGCGTTGCACCAAGGTGTAAAAGTATTTGGCGGTACATTCTTCGTATTTACAGATTATCTGCGTCCGGCCGTTCGTCTGGCAGCTCTGATGGGATTGCCTGTAACCTACGTTCTGACTCACGACAGTATTGCTGTTGGTGAAGATGGTCCAACTCATGAGCCGATTGAACAATTGGCTTCTCTGCGTATTATTCCGAACCTGACGGTCATTCGTCCGGCTGACGGTAATGAAACTTCTGCTGCTTGGGCTTACACGCTGGAAAACAAGAAAAACCCGGTTGCACTGGTATTGACTCGTCAAAACCTGCCAATCCTGGCTGCTACTGCTGAGCATGCACGTGAAGGTATCAAACGCGGTGCTTATGTGGTTGCAGATGCAGCAGACGGCAAACCGGTTGCTCAAATTCTGGCTACAGGCTCCGAAGTACAACTGGCTGTTAAAGCACAGGAAGCACTGGCTGAACAAGGTATTCAAGTACGCGTTATCAGCTTCCCAAGCTGGGATCTGTTCGAAAAACAAGACAAAGCTTACAAAGATTCCGTTCTGCTGCCTGAAGTTAAAGCTCGTTTGGCTGTAGAAATGGCGTATCCACTGGGATGGGAAAAATATGTTGGCGACCAAGGCGACATTCTCGGTATCAGCACATTTGGCGCATCCGCACCTGGCGACCGCGTAATTAAGGAATACGGCTTTACAGTAGAGAACGTTGTAAGCCGTGTAAAAGCTTTGTTGAAATAAAACACTGGAGCATCAGCAATTAGGAAGAGTTTGTCCATAAAGCAATGATCGTGTATTGCTGGCAAACGACCTACCTGATCGTGGCAATCCATGTATTACAAACAGTCGTAACCTGAGTAAGGCTTACGGCTGTTTGTTTCATACATTTGTATTTTCGAAAAAATGACTTTTGGATTATCAGTCTATAGAGTACGCAGATACAGTGTGTATTTTCATACTGAAACTGGAATCCAAATTATGTTATGATGCACCATATTCATTCACCATTGAGAGCAGATGAGGGGATAACGAATGACACAGTTCGATGGAGTAAGCGTAATTAAAAAAGCAAATGTTTATTACGATGGTCAGGTTACAAGCCGTACAGTTATTCTGGGTGATGGTAGTAAGGTAACACTGGGGATTATGCTGCCGGGAACGTACGAGTTCGGTACGGATTCCCGTGAGATCATGGAGATTTTGGCAGGGGATCTGAGAGTGTTGCTTCCAGGTACCGAGGAATGGCTGGAAATACAAGGCACGTCAACCTTTCATGTGTCTGCGAAGTCTTCCTTTAAGCTGGAAGTACGAAGTGTAACGGATTATTGCTGTTCTTATCCGGAATAATTAGCTGAAAAGGGTAAGAGCACTCAGGCTACAAGCCAAGTGTTCTTACCCTAAAGCTGTGTCATTAGTACAAGGCACAGCAGTATGGTCACAAAGAAAAGTGCAGCTTATTCAAGAGGCTGACCACCAATAGTGCGGCCAATCCATGCTTCGTATGTTTTTACGACGGCAGATAGATCCTCATCGCCGTAGCCTTGTGTTTGTCCGGCTTGGAACAAGCTTTTAGCAATGGACAACATAGGCGTAGGGATGGACAGGCTGTCTGTGAGTGAGGAAGCGAGCTTCAAATCCTTGAGCATCAGGGCAAGTGAGAACTGGTTGCTAAAATCATGCTCGATGATTTTGCGCCCTTTCAGGTCAGCGGCCTTGCTGCCTGCCGATCCGAGCTGTACCAATTCTAGGAAGCTGTCTGCTGGAATGCCGGATTTAGCCGCGATAGCAAAGCCTTCGGCCAGAGCGAGGTTATTTATACCGACCATCGTATTGTGAGCAAGCTTGGCTACGGCTCCGCTGCCGTTTGGTCCCATATGGAGCACTTTTTTGCCCAAGGTATCAAAAACATCTGATTGTGCCGCAATCGCTTCTGCGTGACCGCCGACCATGAACACGAGTGTTCCATCAACAGCGGCAGGCTTGCTGCCTGTTACAGGTGCGTCAATGAAGGAGCAGCCCAGCTTGTCCGCCTCAGCGGCCAGTTGTTTAACTAACTCAGGTGAAATCGTGCTGTTGTCCATCACGGTCATGCCAGCCGTAAGACCAGCAAACACGCCGTCCTGACCGTAATAGACGTCACGTATTGATTGATCATCGCTGACCATGGTAATGACCAGGTGCTGCCCTTCGGCCGCTTCGCGAGGGGTTGAAGCTGTACGTGCGCCTTGCTCTATCAAGGGTTCGCAGCGCGAAGCGGTACGATTATAAACTGTGACTCCGAATCCCTGCTTTAGCAGATTGGATGCCATCGGGGCGCCCATGGTGCCCAGTCCGATAAATCCGATGTTTTTCATTGCTAATCACCTTTCTTGTTGGAAGTTGCCGTCCGATGCAGATGCGAGTTCGGCTTGAATTGAATATTGAAACAGATTGATCTCAGTTCATTGTAGCATGGGCATGCTACCCTATCTACAGCAGGGTCTGTCAAGGCACAGGACATACAGGTAACACAAGCTTGTCAGGCTCAGCAAATTAAAGTATCCTATTCCTAAGTCCTTATGTTCGTATTCATGGTCTTAGTAATACCAAACAGGAGGTTCCAAACATGTCTAAAAAAGTTATTTTTGATTACACAAAAGCGCTCTCCTTTGTGGGTCAGCACGAAATTGATTATTTTGCAGAGCCTATCAAGTTGGCTCATGAGCAACTGCACAACCAAACAGGTGTAGGTTCCGATTTCTTGGGTTGGATTGACCTGCCTACCAATTATGATAAAGAAGAATTTGCACGCATCCAAAAGGCTGCTGCTAAAATTCAAAGCGATTCCGAGGTATTGATTGTAATCGGTATTGGTGGTTCTTACCTTGGAGCACGTGCTGCGATCGAAATGCTGTCGCATTCTTTCTACAATGCGCTGCCTAAAGATCAACGCAAGGGTCCCGCTATCTATTTTGCAGGCAACAACATCAGCTCTACATATGTGAATCATCTGTTGGAACTGATTGAAGGAAAAGACTTCTCTGTGAATGTCATCTCCAAATCAGGTACGACAACAGAGCCAGCTATCGCTTTCCGCGTATTCCGTGCGGCTCTGGAGAAAAAATACGGTAAAGAAGAAGCACGCAAACGTATTTACGCGACAACGGACAAAGAACGTGGCGCTTTGAAAAAGCTCGCTAACGAGGAAGGCTATGAATCCTTCATTATTCCTGATGATGTGGGTGGCCGTTACTCCGTGCTGACAGCAGTAGGCTTGTTGCCGATTGCTACAGCAGGCATCAACATCGAAGAAATGATGCAAGGTGCGGCGGACGCTTCCAAAGAATACAGCAACCCGAATGTAGCTGAGAACGAGGCATACCAATATGCAGCCGTTCGTAACGCTTTGTACCGTAAAGGTAAAGCAATTGAAATTCTCGTAAACTATGAGCCGTCTTTGCATTTCGTATCTGAGTGGTGGAAACAGCTGTACGGAGAAAGCGAAGGTAAGGATTATAAAGGCATTTATCCTGCTTCTGTTGACTTCTCGACAGACCTGCACTCTATGGGACAATTCATTCAGGAAGGTAGCCGTAACATTTTCGAAACGGTAATCCAAGTAGAAAATGTACCTAGTCACATCACCATCGAAGCAGATGAGGATGATCTGGATGGACTGAATTTCCTGGCAGGCAAAACGGTGGATTTTGTAAACAAAAAAGCATTCCAAGGTACATTGCTGGCTCACACAGACGGACAAGTACCGAACCTGATTGTAAATATTCCTGACTTGAGCCCTTACTCTTTTGGCTACCTTGCTTATTTCTTCGAAAAGGCTTGCGGCATCAGCGGCTACCTGTTGGGCGTAAATCCGTTCGATCAACCCGGCGTCGAAGCTTACAAAAAGAACATGTTTGCGCTGCTTGGCAAACCGGGCTTCGAAAAAGAAAAAGCTGAGCTTGAAGCAAGATTGTCTGAATAAGGGAGCTATAATCTCTGATTCGAAACAGGGTTTTCGGTCAGAAGCGTTATAGTGTATAGCATCAATTAAGTACAGGAAAGCAGTTCACCAGCTGCCAGAAGCGGGGAACTGCTTTCTTGTAAAATGAAGTAAGGAAGGTTATACGTGTATGTTGGAACAATACCGAACCGTACGCGGTGCTGGCAACAAGGAAATTGTAATCCGAAAATCCCGTTTTATCGGCCATATTCAGCCTGTTCAAAATGAGGAAGAAGCAGTTGCTTTTATAGAACGCATCAAAAAAGAGCATTGGAACGCTACCCATAATTGTTCGGCTTATATGATTGGGGAAAGAGATGAAATCCAAAAGCAATCCGATGACGGAGAACCGAGTGGGACGGCTGGTAAGCCTATTTTGGAGGTAATCCGCAATCAGAAGCTGAAAAATGTCGCTATTGTGGTTACTCGATACTTTGGTGGAATTTTGCTGGGAGCAGGCGGACTGATTCGTGCATACTCAGATGGTGCTGTTGCAGCTATTGAAGCAGGGGATGCGATTACGCGTGTGCTGCATCGTGAAGTTTTTGTGGAGTTGGATTATACTTGGTTGGGCAAAGTGGAAAATGAATTACGTAATCGCAGTATCCGTACTGGAGAAACGATGTTTACGGATAAAGTTACCTTAACCTGTCTGCCGCTGGCTGGTGATGCGGAATCCTTCTCCAACTGGATAACCGACTTGACACAAGGACAATCGCTTGTGTCGGAGGGAGAGCAGCTTTACTTTATTGAAGGGGAATAAATAATATGGCTAGAAGAGCAGTAGAACAGGAGTTGTCAAGAGGGCGGATTCTGGAAGCGGCCAGGCACTTGTTTATCACCAAAGGCTACCGTGCGATTTCAATGCGCAGCATTGGCCAGCATCTGGGTTACAGTCATGGTTCGTTATACTATCATTTTAAAGAGAAGGCTGAACTGTTCTATGCCATTGTGATTGAAGATTTCAATACATTGCGTGGGATTCTACTGCAAGCAGCAACAGGCACGCCTGATGATGGCTTGAGCAGATTGGAGTACCTGATGTTGGAATATATCCGTTTTGGCTTGGAAAATCCATATCAGTACGAAATTATGTTCATGATGCATGATGAAGAACTATTTGCATACTGTCGTACAGAGCAAAACCGTTGTGTGGAATTATTTGCGTCTATGATTCGCCAGGAATTAAGTGGTCAGGGACATTCGGAGGAAGAATGCTCAAGAGTACCGAAAAGTCTGTTTTTATCCATGCATGGCTTCGTGTCATTTTATATTCAGGACGGTTTAACATTTGAAGAGATCAGGCCCGCTGCTTTAGCACATGTAAAGCTGCTGTGCAGACAACTATGAGCGTACCTGCATTCACACGCTTCAGCTATGAACATGTAGGGCGCTTTTTTGGGTGTTTGCACTTCATGACGGTGACTTATCATTACGGTACTTTGCGAAAGCGACTAAGAATTTAACAGACGATGGTGTATCCAGCGGGGGAACATCATCGTCTGTTTTTTTTGCATGCCTCCGTCAGCCCTTCATAATTTTTACATGGTATTGACGTCTGCGTGGGCCGTCGAATTCACAAAAATAAAGTCCCTGCCATCGTCCAAGCAACAGCTTTCCATCATGAATGATAACCGTTTGTGAGGGGCCTGTTGTAATGGATTTAAGGTGGGACGCCGTATTTCCCTCCATATGGCGATATTGGGGATGTTCCCAGGGATAAACCTCACCCAGCCTTAAAATGACATCATGTTTGACGTCTGGGTCGGCATTTTCATTAATGGCGATGCCGGCAGTCGTGTGTGGACAATAAATCAGAGCTGTTCCTTGCTGCACCCCGCTTTTTTCAATGAGTGCCGCAACTTCGCGTGTAATATCACGCATTTCATCTCGCCGTGTAGTGGATAATTCAAAAGTATGCAACATAAATCCATCTCCCTTCTATGTATTACTTTACCCTTTTCATTCTCAAGATAATATATAGAGTTGACGAAAATTACTTTCCTTTGATAAAGTATCACATAAGAAAAACAAAGTAAGTTTATTGGAATAATTGAATGCTTTCGAATGAGGTGCGTGCTTTGCGGTAAGCAAGGCTGCTGCTGTTCCTGAACTGGTCCAGAAGCGGAAAGGAAGTGTACGGATATGCATGTGGAAGTAAGAGGGTTAAACAAGCATTTCGGTAATTTTCATGCGGTAAAGGACGTATCTTTTGATATTCAGACGGGCCATCTTATTGGTTTGCTCGGTCCAAGCGGCGGGGGAAAAACCTCCATTCTTCGTATTTTGGCAGGGCTGGAGCAACCGGATGCAGGAGAGATTCACTTTCATGGAAAAAGGGTAAACGAGCTGGCACCACAGGAGCGTGGAATCGGATTTGTATTTCAAAACTATGCTTTGTTCAAGCATATGAGCGTGTACGACAATATTGCCTTTGGTTTGAAAGTGAAAAAAAGCTCCAAAGCCCGCATCAAGGAAAGGGTCACTGAGCTGGTCGAACTCACGGGGCTCAAAGGCTTTGAGCATCGTTATCCGCATCAATTGTCAGGTGGACAGCGACAACGGGTTGCTTTCGCGCGTGCTTTGGCACCGGAGCCTCAACTACTGCTGCTGGATGAACCATTTGCGGCTATTGACGCCAAGATTCGTCAGGAGCTGCGTACCTGGTTGCGAGAGTTGATTGAGAGGGTGGGTATTACCTCCATTTTCGTCACCCATGATCAGGATGAGGCGATTGAAGTAGCCGATGAAATTATGGTGATTAATCAAGGTCGACTGGAGCAGAAGGGAACGCCTTGGGATATCTATAAAAAACCGGGGACCCCGTTTGTGGCTTCTTTTATTGGGGAATCCACGGTGATTGAACAGGCGGGTAGTCTCAGAGGCTTCGAGGAAGCTGCCGGAGTGGGAACACGTGCCTTGATTCGTCCGGAGTACATTGATGTCGGACCTAGTGAGGAATTTGCGTTGCTGTCGGCGACCGAGGAAGGCATTGTGAAGCATTTACATTTTCGCGGGAGTGAATGGATGGTTGAAGTACAGGTCGGGGACCAGCGTCTCATGACATACCGTTCATTGGAGAAGTCTACGCTGGAACCTGGTCAGCAGGTGCGAGTGTTGGTGCATCGGGCCTATCTATATAATGAAGAGTCCAGCTGGATGGTGGAAAATCCCCTGAAGGAAGACCCGATGCCTATCATCATTTGAAAATAAAACGATCACATACAAGGGGGGTGTCTGGCCTGTTTTACGGCTTTGGACATGCTCCTTTTGTCGTTGGTCGCTGGGGTGATTTACGCAGACTTGATATGTTCGTTATAATAGTAGTAAAAACACCCAGATAGATAGGAGTTAAATCATGAATCGTCTTATTTTTCTTGGCACGGGGGATGCAATGGGGGTTCCGCGTGTGTATTGTGATTGTCTCGTGTGCACAGAGGCACGCACGACAGGAACGAATGTAAGGTTGAGATCGTCTGTGCTGATCAAAAGCGAGACAGAGGATTTTATGATTGATTGTGGCCCCGACTGGCGTAGACAGTTAGAATTGCGCAGCCTGCGTTTTATCCCTACGATCCTCGTGACACATGCACATTTTGATCATATTGGAGGATTGCCAGAATGGGCGGATGCCTGTCGCTGGACGGGGAACAGAGGGCGCCTGTACGCTCCACAGGAAGTGATTGATACGATCCTGCGTCAATTTTCCTGGCTCCCTGGAAACTTGGACCTTATTCCAGTAGATCAGGGAGTCCAGCTTGGCGGATGGAACATCCGGGGATGGCGCGTGAATCACGGAAAGAACGGATATGCTTACGCTTATCGGTTGGAAAAAGACGGCTTCTCATGGGCCTACTGTTCAGATTCGATTGGACTGAATGAGGCGGAAATTTTGCCTTTACATAATCTGAATTTACTCGTGCTGGGGACGAGTTTTTACCATGAGGAAGCGGAGTATGCCACCCGCTCGGTATATGACATGCTGGAGGCTCAGGAGCTTGTAGGAAGACTGAAGCCTGGAAGCACGGTGTTTACACATATGTCCCATGATGTGGATATCACGTACAACTACGGGCTGCTGGAAGGGATCAGCTTGGCACACACAGGCATGAGTTTGCCGTTAGAATAACGATTTACATCGTTCGACTAATGCGTAGAAGTGTGGAGAGCCCTTCTTTGATTTGCAGCTCATTGGCGTATGAATAGGACAGCCGTATATGCGTTTTACCCTCTGCACCGATGGGATCAAATACATTGCCTGGGACAAAGGAAACGGACTCTTGTATACTTTTGGCAAGTAGCTCATTAGGTTTTATCGTAGAAGGTAGCTGGAGCCACAGGTTGAGTCCTCCCGCCGGGCTGGTCCATGTCCAGCCGGAATCGCGGAGACTGGCTTCCATCGTTTCCTTACGAATCTGGAGTGCGATACATAGCTTTTTAATATGCTGCTGCATACGTGGGGATTGAAAATATTGTAAAAACAGCTTTTGATTCAGCAGCGGCGATCCATTGTCCACCAGCGCTTTGACGCTCAGCAGACTGTCCATGAGCTGAGGCCGACAAGTCACAGCTGCGATTCGCAGACCGGGTGCGACATATTTGCTGTAGCTGCGAATATAGACGACACTTCCCGAGATATCATAGGAGAAAATCGGAGAAGGCGGTTTTTGCCCAAAGCTAATATCATAGGTGCTGTCATCCTCGACAATAAGACAGCCGTAGCGCTCGGCCAGTTCGGGCAGACGTTTGCGCTGCTCATCGGGGATGGTAAAGCCGGTCGGATTGTGAAATGTCGGATTTATATAGAAGAGACGTGGTTTTTCCGTTTTCAGGCACCATTCAATCTGATCCATATCATAACCTTCCGGCTGTATATCCGTTACAGTCAGACGGGCGCCTTGTCTGCGGAATATTTCCATGGCTGGGCCATAGGCTGGACGTTCGATTAATACACGATCTCCTGTACGAATCAGAGAACGGGAAACCAAGTCAATGGCTTGCTGTGCGCCGGAGGTAATCAGTACTTCGTCCGTTGATACTGCGAAATGCTTATCTGTGCTAAAATGCTGTGCCATGGCATCACGAAGCTCAGCATCTCCTTGTACAGCAGAATAGGTAGCCGCGATTTTCGGATGTTTTTCAAACACCTGCATCATTAATTCTCTCCAATATCGGTTGGGTAGAAGAGAGGGATCAATCAGAGCCTTGGAAAATTGGAAGTCCGCGTTCATGGCATGAACCTGGGTGAGTCCATCCATCCCCCTCCAGACAGAAACAGACGGATCGTCTGCCGCGTAAGTGGATTCCGACTGGAAAAGCCGCTTTGTGGATGAACGTTCCGAATAGGCAGTATATGTTGTCAATCCTGCTGCATGGGAAGCATGGGCGTAATATCCCGATTTATCCTTTACATAGATACGCCCTTGTTGCTTTAACTCCTGATACGCCCGGAATACGGTTAACCGGTGCACACCCAATTCCTGAGCCAGACTTCGCACAGACGGCAATTTAGCGTCTGCTGGCCAGTCCCCGCGCTCCATCCGCACATTTATGTAATGGACGACCTGCTCATACAGCTTTAAGCTCGGATCTGTCGAGATATGTTCTGTTGAAAACAATAATTCGCTGTTATCCTTGCCCATGCGGTCCACGCTCCTTTGTGTGTATTGTACTATACAGCACTTCCAAAACGTATACAACTGTTCTGTGGTTGCCCATCTGTTCTGTCTGTCTCCTTGTATGCTTGTGAGTAATAGAAAGGAGAGGGAAGTGTCATGGTTGGTATCGCCTTTACAGTTATGTGTCTTATTTTTGGTACTACATTTTTGGCTATCAAAGTGGGAGTGGAGGCCGGACTTCCGCCGTTCTTATCGGCAGGCGCACGTTTTATGGCAGCAGGGGCAATCTTGTTTATTGCGATGAGGCTGTCAGGAAAGGTTCGATGGTCGTTATTATGGCGAAAGGAAATGCTGCTAATTGGGACGGGAACGACCTTCGGTACATTCTCAACACTGTATTGGGCGGAGCAATATGTCAGTTCGGGAATCGGTGCTATTTTGTCGGCCACCGGACCGATGATGATTGTGCTGATGCAGTCTGCAATACTGCGGCAAAAAACGACGAGAATTACGCTCATGGGTTGCATGATCAGCTTTCTCGGGGTCGTGCTGGTGGTATTGCCCGGCTTGGCGGTTCAAATCAGCGGTCTGTGGCTGGCTGGTTGTATGGCCATTTTGCTGGGTGAGCTGTGCTATTCGGGAGGAGCTTTGTATTCCAAGCGAGTCATGGACGCGTTTCGTGATACGAACCCGATTGCCTTGAATGCAGCACAAATGTTTCATGGTGGTTGGATGCTGCTAGTACTGTCGGCTTTTACAGAGTCTTGGAATTCTGGGGGATGGAATCTGCTGCCTGCCATAGGCTCTCTATTTTATTTGATCGTGTTTGGTTCCATGATTGCGCAGACACTATTTTACTGGCTTATGGCGCGTACGAATCCATTGTTTCCGACCACATGGCTCTACATTTCACCACCGATTGCTGTAGGCCTGGGTGCTTTTTTGTATGGAGAACATGTAAGCTGGTGGACGCTGGCAGGAGTGCTGCTCATTGTGACCGGGTTGATGTGCATGAATAACGGAATTATCCGTCTGGTGAACAGACGTAAATTTCGCTCTGCTGCCTGATACTTTGAAGCGGTCAGTTATGATATGATCTGACAAAAAGAGCCTCCAAACTGCCGTATGTTAATGAACATGCGACGTTTGGAGGCTTTGTTGTTGAAATACTTTATATAAGTATTACGGAAATAGTCACTTTTTGCTTATTCAACATTGAGTACGAATTTGTCGATGGCGTGCTTAACACCGTCTTCATTATTGCTGCGAGTAATGTAATCAGCCAGCTTTTTCAAATCAGGAATCGCATTCTCCATCGCTATGCCGAGACCAGCACATTCCAGCATTTCATGGTCATTCCACGAGTCGCCGATCGCAATGGTCTCCGACAGATCACAGCCAAAATGGTTTGCAAGGAAGGCAAGGGCGTGGCCTTTAGTGCCTTCATGATGCATAATTTCCAGGAAATGAGGTTTGGATTTTGTAATATGCACCTCGTTGCCAAGCAGTTCGCGCAGTTCGGGAATTAATTCATCCAACACTTCTGGCTCGTCGATAATTAGCAATTTAGGAGCCGGTTGCTCTATAACTTTACTGAACACAGGCTCTACAAAATATTCCGTGTTGTTCAGCTCGGTGTAATCTTTAATTTTCTGATTATCTTCACGTGTGTACAATTTGTCATCTATATATGTTTGCAGATGCAGATTGCGTTCCACGCAAAATTCGTACAGACGACGTGCAGCCACGAGTGGAACATAACGCTCATACAGCACGTTTTCGTCGAGCAGGTTTTTAACCAAAGCTCCTTGGTACGTAATAATCGGTACATTCAACCCCGTCTGGCGTGCAATTTTGTGCGCGGAGGCATAAGCTCGTCCAGTAGCGAGAGTAACCACCACACCTTTAGCTACAGCAGCTTCCAATGCCTGTTGTGTCGCTGGAGTAACTTCTTTCTGGTCATTAATGAGAGTATCATCAATATCAATGGCAATTAATTTATACATATCGGTATCTCTCCTTTATCTCTATCATGGGGCAATATTAAAATTGTATCTTATAATATTCAAAATGACAATATTGCATTGAAAAAGGGACGACGCCCATAAGAGCCTGTCCCCTTATAACCACTGAAGTATTGGCTTGAAACCATGGAAAAAAGTAACGCTTAGTCTTCCAAAAATACAAGTCCAACAAAGTCGTCCAGCTCAATATTACCAAAGTAATGCTTCAAATCGAGAGATGATAAGGCTTGACGGACCTCACCTTCATCATAACGCTTGCCGCGCAGGATATTTTCAATATCAGCGACATCACCTACACCGAAGAAATCCCCGTAGATTTTAATATCACGGATGTAGCCTTCCTTCAGATCCATGCGGATATCTATAATACCGACCGGGAATTTACGTGTGTGCTTGATATTGCTCTCAGGGGATAGACCGTAGTTCCAATCCCACGACTGATAGCGTTCTTTGGAAATTTCATGGATTTTAGCCCAATCCTCATCGGTGAGCTTATATTGAGGCACCTGATCCAATTCTGAGCCAAAGATGGACCGCAGCAGTTCCTCGCGAAATTGTTCTATGGTCATTTCACGGTCCATCAGTTCGCTGATGTTAGCCACGCGACTACGGACGGATTTTGTGCTTTTGGATTTGAATTTCTCGGGATTGGCGTGCAGCGATGCAGCCACATTGTCTAGATTCAAATTGAACATCAATGTACCATGGCTGAACATACGTCCACGTGTGGCAAATTGAGCGTTTCCTGAAATTTTACGTTCTCCGACTTGCAGATCGTTGCGTCCAGTCATTTCGGCTTCTACTCCCATTTGGCGGAGGGCGTCAATCACAGGTTGCGTAAATTTGAGGAAATTATGAAAGGACTCCCCGTTATCCTTGGTAATGAAACTGAAATTTAAATTACCGAGATCATGATATACAGCCCCGCCGCCGGACAGGCGACGAACGACTTGAATATTGTTGTCTCTCACAAACTCAGCGTTGATTTCTTCAACGGTGTTTTGATGCTTGCCTATAATAATAGAAGGCTGATTAATGTAAAACAGCAGATAGCTGTCGTCCAGCGGTAGATGCTTGAGCGCGTATTCCTCAATAGCAAGATTAATAGCTGGATCGTGTATGCCCTGGTTGTCGATGAACAGCATGTCCATTCCTCCGTATATAACTGTGTAATTTATGTGTGCCTCCCTCTATTGTAACCCAAGTGAGCCATGTACAAAAGCTCATTTGCATTGACGGGACGCAAAAAGCAGCCTCATAATGGATCTAAATGATTGGAAACGGCCGGAAAGGATGAGAGGCAATGATAGAGGTTTACGGTCATGGCGGGGACAGGGAGACGGCTGCCGCGACATTTGGTGGAGCTGCTGCGGATTTTGTGGATTTTAGTGCGAATATTAATCCGCTCGGTCCGCCACCGGAGGTGCTTGAGGCGCTGCAAAGCTCATTGGACACGGTGATTCGCTATCCAGACCCTGGACACCGCCATTTTAAAAATATGCTGGCACGGCGGCTGCAGGTTCCACCGGAGGCTTTGAGCATCGGTAACGGCGCGGCTGAAAGCATGGCGCTCTTGCTATTAGGGCTGGCACCCAAGCGTGTGGGTACAGTGGAGCCGTGTTTTTCGGAATATGCCGAGCTGGCTGGCAAATTCGGAGCCGAGATCCATCGGGTATACGGGAAGGCTTCGCTTCAATGGAAGGCAGACGTGGAGGACATCCTTCAGCTCATGGAGCAGGTAGATGTATTGTTCCTTGGGCAGCCGAATAATCCAAACGGTGTGCAATATGGTGAGCAGGAGCTATATGAACTGGCAGAGGCGGCTGGCAGAACGGGTACCGTGTTGGTGGTGGATGAAGCCTTTATTGATTTTATCCCACTGGAACGGCAAATCTCATTATTGCCTGTGCTGGAACGCTATCCTCATGTGATTTTGATCCGATCGATGACCAAATTTTATGCCATTCCTGGCTTACGATTGGGCTATGCGATTGCTCATCCGGACTATATCCGGCAAATGACGGCCAAACAGGTGACCTGGAGCGTTAATGGACTGGCGTTGCTGGCTGGAGAGGCGTGTCTGAGAAGTGGGCAAGCTTATGAGCGCCGCACACAGGAACTGATTGCTACGGAGCGCAGTCGCTTACTGGCTGCCTTGGCGGAATGGGGCTGTGGTGTCGTTCCCGGCGAAGCCAATTACGTGCTAGCAAGGGCGCCGGGAACGTGGAGTGCATCGGCTATTCAGCAGGCGCTTGGACAACGCGGGATTCTTATACGTAGCTGTGCCATGTATCCTGGACTGTCAGCGAGCCATTTTCGAATTGCGGTTAAGGACGCCGAAGCCAACAATATGCTGCTGTCTGCACTGAGTGAAGTGCTGGAGGAGGAGCGGCGTGATCGTTAGCTTGGTTATCATGGCAGCCTATCTGCTGGACAGGCTAATCGGTGATCCGAGGTGGTTGCCGCATCCAGTCATCGGGATGGGACATGCCATTTCAGCATTGGAAAAAGCGATTCGCCGTAAGGTCCGCAGTGACCGAGGACTGAAACGTGCGGGCACACTGCTTCCATTTATTGTGGCTGGGGGTTCCTTTGTGCTTGCCTGGGGGCTGTTGCGTGTGCTTGCCTGGATTCACCCGTGGTTGTCTGTCGTCGTAGAAATTGTTCTGATTGCAACTACGATTGCTTCCAAAGGTCTAAAGGACGCAGGGATGGCAGTATACCGAGCGTTGCAGGCGAATGACCTGACTGCGGCACGTCGGGAGCTAGGCATGATTGTCGGAAGGGATACGCAGCAGCTTGACGAGCCCGAAATTGTGCGCGGTACCGTCGAAACGGTCGCTGAAAATATCGTGGACGCCATTATTTCCCCGCTTTTTTATGCCCTGATCGGGGGAGCACCCTTGGCACTGGCATATCGAGCCGTAAACACGCTCGATTCAATGGTTGGCTACAAAAATGAAAAGTACCTGCATTTAGGCTGGGCCTCGGCACGGCTGGATGATGTAGCTAACTACATTCCGGCTCGCATGACAGCAGTTATGCTAGTGATAGCGTCGTGGTTGTATCGGCTGGATGCTGCAAGAAGCTGGCGGACAATCAAGCGGGATGCCCGTCTGCATCCAAGCCCAAATAGCGGATTTCCCGAATCAGCGGTGGCAGGTGCCCTAGGGATTCGTCTCGGTGGCTATAATGTGTATCACGGCATACGCTCCTTTCGGGCATATATGGGCGAAGGGATACGACCGTTGGAGTCGAAGGATATCCGGCATACGATCCGGCTGATGTTCGCCGTATCCACTATGTTTGTAGGATTGTGTTTGATGGGAGCTGCAGGGTGTTTTGCCTTGGGATGGATGCAGTGAGGAGTGACACGATTTTGAAACAAGATACAGAAGGAAAAAGAGTGCGAGAAAGTGCACCAAGTCCGAACTCACAACAGGTTAGTAAGCCGAATGATGCTAAAGAAGATCTGCAGTGGGACATGGAGCTCGTGCTAGTTCGTCATGGCACGACCTTATGGAATAAGGAACGTCGATATCTGGGACATGCCGACTTGGGTTTGCTGTCGGGAGCAGAGCAGGAGTTAAAGACTTTACAGAAAAAATTGCAGGGACATTCCTTTGCTCGAATCTATTGCAGCGACTTGATGCGATGTCGCCAGACCTTGCAGATCATTTTGCCGGAGTCAGCATTGACGTCTCAATGTTCCCTCTCTGCTAAGCCTCCTATCATGGAACCACGTCTGCGAGAACTTCACTTTGGTGAGTGGGATGGAAAAACGTATGACATGCTTAAGGATGTGGCGTTGTATCGCGCTTGGATTGATGAGCCGCAACAATTCACCCCACCTGGAGGAGAGCCTTGGATTCATTTTGTGAATCGTCTGCGTGAATTCCTCGACTCTTTGTTTGCGTGGCGCATTGCTTTGGAGGTTCAGCCAATGAAGTCGAATGCTACGCCGCCCTCTGTTTTGATTGTCACGCATGGTGGTGTAATTCGTCAGTTGGCTTGTATGCTTATGCCTGGCCATGATTTTTGGAGTCTGAATCCGAAGCCGGGAGAAGCATTTAGGATTCAGTTAAGGTTGATAGGACCGCACAATTGTATAGCAAGATTGCTTTCTCATTAGGTTAAACAAGGCGAATAAAGCGACTGTTTGGGTTGTAAGCTAACTCTTTTTAACCTATAATCATCAAGTAAAAGAACGGCTTGACTATCACTACATCAAATATCCAGCAGACGAGGTCGGCGCCATGTGAGGAACTTGCTTTCCTTTATTGCGTTGTTAAAAGGGAAGTCGGTGTGAGTCCGACGCGGTCCCGCCACTGTAAATGGAAACATGCTCATTAGCCCTGTTTTATGTGCCGCCAAGCATATGAAAGAATATCAGGACATGCATTTTCCATAAGTCAGGATACCTGCCCGTCCGCCTGTCACCATAATCCTTCGAGGAAAGGATGACGTGTTCGCAGTGACTGTCCATGCGGAAAGAAGCTGCCCGCCTGCGCACGATCTGTGCTAACGTGACCCCTGTGTCCTGATATGAGGATGCGGGGGTTTTTGATAGGAAAAGAAGGCTGGAACGAGAAAATATCGGATGAAGTTCAAGTAACGCTCTTAACGATTTATGTATGAAGGGGTGCAAATCATGGCGGGAAAAAAAATAAAGGTATGGACTACAGGTCTATTGGCGCTGATATTGGCAGTTGGGCTGAGTGCATGTGGCGCGAATGGAAAAAATGCAGAAAATAAAGAGGGCCAAGCTTCTTCACAGCAGCCGGGACAGACCGTAACCGCACAAGTGCCTCCGGGCAAAACGGTTTACCCGCTAACGCTTAAGGATGCAACAGGACAGGAATTTACATTTAAAAAAGCACCGGATAAGATCGTTTCCGTCTCCCCGGCAGAAACCGAGGCGCTGTTCGCTATCGGACTGGATAAGGAAGTTGTTGGTGTATCCGACTACTCTGATTACCCGGAGGCAGCTACGAAAAAGCCTAAAATGGGCGGTATTATGAAACCGAACGAAGAGGCGATCATTGCTGCGAACCCGGAAGTTGTTTTTGCAGGGATTTCACTTAGTGAACAGGCTACGACTAAGCTGCGTGACATGGGAATTATGATTTTTAAAACAGAACCGAAAACAGTTGAAGATGTCATAGCTAACATCGAATTGTATGGGAAAATCACCGATCATCAGAAAGAAGCGAGAGCGGTGACTGACAAGATGAGAGCAGATGTAGCAGAAGTGAAAGAAGGAGTTAAAAATATCGGCAAAGGGCAGAAGCTGCGGGTATACGTCGAGTTTTCACCAGGCTGGACAGTGGGTAAAGGCGAGTTTATGGACGAGCTGATTACATTAGCAGGTGGTGAAAATGTAGGTGCTACGCAGAAGGGGTGGTACCAAATCAGTGAGGAAAATATTATAGCTGCAAACCCTGACGTGATTTTGTACAGTAAAAGTGTGAAGGACGACAAAACAGGCCAGACCCTCGGAGATATCATTAAAGCTCGCAGTGGATGGGATCAAATATCGGCTGTTCGTAACCATCGTGTATTTGCCGTGGATGATAATTTGATCAGTCGTCCGGGGCCACGCGTAACGGAAGGGCTCAAGGAAGTGGCTAAGGGCGTGTACCCTGAAATTTTCAAATGAACCGTAGACTGATCGGTTTTGGGGGGACAGGTCTTGTCTTGCTGCTGCTGACGCTGCTACTCTGTCTTGGCATCGGCTCGGTCAGTCTTCCGGTCAGCCAGATCACAGGTATTTTGATCAACCACCTACCGTGGTTAGGTGATACGTTTACACCGGATTGGAATACATCCTCAGAGCAGATCATTTTGAAGGTCAGATTGCCACGGGTGTTACTGGGAATGTTGGTTGGAGCAGCGCTGGCGCTGGCGGGAGCCGGATTTCAGGGTGTGTTGCGTAATCCCTTGGCTGATCCGTATACCCTTGGGGTATCCTCGGGAGCTTCGGTCGGAGCAGCAGTACTGATTTATTGGGGGCTTCAATTTTCATTTGTGGGTATATGGACGCTTCCGCTAGTTGCATTTATAACCGGCATGCTGACGCTGTGGATGGTGTTGACGTTGGCGCGTGAAGGTGGGAAAATTCCGACCCAAAGCCTCATTTTATCAGGTGTGGTGATGCAATTTTTTGGGGGAGCCATTGTTTCTTTTCTGGCAGCCATGTCGAAGGAAACAGTCAATGAAATATTGTACTGGACGATGGGAAGTCTCAGTCTGCGCGGTTGGTCATATACGGGAATTCTTTTACCTTACGTGATCGTTGGGCTGGTGTTTCTATGGAACCGGGCACGGGTGCTAAATATTCTGGCTTTGGGAGAACGTCAAGCGGCTCATATGGGGGTTCATGTAGATGCGACGAAGCTATCTGTCCTGATCATATCTACCTTGCTGACAGCTGCCGCTGTCTCGGTATGTGGAGTCATTGGCTTTGTTGGACTTGTTGTGCCTCATATCATTCGTCTGATGGCAGGTCCCGATTACCGGATGATTGTTCCGTTATCTGCCCTGGGTGGAGCTATTTTTATGGCTTGGGCAGATACGGCGGCTCGCACGTTGTTGGCCCCAATGGAAATTCCTCTGGGCGTTATGACGGCCTTTGTTGGGGCACCGTTCTTCGCGTATCTCCTGTACCGGAACAAGAAGCTACGCAGGGGGGATCTGTTGTGACCAAACAAAGTGAATTACAGAAGGTGTATGATCGGGCGCTAGAGGTAGCAGGCCTGACCCGTGCTTATGGAAAGTTCCATGTGTTGAAGAATATTAGCTGGAACGTAGACGAAGGAGCTTGGTGGGGGATCATTGGTCCGAATGGGAGTGGAAAATCGACGTTGCTGCATCTCCTTTCTGGCGTAGATCAGCCGACTTCTGGAAGTGTTCATATCTATGGTAAAAAGGTCGGTAGCTACAGCAGAAAAGAGCTTTCCCAACTTGTAGCCGTACTCCAGCAGGAGGGAATTCCTCCAGTGGGATACACCGTCAGGGAAGTTATAGAAATGGGACGGTTTCCTCATCAGGACTGGCTAGGCAGGGAAAAGGGAGTTGATGTGGAGGCGATTACGGATCGGGTCCTAGCGCGATTGAGTCTAACTTCACTGGCCGACAGAACATTGGACCGCTTGAGTGGGGGACAGCGACAGCGTGTAGCATTAGCAAAGGTGATGGTACAGGAGCCACAGGTATTGCTGCTGGACGAACCTACGACTTATCTGGATTTGCGCTATCAGCTTGAATTTATGGAGTTGCTGGCAGAATGGCGCCAAGAAACGGGCGTGACAATCATTGCTGTCCTGCATGATCTTAATTTGGCGGCACAGTTTTGCGATAATTTGCTTGTACTTAAGGATGGAATGGTTGAAGGATTGGGTACTTCATCGGATTTGCTAACAGAGGACCGGATTCGTCGTGTATATGGTGTTGAGCCTGTGATGCTTCCGCATCCCGATAGCGGTGTGCCGCAGCTCTTGCTGCGCAGAAGCGCTGCGTCTACAGCAGACCAATAGGAGATTGGGAACATACTAAAAAAAGAGCAGGGAGTGGAAGATATGAACGACAAGCTGCGTCAGCTGATCGATAGCATTGCCCAGCCGGATGGAGTGGCGGCTTCGGCAGCTTCAGCACATTTGGACCAATTAACGAAGCCACCTGGAAGTCTTGGAAAGCTGGAGAGTTTGGCCATCCAGTTAGCAGGAATTACTGGCGTGGATAAGCCTGAATTTGATCGTAAAACGGTGATGGTCATGGCTGCGGATCATGGTGTGTGTGAAGAGGGAGTTAGCGCCTTTCCAGCTGAGGTTACGCAGCAAATGCTGTATAACATGCTGTCAGGCGGCGCAGCAATTAATGTGCTGGCACGTCATGCGGGCGCTGATGTCCAGGTAGTAGATGTTGGCGTGAATGCGGATGTCTCTCACCCGAGTTTGGTGAATCGTAAGGTGCGCATGGGCACTTCGAATATGGCTAAAGGGCCAGCCATGCTGCGTACGGAAGCGGAACAAGCAGTTTTGGCCGGAGCTGAAGCTGTAGCAGAAGCGGTTAAAGGTGGCACACGGCTATTCGTTACCGGAGAGCTGGGCATCGGGAATACGACAGCCAGCGCTGCGGTCGTGTGTGCGCTCACCGGGCTTGAGCCGGAAGTTATCGTAGGCCGGGGGACAGGTGTAGATTCGGCGGGACTTACCCGTAAAATAGCCGTTGTCTGCCGCGCATTGGAGGTGAATCAGCCGGATGCCAATGACGCGCTTGACGTGCTGACCAAGGTCGGCGGTCTGGAGATTGCCGCCCTGGCAGGCGTCATCCTCGGCGCAGCCGCACATCGCTGTCCAGTGGTGCTGGACGGCTTTATTTCCGGCGCGGCTGCTCTCGCTGCACGCGCAATTGCGCCTGCAAGCGCGGCGTACATGCTTGCTTCGCACGCCTCGGACGAGCGCGGACACGCGGCGGTGCTTCGCCAGCTCAAGCTGGAGCCCATGCTCCATCTGGACATGCGGCTCGGAGAGGGCACGGGCGGTGCGCTGAGCTTGCACCTGATTGATGCGGCGTGCCGCATTATGCGCGAAATGGCGACCTTTGCCGATGCAGGCGTATCGGACGGTCAGGGAGCCGCGCAGCGATGAAGGCGCTCGTGACCGGCGGGGCACGCAGCGGAAAAAGCGGCTTTGCCGAGCGATTATGCATGGCGCGCGCGCCGCGCGCCTGCTACATTGCAACGGCGCAAGCCTATGATGTGGAGATGAAGGAGCGCATCGCCCTTCATCGGCTCCAGCGCGATTCTGCCGGGTATGACTGGCAGACGCTGGAGGAAGCGCAGGCGCTGCCGGAGCTGCTGCGAAAGCTTGGCGGTGCTCAAGCGTCGCAGCCTGCGCCTATGGTGCTGGTCGACTGCCTGACCCTGTGGCTGTCGAACGTACTGCTGGCCGCAGGCGAGGACGGTGAAACTGCCGCCAGAGCCGCCATGGATGAACTGGCGGCAGCTGTGGAGCAGTATCCGGGATCGCTCGTCATCGTAACCAATGAGGTCGGTGACGGTATTGTACCAGAATATCCGCTTGGAAGGCTGTATCGGGATTTGAGCGGAGTTATGAATCAGCGGATTGCCCGTCTTTGTGATGAAGTTTTTTTAGTAACGGCGGGTATCCCCGTAGAACTTAAACAGTTGGAATATAAGCTATGAGTAGTGAACGTCAGGCTGTTGCTGCGGCTTTTCAATTTTTATCCCGTCTACCGGTCAAGGCGGAGCTCGATTTTTCCCCGGAGTTGCTGAAACGCAGTACAAGCTATTATCCGCTGGTTGGATTGGTTATTGCCATTATCGTTTGGAGCTTTGCGGCGCTTACGGCTATGGTGCTGCCACCAGTGCCATGTGCGATTCTTACCCTTGCTGTCTGGGTGTGGTTGACGGGCGGACTGCATCTGGACGGGTGGATGGATGCGGCTGATGCCTTGTTTAGCTACAGGTCCCGTGAACGGATGCTGGAAATTATGAAGGATAGCCGTGTAGGAGCGATGGGTGTTATTGCTTGTGTACTGCTACTCATGCTCAAGGCTTCTTTGTTGTATACCGTGCTGGTTGAGCGAAATGCGTCCGGCTTGCTGATACTTCCGATGGTTTGGAGCCGTTGGTTTATGGTACATGCGATGAGGCGCTGGCCTAAAGCCCGTAACGATGATGGGCTGGCGGCGCGTTTTGCTGATATGAACGGTAAACGTGTCGGACTGGCCGTATTCTGGGCAATATTAGTGACGCTATGCGCTGCTGTAGGGCAATATATCTTTGCAGGTTTAGCTACAGTAACAGAGGAAGCAGGGGGCCTATCGTTAGCAGGGGCATACTTACAGATGCATCTTTCGAATTCTGGGTCTTTTCCAATCTGGCTAGGATTTGCATTGCTTCCGCTTTTGGCCTACGGAGCTGGAACCTTTGTTGCAAACCGTATTAACCGCCGCCTTGGGGGACTTACGGGGGATATATACGGAGCTTTGAACGAATTGCTGGAGACGGTTTTGTTGCTGTTTATTGTCATTTTGTACGGGTTGTGACCCAATTTGAAATGAATTCGTTAAAGGGGAAGAGGCAATTGTCAACTTTCGAACCGTCCCGCACGAACCCGGCAGCTATATTGATGCTTCAAGGAACAGCGTCGGATGTGGGCAAAAGCGTAGTAACGACTGCACTGTGCCGGATCTTTCTGCAGGACGGCTATCGTCCCGCACCGTTTAAGTCACAAAATATGGCGTTAAACTCTTATGTTACTGAGGACGGCAAGGAAATTGGACGTGCTCAGGGTGTGCAGGCCGAAGCCTGTGGTATTGAGGCGACGACCGATATGAATCCAATTCTGATTAAGCCGGTCAAGGACATGCACTCACAAATTGTTGTACACGGTGTACCTTATGCCTATATGAGCGCCTCTGATTACCGAAAGGATTTTTTGCCACAAGCCAAGCATACCGTTATGGATGCGCTGAATCGGCTGCGTGATACCTATGATATTGTGCTTATGGAAGGGGCGGGCAGCCCAGCAGAGATTAATTTAAAGGACCGCGATATTGTAAATATGAACCTTGCAGGCTGGGCGGATGCTCCAGTATTGCTGGTTTCGGATATCGACCGGGGCGGTGTCTTTGCCTCTCTGGTAGGGACTATCGAATTGCTGGAACCCCATGAAGTACAGCGTATCCGTGGATTTATCATTAACAAATTCAGAGGCGATTTGTCTCTGCTTCAACCGGGATTAGACTGGCTGGAAGAACGGACAGGTATTCCTGTACTCGGTGTATTGCCCTATTTACCGGACATTCGTATTGAAGCAGAGGATTCGGTCGTACTGGACAAGAAGCCTAAGCGGTCAGCAAAAGATAAAGAATTAGATATAGCGGTGATACGCTATCCGCGTATTTCCAATTTTACGGACACGGATGCTTTGGCTGCAGAGCCTGACGTGAGCGTACGTTATGTCACAGAGGCCGGACAATTGGGCGTACCTGACGCTATTATCTTACCGGGAACCAAAGACACCATCGGAGACCTGCTGGAATTGCGGGAAAGAGGGCTGGAGGAAGACATTCGAGAGGCCATGAAGACGGGACGCACGCAACTGGTTGGTATTTGTGGGGGCTATCAGATGCTGGGCACAGCGCTATTTGACCCCGATGCCGTCGAATCTGGGTTGCCGCAGCAGGCAGATGGATTAGGATGGCTAGCTCTATCCACGACCTTCTTAAAGGAAAAGCAAACCGTGCGTGTTCAAGGAACCCTGACTAATCATTGCCCGCTTTTGCTAAGCGCTGCACCTGATTCAGGTTCTGCCGCCAAGCCAATCATTGAAGGTTATGAAATACATATGGGTGTTACGGAGTATGTCACGGAACCACATGTATCTATAGACAGGACTCCAGACTCAACGAATATGAAAACATTATTCCAGATTCAGCGTGGGGAAGGGGCCGCCTTTGAGGAAGGTTGGGGCACGATTGACGGTAAGGTATGGGGAACCTACTTGCATGGTGTGTTTGATAATGACCGTTTTCGCCGGTCCTGGTTGGATGGATTGCGACAAGCCAAGGGCTTGGCAGCTTTAGATAGCACTTTTACTGTACGTGAAGCCAAGGAACAAGAGTTTGACCGTGTCGCAGAGGTGGTACGCGCTCATTTAGATATGAAGCAAGTTTATCGCATTCTGGGGATGGATTCATAAACTTCTTCATGGAAGATCCTTTAAATTCGCTTTTAAAAAATAAAGAGGTATCTCTACAGTCATTTTTGTGACTGAGAGATACCTTTTTTAGCAGCTCAGCTTACTTAATTTTAAATTTTTGGACCGCCTTTTGCAGCTCAGTTGCTTGTTGGCTTAATTGACGAACAACCTCACTGTGGCTTTCCATTTCATTCAGTTGCTCGTCGGCATTTAAACCGATCTCCTGAATCATATGCTGTGCATTGGCAGCAATGAGAGCTGTTTCTTCCACGGAAGCAGATACTTCCTCCGAGCTGGCGGATACTTGCTCTGTTGCTGCGGATACGGTTTGAATCGTAGCGTTGATCTTTTGCATGAGCTCACTTAGCTGGTTAAAAGCGAAACTCGCCTGCTGAACCATTTCTGTTCCCGAGTGAATCTCACGGCTAACCTGGGTCACAGCGTCCACAGATTGCTGCGATACTTCCTGAATGGTAACCAAGTAGTCCGAAATTTCCTGTGTTGCTTCTTTGGATTGCTCTGCGAGCTTGCGAACTTCCCCGGCAACTACAGCGAAGCCCCGTCCATGCTCGCCCGCACGGGCAGCCTCAATGGAGGCATTCAGGGACAACATTTGAATCTGCTTTGTAATATCGAAAATTGCAGAAACGATGCTACCAATAGCTTCTGAGCGTTCATTCATACTATGTATGTATCGAAGCGACTCATCAGCGGCATGTCCTACCTGTGACATTTGAGCTACAGCTTTTTGAGCAAGCGTATTACCGTTAACCGTTTCTTTCGTCGCTTCACTGATTTGATCAGATACATCATTGGCAGAGGAAGCGATATGCTGAACACCTTGAGCAATCTCCTCCATAGCCTGCGCATTTTCAGCAGCAGCAGAAGCGATGCTGTTGCTGCCCTTGGCTACTTCTTCGGCGGCAGCTGTAGAGTCCTGCACTTTTACACTCATAGCCTCAGTCCGACGAAGCAGCTCGTCCGACCCTTTAACAACTGCACCTGATGTAGTAAGCACATGGCCAATCATTTCTTTCAAGTTATGAGACATAGATTGGAAGCTGCGGGCAAGTTGAGCGATTTCATTAACTCCATGAACCTTCGTGTCTTGTGAAAGATCACCTTGGGCAATTTTTTCGCTATGACGAACCAATTCGGCAATGGGCTGTACAACTTTACGTATGACAAGGGTAGAAATAACTCCGCCCAGTATAAGTGTTGTCAGTGTAATACCTATGCAAATCCATAGAATTTGTTGGGATTTTTCCTGTACGAATCCAACATCTTCGTTCACGCCAAGAATCAGATTACTGCCTGATATGGCAAAGAAGGCGGTTTTGTGTACTCCGTGCGAGTCGCTGTAAATGCCACTGATATTCATCTCGCCTTGTTTTGCTTCTTTAATATCCTCGACAGGAACGAGAGTATCCTTGACCTTATATGCTGATTTTACGTTTCGTGCGACAACTTCGGCCTTACCATCATCCTTCAGCACCGCAATATATGCCGATTCTAATTTGAGGGTGTCGACCTTGTCCTGAAGATAAGCTTCCATCTGCATAGCAGAGCCCGAATCAGAACCACTTCCTTGCCCAGCCTGAACAGCTAAGGAGATATTGAGATCCTGGTACACATTTTTTGCTCCAGTTTCTAGCAATTGATCTACTTGAGGCATGACACTGCTATTAATAATACTCATGGCTACTGCATAGAAACTGATGCTGAACAAAAGGGACGCAAAGAGTTGAATCAGCAAAAACATAATCTGCAATTTTGCGCCTAGGGAACGATTAAAAAGCTTCATGAAAATTCTCCTCTCACATGATGGTAATAAAACAGACGGATTGCCCTGCTTGATGTAGGCCGCTTGTCCAATGAGATACTAGACAGCCATGATCTACTTGTTTCCTTTCTTTGCTTGAAGAAAAGACTGAAAATGTTCGGATTCTATGTATATTTCAGCTGTATTCAAGGGACAAGAATGAGAAAGGGAAGTAATCCATGATTTACTAAAAAGTAGGTTAGACCTATTTTACATAATTAACAGACGGTTGAATAGTCATATTTGCCCAAAAACAAACAAAAAATATATAACTATGGTCTTAGGTGTTTAGATGTAAGTTTGATGTAAATTATCAGGAGTAAGAAATTAAAAGGCTTTACCTGTGCTTTTATAACTATTGTAAAAAAGAAGGAATATAAGTAGTATAAGGAATGCCACTTTTTACAAGTTTCTTCTAAGCTAGCTTTAATACGTTCGAATGTGGTCTTCAATATACATATAAAAGGGGTAAAGGCAGTTATGGATCGTGAATTACTTTCTAAGGAAATAAACTCGGAGGTAGAAGGAGAAGATAAACAGGAACCGACTAGAGACAAAGATAAAGCGAATAGAGGAGGGAATCCGTTCAGCCGCCTGTTTGATTTTATCTCAGGTGTATTCACTCCGTGCTTGCCATTGCTAATTGGTGGAGGAATCATTCAGGTGATTGCGCCTGTTTTATTGTTCTTAGATTTTTTTTCTGATACTCAAGTTTCCACTGTTTTAGGGTACATTGGTGGGGTCGTATATTATTTTTTGCCCGTTATGATAGCGGTAAATGCGGCAAGAAAGCTTGGTAGCAATTTATTTATTGCGGCGGCAATTGCGGCCTGCTCATTTCATCCTGGCATTATAGAACTGCTGCAATCCAGCCTAAGAATGAACTCAGACGATTTACCCGTGGTGGAGCCACAGTATGTTGCTTCTTTTATACTGATCCTTATTGTTGTCTGGCTTGCATCAAAGATTGAAAAGGGATTGAGTAGGTTCGACCGCTATTCTATTCAACTATTGGTCGTTCCGACATTGACGCTTATCATTATTGTGCCTTTATTACTGTTTGTTTTTGGTCCGCTGTGGACGACCCTGGCTCATAACTTGTCAGATGGTCTTGCTTCATTGTTTGACGATGCGGAAGTATTTGCGGGTCTGCTGTTTGGCGGGACGATACCTGTGCTCCATTTTGCGGGCATGCAATATATGATGTCGATGAACATAATAGAATCCATGGCTACGAATGGCTATGATTCTATTACTCCTGTTGTTGCGGCGGCAGTAATGGCTCAGGCAGGCGCGGCCTTCGGTGTATGTGTTAAATCCAAAAATGCCAAAGTCAAAACACTAGCTGCTTCCACAGGCATATTGGCTATGTTTGGAATCATTGAACCGGCATTATACGGCGTTAATGTGCGCTTCAAAAAACCGCTTATCGCGGGACTGGTCGGCGGGGCTGTTGGCGGGGCGTGTATGTGTCTGTTTGAAGTGAAATTGACTGCTTTTGCAGCCTTATCTGGCTTGCTTAGCTTACCACTGTTTTCCGACGCTACATTTGTTTACGCCATTTTGAGCATGCTGATTTCGTTTGTTACGGCTAACGTAATTACGTATTTTATGGGCTTTGTGGACGAAAAAGAGGAGCAATCCCAAATTGCATCCGCATCCCGCATCAGTGCTTCCTCCGATGTGAATGTGGAAAAGAGCTCTAACAGTTAAGGTGCAGCGACCGCACATAATTACATCATGAAAGTGTTTACAAAAAAATCTTGTCAGCTCAGTGTCTATATGATACTATGATGACAGTTATTCAAAACTGCACAATCATGGATTGTTACTGAGCATATCGGGCAAAACCATAAACAGGCACTTTGTGTCAGTTTTGGTGTTGCCTTTTTTTACTACTCCAAGCGGCTTAAGGTGATGGAATGAAGATAGCAAAGGTGCTGAATAATAACGTCGTAACGGTCATTGATGAACAGCAGAAAGAATTAGTCATTATGGGAAGAGGAATTGCTTTTAAAAAAAACACAGGCGATGAGATTGAAGAGGGGAAAATCGAGAAAATTTTCAAGCTTGAAAGTACCGAGGTTTCCCGTAAATTGATGACCCTGATGTCTGATATCCCTATTGAGTATGTTGAAATTTCTGATGAAATCATCCAATATGCCAAAACGATACTTGGTGTAGAGTTGCATGACAGCATCTATATTTCGCTGACAGATCATATCCATTTTGCCATAGAGCGTTATCGTTTGGGTATGGACATCAAGAATGCACTTTACTGGGAAATCAAACGAATGTACCGCAAAGAATTCGCGATTGGAACCAAAGCATTACACATGATTCAGGACAAGCTGGGGGTTACACTTCCAGATGATGAAGGGGCGTTTATTGCCTTACATTTGGTGAATGCACAGCTTAACAGTGAAATGCGTGAAACGATAACCCTGACTAATATCGTCAAGGATATCATAAACATTGTAAGTCGCTTTTTTGTAATGGAGCTGGATGAAGAGTCATTAAGCTATTACCGCTTTATTACACATCTCAAATTTTTTGCCCAACGGGTTATGAATGGAACTCCTGTACAAAATACAGATAATTCCCTTCATGATATGGTTAAGGTACAATATAAGGACGCTTATGCTTGTGCGGAAAAAATAAGAGATTATACGACTAAGATCTATGGTCGAAGCTTGTCCCAGGATGAGATGCTGTATCTCACCATTCATATCGAACGCATCATTAAAAATCAATGATTTTATAGATGATCAGGGATTTAGGATTGCTACTTCTAAACCAGAAGGCAAAACCTGAATGCTGAAAGAAGATTGGCTTTTATAAAGCTGTCTGCTTTCTGTATTCAGGTTTTTTTTATTCCTAATTTTCACACTTTATACCTTAAAAAGAAAAGAGGAACACCCCATGGATCGAAATCAATTATCCAAAGAGATACTTACATTGGTCGGTGGAGAAGAAAATGTAGAGCAGGTCATTCACTGTATGACGCGCTTGCGTTTCAATCTTCATGATGACAAGAAAGCTCAAAAAGAGCAGTTGCAAAAAACGGATGGTGTCATGGGAGTCATGGAGAGTGGCGGCCAGTTTCAGGTGATTATCGGTAATGATGTAGCTAATGTATATAAATCGTTGGTGAGCAACATGTCCAAGGCACCGCAAAGTGAAACAGGCGCAAGCACTGCATCCAAGAAAAAACAAAACCCGATCAGCCAACTGTTCGACTTTATTGCGGGTATGTTTACACCTATTTTGCCGGCGATCACCGGTGCAGGTATGATCAAAGGGATCATTGCCCTATTGGTAGCTATGCACTGGATGTCTGACAAGAGTCAAACCTATACGATTTTAGCGGCAATAGGTGATGGTGCGTTCTACTTCCTGCCTATTATTCTGGCTGTCAGTGCTGCTAGAAAACTCGGCAGTAATATGTTTATTGGTGCGGCGATTGGTGCTTCTATTTTACATCCAGACATTACAGCATTACTGGCTTCGAATGTGAAGGTTAGCTTTATTGGCCTTCCGGTGACAGCGGCCACGTATTCCTCGACCGTTATTCCAATTGTTATCGCGATCTGGCTGGCGTCCTATGTTGAAAAATTCATTGATAAGTATACTCATGCATCACTGAAGTTGCTTGTTGTCCCAACACTGACTTTATTGATTATTGTACCTTTGATTTTGGTTGCTGTAGGGCCGCTCGGCTCTATTATTGGTAACGGCCTGTCTGGTGGTATCTCTTGGTTGTTTGAAAATACAGGTGCACTTGCAGGTCTGCTGCTCGGCGGTACCTTCTCCCTGATCATTATGACTGGTATGCACTACGCGTTGGTTCCGATTATGATCGGATCGATTGCAACGCTGGGTTATGACTACATGATTCCAATTATGGGAGCAGCTAACTTGGCTCAGGCTGGTGCTACACTCGGTGTATTCTTGAAATCCAAAAATGCCAAAGTCAAAACAGTGGCCTTCTCCACGAGCTTGACAGCTATTATGGGTGTAACCGAGCCTGCAATGTATGGGGTTAATATGCGGTTTAAAAAACCGTTTACGGCAGCGTTGATCGGCGGAGCTGTCGGCGGGGGCTTCATGAGTTTGTTTGGCACAAAAGCGTACGTCGTTGGGGGACTCGTTGGTTTACCTGGTCTGGCTATGTTTATTGGACCGACTTTCTTGTATGCAATTCTTGGTCTCATTATTGCATTTGTGGTTGCTACGATTGTTACCTATGTGATCGGTTTTACAGATGAAAAGAACGAAGAGGCACCACAAGTAGCAGATGCTGCCGGTAGCATTTCTACTAAGGGAGTAGCACAATCTGCGGTGAGCTCACTTCCGAAAGGTGAGACAATCCCGGTATTCAGCCCAATTATGGGTGAAGTTAAACCGCTCAGTGAAGTTAATGATCCTGCATTTTCTCAAGAAATTATGGGTAGAGGATGGGCTATTGAACCCTCCGAAGGTCGGGTTGTTTCCCCAGTTGACGGCACAGTGTTCTCTATTTCCAAAAGCGGACATGCTGTAGGCTTGGTGAGTGATTCAGGACTTGAAATGCTCATTCACGTAGGGATGGACACCGTTAAACTAAAAGGACTTCATTTTACGCCTCATCTTAAAGCAGGAGATCGCGTGAAGGTAGGCGATCTTATACTGGAGTTTGACCTGGTGGAAATCCGCAAGGCTGGTTACGAAACGATAACGCCTGTTATTGTTACGAATGTAGATCAGTTTAGCGAGTTGGAACCTGCCGGGAATCAGCATAAAGTGGTTAAGGAACAGGAACTGTTATATACAGTGATCGTCTAACAGCTAAAAAAATCTACGAATGAATTGAATACGAATCGTTGTGTTCAGGATAACAAACAGCAAGCCTTCATTTTAAGAAGGCTTGCTGTTTGGCGTTTACATAAAGTCTAAAGCTGAAGCATCTTTATTATTTTTATTTCAATAAAACCTACAAAAATAGTTGGCTTTGTGATATAGTAATCTTCGGATTGAAGGGTCGCTTTTTTATAAAACATCTTACGTTTAAGTTTGGAGGAAATGATATATGGATACCTTCTTTATTATTTTGAATGTCATCGTGCTGCTTGCACTGCTCGGCGTATTGGTCTGGATGCAGAAAAAGCGCATCTCTTTTACAAAAAGAGTATTTACCGGACTCGGCTTCGGACTGATCTACGGGGCTATTCTTCAGTACGCTTATGGGGCCGGCTCAGAGGTCATTACCAAATCGGTCGATTGGTTCAACCTTGCAGGTAATGGTTATGTCCGTTTGCTGCAAATGGTCGTGATTCCACTGATCATGGTGTCGATTATTTCCGCTATTATGAATTTGAAGGGAAGACAGAACCTTGGCAAAATAAGCGTGTCCATTATTGCAGTACTACTGATTACAACGGCGATTGCTGCTTCTGTAAGCATTGTAACCAGCCTGTCTTTTGATCTAAAAGCAATCGAGATTCAAAGTGGTGAAAAGGAGCAAGCGCAAGGCCTGAAGATGGAAGAACGACTGGGAACAGTCCAGGATATGACTATTCCGCAGCAGGTGCTGGAATTTATTCCTTCGAATCCTTTTGAAGATATGACAGGGGCACGCCGTACATCGACGTTGGCGGTGGTTATTTTCTCAGCCTTTATCGGGGTGGCAGTACTCGGATTGGATCGTAAAAAACCAGAGCAGGCGCAAACCTTCCGCAAAGTGATCGACGCAGTGTACGCTGTAGTGATGCGGATTGTAACTCTGGTGCTAAGATTGACGCCTTACGGTATTTTAGCACTGATCACGAAAGTTGTAGCTACGACAAATCCGGATGAAATCTTGAAGCTGATCAAGTTTGTACTCGCTTCTTATGTGGCTTTATTGGTCATGTTCGTTATTCATCTTATTTTGCTGGCCTTGTTCGGCTATAATCCAGTGACATATGTGAAAAAGGTATTGCCTACACTGGTTTTTGCTTTTACGTCTCGTTCCAGTGCAGCGACTATTCCATTAAATGTTGAAACACAAACGAAAAAGCTTGGTGTTTCCGACGGCATCGCGAATCTGTCCGCAACCCTGGGAGCAACCATTGGGCAAAACGGCTGTGCGGGTATTTATCCGGCCATGCTGGCGGTCATGATTGCTCCAACAGTGGGCATAGATCCTACAAGCTGGGATTTTATCCTCACGCTTATTCTGGTTGTTACGGTCAGCTCGTTCGGCGTGGCAGGTGTAGGCGGGGGTGCTACTTTCGCTTCCCTGATCGTGCTCTCTACCCTGAACCTTCCCGTGGCCTTGGCAGGATTGCTCATTTCGGTTGAACCGTTAATTGATATGGGCCGTACCGCGTTGAATGTTAATGATTCTATTACCGCAGGCCTTATCTCTGGCAAAGTACTCAAGGAGAACGATCAAGACGTGTTCAACAACCATGGCACGGATCTGGATGTAGCGGCACACTCTTAAGTAAAAGATAGACGAATGGTGTACACTGCAGTCTCATATCGCATTTATAGCATATGTATACGTGCAATGAGCACCCCAATATAAAGAGCCGACCTTAAGGTCGGCTCTTTATATTGGGCTTATGGCAGTGTAAATTATAGCTGTTCACAAATCCTAATCTATGATACATTAAAATAATGTTTTTCCGGCTTGTTCGGATGAACCGCGGTTCGCAACCATCCCGCGCTATCAAAACTAGGAGGATTACATGTTTAATCTGTTATGGGGGGCAGCATTTGTCCTCGTCAATTTTATGTTCTTTTTGTTATGTTATCGGTTGTTTGGTAAAAAAGGGCTGTACGCCTGGATTGGCGTTGCTACTGTATTGGCCAACATTCAGGTAACCAAAACCATTGATCTGCTCGGCATTACCACGACATTGGGAAATACAATGTATGTTTCTATGTATATGGCCAGCGATTTGCTAAATGAAAAATATGGGCCTAAAGAGGCGCAAAAAGCTGTGTGGTTTGGCTTTTTCACTCTGATTATGACGACGATCACGATGCAGATGGTGCTGTTATTTGAGCCTACTGCAACGGATTTTGCCCAGACACCGATGCAACAGCTCTTCGGATTGTTGCCAAGGCTTGCGCTTGCCAGCTTGACAGCCTATGCGGTCAGTCAATTGCTGGACGTGCGTCTATATGCCTGGATTCGCAAGTTTTTCCCGGAGCGTCATCAGCTCTGGATTCGCGGCAATGGCAGCACGATGATCAGCTCGTTTATAGACACCCTCATTTTCTGTAGTATTGCCTTTTACGGCTATGCGTGGGGGATATGGATCGAATTGCTGTTCACCACTTACATCTTAAAATTTGTACTGACTGCGGCGGGCACACCGATTTTGTACATCGCACGCAATTTCCGTTTGATAGAAGAGGAGGGGCAAAACCTCAAGTCATGATTGGCTTGGGGTTGCCCCTCTTTTTTTATCCCAGCACGGTCAGTTCCTTCGGAAATGAGGTCAGCACTTCAACACCTTCAGAGGTGACCAGAACGTCATCTTCAATCCGCACGCCCCCAAGACCTGGAACGTAGATGCCGGGTTCGATCGTGAACACAAACCCTTCATGAAGCAGATCGTTATTGCCTCCGTGTACAGATGGATATTCATGAACACTCATACCAAGACCATGTCCAACCCGATGGTTAAAAGCAGGGCCATATCCAGCGGCTTCAACAACGGCTCGAGCTGCCTGGTCTACGGATGCGCAGGAAACTCCCGGGCGAATGGCGGCAATTCCGGCTTCGTTTGAGCGGAGAACCGTATTATATATCGTTTCCAGCTCAGTTGATAGCTTGCCAAAGGCAAAAGTGCGTGTAATATCCGAAGCATAACCATCGGAATATACGCCCATATCAAACATGAGTAGATCGCCGTGTTGCAGCTTGCGGGTCCCCGGAACACCATGAGGCAAGGCCGTTTTGGGTCCAGACAACACTGTCGTGTCAAAGGATGGACCATCTGCACCGAGTTTTTTCATCTGGTATTCAATTTCGGCTACCAGCTCGACTTCTGTCACCCCTTCGCGAACATGGGTTAGGCCGTGACGAAGAGCATCTTCCACCAAACGAGCTGCATGTTTCAAACGTTGTACTTCCTCAGGAGTTTTTCTCACGCGCATTTCTTGAAGCACCGGACCCAGGTCCACATATTGAGCAGCGCCAATGGCAGTATGTAGTTGTTCGTAACGGAGGACGGAGACGTGTTCCTTTTCTAGTGCGAATGCTTTCACTCCGGTACCTGTGCGTTGGCGTAACAGATCATATGGATTGTCCGTATCGGTGTGGGTGGATATACGCGTCACCGAAGAAGCAGCTTGAGCGGCTTCTGCATCCAGAGCTGGTACAATCAGTTCTGGTTCTTGGTCACGAAGCAGCACGAGCCCTAGAAAACGCTCATGTGGATCACTGGCAAAGCCTGTCAGGTAGTAAATATGTTTGGGATCGGTCACAAGCAGACCATCCCAAGCTTGTGACTTTAGTTCATCATACAATTTGGCAATTTTCTCATTCATAGAGTCTCAATCCTTTCTGTCCATTTATTCATTATAGCTCTTGTTACACCCTAATTTATATCTTTAAATGGTTTTCTCTCTTGACTGACTTAATGCTTGCAGACGTGCCTGTACGTTGTGATCGTAGTAACCACCATGGTAGCAGAGTACCTTATCAGCATCTAATACAGTCAGCTTATCAAGGCTCTTTAGAGCCAACGGCATATCCGGCGTAGCTGACTCAGCGGGACCGACCAGCTCACCTTCGACTACACGCAGTTCATCTGCTGCCAACAGCAGCTTCTGTGCAGGCACATACAAGCTGATATGTCCGGGCGTGTGACCGGGTGTATGAATAATCTGTATGCCTCCACCATAAGGCAGATGTTCACCGTCCTCAAGAATATGAGCAAAGCGCAAATCTGGCAGGTTGCGAATCATATCCTCTGCTTGTTGCTTGAGTGCAGGCTCCATCAGATTGATGCGTTCCGGCGTCAGCTTTATAAATGGTCGTTCTCCTGTCATATATGGAATGTCATCCTTATGGGCCAGCAGGGCAGTGTTCGGTAGCAAGTCCAGCAGTGCTTGAACATTTCCGATATGGTCAATATCCTGATGCGTTATAATAATTCTTTTCAGACGGCTTATATCCTCACCCACATCTGAAATAGCCTTGCGCAGAGGCTCCAATTGGCCGAGCATGCCCGAGTCTATCAATGTAAGTCCATCCTCGTCCTTGAGCAGTACAGGATGAATGATCGAATTACCAAAAAAAGGTCCCATAGACACTTCCAAAATCAAAATTTGAGTTCCAATATTCATATTAAGCTGCTTCGGATTCCTTTGACTCCGAAGCATACCTCCCGTCTTATGTCGTTAAATCGGTTAATGTAGCGTTGGCTTATGTTCAAGCTCTATTATAAGACCCTTTGGGGTTAATCCGCAAAACAACTCGATATAGCTGTTCGTGCGCTTGTCCTGTACAATAAATAAATCACCACAATAGGGGGGCAGCTACGATAATGAACAAGGACCAATCTTTTTCCATTGAAATTGCATGCAGGGAGGATCTTCCCGATATTGTGGATATTTATAATTCTACGATTGCAGGACGAATGGTCACAGCAGATCTGGAGCCGGTGACAGTAGAGAGCCGTATTCCATGGTTTGAGGCTCATGAGGAAAACCACCGCCCTTTGTGGGTACTAAGACAAAAGGGGACAATTGCTGGATGGGCCAGTCTTCAGTCCTTTTATGGCCGACCAGCTTATAACGGTACAGCAGAAATTAGCATTTATGTCCATGAGGATTCTCGTGGAACCGGCACTGGAAGCCGTCTGGTACAGCACTTGCTAAATGAATGTCCTAGACTAGGAATTACAACATTGTTGGGGTTTGTGTTTGGTCATAATGAACCGAGTATTGCGCTGCTGCGGAAGTTTGGCTTTGAGCAGTGGGGGTATTATCCACGTGTTGCCGTGCTGGACAGCATAGAGCGCGATCTGGCTATATTGGGTAAGCGAGTAGATTAATATTGAGCTACAGAAAAAGGCTGCCTCCAACATCGTCTCATACACTGTCAGTGTAGCGATTTTAGAGGCAGCTTTTTTTACTTTGTTATTTCTCCGTTTTTAACGCTGAGGTTTAAAACGTATGTTGTGAAAGATTTGGTTAAGCACCTCAGAGATTACCAAACCGACTGCTATCGCTCCTGCGATCATCAGTGTGCTCATGGCCAGCTCCAGTGCCTGAGGATAATGTTGTTGTACGAACTGGCGCATGGCATTATAAGCCATTCCTCCTGGCACCAGGGGAATCATGCCTGCCACGCTGAAAATAATCACAGGCATTTTGTACAGTCTAGCAAAACCTTGACTGACGATGCCGATGAGGATCGTGGCTAAAAGGCTGGCGCTCACAGGTCCCATGCTATCCGTGGTTGAATAATAGACAAGCCAGCCCAGCATACCGACAAAACCACATTGCAGCAGCGAGCGTCGGGGGGCATGGAACAGTATGCCGAAAGCAGCGGTGGCAATAAAGCTTGTGAATAATTGTGCAAGCATAAGCTTGAATCTCCTCCAAATTACATATAAGAAATGATAACTGCAACACCAGCTCCAATGGCAAAAGACGTCAAGCAAGCATCTGCACCTTTGGAAAGCCCTGAGACAAGGTGCCCGGACATTAAATCCCGAAGGGCATTTGTAATTAACAACCCTGGCACCAATGGCATGACGGAGCCAATGATAATTTTATCCATCATCTGTCCCCCGCCGACGATCACTAACAGAGCCGCCAGCAAGCCGATTAGAAAAGATGCAGAAAATTCTGAGAAAAACTTAACCTTAACGAGCCTGTGAAAATATTGTAAGGCTGCAAATCCGATACCGCCGCAAAACACAGCTCCGGGGAAATCTCGCCACACTCCACCAAACATGATCATAAAGCAACCGCTGGCCAACGCTGCAGCGATCAGCTGTACACGATTGGAATAGCGGAGGGGACCACGTTCAATTTCCGAAAGCTCTTTTACGGCTGCGCTGGGTGACAAAGTGCCTGCGCTGATTTTACGTGAAATGGAGTTCACCTCGGTCACCTTGTGCAAATCTGTAGTCCGCTCTACGATCCGGATAAGCTTGGCAGGTTCCGAATCATTAATAGCAAAAAAAATTCCAGTGGGTGTTACATAGCTATGGGACTGGGATATGCCATAGGCCGAAGCAATGCGGGACATCGTGTCTTCAACACGATAGGTCTCGGCTCCATTTTGCATCATCAGTTTGCCTGCTAGCAGACAAACCTCAATGATTTCAGGAGTAGGATAGGAATGATTATTCATGCTCGCTCTCTTTCATGCGCCCCAGGTCGTTCGACCCTGTTGTTTTCATTTATTGTAGCACAAAAAGCCGCCTTTTCAGAGGCGGTTAAATTGGGGGAATCTATGGAGTTTATCGAGATTCCATCGTATCCGGAATAACGGTATAGTAGGACTCTTCTAGGTATGTTGCGGCCTCAGACAAGCCCATCAACTTAAGCTGCCCTGTTACAAAAGCACGAAGGGCTGAATGGGTGAACAGATGCCGTGTCTGAGCATCCCGAATAAAGGCCAGTCTGGCTTCACGCGAACCGCTGCGGAACAACTCACGTACAGCTTCACCTTGTTGTTCCCAGAGGAACGGCTCCGTTACGTTCAAGAAGTCGCTCTCAATAGAAGAGCTACGCTTCATAGAAGAAGATGTCTGAATACCCAAGCCATTCAGTGTAGGAGCAACTTCATTTTGCTTACGCTCTGTTCGCAAGCTGTCGATGTAGGCTGCCATATCTTGAATCGGCAGAATGCCAAAGCGCTCCCGAAAGCATTCGCGTACAAATGCGGTACGTTCATCCACAGCTTGCAGAGGACGCTGACCGGCATGTCCAGAATAGTCAGCTCCACTGGCATAGTATCGTTTTAATGAACTGTTTTCTGTATAAACAACGCTTAGAAAATCCTGCAAATGGCGGGCAACCACCCATACCCCCGTCCAATCGACGGGAGAAACGCATACAATCGGAGCCTGTGAAAGGTCCTTTTCAAGGCCAAAATCGGTTAAAAAGCCATAATGTATCCCGTCCACTCCAGCGTGGGCAAAAGGAATAACATCAGGCGGTGTAGCCATATATCGTGGAGCGCGGCCCTGTTCCATAATCAATCCCAAATCAAAACTCAGAGAATGCCGGTTCGCTTCAAGCTCCTGTTCAAACTCTATAAGTGCCTCAATCAAAGGTGTGGCTGATCCGTAGGCTAAGTTAGAACCGGAATCCATTGTGTATACCTCCCTTATCCAAGTACATCTGTAAAGCGTTCATCCCTAAAAGGTACGTGATTTTACACGAAATGTAAACCTGTATGACGAATTTTTTCAAAAATGTGACCTTTTACCCGTGTGCTGTCAAAATAAAACGCTTTCGTTCAAACCAGGACAAGATACCTATGTTAGCGCAGTAGTGAAGTAAAGTGAGTTTGCGAAAATGCAGTCTTTTCAGTGTATGTTATCACCTGAGAAGGGTGAATGAGAGATACGGGCTGGGAAGGTCAGGGTGCAACGTAATAGGTCAACGGGTATAATATCAGGACAAGGTATAGAGAGTGTCATCCAAAGATTTAACAGAAAGAAGTGGGCATATGAACTTGCAAAAGAAGGCTGTTTTTTTTGATGTAGATGATACGATGTACGATCATTTGCACCCTACACGTGATGCATTGCGTACAGTATTAGGATTAAGTGAGCGTTTTCCATATGAGGAAGTCTACCACCGTATTCGCTATTACAGCGATTTACTATCGGCTAAAGGAGGACTATTGGAGGGGAAAGTAGGGCAGGATGAACTGGATGATATGAGGGAAGGTCGTTTTATTCTGGCTCTACAAGAATTCGGGGTAGCTATTACCCGTGAGCAGGCAATGCATGTCCAACAAGAATACTTGGATCGACAGTACCGAATTGAGTCTTTTGAGGGGGCTACCTCATTAATCGATGAATTGAGCTCGGCTGGCTATTTGGTCGGTTTGATTACGAACGGTCTTGAAGAACATCAGATGAGCAAAATTAAAGCTATGACACTGGAAAATCATGTTGCGGCAGAGTATATTTTTGTGTCTGGGACTGTTGGTTATGCCAAGCCTGATCCGCGCATTTTCGAAATAGTCAACGAACGGACAGGAACTTTAGCAGAGCATTGCTGCTACATTGGGGATTCCTGGCGTAATGATGTGGCGGGAGCTATAGCTGCAAATTGGCGGGTAATTTGGTTCAATCACAGGAATGCTATCCCGGAATCTGATGTGTCGGGAGTCTATGAAACTGCGGCAAGCTATGCAGAGCTAAGAAGGCTGCTCCTGCCCGACGCACGTTAGACGCGGTACATATCGTGTCACCCAAAAGAATCCAACCTATTTTGAAGCTATTTCAAAAGCTGGTCCGTAATACTATTTATCTGTTATAGATCTAACTTCATTTGAAATGGGTACAACAGAGAAGGAGGGATCGCGCATGGTAGAACAATGGAGGCAGGCAGACGACATCATAAGTCAAGTGACCGTATATAGTACGGAGGATAATGACCCAGTTACCATAAAAACAGCCACCCAAGGCGTCCGCTGTATCGGCATTGGGACAGATGCGGCCGTATTTACGCTCGATACGTTGCCAGGCTACGCGTTTAAGGTGTATTCAGACATGGCGATCGAAAAAAAAGATGCAGAGGCCGATGTATATGAGCGTTTGCAAGGTTCTGATTTTTTTCCTCATTATTACGGAAAGGGCGGTAAGTATATTGTCATTAGTTACGAATCTGGTATTACGCTGCTGGATTGCCTGCTGCAAGGAATTCCGGTGCCGGAGCAGGTCATTGAGGACGTGGAAAAGGCGAGGGAATTTGTTCGGTCCAGGGGGCTGAATCCTCGTGATATTCATCTCAAAAATGTACTCATGCAAGATGGACGCGCCAAGGTGCTAGATGTATCTGAATATGTAAAAGAAGGCGATGACAAGCGTTGGGAGCATTTGGTGTGGGCGTATCATACGTTCTATTCCGGTTTCTCCGAGATTAAGGTTCCTTCATGGATTTTGGAGACGATCAAAAAATGGTATTACAAGCTGGACAACTCCAGCATCAACCTGGAGGAGTTTGCCCAGCGTGCCAGTCAATTGTTTTCTAAATGGAAATCATAACCGCTGTGAAGGATACCGAGATACAGCCCTATCCTTCTATACAAAAGGATTGCACCCGCTTTACGGGGGCAATCCTTTTCTTTTATCTGAAATCTCTAGGCACTCTTCTGGCCGTACCGCTCGCAATAGCGGCTTGAATCACCTTTTTACGCACCTGTTGTACGGCGCCCTCGTTAAATACACCCGGGATAATATACAGTTTGTTTAATTCATCGGGACGGATTGTGCTTGCGATAGCTTCTGCGGCTGCCAGCTTCATCTCTTCGTTAATTTCACGTGCGCGACAGTCCAGTGCTGCTCGGAATATGCCGGGGAAGCAAAGTACATTGTTAATCTGGTTAGGATAGTCTGAACGTCCGGTAGCGATGACCCCTGCAATGTCCTCGACATCCTCTGGGTTAATTTCGGGGACCGGGTTTGCCATGGTGAACAGGACAGGAGCTTCTTTCATGCGCTTCACGTCTTCTCGTTGCAATATTCCGCCTGCCGACAGACCGATAAACACGTCCGCGTCCTTCAGAACCTCAGATAGCGTGCCGGACAGCCGTTCGGGGTTGGTATGCTGCGCATACCAGTTCCACATCGGATGCTCATAGGTTTCATCAGCTGTAAGCGCACCGTTCCGGTCTACACCAATAATGTTCACTGCCCCTGCAGATAGCAAAATTTTGGTACAGGCCACACCTGCAGCCCCGATACCGCAGACGACAATTTTGACGTCAGACAGAGCTTTGCCGACCACCTTGAGCGCATTAATCAGCCCTGCGTACAACACGACAGCTGTGCCATGCTGATCATCATGAAAAACAGGTATGTCCAGCTCGTCACGTAACCGCTGTTCAATTTCAAAGCATCGTGGCGATGAAATATCCTCCAGATTAATACCGCCAAAGGCTGGGGCCAGTTGCTTAATGGCTTTAATGATTTCTTCCGTGTCCTGCGTATCCAGGCAGATCGGGAAGGCATCGACGGACCCAAGCTGCTTGAACAGCATGGCTTTGCCTTCCATAACCGGCATGGCTGCATATGGACCGATGTTGCCGAGTCCGAGGACAGCGCTTCCGTCAGAGACGACAGCAACAGTGTTGCGCTTGATCGTTAACCGGAAAGCTTTGTCCTGCTCCTCATGAATGGCCATACATACGCGCGCCACATCAGGAGTGTATACCCGGGATAAGTCGTCACGGTTTTGAATCGGGACCTTGGGCTGCATTTCAATCTTGCCCCCGAGATGTAAGAGGAAGGTGCGATCTGAGATGGACAGTACCTTTACACCTTGTGCTTTTTTAATCCGGGTGATCATTCGGTCGATTTCTGCTGGATCAGCAATGGTGACTGTAATATCTCTCACAGTGGCCTTCTCAGAAGTGCGGATGACGTCAATGGCAATGACATCTCCGCCATGTTCGTTTACCAACGTAATCAATTGACCAAACTGGATGTGCTCGGTGGAAATTTCCAGTCGTAAAATAATATTTTTACCGCCAATACCGCCTTGCATACAAATTCCTCCTTTGTCTTTCATAACAAAATAGTGAGATCAATTGATTGCGCTTACAATCGGGAGCAAGTCTAACATCTGAGCTGATAGTTTAAATTAGTGGTTTCTTCCCCTATCATAGTGAACATTCTTCCACTTGTACAGATCAAGCTGAGTAAAATCCATGATTTTGTATCCAAAAAGGACGAAAGCCCGGCTGAATTCCAGTCCAAGCAATCGTCCTTTGTACAACGAAATGATCCATTTTTTGTTTACGTCATATTTTTGCCGTAGTAAATTTCATCCATTTCGATTTTGAGTCGTGTTGAAATATTCTGTTGTTCTTTTTCACTCAAACTTTCCTTTGTGTAGCCGAACAGATAGTTGTCCAAATCAAATTGTTTTAGCTTGCATTTGGTATGGAAAATATTTTCCTGATACACATTCACGTCGATCATGTCATACTGATTGCGCACTTCGTCGGGAATATAGTTTTGAATCGAAGCAATGTCATGGTCGATAAAAAGCTTATGACCATTCGTATCACGTGTAAAGCCGCGTACCCGGTAATCAATCGTCATAATGTCAGTGTCAAAAGAATGAGTCAGATAGTGAAGTGCCTTGAGCGGAGAGATTTCCCCACAGGTAGAAACATCAATATCTGCACGAAACGTGCTAATCCCCTCGTCTGGATGATATTCAGGGTAGGTGTGAACCGTAATATGGCTTTTATCCAGTTGTATCACGACAGACTCAGGTAGGGGGCCTGGTGACTCTGCATATGATTCATTCGGTACCTCCACAATCGGCCCTTCTGATATAAGCACTGTCACGCTTGCTCCTTGAGGGACATAATCCTGCTGAGCAACATTGAGTACATGGGCGCCGATAATATCGGATACATTTTTTAAAATAGCTGTCAGTCGATCCGAGTTATATTGTTCATCAATATATTCAATATACGCCTCGCGTTCCTCTTTCGTTTTGGTGTAACAAATATCGTACATATTAAAGCTCAATGATTTGGTCAAATTGTTAAATCCGTGCAGGGTAATCCGCTGTTCCGGTGTTATGGTCATAGGCTATTTCCCCTTATAGTCGCAGTATTCATACGTAATATTCCCAACACGCCTCTTCATATACCGATTCATACAATCCGTTCTGTAACGGACAAAATAAAGACTTGAATATGTATGTCTTACCCGTTTGGCATATTTAAAAACAGGCAGGGTCACTTGAGATCCTCTCGATTTTACATGTATGGGAATTTAACGTTAATATACTTTATTTCTTACTCAGCAATTTTTAAGTAACAGGGCTTATAATGTGGACTATGTATACAGGAAAGGAACGAAATTGACAGTGGATTCGTAATGTAATAGAAAATTTTAGGTTCGTAATTCCTGAATTTAATGTATCTTATCTTCATAATGCCCAAATCTTAACCGAATATGATTATAGACCCTCAAAAATAGTGACTTTGTACATTGCGTAAAATGAGAAAAGCAACTTCAGCTAGTGATATGCGTATAATGAAATAAACGTAACAAGCTAAGAATTATGATGTTAAATGAATTTTTGATAGCAAACTCATTTTATAAATCTATCTCATGTTACTGTAAGAAAACGGTGAAAGGAGTATCAAGATGCTGGCTTTGTCCGATCCGGTCTGGACTCTGCTCCAAGGCCCCTACGGTTCTTCTCAATACGTCCCAGAAATGTTAAAACAGCTCCAAGCCGGATATGATGGCGAAATAGCTGACACCTTGTATTGGGAGGAATTGTATCACCAAAATACGTTGTATACTTGTACATTTGCGGCTGTACCTTACCTAGTAGACATTGCGCTAAAGAGTTCTGATATAGGAATTCGGGCAGATATATATAACATTTGCGGAATATTTGAAGCGAAGAATAATAATCCCTTACATACCAAAATCCCGTTGGAATTTGCAAGGGATCAGGTAGAAGTGGATTCTAGCCTGGCAGAATATATCTACGCGCAATATCGAAGTGCCATCGTTCGCCTTGCAGAATTGACGGAAGAAATGGTGCTCTATGCGAAAGAACATGAAGAAGATGTCGGCAAGCGCTATGTCCTTGCTGCGGCTGCCGCCTTTGAGGGGTATCATTGCGTAGCCTATATGCTGCAAACCTATGATACAGGTGACGAATATATGCTGGATTGTCCCCATTGCGGTACCCCGCTCTATATTTGGCCTGATGAACAGGGTGACACTCTGGTTGTCTATGATAAAGACCCTGTCAGTTCAGGCGATCTAATCCCCTATCCGATTCGCCCCCGTTCATTGGACCATAGAGGTGCAAATATACAGTGGCTACACGAATATGCTCAAAAAATAGATGAGAAATTACTTCTTGCCCAGCTACCCTACTTAAACGGTTGGGTAGAATGTCCAGTGTGTAATTCACCCATATATATATGGGATGAATTGATGAAAATGGCTGATGGTGTTCGGAGGTATACCGCTTAACCAACAAAAAAAGGGGGCTGTTTTTTACAACCCCCTAATTTCCTTTTGTATTATTACACTCTTCTTCGTGTGCTTTACTGCAGTCTACTCTCTAAACGGATTCAAAAAGGTTTTAGGAATGTCGGATTCAAAACGCAGCAATACTCCGGTGACGGGATGTATAAACGACAATACCTTTGCATGCAGACCAAGGCGGCCAATCGACTTGGACTTAGAGCCGTATTTTTTATCCCCAACAATCGGATGACCGATATCCTCCATATGCACGCGAATTTGATTTTTGCGTCCGGTCTCCAAACGTACTTCCAGCAAAGAAAAATGCCGATTGGCCTGAAGCCGCTTGTAATGAGTGACTGCGTGCTGTCCGTCATTCGGATAAGGACTGGAGTACATTTTTAGCGTCTTGCTTTCTTTCAGCCATGAGGTGATTGTGCCCGCTTCTTTTTTTACCTGTCCTTCTACGAGAGCAATGTATGTTCGTTCATACACAACTTCCTTCCACGCTTGTTGCATTTCCTGCTGTATGGCTTCGCTTTTCGCAAACATCATCACTCCTGATGTATCACGATCCAAACGATGCAGTACAAAAATACGGTTGTACGGATGCTCGCGTCGTACGTGGGCTGTAAGATGGCGATATGCTGTGACTTCCTGCTCCTGCGCAGAAGCGACAGAAAGCAACCCGGCATCTTTATGGATAACGATAATAGCTTCGTCCTCATGCAAAATACGCAGCCCGGTTAGCGGCACCACAGGAGCTACCTTTTCCTTGGAGAGCGCGACAGTCTGTCCTTGCTCCAGCGGAAAATTATGCACAGTACGAGGAATACCATTGACGGAAACTTGTCCACGCGCCAATGCTGATTTAATGGAATTACGGCCCATACCAGTCACATGCTCAACTAAAAAGCTCAATAGCTCGGCAGGCTCCTGAACGATGTATGTTTTGGCAGGTGCTTTATCCAAAGTATGGGTTTTCCGTTGAGCTTCCGGTCTATAGGAGCCAGATTTTCCGGCGGATTTGTGGTTGCGTTTGGAATGGCTTGAGTTTGAGGTTGATTTTGTATGATTTTTCCTTTGTGGTTTCCGATTATTCATGGGTTCTTTCTCCTTCTTGGAGCCGTATCTCTTCATAGTTATGGACCATTTGCGGCACCGTGTCCACTATATCATGAGAAAACAGCGAATGCCATAAGAGACTAAAACCCGATTGACAGACTTCCAGCGGTTGAACATTACCCTTAACCCCGGTAAACTAAAGGTAACGAAAGAAAAGCCGATATGCGTCGAGGACGCTAGAAATATGAGGAGTTTTGAAACTATGAGTGTACAAGCACCAACATTGGAACGGGCGCAGGACTTGCTGCAAAAATTTTATGGCTATCCCGATTTCCGGGAGGGACAAAAGAAAATTGTGGCCAGTATGCTGGAAGGCAACGACACTTTGGGCATCATGCCAACAGGTGGCGGAAAATCGATATGCTACCAGATTCCCGCGTTGTTGCATGAGGGGCTGACCATTGTTGTGTCACCACTGATCTCGTTAATGAAAGACCAGGTGGATGCGCTGACCACGATGGGGATTGCAGCTGCCTACATTAATAGCACGTTGAGCGGTCGAGAAGTCAACGACCGTATACGCGCCGCACGGAACGGAGATTTGAAGTTGCTGTATGTCGCCCCTGAACGGCTGGAATTGGATTGGTTCCGTGATGAGATGGCTCAGTTACCGATTTCCTGCGTTGCGGTAGATGAGGCTCACTGTGTATCCCAGTGGGGTCATGATTTTCGTACCAGCTATCTGGCGGTGGCTCCATTCGTGGACGGGCTGTATGAACGTCCAATCGTAGCTGCGTTTACGGCAACGGCTACACCGCAGGTTATGGATGATATCGTACGCCTGCTTCGTCTGCGTTCACCGGAAACGTTCGTTACAGGTCTTGGAAGGCCGAATTTGGCATTCAGTGTGCTGCGTGGGGAGGACAAACGTAGCTTTTTGCTAAATTATGCCCGTGAACATGAGGGTGAATCGGGCATTATTTATGCGGCGACACGTAAGGACGTGGATGATTTATATCAACGCCTGTGCGACGCTGGCATGGCAGCAGGACGTTATCATGCAGGAATGACTGATCAGGAACGTGCAGACAGCCAGGAAGGGTTTCTTTACGACGATATCCGTGTTATTGTCGCAACCAATGCCTTCGGTATGGGGATAGATAAATCAAACGTACGTTATGTCATTCATTACAATATGCCTAAAAATATGGAGGCGTATGTACAAGAAGCAGGACGCGCAGGACGTGATGGTGACCCAAGTCAATGTATTTTGCTGTTCGGACCGCAAGATATTGTGACCCAGAAGTTCCTGATTGAGCAAAATCCACAGGATGAAGACCGCAAGCGCAACGACTACCGTAAGCTCCAACAGATGGTTGACTATTGCTACACGACTCGCTGCCTACGTTCAGCACAGCTGGAGTATTTCGGAGAAGCGCAGGAGCATGAAGCCTGCGGCATATGCAGTTCATGTACAGATGAGCGGGAACTGGTGGATATGACCATAGATGCGCAAAAGATTTTTTCGTGCATACATCGTATGCGGGAACGGTATGGGGTTTCAATGGTAGCCTCGGTGTTGAAAGGCTCGCGCAACAAAAAGGTGCTGCAGTATGGTTTTGACAGCCTGCCAACCTATGGTGTGATGGGCAACCGAACGGAAAAAGAAATTGCTGAAATTATCAATGTTCTTGTTTCGGAAGGCTATCTGATGCTATCCGAGGGGCAATATCCGGTCGTACGCTTGCAGCAGCTTGCTGCTGAAGTGCTGAGAGGCCAGCGCGAAGTTATGCAGCGTGTGGTCCGGCATGCCACTGCTTTTGCAGGTGGAGCGGGATCACGTGGACGAAAGGGGCGCGATACCTATCCTGCCGCAGTCAACGAAACTGTGTTCGAGCAATTGCGCCTGATCCGCCGTGATCTGGCCGCTCAGGAGCATGTACCGTCTTATATCATCTTCAATGATGCCACGCTGCGAGAGATGAGCGTAGCGAGTCCGCAATCCGAGGCAGACATGTTGCGGATCAAGGGTGTTGGTGAAGTGAAGTTCCGCAAGTATGGCAAGCCGTTTCTTGATTTCTTTCAAAATGAGGGGAATACCGGCGGAATGGTGAGCGAGGATGAGATCTTTGCAGATGATGTGTACGAGGATTTTGAATAGCTATACTAAGGATGTAAGAGTCCATGCAAACTTATAGAAGGTTGTGACCTATGAAAGTCATTTTATCAACGTTAAACGCAAAATATATTCATACCTCGCTGGCCATCCGATGCCTCAAAGCCTACAGTGAAAAGGATTTTGATATCGAGCTGGCGGAGTATACGATTAAGGACCCGGTGATGAACATCGTATCCGATCTGTTTCAACGAGGGGCAGATGTCATCGGTTTTTCCTGTTATATTTGGAACATTGAAGAGACGATTAAAGTCATTGATGTGTTGAAAAAGATTATGCCCGAGGTCAAGATTGTTTTGGGTGGCCCGGAGGTATCTTACGATTCAGAGCACTGGATGAAGCGCTTGACGAATGTGGATTTTATCGTTGTTGGTGAGGGAGAGGAAACTTTCCATCAACTGCTGCAGGAGCTGGAAGGGGATCGCAAGTTCCATTTTGTATATGGACTGGCTTACCGTAAGGGAGAAGAGGTCATTATCATGCCGGGTCGTCCAAAAGCGGACTTGAACGAGCTGCCGTCACCATATCGTTTTGCAGAGGATATCCCAGAACTCGGGAAACGGGTTGTCTATTTTGAAACGAGCCGGGGCTGTCCGTTCAGTTGCCAATTTTGTCTGTCCAGCATTGAGGTCGGGGTGCGTTATTACGATATCGAGCGCACCAAGTCGGATATTCTGTATCTGATTGACAATGGGGCTAAATTGATTAAATTTGTGGACCGAACCTTTAATATTAAACGCGATTATGCGCTGGAAATGTTCAAGTTTTTGATTGAAAATCACCGTGGCTGTGTCTTCCAGTTTGAGATTACGGCAGATATTATGCGTCCCGAGGTATTGGATTATTTGGCGGAGAACGCGCCACCGGGGGTATTTCGCTTTGAGATCGGTGTCCAGTCAACGAATGATCCCACCAATGAACTGGTTAAGCGCCGCCAGAACTTCACCAAGCTTTCCCGGACTGTTACAAAGGTCAAGCAAAGCGGGAAAATCGACCAGCATCTGGATCTGATCGCCGGATTGCCATTGGAGGACTACAACACATTCCGTAAAACGTTTAATGACGTTTTTGCGCTTGGACCGGAAGAGCTTCAACTGGGCTTCCTCAAAATGCTGCGTGGTACTGGTCTGCGCATTGATGCCGATAAGTATAACTATACGTATATGGATGTTGCGCCGTATGAAATGTTGAGCAATGACGTCCTTTCCTTTGCCGATATCGTACGGCTCAAACGCTTGGAAGATGTATTGGAAAAATACTGGAACTCTCATCGTATGGACCATACGGTGAACTACCTGATCGAACGTGAATTCTCGTCCGCCTTTGATTTCTTTCAGGAATTCGGAGACTACTGGGAAGGACAGGGATGGCAAAAAATTGGACATCAGCTCGAAGACTTGTTTACGCGTCTCCAGTCCTTTTTGGAATCGCGGGGAACCAAGCGAATGGATATGGTGCTTGGGCTGATGAAGCTTGATTATTTCCTCAACCATAAATATAAGCCGCGCAAAATCTGGTGGGAGCATACTTTGGAGAAGGACGATTGGTCCAGCTATATGAAAATGGCTCTTCAGCACCCGGATGCGCTGCTGTCCCCTGCGGCGGCAGATGTGAGCAAGGAGAATACAGGTGAGACGGATGTGGCTAGTCAACAGCCGCAGCCATACCGCGAGATGATCCCAGCCTTTGCTTCTTTGAAGCTGGGTGAAAAGGAACTGCAAAAGCACGCTGTGCTGGATGTGCTGCCGTTCAGTCTGGATCATATCCTGAGTGGTGGTAGCCCATTAACAGCCGAAGGCCGCACATTGCTGCTTGTAGTCTATCAGCAAAACGGACAGCAAAAACCGCTGTACTACACCATGCCCATCGGCAAAAATATCGCCGCGATGTAGTATAAACAACAGAAGGCATCAACTCTTGGTATACCATGAGTCGATGTCTTCTTTTTTTATTATAAAAACATAGCTGACCACTTCAATTTTTTACATTCGGGAAACCTAGTGCTTTACGATTTTTTACAAAACCAATATATGATGAAATTATCATATATGAATATTAAATTTATTGGAGTGTGACCTTGTGAAAAAGCCTTCCATGAAAAAGAGTATCCTTGCGTTAAGTGCTGTGACTGTTTTGACTGTACCCTTATTATCTGCTGATATCCCTACAGCTTTTGCAGCCGCGACTTCTACGAAGTCCACTGTTGCAGAGTCCAAGGCACAGAAGGCTGTATCAGCTAAAGCGGATACTCCTAAAAACGTCATTCTTTTTATCGGTGATGGTATGGGGGAAGCCAGTCGCAACGCGATTCGCTTAGCAACGGTTGGAAAATCGGGATTGCTTGAAATGGACAAGATGCCTATAACGGGTCTGGTTAGCACGAGTTCAGGGGACAACCTAGTTACAGACTCTGCCGCTGCTGCGACTGCCATTGCAACAGGTGTGAAAACGTATAACGGCGCGATCGGAATGGATTTGAATAAAAAAACAGTGACAACAATTATGGAACTGGCTAAAAAAGCAGGCATGTCTACAGGAGTGGTGACGACAAGCCAAGTGACAGATGCGACGGGCGCTGCCTTTGGTGCGCATGTTGAGAAGCGCTCCGCGCAAAGCGAGATTGCCAAGCAGTATCTTGAGAAAAGCAAGCTGGATGTGATTCTGGGCGGGGGTGAGGATTTCTGGTACCCTGCAGGAACACCAGGCAAACATCCAGATGCACCGGCAGAAGATCCTGAGGAAGCTAGTAAGGGAACTCAAGGAAATTTGGTGGAACAAGCGAAGAAGTTGGGCTATAGCTATGTGACAGATCAGGCTGAAATGAAAGCAGCCAAAGGCTCTAAACTGCTAGGTCTATTCGCCAATGAAGAAATGTTCCAAGCTCACAACAAACTAGGCAATTCTTACAACCCAACGGTTTCTTTACCGGATATGACAGCGAAAGCGATTGATGTTCTATCCAAAAACAAAAAAGGCTTTTTCCTGATGGTAGAGGAAGAAGGAACTGATGAGATGGCGCATGACAATGAGGGTGAATTAACCATTAAAGCTGGGCAGCAGCTGGATAAGGCTGTCAAAGTAGCTAAGGACTATGCCAAAGCGCATCCAGATACTTTGGTGTTAGTGACGGCAGACCATGAAACAGGCGGTTTGGCCATTGAAGGCGAAGATGCGGAAGATGAATCCGGTGAAGGTGTCTCCAAAGAGGACGGCCCTTTTACCGTAAAAGGTTCTGATGAGAAGTTTTATATCGACTGGACCACAGGAGGACATACATCCGTTGATGTAGCGCTAACTGCAATGGGTCCGGGTTCCTCCCAATTTAGTGGAAATTACCCGAATACGGCTATTCATGACAAGCTGGTTAAGCTGCTTCAATTAAAAAAATAGCTCAGGGTGAAAGCTGCCCATAAAAGGTTTTCCATATTGTCAATATGGTTTTTCTTGTGATAAACTATAGCCAATAGGTATATACTTAAAAAAGAGTAAGGATGCTCTAACATCCTCACTCTTTTACAACAGCCGCTTATAAGGGCGGTGGCTGTAGGGTTGGATTAGTAAAATAGACCGCTAACCTTTTCCAGAGGGCGGTCTATTTCTTTTTGTTGAAGGAAATAATCAAGATCACCAACGTTGCAAATTGAATCATCAACATCAGCGTATCTTTAACCTCCACAGGCATCACCTCCTTTGCAGGAGACTAGCCGACCGCCCATCTAAGCCATTCTGTTGTTAGTTTATAGTATATCATATGGATACTATTGCTAAAAAGGACAAAAATGAAAACGCCTGTTCTAGGCGCTTTTTTGTTTTTTCATAAGATATATTTTAAAAGTTGAAAATCATTATGAGTTCTTAACCAGTATAGATGTTACGTAACTCATTTAAAAATTGCACAGCATCTTTGAATCCCTATAAATATATTTGGTATGTTCGAGATGTATTTTGTCGATTTCAGAAATCCGGGGGCGGTGGCGATGGGAAGCACCATCCGTCTGCGTAGTGGCACGACAGGTAACTTTTAAATTTATGAACATGCCGAATAGACTCAACCTTTACTCCTCCGTTGTTTTCTTCCCCCACACAAATTTCATTATAAAAAATATAATTGTCAGCATGATGAGAAGCAATGCCACCTGCAAGCCATAACGATGAATCAATTCTCCTGCTGCTTGTACATGGTCACCAAAGAGACGTCCGAGCAGGAAGAAGATCAGCGTCCAAATCAAGCCCGTTGAATAAGAGAAGAGGGCATAGCGTTTGAAGCTCATTTTATTGATCCCCACAATATAAGGGACAATGTGGCGAACGATTGGCAGCAAGTAGCTGATGCATATCGTGAAGTTTCCATACTTATGTACTAAATTCTCTGAAAAAGTAATATACTTGTCCATTTTTTTCTTTCGGCGCAAACGATCCAAAATGGGTGTACCCAAGCTTCTGCCCAACACATAACCTAAGGATAGGCCTGATACAACCCCAAGATATACAATTAAAAAAGCAGGTAACGGATGAAGTATCCCCATGCTTGTTACGGCCCCGCCAGTCATCACTATAACTTCGTCTGGAATGGGCAGTCCCACAATTCCGAGCCATAGAGAGAAGAATAATGCTGCATAGCCATATTGTTCGATAATGGAAATTAAATATTCAACATCCATTCCCATACTCCTTTCTTAAGCTTTCTTTCGGCATACATAGACGAATGCGGGTGGAACATTCATAGGTACAAACTTGATTTCTTCAATATCAAACCATTCACCTAACTGCTGCTTCATCTGTTTAGAGTATTGAAAGGCAACAAACATTCCTCCATCCCTAAGTGATAGATGAATTTGTTCTACGATTTGATCTCGCATCGCTTGTGGAAAGTTGAAGAATGGCAGCCCGCTGATTATACAGTCGAGCTGTTCAATTTGGGCATTTTTCATAGCAAGCTGAAGCTCACGCGAGTCGGAATAGCACAGATAATTCGGGAATCTTCTTTTTAAACTCTGCTGCATGGTCGGGTCCTTCTCAAAGAGCAGAACTTTGGGATGAATTTTTGTCGTAGACGGAATGTATTGGGTAATTGCGCCTGTTCCAGCCCCGAGCTCAGCCACGGCATGAACTTCACTCCATGGAATGGATTCTATCATATTTTTAGCTAAAAATCTGGAACTGGGTGTTACGCTACCTACATATGCAGGTGAGTACAAAAATTTGAACAGGAACATAAGTCTCTCATGAACCAAATGACTAATACGGATCATACACCTTTCCCTACCTTCAATTTTCAATATACGTTCATTTATTCTCTGCTAAGAGTAACAAATTATCCCTTTACTTGCTCCTGTCTGGAGTAGGGTTCAGTTCCCCGTCCTGCGGAGGGGTCTTTCCTTGACTATGGTCTAGGAAAAAAGAAAAAGAGTACGTATGGGTCAGTCCGTATTCATTCAGTTATCATTCAGCATTCCCTCAGGCTGCCTTCAGTTTTGCTACCGATGAAAGAGAGGTGGGCAGCTAAAAACACTATGTACATTGAGAGGGGATCTACTTTGTCACTATCCATTAACAGGCATCTCATCAAGACTTCGACTTCCTACGATAATTCGAATACGCTGAAGTCAAATGAGAATGGACTAAATAACACGGGGCATACCACACACAAGAAATCTAACGATTCACTCGAATTAAGTGCGGAATTTATGGAATATGCCGGGGGTATGCAGGCTCCACTTCCTACGGAAAACTACAGTTATGACTACAAGTACGACCAGGATACTGTGGCGCTGACTACGGATGAACAGAAAGCGTTGTTGTCAGACTTACAAAATTACTTAACGTCTTCAAGTGCTTTATCTGAAACGAATGAAATCAACAACAGTACGAAAAATCCTTTGGCTGCAGTCAGCGATTTGTTATCCAGGGTGGATCTTTCGACAGCAACAGGTGAGGAAGTATCCAATTTATTCGATAAGATAGCAGAATCCATCCAAAATAATCGCCCTGCGCGGCCTGGAGATGACTCATTCCGACCTGAAGTTGATGGCAGTGGTCTGCCTCCAATGATGCAGGCGATGGGTGGAATTATGCCCCCATTTGCATGGAATATGCAGGCGACTACCAATCAAGAGGATAACACCACTACATCTGAAAAAGAGCTTACGGTAGATGAAAAAAGATCCTTACTGAGTGATTTGCAAAACGTCCTGAGTTCCGAGCTTCTATCCGGCTCCGTATCTGCAGAAACAGGTGAGCAAACAGATCTGATTTCTGCATTGAAAAACGCATGGGGTAACACAGAAGAATCGAATGCAACAGATGAGGAAATATCGGCTTTATTCGATAAAATCGCCAAGATTTTCGAACAATCTGTATCATCTTCGTCATAATCTTTAGGGTGCAATAGCGTATCTTAAAACCGGTTAGCCCACACCTGTAACTCAAACTTAACTTTTAAAAGGGGGATTTTTCTATGAATATTTCAGCGACTTCCAGCAATTCTCTATCTATTGCAAGTACTTCATCTTCATCCAGTGCCAACAATACAGCCAGTCTGGAAAAGCAAAAAGCTCAGCTTGAAGCAGAGTACAACAAGGTACAACAAAGCAAAGATAATAAAGATACAAAAGAAACAAAAATGAAGCAGCTTCAGCAGCAAATTAAACAAATTGAAGCCCAGATTGCACAGCAAAGTTCTCAATCCGGCAGCACGTTAACACCAAAAATGGAAAAGTCCGCTCCAAGCAATATGGAAATGACACGCGCCAGCAGCTCGAATGGCAGTGATATTACTGGGGTTGGAAAATCACTGGATATTTCTATCTGATCATCCCATCTCTTCTTTTGTAAGCCTGACGATGATACAAAAGACAGCAGGCTCTCTGTTTCATAGGGAGCCTGCTTTTTTGCGTTTACATCGGGTTAAAATGAATCATGTGACTAAACTTAGAAAAGTATATACAATAAATAACAGTGGAAGATGAAAGGTTTCTAACTTTAGTATTTTATAGATTGAATCAGTAGTGTTAGTATACATTCTAAATTGGAGGATTTAAGCCATGACGCTGGAACCTCAAATGAGTCGAAGTAGTAAGGATGAAGCTCGTTTCGTCAGAAACAAGTTGATTGAGTTTAATGCAAAACACGTCCCGGCAGATATTCAAACCCAATATGAAGAGATTAATCTTACGCTCAAAAATGGAGAAGGTCAGGTCATCGGCGGTCTTCTAAGTGTACTATGTTGGAACTGGGTGGAGGTTGATATTTTGTGGGTAGATCAGGTCCATAGAGGAAAGGGCTACGGTTCGCAATTGCTTGGTGAAATCGAACAAATGGCTAGAGATAAAGGATGTAATTTTATACAACTAAATACCTTTTCTTTTCAAGCGCCTGAATTCTATGAGAAACATGGGTATGAAGTAGTCGGTATCATTGAGGAGGCTCCTAGAGGCTTTAAACACTATTATTATAAGAAAAATATCTACTGAGGACTCCGAATATGCGCGTACAGATCAAGGAAGTAAATAAAGATGAAAAGATCATCATTCGTAGTATTGGCGAGGAAAAAGTATACGGCTACTGGACATCTTTTTGGTGTGAACTGACCTCGGGATATGCGTATGTTGTTCCGTATAAACAAAGCTTGGACAAGTTAATTCCTGGCTGTGTCATTTCGGTTGAGATTTCTCAATCCAATATAGAAGGGTTCAGAAGACTGAGGCCTACTGAAAAGACAGGCGTTGTTCGCCCTCAACCAAAGCTAGGCGACTATTGGATTCAAGGAATGATACAACAAGTGATGCAAGGCGAAGCAGGCGGGATAGAATGTCTGGAGATTGTTGTAGGAGATGCTACGTTTGTTTTAGATTCGGAAGAAATGAATGGTGATACCAACGTTAAAGCAGGCGACGGCGTCTCCTTTGAAATTATAGGTATGCAGTTGTTTGAAGAGGGACTGTGATTGTTCTGATTGGAATACTATATTTAACCAATTACAATATGTCGGTGAGAAAGTTAAAAGCTAGATCATAGAGAATCGTGAATAAAGAAAGGTATGATTGGATTGGCTACTGAAGTGACACACAAAATATATACCATGTGCATGATTCAAGACGGAACCAAGGTATTGCTTATGAATAGACCCAATCGAAAGGGGTTTCCAGGTTATATTGCTCCAGGAGGAAAAGTAGAGTTCCCAGAGAGCATTGTGAACGGAGCCATTCGCGAAGTAAAGGAGGAAACGGGCTTAACGGTTACGGAAATTGTATTTAAAGGAATCGACGAATATTGTGATCCAAGGCAAGGGCTGAGATATATGGTCTTTAACTATTTGGCGACGGCAACGGAAGGTGAACTATTAAAGAATCCCCCTGAGGGAGATCTGCTGTGGGTGGATATGAAGGAAGCACTAAATTTGCCGATGCAGGATTGGTTTAAGCGGAGATTTCCATTGTTTTTCGAGCCGGGGACGTTTGAGGTTAGTTCCGTGTGGCTTGCGGAGACGGATGAAACTCTGGAAGCAACGACTAAGAACTATGGGGTGTAGAGATGACGACCATTAGTAGATATATGGAGCGCTTAAAGAGGAGGTCGTGAGTGGGATGCAGACCGTAAGATTGGTTGAGCCGGATCGGCGCTGGAAGGATACTTATCTTTCATTTTATGAGGAATGGAAAAAAAGCCAGGAGCAAATGGTGCCTTGGGTGATTTCTATAGAACCGTATGATTTTGAAGGTATGCTGACGTTTTTAAATCAACAGAAAAATGGAATTGGCTTGTCTGAAGGCTGGGTTAAAAGTTCGACATACTGGCTGATGGATGCAGATGACCAGGTCGTCGGAGCAGTGAATATCCGTCATGATCTTAATGAGCATCTGTTAAATGCTGGCGGTCATATCGGTTATGGTATCCGTCCTTCTGCACGAGGGAACAGGTACGCTGTGACTATGCTGAGTCTGGCATTGAGCAAAGCAAAAGAGTTGGGTGTTTCCAGAGCCCTCGTCGTATGCGACTCCGATAATATCAGTTCCAAAAGAACGATTCTGCGAAACGGCGGAACACCAGACAAGGATTACATAGAGGAAGATGGAAACCGTGTAAACCGGTTTTGGATCGAGCTGTAAGTGAGGGAGGGGAACAGAAAAGCTCATGAAAATATGGCCTGAATATGCACAAAATATTATTGTCGGTGTCGTTTTTCAGGGACAATGGAATTGGTATGTCACGGAAAGAGAGTATTGGTTTTTGAATACCGAGATGGAGGAACGGTTTGGTATCGCTATTTTGGATGAGACTACAGCGGGAGCATTTTTGGAACACATCTGTGAATATAAGGTGGCTACGGGAGAACTCACTACAATGCTCCAGATGCTAGATGATGCAATCCAGCATAAGGATGAAGTGTTGGAATTCTGTCCTGCTTTATATGTTGATTTTGACCAGAAAATTCTCTACTCACTATTTCCAGAGCCAGCTTCTTTTGAACACTATGTCCCGGTGGGGTGGAAAGGGGAATATCAGAACTTTTTGGAAGAGGTCCCTCCTGCTGAACGATATTGGATAATCCACGGAAGTGACTTTTTCAAAAAATACAGCTGAAAAGATGAAGGAGGAAATGAACATATGAATTCTTCCATGCATGAATTTACGATCATATCCAAGCACAGAATGTACGATCAATACTTGGTTAAGCTGCGGGCATGAAGGTATGGAGGATAGCTTCAAACCTTCAGTGCAGCATTGGATAATACAGGCTATATAAATATGTATGATGTTTACCATGTGGTTGAGCATACGGCTTATCATCTCGGGCAGATCATAGATCGAGTTCAGAGACTGGCAGGCCACCGTTTTCAATTTGTACAGACTGGGTTGAATGAAAAAGCATTGCATGCAATAGTGAATCAATCCCTGCCTAATACACAAGATTAACAAAAGCAATAGCCAGATAACTGTATAAAATGTAGTTCCAAAATCACAAAAACCTCTGTCACAGATATGTTTTTATTTCTTGATTGATATTGATAATTATTATCACTTATAATAGAAGCAGACATATTAAGTTATGATAGGGAGAGTTGCAGAGTGACAGAGTCCTTGGAATTATATGATGTAACGATCATCGGCGGCGGTCCTGCCGGTATGTATACCGCGTTTTACAGTGGAATGAGAGATATGAAAACCAAGCTGATCGAAGCCAAGCATGAGCTAGGCGGGCGGATGCGCATATACCCTGAGAAGATGATATGGGATGTTGGAGGCGTTACCCCGATTTTATGTGAAAAGCTGATCGACCAGCTGGAGCAGCAGGCACGGACGTTCGAGCCTACCATTGTATTGGGGCAACAGATTACGGGTTTGGATCGGCAAGAAGATGGTACGTTCCTGCTGACTTCTGCCACAGGGGAACAGCATTGGACGCGTACGATCGTTCTGGCCGTAGGCTATGGTATTCTCAAAATGGCTAAACTGGAGATTGAAGGCGCTGACCGTTACGAGGTTACAAATCTGCATTATACCGTACAAGAGCTGGAGCCGTTCCGGGACAAACATGTTCTGATTTCCGGTGGAGGCAACTCGGCGGTAGATTGGGCGAATGAGCTGGAATCTATTGCGGCGAGTGTGACAGTTGTACATCGTCGGGATCATTTTGGCGGACATGAGAAAAATGTAGCCCGTATGAAATCCTCTTCGGTTCGTGTTCTCACACCTTACGCGGTAGGTCAGTTACATAGCAACAACGGAGAGACGATTGAGCAGGTGACGATCAATCATGTAGATACGGGCGAAACAGAGATGCTGAATGTTGATGCAGTTATCGTAAATCATGGTCTAAAATCCGATTTCGGTCCTCTGCGAGATTGGGGACTGGATATGGGAGAGTGGCATGCCCGCGTGAGCGACAAGCTGGAAACGAATCTACCGGGGATTTTTGCTGCAGGCGATTTTGTCGAGTACGGAAGCAAGCTGTATCTGATTGCAGGTACGTTCACAGACGCCGCCCTTGCCCTCAACAGCGCCAAGCTGTACATTGATCCGACAGCTGACAAAGCGGCATATGTATCTTCTCATAACAGCCGATTCAAGGAAAAAAACCGCGAGCTTGGTGTCTTGGAGTAAGATAAGGGAATCAGTGTTTAATAAAGAACTTCCGTTAACTACAGCTGATGTGGTTGAGGAGGTTCTTTTTTTGCATAGTTAAGGACTTCTCGACCTAATGTTGGATGCCTCACACATATAGAATAAAATGAAGAAAGCCTGTCTTTTTCGGGACTTAAATAGTAGATTTGGAGTAGAAAAGATTAGGAGTGTGAAAAAATGAGCTTACGAGAGGTGTTTGAGCGTCTAGCGATTTATCTGCCTGACGATACGCTGGAAGCTTTACTGATCCATAGTAAGAAGCAGAAAGGGCAGAAGGTTCAGCTACGATTACTGAGTGAACAGGAGCTTGCTGAGAGTACTGAGTGGATGGCGCAGATCGAGGTGTTCAAACATATCATCCCTCTATGGACGGATGATCATTCTAATTATGTAGGCCTGTATGTAGAAGGACCGTTGGCATATAAATTATGTTATATAAATCACGAGGAAACAGATTTGTCACCGATATACCGAAGTGCGGCTTCGTTGATTGCAGAGTTGGAGCAAAACCCGGAGCTCGATTGGGAACAGCTGCATAAGGATTACCCATCTGACGAGGACATAAGCACCGAACAACTAGCAGAAGATATTCGCTGTATGCATGAATTACAGGCTATACTGGAAAAGGATTCATCTATGGAGGATGACGTGAGGTGTCAGCTTCTTTACAGCTTAATGGCGATTACACCTGTCAGTGAGGTGGATTCATTGCTTTCCTATGTGGATGATGAAGATATGTATGTACAGGAACGGGCATGTATTCTTTTGGGATATCATGGGTATGAACCAGCGACCGAAATATTAAAAGAAGTAGTGAAGCATGGAAGCCCAAATGGGAAGCTGGCAGCCTGTAAGGCGCTCTCGATGATTCGCGCTAAGCAAATGGACAAGCATATAAAAAAATAAACCAACCTCTCACATAGTAAATATGGACGGGATTGAAAGGTGACTTATGAACAGACGAACAGAGCAACAGAAAGCGATAAGGGTAGATATCATTCAAAAGGCAGAGCCGTATGTACAGCAACAGTTGGAGCATGACCACAGTGGTCACGATTGGTGGCATATTGACCGGGTGAGGAAGCTGTCCATTGAACTCGCTGCAAAAGAAGGTGCAGATCCGTTCGTGTGTGAACTGGCAGCACTGTTGCATGATGTAGCGGATGAAAAATTGAATGATTCCAAACAAGCGGGGCTGGATAAAGTTGAGCAGTGGCTGCATCTGCATGTAAACGATCCGGACGTGATCACACACGTAATGACCATTATTGCTACAATGTCCTACAATGGTGGACAAAACCCGCCTATGGAAACGCTGGAAGGTCAGGTTGTACAGGATGCAGATCGGTTGGATGCCCTGGGAGCGATTGGGATTGCAAGAACCTTTATGTATGCAGGCTCAAAGGGCAGTATCATGCATGAACCAGGTCAGGACTATTCACAGTATGAATATCGCGCCGCAGGTAAAAGTGCTATTTACCATTTTTACGAAAAGCTGCTCAAGCTCAAGGATTTAATGAACACCACTTATGCCCGAGAGCTAGCGGAGGTCCGGCATCAATGGATGGAGATGTATTTGGAGCAGTTCTATAGAGAATGGAATGTGAATGATATCCAACAGAACAGGGGAGGCTGATGCTTCCTAATTGCAATGATTCCAGGAGAAGTCAGCTCTCTTTTTAATAAATATTAGAAAAAATATTGCAATACACCGATTTCTCTCCTACTATTGATAATAGTTATCAATGATAATGATAATTATTATCTATAAATTCAAGTAGGTAGAGGGGAGTCTTTTAGATCATGAAGAAATTTGCAGTATGGATGTGTACCTTGTTATCGGCAAGTTTGCTGTTGACGGCATGTGGTGAAAAGGTACAGGAGGTGGATAGCTCAGCCCAAAAGAATACCAATGCATCGACACAAACGTCTGTTTCTGACGGAGAAAGTGCCAAGACGATTACATATCTAGATAAGACTTATAAGCTGGCCAAAACGGATCATATTATTATAGCTAGTCTGGAAGCGATGGAAGATGCGGCTGTCCTGGGAGTGAAACCAACTGGGGCGGTTACCTCGGGCGGGAAATTCCCTGAGTTCATGGAGAAAGCAATGGAAGGAGCTACAGACGTTGGTGACCGAATGCAGCCTAGCGCTGAAACGATCCTCAAACTGAAAGCGGATGTAATTCTGGGAAGTTCTAAATTTCGGCCTGCGGTGGCAGATCAGCTAGGTAAGGTCGCTCCAATGATTCCAGTATCCCATATTTCAACGAACTGGGAAGCGAATCTATTAATGTTGGGAGAACTTACGGGCAAAGAGGCGAAAGCGAAAGAGATCCTGAATAAGTACAAGCAAGATACGGAAGCGGCCCAACAGAAGCTAAAGCCAATATGGGAAAATAAAAAGGTACTCATGGTAAGGATTCGTACAGGCAATTTGTATGTATATCCTGCAGATGTATATTTCAATCCTTCCCTGTATGCTGATCTAGGAGCTAAAGTACCGGAAGAGTTAAATACAGTTAAAGCACAAGAGGCGGTTTCTCTGGAGAAATTGGCTGATATGAACCCGGATTATCTGTTCGTGCAATTCTCTGAAGGAGAGAACAAGGATCAGCCGCAGGCGTTGGCAGATTTGGAGAAGAATCCGATTTGGAGCAGCATCAATGCCGTTAAGAATGGGAAAACCTTCGTCAATATTGTAGATCCCAATGCTCAAGGTGGTACTTCATGGAGCAAACTTGCCTTTTTGGAAGCGGTTATGAACCGACTTTCGCAGTAAAGGTAGGAACATGGGAAAAAAGTTGATCTCTCCTTATGTTGTAATCTTCGTCTCTCCCTTATTTATCGTATTAACGCTACTGCTGTCTGTGATGTATGGAGCCAAAACGATAGAATGGGGGACGGTAACTGCTAGCTTTTTTCATTTTGATGCTGGGAATGTGGATCATCAGGTCGTTTTAAACTCGCGTCTGTCCAGAGCGGTCGGCTCTATATTAATCGGTGCTTTTCTTGCGATTTCAGGAGCCATTATGCAAGGAATGACGCGGAACTTCTTGGCTTCACCCTCAATTATGGGGGTGTCGGATGGGGCGGCGTTTGTGATCACCTTAATGATGATCCTTGCACCGAACTCCACTTCGATGGGCCTGATTGGAAGTTCTTTTGTGGGATCGGCTCTGGGGGTGGCTATTGTATTCGGTTTAGCCTGGATGATTCCCGGCGGCCTTGCTCCGGTTCGTATGACCATTTTGGGAACGATCATCGGCACGTTTTTAAGCAGCCTGTCGGCCGTTCTTTCCATTTATTTTAATGTATCGCAAAATGTAAGCTTTTGGTTTAACGCTCGTCTGCATCAGATGGACCCCGGGATGATTCAATTGGCAATTCCCTTTGCGCTTGTGGCAATTGTAGGAGCAATGCTGCTGGCCAAGCCAATAACACTACTGTCTTTGGGCGACGACGTGGCCACAGGTCTGGGACAGCGGGCATTACCAGTCAAGCTGGGGGCGATGCTCTGTGTAGCATTGCTGACAGGTGTTTCTGTTGCGCTGGCAGGGAAAATTGCTTTTGTTGGCTTGTTGATTCCGCACATTACCCGATATTTAATCGGGGTAGATTACCGTTGGGTCATTCCATGCTCTGGTTTGATCGGTGGTGTTTTTTTGGGCATGTCTGATGTGTTGAGCCGTTTTCTTAATTATCCGTTTGAAACGCCTATTGGAGTGGTTACCTCGGTCATTGGCATCCCTTTCTTTCTGTACTTAATACGTAGAAAAGGAGGGGGAGAGCATGCGTGAAATCAGTGTGAAACGGCTGTGGTTCGTACTTTCAGGCGGGGCTGCGCTTATTTTAGTAGCCTCCTATGTTAGTCTGACCCATGGAGAGTTCGACATGACCCTTCAGGAAGTAATTCAGACCTTGCTCCGTATCCACCCTACTCCGCAGCTGGATTTGGTGATTTTTGATTTTCGGCTACCGCGTATTGTGATTGCGGCCTTGGTCGGCTTAGGTCTGGGGATAGCTGGGGCGGCGGTACAGGGAGTTACACGGAATGGTTTAGCCGATCCCGGCATTTTAGGCATTAACGCAGGGGCAGGGGCAGCAATCGTCATATTTATGTTCTTTTACCAGGGACAGATGGAGACGACAGGCTGGACTGCGGCGCTGGCTATGCCCTTTTTCGGCTTGATTGGAGGCTTGGTAGCTGCGCTGCTGATCTATTTATTTGCTTGGAAAGCAGGACGTCTGGATTCGCAGCGACTGCTACTTGTAGGTATCGCGATTGGCTCTGGCTTCGGTTCCTTAAGCTTATATCTGTCGCTGAAAATGAAAGCCTCGGATTTCGAGATGGCGACAGTATGGATGTCGGGCAGTATTTGGAGTGCTGATTGGAAGCTGGTTGCTGCCGTAATTCCATGGCTTGTCATATTAATTCCTGTTATTTGGTTGAAATCGTATGTGCTGGATCTATTTCAATTGCATGAACATACAGCTAAAAGTCTCGGGGTTGCGACCGAAAAGGAAAAATCTATTCTTCTGTTGTCCAGCATTGGACTGGTGAGTGCCTGTGTGTCTGTTTCGGGAGGAATAGGCTTTGTAGGATTATTGTCTCCTCATATCGCCAGAAGGCTGGTTGGCCTTCATCATCGTTTTGTGATTCCTGTATGCGGTATGATCGGTATGGTACTGGTGCTATTATCTGATTTTATTGCCAAAACGGTAGTTGCGCCTGCGGAAATTCCCGTTGGACTGATTATTGCGGTGATCGGGGTCCCTTATTTTGTAGTCTTGCTTATGAAAAAAACGGCCTGATTTCATTAGAATTCAGGTTCTACAGGAGGTTATTCTCATTAATAACGTATTTACGCAAGCTAATCATTCCAGCGATGCTCACGGAGCCGTATGCGTTCCTCGTAGTCAGCATCGAGTGATGCACTCGCAGGCTGAAAACCGTGAGTATCATATTTATATTGCCATCCCTGCCGAGGAACCTCCTGTATCTGGTTATCCTATTATTTATGTGCTGGATGCCAATTCTATTTTTGGAACCATGGTTGAAGCAGTGCGCGTTCAGGGTAGACGGCCCGACAAAACGGGGGTTGTTCCAGCTATCATTGTAGGAATAGGCTATCCAACAGAGGCTCCATTTCATCCTTCACGATATTACGATCTTACATTACCGGGGGCGGCTGTAGAGCTTCCCATAAAGCCAAACGAAGATGCAGCTATAGAAAGCGGGGGCGCCGAGCATTTCTTGTCATTTATTGAAGATGAGCTTAAGCCTATGATTGAGCGTGATTTTCCTATCGACCGCAACCGACAGACGATCTTCGGGCATTCGCTTGGAGGACTGTTCGTATTACATACCCTGTTTACAAGACCAGACTCTTTTCAGGTGTATGTGGCGGGAAGTCCGTCTATACACTGGGGTGGACAAGCTATTAAGGATGAAGAGAAACAGTTTGTAGCTTCTATAGCTCAGAAGCATTGGACTAAAAAGCTGTTGATTGCTGTAGGGGAGTTAGAGGCTGGGCATTTTAGTGGCATGCAGGAAAAAGCCAGGGACTTAGCTGCACGTCTAACGACTAGGGACAATCTAGGACTACACGTAGAGTACCGGGAATTTGCAGACGAAGGTCATATATCCGTGCTGCCGGTCTTGGTTAGCAGAGCGGTTCGTTTTGCTAGTGATTCTATTTAAATATGTAGATAGGTATACATTTTTGAAAGTGTTTTTATTAAAAAAATGCAAGAAATCTGAGGCTGTTTCCCCAACCGAGCATATCGGAGAGGGAGCAGCCTTTATTTTTTTGTAAATGTCATATTGATATTATTGTTTAGTTGTGTTATTTTATTGTTAATAACAAATTAATAATAACAATTAATAATTAACAAGATGATGGATACGATAAAGAAAGCGAGGAAGCGACGATGTTTGGATTTAATTTTATTAAATTTCAACCCAGTGAATATGTCATGAAGGTGAAGAACGGGAAGGTGGTTCGAGAGGGTGTCGGGTTATCCTTTTATTACTACGCCCCGACCACCTCGGTCGTCGTCGTGCCGGTCTCTTCCATTGATGTACCGTTCATGTTTGAAGATATGACGAATGATTTCCAGGCAGTGACAGTGCAGGGACAACTGACTTATCGGATTGTGGATTACCGCAGAACGACGCAGATTTTAAACTATACGTATGATTTGAAGGAACGGCGCTACATTTCAGACGATCCAAGCAAGCTGGCCCAACGGGTGATTAACATTGCCAAGGTGCTTACCAAAAAGTATTTGGAACGTGTCCCACTCAAAGAAGCGGTTCAGTCCAGTGAACGTCTGGCCCAAAACATGACGAAGGATATTACTCAGTATACAGAAATGGAGAAACTGGGCATTGAGGTCATGGGGCTGTCCATTTTGGCGATTTTACCCAATAAGGAGACGATGAGAGCACTGGAAGCGCAGGCGAGAGAGGAAATTCTTCGTAATGCGGATCACGCTTTGTATGAGCGTCGTAACGCATCCATTGAGCAGGAGCGCCGTGTAAAGGAAAATGAGCTGAATACGGAAATTGCAGTGGAGACGAAAAAAAGGCAGATCCGCGAAACCCAACTGGATGCCGAGCGTTCCGTAAAGCAAAAGCAAAGTGAGATGAAGGAGGAGCAATTGCGGTTCGACACGGCCTTGGAAGAGAAAAAACGCGAACTGATTGAGCTGACCGTAACGAATAAAAAGGCGGAAGCCGATGCCAAGGCCTATGAGCTGACAGCGGTGATGAAATCGTTGCAGGATGTCGAGCCCAACGTGCTTCAAGCTATGGCCAACATGGATATGAGCCCGGATAAGCTGATCGCGATCGCATTTCAGGAGCTCGCAGAAAATGCAGGGAAAATCGGTCAGTTGAATATTACACCGGATCTGCTACAAGGTCTCATGTCAGATATGGGAACAAACGGATCAGCAGGATCGAGAGGATCTGGAGGAAGAGCACGATGAACAACCGAATGACAGAGCAGAAGATTATTTTGGTGAAGCGTAAAACGCGACTGGAGGAACTGATTGTCCGATACAATACGGTGCAGCAGGCTCGCTTCTTTATGGAACGGCTTGGTGCGGATTTCAGTGATTATGTGCTGGAGGATGAAAATTACCGCAGGGCGGTGGCAACGGCAACGTCCGAGTTGTCGGCCTTGGGCCGTGTGCAGATTGTGGAACGGGAGCATGTGCCGAACTTTATTTTTGGTGAACAGGATACGGTGGTGGTACTGGGTCAGGATGGGCTGGTAGCCAACACGTTAAAATATTTGACCGAGCAGCCGCTAATCGGCGTGAATCCAGATCCATTGCGCTGGGACGGGGTATTGCTGCCATTTACTGTATCTGATCTGCGCTGGGTGGTGCCGGATGTGTTCGTGAACAGACGGCCGATTAAAGAGGTTACGTTGGCTAAGGCCCAACTGAATGATGGCCAATCCTTATATGCCGTGAACGATTTGTTCATTGGGCGCAAAACTCATGTTTCTGCGAGATATGAGTTGAGATTGGAGGATCAGGTAGAGCAGCAATCGTCCAGCGGTATTATCGTTTCCACGGGACTGGGGGCGACAGGCTGGCTGACCAGTGTGCTGGCTGGAGCGGCCGGTATTGTCGGCAGTGCTACACGGCATCCGGTCTCGCTGACTCCAGATCACCTGGTGTCAGGTGCTGCTTTTAGTCAGGAGGGGACAGTAGAAGGAATGGGACAGGATCATCGTGCAACCTGGAGCTCGCCATCGCTTTATTTTACGGTGAGAGAACCGTTTCCCAGTCGGACGACTGCTGCGGAGCTGGTGTTTGGACAGGTGGCAGTTGAAAGACCGCTGCGCATTGCTTCGCAGATGCCGGAGAATGGAGTTATTTTTAGTGATGGAGTGGAAAGCGACTTTCTGGAGTTTAATGCTGGCATTGAGGCGACCATTGGACCGGCGGAGAAAAAAGGGCATCTGGTCGTGTAGAGGTTTGTACAGGACGGCAATGGGTAATTATGAGTAAGGTACAACCATCAGATGAAATTAAAAAGGAGGAATCAACATGAGCGACCACACTCAAGACGAAGCGAAAATCCGCAACAAGAAGAACGAGGACGGAGATTCCTTGATGGAGAAAACGAAGTTGGACAACGGCGTGGATATCGAGCCTGAGGCTGATGAATGGATTGCGAAGCCCTCACCCGTATCATACGATGATACGAAATCCTCTTCGCAGAAATAAGACTCTTGCGTCTCAATAGAGCAGTGATGCAAAGACAGATGATCCTTAACCGGGTCATCTGTCTTTTTTTACATATATTAATTGAATCTGGAATATACCTTCCATACTAGCTCACGACGGCTGCTTACCTCTGTTTTCAAGAAAATCGCTTTCAGATGATCCTGCACCGTGTAGGCCGTAATATGAAGTGCACTTGCCAGTTCCTTAGTAGAAAAGCCTTGGACAATGAGCCGTACAAGCTGTCTCTCTCGTTCAGTCCATGAGTAGATTTCAGCCATAAGCGGCAACATGTCAGTTGCTTTAGCAGGCTCAAACCATACGGCCAACTGCTTCTCGCCCATATGCTCGCGTCCGCCTTGCAGGAGAGTGGCTCTGATCGTGACCCAAGGGGTTTCAGCATCAGCGGAAGGGATACATAGTCTGGCTGGTGCAGTAGAAGTGGATAGCGCTCGCAAGCTTACCGCCCGGACAGAGGCTGGCAGCTCGCCATCATGGATTCCCTCTTGCTGCCGAAGCAGCTTTAGCCACTGTTCTGCTACTATATTGGACGAGAGGGGGGTTAGTTGAGTGGAAAGCGTCAGAACCCCTGGCTCCAGTTCATGTTCCATAATCATTGCGGGGACTGGAGATACACTGACACTAGTTTGACGCAGATGGTAGGCTATGGACGGCGCTAATGCTTCAAGCAGTTGTTGCTCTTCCGTGCTGAATACAGGCTTTCCATGGTGGCGGAACAACGTAAGAAATCCCCAGCAGCTTCCTTTGTACATAAATGGAACACGCAGCTCATCTCCGAATCCGGCGGGTTGCAAAACATTTCTAAAACGTGTGCTGCGATCCGGTTGGCCTTGTGTAGACCCATGAAGCGTCGCGATGGACTGCCCCTCTCGCACCAATTGATCGTATTTCATGATATCGTCGTGCAGATATTCGTATTCTAGTAGTTTGCTGTGAATGCCCTCTACACCCGACTCCGTAAATGCCCCCGTGGAAAGCAGCGTTCGCGGATCTACTGAGGTACAGCACGCCGCATCAAAAGAAATCTGAGTACGCAAGCGGTCGATTAGCGTGTGCTTGTAGGTGGGGGATGAGGGTGACTTACTTCCCATTTCCATGATTGGTTGTCGATTCTTCTTAAGCTGTGCAAATGGTGTATTATGTGCGTTCATCCTTTACTCCTATCGTGAAAGCTGGAGATTCTCAAAGCGCGATTATTAAATCCCACATTTGTGGGATGGTGGATATTCGTATTGTCTATATAATTGAGAATGATTCTTAATTAAATCTACAATAAACGAATGGCCGTTGAAGATCAAGGCTAAATGTTTGGAGGAGAGCACATATGAAGCAACCCCATATTGGAAATACGGACTCAAATCAACCTATGAGCTGGAATCATCCGAATGTGCATAAATACGCGGATACGATTGCTTTAAAAATACCTGGATATACCCATCTGTATGAGATGACAGATTGTTTGATAACCGCACAGCTTGAAGCGCAGGCTCATAACAAAAATATTGATCCGAATGTGCTGATTGTCGGATCTGGGGGCGGTCAGGAACTGATTACGCTCGGAGGGCGGCATGAGGCATGGTCCTTTAGGGCAGTTGATCCCTCTGAGCACATGCTGGATTTGGCACGTCAACGTGTGACACAAGCGGGCATCGGTTCAAAAATATCATTTGTTACAGGTACGTTGGAAGAGTTGTCTGGAAAATCACCTAAAGAACAGTACGAAAAGCGCAGCGAAGAGTCATGCAGAGAACCGGTCTATGACGCTGCTACCTGCCTGCTGGTGCTTCATTTTCTTCAGAGCTTGGAAAATAAACAGGCATTGCTGCGCCGGATATCCGGTCGACTCAAGCCGGGTGCGCCTTTTTGCCTAGCTTCTATTAATGGGAATCCGCAGGATCCTTCTTTTTCCATCCAAATGCAGGCGTGGAAAGGCCATATGCTGAGTCAGGGCATTTCACTGGAGGATTGGGAACGATTCGCTGCTTCTATCGGTCGTGAGTCAAACCCGGTGTCCAATGCGGCAATTCAGGAACTGTTGATAGATGCAGGCTTTACTCGCATTACCCGGTATTATGGTGCTTTTTTAGTGAATGCATGGTTTGCGGTTAAAGAGGGAGAGACGGCTTATGACAAAGGATAATATCATCATCATTGGCGGGTATGGGCATGTTGGGAAAATTGTATGCACAGAGTTAAGTGAAATGTTCCCTGGCAAGGTATTTGCCGCAGGCCGTAGTCTGGAACGTGCCACTGCATTCAGCCAACAATCGAATGGCAAGATACGACCTTTGCAGCTTGATATTCATGAACCCATAGACCCGTCGATATTAGAGCAAGCTAAAATGATTATTATGTGTCTGGATCAGGACAATACAACCTTGGTACGCACCTGTCTTCAGCATGGCGTGCATTACATGGATATTACTGCGAATGCGGCCTTTTTGAGTCAGGTGGAGCAGTGTCATCAGGAGGCCCGAGCTTATCAGGTCACTGCATTGTTAAGTGTAGGATTAGCTCCAGGGCTAACCAATCTATTGGCTCTGCAAGCGACACAGCTCATGGATCAGACGGATGAATTGAACATATCTTTGATGCTGGGCTTGGGTGATCAACACGGTCAGGCTGCGATTGAGTGGACTGTAGATCAGATTCATACCGACTTGGAGGTGATAGAACAGGGACGTCCAGTGACTCGAAGAAGCTTTACCGACGGCATAGTAGCAGACTTTGGTGTAGGAGTGGGTCGTCATCGGGCGTATCGGTTTCCCTTTTCGGATCAGCAGACACTTCCACGTACGCTCAATATTCCTACAGTCAGCACACGCCTGTGCTTCGATTCGCGCTTGACCACCCGTCTTTTGGCAGGGCTCCGGACGATAGGAATATTAGGTCTGCTCCGACAGCCAACTGTTCGTGATGCAGTAGTTCGCAGCTTTGGCAAAGTGCATCTAGGAGGAAATGCTGTAGCGGTCAAGGTAGACGCCCAAGGAACTCGCAATGGCAAGGAGACGAGGGTTGAATGCAGGCTAAGGGGACATCATCAGTCTGATTTGACTGCTAAAGCCGCCGTTTTTGCGGCGCTTGCCCTGTATCGTTCAGAACTTCCATATGGTGTTTTTCACATGGAGCAGGTTTTTTCGTGGAATCGCATGCGGGCTTGGCTGGGACAGCAGGTAGACGTAGATATTCAGATGAACGGACAGCAAGTATAAAAGTCATATATCTGAAAAAAGGACTCTCATATCATCCAAGCTTATTCGGCAATGCCTTGCGGATAGGTCTTGGATTTCTTTTCCTATTGGATTACACTAGAAGGAAGTACATATTTCTGGGAAAGACCAGAGGGGATGATATGAAATGTGGAATCCCTATGAACATAGTAGGCAGCATCCGCACGATTTTATAGTAAAATATCGATTTTACACACCGGAAGAAGGAGGCAGGAAACAACTGCCTATTCAGGGTTATCGCTGCGATTTTTCCTATGAGGGCGACGATATTACAACAACGGGAATTTATGCAATACATCCTGAGTTTGAAGATGAAGAGGGTCAATTGATCATGGATACCAGGCACCCGGTTCACCGGGAAGGTCAGGCAAGAATGTGGATTTTGTTTGGAGAAATGAGGGAAAAGGTACACCGACACCGGATACATGTAGGAACCAGGGGATATTTTATGGAAGGCCCACGCCGAGTCGGTGAAGTTGAAGTTACAAGTCTGGTAGGCCTCTTGACCAATCCGCTCGACTAAGCTGCTCGAATTCAATCAGAAGGTGCAATCAGACAGCGAATAGAGGTGTTCAATCGAAGATGGATGTCGCTTATATTATCGATCTATTACGTAAAGACGATGTAACCTTAACCCCAGGCTTATCCACCCGGGAGATTACTGAGGTCGAAGACAGGTATGATATTCACTTTCCGCCCGATTTAAGAGAGCTGCTGATGAACGTTCTTCCAATCGGTAAAAGCTTTATTCCTTGGAGAGATACGTCACCACAGCGAATGGGTGTCATTTGGGAAAGGCTGAATTGGCCGCTCGAAGGTATGATTTTTGATGTGGAGCAGAATATATTCTGGCCTTCCGAATGGGGAGAAAGACCAACAGATTTGCAGGAAGCCGTGGACATATGTAAACGTGAGTTTTTGCGCGTGCCCAAGCTGATCCCCATCTATGGTCACCGATATATCCCAGAGCAGCCTTGTGAAGAAGGAAATCCGGTATTTTCAGTGTATCAAACGGATATTATCGTGTATGGAGAAAGTTTGCAGGAATATTTCAAGCAGGAATTTGGAGAGAAGACTTACGAACAGATTGATTTTGAGGCCGTAAAAACAGTTCGCTTTTGGAGTGATTTATGTAGTTGAAGCGTCGAATCGCTAGGAAGTTAAATAAGTCGAGGCAAAGGAAGGAGAACATAAGGTGACGATGGAGCAGGATTTGGAAGAAATCAAAGAAAGGCTAATCCAGATCGAGACAAAACTCGAACAAAAGTCGACTTCTAGCAAAATCCTGAAGTATATGGTCATCATTTTCTTGTCTATTTTTTTCTTGCTTCTTGTGATCGGAGTTCTTCAATTCGTCTCAAGCTGATCGGTATAAATTTACGGACAGAAAGGAGCTCGTTATGTCTATAGAAGCCATTATTTTTGATCTGGATAATACACTGATTCATCGCAAACAGGCATTTGCTGCATATACTGAGCGTTTTATAGAACGATTTATTGTGGCAGAAGAACCAGCCAGCCACGCGGCTGTCGTTGAGCGAATACGTCTGGCGGATCAAGACGGGTATCGAGATAAGAGGGAGCTGTATACCGAGCTGCATGCAGACCTGAAACTGAAAAATCCCGATACGACAGTACAGGAGATGCTGGGCTTTTGGTACGGTGAATTTCATAAGTTTACGGTCCTGATGGACGGAGCCAAGGAAGTGTTGTCCGAGCTGCGGTCTCGGGGCCTGAAGCTTGGCATTATTACCAACGGCTCACTCCGCGCACAACAGGCGAAAATCGACCGAGTGATGCTGAGAGATTACGTGGATTCCATTATCGTATCGGGTGACGTCAACATCGAAAAACCTAATCCTCGTATTTTCGAGTTGGCACTGAAAGAGCTGGACATTGCCGAACCTGGTCATGCCTGTTACGTAGGCGATCATCCGACGAATGATATTCGTGGTGCGCAAAGTGCAGGATTGCATACCATCTGGCTGGAAGGCTTTATGACGTGGAATGAAATGGACATTGTACCGGATCATCAGATTGGGAGTCTACGTGAAATCACTGGCTGGCTGGATCGTCTCAGCTATCCAGCGAATATGGAGGAGGGAGCATCATGAGTAGGGAGCAGCAACCGAATCCCATTCTGTTATCGTTCCCGGAACAATTCCAGACGGAGCGATTGACCATACGCGCTCCACAGTGGGGCGATGGAGTGGCAGTTAATGAAGCGATACGAGAAAGTGTAAATGAGCTGCGACCTTGGCTTCCTTTTGCGAGAAATCTCCCTACGGAGGAGGAATCTGAAATCCGTTCACGCCAAGCCAGACTTAAATTTCTGGATCGGTCTGACATGGTGCTGTATATATTTGATACGGCTTCGGGACAATTTGTAGCTAGCAGCGGTCTGCATCATATTGATTGGGATACACGAAGATTTGAAATTGGGTATTGGCTCAGAACATCCTGGACCGGAAAAGGTATTATAACAGAGGCTGTGCATGGTATTACGGATTTTGCTATACAGCATTTGCATGCTAATCGGCTGGAGATTCGTTGTGATTCCAGAAACACGCGCAGTGCGAAGATAGCGGAACGGACAGGTTTTACACTGGAGGGGATTTTAAGAAACGTCGAGTATGATGAAGAGAGAATCATGGTACACCAAATGGTTTTTGCGAAAGTACGTGGTATTGAATTTTAGCAAGCGATTGTACGATATTGCGGGAGCTTATATGATTCATAATATGACGAAAAATACAGACAAGTTGGTGTGCATACAATGTGACATCAGCTTAAGGTTCAGCAATCTTGCAAGCGCTATCCCAAGAGGATGCTTTACGAAGTTTTATTAGAAGCTTGGCAGGTATTTTCCGGTGTTAGGAAAGGTAATTTAGTATGAGAAAATTTAGTAAGAGCAGCAGTAGGGGAATTAATCAGGAAATAAAGGAAAAGTTCCACTGGAAGGCTCGCGCTGCGTATCTGGTTGCCGTGCTGGTCATGATCTTGTTGGGCTTGGGAAGCAGGGCTTTCTCCACCCAGTTACCTGCATTCGTTGCCAATCACTTTGGGGATGCCTTGTGGGCGTGCATGATTTATTTTGGGCTGAGAATGTTGTGGGTGAACCGTCAGTTGTCTATAGCCCTTTGGGGCAGTATGCTGTTTTGCTTCGCTATTGAATTCAGTCAGATGTACCAGACTCCCTGGATAAACCACATTCGGGCGACCACCCTGGGCGGCCTAGTGCTTGGCAAAGGGTTTCTGACCGTGGATCTGATCAGGTACACGGTTGGTATTGTGGTATCCTGGGTACTGGACCAGGGCTGCCAAAGGCTGGTGAGGATCAATAGACGTATGGACGATGACAAACCACTCAAATAATCTGAGAAGCGAGGGTTGCGCTTGAAACAAAAGGGAAAGCATCACAGGTCGTTCGGTAAGATGATTGGGTTATGCGTAGGGTTCAGCTTGTTGTTTGCAACCATACTTATTCCAGGGCAGGCATTAGCGGAAAAGCAGCTTGCGGCGCCTCTTCGTTTTGATTTTGGTCCTGGGGATGTGGCTGACGGCTACACTCAGGTCACTGCTAAGGATGCTTACACGCCTGAGCGTGGCTATGGATTTACCGATCTTTCCAAGGTAAATGAAGAGAACCGTGGTGGAAGTGATGCTATCCGCTCAGATTTTGTTCGTGTTCAAGGCTCATCATTTGTCGTCAATTTACCACCTGCGGATTACACGCTTTCTCTGATTGCCGGAGATACTTCCGGAAACACGGACATTACGGTTAAAGCCGAATCCATTGTTAAAGTAGAGCCCACTGCCAAAACAGCAGGACAATTTGTCGAGGCTGCGTTTGAGCTTGCACTCATCGACGGTCAGCTCGAATTGTATTTCTCAGGAAATGAAGCGAAGATCAACGCTTTGGTTATCACTCCCAAGGGAGCTCGAACGGCTGGAGAACATCCTTCCGTATACCTTGCGGGAGATTCTACGGTTCAAACCTATAAATCCTCGATGAAGCCTCAGGCAGGCTGGGGGCAAATGATTGCGCCGTTCTTTACAGATGAGACTATTTTTGTGAACCGTTCTATTGGTGGACGTAGCACGAAGACTTTTTTGGTTCAAGGGCGGTTAGATGATATTTTACGGAATATCCGTCCAGGAGATTATCTATTCATACAGTTTGGGCATAATGATGCCGCGATCAATAATCAGGAGCGTTATGTTTCACCGGCCGATTACAAAGTATACTTGAAAACGTACATCCAAGGAGCCACTCAACGCGGTGCGGTACCTGTGCTAATTACTCCTGTAGGCCGCCGCGATTATGATGCAGCAAGTGCTTCGTTTCGGATTAGTTTCCCGGAATATGTGCAGGCCATGAAGGAAACAGCATCAGAGACGGGTGTTGCACTGGTCGATCTTAGTCAATTGAGTGTAGCCTACTATGATACATTAGGCCTGGAAGGAACACTTCCACTATTTTTACATTTGGAGCCAGGTGTGTATTCTGCATTTCCTGATGGCGTGAAGGATGATACACATTTTCAGGAGTATGGTGCGGAGCAAATAGCCCGCTTGGTAGCCCAAGGGGTTCGTGATTTGAATATTCCTCTATCCTCTTATGTAAAGGCAGAGAATCTGCAATAGCACCGAGTTTCCATAACCATGATATACTCAGAAAATAAGCTGGCCCTACCCAAACCCAGCATGATTTAGGCTTGGGTGGGGCTTTAATGTTCTGGACTTTAAGGAGGAAGTAGTATGACAGTCGCTCAACTTCATAATCTTATTAACGGTCAACTCCTGCATAATCAGCATCGGAGTTTATTTTATATGCGCGAGGGTTCTGTTCTGTTAGGACCTTCAACGGAAATGACGTACTGGCTGACGCAGCGAAGCTCGGAACTGATCCTCATGCTTAAAAGCTTGAAGCGCCAGCATACGTATCATGTTTTTGTGAAGGATGTAGCGGCTAAAATACTGTCCCAGTTTGTAAATACCAATCAGTATCTACATTTTCACACAGATCATGCGAGGGAGCTTACGGAGCTGTATGATCGATTCTTCACCCGGATTGAAAAGCTGTTCCAAAAGAAATCTATAGCAGGGGCAACTCTGGACTTACTGCTCCAGCAGCATTATGGGCATTTGAGAGATTTTTTAACTCGTACCAATGGACGTGAAGTGTTCGCTAAGTATGCAGAGAATGAATATACCTTTTGGGTACCTTGTGAGGAATATACACCGGAGTTACAAGCGAATCTGCTAGGATTGGACATTGCTCGTTTGCAAGAGCCTGTTCTAGATGTTGGTTGCGGATCAGAGGCACGGTTGGTTACTTATTTACGTGCCTACGGAATTGAGGCATACGGAACAGATCGGCTTGCTGAAACAGACGGTTGTATCACCCAAGGAGATTGGTTAGCGACTACTTATGAAGAAAGTAGATGGGGAACGATCGTTTCACATATGGCATTCTCCAATCATTTTATGCATCATCATCTGAAGGCAGATGGTAATATCCATGAGTACGCTCGTAAATATATGGAATTGCTTAAAGCCATTCGGCCAGGAGGGAGCTTTATCTACAGCCCGTGCCTCCCGTTTATGGAAGAGCTTTTGGATGCCCAAATGGGTTATCAAGTAGAGTATATCCAGTCATATGAAGGTTATAGAGCTACGAAGATAACGCGTATACATTCATAAGTGCTAGTATCAGCCATTTGTCAGATTCACTCTTTGAATGGTAGTATAAGGATAGATATTACTCTATTTGGGATTCTGTTAATGATCAGGATTCTCATGTCGTTGATTTGATAGCATAGTTGCCCTGAATAATAAATTATTGTATAGATAACGGAATTTTTCAGGGAAGATTAAACCATATTTTCCTAAAAGCCGATATATGGAAATGAGGCGAAAACACACTGTTATTATGCCCGCCGCAAAATGGATGTAATAATTGGGTTAGGAGAGTAGAAGAAGTGTCCGATCTGTATACAAAAAAAGAAGTAGAAGATTATGTAACGAACGTGGCTTTCGAACGACCTTTAGGTGTAAGCATTTCAGCTATTTTACTGATTTTTAATGGAGCACTCCTGTTGGTGACACAGCTATTGACGCTTAATGCATTAAATGAGGCTTCTACGTTGTTAGGCATGTGCAGGGGCATGTTTCAAGGATTTATCGCGTTGCTCGGTCTGGCAGGAACGGCTGCCGGTATTGGTATGTTGTTCGGTAAGAAGTGGGCTTGGTGGCTGGCATTATTTTATTTTACATATGAGACCATGCGTTATGCGTGTGCAATTCTGTTTATTCCCGATATCTCTCCAGCGTTAGGCGGTGTGCAGCTAAGTCCTGCTTTTTACTACATTAAATATGGTATGCGTATTATTTGGAATTTATTTTTTACGTTGTTTATGTGTCGTAGTACCGTGACTGGCTTTTTTCAAACAAGTGAAGTCAACAAATGGAGAGCATGCACCGCATTATTCTTCATCAATGGAGTAGTGGTGGGGATCGGCTGGTGGTTGACAAGATAGGCTCTTCGATGTGAAGGAGAGATGAATAATGACAATGGAAACGTTTCCGACTTTGGTAACCGATCGGCTTTATTTAAGGCAGCTTACATTAGCAGACGCGGAGGACATATTCAACTATTTTTCCAGAGATGAGGTTACTAAATTTTATGATTTGGAAAGCTTTACGAAGGTAGAGCAAGCTGAGAAATTTATTCGTTCCATGCTAACCAGATATGAGAAGCAAGAGGGCTTTCGCTGGGGGATTACGTTAAAAGAAGCTCCTGAGCGGGTGGTGGGTACAATTGGATTTCATAACTGGCAGAAGGAACACTCCCGTATCGAAATCGGCTATGAGCTGGCACCGGAATACTGGCGGCAGGGCCTGATGACAGCAGCGATGAAGGTGGTGGTGGATTACGGCTTTCAATTGCCGCAGGTTCACCGTATAGAAGCCTTCATTGATCCAGATAACGAAGGCTCCAGACGGCTATTGCTCAAAAGTGGCTTTACTAAAGAGGGGCACTTGAGAGATTACTTTTATGAAAAAGGTCAGTTTGTTGACGCTGTTGTTTTTGGCTATCTTCGCAAGGAGTTTTCTGCGGAGCAGTAAATTTACAAATATCCTTTGTCCCCGTAAGGCTGGAGTCGATCAAGCCAGGTCTGCTCCAGCTTTGCCAGCGCGTCTTTGACATCAAAGAATTCCGAATCCTTTTTCTTCAAAACATCCAGCACTTCAAATTCAAACGAATCTTCGCCGTACTCATTCCATTCCTGTTGTAGCGGTTTATTCTTAAACATACCCATTTGCAACTCAAAACGGCGTCCATTCAGCGATTTTAAATTCGGCGTGGAAGCAATGAAAATTTTTCCATTATGTGTATTGCGAATGCAATAGATTCCTGCCTCTGTCTTCATCTCCATGTATTGCTGAACTAGTTCTTTTCTTCGATCCATTGTCGAATCCTCCTATTTTATAAGCGCCTAGCTTCAAGATTCCTTCAACCAATATTCACTGCCATCCGGTTTGCGATCCAATAGACCATATTCAATCATATATCTTCGCACCGTGACATAATCGTCATATACTTCCTGTAAAATCGCATTGATATCTTTCTCATGATATATTTGTCCCTTCACAAAACGGCTCGCAATTTCACGCAGTACAATCAGCTTGTGTTTTTCTTGCATTTTAAAGGTCTTTAGGCGCCCGTCCGTACCATTCGGAAAATACTTCGTGAGTACCTTGAGCCTTTCGTCTTTCGTAATGTTGTAGCGTTCATCCACCATCCGTGCTCGTACGGGTACTTCTACCATGGCGGGAGCGTGACGATCTTTCTCCTTTAACAGTTCCATTAATGTGAGAAATACCTTGGCCTGCCGTTCTTTTTCCTTGAGACCAAAGCGATGATTGCGTATGGTGGATGCACTGCCGATTCCGGTTTCCTTTTGAATATCCGCATCGCCCATCCCTTGATAAAATAACTGAAGTAACCGATTTTGATGATCCGTCAGTCCAGTCAGCTTTTTATCCAGACCGATCAAATAGTCAAAGACCGATCCGTACGTCCGCTCAATATGAAGACGCATATACCGCTCCGCGTCATAAAATACCCCTTGATCCTGATATATGATGCCTTGCTCGTATCGTTGTCCGTCCAAGAGGCAAACTACCTGCTCTCCTTGGCGAATATATCCACGCTTCAGTTCTTCAATATCAGCATTCCAGAATAGTTCGGAATGATCCATTTAGCAAACACCTCAATTAAATGATGATTATTTTATAGACAATATAACATTTTGTTTATTTTAAATCAATGAGTGGATATTTTTTAAGATCTCGACAATGTTCGCTATATACAAAAGAGAATTAGGTTTGTTATTATATGTAAATTATTGAATTGCATTAAGACTGGATAGTTTCTATTTATTGTAATAAGGTGGATTGGTAAACAATGAACATAATGCGATTAGAAGAAGTCATAGAGAGTGGAGATTTAAAGGAAGCGATAAGGATTATAGAGGATGTGGGTGAAAAGCTGGATCATACATTCACTCCAATATTATTGAGTTATTTGGCAACAACGGATAGTGCATTGCTCAGAAATGTAATCGCCATTACGTTAGCTGATCTAGGAGACAGTGAAGCGGTGCTGCCACTTATTGACTTGTTAAGAAGTCCTAAGACGAAAGGGAATAGAGGAACACTGTTATATGCTCTAGAATTTTTTGACGTATCTACTCATGTTGTGGTGCTGGTAGATTTACTGGATGATACCTTTGAAGCGAGTAGACAATCCTATCAACTGATAAGTACAGTGCAAGATAAAATCTCTGAGGCTCAAAAGGGGCTATGTAGACAAATGATAAGAAGAAAGCTGGGCGATCATAAAAATAAATATAAGCGTGACTTTTTGCTAGAATCTTTAGAGCTTTTTACATGAGGCCTTTAAACCTTATTGGCTTCAAATTAATTGATTATTGCTCTATCCTGAAATGCTATATTCCTTAAAATTATTGTTGGGAGGTATGATATAAATTGAGACAGAGATTTGCTGTTATGGACGATGAAAGTGGGCTCACAGTTGGTTATTGTCGAGATGTGGTTGGGTTAACGGGTGATATTATGGTTGGAACGAATGAAAAGGTCATTTTTGAGCAATTTGAATTTAACGAAGAATTCATAGAAAACATAGCAAAGACAAAACAATCTGTATCCAACTTGTACATTGCTATTTTAGATGATGAAGAAAAAGTGATTGGAAGCTATCATTATCACCTACCTGAATCCTATATAATCCATAAACTAAATTACAATAAAGGAAACTTCAATCTGGAGTTAACAGGCATACTTGAAACGAAGCCCTCCTCTGTGGAATTAAGATTATGGGAGTTATTAAAGTGCGCTCAGTCGCTTGAAAATAATATATGGCAAGGCTTTTCTAAAGAAGAACGGTCTGGATGGCTAAACGTGACTAGAATACATTCTGCATCTAATTGTTTTCAATCTTCCAGAATGGATAAACGAGGAGAAGTCTACACCTTAGACGGGAAACACATATTTGATTTTACAACATTTTTTATAGCACTTGGGGAAGCGATTAATGGGCCTGGAGGGTACTTTGGATTTAGCTTGGACAGTATATCGGACTGTCTCTGTGGAGGTTTTGGGGCAGTAGGACCGTTCACAATCCATTGGCAAAACGCACATTATTTCTTGGAAAGATTCGAGGAAGAATGGGATCAAGAAGAGAGATACTATAGATTTTCACCACAGCAATATTTTATGGATCTTTTAACGATCTTAATATCAGGTGGTGTTACCGTGAATTTTTCTTCGAATTAAGCTAGCAAAGCAAAAAGGGAATTTTGAAATGGAATATAAATTAATGCATCCATCTTATACAGGGAGGAATATATTTAAAGTTTGCGTATGACTATTTTAGCGAATGTATCAGTTGTTGACTAATAAATATGAGCGGATTTAAGGAGAACTAAAACCCCAATCACTTCCCAATAATATTTTTTGCTGCTGCTCAGATGTAGGTGGCTGGGGTTCTTCCAAGCCATATTGCTCTGCTAGTCTCTCTTTCGTTTTTTGATCTATGACAAGGTCATTCTGTGCAAAGGTGAAGCACATAGGAATGCTTAGCTGTACTAAAAAAAGTAATACTACTGCTCCGATAATTATTTTTTTGCTCTGCATGGATAGCTCCTGTGATCTCAGATTTTGTTTTATATTTTTTGTTATTCTGACTAAATTATGCCTTTACAGGTTTTTGTGACCATATTATAATGGTAAATAACAGCAACGATTGACATACACTGGTTTATCGGGGTATAGCGCAGCTAGGTAGCGCGCACCCTTGGGGTGGGTGAGGTCGTGGGTTCGAATCCCGCTACTCCGATTATAATCCAAATGTCCTGCTGGTGCAGATAATGCGCCTGCCGGGCATTTTTTTGTATATTACATATATCCTATCGCTCTTTGTCGCTACTGGGTTTTGACGAGCTAGCCGTATGTAACGAGTGTATGTACTTGTGAAGCATTGAGGGGAGATAGGATGAAGCCACTTCTGCACGGGATTGGGAGGCAGAAGTGGCAAATCAACAATCGCTGGCGGAACGGATGTACGCTTTTTTTATTTGTCTATAAAGATTCCTGAAGGGCCTTAGAAGAAGTGCTGTAATCAGCATAACGGGGAAGCACAATAGTGTAGTATATGCCTACCATAACGGTACAGACCCCAACTAATAAAAACAAGAGCTCAATTGAAATAAATGAAGGAAAGCTTACAGCAATGAAACCTAATGTAAGAGACTGAGACAGCATCATTAACGGATTAATCAAACCTTGCACACGTCCCATCATTTGAGGATCTACAATACGAGGCAGCCATCCTCCTATACCAATGTTAATGAACGGAAGGATCAGTGCAATGACAAAATTGATAATCATAAAAGCATAGAGGTGGTTAACAAAACCAAGTATGCACATGCCTATTCCAGCTACCAGAACTCCGGCTGCAATCATTTGGTGTAGCTTTAGCTTGGCGGAGATGAGCGAAGCGATTAGTGTACCAAGCAACACACCAGCTCCAAAAATGATACCTGTCCAAACCATATACTGCTCATAGTTGCCTGGAGCTAGCTTATATTTAAGGATAAACATCGGTAAAACGCTAAAACCACCATTTAAAATACCGAACATAAAAAAGCCTGAAACCAACCAAAGCAATAGTCTGTTGCGTAATATGTAAAGAAACCCTTGTTTAAAATCGATCATGACAAGTTTGAATTTTAATTGTTTAAATTGATGTGCACCGTTCGGAAGGCGTACTTCCTCGGGAATTTTGCAAGAACGAATGAGCAGTGCAGACACAATAAAAGAAATAGCATCAATGAGGATGGCTCCAGTAATTCCAAAGTGCCAGTAAACGACGGCCCCCAGAGTTCCTCCAAATAACATGAAAAGACTCCCCATCATTTGATTGAGGCCTGCGGCAATGGTGTAATCATCTTCGCTTAATATCCCCTGTATAATGGCACTTTCGGCTGGAAAGAAAAACTTGGAGGCAGCACTACGGATGAAGAGGAGGGCAAATACCAAAGGAATCGAATCGATCCAAATAAAAACAAGCAAGCATAAGGATAAAAAGGCGCTAATCCAGTCACAATTAACAGCAATTTTTTGTCTGTCCATCCGATCTGCCAGCACTCCAACCACGAGAAATACTACCAGCATCGGGAGCGAATACATTAACTCGGCAAGTGTTGCATAGTAAGGCTGATTTGTAAACCGTTTCAACAAATAAAACATGAATGCAGTAACTCCGATAATTCCTCCCATTTGTGAGGCGAAGGTTGCCAGGAAAAATCTGACATAATTCTTGTTTCTGAGTATTTGTTTTAGTCCAGTCACAGTTCCATCCCTTTCGCTTTCAAAGCGGTTTTTAGATGCCTAAGTAAAATAATAGTGAAAAGTAGGAAAATTGTACAGAAAAGTGACTTTAATGTCACTTTAAGTTTGAATTTGCATCGTATCGGCAACTTAAATAACCAGCCATCGGTTGATATCCGACAGCTGGTTATTTAAGTTGCCATGTGCTTGATTCCTGAATCACAAAAGGGTGTCAATCTCCAATCTTAATTAAGCTAAATCCTCGCCATTTATAGCGATTACTTTTATATACCAGTCACAGATTTAAGTTCGTGATTAGGATATCCGTTTATATCACATCCTAATCTTTAATTGATAAAGACTACAGAATTACAGAATAGCCCGATTCATCTCATTTACGCATGGATATGTTGAGAAAAAGGAAATGCTCATAGCTAGAAAACTTTATACAATGAAAGAGAAATAAGCACTGTGAAATTCGACTTTTGATCATGGATTTCATATAATGTGAATTGCTTAAATTAGAGAGATTTAACAAAACGACAAAATGAAAATGATTTCCGTCCAGCTATGAATTTCAAAATTTGACGGAGGGAACGAGATGACAATGGAAGAGAGCAGCAGACAGGTACCTTGGCAGACGTATTACGGACCTAATCTAGGTTATGTGCAGGACCAGTATGAAAAGTATGTAGCGGATCCCGGAACGGTTGATCCGGCTTACCGCGAGCTGTTTGATCAATGGGGCGAGCCGCCACAATCCGAATATTCGGCTGCTTCCATGATAGACAACAAATTACAAGGCCCCCCCGTAAATGCTTTGGGGCACCTTGATTCGAACACATTACAGAAAGCGGTTACAGCGGGCAAAATGGTGTGGAATATCCGTGAATACGGACATTTGGCCGCCCAAATCGATCCACTGGGACTGGATGCAGAGCAGGATACACGTCTGCTTGATCCAGCATCTTACGGTTTAACTGAACAAGACCTAAAGGCTTTTCCAGCCTCTTTAATATGGGATAACGCTCCAGCGGGAACACTGAACGGGTGGGAAGCCATTCAACGGCTACGTGTAGCATACACAGGACCGATTGCCTATGAATTTAGTCATATTCATAACGAGGAGGAACGCCGCTGGCTGAACAGCTATGCAGAATCCGGCTGGTCCTCCAAGCCACTTACAACACAGGAACGCAAGTCGTTGCTGGGCAGATTGGTAGAAGTAGAACAGTTCGAAGAGTTCTTGCATAAAACATTCGTCGGGCAGAAGCGTTTTTCCATTGAGGGTAATGATGTGCTTGTCCCTGTACTCGACGAGGTTATTCGTCTAACCACAAATGCAGGAGCAAGTCATGTCCTGATGGGGATGGCGCATCGTGGTCGTCTGAATGTATTGGCACATGTGCTGGGCAAGCCTTATAGCAAAATTTTCTCTGAATTTCATCATTCCCCGAATAAGGATCTGATTCCGTCGGAAGGTTCCACTGGAATTAACTACGGCTGGACTGGGGATGTAAAATATCATCTGGGTGCGGATCGTTTTGTAAAAGATGGGGAAGCCGTCCAGGCCCGTCTGACATTGGCGAACAACCCAAGTCACCTGGAATATGTGAATCCGGTGGTGCAGGGATTTTCGCGTGCGGCACAGGAAGATCGCAGTGAGGCTGGTTATCCGAAGCTGGACGTTAGCAAGGCAGCTACCATTATTATGCACGGTGATGCGGCGTTCCCGGGTGAAGGTATCGTAGCCGAATCACTCAATTTCACCAATTTGCGCGGCTTCCGTAATGGTGGCACAGTGCACATCATTGTGAACAATCGTCTGGGCTTTACGACAGAGAGTGTTGATTCACGTTCGACCCGTTATGCCAGCGATCTGGCCAAGGGCTACGAAATTCCAATTGTACACGTGAATGCGGATAATCCTGAGGCTTGTATTGCAGCGGCTCGTATGGCTGGTGAGTACCGTAATCGCTTCAAGAAGGATTTTCTGATTGATCTGATTGGTTACCGTCGTTATGGTCACAATGAATCCGATGATCCGGAAACAACTCAACCGCTGGTGTATCGCAAGGTAAAGAATCATCCAACGGTGAGCAAATTATATGCTCAAAAGCTGATGAAGCAGGGCATAGTGGATGAAGCATTTAGTGCTGGCCTCATTGAGAAGGTCCAAAACCGACTGAAGGAAGCACATGAGCATGTGAAGAATCAACCGGAGGAGGAGCCTGAATTTACTGCTGTGAAGGCGAAAAAGAATCAGAGCACACCGGTCCGTACTGCGGTTGAAATGAAAAAACTGCGTCAAATTAATGAAAATTTACTCAAATGGCCACAGGCTTTTCATGTATATCCGAAGCTGGAACGAATTTTACAGCGTAGAAAAACCGCTCTGAACGAGGGTGAAAAGGTAGATTGGAGCTTGGCGGAGACACTCGCTTTAGCTACCATTCTAGCAGACGGCAAGCCTATTCGTATGACAGGTCAGGATGCAGAGCGAGCTACTTTTGCTCACCGTAACCTTGTGCTGCATGAGCCTGAAACCGGGCGTACCCATTGCCCGCTGCATACATTGCCGGAAGCACGTGCTTCGTTCAGTATTCATAACAGTCCATTGTCTGAGGCATCAGTCCTCGGCTTCGAGTATGGCTATAACGTGTTTTCTCCTGAGACGTTGGTCATTTGGGAAGCGCAATTCGGTGATTTTGCCAACTGTGCGCAGGTTATTTTCGACCAATTCATTTCCGCTGGCCGTGCCAAATGGAGACAGAAGTCCAGTCTGGTGATGCTGTTACCGCATGGTAGTGAAGGACAAGGACCTGAGCATACGAGTGCACGTCTGGAGCGTTTCCTCCAGTTGTCTGCACAAAATAACTGGACTGTCGCCAATTTGAGCAGCGCCTCACAGTATTTCCATCTGCTGCGCCGTCAGGCTGCATTAAGCGAAAGTGAGGAAGCTCGTCCGCTTGTGATGATGTCGCCGAAGAGCCTGATTCGCAACAATCGTGTCGCTTCGCCTGCTTCTGAATTCAGTGAGGGAACATTCCGTCCTGTGTTGGAGCAATCTGGTCTGGGATCACGTCCGGATCGGGTAGAGCGCATTGTACTGTGCAGTGGCAAGATTGCCATTGATCTGGAGGAAGCGTTGGAGAAGGATAAAAACGGGAATGAAGCAGAGGAGCGTTTGCACATTATTCGTGTGGAGCAGCTATATCCTTTCCCGGCAGAGGAAATTCGGAATATTTTTAGTCGCTTCCCACGTGTTAAGGAGTTCGTATGGGCTCAGGAAGAACCTAAAAATATGGGGGCCTGGAGTTATATGGAGCCTCGTCTGCGGGAGGTTGTGCCACAGGGAGCGGAAATTCGCTACGCAGGCAGACCGGACCGTTCCAGCCCGGCGAGCGGTTATCAGCAAGTACACAGCCTAGAACAACAGCGAATTATTCAATCGGCGTTGAAGCAGGATTCCAAAAACAATATTACACTGGGGAGGTAGCGGCTGTGAGTGATATTATAGTGCCAGCAATGGGAGAATCCATCACGGAAGGAACAATCTCCAAATGGCTTGTAAAGGAAGGAGATTCCGTAGGACAGGGAGATGTTCTACTGGAGCTGGAAACGGATAAGGTCAATCTGGAAATTAGCGCCGAAGAAGCAGGTGTAGTCCAGAAAATCCTTCGTCAAGAGGGGGATACTGTGGTTATCGGTGAAGCTGTTGGCTTGATCGGAAACGACAGTGGTGCGGAAGCAACTGGTGCCGGAGAAGCCGCAGCGACTCAAGCGCCTGAAGCGCCGTCCGTAGCAACTTCACAGACTTCCGTAGAAAGCGGCGGTAAAGCAGTAGAAAAGTCTGCGCCGCCCATCCCCTCCAATAGTGACGGGAATGGTCAGACGGCATCACCATCCGCCCGGAAGCTGGCGCGTGAGCGCGGGATTGACCTTGAGCAGGTACAAGGAAAGGACCCGCTTGGACGTGTGTTTCAGGAGGACGTAAAAACGCATAACAGCGCTGAAGTATCACGTACAGCATCTGTACCTGCGTCTCCCGCTGCTGGCAAGTCTGTGTCACCGTCTCCAGCTCAAACAGAGTACAGCAAGCCTGTGGAACGGCAGCGGATGTCCCGTCGGAGAGCGACGATTGCCAAGCGTCTTGTTGAAGCACAGCAAACAGCCGCCATGCTTACGACTTTTAATGAAGTGGATATGACCGCTATTCTTGATGTGCGCAAACGCCGTAAAGATAAGTTTAAGGAGAAACATGATGTAGGGCTGGGTTTTATGTCCTTCTTTACGAAGGCAGTGGTTGGCGCGCTCAAGCGCTTCCCTACTGTGAATGCAGAAATCAATGGCGATGATATCGTACTGAAAAAATACTATGATATCGGGATTGCTGTATCTGCCAAGGAAGGTTTGGTCGTTCCTGTTGTTAGGGATGCTGATCGGCTTGGTTTTGCTGAAATTGAGAAGAGCATTGCCGATTTGGCTAGCAAAGCTCGTTCCAATTCACTTTCTCTGGGAGACTTGCAAGGAGGAACCTTTACCATAACCAATGGAGGTATTTTCGGTTCCCTGCTGTCTACGCCAATTCTGAATACGCCGCAAGTGGGTATTTTGGGAATGCATAAAATCCAACTTCGCCCGATTGCCATCGACGAGGAACGTATGGAAAATCGTCCGATGATGTATATCGCGTTGTCCTATGACCACCGTATTATTGATGGTAGCGAGGCGGTCCGTTTCCTGGTAACGGTCAAAGAATTGCTGGAAGATCCCGAATCATTGTTGCTGGAAGGATAAAATATATCATTCGAGTGCATCTCCCTTGTACGTGCATGACAAAAGCAGACTCTTGCGGGTCTGCTTTTTTTCCTGCATAGTTATAACATAAGGCTATAGACAATTGCAGACATTCAGATACAGAGAAGGGCGGGAACTGTTTTGGACAAAGACTTGCGCTACCCGATTGGACCGTTCGTGGTTCCAGAACCCATTACAGAAGAACAGTTGACCACATGGATCGACGACATTGCTGAATTGCCTGGACAATTGCGTCAGGCGGTCGAAGGACTGAATGAGCAGCAGTTAAATACGCCTTATCGTGAAGGAGGATGGACGATTCGGCAGGTTGTTCATCATTTGGCAGACAGCCATATGAACAGCTATATCCGTTTTAAGCTAGCGCTGACAGAAGATACACCGACAATCAAACCCTATGATGAGGGGCGTTGGGCTGAAATACCAGACGCTAGAGAGCTTCCACTGGAACCTTCGTTGCAATTGCTGGAAGGACTTCATGAACGGTGGGTGACCATGTTGCGTTCATTGGGGGAAGATCAGCTACACCGAACATTTATTCATCCTGAATCGGGCCAGACGATCCGTCTGGAACGAAACATTGGCATCTATGCCTGGCATGGCAAGCATCACACAGCTCATATTACTTCGCTGAAAGAACGAAATGCATGGTAATTAACTCCAAAATGATGCCCTGATGAAAAATAAAGGAATACAAAAGAAGCCTTTAAAGCCACTTTTATCATGCTTTAAAGGCTTCTTTTGCTAATTTCTCACTAGGAAGATGACTTGGGCGAAGCTGATAAAGCGGATGCTTCGGAGGCTCCAGACCCAACGGAAACAGAGGTTGCCCCTGTGTTAATATGACGGTCGAGCCAGTCCACGATGTCACTCATTACCTCGTCGCGATTTGTTTCATGCAACATCTCATGGCGACCGTCAGGATAAAGGCGATACTCCAAGTCTTGAAGCTCCAGGCTTCGATACATATCCACTAGCGACAACACACCTTTTCCGAACAAGCCCACCGGATCACGATCCCCGGCAAAAATATAAACGGGCAGTTTGGGATTAATGTTTTTCAACGAGGAGGGCCAGTGAATTTCTTGCAAAAGCCTGAAAAAATCGAGGAAAAAGCCTGTCGTGCAAATAGCTCCACATAGTGGGTCGTGCACGAACTGATCTACTTCCTCAGGATCACGGGACAGCCAGTCGAACGCTGTGCGCACAGGACGAAAAGCACGGTTAAAGCCGCCAAAGACCATAGCGTTGAGCAGCATGCTACGATGATCCATTCCTTGCAGTTTGGCTTGCAGCAGAGCAACCTGTTCTCCGAGTTTCAGCAGACTACGTCGTCCGTTGGTTCCCGATAAAATAAACCCGTGATACGCCTGTTGATCATCATACATAATTTTCTGGGTTAAAAAGGAGCCCATGCTGTGACCCAGTAAAAAACGAGACTGATCAGGGAATTCCTTGGCCGCAATTTCGCCTAGCTCCAGCATGCCTTTTGCCATTCGGTTGAATGCATTGGCTCCCGGCATACCGAGCTTATCAGGATCACCAGCTGTGCGCCCGTGGCCGATATGATCGTTGGCATACACGCCGTAACCAGAAGCGGTAAGCTTTTCGGCCAGCCGAATGTAGCGGTATGACGTCTCACACATGCCATGCGAAACTTGAACGATTCCCTTGATGGGAATGTTCGGCTCGGGCAGCCATCGATAAGCAAATAGCTCTGTTCCGTCATCTTCAGCGATGGTGAAGGTGTATTCCCGCATGATTAGACATCACATCCTTTAAGCTTTAAGGAAGATAAGATCTAAGTACGGTCATTCCGTCATTTAGCGTGTAACCGCCCAAATTAGCAGGGAGCAGGAAGCAATCTCCAGCTTTACAGGAAAGAGACTCCGTATTATTGTCCCATGTTATGGTCCCACTGCCTTCGCAAATTACAAGAATAGTGAAGCTGTCTTCCGTTGTAGAAAGTGCCCAACTTCCATCTACGATACCCTTTTCCACAACAAAATACTCACAGGATGCCAGTTGGAGCCATTCTCCAGGCTGCAGGCCGTCCGTTTTCATCGTTGTTGCGCCTGCACCTTCGTAGGAAGTTACATTAAGGGAGTCCTCGATGTGCAACTCACGAGGTTTGCCGTCCAGACCGGGGCGATTATAGTCATATAAACGATAGGTTGTATCCGAATTTTGCTGAATTTCAGCAACCACTACACCCGCACACAGTGCATGCACGGTTCCAGCGGGGATGAAGAATGTATCGCCAGCTTCAACTGGAACTTGGCGCAAACTGCCCATGATATCTCCGCTTTCAAGAGCTGTACGCAGACTTTCACGAGTTACACCTTCGGTCAGACCATAAATGATTTTGGCATCAGGCTTGGCATCAAGCACATACCACATTTCGGTTTTTCCTAATTCTCCAGCTGGAAGTCCGGCGTAATCATCCGTCGGATGCACCTGAACAGATAAATCATCATTGCAATCCAGCAGCTTGATCAAAAGTGGAAAACGTCCGCCTTTTTTCGATACGCCCTTTGCCCCAAGCCAATCCTGTCCGTAAGTCTGGCGGATTTCATCCAGCCCTTTTCCAGCCAGCTCGCCATTGATGACCGTTGTTGTTCCGTTCGGATGATCGGCAATCATCCATCCTTCACCAATATGTCCTTCTGGTGGGGTTAGACCAAATTGTTCTAAGGCCCGTCCTCCCCAAACTCTCTCTTTGAACTCAGGTTGGAATTGCAGCGGGTATGGCTTTAGCATGATTTCTCTCCTCCATAATGAGTAATGAGTACGATCTAACAGAATCAGGCAATTAAAACGTGCCGCTGGGCAATAAACCGGAAGAATAGACCCATATGGCGCTATAAAATATATGTAAGGCGGCTAAAAAACCGCTCATTACCTAAATATGCGAGAATATGCGAGTTTAACAACTCGACATTATTTCTTTTCAACCGCCACTACGTAAGGTGAAGCGTCTCGTTGTAGTTGACGGTAAATAATGCTTTGACCGCTGGAGACTGGGAGGGTAGAAGCCCAATGAAGAACAGCTTCCGCTTCTTCCCTGCCTCCAGCATGCCCTGGATATAATACGGCAGTCAAAATACCACGCGGTCGCAGCAATTGCAAGGCAGCTTCAAGTGCGACGAGCGTGCTGTCTGTATGCGTGATGACCGTAGGATCGGCGCCTTCGGACGGTAAGTAGCCAAGGTTAAACATGACCGCAGCCACTTTACCATGCAGCAGGTCTGGGACGACCTCCCGCATGTGCTCATGGCCTTGCAGCAATAGTGATACTTCCGCTAATGAAGGGGAGGTGTCTTCTTCCAGTCGACGACGAGCGTAATCCAAAGCTGCCTGCTGGATATCGAAGCCATAGACGCGGCCCCGTTTGCCAGCAGCTTTAGCGAGAAACAACGTATCTGCTCCTGTGCCGACGGTGGCGTCTACAGCAGTATCACCTGGCTGCACCCGCGCAGCTACCAATTGATGAGCATAGCTCAGAACAGACAGGAATCCCATTTAAGACTTCCTCCAGTATTTTCCCTGCCACGTTTCACGTGATTTCAGTTCATTATCAATGCTGTTGAGCACTTCCCATTTTTTAAGCGACCACATGGGGCCCAACAGTAAATCGCGTGGTGCATCTCCGGTCAACCGATGAACGATCATTTCAGGGGGTAGAAACTCCAGCGTATCTACAATAAGCTTAATGTACTCGTCCTTTTCCAGAAAGCGTAACAGTCCTGCTTCGTACTGCTTGACCATTGGCGTTTTGCGCATGAGATGCAGCAGATGGATTTTGATGCCCTGCACATCCATAGCGGCTACTGCACGTCCTGTATCGAGCATCATTTCATGCGTCTCTTGCGGTAGGCCATAAATGATGTGGGCGCACACACGGATATTCCGCTTGCGCAGTTTTTCCACTGCATCCAGATAGCACTGCGTATCATGAGCACGATTAATCAGCTCAGAGGTCGATTCATGAACGGTTTGCAGACCCATTTCGACCCACAGATACGTGCGTTCGTTCAGCTCGGCTAGATAATCGACTACATCATCAGGCAGGCAATCGGGACGTGTAGCGATGGACAGACCGACAACACCGGGCTGCTCCAAAATAACCTCGAAATATTCTCGCAGTTCCTCAACCGGGGCATACGTATTGGTGTAGGCTTGAAAATAGCCAATATATTTAGCGTTGGGCCATTTTAAATGCTGGCGATCCCGAATCGTATTGAACTGGGTGACCAAATCATCGCGACGACGTCCGGCAAAATCGCCTGATCCGCGTGCACTACAAAAGGTACAGCCACCTTTGGCAATGGAACCATCGCGATTTGGGCAAGTAAAACCCGCATCCAGCATGACTTTAAACACTTTATTTTGAAATTGCTCGCGCATTTCGTAATTCCATGTATGGAACCGTTTATCTCCCCACAGGAGAGGAGCAGGCAACAAATCTGTTTTCATGGGAGGACTCCTTTTTTTACGATCACCCTATTGTAACAAAATTCAATCTTAAATGGGAATCACTTGACCGAGAAAGTCATTAAAAAGTGCTGATTTTATAGCTTTGCGGATTGAAAAAGGTTACACAATATGTTATATTGTAAGCGGTACCAGACATATGATAAAAGGACTGTTTTTGATCCTGAAGATAAAAAGTTATCAGTTGCTAATGACTATTCTTCGGGGAGGCAGCTATGCTGTTTCTATCGCCTGCTTTAGGGGAAGTGCACGTCGGTTCCATCACAAATAACCCGTGAGGTGATCTTTTATGAATACGCAGGATAAGACGCGTATGGATAAAGTTACTGTTGAGTTAACCTTTGATGAGGCGTTAGCATTGACTGGTGTCCGTTTTGGGCAGGATCGTCAGATTGGAACGGCCGCACGTCAAAAAATCAGAGCCGCTTGCCAAAAGACAATTGATTTTTCACCTGCTGATAGGGTAGACTATGAACAATTAAATTAGTTGGACCCCAATCCAAATATATTGAAAAAGGAATTTCATTTCCGTATCTTCAAGCGGGGGTGAAATTCCTTTTTCCTTGATAACAGAGTATATGGAGGAGTAACATGCGTTTACGCGGAAGAAAAGGAATACGTGAAAGTCTGGAAGAACAGCAAGATCTGGTCATTTTGGAACCATCACAGTATAAGGGGAAATGGCAGCACTTATTTGGTAATGATCGTCCCATTCATGTGGAATTTGGTATGGGTAAAGGGCAATTTATAAGCCAAATGAGCTACCGTAATCCAGAGGTTAACTATATCGGCTTTGATATGTATGACGAGCTGGTTCGCCGTGCTACAGAAAAGTCCCGTCTGGCCTGGAGTGAATCAGAAGTTGTAACACCGCCCAACATCAAATTGGCACTGGCAAACATCGAACAGATCGAAAATGTTTTCGAACCAGGAGAAGTAGAGCGCATTTATCTGAATTTTAGCGATCCTTGGCCTAAAGCCAAGCATGCACGCCGTCGTTTGACGCATCCGCGTTTTTTGGACAAGTATCGTCAGCTTCTGAACAGCAAAGGACAAATTCATTTTAAGACGGACTCGGAGACATTGTTTGAGTTTTCTCTGAATTCATTCGCTGATAGTGGTCTACAAATGACGAATATTTCGTTAAACCTTCATCGTGATGGAATCAATGAGGAGCATGTCATGACAGAGTATGAACAAAAGTTCATGGGTAAAGGTATGAATATTCATCGTGTCGAGGTGCTGATTGGCAAAGACGCTTTGGAAGAGTACGAAAAAATACGACTCGAAAAATATGGAAAGTAAAAAAGCGGGCAAAATAAATAAAGTAAACAAGACAGGGTGCTTCCTTTTAGGAAAGCACCCTGTCTGGTTCCAGTATATCCAAAATACTCTGTGCGCTCTGAAGAGGATAATATCGCGCTACATTATGGATGTGCTCCTGTCGCTTGCGAACGATTTCTGGAAAATCGTATAGCAGTCGGTTCATCCATTTAACGACAACATCCAGCGAAGTAATCGGTTCTCCGAAGCCTTGAGCCGTAAAGTACTGACAATTTTCCTCTTCCTGTCCAGGGAGAGGCTTGTGAAACAGCATCGGAATCCCTTTCGCCAGCCCCTCGGTGCATGTCATTCCACCGGGTTTGGTAATGAGCAGATTCGACACTTCCATTAATTTGTCGATTTCCCGTGTAAATCCGAAAATATGAATATTTGGATGATTAAACCGAGGATCCAGCTCCATTTTACGACGAATTTTATCATTATGCCCCAAACAAAAAATAAATTGAATCTTTTCTCTCCAATCGGTAAGCGAACGATGTATGACTTCGTCGTTCATCAGGCCCCAGCCGCCGCCCATAACAAGTACTGTCGGGATGGGTTTAAGTCCAAATTGTTCTCTAATTTCATCGTGCCCTGGATGTTCCCAAAAATTAGGATGAACCGGAATGCCGGTCACTTGGATTTTTGATACAGGTACTCCGCGCGCGCGCAGCTTACGCATGACTTCAGGCGTAGATACAAAGTACCGGTCAACCTCAGGACTAATCCATGTTCCATGTGCATCGTAGTCTGTTATGACGGTACACAGCGGGACATGTAAGCCTAAGCGCTTCAAACGTGAAATGACTGCGCTTGGGATGGGGTGAGTACATACCACCAAATCGGGACGAAGCTGCCGAAGAATATTCCGGGTCTGTGTGTAGAACAGACGGTGCAAAGCGAGCGTTGTAAGACGGTTTAATGATTTTTTGTATTGATGACGGTAAACCAATCCGACTAGGCGAGGCTGCGATACAACAGTCTTTTTGTATGCTGTAATAATAAGCGGGGCCATTCTCGGATTCAAAAAGCTCCCCAGCTCCAGCACTCTTGTCTGCACATCCGGAGAAAGCTTCCGCAAGCTGCTTGAGAGCGCGTAGGCAGCTTGAGTATGTCCGGCACCGAAACCTTCCGATAATAATAACACTCGTTTTTTAGCCACTCTCATTTCACCTGTTCCTGCTGGGATGTTCTCAATCATACCATATCGGCTTTAAGGCCAGAATGCAACCGTTCCTATTGCTGCAGACGTTCCGATGACTGCTCCTGCAAGTACATCCGTGGGATAGTGAAGCCCCAGGTAAATTCGAGAAAAACCTACAATTATCGCTACAGGCAACAGCAACAGTGCTAGCATGGGTGACTGCAGCATAAAAGGAACGGTAGCCGAAAAAATAGCGGTTGTATGCCCTGAGGGAAAAGAATGATCCGACAAGGGATTGCGGAATGTATTCGTACCTGGTAGCGCCAAGTACGGGCGTATCCGCGGATACAGCTTTTTGACGATAGCCACGGGAATGTGACTGATCGCAAGAGCGATAGCTCCCTTCATGCCGGAATCTTTCCATGGATACGGAGCGAGCCACCAAATCAGAAGCGTAGAGGCTATTGTAAAGGTAGCCCCGCCTAAATGTGTGAGATAATACAGCCAAAAGTTCAAAAAACGGTTGTGTAAGCGCCCGTTGATCCATTTGAACAATCGCTGCTCCAGATTTACAAGTTTTACGACTAGACGTTGCATTTGGTTTCCTCCGGTTGCCGGTTCAGGTCTGTCGGCAAATATTTTGAATCCATTTGACAGAATTAGATCTAAGTAATTATTCTCTTGCTCTCATCATATTTTTAAACGCTGTTCATTTCAAGAATCACCACTTACCTGGTTCAATTCTACACAAAAATGTTAATGGAATATAAGCCGTTTTGTATAACTTTCTTTGCGTTCATCCGTCTAATAAGATAGAGTGATTAGAAGTGGTTGCTAATTGGCCCACAAAAAGGAGGGACCAAAGAAATAAAAAGTTAGCAAATGGATGAAAATAAGACCTAAGCGTCATGAATGAGAGGTCCAGCGCCGCATTCTCGGTTCAAACGGGAATTTGTCGTGTTTTTTTGCTGCTGAGACCCGTTTAGGGGCTTTGACAAAAGATTGAAAACCAACGAAAATCGTAATGGCATTCCTGTGTCAGCCAAAAGGGGGCTGCGCAGAGCCAAAGAAGAAAGCAAGGGTCGGGTCAAAACTACAGAAAAGGCGCACAAAGCGCCGCAACTTGCGCTACACAGATAGAAAACAGACAAACGCAAGATTTTTAAAGGGGTATAAAAAGGGGGTAACAAGAGATCATGTTAGACGCTATTTTCGTGACGCTCCAGATCATACTGGCGTTGATCGCAGTCTATCAGTTTGCATTCTCCTTGTTCGGATTGGTTCGTAAGAAAAGGAAAGAGCAGGCGGCTCCAGAAAAATCATTTGCTATTTTAGTCGCTGCCCACAATGAAGAACAAGTTGTCGGAGCACTGATGGAAAATTTAAAGCAGCTTGACTATCCAAAGGAACTGTACGATGTATTCGTAATCTGTGATAACTGCACAGATAAGACAGCGGACATCGTTCGTGCTCACGGCATGAATGCTTGTGAACGTACGAATCCGAATTTGCGTGGTAAAGGCTATGCTATTGAGTGGATGCTCAAAGAGCTATGGGCTATGCCGCGTCAATATGATGCCATTGTCATGTTTGATGCCGACAATTTGGCGCATACCAATTTCCTGAGCGAAATGAACAATGATTTGTGCTCAGGTGCTCGTGTTATCCAGGGATACATTGATACTAAGAACCCTGAGGACTCTTGGATCACAGCAGCATACGGGGTATCCTATTGGTACATCAACCGTCTGTGGCAGTTGTCACGTCACAACCTGAATATGGCTAATTTCCTCGGTGGTACAGGCATGTGCTTTGAAACAAATCTGCTCAAGGAAATGGGCTGGGGTGCAACAAGTCTGGTAGAGGATTTGGAATTCACTATGCGTTGTACACAACGCAACGTATATCCAAGATTTAATTACGATGCCAAGGTGTATGATGAGAAGCCGTTGACGTTCAAAGCTTCTTCCAGACAGCGTCTGCGCTGGATGCAAGGTCACTTCACGGTTGCTCGTCGTTATTTCTTCCCCTTGCTGTGGCAGAGTATCAAGCATAGAAGCCTGATTAAATTCGATATGGCTCTTTATGGTCTGAACGTGTACATCGTACTGTTTACCTTTTTGATGACAGTAGCGATGTGGGTAGATATTGTATTATTTGGTGGTCCCAATATTGAAAATATCTACGTACAATTCCCTGCTTGGACCGGTTTTGTGGCTGTGAGTCTGAATATTATCACCTTTTTAATCGCGATGATCTTGGAAAAGGTCACGTTCAAAAAAGTATATCTGTACTTGCTGCTGTTCCCCGTCTATCTGATTTCGTGGTATCCGATTACGTTCTATGCGTTCTTTACACAGAACAACAAGCAATGGAGCCACACCCAGCATACGCGTGTCGTTCGTCTGGAAGAGGTTCAGAGCAAGCAAGGCTAATTAACAATGAAGTAAGACTATGCAACCTACAGCGGATGTGTACACCTAATTTTTTATAAAAGTGTTGACGCCTCTGTAGTAGCATGATATGATACTTGAGTATGTTAATTGAAAAGTATGGATTAACAAGCAGAAGGTCCGACTTCTCACCTGTCCGGTATTGCCGGCTGGTCATGATCCAATGATTTGTGAATTGAACTTTCATGATGAATTGAGTATCAGACAGGGATGTCGGCTGCATAGTCGTCATCCCTTTTTTGTGCTTAAACACAATACAACAATAACAGGTTCTGGAGGTGGAGGGTTATTAGTAAGGAACATATGATCAATGATGAGATTCGAGTGAGAGAAGTACGTCTAGTTGGTGCAAACGGGGAACAAATCGGTATTAAACCGACTCGTGAAGCTCTGCAAATGGCTATTGATGCAAACTTGGATCTCGTGAACGTGGCGCCTCAAGCGAAGCCGCCCGTGTGTCGGATTATGGATTACGGTAAATTCCGCTATGAGCAACAGAAGAAAGAAAAGGAAGCCCGTAAAAACCAGAAGATCGTTGACATCAAAGAGGTATGGTTCCGTTCCAACATCGAGGAACATGACTACCAGACCAAGTTTCGCAATGTGGTGAAGTTCCTGAATGAAGGGGACAAGGTGAAATGCTCTGTTCGTTTCCGTGGTCGCGAAATTACCCATGCTAATGTGGGACAAAAAATTCTCGAACGTGTAAAAACGGAAGTTGCTGATCTTTGTACCGTGGAGCGCCAACCCAAGCTCGAAGGACGCAGCATGATTATGATATTGGCTCCAAAGAGTCAATGACAAATTAAGGAGGAAGTTCAATGCCAAAAATGAAAACACATAGCAGCCTTAAAGGCCGCTTCAAAATTACCGGTACTGGTAAAGTAACGCGTTACAAAGCTTACAGAAACCACTTGCTTTCCCACAAATCCAAACGTGCAAAACGCGTTCTGGGTACTAACCCTGAGATGGCACCTGGGGACGTTAGACGTCTGAAACAAGGTCTTGCTAACCTGAAATAGCATTAAGCACGGAAATAAATAAAGTATAAACATTATTTGGGAGGTCTTTTGATATGGCAAGAGTAAAGGGCGGATTCGTCGTTCGTCGTCGTCATAAAAAAGTATTGAAGCTTGCTAAAGGTTATTTTGGTTCCAAACACCGCATTTTTAAAACAGCTAACGAGCAGGTAATGAAATCGCTTGTTTACGCATACCGTGACCGTCGTCAGACGAAACGTAACTTCCGCAGACTGTGGATCGTGCGTATCAACGCAGCAGCTCGTTTGAATGGTTTGTCTTACAGCAAATTGATGCACGGTCTGAAATTGGCTGGTGTAGACATTAACCGTAAAATCTTGGCTGATCTTGCAGTCAATGATATTAATGCATTCAACTCTTTGGCAACTGTTGCTAAAGGTAAAATCAATGCTTAATTAAGGCGTGAAAACCGCGAAAGTGGTAACAAAGGTGTCCCGAGCAGTACGCTGTGTAGGGACGCCTTTTTTTGTACATACTTAACACTAAAAAGGACTTCGTTTTCTTCAAAATACGAATAAATATGACGTGTGATGATAGAATGTATGGATTTTTCGATTTTGTAACGCTTACATTTTTGGGAATCTAAAAAAAATTGACCCAAGGTTATTAATTGTCTAGATTTTAGCCGATCATAATTGTATAATCTCTAAAGTAAGTCTTCTGTACGATCTGTCTCGTCAGTAAATGACATGAAAATGATGTGCATTTTCTAAAGAAAAGAGACAGTCCAGGGATCTAACACTAAGGGGGAACAGTATCAGCATGAAGAAATTGTTTAGTATGTCTTTGGTTATGCTGCTGGCGATCTCGGTCATTCTCGCAGGCTGCGGTAACAAAAATCAAGGTGCGTCCAACGCAAATGGTGGAGAAGCAGGCGGTTCTGCCAAAACATCAAATGTCCAACTTGGCATGGTTACAGATGTGGGTGGAGTAAACGACAAATCGTTTAACCAATCTGCTTGGGAGGCACTTCAAGCTATTGAGAAAGAATCAGGCGTTAAAGTTAAATACCTGCAAAGTAAATCCGACCAGGATTATATTCCTAACCTGAACCAATTCGTTAAGGGTGATTTCAACCTGACTTGGGGAATTGGTTTTAATCTGGCTAATGCGATTGGACAAGTAGCAAAAGACAATCCGAACAAAAACTTGGCAATCATCGACAGTGTTGTAGATGCGCCTAACGTTAAATCGGTTGTATTTGCTGAAAATGAAGGTTCCTTCCTGGTGGGGGTTGTGGCTGGTAAACTTACTAAAACAAACAAAATTGGTTTTGTGGGTGGACAAGACAGCCCGCTGATCAAACGTTTTGAAAAAGGATTTGAAGCAGGGATTAAGGCTGTTAATCCAAAAGCACAACTGAATGTGAACTATACGGGTGCATTTGATAAGCCAGATCTCGGTAAGGCTGCAGCAGCAACGATCTACAACGATGGTGCGGATATTATTTTCCATGCAGCTGGCGGATCAGGAACAGGCGTATTTAACGAAGCACTCGCGCGTAAGCAGCAAGGTCAGCAAGTATGGGTTATCGGTGTAGATAAAGACCAATCACTTGAGTTTGGTGACGAGGTAACATTAACTTCCATGGTAAAACGCGTAGATGAAGCAGTAAAACGCGTATCCCAAGAAGTAATTGACGGTAAGTTTAAGGGCGGTGTCGAAACACTGGCTCTGAAAGATAACGGAATTGGTTTGGCAGATACATCTACAAAAAACGTTCCAAAAGACGTGCTTGATCTTGTAGAACAATACAAGCAAAAAATCATTAAAGGCGAGATTACAGTCCCTTCGAAATAAGTTAGACTGAAGAACATAGAGGTGGTGACAAGGCTGGTTCATAAGACTAGCCTTGTTCTTACGTCTGGAGTTATACAGATTATACGGTCAAATTCAGCTCATTGGAGCACATACTATAAAGTGTATAAGGGTGATCTCATGGATGCAGCGACCCCCGTCGTTGAGTTAAAGCAAATTACAAAACGATTCCCCGGCATCGTTGCCAACGACTCCATCAGCATCAAGCTGCATAAGGGAGAAATTCATGCCCTTTTGGGTGAGAATGGCGCGGGTAAATCTACGCTTATGAATATTCTTTTCGGACTATATCAGCCGGATGAAGGGACCATTGAAATGGGAGGGAACCCCGTACAGATTGATAGTCCAAATAGGGCGATTGATCTGGGGATCGGCATGGTGCATCAGCATTTTAAGCTCGTACAGCCGTTTACCGTAACCGAAAATATTGTCCTTGGGTCGGAGCCACGTAAAGGTCTGAAAATCAATTATAAAAAGGCTGCCGCAGAAGTACAGCGGTTGTCTGAACAATACGGACTTCAGGTAAATCCGAATGCCAAAATTGAGGATATATCTGTTGGTATGCAGCAGCGTGTGGAAATTATCAAAACGCTCTATCGCGGTGCAGATATTCTGATTTTCGATGAGCCAACCGCGGTGCTGACACCGCAGGAAATCTCTGAGTTGCTGGAAATTATGAAGCGCTTAGTAGCTGAAGGCAAATCAATCATTCTTATCACTCATAAACTCAAAGAAATTATGCAAATTGCAGATACGGTTACGATCATTCGCCGAGGTAAAGTTATTGACACGGTCAAAACATCCGAAACAACACCAAATGAGCTGGCGGAGAAAATGGTGGGCCGTCGTGTGTCCTTTAAAGTGGATAAGAAGCTTGCTCAACCAGGACAAACTGTACTGGAAATGAACAAAGTAATTTCTAAAAACAAGGATGGCATTCATGTTCTGAATGAATTGAACCTGCAGGTTAAGGCCGGCGAGATTTTGGGGATTGCTGGAGTAGACGGCAATGGACAGAGTGAGCTGATAGAAGCTTTGACAGGATTACGCAAGGTGGATAGCGGAAGTATCCGTTTGCTCGGAAAAGAACTGGCAAATCAGCCACCGCGCAAAATTTCAGAGGCAGGCGTTTCACATATACCGGAGGACCGCCATAAGCATGGATTGGTGCTCGATTTTTCCATGAGTGAAAATATGGTGCTGGAGACGTATTATCAGGCGCCTTACAGTAAAAATGGCTTCTTGAACAAGGACGCTATAGAAAAGCAGGCAAAAAGTCTTATCGAGAAGTTTGATGTTAGAACACCAGATATTCATACCAAGGCAAGATCGCTATCTGGTGGGAATCAGCAAAAAGCAATCATAGCGCGTGAAATTGATAAAAACCCAGACCTTCTCATTGCGGCGCAGCCTACACGCGGGCTGGATGTCGGGGCTATTGAATTTGTCCAGAAACAATTGATTGCCCAGCGGGATCAAGGTAAAGCAGTACTGCTCATTTCTTTTGAGCTGGACGAGATTATGAATGTATCCGATCGAATTGCTGTTATCTATGAAGGCAAGATTGTCGGGGAAGTGCTGCCTGAAGAAACGAATGACCAGGAACTGGGACTGATGATGGCAGGAAGTGCAGTGAAGAAAGGAGCAGAGAATGGCTAACTTATTAAAAATATTCACAAAAGACTCCTTTGTTCTGGCTCTAGTCTCTATTATTTTAGGCCTCCTTCTGGGTGCTATCGTGATGATGATTGGCGGGTATGACCCTATTGTGGCTTATTCCGCTTTATTTAGCCGTGTGTATGGAGATTCCTACAACTTTGGCGAAGCGATCCGTGAGATGACTCCTTTGATTCTAACAGGATTGGCATTTGCTTTTGCGGCTCGTGCCGGGTTGTTTAATATCGGTGGCGAAGGGCAGTTTTTGGTCGGTATGACAGCTGCTTCGATTGTGGGCATCAAACTTCATGGGCTGCCTGCTATCATTCATGCACCGCTGGCTGTGATCGCAGGAGCAGTTTTCGGAGGCTTGTGGGCAGCGATTGCTGGCTATTTGAAGGCTAAGCGAGGCGTGAACGAAGTTATTACCTGTATTATGATGAACTGGATCGGCCTGTATTTGGCTAATTTGGTGATTAATCAGTTTGCACTTATGGAAGGCGAAAATCGCTCTGTGGATATCCAACCTTCCGCTTCCATTTCCATTGATTGGCTGTCCCAGATGATGGGGAATGCTCGGGTTCATTGGGGCACAGTTATTGCTGTGCTGGCGGCAGTGTTTTTCTATATTTTTATGTGGAAAACAAAGCAGGGCTATGAGCTTCGGGCTGTCGGATTTAATCAGGATGCATCCCGTTATGCAGGCATGAATGTAAATCGCAATATTATAAAAGCGATGTTTATTAGTGGTGTTTTTGCCGGATTGGCTGGTGCTTTTGAGGTGCTGGGGGTTTTCCATTATCAATCTGTCATGGCAGGGTCACCGGGAACGGGCTTTGACGGTATCGCTGTGTCTTTGATCGGGATGAATAATCCGTTCGGTGTACTGCTCGGTTCTGTTTTGTTCGGAACACTTACGTATGGTTCTGCGGGGATGAGCTTTAGCGCGGATGTACCGCCAGAAATTATCCGAGTAGTCATTGGCTCGATTATTTTCTTCATTGCGGCCCAAGGCATTGTGCGTTGGGTTGTAAAGCCGCTCTACTCCAAGCGTAAGAAAGAGAAGGTGTTGTAAAATGAGTTGGTTAACACTTGGTGAATTAATCCATACAACGCTCGTTTTTGCGACGGCGATTATTTTTGCGTCTCTTGGCGGAGTTTTTTCGGAAAAATCCGGTGTAACGAATCTGGGATTGGAAGGACTTATGGTATTTGGGGCGTTTGCGGCAGGTGTTGGCGGATTTTATGCCGAGCAAGCTGGACTAGGAGGCACCTCTGCGGCCTGGGTAGGTGTGCTGTCAGCTGCGGTGTTCGGTATTCTGGTTTCGCTCATTCATGCTGTTGCCTCTATTACGTTTAAAGCCGATCAGGTTATTAGCGGGATTGTCATTAACTTCTTGGCAGCGGGTAGTACCCTGTACATGGTTAAGCTGTTATTCAAGGGTGATGGTGACACCGGTCGAATTCAAGGCTTTAACGAGATATCCATCCCTTATCTTGTGGATATTCCGATTGCAGGAAAAGCATTTTTCCAAGCCTACCCAACGACATATCTAGCTATTCTATTGGTTATAATTGGCTACTTTACTTTGTATAAAACTCCGTTTGGCTTGCGTTTGCGTTCAGTAGGGGAGCATCCGGGTGCAGCCGATACCGTGGGAATCAAGGTCAATCGCCTTCGTTATATCGGTGTTATGATTAGTGGTGCGTTGGCTGGGATTGGTGGAGCAACAATCACTTTGACTACAACCAATATGTTCTCACATAATACCGTTTCGGGGCAGGGCTATATTGCTATTGCTGCTATGATTTTCGGTAAATGGAATCCGCTCGGTGCTTTTGGCGCGGCAGTGTTTTTCGGTTTTTCACAAGCCATTCGCAACTATGTGCAGCTGTTCGCATGGTCGCAAAGTATTCCCCAGGAAATTATTTTTATGTTGCCGTATCTCCTGACGATTATTGTGCTGGTGGCGGCAGTTGGACGTTCACGCGCTCCGGCTGCTTTGGGTCAACTGTATGATCCAAGCAAGCGTTAATAACTCATAGACAGCTGAATGTTTTTAAATATACGCGTTAGTGTATATGAAAATCTGGTATCTGCATGTGCAGGTACCGGATTTTTTTACATTGTGCAGGCATTTAAACATACGCTTCTGGCTTGAATGGAATAGACTGTGCTATGCAGATTGGACGGACGCTCGGCCCCTGTCAGCTCCAGTCTATTTTGTGGTGGTGGTAAGCTATCAAGGAGCCGTTCAATCTGTCCATCCGTTGAGAAAGAAGGAGGAAATACGATGAAACAGGCAGTAACCAGAAAGCAGGTGGAGAAGCTTGTCGGCAAAGTCATCTTCGCTACACGTAAGGATGGCTCCCGGGTCAGTGGCAAGCTGATTCGCATTTCAGGTAACCGACTGATTCTCCAACCAAACCGTAAGAAAAAAGTAAACACGAAGGCGATTATTCCTCTGGTGCTTTTTGATTTGCTTGCCATTGGCACAGCTCCATACGTTGGTGCCTACGGTGGCTACGGTCCAGGTTATGGAGGACCAGGCTATGGAGGGCCAGGATATGGTCCACAGTATGGACCGTACACAGACGGGGGCTACCCCGGGGTAGGCTATCCTTTTTACCCTAACTTTTTTTAGTTTTACAAAATCACGACCCTGAAAACCATACTTTTCACAGGGACTTTTCGAGTTCGTGACATCGGCTTAGAGCCACATATCGTAGCATGTGATATTGATGACGTAGATAAAAATGGATCCCTCGCACATTGTCTTCGTCCACCATCACTTTAGCCCGCTTGCAACGTCGCAATCGGCCGTATTGCTCGGCATACTCCAGCAACTTTTTTCCGTATCTTTTACCTTGATGAGCCGAAGAGATTGCGATCAAATCAATGTATAATAGTTCTCCATGCAGCATAACATGAATGAAGCCAACAACCTGTGCATTATCCGGTCTGCAAGCTACAAAAGTGATGCCCCGGTTTAAGCGCCGGGGTAATTCTTTACGTATTTGATCCATTTCTTGGGCACTTAAATGCGATAGAGGGACAAGTTCTTGCTCGATTAGACGAAAGATCATGTTGTCATCTTGGGCGCATCGTTTGCGAATCATAAACGGGCCTCCTTTTTACCCTTTTAACAAGATATGACTTGGTCTTTGAAGGAGTACAAAATCTCACTGTGCGGTCTTTTTTATAATATGCGGGTACCTCTTACAAGCGTGCGACCCAGAGGTGTTTAAGCGGAGAAACATAAATTTTTATGAAATATGGGTATTGACTATCCCAGATGGGGGACATATAATGTGTCTAAACATTTGAAAGAATGACATGAACACAACGGCAATGAAGAGGACGAAGTGATTAGGGCTCTTTTGTTCAGAGAGTGAGGCATTAGCTGCAAGCTTCACCAAAATCCCTTTTTAACGAGCTCACCTTGGAGCTGTTTTCCTGAAAAGTATTTGGGCCCCATGATATTAACGGTGCGCCGAATCGCCTATTAGGGAAAATCGTACGGTCTACGTTACAGACGCCAGATATGGAGATCCTTTGTGATTTCTGTACCTGCCAAGGTTCGGTATTGCGAAATATCGGGCAAACACGGGTGGTACCACGGAAGCTACAGCCTTTCGTCCCTCAGTAACAGCAAGTCTGTTCTAGGGATGAAAGGTTTTTTTGTTTTTACAAATGTCAGCTGTATGTAAATTTTGTAAAGGAGGATGACCAATGAGTGCACAAATTCCTGAAGTTAGGTCAACCGATGAATTACGTCAAAAGTGGATGAAGCCTGAGGTGATTACAGGTTCGGAAATTTTACTCCGTAGCCTTTTGCTGGAGGGAGTAGAGTGTGTCTTTGGATATCCAGGTGGTGCTGTGCTTTATATCTATGATGCCATGTACGGCTTCAAGGATTTCAAGCATGTCCTCACTCGTCATGAGCAGGGAGCTATTCATGCGGCAGATGGTTATGCACGGGCAAGCGGTAAAGTTGGTGTCTGTATCGCGACTTCCGGACCTGGAGCGACAAACCTGGTAACTGGCATAGCGACAGCTTATATGGATTCGGTGCCGTTGGTGGTCATCACGGGTAATGTTGTATCTTCCCTGATCGGTACAGATGCTTTCCAGGAAGCTGATATCACGGGAATTACAATGCCGATTACGAAACACAGCTATCTGGTGAGAGATGTAGAGGATCTGCCGCGAATCATCCATGAGGCATTTCATATTGCCAATACAGGTAGAAAAGGACCAGTACTGATTGATATTCCGAAGGATGTCTCCGCAGCCCAGACGTTGTTTGTTCCACAGACGGAACCTGTGACCATGCGGGGTTACAACCCGAATGTGTTGCCCAACAAAATTCAACTAGACAAGCTGACTCAAGCTATCGCCGAAGCAGAACGTCCATTCATTCTGGCAGGTGGAGGAGTTGTATACTCCGGTGGACATGAAGCACTTTACGAGTTTGTTCGTAAAACGGAAATTCCGATTGCAACAACATTGCTTGGTTTGGGAGGATTCCCAAGTGGACATGAACTCTGGACAGGGATGCCGGGAATGCACGGAACATACACTTCCAATCAGGCGATTCAACAGTCGGATTTGCTGATCTGTATCGGTGCCCGCTTTGATGATCGGGTGACAGGCAAGTTGGATGGATTTGCTCCTCAAGCCAAAATCGTACACATTGATATCGATCCTGCTGAAATCGGAAAAAATGTTGCCGCGGATATTCCAATCGTAGGTGACGTGAAGGCAGTATTGGAATTGCTGAATCAGGATGTGAAACGCGCGGATCTGGCAGATGCATGGAGAGCGAAAATTCAGCAATGGAAAGCTGCGAAACCTTTTTCTTATAAGGATTCTGAAACAGTGCTTAAACCACAATGGGTTATTGAATTGTTGGATAAAACGACCAAGGGCGGAGCAATCGTTACGACGGACGTAGGACAGCATCAAATGTGGGCAGCACAGTATTACAAATTCAATCAGCCACGTTCATGGGTCACCTCCGGTGGACTGGGTACGATGGGATTTGGTTTCCCTTCTGCCATCGGCGCTCAGATGGCCAATCCCGACAGATTGGTAATATCGATTAACGGAGACGGCGGCATGCAGATGTGTTCGCAGGAATTAGCCATCTGTGCAATCAATAACATTCCGGTCAAAATCGTAATCATCAACAACCAGGTACTTGGAATGGTTCGCCAATGGCAGGAATTGATCTATAACAATCGGTACAGTCACATTGACCTGGCTGGAAGCCCGGATTTTGTGAAACTGGCCGAAGCATATGGTGTCAAAGGACTGCGTGCTACGAATAAGGAAGAAGCACGTCGGGCTTGGCAGGAGGCGCTTGATACACCCGGACCGGTCGTTGTCGAGTTTGTAGTCAGCAAGGAAGAGAATGTATATCCGATGGTGACGCAAGGTTCGACAATTGATCAAATGCTGATGGGGGACGAGTAAAATGACGACAAAAAATACCATTGCTGTACTGGTAAATGATCATCCCGGCGTTTTGCAACGTGTGTCCGGACTGTTTGGTCGCCGTGGCTTCAACATTGAGAGCATAACTGTGGGTCAATCGGAAGAAGTTGGATTATCCCGTATGGTCATTGTGACTGTAGGAGATGAGAACAACCTGGAGCAGATTGAAAAGCAGCTTTACAAGCTGGTTGATGTGATCAAGGTCATCGATCTCAGTTCCAAGCCGATGGTTGCTCGGGAATTGGCAATGATTAAGGTAAAGGCTGAACCGCCTCAGCGACCAGAAATTATGGGCGTGGTAGAAACGTTCAGAGCAGCTGTAATTGATGTTGGAACGACAAGCTTGATTGTTCAGGTCATTGGCGATACTGAAAAAATCGATGCGATGATCGAGTTGTTGAAGCCTTACGGTATTCGCGAGTTGACCCGAACCGGGGTTACAGCTATGATACGTGGAAATGCATAATATAAAGCTTTAACGATTTACCGCTTATAGCGCATTACATCATTAAAGAACCGCCCGCATAAGAGCGGGTGCTCGAAGAGATTTTTAGATACCAATCATGAGGCGAAGTCTCTTGGAGTACCCGCTCATTATGAAGGGTCCAATTAAAAGGAGGAAATTAACCATGGCAGTTACAACGTACTACGAAAAAGATGCAGAACTCAGCGTATTGAAAGGAAAAACAGTGGCCGTAATTGGTTACGGTAGCCAAGGACATGCTCAAGCACAAAACTTGCGTGACAGTGGTGTAAATGTTGTTATTGGTTTGCGTGAAGGCAAATCAGCTGATGTCGCAAGAAACGACGGTTTTGAAGTTCTGAACGTAGCTGATGCAACAAGCCGTGCAGATGTGGTTCAAATTTTGTTGCCTGATGAAACTCAAGCTTCTGTCTACAAAAACGAAATCGAACCTAACCTGAAAAAAGGCGCAGCACTTTTGTTCTCCCATGGTTTCAATGTTCATTTTGGACAAATCGTAGCTCCTAAAGATAGCGATGTATTGCTGGTTGCTCCAAAATCCCCAGGACATATGGTACGTCGTACCTATGTGGAAGGGTTTGGTGTACCGGGGTTGATCGCAATTGAGCAGGACGCAACAGGTCAAGCCAAAGAGATCGGTCTTGCTTACGCAAAAGGCATTGGCTGTACACGTGCGGGCGTAATTGAAACCTCCTTCCGTGAAGAAACGGAGACGGACCTGTTCGGTGAGCAGGCGGTATTGTGTGGCGGTGTGAGCGCACTCGTAAAAGCGGGCTTTGAAACATTGACTGAAGCCGGATATGCTCCTGAGATGGCATACTTCGAATGTTTGCATGAGCTTAAGCTGATCGTTGACCTGATGTATGAAGGTGGATTAGCAACAATGCGTGATTCCATCAGTAATACAGCAGAATATGGCGATTATGTAACTGGACCACGTGTGGTAACAGAAGATACGAAGAAAGCCATGAAGGATGTATTGACTGACATTCAACAAGGTAAATTTGCTCGTGACTTCATCCTTGAAAATCAATCTGGACGTGCATTCCTGACGGCTACTCGTCGTAATGAAGCTAACCATCCGATTGAAGTGGTGGGCGGACAATTGCGTGAAATGATGCATTGGATCAAAAAGTAACAACCTTTTGTATTATAAGCTCGACAACATGAATTATTTATAAATATTAATTACAATGCGGCCCTGCTTATTGCGTGAGCCGCATTGTAATTTAAGGGTCCAAATCCTGAGGAGGTGCGTTAGGTTGCGCAAAATATATATATTTGACACAACGTTGAGAGACGGAGAACAGTCACCTGGCGTGAACTTGAATACTCGTGAGAAAGTAGAGATCGCTCATCAGTTGGAAAAGCTGGGAATCGATCGTATGGAGGCTGGGTTCCCGGCTGCTTCTCCGGGTGATCTGGCGGCTGTTAATGCAGTGGCAAAAGCTGTAAAAAATTCGACCGTTATTGGCCTTTCGCGTGCAAGGGAACAAGATATTGATGCGGTTCGCGAGGCGCTTAAGGGAGCACAGGACCCGTGTATCCATATCTTTTTGGCAACCTCTCCAATTCATCGTCAGCATAAGCTACGGATGGAGAAGGCACAGGTATTGGAAACTGCCCGTGCAGCCATTCGTTATGGATTGAAGTATTTGCCAAAAGTGGAGTTTTCATTGGAGGATGCAGGACGTACGGAGCTTGATTTTGTGGTTGAAATGGTCACCATGGCTGTACAGGAAGGGGCTTCTGTCGTCAATATTCCAGACACGGTAGGTTACTTAACACCCTACGAATACGGAAATATATTCAAACATATCAAGCAAAATGTGGTCGATGTGGAGAAGATTCAGTTGAGTGCACATTGCCACAATGACTTGGGAATGGCTACTGCTAATACGCTTGCTGCGATCCTGAACGGTGCAGATCAGATCGAGGGGACTATTAACGGTATCGGTGAACGTGCTGGAAACACGGCCATTGAGGAAATCGCCATGGCACTGGAGACGAGACAGGAATTTTTCCAAGCCAAAACGTCTCTGCAATTGTCTGAAATTGCACGCACGAGCCGATTGGTTAGCCGTTTGACGGGGATGGTAGTGCCGGGCAACAAGGCGATCGTGGGTGCTAACGCTTTTGCGCACGAATCAGGTATTCACCAAGACGGCATGCTGAAGGAAAAGACGACCTATGAAATTATGACACCGGAAAGTATCGGTCTGAAAGAAAGCAAGCTGGTACTGGGCAAGCATTCAGGGCGTCATGCTTTCCGGGAGCGTTTGGTTGAGTTGGGCTACGAATTGAACGAAGAAGATTTGAATCGCGCTTTTGGGCAGTTTAAGGATTTGGCTGATAAGAAAAAGGAAGTATCGGACGATGATATCCTGGCATTGCTGGAAGAAAAATTGGCCGATGCACCTGAAGTCTTCAAGCTGGAAACCATTTTCGTAACTTATGGGAACAAGGCTACGCCTTCCGCACAAGTGCGACTGGTTAACGATGAAGGTCAGGTGATTGAGACAGAAGCTGAAGGGAATGGTTCAGTCGATGCGATCTATAACGCGATTGATCAAGCCAGCAGCGAGAGTGTTGTACTTTCTGATTACTCCATTAAATCTGTTACCCATGGCAAGGACGCTCTAGGGGAAGTACATGTGGTGCTGACTCAGAACGGAATATCTGTACAGGGACGTGGGGTAAGCACCGATATTTTGGAAGCAAGTGCACGGGCTTATGTAGATGCACTGAACGGTTTGATTGACAAGCGTAAAAATTACAGCAATCGCGTAGACTATAAATCCTAATTTTATACAGGCCCAAGGAATGAGTATAGACAGGATCGGTATCGGTCCTGTTTTCTTATTCTCTGATGAAAAAATCAGCTTATAGGCTAAGCCTATTGAATTGATAGATTCTATATCTTGGTCAAAGCCCTCCCAAATATGTTACAAAGAAGGTATGAGAAATACGGCTGTATGGCTGTATAACAAGAGGAGTGTACGTGATGGCAGACGTTAAAAAGATTGCAGTAATAGCGGGAGACGGAATCGGACCTGAAGTGGTCGCAGAGGCAGAGAAAATTTTGAAACGTACGGAAGAAGTGTTTGGCCTCTCATTTGAAACAGAGCATGCGCTGTTCGGCGGGATTGCCATTGATAAGAAGGGGACTCCATTGCCGCAAGAAACACTGGCCGTATGTCAATCTGCAGATGCCGTGCTGTTGGGAGCGGTAGGTGGACCACAATGGGACAACAATCCTAAGGAGCTTCGTCCTGAAACCGGATTGCTCGGTATTCGCAAAGAGCTCGGTCTATTTTCAAATCTTCGTCCTGCTGTCGTTTTCGATTGTCTCAAGGACGCGTCTACATTGAAACCAGAGGTATTGGAAGGAACGGACTTGATCGTGGTGCGCGAACTAACGGGCGGTATTTATTTCGGTGAGAAGTACAGACGAGAGAGTGCTCAGGGGGAAGAAGCGGTCGATACTTGTGCATATAATGTAACAGAAGTAGAGCGTATTGTTCGCCAATCTTTCGAAATTGCACAAAAGCGTCGCAAAAAGCTCGCATCGGTGGATAAGGCTAATGTACTGGAAACTTCCCGTTTATGGCGTGAAGTCGTTAACCGGGTCGCTGTAGATTACCCAGATGTCGAGCTTGAGCATGTATTGGTCGATAACTGTGCCATGCAATTGCTGCGTCGTCCATCCAGTTTTGACGTCATTGTAACGGAAAATATGTTTGGTGACATTCTTAGTGACGAAGCAGCTATGCTGACTGGGTCCATCGGTATGCTCTCCTCTGCATCACTGGGAGAAGGCAGCTTCGGTCTGTACGAGCCGGTGCACGGCTCAGCACCTGATATTGCTGGTCAGGGACTGGCGAACCCCATTGCAACGATTTTGTCCGTTGCTTTGATGTTCCGCCTCACCTTCGGGTACGAGAAAGCAGCTGACGCTATCGAGAAGGCGGTAGCTGAGGTACTGGATGCAGGACACCGTACGGCAGATATCGCGGTGGATAAATCACAAGCGATCTCGACAACTCAAATGGGCGATTTGATCGCAGCAGCTATTCGCTAAAGTCCCCAGAAACGTACTTGTTCTGAAAAAAAGCTTCCTATTATATAGTGAGGTTATACAGTATAATTTTATAGCAAATGTTTGACACAGTAGCTCCTGAGTAATCAGGAGCTACTTGCATATCAGAAAGCTGTTGAAATGTGAATAAATTGTGAATTTTTAAGCTAGTTTAAAATAATTATAAAAAAGTAATGGTTACAATATTGACTTTGATTTCAGCGAATGATAACATTTATCAAGTAGGTGGTTTATTACAATACAGTTGATTGAGGAAAACACAATTGGTGTTTTTCTTACATATTTTAAAGGAGGATTTCACATTATGGCAGAAAGATTGGTAGGAAGACCCGCACCTGATTTTGCATTGGAAACAGTATCTGGAGACGGTCAAGAATTTGGCTCGGTGAAACTTTCCGATTACCGTGGCAAGTGGCTCGTATTTTTCTTCTATCCACTGGATTTCACTTTTGTATGCCCAACAGAAATTACAGCATTGAGCGATGCAGCTGACCAATTCAAAGAGCTGGATACTGAAATTTTGGGTATCAGTGTAGACTCCGTGCACAGCCACAAAGCATGGATCAACACAGCTAAAGAAAACAACGGTCTGGGCAAACTGAACTTCCCGTTGGCTTCTGACATCACGAAAAAAACAGCAAGCGACTATGGTGTTCTGATCGAAGAAGAAGGCGTTGCATTGCGCGGCTTGTTCATCATTGATCCAGAAGGCGAACTTAAATATCAAGTGGTTAACCACAACGATGTAGGCCGCAGTGTAGAAGAAACATTGCGTGTACTGCAAGCTTTGCAATCCGGTGGCTTGTGCCCAATGAACTGGAAACCAGGCGATAAAAATCTGTAATATTAGCTTTACAAGTTGAACTTAAACAAGCAAGCCCCCAACCAGCGGTTACTTTACCGTTGTTGGGGGCTTGCTTGCCTGCGCTATGCAGCGGAGATATAGGAATAGCCTGTCTGAATCATGTAATACAGAGTGAAGTAACAAATAATTATGGAAATGTTGTTGTGTTCTGGAGGAATTTTGCCTGATGAAAGCGAATAAGGTATTGTAGAAGATAAACAAGGCAGAACAGGTTTTGTTCAGAGGAGGCTGAGCCCGGATGAGTTATTGCTGTGGAGCAAGCATGGTAGGAACCAAGGGAACGCTGAAGCATTACCGCACCCAAGTCCATAATGTTCCTTTGCTGTTTTGCCCGGTATGTCATCGCATTGAAGTTCATTATAAAGTTGAAAATGAGTATGAAATTTTGGCTGAGTATGCACATGGAGATGGGGCATCTGAGATTGATTTTCAGGATTATGTCATGGAAGACGATGATACGATATTTGAAAACTGTGTAAATCGTGAGAGTGAAGATGCATTTGAAATTGTGAAGCGACAAATTGACATGTCGCTGGATTTATTGACGGTAGCGAAACAGATGAATGATGAGAAATGGCAGGGAGAGCTTAAGAGAAGACTGGCTGTTATGAGTCAAAGACGATCCCGGCTTCAACATAATAAGAGCGGCAGTTGACATCCTACACACCAAAGAAGCTCTCAAATCTGGAGAGCTTCTTTGGTGTGTAGGGCGCTTATTTTTAACTTATTTTTTTATTTTGTAATGTTGCGCAGATATTATGACGAAAGAAAATAGGATAAAAATGTGGATTCGACACTTTTTCCGATTGACTGTGATCCTTAATCTTGTCTATCATAAAATAAGACTCGAATCGAAAAAAATGGTCGGAGTTGATTGAAACTGTTTTTTACACCATTTGAAGGGTGATCGATAGATGCCTTTCTCTTCTTCAAGAATATTACACGTCCGATACGGCCAGTTTATCATTCCGATACAAGGGGGAAGCCTGGCATGATCAGTGAATTCCAAGAAGCCTTGCTTGATACCGTGGGAGCTTGCCCTTCCACACAGATCGCCAATAATAAGTATGAAAATGTACTGGAGAACCTGGATAGTGGTATCATGCTGTTTGACAGTGACGGGGTACTGACCTTTATTAACGTGCAAATGGCGAGATTACTGGAGCTACCACGTAGTTCGCTCGCGGGTCGCAACCTGATGCAAATTTTGCATCATCCTGAGTTAAGTCGGTTTAAGAAGAAGAAAATCATGCGAATTTATAAAGAAACTATCTTTCATAGAAAGCGCTATCATGAGTTGATTGATGAGTATGGTCGGCATTGGTTGATAACAGTGACCTACGGTGATCAGATGGATGGCGATTTTTTGTTTAGTGTAAAGGATGTGTCGGATTATAAGCAGATTGAGCAGACAGCGTATCAAAACGACAAGCTGGCAATGCTGGGACGTATTTCGGCCTCTATCGCCCATGAAATCCGTAACCCGCTTACTGCAATCCGGGGTTTTATTCAATTGCTTCGGCCGCACTTGGTGGAGTTGGGCAGGGATGAGTATGCCCGCATTATTTTAACCGAAATTGATCGTGCGAACGACATTATTTACGAGTTTTTAAATTCGTCCAAGCCTTCGGCTCCGCAAAAAACGGCAGTATCTGTGATGGGACTGTTGAAAGAAGTAGTGATGCTGACAGAAAGCGAGGCGTTGATGAAGGGCTGCCAGATCGCACTGGATGAAAATGATGAACTCATGAAGGTTTCCATTGACGTGAAGCAAATTAAGCAGGTTATCCTCAATATGATTAAAAATGCGATGGATGCCATTGAAAGCATCGGCGGGGAACGAGAGGGATGCATTGATATCCATACCGTGCTTGAGGGCTCTTATGTCCACATTTGTATTGAAGATAACGGATTAGGGATGGATCACAATACATTGGCGCGTTTATTTGATCCTTTTTTTACAACAAAAGAAAGTGGAACCGGCTTGGGATTGGCTGTGAGCTATCGTATTATCAAAAATCACGGAGGCTTCATTCATGTAGACAGTAAGCATGGAAGCGGTACACAATTTAAAATCACACTTCCTGTAGTCTAATATGATGAGATTTTCGCAGAGGGGTCCTGTACATACTATTTCTGTTGTGGTGTGCAGCGTTGGGGTATAGGTATCACCTAATTGAAAAATGTCGTCTGAAGCGCATGATCTGAAAAGATGATGCGCTTTTTTGGTACTGTAAGCTCGTGCATTTGCGCAAATGCGAAAATAAATTCATGAATATAGAACAAAAAAATGATTCACCTTTCACAGATTAAATGCTATTATATACCAGAATACAACATTTTTTTTGATACTATAGACTTAAACAACGGCTTCCAAAGCTGTCAAACGTCTTAGATGATCGGAATCTCCGATATGCAGGGGGCTGAAGAGGCTGAATGAATATACGGCTGGAAGTAAAAAAAACGATAGGCATTGGTATTGCCGCCATAGTTTTGTTTGTCTTAGTTCAGTTATTTCACGTAACTTTGAATAAAATATACTCCTATAATGTATTTTTCTTGTTATATCCGATTATAGGGTTTGCCTGTGCTGCGATTTGTTTTTCTATTTTTTATCAATCCTGGTCCGTTTTGCTGGAACAGTTGACCTGGCAGAGACTTCTTATTGCCCCAACGTTTCTGGTGGCTGGTCTGCTTTACCTTGTTCATATTGTTTCGTTTAGTTTCGTAAGCCTGACGGACTTTGCTTTGTCTCCGGGCATTTCGTTGTGGCTACTATTTGTAAATCGTGCCTTTACCTCTATTATGCTCCTATTCGTTTGTTCTCTCCCATTTAGAAGGACGAAGTCTGAATACAAAACAGTGGCTTTGTGGGCAGGGATAGGTTGTACGTTGCTGATTCTAGGAGTTATTAAGGCATATGATGCAGGCTTACCAGATCTACGTATACGGTACGAATTAGGTAACCTGGGCTGGACGTTGAATCTGGTTGTTATGTTACTGCTGGTGCTTACATTTATTTTTGGAGTACGAAAATACCGAAAAGTTCGCCCTGCGGAGTTGGGCATGTTGCTTATCGTTCGTGGGATTGGGCTGTGTGTTGTGAGCCAGTTATTCTATTTATTTGCTATGCAAATGAGTGATATCAATCATCTTATAGGACTTTTGACGAACGTGATTGCATTTTATAATCTGTTGAGCGGTCTAGTCCGGCTTATGGTTCTGGTTCCTTATCAGGAAAAACAGGCGGCAGAATCTGAGTTTAATCATATTGCTTATAACGATGATATAACAGGCCTTCCCAATCGCCGTCGTCTTTCCCAGCGCCTGGATAAAATATTGCGCAATTCACTGAAATCTGATGAGACAGTAGCGCTTTTAGTGCTAAATATTGATCGTTTTAAAGCGATTAATGATTCGCTTGGGCATACGGCAGGCAATTATTTGCTGTATGCGGTAGGCGAACGCTTGGGGCATTTTTGCCGTGAGGGGGAAGCTGTCTTTAGCATGGGTGGAGATGAATTTGCTTTTCTTCTAATGGGCTACAAAGATTCAGATGCCATGAGAAATCGTATTGATGATATGGTGAAGCTGTTCGATCAGCCTTTTGATATTAATGGGGAGTCTTATCATGTGATGGTGAGCGTTGGCATAGCTTTGTACCCGTCGGATGCGAATCAGAGCGAACAACTTATTCAGCAGGCGGATACAGCCGTTCATAGTGCCAAGGAGCAAGGAGTGAATTTTCAGCGGTATGCTAGTGCGATGCAGATGCGAGCGCATGAAAGGCTCCAACTGGAGAATGATTTGCGGCGAGCGCTTGAAAATGAAGAATTTTCATTGGTGTATCAGCCACGCGTCCATCTGCAAAGTGGCGAGCTAACGAGTTTGGAAGCGCTGGTGCGTTGGAATCATCCTCATCGCGGGATGGTGATGCCGGGTGATTTTATTCCAGTAGCTGAAGAAAGTGGCCTGATCGTGCCCTTGGGGGAATGGGTGTTGCGTGAGGCGTGTCTCCAAAATAAGCAGTGGCAGGAGCTAGGGTATCCATCGATCCCGATTTCGGTCAATTTATCCATGCGCCAATTCCAGCAAAAAAAACTGGTGGATGTAATTCGGGGCATTTTGGCCTATACGGGACTGGAGCCACGCTATTTAGAACTGGAGATTACTGAGAGTATGACTTTTGATAAGGACCGGGCTTTTGAACAGTTGAAAAAAATAAAGGCTATTGGTGTTGCAATCAGTATTGATGATTTTGGAACGGGTTATAGCTCATTGCATTATTTGAAGAATCTTCCGATTGATCGTCTTAAAATTGACCGTTCCTTTGTAAATGAGGTGCTGGTTGACAGCAAAAATGCGGCCATTGTATCTACCATTGCCTCTATGGCTCACCATTTGAAGCTGAAGGTTACGGCTGAAGGGGTGGAAAATGAGGAGCAGCTTCAATTTTTGCAGGCGCAGGATTGCCATGAAGGGCAGGGGTATTATTTTAGCCGCCCCATTCCGGCAGAAGTTTTTGAAAAATTGTTTTTACGTAAACCTGTCAATTGGCTGGTTCAGGATGGTATGTAGTATGCTTGCATTTTGTGGAAAGATAAGTTATACTGAATAACATCCTGATTCAGTTAGTTGACGAGAGCTTAAGTGTGTCATACATATGGATCAAGATGTTATATAATGCGGGTGTAGTTCAATGGTAGAACTTCAGCCTTCCAAGCTGATAGCGTGGGTTCGATTCCCATCACCCGCTTACGACTTTAAAAATTCCGAAACCCTTGTAAATTCAAGGGTTTTTATTTTGTTTTTAATAAGAATATATTTTAGCCGGGCTACCAATGGGGAATCCCGGCTTTTTTGCGTTCCTACGAACTATTTTCACGCTGTTAAATAATATAATTTAAATATTTCTCTTATATGCTATAAATAAACAGATAAAAAGAACTATTTACCATTTTGCAAAAAAAGTATAGTCTCATAATTGGAATTTAATATAAAAAAAGGATGGTGTGGCTGCGATGAGAAAAATCTCTTTTCTTTTAGCTTTGGCCTTTGTGTTTTTTACCTTTTCAGCAAGTGCTACGTTCGCTGCGACTGATTTCCCAAATACGTCGACGAATGGCATGATTGGTTTTGCTGGACAGGCTAAAAGCGAAACAGGAGCTTCAAAGCCAGCTACAACAGGGGGCAAAAATGGTCAGGTCATTTATATCAATAATCTAAACAAATTGAAAAATCAGCTAGGGGATTCAACTCCCAAAATTCTGGTCATTGAAAAGAATATTTCTGCTTCTTCTAAAACCGTGGTCAATATCGGTTCTAACAAATCGCTAATCGGCTCTTATGCGCAAAATAAGCTAGTCAATATTCATTTGAAAACAACAGCTAACTCGGGAAATGTGATCTTTCAAAATTTAACTTTTGAGCACAGTGCCAGTATTAATGGTAACGATGATATCCAGCTATATCTTACTGCAGGTACAAATTATTGGATTGATCATGTTACTTTTGCAGGTCATAATTATAATGCAAATGGCTCGGATTTGGACAAACTTTTGTACATAGGACAATCGGCTGATTATGTAACCATTAGCAACTCCAAATTTGCGAATCATAAATATGGCCTTATTCTGGGTTATCCAGATGACAGCAATAAAAATTATGACGGCATGCCCCATATTACGATTGCCAATAATTATTTTGAAAACTTACTTGTACGCGGTCCAGGTCTGATGAGATATGGATATTTCCATGTAAAAAATAATTATATTAATAATTTTCAGTTGGCTTACACAATAGCAACCAATGCACGAATTTATTCCGAGAATAATTATTTTGGAAAAGGTAGTGAAAAGGGCGGCATTCTGGATGATAAAGCCAATGGTGAATTTAAAGATGTAGGTAGTTTTCCAGCCATCACTAACCAAAAATCGCCTGTGACCCGATGGAATCCGAGCAAGAACTACAGCTATCAAGTTCAAACTCCTGAATATACTAGAGAATTCGTAACTAAGTATGCAGGTTCGTCCAATACAACTTTGGTCTTTGGAAAATAAAGCGGGTATTGGAAAATATGCTGTGATCTGCTATAATGACTGCAAGTAAGTATCCCATGAAAAGGAAGGTAACCATACGTCCGATGAAGTAAGCACACTGATTTTCCCACTCAACTGCACGTTACTGGCAGGCGGCTGCAAGCTGCAACGGGAGAAGTGTGTCTGAAATGAAAGTAGGGACGTATGCGTATATTTCCGGAACGAGAAGTGCTTTTTCGTTCGCGGTGTTATTTTTCATAAGCATAAGTTCTGAAATAATTCATAACAGCCATTCTATATTCCTTGTATGCAAGCCGCAGCCTTCTGCGGCTTTTTTTATTGCTTCCGGTGTGAAAACCGGACTGGGAAAGGATGATCGTGGTATGAAAACCATTTTGCGTGTTCGCAATGTAGTCAAGGAATGGAACGGGACATCTTTATTTGAGAAGGTGTCGTTGGACGTGACGGAAGGAGAACGGCTCGCGTTGTTTGGAAGAAATGGGGCAGGCAAAACGACGCTATTGCGAATATTGCTGGGAGATGAAGCACCAACCTCTGGTCAAGTAGAGCATGATTTGCCGCTGGAAGAGCGAGGTTGGCTGAAGCAGCAGGATACAGTGAATTGGTCTCGAACCGCACTAGAGGTCGCACAGCAGGCGAGCACTCAGTACTGGGATCTCAAGCAAGAGTTGGGACAGCTGGAAGCTGATCTAGCCGATCCTGAAAAGGATATGGAGCATCATCTGGAGCGTTACGGCGAGCTGATGGATGAATATGAAAGCCTGCAAGGCTTTGCCTGGGAGTCTGAGGTGGAAAAGGCGCTCACCCGAATGGGGATGCCTACACAGACGTGGTCCATTGCTTATAGTGATCTAAGTGGTGGACAGAAGACAAGAGTACGACTGGCTGGACTGATGGTCAGGCAGCCGAAGTTGCTGGTGCTGGATGAGCCAACCAACCATTTGGATCCCGAAAGCTTGCTCTGGCTGGAGCAGTGGCTATCCACGTATCCTGGAACACTGTTGTTTGTATCGCATGACAGAGCCTTTTTGGATCAGGTGACCACGAGTATAGTTGAGCTTACATCCACAGGTATTGGGCGCTATAAAGGCGGTTATAAGGAATATAAAGCACAAAAGGAGCGGGAACAACGAGAGCAGGAGGCGAGCTATCGGAAGCAGGAACTGGCGAGACAGGCGCTGGAGGACACGATTCGAAATTACAGGGAATGGTTTCACCAGGCACATCGTAGCGCATCCAAAGTCGAAGTGGCTATTACACAGAGCTTCTATAAGGCCAAGGCTAAAAAAAATATCTCCCGTTATCATGCGAAAGAGAAGGAACTGGAGCGACTGGAGGCTAACAGGGTAGAACAACCATGTGAAGCTCCGTCTTTGCACATGAAATTAAGTGATAGCGGTTTTCAGGCTAAATATTTGCTGCGTACTGAACAGGTTGACTTTAGCTACGACGACCATGTCATTGTGAAAAATCTAAATCTGAACGTTGCACGTGGGGAACGTTTGGCTGTTCGGGGACCCAATGGAATTGGCAAAACCACGCTGCTTCGGTTATTAACAGGTCAGCTCGAACCGCAGATGGGGACAATTACAGCCAACCCACAGTTGAACATCGGATATTTTTCACAGGAGCTGGAGCAGCTTCCAGAGGATCAGACGTTGCTCGACAGTCTGCTTGCGCTCCCTACAATGACCCAAACAGAAGCGAGAACGGTGCTGGGCTGTTTTCTATTTGCCAAAGAGGACGTATTCAAAAGGATCGGAACGCTCAGTATGGGAGAAAAATGCAGGGTAGCTTTTCTGCGTCTGTACTTTAGTGGAGCCAATCTGCTGGTGCTGGATGAACCGACGAATTACTTTGACATTGAAACCCGTGAAATTGTAGAGGATTCTTTACGCCGATATGATGGGGCGTTGGTACTCGTCTCGCATGACCGGGAGCTGGTGCGTTGTACGGCAACTCGGTTACTCGATATGAAGCCGGGCGGCGGATATGAAATCTATGAAGGGACGGCCGACGAAAAACAAGAAGATGAACGGAGCCGTATCCGAGAGCCTAAGGATCAGGAGGAGCGGGAGGAACGTCTTCGATTACAGTTGCGTCTTACCGAACTGATGGGAATGACGGGGACGAGTGAAGAAAATGAGGAGCTCTTGAGCGACATCAGGCGCATTCGTGCCAAGCTAGATCAGTTGAATGATCCCGATATCTGAAGGAATGAAATATAGGCGCTGCTTGCCAAAGTGCAGTAGTTTGCATATAATAATGAGCAATAGTTCGTATTTTGAAAATGTCTTGATGGAGAAGAGTAGGCAGTGTCCGATTGAACAGGGAGGAAGCGCCGTAGGATTGAGAGCGTTTCTGCAAATATTGGGCTGTTGAAGTTCGCTCCGGAGCAGTTCCTTGAACCTCAAGCGTCATGTAAATGGCGGTTGTGCAAGTAGGGGATACCGGTTCACGACCGTTACAACGTGTAGAGCGAGATGATGATGCATAGCATGAATGAACACCCGTACTGATTGCCATAAGGCAACGCATCGGGTTGCTAAACTTCATTGTCTAACGAGGGTGGTACCACGGTCTTTTCGTCCCTTTTCGGGAGAAAAGACCTTTTTTTGTTGTCTGAAAAGCTGGATATGAAGAAAGGGGACTGAACAGGCGATGAGCGAAACCATCCAAATGAAGGAACATTTGCTGGCCTTGAAGGAAGAAGCACTGGAAGTATTGGAGAAGGTGGCAACACCTAAGGAGCTGGCTGATCTACGAGTTAAATATTCGGGTAAAAAGGGTGCGTTGACCGAAATTTTGCGCGGTATGGGCAAGCTGAGCGCGGAAGAGCGTCCAGTTGTTGGACAGGTAGCCAATGAGGTGCGCGAGGCGATTGAAGAGGTCGTTAACCGTAAGCAGGACGAGTTCACGAAAGCAGAAACGAATGAGCGCTTGCAAGCAGAAAAAATCGACGTTACGTTGCCTGGACGCGCAATGCCGCAAGGCGGGCTCCACCCACTTAACAAAGTGATCGAGCAAATCGAGGATATTTTTACAGGTATGGGATATCGAGTGGCTGAGGGTCCGCAGGCAGAGACCGATTATTATAACTTCGAAGCATTGAATCTGCCTAAAAATCACCCGGCACGCGATATGCAGGATTCATTTTACCTGACCGAGGATCTGTTGATGCGTACTCATACGTCACCAGTTCAGATTCGCGCGATGGAGGCGATGAAGGGTGAAACGCCTATTAAGGTGATTTGTCCGGGTACGGTATTCCGACGTGATGATGACGATGCAACGCATTCCTTCCAATTCCACCAAATTGAAGGTCTTGTGATTGGAAAAGACATTCGTATGAGTGATTTGAAAGGAACTTTGCTGCAATTTGCACGCGAAATGTTCGGGGAATCGACCGAAATCCGCTTGCGTCCAAGCTTCTTTCCGTTCACCGAGCCAAGTGCTGAAGTAGACGTGACTTTTGTGAAGAAAAACGGCGAGCGCGTGTGGATTGAAATTTTAGGCTGTGGTATGGTGCATCCGAAAGTGCTGGAAATGGGTGGTTTTGATCCCGAGGTATACAGTGGCTTTGCATTCGGTATGGGTGTAGAACGGATTGCCATTTTGAAATACGGCATTGATGATATTCGCCATTTTTATAACAGCGATCTGTCGTTCTTGAAGCAGTTTGCGCGTCAATAAACAACTATATCAAGGGAAGTGAACCCATATGAAAGTATCATTCGATTGGCTGTCCGAGTATGTATCACTGGATCAAGTGAGTGCGGAGGAGCTAGCAGAAAAAATCACCCGTTCGGGCATTGAAATTGATGAAGTCGAACATCGTAACCAAGGAATTACTGGCGTCGTTGTAGGCTATGTCAAAAGCAAAGAAAAGCACCCAGATGCGGATAAGCTGAATGTGTGTATTGTCGATGCGGGTCAGGGAGAAGACTTGCAAATTGTGTGTGGTGCCAAGAACGTGGATGCAGGTCAAAAGGTTCCTGTTGCAGTTGTAGGTGCCAAGCTGCCAGGAGATTTTCATATTAAAAAGGCCAAGCTGCGTGGTGTTGTGTCCATGGGCATGATCTGCTCGGCCAAAGAACTGGGCATGAATGATAAGCTATTGCCAAAAGAATTGCAGGAAGGCATTTTGGTGCTGCCAGAAGATGCTGAAATTGGTACGCCAATTACGAAGCTGCTTGCCCTGGATGACCAGGTGCTGGATTTTGATTTGACACCCAACCGTTCGGATTGCCTGAGCATGCATGGAGCCGCTTATGAAGTGAGTGCCATTCTAGGACGTGACATTTCGCTGGCTGACCCCGCTAAGGATCTGGTGGAAATTAGCGATGCAGCGGCAGATCATCTGTCCGTAAAGGTAGATACTCCTGAACTGTGTACGCACTATGCAGCACGTTATATCACAGGTGTAAAAGTGGGGCCTTCCCCGTTATGGATTCAAAATCGTCTGATGGCGGCAGGTGTTCGTCCGATTAACAATATCGTAGATATTACGAACTACGTTATGCTGGAATACGGCCAGCCGTTGCATGCTTTTGATGCGGATAAGCTGGAAAATGGAAATATTGAGGTTCGGCTTGCTCGTACAGGCGAAACTTTGATTACACTTGACGATCAGGAACGTAAGCTGGAACCGCATATGCTGCTGATTACGGACGGCGTGAAGCCGATTGCATTAGCAGGCGTAATGGGTGGAGCCAACTCTGAGGTTACGGATGCAACGGTTAGCATTGCGTTGGAATCTGCGAAGTTTGACGGGGGAACAGTTCGCAAAACATCCCGTCAACTTGGACTGCGTTCGGAAGCAAGTCTGCGTTTTGAAAAAGAGGTTGATCCAGGTGCTGTTATACCTGCTGTGAATCGTGCAGCTGCGCTGATCCAGCGTTATGCAGGGGGCACTGTACACCAGGGTATTGTAGAGTCTGCTTCCGCAAAAGCTGAAAATCATATTATCAAGCTGTCGCTAGATAAAATAAATCGATATTTGGGAACCGAACTGTCGCTGCTTGAGGTGAAGACGATTTTTGGTAGACTTCATTTCGGATGCGGTGACACAGAGCCAGGGGTGCTGGAAGTTGAAGTACCTACACGCCGTGGAGATATTACCATTGATGTGGACTTAATCGAAGAAGTAGCACGTCTGTATGGTTACGATAATATCCCAACCACGCCGATTGAAGGTCCAACAACTCCAGGAGCTTTGACGGCATCGCAATCTCTGCGTCGCTCCTTGCGCAGATTGCTGGCTCATGGTGGCTGGCAGGAGACGATCAGTTACTCTTTTGTACATCCGCAAAGCACGGCTTTGTTTAACGCTCTAACAGAAGGCAGCCATCCGGTACGTTTGGCTATGCCTATGAGTGAAGATCGTAGTGTGTTACGTACAAGTATCATTCCGCAAATGCTGGATACAGCGGTGTACAACATGAATCGCAAGCAAGATAACCTAGCAATTTTTGAGATGGGAACTGTATTCTATACAGAAGAGCAAACATTAACCCGCCAGCCGCAGGAAATTCAAGTGCTGAGTCTGCTGTTGACTGGAGTACGCCGTGAGAAACAATGGAACATCGGAGCTGAAAAGGTCGATTTCTTTGATATTAAAGGTGCGCTTGAAACGGTGTTTGACTATTTCGGACTAAGTGCCAGCATTCGTTATGTGGCTGACCAGCCGCAAAGCTACCATCCAGGACGTTCCGCTTCAGTATGGCTGGATGTGAACGGAAGCTCCCAACGGATCGGTACGGTTGGACAGATCCATCCTGAACTGCAACAGTCCTATGGACTGAACGATACGTATGTAGCTGAAATTGCGTTGCAACAGCTTGTTGAGCATGCAAACTCCCATATTCAGTTCAGAGAGCTGGCTCGCTTCCCATCCGTGGAACGTGACATTGCCCTCGTGGTGAATAAAGACGTTGAGGCAGGTGAACTGCTTCGTGTTATTCACGCTGCAGGCGGAGAACTGTTGCAGGATGCACGGGTGTTTGATGTATTTACAGGCAGCAAGCTTGGTGAAGACAAGAAGAGCGTGGCTATTTCCCTGACCTATCGTCATTGGGAGCATACGTTGACGGATGAAGAGATCAATGCGGCGCATTCTCCTGTCGTTACGTCTCTGGAACAAACTTTTGGAGCGGAATTGAGAAAGTAGCAGGAAATGCGGGAAGCCGTATCGAATCTTAGTGACAGAGGTTCGATACGGCTTTTTGGCCTATCATCATAGAAGCTCTCTACTCTGATATTCACCCGCTGCGGGGAAGCCGGACTAATAAGGTTGAACGCTTCACGGAAGGCGGGTTACCCTAGTACCGGACACACCTTAGAATCAACATACAGTAGTATTGAAGGAGGGCATAATTGTGACTACACCAGATCGTACTCGCGTCACTGTAGAGATCTACGGTACTTCTTATAAACTTGTCGGCAGTAATAGTGATTATATGAAGCAGGTTGCCAATTACGTAGATGAACGTATGCACAGCATTTCTCAAGCTCATTCGCGTCTGGATATGCCCCGAATTGCCGTGCTGGCTGCGGTTCATATGGCTGAAGAAGCTGTACAAATTCAGGAGATCCAGAGCCATATGAACCGCTTGGCAGCGGAACGGGCGGAGCTCCGGGGAGATCTGGCCCAACTCCAGACGGCTCTAGGGGAACAACAGCAGAAAAATACAGATATGCATCAAGCCCTTGTTCAATTGAGGGAAGAAAAAGAAACGACGCAGAAGAAGCTGGTGGAGGCTGAATCTGCGTCAGCCAAGGAAATTGCCGAACTAAGGGCAAAGCTTGAACAGCAGGAGAAAAAAGCGGCTGAACTTGAAAATGCACAAAAACAAGCTAAGCGTGAATTGGAAGAATCTCGCCAAGAAGCTTCTCGTAAGCTGAAAGAGCAGCAAGAAGCTGCGAATGCGCGTGTCCGGCAGACAGAAGAGCAGTTGAAGAGGGAAATAGCCGAAGCGGCTAAACAAGCTGAAGCTAAGCTTTCCGCTGCGGAAAAGGCTCATCAGGAGCGAAATCGCACTGAGCTAGACAAGCTGCGATCTGCTTTGCAGCAAGAGCATAGCCAGAAGATAAGCGAATGGCAGATCAAGTGCTCCGGGCTGAATGAACAACTGGAGCAGGAACGTAAACAGGCTGAATTGGCTCTAAATGAGCAAAAGCTCCAGCATGAGGAAGCACAGAAACGTGCTGAGGAAGCTGCACTGGAGCAGGAGATTCGGATGGAGGAGATTCAGGAGCAATTAGAACAAGTACAGGCAGGTAGTGCAGAGCTTTCTTCTCGTTTGAAGGAGGCTCAAGAGCAAGCTGCAGCATTGGAGCAACAACAGTCCGAACTGGAGGCTGAGCTGCAAGCACAGCAACAGGCGGCAACAGAGCGGGAGCAGGCAGATACGCTTGCGCGTGAAGAACTGCAAATCAGATATGATCAATTGCTGGATGAAGCCAAGGCTACGCAGCAGCAGGCGGCTAAGCTGGAGGAAGAGCAGCGCCGGATGCAGAAGCTGCTGGAGCAAGCTCATGTATCTTCTCGCAAGCTGCAAAGCGAGCTGGCTACGCTCGCTGAAAGTGAGAAGTCATGGAAGAAGCTTGCAGAAGAACGTCAATTGGCAGCCGACGAGTTGGAGCTTTCTCTGCTGGAAGCGCGTGAACAGAAGGAAGCAATAGAGCAACAACTACAGCAGACTGTGACTGAGGTTGAAGCTGCTAATGATAAATATGCTTCACAGCAGCAACGTCTAGTTCAACTTGAAGCGAAGATCAAGGAGCTATCGCCTGAGCTGATTCGCGTTCAGGACGAGCTTGAGAAAGCCAAAGTCCGAGAGCAAGAGGGCGCGAAGGCGTATCAATCGCTTCAGGAGCAATATGGAAGCATGAAGAGCCGAGCTGGACAGCTGGAGCAACATATTAAGCAACTCCAGCAGGAAAATCATGATCGGCAAAGTAAACTGGAACGCGCTGAGAAGGCATCTGTGGAGTGGCAGCTGAAATATGATCAGTTGAAGGCTGAAGCGGAACGTCTGGAAGCTGAAGATGCTGCCCGTAAGGAAGAATTTGCTTCTTGGGAACGGGAAATAGCGGTAACGATTGAACAAAAGGAACAACTTCAGGAAGAGATTCGTTCCGCAGTTGAAGCTGCCAACACCGCAAAGGCAGAACAGCAGTCCATAGAGCAGGAACGGATGGCCTTGCAGTCTGAATTAGACGAAGTGGGTCAAAAATATGAAATGGCAGCTCATCAGCTTCGTTTATTACAAGTACAACAGGATGTAGACCGAGAAAATGCAGAGAAGATTTCGACTGAATTACGTCAACTAAAGGAAGAATACACCAAGCTTCAAACCGAGTATAATGAATGGATTGAACTTATCGAACAGGATCAGTAGATACGGATTAATAATTGTAAGGCAATCCCCGGCTGCTCATGGCCGGGGATTGTTTGTTTATGGATCGCTAAGAAGTGTAAGTGACAAAAAGCTGTCCTTTGGCAGACGAATCTGCTTCGGGACAGCTATACTGGAAGTGTCTGCTGAAATTATTTCCCTTCCTTGCGCCCGGCTTCAAATGGTGTCGATACCGGAATGAACAGATCGATAATCCCGATAACCAATGCAGCGAGCAATGCGCCCATAATTGAAACACTAACATGGGCCACGACATATTGAGCGACCCAGATAACCAGAGCGCTCACTAGAAAACCGACAATACCGCGTCCAAATGGAGAAACGCGTCGACCAAACACCGCCTCGACGATGTAGCCAATCAAGGCAATGACAATGGCAAGGATCAGCGCGCTCCAAAAGCCGCCTACACTAAATCCGGGAACGATCCAGCTTACGACCATCAAAACCAGAGCGGCAACGATGAAACGTACAATGTGCCCAAGAATGCTCACGGAATAACCTCCTTTGTTTTTTTGAATTAACAGGGTTAGACAAAGGTTAGTGTGTGGCATGAAGAGCTTTCTTATGTGTAAAGCATAGTTGGCAAATAGCGTAAGTTTGCTGCTTTCGGTATAATATAGATATAAGTGAAAGGAGCAGTGAAGTTGGACTCTAAAATTTTCAAAACCCTTGAATATCAAAAAATTCTAAATAAACTAAGTCACTATGCCCAAACGGCAACGGGACAACAGACAGCCCTTCGATTACAGCCCAGCGATGATTTGGAGCATATCAAGAAATTGCTGAAAGGTACGGACGAGGCCTATGCTGCTGATCGACTAAAAGGAGTGCCTTCATTTAACGGAGTAGTGGATATCACTCCGGCGGTGAAGCGTGCCCGTATTGGAGGAACGTTAAGTCCGCAGGAGTTGCTTGGTATTCGGACAACGGTTCAAGCTGCACGCCGTATACAGGTATATGTAACAAGTTTGCATGAGGAAAATCCTGTTGAAACTTTGCTGTATTGGAGTGAGCAGCTTTCGGAACAAAGAAGTTTGGAAAACTCCATTAAAGGCTGTATTGACGAAAATGCAGAAGTGCTGGATTCGGCCAGTACAGAGCTTTCACAAATTCGCCGGGAGCTGCGCTCCGGTGAAGTGCGTATTCGTGAGAAGCTGGATTCCATGATTCGCTCCTCAACTGTGTCCAAAATGCTTCAGGATCAGTTGATTACGATTCGTGGAGATCGGTTTGTCATCCCGGTCAAGGCCGAATACCGTTCTTATTTTGGCGGAATTGTGCATGATCAATCCGGGTCTGGCGCAACATTGTTTATCGAGCCTGAATCCATCGTGGCCATGAACAACAAGCTGAGGGAAACCAGGCTGAGAGAAGAGCGTGAAATTGAAGTCATTTTACAAAAGCTGACCGCACTTGTCGCAGAACAAGCGGATATGTTGCTGTATGATGTGGATATTTTGGGCAATCTTGATTTTATTTTTGCGAAAGCGCGTCTCGCTCGTGAAATGAAGGCAACGCTGCCCTTAATGAATGATCGTGGGTACTTGAAGCTGAAAAAGGGTAGACATCCTCTAATTCCGTTGGAACAGGTCGTTCCCATAGATGTGGAACTGGGTAATTCGTACACCTCCATTATCGTTACCGGACCGAACACAGGGGGGAAAACCGTTACCCTGAAAACGATAGGTCTGCTAAGTTTGATGGCGATGTCTGGACTGTTTGTGCCTGTTGAGGATGAAAGCCAGCTATGCGTATTTGATGCAATCTATGCCGATATTGGTGACGAGCAGAGCATTGAGCAGAACTTGAGTACATTTTCCAGTCACATGACCAATATTATTAGCATCTTGAAAAATATGACACCTAAAAGTCTTGTATTGCTTGACGAGGTGGGGGCAGGAACGGATCCGGCAGAAGGTTCGGCTCTGGCTGTGTCTATTTTGGAGCATATACATGCTCTGGGTTGCCGTATGGTGGCGACGACTCACTATAGTGAATTGAAGGCGTATGCCTATGAGCGCAAAGGAATTATTAATGCAAGTATGGAGTTTGATGTCGCTACATTAAGCCCGACTTACCGTCTTCTGGTTGGTGTACCTGGGCGAAGTAACGCTTTTGCCATTGCCGAGCGATTGGGATTACCAGGGCGGATATTAGATTATGCCCGTGGCGAGGTAACGGAAGAAGATCAGCGCGTCGAGCACATGATTGCATCACTGGAGCAGAACCGTTTGACCGCTGAGCAAGAACGGGAAAAAGCAGAGCAGCTGCGTAAGGAAATGGAAGCATTGCGTACCCGTCATCAGACCGAGCTGGATAAGCTGGAGTCACAACGGGACCGCATGCTGAAAAAGGCTGAAGACGAAGCAAGAATTCTCGTAGATAAGGCTCGTAGTGAAGCAGAAAAAATTATTACTGATTTGCGCAGATTGGCTCAGGAAGAGGGAGCCTCGGTTAAGGAGCACAAGCTGATTGCAGCTCGTAAAGAACTGGATGAAGCTGAACCGAAGCAACGCAAGAAAAGTACAGCCAAACGTTCAATCACTACGCGTACTCGTTCCATCATGGCTGGCGATGAAGTATCCGTTCACAGTCTGAATAAAAAAGGTCACGTAGTTGAACTGACTGGCAGCAAGGAAGCTATCGTTCAACTGGGCATCATGAAAATGAAGGTCAGTCTGGATGATCTGGAGCTGCTACAACCAGCCCAAACGACGGCTCCAAGGGTCCAAAAGCCAGTGACTGGCGTTAAGCGGACACGGGATGATAATGTGCGAAGTGAACTTGACCTTCGTGGGGCAAACGTGGAGGAAGCGCTGATGGAAGTGGACCGCTTCATGGATGAAGCGTTTTTGGCCAATCTGGGTCAGGTATACATTATTCACGGCAAAGGTACGGGGGTCTTGAGAACCGGTATTCAGGAGTACCTGCGCAAGCATAAGCATGTGAAAAGCTACCGTATCGGTAACTACAATGAAGGCGGCACGGGTGTAACGGTTGCTGAATTGGAATAGATATGGGTTGCTGACCGAGAACGCTTGGTAGAACGGGAGGGACGAGGTGAAGATGGCGATTGATGAATTGCTATCACATCCGTTGGGGATGATGCTGGGTTATTTCTCCGTGGCGGTGCTGGAGTTAATTGTATTTTTGTCCTGCTTTGAGCTGGTAACCCGTTATAAATGTTGGGAAGAGATTAAGCGAGGCAATGTTTCGGTAGCCATGGCAACGGGTGGGAAAATGTTCGGTATTTGCAACGTGCTCCGCTTTGCGATGGAGGCAAAATCCAGCGTGTATGATACGATGATCTGGTCATTCGTTGGTTTTTTACTGCTACTTGCGGCATACTTCCTTTTTGAATTTCTGACACCGGTATTTTCTATCGATCAAGAGATTAAAGAGGATAACCGTGCGGTCGGCTTGTTCTCCATGATTATTTCAATATCGTTATCTTATGTGATTGGTGCGAGTGTAACTTGACACATCCTGTATACTAGAGCTTGGTATACGCTTTGGAACGGAAGGATGATAAAGCTTGGAAATGACTATTTGTCCATGGTGTAACATGGAAATTATTTGGGATGAAGAATTAGGGCCTGAAGAAGAGTGTCCTTATTGCCATAATGATCTGAAAGGATACTCAGACATAACAGATGATGAAGAGGAGTCTGAGTCTGTTTCTCCATCTGTTCACAGACATACGGATGGGCATGAAGATGCGATACATGATCATGCGGTTTCTGTAACCCCGGCGCTCCATGCTCATGAAAAAGAAGACCTAAAGGGTTATCGTACATTGAGTATTCAGCTTGGCGATGATGACGAGCAGGATATTTTATACGAGGCAGAGGATGAAGTCGTATCTGAAAAGCCAGCTGATGCACCGTTATTGCAGGATAATGAGCTTCATAAGCTGCCTGTGCTGCATACTTTACAAAAATTTGAAGAAAGCGGTGCGGATCTTATGGCTTATGAACAAGGGGCTGAACAATTACTCGACAGGCAAGATGAGGTTCTTGAATGTTCCCAATGCGGAGAGTACATGCTGCATGCGGGTTCGCAAACCGTAACCAGAGAAGGCTTCGAACCATCGATATCCCCAGTGCTCGGCAAGCCTGTTCTGGATTTGCCGTTCGTCTTGAATGTTTATGTGTGTCCTAGCTGCTTCCATGTTCAGCAGACTTTGTCAGAGAATGACCGACTGCGAATGCTGGAGAAGCTCAGCGGTATTTCCAATATTTAAATAGCGATTCCCCGGATAGGTCCAAGCTCAATACGGGCATGTTAAATCAAAGAAATCTTTGAACAAGCTGACTCGTAATAAGCTGATTGGTGATCTTTCCGTTAGGGGGAACTGCATTGAAATCAAACCTGAACGGACAATCCATTCTGCTATTAAGCTTGAATGGATTGTTTGTGTTTGCAGCAGCATTGTCCGGCACATTTCTTAATGTGTATTTGTGGAAAAGTAGGCAGGATTACGCGATGATCGGATGGTTTAATGTCAGTCAACAAATTGCGCTGGGAATTATGGTCTGGGTAGCTGGAAAGTGGGTCAAGGAACATAACAAAATGAATGCCCTGCGCGTGGGAACCGCATTGTCCGGTCTATTCTATCTAATCGTGTTGTATACGGGACCGCAGGCTGTAAACTACATATGGCCGCTCGGAATGTTGTTGGGTGCAGCGTTAGGTTTATTTTGGCTGGCGTTTAATGTCATTTTTTTCGAAGTCACGGATCAGGCAAGTCGCGATCATTTTAACGGATGGGTGGGCCTGCTGGGCTCATTTTCCGGTATAGTGGGTCCATGGCTCTCTGGTTGGATTATTGCGCGTATGGAGGATGACGCGGGTTATCGTGTGATATTCAGTATTTCCTTGGCCTTTTATGTCGTAGGAGTGGTGCTAAGTTTCTTTCTTCGCAAGCGTAAACCGACAGGAAATTACAATTGGATCGAGCCTAAGCAGCGATTGTCACAAAAAGGAAGTATGTGGCGTCCGTTGTCGTTATCGCTTGTTACGCAGGGCATTCGTGAAGGTGTGTTTGCTTTCCTGATTACGCTGCTTGTGTATGTAGTTACTCAACAGGAATGGAAGCTAGCACAGTTTTCACTTATTACATCGGGGGTTTCATTTTTCAGCTTTTGGGCTGTCGGAAAATGGCTCAAGCCACACTATCGCTCGGCTGGTATGTTGTTGGGTGCCGTGCTGTTGGTGATCGCGCTTTTACCGCTATTGTGGCGTATGGAGTATAGCACGCTGCTGATTATGGGGATTGGCACCGCTTTATTCATGCCCTTGTATTTAATTCCTATGATCTCTGCGAGCTTTGATCTAATGGGTACGAGTGAAGGAGACGCTAATCAGAGAGTGGAACTGGTTGTACTGCGCGAACTATGCTTAATGATAGGTCGGTTGACGGGGACACTCATTTTCTTGGGCGTCCTAAGTATCAGCAAGGCTCCTACGGCGATGATCTGGCTGTTGATTGGACTGGCATTGATGCCAGTGATTGGATGGCTCTTTATGCGAAGTGTGCTGAAAATGGAACAAAAAACGAAGCAATGCAAGTCCGATTCCCATGCACGACGCTGGCACAAGCAAACCGAATAATTGGAATTTCCATACAAATGACCTCCAAATCCATTTATATAGGAAAAGGAGGTTTTGTTATATCCCAATTAAATCATCGGTTCCGTTGTTTCAGGCGAGGGTTTGGTAGAACGAGTCAGAGAATAAAGCTCCATTTCAGGTCGGTGTATGCCCGTCAGTTCATCAGCCAATAGCTGTGCTGCCATCATACTCGTGACTGCTCCATTCCCTCCGTAACCCTCCAAAAAGTAGCAATTTGGAAAACGCGGATGTGGACCAATATACGGCAAGCCGTCATGAGAGGAACCAAATACAGCTGCCCAAGCATAGTCGATTTGAAATGGGACACCGGGAAAAAATTCCTTTAGCGATTGTAGCAGCTTTTGCTGTTGATGTAAGAGCCTGATTTCACGCTGGCTGGCGTCCAATATAGGTTCATCCAAACCACCAATAATGATCCGTCCCTCCGGTGTGGAGCGCATATATAGATAAGGACGAGCAGTTTCCCAGATCAGACACTGCTCATGCCATAAGGGAGCATCTTCGATTGGATTGGTGACGATAGCATAAGAGCTCTCTAGAACGGCTCCGCGATCGGCTTTAATCTCTTGTGTTTCATAACCTGTTGCAAAAACAACTTTTTTTGCTCGGATCATTCCACCGCTGGTATGACAAACGACCTCATTATCGTTGAAATCAAAATGCTTGGCTTCCGTATGCTCATATAAGCGAACACCAAGACGGTTGGCAGATTGCAGCAGCCCCTGGGCAAAACAAAATGGATTCACTTCAGCATCTTCATGTGTGTACAACGCCGCTGGTTTTCGAAAAGGAAATCGGGCAGCAACTTGTTGCTCATCCCAGAACTCCACTGGAAATCCAAACCGGGTTAGCTGTTCGTACTCTTCCTGAAGCATCAGTACATCCTCCCACGTACTTGCATAGTACAGGCTGCTGCGCCGAATAAAGGTAGGGTCTGTATCCAGTGTGGTGGACAGCTTTTCTAACTGATCCAGAGCATCTTTGCACATGCGGTAAAACAGTACGCCGTTCGTTTCACCAAACGTGTGGATGCAAGAGGTTAAGGTCTTGTCATTGCTATATTGCAGCAGTCCTGTATTGGCCAAAGAGCTTCCGTGTACCAGCTTGCGCTTGTCAATAAGTACAGTGTCAACCTGTCGTTCTCCCATTAACCGGGAGCAGATGGATCCACCCATCCCGCCTCCGACGATCAGTACATCACAATTTAAATCTTCAGCCAAAGGCGGAAAATCCAGCGTGTGCTCCAAGGTACTCGGCCAATATGTATTCCCGCTTATCAATTCCATATAAGTAGCACTCCTTATAGGCAATATGTAGTATCTCTTATGTGTACATAGTATTTCGTCAAAGGGACAAGATAACCAGCGTGCAACAAAACATTTAAGGAGGCACAGAGACTATGCAATCTACGAACATGCAACCCTTGTCAGGCAAAGAGCTGGAGTACATCGTGGACTCCATTTCCAATGAAGAACTACTGCTCAAACAATGTGCGGCCACAGCGGCGTCTATTCAGCACCCAGCCATCCAACAAGCCTGTTTGCAACTGGCAAGAACTCATGAGCACCACTTGAATCTGCTTTCTAATGCTCTTCAACAGCATCAGCAGCTTGCTCCAATGCAGCCGCAGCAGTAATTTGGACTAACTAATAAAGGAGGTTTGACAGAATGTATTCACAAAACAATATGTCATTTATGCCCGAAGAGGATTTGCTCTATACCATTCTTGCTGATATGAAACGTACAGTGCGCGAGTACACAACAGCGACGACAGAATCCAATTGCCCGTCTGTGCGTCAGATGTTCACCGACCTTACGAATGATACATTGCGTCTGCAAGGTGATTTGTATCATCTAATGAGCCAGAATAATATGTACACCGCTCCGACTAAAGCGCTGCGCATCGATTTGGATAAACAGATTCAAGAAGCTCGCAAGACCCAACAGGAATGCCAACAGTTCATTCAGCAGAAGTCGTCATCCGCGGGAGTATATGGTCAACCTATGCATCAGCAAGGCCAATCTACTCATCAAAGCAACCCTTATTATATGTAAACGGGATTTTCCGTTTTTGAAGCAATTTCCCATAACAGCCGTCCGTCTGCCGGGTTTACCGGGGCGGACGGTTTTTCTTTGCAGGTTTAAAGTGCGTATTGTATGATGTATAGTAATCTCTTTCGATGGAGGCCTTATGTAGAATGACAGAGCTGAATGAATTAAAACTAAAAGTGCTGGAATTGTTAAAAGAAGATGCAAGAAGAACACCGACTCTATTGGCTACTATGCTGGGGGTAGACGAGCAAGACGTACGCACCTCAATTAAAGAGCTTGAAGACCAACATGTGATCGTCAAATACGCCGCTGTAGTCAATTGGGACAAAGTCGACGACGAAAAGGTTACCGCTTTGATCGAAGTGCAGATTACACCTGAGCGTGGAAGAGGATTTGAAGGGATTGCAGAACGGATTTATTTGTATCCGCAAGTTAAATCTGTTTATCTCATGTCCGGAGCATATGACTTGCTGGTAGAGGTGGAAGGCCGAAATCTCCGTGAGGTCGCTAATTTTGTGTCGGAGAAGCTATCCCCTATTGATTCGGTTTTGTCTACCAAGACTAATTTTACGCTTAAAAAATACAAGCAGGACGGAATTATCTTTGAGGACCATCAGGAAGATAATCGTCTGATGATTTCGCCGTAAAGGAAGATCATGATGAATTTCAAAACAGAAGCATTCACCGACAGTAACAAGGCCATGAGTTCGTATTTATCCCCATTGGTACGCGAGATTCCATCATCGGGTATCCGTAAGTTTTTTGACCTGGTGGGTGGTAACAAGGACATTATTACCCTGGGGGTAGGCGAACCGGATTTTACAACCCCTTGGCATATGCGGGAAGCCTGTGTCTATTCATTGGAGCGAGGCTTCACCAGCTATACGTCTAATGCGGGAACGCCAGAACTGCGTGAAGCGATTAGTGAGTATCTGAATGAGCAATTTGACGTCCGCTATGATCCTAAAAATGAGATTATCGTAACAGTTGGAGGTAGCGAGGCAATTGATCTTGCGTTGCGCGCCTTAATTGTACCTGGTGATGAAATTCTGGTGCCTGAGCCGTGCTACATTTCCTATTCTCCAATCACTTCGATTGGAGGCGGGATTCCGGTCGGTATTGAAACGTTTGCCAAGGATGAGTTTAAGCTGACGGCTGAGGCGCTGGAGGCAAAAATTACACCAAAATCCAAGGTGTTGATTTTATGCTATCCGAGCAACCCGACCGGGGCTACGATGACTTATGAAGATTGGCTTCCGATTGCGGAAATCGTGGAAAAGCATGATTTGATCGTCATCTCTGATGAAATCTATGCCGAATTGAATTATGGCGACAAGCATGTCAGCTTTGCTTCGGTACCGGGTATGATGGATCGTACGATTCTCGTTAGTGGTTTTTCCAAAGCCTTCGCCATGACTGGCTGGCGTATTGGATATACTTGCGGGCATCCTGATTTGATTGCTGCTATGCTCAAAATCCATCAGTACACTGTTATGTGTGCGCCTTCTATGGGCCAAGTTGCAGCACTGGAAGGCTTGCGAAATGGTATGGGTGAGAAAGATCGAATGGTAGAAGCCTATAATCAGCGTCGTCGTCTGATGGTTGAGGGATTCCGCGACATTGGTCTGGAATGCCACGAGCCAAGAGGGGCTTTTTACGTTTTCCCGAGTATTCAAAGCACAGGACTCAGCTCGGATGAATTTGCGCAGCGCCTATTGGCAGAGGCCAAAGTTGCAGCTGTACCGGGCAATGTGTTTGGTTTGGGAGGCGAAGGCTATCTTCGGTGCTCATATGCGACTTCTGTCACTCAGCTGACGGAAGCTCTGGATCGGATTGGTCATTTTGTTGAAAAAGTTAAAAAAGAAGGTTAAAATTATTTTTTTTATGGGTAATTCATAGAAAATAGTCTTTTATTTCTAAATTTCTATGCTATAATTTGAAATCGGAAGCAGGAAGTTCAATTTTTCAATTACAGGAGGAGTGCTCATGTCATATGTTGGATATAAGTCGCCGAGTTCAATAGGATACGACATTTCCCTGGAAGATGAAATTTTGTTCCTGCGCAATGAGATGATGCGGACGTTTCAGGAAGAGCAGTCCTTCACCTCTGATCTTGTCATCGAGATCAGCTGCAAGCTTGATTTGAAAATCAATGAATACATGAAGCTGTACGGTATGGAATGCAGAGTGTAACTGTGTGAAGTCACCGTAGCTACGAAGAAGGCCGCAGGGCCTTCTTTTTTTGCATTCACAACTTATGATATATTAGTGGCATGGAAGAGGGGGCGTACATATGAGAGCAGGGCTAAAAAGGATATCGCCATGGATTATCGGAATCATAGCACTTGTACTATTGGCTGGATGTGGGGGACGGGACAAGGACAGCTTCTCCATATTTATTATGGATAAAGGGGATGCATCAGTTATTCGTGACGAGCTGGCACAAAAGCTTAAGGATAAGCTGGGCGAACAGGCTCCGACGATCGAGATTTCAGTCAGCCCACTGTATAACCAGCAGAAGCTGGTCGTAGAATATGCGGCCGGAGAGCATGATTTGTTTCTTTTGCCGGAAGAGGACATGAAGTTGTATGGACAGAATGGCTCGAATCTACCGTTAGATGATGCCTTTGACAAAAAGACGTATGCCCGGGGTGTGTTCGAGGGCGGCGTATTTAAGAAAAAGGAGCAAGGGGAAGAAGGAACGGATGTAATCAAGGCAACCCATTTGTTCGGAATTCCGGTGGAGCAGATGAAGATGTTTAAGGACCTAAAATATAACTCAAACACATTATTTGCTACTGTACCGCCACGCACAAGCAATAAGGAAGAAGCCATCAAGGTACTGAAAGCACTCACAGAATGATAAAGGGGATGGAATGATATGGGTATTTATACCAGAACAGGCGATGAAGGGCAAACTTCTGTGATCGGCGGCCGAGTGTCCAAAGATGACGACCGTGTGGAGGCGTACGGTACCATTGACGAGCTGAACAGCTTTGTAGGACAAGCAATCAGCTTTGCCGAAGGGGAGAAGTTTGCGGACATTCGGACTCAATTGGAAGAAATACAGCAGGAGCTGTTCGATTGTGGTTCGGATTTGGCGTTTGTTAAAATCAATGAAAGTAAATATAAGGTAAAAGACGAGCTGGCAGAGCGGCTGGAAGGCTGGATTGATGCATGCCAGGAGGAAAATCCAAAGGTGGAGCGCTTTATTATCCCGGGAGGAAGCACATTATCTTCGACGCTTCATGTTTGCCGCACGGTTTGCCGACGCGCGGAACGCCGTGCGGTTACACTAGGTAAGCACACAGATATCAATCCCGCGGTACGTCGGTATTTGAACCGCCTGTCCGATTACTTCTTTGTTGTGGCTCGCACAGCGAATGTGCGTCAGGGTGTGCCCGATGTCGAATATGTGCGCAGCAAAAAGGTGTTCCGCAAATAAGGAGGCAATCGGGAATTTGTGATGAGCTTGTACTATGAACCTATCGTATATATGATCCCTCCTGAGGAGGAGGGCATGTTGTTGAAGACCATTCTCCAAAAACGTATGAACATTTCTCGTAAGCTCATATCCAAACTCAAGCTGACCGAACAGGGGATTATGCTGAACGGGATACGTGTGTATATCAGCGTAAAGGTAAAGTCCGGGGATCGAGTAGAGATTCGCATGGAACGCGAGCGTTCCGACGATATTTTACCCGAACCCATTCCTTTTGAGATTTTGTTTGAGGATGAACATCTGTTAGTAGTGAACAAGGCGGCGGGCATGATTGTCCACCCGACTCATGGTCACTACACAGGGACGCTGGCTAACGGGGTTGTGCATTATTGGCAGACCAAGGGGGAGCTGTTTCGGTTTCGTCCTGTTCATCGTCTTGATCAGGAGACGACGGGCGTGCTAGTTGTAGCTAAAAATCCGTATGTCCATCAGCATATTTCCGAACAGATGATTGCGGGAACGGTGGACAAACGCTATACAGCCTTGGTGCATGGGCGCCCTGAGCAGCAGGAAGGCAGGGTGGACGGACCGATTGACCGCAACCCGGATAATCCGCATTTGCGCATGGTGACCCCGGATGGTTATCCTGCTCTTACGCTATATAAGCTAGAGGAAGTGTGGAGCGGAGGAAGCCGCATCGGTCTAAAGTTGGAATCCGGACGTACGCACCAAATTCGGGTGCACATGACATATATCGGTTGCCCGTTGATCGGAGATAAAATGTACCGGATTACACCTAATGACGCTGTGCAGCGTGAGCTCTATGATCAGCTTGATGCGAGGATGCCTCGACAAGCCCTGCATGCTTCGGAATTGTCCTTGGTACATCCTATGACCGGGGAGCGGATGACGTTTTACGCTCCTCTGCCGGACGATATGATCAGAATGCAAGAGCTGTTAAGAGCTCAATATCATCCAGAATAAAATATTCAATAATAGATTGAAACTAAATGGAGGTTAATCTAGCGATGAGCCAACTGAAAGTATATCAATATTCTAAATGCAGCACCTGTCGTAATGCAGTGAAATGGCTGCAAAACAAGGGGCATGAGACGGAACTGATTCCTATTTTTGAACAACCGCCCGGCCCGGAGGAACTGGAAGACTTGATTAATAAAAGCGGGCTGGAGTTGAAAAAGTTTTTCAATACAAGCGGTGAAGTATACAAAGAGTTAAAGCTGAAAGATAAGCTTGGAAACATGAGCCGTGAAGAGCAAATTTCACTTTTGTCCTCGAATGGAAGATTAATCAAACGTCCAATTGTAACTGACGGGAGTAAAGTAACGGTAGGATTCAAAGAGGAAACATTTGAGGGGACGTGGGGAGCTCAGTAACGCCCAATTTACCACCATGATATGTTATACTGTGGGGGTTAAATAATATGATGAATGGGAGCAATACAATCTGTGACACAACGCAATGAACAATCCGTAATGCTGGTTGACGGCATGGCCCTGCTTTTTCGTGCTTATTATGCAACCGCTGCAAACGGTTATATCCGTCGTACAAAAGCTGGAGTACCAACGAACGCCATATATGGTTTTATTCGATATTTTTGGGATGCAGTCCAAACCTTTAATCCTACACATGTCATTTGCTGCTGGGATATGGGCGGAACGACATTCCGTGGGGAACATTTTGCTGCGTATAAGGGAAACCGAGCCGACGCGCCAGATGATTTGATTCCTCAATTTACTTTGATCCGTGAAGTGACGGACAGCCTCGGCATTCCCAACATTGGGGCGGAAGGCTTTGAAGCGGATGATTGCATCGGTACGCTCGCACGCCATTATTCGCAAAATGAGGACATGGATGTCATGATTCTATCGGGAGATCATGATTTACTTCAATTGGTAGATGAGCGGACACAAGTCATTATTATGAAAAAAGGACATGGCAATTACATGGTATATACCCCGGAGACGCTGTTGTCTGAAAAAGGGCTTAAGCCGCGCCAAGTGGTGGACCTCAAAGGTCTGATGGGTGATGCAAGTGACAATTACCCGGGAGTACGCGGAATTGGTGAAAAAACAGCCCTCAAGCTGGTGCAGGAATACGACTCCATTGAAGGCATTCTGGAAAATCTAGATCAATTGACACCGTCGGTCCGTAAAAAGATCGAGAGTGATTTGGATATGCTGCATCTTTCACGCAAACTTGCTAAAATTCACTGTGATGTGCCTGTTGCATGTGCTTTAGACAGCTGTCTGTTGACACTGGATCACGTGCAAATTGTCGACAAATTTGAGCAACTTGAAATGAAAAGCTTGTGTACGTTGATGGGTGTCGCAACCGGATCATAATGAAGAGCTGTTAGGCTAGGGATGTACATTTCAGGTAGACTAAGTTATATAGGGATGCTGACGCTTGGTGCGTGAGTGTCCTTATTTATATGCCATTATGCCAGCGAAGATATATAGCCATGTGAAGGATTTTATACAATTGTGATAAGGGGATTGACCTTAGGCTCGTTTCAGGTGAATATAGTGAAGAGAGATCATGGAGAGGGGATTACAACAGCTATGACAGTATTGGGAGCAATTGAGGCAGGCGGCACCAAATTCGTATGTGGAATCGGAAATGAACGTGGGGAGGTCTTGGAAAGAGCAAGCTTTCCAACAACGACTCCAGCAGAAACCATGGAGAATGTCATCGCATTTTTTGAAGGCAAAGGGATTGAAGCGCTGGGTGTAGGCTCATTCGGACCAATTGATCCTATCGAAGGCAGTGATACATATGGTTATATTACAACAACGCCAAAGCCGCATTGGGGAAATTATAATCTGATCGGCAAACTGAAGGAGCATTTCGATGTACCTATGGGGTTTGACACGGATGTAAATGGAGCAGCACTGGGTGAATCCATTTGGGGTGCGGCTAAAGGATTGGACAACTGTCTGTATATTACAATAGGTACAGGCATCGGAGCGGGTGCTTTGGTTGGCGGAAAGCTGGTACATGGATTGTCCCACCCGGAAATGGGACACATTCTGGTACGTCGTCATCCAGAGGATAACTATGAGGGCACATGTCCATATCATGGAGATTGTCTGGAAGGACTGGCAGCCGGTCCGGCGCTCGAAAAAAGATGGAAGGTTAAAGGACACGAGCTTTCTGTGGATCACCCTGCCTGGGAAATGGAGGCGCATTATCTGGCACAGGCTCTAATGAGCTATATTTTAATCCTCTCACCGCAAAAAATTATTATGGGCGGCGGAGTAATGAAGCAGGATCAGCTGTTCCCGCTCATTCGTACCAAGCTTCAACAACTTTTAAACGGGTATGTACAGCATTCAAGTCTGACTACAGAAATTGAGCAATATATCGTATCTCCAGGATTGGGTGACAATGCTGGATTGTGCGGAGCTCTGGCTTTGGCCAAGGAAAAGCTGAATTCTTAGAATTTATGGTTGACGGTACTTCAAGGTCCGGTTATCATATAGGCAACAGCATAGTACGGATCAAAAAGGGAAGCACCTTTCTTGCGAATACGCGGGATAGGTGCTTTTTTTTGCGTTTTTGTATTGTGCGGGTCAGTAATCTAATTATATGAGGGAGGAAGAATCATGGAGATTGTATTTTTAAATCGCTTGTCCAAACGGAATGAACAGGGCTGTGAGGACTTTGCGCAGGTATGGATTGGACAACATGAAGGGGGATGGAGTGCAGGCTGGAGCACACACCATGTCCCAGATGAAAGTATAGACGACCTTTGGTATGAGGGCAGTTTGTGGCAGGAATTACTGCATGTATACCGTCATGAGCTGGCGCTCAAGATGGCTGAGGGCTACAGGCCTCTAATTCATGGCGTTTTTCATGAACAAGAAGGATCATCAGGACGTGGACAAACGCTACAAAAGCTGTATTGCTATAGTGATTTGTTTCCGCGTGATGAGGTGTATGAACAATTGACAATGTGGAGACGGCAAAAGGCAGCAACTGAGCGAAAAGCACCTTATTTTATCGCTACGAATCGACTACTTCGACTCATCAGTGTCTTTCTTCCTCATACCGAAGAAGAATTGTTAGAACTGCCTGGTATGGGCCTGGGTAAGGTGTCGCAATATGGGACGGAGCTATTGGCTATTACGAAGCAAAATGATCGGACTACGCCATTTCCGCTGAACTGGGTAACAGAGGCACTTGAAGAAGAAGTTTTTTTGTCATGGCTGTACAAGCAAAAAGAAAACCAGTACAGACAGGAACTAAACAAGTTTAGCCTGACTAGAGCGATTATCGAAGGTATTTCGGACGGTCTTTCACTGGAGCATATCGGAATGAAGACAGGCTTGCACCGTCGAGAAATGATTGAAGCTGTGGAACATTTGGATAGGGATGGAATGGATATGGAGAAGCTGATCTGCACGGAATTGGCACATGTATCTGAGGAGGAGCAAGCAGCCATCTGGTCTGCTTATGCAGAGTTGGGAGATACGCTGCTCAAGCCCATTATGCTAAAAGTGTATGGAGAAGAAAAAGCAACGGAAACAGGAATGGATCAAATTTATGAGCGATTGCGATTGATTCGTGTACGGTTCCGCCATCAGGAGGTACCTGACCAACATGTTGGATAATATAGAGACGATTGGAAGTGCCCTAAAGTACAAATAAGGTGCAATATAAAAAAAGCAGCAGCGAGTTCCTCATAGGAATCAGCTGCTGCTTTTGATGACCAAGTTTGAAAAATCGGAATAAACACCCAGCTTGGTAGTTTTGGTTTACTCTCTTCTTTTCAAACCCAGTCCTTCTTGCGGAAAATACAGAACATACTGACACCTAGTGCCACCATAATCCCAATGACGACAAAATAACCATAACGTGTATGAAGCTCAGGCATATTATCAAAGTTCATCCCATATATTCCGGTAATGACCGTCAACGGCATAAATACGGTTGTAATGGCGGTAAACACACGCATGATTTCATTAGCACGGTTGGCGATACTTGACTGATAAGCTTCTCTAAGGTTCCCCATCAAGTCGCGATAAGTTTCGAAAGTCTCCGAAATTTTCACAGCATTTTCATAAATGTCGCTAAAATATTTTTGTAGTTGATCGTCGATAAGTCGCAAATCCCGTTTGTTCAGGGTATTGATGACTTCCTTTTGCGGGCCGAGCACTTTTTTTAGCCATAAAATCTCACTGCGCAAGCCGATGATTTCGTTCAAGTGCGACTTTTTCGTATGCATTAGAATGTCTTCTTCCAGCTTTTCAATACGAACCTCAATCCGGTCACCAACCAGAAAATAGTTGTCAACGATCAAGTCGACCAACAGATACATAAAACGGTCAGGCTGGCTGACTTCCTGCTCCCACAGCATAGGCTTGAGAGTACGAAGCTCATTGATTTTCTGCTTGGTCACCGTAATGATAAAATGGCGGCCGAGAAAAATGTTCAAAGCACGCAAAAATATTTCTTCATCATCAAAACGAATACTATTTACAACGATAAAATAATGGCTTTCATAAATTTCAATCTTTGGACGCTGTTCTTCTTCACTTAAACAGTCCTCTACTGCAAGATCATGCATAGAAAATAAGGGCTGGAGCACTGTCAGATCCTCGACATCGGCATCAATCCAATAAAAGCCTTCTGCCGGTGCAGTGAGCGCCATTTCAATTTCTTCGACAGGGGTAAAAACCCCGTTGTTAACCAAACGGATTTTCATATATGTCACTCCTTATGCTCCGTCGTAACGGAAATACGTTTACCTTAAGCATAAGGAATGGACTCAGTTAGCCAGTTAGCCGGTTCGGGTAAGCGTGCATACCATCAAAAGCAGAAGGCTTTTGGAGCATACGGAGCCTGGCGTCCCGTCTTTCGGCAAGCTGAAGTCATTCCTATGCTGTTGTTCAGGGATCGCCGCCTATTCGGACTCGGGTCGCCTTCCATTCCGGATTCACCTCACAAATGTTCTTTTTTTAGGTTGCCACAGTATCGCAGAAAACACTCTAATCTACACTGCTGCACCATATTTTTGCCTATTAGCACTTGTATAGTATAACGCTCGGCCTACGGCCTTTCAAGCGCAAAATCATGGGCAAAATCAACAGCAGTCATATGAGCTTCTGCGACAGGGAGGATATGATTTAACCTATGGAAAAGGTAGACAAAATGTGAATGCAGGGCACAAATTTACAAGTCCATCTTGACGAAGCCCAGCCGATGCATTAAAGTGAACAACAAGAACTTTGTGAACCCAAAATGAATATAGCGAAATCTTATCAAGAGCAGGTGGAGGGACTAGCCCGATGATACCCGGCAACCGGCGATTTTTATCGCACGGTGCTAATTCTTGCAGGACTCGCGCTTTGTACAAAAAAGCGTAGCCCTGACAGATGAGAGAGGCGCATATGGATACAAATATGACCTTTCTCTAACTGAGAAAGGTCTTTTTATTATATGCTGGCATCTCTACCAGACGATTTTCGCACAACTTACCGATCAAGGAGTGAGTTTACATGCCGATTAAAATCCCAGACACGCTGCCTGCCAAGGAAGTGCTGGAGGGCGAAAATATTTTCGTAATGGATGAAAGCTTGGCTTATCATCAGGATATTCGTCCGTTGCGTATCGCCATTTTGAATTTAATGCCTACCAAGGAAACGACGGAAACCCAACTGTTACGCTTGGTCGGCAATACGCCGTTGCAAGTGGACGTTACGCTGGTGCATATGAAGTCTCATGTATCCAAAAATACATCGCAAGAATATTTGAACATGTTCTATAAAACGTTTGATGAGATCAAGAACAGTCGTTTTGACGGCATGGTCATTACAGGAGCACCGGTTGAACAGCTTGAGTTTGAGGATGTGAACTACTGGGAGGAGATCCGGCAAATCTTTGAATGGACGAAAACGAATGTAACTTCGACCATGCATATCTGTTGGGCCTCACAGGCAGGCTTATACCATCATTTCGATGTCCCTAAATACGGGCTCGACACCAAATGCTTTGGCGTATTTCCACACACCGTGATTAAACCTAAAGTGAAATTGCTACGCGGCTTTGATGAACTGTTTTATGCTCCTCACTCCAGACATACAGAAGTTCGGCGGGAAGATATTGATCATATTGCCGAATTAGAAGTCTTATCCGAATCCGAGGAAGCTGGAGTATACCTGGTAGCCACACTTGACGGTAAACAAATTTTTGTAACAGGGCATTCTGAATATGACCCGCTTTCACTTAAATGGGAATACGACCGCGATGTGGCCAAAGGACTGGATATTGACGTCCCCAAAAATTATTTTCCTAACGATGATCCTGAACGCATACCACCCTCTATCTGGCGAGCTCATGCTAATTTATTGTTTTCAAATTGGCTTAACTATTATGTATACCAAGAAACACCTTATGATATCGGACCTCAGATTTAAAAAGGGGCTTGTCGTTTACCCTTATACAGTAACACCTTGCAGTAGCGCAGCAGTATAGTCTTGGACATCCATTTTTGCAGCATATGTTATAGCACCTACTATGGAAGTGAACAGGAGGATTCATATGAGTGAGAAACAGTGGAAAATCGAAAGCAGATTGGCACAAATTGGTTCAATTGAGGAGCCAGTAACTGGGGCTGTTAATTACCCGATTTACCAATCTACGGCGTTCCGCCATCCCCGTCTGGGCCAAAGCACTGGGTTTGATTACATTCGGACGATTAATCCCACGCGAAAGGTACTGGAAGAGGCTGCTGCTGCACTTGAATCTGGTGATGCAGGCTTTGCTTGCAGCTCAGGTATGGCAGCGCTGCAAACTGTATTTGCATTGTTTGGACAGGGAGACCACCTCATTGTATCGCTGGATCTTTATGGCGGGACCTATCGTTTGCTAGAGCGTATTTTATCCAAATTTGGTGTGACCGCAAGCTATGTGGATACAAACGATCTTGAAGCACTCCAACAGTCATGTCGACCGAATACCAAAGCTGTATTCATAGAAACGCCTACAAACCCGTTAATGATGATAACTGATATTCAAGCGGTGGCTTCATGGGCATCACAACATGAGTTGCTTACTATTGTAGATAATACGCTGCTAACACCATATTTCCAGCGGCCATTGGAACTGGGTGCGGATATTGTGGTACATAGCGCAACTAAATATTTGGGCGGGCACAACGATGTGCTGGCAGGGTTGATTGTAACCAAAGGAAAAGAGCTGTCAGCTGAAATTTCCTTCCTGCACAATTCCATAGGGGCCGTGCTTTCCCCGAGCGACTGTTATCAGTTGATGAAGGGGATGAAGACGTTAGCTCTGCGCATGGATCGACATGAGCATAATGCAACGGTGTTGTCTAATTATTTACTGACGCATCCGGCAGTGGCGGAAGTATTTTACCCGGCGCTTGAAGGTCATCCGGGTCGTGAGATACAAAATAAACAATCCAGCGGAAACACAGGGATTTTCTCCTTTAAAGTAAAGGATGCTCGTTATGTGGAGCCTTTGCTTCGTCATATTAAGCTTATTGCGTTTGCCGAAAGTCTGGGCGGTGTGGAATCGCTAATGACTTATCCTGCTGTGCAGACACATGCGGACATACCGGCAGAAATTCGGGATGCAGTCGGGGTAGATGACAGGTTGCTTCGTTTCTCCGTAGGTATCGAGCATACAGATGACCTGATTGAAGATTTGCGTTCGGCACTGGAAGCGGCACGTCAAGAAGTAGAAGGAGGGGAGCAGCAATGATAGAGGATGCGAGGAAGATCGGAGAGGATCAGGACAAAGGGCGGAAATTCGCAACCAAGCTGCTGCATTTTGGCTCTGAAATTGACAGTGTTACAGGGGCATCGAGTGTCCCGATCTATCAAGCTTCGACCTTTCACCATCATGATATTTTTAATCCTCCACAGCATGATTATAGCCGCTCAGGTAATCCGACACGACAAGCTTTAGAAGATTATATCGCATTATTAGAAGGCGGAGCTTGCGGTTTTGCCTTTGCCTCTGGTATGGCTGCTATCTCCACTACATTTATGCTCTTATCGGCTGGTGATCATGTCATTGTTTCGGAGGACGTATATGGAGGAACATATCGACTGCTGACCTCCATCTTGAAACGGATGAATATCGAAACGACCTTCGTTGATATGACGGATCTCAACCTTGTGAAAGAGGCGTTGCAGGAAAATACAAGGGCTGTGTATATGGAAACCCCCTCTAATCCGACACTCAAAATTACCGATGTGGCAAGAATAACCTCTTGGGCAAGAGATAATGGGCTGTTGACGTTATTGGATAATACTTTTATGACACCTTATTATCAACGTCCGATTGAGCAGGGAGTCGATATTGTATTGCACAGTGCGACCAAGTTTTTAGGTGGACACAGTGATGTACTGGCAGGACTTGCGGTAGCTCGTACTGAATCATTGGGGAGACAAATCAAGCAGCTGCAGAATGGATTGGGTACCGTGCTGGCTCCGCAAGAGTCTTGGTTGCTTATGCGTGGGATGAAGACACTAGAGGCGCGTATGGCTCACAGCGAAAAAAGTGCAGCTAAGCTTGCAAACTGGCTAAACGAGCGCAATGACATTGAAGCGGTATACTATCCGGGTTTGGAGAACCATCCAGGGCGTGCAGTTCATGAGAGTCAATCGAGCGGTTATGGTGCAGTGATATCGTTTGATGTGGGTTCTGGTGAGCGTGCAAAAGAGGTCCTCAGTCGTGTACGTATTCCCATTGTGGCGGTGAGTCTGGGAGCTGTGGAAAGTATCTTGTCGTACCCAGCAATGATGTCACATGCGGCTATGCCGCAAAGTGTACGGTTGGAGCGCAGGATTACGGACGGTCTACTCCGTTTTTCCGTAGGTCTGGAGGACATTGATGACCTGATCCGTGATCTGGATGAGGCGTTGCGCTAGAACGTTAGCACATCCGCAGCAGCTTAACGTTATACGAAGGAAGCAAATAGGTACAGCTTTAAGCAGCAGGTTTCCGGTATTCAGGAGACTTGCTGTTTTCTATATGAATGACATGAAGGACAGTGTGAAAAAAGGCACTTTTCAGTCTAAGTATGGTTCCTTACCTAAAGATATGTTAGTATTATCATTAGGTTTTACTATGCTAAATAGCACAGACAACATACAAGGCTAGTCATGAACATACATTACGACAGGGTTCGAACGCAGGTTTGTGAAAGCATTCTCGTTCATAAGTCCTGTCTTTCATTTCGTCGCCCTGTGACAGCGAAGGAGGATACACCATGAGTGTAATCGACCATATTTTAGATAAAGCCCTACGCGGCGAACGCCTGAATTTAGAGGATACCGTTGCTTTGTTCGAATCAGACGAGGTTGAAAAAATAGGTCATGCGGCAAATAAAGTCATGAATCGCATGCATCCCGATCCCATAAAAACCTTTGTCATCGGACGAAATATTAATTATACGAACGTGTGTGACGTATACTGCCGCTTTTGCGCTTTTTACCGTAGACCGGGTTCCGATGAAGGTTATGTTTTGCCGGATGAGGTAATTTTTCAAAAAATTAAGGAAACGCAGGAAGTAGGTGGCACCGAAATCCTAATGCAAGGCGGTGTAAATCCAAATCTGCCGTTCAGCTATTATACCGATTTGCTAAAAGCTATTAAGGAACGTTTTCCCGATATCACGATGCACTCCTTCTCACCAGCTGAAATTCACAAAATGAAGGAAAAATCCGGTCTATCCATGGAGGAAACGATTCGGGCCATTCATGAAGCTGGGTTGGATTCGCTGCCAGGCGGAGGCGGAGAAATTTTGGACGACCGCACACGCCGCAAAATTAGCCGTCTCAAAGGCTCCTGGCGTGATTGGATGGATGTTATGCAAACAGCTCACAAGGTTGGGATGAACACGACAGCTACGATGGTTATCGGCTTTGGCGAGTTGATGGAGGAGCGTGCACTGCATTTGTTGCGTGTCCGTGATGCTCAGGACGAATGCATTGAAAACAAGTATAACTCTGAAGGATTTTTGGCCTTTATTCCATGGACCTTCCAACCAGACAACACCAACCTGAAGAAGGAACGCCAGACGCCAGAGGAGTATTTGAAAACTGTAGCGATCAGTCGTCTTGTTTTGGATAACATCAAGCATATCCAGTCTTCATGGGTAACCATGGGACCGGAAATCGGTAAAAAATCGCTGTACTACGGTTGCGATGATTTTGGCAGCACCATGATTGAGGAGAACGTAGTTTCCGCTGCAGGTGCAACGTATAAGGTCAACATTGAATCCATTTTACAGTTGATCCGTGAGACGGATCACATTCCGGCACAGCGCAATACCCGTTATGATATTATTCGTACTTTTGACAGTGCCAGCAGTATTGAGCATGACTTTATTATGCAAAATTAAGACCTGTTATTAGGCGCTATAACCAGAACGCTTATCTATCACTAATCCAATGGAGGGATTGATGTAGATAAGCGTTCTTTGTCGTCTGTTAGAAACAACAGAATGGCTTAGATGGGCGCAGGCTAGTCTCCTGCAAAGGACCGCCCTCTCCAAAGGTATACGGTCTATTTCGGTGAACAAATCTTTGAACTGCCACCGCCCTTGTAAGCGGCTGTTGCTAAAGAGTAGGGATGCTACAACATCCTTACTCTTTTTTAGTGTCTACATATTAGCTATATTTTATCATTATTGCCAATCCGCATGACAATGGAGTAAAAGCGTATTTTGGTTAATATATTGGGCTTTGCTACGTTTCCCAGCACTTCATATGCATGATCTCAGCCTGTGGGTCTGCCATTTGGATGACTGCCTTAAAGCGCTGCAAATCTAGAAGATGAACGCTGTAAACGATGACCATTTGTTCTTTTTTATCTGATTCACTTTTCAACATACCCTTTATCTGGGCAGAGCCTTCAATAGGTGTGCCGTGTAAACGCAACCTGCGATATATGGCATCTTCGACAGTTTGCTGTTTTTTGCTGACAATACAGACCGTGCGTCTCAGACCAGTAAACATCAGCCGGGTCGTTTCGTAAGCAGCGAGACAGGATAAGGCGGAATAGAGGGCTGGCTCCCATCCTAACACAAAGCCAGCCGTAATAAGCAGCAGGCCATTACACAACATTACAATCTGTATTAACGGGATTTTCCGATGGGTTAGTACCAAAGTGGATGGACGGCCATCGTCAGATTCGCTAAGTCCTAGTGAATCAAGCAGCCCCCCGTGACGAGCTGTCAGCGCTGCGCCAAGCCCAATACAGATTCCGCCTCCCAAAGCGCATACGACCGGATGGCCGCTCACTGCCGGAAAAGGCGAGAGAATGATGGCTGAGCCTGAAAAGGCAAACAAGCCGGGGAGTGCGCGAAGCAGCATGGGCTTGTGAGTAGACAAAGAATACAGCAGCATTAGTGGCAAGTTTAATACGAATAGCAGCAATCCAAAATGCTCCTGTGTGTAAAGCGACATGAGTCTGGAGATTCCTGTAACGCCTCCAGCGATCATATCGTGCGGATGTAAAAACAATTCCAGACCGACGGATGCCGTAATTCCGCCAATCACCGTATAAAAGACAGGGAACCTGCTCGCATCTCCTGAAGCGGGCTTCACAAGCCGCCTCATAGAGTTTCGGCATGTTTTACAGCGTGCGGCATAGCCTTCCCTCCTATGGATTGTCGTATCCAGCTTTTACAGTTACGCCGATTTGCTTTCTTCCTTTCGTAAACGAGGGTCCTTAAATTTGAATATTTTGTTTAGCATATTAAAGATAGGCTTTGACTGCTTTGTCAGAAGTGGTCCAAGAATTGCCAGTATGAGTACATAGATGGCTGCAAAAGGTTGAACAATATCAAGCAAACCGCCTTCTTTACCCAAGTTGGCCATGATGATCGAAAATTCGCCTCGCGCCACAATAGTCAAACCGATATTTGCGGATGCTTTGGGAGATAAGGACGCCGTACGCCCAGCCAGCATACCCGCCCAAATATTGCCAAATAGTGTGAGAAGGACTGCTGCCAGCGCAAGCCATATGGCGTTACCTCCTAATGACAGCGGATCAATGGACAGTCCGAAGCTGAAGAAGAACAGGGCACCGAAGAAATCACGGAAAGGAACAATTAAATGCTCAATCCGTTTGGCGTGTTCCGTTTCGGCCAGTACTAGACCAACCAGCAGGGCTCCAATAGCTTCCGCTACATGAATCGTTTCCGAAAAGCCAGCCACCAGAAACAGTGAGCCAAAAACAACAAGTCCGAATACCTCATTGGAGCGGATACGGAGAATCCGATTTAGCAGAGGGACGGCCTTTCGACCGATAATAATAACTGCAAGCATAAAGCCAAGCGCAATGAGTGCCGATAGCAGTACACCCCCGAGCGAGGAAGAATCGCTAAGAACCAATCCGGAGAGGATGGAGATGTAGACGGCGAGGAAAACATCCTCAAACATAATAATACCTAAAATCATTTCTGTTTCAGTATTAGCGGTACGCTTGAGATCGACCAGCACCTTGGCTGCAATAGCACTGGATGATATTGTCGTAATTCCGGCAATAACCAGTGTCTCTGCTATAGGAAAGCCGCTCAGGAAGCCCAGAGCCAGCCCCAGTGTAAAATTGATGCCAATATAAATGGTACCGCCTACAGCAATGGAACGACCTGATTTAATCAACCGACCTACTGAGAACTCCAACCCTAAGTAGAAGAGAAGAAACAGCACTCCGATTCTCCCCATAAAATCAATAAACGGGGCGCTTTCGATAAACCGAAAATCAAAATGCCATAGCTCCATCGCATGCGGTCCAACTGCCATTCCGATCAGAATATAAAAAGGGATGACCGAGAAGCGCAGTTTGGAGGATATCAGCCCGACTGCAGCGATTAGAGCAATAGCCAATCCAACCTCAAATACCAGATGATCCATCCAATCACCCGCTTCCGTTCATAAGGATTTGTTTAAAGCGTTTCTGCTGGTCACGTTCTCCAACAACAACTACAGTGGCATCATCGCTAATAATCACTTCAGGGCCAGGATTTACATACTTTTTTCCCTTTTTCTCCACAATGGCAATAACCGTGGCACCCGAATTTTGCCTTACATCCAGTTCCCCGATGGATTTGCCAACACTTGCATAGTGGGATTCCACTCTATACCATTCGATAATAAAATCGTCAAAAGTCATTTCTACACTTTCAAGCTGCTTGGGCTTATAAGTCATACCACCGATGATAGAGGCTACCAATCGTGCTTCCTGATCATTCAGGGTTGTCATAGAAATGCTTTGTTCCAGATCCTCGTAATCAAAGTGATATAGTTCACGTCTGCCATCATCATGAATAATAATGACAATTCGGTCACCACTCTCCGCATCTATTCGATACTTAATTCCGATTCCTGGCAAAATAGACTCTCGAATATCCATTTATAAAGCCTCCTGTATAATACGTTTATTTAAGTGAATGATATGGGAAATAAATCACATACTTTGGGAATGACATGATAAAATTAGAATTTATCAATTTTTAAATAAAAAATAGAAAATTAAATTTTACGCATTAGATGAATAGGAAAAGTTAGCAAAGAGACAAGCAATTGTGGTGATATGCATGCTAAAAGGAGGTTAAGCCACATAACTAGAGGTGAATTTGATGGGGAATAAGAATAATTGCTTCTTTAGCTTACAGATGACAGGAATAAAAGGCAGACGTAGCTTAGGAATTCTCATGAGCAGCACAAGCGCTATCAAAATGACAAAGGGAAGTGATTTAGCCGCAGCAATCACCAGATGAAGTAACGGGGAGGATTTGCGTACCGCTGGTTTGGAATGATGTTCCAGACCGTGAGAATCCGTTTCTAACGAAGTAGCCTCAGCCTGAGGCATAAGTGAAGAACCTAAAGTAAATTGAAGGGATTGAGTGGTATCTTCCGCGTGAAACGTCACAGGGAGGGACAAAATCTGAACGAGGCTCAATATGACGATCATGAATGTACGCAGCATGTTCAGCATCGTTGACATCTTATCTCCTCCCTCTTGTGAAAAATTCATATCACTATAACCTTAACATACCCCACCCTAAATATTCAAACGGCTTTCGTTTTTTACCTAATCACGGTAATTGTTTATAACACGCTTCACGTCTCTTTGAAACCTGATCAGCCTCTTTTGCATATGTCTTTCTGTTTCCAGTCGTTCACTTCGTATAACCCTTCGGAGGCCGCCATATACTGAAAGCAGTGATCGAAAGGAGTGAGCCAATGGAACTGTTTACAGTGTGGACCAATACAGACGGAGATCAAGAAACCGACCGTTTTTACGAAGTGGTCAAAAGTAGAACCAAGGGACTACATATGTCACGGCGCGGATTTCGATTCACTTTCAGACAGCTGGACAACAAAGTGGCATGGACCTGCAAGGGCACTGAAAGCAATTCGGCGTTTGAAAGCTTTCTTCCCTGTGTATACAGCATCATGTCTTCGGCAATAGCGGATTATATTATCGAAGTCAGGGAGTGGAGGATACTCAATCATATTCTCAACAAAGCCTGCTCGTTGCTGGAGAAAGAGGACGTTGAACAAATTCGTAGTATGATTCGCTCACTGTTAAATGATGATGGTCCCCGAGGACGTTTAAAGCGTCATGGTAAGCTGACCACTCTCCTGGAAAAGGACTTCAAGGAGCTTCGTGTGATCAATTTGGAAGGGCTTATTCAATTCAGACTGCATGCGTATAAAAAAGAGCTTGAAGAAATCGTTGACTATGCCATGGAAGAATTCTGGGCAGATCGGCAATACGAAGAATTTATGGGGCTGCTTAAATATTTTGTGTTTTTTCAGGAAAGCAAAGTTCCACTCGTGCATGTACTTCACCAAGGGGGGCATGATTTTACCATTCTCGATAGTGCCATGGTACCCATACCGACTCCTGATGCAGATGATATTATTGTGGAAATGCCCGGTATTGAACTGGAGATGGAGGTTGAAGATCGAATCGTCAGTACCCTTATTTCGATATCTCCTGCTTCCATTATATTGCACACAGACGATGAGCACACCCCTATTGTGCGGACGCTCCTGCATATTTTTGAAGATAAAGTGAAGCTAAGCAGACTTTATCCGGGGCAGGATGTTCAAAAATAATCAATAGTTCGTATAAACCCATGGATTTCTGGAAAGCCTTTGCCTCAAGGGGAGGTTTTTTATGAGATCCATGTTGGTATGGAAACGGGTTTTGGGAGCCATGTTAATCGCAATTTGTCTGGTATTGCCCGGCAATGAGGTTTACGGTCACAAAGAACCGGTCCAGCATAAGAAATGGCAGTCTGCACCTGTTTTGGCTCCACGCGAAGAGCAGGTTATTACGACCATGACGGTCACGGCAACAGGATATACAGCAGGCTATGAATCCACTGGCAAACGGCCGAATCATCCCGGTTACGGTATTACGTATTCCGGTGTAAAAGTGCGTCGTGACAAAAATACACTGTCCACGATTGCGGCTGATCCGAAGATGTTTCCTTTGGGCAGCATATTGTACATTCCAGGTTACGGCTACGGGATTGTAGCAGATACAGGTTCAGCGATTAAGGGCAATAAAATTGACTTGTATTTTAAAACAATCCGGCAGGTGTATTCTGAATGGGGCAAGAAAGATGTGGATGTTCAAATCATAAAAAAAGGAAACGGAAAATGTACAGAAAAAATGATAAAATCGCTGCAAAAGGCGATAGAAACGCATAAGACCATTCCGCCCGAGACACTGGATGCTTCCATATAATCCTTGAATATTGTTTTTCCTGACTTCACATACTATGTTTCGGGATGAGCTTATCCCGCAAACCATACTGGGAGGTTGAGGAATATGCTAAATCAAGGCGGAAGTTCTTTCACGAACAAAGGCTTCAAGGCAAACACAGGAAATCAGTTCAAAGCGGAATTTGCACAAGATGATACGGTAGGCGTTGTTTCTCAAAAGGTAAAGCAGTCTGAACAAAATAAAATTCAAGACAACTTCCAAACACCAAATGAGAAGTATGACGAAGAATTTGCGACAGATCAAGGCGGTACAAGTGCAGTAGCGCAAAAAGTTCAAAACTCCAGTCGCAGCAAAATTCAAAGCAATGCACAAACACCGAACGAAAAGTTCGACGAGAACTTTAACACAAAATAAAAAAGCATACTCAACACGAAATGCTCCGGATTGAATTCCGGAGCATTTCGCGTTGAGTAAAAGTGGCTAGATACAATAGGTCTGAGGTTTTATCTCCTTTTTAATTTTTTTTAAGGTGGAATTAAGGTTTAAAGTGCAAAATAAAGTCAGTTAAACAACACCACCTTGAAGCATAGGGTTTGGGAGGAGATATACAATGGACGAATTTAAAAATAATAATTCCGGGCGCCGGAACGACAATGATCAGGTTGATAACGATAAAGCAACTCGGCAAAACGATTCAAACGGTTCCTCATATTATTATTCCTATGGCCCTTTTTCCTCAGTGCAGTCGGACGGACAACGCAGGGAAGGGCAGTCGGTGGAGGACGTTGAGATTACGCCACCACAGGCAGTGAGACCGCTTCCTTCCTCTTATCAACGTGCTATGCCTGAGCAACAGGATGGTTCTGGTCGGAATAGTGGAAACTGGCAATTTAAACCCAATAAGCCCAAGTCGCAGGTAAAAACGATCTTATTATCTTTTTTAGCCGGAATGCTGGTCATTACGGTATTGATGTATACAGCTGACCGAACCAATATGTTCACACCGGAGACAGCGTTGACTTCGGCGGCAGCTGAAAGCGGAGAAACGACGAATTCGGGAACCACTAACTCGTCTCCAAGCGCAGTTCCAGCTGTGATGCCTTCAGGTACGGCTGATGTTCAATCTGTTGTGGCCAAGGCTGGTCCGGCAGTCGTCAAAATTGAAACGCTTGCCAAGCAATCGAGTGCTGGCAGCGGCAGACAAAGCAGCCCTTATTACAATGACCCGCTGTATCAATACTTTTTCGGTAATCAGTATGGCGATAGTGGCAGCAGCGGCAATAGTAACGAAAATGAAGGTAGCAACAGTGGACAGCTGACTCCGCTGGGTATTGGTTCCGGTTTTATTTTTGATAAATCGGGTTACGTCCTGACCAACAACCATGTTGTGGAAGGCGCGAGTGTGGTTCAGGTTACAGTAGAAGGAACCAACAAGCCTTACGAAGCCAAGGTCTTGGGCAAAAATGCAGATCTAGATTTGGCAGTTCTTAAAATTGAAGGAAAAAATAACTTCCCTACCGTAACCTTGGGAGACTCCGATAACGCTAAAGTCGGCGAGTGGATGGTTGCAATCGGTAACCCAGAAGGCTTTGAACATTCAGTAACAGCCGGTGTGCTAAGTGCGAAAGAGCGTACTATCACCATTAACAGTGAATCAACTGGAAAACCGACGCAATACAAGCATCTCATTCAGACGGATGCCTCCATTAATCCTGGTAACTCTGGCGGACCGTTGTTAAATCTTCAAGGGCAGGTTATCGGTATGAACGTAGCTGTTAGTGCAGATGCACAGGGGATCGGGTTTGCGATTCCGTCCAATACGATTTTGGAAGTCGTCGATAAGCTGAAAAATAACCAACCTATTCCGAAAGAACCTGTACCTTTCATTGGTGCAAGTCTGCTAAACTTGAGCCCTGAAGTAGCCAAGGAATTGGGTACATCTCTGACCGAAGGCTCGGTTGTTCGGGATATTATATACAAATCACCAGCTTATCAGGCCGATCTGCGTCCTTACGATGTAATTATCGGAGCCAATGGCACGCCTTATAGCACATCACAGGAGTTAATTCAATTTATCCAAAAACAAAAAGTGGGTACAGCACTTACGCTTAACATCGAACGAGCCGGGCAGAAAAAAGATATTCAGCTGAAAATAGGCAACAAAAATGATTTTAGCTCGACTCTTCAGCAGTAGGAGAATAACTCTAAAAATTGAACATGAACGTAAGAAACGGAAGGAAGACGCCCCTTCCGTTTCTTGCTGTATGCGGTGGCAAGATGCTACACGCGTCTACTCCTGCTACAATAGAGGGAAAAGAAGAAGAGATAAAGGAGTTTGATCGTGTATGCGTTCTACTATTCTGATCATTGATGACGATGAAAAAATCGTATCCATGCTGCGCAGAGGGCTGGCTTTTGAAGGATATGAAGTGCTGACAGCCACCAATGGAGCAGAGGGATTAAATAAAATGCTAACAGCTGAGCCTGATTTGGTCGTACTGGATGTAATGATGCCGCAGGTCGATGGTTTTGAGGTTTGCCGGCGTATGCGAGAGGGAGGAAGCACGGTACCTGTCCTAATGCTTACAGCCAAGGATGAGGTGGAGAACCGGGTGAAGGGTCTGGATCTGGGGGCTGATGATTATCTCGTGAAGCCGTTTGCTCTGGAGGAGTTGCTGGCACGAGTGCGAGCGCTTTTGCGGCGTAAAACTGAACAGCAGGACAATAATGGGAATCGGCTTACCTTCGAGGATTTACAACTGGATAATGAATCGCGTGAAGTGGTTCGTGGTGGCAAACGCTTGGAACTGACGGCCAAAGAATTTGAACTGCTCCATTTGTTCATGCAAAACCCGAAACGCGTTCTGTCGCGTGATCTGATTATGGATAAAATTTGGGGCTATGACTATAGCGGGGAATCGAATGTGCTGGAAGTATATATTGCCATGTTGCGACAAAAAACCGAGCAGGATGGTGGCAAACGGCTTATTCGTACAATTCGGGGAGCTGGCTATATTTTAAGAGGTGATGTGTAATATGTCTATTCGGTGGCGGCTGACAGCTTGGTATTCGAGCATCTTGGCTATAGTGCTTGTCATTTTTGGTCTGGCTATTTACGGACTAGTATATTACTACACATATAATGAAGTGAAAAGTCAGCTTATGACTCAGGCGCCACAGATTAACAAGCAATTACGCCTTATTATAAAAGGGGGATTGTTTGAGGTCCCTAACCTGGATCTTGGATTGGAGCAGGGGCGTGGAATAGATGACTCACAGCTATATGTTCAAATTTATAATTATACGTCCGGTGTAACTAAAACGACCCAAAATATGAAAGACCTTAGTATCACCTTCCCTGTTCCGTCTACAGCGGCAGGAGCAGTTCAAAATGAGGGAGTTCGGCGTGTGAACGTAAATGGTGATTCCTTTATGATTTATCAACAGTCGATCAAATCCGAGGAATTGGGCTTGGTGGTCGGGCTGCTACAGGTAGGGCAATTCACGGGCTCTCAGGACCGACTCATGAACAGGTTACAAAATGTGCTTGTGTACGGTTCATTATTTGCCTTACTCGCTGCTGCGACCTCTGGTCTCTTCCTGGCTCGCAAATCTATGAAGCCGCTGGTTAAGGTCATTGAGGGGGCCAATCAGATTCAATCGAGTAATGATTTGAGTGTTCGGATTGAATATGACGGTCCGCCAGATGAAATTGGACAATTGATCGGGACGGTTAACAACATGCTGGGGCGTACAGAAGTGTTCTACAAGGAACTTGAAGATGCATATGGTGCGCAGCGCCGCTTTGTGGCCGATGCTTCCCATGAACTGCGCACACCCTTGACGACGATTCGTGGCAACGTTGATTTTCTGCTCAAAATGTGGACTACTGAACCGGGCGAGCGACCGAATATGGATGAAGCCATGATTCGCGAGCTTTCCATGGAGGCGCTGAATGACATGGCGGATGAAGGCAAACGAATGAGTCGCTTGGTGAGCGATATGTTGTCACTCGCAAGAGCGGACACAGGGAAAACGTTCGATAAGATGCCTGTTGCGCTGGAGCCGCTCGTAAACGAGGTTGCTCGTCGTGCTCAGTTTTTGGAGCGAACGGCCGAATGGAATGTAGGCGACTTTTCGTTGTTGAATGGTATTTATATGGACGGAAGCAAAGATTATTTGCAGCAAATGCTATTCATTTTCATTGATAATGCTTTTAAGTATACACCTGAAGGCACAGTCCGATTTGATGCAATTGTATATCAGGGACAGGTGGGGCTACGGATCAGTGATACAGGCATTGGTATGGACAAAAGTGAGGTTCCCTTTATTTTTGACCGGTTTTACCGGGCAGATGAGTCACGCGGCGTGACAGAGGGAATTGGCTTGGGATTATCGATTGCCAAGTGGATTATTGATGAACATCAGGGGTCTGTGGAAGTGGTTACGCGCCAAGGAGAAGGAACGACCTTTGTCATTTGGCTTCCAGTCAGCTTTTCCGCGCCTTTGGAATAGGCTATAATAGGAGGGGAACTACATCATAGAATTGGCCGGTAGAGGCATAAAAGCCCACAGCTGTCCCGTTATTGGAGCTGTATACTGTGTCGAAGAAAGTGGGGGCTATTTTTGGAGGTACTCAGAATTTCGCCCCGGGGTTACTGCTACGGCGTAGTCGATGCCATGGTATTGGCTCGTCAGGCAGCCAGAAATTTGGATTTACCCCGGCCTATTTATATACTAGGCATGATTGTTCATAACAGTCATGTTACCAATTCCTTTGAAGACGAAGGGATCATTACATTGGACGGACCGAACCGCATGGAGATTTTAAGCCAGGTAGAGAGTGGTACTGTCATCTTCACTGCTCATGGCGTATCACCAGAGGTTCGCAAGCTGGCACGGGATAAGGGATTGACTACGGTTGACGCAACCTGTCCTGACGTGACGAAGACACATGATCTGATTCGGGAGAAGTCAGCCGAAGGCTATCAGATTGTTTATATTGGCAAAAAGAATCATCCAGAGCCAGAGGGAGCTATCGGTATTGCTCCTGACCATGTTCATCTGATTGAAAAGGAAGAAGAGATTGACGGTCTTACACTGTCAGCAGACAAAATCCTGATTACGAACCAGACAACCATGAGTCAATGGGACATCAAGCACATTATGAAGAAGTTGCTGGAGAAGTACCCAGGTGCCGAGATACACAATGAAATCTGTTTGGCAACGCAGGTACGTCAGGAAGCGGTAGCTGAGCAGGCAGGACAGGCGGATCTGGTAATTGTAGTCGGTGACCCGCGAAGCAACAATTCCAACCGATTGGCTCAGGTGTCGGAGGAAATAGCTGGTACCACGGCTTATCGTATTTCTGATATAACCGAGCTGAAGAGGGAGTGGCTTGAGGGCGTAGCCAAAGTAGCTGTGACCTCCGGGGCTTCAACACCTACGCTGATTACCAAAGAGGTCATTACGTATTTGGAACAGTATGATGCGGATAACCCGGAAACATGGGAGATTCGGCGAACCATTGATATGAAAAAACTGTTGCCTCCTGTACGAGAAAAGTCAAAAACGACGAAATAGTATGTGATTGATTATAGCCGTTATTCGGATACAAACGTCCGGGTAGCGGCTTTTTTTAAACTGTTTAAGTGCCGATATTATCCAATTAGACCAGCTACACTAATTCAAAAAAAATAGAACAAGTCGGGATAATTAAGCCTTGACGAGTCGAGCTAAAACAGGTATAGTTGCTTTAACGAATAAAAGCTTAAAAGCGAACAAGCGTCTAAGTGTCATAATATCATCTATGTGATTGTAAAATATGGTTTTTAGAGAGGGAGAAAAAAATGATCGTTATCGCTGGTGTTCAAACACCTGAAGAACATATTCAAGCTATTGTTGAAGTTATTGAAAAAGAAGGATTGCAGGCTCATGTATCGCGAGGATCGGATCGTACGATTATCGGGCTGATTGGAAGCGTAGAGCCGAAGCTGGCAGAACATCTACGCCAAATGAAGGGTGTAGAAAATGTGGTTAAAATTTCGAAGTCCTACAAATTGGCCAGCCGTGATTTTCATCCGGAAAATACGGTGATCTCCATCAAAGGTGTAAATATAGGCGGGGGCGAGCTTGTCGTTATGGGGGGACCATGTGCTGTTGAGTCTGCTGCACAGATCGATGAAATTGCCGGATTGGTCAAAGCTGCAGGAGCGCAAGTCCTTCGTGGAGGTGCTTTTAAGCCGCGTACAGGGCCATACAGCTTCCAAGGAACGGGTGTAGAAGGTTTAATCATGATGGCTGAGGCGGGTCAGAAGCACGATCTCTTGACCATCACAGAGGTCATGACACCTGAATACGTAGACATCTGCGCGGAATACGCCGATATTCTGCAAGTAGGTACACGTAATATGCAAAACTTTGATCTTCTGCGCAAGCTGGGTACTTGCGGCAAGCCAGTATTGCTCAAGCGCGGTTTCAGCTCGACTTATGACGAGTTCTTGAATGCTGCTGAGTACATCTTGGCAGGCGGCAATCCGAATGTTATGTTGTGTGAGCGCGGTATCCGTACATTCGAAACTTACACGAGAAATACGCTCGATTTGTCCGCGATCCCTGTTTTGCAACAGTTGAGCCATTTACCGGTCATTTCCGATCCTAGCCATGGCACAGGTAGACGTGAACTGGTTGTTCCTATGACGAAGGCTTCGGTAGCTGCCGGAGCGGATGGTTTAATTATTGAGATGCATACAGACCCTGACAACTCGATGACGGGTGATGGTGTACAGTCCCTATTCCCGGATCAATTTGCAGATTTACTAAAAGATTTAGAACTGTTAGCCCCTGCAATTGGGAAAACATTCCACACGCCTAGTGCCGTATCTAAAAACTAATTATTAACATTAATGCATAAAAGTTTTGCCGCAATGCAGTAAATGAGAGTAAAATCACCAAAAAGCCCGATGTTTCGGGCTTTTTGTATTGTTTAAATGTTATCAAGGGCGTAAGCATATCTGACATTAGTTTAAAAAATACCTTACATAGCTATTGACCCGTGTCATGTTTGAGATTTATAATGACGACAGAAAAAAACATTCGATCATGAACATTTCAGGGTTGTATAAGACTTAATGTTCGGAAAAATTGGGAGGAAGAAGACATGTCCGTTGAAAACGTATTGAAAACAATTCAAGAAAATAATATTGAGTGGGTAGATTTTCGTTTTGTAGATTTGTCTGGTCGTGCTCACCATATTTCGTTGCCAGCTTCCGAAGTAGATGAAGAAACATTTGTTAACGGTGTTGCTTTCGACGGTTCTTCCATTCCCGGCTATCGTGGCATTGAGGAATCCGACATGGTTATGCTGCCCGATCCAGAAGCGGTTTTTATCGACCCTTTCACTCAGCATCCTACACTGAATATCCTGTGTGACATTGCTACGCCAGACGGCGAAAAATATGACCGTGATCCTCGTGGCATTGCTAAAAAAGCTGAGGAATTTCTGCAATCCGCAGGAGTGGGCACAGCGGCATTCTTTGCACCTGAATCTGAATTTTTCATCTTTGATGATGTTCGCTACGAAAGTGGCATGAACAGCTCCTCCTTCTTCGTAGATTCTGAGGAAGCAGCTTGGAACACGAACCGCAAGGAAGAAGGCGGCAACCTGGGCTTTAAAGTGGGAGTGAAGGGCGGCTATGTACCTGTAGCACCAGTAGACACCCAACAAGACATTCGTAGTGAAATGTGCCGTTTGCTTGAAGAAGCAGGTCTGAGAATTGAGCGCCATCACCATGAGGTGGCTACAGCAGGCCAAGCGGAAATCAACTTCCGTTTTGATACACTCAAGAAAACAGCAGATAACCTGCTCGTTTATAAATACATTGTACACAACACAGCTCGTCAATATGGTAAAGTGGCAACATTCATGCCGAAACCAATTTTCGGGGACAACGGAAGTGGTATGCACGTTCACCAATCTATTTTTGACGGCGATACTCCTTTGTTCTACGAAAAAGGTGGTTATGCTAATCTGAGCGAAATGGCTCTTCATTACATTGGTGGTATTCTGTACCACGCACCTGCGTTGATCGCTTTGACCAACCCAAGCACCAACTCGTTCAAACGTCTCGTTCCTGGTTACGAAGCGCCGGTTAACCTGGTATTCTCCAAAGGTAACCGTTCTGCGGCTGTACGTATTCCAGTAGCGGCTGTTACTCCTAAAGGCTGTCGGATCGAGTTCCGTACACCGGACTCCACAGCTAACCCTTACCTTGCCTTCTCAGCAATGCTGATGGCGGGTCTGGATGGCATCAAGCGCAAACTGAACCCAATCGAATTGGGCTATGGTCCACTCGACACTAACATCTATGAGCTGTCTGATGCTGAAAAAGGCAAAATCCGCAGTGTACCTGGTACACTGGATGAAGCTCTGGACGCTCTGGAAGCCGATTACGAATTCCTGACTGAGGGCGGCGTATTTACGAAGGACTTTATTGATAACTATGTAGAGTTCAAACGTTCTGAAGCTAAATCGGTGAATATCCGTGTTCATCCACATGAATACAGCTTGTATTTTGACTGCTAATACTACATCGATAGCATAGCTGCTTTTGAATAACGCTCATTAGCCTGCGGGGAATAGTTGTTGTTCAAGATAGGTCTCCGGTCTTACGCCGGAGACCTTTTACCATTAAGAAGAATATTACAAAATGAAGATGTTAAATATATTAACATTCACAGCTTTGTCACATCGTAAAGGAATTCGGAAACATTTTTATACAAGTCTTGAACGCATTTATGAATACTGCTATCATAGCGATAATATCCACACCAGAGTAGAGAAGGGATGGGAAATTGTTGAGTAAGAGAGCCTACAATTTTAATGCAGGACCGGCGGCATTGCCGCTTAAAGTACTTGAACGTGTACAAGCTGAATTCGTAGATTTCCAGGGGACAGGGATGTCCATCATGGAAATGTCTCACCGTGGAGCCGTGTATGAATCTGTTCATAATGAGGCGCAGGAACGTCTGTTATCTCTGCTGGGCAACCCACAAGGCTACAAGGTGTTGTTCCTCCAAGGGGGCGCAAGTACGCAGTTTGCCATGCTGCCTTTAAATTTCTTGAGTGAAGGGCAGATCGGAAGCTATGTAATGACAGGTAGCTGGTCGGACAAGGCATATAAAGAAGCTAAGCTATTGGGCAAGGCTCATATTGCCGCCTCCTCCGCTGATGAGAAATACATGCGTCTTCCAAATGTGGATTCCTTGGACTTGCCTGAGAATACTGCATATGTGCATATGACGTCCAATGAGACGATTGAAGGTACACAATTTAAGCAATTCCCGGATACGGGTTCCGTACCGCTGATTGTGGACATGTCCAGTGATATTTTTTGCAAACCTTTTGATGTTACTCAATTTGGATTGATTTATGCTGGTGCGCAAAAAAATCTGGGACCTTCTGGTGTAACGGTCGTGGTTGCCCGTGAAGAGCTACTGGCTTCCTCACCAGGTCATATTCCTACAATGCTGCGTTACAGTACTTATCAAAAGAATAACTCTCTCTACAATACTCCCCCATCTTTTGCCATATACATGGTGAATGAAGTGCTCAAATGGATCCAGGAGGAAGGCGGTTTAGAAGGCATCGAGCGTGTGAATCAGCAGAAAGCTGCTCTGCTATACGACCGTATTGACAGAAGCGAAGGCTTCTATCGTGGCTGTGTGGACAGCGCTGATCGTTCTATTATGAACGTAACCTTCCGCCTTGCAAATGAGGATCTGGAAAAACAATTTATTAAAGAATCCGAACAAGCCGGTTTCATCGGATTGAAGGGGCATCGCAGTGTAGGAGGGCTTCGCGCCTCGATCTACAATGCGGTTCCACTGGAGAACTGTCAAGCATTAGCCGAGTTTATGGATGGATTTAAGCAACGTAACAGTTGATTACACAGACATATATTTCGATACACGATATTTGAAATCGAAAAGTAAAAATAAAGCCTTCCCTGAATGTGTATAGGGGAAGGCTTTTAGTGGTGTAGGGAAAATGATATTTTTTTGTCGTTTGATGTCTATATCCCTCTGATTTTGTTAAAATGAAGAGAGTGCATGCTTTCAGCGTACACATTTTGGTTAGACTTTAGGTTATTTGTCTGATGAATTTAATGATGAAAGGAATGAAAAACTGATGCCATTACATATTGTGCTTGTCGAGCCGGAAATTCCAGCTAACACAGGGAATATTGCCAGAACATGTGCTGCAACCGGAACTCATCTGCATCTGGTTAAGCCACTGGGTTTTCGTACCGATGATGCTACGTTAAAACGGGCTGGGCTTGATTATTGGTATGCTGTCCACATTGAGTATCACGAGTCTTTTGCTGAAGTACAAGAGAAATATCAAGCAGGTCGCTTTTTTTATGCGACGACAAAGGCAAAACAGCAGTATAGTGATATTGAATTTCAGGATGGAGACTTTTTGGTATTTGGTAAAGAAACGAAAGGTTTGCCTCCTGAGCTGCTAGCTGCTAATCCTGATACATGTATCAAGATGCCAATGTCAGATAAAGTAAGATCTCTAAACTTGTCGAATTCCGCTGCGATTATTGTATATGAAGCGCTGAGACAATTGGATTTTCCAGGTTTATCGTAATAAACATCAATCGATCAAGTATAAATGCGAATAAAGAACCAGGACCTTAGTTGCTGATAAAAGTTGCACTATTATTGCTCGAAAGTACATGACAGTAGAGCTTGAATAAAGGATATATGGTCATAAATTTGCGGAAATTCTCTGTGAAAGCTAATGATAATTAGCTTTCCGGTCGATAAAAATATTATAGACATTCTGTACCATACTTTGATATGGTTCATGATTTTATGAAAAAATGTAATAAAATTTCCTGCGATCAGCAGGATTCGACAAAAAGACAGCGAATACTACATAAAGAATAGTGTCTTTGTACCTAGTTTTTCGCCTGGAAAGAAAATTGAAAGCTAATACTCAATAGGAGAGGTGTACGATCACGATGAAACCTGCCGGTGTGGTACGTAAAGTTGATCAGTTGGGGAGAATAGTTCTGCCTAAGTCACTACGTAAAAGATATCAAATGAATGAGGGAGATCCTGTCGAAATTTTGGTTCAGGGCGACCATATTATTTTGGAGCGTTATCGTCCAAAATGTGTATTCTGCGGCTCAATAGAACAAGTGAACGATTTCAAAGAACGTTATATTTGTGCTCAATGCCTGACAGAAATGACACAGTACTCCTCCTAAATGAGGCAAAAGCATCACGACATTCGTTCGTGATGCTTTTTTTCGGATAGAGCTATGCCTGAACAGCATATATTTAATTGGATAGTAAACTACACATAACTATTTATAGAACAAAAAATGAGTAGGGACTGGACGCAAATTACCATCTGACGGTTTGTTTACGATTCGGCCGTTTAGTATAAGGGACGAGGAACCGCCGCCGTCCAAATTATAAGCATCTTGAACACCCAGATTGAACATCTTCCCTTGGAGTTCTTCGAGCGTTGCACCTGAACCCCCGCTTTCATTGTAGCCGTCTACGACAATAATGAGCAACTGATCATCTTTATAGTTGCCAATGACTGTACGTGGAGCCCGCTTGGGAGAGACTTTCCATTTGTCAGGAATAGGCACTTTTTGTCCCCTTTGTAACAGAACGGGAACGAAGGTAGCTCCAAAGGCAGGTTTTAAGCTGTCAAGAGCACCTTGATTGTAAAATTTGCCCCCAATAAGCTTGCCGTCATTACTCAATCCAACGAATGACAAGTCCTTGAAACTTGACTGAAAGCCAGTAAGGTAGCGGCCGTTCAAGACAGTAGTGCTTAATGGATAGCGTTTGCCGTCTCCATCGGCAAAGCCGCCTGCGTTGATGCCTGCAATAGCTCCGTGTCTCAAGACTGCACGCATGGTCGTTTCTGAGCCACCCAACTTGTCATTTCCCAAAGACATTTTCATTGCCGTAGGATCTTTAAGTTTGACTTTCATAGCGTATCCGTGATAAATTCCCGGGTTTACTTTAAATAATTCAATGGTAATCCGGTTGCTATCTACCTGGTAATAGGGAACACCCAGTTTGGCAGTGATGCGACGATTATAGATAACCGCGGGTCGCTTGGACTGCGCAGAGGCAGTCACGACAAGCTGATTCATCGTTTGGGTCGTTTGTTTGTAGAGCTCAGACGTCCGGCGAATCGTAGATAAGGTATACGTTGCTGTTTGCTTGGCTTCATCAAGCTGCTTGCCTACTGATTGCGCTTGTAGAGTGATTTCGGCTTTTTGCAGACTCGGAGATGTAGATTTAGGAAAGCTCAAAGGGGGATGCACTAACAAAATACACCCTAACAAACCGATAAAAGGAGCAAGGGCCAACATAAAGAACCGGTTTACTAGCTTTGTATCTACATTCATTTTAGCAAGTCCATTTTTTTCTGAAGTGTATTGAGTTGCTGCTTGACTTCATTTAATTGAGTATACAGTTTATTGCTATTATCGGTCTTGTTATTGGCATTATCCTTTGTAAAGGTCAGTAGTTCGTTGAAGGACTGAACTTTGCCCTGCAATCCGCTAACTTCCTTGGAAAGTGCAGTCAGTTGCTTTTCATAGTCGGATTTGAGTGCCTGAATCTGTTGGTCTGTATGGGTTTGCATTTCGTTTAGCATTTGCTGCTTCAAGTGATTGCTATACAGATAGGTTGCGAGAGCACCTAGTATAATAAGAATGAACCAAAATAGCAGAAAAGTCTTTACGGGCAACCCCTTTCTTGAATTGCTCCGCCGGGCTTCGGCAGGAGGACGTTCAGGTGAAGCTTGCATGCGATTTTCAACTCCCGTGTAAATTCAAATTTCCAGTCTTTATTTGCAGTACCAATTCTATCATGGGCCTATTTATTTCGCAAAAGCGAAATAGTCATATAAAAATATTGGAAAAAGAGATTGCATCGGAAGGAAGTCCTAGGATACAATTTCCTTAAATCGTTTTCGCTTCCTATACGTTCACATTTACGCAATTTCTACATAAGCATTCTTTAGTTTTTTGATTATTTTCGTTAAATATGTATTTTTTTGTAAATCAGGAGGTTTAGATATGAGAAAAGTATGGCAGGTGGTCATCATAGATATTCATCCTACAAGTATGCTGGGAACAAAGCTTATTTTGGAAGACCAGCAGGATTTGCTTGTTAGAGGGATGTCTTCCTCCGGCACAGAAGGCCTGGAGCTGGTTTGCTCCATTCGCCCGGAAATTATTTTAATGGACTATAGGTTGCCTGAGGGAACGGCGGAACCGTTTTTGACACAAATGCGGGTCTTGTCTCCGGACAGCCATATTGTTATTATGACGGATGAGGACAATATTACGTTGTTCCAGCAGTTAATCTCGCTTGGTGCAAATGGAATGCTATCCAAGCAGGCATCACCGAGCCAGTTAATTCACCTGATCAACGGTTTGCGCGAAGGATTTGCTTCATTACCAATGGATTGGATTCGTTGTGGAAACTGGCCATTTATGCCGTTAATGGCTTCGGAGCCTTTTGACGAATTGACGCAAACCGAAGTTTTTATTATGGAACGTATTGTCCAGGGAATTACATATGACAAAATTGCTGTCGAGATCGAAGTTAGTCGGCGCTCCATTGATAATTATTTACGTAAAATTTATGCGAAATTAGGTGTGTCCAGCCGGGCGCAGGCGATTGAACGTTATGCCTTATATGCGCGTCAGATGAAGCAGTTATATGCTTGACGCGTCAGCCCGGAGATCATGACTATTTTCAGGAGAAGGAGGATGTTCATGCAATATTCCTTTGCTTCACGAACGGCTGCGATGTTGGCTTCTCCAGTGCGTCATATCCGGGAAAATGCGAGAAAACATTCCTTTATATCTTTGGCTGAAGAATTGCCCGCACAAGAGCTGTTTCCGGTGAAACTATTGGAAGAAGCGGCTCATGATGTGTTTGGCTCCGGCCCTGACGCCCTCCAGTATGGTGAACCGGAGGGTTATTTTCCGTTGCGGGCATGGCTTGCGGGAGAGTGGGAACAGCGTAAAGGAGTAAGAGTACCGCCAGGTCAAATCCTTCTCACCACAGGTAGCCAGCAGGCTATTGACTTGATCGTAAGGCTGATGGTGGATGAGCGTGATCCGGTATTGGTCGAGAACCCGACATCCCCTGGATGTTTGCAGGTGTTATCTATGCAAGGGGCGCAGGTCGTTCCTGTAGAATCAGATGGAGAGGGCGTTATTCCTGATAAGCTTGAAGCTTTAATGATCCGTTATCGCCCCAAGCTTTTTTTTGCTACGCCAACGTTTACGAATCCGACAGGCTCCTTATGGAGCGCGGCTAGACGGCAGGAAATTTTGGATCTGTGTAGACGTCATGAGGTGTTGGTCGTTGAGGACGATTCTTACGGTGAATTGCATTTTAAGACAAAACACGAAACTCATGATAAGAGTCCGCATGCCCAGAGCCGAAAGTTTGCGGAGGCTTATCCCTCACTATTCGCGTTGGATCATGCGGGTCAGGGCGGTCAAGTGCTATATATCGGTTCATTTAATAAAACAGTTGCCCCTGCACTGCGAACTGGCTGGGCGGCTGGTCCTGCGCCGCTGATTGAAGGGATGTACGCCTTGAAGCAGCTGGCTGACGTGCAATCCAGTACGATGAACCAACGGCTGCTGTTCCAATTGCTTACCAACTCGCGTTTTCAATGGCACGAGCACTTGGCAATGTTAAACAAGGAATATTCAACTCGGCTCCAATTACTCTTGGAGCTGCTCAAACGTCCGTTTTGGAAAGATGTGACGTATCATATTCCATCTGGTGGGATGTATGTGTGGGTGAAATTGCCCGCTGGGCTGGACAGCGCCTTGCTGCTCAAAGCGGCGCTACCCAAGGGCGTAGCCTTTATGCCAGGTGCGCTGTGTGCGGTTGGCGATGAAGGTGCGTCCCATATTCGCCTTAACTTTAGCCACCCGGGCCGAGAACAGCTACTTATGGGCATGAATTTGATCGGTGAGACGATCGGTGAATTTACTGCGCGGAGCTAGTAATAGTCACCACCACGGGTCAGTCATCCTTTGCCTCCGCGATAATGGTTGAATAACCGGTGGATGCTTCTGCAATGTGCAGCTGTTCACCATCCTTGTTAAACTCTGCCGCCATTCCAGCGGCAGTTTCAATCCCCTGCTGCTGCAGCACTCCCGCATACTCGCTCAGGGCGGCTTCACCGAACGGAGTCAGCCGATAGCGACCGCGGGCTACACGTTCAAACCATCCGTAGTAATTGCGCTGGAGCACGGCAGCAGCATCGCTGACGGCTGCTGTACGGGCAAGCTGCGCCGGGGCGGCTTCTCCCAAGCCCTGCAAAGCAGCGGCTACGCGCAGTGCTTTTTCCCGGTAGGCAGTGACCAGCTTGCGCCGGGTGCTACCGCCGACATTGTGGTCACCGCTGCGTGCGTGGAATTCCCGCAGCAGCTTTTCCTTGCGCGAGCCGCGACGAATGGCAGTCGTTTTGTAAACATCATCACTAGATGCCACGGGCTTACACAGCACCTCAACGAGTGGAGGCTTTGTTTTAAAATACGTGACGGTGAGCAAGCCAAGCCCCAACTGGCGGCACAGTCCGATCAGTTCATTCCAGCGTTGATTCACCGCCCCTTTTTTGGCACGATTCCGTTCTACGGCTACATATACATTGCTGCTTAGCTTCAAGCGCTGCATACCTTGCAGCACTAACGCCAGGTTAAACGTCTTTTTTATCTCCACAATCAGTGGCGTTTGCTGCCCTGGCTTGATTCCCACCAAATCGCAGTTACGCACTTCTCCTTTGACTTCATATCCCAAATTTTCAAAAAAGGCTTTGACTGGAGCGTACAGCTCCGTCTCATGCCGAACCGCCATGGATTCTCCCGCTCCTTTATCCCATTATTCCGAGCTTATATTGTACCATAATGCGTCAGGTCCGCGTCGTTGTTGTCTATTTTAACATAGTGAATCCCTTTGTTTTTGGAAAAAGCCTAGAGACCTGTCACAAAAAATAGGTCAATTCTGAAATCAATCTGCATAGGTATGTATTACACTTTTTTTAAGAGGATCGCATCATATCCTGAAAGGCGTGACGAGTGTAGCCATAATCATCAAGAGTGGAGGATAGTCATTACGCAGTCATGGGAGGAACCGAGCATGAATATTTTTGACCGCCTTGCGGAGTACCGAGCGGAGAACAACCGCTTGGCCTGGAACGGCACTTTTAGAGAGTATATCGAGATACTCAAGAAAGACCCGACACCGGCGATGACCGCTCATGCACGGGTTTACAAAATGATTGAATCTTTTGGTGTAGAAGAGGTTGGGGGACATAAGCGATATAAATTTTTTGAGCAGGAGATTTTTGGGCTGGATCGTGCACTGGAGAAGCTGGTGGAGGAGTACTTCCATTCCTCAGCCAGGCGGCTTGATGTCCGCAAGCGTATCCTTCTTTTGATGGGACCTGTTAGCGGAGGGAAATCGACACTGGTCACCTTGCTAAAGCGTGGGCTGGAGAAGTTTTCAAGAACAGATCAGGGAGCTGTGTATGCTATAGAGGGCTGCCCTATGCATGAAGATCCCCTTCATCTTATTCCTCATGAGTTGCGTCCCGAATTCGAAAAGGAGCTGGGTGTACGCATTGAAGGTAATCTGTGCCCATCCTGCCAGATGAGATTGCGTACGGAATTTGATGGCGACATCGAAAAGGTGCGTGTGGAGCGGGTCTTTATATCGGAAGAAAACCGGATCGGCATAGGTACGTTCAGTCCTTCTGATCCAAAGTCACAGGATATTGCCGATTTGACAGGCAGCATCGACTTTTCCACCATTACGGAGTATGGTTCGGAATCTGATCCGCGCGCCTATCGATTTGACGGAGAACTGAATAAAGCGAATCGCGGACTGATGGAATTTCAGGAAATGCTGAAATGCGATGAGAAATTTTTATGGAATTTATTGTCTCTGACCCAGGAGGGAAATTTCAAGGCCGGACGGTTTGCGCTCATCAGTGCAGATGAATTGATCGTAGCTCACACGAATGAATCGGAGTATAAAAGCTTTATTGCGAATAAAAAGAACGAGGCGTTGCAATCGCGGATGATTGTAATGCCCATTCCCTATAATCTGAAAGTGTCCGAGGAAGAAAAGATTTATGCCAAACTCATTGAGCAAAGTGACATGCGTCATATTCACATCGCTCCTCATGCGCTGCGAACGGCGGCCATTTTCTCTGTGCTCACCCGGTTGAAAGAAACCAAGAAGCAGGGTATGGATTTGGTTAAAAAGATGCGCATGTATGACGGTGAGGAGGTCGAAGGCTATAAGGAGGCCGATCTGAAGGAGATGCAACATGAGTTTCTGGAAGAAGGTATGTCCGGCGTAGACCCAAGGTACGTCATTAATCGTATTTCCAGTGCGCTGATTAAGCAAAATGTGGAGTCCATCAATGCTCTGGATATTTTACGAGCCATTAAGGATGGTTTAGACCAACACGCTTCCATCACAAAGGAAGAACGGGAGCGTTATCTGAACTTCATTTCGGTGGCTCGTAAGGAATATGATGAATTGGCGAAAAAAGAAGTACAAAAGGCCTTTGTGTACTCTTTCGAAGAATCAGCCAAGACGCTGTTTGATAACTATTTAGATAACATCGAAGCTTTTTGCAATTGGGCGAAAATCCGCGATCCGCTCACAGATGAGGAGCTCGACCCGGATGAGCGGCTTATGCGTTCCATCGAGGAGCAGATCGGGGTGTCGGAAAATGCGAAAAAGGCATTCCGTGAGGAAATATTAATCCGTATTTCTGCCTATTCCCGCAAGGGGCGAAAGTTTGAGTATCATCATCATGATCGGCTGCGAGAAGCCATTGAAAAGAAGCTGTTCGCCGATTTGAAGGATATTGTGAAGATCACAACTTCGACCAAAACGCCTGATGCTAATCAGCTCAAACGGATGAATGAGGTGATTAAGCGGCTGATTGAGGAGCATGGCTACACTGGAGCCAGCGCCAACGATCTATTGAGGTATGTAGGCAGCCTCCTGAATCGGTAAGGGGAAATAAACAATGGTGTGAATGAGGCTATGGATTGAAATGGATGGTGAAGAGAATCCGGCAGGCACAGAGCGTTTGAGGTGCTGGCGGGTTCTTTTTTTTGTATTATTAGGGAATTGAATTTATACACTCTTCTGAAATTAATATGTAAACAATCACAATCAATCTTGTGTTTTTTAACATTTTCTAAAAAGTTGCCGATAAATATGGTAATGTAAAATCTATGTAAACTATTATTTGGAGGAACTTATGATTCATGTCGCTGAGAGTAGATTAAAACAGATACAATATATTGGTATTACTGATGGTGATTTGGCTTTATTGCACCACTATCAGGGGCTATTCCAATCTATTGTAAATGAGGTAGTGGATCGTTTTTATGAGCACGTAGAAAAGGTTCCGCATCTCGTGTCGATTATCTCTAAATGGTCGAATATTGAGCGACTAAAGCAAACACAACGTGAATACTGGCTTTCTCTTGCAGATGGGAAAATAGATGATCAGTTTATCGAACACCGCCTTTTTGTGGGGCAGGTACATTCCCGGATCGGATTGTCTTCCGATTATTATTTGGGTACGTACATTGCTTATCTGGATATTGCAATAGACATTTTAAAGCGTTCGGGGATAGAGGACTGGTATTCTATTGTGCACGCTCTTTCCAAAATGTTCAATCTGGATTCCCAACTTGTGTTGGAAGCTTATCAGGAAAAGGAAAAGGAGCAAGTTAACGAGCTCGCCGATGAACAAACGCAGATGCTGACTGTGGTGTCCCGAATTGCACAAAATTTGACGGGGATGATTGCCGAACTTAGGGAAAATACCGATAATATCGCGAAGAGTGCTTGCAATACTGCTTCTTCGCAGGAACATACAGAGGAACTAGTATTGCAATTGAGTGACGAGATTAAGCATATTGAACAGATGAGCAGTACCATTCGAGAATTGTCCGATCAGACTCATCTGCTGGGACTGAATGCGGCGATTGAGGCAGCCCATGCGCAAGAAGCAGGGCGTGGATTTCAAGTGGTGGCGCAGGAAGTGCGAAAGCTGGCATCTAATTCAAAGCAAGCACAGGAGCAAATTCAGCGCAAGGTGCTGGATATTGCCCGTATGCTTGACAGTGTGCAATCCGAAACCGCTACCACAACAGCCAGTGCCCGGCAACAGGCCTCCAGCTCGGAAGAATTGGCTTCATTCACAAAGCTGATTGAAAACATGGTGAAGGAATTGGAAATGTTGCAGCACTCCCCGGAAATGCTGGAGGTGTGAGATGTAGCTGATCGGTATATCCTGGGGAACTGGAAGTTTTCGGGCGTTAGCTGGGTGGATGGATACTGGCAAAGCGACGCTCTTCCTGTGTGGCAGTCCAATCAACGCAACAGAGGCAACAGAGGAAGTGCATATTCCTCTGAAAGAATACCGAATCTTTGAAACAAGGAATTAGAGGAAGCTTCTCTATTGTAACGCTTCAGTCAAAGATTTTTTTCCATTCCATATGAGCCGCAAGTACTCTTTTCCATAACTCGTCCCGTTCCTGGTGACTGTAGTTAACGAGCGGCTCACCAAATACATCTGCCAATACTTCCAGCCACTGCGACTTCTTATCCAGCTCTATTTTTTCCAAACCGTTTAGCCCACGTTTTTTCCAAATACATCCTCTGAGTTCATTCGCTTCTAATGCTTGCCTTTGCCGAATTAGAAACAGGTTAAACCATGGAGATTCCACGGAGCGGCTATAGAAATGATGTTTCGGCCTGAATTCTTCCAAATCCTGAACAACCGTAGGGGCAAAATCAACGCCAACAAATGAAGCAAGCGGGTCATGTTCTAAACGCCAACCATTAGTAATAACTTCAGATTCCATAACTTTATAACGAAGTGGGGTTTGTTCATAAGTCCCCATCAGGAGTGGAAGAGGCTCATATGGCATATCGCCCAGTCCGACATCTACAATCCATACTTCATCTTCTTGCTGCTCATTTAGCAAGTTCACTGTTAATCCAAGATGAAATGAATTAATGCGTGGCTCAGCTCCTAAAGGTTGTACCCCAGCATGATGCAGAGAAACTTTGTACCCTAGGGAATGTAGTAGCGCACTAAAGGCACCATTCAGATGAAAACAATAACCACTTCTCCCATGTAGAATGAGTTGAACAGATTCTTGAAAACCAATGGCAGCCGGCTTTCTTGCAAAAATGTCTAACGTTTGCCATGAAAGATGTTTTACATTTGCCTTATGCAACTCCACTAAATAGGATAGGGTAGGAGGCTGAACTTCGGGAATTCCGATTCTGTTCAAATAAGCTTTTATTTCTTCTTTTGTCATGGTGTACATGTGCAGTCACCTCTATTGTTAGTTTGCCAAATTCTCTTCTCGAAACAAATGAGCATTGAGTCTTAGCATCATTGTAAAAGGGGGGCGTGCTGTGTACAATGCTATAAATTTTTGGTTGTACCGGTACAATCAGAAAATCGATTCATTTAGTAACATGCCGATTTTCCTTAGCTAGTTGTCAAAACACAAAAAAACAGACCTTATCACCGGGTCTGTTTTTTTTTGCTTAGTTCCATGCCAACTGATTATAGCAGTGATCTAAGTTCACGTCGGTATTTGTTCAGATGCACGAATGATGGAATGACTCGCTTCGCAGAACGGAAGCCGCCTATTCTAAGGTTGCGGACTACATGATAGGGAGAGATCAATAGCATATGAAGCAGATGCAAATCCTGAGTGCTCAACGGTCGATATCGTTGATAAAATTCTATCGCGCGCAGCATCTTTGTCGCGTTCCATAGACAATTCCGATGAAGAAGATGGGAGAGATCCTTCATCCTTACATGTAGGGAACAATTTTCGAAGTCAATCAAATGGATTTTGAGCTGCCTGTCTTTGACCAGATTGGGATAGTTATAGTCACCGTGTATTAATGCAGCTGCTTTTTGCTCCTGCTGGATTGCTGCTCGAACTTTGGGTTGCTGTAGACGATATAACACTTCTTCACAAAGAGCTAGGAGATGTGCTGTGCCTTTGTAAGAACTGAGGCGTTTTTTATATTCAGCTATTTCATCGCTCAAGCCTTCATAACGGATTCTGGAAGGCGGCGCTTCCGTGACAGGAAAGCCTACGGCACTGGTGTGGAATTTGGCTAAAGTAGAAATTCCTTTTTTGAAGTCTATTCTTTTTGTAAATTCCGGCCTGGGTCCATGAACCCAATTGGTTAATGTATACGAAACGCCTTCATAGGTCATATAGGCTGTTTGCTGTACGGTTGGATAGACCTTTTGGCTACGTGTAAACCCGCGTTCATCCAGGTAGGACAAGACACGTGTAATAAAACGAATCTCTTCTTCCGGGAATTTATAGGGTTTTAAGCAGTAAGTTGTATTGGCAGTTTCAATCTTGTGAATGTCCTTCATTTGACGGCTACGCTGAATTTTGATTCCGTACATTTGCTCAACATTCGATAAAATCGACATTTTGCTCCTCACTTTCTTTTATACACGGGCCCATTCCTGCAAAATATGGATGATTTGTAATCGAAGAGGCCACGACTGATCCCAGTTGTCTAGGATTTCGCGGTCTCTTGAACGATTTGGATGTCGGGAAGCATGCCAAGCCTCTCGTGGCAGTTTATATAAAGCTGTAACAATCTTCCGCTCAGTTCGGCTGAGTGGCTTGCGTTTTTGGTATCCCCTCAACAAGGATTGCACAAATTCAGGATTGAATTGAGTTGTATTCATAAGAGCCTTTGCCAAATCAGCATAGACTGAGCCAATTTTAGCCCGATCCCAATCAATGATTTTAAGATGACCATCATCTGAAATAATGACATTCGGGGTGGTGATATCACTGTGTATCAAGGAGGGGTGCCGACGTTCCGTCCGAAGCAGTCTTATAATGGATGCGTCCTGCAAATCCTTCCATGCACGTCTGGATAAACGTTTACAGTCCTTGCCATGAGTGTTGTACCAGTTGCGGTACTCTTTATTCTGGCGGCTGATTTTTATCATTTTTTTTTGGAAAAGACGATCTTGGTTTTTCCATATCCGCAATTGTTGAATGGTCGGAGGGGACTTTCCTTTCTCCATCCGATGCAAGCCGGTGGATGTAGCGTGAAGTGTGGCAAGAGCCAACCCCAGTTTTTCGAAATCTTCGGCAGTCTCCAGTCCCCGTCCTTTGATCCACTGACTTACATAAAATGGCGTCTCTTGATACAAAGTCCATAGCTTACCGGAATGAGTGGGGAGCCATGTGGGCATGTAGGTATATTTTCTCTTTTTCAAAAGCCTTATATAGCTCGCAGCTCGTTCCATCTGTTGAATCGTATTTGAACGAGCCATCTTTGAACGACTAAAGGGCTTTAATGCATAAGTTCCCTTTTTCGTTTTTACTTGGATCACAGCATTTTTTCGGTACAGCGATGAGACTAAGCTTGATTTTAAGGGAATCAGGCCGAAACGACGGGTGATTTCGCGAATCTGTGCTTTTGTATAGGATTTCGCCATAAGAACCTCACTTGATTTTTAATTGAAGAAAAAGGTAATCCTTTGTTAGTTATCAGTCTATTCATGAGGAAATAATAGGTGCAGTTTTATGGGCTATTCTCGTTCTTTTCCTGTTCACGTTAGTCAAAAAAAACGGAGCAGCGAAAGTTCGCTGCTCCGTTTTAATTAGCACTGTATTATGCAAGTCTGGTCATGAATGGTGGGTGATTAGTTATCGTTGTTGTCATCATCTTCGTCTGTATCCACGATCGCTCCAGATGATGCATGGATTTCAAGCTCAACAGTTCCTTCGTTGGTGAGTACCTTGACCTCATAGATGAACTGTCCATCTTCCTTATCTAATTTAGAAGACAGAAGGGTACTCCCAGGCACATGCTTAAGTGCAATTTGTCCAGCCTGCTTTTCAGTTAGAGTGACGTGGTTGGGTTTGTAAAGGGAAGACTCGTCATTCGAGTCATGATCAAGCTCGGAATGGGAACGGATGGTTTTCCCAGTATAAGCATCAACCTCTATATCCCAATCTCTATCTCCTTGCTGAAGATCCACTTCATAGTAGACTTTTCCGTTCTTGCGCTCCAGTTCGACATCCTCAACTTGCGCATGATTTCCCACAGCTTTTTTGGCAATATTGGCAGCAGTAGTCGCTCCAATTAGTCCTGTAGGCTTAGCAGCCCATACGGCATTTGCCGAGACACCTGTAGCCGTAACTCCAAGCAGAACCGTGGCTGCTATTATTCCTAATGTATAGTTTTTTTTCATTACATAATTCCTCCTTGAGCTGTATGCTTGAATACAGCTTAACCCTTGAACATGAGAGGAACATAATAGAATCATGAGAAAACAATGAGAAGACATAAGCAAGATCATCAGGACGTCATGATTCGTCGTGATCCTGTTTTTCTTTTTCCCAAGTGATAGAGTCGATTGAGCCTGATACTGCATTGATCTGCACCACAGCCTCACGCCCATCGTGTATCTCAACCTCAACAAGATAATAGAGGCCTTTGTCATTGCGGTGCAGTTCAATGTCATCGGATGTTCCATTCACTGCTTTTGCAGCAAGCTTGGCTGCTTCATTCTCTGTAATGACAAGAGAAACCGGGTCAGTTTTATGGACTGGATTTGATTGGTCACTGGGCTCTGAGGAACCGGGCGTGTGATCTTGGGGTTCCTGCTTTGCATCTGTATACATCTGTGTCCGCTTTATGGATTGGATGACACCATCATAGGCGTTGACTTTTATTTCGTACTTCCCTTTGGCGCGTTCTAGCTTGATCACATAAAAATTATCCAAACGTTGGGATTCGAGCACCTCGCCGGGATACTGATGCAATACAGATTGGACCACGGCTTTTTCTTCCAAGGGCGAAGCTGCTAACGATCGTGCCCAGGGCCACTGTAAAAGGCAAATGGTGATCAATACAGCCGCTACCGTACCTCCAATCATCCAGGCATAGATCGTTTTCATCGGTTTTTCCTCCTTTGGCTTATTATTCTGGAACAGCAGGGAGGATGATCGTTGCAGTTGTTCCGCTTCCCTCTATGCTTTCTAGCCCAATTTGTGCTTGAATAGCTTGAGCAATTCCTGTAGCTAATGATAAGCCTAGCCCGGCCCCACCTTCCTCGCGGCTTCTGGCTTCGTCCACACGATAAAAGCGGTCGAAAACTTTAGATAACTTTTCTTCAGGAATTCCAATTCCTTGATCTGTGATTCTTATGCAAGGTTGAGCCGTACCGCCCACAATATCAATCATCAGGTGTATCGGCTCGTCACTGTATTTGCGTGCATTATCCAAAAATATAAATAGAAGTTGTTTTAGTTTATTCTCGTCCGTGTAGGCAGTGCAGTCTGTCTGTACATCCAGTTGAATTTGTCGGGCGAAAGCATTTTCAAATGTAGCTTTCAGTTCTGTCCCTACTTTGGTCAAACGTACAGGTTCTAACACGACATTCCATTGTTCTTCGTTTCTGGCCAACAGAAGAAGCTGTTCTGCCATATCCTTCATTCGGATCGCCTCAGAATGGATTGCTTCAACGGATTCGGCAAAAATACTGGGATTATGCAATCCCCGTCGTTTAAGCAAACTAGCATAACTTTCAATAATGGTTAGAGGTGTTTTCAATTCATGGGACGCATTCGAAACGAATTGTTCTTGGCGAACGAAATTCCGCTCCAGCAATTCAATCATGTCATTAAACGTTTCTCCCATTTCGACTAGCTCGTCGCGTGATGACGAATTGAGCGGAAGACGTTTGAATTTTCCGCTACGTTGAATCTCTTTCATCGTGCTAATCATGGATGTAATTGGATGTGTAATCAGTCTGCCCAGCAGTCTTCCCGATATGACGACAGGAATAAGAGCAATTCCTGTGACTGCAATAAGTACGATTTTGAGTACCTGGAGCGTCTGCATCGTCGGTTGCAGACTTTCGGTCACCTGAAGATTGACAACCTCTCCATTCGACCAAATCATGGGGACCGAAACGAGAATATAACGGTTGCTTTCATGGGTAATGATGCGAACCTGCCGTGTTTCATTAAAAACGCCCTTCATCAAGCTGAGAGACTGCTCTGATGAAGAGGTGATAGGAGCAAGAAAATCGCCTTCCGGTCTCATCAGACGAAGCATGCCGTCCAGAGGCACATAGGCTCGTAGCAGATCCTCAGCGGCTATGGATACTGGAGCGCGTTGAATGCCATGAATCATGTTCTCTGCTGCGGCCTCTACCTGGTTTTTTCGACTGTCTATTGAAAGTTGGCTGAATAGAAAATAGACTGAGAAATTAATAGCCACAAGTAGAATCCCGAATAATAACGAGGTGTACGTATGGATTTTGTTCTGCAGCTTCATAACGATTCCTTCAGAACATAACCAATACCGCGCACTGTATGAATCAGCTCAGGGAGCTGGCGCGTGGGGTCAATTTTATTGCGTACGTAGCGAATATACACATCGACGACATTGGTATCACCGATATAATCAATGCCCCATACATTTTCCAGTAATTGTTCACGACTAAGGACCTGCCGCTGATGTCGGAGTAAATGAACGAGCAAGTCAAACTCTCGCGGCGTAAGCTCAATGTTGTGCTCTCCCCGAAGCACTTCACGTGTACCCTCATGAAGACGTAAATCTCCGGCACTAAGCCATTGATCTGCCACTTGTAAAGCCATGTCTTTCGTTGCACCTACCCTGAGCGCGGCCCTTACACGTGCAAGCAGCTCTTCGATCACAAAAGGTTTGGTAACATAGTCATTGGCTCCCAAATCGAGTCCCTCGACCTTATCCGCAATGGAACTTTTAGCCGTCAGTAAAATGACAGGAACGTTCGCATCATGTTTACGAATCCTCCGAAGGAGTTCGATGCCATTGATACCGGGAATCATAATATCCAGTAAAACTAGATCCCAACTACCTTTGCAATAGGTCTCCAGCCCATCAATTCCGTTCTTTTCTTTACTTACTTGATAGCCTTCAAATTCAAGTTCGATCTCTAGAAGTCGGGCAATCTTCTCTTCGTCTTCTACGATCAAAATGGATTGGTTCATAATCATGCCCTCCTGTAGGCGAATAGCCGATACGGAAGTATTTTAGCATATACGGACAGGTAAGACACTTCAAAACACAGGTCTGGGAGAGAAAGAGATTAGTATGGTGTGTTATATTTATCGACATTAAAAAATGATAATAGCGCTATAAGTTTGTTTTTTTATTCTGTGAGCACAAGAAAAAGATCCATGTTTTGGCCGAAATGAACATTGTTATGCTAGAAAAGTTGCATTAACATAAACTAAAATTCATCAATTGGTGAAATCTGCGATTTCTTCAGCTACTTTCGGAACGCCAATAGCCTGCTCATTCCAATTTAAGCTCCTATCTTATGGAAACACCTGATAAGGGCAGGCGGCAGGCTTGCCCTTTGTCATCAGGAGCGTAAAATAAAATGAAGCGAAAGCAGAGATTCAAGATGTATAAGCTTGGAATGATTACGATTGGACAATCCCTTCTTCGGTCAGATGTAGCCCCTATCGTAGAAAGGGCATTAGAAGGACGGGCCAAGCTGGTGCAGGCACTTGGGGCAGCGGCTGGAGCTCGCCTGGCAACTATGCCTGGCATGACCGATGATATGTTCATGAACGTTTTTTGAGGTAGGGAGGGAAGGACATGGATAAAAGAATACTGATAGCGGACGATGAGGCGAGTATTCGGAATGCACTGGCCTATGCGTTAAAGCGGGAAGGTTTTTTGGTGGAAACTGCTGTGGATGGAGAGGATGCATTGGAAAAAGTGCGTTTGTTCCACCCGGATGTGCTCATACTGGATGTGATGATGCCCAAACTGGGCGGATATGAGGTGTGTCGCCGTTTGGAAAGCCGGAAGGGCGTTGGTATTCTACTGCTAACCGCCAAAAATGATATCGTCGATAAGGTGCTTGGACTGGAGCTGGGAGCAGACGATTTTATGAGCAAGCCGTTTGACCTGAGAGAACTGCTCGCACGTATTAAGGCATTAGTACGGAGACTGGAACGAGAAGGAGGACCTGCGCCGGAAGGAACGGAGGTAATACTGGGTCCATTACGAGTGCGTCCATCTAGCCGAACGGCCGAACTCGGAGTAAAAGCATTGGATCTGACCCCCAAGGAGTTTGATGTACTGGCTCTGCTGGTGTCCCATACTGGGAGGGTGTATACACGGGACGATCTGTTGGAACAAGTATGGGGCATTGATTATGTGGGAGGAACGCGGACGGTGGATATTCATATTCAGCGCTTGCGCAAAAAATTGGAACCGCACCAGTCGATGCTGCAGACCGTATATGGAATCGGCTATAAGGCGGAGAAAATGACGTGAACGAACATCATTCACTCCATACACAAGAAAGCTTGCAGTCTACTGACCTACCGAAGGATAAACATAAGCGTACAGGCTTGAGCCTGCGCTGGAAATTTCCGCTGGTCCTGGCGGCTTTACTGCTGTTTACTGTCGGTGTGCTGAGCTGGCTCGTGCTTACTGGTATTCGTGCCAATCAGACAGAGCAAATGGAACGCGGCTTAAAGCGTCAGGTGGAAATCGTGGAGATGCGCGTAAAACAGTCTTACCTGTTGGGAACTGGCCAATCACCCGAAGACTTCATGAAAAAGCAAGCGCCACAGCTTGCCGTGGAACTCGGTGTGTCCAGTAATATGCGCGTTATTTTATATGATGGTCGGGGGCATGAGGTCGGAAATTCTCTGCCACTGGCTTATAGAACAGATGTCGGTCAGGCGCTTTCTTATGCGCTCCAAGGGAAAATTGCGTATATTACAGAAGGTAGCTCAGTGACCTATCTAGCTCCGCTTCAAGGTCCAGACGGCTTGCTGGGAGTGGTACAGCTTCATAGCTCAATAGAAGCACAGCAGCAGTTTTACCAGGACATTGCCCGCTTGTTTTTATGGACAGGAGGTGCGGTGCTGGTCTTAAGCTTTATTCTTGGCTTAGGCTATGTCAGCCGCCAGACGAGGGACATCGGACGACTGACTCGCGCTTCTGAGCAGATCTCGGCAGGGCACTATCCAGAAGCCAGATTGCTGCGACGGCAGGACGAGCTGGGAAGGCTGGATGAAGGGATGCTCCAGATGAGTCATGTGATCCGGGCAAGTATTACCGCGCTCGAAAATGAAAAGCTTCGGCTGGAAGAAGCGGTTCGGCGTTTGAGAGAGCTAGAGCAGCAGCAAAAGACTTTTATTGGCAATATCAGCCATGAACTGAAGACTCCGTTGACCTCTATTCAGGCTTATGCTGATTTGCTGGATATGTATGGGGATGATCCCGAATTGGTGCGTGAAGCCAGAGAAAGTATCGGTAAGGAAACCAAACGGTTGTATGAGCTTGTCGAGGATTCACTGAGACTATCTGTGCTGGACAAATATGATTTTGAATTACATACGGAGGAAGTGGAGCTGCATTTGCTGCTCGAAGATGCAGGTAGCCGAATCCGGGGGAAAGCTGCGGCGCGTGGACTGAATTTTTCGATGAATACCATTCCAGCCAAGGTGTGTGGAGACCCTAAGCATCTGATGCATATTGTGCTGAATTTGCTGGATAATGCAGTGAAATACAATCAGGACGAAGGCTGGATTACGTTATCTAATCGAGTGGAAAAGGACACCGTGATAGTGTATATACGCAATTCCGGTCCATGGATTCCTCGGGAAAAATGGGACATGATTTTTGAGCCGTTTGCTACCTTAAGTCGTGATCGTTCTCGTCAAGACAGTGGCACGGGACTTGGCCTGCCTTTGGCACGCAGACTGGCGGAGCGCATGGGTGGAGAGTTGCAGCTCACAGCTTCAGACGAAACCGGGTTGGAAAATGGCAATGGTCATTCAGGTGCAAGTGGCAATGAATTTTCGCTCAGGCTACCCCTGTTGGTTCACGATGGCTTCCAGTAGTTGGACCGCTCGATAGCTATAGAACTGGAAATGTTGTCTTATTTACAATTTGGAAACAATTCGATGTATTCACGAGATGTTCAGGCATTAAGCTGGGGGTAACGTTAACAAGGAGGCCGTTGTACATGATGAAGAGAAACCTAGACAGCCACGGGCAAAAGAACGGCTTTCCTCGTCTCAAACATCCCTATGCACGCTTTTTCAGACACAAAGTCACAGGATTGCTCATGACTGGCTTGATCGCTGGAGGATTGCTCGGCGGCTGCGGCATAAAAAGCGCAGGAGAGACAATTCCAACATCCGGTATGAAACCGGGGCAAAAGCTTACTGTGATTGACATGAAGGCAGCTCGGCAGCAAGTATCGGACGAGCTGGTGGTACAGTCCATTGACAGGCTGGGGGATGTCTACGCGAGGTCATGGCTGAGTGATGAAGAGCTGATTGTGGAACGTCAGAATCAGTTATGGATTCATAATGTAAAGACCAATAAGGAACGAGTTTTAACACCAGGTCGTAAGGCTCTACAGTTACTTGCTGTGGTTTCTCCGGATCAGCGCCATGTCTTTTTTACGGAGGGCAGCACCAGCAGCAAGTATGATATTCAGGGCTATATCTTAGAGCTAAGCAGCGGCAAGGTTACATCGGTTGGCCAGCTGGACATGACTAACGAAGTGAGCTGGGGCGATAGGGATCATCTCATTACAGGTACACCAGACGGTAAGATACATCTGATTGGACTGGACGGCAAAGCTGAAGAATTGAGTTTTCAAGATCCAAATCACTTAGAATTAATTGCTCATGTCGAAAAAGTGGGTAACGCCATATTTTATACAGGCCATGATAAACAAGGGTATCCGGTACTGAATCGGTTCACTCTCAATCATCCTCAAGCTGTGACCATTGCAGAGGGGGCCATGTCTTTTGCCTTGTCGCTTGATGGTAAATCTATTGCCATTGAAAAGCGGAAATGGAATACATCCGAACCTGCTTGTATGATCATTTTGGATGAACAAGGCAAAGAGAAAGGGATCGTGGGTCAAGGGACTTTAATGAGTCGTGGAAGCTGGTCCAGCGACGGGTCCAAGCTTGCTTTTTCCATTTATGATGAGGATCAGCAAGGTATGAGAGGGTTGTATGTGTTTGACCAATCCACGGGTAAAACCACTCCCGTTACGACCGATATCCAGTCCTATGACAGTCCAACAGTGTGGAGCCCTTCCGCCCGGTTTTTATCCATGTACCAGAACATTTCGGAAGGTGGAAAACAACTGAATCAGAGCTACATCGTCGAATTTAAGAAAAAGCAGTAAAAAAAGGCGCATTTCCTTCTTCGGAATGCACCTTTTTTAATTAGGCTGGTTATTCGATTGTGTATCACTATACAAATTTGCGATGATGTTTCTTACCGTCATATGAAAATAAGGCGAGCTTACCTTCAATCATTGTTTCCAAATGAACGGTGCGCCCCCATAGCTGATATACATACGGAAGCGTACGCTCCATATATTTTAAATCCAGTTCAATGCCTTCATACTGGTGCTTGAGCTTTAACTCGCCTGTATGCAGATAATCTCCGTCTTCAACAACGATATAAGGGGAGCCTCCATTTACACGTGAGAACACAAGCTGATCCCGTATGTTTTCCCAGGATTTATCGGTAATTTTCCAATCCGGTCCCCGTTTTTCAAACACGTACAGATCCAAATCCTCCGTTAGTTGCTTGGTCATGTAATTGCGTATAAAGGAGGTATCCGAATCAAACTCTCGCACCTCGAACATTTTAGCTCGCCCTTCGCCCGGTTTGCGTCCTTGGCGCTCTTGCTCCTCGCGGGTCGGGTTATCCCATCGCTTTTCAATATCTTCAAATATTTTCAATCCCAAATAATACGGATTCAAGCTTTGCTTGGAAGGCTGCACAACGGAGGCGTTCAGCATGGCAAATTCAACGGTTTCATCCCCAGTCAAATCCAGTTCTCTGACAATCCGTTGATGCCAATAGGAGGCCCAGCCTTCATTCATGATTTTGGTCTCCATTTGGGGCCAGAAATACAGCATTTCGTCCCGCAGCATCGTCATGATGTCCCGCTGCCAGTCCTCCAATACCTCGGAGAATTCCTGAATAAACCAGACAATATCTTTTTCAGGTTCCGGTGGGAACTGGCGTACCTTAATACCCTCGGCTGAATCATGCTGCTTTACTGTGTCCAGTGACCACAGATCATCGTAAGGTCCGATGGGACGCTGGTGTTTTTTAGGTTCTTTTTGCTCCTTGATTTTGAGTTCCATGTAGCGTTGTTTATCCAGATGCCTTGGTTTGATGAGCTGTGGGTCTACATGTTCCTGTATCGCCAGTACAGAGTCAATGAAGGATTCCACGGCCTTTGAGCCGTACTCCATTTCATAGCTGCTGATCCGTTCTGCGGTGGCAGACATGCTCTCTACCATATTGCGGTTGGAGGCCGAGAAGCGGGCGTTGTGTTTAAAAAAATCGCAGTGTGCCAGTACATGGGCGACAATCAGTTTATTTTGCACCAAAGAATTTCCATCCAGCAGGAAAGCGTAGCAGGGATTGGAGTTAATGACCAGCTCATAGATTTTACTCAATCCAAAATCGTACTGCATTTTCATCTTGTGAAATGTTTTTCCGAAACTCCAGTGGCTGAAGCGCGTGGGCATACCATACGCCCCGAATGTGTATACAATATCCGCCGGACAAATCTCATACCGCATCGGGTAGTAGTCGAGCCCGAATCCATCTGCAATCTCCATAATTTCTGATATCGCGTACTCAAGCTCTTTCTGATCGGTGCTCATCCTACCGTTCCCCCTTCCCGTTTGCGAAAAAAGGTACGTAAGGCTTGGTATACCTCACCTTTTTCCTTGATGACATAGTACATAAACTGATCCGTTTTAATATTCTTGTAGGCTGACATCAGCGTACTGCTGCGATTATATTGGTTCACCTCTCCATAGCCGAACATATTGCTGCGCTTCATAAGCTCCTCGATTAGTTTCACACACCGTTCATTGTCTGAGCTTAGGTTATCGCCATCGGAGAAATGGAAGGGATAAATATTATAAGTCGAAGGAGGATAGCGTTTATCGATAATCTCCAATGCTTTCAAATAGGCAGAAGAGCAGATTGTGCCGCCACTTTCACCGCGAGTAAAAAATTCTTCCTCCGTAACCTCCTTGGCTTCGGTATGATGCGCAAGAAAAACAATTTCCACCTTTTCATATTGGCGACGCAAAAAGCGGGTCATCCAGAAAAAGAAGCTGCGGGCGCAATATTTTTCAAAAGATCCCATACTGCCTGAGGTGTCCATCATAGCGATAATTACCGCATTGGATTGGGGAATGGTCTTCTCTTCCCATGTTTTGTAGCGAAGATCGTCCGGACTAATATGATGAATGCCCGGATTCCCCTCACGCGCGTTGCGGCGCAGATTTTCGAGAATCGTTCGTTTCTTGTCAATGTTCGCTTGCATGCCTTTTTTGCGTATATCATTGAATACGATAGATTCAACCTCAATTTGATCCTTATCTTTTTGCTGCAAATGCGGCAATTCCATTTCCTCAAACAGCATATCTTCGAGTTCTTCTATGCTGACTTCTGTTTCCATAATATCGTGTCCCGGTTGGTCGCCTGCTTTCTCACCTTTACCTGGCTTTTGGGAAGCAGGATCACGTCCGATGACATCTCCCACCTGACTGTCGCCATCCCCTTGGCCTACATGCTTTTGCTTTTGGTAGTTATAAATGAAGCGATATTCATCCAGACTGCGAATGGGCACTTTGATAATCTGTTGACCGTCCGACATTATAATATTTTCTTCCGTAATCAGATCGGGTAGATTTTGTTTAATGACATCTTTGACCTTCTGCTGATGGCGTTGCTGGTCCTGGTACCCTTTGCGATGCAGCGACCAATCTTCGCGGGATACGACGAATGAATATGGCTGGCGTGGTTCCGTCATTGTTAGGCACCCCCCAAGTGGATACACGGCACAGTTTGGCCTTGTTGGTTATTAAGTATATTCACGGGGATGTACGATATGTGATGGAACTCGATTTAAATTCTGCCCGTTTGCTTTTATAATGAAAGTAAAAAATGTAAAAAAAGAATGGAGAACCTTGGTTAAGGATGGAGTGTACTCTGAAAGATTAGGCTACCAGTTTCATCTTACCTTTCATAACGTGAAAGTGACTTTAGGGAGGAAAATATGTTGTCTCCATTAGGAAGAACGACGGGGAATAATAAAAAGAACAGAGGTAGGGGGCCACAAAGCAGCAATTCTCTCGGTATTGTAGAATCGCTGCTTTGTGTTTGATGGCTGCATTGACCACATAATCAATAATGACTTCTCCTTTTTTTAGGAGAAGGTAGAATCTCATCTGGCTTAAAGCAGCGGAGAGGATAGAGCAATGGTGGGAAAGCCAAAGTGGTCGCCTTTGTGCACCAATTTCTACCCCATCCACAAAAGTCGAACTACAGCCATACTCACAATACCGACAAGCACAGTAGCCAGCAAATTTTTACTCCACAAAGCGGTCACCAGCGTAGGAAGGACCGCTATAAGCACTTGCCCATTAAGAGTGACCGAGATTTCGGTTCGTACGAGCAGATTTTCCATGACCAGTGCCGTGAAAATGCAAATGGGGATGTAGGACAGCCACTGCAACACGGGTTTGGGTAGCGTCAGTTTTTGCAGCACGACAAAGGGAATGATCCTTGGGATGGCTGTGACAATCATCGCACCGATAATGATATATAGCACATTGGGATTAATATTCATTTGTCGGTTAACACTCCAATCGTTGCGGTGATCATGGTCGCTACAATGACGGCGATATGTGATGGCACCCACCAGGATAAAAGGTACATTAGAACGGCCATACATAGCACAAGCAGCAGGCGATGCTTGAGTTTGGAGGTCTGGACACTTTGGAGCTGGGAAATGAGCAGGGCTAGAAACATTGCAGGTAAGGCAAAGTCCAGACCAAAAGCTTCCGGCTGGGAAATCCAATTCCCGAGCACTCCACCAGCCACACAGGAGGCAATCCAAGCGAGATAAGCTGTAATATTAAGTCCGTTCATCCAGCGGTCACTGACCTGCCCGCCTTTAGCCAATTTATCCGACGCTACTCCAAAGGATTCATCCGTTAAAAGGATACCAATGCCTATGTTTTTCCACAGTGAATATTTAGAAAAGTAAGGAGCCAATGACGCACTTAACAGCAGGTGGCGGGCATTCACAATAAATGTCGTTAAAATAATGACAGATGGAGGACTGGCTGCAGCCAGCATCGAGCACATAATAAACTGGGAGGCGCCTGCGTATACAAGCGCTGACATCAGACCAATTTCCATGGTGCTAACCCCTGATGAAGCGCCCACAATGCCTGCCGCGAATCCAATACATACATAACCAAGCAGTGTAGGAATACAATCTTTAACCCCTTGTAAAAAGCTGAGTGAATCGCGCTTTGTTCCACTCAACTCCGAAGCTATGGACATTTCAACCTTACCCCCAGTGTATAAATTTTATAATAGTATATAACGGAAGTTGCAAAGCATCAATATATTATACGTTTGTATGTTATATTGAATATCTCCTATAGCGAACACGTAGTCTTATTGTACACTTTCGGCCACACTCTTCTAATCAGAAACAGTCTAATAAAGTAGACTACAGGAGAATTGCCTTGAGCCCTTCAAAATGGCAAACGGACAAAAGCTGATGAGTAGTCAAAGCAGCTCGGATGTGTTCATACAAGGACTGTTTTGACTGAGCGGGGAGTTCGTAAAAAAAGGGCGCCCCAGTCAGTTCATGACTTATGGGACAACCCTAAAGTGGTGGCTTATATAAGCTCCTGCCGTTTTTTCAGATATCCGTAGAGAATAATTCCCGAGACCGCGCAGATGGCTGCGCATAGGCCAATAACTCCATATCCCGCCTGAAGCCCGCGCAGTATGCCAAGCTCAGTGGTTGCACCGTAGACTATCTTGACCCCTTCGATTACCCAGCCGATCACATAGTTGCCAATGACACTACCTATGCCCATCAGCGTGACGACGAACGTAATAGCTGTATCACTGTCCTTAGGATATCTCCGTGCAATGAACGCCATCACGGTCGGATAGATCATTGCAATGCCTGCACCCGATGCGGCAAAGAGAAACGCCAGTCTCTCCCCACCTGCGATTGCTGCGAACGTACATATCGCTGAGAAGGCGGAGAATAAAATCGTCGAAAGCACAAACCCCATTCGGTCTGTGAGCGGACCAAGCAACAGGCGCCCCAACGAGAAGGTAAGAAAGAACGCGGAGAGCATGCTGGACGCCTTTACTGTACTCCATGAATACGCTTTCTCTAAAAAGTTAACTAGCCAGCCTCCAACTGCGAGCTCGGAGACTACTCCAAACGACAGGATCATTACCATCATCCAGAGTGCCGGATCGCGGGTTAGGGTCTTGAGTGAGGTCCGTTCCTCATGCTGCAGATCGTCTCCCGGGAAGGTGCTGAGCAGCGCGGCCACAATCGGCAGCAGACAGAGCGACAACATAGCCAGATACATCCCTCGCCAGTCCAGCGTATGTCCAAATACCGTCAGTGACATGACTCCCGTCGCCAGCAAAGGGGCGACTGTTGAGCTAAGCCCATAGAAAAAGTGGGACAAATTCATCATCGTGCCGGTATTTTTTACAAAAATCCTCGCCCCCAAAATTGCGAGTGCAATCTCCAGCATGCCGTTCCCGATATACATCAAGAAGTAGGACGAGGCGAAGAATGGATACGTCTGCGACAGATAAATGAACACTCCCGAGATGATCATGGAAGCAAAGGAAATAATGCTGACCGCCTTGATTCCCCACTTACGGACAAGGACGGCGGTGAACGAGCAGGCAATCAAATACCCAAGTGCGTTTAGAGACAACAATGTTCCGAGCTGCTGTTCATCCAGATTGAAGTCGAATTGAATGCGTGGAATGGCAGGGCCTTTAATATTTTCCGAGATACCAAATACAATAAAGCCAATAAAAATTGTCGCCAGCTGCATCGTGTACATGTGGCGGGACTTGCGGGTTTGCGGATTCAAATTTAGTCCCTCCTAGATAGTTAACGTTGATTTTCTCACCTGTTGGGTGTTCAGGGACGGAAAAGACATAGGATAGCAACCCCTTTCAAGATATTACAATAGTTTTGAAAAACATTTTAATAAGTGAAGTTTAAGGACATTTATATTCAATGTCAATGTTTTAATTGACATGTTGAAGTAAACGAGGAACCTGACCATAATAGAGTAAATTGTAGCATGTCTACTTCCCGTTTAAGCTTTTATATATACCTTGATCGGCTACACTTAATCTAATGTGGATAATAAATCGTGTATTCTAAATTGCAAAAGATAAGTGATATTTTACAATACAGTCTATATACAGCGGGTACTTTTGTGTATTCTTCATATATAGACTTTTGGATATGAGGAGGTATAATTCGGTGGATTCAATGCAATATATTATTGGTTCTAATTTGGCTCAAATCAGGAAGACTAGAGGACTTAGTTTGGATAAGGTGGCTGAACTGACAGGGGTTAGCAAAGGGATGTTGGCTCAAATTGAGAAGGGGAGATCCAATCCTACGGTAACCACGCTTTGGAAGATTGCGAACGGCTTGCACGTATCCTTCTCGACCTTTCTTAAAGAAGACCCGCCGCAAATCACGAAGATTCGGAGAGCAGATTTGCATCCAGTTATTGATGAGGGCGGTAACTATTTTGTTTACCCTGTCTTCCCGTATCACTCGGAAAAGAAGTTCGAGGTATTCACGGTAAGTCTGAAGCCAGGCTTTACACACAAGGCAGAAGAGCATCTGGGAGAGGAAACGATTCTCATGATCCGTGGGGAAATGTACTTTGAAATGCAGGGGCAACAGCTCAAACTGAGTGCAGGGGACGCCGTACAATTTCAAGGATCTAATTTTCATACCTATCGTAATGATTCGGATGAGGATGCCGATTTTTATGTATTGATTTATTATGCGGATTAGTGGGATGATTAACATAGTCTACAACAGACTTCGACACAGGATTCTACAAAATCCTGAGATATAAAAAGAGAGCAACGAGGAAAAGAGAGGAAAGAACCCATGGAAAGCAAGTACATCCGAGAAACCTACTGCTTTAAGACGTCCCGAGTATTTCCCAATGATATCAACAATCATAACACGCTCTTCGGAGGCCGATTGATGTCGTATATCGACGATATCGCATCTATTGCTGCCGCCAAGCTGTGCCGTACGAACACAGTTACAGCCTCTACAGATTCGGTGGATTTTTTGCTGCCTATCCACCCGAGCGATTCTGTCACGCTGGAAGCGTTCGTAACTTGGACAGGCCGCAGCTCGATGGAGGTATTCGTAAAAGTGATTCGCGAAGGATTAATGACAGGCGACCGCAAAATTGCAGCCACCGCCTTCCTGACCTTTGTGGCATTGGACGAGAACAATCGTAAAGTGACCGTCCCACAGGTGATTCCGGAAACAGAGGAGCAAATACAATTACACCAGACAGCTCCATCGCGCGCAGCCATACGGCGTCAGCGGAGGGAAGAAAGCAAGCAACTGGCCAGTTTTCTGACGACAGATTTTCCGTGGGAAGTGTAGTGTACTAGACATCACCCATCTTACGTTTTTGCGTAAAAAGGAGCCGTTTTTCCGTTACGATCACTAAGATCTGTTCGGATGACGGCTCCTTTTGGTAAGGATTTGAGCTATTCCACTTTAACTACACGGAAATGCTGATTCGTCCCGCCATTATCGCCCCATTGAATGGCTTTGGCTCCATCGCCAGTGGCGCCTTCGGAAATGTCGATCAGCTTGCCAGTTGCCCGATTTTTCAGCTTGTAATAGCCCCCGGTTACGGATACGAGCTGCCAATGCTGGCTGGACCAGCCTCCATCATTCCACTGTTCGATCACTGCGCCGTCCGCTGTAGCACCGCTTTCAACACCAATCAGCTTCCCGCTGTTCCGATTCACAATTTTATAGTATCCGCCGCCTGCATCCTTAAGCTGCCATTGCTGGCTTGGTGCTCCGGAATTCGCACGCTGCTCTAGATCTGCTCCGTCTATCGTCGCATTGCCAATGATGCCTAGCGGCTTGTTGCTCTTGCGACTTACCAGCTGATAATAAGCATCCGGGTCGATGACCATCGGCGTAGTTATGCCCTCAACCACACCACTGGCGGTATCAACGTTAATGCTGTCGAACCAATCCATGGCCAATGAAGTTGCAGTTGGAAAACGCAGTGGCAACCACACATATTGCGAATCCTGCACAGGACCGCTCCACGCCCCAGCCCAACGGTCGCCCAAATACAGATATGAGGTCGTCTGCGTACCTTCAACAGGAATGACGTAGGCCGACTGTGAACCGTAAGTCGTCCCGTCCCCGAAGTTCATCGTATTGCTCCAGGTTCCTTCAATGCTGGACGCAGTAGCATACTTGGCCTGATTGGGATTCCAGCCAGTTGCCCCGGATGTAATCAGGAAGTAGACGTCTCCTTTTTTGAACATCGCCGGCGCTTCACGATATTGTCCTGGCCAGAGTGTAGTTACCAGCGATTCAACTTGAAGAAAATCCGGTGTTAGACGATAAATGTTCAGATCCGCGTTTACACGGGTAGCCGATATCAGGTATGCAGTACCGTTATCGTTGTATACAGTCATATCACGTGAATCATAATCCAGCGGACGGAAGCTGCCCTGATACGTATAATCGCCGTCTACGGTATCAGATGAGGCAACTGCCACTCGGGCTTCGTTGTAATTAATCCCGTTTTCCTTGTGCATCCATAATACGTATTTGCGTGTTTTTTCATTATAAATTACTTTCGGACGTTCAATATTCGATACATTCAGCTCTACGGCCGAGCTGCTGGTCAGCACGTTTTTACGAAACTCCCAGTTTTTTAAATCCGAGGAACGATAAGCGGATACCGCCTTGAACGTTCCATTCGGATTACGGTTTTCACCAAACCAATAATAATAACCGTCCACTTTGATCATTCCGCCCCCATGGGCATGGACCACGTTTCCATCTGTATCTTTAAACTGAATTCCATTTACTACATTCGCTGAAGTAGCTGAAGCAATCTTAGGTGAGAACATCTGAAAAATGCTTAACGAAAGCAAAATAGTGAGCATAATACACAGCAAGCGGGCAAAATCATATTTCATCGTTTCGTCCTCCTCTGTATGTGTTATTTTAAAGCGCTTTCATTAGTAAATTCTATAGAAGTAGCTTTGAAGAGCTGCCTATCCCAATTGTATCCATATTGAATTGAAAGTGCTAGAGTAGTATATTGACCATGTATATGGCAAGCGTCATCCAAATTTGACAGACTTCAATCGAATAGTGAGTGTACAAACGTATTATATTCATTAGGATATACGGGAGGCGACCATGGAAATATACGCGATTGATACGAGCAAGCCAGAGGCTGAGAATCATTACGAATTACTGGTAAATCGGGTTTCGCTGGCAAAACAGCACAAGTTGGATCGTTTTTTACATCGGGAAGACGCTTTGAGGGGGTTATACGCTGATGTGTTGTTAAGATGGTTGGCTTGTCGACAATTAAAAATACCGAATGCCAGCCTTCAGTTTACATACAATGCTTTTGGCAAGCCCTCCTTGTTGAATGCGCCGGCATTTCATTTTAATGTTTCCCATTCGGGAAAATGGGTAGTATGCGCTATCGATGATCATCCGCTTGGTATTGACATTGAACAGCTCCGTCCTATTGATTTTGAAGTAGGCAGGGTGTGCTTCTCGGACACAGAGTATGATGCATTAATGCATCAGGATGCAGAGAGTCGTTTATCCTATTTTTACGATCTTTGGACGCTTAAGGAAAGTTTTGTGAAGGCCGAAGGACAGGGGCTAACGCTTCCGTTAAAGTCTTTTTCATTCGAGTTGGAAACACAACCGTCTATAGGTTTCACGACAGAGGGCTTTACTACGGAGTATTGTCATTTTAAGCAGTATGAGCTAGACCCAGATTATAAAATGGCTGTCTGTGCAGCTCATGATGACTTTGCACAGGTGGTACAGCAGGTAGATATAAATACACTACGTTTGGAAGTAGCAACCCTGGCGTAATATGCAGCAGATCAAGCGTATAGTTGGAAAAAAGGAGATGAGTGGCGTTGACATTCGTTTTGTTCAAGCACGGCAGGTTATATGGGGACTGGGCTACCAAAGGAGACTCCATCGTTGTACAGCATGGCCGCATACAGGCCATTGGAAATGCTCGGGAGCTTGAATTGCAGTTATCTGGTAAGGAGTATGAAACCGTGGATTGGGAGGGAGCCCATGTACTGCCGGGCTTAACCGATGCCCATATGCATTTGTCTATGCATGGTATGAAGCTATCTATGCTGGATTTAACATCAGCTACTTCCAAGGACGAAATGCTGGCTATGCTGCGCAAGCGGGTCGCTGTAACACCGCCAGGTGAGTGGATTTTAGGTCTTAATTGGAACGAAAATGCGTTTATTCCTGTTGAAATTCCGAATATAGCTGAGCTAGATGCTATTACAGATCAGCACCCGGTATATCTGACCCGTACGTGTTTTCATACGTTTTTAGCCAATTCAGAGGCATTTCGGCGTGCAGGTATTAACGAGAACACCCCTAATCCGGCTTCAGGAGCCTATGGACGGGACGCAGAGGGTCGATTAAATGGATTAATTTATGAGGAAGCATCCTTTGCCTTTACAAGCGTGCAGCCAGAGCCGGATTATTCGGTGAAGAAGGATACGATCCGGCGAGCTTGTCTGGATGCGCTACGGCTGGGGCTGACTGCTGTGCATACGGAGGATTTACGTTTTTTGGGCAGCGTGGAGACAATGCAGCGAATTTACAGAGAGCTGAGAGAAGAAGGTCTTGCATTTCGCACACACCAGCTCATCTATCATCCATTTATGGAAGAAGTGAAAGTACAGGAGCTGCGTGCAGGTACCGGAAATGAGTGGTTCAAAATCGGTGCGATTAAAATGTTTGCTGATGGCGCTATTGGTGGAAGAACGGCTTTATTATCCAAACCTTATAGTGATGCTCCACATACGTGTGGAATGGCCATCCAACCACAGCCAGAGCTAAATCAGATGGTGGCAGCAGCCAGAGCCGCAGGCTTTCCAGTGGCTGTACATGCCATCGGAGATGAAGCGGCGCATATGATTTTGACAGCGATGGAGGCTCATGGACCAACGAAGGAAAGCGGGTTGCCGGATCGTCTGATACATGGGCAGGTGCTAAGGGCTGATTTGGTCAAAAGAATGGCGAAGCTGCCACTGATTGCGGACATCCAGCCTCGTTTTGTCGCCAGTGACTTTCCCTGGGTGCTGGATCGAGTTGGGAAAGAACGGAGCGAATATTTGTATGCCTGGAAAAAGCTGCTGCAAGCAGGCATTCCGTGCGCTGGAGGCAGTGATGCGCCGATTGAGCCATTAAACCCATTTCTGGGTATACATGCGGCAGTGACTCGCGCCAAGCCGGAAGAAATGCATGAAGGTTATCTTCCAGCTGAGAAGCTGGATGTTCACGAAGCCCTTCATCTGTTTACTATGGGAAGCGCAGTAGCCGCTGGGGAAGCTAATGAAAGAGGGACAATCGCTGAAGGCAAAGCTGCTGACTTTACCGTTATTGACCGCGATGTATCGGAAAGTCACCAGGCTTTACTGGATGTTAAGGTACGGATGACCGTTGTGAACGGGCAAGTTGCATATCGGTCGTAGGCTGGTGATACGTATGTATGGCAAAAGCCTTCAACTTCACTTTTTACGTGAGGTTGAAGGTTTTTAACTTTTACAAGCCACGCTGTATAAAGCGGTCCGCATTTTTCACACTGGACCACAGATCAGAGCTTGCGCCGCCTGAATACCAGTAGGCGAAGCCGGCAAATCCTTCATCCTGGCCCAGGCGGTACTTACGAGTAAAGGATCGCCCTTCTTCCAGCCATAGCTTATGAAGCTGAGTATCTTTGTATGATACGGTATACTGCTGAATATCCTCGTTCCAGATCGGTTTGGAAGAGATACGGGATACTAGCTGATTTTGCTGGTCTAATGAAATATCAGAGGAAGCGATTGACTGTCCGCTAGCGTTAAGTGTCCAATTCCGTGTAAATAAGGGCAATGCCAAAATCGCTTTCTCCGGATCGGTGGTTTGTACAAAGCGCCGCACGCTTTCACGCAGCCATGGCAGTGAGGACACGGAGCCGGGGATCGAGCTCCCTCCCCAATGCTCGTCATATCCCATCAGGATGAGATAGTCTGCCGCAGCGCCAAGCTTTTGATAATCAAAAGCGGCAGTCCAGTCCGTTCCGTAATCAGGAGATACACAAAGCGCCAGTACCGCATTTTGACTTTTCAACTTAGCCTTTAATTGTTGGACGAACAATGTAAGGTAGGCACGATCCTGACCATCTACATTTTCAAAATCAATGACAAGCCCGTCCAAACCATGTACAGACACAGCATTGGCAAGTTGAGTTATGGTTGTAGCCCGTAGAACCTCACTGGACAGAATTTGGTGCGTTAGCGCCAGATTGGAGCGGTTGCCTACCATAGCCCAGATTTTTTTTTGATGCTGTTTGGACCAGGTAAGCAGCGAAGAATTGGTGTAATCGCTGATACTGCCTGTTTCGTTCAGAAAAAACCAGCGTGGTGACAGGGTGTTGATGTTGGATTGAAGCACCGTATTTTCAAACTGCTGAACGGTTTGGTCATATTGCCAGCCTAATCGAATGGAAGAAGTAGTGGAAGCAGCTTGGCGAGCATGCTGTGCTGAATACGTTAGCAGCCGCTCCAATAATACCGCTGTTTCTTCACGAGTGAGAGAAGATGCCGGGCGAAAATAGTTGTTTTCACCTTTCATAAAGCCGTAACGATTCACGGTGGTTACCCCTTCAAGAGCCCAATCTGCAATTTCGTCACGATCTGTGAAAGAGGATGTGGTGCCGCCTGATCCGCCCGAAGAGCGGATGAGACGTGCAATCATTAAGGCTGCTTCTTGTCGGGTTATAGGACTATTGGGTCGAAATGTAGCGGAAGAACCTCCCTGTACGATATCAAGCTGCGAAGCCGCCTCAATCCAACCGTAGTACCACGCCTGTTTGGGAACATCCCGATAGGAGGAAACAACTGCTTGTACAGGTTCTAGCCCGAGTGTACGGTCCAATGCGGTAACCCATTCAGCTCTGGTAACAGCCTTTTTAGGAGAAAAGTAACCAGGTTGTGTACCATTCAAAATTCCTTTAGCATGCAGGGAAATAATAGACTGATAGGCGTAGCTGTGTGCAATATCCCGAAAAGCTACGCCGGATGCTGCTGCCGGGGCAGCTAAGTATGAAGTGAATGTTGTGAATATTGTAATGGCTGTAGTTGCCGATAGAGTAAACCTGGTTAGCCAACGCGATCGTTTGGAACTCATCCCCAATAACCTTCTTTTTATGATAGATTGTAAGTGTATATATTGTTACTCGACGAATAATACTATCAAAAAGAGGAAAGTTATTCATTGCTAAATTGCTGGAAAAATACCAAAAAACCCGCTACCAATGGGTAACAGGTTTGATATTGGATAAACTATGCTTTTTTGCTATACATAATACCGATCGTTTGTGGACCACAATGACTGGATATAACACAGCCTGCTGTTGTTAGCAGTACCTCTTGTGCGTTTGTTTCCTCTTTCAGACGTGCTTGCAGCATCAGCGCATCTTCCTCAGCCAAAGCGTGCACGACAATAATCATATCGTTATCCATCGAATCCCGATGGTTCAGGGCATTTTGCAGCATTTGTTCCAGTGCTTTTTCACGTTTGCCGCGAACCTTGTAGGCGGGCGTCATTTTTCCGTCAATCACTTTGATTACCGGACGAATTTTGAGCAGACTGCCGATCAGGTTTTGCATGCCTGAGCATCTTCCGCCTTTATATAGGTATTCGAGTGTATCAATCACAAATTCCGTGTCGATTAGCGGTCTGGTTGCCGTCAACATGTCTACAATCTGCTCTATCGTACTACCGTTTGCTGCCGCGCGAGCAGCTTTCATCACAAGCAGGCCAAAACCGCACGACAAATTTAGGGAATCAAAAACCGTAATGCGACCTTCTGGAAATTCGGAGGCAGCGAGCAGCGCATTCTGGTATGTCGATGATAGCTCGGAGGACAGACTGATATATAAAATGTCATCTCCTTGTTCTATGTAGGGCGTAAAGGCTTGAATAAAATCTGCCGGAGAAGGTGCGGCGGTACGAGGTAAGCTTCCCTCGCGGCTGACACGCTGAAATAATTGTTCCGGGTGAATGTTCACCCCATCTTGCAATGCTTCATCACCAAATACTGTATACAATGGTACAATGCTAATCTCGTACTGTTGACGCCAGTGGGCAGGAACATCACTGGTACTGTCTGCAAAAATTTTAATTTTGTTCATACATTAAATCCTCTCTGTGAGATGCAGAAAAATCATAAAGACTGCACAGAGGAAGGATAAATATCCGCTGTGCTATTCGGAATCGAAAGACCGATGGCAAGTAGTGCAATAAAACCTACAATAATGAGTGCATTAATGATTAATCCAGTAATAGCAAAGGTTTTTTTGCGGTTTTTTAACGCAATGCCGATGATCCCGACCACAAGTCCGCTACAATTGAGCAGCAGGCTGGCTAAAAAAATAAAGGGAATCAGCATCGTTCCGGTTTGCTGCAAAACGACTTCCGGGTTCATTGTTTGGTATTGGCTGAAATGAGCCATCAGATTAATGACCATAATAGCCAAGATAATATATCCGATCAGACTGACGAGCGACATAATAAAAGAGGCAATTCCGGGACCGGAATGCTTGAGCTTGACCGGAGGCTGAAACACAGGAGCTTCTGAAAAAACAGGGTGCTCCTCAGACGCAGCAGGCTTTTGCAAATTAGGATCTTGGTAACTCATTTTTTCAACTCCTTGAACATAGTCCGAACAGGTACTAATTTTCCACAAAATAAACAAAAAAGCAAGCCACTTTACATATTACCCTCCAATAGACAGGGCTTAATCATCGAATTTCGTATGTGGTTTGTTTACACACACTGGCTGGTAAACTTCATGCTGTTCCGATAAAATAAGAAGAACATTCGGGTAAAAGGAACAGTGAAAAGGAGTAAAAAAAACATGCAACGAAGATGGATAATGGTAGGATCTATAATGATGATGTTGGCGGTAGCCATTGGAGCCTTCGGAGCGCATATTGTAAAAGCACGGATCGACGCGGATGCATTGGCTATATATGAAACCGGTGTGAAATACCATATGATTCACGCTGTCGGTTTGCTGATCATTGCATTGGCTGCCGGACAATGGGGCCCTTCGACCCGCTTAAGATGGGCCGCGCGGCTGTTGTTCACGGGTATCATTTTGTTTTCCGGCAGTCTGTATGTGCTAAGTTTAACCGGAATCCGTGTGCTGGGTGCGATCACCCCATTAGGGGGCGTATGTTTTATTGCAGGATGGATATTCCTGGCATGGGCTGCTGCTGGTCTAAAGAAAGAGGCTTAGAAAACTTACCGGTCCATACTAAAAAAGAGAATCGTGAGGAAAGACGCAATGTTTTTCCACCGATTCTCTTTTTTCATGCTTAGTTGTTTTAGTGAGATGTTACACTTATGATGTGATTTCGTCAATCTCATTCATTTTAAAGGAGTATACTTGCTTCTCATCGACATGATACACACTCAGCAGGTTATTATCATGGTCCAGGTTGAGTATGCGGCAAGGAATGCTGCGCTGTCCTCCATAGCGGTTCACAATTAACCGTACAAGCGTATTATCATGTATATAGCGTTTGATCCATTCGTACGTACTAAGGTCTTGTTGTATTGCAGGCTTTGGCTGTACGTGGGATTGTTTAATCTCTTGAACAACGGGTGTCTTGTTCGGAATTGCGGCTGCTTTCTTTTTGGAGAATCTTTCCGCAAGCGTAGCGGCTGCATCAGATGGGCTATTAACAGCCGACTGTTTTTTTAGATATAATGCAGCTTCAATTAAATTGCCAAGTTCGATACCAGATTGAATCCGACTATCCGCAATTTGTTCGTTTTGGCTCAAGAGATTAAGCAGGAACTGAAGGGCCTCTACGTTCGAACGACCTTTAACTAATACATCAACATTAAATAAATAACTGGTTTCGTCTTGATTTGATTCCTTTTTCATACATCCTCCAGCCCAAGCCCTGGGTAATTAGTCTTTTGTAGTATCTATCAATATATCATTAAAATGTAATCTGTCATAGGGCCTAGGGCCCTGTTATTGGATATTAACAAAAATTAGCTCTATATAAAGACCTATGCGTTACATTTTCTCTGAAAACACAGGAAATATACATTCTGGCATGTGTACATGAACAAGGGTTGTATATGAGAAGATTAATAGAGCCAAAGTATGCATATACCGAGAATAAGCGAGGTGGGGAATGAAATCAAGTAATTTAAATTTAAAATATTTTACAAAAAAATATAACGTAACATGTCTGTAAAAAGGATCTCATCCGCTCAGAAGAAAAATGAAAATCCCCCTTAACGAAAGGGAGATTTGGCATAGCGAAAATAGGGTATTATAGTAAGCGAAATTAAAACGGACTTTAATTTCCGATTAAAATGGGATTCGTTGTGAGTTCATATGATAGTCATGTTCGACTGCCCAACTCACAAGACCACTCCAGAAATTTTCACAGACTGAAATGATCTTTGTTGGTTCCGCTAAATCTCCGGACATAACCAACTTAACTAGATGATCAAATCCCTCTGGACGACCTGGCAGTTCCAGTGCTTCTGGTAGAACCATTGAGCCCGTTGAGAAAAGCTTCTGATTGTGTAACCCAACTAACATAGCCCCATATTGGGCAAACTGCATGATCAAGTACGGCAAGTAAGTACGAGGGCCATTTATACTGACATTTCTAAGCTTTCCAATAAACTCATACATTTCACCTACAAGCACTTCGTTGATGGCATGCCTGAAATCTTCCTTTGTTGGGGATTCGGCAGCTTCCTTTAATATAGAAAAAAAGTCTTTAGGATCATACAGACGAAGTGGGGAAAAGAAGGGTCCATGTGTTAACGGCCAGTCGCCCTCAACAGTAGAGGCGGTTTTCAGAAGAATGTCTGAACTACAGACGTTCACCTCAGCTTTCCAGGGACCCGCCGACCATTCATGGCTAAAATCTACAGGAGCGTTGGATTCACTTAATACACAAAAAATTTCAATATCTGAGAAAGGGCCGTCCGTACCTTTGGCAACAGATCCATAGACCCCTATAGCCAAAATTTTGTCTCTATATACCTCATGCAACCTAGCAGCTATTTCGTGGCAAGTCTGAAATCTCTCAATTCGAGAAATGTGAGTAGGTCCATTCATGTTCATTAGTGATTCTCCCTCCGATTTATTGGGGTGAGTTGAAACTAACACATGGATGGAGGAGAACGGGCTTAACGAGGGACATTTTTTCGATGCATTTCAATTCCTCCCAAGGGATTTTCATACGGACGAAGAGACTTGTCCAATCTACCGATTCGCCATTCAGCGAGGGTTTAATTTTATCTGTGAGCCCTTGCCGCCCGTCTGGATTCCAGTTTCCTTTACGCCGACTTCCTTCAGATCACCCAGTAGACGCTCCAGCACCGCTTTGGCGACAGGTGCTTCTTTTGCGCCTGACGCCTTAACGACCAACTGTACCGGCTTACCAGAACGAAGCTGTTTGTCCGCCTGACGCAGCTTCGTGTCGTAATCATGATCCTCAATGTGAGCGGTGAAGCGGAGCTCCTTGACCTTTTCTTTGCCGCTGTTTCCTGCGGCTCGTCCGTTGTTTGTTTTGCTTGCTGCGGCTTTTTTTTGCGCAAGCGCTTTTCCTTTACCTTTTGCAACCAAACTGCATGGTGGTGGACTACTCATCAGTGAGGTGCAGACCAGATCCACTCCTTTGGATCGGGCCATAGCCAAGGCTTCTGACTTGGAAACAACGCCGAGGTTCTCCCCTGAGAGTCCAGTGAGCACCACCTCATCAGCTTTAATTTGCTCGTTGATTAATACTGCCACTTCAATGTAGCCTCCCTTAAAACAATGATAAAGCTATCATATACGGAACCTGTGTGCGATTCAATTGAACTTCGATATATCCTTATTGACAAAAATCACTAACCCCTATACTCTTTTACTGATAATGATTATCATTTTCCGATGCATATACATACAGGGGTGATTGAGAGAAATGAAAAAGATGTTGAATGGCCTATTGTTATTTGTAGTTTTCGCGATTGTATTGGCAGGTTGCGGTTCGGCTGATAGCTCAAAGACGGAAGGTGCTGCAGGATCTAAGCAGACATCTACAGCGGCTGGTCCAGTTACGGTTAAGGACGACCATGGAGAAGTCAAGCTGGACAAGCCAGCGGAACGTGTCGTTGTACTCGAATGGACGTTTACCGAAGATCTGATTGCCCTTGGCGTACAGCCGGTCGGCAATGCGGACAATGAAAACTACAAGCTGTGGGTAACACCGGAGGCGAAGCTGGCTGATACCGTAACGGATATCGGCACACGGGGCGAACCCAATCTCGAAGCGATTGCGGCGCTCAAGCCAGATCTTATTATCTCTAACGCCGATAACAATGCAGCGATCTATGCACAGCTTAAGGGAATTGCAACAACGATAGAGTTCGATCCTTACAAGGGGAACGGCTATGATTACGATCGTATGGTTGAAATTTTTAAGCAAGTTGCTGTGGCTACCGGTAAAACGGAACAGGCTGATAAAGTCTTAAGTGAACTTGACCAGCACTATGTAGAGGCAAAGGCTACATTGGAAAAAGCGGGCAAAGCAGACTTTCACTATGCACTGACACAAGCCTTTACATCTCAAAATGCTGCCAGTCTGCGAATGTTCAAAGAAAATTCGGTTGTAGTGGGAACACTTGCGAAAATCGGTATGGTGAATGACTGGAAGTCGGACCAGACTGAGAAGTACGGATTTAGTACCGTTGGAATCGAAGCTCTTCCAGCTATCCAGGACAGTAATTTTATCTACATTACGCAAAAGACGGACGATATATTTGGCGCCGCGATGAAGAACAACACGGTATGGAACGGACTGAACTTTGTTAAAGAGAAACGGACCTACCCGCTAGACGGCACAACATGGACATTCGGTGGCCCAATCTCATCCAAAGTACTGGTTGATCAAGTAGTCGGAGCTCTGACGAAATGACCCGAACGGACACAACGGGTTTATCGAAGACTTGGCGTATAGGAAGCATCTTTGGGGGCGGTTTGCTCGTCCTCATCGTGCTTTTTTTTGTAAGCTTGTGTTATGGGGAGGCTTCGATCCCGCTGCATACAGTCATCGAGGCGTTGACCCAGCGTCAGGATACGCTTGAGCATAACATGGTGTGGGATCTTCGGATGCCGCGTACGGTTATTGGAATCCTGGCTGGCGGCGCACTGGCTATTGCCGGTGCTTTGCTTCAGGCCATCACCAAAAATCCACTGGCGGCTTCTGATACCCTAGGGATAAACGCTGGTGCCTACTTTGTGGTCGTACTTGGTGCAGTGATGTTTCCTGGCTTGCTGCACCAGGCGCCATTTCTATTTGCCGCCGCTGGCGGGCTGTTGGCAGCGGTGCTAGCTTATTTTATGGGTGGAGGAAGAGCAGGAACTCCGATTCGGTTGGCGCTTGCCGGTCTGATCGTATCCATGGTTCTTGGTTCATTTACCGGAGCGTTGCATATCTTTTATTCATTTGAAACACAGGGGCTGTTTCTCTGGGGGGCGGGCTCACTGGTGCAAAATGATTGGAGTGGGACGACTTACGCTTGGCCTTGGGTAGTAGGACTCTCGGTTATTGCTGTTATGCTGTCAAGGCAGTTTGATGTGCTTGACCTGGATGAGTCCACATCCACATCCCTTGGACAAAAGGTTAGCTTAACCCGGGCGGTGGGAATTGTGCTGGCGGTTCTGCTATCGACCATTACAGTCAGCGTCATTGGTCCCATCGGATTTGTAGGTTTGGTGGCTCCGCATTTGGTTCGCTTAAGCGGGCTGAAAATGCATCGTTGGGTACTGCCCGGTTCCTTCCTATGGGGGGCACTGCTGTTGATAGGCGCAGACGTGCTGGCGAAAATGGTTCACAAATCAAGTATGGATTTGCCAACCGGAGCGGTCATGGCCTTGATCGGGGCACCTTGGTTGATTTGGCTGATTTTGTGGAAGATGAAGCTGCCTTCCGGTATCGGTGGACAGTCTTCAATGAACATAGGTGTACGCTCTCGGAAATTACCGTTTGGCAGACTGGTTACAATATTTGCTTGCTGTGCCGTGCTGTTAACGGTATTCAGTCTAATGTTTGGAGGCATGCGCATTCCGGTGGGGGATCTGCTGTCTGGCCTGTTTGGCGGGGAGAACGCGAATTCGGCTTTGCTACAATTTAGAATACCACGCACGTTGGTGGCAGCCGGGGCTGGTATCGCGCTTGCGGTCAGCGGCGTCTTGATCCAACTAGCGGTTCGTAATCCTTTGGCGGATGCCTCAATCATCGGGGTTTCTTCGGGGGCTGGTTTCGGCGCGCTTGCAGTGATTATCGTGTGGCCTGGGCTGCCTATTTATATGTTGCCCATCGCGGCAATTGCCGGAGCGACGGTATCGGCAGCGGTAATCTTCTTTTTATCGTGGAACAAGCAACTCAATCCGTCTGTGGTCATCCTGCTTGGTATTGCCGTATCTGCCATCGGATCAGCCGGTATTCAGGTGTTGATCATCCAAGGTTCACTTTGGGGTAGCACAGGCTATATCTGGCTGACTGGTAGTACCTACGCTCGAAACTGGGGGCAGGTGGCGACCATTCTGGCCTTTCTGCTCGTGTTGTTGCCAGTAGCGTGGTGGCTGGCTCGTCGTTTCGATCTTTTGGTATTTGACGATAGCAGTGCCATGGGTCTGGGACTTCCGGTGCGTCGCACCCGGCTGCTGGCGATGGTAGTGGGTGTGCTGCTGGCAGGTGGAGCAGTAGCCTGTGTGGGTACAATTGGCTTCATCGGGCTAATTGCTCCGCATATTGTGCGTACGTTGATCGGGCACCATGTACGCCGTTCCATTGTTCTGTCGAGCATCTTGGGAGCGGTCATGCTGGTGCTGGCGGATACGATTGGACGGACCGTGCTTGCACCGACCGAAATTCCTTCTGGGTTGCTGATTGCATTGATTGGTGCACCGTATTTTCTGTACTTGATGTACCGCTCGAATAAGAGTAAATCTGTGTAGTTGAGATGACACAAACAGGCTGTTTCCAAGCGGATTCTCCGTGAGGAAGCAGCCTTTATTATATTTTATTATGTAATCATCTGAATTAAATATTTACAAATCTAATAAAGTAGATATAATGTGATGTATGGAACCGTCATTGATTTATAAAGCTTTGTCCAACGAGACTCGTCGTCTAATTATGCAGTGGTTAAAAAAACCGGAAGATTATTTTGATGAACAGGCTTATTTAAAGCAAGGGCTTAATTTTCAAATTGGTGTATGCGTGGGAGATATTCAGGCCAAATCGGGACTGGCACAGTCTGTAATTTCAAGTTATTTATTAACGATGCAAAAATCCGGTTTGTTAGAGTCTGAGCGAGTAGGAAAGTGGACGTACTATCGTCGGAATGAAAAAACAATACAGGAATTTGCCGAGTACATCCAAAAAGAACTATAAACAGAAAGGAGTTTTTTTTCACATAACATATCTACAAATCTATATATATAATTAATTGGAGGCTTATACTTAATATGAAAAAGGTTAACCCGTTACTTATTATCATTCTAGCTTTGGGCGTGTTCGGCATTATTACAACGGAAATGGGGACTATAGGTGTTCTTCCCCAAGTCACTCAAAAATTCAATGTGTCAGCTTCCCAGGCTGGTTGGCTCGTCAGTATATTTTCTTTAGTTGTTGCTATCTCAGGCCCGTTTTTGACCTTACTCGTTTCTGGCATGAATCGTAAAGTTATTCTATTAATAGCTGTATTCAGTTTTGTTATTTCAAATATTGTCTATGCCTATACTACTCATTTTGAGGTCATGCTCATTTTTCGTGTTCTCCCTGCTATATTTCACCCTGTCTTTTTTTCAGTTGCCCTCGTGACCGCATCTCATCTTGTCCCCCCTGAAAAGAGCAGTAAAGCCGTCACCAAGGTTTTCGCCGGGATTACAGTAGGATTTGCTTTTGGTGTGCCCTTGACTTCTTATCTTGCTGAGAAGATAGCGTTAGAAGCTGCTTTCTGGTTTGGAGCTGTCGTAAGCATGATTGCATTTGTAGGAATTCTCATATGGCTTCCTTCTCTACCTGTCCAGCAAAAGATGTCTTATGGCAAACAGCTTGGTATATTACGCAAGCCTCAATTATGGTTCAATATTGTGTCTGTTATTTTTATCTTTGCGGCTATGTTTTCAGTGTATAGCTACTTTGCTGAATATCTTGGAGAATTAACTCTTATGAACGGATCATGGATCAGCATGATGCTGATGGTCTTTGGAATCGTTATGATTTTTGGGAACTTTTTATTTGGAGGGTTATTACATAAAAATCTGATCAAGACCGTCATCATGTTCCCGTTGCTATATATGGTCGTTTACGTATTCACTTATGCTCTGGGTACATCTTTCCTAGCGATGATTGTAGTTGTGCTCATTTGGGGAGCTGTGCATTCAGGAGGGCTTATTATTAGCCAAACATGGTTAACCACTGAAGCGAAAGAAGCTCCAGAGTTCGGTAACAGCCTGTTTGTCTCATTTTCTAATCTGGGTATTACGATAGGATCTGCTATAGGCGGATGGTTTATCTCTCATTTGGGAATACACCAGCTCATCTGGAGCGGAATGATGTTTGCGCTGCTGGCATTCTTATCTATGATTATAAAAATAAAATTGTTCAATTCAAATGCAACGGAAGTGAACGTGCGTTAAAATATGGAGAGACATTAGAAGATACTTTACAAGATGACCATAAAATGATGCATGGGGTGATGTTGATTGCATTTCGTATGGACTTCGATCTTAATGACCTTTGTAATCGTCAGTGGGATCTTGGCGTTGCTCATCTGGGGAGTGATATCCTTGATTAAGCGCTTTCGTTAATCGTAATGAAGGAGTAGACATCTCTAAGTGTTAGAATTTATATTATCTATGGGGAGGAATCTGATGGATATTCGAATGTATGATGATCTGGAAGCTCAATTGGAAGAAACGGTTTGGGCTCTTGGAGAGGAAGCAGCTCTTACACTCCCGTTAGATAGCAACTTGGCCGAGGAAAAGGCACAGAAGGCTTGGGACCTCATCCCCGAACCTAAGCATACATGGGGCATTACAAGTGTAACTTTGCATCAGTATGTTCAAATTCTCAATTATAACAGCCATATGCAGCGATCAGTAGAGCTTTTAAATGAGGAAATTATAGATTTGGAAAGTGCGGGGTATCGGATTATACATGCAGGGCCTTACATTCAAATGGCGGAAACGCTTCTTCTGCAGAGCAAGCCTGTATTAGCTCATGAATATCTCAAGAAAGCATACTCGATTGGGAGGGCAAGAGCATTTCGGGATCAACCCAAGCTTTATCTCGAAATGGCAAAAAGTAAAGTTCTGGATGAACAGGCTATATTACTTCGTTTTAAGGCGTTGGATGTAAATGCCAAACTTTTGAGCGAATTAAAAGATAGTCAATAACCAATAGAATGATCCAATACAGCCTAAATCGATATGCTAATTTGGATATGTACAGGTTATCTTTTATCTATGAGGGAGGACGATCGTATGAAATTAAAAGCAGTGCTCTTGGACACACGCAGCTTCGAAGCGATGAAAGCTTTTTACGGCTCTCTCCTGGATTTGCAGGTTGTAGAGGAGGGCCCTTCGCGGTTGTCGTTTCAAGTAGGGGAATCGGTGCTTGCTTTTCAGGAATCCTCCCACATGGAAAATGAATTTTATCATATTGCCTTTACGATCCCAACAAATAAATTCATAGAAGCAAAACAGTGGGCCATCGACCGGGGGATTACATTGATTGCAAGATCCCAAGAAGACGAGTTTTTTTTCGAAAACTGGAATGCCACGGCGTTTTACTTCTATGATCCGGATCATAACCTCATTGAATTCATTGCTCACCATACACTCGATAATGCAGTTACTGAAGCTTTCGGTCCCCACTCCCTACTTCGTATAAGCGAGATTGGTCTTCCAGTTGATGATGTTCCAGAGGTATCCAAAATAATCACCGAAACGTTCCAATTTAATTCATGGGGAGGGGCTGGACAGAAATTCGCACCGCTAGGGGATGTGGAAGGTTCCTTTATTGTCACAGACAAGCAACGCCCCTGGTTTCCTGATGATAGGCTTCCGGCTGTGTTCGGCATCCGTGTCTTGTTTGAAGGTACATGTTCTGCCCGTCTTTCGTTTCACAAGGGGTTGTATGAATTGAGATCAATCTAAGTTAAGGCTTTATCTCATCGCCATCACTCCCGGATTTCTGGAATAAATCAAGAAGTGGGAAAATTCGGGGATAACAATACATACAGGAGAGAATAGATGAATATTAGATGGCTTAAACCAAATGAAAATTGTCCGTTAGAGCTCTTGCTACTAGCTGATCCTTCGCGCCAAATTGTTGAGGAATATTTGAAAAGAGGGCAGTGTTATGTAGCAGAAATTGAGCATCAAATTGTGGGAGTCTATGTTCTTTTACCTACAAGACCCGAAACAATTGAGGTGGTGAATATTGCAGTAGCGGAAGTCATGCATGGTAAAGGGATTGGGAGACAATTAGTAACCCATGCCATTGAAACAGCCCGGTCACAAGGCTATAAAACGTTAGAAATTGGTACAGGAAACTCTAGCATTGGACAATTAGCTCTCTACCAAAAATGTGGTTTCAGAATTGTGGGTGTAGATCTAGATTTCTTTGTCAGACATAACTATCTAGAAGAAATTTATGAGAATGGCATACAGTGTAGAGATATGATTCGTATGTCTCAGGATTTATAGAGCTTAATTTTCTTTGCAAACCCTTCAAAGGTATCTTAAGTAAGGTTCTGAAAGGTATATGATATTGTGCCAAAAGATGGTACAATAAATTGCGGAAAGGCTATACAATCATTGGATTGCAATAGTCCTTTTTTAATGAGTTGATATCCTAATAAGTTCCTGATAAGGGGTGGTTACTTTGTACAACACAACAACCACGATACTCACAGAGATAGCAAAACATATGAGAGATCATGATTTAATCCTAAGTGATTTAGCTAGAGCAGCCGAAATGAATCCGGGCACCATGAGCAGTATTATTAATGGGAACCGCACACTTTCAGTGGATCAGTTAGATCGAATTACACAAGCGATGGGCTACCCCGTTGGTTACTACTATGAACGCTATGTGTCTGAGTATTTAGCAGAGGCTAATCCGAACTGGCGTCGGATGAGTCCTTTCATACATAATTGTGCGAGACTCCATAAATTGGACTGCATTCATGATGTGGTTAATTTATTGATGGATAAACTAGGCTATTCAGAATCTTTATTTGAGCTTGCCGAAGAACTTTTTAGAGAAGGGCTTTACGAAGCGGCAACTATTCTATATGAGAATGTGGCTCTAAGTGAGAAAAAGCAATATTCAGAACGTCTGGCTATGTGTCAGTACCGTTTGTTCCATACAAGGCAAGGAGATAATCAAGAGAAAAACTATGAAGCAGCCGTTCAATTTGAAATATACGTTGATCGACTGGATGAGATAGAACAGTTAGATGCCTTAAAAGATCTGGCGAATACATACCGTTCATTACGAAAATGGGACAAAGTAGAATTATTCGCTAAAGCTCTGGGAGACAAGGCCAAAATTCAATATAACATGGAGCAACAACGTCATCCTTCCAAAAAAGAAAATGCAAAGAAACCAAGCTTTCCTCTGTTTGCTTATTGGGCTTTTTCTCATTTACTTCGTGCACAAGCATATGACGAGAGAAAAGACTATGAAAAGGGACTTTATCATATCAAAAAATATGCTGATTTAAGCTGGGTTTTGGATACAGATGAAGAAACATTGAAATGGAAAAATAAATATGAGGATTGGGCGGTAGTAAATACTTATGTAAATAAGCTTCTTTCAGGCGAAGAGAGCGTACTTCCGGAGTATGTAGCTTATATTTCTTCAAGAAAAGATGAAGTTCTTCCCGCACTTGATAATATCTTCGAGGCGGCTAATCGATACCAATTTGATGTAGATGATATTTTAGAGCAATTCAAGGAGGAAATTTCATCTTATTTAGAACAACAAAAAATCGAAGGCTTTTATACTCAACGATTCATAACAGAGCGTTTTATACATTTTTCTAAGGAATTATCAGTCTACTTTTTGACTAAAGGAAGATTTTCTGATGGCTTTAAATTTTTATTAAATTGTTTGGAAAAATCTACATTAATCAATAATAAATCATATATAATTAAATGTATGAGGCTTTTTGAGTCTTATCAGGAGCATTCATCATTTGAGACGAAGACAGCTTACAGAAATTTGATTAATGAGGTGGATCGAGATGAAGCGTAAAATAATTCTGACCTTTTTAGCAACCAGCCTTATGTTAGTAGCAATAGTTACTGCCCCTTTACTTTTTCATGATCAAGAACATAGCTATCAACCGAGTCACCATGGCGAAATGTAATTATTCCTAGCAGGAAAAAGATGCTTGATATTTAAAGCACTTAAGAGGTACAGAGTATAAGACCAAATGGATAATGGAACAGGTTAGATGGAATGATCCGTCTAGCCTTTTTTTGCGTGTTTTGCTGTATATAAGCAAAATGAGGAAACCTATTTTTTGTTAAATATATGTAAAAGGGTTTAAAAATATAATTTATACTGTTGTAAACAACGAAGGGTATATGACTTTGTTCCAAAAGACAATGATGGGATAAAGTAATTTTTACTAACTGTTTCTCATTACATGGTTTAATTATGTATTATATGTCGAGTTTATGTTGAAAGGGTGGTTTATCTATGGAGATCACACCTACGATTAGAGCGGAAGTACAAACCTATCTGATACGGAAAAGCTTAACCATGACCGAGTTTGGTCACATGATTGATTTGAATGTAGGTACAGTTAGCGGCATTGTGACGGGCAACCGGTCTATTTCTGTTCACCAGCTAGATCGCATCACTATGGGAATGGATTTACCACCGGATTATTTTTATGAACGTTATATTGAAGAATGTATTGAGGAAGAACCGCTCAACTGGCGAAGAATCAGCCCTTTTTTGTACCGCTGCGTGGAGTTAGGACGACTTGATTGCTTGCGAAGAGTTGTAGGTATGTTGCTAGATAATCCTGTTTATCTTCCTTCACTTTTTGAAGTAGCCGAGGATTCTTTTAAAAAGGGTAATACTGAAGCAGCGGCGTTCCTTTATGAAAACGTGTCAGAAGGGGAAAAGTATCAGTATTCAGAACGTTTGGCGGTTTGCCAGTATCGATTGTTTACGATTCGTATTGGAGACGATCAAGAGAAAAACTATGATGCAGCCATTCAATTTGAGCCTTACGTTGAACGGTTAGATGAGATAGATCAGTTAGAGGCATTAAAAGACTTGGCGAATACATACCGCTCGTTACGAAAATGGGACAAATTAGAATTATTCGCTAAAGCACTTGGAGACAAGGCTAAGATTCAATACAATTTGGAACAAAAACGGCATCATATGAATAAAGACAATTCGAAGAAACCCAAATTTCCTTTGTTTGCGTATTGGGCATTCTCGCATTTGCTTCGGGCAGAAGCTTGTGAAGGAAGGAAAGACTATGAGCAAGCACTTCAGCATACTTATGCTTACGCCGATTTGAGTTGGGTGAATGCTACAGATGAAACTGCTTTGAAGTGGAAGAGGCAATATGAAGACTGGGCAGTAGTAAATACGTATGCAAATAAGCTTCTTTCTGGTGATAAGGGCGTTCTTCTTAATTATGTAAATTATATTTCTTCAAGAAAAGAGGAAGTTCTTCCCGCGCTTGATAATATGCTTGAAGCGGCAAATCGATATCATTTTGATGTAGATGATATTTTAATACAATTTGAAGGAGAAATTATCTCCTTTCTGGAGCGGGAAAAAGTGGAAGGGTTGTATACTCAACGCTTCATAACGGAGCGATATACTGATTTCTCGAGGGAATTAGCAATCTATCTTTTGCGTAAAGGGAAGTTTTCAGACGGTTTTACATTTTTGCTCAGCTGTTTGGAAAGGTCCGCTGAAGTTAATAACAAAATACAAGCAATTAGATGTATGAGGTTGTTTACACATTTTAAAGAACATGCATCTTTTCATACAAGGACAGTCTATGGAAATTTAATTAAAGTGGTTAATGAAGATGAAGAGTAAGTTGATTCCACCATTCCAGTTTATGTTAGTAGCAGTGGAAGCACCTCCTATTGCGCATTGAGAGAATGGCTCGAATTACAGACCAACGGGTCACCACGTGGCAGTCTGAGAATAAAATGCTCTCAAGTTCAAAATCACAGCCATTAGAAGGAGTAAGAGTATGAAGACAGATAAAATAAATGATACCTACTATGCTGGATTTGAAGGAGAACCAGAAATAAGAGTGATTTATATAAATTCAGATGAAAGCTATGCATTGAAGATATGGAATGGATACTTTGAAACATTATTGGGCTGCTTGATTCAAATAGAGTCTGTACAAAGTAATATACTAAGTGAGTATGATGCTCACGAAGGCTGGTATGAGGAAAGTCGTTGGGAAGTGAAAAATATTAGAGAGACTCTACATTTGTTTGATTCATTTGATATTAAAAATTTGACCGAGGAAGAAGCGAAAAGTTTAACTAATATATTACCTGTACTTCCTTGCCTTAAGGACAATATAATTATATTGTTACAGAAAGCCATCAATAGAAACGGCAATGTGTTCATTGAGTATGATTAATATTTTATAAGCTTGCGCCTTTGACATAAAATGAGGACAGGCTTTTTTAAAATAGTTAGTCAATCAAATAAAGGGTACGAGTTTCTGAATACAGCAAACAACAATATCATCCATGATAAAATGGCTGTGCCTCGATAGGCTAATATAACTTGAGTAGGAGCAAGCTTAAAGTAGTTCTACCTGTGACGCAATATTTGCTTTGAACCGTCAATAAAGAAAAGGAGCTATTGCGATTGGTCGGCTCCTTTTGCTTTAGGATTATTCTGGGGGATCTACTTATTTCCTTTTATACATAAAAAAATGATAGTATAGACCACTCCAGCAATGAGGCTTAGTAGAAACGAGATGGATAAAGTTCTGAAAATAAAAGTAGAAGTGGGTACTGTATAAAACTTAAATATACCGTTGACTGAAGAACTCATAGTTGGCCCTTTGATAAAGGAATAATATATTCCTACAAAAAAACCATAAGACAAATACTTAATTAGATTTTTCTCGAATTTACTCATCTATTAGCCTCCAATAATGTTTATGGAAAAGGATAATTTTTGTACTATGAAACCATTCAAATTAGTATAGGGAAAGCCTGGTAATTAAAAGAAATCCTTGTTAAGCTAACGAGAAACGTTAGGTCAATGACAACAGGAGCGGACACAAGATTTTATTTGTCAAGTCTTGTGTCCGCTGCTGTTCCCTTTAATAGACTGGTCCATATTTAGCTGGTGTTAAATTGGAAGAGAAGAATTATGGTTTTTTCTTGGTTTTAGGTAATACTTCGACTGCTATCTCAGCCCATTTGACAGAGCCGTACGGTGAACTACCTCCCACGAATACATCTGGGCTTAGAATATTGACCAAATAAGTACCAGGTTTTTGAATAACGACAGAACCGCTAAAGGATTTATCCTGTTTGAGGGGAATAACGGTCTTTTTTTCAACTTCAACAAAATCACCGTTTTGAAATGCTGCCACTCCAAAAGAAACTTCATTGCTTTCCAGATACGTAGCTGTCACGACTCCAGCAATTGCTATTGGATCTCCAGCCTGTACACGGAGGTATCCCTGTGTAGGTTTGGTAAAGCGGATATCCTGCTCGTTCTCGGGATGGTTGTATCTAATAGGAACGGAGGACGGGTTTAATACTTTGCGATGGACCATTATCTTAACAGATCCTTTATCATTGGTGTGAATTTCTAATGGATTTGGACCAGGACGAAGCTCAACTGAATATTCAATCCGCCGAAATGTTTGCCCATTTATTATAATCGGCTTTCCAATGCTTTTTTCTTTTCCCTTAAACGTGCTAATGCTACCTCCAATGGAACTTGTCATGCCACCGTGCCCTGTATTTACCATAAGATAAGCATGCCCGAACTCTTTTTGTACTAATGCACTAAAAGTGATTTTTTCCTTATCCGTTGTATAAGTTGGGTGAAGCGCTTTAACTACTTTGTCGTTCCAGACCCAGTGCATGACTCCATTACTCCATGTATAATTTATTCCCAGTTTAGGCAGAAGTGACGCTGGAATATACAATTGATCGTTTTTCATAAAGGTTTTAGGGATTGGCTCATCCAGCGCTGTCATTGTTCCGTCTTCGTACCTGAAAATCTTTGATTGGTTAGGCATCAACCGAAATGAGGAAAAAGGTACCGAGTTCTCAATGTCAAACTCCGCCCACGTGCTGCCTGTCTTTGCATCCCACTTGATGGTTGCCAAGTGAACTGTTTCCAGCCATTTGAACGGGAAATATAAATGATTATTTTTCTTCAGCAGGGGAGCGGTTTTTATGGAGACGGAATCCAGCGATAAAGAAGATTTGTTTATTTCGGCAGTCAGTTGGTGCGGAACCAGATAGAACACAGCCGCATCCTCTACTACAACGGGAAGAGTGGAAGTTGAATTCTCCGCATAACTCAGAGCCGTTGGAAGCAGGCCAGAAATTAGAAGGCAGGAAGATACAAGTAGAGAAACAAAAATTCGTCTCATTCAATAAACACCTGATTTCATTTTTTTATCATATATACCAGAAAAACGAAAAAAAGTTGCGCAGATATAAGTCTTTTATTCTGACCATTAGCCTTTTTAAATAACTTAGTTCTTTCATTCAACTGCTTTCTTATTTTGTTTTATGACAAGCTTTATGATACTTCGACACGACTTTTACTATAAGATAAAAAAGACTAATTTACTTTGGAGGTGTCTTTTTGGAGTTATTTCTATTTATACTTAATATTTTAGTTATTCTCCTTTCTATTGCTGGTGGAGTGCTTTTAATTGGATTAGTATACAGAGGATATGTACTGCTAGGTTTACTTATTGCTGAGAAAAAGAGTAGAATAACGGATCAATCTCAAGATCAGGCTTGACTATTAGCCCAACATCCGATGGAGGTTACATTCAATGAGAATGCCTGCTTTATAGCGGCTATGCTTGTTGCCATTGGCATATAAATCCCCCCTCAAAATGAGTGCAAAAAAGCCGCCATAGCTTTGGCGGCCGTGATTGATATGTTTATACCGATTATAAAATTGAGAAATCCAAGCGGACGTCCAAAGTCAACACGGAGTCAATGCTTCGCTTCAACTTTTTCAGCGCAGGATGAATCGAGCGTTTGCTCTTATTCGTCCCGATCATTCTCGAAAAAGCTACGCTGCATCAAAATTTTGACAGTTTGAATATCGGCCTCAAAATCTTGCGAATCCCAAAAGCAAATACAGTCATTGCGGTCCATGAGCTGCGCATATTCTGGATGTATTGATCGTTGATTATATAAGTCCGAGTGGAAGTAGGGCTCTTCAGACCGAACTCTTCCCACTTCGCCGGATCATTCGAACCTCCGAGCCTTACAAGCATATTCGCTGACTTGCTATTTATTTTAGCTCGAATTTGCTCGTATGCTTGGATGATTTGCTCATGAAATTCGTCGATCGGATTGCGGTTAGCAAGGCTCTCCAAGTGGATGCCTTCGCGAAGGTAAGAAATGTATGCCAGATGGTCAGCCCAGAACTTGTCAATATAATAAAGCCGTACCCGCTGCTCCGAAGGGCTCATCGGCGTCGCTCCTTTCAAAATTACGAGCCGCTCCTCGTATAGAATACGTCGCTGTTCCTCCACCATATCCGAATAACGGTTTAGTTCCTGGTGGATATCGAAGTTCTGGCCCATAATAACGTGCTGAATATGCGCGATTTTGCTGCGTAGCACCGGGTCTTCGAGAGTCTCATCCTGCCTGTGGGCGCGAATCGCTTTATCGATGCCGAACCGAAGTAACAACTCGTCCTCCAAGCTTACGAAAAATACGGAAGCTCCAGGGTCGCCTTGGCGTCCAGAACGCCCGCGCAGTTGGTCGTCGATCCGCACACTTTCGTGCACATGTGTACCAATCACGTATAACCCTCCCAGCTTGGCGACAACTTCTGCTTGCGTAGGGTTACCACCGCCGAGCCGAATGTCGACGCCGCGTCCCGCCATATTCGTAGACACCGTCACGGCGCCGATTTCTCCCGCTCTTGCAATGACCTCGGCTTCTTCTACGTCGTTTTTCGCATTCAGAACATGGCAGGGTACGCCGGCAACCGCTAGCACCTTTGCCAGCATGTCCGACTCCTCCACGCTTGACGTACCAATGAGAATCGGCCGTCCCATCGCATGGACGGACGAGATTTCTTGGACAAGCGCCTTAAGCTTGGCTTCCTTATGGGTATAAATTCGATGCGGTTGGTCGATCCGTATGTTTGGCCGGTTCGGTGGAATTTGCACGACCTGCAGTGCATAAATCTCTTTGAATTCCATTGCGGAAGCGTACGCGGTAGCCGTCATTCCGCAAATTTTTGGATACAGGCTAATGAAGTGTTGAAGGGTGATCGTTCCGAGAATTTTCCCGCCGACTTTCGAGTGCAGCCCTTCTTTGGCTGCAAGCGCGGCTTGCAGTCCTTCTGGCAAATGCCTGTTCTCCGCCACGCGGCCGGTATATTCGTCGATCAGCTCGATTTTACCGTCCCGGACGATGTAATCGACGTCTTTTTTCAATAACGTTTCCGCATACAACGCGCAATTTAACGACGACAACAAATGACTATTATGGCTTTCGTACAAATTACCGCATCCCAGCAGCGACTCCGCTTTCGCAGCGCCCGCCTCATTCAAATAAACGTTCCGCTTGAACTCGTCGAAGTCGTAATACTTATCTTGCTCAAGCTGCCTAGTCACATCTGCGAAACGAATTACGTCGTTGCCGGAAGAATCCGGCTCGCCAGCGATGACTAGGGGCACCCGAGCTTCGTCGAGAAGCAGTGAATCCGCTTCGTCGACGATGACATAGTGAAAAGGACGATGCACGGTATCGGCATCGCTTAGTGTAATCGTGTCGCGCAAGTAATCGAATCCCGCTTCTTTGGCCGTAACATAGGTTATATCCGTGGCGTACGCTTCTCGTTTCTCGGACAAGCTCATGCCCGCTTGAACCGATTTTACCGTTAATCCGAGGAAACGATAGATCGGACCCATCCACTCCGCATCCCGATTTGCCAAATAATCGTTAAAAGTGAGCACATGAACGCCTTCGCCGGTCAGCGCATTTAGATAAGCAGGCATAACAGCAGAGAGCGTTTTTCCTTCGCCGGTATGCTGCTCGATCACAAACCTATCGTGCAGAGCGATGGCAGCCATGATCTGGACATCATAAGGCTGTAATCCGAGCTTTCTCTTCGCTGCCTCGCAGACTAACGCATAAGCATCGACAAGCAGCTCATCCAAAGGCGTACCCAATTTTGCTTCCTTTTTCAGCCGGAGAGATTCCGCTTTCAGCCGCTGATCGTCCCATGCTTCCAAATTCCGTTTCCTAATGAGCTCCGCTTTGTCCCGATAGCCTTTCAGCTTATTCTGGGTATCGCGGTCTTTGAATTTTTGCATCAACTTGACGGCTAAATTCATTGGAATTTGATCCCTCCTCGGTAGAAACACGCAATTCTAATAGTGGCTAAAGTATAATCAAACTCTGTAACAATAGCAAAGTTTGGAATAAAAAACTTCCTTGCTTTATTCTTATTATTAGGCAACGATGTATGATTTACAGGAAAAGTACATCTTGGAGGTCAGAAAGATATATTTTCAGTAAATTGTTAATTTTAAACAAAGGGAGAGATGGATGCATGATGAAAAGATTCTTTCCGGTTTCCGTATTTCTTATTTTTTCACTTGTATTAAGCGTACAAGCCAGTGCAACAAAACATCCTTATAGTTACACAATTAATGTACAGGTAAACGGTGTTCCTATTAATTTTGGAACTAATTCAGATTCACCTCCTTATATTGAAAATGGTACAAATACAGCTTTTGTTCCTCTTCGCTTCGTTTCTGAAAATCTAGGAGGGAGAGTAAGAGACTGGGACAAAACTTTACAACAAGTCACAATCGAATCAAAGAATGGAACTGTAATTAAATTGGCGATCGGTAGTAAGATTGCATATGTCAACGATGAAGAGAAAATGATGCTGGCGGCACCGCAGATTCCTACAACTCGTGTTCAAGTTCCTTTAAGAGTTGTTTCCGAAGTGTTGGGAGCTAAAGTGGATACCCAAAAAATAGGTGAAACATTAAATGTGAACATTACAACCTCTAATTAATAATTCTTGGAACTAAACTATCCTATTTATGCGGCAGTTTTTCCTCATTTAATTGATTAAATTTATTTTCATAGTTAAACATTTGTTTTCAAAAGAAGATGCTGCTGTATTGCTAACGATGGGACACTTGTTATAGTTATTCCTAAGGGTAAGTATGGTGATGCATATAAAGCACTATCTAAATCGTTATTTGGAGAATAGGAGTCTATAAAAATGAACAATGATATAGTACAAATGATTAATGAATGGAACCCAATCGAAATATATCCTCTATTAGAAGATGAATATTATTCAGAAATACATAAAATTCATGAAAAAAGCAAGGAAACAAACTCTATTAGAGAATTAGCCAAGCAGATCCATTCTGTATTCGCTCAATCTTTTAAAAAGGAATTCGATAAAAGCATTGAAGATTGTCAGTCAATCGCTGAAAAGATAATGAATATTACAAAATAATTTATTTATGAGCTTGCTCCTTTAACAATAAAATGGGAGTAGGCTTATTTTTGCATAATTGGTCAATCAAATAAAGGACACGAGTTTTTGAATACAGCAAACAACAATATCATCCATGATAAGATAGTTGTGCCTGGATAGGTTAATAAGGAATTGGGACAATGGTTTATTTATAGCGAAACACTAGCGTTACCATTGAATTTGAAGACGAGAAGAGCCTTAAACCAAGGAGGAGTATATGGGATATGATTCTTTAATTAAAGCTATTATTTCTGTACCAAAAGATGAATTAACTATTCATTGGGGGAATGGATTAAAGATTATTGGCACTAGGGACACCATCTATGAAACAAACAATGGTTTAGATGAAGATGATAATGGGTTCCTTGAATATGATGCTGCAGTTATTGAAGTTGAAAAAATAGTATCTAAGCCGATTAACGATAAAGGAAGTATATATAAATGGTTGCAAAAAAGAAAAAGCTCCTTTATTGAAATTTCTCTCCATGACGATCCCCCTAGCATGATTACATCTTCAGATGGGTCTATTATCTGGAAAAATGAATAGCTTAGGCCATCCTCAATTGAGTTTTTTCACTGAATTGAGGATGATCTTTCGTTTTTATTTGTTTTCATGATGTTTATAAATATAAGCACCATCATCTACTCCCTTAATAGGGGCTTGGTTATACTGAATAATTTTACCTTGCTCCTTTTTATAAAAATACCTTGCATCGATTTCGTCCTTAAATATAACTTGTGTACTAATTAAGGGAGCTTTAGCTATTTGAGTTTCAACTGAATAAATTTCAGATGGTTTGTATCCTTGATCTTTTATAAGATAGCTGAATACTTCGTTTTGGGTATAACTTTTAGTGTAACTACTAAGTATCCAAATGCTCGCAAATAGAGTTGCTATAAAGATTGCTATTCCATATTTCTTCATAACGATCTCCCTTTTTAATTGAAAGAATAGAAATAATTCAGTTTTTCTTCTAATGCTTTTTAATTATATTTACTCTTACCTTCATTTCCCTTATGATAATTGTACTATTACCAGACAAGGGGATACATATGAAGAAAGCTATTCTACTATTATTAATGATTGTTGTTTTAATTCCATCACAAGTATTGGCAGCAACATCTACAAAAGCAATGTCAACAAGTGAAATCGAAAAATTATACTTTGAGAATTATAAAGATCGTGTAAAAGAAATTAAAGCTGCACAAAAAAAGCTTAATGCTGTTCTGGGGGCAGAGGTTCGTGAGCTAACTCAGAGATTAAACCAAGCCTCTGCACGTTATAAAAATGAAGTGAAAAATAAGTCTAGTAAAGCGGTAATAGCTCAAGCCAAGGCTGATTGCGATAAATTAAAGAAGCAACTCAGCGTGGCGAAGGTTGAACTAAGTAAAAGTATTAAAAATTACAAGCGAGAAAGTGACCAAGTTTTAAAGGATATTGCAAAACAGAAAGCAGACCTTATAAAATTCATTAAGAATCACACGGCAGGAAAAGACAAACTTACGGAATCTCAATTTAGCCAACAAGTTAATGGAGAAATTATGTCGATCGGCAATTCATTTACTGAAGCTTTAAAAACATTAACAGAAGCTGAATAATAGGGAGTAAGGCAGCAGGTATTACCTGTTGCCTTTTTAATTTAGACTTTTTTTGTTTCTAATTCACTATATTTATAAATTTCATGGGAAGTTGTACCTGTTTGTTGTATTATAAGCAAGTGTGGAAAAGAGTTGAATAGCTAAGGAGGAGCAGGGTTGTACATATTTATAGTTGTTGGTGTCATTGCTGTATTACTTGCTTTGGCGCTGTTACGTTTTCTTAAAAAGCCTAAAGTCCAAGAGCGATATAAAGTAACGCAGGATATTGATCCTTACAAAATCGGCATAAGTGAGATTGATCGTATGGAAGATGGCAAGGATTTTGAAATTTATTTGTGCAAGCTGTTCAATTGCTTGGGCTATAGTGATGTGTATAAGACACAAGACAGTAGAGATTTTGGAGCAGATTTGGTATTTACGGATAGAGAAGGATATCGCAATGTCATTCAGGCAAAACGGTATGCATTAAGCAATCCTGTAGGTTTGAGTGCAGTTCAGGAAGTGTACAGTTCTATGCGATTTTATAGAGCTAAGAAATCTATTGTGATTACTTCAAGTAAATATACTCCCTCGTGTGAACAGTTAGCCAGTTATAATGGAGTGAAGCTGCTGGATCGCAATGATTTAATCCGAATGATCGAGCTATTCCAAGAACAACAGCACAGTAAAGTAAAAGATATCATCGAAGCAGAGCCTTACTTGAGTCTGGATTCATGGGATGATTATAGGAATAACAGTAAAGTGATAAAAAAGGATCGTAAGACTGAAAAATACCAGAAACAAACTGTGTTGTAACGAAAGAAAACAGGACCGGAACGGATAGGGATACCCCCTTACCAGTCCGGTTTTCACTTTTTTCACGCAAAAACTGTCTATGGTCGAAGAAAAACTACTTTTGGAAGAGGTCCATTTGTAGACGGAGGGCTAAACAAGAAGGGATGTGCATATAGAGTCAAACAAATTGCAGAAGGCAGAAGTTACAAAAACGCTTCTCACATTATTCCTTGGTTACAGATTAAAGATTAAAGAATGAAGATGAAGATTAAAAAACGATGAATTTAAGTCTTTAGACATAGGTAGAAAGGTTAATCCTTCATATAACAATTAGGAATTAAGTTCATTTTCCATAAATCGGAATAGTGTTACTATGTCATAACGAATTCATGACTAGAGGTAACCTATGACAACTATTAAAGTGACACCTGAGCAACTTATGACTATCTCCAAGCAGTTTGAGTTAGCACAGCAAACGGCAACTCAAGTGAATAGCAATTTAGTAAAACAAATTTCATCTATGGGACAATTGTGGGAAGGACTGACTAAAGAGCACTTTTACTATTCCTTCCAGACCTCTCAGAAGAATATGAATGACTTTGTTACCCTGATGGATTCTATTGCTAGGGAGTTACGTCACCATGCAGATAAATTCAGATTAGCGGACCTGATGGAAGCAGGTAATATTGACGCAAGTTGTTTACCGCCTCCGCCGAATTCATGTGCTGTTCCTGCTCCAGATACACGAAATGCATTCCAGAAATCCGTAGATAGCTTAACTGAACTAGGTCAGGATTTTGTAGATGCTAATTCAGTGCGTTATGAGAAAAAGTTTGATTCGGTTTGGAGCTTCTTAGATTATATGTCGTATGGTATTCCAAAAGGAATGTATCAAGGGTACATGGAACGAGCAGCTAAACAAAACGATTCGTGGAATGACATGCTCAATTTCAGTACATTTGGAATAACGGGCATGATTCAGGGAGCATTTAATCCTACCAATGCGTGGTCAAAGGAACACTGGGCTAATATGATCGGTACAGCAGGACTGTTTGGAGGAGTCAGCTCAGTTATTAAGCCTAAAATTGGTTTGAAACCATCTATTCAGTATGAGATTCCGAAGAATAATACGAGTTCCAATTTACGGAATTCAATAGAATCTGAACCTAAAACAGAAGTACAAACAGGTGGGAGATACGATCTTTCAATTGATGAATATTTTCGTAGAGAAGCTGAAGCAGATGAGATGTATGATCAAATCAGAGCTTCAGATAGTGATGTAAGAGCAATAGCTGAAAATTCTGGAATGAAGGAAAGTAGGATTCAAAGAATCAAAGAACACGTTTTCATAAAAGAACACATAAAATCAAGTGGTTATGGCAGATTTCATTCTGATTACGAAATAGCTCAAGCATGGGATAGATTACAAAAAGGGATACAAACAGAAAAAGATATGGATTTGCTTAACCATGAATTGTTTGAATCTAGATTTGAGGGTATATTTAAAACAGACTATGAGACTGCTCATAACGCTGCGGTAAGGTCGGGTCGTCCATGGGAAATTGAATAGAGGAGATTTTATAATGGGAGCATTTGTTTTACTTTTTAAAGAACATGAAGATGATACAGTAGTTATTTATAAATATGGTCCAAACGAACACACTATGGGGAGAATTCAATTAAACAAGGATACTAAGCTGTTCTCTGAAATTGAACCTTTACCAGATTCGAATCATTCAAACAAATTTTATTTTGATAGGGCTGCACAGCGGATGGCACGTTGCTTCGTTAAAGAAGGTGGTATATTTCCTGACAAGATGACATTTGAATCATAAAGTAGCTTCAGGAATACGAACCGAGCTTGCTCCATTGATAATAAAATGAGAGTAAGCTTTTTTCATTGCAATCTATCTGATTAAAGAGGAAAATTTTTATCCACCCTAGAATTAAGAGACGATTTTAGAAGGAGCATATCATGTTAACGCCAAAACAAGAAGAGAGCCTTAGTAAATTTATGAGTAAGATTCTTAGGCATACACCAGAACAGTTTGGTCTTGAGCTGGATCATGAGGGTTATTGTGACATTCAAGACCTGATTCAAGGAATAAGATCAGAGGATAGATGGTCTAATATTAATGAGTCGGATATCAAGCAAGTAGTAGGCCATTGTCCCAAACAAAGGTATGAGATGGTTAATGGGTACATAAGAGCTAATTATGGGCACAGTGCGGGCAGATTAAATTATGAGGAAGCCACTCCACCAACGATTCTCTATCATGGTACAAACACAAAGGTAATCCACAACATTTTCACCGAAGGAATTAAGCCAATGGGCAGAAAGTATGTACATCTGTCTGAATCCCTTGAGTTTGCAATTTTAGCAGGCAAAAGACGTGGAGAATTAGTGATCCTTGAAGTGGACACAGCAAAGGCATTGGCTAATCAAGTGAAGTTTTATAAAGCTAACCACGGTGTTTGGCTTGCCGACCTTGTGCCGCCACAGTACTTAAAAAAGTTTGAATAAAGCGTAACCCAGACCGTTAACGATGATCACCGAGACTAGATGAGAAAAAATTCGTCTGGTCTTTTTGATATCGCCTATTTTGCTGTACATACATTCCCCTCCTAATATTTTGAATGTATCCACGGGCGTCCACACTTACCCGCAAATGCCGCATAAAATATCCCGGATGAACAAAGAGGAGGTGCATGTAATAACCATGATACACATGGAACCCATTCAAGTGGGTGAGCATACATTTATCGGAGTCGAGGTCAAACTGCCTAAAACAACGCTATTGACGATCTCTAACTCCCGTGGTTACATCATGTGTGGTGCGCTGGATGTCGGATTGCTCAATGAACGGCTGGCGGATCGGAAAATTCTTGCCGCACGAGCTGTGGGGGTAAAAACGCTGAAGGAACTGTTGGAAGCACCGATGGAGTCAGTGACGACTGAAGCCGAGCAACTTGGAATTAAGCCAGGGATGCCAGGCTATGAAGCACTATTAAAATTGGTGTAGGAAGCCTAGTAATAGTTGTTGGATAAAAGCAAAAAAATTAAAAAACCGGGCGCTATGGTCATACCCCTGTCAAGTAGACAGAACTAAAAAGACATCTTTAAGCAGCAACCGTTTCTCGGTATTCAATCGGGGAACGGTTGTTTAATTTTTTCTGAAATCTATTTTCATTATAAAAAGAAATGTACTCCCGTACGTGTTGTTCTACCTCCGCTAGGGTTCCGGGTTTCGTTAAATAAATCTTCTCTGTTTTAAGATGGGAGAAGAAGGATTCTATACAGGCATTGTCTAGGCAATTTCCACGCCTTGAATGGCTCCCAAGCATGCCAAGCCGCTTAAGTTTGCGGTTAAACGGCTTGGAGGTATACTGAAAACCCTGGTCTGAATGGAGAATGACACCCTCCATGTTCACATTCTTACTTAGAACGTCTAGCGTCTCGCTAACTAGAGCAAGGTCATTTCGTTCCGAAAGACGCCAAGCCACGATTTCATTGTTAAACAGATCTTGAATGACAGAGAGATATACAAACCGCTCTCCAGCTCGTATGTATGTAATATCGGTAACCAGCTTGGATAAAGGAGAATCTGCCGGAAATTGTCGATCTAATCGGTTGGCATTTACCACAGATGCCTGTTTGCCAAAAAAGCGCCGCTTCTTTCGAATGACGGAACGGATCCCTAATTTCTTCATTAGGCGGTACACCTTTTTGTGATTGACCAAGATACCTTCTCTACGTAAAGCAACGGTCATCCGCAGATAACCAAAATAGGGATGTATTCGGTGGATCGACAACATATGCGATTCCAGAAGCTCTTCTTCTTGCTTACGCTGCTGGGTTGTTTGCTGATTCTTTCTCCATTTATAATATCCTGCCCGAGAAACATGGGCTAATTCAAGTAACCATTTCAACGAATATCGTGTTCGCATTCCCTCAATAATTTCAAACCTCGCTTCTTTCCTCGTCACTCCTTGTGTAGATTTGGATACTGCTTTTTTAAATATTCAATCTCCGCCCGTAGATACGCCATCTCCTCTTCCATACTGGAAAATTTCGTTTTGGGTCGTCCCTGCCTTGTGGTCGTTGGCTGGAGGTTCTCCCCCGCTCGATGTTTCATCACCCAGCTTTGCACTTGGGATTTATTACGAATGTCCAATTGTTTCGTCACTTCACGAATACTCATATGTTCTTCGTTCACCAACCGGACTGCCTCCATCTTTACATCTAAGGAGTATTGCCGGAATGATTGTCCCTTTTTAGCCATGAAAAATCCCCTCCGTTCAACAAGATTAAGTCCATCTTAACAGATGTCTTTTCTCTCTTGTCTACTAGAAGGGGATAATACCACTACGGCTCCGGTTTTTTCTGTGAAAAGTTTCATTTTAGCGAGTGGAACCATTTCAATTATATACCAACTATATAACCTGCAAGAACAATTAATCGGCAAACAAAGCGGTGAGGTTCTCGCTAAAGGGAGCTTGAACAATTCCTTTTTCGGTAATGATGGCGGTAATGTACTTATGAGGTGTAACGTCGAAAGCCGGGTTGTAAACTTTGATGCCTTCTGGGGCAGTTCTTTTACCAAAGCTCTCGGTAACTTCTTCTGCAGAACGTTCCTCAATCGGAATATCTGCGCCTGTAGCGGTCTGTAAATCAATGGTAGATAGTGGCGAAGCAACGTAAAAAGGTATACCATGCGCCTTCGCCAGCACTGCCAGGCTATAGGTGCCGATTTTGTTGGCCACATCCCCATTAGCGGCGACTCTGTCTGTGCCGACAATGACCGCCTGCACCCATCCTTTGGACATCACCATGCCTGCCATATTGTCACAGAGCAGGGTTACATCTATGCCTGCCTGCTGAAGCTCAAAGGCGGTCAGACGCGCACCCTGTAATACGGGGCGAGTTTCGTCAGCAAATACTTTCAGGTGGATACCGTTCTCCTGAGCTAAATACATAGGCGCGAGCGCTGTTCCGTATTTGGCTGTTGCCAAGCCGCCTGCATTGCAATGAGTGAGTACGCCCATCCCGTCTTCGAACAGAGGTAATGCATGGATACCGATTTGGCGACAAACTTCTTCATCCTCCGCCTGAATGGCTATAGCTTCACGCTCCAGCCCTGCATTCCAGTCTTCGATCTGACTTACCTCAGCCTCTGTGACAAGTTCGCCGGCTCGCTTCTTCATGCGGTCCAGAGCCCAGAACAGATTTACGGCAGTCGGCCGTGAGGTAGCCAAATGTCCGCACACCGCGTGTACATGCTCCAGCCATCCAGCAGAGTCGTTGCCGCGATAGGAGATAGCGCCCAGCACAACACCGTAGGCTGCAGCCATCCCGATGGCGGGGGCGCCCCGTACCTTCATGGCATGGATGCCCTCCCATACTTCCTCGGTCGTGAATAAATCCAGCATGACTATCGTTTCGGGCAGTAGACGCTGATCCAGCATGGACAAGTGGTTACCCTTCCACACCAGCGAAGATAGAGGCTGTCCGGGCGCAGATGCTTCTCGGGAGGATGCGGGCGTCCATTCTTTATTTTCACTCATATTCGTGATGCTCCTTTAGTTTGGATCGCTGTTGCTGTCCGAACAATATCCCCTAGTTCCCGAATCGAATGAAGCTTGCGATTGCAGAGAACCAAGGCTTTTCCGATCGCTAACGCGAGACGTTCCGCAGCTTCCTTGATATCAGGATCGGCAATGGTATCGATATCCGCTACATGCGACAGGCTGATGATCCGGCGGATCACTTTGCACCCTGCAAAACCAATCGTATCTTGCAGCACTTTCTGGAGGTACAAGTCCTGATATCCGGGCGTTCGTGCCAAATGATCGGTGACGTGCTTGTCCCACAGGGTACGGAACCTGCTTTCAAACTGCTCCATACTTGAATGGCAGTCTCCAGGAGCCAGTCACGTTTTTCCTTTAGGGCCTTCTCGCCAGAAGTCCATCCGGGCTGTGCTGCGTAGTTCAACAGCAGATTGGCGATGACTGCTCCGATATCAAACCCCATGGGTCCGTAGAAGGCAAATTCAGGATCAATGACTTTAGTCGATTCAGCCGTTACAAAAATGCTGCCTGTATGGAGGTCGCCGTGTAGCAGTGCTTCTGTTCGTGTCATAAACTTTTCTCGCAGCAAAGCCACTTCCAGGTGAAGTACTTGATCTGTACGGAGTACCGCTGCTTCGTCTTCAATGTACACACCATAGTTGTTATTATCTGAAAACCGGTAGGGTTCATCCAAATCAGATCCTCAGTTATTTTACAAAGTTCAGGGTTAATAAAGCGTTTAACCAGCTCTTTTTTATCCTGCTGATTCATGCCTAAATCTGAGGTGAAAAAGAGCGTGGCGTGCCAGAAACTCCCCAATATGATTAGCAAAAAGGGGATATGTGTTGCCTTCTATTAGTCCCTTGCGCATGATTGTGTGTGAGCTAAGATCTTCCATCACGGTTAGCGCAAGCTCATCGTCATAGCCCAGTACCGCAGGAACCAATTCGGGCAAAGCTGGTGTTCCTGCTGAAGTGCCTCACGTTCAATACGGGCACGATCCAGCGACAACGGCCAGGATTCACCCACAATTTTTACATAGGGAAGTGCCTGCTTGGCAATGATACTCTTGTTAGATTTAGAATCCGTAATATGAAAAACCAGATTTAAGTTGCCATCACCGATTTCTCGGCATTCCAGCTGGGCTTCCTGACTGAAAAATCCGGGGATGTTCTTCACGAATTCGATTGCTTCTTCGGTCGTTAAGGGATGATATTTGGACAATGAGGTCACCTCCGTAAATTGTGCACATGTAAATGGTAAAAAAAATATCACAATATTAAACCAAGTATTTTGATAGGATAGAGAAAGTATAACGAAAATCACTGAATTTTTGTATATTTTTTTTATGATGGATTGGAAGAGAGAGAACTCTTCTTTTTGTTTCGTCTCTGTATAGAAAGGGTAAATATGAAACAGACGTCCGGCAGGTGATACTCAAATGCCGCTGGCGTCTTACCGTCAGCAGTGACGGTGATGGATACGTAAACGCTTCTGAAAGTCAATTTGATGAAAAAGGAAGGGATTTATGATGGCTAAAACAACAAGTAACCTCGAAAAAATACGCAAACCAAATCGGTGGAGGAACTTTTAAACCGTCAAGTCGCTAACCTCAATGTGTTATATGTGAAAATTCATAACTATCACTGGTACGTGAAAGGCTCCAGTTTTTATACACTCCATGTTAAATTCGAAGAATTATACAATGAAGTGACATTGAAAATGGATGAGATTGCCCGAGCGTCTGCTCGCCTTGAAAGGTTCTCCTTCCGCAACATTAAAGGAATACCTGGAGCTGTCGTCGATTCAGGAAGCAACCGGCAATGAAGATGCTCCTAAGATGGTACAAACTTTGATCGAGGATTTTGCGACGGTATGTGAGGAGTTTCAGGAAGGTATCGAACTGGCTGAAAGTAATTTCCGATCGCCTACTGCAGATTTGCTAATCGGTTATAAAGCGGATCTGGAGAAACATATGTGGATGCTGCGCTCTTATTTGGGCTAACTCCTCAAGCTTTCGTTCTAAAAATAACCCTTTACATGTAAAACCTACTGACGCATGCTGTCAGTAGCGTTTTATGGCTAAAAAGAGATGATGTATCCCATGGTTTTTTGTACTACACTATAACTATATAATCATTCGCAGGATGTATTTAGTCATTTGTGCGCTTGGTAGGATGAACATTTTATGAAGAAAGTTGGATAACGTGTGTCTGTTGGTTGCACCCTTAAAGATATTTATTATAAAATAACTTGAGAATCATTGAGAATCAGTTTAGAATGATTATAAATAAATTTTTAAATATTGCTTGAAATCAGGGGGCTCCCCTGTTTAAATATACTTTCTGATTTCGACACCACACTACATTTTTTGGAGGGTATTGCGAATATGGCTACAAACTTTAAGATTGAAGGTCTCAAAGCGACCATTGAAGGTAAAGAAATTTTGAAGGGTATTAACCTCGAAATGAAGGGCGGAGAAATCCACGCTATCATGGGTCCTAACGGAACGGGTAAAAGTACACTCGCATCTGCTTTGATGGGTCATCCTAAATATGAGTCACAGATGGCAAAGTACTTTGGATGGAGAAGACGTGCTGGATATGGAAGTGGATGAGCGTGCACGTGCAGGATTGTTCTGGCGATGCAGTATCCAAGTGAAATTGCAGGGGTAACAAACTCCGACTTTTGCGTAGTGCAATCAACGCACGCCGTGAAGAAGGACAAGAGATTTCCCTGATTAGTTTATCCGCCAAATGGAAAGCAAAATGAAAGAGCTGAAATGAATCCTGAGTTTGCTCACCGTTACCTGAACGAAGGTTTTTCCGGTGGTGAGAAAAAGCGGAATGAAATTCTGCAAATGATGATGCTTGATCCGAAAATTGTCGTTCTGGACGAAATTGACTCCGGTCTGGATATCGATGCTTGAGAATCGTAGCTAACGGTGTAAACGCTATGCGTTCTGAAGACCGTGGCTTCCTTGTGATTACTCACTACCAACGTCTGTTGAACTACATTAAACCAGATTATGTACACGTGATGATGCAAGGACGTATCGTTAAATCCGGTGGTCCTGAGCTTGCAGAGCGTCTGGAAGCGGACGGTTACGACTGGATCAAGGAAGAACTGGGTATCGTTGATGAAACTGTAGGACAAGAGGCTTAAGCCGGAAGCGAGGAGGAAAACTGATGACAACACAAACAATCCTTCCGGTAGATTCCGAGCAACTGCGTGTTCTGTCCGAACGTAATGGCGAGCCAACTTGGCTAGCCGAAGACAGACAAAAAGCACTTTGAGCTTGCAGGCCAACTGGAGCTTCCGGTATTTGAAAAAACAAAAATCGAGCGTTGGAATTTAAACGATTACGGTCAACATAAACTGAGCGAGGTCATTACATCTGTAGGTCAGGTTCCTGCAGCCATTGCTGATCTGGTCAAAGAACAACAGGAGGGCGGTCTGATCATCCAGCGCAACTCCGGTGCGGTATACGTGAAGCTGAGCGAGGAACTGGCGGCGCAAGGCGTCATTTTCACGGATTTGCAAACGGCGGTTAAAGAGCATGCTGATTTGGTCAAAGCTCATCTGAATACTGTTATTAAAGCTGAAGAAAATTCATTATCTGCACTACATGCAGCACTCTGGAACGGTGGAGTATTTGCTTATGTGCCTAAAAATGTAGAGCTGAACGTTCCGCTTCAAGCTGTGTTCCTCACGGATGATGCGACTGCAACGTTTGCGCCGCATGTGCTGCTCATAGCTGAAAACCATAGTTCCGTGACGTACGTAGACAACTATGTATCTGCGGATTTGGCGGCACCTGTTCTTCATAACGGTGCGGTAGAAGTGGTTGCGAATGCAGGCGCTAAAGTACGTTATGCCACAGTGCATCAGTTTGGAGAGCAAGTAACGGATATTTCCATTCGTCGTGCCACGCTCGGAAATGACGCTGCTATCGAATGGATTGTAGGCGAAATGAACAACGGCAATACAGCTAGCAATACCATGTCCGTGCTCAAAGGCAATGGCTCCAACTCAGATGCTAAGGTTATTGCTGCTGTAGGTTCTGGTTCGCAAAAGTTGAACTATACGACACAAGCACAGCATTTTGGTAAAAATTCCGCTAGTCAGATGATTACGCGCGCAGTTATGCGTGAAGAAGCATCTTCTATCATTAACGGAATTACGAAAATAGAAAAGGGTGCTACCAAAGCAGACGGTCAGCAAACAGAACGTGTTCTGATGCTCAGCCCGCAAGCACGTGGTGACGCTAACCCGATCCTGCTGATTGATGAAGACGATGTAACAGCAGGACACAGCGGGGGTTGGTCAGGTTAACCGTGAGCAAGTGTATTACTTGATGTCCCGCGGAATTAGCCGTGCAGAAGCTGAACGATTGATTATTTACGGCTTCCTGGCACCTGTCGTATCTGAAATTCCGCTTGAAGGACTTCAACATCAGCTGCAAAGCCTTGTTGAAAGGAAGTTAGGCCAATGAACACTGCATTGATCCGTGAACAATTCCCGATTTTACATCAGGAGATTAACGGTCATCCGCTGGTTTATTTGGATAATGCGGCCACTTCGCAAAAGCCGCTAGCGGTCATCGAGGCGATCAAGCACTACTATGAATTTGATAATTCGAATGTACACCGTGGTGTGCATACCTTGGGTAGCCGTGCTACGGATGCTTACGAAGGTGCGAGGGAGAAGGTAGCCCGTTTTCT